>NZ_JBBOPV010000001.1:0-2217500 GCF_038003785.1 Paenibacillus sp. FSL W8-0919
TTGATACCGGTCAACATTTCCCTTATGATCTTTCCAATTATCTTTAGTATGATAATGCCACCGAGTGTGATTCTAGATTGAGAAGTATAAGTTATATTAAAACACAATTTAAGGCGCTGGCTAAACGCTTTTGCATTTACACGCAGCACTAAGATTCCGATTCGAAACTCCAACTAGGGCTGTACCCATCCAGAAGCTTCTTTGGTGCACAGGATCTCCACGCTCGTTCGAGATGCTCCAGCAGTTCCTTCGGGTCGACGGCCGAAAGGCGCACAAGCACATACGGAGCGTTGCGGTAATGATCTGTGATGTAATAGACATCGGGATCGAACTGCATCAAGAAGTCCCGCGTTTCGTAGTCCATTCTTAGTACGAGGGTAACCCCATCTTCGTGCAGACGCGCCAATAACTTTCCTTTGATGCGATATGCGGGGGTTCCGTAAGAGGTCCCCTCTTCTACGGCCGGCAAGGATAGAGCAAGATTTCGAACCATATGAAGATGGTCGGACGGTTGAATCGCTCTCCCCCCTATCGTATAGGTATGAAATACCATGATCACCACTTCCTCAACTCATAATTCCCTTATATATTTTATCAATTCTGCGATTCCTTTCATTTGAAGCATTAGTTGATTATTTAAATTTTCCAAAGCCAATTGAAAGGAACGTTCGACTTTATCATAATTTTGGTTGTCCAAATTATTCAATAAACTCTTCATATTTTCAATATAATAAACGGTTTTCCTCAAGCTGCTTATGACCAGGATTTTGCGAAGCTGAGATATCGAGAACAGTCTATAACCGTTTTCATTATTTCTTTCCGAATGGATTAATCCCTCATGTTCCCAATGCCGGATAGCTGAAGTATTTACGCCCGCTATTTGGGCAGCCTCTCCAATACTCATATATTCTTTTAGTTTTACATTTTTATATTTGGTAAAATCGGCATTCTGTATCATCGTAAGTATTTCTTCGACTCGCTGCTTCTCCACTTGAATATGATATTGCTGTTCATTAACTAACCAAAGGGCTTCTTCATATCGTGCATTTTTACTCAGTCTCATGACTTCGTAAACAATAGGGATGTCATATCCTTTCAACAAGGCCCTAATCGTAATAAAAGCTTGGAAGTGTTGCGCTGTATAGAAACGGTGATTACTTTTTGTTCTCGGTACGGCAGGAATGAGATCTAGTTCTTCATACCTTCGCAAAGTTGTGGTGCTGACATTTAAGGTCTTTGCAATTTGTTTAGGGGTATATGTCTCCATCTATTACCTCCTTTTTAAAGTAAGACCTTCAAGTGCTACAATAACATATTTTCCAATAAAGCCCCAATATATAAAGGGCGGGAAATAGAAAACCGAAAGATTGCATGAATGTTATATGATGGTCGTATGAACCGTTTAGGAGTGATAAAAATGGAAAAGAACATAAAACTTACGGATGGAACAGAGCTAAAAGTTGGTCTAGTAGGAAATGCAAACTCTCCCACCATCATGCTTCCGGTTGCTAAAGAATCCGTTTATGGACAGGATGCCGAACACTTAAAGCTGTGGGGAGTAGACCCCGAATTAGGAAAGCATTTTGTTGAGGGACTTATGGACAAGTTCCGGATTCTACACTTCGACTACGAAGGGCACCGTTTACAACATCCGAATCCAGAGAATCTCACCCCTGAAAGCATTGTAAAAGATATACTAACCATTGCTAATGAAATGAACGTTAAGAAGTTTAGCTATTATGGTTACTCTTGGTTGGCTTTGGTTGGATTACAATTAGCTATTCGGACAGACAGACTAGAAAGCTTAATCATGGGTGGCTTTCCGCCAATAGATGGTCCGTATAAAGAAATGATGGTTGTGACAAATAAAACATATAAACAAGCTTTAAGCAATCAAAATGCTTCCGTTGTTGATGAACAAAGCCAAATCAGTCCAGAAAAGGTCGATTGGGATAACATTCAAGTAAAGATCGACACGAATCAAACTAAACAGTTTGTTACAATGTACGAACATTTAATGGAATTTGATGATCGGGAAATTCAACATAAATTAGCTATTCCGAGATTGGCGTTTGCCGGGGAAAAAGACACTATCGTTTATGGAGAAAACTTCGGCAATGTCACAGTTGATATTATCGGTATACTTCAAAACAATAAAGAAGAATTAGAACAGCTTGGATGGGATATAGAAATCCTAAAAGGAAAGGATATGGATCACACCAAAGCCATGCAACCTGCAACGGTTCTGCCATTGATAAAGGCTTGGTTCATTAAACATTTGAAGTAGTTAAAAAATTGTTGGTGATTTTAAAAAACAAGAGGGCAGCCGATCGAGTTCCATCGGCTGCCCTTTTATATGTATAGTTCCATTTTCCAAGATGTTGACCGCTTTGGAAGCCCGTCTGGTTGAGGAATTCTGGTTTCATGGCTTTATAGGCAGCTTCAGCCACGGCCTTATCATCAAATCCAGACCAATAGAAGTCACCTAGACATCGTCGTGGCCGCTGTACCGAATCACTTCTTCTTGTTCCTCATGGCGGCGAGCAGCTTCACCTTTCCGTTCGCCCCTTCCACGAAGCGATGGTAGTCCGGAGATTCTACCGGAACGATCGCGATTTGCCCCTTCGCATTGAAATGGAGACCCCATCCGTATTTTTTCGGGAGCATGGATGCTCTCAAGCATGGTTGCGGCTTCCTAAAAAACGCTTCTCGAATCTGCTCCCTTCTCTCGGCCAGCTCCGCTTCCGGAATGTTCTTGTGCCGGATATGTACTTCGAACAGGAGCTCCTCCTGGGTATAGACGTACGGATGATTCTCAAGCAACTCAAACTCGATGCCCGGCTTGGTTTTTCCGCTTTTCTTGTCCGGAGGCTTCGTTCCGTTCTCTGCGGGGCAATCCGGGGCAACGGTAATAAACGTATCATAGTAATTCCATTCCATCTTCGTTCCTCCTGAACCGATGTATAGCTTCGCTCATCACACATCGAATTTTCTAACATCTATTATAACCCTTTATTCCTGACAGAATCGGTCAGTTATTACGGCAAAGATAGAGCAAGATTTCGAACGAGATCAAGATGGTCGAATGTTGAATCGCTTTCGTCCCGTTATCCTCTATACCGGGTATTACATGGGTTAGAAGTGTTATTGGTTAGAAGATGAAGAACTTTTGATAAACTTCTTCTACATCACATTTATTTTTAGAATTTTGCAGAAGATTATCTAAGAAATCCTTAATGAAACTTTTGACGGTAGATTCAAATATCCCAAGTGATACGTACTCAATTCCAGTTGGATTAATAAATGATATTCCTTCCGAAGAGTAAATTGATTCATTATTCCAAGCAATCTCTATTTTATCGTTAACCCTTCTGAAAAGTACATCAGGCAAAAATGAACCTGCTCTATTTGAAAACCAAGAGTGCTTATACTCCCATTCTTGTTTTGTATCGAACCATGCATCAAACTCATCATCGTTGTCTGATTCAAACAACAGACTATTATTCAAAAGTTCAAGTGAGTTCTGTCCTTCAACAGGGAAGGGGAATGGTTCTTCACTCAAAATATACTTTAAATTTTCGCTAAACCATTCGACAATGTATATCAAATTCCATTGATAGGTAGCTTCGCTATTCAGTCTTTTATATCGACAGACGTCCATGCCACGAACAATTAATTCAAACTTCCCCCATGTTTCACCAGTCAAACTGGTTTCATTAAAAGGATTAACTTCAAACTCATACTGAATAGCAAATGTGTTCTTATCTCCAAAAGTCCTCAGAATTAAGCACCTCACTTGTTTTTAATAGCTTATTGTATTCAAACAAAATAATGGTTGATTAAAGTTACCATCATGCGTTAAATTACTTATATAAGTCATTTCCTAAATTCTGGAATAACGAGGTCGGAGGATGATATTCTTGTTACCTACAGAGGCTACGATCAGTAGGGAGCTATTACGATACCTAGAGAAGGAGCAATTAAGCATCACTTCTTTTGCCAATCGAGCAGGCATTAATTCGGGAACGCTCAGCCGGTTTATCAAGGGACAACAAGCCTTGTCCGTTTCAAGCCTTGATTCCATTACAAGAGCTATGGATGTAGAAGAAGGATTTTTTTATGATCTATATTTAAACGAATTATCCTTGAACTGGCGGCGGCTTGGACCCTTTATCATGCGCTGTGCCGAGCTAGGAAAACTAGACTGCGTCGCACAGGCAGTCGATATGATGATGGATTATCCATCTTACGCTGCACCGCTCTTTGATTGTGCGGAAGAACTATTCCAGCAAGGGAAACGGGAAGCGCCCCTAATCATATACAAAAAAGTGGCTGACGGTGAGAAGTACCAGCACGCCGAGCGGCTTGGCTTGTGCCAATACCGGATTTTTACCTGCTCCTTAAATGAGAACCAGGAGAATAACCTGCACTGCGCCATTCAGTTTGAAGCTTATATCCGGCGAGTCCCCGAAGGCGTGCAATTAGATGCTTTAAAAGACCTGACCAACACGTTATTATCCTTACGCAAATGGAACAAAGCCAAGACGCATGCCCAGGAAATGGGGCGGATCGCAAGAATGTTGTACGCTCAGAAGCATAGCCAAATCAAGACAAACCGGAGACAACTTGAGCCAGTAAAACCATTGTTCGGCTATATTTTGTACTCCGATTTGTTATTAGGTTCGATAGCAGCAGAAAACGCTGATTATGATCTAGCCCTTTACTATTTATCCCGCTACGAGGACCAGAGCTGGATTATCGAAACCGACGAACAGGCTGAACAGACCAAGGAACAGTTTCGGGAATGGGCCAGAGGCAACCGTTATTTGTACCGCCTCATGAAGGGGAATATCGATGTTCTTGAACCGTACATTGAATATATTGCTGCTCACGAGGACGAAATTTTAAAAGCGTTGTTTAAAATCATTCAAGCGGCTAACATGTATCATTTCGAGGTGGATCCCTATCTCGAAAGATTTGAGGAGCTCATTGAAGAGCATCTCCGCCCTGGGGGAATCATCGGCAATTACACCCGACATATCATCGATGACCGCTTTGCCAATTTCCTGATCGATGTCGGCGACTATTATTTACGGAAGAACAACCTCCTCAAAGGAACGAAGTATCTCTTGGACGGTCTTGAAGTTTCCTATCGCATCAATAATCCGGTCAACATCGTAAGGTGCAATACCACGATGGAGCATCTAAGGCCCAAATTAAATCCATCCATTCTTCAACGGTATGGAGCAATTCGGAAGGAAGGCGATTCTTGGTCCAGGAAAAGAAATATTTCTTGAATCACTACCTACGGGGCCTCAAGGTATAATTGAGAAATATGTAACTTCATTTGAATGCTTGAGTGAAGAAAACCAGCCGATTCTAATAGAGATTTCAACTGCCCCCCTAATGTTAGACATCATCTAACATTGGGGGGGCAGTTCACTCGAGGGCCGTGGTTTCTAGCTGAGCCACAGCATCGCCTGCTTAGAGGAAGAGTCTGTGCAAGGGCTGGTAGTATCATTAGGGCTTACGAGTTTTTTGCAGATCGGAATTTGAAAATATACGGCTCTTTCTGCTTTATTTCATGGTCCCCTTAATTTATTACATTTCAAGATTTGGGTTTACTGTTTAGCCTTTAACTTGGAACTAGCGTTTTCCTGAGGTTTTGTGATTAGATCTTGCAATTCATCTTTTGATATTCGTTTCGCGAATAAATAATAATCATCCCAGCGTTTGTTATCATTTTTATTGATGACATCTGATAATTTCGATATAACGACACCACCCATTTTACATGAGTGTATCATTTTGTCGTTTCCAATAAAAATAGCAACGTGGGCTATCCTTTCAATGCCCTTTTTTGAATATCGGGCCCGACTGGTAAAAAACAATAAATCTCCTCTTCGAATATTTTCTTTCTTTATTTTTTTGCCGATCAGGCTCTGCTGCCTGGAAGTACGAGGAAGAATCCCGTCAACTTGGCTATAAAGATATTGTACAAATGAGCTGCAATCAAACTCTTTGGTCTGAAACGGCTCAGCCCCCAACCTGTATGGTTTACTCATATGCTTCATTCCAGCAATAATAATTTTTTCATGCGTATTTATTTTTTTCGGCTGTGCCATAAGTTCCTCCCCTCCAGATTCAAAAATAGATCAACAAATGGTGACATGTACCTTTTTTGCAATGCTACAGATTATTCAAAACCAAACAAAAGGTTTGGTTATTCGTTTATATGCAAATATGCTCTCTAAAAAATGTATTCATTCACCAATGAATTGGCCTATTCGAAAGATAGGAGTCACTAATTTAAACTCCTCGAGAAAATTCTTTACGATCTGATAAAACATCCGGGTCATGTGGAATGGACTTCGTGACCGCATTTCTAAACAGCAGTTGAGAAGATCCTGTATCTTTAAAATAAAAAAGCCGCTATCATGCGGCTATAAAACGCTCAAATCATCCTGAGCAAGAGATAATTCCTTACCATTTTTATTGATAATATAAATTTTCTCCGGAAGAGTCTTTAGGCTTTTACCTGTAATAAATAACTCGTGTCCTCCTTCGATTTGATACTTTCTTATATATACTCCTGAACCGATGTCCTCAAAAGAGTATTTGTTGAAATCATCCCAATTCAGTGATACACCCTTTTCAGACAAGCCTTTTAATTCATCTAATAAAATAGCTCCACTTGGCCCTTCTTCCTTAGTGCTCAGGCATGCCGAACAAATAATAAGAATAAGAAAAAATGTTATTGAAAACTTAATGGATTTTACTTCTTTCATTTTCTACCCCATTTCCATTATTTCTGTAAATCATAGGAAGTAAATTATACCGTATTTATGAAAGGGATGCTCTGACATTAATGATCCAGTTCGGTTCGCTACTTGTCACGCTTATCGGGCTGGTCGTAACAATTGTCTTAGCATTGAACCAAAACAAAAGAAATAGGCCGCCCGTGGATGGGATAACGACCTATTTCTAGTCCCTCTAACTGCCTACTGCCCTTAGAAGCGGCTGTTGTTAAAGAGTGAGGATGCTAGCTGCATCCTCACTCCACATTATTAATTACATATTGTACCATTATATTACCTGGTATTGTTACTACAGAATAGTCCAAGATTTCCATAAGAACAAAGAGGGCTGTCTATGATAGGCACCCTCCAGCAAAACCATTACCCCCCTCAAGATCTCTTCTAAAGGGGGACGAGCATTTGCATTATCTCTCGCAGTGTGTGATGCGAGACGGGCATCGGTCATTATACCATATGGGTTATATGCGTTATAGTTAAATGTAAGGCTCTTTCGGCACTGGGTAGCCCCTGCCAAAAATCATATCCTTACATTAATGAATTTTTCTTTCTATCGTTTCAACATAACCTTGGTACGTTTCCTTCTGTTCATCAAACATCCAAACATCTGCTAAATCTATTAAATTCTTTTTTTTAATATTTTCAATCATTCTATTTAATTTATCCTTATGTGTCGAGAGAATTTCCCCACTAACGGACGATAGTTTTTCCATTAGCTCCAGCGAATCAATATCAGCATAGAAAGGAGTATTATTTTCATCAATCCTTTCAATAATTTCATACGTTGCTAAGTTTGTAAAAACATCTTGGCGAATACAGCGAATTAGATCAAAATTTGACAACTCACTTAGACTTTTTTTCGCAATTTCCAGGTGCCATACGGGCAGTGGCATATCGGAAAAATTCGTTGCATTTTGTACTATAACCTCATATTCGTCATCAGATAAAAACTCTTTTAACTTCTTCTTTCTATCGTACATATTTACATAGCCCCAATCATTATTTTGGTGGAAACACTCCCCCGCGGGGAGCAAACATATCTTCTATCTTTTTCATTGTATTATTTACTTCATTCAACTTTGACGTGTAAAGTTGGCGAAGTTCAGTATCTAAATTGGGATTTTTAAGCATTCCTTCCCAACTTTTTTTCAAATCTACTAAACCACGATATGCATCGGAAACTTCTTGAGCATGATCATAATAACCTCCACCTGGTTTTGGAACTGGGTTACCATCTAAGTCCCTCTGAGCTCCTTTTAAATCCATTGCGGTTAAATGCGAATATGTTCTTTCCTGTTGATTCAAAGTTGCCCTCTGACTAGTGGTAATCATTGATTTGGAAGAATCCGATAAATCATCAATACTTGAGATTACCCTATTAAGATCACCAGTCCCCGCTCCACCCTTACCCCCATCGCCACCAGAATCTTTCTTGAGGTTAGGCGTATCCTTGACACCAAGTCGTTTCAAGGCAAAGCCGCCGAAAATCATGGCAGCCTGCTGACCCAGGTAGGTCGATGTGCCCATCTCATTGATTAGTTCTTGCTCCGCCTGGACCTCCTCACCGAATTTCTCGCGGGTGTCACCGATATCAAGTGCCATTTTGGCACCCCAAATCGTTGTCTTTACAATCTCCTCCGCGGTCCCGATCGTAGCATTGTATGCCATCTGCTTCCCAGTCTCGACCGGTTCCTCGATCAAGGCGTTCGCCGTATCTTTAGCTGAGTCCCACATCTCGGCGGCAGCTGCCTGAACTCCCACGCCGAATGCTTTAAATTCCATTCCCAGTTCATTGACATGGTCTCCAAACGATTTTTCCTTGATGGCCTTTTCATAGTGGACATTGCTCATCCCCAAAGAGTTCAGGGTCTGTGGAGATGCGCACCTAGGGTCTAAGTTTCCCTGCTCATTGTCGACCTGCATGAATTTATAAGCAATTTTTTTTAATTCCTGAGAAGTCACCTGCATATGCTCAATCGTCAATTTCATGTCGCGATACGCCTGCTGGAAATCATAATAAAAACGCGAGCACGTGGTCCCGTCCCAACATGACGCCAGCATCTGAATGTGTTGGTTCAGCGTGTTTGAATTCGCCTCCAACTGATTGGAGGCTCGATTGAACTGCTCTGACACCGACAGCAGCACCTCAGGAGGCACAAGGATTTTGGACATAATTCAACCTCTTCATCATTTGCTAGATAGTCATTCTACCCTACTTCAAATAACTGGAAAAGGTTCCAAGGTCCTCTCTTATACGCAGCTTCGCTCAGCCGAAAGTGCCTATCAGAACTGCCAAATCTGCAACGTACTACACAAGAATCATCACGATTCTGATTGATTCGATCGAAACGCAGGCAAATTGGCCGCTCGCCCCATCCCGCTCAACAGCTTCCCCAAATTGGCTCGCTCGAAAGACGCCAGGTACACAGCCAACACGTCATCCGTTTCCTCTTCGGATACGTAGAGCTCGAACACAATCAGCACATCATCCTTTACGTAGATTTTCCATGCATTCAGTTCTGACCCCTCATCAATCTCATGCTCCCGCTCCAAATGCATGCTGCTGCAATAGTCGGACAAGCCCCACATGCTCTCATCGAAAATGGCCCAATACGGCAGCCGGTCCTCGACGCCCAACTGCACAAATGCCTTACCAGCTAGAAAATGCTGAAGTGACCGGTTTTCCAGCTGCCAGTCGGGTGAGTTCCACGCGCAGAGATAGACTGGTGGATCCTCCTTCTCCAAATCCTGAATGCGGATCCCGCAATAGATCACGGATTCCTCCACTTGATAGAAGACCAGGAATGCCTTGTCTGTCGTGAAAAACGTTTTATCCGGAATGAACACATCCTGCAGCGGGAGCGGTTCATATTGGTTATTGCACCCTTGGGTGATATATGGGGAACGTCCCAAATTCTTATAATAATCCCGCAAGACCACCGGCAACCGAAAGCCAAGGCTCTGTTCCTTGGCCTGGATGTCCGCTTCCGGAATGCCGTGGGCCTCCTTATGATGCTCCCCTAATACACGGAGAAGTCCTTCGATTGTCGCTTTCATTAATTGAGTCAACCTCCTCGACGTCTACATCCTTAAACAAGCTTCCGGAACTCCCTACTAGAGAGCCTTCTTCCACCGATCACAACGAATCCAATCTGGTTTATTCGGTTTCTTTAGTTTTGATTTTGCTGAAGATTGCGGGGGTAGCGTACACCTAATGAATGCCCCTATCTTTGGATAATTTGTTTTCGTCAAAAACCATTCTATCAAAGATCCAGCACCCTTGTTACGTTTTCATAGAGTGATGCTTTCGAACTTCCGGGTGAACAAATATTAGGAAATCCGGCGGATCCGCCGGCTTCTTTTTTTCATAGCAAGGAAAGAGTCATGAAGGTATTCCCTTTAGTCCCATGAGCACGACTTATTATTAGATTCAAAATATGGAAGATGGTTCCAATGCAGTAGGGAATTATGAAGTTTGTGGGATACCAACACCTTAGAATCAAATGAATAATGAATTTGACAGAGGATATCAACAAATTCTCAAGTCAAATACATCATTTGTATCGAAAGGGGTTTGATTATGACAAGAATCTTTTCGCGGTTTATTACGGTATGCATTGCCGGGGTGCTGCTGACGTTTGGGTTTCTGTCCGGATTGGGACATGCGGCTGCCGAAGAGGTGCAATCAGCTGTCGAATGGTCCAGGGATTACGGAAGCAACTCCACCGGGAAAGGAGTGATCTCGACTTCTGACGGCGGCTACTTAGCCTTAGGAAGCATATACGAGAAGGAAAAGGTTGGACCGGAGGATTGGCAGTGGTCTTTGTTTCAAAAGTCCTATATTCTGAAGCTTGATGCGGAAGGACAGGTGGAATGGGAACAGAAACTGAAAAATAATTCGGACAACAGCACGGCATATCTGGCCATTGAACCAAAAGACGGAGGATACCTTGTTGTAGGTTCAGCGAGGGGAGACGGTGAACCCATCCACCAGTTGTTCATAGTCCGATTGGATTCATCGGGGAATGTGCTGTGGGAGAAGGCTCTGGTCAATGACGGATTCTCTAATACCCCGGAAGCTATAGTCGAAACGGACGACGGCAGCTTTTTAATTGCCGGCACAGGGATTTCAAGAGGTGTCGCCTATGAAACACCGAATATTACAAAAATCGATAAAAACGGAGAGACGCTGTGGTACAAAAGGTACCGTTTTTCGGGTACTGCCGACTCTATATACGATCTGATCCCCGCGACTGACGGCGGTTATATCGCTGTTGGCTTTGGAGGCAATGTCGAATATGAATCGAAAGAACTTGATGCGCTGCTGATGGTGAAGATTGATGATCAAGGCCAACAGGTCTGGTTGAAACAATTCGCTGACCCAGGCAGCCGCTGGACTGGCCAATCGATTATTGCTTCGGAGGATGGAGGTTATGTGATCTTAAGCTCCAAATATATGGATCGTAAACGTGTAACTGTTCTTACCAAAACCGATTCGAACGGACAGGTACAATGGGAGAAAACATATCGCGATGGTACGAATTCCGAATCCTTTAATCGCCTGCTCCAGACAAAAGACGGCTACGTCATGTTGGGAGGACATACTACTAAGGGCGCTTTGGATTGGAGACAGCAATACAATGTGGTAAACGTGGACGCGTACGGCGGGTTTATCAGCAGGGAATTGTTTAAGGGGGCTCCAATTTACAACATTGGGACCGCAGCAGCAACCCCTGACGGCGGCTTTATTTTCTCTGGAACCGTTTTGCGGGGGGACGACAATAAATTTCAGCTGATGAAGGTATCTCCTTCCGAGGCCCGGCCGCCAGCGGAACGTACGCTAACGGGTATCTCGTTTACGGATAAGGAGAAGAAATTGAAAGCAGGCGCAAGCGTCACAACCGTGCTTCAAGCAGTTTATTCCGACGGGGTCAAGGATGATTTGTCCAGCGCAGCAGTATACATCGCGGGGGACAGCGCCATCGCAGATGTCGATGCATTGGGCCGGATCACGGGGCATATGCCGGGACAAACCTATGTCGAAGCAACGTATGAGGGTTTCACTGCCAGAATAAACGTCACGGTATTCCCTGAAGATACGGACGAATTCGATCCCGTCTTCGGGTCTATCAAACTGGATTCGGGCGAGTATTCAGTTATGGAAGGCTCGAGTCTTGATCTGAAGGTCACATTCTATGACTATAACACAAATACGGAAACCTGTGCTGGAGTTGTGACCTTTGAATGAACACATCCTCCAGCGGGAGCGGTTCATATTAGTTATTGCACCCTTGGGTGATATACGGGGAACGTCCCAAAACCATATAATATATTAGACACTCTTGTCCCCACACATTTCATGTCTATATAAGATTCGCCCTGATTACCACGTAACGATCACGAATTTAATAAGTCTGATGCTGAAACCTTTTTCCAGCTCTCAAGTCCAATTAAATTTAGTATCCGTTCTTTTTCCAAATCGTCAAATTTGTCGGTATCCTTTTTAAGACTCCCTTCAAATTCCTTCATGTACTGCTTATTACTCGTGTCCGTAACGTACATATAATACACATCTTGGATGGTATCTCCGTTCCGAAATTGAAACTGAAAGACATACATTTGTTTTATTTCTTGGGCATTAGGCAACTCTTCAGCCTCCCCACTCTTTGCCCATTGTGCAGCAGTCTTTAGCAAATCAGGATCACTTTGTACATTGATCAGTTCGGGTTGTACGCGACCGGAGTCTTTACGGTACAAATATATATTTACTATCTCCAACGCGCCGGATTCTTCTTCTATTCGATCGTGGTTTCTTGGCGAACAGGAGGTTATGAGCAACGTAACAAGAAGAAGATACAACAAGACTATTTTTTTGTTCATATAAAACACTCCTACACATCATCTTCACTCAAGTACGTATTTTCCGTAAGAGAGAATTTGCATTACACCATATTTTAACATAACCTCTTCCATGGACTCGCACATTTCCGGTTGACGAATCCAAAATCGGGAAGTATAATCAAATCCATATTAACCTTATAGGAATAATTAAATATCAAATGATACCGACCATTCAAATGGAGGTCACAGCCTCAGCAGATATTGTGCTGGCGTTGTGGCCTTTTATTTTTGATCCTATTTTTAAAGGCCAGGTGAGTTGAAGTGACGAGAAGGTTCCTGTCCAATCCGTTCATCGGAAAATGTTTGCCTTGGGTTCTCCCCATCTTACTAATCGTTGTGTGGGCCATATTATCCAATCTTGACGTGATATCGAGGAAAATCCTCCCCCTGCCCCAAGACGTTTTATTTTCTTTCAGAGATTTGCTGTTATCAGGAAAGTTAATCGAACATATCTCCATCAGCTTTCAAAGAGCGTTCATAGGTTTCTTAATCGGCGGGGGAATCGGTCTTGTGCTGGGCTTTATCAACGGCTTATCGTCCATCGCTGAAAAATTGTTGGATACCACGATTCAAATGGTACGCAATATTCCTCATCTGGCGATGATTCCACTAGTCGTTCTATGGTTTGGCATTGGCGAGGAATCGAAAATATTCTTGGTCGCGATCGGCGTGTTATTCCCGGTGTACATCAATACCCTGCACGGCATCCGATCCGTGGATAACGGATTGATCGAAATGGGCAGCGTATACGGGCTGCGCACCGCTTCGCTCTTCTGGAGAGTCGTTCTGCCTGGCGCCCTGCCTTCCATTCTGGTCGGACTCCGCTACGCATTAGGCATCATGTGGCTCACCCTGATCGTATCCGAGACGATTGCTACGAATTCGGGCATCGGCTTTCTGGCCATGAATGCAAGAGAATACATGCAAACCGATATCATTCTGCTGACCATTGTGCTGTATGCCTTATTTGGAAAGCTGGCCGATTCTATCGCCAAGCTCTTAGAGAGGCGGTTCTTACGCTGGAACCCGAATTATCACAACTAAGCTCTGAAAGGATGTGTCGACCCTGAAATCCTCTACCCACGGTGTGCATCTTCGTATAACCCAATTACAGAAAAGCTTTGGCGAACAGCCTGTACTTCGAGGCATTGAGCTGGACGTGAAGCCGGGAGAGTTCATAGCGATCATCGGGCGAAGCGGCTGCGGGAAAAGTACGCTATTGCGCGTGATCGCCGGATTGGAGCCCGCCACGTCGGGAGGCATATGGATCAATGACCATCCGGTCCACCATGTGCATGCCGAGACCCGGATGATGTTTCAAGATGCCAGGCTGCTGCCCTGGAATAAGGTCATCGATAATGTAGCGATCGGACTTCGAAAAGAAGACCGTCATAAAGCGGAAGCCGCTTTAGAACAGGTTGGGCTCGGAGCCCGGGCCAATGATTGGCCGTCCGTGCTCTCCGGCGGTCAGAAGCAGCGCGTCGCCTTAGCCAGAGCGCTCGCCAGCCAACCCAAACTATTGCTGCTCGATGAGCCTTTAGGCGCGCTGGATGCATTGACCCGCATTGAAATGCAGCAATTAATCGAATCGCTGTGGCAGCAGCAGCCATTTACGACCGTCCTGATTACGCACGATGTCGAAGAGGCTGTCGTCTTGGCCGATCGCGTGGTGCTCATTGAGGAGGGCCGGATTGCGATGGATCGAGCCGTCCCTTTCCCGCGCCCCCGTCAACGGGGAAATGCCGAAGTGGCCGCATTCATCGATCACATCCTGAAACGGGTCTTGGGCATAACCGAAGTGGCAAGCCGGCATGAAGCAGAAAACCTCCCCTATCCCTTAAAGAAAGGTTCATAGGTGTCTAACGCCATCCCGCTCGGGAGGGGAATTCCATAACCATTTCTTGAAGGAGGTGGATCACAAGCGAGCGTTTGACCGGATGTGAAACCGTAAGAAAAACGTCTATCGACGTACTTTCAAAGAAGACAGACCGCGTTTAGCGGTAGTTTTTCTTGCGATACCAGGCAGCAGATTCTCCGATGTTTATACTTTCTGATCTAGAAAAAGAAAGGAGCTGTAGAAACCATGCCCAACATCGATAGTCCGCAAGAAATCGTAAAAGAAATAAGGATTACCCGCTGCCCGGTTCCGACAGCAGCCAGTTTGGCCCTTGACCTCGGGCTGCTTGATCAGGAGCTTGAAAAGTCCGGATGTACGGCAGCGGAGCTGACGCGAGACACCCGTCAAGCTTTGCCTGATGCGCATTTTAATCACACCTTGCCATTCCTGGTCCGGGAAGGCGGCAACATTCCGGCTTTATGGGCAAGCTCAACCGGGAGTGATACGCGGCTGATCGGGCTAAGCTGGGTCGATGAATATCAAGCCATTCTTACCCTTCCCGACTCGGATCTTCAGGAGCCTGGCGATTTGCGTGGGAGACGAATCGGAATTCCTCGTCATCGGTATTTGGAGATCGATTTTCGAGCGGCCCAAGCGCTTCGCGGGTTTCATAATGCGCTCTCGCTGGCGAATCTTACGCTGGATGACGTCAACATCACCCATCTTGAAGCGGCTCGCGAAGGAAGAAGGGATTCCTGGAATACCGAAATCGAGGCGCTGCAGCGGCGTGAGATCGATGCTGTTTTTGTCAAAGGAGCTACCGGGCTGGAGGTCGCCCGTACGGTCGGGCTGAAGGAAGTGATCGAGCTCGGGTTCCATCCGGATCCGCTGGTGCGAGTCAACAATGGCGTGCCCCGAACCGTGACGGTCGATACGGCCTTAACGGAGCAGGAGCATGTCGTGGAGCAGATTCTCACTTCTCTGCTTCGCGCCGCCGATTGGTCCAAAGATCATCCCGAGGATTTCATTCGGGTCGTTACGAAGGAAACCGGCGCTTCCTCCGAATATGTTGCCTCCGCTTATCGCAATATTTCCCTTCGACCGTCACTGCGTGAAGACTATTTAAAAGCGCTTGAAGCCCAGAGCAGATTCCTGTTCGAGCATGGTTTCCTCCCGAATCCCGTAAACGTATGGGACTGGATTCTTCCAGAACCGTTAGCCGCGGCTGAACAAAACATTGCCAAAGGAGTGTCCCTCACATGACTCAAACGAAAGCAGACGTAACCATCGGCGTTCATCCTAATAATCATTCGTTATTCGTATTGCGCCGCTTGGGCTTTTTGGAAGAGATTCTTAAAGACCTTAACGCAACCGTTGCCTGGGTTGATTACACCGACGGAGCGAGGACGCCGCTGCGGATCGCATCCGGCGAAATCGACTTCGGCGGAACAGGGTCTACCCCGCCGTTAACCGCGCAGGCGTCGGGTATCGATATCGTCTACGTTGCGGTATCGAATCCTCGTACAGCCAGCGGTGCCTTAGTCGTGCGCAAGGAATCGCCGGTGCAATCCGTTGCGGATTTGAAAGGCTTGCGCATTGCGCTGTCCGAAGGTTCCTGGCATACGAGTTTTCTGGCAACCGCGCTCGATAAGGCAGGCCTTCTATATGATGATGTCGCTCGTGCGGATGTAGGCAATGCGGGGGCGAAAGCACTGCTGGCCGGCGAAGTGGAGGCTTGGGTCGGCAACGATCCGCAGCTGACGGAGCTGCATAACAAAGGTCTCGTTCGCACGCTGGTGCCGCTTGAGTCCCATATCTCCCACCGTTCCGTATGGTTTGCCAGCCGGGATTTTGCGACGAATCAGCCGCAGCTGCTTAAGGCCGTCGTTGAAGCGCTGCAGCAAGCAGATCAATGGATTCAAGACAACACGCGCGAAGCGGCGGAGCTGTTTGCCCGGGACCTGCCCGATTGGCCATCCGCGGATTCATGGGAAGCCGCGCTTCGGCGGAGACCTTGGGGGCTGCAGCCGATTAGCGAGGAATTCATAACCGAACAACAGCGGGTTGCCGATCTGTTAGCAAGGCAGCATATTTTGCCTAAGAGCATTGTCGTTTCGGATGCCGTTCTGCCCGTACCCGTAGAAATTGGAGGAGAATAGCATGGCTGCACACCAAGAGAGCGTTGAAGTGTATTGGTATTTAACCGCGCCGGATGGCCGCAGTCCTTGGTCAACGGAGGGCGCGCGCAAAATCGATTTGCCTTACCTGAGGCAGATTGCCTCGGCTGTCGACCAATTGGGATTTACCGGCGCCTTGCTGGCAACGGGCCCGCATGATACGTGGGTGCTGGGCTCCTCCCTCATCTCCAGCACGAACAATATGCGTTTTCTCATCGCTGTCCATCCGCCTCTGATCTCCCCCGTGCTCGCCGCGAAAATGACGCAAACCTTCGATGATTTCTCCGGAGGACGCGTCCTATTAAACATCGTGAACGGGAACACGGCGCAAATGCGCGCCTATGGATCGACGCTTGGGCATGATGAGCGTTATGCCTACACGGATGAATGGATTCAGGTATGGAAGCAAGCCGTGGCCGGGGAAAGCCTGGACTTCCATGGCAAGTACATTACCGCCGAAGGCAAAGCCTTGCAGCTCACCTCCACGCAGAAGCCAACACCGCCCCTGTGGTTCGGCGGTTCGTCGCAAGCGGCTCACCTCACGGCAGCCAAGCACATCGACACATACCTGAGCTGGGGCGAAACGCCTCCGCAGGTCGCCGAGAAGATCCAAGATCTTCAGGCTTTAGCGGCAGAGCAAGGCCGTACGATGCGGTATGGCATCCGGCTGTATCTGATCGTGCGCGATACGGATGAGGAAGCTTGGCAAGAAGCGGACCGGCTGCTCAAGACGATGGATCCGCAGACCGTGGAGCATATGCAATCCATTCTTCGAAACAGCGATTCGGTGGGGCAGCAGCGCATGCTGCGCAATCACAACGGCCAAATTCCGAAAGACGCGCGGGAGCTCGAAATTTATCCGGATTTATGGGCCGGGATGAGTCTGGTACGACCAGGTCCGGGCACCACGATCGTTGGCAGTCCGGCAACCGTGCTGGCGCGCATAAAAGAGTATCAGGATGCGGGCATTTCAACGTTTATTTTCTCCGGTGTTCCGCTGCTTGAAGAAGCTTACCGTGTAGGAGAATACATCCTGCCCCATCTGCGCGTGAACCGTCAGGCCGTAACGACGCCGAAGCTAGAAGAACAGGAGAAGGTCTTCACGTGGGCTCATAACATCCATTAAACGATCCGGCAAAAAGGGAAGTGTCCTATGCGAAAAATAAGCTTACATCTACTATTAGTAATTCTGTTAGTTACGTTATCGGCTTGCGGTAAAGCCGGCCAAGCGAAACAAGCCAATGCCAAGGATGAGGCTGTCCCCGTTCGTCTTGGCATCCTGCGCAGTGCCCAGCCATTAAGTTTATCCGAGGAAGGCGGGCCCCTGTATAAAAGGCTGGAAGCAGCCGGAGCGAGCATTGAAAAAACCGGCGGTTTCGCCGCCATGTCGCCGGCGATCGAGGCGTTAAACGCCGGTTCGATCGACATCACGATCGGCTCGATTACGGCAGCCATCAGCGCCCTTGTCGGGGGCTCCTCGGAATTTACGATTTTTACGAAGCAGCCTGGCGATCAAAATAATCAAGGCATTGTGGCCAAGCCGGAAGCCGGCATTAAGGGCCCTTCCGACCTTCGGGGCAAAAGAATCGCCGTCAACCGCGGCGGCACGGGCGAATACTTACTATATAAAGCGCTGGAGAAAGGCGGACTCGATGCGAGCGAAGTCGAGATCGTCTATCTTCCGCCAACGGAAGCGGGGCCTGCCTTTGAAAGCGGGCAAGTTGACGCTTGGGCGACATGGGGGTCTTTTACGGCCGTGGCGCTCGTCGATTTCGGTGCAGAGCTGGTCATTTCCGCAGGCGACATCGAATCCGAGAACGATACGGTGTATATTGTGCGAAACGGCTTCCTGAAGGAGCATCCTGAGCTCGTCCATGAAGTGTTCGAAGGCTTGAATGAAGAGTCCGCGCTTCTATCCGGCGACGCCGATCACACTGTCCAATTAATTCAGGACATCCAAGGCGTCTCCGAGCCTGTGGCTCGTCAGCAGCTGGAAGGCTCTTTATACCCGTTTGACCCGATTGATGACACCGTCCGCCAACGTTGGCAAGCGGTCGCCGATTATATGTTTGAGAAAGGGATTATTCCGAATGAAGTGGATGTCCTGTCCAATACGGTGGATGTGAGGACATTGAAGTGAAGCCTCTTGAGGAAGGTTAGAGGAGCGGTGAGCGTCGAGCATTGCTCGGTAAACTAAAACAAGAGGAACTTCATTTGGCGGTAGGGCAGTCATGACCCTGGTCACGTTTAATATTGAAAAAGGCAAGGAGACTAAGCTCCTTGCCTTCCCGTTTAAAGCCCCTTCCTTATCATTGCGGGACAGGAAAATTTACGGCTTGTACTCAAAATCGGGAATCGAATGCCACCGCTTTCTCAGCTCGTGTGCAGCGGCTTTTGGTTTGCGGTCGCGGGTAAATACGCCTTTTTTGTTTCCTTGAACCCGAATGATATTTTGACTTGTATGGAAGTCGGCGAAATTCCATACGTGTTCCCCGGCGAAATTTCTGCATTCGTCAAAGACTTCGTGATTCGCCTGCAAAAATTTGACCTGAAACTCCTCGGTGAACATGACGGGATCGACATCGTGAAACCCGGCGATCGTATCCGCGCCGTATTCCGTCATGATGATCGGTTTGTCCGGGCAACGTTTGTTCCAGCCTTCGAGTTCGCGGCGGAGCTTGGCCTGAGCCAACTCCCACTCCCCGCCTTCCACATACCAACCGTAGTAGCGGTTTAAGCACAGGACATCCGCCAGATCCGATACCTTGCAATCTTCGGGGCTGCCTTCCTGCAAGGTCACTACCGTGACGGGACGCTGCTGCGGATCGCATTCCTTCGCCAGCCGGAACAGCGGTTCAAAGTACTCATACGCCCCGTCCTCCGCCGTTGCCGGCTCGTTGGCGATTGACCACATCACGACACAGGCGTGGTTTTTGTCCCTCGCAATCAATTCACGAATGGCCTCCCGATGCGCCTCGCCGGTTTTGATTTCCTTCCACGTATTCCGTTTCGGGCCCTTTGCATGAATCGCCATGAAATTCAAATGCAAGCCGACAGCTGCCACCTCGTCGATCACGACAAAGCCTTCCCGGTCGGCTAGCCGCATGAGCTCTTCCGAGTACGGATAATGGGACGTCCGGAACGAATTGGCGCCGATCCATTTCATCAAGCGAAAATCCATCACGTTGGCTGCCTCGTTGAATCCCCTGCCGTGAATCGGGGAATCCTCGTGCTTGCCGAATCCTTTAAAGTAGAACGCTTTACCGTTGATGAGGAACTTTCCTTCTTTCACTTCCACCGTTCGAATCCCGAAGGGCTGCTCGTATTCGTCGATCTTCTCACCATGTTGCAGCAGCTCGATTTTCAGCCTGTACAAGTAAGCGTTCAGCGGCTCCCAGAGCTTCGCTCCCGTGATCATTAATTCGCCTTCCGCCCCCTCTCCACTCGCGACAACGACGCCGTCCTCATCCAGGATTCTGACCTTTGTCTCCACCGTGCCGCTTGCAGCCACCGAATAATTCACCAAGGCGGATCCATCAGACTGCACGCCGGATACGATCTCGACATCCCGAATGTAGACCCAAGGCGTCGTATAGATTTTGACCGGCCGGTGAAGTCCCGCATAATTAAAGAAATCAAAATTCGGACGATTGCGAACGATTTTGCCGAGTCCTTCAACCTCCTGCTCTGAATAGTTGCCGACGGGCAGCGTTGATTCATCAAGCACGTTACAGACCGCAACGGTAAGCCGGTTTTTCCCTTCGGTTAACCATTCGTTGATTTCGGTCTCGAACGGCGTAAACCCGCCCGCGTGCCCGGCCGCCAAGCGGCCGTTGACGTACACCTTCGCCTCATGCGTGGCCGATCCGAATCGGAGAACGATTCGCTCTGTGGAAAGCATGCTTGGAACGATGAATTCCCGCTCATACCACACCCAGCCGACATGATCTCGAATTTCGGCGCTCACGCCCACATCATTGTATGAGGAAGGTACCGCCATCGGGATCGTATCCGAAAGCGGACGTTCCTGCCATTTCTCGGCGAATCCGTTGCCGGAATCAAGTTTAAAATTCCATATTCCGTTTAAATCGAAGACCGTCCGGGATGCGGTCATAATGGGATAAAGCATGAGCTTCCCTCCTACTTGGAATCGATGATTTTTTGAATGCGTTGCTGTGCGTTTTTTACGGTTGTATCAAGATCCTGGCCCGACAGCATCATCGCGTCGAATTCTTCGACGAACACTTTCTCCAGCTCCGCATGGAACGGCACCGCGACCGCCGCCGTCGTTTGTTTTGTATGTTCAAGCACGTAGAGCAAAGATTCCTTGTCGATCATTTCCGGGGTTTTCGTGCCGGCGATGATGTTATCGACGACTTCGTCCATGTTCACCTTTTTCCAGGAAGGAAAGTACTTCCCTTGAAGGGCGATTCCCTCTGTCGTATACCAACGGATAAACGTGTACGCTTCTTCTTTATGCTTCGATTTGCTATAGATCCCCAGCACATCACCGCTGACATTGCCCGAAATTGGATCTTCCTTATTCACCTTCGGAAGGGGAGCGAAAACCGTTTTGAATGTCGCCGGCACTTGATCCGTTCCTCCGGTTTCCGGAACCAGGAATGATCCCATTGAAATCATGCTCGTTTCCTGATTGAAATATTGGGGGCGATAGTTCAATTTTTGGCTGATGACTTCCGAATACGGCGTCACGAAGCCCTCCTCCTCCCCTTGCAGCCGCAGCTCCAACGACTTGCGAACGCTCGGCGTATCCGCGTTGGCTGCCGCTCCGTCGTCCGTGGTCAAGTTCGCTCCGACAGCTTGATTCATGCTCTGAACAAAGTATGCTTGCGTGGACCAACTATGGAAATAAGTTCCGTATCTTGTCTTGCCGGCGTCGGTTTTTGTCATCGCCTTGGCATACTGCATATATTCGTCCCACGTCCAATCCTTCGGAAGTTCAAGCCCCGCCTCTTTGAGATGGTTTTCATTGATGAACACCAAGGGGAGAACCGATTTGCCCGGCAACCCGTACGTTTTCCCCCCAATCCTGGTATCTACCGTATACTCGTCAGCAAGGACTGCACCTTCTTGCTCCAGATAGCCGTCGATCGGTTCCAGCATGCCGAGTTCCATACGCTGGCTGAGGTAATTCATGTTGCTGAACATTACGACGTCCAGCGCTTCGCCGGAGGCCGCGGCGAGATCGAGCTTCTTGTAATATTCGTTGGAATTGTTGTCTTCCGCGGATACGAATTCCACTTTGATATTGGGATGTTTTTTTTCGAATTCCGCGATGGCAACATCCCAGTTGTCGGTCTTCTTCGGATACCAGGTATGCAGTTTGATGGTCACTGTACCGTCCGCTGCGCTGCCGTTCGAACCGGCCCCCTGGCTTTCTCCCGAACCTGAAGCACATCCTGATACGATGAGCGAAAGGATGGCCGCAGCAGCGAAAAAGCGCTTCCAATTTCTTTTGAACATGTGAATTCCCCCTTGGTATATGATAATAAGCGTTCCAAAAAAACCAGACGATGACGGTTTGAACTACTGTTAGATCGTTTATCCTTTGACGCTTCCTGATGCCACCCCTTCTATGACTTGTTTTTGACCTATAATGAAAATAATCAGCAGCGGCAGGATTGCGGATACGGCTCCCGCCATCATGAGCGAATAAAATTCGCCGTTAAAATCGGCAAATTTACGAATGCCGAGCTGCAGCGTGAACAGTGAATCTGTGCGCAGGAAGATCAGCGGGTTCTGGTAGTCGTTCCAGGTCCAAATGAAACGGAGAATCATGTAGGTCGAAAGCGCGGGTTTGACCAGCGGCAGCCCGATCCGGAAAAAAATTCTCCAGTGGTTCGCGCCGTCGATTCTTGCGGATTCGATAATCTCGTTATGAACCCCCATGAAAAACTGGCGCAGCAAAAACGTGCCCAACACCCCCGAAGCGCCCAGCAACACGAGGCTCATGTGATTGTCAAACAATCCGAGCCAGCGAAACATAATGAATTGCGGAACAAGGATGGCTTGATGCGGAATCATGTACGTAGCCAATACCAGTATAAAGACCGCATCCCGTCCTTTGAAATGAACCTTGGAAAAGCCGTAAGCCGCCATGGCGGAGATGACCAAGGATAATGCAGTCGTCAGTAAAGTCACCTTGATGCTGTTCAGATAATAAAGCCCGAACGGGATGCTCCCCAGCCATACCTGGCTGTAATTTTCAATGACTTTCCACGTACTCGGGATCCATTGAATCGGATAAGTCATCACCTCAAGCTCTGGCTTGAACGATGCCGACAACATCCACAGAAACGGCAGGATAAAGAAGATCCCTGCGATGCCCATCAGGGCCGTAATGATGACCCGGTTCAGTCGAATGGATTTCATGTTTAACGGCCTCCTAGTAATTTACCCACTTCTTCTGTCCTACCCATTGGATCAAGGTGATGAACAGTATCAGAATCAACAGAACAATCCCCATGGCGGATGCATACCCGGATTCCAGATTCACGAAAGCCTCTTCATACAGATAGAAAACAATAACGGATGTCGAACCAGCCGGCCCTCCGTTCGTTAGCACCATAATCAGATCAAAAACCTTGAAAGATCCTACAACCCCTGTAATCAACAGGAAAAAGGTTGTCGGCGACAGCATAGGCAGCGTAATTTTGAAAAACTGGCGTATCGGCGAAGCTCCGTCCACTTCGGCCGCCTCATAAAGATCCTTCGGAATGCCTTGCAGTCCGGCCAAATAAATGATCATGTTAAACCCTAGCGAAGTCCAGATCATGATGATCATGACGGCCATCAGCGCGTAGTTCGGATCCGCCAGCCACATCGGTGGGTGATCGATACCGATCGACCGTAAAAAGCCGTTAATCGGTCCGCTGTTCGGATGGAACAGCACCCTCCAAAGCAAAGCGATTGCAACAATACTAGAAATAAACGGCATAAAATAGATGACTTTGAAAAAGCTCTTGAAGTACGTCCCCTTGTTAATCAGTGCCGCGAGCACCATCGCAATGAACATGGACACCGGAACGACCGCGATCAACACGATGTTATTTCGCAAGGAACGGTGAAACGCTTCATCCCGAAACAACTCCGTGTAGTTGTCCCACCCGACGATGTTCAGCCCCCCAATGCCCGCAATGAAATTCCAGTCCGTAAAACTGATTACCCCCGACAGCACAATCGGGATGACGACCAAGGTCATCGTCAAGACCAGCATCGGTAAAATAAATAAATATCCGGTAACGTTCTCATAAAACGCTCGTCTTCGGATCACCCTCATCACCTCTTTTACATTCTCTATTTTTTCTCATTATAGACATCGGTGTATCCGGTGCACATGAAACGATTTTTTCTAATCGGAAAAGATTTTTGCGATATTTTTTCCCGCATAGAAAAAAATGTTGAATGAAACCGTCCACAGAATGCTTTAATATTTACTTATCACGCAAAAGCAATCGATTCATTGTGGCCGAGGTGATCGACAACGAATGCGCATCCGACTGAATTTCAAGCATGTGTCCCTGCGAAAAAAACTGATTCTTACATCCATTGCTTGCCTCGTACTGCCTGCCATCGGCATGCTTTACACCACCGGCGTATACTCCAAAATCATCATTCGCGAGCACACGCTCGGAAAAGCGGAGCAATCGCTCATGATTGTGCAATCTCAAGTGGAAGCGATACTGGAGGAAATGGTGTCCATATCGAACTTCGTCCAATTGGATCCGGAAATTAAAACACTATTGGAAGAGGCGAAAAAAAGTCCGGTTGCCGCGAGGCAGCTAACGACCCGATTGGAGCAGGTCGCCGGCGAGAAGCAGGACCTGCGCCTGACCTTGCTGACAGAGGACGGCCGGGCATATTCCGATTACTCCTTCTACGACTTTCAGCCACAGCGCTTTTTCCGGCAGGACTGGTTTCCCAGGGCGGAACGCTTGACGCCTTACGAGACATTATTTTTAGGCGGACTGGAAAACTACCTGCCACCGCTGTACCCTGAACAGAAATATGTTTATATGACCGCGCGGGCATTGACCGAGACCGTTCATAAAGCGCCGTTTGCCTACCTCGTGGTCAGCCGCACGGAAAACAGCATTCGTGAGCTCTTTGCCGATATGGAGGAGGACGTGTATTTGGTAGACGAGAACAATCGCATCCTATCGAATCGCCATGCCGATTGGATCGGAGACCGGTTCGAGAACGTGCTGCCGCATCCTATTTCAGCTTCGCCGGAGATTATTCAAATCGGCGGAGAAAATCAATTGCTTCTTTCGCTCCCGCTTCGTTTTTCGGGATGGAAGCTTGTAAGCGTGGCTCCTTACGAACAGCTTACGGGAAAATTGAACGGGATTTATAAAACGATGCTATTTCTGCAAGCCATGTTCGCGATCGGCTTTTTGCTCGCCCTTACCTATTTGTTGAGGCGCTTCACCAAGCCGGTTCTGGCGCTCGGGGAGGCGGCCAAGAAAGTGGAATCCGGGGATTTAAGCGTGCGTTCCAACGTTCGCGGACCTGATGAAATCGGCCGGCTCGGCCGTTCGTTCGACTTTATGCTCGACCGCATCCAGCAAATCCTGACGCAGGTGAAGATGGAGCAGGAATTGAAGCGTCAAGCCGAAATGGCGATGCTGCAGGCGCAAGTTCATCCGCATTTCCTCTTTAACGTTCTAAATTCGATCCGACTGAAATTGTTGATGAGAGGTGATGATGAAAACGCTGTCACAGTCGAGTCGCTATCCTCGTTGCTCCGAGCAAGTCTTAGGCAGGATGAATTCGTCACGTTTTATGCCGAAATGGAAACAGCTAAACAATATACGGACTTAATGAAGTTTACTACGCGATTTCCGATCGAGATTCATTGGGAAATCCATGCGGACCCGTTTGCCGTTACCGTCCCCCGCTTTATCTTGCAGCCGATTATCGAGAACGCGTATAAACACGGCTTTTCGAAGAATGGGGGGATGATTTGGATCCGTGCGCAAACCGCCGGCGCTTCATTAAACATCACGGTCGAGGATAACGGCTTGGGCATAAATCCGGATACGCTTGAGGAATTAAAGAAGCGGCTTAGCTATCAAAAGCAGGATCTCATCGCGCAGAAGAACTTGGGCGAACGGATCTCTTCTGACGGTATCGGCCTGATCAACGTCTTCAGCCGATTGAAATTGTTGTACGGGGAGCGGTTTGAAATGAACATTCAAAGCGAATACGGGCGGCGCACGACTGTGGAGCTGCTGCTGCCGATCGAGAATGCAGGGGAGGATGATCAACGTGTTTAAAGTTCTTCTCGCCGACGATCATTATACGGTATTGGATTATTTGAGTGCCGGCATTCCCTGGCCGACACTAGGTCTGGAATTGGCTGCCGTTTGTTCCGACGGCGGCGAAGCCTGGGAAGCTTGCCAAATTCATCGTCCGGACATTCTCGTAACGGATATCGGAATGCCCGTCATGGACGGACTGGAATTAATCGAAAAAGCGCGCGCAGCCAACCCGCGGTTGAAGGCGGTCATTTTGTCCTGCCACGAAGATTTTCACTACGCGCAGACGGCCGTAAAACTTAACGTGAGCGAATATATTTTAAAGGAGAGTCTTCGGATTGATCAGGTCGTTTCCGTGCTGGGCCGATTGACGAACCAATTGACCGTGGAAAATGACTTGGAACACGACCGGAACCAGCTCCAAAAGAAAATCCAACAACATCTTTCCGCCATTCGATCCGGATTGATCCGCAAGTTTCTTGAACAACCGGTCTGGAGCGAAGCCGAATGGGCGAACGAATTTCAAAATTTCGGTATCCTTCTCCGTGACGGCGTCCCTTATCTGCCAGTCCTGGCCCTGCCGGAGAGAGCCGCCGAATTGGAAGTCCGGTTCGGCGGAGCCGTCAACATGCAGTTTGTGATCCATAACGCCTTGCAGGAATTAGTTCGTTTTAACGGAAGCTTCTTGTTTGTCCTGAACGAACGCCAATACCTGTTTCTGTTCCCCTTCCCGCATACGTTGACACGGAATCTCTATGAGGACGTTCAGGACGAACTGTCTCGCGTCCAACAACAGATGTTTCAACATCTGCGCATCGGCATTTCGTTTATCCGCGGGGAAGTGAGCCGCGAATTGCTTCATTTGAAAAAAGAGATCCAGAAATTGCTTGATGCCGCAACGTTTCGATTCTATTCGGGCGAGCGCGTTTATGCCAACATGCAGCCCCTGGAGACGACGAAAGAGGATATTTTCCTGCATTATTCCAAAGCCCTGCAGGATTTGAAAGATTGCATTCTTGCCGGGGACAAGACCCGGATTTCGCTTGCCGTCAGAGAATGGAAAGGTTTTATAGAAAGCAAGGTCTATCCTGTGGAGGCGGTAAAATGCTGGGTGCTCAAAATGACCATGGAACTCCAGCTCAAGTACACCGTCATGCAAAACTTCGTCACGAACTTCAATACCGAAAGGCTCCAGCGGAAAATTGCCTCGATTGAAACGCTGGACCATTTGCTGGAATGGCTCCAAGAATTTCTCGAAAAAAAATCCGTCGAAATCGAGTCGCTTCGGGAACAAACCGTCGTACGCCGGGAAATTGCCGAGGCGCAACGATACGTCCGCCTCCATATGGGCGAGAAAATCGCCATGGAGGAAATGGCGCATCGCTTGAATCTGAACCCGTCTCATTTCAGTCGTATTTTCAAGCAGGAAACCGGAGAAACCTTCGTCGAATTTGTCACCCGCACGAAAATGGAAAGAGCCCAGGAGTTGTTGAACCAGTCCGATTTAAACGTTGCGGAAATTTCCGAGCAGCTCGGATATGAGCATACGAGCTATTTTATTAAGCTATTCCGGAATTACGCCGGGATGTCGCCGAGCGAATACCGGCGATCAATATAAGGCATCAGCTTACTGAAAGTTGTCATGAAGAAAAACAGGAGACCTGCCTCTGTTTGCGAGAGATGATCTCCTGTTTTTCTTATGAAGTTCAACCGATCCACTATCATGGGTCATGTTGCGAGCATCAATAACCAATTTATCTGGGAGCACGAGGTCTGCTTAGGACTTGGTGTCCTTTTTTTCATGTTCAACAATACATCGGACCGTCAATGCAGAAAGTGGTGATGGATCTTCAAGTTCTGGATTCGGCTTTCGGTTAAAGGTAACTTTTCACGCAGCCATTAAGGATCTTTGATCCGTCTTCGCCTTCACCCCTCCCTACGTACCGTCCTGGCTTGCATTATGCCCTGAATTCTATTAACTTAGTTTTGATAGCTTCATATATTAACCATGATCGTACATGCCGTTGTAAGGGAGGATTGGGAAAGGCGTGATTCGCAAAAAGAACCGATATATCATAGCCATCTTCATGGCCTTCGCTGCCCTTTTTACCGGCTGCAGCACGTCCGTCAAACAAACTGTCCCGCTGAACACGGACCCCGAATCAATATTAAGCGCAATCTATGAGTTGGAAGGGATCAAATCCGCCGAATCCGTGAACACGGAGCCTTTGACCGAAATCTCGGAGATCGAAGACAATATCAGCATCCGCTACCAATACGTTTTCTTGGTGAGAGATGCCGTCAACCAGAATAATCAAGCCGTTCCAGATCGGCTGTATGTCGTTTCTGCGGTCGAGAATACGAGGAACGATCGGGAAATCAGCATCCAGTACACCGACGGCTCCATCAATGGGGAAACAGCCAAGCACAATCCGCGGCACCGTCCCATTACCGTAAACCTATGCCCGGATGATTCCAAATCTCCTTGCGGGGCTGAGGATTCGAAGACTTATCAAGCGAATGCGGTTGCTTTTTCGTTGGACCAATTCCCTGCATTTCGTTCGCATGGCAATGTCGTTGATATTAGCGTTAAGTATGCATTGGGTAAGAATAAAAAAGAGCTCCGCGAGCAATTTCTAAGTGATTCGGGGTTGCAGGAAACTGGTGATGCTGTCGTTTCCCTGAAGCTGCCGGATACATTCGTGAAATAACAAGAAGCACGACGAGCAATAGGAATCCGTTGATTTAAGGGCACGAGGTCTGCTTAGGGGCTTGGTGTCCTTTTTTCTGGTTTAAGGATTAACCTAGTAATTGAACAAAAGAAATAGGTTGACCGTGATCGGATCATGACCTATTTCTAATCCCTGTAACTGCCTATTGCTCCAGCATCAATTATCCAAGCCTTCGCCAATTCTTTGGACAATTTCTTTGTCCCAGTCATCTAGATCATTCATTAATTCCTCATACTTCTTATTCGACTCAACTGTGTTTATTGCTGGAAGTGCTGCTATACTGTAATGTCCCAATGTATCAACTCCAAAAAGCTTATTCACTTTAGGGTCTCTAAACTTACTTAATTCTGCTAGTTTCGAGATCATTTCTTCGTTACCAAGTCTTCTGCTGACAATTTGGCTTATCGCGCTGACTAAGACCTGATGATGAGGAATATCTAAACACTTGATAATTTCAAGATCGCTTAATTTGCCTTCTCGTATTTCCTTCGATAAACTTAACGGTTTCAGTTCCATTCCCCCCTCCCCCTCGTTCATTTATAGGGCCAAAAGCTCTCTATTTGATATTGCTTTCTGTTCGATAGCTGTTCGACGAAGCACCTGGCCTCCTATTATAACGGTCCATATGTCGTTGTTTGCCCTCGTGTACGTAAAAATGTAGGTCAGGTCACTTACCTATATGATACTAATAGCAGGGATGGTTGGAGACAATACCCTTAGAAATTGTACGAACCAGCGGTATGAGATGACAGTGGGTGGTAAAATCAAAGTGCCTTCCTTACAACTTCGGGTATGAGCACTCAGAATTTAATCTTTCCAAAACCAAAAGAGAAACCCTCGCCCAATATCTACCTACAATTGCTTATTATCCACTATTAAAATCCTCTGATAATTAAACAAACTTCTTTTTTATTAAATGGAAATTGCATTGCCGATGAAATATTCCGTAACGATACGTTATATGATATAATCATTTTATAAACAAAAAAGTAATATTATTGCAAAAATGTAACTCGATAATTTGAAACATTATAGCAACGGGATTCGTAAAATTTTACAATAAAGGAAACTTTATCTCCAGAACAGGAACATACGTTTCGTATAATTAACAATCCTAGTTTAGATTAAACAAAAGGGGGCATGACATATGGTAATTTTCCAGGGCAAACTCTCTATTAATCAATCCGATTGGTTGAAACCACCAAGACTATCAAGGGAGCTTCACCAACATATCATAGATATAATGGAGTCAAGTCCTACCTCTAACTTCTTTTGCAAGATCAGTGAGAACTTTCCGAATATGCTCATTTGTTTAGTAGAAGAAAATCAATTGGAAACGCATACAATTTGCCACTTTTTTTCTTTTGACCATATCGGAAATGATTACTCTTATCAATCCATTATAAAAGAACAGATAGCTTTCATTGAAAGCTATCTGAATGAGCTCAATCTTGCTTAGTGGACCTCTTCCTTTTTTGTTCTTGCATCACACGTTCATGTTCTTCTTCAATCGTTTTCGAGAGCAGGTCTGTAGCTGTCATGTTAAGCTTCTTGGCAGCTTCAGCCAACTGCTTTTTTATATAGGCCGGAACATCATAATGGAACTTTACCTTGTTACCGTAAGCCAATACCTTCCCCTCCTATTGTTCCATGACTTCTTGGTACTTTTTCTCGATGATACGAATTAACAGTTGCGTCGCGGACATGTCCTGCAAAGCAGCCGCTTCAATCAGCTTTTCTTTGATCTCCGGTTGGAATTCATATGGCAACTTAAGCTTAGGCTCAACCATACGACCTTCTAATGTTCGCTCAGCATCAATTGCAAGTTCTACTAACAACTGCAACGGCGAGTCAGTTGAGGCCTCTCTACCGTACTTAGGAAGTACGCGAATTAAGTATTGTTTAAGGGCTAGTTGATTTTCTTCCGGTATTTCAATACTTATGCCATCGTTGTTGACCCTAATTTCGCAATCCACATTATAGCCAAAAAGGTTAATCATGTATTTCATACGGACCCTCCTTATCGCTGTTGTTATTATATAGCGAAACGTTACGTACTACAACATATCTTTTTCTTTCTTGGAATCGATTTTGAATAATTCTGTAAAAATCCCATTACCATTAGCCTTATAACTAGCTAACAGACCTAGCGTAGCCATAACCACCAATTGCGACTGGGATAGGCCCGTCCGATTTGCCATTTGTTCCAGTTCGCTTTTCGCAGGATCAGGAAGATAAACCGTCAGTCTAGGGGGCTTTTCTTTATTAATCACTCTTACTCCTCCCACTCATAACATATCTCTTGTGTTATTATAACACATATTTTATGTTATTTATATAATAGCGCACCGTAATATGAATATCAACATGGCTAACAATAGAAAGTACATTTATGGATTTCGGCTCAATGATACAACTCATTGGAAATGTCCGTTTCCAACTTGCCCCTAACCCTATCCAATCAGTTCTAGTCATTCAATAAACAGATGGAAGTGTTGGAAAAACGGCAAGCACCCTGGTCAAGACAATGATTTGTTAGACAGAGCCTAATTTTAGAATAGGTCGGAAGCTTCTTAGGATCAGCAGAGAATATCCTTAAACATAGCCTTTCCTTCTTCACGACGATATTTTCTCAACCATTTTAACCCTGCCCTGATCTAGGATATTAAAATAAGCTGTGATCTCTTGTAACTCCATCCTTCCTCAATAAGCAAACGAATCGCTTCAACTTTTAAAGACTCAGTTTAATATTTAAACTTCTGACCTTTCTTAGCTGGCATAAAAAATACCCCCTAAAATTTCACCGGATAAACCAAGTGGTTTTTCCAATGCCTATTCTAAGGGGTGGGAACTTCACTTACCGTCAGAGGGGCCTTATTTCGAGTTTAATGGATTTAACTTTCCATTCAAACCTGTATATTTCTTACAATATTTAAACTATAAATAATGAACAGTATAGGCTTATAGCTACCTAACTTTGTTAGCTTTAAGTGAGCTGTTTCATTAGTAGAAAACTATCGATAAAGCGAGCCCTTTCCTTTTCTGGCTAAATAGGCTATCGGATTTTTTAAAAACCCTTACGGTTTATTTAACAGGCATACCAATGAATGTTTCTAATTCACCTAGATCTTCTACCGTGAAAATCAGTCGCGCTGCCTGCTCGTTGACAGGAAGATAAACCTCTACGTTTATGCGTCCTTCCATGTTCACAAGCAGAACCAATCCCGATTTGATACTACGCTTTCCTAGATATTCTACCACTTTTTTGGGTTTATAGGTATTTTTCGGATCCTCACTTATTTCATAAACGATAATGTTACCACTTTGATATTCAGATATATTATTGTTAATAATAGCCAATTCATTATTGATAGGTACTCTTTCGATTTGTGTGTCTGAACTGTAAGGAGACAGAATCTCAGATTTATCTGGTACTTCTTCAATTAATGAGTAGTGAAAGTAGCGATCATGCACTGTGTGGACGCCGCTTAGTTCCTTGGAGATTCGATAATCGTTGGAACGATACAATTCGAACCAAAAATCTGGTAATGATGGATCATATATAAACTCAAGGGGCCCTGCCTTTTCATCGTAGGCAGGAAATACGTAATCTCGATTATCAAGTGCATTTGTAACCTCTTTCTTCCACTCCTGATAAGATGAATCTAAATCTACTGCCTTTGCTCCTCTTTGCGAGTTACACGCAGATAATAAAAGGACCAAACATCCAATGATGGTAACGTATCGCCAAACTTTGATTTTAATCACCTTCAATTCTTGTTAGTTTAAATCCTAATTGATCAAGTAATTAATAGTATATCATACATAAAAAAGCAGAGAAGGACATAAATGTCTCCTCCGCTTTTCAAAATTGTAACTTTTAAGTGTTTTTGCCCACTACTTTTCTATATGTTGTCGTGAAAGAAACTGCTGGCAGCTCTCGGCTATACCATGGGGAAGTACCGCACCATCCACTGGCATAGTTCATTAGGTTATATACGCTTTGCCCATAACAAGTATGTGACGTTCTAGTTGCACGGGTAGTTGTTGTACCTCCATTCTCAGCAGTAAAAGGTGTGAAATAAAGGACTTCTCCACCACATGATGGAATACTACCATTCCAGTTTGTCGTAGATTGCTTTACCAGATCTTCGCTGGTGTAGTTATCCCTGGTTCCATCCAATGTCCGGATGAGCCTACCGATAAATTCCGCAAAGATCTTGATGCCCAAAGCCCCGGCTGCGTTTTCTGTAGTAACCAAACTACCGTTACCACGAAGGTCTGCAGTCGTGTATTTGGTATTCTTCGCCTTGTTATACGTATTCAGCATGTCAGTACCGATTTGTGTTAACCCGTAATAAGGACCTGCGGTTACTACCCCACCTGTTTCAATACTAATGACAGATAGTAAAAGACCAGGATTGACACTGTATGAGCTACCATAAACATTTGCCCAATAACGCCATTTTTGAATTGCACTATTTCGAATATCGTGGACATCCCAACCTTGGGCATTACATGGAGGACACGTTTCAACTGTAAATGCCATATTAATCATCCTTCCTAATCTGAATTTTGATATATGGCAACATGGGATATAAGAGGAAATGGGTTGATATCCCTTCAAACCAACTCCCTCAATGTTGCTGTATTCGTATAATATCATATTACGTAACGTTACGCAATATAATATTGGTAAATAGTTGGGTCTATTTAATATTAGTAAATCTACGAATATTTCCTTATCCTGTATACTTTTATTATAGACCAAAAATATGTAGCGTTACGTAACGTTATATATTATTATATCAGTAATACTTAACATAAAGGAGGTTATATAGTGGATACCCAGGCCCTAGTGCAACTCATTGGTAATGTTGGATTCCCCATCGCTTTATCTTTAATCCTACTTCAATCCATTCTCGTGAAATTCAATAAGCAAATGGACGGATTGGAAAGGAGGCTAGCCCAATTAGATAAGACGATGAATCTACTTCTTCGATCTTTTCATCAGAAAGGTGTGAAAGAATCTTCTTCGGAAGAAATGAGAAAAAAAGTATGAACTAACACCATAAAACAGTAAAGGAGACTATCTTATGCAATGTCGTGAATCTTTACTCAGAAGTATTCGTGCTATTCATTGCTCCGTTTTGAACTATGCCCATTGTATAAACCAAGCGAATGATGGAAAGAAAGAACATTTATTCACCATAGGTTTAGAGTTAAGTCATCAGCTTTTAAAGATACGAAATAGGTACATTGAGCAATACGGAGTAGATCCTATCACCGGCCATATATGTAACTCTGTCTATACTTATTGTGACAAACAAAAACAACAATAACTCTCATAGTAGGTGCTGGCTTGTTCAGATCATTTCAGTACAAGCCAGCCTCACTATTTTTAATGCTATGATTTCAATATTGTCCACTAGTGAAGCTTAGATAAATAAATCGTTCATAACCATCTGCGATTATTTTTTCAAACTCGTTATTCAATTTTCCAAATGAATTTGGATCGCTCCGCTCTGTTTACAACTGCTGAATCTCCTCCCTAACCTGAAAATCTGTACGTCCTGATCGCTGCAACTCTGCCTCCTGTTCACGTAATTGCCTTGCCTGCTGACAGTAACCACGAATTTCATCCATAAGCTGTTCGTATACTACGCGAGCTTGGGTAATAGAGCGTACCTCCTTTTCTGCTTCTTGTGCTGGCTGCTGTTCCTTCAATCCTTCGGCCACTACCTGTTCACGTTTGCTATTCGTTTCTTCCTCCTTTGATTTTAGGCACGCAAAAAAAACTCATTCCTACTCATAAAACAAGTTGGAAAGAGCTTTGAAAGTTTATCAAGTGTTTGAATCAGTTAGTGTTTGGTTTGTATTGTACGATCTTGTTGTCATAATGTAAACTCTTCACAATGGAAACTGGCTGTAATTAAATCGCTAATAAAGTGATTATCTTATCTTTGACAGAAATCGAGAAGGCATCATTTGTTTTTTGTATGTGAACATCAACGTATAGGCTAGTTATTTCCTTCTCAAACACTACAAATGAAGCTAGATTAATATATACATTCATCTTTTTTATAATCAAACTCTCTTCATCAATTTCTATCTCAATTCTTTTTATATCATTGTAAGGTCGCAAAATATCACTTTGACAATAGACATTCTTTCCACCTCGAACTTCCTTAACAAATTTTTCACCTAATAAACTTAAGAGAACTTGATAATTCGGTTCGCCATCTTTGAAAATATTTATAAACTCAATAATTAGGTCACAAAGAGGACTGTTTCTTAATTTCTCTTCCATCCTCTCTCTTGAATCATCTAGAAACCATGAATCCAAATCCACTGGTGTATCGTCTATTATTCCTGGGACATATGGCTTACTGTATAGAAAATCTTTATTCATATTTCACCCTACTTTCTATGAGCTTTATATTCCCCACCTATTTTTTCGGCAACTCTGTCAAATAGCATATCCCATACTGCATCTTTATTACCGGTTTTAAAATATTCTTGGGCTAAAGGATCATTTCTTAGTTCTTTTTGAACATTAGCGAATGTACTTCCTAATTCTTCAGCATTCACTTTCCAACCGTCTGCCCCTCTTTTCATACTTAAAGTAGTACCATTAGGTGACACAGCTCTTGTTTCTGCCATATTAAAATCTACTGCTGTGGCTATATCCTCAAGGCTAAAAGGTCCATTTGTAGGATGGTTGTGAGTAAACACCGTATCTTTAGCGATATCTTTATGCTTACTTAAGTTTATAGACTTTTCAGTACCAACAACAGTCTCTCCTATTAAATTACCATTCTTATCAAAAAACTGACCATGTTCCAAGGGTTCTTTTCGAATTTGATCTTCAAATTTATTAACTGTTCTTAAATAATGAGCTTTTGGCGTCCCCTCATCCCCCGACTTATCACCATCACCGCCAGGATCGCCGCTATCATCACCGCCACCGCTACCGCTGCCATTACCGCTACCACTACCACCACCGCTACCGCTTCCATTACCGGCGCCACTACCGCCACCATTACCGCCACCACGATCATCATGCTTTTTATTCAGTGGGCCTCTCCCCCTAATTCCAGCACGGTTGAGAATAACCTCCCCAACGATCAAAGCTGCCGCCTGCCCCAAATAATTGGACCAACCACCTGCTGAATCGACTTCGGCCTTTACGTCTTCGGCAACTCTTTCGCGGTACTCATTGCTAAAAAGCATTCGGCCCGCCCATATCCCCGTATCCTTTAACGAGTTCCCTAACTAGACGGCCCCGATCTTTACGTCCTCCCATAGTTCCCCTGCTTCTTGCTTCACGGTGTCCCATGCCTTCCCGGCTTCCCCTTGCTATTCAGCATGTCTCCTGCTTCTATGAGATTGTATGAGATCATCCGTTTGTTGACAAGAGGGGTCCAAATTATGAGTATAGGGGAGATTTTCGTTCCCGAATTACTTTCATGAGGTACTTTATTTGAAATAAGCACTATGCGCATGAGGTTCATGTATTTGTTACCAATAAAGTTGCATGAGTTACTGGTATTCAAATACGATCTATTTCTTCATCTGCTGATTCAGTATGCCTTTTTAGCGCACGAGTTTCAATTTTAGAGCGTTCTATTGTTTAAGGAAAGAAGGTAATATAGGGCAAAAGAAAAACCTTGACTGAGTGACGAGCACTCGATCAAGGTTATACTAATTACTCTACGGTTACATTATCACTTCTAAATGTCATTATTTTTATATCTTCTTCACCTTCAAAGACGATTTTTATGTCTTTCGAAATTGAAGAAGAATCCACATCCGTACAACTGATCTCCAAGATTGAATCGGAATCTACCGTATCATTTGTTGAATCTAAATGATAACTTTGTACATTTTCAAAAGTAACCTTAATTACTTTCATTTCATCTTCCTCGGGGCTGTAATTTTTTTGTCTCCAATTACAGAGATCGATATCGAGAACCAGTTTCTCGCCGTTAATACCAATATTTTCTAATAGACTGTCATGCAGATCGTATTCTTCAATAAAAGTAGCTATTTTCATACTTACTCACCGTCCTTTATTGCTTTCGAACCTTTACCCACAGGATTTTCGTCAATATCAAAATAATAATCGACTTTTTTATCGGTATTCATTTGAGGTGGTTCAGCCGCCCCACTCATTCTGTACTAGTTGGAAGGCGGCACACGGTTATAAGAAAACCACAATACGGACGGATAGCTCGCATTGTGGCTTGGCAGGTTTTTGCGATCTTTATTCAAGTTATATACCTAATCTGTTTTTTATTTTTTCTAATGAAGTATTAATCTTATTTTTATCTTCAGGGTGCTCATCAAGATGTTTTGCACTAAAAATAATTATGTAGTTATAAAATTTATCATACTCAATTACTGCCATTACATTTTCGTCGGAAGCTGGGGGCTCTCCTATAAAGCACACTTTCTTATCCCCAATGTAATACTCCTCTTCTGGCTCATGATAAGATGAAAATTGTACCTCTAGTGGACCTGATCCATACCCATGTCCCTCAATATCCCCAAAATACTCCAAAGCCCTTGGGAATTCAATAACCCAGAAATAAGATTCCACCAGTTTGTCAATTTCGTCTTTTTCTGTAAGTATTCTATACAGTTCTTTCTCTCCTTTTAGTCCTTATAATCAAAAGTCAGATAAAAATTACTTGAGTTAAATGTGTTATTCGTTGAAGATGGGTTCATTCGTCACCAGGCAGTGCCTTCTCTAATCTATAAATTTTCCATCAAAATTACTATATCTATATCCCTTAAGAATTTCAGTAAAATAACCATTATCCCAGACATGTGATGAATTATCCAAATATACATGTCCTTTAGTAAAGAAAGATAATTCATTATCACCATTTGATAAAAATAAAGCATTTGAATTATTGTTTTTCATCAAATTGAACACTAGAGATAAAGCAAACTTAAAGGATTCATTATTGTATAAATTGTTTATAAAGCGAATACTCAATGTACTTTCAAATACAAACTCACTGCTCAAAAACTGAGTGTCATAAGCGTTATAGGGATATTCGCCAGACTCCGTTAAGTAAACAGACAGACCCAGTGATTTTTCAAATTGACTAATTTTAATTCCTTTTGGAATGTCTATTACATCAATATTTTTATACCCCATTGAAGCTAGTTCTTGTAATAAACAGGATTCAGATATTTTTTGTTCTGTTTTGAGAGAATATTCAATAGCCACTTGAGCACTCCTATATTATGTAAATCAATTGCTATTAATTCTTTAAGTCCATTAATCGGCCAATCCGCTAATCGTTTAAAATTGATAAAGTATTAATTAAATTAATTTCCACCATTTCAAATAACAATGATGAAAGTCTGTTTATTAAAGTGTACAACATAATTGCTCACTAGTCCGCTATATTGATGACGTTATCTTTAACCTGATAGATGATATATTTATGATTCCATTGCTGCAAGGTAACGATCGCTTCTTCATTTCCCTTTTCAAAAAAATAATTAGAGCCTTCTTGCTCGACATAGCTCCATCCTTTACTGCTCATTCGCTCTTTTAGAAGCTCAACGGAACGATCCTCTCTTGCCAGATAATGCCCCACTTTATCCATTGGAACTATTAATTTCTCCGTAGTACTCAACGTGTACATGAGCTTTAGGTTATGGAATCCGATATTATTGATATAGGCACCTACGAACATAACGACAAGAAATACGATGCCAATAAAACCGAATGCTATGATCTTCCGAGGTTTCTTCAAAGTCATTCGCCACCTCTGCGTATAGCTGTTTATTGTATTATATCAAAATCAAAACTGGCGTATGCCCTGGTAATGCAATATCCGGAAAAGGCGCGCGACGAAAGATCCACACGCCGAATGCATTCGATTTGTTCACCGCATCTCATCACAATAATTGGATGATTACCAATTCGATCTAATCCTCATACTGGCATGAAAGATGAATTTGCTTGGCTTAGTGATCTCCCGCCCGATTAACGGGGATGCGTGGTGGACGGCGGACAGAATATTATCTAAATAGGCACGGTTGTTTAATAGCCACTAATCAACTGATAGGTTACCCAAACATAGGTATAAGTGTTTTGTTTCGGCACTGGGTAGCCCCACCAGTACTTATTGAAACCTAGCCAATAAACACTACTGCCCCATCTCTTCGAAAAGCGATAGGAAGTTCAGCTTCAAGTAATTCAATTCTTTCAATTATCTTTTCTTGTTTTTCGCTAGGTAAATTTGTTTTTGCCCACTCCTTTATCTGAGATAGCTCCTTCATCACAAAAGGCAAGTCTTCTTTCTCCATATCTAATCCAACGGAAAAAACATTAATCCATTCTAAGTTCAGTTCTTCAATAGCAGGTATCCAACATTCTTCGAAAAAAGCTTCTGACGCTACAGGAATGTAAAATTTTTCCTCAAACTCGTTTTCTGAGTTTAATATCATAGCTGCAATAGACATTAATCTTTCCCTCCAAATATTGCTTCAAATGTGTGGTCAGGAAATTCTTTTCTTAGTTGATTTAGGCTGTTCTCGACTGCCTGCCTTAGTTCAGGTGTATCTCCGTCCAATCTAAAGACGAACTTACGGATATTTTGGATTTGGTCTAGTGAAGGTACATCCGGCGTACCATTTTTTGTCGGTCTAGTTGCAATAGCTTCTTCCAGGTTAACTATCCTTTTTCTAGTCTTATCTAGTATTTGCTTATCAGCAAACTGCTGAGGAGTTTGGGCAGGTAACCCTGTTTTAGGATTTACTATGTTTAATCCTTTAGCTGTTTTATCTTCATAAAAAACACCGTTCTTCAAATCGATTTCGTCTAACTCACCGATTGGTCTTCCATTCTTATCAACAATCTCTACTTCTTTTACCGGTTTAACATTACCCGTCCCCTCATTCCCCGACTTCTCACCGTCACGATCGCCGCTATCATCACCGCCACCGCTACCGCTGCCATTACCGGCACCATTACCGCTACCACTACCACCACCGCTACCGCTTCCATTACCGGCACCACTACCGCCACCATGATCATTATGCTTATTATTCAGCGGGCCTCTCCCCCTAATTCCAGCACGGTTGAGAATAACCTCCCCAACGATCAAAGCTGCCGCCTGCCCCAAATAATTGGACCAACCACCTGCTGAATCGACTTCTACCTTTACGTCTTCTGCAACTTTTTCGCGGTACTCATTGCTAAAAAGCATTCGGCCGGCCCACATCCCCGTGTTCCAAATTTCCTCGACCGTCCCGATGGTTGCATTATAGAGCATCTCTTTCCCGGTTCCAAGCGGATCTTCGTACAAGGATATTCCCGTATCCTTTAACGAGTTCCCTAATTGGGCGGCCCCGATCTTTACGCCCTCCCATAGTTCCCCTGCTTCTTGCTTCACGGTGTCCCATGCCTTCCCGGCTTCCTGCTGCACCGAATTCCAGGCTTCCTCCGCTTTTCTCCCCATATCCTCTACGGCCCCATAGCCTGCGGGTCCCCTCATCACAGGGAATGTTCCCAGCACATGCCCAGCAACTTGGATCGGTTGTACCCGCTCATCTGCTGACTTAAATCGTTGGGCAATCCCTCTCAGCTCCAGGCTTGTCCGATGGATATGCTCCGTGGTCTGCATCAACTCCCGATGCGCCTGCTGAAAATCCACGTAAAAACGGGATCTCGTCGTACCTTCCCACCCAGACTCCAGCATATGAATGTTGTTCTTTTTCAGCATGTATATCATTGCTTCCAGCTGTTCATGCGCCCTGGAGCATTGCTCTGCAACGCGCAGCAACATCTCCGGTGTGACCAAAATTCTACTCATAACAACCTCTCCATCTTGCTTTCGGGATTGAACCCGATCTCCGATCATAGCTAACTTAAATATTTTACTCCACTTCAATTATATGGAAAAGGTTCTCAAGGCCTTGCTATGTCATTTAAAACTAGGATCTTTTTCTCAGTTAGATACGGGACTTTATTACGAGCGAGGTTTTCAGTATTATGACCATTATTATTGGGGGGAGGATGAAGGGAGTCACGACATGGCATACCTTAAAAAAGGGGCGAATAGATGGATTAATTTATCCTTTATTATTCTCGCCCTTGGTGGCACTGAACATGTTCGGATCGGCTGTATGTCGTTTCTGCGGTCGAGAATACGAGAGAAAGGATCGGGAAATCAGCGTCCAGTATATCGACGGCTCCATCAATGAGGAAATAGCCAAGAACAATCCGCAGCATCTTCCCAATACCGTAAACCTATGCCCGGATGATTCCAATCCCCTTGCGGAGCTGATGATTCGAAGACTTATAAAGCAGATCCGGTTGTTTTTTCGTTGGACCGACCAATTCCCCGCACTTCGTTCGCATGGCAATGTCGTTGATATTAGCGTTAAGTATGCTTTAGGTAAAAATAAAAAAGAGCTTCGCGAGCAATTTCTAAGTGATTCAGGATTGCAGGAGACTAACGATAATTAGAGCCTTCTTGCTGGACATAGCTCCATCCTGTACTGCTCATTCGCTCTTTTAAAAGCTCAACGGAACGATCCCTAATGTACCTAAAGAATTGGTACTCAGGTTCACCGGACTCTAACAAGAACCAATGATGGTTATCATTCCGTAGAAAAGTTAAGGGTGGAACCGAATACATCTCAAAAGAGATGCTACCTGATGATTGTCGGGTTGGTGATGCACTTTCCATTAGAGTAGTAAAATTACAGTTGATAAGGCTGAAACCTTGAAACTCAGAGAAGAAATTAATGATCTAAAGAAAATATTAGAAGATTAGCACGATAAAAAAACAAGCCGCTATAATGAACTTAACCCTGTCAAGTAGACAGCCTAAAAAAGCAGCCTTAAGCAACCCTAGTTCGGTACTCAACCGGACTAAGGTTGTTTAGTTTTTGTTGAAAACGTTCATGGTTGTAAAAATGGATATATCGTTCAATTGCCTTTACGAGCTCTTCCTCGGTCGAGAAAGTGTCGAGTCGAAGACATTCTGACTTCAGGTGTCCAAAGAAGCTCTCGATACAAGCGTTATCCCAGCAGTTTCCCTTACGCGACATACTCACTTTAATTTTCTTACGCTTCAAAAAAGCATGGTACTCCTTGTGAGTATACTGGAAGCCCTGGTCGCTGTGGAGCAGCAGGTTGGCTACTTTGCGTTTATGTACAGCTGCTTGTACGGTCTCCAGCACAAGCTTTAAATTGTTGTGGCGTCCGATCCGAAAGGCAACCACCTCGTTGTTATACAGGTCAAAAATAACCGACAGGTACAGAAAGCGAGAGCCGATTGGCAGATAGGTCACATCGGTGACCCATTTCGTATTGGGTGCCGTGGCGTTAAAATCCCGATTCAGTACATTGGTTGAGGTAATCCCTGCCTCCCGACGGCCAAAGTATGGCTTCCTTCGCCTAATACGCGCACGAATCCCCAGTTCTTTCATCAGCCGGTACACACGCTTATGGTTGACGTTCAAGCCAAAGGTTTTCTTTAGCCAGACACGAATCCGTGGGTATCCGTAAATGCCCTTTAGCTGAGTATGGCACTCTAGAATCTTCTCTTTCAGAGCCTGCTCATCGATCTGTTTGGGCGTTGGATTATTCTTTCTGGCTGCCCATTTGTAGTAACTACTTCGAGCGATACCTGCCAGTTCACACAGCAAGGCCACGGGGAAGTTGCTAGTTAGCGCTTCGATGGCTTGGTAGGTTTGACGTCGCTTTGCTCTTGCCCCCTTTGCAGTTCCCATAGCTTTTTTAGCAAGGCATTCTCCGCTCGCAGCCGCAGGACTTCTTCCTCCAATGTTTTGGCTTTCTTCGGTCTCCCGTTCTTCGAACCCGTCGAGGTGCCTCTTTTTTCCTTGAGACCCTCAATTCCTTCTCGCTCGTAGTGAGCCACCCATCTTCGAACCATCCTATCATCGATGCCCAAGGTCTTGGCTACCGTCTTGTAGCCAAGACCTTCCTCCAGGAACATCGCAACAGCCTTGCGCTTAAATTCGATGTCATATGTCTTTCTTATTTCGCCCATGGAAAAAATCCCCTCCAAAGTAGACTTTAATGCGCTTTTTACACACTGTCTACTTAAAGGGGATAATATCATAAATATAGGGCTTGTTATTTATGAAATTATTCTTGTTTAACATTCTTATTTCTTAATTGGCTTCTTCTTAAATAACAAGTAAACGATGAAAGTAAATACAGCTGCAACTAATAAACTAGTGACTGCGGTTAAGAAGTAGTTGTTTACACCGTTCGAAGCGTTAGATTCTAAAATCGGATAACCTCCAGTTCCATCTGCATCAGGATTTCCACCATGTGACTGGACTTGTTTTAGAAAGCTGATTGTTTTTTCGGAATCCCATAACTGATTATTGTCCATCCCACCCATCAATGCATTTTTTTCTGCCGGAACGTCTGGGATATTTACTTCTTTACCATTCAAGTTTGCTACTAGATACCTAATATTTCCGTCTTTAATTAAAACCGGATCAGTGTAATCACTGTTTGTAGAAAGTGTATTTGTCATTATGTCTAATGACTTAGCCAATCTAGATGCATCTCCTCCTGCAACCACTACTCTGAAACTATCTTCATACCTTTCGATGGTGAGAAAAGATTTGCCTAATCCATTTGACATGACAATAAATTCATATTGTCCAGTTGGTTTTGAAACATCGATTAAACTTGTAGAAACATTATTGAACTTACTAGCGTCAAACAAATGAACTTCAAAACCTGGTCCAAGCGTAACATTATTCACCTCATCTTTATCGGCATAGCCATATCCAACTGGATCTTCGAGAATTAATTTCTTAAATTCCTCAAGCCCAGTTCCTTCTGCATACTTTTGAATATCTTCTGGAATATTTGTACTAGCATAAATGTTTTGTACTGAAATAAAACAGATAAATATACTAATCAAGAACACAGAAAAATATTTTACTTGTCTCATTTATTAGCTTCCTCCTTTTTTTGTAATGTAGTTAATTGTAATGCCAGAAATCCTTTAATCCCCATCTCCAGGTTCTGTCTGCACCTGATCCTCCATTAAATTTTGAGTATTCCATCGATGTTTTTACTCCATCCCAAGGGTCCAGATAGTTCATGTACCAAGTATAGGTAGGTGTATTGCTATAGCCGTAGATAGCAACGGCATGGCCATCTATCGCTGTCGGACTATTCCATTTCCAACTAACGTACACAGGACGTCCCCCATCGATTTGACTTTGAACTTGAGATACATTTAAATTCCCTGAATAATAGTTTGATGATACTCCATAGCTATGCATACCGCTCTGAGCTTCCGTCGTTGTAGCCGAAACATTAGCACAGGTACTAGTGGACTTCACTTTCTTTACGAAATCACACTGATAAACGTTTTTACTCGCCATAAACTTAAGGACACTAGAACTTACTGCCGCCCAGCACCAACTATCCTTTTCTTGTTTAGCAATTGGATATGAGGGGAGATCTCTGGAAGCAGCAAAAGTTTGTGTTATGAAACTTACAGTAAATATTAAGGAAAATATAGCGGTAAGAATAAATTTGCGGTGTCTCATTTTGATAAGCCTCCTTTAGTTTTTAATGATCGTTTTTTGCATTATATTCTTCAAGACCATGGACCCTATTTACATGATAAAGTTTATCCCCCCTCTATATGTCATAACATCAAGCCACGCATTACCCCTAACTAAGATCTAAGATGTTAAAAAATAACTTACTGAAGAAATTATCCGTATATTTTAATTAACGCCTTAAGATCAATAAATGTTTCCTTTTTTTCTTATTTTTTTATTCCTTCCCATAATTAAACAAACATTTAAAGGGAGGGCATATCTTTTTCTCAGTAGATACGGGACTTTATTACGAGCGAGGTTTTCAGTAATATGACCATTATTATAGGTGGGAGGATGTAGGGAGTCACGGTTCTACGAAGCCCTCGGAAAGGTACGAAGTTTACCAGGACGAGCCCAGCCTAATCCCGTGTAGATCAGTCCTTCCTATATCAGTGAGCTGGAGAACAGTGAAAAGCGCCCTCTCTGCTAATGATTATGGCATTAGCAAGGGCGCTAAAGTTAAGCCTTTGGCTCTACTTGAGGATTATGAGAGGTAAAACTAGATACTTAGATGTTCGCCTCCAGTAGTCGGAGACTTCAACATTCCAACAAAATAGTGGTGAAAGTTCAGTTGATCTCCAAGTCTCTTAGCGGACTTTAGATCTCTGCTTGCTAGTATGGTGTATTTATATAGTATCGTTTAAAATGAAAATGATCCCCCTATCTCTCCTTGAAGTAGCTTCGTGACAAGTTATAACTTAAGCTTAGTCAATTACAGATTGCCACTCTATTATAGAATATCTATGTAACAAACCTTGTCATCGAATATGTGTTCTTGTTAAAATAAAAACAATGTCCCTCATAGGGAACATTGCAAAATAACACATAAGAAACTAAACCGCCTTGCTTTTTCACATTCGTCAACACTTTGTTGTTGAGAACATCACCTCTTAATCATTTTCACAACATCAATCGACGGTCCTCGTCAACATATACATCCATTCGCCAGAAATCGATGAATCCCTTCTATAGAACCATTCCAGATGTAAGTTCATTATTTAATCACCATTACTAATGACCTACTACTAATCCGAATGACAACCAAATCGTTATTGGTTTAATCCTCTTTATGTGGATCGGGATCGCAGCTTTCATCAGATTTTTGCTCCTCTTCCCTATACTTCTCCTTCATTTCATCATAAAACTCTGTTATTTTATCACTCGTTAAACCTAACTTCTCAATGACTTGTTTAATCTCCAAATGCATTGCACGGTTTCTTGGTTTCATGGGATTCCTCCATCACTAATTCCTCATTTATCCATAGTTTAAAGAATAGTGGTGACATGGGAATGCCAGCAAACGTAAGTTCGGAACCCAAAAATCGGCATAAAAAAAAGACTGCTCATTGAGCAGCCTTTGATTAGCCTTATGATAACATAGAGAATAACTTGGTTTAATTACTTCACAACCACCCGCTGATTTTCATCCTCATAAGCGAAGCCCAGCTCAATAGCTCTTTGAATCCCCGATTTAATCGACTTCTCCAGAGCACTGCCGGATCTAGCGTATCCGAGCGCCTTAACTACTTGTTTCGTTAACTCATCATAGGGAAGACTAATTTGAGAAGACAGAATGGATTTCACGGCAACCGCTACTTCTTCCGGCGGTAAATCCTCGGCCATTCGCCGCTGAGCGTCATCTGTGGCTACCCTGTAAATGCCATACTCGGATGGTTTTATTCCCTCTGGCCAGAAGAAGGTCATTCCGTTCACTTCCGTATGTGCAGGTTGTATCTTCATCAACAGCTCTGTAAACCTCTGATCCAATCGTGCCCCCAGTCTGGTAATGCCCCATGCCTGTAAAATACGTTTTGTAAGTAAACTCCGGCTGATAGGTCCCTCTTCTTGAATGACCTTTCGGATTTGACCCAAAAGGAGCTCCGTCGATTCTGGGGAATGAAACCAATCCGCCCCTAAAGAAACAGCATCCAGAACGCAGACATGGTAAGGCTGCATCTCTTTCGGTTTCTGGGGCTGTGCAGGTTGAACAGGATGATCCGTGCTTACGGGAGGATTCTGTGAACGTTCAAATGTCACTTGTTCATGAGTCACTGCTGCTTCAGCTTGGGACTGAACCCGTAGCTTCTTGACCTCTCTTCCTCGCTTAACAGCTTCCACAATACGGTCCATTACGCCTTCTCTATTGTCCCACCAATCCGGACTCCACACCCTCAACAAATTCCAGCCAAGCTGCTTAAGCACTTCTTCCCGCAAAATATTTCGATCCCGTGCAGATTCTGCATTTTGATACATCGGTCCGTCAAGGAGAATCCCTAATGCATAATGATCGGACTCAGGGTCCAATACCGCTAAATCAATGCGATATCCCGATGCCCCGACATAGAGATCTGCTTGGTATCCGCGCTTTTTCAACTCAGCGGCCAGACTTCGGTGAACATGCGAAACCTGAAGCGCTTGAGATGAGGCCTCGCTTGCAGGCAGGATCCGTTTTCCTTTTTCCGCATACTCAAGGAACGCTTTTAAGCCTAGTACACCTTCGCTGCTGATCCTGCTTGCATTCAGGTGATGGGCGTGCAGTGTTGAGAATACCAGCATTTCGTACCTAGCTCTTGATACGGCAACATTTAACCGTCTCCAGCCTCCCTGCCGGTTTAATGGGCCAAAATTCAGGCTTACCTTACCGTTTGCATCAGGCCCATATCCTACTGAGAACAAAATAACGTCACGTTCATCCCCTTGAACATTCTCAAGGTTTTTGATGAATAGGGGTTCCGGCATTTGCATCATCAGCATTTCCACTTCCGGTTCTTGCTTCAGTACTTCTTCAAGCATATCCTCAATCAAGGTTTGCTGAATGGAGCTAAACGTGACGACACCCAAGCTCTGTTGGCGCAAGACCGGATCCTTAATGCGGCGGATAATCTCAGCAACGACAGCCTCACCTTCGGCTCGATTCTGTTTCGTACGTCCCCGGTCATAATATCCTTCGACAGGGCACCATTTCACACTTGAAACGGGTTCATCCGGAGATGGGAAGGTCATTAACTTATTTTCGTAGTAATGAGCGTTACTGAAAGCGATCAGGCTTTCATGCCGACTACGATAATGCCAGGTCAGATGTCGCTCCGGCATTCCAAGCGCCAAACAATCATCCAATATGCTCTCCATGTCTTGCAGCGCCGGTTCCTCTTCCTCCGTTTCCTGACGGCTCTTCGAAAAGAAGCTCGTTGGTGGCAGCTGTTTCGGATCACCTACGATGACAGACTGTTGTCCCCTTGCCAGTGCCCCAACCGCTTGTGCCGTAGGCACCTGAGAGGCTTCGTCAAATATCACCATATCGAATGGGGACCGTTCAGGATCGAGGTACTGTGCTACAGAAATCGGACTCATCAACATGCAGGGCACTAATCGCGGCAGCAAATTCGGAATCTGTTCAAACAGCTTACGAATCGACATATTTCTCCCGCCGCTGCGAATCGCCCGCTGAAGAATACCGGCTTCCGAGCTTTGCGATGCTTCCTGCGTAATTTGAGGCACTCTCGAAGAAAGCCTCGCCACAATTTCTTGTTGGGTTAGTCTCGTATATTCCTCGTCGGCTTCTTTGAAGCGAAGTAGGGTCTCCTCAAATACATTGCCGGAGAATGACACGAATTGCTCATCACGCGCAATGATGTAATTCGCTATTTTTTTATAGAGTCCACGTTCAAAAGCGTCCTTCAACTGGTCATTAGATAGACGCCCTTCTTCGTATGGAATGACAAGAGGGAGAAGTCCTTGCTCCTCCGCCTGCGATCGCACCCTTCGCCACGTACACCAATCTCTCAATACATCTAGATGAGATATCCATCCATTTGCTTTTTCCAGGAGATCATCGTGCCAGTCCAAATCCTGAGACTGATGTGCCATGAGCTCAAAGTCAATCTGCAATAGATCGCGGAGCTCCTTTTCCTGATGCTTCACTTGTTCATGACTACGAAGCACAGACTGTATCGATTGATTCAGCGCAGCATTCCCACGAAGTTCAACCATAAATTCTGCAATCTGTGTTCTTGCCTGATGGGCATCGGTAGTATTTTCATACCAAGCCGTTAACGCTGCATGCAATCGATTCAGCCACTCGCAAGTCTCCATGATGTCGTCCCACTTGCCTTCGTCATCCCAGATCAGCGAGGAACCAAGGAATGGAGCGGATTCGTCCCTTGCTCGACTTAACTTCTGTTCCTCTTCCTGCAGGGAAATGATATCGATCAAGTGAGATCTGACATCCTGCTTGGCTATCCCTTGACCGGAAACCGTCATTTTCTTCAGCATATTTAAAATGCGATTCTGCCCGGCCCATTTCGGAAGGAACCATTTTAGCTCCAAGCTATCCCAAGTAGATAACATCATTTGGGCATCTAGACGCTGAGTCTCTGAAGTGAATAGTTTGGCAACCCGATCTCTAATCTGGTCTCGGCGTTTGCCCTGAAGTGCTGCAGCCTTTAGCCTTTCAACCGATTCTTCGAGATTGATCTCTTGCATGAGGGCAGGTTTAATATCCGGTACACGGCTAGCCAGCTCACACAACTGTGCAAGTATGGAGATTTTGTCTTGAGTCATCGGAAGAGCTCCAAGCTTGAAATGCTTCAGCGCTTCATTCATCGCTTTCTGACGTCCCTCAAGCTCTACAATGTAGCTCTTTATTAATACTTCTGCGTTTGCCTTCAGCTCCTGTGTATAGGATGTAACCTTAGAGTCCGCCCAAGGGTGCGTGCCCGGATTGCCAAGGGCAGCCCCGGCTGCGATTAATTGAGCAACCGTGTCATTCCATGCAACCAAGGTATCCGGGTTCAGTCCTTCAATCGCTGCGTCATTGAACGTAACGACATCCGGTGCTTCACCCGCTCTCTCATACTCCGATATCGCTTCAAATAAAGATAAGCCAAAAGCATGTTTTCGATGAAGGGCTTTTACATAACCGTTTAACGTCTCTCTCAACTGGAACAAGCGATCTGCTTGTCTTTTCCACGACTCGCCAGACTGTATCCGCTGCACATCAATCGCATTGCTTAATTGGTCAAGGACTGCTCGCTTTGTGCTTTTGTTGGAGTGAAGTTCCAGGCAAAAAGGGCCCAAACCGATCTGTTCTAATCTTCGCTGAACAACGGACAGTGCAGCCATCTTCTCCGCTACGAACAGCACTTTCTTCCCATTGGCCAGAGCACTAGCAATCATATTCGTAATGGTCTGGGACTTCCCGGTTCCTGGAGGGCCGTGCAGCACAAAGCTTTGCCCCTTAAGCGCCGCGCGAATGGCCGACAATTGTGAAGAATCCGCACTAACCGGAATCAACGAATGAGCCGGATGCTCTTCATCGAGCGGCTCGGGCTTGATTTCCACAGATTCCTGTAGCTGTAATTGCCCCTGAATAAGGCTTGCCACCACTTGATTCTCCGCCAATTGATCAGCTCTCGTGCGAATGTCATTCCACATTACAAATTGCCCGAAAGAAAACAATCCGAGATTAGCCGTTTCCTCGATGTCAAAGCGGGATACTTGAATTAATGCATGTCGAATAACGTTAAAGATCTGTTTCAAGGCAATGCCTTTCTCATCCCTCGGAAGCGGATCCAGGCCATCGATGCCGATACCGAAATCCTGCCTGAGCATCTCCAGCAGTGTAATATTAATTTGCGGTTCTTCATCCCTCGCCCGAATGACATAGCCTTGTCGTGAAGATTTTCGCAAAATATCTACAGGAATCAGCACAATCGGCGCATATCGAGGAAGTTCGCTAACCGGTGATTCATACCATTTCAAGAGACCCAACGCAAGAAAAAGCGTGTTAGCCCCATTCTCCTCCAATGAAGTTCGGGCAGACCGATAAATATGTACAATTCTTTTCTCTAGGTCTTGAGTATTCAAATCAGCTCTCAGTCGTCTCCGGACGAATTCTTCCTGCAACAATTTAACGAGTGGGTGACTGGCATTCACACTTTGATACAAGCTGGCGTTTCGCCCGTTATCCTCCCTCCCAGTCACTGGGCCTAGCCAACAGTTGAAATTCATCGCCGTCAGCCAGCGCATCTTCTAAATCTCCCAACTGGGCAGAAATGACCGGAATGCTCGATTTGGTTAAGCGAAAATTGAGCAGTGAATTACGAAGCGTCAAATCTAGCAGCTTACGCTCCCATTGCTTTTGCCTTGTAGTAGGCTGCAACGAATCAACTTCCATTGGTTTTTCCAGCACTTCCAGAAGTTCCGGAGCAGCACTTTCATGGATCTTCGTCTCACGAGTCTCCTCAATGACCCATCCATTTGTCGCCTTCGTACGCAGTGGTAACGGTCTTATGGCTGCTGCGCGCGCTCTTCGAATATCGACCAAGCCATCGAATGAATCGGGATCTCTCAGATGCTCCTCGGCTAGCATAGCCGCTTGATCAAATGGAATATGATCCCCTTTCACCATAGCCGTAGACTCCACCACGCAGATTTCATTTATTCCCGCTGCAAGCCTTTTCGTTAATAACGATATATCATCTTGAACCGTCTCCGAGAACGTCTCCTCTACAAGCCAGACTCCGGCAAACGCATGCCCTTTCGTGAAAATGATCAGGGGATGTAGACCCACCGCCTCCATACAAGCAGCATAGAGCAGGGAAAGATCCAGACAATTTCCCAGGCCATGCGTGAAGATGGTCTCAGGAAGACGAATACGCTGACCGATCAACTCAAAACTAGGAGGAGCTACACAGTAGGAAATCCCGCGATTCTGCAAAGCCGAGTAGATTGCAGCGGCCTGCATACGTACCCGGTTGGGATCCTTACTCTGATAAGCTGTAAACGAAGGGCTTCCCGACCACTGCTCCAGAATGGTGCCCGCCTCACGTACGATCTCGGCCACTTGATGATGATTCGGCGTAACAAAAGCAGCGGTCATCTCAGGCAATACGGCAAGCCCACTCCATTCATCAAAGGCAAGGACGGAAATCGAGCCGCGTTGCTTGAACAATTCGGTGTCATTCTGCCATACCGTCAATGTCAATGTACCTGATATGCGTTCCGATAAATCCCCCAAAAATGAGGTCGACATAAGTAAATCAATCGTACCCAAGTCCAAGGATTGCCCTGCTGGAAGCATGTCCAAATCCTTCTTCCATTCATATGCAAATTGCGGCTCAGATTCTAGCTTCACCGTGATTCCTTTGATATCTTCACCCGTTGTATTCGTTAAGATGATGCTCTTCATAACAGGAACATGGTTCTGCTGCATAGCGTAGTTCACGGTTTCGCTATACAACCATTCGCATGATATTCTGCTCTCCACTTCCATATCCTCCTATAATTCTTGTTTCTCAGTCCTGTAGACCTACATCGATTGCCAATTAGTTCTATAATAACACTAAATAATGGGTGTATCTGCTTTATTCGACATGAAAATACGAGAAAATAAAAGATGATTCGTAAAAGACGAATCATCTTGGAGGATTGTAGATTTATTAATATCAATTAGAGTTAGATGTTATTTCATTTCGATTCTTAAATCTCTATGATTTTGTTACCATTGAGCATGTTGGACAGCTGCTCCATATTTGCAAATGGGCTGCTACTGACAATTTTGCTCAAGCCCTGCATTCCTATAGAAATGAGTTCCTTATCTCCGGAATCAAGCCCTTTATCGATTAGATCAAACGATTTATTTATGGCGGTTCTTCGCTCATCAAAGATTTGGTCGAAAACTTTATGATACAAATCATACTTGTTTTGAATCTCTAGCAGAACAGATTCTTTCATAGCTTCTATTCTAGCAAGTTCCACCTTAGTAGATTGGGATTGGTTAAAGGCATCCGTTAATTGATTAAAGAAAGAGAAAATATCTGGAGCTGGTATAATGTCTGTGACTTGATTAATCTTTTCGATGAGTTGATAATTCGGATCCTTTTTTTGGAATATTTTTTTTAACATCTCTATCCCCCAATTTATTCATCGATTAATTTATTCATCGATCACTGGTGTATCTATTAACACGGAAAAGTCTGTTGCAAGACCACCAATATAGGCTATTAATTTCAGGTCAGATTCTGAGTAGTAATCTTGACGAAATAGTTTGTTTCTTACCCATCTGATTAGCTCTGACCATTTTCCATATTTGTTTAGTTCCTTATGGGTACGGAGCAATTCCTGTTCGAATACGTCGCGGGCTTTATCGATAGAGACGATTAGTTCATGTGATCTTTCTTCCAAAACTTTCAGCTTTAGGAGATTAGCTTCGATCTGATCAATATAATTCAGAACTTTCTTCATTTCTTGTTCAATTGCGGCTATTTTTTTGCCAGCCTGAATATGGCTGAATACACCTAATAATGCAAGTGCCGGTACAGCAACAATTCCTCCTAAAACCGCTGTACCAGCTGCTATCCCACCACCGCCTGCTGCGATTGCTCCACCGCCAAACCATGCCAACGTAGCATTTGTAGCTGCTACGCCGGATAAACCAGCGATTGCTGCACCTGTTGAAGCAGTTCCAACAGTCGACACTAATGCCCAAGCCCCTAACGCGGTGCCTACACCAGCTGATATACTCTTTGTAGCTGATAGCGCTACCTGACCAGCGCTAATTGTTTGATCAACACGAGCGAAGTCTACGGTTTCGAAATTGTTTCCTACTTTACGATAAATAATATCTCGATCTTTGCTTTTTAAATTTTTCGAGATGGTGTTTATTTTTTGTAGGCTTTTTAAAGCAGATACTTTCGTTTCAATAACATCTTCAAGAACTTTATTTACTTCCCCACGTTTAGTTTCCATCTCCTGGTAGATGTTCTCGTATCGGGCTTTAAGGTCCTCAAAATCATCCATCTTCCTCTCTATCCGCCCGGCAGCCCCAAAAGTAACTATGTTCTTGAAAACTCCCACTTACAAGTCCTCCTATGTACAAGGTAAGTTTTAACAATTCACTATTTTGATAATACCAGAAGACTAGTCCAAAGTAACCATTTTCATTTGATTCCAAGATTTAAAGACTATTATTTTCTATGTATACAAAACTCAGCAGTATATAAGTAGTAATATTAGACTACTACTAACACTGCTGAGTTATAATATTAAAAGATAGTTTATACGATCTCCGTTAACTATTTATAATTCCCTTCACCAACTTACCTACCTTCTGCTCAAGCTTAATTAAGTCTGTTTCTAACAAATCAATCTCCACCATATATAAATTAACAAGCCGCTCTCCGGCATAAATTTTGAACTGATTTAAGTATTCTGCAGCCGATTCATTACGAATAAATTTCGGGTAAAACAAAACCAATTCGTTAGAATTGAACTTCATCGAGTACACCAACATCTGGTATAAATCTGCTTCCGCCGGTTTGACTTGATTGTTATATATAGGATTTTTATATTTCGCATCTCCGACCAGAAGTATGTCATTACGGTTAGCAGCGGAGCTTAACAAATAATCCGGCTTAACAAGAAACTGTTTATGCTCTTGATCCAAGTATGCCTGCTTCTGGTACTGAATATCGATGAGATGCTTCGATATTCCGTTATCCAATAGTCGATACACGAAGGTTTCGAACAATCTGTTTAGGGGCAATAAGAATGTAAATACCTGATCGTCTCCTCCATATAACCCTGGCAGAGCATTGGAATAAAACAATTTTGCTAAATTAAATGCCGGCCGATATCCTTCGTTCATTCGATTAAACTTTACACGATTAAACACCTCGGAAGTAAGTTTAATTCGACTGACATCTTCCAGGTAGATAAGAGCTCGCGCCAGCTTCTTTTTATTGTCGGCACTTTTTGTCTTTTGTCCGATGATTAGCATTACAGATTTGAAAATTTGGTTGAGTAAGGTGTCCTCTGTAAACTCTTGATATGCAACTATATGGGCATGCCGCAAGCCATAATTTTGCCGTAGAGATGGTTGAAACAATACTTTCCCCTTAATAAATTGCAAATTTTCCTCTTTGTCCTCATATGAGCGATGAACGTGTCTTTCATATAATTTAAGAAACTGTTCCAGGAATAAATGAATAAACAATTCCAATATATCGTAGTCCAAACGCTGCATGAGTTGTGGGCTTGGGAGCTCACGGACGGATAGAAAACCGGTATAATGAAGTAGTCGCATCAGCAGTTGAGCTGAAAACTCAACTTCTTGGTCGGGAGTACCGTGCGCCGATGAATCATGAAATATTTTAGGCAGTACCTGAAGCTGAAGCTTGGGAGTGGATATAAATCCTACATAATGCTTGAGCAACAGCCGATCATCCGCATGCAGCGTAAAATTCTGCTTTCCCCATATGCTCTCGAGTGACATCAGATCCTTGCGCTCTTCAGATGTAAAAGCGCATTGCTGGGTTCGATCTTCATATAGGGTGATCATACCTTTACTCATCATTTGCCTTCCCTTTATAGATGTCCATCAACGCACGCTCAAACTCAGAAATTCCCTGCCCCTCTCTATTTGGGTTCAGAAAGATCATGCTGCCGTATTGATCGTAGAATTGGGACCCGACAATTTTCTTAACAGCTGCCGCATCATTGTAAAAGTATTCGCTTATCAACGGAAGCACCTTGTAATACCAAGTATGGTACAAATCGCTGATGGATAGAACATCCATAAAATAAGCCTGGCCAATCCGATGGTCACGGTCTAGATGATTCAGAATTCGTTCATTTAAAGTTCTTAATAGTTTCTCTAAATCGACCACATCATTAACCATTGCAGACAGGTTAAGATTCGGATCCGTAAAGACGCTATAATCGGGTTCGATTTCAACAAATGCAAAGCGTCTTCTAAGTGCTGTATCCAACGCAGTTATAGAGCGATCCGCCGTATTCATGGTTCCGATCAAATAGAGATTCCTCGGCAATGTAAAAGGTTTCTGCGAATATGGGAGGGTCACGCTTAGCGTCTGCCTCTTATCTTTCTCAATTAGCGTAATGAGCTCTCCGAATATTTTAGAGATATTGCCACGGTTAATTTCATCGATAATTAGATAGTAAGGTTTGGGATCATCCGCTTGCTGAACAGCTGCAGCAGCATCAGTTGCATGCTCCGCCTGGATCATCTGTTGAATATCACTCATATTGAGCCGCGTTAGTTCATAAATCGTCTTTAATGTCAGACGTGTTCGCCCATTAGCGTCATAGATATCATACGGCTGCTCAAACTCTTTAAGCCACGCTACCTCGCGGATATGTGGAAAAGATTCATTACTGAGATACTTATATCCACTGCGAATTACACCGACATCTCTGATTGTAGTTGGACTGTCGTATATGAGAACAATATCGCCTTCATTCATCTCATTCACTATACTATCTAAGGTACTTGCATCATTTCCGGGCTCTTGAGCACCAGGTCCCCTCTCGCTCTTAAGGATGTTGTAAATGTCCTCATAATTTTTCCCCGTCAAGTTATGGTTACTTAACCAACCTACAGCTATCCAATTGTTCTGCTTACACCGCTCATAAGTTTGATCATCGCTTCGTTTTCCAAGGGATACTTTCCAAATTCGAGAGCTTTCCTTGGTGTTAGACAGAAGATCCGATTTCAGTTCAGATTTTAAGGTTTGTGTAAATGCTGCCGTTGCCATGCCCTTTAAAATTCCATTTTCAATGCCATATTGCAGCGATCCGCCGCTCTCAGAGGCTTCATCTGTATTGAATCTTGGACGAATCCCTTCAATAAATTCTTCGTAGGAGTAGGATTGGTGGAACGTAACAAACTTAACTCGTCCTTCCCTCTCCACCTGTTCAAATGGAACCATCTGATTGCTGTTCCTATTCTCGAACGCCTCGATAATCTTCTTCGTGGCATAGGTTTTACCGGTGCCTGGAGGTCCGTATAAAACCAAGTTTGGATTAAATTCCAGTAGTTCTGCATATCTTTTATAACTCTCTTGTATTTCGACTACATCTTCATCCATATCTTGAATGTATGAATCTGAATGCTGATTGATGGAGCTGTTGTTATCTTTGCTTCTCGGTGTCCTTCTGCGACCGACTAGAATATTATCGTACAGCTGGACAGGATTAGACACAGCATACCAACCCTGCTTGTTCAATTCATGAAGAACAGTCGAAATGTATTTTGCTTTATTAGGTGCTTTATTAGGTGCTTCATTATTGGCGTATTGCAGCAGTTCTTTCAGGGTATAACGTTCGTCTTCCTTGTTTCTGCTCTCATATAATTTCATTAAGGGCTCATACAACATTGCAGTACCTAGCGCATTTCGTTTAACGATACTTAATATTCGGGTATTTTGAAGGTTATCGATCACAACAATAATTTGCTGATCATCATTAGGAAGAGGTTGATCTTGTAAAGCTATGTAAAAGTTTTGTTTTTGACTAAAGTCCACATTTATAGATTCTATGGATTGATTTCCTTCAAGCGTAATTTCAAAGAACCCGCAGCCTTTTGTTGACTTCACTACTTTGTTAAGTAGATTAATATCCAACGAAAATGCTGGGTTGCGTATAAATTGAGCTACAGGGACTGGGGTACTGAAGGGAGTAACTTCGTCAAATTCGACAACTCCTGGGTCGTTTTTATTAATACGATTGGGCTTATTGGTATACCCCTTTACTTTCCAGAGACCAATCACCTTCCCCTCAAAGATCGGGTAAACAAGATCTCCCGATTCAATCCCCCCATACCAAGTATCACCTTTGGGGCCGGCCGCATAAAATTTCTCAGTAATTTGTTCAGGTTTATCTACGCCAAACTTTCCAAAATACAATTTTGTCACGTTGTCGTTCGCTCCTTGAATTTTTTTATAAAACTAAGGGGTTCCACCCAGATCGGGGGTGGTATTTATTTCCTAGTATATTATAGCTTAATCCGTAGCCAGTATATTGTCATCGAATATAGGTTCCTATAAATTACTTTCTCGATCTCTTCACTCTCACAATTCCAGAAATCAATGCATATCCACCAACTATCAGAATAAGTGATCAGCCCATATATTCTCTATAAATACAGCTATAGCAAACATGATAACTGCAGCACTAAAACGAAATGAACCTTCTTGTTCATATTTCAAGCGAATCCCCCTTAAGACAGATTTTCTGATTTGAGCTGCAGAAAACAAGATTACGTGAATAGCATCCTACTTAATTTTCCTTCTACCTTCGTCTTTTAATATTAAGAATGATGCTTAATACACATATCGCAATAGTTAAAAAGACAAATATCAGAGATAAAGTCGATAAATCCATAGTGAATAACATTGTCATGCATGTAATTAACATAAATATGTAAAAAATATTGAATTTTATCATTGCTTCCTCCTTAGTATTGGAATGAATCATTTTTATAAATAATATATAGGAGGGAAGTAGCAGCATAGTGTCAGCGAATGTTTGTTCTGGTACGAAAGATACCGATTTTTTAAAAGTATTGATCTTTCAAAAAGAAAACGGCCATGGCAAATTATGCTATGGCCGTTAATGACATATCTCGTATAGAACTATTAATCTAAATGAGAATATATTTATCTCCGTCTTTTCTTAGACGCCCAACCTCATTTTCAATATCCGTCAATGTGTTATAGAGTAGCTGCCCGTCCTGAGAATATCTTAGTTCGGCTAATCTACGATGTAAATCTCTGGCGGGGGCCTGACCCTCAAATTCTTTATCTAGAATATAAGCTACAAAGTCGCTTTCACGTTGAATTACGGAGTCTTTAATCGAAATAATGATGGAATCATAAGAGCCTATTAAGCCAACCTTTTTGCCTTTCTTCAACACATCAATAATGAGGTCTTCCGTCCACTCCACATCATTATCTAGAGTAGGCAAACCATCAGCAATTAAGATCTGCTCGGCTAATATATAGGGCTGTCCTTTGATATAAGCTTCTTGAAGTTTTTGGAACACCGTATTCAATAGTTGGTGTTCTTTGGTATCATCCCATCCTAAATTATCGCGATGAATATATTCTCCGTACTGCCCCCGTGTGTAATAAAATATATTTTTCGAATTAAATAATACACCATCTAGAGTTTCCTGCCGAGCGCCCAACTCGTCGGTCAACCATTCCCACACTTGCTCGCGGGGAACCTCTAATCCCTGTTCCAAAATATATTGTTCGGTTAAATTTTGCATGCTCACGTCCTCAATTTCTTGCCCAGCTCGAACGACAAACGGATATCGGATAAACTTAGTTTCGGTATCCGTATAAGCTTGCATTAAATCATATAGAAGGGAATCCGACTGGATATCAAGGGACTTGCAGTATTCCTTCATTTCTTCGAACAACAATTTGATATGGATAATAGGGCGAGATTCTAACAATGTAGAGAGTTTATTGAATAATTTATTGAAATCTTCCCGACCCAGAAAATAAAATTCCCGTAGTGCGACAATCCCATAATCTACACGAACATAATCCGTATCTGAGGAAAGATTATATTCGATGGTGAATTTCTTCCATCCTCTCCGTTCTACAAATTCCTGCACGATTTCCTCCCGGGTAACCGGGCGATTCATCTCACGTATATAACTCTTGATCATTTCCGAGTTATTGATCTGGAAACTATCTTTCTCATGCCAAATATGAGGAAATTTGCGTAACTGTAATGTTGAAGAAGCGTGTTTTCTTAACAATGTATACAGTGCATACTCATTAGGAACATTTGATCGGTTCAGAGCTTCCTCAAACTGCGAATACAATCTTCCTACTGATATTGGACTGCGCGCTTCGAGAAGTTTTTCAGCAGCAGCTGCTATCTCTTTAAGTAATTCTATATTAGGTACGACGAAAGAATAATGAATATACGTGCCGCGGCCCCATAAATACGCCGTGTCTGCAAATTCATCTCTGTTGAATATAGATGTAATTTCCCTATCTTTACAAAATGAATCTGGCCAAATAGCATTTGCTTTTTCCAATAATTCATAAGCCTTCTTATAGATTTCAACACCAGTTGGATAGCTTCTTAGTACTATCTCAACAATGTCGGCTTTACTGCTACTGCCTAACAAATAGCCTTGATCGCATCTTCTTAAAAATGAACTTGAAAGTAAATAAATTAATTCGTTGGGTAAGACGAATCTAGCAGGAATGGATGCCAACTTCTCCTCTAGCATATTGTTTGTAATTAGCGTGCCTTTACATGTTTCCTTTAACAGTCTATGTAATTCTTGCTGTAGATTCTGAATCTCCTCCGTCGTCCTTTCGGTCCACCAGCCGTACGACTCCAGATAGTTTACCCCAGATCGTTCTAGTGTTTCGATAATCATATAATGGATAAAAGATTCCCTAGGTTGTAACGGATATTTAAAGAAACCATTTAAGGGTTCACAAGCTGTTCTAATTGCAGCCTCAATAAGCTTTACATCTTTCTGCAACTTATCTATCTGTTTGATTAAGATCTGTCTAACTCGTTCACGCGTCAACCCAAAGTTCTGGCCCATCTCTTCCAAGGTGGCTTTCTTACCCCTTCTAATAGCGTTCCATCGATACCGCATGAGTTCCAGATCTCTCTCACTTCCCCTGGTCTTATCCTTCCCCTGAAGCCACCCCTGCCATGTTAGACCGATTTGCTCAATTGCATCTGCGATCCTTGCTTCAGGACTCTTTGAGTTCCATTCAAGATTCTCCTTCTCCCGCAACCTATGCTGAGATAACATTTTAACTAGCTGGCCATGGAATTTGTCAACCGCTGTTGCACCAACACCTGGATATTCCAGTAGTTGTTCAAGATGACTTGGAAGCTGTCCAATGGTCTCTATCCCTGCGTTAAGTATCTCAGACAATAGTTTGTTAACACCCGAAAAAAAGGAACTGTCTATTGCTACCTGATACTCTACCTCTGCAACAGGTGTTTCTTCATTCCGCCAATAAAATTTGCCCTCTATCCTGACTGGTTTTGCACGATCGATTGGCTGCACAACAACTTCTTCACCAAGAGTGAAAAAATCACCATTCTTCCCTAACTGCTTTAATTGCTCAAAAAATTTAGATAACGCCGTGGACCCAACACCTTTAATTTTGGATGGTAAAACACTTAGCACTTCCGGCAAATCTTTGACGTATTGAATATTCCAGTCTTGTTGAATTCCATTTAGCAAAGCATTGCATCCATTAAATTCAAGTTCATCTATCCGCAATGCGCAGATCTTTTCTGATATCCCGATCTGTTCGCCATTTAGTCTAAAGACCTTATGAAATTGATCCGTGGAATTGGGGAAATCTGTGTGTTCCGAATGCTGCTCTAACTTCTGAAGACACTCAACCGTTTCCGCATGTCGTCCTCGAAGTAACCACGCCAGCGAAGAAACAGGGAGACCGCTAAGTTGATGGGGGGAAATGATCCCAAAACGACCAAGCAAACGACAAACATCAGGAGTTAGAATATCTGCCAGATTACTTTCATCATCTATAGACCCTATATACTCACCGTTTGGATCATGCTGTAATTTAACGAATCTGCCTAGTTTCCCCTCAAATTGGAACCCGAAAAACCACAATTGCACCATGACATCATGAAGAAGTTTGGGTTGTTGTTCATATAGCTCAAGCAACCGTGTTTCATTCCACTCACCAAACTTGATAATTCCTAGAGACTCAGAAATTGCTACCAATCGATCAGAAGCAAATCCTCTTAAATTCTGTTCCAGCAATCGTTCAGGAATCCTAACCATTTCTTCTTGAAGGGTGTCCTTTTCCTTATCGACTACAATGACGGTTTGCCCTGTCGTGTTTACATTTGTCTTGTCGACTTTTGCTTCAACGGGCGACGTTGATGTAGTCGATGGGGGACTCACTTCTAAAGAGACAGCATCTGTGTCATTCGTCGCACTCTCTCTGGTTTGAGGTACTGTTTCAATTCTCAAATCAGCTTGGGTTGTATCCTCTTCTTCTATAGTTTGTGAAACAGCAACCCACCGCTGGGCTGAAGGATCCTTCCCTAGCATGAACCAGGCAGGCTTACGCTTTGTGGACTGACTTCCATTCTTGGCAAAACGGAAATAGATTCCCTGAGCGTTCCATGTACCAAGCGCTTCTTTTAACTCCCAGCCGCCAACAACCCACAGAGCTCCACCAAACGGACGTTTATCGATCACAGTTAAGCTTTTACTGTTAAGCTCATCAGCAATTTCTATTCGATCAGAACCCTCTGAAGAGGGAGGAGCCGTGGTAACGCCCCCAGATTGTACTTGATTATCAGACTTTCTTAAGGAATGCTCAGGGCTGTTTACGACTTCTGCTGTAGCGGCAGCCCGAGTTTCCGCAATGCGCTGGAGTGCTTCTTCGATCGAGCGGAACTTCTCATCCAAGGTAGGCAGCAACCGGGATTCCAACTGGTCGGAGATCACTTTCTCCACAAGACCGGTATCCAGAACTGAAGGCTGTTCAACCTGGTGATGAGCATGCGCCTGCTGAATCGGTATTTGATAGGGAGGCACCTCGGAATCAACAGAGCCATACAACTCTACAAACCATGCAGCTAGCTCGAACATGGTTCTGTGTGCCGTTAAAGCCAAGTCAGGGTGAACTTCGCCGCTGCTATGAGCAGCAGCGTTACCGTTCATCCGCAGCCATTCGAATTTATTGCGAATATCTTCTGTTAATAGTCCCTCTCGCGCCAACTTATGCAGACGATCAATTTGTTTAATGGAATAGACCGGCTCCACCTTTTCCTGAGTCGATATCGTCGTAGCCAGTATTTCTCCAAATAGTCTCCCCTGCATAAGCGTTCCGCGCGGATTCAGCCAAATGCTTCCTTCCGCCTGCTCGGCAAGGGAGGCTAATTCCGGATGTAACTCCCTCAAAAATGCAAAGTTTGATGCTTCCATAGCCATTCCCCTTAATATCGAAACTCTTGCGAAGCCGACAAGCTCATGACTTCTGCCTGCTTAAGAACCATATCAATCGCCAGCTGTTCTAAATCCGGCGGGTATCCGTATTTCTTCAATAGCCGTTTGACCGTCACCTTCATCTGAGCTCGTACATTCTGCCTGAGCGTCCAGTCTACCGTAATATTGTTCTTAATCGACTGCGTCAGCTCATGGGCGATCTGTTTCAACATCAGGTCCCCCATCAATTCCTTAGCCGAGGCATTGGATGCGAGCGCATCATAGAAAGCCAGCTCTTCTGCAACCATGCCCATGTCTTCGCCGCGTTTAACCGCCTGATTCACTTCTTTGGCCATCTGGATCAGTTCTTCAATGATTTGCGCCGTCTCGATCGTACGGTTGTTATATTTACGAATCGCTTCGTTTAGCATTTCAGAGAACTTGCGGGATTGAACCACACTCACTTTTTCAAAGGACTTCACTTTGCCCTGAAGCAGACGACGCAACAGCTCAACCGCCAGATTTTTCTGTTTAAGACCGCGAACGCTTTCAAGGAATTCATCGGACAGAATGGCGATGTTTGGCTTCTGTAAACCAGCCGCCTCCATAATATCCACTACTTCTTCGGAAATAATCGATTTTGAAATCAGCTGATTCAGCTCAGCGTCGAGTTCGGCCGTCGTCTTTTTCCGGTTCTCTGTCGTGATTAGTTTGATAATCCCCGACTTCACCGCCTTCAAGAAGCCAATCTCCATGTTGACTTCTTCGGCTGCAGGCGTAGTAGCACACAACGCATAGGCTTTCGAAAGCTCAGTCACCCAGTTGGTGAAGTTCCGTTTGCCTTCTTCGCCTAAACCAAGCACAAAGTCCACGGTTTCTACAATGGCCTGCATCCGCTCGGACGCTTTAGGTGAATTAAACTTGCTGTAATCGTGTCCATGCAGCAGGTCATGAATCAAATCTAGCCGTTCCAGCATGTAATCGATCGCCTGATCGGTATCAATGCCGGCGGTTTTACGGTCGTTCTCCGTATACTGCTGAAGTGCAGACTTAAGCATATCTGCAATCCCGATGTAGTCAACAATCAAACCGCCCGGCTTATCCCGAAAGACGCGGTTAACCCGAGCAATCGCTTGCATCAAGTTGTGACCTTTCATTGGCTTATCAATGTACATCGTACTCATGGATGGTACGTCAAAGCCGGTCAACCACATATCACGCACGATGACGATCTGAAGCGGATCATTTAAGTCCTTCATCCGTTTGGCAAAATACTCCCGACGACGCTTCGTGCCGATAAATTTCTGCCACTCTTCAGGATCGCTTGAAGAACCGGTCATCACAATCTTGATCTTACCCTCGCTATCATCGTCGCTGTGCCAATCCGGACGGAGTTCGATGATAGCCTTATACAAGTCAATGGCAATCCGGCGTGACATCACCACAATCATCGCTTTGCCGAACATGCCCTGCTGTCGCTGCTCATAGTGGGTAACCATGTCTTTGGCAATAGCCTTGATTCGCTTCTCCGAACCGGCGAGTGCCTCAAGCCGAGCCCATTTGGACTTCAAACGTTCCTTCTGGGTAACCTCCTGATATTCCGTAATCTCCTCATAGGCGCTGTCAATGATCGGACGTTCGGACTCAGACAGGTTCAGCCTGGCTACACGGCTCTCATAATAGATTTTGACTGTCGTACCATCTTCTACCGCCCGGGTCATATCATAGATATCGATGTAATCCCCAAATACAGCCGGGGTGTTTTTGTCGCTCAGCTCCACTGGCGTGCCCGTGAACCCAATGTAAGATGCATTGGGAAGTGCATCGCGCATGTATTTGGCATAACCATACTTCACATCAGCTTCGCCTGTCTTCTCGTTAGCAATCATTTCAGCCTGAAAACCATATTGGCTGCGGTGCGCTTCGTCGGCCATGACGATGACGTTCTTACGTGCGGTCAGTTCTGGATACGTATCTTCGTCATCCTCGGGACTAAATTTATGAACCGTTGTGAAAATAATTCCCCCAGATTCGACGGCAAGAAGTTCTCGCAAATGCTTCCGGTCGGTTGCCTGCTTCGGCGTCTGCCGCAGCAAATCCTGCGATTTGCTGAAGGTTGTAAATAGCTGCTCATCCAGATCGTTCCGGTCGGTTACGACCACAATCGTCGGATTATCCATGGTGAGGACAAGCTTCCCGGCATAAAACACCATGGACAAGCTTTTTCCCGAACCTTGCGTATGCCAGACTACACCGATTTTCCGATCCCCTTCGGTTTCGGTAGCTCGCTCCGTGCTTGCTATCGCTTTGTTAGTCGCATGAAACTGATGATATCCCGCTAAAATCTTGGCTACTTTCTCGCCGTCAGTTTGAAACAGAACAAAATGCTTAATGATGTCCATGAGCCGCTTTTTCTCAAACATGCCCTTAATTAGAACTTCAAGTTGAGGAACAGAAGTAGGCGCCACATCGCTGCCATCGATCGTCCGCCACATCATAAATCGCTCTGCATCGGCAGTCAGCGTGCCCGCTCGGGCGTTCACTCCATCACTGATGACCATAAACGAGTTATATGTAAATAGAGAAGGTATGCTGCTCTTGTAGGTTTGTACCTGGTTGTATGCTTCGCTTATACCTACTTCTTCGTTCGAGGCACTCTTGAGCTCCATCACGACAAGTGGAATGCCGTTCACAAACACCACGACATCAGGACGTTTCTCGCCGTTTTCCACGACTGTAAACTGGTTCACGACGAGAAAATCGTTCTCCTCCACCCGTTCAGGCTCCGTGGCGAACAGCCACACCTTAGCTGTGCGGTTCTCCCCTGCCGGTGTGCGGTATTCCGCGTCAATCCCATCGGTGATCATCCGTTGGAAAGCCCGGTTATTCACTAGCAAGCTGGGGCTTTGCGGCACCTCGACGATGCGGATGGCTTCCTCAATCGCATCGCGCGGCACGCCAGGATTAATTCGGGTCAGGGCATCCTGTAACCGGTCAGCCAAGATGACATCGGTATAGAACATACGCTCCGGATATTCCCCTTCCGGGGAAATCTCCGGCCCGTATGCTTTGTTGTAATTCAATTCTTCAAACCATTCAATCGCCGCTTGCTCCAGGTCGCTCTCTGCATAAGATGTAATGTACACGGCACACCTCCTAAGCTGGTTGATAGGCTGGTAAGTAATTTGTTTGTAAGTTATTCATTGATTGAAGTAAGTTCCTGCTCGTCTATCCGAACGCGAATTTCTCCGGACATGAGTTTAGGGATAAGGGTGTCGCGGATCTTACTCAACTTATCAGATTGATCTTCTAAGTTAGATTTATACTGAAAAATAGAACTTATACTCCTATCAAACTCCTCAATTTTCTCCTCAATAGGAATAATAACTTTGTTTTGCTCCACCATTTTTTTACTCAGACCTGGTACAGCAGAATCAGAACTATATTTAGTTAGATTTTGATTAATTAATTCATAATAGGCGTAGTACATACTAGAAATACAATGGGGTTTCAATTGCACGTAAAAAGTAGTGTCTATCGGAAAGAAATCTTTTTCAACAAAATTCACTGTCCCCGCATTACCTTTACGGCCTACTACAATGCCGGGTCCTTTCACTAGGCTATTATTATGAAATCCTATTCTCCCGTTAGATCCGTAGACAGGGACATCCCCTTCTCTTCTGTCCCCCTCTTTTAAAGCTTTACCATACTTCAAGTCAAAAACTGAATTGAAGTTTTCAATCTTCCACCCCTTCGGAATCAACCCTACCTCACTTTCCTCAAACTCTCCCCCGCTAGACTTGTAAGGTTCGCCATTTTCATTTGGAAATTCAAAGTCAATAAACCAGCGTTTAAAAAGAGCTTGGGCAACTTCTTCGAGGTTTTTGTTGATGGCGTTGTTGATGTTAATTTTTTCGTCGATTGATCCCAGCATATTAGAGATTGCTTCTTGTTCCTCTCCCCTAGTTGGAATAAAAACTGGTAGAGTGTGTAATAGATCCTTTGAAATATTGGGAAATGTAGAGCCTGTACTGCTATTTATCATAAAGGGTAAATTAAAACTAATTAGTGCTTTTACAAAATGTCTAATTCGTGGATTATTTGGCCTTATAGCTGCTAACCCTCTGCCAATTGCATAATCTCGATCTGCCCAATTCATTCTTCCGACTGTGGAACCTCGTACACAAAATAACAAATCATTCTTCAAAGCCATTCTTTTAGGATCTATCGTAAATTGCACTGGTGTGGGATGTACTGTTCCGAATTCTGTAGGACCGTTTAAAAGTGGTACCCCATTGCCCGTATCATTGCAATATTCACCTTTGGGTGATTGCCCCATCAATATAATAGCAACTTCTGATAGCACAGTTTTTTTGAATTCAAAACTCAAACCCAATCCCCCCCAATTGCTTCCGAATCTCATCCTCCAACTGGCGGGATTTCGCGAACTGCTCAGCCAGCTCACTTGTCAGGCGTACAATTTTATCCTCAAACGGTTCACTGTCTTCTTCCGCATCCTCGATTCCTACATAACGCCCTGGAGTCAAAATATATTCATGCTCCTGCACTTCAGCCAATTTTGCAGCTTTACAGAAGCCTTTAACATCCTCATATTGCCCTGCCTCTGTCTGCCCGCGCCAAGCATGATACGTATCGGCGATTTTCCGCATATCTTCTGTGCTTAATTCTTTATGAGTCCGGTCTACCATGTGGCCCATTTTACGAGCATCAATGAACAAAATTTCACCGCGGCGGTCGCGCAGTCCACGTGGCGCTTTGTTCTTCGCCATAAACCAAAGACATACCGGAATCTGCGTCGAGTAGAACAACTGACCCGGCAACGTAACGATGCAATCGACCAAATCGGCATCTACAAGCTTGCTGCGGATTTCAAGCTCACTGGTTGTGCTGGTAGACATCGAGCCGTTCGCCAAAACAAACCCAGCTACGCCGCTTGGTGCCAGTTTGGAAACGATATGCTGAATCCAAGCATAGTTGGCATTGCCTGCCGGCGGAATTCCGAACTGCCAGCGCGCATCTTCCGTCAGTCGCTGACCGCCCCAGTCACTGATATTAAATGGTGGATTCGCGAGAATATAATCGGCCTTCAAGTTTTTATGTAGATCATTATGGAACGTATCCGCATTAAATTCGCCGAGATTGCCATCAATACCGCGGATTGCCAGGTTCATTTTGCATAGACGCCATGTAGTAGGATTAGATTCCTGTCCATACACCGCGATGTCGCCTACTTTCCCCTGATGCTCTTCCACAAACTTCTCACTTTGTACAAACATACCGCCTGAACCACAGCAAGGGTCATAGATCCTTCCTTTATAAGGCTCAATCATTTCAACCAGCAGACGCACTACGCTGGAAGGCGTATAGAACTCGCCCCCGTTCTTGCCCTCTGCACTGGCGAATTTGCTCAGGAAATATTCATACACCCGGCCAAGCACATCTTTGGAACGGCTCTCTTTGTCCCCTACCTTAAAGGAGAAGACATCAATAACTTCCCCAAGACGAGTCTTGTCCAAAGCTGGACGGGCAAAATCCTTCGGAAGGACGCCTTTTAACGAAGGGTTTTCCTTCTCAATCAGAATCATAGCGTTATCGATAGTCTGGCCGATCTCCGGCTTTTTAGCATTCGCCTGAACGTGGCTCCAACGTGCTTCCTTCGGTACCCAGAAAATATTGGCCGCAATATATTCGTCGCGATCTTCAGCATCCGCATAAGGCTCGAGCTCGAGCTCCGCGTATTTCTCCTCGAACGCATCCGATACATATTTCAAGAACAACAGGCCAAGCGCTACGTGCTTGTATTCCGCAGAATCCATGCTGCCTCGCAGCTTGTCTGCCATTGTCCACAGCTTCTCTTCGAATCCAATGTTTGCTGTTGCCATGCTGCAATTTCCCCCTTAATTTGTTTCCTCAATATAATGTTGAATAAATCTGTTCCCGCTGCGCTTCCCAGCGCCGGGAAGCCGCTTGCACCGTTTCCAAATACAGCTGTTTCTCATTCCTATATGCTTCGCTGATCGCTAGCTGCTTCTCTAACGGAAGAAACGGAATCTCAATCTCTCCGACGTCCGCCGGATTCAGGTTCATGACGGTTGTACCGCGCTGAAAACTCTGGATCAGAGCCATACCTACCGGACTTTCCAAAAAAATCTTCGCATACATGCTGTCCACCTGCTCTTGGAAGCGAATCACGATCATATTGGCTGATGCGATAACCATCTGCGAATAATTCGGAAATACAGCCAGCTTCGTTTGCGTGCCTCTGCACGTCATGACCAAATCTCCAGGAAGGACTTCATATCGTCTTACCTTGCGCTGCTCTTCCTCAATCGTCTCCAATTGCTCGAGCTTAACTTCCCCATCCTCAAGATTGGAAATATTCAGGACTCCAATCGGGCCCGGACGCAGATCCTGTTTCAGGATCGATTTCCCCCTGAAAATATCCGCGACTGCTCTCAGTTTGATTTTAGGAATGGCTGCCTGCTGAAAAGCTGTCAACGTATCGCTGTTCTGCTCCAGCAGGAGTTCGATTCGCCAATCCTCCAGCTGCTGGAAAGCAGCGGCCTTTAGCTGAACCTCCTGCTCTTCCTCTAGAAGCGTATCCTTTAACACATAACGGCCAATTCGGATGTTCTCCGGCAGCTGTCCCCTGCAAAACGTCACAAAATACGTCTTTACAGAGGTATACGGTCTAAACAAGCCTTCAGGCAGGGTATAAACAGCCCCGACAGGAAACATCTCGTTCATTCGTTTACGCCAATCCCCGATTGCTCCCGATTGGAACATCATCCGCGCTGGTAGAATTGCTGTAAGGCTGCCTCCCGGCGTTAGTAATGGAGCCAGATGCTGAAGTGCAGCTCCTTCCGCTTCCCGGACCCCGGCCGCCTCATCATCAAGCTTTAACCCGAAATTGGGCACGGCCAGAATAGCATCATAGGAATCTGGCAGCGGCAACGGCTGATAGATTGCCCCCTGCAGAATCTGAATTTGCTCGTTTCCAGCGAAATACGTCTTCAACAAACGTCCGATGATATAGTTTTCGGTCAGGAGGGTAAGCTTTACGTTTGGGGGCGGCGTATACCGCGCCAGCCCTTCCATGAATTTTTCAGCCTCTACGATCAGCCAATGCTGTTCTTTCAGTTCATCAGCATTTTCCCTAAAGGTTTGGAAAATACTCGAATGCACCTGCAGGGAAGCAATCACTCGATCCTGCCGAATCGTTTGCAACCCGTATTCTGCCAGATTGAGTTCTTTCCCCGTATGATACAATTTGTAGAACAACTCCCGATCCCCCGGGAAGTGTCCCAACTCGATTGTTCCGATCCTTTCCTGCATCCGTTCGAACAGCTTTGTTGGATTATTCTCAAGCTCTGTCCGTTCCAAGGCAGGTACTTGCTCTATGTATTGCTTCATCTTTATAACGCGTATCGCTTCCCGAAGCAGTTGATCACGCGATTTGATGTCATGATTCAGACATATGTTCCAGAAGTCTTCGATCAATGAATCACCTACTTTATACCTACTGTTTATAGGTAAACTATACCACAACGATATTTAGTATTACAATACTAAAAAAAGAACATCGCATAATGCAATGCTCCTTTTGATCAACCAATTTATTAATCTGCAAACAAATGGTTGGCAAAAACAACAGTTTGCATCTTTTGAGGTGCTACAAGCACTGGCCAGTAGAACGGCGTGCCGCTCCAACCCGCAGCCGTACCGTTTTGTTTAAGCAAAACAATAGCAGGAATGTCCGTTGCCAGTTCCGTTGCCAAGCCTTTCTCTTGATAGGAATCCGGCGAGTTCTCAAGACGTCCGTCTTTCTTTTCTCGCGAAATATCCCGATCCCGTCTTACAATCGTCCAAACCTTTCCTCTGAGCGTTTCGTTCCCAGATAAACTCGCTAAATATTCCAAGCTTGCGATAAACGCTTTTTGATTCCAGGAATGTCCTTCTTCAAAAGTAGTTCCGACATGCTGAATGATATCAACCACATCGCTGATGTCCATCAAGAATGGTTCCGGCGTGTTAGTAGTCTCCGTACAATATTTATTAATGATGGCATCAATAGCGGCTACCGGCTTTTGAACGTGCGATTTAGCTCTAACTTTGAAGCCAACTGGAAGTAGGCGAGTCTTCGGCCTCAACGTAGTTGTATCGGACAACAAAATTTTATTAGGGGAACAAGGTATGATTTGGCTGCTGACATCCTTTTGAATAAATACAACTCCGTTATCATGACTCCCCTTCTCAAAGGCTTCTCGTAAAGCCGAATCAAATTCGTGGATACGCTGCATCACAGAATATATGCTTGACGTGGTATAGAACCGAGTAACGGTCAAGTCTTCAATCGGTCTAGCCCCGTACATTCGCGAATGCTGAAGTACCGTGTCCTGCTGAAAGGTTTTTGGACGTCTCCCATAATAGAATCCAATCAAATTCCCGATTGTTATGCCTCGATCAAGTATTTGTCCTCCAATAAAAATATTCAACGGCGTTCTAAGCTTTAATTGCCCGGAAGCATCCAGAAGTTCATTTACGTCCTTCTCGGAATTAACCTTTGTGATCATGATGTGTTCTTCATCTAACACCTTCTTCGCTTCCGCTATTATCTCATTGAGACCCGGCATCATAAGAGGAGAAAGCTCAATCGATTTTTCTAAGTTTGCGTAAGCTTCCTGAAGTAAGCGATGAAACAAAGGTGAGTCATCTCGGGATTCCTCTGTTAACTTTTTTACAATGGCATCAATTATGCTCTCTTGCCACTCATGTGCTGCCTTGCCTTGTTCGGTATGAATGATAAAGCTGTATTTTCTCACGGCACTGCCTTCTTGCCTGTCTTGCATCCTTCGTATACATCCGCCAACAATGAAGTTAACAATGGCATCCCGCAGCGATTTGATTTTATTGCTGAACAAACATTCCTCGATCTTAAATACTCGACGATCCTGTTTCTTTAAAACAGCCAACTCATCTTCCGGAACCTCTTCAAATAAGTGGTAGGCTATCGTTCCTTCTTCTTCACTTTTCTGAAAATAATATTCTCCACCAATGTATTTATCGTGGATAGGTACCAACTCTGTAAAGACAGGTTTAATCGGTTTAAACACTTCCGAATCCACAATAATATCTTCTGGCTGGAGATACAGGGAGTATGGAGTAGCCGTTACTTGCAAAAAGCTACACCCCTCAACGTTTTGTCTGAATTCATCAATTTTCCCTGCAATCTTCTTAATTTCCGGTTCTTCATCCTTCTTGCTCGTAAAACCAATGCTTGCAAAATCAGCTTCGTCATCAATGATTAGAATTTTTTTGTCTAAGAGATCGGGATAGGTTTCAAAAAAAGCCTGATGCAATCGTTCCATATTACGAATCTCTTTTTTGACCACAAATGCAAGTTTCTGATTGCGCTCATACCGAGTCAGTGAAGGAACCACCATGATATCGAAGATTTGAATGTAATCACCTTCATTCAAATCCCCAAATTCAGACTTCAATCGTTCCAAGGTTTGTTGGGCAAGCGCTTTTGTCCCTTTGGTCAAAATGATGACTACATCGTAGCCATTATCGTAGGCTAGTGACATGACCCCGAGGAAAGTCCGGGTTTTACCCGATTGAATCTTTCCAAGCAGCATACCTGGTCGATCTAAGGTTGTTTCGGTATCAAGCAGTTTTTGAACTGTTCTTTCCATACAACCGATCATCTCAGTAGAATAATTGTTTTTCTTGTTCAGATACGTAAAGAATGTTCCGTTAAAATTTAAAGTCTTAATCATCCTGAACACATCCTTTCTGAAATGAATCTTATAATCTTCTTCTGACACGATCCTGCCAGCAAACAAATGTTCGAATCTATATCCCCCGTAATACCTCTTCTTCGATGTTCATCTTTCTGCTCGAAACAATCACCGATGAAGCCACTTCCTGCTTTTCTGTGAGCAGCTGATGAACAATCTCCTCAACCGTTCCCTTTTTCGTCAATCCATTCGTATCTGCTACTATTGGATAATAGACGTATACTGGCTTATCCTGTCCAATTCGGTAGGCTCGATCTGTTGCTTGGTTCTCAACAGCAGGATTCCACCAACGTGTATAGTGAATGACATGATTGGCAGAAGTAATGGTTAATCCCGTACCAGCAGCCTTAGGAGAAAGAATCATAACATCAAACCCAGGAGCATTGTTAAACCTGTCAACTTGTTCCTGTCTTCGATCCGTCATGCCATTGATGATGATCGGGTTAATATCGAAACAATCACGAACCACTGAGCGAAGGATCTCCTGCATTTTGATGTACTCTGTAAAAATAAGAACCTTCTCACCTTTTTCCTGCACTTTACGGATGATGCTTATCGTTTCTTGCAGTTTGGGTACTTGGTCATATGGAATGTTTATAAACTGCTCGGCCACTAACCCAGGGTGTGAACTTAACGCCTTTAGTTTTTGTATAGCCTGCAATCCATCCATAGCCTTATTACGAACTAAAGTAAGAGCCTCAGCATAAAGTTTAGATTGTTGTGGTCCCAATGGTACCTCTGTAATGATTGACTGCTTAGGAGGAAGCTGGTCGCCTAACTCCTCCGATTTTGTACGGCGCTTGTAAACCATGGATATACGAGCCAGCAGTTTCTTCTCATCTTCTGAATCACGCGATTCCCCATCTAACTTGTTCATAAACTCTTCTTTAAACTGACTAAGGCTTCCTAGTAACCCTGGCTGTACATAATCCATAATAGACCACAGTTCACTTAATCCGTTCTCTACCGGGGTTCCGGTCATGGCTAACCTGAATTTCGATTTCATTGCCTTAAGTACCTTAGAGGCCGCTGTCGAAGGATTCTTGATAGCCTGTGCTTCATCACAAATAACAGCCTGCCAATCCACCTGTCCAAATATCAACTGATCTTTTGCTAGCGTATGGTACGTGGTAACCGTGATACCAATTCGCTTTAAGTCTTCTGCATCCTTTAATCGCTGCGAACCACGGTGAAGGTATAGGGTTTGCAGTAACGAAGGAGCAAATTTCCTCACTTCCTTCTCCCAGTTATCCATGAGAGTTTTTGGCACGACAACAAGCGTAGGCGTAAGATGTCCGATTTCGTGTAAATAAGATAAGAAGGAAATGACTTGAATCGTTTTGCCAAGCCCCATATCATCCGCGAGCAATCCCCCGAGCTTCCGATAATGCAGCGATTTCATCCATACATAACCGTCCGTTTGAAACGGTTTTAGGGTGGCTGTAAAAGAAGCAGGCGGCTGTTCAGTAAAGATGCCGAGATCTTGCATCTCCTGATGGGCCTTCAATATAGGCTGATTGAATTCCAATTGACTGATATTTTCGTAAATTTCTAATACATAAGGAAGTTTAGTGACATCAACAAGATTTCCGGGATCCAATAAATCACGTCTTGCAGTATCTGTGGCCTCTACAAAGTCTTTAGCATCTTTAGGTAGCCTTAACCAATTACCGTTCCATTCAATGAACTCTTCCCCATTCTCTTGTGCTTTCGTAATTAACGTCTGCATTTCGGATGCTTCCCAAGTTTGATGAACTTCTCCGTTCTCATCCTGAGCCGCAAATCCAAAATCCAGTTCAAACCAACCTCTCTCTTGTTCCGTTGCGTGAACGAAGGGCTGTGCCCGATATACCCGGATGCCAAGAGACTTCACACGTTCCCCAAAGCGTGATAAATCAAGTCCTTCTATTTCTGGAAGAAACGCCTCAGGATTTTCAATAAACTTTGGAATATCTGGACCTGTAACGGGGGAAAGCTGCTGAATGCGGTTTGCCTCTTCCACTATAGAAGATTTGACTAACACTTTCCGATTTTTATCATCAACTGCATAGCGGCTAGCGGTTGTACTCATGTTGCTCAATAATTCTGGAGATATATCATCCGAAGAGCCATAATGTGGACTGAGTGTAATAGTCGTTTGATCATAATTCAACTCTATATCCAACTGATGTACAAACAGATACTCCTGATGCCACAGATAATCGTCCATCGGATAGCCATGGCGTATAGCGGTGTTCCGCACTTCAGCAACGTATGAAAAAATTAGCTCCTTATCCATAGCATTTGGAGCTTCATTTATAAGCTGCTGAAATTTATACTGCTCCTCATCCATTAGCAGCACTTGCCGATCCGGTAGAATAATCCATGGGCCAATGAACTTCGCTGTTCGTTCTAAATGCTCCCACGACTCAAAACTCTTTTCCAACACAAACTTGAAATGAGGAGATCCTACGGCACTTTCATGACCAAGCCTCAAGTTGAGCTTGGTGGGTCGGGGCAGCCCCAATCGTTCCTGTAGCTCCTGCGGAATTTCTTGAACCTTATCGATCGTGAGGACAAAGCCTGATTCCTCAGGTTCCAAATATCCTTCGAACCATAAATCTTCTAAAGTTTCAAGCAATTCGGCATTATTCAAATGCCTTAGTTCGGATATCCGAAGGTTTAACGGAAACTGCAGGTGCTGACCTTCTCGTATAATGCTATATAAGAGACCATGCGAGACAAACGTTTTTTCAATTTTAATATTTATATCCGATGAAGAAGCATTCTTACGCCGTTTATTTATGAAACCAAATAATCCTGCCATGTACCTTGCCCCTTATTAAAATACTCCGTCTAGGTAATACCTCATGTAATAGTCGAACTTATCCGCCCAATTCCTGCCGTGATGACCTAACTTATCGATAAACAGGGGAAAGCCTTTTCTTGTTCTTTCAGGTACTTTAAGCATTGCTTCTTTACTTGTCCGACTTCGACTGTTTTTAAAGGAATAGGAAGTGCTGATCGGATGAATAATTTGGTCAAAACCTTCACGATGATAGAAATATGCAGCCCCCATCTGGCCATATTCGACAACAACAAACTTATCGAAATAAATAAAAGCGATCATCGGATCCTGAATCAATTCAACATCTTGCATATAGTCTATAAATCTCTTCCAGTAGTTAAGGCGTTTATTGTCTTGGTCGTTTTTAAAAATGATTTGAAGTTTCTTCTGGATTAGCCAACGCTTAACTTCTTCAAGGGCCCCATCACTCAAAAACTCCCAATCGGTTATTCGTTCTCTAGGATCTCTTAGTCGATCTACTGCTTGCTGGATGAGATTAGCGTGAAATTGATTAAACTTACGTGCTTCCAGATAAATTCTAATAAGAAGCTTATATTCATCCATCGTATATTTATCGAGTAACCTCACGATAAATTCAGTACCATCCCGTTCAATCAATTGATCTGTAGCCAAACCTTGCTCCAGTACACTTTTCATTAGAGCAGCTTCAAGCTTAGATTCTGCCTCCACCTTTAACTTATTGAAGATATCTCTGGTTTTCATATCTATCGATAACACCATAGAAGTCAATCCCTGCACTATACCACCTTTATGGTAAACAGCATGTTCCATCCGCACCTGTAATCGGTCATCCAGTAACAGAAACCCAAAACGATCAACTTGATAAATTCGGCGTAATAAATCTTGCAGCAGAAGTTCTTCAAATTGATGTTGAAAGATAGTCCATGCCGTTTTACCTACTTCAATAGAATAACGCGAAGTAAGAATGCGATTAATTTTCAGTACGGTTTCCTGATTCTCATTAGGGAATGGATAATCTTCATATATAAGTAATAATACTTCCATTTTTTTTAGACTTTGTGCCAATTCTTCGATCTCTTCGATTGGCGTAGTACGTATTAATTCAAGAAGCTTGGGCAGAAGCATCTTCCCGCGGCGTTTAATGATATCAACTGACTTGTTCTTATATTTTCGTTCAACTCGAATTCTTTCATCCGTTAACAGTTGAGGTTTAAATGAGAATAGATAAAAGTACTGATTAATTTCCATCTTTTTCACCCAACCCCTGTAGTTGATCCAATAACTGATCATCCTTCAAACGGAACTTAAATTCTACTCTTCGGGATTTATTAGCGTCAATCTTCCCGTCAGCTTTCAAAATCGGTATACTGAACGATCTTCCATTTGCAGTAATGACGGATTTCAAATCGCCCCTATATTTGAAATTAGGGAAGGTTGGTTGAAATATTTGCTGCACTACCGAAAGAGCACGATCTTGTGATAATTGTAAATTGTACAGATACCCACCTGCCGTATCAGTATGTCCTTCTACAATGATTTGAGAAATTTCATTTCTAAATCGATCTGAGAGAAGAATATTAATATACTGTGGAATAAACTCCTCTAGGTATTTCCTACCAGTGGGAGATACTTCACTACTGTTCGTTTCAAAAAAGACTCCTCCCGAAAAGCGGATCGCTCCTGTCTGAGGGTCCACTTCCATGGCTAGATCTGAATCCTTAAATGCCTTAATTAATTCCTGAATAATCTCTGATTTTACACCGACAACTTCCTCTATCATTTGGTTTTTCTCGTTTATAGCCGCTTCTTTTTCCTCATATGCCGATTGTGTATTAAAGATGGTAATCATTAAGACCAAAGCAAAAATAACAAGCAAAGCGGACATTAAATCGGTATACGAGACCCAAAAACTTTCTTTCTCCGCCTCGTGAGATCGGGACATATGCCTTTCATTTCGGAATCCTCTAGCCAAAAAATATCAACACCTTATTCTGAAGTTACCGGATTCAATATCCGTTTTGATTGGCGATTCATCTCATTTACTGCTTGTTTTAATGTCTGCATGGTATCAGGCAAATCAATTAACCCTTCCTGAATCGCATCAACTCCACTGGCTAGATGCTGTACCGATTTAGTTAATTCCTGATCAAATTGGGTGAAAGTATTTTGAAGCCCGCGGTGCATATCATCAGCAAATTGGTTCATTGAAGTTTCGAGGTGCTTGTTTGTCTTTGCCATAGATTCGCTAGCAGATTCCCAAACCAATCTTAATTGTTCGACTCTTTCATCCATGTCAGTTAATTGTTCTGTCAATGTGGTTTGGACTCTGCTCGATATACCATCCATTTCTCTACGTTCTTGCTGAATATCTCTTATTAAGGATCTTAGATCATCTTGTATATGGATAAATTCAGAGTTGTTATGAGTAAATTTATCAAAGATCAATTCCAATTCTTGATTCGATCTTTGGCTCAAATCAGCCTGTTGTGACAACGTAACCGCCAACGTTTGCTGGCTTTGTGTGATGTTAGAGATTCGCTGCAAATTCTCTTCGAAACGTTGCTGGAGCGAAACCTGAAATCCTGTCTGATTCACAATAGCCCCTACGTTTTCTTTAAGTGTACTCATGTGACTATCAAAGTACTCGTTAAATAGCTTGCGTTCTTCCATCATTTTATCTAGCAGCTCAGTAGTGATGCTTTGGAGTTCGCTGTTCTTCCCGGTTGTAACATTTAACTCTGCAACCGTCTTCTCAAGAACTGACTGATAATCTGTGATCCTCTCGGTATAACTATGCATCTGTTCGGTCAATCCTGTAGTTGTTTCAACCATTGCTGACTGGCTCAGGGCGGATTCTTGCATGGATTGAACGAACGTCTCCAGTTTTTCCTGGTATGTTACCTGCAACCCAGTTTGCACAACGATTGAATCTACGTTTTCTTTCAAGGAACTCATACGGCTATTAAAATAATCGTGAAATTGATGTCGTTCTTCCATCATCTTATCTAACAGCTCTGTTGTTACACTTTGAAGTTGGCTATTTTTTTCCGTTGTTTCATTTAATTCAGATACCGTCTTTTCAAGAACCATCTGGTAATCAGTAATCCGTTCTGTGTAGTTGTGAATTTGCTCGGTTAAATCCGTAGTTTTTTCAACCATGACGGATTGACTAGTGGCTGAATCCTGCATGGATTGAACGAGAGATCCCAACTCTGCATGTACCTTCTGCTGCCAATCAACGGTAGCATTTAGAGCTTCTCCTAGATTTTTCATATGGTCCCCAGTCAACTCGCTAAGTTGAGTTACAAACTGGTCAATCATTTGCTGCATTCCCTGAGTCTGATTTACGGTGGTCGTCTGTATGAGTTCAGACATCATTTGCTGTGTCTGTTCCATTTGAGGTGCAAGCGATGATTGAATTGAATCTGCCACACCGTTGACCATGTTAGGGATCAGTACTTCAGACAGAAATGATTGAAAATCCTGCATTTGTTTTTCTTGGCGCTGATCCATACGATACAAAAGAGTACTTTGGTCTTGAGTAGGGAAAGCCTCATCCAAATTTTGCCGAATATTCGAAAAGGAACGCGAAAGTCCTGGAAAATAAATTCCTTTATCGAGTAGTTGCCATAATAAGGAAAGTATGATGCCAGCTATGGAGGAAGCAAATTTAACTTTCATTCCAGTGAGCAAAACCCCAATACCATCTTGCATAACTTCTGAGCTCCCATTTACATGGAGCCCCGAAACGCCAAATGCAATACCGATAAAAGTACCCACGATTCCCATAGATAAGAAAATTCCTGCTACAATTTCTGCATACTTGCGCTTTCCAAAGTTATGGACTAATGATTCCTCAAAGAAAAAGTCGTAAATATCAGGCGTATAGGAAATCCCTTTCTGTTGGTAGAACATAAATTTTTGGTAATAACTGTTCCAAGCCGGGAGAAAACTCTTCTTGATATAATGATTTTCACTCTGTACTACCCAATCATTAAATAGGTGGAATTTTTCAGACACATCCTGAATCTCTTCTAACTCAATTATTTTTGCGTTAATAGATGCAGCAGCTTTTTTACTGATAGAATAGGGACGGAGCACAAAGAACCAGCTTACCGTGAAGATCAAAACCATTAGTCCTATATAACATGAATAAAACAGAGACGATGTAAGAAAGGCCGCCATAAGTAACCTCCAGATTATTTTCTCTAATAAAAAAGGCTTCGCCAAGAGCGTAGCCGTAAGATATAAATACTAATTTACGTAACATTTCCTCTATGCACTCATGTGACTATTAAATTTGTATAGATAACCAAGTATATCTGAATTTCAATCCCCTTCCTTCTAAATATAGAGAGAATCAAATCAATCACGCCCAACGTTCTCTTTCTGTTTCATTTATCGGTAATTCGTTGAGAGTACGATAGTATATTTTGTAAACCTAATCTCTCTTTACGTATTCTCTTAGAGAGCATTATGTCATCTCTCGTCCCCCGAACACCCATTCCCTGACAACCCCAGCCACTCCCCCCTGCTAAACTAATAACAACCAATGCAGAGAGGAGCATTCCAATGCCAACTTATATCATCTTCGATCTTGAATTCATGGTGGTTCGTAAACATCAGCATCTTGCCGACATTATCGAAATCGGTGCGATTAAAATGACCGAGCAAGAAGGGACACTGGTCATGACCGATGTATTTCATTCCTATGTAAAGCCTTCGAGACAATATAAATTAACACCGGAAACGACGCCGTTTACGGGGATTACGCAGGATCAAGTCGATCAAGCACCGTCTTTTCCCGAAGCGCTAAAGGCTTTTCAAGAGTGGATCGGCGAAGCGCCCTATTATTTATGCGCATGGGGAATGGACGATAAATATCAGTTCATCCAGCATTGCCGGGATCATCAGATCTCCTTGGATTGGCTGCAAAATTATAACGATCTTCAGCTGGCGTTTACTCGACTTCACCAATCGGATCATCGACAGAGGATCGGATTGAAACGGGCGCTAGACCTGATGCAGCTCCCATTCATCGGAGAGCCGCATCGAGCCACCGATGACGCCTATAACACGGCGAAAATCTTTCTTTCGATCTTCCCTAAAATCCAATTGGTCACGAATAATGCCGCAGAAGATCAGCTGTACGTCTCGGAAATGGTATACTCCACAGGCTCGGAAGAGAATCACCCATTCAGTAAACTGGCGGAAATGCTGGGAATGGCGCAATAGTGCCGTTCCTTATTCCCCCTCATACAGCTTGCGCCATCGTTCAAGCCGTTCCTTCATTCGTTCCCGGTAAGATCCCGGGGCCAGAATTTCAGCATCCGGCCCGTACTGACTTACCCAGTTCATAAACTCCCGGTCGTGATTCAAGGTAACCTCGAACAACAAACTGCCGTCCGGCAGGTCCTTCATCCTTGGTCTCACGAACATCTCTTCTTCTTTGATGTAACGGGCGACATCCGGCGAGAATTTCACTTTGAAATGGATTTGTTCCTCGCCGCGTTCAATCGACCAGGTGTTCTTCATATAATTCTTCAGGTTAAAGTCCCCGCGCTCGAAGGTGCGGCTGGTCATCTCCATAGAGCGGAAACGGCTCAGACGGAAGGTCCGAATATCCTTCGCCTGATGGCAATAACCGATCAGATAGAATCGTTGATCCCTCGGAACGAGGTAGTACGGATCGATCTCCCGTTCCGTTTGTTGATTCCGGCTCTGCGTATGATATACAACGGTGATCGTCTTTTCTTCCACGATGGCCTGAATGACTTGATATAGATAGTTGGGAGCATCCTCCCGATATGCGGGAGACCCCATCTGGATAATATCCGTGACATGTTTCAGAATTTCCCGATCCCGCTTCTTCTGCCGAAAATGAGCGGCCATAACCTTGTCATACGCTGTGTCGAATCCCGGCGGCATATTGCTCTGGTCGACAAAGGAAGGGAGCATGGAGAAGACCAACGCCTCCTGCTGCGTCCAATTGAATGGAAACATGGCAAAATCCCCGGCGAACGTGTAGCCTTTACCGTACCCTTCGTTGGTAATCGGCGCTACGAGGTCTAGTGAACGTAAATCCCGGTATATCGTTCTTTCCTCGGCTTCACATCGTTCCGCCAATTCCTTGGCGCTGATCCCCGGCCTTGCTTGGATGGCATAAATAATTTTGAACCATCTGAACAACTTATCGGACATAGTTCAATTCTCCTAATTGTATTTTCATTATGATTTATACACATTTCGACAACAAGCAACCATATCCTCCCAGAGAACTAAAAAAATTTCCGTTTACTTCTTCATATAAAAAGGAGAACTCAACTCAATGTTTAAGCTCTCCTGTTACCTTTAGTTGGATGGAAACCTTAACCGTTATGCTTCCAGAACACTAGATACATAGATACAGAGCTAGTATCACAGCACTACATACCGCCCGATCCCTGCGAAATAAAGCCCTGCTTCTTTCACTTTGAAGCCAAAGGTGCGTTCCCATTCCGAAGCGTAGACAAGGACCTGAGGACGATAGAAATTAACGAACGTCTCCAGGGCACCCTCCTCGACGTGATCGGTCTTGAAGTCAACAATGACCCAGCCGTCTTCTTCCTCGAACAGAAAATCGATGACGCCTCGCAAATAAGCATGCTTCACAGCATCATCCCCGGTTGCCGAAGCCGGGGCCGCTTCGAGCTTTATGTCTTCCATTGCCATGTTGTTGAATGACTTAAGCTCCGCGGCGTTCTTCCTAAGTAACAGGGGCAGCTCGAATAACCGGCGGCGTGCACGCAAGCTTCGCTGCCACAGTTCGCTGACCAGGATGCTTTGCGCAAACCGTACGGCTTCGGGGATGTACTCTGCTGCCAATCCTTCTTCGCTCGCAAGCCAATGTACGGCCTCATCCAGATCCGACTCCGCCAATCCCTTGCCGAGCATTTCCAGCGTGCGATGGACAACGCTGCCGAATGCCATCCCTTTCCCCTCCGAGGACCATTCCGGACGGTCATGGAGCGTCTTGGTCTGTTCCGTTACCGACAGCAGGGAATAGGTAGGCCGGCTTATATCATCCAATTGGCGCTGACGAGCAGCCCGAATGCCGAGGATATCCGGTCCTTCGGTTAACTCCGTTTTTGACGTTTGTATGCGTTCAGGAACCTGAAGCTCCGGAAGCTCTGGCATTCCTTCAACGAGCGGGGTCCAAGGGCATTTGGCCGGCTGCTCAGGATATAAACTGATGACCAGCATTTGCTTGGGCCGCGTCGCTGCTACATACAGCAGCCGATCTTTCTCTGCCTGTGCGAATGTCCGCTCCCGCTCACTCATTACGTCCCAACCGGGAGGCTGCGCAGCTATTTTCGGATGATATCCTCCTGTTTTCTTATGGATCGTAAAATACCCTGCTGCCGGGTCGGAAGACCGATCGATATATTGCGCGGGCTCGTGTTCGGACTCTTCGCATGGACCCGCAAGAATAACGACCGCCGCCTCCAGCCCTTTGGCTTTATGCAGATTCATCACACGGACGGCTTGATCGCCTCCGACATACAGACTCGAGGTTTCCATTCCTTGACATGCTCTTTCCATCAATCGGCATAGTTCACTCCAGCTTGAAGCAGCCCTTGCATCGCTGTGCACAAGCTGCATCAATCCGACCAAGGTTCCCGCGCGTACCGAACCTGCGGGCAATGCTGATACATACGGTATGATCCCTAAATCTTCAACGATAAGACTGAAGGCTGCCGCTGCATGTAATGTACAGACCCATTCCGAATACATGCGTAATCTGGCCAGCGCTGCGCCAACCGGCTGCGCATTTTCGCTCAGTTCTGTCTGCGATATCGATTCGTGTATGGATATCCGGCTGCCTTCCTGCTTAAAGGCCCATAACTGCTGGTCGCTTAATCCAAATAACATGCCGCGCAGAACCGCGAGCAATGCAGGCTGATCGGAGGCGTCTTCAAGACAGCGGACCAGCTGACATAGCATCAGCATTTCTTCATAAGCGGCCGTACTTCCAGAAGTATCGGCAGGAATACCGCTTAGGTCCAGCTGTTCCGCATAGACATGGATGAATGCTTTCGTCTTGGTGAGGATCAGGAAGTCCCCCGGAACTGCGTTTCGGCTTGTGCCGTCCCTCTGGATGATCTGCAGGTTGCCGTCGGTACAAGCCCATGAAATATAACTTGCGATACGCTTAGCATCTTCCAGGGCAGCCGCAGCTTTTCCCCCGGTAATCTTGGGATAGTTCAACACGTATACACCATGCCCTGCAACTTGGGACGAGAAATTCCAGTCCGTCTCCATCTTCGCGAACGCCGCTTGATATTCCGTTTCGACTGAAGGAAATTTGTCTGCAAACCGACTGTTAATATAATCGCCGATCGATGGTACGGAACGGAAATTAGACGTTAATTTAAGCACATCCCCGCACTCGCGGATTCGCGCTTTGACCTCGTTATAAATCGAGATATCTGCCCTGCGAAAACGATAGATCGACTGCTTCGGGTCTCCCACCAGAAATAACGAGCCGGGCCGCGGTATCAGCCGCCTCCAGTCCTTATTCTCCATTCCCAACTCGGTAACGCCTGTGAGTAGAAAAATAAGCTCAGCTTGCACCGGATCCGTGTCCTGAAATTCATCAACGAGGATCCGTTGGTATTTTTGCGCAAAGTAAGCCCGAACTTCAAGATGGTCGCGAAGCAGCCTGGCAGCTTCTACGAGCAGGTCCTGAAAATTCAACCGTCCCGCAGATAAGCGGCGTTCCTGGCAATAGAGAATAGCCGGGCGAACGAACGCAATCAGCTTCGGGTATAAATATTCGCGCCATTCCTGCAGAAAGGGAAATAACACGGTTTCCTGCCAATCGATAAATCTGGTCTTCAGCTGGGCTGCCTGCTCTTTGGATGTCCATCGCTTCTGCGTTACATGGATCTTGCTCTCGAACTGCTCCGCAATCTCAAGAATGCGCATATCATCCTTCACGTCGATCAGCCGCAGCTTTTGGCGATTTGTACGTACAAGCGTTTGAAGCTTGTCCCATCCTTGGTCTGGCTCAGTCGATGGTATATACGGCTCCGCCGCCTCAAGCAGTGGAAAGAGCGTATCCCGAATGCGGTCGAAGTTTGGATACAGTCGTTCTTGACAAGGCAGCTCGACATCGGAGAATGTGGTTACCCGATCATAAACATCCCGCAGTGTATTCACATCAACGCCGAGCAGCGATAGCTCGTCCAAGAGCCGCAGCTGCGCTTCATTCAATTCCGTAATATACTCATCCCAACAAGCATCCCGAAAGAGCTTGTCCTCCTCTTCAGCCATCTCCTCAAAATACGGATCCAGCCCTGCTTCAATCGGACGCTCCCGCAGCAGCAATGCGCAGAAAGAATGGATCGTTCCAATAAACATGAGATCCAGCTTGCTTAGAGCATCCGAATATCGACGGCGGCTCGTTGAACCGGGTTCAGCTGTGCGATTAGCGTTTTCCAACGCGACCCGGAATCGTTCCTTGAGCTCCCCGGCAGCTTTATTCGTAAATGTAATCGCTGCGATTTGTTCTGCCTGCACGCCATGATCAATTAAGGCAAGAAGCCTGCCTACCAAGCTGGTCGTTTTACCCGATCCGGCCCCTGCCTCCACAAGCAGCGTTGTATCTAAATCATGAAGGATTCGATGACGGTCTGCTTGATCCGCCGGCAAGTTTAATAAACTGGATTCAATCAATCTCTTCCACCTCCCGCAGTGAGCCTAGTACAGCTGCATTGACAGCAGCTCCCCGCTTATTCCCCATCCACTCGGCATGCGAGCCGCACACGGACTGGTATTTGCACCACGTACATGTCTTAACATCTTTAGCTGGAATAAACAGACCTTGATTCATGGAATCCAGAAGTTTAGAGATGATTTCGCCTAATTCCTCCCTGCGGTCTTGCTTCCTTCTGACATACTCTCCTCTTCCCCGTACGGTTGGAAAAGCATATTCCGCTTCCGTTACCCTGGCCTCGATATCTTTGCCTGTTACGTGAAGCCACTGTTCAACCGCGATGGAGTACAGGGCATGCTGAAGCTGTGTTCCTCCGCTGAAATATTCGGCTGAGGCGTACCTTTTCATATTGCCTGTTTTATAATCAATGATTCGATATTCATGTGGGCCGATACGATCCACCCGATCGACGAACCCTTTCAATTTCACTTGCATGCCGTCCGGCAATGTCAGCTCCATCGGCTCACCCTCAGGTGTCCCTAGTTCCAATTCGAAATAGCAGGGCTCTTCGGTCTTCCCTTCTTCGTTCCTGTAAAAAACCTCTGCATCGCGCCGGATCTCCTCGCATTCTTTCTTCTGTACATGCGGGCTGGGAGCCGGTATGGACTTCGCGGCATCATCAAGTGCTTGGTCTACAATCCTATACAGTTTGCGTCTGTCATGCTGCAGCGGCTTCGTACCGAACTCCGTAACCTCCTCTAAATACAGCCTGTAAATATGATGCAGAAGCGTTCCCCGTTCATCGGCCTGCAGCCAACGGGCACGGTCAAAGACAGGAATTTCTTTAGGACGCAGTCTTAACACGGAATAAAAGTAGTATTGCAGTCCGCATGCCGCATATTTCTCCAGTTGACTCACACTGATGGCTTGTTGCCCCAGTATGCCATCCGAACCCGCTTTGTTCGTGCTCAGCCACCCGTCATAAACCGACAGCCTTTCATTTTGGCGATTCACCTGTGCCAGATATCCCTGCGCCAAAGCCGGATAAGCATGTGTTACGGCCTTCCATCCATCTCTTGTTCCGCTTGAATCCCGAAGATATTGCGCCCATACATCGATCTCATCATATGTACTTCTTCGTTCTTCCGGATGCAGCACATCCATTACGCTGTACGGCTGCCCTAATACTCTCTCTAAAGCGCTGAAATCCTGCGTGTCATCCCCAGATTGCAGTCTCATTATTTGCAGCATCTCGAATGCAGGGCTTCGGCCATCCCGCTCCCCCGGATCGTATGAAGCATAACTAAGCCACAATTCCCCGCATATGAGTGATAACCGGGCATCACGAGCGTTTCTGATTTGTTTGGCTTGTTCACGGACCAGTTGCAAATGTGTCGATACCGCTGTCCGCTCTTCATCCAGCAACAGAGGATCCTGCATGATCGGCATGCTCCAGGCTCGCTCATCCATACCGACGATCCATGTTCGGTATCTTCCGCTGAAGCCGCCGTTGTGGATGGAAGTAACGTGAACTGTCCCCGGCTTCGGTGTTGCATCGACCCGGATCCGTATGCCGTTCAAGATTTCAGTTACATATCGTACCGCCCACTCGGGTGTCATGGACCCAACTCGGATTCCCGATAGACGTGTGCTCCAAGCTTGAATGGCGGTTTTTACGTTCTGGTCGTCGCTCGAATGAAGAGGTACATGCTTCTCAACAAAATCCCCCAACCATTCGAGCAACAGATCGGGCCTCCACTCGCTTCCTTCAGGAAGCTTGTCGAACCAGCCTTGAAGCACCTCATGCAGCTTCATTCCAAGCTCCTGCTGCCCGTCCCCCATGCTTTGTCGGGAATCAAGGATTCCGGCATAGCGATGTCTGCCCCAGCCGATTCCGCTCTGCTCCAGCAGGCGAATCCAATCCCCGGCGGATGCTTGGTGGTCAGCGATTTGCAGGCATCCGCTGCGAAGCATCTCCGTAAGGCGGGCCACTGGGAACCCTTCCTTAATCCAAGCAAGAATGGCTAGAGCAGCCTTACCTGCCGTACAGTAGGAGATCGGAAGCCCATTGGAGAAGGTAGACGGGACCCCCGATGCCTCGGCCTGCGAGTAAAGTACAGGTGCATATCGTTCGTAATCCGACAACATGATTTCCATCTGATCCAGCGGCTCGGGCTCTGCAATCATTCTGCGAAACCCTTCGCGAACTTCCGCTAAACTTCCAGCGGCGCGAAACATCACCAGTCGATTGTTAGAGAATCTTGCATGAGAATAAAAAGGCTCATCGAAATTGATAATGTCCAGTTGGCTCCCGGCTATTTTCTCGATCAGATCCCATTCCATTCTCGACCATCCGGCAGGCTGCAGAAGTAAAAATCTTGTGTTATCCGCAGTTGGAGAACAATACTCGGCCAAACCCGCAAAGTCCGTCAGCGCCTGCTCTATGAGGTAAGCCTCATAACGATCAAGCAATTGTTGGAGATACAAGCCTTTGCTCTCGTTCGAAAAGTCATTCGGATGTATTTCTCCGGAACGAACCCCAGCCATCCGCAATTCAACGAGCGACTGATGAACTTTACGGACCACCCCGGGGTTTACCATTGATTGGTGCGTAATATAACTATGCGGATCTGCTTCGGCCTGGTGCAGCATTAGCTGTCGAATCACCCAGAACGCTTGCTCGTCCTCAAGTAAGCGAATCTTTCTGCGCGACAGCTCGAATGCCGTATTGGCATGCACCATGCCCTGAAGTGTCTCAACTTCCACATTAAAAACAGAACCGAAACGTTCGCAAAGTCGCTCTAGCAATTGGTGGCCTTGCGAATAGGATGGGACAATCAGCATCTTAGGGGATAGCGGATCTTCTTTTATTTTCTGATACAATCGATCTATTAGGTCCATGCCAATCCTCCTCCCTTGTAATTCTATATACCTACATTCGCCAAATTTCCCGTTGTCCCCTTCCTAAATCCGCAACAAAAAACAAAATACGCCAATTTTCCTCATTTCCAGGGAAAAGATTGATGTTCTGTTTGGAGGAATATATCGAGTGATGCTATTCCTTCCATAAGCTCAACAATGGCCAGATCCTTCACAATAAACCGGATCACCCCGTAAACTTGTTGTTCAAATGAATCATAGATCCGACCAGCGCTCCGACATCCCTTAGGCACTGTATGCGTGCTGTTCGCAACGTAACCGATCTTTCCAAGCGGAGGAATCACCGCCTGGATCGCCTCCTCGTCATACGGATTGCCCGGATCTTTAATAAGCTGCACGACCATCCCCGCCTTCAAAAAACTTGCTCCGAAATAATGCGATGTCCCGGTTATTGCGATATAAATTTGTCCCATGCACGCCTACTCTCCATTCCTAACTGAAACTGTATTTTATGTACTCCGGATATTCAGCTCCGATCATTGATAAGCTTATTTTAAAGCTCAGGATGAACAGCTGTTTGTCAGCGAATGCATGTTCTCAAAATTAAAAAGCCCATGGATTAATCCATGGACTCTGCCGAATGTCCTCTTAACATCTCTACGAATTTAACATCAGCCGGAGCAAATTCATACTTTCCAAGCTCTGGTGGATATACCCACTTATACTCGTCATGGTCAACTAACATTATTTCACCCCTCACAAATTCAGCCTTATGGGCATACAAGCGAATAGGTGTCGATCCATAATAATGGTCATGTTCACCATACGACTCATACGGTTGAATTTGAATATTCATTTCTTCTAGCAATTCTCTCTTTAAACAATCTTCAACCGATTCATTAGGCTCGATTTTGCCACCGGGGAACTCCCATAGACCTTCTTGAGCCTTTCCCATCTTACGTCTGGCTATTAAGATTTGGCCGACTTCATTTTCAATGATGGCCGCTGCTACCGCGAGCATTCATTCACCCCCTACCCAATAGCCTTATTTGCTGCCGGAACTAATTCCGGAGGCATCTCTTCTTTCAACCTCCACACAATACTCATTGGTTTATTGCCTTCGTGCCTCACATACTCAGCTTCTCCTAAGAAAACAAAAGGCGAAGTATAATTATTCTCCTCTTTGTATTCACGGACAAATAATGCAATTCTGTTTCCGGTCTGTTTATGATGGATATATCGCTTAGCCGTATTCGTTTCTTCCGAAATACGACTTTGTGTTTGCCAGTGAAACAGCCGTTCATTTATGGCGTAATCTTCATATAAAGTAGAAGGAGAAAAGTCCTTGTCGGATTTATTTAGCGTAATAAAGAAAATATCCGTTTTCTTATCCTCGAAATATTTAACACCCTCGCGAAAGGCTGGGGCCTTGTCTTCATTCCAAAAACCAAAAGCGGCCAAAATTTGGTCCGTCGAATATGTGCAATGTAAGTCTAATGGACATACGAATGGGAACTCATTCTTTTTATCTACAAAGTTAATGTGTTCGTAATTATGCTTTAATATTTCAATGATCTCATCCCTAAACTCTTTACAGGAAACAATAGACTGAACAGCCTGGTTAATGTCCAGAAACCCATGTTTCTTCGGTTCTGATCGGTAGAAGGTATAATAAAACATATTTAACATCAGTCGTTCTTCTTCTGTATGGGCAGATTTCCCTGGATCCTCAAGATAGTCGATTAAAAAACTTAGAAGTCTCCGGGAGTTTATGCTTAATAAAGCTGGAATACGTTTTGTCAGATACTCCATATCCTCGAATTCGAATGGTTCGATCAAACCCGCCTCAGCCATCAATCCTCGAAATGTCCGTTTCCCGTTACGTCCACCGTAAAACTCGTAAAGACTCATTCCGTGATATCGAGTAAAATGATCCAGTGTCAGGATTAATCCAGTATCTTCTGTAAAGTGTTTTAGCTTCTCGATAAGGCTTCTCTTATTGATTGTGGTTTGCTTAATATTTCTCAGGATGTATTCCTGAGCTTGCTTCTCAAGCTGAATAAAACTTCCACGTGGCAGGTTCGAGAAACCATTCTCGACATAATGCTGTATAGAATGCTTTGTTTTACCAAGCAAAGCCCTAAACTTCTCCTGGAAATTATATTCTTTATGGGCTTGCCCAATAAAATCAAGAACCGTTAAACATTCTTTTCCTTCTGCCAAACGAAGTCCACGGCCAAGCTGTTGTAAGAATACGGTCAAGCTCTCGGTGGGACGAAGGAATAAAACCGTGTTAATCTCCGGTATATCTACCCCTTCATTATAAAGATCTACAACGAAGATCACTTTGATTTCCCCTGACACTAATCTTCTCTTTGCAGAGTTCCGCTCATCGTTACTTGACTTTCCATGCAAGGCAATCGCGGCTATCCCCGACTCATTGAGAACTTTAGCCATGTAAAGTGCATGAGCAACACTCACGCAAAAACCGAGGCCCTTCACTTCATCCAAATCGGTTACATATTTCTTTAGACTGTTTATAACTTGGCTTGCCCGAATTTTATTATGGGAATATAATTTTTCAAGCTCATTTAGATCGTATCCTCGCCTTGACCACTTGACCTGAGACAAATCGACACTATCCGTCACACCGAAGTAATGAAAGGGACAAAGAAGTTTTCGATCAATGGCATCTGTTAGGCGTATCTCTGCTGCAATTATATCATTAAAGTAGTGCAAAATATCTTTCCCATCCATTCGCTCAGGCGTAGCTGTCAAACCTAATAAAATTTGTGGCTGATAATATGCCAGTAGCCTTTGATAAGAAGGGGCTGCGGCATGATGAAACTCATCAACGATGATGTAATCATAAAAGTCCCGAGTGGTTTTTTCAGTAAGTTTTAAAGTATTGAAGCTTTGAATACTTATAAATAGATGATCAATCGAATCGGCCTGGTTACTCCCTACGTGAAGTTCCCCAAAATTTAGGTCTTTCAGTATAAAACGGAAGGTGTCCAAGCTTTGCTTTAGAATTTCCTCACGATGAGCCACGAAAAGTAATCTCGACTTTTGATTCCGGTCGGCAAACCGTTTGTAGTCGAAAGCAGAAACAACCGTCTTTCCTACTCCCGTAGCCGCCACTAGTAGATTTCTCGTTCTTCCATATATCACTCTCTGAGCCTCGAGCTTCTCAAGGATTTCCTTCTGGTAATCGTAAGGCGTAAGGGTAAATGGGAAGGTTAACTGATTTCGCTCATGTTCTTTCTTTTTGCCAAGTGCCTGCTGGAGAAGCAATTGATGCTCCTGATCCGCAAAGGAAAAACTTTCAAATCCACGATCGTTCCAATAACTCTCAAAGGTTGCCTCTATCTTTCGTAGGACGTCATAAGAATCCTTCTCCGTAACCTTTAAGTTCCATTCTAAGCCACTCGTAAGCGCAGGATTCGAAAGATTAGATGATCCGACGTAAGCCGTAGTAAATCCAGTATCTCTTTTAAACAAATATGCCTTCGCATGTAACCGTGTTCGCTCTGTATCGTATGAGATTTTGATTTCTGTGTTCGGGAGTTTACTTAATTCTGTCACTGCCTTGTAATCCGTTGCTTCCATATAGGTCGTTGTTATGACACGTAACCGGCCTCCATTTGCCGTGAACTCCTCTAACTGCTCCATTAGGAAACGTAGCCCGCTCCATTTTATGAAAGAAACCAACAGATCAACCTGATCCGAAGTAATAATCTCTGCTTTAAGCTCACTCATCATATTAGGCTCCGAATGGGAACCCGTAAACAATGAACTTTGAGACAAAGGAGTTGTAGGTCGATGAACCTTAGACTCTTTGATGCCTCGAATATGATTTAGTTTGGAATAGACATAGGTTAAAACCTCACCCTGTTCATCAAGCTGCCACTCCCTTAATTCTTCATTGTCCAGAGTATTATGCAGAGTGGCAATAATTTCATTGCAGGCACGTACCTGTAACAGGAGTGCTTCATCTTCATTGCTACTTTCCCGAATAATTTTCAATGCTCTACGAATCACGGTGCCTAAGTAATTAGAGAGCACCTTGCGCGCTTCCTCCGGATCTAATGGCTCAATCCCAATTTCGTATAAGGAACTATCCAAAGTCAATAACCGTCTTCTAGTAAGATTATTTATAATCTGCTCATAAAGGCCCTCTTTCATATAGCAGCAACTCCTTAATTGTATGAGCAAGCGATTTAATATTTGAAAACCCCCTCATCACTGAAGGGGTCTCTGCTTCTGCTCTTTACGTTCAAAATGATGATGCAGCCTATATAGGCAGATTTCCTTCGTCCACCGATGCAAAATGGATCGATGCTCGGGGGCAGGTTCAATTCTTAGACTAAACAGACCATCCTCGAAGCGGGTCATGCTTCCTTTAGCCGAGCCCCATTTTGTCATTGGCATCCGCTCGATGAGCTGGCTAACGCCGGTCTCATTGTATTCCCAGAGACGCTTCGAATCCTTATCGGAGAAATCGATCCTTCTCCGGTATTCCTTTTCCATTAGGTACCCATGGAAGAATGGCGCTACTTCCTGAGGAGTAACCGATTCTGCCCAATGTTCGGTCCCACGCTCGAGCATATACAGGAGCACGATCATTTTATAACTCTTGGTCATGACAGTCTTCTCGACATCACGTATCCAAGCCTCATACTGATAATAAATCTCCTCTTCTTCCTTCGTTAAGCACTCTGCCCAGAGGAGAAATCCGATATAAGAACCGAATTCATTCCGATATTCCCAGCTGTTCGAGCTGCCATGAAGGTGAAGCTCCAGATAGGTAGGGATTCGACCGAGCTCATTCTTGAGATCCAGGAAGGAACGGTGCAGACGCTCGCGATGTGGCAGTTTCTTACGGCTTAGTTCATCCAGGAGGTTAACAACAGATGTCTCCAAATGGAGCTCGCATCCATCCGGCACCGTCGGGATGATCGGTTCCTTTGCCGTTTTCTTTCCGTCACCGTCAGTGGCGAATAATCGAAGCTTCACGTCTGCATTACGATAATTTCCGATGAGGTCAATGATTGTGCAGTGCGTCTTTCGCTCCGATAACCGCAGCCCCCGGCCAACCTGCTGTGTAAATACGGTTAAGGATTCGGTCGGTCGGACAAAAAGCAGCGTATCCACACTAGGAATATCTACTCCCTCATTGAACAAGTCTACCGTAAATATGATTTCTAAATCTCCTCTATCTAGACGGTCTATTGCCTCTCCCCTCGTGATTCCTATGGCTCCAGAGTGAAGGCTGACTGCAGCTACTCCTTTCTCTTGAAAATAGCCCGCCAAAAAATCCGCTTGTCGAATCGATGAGCAAAAGCCAATCGTCCGTGTTTGCTTATGCTCGATCCAGGCATCGTAGATATTGTCAGCCAGCGACTCTCTCAACTGAGCTGCAGTCAACTGCTCGTCATCATAATGCGTTCCAAGCCATCGGATGGATGAATAATCTGTATCGTCATAGACCCCATAGTATTGGAACGGGGACAACCAGCCTCGACGGATGGCTTCAATGAAATGAATCTGGTAGGCGACATTGCCATCACAAAGCGCATACACATCCTTCCCATCCATTCGGTCTGGTGTTGCCGTGATGCCCAGTAGAAATTTCGGCTTAAAATACTGGATAACCGATTGGTATGAGTTTGCAGCTGCATGATGGAATTCGTCCACCACGATAAGATCAAATCCGTCCGGTGCGAACGATTCACGATGCTTCTTCATCCCTAGCGTGTAGATTGAAGCAAACACGCAATCCGCGTCCCCTTCTTTTTTGACACCGTTATAGATACCGAAAGTTTTGTCCGGCATGATGCGCTGGAATGACCGTTTGGCTTGATAGAGAATTTCTTCTCGATGCGCAATGAACAGTACGCGTTGAAAACGCTGGGCGAAAAAGCCTGCTAGATAGGTTTTACCTAGTCCGGTGGCCATAACGACCATGGCTTTGTCATATTCTTCTTCTAACGTTCTCTCTAGAGCGTCAAGAGCATCAATCTGAGCAAAACGTGGATGAATAGACGCTTGTTCGTTTTCAGAAACCTTATCCTCAACAGGATCGCTAGCGTTTTCAGTTCGGTACTCATTCTCCTCCATCTCGGTTATCATTCGAATTAACTCTGGGTTTTTGCGATGATACGTTCGATATTCCTCTTCATATAGAGAAATGGTGTTGTCATTGAGCGGCAGCGTAGAATCGTGATAAAAGTTTTGCATAAACTTTTCAAGCGCGACTTGGAACGTATAAGGCTCGGCCTTTGCATTCATAGCCAGGTTCCACTCCATCCCCATTCTCATGGCGGACATGGAGAAGTTAGAGGAACCGACGATAAGGAGCCCTTCACCGTTTTCGTAGTCAAACAAATAGGCCTTTGGGTGAAAGGAAGTTCCCATACTGCGCCATAACCTTGCCTCCAACAGGGGATCGATATCACGTAATGCCTGCAAACCTTCAGGCTGCGTAACGAATAAATAATCCCCAGCGAGAACCTTTACCTCGGCTCCCCGTTCGATCGCACCTTTCAAATGGGGCGCCAATAAACGCACTCCTGACTGCATAACGAACGAAGTCATAATATAGATTCCGGAAGCATTCTGCATCCCGGTGATTAAATCGTCTGCTAAGTTTTCCGTAATTAGCTTGACATTAAGCGTTGTCGTCGACATCGATTAGATACACCCGTTCTTGGAATCCGCCTCGAGCTGTCGCCTTCTTCTCTCTCAAAGCTTCAAGCTCTTCCCATGTTGCTCCATGTACGACCGCCAATGCCCGAATAACCTCAAGCATATCTGCAAGTTCTTCCAACGACTCCTTTGAACTTTCAGCGGCAAAGTATTCCTCCGACTCTTCTTTAAGCTTTATGATCAATTCTTTCTTATACTCTTCCTCATTCAAGATTCGTGTGCGAAATTCTTTGCCTGTAGCTTCAATGACTTCGGGGATCAGATCCCGAACTAGCTTATTGTAAACCGGCATAGATTCTCATCCTTTACATGGTTAATTATGTATTTCTATTGTATCATAACAAAATATCGTTCGAAGAAGGTTCCTGGTGTTTAATGATGTGAATAGTTACCAAGATGAGAGGCCCAACTTGTAAGCGTCATGCATCATCTATATAAATCTGCTCCTATTGGCATCGGCATAATTTAACCGTTGCAAACGATGTTAGGTTATACTGCAAAATAATAGGCTATAGACTTTAGCAGCTACAGCCTTACCCCACATCAAACAATCTACTTTCAGATTCATGATATTCGACTTCTCGTTAGTGATTTTAGGTTTTATTTCTCAGGATTCTCCTTTAACTTTATTTTGTTAACCTTTATATCTCCGGGAACGTACTGATCGCCTTCTGCAGAACTCTCAACTTCCGCACTGACAATATCACCTACATTGTAAATTCCTATGTTTTTAACGGGCAGCCAGAATCCGTCTACGTAAATTTGTGAAGATTGTTCATTTATCTCTTCCACAGGACCCTCGACATGAAAGGTATTCTGTTCCCCGGCGCAGCCAACAAGAGCCAATAATAAAAGTAATATCATCACAAATCGATTCATATTGTAGCGTCTTCTCCTTTGGTTATAGCACGCCTTTAGTGATAACTTTTACTTCTGCCAAATAATATCCTTCAGACCCTAAAAGACTTTATGAAAACCACCAAAGAAATTAAGAAGAATACAGCACCTAAAGCTGCTCCTGCATAAAGCGGCAATTTACTATCCGTAAAATAGGCCAATGCTGCCCCTGCTACAAACAACACAGCCCCCAAGTTCGCTGAAGATTTCGCATACTCCCGGACGGCCTTAATCCTTCGAGCACGATCGGAGTCCTCTTCATCATCTCGATACTCTCCATCCTCTTCGTATTCCTCATAATTATCATCTTCATCATTCTCATCATCTAGACTTCTTCCTGCTCATCGTCTTGCTTTCCGGATACGAAAATAGAAAGCTGACCATTATGATCCCACATCTTAATCCATGGATAGGTTCCCTCTGGCAGCTCGAACACTCTCTCCTCCAAGGGCTTGATAGGCTCAGTGGAAGTTTTGGTCCCATGTGAGAGCGTTCCGGGGTGTACATTAATCTCTTTACCGGTATCATTGAAATATACTACCTTCACCTAATCTCCAACCTTCTAATATGGTTAATGATTTTACTCCCCTACTTGCATTAGTGGTCTGCACATCTATTCTCTTAAACCGATTTTCTCTCAGCAGTTTCAATCCTTCCTGAAACAAAATCAAATCAATAACTCGTAACGGTGCAAATTGTACTGTTGGGCTAATTGAAATATTGCTTCTGCCGCCGGTTCATTGTTCAAATAATCTTGTAGAGCAAATATGTATGAATGGTACTTGTAGTAGTCTTCGATTCGGTCACTTCCAAACACGGCTTTGCAAATATTTTTGTCGAAGATGGGGAATAGCCCTGGAAGCATAAAATGAAGCAGCTTTGTTGTGGTCGCAAAATTCAGCCGGTGATCGCCATAATTAATGATAGCGTTAGCAAGTTGAACAAATTGTTTAATCAATACAGGAGGTCTTCCAAATGCTGCGCCAAAGATCCGCTCGCCATGGTGCATGCCGATGATCGGATCATTTAGTCCACCTAAATAAGACTCGGTACCAACCTTCAAGAAACCTTCATGTCATTTTAACAGACTCGTTATTTCGTCTATTGTTTATTGTTGGCTTTATATTATCAAGAAAGTCATGAAATATCTTCATACTCTTCAATAGACAAATACTCTTTTAATTTCTTTTTCCTATAGATCACAGTATCTTACTCCAATCTTTCCTCTTTGATTCAAAGTCGCCTTGAGATTATCCTACCACAATCTCCCGTCACTCCAGCCTTCTTCAATGTTCCACCTCTGTCTTCCATCTTGGGCATGCAAAAAAGCTCATTCCTACTTATAATTCAAGTGGAAAAGAGCTTTTAAAAGTTCATCAAGTATGAGCTTTTGATTACGAAGGCTCTATATGAGTGAATCTAGGTACTCTTTCTTTGTATTCTTTCGCCGCATCAAATGGAATCATACTTACATGTTCCGGTGCTTTTGTTCGAGATAAATGAATACCGTGTAGACAAACATCGCACCATATGTCTAAAAATCCTACTCTCGACTTCATATCTCCGACATATTGATAATCTATTCCACGTTTTTGGCAATTAGGACATTCAATTTCATGTCTTTTTGTATTGTTATTAGTGATGAGAGTGGTTAACTTAATCCAGTCTTTAAAATGTGAATTAATCAATTACTACCGCCCCTTTCGCTTAAAATATTCCCACCATGCGTCTTCTGAGCCATATGCCCCTTTTTCAAATTCGATCAGCATCTCGTAATCTAGGGGCTTTCCAAAAGTTTTAGTTTGATAGATATGAATTCTCTCGTGTCCTAATGTTTTAACTAAGTTTTCCTTACTGCTAAAAGCATCGGGGTACAACAATATCCTGTTTCCTTTTGGGTCAGCCCACCCGTACAAGTCCTTACCTATCAATTCAGCATCTCGAACTATTTCTATCTTTATTCCCTTTAATCCAATACCTGCATCTTCAGCAATCTTTTCAACGTGTCTTAATTGCATTGGCTCAGAGAGGTTCTCGAATGCTCCTGTATTTGAGGATTTACGATATAAATCCTGTTCAAAGTTATCCTTCCCCACAGTCCTTCCCTTCCCGCCATCTCCCCCCGCATCACGCTTCAATCCATCATTACTTTTTCTAACTTCATACTGAACCCTTGGACTCAATATATCTTTCGGTTTCATAAGAGGTACTGTTGCACCTGTAGCAATTCCTGCAGCTCCTATGATACTAGCTACATGTTCTGTAGACCAAGCCTTTGTAGGAATAATGGCTTCTCTAAAAGTTCCATGTACTCCAAAGGTCATACCATTGGCGAAGTCATTCGGGGAATCAAATAGCTTATCAGCTCTTTCCACATAACCTTGGTAAGCACCTTTGGGTATGCCAGCCGTCCAGTAATCCAAAAAGCTCCACACCGAAGAATACCGTTTTTCATATCGCTCATTAGAAGCATCCATTATTCCGTTTCCTAATTCCTTCAAGCTGTCCCAGGCCTTTTCAAGCCAAGTCTTGGGCTCCTCTTTTCTGCCTACCACAGCAAGAGGCAATAGCTCTTCATCTACTAATATAAATCTATAAGCAATGCGTTTTAATTCATCGCTAATTGAATTCATATATTCAATCGTCAGGGTCATTTCGCTGCGGGCTCTATAAAAGTCTTCAAAAAAACGCTGTCGCGTCGTCCCCTCCCACATCAGCATGGTATTCATTTGATGGTCCAGTGAACTTATCATCCATTCCATTTGCAGGGACTGTAAACGGAACTTCTCAGCAACTTGAATCAGCAATTCGGGTGGAACCTGGATTCTGGGCATTTATATCACTCCATTATTTGCTAAGCCCATTATACTCAAATACAAATAATTGGAAAACATTCCAAGGTCCTGAATTTAATGATCATGGTCATAAATTAGGAGTGTAAGATTAGTTAATGTGATTGATTATAAGAAAAGAACGCGCGTATTTAGCTTACTGTAAATCGGCATAGATTCTCATCCTTTACATGGCTAAATATGTATTCATATTTGTATCATATCAAAGAATCACTCGAACACAGACTACTAATCTCCTGAAAACGGAAAAACCAACGGCAGCACACTTTGTTTCATAAGATCTGCACCCCACATACCCTACACCCCCAACAAAAAAGACCCCGAATCCCAACCCAAGTTGAAATTCAAGGCCCTTACCTCTACGAATAAATTACTCAATTATGCCCTTCCTCAATACCCAAATTTCCGATAAAAATACGTATGGATGATTTGCGCTCCCCAGTCTTCCAGCTCTTCATCACGCCTCCCACGATCACTTCACAAGCTCCGTCGGGTTCATGCCCGTGAATTTCTTGAATACCGTGCTGAAATACGGAACGTTTTTGTATCCGACCTTTTCGGCCACTTCGTAAACCAATGCATTCTTCTCCATCAGCAGCTCCCGGGCCTTCTCAACCCGTACTCGGGTCAGGTAATTGTTGAACGTCTCTCCGGTCATGTTCTTAAAAATCATCGACAAGTAGTTTCTCGAAATATACACCTTGTCCGCCAGTCCCCCGAGCGTGAGATCCTCGGCATAATGCTCGTGAATGTACTCGATCATAAAGTCGACCGCCTGGCGATGCTTTCCGTTCCCGCCCCATTCGCGGCTGCCGAATACGAGCCCGATCTTGGTGATCAGCCATTCGGCAAGCTCGGAGGGACGCTGCAGCTTCGCCATTTCGCGCGTTATGCCGTCATACGGGAAGATATCGTCAACGACGGTCCCCGTCTCATAGAAAGCAAAGGCGATAATGCCCCACAGCTCGCCGGCCAGCATGCCGACGTAGGGCTTGGTGATGCCCCCTTCCTGCTCCAGCCGCTTCATGTAGTCCCTTATAATCGTCTGCGCCTGATTCTCCTGTGAGGTACGAATCGCGCCGGCCAGCTCCAGGTATAGCTTAACGGGACGCACCGGAGACTTGGCCTCCGCATTGCCCGGCTCCTGTGCACTGTAGAAATACAGCTCATGCTCCGGAACCGCCGGCCGGGAAGTCACATCGATCGCGCGGAAGGCTTCTTCCGTCGAGATGCCGATATCCCTTATGCTGCTCTTGCGTTCACCGATGCCGATCCGAATCTTCAGCTTCAAGTAGTTCCGCACACAGTCGATTAATCGGACGCCCAGCTGCTCCAGCCGCTGCCGCACTCGCTCGGCAGGCTCTGTTCGGTCATGATGAATAATGATCACCGAACGGTTGGTGTGGAGATCCGTATGGTCGAAGCTTGGAAATGCCGCCTGCGTAATTTCGCACGCCATATTGCTGATTGCAAACCGAAGGAGGCTCCAGTCCGGCAAGCTTAATTTGGCTGCCCGTTGGTCGTAGACCAGCTCGATGCCGATGACCGTATGATCGTGATCGGACCAATACCGATAAGGCTCCGGGATTTCCGATTGGAGTCCTGATTGCAGCAGGGTGCCGGCTGCGGCCGATTTGACCCACTCCTTCTCGACGAAGGGCTCGTACAGATGCAGCTTCTGGAGCAACTCATCCTGCTTGCTGCGCAGCTCTTCACGCTCCTCCAAATCGGATATCGCCTGGTGTAGCACGGACTTCAGCGTCGGAAGGCTGACCGGCTTGGATAGATAATCGCTCACGTCCAGACGCAAGGCTTGACGGGCATATTCGAAATCCGAGTAACCGCTCAGAATGATCACTTTTCCCGTATAGCCGGCGTTCTTCCGCAGGTGCTCGATCATATCCAGACCATTCATGACAGGCATATATAAATCGGTAATCACGATGTCGGGGCTGGCCGATGCAATCATTTCAAGTCCTTCTTCCCCGTTCAACGCTTCCCCCGCCCACTTTGCATTCAGTTCATCCCACGGGATGGCTTTGCGGATTCCCTGCAGCACGGCGCGGTCGTCATCCACGATTCCTATCTTCCACATCTGAAGAGCCCCCTTCTTATTTGCAAAAAGGAAAATAGCTTCACTCTAACGGTAATACGCCATGCCCGATCGGCGTGAAACCGCTCAGGCATGACGTAAACCAGGAATAGACTGGAACTATTTTAACAGACAGCTTTCACCGAATAACCGAATCATTTTACTCCCTTGCTGACATCTCGTTCTCAGTCATTCCATTGCATAAGAGTTATTCATATTCTTGCGCGGCCTTCTTCAACGATTCATAGGCCTCCTCCGGCGTCGTTCTGCCGAAGCTCAGCTCATCCCGGACGAGCGGGAAGTCTTTGTCGATGAAGTTCACCCAGCCTTCCGGCCCTGTCGTAAAGATCTGTCCGTCCGGCGTCGTGGCGTCGATCAGCTTCATCCCGACCTTTTCGCCCTCCGGCAGATTCGGAATCAGCGACTCGGCGATCTTGGCATTGGCTGGCACGCCTCGAGCGGTACCAAGAATGGCCCCTGCCTCCGGATCGTTGATGAACCAGTCGATGAATTTGGCCGCTTCTTCCTTATGCTTGGAATTCGGCGACAGGCTGAAGTACATGGACGGCTTGAGCCAGCCCCCTGCTTCCTCGGCCCGCGGCATCGTAACCAGATCGTACGCCCCTTCCTTCATGCTGTCCCATGTGGTGTAGTTATTGGAGAAGGAGTAGCGGAACAGGATTTTGCCGTTGACCAGCAGGTCTGCCGTCGGATCCATCTCCTTGTCGGATGCGTTTAGATCCGCTGGAGGTACAAGCCCGTCCTTGCGCAGCTGTTCAAACTTCTTCGTCCATTCCAGGAATGTTGCTTCATCGATATTGAATTTGCCGTCTTCCGTGATCAAGGTACCCTTACCCTTGGCATAGTGATACGCGCTGAACATGAAGTAGTTGCCGGCATAATCCAGCGTGAAATATTGGCCTTCCGCCAGCTTAGGCTTTACCTCTTCCGCCAATGCGAAGAAATCATCCCATGTCCAGCCATCCTTCGGCATCGTTGCGCCCAGCTTCTCCAGAGCCGCCTTGTCGTAGATCATCCCGAAAGCGACCGACCCGAGCGGCACGCCGTATTGCTTACCGTCTCTCTGCCCGATCGGCAGCAGGCTCGGCGTCAATTCATCCAGTTTAACCTTGGTGTCGAGCTCTTCGAGCTGGTTGCGGGAGGTCCAGTCCGAAATCCAACCCGGGTCCATTTGGAAAATATCCGGCTCATTATGCGCCGCTGCCTGCGTAGAGAGCTTATCCAGGTAACCGTCCATCCCGGAGTATTCGGGCTCGAAGGTCACATGCGGATTCTTCGCCGTATAGGCCTCCAATGCCTTCAGTGTCGCTTCATGGCGCGGCTGTGAACCCCACCACATAATCCGGAGCTTGACGTTGTCTGCCGAACCGCCTTCGGCCTGTGTATTGTTCTTGGATGAGTTTGTGCTGCCTGTGTTTGTGCCGGTGCCTCCGTTACCGCCGCCGCATGCCGCTGCCAGCAAGGAGAACACCATCAATAACGCGAGAATCTGCAATCGCTTCCATTTGTTCATGCCGACTTCCCCCTAGAAACAATATATTGTGGTCAATATGATCCTATCAATTCCGGGATGACGGGAGTATAAGAGAGATGCACAATTTATTATAAAATCGTCTGATTATGCATTACGTCTGTGCTTCCTCAAGCCTTGGGAAGATGATCGTTACAACGACCCCTTCAAACTCGCCATCCTTAACGTGGATCTCATAATTTTCATTAAAATACGCGGAGAACCGCTCTCTCACATTCCGGATCCCGTAACCGCCCTTGCGGCGATGGTTCCCTTTGCTCTCGGGTGCAAGCCCGCTTCCATCGTCGATAATCGTCATACGGACCCGGCCGCCCTCTTCCTCCGCCTTAATCTGAATTCGGCCGCTTTGCCTTGCATTGAATCCGTGAATGATGGAATTTTCGACGAAAGGCTGGAGCGTCATTTTAGGAATGAATAAATTGCGGACTTCCTGTGAGGCTTGAACCTCATATTCCAGGCCGTCCTCCCACCGGATCTGCTGGATTTCCAAATAGCATGCAACGTGAGTCAGCTCTTCATCAATCGTAATAAAGCTCTCTCCATGCGATAATCCGATGCGGAACATGCGGCCCATCAGCTCCAGAATGCGGCTCATCTTCTCCTGTCCTTCCGCAATCGCCATCCAGTTCAGCTGATCCAAGGTGTTATATAGAAAATGCGGATTAATATTAGCTTGGAGCGCTTCGATTTCGGCCTTCCGCTGCTGCTCGTAACGCTGCGCCAGGGAGGCGTACAATGCCTGAATTCGCTCATTCAGTCTGCGAAACCCCGCAAACAGAATGCCGAATTCATTCGTGTAATCGCCAGCCAGCTCCGCTTGCTTCCCTCCGACATCGTAATTCTTCATCGCTCTCACTAGCTGGGCGATCGGCTTCAACAATTGCCGGCTTAACCATAGCGTTAACAAGAAAGCCAGCAATAAGGCTCCGATGCCGATCGTAATGATGGCTCCGGCCAGCTTGACGCTGCCTGACGTTATTCGCTCCCACGGGGTAATCTCCACCAGCATCCAGTTGGAGTCGGCGACTTTGGAATAGACGACCAGAGGCTCGACCCCATGTGGCTGCGTATGCAGCCGAAGCACCCCGGATTGATCCTTGAACCGCAAATCGTGCTCCTGCAACCCGGCATCCTTCATCGACGTCCCGACGCTCAGCAGCTCCCTGCCGTTCAGATCCAGCAGCATCCGGTTGGAATCCTTGGAATATCCCTCGAGAATTCCCCGGATCCAATCGGCTTTCACGTGCACGACAAGAATGCCCAAGTACCGGGAGTTGTTGTACACCTTGCGGGAGAAGCTGAGCACCGGCACGTTCCCATTATAGGTCGTTAAATCATGCTCCTCTGACCAGGAGAAGTCATTATTCTGCAGCAAAGGATACCATGGCTGTGCCTCGGCAGCCTTTAGCTCATGGAATTGAATATAGCTCTGCCGATCCCCCCACTCGGGCTGCTCCATATATAAATCGATGGCTTGAATTTGCGGAATCGAATACGTAAGATGAGCCAGCGCTTCCTGTATGCCCTTGGAGCGTCTGTAGTGGTTAAACTCATCCTCTTTTCCCGATAGAAACGTAAGCAAATCATTGTCCCTGGACGTGGTCAGCGAGATCTGCTCGATCGACGTCAGACGACCCGTAATTTCATTGTTCAGCTCCTCGAGCAGTCTTTTCTGGTAATACGACGTGTTGTCGGCCAACTCCCGCGAAGTCATGGCATAACTGGTCCATACCGTGATCGCCAGCACAATCGTGATCAGCCCTGCAAAGCAAATAATAAACAGGGAATCGATCCGGTATCTTTTGAAGGGATTGATCATACGCGCTCCATCCTCCGTGCTCCATGATTATCCATTCCGATCCGAAAAAAACATTGAAGCCGTGCGGCGAACCGCTGCCTCAATGTTTTCTCATTTTATAATATATCGGCTGGCCTAGCTACTACCCTTTTAATCCAGTGGTAGCCACACCCTCCACAAAATATTTCTGGGCAAAGACAAACAGCAGCGTAGCCGGCAGAATGGATACGAGCGACATCGCGAGCAACTGCCCCCATTCCGCTCCGCCTTGCGAATCGTTAATCATCCGCAAAGCCAAGCCTACCGTGTATTTGTCGACGGAATTAATGTACAGGAGATGGCCAAGGAAATCATCCCAGTTCCATAGGAAGCAGAAGATGATGACCGTCACGATCGAAGGCTTCATCAAGGGCATCACAATTCGCCAGTAAATCCCGAACCAGCTGCATCCGTCGATTTTGGCCGATTCGTCAAGTTCCCGCGGGATTCCGCGTATGAACTGAACGAGCAGGAAGACGAAGAAGGTTCCTCCCGCCCCTCCCGCTAACGCATGGGGCACGATGAACGGCAGGTAGGTGTTGACCCAGCCGAACTGGTGGAACATCGCATACTGCGGAATGATGAGCACTTGGCCCGGCAGCATCAGCGTGAGCATGAGCAGCGAGAACCAGAAGCCGCGAAGCGGAAAGTCCAGCCTTGCAAATCCGAAGGCGACCAGCGTACAGGAAATGACCGTTACGATAATGACCGCCGTAATTAAATAAAAAGTATTCAGATAGAAGTCGGTAAAGGTGAAGCCCGGAACGGAATTCCAACCGTTAATGTAATTGGACCACTGCGGCACGGACGGGAAGATGGACGGAGAGCTGAGCTCCTGGTTCGTTTTCAGGGAAGCGCCAATCCACCAAATGACCGGATACACCATCACCAAGCTGAATAGGATGAGCATCGCATGGCGAATTACGGGATTCCATTTGCGTCTGGTCATTTTCTTTTCCCTCCTTGGCTCTCGGACTCGTAGAATACCCAGTATTTCGAAGTCAGGTTAATGATCACGGCAGCAGCCACAATCAAGATCAGCATGATCCAGGCCAAGGAAGAGGAATAGCCCAGCTGATAGCGGCTGAATGCCCTTTCATATAGGTATAACGCATAGACATAGGTTGAGTTCATCGGCCCGCCGCCGGTGATGACATATGCAGGCGTGAACATCTGGAAGGAGTTAATGACCCCCATAATGAGATTGAAGAATAATGTGGGCGACAGCATCGGAAGCGTGATCTTGAAAAATTGCTTCAGCTTACCCGCGCCATCCACCGCGGAGGCTTCATACAGATCATTCGGAATCTGCTTCAGGCCCGCGAGGAATATCACCATCGAGGAGCCGAATTGCCATACCGACAAGCCGATCAGGGACCATAATGCGGTATCGGGGTTCGTGACCCAGCCCGTGCCGGGAATCCCGAAAAATCCAAGCACTTTGTTGAAGAAGCCGTCCACGCCGAAAATATTTTTCCACAGCAGGGACACCGCGATGCTCGCCCCGATTAAGGAAGGGAAGTAAATGGCCGTCCGATAGACGGATATCCCGCGCACGGCCTTCTTCAGCAGGAGCGCAACCATCAGCGCGGCAATCAGCTTTAGCGGCACCGAGGCGAGGACATAATAAAATGTAAGCTTGAGCGATTGGGCAAATTTGTCGTCCGCCATAAGGATGCGCTCGTAATTGTCCAGGCCGACCCACTCGATCGGCTTCATGAGCGTGTAATCCGTGAAGGAATAGTAGAGGGACAGCAGCATCGGATAGGCCGTCAACGCCAGAAATCCAATCAGCCAAGGGGAAATAAACAGATAACCTGCAAGGGGAGAGTCCCAGCGCTTGCGAAATGGCTTTTTGCGAACAGGTATTCCGGATGCTGCAGATGTTGCTCGTTCCATGAACTCACTCTCCTTTTTTCGTACCTTCAGTATAGAAGGAGAGCCGCCGGGAACTACATAAGACAATTGCTCAAAATCATTCAATATTTTCAGAATGTGTCGTCAGAACGGAAAACCGGAATCCAGGTGTGCCGGATAATCCACAAAAAGATAAGTATAGTTGATGAAGAAAAATACAATGACCAATAGGAGTTGGATGATCAGTGCATAGAATTGATATGCCTTTGCGTTTTGTCGACCTTTGGTAAGCAGGTAGAACAGAAGAAGTAGGATGCCTATTACGACCAAGAACCCAACCATGTGCATAGCGAGTAATTCAATTTTATCTTGCCGGGTTAACTCACCAGGTGCACTTGAACTAGCAATGGATCGGGAGGCCTGGATACTCATGTAAGACAGCTTCGATCCCAACCATGTGAGACAAGCGCCGGCAATAACCAAAAGGAATAGTAAGATTAACAATATTGGTTCTCCTTTAGCTTTGATGGATTTAACTTCATCACGATCCGCCGCCCCATCAATCCCAATCCATAAAAGACGTCACCTTCAGCTCGCTTTCCCTGCAATCTGGACAGGTTAGACGGATCGGGACGTTGTGCTCGATCGGTGTCCGTTCCATTTCGGCTCCGCATCTCTTGCAGTTGCAAACGCGCCGATACTGTGACCGATCTGACTGCATCTCGATGTACAATTCATTTTGAATGCCGTCACATTGCGGGCACACGTACAGCGCATCATGTGCGTCGTATGAGACGGAACCATCCTCCATAATTTCTCCAATCACCTGCTTAAGCACCGGATCGGTGACAAACGAAGCGATCGACTTCAAGGAGGTGTACATAAAGCCGATTCCTTCATAAATAATGCTGTTGTAATGGCACGTACCGCACTCCAATTTGAATGCTACTCCCATGATCATCCCCCGCAGATGGGCTCCGATAAGCCCGGTAGTTTTGTATGAAAAAAATAAAGTTAAAGTCCACGTTCTACGAATCCTTGCTTGCCGTTCAAGTCCTGCGCTTGCGGTAAGGGTCTATATACCTTTCCATAAATCCCCGACCAAATCCTCTTATGAGTTCAGATCCGGTGCACCAAATGATATTCAATCATGGATCAGTATAGGGAATTCAGCGCATCGACTGTGAAAGGTTTCAGCTCGCCGAACCGTCCGTTCCGGATTTTCATCGCCCACTCCGGGTCTACTAACAACGAGCGCCCAACGGCCACCAGATCAAACTCATTTTGCTCAAGTCTTTCGATCAAACCATCGAGCCCGGTAAACTGTGTCGCTTGGCCGGAAGCGAAGGAGCGCATGAATTCTTCGTTTAACCCTACGGAACCGACAGTAATGGTCGGTCGTCCGGTCAATAATTTGACCCATCCTGCCAAGTTTAGGTCAGAGCCTTCGAATTCGGGTTCCCAGAAGCGCCGGGTCGAACAATGATACATATCGACACCTGCGGTTGTCAGCGGCTCCAGGAATGACGCCAGCTGCTCCGGCGTTTCCGCCAGCTTGGCCGTATAGTTTGCGGTTTTCCATTGAGATATGCGCAGCGCAATCGGAAAGTCAGGACCGACCGCATGCCGAACGGCACGAATGATTTCTGCAGCGAAACGCGTGGCCCCCTCGATGCTGTCGCCCCTGTATCGGTCTGATCTCCTATTGGTTTGTTTCCAGAAAAATTGATCGATCAAGTAGCCGTGGGCTCCATGGATTTCGATACCATCGAAACCGAGTGACTTGGCGTCGGCAGCCGCCTTGGCGAATGCGTCAATCACGGAAAGGATATCCGATTCGGTCATGGGTGCGGTTACTTGTTGGCCGGACAGATCGATTCCGGATGGTCCTATAGGGAGAATTTCCGGATTCGGAGGACTGCCTATTTTCCGTGTCATGCCGACATGCCAGAGTTGAGGGAAAATACGGCCTCCTGCCGCATGAACTTCCTTCACGACAGACGACCAGCCTTTCAGAGCAGGGCCGTAGAAATGGGGGACGTTCGGATGGTCAGCTGATGAGGGATGGTTGATGACGGTTCCCTCCGTTATGATCAGACCCACCCCATTCTCGGCACGACGCCGGTAATACCGGGCAACATCAGCACCGGGCAGGCCATTCGGCGAAAATGATCGGGTCATAGGCGCCATGACGACTCGATTAGGAAGCGACAATTTGCCGATCGAAAATGGCGTAAATAAAGGCTGTACGGAAGGGTGAACGGCAGATGCGTTCCCGTTTGATGGATTAGACATGATAATGAATCCTCCTTATTTGTTCTCTTGCGTAATTATTAAATTTCAAGCCGTGAACTTGTTTTAGCCCGGGATGTCTCTTCGGAACGTTTTTTTATTTTCATCGATCCGACCGTCAGAGCCGCGATGGCGCCGAGGACAGAGAAGCCAAGAAGCAGAACAAATCCTTGGGTAATTGCATGATCCATCGCGTGTGTAAAGTAGGACACCAGCTCCGGTTCAAAACGATCTTTATATCGCAGCACGGTTTCGGCATCCGGCGGATGATAGGACGGGTTGGAGCTCGAATTCAGGTTGAATCGTGTAATTGCCGTCTCGACCGACGCGGTCATTTGGGAATTGACGATGACGGCCATGATCGAAGCGCCCATTACGCCGCCCATGCTGCGGCAGAAGCCGACAAGCGATGAAGCAATACCGATGGATCGTTCTTCAACGCTGTAAGCGACGGCGTTCTGACTGAGACTGTTCAGGGGGCCGAGCACGCCCAGCCCGAGCAGGACAACCATTCCAATGAATTGCCAAAAAGGAACAGCCGGCGAAAGACTCATGAACAAGCTAGAAACAACGATTCCAATCCCCATATTGACCACCATGACGGTCCGGATTTGGAAGCGGGTGAGAATTAAACCCATCAGAACGGAGCCGATGATCATGGACAACATCAACGGAGTCAGCAATAAATTTAATCGGCTTTCTCCCAGTACATAGTTGGTATAGAGCGGCAGGTAGGTCATCGCGGCGAACATCATGGCACCTTGACAGAAGACGACGATGCTTGTTCCTGTCACCATACGGTTTTTGAATAGCTTGAGCGGCAAGATGGGCTCCATGGCCCGCCGTTCCACAATGAAAAAACTGATGACCGCCAAAACCGAGATCCCGAACAAGGCCATGATCTTCCAGGAGGTCCATGATACGTTATTACCGCCAAGCTCGAGCGCAATCATCGAACAGACCGTAGCAATGACTATAAGTATGGCACCAAGCACGTCGATTTTCGGCTTCGTCTCCGCTCGGGATTCCCGGAGCGTCAGAAGCATTGCCGCGAACGAGAGGATCCCGATCGGCAAGTTGATATAGAAGCACCAACGCCAGGAAAGCGTTTCGGAAATCCACATGCCGATCTGTGGCCCCGCAATCGAGGAGAGTCCGAATACGGCACCGAATATTCCCGACAGCTTCCCCGATTCTTTGGGATCGGTATACAAGGTGTATATCAAGGAGAAGGAAATCGGAAAAATACCGCCGGATCCGATTCCTTGTATGACCCGGTAAATGCTAAGCTGCTCCATCGTCTGGGCCGTTCCGCAGAGTGCGGAGCCCAGAAGGAAGATGCCGATGGAAACCAAATACAAGGTCTTCCTCCCGAAAAGATCGGAGAGCTTGCCGAATATTAACATCGTGCTCGTTCCGGCCAGTGCGTAGGTGGTATAAATCCAGGTGACTCTATCCAGACCGCCGATGTCGTCTATGATCTTGTTGACACTTGCCGATACAATCGTGTGATCAAGTGCGGTCAGCACCAAGCCTAAAGCAATGGACATCAGTATGATAAACCTTCGTTGTTGGGCCAATCGACTCCACTCCCTCTATTTTCGATATCCAGCCGCCGTCAGAACATTTTTGCCGCAAGTGCCGTGTTTCTGAGACCTTCAGCAATGATGGTCTCCCTGCGATTGGGGTATTGATTATGACCTTCTATAACAATCGTGGTAACGTCCGTAATGCCGAACACCTGCAAATGCTTTTTGACGAAGCTAACCGCAAGCTCATCATGCTCCGCATAGATACCGCCTCTGGCATTTAATAGAGCGACTTTCTTGCCTTGCAATAGTCCGACCAAGCCTTCCGCTGTATATTTAAAGGTTTTGCGAGGCTGATGCAGATAGTCCAGATACGAATGCAAGACGGCTGGAACCGTCAAATTCCAGAGCGGGAAAGCTATGACGATTTTATCGGCTGCAAGAAACTGATCTAGGTACTTACGAACAATATACTGCTCGGCTTCTTCTTCCGGGGTGAGCGTCATGCCTTGGGCGATTTTATAGTTTCCCGTAATCATCGCGTTCCCCAGATAGGGCAGCGGTTCATGAAATAAATTCACTTCCACAATCGTCTCCTGCGGGTGCGATTCCTTATAGCTTGACAAGAAGGCTTCGTACATTTGCACACTGACGGCATATTCCGCCGGGCGATTGCTCGCTTGAATAAATAACGTTGTTGTCATTTCATTTCCTCCATTCATAGGCCACTTTTGATGGACTATGCTTTATAAAGTATTTTATTTATAAAACAAATTTAACCAGTTTCTTTTGACTTTGTAAAGAACTTTCTTTAGAATATAAAGGGAGAAGCATCTCTCGTAATATGTGATGTGGGGGTCGTGAACCATTGAAAAAGAAGGACGAGTCATCTGTAACATCCACCAGAAAAGCCATTGTAACGCTGCTGAAGCAGCATGGTCCTATGGATGCCGTTACGTTAGCTTCGAAGTTATCATTGACAGGGATGGCTGTGCGTCAGCATTTATATGAACTACAGAAACAGGAAGTCGTTGAATATGAGGAAGAGGCTCGTCCCATCGGCAGGCCAGCAAAAATATGGAGGCTGACGGCCTTGGCCAACCGTTGGTTTCCTAACGGCTATTTGCAATTATCGGTCGATTTACTTCATTCGGTCAGGGCCACGTTCGGAGATGAAGGATTGGGGAGAGTGCTTGAGGACCTCAAACATAATCAAATAATAAAATATCGGGAGCATTTGTCCGATGCGGACAGCCTAAGGGACAGGCTCCAAAAGCTGGTCATGATCCGTATGAACGAAGGGTATTTTCCGGAAATACAAGAGCAGGAGGACGGAAGCTTCTTATTCGTACAGAAACATTGCCCGATCGCAGAGGCTGTCGCTGTTAGTTCCCGTTTTACCGATAACGAGCTCGAACTCTTTCAATCGGTGCTTGGCGATCATGTGACCATCGAACGTGTTGAATATCTTTTGTCAGACGGCCCCAGCTATGCTTATCGGATAACGGACAATCAGGGTCTGTGAAGATCACCTGGATCAATATACTTTCTGATAACTAAAAAAACGCATCTCCCTGTGGAGATGCGTTGTTCACGGGCATTTCTATGTGTTAACCGATAGCGCCGCCTGCTTGCCGGATTACTCCGGGATATTTCCTCCGGCCACACGGTCGCCCGAATTGCCCGCCGGATCGGTGACGTTGTCATCTTCACCGGCATGAATGATCAGCGAGCGCCCAAGTACCGAGTTGGGCTGGCCTTTCTCTAGCGTTCCATGCTGGATGATCGTCTCCGCTTCCACGGTGCCGTCAGCGCCTACGACCAGGTTCGGCATGTCGCCGACATGGCTTCCTTGTGGATTCTCAAGGCCATGATGCTTATGGGTCGGGTTAAAATGAGCGCCGGCAGATTTAAAATCCGTTCCCTGAATTGCATTCTCATGCACATGGAACCCATGCTTGCCTGGAGTAAGGCCGGACGCGGTAATCTTCACCCTCACCCCGTCATCGATCTGCTCCAAGGTAGCGAAGCCAACAGGCTCTCCTGCAGCATTGTACAGTTTGACTACAGGATGCCCCGGAGATTCCTTCCTGGAACCCTCGTCCCAGTACACAGGTTGGTTAACCGGATCCGAAACCATGCGAGCTGACACATCGTTGCTGTTGGCAGGCATATCCGAGGTCGCCGTCCCTTGTTTCGCTAATGGGCCGTCCGCGGTGGAGTTGTTCTTGCTGTTAACGTAATCGCTTATTTTTGACGTTGTGTGTTTAATCGCACTTAAGGTTCCTTCGGGATTCGCAGCAGTCAAGATCCCTATAATCAATAGGGCTCCGGCAAGAAAAGCTCCAGCCATATATTTTAACTTGTTGGTCTTCTTCTTCACTTCATCGCCTCCTGAATGATGGTATCATTCATCTCCCAATCCTCTGATTTTATACGTCTAGGCCGTCATTTTATGGAATGAGGGGCCTTCGGCGTCGGCGATTGATTCCAAAGACACGTTCAAGCGATAAACAGATAAATTTTAGCACTCGATATCATCTGAAACGGCTGAAGCAGAAGAGGATACAGGCTACGGCTTTAATGCCCCTTTGACAAAATGAGTTCTCTCATCCGATCGGTATGTTTGGACGAAACCACATATACATCTTCTCCCCAATCTTTGAAAGCATAGCTGAATACACTTTCCTGTCCCTCTTCCCCTAGCCACAGCCTGATGGCATGAACGGGAGATTGCTTTGCATAGACAACCATCACATCGAAATCCGGATCCGTTCGCTTGGCATCGTCTGGCTGCTTGCGGGCCGTACGGATGGCTTCCTCAAATACGCTTACATCTTTCGCTTCCTTCAAGGACAGCAGCGTATCCCCATTCATCTCGTCCCAATTCTCGAATGCCGAGATCCGGATTTCGGCGATCTGTTCGTCTAGAAGCTGCATCGTCGCCCAACCCGACTCTTTCTCGCAGCCTGCCATTAGGACCGTTGTACTACACAGAATCGTGATCGTTAATAAGGGCTTCATTAAACCGTCCCTTCTTATCTATGGAAGAATATTATTGAACTATCATCAATTTTTTTCATTACCGTAGATCACTCACTTGATTGTATATACAACAGAGCCTAATTGAATATCATTTGCTTTTATATTTTTACCGATAGAAATACCTATGTTTTTTTTATTTGCCATCGAAGTTGAAATCTGTATCGATCGAACTTCATGAATAGCTTCATGATCATCATGCTTTAAAATGATCCGATTCCCTATCATCGATACAATTTCGGGATATGATAAGGAATCAAGTTCAGGATTTATGCCTACTAAGATTGTTCCCTCTTCTTTGTGGTCAAAGGCAAGACTAACCGTCATAATTTTATCCATCTATATAAACTCCTTTACCTTTCATCAATGTATAATTTATCTTTTACATCTCGCCATTTCAAACCTCCATGGTGCAATCTAGTAATTGCATCCCTTAGCAGAGTTATTCTTTCCGTCGATGTCAACTCAGGTGCAAACCTAGCCGCCCTAATACTAGCCTGAGCTTCATCAAGAGCGAAATTCATTTTGAATGCATCTGCATCTAGTCCATATAGTTCAAATGCTCTTCCCGCTTGATAAGCCTCATAGTGGCCTACAATCTCATGTGCCACTGTAGCCCTGCCTGTTACTCGGGAATTCGCAGTGAGGGTACCTATTCCTGTACTTTCCGCTGGTAGCACATCTGTATTTATGATAAACCGATCATACATCATTCCTGTGTTCCACTCATCATAAAATCCAGGCTTGCTTATAATAATATTTTCTTCCGGAAAGCCTAGAGATTTGGTATAATCCATCAGTTCTTTCTGTTGAATTTCAATTAACGGTAATTCATTTCTCAACCCATCCGAAGAGATTTGTCTTAATTCACTGCCTCCTTCGAATTTAACTGAGCTCTCTACTACAGTTTTAGGTTTTATGATTGCCTTAGTAGTCATTCCTCCACTTACTAGACCGACTGTTCCAATGATGTTGGCCATATGTTCAGTCGACCAAGCATTAGTCGGGAATATTGCTTCTCTGATGGTACCATGTACACCAAAAGTCATACCGTTTAAAAAATCGTTCGGAGAGTCAAACATATTGTTTGCTCTTTCTACATAAGCTTGATATGCCCCTTTAGGAATACCTGCAGAGGCAAAGTCTAGAAATGCCCAAAATGAATCAAACTTCTTGGCGTAACGCTCATCAAAGCCGGATTTGATATCGCTTCCTAGTTGCTTTAAGCTGTCTCCGGACTTCTCAAGGGCAGTTTTGGTGTCTGAAGCGGGAGCTGCACAAGAGTTTGGAGGAGGTGGCAAACAGCTTGAATCCATGGAGCCGTTTTGAGACTCATCTGCTTGTCTAAATTTTTCGGCATGCTCTTTTAATCGCTGTGAAATAGAACCAGTTAACAACACAAAATTTTCCATATTTCTTTTTGCTGTTTGAAACTCTTCATAGAAGCGATGTTTTGTAGTTCCTTCCCAATTCGCTACCATAAATGACATTTGCGATATCAAGTGAGCATTCATGTTTTCGACTACTAATTGGGCATTAAAAAATTGCTTGGATACGTCTTGAAGATGGTCTGGAGTAACTTTAATTGTGGTCATAGTTCCCCTCATCAATCGTTTTATTAATGTTCCTAACCCCTTACCCTTATCTCCCATTATTATGTAGTTACTTCTATTTAACCATAAAGCCAGTACCCGGGACATTATTAGTTTATCATGGAATTTTTTGGGAAATGACTAGAAAAAAACAGGTTATTTGTCAAGTCGACATTTGAAATCCGATTTTTTACTATAAGCAGATTCACCATAAAAAACGTGGTAGAGTAAAGAATAAAAGACCGTAGACGTTACAATCTACGGCCTTTCCCACATTAAAACTAATACTCTACTCCAAAATATCATTCATACATGCAAGTTTTACAAGATCACGCTTAGGCCATCCGATTTCTCTCGATTTTGTCCTGCAATAATAACAAGAACAATGAATCTTACCCTTAGCAAGCTTACCTTTAAACTTTACATGCCATCCGAGTTGTTTAGCAATCCTGCTCTTACGCTGGATCACTCTTCTCCGATGATGACGGTAATACGAACGAGTACGATTTCTGCTTTTGCTTGTCATTTCATCACGCCCCTTGGGTAAAGGCCCAGCCTGCAAAGAAGCCAAGGGTTACGTCATCCTTTACAGGCCGAGCGTGATGAAGCTGCTAAGCTGCACAAACACCATATATCACCTCAACTTGATGGCTCGAGCATTCGCCATCAGGGCGTTAAATAATAACTTCTGCCGATTGGTCCCCTAACAACTGGGCCCTTACATCCGTAAAACCCTCACCCGGATTACGCAGGGCTTCCAAAACAACCTGCGCGTTATACCCATCATAGAAATCGTAGATCTTACCGGGCTCTCCATTTAGTATCTGAATAATCTGCTTCAGGATTGGCAGCATGCTGTCCTCGCCGTCCACAGGTACAGGCTGCAACTCAGTTTCCTTACTGCTTCGATACAGGTTGTCCCAGTTCTCTAACGCCAAGATTCCCTCATCACCGTAAACCACAAGGGAGACACGCTCCTCCCCTTCACGTCTGTCGGTTCCCGAAAGGTGAACTTCGATATCATTATGTAATCTGAGAACAGCCTTAGCACGGCTTTCGGACTGATGCGCATCCGGCGGAAACTCGATCTCGCTCTTCACATGCGTAATGGGACCGAACACCTGCTGGATCATCTGGATCCAGTGAATGCCGACCTCCAGCAGATACCCGCCTTGATGCCTTGACGAGATCCATGGATTCTGCTGCCAGGCCCGCGGCCACTGCGGGAATTCCAGAAACAGCTCCATTCTTTCGATCGAGCCGATCGCCTGTTCCTCAAGCAATCCCTGCAGCTTCTGAACGGCCGGCTCGAGAGGAAACGAGAAATGAACCGCATGAAGCCTATTGGCCTTCACTCTATCTTCCGTTTTTAAATTGCTATATAGTTCGACGAGATTTGAGAACGTTGCCATTTCTAGCGCTACCCATACTGGAAAAATTCCATTGCGATTCTCGCGATGGTGTTTAACAAACAACTCGTTAGATTTACTGAGCTCCTGGTCCAGTATTTCCAACAACCGTTCGTGTTTCTCGGCGTTCAAAAAGTTGCTTGAATCCCTATATCCAAGATCTGGGTATTTATGGGCAATCATATAAGACAACTGAGTTCTTATTGAGATTTCGATGTATTCAATAAGCTCCATCAACATTAATCTTAGAGATTTGTCAAACTCGTAGTGACGATAGATAGTTTCAAAAGTGGTGCCTTCTATGTATATGTTATTTTTTTTGAAGGTTAAATCGTATCCGGTAAAACGATAATAGCTAACTCTTTTTAATACCTCGATTGCTCTTTCTTCATCTTCAATGATCATACCTCGATCTTTAAAAAGAGAAATCATTTCTAGATGTGTAAGAGCTGGCTTAATTTCAACTGGTGTGTAGTCATAAAAAAGCCCCTAATAAAAAATTGGCTCGCCCTATGCGCCAATTAGTTAGAACTGACTGGCGGGGCGAGAACTGTTAACCTGATTTTACCATATAAAATCAATTTTAGTCTATTAAATGTTCAAAAAATGGACTTTTCGTAGAAAAATTATAAAAACACAAAAAATAGACCGCCCGTCGCAAGGTTACGGTCTATTTTCTGACTGAAGACTTGCAGCCGACCACTCTTTTAGCGGTTGTTGTGCAGAGGGATCGTGTTACAGCACGGTCCCTTATTTATTCTTATCTTATCATACCCGTTTTTAGTCCTCAATGATCAGAGCTTATTTTCAGGTGATCATCAGCATTCCTAGAACAAGAAGAAAGCTGCCCCAATAGCCATCGTCATGGCAATGGAACAGCTCCTCTGTCTATTATTGTTTATCTTCAAAAATCAGCTTCTACGGTATTTCATCGTTCGCTCATCCTCGATCACGCCGCCCCAGTTCATCCCGAAAGCAAAGTCATATACATGCTTCTCCGAATCGACATGGCATTCCATATCGTGCGCGACATCTTCCAACTGCTCTTCGACGGTGCGCATATGGGCGGGCATTTGCATCGGCAGCAGACCGGACGGCTCCGCTGCTCCCGTCAATACCTCCATCATCGCCTGATCCTGAACGCCGAAGTTCGCCAGAATGGCGTCCACTTCCGCTTCAAATTCCGAAACGACCGTGGGGTTGCACAACAGCATGGAGACGATGACGGGTTTGCCTTTCATTTTCTCCTTCGTCTCCAGCACCATGTTTAAATCCGTCGTATTATGCGGAATGACGGTTTTTCCTTTATAAGAACGATTTCGCGGCTCATTCCCGTGTTCGTCGCCGGCCAGGCTGATTTCCCGTGCATGCTCCGCCGTATACGGCTTGTATTGCAGGCTGATCGGCACATAACCGTTCCCGCCCCGCTCCTCGTCCTCTTGGCTGTAGCCGGTGCCGGACTTCGGTGATGTGATAAAGACAAGGCCGAATTCCGCTTCGTCCGGTTGGTCGGTGACTTCGAAATATTTCGAGACAACCTCCAGGTTGACCGGATAATCATAGCTCTCCGGCGTCGGATTGCCGAACCAGTCTTTTCCCGGCGGAAGAAAACGTTTCGGGATGTAAACCTTGCTTTTCGCGCGAAGCGGGAGCACCCCGTTTTTGTTTTTGAGCATGACGATCGATTTAAGCTGTGCTTCGTAACCTTCCCGCATAAATTCGGGGTTCCCGACCAGTGTGGCGCTCTCCTGTGGGTCGAGGTACGGATTTTCAAACAAGCCGAGGCGGAACATATTTTTCAGCAGCCGGACGGCCGATTGCTCGAAGCGTTCCCGCATATAGGCTTCACCGTGCTCGCGAACCCCGATCTTGTAAGCCTCCAGCACCGGCTCGATCTCATTATTGCCGCCGAATTGGTCAACGCCAGCCATTTGCAGCTTGTAGTGGCGCTCGCCCACGGTCAAATCCTCCACGCCCCATGGTTTTCCGCTCAGAAAAGAATCCTTGGGACCGGAGACGTCGGCCGTGATCATCCAGTCCGTGCATACGACGCCGTCATACCCGTATTTCCCGCGCAGCAAATCCCGAATCAGGTACGAGTTATAGGAGTTGCCGACATTTTCGCCGTTTACGGTGTCCTGGCCGAGGGAGATCGTGTAATACGGCATGACGGCTGACGCCTTCCCTGTTTTGCCGTCCAGCTTGAATGCCCCTTCAGTAAAAGGTACCAAATGCTCGTCAAAGTTGTTGCCCGGATACACCGCATACTTCCCGCAGCTGTAATGGGCGTCCCTTCCGGCCTCGCCCGAGCCTCCTCCCGGCCAATGCTTCACCATCGCATTCACGCTGTCGTAACCCCAACCGTCGGCGATTTCCCGTTCGCCTTCGGAAGTCTGGAAGCCGTCGACATAAGCGCGGGCCATATCGGCGGCGAGCTTCGAATCTTCGCCGAACGTGCCGTTAAACCGGAACCAGCGCGGCTCCGTGGCGATATCGATTTGCGGAGACAGGGCGGTTGCCAGCCCTAACGCGCGATATTCCCGGGAAGCGATCATCCCGAACTTCTTCGTGATCTCCGGATCGAAGGTCGCCGCTAGGCCCAGCGTCTCGGGCCACATGGAGATATGGCCGCCCGCACCCGCGTTGAATTCGGAGCTTGAATCCGAAGCGTGCCGGGGATCGGAGCTGTTGTTCGCCGGAATCCCGAGACCGGTGCCTTCGGCAAACGCCTGGATTTTATTGTTCCAGCGCGCCGCAACTTCCGGACTTTCCACCGTGGTTACGAGCACGTGCCGCACATGGTCTTTGGTCAAAAATGCGATCTGCTCATCAGTCAGTTCCCAGGGCTTTGCTCCGCTCTCCTCATACGTCTTCCCGCCGTACGTGCCTGAAAACCAGCCGCTACTGAGCGCGGGAATCGACTGATGGCGGCTGTACAGCATCAGGCCGGCAATCTGCTCGACTGTCATTTTCGAGGCCAGGTCTATCGCCCGCTCCTCTGGCGACAGCCGCCAGTCCTCGTATTTGTCCAGCTTGCCGTCACGGCTTAAATCCTTGAAGAACAAGCCGTCCTGCTCGATGATGTCCACGCCCGATTCCTCGCTGTAGCCCAGCGTGGGGCCGCCGGGATTTTGTACATATCGAACGGTTTCTTCCGTCTTATTAATCGTATCTAAAGTATGGTTTCTCATGTTCGCTCTCCCCGATTCTCTTTATTTTTATCCGAGTGTTACGTTTAGTTTATGTTGCCTGCCGCAAGGCCGATGCCTGCCGTTTCAGCTCCGTTCTCCGTAGCTACGGGTTCGCCTACTTCCGGCAGCGGCTTGATGGAGATCATGCCGATTGCCGTGAATATGGCTAGGACGAGGTAGAAGAACGTCCAGCCGCCAAGTCCAATCGACGTGCCTGCGCTTAACAGAAGCGGCGCAATCGCCGGAACGATCGATTGCGGCAAGGCGTTTGCCACGTTCATGATGCCGAAGTCCTTCGCCGAATCTTCTTTGCGCGGCAGAATGCGCGCCACCAAAGCCATATCGACGGCGGAAAAACAGCCGAAGCCGAGACCGAGCACCGCGGATGCGACGACATAAGCCGTGTAATTCGGAACAAACGCGAATACCAGAATGGCAATCACCATAACGAATGCAGACACATACAAGAACGGTTTTTGCTTTCTGAATTTATCCGACAACATCCCGCCGAAGATACTGGTCAGCGCCATGGCTATCGTGGAAATAATGTTCACGGTAGCCACGCTGGACGTAGCCTGGGCTTCCGTGTAACCCATCCGGTTGACGAGCATCACCGTGAGGTAAAGGCTGCTGCAGTATCCCATCATCATCAGAAATTTCGAAGCGACCGCCCAGGAAAACGCCGGGAACCGCCGCGGGCTAGGGTAAATTTTGCTCAGCTTTTCGCCAAGCGGCACGGCCGTTTTATGCTCGCGGATAATTTCCACTTTTCCTTCTTGAATAAGGAACAAGCTGATTATCGGACCTACGATGCCGATCGCGGCGATAAGCGTCCATTTCGCGGCCGAGGAGACACCAGGCAACAAGGTCATCAAGACCATCCCGACTACGATTCCGAGCGGTAAGGACATGCCGAGCAGACCGGAAATCGTGCCTTGTTTTTCTTCTTTCACCTGATCGGGAATGAGCGCCGTGTACGCCGCCATCCCGAAGTTGAAGAACAGCTGCGCAACCGCCCAGCCTACGATGATGAGCCATAACGAAGATGTCCAGCCGATCATCAGAAGCGCGGCGCTCCCGACCAAGGGGCCGAGCAAAATCCAGGTGCGCCGGCGTCCGAACCGATTGATCGTCCGGTCGCTGATCGCACCGCCCAAAGGGTTTCCGATCAAGGCGAAGAAAGCGCCGATTCCGGCCACGAGGCCATAAGACGACGTATATCCATTCGGATCGATCTCGATCATCTTGAATGTCAACAACAGTGACGCAGGCGTCATGAGAGCGACCATCATCAGGCCATAGCCCAACATGTGACGCCGAAAGTCAATCGGCCAAAAGGGGTTTTGACCTGTCCTTTTACTTTAGCTCCAGCCATTTATATAACCTCCTATGTTCTTGAAAACGATTACAATCCAATTATAAAAGAAACCGCCTTCATGAAGACAGGCGGTTGTTTACAGACTTGTAGGGCGATTTTTAATCTGAATATGAAAGCGTTTAAATTATCCTTCCCGAATGGCTTAAAAATTGACACAGCTTGCGCTGCCGCTCATACCATAGGCGTTAATTCAATCAGCTGCACCTCATGCGGTTTCAAGGTGGAGCCAATCACCGTACCGTTCTCCACGCTTAAGACTTGAACTTGTCTTAACGGGGAGCTCTGCTTAAGATAAGCGATATCCTCAGCCGTCAATGATTCCGGTGCCCCCATTTCCACCCATTTATCGTAGCTGCTGCCGTGCTTGCGGGTGATCGTTTGGGTAACCATGCGGTACGCGCCTTGAGGCAACCCGCTAAGGGCGATGTCGATTTTTAAGATTTTCTCTTCCTTGAATCCATTATACCTGTGCGTTTCATCTATAAACGAAGTGTCGCCGAGAGCGTAAAGATCATCATAATGAACGTAATTATACGTCATGATTTGAATGGTATCTCCGCGGGCAGCCACGATATATCCGTCCCCACGGGCAATCAGCGTCTCCCCAAGCTTGCCCAGCAGCCTGTACGCATGCATGGCGGGCTTCGGGATCCCATATTGGGCGATCAGCCCCAGTCCTCCGTGAAACAAACGCGGTGACGGGAACGTTTCCTCGATGTTGTCGCTCAGCACCCAGTAACCGAAACCGTCGATGCTATCAAGATTATCGAGGATATTTTTGGCGATATAGGCGGCCTTGTATAAGGTATCGTTCGTCAATTCGCGGTGATAGGCGGTCGAATTCCATTCCGTCATATAAACCTCGCGGCCGGATAACCCCTGGTCAGCTAACAGCTGCAGCTCGATTGAGAGTCTTTCCTTAAGAAAATCCGGATTCGGCGAAATCCCTCCGAATTTCTCCAGCAGTCTCCGGTACAGATCTTCGTCCTGCTTGAGATCCGCTTCCTCCTGTTGTATTCGTTTTTCGATTTCTTCATGCGGATAAAAATGCAGCGGAATGAAGTCGGGAAGACAATCGTGCTTGCGGCAAAACGCGAAAAAATTCGTCGCCGTAACCGGCGAAGTCACGGTAATGATCCGGCCGGGCGCGCCGATCTTCAGTCCTGCGGATATCCGTTTGACGGTTCTGTAGGTGGCCAGGTACAGCTCATGATATTCCTGAACGGATCCGGGCCAAAATACGTTTAATTCCGGCTCGTTCCAGAACTCGAATCTCCAGCTCTCGACCTCCGCCGCACCGTAACGGTTCATGCAGTGGCGAAGGAAGCTGTCGATAAGCCCGCACCATTTATCCAGCGACTTCGGCGGGCTCGTAAAGCTGGCTCTGTAGAACACCGTCTTCCCGGGATCGGATGCCAGCGCGGAGGGCATAAATCCCAGCTCCACGAACGGCTTCAAGCCAATCGACAGCATAAAATCGAACAGCTGGTCCACCAGCCTGAAATTGTAGCGCGGCCGCCCTTCCTCGTCTTCATCGTATACCATCATCCCGTCGTCAAAGATCCCGTGGAAGCGTAAATACCGGAACGGACAATATTGCTGGACATAGATCAGCTGTTGCTGTACGTCAGCATGCAGCCCTTCCTGCGCTTTCCCGATCGTGATGAGATTTTTCCACGTATGCTTCAGCTTTCTTCCCGGAGCGGACGCGTTCACCTCATAGGTCTTCGTTTCGATGGCCTGGATCGTTTCAACCTCCAACGATTCGGTCCGTCGCAAATACTGACGGATGATCCCCAGTGCGCTGGATTGATTAAACTGAAGATAATTCGAAGAGATGTCTTGCTTGTTAGCTACCGTTTCCCGGTCAGGCCGATACTGTTTACGTTACGGTATTCATGAGGGGTCATACGGTATTTGTTTTTGAACGCGGTGTAAAACGATTTGGCATTGGGAAATCCGTGGCTTAATGCCAGATCAGCAATCGGGAGGTCCTCATGACGAAGCAGCTCCTCCACCGCGTTCTTCAACCGAATGCTTGTCAGATAGGATTGGAAGTTAAGCCCGATATTTTCGCTGAAAAATTTGGACAGATACGGTACGGACAGAACTTCTTGTTTGGCGATCGATTGCAGGGTGATCGGTTCATTATAATGCTCGTCGATATAATTGATAATACGGAGCATGCGCTCCATGTATTTCTCGTTGATCGCGCCGCCGGTTTCGGAGGATTTGAACTGCTTAATGAGCATGGAAAACACGGCCAGCATGCGGATGCCCATATCCAGCTCGTACGCCTCTCCTTTTTTCTGCTTCAGCTCGACCATCTCTGCCAGCATCTGGCGGATTCGGTCCAACCCGCTTTTCTGTTCCGGCCGGACCGCGGAAGAATTGCACTCGAACTGAATGTCCTCAATGCCTTTAATGTTTTCTTTCAGAAACACCATAGGTATCAGGAACGTGGCGATAATGTTCATGTCCAGGCCAATGACCTCATGGACATGGCTGGAATTGATCACAAATACATCGCCTTCCGTTATCGTGTGGCGCTCGTTTCCGACGGTGACTTCCAGATTGCCGGACAGCACGAATATGATCTCCACGCTGTTATGCCAATGGCTCGGCACGTAGTTTACCCTGTGCAGCGATACATCGAACGGCAGATCGTCCGCTGTCTCCACCAATTCAAAGATGGACGTTTTCAAAGATGTCCCCCCAGACAAAGATTGCGTATCTTTTTTGTACTATCGTCCATTATACAAAATAGTATGCTTTATGATCTAAGCGCATTGTAGAAACGCGGCATTATCCCAACCGCCAAACCTCCAAACAAAACAAAATGACCCTAATCGAAGTCTAAAGACCGCGACCAGGGCATCCTGCTGCACTGTATTAAGCAATACGTTTATTTTGTATTTTCTTTTTCGCCTTTTTCAGCGTAGCTCATATCGCCTACGGATTCGATCTTATACGTACCGTCCTTGTAAATAATCTTCGTTACACTCGCATTTTCAAGACCCGCAGGTGGAACTTGGCTGGGATCAATCGTTTGAAGGAGAGCGCTAATCGATAAGCCATGAGAAACGATAAGCACGTTGCCGCCGCCGTTTTCGGCCGTTTTTTCGCTGATTTCATCCAGGGCCGTTCTCAAGCGGGTGGAAATCGCTTCCCAATCCTCGGCCTGTCCGGTCTCATCCGAGGCGGCAATCGTGTCGGCAACCTTTCCCATATTAGACTTCATATCCAGCTGTTTCATATCGGTAATCCCTAACCCCTGCAAAATCACGTTCCACATATTCGCGTTTAAATCCCCTTCGTACTTGCCGAAATTCCATTCCCGCAGATCCTTGTCGGTCGTAAGCTTCACATCGGCTTGTCCGCTCTCTTCAAGGACGAGGTTCGCCGTTTCGATTGCCCGGCCGCTGTCACTGCTGTATGCGGCAGCGAATGGAATCCCCTTCAATCCTTTTCCAAGCTGTCTGGCAACCGTGACACCGGGCTCCGTCAGCGGCGAATCGGCCCAGCCTTGCACGCGGTCGCTGGTGTTCAACATCGTTTTGCCATGCCTTGTAATATACAAAGTGACCGTGTTGTCCTTGCTTGCACCTTGATCCGAGCCGCACGCCGCCAATGAAATAACAAGAGATAAAAGAACGACAAGCGAAATTGCATTTCGAAGTTTACCCATACTCTGTTCCCCCTAAGTAATATCTTTTTTCAAATGAAAAGGAAGCTTAACAACGGAAATACAAACGCAATCGGAAAGCGCTTCCAACTATAATAATAAAAAGAAACGCCGTCTCCGGAGAGACAGCGGTTTATCGTTATTTGCGTCATCAATTAATTAAAAATTTCAATATTATTGGGTGGTTCCAATATAAGAGATTAAATAATGACCCATACGATCTTTTCATTCCATTGAGGTCCCTGGGGAAGCGCCTTGTGTCTGCACAGAAGCCAAGAGGGTTATCTCATCCAGTACAATAAACGAAAATAGACCGCCCGTAGCAAGGTAATCGGTCTATTTCCGTGTTGGCTTGCCGCCGAACGCTCTTTTAGCGGTTGTTGTGCAGGGGATCGTGTTACAGCACGGTCCCTTATTTATTCTTATCTTATCCTACCCGGTTTTAGTCCTCAATGATCAGAGCTGATTTTCAGATGAGAGCTCGATCCGGTATTCTGCAGCTTCAATAACCAGCGATATCTGGCAGCCACTGGTACAGAGCAAGCCCTCATTTCGTATCCATTCTGCATCGAAAGAGGGTATCGTTGGTGAATATTGAATACATATATATAGGCTACAAAATGCTTGTAAGGAGGTTGGCATGAGGCAGGAGGATGAAATCCAAGAGCTTAAAGAACGATTGAATTCTGTTGAAGAGCAGCTGGCGAAGAAGTCAAATGGCTTCAAGACACTTAAAATAGGAATCATCATAGTACTCGTTATCTTTCTCTTATTAGTTCTTATTGGGGTACTCCAATTTGTGAGCGCAGGATAAAGACCGTCAAGGGGCGGTCTTTTCTTTGTCCAATGGAAGACGCAGCAACGTCCCTTATCGACCGGGGGAGTCCCCGGCTAATAAAGCGGGCCGCCATGCGGGGCATTTAGCTGATACCCGCTCAGCTTCCCGATTTTAACAGCGACCGAAGCCGATATACGCACCGCCCCACGGCTCGCTAACGGATGCAGCCACAGCCCTCGCATTCAAAAGACAAATAAGAAAACCACTCCTTTTAATGTAAGGAATGGTTTTGATGTGAATCTATACGGTTCCGAGCCTATACTACTCCTCCACCCTCAAATTCATCGAGCAGCGCACGTGCTTCATCGGTTGACTTTGCATTCATTAAGCGATTTCTCAATTCGCTTGCCCCCCGGAATCCGCGGACATAGATTTTGAAGAAGCGGACAAGGGCGCTGAAGGAACGCCGCATCTGTTCGGAATACTGATCATGCAGATCCAGATGGAGCCGCAGCAGACCCAGCAATTCCTCACTGCTATGTTCAATCGGCTCCTTCTCAAAAGCGAATGGATTATGGAAAATCCCGCGCCCGATCATAATTCCGTCCACGCCGTATTGTTCAGCGAGCTTCAGGCCGGTCTGACGGTCAGGGATGTCCCCGTTAATGGTTAGAAGTGTATCTGGTGCTACCTCATCACGAAGCTGTTTAATCTCCGGAATCAGTTCCCAATGAGCGTCTACTTTGCTCATTTCATCTCTTGTCCGCAGATGGATGGACAGATTCACAATGTCTTGCTTCAAAATATGGGTTAACCAGCCGCGCCATTCGTCTACCCTGCTAAACCCGAGCCTTGTTTTTACGCTGACGGGCAGTCCTCCGGCCTTTGCGGCCTGGATAATATCCGCCGCAACGTCGGGACGGCAGATCAGGCCGCTTCCCTTCCCATTCTCTGCTACATTCGGCACAGGACAACCCATATTAATATCGATGCCTTTAAACCCTTCTTTCGCCATGCCGATACTCATCTGACGAAAGTATTCCGGCTTATCTCCCCAGATATGCGCTACCATGGGCTGTTCATCCTCTGTAAAAGTCAAACGTCCGCGCACGCTATGATGCCCCTCCGGGTGACAATAGCTCTCTGTATTCGCAAACTCCGTAAAAAACACATCCGGTCTGGCTGCTGCGCTTACGACATGGCGAAACACAACATCCGTCACGTCTTCCATGGGCGCCAGCACAAAAAAAGGCCGCGGCAAATCCCGCCAAAAATTTTCTGTCATATCCAATACTCCTCTATAAATACAGGGAAATCTTTATCCCGAAATAGTAAATGTAAGCTCGTTCATGCCCTTGCTTTTTCTTCACTTATAGCATATTTAAACCATGCATATCAAACGGCAGTATATGTTAACCGTAGACACAACAATGAATATACCATAATCCGAAGTGAGGAGCATACTCCCATAGATTTGTAAACAAAGAAGGGGCATCGCCCCTTATAAGAGTGCCCGTAGAAACTTGTGTTGTCGTTATCTTCGGACAGGGGTTCGATTCCCCTCGCCTCCATTACGGAAAGTCCAAAGGACTTTTCGGGACTTCATTTTTATATGAGGAAATCGAATTTTAAAGTTAGGCCGCGAAATAAAAAAATGGCGGTACCGGAATGGAATCCGCACCGCCACTTGACATGTTACTTTGGTCCCTAGCTGTTCGTTGTTCGCCGATCGCCGCGAGCCCCGATATGCGAAATGCTCACTGGCTATGCGGACACTTCTCATGCGGCAGCGAATAGCTGACGAGTTATGGGCACGCCTTGCGCGTTACAGCTTACCCGCAGCTTTCACTTTCACGAGCAGCGCATTGCCCGGCAAATACGCAATCGGAATGTCCTCGACGGACACGATCTCTAGCGTCTCCGGGTTCGCGCCGGCAGCAGCTGCCTCGTTCATGGCGCTCTCCTTCGCATCGCGGATGACGTCGTCATAGCTCCAGTCGTCCAACGAATAGATCCGCTCCGACTCCCCGCTGACCAATCCCAATGCTGCGCCGATTGCGTTCGCCGCATCGTAGTTGTCCGGCCGGATGATTCGGCTTGCCCCGGTCAGCGTCTCCGGCACCAACAAGCTGCCGCCGCCGACCAGAATGACATCGACCGGGTCTGCACTCGTCTTCATCCGGTCAATGGCATCCTCCAGACTCTGCTGCATGACTGCATCCGCTTTGCCGCAGACGACTTCGTCCACGGCATCCGCGTTGGTGCCCGGCCATGCGGCCCGGCCCAGCTTCACCGCTACGTCCGTCGCCGTCAGCGTATCCCCGCCAAAGATACGGGCCCGTTTCGTCAGCTTGTAGCCCACGCTGTCCGGGCCAACCGTTACGCCGCCTGCATCGTCCAGCCGGACGACCGTACCGCCGCCGAGGCCGATGGACAAAATGTCCGGCATCCGGAAATTCGTGCGAATGCCGCCGATATCCACCGCTGCCGACGACTGGCGCGGAAAGCCTTGCACGAGCACGCCGATATCCGTCGTCGTGCCGCCGATGTCGACGACCAGCGCGTCGCTCAGCCCGGACAAGTGTGCAGCGCCCCGAATCGAATTCGTCGGTCCGCACGCAATCGTCAGAATCGGGTAGCGGAGCGCATATTCACTCTTCATCAACGTGCCGTCATTCTGGCAAATGTACAGCTGGGCATGGATGCCGAAGCCGTTCAGCGCTTCCTCAAAGCCGCGCACCACGCCCGCAATGACTTGCAGCAGCGCCGCATTCAGCACGGAGGCGTTCTCCCGCTCCAGCAATCCGATGCTGCCAATCTCGCTGGAGTAGGTAACCGGCATGTCCGAACCCAACACCTCTCGCACAATTTCTCCAACGCGCTTCTCCTGCTCACGATTCACAGGAGCAAATACGCCGCATACCGCCACAGCATCGACTTCGCCACTCATCCGGCGGCACAGTTCGGCGATCTCCTCTTCGTCCAGGTTGGCGATCTTGCGGCCGTCATACTCATAGCCGCCGGACGCGATATAGCTATGCGGCCCAACCGCAGCGCGCAGCGATTCGTCCCAGCCGGCAAGCGGCGGAACAGCTGTCGTCGCCGGAGCGCCGATGCGAATCAGGCCAACCCGGCCGAGATGCTTGCGCTCCACGATGGCATTGGTGCAATGCGTAGTGCCGAGCATCGCATAGCGTATGTCTGAGCCATTTACGCCGCTTTCCTGCAGCAGCAGGCGAACAGCTTCCACAATGCCTTCGTTCACATCAGCCGTCGTGTGTACTTTCACCTTGTGCACGCAGCGCAAGTCGGAATCCAGCAGGGCGGCGTCCGTATTCGTCCCTCCCACATCAATGCCGATGCGGTAAATCCGGTTTGCATTAGCAGTTGTAGTCTCGGTCATTTCGCCGCACCTCCTTTCAAAGCCAACGTCTCGATCGGCACATAATCAAAGTCATAACCGAAGTATCTTGGCCCGGCCGTCTCGATGCCCTTCGGCGTGCGCCATTTGTCATCACATGGCAAACCTGCTGCCGTCACCCGGGCGCCATACTTCAAGTTCTCCGTCGTCACCGGCATGCCCGTATCCTGATCCAGCAGCGTAATCAAATCAGGCGTAATGGCGAGCGGTTGATCGTCAACGGTGGCGAGCAGGAACTCATTCTGGAAAAACAGCCGCATCGTTTCTCCCTTGTTCTCGCCGGTACCTTCAAATACCGCTTCGCCGCGCGTAAAACCGCCGTCCATGCGGCGACGGATATCCACGGCCTTGCCGTGGAACAGTGCATGGCCGTTCAGCTTCGTGAGCAGCTCGCGCACAGGATTCAGCTTCTGCTGCTTCGCTTCGAACAGCGTCCGCCCGATCTCATAGGCGAGCGTCAGCGTGCCGCCGATCGCGCTTCGCTTCGCCTGCGCGCCGGATACCGGATAATCGCAGATGGAGGCAGAGCCCCCCATCTCCACTGTCAGCGCACGCGCCAGCCGTTCTTCCCACACGCCGTCAATCGTATGCATCAGCGCGCTGTTGCCGCGCTCGTCCGCCATCGCCACCGGGCTGCAGGGGATGCCTTCCAGATGGAACGTCACCATCTGCGATTCGGGAAACGCGCGCCCCATCGCATCGGCATCGACGAGCGGAATCCCGCGCTGTGCCGCCGCAATGACCGGAACGAGCGAGTTGCCGCCGCCGACCTCGATCGGCATAACGGCGTCCACCTTGCGGCCGAGCTCTCTCTCCATCAGATCCAGTGGCTTGGTCAGCTGGTCTGCCGAAGGGATTTTCTCCAGCATCACCGTCGGTGCTCCGATCATCGATACCGGCACGATAAGCCCTTCATCGTCCAGCTCTTCGAGCTGGACGATTCGTACCGGGCCAAGCTCGCGGATCGCCTCCATGGCCATCAATTTTCCGACATGAGGATCTCCGCCGCCGCCCGTGCCAAGCACCGCAGCTCCGATCGCGATATATTCGATTGACTGTTCATCCAATGAGGTTAATCTGGTTGCTTGATTCATGCTTTCATCCCTTCTTTACGACCCATTTGCCTATGATTGCTTGCAAGATAAATGCCATCAGGAAGCTGTCCAGCGCCGGAACCTGCGTTACCTGGAACCATCCGAGCCCATCCGGGGCCATCGTTGTCATGAACCCGAAGAACGTGGCGATGACCCATACGACGATGGAGCGGGGGATCCAGCTTCGGTTGCTGTCCAGCCCGTCAAACGAGAATCGCTTTTTGTTCACCAACAAATACTCAGCCGTATAAATGCCGCCCAGCGGTGCGACAAGCATCGTAATGTACGTCAGGAACGTCATGAAACGATCATAAATACCAAAGCAAGCAAGTGCCGTCGCAATGAGACCTGCAATAATCGTAATCACGGATTTAGGCACCCGTTTGAATACGACGGAGAAGCCCAGCCCCGCGGAATATAAATTGTTCGTATTGGTCGTCCATTGTGCCAGCGTCAGCACGATGATCGCCGGAATACCGAGACCAAGCGTCAGCAGAATGCCCGTCAGATCGTCGGAATCCATCGTACGCGACAGGAAAATTGCAATGATGGTCATGAAGCTGTTGCCGACAAAGAAACCGATAAATGCTGCGGTAACGGCATGCTTTGGCGTTTTGGCCCAGCGCGCGATGTCAGGGGACAGCGCCGTTCCAAGGATAAAGATACCGATAACCAGCGAAATCGCCGTCCCCATCGGCACAGCCTCACCCTCGAACGGTGCCCAGACGGTGCTTCCGCCTTCCCCGTTTAGCGCCATGACCAGCGCGATAATGATAAACACGACGAGCAGCGGTACCGACCAGACGCTTAATTTTTCAATCGCCCTATAGCCCCAGATCGCCGTGGACATCATGAGAAGTCCGCCAATGATCGACAGCACCCAGAGCGACCAATGCCATCCCCATAATTCGTTTAACGCGGTCTGGAAGTTGGAAGCGAAGAAGCCCACCTGAACGCCGAACCAGCCCAGCGATGAAATGCCGAGAATGACCGAGACGATTAGCGCCCCTTGATTCCCAAACAGAAACCGGCTGATCATGGCCGTCGACAGGCCCGTTTTCGCTCCCACATATGCGCAGACTGCCCCGATCATGCCTAATATCGCCGAACCGACGATGACCGCCGTAAGCGAGTCGCCGATGCTCATGCCCGCGCCGAGCTGCGCCCCCAGGAACATCGCGGACAGGTCAATGCCGATCGCAATCCAGACGAATGCCATCGAGAGCCATGATTTCCGCAAATGCTGGGGGACGGGCTCCCGTTCGTAATCTTCTATTTTCGTATCATTGCTCATGCTCCACCCTCTGCTTTCTGTACAATCTTGTTGTTCGCCTAAGCTTTCACGGATCTCCAGAACATCTCAAAGGCATGTTTCAGCTTCCGTTCGAACAGCTCCGGCGATTTATAGTAGTAATATTGCATGCCCAGCCCGTCCATCAAGGTAAGGTACGAATCCACCAGCGTCTCCATCGGGATGACGGCCAGTTCGCCACGATCCAGACCTTCCTGCATAATCTCGCCGATAATGCTGCTCAGAAGCGTATCGAACCGCCCAAATGCCTCGTGCATCCGATCTTGCAAGAAATCCGGCGGGAAAACTAAGTACCGGAAGGCAAATACGGCAAGCTCCTGCTTGTCCCGATGGAAATCGTATTGGCGAAGCAGCAGTGCATGCAGTTTTTTCTCCGTGCTCATTCCTTTGCTGGTTTCTGCCATCGCTTGGATATATTCGTTGTAGGCGCTCATCGATTCTTCGAAGACCGTCATGAACAGATCTTCCTTGCTCTCAAAAAAGGCGTAGATTGCTGGTGTTTTGACACCCACCTCCTTCGCGATTTCCGATAATGCCGTTCCGTCGTAGCCCTTCTGCCCGAACAACCTCAGCGCAGCTTCTTTCAGCTTCGTTCTGGTCATGTTCATCCCCTTTTCTCCGGTTTAATTAACGTTAATTAAGTAGATTATACAACTTTCTGCATAAAAATCAATCTATTTAACGTCTCTGCTGAATTGTCTTCGAATCTTTATACGTTCAATGAATTAAGCAGGACAATGCACCAAGGTAGATAAAATCCCCATACCAAAAAGAGATACCCCAACTCGAAGGATACCTCTTCTGGAAACTCAAACCTATTCATTCAAACACGTCCTGATTCGGGACTTCTGCCCGTGAACGGGGAAACAGTAACTCGCTGCGTACAACAAGCCGCAAACAAAAAGAGATGCCTCCCGGCCCATTAAAGGTCCTTCGAGTCATCCCTTTTTAGCTCCATGATATTTATCCGAATTTAGTTATTCCAATACTGCTCGGCAATCTTTTGACCTTGATCGATTTTTGCCCATTGCTCGGCTTCGCTTAGCTCGTTACCGCCATCGCAGGATGCAAAGCCGCATTGATGCGAGAGCAGCAGACGATCCTTGTCAATGATTTTGGATGCTTCGTCAAGCAGACGGATGACGCGGGCTTCATCATCAAGCGTATTTGTTTTGGAAGACAGCAGGCCCAGAACAATCTCCGTTTCCGGCCGGTCCTTGAAGACCTCCAGCGCTTCAATCGAACCCGCACGCTCATCATCCCACTCCAGGAAGAAGCGGTCATATTTCAATTGCTTCAGGAACAGGTTGGCGATTTTTGCGTAAGATCCCCCGCCCATGTTCCGGGAATCATAGTTCCCGCGGCAGTTGTGTGTCCACATTTTTAAGCCGAGGCTATGACCGTAGTCAATCAATGTATTGTTTAGTTCAATAAATTCGGTGGCGAGACCCTGTACTTCCGCTTGGTTAATATGCTCCCCGGTAAACGGAGAGTTCGGGTTGTCGTCCGCAAACAGCTCCCATAAGCAATCATCGAATTGCAGGATCGTGCCGCCCGCCGCAGCGAATTCCGCCACGAATTCCTTATACGCGCTTACAAGGCCCTCTTTGAGCTCCTGTCTGTTCTGATAAACGGCATCCGTTCCGCCAATGTTATCCGACCAGGAGAGCTCGCCGAAAATATGGGAAGGAGACGGTACGCAAAGCTTCGTTTGGTGATCGCCTGCGAAATCCTGAAGCTGTTTGAACAGCTTGATGAAATGATGATTCTTTCCGCTAAGTTTGCCAGTAATACGCAATCCAATATCTTTGCGCGTTTCATATTTCGAGGTTCCGTCCACATCCCGGAAGAAGTAGCCATGGTCCGCGATATAACGCTGGACTCCGCCAAAGCCCCATACAAAATCCAGATGCCACATCGATTTGGAAAATTCGCCGTCCGTAATAACCGACAGGTTATGCTCGATTTCCTTCTTCACGACCTCTTTGATGGCCTCGGTCTCGCACTCGGCATACCCTTCAAAATTTTCATAGAACGGATACTGGATATCATCACGATGTTCAATTTGCTTTTTATATTTCAGCAGCTCTTCAGGACGCAACAAACTTCCTACGATCTGAAACTTATCAGTCATGTAAATAACCCCCCTCGTTGTATACGATGATCATATCACGACGAGCGGGGTTAGAAGGCATACCAAAAAATCATAACTAGCTATAGCTAGAAGCTATAGCAAAAAAGGTGCGGAAAATGCATAGGAAGCCAACTTAAACAGTGAAGTTGCAGAATTCGATAAGGATATCCAAAATGATATGCTGTGTTTATTAAACTGTTTGTTTACAACGTACTCCGCCGCAGCTCATAAAAATACTGCACAGCGGGATGCTTTAGCTTCATCTTCTCGGCCATGTTCAACATGCGCTTTTTGCCGACTCGTCTGTCCACCAAAGCTAGAATATTCAATATAATATCATTACTCTCCAAGCTTTCATCTATAGAAATCGATAAAAACGTAGTGGCTGCTGTGACAAAATTGGATTTGCTTAATGCGGCCTGTGCCGACAAAAGCTCTTTTGCAAGCTCTGTTATTTTTCGGTTTCTTGCGATGACTTGCAGACGCTCCTCGGGAACGGTCCCCTTGGTTTCCTTGCGGATCGCTTCAATTTCCTCCTGGCTGATAGGGATTTGGAGATCCGGATCATTCTTTATTTCCTGCTCTGTCTGGTACCAGCGGATGGAACCAGTGGTCTCACTCATATTGAGCACGTTCTTCTTATCTACGGCAAGATAACAGATTCCGGGTTTGCCTGGCAGGTAACGATAACTGGTTGCCCGGTATTCGACCCTTCCATGTAACGCAGGAGAGAGAAAGCTCTCCAGTTGTTGCTTCAATTTGCTCCAGGACATGGTTCCTCCTAATTGAAAAGATTACCCTTGGGTGAAGGTCAATCATACCATGATTATGGTCATATTTAATCTTAGCACTGAACCAAAATAAAAAGAAATAGGACTCCCCAGGCAAGGGTGACGACCTATTTCTGAACCTTGTACAGCCTGCCGCCCTTAAAAGCGGCTGTTGTCAGGAGTGAGGATGTTACCAGCATCCTCACTCCACTTTATTATATACTAGCGTACGATGAACGAGTCTATAATAGCGTTTCTGTACTAAGCGTAAACCCTTCGATGACGGCATCCTCGTCGACCTCAATCAGGATGCAGCGTCTCCCTTGGTAATTCACCTGCTTCACATATCGTAAATCCTGCGGGCTGATCGAAATCGTGGCTACCTTGGTATCGATCTTAATCGATTTCGACGAAAATTTCGGCATCACGCTGCTGGCCTTCAGTTCATAATTCGTATCGTCGACAACCGTTTGAAACGCTTGTTCTACTTTTTCCGGCGTCACGTTCTCTACGCCGCTTACGGTCAGCACGCGTTCCACATCTTTATAATCCAGCTTCGGAGGCTCTTCCTCCTCCTGGTGGCTTTCAATGACATGGTTGATCTCCTCATACACCTGCGCGAGAGTAGCCGAGTCCAGCTGTTCGCCAGCCACTTCCTTCACGATTTCTTCGAAGATGCCCCTCTCCTCCATTGCGGTCATGGACCTCTCGGCATTCAAGACCTGTTCGATGAAATCCTGATCCGGAAAATTGGATTTTCCCGTACAATACAGAACGCGGTTCACATCCGAGTAATTGTCCGTCACGCTGGGGTAGAAGAACCCTTGCTCCGGCGAACTCAATTTGATAACCGGGTCCACCATGACATTGTACTTGAATTCCTTCTCCACATAATCGAACAAGAGCGTCTTCCGCTGCTTCTCCGTGGAATTCACGCTGCATAGAATGAACGGGTGCCCGAACACCTCGTCCTTCTCGCTCTCCTCGGCCTCCTCATTCCGGGCCTTGGTCGGCCGGTAATATTGCCCGCGAACGAAGGTGATCACCGTATCTCGCTCATACTTGGTATCCGCCATCATTTTGTCCACCAGCATCAGCATCAGGTCCTGCCATTCTTCCGGATCTCCTGTCGACAAGCCTTGATGAAGCATCACCCGCGTAGGTTCCCCTGCCTCCTCCTGAAACTTCAATTCAAACAGCTTATGATCCAGCTCACCGGTCAGCAGCTTCTTGAAATTGCCCATATGCAGTTCCTGCTTCTCTCGATCCAGCAGACCAAACGGCAGCCGCTCCCAGTGATAGATTTCGTTCGTTTCCTTCATAATGTACACGTTGAGAATGTCCTCAATATTCAGCAAATCATTATCCATCTTAAACTGCTTGCGTATATGTGCGACTTCTTTCTTATTCATAGCTCGGCAGACAACTCCTAGAAAGTAAATTGGCTCTACCAGTATAAACGAATTAAAAACCCTTCGCCAGAAGGGAAGGGTTTTATAACCATGACGCCTGTTCAGTCAGAGCCAACCATCTGTGAAGCTATCGCCCAACGAAAACTTAATTCTACTTGCCAAAATCCTGCTCTCGAACGGTCCACTTTTCCCTATTTCGTCACAAACTTCTCCATTTGAACCCGGTCGATCATTCGAACGCCATATACCCCTCCGGCCAATTTCCCATTAACCGATGCGAACTTGACTTCGACACTCCGTTTTCCTTCCGTCAGGCGGATGGGGATTTCATAAGTCACATTAAAGAGCTGTTCCCCCTGCGTCCCCTCCAGCCTCTGCCGTGCAATCACATGGTCATCAATTAAAATTTCAAAATCCCGCTCCATCAGCCTTCCGTCAACATGAGCTGCTCCTTCGCGGCTGAAGTAGGTCACCTGCAACAACATCGGTTGATCAGGCAGAACCGCCATTTGATAGCTAAAATATCCGCTGCCTATCGCATCTCGGTAGCCGCATTGAGCGTAAACGGAATAGCCTGACCTCGATTGCTCGGACTTCATATGGTGATCAACCTCGGATTGCTGTTGATAAGGATGGACGACATCCACCGTAATGGCCTTCAGCCGTTCCCTCTCAGCCCGCTCGCGATTCTCATAGTTCTTGAATTCCTCTTCAGTCAGTAGATTCCAATAAATCGTATATCGCTGATGGTGCAGGGCGTAGAAAGGGATCAGTCTCACCCGCGAATTGCCGGGTTGCCCGACAGGCTCCGTGACGAACGTCAATGCCTCCCCGTCAACAGGCTTAATCCATTGCCGGATATCCGGCTCATCTGAGACCAATATCGGAACCTCAATTAATGGATGCTGATGCAGCTTCGTATGATTGTCCACGATATCACTGTCAGGAAACGACTCCGTGCCGAGCGCACCCGCAAGTACGATTGGGCCATACAGGATGCCTACCTTTTTCGCATCATCTTTGGCATGGTACAAGCGAAGCTCCATGGGTAAGGTCACTTCAATCGTATCCCCAGCATTCCAATCCCGCTCGATATTGAGATATCCGGGCTCCGCATCGGCATAGATCTCACTCCCGTTCACCACGGCCGTTACCGCTCCGGCGGTCCATTGCGGAATACGGATACGAAGTTTGAAATGAGCAGCCTTCGCCTCTTCTATAATGAGTCTAGTTCGCGATTGTTTCGGAAATTCTGTTTCCTGTCGGATGACGACCTGGTGATCGTCGAAGGTTGCTTTGGAGGCAATGAACAGATTCACGTAAATCGCATTCGACGTGGCATGATAGATTTCATGCGTATAGCGGGCCGGATTCTCCATACCGGTGCCTGTACAGCACCAGAACGAATGTTCAGCAGTTCCATATACTTTGAAATGGCCCGGCTCTGTGGATACGAAATACATTTTCATGCCGGTATCCGGATCCTGGGATGCAAGAATATGATTATATAAGGCCCGTTCGTAGAAATCCATGTATTCCGCATCTTGCGACCAGCCGAACAAGTGGCCTGTAAGCTTCAACATATTGTAGGTATTACAGGTTTCCGCGGTCTCAACACCAAGCTTCTCCTGGTTCGCAGCCCTGAAGTGCTCGAAGATGCTGTTGCCTCCGATGATGTAGGAGCGGTTGCGCGTAACCTCTTTCCAGAAAAATTCTGCGGCCTTCCGATAGAAATCGTCGCCTGTGATCTCATATAGCTTGGCAGCGCCGATGACTTTCGGAATTTGCGTATTGGCGTGCTTTCCTTCAAGTTCATCCACACCGCGGGCCAGCGGTTCAAGGATTGCCCGGTGACAGAACCGGATCGCAAGCTCCAGATATGCGTGGTTATTCGTCAGGCGATACAGATCAGCCATAGCGTCATTCATTCCGCCATGCTCGCAGATTAACATGCGTTGGAATTGCTCGTCCGTCAGTCGATCCGTTCCCTTTTTGGCCCAGTCCGCAAGTCGGATCACGACCTCAAGCGCCTGCTCGATTCCAGTCAATCGGTAAGCATCGATCAGCCCTGCAAAAATTTTGTGCAGACTGTACCAAGGCACCCATGATCCGGCAAGGCTGAAGTTATGAACTTCAAAGTCGCCGGTAAATACGATATCGAAGCAATCGCGGGGAAATCCGCTCACATAACCATCCTTATCATGCGACTGCACATAAGCTAATTCGTTAACTGCATAGACCAGCTTCTTAAGCAAATCCTCGTCGCTCGTTGCACCAATCATGGCTGCGGCTGCGGACAGCCAATGCCCGATGGAATGTCCTGCAATCGGTGTCTCTTCCCATCCGCCGTATCGCTGTTTTTTCGGCTCCAATGAGGCCGCCTCGTAACAAGGGGCCATTAATCGATCGACATCCAGATGAAGTAAATATCCTTTTCCCGTTTCTTGCGATTCTTTAAAAATACCTTCCAACAGTTCGGTCTTTGGCATTATATCATCTCCCCACAAGTCCACCAATTTAACACTCATACATTCCAGTTTACCTTCTGCATGCGAGATGAACGATGAAAGAACCCAACCATTTTTTTATAAAATTTCACACAAAGCCACGGATCGTTAGCCATAACATTAACACCCATTACAGAAAACTCAACTTCAGTGCTAGTATTCCATTTATAAAAAAACAGTCCCTTCTACGTCATATAGAAGGAACTGCTGAGCTTAATGATCCTTGCCATAATTCAAACCTAAGCGATAAGCTTGGTCCAGCAGCATGTCGTAATGAGCAGGCTCGGATTCCAGAGTCTCATATAAGAATTCAACCTTTGAATTGGAAATACCGCAATAACCTGCAATTCCCACATTCAGCAGGTGGGTAATCATTTCACCATATCTGCGTTTGTTCATCTGTTCTTCCGAAACGCCTGCCAAACCAATCCACAAGGCATGCTGGTGATGAAGGTTGTTCGCACCGTATGCAAACCCATTGTTCCATACACGGTCAATATACCCCTTTAGCATTGCCGGCAGATGCCACCACCAAACGGGGAAAATCAATGCCAACGCATCATGCTCCTTCAGCCGCCTTATTTCCGTTTCCACTTCAGGGGAAAAGGTCTGGACCGAAGCGGACCAATCGGGTTCATCTGCGCCTTTAAGGACAGGATCAAAACCAATCCCGTGCAAATCCAATATCTCATAGTCATGGCCAGCCTCGGCAAGACCTTGTACGAAACGATCGGCAACCTTAAAGGTCAAGGAATCTTTTCTTGGGTGGGAAACAACGGTTAGTACTCTCATGCTTATATCTTCACTACCTTTCTTCAGCAGCTGATTTGTAGCCATGACCTATGGCTGCTGTTATTATAAACAGTAGGAAAATGATCCGGAAGTACGCACTTTGATGTGCTATAGGAAGATACATGTGCCATAGGAACACGGAAGTTCCCTAGGGGAATCCCTTGAATCTTGGCCTGAGCAATGGATAAACGGGATTGGAGGATGGAGAGATGACGGAACCGGTGAACAACAGTGCTCAAAAGAAATATCAAGTCGGTGTGGAAGCGGCTTTAGAGGTCATGGGAGGGAAATGGAAGCCTTTAATCATCTACCATCTGATGACAGGGCGGAAACGTACATCTGAGCTTCGCCGGTTAATGCCCGGCATTACTCAAAAAATGCTGACCACCCAGCTCAGAGGCCTGGAAAAGGATGAGATCGTGACACGGAAGGTATATAACGAGGTTCCGCCTAAAGTGGAGTATGAGCTAACGCCTTACGGCTGGGGATTAAAGCCCGCGCTGGACCTGTTATGCTATTGGGGAGAGGATCACCTGGATAAGATGTACGGAGACAAATCCAAGGTTTTGGAGGAATTCCAAGGCTGCCGTACGGAGGAGAAATAAGCCTTTAAGTGTACTCTCCGAGCCATGAAAAACTGGGACTTCTTGATACTTGATATTACGTAACGAAAGAATAACCTGCCGGTTTAAAGGCAGGTTTTTTTCACAAACAACCTTTGTAGACGATTCTCTTGACCCACATCCGGCTGCAACTTTTATTGAAATGGATCCGTCTACTCTATGTGCTGTGCTTTCCTCAAGGCATCATCTTGTAACGGCCTCTGATAGGAAATTGGCAAGACGGCTGCCGCACTTCGTATTAACTGCCCCCGTAAATACCCAGGTGGCGGTTAGCTCACGAAGCCTTCATAGCCTGAGTCTTTCACTTTGATGTATCATTCGTCAATATATGAAGCTTGTTCATAAAATTTCCATAGGCTTCGACTTGTGGATCGTGTAACATGAACAAGGGTATAAAATTACGTATTTTTGACGGCTTGGATGGTGGATACGGAAAAATTATGATGTATACGGATTGGTTTTACTGGCTGTTTGTGCTCGTGGCTGTCGTCACGTACCACCTCGTGCCGCAACGTGTCAGACCTTGGGTGCTGTTTGCCTCAGGCGTCGCTTTTTACTACAATTTTGCAGGTGCTTACCTGTTCCTGTTGCTTGCGGAAGTTGTCATCGCGATTATTGTCGTGAAATCTGAAGCGACATGGGGCAGGCGATGGATTTATCCCGCAGGTATCCTTACCGCCATTCTGGTCCTTGGCTATTTCAAGTACACGAATATGATGCTGGATACGTTACATAATCTATTTGGTTTTATTCATCAGCCCTTCTTGCCTAAGGCAGAGCAGATCGTGCTCCCGCTCGGCATTTCCTACTTTACGTTCGAGCTGATTCATTACTTGGTTGAACGCAAACGCGGAACGCTGCCTGGGCATCGGCCAGAGGGTCTGTTGTCGTTCATTTTCTTCTTCCCGACGATGGTGGCTGGCCCTATCAAGCAATTTCAGACGTTTCATTCACAGCTAACAGCGAGATTTCACGTGGACCACTTGCTGACCGGCGTCATTCGGATCGGGATCGGCCTGTTCAAAAAGCTTGTCCTCGCCGGATCGATTGATATCCTGGCGCAGCCTGTCTATTCGGCATCCGGCATCGCCGGAGCAGATACCGGAGGACTCTGGATTTCGCTGATCGCCTATACGTTCGTCATCTATTTTGACTTTTCCGGCTATTCGGACATTGCCATCGGGACCGCCCGCTTGTTCGGCATCGTCCTCCCGGAGAACTTCCGCTTCCCTTATCTGGCCCGCAGCATCGCCGAGTTCTGGAATCGCTGGCATATCTCGCTCGGATCATGGCTGACCCGCTATGTATACTTTCCCCTCGGGGGAAGCCGCGTCTCTGCTCCCCGGGTTTACTTCAACCTGATGGCTACGATGACCGTCTCGGGTCTATGGCACGGAGCCGCCTGGAATTTCGTGGTCTGGGGCATGTTCCACGGCGTGATGTTGTGCGCGCACCGCTTTTATGTAAAGAAGCTGAAGCCTGCTTTAAAACCCGTTCCGAAATGGCTGAAGCCGGCAACCGTCACGGTCGCGATATTGTTTACATTCTTCGGGGTGACGATCAGCCGCGTATTTTTCATATTGCCGATCGCAGACGGATGGGATTTAATGCTCCGGCTGCTTGGCATGCGATAAGTTGTCGATACTCGAATATGAATATGGATGGAAATGGAAGTGTAAGCTGTCTTGCCTAAATTCATTCTTAATAAAACCGTGTTTGTCATGATGATCTCCTTTGCCTTGATCGGATTGCTCGGATTGAGCATTCGGGCGAATCAAGCGGTCGAAGAAATGAGACAAGAAGTCGTGACATACGCGGAGAAAGAGCTGCGCGTTCCGACCTATGATGCCATTGTCTATACGCCGTTATGGGTCGAATATTTGAAGAAGCACCTGGATGACGGCACCAGGGTAATCGGCATGTTCGGACCCTCCACGCTCTTCGGCACGACCGTAAGAAAAGGGGAGAATACCTCGGCCGGCGTCCTTCAGGCTCATTTGAAGGACAGCCGTGTGATCAACCTTGGAATTTCCGGAGGAAGATTTACGGAGACCTACGCGCTGCTCGCCTCCATGATCGATAAGGTTGATTATGTTGTCTTTGAGATCAACTATGGGATCGTCGTCGTGTCGGATAACGAGCCGAACGTTGTTGTCTACCCGTCGCTGGTGGAGAAGCTGGGACAGCCGATCCCGCGCAGCTGGCTTGCTGATTTCCCGGACAAAAACCGCGAGTCGCTTCCGAGTAATGCCCACAATTGGGTGACGTCCCGCCTCCTGAATCAATGGACCCTCTATCATGACCGCGACGCGATCAGCTACCGTCTGTTCAAGACCCGTACGCCGATGGAGAAAATCCGCCAGGAGGTTCAAAAGAACGAAAATGAAAGAAAAGGGATCGAAGAAAGCTATACGCCGATGTATACCGCTTATGACAACATGAATGACGCTCAGCAGGAAGGCATCGACCAGCACTACGAAGAGCTCTATCGTTGGAATAAGCCTTTCGATCCAGATCACAGCTTCGGGCTGTTCATGATCGAGCAAACGCTTGATCTGCTGGAGGAGCATCAGAAGCAAGCCGTATTCTATTCCGCTCCGCTCGATAAAGAGCATATCGCTGACAAGAAGCTGTTCCATTGGAGCGAGTATACGGAAGCGATGGGCGCCTATCAGAAGCTGGTAGAATCAAGAGGCTACCCCTTTATCGAATTTAATCAAGAACCGATCAACACCATTCCGCATGAATATTATCGCGACCCGGCTCATCTGATCGACCAAGGGAGTCACCGGTTTGGCGAAATCTTGTATACGAGGATGAAGAATTATGGAATTGCAGCCCCATAGCGCATCGGCGGAAGCGAAAGCCCGCAGCCTTACGGATCGTGTCGTACGGGCGCTGATCATGGTCGGCCTGGCGCTTGGCGGAGCCGTCGTCCTGATCGCCGTCGTGCTTGGTATTATCTTTTTTTCCGGAGAAACGCAGGAATTTATTTATATGAACTTCTAATATCTGATGCGTAACAGGATTTTGCAAAATCCTCGCATAAAAAAACGGCATGCAATGGCTGACTTTTCAGTCCTGCATGCCGTTTTGCAATTTCGCCCGCCGCGGTGTCCGATACGGACTTTTCGCTCTGAGGCTCGTCCACCCCGGACGGTTTAACATCTTACATATTTGCGTTTGAATCCAACCTGATTTTTGTCAACCGCCTTCTGAATGCTTTCGGAAGCGTTAACGATGCTGCTCTTTTTGTTATCCCGTTTAATTTCAACCGGGCCTACGGCCTTGGCGGTCTCGACTGCCTTATCGTGGAGCGGCAGATAGGATACCCCTACGGTGTACATAAAGTTATTCATCGAGGCTTTCGTGCGTTCAGGAGATTCGTGAATCGTCTGTTCCACCCTCTCCAGCATGCTCGCGAGTTTGCTTTCGTCAAACTGGGTGTCCGGCCGGCTGCCCAAGAGCCAGCAATAACAGCTCCATCCTGCTGACATTCGCAGCTCATCGCCGCTTGCAATCCATTGATCGGCAACCTCTTGCGCAATATCGGCTTCCGCCAGGGTGACCGCAACCACGTAATCGGACAGCATATAGAAATACGCCCCCTCGATCCAGCGCTCAAAATCCGCCGCGGTCATCGCTTTCGGATCTGCAATGATGCCGGCAAAGTACATGGCGTCGTAATTTCCTGTCGCGTAAAGCTCCTCGGCCAAAGGCTGATTGACTTTAATTTGCTTGGCCATGGGCTTCATCGCGCCTGTCGCCACGCCGAACAGCGGTTCGCGCGCACCATTGGACATATACATTTTCTTGAGCCGTTCCTTGCCGAGCGCTTCAAGCTCCTGCATCACCGTTTCGAAATTCATCATCGCACACTCCCGTCAAAAGTTTAGTTGTATTTACTTACCATTATTTTCGCAAAATTCGATTGCCTTACACATTCATTCCCCGCTTGACTTCCTCAATCACGGCTTGCACGCCTTCATGAATCTGCTCCGGGCGGGCCCGGGAGATGCTGATTCGCAAAAACTTCTCCCTTTGACGATAGTCCGACAGGTAAAACAGCTTCCCGCTCAACACGAGCACGCCCCGTTTCTGCAGTCGTTCCACCACCCGCTCCAGATTGACCGCCTGCGGCATTTTGAACTGCGTATATATGCCTGATCGGACTTCCGCCACTTCGAGCAGTCCCGGTTCGTTATACCTGTTCACCGCATCATGTAAGGTCCTCATCCTCGATTCATACTGCCGATGGATCTTATCCCTGTGCCTATCATACATACCGTTCTTCATGTAGATATCAAGCGCAGCCTGAGAGAGCAGTGCAGCACCGTTTAAATGGTTAGCCTTGTGAAAGCTGGCTGCAAGCGACTCAGGCAGCACCACGGCGCCGATCCGCAGTCCCGGAAAAATGATTTTCGAGAAGCTTTTCAAATACACCACATACCCGCTCCGGTCATACGCAAAAATCGGGTCAAACCCGCGCCGATCACCCAAATCCGCCATGTAGTCGTCTTCGATCACATACACGTCGTGCTTGGCGGCCAGACGGGCAATCGCCTTCTTCTCCCTGTCGCTATATGATGTGCCAAGCGGGTTATGATGCCTTGACATCGTGTAGAAGCATTTAATATCGCCGCTGCGGAATATCTCCTCTAGCTGCTGCAGATCGATGCCGTCCGCGGTGCGGGCGATGGTCTTCACCGGCAACCCTTCCGCCTCAAGAAAATCCAAATACTTATTATAACTCGGCTGCTCCACCAGGATGGCCGGCTTGCCGCTCGGGAACGGCATCCCCGCTAAGGTGTGAAGCGCCTGCTGGATGCCTGAGGTTACCACAATCTGCCCGGCCTTGGCAAACACCTGGTCCGCAGCAAGATGCTTCACAAGCGTTTCGCGCAAAGCCCCCAGGCCTTCCGGATCCCCATAGGTAAACAGATGGTATTTATACGTGTCGATTGCCTTGTTCAAGCAATGTTGGAAATCCCGGTAAGGAAACACATTCAAATCGGGCGAAGAAGAAGCAAAATCAATGATCCCGTGATTCATATCGGTTTCTCTCTCTTCATCCTGCACCACATAATAACCACTCTGCGGAATCGAGTAGATGAAATGGCGCTTCTCCAGCTCCGCATAGGCCCGAATCACCGTACTGACGCTGCAGCCGTAGATTTCGGCCGCTTGACGTACGGATGGCAGCTTCTGTCCCGGTCGCAGCTCGCCAGCAGCATGCTTTTGTTCGATATCCGCCAGGATCACCGAATATTTGTTCATGATTTGCCTCGCTCCCCACGCCCTTAGATCAGTCCGAGTTTCTTCTTAAACCATACTATACCGAAAAAAGCGCCCCCACACCATAACAGCTGGCCCTAACTGTACCGATACAGTTAGGGATTTTTCGCATTGTTGCATGATCAGGAATCCCTTACGATTTCAATTGCAAGCTTCATCAACCATTCGCTAATAGGAGGTTTTATCCATGTCATCCATGCGATCCAACAAGTCGCGACGAGATCGCGCCTTTGCGTATTTAGCCGTTCTCATCTACGCATCCATCATCGGGTTATCTTTTATGTATACGAAGGTCGCCCTGGCGTACGCAAGCGCAATCGACACCTTGGCGCTTCGCTTCACCTTGTCCTTTGCGGCAATTGTGGTACTGGTTGCCACAGGCGTGTTTCGCCTTTCACTCAAGGGCAAACCATGGCCGAGGCTGCTTCTGTTGGCTTTGATGTATCCGCTGGGGTTCTTCACCTTGCAGGCTTTCGGTCTGAAGCATGCATCCTCTGCCGAAGGCGGCATCATTTTTGCCGTCACGCCGATCCTAACCGCCATGCTCGCGGGATTTTTTCTGAAGGAGTCCACGACGCTGCGGCAAAAGCTCTCCATTCTGCTGTCCGTATTCGGGGTGGTGCTGATCTTTGTCATGCAAGGCTCAAGCATGGATCTTACGAATGCGGCCGGAGTGCTGCTGCTGTTCCTCTCTTGTCTCGTATCCGCAGGGTATACCGTACTATCGCGCTTCCTGCTGCGTACGTTCACGCCGCCCGAAGTGACCAGCTTCATGATGACGATCGGGTGCGTGACCTTTTGGCTGGCGTCGCTGTTGGATCATGCGGCCAACGGAACGATGAATCAAATCTTCACACCGCTGGCCAATCCGGATTTTATCTGGGCTATCTTGTATCTCGGCATTCTGGCATCGCTGGTAACGGCCTTCTCGTCCAGCTATGCGCTCTCCAAGCTCGAGGCTTCGAAGATCAGCGTATTTTCCAATCTGTCCACCGTCATCTCCATCGCAGCCGGAGCGTTTTTACTCGGAGAGGCCGTGACCGTCTATCATCTTATCGGTTCGGTACTCATTGTCGCGGGCGTCATTGGAACGAATGTGAGACCAAAGCCCAAAGCGGCAGCAGTGCTCCGGGATACGGAGCAAAGCATGCCAAAGAATAATGTCGTTTGACCTATACTAATAAAGGGAGTGTATCGAAAATGAACGTAAACCTCGATAGCAAGCAGGATTTTTTGACCGTAGCAAAAGAAAGGCATGCCGTAAAGCGTTATGACCGCACTTATCGGATGAGCGAAGACGAAATCAAAGAACTGCTCCGAATCGCTTCGCAAGCACCTTCCGCCTGGAATCTGCAGCATTGGCATTTCCTCGTCGTTACGGATCAAGCGAGCAAGGACATCCTCCTTGGTATTGCGAACGGACAACAGCAGGTCGCCGAAGCATCGGCGACCGTGGCGATCCTCGGAGATTTGCAAGCCGACCGGAATGCGGAGAGCATATTCGAAGCGGATGTGCAGGCAGGTCGGTTATCTCCGGAGATAAAGGCAAATCTGATCCTGCAAATCCAGGGAGCCTATACGAACAAACCTAACTGGGCGCGGGATCAGGCCTTCTCCAATGCCTCGCTTGCCGCCATGCAGCTGATGCTTGCCGCAAAAGCGATGGGACTGGACTCTTGTCCGATGAGCGGCTTTAATCCGGACAAACTGATCGAGGCCTTCGCGATTCCTGACCGGTACGTGCCGGTCATGCTCGTTGCCATCGGCAAGGCAGCAGAGCCGGCTCGGCCTTCCGTAAGACTGCCGGTCGAAGAGAAGATTCATTGGAATGGGTTCGGATTCCAGGTGTAGTATGCCAGAGCAGAAAAGCCAAGTTTCTCAGTACAGCTGGGAAACCCGGCTTTTTCTTATGGAATGTATTTTTATAACATTGACTCGATCTCATCTTATCGTTTATAGTACCTACGTGCTTCAATGCAAAAAAGCCAAAAAGCATAAAAGCAAAAAAGCAAAAAAGAGCGGATGGGGATCCATGTCTTCAAGCCGCTAACCTCATGTATAAGGAGCTCCAGCATCATGGAACGACAGCTTGGTTTTGTACAAAGCATCATTCTTATCGCTTTCATTCTAGCATTTCTGTTTGTTTCGATCTTTATATTCAAGGCGGAGCCTCATATCCCGCTTCTGGGCGCAACGATCGGCACTGCCGCCATATTACGCCTATACGGATTCTCCTGGAAGAAGCTTGAATCCTCTATCATACAAGGCATTCAATCCGCGATTATGCCGATCTTGATCCTTTCGCTTATTGGCATATTAATTGCCGTGTGGATGATGAGCGGAACCGTGCCGACCATACTGTATTACGGCTTGGATTATATCGAACCGCATTATTTTGCAGTGAGCGCGTTATATGTGACGATCATTGTATCGATGTTCACCGGCAGCTCGTTCACCACGGTCAGCACGGTCGGCGTCGCCTTGATGGGAATTGCCATGACGACGGGAATTTCGCTTCCTTTGGCAGCGGGGGCCATCGTCTCGGGTGCCTGTTTTGGGGATAAAATGTCTCCGCTGTCCGATACGACGAATTTTGCGCCTGCCGTGGCCGGCATCTCTTTGTTTACCCATATTCGTAATATGATGTATACCACGGTACCTGCGTTAATCATCACAACGATATTATTTCTTCTGATCCCGACGACCGGGTCTATGGATTTGAGCTCTATTCAGCCCATCAAGGAGTCGCTGCAAGACGGGTTTCATCTTCACTGGTTAACGCTGCTGTCACCCCTTGCGGTCATTGTATGCTCGGCAAAGCGTATACCGATCCTTCCTACACTAATAGCAGGCATCGTTACCGGACTATTGATAACGGCATTCGTTCAACAGCAAACCACGATAAGCAGCTGGTTTAGCGTGATGCAGGGCGGTTACAAGAGTAGCATCGTGAATGAGACTGTAGCTCAGATCGTGAATCGTGGCGGCCTGCAATCGATGATGGGGTCGGTGTCCCTGATCCTGATCGCCTTATCATTAGGCGGCTTGCTGCAGCACTGCGGAGTCATCGAAGCCTTGTTCCGTAAATGGATTGAGCCGCTGAAACGGCGCAGCAGCATTGTTCTTATGACGGGCGCATCATCGATCGCCGTTAACGGCATGACAGGGGAGCAGTATTTATCCATCCTGCTGCCGGGCCAAATGTTTAAGGATGAGTATACCCGCAGACAAATACCGGCCAAAACCCTGTCACGAACCTTGGAGGATTGCGGAACCCTCGTCAACCCTCTGATTCCATGGGGCGTCAGCGGAGCTTTCTTCGCTGCCACCCTTGGCGTTCCGGTACTAGAATATACCCCGTTCGCTGCATTCCTATGGTTAAGTCCGATATTCACGTTCGCCTTTGCCTTGATTCCGCAATTACAACGAAACTCGCTGGGAGAAAGTAAGTGATATCAAGCTTCAACTCTGGTCTTGTACCCTATCAATTAGGATACAAGGCCTTTTTTATTATGAGCTATGCGGGTATAGCTCCCTTCCATATTCGCAGGATTCCGAGTATGGCTCACTGGATAAGCGCTGCGTGCTCAAACGGCTTTGATTCATTGCCGATGGGGGAGAAGATTAGTTTGTTGACATTATAGGTGCCGCTGGCCGGCGGGCAAATCTATTGGTTTGCATGAAAATGAGTGTGGAGGGAATAAAGAAAAAGGATACTTCAGCAATCGAGAAGAAATATGCAGATATTTGAAACGCTATAATTAAAGGGATTAAAAAGAAGGGGGGATGTTCGATGATAAAGTTAAACGTGTATTTGAAATTTAATGGTCAAGCAGAGGAAGCTATGTTGTTTTATAAAGATGCCTTGAAGGTTGATTTGGCAGGACCAATTGTACGCTATCAGGATATGAGTGACAAAGAATTACCGGATGAAGACAAAAATCTTATTTTAAATATGGGTCTAGATTTAGGTGAAAGTATATTAATGGCAAGCGATACTAAGGAGCCCATGCACTGGGATTTGATCCCGAATGTAACCATAAGTCTTAATCCAAAATCCCGGGAAGAAGCTGACCGCTTATTTGCGGCATTAAGCGAAGGGGGAACTATAATATATCCGATTGCAGATCAACCATGGGGAGATTATTTTGGTCATCTTAGGGATAAGTTTGGTGTAGCATGGGATGTTATGGTTAATGACTGAATACCTCCTCTCATTCAATATTGGAAGACCCTAGAATCGAACAAGCCTCCTCTACGCCAATTGACTTAGCCCTTTATTTCTGTAGAAATAAAGGGCTAAGTCACATCAATCTAAAGTTAAAAAGTCATAAAGCTCAGGTTGTGCGGCTAAAAACGACCCAAAGTGATCATAGTCTTGCATCCGCCTCAGTTTCGCGTTCGGGATGATAGATGCTAGGTAATCCGCATACCGAATCGGGACAACATGATCGTCTTCGCTATGCCAGAACGCAACGGGCACGCGTATTTTTTGCAGTGGGATGTTCCATGGTTGACCAAAAATCACATAATCATCTACCATTCCGTCCACTTGCCGAGTTGCTTCGATACCGGATTGCTTAAGAACGGGAACCAGGTCGTCCGAAATTAATTTTCGATCCAATTCTGGAAGGTTATCGATATAATATTCCGTGAAGCGGTCTGGGTTAGCATTGACCATATTTGCTAGCTTAGTTATATATGCCCGGGTGAATTCAGGACCCTGAAGGCAAACCTTTTCTTCCGTAAAGAGACAGAGCCCCTCTTGACCAAGGATATCGATAGGACCCATTCCACAAATAACGGCCGTTTTCCGAACGCGTGTTGGCATTCTATACGTACAGGCAAGAGCAAAAGGCGCCCCCCCGGAAATCCCGACAATAGAAAACCGCTTAACACCAATTTCATCAGCCAAAGCTTCAAAATCCTGGCACCAATCATCCAGTGTTCTTCCCGCTTTTGCATCCGATAACCCGTACCCAGGTCGTTCTGGTACGAAAATTCGCAACGGAACTGGGCCTTCTTGTGCAATAGATTCCAGCCGGGCAGCGTAGATTTGGTAGCGTGCCCCCGGCGTTCCATGGAATACAAAGACCGCTTCACCATCAATTTGACCATACTCTGCACATCCAAGTTTTCTGCCATCATTCAACATCACGGTATAATCCCTCATATGCTCAGCCTCCATGCTCATTCATAAATTTAGAAACCGCGTGCTTCCTCACCATCACTGCCCGTTAGCTTAAGGACGGTGGTCAGGGAATATATCTGGTTGCTGGGGCGAATGCTGCCGACTCCATAACCGGGCATACAGGCCATTCGACGAAAGCAATTCATCATGGCGGCCCTGCTCCACGATCTGCCCATGATCCATTACAACAATCCGGTCGGCATGCTGCACGGTCTTAAGCCGATGAGCAACGACGATGACGGTTCGGCCTCGAACAAGACGATCGATTGCTTTTTGAATCTCGGCTTCGTTCTCGGGATCGAGAGAAGCCGTTGCTTCATCGAGGAGAATGATCGGCGCATTTTTCAGCATCGCCCTGGCAATGGAAATCCGCTGTTTTTCACCTCCCGACAATGTGCTTCCTCCCTCACCTACCATCGTGTCGTAACCTTGTGGCAGCTTCAGGATAAAATCGTGACAACAAGCAAGCCGCGCTGCTTCCTCGATTTCCTCACGCGTTGCGTCCTTTCGGCCGAACCGGATATTGCCTGCGATCGTATCCTGAAATAGGTATACATCTTGAAACACCATCGATACTTTGTGAAGCAATGCTTCCGGGTCCATAGCACGAATGTCCTCCCCGCCCATCATCACCGTTCCCTTATCCGGGTCGTAAAAACGGGCAATGAGCCGAAGAATCGTACTTTTGCCGCTGCCCGAAGGGCCGACCAATGCGGTAAAGGAACCAGCCGGCATGCTTAGGCTCACGTCCCGGAGAACCTGCTGATCCATGTAGCCAAACGTAACTTGCTTCAATTCGACATCATGATTTGCAGGGGGCTGCCGCTCTCCTTGCATGACGGGCTCCCGCAAAAGCTGCACGATGCGTCCGCCCGCCTGCTCGAGATAGCGAAGCTCCGCATAACCGGCGAGCGCTGTCATCAACGGATCGAAGATTCGGGTTCCGATGATCAGGAACGCTACGAATGTGATGACATCCAGGCTTCCGCCGAGCAGCAGATGAACACCAGCCATGACCATCAGGGTTAGACCGCCACGAATACAGGCAATCGCGCTCAGTACAATGGGCCCCACGATCCCTTCGAGGCGGATGCTCTGCCGCATCAATTCCCTGAATGAGCTTTCAAGCCGGACAAAACGTTCTCCTGTCAAGTTATAGGCTTTGATCACCCGGATACCGTTCAAGTATTCTTGCAGCCGGCCTCCGGCATCGATCTTGGCCCGCATATGCTGCGAGCCGAGTTTGCGCTGGATGCCGGACGTCAAGAACACCAGCAGGATGGCCAAAGGCATCGCCGCGAACAGGGAAAGCGCGAGGCGCCAGTCGAGGAAAGACAGGCCGATCAAGGCCAGAACCGGCATGACGGCGGCCCCGATCATCTGCGGAACCAAATGGGAGATGCCGTGCTCCAACATCGCAAAATCGCCCGTTATCATATTGGCCAGATCACCCGGATCCCGCTTGTTCAGGTATCCCAGAGACAGCTTGCGCAAATGCTCGGCCAGCCGAGACCGTCCGTCCGCCGCCGCACCATATGCGTCGCGGTATTGGGCACGATAAGCAGGAATTTCGCAGACAAACAAGAGAACGAGCGAAGCCGCCAGCCCACCGCACACCCACCAGAGTCGTGCCGTATCCAGCGGGATATCGGGATGGACAAACGGGTTAAAGATCAATCTCGCCGCTTCCACCAACAGCGCAAAAGGAATGATCCCCGCCAGGTTGGCAATCGTCGTGTAAAAAACAGGTTTGACGAGCGAGCGCGGATTATCCGCCGTAATGTTGCGCAGCATGTTCATGTTCAGCGTCCACCTCCCCTTTGCCCATATGCCAAGCTGCCGCTTGACGATAGGAATTCCACATGCGTCCGTACAGGCCGCCCGCCGAGAGGAGCGCTTCATGCCTTCCCCGCTCGACGATTCTCCCGCTGTCCATGACGAGAATTTGTTCTGCATCCCGAATGGTGGACAGGCGATGCGCGATGACGATGACCGTCTTGTTTTTCATCAACGTTTTCAACGCCAGCTGCATCTCATGCTCGTTCTCCGGGTCGGCAAACGCCGTCGCTTCATCAAGCACAAGGATGGGGGCGTTTTTCAGGATCGCTCTAGCCACGGCGATCCGCTGTTCCTCCCCGCCGGACAAATAAACGCCTCCTTCTCCAATCAGCGTGTCATACCCAAGCGGAAGGTCCTCGATGAATGCATGGCACTGCGCCGCCTTCGCTGCGGCGTACACATCTTCCGGCGGCGCGTCCGGCCGTCCGATCGCGATATTATTGTACACGGTATCGTAAAACAAAAAGGATTCCTGAAACACGAATGCAACGGTGTTCATCAGATCAGGGGTCGCTATTTCGCGGATATCCACATCGCCGATGCGAATCGATCCCGTGTTCACATTCCAGAAACGAGGCACCAGGTTGGCGATGGTTGATTTGCCCGCTCCTGACGGACCGACGAGCGCCGTCACTTCCCCTTGGCGGGCGGTAAAGGAAATGTCCGCAAGCGCATCGGTATCCGCATGCTCCGATCCATACGAAAAAAAGACGCGATCGAATGTAACATCGAATGAAGTCGGCCGTCTCGGATGCTCGGGCTCCGGCACATGCGGCTCCGCCAATATGCGATCGATGCGCTCCACGCCCTCGTTAATATCCCTGATCGTTTCGGCCAGGAACATGATTTTAAACATCGGGGCGGATATGCCCGGTGCCATGACCAGGAAAAACAACAGAACAGAGGCGAAAGCGACGCTGCCCGGATCGCGGCTTAACAAAAACACGCCGACAGGCAGAATAAACGCGGCTAACGAGCCAAGAATCACCTTGAAAATTAAAGATCCGTATTGAAACTGATCCGTTAATTTCACGCCATAGTCGCGGTAACGAATCATGTCCTGGTGAAACTGGCGAAAAGATTGTACGGTTTGTCCGAACACCTTGACGGCAGGCATCCCCCGCACATATTGGACGGCAGAAGCATTCATCCGTTCCAGTGAATCATAGCACCGCTTGAGGTTTTCTTTCGTCTCCGACCCGCTTATGAGCGCGATCTGAACCGCGAAACCGAGAACAATCGGCACGATGCAAGCAATCGCCAGCCAAACATTCAGCGTGAACATCACGGCAATCATCAGAAGCGTGGTCACGGCAACATGTACGAGATCAGGTAACTGGTGAGCAATGAACGTCTCCACTTTCTCTACGCTTTGTTCCAGCGTTTTCTTGACGGCTCCCGTCGATTTGCCGGTCAGCCATCCGAGCGGAAGCTTGCCGATATGGCCGGAAAGCTTGATCCTGAGACCGTAAAGAATACGGAAAGCGGCGATATGCGAAGCCATTCCCCCTGCGTACATCGTAATCAAGCCGACTGCGAAGCCGAGCAAAGCGATAACGCCAAAGCGGATCATCTTCGCTCCGTCAGCCAAAGCCGGGGACGCCGCGTGCTCCAACAACTCTTTCAAAATGAAATAGACGGAAGCGTAAGGCACCAGCATACAAATGGCACTAAGCGAAGATAACAGGCCGGAGACGATCATCAGTCCGCGCTTCTCTCCGGCGATTTCCAGCAGTCTGGCTATCCCCTTTTTATTTGTCATAGCTCTCCCTCGACCTTTCGAGTTTTATTGTATTTAAACAAACTCCATAATCCTTAGCGTACAGTCGAATCGATTCCTTCTCTACCAGTAGACGGAGTATTTTCGCGGTCACAGGGAGCCATCGGTCCAAAACAAAAAGACCGCTCCGAAGAACAGCCTTTCCATAAAACAATTGTTCATGATTTCCAATGCTACAAATCAAAATGAACGTCTAAGCAGGTTTCCGGGATTTACGCCGTACTTTTCCCGAAATGCCTCAGTAAAGTAACTGGGGTTGGAGTAGCCTACCGAAAGCGACGTTTCAGTCACATTCAAGTCTCCTTGCTGCAAAAGGAGAAAGGCTTTTTCCAGTCGTTTTTCCCTCAAATAACCAAATACGGTCGTTCCGTATAGTTCTTTAAAGCCAACTTTTAATTTGTTATCGTTCAGGCCAATCATACGGGACAGTTCGACCAGCGAGGGGGGATTCGCCATTCGTTCCAACATAATATCGCGCGCCCGCTGTATTTTTTGCCTTTCAATGCTAGATAGTCTCGGAGTCTTCGGCTCGGTAAGAAATGACTGAAAGGCCGATGACAGGAGCTCCAGCACATTGCACTCCAGCTCCAGGTTCTTCATGCTGCCTGTTTGCACAGACTGAGACAAGCGTTTAATAATTACGGCAGACGCGGGATCGATGGGCTCATCAAAAAGGCGGAAAGGCTTTCTCCCGAGAAGGCTGGAAAAATGAAGATGCCTGGCACCCGAGATATCCTCCATGTAATGATGGAAGGTCGAAACGGGAATCCCGACTGATAGTGCCTGATAAGGCTGATTTCCGGTAAATTCAAACAGCGCTTTCCCTTCGTCGATGAGTTGAAGCGCACACGTCCCGGGAACAAATTCGTACTGATTTCGTTCGACATGAATAACCCTCGTTCCTTGCAAACAATAGTGAAGCTCAACCATTGGCGTTGTTGTGGCTAGCGGCATGAGAAAATCGCCATGGAACATCAGCTCTTCAAACACGATCTCGAGATCGGGGCGAGGAACGAGTCGACGAATGCTTCCATCTCCGATCGGCGTATTCATCGTCATTTCCGACCCCTTTGTACTTTGCTGCCGCAGCCCGAATTCGTCGAAAAACAAATGAAAGTTATGATGGAAATCTGCCATTTTGTTCCTACCCCGTTTCGCAAAAAATTGTTAATTCAGGATTTTGCAAAATTTATAAATATACTTTTGTAGCATCATTAGCACCTCGATGATGATGTCTAAATTATAAAATAATGTTTCCCAGAAATATCGCCTTTTCTAAAAAAAGACCAATAACTCTTCCCACATGAGATCGGTACAAGTCTACAAGATGAGTGCCTCCCCTTTCGAATGTGCTGTTGGTCAACTCTGACCAGCCGTACGCGCCTCCATAGAACCCGTTATTGAACTTATATTTCACTAGTGTTATATTACATATGTGAAATAATAAATTTAAGGGGGTTCTTCATGCACCCTATTTCCAATGTCGAATTCATGCTGCTGCAAATGATCGCGGAATGCCGTCAAGCTTCGGGCTACGATATTAAGAAATTAGTCGATCAACGAGGGTATCGGGAATGGGCGAACATCGGCACGACCTCAATCTACGTCGGACTGAAGAAACTGAGTGAGAAAGGATGGATTGCATCCGAGGAATCCGATGGAAAATCCGGCAAGGGACCAGCGCCGACCCGGTATGTCCTCACCGAAGCCGGCATGGCCCAGCTGAAAGATGAGATCCTTGACAGTCTATCGTCAGCACGTGAGCGCGACAATCGCTTCGATCTTGGCTTGGCCGCTATGCCTTTTATCGGGAACGACATGGCCATGGCTGCATTACGGAAAAGGTTGGATTTTCTTCGGGAGGCTTCGGAAGGCATACGGCAAAAATTCGAATCCCAGGGCGGCGTTCGATTGCCGCTGCACGTAAGGGCGCTGTTCTTGCATCCGCTCAGCCTAATAGAGAGCGAGCAAGCGTTCGTTGCCAGTTTAATTAACGAATTGTCGAAGGAGACCAGGGAAGATGAGCACAATCATTGAAGGCTTCGTTCCTTACCAAGGTGAGCATTGCGAAACGACTGCCATGGGCAATTTAATGCAGTTTGCGGGAGTCCAGCTGTCGGAGCCGATGCTGTTCGGACTCGGACAAGGTCTCGGATTCATTTATTGGGACTCGAAGGGAATGGATTTTCCGTTCATCGGCGGAAGAGTGAAGGTGGATCAGTTGACGGCCAACCTCGCCGACATGCTGCGTTTGACCGTTAACGTTCAAGAAACGTCCTCCGTCGATAAAGCGTGGCGGAACGTACGGGGCTGTATCGAACGCGGGATTCCGGTCGGGCTGAAATTGGATTCCTATTACTTGGACTATTTCACGAGCAAAGTGCACTTTGCCGGTCACTATGCGGTCCTATACGGTATGGATGACGAATACGCCTATATGGCGGATACCGGACAACAGGGCAGTCTGGTGAAGACGCGTTTGACAAGCTTGGCTGAAGCCAGAAATGCAAAAGGACCCATGAGTTCCCGGAATCGTTCCTTTACGCTCGAGCCGATTGAAGCCTTACCTCCGCTCGCTCCCGCATTACGCCAATCCTTGACCAAGAATGCGCAGGACTATCTGAACCCGCCTATCCGCAATATCGGAAATAAAGGCATCGTGAAAATGAGCAAAGAAATCCTGAAGTGGCCTTCCCGCAGCAGCCATTTCGAGCATGATTTATGCCTGACCGCTTTGCTGATGGAACGCGCGGGAACCGGCGGCGCTTTGTTTCGGAATCTGTATCGGGATTACTTGAAGGAATGCGCCGATCAATTAGCAGACCCGCGAATCGAGCAAGCCTACCAATTGTTCACGGAGATCGCCCCAATGTGGGTCAGCGTCTCAGCATTAATCGACCGTGCGGGAAGAACGGGCAGCCACCAGGAGCTGCAGCAGGCTTCCAAGCTCTTGCTCGAGATCGCGGATAAAGAACGAACAGCCATGGAGTTATTGTTGTGAGAAATAATCGTTCCTTTGTAAAAAAGGATAGAGTTTCAGAAGGTATTCTGATGACTCTATCCTTTTTCTTTATAATCTGGGCGTAACCTATGAGCGTTGTTAACGGAGGATTCATCTCGTGCGCAGCATTAGCGAAAAACACTTTGTTTTGTGCCTGAGCTTTCTTTAATGCATCTCGTTTCTGTTCAATGATACGGATTTGCTCCCTGATCCTCTGCATCATCTTCTTAAACATGCCTGCCAATTCACTGATCTCATCGCGGGAGGATACTCGCATATCCATGTTGTAATCCCCGGCATACATCTGCTGAGAGCTTTTGGATAACCGGGGGACAGACTTCGTAAAATAAGCGATCTCTCCACGTTGTGCTGCATCCAGCTCCTTTCCTTCGCTATCGGTATCGTGCCTCCCGCCCTCCCTTTTTCAAATTCTTATGAGGATACCCTCACGGTTCATACGTTATCGGGCAGATGTACCATCACGGGCCTTGCATGTATCGGATATGTAAATTTTTTTTCGCGTTACTTCGCTTTTCCAACATGTCAAAAAAAGGCTTGCGTCAGTCAGAAAATGAGTGTATGATCATCTCATAAGAATATATGAGCAATTGCTCATATACGAGGAGGTAAATGTTATGAGCCATTCCAGCCATCCGCATTCCACCCATGATCATCATGATCACGGGCATGATCACAGCCATGGACATGCTCACGGACATCACGGTCACGCGCATGCCCACATGCCCAATAACAAAAAGGGCCTGACCATCGCCCTGATCATCACAACCGGTATCATGTTTTTGGAATTTTTCGGCGGATTGATTACGAACAGCCTTGCCCTGCTATCAGACTCAGGCCATATGCTTAGCGATGCCGGCGCACTTGCATTAAGCCTTGCAGCCATGTTTCTGTCGGCCAAAGCCCCATCGGCGCGGAAATCCTACGGTTTTCACCGGTTCGAAATATTGGCTGCCTTACTGAACGGTGCTGCATTGTTTGTCGTTGCCGGTTCTATCATTTGGGAAGCCTATGGACGATTCTTTGAACCTCCGACCGTAGCCAGCGGCCCCATGATGGCGATCTCCTTTATCGGACTGTTTGCCAATTTGCTCAGTGCCTGGTTCCTGATGAGAAAAAGCGATGTCAAAGAGAATATCAATATCCGCAGCGCCTATCTTCATGTTCTTGGTGACGCGCTCGGTTCTGTAGGCGCCATCGCGGCCGGACTGATTATGAGCCTGACCTCCTGGTACGTTGCTGATCCTATTATCAGCGTGCTTGTCTCCCTGCTCATTTTGAAAAGCGCCTGGGGCGTCATCGCCAATGCGGTCCATATCCTGATGGAGGGCACACCGGCAGGCATCGATTCGGCAAAAGTACGTGAGGCCTTGATGGAGGTCGATGAGGTTGTGGATGTGCATGATCTCCATATTTGGACGATCACTTCAGGACTGAATTCCTTAAGCTGCCACCTTGTGATCGAAGACAACACAGACCATCAGACCGTGCTGCAGCAGGCCGTCCGAGTAATTGAAGAAAAATTCAACATTACCCATACCACCATCCAGGTGGAAAATGGACAGCTCCAGCATGGTGAGCTAAAAGTTTAATGGACCGGCCGAACTGAGCAACTTTATAACAACTGTGCTAGGGGCGGCTGATTAAATCCTCCCTCAGCCTTTTACTTGTTTATATAAGGGGATGGAGATGGAGTGCCTAGTAGGTTCATTGTCGGCTCTTGTGGAAGTTTTAGGCCAGTAATATACTTGAGGAATTTTCTGAGACGTTGTCCCACATCAATAATCTTTAGACCGTCACACGAACGATGTAGCGTTCAAAAGTTGTGGGTAAGCCTTTGTCCGTTGCGTTCTTTTCAAATATCCTTGTTATCTCCGACATAGACTGCTGAACTACCGATTCAAATACGGAAGGCTTTTGACCGAAAAGACTCATTATAATTACGTCAATTGGTTCATGTAAGTATTCAAGGCTTCTTACCGTTTCAATCTCAGCATTCTTTAGTCCCCCTTCTTGTAATCTTTGCTTTATATTATCGAGTATAGGAGTACCTGAGGGAGAAGGTTCAAAAAAATCAGGAAATAACTCTGACAACTCCGATGTAATATTATCACCGGGGTGAAGAGCGATGAGTTTCCCACCCTGTTTAATGACTCTCTTTACGTCAAGATAAGCTGAGGTAGGTCCTCTACGGTTATATGCACAGTCAAATTCCTCGTCTTCAAAAGGCAGCTTGTCTTTCGTGTTTGCCGTTATAAAGGTTACATTGTGCCGACCTGCATCATTTCCCTGCTTGATGAAGTCACTCGTTATATCTATACCAACAATATGCTTTACGACCGGGCTCCATTGTAAGGCAAACTCACCGTGACCGCAGCCAATATCCAGCACCTTCTTGCCCGGAACCATCTGAGACACTTCATTAGTGAAAATCAATTCACCATTGGGCTCAGTAATGGTCGATTTCCAAGAATACGAATACTGTCCTGTTAATCTTCCTAATTGAGCATACCATTCGATTGAATGGGGACGCACCCAATCCGTATGTGTTTTCGGATTAAACCATTTAATACTCATAAAACACCTCCAAAAATAATAGGGAAGAACTCATATAATAAAATTTACCAGTCAAACTTGCAATACAATTTCGGAAGAAAAAAAAGAGGGGCTTGGTCGCCCCTCTTTACTATTCCCGCCAATACAACTCCGATTTAATTGTCCTTTCGCACCAACAACGCCACACTCTCCACGTGTGTTGAATAAGCAGTGTCAACTATCATAAGTAAAGTTTCCTGATACCGGGCAAGGAGGTAATAACTCGAATGAAACGGGTACCGGTCGCCCAATACCCCATATAAGGCAGTACTAGGAAGCTGGCACCACCCGCAAAAGTAAATCACAACCAAATTCAAGGGGAAAGTTTATACCTGCCAGGGTACACGATTTGTACGTTAACGTTGATCGTTTGTAAGGAATCTTTGTTTAATACAGTCCCAGATACAATCCGTTTCCACGCATACGGATTCCTGCGAAAAAGAGATTCCCCTAGATTATAAATATCTATTCTCTTTTCAACCGCGGTTTGAAAGGTCTGCCTAATTTGATGCTCAATTTCTTTTTGGGCCAGTTGCGTGAGTTCCTGCTCCGTAACGTCTGCATGTAGCTCATTTACTCCAGCCTCCACTTTAACGGAAACATCGAAATATACTTTGTTATATGTAACCCTTGGTTTAACGTCATATTTGGGTTTTTCCGCGACGAGAACTGCAACAAGCTTGTTATCGGAAAACAAGTTGACGGGCAGTCGGATTGTGTGTTTATTCAGCCATGGCAATCCTTTTATTTCTTCGAGGTTCATGCGTGCGTAATATTTGTCCTTATCGTATATTTGTATGCCTGAATATCTAAGCAGATCATGCGGTTTTTGATTTTCCTTCCACTGATCCTTTCGGACAGATAATTCTGGTATGTAGCTTGTCCTCGCCTTTTCGTTTGAATCCATTACAAATCTTTGCAGGCGGATCGGAGCGAGGATAGAACGCTGCCGATAATTCTGTTCGGGGTTATGTAGAATCGACGCTTTCGGCGATAATCTGAAAAATGGAGTCGCAATTAAGACCTCGTCAAGGGGATCGCGCGTACTGAACACCCAAGCTAAGTACCTTATCTCACGATATCGGTCGATCAGTTCCAACACTTCACCCACTTTTCGTTCCTTCAATAATCTTTCGCTAAACAAGATTGCTGAGATTTGTCCCCAGTTTAACCTTTGTTCCGAAGTGCTGTATAAATCATTCGCCGCTTCTGTAAATGAGATACCTTTTCCTATGCCGATCCAGATCGGAGGCTGTTCCGATTTCTGTTGTCCTTCCAATTTTGCCACTGTGGAGAAATCGAGCAACTGTGCATAAATAATGTATTGGCCATCCGCATAATCAATTCCAACGGCAGTTACATAGTTCATGTTTTGTACTTCGTATTTGCTCCAACATCCGGTGAGAAAGAAGGGAAGCAGAAGAACTGCGGTAAATTTATATGCGTTCATTTCTGCTTATCCCCTTGGCTTGTAGAATCTTGAGTATTTAGCATGTCTGGCCGAGTTTTCCGCCATCTCCATGGTAATCGGAACAAGGCATTGGCGAAGTCTTCATATAGAGGCGAAACCGGAGCCAGGTAAGGCAATCCGAATGAACGCAAAGAGGCTAAATGAGTTATCACGATAAACAAAGCAAGTAAATAGCCATAGAACCCCAAGATGGCAGACAAAGCGAACAGGAAGAAGCGCAAAATGCTTATTGTCCCACTCATTGACTGGTTGGATAAAGTCGAACCGAACACTTGCGTAATAGCTCCTATGACAACAATGCTAGGGGATAAAAATCCTGCGCGTATGGCTGCATCCCCTAAAATAAGCCCTCCCACTACCGTAACTGTAGATCCTATCGCTGAAGGCAACCGAATACCGGCTTCCCGCAATATTTCCAAAAAGATGAGCGCGAGAAACATTTCCCCTGTCACGCCAAGAGGAATGCCTAATCGGTTGATGCCAATTGTTGCAAGAAGGTAATAGGGCAACTGATCCTGATGAAACGAAAGAATGGCAACCCAAAAACCGGGCAGCATGAGTGATACGGTCAATCCGAGCAAACGAAGCGCTTGCCCAAACGTAGACGATAATGCAGTAAAGTGGATGTCTTCCGGCGTTTTCAAGAGCAGGAACAAATTTGCCGGTGCGATCAACGCGGCAGGCGTACCATCCACAATCAGCGCTACACGTCCATTCATCATGCAGTTAACGGTAAAGTCGGGTCTTCCCGTATAGCCCATCAAAGGAAACAAAGCTTTGGTCGGTTCCATTAACTCTTCCAGTTGAGTGGCGCTGATTGCTCCGTCAATGTGAACACGATCCAATTTCATCTTGATATCTTGGACGATTTTCGGATCAACAATGTCTTGCATATAGAGAATTGCAATAGTTGTTTTTGTCCGGACACCTACTGTTTTCGTTTCGTATACCATGCTTGTTGACTTGATTCGTTTCCGAATTAACGCAACATTGACACCGAGTTCCTCAACAAAACCGTCTTTCGGCCCGCGAATAGAGACTTCGATATTGGATTCTTCGGGCTGGCGTGCCGGTTTTTTCGATATGTCGAGGGAGAACAATGAAGTTAGTGTCGGAATAAACAAAAGCAGTTTTCCCTCAAAAATGTCCGTTTCGGATTTTTGCCCCCACTCCTCGAAGGAAATGCTCTCAAGCTGTAATTGACACGACTCCAGAACTTCCTTGTTCTTTTGAAAACCGTGATTTTCGTAAAACCGAGTCAAGTGAGGAAGCACCACATCCTGAATGAGTTGTTGGTTGTCACATAACCCATCGCAATACAGTAAAACGATCCTTGATTGATCGTCGCCAGTTTTTAATTTGTAAACATGATCCTTTACATCACTACACATCTGGAAACGTTGAAGAAGTGTTTGTTCATTAAGCGGTTGTGTATCAGGCGCCCCTTGTTGTGTCGACGATTTTATGTCCTTTGCCCATTTATTACTGAAAAGCTTTATCAATTTCAATTGCTCCTTTTACTCCGTGTTGAGATTAAAATTCGCACGAAATATACGAACATGACCACAATGGTAAAGACACAAAACAAAGGAAAGTAATATCGGCTGAGCAGGTCTTGAAAAATCATATCGCTGATTGGCAACAATGTAACAACCAGCATGAATAAAGCGCCCAGAAACATAGGCAACCACTTATACTTTTGCAATTCCCACAATTCGCTTAAGAGTAACAGGGAAAGGGAAACTCGAATGTACATACCGGATAACCACTGGTAAATCGAGAAAAAATCAATATGCTCCACATACTCGCCCAGTCGAACCATTCTCCATTGTTCGAAAGGGGGGTATCGTTGGTGTGCCGCTTCATCAGGGCCATACATGGCGATCGAGCCCATCAAAGGGCCGAGCGTTAGCCCGGATAATATGATGCAAATAAGCATTAAACTTTTGAAACCTGGTTTTTTCGTTAACTTGTGCTGAAACAAAATCAGCAACGACAACTCCAACAATCCCCCAGCTGCGTAGGGTATGCCTTTCCAAAGCGGAGATAACCCATTTTCGAGAAGAGGAAATAGCATGGTGTAGTCTTTAAACTGAAAGTTTGCAACCATGACAAGGTCACCCAGAATAACAACAAAAGGCAACAATATCCCGCTTAAAATTGCAATGGTGCGAAGCCCTTTAAATGCCGCGAAGAAGCATCCGAAAAGCGTCGTTCCTGCGAGAACAAGCATTGGAGATTGAGGCATATAAGTTGCAATTGTCCATGTTATAGTGTCCTTAAGGGAAATGACTCCCATAAGCCATACAAGTACACTGTATAGAACAATCAAGGTTACCGAGAGAACCATTCCGAATTGTTGCTTTAACCAATCCCTAACGTGCATTCCGTTCATGTTTTTTAGGATATGGCTCAGAATGCCAATCCAAATTGGCGAAGCGATTAATACAAGAAGTACTACAAGCCAGGCATCTCGCCCTGATGAACCGAGCAGTAACGGTATGATGATGACGTGGTTCAGCAAACCGACAGAAAGTATTATGATCATGTATGACTGTAAAACTGAAATTTTCGGCATCAAACTCACCTTACCCTGTGAAGCACTAAATGGAAGCAGTACCATTACTTTTCCCATCTTCTTCATTTTCATCCCAAAATCACTCATTTTAGAAATTCGGTAACTGTTCTTGGAGGGGATCCCTAATCAACCAATGCCTTCATAAAGCTGCTTCGATAATTGCTATGCACGAGATCGAGACAGAGCTTTTTAATAAGAAGTTCGGTCTTTTTTGGGAAGAACATGAAGAACCTACTATCAGGGTGAAGAAAATCTTGTTCATTAGCTGTTGCCTCCACATTGTCTCCCGCATAAGAAAAGGCCTAAGCGTTCACATCGCTTAGGCCCTAATATAGAAGGTAAATGCGGCTCCTAATTACTACTTTCTTACTAGCGACACACAGCACTCCACATGCACCGTATGCGGGAACATATCCACCGGTGTAACCTCTACCGTCCGGTATCCGCCATCCTCCAGCACCCGCAGATCCCTTGCTAGCGTGCTCGGGTTACAGCTTACATAAACAACCCGCTCCGGCTTCATCTGAAGAATCGTCTCCAAGAGACGCGGGTCGCAGCCCTTGCGCGGCGGGTCGACGACGATAACGTCTGCCTCGATGCCCTGCTCTTTCCAGCGCGGGATGACGTCCTCGGAGGCGCCGACCTCGAACTCGACGTGCGCCATGCCGTTGAGCTCCGCGTTCGCGCGCGCATCCTCGATCGCTTCCTTCACGATCTCGACGCCGTACACCTTCTTGGCATGCTGGGCCAAGAACAGGGAGATCGTCCCGATGCCGCAATAAGCGTCGATGACGGTTTCCTCCCCGGTTAACCCCGCATACTCCACCGTCTTCCCGTACAACACTTCGGTCTGAGCCGGGTTGACCTGGTAGAACGAGCGTGCGGAAATGGCAAATTTCACGTCGCCGATATAGTCATGGATGACTTCACGTCCCCACAGGACGCGGGTCACATCTCCGAATATCACGTTCGTCTTGCGTGTGTTGATATTCTGGCAAACGCTAACCACGGCCGGCAGCTCCTCGCGGATCGCCGTGATCCACTCGTTCATGCGCGGGATGCGCTCGCCGTTCGTGACGAGCACGATCATCATTTCGCCGGTGGCAAAGCCGATCTTCACCACGACATGGCGCAGGAGGCCTTGTCCGCTCTCTTCATCGTAAGCGGTAATGCCGAGCCGGCGGCCGATGGCCTTAACGCGGCGCACCACTTCGTCGTTCTGTTCATGCTGGATCAGGCAGGTCTCCATATCGACGATCCGGTGGCTGCCGCGGGCGTAAAAGCCGCCGATGAGCCCGCCTTCAGTCACGCCGATCGGCACCTGGGATTTGTTGCGGTAGCGCCAAGGCTCGTTCATGCCGAGCGTCGGACGCACGATGATGTCTGCGCCCGGTTCATCATGTAGTCCGGTGCTGATGATACCGTCGCCCGGCTCTTGATGTAGTCCGGTTCTGTTGTTTTTGTCGGCGCTGACTTGAGCTTCGCGATCCGACGAATTTTGACCAGCAGACGCAGCATCTGCCTGTCCACTCATGCCACCCGCTGCTGGGGAAGCTCCTTCAACTCCGCTCCCCTCGCGCACCACCCGCAGCTTCCCGATCCGCTCCAGATTGTCGATCACAAGCTGCCGCTTCCATTCCAGCTGTGCGGTGTAATCCATATGCTGCAGCTGGCAGCCGCCGCACTGGTCATAGATCGGGCAAGGCGGAGCGATCCGGTGCTGGCTGCGCTCGACAAGCTCCAGCAGCTTGGCATATCCGTACTGTTTCTTCGTCTTGAGCACCTTCGCCCGGACCTTCTCGCCCGGCAAAGCTCCCTGCACGAACAGCGTATATCCTTCGACGCGGCCGACGCCCTCGCCGTCATGGGTCATCCCGATAATCTCGAGGATAACCTCGTCATTCTTCGCCACCGGCAGATCGGCGATGGCCGCGGAGGCTGCGGCCGGCTTGCTGCTGCGGCGCGAATCGCGCCTGCTGCGCTTCTTGTTCATGATGTGACATTCACTTCTTTCCGCTTTAGCTTCTATATCGATCTATACGTACGGTTACTCGTCTTCTTCATCTATTCCCATATCGCCCGGCATCCATAATATCTCCCATGGGGGAGACCCATGAGATTGCCGAACGAGCAGCTTCTTCCCGGATACAACAAAAAGCTCCCCCAAGGGAGCTTGCCTGCGAAAGCTCCGTCCATCATTATACGGGAGCTTCCTTCCATATTCAATCGGCATCGCCTGCAAAATCCAATCATTTACTTACAAGAGCCGGGAGACGGATGCGCTGAATCGGCTAAAGCATCCGGCTAGCATCCGCACAAGACCGCACAGACCCGGGCACGAACATCATGCGCCGCTTACGCCATTCACTCAACGACAAATGTCTCGCCATCTCTTGCTTTCATTCATTTAACGTCTACCGTCCCGCCAGTCCTTAACCAGGCTCCTTAAAGCCCACCCTGCACCACTACCTACCGGCATCAAGCAAAAATTCGCAGATGCTGCGGCAAAATCCGGAACGTGCCCGGCAGCATGCCGCCAAACTCGCCGTCCAGGTTCAGCTGCACCTGTCCCGGTGACGTAACCTCCATGTAGTCGGTGCGGAAATGCAACACCTTCTTGTCATTCACATGCTCGCCGCGCAGCGCGAGCGTGGCTACACGCACGAACTCCGCCAGGTTGCACTTGCGCAGGGCAATGACGTCGAACAGGCCGTCATCGATGCTGGCGCCCGGTGCGAGCTTGTCGAAGCCGCCGACCGAGTTGCTGTTGGCAATGAGGAACACCATGAACTCGTCATGAATGATCTCCTGCCCGCTGGCTTGGATGATGAGCTCCTGCGGCGTAAGGCTGACCATTTTCTCGATCCCCTTCAAATAATACGCCAGCTGCCCGATCATCGTCTTCAGCTTGCTAGGCACCTCATACGTAAGCTCCGTCAGCGTACCGCCCCCGGCGATATTAATGAAGTAGCGGTCATTCGCCTTGCCGACATCGATCGGGCGGGTCTCGCCCCGGATCACCAGGTCGCAGTACTCCTCCCAGTTCCTCGAGATGCCGAGCGCACGGGCGAAATCATTCGTTGTCCCCAGCGGAAAAATACCAAGCGGCGGCAGGTTATCCCTTCCCGCCATCCCGTTGATCACTTCATTAAGCGTGCCGTCGCCGCCGGCCGCAATCACAAGATCGTACCCCCGCTCCACGGCATCCGCCGCTTCACGGGTCGCATCCCCCTCCCCGGTTGTTGCATGGCAGGAGGTTTCAATGCCCGCGCTATCCAGACGGTGCAAAATATCAGCTAATCTTCGCTTCATTTCCTCCCGCCCTGAGGTCGGGTTATAAATTAATCTTGCATTTCTCATTAACGATACGCCACCTACTCATGATTTCAAGGATTGTATCATCAGATGGGCCTGGGACTCCATCCAATGCGACAGCAGCGGATGCGGAAGCAGGGTTTTGCCGGAATAGCGGCACGAGAGCCCCTGAATCCTGTCCGGAATGACCTTCTCTGTAAAATACCCCTCACTTAAAAAAAGCGGAGCCGCGATCACCTCGCAGCCGCGCTCCTTCCATTGCAATGCTTTCTCCCGGACATTCCCGGGGCTCAGCAGGGCATAATCGACGCTTGTGCCGCTTAAGGCGCCAACGCGCCCGGCAAGCCGGGACATGCCTTCCTCCCAGCGGCGGCGAAATCCATCATGCCTGCTGCCGTGTCCCACGAGAAGGATGACCTCCTTCTCGGGCTGAACGGACAGCTCGCTTACCTTATCCCACACCATGGCGGCGATGTCCGGATGATCGTCCATCGGCGTGCCGAAATGAACGGCGGCGCGGACCCGGAACGGCTCAAGATCCGTTTCCAGCTCCGGAACCGCCTTCGCTCCTATAGCATAAGCTATTTCGTCGACATGTGTGCTGCCTGATGACACAAATAGCGGAATGACCACAATGTCCGTAACACCCTGGTCCTCCAAAGCCGTAATGCCGTCCTGAATCAGACGGCCCTCTACCAATTCCAAGTATGAAGCTACGACCGGCATATCCATGCGGGCTGCCAGCTTGCCGACGGCTTCGTCCACAAGCGACACCCATCCTTGCTCCCTGGAGCCATGACTGATCACGAGCACGCCCGGCTGTGCCATCATTAACGCCCGAGACGCTCCAAAGTCATTTTATACCCATCATTGCCATAATTCAAACAACGCTTCACCCGCGAGATCGTCGCGGTGCTGGCTCCCGTTTCTGCTTCAATCTGGTTGTATGTGCATCCCTTGCCCAGCATCCGAGCCACCTCGAGCCGTTGGGACAAGGACTGGATTTCGTTAACGGTGCAGAGATCGTCGAAAAATACATAGCATTCTTCCACGTTCTTCAAGGTTAATATAGCCTCAAATAATTGATCAATGCTCTTATCATTAAGTTTCTTCAGCTGCACTGAATTATCATCCCCTATTGTTACTGTGTATAACACTCGCACTCCCATTGTACCCGAGCGGGTACAGTCTTTTCAAGCATTAACGATTTCACGCACTACAGGACGACCATACATTATAATCTTTGGTATGAACCTAAACGAGATGAATTAAACCTAGATCTCATATATTCCCTCATAATCCGCAGCTGTCCCCTCACATCATTCCCGTAGGCATCCGCCCGATTCCGCTCCTATCCCGAAAATCGGGACAATAGCCTAAACCCATCGCCCGCCCGGAACATACAGTATAGTATCTTAACTTACAAAGGAAAGTGATATGATGACTGGTCATTCCCACTATTATCACCGTCGACCTTCTTCCCAACGTCCTTCCCATCGCAGTACTTACCGCTCGCTGAACGAATCACTTCCCCAGGAATCGTCACCGTATCCCGGCCTGAATTCCTACAGCGAGTATCCAGATGCTAATCCATCCGCTTTATATCCATACACCGATTCGGTTCCGGCCTTAGCGCCGGTACCCGGCACGGAAGCTACTGCTTCGTCGTTCGCGCCGTCCGACAATTCGAACGGCGGCCTCGGCGGCCTTCTCGGCGGAGGAGGCAGCAGCGGAAGCGGAGGATTAGGAGGCCTCCTCGGAGGCCTGGGTCTGAAGAACATGGGCGATCTGAAAAACATTATCGACCGGATGGGAGGCATTGACGGCATCGTCAACAATCTCGGCAAGGTTCAAAAGGTCATGCAGGGCTTCCAGCAGCTCGCGCCGATGGTGTCCCTGCTGGCAGGAGCGTTCAAGAAGAAAAACAATCCGCCATCGGCTGATTACGCCGACTCCGGCGGCAATTACGAGTATACGCCGCCAAGACGACGTTCATCCGGAGGCGGCAAACGCCGGACCGGCTCGCGCAAGTCGTCCGGCTCCAGCAAACGCAGACGCCGGCGGTAGCCGAAAGGCGCCCCGAGGCGAGGGCGATGCAATCCCCCCGCAGAGCCCTTGCATTTTTAGGGCGCGCAGGGCACCGTCGGCTTACCCGGATATAATCAGGTTAGGCGGCAGTACATGACCGCTCCATGAACAGCTCCAGCCCTGAAAGCTCAGGGCTGGAGCATATTTTTGCGCCGGGTAGAGCATTCCCGTCTAACGTGGACATCAGAGCATGGCTTGAAAGATGCTTCAATGGCGTGAGCTTTTTACCGTATGTCGCTTACGCTGTTCAACGCGACCAATCCTGATCGGAGCTGCTCTCCTGATCGGCTGAATGCTCGAGCGATTTTAACCGGAACCAATAAGAGCCTCGAATGCCCGACCGCAGCAGCATCATAATGCTTCCGAGCAGGTACAGCACGGTGGAGATACGTTTTGTCCCCGGGTAGAACATTAAGATGCTGCCAGTAATAAACAGCAGTCCGGTCAGCAGCTCGCTAAGCATCATCCCCGCCTCGAAACGGCTGGTGACGGTTAGCCGGCGCTTTCGCGCCCGCGACAGTCGGAGCAGCCTGCGCAGCCCTCCGGTACGTACGGACAGGTTCAGGTGTCGTTTTCTATGGTGTTTGCCTTGTCGATTCAGACCGGGTACCATCGTAACTCCCTCCTCAGGAAGCCTTACCCGTGATGGACCATCCATAAACCCCGGCAGCCAAGCTCCGAAGATGTGTGCGCTGGAACTTAGTCTCAGACGATTAAGGGTCACATACCCAGCCTTGATTCCGTCTTTCGGCTTGTCTCAAGCAATTGTAACCTTGTCACCCGGCGCAGTTCTTCTCTTACATTCTTTTTGTTAACCCGGAATATCATCCAGAAAATAACACTATTTAAACCAGCCCCTGCGTATAAACCACATCACCATGCCGCCCCCGAGCAGGAACATTAGAACCAGCACGGCAAAGTAACCATACCTCCATTGCAGCTCCGGCATCACCTCAAAATTCATGCCATAAATGCCCGCAATCAGCGTCAACGGCATGAAGATCGTGGTGATCACGGTCAGCGTCTTCATGATTTGATTCATCCGGTTCGAATTTACGGAGATGTAACTGTCGCGAAGATCCGCCGTCATCTCGCGGTTGGTCTCGATCATGTCGGACAGCTTGAGCAGGTGGTCGTAGATATCGGAAAAATAAGCAAGGTGCACATGATGCTTCATATGCTGCGAGTTGATAATCCGATAGAGCAGATCCCGCATCGGCACAACCGTCCGCCGGAGGCGAAGCAGCCGTGACCGAAGGGCAAACACCTGGTTCATCAGCTCCTCCACCGACTCCCGTTCACCTTCATTCTCCAGATCCGCCAGCTCGTCCTCAATCGCGTACAAGCTCGGGAAATATTGATCCACCATCTTATCCATAATCGTATAAGCGGTGAAGCTGGGGCCATCCTCGCCAACCGCTCCCTTCCTGGCAGCCTCCACGACCCGGTCCCATGCATCATTTACCTCCGGCAGATTTTGCTGGTGGAACGACACGACGAGCCTTGGCGCGAGGAACAGATCCACCTCCACCGCCTGGAGCGTATCCGGATGCAGTGCATGCAGGACGAAGAACTGCATTTCATCGTAATAATCCAGCTTGGGACGCTGCAGAAAATGCAGGCAATCCTCAATGGCCAGCGGGTGAAAATGAAAATACGTCTCCAGCATCCGCGCCTCCTCCGGCGTCGGTTCGCTGAAATCCACCCAGACCCAGGCGTATTCCGCCATATTCATCTCGGCCAGCGACAGTCCCAGCACCGGCTCATAGCTCGGCGTGATGGCCAACGTGCGAATCATAGGCGTCCTCCCTTCTGCAGATATGTAATCGTCTATTAAAAAAAGCCAATCGTATGCTGATTGGCTCCACATCTATCCGTTATCTATCTGTAAGTAAGTATTGGTCTAGAAGAAAATTTTAAAGATAAGTCCCGCCAGCACAGCCGTAATCGGAATCGTGATGAACCAGGTTACGACAATTCGCCCTGCCAGGGACCATTTCACGGCGGAGAAGCGTTTCGCCGAGCCTACGCCGAGAATTGCCGATGTAATCGCATGGGTCGTACTGATCGGCAAGTGAAGCAGTGTCGCCGAGAAAATAACAGAGGCTGCCGAGAAGTCTGCGGCGAATCCGTTAATCGGCTCGATTTTGAAAATTTTCGTTCCCATCGTCTTGATGATCTTCCAGCCGCCGATCGAGGTTCCCAATGCCATCGCGGTTGCTGCCGCCAGCTTAACCCAGAACGGAACTTCCATCTCCGAGAGATGACCGGAAGTCACGAGAGCGAACGTAATGATCCCCATCGCCTTCTGCGCATCGTTCGTGCCGTGCGTGAAGGATTGGAGCGCAGCCGTAAAGATCTGCATCGTGCGGAAGCCCTTATTCACGGTGTGCGGACTGCGTTTTGCGAAGATGACTTTCAGCAGCTGCATCACCAGATAACCGACCACAAATGCGATGATCGGCGAAAGGACAAGCGCCAATACGATATCCGTAAAGCCGCCGTAATTCAGCTTATCGCTGCCCGCTCCGACGAAGACCGCACCGGTCAATGCACCGATCAGAGCATGCGAGGAGGATGAAGGCAAGCCGAACCACCAGGTTACGAGGTTCCAGATAATCGCCGACAACAGCGTCGCGATTACAACCTCGATTCCGTTATCCAGTGTAGCGGGGTCTGCAATGCTGCCGCCAATCGTTTTGGCAACGCCTGTGAACAGCATCGCGCCAACGAAGTTCATCGAGGCTGCAAGCAGAATGGCAACTCGAGGCTTCAAGGCACGGGTCGATACCGAGGTAGCAATCGCATTAGCCGTATCGTGAAACCCGTTAATAAAGTCGAAGGCGAGTGCCAGGAAAACAACGAGAATGATTACGATATCCATAGTTCAGGACTCCCTTACGAGTTACGCATAATGATGGATTCCAGCATATTCGCCACGTCTTCGCAGGTGTCCGTGGTTGTCTCAAGACGCTCATAGATCTCTTTCTTCTTGATCAGCAGAATCGGATCGGAAACGGTCGCGAACAGATCCTTAATGCAGATACGCAGCAGCTCATCGCCCTGGTTCTCCAGATCGTTCAAGCGGATCGTATATTCGCGGATCGCAAGAAGTTTTTTCTGCGAGAGCAAATGAATGGCTTTCTGAATTTCGTAGGCCGATTGACGAAGAATTTCTGCAAATTGCACGATGTATTCGTCAGGCTGTCCGAGCTGGTACATATAAAACCGGGATGCGGTGGCCTCGAGCCCGTCCATCACATCGTCCATGCTGGTTGCCAGGTCCATGATGTCGTCTCTTTCGATCGGCGTTATAAATGTTTTGTTGAGCTCCGTGATGATCGTATGGGTATAAGTATCACATTGGGACTCGAATTTTTTCATTTCATTGGCGAATTCTAGCACATCCTGAAGATTGGTAACGTGCTGTGAAAAATAATCTGCAGCTTGAACCACCGTGTCGGCCATATTCTCCAGGCATTGGAAAAATATATCCTTTTTCTTCATTTTCATACTCTTTAACCCCTTTACGGATAAATTGCCGCGAACGAAAGAAAAGATAGACAACCTTGAATATCTTATCACATCCGCCGCAGGGTGTGTATAGAAAACTAACACTCAAAAAAGTAAGAAACTAACAAGGAAGCGCATCCCTAGCCTGCTCCATACCTTTATGCCTGATACTTAACATCCCCGTATAAGGATATATTATCCGCCGCCCATGAATTATGGATTGGTTATGCTCACATGGCTCTCAAATGATGGAGAGTTAGGCACAATGTTGAAATATGTCGTTCCCGGAACAAGCGCCACCTCTGCCCCGTCCTTGACGAACCGGATCGCATCATTCGCGGCTCTGACCCACTGCCCCCGGATCACCTCGCCCCGTTGGAACAGCATGGCCTCGCCCCCGGTTTCTACATCCACGGCTAGACGCCCTATATCATCCAGCACTTTATGGTCGGCTCCGAGCACAATCACATTGGCAGCTTCCAGCTGCTCATTGTTATTAAGATCGACATGGGGAGACCCATTAATGGATCGCTTATACGTGCTCGTTGCTTCATCGTATTCATAGGAAACCACATAACTGTTCAGCAAAAAGGTAATGTCCACCTTGCCCGCGGCTTCTCCGGCTGCCTCCGTTTGGGACCCCGCTTCGCTGCCTGCATTCCCGGCATTTGCCGATTGTCCTGCACCGCCTGCGCTGTTCGCAGATGCTGAAGATTGCTCCGCATTGCTTGTATTTTCCGCAGCATCAGCAGATGGTTTCCCGCTATTCGTCGTTCCGTCTTGCTGCGTCGAACCCTCCGTGCCGTCCGCAGTTCCCCCGGAGGATGGGGTGTCATCGGTGCTATTCGTACCCTCGGTGCCATTCGTTCCACTCGTGCCTCCTGCAGGCTCTTCCGTAAGGAAGCTGTATTGCGGAACCTGAACCTGCTGATCATAGCCCATCTTAGCAGCAGCTTGACGCAGCTTCTCGTCGCTGGAATACAGATTATGCGGCGCTTTACGGTCCTTCGATCTCCAGAAAAAAGCACCGGCATTGCCGATTTCGTCCAAATCCTGCTTCCCCTGCTTTTGAATGATCGAATAAGCCTCGGGGCTGCCGCCGGCATGAACCAGAACGCCGCCATAGCTCTCGCCAAGACGGATCAGATAAGGACGAATGCTGCGGATCGGCCCGATCTGCTCGATGCCTTCTTCGCTTTGGAAAATCCCGATCAATCGCGTAATGCCGCCCTCGGCCAATACCTCGTATACGATATCGGCTTGGCTCAGCCCCGACTGCGGCCGTGCCGCCGGCGCGTTATTGATCATCACCGCCAGCGGCCGCTGCGTGACCGGCGCCTCAACCGCCAGCCCGGTTAAAGGCGCCCTGTACGGAGCCGGTGCTGCCGGCTCCTTCACATCCTCCACCGGAGGCTGTACCGGACTCTGTACCTCCGGACTCTCTACCGGCTCTGCCTGCGGCTTCCCACCACAAGCAGACAATGCAAGGACGGCCGCAATCGCCATGGAGCTTGTCCTCCATGCAAACTTGCCAAGTCGATGTTTACTGCGCATATCATTTCCCCCTATGGACTCTCCCAAATACTTATTACCCGAAATTTCCAACCGACAATTCAACTTTATTTTACATTTAATCATAAACGCTGCGCTTTGTCTGTAATAAAGAACCGTTCGTAAGACGCCTGGCTCTAGGTCATTCATCGATCAAGTCTTGTAATCTCGGTTGATTCATAACTCGCTAGGTTCTCCGCAAGCCTACCTTTCTATGGAAGATAACTCGATCCGTCCTCCGGCAAAGCCTTTCTATCGGAGATAACTCGATAAGTTCTCCGCAAGCCTGCTTGGGGTGGGACCACGAACATTTGGCTGCTGTCATTGATGCCCTACAATTACCTCCCTTTCCCTGTAGTAGAACATTCACTTATTTCATCAGCCGATTCTAGGGGCAGACCGCGCAAGGTTTCAAACCATTTAAGGAGCCGCTGCCGTATTTCAGCCTATTTGAAGGGCAGTATGCAATGTATTTCAGAGGCAGAATGCTATGTTCACAAATTTGTGATTTTTATCACATTTTATTGTGAATAATTTCACGTATAATAAAAGTGTAAGAAAGGTGATCACTTAAACCAACCAAACCAAATAGCATCAAGCAAGACAAAGCAAGAAATTGAACAACAAGAAAGCAAACATTAGAAGTCACCAGTAAGCCATTTAACAACAACGACATCCATGAACAGACAACAATGCAAACGAAAAATAACTCAATTAAGGAGTGGTTCATATGTTTAACAATTGGCTGAGAACAAACAAAGTTGCAATGTGGTTGCTGACCTTCATCCGGGTCTACATCGGTTACGAATGGATGGTGGCCGGCTGGGGCAAATTGACCGGCGGCTTCGAGGCTGCAGGCTTCCTGCAAGGCGCGATCGCCAAGGCGACCGGCGACCATCCCGCTGTACAAGGCTGGTGGGCGGCCTTCCTCGAGCACGCGGCGCTGCCGGGCGTTAAGGTCTTCAACGTCATGGTCCCGCTCGGTGAATTCCTCGTCGGCCTCGGGCTGATCCTGGGTACCTTCACCACCTTCGCAGCCCTCATGGGCATCGTGATGAACGCCGCGTTCCTCTTCTCGGGCACCGTGAGCACGAATGCGCAAATGCTCTTGCTGCAAATGTTCATCCTGGTTGCTGCAGCGAACGCCGGTAAAATCGGTCTTGACCGCTGGGTAATCCCTTACCTCCGCGGCCTGTGGAACAAATGGACACACAAAACGACCCGCCATGGCGACACGACGCCAACGCCGCTGAAGAAGCAAACGGCTTAATCGGCTGCAACTCAATTAGGCAGCATCCAAGTGATGGAGAACCTCGGTTCTTCATCACTTTTTGGTATGTCCGGATCGCATTCCAAAACGCACAGGCATAAGCCAGGTGGAAGTGAATAATGTATTTTAATACGGATTTTTGAAAATATACATTGCTAATCACTTTCCCAGCGTGAACGAAAATGCTTGATGCGTTCACGCTTTCTGCGGTAATTATTTTCATTTTCTCAAAAATCCGAAAACAAAATATAGAATGATTATTCATGGAGGAGTGGTGTTGGATGTGGATGAGCTGGCTTCAGACAAGCAAAATCGCAATGTGGGTATTGACGATGATCCGGGTATGGGTCGGGTATAAGTGGCTGACCGCAGGCTGGACCAAGCTGACGGGGGCTTCGATGCCAGCGGATTTATGAAAGGAGCGATCGCCAAATCAGCCGGTGAGCATCCGCCGGTGCAGGGGTGGTGGGCGGCCTTTCTGGAGCATGCGGCGCTGCCGGGCGTAAAGTTCTTCAACATCATCGTCCCGCTTGGGGAGTTTCTTGTCGGGCTGGGTTTAATCCTCGGGACGTTTACCACCTTTGCCGCGCTGATGGGACTGGTGATGAATTTCGCCTATCTCTTCTCCGGCTCGATCAGTACGAACGGCCAGCTGTTGCTGCTTGAATTTCTTCTCATCCTGTCTGCGGCCAATGCCGGGAGGATCGGGCTGGACCGCTGGCTTATGCCCTTCCTTAAACGGAAGTTTGCCCGTAAAATGAATGTCAGTTATCATGAACCTCTTATGAATAATCAAACGGCGTAGCCAACGTAACCCTGCGTGCTCCTCTCAAAGAGCGCAGGGTTATTTCTTTTTTTTAATATAATTATGATTTTTATCACGAATGTGATTTTAATCACATATATTGTGATTTGTTTCACTTATAATGAAATCAGAAAGAGATGATCATCTTCCTCCCTCAACCAGATGAACACCAATAAGCCGGTCGAGGGCAAGCAACAACAATGAACTCAATAAAAAATCATCTTCCCAAGGAGTGGTTGATATGTTTAACAATTGGCTGAGAACAAACAAAGTTGCAATGTGGCTGCTGACCTTCATCCGGGTCTACATTGGTTATGAATGGATGGTGGCCGGCTGGGGCAAATTGACCGGCGGCTTCGAGGCTGCAGGCTTCCTGCAAGGCGCGATCGCCAAGGCGACCGGTGACCATCCCGCCGTACAAGGCTGGTGGGCGGCCTTCCTCGAGCACGCGGCGCTGCCGGGTGTAAAGATCTTTAACGTCATGGTCCCGCTCGGTGAATTTCTCGTCGGCCTCGGGCTGATCCTGGGCACCTTCACCACCTTCGCCGCCCTCATGGGCATCGTGATGAACGCCGCGTTCCTCTTCTCGGGCACCGTGAGCACGAATGCGCAAATGCTCTTGCTGCAGATGTTCATCCTGGTTGCTGCAGCGAACGCTGGTAAAATCGGTCTTGACCGCTGGGTAATCCCTTACCTCCGCGGCCTGTGGAACAAATGGACACACAAAACGACCCGCCATGACGGCGGCACAACCCCAACACCTCTGACAAAGCAAACCGCTTAACCGGCACCGCTGATACAGGGACGGGGCGAGTTAGAAAAATTCGTACCGACAATATGCGAGCACAATGCCCGGGGAGCATAACGACACAACGCCAGATGGCAAGAAGCTCCCCTGGACATCGAGCCCACCACCAGCAATGGCATAACCACCCGCCCACACCCAAAGCCCGGCTTGGCTTCTCAAGCCGGGCTCCTTTGTGCTTCCCGGGCGGCTTACACCCTACGGAGCTGCGCCGGTGCACCCACAGGGAGGGCCTCCGTCTCGGAGCAGCGACAGCGGTCGCTCTTTGGGAGCCCTTTGCCACCTTTACACAATATACATTCATGCAAAGGGCGGACAACAAGCGAGCGAAGAGACGGGGGACCGGACGACACAACTAGATCCGCCGGCTGAGCTCCCAACACCCCTCTTCCCCGCCCACACCCAAAGCCCGGCTTGGCTTCTAAAGCCGGGCTCCTTTGTGCTTCCCGGGCGGCTTACACCCTACGGAGCTGGGCCGGTGCCCCCCAGGGAGGGCCCCGTCTCGGAGCAGCGACAGCGGTCGCTCTTTGGGAGCCCTTTGCTACCTTTACACAATATACATTCATGCAAAGGGCGGACAACAAGCGAGCGAAGAGACGGGGGACCGGACGATACAACTATGTGCACCGGCTCAGCTCCCCCCTCTCCCCCGCCCACACCCAAAGCCCGGCTTGGCTTCTCAAGCCGGGCTGCTTTTGTGCTTCCCGGGATGCTTACACACCACGGAGCTGCGCCGGTGCCCCCTCAGGGAGGGCCCCCGTCTCGGAGCAGCGACAGCGGTCGCTCTTTGGGAGCCCTTTGCTACCTTTACACAATATACATTCAGGCAAAGGGCGGACAACAAGCGAGCGAAGAGACGGGGGACCGGACGACACCCCCAAGTGCACCGGCTCATGCTCCCGCTCCCCTTGAGCCCCCAAAGCACAATAAAGCCGGGCTTGATCGCCAAGCCCGGCTTCTCCTTTTATTGAAATGACCAGCAGTTCAAGCTTAAACTGCCATATTGGTAAGATTGAAACAACCGTTCCGCCTTGCGGCCGTTATCCGCAGCCCCCATCGCATAGAACAGGGGAACCAGATGCTCCGTCCCATAAGAAGGTACGGCTTCGCGGGCATGAGGCGCTTTCTTGTCATACGCGAATAACTGATGGAGATTCCACGTCTCCAGCTGCTCCGCTATCCATTCATCAAACTGTACCGCCCAATCATCAGGCTCGTCGCTCGGATGCACCATCCGCAGATTGTGCACGAGGCCGCCGCTGCCGATGATAAGAATGCCGTCCTCACGGAGATCGGACAACATTGCGCCGATCGAGTACTGCTCGCTGGGCGAGCGCTTGGAATCGATGGAAAGGGCAACAACAGGGATATCCGCATCCGGATACATTTGGCGCAAAATGACCCAGGCCCCATGATCCAATCCCCTGCCGGTAACCGGTTTGGCATGCAGATTGCCTGCCTCGAAGCGCTGCATGATCTGATTCGTCAGCTCCGCGCTGCCTTTGGCCGGATAGGTGATCTGGTACATCTCCTCGGGAAATCCATAAAAATCATGCATCGTGCCATGCTCGGCATCGTCAGTCAGGCGCTGATCCGGATCATCCCAGTGAGCTGAGAATACCGCAATGCCTCGGGGCTTCGGCAGTTCCCGTCCCAAACGTGCGAGGAAACGGGTATACTCGTTGTCCTCCAGCGCCATCATCGGCGAACCGTGTGCAATAAATAGAGCAGGTAACGTCATGGATGCCACCTCCAGCTTCAAAATCAAGGGACAACTCTATTGTACCGTTATTCTGCCCAATATGCCAAATAACTTCCTCAAATACTCCAATGCTGCCATTCCTGCTGAATATGCTCTTGCTCGTCCAGCCAATCCCGGGTTCGCTTCAGCAGCAGCTCGCGCTGCGGGCCGGCAGAATAGGTGTGATCCGCCTGAAAAATAATCTCCTTATCGCACCGGCCTTCCGAGCGCATCCAGAACACCTTTTGATACAGAAAAGCATAGTCCACCGGGATAATGTCATCCGAGGTGCCGTGAATGACCAGCACATTGCCCGTAAATTTCAGAGCCTCTTGGAACGGCTGGCCCTGCGCCAATGACTCGAAAAATACCGGAGTGAACGAGTACCCCAAATAATCGGCAGCACCCGATTTGACGGCGGTGTCATATACGTCGCGGCCCGTGATTTTCACAATATCGTTGAAAGGATAGCCTACCGCTGACCATAGCACGAGATTTTTCACCCGGCGGTCCCGCACGGCGGTCTGGAGCGCTACCGCGCCGCCCAGGCTGTGGCCGATCAGCGTAATTCGCTGGGGGTCGACATCCGTGCAGCTGAGCGCATAATCCAGAACGGTCCGCGTCTGGGCGATCATCGACTCCAGCCCCTCGCTGCCGTAGCTGCCCGAGCTCTCGCCGCAGCCGATATAATCGAACCGAATGACCATATGCCCATCTTGGGCGAGTTCACGCGCGGTTTTGACGAACAGGCGGTCAACCCCGATGCGGCTCCCCACAAACCCGTGGCAAATAATAATCAGCGGCACCCGGCTGCTTCCAGCATCCGCCTCCTTCTGCGGATAATGTATCGTTGCTGTCAGCTCCTCTTGACGATGCCGGATCGTAATTTGACGCTCCATCCTAATTCCTCCCCGCGAAATCAGACGCTTTTAGATACTATAATAATTCCGATAAGTTTAATATGAATTAATTAAACTTATCTTAGCATCGTGATGCGCGGGTTGTCAACAATTTACAAAAATCGAACCCCAGGTATGCGGCTACCGCTTGTGTAAGGTAATCACCCTGAATGCTGGCTTATATCCTTCGTCCTACTCATAGCTTTGGCGGAACATCGCATGGGTCTCCTCGCGGCCATCCCAGCCGTTCAGCCAGCTCTCTCCATCCGCCCCGTCGTTCCATAGGGACGGATCCGCCATCCCTGTCCGATTCGGGTGCACTGCATCCTGTGCGGGTTCTGCGCCTTCTTGTCCCCCGGAGGCATAGTCCGGGTCCAACTCCAAGGCGTATCCGGAGGATACGGTTTCATTCCTGTTATACTGTTCGTCAAAGTAAGCACTCATCTAAAAATCCTCCTTCCGCCCCGTTCGGCGAGGCCTGTATGGTCATTTCTGAATGCTTATTATTTTGAAGTACGAGAGGCGGAATTATACTCCCGCTCCCAAATATGCTAAAACCCGACGGTGCTGCGAGAAAGTGGTCTATGATAATTAAGGATTTCGTGGACTTAACGCCCATGACGCTGCTGAGACCTTTCTATATAGAAAGTAACCCCCTTCAATTGAGGAATTGAAGGGGGTTTTGAACTACCCATTATTTTTCTTTAATAACCAGTAACACGCCCATGAATATGAGAATGGAACCGATCCAAAATGTTGCTCTGATGCTTTCTTCAAGAACAAGCCATCCAAGCAAAGTTCCCACTACGGGTTGAAAAAAGAAAAACATCCCCCCATTTGAAGCATTTAGCATTTGCAATCCACGATTCCAAAGTAGAAATGCACCTGCCGTCGACACAATGCCTAAATACAAGATTCCGCCCCAAATTTTCGGGTCAGCCAGTTGAGCGATGTTCAAGACGTGTAACCGCGGCAAGACAAAAGGGCTCAGTATAGTAATGGCCACCAAAATAGAATAAGTCGTTACCGCAATTAGTGAATAATCCCTCGGCACACGCTTTACAAGCACAGACATGAATGCCCATGTCAGCGCAGCTGCAAGAAGCCAGACACCTCCGAGTTTGCTTGTAAAACTAATCTGTCCTACACCTACAATGAGCAAAACCCCAAGGATTGCCAAACAAATGGATATCCCCTTTTTCAAAGTTAACCGCTCTTTAAGAAGTAAGCGAGCAAACACCACCATGAATGCGGGAGTTGTGGACGTGATAATTGCTCCCATTTGCGCGGAAGACAACATGGTACCGGTTTCCTGTGCAACGATCGAAACTGCATTTCCGATGATCCCAATGGCTATGATGATTAAGAAATCAGGTTTACGAATTTGCCAGTTTTGACGCGTTGCCAAACCGACCATGAGCAGTGCTGGAACAGCTACTAAATACCGAATCCATACCAATTCCAGTGAAGGTATGACCGACACGACAACTTTTACAACGACGTACATACCTCCCCAAATACTGGAAGATAAAATCAAATATAAAGAACCTAATAATGCGTTTTTCATTTTGTTCCCTCCGTTTTTAGATAGGGTTTAGCAAGCCCTTAACGGAGAGATGGAGCCACCTTCACTCCACTAAGGGCGTAAAAGTGCTACAGGCACATCGTTTTCAAACAAAGGAGAAAAAAACATAAATGAATCACCTCTCATCCCGCGAGTAACTGCGGAAATGCTAGTCCTAATATTTGTCCTATCGTAACAAAAGAATTAACTTTTGAACATATACAAATCGTCATAAAATGCTGTCAAATTTAAGAACATCAGTTTATAGCAAGGCGACTCCAGTACGTCATAATAAAGTTCCTTCATCCGAGTTTACACACAGAAAAAAGCATCCGCCCAAGATCCATATCTTAAGCGAATGCGATCACCCCACGTTTTCAATTGAATGCTCTCGCCATTCTAGAGACGGCCGTCGTGCACGGCGCCCTACCCTCGCAACCTCTTAGCAAGAATTTCCCCTCATGAGCAACGTCTTGACTGAAAAAACACCCCTTCTATTCCCTGCTTCAGTAGATGCCTTTATCCTTCAAAATCCGCAATGAAATTTCGGCCGCCCTACTCCCGCTCGCCTGATCTTTATGCGCAATATTCGTTGCAAAAAAGTAAGTGTTGCCCTCGTTCTCGACGTAACCGACAAACCAACCGTTCGTGTTTTTATGATTGACCGTGCCTGTGCCGGTTTTGCCGAACAGACGGGCACCGCCCCTTTCCTGCAGTTGGATCGCTTGCTTCACCGTCTCGATATGCTTATCGTCGAATCCAAATTGATTCGTATAGAGCGCCTTCAGCAATTGAACCTGCTCAACCGGCGATATCGCTAATGACGATTCCAGCCAAAACGGCCCGGACCTGCCGGATAGATCGGCATTCCCGTACCCGATTCGCTCGAGATACCCCTGCAGCTCGCCCCGGTCCATCCGGTTCTCCATCGCTTGGAAGTACCAATTGACCGAGCTATCCATCGCCGTAAACAGGTTATGGTCCCTATTCCAGGCATCGTACGGGTATTTTTGGCCGTTCCATTCGATGGTCGAGCGTTCGGCCGAAATGGCCCCTGATTCTAGTCCGAACAAAGCGCTGTAGATTTTATAAGTAGAGTCCGGAGACACTCTCCGCGTGCTTTGCGATTCGTTATAGATGCGGTATTGGTCAGCATTCAGGTCGTACAGCACGAACGTTCCTTCATAATCCGAAAAATAGGCGCTCAGATCCTCGTATTCGGTACGTTCACCCGTAAAATCATATCGCGAATCGTCCCGGTTCATGGCCTCTGCGACGGGAAGCTGGCTTGCCACCATGAGAGCTGCAAGCGCAACGACCGCAAGACTCTTGATGTTTTGCCGCCTGGAGTCCGCCCGAAACCGGACAATCGTTTCGATGCGATGTCGGATCGGGCTCTTCGGGCCCACAAAGGGGCTCGCCAGCGAAAAAGGCACGGAGTGCGATGCTCGGCCCGCAAAACGGAGAATCGTTTGCCCGTAATCGCTATGGAAGCGTTCGTCCAAGGATTGCAGCACGGCATGATCGCAGGCGATTTCACGATCCAGCCTCATCTGCTTCAGAGCCATCCAGATGAGCGGGTTGAACCAGTAGACCGCTTGAAACGCCACGATCCCGTAATTCGTAACGTTATCCTTCGTTTTCCAATGGTTTAATTCATGCAGCAAGATATATCGGATTTCATCCATGGAAAGCCAATCCATGCACCGGGACGGCAGCATCAGGGAAGGTTTCAGCACGCCGGCCAGCATGGGCGATTGAACAAGCGGCGACTCCAACACCATCACTTCCCGGGTGATACGAAGCTTCCGCTTGCACTCCTCCAATACGGCCAGCACATCCGCATTCGATACGGGGCGGGCCGTTTTTTTCATCCGTCTGATGCTCAGCCAAGCGCGCGTGATGATCAGGGCAAAAACAAGCATGCCTGCGAACCATATACCTACCGTCATGGTTTGCAGAAACTCCGGCGTCCCCCGGTTCACGGAGATGGTGAAGTCCTGCAGCATATTCGCATTAGCAGCCTCTTGCAATCCGGCCCCGTCCCCGGCAGCGCCTAAGTCACGGTGCTGCGGCCCGCCCAAACCGGGAACCCACGATGAGAATTGAAATAAATGCCCCGGCATAAAAGGAATCGTTAACGCGACCAATAACAGCATCCAAATCCGGTAGTGCCACCTTGCGGTAAGTTGTTTTCGAAACACGGCTTTGACGCCCATCATTCCCGCTGCGGAAATACTAGATATGATACAGCCTGCGACCAGCATCGAAAACAACATGTCGCCGCTCTCCCTTCTTCCTTAACGAGATACTACCACTATCGCATGACCCGGGCGATATATCAAATCAATCCCTCAGGGCCGAAAGCGCAGCTTCCGCTGCCTTAGCGATCAGCGCATTGTCGTAGTCTGCATCCTGCGCATCCCGGCTTGATAAAATCGCGAGCACGATCGGATCGCCCTCCGGAGGCCAGACAATGGCGATGTCGTTCCGCGTTCCATAACTCCCTGCCCCCGTCTTATCACCGACGACCCAGCCTTCGGGCACGGCCGCGCGAATCAGCTCGTCGCCCGTCGTGTTGCCCCGCAGCATGTCCGTGAGTATCGTTTGTTTATCCTCTGGAAGCACATCGCCAAGGGCAAAAGCGTTGAGCGAGGTGGCTAAAGCTCGTGCCGTGCTTGTATCACGGTCATCCCCAGGCACAGCCTCATTCAGTTCGGTTTCGTAACGATCGGCCTGGATAACCGTATCGCCGATTTGCCGCAAAGCCGCCTCAAAGCCGTCCGGTCCGCCCAACTGCTTAAGCAGCAGATTGCCGGCCGTGTTGTCGCTATAGCGAATGGCTGCATCCATAATGTCTCTAAGGGTCATCCCCGTCGAAACATGTTTCTCCGTAATAGGCGAATAGGTCACAAGGTCCTCAGCGGAGTAGGAGATCATCTCGTCGATATCCTCGACGGAATTCTGCATAAGCACCGCGCCCGAAGCCAGCGCCTTAAAGGTCGACGTATACGCAAAACGCTCATCCGCCCGATAAGCGATCGTCTCCCCCGATCCCGTGTCGATGGCGTAAACGCCGAGCCTCGCGTCATATTCGTTCTCCAGGTTTTCAAACAACGGATCGGTTGCTGCTGCTTCCACGGTAGACGGCGGAGGCGGAACCTCCTTCCCGGTCTCGGCGGCTGGAGCTTCATTCTTCATACAACCGGCAAGCATAAGTATAGCGGTTAGCACAATCGGTACTATGGTCCATTTCGGCTTGGTCCGAAAATGATATGAATGTTTTGCTTTTAACATATGCAATCCTCATTTCAGCTTGATCTAGGATGGTGCGAATGTTATCTTAGTCCCCCTTTCCAATCAGTTGGATTACTAATGTAATCTATTTCATTATACTACATTTGTAATCTGTTGTTGTCAAATGCTCCGCATGATCTCTTTTTGAAACGCTCAGTCGTGCAAGTTGAACCCTATTTTTCCAATAAAAAAGAGCTCGTTCCAACCTTCAGAACGAACTCTCCTTGGCTTTACATGAATCGTTTATCCCCTATTTCCGATCCTCGACCGCTGGCTTGTCGTCCAAGCGTCGACGCTTTAGCATCGTGCGGCAGTCATCATTACACCGCGCGCCGGGATAGGCAGCGGCTAGACCGCTATTTGCGCAAAGTCATCGGTTACCGCTTGTCGGATTTCTCGTTCAGCATGTTACGCAGCTCCTTGATCTCCTCTTCCGTTAGCGACTCCTCTTCGAAAAAATGAACAAGCATCGATTTCATCGTCCCGCCATAGATGCGATTAAGAAACGACTTCGCCTCAGCCCGCTGACACTCGCTCTGGGAATACAGCGGCGTGAACGTGTACACTTTTTGATTCTGGTTGACGCCGACCACCTCTTTTTTGACCAGACGGTCGAGCAAGGTACGAATTGTTTTCGGCTTCCAATCGGTTTTTTCCTGTAATGCTTGAATGACTTCGCTGGCGGTAAGCGGAGATCTCTCCCACAGCACGTTCATGACTTCCCATTCCGCTTCCGAAATTTTTGGCACTTGCTCAGGCACTTTCATCACTTCCCGATTCATTTTGACTCCACCGCAGATTGAAGGCGGCCATGCCGCATACCTTCCGCGGTCCAATCCCGGATGGATACAAACGGTCCGATCCGGCTGCTGATCTTAATATCGCATGTCTCTTCCAATTTTTCAAACCGGACGTTAGTGCCGGTTCTCCACGTAACCCTTTACCACCGGCGCGGTTTTGCGAACGACGTAGCCGCTGCCGCCGCGATCGCGCACGTCCTCGATCATAACGGCCATCAGAAAATCGAATCCGTCTGCATCATAAACGACGAACCACCCGTTCTCCTGCCCGCTTTCCGCTTTCGTTCGCTTCAGCTCTGCGGTGCCGGTCTTCCCCGCAATTTTGCGGCCCGGGATATATGCCCCGTGCCCTGTCCCTTTGGGATCGTCGACGACCCTAAGCAGCATACGATGGATGGCTTCGGCCGTGTCCGGGGTCAGAACCCGTTCTCCCTGCGCTTCCCCCTGAAGCTCCTTGTCTTTCTTAAGCTCCAATACGGGCGCAACCAGCTTCCCTTCATTGATGAATGGGGTGTAGGACAAGGCCAGATGCAGCGGGCTCATCTGGACTTCCCCTTGTCCATAGGAGGAATCGGCCAGCAGTATTTCGTTCGTGATGCCATCGTTCGACAGGCTTGCCTTCGGGAACGGATAGTCAATCGGCAACGATGCGCCAAACCCGAATTTCTCCGCCTCCCTGCTGAAATCTTCGGCCCCCATCTCGAGCGCTTCCTGGGCCAAATAGATATTGTCGGAATTGACGATCGCGTCGGTAAGATCCTCGACGGGTACGTCCCTCACCCGTTTCACGTAATAGCTCCCCCAGCTGCCGTCCTTGGCCCACCGCAGTCCCTCGATCGTTTTGACCTCATCGACGGAGCTCACGCCAAGCTGCAATCCGATGGAAGCGGTAATCGGCTTAAACACCGAACCGGGAGCGTACAGCTTCGTGAATCGGTTCAATAACGGCTTCTTGGGGTCCTCGTTCCACGATTTCCACTGCTCCTCCGATAATCCTTGGATGAACAGGTTCGGATCGTATGCCGGACTGCTGACAAGCGCCAAAATCTCCCCCGTCTGCGGATGAATGGCCGCCCCCGTTCCCGCGTCTCCATCCAGTGAGCGATACATCGATTCTTGCAGGCCGGCATCGATGGTCAGGCGGATATCCTCGCCGTTTGCCGGCTCGACCTTCGCCAGCGTCTCACGCACCGTTCCGTCCGCCGCGATGATCGAGATGTGGACGCCGTCCTTTCCTCTAAGCCGATCATCGTAAATTTGTTCGAGTCCGGATTTTCCGATCACGTCGTCGGATTCCAGGTTTTTGTCCTTATGCTTCTCCATATCCTCCGCCGTGACTTGCCTGATATATCCGGTTAAATGAACGGCCGCTTCCCCGTAGGGGTAGACCCTGGCGCTCTTGTCCCGTTTCGTTACACCCTGCAAATCGCTAAAATCAAGGCGGGCCCGATCCCCCGTCGCATTGACGATCGGCACGAACACATTATCCTTGACCCACGAAGCCGCGAGTTTTTCCCGAATGAACGATTCCGGGATTTCAAGCCGCTTCGCAAGCTGGGCAATCGTCTTCTCCCTGGCCTCTCCAAGTTCACCCGGCACGATCCCGATCACTTCAATGCTTCCGTTGACGGCAAGCCCGTTGCCCGACCGGTCATAGATTTCCCCCCGCCTCGACTGCAGCGTGCGAACCGTCACCTTATCCCCTTCTTCCATCGATGGGAAGAGCAGGGATGGCTTCCAATCCACCTTCCATTCACCCGTCTCCTGGTCCCTCGCCACGCGCATGGCCCCTTCAACGTCAATCGGGCCTGCGCTCGTATTCATCTTAAGCTGATATGCAAACGTCTTTTCGCTTAATCCGTCGTCAGTCGCCGGCTCGCCGGCTTGAGGCAGCGCGGTCACGCTCAGATTGCTCATGCCGATGCCCTCGTAAATGGAACGGTAGCGAGCCGCGAACGCCTCTGCAGGAATCGCCTCTTTCGCCGCTTTGGAGACCAGCTCGTACATGGCTTCATATTGTCCCTGCTGCCAGAGCCCGATGTAGCGATCGAACACCTCTTCCGGGAGGGTCTCTTTCTCTTTGCAGCCCGTAAACATGATCAGGATGATGACGATACAGCCCACATATCGAACACAACGCATGAAATCCCCTCTTTTCCGATTCTTGATAGAATGTTGCCCTTAGATTTGAGCTTGCCGGAGTTTCGGCTCTCTTGCCGTAGCCCTTTTCAAACGCCTTCCCAAAAACAGATTACTAATGTAATCTAAATTGAATACTACATTTGTAATCAAGGTGTGTCAATAACTCGAATCTATCGAAGCTGATGCGGATCCCATCACGCCTTGCTTCTTGTGATCGTCAGTTCGGAGACTCGACGATGGACGCTCGACATCGGAGAGGCTCGACAACGTGGCTCGACCACCCAGCTCCATGACAGTGGCTCGACGACATGGCTCGACCATCCAACTCCATGACAGTGGCTCGACGACAGTGGCTCGACCACGAGAGGCTCGATAACGGAGGATGAGCCCATCAACCTTTTTAACGAAGCCGCGTATTATTCCTGTCCTTCCAGCTAGCACATAGCAGTTAGCCATTTGAGCAACTATCTTGCATTGCAAGTCAAGTCATGCTAAGATGGGTTGCATAACAAGGTAGCGGTTAACATAAGGTAGCAAATCAGCCGGAGGATTACTGAAATCCGGATTCTCTGCCGTACCCACCTACCTTGCATAACAACCTAGTCGGAAAAGGAGACCACCACCATCTATGACAACACAAAGCCAGATGCTCAAGGGCATTCTCGAAGGCTGCATTCTGGCGCTTATGGAGCACCGGGAAGTGTACGGCTACGAGCTCAGCACCTTGCTGGAGAACAGCGGACTGACGTTTGTAAGCGAGGGCAGCATCTATCCGCTCCTGCTTCGAATGCAGAAAGAAGCGTTAATCGAAGGCACCCTTCGTTCCGAGCCGGGTGCAGGCGGACCACCCCGCAAATACTACAGGCTGACCGGCAAAGGACAGGAGACGCTCCAACAATTCAAGCAGCATTGGGGAACGCTTAAAGAGAGCGTGGACTTTATTTTAACTTCCGGAGGACAAAAAGCATGAAGATTAAACAAATGATCAAGGAAAACAACCGGCTTCAGGATGCGATGACACCCGGCAATTTGTCATATTATCAGGACATGGTTGTCTATATACGAAGCAGTTCCGTCAATGAAGCGAAGGGCGAGGAGCTGCTGCTGGAAATCGGCCAGCATCTGCTGGATGCTCAGGCTAAAGGAAAGACTGCGGAAGAAGTCTTCGGCAGCGATCCGGAAGCCTATTGCAAAGACCTGGTTGAGCAGCTGCCGCCTATGAAGGGCCTCAACAAACTGCAGCTTCACGTTATGATTCCTTGGATCTCGTTGACATGGTTCTTTTTCGTGCAGGCGATCGTTGGTTTTATTGTCACTTGGACGGGAGGTCCGGTGGAACGGATGACGCAGGTACGGGTTTCAACGCTGATTCTCCTGGCCGGAGGCTCCTACATCTTGATTCAATTAATAATGAAATGGATGAAGAACGGAACGTTCCAGCCGGAAGAAGAGCGGCGCAAAATCAATATCCGCCATATGGGCATTTACGTCGTTATCGCTGTAGTCATTCTTGTCGGCGGCGTGTGGCTGGGGCGGCTGCTCCCGGTGCTTCATATTCAGCCTTGGGTCAGCCTTGTCATTTTTGTCATCGGACTCTTGGGAACGAAGCTGTTTTTTTCGAGCAAATAATGCAAAATCGCCGCAATTTCGTTATAGTTCATGAAGATTTTTTTAATATTTTCCAAAAATATTGTAAACCAATGTCCGGTAGAAGGTGGTAGGATAAGGGTAATGCGTGGTAAAAGGAGGAAATCTCTTTATGAAATCCAAAAAGTCCGCCGTGGCTGCGATCCTTGCCCTTGCTCTATCCCTTCAGACGGGAATCATTGCGGGAGCAGCCCCTGCTTCGGAAACCAAATCAGCTTCAACAGCCGCCTCAAATAAAGCCACTGCCTTCGGCAATGCCGTATACAACAAGGCCAGCAAATTGCTGAAGGAGAAAGACGTCGCATACGCCAAGACGTATATCACCAAGCATATCCGCAGCGTAACCCGTTATCAGGCGACCATGCTTGTATTGAAGCTGGAGAATGCGATGAAAAAGCAGCTGTCAGCCAAGACCGACATCGTCTATAAAACCGGCATCCAAGACAAACTAATGAACATTTACAAATACAATGAGCCCATCAGCGCTACGCTCAGCCGCACGAAGGACGACAATCTCAGACAAGTCCTGATCAATTTACGCGACAGCGGCTACCGGTTGTTCACGACCGAAGGCGTTGTATTCCCGATCGTCGACTATAAGTCGCTGGTGTCTTACAAGCCGTATATTAACAAAGATATTCAAGCCTATATCGACATCATGGTGGTTGAATCCGAGAAGGTATCCGTCAGCGATGGTGCACTCATTATTCCTTGGTCGGACGTCATTGATCGGGGGCTGGTCCAGGAAGCTTTCCTAAAAGCTCATCCTAAATCAAACCGGGCCGCTGAAGTGGAGCGCATGCTGTGGTTCATGGAGTTCAGCCTGTTCTACGGCTACAACAACACGCCGCTCTTCGCTTATGAAGATAATCTCCTTGATCCCGAGGTGCGCCAAGCGCTGGATCAAGCCTTGAAGAGCAATGACATCGAGAACAGCCCGTTCCTGAAAAAGCTAAAAGCCTGGTCCGACGTCCTTAAAAGCAACAATGACAAGCTGACAAAGGAAGTCGAGGACTACCGCCAAAAGGAGTTCCCGCTGGAATAAGCGATTGGAACTTAATTCTTAAATAGCCATATTTATTTTGTACTATATAGAGAATAGTAACTTGATTAGGATGCGATTACTTTGGTTAGGAAACAAACGACTGTACCATTTTTAAAAAGCTATTGGGTATCTACTATTGGCGTATTTTTATTATCACAAATATTCTTTTTCACATCTGAAGCAACAGGTTGGATACTTAACTACAGAGATACGGATGGAACGTTATTTGGAAGGATTCTTGACTCTACTATTTTCACTGAATGGTTTAATTTCTACGAAACGCCCCAATATAATTTACTTACTGTCTTTTTTGGCATCTTTTTTCTTGTTCCTGGAATAATCAGTGCGTTAAGAAAGGCTTTTTCTCGCTGAGTTTAAGAACCTTACCTACACTTTAGGAAAACGAATACCAATTGCTGATTTAAGTTCTAATTGTTATGTGTCCAATTGGTTTAACAGCATTATGCTAAGCACTTTGAGCACAACCAAAAAGCCGGATTCCTGGAAGGGGAATCCGGCTTTTCAATGTGAGCGCAAGTCAACGCTTCGCACTTACAAGTTCCAAAAATGGACTTGTTCACGGGATTTCACGCCGCGACGCACCAACAAGTCCCCAAAAGGGACTTGTTCACGGGATTTCCGGCCGTTACGCAATTACAAGTCCCCAAAAGGGACTTGTTTGCGGAATCTCCCGCCGCGACGCACCTACAAGTCCCTAAAAGGGACTTGTTTGCGGAATTTCTCGCCGCTAAGCACTTACAAGTCCCCAAAAGGGACTTGTTCACGGGATTTCACGCCGCGATGCACCAACAAGTCCCCAGAAGGGACTTGTTCACGGAAATTCCCGCCGCGAAGCACTTGCAAGTCCCCAAAAGGGACTTGTTCACGGAATCTCCCGCCGCGACGCACCAACAAGTCCCCAAAAGGGACTTGTTTACGGGATTTCCCGCCGCGACGCACCAACAAGTCCCCAAAAGGGACTTGTTTACGGGATTTCCCGCCGCGACGCACTTACAAGTCCCCAAAAGGGACTTGTTCACGGGACTTCGCGCCGTTACGCACCAACAAGTCCCTAAAAAGGACTTGTTAGCGGGACTTTCCGCCTCTGGCTCACCAGCGGTTGCCCCTTCCCCGCTCCATCAAGCTCACGTTTTCAACGCGAGGCTTCCTTTTTTACCTAACCCGCATCAGATCAGCAGGTTGAACAAATTCACGTTCTTGTTCAGCTCGGTGTAGTCAAGACCCTTGCGCTGCATCCGCTCGATGAGAGGGCCGTAATCCTCCGGACGAAGCAGCTCTATTCCTACAAGCGCAGGCCCGTTCTCCTTGTTGTGCTTCTTCGTATATTCAAACCGGGCGATGTCGTCGTCAGGGCCGAGCACCTCTTCGAGGAACTCGCGCAAAGCCCCGGCACGCTGCGGGAAATTAATCATGAAGTAATGCTTCAGCCCTTCATAGATCAGGGATCGCTCCTTGATCTCCTGCATCCGGTCGATGTCATTGTTTCCGCCGCTGATGATGCACACAACGGTTTTGCCGCGAATCTTATCCCGGTTCATGTCCAGTGCAGCCACCGCCAGCGAACCGGCAGGCTCAACAACGATTGCATTCTCGTTGTACAGCTCCAGGATGGTTGTGCAGGCTTTCCCCTCCGGTACCATCACGATGTCGTCCACCAGCTCATTGCAAATATCATAGGTCAGCTGCCCGACGCGCTTGACCGCAGCTCCATCCACAAACTTGTCGATTTCGTCCATCGTGACAACCTCGCCTTGCTTCTTCGACTCCAGCATGGAGGCCGCGCCGAGCGGCTCAACACCGATGACTTGTGTCGATGGGCTCACCGTTTTCACATAGGTCGCCACCCCGGCCGCAAGTCCGCCGCCGCCGATGGTCACAAATACATAATCAGCTGGAGCATCAAGGTCCTCCATGACCTCCATGCCGATCGTTCCGTTCCCGGCGATAATCTTCGCTTCGTCAAACGGATGGATAAAGGCCATTCCTTGCTCCTCGCAAGCCTTAATCGCTTCATGATAGGCATCATCAAACGTATCCCCCGTCAAAATCACCTCGACACTGTCCCCGCCGAAACGCTTCACCTGCTTCACCTTCTGGTTCGGGGTGGTGCTTGGCATATAAATCTTGCCCTTGATGTTGAGCGCATTGCACGAGAATGCCACGCCCTGCGCGTGATTGCCGGCACTGGCGCATACGATGCCAGCACGACGTTCCTCATCGGACAAGCTGCGAATCATATTGTAAGCGCCCCGGATCTTGAATGACCGGACCACCTGCAGATCCTCTCGCTTCAAATACACATCGCAATTATATTTGGCTGATAATACGGCATCCCGCTGCAACGGGGTGCGGACGATCACTTCGCGAAGCACATGGTGCGCGCGTACGATATCTTCCATGCTGACGGCCTTGCGCTCAGCTTGCAATTCCTTCACTTCTCTCACTCCACTTCACCGTCCGGGCGGCAAAATCGCCTTTATCTCTACCCTTGAACTTTTTTTATTTCTCCTATTGTAACACTTTTCATCGTAATTTCTCGGGTCATTTTACACGAATTTCAGCCCGGAATACGCTGGTCCCTCTAATAATATCCATCGGGGAATACAAGAGACTCCTTGACTCGTTGACTAAGCAGCAATTTTGATCGCCCGCATACGCACGATTCTGACCTAGGCGAAAAACAAGGTGCAGCAGATGCTAAAAACATTTCCAATCTCCCATTTCTCAAAGAACAGATAGCTTCCAAAAAAAAGATAAGGCCGGAGAGTTCCCCGGCCCGATATATACATATTTTTTTGCAGGAAGGGTAACCTCACCCGTACTGTAAATAAACGGCCAAGAGGTGAAATGCCTGCAACCCGCTAGAGACGTTGCGCTAATCCATCGTAGTCGTAATCTGGTTTGGACAGTGACACTCCGCCTAATCCATCGCGATCGTAATCGGGATTCCCGACAGAGAAGTGATAATAATGTTCCCCTGCCCGATGCGTACTCCAAGCTTCTCCGCGGCAGCCTGACCCGCACCTTGATCAGCACCTGCAACCAACGAGAAACGTTGCTGCTTCGCAGCAGGATCATTGCCAGCAATAACCTCCGAATGGACACCATGGGAGCGTGGTCCAGGGCACGCTTGCTCGGATGTCGATCCAAGATCCCGCGGTTTTCCGTATACGGCCGAAACCAGCCAATGGGTGCCTCGATCAAGCCTTGCTCTTAACGTTGGGATAACGGTGCGGGGATGCAGCAGATTCGTGTTTGCATGCGGATAGATCAGCTCAGCCGCGTCAAATCCGAGCAGGCCGTGCACGGAGCTTCCGCCCCAGAGGGTAGAGGCCGCAGCCCTTCGACCCTCAACGATAGCCCCCCCGCCTTCCGTCAAGCCCACACCACGCTCGCCAAGCCCTAAGGCAAAACCTCCCTCAGCCGCCTCCAGCGGCCTTTCCGTATGAATCCGGTGAATCCGAATATGCCAAGGCAGTCCCGCCACCAGCCAGGTACGGACTTCAACGTTCGCCCAAGGCTTCCATCTGGCATACAGCACCTGATCCTGAATCCACGCTTCCTCGCACTTTCGCTTCACCCTGAACAGTTGATCCCCTTCGCTGAGGGCGAGCATGGAATCGAAGGCACCTTGGGAGAGCCCCCATTCCGCACGCGGAACGCTGAACGCGAAGGCAGTTGAGTAGGCGAACTTCTCGTACTTGGCCGACGTGTGCGTATGCTCATTGGAGGACAAATGCCCCGTATTAAAAGCCGCCGCATGACCGGTCTCCGGCTCCCGGCAGACGACCAGGTGCGCGGGCTCCTGCACGGAGATACGCTCCAGCGTTGGAAGCTCCTCTTCCTCCGCTGTCCAGAACGGGTCATTTTCGGCCAGCGCCAGTACGAGAAAGGTTTTTAGCGACCAGTAGGAGGAGCCTGGCGAATTATAATTTTCGGACATGATCTGGTTCGGGTAGGCATACCCGATCGTTAGGATGCCGCCGCGGTCGAAGATCGGCTGTCGGAACCACCATCGGAGGTTTCGCAGCACAAGGCCTTTGAGCTCGCCCGGCTTGAATCCGTCCATACCTGCGAATGCCGCCGCCGACCAGAAGGCGGATTGCGCGAACCGGTAGGTCAGGCTCCGGCCGTAGGGGATGGCGGCACCGTCCGGCGCATGCCAATAGACAAAGTCCGAAGCAAAGGCAGCGGCCCGCTCCAGATACCGCTCGGCGCGCTTCGGGTCCTCATTTGCCATGAGCCGGGCATAGACCAGACCATAATAATGGATCGCAAAAGGCCCGTAGTAATCGCAGTGTCCACCGATACCGTCACTGTACCACCCGCCTGACAGATAGAATTCGTCGATCCGGTTCAGGTTTCGTTCCACCTGCTCCTCATCGTAAGGAAGGCCCGCCTTCCGGAAGCCGACGTTAACCAGCACGTTGAAGAACAGCCAGTTGCAGTCATAACAAGGGTGCCTATTGATCTGATTCAACCATTGGTACAGATTAGCTTGCTCCCGCTCGTTCAGCGGATGCCAGATCCGGTCCGGCACAAGTGCCAGCGCCAAACCGAATACCGCCATCTCGACAAGCCGCTGATCATAATCGGTGACCTCTCCCCAGTACTCCTCATGTTCCGGGTCCGTGCCTGTGCGGATGCCGTCCAGGCACCGCTCCCACAGCTCCTCATGACCTCCGCCGGCAATGGCAGGTACAAGTCCCCAGAGCACCCTGGAGAAGCCCTCCATCTCGGCGACATTCGCCGAATACCCCGTGCCTGTGCTCCCGATGGACAGTCTCGCGTACCCTTTGCTGTAATACGGCTGCAGGGGTGCAAGGAGCTCGCCGAGAGCACGGTACATATCCTGCCGGGTCTTTAGCGGATTCCCCGCAACAGGGTGCACGCCCGCGCCGGTTCCAGTCCGGGCCGCCCTATCTATACTCCTATTTCCTTGAAAACTCATTTCGCTTCACGCTCCTTCGCCAAGCTTCATCTTTCCGGGCCCGGGACATATGGCCGGGCAGCGGCTTTACTTCAGACCATACACCATACCGTCCACACACCGTACTCATAGGAAGCCGTACGCACGGCGCGGCTACCTAATAAAGCTACTCCCAGTAAAACGGCCCCTGTCCCTGAAGCCGAGCCAAGCCTTCCACAAAGAAGTAGTCCCCATAGATGAGCGGCACGTCGATATTGCGCCCCTCCGGCACATGGCTTGTTCCATGGAGGATCAAGCCCTCCTCGTTGTCATCGTCCCAAGCACCGTAGTTTCGGTACAGCGATTCAAGAATTCGCTGAGCCGGTGTTCGGTAAATGGATGCCTCCACGGCCCCAGCCTTCTCCGCGAGCAGCAGCAGACCGCTTGCCGCGCACGCGCCGGCGGAAGAATCGCGATAAATCCTCGCTTCATCCGGTGCGCGGAAATCCCAATACGGCACATGATCCTCCGGCAGATTCGCCAGGAAGAAATGCGCGACCGTCTTCGCTGTATCCAGATAAATTTGCTTTCCGGTATGATGATAGGCGAGCGTCAAGCCGTACAGTGCCCAGGCGGTTCCCCGGGACCAGGCCGATTCCGGCGCATAGCCCTGCCCGCCGAGGCCTTCCAGGCGTTCGCCGGTTGCCGGATCGTACCGGATAATATGATAGACCGACCCGTCCGGACGGACAAAGTCACGAACGACCGTATCCATATGCGCCTCCGCCACATGCCGGTACCGCGGATCTCCACTGATCTCCGAAGCCAGGAACAGCAGCGGCGTGTTCATCGAGCAGTCGATAATCGCCAGCCCGGCATTGTCCTCCCCTTCTCTCCATGGGTTCCACGCCCGGATGTACCGGCCCTTAATATTAAAGCGTGCGGCCAAATAATTCGCCGCCTTCAGCGCCCGAATCTTCGACGTCTCGTTTCCGGTCAGCTTATAGGACGCCATGCTGGTCAGCGTCCACATGAAACCGAGATCATGATCCAGCCGCACGTAATCGTTCAGTACGTCATCCAGCCGCCGTTCGCAGGCTTCCGCAGCAGCGCGCAGCTCCTCGTCCCGGCTGCCGGTGTACAGCAGCCACAGCATGCCCGGCCAGAAGCCGGCCGTCCACCAGTGCGGCGCCTCCAGCTCATACCTTCCGTTCTGGCTTGCATGCGGGAAGCCGTCTCCAATGCGCTTGACGTTCCGCTGCGTCTTCGCCAGCGCCTTCATCCATGCTTCCGTCTTCCAATCCAATGCCGCCTCCGTCTTCATCTTCATTCTCCTTCGCCTATTTTGACTTAAATGAATCGAAACTCGAACGCCAGCGCCATGACCGTTTCGGGCTGCTTCACCTCAAAATCAACCGCATACCACAACGCTTCCTTGCCGTAATGATCACGGTACGTACGTGCCTGAACGGCGGCCGTCAGCCGACCATCGTCATATCGGATGACCAATCCGCTTTTCCCTTTACTGCCCCCCAGAACGACCGCATGTTCCCCGTCCACGAGCCGGATGTCCGGCTTCACCCGGGTAACGATCCGCTCAAGCAGGCTGTCCGGCGGCCGGTTGAAGCGATACTCGTCGATGACGGTCAGCTCGGGCTGTAGCCTCCTTTTGTTCCATACCATCGTCCGTATAAGTCCAAGCAGCTCGGGTTCGCGATATGCCTTCGTCAAATCGAGCCGCAGCCGATCCTCTTCCGTTTCCAGTGACGCTTCGAGCACGATCGCCTCGCTGTCCGGCCCCTCGCTCTGCCCCCGGCCGTTGATCACCGGCACGGAATGCCCCTGGGAACCGTTGCAATCATAGCCGTACCGCCCTTCGCCGAAGTAGTCGGCCGTATATTCCCCGCATCCCAGATCCGAGCACCATACTTCCCCCGCACCGTACAGGATAAAGTGCCCGAGGTCGTTATGATTGTGAGGCTCGTCATTTCGTCCTCCCTTGGCCGCGAACCCGTATCGCTCATGACCGGACGCGACCCGGGAAATGAGCCACTGGGCGTCTTCCAAATAATAGTCGGCCGCCCCCCACTCCTTTCCCGTTCTCCCGGGATCCAGCCAGATGAGGTTCCGCAGGGCAGGTGCCCAGCGGCTGCAATGATCCTCCCGATACCCCGCCGAAAGGGAGAGGGGCGGAGATTCGAACGCCTCATAGATTCCCGCTAAGTAGTGGGACAAGCCGGTCTGGACGGCAGCACGCGGCTGGGAATCGGAGAAGTTTGCGACCGCCCCGCCGCCAAGGAAGCATTTTTGCTGAAACAAAGCGATTTTCGAAACCTTTTCCTCCCGGAGCCAGTCGATCGCTCCCCGGCTGCGTTTGCGCAGCAGATCGGCATAATAAACGAAATAACCGAAGCCGTAATTCCAGTAGCCGAGACCCTCCAGACAAGCGCCATCCGCACCGAAGCCCTGAAGATAGCAAGCCATGCTCGCTTCTGTACGCTTCAGGATTTGGGTTAGCCGCTCCGAATCCTGCACGAGCAATAGCGCGGCCGAGCCGACAGAGCCCGCACACACGGCGGACCAATTGTGGGTCGCCGTCTCCCAGCCGTGCATGTGATCCAGAAAGGGCTTGAACAGCCGCTCGTTCACTTCGTCAGCTATCCTTGAATGAAGCAGCGGCGGCAGCATATCTCCGAGCAGCAGACGGATTTCACTCAAGGCGAACCCGGTCTCGGCGCTGAACAAATCGATGGTCCCCCGGATTTTCTCCGCAGACGAGGCATCCACATGCGCGGGCAGGCACCACGTATATTCGTCGCATATTGCCCACAGGATGTCGTGCAGAGACGTCAAATAATCCTCCCGCTCCGGGTGAAGAAGCGACAGAAGCGCGAACGTGTTCATTCTCCGTCTGCGTTCGAAGTAAACCCGCTCATACTCGAGCCTCGTCCCCTGCCGTTCATACAACGCGAACAGCCCATAGGTCAGCTGGGGGATCGAATCCTGCAACAAGCGCACGCCTTCCTCTTCGATCTCCCGGAGCGCGCTCCGGTATGCCGGATGGCTCAGGACGCCTTGCCAGAAGCGTCGCTGATCTCCGCCCGGGTAATAGAGCCGCAGATCCGCCGGGGCCATCCCGCGAACGATAGAGCCAAGCTCCCGATTCTTCTCCATGTGTACCGTTCCCCCTCCAATTTTCGTCCAGCCTTCATCAAACGCTCAAAATGCTCAAAACAATCAAACGCTCAAGCGGCTCCGATACTCCACCGGGGTTACCCCGGCATGGGACTTAAACGTCTTCGCGAAATGGCTTACATTATCATAGCCGAGGCTCTCGCATATTTCCCCGACGGTATGGTCGGTGCGCAGCAGCTGCTCCTTCGCGCGCTCCATCTTCATTCGGGTGACATACTCAATAAATGTGATTCCCGTCTCCTTCCGGAACATCCGGCTGAAATAGCTTGGATTCAGGTGCAGGAAGCCCGCAACCTCATCAAGCGAGATCCGCTGGTCCAGCCGAAGGGACACGTACCTGCATGCCTCGGCGACCTCGGTTCTTCGGCTTCCTCCTCTGCCGGCCTCGCGGGCCGTCGATGCGAGATACGCCTTCAGCCAGACATGCAGCTCGCTCAAAGCATCCATGTCCATCATCTCTTTATGCAGCGTATCGGCCGCATAGGTCTGCGGCATGGATGGCAGCAGATGGAGCCTCAGCTTCAGCTTGAGATCAAGCATGAGCTTAAGGAGCCAGTCCTTGACGGCTTCGGGAGCGTACTCGGCTTCGCGGATGCGCGAGATCCACCGGTCCGCCGGGTCCTCATCGCTCGGCCCGGCTTTGCCAAGCAGCATCTCCAGCAGTTCCCGGCTGGCCTGTTCATAGCAGTCGTACAGGCCGGAGGCGCTGCCCACTTTGGCGCCGCCTTGCTTCGGCTTGATTTTCTCGATCGTCCCGGGCTCCATATAAAACCGCTGATGCTCGCTGCCCAGCAGCTCCCCGAGGCCAAGCTTCAGCGACTGAGGGCTGTCGCAGCCGGTCCCGATGATGAAGGACATGCGGATCTTCAGGATCCGGAAGAGCGTGGACTGCACTTGTCTTAGACAGGCTCCGACCTCATCGTAAACGTTATGCCGGAGACCGGGGCGGTAGGAGAACAGCAGCAGCGAGCATCTTGCGTCATACCGGATATGCACGGCCTCCGGCTTCAGACTCCCCAGCACCTCGCGCAGCACATTGCCAAGGGCGAAGTGGGGGGTCTGCTCCGAAGCGAAGCGCTGCTTGATCTGCCGCAGCTCCTCCAGATAGCCGATCACGGGAAGGCAGTGATCATTCCCCCGGAGCACGCCGAATTCCGACAGCTCATGCCGCCATTTTTCCGGGGACAGAAGCGGCTGTTGCACGAAATCCTTCATGCGCTGCTCCCGCCGCAGCTCCTGAGCTTCGGAAGCCAGATGCCGCATCCGGCTCTTCTCCCAGCCCTGCTCGGCTTCCTCATCCATTCCCTGCTTGAACCGCACAAGCAGCCGGGCGAGCTCGCTCGGGTCCAGCGTCTCCTTCAGCAGATAATCCTGGATGCTTAGCCGCATCGCTTGCTGCGCATAATGGAATTCGCTGTGGCAGGACAGAATGGCGATGCGCACATCCGGCTTCACCTCGCGAATCCGTTCCGACAGCTCCAATCCGTTCATCCTTGGCATGCCGATATCCGTGATCAGAATGTCCGGCGGCTGCGTCTTGGCAAACTCCCAGGCGCTTAATCCGTTGTCGTAGCTTCCCATCAGCCGGAGGCCCATTTCCTCCCACGATATCGTCTCCGACAGCAGCTCGATCACCGGATAATCATCATCGACCAGCATCACGTTATACATCGGCATTCCCTCTTTCCGGTATATACATTTCGATCACCGTCCCTTGACCCTCTTCGCTGTAAACAGCGCATTGAAACCCGGAACCAAACACCATCCGCATTCGTTCCATGACGTTGGACAGGCCGATGCCGGAAAAGCCGCTCCCCGGCGCATCCATGGGAGACGATGTGCGAAGCGCTTGAGAATCCGAATCCGAACCCGCATCCGAACCCCTATCCGAACCTGAACCGGCCATATCGCCACCGGCAGCGCCGGAAGAACTCGCAGTCACCGTACGATCTCCCGTCCCTGTCTGCCCTTGCCCTTGGAAGCCTTCAGGGACGACCGGACTCGGCCCGCCCCGTGCGGCATCTTCCGCATCAGCAATGGCGTCGCCCGCGCCGAGGCGCAAGCTGCGGGCGATCCGCTCCCGCACCGAAGGGTCCATGCCGGCACCGTCATCCTTCACGCGCAGGATGATGCCCCCCGGCTCCACCACAGCCGTGATCGAGATGACCCCTGCCCGCCGGTTCAGCCCGTGGATGAGCGCATTCTCCACGATCGGCTGCAGGAAGAAGCGGGGCACCTTCAGCAGCAGAGCCTCCGAAGCGATGTCAAGCTCCAGCCTGACCTCCTCCTTCTGTCGCAGATTCATGAGCGCCAGATAATGAGAGATCAGCTCAAGCTCTTCGTGGAGGGCGATCTCATCCTCCTGCCGGCTGATCGTCATCCGGAGCAGCATCGACAGCGAGCCGATCATTCTGGCGCTTTCCGGGTCCCCTCGCTTCATGACCTTCATCCGGATCGAATTCAGAACATTGAACAAAAAATGCGGATGAATCTGCGCCTGCAGCATTTTCAGCTCAGCCTTTCGTTTTCTCGATTGATTGTCGGATATTTCGAAAATCATGGTCTGGATGCGGCTCAGCATATCGTCAAACAGATGCCCCAGACGCCCGATTTCGTCGTTGCCCCGAACATGCGAGCGCACCTCCAGGTTTCCCCGCTGAACGGCAGCCGCCGCCTTGCCGAGCCGGACCAGCGGTTTCGTAAACGTACGTACAAGTCCGATCAGCAGCATGAGAAAAACCAGAAAGGAGACCATTTGAAGCAGAAACGCGCGGCTAAAGATCGCATTGATATTAACGATCGCATCCTTATAAGGCTGCATCAGCACCAGCCGCCACCCGGCAAAGGGGATATCCTGCTCCACCATTAAATGCTTCTCGCCGTCCATCGGCATGATCGCGTAAGGAGCCGATCCGCTCCATTCCTCCACGTACGGGAACTTCGTACCGATACGTTCAGGATGATGGGAGGATACCACCATGCCGCTGCCATCCAGCATCAGCACGTCGCTCCCTTCGGACAGGGAGTCGAAGATCCGGCTGATTTGATCCTCCGTAAAGCTTACGATGACATACCCGTAGATATCCGAATCCGGAAGCCGGAGCGTTCGAACCACGGACAGCTGATACGGATGATCCATCCGGTCGGAGCGAAATACCGTCTCCTCGGGTCCAACCCAGAGCGACTCCAGCCCCTGAAGCCGGTGGATCCGGTCGAACCAGGGCTGGTCCATATAATCAAGCGGATTGTAATCGCTTACGGAATAGTTCATGTAATAGGCGCCGCTGGTCAGCAGCACCGTGACATAGCTGGGCTCGCCTACGACCGTCAAGCTTTCGATATGCTCCAGCACACGGCGGGATTCCACGAACCGATCGTATGGATCGGCCTCCTCATTGCCGGAGGCGACCTGTTTGAAATACGAGTTCAACGTGGAATTCACCTGAATGTAATTGGCGATATTGAGCTTACTTGAGAGCAGATTCGTCACCGAGCCGCGGATCAGCTGGAGCGCGTCATTCGCATTCTGTACGGCCTGCTCCTTCAAAGCCTCCTTCGTCATCGCATTGTAGAGTATTAAGCTGACGAGTGCCGGCACCGCGATGCAAGCGACCGACGCCCAGATCAGCTTATGGCGGATGGAGCTCGGCACCCACCTCTTCAGCCGGGTCAACATGTCCTTCACCCCGAGATCCTCAAACTTTCTGTTGATGCCAAGAAGGGACGAAGATTTCGCCCCTTTGGTTTTTTCTGTCATTATATCAGATCATTTTTGGTTGGATTCGATAATTTTGTTCACACGTTCTTGGGAATTGCGGATCGTCTGATCGATATCCTGATTTCCGAGAATGAGCTTCTCGTACTCCTCGTTAATCGCCTCATAGACCTCGGCTTGATACGGAGCCGGCGGAACGATGGCGGAAGCCTTGGAAGCAACCAGGGTATCGATGAGCGATTTCTTGTCGACCTTCTCCGGACTTTTCGTTCCGGCGAGAATGGTGTCGATGATTTTCTCGACCTGCTCGCTCTTGACGCCCTGCCATGCCGGAATGTTCTTGCCTTGGACAACCTGACCTTCGGTCGTGTACCAGCGGACGAACTTGTAAGCCTCCTCCTTATGCTTGGACTTGGCGGCAACAGCTACGTAGTCGGTCGTTACCGGCGTAAGTCCGGTCGGATCGCCCTCCTTGTTTTTCGGGAACGGGGCGACGGCGACCTCGAACTCAAGGGGCACTTTATCGGTTCCTCCGATCTCCGTGTTCATCCAGCTGCCGATCGTGATCATGCTCGCCGATTGATTGAAGAATTGGGTCCGGTAATTCAGCTTCTGCGAAATCATGTCCGTGTACGGCACGGAGGATTGATCCTCCTTCTCCATGCGCACCCGAAGCTCCAGCGTCTCACGGAAGGTCGGGTTATCCAGATTGGAGGTGCCGTCGGCTTTCAAAAAGTCGGTGTCCTGCGGCTGGTTCGCCATTTTGAGCTTCAGAAACTCCAGCCACCCGCCGCCCTGCGGCCCGTGAAAATATGTTCCGTAACGCTTGGCCGAGCCCTCGCCTTGGGTCAGCTTTTTCGCGTAATCCGCATAGTCGTCCCAGGTCCAGTCGGTCGGAACGGCAAGCCCCGCCTCCTTAAGATGGTCCTTGTTCAGCAGCACGTACCACGGATTGAATTTGCCGGGAAGCGCATACACTTTTCCGTCCAGCCGGGTGTCGACCTTGTAGTCCTCCTCCACGCTGAAGCCGTCCTTGGCGATATATTCATCCAGCGGCTCCGCCATGCCAAGCGCCACCCGCTGGGCATAACCGGCCGGGTCGCTGAACATGAGGATGTCCATCTGCGCCGACGATGCCGCTTCGAGATCCAGCTTCTTGAACGCCTCCTGGGTGTCCCCCTTCTCGCTGAGCTGGACGAGCTCGATCGTCACGCCGGGCGTCTTCGCCTCATATGCCGCCAGCGTCTCCTTCCAATTGTAAGCTTCCTCCGTGCCGTACGTATACAGTCTGAGATTGATCTTGTTGCCCTCTTGCCCGCTCTCTCCCTGCGCCGTTTGCTCCTTCGCGCCGCCGCACCCGGACAGCAGCCCGAGCAGCAGCGTGCCGACCAGCAAGCCGGCTTGCCATTTCTTATTCAACATTCGATTGCAACCTCCCCATGTTTTCGATTGGATCCCGTGATGATGGGTCGTAGCTGTTGATCTATTGCAGGCCGGCCGATTCGGCCTTAGCCCTTGACGCCTCCTAAAGCAATTCCTTCAATGACGCTCTTCTGCCCGATGATGAACACGATGAGCAGCGGAAAAATCGCCGAGACCGCAGCGGCCATGATCAAGGAATAGAATTCGCCGCTTAATGACGTGAATTTCTGCATGGCCAGCGGAATGGTGAACAGCCCGTCGGTGCGCAGGAAAATCAGCGGATTCTGATAGTCGTTCCATGTCCAGATGAACCGGAGGATGGCGTAGGTTGCAACGGCTGGCTTGACCAGCGGCAGCGCGATCGACCAGAAAATGCGCGGATGGCTGCCTCCGTCGATTTTCGCGGATTCGATAAACTCCTGGTGCACGCCCATGAAAAATTGCCGCAGCATAAACGTTCCCAGCACGCTGAAGCTGCCGAGCACGATCAGGCCGAAATGGTTATCGAACAGACCGATATTGCGGTACAAAATAAACTGCGGAATGAGGATCGCCTGACCCGGAATCATATAGGTGAAAAGTACGATCAGAAACAGCCACTTTCCTGCGGCGAACTGGATTTTCGAGAAGCCGTAGGCCGCCAGCGCCGACACCAGCGCCGAAATCGCGGTGGTCAGCAGGCTGACCTTGATCGAATTCCAGTAGTAGAGGTAGAACGGGTAATCGCCGAACCACACCTCCTTGTAATTTTCAATGGCGTTCCATTCCCTCGGGATCCATTGGATCGGGTAAACGAAGACGTCCTTTTCCACCTTGAAGGAAGTGATGAGCATCCAGACAAAAGGGAGCAGGAACAGGATGCTGACCGCGAACATGACCGCCGTCACGAACGCCTTGCGCCAGTCGGCCCGAAGTAGCGTGTGCATGGTTTCATCCTCCTCTCTAGTAGTTGACCCATTTCTTCTGGGCCGCCCACTGCCCGAGCGTGATCAGCATGACGAAGCCGAACAGCACGGCCGCAATGGACGATGCATACCCAACCTTCAAATTCACAAACGCCGTGTCGTACAAATACCAGACCATCATCGTCGTCGATCCGATCGGCCCGCCCTGGGTCATGACAGCGATAATGTCGAACACCTTGAAGGTCGAGATGATTCCCGTTACCAGCAGGAAAAAGGATGTCGGCGACAACAGCGGCAGCGTAATCCGCCTGAATTTGGTCCATCCATTCGCCCCGTCAATCTCGGCGGCCTCGTACAGGTCCTTCGGTATGGATTGCAGGCCGGCAATGTAGATAATCAGATTGAACCCGATCGAGATCCACACCGAGATCATCATGATCGAGACGAGCGCATAGTTCGGATCGGCGATCCATTTGGGCGGGCTCGCGATGCCGATACTTCGCAGCACCTCGTTAATCGGACCGTAGGAAGGCTGGAACAGCACCTGCCACACGACCGCAACCGCGACGATGTTCGAAATGTACGGCATGAAGTAAGCGACCTTGAAGTATCCCTTCATGTACACATGCCGGTCGATCAGGATCGCAAGCGCCATGGAGATGATCATGTAGATCGGGACCGTCAGCAGAAAGATCATGTTGTTTCGGATGGACTTTAAGAAGATATCATCCTCGAGCAGACTGCGGAAATTCTGCAGTCCGACCCACCGGATGCCGTCCCAGCCCTGCACGAAATTCCAATCGGCAAAGCCGAGCACCAGCGTTGCGATAATCGGGAACAGGACCAGAATCATGACGCCGATCAGCATCGGACTGATAAAAACCATTCCCCATAGCTGCTCTCCCCGCCGGAGACTCCTTCCGAAGCCCCTGCGCCTGTTGGTGCCGGCCCTGTTGTTGCCGGCCTCGTGCAGGCCGGGAGGAGGCGAGCTTTTCATTGTGCGTGCCATGTCTGACCACCTCGATTGTTTCGGATGGTTTCAGTATAAAAAAAATACCGTCAACGCATTGACGGTATTTTGATCAGATTCCCTTTAATTTTTACCTTTGCTCCCCTTACAGGAACTTCTCTTTAAACCATGAGGACGCCATGCCGACCTCGGACCGGCTCAGCTGATGGCCGCCGTTCTCCCAGTGCAGCTTCACGTCGGCGCCCGCTCCGCTCAGGAGCTCATTCAGATCCTCCGTCTCCTGCGGAGGACAGATCGGATCGCGCCGTCCTGCCGCAATGAACACCGGCACGCCGCTCAAATCCGGCAGCGTCTTATCGCGAAGAGGAACCATCGGGTGATGGAGAATCGCCCCTTGCAACGCATCCTCCCGATGGAAGAGCAGGCTGGCCGCGATATTCGCGCCATTGGAATAACCGATGGCCACGATCCGGCTGCGGTCGAAACCATACTCCTCCGCTGCCCAGTCCAGAAACGCATGCAGCTCCTGGGTCCGTTTTACGAGATCCTCCACGTCAAAAACGCCTTCGGCCAGACGCCGGAAAAATCTCGGCATCCCGTTCTCCAGCACATTCCCGCGAACGCCCAGCACGTTCGACGCCGGCGACACCATCTCGGCCAGCGGCAGCAAATCCTCCTCGTTTCCCCCGGTACCGTGCAGCAGCAGCAGGGTCGGCGCCTCGGCGGACGTGCCCTTCCGATAAATATGTTGATGCTCCATATGACAAATCTCCTTTCGGTCCATTCAGCTTATTTTCATAGAATACCCATAAAGCATTTACAAATTATCTTTAATTTAAGATTCTTTAATTACATCATACCATGGATTTCATGAATTTCAAGTGCGAAATGGACTCGAGGAAGGTCAGGCTCCTATTGCATCCGGTACCGTACGCTGATTATCGTTCTCTTGAGGCTTCACAGGCCTCCTTGATTCAATGGCTGCGATTCTTCTCTCCCCACTCGCATAATCCTTCCAATACCGGTAATAGCGTTTCCGCCTTAGCAGTAAGACTGTACTCGACTTTAGGGGGGACCTGAGGATACTCCTTCCGGTTCACCAAACCGTCCGCTTCCAGTTCCTTTAGCTGGGAGCTCAATGTTTTATAAGTAATCGCTCCTATTTGCCTTTTCAGATCATTGAACCGGACCGGTTGGTTTTCTGCCAAAAGGTAAATAATAACCATTTTCCATTTGCCGCCAATCACCGACAAGGTGTAGCCAAATGGCGTGTCTTGAATATGCTTCACCTTGCCCTTATATTCAGCCATGCTCATCTTCACACTATCCTTTCAGGTAGTACCTATCAAATTTGTGCGTACTACATTTTTATTTGTGCTCATTTTATACTTGCCTTACTTTGAAGTAAAGGAGATAAAAACATGACTCAAAAAACCATTCGTCTGTTAATGCCGCAATGGCAAGGAGGCAATAACCCTAACTACTCTTTTGGAGCAGAGCTGCTTGCCTGGCTGGCTCCCGACAATGACCAGCCCCTTATTCATGTGCCTGTTCAAGCATATGATGGAACTCCGCTTGAGAAGGAGAACGGCATGCATGGAAGAACCCAGCTGCTCGAACAATTAAAATCCGCACAGCATCTCATTGATGCTCATAAACCGGATCGCATTGTCATGTTTGGCGGCGACTGTTTAGTGGAACAAGCCCCGTTTGCCTATTTAAACGAACGATATGGCGGCGAATTAGGTTTAATTTGGATCGATGCTCACTCTGATTTGGTTAATTACGTCGGGTACGATAACGGACATGCGCTGCCGCTAGGAAATCTTTTGGGAGAAGGAGATAAGGATTTCGCACAACATGTAAAAGTCCCGCTAAAGCCTGATCATGTCTTTATCGCCGGATTAGCGGCGCCTACAGAGCAAGAAGCGGAAGTGATTTCAGAGGCATTTCAAAGACTGGGAATAACTACTGCAGAAGCAGATACAGAGGTCATCCAAAGATTAGGTATTCGAACTGCCAGTTCTGAAGAGTTAGCGAACAGTACGGAACCGATCAAAAAATGGATCAAAGAACACGGCATTAAGCACCTGGCGATTCATCTTGATCTAGACGTGCTTGATCCAAAAGCATTTCGTTCTCTATTATTCGCAAATCCTGAAGATCCCTTTGATCTGTCTCCTGCCGGAACCATGCAACTGCCTCAACTGCTTAAACTATTGAAAGAGCTTTCTGAGGAAACGGATGTCGTAGGACTAGGTATAACGGAGCATATGCCGTGGGACGCCATATATTTGAAAAATTTGCTTGGAGAACTACCTATTTTAAACAAGTGAACAAGCACATGCTCCATTACGGATCCATACGGGCTTCCAGTCCCTGAACGGCACCCTGCCGACTTAAAAAGGAAAAGAGGCCTTCCGAAATGGAAGGCCTCCCTTGTTGTATTCTCTATATGATTCCGTACGTGTTCCCCCGTAACAGAGACCATTATACCAGAAGATAAGAACTATGTCAGCGAGTAATTTGTCATTTCTCACAATTTTTTTACGATTTTATTAGTTAATCTTCCAGATCGATGGATGGAATAGCATATTTTTTCAGGATTATGCAAAATTTGATTCCAGCCGCTCCCGGGTACGATATATAGACGAATTAAACCGTTTCGCTCAATATATCGCTGATCGAAGTTGCTCTTTGGATTTTTGCATCATCCTCATTTAGAAAAATTGCAATCGTTTTGTTAAAGCTCCCTGCGGAACGGCAAATGCCTGCGCCCGCTTAAAGTTCATCGGGGCCCCGCGGACGATGGTCAGCGCCTTGTAATATTCAATGAACGGGAAGCCGTATGTTTCTCCGCGCGCATAGGCATATACATTCATGGCCTTGACCCATGTCTCGTAGGCTTCATCCGGAATATCGATAAACACCTCGGGATGAAAATCATACGGGTCCTCCCAGTTGTCGGCGTAGTACAAATGCTGCGCATAATGGGACGGCAGCTCGCGCTCGATCGTCTTCAGACCGGCGTAAAAGCGGGCGTCCTCCACAATGTAATGCGTATTGGAGTGATCTTTATGAATGCTCCCTTTCCAATGGGTAATGATGATATCCGGCTTCACTTCCCGGATGACATCGGCAACCTGGTACTTGACCTCTTCATTAAGCGGAAGCTCTGCGTCCTTGTAGGCAAGAAACCGGACGTCGGCCCCGACGATATCGGCGAATTGGTGCGCCTCTTCAATCTTCTGCTTCGCGTAATCTTCGGGCGTCATGCGGGGGTGCCCCTTTTCTCCCGGTGTCAGATGCAAAAATGTTGCTTTATGCCCCGCCTGCGTATATTTAGCGATTACTGCGCCTGCCGTCAGATCCATATCCCCCGCATGACCGCCGATCGCCAGAATGTGGTGCTGCTTCGCGTCCGTCATCATAAGTCCTCCCCTTATCGTTAGCGTACGATCTAATGCAATGACTTGCTCATAATGTCAAACCGGCGTGTGATCTGAAAGCCCGCTCTCCGGTACAGATGCCCTGCCGGGCTTTGCTCGCCGGTCCACAGAAACCAGGCGCCGTGGAGTCCCTGCGCTCGCATCAGGGCGAGGCAGTCGTACAGCAGAATTTTTCCAAGCCCCTTGCCTTGCATGGAAGGATCGACGCCAAACGGGCCGAACCGCTCGGCAACCCCTTCGTACCCGCCATGGAGGCAAAAACCGACCAGCTTCCCCCGGTCCCTCACAATCAGAATCTGATCCATCTTCAAGCACTGAAGCAGTCCCTCGCGGATCGCCCGGCCCCAATCGGGATTAAATACATCCGTGGCAAAAGAAATGAGCTCCACCAGATCGCTGTCGGAAGCCGCTCCAAACGTAAAGCCCTCGCTCTCGCGCTGCCGCTTCAGCTCCGCTACGTCCGGCGGTACGCGGAAATCGATGAGCGTGCGGTTCATTGCAGCCGCCGTGTAGTTTCTTGTGAACCCCGCCGCCTGCAGGAAGGCGAGTCCCTCGGGGTAGCTTTCACCGTCGATCCCCGGAACGATATAATTCGGCGCGTACGAGGAGAAGAACACCTTGCTGCGCCCATGACTGCGAAGAAACGCTTCCGCCTCCTCCAGCAGCCGCTTCGCAATGCCCTGCCTGCGCGACGAAGGCGCGGTTCCGAAGAACGTGATCCATCCGTGTGCGGGTTCTAGCTCCGTGCCGATCATCGGCAGCCTTCTCCGCACGGCATACAGCGCACCGGTAATGGTTCCCTCCTCCTCAGCGACCCGCAGCCCCTCCGGATCAAAATTCGGATCGAGCAGGACCAAATTGCGGAACCGCAGCCGGGTAACCGGATCTCCCGTTAAGCAGGCATTCCACAGCGCTATAATCCCTTCCTCGTCTCCAGGCCGGTATGACCGATAAATGATGCCGCTCACCATGCACCGCCTCCATCCCTTAGGTATCATCTTATGAACACTTCATTGCCCAATAAGCAAGTATTTGCAGCACAGCATAATGATTCAGTAACTGACTGCCCCTGACGAATGCCGACCTAAGCACAATGCCGCTTGGTGTATTCGTTGAGCCAGCATACGAGGCTAATTCGGATCGCGAACTGCGCCGGTGATGGCGTTATGCACTTGGACCCGCAGCTCTTTGACGCTGCTGCTCCGTCCGCCGTACACCCGGTTGGTCAGCAGCACGACGGCAAGATCATACGCGGGGTCGATCCACAGGCTTGTACCGGTGAAGCCGGTATGGCCATAGGCGCGTTCGCTCATCCAATCACCGGAGGCATCCATGCGGTCGCCCTTGAGGACCCAGCCAAGTCCGCGGTTCGCACCCGGAATCGCTGCCGTATGCGGCTTGATTGCCGTTCGCGCCGCAGCAGGGGACAGGATGCGCGTCGCTGGTGCTGCTCCTGCGACAGCTGCACCTTCATCAGTCTGGCCACTTGGTGCAGGAACCGCCCCCTCAAGCAGCCACATATGGACATATCGCAGCAAATCCCCCGCCGTCGCGAATAGTCCGGCATGACCGCATACGCCGCCCAGCGCTCTCGCCTTCTCATCATGCACCACACCGCATAAATGGCCCTGGAATTCCTCGTCATACTCGGTCGCCGCGTACCGGCCGAGCTGCTCCAGGGATGGCGTTAAGGTGGAATCAAGCATGCCGAGCGGTTCAAATACCCGCTGTCTTACCGCCTGGTCCAGCGGCATCTGCAGCAGCTCCTCGGCGATGCGTCCGAGCGTCAGGTATCCCAAATCACTGTATACAACGCTCTTGCCTGGTTCGCTTGAGAGCGGGGAAGTCAGCACCGCGTCCCACATCTGCTCCCGGCTCCAGCCGTGGGAATGAAGATTCATATCCGCCGCAAGGCCCGAGGTATGCGTCAGCAGCTCGCCTACCGTAATCGCCATCTTACCGGAGGCTCCGAATGCCGGAACAATATCAGCCGCTTTCGTGCTAAGCGTAATCCTTCCCTCATCCACCAGCTGGAGAATCAGCGGAAGCGTGACCGCAACCTTCGTGATGGAGGCGCAGTCATATAGCGTGTCCTTGTGGACAGTTACTGGCTCGCCTTGCTTCGGATCCGGATCGGCAAAGCCAGCCGCATAAAACCACGTCTCTCCGCGATGCAGCACGCCCAGTACAGCGCCGGGCATAATCCCTGCATCAATGGCCCGGTTCACGGCCGCGCAAGCGGCCTGAAGACCGTTCATGTCCAGCCCCAAACGCTCCGCGCCCTCGTTTCGATTCACAACGCAACCACTCCTTTCCGTCATATGCTCTTTTTTGACCAATGCTCCCGACCTTTGTAAATTCAGCCCGCACTCTCACCATTGTAAACGCTTTACAAATCCATTATATGACTTGTGAAATTTTGTATCAAGAAAATATATACAATATAAAATTTTATTTCGTGGCAATCATCGATTTTCATAAAAATGATATTTTTTTCATCAGAAGGGTTTGTTATATATTGACAGTTGAATTCGCTTTCATTAAAATATGGGTGAATATAACGCTCGCACAAAATAAGGGCCATGCATTCCTTAACCGTACACCCGGTATGGAACAACCCCGGTATCTCAATTCGAGAAGCCGGGGTTTTTTGTCGCCGGATTTCATAAGGAGGTGATGCAATTAACTGCGGACAAGCCTTACCACTTCTAACGATTACATAGGAGGTAGAGTATGAAGAAATTGATGAAAATGACAGCCGCGCTGTCCCTCGCGTTATCCCTGACGCTGGGAATGTTTACCCCTGCCCATGCAGCGCCGGATACCTCGGTATCCAATAAGCAGAACTTTAGCACCGACGTCATCTATCAAATTTTTACGGACCGGTTCTCGGACGGCAATCCAGCGAACAATCCGACCGGCGCGGCGTTTGACGGGACCTGCACGAATCTCCGATTGTACTGCGGAGGCGACTGGCAGGGGATCATCAACAAAATCAATGACGGTTACCTGACCGGAATGGGCGTTACGGCCATCTGGATTTCCCAACCGGTTGAGAATATTTACAGCGTCATCAATTATTCCGGCGTCAACAATACGGCCTATCATGGCTACTGGGCGCGGGACTTCAAGAAGACGAATCCGGCATACGGCACGATAGCTGATTTCAAAAACCTGATTGCCGCTGCACATGCCAAGAACATTAAAGTGATTATCGACTTCGCCCCGAACCATACGTCTCCGGCCTCTTCCGATCAGCCATCCTTCGCGGAGAACGGGAAGCTGTACAATAACGGCACGCTGCTTGGGGGATACACGAACGATACCCAAAATCTGTTCCACCATAACGGCGGCACCGATTTTTCCACGACCGAGAACGGGATTTACAAAAATCTTTACGATCTCGCCGACCTGAACCATAACAACAGCACCGTAGACGTCTATTTGAAGGATGCCATCAAAATGTGGCTGGATCTCGGCATCGACGGCATCCGCATGGATGCAGTCAAGCATATGCCGTTCGGCTGGCAGAAGAGCTTTATGGCCACCGTCAACAACTACAAGCCGGTCTTCACCTTCGGCGAGTGGTTCCTCGGCGTCAACGAAGTCAGCCCGGAAAATCACAAGTTCGCCAACGAATCCGGCATGAGCCTGCTCGATTTCCGGTTTGCTCAAAAGGTTCGCCAGGTGTTCCGGGATAACACCGACAATATGTACGGCTTGAAATCGATGCTGGAGGGCTCCGCAGCCGATTATGCCCAGGTGGATGATCAAGTGACGTTCATCGATAACCATGACATGGAGCGGTTCCACAGCAGCAATGCAAACCGCCGGAAGCTGGAGCAGGCGCTGGCATTTACCCTGACCTCCCGCGGCGTTCCTGCCATCTATTACGGCACCGAGCAGTATATGTCAGGCGGGAACGACCCGGACAACCGGGCACGGATCCCTTCCTTCTCTACGACAACCACCGCCTATCAGGTGATCCAAAAGCTTGCTCCGCTGCGCAAATCCAATCCGGCGATCGCCTACGGATCGACGCAGGAGCGCTGGATTAACAATGACGTGCTGATTTATGAGCGCAAATTCGGTAATAATGTTGCGGTCATTGCCATCAACCGCAATCTGAGCACGCCGGCTTCCATCTCCGGCCTGGTCACTTCTCTGCCGCAGGGCAGCTACACCGATGTGCTGGGCGGCCTTCTGAACGGCAACACCTTAACCGTGGGCTCCGGCGGAGCCGCTTCGAACTTCACGCTCGCCGCCGGCGGCACAGCCGTATGGCAATATACAACGGCCACGACGACCCCAACCATCGGGCATGTCGGTCCGATGATGGCCAAGCCGGGCGCATTGATCACCATCGACGGACGCGGCTTCGGTACCAGCAAAGGCACCGTCTACTTCGGGACGACGCCGGTAACCGGCGCGAACATCACGTCCTGGGAAGATACGCAGATTCAAGTAAAAATCCCTGCGGTTGCAGGCGGCATCTACAATATTAAAATCGCGAACGCCGCCGGAGTGTCGAGCAATGTCTACGACAATTTCGAAGTGCTGTCCGGCGATCAGGTTAGCGTCCGCTTTGTCGTTAACAATGCGACAACCTCCCTGGGGCAAAATGTGTTCCTGACAGGCAATGTCAGCGAGCTGGGCAACTGGGATCCGGCCAAAGCGATCGGCCCGATGTACAATCAGGTCGTTTACCAGTACCCGAACTGGTACTACGATGTTAGCGTACCGGCAGGAAAGACCATTGAATTCAAGTTCCTGAAAAAATCAGGCTCCACCGTCACTTGGGAAGGCGGAAGCAACCATACCTTTACCGCACCAACCAGCGGCACGGCAACCATTAATGTGAATTGGCAGCCGTAAGGGATTGAATTTATACAAAATAAAGCAACAGCAAGCGGCTCTGGAGATTTTCCGGAGCCGCTTTGCTTTTAGCTTGTTTCTACTTTGAGCAGCCTTGAGCCGGTGAAGTCCAGCTTCGACAGAAGCAGACGGAACCCTGCTGCAGACATAAGTGCTTCCCTGTACCTGGCCAAGCGCACGATGTAGTGGAGAGGTCAAATCGATTCCGGAAAAGCGGAGCGGTCGCCTTTGTCTCCGATATTCCACCCTTGCGAGTTATATTTCAAGAATATCGGGGACAACAGCGATGGGAGGAACGATGTGTACTCGGAACGTACACCAAAACAAGCTCCGCTGGACTTCTTAGGGAACTGCACACGAAAACAAGCTCCGCAGGATGATATCGCGGAGCTTGTCTATTATCCCTCCCCAGCTTGAGCCGGTGAAGTCCAGCTTCAACAGAAGCAGACGGAACCTTGCTGCAGACATAAGTGCTTCCCTGTACCTGGCCAAGCGCACGATGTAGTGGAGAGGACAAATCGATTCCGGAAAAGCGGAGCGGTCGCCTTTGTCTCCGATATTCCACCCTTGCGAGTTATATTTCAAGAATATCGGGGACAACAGCGATGGGAGGAACGATATGTACTCGGAACGCCTTTTCGTGCGCAAGATCCCCCAAAGGAAGCACTTTACACACCCAGAGTCGTCTGCTCGCAGAGCGAAACTTCAACCGTGTGCAAGACTCACGTTTTGAATTGCACCAACGACTGACGCAGCCGCTCGGACAGCTCCTCCAGCCTTCCGGACAGGGCGACCAGCTTCTCGCTCACCTTAAACTGCTCCGATGACATCGAGGCGACCTCTTCGGTAGCCGCGCTCGTCTCTTGCACGATAGCACTCGCCTCTGTAATGGAACCGGTCAGCGTATGCTGAGAATCCATCAGCTGCTCCACGGCCGAGGCGGAGCCAGCAATCTCCGCAAGCAGCACATCCATCTCCCGGCGCACATTAGCGAATACCTCTTGCGCTTGCTGCACGGAGTGCAGCTGCTCGTCAAACAGAGGCGATGCGGACCTTAGCGCATCCACTGAGCGCTGGACCTCTGCCTGGATTTCCAGGATCATCTTGCCGACCGTCTGAATGGATTCCTTCGACCGGTCCGCCAAGCTTCGAACTTCATTGGCAACGACCATGAATCCGCTGCCCGCGGCGCCGGCCCGGGCCGCCTCGATCGTTGCATTGATGGACAGGATATTGGTCTGATGCGTGATGTCCGACATCAGCTCCAATATTTTATGAATGGATGCGGTATTGGTCTGGAGTTTCTCCGCATTGTGCACAATGCTCCGATTTACCTGGTGGATTCTCTCCGACTGTCCCACGAGGCTATCCATATGGAGAGCACCGTCCCCCGTTACATCAAGGACGCGGTCAGCCGCCGACTTGATGATCCGATTCGATTCCGACACCTTGTTCATCTGCATGCCAATATGCTCGGCCAGCTGATTTTCACGCTCCGCCTCCGCAGCGAGGTGTCCGCTGCCCTGAGCAATTTGCTCCATCGCTGCGGCAATTTCGCCGGCGGTGATCGAGGTTCCTCTGGACGCCTCGGCCAGCTCCCCGGCTGTCGCCAGCACTTCACGCGCGGAGACATGGGTCTGTTCGACGAGAGCCGAGATTTGCCCCATCATGCGGTTGAAGCCGTCGCCCAGGCGGCCGATCTCATCGGCCCGCTGAAAGTCGGTGCGAACCATTAGGTTCCCCTTCTCTCCTTCCTCCATTAGACTGCACAGCTGATTTAGAGGACGTCCGACCGTACGCATCATATAATAGCCAATCAGCACCGCAATGACGATCGCTGCTGCGATGACCCCAAGCGTGATGCTGAGCAGCTTGTCCGTAGCCTTTACGAAATCGCTGACCGGCGCGAATCCCACCATATACCAAGGAGCCGTTTTTAACGGCGTGTACACGACCATCTGCGCATCGTCGGTATAATAAGTCCCGCTTGCTTGCGCCTCTTGGGGAACCGTTATGGTTGAATGCTGCATGAGCTGCGTTAGATCCGCGTCATACACGATTCGGTTATCCGCCGCGACCATTCGCATCCGCCCATGTTCCCCGATCCTCAGGTTGGACAGGACCTCGCCGATCGCCTGCTCCTTAATATCTATCAGCAGCACGTACTGGGCATGAGGCTGTTGGAGATTTTTGAGAAGCCGCCCCATCGTCATGGAGGCCAGCTTCTCATTTCCCATGAACCCTTTCGCCTCCGCCGGGAACCAGACGGGTTCGCCGTCCGCTTGAAGGATGCGGTCAATCTTGGTTTTTACCGTATCGGCCGACGATAAGCCGGAAATCCCCGTGGAATTATAAGAGCTCTGCACGGTCATAGCCGGCGAAATCAATCGCATGCCGACAAGCCGGCTGTCCGACGAAGCGAAGCCGTTCAGCTTCTCCCGAATCCGATTCTCCGCCTCGGTTTTGGCCCGGATGCCGACGTCCGGCGTGCTGACCGTAACCAGATCTTGGCGAAGCACCGTATCCAGCGCCCATTGCCGGGATACCCCTTCATATTGGGCCAACAGGAAATCAAGCTTGTCCGCCGCCTGCACCATTTGTCCCGACGTCGCCTCGGACACCTGATCCATGACCGTATCCTTTGCTATGGAATACGACAGCAGACCAAGCCCTGCGGACAGCGCAACGACGGTTGTAAAAAAAATGACGAACAGCTTCATGCCAACCGCTTTAAATTGAAAGCGCGTTTTAACATTCATCGTTATGTACCCCCTGCACCCAAATTCATGCAAATGAGAATTTTGCAAAAATCCAAAGAGCAACTCCCATTCTGTAATATATGGAGCGTCGATTTTGCTCGCCCATCGAATACAGCCGGAAGCGACGGAATCGATTTTTGCAGCATCCCAGAAATAAAAAAGAGACACAGCAAGCGTTAACCGGCTGTGTCTCTTCGCTGTGATCCCTCTAAAGTTTGCTTCTCTCTATCTAAAGCGTGAATGGATGTAACGCTTATCATCTGGCTCTTTAGCTTTGGATCCAGCTTAACCTTTGCTCGCGCCTGCCGTCATGCCGTCAACCAGCAATCGCTGCAGGAAGATAAACAGGATCGTAATCGGCAATGCAATCAGAACCGAAGCCGCCGCGAACAGCGTAAAGTTACTGTCCTGGGTGGAGTTGACCAGGTCCCATAGACCGACAGCCAGCGTCCAGTTCTCTTTCGTCCGCAGTACGAGACGAGCAAAGATGAAGTCTACCCATGGTCCGACGAATAGCGTCAAGCTCATGTACGTAATCATCGGCTTCGACAGCGGCAGAATGATTTTGCGGAAAATCTGGAAGTTGGTCGCACCGTCGATTTTGGCCGCCTCATCCAAGCTACGCGGAATCGTATCGAGGAAGCCTTTCATGATAAGCGTTCCTCCCAGCGGCGCCCCGGCCGCATACACGATAATCATCGCCGCATGCGTATTCAGCAGGTTCAAGGAGTTGAGCAGGATGTAGATTGCAATCATACTCATGAAGCCCGGGAACATGCCCAGCACGAGAATCGTGGACAGCGCGTTCTTACGGCCTTTGAACCGGAAACGGGAAACCGCATAACTCGTAAGCAGTACGAGGATCGTACCGATCACCATCGAGAAGAGTGCGATTTTGAGCGTATTCATGTACCAGGTTTCGAACAGGAAGCTCTGGGACGTGAACAGCTCTTTGTAGTGATCCAGCGTAAATCTTTCAGGAATCAGGGACTTGCTGTAGAGCGACTTTCCGGGACGGAAAGAGGACAGAACAATCCAGAGCGCCGGGTAAATACAGCAGATCGCGATAATAACCAGCAAAATGTAGCTAGCCGTTAACCGGATCGCGTTTCTCATTTTAATTCCCATTATTGGATCATATCCTCCTCTTTAAATGATCTGGTTCGGCGATAGTTGTAAATCGAGAAGGTCGCGATAATCAGGAAGATAATGATCCCGATCGCCGACGCCATATTATATCGCTGCTGATCCAGTGTCAGCTTGTAGAGCCAGGTTACCAAGAGGTCCGTTGCTCCCGCATATTGATAGTCGCCCACCACCGGGTTCCCGTTGGTGAGGAGGAAAATCAGGTTGAAGTTGTTGATATTACCGGCGAACTGCGTAATGAGCACCGGTGCCGTCGAGAACAGAATCATCGGCAGCGTGATAATTTTGAATTTCTGGAAGCCGGATGCCCCGTCAACGTCAGCCGCCTCGTACAGGTCCTTCGGAATCGTTGTCAGCACGCTCATAACCAGCAGCATGGATACCGGAATGCCGACCCACATGTTAACGATGATGACGGTTACCTTCGCCCAGAACGGATCGGTCAGCCATGGAAGGCCGTCCATACCGAAATATCTTAAATACTGGTTAATCGGTCCGAATTGGCCGTTGAACATGTTGCGCATCACGAGCAAGGAGATCAGCTGCGGAATCGCATACGGAATGATCAGGATGACGCGCCACAGGCCTTTGAAGCGAATGCCTTTTTGCTGAATAAGCAGCGCTACCAGCACCCCGCCGAAATACGTGGTCACCGTGGCAAGCACCGCCCAAATGATCGTCCAGGTCAGTACTCCGAAGAAGGTGTGGCTCCACGTTTTTAAGGCAACGAGATTCGTAAAGGTTTTAAAGCCTACCCAGTCTACCAGATTGGCAGGCGGCAGATTGTTCGGTGCGGAATAGTTCGTGAATGCCAGCAAAATCATGAATATGATCGGCATGATCGTAAAGAACATGATACCGATAGCCGGCAAGGTCAGAAACGACTGCGCAAATTTGATTTCAAAAATATAGTTAAGGGTTTGTTTAAAGTTATTGGGTGCGATCCCCATGTCCCTTTGTTTTCCAGCGTTATATGCGTTCTTGATATTGGCATAGTATCCAACAAGGAATACGGCCAGCATCATGACTGTAATTAGACCTTCAATCAACAGATTGATGGAGTGGTCGCCTGCTACCATTTGGGTTAATCCGTTAACCTTCGCTAAATGGCTTCCCTGGTCCCCCAGCGTTGCCATGCCCCAGATTGCGTCTCCGAGGTTATTGATAAAGTAATACAAGCTGAATACGCCTACGATAAGCAAAAGAATGCCTTTAATCCATTGACGATTGTAAAGCTGACCCAGACCCATGCATATAGCTGACAGTACAGCCGCTATCGTACGATGTTGACGCATGCTCCCTCCAATCTCCTCTACCGTATAATCGAGGAATCACCCGCCGACCATCGGCGGGTGAACTTCTTCATCTTTTTCGTGTTATGAAGCTGTATGTCCCTTACTCGCCGCCTCCGCCGCTGTTCAGGTCTTTAACTTGGTTTACGGCTTTATCAAGCGTTTCTTTAATGTCTTTATCGTTATCCCAAATTTCAGACAGGGCAGCGCCTACAGGAGACCATACGTTAGCCATTTCCGGTACGGAAGGCATTGGCTGGGAAGACTTGAACTGCTCCGTGAATGCCGATACGTACTCGTCATTCTTGATTTGGTCATCTTCTTGCGCTTCGATGTTCGTTGGAACCGAGCCTACCAGGGCGCTCAGTTTCAGCTGAGCTTCTTTGGTCGTTGCAAAGTCAGCGAACAATCTTGCAGCTTGCGGATATTTCGTGAACGAGCTTACATACCAAGCTTTGATACCGGAGAACGATACGGCAGGCTGTCCGCCGATGGCCGGGATTGGAGCTACGCCGAGCTTGTCGCCGAGCGCTTCTTTATATCCGCCAAGCTCCCATGGTCCGTTGATATCCATTGCCAGATCGCCGGAAGTGAACAATCCGCGCTTGATATCAGGCGTGATGTCGCCGGATTTAACCGGAAGGATTTCTTTCAGGCTAGCGTATACTTCCATACTCTTTACGGCACCCTCGTTGTTCAGACCGATGTCATTGACGTCCGTGCCACCGCTTCCAAAGATGTAACCGCCGTTGGATGCCAGGAATGGATAAGCAAAGTACAAGTTACCGGTTTCAAACATGAAGCCGTATTTATTCTTGTTCTTGTCTGTGAAGGTTTTGCTGAACTCGATGACTTCTTCCATCGTTGTAGGAACTTCCTTCACCAGATCCTTGTTATAGTACATCAGGTAAGTTTCAGCCGCACGCGGGTATCCGTACAGCACGCCGTCGTAGCTGACACCTTGGATCGCTGCTTCCGTGTTGCTGCTCTTTGTTTTTTCCTCGAATACGTCGTTTGGCAGAACCAGGTTCGTCGTAACGGCTTTACCCAGGTTGTCGTGCGGGAACAATACGATGTCCGCAGCCAGTCCGGATGGTCCGTCCTGCGCAAGCTTGGTTACTTGGTCGGTTGGGGACAATTCTTCGATCGTAACTTCTACGCCGTACTTCTCGGTAAATTCCTTGGCAATCTCATCCGTATAGGCTCTTTCGTCACGGCTCTCCCATACGATCAGCTTCGCGCCTTCTTCAGGCTTCAGTTCTACGGTTTCTGTATTTTCAGCCGGCGTCTCTGTCGCAGGCGGGTTCTCTGCAGGCGCTTCCGCAGCCGGAGTACCCGAGTTTCCTCCGCATGCCGTAATGGAGAATGCCAGCGTGAAGGTTGCAGCCAGCGTCAGAATTTTCTTCATCTTCATTCCATGATTACCCCTCTCAATAATGATCAGAAATGTTGGAAATCTGCGCAAACGATTTCAGAAAATTTTCAGCCTCTCTTTTTCTATGTAACGTTTGGCGAGAAACCAAGGAAAAATTCCGGTGAGAAAGCGCTTCATCCACTGTAGACATCATACAACATTTCGGATTGATTGCAAAAACGTTTGCACAGATCGTTTTCGCCCAATTTCCCGTAATAATCATATATTATCTTTGCCTTTCACCCGATTTCGTAAGTTATCGCAAAAATAAGTGCGCAACATCCTGTGCAATCCCGTCGTTTTGCCCATGGAATCAGACAAGAATAACCGGAAAACATCTGCTGCTTGAACAAACGTTTGCACAATGAGTTCTGTCTTCTCTCTGACTGATATAATCAACCGAATAAACCCATGGCTATGGCGTTTCTGATCAGTCATTGACCCAGCACGATCTGATATTTTGGTCAAAGGTGACTGCGAACAACTGTGCTACGTTGAGCCCCTAATGAATGCAAACCGGAACACGTACCGTGCCCCACAGGGAAAGTGCGCACACAGCAAACCCTGGTGTTGAAACACCAGGGTTACAGCTATTATCCTATATACCCGCTAATGGTTAGGGATTAATTCATAGCCAGTCTCTTTTTTCAATAAACCGCTTCCCGAACAGCAGATACACGATACCTGTTAGCAATACAATGGACCACAAGCTATAAGGCTCAACTCTTGGCGCGTAAATTGCTGCTTGCGGCATCATGACATAGTAGGGAATCGTAAACGGAAGCCAGGCCCCAATCGCGGAATGAAATCCCGTCAGCACGATATTCGGCACGACATAACCCAGAGACATGGCGAGAGAGGCACCGAAACTGCGTACTCTTATTGAAACGATAAGCTGTAATGCAGCGAGCGGAAAAACTCCGATCCATCCCCCAATGACCGAATACAGCAATGTCTTCCACGGAATCTCGCCGGGTGCATCGACCAAAAAGCCTGTTGCGACATAACCGAGCAAAAAAACGAGCTGTACCAGCGCCAAAATCCCGATTAACACAATGTATTTCGCATAAAAGATTCTGCTGCGGGGAATCGGCATACTCATGGTTATTTTCCAGCCCCCATCCCGATGCTCATATAAACATAACAAGGAGGCTACAATCCCGCTATACAGCGGAAAGAAAAACATGGAGTGTAAATTGACACTGTGGATATAGAGCGTAGTCCAGCTAGGGGGAAAAAAATCCCTTAGGCTCTGAAGCTGCATCGCTCCCATCGCTGAGTTGATCAGCGTATCCAATATGATGAGCGCAAGGATGACACTCCATTGAAGCTTCATTCCTTCGGCACGTATCAGCATTCTCATAATCCAGCAACCCCCTATTCAAATTCTCTCCTGGCGAACAGGAGAGCTCCCAGCACCGACAACATGATTCCTACTCCAAGTGAGATTCCGATCCACTGCATATGGCCAGGGATCAGCGGGCTGGATAGTGCCGGATACGACCAGGGAAGGACTTGAATTATAAAGGAATTGCTTCGCGCCAAAAACAGGCTGGAAATGGAGCCGAATATCCCCACAGCCAGCGGTAATGCCTGGTTGGAAAACACCGTGGACAGCCAGAGCTGGATCGCCATCATCGGCAATGTCGATAAGTAGGCGAACAGTGGTTGCAATATCATAATTCCCCAAGGTATCGGTTCATTCGAGTACAGAACCCAGACCACGCACATCCCCACGATCGTAATGATTACGGCACATAACTGCAAAATGAGGATCCATGCTAATTTTGCCACGTATACAGAGGGTTTGGGAACAGGCATCGCGAGAAGCTGCTTCCATGCCTTGGTTTCATGCTCAGTACCGGCCATAATGCTGGCAAGGAGCGTAATCCCCAACAAAAATACGAAAGACAAAAACATGTACATTACTGCAAATCCGGCATAGATCCCTCCGGGACCTTGACGAAAATAAAGATACCACTCCAGTGCCGTCATGCTGATCAGAATGATGCCCTGGATAACAGGCATCCACCGGCATAAACGCTTCAGCTTTAATCCTTCTGCACGCATCAGCTCCAGTATCATAAGCTGTTCTCCTGACCGGTTAATTCCAAGAAGATTTCCTCGAGGGTTTTCTTCTTCTCCGTTACCCGGTAGACATCATATTGCCGGTTAATTAGAAAGCGAAGCATTTCCGCTGATTGCGGCCTGTGGATCACAGAGGTCCGAATCTGGCCTGTTTCTAATTCCGGAACCGCATCCCAACCACGATCGTTTAGATCCGCCGCCGCTTCCAGCGGCCGATCCGTCTCAACCCATACATAAGGCTTGCTGCGATCAGTTAATTCCTGAAGCGGTCCTTGAAAAATCAATTCCCCCTGGTTAATAATGCCCACCCAGGTTGCAACCTGTTCGATTTCGCTCAACAAATGACTTGAGAGCAGCACGGTTATGTCAAAATCACGCGGAAGTCTCGTAACGAGCTCCCGAATTTCCTGAATTCCCGATGGATCAAGTCCGTTCGTCGGCTCGTCCAGAATTAATAATTTGGGATTCGTAATGAGCGCCATGGCGATTCCGAGCCGCTGCTTCATGCCAAGAGAATAACTTTTGACCGGCCGATGAGCCGCCTGGCTCAGCCTCACCCATTCCAGAACCTCCTGAATTCGGGATTCCGGTACCCCATGGATTAGCGCGATGATCTTCAAATTTTTATATCCTGAAAGATGAGCATAGTAGGACGGGGATTCTACCAGAGAACCGACATCCTTCAAAATGTCCATTCGGTGCTTCTTCAGATCCTTGCCAAGGATACGAATCTCGCCGGACGATGAACGGATCAGTCCCAGGAGCATCCGAATCGTTGTTGTCTTGCCTGCGCCATTAGGCCCCAAAAATCCATAGATCTCCCGCTTGGGGACCTTCAAGTTAATCTGCTTAACCGTCTCCCGCTGCCCGAATCGCCGGGTCAGCTCATGCGTCTCGATTGCATATTCGTTCATCTCTTATTCCTCCTGCTTGGCATTGCTAACACTTAAAGTGTAGCAACGGGAAATTAACAACAGGTAAACAATAAATGAACGATAAGATAATTTATGGACGGATCGGCAATACAATTTCAACCCGGGTGCCTTTACCATCTGCCGGTAGAATGTTCATTCGACCAAAATGAGCTTCAACAAAAGCTTTGGCTATCGCTATTCCTTTACCGGATTGATTTAGGTTGTGTCTTAATTTCGTTTCTTCGATTCCGATGCCATCGTCCTCGATCATAATACAACAATGGTTTTTCTTTACGGAAATGTTGCATTGAACCTCGGTGCCGGGGGGATTATGGATCACCGCGTTCATGATTACATTTTGAAGAGCTCTGCCTAACAGTCTGCTGTCAAACTCCATGCTGCACCCATTCTCTTCAGGATGAAACGTAAAGGAGGTTTGCTCGGCTAACGGATGGTTGGCGATATCGATCATCAACTCACGCAGAAAATCGACCACATCATCTATTTTTTTATTCATAGGGAACTGTTCGACAGACCACCGGCCCGCCTGGTTCAAGTCATGGATGAGTTGCTTCATTTCCGCGGTCTTGCCGCTGATCTGCCTGCTAAAATTCTGCTTTTCTTCATCAGACCATACATAATCGTCAGCCGTGAGCATATGAGCATAGCCTTCGATATAGGACAATGGCGTCTTAAGATCATGGCTAATAGCCGCGATCCATTCCTGCTTCTTGGCTTCCAAATTCAGTCGTTCGGTCTCGCTGCGCTGCAGTTGGTTCGCTAATAAATGCATTCGATCAAATAATTCTTTATATAGGACATACGGATAACGATAATGGTTATGTTGCGAGCCATTAAAGCCATTAAAGCCATTAAAGCCATTGAAGCCATTGAAGCTACGGGAGCCGTCAGAGCCCTTGGTGTAATCAATGCCTCCGGAGTCAGCGGGGCCATCGTGGCTATTTGTGCCATCCAAGCCGCGATCACTCTTCGGCTGGCGGAAGTGTTCTAGCGGTAGGCTGTAGTTCCCATCAGATAATCGGTTGATCCAGCGGATTAAATACGTGAGCGGTTTGCCCACGCACCAACCGAAAGCAATAATAAAAATAATCGTCAGCACAAATCCTGTAACAACAAAGAAAGTTTTCATAGAAATCGCGCCTCGGGGATTCATCCAATCGAGAAGATATATATATATCACTGCGCATAAAATAAAACTTAAGATAGACATTACCACCAACATCAGGGTTACCTTGATAAAGCGAAAAGCCATTCTCACCATCGGATTCATTCATTCCTGTTCCTTCCTCGGAGTCAGCATTTTGTAGCCAAGCCCTCTTACGTTAACAAGAAACCGGGGATTTCCAGGATCGGGCTCTACCTTTTTCCGTAGTCTGAAAATATGGATGACAACCGTCTTCTCGTCTCCAAAGTAGGGCTCTTTCCACACCGATTCGTATAATTGACGCGTACTGAAAATACGGTTGGGATGACGGCATAGGAATACGAGCAGCTCCCACTCACGTGCCGGGCACTCCACATGCTTGCCATTTACGGTCAGCTCCCCGGCCTCAAGATCTACCCGAAAATAACCAAAATCCAGCAGTTGGGTTAACCGTGACTGGACCGCTCTTTTCTCCCGCATTTTATACTTCAGACGAGCTTTGGTGCGGGCTACAACCTCCAATGGATTAAATGGTTTCGTAATATAATCATCCCCGCCAATGCCAAACCCCATCAGCTTGTCCAAGTCAGCGTCCCGGGCGGTTAGAAAAAGGATCGGCGCTTCGGTCTGTTTGCGAATTTTCCGGCATACCTCGAAGCCGTCTATATCCGGGAGATTGACATCCAGAATGATCACATCCGGATTAAACTCCGTTAATATTCGCACCGCATCCTGCCCCGTGTCCACACTTCGAATATGCCAGAAGCCTTCCTTCTTGAGCACCGTAGTCAACATATCGCATAACCCTTGCTCATCGTCTACAAGCAGAACAGAAAAGTTTTCCATTGTATTTTTTCTCCATCATTATCATAATTCAACAAACTGTTAACTGTATTATATAACAGTGAGGAAATATATTAAGCCCATTTCTGGATTCTTGTTAGGAAAAGGATGCAACCAACCACCCCTTATAACAGAATCCAAGAATGGGCTTACCTGTACTTTGACTGTATCATGTATTACTCGGCTGAGATTCTAACGAACGAGGATATTACCGCTTCCTCTTCCAGCGTCTCTTCATCATTCGATGAACGATAGGAGGAGGCTTGAATTTCAAACATTTCCGCGTACGTTCCATTTAATCTCATCAAGCTTTCATGGTTTCCAGCCTCAACAATTTGGCCTTCTTCCAACAATATAATTTTATCGGCTGTTTTGGCAGAAGATAATCGATGAGAAATAAAAACTCCGATTTTTTGATGTGTCAGCTGCTCAAACTTGTTAAAAACCTCTTTCTCTGAATGAGGATCTAGATAGGAGCTCGGTTCGTCCAAAATATAAACATCTGCATTCCTCATAAAGGCTCTGGCGATCGCAACACGCTGCCATTGTCCGCCTGATAGCTGCTGGCCGTCGTCAAACCATTTTCCAAGCATCGTATTTAATTGGTTGGGCAGACGGTTGATTAATTTTGTAATGCCGGATTGTTCAATGGCCTTCCATACGAGCTGATCATTGTCCTTCTGTGTCACATCCCCAAAACCTACATTATCCTTGACGGTCATTTCATATTGGACGAAGTCCTGAAACACCACCCCCATTTTTTCACGGAAGCTCTCTTTGTTCAAATCACGTATCGATTGACCATTAATTAGAATGTCCCCTTCAAAATTGGAATATAATTGGGTAATCAGCTTAACAATCGTAGATTTTCCGGAACCGTTTTTGCCTACAATCGCTAATTTCTCGTTTCGATTCAGTGTAAAACTAATATTCGAGATTGCATTTTTATTTGTATTTGGATATTTGAAGGATACGTTACGAAATTCAATGCTGTGAATATGGGATATCCTTTGCTCAATCTCTTCCACTTCTTCTTCCTCCGGCATGTCCAGAAAATCAAAGAGCTGCTTAACATATAAGTTATTTTGACATAGACTCAAAATTCCTTGAACGATATTTTGCGACGTCGACTGGGTAAGATTGATGGCCTGAATGAAGCTGATTAAATTCCCCAGCATGATTTGGCCGATATACGCACTCCGGACAGCCAGTAAAATAATGAATCCGCTGGCTCCCTGATTGATCACCTGAAAAAATAACGAGGTATACGACCTCCGCGAAGCCAGTCTTTTGTCCTCAAGATAAAAGCCATTTAGGATCGATAAATATCTTTCTCGTAGATAATTCCCCAGCTGGAATATTTTGATTTCCTTAAAACTGTTATCCCGAGTCACCAGAAATGACAGATACCATGATTCACGCTGCTTTCCTGCTCGCTGGTAATAGGTGTGGAATTCTCTCTGACCAATCTTCAGGAAAGAATAAAACGACAGACAAGGAATCAGAATAATCACGAAAATCACCCACCACTTCCAAGCGATCAGAATGGCGGAGGCCGAAATTAATGTGACGACACCGCTAATAATTGCGAGCATTTGCACAAATATTTCAAAGGGTCTGTAGTTGGCTTCTCCTTGCGCACGCTGCAACTTGTTCTGCACATCGGCGTCTTCAAAGGACTGGAGCGTCATCTGATGCGCCTTCTCGATTAATTTTAAATTGACTCGATTGGATAGAAGGCTTTGAAACATTTTCCGAAAATATCCGTCTACGATTCCAATGAAATCCGCTAGAATGTTCAACAACATCAAAAATCCAAAGGCTAGAAGAATGGGCCTGAACTCTCCTTGCGGCACGCTTCCCACTACGCTGTTTATCAATTCTCTTGTTGCAAGCAGGACAACCGCAGGCAAAATCCCCTTAAACAGGTTTGAAATCAAGATTCCGATTAAATAACCGGCATGAGTTTCCCACAGAAGCTTGAATATACGGGGCCAAAATAAAAATGTCCGAAATATATTTTTGGAGGAAAACGACACGTATTCGTCCTTCATATTGGTATCAGGAGATAACATGTAGAGCTCCTTTCGCATGATAAAAATGAGCTGCGGTATATTTGGCTAAAGCCATACATTTAATCTCAAGCTCCCTGTCAACACCAAGCAAACGGTTTAAATGCATATGCACCAAACTCGCCAGAATATCGTGTGGATGATTCGTCAGCCCCCTCTGTTTGGCTTCCTCTATGGATTTGGAGTACGTTCTGAGCAAGGTTCGCCTCTCATCAAGTGCTTCCATTATGATATTTGAAGCGTCGACCTGGTAGAGCCGTGAAGGAGCTGAATCGGCGGCATTAATCAATGTCTTTTTCAACTCTCTGTATGCTTTCATATGATCCTTCCCGTCGACTCTTTCCTCCAGCCACTGCTTCTGCCCCCCTCTCGAAAGTCCAAAGCTGTCCAGAATATCCAGTATGTTGACTACTGCTATAACTTCTTGAGCAAGGTTTAATCGTTTACGCCGAGCTTCCCCGAGATAAAGACTTACAAGCTTGCTATCTGCAGCAAAAATGTCTTCTGCCATTCCGGTCAACTCTACGCCGCCATACCTCTCGAATTCGGGGACATAAGTATCGATCGTCATGGAAACCGCTAGTCCCGCATGACGCAGCCTCTGCATCCACTGACTGATTTGAACGATCCCTTTAGACCAGAGCACTTTCGGATCTCCATTAAACCTTAATCTTATGTGGTTCTCCTGGTCTTTATAGCGTACGAAGTAGAATCTTCTGCTCCAATCATCAAATTCAGGTTGTCTCCATAACTCTGCCAGATGCAAGCCCAGCAATTCAGTCTCCCGCTCCGACGTTCCGTATAATTTGATATAGAGCCAGTCTTCGCCCGGAAGAACACCTCTCAATGCATCCGGTAGATCGTTCGCATCGTTTAATGCACCGCGCACAGGAGTTGATTGAGGAACACTCCTGGTATTTAATATAGGAAACACAAATTCACCGATATAGGTTTCACCTTCAGAATGAAGAGGCGAACAGCTTGGATGATCGGTACATTCCGTCAGAATCAATTCTTGACCGTGTTGAAGCTTTCCCAGCTCGCGTTTCACTTCTTCTACACATAACGGATTGTTTAAATCGAGCAGCAGTCTGTTATCCCCCATTGCCAAATAAACATACCGGGGTACCTTCCATCGTTCCTTCCATGAATGGAATTTATCAAGCCACTCTTCTCTCTCCTCGGACGATCCCCACCCCTGTGTATGCTTTCCCAATCTCCACTGGGCCGAGCTGATAATGATGTTCTTATATCGGAGTCTTGGCAAAAAAGGTGACTGCTCCACGGGCCCCCAGTTAAAATAGGACCATGTTTTTGTAAGCTTTCTCGTTATATCACTGAGGAACCTGAAGATCGGAGGGGAGATTCTGTGATTGAACATATGGGTCTGGAGCGGAATGATTTCCCTTCCAAGCTTTTTTGATTTGATATAAAAACGATCATAGGTTGCCCCAACCAGAAGATCGTCGACATGAATCGTGTTCCGCTCATTCTTTGATGACGTTGTACCCGAAACGATCTCGTATTTCAGCAAATTTTTCCCTATCATAATATTCGATATCCTTCCGCTGGAGGGCATAAATACCATCTCCGCCATGGCGGCCTCAGGATGCAATCTCTGAACATGTGAATGAATTTGTTCGAAGTTTTGGAGAAATGCTTGATCAAACATATCCAAAAAACGCCCGAAAGTTTTGCCCGCCCCGCTTGATCCGGCACTCGCACCCAGCACTAACTTGTAATCCCCTTGATCGACATGCTTCTGGGAAGCAGCCACCAGAGAATAATAAATCTCCAGAGATTCCGGAGCGTTCCGTGGATCATGATTCAGAGTGAGTTCTTGAATCTGTTCATCCGTCAGTACATGCTCAGCGGAGCCCTGCGAAATTGCCTCGGTTACCAACTGGAATAGAATCGAGTTGCGAGTATAGGAGGCCTGTTGGGTTTCTGGGTTGAACTGGGGTTGATAGGCTTTAGGGATACCTAACCCCCAATCATTATCGAAGAGCTCATTGATTGGAATTTCCTGATAGACCCCATATTTCTCGAGAAAACGGTTTAAATACTCATTTAATTCCTGTCCTTCCGGCACATGCAATTTGCACATTAGCTCTGCGCCCAAGACAACATCGTTAGCTACGGACCACGGAAGAGAAACATCCTTCTCCAACCTCACATCCACCTGAACCAAATTACTCGTCTTTACGACATCAAGCATCTTCTCCGTAAGCTGGCAATAGATATCCTCTCCGTTGCCAATCTTGCTGGTTTCGTATTGGAACAACAAGTCCTGAATCTCGCTCAGTACCTCCAACCACTTGTCAGACTCCGATTTATGAGACAATACCGTTAGTACATGTTTTAGCGGCGGTACATCCATAAGCGGAGGCCGAAGCTCACTCACAATAAACTCTTGCTCTAACAGCTGCCGTAAATAATGATGAATGATGTCCAGGTTAGATTCCGGGAATGCTCCTAAAATCTTTTGTTTCAGCGTCTTCATAACCACAGGTTCATTTGCTGCCTGAAGCGTCAAATCAACCACCTCTGTCAACCCAATCGAATTGACTCCTTCGGGAACAGCGTCCAGATTCAATACCCCGTATTGAGGCCGAAAGGGTAATTTGATCCGATTTCCTTTGACCATCAGCGTTCGATTCGTGCGAACCTTCAATTCATCAAATATAACGGGATCGGATTCAATTAGCTTTATTAAATGAAAAATCCATTCCATATCGGGCCTTGCCCTTTTCTGGTCGTCTGGGAATGAACCTACCATAAGGTCGCTCCGGTCTCCAAAACGTCCTTGACCGACTCTTGAAAACAGACCGAAAGGCGTTGTGCGTGTCGACATTCGAATAAAATAGCGGAACAGGCTGATCAGCGTCTTTTCAACTTTTTGCATCGTTTTTTTGTCAGCTTCATCCGTGGAGGTGTTCAGAAACTCGAAGAAGGACCTCAGAGACGGAGAGGCAACACGGATTGCTTCCTTCACTATGGATCTGGAGGCCTCTTCTTTCAAACGTCCGATTGTCTCAAGCTCAACCTTCTCTGATTGGACTTGGTGCTGGGAAATAACCTGTAAATAGGTATCAAGTGAAAGCAGCGGGGTTCTTACTATGAAAAAATCACATGGCTTGAACCATCGTTCCGATTGTTTTTTTCCTTCATGTGTTACTTTGACTCCCCTGTCATTTAAGCTGGACTGTTCTTTCATTATGATCCACCTCCAACATATTATTCATGATATTCAATCGGTATCCTAGCCCATGACAGGTCACTAATATTTTGGGATTGCTAGGATCCTCCTCTATTTTCTCCCTCAACTTTCGAATATGAACATATACTGTATTCGACGATGTAAATGTATCAACTCCCCATACCTTATTGATAATATGATCAATATTTATCACCCAGTCTCCGGACTCCAGGAGATATTCAAGCAGCCTGTATTCCATCAATGTAAGCATTTGCCCTCCTCCCTGCTTCCAAATCATTTTGCAGCTCGGGTCAAATATGACATCGGGCGATAAATAAATGACCTCTCGCTCCGGGCCTGTTTTCTTCACGTCAGGTTGGGCAGAAATAGAAAATAACTGATTTAAAATCTCGTATTCTAGCTGTTCATTATTTCCCGGTGTGATAAATACAAAAGGAAAAGCACTCTTCTCTCGAAGCCTGTGCCAAATTGACAGGTCTCTCAAGGTTATATTCTTCTGACACACAAGTACTCCCATACATCGGTGATCAGTTATCATTTCAATTTGGTTAAAGGATTCGCAGGATAATACTTCAATGCTGCTAGAATGAGTAATCCGGTTTAGAAACATCATAATGGGACTATCAGGTGAAACAGCCACAATTGTTCTCTTCATATTAACCCCCTGTTAGTAATAGTCCTGCTTTAACTCAAGCTATGACATGAGAAATAACTCTCTCCATTTTCCCAGATACATCGGATCATCCCGTTTTCCGTAATCAAGCAAGCTCAAAGCAATTCCGACGGCTCCTTGCAGCAAGCCCGGATTGTCAGTACTTATTGCATCTTCTTGATCCCGATAACCAAAGGGGCATGACTCATCAAACATTTTCACCAATCGCGATGCCACTTTGTCTGAAAACAAAGAAGCTTCCCGAATATCACATAGCGCATGCCAATGGTTGGCTAACTGCAATAAACCAGCTAGTCCATGGCAAAATGAAGGCGTCATGGAACCGAGCTCCTTCTCTCCGAGCCTGAAGGCAGATCCTGCAGCTTCCGCAGCGACCCTCTTCCACCCCTCATTGTTGCAATGGATTCCTGCCCGCAATAATGCAAACGAGATTCCTAAAGTGCCGTGACACCAGCCTTCGATTTGCCTAATCTCTTCCCCTTCACTTCGATATGAGCTGCCTGGTCTGGAAGACATCGGCCAGAACCGCCCATATCGGTCCTCTCGTATTTGCTGTACCATATAGTGAGCAATTCTATGGATCGTATGTTGCAGGTTCTCAACCTCAACACTCTTGTGAAGAGCAGTAACCAATAAGGCAAGAGTGCCGGCAAGCCCGTGAGCCATGCCGTGATGCACCAGTTGATCCATACCAGAGCGGATATCATCCATCATGGCGCCGGATTTTCCGACTATATTCATGATCAGAGGAACGGCAATATCTCGCATGTCCTCATCATACCCGCTTGCCTCCAGCACATATCTGGCAATACCGCATAAGCCGCGTATGACATCGAGTGAATCCAAGCCTAGAATCGGTCTTTCGACATATTGGCTTGTTATATATTGATTTAATTGAGAGAGAGCTTGTGAATAATTCGTCCGATCATCGGATGCTATGAACAGTCCGTAAGCGACCCCTGTTACTCCTGAAAAAAGTGAAATGTCAGGAGTACGAAGCGGCGTGGCTTTATATAGAGACAATAAATGCTGATGAATAGCCCCCTTCCAGCCCTGACCCGGTTCAAGCCGATCCCATTCCGCAAATAATGCCCATATGCCCGGAATACCGTCGGCTAAGGAAATCGGATTCCAAGGGGCTGATCCCCTGGAAGGAGAATGATTTGCGGGGCTCATTGCAATCTTCTCTATATATGGAAGATCAATCAGCCTTTCGGCAATAAATTTACTGATCCTAATAGATTGCTCCTTCAAACAGCTTGTCCTCACATCGCTTCCTTCTCCCTTCAAATATAAATACGTGAGAAAAGACACGGTTTAAAATAACCGTGTCTTTTGTTGCCCGTATGCTATGATTAACAGGTTCTGCAGAAAGACAAGCTGATTTTGCAATTCAATGTTCCTGTCAGGCATGATGGCGTACAAATAAGACCGCTGGCAGGTTGTACTTCATTTGGTGCAACCTCATTTTGCGCAACTTGCAGGTCCAGATCGAATTGGTTGTTCAATCATCTCACCTCCTTTAATTTACAATTAAATAATATCAATCCATATATTAAATAATCTTTATAATTATCTTAAATATAACTTTATTTATTGGACTCTCCTTAACGATTATTAATGAATAATTAAATAGATTTTAAGGACAGGCAATCGAACCTTCTACGATAATTTAGATAGGTGTGGATTCTGCAAAATTCTGAGGCAACAATAAGGAGGAGACGCGCGTGAAAGAAGATATGTTATTTGTCAAAGAGCAAGGCTCATCGTACATAAATGAAAAGGGAATGGAGATCAGCAAAGAAATTGCGATTCGCTTGAGTGATCCCAAATTCGTATATGAATCTGTTCATACGGCAGACAACGTTATGACGGACACCGAATTCTTCCCTTGGGGAGGCGTTTCCTTATCGCACGGCTACCCGGGCAATATTCATCTTTTATCACTATGGCGTACCATCGATAGATCCGGAAATTGGAATCAGGCAATCCATTCCAATTTGGTTGAAATCCAGTCATACCTTGCCAGGCACGGAACACAAGATATTTCCCTCTATAGCGGCTGGGCTGGAATCGCATCTGCTGTATTCGCTGCTTCGAACCATGGAGAATTTTATAATCAATTCCTGAATCAGATCCATCGCTGGATGTCACCTGTCGTCGAGCGGTGGCTGCGAGAAAGCACGGAATTGCTGCATCAGAAGAACGGGGTACCTGTCGAGCTGTACGACACGATATCAGGTGCGAGCGGCATTGGAAGATACTTGTTGAAGAACGCAACGGACCCTATTATCGTTCCGTTAATTGAACCCATCCTTCGCTTTCTTGTCGAGCTTACGGAACCCATATGTGCAGATGGCAAGATTGTTCCAGGCTGGTTTACCCCCATTAAATTCGACTCCTCTGCCGGCAATAAGCGCAATTTTCCAGTAGGCAGCTTCAACTGTGGAATGGCACACGGGATTCCGGGGCCTCTAGCGTTGTTATCCGTCGCTTACAACAACGGAATTGAAGTGTCAGGGCAGTACCGTGCAATCGAATATATCACCGAATGGTTACTAGATTCACAATTAGAGGATGAATGGGGATGCTATTGGCCGCATATCATTCCTTTCGAAGAGCTAATGACCGATAACAAGCTGCTTCGCCAAAGAGAAGCCTGGTGTTATGGAACACCTGGTGTAGCATCTGCCTTATATCTTTCTTCCATTAGCCTGAATAACCCGACCCTAGCACAGACTGCCCTCCAATCTTTTATCAATGCGGTCTCCTACGAATGCGAAAGGAATCGCATGGATTCCCCTTCGTTATGTCATGGTCTGTCCGGGCTTCTCCTTATGTGCTTGCGAATGGGGAGCTCCACCAAAGATCCGGGAATCGAGCCATTAATCGATCAGCTCATGGCCGGACTGCTTCAACGATTCGACTCCAGCTCCCCTCTTGGCTATAAAGATGCGGAACCAGGGACGGCAAATCGTATGCGATGGCTTACCAAAGCCGGGCTTCTTGAAGGAGCTGCAGGAATTGCTGCCACACTGCTCGACGTAGGAAAAGCAGAACCTAGCGATTGGGATTATTTGCTCATGCTTTCATAATCCCTCCTTTTATTTGAATTTATGATCACTTCTTACATCTGAATTCATAATTTCTCCATACACTTAGAATCGTAATCCCTCCTTGCACTTGAATTTGTCAGAAGAAATAGGGTTAAATTTCCATTTAATAAATATATCCTACCTGTTTAAAGTTAATATTAGGTAAACAGGAGTTGAACAACGCGTAAATTAATGTTGAGGGAGTTCTTCTTTAAATCTCCGGGAATTGCAAAAGGAGTCTTCATACGCGAAGACTCCTTTCTTGATCCTGCTCATATGATGTTGTAACAAGCAACTGTAAAGAAGCTCTATACCAGCGCCTTCAACGCGATATCCGTCCGGTTATGCTTCCCTTCGAACGCAATTGACTCCGCCCGTGCATAAGCCTTCGCCCGTGCCGCAGCGATATCCGCTCCAAGACCGACCACGCCGAGCACACGCCCGCCATTCGTTCTCCAGGTTCCATCGGTATCGCGGGAGGTTCCTGCATGGAATACAATCGTCCCTTCCTGCTCTTCGTCCAGGCCAGTGATGGCAAGGCCTTTCGGATAGGATGCAGGATATCCGCCGGAAGCCAGGATGACGCATACCGCTGCGTCTTCGCTCCATTCGAGCTCCAGATCGGCAAGCTTTCCGTTCACGGTCGCAAGGAACACCTCGAGCAAATCCGTTTGGAGGCGAGGCAGCACGACCTGGGTCTCCGGATCGCCGAATCTTGCATTGAACTCGATCGTTTTCGGCTTGCCGTCCGGCGTAATCATCAAGCCGGCAAACAATACGCCGCGGAACGGACGACCCTCGGCTACCATCGCTTTCGCCGTCGGCTTGATGATCGTTTCGACCGCTTCCTCGATGATGGAAGGATCGATATGCGGCAGCGGGGAATAGGTCCCCATGCCCCCGGTATTCGGTCCTTGGTCGCCGTCATATACCGGCTTATGATCTTGGGCGGCAGACATCGGTTTGACGGTTTCCCCGTCGACAAAAGCCAAAATCGACATCTCCTGGCCCTCAAGAAACTCCTCGATCACGACCCGGCTGCCAGCTTCCCCGAACACCTTGGATTGCATAATGTCGCTGAGCGCCTTCTCCGCTTCTTCCAGCGTCCGTGCCACGGTTACGCCTTTGCCGGCTGCGAGCCCGTCGGCTTTCACCACAATCGGCGCCCCTTGGCGGCGCAGGTAGACCAGCGCCTCCTCGTAGTCGTCGAATTTCGCATAAGCTGCCGTCGGAATGCCGTACTTATGAAGCAGATCCTTCATGAACGTCTTGCTGCCCTCGATTTCAGCGGCGTTTTTGCGCGGACCGAATACCGGGATGCCCGTGCTGTCAAACGCATCCACGATGCCGTCCGCCAGCGGGTCGTCCGGTCCTACCACAACGAGACCCACCTGCTTCTCCACCGCAAAAGCCGTCAGCTTGTCAAACTCCGAAACAGCGATCGGCACGCACTCGGCCAACTGGCCGATTCCTGCATTGCCGGGCGCGCAATAAATCTTGCCTGCCTTCGGGCTCTTCGCCAGTGCCCATACGATGGCATGCTCCCTGCCGCCGCCGCCGATGACCAGAATATCCATGCTACCCCTCCTCATATTCCTATCCATTTTGGAAAAGCCCCTATCGGTTCACTGGGTAAATCGTCTACTCCGCACGAGTCCGTATCATCTACTACGGTATCGTTATCCCACACAAGTTCGTATCATTTCACTCCGTAAATCGTTTATCCCACAAATGATGTGAGAACCCGAGCAGCGATGGGCCCGGGCTCCTGGTGTTATTAATGTTTGAAGTGTCTTACGCCGGTGAATACCATCGCGATGCCATGCTCGTTTGCAGCCTTGATGGACTCCTCATCCTTAATGGAGCCGCCCGGCTGAATGATGGCGGTAATTCCTGCTTTCGCGGCCAGTTCAACCGTATCTCCCATCGGGAAGAACGCATCCGATGCCAGGACAGCGCCCTTTGCTTTCTCGCCTGCCTGCTCAACCGCAATGCGCGCCGAGCCTACGCGGTTCATTTGTCCTGCGCCGACGCCCACGGTCATATCGTCTGCCGCCAATACGATGGCGTTGGACTTCACGTGCTTTACGACCTTCCATCCGAAGAGCAGCTGCTTCAGCTCCGCTTCGGTCGGCTCGCGGTCGGTCACAACCTTCAGGTCAACCGGATCCAGGGAATGCACGTCGCTCTCCTGAACGATCATGCCGCCTTCAATCGTCGTAACGGCGAGCGTGCTTTGACGCTCCTTCGCCGAACCGAACTCGCCCATTTTCAGCAGGCGGATGTTTTTCTTCTTCGTCAGAATTTCGAGCGCTTCCGGCGTAAAATCCGGGGCCAGGATAATTTCAAGGAAAATTTCCTTAAGCAGCTCGGCCGTAGGCGCATCGATCGTCCGGTTCGCGGCTACGATCCCGCCGAAGATGGAGGTTGGGTCCGCGTCGTACGCTTTTTTGTAAGCTTCCAATACATTTGCGCCAATTCCGACGCCGCACGGATTCATGTGCTTCACGGCAACGACCGCAGGCTCGTCGAATTCCTTAACGATCTGCAGCGCGGCGTTCGCGTCATTGATGTTATTGTAGGACAGCTCCTTGCCGTGCAGCTGCTCGGCTGTCGTAAGCGTACCGGCAGGTGCCAGCGGCTTGCGGTAAAATGCCGCCTTTTGATGGGGATTTTCGCCGTAACGAAGATCCTGGATTTTTTCATAAGTGACGCTGAAGCGTTCAGGGAGCGGATCGCCGGTTACGTTCGACAAATATTCGGAGATTAATGTGTCGTAAGCGGCCGTGTGGCGGAACACCTTGGCTGCAAGCCGTTTGCGTGTTTCCAATGTCGTATCTCCGCCTGCACGGACCTCCTCGATCACCTGGCCGTAGTCCGCTGCGTCGACAACAACGCTTACGAATGCATGGTTTTTCGCAGCCGAGCGCAGCATCGTCGGTCCGCCAATGTCGATATTCTCGATGGCATCCTCATACTCGACATCCGGCTTGGCAATCGTCTCCTGGAACGGATACAGATTCACGACCACGAGGTCAATGTAATCCAGGCCCAGCTCCTTCATCTGACGCTGATGATCTTCACTGTCGCGAATCGCGAGCAGCCCGCTGTGCACCGCAGGATGGAGCGTCTTTACGCGGCCGTCTAAAATTTCAGGGAAGCCTGTCACATCCGAAATGCCGATGACAGGAACGCCTTCTTTGGCGAGCAGACTCTTGGTTCCTCCTGTCGAAATAATCTCTACACCCAATGAAGACAACTCACGGCAAAATTCCACGATGCCGGTTTTATCCGAAACGCTGACCAATGCTCTTTTGATACCCACGTCCATACCCCCTCATTTGAATGAAAAAAACTCTTACCTTACGACATCCGCCATCTTGCGAGAAACTGCTCAATCCCTTTTTCCCCTTGAAAAAGGGATCGTCCGTCGCATCCTAGCCGCACTGCGACTTCGGCTCAACAAATACTTAAAAGGGTCTTGTGTGCGGTTTTCGGTGCCTTTTCGACTCAACAAGTGCCTAAAAGGGACTTGTTGGCGGCTTTCGGCTCCTTTTCGGCCCAACAAGTACTTAAAAGGGTCTTGTTGGCGGCTACTCTTCACCTCGCCCCGCTGCGCGGTCCGAGAAATGCCTGTCCTACTCAACACAACGTTTTCTGTCGCCTCGTTCTGCAAAAACGGCCTGTCTTGAATCCGAAGATGCTGTCGATACACGATAATTCCAAATTATTTCCCGAGAAATATCGAACATGTCGATTGGCTGTGCAAGCTTGTCCTCTTTTAGAAGAAAACCGCCCGGAAATAATCCATCCATATCCGTCAGCACTCGCGTTAAAGGAACAAATCATCGGCATCGAACCTGCACGAACCTGTAGCGAGCCTACAGCGAACCTGCCAGAATACCAACATACTAGATTTACTAGCCCTAAGTTAGATTTTACGCAACCTAATGTTCGACTTCCTGTACTTTATCAGCTATAGTCACATGCCGCCCGTTCAGCGAAACCCGGCCCTCGGCGAACCACGATACGACTTCATAATACAGCTTCTGTTCGACCTCATGGATCCGTTCCGCCAGCGCAGCCGCGTCATCGCCTTCCCGTACTTCGACAGCCCGCTGGGCAATGACGGGACCTGTATCCATGCCTCCGTCTACAAAATGCACGGTTACCCCCGTCATCTTCACGCCGTACTCGATTGCCTGGCCGATGGCATCCTTGCCAGGGAAAGCCGGCAGCAGGGACGGATGGATATTGACGATTCGCCCGCTGTACGTTTCGACAAACGATGGACTGAGCAGCCGCATGTATCCGGCAAGCACGAGCAAATCCACGTCCCGGCGGTCCAGCTCCGTCACAATTTCGCGCTCATACGCTTCCTTCGAGGCATAAGCTTTCGGTTGAAAAACAAACACGTCAACATCCGCTGCCTTCGCCAGCTCTACGACGGGAGCCTCCGGCTTGTCGCAGACTAGCAGCCGGATTTCCGCTCCCAGCAAGCCCTTTCGCTGAGCCTCCACCAAAGCCTGAAAATTACTGCCTCTCCCGGAAGCGAATACCGCAATCCGATTGGCCTTCATTACACTTTAGCCCCCGTAAAGGTGACGACACGCTCGCCTTCCGTAACGCGGCCGATCACGTAAGGCTCTTCACCCGCCGAGCGGAGATACGCCAGCGCTTGATCCGCATCGCTCTCGTTCACGACAAGAACCATGCCGATCCCCATATTGAATGTCGTAAACATGTCTTTATTGGAGATGCTGCCCTTCTCCTGCATCAGCTTGAAGATCGGCAGAATCGGCCAGGTTCCGTACTCAATGTCGACATTGACGCCATCCGGCAGCATACGCGGAATGTTCTCGATGAATCCGCCGCCCGTAATATGTGCCATGCCCTTCACTTCGATCTCTTTCAGCAAGCCCAGCAGCGGTTTGACGTAGATTTTGGTCGGTGCCAGCAGCACGTCGCCAAGGCGTCCCCCCAATTCGGGAATCTCCTGCTGCAGCGAGTACCCGGAATCCTCCAGAAGCAGCTTCCGCACGAGCGAGAACCCATTGCTGTGCACCCCGCTGGAAGCCAGGCCGATCACGGTATCGCCCGCCGCGATATTCGAGCCGTTAATCATTTTGGGCTTGTCGACAATGCCCACCGTGAAGCCGGCAATGTCATACTCCCCCTCGCTGTACATGCCCGGCATTTCCGCCGTCTCCCCGCCGATCAGGGAGCAGCCGGCTTGGTTGCAGCCATCGGCAATGCCTTTGACGATCGATTCGATTTTGGCAGGAATCACCTTATCGCAGGCCAAATAGTCGAGAAAAAAGAGCGGTTCCGCGCCTTGCACCACAATGTCGTTCACGCACATGGCTACCGCATCGATTCCGATGGTGTCATGCTGGTCCATCGCGAATGCAAGCTTCAGCTTCGTGCCAACGCCATCGGTGCCCGAGACGAGTACCGGCTCTTCATATTGTTCTTTATTCAGCTTGAACAGGGCGCCGAAACCGCCGAGATCCGTCATGACTTCAGGTCTGAATGTCGTTTTGACATGCTTTTTCATCCGCTCTACCGCTTCGTTGCCTGCTGCGATATCTACGCCTGCTTGTTTGTAAGTATCCGACACGCGTCTAACACTCCTTTTCATTTAAAAGAAAGAATCAGTGCACTAATCATTTATGGCCTTAATCAATCATCCGCTAAACGGTGCAACACAACAGCCAAATACGGAGATAAGTCCTGTTCGCCATTCCCCTTGGTCTCAAGTCCCTGCGTCGATACTCAATAGGAATGACGTGACGTATCTTGGGCCTCATACCAGGTATCTCCATGGTTTTGTACGAAAAGTCGGCTCATGAGGTCCCGCTTCCCGAGAACGCCACTAAGAAAGAAAAGACAGGAGGAAGATAGGATTGTTATCGTTGGCCATGAAGGCTAGTGACGCCCCCCTTAGCAACCGCAGTCTGAACACTTAGCTCATAGCTCATAGCTCATAGCTCATAGCTCATAGCACTTGGCCCAAGACTGAGCACTGAGCACTGAGCACTGAGCTCACAGCACTCTAGCTCATAGCACTTAACTCAGCACTTAGTACTTAGCAGCTAACCCTTAACAGCTGCAGCCCATCTTCTCTTCCCCGTCAAAATCAATTGGTGTCGGGTAATCATTGTCGAAGCAAGCAAGGCATAAACCGCCTTTATAGCTCTGCTCGTCGTAACCGCCGATGGCCGAGATCAGCCCCTCCACACTAAGGAACGACAAGGAGTCGGCATTGATCTCCTGGCAAATTTCCTCGATGCTCTTGGAAGAAGCGATCAGCTCCCTGCGGTCCGGCGTGTCGATGCCGTAGAAGCAGGGATTTTTGAACGGCGGCGAAGTAATCCGGACATGCACCTCGGTTGCCCCCGCTTCGCGAAGCAGGTTGACGATCCGGCGGGAGGTGGTTCCCCGCACGATCGAATCGTCAATCATGACGACCCGTTTGCCTTCGACCACGCGGCGCACGGCGCTAAGCTTCATCTTCACGCCCTGCTCCCGCAGCTCCTGGCTCGGCTGGATGAACGTCCGGCCCGTGTATTTATTCTTGATCAGACCCAGCTCATAAGGAATGCCGGTCTGCTCGGCGTAGCCGATGGCTGCCGATATGCTGGAATCGGGAACGCCTGTCACGACGTCCGCGTCGATAAAAGACTCCAATGCCATCCGGCTTCCCATCCGCTTGCGGGCCGAATGCAGATTCGAGCCGTTCAGGTCGCTGTCCGGGCGGGAGAAATAAATGTATTCCATCGCGCACAGCGCTTTGCGGCCCGGCGCCGTATAACGCTCCTCACGCAAGCCTTCGCGGTCAAGAATGAGCAGTTCCCCCGGAGCGACATCGCGAATCGTCTCCGCGCCGATCACTTCGAGAGCACACGTCTCGGATGTGAAAATATACGCGTCGCCGAGGCGTCCCATCGTCAGCGGACGCAGTCCGTTTGGATCGGAGGCAACCAGCAGCTTGTCATTGGTCATCAGCAGGAATGCAAAGCCGCCGACTAGACGCTGCAGCGCGTCCTTCGCCGCTTCGACGAAATCCTTCGGCGAACGCGCGATCAAGTGCGCAATGACTTCGGTATCGCTCGTCGTCTGGAAGATCGAGCCTGCCTTCTCCAATTCGCGCCGGAGCATCGGCTCATTCACGATATTGCCGTTCGTGGCAATCGCCAGATTGCCTTCCCGGTATTTGAAGACAAGGGGCTGTGCGTTGGTAATCCGGCTGTCTCCGCTGGTGGAATAACGTACATGCCCGATCGACATGTTTCCCTTGAGCGATTCCAGCTTATCCTTGTCGAATACTTCCTTCACGAGGCCCATGTCGCGGTGATAATTGAAACTGTCCCCGTCGGCCACGCAGATGCCTGCGCTTTCCTCTCCCCGGTGCTGCAGGGCATGCAGCCCGTAATAGGATAGGGAGGCGGCATCGGGATGACCAAACACTCCGAATACGCCGCACTCTTCTTTTAGTGTATCGAATATATCGCTCTTACCTGTTCCCTCATTGTAGTAATCCCCTGTCCATAATCCTTCGGGTATCAGTTCATGAGACATGGAATGGCATCCTCCCAGACGGATTTCAAAGCCTCCACGGATTCATTCAGCGCAGAAGCACCGTTAATGTTCATGCTGAGCTTGCTTCCGCCAACAACGCCAAGCGCGTGGAATGGAACGCCGGACTCTTGAAGGAGGTTCTCCAGCGCATTTTTATGGTCCGGGGATACGGACAATACGATCCGGGATTGGCTTTCGCTGAAGAGAGCGATATCGCTGCGAAGGTCGGTCGACCATTCGATCGTCGCGCCGACATTGCCGCTGATGCAGCTCTCCGCAAGCGCTGCGGCAAGTCCGCCTTCCGACACGTCATGCGCCGATTGAACGAGGCCGGCTTGGATCGCTTTCAGCACGCCGCTAAGCAGCTTCTTTTCTTTCTCCAAATCGAGCTGCGGCGGCCGTCCCTCGGACACGCCATGCACCACGGCCTGGAACTCGCTGCCGCCAAGCTCGGCATAGGTTTCGCCGAGTACATAAATCAGGTCGCCTTCGTTCTTGAAGCCTTGCGTCGTAATATGATCCGTGTCGTGGATCAGGCCGACCATGCCGACAACCGGCGTCGGGTAAATCGCGCCTTTGGCGTTCTCGTTATACAAGCTAACGTTGCCGCCGATCACCGGCGTCCCCAGCTCGCGGCAGGCTTCCGCCATGCCGTCCACGGCCTTCTCCATCTGCCAGAAAATATCCGGCTTCTCCGGACTTCCGAAGTTCAAGTTGTCCGTGATCGCCAGCGGCTCGGCGCCGGAGCATACGATATTGCGCGCCGCTTCGCTGACGGCGATCTTGCCGCCGAGCTCTGGGTCAAGATATACATAACGTCCGTTGCAGTCTGTTGTCATCGCCAGCGCCTTGCGCGTGCCGTGAACGGTCACGACGGCCGCATCCGAGCCCGGACGAACGGCGGTGCTGGTACGGACCATATAATCGTATTGGTTATACACCCATGCTTTGCTTGCAAGGCTTGGCGAGCCGAGCACTTGCTTCAGCGCTCCTCCCAGATCCTTCACTTCGTCATATCGGAGCGTGTCGACCGAGGCTTGCTCTTTGTAATAAGCAGGCACCTCGGACGGTTTATTATATACAGGGCACTCGTCGACGAGAGCCGTAACCGGCATGTCGCCGACGACTTCGCCGTGGTGGAACAGCTTCAGACGGCCGTCATCGGTCACCTTTCCGACCTTGGCGCAAATCACGCCCCAGCGTTCAAAAATTTCACGCGCCTGCGCTTCATGCTGAGGCTCGACAACGAACAGCATCCGCTCCTGCGATTCCGACAGCATCATTTCGTAAGGCGTCATGCCTTCCTCGCGCTGCGGAACTTGATCCAGATACAGCTCAAGCCCGTTACCCGCTTTGCTTGCCATTTCCGCGCTGGAGCAGGTCAGGCCTGCCGCGCCCATATCTTGAATGCCGAGCACGATGCCGGAGTCGATCAGCTCAAGGCAGGCTTCCATGACGAGCTTCTCCATGAACGGATCGCCAACCTGAACGGCCGTGCGGTTCGCTTCGGACTCCTCCGTCAATTCGACGGAAGCGAACGTTGCCCCGTGAATGCCGTCGCGTCCGGTCGGCGGTCCGACGTAGAAGACCGGATTGCCGACCCCTTTAGCTACACCGCGCTGGATTTTGTCATGATCGATAATGCCGACGCACATCGCGTTGACCAGCGGATTGCCTTCATAGCTCTCGTCGAAGACAACCTCGCCTCCGACCGTCGGAATTCCGATGCAGTTGCCGTAGCCGGCAATCCCGGATACAACATGCTCAAACAAGTACTTCACGCGATCGCTCTCCAGCTTGCCGAAGCGAAGGGAGTTCAGGATCGCAACAGGTCTTGCACCCATGGAGAAAATATCGCGGATAATGCCGCCCACGCCAGTAGCAGCGCCTTGGTATGGCTCAACGGCCGAAGGGTGGTTATGGCTCTCGATTTTGAATACAACCGCCTGGTTGTCGCCGATATCGACGATGCCCGCGCCTTCGCCGGGTCCCATCAGAACGCGTGGTCCGCTGGTCGGGAAGCGGCGCAGCAGCGGCTTGGAGTTTTTGTATGCGCAGTGCTCGGACCACATGACGCTGAACACGCCGATCTCGGTATAGTTTGGCTTGCGTCCCATGAAGGAACAGATCAACTCGTACTCGCTGTCCGAAACTCCCATCTGTTTGTAAATCTGATGCTCTGCAATCTGTTCTGCCGTCGGTTCCTTAACGGACGTTTGCTGCGCCATGAGTATCCCTCCATGCCTGTAATATGGATGTGAACATTGCCTTGCCGTCCTCCGAACCGAGCAGGCTGCTTACCGCCCGCTCCGGATGCGGCATCATGCCGATCACGTTGCCGCGTTCGTTGCAGATGCCTGCGATATCCGCGACGGAGCCGTTCGGATTATCTTGATACGTAAATACGATTTGCCGGTTGTCCCGAAGCTTTTTCAGCGTTTCTTCATCACAGTAATAGTTGCCCTCGCCGTGCGCGATCGGAATGACGATCTCCTGACCTTCCGCATACTCGCGCGTGAACGGCGTTGAGTTGTTGACCACTTTCAGGACACTGTCATGGCAGCGGAATTTCATCGTTTCGTTGCGGCGCAGCGCCCCCGGAAGGAGCCCCGCCTCCGTTAAAATCTGAAATCCGTTGCAGATGCCAAGAATATATTTGCCCTCTTCTGCCGCCTTCGCCACCTCGTTCATAACCGGGGCGAACCGGGAAATCGCACCACACCGCAGGTAATCCCCATAGGAGAACCCGCCGGGCACCAAGATGCAATCGTACGCGGATAAATCCGTTGCCGTATGCCATACATAATCCACCGGCTGCCCGATTGTCTCTTCCACCGCTTTGTAACAGTCAATATCACAATTGGAGCCAGGAAAGACCAGCACTGCAAATCTCATGGTTTTAGCCCTCCAATTCATAACGGTAGTTCTCGACCACCGTATTCGCCAGAAGCTTCTCGCACATTTCCTTGACGCGCTGCTCAGCCTCTTCACGGTTATCCGTATTCAGCTCAAGCTCCATATACTTACCGATCCGCAGGCTCTCCACTTCCTTGTAGCCGATCGAATGAAGCGCCCCCTGCACCGCGACCCCTTGCGGATCCAAAACGCTCTGTTTAATCGTGACGTAGACCTTAGCTTTCAACATGTTCTCCTGCTCCTCCTCGAAATAATAAATGGTATAAAGGACTGCTCGTATTACAAGCTTGCTGCCGTCAGCCGGCGGTAAATATCGGTATAACGGCGTATCGTCTCCTCCACCACATGCAGCGGAAGCGGATCCGGCTCGCTGTTCTTGTCCCAATCGGAAGAAGCGAGGTACGTGCGTACAGGCTCCTTGTCCATGCTGTCGATCTCAATGTCCAGCGCATAGTTCGCTTCATCCCAGAAACGGGAGGAATCCGGCGTGAAAATTTCGTCGATCAGGACGATCTCGCCGTCGATCAATCCGAACTCGAACTTGCAATCGGCAAGAATGATGCCGTGCTTCCGGCAGTAGTCGCGGGCGAATGTGTAGAGCATCAAGCTTTTGTCCTGCAGCTGCAGAGCCAGCTCCTCACCCACAAGCTCCTTCATCCGGCCGAGCGAGATGTCTTCGTCGTGACCGACATCGTTCTTCGCAGCCGGCGTGAAGATCGGCTCCGGAAACGCCTCGTTCTTGCGCAGGCCCTCCGGCAGCTTAATGCCGTTAACCTCGCCCGTGGACTGATATTGCCGCCAGCCACCGCCGGTAATATATCCCCGGACTACGCATTCGATATCAATGCGCTCGGCCTTGCGGCATACCATGATCCGTCCGTCCAGCAGCGTTTTGTCCTTCACGGCATCCCCGAGCCGGTTCACGTCGGTATGCACCATATGGTTGGCGATCAGGTCCTTCGTCTGTTCAAACCAGAAGGCGCTCAGCTTATTCAGCACGGTTCCCTTAGCCGGTACGGGCGGCTCCAGGACATAGTCAAAAGCGGAAATGCGGTCGGTTACTACGATGAGTACATGCTCACCCAAATCATAAAGCTCACGGACCTTGCCCTTATAAAGCAGCGGTGCGTTGATCAGGTGGGCGGCGGTCGATAATGCCGGTAATGTCATAGGATCCTCCCATTAGACTACAGATTGTCTGCCTGTTTATTACACGATCTTGCAAAATTCGTTTCCAGCGCTTCGGGGCACAGTCCCCGGATTCCCGCAATTGCTCGTTGAAATCCGGGGACGGCCTATGCTTGCAATGCCAGCATTCCGTTTGGAAGGCTTTTATTCAGGAGACTGCTGCACTTCTAAATCATTCTGATTTGCAGAAATCGATCTTCTCCATGCTTATTGTAAAAAGCGGATAAATCCGCGCCTTAAACTATTCCAGGCCGAGCTTGGCAAAAATCGTATCGACATGCTTCAGATGCCAGCTTGGATTAAAGGCATCCTCGATTTCCTCGGGACTGAGCACTTCCGTAATAGCGGGAGTCGCCTCTACGATTTCGCGGAATTGACGCTGCTCCTCCCATGCCTGCATGGCACGCGGCTGTACGGTATCGTACGCCTGCTCGCGGCTGAAGCCCTTGTCGATCAGCTTCGTCAGAAGGCGGCCGGAGAATGGCACGCCGTACGTACGGGCCATGTTGCGCTTCATGTTCTCAGGGAAGACCGTCAGGTTCTTCACGATATTGCCGAAACGGTTCAGCATATAGTTCAGCAGCATCGTGGCGTCCGGCAGGATGATGCGTTCCACGGAGGAGTGGGAAATATCCCGCTCGTGCCACAGCGACACATTCTCGTAAGCGGATACCATGTGGCCCCGGATCACGCGAGCCAGACCGGAGATGTTCTCCGAGCCGATCGGGTTGCGCTTATGCGGCATAGCCGAGGAGCCCTTTTGCCCTTTTGCAAAAGCTTCCTCCACCTCACGCACCTCGCTCTTCTGCAGCGCGCGCACTTCGGTTGCAAACTTCTCCAGCGATGTCGCGATCAGCGCCAGCGTCGCCATATATTCCGCATGGCGGTCACGCTGCAGCGTCTGCGTGGAGATCGGCGCAGGCTTTGTGCCCAGCTTGCGGCAGACGAATTCCTCAACGTACGGGTCGATGTTGGCATAGGTGCCGACCGCTCCGGAAATTTTGCCGTACTGCACGCCGTCGGCAGCATGGCGGAAGCGCTCCAGGTTGCGGATCATTTCCTCGTGCCACAGCGCCATTTTCAGACCGAACGTGGTCGGCTCTGCGTGAACGCCATGCGTTCTGCCCATCATCGGCGTGTATTTGTAGGCAATGGCTTTCTCCTTCAAAATACCGATAAACCGAAGAATGTCCTGCTCCAGAATTTCATTTGCCTGCTTCAGCAGATAACCCATCGCGGTATCCACCACGTCCGTGGAGGTCAGCCCGTAATGAACCCATTTCCGCTCGTCGCCAAGAGTCTCCGATACGGCGCGGGTAAAGGCGATCACGTCATGCCGCGTTTCCTGCTCGATTTCATAGATCCGTTCGATATCAAAGGATGCATTCTGGCGAAGCTTCACCGTATCTTCCTTCGGGATTACCCCGAGCTCGGCCCAAGCCTCGCATGCGCAAAGCTCAACCTCCAGCCATGCTCTGAATTTGTTCTCCTCGGTCCAGATCGCCCGCATTTCCGGTCTGCTGTAACGTTCAATCATCGTTTAATCCTGCCTCCAAATATTAGTTTTCTCTACCCACTCCAAGGCGTCCCTGACATCCCCGCATAACAGGTTGATGTGTCCCATCTTGCGATTGGCCTTTGCCTCGCTCTTGCCGTACAGATGAAGCTTCGGCACGACGCCAAGCGACTCGGCGAGCTCGTCATGTTCGCCGAAGCGCTGCACCGCTGCTTCCAAATGCTGACCCAGCACGTTCACCATGACCACAGGGCTCAGCAATGTCGTATCACCTAGCGGCAGATCGCAGATCGCTCTGACATGCTGCTCGAATTGCGACGTTGCAGAGGCCTCCATCGTATAGTGGCCGGAGTTGTGCGGACGGGGCGCAAGCTCGTTCACGTACAGCTCCCCTTCCTCCGTCACGAACATCTCCACGGCCAGGAGCCCTACCGCGTTCAAGCCCTCTGCCACGCGTTCGGCAAGCTGGCGGGCCCTGAGCTGAATATCGCTTGGCACTCTCGCAGGGACGATGGATAGATGCAGTATATTGTTGACATGCACGTTCTCCGCCGGCGGGAAGCTCTTGACGCTGCCGCTTGGCGTGCGCGCCGCGATAACGGAAATCTCGCAGGCGAACTTCACGAACTTCTCCAGCACAAGCTCAGCCCCGCCGACCGCCAGCGTCTCGTACGCCGGCTGCAATTGCTCCTCGCTGCGAAGAACGGCTTGCCCCTTACCATCATAACCTCCGGTAGCCGTCTTTAGCACGCATGGAAGTCCAAGCTCGGCTGCTGCGGATTGTAAATCTTCCAAACTGTTGATCTCACGATACGGGGCGACCGGCACGCCTGCCGCTTCAATCGCCGCCTTCTCGCGCAGCCGATGCTGCGTCGTATACAGAAGCTTGCTGCCCTGGGGCACGTAAGACTGCTCCTCCAGCAGCTTGGCCACGCCCGCATCCACATTCTCGAATTCGTACGTAATGACATCCGCCTGCTCCGCTAGTTTGCGTGCGGCTTCCACATCGTCATAGCCTGCCGTAATCTGCTCGGAAATCTGTCCGAGCGGCGAATTTGGAGTCGGGTCGAGGGTGACGAACGAATACCCCATTTTGACTCCGTCCAGCGCCATCATGCGGCCCAGCTGGCCGCCGCCGAGGACGCCGATCACCGAGCCCGGCAGAAGCCGTCTCCCGGCAGCCGTCTGCTGCAATGTCTGACGCTCCGTCATAGGCTATCGCCGCTTTCCAGTACTTCGTCGCGAATCCGATCCCGGCGTGCCTGCACTCTGGCACGGATATCCGCATCCGAAGCGCCCAATATTTGCGCGGCGAGCAGCCCTGCGTTGACGGCACCCGCCGTACCGATCGCGACGGTAGCGACGGGAATGCCACCAGGCATCTGCACGATCGACAGGAGCGAATCCAGTCCGTTCAGCGATTTGGATTGCACCGGCACGCCGATGACCGGCAGCACCGTCTTCGAGGCCACCATTCCCGGAAGATGCGCCGCGCCGCCGGCGCCGGCGATAATGACGCGAATTCCCCGGCCCTCCGCCTCTTCGGCGTACCGGAACATCAGGTCCGGCGTGCGATGCGCGGATACGACCTTTTTCTCATACGGAATTTCCAATTCATCTAACACCTTGCATGCCTCGGACATCGTCGCCCAATCCGACTTGCTGCCCATAATGACTCCAACTTGTGCTGCCATGAGTACCCCCGCTTTCTCATGATTAATCTCGGTAACATTGAAATTCCCTGCAAAGCCTCCGGCGCTAACCGCTGTTTCCTCGAAAATCTTTGCGGGAAGCCAGTCACGCGCATTCGATACAGATGAAAAAAGTCCGATCCCGTAAACACAAAGCTGTGCAGGTCTCGGACAATCAAGGAATACGACGCTGCCGCCCGATGTCAAAAAAGACATGGTGGGAAAACGAGCTTAACGATCAAGCTGACCCGCCCAAGAAGCGGTCATCAAGCTTTGAAGCCCTGGCCCGCTCATCCTGCCGCACCGTGTGTACTCCCTCGTAGTCCGAAAATTTACGGTTTCCGGGTAGAGACTTCCGGGCCATATCCCCGGCTTTATACGAGAAATATTTAATTCTAGAATTTTTGTAAAACCCACAATTTCATTAATCTTGCTCAATCATTAATCACACTAAATAAGTTCTTTTGAACCTCAACATCCTCAGTTTATCAATCTCTAACACCCCATGTCAACCTAAACCCGAACATTCTCAAATATTGAAAATATAATGTTCGTATTTAACCAAACATATCATCATGGCTGCGTTAACATGTAAACAGAATCCCTGCGCGGGGATTGAACCATGCATACCGACCACAAGCCATCGGGAGGAACGCCCACATAACAACACTTCGCATCTCAAATGAAAAAAAGAAGGCACTCTCGCAAGATCCATGATCTGCTAGAGTGCCTCTATTATTGTATGTCTCACATTTGATTGAACCAGCCTCTATTTCACAACAAGCACCGGGATGGTTGCATGCTGGACAACATTGTGGCTTACGCTCCCGAGCACGAACTCGCGAATGCCGCCTAAGCCGCGGCTGCCGATCACGATAAGATCGATGTCGTTCTGTTTGGCATATTCCAGAATCACTTCGGCAGGGGCTCCCTGTATCATGTTGACCTGGCCGTTCACACCCGAATGCTCGATGCGCTCCTTGATTTCTTCTGTCGTCTGCACCGCAATATCGTAAACGTCTTTATTCAGTGAAGCCGGAATCGGAGCCAGTCCTTCCCCGACAAAAAAACGCGGAAAATCATAAGCATGAACCACATGCAGCGTAGCGTCCGGATTCGCCTGGGTCAGCTCGACCGCGCGTCCGAGTGCTTTATTTGCCGCTTTGGAGCCGTCGTAAGCCAGTAGAATGTTCGTAAACAGCATACAGGCCACCTCTTTCCTATGTGATAAGACTGAAGACCTACTGTAATATTATTTATTTACCCATAATGCCTCTGTTTGAACCGAGCCGTCTAACTTGCTTTAAGTGTAATCTCGTATGTAGGAACCGACTAAGATTACCTCCAGAAATACCCGTACAGCACCGCGTTCAAAAACAACAGCAGCGGTATGCCGATCTTGAACGATAAATGCCTTGTTTTATGACGCTTCCGATACATCGCTATCCATGCGCCTAAAGCGCCGCCGACCGCAGCCAGCAGAAACAGCGTCCGTTCCGGAACGCGGTCCCGTCCCAGCCTGGCACGCCGCTTGTCCTCGGACATCACCAGATAGGCAACCGCATTAATGAATATAAACCATACAATCAACGCGGTTCTCACGAATGCTCCCGCCCCCCATGACCAGCCGGTTCAATCGGTCTTTTACGCACGACCCCGGCCTGTATACTAACGTTCTCACCATATTATAAATCTGCATGATATAGAAGTACACCGGAAAACTCCCCTCCTTGGTGAGTGAGGGATAGCGTGTGTGACGTTGTGACACGATCGCATGTGTTGAAGATCCATGCCGTCGCAGCGATCGCATAATTCCTTGGCGGGATATGCAGACGAAAAGCGTAAGAAGCCGCCCATAAGAGCGACGCCGGCCGAATAAAGCGCCGGGCCTTCTTATAAGACGGCAAAAAAAGAATGATTAAAGGGTCTGTCCCGTCCCAAAGCTTACGATTCACCCTTCGGAATCTCATTCAGGCTCGGAACATAGTCCGCAGCCTTCTTCGGTTTCAAGGTTTTGCTCTCTTCGAGAATGCTTGCCTTGTTTTGCTGGTTCTCCGTTTTTCTTGCTTTATGGTTCGGCATGCCCTTCACCTCCTGTCCGTAGAATGGGCTATTGTCCCGGAGGTTATGCGGACAGGAGCAAAGATTAACGAAATACGTTTTGCCGTGCCTTGCGCTCCGTACCTATTCCTTCCCCTTCTGCTCAAGCGCAGCCTTCAGCAGTTCGCCGAGGTTCGAGCCGATCGACTCCGGCTTGCTGTATTGCTGGAGCAGCTTCCGTTCCTCGCGCTTGTTCACATGCTTCGCGTCCTTTTTGAGCGTTTCGGTAATGCCGCAGCCAAGGCACTGGACATACATGCCGGCCTTGCCTTCCTTCAGCTCCATCTTCTTATGGCACTGCGGGCAGCGCCGGTTCGACAGCCGCTTCTCGCCGGAGCGCTTGTAGCCGCAGTCCTCGCTCGGGCAGACGAGCAGCTTGCCGCGCTTCGTCTTCTTCTCGAGCAGACGCGTGCCACAGTCCGGGCAGTGGCTGTTCGAGACGTTATGCGGCTTGTATTCCACATCGCTTCCCTTGACCTCGGTTACCAGCTTCTTCGTCATATCCCGGATGCCCCGCAGGAACGGCTCGGGCTTGCCCTGCCCCTTCGCGATCCGCTCCAGCTCGGCTTCCCAGCGGGCGGTCAGCTCCGGCGTCCGCAGCTCCGGCGCCACCAGCTCGATGAGCTGCTTGCCCTTCCCGGTCGGATGCAGGGACGAGCCCTGGCGCTCGATCGTATCCGAGCTGACCAGCTTCTCGATGATGTCCGCCCGCGTCGCCGGCGTGCCGAGGCCGTGCTTCTCCATCTGCGACAGGAGCGCCGCCTCCGTGTAGCGCTTCGGCGGCTGGGTGCGCCCCGGCTTCAGGATGCAGCGGGCAACCTTCACCGGCTGGCCTTCCTTCAGCTCGGGCAGCAGCTTGCCTCCCGGAGCCGAACCTTGTGCGTCGTCATCCTCGCCATCAGCGTCATCGTCATAATCGCCGCCGTACACCTCGCGCCACCCGCTGTCTTTGACCGTCGTCCCTTTCGCATGAAACGTCTCGCCTTCGATCTGAACGGTGACGGCGACTTGATCGTACCGTGCCGGCGGATAGAACAGGCTGATGAAGCGGCGGACGATAAGGTCGTACAGCTTACGCTCATCCGCCGTGAGCTGGTTCAGCAGCACCGTCTGCTCCGTCGGGATAATCGCATGGTGATCCGTTACCTTGCTGTCGTCTACGACCCGCTTGCCCGGCGACAGGCTCTTGCGGAGCAGCGGACGGGCCAGCGCCGCATAGGGCCCCACCGCGATGCTCGACAGCCGCTCCTTCAGCGTTCCGACCATGTCGGAGGTCAAATAACGGCTGTCCGTACGCGGATAGGTCACGAGCTTATGCTGCTCGTACAGCCGCTGCAGGACGTTCGACGTCTGCTTGGCCGAGAAGCCGAACCGGCGGTTCGCATCCCGCTGCAGCTCGGTCAAATCGTACGCTAACGGATGCGGCTCGTTCTTCTCGCTCTTTTTCACGCTGACAATCTTCCCCGAGGCGCCCTCCAGCTTCTGCTTGAGCTTCGCTGCGCGCTCCTTCTCGAACAGACGGCCGTCTCCCCCGGCTGCCCGCCAGGAAGCCTCGAAGCTGCCGAGATCGACCTGCAGCGTCTCATATTCCTGGGAGCGGAAGTTTATGATTTCCTTCTCCCGGTCCATAATCATGCCAAGCGTCGGCGTCTGAACCCGGCCCGCCGAGAGCTGGGCATTAAATTTCGTGGTCAGCGCCCGCGTCACGTTCAGCCCGACCATCCAATCCGCCTCCGCCCGGCACCGCGCCGACTCGTACAGGCGGTCGAACTGCTGGCCCGGCTTCAGGGAAGCAAAGCCTTCCTTGATCGCCTTATCCGTCTGGGATGATATCCACAGCCGCTTGAAGGGCTTGTTCCACTTCGCCATTTTCAGAATCCAGCGCGCCAGCAGCTCGCCCTCGCGGGCGGCATCCGTCGCAATGATCAGCTCGCCGATATCCTGGCGTTTCATCAGATGCTGCACGTTCTTGTATTGATGGCTGGTCTCTCTGAGCACTTTAAGCCGCATGGAATCCGGCAGAATCGGCAAATCCTCCAGCGCCCAGGTCTGATATTTTTTATCATAGTCCTCCGGCTCCGCCAGGCCGATCAAATGCCCGAGCGCCCAGGTTACGACGTATTTCGGTCCTTCGAAATAGCTCTTATGCTTCTCGCGGCTGCCCATCACCCGGGCAATTTCCTTAGCCACGGACGGCTTCTCCGCCAATACCAATACTTTCATAGCTCTCCCCTTCCTCTGTATCCCTATTATAACCTCCTCCCCGTATTTTCCACAAAAAAAGAGGCGCGCTTTGGCTCCACCTTAAGGCGGCAGCAAAACGGCCTCATATCACTTATCCGATACTTCGCTAACCCCATACTCCTCATGTCCTGCAATCGCAAGGACAAGCTCTGATAACATCCAAGGCTAGCCGATATTACACCAGCCCGTTAACGATTAACCTCATGAAGAGTTAGGTTAGGAGAATTTTTCGTCCTATCGGTTCCTCTATTGCTTCTGATTCTCTTCCACGTAACGCCCTTGCTCCGGCACAGCCAGCTCGTCAAAATCCCGGGCCAGGCGCTTCAGCGATACCGACAGTTCATCTCCCGACATCGGCACCCCATGCCCCGTCACCGCAAGTGCAGGATTCAGCGCTTCCAGCCGGCGCACCGATTCCCTTGCCGCATCCCAATCCGGGGTAAAATACATCGGCGGTCCGTGAAGCTCCTTCTCCTGGCTGATCACCGCCAGCGCGGATTCCTGCTGGACCGTAATGATCGCGTCTCCCGCAATCAGCGTACGGTCCCGTTCGCGGAACAGCGAGATATGCCCCGGGCTGTGCCCCGGCGTAGGAATCCAGCGCCATTCCGGCAAGCCTGGCACCGTGCCGTCCATCGGCAGCGGGTGGATCCGCGAGCCGAGATCGATCGCCCGGTTCGGATACATTGGCGCTAACCGCGCCATCAAGCCGCCGCCTACGCTCGGATCGCCGGGAGGATAGTCTTCGCGCCCTGTCAAATACGGCAGCTCTATTTCATGGGCATAAACGGGCACATCCCAGCGGTCCGCCAGCTCCTTCACATTGCCGACATGATCGAAATGGCCATGCGTTAGCACGATACTTACAGGCGGCCGCCCAAACCGCTTCTCCGCCGCCTCGGCAATCGAGCCTTCAAAATTACCGATGCCGGTATCCACCAGCACCCAGTCGCCCGAGCCGGGCGAACCGACCATCTGAAGATTGACGATCATCGTGCGAAGATTGATAAGATCGGGCAGCACCTCTTCGGTATCCACCGCTCCTGTATTCAGCATGCTGTGTTCGTTCATGCTTCTAACGCCTCCTTTTTTCCGTTAATGCGCTCTTGGTTATAACATACCCGTTTTCGCGCATTTCAACGTGAGAAGGGAGCGGTTATTGAATGATTTTGTTCAATCGTTCCAGATAACGCCAGCGCGTTATAAAGAAATACACGATCTGGACGGTCAGGAAGAACAAGAAAATCTTGAGGCTGTGGCCCACAATCGAGAAATCGACGAGCTGCTGAAGCGCGACGAACGCAACCCCGCTGTGTATAAGCGCGATAAGCATCGGCAGGAAAAACATGATCAGTAACTGCCTGGTCACGATGGTTCCAAGCTCCTTACGGCTCAATCCCACCTTCGCGATCATTTGGTACTGCTGCTCATCCCGTGCCAGATCGGCATACAGACGGAAATAAACAAAGCTTGCCGCAAAGGTGAAGAAGACGATGCCGACCAGGCCGCTGACCATCAGCAAAATGCCGTTTTTCTGCTGGGCGCTTTTCCAATCAATGTACAAGGAGTTCAGGTAATAGCTGTAATCGCCGCTTTCGTTGAACCGCTCCACCATCGCTCTTGTCGCATCCCCGGTATCCTTCCAGTTTTTAACGTAAAACGCATGGAAGATGACGAAGCCGTACTCCCCCTGCTCCTCCTGTGTTTTTTTCACCTTCTCGTACAGGCTGTCCGATACGACAAACTGCTCGCCATAGCCCTGAGGCACGGCGATAAACGTTTCCGCTTTGGCTATCTGAAGCGTGACCGCCTCTTTGCCGGTCTCAAGCTCGATCTCCTCATACGCTGGCCCATGGATTCTGTAGCTGTTTTTTTCCGTAACGGTGCTGGGCGTCAGAATCGCCTCATGCTCGCCTAAAGTCTCCGCCGGGTACCCGAGGGATCGGATCAGCTCATTATACTCGCTAAGCTTGACCAGCTTCATGCCGTTCGCCGAGAAAATCGGCTGCACCGACGTTTCGTTATAGTCGAATCCGCCCTTCTCCAGCTCCTCCCTGATGATCGACAAATGCTGATTCCCAAGCTTCGCTTCCTCCTCGAAATAGGGATACGTATAAGCATATGGATTTTCCATGGCCGACAGCCCCGGATCCCCGATCGCCAGCGTTGTTCCGATTCCCGTAAAGGCTGAAGCCGAGATGATCGACACGAGGAAGAACATGACGGCGTTATCCTTGATCCGGTACATCAGCTCGGAAATGGTCAGCAGATTGGTTTTGCGGAAGAAAAATCTCTCCTTCTTCTGCAGATACCGCATAAAATAAACGCTGAACTGGGTGAAGAGGAAATACGTTCCCAGAATGACCAGCGCTACCCCACCGAACAGGAGCAGGAAGTTGAAGATTTGCAGTACGGCAAACGCCATAACCACGCCGTATCCTGCAGCGATCAGCAGCACCGCCAGGACAGCCAGCCAAGGCGAAGCCTTCGGCTGCGGCTTGGGACTCTCCTCCGCCTTAACCAGCGCAAGCAGCGTTCCCTTTCGAAGCATGACCGAGGAGAACAAGGCGATCAGGAGGAACAGCACCGCATAAGCCGCCGCCGTCAGCAGGAGCGCCTTTAGCGGAAAATAAAACGGCAGCCCGTTATCCACCGCCAGCACCTTGGCGCTAATCAACAGAATGAGCTTGGAGAACAGCACGCCGGTTCCAATACCTGCCACGATCGCCGCCGCCCCGATCAGGAGGTTCTCGATGAACAGCATCCGGTTCAGCTGCTTCCGGGACATGCCCAGGATCAGCAGAATCCCGAACTCCCGCTTGCGGACCTTGATGAAGGCCCCGACGGAGTACAGCAGGAAGAAGAATGAAAAGATGAATACGATATATTGCGACACCGTCATGCCTATCGTTCCGAGCTCGCTCATCGTGCCGCTGGAGGAAACGATCCCGTCCTTGAGCTCGGGGTGAAACGCTAGCAGGCCGTAGGTGAAGAAAATCATCACGGAGAAGGCGCTGCTCAGAAAATGCGCAATATAGGTCCGCTTGCTCCGCAGAACGTTATTAATGGCGAACTGGCGAAAATTCATGTCCCGAACCTCCCAGCAGTGACAGCACATTAATAATTTTCTGATAAAAGGCGGACTGATTGTCCCCGCTCGTTATCTCGTTATACAGCTGGCCGTCCTTGATAAAAATGACCCGATTGCAATAGCTCGCCGCTACCGGGTCATGCGTGACCAGGAGCATCGTGACCTTGTCCTCTTTGTTTCGGCGGTCCATGATCTCCATCACGTCCCGCGCCGACTTGGAATCCAGGTTGCCGGTCGGCTCATCCGCGAGCACCAGCTTCGGCACGTGGATCATCGCGCGGGCGACGGCCGTCCGCTGCGCCTGCCCGCCCGAAATCTCGTAGGTCCGTTTGTTCAGGATGGAGGTAATGCCGAGCTTATCGGCCAGCACTTCGACACGGCGGTTCATTTCCTCAAGTTCGATACCGTCAAGTGCAAGCGGGAGCACAATGTTCTCCTTCACCGTGAGCGTATTGAGCAGATTGAAGGACTGAAAGACGAAACCGAGCTCGCGGCGGCGGAACATCGCCAGCTGATCCTGCGACAGCCGGAACGGATCTTCTCCGCCGATCCGGATCTCTCCGGAGGTAGGCCGGTCGATCGTCGAGATCATGTTGAGCAGGGTTGTTTTCCCGCTGCCAGACGGCCCCATAATGCCGACGAACTCCCCTTCCTCGATGCTTAAATTAATATTCGACAGCGCTTCGTGGGACACGGCCGCCTTATAGACTTTGCCCAGATTGCGCACGGATAGAATTTCCATGAAATAAACCTCGCTTTCAAAAATTGGCTTTCGCTCGTAAGGCTAGTGTAGCGCATGCCCCTCTAAGCTCCTATCGATCCGTCTTTCACGAATCTTACATCGATGTAAGATTCGTTTTTAGTGCCCGTGCATCATCCCGGCACAACGTTCAAGAACGCCTTGCGGACACAAAAAAACCTTATCGCCGGGTTCAAGATGTCCGCAGGGGGATCATCATGATCATCGGGATAAGGTTCGCGGCTGGATCCTTCTTCCGCCTTATAATCCGAATCACTGCAGAAACAGGAGCCTTATGGTCGTCCCCTGCCCGGGCTCGGATTCCAGCTCGATTCGATGGTTCATTTTCCGAACGACCTCGCTGACCAGGTAAAGGCCCATCCCGGTCGACTCCTTCAGCTTCCTGCCGTTCTCCCCCGTATAGAACGGATCGAATACCCGCTTGATATCGGATTTCGGAATGCCCATCCCCCGGTCCGTCACCTCCAACACCACTTGGCGCCGATCCTTGGAGTAGAACGCCTGGACCGTAACCTTTAGCCCGGAACCGGACGAATACTTGATGGCATTGGACAGCAGCTGCATGAGAATGAAGCGGAGCCATTTTGCATCCGTCTGAACAGTGAGAGCGGGATCGATGATCACCTCCGGGTAGACATGGCTGTGAATGAAATAGCGCTTGTTCTCATGCACTGCGTCCACCGCAGCCTGGTGAAGCTTGACCGGCTCCACGCTGAAATCCTGTTCGAAGGTTTCCAGCCGCGACATGTACAGCACCATATCCAGGCCGCGCCGAATGCGGTCGGACTCCTCGGAGATGCTCCTGTAGCCGTCGTTGTCGTCCTCCTGGGTAATCATCTCGATGACGGAGAGCGGCGTTTTCATCTGATGCACCCATTGGTTCATAAATATGAGATGCTCCCGCCGCCGGCGCTCCCATTCCTCCATCTGGTTCCGGTATTGGCGGTATTGCTCCTCCATGAGCTCGCTGAGAGCGGTCGGCAGCGGGGCCGATTCGTTGTGCTTGATGGATTCCTCCAGCGAGATTAGGGGCTGCGATAAACGCTCATAGAAGTCCCGGTGGGTGTAAAACCGGAATGCCAAATATCCCCCCATCACGGAAAGCCCCAGCAGCACCGCGTACGAGGCCGTCACGGGATGATCATAGCCGTCGTACCAGAATACGAGGAGCACCACCAACAGCTCCGCGGCCGTAAACAGGATCAGCGGCAGATGCTCGCGCCAGAACAGCCTCTTCATTGCGGCCTCTGCCAGACGGGATGCAGCCTGTACCCGGAGCCCCGTACCGTTTCTAACGCGCCTTCGATGCCCAGCTCCATCAACCGTTTTCGTACCCGGTTAATGTTTACGCTGAGCGTATTGTCATCCACGAATGTATCGTCCCACAGCTTCTCCAGGATCGTCTCGCGGGTGACAAGGCGCGGGCTCCGGGCCAGCAGCGTCTCCAGCAGGATCGTTTCCTTCTTCGTAAGCGGCGACGTTTGTCCGTTCAGCTGGAGCTCCATCCGTTCAGGGTAAAGGACCAGCCCTTCCTTCTCCACCGTTCGTTCGCCGGAGCCGGGGGCATAGTCGCCGTATACCCGCCGCAGCTGGCTGTGGATCTTGGCAATGACGATGTCATACGCGAACGGCTTCGTAATGTAATCGTCGGCTCCGTTCTCCAGCGCCCGCAGCTGGTCGGGGGTTCCGTTTCTTGCGGAAATAAATATAATCGGGCACGTGGACATCGACCGGATCTGGCGGCACCAGAAATACCCGTCATAGCTGGGCAGATTGACATCCAGCAATACGAGATGCGGCTTGATTTCCCGGAACCGCTCAAGCACATGATCGAACTCCCGGATGATGATGCCTTCATTTCCGTACCTTGCGATCTGCGATTCAAGCAAACCCGCCAGCTTCGGATCATCCTCCACGATCATGATTTTGTACATCATCCTTCCCCCTCATGGCATGCAAGGCCAGAAGCGTAATTATCGCTTCACCTCGTCTTTTACTGTTTCGTCTTTTACTGTTTCCTTTTAACGAGCGCGGCTTCGAAAAAGTTTGTTCCCTCCGGGGAAACGCCCTGCACAAAAATCCGCCCTCCGGTTTCGCCGGAGCGCCGGACGATGATCGTGTCCTTCAGCCTTGCCTCGTGGTTGTAGGTAATTTTGAATCCGGTGACCTTATCGCCCTGCAGCTCCGGCTCATCCAGCACGTCCATGCACAAGTCGGCATAGCGTGCGTTATTCAAATGACCATTCACGTCGATTCCGCTGTATCGGACCACGGTCGTATAGGCTTCCCCGAGCTCGATGCCTTCCGGCAATACCGCCTTGCTCGGCAGCTCCCCTACGGAATCCTGCCCGATGGGAACGTCATACGGAAACATGGATGGACGCAAAATTTTCCGTTTCTGAATATCCACCAGCGTCCATACCGAACGGGCGCCGCCCACCTGCTCCCCATGATCGTTCATAATCCGGTAATCCCGGTGCCAGAGCACCCCTTTGGAGCCGCGGCTCCAGGTCTCCACATGTATGGTTTCCATATCGCGTGGAATGCTTGTCATATCCGCTTCAAGCGTAATGAGCATCCAGCCGAGTCCCCGCTCAATCATCTCCTCGCGATCGATTCCCAGCGCCTCGATATGCTTGTCCGCCGCTCTTTGCATAATGCTCAGCAGCGATGACCAGCGGCAGTCTCCCCTGAAATCCGCATCCACGGATTGAATCGTATACGTCTCGGTCCATTTCTCTACCATAGCCTTAACTCCATCTCCTTTTATTAGCCTAAGCCCGCTGCAACATTTCAAGGATATCAATTCCCGTCCGTTTTTCAAAGCAGTACTCCCAAAGGTTGAGGCTGCTGGAATAAAGTAATACATTCGAGTTTTGGGGTTACCCGGTTTAAAAGTCACTTCTTTGGTTAATAGTAAGGCACAAACAACTATAACTTATACGAGGTGATAAACATGAGTTTTCTGTGGTCATTAATCGTAGGCGGTATTATCGGATGGATCGCGGGCTTGATTATGGGAAGAGACATCCCTGGCGGTATTATCGGTAACATCATCGCCGGCTTTGTCGGCGCATGGCTCGGCGGCCTGCTGCTGGGCGAGTGGGGCCCTGAGATGGGCGGCTTCTACCTCGTGCCTGCATTGATTGGTGCCGTGGTGCTCGTCTTTATCGTCAGCCTGATCATGGGCTCGATGAGACGTAACCGTTCCTAATCTTTGCCTCGGGTTAAACCCCATTGGCGCGGGCATGGAGAACGTTCCTTTGCGTGCAAACATAAGGGACCAATGAATAGCTCCAGCCCTTCAATATTGGGTATACGTTAAAAGATGCAGAAACAGGGTGCCGCAAGCCTTCAGCTTGCTTGGCACCCTGTTTTGCTGCGATTGAAGTCCACTCCTTTAGGGGAGGGGCAATCCGTGCTTCTTAGCGTAGTTCCCCCAATGAGGCTTGCGGCCGTCGATATCGGAGAAGCCGTATTCATCCGATAAATCCCAGCTGGTCAGCGCTCTCCCGCTCTTCTCCGACACCTTCGGATCTGCGGCAAGCGCCGCCACCGCCTGTCCGATCAAGTAGGGCGTCTCCGACTCGATGAAATGCGGATCCTTCGCCACGGCATCCTGCCAATTATCCTCGCCGACCCCGAAATGCGCAAGCATTTGCTCGGATCGGAGGAACCCCGGGGTAACCGACAACGCCGTCACGTTATAGGGACTAAGCTCGGCCGCCATTGCTTCCGCCAGGTGGATGCCCGATATTTTCGCAAGGCTGTAATATAGATTGCCCCGGTAACGATAAGTGGAGCCGTCCGTGATTTCAATGACAAGTCCGCTCCCTTGCTGGACCATAAGCGGCACGCCGTAATAACTGGTCATGAGATGGGAGGTAACGGCCCGCTCCTGCATAAGCAGGCCGTCCGACAGGAACTGCTCCCAGAAGGGAACGTTCCAATGCGTCAGATGCTCGCCGCCCCATACATCGTTCACGAGAATGTCCAATTGACCGTTTTGTTCTTCGCTCACGCGCTCAAACAAAGCCTTTACCTGCGCCTCGACTGTATGGTCGCATTTTACCGGAATGCCGACGCCGCCGCGCTCCGTCACCATGTCCGCCGTATCCTCAATGGTCTCGGGACGATTTATGTCCGATTTCTGTCCTCGGACGCTGCGGCCGGTGCAATAAACGGTCGCTCCCGCTGCTCCGAGCATAACCGCAATCGCCCGGCCCGCTCCACGGGTTGAGCCTGCTACGACCGCAACCTTCCCCTTCAATGGCTTCGTTTCCAAGGTTTCCATGGATAATACCTCCCGCATGTTTGATTTCGAAATTCGCATGCTTACGGCCATTATTTTATCCTTCATATATGACATCCATTGTCTTATATCCATGCTACAATGAATGAAATTATCGAAATCGGGGTGACGCCTTCATGCGAGCTGACCGTCTGCTGTCGATCATGCTGATGCTACAGAACGGGGGGAAAAAGAATACGCGTTATCTGGCCGAGCAGCTGGAGGTTTCGGAGCGGACCATCATCCGCGATATGGAGAGCCTTAGCGCAGCCGGCATTCCGGTATATGCCGAGCGGGGCCAGGCAGGGGGATGGATGCTCGAGGAAAGCTATCGGACGAATCTGACGGGGATGACGCGGGAGGAGCTGATTTCGCTTCTCATATCAAGCCACAGCCCGCTGATCGGCGACCTGGAGATCGGCAAGCAATTTGATGCCGCCTATCAGAAGCTGCTGGCGTCTTCTCCACGGTCCATTCGGCAGGACGCCGAGATGATCCGGGAGAAAATCCATATCGATGGCGCTGGCTGGCACTCCTTCAATCAATCGCATCCATACTTAACGGTCATTCAGGAGGCGCTGTGGGAGAACCGCAAACTGCGGATCCATTATATGAAGGGAGACGAACAGGTAGAGCGCATCGTACATCCGCTCGGCCTTGTCGCCAAACGAAATACCTGGTATCTTGCGGCCGAAACGCAGGAGGAACTCCGGACATACCGCGTCTCAAGAATAGCCGATGCCTTGGTGCTTGAGGATACGTTCATCCGGCCGGAGGGCTTCGATCTCGGTCGTTATTGGGAAGAGTCGGTCGCGAGCTTTAAGCGGAATTTGCCCAGCTACACCGCACGGGTCGAGATGACGAAGTCCCTGATCAAGCGCTTTGAAAGAGAGCGGTATGTCAAAATCCTCCATCAAGAGCCCCTCGCACAGGAAGGCTGGATCGAAGCCGATCTGGAGCTTGAAACGCTGGAATCCGCTTCGGCCTTCCTGTTAAGCTGCGGCGCGGAGATTAAAGTGCTCGCCCCTCAGGAGCTCCGCGATCATGTAAGCTCGGCCGCGAAAGCGATATGCCGGCTGTACGAGTAAAGGCATGGGCAAGACGAAAGCCGGCCGACTCTCGATGAACAGAGAGCGGCCGGCGTTTTAAGAGGATCATTTTATGGGGTCAATATGATAGGGCATGAATTTATCGTTTGGTGTTTAACGGCTTTAAATTCGCTTCGATCGCTTCACGCTTCCCTTCGAGGAACGGCGGCAAGGCGAGGGTTTCTCCCAGGTGGTCGACATGCTCATCGGTATCGAATCCCGGGCCGTCGGTAGCCACTTCGAACAAGATGCCGTTCGGCTCCCTGAAATACAGGGAACGGAAGTAGTATCGGTCGACATATCCCGAATTCGGGAAACCGACGGCGCCGATCTGCTGAATCCATGCCTTCAGCTCCTCCTCGTCCTCTACCCGGAAGGCTACGTGGTGAACGCCCCCGCGTCCGAGGCGCTCCCGAGGGAGGTCAGTCCGCTCTTCCACATGAACCTCGGCACCGGTCCCCCCTTCTCCGGTCTCGAATACGACAATGTCCGGCTGACCCTGGGCCGGGGAGGCGTACTGGCCTTTGCGCCGGAAGCCCATCAGCTCTGTGAGCACCTGCACCGTTGGCTGCGCGTTCGGTACGGTCAGCTGAACGGGACCCAGGCCGATAATCGCGTATTCCGGCGGCACCGGCCCTTTTGCCCACGGACGGCCCCCGGCTACGCCCTCATTGTTCTCATCGGACACAAGTATGATCCGCTGTCCCTCAAAGTCCCTGAACGCCAAGGTAAGTCTCCCGGCGCGTTCCTTCACGTCCTCGCGCTCAACGCCGTGCTGATCCAGACGCTCCGCCCAATAGGTCAGCGCTTGATCGCTCGGCACCCGCAGCGAAGTGGCGGAAATGCTGTTGTTTCCCTCACGCGTCCGTCCCGCCATCGGAATTTCGAAGAAGGTAAGCTCTGTTCCGGGATTCCCCTTCTCATCGCCGTAAAATAAATGATATACCGACACGTCGTCCTGATTGACCGTCTTCTTGACGAGTCTCATCCCCATAATTTCGGTATAAAAGTCAAAATTATTGGAAGCCGACGCGGTCAGTGCGGAAACGTGGTGAATGCCTTTAAACTCCATGATGATTACCTCCTTGGGTGATCTGGCTTGATCTTGATTGCCGTGAATTCGGGACAGGTTCAGCGGTTCTCCTGTTCGTTCAGCCTTGCGGTTCGCGGGACGGAACGACTCCTTGACTCGTAACGATGCCGTTGTAAAATTGACGCCCGGCTCCTTCGAAACAACGCCTTGCTCTTATTTGAGTTTTGAGGTGCTTGTGGAATCAGTTTAGACCCAAAAGGAATGAACGTCAAGTCTTAATTTTAAGATTTATAAAATAAAGATATATTCGGTGTAAAAGGCATCCATATTAACAACATAAACATCAAAACAGGTGCCCCTCCCTTATCGTTAGGAAAAACACACCTGTTAATGCACCCTCGCATTCTATTTCATACCGCACTTCTTCATACCATACTTCGTTACACCATACTTCGTTACACCATACTTCGTTACAGCCGCCTGAAGCCCCGACTTACATAGCCGTTGTGGCCTCCTCACGGTATTCGGAAGGCGTCTTGCCCGTTATTTTCTTGAACACCTGCGTAAAATACCTCGGATCCTGATAGCCGACAAGCGGCGCAACCTGATACACCTTAACATTGGTATTACGCAGGATGCTCTTGGCCTTCTCGATCCGGCACTCCGTCAAATACTCCAGGAAGGTATACCCCGTCGTCTGCTTGAACAGCGTGCAAAAATGGCCAATGCTCAAATCGGACAGCTCGGATACTTCCTCGATGCTGAGATCCTTCTGGTAATGCTCGGCAATGTACGCCTTGGCTTTGCCGATGACAGCCTGGACGTTGTCCCGGGAGTGGCCGGTTCGGCTATCGGTCATCCATTGGCCGAAACGCGATTTCATGACATCCATCAGCTCCTGCAGCGTCTGGGATGATTGGAACTGCTGCAGCAGTTCCTCCAGAGACCATTCGAACGTCACCTTCATATGCTCGAATTGCCGATACAGCACGACGCTCAGCTCAAACAGCAAACGTTCCGCCATTTCGCGGCTGATGGCATGCTCGCCGATATACGCCTTGGTTTCGTCCAAGAGCTCAAGCAGACGCTCCTTGTTGAGCGTACGGATGCTTTCCACCATGAGCGACTCCAGCTGCTTGGGATATTTCAATCCGCCTGACTGCTCCGCTTCGGATTCCCCTCCTCCCGGGAACACGCCCTCCGCTCCCGTATAAAACCGCCGGTACAAAGCCCTCACCGCCGTTTCGTACGCCACGCCGAGCCGGTCGATACCGGCCATGCCGCCGCTGAAGCCGACGGAGCAGGACAGCTTCGTATATCGCTTGATCAGCCCGACCAGATCCCGCCCGATTGTCTCCTGCCGGTCGCGGGTCAAGCTTGGGAGCAGCAGCACCCACTCCCCGCTGCGGAACGGAAATACCGTTAGGCCTCCATTCATCACCGACCATTCCTCCAGCACATTGCGCACCGCAAACAGCCACAGCCGCTTCTCGTCCATCGACCACTGCTGGTTCAGCCGCGGATAGTGATCCAGCTGAATCACGGCCATTGTATAGCCGTCCTCGAGCTCGCTGTCTTCGAGCCACTGCATATGCTGGAGCGGGCTTCGGCTGCCCTCGATGAATTCCGTCAGCATCCGCTCGCGGGCAAGCAAGGACAGAACCTTAACCGAATGCAGCATCCGGTCGTCGGCCATTTGCCGCTCCAGCGTCTTGGCGGCCCTGGCAATCGTCTCGGTCAGCTCCTCATGATCGATCGGCTTCAGCAAGTAATCGAAGGCGCCCTCACGGAGTGCTTCCCTTGCGTATTCGAACTCGCCGTAACCGCTGATGAAGATAATGAGGCGCCTGGATTGGTCGGCCTTCAGCTCTTTCATCAGCGTAATCCCGTCCATGCCCGGCATGCGGATATCGCTAATGACCAAATGCGGCGAAAGCTCGCGCGCGAGCTTCAGCGCACTGTCACCGCTCTTCGCTTCCCCAACGACCTCGAGGTCGAGCTCATCCCAAGGAATCGCCGCCTTCAGGCTGCGCAGTATCATCGGTTCATCGTCGACCAGCATCACTCTGAATTTTCCGTCCGACCCTCCCATAGCCGTCCCCCCTTGCCCCCTATTATTCGATTACCGCATTTCTTCGCAGCTGCCAATACCGCACCGAGGACGCCTGAATTTCCTCCAGCGCCGCCGCAGCATCCATCCGTCCGCCGATCATCTCCTCGACCACTTTAAGAAAGGTCCGCGTAACCTCCGGCGACAGCTGGTTGTCATAAGGTATGAAGGTGCTGGGCGACTGCTCCATCAGCTCGATCACCTGGGCGAAGACCGGCCCCGTCTCGTTGGCGTCAAACGTAATTTTCATCGAAGGGACGCGCAGTCCCTCATACACTAGGCGGGTCTGGACCTCCGGCGTATAGAACATTTGCAGCAGCTCCAGCGCTGCCTGCTTCTTCAGCTCATCCAGATTAGAGGACAGACCGATTCCGATCGTATATCCGCCGGCCAAGGAGCGGGCTTCGCCCGGGCGGAGCGACGGAAACGGAATGACGCCGACCTCCTGCTGAAATTCAGGGCGGTCCTCATTCTGAAACAGCGTGATGTCCCAGCTGCCGTTCAAATACATCGCCGCCTTTCCTTCGGTAAACAAAGCGATCGCCTCTTCCGTGGAAAGATCATTGGCTCCCTCGCTGAAAGCGCCTTGCCCGATCCACGATTCAAGGTCATGGAACGCCTGAAGATAGGGCTCGTTATGAAAGCTCACCCCATCCTGTCCCTCGACCAGCCTGCCGATCAGCCCGGGACCCGCATGGCGATCCATGAAATATTGCGCGAATATCCCGGCCGGCCAGCGGTCCTCGTTCCCTAGCGCAAACGGAATCAGCCCGTTCTCCCTCAGCACCCGGATCGCCTCGCTCAAGTCGCTCATCGTCTCCGGAGGCTCAAGCCCCAGCTTCCGAAACAACGTCCTGTTGTAATAAATCGGCTCCGCATGGCCTTCAAACGGCAGACCGTACACCCTGCCGTCCAGCGTCCAGTGATGAAGATCCTTAAATTGATCCGCGAGGCCGTTCTCCTTTAAAAAGTCCGTCAAATCCATCAGCCGGTTCGATCTCGCGTAAGGGATGATCTCTGCACCTCCGAACAGCACGAACATATCCGGCGGCGTTCCCGTCACCATCTCGCTCTTCAGCTTCTGCTCGCGGTGGATCGTCTGATCGATGCTCTCGAAGTTTATTTTCACGTTTGGATGCGCTTTCTCATACGTGCGCACGATGGATTCGAAAATATCCAGCACCGGCTTGTCATGCTCCTTGTTCCAGAAGTGGCGGAACGTCAGCGTTATTTTCTCGGGTGCGGCTTCCTGTGCCGGCTCATGCTGCCGCAGTGTAATCCACACGACGGAGAGCGCCAAAAGAGAGGCGTACACAACAATCCAGCCCCAATTCCAAAACCATCTCAAGTGGAGCTCCCCCTTCATGTGAGTATTTTCGGAATCCGAATACGAATCATCGATCCGTAGCCGGCCGAAGAGCAGATCATGAGGCCGTATCGGCTTCCGAACCGAATGCGGAGCCGTTCGTGGACATTCTTGAGCCCGACGCCGTTCTCGCGGTATTTTTTCAGCTGCCCCTGGTCTTTGTTCCACAGCTCGATCAGCGTTTCCGGGTCGAAGCCCGGTCCGTTATCCGTGACATCAATGACGATATCGTCCCGCTGCTCGGATACCTTGATGCTGATATAGCCGCTTTCCTCCATCGGCTCAATGCCGTGATACAGCGCGTTCTCGACAATCGGCTGCACGATCAGCTTCTGGGTGACAAAGTGCCTGAGCGAATCCGGAAGCTCGATCTCGTAATCGAATTTCTCCTCAAACCGGAACTTCTGGATCCGCATATAATGCCGGACATGCTCCAGCTCCATGCTGAGCGGAATGAGCTCATGGTGCTCGCTGATGCTGATGCGCAGCAGCTTGCCGAGCGAGATCACCATTTTGCTGATATCCTTGTTTCCTTGCAGAACAGCCATCGAGTTAATCGACTCCAGCGAATTGTATATAAAATGCGGATTGATCTGCGCCACCAGCGCCTGCAGCTCCGCTTCCTTCTTACGTGCCTGCTCGGTCTCCACTTGAGCCAGCAGCTCCTGAATCTGCGTGCTCATCCGGTTGAAGCCGTCGATCAAGAGCCCCGTCTCGTCTTGCGCCCCGTGATGCGGCGGAATCGGGACGAAAATCCCCTGCTTCACCCGCTTCATGCCGTTCACCGCGCTGATGATGCTTCGGACCATGCGCCGGACAAAAAAACGGTCGAATAAAAAAGCCGATACCAATGAAATCAGCCCCAGGATCAGCGCAAGGTTGCGGATGGACACCGATTCGGCGGCGATCAGCTTGCTCGGCGTAATCGCGACCAGAAACCAGTCCTTATTATGGGAAGGCATATACGTGATCAGCGACTTCTCGCCTAAGTAGCGGTCGACGTAATGCCCTTTGCCGTTCACGCCCTCTTCGGCCAGAAAAGGAAACTCCGCCCGTTCCCCGATATGCTCCCCGGACTTGTTGAAGACGATCCGGCCCTGCTTGTTAACCAGCAGGATGTCCCCCTGCTTCAGCGTTGCCGCTTCCCAGAACACCTGATCCAGCAGATCCGGTTTCACGTAAATCACGAAGGTTCCGATATCCTCCAGCGAGTAATAGTCTTTGATCATCCTGGCCTGGATCAAGACCGGGGCACCCGATTCGGCCGAGCCGTTCTCGCCGGGCCCGACCCACAGCGGGCGCCCTTCCGCCTCCCCGACCGCCTTATACCAATCCTGCCCTCTCAGCTCGGCAAGCGGCATGCCTCCGCTTGTATGATAGACAAGCTGTTCGTTCGAATACAGCGCAAACGACGCAATCATCGGATGATTGACGAGGTTATTGATCTCCTGCCGCCGCTCGTATGTGATCGGATAATCCGGCTGCTTCAGCATCTGCTGAACGGTCTGCTGGGTTATCGCCGAATTGGAAATCGTCGTAATCTCGCTTAATGCGAATTTCAGCTTGCTGTCCGTTTCCAAGAGCGATATCGAATAGAAATCGTTCGACTTCTTCTCCATGGCTGCGGAGAAGCTGTAATAGGATACGCCGCCCAGCGCAATGACGGGGATGAAGACAAGCAGAATAATAGCCAGCAATATTTTTCGGCGGAGCTTCATGGCCGGTTCTCCCCCCAATCTCTATCTCTATTATTCTTCGCGCCGGGCGGCATTCCTTGTCGAATGCCCTCTTGTCGATTAACTTTTTATGGCGCCTGATGTCAGGCCGGCGATAACCCAGCGGCTAAACAGCAGGAACACGATCAGTAGCGGCAGCGTTGCCGTGAAGGTCGCGGACATGATCATCCCAAAATCAAGGCCGTCCTTGTTCGTGAACAATTGCTGAAGCGCGATCTGGATCGTATAGTTTTCCCGGTTCTTGAGCACGACGAGCGGCCAGAAGAAGTCGTTCCACACGTTCATGAAGTTCAGAATGCCAAGCGTTGCCATCGCCGGCGTAACGACCGGAATGGCTATGTTCCAGAAGATGCGGAAATGGCCGCCGCCATCGATCCGGCCCGCCTCGATCAGCTCGGTATGGACGGCCGAGGCGATATACTGCCGCATCCAGAAGATTCCGAAGGCGTTGACCATGGCGGGCACGATCAGCGCTTTATAGCTGTCGATCCACTGCAGCTTGGCCATGATGACATATTGCGGCAGGACGCCGAGCTGGGCAGGCACAAGCATGGTCGCGATGACGAACACGAACAGCGTTTTTTTCAGCGGAAACTCATATTTGGCAAAGGCATAGCCGGCCAGCGTGCACAGAAATACGACCGAAAGGGTAACCGCCGTCGATACGACGACCGAATTGAGCAGCGCCCGGAAGAACTCGGTCCGCTCCAGCACGCGTGCGAAGTTATCGAAAAAGGCCGTTCCCGGCGTAAGCAGCGGCGGAATTTGAAAGGCCGCATCCTTGCCGTTGGTTGCGACGACGAACATCCAGTAGAACGGAAATATCGAAACCAGGGCGCCGAGGATCAGGAATACGTAAAATAACGTCTTGGCGACGATACCGGGTTCATCCGGCTTTTTGCGGGTGACTGAAAGTGTGCTCATGCTTTTTTCCTCCCCGTATCTCCGCCCATCCGGCTCGACAGCATCATATTCAGGACGGAGAACACAATCGTTGCGATAAACAAAAGGACGGCCGTAGCAGCTGCGGTTCCGAAGAAGCCGTTCTTGAACGCCTCATTGTATAAATAGGTGACCATCGTGACCCCTTCCTGCCTCGTGGAGCCTGTACCCGATTGCCCCAGGAACACATACGGCTCCGTGAACAGCTGCAGCGCGCCGATCGTGGACACCAGGGTGACGAATAGAATAAAAGGACGAAGCAGCGGCATGGTAATGTATATAAACTGCTGGCGGCGGCTGGCGCCGTCGATCTTCGCGGCTTCGTAAATGTCGGTGGGGATGCTCTGCAGCCCGGACAAGAAAATAATGGCGTTATACCCCATCCAGCGCCACATGACCATGGTCGAAATGGCGATTTTGACGCCCCACCAGCCGGAATTGAACGGAACGCTTTCCATGCCGAACGTGTTCAGCATCCAGTTGACCATCCCGTTGTTGCCGAACATCGTGCTGAAGACAAGCGTAACGGCCACAATGGACGTAATATTCGGCATGAAATATAGGACGCGGAACGTATTCTTGAACTTGTTCAGCGCAGAATTCAGCATGACCGCAACGAACAAGGCCACGATGAGCTGCGGTACGGTACCCATAAGCGCCATAAGCAGCGTGTTGCCGAATGCGATCCAGAACGTTGGATCCCCGGTGACAAACTCATAGTTTTTGAGGCCGACATATTTCATCGGACCCAGCGCGTCCCACTTATAGAATGACAAATAGATGGTAAACACGATGGGATACAATCCAAAGATGGAGAACAAAATAAAGAATGGTGAAATGAATGTATACGCCGTAAAACGGCTGCGCCGGGTCTCGGTCAAAAACCGCCTTTTTTGCGGCAGCGGCTGCGGCCGTTCGGCTGTAGCGGTATCCGCCATGGATGCACCTCCAGGAAGTAAGTGATAAATCCGAATCCGGGAGAGGATGCTTCAGAAGATCCCCTCTCGAATTCGGACGCTTTAAGTTTCATATGGTTGTCATGCGTTGGGAGTGGGTAGTCCTCCCGCTGCCCTAGCTGCGCTCAACCAATGTTTTGATTTGCTGCATGGCGCTCTCCCATTCCTTTTGCGGGTCAGCCTTCTTCTCGAGCACGTTTTTGAGCGCATTTTTTATAATCGTGTCCGTCTGGTCATGCAGCGGTCCGTAGTATACCGGCTTGACGCGCTCCGCGGATTGGGCGTAAGCTTCCGCAATCACCTGGCCGCCGAAAAATTCGTCCTGGTCTTCCTTGAACGTCGGTTCGTCGTAAACGGCCGGAATCGATGGGAACAACCCGCTGTCTTTAAACGATTTCAGCTGGTTCTCTTTGCTGACGAGCCAAGAGATGAATTCATAGGCTTCCTTCGGATGCTTCCCTTCCTTCGGCAGCGTCAGGAACGAGCCGCCCCAGTTGCCTGCGCCTTCAGGCAATTGGGCGATTTTCCACTTGCCTGCGCTGTCCTCAGCATTGCGAATGGTGCCTGCGATCCAAGCCGGGCCGAGCATGACCCCGAAATCGCCGTCATTAATCGCTTTCTGCCATTCCGGAGACCACAGAATCCAGTTGCCGATCCAGCCTTCCTGGATGCCCTTGACGGTGAAATCATAGGCCTTCTTCACTTGCGGGTTGGTCTCGCCGATAAAGCTGCCGTCTTCTTTATTGAAATAGATTTGATCCGGCGACTGGTCGCGAACGCCGTTATAAACCAGATCCGTCAGGTCGGCAAACGGCTTGCCCGTTTTATCCTTGAACTGCTTCGCCACGGTTGCAAACTTATCCCACGTATCGATTGCGGCGCTGAAGGCTTCCGGATCCGTCGGCAGCCCCGCTTGCTCAGCCAGGTCCGTACGATAATACACGACCGTAGGGCCGATATCCGTTGGAAGGCCGAGCTGGAAGGAGCCGTCCACGGATGTTGCCTGCTTCCATTTCCAGTCGAGATAGTTGCCTTCAATGTCTTTCGCGCCGAGATCATAGAGGTTGTGGAACTTGTCCTGGTTGTTAATGATGCGCTCCATGAAGGCGATTTCAAGCATGAAAATGTCAGGCGCGCCCGAGCCGGCGGACAATGCTGTCGTCAGATTGTTATGATGGGCCGTCTGATCGGACGTGTTCTGGAACTTCACGGTGACGTTCGGATGCTCCTTCGTATACTCCTTGGCCAAATCCTCATAGTTGGTCGTACCCAGCGACCAGAAGGAAAGCTCGATTTTCTCTGTAGAGCTGCCCTCATTCGAGTTCCCTTCGTTCGAGCCGCCTTCGTTCGTGCTGCCTCCTCCCTCTTGGTTGGTACCGCCTCCTGGCGATTCCGCAGAATTGCCGCCACCGCAGGCAGCCAGTGAGAAGACCATGATGATGCTCAGGAGCAAGGCGCTCCATGTTTTGAATCTACTCATGCTTTTACCCCTCTCATGTAACTTATTTTCTTTTTTAGTCTAATGGGAGACGGGCGACATTTTGAGGAGGCAAACTTCCGAATTCAGGTTGAATTTATTACGATTCAGTTCGATAACCGGAAGAAATTCATCCACGACAAAAAAGACCTTATGCACTCTAGAGGCATAACGTCTTGATTGGGTTTCTTGTTTCAACTGCTAATACCGCCCGCTCTGATCGGGACGGCTATAGAATCTGGCGGGTTCACGTTGGCTTCCAATTTGGGACAGTTCCCGCATTTTGTGAAACCACGCTACCTCTTGCCGTATTGGTACAGCTCCAGAATCCGGGAGACACAATCCTTTCCTCCCTCATTCGATTAGCTCCCGAATCGGGTGGAACCATGCATCATCGACGGGAAGAAATCGCTCCATTCCAGATGTTTGCTTGAACAGTCCCGATCCCTCCGCGTCTTCCGGCAGGAAAATGTGCGGATTCCCGCTGACTTCATCGGAAGTAAAGGCATCCAGCAGCTTTTGCTGATCCTCGCTGCTAACGGTATCCGTATTGATCGCAAAGGGAGGATTCAGCACGGGTGTGACCGATATAATCGTAAACGCTTTGCCGGCCAGCGCATGAAGGGGCTCTGCGGCATCTGTCTTGACCTTATACACGGCCCCTGGCATATTCGCCGTTCCGGATGACAGCTCGATATCGTCAGACACGCATCGATCGCAGAAGGCCGCTGCATCAGCTTTACCTGTCAATAAATTCTCAAGCGAGCCCTGATGCGTTCCCCCGTACAGCACTTCACGAAAAACCTGATCCTTACCGCCCTGAAGCAAGTCATCCGTTGTCAAATCCTGATACTTGTCCATCCTGCCCAAAGATCCGATCATTTCATGGGCAGGTATCTTAAACCCGGACATGGAGGTTTCGGACACAAATGATATTTTTTTACCGGCGATAGGCTCCAAAGCATAACCGTTTCCGCGTTTATACGCCCCCTCCTCGCCTTGTCGCACGCTCACCCAGCTAAAATAGAAAGCGTCTTCGAGCGTTCCGGTTTCCCCGCTTGCGACGACCAGCGGCTGGACCATCGGATTTGCGGCGTTCGCTCTGACATAGCCCTCTGTCCCGATGAATGCCAGATCGGCTTGTCCGTTCACAATCGCATCGATGGCATCCGTATCCTCCGTAAAGATGGCATGCTCGACTTGTTTACCCGTCGCTTTCTCGATCACTTTGCCCAGCTCATCACGGGCTTCCTTCACCACGGCCCCGGATTCGCCTTGAAGCCAGGCGATGGTTATCGTGCCCTCGGATTTTGGGCCTGCCCCTGCCCCTGCTACGTGTAACGCACCGCCATTCGTTCCGCAGCCTGTCGCTGCCACCAGCACAACCAGCGAAATCATGAGCAGCCAAATCTTCTTCATCAAACAATCTCCTCTCGGGGACTACCGGTCGTTTGTCTGCCATGCATCAAGACCGGAAAAACGTGCTGTATTCCACAGCTCCGAAGACACTGTTTCCCCAACTTCCCTATATGAAATCAGTCTAGCCTGTTGCTGGGTCGCAAGGGTCAATGCAGTGTAATAATTATGTAAAACCAAGGTAAACATGAGGTTGGGCAAATAAAAAAACAAGCCAGGACCGAATCATCCTGACTTGAATTTTCTTGACGGATTTATGGAAAGCTCTAGCTATTTAACTCTGCGTTTCTCGAATAAAAAAGGTTCACTGTCGGCCATCGCCTTAGATCATCCATCGAATGATGGATCCCGCATAAGTCATGCCGCCGCCAAAGCCGTAGAGCAGCACGTTGTCCCCGCTCTTCAGCCGGCCTTCGTCAATAGCCAGCTGCAGCGCCAACGGGATGGATGCGGCCGATGTGTTCCCGCGGTATTCGACGCTTGTCAGCGTCCGGTCGAGCGGCATCGGCCCACGTTCGCATATCGCTTCGATCATTCGGAGGTTGGCGCTATGCGGGACGAACCAGTCGATGTCTTCCGGCGACATGCCTCCTTTATCCAGAAGCTCGCGGACGCCGTCCGGAATATTGCGGACGGCCCATTTATAAATTTCGCGGCCGTTCTGCACGAGACAGCCGCTCTTTAGCTCCTCGCCGTCCATCTTTTCGGACAGCGCGGTTTTATATAGATGAATGCCGCCTTCGCCGAATGTGCCGGACGTGGACGCCAGAATGCCCGGCCGGCTCTCATCCGCTTCCAGCAGCACCGCGCCGGCCCCGTCTCCGAACAGGACACATGTCGTTCGGTCGGTGTAATCCGTAATTTTGGAGAGCGTCTCGGCGCCAATGACCAAAATTTTCGAGTAGGCACCGCCGGATATAAGCCCGTCCGCCATCTGCAGTGCATAGACGAAGCCGGCGCATGCCGCATTCACATCAAGGGCGCCCGTACTGACGATGCCAAGCTTGGACTGGACTCTCGAAGCCGTGCTCGGGAAGGAATACTCCGGCGTGCTGGTTGCCACAAGAATCATATCCGCATCCTTCACGGTAACACCGTATCGATTGACCATATCTTCCACGGCCTTGATTGCCAGATCGGATACAAATTGATCCTCCGCAGCGATGCGGCGCTCTCTCATCCCCGTCCGCTGAACGATCCATTCGTCGCTCGTATCCACCATCTTTTCTAAATCCGCATTGCTCAGGACGCGGTCGGGAACATACGTCCCGATGGCCGTTATTTTTGACTTGGATTGATTCATGATGACACCTCCATTTTTATTTACGTCTATTATAACACCAAGTATTAGGACTTGGTACTAATTTTATTTGGATAGGCGCCATTAGAACTCCCCTTCCTGAAAATCAAGGTTATCCGCAAGGGCGTCAACCGTCCTTCGGGACGTCGAGATGTTCAAGATATTTCTTCAAATTTTGTAACACGACCGCGTATCCGTCAGGAAACATGTGAATGCCGTCAATGGCATACTCCTTGTACAAATGGCCCTCGGCATCCGTCAACCCGTCATTTACGTCAATAAAGGTATACCCGTGCTTGGCCGCCAACTGCTTGATCGCATCGTTTGCTTCCCGAATCGCCTCATTCGTTCTTCTCTGAAAAATCTCCTCCATCGAAGCTCTGGACACAAACGGAAAGTCGTCTTTGGCATTAACGGGATAGTAGGCCATGACAAATACCCTACAATCGGGCAGCCTTGTAGCGATGCGGGTCAAAATCTCGTCATAGTTTGCAAGCAGACGCTCCAGCTTATAATCAGGCGCGCTGATATCATTGGTCCCAATGTTGATGAAGATGTTGGAAGGCTCAAGGTCAAAAACACAAGTTTCCATCGACGCTAATAATTCCGCAGTGACATAGCCCGCAATCCCGCGATTGTAGATGCAATATGGGAGTGCCAGCGTCTGCTGCAGCTCATTGATCGGGAAAAATTCCATCAGCGATGAGCCCACCATCACCACCTGCCCTTTCAGGGCCAATCGATTGAGCTTCTGGTAGTGCAGCAGCTTCATCTTCTTTTCATCGTTCGCTTCAGGCCATGTGTCTTCCTGAATCCCCGGCTCGCGATCCTCCGCCGTGTGCCACCCTTTATTTTCGTCCGCTGATGCCATTTATATCCCTCCTCTTTCAAAGGTTCAGATTTTGATTTTGTTTACCCTTTCATTCTAAGCCTTTTCACGTTTCCCGCAATGCCCTTGATCGTTTGGAGTGATGTAATACGCTGATATTCACCGAATAAATAAAAAAACAGGACCGGACAAGGCTATGCCCTAAATCCGGTCCTGTCTTCGATACGTCGTCCCCTGCAGCTACGAAATGGTGGCCTGGAGGCTCCATGACGGCCTGCAGCTCCATTATGAGCGGGCGAGCGGGCAGACACCCTCGTTCAACAGCGCGTGCCCAGAGCGTGCCACGAGCACCTTATGAGCATTCACACGCTTTTGACGTGGCAGGAATCGCAAACCTCCGATTATGCGTGTAACCATACAAAAAAACAAGCGCGTTATCGACATATCGATAACGCGCTTGTTGGTTGTGCTTGGCGGCGTCCTACTCTCCCGGGACCCTTCGGTCCAAGTACCATCGGCGCTGGAAGGCTTAACGGTCGTGTTCGGTATGGGAACGCGTGGAACCCTTCCGCCATCGCCACCAAACGTGATTTTTGCGCTGCACTTTGCTTCATGATTGCTCACCAGCAAAATATCAAGCCTTAGAAAAGGCATGCAGCTTCAAAATCGTTTCAAGATTTTTTGAACCTTGAAAACTAGATACGAAACGTCTTTGCGTTGTTTAGAATCCGTAGCATTGTCCCTTCAGATCCTCAGATCTTTCCGGGCCCCGCCAAAGTAATCGGAATCAGCTTCGAAGCTCTTCTTCACTTTGGTGGGTTTGTTTATGCTTCCGTAGCGAGCTTTCTTTCAGAAAGCTTTTAGGATAAGCCCTCGACCGATTAGTATTGGTCAGCTCCATGCATTGCTGCACTTCCACCTCCAACCTATCTACCTCGTCGTCTTCAAGGGGTCTTACATACTGGGAAATCTCATCTTGAGGGGGGCTTCACGCTTAGATGCTTTCAGCGCTTATCCCGTCCGTACGTAGCTACCCAGCCATGCTCCTGGCGGAACAACTGGTGCACCAGCGGTACGTCCATCCCGGTCCTCTCGTACTAAGGACAGCTCCTCTCAAATTTCCTACGCCCACGACAGATAGGGACCGAACTGTCTCACGACGTTCTGAACCCAGCTCGCGTACCGCTTTAATGGGCGAACAGCCCAACCCTTGGGACCTACTTCAGCCCCAGGATGCGATGAGCCGACATCGAGGTGCCAAACCTCCCCGTCGATGTGGACTCTTGGGGGAGATAAGCCTGTTATCCCCAGGGTAGCTTTTATCCGTTGAGCGATGGCCCTTCCATGCGGTACCACCGGATCACTAAGCCCGACTTTCGTCCCTGCTCGACTTGTAGGTCTCGCAGTCAAGCTCCCTTATGCCTTTGCACTCTTCGAATGATTTCCAACCATTCTGAGGGAACCTTGGGGCGCCTCCGTTACTCTTTAGGAGGCGACCGCCCCAGTCAAACTGCCCGCCTGACACTGTCCCCGTACCGGATCACGGTACCAGGTTAGAACCTAGATACGATCAGGGTGGTATCCCAACGTCGCCTCCACACAAGCTGGCGCTCATGCTTCAAAGGCTCCCACCTATCCTGTACAGATCGTACCCAAATCCAATATCAAGCTGCAGTAAAGCTCCATGGGGTCTTTCCGTCTTGTCGCGGGTAACCTGCATCTTCACAGGTATTAAAATTTCACCGGATCTCTCGTTGAGACAGCGCCCAAGTCGTTACGCCATTCGTGCGGGTCAGAATTTACCTGACAAGGAATTTCGCTACCTTAGGACCGTTATAGTTACGGCCGCCGTTTACTGGGGCTTCGGTTCACAGCTTCGGAGTTACCTCCTAACCGCTCCCCTTAACCTTCCAGCACCGGGCAGGCGTCAGCCCGTATACTTCGCCTTGCGGCTTCGCACAGACCTGTGTTTTTGCTAAACAGTCGCTTGGGCCTTTTCACTGCGGCCCCCTCGGGCTATTCACCCTACCGAGGCACCCCTTCTCCCGAAGTTACGGGGTCATTTTGCCGAGTTCCTTAACGAGAGTTCTTCCGCGCGCCTTAGAATTCTCTTCTCGCCTACCTGTGTCGGTTTGCGGTACGGGCACCTTCACCTGACTAGAGGCTTTTCTTGGCAGTGTGAGATCATGACCTTCGCTACTGTAATTTTCACTCCCCATCACAGCCCAGCCTTAACGATGTGCGGATTTGCCTACACATCAGCCTCACTGCTTGGACGGACATCCATCAGTCCGCGTCACTACCCTCCTGCGTCACCCCATCGTTCATAACGGTTTACGGTGGTACAGGAATTTCAACCTGTTGTCCTTCGACTACGCCTTTCGGCCTCGCCTTAGGTCCCGACTTACCCTGAGCGGACGAGCCTTCCTCAGGAAACCTTGGGCTTTCGGCGGATCAGATTCTCACTGATCTTTTCGTTACTCATACCGGCATTCTCACTTGTATGCTGTCCAGCGCTCCTTACGGTACACCTTCAACCTGCATACAACGCTCCCCTACCCCTGATGCAAGCATCAAGCCATAGCTTCGGTGGTGTGTTTAGCCCCGTTACATTTTCGGCGCAGAGTCACTCGACCAGTGAGCTATTACGCACTCTTTAAATGGTGGCTGCTTCTAAGCCAACATCCTGGTTGTCTGTGCAACTCCACATCCTTTCCCACTTAACACACACTTGGGGACCTTAGCTGATGGTCTGGGCTGTTTCCCTTTTGACAATGGATCTTAGCACTCACTGTCTGACTCCCGGATATAAGTCTATGGCATTCGGAGTTTGACTGAGCTTGGTAACCCTTGCGGGCCCCGCACCCAATCAGTGCTCTACCTCCACGACTCTAATTTCCGAGGCTAGCCCTAAAGCTATTTCGGGGAGAACCAGCTATCTCCGAGTTCGATTGGAATTTCTCCGCTACCCCCACCTCATCCCCGCACTTTTCAACGTACGTGGGTTCGGGCCTCCAGTGCGTGTTACCGCACCTTCACCCTGGACAGGGGTAGATCACACGGTTTCGGGTCTACGTCCACATACTAAAACGCCCTATTCAGACTCGCTTTCGCTGCGGCTACGGCTTCTCGCCTTAACCTTGCATGGGAACGTAACTCGCCGGTTCATTCTACAAAAGGCACGCCATCACCCCTATAATGGGCTCTGACTTCTTGTAAGCACACGGTTTCAGGTTCTATTTCACTCCCCTTCCGGGGTGCTTTTCACCTTTCCCTCACGGTACTGCTTCACTATCGGTCGCTAGGGAGTATTTAGCCTTAGCAGATGGTCCTGCTGGATTCATACGGGGTTTCACGTGCCCCGCACTACTCGGGATCCGTCTCGGAGGGTTCACATTTTCGATTACAGGGCTTTTACCTTCTATGGCCGGCCTTTCCAGACCTGTTCGTCTAATCTAAACCTTTGTAACTCCATGTGAGACGTCCCACAACCCCAGAGAGCAAGCTCTCTGGTTTAGGCTGTTCCGCGTTCGCTCGCCGCTACTGACGGAATCACTCTTGTTTTCTCTTCCTCCAGGTACTTAGATGTTTCAGTTCCCTGGGTATGCCTCTAGCTGCCCTATGTATTCAGGCAGAAGTGACTGGCTATTACACCAGCCGGGTTTCCCCATTCGGACATCCCCGGATCGAAGCTTGCTTACAGCTCCCCGAGGCAGTATCGTTGTTCGCCACGTCCTTCATCGGCTCCTAGCGCCTAGGCATCCTCCGTGTGCTCTTAGTAGCTTAACCTTATGCTACTTTTATTGAAACTTGTTTTGACACAAGTTCAGCTAAAAGGATATTTCTAAAACGCAAATTCGTTTCGTTATCTAGTTTTCAAGGATCAAATGAGAGGTTAAACTCTCAAAACTGACCAACGAGTGAGTTGGTTGACTTTACTTCGTAAAGTCTATTCCGGCAGCTTACGCTGACCGTATTTGTACCGCTTCGCTACGGAAGCGAGGTACTCCATAGAAAGGAGGTGATCCAGCCGCACCTTCCGATACGGCTACCTTGTTACGACTTCACCCCAATCATCTACCCCACCTTCGGCGGCTGGCTCCCTTGCGGGTTACCCCACCGACTTCGGGTGTTGTAAACTCTCGTGGTGTGACGGGCGGTGTGTACAAGACCCGGGAACGTATTCACCGCGGCATGCTGATCCGCGATTACTAGCAATTCCGACTTCATGCAGGCGAGTTGCAGCCTGCAATCCGAACTGAGACTGGCTTTTTAGGATTGGCTCCACCTCGCGGCTTCGCTTCCCGTTGTACCAGCCATTGTAGTACGTGTGTAGCCCAAGTCATAAGGGGCATGATGATTTGACGTCATCCCCACCTTCCTCCGGTTTGTCACCGGCAGTCACCTTAGAGTGCCCACCCGAAGTGCTGGCAACTAAGATCAAGGGTTGCGCTCGTTGCGGGACTTAACCCAACATCTCACGACACGAGCTGACGACAACCATGCACCACCTGTCTCCTCTGTCCCGAAGGCCGCCCCTATCTCTAGAGGATTCAGAGGGATGTCAAGACTTGGTAAGGTTCTTCGCGTTGCTTCGAATTAAACCACATACTCCACTGCTTGTGCGGGTCCCCGTCAATTCCTTTGAGTTTCAGTCTTGCGACCGTACTCCCCAGGCGGAATGCTTAATGTGTTAACTTCGGCACCAAGGGTATCGAAACCCCTAACACCTAGCATTCATCGTTTACGGCGTGGACTACCAGGGTATCTAATCCTGTTCGCTCCCCACGCTTTCGCGCCTCAGCGTCAGTTACAGCCCAGAGAGTCGCCTTCGCCACTGGTGTTCCTCCACATATCTACGCATTTCACCGCTACACGTGGAATTCCACTCTCCTCTTCTGCACTCAAGTTCCCCAGTTTCCAGTGCGTCCCGAAGTTGAGCCTCGGGTTTAAACACCAGACTTAAAGAACCGCCTGCGCGCGCTTTACGCCCAATAATTCCGGACAACGCTTGCCCCCTACGTATTACCGCGGCTGCTGGCACGTAGTTAGCCGGGGCTTTCTTCTCAGGTACCGTCACTCTCATAGCAGTTACTCTATGAGACGTTCTTCCCTGGCAACAGAGCTTTACGATCCGAAAACCTTCATCACTCACGCGGCGTTGCTCCGTCAGGCTTTCGCCCATTGCGGAAGATTCCCTACTGCTGCCTCCCGTAGGAGTCTGGGCCGTGTCTCAGTCCCAGTGTGGCCGTTCACCCTCTCAGGTCGGCTACGCATCGTCGCCTTGGTGAGCCGTTACCTCACCAACTAGCTAATGCGCCGCAGGCCCATCCTCAAGTGACAGATTGCTCCGCCTTTCATAACTCTGCCATGCAGCAGATTTAATTATCCGGTATTAGCTACCGTTTCCGGTAGTTATCCCAGTCTTGAGGGCAGGTTGCCTACGTGTTACTCACCCGTCCGCCGCTAACTCTCAGAGAAGCAAGCTCCTCTTCAAGTCCGCTCGACTTGCATGTATTAGGCACGCCGCCAGCGTTCGTCCTGAGCCAGGATCAAACTCTCCAATAAAGATCGTCCGAAGGACGATCGACCTCGCCGGATTTGGGTTCCACTCGGATGAGTGAATCAAATCTGGTGAGTCTTGAAAGAGCGATTAAGCTCATTTAGAAAAACTGACGAGAATTTGTTCAATTCTCTATTGTAACTCCCCGCCGAAGCGGTTTGTTTTTACTCACTCGTTGTTCAGTTTTCAAAGATCAACCTTTTCGTTACCGGCGAATCTAGTTCGCATCAGCAACTCTTATAATTTACCACATCCATTTGAGTTTTGCAAGCTTTTTTTTGAATTTAATTTTTCGTTCATTCATTTCAGCTTGTGATTCAAATGTTGTCCCTGCCTTTTTCTCGGCCGGAATTAGAATATAACACATCTTCAAGAAAGAATGCAAGCATTTTTTTAAAATAATTATAAATAGAGTTTCAATACACCTATACCGATACAAAGTAATCCGCCAACTGGGCTAGATGGACGATCATTAGTAATCGTCCTTCGCTTCATCATACGGCATATAATACAGCCTGACCTCTTCATTAATAATAAGATTTGTTCGCACATCCACCAGCTAAGCTTCTATTTAAATGATGAACGGGATCGGGGACAGAGCCAACGTATGGTGATGTCTCGGCAAAACAAACGTTTAGGAATCGAACCGCTGCTAATTAATAAACGCGCGAAGAAGCAACCGGTCCTGATGACATTTATTGAAAAGCATACAAACGAAAAACCGCCTCTATATATAAGAGACGGTTTTATTATGCGTAATTGACGAATGATTATTCGGCCCCGAGGAACGCGTAACGAACCAAGATGATCACGAACAGAATCCACATCAGCCAGTGCACCTTCGTGTCGGTGCGCCCTGTCAGCTTACCGAATACGGCAAGCACGACGTAAGCAATGATCCCCGCCGAAATCCCGTTGGCGATTCCGCCCGTGAACGGCATCAGGATGATGGTCAGGAATGCAGGGAAGGCTTGCATGAAATCATCCCATTCAATATCACGAACCTGGCTCATCATCAGCACGCCGACAACGACAAGCGCCGGAGCCGTAGCAGCAGAAGGAACAACCAGAGCAAGTGGAGCCAGGAACAGCGCAAGAATGAACAGCACGCCTGTCGTTACGGCCGTCAGACCGGTACGTCCGCCTTCGGCAACACCGGAGGTGCTCTCTACGAATGCCGTAATTGTACTTGTACCAAGGAATGCGCCGGCACTCACGCCGCCCGCATCGACGAGCATCGCTTTACCCAGCTTTTTCTCGCCTTCTTCTTTATTCTTGAGCAATCCTGCACGGCCTGCAGTACCGACCAATGTACCGAAGGTATCAAACAGTTCAACGAACGTGAAGATAAAAATGACCTCGATGAGCCCGATTCCGAGCGCGCCTTTCAGATCCATCTGGCCAACGGCCAAATTATCAAAGGATGGAATCCAGCTTGCGGTGCTAAGACTGGACAGGTCGGTTACGCCCATCGGAATACCGATCAATGTTGTCAGCACGATACCGATCAGCAAAGCGCCCTTCAGCTTCATCACCATAAGAATCGCAATCAGGAACAGCCCGATTAGAGCAAGCAGCGTGTCCTTGTGCTCAACGAAGTTCCCAAGGCCCATATTAAACGCGCCTCCCGGTACCGGCTGGCTAACATCCGTACCCGGGTTGATCGACACGGTAACCAGATTGCCGAGCTTCAATCCGACAATGGTAATAAACAAGCCAATCCCGACCGTAATGGCAATTTTAAGGTTATTCGGAACGGCCGTCAGCAGCATTTGGCGAACCTTCGTTACCGTCAGAATGATGAAGACGATACCTGAAATAAATACGGCTCCGAGCGCAGCCTGCCATGTAATGGCTCCATTCGAGCTCAGCACGACGGTCATGAAATATGCATTCAAACCCATACCCGGCGCCAGCGCAACCGGAATATTAACGAAGAAGCCCATCGCCATCGTTACGAGTCCCGCACCGACCGCAGTCGCGAAGAAGACGCCTTCCTGCGGAATGCCTGCCCCGTTAGGACCGAGAAACAGGTTGTTAACAAGCAGGATGTAGGCCATCGTCATAAACGTCGTAAGGCCAGCGATAATCTCGGTTCTTACTGTTGTTCCGTGTTCCTTTAGCTTAAAGAAACGCTCCATTATAGAGATATCCCCCTTAAAATTAATGACCCGCAACAACAAATAGACCCTAAGGATAAATCCCCAGGGCCGCTGCTTGGAAAAAAGAGCCGCAAAACAATAGCCATCGGAACACAGGCTAACAATCGCTTCGTGAAAACCGGGCGCACTGCCGGAAAGCATCTTTCCTGACAGTGACAGCCGGCTTTAGAAACGCAGTACGTGTCCGCATTATATTGCCGCTCCTCTTTTCGTAGCAAGATCATTACGGTGACCTGTAGAGACTCCCGGGCCCATTCCCGGGATTATACGAAAAAGCTCGTTATTTGTTGTTGTCGTGTCGATTTCTACTCATATTCTAGGACGAGATGCCCAAGCTTGTCAATAACAAAAACGAATATTACACTTGTTAATTTAAAGTAATGTTCGGGATTTGGGGAGAAATCCATAATCATTGTGGGTCGACAGAACTATTTGTAAAAAAACACCCCTGCCATCAAGGCATATCATAACCTGATATCCCCGGTAGCAGAGGTGTTCACTTTCATCCTTTTCGTCTCTCGACTTCAACGAATCGGTTTATATCGTTCGATCTCCCGGAGTACTCCTACTCCCACTCGATCGTTGCAGGCGGCTTGGACGTAACGTCATACACGATCCGGTTGACGTTCTCCACTTCGTTGACGATGCGCACCGAAATCTTCTCGAGCACATCCCAAGGAATGCGGGCCCAGTCAGCCGTCATGCCGTCGATGGAGGTTACGGCACGGATGCCGACCGTGTAGGAATACGTACGGGCGTCGCCCATAACGCCAACGCTCTTCATGTTCGGAAGCGCGGTGAAATATTGCCAGATTTCGCGGTCCAGTCCGGCTTTCGCGATCTCTTCACGCAGGATGTAGTCGGAATCCCGCACAATCTTCAGCTTCTCCTCGGTCACTTCGCCAAGCACGCGGATCGCGAGTCCTGGTCCCGGGAACGGCTGACGGTGCACGATCTCGTCCGGCAGGCCAAGCTCCTCGCCGACTTTGCGGACCTCGTCCTTAAACAGGGCCTTCAGCGGCTCGATGAGCTTGAACTTCATGTCTTCAGGAAGTCCGCCTACGTTATGGTGGGACTTGATGGTATGCGCCGTATCCGTTCCGCTCTCAACGATATCGGTATACAGCGTGCCTTGAGCGAGGAATGCAAAATCGTCGAATTTGCTGGATTCCTCGTCAAATACGTAAATAAACTCGTTGCCGATAATTTTGCGCTTCTTCTCCGGATCATCCACGCCCTTAAGCTTGGACATAAAACGGTTGCGCGCATCGATCTTGACGACCTTCATATCGAACTTGCCGACGAAGGTTTCCATCACGCTCTCAGCCTCGCCCTTGCGCAGCAAGCCGTGGTCAATGAACATGCAAGTCAGCTGATCGCCGATCGCTTTATGAATCAGCATGGCCACAACGGAAGAGTCAACCCCGCCGCTCAGGGCACACAGCACCTTCTGGTCTCCGACGACTTCGCGGATTTCGCGAACCTGGTCGTCGATAAAGGTCTCCATGCTCCAGTTGCCTTCGCACTGACATATTTCATAAAGGAAGTTTTTGATCATTTCATTCCCGTGCACGGAGTGGCGTACTTCCGGATGGAACTGCACGGCGTACAGCTTCTTGTCCTCGTTGCTCATCGCAGCAATCGGAGCGGATTCCGTACCTGCATCCAGCTTGAAGCCGGTTGGCAGTGATACCACATGATCGCCGTGGCTCATCCATACGGTCTGCTTCTGCTCCAGACCCTTAACGAGCGTGGTGTTCGGATTAAATTCCAGCTCAGCCTTTCCGTACTCGCGCTTGGAAGCACGCTCTACTTTACCGTCCAGCTGGTGGGCCATCAACTGCATGCCGTAGCAAATTCCGAAAATCGGAACACCCAGGTCATAAATGGCAGGATCGACATGCGGGGCATTTTCGGAATAAACGCTCATAGGGCCTCCCGAAAAAACAATCCCGCGCGGTGCCAATTCCTTAATCTTCTCCACGGACGTATTATAAGGCAAAAGCTCGCTATATACGCCAAGATCGCGGATCCGTCGTGCTATAAGTTGGTTATACTGTCCACCGAAGTCCAAAACAACGATGATTTCATTAGGCTTATTCATTACCGGGCCTCCCTTGATTAATGAAATTAATTATACGCAACCCGAATTCATACCGTCAAGAAAGAGGCCCCTTCGTTTTCATGCCAGTTTTTTGACAATTCGAAGACACTGGCGTAAAAAGTGTACCTTTTCCGTCCGGGTCCACGGTTCATTTTGAAAAGCCGCCCTCTCCCAGCGCCAGGCAAACTGCATTAATTCAAGCCGGAAAGCCTCATCCGTAACCGATAACGACGAAATATATTGACGGACAGTCTGGCCCCTCTCGAACGCTCCGAACCTGCGCTGGATTTTCTCCCATACGGGAGCCGAGGCAGAGACAAGCCCTTCCCTTGGAGAGACCGCGATCCGGCTTGACAGCATCAGGAAGAAAAGCCTCTCCCGAATGGACGGAATGCAGTAGATCGCTGCCGCAGCCGTCGGAACGAGGATCAAAAGCCCTGCTCCAAAAGAAACAGGCCCAAGGGTAGAGATCAGCATCAGCACGTTGGCGGCGGCATCCAGCATACGATCCCATAAGCCGGACCACGGCAGATGCGAAGCCGTAATCTCGTCCGATGTCGCTGGAGGCGTGGAAGGCTCGGTGCCGAATCCAGGGGTAGGGTCGAACATCACCCAGCCCGTTCCGGGGAAAAATACCTCCACCCAGGCATGGGCGTTCTTTTCGGCAACGCGGTACGTATGCTCCTTCCCCTCCACCGGTTCACCCGGCGCAAATCCGGTCACGTAACGGGCGGGGATTCCTTCGCTTCGCAGCATGACGGTCATCGCCGTTGCAAAATGCGCGCAGTACCCTTCTCTCGACTCAAACAGAAACTGATCGGTAAAGTCGCTGCCCTCCGGGGGGATGGCCGTCTGCAGCGTATACGTATAGTTCCGCTCCAAATAGGATTCGATAGCCTTGACCATTTCATACCTGTTCGAAGCATCCGACGTAACCGTCTTCGCCAAATCACGGACCCTGCCGGGGAGTGAATCAGGGAGCTGCAGATACAGCTCTTTCATATACGACGGATCTTTGCCGGCTGAAGCACGAAGACCTTGCATATCCGGCTGGATATATAGGGATTCCACGGTATAGCGGGATAGTGCAGCCTCCCCTTGCATGGAGACGGTCTCGGACATCCGCTCCACAGAGAGCCCCGGCTCCCGCTTCCCTCCGGCAGTTTGTACATCAGATACCCGGGAAATAATTCCTCCGGCCAGCAGCGGCTTCACCTGGGAAGGCTCCTCAAACTGCAGGGTCTGCACCAGTGTTCGTCCTTCTGACCGCTCCCAGAAGGGGAGCTTGTCCCTTAAATTGTCCCTCAGCTTAGCAGTCGTTCGGATGGCGCGATCCTGGTCCCATTTCCGGCCGTCGTACAAGCTATAGGCTTCGCCCCGCCAATAGGTCGGAATCGGAGACTTCGCCGTGAAGAACACCTCATCGCTCATCGATAGCGGACCTCCCAAATCGCCCATCACAGGTGAGTATCCGATCATTCGCGCGGCAGGCAGTGCATCCTCCGCCGCATCCCGGACGTGCTCCCCTATGCCCGAGATCCGCTCAGCGAGATCCGTTAACGTCAAGCCTGCGCCTTCATAAGGCTCGTTGAAGGATCCGCCAAGACGGGCTGCCCCGATTGCCAGTACGGCCGTCACGATCACGGCCATGCTCCAGCGCAGCATGGGCAGAGACGCATACTGACCAGATGGCCTCAGGTTTGTACAAGTACCCGAATGAACAGTTCGTCTCTGGTTTGCATCTCCATCAGAATGAACAGCTCGTCTCCGGTTTGCTTCATCATCTGAGGCTTCCCGGCCCAGCCTCACAATATGCATCAGCCCTTGAGCCATCAGAAGGTAGAGCATAGCCAGCCCCATGTCGGAATACAAGCTTCGCTCCGACACGGAGGCAAGCACGGCCAAATAGACCAGCGTCGAGCCTCCGAACAGCCAGACGGACAGGCGGTAAAGGGATAGCATATGAATGGCCGATACCATGATGCCCCAGCCGATCAAGAGAACCATCGTTCTGCTCTCCTCGCTGAGCCCGGTAAACGCCCGCGTGTTTATGACGCCCGCCGCATCCCCTGGAAGGATGACCGAAGCATATTCGTGCAGCCATTCCAGCGGATTGGCGTAGTTAAACAATTGGGCGCACAGCCAAATGACCAGCAAAGCGTTCAGCGGCAGCCACACCCATTCACGCCAGGTGGACAGGCCTTGAAGGAGAAGAATCGCCGCAAGAAGAGCCAGTGCTTGCAGAATCAGGTCCCCGCCCGCCCCGTTAACGGCCTGCAGCGGGAGCAGCCACTCCGACAGCAGTCCTGCTACCGGCAGGGTAATGAGCGCACGCTGAAGCAGGGTCCCGGGAAACGTTCTGGAAACGAGGGAAGAACGGAAATGCCCGGCGGGATGGCTCCCGGGCCCAACGCGTTCTTCCGCCTTATCGTGCAAGCTGACCGGATCCATTCCCATTCCCTCCCTTCAACGATCCATCTGCCGGAGCTTCCGGTATTCCGCCTGCAATAACCAGCCTTCCTCCCAGGCGGTAAAATTCCTCGGCCCGCTCCTGTCCCGTCGAACGAATCGGATGCCCGCCATCCCCGGAAATGCGGATGGCTGTCCGCTGCTGCCCGCTGCGCAAGCAGCATATCGTAACGTCCCGAACACCGCTATTCAGCAGTTTGATTCCAAGCAGGGCCGCTTGCTCATTCATGGTCCCGGTTATGATCGTCCAAGCCGTATCCCTCTCCAATACATCCGTCGACATCCGCGCGTATTCCTCATAAGGATCAGCCGCTTCCACCCCGCCCGATATCCGGACAGATGCCAGCGGAAGGAGGATATCCCGCCTTTGCGCAGCGTTATCGCCTCTATATTCGGACACAGGCGTCAGGGATTGGTACGCGCTTGTCCATAGCTTGTAAGGTACTCGGCGGTCATGAAGCTGACAGAGGAACCCGGCTGCGACAGCAACCGTATCCTCGAAGGCCTCCTCGTACGTGCCTCCCTCTCTTCCAAAAACACCTTGGCGCTTCGTATCCAACACGATACATTGGCGGATGCCGCTCCCTTCCTGCGGCAGGAACGATTGCAGACGCCCCAGCTTGGCGGAATTTTTCCAGTGAATCCGGTTCATCGGATCCCCGGGAATATAATCCCGCAGGCCGCTGCCCCGAATGTCCGTCCGCCTCTTCGCGAAGGTCCGTTCATCCTCCCGATCGGCTGACCCGCCGCGGGGGACAGCTTGAAGCTCAGGGCCAGCCGCCGGCCGGGGAAGTACGGAGATCCCGGTCATTTCACTGGCAAGCTGACGGCTGATCCAGAACCATCCGAACAGGTCCCCCCAAGCAATTTCGCTGGATGCCTCCGTCCAGATGCCACGGGGAAGCCGGTCAAGCTGATAGCTGTAAGTGAGATTTTTGCGTAATCCGGGAAACAGCAGTTTCCGATGCGAGCAGCCTCCGATCGTATCCTGAACCATCATCCAAGGCACCGGCAGCACGGTTTTATAATCAATCCGAACTGTGACATGAGCGGAGTCTCCCCTATAGATGCATGCCGGAGTACATGTCCGGCTAACGGTAATCCGGGACGGTCCGAGCAGCCTGAGCGCGGCCCCTCCGATCAGAACCAGCGTGCACGCGAGCCACAGCAGCCGGAGAGCTTCGCCCCCCAGCCAAACATAAAGACCCAGCGCTACGAGCCATATGGCCAAAGCTCTCATCCAATCCGCCAGCTCCCGCTTCACCGCGAGCCGCCTTTCCGGCTGCGCTGGCGCGGGAGCTCGAACTGGGCAAGGATGGCGTTCACCATCTCCTGCTGAGTCAGTCCCGCAGCCCGTCCTTCATGATTCATATGAATCCGGTGGGCAAGCACCGGGACGGCAACGCGAAGGCAGTCATCCGGAATGACGTACATTCTCCCATCCATATAGGCTGATGCTTGGGACGCCCGGTACCAGGCCAAGGTGCCCCGCGGGCTGATGCCAAGCGCCACTCCCCGCTGCCGGCGCGATGCATCAGCGACGCTGACCATGTAGCGTTTGATGCTCTCATCAACGAACACCCGCGCCGCCGCCTGCTGCATCGCCATCAGCTCGGAACCTGCCATTAATGGCTTCAATTTATCCGCCATGGCGCTGCTGCTCCTCCGATCCAGCAGCACCATCTCACCTTCCATATCGGGATAGCCCAGCGACATTCTCATGAGGAAGCGGTCGAGCTGGGCTTCCGGCAGCCGGCTCGTCCCCTCATATTCATAGGGATTTTGGGTTGCAAGCAGGAAGAATGGGGCCGGCAGCGGGTAAGTCCGGCCGTCGACGGTGACCCTGCCCTCCTCCATCGCTTCCAGCAGCGCAGACTGCGCCCTGGGCGATGCCCGGTTAATTTCATCGGCTAACACGATGTTCGCCATGAGAGGTCCGGGGCGAAAGACAAACTCTCCCGAATGGGGATAATAAACGGAGGCACCGGTAATATCCCCCGGCATCAAATCGTACGTAAACTGAATCCGATTGAAATCGCAGCCGATCAACGCGGCTACCGTTTTGACCAGCATCGTCTTCCCAACGCCCGGCACATCCTCCAGCAGCACATGCCCACCGGCCAGCAGTGCGATCATAGTGAGCGAAATCTGTTCCTCATGCCCGACAATGACGCTGCCGATCCGGCTTCTAACTTTACCGAGCAGGTCCGGAGCCCACTCGGGATCCATTCGCTCCTCTTCCATCATGGATGAACGCAGCAAGAACATCACCCTCCAACCTTCCATATTCATAGAACAAAACATAGTTGATAGCCTTAGTTATGAATCTATGAATAGGTTTTCCAAGATGACTCCAAGATAGACATCGGCAATGAGGCGAATAGCGGTGTTAGCAGGAAATTCCGTAAGGTTCAAATCCGGTCTGCCGCTATGAGAAGCATCGATAGTGCATCAGCATCGGAGCATAGCTCGGCTTTATTTTGTGGATAGCGGACAGAAGAAAGCCCGCAAGAAGAAAGCGGCTATCGCTTCCTCTTACGGGCCTGCTCCGGCTCGTGCGTTCGTTTCCTTTATGAACCCCTTGCTGTAATCTACCCCTTAATTCCAGACAGGGTCACGCCTTCGATGATATATTTCTGCCCGATGATATATACGATCAACACCGGAATCAGCGCGATGGAAGCACCCGCCATCATCAGCGTCCAGTCCGTGGAATACATGCCCCGGTACAGGTTCAGCATCATCGGCACGGTAAATTTGTCCGTGCTGCTGAGAAAAATCAGCGGGTTGAAGAAATTGTTCCACATCCCGAGAAAGGTGAAGATTCCAAGCGCCGACAAGGCTGGCTTAATAAGCGGCAGCATGATTCGCGCATAGATGGTCCACCGGTTCGCACCATCCACGATGGCCGCCTCCTCCATCTCCTTCGGTATGCCTCTGAAGAACTGCCTGAGCAGAAACACGCCGAAGGCGTTGAGCAGGGCGGAGGGAACGATGATTGCCAGATGCGTATCCAGCCAACCGATATTTTTCATGATGAGGTACAGAGGGATGATCGTGACTTGCCCCGGCACCATCATCGTGGCCAGGAACAGGATAAACAGCGGCTCCCGGAACGGAAACGATATTTTGGCAAAAGCATAGGCGGCCATCGAACAGGTTACGAGCTGCGATACCACCACGATGACGTTGATATAAAAGCTGTTCAGATAAGCTCTCCCGAAGGGCAGCGCCGTCAGGGAGTCCTTGTAGTTGGACCAGACGAACGGGTCCGGAATCCATTTTGGCGGCACGACGAACACCTGGGATAAATCCTTGAGTGAGCTGAGCACCATCCATACGAACGGCAAGGCCATGATGCAGGCGCCGATGATCAGGACGGTGTGCAGCAGGACGGTCGACGCCCGCAATCCTCGGTACGGCATGTAGCTTCTCCTCCTTCCTCTTACGTCCATTAATCCTCGTAATGAACCCAGCGCCTAGACATCTTCATCTGGAACAGGGTCAGGGACAGAATCATCAAGAACAGGATGACCGCCGCCGCCGTGCTCTTGCCGAAAGTGAAGTCCGCAAAGGCCGTTTCATAAATGTGATAGACAAGGGTATAGCTGGCTTTCGCCGGACCGCCGGACGTCATGACGAAGGATTGGTCGAACACCTGGAAGGAGCCGATAATCGACATAATGGTCACGAAAAAGGTGGTCGGCGACAGCAGCGGAATCGTAATGTGGATGAGCTGCTGCCATTTGCCGGCCCCGTCGATTTCAGCCGCTTCATAATAGCTTCTAGAGATACCCTGTAGCCCGGCCAGGAACAGCACCATGTTGCCTCCAAGCCCCATCCACACGCTTAGCATGGCGATCGAAGGCATGACGTATCTCGAATCGGTCAGCCATGACGGCCCCGTAATGCCGAACCACTGCTTCAGATACATGTTGATAAGGCCGAAGTCGGCGTTGAACAGCCACATGAATACGACGGCGACCGCTACCGACATCGTGATGTTCGGCATGAAATAGATCAGCCGGTAAAGGATTTTTCCGCGAACCCGATTCAAGCCGACGGCAACGAGCATCGCCAGCACGATCCCTGTCGGCACGGACAGAATGGTGTAGTATACCGTATTGACGAGCGCGATGCGAAACTCCTCGTCCCGAAGCTGGCCGATGAAGTTCTGAAAGCCGACGAACTGCTTCGTCCCCATCCCGTCCCAATTCATCATGCTGATCACGAAGGCCGAGACGAGCGGAATTAATGAAAAAGCGACCAGTCCTAGCAGTTGCGGGAATATGAATAAATAGCCCCACAATCCTTCGGATGTTTTGCTGCTCAGGGAAGAGCCCCTTCTCTCCGGGAGCCGCTCCGGAGAAGGGGCGGCTCCCGGGCTTCCTGCAGGCTGCACGTTCATGTCTACTCACCCTTCCTCTCGGAGCTGGATTATTTTTTGCTGTTCTTGTAATCCTGGATCTTCTGGTTGGCCATAGTCTGTATATCCTTAAGCGAGCTATCAAGCTCCTGATTCTTCAGCCATAACGCTTCGAACTTCGAAGTAATATCCTGGCTCAGCCCAGGGATGCCGGCCTCGAACGGCGTCAGCGCATAACCGACCTCGCGCGCGTCGAGGAACAGCTGGGCATGCTCCGGCAGATTGCCCTCGAGCACGACTTCATCGGTGCCTGCGACGGACGGAACCGCATTGCCGCCGCCCTGCAGGCGGAAACGCTGGCCGTCTTTATTCAAATATTCGGAGAAGAACGTATACGCGGCCTCTTTATTCTTCGAGGCTTTATTCATCACCAGGTATGCCGTAGGAATGCCGGCCGGCTCGATTTTGTTGCCCGTATTGGTCGGCCAGGTAACGACGTCGTATTCAAGGCTCTCATTTTTCTTGAACAATGGGAGATACCAGCGCCCGGCACCCACGAAGCCTACTTGATTGGACATGAACATGGCATCCCCGCCCTGTCCTTTCGGCAGCGTGCCGGAGAACGTGATATTCTTCGACTTTACGTTGTCATACAGGAACTGGAACGCTTCCTTCGCCTTCGGATCGTCGGCCGCGACGAAATTTCCGTTCTCGTCATACACCCGGCCGCCGTTGGAGGTAACCCAGCTGTGGTAGCTGTTCCAGGAGTTATCCAGCACGTAGCCGTACTTATTGCTCGCCCGGATCTTATCGGTCATCTCCTTGAACTTGTCCCAGGTCCATTGCCCGCTTGCCTGCAGCTCCGCCGGCATCTCGGTAATTCCCGCTTCTTTGAGTACTTTCTTGTTGTACCAAAGCACCATCGGGTTGCAATCCACCGGAACCCCGTACGTCTGTCCGTCCCGGACCGCCGCCCCCCATAGTCCTTCGAAGTAGTCCTCTTTCTTGATAAGGCTGTCCGGAGCCTCCATATGCGGGGTCAGGTTCTCGATGCTCTGGTTTTCGATCAGCTTAACGATCAGGCCGTCGCCGGCATAGAAAATATCCGGAGCCGTTCCGCCTGTCAGCTGCGTCAAAATCTTCTGGTCATACTCGCCGGGAATCGGAATAAACTCCACTTCGATCTCCGGATGCCGCTTGTTGAAGTCCTTCGTCATCTCCTGAAATCGGGTGAGCTCCCCGGGGTTGCCCCATGTCGCCCATTTGATCTTGACCTTCTCGCCGCTTGCCGAGCCGCCCCCATCCGATTCACCGCCACCGCATGCTTGAAGCAGCATGGACAGCATTAGAATGACAGCAAGCAATGCCCCTCTTTTACGCGTTCTTGTCATTTTCATTTCCTCCGTTTCCGACCGATTTGGACTAACCTGAAAAGACTCTTGTAAACGCTTTAATTATAAAATTTTGGCAAAAAGCTTTGGAACGGATTATGTTCCGAATAAGTGGCTTCTTTTCCGATCCTGCAAGAAACCTGCTGCCGCCTTGTCATTTGCGGTTCAATCCCTGATACTCGGCCGGCGTCATCCCGACCAGCTTCTTGAACAGCTTGCTGAAATACTTCACATCGTTAAATCCTGAAAGCTCCGCCACCTCATACACCCTGAGCGAGGTTGCAGCCAGCAGCTCTTTGGCACGCTTTACCCGAAGATCGATCACGTAGTCGATAAAATTGCTCCCCGTCACCCGCTTGAACAGCTCGCTGAAGTAATTCCGGCTTACTGCGACTTCATCGGCGACCTCCTGAAGGGAGATCGGCTCCGTGTAATGGGCGTTAATATAGGAAATGGCCTGAAGGACGATCCGCTCGTGCAGCGTGGCTTCCGGAAACGGACCGCGATTCGGCTCGTCCCGAACCGCCTGAAACGCGTCCAGCATGACGCTCCGCACCTCTTCGACAGACCGAAGCCGGGTTAACTCAAACGCCGGGGATACAATCGGCAGGGCGGACAGGCTGTACGTGGACAGCATGCCAAGAAGCTCCTCCGCTTCAACGAGCACCTCCTGCTTCCCCATTCGGGACGGCATCCATCGCTCCATTACCGACTGCAGAAGCACTTCGCACCTCGGCAGGTTTCCGACGGCCAGCGCAGCCCTCAAGGCCTGCAGCTCGGGCTTTGCCTGCTCCGGTCCGCCACGGTCGCCCAAGGCACCAATATCCTCCGCGTGAAAGATGCGCCCCTCCCGGTAAAAGAAAGAGGCTTCCAGGCTTGCACTCGCCTCTACGTAGGCCTCGGCGAGCCGCTGGGGCCCGGCATACCGGCGGCTGAGCCCGATGGTGGCGAAGGCGGCAAGCGGACGGAGGAGATGATCGCAGCGAGGATCCTCTGAACGCTCCATGCCGTCAACGGGCACCCAGGCCGCAAGTAAATCCGGTCCCGTTCGGACCGCAAGCGCATCCGGCAGCTGCTCATATAAGCAGCTCTTGAATCGTTCCATTTCTTCTTCTCCGTCCAACGGGGCTGCTCCGAAGCCGTCCGATCTCGGCCCTCCGTCCAGTCGGCAGACTGCCACGACGAATTGGCCGTCACTCCGGAACCCGGCCAAGTTCTCCATGGCGGCAGCTTCGCCGTGCAATGCCATATACAGCGTCTTCTCATCGGCCCGTTTCCGCTGTTCCCGCTGCTGCCGCTCATGCTCGGTTACGATACGCTCAAGGCGCTTCTCTTCCTCCAGCTTCTGCCGCATCCGCTCCAGCACATCCTTCAGCGATGCTGAATCGAGCGTCGGCTTCAGAATGTAATCGGCCGCGCCGAGCCGAATGCCTTCCCGGACGTATTCAAAATCGCTGTGGCAGCTGAGCAGCAGCACTTTCACCCATGGGCATAGCTGCCTTGTCCGGCGGGTAAGCTCAAGCCCGTCCATGACCGGCATCGCGATGTCCGTAATCAGAATGTCGACCTCTCCCGCCTCGATCCACTTCAAAGCCTTTTGACCGTTCGATGCCTCCCCGACCAACCGATAGCCGTATCCCTCCCAGTCAAAAGTGGTCCGGAGCCCTGTGCGGGCAATCGCTTCGTCATCAACGAGCAGCACTTTGTACATGAATATCCCCTCCGTTCGCCGGAATCAAGATGGTCACCCGCGTGCCTCCCTCTTCCTTCCGCTCGACGTTCAAGCCGTAACGACTGCCGTAATACAGCCTCACGGTTTGATGGACATGCGACAGTCCGATGTGGGTCATTCCCTGCTTGGAGCGGTTGCGCTCATAATCCAGCAGCCCGGCAAGCTTCTCCGGCTCGATTCCGATGCCGTTGTCCTCGATGTGGATCATGGCATCCTCCTGCTGCCGCCGGATGACAACCCGGATGACCCCCTTGTCGTCCAGGGGCGCAATCCCGTGGAAAATCGCATTTTCCACAATCGGCTGAAGCAGCATGCGGGGAATTTGCACGTCATCCATGCCAGCCGGACAGTCGACGACCAGCTCAATCGGATGGTCGTAGCGGTATTTCTGGATGATCATATATTGGCGAAGAAGCTCCAGCTCATCGCCAAGGCGTATAAATACCCCGCTGCGCCCCAGGCTGCCTTCAAGAAGATGCACGAGCGCCGCTACGGCCTTGTCGACATCATTGGTGCGGTTCAGCTTGGCCATCCACCGGATGGAGTTCAGCGTGTTATATAGAAAATGCGGATTGATCTGATAGCGAAGAGCCCGGATTTCAGCTTTCTTCTTCTCCGATTCCTCTGCGGCAATCCGCTGGATCAACAGGTCAATCTGCTCGATCATCTTGTTGAAGCTTCTGCCGAGCTGCCCGATCTCGCTTGGACCGACATTGCGGCACCGGACGCTCAAGTCCCCGGCTTCGCTGCGGCGCATCAGCCGGCTTAAATGAACGAGCGGATTGCCGATTTTCCGCGTCATGTAGTATCCGATCCCGATGGCCGCCAGCATCGAGCCGAGCACGATCCATACGGTAAAGCTGCGGATGCTGGCCGAATCGGCCGTCAGCTCCTTAAGCGGAACCATTCCTACGACATGCCAGCCGTTATTCAGCCGGGAAGGGATCATGAGCGTTTTCTTGTCGTTCCACTCGTATTCCGTCGGCCCTGTCGGCAGCTCCACAGGGGAGCGCTTCCCGTACATGGCCGGATCTGGATGATAGAAGAAGCGGTTCTCGTCGTTGGCGACATACATGTAACCCGTATCCCCGAACTGGACGTGGTTCAGCTCGTCAATAAGCACATCCCCCATAATTTCGAAGAACATGACGCCGACGATCTCCCCCGTATCCCAGCTGCGGATCGCCCTTCCAAGCCCAAATACCGGAAACCCCATGCTTGTCTGCTTCAGATAGGAGGTGTCGGACAGACCGAACCACACCGTTTGCCCGCGAGCCTCCAAAATCGACTGAAACCACGCCGATTCCCATTGACTCGGAATAGACATCAGTGAGTCCGCGCTGAGGACGGAATTGTTCCGCTTGATATCAAAGACGTACACGTCGATGATTTCCGGCGAGTTGATCATAATGGAGGTCAGCAGATCCTTGCCCTCTTTAACCTTGAGATTCAGGTCATATTGACTGAGATCCGGATCCTCCAAAATGCCGTGGACGACTTTGCTGTTCAGCACCATCATCGAGGAATCGTCCAGCTTCTTGAAGAACATATTCAGCTTGTCGCTGACCTGCGTAATCGTCAGCGATGCCACCTTGCCCACCTGCTCCTCCACGATGGATGCCGACTTGTGGAAGGATAGGAAGCCCATCATTAGAACCGGCAATGTCGTACCAATGAAAAAGAATAAAAACAGCTGCGTTACGATCGAATGAAGACGGCGGTATCCCCGCATATGCAAACTCCCTCCTCTACCAGATCAGAACATGAATTTTTTGACAGCGCTTTCAAATAAGAGGCTTTTGTATTCTTGTACATATGTCGACAAGCTTCCAGGCATATCTGTACCTTGTGTCGGTTCCCTCCGGCCCCTCCTTTCCTTACTTCCCTTCCAACCTTTCCTTCCGCGTCCGTTAGCTTCCGGCTGCTACTGCTCCCCTTCCCTTGCTACCTTTCCTTCCGCGCGTTCGCTTCTGGCTGCTCTGCTCCCCTTTCCTTTCCGCCCATCCTCTTCCCGCTCCAGTCTCCTTCTGGCCCCCCGCGAAACCTCAACTTCAAGTAAGGTCCGTCCGGAGTGTATTCATCGTAATATGTTTGACAAAGATTGTCCCTATGTCCATCTTCTTATGTTTTTTGCCTTCCCTCACCGCAAACGCAAAAAAGAGACGGACCCCAATATCAGGGCCCATCTCTTGATTTAAATTCATATTCATGCAAGCCTTCGGCTTAGTATGCCAGCGTAAACAATCCATTGATGTGAGAGAGGTAACGCATGTTGCTCGCTTCCTTCATCAGCGTCGCAGGCAAACCTTTCAATTGCGTTTTGTTCGCGCCGATCGTTCCGATGGCATCCTTGCGTCCCAAGCTGCCCAGCGTACCGGAGAATACCGGCTCGAAGGAAGCTTGTGCGCCGCCGTTCAGATTCGCGAAGATGTTGTAGCCGATCAGCTCGCCCATCTGCCATGCCAGCTGTGCTGTCGGCGGGTATGGACGGCCTTCCGGTCCCATAACAACCGCGCTGTCGCCAGCGACATACACGTCAGGATGGGAAGCGGATTGCAGGTACTCGTTAACGACCGCACGACCGCGGTTCACTTCGATACCGCAGTTCGCTACAACGGAGTTACCCTGTACGCCGCCGGTCCATACCAGCGTGCTTGTTTCGATGGTGCTGCCGTCTTTCAGCTCAACGGTTGTACCGTCCATCTTCGTGATCGGCAAGCCGGTGAGGAAGTTCACGCCGCGCTTCTGCAGGCTTGTTGTAGCACGGTCAACCAGCTCTGCAGGGAAGCCTGGCAGAATGGAAGGAGCCGCTTCTACGCAGTAGAGCGTAATTTCCTGTGGATCGAGCCCGTGCTTGCGTGCAAGCTCGCTGCGCATATCCGCATACTCGCCGACAAGCTCGACGCCGGTCAAGCCGCCGCCGCCGACAACGATCGTTGCATCGGCCTTGTTCTTCGTTTTAGCATATTCCGCGATGCGGGATTCCACATGGGCACGCAGACGATTCGCATCGTTCACCGACTTCAGAATGAAGCTGTTTTCTTGAAGTCCCGGAATGCCGAAGAATGCAGTTTCACTGCCCAGTGCGATAACGAGAATATCATAAGTAAAGTTTCCGCCGTCATCCAAGGATACCGAGCGCTCATCCGGCTTGATCTCCTTGACGTTGCCAATGCGAAGATCCACGTTGGCGTTGCGAAGCAATTTATCCAGCGGCAGGGCCACTGCTTTTTCTGCGATGTTGCCTGCTGCCAATCGATGCAGTTCTGTAATGATCTGGTGAGTTGGGAAACGGTTGACCAGCGTAATTTTAGCGTCGTTGACGCCAAAATGCTCGCGCGCAGAAAGTGCGCTCAGCAAGCCGCCGTAGCCCCCGCCCAAAATTAAAATATGTTTAGACATGACCATCCTCCGTTCTTCTTAAGATATATGGAATTAACGCTTGTTCTGTTGGTCGCGCTCGTTCAGAACGTCAAGAAAAGCCTGAGCATAGCGAAGACCCTTTTGAACTTGAGGATCCTTCAGCATTTTCATCAGACCGAATACGCCGATTTGCGCATGATCACCCTGGGCATGAATACGGTCGCCGGCTTCGATTGCGGCAGACGCAATTGCTTTTGCCTTGTCGGTAACAGGCTTCGTGAATCCAGCGAGAGAAGCCATGGTGTCTTCCGCCAGCACCGGATCAGTAGCTACGGACTTGCCGAAATCATAAGCCTTCGTGAAGAATGTGAGCATTTCCGTAAGCTTAGGCAGGTTATCCACGAGCGTAGTCAGCGATTCCTGTACCTCAGGCTTTAGCAATTGTTCGAGCAGCACATCAGGACGGCTGGCCTGGTTTCCTGCAACGTTATCCGGCGTTTCGGACGGTTGCGGGTTAGATGTTTCTGTCATAGAGAATTGCCTCCTTTTCTTTAAGTGAACTCCCAAGATGAACTTGGCGACGATCGAACCGGTTAGCTTTAATTTCGGGATAACCGGTATCTATTATGCATCACTGACATAAAGTGTGAACTTCAAGGTGACTCACTCGCGCCAAAATAAAGGCAGGGGGATGGCTCCCCCCTCCTTTACGAATAACGTTCTCAGGGATTGTGATTATTATCTCTAAGTACTAGTCTATAACTTGTGCAGCATAATTACAAACATAAAATACAAATTCCGACTACAAAGTTATGACTCGAATCTCGCCATCTTCATATGTCACTCTTGTAACAGGGTGCCCGGATGCAGCAAGGGCGTCACGGAGCGGAATCCAGGCCGTGCCGCCGATCAGGCGCACATCGGAGGGCAGCGGCCTCCCCCAAGTTTCAGCCGGACTTATCGAGCGTCTCAGCGGGTCCGCTTCCCAGCGTTTCCCTCCGAGGGCCACGCTGACGGTCTTGCTGTGAGCCTTCCAGGAGACCGTCCCCCCGAGCCGCTCGGACAAGGCGCGCAGAGGAACCATCAAGCGCCCGTCCTCCATTTTATACTCGCCCGGCTCGAATGCAGTCTCCATGGCCCCAAACTCGACCGCAAGCGTTCGGCCCGTTTCGAATAGTTTGGCATTGGCCAGAACATGATCCTTGATCCATTGCCGGGAAGGCTGCGAGGCCTTAACCGCGCCTTGCTGCGCCTTGAACTGGACCGGCTGCATCTCCGGCGTAAGCACATCGAACGCATAGCCCTGCTTTTTGTAATAACCGATGATCTCCGGCAGTGCCTTCACGCTCTCCTCATGGCCCTTGCTGTCATGCAGCAGCACGATCGCCTCGCTGCCGCTGACCTTTGCCGTTGCGCCTTTTACGATATCCTTGGCCGGAACCCCCCGGCGTTTCGAATCCCCGCTGTCGACATTCCAATCGAATACGCGATATCCCCCCTGCTCCATCAGGTCGAAGTACGACTGGTCAAAGTGTCCGGCTGTCCCGCCCGGCGCCCTGACGAGCTGCGGACGTTCGCCTGTAATCAAGCGGATCAGCTCCTCCGTCTTCTTGATCTGCGCCCAGAAATCTTGAAAATGACCGTAAAGCTTGTCATAACGATGATCATATGTATGATTGCCGATCGTGTGTCCTTCCTCATATATGCGGTTGATAATTTCCGGACGGGCTTCAGCCTGCTCCCCAAGCACAAAGAACGTTCCCTTAATGCCTTCCTTATGCAATATGTCCAGCACCTCCAGCGTCAAATCCGAAGGACCGTCGTCAAAGGTAAGATAGACCTTCTTCTCAGCTTTCGGGTCAGCTTTCGGGTCAGCTTTCGGGATCTGCGCTTGCGCTGCTGCAGCGGATGCGGCTTGCTTGCCTGCTGCCGCTGTGTAAACCGCTTGCTTGATTTGCGTTTCACCGCTTTGGCCTAACAGCGCCTTCGTCTGAACCCCCGTGGCGGATGCCGGAACCAGCAGCGCCTGCTCCATATATACCTTCATATCGTCCGGCTTCGTTTCTCCCCCGGGAAATCCGGCCCAGACCGTTATCAGTAACGCCAACACACCAAAAAACAAGGCAATGGATGCAACTCTCGCTACAATATTCATGATTTCTACCTCCATCATTTCTATGAGTTCGGCTTTCTGCTAGATTATATGGAGGTATTTTCGAAAAAAGACTATCAGCCGATATATATTTTAGCGAGAATTGCGAGAGAAGGACGGGTGAACAAAAATAGCCCCTCGCGGCAAGCCTGTCCAGGCATGCGGAGGGGCAAATCTTCATATAGCTTATGACAGCACAGCTTCGAGGACCGCTTCCACATGGCCCTTCACCTTGACCTTGCGCCATTCGCGGGCGAGCCTCCCCTTCTCGTCGATCAGGAAGGTGGAGCGCACGATCCCCATGTACTCGCGGCCAAACATCTTCTTCAACTGCCACACCCCGAACAGCTCGCTTACCTTATGCTCTTCATCAGCAAGAAGCAAATAGGGCAGGCTATGCTTATCGATAAATTTGGCATGGGATTTCAGCGGATCGGGACTGATGCCGATGACGACCGCCCCCGCTTCCTTCAGTGCGCCGTAGTGATCGCGGAAGCTGCAGGCCTCCTCAGTGCACGTGGGCGTCATATTTTTCGGATAAAAAAACAGCACGACCTTGCGTCCGCGAAAGTCGCTCAAGGATACATTCTCTCCGCTTGAAGCCGGGAGGGTAAAATCAGGGACCGGGCTCCCTACTTCAACATGTGATGGTTTCACGATTAAGCTCCTCCTGCTGAACGGGACCTTAGACCCGTAAAATTGATTGTCTTTTCGAAAAAAATTATAATAGAGTGAATGTCGAATGTTCAAATGTTCTATCGATTTTATTCACCAGCGCCATCCGAAAGGAAGAACACAATGACCAAGAAAACAAAGAAGACGATTATATGGAGCATATGTATCGTACTTGCGGCTGTCATCGCCTACGGCACTTATTATGCAGTTTCATTCTATGACGGCCTGCAAAGCTTGAACAAAAGCGGTGAATCCTCTCCGTTCCATGAAATTGAGAAGGTGGATGCCAAAGTCCCTGCGCCTCCGGAATGGGAAGGCACCGAGCCGGTGAATATCCTGCTGATGGGCGTCGATGCCCGCGGCTTCGAGGAAGGGGAAATCCCCCGCTCGGACAGCATGATGGTAGCCTCCATCGACCCGGTTAAGAAAAAAATGTACCTGTTCTCTATTCTGCGCGATACGTACACGGACATACCCGGACATGACCGGAACCGGATCAACACGGCGATCACCCATGGTCCCAATACCGCGATGAAGGCGGTCGGCGATCTGCTCGGCATCCCGATCCAATACTATGTCTACACCGACTTCCAAGGATTTATCAAGCTGGTGGATTCCGTCGGCGGCGTTGATTTTTACGTTGAGAAGGATATGAATTATTCCAGCAAAGCGGACAAGAATGAATATGACATCAATCTGAAGGAAGGCATGCAGCATCTGGACGGCAACGCCGCGCTCCAATACGTCCGTTTCCGTTACGACGCTATGGGCGACTTTACCCGTACCGAGCGGCAGCGCGAGCTGATTAAGGCGGTCGCGAAGAAAATGCAGACGACCACGTCCATTATGAAGCTGCCGGATATTTTGAAATCCGTCAGCCCTTACATCGACACGAATCTCGAGGTCGAAGACATGTGGAAGCTGGCCACCGTCGCATACAAGAGCAGCATGAGCGGCAGCGAGCAGGTCCCTCCGATGAAGCTGCTGAAGGAAGAAACGATCGGCGGTGCAGCCGTCTTGACGGTCGGCAATCCGGACACCTTAAAGCAGTACATTCAGGATATCATGAGCCCGCCGGATCCTGACCCGGAGACCGAGGAAGGCCAAAGCGAAGGCAAGGAGAGCGATCCTGCCGGCAAAGAAAGCAATCCTTCTGCATCGACGTCCACGTCTACATCCACAGAGACAGACCGCAACTAACTTAGCACACTATACAGCATGCAGGACAGGCAGCTTGGAATCTTGGCGGCCTGTCCTGCTTCATGAAGAAAGGAAGTTTTTACACGATGAACACATCCAGAACCCGTTCCGAAGCCTTATACCAGGAAGCTCTTCAGCATATCGTCGGCGGCGTCAACAGCCCCTCCCGCTCATTCAAAGCGGTCGGCGGCGGCGCCCCCGTCTTCATGAAACGCGCAAGCGGCGCCTATTTCTGGGATGAAGACGGCAATCGCTACATCGATTACTTGGCGGCCTATGGACCGATTATTACCGGCCATGCCCATCCGCACATTACGGCCGCCATTACGGCGGCAGCCCAGAACGGCACGCTGTACGGGACGCCGACCGAGCTTGAAATCAAGCTTGCCAAAATGCTGAAGGATGCCATCCCTTCCTTGGACAAGGTGCGCTTCGTCAATTCCGGCACTGAGGCCGTCATGACGACGATCCGCGTTGCACGCGCATATACGAAGCGCAATAAAATCATCAAGTTCGCCGGCTGCTACCACGGCCACTCCGACCTCGTGCTTGTCGCCGCAGGATCAGGACCTTCCACGCTCGGCATTCCGGACAGCGCCGGAATTCCGACAAGCATTGCCCACGAGGTCATTACGGTTCCGTTTAACGATCTTGACAGCCTGCGTGACGCCTTGGAGCAATGGGGTGATGACGTGGCCGCGGTGATGGTCGAACCGATTGTCGGCAATTTCGGCATGGTAATGCCAAAGCCAGGCTTCCTGGAAGGACTGTGCCGGTTGGCCCATGATAACGGCTCGCTCGTCATCTATGACGAGGTCATCAGCGCCTTCCGCTTCCACTACGGCTCTTCCCAGACATACGCAGGTCTGGCGAATCACGAAGCCATTCAGCCGGATCTGACCGCGCTCGGCAAAATCATTGGCGGCGGTCTTCCGATCGGCGCTTACGGCGGCCGGAAGCACGTTATGGAGCAGGTTGCCCCGCTCGGACCTGCATATCAAGCAGGAACGATGGCTGGCAATCCGGCGTCGATCGCCGCAGGGATCGCCTGTTTGGAGGTGCTGCAAGGCGAAGGCGTGTATGAGGAAATGGAGCGTCTGACGATCAAGCTGACCGAAGGGCTGAAGAGCTCGGCGGACCGCCATGGCATTCCGCTCACGATCAACCGGATTCGCGGCTCCTTCTCCACTCATTTCTGCGATCATCCGGTGACCAACTATGATGAAGCCCAGGATACGGACGGCGAGGCCTTCGCTTCCTTCTTCCGCCATATGCTGGACCGCGGCATTAATCTGGCCCCTTCTAAATACGAGGCCTGGTTTATGACGACTGCCCATACGGAAGCGGACATCGATGCAACATTGGAAGCCGCAGAGGCTTCATTTCAAGCCATGAAAGGTTAATGGCATTGATATTTCATGTAGGGTAAATCCTGGAAAGGGGAACCGGAATATGAAGAAGCTGCTGAACAAGTTATAACATGCTGCGTGTCCATATCCCGCTTCCACGGTTCGCATCCGCGGACCTCCTGCCTTAACGGTTCATAAGATTGACCCATTCCAATGAAAACGAAAGGCGGGAACAACGATGAGAAGCGAGCAAGAAATGATGGATTTGATTCTGGGTGTGGCTAAGCGCGATGAACGTGTTCGCGCCGTGACCCTGGAAGGCTCAAGAACGAACCCTAATGTGCCGAAGGATGTATTTCAGGACTATGATATCAGCTTCCACGTCACCGACATGGACAGCTTCATTCAAGACCCGGGCTGGATTGACGTCTTCGGGGAACGCATCATTTTGCAAACGCCCGAAGATATGGCGATGTTCCCTCCTGATCTGGGGAACTGGTTCTCCTATCTGATGCTGTTTACGGACGGGAACCGGATTGACATGACCCTGATTCCCATCGAGGAAAAGGAATCCTACAGCCAGCATGACAAGCTGATCAAGGTGCTTATGGACAAAGACGGGACGTTTCCCGAAATACCGGAGCCGTCGGATGAGGACTATCGCGTCAAACGTCCGTCCGCCGAATTCTTTGCGGACTGCAGCAACGAATTCTGGTGGGTCACCACTTATGTAGCCAAGGGCTTGTGGAGAGAGGAAATTCTGTATGCCCAGGATCACCTGAACAATATTGTTCGGCCGATGCTGATCAAAATGCTGGAATGGCAGGCCGGGGTTCTGACCGGCTTCTCGCTTAGCGTTGGCAAGAATGCCAAGTATCTGAAGCGATACTTGCCCGAGGACAGCTGGAACGAGCTGATGGATACCTACGCCGGGGGAACCTATGACGAGGTCTGGGATGCCCTCTTCGCCGCCGGAGCACTTTTCCGGAAGACGGCGCTGTACGTCGGCGAGCAGCTGGGCTACACGTATGACATGGGACAGGACGGGCGCGTTACCGGCTTCCTGCACCATGTCCGCCAGCTGCCGCGGGATGCGAAGGAAATCTATTAAAATCATGCGGGAAGCTGCTATGCCCGTAATTCGGGTAATAGGATAAGGCAGCCGCTCTCGGCCAGGGCAGACCGGGGACCCGTTTAACCCCGCTCCCAAGGCTATGGGAAGCAGCAAAGAGAGACGCCATTCGCGGCGTCTCTCTTTTATTTTGTACGCTCCCTGTTTTCCCCCTAGCCTCACTTCAGACCTTCGCTCCATCTGCCGGGGCCTCATATTGATCCAAGCCGTTCTCCTGCAAATGAAAACTCGGGAAGTTCTGAGAGAGCCTGTTTGTCACATTAGCACCATGCTGATACGTAATACAGATTGTAAAGGGGTGAAACCACTTGGATGAACCAGCATTCCATCAGATCGTTGCTGATGTTTTGAAGGGAGAGATCGACCAATACGAGCTGATCATGAACCGCTGCAACAAAGCCATCTTCAATTACTGCTACCACATGCTTGGCGATTATGCCGAAGCCGAGGATTGCACCCAGGAGGTTTTCTTGAAGGCGTACCGCCACTTGTCCAAATATGAAACGGACAAGCCCTTCGAGGCCTGGCTTTACCGCATCGCCTGCAACCAATGCATCGACTTGCTGCGGAAACGCAAGCTGTATCGGTACCTCCCCTTTCTATACCAGAAAGACCAGGATAACCGGCATGTCGATCAGGTCATCGAGCACAAGTACTACAATCCGTCCGTGCTCCGGGCGCTGGCCAGGCTGACCGCCGAGGAACGAAGCCTGCTCATCCTGCGCTGCGTCGAGGACAAGAGCTATCACGAGATCAGCCTTATTTTGCAACAAAGCACGACCTATCTCAGGAAAAAGTTCGAGCGGGCCGCCGCCAAGTTCCGCAAACATTACGCCATGGCAGAGGGGGAGGAAACGAATGAGCATGGACAGCGACAAAGACCTGAAACCACTCTTTCAAAGGGTTGAGCCGCCCGGAGCCGCCCTCCAGAAACGCGTTATGCGCCAAATTCGGGAAGAACATATTCAAAAGGAGCGATTGTTCGTGAAAAACAAAGTAAGCATTCTCTTGATCGCCGGCATGCTGCTTACCGCATCGACCGGCTTCGCAGCTGTCAAGTACCATTCTTTAACCAACGGCAAGGGAGAAGTCGTCTATGAGGAGAAATCGAGCGCAGTGTCTCCTCCGCTTAAGGATTATTCCAAAGAGGAACTGGATCGCATCCATCTTATGAATACCGTCTGGGATGAGCAAATCAAGCCGGGCGAAGCCGCCGCCATTTATATTGTGCCGAATAATCCGAACCACGTCATCGATATCAAATCCACTCCGCATGCCGTCAAGGATTTCGATAAGCTGACAAGCATGGTGAACGTGCCCGGCGTACCGCTGGCCAAGGAGATCTCCGCTTCCGCCTCGGACAAATATATGTTCAATAATGCCAGCGTGCACATGGAGCGCGAGACTGACGCAAAGCCGCTGACCGAGCAGGAAAAGGCCGACATCGCGAAGAAACTGCTTACGAAAGCCAAGTCTTCGGGCAAGGATTACGCCCTGATGCCGATACAGTTTACGGACAATTTCTGGCTGTCGACGGTTTATTACACCAGCGGCAGCAAGGAGATCGCCCTGACGATTCTGAATAACGGAGACCACGGCAGCGTGACCTCTTACTGGGACGAGAATATGGACATGATCAACCGGAAGATCGAGATCAACGGGCAGGACGTCCTGCAAAAAACATGGAACGATGGAAGCACGACGCAGCTGGACTGGGCTTATGAGGATCCAAGTACCGGACACCACTACTTGTATACGCTCAGCTCCATGGAGGGAGATGTCCCAGCCGAGGAACTGATCCGTATCGCCGAAACGATCATTCCGAAGGCGGCTTCCAAGTGAGCAGCCGGCTCATATATCACTTGACGCTTTAAAATCATAGACAATTAAACGGAGAATATGAAAAAGGAAAAGAGAGGCGCCAAATCGGCGTCTCTCTTTGGTTCCGCAGCTATGATCAACCTTATCTTAGGGCGGATGCATTTATAAATTAATGAATGCGGTACGCTGTTTGGCGCTGTACTGAACATCGAAGCCAAGACCCGATGCAATGACGGCAAGCGGAACATAGGTCTTGTCTTCCTTGCCTACCTTATGCAGAAACGCGGGCGTATCGATCGGAACGTTCGTGCCGTTTACTTTCACAAACTTCTTACCGATCGTGACTACAACCGTTTTATCTCCATATGTGATGGTGGCGCTTGAGGTTTTATTCTCCCATTTCGTCGTTGCCCCCACCGCATTAACGATATCTTGAATCGCCACGTAGTTCATATTGTCGCGAAGAATCGGTTTGTACGGCGTATTGAGCTCCTGTCCCTTGACGACGATTCGCATCGGCTGACCCTGCTCCTGCACCGGCGGCTGCTTATAGCTGCCCCAGATCGTCTCCGCAAATACGGTTGCCATCGTCTCGTAACCGTATTGGTTCGGATGGATATCATCCTTAAGGATATGCGTCATCGTAATCTCAGATCCCACGAAGGCTTCCGCTACATGCGCTACCTTGATATCCGCGCCTTGGTTCGCGAAGCTCGCAGCGATGTCATCCACGAGCTTGGTGAAATGGCCGGCCGCTTCCAGCAGCTTCGCATAAGCAGCCTCGCCCGCCAGTTTAGGGATCGGATTATACTGGTCCGCGATGACGATGGTCGCATCCGGATTCAGCAGCCGCAGATTACCGATGACGGCGGTGACGTTCTCGGTGTACTGTGCAAACAGCTCCTGCAGCTTGGCTGCGAGCTGCTCCTCACTCAGCTTATCGATCGTGCCGACCAGGCTCATCATATCATTGCCGCCGATGGTAATGGTAATCAGATCCGCTTCGGCGATTGCGGCTTTCGCTTTGGGTGCGTCCGCTCCGATCTGCTTCGCGCGCGGGTCCGCCAGCCCAGGCTGCAGCTCCTCGGCTGTTAGAGAACGTCCATCAACGATGGCCTGGAGGTAATGGTCCAGTCCGTCCGTCTTCAATCCGGCTATCCCTAGATTCGTCACTTCGGTTCTTCCGTAGAAAAGCCCTTGTTCATATAAACGTTCGACGAAACCATACAGCTTGTTCAAATCCACTCCCGGCTCATAACCGACCGTGAGCGAGTCTCCCAGCGCTACAATTCGGTATGTAGTATCCTCCTTTACGCTGCCCCCATCGGCAAACACCGTGGCTGCACCCGGGCCAAGCAGCGTTACGGCCAGCATCAGAAATCCTGTTACCGCTGCCAGCCTCTTCTTCCATTGTTTGAACATGCCTTCACTCTCCCTAGATTTATTCGATACCCTCCTTATTTTACCACCTGCGTCCCTGATTGGGTACAAAGCCCTCCCTTGCAGAACTATCCCTTCCCATTTCTTTTCATGAGCAGGTAAGCAATTAAATAACCTGCGGACGTTACGCCGAACAACGCGAAGATGCCCGGAGTTCCAGCCAAGTACAGACTCGGCAGCACCGACCATAAGAAGGCAATCAGCATTAACGGTTTCCACGGTCCGAACAGCGAGATCAGTGCGATCACACCAGGTAGAAAGAGCATGAGAAAGGTGTTCCGTGCCGCATCTGCATTTACCGTATCCGTATACGGATTGAAAAATATAAGGATGCACCACAACAGCATGGAGCCGATGCCCGATACGGCACCCGCAATATGAAACGTCCGCAGCCCTCTCATCTTCATGCCTCCTCACTATAATCCTGTCCTTGAATACATATCTGCTTTTTTGCTCCTGCAGAAAACGCGTGTGCTTTATGCCCTCCGAAGTTCCGCTACTAAGAACGGTATACAAAAAAAAGAAAATGGACAGCCTCCTTAATCGCGCTGTCCATTCCTGTAATGCTTATGCAGTTGCTTGCCGTATTCACGGCCTCTAACCGGGCAGAGCCTGACTCCATTCATCAAGAGGACGCATCCCCTTGCTCCTTGCGGCCCTTCTCCAGCTCGGCCTTCGGCTCGTTGCTTTTGCCTGCCTGCTCCATGTATTTGTCGTAACGGCCATCGATTTCCTTCGCGATGCTACGGTATTTCAGTGTTTCTTCAACGATGGGGTCGAGCTGGGTCTGAATCCGGATCTCGTATTTCGGAGAGACCTGACGGCGCTCCTCCTGCTCCCGATCCTTCCTCTCCATCTCGCCTTCAGTCAACATCTCGCTAAGCCGGCGTTCCAAATCCTGATCTGATTTCTCATTCATCTCACGCATAACTCCTTTAAGAGGTTGTTCAAAAATTCGCCTGAAAAACCGACTTTTTGAACTCGCACTTTACTCAAGCTGTTGTAGACGCTGCCACCTTCATCCTTGATACCTTCTATCTTACATTACCCTCAACCGCCGGTATCTTATCCGGCCTTTCGTGATTTCCATCTGACCTTCTGCATATTGCTTAGGCCAAGTCAGTCTTAACGAACGGAGCCCTCGCCCGCTTCCTTCAGCGTATCCAGCAAGCCTTGGTGGATCAAGCCGTTGGTCGCCGCTATATTCCGTACGGACAGATCGAACGGACGGCCATCGGTGTCCGTCACCGCTCCGCCGGATTCCTGAACCAGCAGGGCCCCTGCGGCGATATCCCAGGCGCTCAGCCCGTGCTCCCAGTATCCGCTTAAGCGTCCGGCGGCAACATACGCCAGATGAAGGGCGGCGGAGCCCCCGGCTCTTACATTGCGCACCTTCGGCAAGAGGGCGTGAAGCTCGGCCATGTTCAGCGGCAGATTAACCTTGCTGTCAATCGGGAATCCGGTCGCAAGCAAGCTCTCCGACAGCTGGCTCTCCTTGGATACATACGTAGGATTGCCGTGCACATAGGCCCCTTTTCCCTTCTCGGCCACAAACAATTCGTCCCGCGAAGGATCGTAAATCACCCCGACGATCACTTCCCCGCGATGGGCTAGCGCGATGGAGACGGAATAGAACGGGAAACCATGGACGTAATTCGTCGTCCCGTCAACCGGGTCGATAATCCAGAGATACTCCTCTTCCTGGGCCGCCTTCAGCGCCCGTGCGGCAGCTTCGGCCCCAGGCTCAACCCCTTCCTCTCCTAGAATCACGTGGTCCGGGAAGTGAGTGAGAATCAGCTTCCGGATCATCTGCTCGGCCCCTTTGTCCACTTCCGTGACAATATCTTGAGGCGATGTTTTGGTGCTGAGCTGTTTCACGGATCCGAGTCTGCTCTTAATCCACTCCCCCGCCTTCGCGGCACAATTAATCGCAACGGCAGTGTAACTCTTACTGCTGACTACATAAGGAGTCTTGTCATTCTCGTTCAAAGCGCTCACTCTACTTTCTATATCAATCTATTGATTGTTAACATCCCTTTATCCTATTCCGGTATTACGAAACAGGAGCGGGCAGCGTTTCTCAAAATTTCGCCTATTTCAACAAAAGTCCGTTCCTTGCGGAGCAGTGAATGCTTGGCGAGAACGAACTTTTCTGCGTGTATGTCATGGGAATCATCCTCTATCTTCCACTTTCACCGTACCTTAAAATCCCTCCGGATGCAAGAGGACCGTCCGCTCGTTCTACTCGTTCTATGGATGGATCTCCACAGAGGCCCCGTCCAAGATCGTGACGCCCTCATTCTTATACTCTGCCAGCTCCTTCATGAGCCCGAACAGAGCGCCGTCCTTCATCTTCGCCTCGATCATGACATCCACCCGCGGCGTTTCTCCTGCAATGTTCCGTAAAAAGGCCAGCAGCGGCACCACGTCCACCCCATCGGCATGGCTGCGGATGTCCGCCGGGCTTTTCGGACTGGATACATGGATCTTCGGGGGCAGCGGCTGCCCGGGATCCGACCCGGCCTGGGCGAGCGGCGTCTCCCAAGTGCGAAAGATCTCAGGCCACAGCTCCCATGGCGCTTCGCCGTCATTGTTCACCCATTGGTGGTGAATGTCGAGCACCATCGGAACCCCCGTCGCTTTGGATACCGCCAGCGTCTCCTGTGCCGTAAAGGTCTTATCGTCGTTCTCCAGCGTCAGACGCTCCTTGATACGCTGGTCAAGTTCATGAAAGTGCTCGATGAACCGGGAGGCCGCCGATGGCTTGTCCCCATAAGCGCCTCCGATATGGATGTTGTTTTTCATCGCTGCCGGCAGCCCCATCGCTTCAAGCATATCGACATGTGCGTTCAAGTCGCGTATGGAACTAGCGAGCACCTCAGGCCTGGGCGTACTGAGCACCGTAAAATGGTCCGGATGGAAGGATACCCTCATGCCGTGCTTTTTCACGTAGTCTCCGATCGCCCGAAAACCTTCCTGCAAGGCAGGGAACGGATCCCAGTCCCGCATATCGTTATGGGTTGCCAGCGGAATCAGCTTGGAGGAAAAGCGGTACACCATAATATCATGCGCTGCGTTGTGCTTCAACAGGCGAAGCGTATTATGAAGATTTTCATTCGCGATCCGCTCCAGCTTATGTATGCCGGCCTCGCGGTCATTCAGCTTCAGAAAACTCTTCATCGTCATGGTCTTGGAGGGAGAAGCATTCTGAACGACCGTGGACATGGCTACATATCCGAATCTTACGATCATGCATGGTCCCCGAAGAACATTTCGTGAGCCAGCGCCGTCTGGACGCGGGATTCCTCATCCGTCAGCTTGCGGATCAGCTGCAGCTCGACCGAAGTGACTTCGCGTCCTTGGAAATTGATCTCGGATACGCATGCCGTAATCAGCACGATGGCTACCGCTCGGTTATCCGGCGTGTAGGCAATCACCTTCTGTCCTGTCGGAAACACACGAAGGCCGTCCTTCAGCATTTTGCCTCGTCCGTATTCCAGCAGCTCGTAGAGCTCTTGCTCGCTCTTAAACTTGCAGACGGAGTTAAACTCGGTTTGAAATCCCATAAGACCTCTTCCTTTCCTGCTTAAATATTAGACTCAAGGGGAGCCGTGATCAGTTGTTCGCGGACTCCCCCTGGCTATTCATATCCGATTGTAAGTCTTAAGCCTGATTCTCGTAAATCAACGCCTGTTTGCGGTTGTAGCGCTCCAGGCCGAGCTCAATCATCCGGTCAAGCAGCTCGCGGTAAGACATGCCTGTCTCCCGCCACAAGAGCGGATACATGCTGAACGGCGTAAAGCCCGGCATCGTATTGACCTCATTGATCAGAATCGCGCCGTCCGATCGGCGGAGGAAGAAGTCCGCGCGGGTGATGCCGCTGCCCTCGATCGCCTTGAAGGCCGATATGGCCAGCTCGCGCAGCCGGTCGGCCGTATCCGGATCGATATCGGCAGGGATCTGCATCTTGGACTGTCCGCTGATATATTTTGCCGCGTAATCATAGTATTCACTCGAAGAGACGATTTCACCCGGGACCGAAGCCATCGGCTCATCGTTACCGAGTACGCTGACCTCCACCTCGCGGGCATCCACGAATTCTTCAACAATGATCTTGTTGTCGAAGCGAAGCGCGGTTTCAATCGCGGCTTTCAGCTGCTCCCGGTCCTTCGCTTTGGATATGCCGACGCTGGAGCCCAGATTGGCCGGCTTGACGAAGCTCGGGAAGCCCAGTTTGTCCTCAATCCCTTGAAGCAGCTCATGCTGATTGCGCTCCCACTGGGATCTGGTGAAGCTGCAGTATTCGCATTGCGGCAGTCCCGCCTGGGCGAACAGCTTTTTCATGACGACTTTATCCATGCCTGCAGCAGAGGCAAGCACCCCGGTTCCGACATAAGGAATATCCGCCATTTCGAACAGTCCCTGAATCGTTCCGTCCTCACCGAACGTTCCGTGCAGCAGCGGAAACATGATGTCAACTACCGGCTCTTCACTTCCGTACAGTCTGCTGAACACCGCATTCAGCGCGGTACGGGTGCCTTCCCCCTCGGCGAGCTTGAGCTCCTCCTGATCGGAGAACGGCGCCGTCAGCTTCGTGCCGATCCTCCATGCTCCCTGCTTCGAAATATAAAATGGCATGATATCATATTTGTCGAAATCAAAAGCGTTCATGACGGCGAAGGCTGTCGACAGCGACACCTCATGCTCCCCCGATTTCCCTCCGTATACCAAGCCGACCGTTAATTTATCCTGTCCCATGAATAACCTCTCTCTTGTACGTTTTGCAGCATGATGCGCGCACGCCTTAAAAATAATCGGGGATATGATAGAACCGGTACTTGGTCTTGTCATTCCACGCATACGAATCGCGATAGTCCCAGTACCGGTGGCGACTGGACACCGTATGGGCATTCACCAGCGGCATGCCGCCTGCGTCAAACGCCGTGACGATCGTGCTGTGCTGGAAGGCGCCGTCGCCGTCCCAGTCGTACACGATCACATCGCCGAGCATAAGCTGCTCCGGCCGTTCGACCAATTCGCCCCGCAGACCCGTCGTGCTGGTGTACAAGTAATTCGCAAAGCTGTTCGAAACCGCCCAGCTGTAGCTCCACCATTCTCGGCCGCCCACATATCCCTTGTACCACCATCCCGATTCTCTTTTACCAGTATAGTGGATTGGGGCTTTGCCTGCAAAGAGGCACTGGGATATATAATTCGTGCAATCCACATCGAATTCGGCGAACTCTGGATTTCCCGAATCCCACCAGCGGTCCGCATAAGCTGCGGCTGCCTCCCGCTCGTAGCGGCCCGATCTCGGGCTCATTCCCGCCGCATACACACGTCCGTTCATGAACGGAAGCGAAGGCTCGCGCCCGGCCGCAGACGGGTCTGCACTCAGGTTCCCAGCCTGCTGCAGCGGATGGCGTTCGTCCTCCAGCCGCTCGATGCCGACGATCAGCCAGGCGTCGCCGTCGCGGATCAGGGTAAGGCGCTCGCGCGTAACGATATCCTCCCGATGCGTCATCCCTCTTTTTTCATAATAAAAGACGCTGCTGAGCCTGACGTCGGCAACGACGTCATCCTCCGTCTCCCTTAGGATGCGCTGAAGCCGGGCCCGGGTTTCGCTCTTGAGCGGCACAACCTCCCGTTCTTCGTACCATGCTTGGAGCCGGAACTGCCTCTCGCCTCTCTCTACCAAGTAATTCAAATCCGCTACAATTTGCTCTTTCAGGCCTGAAGAATAGTCGACCCGGTTTTGGTTGTATTGATTGACATAAATATATAAGCTTTGCTTCCAAGGCTTCTCCGCTTGCTGCAGACTGCTCATACCTCTCTCCTCCTCTAACCTGGCCTAACGCACGGTTCCTATCACAACTATATGAAGCAAGGAAGCGGGCTATGAACCCGCTCCAAGAACAGCCCTCCATGACCGCTTCGGCAGACGCTTGCAGGGACGCTGAAAACAGGCGGATTTTCACCGTTTTGAAATACTTTTCTTCTATAAAAAATGCTTTACGTAGCGGCTTGAAATCGTTATACTTAGAGTGTGTGAATTATGAAATTGGGTTTCATCTAGTGAAACAACTGACAGTTGAACTCAGAAATGACTCAAGGAGGTTCAGGTATGCCAGTAAAGGATCAATTCTCCATCTCGCGCAACCTCGAGGTGGGCGGTAAAAACTATCGTTATTTCAGCCTGCAGGCGCTCGAAGAGCAAGGATACGGCAGCGTGTCCAAGCTTCCGTTCTCGATTCGGGTGCTGCTTGAGGCCGCCGTTCGCCAATTCGACGGACGCGCCATTACAGAAGATCATGTAAAGCTGTTGTCCAAATGGAACGAAGGACGTGACAACAACAAGGAAATTCCGTTCATCCCTGCACGCATCGTACTGCAGGACTTCACCGGAGTACCGGTTGTCGTCGATCTTGCAGCTATGCGCGACACCGTTAAGAAAGCCGGCGGAGATCCGAAGCAGATCAACCCGCTCGTACCGGTTGACCTCGTTATCGACCACTCCGTTATGGTTGATGCTTTCGGTACGGACCAAGCTCTTGAATATAACATGAAAGTCGAGTTTGAGCGCAACGAAGAGCGCTACCGCTTCCTCCGCTGGGCTCAAACCGCTTTCAATAACTTCCGTGCGGTTCCTCCTGGAACAGGTATCGTTCACCAGGTTAACCTGGAATACCTGGCTTCCGTAGCGGCCACGAAGACGGTAGACGGCGAAACGCTCGTATTCCCGGATTCCCTCGTCGGCACCGACTCCCATACGACCATGATCAACGGTCTTGGCGTCGTAGGCTGGGGCGTCGGCGGCATCGAGGCGGAAGCCGGCATGCTCGGCCAGCCGCTCTATTTCGTAACGCCTGAAGTTATCGGCTTCAAATTGACGGGCAGCCTGGCCGAAGGCGCAACGGCAACCGACCTTGCCCTTACCGTCACCGAGCTTCTCCGTAAAAAAGGCGTTGTCGGCAAATTCGTGGAGTTCTACGGCCCTGGCCTCGCCAACATCAGCTTGGCTGACCGTGCAACCGTAGCCAACATGGCTCCGGAATACGGCGCAACCATCGGCTTCTTCCCTGTTGACGACGAGACGCTTGCTTATCTCCGCAACACCGGTCGTACCGATGAGCAGGTTGCACTCGTTGAGAGCTACTACAAAGCGCAGAACATGTTCCGTACGGCCGATACGCCGGACCCTGAGTTCTCCGACGTGATCGAGCTCGACCTCGCTTCCGTCGTGCCGAGCCTTGCCGGTCCGAAGCGTCCGCAAGACCGTATCGAGCTGACTGCAATGAAGCAGAACTTCAACGATATTATCCGTACGCCGATCGACAAGGGCGGATACGGCCTCAGCGACGAGAAGATCGAGCAGACCGTTACCGTTAAGCATAAAGACGGCTCCACAAGCGAAATGGGAACCGGTGCGGTTGTCATCGCGGCTATCACAAGCTGTACGAACACCTCCAACCCAAGCGTTATGCTCGGCGCAGGCCTGCTGGCGAAGAAAGCCGTGGAACGCGGCCTCAAGAAGCCTGGCTATGTGAAGAGCAGCTTGACTCCAGGCTCCCTGGTCGTAACCGACTATCTGGAGAAAGCCGGTCTCCTGCACTACTTGGAATCCCTCGGCTTCTATGTAGCAGGCTACGGCTGTGCAACATGTATCGGTAACTCCGGTCCGTTGCCTGACGAAGTCAGCGAAGCGATCGCCGACAATGACATGACGGTTGCGGCCGTACTGTCCGGTAACCGGAACTTCGAAGGCCGCGTGCACGCTCAGGTTAAAGCCAACTACCTGGCTTCTCCGCCGCTTGTTGTGGCTTACGCGCTTGCAGGAACGGTTAATATCGACCTTCAGAACGATCCGATCGGCTACGATCCAAACAACGAGCCGGTATATTTGAAGGATATCTGGCCAACGAGCGCCGAAATTCGTGAAGCGATCGGCTTGTCCGTCAGCGCGGATGCTTTCCGCAAGAAATACGAGAACGTATTTACAGCCAACGAGCGCTGGAACAAGATCCCTGTGCCGGAAGGCGAGCTGTATGAGTGGGACGATCAATCGACGTACATTCAAAATCCGCCGTTCTTCGAAGGCCTGGGCAATGGCCTGAGCGACATTCAGGACATCAAGGAAGCGCGCGTGCTTGCTCTCTTGGGCGACTCCGTTACGACGGACCATATTTCGCCGGCGGGCAACATTGCAACGAACAGCCCGGCAGGCAAATACCTGAGCGAGCGTGGCGTTGAGCGCAAAGACTTCAACTCCTACGGCTCCCGCCGCGGTAACCATGAAGTCATGATGCGCGGAACGTTCGCCAACATCCGCATCCGCAACCAGGTAGCTCCTGGCACCGAGGGCGGCGTGACCACGTACCTGCCTACGGACGAAGTCATGTCCATCTATGACGCTTCGATGAACTATCAAGCCGGCGGACAGAACCTGATCGTTATCGCCGGTAAGGAATACGGTACGGGAAGCTCCCGCGACTGGGCGGCTAAAGGTACCTACCTCCTCGGCGTCAAAGCCGTTCTGGCCGAAAGCTTTGAACGGATCCACCGCTCCAATCTTGTGGGCATGGGCGTACTTCCGCTCCAGTTCCAAGAAGGACACGGCTGGAAGAGCCTTGGTCTGAACGGACGCGAGACGTTCGATATTATCGGCCTTAGCAATGATGTGAAGCCGGGTCAGGAATTGACCGTTGTCGCTACTCGCGAAGACGGGACCAAGTTCGAGTTCCCGGTAATCGCTCGTCTTGACAGCATGGTCGACGTGGACTACTACCATAACGGCGGTATCCTCCAAACGGTGCTTCGTCAAATGATCGCATCGAACCAGTAACACCTCTCTCTAAAGGCACTTAAGTCTCAGGAACAAATCCCCATCTTTCGGTCTCGGAAGATGGGGATTTTCATATTTGCAGTACCATATTCCTGTTTATTGGAAGTCCCGTTTCAAATAGAGCCGGGAAGGTTAATGGGTACAAACATTGCGGATACTCGAGTGATCCAGGAGGTTTGTACCGATGATCAAAATCCATACGATGACCCCGTTCCACCATCAATATCAACGCCCGCAGCCAATGGTTGCGCCTAAAGCAACAACGAATGCCAAGACGGCTACCTTTCAAGAGATCTTGAATCAGAAAATGAGAGAGGCGACGAAAGGACACCAAGCGAAACGATGATCACCAGGCCTGATTTGTGCGTCCATGAACGTATACTGCCAACGTCTACATAATAGAAACCGCAAACATGAATATCCATCGCTTGGAGCTTGGAACTAAAAAAGGAGATGCACCGGATCTAGTCCGGGTCATCTCCTTTTTTAGCGTACAGGCGGTACTGTTTCCCTGTCCACTTTCACACTTGGGACGAATCCTTCGTCCCTTGAACGATATGCGTACGGCTTAAGATTCCTGGGCAGCCATCACATCATCATTCCCATCTCCCGAGCCGCTTCCTTCAGCACAGGCGCATACTCGCGCAGCTTCTCGGCTGACAAGCGGGTGACCGGCCCCGACATCGAAAGCGCCGCTGCCGCCTTGCCGTAACGGTCGAAGATCGGCACCGATACCGCTGCCGCCCCCGGCTCGCGCTCCTCGATACTGATCGCATAGCCCTTCTGCAATATTTCGGCCAGCTGCTTCCGATACGTCTCACGGTCTACCGACTCGGGCCAATCCGGTGCATTCAGCAGCTCCTCCTGATCCTCCGGCGGCGCAAACGCAACCAGAACCTTGCTGGAAGCGCCGACGGACAGCGGCAGCCTCACGCCTACCTGGGCGACCCGCCGGATGGCCTGGTTGCTCTGTACCGCCTGAATGCGCAAACGCTCCGCACCGTCCCGCAGATACAGGCTTACAGTTTCGCCAAGCCGATCCCGCAGCGCCTCCATTGCCGGCAGCAGCCGAATGGCCGGGTCATCGCTCTGTGACAAGTGCATGGACAGCTCCCATATTTTCAGACCCAGCCTGTATTTCTCCGTCTCCGGATTCCGCACCACGAATCCCTTGTCTTCCAGCGTTGCCAGCAGGCGGTGAACCGTGCTCTTATGCAGCCCGATCAGCGAAGAAATCTCGGTTAGAGCGAGCTCACTGTTCTTCGTAAAGCATATTAATATATCAAGAGCCCTTTCAACGGCACGTACAGTTAATTTGCGGTCTTCCATCCCCGACCTGCTCCTCTCCTGTTTCATCACATGAAACCTGGTTACAAGAATTATATGAAAAATTAAGGCAGAAGTAAACCATTTGCCAGCTTTACAATTATCGCGGGATTTTGTAAAATTCGGTTCCATCGGCTCCCGGGTACAATATATAGATGAATAAAACGGTTTTGCTATCTATTGCTGATTGAGGGTCGCCCTTTGGATTTTTGCCAAATCCTCATCTAACAAACTTTCGATTTACATTGACATAATAGGCATCCCGGCATACGATTATTATAAAAAATCAGCGTTTTTCACTTTCGCGCAATAAAACTATGGTAAGGAGGGGCCATCCATGAGCATGGTAACTGGTCGTAATGCCCCACTCTCCCAAGTCAATGACGCCCCGGCCGAGCTTTCTACAGGCTTGGTACGGTTCAAGCATATTTTGCTAGCTTTGATTTTATCCGTCGTCTTTTTCCTTATCTTCTGCTTTATAGCGCTGCACGCCTATATTGCCTGGGTGCTGTCGAATCCGACGGTGGCTCCCCTTTACTCCAATCCGAAGCTTGCCAAGGAAATGGATTACGAGAGCGTCACCTTCCATTCCATTGACGGCAAACGAAATATGAACGGCTGGTATATCCCTGCGGATCATTCCGATAAGACGATTGTGCTCAGCCATGGATATGGAGCCAATCGTGAGGAGACCTGGGTGCCGATGTATGATATCGCTCATTACGCGCACAGCATGAATTATAATGTGCTGATGTTCGACTATGGCTTTGCATCCCAAACCAGCAAGGAGGTAGCTACCGGCGGTAAGGAGGAGAAGCGTCAGCTGCTAGGCGCGATTGAACATGTGAAGCACCGCGGCGCGAAGCAGATTGTCGTCTGGGGGTTCTCGATGGGCGCGGGCACCGCATTACAGGCGGGGCTCGAGACGAAGGATGTTGACGCGATGATTCTGGACAGCACCTTTTTGCTGGAGCCGGACACGCTTTATCACAATATTCACAACCAAATTGATCTTCCAAGGCATCCTTCCTTGGAAATTCTGGAGCTGCTCTTCCCGGTGCTGAATGGAACGAGTCTCGATCAAATCCCTTATAACGAGGTAAAAAAGCATGATTATCCGTTCCCGATCCTGTTCATCCACGGAACAAGGGACGATAAGGCGCCTTACCCGATCGCCGAGAAAATCGCCGCAAACCAGACCCATGAAGATTCCGATTCATGGATTGTGAAGGATGCGCACCACGAGCTTATCTTCCGAGAGCATCCGAAAGAGTATCTGCGCAGAGTCTCCACCTTCCTTGGCAAGCTCGAGGGCCGGGAAGGGCTGCAAGCCCAATAAGTGCTGTACCTTTTAAGTGGATGACCTTCTCCCCTGCTGCCGGAACCGGCAGCGGGGGTTTTTATATTGCCTTACATAATACAAGCCCGTCCCGGAATATAGTGACTATGGTGAATGCTATATGGGGAGGGAAATCGATGTTATATATTTACGGCGCGAAGCTGCCGGCCCGTATTCTGGAGGAGATCGCCTTCTGGAAGCTCCAGGAGATGGAGCATACGGATGTCATTAAAGCGATTGTTCCGGGGCTTGAGGAGCCCTACGTGAACGTTTTGGACCAGTGGGCCGTCGTATTCGATCATACGCAAAAAGCCGCCGATGTCCTGCTGCAATATGTTCTCCGCCATCCGGGGCCGCCATCGCCCGAGGTCATCGCACAGGTCGAGCATCTGCTGCGCGTCTCCTTCGAGCAGTCCAGGGAATTCATCCGCCAGCTGGAAGGCATGAAGGATAACAGCCCTGCCGTTCGAACCGTGCCGCTTGCGGAGACGGTATTGCTTCATATCATCCGCGAATCGGAGTACTTCCTTGGCGTTCTGGACACTTTGAATTCTCCAGGAGCGGTGGAACGGTTCATGGAAGAAGCGGCAGCGCCCCCTCCACCCGCGGAAAATAGGGAGCCTCGAGAAAAACAGGAAGAACGGGAAGATCGGGAAGAACCAGCTTCATCGGCTTCATCAGCCTCCGCTGGGCCCGAGGCCGCGATCCACGGCTTAGCGGATTCGGGCAGCAAGCCGGTCCCGATCGGCGGCCACCGCCTCCCTCCGCTTCCGTACCCGTACAACGCCCTCGAGCCGCATATCGATGAAGCGACGATGCGGGTCCATCACGATGTTCACCACCAGAGCTATGTGGACGGGTTGAACAAAGCCGAGAAAAAGCTTGAGGAAGCGCGCAAGAGCGGCAACTTCGAGCTTGTGAAGCATTGGGAGCGTGAGCTCGCCTTCCACGGGGCCGGGCATTACCTGCATACCCTGTTCTGGAGCATCATGAACCCGAAGGGCGGCGGCATGCCAGAGGGAGAGCTTGCCCAGCAGATCAAGAAGGATTTTGGCAGCTTTGAACGGTTCAAGAAGCATTTTAGCGAGGCGGCTGAGAAGGTGGAAGGCGGCGGCTGGGCCATCCTTGTCTGGAGCCCGCGCAGCCATCGTCTGGAAATATTACAGGCCGAGAAGCATCAGAACCTCTCCCAGTGGGATGTGGTTCCTCTCCTCGCTCTCGATGTATGGGAGCATGCCTATTACTTGAAGCATCAAAGCAAGCGTAAAGACTACATCAGGGATTGGTGGAACGTCGTGTACTGGCCCGAAGTGGCCGAGCGGTTCAAGCATGCAAGCAAGCTGAAATGGAAGCCGTTTTAATGATGAACCGATCCTAACCGCTTCATGGCACCCCGTAAGAATTGAGACTGCTATCAGAGTCCGCCCTCCTTGCTTCGTAACCGAGGCTTAGGGAGGGCTTTTATCTTCCTTCTACCTAATCTGGAAAGCTCAAAAATAGGTATTGCCGCGCGGGCTCGACAGGACTTTATTACCATGTTTCTGGTTATTTAATACGTTGTTTGCTGCAGTCCCCCAGTCTATGATAATACAGTAAGCATTTTACTGGAACTTAGCATGGGTATGAGGATCAAAGAGTCTACTGAAGGGATGAAACGAGGATGGATATGCGTTCCGGATGGAAGATCCTGTTCATTTGTTTTATTTTAGCCACGTTCATGATAGGAGGATGCCAAAGCATGAAATCCGGTAAATCCGGCGATCCGGAGGTTGCGGCGAGCGAGGATCAGCTCATGGCCCAGACGAAGGAGACCGCCATTCAATTTTTCAAGGAGCAATACGGCCTGGAGGTCGAAGTTACAGGTCAGAAGAAGATGCCTTCCTATGTAGCGGATGAGATCGATGTCGAGGGCCACGTCAAAGGGCATAAAGATCAGACGTTCAACATTTCGGTGAACTACAAGACGTTTGAAACCAAGAACTTTGTCATGAGCCCGGAGCTGAAAGAAGTCATTGAAGCCAATAAGAAGAAGTAAACTTCAATTATGGAGGAAGCGTCATGGTCGATGATGAAACGTATAACACGTTATCACGGTTAGCTTATAAGGACTTAAAGGAAGGCGCACAGATCGAGGATCTGCCCGATTGGGAAGTGCTGGAGGATACGAAGAGCCATGCCGTTTCGGGATTCGATGCCGTTACGTTCGTGAACCGGCAGACCGGTGAGGCTGTCATCGCTTACCGCGGAACCGAGGGAGAAGCCGAGTTATCCACCTCCGGTCCTGACCTGCTAAATGATGTTGGGATCGGCCTTGGAGAGCTTGGAAGAAAGGTAGAAATCGAAAGGCCGTTCGATGAGCAGATCACCAAATTCGAGGACGCTGTGGGAATCACAGGCCTGAACGATTGGGTCGGTGAACAATCCAGAAACCTTATGAAAAAAGCCGATGTCCTCGGCACAAACCAAATGTTTCAGGCTGAAGACTATGCCAGGGAAATGCAGGAGAAGCACCCGGACTTAAACTTCACGCTGACCGGCCACTCGCTTGGCGGCGCCAACGCCCAGTATGCGGCAGCTTATACCGGCCTGCCCGCCGTCACCTTCAGTGCCCCCTCCGTCATTGGGAGCCTTTCCCCGGAAGCCCGGAGAATGGCCGAGAACGGCGAGTTTGATTCCCAGATCATTAACTTTGCCCACCCGGGCGATATCGTTGCCAGCGGCACCTTCGGCGGGTATGAGGGTCATGTGGGATCGACTTATTACATCGACTCCAACTATGAGGATGCCAACGACGGGGTCAGCCTGTGGGACAAGATCGGCAACACCTTCGGCGGGCCCAATTACCACCAGCTCGATCGCTATAAATTCGAGAATGGTTACATATCCAACCCGCTCTATGACGGTGAAACCGGTAAGCCTGTCGATTCACCCCGAGTTCCTTCGGACAGCGGGCTCTTCCAATCGCTTCATGGGATGATGAACGGAATGATGGCTGGTATCCACGGCTCGCTTCTGGGCGCAGCCGGAGCAGCCGCAATGGCGGGCCAATCGGCAGGAGCCGGCACCATTGAGGTGACCCCCGCGGAGCTGCGCAGCGTTGCGGAAACGTGGAGGGCCAATGCCCAGCAGAGCCAGAGCGAGCTGGAGGGGATCCGTCAGCGGCTTGCCAGAACGATGTATTCCAGCCACAGCAGACGGCTCCAGCCGATTGTGCAGCAGCTGGATGCTTCGATTATGTCGTTGAGCCAGTGGCATATACAGCATACGACCGACATGGTCCAGTACATTAAGTACAAGGCGGATCTGTTCGAACAGACGGATCGCAGCGGATAACAGCCCATTTACAAGTCTTCTGGAGGGATCAATTGATGAGTCAGGAAATATTGCTAGAGCTGGATGACTTGCTTCAGGCTGAACGCGAGCTGTCCAGGCTGCTTGCCCTCTTTCGGCAGGATGAACAGGAAGCAAGGGCGATGTACGCCCGCCTCTCGGATTGGAGGGGGCAATCGGCCAATGTGCTGCGCGATCAGATCGAGCTCTTCTTCAGTGAGATGTCCAGGCGGATTCATGAGCTGGAGCTGCAGAAAGCGGAGCTGATCCGTTACGTCCAGCATATGAAGCAGGTGGATGGCTCAAGATAGCCGGCCGTGATGCTGTTTAACCTTAAGCGCCAAGACATCCCCTATAGAGCAATCATGGATCTGCCGAATCTAAAAGAACGGAGCATCCCCCATAATCCTTTCGTTTCCTGAAACGGTGGAATAACAACAACGGCTGGACCATCTACGGGTCCAGCCGTTGTTCACTGCACTATGGTTTATTCCTTGATTAATGACAGAAACTCCGAACGCTGTGCAGCATCGCTTTGGAACGTTCCCCGTACGGCAGAGGTCACCGTCTTGCTTCCCGGTTTCTTCACGCCGCGGGCGCACATGCACAGATGCTCCCCTTCCACAACGACCATTACGCCGCTCGGTTGGAGCTCCTCCACAATAATGTTCGCAATTTGCGACGTGATGCGTTCCTGAACCTGAAGACGGCGCGTAACCGCCTCAACCAGACGAGCCAGCTTGCTCAGTCCCGCGATCTTCCCGCTCGGCACATAGCCGATATGAACCTTGCCGAAGAATGGAGCCATATGATGCTCGCACTGGCTGTAATATACGATATCCTTCACGATGACAAGCTCTTCATGCTGTTCATCGAAGGTTACTCCCAGTACATCCTTCGGATCCACGGAATATCCCGCGAAAATCTCCTCATACATCCGGGTGACACGGGCCGGTGTCTCCAGCAGCCCTTCACGCTGCGGATCTTCACCGATCAGCTTCAAAATTTGCTCGATATGGTATTCGATCTGCTCCCGGTTTTCTACAACTTTATCGTTAACATAATCCTTTACACCTGCCACAGTACATCCCCCTTTCCGCCTACAACCAGGTAAACGGTATCCGTATTTTATGCTTGTTCAATCCGTATGCTTACGCTGCCGGGCAGCACCCGAAAGCGATCGAATGAACAGCCACATATAACCGCTGTTAGCAGTCTTCACTAAATAGAAGCGCCCCCTCCGTCAAATGGATAAACGAAGGCGGCCCTCCTATTCATTAGCCTTTGCGTTTGCGGCCTTGCCCTTTGCCGGGCATCGGCTGGTTTTTCATCATTTGCTGAGCGCGCTGCATCTGCTTGCTGTTCAGGTTGTAGCCCATTTGCTTTGCCATTTTTTGCAGCATTTCCGGATCGTTCTGCATCTTCTCCAGCTGCTTACGCAGATAGAATGCCCCGATAAAGAAGCCCGCAACCAGACCCACGATCAACGTAACAATCGGAATGACGATATTCATGCTTGACCACCTTTAATCATGCTAATATTTACCATTTCATGGCACATACACGAACTTATCATAGCATGTCCCATGAAGGACAGCAAATGAAAAATCCGGATATGCGCGGGCGGCCATACGAGGCATTCCAAGAAGAATGACGCGCGTTTACCGGCCCAGCGTAATGCCCTCGATCGCCAGCAAGGTCCGTTTGATTTCCGGTCCGCCGGCGTAGCCGATCAGCGCACCGTCCGCTCCAACGACGCGGTGGCACGGCACGACGATTGGCACCGGATTTTTGTTGTTGGCCCCGCCGACCGCCCGAACCGCCTTCGGACGTCCGATCGATTCCGCGATGTCCTTATAAGAACATACGGTTCCATAAGGAATGGATTTCAACGCCTCCCATACCTGGAGCTGGAACGAGGTTCCCCGCATATCCAGCGGAAGGGTGAATTCCTTCAGCTCTCCTGCAAAATACCGCTTCAGCTGATCCGTTACCGGAGCCAGGCGGGCTTCATCCCGCTCATAGCCACCGTTGCCGGACCAGGTGCGGCACCACTGCTGAATGACCGCTTCCTTCACATGGAAGCTCCCGAATTCGATAAGGCACAGTCCCTTCTCCGTCGCGCAGACGGTCAGCGTACCGATCGGGGATTGGAGCTCATCATAATACAATACCTCCGGCCCTCCCTCGGGAACGGCCATCGGCTCAACCCCCTGGATAGCAGGCCGCGGCTGCTCCGGCTCGGCGGCTGCATTCCCGGCTGAAGCTTTCCCTGCCGCCGCTCCGGCAGAGCCTTGTTCCTCCGCTGCCTCCGGCACCGGGGCAGCCGATTCGCTCCGTGTATTCTCCGATGTCGCTGCATCGGCATTGAGTTTCGCTAAGGCTTGCTGCAGCATGTCCCGTACTTGGGGATCCCCTTCGGTTTTCATGCTTTTCTCTAAGTTGTTCAACGCTTCTTCGCCTCCAATGCGGCCCAGAGCCCATGCGGCGGTTCCCCGCAGCTCAGGGCGCGGATCCTTCAGCAGCACCTCGCTCAGCTTCGGTACTGCCGAAATGTCTTTAAAATTGCCAAGGGCAATGACGGCATTGCGCTGGATCGGCTTTCTGCCTCTCCAGGCCGCAGCCGTATCGCCGAACGTCTCCTTGAATTCGCGGTTGCTCATATCCAGAATCGGCAGGAGCAGCGGCTTGGCTTTTTCCGGATCGGGCTGGAGCTCCTCATGATGCGTCCAGTTCTTCCCCCGATTCTTCGGACAAACGATTTGACAAGTATCGCAGCCGTACAGACGGTTGCCGATCTTCCGCATCACTTCTTCGCTCAGAAACCCTTTGGTCTGCGTCAGGAAAGAGACACACCGCTGGGCATTCAGCTGTCCGGGTCCGACCAGCGCGCCCGTTGGACAGGCGTCGATGCATTTGGTGCATTCGCCGCAGTCTTCCGTAACCGGCTGATCCGGCGGAAACGGAATATTCGTGACCATTTCGCCAAGATAGATCCATGACCCGAACTTGGGAGAGATGATCGCGCAGTTCTTGGCGCTGAAGCCGATTCCGGCCCGCTCCGCAACCGCCCTGTCGACCAGCGCACCCGTGTCGACCATGCTTTCCAGCACCGCATCCGGCACCCGCTCCCGTATAAAAGCTTCCAGCCGGCTCATCGCCTCCCGAAGCACATGGTGGTAGTCTCTTCCCCAAGCAGAACGGGCCATTATCCCCCGGTACTTGCCGGGTTCGGATTTCGGCGGATTTTCCATCTTGGAGGGGTACGCCACCGCAATAGCGATTAGCGAAGCAGGCTCGGTTCCCGGCAAGGCGGGCGTGACCCGCTTATCCAGATCCGGCTCCTCGAATCCCGATTCGTAGCCCTTGTCGCGATGGTTCTGTAATATGCCTCGCAACGATACGAACGGCTCCGCCGAAGCGAACCCGATATCATCGATGCCCAGCTCCGGTGCAGCAGTCTTAAGCTCCTGCTTGAGCTCCTCCCATACCGAAGGCGGAGGAGCATACGAGCCAAGTGTGTAGGTCATCTCCAGCGCCTCCTTTCGTTAGGTTGAAGCTTTATTTTTGGCTACAGCTTTTTAATTTCCGACAGCGGCCAGAATATGAATTCGGCTCTGCCCACAATATCCGATTCCTTAACGCTTCCGAACATGCGGCTGTCCTTGCTCTTTCCGAGGTGGCGGTTGTCGCCCATCACGAAATACCGTCCCTCTTCCAGCTTCACCGGTTTAAAGCCCGGATCCTCAATGGGGACGTCCGTATACTCCTCGTCCTGCGGGACACCGTTCACATACAGCTTCTGATTCTTCACCTCAATTGTATCCCCGGGCACGCCGACAATACGTTTAACAAGAAACTCTTTCTTATCCGGACCGTCGCTCGGGTCCTTCAGCACGATGACATCACCATGCTTGGGCTCTGCAAAGCGGTAGACCACTTTATTGATAAACAGCCGCTCCGATGCGGTCAGCGTTGGCTGCATGGATTCGCCCTTAACCGTCGACAAATTAAACACAAACATATTAAGAAGCACCATAATAACAAAGGCAATTGCGATCGTCTTGACCCAATCCCATAGCTCGGCGGCCCAGCCGTTCTTTCCGCCAGTCTGCTGGCGCGGCTCGCTGCTTTGTCCGTTCTCGGCTGAATCCGGAGGAATCACTTGTCCCATACTACACCTACTTTACTTCGATTTCACCTTCGAACCTCGACAGGCGGCACCTTCAAAATTGGGGTACATTAATAGAAAAGCATATCTCCCCTCCATTTGCAACGGCTGAAAGATATGCTTCATATAGAGGTCATTCAAAAAGTCCCCTTTTGATCACGAAGAAGATCAGGCGGCGGATTCCTAAGCGAATCCGGCATGCATGCTCGAAAAATCGCTGCTCCTCCGGCGTTCCTGCGATTGCCGCTGCTGTGCTTCTGACGGCCCTTCGCCTTCATTCGCGCTGAAAAGTTGGCTTTTTGAAATCACACACTATGGAAAAATTTAATGATTTATCTCTGTAGAGGTCTTAGGCTGCCGTGTGCCCGCATAGAACGCCAAGAGGCTCTTACCGGGGCCCCACCACAATGCTAAGCTTCTGAAACGACTGCAGAATCTTGCTGGCTCCGTAGCCCATCGCTTCATAAAACGGCATCGCTGCGGCATTATGCTCGTCTCCGGCTACCAGGATCCGGCTTACTTTGCGTGATTGGAAACGCTGCTCCATAGCGGATACCAGGGCTTTGCCGATCCCTCTTCTACGGTAATCAGGATGAATAGCAATGCGATAATAGCAGCCATGATTGCGCTCGATGGTCCCGATTAGGACACCGACAATTTCGCCGTCTTCCTCCGCAACCATGATCAGGTCGGAGTCCCAAGCAAGCTGCCTGGAGAAGGGCTCCATCGTGTTTTCGTAGCATTCTTCCGATAAAGCAATCTGTAATAGCTCGGTTACGGGGTTACAGTCACTCAACTGAAAGGAACGAACATGCATTTCAAAATCTCCCTTTTCGTTAGCATGATGCGGTTTACCCGGTTTACAAAGAACAAGTATTCCGTTTACGCAAACCTGACATTAATGTTTTACTACAAAAAACCCGAAAATCCTGTTTCCTTGTCCATTAAACCACAACTTTCTCCTAAATTCACGAGTTTTCTTCTGAAAGCGCTTCATTTGAAGCGTTTACATTTTACAACTTGGATAAAACTTCTTATATTTGTTAAAAGCATGTTAAAAATTCAAAGGAAAGGATTAGCTTGATATTAAGATTTATGCTATGGACAAGGAATTGAATCTCCTTGTTTTGAAGGATATAATTGACAGTCCGGCCTGGAGGGTGGTAGATTGGCGTAATACCCATTTTGAGGAATGGGTCTTATTTTAAGGAGTGGTTTCAATGCAATTGCCTTTACACGAACAATTCCTGGAACAAGCCAAGGCGAAGCTCAGCCAAGACCATCGACTGCTGGGTCTGCTTGCTGGCGGGTCCATGATGACGGGAACGATGGATGAATACAGCGATTTGGACCTCGTTATCGTGTATGACGCTGCTTACCTTAGTTCAATCATGGAGGAACGGATTCAAATTGCAGAAGGGCTAGGCCACTTGCTATCGGCCTTTACTGGAGAGCATGTCGGCGAACCCCGCTTGGTTATCTGCTTATATGGCCCGCAGCCGCTCCATGTCGATCTCAAATTCATCACCTCGGCGGAGCTTACAACGCGGATTGAGAATCCGCTCATCATATGGGAGCGAACGGGAGAGATCAGCTCGATCCTTCAAGCGACCTCCCCCTCGTATCCAACTCCCGATCCGCAATGGATGGAGGATCGCTTCTGGGTATGGATCCATTACGGCGCCGCAAAGCTGGGGAGAGGGGAGATCTTTGAGGCCATCGACCTGATCACCTTTATTCGCGGCACGGTATTAGGCCCATTGATCCTAATGCAAGAGGGACATTTGCCCAGAGGGGTCCGAAGGCTGGAGGAGCATGCAGAGAGCGAACTGGAGGAGCTTAAGCGAACCCTTCCTGTTCATGACGCCAACAGCTGCTACCATGCGTTGAAAACCACGATCCGCATGTACCAACGCTTGCGGCCAGCCTCGGATACCTTCATAGCCAGATCAGAAGCCGAGCAGATCTCTATTTCTTATTTGGAGCATATTTATGACACGATAATCAAAAATAGTTAATGCATAAATAGAAAAACGCGAGGAGGCTGTCCCAAAGGTCATTAGACCTGGAGCAGCCTCCTGGTATGTGTGGAAGAAGCCGCACATGCGAATCATCTCTTCGCCCGCCTGCTGCTCTTCCTGCTATGAATAGTCGGTCTTTCTTCCTATTGAAGAACCACGGTATCCCCCGGCTTCAGTCCGGACAGCACCTCGATTTTATCCAGCGTCTGCATGCCCGTCTCGATATCCTGCCGTTCAATATGACCGCCGCCCTTATCGACCATCACATAAGAGATGTCGCCTTCGGTCATAACAGCCAGCTTCGGCACGACAACCGCCTTCTCTTTGCGTTCGGTAACGATGTCTCCGGTCAAGGTCAGTCCGCCGATCAAACGGTCGTTTTTTGGCAGGGAGATGATCACTTTGAATTGCGGCTTCTGGGATGTCTGCTTTTCCTGGGAAGTCGTCTCCGCGAATTTGGCCACCTCTTCCACTTTTCCCTTCAGCTTCATGTCCTTAATGGAAGGCATTTTCACTTCAACCTCCATCCCCGGCTTAATGCTGAACACCTCGCTCTCCCCGACATAGGCAGCGAACCGAAGCGAGTTCAGATCAACGATTTTGCCGATATATTGATTGGCCGTCACCGACTGCGGCTGCTTCTGCGAATTGTCGAATAGAAAAATGCCCGCCGACGGCGCCCGGTATATCGATTGCTTCAGACGCTCATTCAATTCTGCGATCGTCTGAGCCTCGATCATCTCGTTGACCCCGTCCAGCTCACTGCTCAGCTTGGCGGTTTCCTGATCGGCCAGCAGCTTCAGGCGCTCTGCTTCCGTCGCTCCAACCGGGGCATTGTCCAAATCCTGATTGAGCGTGAACTCCTTCAGCTCCTGCTCCAGCTTCCGCTTCTTCCGCTCGGCCTCCTTCTGCTGTAGCTGCTGGTGAATGGTCTTCTGCTCTAGACTGAACAGCGTATCGCCTTTCTTGATCTGCTGCCCGTTCGCAACGTTCCAAGATTCCACCTTCGCCTCAAAAGGGGCGTATACATTCGTTTCCTTTCCATATTCCGAGGTACCCTTGACCTGCACAGTGGTCACGATCGTCTCCTCGGTGACAGGAAATGAAATCACCTGCGGCTCTTCCATCATGGGTATCGGCGCTTCCTTAGGCTTTACCTGTCCGTATCCCCAATAGCCGACCAAGCCGATGACCGCTGCAATAACCAACCATTTTATTATTTTTTTCATACCGTATATTAGCGTCCTTTCCGATCCGGTAGTCTCCTAATCCCGCTTGATCGCGAGCAGCGCATTGGTTCTGGCGGCGCTGATCGCCGGATAAATCCCTGAAAAAATCCCCGTCGTCACAGCGAATGCGATGCCGATCGGCAGCGTATTTGGGGTCACCTCAATCTGCAGCCCCGCCATGCCCGCGGAAGCCGTAATGAACGAATTCAGCCCATTAACGATAAAATAAGCGAATACGATACCGAGCAAGCCGCCAAGGAAACCTAGCAGGCTCGCTTCAACGATGAACATGACGCGGATCTGACCCGAATTCGCCCCGAGAACCTTCATGATGCCGATTTGCCGGCGGCGCTGATGCGTCGACATGGTCATGGCCACAATGATCGATATGGACGCCAGCAGCAGAATGAAGACGCCGACGCCGAGCGCAATCGCTTTGAAGGTATTCAGCTGGGAAGCGATCTGATCGCGCGCGGCCAAGTTGTCGCTGGCATTCAAGGCCAGCTTCGATATGAGCTCCTCCAGCTGCTGGATGTGCTGAAGATCATCCACCTTGACCGTTAACGTATCGTACGTCCGCTGTTTCATGGCGGCTCCATTATTGGAATTCAAGGTGTCATTCAGCCAATCCGCCGTTTCGAACGATACATAGGCCTGGCGGTCGTAGATGGCAAACTCGGCATTCTGCCCCTTCGGAACATCGAGCACGCCCCCGATATAAAGGCGCGGGCCGAGCGCTTTCTGTTCGCCTTCCATCCGCTCGGGCTGGATGCTCTTGCCCATCATATCCGTAATGGCGCTGTCGTACATATATAACTCTTCCCATATTTTCGGATTGTTGGGATCGCTGTTCATCATGTTCATCAATCTTTCGCTGGTCTCGGCATCCTTCCAGCCTGACGTTGCGCCATAGTTGAGCACCACCGCACCCATCTGATCCAGCGGCCCGCCCTGCGCGAAACGGTTGCCCTGCTCCTTAAGCTTCGTCAAATCAACGGCCATGATATTGATGCCGTCATGAACCAAATTATCGGAAGAGAGGAACCGGAAGTACCCCATCTGCTTGGCGGCAATGACCGACTTCACATGATGAAAGCCCTCAATCACTCGAACCTTGTCATCGGTCAATAGCCCCCGCTCCGCGCCAGGCCCGCTGCCTCCATCCGAAGAGCCGCCCGAGCCTTGAGGGGTTACCGTAATCTCATCCAGCTTCAAGCCGCCTATGATCTCCTTCTCCAGGTAGCTTTGGGCGCCGTTTCCGATGCTGATCGCTACAATGATCGCCGCACATCCGATCGATATCCCGGTCATGCACAGGGCCGTCACCACTTTGCGGCGCTTGATCTGGCCCCAGGCAAGCCGCATACTGTCTACAAATTTCAGCTTTCGTCACCTGCCTTCTCCGGCCCGGACGGGACGGCTTGCAGCTCTTGGGCAGCATCTGCCGGCTCGGGAGCTGCGGGTTCCTCGGAAGCTGCAGGTACGACGACTTCAGGCTGACGCGCCCCGGGCTCCTCGGTAACCGCGGGTGCGATGACTTCAGGCGAATGCATGGCTGGCTCCTCGCTAGCTGCGGGTGCAACGACTTCTGGCTTATGCACAACTGGCTCCTCGCAAGCAGCCAGTGCAATGACTTCAGGCTGACGCGGCGCTTCCGGTCCCGATCCTTCCCCCGGGGTGACGAGGTAGCCGTCGCGAAGCATGATCGTTTTCTTCATTTGAGCCGCCACTTCCATTTCATGCGTGACGATAACGAACGTCGTGTTCATCGATTGGTTGAGCGTCATCATGATGCGAAGAATCTCCTCTTCCGTCTTGGTGTCGAGGTTGCCGGTCGGCTCATCCGCAAAAATAACGGAAGGCTCCGTGATCAGCGACCGCGCGATGCTGACCCGCTGCTGCTGCCCTCCCGAGAGCTGGGAAGGATACATTTCGGCTTTATCGCCGATCCCCGTAATCTCCAGAAGCTCCATCGCTTTCTTGCGACGCTTCGATCTCGGGACGGATTGAAAGACGAGCGGAAGCTCTACATTCTCCCGCACCGTCAGCGTAGGGATCAATTCATAGGCTTGAAATATAAATCCGATATGCTTCCGCCGAAAGACGGCAAGCTTGTTCTCGCTATATTTGACGATATCCTGGCCGGCGATATAAATATGGCCCTCCGTCGGCTTCATGAGCCCGGCCATCAGGTTCAGCAGCGTGGATTTGCCCGAGCCCGAGCTGCCAAGAAGGGCGATCATCTCGCCTTCCTTGACCTCGAACTCGATATTATGAAGCACCTTTAATACCTCGCTGCCGTTTTTGAAGCTGTGCGATACATTTTCCAAACGCAACATGTTCGCCTTTCCTCTCCCTGGTCCTTGGTTTCCCTCTTACTCTTCCGGCGGCTCCACAACATTCGGATAGAACGTCACATTGTAGCTTTGAGTGCCGAGGGTGATCCGTTCATTCTGGAATTCGTCCGCGAGCGTCAGGGTAAACCATCCGCCTTTCAATTTTTTGTACTGCTCATCCGTCATTTCAAACGAAAGCGTCCTCGTGCCCGGAACCTGGATATCCGTCCCCGGCGTAAGGATGCGCTCCTGCGTCTGTCCCAGGGTGTCCTTGATCGTCAAAATCAGCTTGTGGCCGGCATCCGCAGCGGTAATGCTGTCGCTTCGCTTCACGTCCACCGTCACATTCATGGAGATGCTCGAGCTGCCCTCCTGCAAATGCCCCATCGCTTTCGTCACGGAAATGCTGTACGGATACCAGTCGAGCCCCGTCAGATTGGAGCTTGCGGCCGGACGAACCGGATTCAGCTGCATCTTCTTCACGCCGAGGACGCCGCTCACGTCTTTGCCCGGCTCGGCAAGCTTGCCCCCGGACATCGCAGTGCCCAAGGCAAGTCCCAGGCTTCCGGCCGTCCCCTTCGGCACTCTGGCCCAGAATACGACCGATTGTTTGCCTCCCGGCTGAATTGGCGTTTCCGGCTGCACGGTATCGGCCTCGTAAATTTTCCCGTCCGTACCTTGGAAATATCCTTTCAGCAAAGCCGCTTGTACCCGGCGCGCCTCCCCGCTGGTCAGCGTCAGTTCGGAATAAATGATATCCGAATCCGCTCCTTCGTAAATCAGCGTCCGTCTCTCCTGCGCTTCTGCCCGTTTCCCGGCCGTCGTGACGGTATACGGCTTCCCTTTCTCCAGCAGCTCAATCGACTGCGTATGTCCCGGCGTCGTCAGGGTAAGGAAAGGTGTCTTCACGCTTTCCTGCTGGGCAAACAGCTTGAAGCGAAGCGTGCGGATATCCTTCGTGTACGGAATTTTGGCCAGGACGGACACCTCCGTGGATGCTCCCGGCGCGATCAAGGAGCCCTGCTCCCCGGCAATGACCTCGGGACTTGCGAGTACGGTCTTTTCGTCCGCGGTGACATCCGCCTTCAGCTCAGGCAGCTGCAGGGCGTTCGTCTCATGGGTATTGCGCAATCGCAGTTTGGCTACAATAAGATCCGTATCCTGCCATGGCAGGCGCTGAATGGATTCCAGCGTGTAAGCAAACCCGCCGGCACTCTGGGGCGCATACTCTACCCCGATGGAGGACTGGCGTTCCGTTTGATAAGGTATGCTGAAGTAGGCCAAAGGCAGACTCGCTTTGCTTGGAGCATCCGAGCCTGTGCTTCCCCCCGGCTCCTCCTGACCCGCAGGCGGAGAAGGTGTGCGCTCATCTCCCGATGCTTCGATCATCTGCAGCTTCAAGCGGTCCTGCTTGAGCTCCATCGGCAGGGAGATTTCCATCGTTACGGTCTTCTCCTGCCCGGGCCGAAGCGTCAGCATCAGGCTCCCCGGATCTCCCGGCGCATAAGGATGATAGGAGCCCTCCGACGCCTTAATCGCATACTCATACGCCGGAATCTTGGCGGTTTTCTTCCCCTTGTTCTTGAAAGCCATCTCGATATTCCATATCCCCTGGTCCCCGGAAGAGCGAAGCGTGGCTTGACGGATTCTCGCTTCGACAGGCTGGCCGCTAATCGTCAGGGACTTGGCCGCACCTGCAGGCACGTCCCATTTAGGAGCGGTGGCAGCAGGCAGCCGGAACGAGCCTACAGGCAGGCTCAGCTTCAAGGCTTCATCGGTTTCCGTCCATAAAAAACGCAAGCCCGACGGTTTTAGATACGTTGGAACTTCTGTTATGTAATAGACCAGCTTCCGTTCTTTCGGCTGAATCGGTGTCCCCTCGGGCCCTGCCTCGCGCTGAAGCCGGAAGGAGCTGCCGCTCTTCGTGACCAGGAACGGGTCATAACCGCGGTCCGACCATGCGCTGCTGCCGTTATTCGTCATCGACATGCCTACCCTGGCGATGACTTTGCCGTCATATTTGATGATCTCCAGCGATTCCGATTTTACGGTAACCGGAGTTCCGCTCAGGCTCAGCTTTGCATTCACGCCTGAAGCAACCGCGGCTGAATAATTGGAAGGCAGCCTGTATGACCCGACACGCTCCAAATAGCCTTTAACCTTCGGATTCCATACGTCCATAGCAAGCTTCATGCCAGACAAGGAAGGGGTGTCCGTCTTGACGTAATAGGTTACGGTCAGGCTTTGACCCGGCTCGACCTTCTTCTTCGCAAGGTCTTTGGATATCGGATTGGCGGCCTTGACCGAACCTCCGGGAAGCACCGCTTTGGGGAAGTACGTGACGAGCCTGGCCGCGGCTTTTCCTCCATTTTTGTATTGGAGGGTAAATACGGCCACGCTGTCTCCGTTCTGCTGCCATACGTCGGCTTGCTCAAGCGTCGCCGTGACGCCGCCGCCAAGCTTCACACGCCAGTCGAGAGCCGGACTTTGGGCCGCAGCAGATCCGACAGCCTGCGATGACGCCGTCTTAGACGCAGCCGCATCGGCATGCGGCGCGGCCGCCAATGTTGCAGCCAGCAGAATGGCTGCCGCTGTGTACCTTTTTTTATTCATATTATGAAACTGCTCCTTTCCGCCCAAGCACCCCCGATCGATTCCAATCGACGGATTGTGATGGCTATACTAGAATAACGATAGATTCGCGGAGAAAGTTTGGACTGCCGTTCCAACGAACTTTCAGACTTTTCAAACATAAAAGTTGATTTAATCCCCCCAAACGGTTTAATATAAGTAGTGTAGCCTATGTTACATACTGCAGTGCCCGGATGATAAGGACTTCCTGAACAAGGACGGCCTTGATCATAACCAAAAAACTAATTTACAGGAGGTTTTCATTTATGGCATTCCAATTACCACCTCTTCCTTACGCAAACGACGCGCTCGAGCCTCACATCGACGCACAAACGATGGAGATCCATCACGATCGCCATCATAACACGTACGTTACCAACCTGAACGCTGCCCTGGAGAGCGCTCCAGAGCTTCAAGACAAATCCCTTGAAGAGCTGATTTCGAATCTGGACGCCGTTCCTGAAAGCATCCGCACGGCAGTCCGCAACAACGGCGGCGGCCATGCTAACCACTCCCTGTTCTGGGAAGTTATCGGACCAAACGGCGGCGGACAGCCTACCGGCGCTCTGGCTGAAGCGATCAACAACGAGCTCGGCGGCTTCGATAAATTCAAGGAAGACTTCACGAAAGCAGCTACAACCCGTTTCGGCAGCGGTTGGGCATGGCTCGTTGTGAAAGACGGCAAATTGGCCGTAACTAGCACACCGAACCAAGACAGCCCGCTCATGGAAGGTCAAACGCCTCTCCTCGGCCTTGACGTTTGGGAGCATGCTTACTACCTGAAATATCAAAACAAACGCCCTGATTACATCTCCGCATTCTGGAACGTTGTAAACTGGGAAGAAGTCGGCAAGCGTTACGAAAGCGCGAAGTAATCCAGCGTTCTCGCTCTAAGCGAAGCCGATTATAATAAGGAGCTGTCTCGCAAGCAGATCATTCTGCTGCGGGGCAGCTCTTCTTTATGTTGAATATAAAAAAAAGTGGAGTACAGGCGGGCTCACAAATGAGCAGCTGTTCTCCACTTTTTTAGTGTTTTTATCGAGGTGCGTTCAAGCAGATTGGCTGATCCTCTGCCTCCCTGGTCGATCAGCTTGAAGCTCCGGCGGACGGCTGGGACTCGTAGTGGAGAGCCTTGGACGGGACATAGGCCGCAATAAGCAGGATTATTGAGACCGCGCATGCCGCACCGGCACCGATGAGGCATACCGTCTGCAGGGACCAAAGATCTGCGGCAACGCCGAGCAGCAGCGTCAGCAAAATCTGCACGATTCCTTCCAATAAACGTGTCACGCTGCTGAAACGTCCCATGAGATCGATCGGAACCTGGTTTTGAAAAAACGTCATACAACCGGCATTCGCAAACGATGAGAAGAAGCCGAAAATGACAAATCCCGCTGCCGCCATCGCATATCCGTTCGAGGCATAGAACACGAAATAGCCGGCACTCGACAGCAGCGTTCCCGCTCCGATCAGCATGCGGACCGAAAGCCATTTTACGGTGAACGATGCCGCGGCGGAGCCTGCGAGGTACCCTGCCCCCGCAACGCTCACAAGCAAGCCATAATCCTCGTCACCCAGCTGAAGGACCTGCTTGATAAAAGTCGCTTCCTGCGAGTCCAGGGCGAAGCCCAGCAGCATCGCCGATTGGAACAAGATATAGATGAGCACAAAATAAGCCGCAGCCTTCCCGAAGTCAATCACGGCAATCCAATCCTGGACCAGCGTCTTCAAGGTCATGGCTGCCCGTTTGCCGGCCTTGCTCCCTTGTGCATCCACATCCGGCAGGAAATAAATCGCCAGCGCGCACAGGAAGAAGGAAACGGCGTTAATGATAATGCTGATGCGGATATCCGTGTATGCGATCAGGACGCCCGAGATAGCCGGACCCAGCAGAGCCGCGCCGGACGAGGCAAAGCTGGACCAGGCGTTAAAGGTTTTTCGCTGCTCAGCCGGGACGAGCTTCGTGACGTACGTAATTGAGGTTGGCCCGAAGAAGGCGCCCGCCACACTGATCAAAAACATGATCGTATAAATCCCCCACACCGACGTCATGAACGGGATCAAGGCGATGAGCCCGCCACGGATCACGTCCGTCACGATCATCAGCGTGCGCTTGTTGGCCCGGTCGATGATGCTCCCCGCCCAGGAATTGGTGAGCAGCGTAGCAAGCGGACGGATGATAAACAAGCCGGCCACTGCGGCCGGCGATCCCGTCATATTCAAGACAAGCAAATTGATTGCAACGAGATAAATCCAACTCCCCAAGTTCGAAACGCCGATTCCGGCGATATATAACAATGCATGTTTCCAGCTATGCAAGCAGCATCACAGCTCCATTTCGTCTTATCCTCTATCGCGAACCGGCACCATCCATCTTGGAGAAATAGGAAGAAAGGATGCGGATGAACACGTTCGGAAAGGCGTATCGCTCCATATCGCCGGCATCGATCCAGCGAAAATCGTTCGTCTCCCCCGCTTCATACGCAGCAGCGCTCTCAGCGGCCTGCAGCCCGCTGAGTGATTCCGGCTCCTCCTGCCATACACAGCGGTAGACGGACATCTTCCATTGGATATGGCTAAACGTATGCTCGGCATCCATGTAATGGCCGATCGGCCGTACCGGAACCCCTTCCGCAAGCAAGCCATCCGTAAGCCGGATGACCGCGGCCTTCTCAGAAGGCACCGCTACATTGGACGGCACCATGACAGTCTCCGAAGGCACCGTGGTCACCTCTGACCGCTCCGCGACTGCCTTGGAATGAACGGAAGCCGTATCTGATGCCACCGTACCCCCCTTGGTCGATACCGCGCTCAGACCGGACTGCTCCGTGGCTCCCTTGGTTGATACCGCGCTCGCACCGGAAGTCACTTCAATATGCGGAAGCTCCCACATCCCGGCAAGAAGCCCTGACGCCGGCCGTTTGCGGATCAGGATCTTCCCTTCGTGCACCCCGGTTCCTTCCACGATGGCTGCCAGTCGATGCTCGGGACGCGGAGGCTTTGCCTTCGTCTTAACGGGAAGCGACTCTTCCTTCCCTTCAAGCCTGCCTGCACAGTGCTCCATTACCGGACATACCAGGCATTTGGGGGATTTCGGCGTACAAATCAGCGCCCCGAGCTCCATTAGTGCCTGGGTAAAATCCGAAGCCCTCCCCTCCGGAACGAGCGTAAGCACCAGTTCCTCCATCCGGGTTCGTGTTTTTATCTTCATAATGTCATCTTCGATTAAAAAATACCGGGACAGCACCCGCATCACATTCCCGTCCACTGCTGCGGCGGGGATGTTGAACGCAATGCTGCGGATCGCGCCGGCCGTATACGGCCCGACGCCTTTTAGACCGGCGACTTCCTCCTTGCCGCTCGGCATGACCCCGCCGTACTGCTCCGTAATCTGCCTGGCAGCACTCTGCAGATTGCGGGCTCTAGAATAATACCCGAGGCCTTCCCAGCATTTCAACACGTCGTCTTCCGGCGCATCCGCCAGCGCCTCGATGGTCGGGAAGCGCTCAATAAACCGGTGGAAGTAAGGAATCACCGTATCCACCCTTGTCTGCTGCAGCATAATCTCGGATACCCATATATGATAGGGATCCCGGGATCTTCGCCAAGGCAGATCCCTTTTGTTAACGTCATACCAATCCAGCAGCTCGCTGCTGAAATATCTATCGTGATTGCGCTCTGTGTGCATGCTAGTCTATCTCCTTCTGTTATCCTTGCCTGATCCTTTCCACGACTGCGAACGCAGAGGCCAGCTCCGGCTGGTGGGAAATGGTCAAATGGATGGCGTAGTCGGCTGGATCGCCGATCGACAGACGGCTCCACGCTTCAGGAGACAGGCTGGCGATCGGCCGCCCGCCCGGATGCGGGAGCACTTCAATATCCCAGAAGCCGATGAGGCTTCCGATCCCGCAGCCGAAGGACTTCGATATCGCTTCCTTCGCCGCGAAGCGGCCGGCAACGAACTCGGTGCGCTTGGCGCCTTTCTGGAGCGCGATCTCCCGCTCTGCTTCGGTCAACACCCGTTCCACAAACTTCTCGCTATGCGGGCCGGTCATCAAAATTTCCACTCTCCGCATATCCAGCACATCATGTCCGATACCATAAATCACAATCGCTCGCGCCCCTTCTCTGATTTCTAGTCCGACCATTATTCTGCCTCAGACTATTGTATCAGTGCTTGTACCCCAAAAGCGAGATTTTCGTTGCACAATATGATTTATTGAAAAAAATTACCGTTCGAGCGTTTAAGGCCGGGTGCACAAATTAGGATCGATAGTAAACAAAACAGGGCTGACCCAGCAGTACATCTACTGATGGGTCAGCCCATTGAATGTGGGAGTGTAATAGAGAGTTAGTGCCCTGGGCGCTAAAAGGCCCAGGCTGCGCAGCAAGTCCCGAAAAAGGACTAGTTCGGGCTTTTCAGGCCCACAAGCCCGCTGCAAGTCCCCAAATGCTCTTCTGTCAAGAAAGTAGACACCTCTAAGCTAAGCTATACACTCGTAATAGCACTGCTCAAAACGCACCGGGGACATATACCCAATCGTACTGTTAGAACGTTTTCGGTTGTAAAAAAATTCAAGGTACCGGTACAGCTTCTGCCCGGCTTCCTCTTTTGTTTTAAACTTAGGTTTGCTGTAAATGAATTCTCGCTTTAGGATACTGTGAAACGCTTCAATACAGGCGTTGTCGTAGCAGTTTCCTTTGCGGCTCATACTGGGCTTCATGTTAAATTGCTTCAACTGTTCACGGTACTCTTTAGCGGCATATTGCGAACCGCGGTCGGAATGGTGAATCAATCCCTTCGGAGGCTTCTTAGCAGCATACGCCATCTTTAGGGCATCGAGGGTAAGGTCTGTGGTCATCCGATCGCTTAGCTTCCAACCGACGATTTGTTTGGTGTACAGATCCAGGATGCTCGCAAGGTAGAGTTTCCCTTGGCGGCAGGGGATGTACGTGATGTCAGCGACCCACTTTTCGTTGGGCTTTGTGGCTTTGAAATTTTGTTCCAACACGTTAGGGGCAATCGGGAGATCATGCTTGGAATCGGTCGTAACCACTCGGAACTTACGGGCCATGCATGAACGAAGGCCATGTTCGCGCATAATGAGGCCCACCGTACGTTCCGATACCGTCCATCCTTCCTTCACCAGCTCGTTTCGTATTCGGGGACTGCCGTAGGTTTCATCGGAGTCATAGAAGTGCCATTTCACACGTTCAGCCAGCGTTGCCTTACGTTTTTCCCGTTCAGAAGCTTCAGAGGTACGCCATTTGTAATAACCGCTCCGAGACACGTGAAAGAGAACGCACATCTTCTCCAATCGAAACTCGGAGCGATGATCTTCGATAAACTGGAACCTTAGTTCTTTTCTTTGCTGAAGATGTGCATGGCCTTTTTTAGGATCGCAATTTCTTCTCTCAAATCATCAATTTCGCGTTTCTGATCTTCGATAAGTTGGGTTTGCTGACGTAAGGTTTCCCCATGATTGACAGGCTCGTGCTCGAATGTTCGATACTTTTTGACCCAGTTGCGTAATGTGCCTGGATTAATGTTCAACTCATCGGCGATCTGCTCCAGCGTCTTCGACTGTTCTTGCACGTACTTTACGGTTTCACGCTTAAATGTCTCGTTATAATGCTGCCTGTTACCACTCATATTTTTGACACCCTTTCGTCTGCTTTGTTTCATTATCGTTTTATCACTAAGGGGTGTCCACTTTTTATTCTAGCTGCAAAAAGGGACTTGTTCGCTCTTTTCAGGCCCACAGGCCGCGCAGCAAGCCCCAAAAAGGGACTTGTTCGCTCTCTTCGGGGCCATAAGCCCGCTGCAAGTCCTCAAAAGGGACTTGTTCGCTCTCTCCGGGCCCACGGGCGGCAGCAAGTCCCCAAAAGGGACTTGTTCGCTCTTTTCAGGCCCACAGGCGCACAGCAAGTCCCCAAAAGGGACTTGTTCGCGCTTTTCGGGCCCACAATCGCCCAACAAGTCCCCAAAAGGGACTTGTTCGCTCTCTCCAGGCCCACTGGCGCGCTGCAAGTCCCCAAAAGGGACTTGTTCGCGCTTTTCAGGCCCACAGGCGCACAGCAAGCCCCCAAAAGGGACTTGTTCGCTCTCTCCAGGGCCCCAGACGCAAAACAAGTCCCGAAAAGGGACTTGTTCGCGCTTTTCAGGCCCACAGGCCGCGCAGCAAGTCCCCAAAAGGGACTTGTTCGCTCTCTCCGGGCCCACGGGCGCGCAGTAAGTCCCCAAAAGGGACTTGTTTGCTCTCTCCAGGGCCCCAGACGCAAAACAAGTCCCAAACAGGGACTTGTTCGCTCTCTCCGGGCTATTAAATGCCCGGGATCGTATTCCGTTTATGCGCCGTTCTGCGATAGTAGCTCTCCAGCTTCTCCTGGACCTCCGGAGCTACCTGCTTGCCCTCCAGATAGTCGCTGTTATCCTCGTAGCTGATGCCGAGCTCCTTCTCGTCCGTCTGCCCTTCCCATAGGCCTGCCGTAGGCGCCTTGTCCAGAATCGATTGCGGCACGCCCAAGTAGGAAGCCAGCTGGCGCACCTGACGCTTGTTCAAGGAGCTAAGCGGCGTTATATCCACCGCGCCGTCGCCCCATTTGGTGTAAAAGCCGGTAATCGCTTCGGATGCATGATCCGTCCCAACGACGAGCAGATTCTGTTCGAACGCAAGCGCGTACTGGACAACCATCCGCACTCTGGCCTTCACGTTGCCTTTGCCGGGGATGCTGATATGCTTGTTGACTCCGATGTTTTTCAAACCATGTTCCACTTCAAGCGCAATCTCGTTGACGGCTTCCTCGATGTTGGTCTCAACCGTATATTTCAGATTAAAAGCCTTCGCCGTCGCATAGCTGTCCGAGATGTCGGCCTGCTCGCCATATGGCTGAAATACACCCAGCGTTTTATATTCCTTGCCGGTCTCTTCCGTAAGCTCATCGGTTGCCCGCTTGCACAGGCCTGCCGCAACCGCGCTGTCGATCCCGCCGCTAATCGCGATAAGCAGCCCCGACGTGCCAGAATTGGTAACATAGCTCTTCAGAAAATCCACCCGCTTGCGGACTTCTTCCTCCACATTGATCGATGGCTTGACGCCCAGTTCGGCAATAATCTGTTCCTGTAGACTCATCGTAAGACTCCTTTCAGAATGGCTTCTCTCTTCTCCAATGACGGCACTTACAACAAAAGCCCCGCGGCTTCGGAATAGGCCGAACGCTTCGGGGGCTTTGTTGCTGCCGGATTACTGGCAGTAGCGATTGAATGCGTCTGTCAGATCAGCTGCGATCTCCTCGGCGGAGCGGTTCTCAACTTGATGACGCTCAATGAAATGTACCAGCTCCCCATCCTTCAAAAGAGCAATCGAAGGCGAGGATGGCGGATATGGCGCAAAATATTCACGGGCCTTCGCCGTTGCTTCCTTATCCTGCCCGGCAAATACCGTGAACAAATGATCCGGCTTCACCTCGTTTTGCAGTGCAAGTGCAACGCCTGGACGCGCTTGACCAGCCGCACAGCCGCAAACGGAATTGACAACAACGAGCGCCGTTCCTTTAGCTGCCTCAAACTGCTCTTCCACTTCCTCCGGCGTTGTCAGCTCGCGGATCCCCAGAACCGTGAGCTCATCGCGCATTGGCTGAACCATGTCGCGCATATATCGGTCAAAAGACATACCCATAACTGCTTCACTCCTTATATAAACAAGATTATTCGATTGATAACAACTCATCGCTATCTATATTATACAATCACGAAGAGTGAAAGCAAGAAAATACAAAACGAGCAGCATCCAAGGTAGGATGCCGCCCGCCGATAAAGAGGTGATGCAAGCCTAGGTGGCCGGGTAATTAATCCCGTCCTGCTTTTTGTCCACGATGGGCTCACCGCGGCGCTCTTTGTTTTCACGCTTTTGCTGCTCTTGCTCCTTGGAATTGTTTTTGCTCATCCGAATCCCTCCTTTACCGTTGGCTCTGTCTTATGATGCCAATCCGTCCATCCGATTATTCGAATGCAGCTGCGCTTTGGGGTTCAATCATCGTCTGCGGAGAGGAGCGGACGGGCAGCGATATGATAAAGACCGTGCCTTGTCCTTCACTGGATTTGACATCAATCGTTCCGTTGTGCCGCTGGACCACGCTCATGCACAGTGCCAGCCCAAGCCCGGTGCCTTTATTCTTCGTTGTAAAAAAGGGCTCGAACAACCGCTGCAGTACATCGTCCGGAATTCCTATCCCGGTATCCTTGACGAATAGCTTGACCTGTTCGCCTTCCAGGCGGGTCTCGATCGTCAGCGTTCCCTTCTCCCCCATCGCTTCCATTCCGTTGCGGCATAAATTCAGGATCAGCTGCTTCATCTCTTTTGGATTCAAAAGAAGCTTCGGCATCATCGATCCCAGCTTGAGCTCGATGGACTGTCCGCGCAAATTGGCGTCCGCCCATAACAGCGGGCTCAGCTCGTGAATGATATCGTGAAGATGACACTCTTCCTTCTCGGCCGTACGATTCTGGGCCAAGGATAGAAAATCGTTAATGATGCTGTTCGCACGGTCCAGCTCTTCCATCACAATACGGTAATAATGATCAAGGGTATCCGGGCTCTTCTCCTGCATCAGCTGCAAAAATCCGCGCACAACTGCCATCGGATTCCGAATTTCATGCGTAATGCCGGCCGCCATCTGACCGACTAAGCTGAGACGCTCCACATTGATAAACTCGGAGCGCAGCTTATCAAGTTCCGTTATGTCTTCAATAATCCCAACCGCCCCCGAAATTTTGCCTGTTTGATTATGTATAAGGGGGTAAATCCCTGTCGAGTAGACTCGGGAGGCGTTACGGACAATTTCTCCCGGCGTTTCGATACCTTGAAGGGCCTTCTCGATCCTCGTTAGCAAATGCTCCTTCTGAAACATACCGTCCAAAGCCTCGTGTAACGGTTTTCCGACGATATCGCTCCTTGACAGATGCGGATAAGCAGCTTTGCTCAAGTCCGTGATCAAATGGTGGTTGGCTGCTATGATATTGCCCTTCAGGTCAACAGCTATAATGCCCAGCGGGATGAGATCCAGAAACGGACTCACGGATTCCTTGCTCATCAAAGGGCTGTTATGTCGATTGGAAGCGAGCCGCTCCGCGTTCATTTCAATCCAGTATACAATCAATCCGGAGTGGAACATGCCGATCAGCATATAGAGAACCGCTACCAGAATCATATCGGGATTCAGGTGATGATTATTGACTTTTCCGTCAACGGCCTCGTGGCCCACAATGAGAAGCATGGATGGAACAAGGGCGCTCCATAGCCAGCATATCTTTTCAAGGATCGAGCCCTTCTTGAAATGAGTCGATACCCGAGGCAGCATTGAGTAGCATATGATTAGCATATTTAACAAGAGGCAGGCCAACGGCAACCCGTAAATCAGCCCATGGGTTGTTATATATACGACTGCAAGACATAACCCGGAAAACCGGCTCCCATATAAAATGCCTAAATACAGGGGAACGACTCCAAGATGAATCGGAACATAATAATCGCTCATTGCCGAGAGCAGGACACATAGAATGATGCTGATTCCGCATGCGATGACGATATGATCGCGGAATCGCAGCACAACATCCGGTTTCTTCTTGTACAGGCAATTTACATGTCTGTCGAGGAGAAGCGGCAGATGAAAGATGAGCGTACCATACAGCAGAACTTGCAGCAGAATATCTTTCCATAGGCTCAGCACAACGCTAAATCACCTCAATTCGACAACGCCTCTAATATTTTTGATTAAATCACAGGCGACACCAGATTACAATATCTTGTAAGTTCATGTTGAAATGACGAAGAACAAAGGCTTTTCGTCCTATGCTGAAGGACTTAGGATAATTCACGGTTACCGTATATAATAAGGATGATCTACTAGTGATATACCCTTAAAGGAGCTAAGAGCAAACATGCCGGATTATGATGTAATTGTGATCGGGGGCGGACCGTCCGGGCTTATGGCCTGCGTGGCGGCCGGAGAGAGAGGAGCCTCCGTTTTACTCGTGGATAAAGGGGACAAGCTTGGCCGTAAGCTCGGCATATCGGGCGGCGGCAGATGCAATGTGACCAACGCGAAAGAACAGGATGAACTGATCGCCAATATTCCGGGTAACGGCCGGTTTCTGTACAGCGCTTTTCAGCATTGGAATAACCGGGATATTATGGCCTTCTTCGAAGGGCTCGGCATTCCGCTTAAGGAGGAAGACAACGGGCGGATGTTCCCGGTAACGGATAAGGCTTCAAGCGTTGTCAACGCCTTGATCGGCAAGGTCCGTGAGCTGGGCACCGATATCCTGACGAACAGCCCCGTGCACCGGGTTCTATTCGAGAACCATCATGCGGCGGGCATAGAATTAAAATCAGGAAGGACCATAACCTCCTCTTGCGTGATCGTTGCGACCGGCGGCCAATCGGTACCGCAAACTGGCTCCACCGGCGATGGCTATCCGTGGGCCGAGGCAGCCGGCCATACCATCACCGAGCTGTACCCGACGGAGGTGCCGATCGTGTCTACGGAGCCATGGATTGCCTCCAAGGAGCTGCAAGGACTCTCGCTGAGGGATGTAGAGCTGTCGGTCTGGAACCCGAAGGGTAAGCGGATCATTGCCCACCGCGGCGACATGCTGTTCACCCACTTCGGCGTATCCGGTCCGATCGCCCTCCGATGCAGCCAGTTTATCCGCCAGGTTCAGCGGAAATTCGATATCGTGAATGTGGACATGGCCATCGATATGTTCCCGGACCGATCTGCCCCGGAAATGGAACGTGAAATTAGGATATACCTTGAGGAGGAGCCGCGGAAAAGCATTAAGAATGCGCTCAAAGGATATCTGCCTGAACGCATGATTCCCCTGCTGCTGTCCAAGGCCGGGATCGACAGCGATACGGTCTGCAGCGGCATCTCCAAAACCGCTGTAGCCGGACTGGCCGCCACCCTTAAGAAATTCATGTTCCGGGCTTCCGGAACGAGATCGCTGAAGGAGGCGTTCGTAACGGGAGGCGGCGTAAGCCTTAAGGAGATCCAACCGAAAACCATGGAGTCCAAGCTGATGCCGGGCCTCTTTTTCTGCGGTGAAATATTAGACATCCACGGCTACACCGGGGGATACAATATCACGGCAGCCTTCTCCACCGGATACACGGCTGGCAAGCACGCTGCAGAGGCCGCTTCCGGATAGTTACCGCCCTCCTTCGGGCGTATCCTAAAAGCCGACGCCCTAACTGCCCCATCAACATGGAAAAGCGCTGGTCAGCTCCTTAAGGACTGACCAGCGCTTATTTTCATTCTCCAAATGCAAATCCTACTATTATAAGAAGCGGCAATTCATGGTACCGATCGAACCACTCATGCCGATTCGTCGCCGACTTCTTCCTCGTTCTCTCTTAAAGTCCGTTCCTCCTTGTAGACCGGCAAGGACGTCAGGGTCGGTGCAACGATGACGGCCACAGCCGTACATGCAAGCCCGGCCAACCACCCGGCCGCTCCTGGAAAGAGCGTCAGGCCCGCTACCAACGAATATAGTAACGCCGGCAATACCAGCAGGGTCCGAACCACGACCACGCCTGCCGACCGGTAATGGCGGTTGTTGAACGGAAGGATATGCATGAAATCCGCTTTGGCAAACTGCGCCCAACGGGTATGAAGCCAATACGATATGAGAATGACCATGGCAATGTAGACGATCACTTTGACTACATGCGGCGGCATCCAGATCGCCGGAACTCCGAGCAATGTGATCTGGAGGTACACGGCCAGATTTTCAGACTTGCGCAGGATCGCCTTCAGACCGGCATCCGCCAGCCGCTTCTCTGCGGCCCCCTTAAAAATGCGCCCCGATTTGCGGAACAACCAGGTCTTGCTCCGGATGCTTGGGGGCTTGCCGACCGCTTGGATCATAATCATCTCGGTTAATTGGATACGCGTGCTCGCATCCTCCCGCGTATCGGAGATGAAGTCTCCCTTCATGCGCAATCGGTACCTGCCGAGCAGGAGCAGCAGCACGAGAAAAATCACAGCGCCAAACCATAAAACAAGCGGCGTTTTAAGCCCGAAGGTCACGCCTACCATGAACGTGCCGAAGAAGAGCCAGCGGCTGAAATAGCCCCCAAGCCGCCTTGCCCATCCCTTATAACGAGAACGGATTATCCTACCCGCCAGATTGGCGCACCAGGCGCAGGCTGCGGCTGCCAGCAGCAGGGGGATTAATGTCGCTTCGCCAAATCCATAGCCTCTTACAAGAAACGGGAGGGCAAGCCCCGTGAACAGCAGCCCTTTAACCGCGGAAACACAAATGCTGTATCCCATCCCGCGGACCATCAAGCCCTTGATCCATTGCGGATGCTGGCGGAGGAACAGCACGTCGGCCTCCTCGAGAAACAGCAGCACCCTGCCGAAGAACATCAGCAGCAGAAGCGAAGCAGCTCCCTGCACCGGGATATAATCAACCCAGACGGGAATCGGTCTTGTCCATAGCTCCCGATAAAGCCCTCCGCCAAGCAGCAGACCCGGCACAATGATGTACAGCATTACCGTCCAATCTGCCACGGTAGCGAGACTTGCACGCTGATGCTTCCAATGGGATCGTACTCTTGTCCAGAACAGGGAGCCCGGGTTCTTCACATGTCGCGACCGTACCATCATGTCCTCCTCCCCGTTCATGTCAGTGCATCGAAGCAGTCAAACAAAGAGGCACCCGGAAGGTCCGCTGCGAGCCGGATGTCATCCAGTGTTCCCTGTGACGCTACTTGACCTTGTGAAATGAGGACAAAGCTGTCGCAGATTCTTTCCGCGGTATCTAGGACGTGGGTGGACATCAGTACACCTGCCCCGCGCTGCCTCTCCTCCAAAAGCAGGTTCAGAAAATCCCTCGTTGCCCTTGGATCAAGTCCGATAAACGGCTCGTCCACAATATAGACATCCGGCTTGGACAGGAAGCCGATCATGAGCATCATCTTCTGCTTCATCCCTTTGGAGAAGCCTCCGGGGAGCTCATGACGTACCGACTCCATGCCAAACTGCCGTAGAAGCGTCTCCGCCTGCTCCTCGAACCGTCCATCGTCGATCCCATATGCGGCCGCAGCCAGGTCCAGGTGCTCCCAAAGCGTCAAATCCTCGTAAAATACGGGCTGCTCCGGGACATATGCGTATCTTGGCGGATCGCCGGCAATCTTGACTTCGGCTTTGCAATCTTTCAGTAAACCAAGGACCGCTTTGATCGTCGTGCTCTTTCCTGCGCCGTTGGGGCCGATCAGCCCGAGCAGCTCGCCGGGAGCGACCCGGAACGAGATATCGCGTATCCGCGGCCGCCCGGGCTCATATCCGGCTTCCTGAATGTTCACGGCGAGAACGGGGTCTGGTTGTGATTCATGATTCTCCCGTATCATTTCCATCTCGTAAATCCCCCATCCATTTGAATTCCTATTTCAGGTAATACGTAAAGGGATGGAATTCGTTGCAAGAGGATCAATTCTGATTGGCCGTTCGGACCGGAGACGTAGCAGGGCACCGGGCCGGATATTGAAAATATTTTTATTGGACTGTGACAAATCGCATGTTTCAACGGCCTGTGATTCGAGTAATCTTAGATTTGAAGGAATTATGGTGGACATGTCATATCCAAGTTAAAGGCGGGGAAAATTAATGAAGGTATCCATGGATCGAAAGACTCAGCTGGCGATGAGCCTTTACAAAGTGCTTGCCAACTCGTTCAAAAGCGTGAGCGAGCATGTCGTAAACGGCGGTAAAACCGAAGGCTTAAACCCGACGTCTTTTGCCGTCATGGAAATATTGCATAATGCAGGCCGCCTGCCTATTCAGCAGATCGGATCCCAGCTGCTCCTGCAGAGCGGCAACGTGACCTATGTCGTCGACCGACTCGAAGAGAAGGGGCTCGTGCGGCGCAGCCCTTGCCCCGAGGACCGACGGGTGATCTATGCCGAGCTGACCCCGCAAGGCGAAGCTCTTATGCAGAGGCTTTATCCTGAGCATGAACGCCAGATCTTATATGCGCTGGAAGGGTTAAATGAAGAGGAGAAGCTCCAGCTCATCCGGCTCCTTCGAAAAATGGGGGAATATGCGAAGCAAGCCCATTCTTCGGCACGTCGGTAGTGTCCTGAAAAAAGGACAACATAGGAAAGAACCCTGTCCTCCATGGGAGACAGGGTTCTTCGTATTTTTCAATGATTAATATAGCCGCATCTTAAAAAGTCCTAACGAACATTTTATGAATACATCCATCGGACATTTCGCTCATGCAAATTCAGTCTGTGTCTATGTTAATGAAACAGCCGCGTGGTCAGTTCCCCGGTGACGCCTCTCCGTCGGTCTCATCCTCAGGCTGAGGAGGCGCATTGCGGAAGGCCGCTACAATCAGCATACAAACAACAGCCATGACGGCCATGCCGATGAACAAAGAGTTCAAGCTTCCTTCCAAAATGCCGCTCAGCAATCCGCCTGCTCCCTCCGGAAGCTCCGCCGTCCCGTGCGGAGAAAGCAGCTTGTTAATATCGTCACTGGTAATGCCGACCGCATCCGGTTCAGCTGCAAGCCGGTTTGCAATCCCGGCATTCACCCATAATCCGAACACCGCAACGCCAACCGTCTGGCCAAAGGTCCGGATAAAGGAATTCAGCGCCGTCGAGGCTCCCCGCACCTGATAACCGACCGATGACTGGGCAATAATCTGAAACAATGTCGAAATATACCCGAAGCCCAGCCCGTAAATGAACGTAAACGTCAGCAGCAGGGCGAGTGCCGTCTCCTTATGCATAAATGCCAGCCCGACGGCCCCGATGATGAGAAAAACGACACCGATCAAAGCGGTTTTGCGGGATCCCGTCTTCACGATCAGGCGTCCCCCGATCACCGATCCGATCAGCCAGCCGATGGACATCGGAGCCAGCGACAGACCTGACAAGGTGGCATTGCCTCCCCTGACGCCTTGAATCCATAGCGGCAAATAAGTGGTTAATCCGATGATCAGTGCGCTTACGAGAATATTCGCCAGCGTGGACACGGAAATATCCCGGATCTTGAATAAATTCAGCGGCAGCATCGGCTCCTTTACGCGGCTCTCTACGATCAAAAAGGCAATGAGAAGCACCACGGAACCTCCGATAAGGCCGAGCATCATCGGGGATGTCCAGGAATAGCCCTCTCCCCCTCCGACAGCCAGCGCGAAGAGAAGCGCCGTCATGCCGACCGCAAACAATGCCGCGCCGGTATAATCGATCGAAACCTGGCGGGTTGTACGCTCTTCCCGGAAATAGCGGAGAATCAACCAGATGGAAACAACGCCGAACGGCATATGGAATACAAAAATCCAGTGCCAGGACAGAAAGTCGACAAAGTATCCTCCAATCAATGGACCGATCAGGGAAGAAATGCCCCATACGGAGCTGATCATTCCCTGAACCTTCCCTCTCTCCTCCAGGTTGTAGATGTCCCCGATAACCGTAAAGGTCACGGGGATAACCGCCCCGGCCCCAATCCCCTGGATCGCCCGGAAAATAATGAGCTGCGTCATGCTCTGCGAGAGGCCGCACAGCAGCGACCCCGCCAGGAATATGAGGGAGCCGTACAGAAATACCGGCTTTCGCCCGTACAGATCGCTAACCTTGCCGAAAATCGGCGTCGTGACGGCCATCGTTAGCAAGAACGCCGTAAAGATCCAGCTCATTAGACTAACACTGCCGAAGCTGCTAATAATCGCCGGTCCTGCAGGACCGACAACCGTTCCTTCGATCGCGGCCATAAAGGTCGACAGCAAAATACCGACCAGGATATAGCCCCGCTTATTTTGTTTCAGTGCATTCACGTATCCTTCGTCCCCTTTACTTTGAACAGCTCTTGACCGCCCGCCCCAGGGCGCCCATCCCCCGGCGATTAAGGATATGCGAAAAAGAGCTGACCACAGTATAAAAAGCGCCTCCCAAAAATGCAGGAGCGCTTTTCGCACATGTAATATTTCTATTATAAATGCTGCTTGGGGATATGCACAGACTCTTCTTGGTTTCTGCCCCGAAGATGAATCACGGAATCGGCGTACGGCCGCATGATGTCCGGATCGTGCGTAATCATCAGGATCGCAGCGCCCTCGTCAATGACAAACCGGCAGAGCTGGACGATGCGCTCCATAGCGGCATAATCCATGCCGGAGGTCGGCTCGTCCAAAATATAAAGCGGCCTGGCAAGGATCATTTGGCTGATCAGACTGAGCAGCCGCTTCTCTCCTTGGCTGAGCAGATAAGGGGACATATGAAGGCGCTTGGCTAAGCCTGCCGTTTCAAGCAGATGGTTCGCTCTGCTCCGCTCGGCGTCTGTCATCTCCGGGCGCTTGGCTGCAGACAGACCGCCATGCAGGCTGTAGACCAGCTCTTCCCAGACATTCGGAGCCGTAAACATATATTCGGGCTGTTGGAACACATAGCCGATCCGCTCGGCCCGGCGATGCACCGGAATCCCGGTGAGATCTTCCCCCCGCCACAGAATACTCCCTTTCGGCGCCGGCAAAAGGCCCATGATCAAACGGCTCAGCGTCGTCTTGCCCGAGCCGTTCTCTCCCGTCAGAAGCGCCCAGCTGCGAGCCTCCAGAACGGCATCGACAGGGCTGAGCGCCTCCCGCCCGCCGGGATAGCTGTAATGGAGCGAGCGCAGCTCGAGCAGCGGCTCAGGGGGCCTGGCTGCGGGTGCTGCGGCGGGCGCATTTGGCGCGGCCGCGGTGGTGGGCGCAGCCGACGCCGATTGTGACGCGGCGCCTTGCATGCCTGCGGCATCTTCCGCTGGCGCCGTGACAGGCGCGACGATTGGCGGGGCGATTGGCGGGGCGGCTCCGCCGCGAGCTACCTGCGGCGCCACGGCGCCCCTCGCGGCCGCGCCGCCAGCTGCCTCCCCTGCGGGACGAGGCAGCAGCCCCAGCTGCGCCAGCTGCTCCCCGCAGCGGCGCAGCAGCTCCTCCGGCGGCCCGTCGAGCACGAAGGTGCCGCCGTCCAGGACGATGACGCGCTGCGCGGCGCGCGCGGCATCGTCAAAGCGGCCGGACGCCGTAATGAGCGTCCGGCCCTCGCCCTGCAGCGCTTCGCACAGCTGCAGGAATCTCGCCTGCGCAGCCGTATCCAGGCTCGCGCAGGCGTCGTCGAAGACGTACAGCCGCGGCTGCAGCGCCAGCACCGCGGCAATGGCGGTGCGCTGGCGCTGTCCGCCGGACAGGCTGCGCACCGGATCGGACCGCCGGTCCAGCAGATCGACCGCGGTCAAGGAGGCCGCGATGCGCCGCTCGATCTCTTCCGGCGCAACCCGCAGGTTCTCCGGCCCGAATGCTGCCTCATCCTCGACGATGCCCTGGACAAGCTGCGCATCGGGATCCTGAAACAGCACCCCCATCGCCTCCGTAACATCGGCGAGCGGGGCTGAGGCAGGATCCATCCCGTCCAGCAGCAGAACGCCTTCCCGGGTTCCGCCCCCGCTTCGCGGAAGAAGACCGCTGAGCAGCTGGCACAGCGTGGATTTACCGCTTCCGCTTGCCCCGATCACGGCCGTCCACTCGCCCGGCTGCACCGTGAAGCTAAGCTGATGCAGGACCGGCCGCTCCTCGCCGTCGTACATAAAACCGACGTCCCGGCACTCCACCTTCGTTCCGATCAAGCGAATCATCCCTTCGCGCTGACGGCAAATCTGCGCAGCAGCCCCGTCTTCGCCAAAGCTTCGCCCAGCACTTTCGTCAGCAGGCCGCACAGGAAGATGCCGCTCAGGATCCGCACAACCAGCGCAATCCCCAGAACACCGATCGGCCATGCTGTGTAGCCGAACATATTCGCGGCAAACACGAACCAGAGCGGCACCATCGCGCCGCCGACCAGCATAAGCACACCCGTGCTCCAATTCCGGTAACGCACAGCCGCAAATATAATCTCCGCGATGACCATGTAGCATGCGGCGGCGACAAAGCATGACGCAATGCCGTAAACCGTTCCCGTCATGGCCTGGATCGTCCCTCCGATCGCATAAGTGACAACCGCCGTTCCGGGTTTACGGATGATGTAATAAGCCAACAGGCCGTACACCATGTAGATGCCTGTGGTCGTCGATGTCGCGATCGGTCCGCCAAGGCTGCTCAGCAGCTTGTTGACCGGCCCGATATACACGGTGATGACGGCGTTGACCGCAGCCAGCATCGCCATCAGAATAATTTCCTGGGTCGTGAATGCAAACCATTTTCGATTCGTTGATGAATGATTCAAAATTAATCCTCCTTAGGTACCGTCCAAATCGGCCAGCGCGAGCTGATAGGGTTCACAGGGGTCCCGCAGCCAACCGAATATGCTAGTCCGAAAATTAAGCTGCTAGACTACAGATTTCGGGCCGAGCTGGACGCTTTGCTAAGTCATATTTTGCATATATCCGTGCTTATCGTCAACCACATTTTAATATAATCTGGTTAACAATTTAAACAATCCACCCCAATAATGCCGTTAACAAGACGTAGGCGAATGCAGAAATTACATGCATCGGCGAAATGTTAACCGTCTGGCGAAACGTTCTGTCCGGATATGCTCCAAAGCCCTTGGCCTCCATTGCACCGGCTGTCTGCTGAACCCGCCGCAGCGCATTTAACAGCACGGATGATACGAATGCCAGCACATAGCGGATTCGGCTCATGAGCCCCTTGGGAGGCTGGTGTCCCCTAACCTGCTGAGCTGCCCGAATCTGTGCTCCCTCCTGCTCCAAGAGCGGAATAAACGTGAGCGCGGCGGAAATGCCGAAGGCAAAACGGTACGGAACGCCAAGCCTGCGATTCAGCTCTGCCACCAGCTCCCGCGGGTCGGTCGTAACGATATAAGCCATCGAGGATAAAAACAGCGTAAACATCCGCAGCGTCATCGCTCCCGCGGCATTCAGCCCTTCGGTCGTAATCGTCAAAGGTCCCCATTGCATCCACACGGTTTCCCCCTTCACCGTCAAGCCGGTCAAGATGAAATACGGGATAGCCACGACGGCAATCAGCCGGATGCCCAGAAGCAAGCTTCTCCAGGTTAGTTGCCCGGCGAATCGCGCCGTGCCGATGCATAGAAGCAGAAACACCCCCTGCTGCCAGGCCTGGTCCAGCATCATGGCGATGACCGCGGTACACAGCAGAATGACCAGCTTGCTTAACGGATCGTATCGATGAAGGAGAGAGCTTCCCCTCCTGTACTGAATCAACATGCCTATCCAACCTCTCCCTTGCGATGATTCCAATCCCTTTTCAACATTGAAAAAACTACTGCATCTACATATCCCGTGGAGGTATGCCGGTACTCCCGCAATACGCCTTCCCGCGTATAGCCTAAACGCTCAAAAAACCGTACCGCTCGCGCATTGCCCGGTTGAACAAAGGCTTCGATCCGATTCAGGCCCATCTCTTGAAAAGCAAACCTCATCGCAAGCTCGGCCGCTTCCGTCATAAAGCCTTTTCCCTGACAATCGCTAGCCAGCTCGCAGCCGAATTCCCCCCGGTACGCCCCAGCCAGCTGCCATTGGTTCAGTCCGCAGCTGCCAATGACCCGTCCGGAGCCGGTAAGCTCAATGCCCCACCTGAGCGCATCCTCCTCTTCCGACATGGCGTTTAGCCATGCGATGAGCGCCGCCGCATCCGCAGCCGCGTGCATAGCCGGCAGCTCGGTATACTTCCTCGTATCTGGATCGGACCAGCACCGGAGCATATCCGCAGCGTCATCCTCAGTAAGCCTGCGGAGCCGGACCCGATCGCCCGCGAGCTCCGGAATATGACCTTCACATGCATACACCGCGTCCACCCCTTTACAAAAATGCTGACTTGTATTTAACGTTTTCGGTGATACTAACTGCGTGTATTAAAGATGTATAGCTTTAAGATTCCTTTGGCCCGGGATGTGCAAACATCCGCATGAGGGCTTCGATGCTATCTATATTGATGGATTCGGGAGGCATCCGTCAATATGCGTAGCATCCCCCGTTCATCAGCATAGAACAGAGGAGGGATATTCGATATGTATATTACTTTAGTCGTTCTGATCGTTGTTGCTCTTATCGCCGCAGCCATCACGGAGATCGGATATCTCCAAATCACGCGGATGAAAGTCAAAAATGACCTGAAGCTGTTCACCGTCCTTGAGCAGGCGGGATTGTACACGCGTGAAAAGTATGATTCGCTGAGCAAACAAGAGGTGAACATAACCAGCTTTGACGGGTTGAAGCTGTGCGGCGCATCCATCGAAGCGAATCCCGGCTCTAAGCACTGGATGCTCATCGTTCACGGGTATACCGGTTCCCGGGCGGTATCCACCCAGTTTATCGATATGTTCACGGAGGAAGGCTACAATGTGCTGCTGATTGATCAGCGCCGGCACGGCCTCAGCGAAGGACAATACACGACGTATGGATATTATGAAAAATACGATATCCAGGCATGGATTCGCTGGCTTACCTCACAATACGGGAAGGATATAGCCGTTGGACTGCATGGGCAATCCCTTGGCGGAGGCACCGTACTGGAATATTTATCGATTGCGGATCCGCAAGTGAAGCTTGTCATAGCGGATTGTCCCTATTCCGACCTGACGGACCTCATCCGCCATCAGCTGTCCTCGCTTAATAAAATCCCGGCCAGACCTTTCCTATCCTGGGTCGATGCCCGAATACGGCGGAAAGCCGGCTTTAGCCTAAATCAGGTCAGCCCGATTCGCGCAGTGCGGGAAAGCACGCTGCCCGTCATGTTTATTCATGGGGCGAAGGACAATTACGTGCCAACCCGGATGAGTCTTGAAATGTATGAGGCGAAGCCTGAGCCGAAGAAGCTGCTGCTTGTCGAAGGAGCTATTCATGCCAATGCCTATCATATTGACCCGAAAGGCTACAGAGACGGAGTCCAATCGTTTCTGCGGGAGTATATGGGTCAACCCCAGGCCAGCCCGCAGCCCCGGCTGCATCAAGCAGAAATGAGCGCCGTACCGATGGACCGTTCGCTTGAAAGCGTGTAGACATCTTGAATTACGGAGCATGCAATCAAAAAAGCAGCCCCGCGTCGGCCTAGGCCTGACCATCATCCAGGGCTGCTTTCATGTTTTTTTCGAAAAAGGGGAGCCGTCCGTTAAGCCATGGTGTCCGCTTTCTTCGCGTTGACCGGCTTCAGCACCTCGTTGCAGAGCTCCTTCAGCTTGCTCTGAAGCTCTTTGAATTCTTCGATGCCAGCCCCCGTCAGACTATATGCATCCCCATGAGCCGTCAGGAAATTTTCCTGCGTCAAGCGTTCAAGCTCATTCTTGACCTCCCGGTCACCAACCTTATACCCGTGGCGTTCGAGCTCGGGCTGCATTTCGCTGACGGTAAGGTCCCGTTCGTGAGCGTGATATAGCATGTGAATACCGATAAACAAATTTTGTACGTCTGCACGCATTCTGATCCTCTCCTCCTTGACATTAGGTTGGCACCTATTCTGTCATTCATTACCCCTCGGAAGGTGCGGGGAATCAGCGGATTCTGATCGATACGGCCCGGACCGGATGCCAATGCTTGACGAATATCTTATACTTATACTATCGTGAGTGAACGATAACATGATTAAGGAAGGACGGGGAACACGATGTTTCAAAATACGCCATACGAGGGTACCCGGAGCGAGCAGTACGCCCAGGTCCTTCAACAATTGAAGGCATTGATTCATGACGAGCCCAATGCGATTGCCAATCTCTCAAACGCCTCGGCCTTGCTGAAGCATTTTTTAACAGATACCAATTGGGTCGGCTTCTACCTCTATGACGGCAAGGAGCTGGTGCTCGGTCCCTTCCAGGGTCTGCCGGCCTGCATCCGGATTCCGATGGGCCGCGGCGTATGCGGAACCGCCGCTGCCAAGCAATCCACCGTCCTGGTAGAGGATGTACATGCATTCCCGGGACATATTGCGTGCGATGCCGCATCCAACAGCGAAATTGTCGTTCCGATCGTCGTTGACGGAGCGCTTTACGGTGTTCTGGATATCGACAGTCCGTTGAAGGGAAGATTCGATCAAGAGGATCAGCAGTTCCTGGAGGAATTCGTCCACATATTGGAAGGCTCTCTATCCCTGTAGACCGGATGTTTCCCCGTGTTGTTCCGCACAATAATCAAGGGTTCATACCTACAAACTCTTGAGGAGGAATACGCGCATGTATTCAACGAACAACACGCAAATTTCGCAGCAAATCCGCCAGTGTGAGCAGTTGCTGCAGCAGCTGACGCAGCAAACGCAGCAAGCTTCCGCCATGTACCAGCAGATGATGCAGCAGGAGCAGCAGAACGCCGCCAGACTGGAAGAGCTTGCACAACGCGAGCGTCAAGCAACGCAAATGATCCAGTCCGCGCTGCAAGGGCACCAGACAGCGATTCAGCAGTTCCAGCAAATCTCTCAGCTGGTGAAGCAAGTGGAATATTCGGCGCGGGCTAATCAAGCCCAGCATATCCAGCCTACCTTCGGCCAAGGCTTCCCGAATACACATCAAGGCTTCCAATAAGCCTTTAAGCACGAGACAAATAAGGGGCTCCCTCAAGGTTCTTCTCGACCCGGGAGCCCCTTATTTTAAGTCTAGACTTCGATATAACCTTCTTCCGGTCCACCCCCGCCGCCTTGCTTACGGGCTTACCTCAAATTCAATCTCCGCCTGAATCTTGTACTTTTCGGGTTCTTCGCCCGTCTCTCCTTCGGCCGGGTGAATCACGAAATCAGCCGAGCCATACACGACATAACGTCCCTCGGGAAATCCATCCTTCAAGGAACGTATGAAATTTTGATAATCCTTCGTATCCTGTTCGCTATAACCTCCGCTGCCTGTATAATCCTCCCGCAACGGCTCCCCCTTCTTCAGGGTCGTTGTAATGTACGGCTCGTTCATCATATAGTCAATGCTGTAATTTCGGGTCAGCTCCTTCATCGGAAAATAGAAAGGAGAGGCGGCATGGCCAATGGTAATCTCATCCTGTTCCCCGACATATTCAAGCTCTGCATAAATCTTTAGCTTCTCTCCTTGACCGTAACGCTCGCTTTCGCTGACCAGTCGGTAGACGAAATCCCCTTCCTTCATTTCGGTACGGCTGGGCCGGACTGCTTGATCTGAGGCAGGCTCAGGCTTGGCAGGCGCAGGTTCTCCTTTCTGGGCGCATCCCGTTATAAATAGCATCACAATAGCCGCAGCTATCAGGTATTTTCGCATATTTGATCACCTCAACCTCCAGACGGCCGAAGCGGGAACAATGTTGCATGCTCAATTAAAAAAAACCGTTTTTGGAAATCCCTCCCACATGGAGGAGCTCCAATAACGGCTTCCAAACTTAGCTTCACATGACCATATCGTGAACTCTATGAGGGACTTTCAAGGACTTTCAAGCGGCAACGCGGGCCTGCACCAAAAACCGGACCACGAATGGCCATCATCGGTAAGACGCTGTGCATCATCGATTTAAAGAATCTTTCTCGGCCCATGGGCCGAGGCGTTTACGGCTCGTAGATATGTTTAACGCGCCCGACTTGTCCATCCTGCAGCCGAACCTTGATGCCGTGCGGGTGGCTGGGAGAATTGGTCAATATGTCCTTAACCACGCCGCGTGTAAGCTTCCCTGTTCGCTGATCCTGCTTCAATACGATATCCACCTCAAGTCCCGGCTTGATGTTGGAACGCTGTCCGCCATTCATTTTCTGATCACTCCTGTTCATGTGGTGTATAGCCTCTGATGCAATGAAAGTTATGTACACCATACTGAATACGGCTTTCAATTGCAAATACCCGTCTTATGCCTTCCCTACGCACAGCAGGGCCGCCCCTTCTTGGATACGAACATCCATTCAAGGAACGGCCCTATTGTCAGACACATATGATAAAGATATGACGATTCATATTGGTGTTACAGTACGCTGCCGCCATAGAGGAAGCGGTTCTTCCAGGAACTGCTGAACTCGCCTACCAGGACGCCTCCGGATTTTTTGGAGTACGTATGCAGCAGCTTGTTATCGCCTAAGTAAATCGCTACGTGCGTAATTCGCTGAGTTGCTTTATTTACACCGGCATACGCGGATGCCGAAGAGCCTCTGTAGCTCATAAAGAACACGAGGTCGCCCCGCTTCAATTGGCTGATGTTGTATACATCGGTTCCTTTATCCTTGATCCATTGGCCTTGAGTCCGGGAGTTGCCCGGGAGTGTAATGCCGGCTCCGTCCATATATGCGCGGCGGACGAATGCCGAGCAGTCAAAGGTCTTGGTTGAGCTGCGGTTGGAGCCGAATTCGTATGGTGTACCCAGGTACTTCATGCCTGCGCTGATGACTTTTTCAACACTGGCATTGGCGGACGGCTTGGCAGCGCTTTCCGAACCGCTTCCGGAATTGGAGTTTGAGGAGCCGCTTTTCTGGGTAATGAACTTGGAAGAAGCATACCCTTGTTTGCCGTCCGAATTTTTAATTTTATACCATCCCGAGCTGACACCCAGAATTTGAACGCTGTCGCCTTTATAGACACGGTCAAGCACTTTGCCCGACGTCGAAGGCTGGCTGCGCATATATACATTCGCATTCGCTACGCCGCTAGCTGCAGACTGCACGCTTGCAGCAGCAACCTCATTCACAGACCCATATCCGTAAGAACCAAGAACAGCTGCTGACAGTAGTGCTCCGGCCATCAATCTTTTAACACTTGTTTTCGAGAAAATATGAATCTCCCCCGTCTCGTTTGATTTTAGGAATGACGAAATTGTCATATTTCGTGATCCCGCAATCATTATAGACAGGCTATGTCTCAGGACGCATGCAACTATTTTCATAAAACAGCATGCCAAGTATTGGTAAAGAGGAGGACTTTAGTCGCTTTTTAGACCTGTATTTTGAATAAATAACACATATTTGAAGAAATAAATGCCAAAATAACCCATGCACCGGAAGCGTCCTAAACGTTCTTCGGTATGCTGGGTCTTTATTCTTACGGTAGTATTCGAATGCGGAAGGGATAAAATCAGAGCTTGTCCGATCGTTTTCCTATCAGACAAACTCTAGTTTATCGCACGACTTATATCTTATTCCACTACAATTTTGTAATCTTTAGGGCTTTATGGCCTCTTGGCGTACAGCCGGTATCCAGGATCTTCCGGCACATCGATAAGAATCATGCGCAGATTGTCCTGAGCCTTAAGGGTCAGCCATTCTCCCTCCTCTGATTTCATGACTACAAAGTCCCGATGATGGAAAACCAGCTCGTCCTCTCCTGAATTGAATTTGCCCTTCCCCCGAACCGTCAATGCGGCAGCATACCTTCCGGGCTTCAATTCATACTTGGCTTCATGTCCGGCTAAAATCTGAATATCCAGCATCCTTGCATCCACCGATACGTCGACCGGGGAACCGCTGCCAATTAACGTCGTCACCGAGCCCCCTTGAATTCGATTCACCGGAAACACGTCCTGCCGATACTGCCGGCTGGCCGGATTCTGCTTCAGCGAATCGCGCAGATAAGGCTCAAGCCAAATTTGAAAGCCTTCCGCATCCGGTCCGGTATAATGCTCCTCATGCTTCAGCCCCGAGCCCGCTCTCATCAGCTGCAGGCCTCCGGCTCCCGTTTCGCCGCGCAGGCCTTGCGAATCCTGATGCACCGCAGTGCCCTGTATCATATAAGTTACGATTTCAAATCCTTGATGAGGATGTTCTCCCACAGTGCCTTCGATAGGCGAACGAAACCAAGACCAGTAGAATATCGGCCCGACACGATTCACGGCTGACCCTTCCCCTGAGAGGCCGATCGGCTTCAGCTCGGCAATTCTTCCTCCGTCTAAAGAGCCTTTCCCATAGTTCTCCGGCATATATACTTTGCCTATCATGTTCAGTCTCCCCCTTTAACCTATCCCGCAAATTCCCTATGAACAGGTGACTTGCCCAGATCATCTCGACTTCAAGATAGCATCGCTGATAACAGATTATATATCAACATCCTATTTTTCCCTGTCTCCGTTTTAATGCAGCAGTCGATTTTTTAGTTTTTTTTCAGGTTAGGTTCAGCTCGGCTTCAGTTAGACTACTTATGATAGGCTTTAGCTAACAGATAGGGGAGCGCTGTAAGAGATGGAATCATTCAACGGAATTCGCGTATTGCTCGTCGATGACGAGCCGCATATCCTGCAATTTTTGGAGCTCGGATTACGCAATGAGGGCTTTGATGTAAAGACGGCGTTTGACGGGGAAAGCGCGCTGGCGGCCGTGCACAGCTATCAGCCGCATGTCATTATTCTTGATGTCATGATGCCCGGAACCGACGGTCTAACGGTGTGCCGCAGGTTAAAGGAGGAAGAAGCGGACATTGCGATCATCTTGCTGACGGCGAAGGATGAAATCGATGACCGAGTCAAAGGACTCTTGATCGGGGCCGATGATTATATGGCCAAACCGTTCAGCTTCGAGGAGTTGCTTGCCCGCATCCAGGCGCGGCTTCGCAATCAGTTCCCCAGCCTGCTCGGAGAAATTCGGCTGGGGCCGTTTGTCATTGACGATCGCAAGAAGGAAATCGCTTTTCGCGGAGTGGCCCTCGGGCTGTCGCCTACGGAATATAAGCTGCTGAAGCTGCTTGTAACCAAGCACGGCACCGTGCTTAGCAAGACGAATATTTTGAATATCATATGGAACTATGATTTCGGCGGAGAGGATAATATCGTGGAAGTGTACATCCGATCGCTGCGTGAGAAGCTTGGGGACAAGGAGCATCGCATCATCCGGACCCTGCGCGGGGCGGGATACCGCGTGGACCTGCCATGAGCCAGCAAACCAAGCGACGGCTGCGGCTCAAAGGGCCTAGATCGCTGCGCATGCAGCTGCTGTCCAGATCCCTCATTGTCCTCGCGGTGCTGCTGATTCTGATCGGCATGCTGCAATATGTCTGGATGAAGAACGCCATGCTGCAGAACCAGGCGGAAGCGCTGGCCCTGCAGCTTCGCTCGATCCCAAGGGAGCTGTGGGATCCGGATCTTGGGAACGCCGCGCGGCAAGCGATATCCGGCCCCGGCGCCGACAATACGGAGGACGAAATGACAGGCGGTTCGAAGGATACGGCGGATCATGCAGGCAAGGGCTGGACATCTCCGCCGCGTTCGGAGAGACCTCTGATGTTTCTGCCGAACATGTCGCTTGCCCGAATAGAAACGAACGGCAGCCATACCGATCTGTCCTCGGATAGCAGCGGACGGTCCGCTCCCAAGCTATCACCAGATACCTATAGTCAAATCCTTCAGGAGTTCAAGGAGCACCGGCCCGTGAAATACAAGGTTGTCGACGATGCCGATGGCAACGAGCAGCTGATCGTATTCCGGCCGCTGGGAACTCCGGGATCCCCCACCGGCCTGCTTCAGCTCGGGATCGATACGGACGCGCTGCATGCCGTGCTGATGCGGCAGCTGGTCATCTTCGCTCTGCTCGCCTTTCTCGCGATGGCGGGGGGCGTGGCGCTGTATCTGCCTCTGCTTCGCCGGACGCTCCTGCCCCTGAACCGGATCGTGGATACGGTCAAGCGCACCGATGCCGGGAATCTGGCGGAACGGTTTCCGGCAGCCCAAGGCCAGCAGGAAATCGACCGTCTGGCCGAGTCGTTCAACGGCATGCTCGAACGGCTGGAGCATGCTTTCGAAGCCGAACGGGAGGCGAAAGAGCACATGCGGCGGTTTGTTGCCGATGCTTCGCATGAGCTGCGAACGCCGCTTACCTCCATTCACGGCTTCCTGGAAGTATTGCTGCGCGGGGCGGCCGATCACCCGGAACAGCTGCATGCGGCGCTCTCCAGCATGCACGGGGAATCCCGGCGAATGAAGAAGCTGGTCGAGGATCTGCTGCTGCTGGCCAAGCTTGACCAGAGGCCGAAGCTTCAGGTTCAACACGCAAGACTGGATCTGCTGCTCCGCGAAATGGAGCCGCATTTGCGAATGCTCGCCCAGAACAGAGCCGTAGCGTTTCAGCCCCTTCCTGTCCAAGGCCGCTGCGACCCCGACAAGCTGAAGCAGGTCATCTACAACCTCTTTCAAAACGCTGTCCAGCACACCGACCCAATCGATGGCGCTATTACCGTAGCCTTGAAGCAGCAAGGAGATCACGCCGTGCTCATCGTAAGCGATAATGGGCCCGGCATTCCGGAAGAGCATCTTCCCCATCTGTTCGAACGTTTTTACCGCATTGACCGATCAAGAGCCCGCATCCAGGGCGGGGCTGGCCTCGGACTGGCCATTGCCCATTCCATCATGACTGCGCACGGCGGGAGCTTGACCGCCGCCAGCACCCTCGGTAAGGGAAGTGCATTTCGCGCGGAATGGCCGGCGGAATAGGGACCGAAGCGAGATAATCTCCATCGTTCTTCGTATTTGCGCTCGTGAGGCCTGGTGGCCATACTTCGAGCCTGCATAGGGGCTGTCTTCAGGGTTTTTCATTTCCAAAAAATCCGGTTGGACAGTCCCTTTGCTTTTCCCTGTAACCTGACAATTTGGTACAATAACAGACGTTAGTACAATGTCAATTGAAGGGAATTTTATCGATATGTTCAAAATCTTGATTGTTGAGGACGACACCCGTCTCGTCAGCCTGCTGAAAGAGCATCTTCATAAATTCGGATATACGACCCAGTCCGTGGATGATTTCGAAACGGTCCGCGATCAATTCGAGGACTTCGATCCCCATCTCGTGCTGCTGGATATCAATCTGCCCAAGTACGACGGTTATTACTGGTGCCGTCAGTTCCGGAGCCTCTCCACCTGCCCGATTATTTTCATTTCGGCCCGCGACGGCAAGATGGACCAAGTGATGGCGCTTGAAAACGGTGCGGACGATTACATTACCAAGCCGTTCGATTACGAGATCGCCATGGCCAAGATCAAGAGCCAGCTTCGCCGCGCCTACGGCTCCTACGCCGCCGGGCACAACGAACGGACGCTGTCCGTTTCTGGCCTTACGCTGGACGTCGAGCGTCTCTCCCTGTCGCTGGATCAGGCTCATACCGAGCTCAGCCATACGGAGGCTAAAATTTTGGACGAGCTGATGAAGAAGCCCGAGCAGGTTGTCAGCCGTGACCGCCTGCTTGAGAAAATCTGGGATGACCAGGCCTTCGTTGATGATAATACGCTAAATGTGTACATCACCCGTGTTCGCAAAAAACTGGCGGCGCTTGGCATCCAAGAAGGACTCCAAACCGTACGCGGGCGCGGCTATCGCCTCATACCGAACTGGAGGGATGACGCATGAGACTGTTCCTGCAAGAGCAGCGTCCTTTAATCGTCGTCTACATCGCCCAGCTGCTGCTCGTATCGCTTATCTACCGGCTGGACGGCTACCGCAACGGCAAGGTCGTCCTGTACGCCTACATGATCAGCCTCCTATTGCTGCTGGGCTATTTGGCATTCCGCTATATCGCCAACCGCTCCTTCTACCGCCGGCTTGCCCAGCCGATCGCGGGCGAAGCCGTTACCGGCGAATCCTCGGCCGAATCCTCCCATACGCCGCTTGCCGAAGCCCTGCAGCAGCTTCTGCGCAGCCAATTCCGCCAGTACTCGACCGAACTGCACAACTATAAGCATAAAATCGAGGGACATCTCCACTTTATCAACCAGTGGGCTCATCAGATGAAAACACCGATCTCGGTCATCCACCTGATCCTTCAGGACGATGACGACCCGCGCTTCGCCGCCATCGGCGACGAGCTCGACCGGCTCAAAAAAGGCCTCGACCTTGTCTTATACACTGCAAGGCTCGATACCTTCGAGCATGATTTCTATGTTGAGCAGCTGCCGCTGGAGCAGGTCGTCCGCGGGGTAACCTCCGAACAGAAACGGCTGTTCATCCGGCGCCGAATCTATCCCGCCGTACGGATCGAGAGCGGCTTGACGGCCGCCTCGGACGAGAAGTGGCTGTCCTTCGTGCTCACGCAGATTTTGACGAACGCGGTTCGGTATACGCTAAAGGAGCAAGGCACGGTCCATCTGACCGGCTATGCGCGAGGTGAGCAGGCCGTGCTGGAAATCCGGGACGAAGGCATAGGCATTCCCGCAAGCGACTTGCCGCGCGTCTTTGACCCTTACTTCACCGGAGAGAACGGACGCCGGTTCCAGGAGTCGACAGGCATGGGGCTTTATCTTGTGAAACAGATACTGGACAAGCTCGGTCATGCTTTGGAGATTGAATCCAAGGTGGGTGAGGGCACCACGGTCCGCATTATTTTTGAACGTTCCGTTCGCTAAAAAAACCTTACAAGGTTGTAAGGAAACTGTAAGTTACGGACATGGCGGAGCCGGATGCAGGTATTTTACAATGATAGCAACGTACACAAGGAGTGAAGTTATGCCGATCCTTAGCGTCAAGCACCTATCCAAAATCTACGAAGGCAAAGTGGCGTTCCAAGCGCTGAACAACATTCACTTCGCGGTTGAAAAAGGAGAGTTCGTCGGGATCATGGGCCCGTCCGGCAGCGGCAAAACGACGCTGCTGAACCTGATCGCCACCATCGATCAGCCGACGGCGGGCGAGGTCATCATCGGCGGACGCAATCCCCATCTGCTGAACCGGACCGAGATGGCACTGTTCCGGCGCCGGGAGCTGGGCTTCGTGTTCCAGCATTTCAACCTGCTCGATACGTTGACAGTCGAGGAAAATATCGTGCTGCCGCTAACCATGGAGGGGATGCCTTTAGTTGAAATGGAAGCTAAACTGAAACGAATCTGCGGTCAGCTCGCTATCGAGCCTATCCTGCACAAGCGCACCTATGAAATATCCGGGGGGCAGATGCAGCGGACCGCCATTGCCCGGGCGCTCATTCAAGAGCCGTCCCTCATCCTGGCCGACGAGCCGACAGGGAATCTGGATTCCAAGGCATCCAAGGACGTCATGCAGACCTTGTCCGCCGCCAGCCGGGAGGCTTCCGCCACCGTGCTGATGGTGACGCACGACCCGGTTGCCGCCAGCTATTGCGACCGCGTCTTGTTCATCAAGGACGGGCAATTATATAATGAAATGTATTGCGGCGACAACCGCCAGGCTTTTTTCCAGAAAATTATCGATATGCTCGCCCTGCTGGGAGGAGGAAGCCATGACCTTTCGACAATTCGCTTTTAGAAATGTCTTGAGGAATAAACGGACGTATGCAGCCTACTTCCTGAGCAGTGCATTTTCGGTCATGATTTTCTTTGTGTGCTCCCTGTTTTTGTTTCATCCGGAGCTTTCTCGGCAAATGTTCTATCCGGTTGTTATTCAGGCCATGGTTGGCGCCGAGCTTATCATGTACGTGTTCTCGTTCTTCTTCGTGCTGTATTCAGTGGGGGCGTTTTTGAAGACGCGAAAGCGCGAGTTCGGCATTTTGTTCATGCACGGCATGACTGACCGCCAATTCAACCAGATGGTGTTCCTGGAAAACATGATCATCGGCATAAGCGCCATCGCGACCGGGATCTTGTCCGGCATCATCACCGGCAAGCTGTTCCTCATGGCCGGCTCGGCTTTTCTCGGGGTGCCTCCCCTGCCGTTTCGCCTGTCGCTGCGGGCGCTGGGGCTGACCATCGCCAGCTATGTGCTGCTGTTCATCGTGATTTCAATGTTCACCTCCAGGCTCATGCGGCCCAAGGCGCTCATCGACCTGTTCCAATCCGGGCAGCGTCCGAAGACAGCTCCGAAGACGTCGCCCTGGCTGTCCGTTCTCGCAGCCGTCCTGCTGATCGTCAGCTACACGCTGGCGGCCACGACCACGGCGTCTACGCTTGCTCTGCGGATGTTTCCGGTAACCTTAATGACGATGCTCGGCACCTACCTGTTCTATTCGCAGCTTGGCGTAGCCCTGGTGCGGCGAATGAAGAACAGCCGCCGATTTACCTGGAAACGGACCAAGCTGATCCTGCTGTCCAGCCTGCACTACAGGCTGAAGGACAATGCCCAGATGTTTGCCATGGTCACCATCGTGCTGGCCGTCTCGTTCTGCTCGGTCGGCGTGTTCGCCTCCATCCCGGTGCTCACCAAGCAATTTAACGAGGATTTCCCTGCCTCCATCGGCTACATCGCCAAGGAAGGAAACACCGCCGAGAGGGAGCATCTTCAGACCATCCGGCAGGAGCTGGATGAACGTAAAATACCGTTTGAAACGTTGTCGTTTCACGTTAAATATACCGAAGCCAATCCCGATTCTTCCCGGTCGGAGGTCCCGCTCACCCTGCTGTCCTTCTCCGACTACAAGGAGGCTGTCCTGATGGCCGGACTGCCGTTTAACGAGCCTCCGCTGGAGGCTGACGCTGCCCTTGTCCTTGTCGCATCGCAGAACGACCGGGCCTATATCCGGACCCGGCACCATGTATCGTACCAGATTCCGGATACGGATATCCGGCTGCGCGAGGTCGGGTATTCGGAGCATGCCGGCGTCCCGGAATATTTGCTTCCGAAGCTGGATGGAGACGACCGCTTTGGCGGTCTGGTCATCAGCGATAACATGTTTGAGCGCATCCCTCCTTCCCGGACAGAACGGTACACCGGCTTTTACATCGAGGATTTCCGGCAGACGGAGGGCGTCGCATCCCAGCTTGCGCCCAGAGGGGCCGTCCGTTATGAAATGAACCGTCCTTACGCGCTTACCGTAAGCGGAACCCTCTTCGCCCTGCGCGATAGCCTGTACAATATGCTGCTTTTTGCCGCTTTGCTCGTCGGAACCGTATTTTTTATCGCTGCCGGCAGCTTCCTGTATTTCCGCCTGTATGCCGATCTTGACTATGACCGCAGGCATTATGCCACCATCTCGCGGCTTGGCATGACGGACAGGGAGTTTCGGCGAATCGTCACCGGACAGCTGGCTCTGCTCTTTTTCGTTCCGATCGGACTTGCGATCACGCACAGCATCTTTGCGTTCATCGCGCTGCAAAGCTATTTCTATCTGTCCATTGCGGCCGAAATGGGTATCGTGCTGCTGAGCTTCCTCATGATGCAGATCCTGTACTTCTACTTTATTCGAAGCCAGTATTTGCGCAAGCTGAAGCAGACCCTGATCTAAGAGGACCAGCGATCGACGCTCCCAGGCCTTTAACTATGTGAAAGAGGTGTAACTTTTGGAAAACTGGATTACGGATATTATGGAGCAATTCGGCTATGTCGGGATATTCCTGATGATCGCCCTGGAAAACGTGTTTCCTCCGATTCCGTCCGAGGTGATTCTCACCTTCGGTGGGTTTATGACCACCTATACCAAGCTTAGCGTCCCCGGCGTTATTCTCGCCGCGACCATCGGTTCCGTCGTCGGAGCCGTCATCCTGTACGGTATCGGCCGCCTGCTGGACGTGGAGCGGCTCGAGAAGATCGTGGATCGCTGGGGACATATTCTCCGTGTGAAAAAAGAAGATATCCGCAAAGCGGATGCATGGTTCGATAAATACGGCTACTGGACGGTGCTCTTCTGCCGCATGATTCCGCTGATCCGGAGCCTGATTTCCATCCCGGCGGGCATGTCCAACATGAAATTCGGCATGTTCCTCCTCTTCACCACGATCGGCACCTTGATCTGGAACGTCATTCTGGTCTCGGTCGGCGCCGCGCTTGGCGAATCCTGGGAAGATATCGTCGCCTTCATGGACGTATACTCCAATATCGCTTATGCTGTAATAGCTGTGGCCGTTATCGCATTCCTGATTATCTTTTTCCGCAAGCGGAGAAAATCCGCTTAATAATCGCATCATGTGAACAATTATGGTACGTGAGGTCCGCGTGACCGGTCGACCTCCGGCTTCTTCATGCGATAAATCATTAACGGCGCTGCATTTTTACATTTTTATTTTTTAGTAAGGGAGAGACTGTAGGTCATGGATTTTATAACTATCCTCAAAGCAATCATTCTGGGAATCGTCGAGGGACTGACCGAGTTCGCTCCCGTTTCCTCTACCGGCCATATGATCATCGTGGACGACATGTGGCTGAAATCCGAAGAGTTTCTTACGAAATACGTAGCCAACACCTTTAAGGTCGTCATTCAGCTTGGCTCGATCCTCGCGGTCGTTGTCGTGTTTAAAGATCGCTTTCTTGATCTTCTCGGCCTGAAGCGCAAAAAGCCCGAAGCTGGCGCTCCCGCCGGTACCGGCCGCCTGAAGCTGAGCCAAGTGATCGTCGGCTTGATTCCTGCTGGCGTGCTGGGCGTATTGTTCGAAGACTTCATCGACGAGCATCTGTTCTCGACGGAAACGGTGCTGATCGGCCTTGTTCTCGGGGCGATCTTTATGATCCTCGCTGACAAAATGAGTTCGAACAAGGAAGCGAAGGTCGTAACGGTCGATCAAATTACGTACAAGCAGGCTTTCAGTGTCGGCCTGATTCAATGTCTATCGCTCTGGCCGGGCTTCTCCCGTTCAGGCTCCACCATCTCCGGAGGCGTCATGCTCGGCATGAGCCACCGCGCAGCGGCCGACTTCACATTCATCATGGCTGTGCCGATCATGTTCGGGGCAAGCCTGCTGTCCTTGCTGAAAAACTGGGAGTATTTCACGATGGATGCACTGCCGTTCTTCATCGCCGGGTTCTTGGCGGCCTTCGTGTTCGCGCTGATCTCGATCCGCTTCTTCCTGAAGCTGATTAACCGGATCAAGCTGGTGCCGTTTGCGATTTACCGTATTGTGCTGGCAGCGGTTATTGCGCTTGTGCTTTATCTGTAAGAATACGAGAGTATCACGCGCCGGAGACGCTTCGCGTACGTATCGTTCCTGCGATCGCTGTTGTCGACGAATTTCTCGAATTGTCATTGGTATAGGGGAAATCCGTCGACAGCCTATGCTTCCGATGCGAGCTTTCCTTCGGAAAGCTTTCAGGCGAACACTTCGTTTCTACGGAATCGATTCGTCCGCTCCGCTGGTGCGCACAAGAAGAGCTGCAACATCCCGCTGCCTATGTTTGGGGAAATAAAGGAGGGCAAGATTCCATCTCTTGCCCTCCTTTTTGTTATGCTCCGGATTTCGAGAAGTCAAAAAGCTGTAAGCTGCCCTTGAGGGCGGTACGTAAGGGGAGTCCCTTGTTCCTCTTGTTCCTCTTGTTCCTCTTGTTTCTCTTCTCTCACTTGTCTCCGTACTTTCGCTCCGCAAGTCCTCCGCGTCGTATCGTTCCGCCTATAGCAAGTATGATCCTCACCCAGGTCCGCTTCCTCCTCACGCTCCGCCTACCGTCCTGACTGCACTCCTTCGCCCTTCGAGGACCCTTAACGGCTTCAACTATCACTAATCGTCAGCCCTCTGGCAGGATCAGCGGCTCCTTGGAATAGTAGCGCACCGCTTTCCCCTGCGAGCTTGCGTATTCGATCTCGCCCCGGGTGCTCTCACCGATATATCCGTTCACATCGATGACGTAGATCTCGTCCGACATGTCGATTTTACGGAAGTGCAGCTCCTTAAGCCGCGCCTCCTGCTCCGGCGTGATGTCGATGCCGTCGCTCTGCTCGAAAAAACCGACGCTGAGCACGATATGCCCGCTCAACGTCAGGGCCGCCTCGGCCTCTCGGAATTGAGGCTTGAACCTGGTTGACCCGCATAATGTAATGACCTTCATTGCTGCACTCTCCTTTTCCTTAAAGGTGATTGAGGGAATTATCTAAGCTACCCGCTTTTCGAAAGCTTCCAAGATCCCTTCTCTAGTGCCAATGGGCGCAATCGCCCTACTCTTCAAATGACAGGTTGGACGGTTCGTCCAACAGCTCATAATGTACGTCCAAATGGGTGGTTGGGACACTCAGGTCCACTTCTTCGAATCGGAAGCTGTCCACCCATACCTGGCCCGCTCCCATCAGGAGTACGCCGATCGAGATCGTGGCGCTCTCCTCCGGTACATCCAGCACAATGGCGTAATGGTTCCAATTCGTGCTTCCGGTGATGCGGCGGTCGTGCATGTTATCGAACTGGAGCACGTCCTCGGCGTGGTTGTCGATACGCATCCACAAGCCGCAATACTCGGCGACGTTGTCGGTTTTGACAAAGCCGGAGAATCTCATCCGCTTCCCCCTGTATTTATCGGCTTTGAACTGCTGCATCATCGTGGCGAAAGCGCCGGGATCCATCGGCGTCAGGGCGCGTAAATAACCGGATGCGCTACCTTGGTGCACGACGGTCCGATCGACTCCCATTTCATAATCCTGCGGGTGACTTCCGCTCAGGAACCAGCCCTTTAGAGCGGATGGATTGTTTGTTTGTTGATTCATGCTATCATCTCCCTTGGTTTGGATTGAGCTTTGCGCGTGGAGCAAGAAGATTTTCCGGTAGCGTCCGGGCGGAATGCCGTACATTTTCTTAAACGCTCGCGTAAAGGACTCCTGGCTCTCAAAGTGGCAGTGCAGCGAAATATCGACGATCGGCGTCTCGGTGTGGAGCAATAGCTGCGCTGCCAAAGCCAGCCGGCGTCTTCTCAAATAGTCCGCAATATTCAAGCCGATCTCTCGCCGGAACAGTCTGTGAAAATGGTGCGGCGAAAATCCGGCATACGAGGCGATATCCGCCAGCGTCAGCGGCTGCTCCAGATGCTGCTCCATATACGCAATGCTTTTTTGGATGATCTGTTTCGTGTTCAAGGCGGGCCCTCCTTTGCCCCTAAGGATAACAAAACGAGCGTCGTCATTTTTGATCTTTTTTGCCAAAAAAGAAAGACCTCTTCAATCAAAGAGGCCTTTCTTCGAATTTTTAGGGTATGCGGTGCGGTATGCAGCTAAAACCCGTTGATTCGCCTATTTGCCACTGAGGCAGTCCCGGAACAGATACCGCTGGAACTTTAGGTTTCTGAACCGGAAGGTGCGGGGAAATCCCTTACTTCAGGCGGACCGTTTGTTTCGAGCTTGCCGATTCATACGCCGCCAGCGCCACCCGCGCCGAATAATATCCGTCTTCACCGGAAATCGCAACCGGCTTGCCGTCCCGAATGCTGTCCACGAAGCTGTTAATGAGCCCTTCATCCATATCGTCCCCCCAGAAGCTCCAGGCGGCTTTGCCCGTGATATCGCTGTACACATCGTTCTTCTGGGCGAACGAATCGATGTTAATCACGCCCTTGGTACCGATAATCTCCAGCGTGACATCCCCCCAGGTCGGGAAGGTCCGGTTTCGAGACCAGCTTGGATCAAGAACAGCCACAACGCCGTTTGCAAATTTGACATGGACCATGCCGGCATCGTCAATATCGGTTTCATGAAACAGTGTTTCCGCATGGGCGTACACTTCCTCCGCGACGCTGCCGGTAAACCAGTGCATCAAATCCATTACGTGAACGGTATGGTCCAGCACCGCTCCGCCGCCGGAATGCTCGCGCTCGATAAACCATCCCCCCGGCATGGTGCCCCGGTTGGTTCCCTTCATCGCCAGGATCTCGCCGATCTGACCGGCGTCGATCACTTCCTTCGCCTGCCGGACCGACGTAATGAACCGGCACGGGAAAGCCGTCATCAGCTGCACGCCGTTGTCCTTGCAGGTCTGAATCATATCCAGCATCTCGGATTCGGACAGCCCGAGCGGCTTTTCGCAGAGAACGTGCTTGCCCGCAGCCGCCGCCCGCTTCGTGATCTCCGCATGACGGGCATTCTCGGAACAGATCACAACGGCGTCCAAAGCTTGTGCCAATAGTTCATCGTAATTCGCATAATACGGAATGCCCCGCTCTACCGAGTAAGGGCGTACCCGTTCCGCATTCTCATCGGCAATGCCGACCACCTCAACGTCTTCCCGTTTCTGCATGGAATTCAAATAGCTGACCGCATGCATATGGGCAAAGCTAATAAATCCGACTTTAATTTTGTTCATGATGCATTCCCTCCCATAATCACAGGCTGTCCCGTCCGGGCCGAACGCTCTGCCGCCAAAGCGATTTCTACCGCATAGCAGGCATCCGCCGCGCTGACCCTAGGTTCGCTGCCGTCTTGAATGCACTTGATGAAATGCTGCACCTCATCATAATACGGATCGTGGAGGCTGGGGCTTGAAGGAATCTGAACGGCTGCCTGTTCTCCCGACGGTCCGGCGGCAAGCTTGATATCCAGCGACTGCACCTGATTGCTGTCAAACCGGATGATCCCCTGGTCTCCCGCAATTTCAAACTGGGTTGTAAACGGTCCGGGGTAACCCCAGTATCCGGTTAGGTTCGCAATTGCGCTGCTTTTGAATCGAAGCGTGACCTGGGCATATTCCATCTCAGGCTCTTCCCGTTTGATCACGGAAGCGAAGACGGACTCTACTTCGCCGAACAGCCAGCAGGCAAAATCAATATCATGAATCATTAAATCCAGAATGACGCCGCCGCTTTGATCATGATTGCTGTACCAGCCGTCCATTCCCTTCGGATAGGAGCCGTATCGCTTGAAGTGGGCCATCTTCGCCGTTCCGATCACGCCCGAGTGCGCTTGACGGTAAGCATTTGCATAATTCGGGAAGAAGCGCACGACATGCCCGATGAATAACCGGACGCCGTGCTTCTCGCATGCAGCCTTCATTTCAAGCGCATCCTCTAGCGTGAGCGCTGCAGGTTTTTCGCAGATGATATGGAGTCCCTTCTCCGCCAGCTTCAGGACAAACGGTTTATGCAGATAGGTCGGCAAGCAAATCGCAACCGTTTCCAACTCTTCCTGCTGAAGGAGCGTATCGACATCCGTATATGCCTTCGCACCGGACACGGCTGCAGCCTTCTCCGCCCGCCCGGCGTTAATGTCTACAACACCCGTAACCTTGACTCCAGGCATGGCTGCAAGATTGCCCGCGTAAGCCATTCCCATCGTTCCACAGCCTATGATCGCTATGTTCACGTTAAATTACCTCCATTATCCTTGAATGATGATCTCCTCGCACCGTTTTTTTGTTGGTGGCCAGGACGGTAGTGCCTTCTTTTGAAAATATGGCTGACCTACATAACATTCTTCAACGTTCTTCGCATTCCTGCTCAAGAAGACGGATTATGTCATTTTTTGAAACCCGGTCGTTAACTTGGTAAAGTGTATATAGATGCTTCCATAAACACAGAATTTTCGATCTAGGGCAAGAGGTGGGGAGTAACAATGCACGTCGGACTTTTACCGTTCCTCCTTCCGAATTCGGGCGCCGCTTGACGGATCCTTCATGTTTAGACACAATTACCGATACAAGAAAGAGAGAAAGGGTGTAGAGAACAATATGACGAATCCCGTTGTATCAACCAAGTATGGACGAATTGAAGGCCGTTTGGAGAACGGCGTCCGCATATGGAGAGGCATCCCCTATGCAGAGCCGCCGATCGGCAAACTTCGCTTCCGCCCTCCTGTACCGCCGGCAGCCTGGGAAGGGATTCTGGATGCACGCCAGTTCTCTCCAATGTGCCCGCAGCCCGTGGAATCCTCCTCCAGCATGATGACCGGTGCGGTTACGAAGACGATGTCCGAGGATTGCCTGTACCTGAATGTATGGGCACCCGGGCATCAAGCCGGGGAGCCGCTGCCGGTCATGGTATGGATTCACGGCGGCGCATTTGTAACGGGCTCGGGCAGCCTGCCGACTTATGACGGCCATTCCTTCGCCACGCGAGGAAACGTCATACTGGTCACGATCAATTACCGACTGGGGCCGTTCGGCTTTGTCCATCTCAGCCCTTTTCACGAAGCCCTCTCTTCCAATGTCGGTCTGCTGGACCAGATTGCGGCGCTGACGTGGGTTAAGGACAATATCGCCGCATTCGGCGGGGACCCTGACCGGGTTACCGTCTTCGGCGAGTCGGCTGGCAGCATGAGCATTGCCGCGCTGCTCGCCATGCCGGCAGCCAAGGGGCTGTTTCATCAAGCGATCATGCAGAGCGGAGCTTCGCAGGCGCTGCCTTCGGGACAGGCGCAGCAGATTGCCGGCGGCCTGCTCCAGGAGCTTGGCGTAACCGCCGATGGGCTGGATCAGCTGGAGGCCATGACTGCGCAGCAGATTTTCGAGGCCGGGGAACGACTGAAGAAGCGGATCGGGCCCGGCGTGAACATGATCTTCCAGCCTGTCGTCGAGCCGGACACGCTGCCGCTAGAGCCGCTGCAGGCGGTGCAGGCCGGGTCAGCCGCATCCGTGCCGCTGCTCATCGGAACGAATCTCGAGGAGGGAGCTTTGTTCTTCCGGCCTAACTCGCCGCTGATCAAGGAAGAGCATCTGGTGCATGCTGTCGAAGCGATGACCGGGATTCAGGACGCGGGCGCCTTTACGAAGCAATATCCTTACACCATTGATGGCCATGCCCAAATCATGACCGACCTCTATTTCTGGCGCTCTGCCGTTCAATTCGCGGCAGCTCACAGCGGGCAGGCTCCGGTCTGGATGTACCGGTTCGATTGGACGCTCCCGGAGCATCCGGTTCTCGGCAAAGCGATGCATGCTTTGGAAATCCCGTTCGTGTTCAACACGGTACGACTGTTCCGCAACATTGGCGTTGAAGTTGACCGGGACACGCAGTCGCTTGCAGAACGGATGCAGGATGCCTGGGCCGCATTCGCCCGCACCGGATCCCCGGACACGCCGTCGCTGCATTGGCCACAGTACGACCGGAGCGAACGGTCGACGATGATTTTCAACCGCCACAGCGAGGTTGCCAGCGATCCGGATTCGGACAAGCGCATGATGCTGGGATTGTAGAATTACGGGACAAGGCGGACCGGCTCCCCTAATCAATCCCGATTTGAGGAGCACCGGGACCGAGACAGCATGCGGGCAGCCGGATCTCGAACAAGCTTTCCCAGCGACTAACCGAATAAAAGCTGTACGCCGCGCATGAACCACTAGCGCGAAAGCGTACAGCTTTTTTGGCATACAGCATATTTAATTTTTTACTATCCCATCTCCCGCCTACTTGACCGCTCCCTGCGTAATGCCGTTAATGATCCATTTCTGGGCGAACAGATAAATGATGATCATCGGCAGCATGGCCATCAGGTACGAGGCGAAGGCCAGATTGAAATCGGTATTGAACTGCCCTTGGAAAATGTACTGCACCAGCGGCAGCGTATAGGAATCCGTGTCGCTGATGATGATGAGCGGGAGCAGGAAGTCGTTATAGGTGGACAAGCAGATCAGGATGCCCACCGTTGCATTGATCGGCGCCATAATCGGGAAGATGATCCTCCAGAAGGTGCCCCACGTGGACGTCCCGTCAACCCGGGCCGCTTCCTCAAGAGCAACCGGTATAGACTTGATGTAGCCGACATAGACAAACACGTTGAACGCGAGCGCATAGACGGTGTGCAGAATCGTCAGTCCCACCAGATTGGTCATGTTCAAGCCGGCCGTCAATTTCACCAGCGGCAGCATAATGATCGGAAAAGGAATGAACATCGCGCTGATGAAGTAAAAGTAGAGCCCCTTGAAGAACTTCCGGTTCATGTTACGCGCAATCGCATAGGCCACGAGCGAATTCGTAAGCAGCGTCAGGACGACCGTTGCGGTCGTTACCATGGCGCTGTTGCCCAGGGCATTGAAGAAGTTTGTCATGGCGATCGCATTGGCGAAATTCTCGAAATGAAGCTCCTTCGGCAGGCCGAACACCGATGTCAGCATATCCTCCGGCGATTTGAGCGCGATCGTAACCGTCATGTATAACGGAAACAGGATCAGCACGGTGCCCAAGGCAATGAGGATCATGACCGGCCAATTGGTTCTTGTCCGCATTACATCTCCGCCTCCCTTCCCTGTAAAAACCGGATTTGCGCAATGGACACGGCCGCGATGAGAATAAAGTAAATGACCGAGTTGGCGGATTGATACGCGAACTCGCCGCCCTCGAAGCCCCCCGTATAGATGAGATGCGAGATGGACTGCGTCGCACGGCCCGGGCCGCCGTTTGTCAGCGCCACGATCTGGTCGAACACCATCAGGGAATTCTTCATCGCCAGCACCATGTTAATCGTGAAGAACGGGGCGATCAGCGGGAAGGTGATCTTCCAGAATTCCTGCCAGCGGTTCGCGCCGTCCAGGTTCGAGGCCTCATATAACGTGCCCGGAATCGTCTGCAGCCCGGCCAAATACAAAATCGTATTATAGGCGACGCCCTGCCACACTGCCACGATGACGATGCCGATCCAGGCGTGCTGCTCGCTCCCCAAAAGGTTGGTCGAGAGCCAGCCAATGCCGAGGTTCTGCCCCCATATCGTAAAGACGTTCGAGAATAAATAGTTGAAAATGTAGCCGACGATCAGGACGCTGAGAATATTCGGCAGAAAGTAGATGCCCCGAAAAAAATTCCTCGCCTTGATCTTTGCGTTCAGTCCCATGGCGATCAGGAGACTGAGAATATTGATCAGAATCGTGACCACGACCGCGAACTTGAACGTGAACCAATAAGCGTTGCCGACATTGCCGTCTTTGAACAGATTCACGTAGTTTTTGATTCCAATGAAATCATAATGGTCGCCGAATCCGTTCCAGTTTGTGAAGGAATAATACACGCCCTGCAGCGCAGGCAGGGTCAGAAATACGAAGAACAGCACAACTGCCGGTACGGTCATCAAATAGTAAGGCATAAGCCGCTTGTTCATGCTTGAATCCTCCTCATTGTTCATTGGAATGGCGTTGGTCAGGGCTGTCTGTTCCTCAACGTCTAGCGCCTGTCCGCAACCTTGTCCCATTCCGTATCCAGCTTCTTCAGATAGGCGTCAATATCCCGATTTTGAAGAAAGGACTGGATAATGGAGTTCAATTGAACGGCAGCCGGGATGTAGTGGTCGGCAAAATCGACCACTTGTCCTCGCTCAAGGTAAGGCAAAAGCTCAGCCACGGCCGGATCGTCCTGCGTAACGCCCTGGACGGTTGAGAACAGCGTCTGCTCCGAGATGTACTGCTTGCTGTTCTCCGGCTCAAGCAAAAATTCGATAAACCGCATTGCCTCCTCCTTATGCTTGGATTCTTCGGCGACCGCCAGCAAGGTGTCCACTCCCGAAATCAGCTTGTTCGATTCCGGATCGTCGCCGGTCGGCAGCGGAAAGAAGCCGATCGGCGCCTCGGGATTGGCCTTCCGGATTTCGGAAATCGCCCAAGTCCCCTGAATGTACATGGCCGACTCGCCTCTGGCGAAGGCGCGGTTGCCGTCGGCGTAGTTTTTGCCGAAGTTGTCCCCATGGCCATACTCCATCAGCTCCAGCTGCTTCTCCGCAATCTCACGGTACCGGTCCGCGAACGTGACCTTCCCTTCCCTGCGATCCAAATAAAACTCGATGCCTTCCAGATTGGAGGCCAAGGCGTTGAACGGAAGCACCGTCTGCCAATCGTCCTTGTATGTGAAGTAGAACGGGATCGTTCCCCCGTCCTTTGCCTTCTGCGCGGTGGCCAGCAGCTCGTCCCAGGTGCGCGGAACGGACAGGCCCAGCTTGCTGAAAATCTCCTTGTTGTACATCACGCCGTTGGCGTTCGTGGAATATGGAATGCCGATGACTTCCTCCATGCCGGAAACGTCCTTCAGCATTTGCACGTAGGTTTCGTCTATCCGGCTCAGCAGCGGACTGCCGGTCATATCCATGAAAATGCCGCTCTGGGCGAGCAGAGAATATGTATCGGTTGCCCCCATGCCGACGATGTCGGGAATATCGTCCTTAACGACCCGTGTCTTCAGGACCGTCTCCGCATCCGGCGGATTGACTTGAACGACCGTAATGTCGGATTGGGATTCGTTAAACTTCTGAATCAATGCATCGAAGGAGCCCTTGGCTTCGGGCTTGTTCTGGAAAAATTCAATCTGCACGCGCCCGGATGTGTCACTGCCGCCGCAAGCCGTGAGCATGCATATCAACAGGATGCTTACGCTTGCCGCCAACCCTTTTCCAAACTTCATCGTCCGCCCTCCATTTCAATTCCTGATGCTGTAACAGGTACGCTTGCTTCATACCTTGTCTATTTACTACCCTTATCGCTTGGTTGCTAAACGGCGCTAGGGGCGCGACCGGTCATGCGGATCGAGCGGACGAACGCAAAAAAATACCGGCAGATCAGGAGTTTCATCCTGTTCTGCCGGCAGATATTGGTGCCTGTTGCTAATCGGTGAGGCTAAATCCTACTCCAGCCACTTTTTGTGGATTGCGTCGAATTTGCCTTGCAGCTTCATTTCATCAATCCACATTTCCAGGTAGCTTGCATACTCGAAGTCGCCGCGAGGAATCATGTAGCCCTTCTCGCTGTTCGTGAAAGGCTTATCCGTCAATGCAGCGTACAATCTGGAGTCAGCCTTCGCATAAGTGATCGCTTCGATCGTATCGGTGATCATTACGTCATACGTGCCGTCCGCAACCAGATGCGGGATGTCCAGGTTGTTAGGAACAACGGTTACGTTCGCATTCTTCAGATGCTCGCGCACGAACACTTCGTTTGTACCGCCTGGGTTCACGCCAATGCGTACGGAAGGCTTGTTGATGTCTTCAATCGTCAAGTATTTGTCCTTGTCTTCAGCGCGGATCAGAGGCGCTTTACCGAAGGAGATGTAGCCTTGGGAAACGTATGCTGTTTTTTGTCTAGCTGTGTTACGAGTAACTCCGCCTACGGCGATATCGAATTTATCGTTCTGCAGATCCTTCATCATCGTGGACCAAGTCGTGTTCACGAACTGAACGTCTACGCCAAGATCTTTACCCAGCTCTTTCATCGCGTCAACGTCGTAGCCTTCGTACTCTTTGGTCTCCGGATTCAAATATGTAAACGGCTTGTAGTCTCCGGTCATGCCTACCCGAATATAGCCTCTTTCAATAATTTCATCCAATTGGGATTCCGCTTGTTTCTTAAGCTGTCCCGGTGCTTGGGATGAAGCGGATTTTGCGGAAACGTCCGGTGTTCTCAGAACCTCGTTTGCCGCAAAGCCTGTTGCTACGAGGGATAAGCTGACTACCCCTGCCAGTAATACCTTTTTCCAATTCTTAGCCATGGTTTCAATTCCTCCAGTTTTCTTCTTGTTGTAATTCTTGCTTTCTTGCATAGCTAGCTTCTGCTTGCTTGCCTACCTAACTTCTGCTTTCTTGCATACTTGCATCTGCATACTTGCTACATTCTTGCATCTGCATTCCTGCTTCTGCTTGCTTGCCTGTTTTGCCTCGTACCCCTGTTTGCTGCTTGACTCTCTTAACGCTTTCCTACAGGCATCCCCCCTTTCAAGCAGCTCGGGGAGACTACAATTTGAATTTTGCCAGCTCTTTGCTAAGCTCCTCGGCTACGCTCTCAAGCTGCTTAACCGAATTTGAAATCTCCTTGATCGTCACGATCTGCTCTTCAACAGCGTCTGCCACATTCTTCGCATCGCTGGACGTATGGTCGGCGATCGATTTCAGCTCTTCAATGGAAGCGCTGACCTGCTCGGAGCCTGCCGACATCTCTTCGGAAGCCGCCGAAACCTCGAGAATATGATCAGCCACGTTCCGGGTCGCATACAGGATGTTATCGAACTTCTCGCGCACCTCTTCAATAAGCGCGATGCCTTCCTGTACATCCTTACGGCTGACGTCCATCACTTCGACCGCGTTCAGCGTGTCTTCCCGAATCTCGGTGATCAGCTTCGCAATTTGATCGGTGGACGCTTCCGATTGCCCTGCCAGCTTCTTCACTTCTTCAGCGACGACTGCAAAGCCTCGGCCATGCTCCCCTGCTCTTGCCGCTTCAATCGAAGCGTTGAGCGACAGCAGGCGGATGCGGGAAGTGACCTCCGTAATAAAGCTCAAAATCTGCTCGATTTCCGAAGAACGTTCGTTCAAACGCTCGATGGCGGTTCCAACCTTGGATGTCCCCTCGCCGATGTTGCCGATCTGCTTCACGGCCTGCTCAACGACGACAGAGCCGCTCTCCGCCTGCGTTGCCGCTTCCTGCGCAGCCTCGGACACCATGGATGAAGTTTCCGCAATTTTCACGATGCCGCTCGCCATATCGCTCATCGATACAGCGATCTCGGAAGAGCTTGCAGCATGGGCGTTCGCTCCGCTCGCAATTTGGCGAATGGACGTTCCAATCCGGTCGACGCTGTTCAAAGCCGTATCGACTCCGCCTGAGACAACCTCGGTTACGGTCAGCACCTGCTTGGATGAATCGTTCACTCCATCGACCAGATGTTTCAGATGGGATACCGTCTGGTTGAAATCGCCGGAGAGAACCGCGACCTCGTCCTTGCCCTTCACTTGAATCGTCTTGGTCAAATCCCCTGCGGCCACTTCCTTCACGGCCGCATTCAGCTTACGAATCGGCTGCACAATCTGCGACGTCACCCAATATGCTGCAGCGATGGATACAAGCAGCGCTCCTGCCGAGATGGCAACGAGCGTTACCGATAGCTTGGAGATCGGAGCGTTCAGCTCCTTGCTTGGCGCCGTAACGAATACGCCCCAATTTAATTGGGACGGGGCATAGGCTGCCGTATATGCCGTTCCGTCCAGTGCATATTGGAATTCTCCCGGCTGGCCTTGGCTCACCTTTTCATAAGCTTTCGTCAGTTCCGCATCGACATCCTGAACCTTGGTTTGCAGGACAAGCTCCTCGGACGGATGCCACATGAACGTTCCGGTACGGCTCAACAAGAAGGCATAGCCGGTTTCGCCAAAGGATTGATCTGATACTTTCTTCTGTACCTCGTTAATCGGAAGCGTCGAGCCCATATATCCGTACTGCTTCCCGTCCTTCATGAGCGGAATGATCATCGTCACGATGTTGTTTCCGGTCCGCTTGGACAGCACAGGCTCCGACACGACAATCTTGCCCTCGCCCTTTCCGGCTTCCTGGTAATGAACCCGGTCGGACACGTCGGTAACCTCTCCAAGGAAGTTGATTACGTTCTTTCCTGTCAGATCATAGGAGAAGAAGAAGGTTTCGAATTCGGCATTCTGTTCCTGCGCCTTCTGAATCAACTTCAAATCCTGCTCTTTGTCCCCCGTAATGAACTTGCCGACGGTTTCGATCTTCGCAATTTCCGCGTTCAGAAAGTCGTCGATTTGCAGCGCCAGATTCTCGGCGCTCAAGAGCGCTTCCTTGTCCAGACTGTCTCCCAGCAAATTGGATGAGCTGTTATAGGTTACCGCGAAGACAGTGCCGAGACTGACAAGCAGAATCAAACAAATCATCGTTATCATCTTTTGCTTAAGGCTCTTTAGCATGGCTCTAAAATCCTCCCCAAAAATGGTTCCGGGGTCCTACTCATTCCTGTGTCCAAAATTTTTGCGCATGCTCTCTTTTTGTGTTAAGGCGCGCTCACTACAAAAACAAAAACGAACAAGCGGTATCGAAAAAATATTGGTATAAGCTGGACTGTAAGACTCCGCTTAGTTTGTTATCGGCAGCTTAGGAGAGGAATTTAAGAGCTTCATTTCACTTTTTACAAAATTCGACTTCTTCGTTCGCATACGAAACGCATTTGGTGGATTTAGGAAAAAAGGACCAATATAGTCTATTCATCACATCATCTATAGACCTGAGGCAGGTTCGGCAGGACTTATTCCAGGCTTTATGGAATGTTAAAGGCAGGATGATTAGGAGTGAATACATATGGCTTTCGATTCCGAATTTTCAAGCCTCATAACCCCGTTTGTGCCTCTTTTTCGACGCTACTGTCTACAACTTGCATCGGGCTCTAGTTGGGATGCCGAGGAGCTGCTGCAGGAATCCCTGATCAAGCTTCATCGATCGCTATCCCGATCGCAGGATCGCCCGATACCAAGGCGTACCTATACCAGGTCGCCCGCAGCGTCTGGATCGACAGCTATCGCAAGCAGCGCCGTCAGGCCATGCTCCCTGGAGACGACTTACCGGAAAGAGAATACGAGGAGGACGGTTTCCTTATCCGGGAGACGATCGAACTGATCGCCGGCCGGCTTACTGCCAAGCAGACGGTGCTGGTCATTCTGGTGGACATTTTCTTGTTTACGGCCAAAGAGGCGGCTCAGCTTATCGAGAGCACCGAAGGAGCCGTGAAGGAAGCATTGAAACGGGCCCGCAAACGGTTAGCCAAGCTGCAAGCGGAGAACGGAGCATCCGTTCCGCCTTCTCCGCTGCAGGAGCCTTCCGGCTCACCGGCTTGGTTCGAGGCGCTGATTCACGGCTTTCAAACGGCCAACCCGTATGCCATTGCCAATGCCTACCTGTCCATCAGCGCAAACCGCATCACGCTGCGCCAGGTCCAGCGTTCCGGACAGGCGCTGTTCTTTACGTTCTGGGATCCTGACGGACATTTGCTTGCCTTTAGGACAAAATTTTTTTTCGAGCCCGTTTCTTTTTCCGCATCGTCTTCCGTTTCTTAGAGTGATCACACCTATGGGAAGGCGTAGATGAGAAACAAGTTAACCAATTGATATGAGGAGCGTGAAAGTAAACCATGGCAATTACACCGCACCGCGTTGCCGTAATTCAATGGCCGGTCAAAGACGTGGAGAAATCGCTGAAATGGTATCAGGAGCTGCTGGGGGTACAGCTGTCTTTCCCCTATACCCCTGGAGATCCCGCCGCTTGGCTGTGCATCGGCGATGTCGGATTTGGCCTCGTACAGACCGAGGACATCCCGAGACTTCAATTTACCGATTCGCAGGGCAAGCTGCAGTCCATCGTCCAGCTTCAGGTCGATGAGATCCAGGAGGTGTACCGGCATCTGCAGAATAGCGGGGTGGCCGTCAGCGAAATGAGGTATATTGAGGACGGCGGCTACAGCTTCAGCTTCACCGATCCGGACGGCAATCACGTTAGTCTGTGGGGCGGCTGGCCATCATCTGACGAAGAACGGCCGGAGTAGGCAATGAGTTAAGCCTCTTCACGACAAAAAAAGCTGTTCACCACAGCGATTCGTTCGCTAAGGGAACAGCTTTTTTGTGACGGTTGGCTGACCATCAGGTGACCTCCGTCAAGCTATTGAAGACAAGGCGTCAGAAAGACAGGCAGGCGCCCCTAAGGCATAAGCCCGCAGCAGTTTCGACTTATCGGACATATTCGTTATAGATATGAAGCAAGGTCTTCCTGCTCGATCGAACGTGATGCGCTTCGCGAAGACTCCGCTGGAGCAGCTCGCCGGATATCGGAAGCTCCGACACCGATGCCGGGCCGCCGACCGAACGCATCAGCTCACTAAGCTCGGCCGGACTCGGGATTTGTTCCAGAAGCAGCCGGATGTCGCTCCAGTGCTCGGATACCCGATGACGGATGCGGTCCGCTTCCTGCTCCGCTTTCGTTCCCGTTTCCCCGAAACGCCCTGCGCGGATTTCAAGCCCTTCTTCCTTTATCGCATGGTACAGACGCGAGATTTCAATGCAGGCTGCGCCCACCTTGGCTCCGTGGAGCAGCTGTTTCTTGCCGAGCCGGATAAACTCCATCTCCCAATAATGGGACAGATGATGCTCCGAGCCCGATGCGGGATGCGACTGACCGAACAGCAGCATCGCCAGGCCGGACTCGATCAGCGCCTCCATCAAGATCCGGATTCCCTCCTCGGTCCGTCCCGCGATCATTCCCGCCGCATCCACGCATTTGCGGAGTGCCGCCGCCGTGATGTCCGCGGATCGGTCCAGGTAAGGCTCATCAGCGATCAGGCTGCCGAATCTCCAGTCGAAGAGCGAGGTGTATTTCCCCAGCATATCCCCGAACCCGGCAGCGGTGAGCGGTGCGGGGGCCTGCATGAGAATGTCGACATCGGCAAAAATCGCGCTTGGTCCGATGGCGGGGATCGTCCTTTTTTCCCCCCGCACGATAATCGGCGCTCCCTTGGACGTAAAGCCGTCCACGGATGCCGCCGTCGGCACCGAGACGAACGGAAGGCCGGCTGTATAGGCCGCATACCGGCTAATATCGTGAATCGTTCCGCCGCCCACCGCAAGCACGGCGCCCGCTCGGCTCTGCTGAATATCCAGAATAACCTGGATCAGCGAGGCTTCATCGGCAATGACATCATCTTTGGCATCAGGGCGAAGCAGCGTTACCTGCACCTGAAGCGATGCACGGACGAGGAGCTTCTCCAATGATTTGCCGGCCTTCTCGTACGTATTGCGATCCGCGACCAAGACGACCGAGGTCCAGCCTTTCTGCTCCAAGAAACCGGCAACGCCGGACAAAGCCCCGGATTCTATCCGGATCGTCTCGACTTCATCGAGATTGGCGAGATGCTGCGCCGGCAAATCTGCCGTCTGCTTCCTAATGTTTGATAACAAAGAGCTCATCATTGGTCACCCTTCTTTCGGGTTAGCGCAAGCGCCGGAAGCGGATCGTTGCAGGTCATGCCGGTTACGCCACATTCCAGCGAAGCTCGGACCCCTTCCTCATCGTCCGGGCAGTAGCTCCAGACGAGCAGCCCTTGCTCCTGAAACCGCGCGACGATCGCCGGAGACAAGAGCGACATCTCAATGCCGATCGCCCACATTTTTGCATATGTGCCGTCTTCGCCAGGGACGAAATGCGACATTTTCTCTCCGGGAAAGCCTTGGGTCTTCATTCCGTAAGCATCGTGTATATAAGTAAGCACCTCAGCATCAAAACAGGTAAACACGCAGCGCTCCAGGTATCCGTGCCGGCCTAATATCGCGATCGTCAGATCCGCAGCTTCCTTAGCATCCGGACTCGGCTTAATCTCCACGTTGCACAGCACCTCGGGATATTCCGCCAGCAGCTCGCACAGCTCCTCCAAGGTCGGTATGACGTGGCCCTTGAACGCCTGCCCGAACCAGCCGCCCGCATCCAGCGCCTTCAGCTCCTCCAGCGTAAAGTCGCTTACCTTGCCGGTACCATTGGTCGTCCGGTCGACGGTTGCGTCATGAATGACGACGACCTGGCGGTCCTTGGACAGCCGGAGGTCGAATTCCAGCATGTCGACGCCGAGCTCCAGCGCTTCGCGAAATGCCGCCAGCGTATTTTCCGGATAGGCCGCTTTGTAGCCGCGGTGTGCGGCCACCATGATGCCGGCTTGTTCCTGCAGTCGTTCGATCATAAGTCCTGCCACTCCTTTTTTCCTGTTGTTATCGATTACTGAGCCAAAATCCGCTCCGTTTCTTTCTTGAACGTGTCCAACGTGGACGGGATATCCTTACTGTCGTACATGATCGCTTCGATCGCCGAGAAAAACTCATGCATAATTTCAGGCCATGCTACATCCTTGTTCGTATCGACGGCAAACTCCAGCTGATCGTAAGCAACCTTGCGGTTCGGCTCCTTCGCCCACAGCTCCTGCATCTTTTCCGATTCCACCATCTGCTTCGTAAACGGCAAATACCCTGATTGCAAAATAAACTCGAGTCCGCCTTCCTCCTCCATCTCCATCCAGCGGATAAACTCCCACGCGGCGTCCTTATTCTTGGAGGAAGACAGCATCGTGACATTCGCCCCTCCCGTCGGATTGGCATGCACTTCATCCTTCGGCAGGAAAGCCGTCACATAATCGAAATCCACCGTGCTGGCCAGACCGCCGATCGAGCCTGTGGATTGAAAGATCATCCCGACCTTGCCCTCCACGAACATGCTGTTCACAATATTCCCGGAATCCTGGGCCGGCGGATAATAAAGCGCGCCTGTGCTCTGCAGGTCCTTCAGGTAAGAGAACACCTTCTCTCCAGCTCCGTTATCGGCAAAGCCGACCGAAGTATTATCTTCATTGAAGAAGGTCCCGCCGGCCTGCGAAATCATCGCGATCGGGTACCAGGTGTCATAAGGCATGCTGACCCCATACCGCTTAAACTCGTTTCCTTCCTTTACAACAAGCGCGTTCGCGACCTCCTTCATCTCCTCCCATGTTGCCGGAACGGAGAGCCCAAGCTCATCAAGCAATGTCTTATTCACATGCAAAATCGGAGTGGACCGATTCAGAGGCAGCGAGACAAGCTTGTCGTTGAAGTACGAGTGGCCCATCAGCCCCGGCGTAAAGTCATCGGCGCTGATCCCGGACTGCTCCAGATACGGGGTCAGATCCTCCAAAACCTCAGCATCGGCAAACATCTGCACGTAAGCCCGCTCCAGCATGCTCACGTCCGGGCCCGTGCCCGACGCAATGGCCTGCTGCAGCTTGGTTACCGTCTCGTCATAGCCTCCCTGGAAGGTGCCGACAACCTCAATATCTTCATGCGATTCATTGAAGCGTTGGATGAGCGCATCCATATACTCCCCGTTCTTGCCGCCCAGCGAATGCCAAAATTGAACGGTCGTAACTCCTTCGCCGCGTGTCGGGGATTCCGCAGCGCCGTTTCCCGGGCTCTCGCCGGTACTGCCGCTACCACCGGTATTGCCGGTATTCGCCGTGCCCCCTCCCCCGCCGCACGCAGCCAGCAAACTGAACAGCACCATGATGGACAACAGCGTAAACCACTTGGATTTCATTTTTTCATTCCTCCATTATGTTTCGATAATTGCATGTAGTTTCCTGTCAGATTTAAGAGATTGTTCAAAAAGTCGCCTTTTGATTTACGAAGTGTTTTATTTAATTCCTGAATACACGAACGCCTTCACGATATGCTTCGAGCAGAATAGATACACCAGCAGGATCGGTACGACCAGCATCACGTTGCCGGCCATGATGATATGCCAGTTGCTGATGCCCTCGGTTTCCCGCAGCATCGCGATCCCGAGCGTCAAAGGCCGAACCGCGGCCGAATCGGTCATGACGAGCGGCCAGAAATAATCGTTCCAATGACTGACGAAGCTGAACAGCGCAATGGTTGCGAGTGCGGGCCCCGACATCGGGATCATGATTTTCCGCATAATGTTGAACTCGCTGGCATTATCCAGCCGGGCCGCCTCGATGATTTCCTCCGGAATCTGCATGAAATACTGCCGCAGCAGGAAAATGCCGAAGGCATTCGAGACGAACGGGATGATTTGCGGCAGCAGCGTCTTCACAAGCCCCCATTCCGCCATCATGAGGTAGACGGGAATGAATGTGACCTGGCCGGGAATCATGAACGCCAGCAGAATCATGCCGAACAGGACCGTTTTCCCCGGGAATTTATACTTGGCGAACGCATAAGCCGCCGGGATCATGACAAGGAATTGCAAAATAATGATGGAGCCTGTCACGACGACGGAGTTTTTGAAATACGTCAGAAACGGCCCGGCATTCATCGCCTCGACGAAGTTGCCCCACTGCGGCGAAGCAGGGATCCATGTCGGGGGAAACGCCATCGTCTCGCGAAGCGTCTGCAGCGACGTGGAGATCATCCACAGAAACGGAAAAATGAACAGGATCAGTACGGCGGCCTTCAGCACGATGCTCAGTGCTTGCCCGATGCTCTTCCATTCCAGGGTCTTCAAGCTCTTCCTCCTTTCTGCCTTAACGCGGCGGGGATTATTGATAATGGACCTTCTTGGCCAGCAGCCGGAAATAAACGAAGGTAAGAAGCCCGATAACGGCCATCAGCAGCACGCCCGTGGCAGACGCATACCCGATATTGGTCGTACGGAAGCCGTAGATGTAGTACACCAGTGTCGTAGTGGCATTGTTGGGCCCCCCGCCCGTCATGACCTGAACGGTATCGAACACCTTGAACGAGCCGATGGTCATAATAATCAGGATGAAGAACAGCTGCGGCGAAATCATGGGCAGCGTGATTTTGTAGAACACCTTGAACTTGCTTGCGTTATCCAGCGCAGCCGCTTCATAGATGCTGGGCGATATGCTTTGAAGAGCCGCCACGATAATGAGCGTATAGTAGCCGATGGCCTGCCATACGGACACGATGATGATCGACATCAGGGCGGTCTTGGAGCTTTGCAGCCAATCCGAAGGCGGGAGCCCGACCAGTTTGAGGACATAATTGAGCAGTCCTTGATTCGGCTCCATCAGCCACAGCCACACGAGCGAGATCGAAACGATCGAGACCACATGGGGCGTAAAAATTCCGGCCTGCACGATGGAATTGAATCGTCCTTTCTTGTTCAGCCATACGGCGAACAGCAGCGACAGCAGCATGGTCAGCACCACGACGCCGGCGGTGTAGATCGTGGTATTCCACAGCGCCTTATAGAAATCGCCCCGCCCCAGGATCTGCGTGAAATTATCCAATCCGACGAATCGGCTCTTGTCTTTGTTGAGCAGATTGTATTTGAAGAGGCTCAAATAAATCAGGTAGCCCACCGGATACATGACGAACAGGAAGATGCCCGCCATCGCCGGCGCGATGAGAACGTATGGACGAAATCCTTCCCAAATCCGCTTCTTATCCATGACTTTGCCCCCGCAGCCGCTCCAGGAAATCCAGGTAGCGCGCGTCCCGCTCCTCAATGCGGTTGCCATCCGCCCCGAAGAAGAACAGCTTATCGGCCGGCACGCCAAGGTATACCTCCTGATCGACATGGAATATATCGTCCGGGCACTTCACCATAAAGGACCGCCCATCCCCCGTCTTCACCTGGTAGATCGTCTCGGAGCCAAGCATTTCGCGCGTGGCAATCTCCCCTTTGGCAGAAAAATGGAACGATCCCGGCTCGGCGGCAAGGACGGCATTCTCCGGACGGAAGCCGAATGTGCTCCGGTCTTCGCCGAGCGGAGCGATATTCATCGGCGGCACGCCGATGAACTGGGCGGCGAACAGATTGCTCGGCTTCCGGTACACCACTTCCGGCGGCGCTTCCTGCTGAATGACTCCCTTATTCATCAGCACGATCGTATCGGCCATAGACATCGCTTCTACCTGATCATGCGTCACATAGACAAAGGTGGTGCCCAGCTTCTTGTGCAGCTCGATCAGCTCGATGCGCATCTGCACTCTCAGCTTCGCATCCAGATTCGACAGCGGTTCGTCCATAAGAAAGACGGACGGATTCTTTACCATCGCCCGTGCAAGCGCGACCCGCTGGCGCTGTCCCCCGGACAGCGTGGAAGGCTTTCGGTCCAGGTAATCGGCGAGGCCGACCGTTTCTCCGATCGTCTCGACAAGCCGGGTCCGTTCCGCCTTCGGTACCTTGTTATTGACCAGCCCGAACTCAATGTTCTCCCGGACCGACATCGTCGGGTAAATGGCATAATTCTGGAACACCATCGCCACTCCGCGTTTGCCTGGAGCAATGCGCGTCACGTCCTTGCCATCGATGAGCACGGTTCCGGAGGTTTGCGGATCAATCCCTGCAATCATGCGCAGCAGCGTGGTCTTTCCGCAGCCGGACGGGCCGACGAGGACGGTGAACGTGCCGTCTTCGATTTTGAGATCCAGATCCTGTATGACGGGCTGACGGTCGAAGTATTTGCTTACCTTCACGAATTCAATGGATGCCAAATGCGATCCCCCTCACCTGTGTAATAATCTGATCATGCTGTACAGCGTAATGAACAAAGCATCATGCATGAAATCCCTTTCAATCCCTGCTTATTTGTACGCATAAAATGAGCAGATAATGATCATTTTTGTTCATTTTTATTCAAATTGATTGTAGATCCGCTTTATTAGGAGAGTGTTAGCTTGGGGTTCGGTTTGTGTAAATTCGCGCGGCTCCTGCAGTTTTAACATTGGCTTAACGTTAGAAGGGTACAATGAGAGGGGACTAAAACGGTGAGCATAAAAGAGCAATAATGCGCATTGTATATAAAAATGCCGTGAGCCTATGCTCGATTCAGGAAGGGAGATATGATTGGTTGCTGGCACATGAAAGAAAGCGAAGAATCATTGATTATGTAAGGCAATATCGAACGGCTACGGTCGCCCAGCTTGCGCAGGAATTCGGCGTTCATACCGCAACCATCCGCCGGGACCTGGCGGAGATTGAACAGGAAGGCGCCCTGAAGCGCACTCATGGCGGGGTCATCATGGAGCAGTGGACGCGGAACGAGCCGTCCTTTAATGAACGTGCCCACGTTCACCGTGAGGAGAAAATCCGAATTGGCCAGCTGGCGGCCTCCCTTGTCGAAGACGGGGAGAATATCATTATCGATTCAGGTACAACAACGCTGCATATTGCTACCCATTTGATTCATCGGTCCGACATTACCGTTATAACCAACGATATGAACGTAGCCGTTGAGCTGCGGGATGCTCCCGGCATTAAGGTCATTCTGACCGGCGGGGAGCTGTACCCCTCCAGCTATATGCTGAACGGCATGTTTACCGATCACGTGCTTGGTTCGCTGCATGTGGAAAAGGCCTTCATCGGAACGCCTGCCTTGCACCCGCAGCATGGGCTGATGCACCCGGAAGCGCTGCTTGTTCCTGCCAAACAGGGCATGATCCGCGCCGCAGGCGAAATCGTCGTTGTTACCGACCATTCCAAGATCGGAAAGCTGTCTCTGCATACCGTAGCCCCAAACAGCGCAATTCACACCCTCGTCACGGGAACCGAAGCGTCCGATGCCGATATTCGGCCGTTCCAGGAACGGGGCATCACGGTGTACCGGGCGTAAGGGGATTAGACTTAAGGCAACGGCCTATCTTGACTGCTCGATGAAAATACAAGAAGGGACCCTGCGGGAGGCCCCTTCTTGTTTCATTATTGTCGCATGGAACGTCCCGAAATGTGTTATGTATGAATCGTTCCTCCCATCGAAGATGGAACGCTAGGGAGTCCTAACGCTTTCGCTTTTCATCACAATCCATAAAAAAAGACTGTCCCGCAGTAGAGAAATCTACTTAAGGACAGTTCATTATTCATTCACATTAGAGAATCCTTGATAATCGAAGGAAATGCTTATGGGAGAAGCTTCCACACTTCGGCAGATCCCGGAGTCTCACCAAGCGTCCACCATCTTGCTTCATAGTTCTTCCCGTTGTACGAAACCTTGTCGCCGCCCAGATACACGGTGCTTGCGCTCCAAGCAGGGTAGGTCGCGGAGCTGCCGGATGTCGACACCGAGAGCGGTGCAGATGCCGCGGATTTGCTACCGTTGCTGCTGACAGCGACCACGGTGTACGTGTAGGACGTTCCAGCCGTCAGGCCCGTATCATTATAAGAGGTTGTTGCGGATGTACCCACAAGTGTTCCATTACGATAAACCTCGTAGCTGGAAGCTCCAGTGGAAGCTGTCCAAGCCAGGGAAACGCTGCTGCTCGTTTGGGATGGAGAGGTCAGACCTGTCGGAGCTGGTACGCTCGGATTCGGGTTACCGTTACCGCCGCCAAAGTCGACATCGATGACGTTGTAGAATGCATTCGCCGTATCAGCTACTTCCCATACAGCCAGAATGACGTGATATCCGGATTTTGCCGGAACGTTACAGGTTGATGTGTAATCGGTTGGCGGTTTTACGCCTCCGTAGTTAATCGAGCAGAACGGCGTCAGGTCGAAGGAAGCTCTGCTCAGTGGAGCATTTTGATCCCAGCCGTCCTTCGTAATGTAGTACTTCCAGCTTGCCGACGCATGCGGAGCTGTCAAATGCCATTTGAACGTCGTCGTTCCTGGGGAAATGCTGACTTTGCTCCAGCGTGTAGCGGACTGCTCGTCAAGCTTAGGGAATGCGCCGCCTGCACTTGCAATCTTGCCGTCGGCAGGACCTGCTGCCGGCCAGCCTTTAGGAGCTTCCAAGCTCTGCGGCTCGTAAACGATCGCGCCGCAATCGGAGTTAACCCCTTGCTTACACAGAAGCGCGCGGCTCGCCGGGGATTCAACATATCCGTGGGCAAACGCCTTATCCGCAAATAAAACCATGAATAAAGCCATCAACAGCATCGTGGAGCCTGCAATGATTACATGCTTGAGCCAAGATTTGTTCGGCAAACTTAATGTCATACAATGTTCCTCCTTTTAATTGTAAAATTCAAACAACTGCCGCAAGCGATTGTCGTTTACCTCTTCCTTGGCACCCCTCCTTTGTCCGTAGCTCCGAGCCCAGAGCCGTCACCTAAGTTCTGTCAAGCTTGGAAGAATCATTATAATGTCCAAGCTTTACCATCCCTATCATCATTTTAATGGATCTGCTTCCGGTATCCCATAATAGAAAACAACGATTTTTTACACAATCCAATGGGAATTGGATAATATTGTATCCCACATTAGACAAACTTAGCTCGTCCACGACAACAGCTGACAGGTTAGCAAGCAAGTGCGCGCGATCCCGGCTTCCGTTTTTCACGGTATAAATCAAAAAAAGAACTGCCCATAGTAGAAAAATCTACTTATGAAACAGTTCTCTTGTACGCTTGCCGTGCCGAAAGCGAGCCGGCCGTCTTCAGGAGATCACTCAACGCCATCCTTGAAGTTCTTCTCGTACCGCTTATCCCCTTTGTGCTCCAGGTCTTCGATCGTCATCTCCAGCGTGTGCACGATCAGCTCCTTCACCTGGTTAAGGGTATCAAAATAGACACTCTCTTCGGAGCCGACGATCCGTACCCCGCTGAGCGCTTGAACCGCTTGGTACCTTCGGTGCTCTTCAGCCAGATCGTCCACGGCCTGAAGCGTATGCTTCATTTGAAGAAACAGGTCTTTATGGTGCTTGCTCTCCAGGCGTTTCTCGAGTTCCTCGATTCGGGCATTCATCGTCTTCTCTCCTTCACCGTATAATGATTTGGATCCAATCCCCGTATACGCTGCTCCCTGCCATTAATTTCTTTATGCGGATCCGGGATTGTTCGATCCGGGAAACAGGAAATTGACCAGCGTTTAGCGAAAGATCTTATTGTTAACATTATACACCGTTACACCCACTAACAATCATGTCAATGATTAAACACACATGGAGGTAGCAATGGAAAAAAACGGACTCGGAGGAAAGAGCATTATTCTCAGACTGGAAATGAACACGCAGGACATCAAATTCGGCCAGGTTGCATCCGCAATTTTCGAAGCCGGGGGAGATATGGTGGCCATCGACGTCATCCAGTCCAGCGGCCATATCACCGTCCGCGATATTACGATTACGGTTACTGACAGCGTCGACATCGGCAAGATCACGCATACCGTCAAAAATTTGAAGGGCGTTAAACTCGTCAACGTATCCGACCGCACGTTCCTTATGCATCTCGGCGGCAAGATCGAGACACAGCCCAAAGTTCCAATCCAGAACCGCGATGATCTCTCCCGAGTCTATACGCCAGATGTCGCCCGTGTCTGCGCAGCCATACAGGAAGACCCCAAGAAGGCCTATACCCTGACAATCAAAAGAAACACGGTCGCCGTCATTTCCGATGGAAGCGCTGTATTGGGACTCGGCAATATCGGTCCTTATGCAGCGATGCCGGTCATGGAAGGCAAGTCCATGCTGTTCAAGCAGCTGGCGGGCGTGGATTCGTTCCCGATCTGTCTGGACACCCAGGATACCGAGGAGATCATCTCCTGCATCAAAGCATTGGCACCTGCCTTCGGGGGCATCAATCTGGAGGACATTTCGTCTCCGCGCTGTTTTGAAATCGAGCAGCGGCTGCGGGATGAGCTCGATATCCCCGTGTTCCATGACGATCAGCACGGCACAGCCGTCGTATTATATGCGGCGCTCATCAATGCCTTGAAAATCGTCGGAAAATCGATTGATCAGATCAAGGTGGTCGTCTGCGGAATCGGTGCCGCCGGGGTCGCTTGCAGTAAAATTCTCCTCTCGGCCGGAGTCAAAAATCTCATCGGCGTCGACCGCGAAGGGGCATTAGTTGCCGGTGGCAATTACAACAATTCGATGTGGCAGTGGTATGCGGAGCATACGAATCCGGACAAGGTGCAAGGCTCGCTGCAGGAAGTCATTCGCGGTGCCGACGTGTTCATCGGATTGTCTGCAGGCGGCCTGCTCCGCCGCGAGGACGTACTGGCGATGGCCGACGACCCGATCGTCTTCGCCATGGCCAATCCAACGCCGGAGATCCGGCCCGAAGAGGTGGAAGACATCGTTGGCGTCATCGCTACCGGACGCTCGGATTATCCGAACCAAATCAACAACGTGCTCTGCTTTCCGGGAATTTTCCGCGCGGCGCTCGACTGCAGAGCGACCACGATTAACGAGGAAATGAAGCTTGCAGCAGCGGAGGCTATCGCGTCGGCTGTACCGGATGATGAACGGAACCCTTCCTACATTATTCCGAGCGTATTCAATCAAAACGTCGTAAAGGCTATCCGTGAGCTTGTTGTAAAGGCTGCGATCAAAACCGGCGTAGCACGGAGAATTCCGCGTGAATAAAGGGGCGCTGATCCGGAAGTTCAACAAGCAAGCCGCCATGTACGAAAGAAACTCCAGGCAGCGTTATATCGGGAGATGGCGGCAGCGGCTGCTTCAGGACGTCTCAGGACAAGTGCTTGAGGTCGCCGTCGGCGCCGGTGCGAACCTTCCGTTCTATCAGCGGGACAAGGTCGAGTTGACCGCGGTCGACTTCTCGACGGAAATGCTGAGCCGCGCGCGGCAATTTGCGGTGGAGCTTGGCATTCAGGCGGCTTTTCTTGAGCATGATATCGAGACGCTGGAGCTTCCGGAGCGGTCTTTTGACTGCGTGGTGTCCACGCTGTCGCTATGCGGCTACGAGGATCCCTTGGAAGCATTGCGCCGAATGAACCGCTGGGCCAAACCCGGCGGCCGCGTCTATCTGCTGGAGCATGGGGTCAGCGCCAACCGGCTTATCGGCCTCGCCCAGCATCTGGCCAATCCTGCAGCCCGGCGGATATCCGGCTGTCACTTCAACCGCGATATCCTTCGCATCGTGAAGGACTCACCGCTGAAGGTGCTTCGATCCGAACGCTATTGGAACGGCATCGTCCACTTGATCTGGGCGCAAGCAACCTAATGGCGTACTGATCATTCAGGCGCTTGATTGAGCACAACATCTAAGCCTTCCTAACGAATCATCATTCTGGCGGCTCTATCTGCATATGAGTCTGTGTATGAGACAGTAAATTCTTAAATCGGGGGGATCGTTATGAATACAAGACCGGATCCAACAGAATATTTGCCTTTGGCTGAGAAGTACATCAGCCTGGTGCCTGACGGAAACATAGTGGATGTGCTGCACGAGCTGCATGACGATACATTAAAGACGCTGAGCGATCTAACGGAGGAGCAAGCAGAGTACCGGTATGCCGAGGGAAAATGGAGCTTGAAGCAGGTGATGGGCCACATCGCGGATGGGGAGCGTCTATGGAGTTATCGTCTGCTTCATATAGCCCGCGGGGACGCCCGGGAATTTTCCGGCTATGACCGGGAGGCATTCGTTCAAAACTCACCCTTTGCCAGCCTGCCGCTGAAGGAAGTGCTGCGTGATTACTCCGCGGTCAGGATGTCGACCTTAACGCTCGTGGGAAGTCTGACGGAGAAAGGGATGCTTGCGCAAGGCAGCTTTAACAACTACCCCCTCTCCGCCCGAGCCGCCGCTTATATCATTGCCGGTCACGAAATTCACCATATGAATTTGATTCGCGATAAATATTTAAGGTCATGAATGAAAAAGGGCATCGGCACTGGAATCGCCAACGTTCCGGTGCCGGATGCCCTTTTTCATATAAATGTCGAGATCATCCTGATAGGTCTTCCGCCTATCGAAGTCCGATCCCAAGATGTTCTCTTAATGTGCGCCCCGAATATTCCGTACGGAATATTTCCCTTCGCTGCAGCAAAGGCACCACCGAATCCACGAATCGCTCAAGCCCGCTTGGCAATAAAGGCGCCATAACATTAAAGCCGTCGCAGGCTCCGCTCCTGAACCAGTCCTCGATCATATCCGCGATCTGTTCAGGACTTCCAGTTACGGTCATATGACCTCGTGCCACTGCATAATGCCGTCCCAGCTCCTGAATGGTCATTCCGCTACGCTTAGCCGACTCTATAATCATGACTGCCCGGCTGCTGTTTCCTTCCTTAGGAAGGTCGGGTAATGGCCCATCGGCCGGGTACCCGCTCAGATCGGTATTCAATAGCTGTGACAGATATTTAACCGCAGCCTCTGGCAAAATAAGTTCACTCCACATCTGCCTGGATTCCCAGGCTTCCTCTTCGTTCTCCCCAATGAATACGAGCAGACCCGGCATCACTTTTACGTCATCCGGTTCACGCCCATACTCGGTCAGCAGGCTTTTAAACCGTTGATAGTACCTGATGGCTTCCGCCTTATCCTCGCAAGCCGTAAACACAACATCCGCCGTTTGCGCAGCCAGCCGTTGTCCTGCGGCTGAGGTGCCTGCTTCGATAATGACGGGTTTGCCTTGCGGCGACCTTGGCATGTTCAACGGTCCTTCGATACGAAAATATTCTCCTTGGTGATGAACTCGGTGGATTTTGTCCGTATCGGCGGCAAATACGACTCCTTCCCGATCCTCCACTACAGCATCTTCTTCCCAGCTGTCCCACAGTCCGGTAACCGCCCGCATAAATTCTTCCGCCCGTTTATACCGCTTCCCATGCTCCATCAGTACAGTTGATCCGAAATTCCTCGCTTCCGCATCCTTTGTGGAGGTGACAACATTCCAAGCCGCCCTCCCACCGCTAATATGGTCCAGTGTTGAGAGCCTTCTGGCCAAGCTATAGGGCTCGCTGAAGGTGGTTGAAGCGGTCCCCGCCAGGCCGATATGTGAGGTCACGCCCGCCAAAGCGCTGAGCATTGTTAAGGCTTCAGGTTGAAGAAAGCTGACATTTGTTCTTAAATCCTCTATTAGTGGAATCGAGTTGTTGTCCGCAAGGAATATCATATCGAATTTTCCGCGCTCAGCGGCAAGAGCGCAATCTTTGTAAAAGGCTAAATCGATCGGCCGGACTTTTGACGACTCCGGATGACGCCATGCCGCGATATGATGACCGTAATTCATCAGAAAAGCACCGAGGCTCAATCGTCTCTCATCTTGGCTCATTGTTATTCCTCCAAAAGTTCTGACACTGGGGCCTTACGCACTTCTATATAGAAGATCTATCATTGTTTTGCGAACTTGACCTCACAACACTCGTAACAAAGTCGGTGACTTGGTCTTCATCAGCTATGCGGGACTGGACGTGTGCCCTCCATAAGTCGGCATCGCGCAGAAGCGCAACGCTTCCTACTTCCCGGTACCATGTCTCAACCTCATCTCGCCGAATCGTAAAGCTCTGATCTTCAAAAGTGAATATCAGCTCCTCGAGGTTATCGATCAACGCAAAATTCGCCGTTGAATTATACATGAAAAATGCATTCAGCTTATCAGGGGCAAGCTCCCCTGCTCTTGCCTGATACAGAATCTCGGCCGTCAGCCGGTCAGGGTACATTTGAATGGTTCTTCCGATGCTGCGAAAAGGCAGGGATGCGTTCAGATTGGCGAAGTTCACCGCATTCCCCATATACTTGTTCAAATACGGTATCGATTGACGGATGTCATGCGTTAACGGATCGTTTTGCTCGGCCTCGTATCGAACCGCCTGCGCATTCGCCCTGGGCTTGATGAAGCCTTCCAGCGCGATCAGGCCGCTGATGCCGATAATCAACAGTACAACGATCCATACATTTTTTCTGCTCATGCTTCCTTCACCTCATGTTTGTCGGTTAATCTGGAGGCCCGATGAACCAGCATCGGGACGATCACCGATGTCAAGGGAAGGGCGAGCTGCATTGCGATGACATACAGCGAATAGGGTCCATCCACCTTGAGGGGGCGGCCAAACCAGATATCACTGCCGAATTGCAAAATAAACGTATACGCGGAGACGACAATCATGAATATCCCCCAGATCGCCCACGCCGTCTTGGGCCAGTGCGACCGTCCGGCCGAATGGACGACAGCCGTTTGCGTGTCATCTCGTTTTAGATGCGAGGACACGATCAAATACATGATGCCAACGATGGCGACCAAGCACAGCAGCAGGGAATGAATCATCACCCCGCTAGGCAAAATGCGTGCAGGCAGAGTCAGTATCCATGCCAGCAGAATATAGATCAGGGCACTTTGCAGAAGCTCATAACGATATCGGGTAACATACATCCTTGGGTTGTCATCGAGCAGGTCATCGATTCCCTCGATACCATCGATCGCTAAACGGATTGCCGCTTGACGGTCCATTCCATGAGCCATTTCATCGGCAACCCTCGCCTCCAGATTACTAAGAATCTCCTGTTGCAGCTCCAGCGTCTCCCTTGTCTTCCGATGATTCGCAAATAACCGATTAACGTAAACCTCCAGTTCATGTTCATTCGACATTGTCATTCAGCTCCTCTCCATATCCGATCAAGTCATCGATAACGATCCGCGCAGCCTTCCATTCACTCCTGTTTCGCAAAAACCGCTCACGCCCTTGCGGTGTAAGATGATAATACTTACGTCGTCCTCCTTGGGTCTCCTCCCCCCAATACGAACGAATGAGCTCCTGCTTCTCTAGCCTTCGCAGACTGGAGTACAACGTTGGCTCCTTAAGCTCGAATCGTTGGCCGCTTCGCCTTGCGATTTCTTTAATGATTTGATATCCGTAGTTGTCTCCGTCCATGAGCACACGAAGAATAAACGTATCGATGTTTCCCCGTATCAAATCGCTGTTATGTAATGATTCAAGCAACGTTTCCGAACCTCCTCTGACGGATGGAATGGGAACAATATAACACACACTACTATGCGTGTCAAAGTAATATCAAAGATATAATAATAATTACGGTTCATGCTTTCGCTGAATACCGAGACAGAAAAAAGAGGCCTGCCGCCGTCCTGTTAGACGCCCTTGTGGCAGACCCTTCGATTCTCTTGTTAACATGCTGTCTTCCTCTTCCATAATGCCGTTGCTGGTCAATCCCAATTCCATACCTCGATGCGGCCCAGCCGGAATTCGCGAAACTCTGGACGCTCTTTAAGCCGCTGCAGTTCCTTCACCGGTCCCGTGACCGTTGCCCCGTACACCTGAACCCCGTTTTTCTGAATATAGGCAAGCCGCTGTTTATCCTCATCCTCCCCGTAATACGAAACATTGTCGATCATCCATTCGATGTCCGACTTCATAAGCTCCACATGCTCAGACATGTTATGTTGATCTTCTTCCGGCTTAAAATAAATCTGCCACATGGACAGGCTGTTATCCTCCCTAAAGCCGTATCTGGGCTTTAGCGACAAATGCGAAACATAGTAATCCTTGCTGTCGCCCAGCGAATAACCAACCTCAAACTCTTTAAGCTCCCCTGCATATACCGGCATCCCCGTTATGGCAAGATCATAATCCGCAAGAAGCTTGAGCAGCTCCTCCGGCGGCATTAATGTTTTCGTTGAGAATGACAGCTGCGCAACATGACCTTCTCCGATCTGATCCAGGAGTTTAAGATCGCTTTCCGTCTTCGGGTTTGCCTCCATCGTCTCCTCAAACATAACGGAATAGGGGAGGATAAATGCAGGCCGGTCATCCTGATTAAGATAGGGACTTGTTCTCTCGACCGAATAGGTCAGCTTGCCGGAGATGCTTAGTTTCGCGTGAACCTCTCCGGTGATCACCTGCCATTTCCCCACATCCCGATACAGTTTTAGTGTTGCTTTCTGGGCAAGGAACGGGGTAACCTCAGTAGATGGATGGCCCGACTTCTCCACCCGAAGGCCATCCTCGTGAAGCTCGACAACCGATATGACAGACCGGATAAACTTCCCATTCCTCTCCGATGTATTAAAGTAGATGTGAATTACTGAAATATAAATGCTATAAAGCAATAACAACAGGATAGCTGCGCCAAGCACGTTCGTCAGAAACTTCACCCTTGTCCGCCAAATCATGCGGTTACGCCGATCCTCGAACCGTTTTCCGGGCTCTTCCTGCCCTTTCTCGTCAACAAAGAGCACCTGCTCTTCCCCGTCGGTTCCCCTATGATCGCTCATAAAACACCAGACCTCCCTCCTTCTACTCATATAGACAACGGGAGTATTCGCTTAATGTTACGAAAAAACATAAAAAAAAACGCTACGGCTGCAGCTTCCCGCTGCAAACCGTAACGAATTAATCCTGTATTTATATCAAATGAGTACATCCGTTCATGGCGAACCGGGCTTTCCATCCCAGCACTCTACATCTTCCAATCCCTTGATGCTCGCTTTGGTAAAGACCGGATCCAGCCCTTCCCGCCGCTGCTTCAAGTAATCCTTTAAGGCGGCAAAAGCCACCTTGGAAAGCAGCGTTATCGCAATCAGATTCACAATAGCCATCAGCCCCATGAACAAATCGGCAAGGTCCCATACCAGCTTGACGCTGGTGACGGAGCCAAAGATCACCATGGCCAGCACACAGGCACGATAGAGCCATATCCAGGCCCGATTCGATTTCAAAAATTCGATATTGGTTTCGCCATAATAATAATTGCCCAGAAGCGTGCTGAACGCAAACAGGAAAATCATGATCGCCAGAAAATCCGACGCCCATGCCCCCATCTCCATACCGAGCGCCGCCTGCGTCAGTGCAACGCCATCCAGTCCGGTCTGTTTGTATGCGCCGGTAAACAAAATGATGAATGCCGTGCTTGTGCAGATAACGAGCGTGTCGATCAGCACGCCAAGTGATTGCACGAGCCCCTGCTTCGCAGGATGGCTCGTCGTTGCGGTTGCGGCAGCGTTCGGGGCGCTTCCCATCCCCGCTTCATTGGAGAACAGTCCCCTTTTGATGCCGTTCATTAGGGCAGCCCCGAGGGTGCCGCCGGCAATTTGCTCATAACCGAACGCGCCTTTCACAATCAGCGTGAGCACCTCCGGCAGCTTCGTAATGTTGGCCAGAATGATATACAGCGCGGCACCGACATACAGAACAGCCAGCACGACAACGATCAGCTCCGACATTTTCGCAATTCTCTTCACACCGCCAAAAATAATAACGGCGAAGATGGCAGCCATCACAAGGCCCACCGTTAAACGGCTCGAGCCGAATGAATTTTCAAAGGCGATCGTGATCGTATTCGACTGAACGGCATTAAACACCAGTCCGAAGGATAATGTGATCAGCACGGCAAACAATGCGCCCATCCAGCGCTTCTTCAGGCCTTGCTGAATGTAGTACGCCGGACCACCGCGGAAGCCCCCTGCGCCGTCCCTTACCTTATAAATCTGCGCCAAAGTGCTTTCAATAAAGCTTGATGCCGATCCGATAATGGCAATGACCCACATCCAGAACACGGCGCCCGGCCCTCCAAGCGATATCGCGATCGCTACCCCCGTAATATTTCCGGTTCCGACCCGCGCCGCCATACTGATGGCAAATGCTTGGAAGGGAGAGATGCTGCCTTTGGCTTTCGGTTTGGATTCCCGGATCACCCGGAACATTTCACCCAGCAGACGGAACTGCAAAAACTTGGTGCCGAACGTGAAATACAGCCCTCCGGCAATAAGCAGTACAATGAGCAGCTTGGACCATAGAAAATCATTGATGATATCCACCGCATGTTGAATAAACAGCTCCATAATTCCCCCCGTTTTATATGAGATAAACACCTATGGTGCAGTATTTGTGAAAATTAGTCCAAAGATCATCTAACCATTTTTACCCTGCGGGTGACAAGGAACAGATTGTGGAAATTGATCGGCCCTTGTTGGACCGGGGATTAGGGGAATAGGAGCCTATGGGACTGTATATCCGGACATAACGAAAACCCCTCTACTGCGGGTTAACCGCAAGCAGAGGGGAGATTTTCGAAGCGGATGACTTGGCTTCGTGTCATGGCGATGGGTCCTTAAGATTTCATGCCAGTGTAAATCAATATCGCGTCGCGCAGAAACGCCGCCGTTCCCGGCTGCTTCGCATCATAATGTGCCGTAAACCGCTCATCATCCATATACATCTGGGCAAGCCCCGCATGGGCCTCCTTGCTGTAATCGCTCCAATAATACGTGAGCCACTGCTTATGCAAATCCGCCGCACGCTGTGCCAGCTCCCCGGCCGGATCCCCCTGTTTGAACGCTTCGGCAAGCGTTGCATACAGATCGTCAGCCAGACGGGTCACTTCCTCGTACTGCTCCTGCGTCATGCCCTTCAATTTCGCATTGGACCGGTCTACCGTCTCGTCACCATATTTTTCACGGATTTCCTTGCCGTATTGTTGCTCATTGTCGTCAATCATCTTCTGCTTAAAGCCTTCGAATTTCTCTTGATCGCTCATGGTTATTCTCCCTTCAGTGGAGGCAATCGACTTCTCCACATTCGCAATCAGCAGATCGAGCTGCCGTCTCTTGTCAAGAAGCTGCACATGGTGCTCCTTCAGCGCCCGGACCCGGTCAAAGGATGGCGAGGCCATGATCGCCTTAATGTCTTCCAGCTGAAGCCCCAGCTCCCGGTAAAACAAAATCTGCTGCAGCCGGTTCACTTCCTCCTCCCCGTAGATTCGATATCCTGACGAGCTGATTCTGGCCGGCTTCAGAATGCCAATCTCATCATAATATCGAAGCGTCCGGTTGCTGATTCCAGCCAGCCGTCCAAGCTTCTGTACGGTATATTCCATGGTTTCACCTCCTGACATCTTAAACTTACACCTTAACGTAACGTTAAGGTCAACAGGATCATTGCAAAACATTCGTCCAATTCATAATAAAGTTAATTATCCTCATCTAACCCGAGGGCCTGGTCCCCTGAACTTCTATTATATAAAAAATGCCGGTCAACGTATCATTCACGTCAACCGGCATTCATTACGCTGCCTGAGAGCGTTGCATTAGAAATTTTTATCTGGACGACTCCGCTTGAAGCATGTTCAACAGGACGACTACCGCTTCGGCACGGGTTGCCTGCTCTGTCGGAGCGAAGCGATGATTGCCGCGACCTTGGAGAAGACCTTCGTTCACGGCGGCTGCGATCCAGCCTTGTGCCCAGTCCGGGATCTCTCCGGCATCGGCAAATGCCAATCCGGTCGTCGCTCCTTCGGCAAGGCCGAGAGCCTTGGCTGCCATCGTTGCGAGCTCCATACGAGTCAATTTGTCGTTGGCACGGAATGTATGATCGGCATAGCCCGTAATCCATCCTTGATGAACAGCCTTGGCGATTTCGGATTTCGCCCACTGCGGAAGAAGGTCGGCATCCGCGAATGTAAGCTCCGCTTCCTCGCGCAAATCGAGTCCTCTGGCCAGTAATGCGGTAAACTCAGCACGGGTGATCGGCTTGTCGGGACCGAACGTTCCGTCCGGATACCCTTGGATCAAACCTTTTCGCACCGCATCCTCAATTTTTGCTTGAGACCAGTGTCCCTGAGTATCGCTGAAGGCCGCGGTTGGTTTATCCACCGATTTCCCGATTCGTACGGACTTATCAATAGCGATGTCTTGCGCCGTAAGCTTGTGGTCGACAGCGGTCAGGCTGTCCCAACGAACTTCGGATGCTCCGGCCTTTTTCACTTTAAACGTAAAACTGCCGATTTCAGTATCGCCCTCTTCCCCGGGAATATTGCCCGTCTTCGTATGAAGGAATGTAATTACCCCGTCCTTCACGATCGGGGAAACAGTGAATCCTTCGAGTCCAGGCGCCGCTTCGACAAATTCCAAATATTCTGGATCAAAGCTTAAGTTTACTTCATAGGCGTACAAATCCCGAACGTTTTTACCCGTCAAATCAAGTGTAACGGTATCCCCTTCGTTCCCGCTTCCCGATTTCGCACCGAGATGGAAAGATGTCGGACCTTGGGTGGAAATACCTTGAGGGCTATCGCTCGAACCGGCCACTTTCCGGGCGATTGATGCCAGATCAATCACATCGATTCTACCGTCGCCATTGACGTCGAGCGCTTTGATTTGATCCCAATCTGCGCCGGCCTTGTCACGGCCAAGCAGCTTCGCAATCTGCTCGAGATCGCTAATCGCTGCCTTGCCCGCTTCGCTTGCGCCGGAACCGGGCGTGCTGCCTGAACTGCCGCCATTTCCCGATCCGTGAGCCGGATGCTGCGGCCCGCCAGGTGTGCCAGGTATTTCAGGTGCTCCAGGGTTCCCCGGTTCTCCCGGTTCTCCCGGCTGGCCAGGTTCACCGGGTTCACCAGGTTCGCCTGGCTCACCCGGGGCTTCGGCATCGGTTTTCAGCTTATAAATGAAGGAAGCCGAAACCGCCTCGATCTCATCCCCGTTAGCGTCCCCGATCTGCGCCACGGCGATATCAATACGGCCTTCTGTCGTTTGATCTACCTTTTTGGTATTAAAGCTCAGCTTGATCAAATCTTGATTGCCTTGAATCGGCTGTCCTTGACCGGCGAGAATAACCCGCAGCTGGCCCGAATCGTTCCGCGTATCGAGAATGGTTACCCCTTCCTGTAGCGATTCGGCGGAAATGAACGTCAACAGATTCGCATCGTATTGCAGCGTCAGATCATGCGCATACATCTCCTGCACGGCCGACTTGATCCCGTAGGTGACCGTCAACGGTTCGCCGCCTGTCACTTCATCCGGTCCGCTGATTTCAACCGTCGGCTGGGTAATCGAGACAACAATGCTTTGCGTCCCTTCGACATTGCCCGCTTTGTCCACCGACCGGTATTCAATCGCATGAACGCCTTGCTCCTGAACGGTCAGTTTGCCGTCTTTCACCGTCCTCCACTTGTCTCCGTCGACTCGGTACTCGGTCCGCAGCACGCCCCAGCCGTTAGGGTTATCCTCGGCAGAGAAGCGAAGAATGGCTTCCTTATAGTGTTCCCCTTCGGTATCGCCGCTTCCCTCGATACGAACCGTCGTTGTCGGCGCCACCGTGTCCTTAAGGAGAATGTCCAGATAGGCTTGGTACTTGCCGCCTTCATTCTTGCGGCTGCGGATCTCCGCATGCAGATCGCGGCCGACTTGCTGTAAGGTTAAGCTTACCGTTTTATTGTCTTGCAGTTTGGTCTGTACAAAAGGCGTAACATTGAATGTCCACCATTGATCCGGCGATGCAAACGTCGTCAGATCGATCCGCTGGCCTGCACTCGGTTTATTTTTATAGGTGATCGTGTCTTCTTTCCAGCTATCGTCATGTACCTCGAACACACCGATATCGGATTGCGTTCCGTTGCCGTCTTTGGTCTGGCCGTAGACATGAAGCGCAGCTTGTTCAATTTCGCCCTCAATATTCGAAAGATCGAATTTCATGAACATGCGGCGGTCGTAATTCCCGCTTCCATTACGAATATTGAGAAATCCTCTTGTTCCGAAGTTCGCATTCTCTTCGCTGCCGCCGTTCACGAACGTGTCTTCCGCCACGTTAATGCGAACTTTGGCCGCGTCGTCAGGCTCAAGCGCCCCCTCTTCCGGAAGCTCGACTTCCGCGTCAGGGTCGACCTTCAGCTTAATGACATGGCTGCGTCCTTTCGTTCCTCCCGTGGCAATCTCCAGTTGAACCGACGGAGATGTCCGTAATACAGTTACGCTCGGATCCTTAGCTATTTCCTCAAGCGCAACTGCGGCGATTTCCACCTTCACCTTGGATTGCGTCTGCGTCGGATCGGATACGGACACGGTCCATTGATCGCCCTGCTCCTTCACCATCACCGACGCAGGCTGATAGGCACGCACCGGCCCCAATTCGCCCGGCTGCCAGAAGTTGATGCCTGTCAGGCCAAGCTTCGTTTCTTCCACTGCCTGTATTTCTGCCGTATTGCTCAAGATGCGAATTTCCGGCTTCTCGCTGTACGCTTTCGTCGCTTCCGGCGACAACGTCGGCAGCATCACATAGGAATATGCGGCGTCTGTCGGTTTCGTGCCATGCTCGACCGCCAAGCTGACATAATTGCGCGTCATCGGATCGGCGGGACCCGACACGTTAATGTCTTTCCAGGAACCGGTTCTCGCTTCGCGCAGAGCCCGAATATCCGAACTCTCCGGGAAATAATAGCCGATATCGGCCCCGTCCACGGTGCCTGCAAGATGTGCCCAGTTCACTCCTTTTAGCTCATCGGACCATCCCAGCTCGCTTGGCATCGATTGGCCGTTCACGGTTAGCGGATTGGTGCCGGCCGTATTGATCATCCGATTCTCCACAATCGTCTCCACTTGGCGTCCATCCGTCCGCTCGTCAGGGGTCGTAATGCCTGCTCCCAGCAGGGCGACTTCGTTGTCGAACATAAACCACGACTTCTTCCCGGTCAGCTTGCTTCCTGGCGGTGCCAGATCCATCCCGGCGATTCCGTACAGGTTGTCCATGGACGAGCCGCCGACCCATGTTTTCCCCGTCGTTCTGATCATCGGCCGCTCCAAGCCGTCGGACGTCGTTCCCGGCATCCGGCGGGAATCGACCGTCGGCCAGAACCCATCGCGGAATTGGCCCGAATCCCGGTTATACAGATACATCATGCCGTCGCCGGTATACCAGCCTCGTGTATGCTCACCGTTCATTCCCCCCTCAACGTTAGCAATGCGGGAGGAGGACATGCTAAGACCGAGGGTGTAGCCCGGCCGCGAATGAACGATCCGATCCATCGCCGAAAATTGACGGTGCTCGATCAGATCTCCGCGCGGCTGGATCGAAGTGTCGCTCATCAGCTTTTTAAATAAAACGATGTCCCGAATTTGCATGCCCTCGTACATATTCGGCATCGTGTGGTCGGAAATGACCCAGTCCTTGACCATGCTCTTGTAATAGGCGGCTTGTTCCGGGGGAGCATACTGCGCCAAGCGCAGAATCGTCCATACCGCGCCCCGGGTGTTGTTATTGTAACGGGAAACCGCTCTGCCGCTGACCATCTCCATAATATGGCCGCTGTAAATGACCGGTTCGAACGAATCGGTCACCCAATTCCACACATGATCGAAATTCGGATCTTCAATCGGCCAGGGGGAGCCGCTCAAGACGGTCAACAATTTCGAAATATCCCCTAACAGTACGCTGCCGTAGCTGCCGGTATATGCGATGTTATTATGCTGGATAAAAGAACCGTCCTCATAGAAGCCATCCCCGCTGGTCACATACGGGAAGACGGAACCGATCGCATCGCGCGCTTGCACGATTTTCGCCTCATCTTGTCCTAGTACGCCCCACAGCAGAACAGCCAGCGATTTATCCAACAGGTTGGCACCCGTCTCCTTCAAACCGGGAGCGCCGATCAATCGCTTGGCCGGATCGGGTACGAATCGGTCGATCGTGCGGGAATAACCCGCGATCTGTTCCGGACTAAGATGATCGTACATCAGCGTAACGATATCGGCTAACGAGAGCGGCGAGCCGATCTCCCACTCCCACCAGTTGCCGTAATAGCTTTTTGTCTCGTTAAAACGATTCTCGTACATCCAATCCAGGCCTGCGATAATATCATTCTTTAATTCCTCGTTCTGGTACAACGACGTACCGGGAGTCGAGAAGGCAATCGCCATATCCTTCAGTCGGTTGTACGATAAGGTGATATGGTTCGGAGCGGTCGTACTGTTATAATCCGCCCAGAGATAGGTGCGGTCCGCCGCTTTATTGAGCGTGTCCCATACGCCGCTTCCATTCTCGTTCGTGACTTTCCGGGCATTCGCCTCGACCGCACGTCGGATGTCCGCATCATTGAGGTCGATTTGCAGGCCGCCCGTCAAATAATCGAACCACTTCATCCGCAGCACATTGAAATCATCCGCCTGCGCCGCCGCGGCTGCCGGGGCAGCCGGGAAAGACGCGAATATAAGCGAAAAGATAAGCAAAGAAAGGACACAAAACTTGACGCTGTATTTGTTCACAATGAAATAACACCCCTTCCAATTGTTTCAACTCAGCGATCCATCGCTTCGGCAAACCATTTCAAATCCTCGGCATCCATGATGCCGTTGCCGTTGATGTCGGCAGCCATGAACATGTTCCAATCCGGGCTTTCGGAAGTCATGCCGAAATGCGCGGCGGCCATCGCCAAATCGCCAACCCCGAGCTTGCCGTCCCCGTTCAAATCGCGGACCAGAACTGCGGGCTTCAATGTCACTTCCAAATACGACTTGTAGATCCCGCCCTCGTTTTCTTTACTTCTCACTTCCACGGTCAAATCGGATTGGCCTTGCAGCGCAATGCTTACTTGCTGATCGGCGGCCATCCGCGCTCTGGCATAGGCGGTAATATCATATTGGTGCCATTGATTCCCGCCGTCGAATATTGCGTCTCCTATCAAGCTTCCAACTTGAGGCATGTTATTCCAGGTGAGCGCATGTTCTGTCCAAGCATTGCTCTCGACCTCATACGCGCCAACGGTTTCCGTTACTCCTCGGCTGTCGTTCTTTCTGCCGTATACATGCAGCTTCACCGACTGGATTTCTCCGGACAGTCCGCTCAAATCGTATTTCAGGAACGTTTTGCGTAAATAGTCATTTAATCCGTTCTTCACATTGAGATAGCCGACACCTCCGAAATTCTGGCCCGCTTTGCTGCCGGCATTTACATAAGCGTCCTCCGCTACGTATATGGTGACTCTCTCTCCTTGGTCCGGTTCGGCAGGATCGTCCAATTCCGGCGTTTGGCTCGGATCGTATTGGAATTGAATCGTATGGGTTTTGCCTATCGCACCTTTCGTGTCGATTTCCAGTTTGAGATAAGGCGAGGTTTGGACCACCGTAACGGAAGGGTCCTTCGCGATTTCCTTCAATACGGCTTTGCCGAGGTCAAGCGTCACTTTCTCTTGCTTCTGCGTAGGGTCGGATACGGCAACCGTCAATCGATCACCCTGTTCTTTGACCAAGATCGAAGAAGGTTGATGCGCTCGCACAAATTCCGAGCGATCCGCTTCCCAGAAGTTGAAGGCGGTAATGCCAAGCTTATTCTCCCGGGCGGCGTGAACTTTGTTCGTGCGGCTCACGATTTCAATATCCGGATGCTGGCTGTATTGCTTGGTCGCTGCCGTATCCTTGTTCGGCAACAGGACGTAAGCGTAAGTACCGTTCTGCGGCGCCGTCCCATGATCGAACGCCAAGCTGAGATAATTTCGCGTAATCGGATCGGACGAGCCGCCGTTATTGATCTCGCTCCAAGAGCCCGTTCTCGCTTCACGTTTTCCTGTGATATCGGCTTTATCCGGGAAATAATATCCGATGTCCGAACCGGCGACATTGCCCTCCAGGTGGGCCCAACCGATCCCGTTCATCATCTCGTCCCAACCGAGCGCGTCGGATTTCACCTGACCGTCCACCGTAAGCTGATTCGTACCGCTGTCCTTCAATTGGCGGTTGTCCACGATCGTTTCCACTTTACGGCTGTCCGCGCTTGCAATATCTGAGCCTAACGCCACGATTTCATCGTCGAACATAAACCATGATTTTTTGCCGTGCAGTGTGCTCCCAGTGCTCTTATCCAGACCAAAATCCATCCCTGCCGCGCCGTACTGCCCGTCCATCGACGAACCCCCGACCCAGATTTTTGAGTTATAGTAAGAAGCCCAGTCCTTCGGAGCCGGCGCATAGCCGTCCGTCGTCGTTCCCGGCAAGCGGTACATATCCACCGTCGGCCAATATTGATTGCTGTATTGAGACAAGTCGTTATTGTACAAGGCCGTCATTCCGATCCCGGTATACCACCCCTTTCGGTTCTCGTTGTTCCCGAATTCAAACGCCGAGATCCGGTCGGAGAACATGCTGAGTCCAAAGCCGAAGCCCGGACGCAGGTGGACGACGCGATCCATCGCGGCAAAGTTCTGGTGCTTCACCAGCTCTCCGCGCGGCTGAATTGCAGCATCGCCCATGATCCCTTTGATCAGATTCATCTCATAGATCGGCATGTGGTCGTAATAGTTCGGGAACGTCGTATCGGACAATACCCATTCCTTGATCATGCTCTTGATCTTGGCAGCTTCCTCCGCAGGGGCTCCTTCGGCAAGGCGTGCCAACGTCCGAATGATCGCACGTCCTGTCAGATGATCGGAGTCCGTCTGGCGGGAGATGCTGCGCCCTTTCACCATATCCATCATCGCGCCTTTATAGATTAAGGCCTCGAACGAATCCTCCACCCATCGGTACACATTGTTCGCATTCGGATCGTCCAGCTCCCACGGCGATTCGTTGAACAAATACAGTAAATCGGCCATACGTCCGATCAGTACGCTGCCATATGCTCCGGTATAAGCAATATTGGAATGCTGGATTAAAGACCCGTCTTCGTAAATTCCATCTCCGCTCTTCGCGTACTGGAACTCTCCGGACATCGCGCTCCGGCCTTGTTCGATCTTGGCCCCGTGCTTGCCGACAACGCCGCGCAGCACAACGACCAGCGCTTTATCCAGCAGGTTGGCGCCGGTTTCCGTTACTCCCGCATTCTGCACCCTTTTCGTCGGGTCGGGTACGAATCGATCAATGACACTCAAGTATTTATCCACTTGCTCTTCAGGCAGCTCATCATCCATCAGTACGAGAATATCCATGAGCGCTTGCGGCGTTCCAATCTCCCAATCCCACCAGTTCGGGATGCTGTTCTTGCTTTGGTTATATTGGTACGCATGCATCCATTCCAAAGCCCCGAGGATATCGCTGCGCAGCGCCTCATTTTGATACACAGCGGTTCCTTCGGTGGAATAGGCAAGCGCCATATCCTTGATCATGCCGTACGCCTTCGTAATCCGTGCCGAATCGGTGTTCGTCTTGCTGATCACATCATCCCAGAGCGCATTCGCATCCGGCGTGCGGTTCATCCGGTCCCAAATCCCTGTGCCTTCGGCATTGGATACTTTGTCCGATAACGAGCGAATGTAGGCGGCAACATCCGGATCGGACGCATCCATGAAAGGACCGCCAATGAGTTTGTCGTACCATCTCTGTCTCAACTCATCATAGCCGGACAGCGTTTCGGATGATTCCACCGTCACATAGGATTGGGCGCTAACGAGGCCGTCCGGCGTCGACACGGTAATCGTGGCAGTTCCGTAATCCATCGCCGTCACCGTCCCGCCTTCTACCGATGCAATGCCCGAATCGGAAGAGCTCCACACCACGGGTTGATCCGCTGCGTCCTCGGGTGTGAAGATCGGGATTAGCTCTACGCTCTCGCCTTTTTCCATGGATATCATGTTCGGCTCCAAGGCCAGTCCGGCTATGCCCCGGCGCGGTTTCAATGTCACATCGTCAAACCAAGCAGTCCCCGTTCCCGTTTCGAAAAACGGCTCGATTCTGACATACCTCGCTTCGGCCGGAGCCGTAAGCACCGCCTCTTTCAACGACCAATCGTTCGTCCCGGCCAATTTGGCGGTCGAAGGCCCGTCCCCGATTTTCTCGCTCTTCGTGCTGCCGTCCAGACCTGCGATGCTTTTATAAAAGTTCGTTCTCACAAAAACACCGCCGTTCGACACGACATCTACCGTTTTCATCCGGGCGCTGAATTCATATGGTTTTCCGCCGTCAATCGGCACATCCAAGCTAAGGCCTGTGCGATCATCTGCGCCCAAATGCTCGATCTGTACCGCATAGGCTCCGGAATAATAAACGGCATCGGTAACCGACACCCTTCCTTGTCCCTTGGCCAGCCACGCGCCCCAGCCTTGCGGTTGAATACCGTTTACCCAGGAGGCGTTCCCCGTAAAGGCGACGTGCTCAAATCCTCCGTTAGGAACGAGGTTGTCCTCCGCCTCGCCCGCTTCCTGCGCACTTGCAAGCCATGCCGGAAACGCCGGCAGCAAATTCAACGTCATGCAGAAAAGCAAAACTACGGATATTCTTTTGTACAGCGCTTTCAAAAAAATCCTCCTCCTTAGCTTTCTGAAATCGTTTTCATATTTCTTACCATCATAAATCGGAGAGTGGAGGTCACAGCAGGGGAAATTTTTACCTTCGTGTGAAATATTTCGACTTTTGTGTGCAATCGGAGATAAAAAAAAAAGACTGCCGGAACCTATCGGTCCCTGCAGTCTCCCGTACATCCGGTCACCCCGGCTTGTACATTCCGTATCTTATATCGTCCATCCATCCGAACTACTCGGCCGACTCAGCTTCCGTATCCGTCTTCGATGCATCAGATGGATTCGAACCCGTGCTCTTCTCATGGATCCATTGCTTTAAAGGCTCCGTCAATTGCTCCTTCAGCTTCTGCAGCAGCTCTTCCTCCGTCATGCCTTTAGCGGCCGCCAGCTCGGCCAGCGATTGTCCGCCCTCAAGGCCAGCCTTCAATTCGTCCTCCGTCATTCCGAGCAATGCAGCGATTTCCTCAGGCTTGCCGAACTTCCCAAAGCCGCGGCCACCTTTGCCATGACCTTTCATCAGAAGCTCTTGCGCACTCCCCTCAACCGCTTGCGTCAATCGTTCGTTCAGCCCCTCCTTCAGCTCTGACGCTTTGGTGTCCGAGATGCTGTCCTCACTTAAACGCTCATCCAGCTTCGCGGATTCCAGAACGACCAGCTTCTGCACAAAATCGGATTTGGACATGCCGTTATTCTCAGCAATCTCTGCTAATGTGCTGCCAGCTTCGAGCGCTGAACGGATATCGCTTTCCGTCATACCAAGCACCTCCGACGCCTCCGTCATCAGATGGCCGCCAAACGGACCGCCGCCCCGGATTCCTAAACGCTTCCCATCGCTGCTCTTCACGGCATCCGTGTCCGTCCCGGCGTTTGTGCCTGCCTGTCCAGCCTCTGTTGCGGAAGCCGCTGCATCCGTGCTTGCTGCGGCGAAGACCTTGCTTTGCAGGTATCCCGCTCCTCCCAAAACTAGAGCTGCCGCCATACTGCTTACCATCACTTTTTTGCTTATCGGATTCATTGCAATCTCTCCTTGTGGGTGATTTAGATTTGCTTACAATCCGAAGTATAGAAGGCGAAGCTGAAACAGGGCTTAGAGCAGCCTTATGCCTGGCTTAGGCCAAGCTGAAGGTTTGCTGAATGCAGCAATGGGGCACGCCATCTGCATATCACGGAGCCGATCTCTATTGCAAAGAGCCTGATCCCGAGCTTCGGGATCAGGCTCTGCCAGCCTAACGAAAGGACCAAGTGCGAGCATTCAAGACTTTGCGAACCGTCAGCCACAAGGTAAGAAGCAACAGCAATTCGAACACGTTCGTCACGACAGAGCTTTCAACCGGGATTGGAATGGCGCTTCCCGCCGCCATCAATATGGTGCCGATGAATAGCAGGGGCGACCGTTCTCTGCGCCATACGGTCACGCCTGCAAGCAGCAGCGGCACAAGGACGATCATGACCATCAGCGGCGGGCCGGACGATTCGGTGGATACGTATCGAAGGGCACCGTATTGATGTGAAGGGGCAAGCGACAGATCCATCGTTACCGTGACAACCTCCAGCACGATGAGAAGGACGGTCACGAGCCAAGCCCCCCAAGCGGCCCCCGGCTTCCGGGCCCAGGCGCTTCCCGACCGCCGGATCAGATCGAAGGACACCAGCGCCAATAAAGGCGTTGCCAAAGCATGCACCCAGTAGCGCGATAGATTCAGCTGCTCAAGCAGCCTCCCTTCTCCGATCCACCTGCCAAGTCCGATAACTCCGTTGTCCCAAACCAGCCCCGCCGTCACCACGAGCAGCAGATACCGCAGCCCGGGCGATGGATCCCGCTTGAACAGCACCAGGCCATAAACGAACAGCGCCATATACAGAGCGGCCAATATCAAGTAGAGTACAGCATCCATACTTGTGTCAGCTCCCTTCCAGTCCATCATCTTTTCGCTTAAGCCTATCGAAATCCGTTACCATTTATACCCTGTAAACCGCCCCGTTAACCGCATCCTCGGGGTTGTTATCGGCTAAGCGGGAAGCGGGCTCTGAGAAATAACGGCTTTATCATCATAATGCCCAATCATTGCCGTCATGCATGTAATAACAAAAAAAGCGCCAGAAGGAGCTCTCCCCCTCTAGCGCTGCATGTTATTCTAATTCTCGCATCACGTTCGGCCTCCGTGGCTGAATACCGTTATATCACGCCAAGCGCCGCGCTCCGGAGCTTAGTACGGTGCTAAATGTGCTTCGCCATAGGCTTCAGATGGTCATTGTCGGCCGGGTCAACCTTGATCCGGCCGTTCCTCCCGCTCTCGAATCGCCTGCTTGGCCAGATTCGTCAGAACCATATCGTCCATCGGCGGATTATGAAGCCCTGCCCGCACGTCCCGGTACATCCGTTCGAGCGGGAGCTTCCGGGACAAGCTGCTTCCGCCGACGATCCGCATCGCCTGATCCACAATGCGGACAGCCGCATTGGTCGCCGTATATTTAGCCAGCCCCAGCTCCGCCTTAAGTGAGGCCCGGTTGTCCGGCTCCCGGTCCCAGCGGTCGGCCACCTGGTACAGATAGGTCCTGGCCGTAATCAAATCGGCCTCGATCAGAGCGATCTGCCTTTGGATATGCGGCAGCTCCGCAATCGGCACCGTCAGCGAATTGGGCCGGTACCGCGCCGCAAAATCTATCGCAAAATTCCGGGCCGCATAAGCGATCCCCAGATAACAAGCCGGAATATGAAGCAGCGTTCCTTCAGTCGGTACGGGAGAGGACGGCATCTCGTAATTCTCGTCCCGAATCACTTCCGAATCCGGTACGAATACGTCCTTCAGGACGACGTCATGACTTCCCGTCGCACGCATGCCCATCGTATCCCAGGTCTCCTCTAGCTCCACGCCGGGACCGCTCCGAACGAGAAACGCCCCCTTACGCTCGCTGCCTTCGATTCCCGCCGTAACGACAAATACCTTTAGAATCGGGCTTAACGTGCTGAAGGTTTTGCGGCCCGTGATGCTCCAGCCTCCATCGACCTTTACCGCCGTCGTCTCGGGCCGGCCTCCCCGGCTCGGGCTTCCGGTAGCCGGCTCGCTGGCCAGCTCATTGATCACGATGCCTTCCTTGACAATCGATTCGCACAGACTTTCAAACAATGCCTCGGGCCATGCCCGGGTCAGACGCTGCTTAAGTATGAGGCTGATATGCCAGCCGACAGCCAGTGCGGTGGAGCCGTCTCCGCGCGCCAGCCGTTCCTGGGCCAGCACCATTTCATAGACGGAGGCTTCCTCTCCGCCAAATCGCTTGGGAACGGTTAGTTTTAAATAGCCTGACGCCTTGAGATCTTCAAAGTTCTCGTACGGAAACGATCCTTCCCGATCATGCTTGGGAGCTCTCTCCGCGAATATGGCGGCCAGCCGGTCGGCCCGCTCCGCAATGTTCGCCTCGCGTTCATTTCGTATGAATGGATCTGCGGCATAAGATCGGTTCAAGCTCGCCCCCTCCTTTTCAATACCGTGTATTCCGGTAGCAATATAGAAATTGTAGCAACCCGGATTTGGGGTGTCAATGAAGGGACGCTATGGCAAGTGAAGCTCGAAGACCTGCTCGACGTGGCTTACGCCCCATGCTTCGTTCGGACGCTCGCCGGTCTTGCGGAAGCCGACGTTCTCGTACATCCGAATCGCATTCTTCTGATCCTCGGTCGTCTCCAGGAACACGTTCCGGTAGCCCTTTTCCCGGCAAAACTTGACGGCCTCGTTCAATAACGTCTTGCCAAGTCCCCTTCCCCTGAAATCGGGGTGCAGGATGAACCATCTGAGCTGCGCTTTGTCCGGCGTATGCCCGACAATGGCGATGGCGCCGACGATGCGGCCGTCCGCCTCCGCCAGCCAGAACCGGTCCTTCTCCCGGTCATAACGTTGGAAGAATTCATGAAAGGTCTTGCAAACATAGCCCTCGAATCCATGATTATAACCGCATTCCTCCGCGTACAGCCAGCCGTGCAGATGGATCAGAACGCCAACGTCCCCCGGTCGCAGCTCGGTGCGGATGACCACGCCCGGGCCGCGATCCTCTTCGCCGGAGAGGGAGCTTTCAATGGCCGTCATGCTCTTGGCAATCAGGCCCTTTCTGTGCTCCGGCAGTCCCTCAATCAACCGGCGGACCTGCTCGTCGGATAGCGCATCAAGCTTGTGCAGCATCTCACGGCCTTGATCGGACAAGTAATGGTAGTAGGACCTGCCGTCTTTATCGGATTGAACGCGGTAGGTCAGCCCGAGCTTATCGAATCGCTTTAAAATGCGGCTTAAATAACCGGCGTCGATGCTCAGCTTGTCGATCAGCATTTTGGCCGTGCAATGCTCCGTATTCTGAATTTCATACAGCACCCTTGCCTCGGAGAGAGAAAAATCGCTGTTCAACAAATGTTGATCGAGAAGTCCGAGCACATTCGTATAAAAACGGTTAAAGCGCCGGATCGTCTGAATGATGGTTGCATCTGACATGATGAGTGAGCCCCTTTCTTTTTATTCGGTTAGCAAAAAATTAACATTTATACTTGACTAAGTCAATTATCAATTTGACACAGTCAACTAAATAAACGACAAAAAGCACGGAATCCGTAAGTTCCGTGCTTTTCCCATGGTGACCCGCTCCAACCACCTTGCCTACTTGTGCAGGTCGACGGTTTTATTCAATTCGGAATCCTCTTCCTGGCGCTGGCCGGTCATTTTCCGGAAGAACGCTTTTACGGTCTTCATTCGGTCTCCCGTTTCCCAGTATTCGGCCGTCTCGGTCCGGATTTTGATCAAGATGATGTTTGGATCATCATAGGTCGTGTCCAGAAATTTTTCGTACATCTTATTCCAAAGCTCTTTCTTCCTGTTCAGATCATCCACGATTTCCGCGGTGCCGCGAATGGACACATACGACTTGCCGACATAAGCGACGTTCACGTTCGGATTCTCCAGGATTTCCTTGTATTTGCTCGTATCCTTCTTGGTCAAGAACCACAGGTCTCCGTCAAATTCGATATCCTGCGTCTGCATCGGCCGGGAATTAATGCCGCCCTCCGATATGGTCGACAGCATGGCGGTTTCAACGTCTTTGATAATATCCTTAACAGTCTCGACCGCTTCTTGGTTGATTACTGCATCCTTCGACATGGTATCACCTCATTCATGTAGTTAAACGTTTCTTAAACGTGCTATCGAATCGCTAAACAACCCGCAACCTGGCATCCGCCCTCGCCCTATCCTCGTTTTCCCAAGAAGCGCAGATATGGGTAGGTTGCCGTTATTTTGGCGAAACTATACGGTTTTACCGCAAGGGAACCATCAGCCATGCCATAAAAAAGCCCGTCAAATCTCTGGACGATTTGACGGGCGAAACGTATGATTATTCGTTTAATGCTCACTGCCCGGAGAGGACAAGCGCTTTTTCGGCAGCAGAACCGTAAACGTCGTCCCTTTCGATGGCTCGCTCTCCACCGTAATGGTACCGTCATGGGCCTGGACCGGCTTGTAGACAATGGCCATTCCGAGTCCCGTGCCCTCAGAAGAGGAGTCCGTCGTGGTGCCCCGGTAATATTGCCGGAATAGATTCTCCACCATATGAGCCGGCATGCCGACGCCATTGTCCTTGATGCGGATAACAGCATGTTCTCCCATGTCCGTGATCTGTATATAGATATCCGTATGCTCCGGATAGTGGAAGATGGAGTTCATCATTATATTTTGCAGGCTGCGCGATTCAGCTCGCGACTAAGCTTAGGTCATGAATCAATTCCTCCATATGCTTACCCTTGTCATCATTTCCCGGATAAAAGAAATCGCTTCTTCCTTCGACCACTCGTACTGCTCATTCAATAAAAGGGCCGAGTAGCCTTTGATTTAGGTCAGCGGCGTCTTCAAATCATGGCAGATCCCCGCAATCTGGAGGGCACGATTGGAGACGCATCGAATACCTTAGAGCTAGTCAGCCAGGACGGAACGATCAGTGTAAAATAGTTGGGTTCCTGCGGGGGCAATTAAACGGAATAAAATATACGTTCACCCGACAAATAAGGTATGCAGTATTCGGCACACAGCTTCGGCATCCGCTCGCGCATCCATGCATGGACGGATTCATTCTCCATCTGGAAGACATAGTATCCGATAATGGCCAGCAGCATGAAGCCTTCTAACAGAACGAGCTCGTCTGTTCCCGTAGAATCATTGCCATAATAGCCTTTCAAGAATCGATCCCGAAGCTCCGATGGAACCATCATGGCACCCATAGCAACATCCGTGTAATAATACCCTGGCCCGAAAAAACCAAAATCGATAAAACCCAGCTCCCCTTCCGGGGTCATGAGGATGTTCCCCAAGCTTAAATCGCCGTGGATGAGTCCCCAGGCATCTTGCTGTCCGCCAGCTTCAAGCCGGGCATTTACCAGCGATACCGTTTGTTCAATAAGGGAAACATCTGAGGAAGCGAACAATCCTCTCGCTAACCCTTTCTTGATAACCTCGATCATATATTGATTGTAGCCAATCCCCTGACTCGGACGCTTGTCCAGGCCTTCCTGCTCGTACTGGCTATAGAATTGGTGCAGCTCTGCAATGCGAGTCCCCAGCTTCTCGACCCATATCGGGTCGCTTACGTCTTCTTTCCGCAGGTCTCTTCCCTCCAGCCAAGACAGCACAGAGCTGTTCCATCTCTTCCCCTCGAGCTCGATGATCGTAATCAGTTCACCTTTCCGATTACGCAGCGGCCTCTGGACGTGAAGATGATCCCGGTCTGACAACGCCTCCAGCATCTGCAGTTCACCCAGCAGACCGTCATAGGTATGCTGCGGACCGGCCATCCCGTCTTTGACCGGTTGATGAATGCGCAGCAGATATGGGCTTCCGTCATGGCCTTTTACTTTGTAAGTTCGATTCTCATTATGCCGGATAAACGTAATCTCCGGTTCCCGGATGCCGTATTGAATCAGAATGTCCTGCAGCTGTTCATGTTGCATGTGGGCTTCTCCTTACCCTTCATAATCATTGACTATATCACCCTCCGAGGAATGTATGGTCAAAATACGCCTTGAAATCCGGGTATAGATAATCCAGCGATGCTTTAAGCTCAGCCCGGTCCGTTTGCTCCTCATCCAGATTAAATAAGATTTCATGCTCGATCTCATAGATGGCACCGAAGCCTTCGCCAGCGTCTTCATTTACGTCGATGCACCATATCTTGCCGTATTCGGAATCCCATGTGAAAGGTAGATAGCCCAGCCGGCACAACAAGGGATTGTACATATCCCTGACGTTATCCAGCGGCTCGTCCACCGGTTGCTCAGGAATGACGTCAAAGTAATGATGATATGTAGAGATAAATGCTTTATACCACTCGGGAAATGTCAATCCGTACCCGTCTTCCAGTTCCCTAATATCAGCTTCACTTACAACGGAAGGGACCAGCTTCCAGATGGACCACTCCTCGTCGGTATCGGTAGCCTTCATCTCTGCAGGAACGTGAGGGCGCATCCACCTGCAGAAGCCGTCCTCCGTAACCTGGCTGTATTTTGCGTAATAGGCCTCAAAGCCTCGTTGGATATAGTCGCGTATGTCCATGTTCCAAATCTCCTTATGCAGAAAATACAATCCGCTCAGCCTGCTAATTTATACGGAGTGGGAAGAGAATGTGCTTCGTCTCCGGTTCGAAACCGAATGTTCCTTCTTCCATGATCCCTATCCTTGATTCTATCAGCGGATCTTCCACATTATAGCATGACAAGGATCCCTGTTTGGATCACAAGATTCCCGCTCTACCGTCTTGCACAGACAATACCAAACAGGTGCATATTTATGTGCCTATGGATATTTGATAAAATATTACGATCAACCATTGGAGGATCACGTGTAATGAAATTAAAAACTACGCACAGGTGGGATTTAGACGAGCAGGAAGCCATTGAGCTACAGCATCAATTGGCTTTGCAAGTAATGAAGGAAGATGCGCTGGAGCCGGTTCGTTATGTCGCAGGCGTGGACGTTGCCTATAGTGAGCAGAATGATAAGCTTATCGCTGCGGTTGCGATTTTAGAGGCCGACTCCTTAACCCTCGTTGACACCGTTATGGTTGAAGAGAGCGTTTCGTTCCCGTATATTCCGGGGTTATTTTCCTTTCGGGAGCTTCCGCCGATCATGAAAGCTTTTGAGCAGATCAGCATCTTGCCTCAGTTAATCGTTTGCGACGGTCAAGGGCTCGCGCATCCGAGACGTTTTGGGCTGGCCTGCCATCTGGGAGTTCTTTATGATATTCCAACGATCGGCTGCGGTAAAACAAAGCTCTCGGGAAGTTACATTGAACCCGATATCCAGAGAGGCTCATATTCACCGCTCATGGATCAACATGAAATAATAGGGAATGTATTGCGCACCCAGGACGGCGTTAAACCTGTGTTTGTGTCTATCGGCCACCGCATTTCTCTGGCGACAGCGTGCGAATGGATTTTAAAGCTCTCCCCCACTTACCGCCTGCCGGAAACCACCCGTCAAGCGGACCAGATCGTCAGAAAGGGATTAAAGCTTACCCAATAGCAAAGGATGGGATTGTTCCCATCCTTGTTATGTATAGTATTACTTTCTCCCTTGATCGACCTGCTCACTGTAATGCAATAGCGTTTATAAATTCAAGTGTTGATTGTGCGTACAAACGAAATGACGAAATCATTATATAGTATTATATTGGTATACGTGTTATTGGATCAATGTACAGGAGTAGGTAGCCATTGTAGCAGTTTACCTTTCCCAGTATACCCCTATCTCCTCAAAGGAAGTTATGCTCTCACTCAAACCTTCTTGATCTGCTGTTCCAATTATTTCGATTTCACTTTTTGACAAAATGATTTTACCATGAGGGTTGATTACTTTTCTATCATATATAGATTTTAGCAAGCTTACTTGTTCTGAGGTCATCTCATAATAATCTCGCCAAGATTCAATTGCAGAATCTGGTTCTGTTAAATGCCTCTCTAATAAATATCCACCATATCGTACTATTTTTATAATATTGTCAACTGAAGTAAAAGTATCGTTATCACCCCAAAATGCAGTAGTTATTGATGGTGATGTCGTGCCATCATCATTTTCTTCAAGGAGATATTCTAAAGTTTCATTTTTAGCCAATTCAAGAACCTCCTTTGGTGCCTCAGTAAAAAAATCCAAAGCTATAGGGATATCAGTTCGAGTATAATTCTCATTTCGAAAAGCGCCAACAAAATAATTACCTTTGAAAGTAATAGTGCCTCTTCCTCCCGAACCATCTACAACACTATAGTTATCACCGTCCCATGAATGCTCATATGCTAATTCAGGATAATGAGCAACCATTATTGCATGTGCTATCGAAGCAAGTATACAACCGCTCCATAAACTCTTTTTATTTAATTGACTATTTAATAGTACTGGCTTCATTTTTTTCTCCTTTTCGGTTTAGTTGGTGGTGCTTTCTTGCTTGGCTTATCAATATCTGAGGGTAACTTATTTGATTTATCCCGATTTTCTTTTCGAGATAATACTTGAGCATTACTGAAACTGTTAGTACCACCTTTATCCCTAGGGATTATATGATCAATTTGCCACTCATTTGGATCGGGTGTAACACCCTTTTTACTCTTTTGGGGTTTAGTCAGAATTTGACCAGTATCGTCAGACTTAACAACCCCACCATTTCTCTTTTTATTTTCTTCAATTATCTTTCTTTTTTGGGCGGCTGTAAAATCCTTCCCTGGACCTATATGCTTAGAATCTTCAAGATGTGAATAAGGTCCATTGCCTGATTGTGGAGTACTTTTCTTCTCTGCTTGATGTTTTTTTGATTTTTGAGGTTTACCTGTCCCCTCAGCCTTTTGCTCCGGCTTCGCTTCCGGTTTTGCCTTCGTATCCGCTTTATCCTTCGGCTTCGTTTCCGGCTTCGGTTGCTCTGCACCCTTATCCTTCTTCGGCTTGTTCCCACCGCCTCCGCCTCCGCCACCGGAGGTGACGCCCATCTGGCTGCCGGCGCCGGACTTGCGCTTAAAGCGGCCGTAGCCAATAGCCATGCCGACGGCCATGGCGTAATCCTCGCCAATGTATTCGCCCAGGACGCCGAGGCCTGCCTGCATCGCCATATCCTGTCCGACTCCAACCGCCATGTTCTTCATCGCGGCCTTCATCGTCTGGACCGCGTCCATCTGCTTCTGGACATCCTCCAGCTTCCGCGCCGCGGTCGTTACCTTCCCGGCCGAGCTGCCCAGCTTGCCCGCGGTTGTCGCGACATCCGCCGCTTTGTCCACGGCCTTCACGGCATCGGCCGCATTATCCGTATATTTGGCCGCGGTGCTCATCGCATCCAGCGCCTTGCCGCCCTTGTTGACGAACTTCGCGCCCGTAGCTGCCCAGCCTGCGAACGGGATCGCGGCGGCTGCGGACAGGGCGGCGTTGGGGCAAAAAAAAAAACCTAAACTGAGTGACGTGCAAGCGGCCCACATATTTTCAACTTTCTTATATTGCTTTTGGTTCACATCCGATAATTGAGAAACTAAATTGTCTATTTTAGGTGATCCTCCAAATCGATCACCATAATAAATCTATTTCTTCTCTGTTACCACAATTTATAAACCACTGAATATTCTCAAACTCGTTTAGCAACTCTTGACTAACTTTTATCTCCTTCATGTTAAATCCCGCTTTCCGGTAAAATTAATATCCTCCAGTTCACGACACCAGTTTCCCACTATCCACACCCCTAATTTTACCATTTAAGTTAAGTTTAATGATATTAATATCGAAAAAGGGGCCTCACTCCTCCTTAATAGATAGAGTAGACCTCTAAAAAGAATAAAGATCTTTAAATATATGATTTCTACTATGGTCTTACACTGAGAATTTACACGTGGCACATTGTTCTTTTGATTAATTGTCATCACTAATAACTAATAATGGGGATTTTAGTCGTTTGCATCCTGAAGAGAATCAATAAACTCTCTAAGAGATTTAGCTAGCTAACCATAAGACTCCTCAGAATCATCTATACATTATCTTTAGCTTAAAAAATCCATATAAAAATAGACGGTTATCTTGAGAAGACAACCGCCAATAAAGATCAACTATAACTAGATTTTTGTCTGAATGTCTTCCCAAACTCCATTATCAAACCTTGCCCCTGCCAGATTTGCACCTTTCCATACTACACCTTCAAGGATTGCATTTCTAAAATCTGATTGTTCAAAGTTACCATTGGTAAGTACAGCACCACTTAAATCCGCACTAGAGAAACTTGCTTGTTCAGCGTTTATTCCGGACAAATTTGCATTGCGAAATGAAGCATTCCTTAAGGTTGATCCAATTAATTCTCCATTAGATAAATCGACTTCGTCAAAACAAGTTTCTATACACATACTAATATTTATTTTTGCATATCTCATATTTGCTTTATAAAAACTCGCCTTACTAAGTACGCAATCTGCTATGTCAATACTCTCCAAGTTACAGTTGTTGAAGTCAGCAAATTCAAAATTGCAATCAAGAAACGATGCTCCTATTAACGAAGACGCTCTTAATATAACTCGTTTTGCTATAAGACCATCGGCCATAACTTTTGACAGATCAGAGAAAGTAAGATCCAGATTACTCATATCAAGTCCATCGATGACTTCATCATTGTATTGAGATCTGTGTAGAATTTCCAATACTTCTTTTCTGATATTGCTATCCCCAACCAAAATAATCACAACCCATCATTTTTTGAGATATTCCTGCCAAGCAGAGCTAGGGCTAAATGATACTCCCATCCGATACTCATCAAAACTTGGTATTGCCAAAACATGAGATGTTTCCAAAAACCCCATAACTTTTATCCAATTGTCGATCAATATGGTTAGCTCTGCTTCCCAAGGGTGCTCCATAACATCAATCCGCATACCGCCCCAATTAAGTTCTGATACACTTCCCGGAGCATTTTTCAAAAACTCTCTATCAAACATCTCAAGAATGTGATCACCTAAGTATGTTCGAGTGCCTACACCCAAAGGTCCATTAGGGAGGAATTTAACTGGCACTGGATGTGAACATAGGTTCATCCATATGTGAAGTCGATCATTGTCCGTTTGCCATGGATAAATTGGTTTCCAAAAAATATGGGTAACTCCAAATCTCGGTTTTACTATTTCTGCTATTTTATCAGACATTTCAAAAAAAGCTGGCCATAATTTTTTTGGCATCGATTTATGAAAATTAAATTTCATAAATGAACGAGGGGTTAACTTGACGTCAATACTACCTGTATACTTAACTGATTTATCCCTATGAAGATATATTTCTGAAACACTACGTTCAAAAATTACCTTTTCAAGAATTTCGCTGCGATTATATTCGATTTTAACCAGTTCACTATCGCCCCAATGAGTAGGATTAAATTTTCCATCCTCCTCGAAAATATCCAAAAGACTACATAATACCTCTTCCTTGTCAAAAGACACTGTAGGATACATTATAATTGAAAATAAATTAGGCGACATTTTAGTCCTCCTAGCTCCAGATTAAAATTCCAAAATACCCCCTATGGGGTATAAGTTATATTCAACAAAGACAACATACTGAGCATTCACTTTATCTTCGTGCATTTCTCTTTCTAGAAAGTGTCTTTCGTTATAGGATTTCCCTGTATTCAAACACACTCAAAACTTCTGTCAGATATCCTTTTATATATTCGACATACAAAAAGGCTCACTCCTCTTCATCGTTCAAGATGGAATAAGCCTTCCTCATATTTATTACTTTTTCATTCTATTGGCCCCGCTTAAACTTTAAGTTAATAAATCGCTATAGCGCTATCTGTAATACTTGACACACCTTTCTTGGAAAGGGATTCTATCATCGAGCAGCAATTCTTCCTGCAGCAAATTTGTTATATTCTCTATTTTTGCAATGAATAGTGCGTAAAAGTCACCCGAATTTGGATATGAAAATAGTCCATATCCCTTTGGTGACAGTATCTTGTTAACCTCTCTGATTTTATCAGGTAAATATTCATAGTCATACGCTTCTAATTGCTCAAGTTCTTCTTTTGCTGCTAATTCAATTTGGTGGGCGAATTCATAGTCGAGAATAAAATTGACGATCTCTTGATATTGCTCACCTTTATAATCAACGTATAAAAACTGTTGCGTCTTCAGTCCATATTTTAAGAGGTCTTCATGAATGTCATAACTTCCTTCATCTTTCAAAAACTGTTCAAGATTCTTGTCATCAGGGAATATGAGCTGTGCTATTTCTTGATCCTGCATACTTGTCCCCCCTTTATTAAAACAACTCCCCATGCTGGTTAGGAATGTATTCGGGATAGTTTTTACGATAAAATTGATCGATCATCTGAAGCGTCGGGTCCCATTCAGGGTATGGCTCAGGGTCTCCAAACACCATTTTCGCTTCCGGGGTATTCATCAGCAAGTCGTCTAGGTGAGTGGGATTAGGCAATCCAAGTTTATTTCTTACATGGATCAAAAATATGATTTCAAATGGATAAAATCCGTATCTGAAGTCACCAAATTCACCCAACTGACCTATTTCAGAAGCTAACGCAGAATGATACAGGGACATTTTCGAAATCAGAGATTCTATTTCCTGCAAATCACCTGTGGACCATCGTTCAAGCACTTCATCATAAACGTCTAGATCATCAGGGATTGATCCGCATCGCTGTCCAGCTTCCTTAAAGCTATTTTTCACGGCTAGATGCAATTGTTTATTCGTTCCCATGATGGTTTTATTTCTATACTGCAGGTACAGCTCAAGCAAAAACCAAATATGTCTGTTCTCTTCATTGGCATCCATTAAATGTCCACCGAAGTGATGAACCATAAAATCATATAGTATATTTTCTTCTTTCTCCCATCCATACATAGCGAAATGTACCAAGGCGATGACGACTTCTCTAAATGTATATTCTAATGTCATATGAGGGTAGCGTGTTCTATAAAGATCCTGCCCCATACATTGATAAAACACGACCTTTTGCATGTTCTTTAAACCTTCCGGACTCTTTCCTCCGCTGATCAATACATCGTGTTTCCATTGTGACAAGGAGTAAGAAAAAATTGAGGACAAATTAATCAATAAAACATGATCCTTCTCTACGTCACTTTCTTCAACAATATTAATAACTTCGCTATTGCATTCATCATACTCTTCTTTAACATCTTCAAATTTAATACCAACAATAAAATTCTTGTGATATCTTTTAAACGCCATCTCAAATTTTTTAGGGTTTAGCATTACATCCTCCCTATCAATTAATCGATTTCTTTATTCCAATCTTTAATCTTTAATTCATCAACACCAAATCCGGTCTCCGTGATCTTAATATCTGTTTCCACCCTAATGAAATCAAACTCGAGACCTGGATTCTCCTTCTTTAATTTCCTTAATTTCTTTGAAAAATCTGCATATCTAGGATCATCGCTGTTAATCATATCTTGGAAGTACTTATCCCCGCCCTGTTTCTGTTTATCCGAGTAACTAAAACTAGCGGAATCAGATGCCTTCGATTCAATAATCGTTAACTTTGGCGGTGGCCCTTTCGATAGGAACGCTGCATCTATGCCGTTTCTCCCCACTTGGAATAGATCGGAAACATCTTGACCTAAATTACTGTCTCTAGCGACGATTTTTGTTACTTCTTCCCCAAAATCACCTTTATCATGAGAGAAATATTTAGAATTATCGATTTTTCTTTCATACTCCTTTGCAGCCTCCAAGTCAAAGCTATCACTAATAACATCTTTCGTGTCCAACTTGTTGGCCAATTTATTTCTTTCTCGCTTTAATCTTTTGACTTCTCTGTCATTTCCTTCTTTTATCAATCTTTCTATTTCTTCATCTAACTTTTTAATTTGTTTTGAGAAATCGTCTGGATTATTACTGCTTGGGTCACCTTTCCCCTTACCCTCAGCCTTCTGCTTTGGATCTGGTTTTTGCTCCGGCTTCGCTTCCGGTTTTGCCTTCGTATCCGCTTTATCCTTCGGCTTCGTTTCCGGCTTCGGTTGCTCTGCACCCTTGTCCTTCTTCGGCTTGTTCCCGCCGCCTCCGCCTCCGCCACCGGAGGTGATGCCCATTTGGCTGCCGGCGCCGGACTTGCGCTTAAAGCGGCCGTAGCCAATAGCCATGCCGACGGCCATGGCGTAGTCCTCGCCAATGTATTCGCCCAGGACGCCGAGCCCTGCCTGCATCGCCATATCCTGTCCGACTCCAACCGCCATGTTCTTCATCGCAGCCTTCATCGTCTGGACCGCGTCCATCTGCTTCTGGACATCCTCCAGCTTCCGCGCCGCGGTCGTTACCTTCCCGGCCGAGCTGCCCAGCTTGCCCGCGGTTGTCGCGACATCCGCCGCTTTGTCCACGGCCTTCACGGCATCGGCCGCATTATCCGCATATTTGGCCGCGGTGCTCATCGCATCCAGCGCCTTGCCGCCCTTGTTGACGAACTTCGCGCCCGTAGCTGCCCAGCCTGCGAACGGGATCGCGGCGGCTGCGGACAGGGCGGCGTTAGTGTAGTCCCCGCGCGCGGTATAGATCGCGGCATTGGCGAGGTCGGCAATCTCCCCGATCCCCGGCACCATTCCCGCCACATCCAGCACGAGCTGCACGCCGTCCAGCAGCTTGCCCCAGAAGCCCTTCTTCTCCTTCTTCGGAGGAGGCTGGGGCAGCGGCGGATCTTCCGGCTCCGGGACCGGCGGCAGATCCGGGACGTAGACCGGACCTTTGATGAGGCCCTCCAGCTTAATCTCCGTTCCTTGGATATCCGCTTTACCGTCCAGGATGACAGAGCTCTCCTTGCACAGCAGATAAATCGCTTCTTCCGCGGTGATCTCCAATTTCTTCTCCGCGCTCAGCTCGATATCCTGCTCGGCAGCGATGATGAGGGTGGTATCGCTGACGATCTGAATACCTTCACCGGCATCCAGGTTAATGAACAAACTGCCTTCCTTCGCGATCAGGGACATATGGCTTGGCCCCATCTGCATTTCCTTGCCGTGGTTCGTTCCCCACGTCTTCATGCTCGGATCCTGCGTCTTCGGTGAAGTTGCTCCTCCCTTGCGCACCGATCCCTGAGCAATTGCCTTCTCTTCCCGGAAATCGGGTATGTATAGCTGTACCGCGTCCCCCGCCTGGGGCATGCAGTAGAACCCGCTGTTTCCTTCCGCGGTATAAACCGAGGTGTACGGGAACCAGGCCGCTGCCTCTTTCTCCTGCGCCGCATCGATATCCAGATGAAGACGGACCGTATCCTGCTTCACTTCCAGAATGCGGCCCTCCAGGGAAGCCCCGACCAAGGCGGTGTTGTACAGCGGCTTCTGGCGGATGCCGTCCTCCGGCATCAACAGATATTCGAATCGGAACTGGCCTCCGTCCATCGTCGCCGTGGAACCTGTCACCACGAGCTCTTGACCTTGAAATTGTACCCGGTCCCCAAGATTCAAGACCTCATCGCTGTATGCCGCATAGCGCGTCTCCGGCGCATCGTCCAGATCGCCCAGCACGCCGCCGTCCGGCCCCCGTCGATCCCACCTTCGCGAAGCCCCATACACTCCATCTTCCAAAACAACGCCGCTGCGTCCCTCGGGCAATCCGAACCACAGCTTCGGCCCGGAGTCGGCAGCCGCTTCCGGTACCAGAACGGAGGCAAAGCGCGATGCCAGCCGCTTCAGAAATTGCCAGTCGGTCTCCCTATATTGTAAGGTAAATTGTTCCAGCCTGTCAGCATCTTCCTCCATATTGATCACATCCGAGCCCGGATAATCCCCGAGCACCTGATCCAGCAGCGCATCATAGGTCATGCTGATATCCTGAAACGACCGGCTCTTAAGTTGTACGTCCAGCAGGGAGCTTAGCGAAAGCGCCTCAAGCTCGACATAATAGATCCCGCGGACATGACGTACGGCAAGATCCGTGACCACTCCGCAAAATAGCGGAAGCACCGAACTCCCGCCACGCATAAGGTTCACTTTTACGTTGTTATCAGCATCCATAATTTCGATGCATGCCTCCTGCTGCTCCTCCGGAATTGTACCGGTAAGCCTTAAGACGGCATGTTCATTGACTCTCCGCTCAATGGTCAGCTCATGAAGTGTTTGAATGTCAAATGGAGAGACAAGCTGTACTTCACCATACCCGGATCTTTTGACAGCTGTTCCCACAGACTCTCCTCCTTTTACTCTTTCAAGGCCCTATGCCTCCTGCCCGTCGTCCTCGATCCGGATAATTCCGCAATACATGCAGGTGTTAGTGCATGTATTCAAGAGCGCCGGCTCATTCTCAATCAGCACATCGGTCTTCCCACCGATCCAAGGCATCGTAATGATGGGGGTACAAGGCGCTTTCCGAACAATGCCGTCCACGATTTGCGGCTTAACCTCCTCATCCGGATTGTTCGGATCGGGCAGCGGCGTATTCGCCGCCTGGACCGCAGGGTTCTCCATGCTTCTGCAGTTGCCGAACGGTTTGATATTTAGCATCGGGTGGTAATCCTGAATGTTCATTTGCGCTTTGTCCTTAATAAAAACGCCGTGACTGACCGGCATCGTCAGCGCAACCCGCTGCGTTCCGTAGGAACAGCTCAGCACTGCCCCCGCTACCACATAGCTCTTTTCCGGGGCAGCACTCGACACAGCCTCCGGCGCCATCATCATTCTGGTAGACATCCCGTCTTTCACTCCTTCGCTATCGAATCTCGACCGGCCGAAGCCGAACCCCCGAACATAACCGTCTCAACAGGCTTTCCGCCATGGCCAGACTGACTATAATCAAGGGCTCCCTGATACCTGTCAGGCGGAACACGTGGTAATCCCCCGTTCGTTCGCCGTCAATAATGAGCCTAGACAGCGAGCCGTCCTTATGGAACTCGCTCCGTCGATCCACGGCATCTATAGCCGGGGCCTGGATCATCCAATACAGATCCTGCCGCATGTGGGCGGGATTGCGCAGCACCGCCGGCAAGCTCAGAACGCCAGGCGCCGCCGCGTCGAATACGGGCTTGAACCGTTTGGAAATCAGCGGAACGGGGGTCTCGAGGTAGTCCGGATACTCCCCGTCCATCACCCTCAGCTGCAGAATTTCCGGCTGCGGCTGAAGGTTCGCAGGAGCGGCCGTCCCCAGCTGCCCAAGCTCCGGCGGTTCGCCGTCCCATACCGGCCGAATGCGATCCGTGTACAGCACATCGCGTTCCAAAATGAAATAGTCCATAATTCCCCATCCTCTCCGGTCAATGCTATAGCTGCCATACCGGCGGTCTAAATTGAACGTCCATCAAGTCCAGCCGGTCCGCAACCCCTGGATCGAAAACGGCTTGATGCAATACAGCGCCTGTGAAATCCGCATCCTGCACATCCGCCCCCGTAAATAATGCCCCGGACAACAATGCTCCCCGGAAGTCCGCTCCCTTCAGGCAGGCTCCGCGAAAATCCGCAGCCCTGTAGCCCGGACGCTTCCAGCTCTCGCTGCCGTATTGCCCGCGCATGCCGACGGCTGCGCGAAAGTCCGCCCCTTCCAAGTCGGCGCCGCGAAAATCCGCTTCCGCAATCAGGGCGCCGGAGAGGTTCGCCCGCCGCATCCGGCAGCCGGCAAAGACGGCTCCCGTCAGGATCCCTTCCTCCAGGGCCGCGCCGGTCAAATCGGCGGACGTCAAATCCGCATACCGAAGATCCGCCCCGCCATAGACTCCCCCGGACAAATCTAGACCGGCGAGGACCTCATAGGCGTAGATTGCCTGGCTCCCGTTATGCTCCAGCTCCGACCGGATGAGCGAAACGTCTTTCGCCCGGTCATCCCGCTTATAGACCACCTCGCTGAAATCCCGATATTCCCCGACGCGAACCTCCAGCTGTTCCGCTGACGTCAATGCCCGAAACGCAGGGGTTAACGCGGCATCCTTCATCGCAAGCCGGGCAACCGCCATCACGTAAGCATGCGCATAAACGGCTTCACGCTGCCGGTACAGCGCTATTTCCGAACGGCCGATCCGTCCCGAATAGGGACCGCTTGCTTCCAGCAAAGCCTGCTCGTAACGGTCCAGGTAGCGGAACGCCCAACCGGCGTCGTAGCAGTCTTCATACAGGGCAGACTGCATAAACCAGCCGCTCCCTGCCGCCTCGACCCGGTACAGCGGCCGCTTCGCAGCCAGCTCGGTACGGAGCAAGGAATACGTGATATAGGCTACAGGCTCATCGCCGCCAGCCCGGCGGGCCTCCTCAGCGGCAAGGCAAATCCGCTCGAATGAGCTTGCCCATGCCGCAGCATGTGCCTCTCCTCGCTGCTGATACTCCTCCTCAAGCTCGGCTTGCATCCGTTCCCTCAGCGGAGTTACCGCCACTTCCTCAAAATCCAGCAGCGCCTCTTGCTTGTTCATGTCACACATCCCCCTTCGGTTGCAATCCAGGCAGTCACAGCTCCATGAAGCCGCCCCTGCCGACTCCCGTCTATGCAATCGCCATCCCAGCAAGAACGCCAAGGCGATGCTCAGGGAGGCCCCAACGATGATGATAAGGCGGCGTTAACGAAACACGCTTGCGTTAATTCGTCTTCAGCTCTTGTCCGATAATCTCCGTGTTACCGTCCAGCTTCATGCTGCTCTCCTTGCATGTCAGGCTAAGCTCTTCCATTGCGGAGATCATCACTTTCTTCTGGGATTCCATCATAATGTCTTCCTTCGCGACAATCTGAACCTTCTGGCTGCTGGCGATCTGAATGCCGTCCGCATCGCTGAGCCGGATATAGATGTCATTGTCCTTGGCCGTAATGACGACCTCCGAAGGGGTCATCATCAGCTCTTTGCCGGAGGCGGTACGGAAAAATTTATGGTCCGGGTTGCCCAGCTTATTGCTCGAGCCCTCCGTTTTATCCTGACGAACCGAGCTTAGCGCAATCGCCTCCTCCTCCTTGTTGGAAGGGATGTAGACCCGAACGGTATCCCCTTTCTCCGGCATGACGTACCAGCCGCTGTTGCCTTCGGCCGTATAGACGGACGAATACGGAAAACGATAGGCATCCGCCGCGCTCTGTTCCTTGTCAATCTCCAAATGCACCTTCACGGTATCCTGCACAACCTCAATGATCTTCCCCTGAATCGACACTCCGGTCACCGTCTCGTTGTACAGCTTCGGGCGGCTCAGCCCCTTGCGGGTGCACAGCGTGTACTCATGCTTAAGCAGCCCGTCCTTCATCTCGGTGTATGCCCGATTCACAATGAGCATCCTGCCCTTGAACTGAACGACATCGCCGATGTTCAAGACATGATCCTTCGTCTCCACCTCGTAGTAGATGAAATCATTCTCTTCAAGCGCCGGATTGTGGTTCTGCGAGGCGTCGCGGTAAGCGGCCATTTTTTTCTTGACCGTGTAATGGAAGTTCTGCAAATTGCCCTTCACGCCGCCTTCCGGCAGGCCGAAGAACAGCTTCGGCTTATCGAAGGTCGTCGCCGGAACGAGCCCGGTATGAAAGCGCGAGGCCATCCGCTTCAGAAATGCCCAGTCCGTTTCAAAATACTGCATCGTAAACGTGCCGAGGGTCTTGCCGCCGGTCGCGTCATCCAAGATATCGATGTCGGGATAGTCGCTGGCTACCTTATTCAGCAAATCCCCGTAAATCATGGCCGTATTTTGAAAAGAACGGCTTTTCCGCTTGATATCCAGCTTATAGCTGTGGGATACGGCCTCTACCTCCAGATAATGAACGCCGCGAATCACCTTGACTTCGATGCCGAGCACGATGCCGCTGAACAGCGGCGAGCTCCCGCCGTTCTCGTGAAGCTGCAGCACCTCAACCGTCGTGTCGGCATCCGTCATTTCCACATAGCTGTGCTGCATCTCTTCGGGGATGATCCCTGTAAAGCGGAGGCTCGCATGCTCATTAATTTCCTTGGTCAGCGTGAGCTCCTGCAAGTTCACGAGCCGGTACGGAGATACCTGAAGATTGCCGTAGGCAATGACCGATCCTGTACTCATACTCTGACCCCTCCTTGGTTACTCGTCGGGAGCTGCGAATCGTTCTCATGCTCCCATTTCATCGAACGAAGCATCGCTTCCGCTACCGGCTTCCAATCGTTCATGTCCGATTCAAGACAGTTGAAGGTGCATAACAGCGCTTTGTCCTCGAGATCAGAATAAAACATCAGATTAAAGACGCTGCTTGTGAGCGTGGGAATAACGAAAGCGCAGGTTCCGGCCTTACGTCCGTCTACCGTCTCCATCCCTTCCCCCATCCAGCGCTCGATCGGCTGCGTGCTGCGCAGCATACGGGTAAGCGCCTCCTGGAAATCCTCCAGCTCCTCCTGATTCAGCGGCGTGCTAGTAAGATTGAAAGCCAGATTTACCGTATGGGTTTCATCCGTGTAAATCAGGCCAGGCCTATGCTCGGAAGGATATTTCAACCGTGCGAGCTCCTCCGGCATGATGCGGAACGTTTTCGGTAGCCGAAGCGACAGCTTGCCATCCAATACATGGACCGTCTGAAACGGGACAATCTCGTCCCCGATCCGTAAGAATGCCCGTTCCACATCTACCGGTCCCAATGCGTTCGGTCCTTCCGGAGCATCATTCGCTGTCGCACCCGCAGCCGTACCTACGGCTGCCCCTTTTACCAGCTCAGCTTCTTCCGCTGCAGCCCCTTCCGTCTGCGTCGTCCTCATCGCGGCAAACATCTTCTCATCCAAATGCTTCATTCAAGGCACCATCCCTTCAGCCATACTGAATTCACAATCAATCGCTTCCCGTTCTAATCCACCAGCATCCGCTGCGGTCCGCCCGGCCGGTAATCGCGTGCTCCGCGTCGGCCGCTTTGAATGTCGTTCAAAATCCGGTTCAAATATTTATGGATTTGCGCCAAATCATACTCGCGGTAGCCCGTCCCGAGACGAAGCCCGATATAGTGCTGGATCGCCACTTTTCCTATCGGCCGTTCGCTGCCGAGCACCTGCATGGCAAACGCAAAGTCTTGAGGCTGCCCGCCCCCAGCCTGAAGCACCGCGTCCGCATAATAGCGGAGGGCCCCTGGATAAAACGTGCTTGGGCCCGGCGACGCATATGGCGTATGAATCCGGTTCAGCGTATTGTACTCCGTCGCATAGTCGGCAAAGCTCTCATAATCATCTCGCAGCCGAGCACCCGGCTTGAGCTTGAACCTCGCAAGCTCAAGCTCGCACTCCGTCTGGAGCATCGAACCGTCCAGCACCACCTCGACCGGATGATCCGCGAAATCCTGATCGCGAAGCTCAGGGCCGAACCGGAGGCGAAGAATGCTGAGCGTGCCTGATGCGTGATACGGCAGGCTGAATTCCTCCTTCAGCATGTACAGCCTTCCGCCAAACTTGACGATCCCCGGCGTCACGCGCAGCATAGACTCCACCACCCGGATATCCGCCCCGGCAACGATGCCGGAGGACAGATCGGCATGCAGAATATCCATCATTCCGCGCGGGTAATCCCGCAACTCCTCCAACATATCCAGCCTGAGGATCCTGCCCTTGGTGAAGATCGGATAACGGTTGTGTAACAAGGCTATCTCCTCCCTGCGTACCCGCTTGGTTATTTCAATCCGTCGAAGAAATCGAGCTCTGACAAATCATTCTCGAATGCGAAAAATCTCGCTTCCCCGACAAACAGCTGCTCCTTGCGCCTGGCGACCGGCACGACATGAAAGCCCCAATGCTGGTTCTGGGCGAACACAAAAAACTTCACTTCGCCGTTGACGATGGAATCGGTCTCCTCCTGCGGGATGTGGCTGCCGTATTCCTGCTCGATCTCCTCATACAGCACCGCACGATGGCTTGCAGCCTCGTTCGTATATACATACTTGTGCCGAAGCTTTCCCGCACTGTCCTTCAGGAACAGCTCCACTTCGCCCACATCGGCCGGGCGCGAGATAAACCCGTGAATCTGATCCAGCCGCTGGTGGCAGACGACCAGCTCCCGCTCCTGGCGGTTGTGCGTGAAGGCTGTTACGGAATACGGCACGACCGGCGCGTGATGGACAATATTCGCTTCAATGCTGCCGGCCTTATGGGCGCTGATATACCGCAGGGCACCGCGTAGGCACGCCAGCTTCAAATCCGGCACCTGTCCCGTATCGGCCGCCTTCTGCTTGAATTCGATGCTCCGTCCGGGCACGAATTCCTTCAAAGCTTCGCGGAACACATCGATCCGGCACGATTGCCCCGTCAGCTTGATGATCGAATAATCCTGCAAGGTGCCGCTGCGGTAGAACTCATCGAGAAACTTGCGCACGATCTCATAAATGTCCGCTTTGATCAGATGATTGATCTCTTTGATGTTAAAGACGACGTCCGGATATTGGTACACTTCCTTGAATTGGCCGTTCTCCATGACGGACAGATACCACCGGTCGACAGCCGTTATATTCAAATCGTTCTCACGGCCGATCTCCTCGTCGCTCTGAAATCGGTTGCGGAGAACCCCTGTTTTATGAAAAAACTCCTTCTTCATGCTCTCCGCCATTTCCCAGAGAAAATAGAAGTTGTTCCTTACCCGCATGTACTCCTCGCGTGTCCGGTTCTCGTACAGCTTGAAACGGGTCGGAATGATCTCCTCCGCCTCGCGGTAAGCCGCTTCGAAGGACGCGTACACCGATTGGACGCCGTATTCGTCCACGTAACGGAAGATATCGTTGCCCGGAATATCGATCAGCCGGTCGATATCGGCCAGGCCTCTGCCGCCCCGGTAGTACGAGGCGAACACGATCTTCATGAACTGAAGAATGCGGAACGTAATATTGTTGCCGCCGAAATTCGTATCCCCGTTCTCATAGGCGGTATGAATATCGATTTTGTACGAGATATGCCCGTCCTCGATCCGGAATTCGCAGGAGGACAGATCCGTGGTCCCGCCCCCGCAATCGATGACAAGCGCTTTGTAGGCCGCTCCGTCCATGAAGGTGTTCTTCTCGATCTGATCGGCAATCGTATTGAACAGAACCGCCATGCCCTCATCCAGCTGCCGGCTGCCCTCGATCGTGTATTCCGGCAAGATGTCCCGGAACATCTGCATAAACTGCGCTTTCAGCTTGACCGGACTGGAGATATGCAGCGTCTTGAACCGGCATTTAAATTGGTGCTCCGCCGTTGCGATGACATGCAGCAGGTAGGAGCGAATCAGCTCGCTCCGTGCGACTACGGCCATATTCCCGCTGGCATCCGTCACTTCCTCCATGCGCCGGTAATCGTTCACCCACCGCTTCAAGCCGTGCATGACGGTGGCATGGGAGCTGTATCCGCTGCTGCGCATCGTCTTTAACGCATCGAAGCCGTACTCGTAGACGATGCTTGACGGATCGGAGCAATCCTTCACGGCGATCACCGTCGGCAGCAGCTCGATCCATTCCTCCGTCTTCTTCGTCCGGTCCGCGAACGACACGTAATTGATCGCATCCAGCCGGATCCGCTCCTGCAGCACGTCCGCCTCGCTCCGGTTTCCGACGTAGCTGCTGTCCAAATATGCACCGGCCGTCGTATTCGTCGTTCCGAAGTCGATCGCCAATACGGCGGACGTCGTCTCCAGCTCCCGAATCTCCAGCTCCGCTACCGGGATGCGGTAATAATACAGATGCGTCGGAGGCAGCTGCTCCTCCTCGTAGTAAGTCTTATGTAGATAGTCCGAATCCTGCTGACGAAAAAACAGCAGGCTGTAGTTCCGGTTCGGGGTCCGCCGGATTTCCGCTTCCTGATCGGCGGCGAGGAAGAAGCTTCCCGGCTCGTCGCCGTCCTTGATCAGATTCAAAATGCCGCACAGCTCGTTCTGTTCATTGACGAGCAGTACGTTCGATTCCGTCAAGGCTCCCCCGGCAGTCACGCGGTAGCCGTCCTTGCGGTCGACCCTCATTCCCGGATAGAGAATCATCCTGACCGGCGCTTGAATGCCGCCTTCGCCGGATAACGGCTGGTTCAAATATTTGTGCAGCGCTTCTTCAACCCGTTCAAACCCGCCGTTCTTATAACTGCGAATGAGCCTTCTGCCCTCGGCTCCCCGAAATTTGAGGATGAGCGAGATCAGCTTGTCGCGGTCGAGCGTATTCACGAAGCCCTCCACCAGCTTCTCCCTGTAGCAAATGTCCCGCAGCTGGAATGTGGTCATTTCGGCCAGCTCGCTTGCGGTATACTTGGCGTCATACTCCGCTTTGCGGCCATCTTTTCCCGTATACAGCCTGTAGGAATACATCGTCATCGTCCTTCCCCCTCTTCTCCAGCAGTTAATATAATGCCGTGCTTCCGATCGCCATCGTGTCCCCAATTCCGATAATGCCAAAATGCCGTTCCCAATAAAGCTCCAGATGAAACCGCAGCGGAAGGAATAAATCCCGGATCAGATCAGCCCTGCATCTGCCTTCCGGGGTCTCGGAAACTCCAAGGACGGCAATGATCTCATCCTGCGTCTCGCAGTTGGAATAGACGATACAGGAAGGAAAGGCCATCCGCAGCGTGTCCTTATACCAATGCAGCGCTTCGCCGGTTTCATGAAGCTGCAGCACATTCCGGGCAATCCATTCCTGCTCCTCCCTCCCGAACAGCTGAATATGCTCCTGGATCCGCTTGCCGAAGCGGCCTTCCCTGATGTCCCGCAGAACAAATTGGATATAGAACTCGCGCCGGTTCATTCCCTGCATTCGGTCGATATCCGCCAGGAAATGCACGACGATATCAAAGAGCGCTTCTCTCAGCTCGGTATCCGCATCCAGATTCATATCCGCCAGTCCGCCGAGAATATCGTCGAACCTATATAACGGATTCATTTCCACCCGCTGTTCGATGGAAGCGTTCAGCTCATACGGACTGAGCTCCATATACGGCGAGAATATCCGCGCCGCCTCGAATACCACATCCCGCTTCTCCCAGCCTGAACGCTCCGCTTCGATCATGAAATCCCATATGTAGTTCACGCCCATTCTCCTTCGCATACATATTCGGGAAAATACAGCTGCACCTCCGATACCAAGAAGCTCATCCAATCGTCGATCAAGAAGCTCGCAGGCTCGGCCCCCGCATACCGGAACATGAGCCGCAGCCTGGCACGTCCGGCCTTGGTCCGGACCCGATCGTCGATAAACGGATTCATGTCATAGGTAACGGCGTGCCCCTCCGAAGCATCGGCAACCCGGATATCCACCAGCTGCAGGCGGTAGTCCTCGAGAAGGCTTATGATCCGCAGGATCTCTCCTTTCGTCCGGACTACCGGGGAATGCTGCCGAATATAGGCATCCGTAAAGCCGCCATCCCGCCGGTTAGATACCAATTCATAGGATGCAGCCGGCCGATCATCGAGAGAAGACGGACGAACGACCTTCAACAACCGCCACACACCAGCCTTCTCCTTCGGAGACACTACGGTCAATTCATAAGCGCCATGCTTGATGTATCGAATGTACTCCGGCGCGGCATCCACCAGATAACCGTGCTGGGTGCCCGATTTGCGAATAGAAAACACATGCTCGTAGTTCACCTTATCCCATGCGGGGGAAGGAAATCCGATGGTCTTCAGATATAACGGCTCAATATTCCAGAGCGGAACCATATCGCTGCGCTTATAGGCTTCGAATTCCTCCAGATGGACGACGATCTCAACCAGATCTTCCTCCGGCGACAGCGGATAACCGCCGCTGCTTCCGACGAGAACAACATCGAAAAATTTCGCCGCGTAAGGGTGATTCACGGTCCTCCAAGGGAGGTGATTGCTTCGGAACAGGTGGTACAGCTTCTCGACTTCGTCTACGTATATGCGGTTTGGCCGAAGCTGAACCTGAACTTCGTACGAAGCGAGCGTCGTTTGAATCTCCCCCTGAAACGTTCGATGCTTGGTCCACAGCGGGCGCAGCAGCTCATGGCGGCATTCCAGGAACAGGGTCGTCAATGTCACCTCCCGGCCATGACTAATGCCGTCAGCGATGGTATGCATATCAATCGATTTCTTATGGACATCCTCCGGTATCATCGGAAACAGATAGGGGTGAACCGGGTCCAGCTCGTCCCTTGGACAGACCGTTACATAGACGTCATATTTATCCTCTTCCTGCTCGACTTCATCGAATATGCGCTGCTCCAGCCTTCGGTTCATCTGCTCCTGATAATCGACCAGGTTCATGAACACGCCGCTGACGATTTGTTTCAGCAGCCGCCGCTGCTCCAAATCCTCCATCCGGCTCAGCCGGTCGGACACGACCTCTCTCATGCTGCTCAACGTCCTTCATCCTCCCCGTCCTCCGCTTGCCCTGACGCTCCGTCCGCAGATAGAGCATCGGCCTCCCCTTCATCCTGAGCCTGCGTTTCTTCCGGCTGAACCGGATCGGGCGGGGTGATCATCATCTGCCCGCCGGCGTTTGGCGCGGCATATCCTCCCGGTACTACCCCATACTGACCGTCGGCCATGATGCCGGGCTGCTGTACGGGCAGACCGGCAGGGGCTTGCGGAATCGGATTCAGCTTCTCCTCGGCCTTGGTGATCTTCCGCTCAAGGCCAAGCACCTTTTCCAGCATATCGATCTCTTGGTATATGGCCTGCGCCATGATATAGGTATCGATCGCCGCTTCATAATTTTCCTTGGCCAGGCTGCGGTCGGCCTTGGCCTCCAGCTTCTCGCCCTGCAGCTTCTTCTGCTCCCTGGCAATGCTCGCAAGCTTGAGATCCGCCTCGTCCAGCGTCGCCTTGATATCCTTCTCGACCGTGTCCAGGGAATGCTCGATAGCGGACAGACGCGCCCGGTCCAGCACCAGCTTGGCGCCGGCATAGTCGCCGCCCTGCATCTTCAGCTCTCCTTCCTTCACCAGCTCCATCACCTTCTGCACGTTGCCTGCGTCCTCTTCCTTCTTGGCAAGGATTTGCGGGTCGAATACCGATATGCCTTGCGCTTCTTTCTTGGCCTTGCCGTAGTGGGTCAGCGCCTTCTCGTAATCGCCTTCCTTCAGCACCTTGTCGCCCTCGAGTATAAGCTGGGAGACGCGCAGCTTCCGGCCGAGAAGCGCGGTATGTACCTTGTTCTTCACTTTAATCGCGTCATTGCGGCCTTCGCTGTATTCCTTGACAGCCTCCGCGTAATTCTCATCCTCTATGTATTGATCGCCGTTCTGTTCGTGCTGCACAATTCCCGCAGCCGCTTCGGCCTTCTTGGCCGCTTCCCGCACCTTGTACACGTAAGTCCCGCCACCGACAAGAATCAGGGGAATGAGAACGGCCAATGCGAGCTTGATGTATTTCTTTCGCCGATTCGGGTCTTCCTGATAGGTTTTGTTGGCATATACCGCTGCCATCGAATAGTTCGGGATGACCGGACGCTGCTTGCTGAGCAGGACATCCTCGAGCGTATCGAGCAGCGCGGCGGGCTTCTCGGCACCTTCGACAGCCGCCTGCATCTCGCCCCTGCTTACGCCCTCCCATGCGCCGGACGTGCACAGCAGCAGTACGTCGCCGTCGCTGAGCTTTCTTTTTCGGGACACATACGGCTTGAATCCCCGGGGTATCCCCAAGTAATTCAGCAAATTATGCCGCTCCTCATGACGGTCGACCGCTTCTTCGCTAAGGCGGCCCCGATCGGCCAGCACCTGCGCCACGCTCTGGTCCTTGCTCTTATGCTTCAATCGTCCGTGGCGATAATGGTACAGCCGGCTGTTGCCCGAGACAGCGTAGACCATTTTGGAGTAATTGGTGACAACCATCACCAGGCTGGCTTTAAGTCTGACGCGCCGGCTCTCGAATTTTAGAATATCGCTGGCTTCCTTCAGATAGCGTTTCAGCCGGAACCGGGACAGTGTAGGTTTTTCCTGAAAATTCTCCATCAGCACCTTGACCGCGGTCTCTGCGCTCTCGACCTCGTCGTCCGTATCGAGCCCGTCAGCCATTACCCAACAGGCCATGTCGTCCAGCTCCATATAGGCGAAGTAATCTTTATTCGTTAAGGAAGTCCCCCCTTCGGAGAGAAACTCCGTCAGGAACTCACTGTTTTCCCTTCTCATCCGTACCTCCGCTTTTCGTATCGATCCATGATCATAAGCAGCATCGCTAAAAACTAGCGCATCTGTTCCAAAATGACCACCGTTGCGTTATCCTGATCGCTGTAGCCCTTATCCTCGACAGCTTGAATAATCTCTTCCGCTGCTTCATTCGGGCTGATTCGCTTCGTCAAGATCTCTTCCAGCTCCAGCTCCGTCAGCGCATTATAGACGCCGTCGCTTAACAGCAGCACCTTATCCCCCTTCCGGAGGGTAAACGGCTCCGGGCTGATATCCAAATTCTTGAAGCCATCAAATCCCAAATAATTGACGAGCCGCTTGCGCATCGGGTGGCTTGCAATCGCCTCCCTGGTTATCTCGCCGGCGAGATATCGTGCCTCCAGCTCGTATTCGAGGATATGCTTGCTGTTCATCGGGATAAACTGCCCGTTCCGGAACACGCTGATCGTGCTGTCGCCGACTGCGCCCCAATAGAGCTTGGAATGCTGCACAACGGCTGCTACCAGCGTCGTCCCGCCACGTCCACCGCGGAGACGGTGCAGAATCTCCCGGTTGCTGATTCGCGCGGCCCGCGTAAAGTAGGAAGGCAGATCGCTTCCGTTCTCAAGCTGGATGAATTCCCGAATGAACGCAGATACCGCCACCGTACTGGCCATGCGGCCGTGTGCCAGACCGCTGATGCCGTCCGCCAGAACGGCCAGCGTCCCGCAGTCGGTAGATACGCTGGAGAAGTAGTCGTCCTGTTCGGGCCTTCTGCCGATGGTCTGTCCGTTTCCGATCATCACGGCGGGCCTGTCTTCCCGCCGGAGCATGCGCTGCCGGCATATCACCAACAGGATCAGCGCCGCCGCAAACAACAGTGTGACAACATAGGGTACGTACTCTTCGCCGCGCATGAATGACCGCCCTTAGCCCGCCGTATTTTCCCACTCGAAGTGGCGGCCGCACAGCGGGATGAAGATGAATTTGCTTCGTCCGAGCTGGACGACATCATATGGCGTGAGCTCCACCGGGGAATACACAGCTTCATTGTTGTGATAAGCCAGGCCTGAGGCATCGCCCGGCAGCAGATAAAAATTCCGCTTCTTCGGGTCGTATACGATCACGGCATGATTTCTCCTGGAGATCGTATTGTCCCCGATGATCCGTACATGCATATCCTCGGCCCGGCCGATGAAGTTCTTCTCGGCCATGATCCGGTAATCCTGACCGATCTGCGGTCCCTCAATGCATACGAGCCATCCCGTAACCGGGCTGACCCCCTCCGTCTCGCCCAGGTAAGGCATCGTTTTGTCATCGTCCCCTGCTGCCGCCAGGCGAACCTCGCTCTTTACAGGATGGTCTACGGATATATGGCAATATGGACAGGTGGTTCCGTGCTTGCGCGTGCTGAACATATGTCCATTGGAGCATCTCGTCAAACTCATAACATTCGTTCCCTCCGAATCGTAAGTTTTTCCCTACTTGACCATCAGTCTCGTATTCGCGATGTAAATGATATCGTCCGGGTCGATCTTGCACGGCTTATCCGGCTCGAGCTTTGTCTTCGAGCCTTTTCCGCCGCGTTGGATTCCCGTACCGTTCCGCGATTCGACGTCCTCGATATACCAAAGCCCGGCCACGCGGTTCAAGACGGCGTGGTTTCTGCTGATCAGCGATGCATACTCGGCATCGGACAGATCCACGTCCGCTTCTCCGTCCGCGGAGCTCTTGCCGATCAAGAGCGAGGTTTCGCCCTGGATATACCATTCCTTCGTACGTTCCCCCTCCTCGTTCAGCAGGATCAGCTTGGAGATTGGCGAAGCCGCTTCGAAAGCCTGCTCACTGGGGATGGATCTTTTGCGCGCATAATATACGATGTAGCCGGTGAGGATGGCAGCAGTGACGATGCCCGCCGTCCATTGAAGAACCGTGCTGTCACTGTAAACAAATACATAAATCAAGGCGAAAGCCGAAAGCGCTGCAATCGCCAGATCCATGGCGATCAGCCAGCCGGATCTCTTCGGACTGCCCTGCGCCTGATGGTCGGCTGCCAAGCCGGATGAATCTCTCAACGTTATTCCCTCCGTTACTTAAGGAAATCGATAATCAGGGTTTTCCCTTCCGAATGCCAAAAAAGCGCTCGAAGGTCTGGTTCGTATCAATCGGGCCTTCCTTTCCCGCACGGGGACTGCCGTCCTTCGGAACGGATTTGTCCCGCGGAGAAAACCCGAAGAATTGCGAGAATTGCTCCTCCATCCGGGACGGATCGAAGGGCTCGCCATGCCTGTCCCCCGCTCCCCGGGAACCGCCTGAGCCGCGTCCTCCGGCCTCATTGCTCCTCCGGGATTCGCCCGCCCTCCCCCGGGTGTCATACTTCTCGCGGGCTGCCGGGTCGGCCAGCACCTCGTAGGCTTGCTGTACCTCCCGAAATTTTCGGGCGGCCTCCTCGCTTCCTTGGTTCACGTCCGGATGATAGCGTTTGGCCAGCTTCCGGTAGGCTTGCTTAATGTCTGCTGCGGTGGCGGAAGGCTCCACCCCAAGCACCTTATAAAAGTTCATGCTGCTCATCACCCGTTAATGTTTGACTTCAAAAAACGCCTCGCCTCTTCGCAGCGGGAAAAAGCCGCATGGTTTGATGCAGCGGATATGGAATTAAGAGGCCAGTGACGGCCTCTTAATGTTCCACCGGTTTTGCGAAGGCTCTAGGCTGTATGTAAGTAAACTAAACTGCGTATCCGCCTTCGATTTTTGCAAGCTCGGTTTTGTCTTTCTTTTGCTTGATCAGCACGCTGAACGTACCGACCCCTTCGCTGTCGCCGAAGGTTTCCTTGTAATCCACAACGAAAGCGTTCGGGAAGTACACCTTGCGGACGACCTGGTCAGCCGCAATAACTTCCAGCGTAACCTTTCGGTAGCAGTCCGCCTTCTCGGCAGGTACCAGCGACCAGGTAGCCAGCTTGAGTGTATCGTCCGCAGCTTCGCCGTCCACCGCCGTGATGATTTTGCCCGTGATCAGCAGCGTTGCGCCCACATCCGTCGATCTGGCATTGGAGTCGTCCGGCGTGTCCGTGTCGTAAGTAACCGTCTTGATGTTATCGAGTCCGAGCTCGATCGTTTCTGCGCCTTCCACTTTCAATCTGAATCCCATGTTCATTCCTCCTAATGGATAATTGCTTCCCGCCCGGAAATGTTTGCGGACGGGTGTATGTTAAGAAGCAACCGGCGAACCGGTCGCCTCCAACATATCCTTGATGCCGGACCGGTCCCCCTCACCGCCGCCTTGATCGCCGCCGTGCTCCGGCAAACTCGGTCCGAAGGATATCGATATTTGGTGTAACGTTCTTACGCTTTGACCGCGGATGCGCTCTTCGTGATCGTGACCTCCAGATTTTTCACATTGCCGTTATAGGCAAGATCGATCTGGCAAAGATTGGTCTTCTCGTCGATCGTGAAATTCATGTCATCGCCTTCCTGAAGAATGGAGTTGACGAATCCGCGCGTCGACATCCAGCGGCTCTTCTGGCTGCTCGGGTTGTTGCTGAAGAACCGGATGATGTTCTCATGCTTGAAGTCTCCGGTCTGGAAGCGCAGCATCCGCTCGATATAGGTGCTCACCAGCGTCTTGTACAAGGCATCGTAGCCGTCCTCGGCAGGGGCCATGCTTCTTGCTTTGTATACCGTAATCCGCCGGATATCCTTATCCTGCAGCTGTGAATTTTCGGAGGAGAAGACAAAGCCGAAGTTGCGGCGATTGATCGCATCCTTGATGTTGTTCGTAAAGCCGGAGATCTCCTTGGCCATGGTCGTTACGGCCCTCAGGCTGTTGTCGCCGGCCTCGATGTCAAAGCGGACGCCCGGATACTCCCTGCTGACATTCTTGAAGTTCTCCCGCAAATACTCAGGGCACTGGCATGCGGAAATGATGCCTGCGGCCACGTAGGAGGCACCGACATATACCCCCTCGATCCACAGCTTCAGAATGTCCTCCTTCTCCTTGGATAGCTGTACGCCGTGTTCGGTTTGCAGCATTCTGCTGTCGATGATGACGCCGGACTTGTCCTTCGGAATAATCGTGAAGTTCGGAAGGCATGGAATCGCGAATTCGCTGTATTCCTTGCGGGCCAGCACGGAGCATTTGTCGATATATTTGTCCACGCCTGACGTTGCCAGGTTGTTAAATGTCGTCTCCTCGCCGGTCTCAAAGCTGAAAAACACTTGAACCTTATAGTTCTTTACCGTCTGCAGCAGCATGGTGAGGGACTCCATCGTATTCCCTTCCTGCTTCTGCGCCTTCTCGCTGCCGCGGAAGCGTTCACGGCTGATTCTTGCTCTTCCCGAGGACTCCAGCTCGATTGACGGCACGATGCCGAACCATACCGTGTCCGTGAAGTCGTTCTTGGAGTTGACCGTGTTCAGGTAAGCTTCAAGCCTTGAAATATTCGTGCTCTTCGTCAGCATATCCAGCTTCGTATTCGTCACAAGGAGCGATGGCTGCATGCCGCGGTTCTTCGTTGTATATTGGTCGAAAAACATTTTGACGCCGATGATTTTCTCAACCAGCGGCTTCACGGTCTTTACGAAATCGTCTTTGGCGTTCTTGTAAAACTCCAGATATGTATTGTAATTCCGAACCTCGGTCTCGATATCGATCTCATTCTGCACGGACGGCAGCGGACAGAAGGTGCGGACCACCAGATCCTTGACATAGGCGGAAGGCGTCTCGGTAACGGCATCGTAGTCCTCTTCAAATACTTGAGCCAACTCGCCGGTTGCCGATTCCTCCAATAGCACCAGCTCGGTGCTGCTGCTCTTCGGCGCTTCAATAATTTTCAGCTCGCCGTTGTCGCCGATGGACAGCATCCCGATCTGAACGGCCTCTGTCTGCTTGTCCTCCTGGGATCCACCAAGGAGCAGGCGCATCTTGATGTCTTCAATGGCCAGCGGCAGCATCGCCATCACATTGTTGTAGTTCTTGCTGGCCTCCTCAAACATCATATTGAGCTTGTCCCCTAGCTCCAGCTTCTTCGGATCGTCTTCGTCCAGACTCTCGTATTGCCCGTGCAGGTAATGGATCTCCTTGCGCACCTGACGAATGTCGTCCATCACTTTCTTGGGAGAGATCATATCGAGCAGATTCTCGAATTTAAAGTCCACGTTCGGAATGCCCTGACTTTTCTTGGTATCAATCAGGGTAAAGAGCATTTTCAGAAAATCATTATCCTGGTTTACCTGTATTTCCGAGATCGCTTCGGCAGGAATGCCCTCCGGCTTCTTCAGTGTGTACACGACCCGTTGATTGGCCGCGTTGTAGAAGGAGTAGACCGTAGGCGAAAATTTGATTAGAAATTCGTCAAAGCTTTTGACCAGCAAATGCCGGTTAATCTCTTTGATCTTCTCATCGCTGAGGCTGTCGATTCCCCGAACATCGCCCACCAGCGTAAGCAGATCCAGCACTTCCGGATTAATCTCCTCGAATAGCATCGTTCGATTCGTTTGATTAATAATGTCCATGGTCAGGGCTATCGGAATATCGCATGATCCCGATAACGTCCTCCTCTCTATCCTCTAGTGCTTCGTTCCCCCTTGATGATCACGATTATCATATTAAGCATATTGAATTTTTGTCAAATCAAGGAAGAATAGTTCTTTAATCTCAGTATCTGCGCCCTAATTCCTGTTTTCCCTACTATTTCCTTCCGATTAATGTCTCTACTAACAATGAACTTCCAATTATTCTGCACAATAAAACATTTAGCATGAAAAATTTTCATAGTTTTACAGGGCTTTTTTAGGAATAATCTACCTTTTTTTATAAATCTTCGTACCTAATGCTAAAAATTTTGTCGATAAAATCTTCTTGAAAATTGTTGGGTTAATCAGTATTTTGTTGAATAGGTGTATACTGCCAGGAATAATCATCCAAATTTGATTTATAACGGATATCCATCTTATGAAAAAGGATCGGTGGACGATGATGTTCAGAAATCGATGGATTCGGATGCGATCCGGCATAAGCCGATCCGTTTCCTTAGTCATGATACTGCTCCTTGCTTCAATGCCGGTGAGCCTTGCAGAACCTTCGGACTCTGAGGGAGCTGAGGAAGTCGGCTCCAAGAGCCCGATGACGATCATGGTGATCGACACCAGCTATTCCATGCGGATGAGCAAGGCAGACTTCACGCTCCGTGAAATTCTCGACATCCATCGGGAGCTCGCCGGATCCTCTTCCCTTACGGGATATATCGCCTATAACGAAGAACTCTCGGACGAGCGGCCGCCGGCAGCGAATGGAAGCGCCAATCAAGCGTCCATGCTTCAGTCTCTGGAGGGGATAAGCTTTACAGGCTTTTCTGATCTGCCCCTCGGATTAAGTACAGGCGTTGATCGCGTATTGGCGCATCGGGCCAAGGGGCATGACGGTGAAATTCGGCTGCTGCTGTTGTCTGACGGGGGAATGGATTATCGCGGCGGCGATGCCGGCGGAGCCGGTCAGGCCCGGCTGGCCGAGGTCATCGATCAAGCGAAGAGCAGCGCAATTCCGATTGATGCCATTGCGATTCATCCGGCGGGAGCCGCGGAGCGCGAAAGACTGCAGCTGCTTGCGGCGGATACCGGCGGGGCCTACGCCGAAGCGGCCAGACCGGGAGAAGCGGCAACCGCGGTCCGCCATATATTGGCCGCTTCCTCCAAGGCTCCTTCCGTATTTCTTCGCGCGCTTCCGATTTGGATCGGAGCCGCGGCGGTCGTACTGGCCGGAGCTGTCGCCTACGCGCTGACACGTCCTGCAAAGGCGTTGTCCGGAAGATTGGAGGGCTTATTCCTTCGTACGGCAAGCGGAAGCAGCCCGCCGATGAAGCACTGGCTGCTGAACCATGCCGGCCGGCAGGAGCCGTTGACGCTCCAGCACTTGTTCCGTCAGCTGGATGTTCACGAGCCGCTGCCTGAAGCTTCGCGTATCCGGTTTATAGCCGGACGCGGGAACCGCCTGCTCGTTAAGAGCAGCAGCCGCTGCGTAATTATGAAAAACGGCAGAGTCATGCCTCGGGATCGGAGGATCGTGTTAAATGACCGTGAGCAAATCTATATTACGTTTGAGGACGGACGTACCGAGCTCGTTTTAACTTATAGAGCGTATCGGGCAGGCCGCGGGCCGAAGACGCCTTCGGCCGCATCTCTGAGTATCCCTGAAGATACAGCAAGCAAGCCGGCCTAAATTGGCCGGCTTGCTTGCTGTATTTCCCATGCACTATTTACGGTACGATTCTTCATAGGGAACGGCTGAGCGGCTGTTCATGCGATTCCAGCGATAACGCTCGACTAAAAGGGCTGCCTTCAGCAGCGATAGCGACGGTCTGCGCTCACGAATCGACAGCCCTGACATTATGACGCGGGACAGGAACGGGCTCAGCTTCGGAACCAGCTTACGGATCGGAATCAGCCGATCTTCAATAAGGCGTTCGCCGATATCGGAAGGCGGCTGACCGGATAGAGCCGTATACATCGTCGCACATAGGCTGTAGACATCGCTATGCGGCCCCTTCCGGGATGACTCCGAATACAATTCTAGCGGCGAATAGAAGGTAGATGTCATGATGCTCCGGTCCCCATCCTCGCCGCCCCATCGCGCAGAGCCGAAATCAATTAAACGGATCTCTCCGCTGCTCAGCACCACCACATTGGCCGGCTTGATGTCCAGGTGAATGCAGCCTTCGCCATGGATATACTGAACAGCCGCGACGAGTAACGGCAAAATTCTGTTCAGCAGCGCTTCCGCAGACAGCTTCCCCTCCTGCAGCAATTTCTCAAGCGTTCTCCCCCGCAGATACTCCATCACGAGATATACCGTTCCATTCTCGCTGAAGTGACACTCATGCCGAACGATACCGGGATGCCGAAGCCGCCGCAGCGTTTCCGCTTCCCGGACAAAAGCGTCCTTCAATTTGTCGAATTTCGTCCGGTTGGGGCGCATTCTGCACAGCACCTGCTTGCCGTCAAGATCACGCAGCGACAACGCCTTCGGATAAAACTCCTTAATCACGGCAAGCCCGCCTTCAGGATTACGCCCAAGATAGACAAGTGACAGCTCGCTTTGGGCGATGATTCTTTTCACAAGATATTTGCCGTGCAATACGGTATTACGCTGCAAATATGGCCCGTCCTTTTCCGGTTTCATGCCTTCCTCCGCCTCTTTTGCTCTAGTTCTATTTAGAATTTCATATTCGAGATGGATGACACGAAACCCTTGCAATCGGCCAAATGAATTCCATTAAATGATGCGCATACTGCTATTCGGTTTTTCAATTGCGATATTGCGGGGTTGGTATATAATGGTTACAAATTGATTACCGAATATATCAATAAGAGCAGATAGTGATTCATGGCGTCTTTGACTTCCTGCTCTACCTCTGCAATCCCTGCACCGCATGTCTAATAAAAGCCCGCTCCCGGCGGGCTTTTATTTTTGCATTTGCTTAAGCGGGTTTACGGGCAGCTGCGGTTAAGGGGCAATTCAAAGACCGGCTCTTCAGGTATAGTTAGCTTTTCGAATGTGCAACAAAGCCCTGTTTCATTTTTTTGCGGCGAAAAACTGTAACTTTATGCTCCGCTTATACGTGAATTACATAGAGAGGAGGGCAGGAACCTGAACAGTCTGGAATCGATTTATCAATATTACGTCAAAGACGTTTACCGTTACTTGTACTCCCTCTCTTATGATCACCATACGGCAGAAGACCTGGTACAGGAAACCTTTTACCGGGCGTACCTGTACCTTGAGGATTGGAAGAATGAACGAATCAAGCCATGGCTATTTCGCGTTGCCCATAACGCTTATGTGGATTATCAGCGCAAGGCAAGCCGCAGCATCGTCAAGGATGCCGCCTTTTTCGCTCGGATGGTCGACCGGGATACGCCGGAGATCACCCTGCTCCAGCAAGAAGTCCAAAGAGAAATTGGACGAATGTTGGCCGATATTCCGGAGAAGCAGCGGCAGGCGGTGCTCCTGGTGGATTTTCACCAATTCACCTACCAGGAAGCTGCGGATATTATGGGCATCACGTTATCCCATATCAAAATCACCTTATTTCGAGCCAGGCAGCGGCTGCGGGAAATGAAACGAAAGGACGGAAGGTTATGAGCGAAGATTTCAAGCAGCGATTGAGAGATTATGCGGACGGCAAGCTGACGGACGAGGAGAAAAACGAAATCGAACGGGAAATGGAGAAGCTGGAGGAATATCAGGCTTATTTAAACGAATGGATGGATAACGAACCGGACAATGCTGGATCTAAGCGCCCGGCCGATGTTCAGAACGACCTCTCACCCAAGAAGGAAAAACGCATTGTTCGCAGGGCCAAATGGAAAGCCCGAATCTCAAATACGTTGACAGTGATAACCGCATTCCTGGTGATTACCTTTCTTAGCTCGATCGGTACCGCGCTGTTCTACGGTGTCGGCGATCCGAGCCGAAACGATAAATATCGGGATGCCATTGCTTCGGCCATCTCGATCACCATGCCTAACATTAACGTTTCACTGAACAGTCAGGGCAAAACCTATTTCATGCAAGAGATATACGGAGATATGGAAAAGCAAGTAGGAAGCGAACGAGTGACTGTCGGTGAGTACACCGTCAACTTCCTGTTTGGGCTGCCTTCCGTCAATGCGGATTGGAAGAATGGCAGCTCGCGTCAATCGCAGATATTCTATCGGCCGGACCCTACTCCAGAGACTTCTTCCGCGAATCCAAATGAAGATCCCAGGGAACAGTCAAACAAACAGACAGCAAGCGCCTCTTCCGCAAAAAGCGGTGACTGGTCCCGGCTCGAGAAGCTTCCCGAAGGCACCGTGGCCGAAGCCTATGTATCGTTTAACCGTTTCTTCACTACGGATGAGCTGCTGAAGCAATTCGAGAAACGGAACATGGAGCCCGTCTGGTTTGCCGTGGATACCGGACCGGAGGACCGGTTCGGCAATCATGATGGCGTAATCACCGACCCTGTCGGCTTTCCATCCTATCCCGTCTGGCATCATGACGATTTGACGATCACCTCCTATAAGGAAGAAAAGCGCGGCTGGTTCGGCAAAATCGTGTCCAGCGGCGGACATTATCCGTCATTGGACACCTACGGGGACGGGAAGCTGCGGAATGCTCACTTCATCAAATCACTGCGGCTTATGCAGGAGTATAAACTCATTAGCGAGCGGGTAGCTCCGTTCATTGACGTCGACGCTTCATTGGCTTACGTAGAGGAGAATGGCGTTCATCTCTATGGTGCCGTCATTACCGGTCCCGTCAAGGAGCTGCTGACGCTGCGCGAGGTTTCCTGGGTGCATGACCTGCGTGTCGGGGAAGTACGGCTGTGGAATTGGAACGAGTAATTATTTTTCACCGAACCTCTTGGCGACTCGGAGCGAATATATAGGTGAGGTCACATTAAAGGAGGAGCAAGCTTGCAAGGTTCAGACTTAACACCGTGGCTGCAGCGACTAAAGGAGGGGGACAAGGAAGCATTCCGGTATGTTTATGATCGAACCGTCGATAATGTGTACCGAACGGTGGCTCTTCTTGTATCCGGCCGGCAGGATATAGAGGATATCATGAATGAAATTTATTTTAAGCTGTGGCTCTCGCTACCCAACTATGACCCCAATCGTCCCTTTCGGAATTGGCTGCACGGAATCGCGATCCGGCAGGTTCAGGACTGGAGGCGCCGAAAATGGCGTAAATTCCGCCTGTTCGAGCGCCAAAAAATGCTTGAAATCCAGCCCGAGCACCCACGGACGGACCGGGTCATTGTATGGAACGAGACAAGCCGAGAATTGCTCGAGCTTCTAAATCATTTATCCTACAAGCTTCGAATTGTCGTTGTTCTCCGGTACTATCATGAATACAGCCTAACCGAGATTTCCGAGCTGCTCGCGGTCCCGATCGGGACCGTGAAATCGAGGCACCATCAAGCCTTGAAAGAGCTTCGCAAACATTCTGTAGAGCTGGATTTAGAAAAGGGAGGTGATTGCTTTGTCCATTGAAGAACGGTTGAAGGATCACATGCATCAGGCGGCTGATCATCTGAATATCCCGCAGGATCTATATGACAGCATATTACAATCGACGGAGGAACGCATTTCCGACAGAGATCGGTTAACCCGAAAATCACGTAGTCGCAGCATCATTCGTAATGCCTTTGTGATCGGAACGGCAGCTGTTTTCATTGTCGTTGTCATCGTGTCCTCTGCCTTCATTTCCCCCGTGATGGCCGAAACCCTAAGCCGCATTCCAATGATGCATAATGTGTTTAAGCTAGCAGGCGACTTAGGATTAAAGGCAGCTGAGCAGAAAGGGTTGGCCACGGAAACGGATTACTATGACACACACGAGGGCTACACTTTGACGGCATCACAGGCTATGTTCGACGGCATGCGCGGAGCTATAGCGCTTCAACTGGATGAGGCAGGACATCCCGCCTCCCTGTTTGATCCTTTCGCTCGCGGCCAATCCGAAGCTTCATCACTAAAAAGCAAGGGTTCCTTTCAAGTGATGAGGGCCTTCATCAATGGAACAGAAGAAAGCATTACTTGGGATATCGGCCCCGGCAACGATGCGGAATCCGCCATTGTCACGATTACCGGAGCGTCTTCGGACCAAGCTGCCCGCAGGCCTGTGCTGCCGGAAACGTTTAATTTGACGCTTGAGGTTAGGCTCGAGATGATCCCGGAGCCGTTTATCCTGCAAATTCCGATGCGCAAAAATACAGATAATCATATCCTATATCCGGAAGCGGAGAAATCATCAAGGCAAGTTAGCTGGAGGCTGGAAGAAATGGAGCGCTCCCCAGTCTCCACTCGCATGGAGCTGGTATTAAAAGAGACTTCTTCGGATGAACGGACCATTTACTTTGAAGTCGTAGGTCAAGACGGCACAGAAATAAAAATCATTGACCTCTACGCTAACGATATGAAACAAGGTTACCGTCGCTTGGACATGCTGTACGAGCCCCTTCCTTCCGATCATCAGTCATTCACGATTAAGCCGTTCCGTTATGTGTATGGAGACTCCCCTGACGCTTGGGAGAAAGAATACATCAAGGATCTGGAATTGACTGTACCGATCGAGGGAAATGACTAAAAATTTTCGAATCACTGGAGGAAACATACATGAAAAAATCGATAAAAGCAATGACGATCCTGACGGCTGCAGGCCTTTTAATGACTTCCGCACCGCTGTTGACTACGCATGCCGCAGCCAAAGCCAATACTTCTGCTGCCGCGGCTTCTTCCCTCAAAAAAATCGATCCCAAATTAATATCCGAGGCACAGAAAAAGCTGAAAGATGCAACCGGTAAAAGCTATTCTTTCAGCAAAGTGGAAAGTTGGAAAACAGGAAATGATACCGGCTGGACGCTTACGATTAAGGGAGCCCATTACAGTTACGTCAACATTACCAATAATAAAATAGACTCCATCCAACTTGAACAAAAATGGGCGGATCTGCAAAGCTCCAGCAAAGAGACTATCCAATCGGTGCTCAAGGATCTGGATGTGGAGTCGCTGCCCGAATCAGCCACGCTTACGGTCAGCTATTCCGGCAAGCAAGCCGATTCAGGCAAGGTTGAAGTGTTTACACACGTAGATAATCATTACATTACACTTCTTGACGGCAAAGTTAAGCGGGTGATGTCCACCATACCAGTTGAGTCGGTATCTCAGGACATACAGGATGCAGCGAGCGAGGTTACCAAAGGATTCCAGGGCCTGAGCCTCGGCAAACTGACGAAGGCGTCCTATGTTACCGAAAAGGGCAAATCTCATTTCGAGCTGACATTCCAAGGAACTTCCGCAAAAATGCCGATCTTTATAAGCATTGACGAAGCGTCGCGGGGAGTTACGATGTTTGAAGTATCCAGCCTTCAGGATTCCGCAGCCGAATATACCAAAGGGTATAAGAATCTAATGAATATGAGCGAGGACAAGCTCTTGCAGGCTGCCATTCCACTTGCCCAGAGCAGCATGAATCTGGATTTGACCGGGTACAAAGCTGCCAAGGATAAAGATCTTCCAGGAACCGTCCATTTTACTATGAAAAATAAACAAAGCGTAGAAGGCGTGTATAATTCGAAAGGGCAAATCTATGCTCTCAAGTTAAAGTAACCGCTGCTCCTTCTAAGACGGCTCTCTCCATAAAGTATGCCCTGATCATCGAGGAATTGAGCCCAGTGGGAGATCAATTAAAGCGTTGAAAAAATGGGTGTCGGTACGCTGATCTTCCCCCCATCAAGTAGACAGCATTAAAACGGATAGGCTTTAAGCAACCTTGGTACGGAGTTCCACCGTATCAAGGTTGTTTAAATTTTTCTGTGGCCACCTTCGGAAGTGACTTGATCCAACGCGCACCCGACGCTTCATTTTATTATAGTTGAAGACGATTAACGAAACGAAACAGCCAGTCGCCGGATATTCGGCGACTGGCTGTTTGTACATGTGCTTGTAAGGTTTTAAGCTTTTTCTCATAAACGGGTCTGTCCCCGGCGATCCTGCAAGGCGTTTGCTACTTTACGGAAACGGCCATTTCGAGCTCTTTGATATATTGTTTGACAATCTCGCCGTTTCCATCTAGCTTGAATCGACCGGAGCCGTCATCTATCACTACCGGTTTGAACGGCTTCACCGTCATGGACTTGGCAGATTTTCCGACAGCTTCTAACACGAAATCGTAGTACATATCCCCTTTCGCATTGTTTTCGTCTGTGCCGGATCCGGAGATACGTTCGATGATACGGCCTTGATCGTCCACAAAATCAAAGAGTATGTCCTGATTTGCTTCCGGATGCTGCTTGTACCCCTCCATGATCAATTGCAGCCTGGACGAAGTCGATGTGAGTGTTGCCTTGTTCAGCTTGATGGTTACGTTGCCTGATGTTTTGGTTACATTAGGCTTGACAACAACCGGCTTCTCGGCTGTTTTTTGGACAGGAATCTTCAGCTTAAACGGCTTTTTGTAGCCTTCCAGATCAACCTCGGCGGTAAGCTGGAACTTATCCGGGAATGCTTCGAGATTGCCTCCGAGCTGGGAGGCATCCGTCAAGTAGATGACGGCCGTATCATTTCCTTTTGGTCCCCATACGAGGGTTGGTCTTTTCGCGTGATCGCCGCCGCCATACTCGTTAATCGATTTGCCGTTGATGGCCATCTTGATATTGCTGATCGATCCCTTGCCAAGCAAGTAGTCGCCTGTCTTCTCGTCAATTTTCCCTCCGACAAGCTTCCCATCAGATCCTTTCCCGCTGCGCTTAAGCTCAATACGGACATGGTTTCCGTCATACAGCGCTTTGGCAACGCTCAAGGTTACCCCCTCTTGGGTTACACGCTGGGATACCGCAGACTGTGCTTTCGCGGAAGGCTGAGTGGCTGCCTGCGCCGTCCCCCATGCAGCACCGCTTATAATCATGCCGGCCAAAGCCACGGAGCTCATCACTTTATATGCCTTTTTCATATTGATTCCTCCTGATTAAGTTTGTTATCGTCCGTATCATCTTTATTGCTGACGATCATCATACAGCTGCTTCAAGCCGGCCTGATCGACCGGAATCGTGATCTCAAGCTCGTCCAAGTACGTCTTTAATAAGTCCCCATTTTCGTCGGTCTTAAATGATCCGCTCTTTTGGGAAGGATCCGCGAGCTCGGGCTTAAACACTTTGAGCGTGATCGTTCGGGGAGCCTCTGCAAAGCGGTCAAACAGCAGCTCCTCCCGTTCTTGCCGGTGGTTGTCCTCCGAATATATCCCCAATCCGCCCACCGTTTCCAGAACTCTGCCCTTCTCATCCCACACCTCGAATAGCAGGGTCTCATCGCTGAGCGCTTTGTCCGGATTCGTCTGCTCAATGTTCATCAGAATGCCGGTCGTGATCGGCGTGAATTTAAGCTGCTCGAGCGTTAATTGAATGCCGTTCCACTCCCTGGTTTCTTTGAGAGGCAGGATGATCTGATCCGTGCTTTTGCGGACAGGAATTTCCATCACGAACGGCTTCGCAATCCCTTCCAGCGTGATGTTCACCGTCAATTGAAACTCATCAGGCATACGGATCCCGTTCTCGTCCAAGGACATGTTCAGCAATTCAAATAATGCGCCGTTCGGGTCCGAAGTCGGCTTGCCCGATAGCCCTGGTCTTGCTCCAAGGTCATAGTCATCAATCGAGGTGCCGTCGATTTGCATTTCGATCCGGGTAATCGCGCCTCTCGGATAGATATCTTTCGACGTATTGCCTTCCTGAATGGCCGTATGCTCCAGGATACCGCCCTCCAAGCCTTCACCCTCCCGTTTAACGGCCATGGACAGACGGGTTCCGTCATAGACGACCTCCGGTATGCTGAGCGTTATGCCTTCCTGCTCGGCGCTGACGCTCAGCGGAGTAACCAGCCCGCGTTCTTCCGCCGTCTGCAGCCCCAGGTCGTTAACCATCTGAAAGATGCTCCCGATCAGCGGGACCTTTTTGAGCGATTCCGCCATAATCGGCGATACATAAGCGCTGCTCATCACCCCGATAAAGGCTGCGGCCGCTGCGCCAATGGCGAAGGTACGGGCCCTGCCCGAGCGCTGCTTCCGGCCGGTTCTGGTCTGCATCGGCAGGTCGGCCAGCGATGCATAAACTTCATCCTGACGCTGCCGAATCATATCCGGCACCCCGGCCGCCAGCTTTTCTTTTCCTGTCTTCCGGAGTTCCTGGTCTAAGTCAAAAGGCTTCATACGCCAGCCTCCCTTCCCGTGATTGCTTTACCCGTTCCGCTAGAATCCCGCGCGCCCGGTGCAGGCGTGCCCGGACAGCCCCCTCCGAAATTTCCAGTATGCTTGAGATCTGCTTAATGGGTAAATCCTGAAAATAAAACAAATGAATGACGATTCGCAATGATTCATCCAGGTGATCGACGGCTTCACGAAGGTCCAGCTTGTGGCTGTCCCCGTAATAATCCGCGGAGCTGGCCGTTTCCGGAACCTCGGCCATGGCAACCGTTCGTTCCCGGCTGCGAAGCAGCTGGTTGCACTCATTGATCAAAATCCGGATCACCCAGGTTTTAAAATACTTCGGCTGCTGCAATGTCGACAAAGCTTTATATGCCTTCAGGGTCGTTTCCTGAAAGACGTCCGCACAATCTTCATCGCGTCTTACAATGGTCTTTGCCAAGCAGTACAGCTCGGGTTCCAGCTGGCGGAAGAGTCGAATAAACGCTTCCCGATCTCCCCGCTGTGCCCGCTTGACCTCCGATTCCATGTTCTGCACGATTTTATTCATCTCCTTTTGAGGGCCCTCTATAAGATTAGATGGGCTTGTCTTGCGAAAGGTTATATTTCGAGCAAAAAAAGATCGCCAGGCTCCTGACTCTAAGATCAGGGAGGGCGATCTTCTTGCGATCCAACCATATTCTGCTGCTTCAATTTTAACATACCAGCTATCAAAAATGTCCTAAACATATGAATTCATTCGTAAAGATGATCAAGGTTTAGAGAAGTACTTTCTCCAAAAGCCGTTATTGGTTGGTGTCGTGAGTTATCGGCGGACTGACCAGCCCGCGGGCTCGATATCAGTCTTCGATTGCCTGATATACCATGGTCCAGAAGTCGTGGATAAGATGCGCCGAATCCGGGGTGGACATCCCGACCTGGGTGAGCAGGATTCCGGTCAGCTGTTTGGCCGGGTCCGCGTACGCCGAGGTGCCGCTTCCGCCGTCCCAGCCGAACTGACCGATGGACGCATAGTCGCCGCGGTAGGTGCGCACCGCCATTCCGAAGCCCCAGCCGCCGTGCTGCCCTTGGCCATGCGACAGGTGGACGTTGTTTTTGGCCAAGTCGTCCCGGAATGCTTGCTGCTCGGGCGTGAGTCGGTTCGTGGTCATCAGCTCGACAGCGGGCCGGGACAGGATCCGTTCGTTCCCGTGCATCCCTTGGTTCAGCAGCATTCGTAAAAATGCGTCATAGTCGTCGACGGTGGAGAGCAGTCCGCCGCCGCCTGCTTGGAACGCTGGCGGCTTACTGTAGCGTCCGCCGCACGCCTCATCCCATACGATGAACTCGCCGGTCTGCGGATCGGGAACGTAGGCCGGAGGCAGCCGGTCAATTTTGCCTTCGGGCACGTAGAAGCCGGTATCCTTCATCCCCAGCGGATCAAAGATGCGTTCGCGCAGGAACGTCTCGAATGTCTGACCGGTAACCCTCGCAACGAGTACGCCGAGCACTTCGTTGCTCATGTGGTACTGCCACCGTTCTCCGGGCTGGTAGCATAGCGGGAGCGTACCCAGGCGGCGCATCCACTCATCCGGCTCCGGCATCTCCTGCCCTGGCGTGTCAAATAATCCATTCTCGAAGATCGCGTTTTGGATCGGGGAGCCCATTAACGTCATATCCACTCCGAGTCCGAACGTAGAGGTCAACAGATCCCGCACGGTGATCGGTCGCCGTGCCGGCACGGTTTCGTCCAGCGGGCCGTCAGGTCGCTTCAGCACCTGCCGGTTGGCGAGCTCGGGCAGCCACTTATCTACCGGGTCATCCAGATGCAGCTTGCACTCGTCGAGCAGGACCATCACCGCCGCGGCTCCGATCATCTTGGAAGTGGACGCCATCCGGAAGATCGTGTCCCGGCGCATCGGCGCGCCGCCGTCATGGCGCATCGTGCCGATCGCTTCGACGTGCGTCTCCCCGTTTCGGCTGACGAGGGCGACGAGCCCTGGTATCTTCCCGGAATCCACATGACTTGCCAGCACGTCGCGCATTCTGCGCAGCCCTTTGTCGGTAAATCCTTTGTTGCTATGTCCCATTGCAATCTTATTCATTTGATATCCCTCACTTAAATTTTTTTTGTAAATCCCATTGTTTTTAAACTACACTTTCGCCCGGCTTGGCGTTTTCCATTTGTCTTAAACAACCGTAACCTTGGACAGATTAGCCTCCAAGCCTTTAAGCGCCGCATAGGTCAGCTTATCCATCGTTGCGCCGTCAAAGCAGATGGTTTTGATGGCACGGTAATACTTCTTGGACAACGAAGATCCTTGGAAAGACGAATTCTTGATTACCGCCCCCTTGAACGAAACGCCGTTCAACCCCGCCTTGTCAAACCTGACGCCGATGAAGGTTTGGCCGTCAAGCACCAGCCCTGTCAGATCGCTATTTGTGAAGTCTGCCCCGTCGAACATACAATTTTCAAAGACGGTGTTTCTAAGATCGGTCATCGTCAGATTGACGTCGGTCAGCTTGGCATCCAGGAATGTTGCTCCGGCCAACCTCGACTTACTGAAGTCGGTGCGCACAAGGACCGTTTTATTGAAGCTTGCATTGGCCAGGTCAAGGGTAGACAGGTTGCAGTCCGTCAGATTCGTGCCGTCAAAATGGGCACCGTGTACGTCGCTGCTCTTAAACGAACTGCCGGTCAAATCAGCGCCCGAAAAGTCGGAACCCGAGAGCGAGCTGCTTTTAAACTGTCCATTGTGGGCCGTAACGCCTGCAAAGTCGCTTTTCGCCAGATTGCTTGCGTTAAAGCTTGTCACTACTTGCCGATCCTGCGAGTTAGAGGTTTTGGTTTGATTCATAAATATTCACATCTCCCTTATAATTAGTTTTCTAATGATCACTTTTGAGCCAGGTCACCTATTCATACCAACCGATGGTATGTATAGGCTTAAAAATAAGCTGCCTCTCGGCAGTTTAGTTTTCTTTGCTGACTTCTCTCGCTGACACTCGAAACAATTCCTCGTATCGTTGATACATTTGCTCATCGAACAGATCAAGCCCCAGGCCTTTCAATATTTCATCGAAAAATCTTACCTTATGCAGCATCATCTCGGGGGAAGCCTCAATGACCTCCGGGTTTAGCCAAATATTGGTGAGAATCACCAGGACTTCGCTAAGCTCCCTTGGATAGTCGGTTCGGATCGAGCCGTCCCGCATTCCCTGTTCGATAATGGGCTGGATATAGACGGGTACGGCTTTTTCGAGGATGTTCTCGATCTGGGCCGCCAGCAGCTTCGGATTACGCAAGAGGTTCGGCCCCACCGATGCCAGTTCGTTGCTGGCAGCATTGTCGAGAGAGGCTTGAGAAATCTTGCGGAGCTTCTCCAGTCCGTTCAGCCCTTTATCATCCCGGATGCCGGACAGCATCTCGTCAACGCCTTTGAACGCATGATCGATGACGGCCTGCCAGATCTCTTCCTTCGACTTGAAGTGATGATAAATTGCTCCTTTTGTCAGTCCGCCCAGCTCGTTGATAATATCCTGAATGGAGGTCTGCTCGTATCCCTTTTGCATGAACAGGTTAAGAGCCACGGTTAGGATTTGATTGATGGTTTCTTCCGGATATTTATTTCTTGCCATTCGTTTTCACCTTTCATACATTCGGTTGGTATGTATTGAATATATCCGATGAATCTTTTGGTGTCAACCTCTAATTCGTTATTTTTATAAAATTCTTTGTCGTTATGTATCATGAACAACTTTCGCCGGCTGCTGCACCATTAGTCAACCTTCCTGAAATCAATATTTGATTATCCGCCGTCTTCAGTAGGGGGTCGTGGGGACCCGCAAAAAGGATTGAAAACCGGCCTGCAGCAGGCCGGTTCAATGCTTTACGGCGTAAGAACGCCGTCGCCGATAATAATTCGCTGGGTCTCGCCATATTTGCCGGGAGTAGGAGCGATGATAAACTCCAGCGTGCGGACGCCGCTCACATTCACATCAAGGTCCAGCGGAGCGGACTTTGCCGAACTGAACGACAGTATTTTCAACACTTTTCCGTCGCCCATGACCTTGACCTTGCTGCTTCCGTACTCGCCTCCGGCGGTCAGCTTGTCGACTGCGGCTTTCGCGGTCAATCGCTTATATTGCTGGTTCAAGCCGACTGAAAAGGAGGGTGACTCGGTCCAATGATATTTCTGGATAAAGGCGATTCCGTCGGCGAACAGATTGCCGCTCCCGTCTTCCAGAAACGTATCGTTCCATTCATCGAAGCCTTCGGTGACGTCCGTTTCTTCGCCGGGAACGATGATCTGCTGCGTTAATAGTTCTTGGCCCAACGGAGCATATTCCTTCCCGGTCGCGAGGTCGATGTTTACTTGAACTCCCGCAATGTAAAATTTCAGGTACTTGGCTTCAGCTGGAATTCTGTGACGTAAATCGAACTGTACGGCAAACTCTTTACCCACCCCGGCGAACAGTTCCTCGTTCATCCAATTAGAGTCGAAAAGTTCATGGGACGGCACGTAGAGCGACGCAGGGGTTTCAAGACTGACATCTGCGCCCGACGTCAGCTTGCCTTCGACGGTTACCGTACGTTCCTGGATGGCGATCTTGCTGATCTCGACCGTCATCTTGCCGTTCACGGCGCTCAAGGAAGGCTGGAGCTCCGTGTCCGGCAACGCCGCGACCTCCTTGAGCGTTGCCGTCTCGCCTGCAGGTCCGATTTCGGCTTTTTTGTACGTTTCGTCTTCGTTCATACCGAATCGATAGTCGAGCCGGACGAGCGTGTGGGCCGGATCATCCGACACCGGCTGGTATGCAATGGTGTGGTCCGGAAAATGGCGGAACGTGGTGTCATCCTCGTCCAGCTCGACCGAACTGCCGTCACTGAATACGGCCTGGATTTCCGGGGCAACCTTCGTGGACGCAAGCCGGATTTCCCCTTCATATTTGTAAACCAGCACAAGCTCGTTCTGTCTTACCCCTTCGCCAAGGAACGTAATTTTGCCTGCATCATTTTGCAGGAGCACTACTTCCCGATTGTTGTACGTGACCGGAAATTCGATATACTTCGCTTTTTCCATCTCGATCCGGGAGGAAAAATCCTCCGGAATGCTCCCCACCACCTCGGAGAAGCCGTCCGCGAATTGTCGCAGCTCCGCTACGCCGCTTTCGGCAACATCAAACTCGAGTTTCCCGATACTGGCTTCGATCCCGCTCACAATCGGATCGATTCTCTTGGTTTTGATGTCATTCATGAATTGATTTCGCAAATCCGAGATTTCCTTGTACAAGGAGGTCGTTGAGAACTCTTCGAGGTTTGATTGAATATCGTTTAGCTCCCCGTTCATTCGGACGACTTCCTCCGCCTCTGCATTCTCGATATCGAGGCCTGCTACCGCCTTTTTCACTTCCTCGGTGCGCGATTTCAGTTCATCCAGTCGGCCCTTCAGTTCTTCAGCGTTCATCAGCAGCTCACTGGCGATAACGAGCCGTCCTTCGCCGTACTTCAACTTTTCAGGGTCCATCTCCGTTACTTTGCGGTACTGGGCAATGGCGGTATCCACGTCCAGGCTCTCCATCGCCTTATCGGCCGCCGCCATGAGCTTCTCGTACTCTCCGCCGCCGCTGCTGCAGCCGGCCAGCAACCAGAGGCATCCCAATATCCCGACCCATGCACGATTTCGGTTACGCATTCGGAGCGTTTCCTCCTTTCGTCCCGGACGCTGCGTTCCGGAACCGCCCTTTCCGATAGATGATATACGCCGCGATGATGACGGCCAGCAGCACGCCAACCCATACCATCCACGACCTATTCGCAGATGGTTCGTAGACGATGACCGCTTCATCTGAGGCCAGTTGGAGCGTTCGAGGCTTGCCTTCGGCAGCGGTTCCGCCGGTGGCATACAGAATATTGCCCGGCACCGTAACCGTAATTTCCATATCATCGTCCAGGTTCAGATAGACGACAGGCTTATCCGCAATCTTCTCGATGTCCCCGGGCGCTTCGACCAGCTCGTTGATCCGCTCGGGATAGAGCCTCTTCATATCCGCAACCGTCGCCAGCAGCGAGTCTTCCCCGCCACTCAGCGCGGTCAGGCTATCGAACGAAACCGTTGCGTCGACTTTTCCGTCCTTCTCCTTGAAACTGTCCAGCCGGATGACTTCTTTCCCGGCATCCGCGTTCGCGTTCGTGATCTCCTTCTCGAGTTCCTCCTTCAGTTCATCGGCGGATATCATCCCCGAAAGATCGACCGAAAACTTCCCTTTACCCGAGCCGTCATCATGGATGACGAGATCCAGCTTTCCGCATCCCGTCAAGACGACAAGCATCATAAGGGACAAGGCGATTACGATTTTTCTCATCTTCTATCTCCCGCCTATCGATAGTTGTGTACCAGCAGCTTACTCGATAAAGTACATCTTGCCGTCCACTTCGAGCGATACGGAAGATTGGCCTAGCTCCACTTTCATTTTTTTGGCATAATCGACAACCTGATTAATTGCGGCTTTATCCAGCTTCTCCGCGAACGCGTAGACAATCGTCACTTTTTCCTTGATCAGCTTCTTATTGTCGTCCACCCAGGCTCCCGTACCTTCAACCGCCGTAGCCCCTCCGAACCAGCCTGAAAACTGGGTAAGCGCTTGGTCGACGAACTTTTCGTGCGCCTCTTCGGTAATCGGAATATCGCCGTTCACCGTGGAAGGAACGTAAATTTTCACAACGTGCCCGAGTTGAAACTGGCCGTCCAGGGCGCTTCCGGCGGTGCCGTTCGCACCGGAGCTGCCTTCCGCTGAACTGAAAGACTGCTGCACGGGTACAACGAAAAGAGCCAATACGAAAACAACAGACAGCGCGGCAAGCCACATCTTCTTCATGATTTTCAGATCTCCTTTGTCAGGTCAAATTAAATACCTACCGGTCGGTATTTACTTCACCAGTATAGAATGTGGAGATTTCATGCACAATGGGAACTTAGTCTTATAAAGATGGCCGTTTGGTTCCAAAGATTGCGGTGGAATCGGACTGACGGAAAACGCAGCAATAAGGGTATGGAGCGAACAAAGTCACTCCTTCGTGAGACGATCGGTTTGTAATACCCCTAAAAAAACCTCCATCATATCTTCCAACGGTACTTGTTCGTCGATGTAATGCTGGATATTGTACCCCATAAACAAAGCGACTCCTACCGTAAATATTCTTTCGGAATCAAGAGTTTTGTTGATGAACCCTTCCTTCTTCATCTCGTCGAAATAGGGGATCAGATTATGCTTCCATTCATCGATCAATGCCTTCAGTTTTTCATGGACGTTAGGCAATTGCCGGGAAACCATCGCCGATTGCAGCAGAAGCTGGGAGAAACCCTTTTGATATGATTCTTTCAATGTCAGCTTGGATGATTCCATATAACTATCCATTAAGTTCTGATTCTTCCGGTCCAAAATATGCTGCAGTCCTTCAAAATATTCGCGAAAGCTTTCTCTCAGAATCCGGATCAGAAATTCTTCCTTCGATTCAAAATGGGCATAGAACGCCCCTTTGGACAATTGCGCTTTCTTGACGATTTGATCAATGCTGGTGCTTGTATATCCCTGCTCCGAAAACAAATCGATTCCGACCTCGATGAGCTTCCGCACGGTACGTTCGGACATTTCTCTGTGTTTCATTGCATACTCCCCTGTAAATTATTTAATATATCCGAGTATAACATAACGCGGTCCCGCCGCCGAAAGAAGGTCACATCAGGTCGATGTGCCATCACAAATTCTGCTGCCCCGATTTAACATAGCAGCTGCAAAAAGAAGCCAAGAGCACGCCTGCTCTTGGCTTCTTAATCACCAACAAATGAAAAATGAAGCTCCAATGCTCCATATGATTACGCTTGTTCGTTCCTAGACTTGTTCAGATTGCCGTTTCCCAAAAAAACGTCGGGGCGTCGTTCATTCCATCGCTTTTGATCATTGTGATATGCCTCCAACATGATCCTTTTGTGCGCCATAATTGCTTCCTGTCGTGATTTTCATCTCCGTAAAATTCTCAACGCTCTTGCCCTTTTCGTAAAAATAAGGAACATTCCCTTTAACACCATCCTGCGTATAGAAAGGATCGTCCTTTCGCAGCGGAAGCTGCACGTTCTCTCCCGTGCTCGCGGATTTGTAAATGCTCATGATCAACTCCAATGTGCTGCGGCCGCTTTCTCCGTCGATGAGCACCGGTGTTCCATGCTCGATCGCGCTCAGCATATTGTCGATCTGACCGGTATGGCCCTCGTACGGCAAATCCGGCAATTCGTCATAGTATTTCTGAATTTTCTCTTCCAGCTTCAGATCGCGTTCAGGGAATCCGTTCGGCAAAGAAATGGAGGCCGTGACCCGCCAAGGTGCGGAAATCCGGGCAAACTGCCCTTGGAAGACGTATTGCTGCTCTTCGCCGTGGTGAACAACCGAGCTGGTAAGCTGCCCCAAGGCTCCATTCGGATATTTCATCATCGCAATGGATAAATCCTCAACCTCCGCATTATCATGAGCAACGTTGCTCATATAGGCTTGTATTTGGCTTGGACGACCGAGCATCCAAAGCAATCCATCAATATGATGTACGGCATGATTTAGAGTAGGGCCTCCCCCTTCTTTCTCCCAAGTGCCGCGCCACCATAAGTCGTAATAACAATGGCCTCGCCACCAGAAAGAATCCACTTGAGCATGCAGAATCTTGCCGGCCATGCCGCTGTCCAATATGTGCTTCAGCTTCATAATCGGGTTTCTGAATCGGTTCTGGGCGATAACGGACAACAGCTTACCGCTATTCTGTGCCGCTTCGATCATATCGTCACATTCCTTAAGCGACGCTGCCATAGGCTTCTCAACAACGACATGGCTTCCTGCATTCAGAAAATCGACCGTAACCTGCGCATGAACATACGGAGGCATACAGATGGAAACGAGATCGATTCCGTCTTTGAGCAGTTCTTTATAATCTTGTACGATTTTGGCATCTAGTCCGTACTGCTCCCGCCTCGCTTCTGCCTTCTCGGGATAAAGATCGCATAGGGCAACAATTTTACAGCGGTCCTCGAATTGCAGATATGCTTCGATATGACTGGGTGAAATTGCTCCCGTACCTATAATTGCAACCTTTAACATACGTTTTTGCCTCCCAACTTTGTTTTATATAAAGAAGTGTAGCTGGGGCAGCCTTGCAAATGTATTTTGTTATGGGGGGAAAATAACGCTGTGTTGCGGATTGTATGGTATATTCAATGCAAGCACGAAGACGAGGAAGAAGGAGGCGAATAACTTGCCGTTGGTTGCAAGCGACGACAGGATCTCTCCCTTGTACTTTGCCTATAGACGTAAAAGCGAAAATTACGAGCATAAAGAGACTTTCCATTCCCACCTTGGACTTGAAGTGTTGTTCATTCATCAAGGAAGAGGAACCATGATCGTAAATAACATCAGCTATGAGATTAAGCCGGGCATGCTTTGTATTTTTCAGCCTTGCCAACTCCATCATCTAAAGCTTGAATACGACAACCAACAATGCTTCGAACGATCGATTGCGATTTTCGAACCGACCGTGTACGAGTCTTATTTTAAACAATGGCCCGCACTCCACGAATTTTACAATTTTATATACTTAGGCAATCTCCCCTTCCCTTGTCTCTATGAAGTCGATGACCCTTACCTGGACAGTGCATACAAGAGCATGCACGATCGATTCCCGACGCTGACCGGCACGGAAAAATATGAAGAAATTTCGCTGTTTCTTGTCGCACTGTTTCGCTCCCTGAAACAGATATGGGATAAGCGGAAAGAACGAGGCACAACATACCCAGCCCGCCGTAAAAATCATCGGGTGGAGCACATTTTGAACTGGATCGAAACGAACTATTCGGTTCCTTTCCGATTGGACGATATGGCCAAGTCGCTGCATCTGTCTCCCTACCATTTGTCACATCTCTTTAAAGAAGCGACAGGGATCAGTATCACGGAATACATTGCAGCCCGAAGGATTCATCAATCCATCCAGCTGTTAGCAACTACGAAAAAACCGATCTCACTCATTGCGGAGGAGATCGGTTTAACGAATAGCTCCTATTTTTGCAAATTGTTCAAGTCGCATATGGGAATCACGCCGCATCAATATCGAAAGAAATGGACGAGTACATGATTCTTCTGTTTAGATATCATAGTCAGCAACTACAAGAAGCCAAGAGCACATCCCTGCTCTTGGCTTCTTGTTCACCATTGATTTAAGCTAATATAATCCAAATTATTACGAAGTATGATTCGATAAGCCTTACTAGCTTCTTTCCAAACCCGGTGTTAGAGCCTCAACTTTTGCAGGCCAATCTATTTACGAACAACGGTGTACCCTTTGTCCTCCAGCAGCTTGACGATCCCATGCTCACCCAGATAATGGGCTGCACCAACCACGATGAAGTACTCTTCGTTTTTGCCGTTTTTCAGGTATCCGTCGATTTTCTCGGCCATTCCGATGTTTCGGTCAATCAGCATCGCTTTGTTGTATTCCTCATCAACAGCCATGCTGTTGGTGAACTCCAGCAGCGCCTCATCATTGCCCGTCTTCCACATTTTAGCCAATTGCTCCACGCCGTCATCCAGCACGTCGAAATTGTCCAAGGCGATGTTGAGATTCTTCTCCTGCAGCTCTTTGGAGAAGCCGTTAAACATGCCCAGCTGCAATTCATAGGATTCCAGCTCGATTACCGGAATTTTGCGTTCGATCGCTTTCTGGACGAAATACAGATCGATCCCTTGAGCGGCTTCATATCCAGCCTTCACCGCTTTCAAGCTGCTGATCGTGGATTCCACTACCCAAGGCTTGAACGCATCCAAGGCATTCGGCTTCATGCCGCTCTCCGTCAGGATTTTGCCGAGCTTGGCGTACGTCTCGCTGGACACATGATCCTTGAGCGTTGTTCCATCCTTATACATGCCCATATCCATGATCAGCTGCTGCTGCGCGTCGTCGGCTGCCTTGCTGACATCCACCTCGACACCGAGATAATCCGCTTCGGCAAAGGCTTCCTCAAATTCCGGACGCAGCGGGTAGAAGCTGTCATCCGCAATATGCATGGAGCCCACCAGATACACTGTGTTCCCATTGCTCTCTACTTCCCACATAAACCCGCGGCCGCCGGTCTGCGCGGTTTCAGTTGCCTTGGAAACCAGCACCACCGTGCGCGTTTTGGCATCCCAACGGACCTCATATCCGGCCGCATCGCCGACCACCCGAATTGGGGCATAGGTTACGCCATTGATGCGCTTGAGCTTGCTTTTCAGCGTAATCGTCTTGCCGTCCACAACGGCGTGAATCGTACCATCTGCGGCATTCTTAAGCTTCGCATCCATTGCCTGGAGCGTCGTTTTCAGCGGAACATACGTTGTTCCGTGATCGATGACCGGAGTACCTCCGGCATATGCTACGGTCTGATCATTCACCTTAACTGCCGGCTGCTTGGGAGCAGCCATTGCAGGTGCAGCCGCTGTGGTGATAATTCCCGCTGAGACGATGAGCGATAAGAGCATTCGTTTCCAATTTTTCATGTGTGGTTCTCCTTAATATTGTTGGTGTTGTGGGATTGCGATCATGGTTACATCTTATAAGCCTTCATTGCTTTGCGAAGCTCTTTAAAGGTCGGACGCTTGCCGTACATCAGCACGCCGGTGCGGTAGATTTTCGCAGCCAGCCAGCCAAAGATCAGGATTGCGACGAACAGAATCGCCAGCGACAGCAGGATTTCCCAGAGCGGGATATCTCCAAGGCCGATTCGGATCAGGATCGTTGTCGGCGAGATGAACGGAATGTAGCTGGATACCTTCAGCAGCATCGAGTTCGGCGTGCTTAGACTAAAGATTGCGATGTAGAAAGCGACGAGCGACAGCATCGTGATCGGCATAACCGCCTGGCCCAAATCCTCGGTACGGCTGACGATGGAGCCGATAGCTGCATACAGCACCGCATAGAGGAAGTATCCGAAAATATAGAAGATCAGACCGAACACGATCAGCATTGGATCAATGGCCGAGACATCCAGGTTCATATCCTGAAGTGCGCCGATATTATGCGGCAGCATCACGTTCACGGCAATCACGACAGCAAATACAGCGATTTGCGACAATCCCAGCAGGAACATTCCGATGACTTTGCCAAACATTTGGCTAAGCGGCGATACGCTGGTTATGAGGATCTCCATAATCCGGGAGCTTTTCTCGGTTGTAACCTCTGAAGCGATCATATTCCCGGTCCCCATGAGCGTGAAGAAGAACAGGATGACCAGTGCATAAACCACGATGTAGTTCATAACCTCGGAAGCTTCGTCTTCGGCAGCAGCACCGCCGGCCTTGCCGGCTTCGTTAGCGTCAATGCTGCGAGTATCGATCTGAACCGGCGTATTCAGCGCATTGATCTGATCATCCGTCAGATTCAGCCCCGCAACGATCGTCCGGGTTTTTGCAACTTGGAGCGCCGCCTGCAGGTTGGATTGAAGCTCCATGTTGATGCCCTCATCCTCCGAGCTATAGACAACCGTCGGGAAGGCATTGCCTTCTTGGGTTTCGAATGTCAGGTACCCCTCGATAACCCCGTCTTTAATATCTTGCTTCAGCGCAGCCTCATCATTTGCCTCGTATTTCACCAGTTCATACGTAGTCGGCAGGTTGCCCCATGTGGTCTGCAATTGTTCAGCAAGGGTTTGCTCTTGTCCGTAAACAAGGCCGATGCGTACCGCTTCGCCGGAGTCGTCCTTGTCGCCGGTAAACCATTGGATCAGGAACGGCAAATTGATGCCGATGGTAATAATGAGTGCAAAAATCAAGGTCGATACAAGAAACGATTTCGTTCTTGCCTTATTCATGAATGTAAATCGAATAACCGTCCACATATTATTCATTGGATTCACCTACCGCCTTTATGAAGATTTGGTTGAGCGTCGGCTCCTTCACTTCAAACCGATGCACGACGCTCTGCGATATTGCCTTATTCAAAATTTGCTGCCCAGCGCTTACGTCAGAGATCCGGATGGAATATCCGTCCTCGGTACGATTCACCGCCGTAACACCCGGTACCGACTCCAGTCCTTGAACCTCGCCCGATGTGCCAAGAATGACTTCCTCGCGCGGGTACTTAGCTTTGATTTCCTTCAGATTGCCTTTCACGACCGTGTTGGATCGATGCAGGATCGTTATGTTTTTACACAGCTCCTCGACATGCTCCATACGGTGGGTTGAAAATAGAATGCTGGTGCCTTGATCGCGAAGCTCTTTTACGGTGGATTTCAGCAGCTCTACGTTAACCGGATCAAGACCGCTGAACGCCTCGTCCAGAATCAAGATTTGCGGGTTATGGATGACGGCTGCGATAAAGCCCATTTTCTGCTGGTTCCCCTTCGACAGCTCTTCAATCTTCTTATCGTAATATTCCGGTACTTCGAACCGCTCAAGCCAGTACTTGAGGCTCTTGTCGGCGTCCTTGGCGGACATGCCGCGAAGCTGGCCGAGATACGTAATCTGCTCGCTGACCTTCACCTTCGGATACAATCCGCGCTCTTCCGGCAGATAACCCATAATATGTCTAAGTTCCTTACTGTAAGGCTTGCCGTTGTAAAGAATCGTCCCGTCATCCGGGTAGATCAGGCCGAGCACCATCCGCATGGTCGTTGTCTTCCCTGCACCGTTGGCGCCCAGGAGTCCGTAAATTTCGCCTTCCTCCACTTGTAGCGAAATCCGGTTCACCGCGGTTTTGTCCGCATAAATTTTAACGACATTATCCAATAGTAATCGTTGCATTTCTTATTCCCCTCTCCTATTTCTGTATGCCGGCAGGTTGATGGCCATCGATCCATAAACGAAGCACTTCGTCCAGCTCCAGCGAGCGGGTCTGGATAAAGGTCATTCCTGCTGACCGTAGAATATTCTCAACTTCCAAGCATTCCGTCGTCACAAAAGATATCGTTGTCGCATTCTCCTGCCTGCTGCTGATAATCCCCGGCAGTTCACGCACGATGGAGGCATCGCCTTGAATCCAGCATTCCTTCCAATTATCGAGCAGCGAATCCTTCTCGACCATGCCGAGCAGCTTGCCATGATGAATCAAAATCACGTAGTCCGCAAGACGCCGGATTTCATCCACCACATGGGTGGAGAGAATAATCGTCGTGTCGATGGACTTCATCAGCTTGTGCAGCTGGTCAATCATCTGCTTCCAGGCAAACGGGTCAAGTCCCGACGACGGCTCATCCAGCAGCAGCAGCTTCGGCCTTGGGGCCAGCGCAGCGGCGATCTCGAATTTCCGCCGTTCGCCCTTCGACATTTTGCGGAGCTTCACGCCGCGTGGAACATCGAACCTTGACATCAGCTCGTCAAAAAAGTACCCGTCCCAATTGTCATACCAGGATGCACGAAAGGTAGCCGCCTGATCCGCCGTCATATGCTGTTCTTCCACGCTCAGCTGCTCAGGCACAAAAGCCATCTGCTTTCGAACCTCGATCGGCAGCTCCTTCGAATACGATTCACCGAACCAGGTAACCTCCCCTTCATCCGGGAACACCGTCTGGATCATCATGTTCAGCAAGGTGCTTTTCCCCGATCCGTTCGGTCCCACCAGCGCAACGATATACCCTTGAGGAATCGATAATTGGATGGGTCCGATGGTTTTCGTTCGACGCCGTTTCATGACGTTACGAAACTCAATGACATGTGGTTCCATTCGTTAATGACCTCCCCGTGATTGATATCGTTCGCGGACAACTTCCATGAACAGCTCAGTTAACTCCTCTTGTTTCATCTGGACGGCAAGCCCTCGATCTACGGCCAGGTTTAAGGCTTCGATTACGGCATCGCGTTTAAATTGCTCCCTTGCCTGGTCGCCGACACCGGCAACGAAGGTTCCCGTACCCTGTCTGGTGCGAAGAAGGCCCTCACTCTCCAAATCCTGGTACACCCTGCGTACCGTGATCACACTACAATTCAGATTTCCGGCAAATTCCCGTATGGACGGCAATAATGTCCCCTCCTCGATCTGACCGCTGATAATGAGCGAGCGCAGCTGTGTCTCTATCTGGTGATATAAAGGCTCTGCGCTATTTTCGTTAATCTGAATCGGAATTCGCACCTTCTACCACCTCGCTTTTTCCATATCCTTATGGGGTCCCCCTATTTCTTCTGCTTATAAATCCAATTAATTACGATAAATCCCGGGTTTGCTGCCGGATATAGGTCAGTCTGCTCATCAGCAGCATTCCGCCTAATCCAATGATCAGTGATCCCCACATAACCGGGGATAGCAGCTTCCATCTCATGGCCGAATCCATAACGAATTTGAACATGCTGTATCCAAGCAAGCTGAGCGTACCTGCTGCAACGACCGTGACGATCATGAGTATGAGGGTTTTCCCCAGGTAAGCCTTGCCGCTCCCCATGTTCTCCCAGTAAATATAAAATCCAGTCAATAAAAACCCAATGCCGATCCAGCTGATGACAAATGCGGCGTAGCTGGCGATATCCACTGCCTCTCGCATTTGATTGGCGATCGCGTAGGCGACTCCGAAAAATACGATGCCGTTAATCACATAGGCGATGATCGCGTTAATGATCCGGCTGATAAAGATCGCATAGGCCGGAACCGGGAGGCTCCGGTAATAGTACAGCATCTGTGTGTAAGAATCCTCGTTGATATACCGGAACGACCTGCGATTAAACGTGAGGCCCATCAGCGGCGCGTAGAGGACTAGCAGAAAATCTACCAGCGGGTTCACATATTCGTTCAAATGCTCGAACTGCTCGTTCATGACTACGCTTGTCGCGAATCCCATGTATATCATAAAGATCAGGGTCCATAATATTTGAAGCTTATCGCTGGCAAAATCTTTCCTGACGATTTTCATCGCGTTATGAAGCATGTGCTGCAACTGGCCTCATCCTTTCCCCACATTAACCTTGTTAATATTTCGCGTTATGAATTGGTTTGATTGATCCGATACTGTGATTATGTAATGATCACTGTGCTCACTGTGTATATCTTTATACACAGTATACAGTGTGTATATAAACAGTGTCAATAGCATTTGTAAAATAATGTGAAGGCGACCGGAGCGACTGTACTCCCCGGGCTAATTTCCTGTTTCTTCCTTCAGCTGAAACCGCGAAGCTGCTGCACCTGCCCCCCTCCTACACCAAACACCCGCAAGAGTGATCCTTGCGGGTGTGCCTCCATTGACTCGGCTGCGGCTCGGTCGTCGGGCTTCCCTGCTAGAGGGGAGTACAGGCGCGGAGGAGACCTGGCGTTCGCCTTTGAAATCGGGAAACTCCATTAACCCTCATTAACGTTCAGGTTTCCCGATTTCAACAGCGACCGGAGCTACTGTACTCCCCGGGCCAATTGCCTGTTTCTTCCCGCAGCTGAAACCGCGAAGCTGCTGCACCTGCCCCCCTCCTACACCAAACACCCGCAGCGTGATCCTTGCGGGTGTTCCTCCATTGACACGGCTGCGGCTGGGTCATCGAGCTTCCCTGCTAGAGGGGAGTACAGGCGCGGAGGAGACCTGGCGTTCGCCTTTGAAATCGGGAAACTTCATTAACCCTCATTAACGTTCAGGTTTCCCGATTTCAACAGCGACCGGAGCTACTGTACTCCCCGGGCCTGCAAGCTGTTTCCTCTCACAGCTAACTCCCAGGCCAGCTGCCTGCCCCCTCAGCAACAAAACACCCGCTAGAGAGATCCTTGCGGGTGTTCCTCCATTGACTCGGCTGCGGCTGGGTCGTCGGGCTTCCCTGCTAGAGGGGAGTACAGGCGCGGAGGAGACCTGGCGTTCGCCTTTGAAATCGGGAAACTCCATTAACCTCATTAATAATTCAGGTTTCCCGATTTCAACAGCGACCGGAGCGACTGTACTCCCTGACCCCACTGCCTGAAATCCAGCCTTATAAATGTAAAAACACCCGCCAGATCGCTCTGACGGGTGTTCCTCCATTTATAAGCCAAATATAACTTTCCACACCGGCTGGGTGTGTCCCCCCGGATACATCAGGTAGAGCAGCGTGTATACCGCAACGCCTGTGATCGCTGTAATAAACCAGATGATCGAGGTCACTCGGCCCCATTTGCGGTGCTTCGCAAACTTTTCTTTGAAGCCAAGAACCAGCGTGGTGATTCCGAAGACGGCGGCCACCGTGGCCAGCACGATATGGAAGATCAGGAATGTCTGATAATACGGCTTCAGGCTATCCGGACCGCCCCACGAGGTGTTCCCGATGAACACCGTCCGGGAAGAATAAATAATAAAGAAGATGATAGCTGCCACGGCAGCCCAAATCATCGTTTTTTTGTGAGCCTCCCGTTTTCCCTTGATAATCAGTCCCCAACCGATGGCGACCAGCACGGCGCTGATCACGATGAAGGTTGTACTGATCGTGGGAAAGAGAAAGAACAAATCCATGTAGATCCCCCTTCAAAAAATAATCCTCATTATGCCTGGTTCAGCTTGCCCGGCGGAACCTCGGTAGGCAATGGATCGTCCTCCTTATTTTCACGCTTGTACCAATGGAAGAATACGTATGCGAGCATGGAAGCGAAGATAATCTCTTGGAAGAATTTCATGATGATCCCGCCGACCCGCTGGTCAATCGCAGGCTCCAAATATCCGAAATACTCCGGGCCTCCGAATTGAGTGAGCAGTCCGGACGTATCGGATACGCAGTATCCCATCGCTTTTGCCCAAATGGCAGGATCGCTGTAGGTCGCATACATCGGCTCGCTCGAAAAGATAATCAGCGCACAAGCCGGCGTCAGCAGCACCATATTGAGGAAGATGTATCCCATCTTCGCCAGCCCTGTCGTCTTGTCCTTTTCAGGGATCGGATTCAGAATCGCCCACCACATCACAAGTGAAGCAATGAACAAGATCAGATAGTACAGACGATGCACCCAGAAATTGAGCATGACAAAGTCATGAATCACTGGGAAGTGGTAGAACGAGAACAAGCCGTTGAATAAAATCGCAGCCACAACCGGACGAGTGAGGAAACCGAGCTTCTTAAACGGATTCACTCTATCAAAGGCGCGCCACATCCATACCGGGATACCCAGAATCAGGAGCGGAGTAGCCATCAGGTAGGACATTGCCATGCTGACCATATGAAACGAGAACATCGTATGGCCCAGCAAGCTGATCGGTCCGCCCTGGGCAAGGTAGAGCGTGAACATACCTGCAACGAATAAGGTCTTCCGGCCTGCCGACACCGGAGCATGGCCTTTAAACCGGCTGCTCAGCGGTCCCGTGAACAAGAAATAGGCAGCGGTCACAAGCAGCATGAACGCCAGAAACAAAGGACTCCATTTATCCGCAAAACTAAAATATTCTAAGCCCAGCATGCAAAAACCTCCCCATAACGGGTTAAATTCTAGTCGAAATTGTGACACCTTCCTACGACTTAAAAAAAGAGGGGGCTATTAGCCCTCCTCTTTTTCATTTTACCACCAAACCCAGAACAATGCCATGATGATACAGGTGCTTGCTACGAAGAAGCCCCCGATCATGAACACGATCGGCATCAGATGACCTTTATCCTTAAGGTGCATCCAGTACCCCATCTGCACGAATACTTGCAGGATCGCCATCACCAGCAAAAGAATGATGGTAAATGCAGGATTCACGCCGCCGGCCGCAACCGCGGCAAACGCGATGGCAGTCAGGATGATGGAGAAGATAAAGACAATAATATGTTTCTCAGGGCCTTCGGTACGATGGCGGTGCTTCACCGTATGCCCCTCATTGGATTGTTGATTCGCTGTCATATCTTAGCCCACCTTTCCAAGAAGGTATACGACCGAGAAGATGAACACCCATACAACGTCGATAAAGTGCCAGTACATCGCAGACACGTAAACCTTAGGTGCTGTCACGACGGTTAACCCTTTTTTGAACAGCTGAGCGATCAGCAGGCTGATCCACACAACCCCGAATGCAACGTGGGCACCGTGGAATCCGACTAATGTGTAGAACGAGGACGAGAATGCACTCGTCTTCATGTCGAACGATTCATGGGCGACATACTCATAGAATTCATAAATCTCAAGTCCAAGGAAGCCGAGACCAAGAACAACGGTAACGATCAGCCAAAGCTTCAGCTTCTCGAGATTATGCCGGTGCATAGCCTGGATGGCAAACACACTGGTCAGGGAGCTGACAAGCAAGATCAGAGTCGCTGCTGCCGTAATCGGCAGCGAGAACAGTTCGGCTGCTGTCGGGCCCTCGTTGTTCTGATGGCGCAGGGCCAAAAATGTTGCAAACAGCGTACCGAAGAGCACGGCTTCACCGCCAAGGAAGAGCCAGAAGCCCAAGACCTTATTGCGGCCCTCGAGCGTTGCCTTCTCCGGCTCGTGAGGAAGCTCTCCATTTACATGTTCAGCGTGTGCGCTCATGCTTTCCCCTCCCCTTCGAGTTCTTCAGTCTCGATGTGATAACCATGGTCATCGAATACGGAACGTGCAATCATTGCAGCGAACGTAATGACAAGACCGACAATCATAACGATGTATTTGTTAAAGATTAGGCTCATGAACGAATTCGAGAATTCCTCTGTGCTGAACATGAAGCCAAGACCCGCGATGAACAAACCAAGCGACATGACGAACGGAAGAATGCTTGGCGACGGCATGTGGATCGGGCCGAGCGGCTCCGACGGAGTCATCTCCTTGTTGCCTGCCATTTTCTCTTTCCAGAAAGCGTCAAGACCGCGAACAAGCGGGATTTGCTTAAAGTTGTACTCAGGCGGCGGAGAAGGAATACTCCACTCGAGGGTACGACCGTCTTCCCATGGATCGTTCGCAACACCGGAAGGTTTTCTCGCCGTCACGACGACGTTAGCCAGGAAGAGCAATACGCCGACGCCCATCAAGATCGCGCCGATTGTACTAATAAAGTTCAATGTGTCAAAGTTTTGGTTCGGCAGGTACGACACGATCCGGCGTTGCATACCGAGCAAGCCCAGGAAGTGCTGTACAAAGAACGTCAGATGGAAACCGATGGCGAACGTCCAGAACGTCCATTTGCCAAGCGGTTCGTTCAGCATCCGGCCGAACATCTTAGGCCACCAGTAATGAAGTCCGGAGAACAGACCGAATACCAAGCCGCCTACAATAACATAGTGGAAGTGCGCGACTACGAAATACGTGTCGTGGAACTGGAAGTCGGCGGGAGCCGATGCCAGCATAACCCCGGTCACGCCGCCCATAACGAACGTCGGCACGAAACCGATCGCGAACAAGTTCGCGCTGGTGAAGCGGATTTGTCCGCCCCACATGGTGAAGAGCCAGTTAAAGATCTTAATACCCGTAGGTACTGCTATCAGCATCGTTGCAATGGCGAACAATGCGTTCGCTACCGGTCCAAGACCTGTCGTAAACATATGGTGAGCCCAAACCATGAAGCCCAGGAAGGCGATCAGGATGGTCGCAAACACCATGGAGCTGTATCCGAACAACCGTTTACGCGAGAAGGTCGGAATGACTTCGGAAATGATACCGAAAGCCGGCAAAATCAGAATATACACTTCAGGGTGACCGAAAATCCAGAAAATATGCTGCCACAATACAGGGCTTCCGCCTGCCGCAACGTCAAAGAAGTTCGCGCCCAGCAACCGGTCGAAGCTGAGCAATACGAGACCTACGGTAATCGCAGGGAATGCAAACAGGATCATTGCCGATGTAATGAAAGAAGTCCAAGTAAACATAGGCATTCTCATGAAGGACATTCCCGGAGCACGCATCGTGATGATGGTAGCCAGGAAGTTGATACCGCCGATCAATGTACCAAGACCTGCTATCTGCAAGCCGATGGTATAGAAGTCTACGCCGTGCGTAGAGGAATACTCAGTTGTGGACAATGGCGTATAGGAAGTCCAGCCCGCATCCGGAGCGCCGCCCATAATCCAGCTAAGGTTAAGCAATAGTCCACCGAACAAAAACGTCCAAAAGCCAAGCGAGTTCAAAAACGGAAACGCGACGTCCCGCGCGCCGATCTGAAGCGGAACCACCGCGTTCATCAAAGCGAAGATGACCGGCATGACGCCGAGGAAGATCATCGTCGTTCCGTGCATCGTAATCAATTCGTTAAATACCTGAGCCGATACCAAATCGTTCATCGGTTTGATCAGCTGCAGGCGGATCAGAATTGCTTCAATACCGCCGATACCAAAGAACAAGCCGCCCGCTATCAGGTATAATATTCCGATTTTCTTGTGGTCAACGGTTGTAAGCCAATCCATTAACCCCGAGTAGCGCTTGACGCTATGGCTATGAGCATGAGCATGAGCCAAGGTTTGTACCCCCTTTTAAAGTTCTTGCTGTATTAATAATCCAACTTATAATTGGCCAGGTAATCGGCGATTTGCTCGATCTCTTGATCGGTAAAGCCGAGATCCTTCGGATTAGGCATCGTGTTTCCAGGTTTTACAGCCTGTGGCTCCGACAGCCATTCCACCAGGTTGTCCTTCGTCGGCTTCGAGCCTGGTTCGCCGCTTATATCGTTCAGCAAGATACTCGCTACGGTCTCACGTGATCCCATACCGGTCAAGTTAGGACCCACCGATCCGCCTTGGTCGCCCACAGCATGGCAAGAAAGGCAGTTGGTCTTGAACTTCTCGGCAAGTGCCGGATCTTCTGGAAGCACAGCAGGTGCTTTAAATGCTGCTACCCAATTGTCAAATGTCGCATCATCAACCGCTTTCACCCGGAATTCCATGAATCCATGGGAAGGCCCGCACAACTCTGCGCATTTACCAATGTATGTATCCGCCTTGTCGGCAATCAGGGTCATGTAGTTGACGCTGCCTTCTGTGTTCGTATCCATCTTGCCGCCGAGCGACGGCACCCAGAAGGAGTGAAGCACATCGTTCGTTTTCAATTGGAAAGCAATTTTCTTACCTACAGGAATGACAAGCTCTTGAGCCGTCTTAACACCGTAGTCGGGATAATTAAACTCCCACCAGAATTGGTGAGAAGTAACCTCTACCTTCACTGCATCCGGATTGTTCCAGTCGTTTTCGCCGTAAGCGAACACCTTTTGAATAGTAGGAATTGCAAGCACGAGCACCAGGAGCAGCGGAATAGCCGTCCAAATAATCTCAAGCTTGTGGTTCCCTTCGACTTGCTCCGGAATCTTATCCTGTCCCTTTTTCTTGCGGAATTTAACAAGCACGTACGCGGCGATGCCAAATACAACGACCATTACGACGATCATAATCGAAATGGCCAGCTTAATTAAATCCAATTGACCCTGCGCCACCGGACCTTGAGGTCTAAGGACCGACAAATCCTCCCGGCCGCATCCGGATAACACCAAAGCAAACATGGCCAACAAGGGAAGAAGACGCTTTACAGCCTGCCACCGTTTCATCATTGATCTACCCCACTTTTCCGATTTTCGTAGACTACCATCCGGCGCAAACAGCGGTAATCTACCTGCACAATCACGGATGAAGTAATCCTGTCAATTAAAGCAATCACTTATTAAATATAAGTTCACGGGTTGCTTTTGTCAATCATTCACAGGGAGTTCACAAATTGTTCGAAAAGTCGTCAAAGTCCCGCCGTTACTGAATTTGCAATCGCTTTCACGGCTTATCTCCCATCCCGTGCCCTATGGTTCGACAATCTTCACCGGAGCTTGTACGACAACGTTCTATGCATTATATACAGTCATTTCTCCGTTTTGAATCGACCATCGAAAAGGAGGTCCCTTAAGCAAGCCATCTCCGGCCAGCAAGGTTCCTCCTATCATTATGCGATATTTTTCCGAATCTTAATCCGTCAGAACGAACGGACCTTCCTTCGTGATGGCGATCGTATGCTCATACTGAACGCCGATCGACCCGTCCGCGCTCGATATCGTCCAGCCGTCGTCCCCCCAGAATACCGCACCGGAGGACCCTAACGTAAACACCGGCTCGATTGTAATGACCATCCCCGCCTTCAGCTTTAATCCTCTGCCTAATGTGCCATAGCTGGGGACATCCGGCGGTTCATGAAGCTGCCGTCCGATCCCGTGCCCGACCAAAGACATCACGATCCCGTAGCCTTCCCTCTGCGCAACCTCTTGGATCGCATGCCCGATATTCCCCATGGCGGCCCCGGGTCTTGCCTGCTCAATTCCCTTGAATAGGGCTTCATGCGTTCGCTTCATCAGCTTCATGACAGCAGGATTGACTTGGCCAACCGCATAAGTCCAGCCCGAGTCCGCCAGCCAGCCATTCTTGTTCACGACCATATCGATCGTCACGACGTCTCCCTCCCGCAGCGGCCGGTCATCCGGAAACCCATGACACACCACCTCGTTAACCGAAGCACATGTGGCATAAGGAAATCCTTTATACCCCTTCTGTTCGGGAGTCGCCCCCTTTTTCTTTAGAAAGTCCTCTACACGCCCATCAATCTCCAACGTGCTCACGCCCGGCTTGATGTGCTTTGCAATCTCCCGGTGGCATGCCGCAAGTATGCGGCCGGCTTCCCGCATATATCCGATCTCTTCGGCGCTCTTCAGCTGTATTCTCACATCCGCCCACTCCCTTATATGGCTTCGCCAACTGCTATCAATATATGTCCGGGACTAAGCGATAATTAACCGCAGGGATGAAAAGCCTCGAATGCCTATCTTGGATGGATATTCTCTGAAGGCCCGTTCCCGTCTTATAAAAGAGCCAGCTGTGCACAGCCTTTACGGAGGACGACTTAAGCCCCAATAAGCAAAAAAACCGCCTTCGGGTAATACCCGAAAACGGTTTAACCATATACGTAGTAACAAGGTGAAACATGCTAATAGCGATATTTCTATCGTTCAGGTGCGCTAACGGTCAGGATACGGAGGAATTCATCTTCCCAAGCTCATGCTCGACGACGAGGGTGAGCTCTTCTTCATAACCTCCCATAATATGGTATTTCCGGACATACTCCTTTACAAATTTTTTCGGATCTTTAGGCCGGAAAATTCGTGTCATTTCCCGCAGACTTTCCTTAACCTCATTGTGACCTTTCGTTGCCATGATGGATCCCTCCTAAAACGTGTGGAATTAAAAAACTCCGTTTAAAGAGAATGCCGAAAAGATCTACCCCATTAATTAAAGATGAAGCCATATTGCAGTTCTTACGGTGACCATAGGTTGATATTCAGCAACTAACCAAGTACACCTGACACTATACATACCCTAGCAGCATGCATCTGAATCATTAATATATTGTATCATATTCTTCTGTTTGTTTCATCTTTCCCAAAAAAATGTTTTTTTGCCCATATTTTATGTACAGCTCCCTCATGCGTAAATTTGGTTAAGATACATACAACCATCCCTATTTCTTGTACATGAAGGAGGTCTGGAAGGACATGATGAAGCCTAAGCCGATCATGCGCGCTCCCGTCATTGCCAGCTCGCCGTTTCCAGCTGCCGAACCGGAGGAGCTCGGGCTTGCCCGCGATCCGCTGGACAAGGTGGACAGCCTAATCCGGAATCAGTATCCGAAAATGCGGAGCTTCCTGTTCGTTCATGCCGGCAAACTGTTGTATGAGCGATACTACGGCGGGCATACGGCCCAGTCATTGAACGATCTCAGGTCCGCAACCAAGAGCTTCACATCAATCCTGATTGGCATTGCCGTTTCCCGATCCGAGCTCCCGGATCTGGATACACCGGTAACGGATGTGCTCAGCAGGTATATCCCAAGTCGGGCGCATCCCCTCCTCGGTAAAGTGACGCTTCGTCATCTGCTGACGATGACCTCCGGCTTCGCCTGGCAGACGGGCAAAAAGCTCGGGGAGCCGCTCATTCACCGCTTTCATCGCAGCCGCAGCTGGACCTCCTTCGCGCTTTCGCTCCCGATCATGGAGGAGCACATGGGCGTGTTTCAATACCGCAGCACGGACTCGCATCTGCTCTCCGTTGCCCTGACCGAGGCCTGCGGCAAAGATGCGTATGCCTATGGCAGAGCGAATCTGTTCGAGCCGCTTGGCATCGATCACGCAGCCTGGACCCCGAGCCCGGAAAGCCACAGCATGGGGCACATCGGCTTGTACCTGACTTCTAGGGACATGGCCAAATTCGGGCTATGCTGCCTGAACGGCGGACGATGGGAAGGTCATGAGCTGATCCCGGAAGGCTGGCTGAGCGAGGCTCTGACTTCTCAGGCTGAGGGATACCCCGCCTTCGGCGATTATGGATATCAGTGGTGGACGGGCACCCTAAGCGGAACTCCCTTCGCGCTGGCCCACGGCCATGGCGGTCAGCAGATCTATTTGCTCCCCAAGCTCGACGCTGTGGTCGTTTTTACGGCTGACAGCAAGGTAAGCCGTTGGCGAAATCCAAGAATTCTTCTGGAACGGCACCTTATCGGGCTCTTGCAGTCCAAATTCAACTCGTTATCCTGAAATCTCGAATGATACGGATAGTCCTCCCCGGTTCTGGTTACTTTATGCGATATGAATCATTACTAAATTTCAAGCTGAGAGGAGCATGCAACATGGCCGGCAAGGACAAAGATCTGCCACCGATTTCAAGGGATGAAGTTGAAGTAGACGGCACCTATACCAACGAATGGGGCCGGGAGGAATATTTAAAGCGCGGAGAGACCTTTCCTTTCGATCCGCAAAAAGGCTCTACGGAATGGAAGCTGTCCGAATACGATTTCGAGAACCATCACCAGGGACGAACCGATGAACGTCTCGTTCCGAAAGAGAAAGGGCCGGACAAGCAGGTCAATATCGATTCCCCGTTCCGCCACGTAGAAATCGACTGACACGGTTTATTTTAAATGAAACAAAACGATGCGGCCGATTCAGCGGCGAACAAACGAAACTGCGATGCGATATACTTCAATGAACAGACATCCGGATCCGCGGTAACTGTTCTTCCGTGAGCAGAAGCACATTCGTACTGCTCTCATGCAAAGGGTGAATAAGAATATGACAACATCCAGATGGCTTAGGCTTCTCATCCCACTGGCTGTCATCTGCGGAATATGGCTCGCCGTCGATATCAGAGGGCTTGAATATGCCTATATTCCGCCCAAAAGCAAGCTCGAAAATACTCAAGCTCTTCAAGTTCTTCTTCAGCGTAACGCAATACGCCAGTATGATATCTGGGGCAAGACGCTGACCGTTCCGGGAACCGCTCTGCAGGATCCCGATCCCCGTCTCAAGCCTGGTAACGGAGCCGTCGAGATCACAGAGGATTTACTTGCGCTCGGCAGGCGCACGCTTTACAAGGAGTCGTTCGGCAATGAAGTGTTCTTAACGGATATCGTGGGCATCATTGACGGCCCGATGAAGCTGAAAGGCATTCTCAAGGCCGTCGCCGACTTGAAAGGAAAGGGAACGGACAATCTTCAGGTTGAACTGGATGAAGACATTACGGTCGGGGGAAAAACGTTCCGCAAAGGAGATAAAATTGCCACCGGCTTCGATGTACCCAAAGGAGCCCATGCCCCGATCGGAGTCACCTTCCGGTACGTCGAGGGCAGGACCAAGCTCGGCGTCAGCTGCATGGCATGCCATGCTACGGTCAACCGGGATACCGGTAAAATTGTGGAGGGTGCTCCGAATTCCGATCTGAACCTGGGACTGCTGCTCGCGCTGGCTCCTAACAGCTCAGCCTATTTCACGCATACCGATGTAGCCAAGCTTGTGGATTATGTGAAAGACCAGAACCGGACGGTAATCAACTCCAAAGGAAAGGCAGAACCTTTGCCCGACCCGGATATGCTCGAGAAGGCCGTTGACGATAATCTGGTCAAATGGGTGCCGGGAAGCTTCGATACAACGGTGGATATGATCAGCAACGTTACCCAGATTCCCGACATGTTCACTAAAGGCGGCCACCCGTTCAGCTGGAGCGGCTTTGCCATGGCCGGCGGGTTCAGCGGGTTAAGCACCTTCGGCAACAACGTCCACGCCCAGAATACGGATACGCTCAGCCAGACCGAGGTGAGCGAGGTTCTACTCGGTATCGATAAGGAACTTTACGTCGGTACCATCTTGCAAAATGCCCCAAGCCGGAAGTTCCGCTATGACCCCAACAGCGGGCTTACACCGACCGAATTTTTCAACAAGCAGGACCCGAATCCCGGAACGCCCGGCGTTAATGAGGTCATTAAAATGCCGAACTTCCCGAAGGTATCGCCGATTGCTCCGAATGGTCTATATATCAGCTCGCCCGGCTACAGGGCAGGTGAACAGGTCACTGCCATGTCCGCTTACCAGAATACGATCCGGCCTCCGGAGACAACTAAGAAAGGTGCAGACGCCAAGACGATAAGCCTCGGGGCTGAAGTATTCAAAAAAGCACAGTGCATTACGTGCCATGCAGGCGATTATTTTACGAACAATCGCATCCTGCCGGTTAATGAGGTCGGTACCGAGCCGTCCAGAGCGAAGGCCTTTCAACGGACGAAAAAGGACTTCGGAGAAGCGCTGTTCTACGCGCCGGACACGCCTGTACCCATCCCCCCTGACGCCAAGGTGGTCAAAGTGCCGATGGAGCACATCGATCCGAAGCAGATTGCGCTTGGATTTGGGCATAACGGAAGAGGCGGCTATAAGGTGAAAGGACTGATGGGTCTGCGGTGGTCAGCACCGTATCTCCATGACGGCGGTGTGGCCGTCGGCCCCGAGCTGTCGCAGGCAGGGCTTTCCGAAACCCTTATGAAGGGAATCGAGCCGGACCCTTACAACAGCTTGAAGGCGATGATCGACCGGCGGCTTAGACAGCAGGTCATCGATGCCAACCGGAAGGATTCCCGGCTCAGGGACACCCATGTCACGGGGCAAGGCCATGAATTTTGGGTGGATGACGGCACAGGCTTTACGAAGGAGCAGCAGGATGCGCTGGTGCACTATTTGCTCAGCCTGAAAATGAAATAGGATCGGGGACAATAAGCATCATACTTTGTCCAAACCGTTCATAAGGTAAGGTATACAGCTTGACCTGCCGAAATGAACGGTGCTCAAGACAAGGAGTTGATGACATTGTCCCCTTTCAAATCGTCCACAGGACTTCCCGAGAATCTGGCTGCAACGCTCTGCTACCTGTTCCCCATGGTCGGAGGAATTCTGTTTCTGGCGTTAGAGAAAAGAAGCCGCTACGTAATCTTCCATGCGCTGCAGTCCTTAATGACCTTTGCGGTTCTGGCGATTGCACATCTGCTGTCAGGCGCAGTTCCGATTATCGGGCTGCTCGCTTCGGCTCTGCTGGCGCTGGTCGGCGTGGTGCTGTGGCTCGTGCTGATGGCCAACGCCATTCAGGGAAAATGGTACAAGCTTCCCTGGATTGGAGCCATCGCCGAAAAGCAGATGCAGCGGATTTGAGCAATCCCCGCTCTATGAAAACGGCCGCAAGCCCTGTGAACAGGGCTTGCGGCCGTTTTGCGTCATCATTTATATAAGGAAGAATTCCATGGATATCTACTAAACCGGCGCAGCCAGCCTTAGCTTAGGAGCTGCATCCTTTATGCGGCGTGCCCTTCGGCTGCATCGCCCTGCTTCATAGCAGGCTTCGTATATTTCAACCCGTTAAAGATCAGATTGAGCACGATCGCCGTCACGCTGCCGACGACGATGCCATTATCGGCAAGAATGCGGAAGTTTTCCGGCAGGCTCTCGAACAGCCCCGGCACCGTTGTTACCCCAAGCCCCATGCCGACAGAGCAGGCGATAATGAACAGATTCTCATGACGGTTCAAATCCACCTGGTCGCCCAGCATGCGAATGCCAGAGGAGACGACCATCCCGAACAAGGCAACCATAGCTCCGCCGAGAACGGATGTCGGTACAAGCTGGGTCAATGCCGCAATCTTCGGCACGAAACCGATCAGCACGAGCAGGCCGCCCGCAACGACAATGACGTCGCGCGTCTTCACGCGGCTCATTTGAATCAGGCCGACGTTCTGGGAATACGTCGTGTACGGGAACGAGTTAAAAATACCGCCGACCACAATCGCAAGACCTTCCGCGCGATAGCCCCGGGCCAGGTCCTTGGATTTGATATCGCGGTCCACAATTTTACCGAGAGCCATAAATACGCCCGTGGATTCCGCCACGCTGACAATCGCAACCAGAATCATCGTCAGAACCGGCATCAGCTTAAATTCCGGAGTACCGAAATAGAACGGCTGCGGTGCACGGAACCAGCCCGCTTCACGCAGCGGGGTCAGATCAAGCCCTCCGAACAGCGCTGCGGCGATCGTTCCGAGGATCAGGCCGAGCAGAACGGAAATCGAACGCAAGAAGCCTTTGGCAAAGCGATTCATAAGAATAATGAAAGCAAGGACGCCAAAGCCGAGCGAGATATTCAAGGCACTGCCGAAATCCTCGCTGCCTTGACCGCCGCCCAGATCATTAAGAGCTACCGGAATCAGCGTCAGGCCGATAATCGTAACGACAGAGCCCGTTACGACCGGCGGGAACACCTTGATCAGCTTGCCGAACAGGCCCGAGAAGAGAATGACGAACAAGCCGGAGGCGATGATCGCTCCATATATAGCGGACAAGCCATGCTGCTGGCCGATGATGATCATGGGACCAACGGCTTGAAACGCGCATCCGAGCATAACCGGAAGCCCGATGCCGAAATACTTATTGCCAAATACCTGAAGCAATGTCGCCACACCGCATGCAAGCAAATCGATCGCAATGAGGTAGGTCAGCTGCTCCGTCGTCAACCCAAGCGCGTTCCCCACGATCAGAGGTACAATAATGGCTCCCGCGTACATGGCAAGCACATGCTGCAAACCAAGTGAAAAGGTCTTGCCCGGATTCCGGCGTTTATCAAAGATCGGCTCCAGCACCGCTTGTTTCTGTTCTTCCATGGCTCTTGAATTCCTCCTAATTGATTGTTGTATGGCTTGTTACCTATGCAAAAGTTACTGTTCCGTCTTCAAGCGATGCAATGCGTACGAGCGATTCCACCCGGTAGCCTGCTTCCGCGAGCAGCCGTCCGCCCGGCTGGAACGCTTTTTCGATCACGATTCCGATGCCGACAACCTCGGCGCCGGCCTGCTCAACGATTCGGGCCAGGCCGAATGCAGCCTCGCCGTTGGCCAGAAAGTCATCGACGATCAGGACGCGGTCGCCCGGCTTGATGAATTTCTTTGAAACGGTAATTTCATTCGTCTCTTGCTTGGTGAAGGAATAGACTTTCTCCACGAAGATATCCTCACGGAGCGTCAGCGACTTCTGCTTCCGTGCAAAGATCATCGGCACGTCCATCTCGAGGGCGGTCATGATGCCCGGCGCGATGCCCGAGGATTCAATGGTCAATACACGGGTGACGTTCTCATCCTTGAACCGCCGCGTAAATTCCTTGCCTACCTCTTTCATGAGTACCGGATCCATCTGGTGGTTCAGGAACGAATCCACTTTCAGCACCTGTCCGCTAAGTACGATGCCTTCCTCTTTCACTTTGTTCTGCAGTAATTGCATGATGCTCCCCCTTCAATTTTGTACACATTCCAAGCACGAAAAGCCCATCTCCTTCTTTCGCCGTTATCGCCGGGAAAAGAAACAAATGGGCATAAGCAGCAATAATACGCCGAAAGCTGCAAGATGGGCCGTGGCCCTCATAGCTTGTCCGTCGCTGCCGCTGTATCCCGTAGTCCAATCATTTCCGGTGATCGGGTAGAAACATGCAGGCCAATCCCTGCACATATACGAGAACACGTATGTTCAGCATTTTGCAACAATTCAATTCCAGCCGCTCCCAAGTACAATGTCATAGGCGACCAAACCGTTTCGCTCTAATAATTGCTGATTGAAAGTCGATTTCGATTTGTGCAAAATCTGCATGGTAAGAAAAAATCAATCTCATGCTTACGTGTAATGTGATAATTCCGAATGAATGAAGTATAACGCAATTAGTATGAAAAAATAAAGTGAAAATTTACGGAAATCTATTCAACGAAGAGCTAAGCGGCCAAATCTTGAGCATTTGAGCACCAAAAGGCCACCGTTAACCGGTGGCCCACGTTGTATTATGGCTGAAACGCGACATGAATTTGCACGATTTCGGAGCGGGAGCCGAGCCGGATCGGCGGTCCCCAAAATCCATAGCCCGAGGAAACGATGGAGTGCATTTGTCCTTTTTTCAAATAACCCCAATCATTTTCAAACAACGCCCCGGTAATCAGGTGAGCCGGGAATACCTGCCCGCGGTGGGTATGGCCCGATACGACCAGGTCCACGCCCTGCTCCTTGGCCTCATCCAGCGCATTCGGCTGATGATCCAGAAGAAGAATGGGCCGCGTCTTGTCGGCCTCCTTCAGGATCTCGGATAATGGGGCACGCTCCGTATCCTGCTTGTCCCGTCGCCCGGCAATCATCAAGTCCTCGACGGCTGCCGCCTCATCATACAGCACGGTCATCCCGCTGCGCTCCAGTGCTTCAATCAGCTCTTTAATGTCACCTTCGAAGCGGTCATGGTTGCCAAGCGAAGCATATACCCCGTATGTAGAACGGATGCCTGACAAGATTCCGTCAATGCCTTGGCCAAGATAAGCATCCAGATCGTCGTCGATCATGTCACCCGGGAACAGCACCAGATCCGGCTTTAACGCATTAATTTCCTCAACCATCCGCTTCGCATGGCCTTTTCCCGACAGCAGTCCGAAATGCATATCGGAGGCCATGACGATATTAAGCTCATCCATCGCTCCGGCATCCTTGGCAATATTCACGCTGTATGCCCGTATCGTCGGGCTATAGGCATTAAACGTACCAAGCCCGATCAACAGCAGTAAGAGAACCAACACGAGCAGACCTGCCCTCTTCCCCGCGCCGTCCCGGCGGAGCTTCGTTCGGCGCAGCACCCACATCGTTAAATGCAACAACGGGAGAACGAGGATCAGCACGTAAAAGACCGCCATCCAATAGGCACCGATTACGTTCAGCACCGTAAGATTGCCGAGGAAACGCCCTGATATAAAAGAGGTCGATACGACCGTCAGGACGATAATGTACAGTGTCTTGAACAGGGCGGATTTCCCGGGCCCCATCCAGCTCCATACACTTCGCCCGATATAATAGACGAGCAAGCCGTAAATGATCAACGCTATGATTCCTATGAAAATATACATCGCCATCTCCTTTTCATACACTCATTATATCAAGGCTAATGAGCAAATCCCAGCACTCGCCGGTAAGGAAGACAGCATCCGTAATGATAAATTCATACTTGAGATCGTATGCTATATTGGTGCTTGTTCATAATTATAGGCTACAACCCCGTATGCTTTCGCGGAATGAGCTCATTCAAGATCGATTTCAGGTTGCGATCCTCGGTATAACGCTCCTGACCCATATCCAATTCATTGACCCGGATGTAGGAGTACGTTGCATCCGGAGTCACCGGCTTGAACAGCAGCTCATCGCGCTCATCCGGAACGACGTTGTATTCCATATCGTGAAACATATCCAGAAGCTGCTGTCCGGTGGGCTGCTTCCCCTTATCAACAAAGATCAGGCCCCTTAATTTCTTGGGTCCTTCCTTGTGCCCGACTGTAAAATGAACGATGCATTCCATGCAAGCCACTCCTCTCGCTTCGTTGTCTGAATATCCTGCCCCTTACTCATGATATCCTGCATCGCGGGGGTATAGTCCCTTATGCAAATAAACGCCAGGATAGTTCCCGGCGTTCGTTAAAGTTTGATTGTATTTTATCATAAAATTACGGATCGGGCTGTGATTCATGTCATTGCCGATTCATACAATGCCATTGCGCTGGTGTGCGCAAGCCTAGTATAGATGTACTAGCGATTTCAGGCGCAGCATCTAATACGGGCAGATCGTGCATGTCACGATCAGCTATCTGTCCCTTTGGATGCGTGCTCAGATGACGGCTCCTGCTCTGCCTCCGCGTTAACGCCGGATTCAGCTTCCGCTTCCAAGCCGGTCGCCGCTTCTTCAAACGCTCCCGTCTCGGGTAAAGCTACCCTTAAGGCATCAGGATCAATCGCACGTTCATCCTCTTCCCCGTACGGGTCGGCATAGCCTTCCGGCGTGACGTACTCGCTTTGAATGAGCCCGAAATTCCGGCCGTACCGCGACTCCAGCGTGTCTCCCATATCCTGCTCAAGCTGGAACAGCACCATCTCTTGGGTGAAATGATGCAGCAGCAGCTCAGCCATCACAGGGTGTTCCGTAATTACGGCACCGGTCTCGAATTCACCGCCGCGCATCCCGAGCATGCACCACTCGCGGTCCACGACGAAGGAGAATTTGCGGCCGCCCCGCTTTCGTTCCTCGAGGCCCCTCCAGCCCGGCCAAGCAAGCGTCCGCGACAAGCTCTGCTCAGGGCCGTCGCATGCCCACAGCACCTTCACGCCTCTAGCCTCCGCTTCGGCCAGCGGCTCGCGAAGCAGCGCTGCCTCCTCCCGCCAGACATCGACCACAATCTCGCGCTCTGCCCGTCCCAGCTCCCGAACGAGAGCATCAAGCACGGCTTGATCCCCTTCCATGCTGAGGAACGGGGCAGCCGTACCGCTGCTGCGCGGCAGGCTTTTCTCCACATAGGCAAGGGAAGCCTCCACGCGTCCCGAGATCATGCGCGTCAATTCCTCCGGCTTCAGCGACCGGTATCGGACGGGTTCTCCGTTCATGCGCTCGAGCGCTCCCTGCCGCTCCAGCCGCTGCATGGCCGCATACACATTGGACCTGGAGGCCCCGAGGCGCTTCGCCACCTCGTAGCCTCCGGCGGGTCCATGCTCGGCAAGGTCCACCATAATTTTCGATTCGATCTCGGTAAATCCTAAATTGCGCAGATGATGCAGCAATTGTTCCATAATTTCTAGTCCCCCCAAAGATGCTCGAACGCTTGCTCTATCATACACACGATTGTTGTTGAACTTGCGCTTAAGGCCATGGTCGTCCGATTCCCTTACAATTCAATTAGATTTGCTCCGCTCCGCAGCGCGGGCACCATTTCGAGCCCTTCGGCAGGTCGACGCTGCAAATTTGGCATTTTACCGTATCCCGCACCGTCTCTTCTCCGGACACGTAATCCTGGTTCTGATTGTTTTCCTGCCAGAAACGAATGCGCCGGTCCAGCTCCAGCTGTCTTTCCCGTTCACGCTCGAGCTCTTCCCAGTGGCGGCGCTCCTTCTCCTGCTCCTCCTGCTCAAGACGAAGCTGCTCAGGATCCACCTCCGGCTCAAGAAGCTCCTCATCGACAGGGCTAAACGGCTCCGGACCTTGGCGATACGTGAATGGCTCATGGTCTCGCTCATCGGCAGCTGCCGCATAAGCATCGGCCTCATCTTCATCCTCGAAATCGAATCTAACCTTGTTCAGCTCAGGCTCCTTCACCGCTTTTTCAATCGGTTCTTCCTCTTTCGGAGCGATGCTGGCCAGCTTGCGGCCGCAATTCGGACAGAAATTGGCATCGAGCGCCACCACGCGTCCGCATTGGCAGACCCGCTCATTTTTCAGCACCGCAATCCGGTTGCGGATCTCTTCAATCTTCTCCTGAAGACCGTCGCAGGTCTTGGCCAGCTCTACCATTTCCTGCTCGGCAACGGACATATCCTGCATGCGGTAGCCTTCGTAGAATACTTTCCCCATTTGAAGGTAGTACGAATTTTTCTGCTGCTCGATCTCCGCAATTTGGCTGTTCAGTTTATTGACTTCTACCACGTGCTGAGCTTTTTCCGTTGCCCGGTTCGCACCGTCCTTAAGCCTCTGTAATATATTCATCCCTATTTCCTCCTCTTCCTTATACCCGCATCATAACGCGCTTCCTAAAGCAGCGCATAGTTAACATCATGAATGAATTAAACGCTCACCCCTAACCGGTCCTCCGGTTCCCGCATGCCGTCGATCGGGCCATGCCAGGAAGGCGGACATCTCATCTATCCAGTATACGGCGGTGACGGTGATTCTATCATACCAAATTCCTTGCTTCTTGTGAAAATCGCCGTCTTCCTGTCATTTCAAGTGATTCAACCCGATTCCGGTTGTGTAAAGAATAGAAAAAAGCCAGCACCTGCCTCAAGCCAGCGTTCAATCTGGCATCGAAAGCTTACCGGCCGTGCGGTAAGCCGGCTGCCATTACTGGAGGGATAAAGCATGACAACCGATAAAAAAACCTATTATGTCTCCGTCAACCATAACCTGATCCGGGATGTCCCGGGAGATTCCAATGAATTCATCGTCATGCTCAGCAAGGACGAATTAACCCGGCTGAAGGACTTGATGAATGATTTCAGCAGCACCGACCGCTATGCGTTCCAACGGACCTTTGTACCGTATAAATCGGCTGATCACGATGAAGCCATCGAGCAATTCGATGAGCGGACAATCGACCTGTACGCATTCCTCCATGAGCATGGGGATGAACGTACGCGCCGCATGATCGAGGATATGAACATTATCCGCAAAATGGATGACACCGGCTATGACGATCCGGGCTACGAGAATGCCCCGCTTAATAAATAAACGAAATGACAAGCCATAAAGCAGCACCCATGTGAAAAAAATTCCTGGTAGGCGGCTCTTCTTACACAATTTCAGCGGCCGAAGGGCATGACAAGCCTCTCGCTGCTTGCATTAGGCGGGAATCCTGCATGAGACCGGAAGCTTGCATCAGGCGGAAATCCTGCATCATGCGTGGAGTTTGTGCACCTGGCGTGAAGCCTGAATCAGGCGTGAGGCTTGCATGCCGGGAACCGCTCGCAGGATTGATCCAAAGAAACCCCGAAGCACAGCTCCGGGGTTTCTTTGCGATTGCTTAGCATTCCCGACGTCCAATAAGCCTGAAAGCTCGTTCAACGGTTTAGCCTTGTCCGGTCATGGCAATGAAGGGATTGCGTATTCCCCCGGCTCCGACCATTTCACACGACAGCTACAGCTTCAGGTTAGCTTCGTCGAAATACTCCTCCAGCGTCAGGCCACTCTTGGCAATGTCCGGCGCCAGATCCTTCCCGACATAGCGGATATGCCAAGGCTCGTACACGTATCCCGTAATATCCTCCGCCCCTTCCGGGTACCGGATGATGAATCCGAATTCCGGCGCGCGTCTGGCCAGCCACTCGCCTTCCTCCGTATGGCCGAACGCTTCCTCCAGCGCATTGCCTGCGCTTGGACTCGACACGTCAATCGTCAGGCCGGTCTGGTGCTCGCTCGTGCCGGGCACTGCGCTGACACGGTTCGCCTCCGCTTCTCCCTTGGTGCGGACATTATTTTCATATATCACCTTCTGGCGGTCATATGAACGGTAACCCGAAACCGCGCGAAGCTCCATTCCGTCCGCCTCGGCCGCTGCAAACAATTCCTCAAGCGCCTTGGCTGCCTCTTGTCTCAACATCCGCTTCTCATGGGGACCGTCGAAGGAAAACGGAACGTTCGGCTCCACAAGATCATTCGGCTCGTAGCCGTCCGGGAGACTGCGCTGCTTGTTCACCACTACGGTGACGGCATCCGGATTGGTCACCACCTGCTTGCCGTTCTCCTCCTGCACGGTTGCCTGGAGCGCATTCTCGCTCCGCTTGGCCATTACGGGATCCGCCGGCTCGTTCCCGGCCTCCGCGCTTGCGCCCTCCCCGGTTCCTTCCGGAAGCGTCGTGCCTTCCTGGCCCTCGGCCGGCGATTGAAGCTCCTGTCCCTGCTCTTTGCCTGAACCCGCGTCATTCGATTGGCATCCGGCCAAAATGCTCCCCGCTACCAGCAGAGATGACAGCATCAGGCTTGTCCAGCGTATCCTTTTTCCATAAAATGCATTCATCGCTGCCTCGTCCTTTCCCATCTTCATTGTCCTCATTGTACCTTATCCAAGCGTTACAGGACAAACGCTGTCATGTCGAAGAATGACGCGCTGTGCCGTCATTTCTCCGAATTTGCGGTGCCGAGGCCGCGCTTTACGGCCATTAGGCGTGAAAAAAGCAGCCATGCGCCTGGCCGCTCCTTTCGAGAGGTGCGGCTACAGCTATGGCTGCTCTATGCGGCGGCGCTTCTGCTCGGCCCGCTCCGAAGCCGCACGGGCAATGAGGCCGAGCGCCTGGGTAACGCCGCTTACCCCCGGCAGCAGGCCCGCCCAATCGCCGGCGGGCCCAAGCTCCCCTGGCGGCGGCGGGGACAGCGGCACCGCCAGCTCGCCCAGCTGCGGCCCTGGCCGGTGCAGCCGGCCTTCGGCCGCAGCCTCGGCCACCCATTCGCCGGGAGAAGGGCCGGACGGCCCCTTCTCCTTCACGCGGGTGGCCGCGTCCCCGGCGGCGCCGCCGGGCCGCGGCGGTACGGCCTTGGCCCAGGCGTCGAAGACGCCGGCCAGCAGCGCCTCCCGCGGCAGCCCCAGCAGCGCCAGCAGCTGGAGCGGCTCCGCCGCAAGCTTCTGCCGTGCGGCGTCCAGCACGGCCGCGGCTTGACCGCAGGCTTCGCGCCCGCATGTGCAAGGCACGCCCTCCCCTTCGCCCGGCAGGGGCGAAGGAACAAAGCCCGCCAGCCACGGGGCTTCACGGCCTGCGAGGAGCGAGTACAGCTCCAGCGGATGATCCGTAAGGTAGGCGATTATCGTATTGCGGGCATCGCTAGTAAGCGGCTCGATCGTCACGCTGATTCCGCAGCACCCGCCTTGCTCCCCGTCCGGACCGGTCCAGCCCTGAAGCCGCCCCGCAGTCAAATCAAACCGGGGCTCACCAGTCTTCGTCGGTTCCATAACAGCACCCTCCTCTTCGCCGTAAATCCTTCTATGTCATCCAAACATTCAAAATTGTTTCGCTCGATATAGCAGCCTGATCAGAAGAGAATCTGGGCAAGCATCCTGAACGAAAGAATTTGGCTAGCGTCCTGATCGAAAGAGAATCTGTACAGCATCTCAATCAAAAGAGAAAATCCGTATAGCACCCTCATCCATAAGCGAACGGGATGCCCGTTTACATCCAATCCTGTCCTTGAAGCTCGATCAGTCGGCGGAGCTCGCCGTCGGACATTTCCGTCAGCCATGTCTCGCCGGAGCCGACGACCTGCTCGGACAACGCCTTTTTCTGTTCGATCAGCTCGTCAATCCGTTCCTCCAGCGTCCCCTGGCAGATCAGCTTATGCACCTGCACATTGCGGTGCTGTCCAATCCGGAACACCCGGTCCGTTGCCTGATTCTCCACCGCCGGGTTCCACCAGCGGTCGTAGTGGAGCACATGATTCGCGCGGGTCAAATTCAGCCCCACGCCGCCGGCCTTCAGCGACAGCACGAAGAATTCCGTGCCTTCGCCGTTCTGGAAGGCCCGGACCATCTCGTCCCGTTCGCGCTTCGGGACGCCGCCATGGAGAAAATGAGGCTTCTTCCCGTACTTGCGTCCGAGCACGTTCACAAGCAGCTCGCCCATGCCGACATACTGGGTGAAGATGAGCGCCGATTCCCCCATATCTGCGATCTGGTCGAGAATCTCGAGCATCCGCTCCATCTTCCCGGAGGCTTCCGCGCGCACCGCTCGTCCCTCCTCCTGCCGCAGCAGCTGAGGATGATCGCATATTTGCTTCAGCTTGGTCAGCGAGGACAGCACCAGCCCCTTGCGGGCCATGCCCGTCTGGGTTTCGATCTGTCCCATCATCTCATCCACGACGGCCTGATACATAGCTCCCTGCACCTCCGTCAGCGTGCAGTAGGACTTCACCTCCAGCTTCTCCGGCAGATCCTTGCGGATGTCCGGATCGCTCTTCAGCCTGCGCAGCATGAACGGCGATACGAGCCGGTGAAGCTCCCGGTACCTCTCCTGCTGCCCTTCGCCGGCTGCATACCGCTGACGGAAGGCATGGAAGGAGCCCAAATACCCGGGATTGAGAAAATGGAAGATGGACCACAGCTCTGCCAGTCGGTTCTCCACCGGCGTACCGGTCATGGCAATCCGGTGGGGGGCCGACAGCTTCATGACGCTCTGCGCCTGCTTGGTACGGTAATTCTTAATATACTGGGCCTCGTCCAGTACAACGCTGGACCATCTGATGCCGGACAGATCTCCTCCGTCACGCCCGGCCAGATGGTACGTGGTCAGCACGACGTCGTACTCCTTGGTCTTCTGCGTGAACTCTTCGCCCCGAAGCCGCCGGACACCATGATGAACATGAAGCGACAGCTCCGGGGCGAACCGCTGGAGCTCCCGCTGCCAGTTCCCAAGCAAAGACGTCGGGCATATGATCAAGACCGGCCCGGTCTCCCCGTCCGATTCCCTCCGGTCAAGCAGGCAAGTAATGACCTGAATCGTCTTGCCAAGCCCCATATCATCCGCAAGGCATACGCCAAAGCCCATGTCGCGCATCATGCTGAGCCATTGATACCCCCGCTCCTGATACGGCCTCAGCTCCCCATGCAGCGTCGAGGGGACAGGCCGGGGAGGAACCTTCCGGATGAACTCGCCTTCGAGCAAGGAGGACAGCAGTCCTGCGGATTCCACCTCCTCGATAAAGAGGCCCTTCCAGAGCCGTTCTCCGTCCATCTCGGCGGTCAGATGCATCCATTCCGCGAGCTCCATCTCGCCCTTTTCGTGGCGCTTCATGAAACGGAGCACCTGGTTGATCTCCTTCAAGTCGACCTCAACCCATTCACCGCGGAATTGGACGTACGGCAAATTCTGCTCCGCCAGCGATTTCAGCTCTTCCCGGGTGAGACGCTGGCCTCCCATGGCCGCGGAAATTTCAAAGCGAACCAGATGCTCCATCCCCATCACAGGGAGCGGATGCATCCCGCCCGGCGATCTCGCGTCGGACATCATCTTTAGGGACAGCCCGACCCGTCTGCGGCCTTCCTTGCTCCACCTTGACGGCATTTGGACCGTCACGCCTCTTCGGGCCAGTCTCGGAACCGAATCCTTCATAAAGGAAGACAAGGCGCTGAGTGGAATCGTCGCCCCATCGGGTGCCGGTCCGCGTAAGCCCTCCGCCAGCTCCGGCGCAAGCTCCGCGGCTTCGCCAAGCCTTAGCAGCAGCTGCTGCTTCACGGAGGAATAGATCCGTCCCCGGATCAGCGGATCCGGCTCCGCCATTCCCCAGATGCTGCCTGCGGGGAGCAGCAAGCCCTCATCCTCCAAGCCCCGTGCCCAAAACGAGATTTGCCAATCCTGCCGGTTGTCCGTAAGCGGAGGCTCAAGCCGAAGTCCGAGCCCGACCGTTCCGCTCTCCGGGGGCGCATCCTCGCCCGCGGCATACGGAACCGACGTTCCTCCCGCCGCCTCCACCGCCGATGTCAGCTCCCCGATCTCTTCGACTGTTCCTTGAACCGGGAGCTCACGGTTCACCGTCAGCAGACTGTTCCACCACAGCTCGGCTAAGGGAGAATGCCCGCGGCGATAATTCGCCAGATGGGGCCGCAGCTTATCCTGGGTTTCCCGCACCGCCTCCCGGGCCTCGCTGTTCAGAATGCCGCACAAGAACGAGTACAGCACGATCGCGCCCGCTTCTTCCCGGGTTGACGGGTCATGCCCGGCCAGAGCTGCCGGCACGCCGATGCAGACTGGCGGAATATTGGCCGCCAGGTGCATGAATCGCTCCGAGTCCTCCCCGGAGAGCTGCGGCTTCCATACCGCACGGATGCTCTGCATCGTGGTGCGCCGTCTTCCGACCGCCGGCACTTCGGCTGTTCCGGGCGCAAGCTTGCCTTGAAGCAGCAGCTGCAGCGCAAAGCGGCTTGCTTGTATCCAAAATTCCATCTCTTCTCCGGCTGCGAGGCCCTGTGCTTCATAGTTTGCCGGCGTAAGCTCGAGCAGCATTTGGAACGCATCCCCCGGCGTCAGCGCCAGTCCTTCCATCGTCCGGCCGCCAACCATCTTCCGCTCCGGACGACGCGTGCTTCTCGCCCCATAGGTCGGGGACGGATATCTGAGCTCGGCCAGCCGGAGAGTTGCATGTGCGAAGGGACGGCTTCCATCCTGCATCCGTACGGCACGGACAACGCGGCTCCATGCATCTACCTTGGGCTCGGATACCTCTCCGGAAAAACAAAAGAATGCGTCACCTAACCATACGCCATAAAGCGGTTGATTCATCGTTGTCTCCCGTCTTTTCCTGCTTTTTATAGATATTATTACTATCTTATACGATCGCCGCATAATTTCAAAACGGTAACCAAAAGAATTTTCGGGCAAATAAAGGATGCCGCTCCCCTAAATGTTGCCACCTATCCGGTCCTTCATGCGTATTGAATAAATAAACCTACATTTGTCAGGAGGAGCTCGTGTGGACATCTTATTTGCCGGAAGCATTATTGGGCTGGGCGTTATATTAATAGGTATTTTATTTTTTATTATTCACATCTTGATTTGTATATGGGGATACCGCGATGCGCGCCGTCTTGGCAGAAGCCCTGAATTCGCGCTGCTTGTCGTCCTCGGTCTGCTGTTCTTTCCGATTGTCGGACTCATCATCTATCTGCTGATCCGAAGGGCTTAGAGCTTGTCAGCCGTCTTCGCGGCATATCCAGCGAACATTCCGGGATCATTTGGCGATCGCAATGATGCGAGGACATCACTCTATTCCTGCGCGCCTGCATTCCCATAGCTGCCCCATACACGCAGAAGAGGCCGCTCCGACTAATCGGAGCGGCCTCTTCTCGCTTCTATTCGTTTATTTCGCCTTCAGGCTCTCCCAGGATTTCTGGATGCCCTCGAACAATTGGTCTTTATTCACATTGCCGGCAACATAGCCTTGCATTTGGCTGCCGAATTCGTTCATGCCGCCATCCGGGAATTTATTGAACTCCCAGCTGAGCGTCTTGCCTTCCTTGCTGTATTTCACGATATCGTTGCCGAGATCGCCCAGTGTTTCGCTCTTGGTTTCAATGCTCTTGAAGGCCGGGATGAACTTAAATTCGTCCGTGATGTACCGTTTGCCGGTTTCCGAGGTGACAAGCCAGTTCAGGAATTCCTTCGCTTCAGGCTTTACCTGGGATTTGTTGTTGACTACCCAGTTGTTCGGCACGCCGACCGGAAGCTTGTCGTTCTCCTCGGCATTGTCGTTGATCGGCATCGGCAGGAAGCCGATGTTCAGTTCCGGATTGATTCCGTCAATCTGCACCTGGGTCCAGTTGCCGTTCTGTGTCATGGCGGCTTCCCCGCTGGCAAACATCGTGATCTCGGTGTTGTAGTCGGTCGTCAGCGGGTTCTTCTGGCCATACTTTACCGTCAGGTCAAGCAGGCGGATCCATTCGTCGAATTTCGCATTGCCCGCAATCTTCTCCGTTCCTTCGTTCAGGCCTTTGACAAAAGCATCCGGATTCTCTTGATGGGCAAACGGGATATTCAGCAGGTGGTTGGCCAAAATCCACGTTTCCTGATAGCCGTTGGCAAATGGCGTAATGCCTGCCGCTTGGAGCTTCTGCGCAGCTGCCTCAAGCTCGGTCAGCGTCTTCGGCAGCTCGGTGATGCCGGCTTGCTTGAACAGGTCCTTGTTGTAAATGAAGCCGTAGCCCTCAATGCCGAACGGCTGCCCATACAGCTTGCCGTCTTTCGTCATAGGCTCCTTCGCTACGTCCAGCACATCGTCCACCCATGGCTGGTCGGACAGATCTTCGATATTCTCGAACCAGGTTTCCAGGTCACGGTACCCGCCTACGTTGAAGATGTCCGGCTCATCGCCTGAAGCAAACTTTGCCTTCAATGCCGCGCCGTAGTCGGAGCCGCCCCCGACCGTCTGAATGTCCAGCTTGATGCCGGGATGCTCCTTCTCATATTCCGCCTTCAGCTGGTTCAGGGCCTCCGCAATTTCAACCTTGAATTGGAAAATCTTAATGGTCTTCGTTCCGCCCTCAGCGCCGCCTTCGGCTCCCTGGCCGCTCTCTTTCGAGCCGCCGCATGCTGCAAGCAAGGTGGAGAACGCCAGGATCATGACCAGCAGAAGCTTACCTTGTTTCTTCATGTTATGAATCCTCCCTTTTGTATAGGTGTATCAGTTGCTATGAATGGCGTTTGCTTCTTCAGTATAATTAACCTTTTTTCGATTCATCAGGTACGATATTGATCTCTCGGGTGGATGAAATTGACCGCTTTACCGGTTTATCCCTTGACCGCCCCGTGGGTAATTCCTTCAATAATGTATTTCTGCATCGCCAGGAAGAAAATGATGATCGGCAGAATGCCGAGCACCAGCGCCGGCAGCGCCAGATCCCACTGCTTGGTATATTGCCCGAAGAAGGCGAAGGTCGCAATCGGTATCGTCCGCAGCTCGGCGGATTGCAGGATCAGCGACGGCAGCAGATAGTCATTCCAGATCCACAGCGTGTTCAGAATGATCACGGTCACGAACATCGGCTTCATGAGCGGAAATACGACCCGGAAGAATACGCCGTAGCCGCTCGCTCCGTCCACCGTTGCCGCTTCCTCGATCTCCAGCGGAATCGACTTCGTAAATCCATGGAACAGAAATACGCTGAGCGGAACACCAAACCCGAGATAGCAGATGATCAGGCCGTACAGGCTGTTATTGATGCCCATCGTTGCGGTTACCTTCACCAGCGGAATCATGATGGACTGGAACGGAATGACCATGGCTGCAACGAACAGGGCGAACATAAGCCGGTTAAAGCGCGTATTGCGCCGCACCATCTGATACGCCGTCATGGCGCTCAGCATCGCCAGCAGCAGATTGCTGGCAACCGTGACGACCAGGGAGTTCCAGAGCGCCGACGGAAAGTTCGTAATATCCCATGCCCGCGAATAGTTGCTCCATTCAAACGTTGTCGGCAGCCCCGCCGAATCGGTCAGCAGCTCGCCGAAGGTTTTGACCGAATTGACGAACAGGAAATAGAACGGTACCAGGAAGAGCAGAGCAACGATGATCATGATGAGCTCGGTAGCCAGCGTATTCAGCTTGTATTTTCTAACGGTCTCCATTAAGCCTCGACCTCCTTGCTCTTCGTGAACCGAACCTGCAGGCTTGTGATGATGGCGACGACGATGAAGAAGATGACCGCCTTCGCTGTGCCGAGGCCCAGACGGTTATTCGTATACGCTTCGTTATAGATGTTCATGGCCACCGACTCCGTGGAGCCGAACGGCCCGCCCTTGGTGAGCGACAGGTTCAGGTCAAACATCTTGAACGACCATGAGATCGCCAGGAACAGGCATACAGTGACGGCAGGCATCACGAGCGGTATAATGATGGACCGAAGAACTTGTCCCCTGCTTGCGCCATCGATTTCGGCCGCCTCCAGAATATCCTTTGGCACGTTATTGAGCGACGAAATATAGATGACCATCAGATAACCGGCCGTCTGCCATACGAAGACGATGACGATCGCCCAGAAAGCCGTCCCCTTCGTCCCGAGCCAAGGCAGATTGAAGAATCCGAGATTCGTCGCGTTGCCGATCGCCGCGAAGCCTTTTACGAAGATGAATTGCCAGATGAAGCCCAGAAGCAGGCCGCCGATCACGTTCGGCATGAAGAAGATCGTCCGCAGCACGTTCCTCGTCTTGAGAGGCTTGGTCAGAAAATAGGCAAACACGAAGCCGAGAAGATTCGTAAGAATGACTCCCAGCACCGTGAACCTTGTGGTGAACCAGAATGAGCTGCGGAATTTATCGTCATTGGTAAATATCGTTACGAAGTTATCAAAGCCGACCCAATCGATTTTATTCGATACGCCATTCCAGTTGGTGAAGGAATAATACAGTCCTAGAAGGAATGGAATGATCATGATCAGGATGAAAAAAATAGTGGAGGGTCCCACGAACAGAAACTGCTGGAGCAGAGCCGATGATTTTTTTCGATTCATCCCTGTGATCTCCCCTTTGCGATAAGATGTTGTATGATGTATAGCCATTATGAGGTAACCTGTTATCATTGAACACGGAGAATCATGAACCGTTAGGTGTAAAATATTGACCATACGCTTTTGTACGATTGATCCTATCTGAGGTGAGCTGTCATGAAATTCCGCAGTATTCAAACCCGGCTGATTCAATTCATGCTGGCCGTTACAACGATTCCGCTTCTGCTCTCCTTAATCATCACATTCTCGCATACCCGCGAATCCGTGAAGGAACAGACGGTTAACGAGAACATTCGGCTAATTTATCAAGGAGCGACCAATTTAAGAAACTATATGAACAGCATCAATCGGGCTTCGCTCTCCGTCTATTCGGACTCCTATTTTCTGCGCAATCTCGCCCTGGATCCGGACAATCACCGCGTCATTGCCGAGCTCTATGCCACCCTGCAGGCGATTCAGACAGGGATGGAGGACATTCATCAGATCTACCTGCACAACTACTTAACCGGTCAATCGACCCAAGTGTCGAGCAATCTTCCAAGGCGCGAGTTCCGGAAGGAGCCTTACCGCCGGATTGAGCAGTTCGGTCCCGGCCCTGCCGCGGTCGAGCCGATCCATGAGGTTCATAACTACGGATTTCCCCGCAGACCGGCCGACATTACCGATTTCAAGGTGATCACCTTTTACCGGTCGATCAACAACATTCCATCTCCCGAGCAGTACGCTCTAATGGCGATTGATGTGAAACTTGACAGTATCTTGGCCATTTGCGACGAACTGTATGCCAAGGGCGAGGAGCAGTTATACTTGATTGATGATACAGGCAGCATCATGTATAGTCCGAATTCCGATGAAATCGGGCAGCCCTTTGCCGATCAGACGCTGCTGAATGAAATCGCCAAGGGAAAACAGGGCTATTATGACGGCAAGCAAGCGATGGTGATCTATGAGAAGCTGGATCTGCCGTATGCCCCCTGGACTTTGGTGAAGCAGATACCGCATAAAACGCTGTACAAAAATTCGACGGAACTGACGGGGATCAACGCGATTATTGCCATTTTTGCTCTACTGGTTGTCATTTTCGGCACCCTATGGATATCCATTCGGATTACAAGACCCATTAAACAGCTCACGAGTTATATGAATCAGGTACAGACCGGGCGGCTGGATGTCGATATCGATGTAACGAGCCCCGACGAGATCGGAATTTTATCCCGGCGGTTCCGGAATATGATGGATACGATCAACAACCTGATCCTGCGGGAATACCGGCTGGAGCTGGCCAACAAGACCAACCAGCTGAAAGCGCTGCAGGCACAGATCGATCCGCATTTTCTGTATAATGCCCTCCAGTCCATCGGAACGTTGGCCCTTCAGCATAAGGTGCCGCGGATCTATTCCCTGCTCTCCTCCCTCGCTAATATCATGCGCTACAATATGCGTAACAGCGAGGCGAAGGTAACGCTGCAGGATGAGATCCATCATGTGCGGCTATACTTGGAGCTCCAGAAGCAGCGTTTCCGGGATCAGCTTGAAATTACGTGGGATCTGGAGCCGGAAAGCCTGCAGGCCCCCGTTCCGAAGATGATTCTGCAGCCGATCGTCGAGAACTATTTCAAGCACGGCATGAACAGCAGGGAGACCGTGGGACGCTTATCGATTTCTTCACGCATCACAGAGGAACATAGGCTCGTCGTCGTGGTCGAGAATAACGGCACGTCGATTGAGGAAGACCGACTGGCGGCGATCCGCCGCATGCTGGCCGATCCTTCGGGCCATGAGCCGCGAAGCGGCGATGCCGGGGATATCTCCATCGGGCTTATGAATGTGCTGATGCGCCTGAACCTGTATACGGACAACAAGGCTGTTTTAACCATCGAGAATGCAGTGCCGCATGGCGTCATTGTCACGCTCAATATCAACGCTTGGGGAGAGTGAGCATAAGAAATGAAAGTATTGATCGTGGACGACGAACAACACGTAAGAGAAGCGATTGAGATGCTTGCGGACTGGGAGCGTCATGGCATAACGGAAATCTATCAGGCTGCCGACGGCGAGGAGGCGGTCCGGTTGATTGAGGAGAAAGATCCCCAGATCGTCATGACCGATATGCGGATGCCGAATTCAAACGGCCTCGAGCTGCTGACCTGGCTGCACACATCCAGACCCGACATCAAGGTGCTCGTCATCAGCGGATACGATGATTTCGAGTATGTCCGGCATACGATCCGCTCGGGGGGATCGGATTATATTTTGAAGCCGGTCGAGGCGGAAAGCCTGAACGAGGCGCTTGGCAAAGCGGCGGATGCCTGGCGGTTGGAGGAAGAAAAGCGGAAGCAGATCATGAGCCAAAATATCGAAATGAACCAGATGACCCCGCTCTATATGGACCGGCTTCTCTCGGATCTTGTGAACGGATACGGCAGCAGAGAGAGCATCGTGGCCCAGCTTCAAAACCGGATAGCTCTGCCTCAGGCAGGAGCTCACTGTCATATATTCGTTATAAGCGATGTTCAGTTTGACAAAGACCTGCTGTCCAAATTTCGGAACCGGCGGCATCTGCTCTCCTTCACCTTGATTAATATCTGCAACGAGCTGCTGCGCGATCAGGGTGTGGCTTTCCGACATATCGACAAGCCCGGTGAAATGATTGTGCTGTATTGGAACCCTCGTCTGCCCGTCAACGATATGCTAGAACGGATCAACGACGGATTGTTCGCCATTCTCCGGCGCCGGGCCCATTTCGGCTATGCGGCAGCAGCTTTCCCTGCGGAGCTGCCGAAAGCATACCTGAACGCCGTCCAGGCCTTGTGGAGCCGCAACCTGCTGACAGGCAAATCGCGAATTCACAAAGACCGCGTCCCGGAAAGCGAAGGCTCCCGTACCCCTCGCTTGGCCACGTATGAAGAGAAATTCAAATTAGCCGCCCTGAGCGGGAGCAAGGAACGGATCGAAGCTGCCGCGGATGAGTGGTTGAAGGATATCCGGGACATGGAGCGGGTGTCTCCGGAGCAGCTGCTGCGCTTCAACTCCGAATGGGACTGGATGCAGCAGCATTGGACCGAGAATGAAGTAAAGAGCATACAGGAGCCCGTAGAGGACGCGGAAATCTCTCAAGACCTGCCGTCCCCTCTTCCCTTGAATGAGGACGGCATGCTGTGCTGGGACCGCTGGCGGGAACAGATCTGCGGCCGACTCAACGCAGCCTCCAGAGTGCTTACCCAGATTCATTCGAAGGAGAACCATATTATTCATGATATCGCCCGGTATTTGGAAAACAGCTATCATGAGGAGATTTCGCTGCAGCAGATTTCCGGTCGGTTCTTCCTCAGCAGGGAGTATATCTCTCGCAAATTCAAACAGGAATTCGGCGTGACCCTCTCCGATTTTCTCGGACGTGTACGCATCGACAAGGCGAAGACCCTGCTTCTCAATCCTCAGCTCCGCATTGCCCAGATTGCAGAGATGATCGGTTACCAGGATGAAAAGTACTTCAGCAAGGTGTTTAAAAAAATGGAGGGCGTGACGCCCAACGAATATCGGAAGGTGCACCAGAGATAAGAAGCAACAGCCGGAATATTTGCTACGGGAACACCGGCTTTTGGCTATGAGAACACATGACTTGGGCCATGGGAGCAACGGCTGCCGGCTCGGAATGACCCAGGTCACGGGAACACCGGCTTGAGCCTGGGAAAACACCGGGTCACGGGACTGGAACACCTACTGCGGCCTCGGAATGACCGGGGGGCACGGAACGCCCGCTTGGGTTCCTGGAAACACCGGGTCACGGGTACGCCCGCTTGGGCCCGGGAAACACTCGCTTGGCGACGGCAACGTCCAGTCTTGTTCCTCGCGCTCCCAGTTGAACTGGCCGGCTCCCATACAAGTAAAGCTGACCCTGACAAAAAAAAGAGCTCCCGGCCGCCTCTAGGGCGCCGGAGCTCTTCCTTACGTTTTCCTTCGACCATTATCCCTTGACTGCAATGACTTCGATTTCCACCAGTCCGTCCTTAGGCAGGCGGGCTACCTCCACCGCGCTCCGCGCCGGATAAGGCTCGGAAAAGAAGCTGCCGTACACCTCGTTTACCGCTGCGAAATCATTCATGTCCTTCAGGAATACGGTTGTTTTGACGACCTGGTCCAGGCTTGTCCCTGCCGCTTCAAGAATGGCCTTTACATTGCTTAAGGACAGCCGCGCCTGTTCCTGCACGCCTTCACCGAATTCCCCCGTTTCCGGATTCAGACCGAGCTGGCCGGAGGTGTATACGAAGCCGTTGATCTCTACCGCCTGGCTGTAAGGGCCGATCGCGCCTGGCGCTTTAGGCGTGGAAATAATATGTTTGTTCATGGATAAGGCTCCCTTCTATGTAATTCTGTTATGTTCACATTGTAAACGTCCGGCTGCAGACTGGCAAATTTATTCAGCCGTATCGCCCAGCACATGAATGACTTCATTCGGATAGATGTGATGCCCCTTCATATCGGTAAGCCCGATCCTCACCATGGCGCGGGCCACCTTCAGTGAAGGGACTGCCCGGTATGGAGCGAGCTTCGGACGCCTGAACAGCACATCCAGAGAAGTCATCAATACCGCAGCTGCCTGCTCGCCGAAACGGCTGTCCGGCCGCTTTCCAAGCAGTAAAGACGGACGGAACAGATGCAGGCCATGAAAGCCCATTTCGGTCAGGCCTTCCTCCATTTCGCCCTTGGTCCGAAGATAGAAATTCCGCACATCCGGGCTTGCCCCCATCGAGCTGACCGCCAGGAATTGGCGAACGCCGTGCCTTCTGGCAAGGGTCGCCGACTTCAGCACGTATTCCACATCGACCTTCCGGAATTGCTCCCGGGAGCCGGCCTTCTTGATCGTTGTCCCGAGGCAGCAATACACGCTGTGAACACCCGCGAAGGCTTCTTCGAAGCGTTCGAGCTCATCCCAATTCACGGGAATGCTCCGCAGACTCGGATGGGTAGCGTCAGGCGGTCTTCTCACCAGCACCCGGACCTCATCCATCTCGGGTCTCTTCAGCAATTCCTCGGTAACCTGTCCCCCTACAAGCCCCGTTGCCCCAATAACGAGTGTTATCCGTCCCATCTAACTGCCCCCCTTAATTATTCATCATCTAAATCATTCATCAGATTAAGACCGCGGCTTATGGACAACCTGGACAGCTTAGATGTGGACAAAACCTCCGTCAATGTTAGGCTGACCGAACTCCTGCTACTGAGATCATTCTACACCCCATAACGGAGCTGTCAACATACTTGAATCAGGTGAAACCACTCATGGACCATACAGCCGTTTACAGGAGGATGAGTCGCAGCTTAAATACAGAAAAAGAGTGCAAATCAGGCACGATTCGCACTCCTTCTCCAAGCGGTTATCAAGTTAAGCAGCGGCTTCCAATCCCTGCGGAACCAGCCGGGGGCTTCGGCATGCGCCACGTCCCCCTCCGGCAAACCGCCCGTTATGGACGCCTCGCTCAAGCCTTCGTGAATAGGGAAGGGCTCCTCCTCCATCCAGACATAGTACTTCATATCAAACGTACTGACCATGTCTCCATGAAGCGTAAGCACCTTATCGTTACGAATATCGATCACCTTGCCGGTCACAACCCGGTTCTCCAACACGATCATTCGCCTCCCTTAATCTAAGGCTTTAATCCCGAAATCTGGCGCTCCAATCCGCATATTCGCGCTCTGCGGCATCCTTCGAATGTCCGTAGCGTTCCTGCAGCTTCCCAACCAATTTATCCTTCTCTCCGGCGATGACATCCAGGTCGTCATCGGTCAATTTGCCCCATTGCTTCTTCGCTTCACCCTTGATCTGGTTCCATTTCCCTTTAAAAACGTTGTTATCCATAGATATCTGCCTCCCTATCAAGTAATGACTCCTGCATTCATCTATCGTCTGTACATTGTGTTTACCCGCCTGCTGCCGCTCTGAATCCTTGAAGGAAGCTGTCATGGAAGGATCGCCTTCTACCGCTTGCCTCACCTGGCGCCAATTCTGTAGGGAGGGTCGCTGCTTTATCATCCATGCTGTAGCCAAGGCAGCAGAGGGGCGAACGCAGCAAAATGCCCCGCGAATCCATGAGGACCCGCAGGGCATCTATCTATCAACTGTACTTGAGGTCTGATGTAACAGCCTCTCATTCTTAGCGAATTGAGGCCACCTTCGTCTCGCTTTTCATATAATTCACGAACATGCCTGCAAAATCCGGATCCCACTGGGTCCCCTTGCCCTCCTCCAATATATTCAGCGCATCCGCCGATCGCATGCCGCTGCGGTAAGGACGATCCGACGTCATCGCATCATACGCATCCGCGACGGCAATAATCCGCCCGAACAACGGGATTTCCTTGCCCTTCAGGCCATCCGGATAACCGCACCCGTCATATCGTTCGTGATGGGATCGCACCCCTTCCAGGTAAGGAGCCATGGCGTCGGCCGGTTCAATCTGCAGCAAAATATTCTCGCCCTGCTGCGGATGCGTCTTGACCTGATTGAACTCCTCTTCCGTCAGCTTCCCTTCCTTCAACAATATATGATCACGCACACCGATTTTGCCGATATCATGCAGAAGCGCCGTCTTACGCAGCAGATCGATCTCCTCCTCGCTGAGACCGGCCAGACGGCCGATCAGAACGGAATATTCCGCAACCCGAAGCGAATGACCGGCCGTGTAAGGATCTCTTGCATCAAGCGCGGCCGCAAGCGCCGCGAAGTAGCTGTCAAGCAGCTTACGGTTCCGTTCCTCGCGCACCTGAAGGCCGCGAACCATCATATTGAAGCCCGCGATCAGTGTAGAGAATTCGTCGGAATATAGATTCGAGGTCTGGATAAGGCGTCCTTCTTTAATTTCATTCATCGCCCGGTACAGCTGGCGGATGGGGCGCTGTAAATCCTGGGTTAAAAGCCATGCTCCGACATATGCGAATCCGACGCCGAGCAGCAGGACGACCCCTGCCCAACCCCAATACTGCTGCGGGGCAATTTTGTTAAGCCCCTCCAGCCTAATCTGGACGGCCAGCGAGAACAGAAAGAGCGGAAATGTGCCGATGAGCATCGTGCTGAGCAAAAATTTGGTGCGAATCGCCATGAATACATGCCCTTCCAGCGAGAAATCGACACCATACCTCGACAGCGCATTCCGCCTTATTCCCTTGATCAGCGGGCGTATGGCGGCAATCGTCAGGAAGAACTCTATCATGGCATGGCAGCTTGCAAGGAGAACGGCTCCAAGTGACGCAAGCCATATGTAAAAGGCAGGAAAGCTCAGCTTCCCCTGCTCCATCATCCATAAGGTCAGGAGGATGGCCGGCAGCGACAGCCCGAGCAGATGGGGGCCGAATATGCGATAAACGGCGAGGCGCGGCATACGATGCACGTGTAAATAGGCTTTTTCAAGCAGATCCAGATCCGGGTTTTCCTCTTCAAAGACCGCACGGATCGGCTTAAGCTGCTTCAGGAAGACGCTGAGCTCCGAAACGCTCATGATCATGAACGAAATGGCAAGGATGATCATCAGACGCGCGCCTTCCTCGAAGGAAATTTCCAGGGTCGTTACCAATAATACGCCGCCGACGACAAGAACAGCCGCAATCGAGCCGATCATATAATTCCGAACAAGCTGTTTAAGAAATGACTTATACAGTTGCATGGTCCGCCTCTACTTTCGTAACAGAAATAAACACCCCGTTTAAGCCGAACATCGGTCTGCAGCATCATTCACAAAATCCCGCATGAAATGAGGATAATTATCGAATTTGCTAAAATTGTCGTTACTATGAATATCGTTGGAAATGCCAAAAAAATCAAGAACTTTAAACCTCATTCGCCAAGATTCTTGAATATTTTTGCTTATCGGGCCCAACTATGATATAATAATAAACTGTTACATGAAGTTTAACCCCGTAAGTTCCTCGAAAATTGATATTACATCTCAGATGAAGTGGAAAATTCCTATTTAATGACCCTAAGAGTAAGAGTTTTAAGGAACGTTTTCTGATTCACACTGGAGCGGTCATCGGAGCCGCAAGGACGAAAGAGAGGCAGGGCTTTTGTTGTTTTGGAAGTAATGATTCTTGAATGACTTCACACACGGAACCGACTGTACAGACCGCATGCGTCTGTCAGGGGTTAAATTTTATAGGCGGCGCATTTCACGCCGCAATAAGGGACCTGGCTGCACAGCCGGGTCCCTTTTCCATTTTACCGGCAGCTCCCCATGGCGACTTCTATCGGAGAGGCCCCCTGATAAAAGCCCCGGCCGTTCGTCTGCTAAGCTCCCGAAACATCTGTGACAGCCGCCTACGCGTCTGCATAGGATATCGGAGACGATTTAGTATTCAGAAGGAGTGTGCCGTTTTGAAAAAAAAGAAGAAAACCTCATCCTCCTCTACCCAGCCCTTCAGAGTCGATCCGAGTACCCGGGAGATTGACCTGCTGGGGCGAGGTACGGGACGCAACTCCAAAAAAGACAAGGAGGCCCGCATCCTGTCCGCGGCTTCCGTCTTGGATTCCGATGAAGACCTTGTTGGTCTAGCTGAACTGAAGCAGGAGAAAGAGAACGAGCAACAGTTTGAACAGGAGATAAGGCAGGAACAGGAAGAGATACAGGAAGAGATACAGGTCATCCACGATATTCTGCCGGAACAGAACCCGAGCAATCCATTGAGCGAAGTTTTCCCGAGCCAAGAGAAACCTGCCGATACCTCATCCTTTGCGGCCATACATGCTGAACAAGAGCAGCTGCTGGCCGATAGGGAAATGCCTGGAGTGAAGGGAGCATTCATATACACCGAAGATATCGGCGAATATGCGATTACCGATAGCCGCATTGCCTCCCGGGCCGTGACCGCCTCCAAAATCGCACCCGGTGCCGTAGGAGCCGAGGCGCTTCAGGATTACAGCGTGAGCAGCATCCATATCACGGACGAGGCCGTTACCTCAAGCAAGATCGCCCCGCTGTCCATTACCAGCGATCACCTGATGGACGGCTCGCTGTCCACTCGCAAGCTCCGCGACGGCGCAGTAAACGGAAGCAAAATCAAAGACGGCGCAATCACTGCCCAGAAGCTCGCGGATCATTCGGTCGAAGGGAATAAAATTGCCGATGGCGCCGTGACGGCCCGCCACCTGCAGCATCTGATCGTGACGACGGAGCTGCTTGACGATCAATCTGTCAGAGGCGACAAAATTGCCTCCAGCGGGATCGAAACCCGGCATCTGGCCAACGGAGCCGTGCACACCTCCAAGCTCGCTGACTACGCAGTCACGACAACCAAAATCCGTGACGGCGCGATCAGCAGCGAAAAGATTGAATATGGTGCCGTTTCCGGCTCACATATCCAACAAGGCTCCGTAGACAGCGGGCATTTGGCACCCGGATCGGTCACTGCCGAGCATTTAGCTTATGGCAGCGTCGGTTCTAGCCAAATCGCCGAAGGCGCCGTTGGTTCGGCACATCTACAGGCTGGCACCATCCTCTCCCGCCATATCGCGGACGGCGCGATCGGCACCGAGCAAATCAGACATGGCTCTATTGGAGATGAGCAACTCGCTTCTGGCGTCGTGGCTTCTCGGCATCTTGCCGATTCCAGCATTACAAGCTTCAAGCTGGCCGACCAGTCTGTCCATACGGCGAAGCTGGTGGAGCAAGCCGTCACTGCCTCCAAGATCGCAGACCAAAGCGTTCTCCCGAGCAAAATCGCTAACGAAGCGGTGCAGACCCGGCATTTGAGCAAAGGATCGGTAGAATCGGCCCATATTGTGGATCAAGCGATTTCAGCCCAACATCTGGCTGAGCAAGCGGTGAAAGCGTCCCATATCGCGGAGGGCAGCCTGACGCCGAAGCATTTTGCAGCGGAAAGCGTAACCGGATCCGCCATAAAGCCTAAAGCGGTCGGACCGCAGCATCTGGCCGACGGCGCCGTAGCCAGGCAGCATCTTCAGCCTGAATCCATTGGCGAAAAGCAGCTGGCTTCTGGCAGCGTCACAAGCAGCAAGCTGGCGCTCGGCTCTGTCGGCGGAGCGATCATTGCGCTTGATGGCGTCACCTCCGTCAATATCGCCAAACAGTCGGTGTTGCAGCATCACCTAGCTCAAGGCAGTGTCGGAACCAGCGCTCTTCAGGAAGAAGCGGTGCGCTCGGCCCATCTGTCCGACCAAGCAATCGAAGCAAGGCATCTCAAGGCCGAAAGCGTACAGAGCAAGGCGCTTGCGCGAGGCTCGGTCACGGCGGACAAAATCGCGGAGGGCAGCGTGACCGAATCGGCCATCGGGAATGGCGCTATTGCCCCTCGCCATCTGGGCGACCACGCCGTTACATCATTAAAGCTGTCGCCGGAAAGCGTATCGACCGACAAGCTTGCGGATCTTGCCGTTACCTCCTCCAAGCTTGCAGAGGGCAGCATCACTGCAGATAAGATTGCCCAGAAGGCCGTACAATCAGCCCACCTGTCCCCGGGTTCCGTATCGGGAGAGGCGATCCAGAACCAGGCGGTTACTTCAGACAAAATTGCACCGCAGGCAATAGAAGGCGCTCATCTCGGCCTGGAATCCATCTCGGGCAAGCATATTGTTCAGGAAGCCGTCCACGGTTACCACCTGAAGAAAAAATCCGTCACATTAAATCACTTGGCGGACGAAGCCCGCTCTCCGGAGATGTTGTTTAATGACGGCAGCATTCCGGGTTCCAAGCTGGGAGATCAGTCCGTCTCGGAAGCCCATCTCTCCCCTGCGTCGGTATCCGAACAGGCTTTGAAACCAAACTCTGTCAGCGGGGACAAAATCAAGCCGCTCTCCATCAGCTCCGGACACCTGCAGCAGGAGAGCATCCTGTCCGACCATCTGGGGGCTGACATTGTCAAATCAGAGCATATCGGAAACAATGCCGTAACGGATCGCCATCTTGCTCCGGATTCGATCAAAACGCATCATATTCAGAACTCGAGCATTAAATCGGACCATGTCGCCGTTCAAGCCATTTCGGCCCGGCACCTGGCTGAACAAGCGGTAAATCAGGCTCATATTGCGGAGGGCTGCCTGATTCCGAAGCATTTTGCACCGGACAGCGTTACCGAATCCGCCATCGCGAACGGCGCCATTGTCCCCCGCCATCTGGGCGACCACGCCGTTACATCGCTGAAGCTGTCGCCGGAAAGCGTATCGACCGACAAGCTTGTGGATCTTGCCGTTACTTCCTCCAAGCTTGCGGAGGGCAGCGTCACCGCAGATAAGATTGCCCAGAAGGCCGTACAATCGGCCCACCTGTCCCCAAGTTCCGTATCGGGAGAGGCGATCCAGGACCAGGCGGTTACTTCAGACAAAATTGCACCGCAGGCAATAGAAGGCGCTCATCTCGGCCTGGAATCCATCTTGGGCAAGCATATTGTGCAGGAAGCGATTTACGGTTACCACCTGAAGAAAAAATCCATCACATTAAATCACTTAGCGGACGAAGCCCGCTCTCCGGAGATGTTGTTTAATGACGGCAGCATTCCGGGCTCCAAGCTGGGAGCTCAGTCCGTCTCGGAAGCCCATCTCTCCCCAGAGTCGGTATCCGAGCAGGCTCTGAAACCAAACTCCGTGAGCGGGGGTAAAATCAAGCCGCTCTCCATCAGCTCCGGGCACCTGCAGCAGGCGAGCATCCTGTCCGACCATCTGGGGGCAGACATCGTCAAATCAGAGCATATCGGAAACAATGCCGTAACGGATCGCCATCTTGCTCCGGATTCGGTCGGGTCGCACCACATTCAAGAAACAAGTATTACATCTTCCCATCTCACGGAAGGAAGCATTCTTGCAGGTCATATCGCGGAGGACTCTGTAAACAGCCAGCATATCGCAGAAGGTTCTGTCGGTTCCAATCATATTGAGCTGTTCGCGATTCAGAGCCATCACCTGGCGCCTTATTCCGTTAATGCCGCCCATCTGGGGAATCAATCCGTAGGGCACGTGCATCTGCAGCCAGACAGTGTCGGCGTGGATCAACTGCAGTCGGGTTCGGTAAGATCCCGGCAATTAGCCGAAGGTGCGGTCCTTCCCCACCACCTGCAGATGCACTGCATCAGTACAGAGCATATCGAAGCCGGGGCGATTACGGCGGAACTCATAGCTGAAGGAACGATGACTGGAGATAAGATCGCGGATGGAACCATTGCAGGCTCGCACATCTCCGACGGCGCCATCGAGAGCAGACATCTCGGGCCGGACGCCTTCAGCGGCTTCACCCTCGCCGATGGAGCCATTGACAGTGCCAAGCTGGGAATAAGGGCAGTGACCAGCGCTCATTTGACCGACGCCGCTGTGACCGGAGTCCACATCGCGCAGGGCGCTATTACGGGATCGCATGTTGCCGATGGGTCGCTCGGCGGTGCGCAAATTGCCGATGGCTCCATCGAGAGCCGCCATCTCGGCCCGGACGTCTTCAGCAGCTTCGCCCTCGCCGATGCTTCCGTTACCGGCGACCATATTGCGCAGGGTGCTATTACAGGTTCTCATGTCGCTGACGGTTCTCTGGGTAGTGCACAGATTGCCGATGGCTCCATCGAGAGCCGCCATCTCGGGCCGGATGCCTTCGACGGTTTCACCCTCGCCGATGCTTCCATCACCGGCGACCATATTGCGCAGGGCGCTATTACGGGGTCGCACGTCGCTGACGGTTCTCTGGGCGGTGCGCAAATTGCCGATGGCTCCATCGAAAGCCGCCATCTCGGGCCGGATGCCTTCGACGGTTTCACCCTCGCCGATGCTTCCGTTACCGGCGACCATATTGCGCAGGGTGCTATTACAGGTTCTCATGTTGCCGATGGGTCTCTGGGCGGCACACAAATTGCCGATGGCTCCATCGAGAGCCGCCATCTCGGACCGGACGTCTTCAGCAGCTTCGCCCTTGCCGATGCTTCCGTTACCGGCGACCATATTGCGCAGGGTGCTATTACGGGGTCGCACGTCGCTGACGGTTCTCTGGGCGGTGCGCAAATTGCCGATGGCTCCATTCAAAGCCGCCATCTCGGGCCGGATGCCTTCGACGGTTTCACCCTCGCCGATGCTTCCGTTACCGGCGACCATATTGCGCAGGGTGCCATTACAGGTTCTCATGTCGCTGACGGTTCTCTGGGCGGTGCGCAAATTGCCGATGGCTCCATCGAAAGCCGCCATCTCGGGCCGGACGCCTTCGACGGTTTCACCCTCGCCGATGCTTCCATTACCGGCGACCATATTGCGCAGGGCGCTATTACGGGGTCGCACGTCGCTGACGGTTCTCTGGGCGGAAAGCAGATTGCCGATGGCTCCATTCAAAGCCGCCATCTCGGGCCGGATGCCTTCGACGGTTTCACCCTCGCCGATGCTTCCATCACCGGCGACCATATTGCGCAAGGTGCCATTACAGGTTCTCATGTCGCTGACGGTTCTCTGGGCGGCACGCAAATTGCCGATGGCTCCATTCAAAGCCGCCATCTCGGATTTACGCCAGTGCGCGGTACGGCCGGCCAGGCGAAGCTCCAACAATATGGAATGACGCCTTTCGTTTTGAGCGGCCCCGAGGCCAAAGCCGAAGTGGGGGTTCAATTTGAGGAGCCTTTTGGCGGCATCAACTATGTCATCGTAGGCATGAGCAACAATCCCGGCTTCCAAATTTCGCTGAAATCCCAGCAAGAAGACAGCGCCGTGCTCGAGGTTGTGCGCCAGCCCGGCTGCAATCTGGCCTACGGCTTCATATCTTGGATTGCGATTGGCCCTTCCCTGTAGAACGTGCATAATTCTTTATAAGACTCCCCCGATCTCAGCGTCTTGGGGGAGTCTTTTTGTACACGGCTGCAGCTAAAGCTGCCCATCAGGGGATGTGCATGATTGTAAGTGTAAGCAGCAATTCCCGACCTATGAAAAGCACGGCAATCTGCTAACATCCTCCGCTCCTGGACAGCTTATCAAATGGTCTATATTATGCCAAAAAAGACGAGCCATAGAGCTCGTCTTTCAATATGAATGATAATCCCTTGATCATCCGAAATCGGGCGGACCGAGTAGCCCCCTGCCTTCTGCAGTTGAAAACAGGACCCTTTTAAGTACTTGTAACGCGGCAATCGCCTTTTACTGCCGCTACAGGACCCTTTTAAGTACCTGTGGCGCGACAATCGCCCTCTACTGCCGACACAAATCCCTATTCGGTACATATGACGGACCCGTGCTGCATTACGAAAAAATGCCCCAGCGTATTTTTCATTGCGCCTTATCTGGAGCGTTTTTACCCGACGGCCATCGGGACCGTGCCCCGAACGCGTAGCAGCCAGATAAGAACAATATCCCTGCCGCTGCCATAAAGGTCGCCCTGACACCAAACCGGTCTGTGACATACCCGAACAACAGTGTAGACGCTCCAAAAACGAGTGAGATCAGCGAGCTTTGGGCCGCATACACTTTGGGCATCAGCTGTAGGGACACGCTCCGCTGAAGCATGGTTTGCAATGAAACCGCCTTGAGCTGATCAAACAGACCAAACCCTGCCGAAAACATCAAAGCCAGCCACGGCATCGAGGTCATTCCGAAGCCAAGCGTCATCAGGCTGATGCCGAAGGAGGAATATACGGTTAAGCTGCCGATATGGCGATCAATCCACCTCGAGCCCTTCATGCCGCACCATCCGCCTGCCATCAATCCCAGAAAAAAGCTGGCGTTAATATATCCCCACCAAGCCTCTTCCTTGTGCAGCACCTCGGACACGTATACATATAGGATAGCAGCGATCCACACGACTCCGGCAATGGATTCCAGCACATATATGACGTGGATCGTCCGCAAAGCAGGCTGTTTCCAGATGAGTACCCAGCCTTCACGCATGGAGCTCCAATACGGAGGACGGTCCCTCCGTTCGCTTGAGTCGCCTGAAACGAGCGGATCCTCCATCCTGTTCATCAAAACAGCTGCAGCCGCTGCCAGTACGACGGTCAGCCAAATGACCTGACCGCCTCCGACCATGGCGACCAGCATTCCTCCGGCAGCCCAGCCGCCTAGCTGAATGATCTGGTCAACTACGGCAACGAAGCTGTTCGCCCGGGTTAATTCATCCCGCGGAACAAGCCGCGGGAGCATTGCATGGCTCGCCGGAGCGGCCCAGCCGTCCAGGAACGAGATAAGGAACACCATGCCAAGAATCACATACACCGTCATCTCTTGATTCCCCAGTGCATATCGGGTCATGACGAGCAGCAGCAGTGCTGTTGTTTTTCCCCATTGCGAGATGAGAAGCAGCAACTTCAGGGCATATTTGTCCATCAGTACGGGCGCAAAGCCCCCGCTAATAAATCGAGCAAGCGTAGTAACAAAAGGAATCATAGCCATATACATGGCAGATCCCGTGATCTCATGGACGATCGCCATTAGCCCGACAACGTAAAATAAATCGCCGCAATTGGCGAGGGCCTGACCGGTCCAGAGATAGCGGAAAGATTTGTTATTCATGGTTCTACCCCGTTTCTTTCAGTATTCAATTGTATGGGTGGTGGGGTAGTAACCTACATGTTCCGGCCTCGCTTCCTAATCTTATATGCTCACATGTTAACATTATTCCCTATCGCTTGTTAACCCCAAGAAACGAAATCACCCCAGGGAATTCCTTGCGTGAAAGATGTCTTCTACTCTGGCGTCTAAGGGTTTCCTGAAACTCCCATGACTTTTTAGTCATGCGCTAAAACTATTTCGGCTCCTACTCGGTCTAATAGTCGGTGTGGCTAACAAGCATGAAGCTGGCCAGCCAATGATGCGCGCGCGAGCATCGATCCTGTACAGCAACAACCGATTATATGAGCGGCAAGATTTGACGCAGAAACAATCCGTGTTTTAAGCAGGTGTAACGGAGTTTAGACAGTGGCAATCGTGTTTATGCAGCTTCGGCCGAGTTTCATACAGCGGCAGCGACTTGACGCATAAGCAATCGGTTTATGCTGCAATCGATCCTGTACAGCATCATTAAGACGTTAAATAGCAAGGAGTGAGTGAACTGGCCAAGGCACTTTCGCAACAGCAGTTCAGCGAACATATTACGAGGTGCAGCGGCAAGCTGTACCGGGTGGCATATTGTTATGTCAAAAATGAGCAGGACGCGCTTGATATCGTCTCAGAGGCGACTTACAAGGCTTATCTTTCCTTCGAGCGGATGAAGACGCCGCAGTATTTCGAATCCTGGATTACCCGGATCGTGATTCACTGCGCGCTCGATCGTCTGAACCGGAACAAGCGGATCGCCTTTATGGAGGATCAGACCCAGGAGTACGCGGCCGCCGAGCTTGCCGTTCCGCTGGAAGAGAAGCTGGATTTATATGAGGCAATGGACCGGCTTGCGCCGGAGGAGAAGGCGTATATTATTTTGAAATTTTTCGAGGACCTGCGCTTCAGAGACATGGCCGATGTCCTGGAACTGCCGGAGAACACGGTCAAAACCCGGTTTTACCGAATCATCGGAAAGCTTAAACAATATTTGATCGAAGGAGAGGTCGAGGGATATGACAGGTAAGGATCGTTATGAACAGATCGAGATTCCGGCTCAGCTGGCTAATGTGATGGAGTCGGCCCGGCACAAAGCGGCCGCGCGCAAAAGATCCCTGCGCTTGATGCGATACTCGAGCGTGGTTGCCGCAAGCCTCGCCCTGTTGTTTGTCGTTAACATACCGGGCGTTGCCAATGCCTTGTCCAAAGTCCCGGTTGTGGGCAGCATTGTGCAGGTGCTTCAGTTTGGCGGGGGCGGTGAGCGGACCGATGGCGTAAGCGTCAACACCGAAACTGTAGCAGATGTGCTTCGCATCAACTTCGACCAGGCAGGCGAAACGGTATCCAGCGTGCCCTCCTATACCGTAGAGCACCGGGAAGCGCCGAACCGGCTCATTTTTACGCTCAACGGCGTTCGAAATTTCGATTACGATGCAGTCAAGAGCGATCTGCTGGCTCTTTCGCTTGTGGAGGACGTCTATGAAAATATCATCCTGGATGATTCCGCCATGCGTTTTGTGGTAGAGTTGAAGGATGGTGTGACCCACAGCGTGTCGGAGTATCGGGATCCGGGGTATATCGAGCTGAAGCTTGCCTTTACCGGCAAACAGGCAACGCCGCGCGAAGTGTTTTATATCCGTAGTGAAGCTATGCCGCAGGGAGAGTCCCTCGCAATCCTCGAGGAGATATACTACGAAGATGACGTAACGTTCATTAAGACAGCCGGCGGTGGTTTCATTGCCGCGATTGGCGGATTCGATACCCGGGAGGAAGCGGAACAGAGGCTCAGCGAAATCTCATCCCGTGAAGGCTACGCCGGGGATCTGCGCATTGACAGCTGGATGAGCAATGCCCATCCGGAATAAGAGGCTTGGGAGGATTTCACCCCTTTATTGGGAAGACATACATTTAACGAATCCCCAAAATGTACAGCAGCCCGGCTCCATGATGATTGGAGCCGGGCGCTTGCTGCTAAGTAACTTTTGGGATTAGGCACTAATGAAATTTAGAGAACCGTATCATCCAGAGTGCTGCTGTGCCGAGAAACGAACGAATGGGCGCTTTTTATGACGTCCGTCCCGGATATATCATAACCTTCACGCTGGTGTCCTTCTGCGTCCGGGCCAGCTCCACGGCCTCCTGGATCCGGTCCAGCGGGAATTCATGGGTAATGATATCCCGGATCCGGCTGCTGCTGCTCTGCAGCAATCGAATCGCCGCCGGATACGTATTGGCATAGCGGAACACGCCGTACACGTCCAGCTCGGCATCCACCAGTGCGCCGATATCGACAGGAATGGCGTCCTTCGTCGGCAGGCCGACAAACACGATCCGTCCGCCACGGTTCACGTAGCCGATGGAGCTTCCAATCGCGACTGCATTGCCGGACGTCTCGATGATCAGGTCGACGCCTTCTCCTCCAGTCAGCTCCTTCAGCCGCTCAGGCACGTCATCCGACAGCGGATTGATTACGCCAGCGGCTCCGATCCGCGACGCCAAATCGCGCCGGAATTCCACTACATCACTTCCGTACACCTGCGATGCCCCGGACAGCTTGGCCGCCTCGATGGCCAAGAGGCCGATCGGTCCGAGGCCGAGCACCAGCACCCGGTCCTCCGGGCGGATCCGGCCGCGGCGAACCGCATGGAGACCAACGGACAGCGGCTCCAGCAGCGCCCCTTCTTCAAAAGACATATCGTCCGGCAGCTTAAACAGAAAATCGCTGCGAACCGCCACGTATTCCGCCCATGCCCCATCCACCGGAGGGGTAGCCATGAATACGACATCCGGGCAGAGGTTGTACCGGCCGCTCTTGCAATACGCGCAGCGACCGCAGGTTACGCCCGGCTCGACGGCGACACGGTCTCCTACCGATACGTTCGTCACTCGATCCCCGGTCTGAACCACAATGCCTGCTAGCTCGTGTCCCAGAATCAGCGGCTCCTTAACCTCATATCTGCCGATGCGCCCATGTTCATAGTAATGGACATCCGAACCGCAAATGCCGATGCAGTAAACCTGAATGAGCGCTTCATCCGGCTTCGGCTCGGGAACGGGAACCTGCTTCACGCCGATCGACATCGGCTTGTCCAGAACGGCCGCTGCCATCATTTTCGATTGTGACATACTGACAACACCTCGAATCTCAAGTAATCGCTTTCCCCTGTAGTGTAACACGATATACAACCGCTTCATAAGGGCGCAGCGTGAATCGGTCCTGTAGAATTTCGGCTGGCGTATAATTGGAGAGAACGACTTCGAGCTTGCGCTCCCGCCACGGGGAGGGCATGCGAAGCTCGGGGGTGTTTCCAAAAAAGTTCAAGACGATCAAATAAGCCTCATCCTCTAAGCTTCGGGAATACATGAAAATTTCCGGATGTTCCTCCAGCCAATCGTCATAGGTGCCGTAAATGAGCGTTTGACTGGATTTCCGCAGGCGAATCAATGCTTTGTAAAAGTTCAGGATCGAGTCCGGATCCTTCTCCTGCTGCTGTACATTGATCTCATGGTAATTCGGGTTCGTGCGGATCCACGGCACAACGGTCGAAAAGCCTCCGTACAACGAGTCATCCCACTGCATCGGGGTTCTTGCGTTATCGCGTGCCCGATATGCGATTCTCCGCATCGTCTCCTCCACGTCCTTCCCGTCCAGCAGCCGCTCCCGGTAATAGTTGTAGATCTCTACATCCCGGTATTGGCTCAGCTCGCTGAAATCCGCATTGGTCATGCCGATCTCCTGTCCTTGATAAATGAACGGCGTCCCCTGCTGGAGCATGAAGAAGGTAGCCAGCATCTTGGCGGATTCCTTATGGAAATTCACGGGATCGCCGAAACGGGAGACGGAGCGCGGCTGATCATGATTCTCCATAAACAGCGCATTCCAGCCGACGCCCTCAAGTCCCTTCTGCCACTTGCGGGTAATACGCTTCAGCTCCGCCAAATCCCACGGGGCAAAATCCCAGCGGCCCTCCGCTCCGAAATCCATGCTGACATGCTCAAATTGAAAAATCATATTGAAGGCCCCGTTCTCCTCACCGATCCACAGATCGGCCTCGGAGACATCGGTTCCGCTGGCCTCGCCCACCGTCATAATGTCATACTCCGCAAAGGCTTCGCGCTTGAACTGCTGTAAAAAGTCATGAATGCCTTCAATATTGCGGTGGCCCGGATTCGCATCGACATAGCGGAAATTGCCCGGATTCGGCATGTCCGGGAGACCCGGCGCTTTTTTGATATGCGTTATGGCATCCACGCGGAAGCCGTCAATGCCCTTGTCGAGCCACCAGCGGATCATCCGGATCAGCTCCTGCCTCACCTCCGGATTCTCCATATTAAGATCCGGCTGCTTTCTCGAGTAAAGATGCAGGTAATATTGGTCGGTTTGCTCATCGTACTCCCAGGCGGAGCCGTTGAACATCGACGCCCAATTGTTGGGCTCTGCCCCTTCCTTGGAGTCGCGCCATATGTAATAGTCCCGTTTGGGGTTGTCCCGGGAAGACCGGGATTCAATGAACCACGGATGCTCATCCGACGTGTGGTTCAGGACCAGGTCCATGATCACCCGCATGCCCCGGTCGTGAATTTCCGCCAGCAGCCGGTCAAAATCCTCCATTGAGCCGAATTCCTCCATGATGGCATGATAATCGCTGATATCATAGCCATTGTCATCATTGGCCGATTTATAGATCGGGCAGATCCAGATCACGTCGATGCCGAGCTCCTTCAAATAATCCAGGCGGGAAATGACGCCAGGAAGATCGCCGATGCCGTCTTCGTTCGTATCCATAAAGCTGCGCGGGTATATCTCATAAGCGACAACTTCTTTCCACCATACTGTTCGCATTGTTAGTATCCCCCGTTATGTATGCGGCCCGTGCGGTAGCTGACAGGACGCTGCAATGATTGAATGGTGCAGGCAGGAGAGGGCTGGCGTAACTGCAGCGGGCGTAATCGCAGCTAACGTAACTTCAGCTGACGGAACTTCAGCTGGCGTAATTGCAGCTAACCTAACTGCAGCCGGCGTATCTTCAGTTGACGTAACTTCAGTTGACGCATCTTCAGCCGGCGTATCTGCACCCGGCGTAAGAGCGGCCCGCTCATCATTCGGAAACTGCTCTCCATGCCTCTCCTGTACCTGCCGCTGCATCCAGTATTGCCGGATTGCCCTGCTTATAAGCCCTCCATGTGGGAGGCCATCCTGAGTTGGTCGGTGAGGCTTCCTGAAACGAGCTGTTAAGGCGACTTCTTCATTGGCACTGTTTGAGGACTTCGTGTGAATCGGAGACGTTGGGGGGCCTCCTGAATCGGAGCTGCTGGGGGACTTACTGAAAAAGAGCTGCCCCGCAGCAGTAAACACCACTGTTTAGGACAACTCCAGCATCGCAGGTCTTAAGGATGATTAATCACACCACATACTTGGCGGTGAGCGAATGCTTCGCCTTCACCAGCTGCGCAGGTGTACCCTCGAACACAACCGTTCCGCCCCGGCTGCCGCCCTCCGGCCCCATATCGATAATCCAATCCGCCTGCCGGATGACGTCCAGATTATGCTCGATGACGATCACCGAGCTACCGTTATCCACCAGCCGGTTCATGATTTCGATCAAATGCCCGACATCGGACATATGCAGCCCGGTCGTCGGCTCGTCCATCACGTACACCTTGCCCTGCTTGTGCAGCTCGCTCGCCAGCTTGATGCGCTGATTCTCTCCCCCGGAGAGGGTGCTGAGCGGCTGACCAAGCGTCAAATAATGCAGCCCGACATCATGCAGCGCCTGGAGACGAAGGATGATCTCCTTGTTTTCGAAAAAATCCAGCGCCTGCAGCACCGTCATATCCAGCACCTCGGTGATCCTTTTGCCATTCAGCTTGTATTGGAGCACCTCGTCCCTGAAGCGTCGTCCCTCGCATGTTTCGCATGGCGACACAACGCCTTCCATAAAGGCCAAGTCCGTGTAGATAAAGCCCAACCCTTGGCATTCCGGGCAGGCTCCCTTCGAATTGAAGCTGAACAGCGACGGGCTCTGTCCATTCGCCTTGGCAAACCGTTTCCGAAGATCGTCCATGATTCCGGTGTAGGTGGCCGGATTCGAGCGAATCGAGGTGCTTACGGCAGACTGGTCAATGACAATCGCTTCGGGATGCTCCGGCAGGAAGGCATGGTGAATGAGCGAGCTTTTGCCCGACCCTGCTACCCCAGTGACAACCGTCAGCACGCCTTCCGGAATATCGACCGTCACGTTTTTCAAATTATGCACGTTCGCGCCGGAAATCCTCATATGGCCGGAGGGCTTTCGGAAGCTTGTTTTAATCGGCAAGCTCTGCTTCATGAAGCGCCCGGTTAAGGTGTCCTCCTGGCTGTACAGCTCTTCCACCGTTCCTTGAAAAACAATCTCTCCCCCACGGGTTCCCGCGTAAGGCCCGACATCCACCACATGATCGGCGATTTCGATCACATCCCGGTCATGCTCCACGACCAGCACCGTGTTCCCTTTATCGCGCAGCTTGCGCAGCATCCCGTTCAGTCGCTGCACATCCCGCGGATGGAGCCCGACGCTCGGCTCATCGAAGACATACATCATATCGGTTAAGCTGCTGCCCAGATGACGGACCATCTTGACCCGCTGGGACTCGCCGCCGGACAAGGTGGTCGTCTCCCGATTCAAGGTCAGGTAATCCAAACCCATATCGATCAAATGCTGCAGCCGTTCGGTTAAGCTGTCCACCATCGTCTGCGCGCTCGGCTCCCGAATGCTCTCAATGACCTTCTTCAATTCCGGGATCTCCATCGCCGTGCACTCAGCAATATTGTAGCCGTTGATCCGGCAGCTTAAAGCCGCTTGGCTGAGCCGGGTCCCTTTGCATAACGGGCAAGGGGCGTGCGTGATGAAATTTTTGACATGGTTCATCGTCCGTTCGGACAGCTCGCTGCTGTCCCGCTGAATGTAGAGCCGATTAAATTTATGAACGAGCCCTTCAAATTCGGCTTCGATCGGCCCGCCCTTGGACGGAAACGACACCTTGCGATCCTTGCCGTACAGCAGCAGCTCCCACTCCTCGTCGGTATAGTCCGAGAGCTTCTTGTCATTATCAAAGAAACCGGAATACGTGTAGTTTCTTAAATACCAGCTGTCTACCGAAAAGATCGGGAACAGCACCGCTCCCTCGTTCAGCGATTTCGACGGATCCAGAAGCTTATTAAGATCCAGCTCGACCTTCTTGCCGATCCCCTGGCATTCCGGGCACATCCCTTGCGGGTCATTAAACGAGAACGCGTTGGAATACCCGATGAACGGCTTCCCCACTCTGGAGAACAGCAGCCGCAGAATCGAATACAGATCCGTAATCGTTCCAAGCGTCGACCGGGAATTGCCGCCCAGCCGCTTTTGATCGATGACGATGGCCGTGGACAGATGATCGATCGAATCGACATCCGGCTGCTTATGCCGAGGAAGGCGATTGCGGGCGAATGCGGTAAAGGTCTCGTTCAGCTGGCGCTGGGCCTCCGCGCTGATTGTATCGAACACGATCGATGATTTGCCGGAACCGGACACGCCGGTAAACACCGTGATTTTCCGCTTCGGAATTTGCAGTGACACGTTCTTCAGGTTGTTCTCCCTTGCTCCCTGAATGTCGATAAACGAATGTGACATCCTAAAATCCTCCTATGCCCTGTAATGTGCTTCCATTATAAGAATGAATCATGACATGTACTGTCTTAATTGAAGGAAAAGACCAAAAAATAATGAATGGTTTGCCATTGCTCATCCAGTCCGTTACAATTACGGGAAAATCATATTTATTCCGGTTCCGGATTATGGGAGAATAATAGAGATATGAGTAAAAAAATCGTAGCGATTGATATGGATGACACGATCTGCCACCTGATTCCCAAAGCCATTCACTATCATAATTTACAGTATAAAGACCCGCAGCTTACGCTGGATCAGATTACGGACTACAACCTGAGTGAAATCTGGCATCCCGAATGCTCGGAGGATTTCTTCTTCGGAAAGCCCGGTTTATATGAGGAGCTCGACATTTTTGATGAATATACCATTGACGAAGTCGAGCGGATGACGCACGATTATGACGTCATTATCATTACGGCTGCCCGCCCGTCCTCCGTGCCCGAGAAATGGAAATGGCTGCAGACGCATATGCCGTTTATACCGTTCGATAATTTTTTCGTCGCCAAACGCAAATATTTAGTAGAGTTCGATCTCCTGATCGACGACGGTCCGCATAACGCGATTGCGGCAAGGGAAGCGGGGAAGCAGACGATCCTTATCCCGCGTCCATGGAATGCGCATATTCAGCATGAATTCATCCTGAAGGATTCCTGGAAGGGCATGAACGAATTGGTCGGCCGGATTTTGTCCGAAAAATAACACTCAAGGGGATAAACAATGAATATAGAACGAAATAGTAGGTACTTGTCGCAAGACGTTCATTTCTTTGCAGCTGCGCTGTCGGAAACGCTCGTATCCGTATGGGAAGAGGATCCCGCCAGCGTGTATGTGGAGGTTGAGCGTGGATACATCGAATGCTATACGCCCGACGTAGTCCGTGTCCGGAATGAAGAAACCGGTCTGGTCAGCCACTACAGCCGGGATACGGCTATGTTTCAGCGCATGTAAGGATTTTATGAGGCAGTCCCGTAATTCTCATTACCTTATTACAGTCTAAAAATGCCGAGCATAACACAAGAAGGTGCCCCATAAGATCGATAGATCTTAGGAAACACCTTCTTTTTTGTGGGAAGAAATGCTTCGGTGCACGAAGCATTTCTTCCCGGGATTCGAGCGATTACCCAGATTGCGTTTGACACCCGCCCGTAACGATTCCTCCCTCGTCTGCTTGTCCGATGCTGTTTAGGAAGAAGAGCTGGATTTTTTATCAGTCCTTATGCCTCCAAGCCGTATATCCGCCTCTAATCGCTTGGAGTACTCGAAGATAAGCCGGGCATTTACTTCTTCTTTCCGGAAATCGCCTCTGCCGTCTGCTTTACAGCCTGATGGCCGAATACGGCAAATGCGCCCGCGATAATACCTTGTATGATATTTTCAACGCTCCAGCCTATAAGGCCTGCCGTGAACAAAATGGATACCACGATAACGACATAGATGATGCTCCAATTCGGAACCTTTGGCGTTTGCTTGAGCACGTAGCCGATGACCCAGCAGGCGACAACTACCAAGGACAGCCTCGGGTCGATCATCTGTGCAATAATGCTCCATTCCATGGCATATCCCTACCCTTCCTCTGATGTCTTTCTACTACATCCTATTCTCGGAATCTATCGATTTGCTTGGACTCATGCCCTGTAACCCCCTACCTTGTGCAGTCCCGCTAACCAAGCCTTTATTTGGCTGTCATTGTTTGATTCTTTGCATTTCTGAGTGCATTTTTGAGGCATGCCAAGCAGTCTCTGCGCCACTGTTAACCGTCCATAGCTGCCAAGCACCCAATGCGTAATGAAGAATTTCGCTTGGGTACTTAGGGTTACTTAACGTACTCTTCCTCTACTATCAAGGTATGCGGGACAGGAGGTGGAATATTCAGAGTTTTTGAGAAGAAGCGGATGGATATAGCACAACTTGATCGATCCTTGCTTCCGCTTCAGCCCTTGCCCGACCACATAAAAAAAGACGCGCCCCGTATTATACGGGTACGCGTCATCTTCTTCTTGCCAATTCCCAATTCCAATAAAATCTTACGTGTTGCGTTCGTTACCTGAGAACGACTTTTTCGCTTACCGTGACCTTCGGCTCTTCACGCTCCGCGGCCGTTTGTTCTCCCGCCCACAGCAGCCTCATTTCTTCGCTTGTCGCGAGCAGCTCGGATAACGTGCCTTCCGCCTCAATCCGGCCGTCCTTCATGACGATGATATGATCCGCTTTGGCGAGCGCCGCCCTCCGGTGCGATACCGCGATGCAGGTAACATCGCTTTCCTGGAAGAGCCCCTCCCATACCTGCTGCTCCGTCTCGACATCCAGCGCGCTTGACAGGTCATCGAAAATATACAGATCCGCCCCCGTCATTAGCATGCGCGCCGTAGCCGCACGCTGGATCTGTCCTCCCGAGAGCATGACGCCCCGCGGGCCGACGAAGGTCTCGAGGCCCTGGTCGAGGTCCTGGATATCCTTCTCCATAACGGCGAGACGGATTGCGCGATTCAACGCCTCGTCCGCATGGTCTCTTTTGCCCTGGACGATGTTCTCCCTCAAGGTATCGCTGAACAAACGCGGCACCTGCGGCGTATAGGCGGCTCTCGGCGGAACCAGGAACACAGCGGGATCCACCTCCGTGCCGTTCCAGCTGATTGCCCCCTCTTGCTTCGACAGCAGACCGAGCAGGGTCCGCACAAGCGTGGACTTGCCCGCACCGATCCGCCCTGTAACCACCAGGAACTTGCCGCGCTCAAGCCGGAAGCTGATATCCGATATTCCGCTCTCGGAACCCGGATACCGGTAAGTTAGCCCGCTCACCGTAAGCTCCTTAAGCTGCAGCTTCGGATCCCTGACGGGCTCCTGCAGTTCCGGCGGCTCCCCGTTCAGGTACGTTTCCCGCGCTTCAATGAGCCGGTCCTCTTCGCCCGGCCGGAACAGCATCCGCATCCGGTCGAAGGATACCTTCAGCCGCTTATGCTGGAACACCATGTAACCAAATAAGGAAATGCTGAATCCGATGTTCGCCAAATAACTCGTGAACAAGGCGAAGTCGCCGACGCTAAACCGTCCGGCCTGCATTTCCGCAGCGCACATCAGCAGGATTAATCCTGTGCAAATGCTGAGCACATGCTGGTTCAGCGACCGCATCCACTGCTTGAACAGATTATCCTTGAGCGCTGCCTGGCGGCGCTCCTCGTTCAGCTTCGTAAAGCGCTCATGCACGTGATCCTCAGCCTGGCCGAGCTTGAGCGCCTGAACCGCGCCGAAGGTCTCCGCGATAAAACTCGTGATTCTACCGGTCGCTTCCCGGTTCTTCTGACCGTATCTCCGCGCCCGGTTGCCGGACAGATTGTTCAGCAGCGTTACGATGACCAGCGGCAGCACCGCGACCAGCATGATTTTCCAGTTAATGCTCGCCATAATGACAACGGACACCAATGCAAATACGAGACGGCCCCAGAAATCCACCCAGGACTCGACATATTCGACAACCTCATCCACGTCATCGCGGAAGCGGCTCATCGCCTCGCCCGGCGAAGCGGGCAGATTCCGCCCCGGCCAGCGCATAATGCCGGCCAGCATATTCGTGCGCAGAATCGCCTGAATGTGGTAGATATAGGTTACCCATTCATAGAACGCGGCGAAGAAAGTCCCGACTCTCGCGACCCGCACAGCCGCAATAAAAATCAGCGGCACAGCCAGCCACAGGTAGTCGGCAGCCCCGGAGCTTGCAGTCGCCCGGTCGAAGAACCACTGCATCCCGAGCCCGATCAACAGCGGCAAAGAGTGGAATACGCACCACAAGACGCCGTTAATCAAAAACAATGCGGGGCGGAAACGAAACAATCGCCCGATAAAACCGGCTACCGTCATGCAAGCTCCTCCTCTCTGCCTGTCGTCAGCAGTCTGGCATAATGGGAAGACGGATCCTGGGCCAGCGCCTCACGCTCCCCGAATTCCAGGATGCGTCCGTCGCCGAGCACCATGATTTTATCCACCTGCTCCAGCGTTGCCAGCCGGTGCGCAATAATTATTCCCGTGCATTGACGCATCAGCTGATCCACAGCCGCCTGCAGCATCGTCTCCGTGGCTGCATCCAGGCGCGAGGAAGGCTCATCCAGAATGACGAGACTCGGCTGTGTCAGAAAGACTCGCGTTAACGCGAACAGTTGGGCTTCCCCGGCAGACAAGGATGACCCTCCCGTCGATAGATGGGTGTCCAGCCCTTCCGGCTGCGCATCAATCCATTGACGAAGTCCAAGCCGCTCCGTCGTTTCCAGGATGAAGTCATCCGATACGCCGGCATCGAACAGCGTCAAGTTGTCGCGGAGCGTGCCGTCGAACAGCTGAACGTCCTGCGTCACCATCCCGACCCGCCGGTACAGGGCCGGGAGCGTCAGCTCCGTAATATCCGTGCCGCCCACGCGAATGACCCCGCCGTCGATATTGTACAGCCGCAGCAGCACCCGGCTCAGGCTCGACTTTCCGCTTCCGGTGCGTCCGATGATGCCGAGGCGCTCCCCTGGCTTCACGGTAAACGTAATGTCCTTCAGGACAGGCTTATCCTCGTTGTAGCTGAAGTTCACCCGCTCGAACTCCAGGCCGAGGGGCCCCTCCGGCAGCTGTTCCTTCTTCCCGTTTACAATCTCGCTGCGATTCGAGAGCAGTTCCCTGGAGCGGAGCATGCCGGACTTGGCTTTTTGAAATTCCTGCACCTGGTCGCCCAGCATCTCAATCGGATCGTTCAGCATCTGCGTGTATTGATAGATGAGAAACAACGTCCCGAGGCTGATCTCGCCGATGAGATAGTAGCGAACTCCGAGCAGAAGCACGCCCGTGACCGCAAGCGCGAACAGGATAACCGTGGTGTTCCAAGGGATGACGCGAAGCATCCAGGCCTTCCGCCCTTTCAGGAACACGGCCCGCATCAAACGGTAAAACCGGTTCATCACATACGGTACGTTACCATTTGCCTGCACATCCTCGATCCCGGCAATGCGCTCCTCAATCAGCCCGAACAGGGATGCGCTTGCTTCGCGCTCGTTCTTGGACGATTGAACGCCCAGGTTGCGGATGATCACCATAAACATAATCGACAGCAGCGTGAAGACGGTCATGACAATGGCAATCGGCAGATTGACCGTAAACATGAATCCTAATATGCCGGCGAGAAGCACGAAGCTGCCGATAACCTGCACGATGAACATCGCGAAAAAATTGGAGATGCTGGTCACATCGCCGTCCACGCGTTCGATCATGACGCCGGGCGTTTTCGTATTATGAAACCGCATATCCAAGCGGAGGCAATGCTTCAGCAGATCTCCGCGCAGCCGGTTCGTCGCCCGCCAGGAAATGTCGTTGCCTAAATAGCTGACCGCCACCGTAATCAGCTGATTAACAACGGCGACAATCAGAAACAGCCCTGCCAGCTGCAGCAGGGTGCCAAGCAGCCCTCCGCCCGCTGCCGTGTCGATGAACCGCTTCACGATCTGCGGATTCAATAGCTGCAGACCGCTTGATGTCAGCAGCATGACGAGCAGAATGATCAGCCTTCCCTTGACCGGACTCAAGTACCGCAGGAGCCAGGACATGGATATCTTTTCTTTTTTGGGCACAGTGCCCACCCCCATTATGCAACCAATATGGATGTCGACCTTTACGAAGCCATGATCGGATCAAGCCGCTCACCAGTAAATCATTACCAGTTTACATGATAAACCCGGCCTTTCCTAGGTAAAGAATGATTATAAAGTTCCTTCCCGGCGCAAGCAGCCAGTGGTATAGTATATGGATCATTGACAACAGTCTGTCATGTAGATCGGTCATGAAAGGAGATTCTAACGCTTCCGTTGATTCTGATGATGGTTCATGAGGTTAAATAAGCAAAAAAGCTGACCTTCCCAACACATAACAACCACCTTATGCATAAAAATCGAAGTCGGATATTTATAAACTCGTAGATATAATGAATGGATCAATACCACGTACGCCATCGCTGCGTGATCTTACCGGAGGTGCACATCATGAATACGGAGATAAACCCATTGGATGGGCTTAATGAAGAGAAGCTGCAGGAAATTCGGGATAACGCCTCGAAGCTGTCCGAGATGCAGCAGGAAGTGCCCGTTGAGGAAGTGTTCACGGATGCTTTCGTGCAGCGGCATACCGGATTTCCCTCCATTGGAGAGCTTCTGAAGTCCGCCGGATATCAAGGAACAACCGACGAGGATTTCGACCGCTTCATTCAGCATTCCTCGATTAGCCGGTTCATGGCGGAGCACACACCATTTGATAACTGGCAGGCATTCCAAGACCAGGCCGTGACCGCCTACATCACCCGATTGCTGGGATTATAAGATTGTTGTGTAAGAAGGCCTAATCCGCTGCATAAGCCCTATACGCGAAGAAGCCCCGCCGATGCTCACTCGGCGGGGCTTCCAATCTATTGTAAGGGGTGTCTTTATCATAGTTCTCGAATCTTAAAGGAAGCTTAAAGCTGGATTAGTGAAAGATAAAAAAACACTTGCCCGCTCCGCTTTCAGCCATAATCTCACCTGCAATTTTTATGAACCTATCCGACGCAATTTGGTATAATATACCTACTACTGCTGTAAAGGAGAAGGGACCATTGCCTATTTTCAAGAAACTTACATTGTCTATTTTTGCGCTAAGCCTCATCTTTTTATCAGCGAACTTGTCTTACGCTGAACCACACAATCCAATGAAAATACTGAATCAGAAATACCCTAATGAAAGAGTAAAGATAATAAAATCTGCCGACCTTAATAACGACAACAAAAAAGAGTACTTCATACTTACCGAAGCGGGTAACTTTTATCTTCTTAATTCAAAAGGAATCCTTGTATTGATAAATACAGGAATTTTGAGCGATGATGACGCTGATGACCCATCGATTCAGATCTTCTCCGCTACGAAGAAAGAAATGCATGTTGCGGTCTCGTTTAACTATTTCCCTTCCAATACAAGAATGTACGTATACCGATTACAAAACGGAACCTTGATAGAGAAACTAAACATTATGGGGGATTTGCAAGTGTTCATAGACTCTAAAAGCAGAGTTGTCGAGTACTGGAAGAAGTACTTCCCGGAAGGCGGATGGGAAGCCGCTAAAGCGGTTTACACCTGGGACCCAAATAAGCTTAAATATAAGGGTTCTGGACAACTGCCATAATAGCAAAGAGACCTGTCGCATAGAGGCGACAGGTCTCTTTTAGAATCTCCCGATTCCTTAATCACTCACCTGATGCTGAGAACAAAAAGTATAAGTTAGGACCGATAGCTGATTCCCTGCTGCAGCAACCACAAAGACACGGCCCCCCAAATCCAGAAAATCCGCATTCTCTACGTCTTGTTTATTAAATATCGTTGAATCTTTCTTTGGAAATCCTAATGAATTCGGATACCGCTGCTGTTTTAAAGGTATCTTTACGTCGTATAAACAATGTAGGTGTTCTGAGGAACTCATCCGAGATGTTGTGAGCTTGTAAGTTATATTTCATCATGGCTCTTTCGATTACCGACCGAGGCAAAAGCGAAACGCCGAGCCCGGCATGAATACATCCCAGAATCCCCTCCAGAGTTCCGAATTCCATGATTTTTGCGGAATTGCCCTTACCATGCAGCCAATCCTCGAGTATTCGACGGTAATGACATCCAACACGAAATACCAATATGGTCAGATGGCGTAGTTGTTCCGGCCGATGGATCGGGTCAGTTTGCCCGCCTGATAGAAGAACTAGCTCCTCAACCCCAACCTCTACGGTTTCAAGCTCTGGATGCTCACCTGGTGAGGACACAAAAGCACCGTCCAGCTCGTATTTCAGTACCGATTGGACGAGCTCCTCCGTCGTTCCCGTTCTGAGTACTAAATCGACATTGGGATACGACTTATGGTATTCAGCGAGAATCAATGGAAGCCGAATCGCCGTTGTGGTTTCAAGCGATCCGATTCGAAGAGGCCCCCGAGGGATTGAACGATCGGATACAACGCGCTGTGCTTCTTGAGTAAGGATGATAATTTTTTCGGCATAAGATTTTAACGCTTCTCCGGATGATGTGAGCCGAACTCCCTGACGACCGCGATGAAACAGTTCTGTGTTTAGTTCGCTTTCAAGCTGCTGAATCCTTATGCTTATGCTTGACTGAACGTATTCTAACTTCTCGGCTGCTCGGGTAAAGCTCCCCTCATTGGCTACAGCCAAAAAAATCTGCATGTCCCGGATGTCCACTGCATACCTCCGTATTAGGCATTAAAATTTTTAATGTTAAACATCATTTAGATTCATTTTACTTGATATATGAAGGCAGGTAAAATAGGCAGTGATTCTTACCTACGTTTCATCATCCAGCTTCGTAATGGTTGCCGTGGTGATGGCGCTCGATCTCAAGCTCAGCCTTTATCTGCAGTCATAAGCTAAACATGTCCTCGCCCATATGGAGGCACGAAATATACATTTAACAGGAGGCATTAAAAATGTTTGAAACAGCGATCACAAGCAAGCTCAACATTCGCTATCCGATCTTTCAGGCACCGATGGCAGGCGGGCCAACGACTCCTGAGTTAGTCGCAGCCGTTTCAAACGCAGGTGGACTAGGCAACCTAGGGGCCGGATATTTAACCCCTGAACAACTCCGTCATGCCATCCGTAAGATCCGAGCGTTAACCGACCGGCCTTTCGGAGTGAATTTGTTTGTCCTGGAGCAACCGGAGGAATCCGAAGAAACCATTGCCAAAATGGCTGAATACCTGAACTCCAGCCGTAAGGAGCTTGGAATCCCGCAAAATCCACCACTTCCCCAATATTCGGAATCGTTTGAAGAGCAGGTGCAAGTACTGCTGGAGGAGCGCGTTCCCGTTTTTAGTTTCACGTTTGGTATACCATCACCGGGTGTTATTCAAAGTATGAAGCAGCGTGGAACATTTGTAATGGGTACTGCTACCACAGTAGATGAAGCTATACAATTGGAGCTATCGGGGGTTGACGCTATTGTAGCGCAGGGCAGCGAAGCAGGGGGACACCGAGGAACATTTCTGAAGAACGGCTCCGATGCTTTAATAGGACTCATGGCTCTGGTTCCCCAAATTTGTGATCATGTTTCGATTCCCGTGATCGCATCAGGGGGGATCATGGATGGACGGGGTCTCGTAGCCAGCCTTGCTTTAGGAGCAGCAGCGGTTCAAATGGGCACTGCTTTCCTGGCCTGTACAGAGAGTGGCGCACATCCTACGTACAAACAAAAGATACTTTCGGCAAACGAGGACGCTACAGTAATTACATGTGCTTACTCAGGCAAAGCAGCGCGTGGTATTCGTACAGAATTCATACGCGGTATGCATATGTATCCCGGTAAGATTCCCCCTTATCCCATTCAGCACGTCATGACACGGGATATCAGGCAGGCTGCGGCAATGGCGAATAAGCCGGAGTATATGTCACTGTGGGCTGGACAAGGCTTGAGACTGGCTAAAGACCGATCTGCCGCTGCAATTGTCAAACAAACAATGGATCAGGCGAATATGCTTGTAAACAAGAGCTTCCATTCTAAGAATGATGATCAAAGTATTCGCGACTCACAACCATTACACGAATAATTTCGCACAGAACGGACGCAGCGATCGAACGATACGCGGCTTCCGTTTTTTTATTGAACGGGGAGCTGGAAGATGAATGCATCTGGGTACGTCTTTACCTAATTTTTCATGATTTGATTCAAAGCGCTTGACTATGACGTTAGGTCATAGTGCATAATCTCGCTATGAAAACAAAACTAGGAGTGAAAGATATGAACATACAAACACTGCGTTCAGACAAAATTTATCAAAAAGTTGCCCAAGCTCCGCCCGAGGAAAAGCTAGAATTATTCAGAAACGAAATGATGGCTCCCTTTATGAAGCAGTGGCAAATTCAACAGCTCCCTTTTAAAGCTGAAGAGGCCAACGGTTTTGACGTGATTACGTTTAATAGTATGATGCATCGAGCCCCTCATCAGATTAGCCCGCAGATTTCGGCAGAGATCGAGCTGATTTCGTCCGAAGCCTTTTGGTTAGAGTGTGAGCATGCCGTGAAGAAAAGCTTGAATCTATTTGTTGAGCACGATATAAATCTTCCCGTTTCCGATTATTTGTTTACCATTCAACTCGGGAATCCGGAAAACCGTGCCTTAACCATAAACGAAGGATATAGCGGTTTTGGTGGCATTCCCGGGTTTATCTGGGGTACGCTCTTGCCAAATGAATACACGATGCCTCGAATGAAGGCTGCGCTGGCGCACGAATGCAACCATAATGTGCGATACCAATTTATCCAGTGGGATCACACCGTGAATTTGGGCGAGCTCATTGTAAGTGAAGGATTGGCTGAAAATTATGCTACGTTTATGTTTGGGAAAGGATTGCTCGGTCCTTGGGTAACGAAAACAAACGCAGAAACGCTTAACCGGCGCATAAAACCTGTGCTTAGAGAGCAGCTGCAGTTAACGGGGTTTGATCAAATTGCTCCGTATCTTTACGGTGACGAGATCGCGAAGCTTCAAAATTCTCAACCAGTCAATATGCCTTATAGTGCCGGATACGCCTGCGGATATTATTTGATCCAATATTATTTAAGAAAAACAGGAAGAACGATTTTTGAGGCCACCATCACGCCTGCTGCTCAAATACTGGACGAAGTAAAAGGATTCTGGGATGAAGAAACCATTATTAGCGGTTAAGGATATTGTTCAGATTACAGGCATTACAAGTCGGACCTTGCATTATTACGATAGAATTGATTTATTCAAACCGACACATCTGACGGAAAAAGGGTATCGACTATATGAACAAAGCAGTTTGGAAAAACTTCAAACGATTTTGTTCCTAAAGGAATTGGATTTTTCCTTGAAAGAAATTGCGGACATTTTAAAGCTGCCCAGACAAGAGCAAAATCAAATATTAAAGGAGCAGCGTCAAGCCTTATTATTGAGAAAACAAAGAATAGAAACGATCATGGCGGCTCTCGAAGAATACGTTTCGGGAAATGATATTAGTGATTTGCAGCTCTTCAATGGCACTTCCGTCCTGCCATTGAAAGAGCAGTATGCAAATGAGGCGAGATTCTTTTATGGCGAAACCGAGGCGTATAAAGAGTTTAATGAATCGTTGGAAGAATTGTCACCGGATGATAAAGAGGAAAGCTTTCAAGCCATGAAGGACATATTCAAACGAATTGCGTCTTGTATCGATCAGGATCCTTCCTCCGATGAAGTTCAGCGATTAATCGAGGAATGGAAAAATAATCTGATGCAATTCATGACCTGTGATGCAGAGTTACTGGCTTGCATTGCCCATACTTACAAATTCGATGCACGATTCAAAAACTATTTTAATCAATATGGCAATGAAGAGTTAGCCGATTTTCTCTACAGTGCAATCATGCATAATATCAACCGTGAAACATCTCAATGAATGGTACATGCTCTGGATTGGGCGATCTTGTTATTTCAATGAAAAAGAAAGCAAACACTTTCCCTAAAGGAAAATCTGTGTTTGCTTTCTTTCGTTAATCAAGCTTTTTCTTTTTCTGATCATTAGAACCAACCTCATACAAAATGCATCTATACCGAATCACTGGTCAGCCGTATTCATTGCCTGTATTTCCACTATATCGATGAGCATGCGGGATTCTGCCATCAACGGTGGTATAACCTTCAAAATAATGATAGTGCCCACCACCTGCCAAGGGAATGGCAGGACCCGTTGTTCCTCTAATCATGTGCTTGTGCTGGTCATTAAACGATGTTTGAGCATGATAGTTATGGACGTGTGGAACACCACTCGGAGCTGGTTCAGTTACACCCACGTAATGATGGTAATGTCCAACATCAAAGGATGTATCTCCTTCAAAGGGATGAACATGAACGTTAACTGGCCTTCCATCCCAAGATGTAAGAAAAAGTTGATGTGAATGTCCGGAACCGGAGTCATCGGAATGAACAACAAATCCCGTTACTTGTATTTCCATCACTTAAGGCCTCCCTTACATTAAAACAGGATTTCTTTTTTGTTTACCTTCATGCCGCTCAATGACCGGTCGAACATGTCGAGTATGAATAAGAATCGTTCGGCTTCACGAAACACGTGATCTGCTAATAGAGGGTGAATGATGCTTTTGATTCGACACTGCTCAATCAAATCGCGCGCAGTCTTCTTAAAATCTCGCAAGGATTTGACTGAAACGCGGTTTTCATCAACAAATTGACTAAGCAGTGGATGTGTTTGCGATTGTGGACGCATGGAACTTAAGTCGATGGCTTGAAACATCAACGTATCGAATTCTTGGCTAAACTCTCTAGCCTGTTCCACTAATTTTCGCTCGGATGGATCAAGCAGATGACCTATAAATTTTGCATGGTCAGCCATTATTTTCAGGAAAAAGACATTTTCATCAATAATCGCATCAGGCAATGGTTCAAGTCTCCCGCTATTGAGCTCCTCCAACCGATTTCTAAAGTAATTTGCTTCCCGGCTAACATGATCGACAAGCAAGGGAAAATTGTTTCCCCCAGGAAGCTGGCACCTAAGTATAAGCCCAAGGACCTTTCTCTTAAATGCCCAAATGTGTGAAGCTGCATTGCGGACTTCTGAATTAAACTGTCTAATGGTTTCGGGATCCGTATCTGCTTGATATGAATGTGCTCTTCTTTCAATATCCTCAAATATTGCATAGAATTGGTTAGCCTCATTAATTAACTGCGTATCTTCACACCTAAATCCAAGTCGAAGAAATAAAGAATGTTCTTTCATAATGCGTGACCAAAAACGTATTTCGTCTAATGATCTGATTACAAAAGGATCCGACAAACCATCTCCCACCTTTCAGCACACTACAAGACAACCATAGATATTGTCATGTTATCAGAGCGTATGAGGATGGCATGTTTCAATATGCTACTGGAGAACAAAAAATCAATTAAAGAGCTAATTCACAAAAATTCCTCATCAGATATCCTGCTGGGACAGGAAAATTTCGCCGGGGTTTCCCGTCGCGTTTTAGTTCCCTTTGGGAGCGGCGCGTTTATTAACGTTACCTTTCAAATCGGAAGCCCGCTTATCTTGGTACTTCCACTGCCTGACCGGTGCCTCCCCAAATAGAAAGAGCGTCCATTTCAACGCTCAAATCACATGGAAGCTAGCCACAAAAAATAAAGACGTTCTTCTAATTGCCGAAGAACACCTTTAGCACTTTAATTTATTCGGATGATTAAAAAATGTGTTTTATATAACAGCTTTAGTTTTCTTGCGGCTTACCCGTTTATTATTCCTCACCGACACCCCCAGTTTGATGTCTACCGGGCATATTCTACGGTATTTTAGGCATGAGTTTCGCTCTCTTTTACTGCTCCATTTTATTGTGTTTCTGCAACCTGCTTTGCTGCGAATGTAGAGCTGAAACCGATGCTTATAGACGGTTCGTTTTTTTCTGACAACCAAACAAAACGTGACTCGAACGGGACTGAAGCCATGCCGGACGGAATGATTCTTGCCCTTAAGCGCCAGCGGAACCCATCTACTTTCTTCAGCACCGATTGAAAAAACAGAACTGCCTGTAAGAATTTTAGTCTCCTTCATCCTGTATTCACCTGAACGGTCCCTTTCACACGATAGGTTCCCGGGGGCAAATCGCCAAATAGGTAGAGCCCCCCTTGATTCGTACGCGTAATCTGGATGATCTGTTCCACTCCTGCGTTTAACCTATAGAGCGCCACTAGGGCATTGGGTATCGCTGCTCCAGTTGCTTGGTCTGTCACGATACCACTTACAGTCCCTGTATTTGCATCCGGATCGACTGTCAGGTTGATGTCAAGGGGGGCATATTCAGGACCTTGGATCGTTACAGTGGCACTTTGGCTTGATAAAAATCCGGCTAGGGTAGCCTGAACGAAATAGGTACCGTCCGGAAGCTCAGCAAACAAATACTGTCCGGATGCGTTGGATGTCAAGGTTCCGATCGGAGTAACCGTGCCCCCATTGATTTGAAAAAGACTAACCAAAGCATTATTCACAGGTTCATTATTCGAAACGTTCCTTACGATGCCAAACAATGCTCCTCTCGTTGCTGCGGGGTTTGGCTGTAAAGTAATCGAAACTTGTGTTGGTCGACCTTGGGTAACTGTTAGCGGAATACGGACAGGTGTCAGGTAGCCAGGTTCAGCAGCAGTGATTAAATAAGAGCCTACTGGAATATCTGGTATGATATATTGCCCCTGAGGGTTGCTGTTAACATGCTCAAATGGCACCCCTTGAGAAGTATATAACTGTACTGTGGCAAAGGGGATCGGATTTCCATTCGGCAGCAGCACTGTCCCCTGCACGACACCAACGGAGGTGTTGGGTGAGGCTTGAAGTGCTAAATTGACACTCTCTTCTTCATGTCCATCTACGGTAACTGGAGCACTTGGTTGAAGTTTATACAAGTCGGAAATCGGCAAAACAACACCTCCTTTCACCAATCGTTCAACTCAATATATGCTTGGGCGTTTATAAGCGACTGGTCTATTGACGATACTCTTACTTTTTAAGCAGTTACTAACCTGAACAACGTCGAAAAAGCTTTCTGTCGATGATTTTGCCTCTTGCTTATGTATTTGGCATTCCGAATAAGCTGACTATCGTGTAGGAGAGCTTTCATGGGGACGGTAAATCGCCGCCCCCAAACCAAAGGGATGATCCATGAGTTTGACATGACATCACAACAGAGATAATGAATTCTAAACAAATTTACAATGTTTTTCTTGCCGTTGTGTGATTAAATCCAAAAAGTTCCTAAGATAATAACCAAGAGAATAAATAAAACCAGGACAATACCTACTGTATTCCCATAGCCGTTGTAACAAGGTTTTTCGTAACCCACTGATATTTACCTCCTCGCATTTTGGAATAGTACAGTTTATGAGCATAGACGCCCTTAGACTGGACATTTCGGTAATAATGTTCAGAATGTGCGAATGTATCATGGAGATAGATTTCTGATCAACCATTTAATTCATTTCACGAACTATCACGCCCCTGCAGGAAATAAAAAAACGCGGAATTGAACCCCCGACCTACGCATTACAAGTGCGACACCGTAGGTTTCGGAAAGGTTCTACAGGGTTCCGGAGGTCTATTAGTTATGGGCTTTTATGCGCCTAAATCCGTTTAAGGTTCTCGAAGTATTTCTTGGCCGTTAGAAGATTTGTTAGAAGTTCTGTTAGAAGACTGAAGCCCGTGAGCTAATACTTCGGGGATTTTTAATGGGTATTCGGATTTTATGGTTGAAGTCAATGATATAACATCAGCAATGTAAATCGGGATAAATGGTTGAATCGTCTAAGCTAACGTTGGTATCCGGTCGGGCTGTGCACATTAGCAATCCATGAGAAACCGGGCATGCCGTTGGATGATAAAATTTTAGACATAGAGGAGGCTGCATATAGAACGTGTAATCCTGATGATGAATGTGCAAGAAAAACAGGGAGGAGAGTCAATCACATGGCAAAAATCGTTTTCGCGTTGAATCAGTCTCTGGACGGGTTCGTCGACCACATGGCACTTCAGCGCGACCCCATGCTATTCCTTCATTTCATCGAAGACGTGCGCGGTCTGACGGGTATGCTGTACGGGCGCCGTATGTACGAGACTATGCGATATTGGGACGGAGACCCTTTTGAATGGGATGCGCAGGAACGGGAATACGCAGCTGCGTGGCAAAGCAAACCGAAGTGGGTGGTGTCGAGGACGTTAAAGTCCGTCGGACCGAACGCTTCTCTGATCGAGGGCGACCTCTCAGCGGCCATACGGGGGCTGAAGAAGGCTCAGCATGAAGGGGATATTGAAGTTGCCGGGCCGGAGTTGGCGCACAGTCTAACGGAGCTCGGTCTCGTTGATGAGTATCGACTCTATCTCCATCCCGTCGTGCTGGGTCACGGCAAGCCGTTCTTCGCCGGTCCGCGGCCGCCGCTGCGCCTCGTGGCAAGCGATCGCATTGGCGAGCAGGTGATCAGGTTGACCTACGTTCCCGCTTAGTTTTCTGTGTGTTAGTCTAGAATTTATTTTTCAAAAGGATATTGAATCCCTAATTGATGGCGAAAAACCCACTTTACTTGACTAAAGGGTAGAAAAATGGTAGAAGATCGGCCAAAAACACAAAAAAGACTCGGTCTCCGAAAACTCGGAAAACCGCGCCGTTATTGACTTTCTAAGGATGCTGGTGAAGGGAATTGAACCCCCGACCTACGCATTACGAGTGCGTTGCTCTACCCCTGAGCTACACCAGCAAATTTATTGAAGTTGTCATTCGTTTTTGAAACAACAAAATATATTATATTCCTTCGGCGGGAAAATGCAAGCCCCTCATTAATGGAAAAAACACCCTACAGGAGGGATTGCATTACCCGCCTAATTTCTCCTGCACCGATTGGATCTTCTGCTTGCTTGAGGATGCCCGGTCGCGCCGGTCGTCGATTTTGACGGAGGTGGATACCCGCTTAGCCCCTGACAAGAACGGCGCCTCGTGCAACGCCTCGATCGCACGCCAAATCATAGGGAGCTCCCCTTCAATAATCGTGCTCATCGAAGTCAATTCGTACGTAATTCCCTCCTGTTGCTTCAATATACGCTGCATTTCCGCCACATATGAGCTTAAGCTGGTCGTTGCCGTTCCGATCGGAATGACCGTTACTTCTGCAATTGCCATCACAATAACCTCCCTCGAAGCATTCCATTCATCCACACCGTGGTTGAATCCGATATAGATATCATATCAAATTCCGGGGCGTCTTTTCAAAATTTCGCAAAGTCGTCAACACACAATATCTTGTATGTCCAAGATCAAATTTTTATATGGGTCATACGATCCGTTGTCAAAACGCAACCGATGCGGAATCCGCGCAAAAACCGTCGCATTTGGTCACAATCCATGGAATCTTGAGCGGTTTTGACGGTTGGCCAACTAGCATATTACCTGTCCGTTTGCTATAATTCTCCTTGCGTTTATTTTTAAGAAATTGGTTTACAGATACAAGATATTGGGTTAAATTAGATTAACGACAACCAAATATAGTGTATACAGGTGCCGCGCTAGCCTATCAGGCAGCCCGGCTTAATAGGGAAGCATGGTGAAAATCCATCACGGACCCGCCACTGTAAAGGCCTCGGGGCTGTTATGCATACGCAGCTGCCGGCAGTTTGGCAATACGTCACTGAAGTTCCCCGAAAGCGAACTTTGGGAAGACGCCGAATATGTACGGCCTAAGTCAGGAGACCTGCCTGTATACTTCAGACACCGACCTACGGGGTTATAGGGATGTGTTCGTGAAACTTGCGTCTGTACATAACATCATGCCCGCATATGGGCTTATGTCAGCTTTATTCAAACCATCCACAGCGCACGGACATTTTCAAGCCTGCCCTTAGGTTTTAGAAAATGTTTTTTTCATGTTCTTTTTTCAATTTCCCCCAAAGAAAGCGAGGATTTTTGTATGCCCCAGCTCGTAGTTAAACCAAACAACCGTCAGCTTGCCTTCGATGAAATCCGCCTCTCCGTCTATGCCGACCGGATCCTGAAGGGATTGGACATGCTAGACAAGGAGCGCCTGCTTCGAGGCGTGAATTCCAAACTCCGCGGTGAGCAAGTTACCGGCGAGGAAATCAGCAATGCCTTCACGATGTCCGCGCTTGAGCTCGTATCCAAGGAAGAGCCTGACTGGAAATTTGCGGCGGCTCGTTCATTCCTGACATCTTTATATAAAAAGGCGGCCCACAACCGCCGCTACAAAGCCTATCCGGAAGAGCCATACGGCGCTTTCTATCCGCTCATTACGGAGCTCGTCCAGAAGGGCATCTATCGTGAAGACCTTCTGACCTGCTATACGAAGGAGCAAATCGAGGAGCTTGGCGAGTGCATTGATCCAAGCCGCGACCTGCTGTTCGATTACATCGGTCTCTTGACGCTGGCCGAGCGTTACCTTGCAACGGATTTCGACGGGCGCGTGATGGAGCTCCCGCAGGAGCGCTACATGGTCATTGCCATGTTCCTCATGCACCAGGAGCCTGAAGACAAACGCCTCGAGCTTGTTAAGGAAGCGTACTGGGCAATGAGCAATCTGTACATGACGGCCGCAACGCCAACGATGTCCAACGCCGGCAAGAAGGTCGCAGGCCAGCTCTCCAGCTGCTTCATCGACACCGTTGACGATTCCCTGGAAGGCATCTTCGATTCCAACACCGACGTAGCCCGTCTTAGCAAAATGGGCGGCGGCATCGGCGTCTACCTCGGCAAGGTCCGCGCACGCGGCTCCGATATCCGCGGCCACAAGAACACCAGCTCCGGCGTCATCCCTTGGATCCGCCAGCTGAACAACACGGCGGTGAGCGTTGACCAGCTCGGCACACGCAAAGGCGCCATTGCGGTCTATCTGGACGTGTTCCACAAGGACATTTTGTCCTTCCTTGATCTGAAGCTGAACAACGGCGATGAGCGCATGAGAGCGCATGACGTGTTCCACGGCGTATGTCTGCCTGACCTGTTCATGGAGGCTGTTGAAGCCCGTGAAGAATGGAGCCTGTTCTGCCCGCATGAAGTGAAGAAGATCATGGGCTGGAAAGATGAGAACGGCCGCCCGCTCGGTCTTGAGGACTTCTACGATCAAACGCCGGGTCAAGGCGCGTTCCGCGAGAAATATGCGGAGGCCTTGGCGAATCCGAACCTGCCGCGCATTACCGTACAAGCGATCGATATTATGAAGCGGATCATGAAATCCCAGCTGGAGACCGGAACTCCGTACATGTTCTACCGCGATACGGTAAACCGTGCGAACCCGAACTCCGCACACGGCATGATCTACTCTTCGAACCTGTGCACGGAAATCATGCAGAACCAGTCGCCAACCGTGGTTGAGCAAGAAGAGCTCGTCACCAAAGACGGCCAAACCCGGATCGTGATTTCGAAAATCCCTGGCGATTTCGTTGTCTGCAACCTGAACTCCATTCACTTGGCGCGTGCAGTGCCTGCCGGCGTGTTGGAGCGGCTCGTACCGATCCAGGTTCGCATGCTGGACAACGTAATCGACATCAACAATATCGAAGTGCTGCAAGCTCAATATACGAACAGCCAGTACCGCGCTGTCGGACTCGGCACCTTCGGCCTGCATCATCTGCTGGCTCTCGAAGGCATCCGCTGGGAATCCGACGAAGCGGTTGAATACAATGATAATCTGTACGAACACATCAATTACCTGCTCGTGAAGTCCAGCATGGAGCTGGCCAAGGAAAAAGGCCACTATCCGAAATTCAAAGGCTCTGCCTGGGAAAGCGGCGAATACTTTACGTTCCGCGGTTACACCGACGGCGAGCATGAAGGTAAATTCGTAACGACCGAGCAGTGGCGCGAGCTGCAGAAGGAAGTTCAAGAGAATGGCGTCCGCAACGCGTGGATGTTCGCGATCGCACCGAACGGCTCCACGTCGATCATTGCCGGTTCTACGGCAAGCATCGACCCGCTGTATGAGCTGCTGTCTTATGAAGAAAAGACGACATATAAAGTAGCCAACCCGGCTCCGGATCTGTCTGAAAAAACAATCTGGTATTACAAAACAGCCTTCCTGATCGACCAGCATTGGTCCATTAAAATGGCTGCTGCCCGTCAACGTCATGTGGACCAGGCGCAAAGCTTCAACCTGTATGTTCGTCCTGACATCCGGGCATCGGAATTCCTGGACCTGCACCTGCATGCCTGGAAAGCCGGCATCAAGACAACGTACTATGTGCGCAGCCGTGCGCTGACGATTGAGGAATGCGAAAGCTGTGCTAGCTAACGAACCCACCCAAACCCTCCCTTCCAAGGGAGGGCCCCAAGGGCTCTGCCCTCTGGACACCCGCAAGCTTGTGAAATGAGACGGATGCGGCGCTTCTTCCAGGTACTTTGGTGCTAGGAGCGCTTTCTCCCTGCGGGAACGCTGGAATGTTGGCGCAGGGACGAATGAGTTAAAGCGTGCGTTTTTGGCGATGCTTCCAGCGGGGATCGCTCTCCCTTTGGGATTCGCTGCTCATGCGGCGCAAACACAATGAGCGGGCTGCTTGCGTGTTTGGTGCGACTTCCTGCAAGGATCGCTCTCCCTTCGGGATTTGCTGCTCATGCGGCGCAAACACAATGAGCGGGCTGCTTGCGTGTTTGGTGCAACTTCCTGCAAGGATCGCTCTCCCTTCGGGATTTGCTGCTCATGCGGCGCAAACACAATGAGCGGGCTGCTTGCGTGTTTGGTGCAACTTCCTGCAAGGATCGCTCTCCCTTCGGGATTTGCTGCTCATGCGGCGCGAACACAATGAGCGGACTGCTTGCGTGTTTGGTGCAACTTCCTGCAAGGATCGCTCTCCCTTCGGGATTCGCTGCCCATGCGGCGCGAACATAATGAGCGGGCTGCATGCGTGTTTGGTGCAACTTCCTGCAAGGATCGCTCTCCCTTTGGGATTCGCTGCTCATACGGCGCGAACATAATGAGCGGGCTGCTTGTGTGTTTGGTGCAACTTCCTGCAAGGATCGCTCTCCCTTTGGGATTCGCTGCTCATACGGCGCGAACATAATGAGCGGGCTGCTTGCGTGTTTGGTGCAACTTCCTGCAAGGATCGCTCTCCCTTCGGGATTTGCTGCTCATGCGGCGCAAACACAATGAGCGGGCTGCTTGCGTGTTTGGTGCAACTTCCTGCAAGGATCGCTCTCCCTTTGGGGATTCGCTGCTCATGTGGCGCAAACACAATGAGCGGGCTGCTTGCGTTTAGTCGAGCGCGAAGCGAACATCCGTTGAGTAAGCTATAAAAAAGACTACAAGGGTAAGGGTATCCAATCGGAGGAGTTTACGTCCGCCTTTGGGAGCCCTTTGCACCCTTCACAATACATTCAGGCAAAGGGCGGACAACAGCGGCCGGAGAGTGGATACCCGTCCTGTTGATACCCGCCCTACTATAAATGCAAGGAGAGAATGGTTATGCAAATGCAAAAAATATTCAATACCGAAGCACCTAACCGCTCCACACGGATCATTGAGGGCGAATGCTCAGGGATCCTCAACTGGAACGATATTCGGATGCCTCATATGTACAAGCTGTACAAGGTGCTGCTGCTGAACCACTGGATCGCGGACGAAATCCCGATGTCCAAGGATGCGCAGCAATTCCCGCACCTTGATCCGGAGGAGCAGCGCACCTTCAAGATCAACATCTCCCTACTGGCTGTGCTGGATTCCATGCAGACGATGTTTGTCGGCGACGTGAAGCGCTATTTCACCGACTCCTCGCTTGAGGCCATCTCGGCCATTATCGGGCAGCAGGAAGTCGTTCATAACCAATCCTACTCCTATGTGCTCTCCTCGATCGTTACGGAGCAGGAGCAAAAGGAAATTTTCGAATATTGGAAGCATGATCCGGTTCTCCTGGAGCGCAATCAGTTCATCTCGAACATTTACCAGAGCTTCCGGGACAATCCGTCGCCGCAATCCTTCTTTGAAGCGATGGTCGCCGACCTGATTCTCGAGGGCATTTTCTTCTATAGTACGTTCGCCTTCTTCTATAACCTGGCCCGTGATCAGAAGATGATGGCAACGAGCCAAATGATCTCCTACATTCAGCGTGACGAGAACCAGCATTGCTACTTCTTCGCTGAAGTGTTCAAGCAGCTGCTCAAGGACTTCCCTGAGCTGAACACGAAGGAGAACATCGATTACGTGTACCGCACGATCGATCGCGCGGTCGAGCTGGAGACGAACTGGGCGCATTACACGCTGAGCAATGTGCGCGGCATCGATCTGAACGAGCTGTCCGATTACATCAAATACATCGCCAACCGCCGCATCACCATGATGGGACTGGAGAAGGCGTATGAAGGCGTGGACGTGAACTGCATGCCATGGATCAAGCCGTTCTCCGACGAAGCGCTGAATGCGACGAAGACCGACTTCTTCGAAGCGAAGTCTCGCAACTACGGGAAAGTCGGCGACGATAACGGGTTTGACGATCTGTAAGCTGCACCAGCCGGTGAGCTCGGATCTGCTAAGCTTCTATCGCTCATAGACAAAACCTCCGCCATCCCTGCAAAGGGATGGCGGAGGTTTTTTACATGGATGGATTACACGGTGGATGATGATGAATTTCCTTGAATGGATGACATGATGATTTTTATCCGGCAGCCGCCCATACCTCGATCTCGACCTTCAGCGCCGGCATCGCAAGCCCCGGCACATAAGCCATCGTCATCGCCGGCGGCCGACCGCCATGGAACTTCGCCCACACCTCATGGAAATGGCTCCAATCGACCTCTTCCACTGCCCAAATATTGATTTTGACGATATGGTCCGCCGTGAGCGATTCGGCTTCCAGCAACCGCTGAATATTTGCAAGCGTATGCTCCACCTGCTGCTTCATGTCATCCGGCAGCTTCCCTTCCGGATCGGTTCCGACTTGGCCGGAGAAGACCAGCAGCGCGGCTCCCTGCGGCACCTTGGTGACATGGGTGTACGGACCGAGCGGCGGCGCAATGACGGGCGGGTTGCAACGTTCAATTCCGGACCGCTTCTCCTCATCGGCTTCGTTTAGGATCGCCAGCGTTTGATGGTCCTCCCACCGTCCGTTGATGTTGACGTTTTTACGGGCGATGCCTTCCTTATGGAACCCGGCCTTCAACAGCACGTTCATCGAGCCGAGATTATGCGGCATGACTCCCGCCTCGATCCGGTGGAACCTCAGCTCCTCGAAGGCATGGCGGACGACCAGCCGTACGGCTTCCGTCATGTACCCCTGCCCATTGAATGACTTATCCAGAAAATAGCCGATCCAGCAGCTCTGCAAATTCCCACGCACCGGCTCGGTCAGCATGACTTCACCGATGATCTGCCCGGTGTCCCGCAATACTATGACATACAAGTAGCCTTGATCCGTTTCCCGATCGTCCACCGCCTTCCGGATCCGTTCGATCTGTCCCTCCTTGGTAAAAAAATGCTCGTCACGCTTGCCAGTAAACCGCTGAAAAAACTCCCGATTCTCCTTCTCCAGCTTCAGCAGAGCCTCGGCATCCGAAAGCTCCACCGGCTTCACAACAATACGTTCCCCTTGCAGCTGCATGCAAATCTCTCCTTCTTCGATAGGATGATATGGCCGCATCTCCTATGCGGCAAAACAAAAAACACCACAGGTTATACCTGTGGCGTACGCTGCCGATCCATGCACCACAGGTAAGCGACCTGTGGCGTTTATTCCACTGTATCCTTACATGATCATGAGGCCGATCGCAGGATAACGGTCGCGTTCAGTTTCCAATTGTGGACACACTTCTCCCGTGATTGGCCAAGATCAAAGAAAACAGCGGTGGAGTATCCGATGCCGGGGGACAACGAAACAAGCGATCTCTTCTTCATCCGAATACTCCTCCTCTTCGTTAAAAAATGAACTTTCCTAACCTGCCGTACGTTCTTAATCCCCCATAGAATACATCATTTCAAAACGGTTGGCAAATCGCCGCCGCATCCCCTTACCATCCCGATTCTACCTGGACTGAAGGTCTAATCGCAGCTATGGATTTATGACGACAGGAATATTCCATAACAACAATAATATAATATTAATCAATATTAATTTATTGATAAACGATAAAAGTCGTGTTATTATGATGAACAATAAATAAGCGAGGTGCATGTTATGAAACAAGGAACAACACTCTTTTTAAGAATCGCGGTTATTCTGATTGGAATTCCGGTTCTTGCTTTGTGCATATTTGTGGTGCCTAATATCGCGAGTTTCGCGGCTGAATTGTATCCGGACCATGTTTATCTAAAATATCTCGTTTCCATCGATTTGTATGCATCGGCGATCCCCTTTTACTTAGCTCTGTATCAGGCTTTTAAGCTGTTAAACTACATCGATCAGAATAAAGCCTTCTCCGAATTGTCCGTGAAGGCATTAAAGAGTATTAGGAACTGCGCCATTACGATCAGCATTTTGTATGCGGCCGGCATGCCGCTCTTCTATCTCCTGGCGGAGAAAGATGATGCCCCGGGGATCATCGTGCTCGGACTGGTCATTATTTTTGCTTCATCCGTGATCGCCGTCTTTGCCGCTGTTCTCCAAAGACTTTTACAAGAAGCGATTCATATCAAATCCGAAAATGATTTAACGGTCTGAGGTGAAAACAATGGCAATTATAATCAACATTGATGTGATGCTGGCCAAACGGAAAATGAGTGTTACCGAGCTGTCGGAGAGGGTAGGAATCACCATGGCAAACCTGTCGATATTGAAGAACGGAAAGGCCAAAGCGATTCGCTTCTCAACGTTAGAAGCCATTTGCAAGGCTTTGGACTGCCAGCCCGGAGATATTTTAGAATACCGCGATGAAGACGTCCAGGATTAAACGGGATTCATACCTCAGGGAGTTAGTTCAATGAATCCATTCCAGAAGAGGAGCTTGCTCATGGACCATTCAAAAATGGAGACGCGCAGCATGAGGGCACTACGACAGCTCGTTCGTTTTGGTTGGGAGCAGGCCTTATCGTGCTTGTTTCCGGTCGTTATTTTTGCCTCATTGGCCTTTACGAAATTCGTGCCGCTTCCCTTCCTTCCGCGCTACGACTGGCTTCTCATTATCTGCCTGCTGATGCAGTGGTGGATGGTGCGTTCCGGGCTTGAAACACGGGATGAACTCAAAGTGATCACGTTGTTCCACCTGATCGGACTCGCTCTTGAAATTTTCAAGGTTCACATGGGCTCTTGGTCATACCCGGAGGAGGGATATTTTAAAATCTTTGGCGTGCCTCTGTATAGCGGATTCATGTACGCAAGCGTAGCAAGTTATCTGTGCCAGGCTTGGAGGCGGCTGAAGGTTGAACTGGTGAAATGGCCTCCTTTCTGGCTCGTTGTAACGCTGGCAGCCGCGATTTATTTAAATTTCTTCACGCACCACTATTGGATCGACGTTCGATGGTGGTTATCCGGACTCGTCATCCTCGTCTTTTGGCCATCCTGGGTCACCTACGAGGTGAACGGGACTCGTTATCGGATGCCGCTTGCCCTTTCTTTTGTACTGATCGGATTTTTTATATGGGTTGCCGAAAATATCGCAACATTCTTTGGCGCGTGGAAATATCCAAACCAGGCCGAAGCCTGGAGTCTCGTTCATCTGGGGAAGGTGAGCTCATGGCTCTTATTGGTGATTGTCAGCTTTCTGATCGTGGCAACGTTAAAGCTGGTCAAAGGAAAGGGAAAGCATTCCGACAGGAAAGATCACTGGTATAACGGTTAGGGACCCTGCTATTAAAAAAGTCGAATCCTTACATGGTAAGGTTCGACTTTTTTAGTGCAGCGTTCTGCTGAAACACGGGTTTTACGAATAAAATCACGCTATTCCTCATCGTCCGCAAACAGTTCGCGCAGCATCGCTCCCCGGTTGTTTACGAATTCCTTGGTGATCATATAATGGTCCGTCTCCTCCAGGCTGGACTCCTCTACGCCCTCAGAGGTCAGCTTATAAATGACCGAGTCCGGGTAAGCCATGACAATCGGGGAGTGCGTCGAAATAATGAACTGCGAATCCTCCTGAACCAGATCATGGATTCTCCGAAGCAGCGCCATTTGGCGAAACGGGGACAGCGCCGCTTCCGGCTCATCCATAATGTACAGCCCGCTCCCGCGGAACCGGTGCAAAAAGGTGGCAAAGAAGGATTCCCCGTGCGACTGCGCATGCAAGGATTTTCCTCCGTAGGAATCGTACAGCCCGGGAATCTCCCGCTCCATCGCATCCACCTCGGACGCAACGTTGTAGTAGCTCTCCGCCCGGAAGAAGAAGCCGTCCCGCGGTTTGCGGACGCCCCGGACCGTTCGGATGTATTCATACAGCCTCGAATGGGTTTCCTCGGTAGCGAACGAGAAATTCATCGTTCCCCCTTCCGGATTGAAGCCGAGTGCCGCCGCAATCGCCTCCAGCAGCGTCGATTTGCCCATTCCGTTCTCCCCAACGATGTAGGTGACCTTCGGATGGAACGTCAAGCCGTCCATCGCGTTTACAGCCGGCAGATTGAAAGGATATTCCCGAAATGAAGGTATCCGGTCTCTCATAAGCACAACGCTTCGTAAATAAGCCAGCATGGCAGAGCTCTCCAAGGGCCTTCCCTCCTTGCGTCCTATGATTAAAATCTACGATCCGGCGGGTTACATAATGCTCGGCACCTGCTTATCCTGCATCTCCCTATACGACAAGCGCGCATGACGGCTTCATGAAGATAGCCTGCCATGCGCGCAGCATAAGCTTCGTGGTGAACGAAAAGCCGGTCCTTTTGCCAAAAAGGGGGGCCTTTCTATTCCTGCACGATGAATTGGTACAGCTCGTCCACCTTATCCTCGGTAAGATCACCGCTGTTGTCGAATACTTTGATCGACGTCTGCGGAATGTCCCAATTCACTTCCGGCACGAAATCCACCCGCTTCTTGAAGTCATCCCAATGGTCCAGCTTCCACTGGTCCCGCTCCGTTTGGCGATCGATAATCCGCTCCTTCTGCAGATCCATATCCTTTAACGTCACCACGATCACCTTCACGTCCACATCGCTCTTCGTCAGGCCAGCGGCCGTGATGACCTCCTCGATCCACTCGCGGTTCTTGAGCTCGGCGGTAAACGGCGAAATCATGAATACGTTCTGCCCCGCATTCAAATTCTCGATGCAGATATCCTTCGTTGTATCATATTCGAGGTCGCGCAGATTCTCCTTATAGAAGGAAGAGTCCCGGTCATTCGGATCCAGTCCGTTGCTTTCCAGGAATTTTTCAACAAAACGGCCGCCTACCGTATCGCGGTCAAGAAAAGCGGCCGGTATACGTACCGCAAGTTTCTTGGCAACGGTGGTTTTCCCCGTCCCTGCGACTCCGACAAAAAACACTAGCTTCTGCAATTGGTATCCCTCCACGGTTTCATGTATATAGGTTTGATGTATATAGGTTTGATGTATATAGGTTCAAAGTATCTTGGTTCCATCTATCAAGTGGCCAGCAGCGGCAAGCGGTTAACCGCGCTCGGTCCGGTAACGAGTCTCCTCGATCAGCTCCTCTATCGCTTGAGCCAGGCGCTCTTGAAGCACCTCCGCTACATCAAAGCCGCCATCCTCCGTACGAGCCACCTGGGCGTCCACCGCATACACGCCGCCGAGAATATGGCGGGCTCCGATTGAGGAGAGCACGGGCTTCAGTGAATAATCAATCGCCAGCAAATGTGCCAATGAACCGCCGATAAAGAGCGGAAGCACGATTTTCCCGGCCAGGCCCTTCTGCGGAATCAAATCCAGAAACGTCTTAAGCACCCCCGTATAGGAAGCCTTATATACCGGACTCGCTACAATGACGGCATCGGCCTCGGCGACGAGGCCGTTCGCTTTGACGATATGCTCGCTCTCGAATTTGGTATGGATCAGATCCTCAGGCGGAAGTGAAGCAACATCAATCCGGCTCACCTCGAAATTCGCGGCAGTCAGCGCCTGCTCGGCATATTCCATAATCGCATTCAAGCGGGAGCCTGCTGTCGGACTCCCGTTAATGATGACAGCTTTCGCCATTTTTCTCACCTCGGTTATTTTCATAATGTTTCCCGTCATCCCCTTCCGGACGACCTCGCTAATGTCCCCCTTCAGGAACGATCGGACGGTATGTATGCTCCACTTCCATATACCAAGGCTTTACATAAACGCACCCGCAAAGTCTTCGTTCATCAATAAGGGCCGTTTTAGCCCTCCCGGAACGTTACGGAATGTCAAATCAGAGCAAATTAGTCAGAATTATTATCATCGTATCAATGTGTCTGCGTCTTTGTCAATGGACGCCTACGACATATATCGCTCTGCAGGTAGTGCATGAACATGGACGATTCATCAGCCGGTAAAAATGGTTGCTTTCTCTGTGTTCTCTGCTGTCTGTGCTGCTTGTGCTTTCTCTGTACTCTCTGTGTCCTCTGCGTTCTGGGCAAGCAGGGGAGAATACATCATAAGCGCATGATTCTCCGTAATCCATTCATCGTCAAGCAGCTCGCCTTCCCGGCTGAACACCTTCCGGCCGATCACGTTATGCCGCGCATATCCGCCCCACGCTTCCTGCGTGATGCGGTGCTCCCGCTCATACACCTGATAGCGGTACAGCGGCTGAGCCGTACAGCGCCACTCCCCGATCAGCTCCTCGTCTGATACATATACCGACAGCTGATAAATATCCTCCGTCGGATTATAAATCTGTAGATCCAAATAATTGTAAGCACAGGTCGCTCCGCTGCCGAACGGCTGGGTGCGGCCAGAATCCGGAAACACGTCGTAGCTGTGGCGATGACGCTCTGTCACCTGAAGCGGCGTATGCAGCGTCATCCAGTATATCAAATTCGAGAGCTGGCACAGGCCTCCGCCGATGCCTGCCCTAAAGCCGCCGTAAAAGAGCACCATGCCATCCACATAACCTTTGCGCCGGGTAGGACGGCCGATCATTCTCCAATAGGACATAGTTTCGCCGGGACGGATGAGAAGGCCGTCCAGACGTCGCACCGCAAGGCGCAGATTGATTACTTTATTATGCTGGTACCACATGTCGACATCCTTTAGCCGGCGCATCAGCGGCGTCCGATGCTCGAAGACGGGATAGTGCAGCGGCTCGGAAGACCTTATCCGTGCCATGCCTCTTCTGCCTTGCTTCAGCCATTCCCAATAGCGCCGGCAGGTAAAATACTGTTTTCCCGCCCAAAGCCTTAGTTTAGAGCGTTTCACCGGTTTCATGACTTCCCATTCTCCCCTCGCGGACCATTCCCGTTAATCCCAACACTTCCATCAATTTGGAAACAGTTTAACACACTATTTGCAGGATGTTGTGAATATCTTGTAATGAGGCCGCACCCCGAACTGGGCGAATGCATAGAGATAAAACATCACCGTGGATGCAATGTCATCTATGCCCGAGGAGGATTGTCATGAATGCTGAGCAGCCCATCCCTTATATCGGCTTCAAAACGGTATGCAAGGAGCAGCCTATTGCGTTCCCGCCGCAGCATCAACCCGTTCAGCCCGGTCTTGAAAGCTTGATGAAGCCGGTTCCCATTACGGAAGACCCGGCTTATCGCGGCAGCGGCAAGCTGGAAGGCAAAGTCGCCATCGTGACCGGAGGAGACAGCGGAATCGGCAAGGCGGTAGCCATCGCTTTTGCCAAGGAAGGCGCCGATCTGGTCATCCCCTACTTATATGAGACATCGGATGCGGAAGTCACCAAAGCCCGAATCGAACAGTATGGGCAGCGCTGCATCCCGATTAAAATCGATTTGCGCTACAAAAAAAATTGCGAGGCTGTCATCCGGCAAACCCTTGCCGAGTTCGGCAGGCTGGACGTGCTCGTTAACAATCATGGCGTCCAATATGTCCAGCAGAGTATTTTGGACATTACGGAGGAGCAGCTGTACCAGACCTACCAGACGAATATTTTCCCGTTCTTCTTTATGATCCAGGCCGCTCTGCCGCATCTGAAAGCCGGCGCTTCGATCATTAATACGGCATCGATTACCGCCTACGCGGGCTTCAAGGAGCTGATCGATTATTCCTCCACTAAGGGGGCGATCGTCTCGCTTACCCGGTCACTGGCCCTCTCGCTGGTCGATCAAGGCATACGCGTCAACACGGTTGCGCCCGGCTCGGTCTGGACGCCGCTTATTCCTTCCAGCTTCCCGGCCGAGGAAGTCGCCGTATTCGGCACCGATTCGCCCATGAAGCGGGCGGCACAGCCCTATGAGCTTGCTCCGGCTTATGTATACCTGGCCTCCTCCATCGATTCATCGTTTGTGACCGGTCAAGCAATCCATGTAAACGGAGGTCAGATGGTGACCAGCTAATCCGGGGCCGCTAACTTCAGAAGCTCCATAGCTTCAAAACTTTGTCATCATATACAGAGGATGTGTCGGTATGAACAATGGAAATGCCAAATGGTCCAGTGGACGGATGGACGTCGGACTCTACGCATTAAACAAGCTGGCCAGCGCCGGCGTCGTACTGCTGCTGCTCACGGTAATCGGTCAGGTATGGCCCTCCGGGACGGAGAAGCCGGCCGAGCTGCTCGGACTTTCCATGGAGCAGAAGGAATGGGTCTACGGCTATGCGCTGATTGCCTCGCTGGTTGCCGATGCCCTGCTGTCCCTTCTGCCCAAGCGCGCCAAAAGCCTGCAAATCGGGCTGTATGCGGCGGCCGGATTTGGCTTCTTCGCCTTGTTCAACGGCGGAAGCCCGGACCAGTTGTGGATCCGGGCCGCCTTGGGAGCAGTGACGCTGCTGCTGTTTCTATGGGGGAAGCATGCCTTCCCTGCCCATTCTTTGATCACGCCGATCTTTGCCATTGCCGTACCGCTGCTGTGCTGGGCGATCTAAGCACCCGTGCCGTCGGAAGCGTATGTTTTAGAGGGCATCGATGACGTCGCCGGCAAGGATGGAAGCCGGGTGCCCGCGGCGTCTGGCTGCCTCTTCGCCGGCCCGCCCGTGCAGCCACACGCCGAGCGCAGCGGCACCGGGACCGGAATATCCTTGCGCCAGCAGGCCGGCGATGATGCCGGTCAGCACATCCCCGGTTCCGCCGGTCGCCATGCCGGAGGTGCCGGTTGTGTTGATATAGGCGCTGCCGTCCGGTGAGGCGACAATGGTTCGCGCGCCCTTGAGGACGAGCGTAACCCCGTACCGGACCGCATATTCGGTAGCGACGCCGATTCGGTCCCGCTGCACCTCGGCCGTAGAGATGCCGAGCAGCCTGGACATCTCGCCGGGATGCGGAGTGAGCACCGTTGCCGCCGGACGAACCTTCCAGGCGTCAACGACGTCTGCCGATGACAGCATGTTCAGCGCATCGGCATCCACGACCATCGGCCCGTCCCAGCCTTCCCACAGCTTGCGCAGCCATCCGGTGTCCCCCTCGAAGCGGCCAAGCCCGGGACCTACTGCCAGTACGTCCCGCGTCTTGGCCAGCTCCAGCACCCGCTCGGCGGAAGCTTCGTCCCAATAGCCTCCGCTCTCCTCGCCTGTAGCGGGGGCGAGCATGACCTCCGGGGCCGCACCGCTTAGCGGCAGCACCAGGCTTGCGGGCAAGGCCCAGGTCACGAGACCGCAGCCCGCGCGCAGGGCCGCCCGGGAAGCGAGCAGGCCTGCACCGCTCATCGTGCGGCTGCCCCCTACAGTAAGCACGTGCCCGTAGGTGCCCTTATGCCCTTCCGGAGAGCGGGGGCGGGCAACATCGGCATCAAGGACCGTCCGCAGAACATGCGGCGTCAGCAGGTAGGTGCCGATGCCAAGGTCCCGGCAGAGGGAGGCGGGAATGCCGATGGATCGCACGACCACACGACCCGCGGCCCCGGCGCCGGGATATTGCACCAGTCCCCGCTTCAGAAAGGCGAGGCACACCGTCACCTCGGCCGAGATGCACGGCTCGTGCAAGGCGCCGGTGTCGGCGTCCAGGCCGCTCGGAATGTCCGCGGCCACGATCGGAAGGCCGCTCGCATTGGCGGCCTGGATCAATTCGGCGTAAGCCCCGCGGGGGGCGCCCGCCGATCCCGTGCCCAGCAGCGCGTCCACGATCCCGGTGAACGCGCGGAAGTCCACGGCATCTCTGCCGTGGACCAGGACCTGGATGCCGAGCGCAGCTGCGGCATCCCGCTGCAGTGCCGCCTCGCCGGCAAGCGTCGACGGCTCGGCGGCGTAAAGCAGCGTGACGCGCATGCCGGCGTCACGCAAATAGCGGGCGGCGGCTGCGCCGTCGCCGCCGTTGTTGCCCTTGCCCGCCAGGATGAGCCAGTGCTCCTGCCCGGCCGCTTCGGCCGGCAGAAGCTCATCCACCGCCACAGGCGGCGGGCAGGCAGGGCCCAAGCCCCGAAGCGGCGCTGACGCGCCCGCTTCGGATGCGTCGGCGGGCGGACAGACGCCCCGCCGCGCAGCACCATCCGCAGCGCCGCATTGCGGCGCAGCATCATTCGCCGCCGGGCCATGCCAGGCTTCCGCCATCCATCCGCTTCCGGCTCTCTTGTGCAGGCATAGCTTCAGCACTTCCTCTGCGATCACCCTGCCCGCATTCTCCATCAACGCTGCCGCCGGAATGCCGATCTTCTCGATCGTATGGCGGTCGAGCAGCCTCATCTGCTCCGATGTTACAACATACATCCAAGCTCTCCCCTTCGCTTCGATATATTCCTGTGCTTCGGTTCTGGCACAATCGCCCTGTGGTTCGCTTGTTCGCTGGATCGAACCATCAACGATTGAAACATGCCTCCAAAGGATCAAGGATCCCAAAACCTTGGGCTGCTTTTATTGAAGCTTATTCGACACAAATTCAGCTACAGCAGAAGGCTCAGGCGTATCTAGTACGCTACCGTGAAGCGGGCCCGGATAAACTGCGGATCCTCCAGCTCGTCGATCATGGCTACCGCATAATCCTCCGCGGATATGCGGCTTGCACCGCTCTCGTCCGTCACCAGCCGGTCCATCCCGATGCGGAACTGGCCCGTGCGTTTCCCCGGCTCTATGATCGCCGCCGGGCTGACATATGTCCATTCAAGACCGCTCTGCGCGTACAGATCGTAAGCATCCGCATGGGCACGCGCGAGCGTCCGGATCTCCTCAGGAAATTCGGGCGTCTCCATGAGCGGAACGCCGCTGTCCGTGATCAGGCTGCCCGCGCCGCCGACGATGAGCAGACGGGATACGCCGCCGCGTCTTGTCCCTTCCACGATCGTGCGGGCCGCAGCGACCAGCTCTTCCTCCTGTCCGAATGACGGGCCGAAGGCGGAAATCACCGCCTCATGACCTCGAATGGCCTCTTCCAGCGAGGCAGGGTCCATGACATCCGCCTTTTGCTTTTTCAGCCGCTCACGCTCGGTGTCAAGCCCTTCCGGGTTGCGCATAATCGCCGTCACCTCATGGCCGCGCCGCAAAGCCTCCTCTGCAATTCGCCGCCCGATCGTACCGCTTGCTCCTATCAATGCTATGTTCATCATTCATCGCTCCTTCTGTTCACAATTATAGTACATTTCAGTCGATCGAATATGGAACAATCCATTCACCACCAAGCTTCTTTTGGCAGGCTGACGCAAGACGCAAGACGCGCCTTCTATTTACTTATCCCCAGTCAGCGGGGTTCAAACTCCCACAATTTCATTTTTTCTCCAAACATAGAGACTATAGACCTATATAAAGCATGATGTACATTTCCGATAGTAAACGTAAGTGCATAATTGCGAAATTCGATTGCATATAAAATCGATCATCCGCCCTGACAACGTTTCTTCGATTGTCGAATTATGCTAGGTAGACCCGATTTTTTATTAAAGGAGCCATTCAACAATGAAAAAGCACGCCCTTCGCTTCCTGACGCTCTGTCTCGCTTGCGGATTGCTGCTGCTGACCGGCATGTCCGTCCACCCCGGGCCTGCGAAGGCACAGTCCCATCTCAAAGCCACCTGGTTATGGCACACCTCGATGATCCAAAGCTCGGCGGATGATATTATCGGCTTCGCTTCCCGTCAAGGCGTCAATCTCATCTATCTCCAAATGAATCAAGATGTACGTCCCGAGCATTACCGCAAATTCATCCGGCTTGCCGGGGAGAACGGAATTCAGGTTCATGTGCTCGGCGGCGCGTCGAATTGGGCATTGGAGTCGGAGCGGCACCGGATCGATACGTTCCTCAACTGGACCGCCGAATATCAGGCTGCTGCCGCTCCGGAAGAACGCTTTACCGGCATTCATGTCGATATCGAGCCGCATACGCTGCCCCAATGGAAAACGGACCGCGACTGGCTCGTTGAGCAGTGGCAATCCAATGTCCGCTATCTGGTCAGCCGGGCCCACTGCCTGGACCTGCCGGTCGGCGCGGATATTACGTTCTGGCTGCATACGTATAGCCTTCCGGATCAATCGATGACGATCAGCCGCTGGATGATCGGCCAGTTCGATCAAATCGCGATTATGGCTTACCGCGACACGGCTGCGAATATCTATAACCTGGCGGTTGCGGAGCTTAAAGAAGCAGATGCCCTCGGAAAAGAAGCGCTGATCGCCGTCGAAACGAAATCCAGCAATGAAGGGGAGTTTATCACCTTCTACGAGGAGGGCGTCTCCTTTATGGAAGAGCAGCTGCTCAAGGTCGACGCCATGGCGGGCTCACATTCCTCCTTCTCCGGTGTTGCGATCCATGAATACCGAAGCTGGAGAGCGCTGTACGAATCCGGCCGATAAGAGGGTCAGCCCCTTGCCTGGAAATTGCCGATAAGCTTAGATTTCTGCAATGTCAGCAGACAACATAAAAAAGATGGCGTATTCAAGAGGCTGTTCCTCTGACGCCATCTTTTTTGCTGGCTTCCCAATTCGTCCATTCCGCCGTGCATCTCGCCCGGTCCGATCTCAAACGGTTAACAAGAGAAGCAAGACATATCCCACCGTCATCTTCGCGCGGCAAAACGGCGCTTTTTTCACCTGCATTTCCATGATCCCGCCCCTCCCTCTCTTCCCTGCAAGCAGTGATGATTTAGTTCAATATATGCGGCTCGCCCCCTTTTTGTTTCCCTGAGGAAACACTTTTTATTTGGGGCAATACCAAAAACCTAAAAGTAATGCGTTTCTGCTTTACAGGTCGTCAGGATAGCGCTTCAAGACTTCTTGCAAATATTCCTCGGCCTCTATGATCAGGCGGCGCTCTCCGGCATTCCATCGGTCTCGATTATGGTCGACCGACGTGAAGGCGGAGAGGATCCGTTCGTCACCCTGTGTCGCGTGGCGGACCATTCCCTGCCATTCCTTCGCCAAGGTTCTGGCTAATTCGGACTCGACGGGAACGCCGGATGCGTTATACGCTGCCGCTTGGAGCGATATTTTTCGGAACCTATTGTAAAAATCCAGGGCCGCCTGCTCCGAATCAAAAACTTCCTGAAACAAACGCAAGTCTTCTTCCGAATATTCGTACTCTCCCCACGTCGACATATCGACCTCGTCCAGGGATCGCATAAGATGGGATAACAGCTCCCAAGGAACCTCGTAACCTTCGCTCATCAATTCCTTGGCCACATGCAAGCCGTCAAGCTTGGCCTGTATGCTCTCTTTTTGCGAATACAGCACCGATGCCTGATAATCCAGAATACGCTCGATGTCTTTAACCTCAGTACCTACGATCAATTGTTCTTTGATCTTGCTTAATGAAAAGCCGATTGCCCGAAAGAACATGATCTGTTCCAGCAAATATAGTTGTTTTTCATAATAAACCCGATGCCCCGACTCGTCCCGTTCCGCCTTCAGTATCCCTTCATTGTCGTAATACTGAACGGTTCGCGGCGTGACTCCCGACAATTGGCTGATTTCTTTTACGGAATATTTTTTTCCCATAATCCCATCCCTCACTCGAGTTTATCTAAGAAGGCTTCTATCGTTTCAGACAATGCATCGGGATATTCCCCGTTAATGGCATGAGAGGCCTCTTCAAAAATCACCATCTTGCTCAAAGGGTCTTTCAAGGAATTCACGCCGGTCTCATAAGACTTCTTCGAATCGTGCATCGTTGACTTTCCGGCCAATATACCGAGCACCGGCATCTTCAATTCGGCTAATTGTTCCGGCTTGATGGTTTCCGGCATGGGCAGCTTGCTCTTAAACGTCCGCATCCCAGTTTCGATTAATTTGGCGGTCGGGTCGCTATCATCCACTTCGGCTCCGCCGGAGATATAACTGAGCATCTTCTCCCGGATCGGTTTGGGTACAATGGGAACGGTCGCAGGAATGGATGCTAAGATCATTTTAAAGGGAATCGGGCCGAACACATAGACCGGATCCACCAAGATGAGCGACTGAATGTTACCGGGATGCTTGAGTGCCGCATTAGCCGCGCTCCACCCGCCGAACGACAGTCCCAGCAAATGGAGTTCCGATTCCGGCAGCTGGTCCAACACTTGCTGCAGCCAGACGGCTTGATCAGCAGCCGTACGAATGCGGCTTGTTTCCGTGCTCAATCCAGGCTCTCCGATCAAATCAAGCGTATATACAGGGCGATGCTCAAGGAAATCGTTCAGGTTGGCTTCCCACATGGGGGTTGCGGATCCCTTTCCAGGAAGCAGCAGCAGCGGCGTTTTATCCGGCGTGTCACCGTTTTGGAACTTGTAGACCTGCGCCTCTCCGAAATCCGTACGGAACCTCAGGGATTCCGCCGGTTTCGGCAAGTAACCCATCGCCTCGCGATAAGCCGTCATATATTCCTTCCGCCCTTCCGCTGTAACAAAGCCGCTCATCAAACCATCATCTCTGAATAGAAAACCGACTAGCGTCAGTATGGCCAGTATTGCAAAGAGAATGCTGCCCAGGACGATCCATCTTTTTTTCCGTTTCATTTCATATCCCCTCCTGAGGCCACTATAGTCTATAACGTAACGTTATAGGCAACCCCCGCTGAACCCCTGCCTGCTCGCGTTCTCCCTTTCCAGGGTTAATCATAATTATGTCGTTTGCGTTTATGTCCCCTAATCTGTCCCTATCGATCTTCGAATCGGCTTGAAATCATTTCCTTCTTATGCAATAGTGAAAATAGAATAATGAAGGAGGGATCCGCTTGTCCCTTACGGATTGGATTTACGATCTGTTCGGCTCGCTGAACGGGCTGCTGGCGGTATTGCTTGCTGCTGCCGTATTTTCGGGCCTATACATATATAGCGCATCACGCCTGCTGGGAGCGCGCAAGGACTCGCTCTCCCGCATCCGGCAATCCCTATCGCTCTATACGAAGCTGGCAGGCCCGCTTAGCACCCTGATTGATCATCCGGGCCGAAGCGCTGTTCCCGAGGAGCAGCTGATCCGGCTGCTGCAGGAATGCAAAACCGCGGATCGGCTGACACACGAGCTTCACGGGCAGATCGATATCTTTCTGAGCGATCGCGATGAGTCGAGGCTCATGATGCTGTATAAGCAGCTGAACCGCGAGATCAATCAATTGGTGCAGGAGCGCGACGAGCTTGTAAAACGGCTGGAGCAGCCTGGCTGGGGCATGGGACTGTGGCTGCTGCTGAAGCCGGCCATACCGGCTTTATCCCTGGCGGCGGCTATTGTGTGGACCGCAAACCTTGTCCAGGGACTACAGGAGCACCAAGGCTGGACCAACCCTTATGAATGGTGCTTATGGCTGTCGAATATGATTGCTACCGTTTCTTTTTACCGGCTGCTCATGGACTCCCGCAAGAAATCCCACGGGCTGATCTACATCCTGCTTCATCTGCTGATTGCCGCTTTAGCCTTACTCAATCTGGTATGGGCCGAAGCCTCGCCCTATGTACTGACAACCCAGATTCTCCTGTACATTGCCGGATTTCGCTTCACGGTGACGCGCAGAAGACGGGAGCGTCCGTATGCGGGGCATCCGGAGCTGCTTGATCAGTTCGTGCAGCAGCCGGGCACCGCTCAGACTTGCGGCGATCCGGCATCCCCGGACGAAGAAGGCGGACGCTAAAGCCGCAGACTTCCGTGCTAATGCCGCAGGCTGGTGCGCGTTCATTCCATGTGCGCGACCTGCCGACGGTACCCGGCCAACCGGGTTATAGTGGATACAAAAAAAAAGCACCTTCGCTTCGTAAGTTAGCTTACGATACGCGGAAGTGCTCTTTTTCTCTATGTCACTTATACTTCACGTTGACAATCCGGTTCTGCCGGCCCCAACGATTATTTCACGTTGGCACTCCGGTTCTGCTGACCCGAACCCCGGGACTGCCCTGCCGATTTGGCCGCTCCGGAGGCCGTATTCTCAAACCGCTTACGCTCCGTTCGTTCCATCTGAACGATTTGTCCCTCATGCACCACAATTTGCAGCGAACCAAATTCCATGTCGTTTAGCAGACCTGCAATGCGTTCAAGCCACTTTTCATCTACTTTAAGAGGTTTAGCCATGGATACGCCTCCTTAACGGGCAGGGCCCAAAATATGTGAATATGCGGATGCTTGATCTGTTTATGCTTGCGGGGGTACAAGATAACATTCCTGCATCCGAAGGTTTATTCTCTCTTTTCCAACCCGTATACTATGAATTAACTTTACATTAGCACGGGATGGAAACGACTGTCAATGGACATTTTTCCGAGTAAGCCAATTTTTAAATAATAAGGTGATTAGCGCCAAAAGCAGGAGCAGGGAGGCTGCGGCAAACGATGCCGAGAACTGGTATTCATTGTATAAAATCTCGACATGCAGCGGCAGCGTATTGGTCTCTCCGCGGATATGACCGGAAACGACCGAGACGGCGCCGAACTCGCCCATGGCTCTCGCGTTGCACAGAATGATGCCGTACAGTAGGCCCCACTTGATGTTGGGCAGCGTCACCCGCGTGAAGATTTGCCAGCCCTTCGCGCCGAGCGTCACGGCCGCCTCCTCTTCCTTCGTGCCCTGTTCTTCCATGAGCGGAATGAGCTCCTTGGCCACGAACGGGAATGTCACGAACAGCGTTGCCAGCACGATGCCGGGGACGGCAAATATGATTTTGATATCATGGCTCGCAAGCCATGGGCCAAACCAGCCCTGACGGCCGAAGACCAGCACGAAGATCAGCCCGCCGATCACCGGCGATACGGCAAAAGGAAGATCGATCAGCGTAACGAGCAGCTGCTTGCCCTTGAAGCTGAACTTCGTAATCGTCCAGGCTGCGATGACGCCAAAGATCGTATTGAGCGGCACCGCAATGGCGGCCACCAGCAAGGTGAGCCGAAGCGCGGACAGCGCATCCGGGTCGGACAAAGCCGCGATATACACATCCCAGCCCTTCTTAAGCGCCTCCGTCAGCACCGTGACGAGCGGCAGGACGATCAGCCACAGCAGCACGAGTCCGGCCAGGCTGATCAACGTCCACTTCACCCAGCGCTTCTCCTCGGCCGCCGGGGACGCCGAGGCCCCCTTCTTCACGGATGCCGCCGCAGGAACAATTCCAGCCATCGTCATTCCCTCCTTCCAAGGTCAGCGCGCGGTCTTTCGCGTCCAATGCTGCAGGATGTTAATGCCGAGCAAGAGCACAAAGGAGATGAGCAGAAGCAGCAAAGCCACTGCCGTTGCCCCAGCGTAATCAAACTGCTCCAGCTTCGACATGATCAGGAGCGGCGCGATCTCCGTCTTCATCGGCATGTTGCCGGATATAAAGACGACGGAGCCGTATTCCCCGATGCCGCGGGCGAAAGCAAGGGCAAAGCCCGTCAGCAGGGGCGGGATCAGCGTCGGAAGGATAATCGTGCGGAAGGTCCGCCATCTCCCCGCGCCAAGCGTTGCAGCCGCTTCTTCGGTATCCCGCTCCGCGTCCTCAAGCACCGGCTGCACCGTTCGCACGACGAACGGAATGCCGATGAACATCAGAGCCAGCGTAATGCCTAGCGGCGAGAACGCGGCTTTGATCCCGAGAGGTTCAAGCAGCGACCCGATCCAGCCATTGGCGGAATAGATCGCCGTCAGCGCGACGCCGGCCACCGCCGTCGGCAGGGCGAACGGCAGGTCGATCAGCGCATCCCACAGCTTTTTGCCAGGAAAGTCATAGCGGACCAGCACCCATGCCAGCAGCAAGCCCAGCACGGTATCCGCGAGAGCCGCCAATGCGGCCGTCGTCAGGCTGACCCGATAGGATGCCAGTACCCGCGGGTCGGCTGCGACCGACCAGAACTTCTCCCAGGTCAGCCCCGTCTGATTCAGCAGCAAAGCCGACATCGGCACCAGCACGATCAAGCTCATGTAAAATACCGTAACTCCCATGCCGACCCCGAATCCGGGAAGCACGCTGCGGTTGCCGCTCCGTTTCTGTCGCTTAAGCACAGCCATTATCTCACTCATTCCTTTCCGCCTTCGGCCTTTTAGGCCGATCAGCTGCCCGGCACGTAAATTTGATTGAAGATTCCGCCGTCATTGAAATGCTTCGTTTGCGTTTCCTCCCATGTTCCGAAGACGTCCTTCAGCGTAAACAGCTCGATCTCCGGAAACTTGTCCTTATACTTCTCGCTTACGCTAGCCAGCGTCGGCCGGTAGTAATTATCAGCCGCAATCGTCTGTCCTTCCTCGCTGTACAGGTACTTCAGATAGGCTTCAGCGATCTCCCGTGTGCCGCGCTTGTCGACATTCTTATCCACGACGGCGACCGGCGGCTCGGCCAAGATGCTGACGGACGGATTGACGATTTCGAATTTGTCGGGACCGAGTTCGTTGATGGACAGGTAGGCTTCATTCTCCCATGCCAGGAGCACATCGCCGATGCCCCGCTCCACGAAGGTGGTTGTCGCGCCGCGCGCCCCGCTGTCGAGCACCGGTACATGCTTGAACAGTTCCTTCACGAATTCCTGCGCCTTCGCTTCATCGTTGTTGTTCGCCTTGAGGGCATAGCCCCATGCCGCGAGATAGTTCCAGCGTGCTCCGCCGGAGGTTTGCGGGTTCGGGGTGATAACCTCGACGCCTTCCTTGATCAGATCCGGCCAATCGTTGATCCCCTTCGGATTGCCTTTGCGAACGAGAAACACGATCGTAGACGTATACGGGGAGCTGTTATGCTCGAACTTGCTCTCCCAGCCCTCTTCGATTAGCCCGGCCTGGCGGATCGCATCGATATCATAGCCGAGCGCCAGCGTTACAACATCGGCCTCCAGGCCGTCGATAACCGATCGGCTCTGCTTGCCCGAGCCGCCGTGCGACTGCTTAAATGTAACCTTCTGCCCCTTCTCCTTCTCCCAATACGCGGCAAATGCCTTATTGTACTGATCGTAGAGCTCTCTCGTTGGATCATATGACACATTCAGCAGCTCTACGCTCTCCTTGGCGCCCTCTGGTGCGGGCTCCGAAGCTTTAGGTGCATTTCCTTCCGCCGCATTCTTGCCCTCTCCCTGCGTACCCGATCCGCACGCCGTGAGCATGACGGCGAGCAGCATCGTTAATCCTGACAGAACCCCTAATTTCAACGCTTTGTTCATACCAGACCACTTCCCTTATTTTTCTCTACTAAACAGGCCGCAGGATCATCAGTCCAAAAAAAAGACAGAGGAAGGCTCGGCAGCATGAAATGAGCGTGGGACCCGGCCTGTTAAAGCTTAGGACCCTGCTTCATGCTTGGGAGCGTTCCTCCGTCCGTACGGTGAGAACGATATATAATAATTCCTACCTGTTTAGTGTGTTATTTGTAATTGTAATGAGTCACGGTGCTGCTGTCAAACCTTTTTTTTGAATAAAATCCAGTAAATTTATGCTCGGTCCAAAGCACCATTTTTCATGGAAAATCCCCCGCCGTTACGCGATTTTCCATATCCTGATGGTTGTATGCAGCCGCTTCCGTCCTTATAATTCAACCCGAAAGGAGATGATCATCATACGAACGAAATTGCGGAAAAACATTTCTGCTCTTATCTTAAGCTTTCTTCTGTTTATCCCCGTATTCGCGCAGCCGGTACAGGCAGCAGCCACATTAAAGCCCGGAAGCGCCAGCGGAGATGTATGGGATCTTCAGTATCGCTTGAAAACGCTTGATTTCTATACCCAGCCGCTCGATGGTAAATACGGACCGAACACCAAAGCAGCCGTCCTGCGTTTCCAAAAAGAGTACGGCGTGCCTGCCGACGGCATCACGGGTCCGCAAACCTGGAGACAGCTGAAAAAATATACGCTGAACCAGTCCGAAATGGACATTATGGCCAAAATCATCTACAGCGAAGCCCGCGGCGAGCCCTATAAAGGTCAGGTCGCGGTCGGAGCCGTTGTCATGAACCGTATCCAGTCGAGCGAATTCCCGAATGACATTAGGGGAGTCGTATTCCAGCCGCGGGCCTTCACAGCCGTGGATGACGGCCAGTATTGGCTGACGCCGAACCGAACCGCCTATAGGGCGGCACTTGATGCGGTGCGGGGTTGGGATCCGACCTACGAGTCGCTCTATTATTTCAATCCGGTCACGGCGACCAGCACCTGGATCTGGTCCAGACCGCAGACGGTGCAGATCGGCAAGCATATATTCGCCCGATAACCTCCGGCTGGCCGAGGTCTGCTCCGGGCATACTGTGACCGGGAATTACAACTACGTTAATGGGTATACAGCAAGGGGCAGCGGCACCGTCAGGCGGTGATCGCTGCCCCTTTATCTATGCGCGGGAGAAGCCTCTGTTCTCGGCCGTCTTCCTTCAATATGCTACCCCCTAATCACTTTCGCTTTCGCCTTTTCCACCGGGCAGATGCATACCGGACGTGTAACCTCCAGCGTATAGCCGGTCGATACCAGGTTTCCGTTGTCCGGATCGATCCGGTAGCTCGCGATCAAACTGCTGTCCTGATTCGCCGCAAGCAGAAATCCTCCCGGGAGAATATTGAAGTGGCGCGGGGTTTTTCCACCGGAAGAAACCCAATTCACGGCTCTCAGCATGCCGGTATCCTGGTCGATGACATACTGGACGATGCTGTCATGCCCCCGGTTGGAAGCGTACAGCCAGCGGCCGCATGGGGAGACCAGCAGATGGGAGGACGTGTTGTTGTCCATCACGACATCCTCCGGCAGCGTGGACGCATGCTGAAGAATTTTCAAATCCCCGAACGTTGCATCATACGCATAAGCCGTTACGGTGCTGTTCAGCTCATTGGTGCCGTACACCCATTTCCCGCTCGGATGGAAGGCTACATGGCGCGGACCTGAACCCGGCGGCAGGCTGATTTCGCGGTGCGTCACCAATTTGCCTTCATCCAGGCGGTATAAATTGACGTCATCCATGCCAAGATCGCTCACGACGATATATTTATGCTGCGGGTCTTCAAACACCGAGTGAGGGTGCGCCTCGGATTGGCGGTCATCGCGAAGCCCGCGTCCGCTGTGCTTAATCTTGGAGACGATTTCGCCAACTTTGCCGTCCTTCTCCAAAGCCAGCACGGAAATATGTCCGTCGCTGTACCCCGTCGTAAGCAGATATTTCCCGTCGGACGTGCGCGACACATGACAAGCACCGGACGAGCCGGTAGGCTGGACGTTCAATATGGTCAATTCACCGGTTACGAGATTCGCAGAATACGCAGCCACCTTGCTCTCGCCGATCTCGCTGGCGGCATACAGCACCGAGATGGACTCGTCAAAATCCAAATAGGTCGGATTTTCGATGCCGGCGGTACCGCCAAGCAGCCTCAGCTCCCCGGTATTCCGATCCATCGCTCCCCAATGAATGGCATTCTCTTTCTCGGAATTATACGTTCCTATGTAAAATATCAGTTCCTGTCCTGCTGTCATGTGATCCACTCCTTTATCATTGGATAGAAAAGCCAATCCACCAGCGTTTGTCTTCGCTTACTATGTATTACCCAGCATCGCCCCGGTCTTACCGTTACTTGAGCAAAAAACGGGCAAGCGTAGACAGCAGGGCGTTCCATATATTAGTTCCATAGAAAAGTATTGCCGGAGCTGGTTTTATCATGTACGATTACCACGATTACTACTCTATTCTATCATTAGATGAGGGAGATGACAGTAACTTGTACAAAAAAATCAGCCTTCTCGCCATTGCCTTCCTTCTGCTGTTCGGCGGTGCTGCCCAGGCCGTGCAGGCGAAGGAACAAAGCCGTATCCGCGTGTACCTGGACGGCCAGGAAATCAAGTTCCAGGCCCCGCCGATCATGAAGAACGGGGTAACCTACGTCCAATTCCGGCCGCTGTTTCAGGCACTGAACTACACGGTTGGATGGGATGGAGCCAAGAAGCAAATTACGGGGACATACATCGACCAAAAGCTGCAGATGACGCTCGGCCAGTCCGTGGCATATGTCAACAGCGTGAAGAGCAAGCTTCCGGGCGCTCCGTTTTCGCAAAGAGGCAACACGCTCGTTCCGCTGCGGTTCGTCGCGGAAGCGACCGGCCTGCCGGTCAAATGGGATGCCAAGGCGCGCACGATCAAGATCGACCGCCAAGGGCCGACCGCAAAGGCGAAAGCCGATATCGAGAAGCTGTACCGCACGCTGGATGCGGCCGAGAATGCCAAGGATCTCGCCAAGGCCAAAACGGCATACCATCCGCAATCCCCGCTTCTGGCAGGACTCGACGAATATTATAAGGATCAATTCCAATTTGACCTTAACGTATCCAGCGAGGTATCGGACGTCATGCTTGCGGGCACAACGGCTGAAGCGTTCGTCGCCACGACCGTCCAGCGCGTCTCGGGGCCCTTCACTTGGGACACTACGATCTACAGCTATAACTACTTCAAGAAGGATGCCTCCGGCGTCTGGAAGCTCGCGTTCCCGGGGGAGTACGAGCAGGAATATAACGTCTCCGACGAATTTCTTGCCTCCCGGGCCAACGTGCCTGAAGCGGAGCTGAAGGCGATTCAGGATGTGATCGATACCCAGTACAAGGGCTTTAACACGGAGAATGGCCCGCTGCTGATGTCCGTCATTCACCCGAACTCCGAATATTATGAGCTGTTCCAGAGCAGCATCGCAGACGGCATCTTCGATGAGCTGAACTTCAACCTGAAGGCCGAGGTGACCCATCCTCTCTTCTACGACGGGGAGGACGCGGTCTTGTATATCGAGGAAAGCGATGATGCCGACGGCGATATGATATCTACCACCTATCTATACTGGCTGACGAAGTCGGAAGGCAAGTGGATGATCTACGATGTGCTCGAGTTGGAATAATAGAATTCTTATTAAACCTGCTGGCCCGGCCTATGAACCGGACACATGCTTAACCGGCGGTTCCCTACGGAATCGCCGGTTTTCTATTTTGGATAGATAAATCCCGCCTTCCTTCGGTTCTACTTCACCGCAGCGGACATATATCATAGTAGTTATCCATGAAGGGGGCCTATTATGGGAATCAAACTCATCAAAATTGCAGCCGTCTATTTCGTCATCGGTGTCCTGCTCGGCATGTATATGTCGATCTCCCACAGCTATACCTACAGCTCGATTCACGCGCACATCAACCTGCTCGGCTGGGCGTCTTTGGCTCTGGCAGGGATCGTTTACTATCTGTTCCCCGCCGCAGGGGAGTCAGCCGCAGGGAAGGTTCATTTCTGGCTCCATAACATCGGCCTGCCCATCATGATGATCGGTCTGTTCCTGCTGATCAGCGGAACCGAATCGGTCGAGCCGGTCGTCGCAGTAGGCGGAGTCCTGGTCACGCTTGGTATTCTGGCTTTCCTGTACAACGTGTTGGCAAACGTCCGGGAAGGTGCAAGACGGTAGGAGTTGTTCTTGGCCGAGCGAAGAGCTGTACGGGCCATCCAAGGAATGCGGCTTCAACGCAGAATGCCCCTTGGATGACCCGTTTTTTCGTGCCGGGCGGGCAGCCTGTCATGATCCGTGTGGGTCACCTCCTCCAAGTTTTGGGTAAGGATAGGTACCGTTCTCTTCGAAGGAGGCATCCAAGACATGTTGACCAATACTGAAGTACGCGTCACCTTCCGCTGCCGCAAGTGCGGCTGCGAAGTAGAGACCCATTTCCATGAGGAACCGTTCACCACGGTTCACTGTCCGCGCTGCGAGCACAGCTACTCCCTAATGCGGCCGACCATTGGGGAAGAAATACTGCTCGATTGGGAGAAGGAGGCCGTCTTCCATAAGGTTCGGGCCGACCAGTCCGAACGGGACAAGCTCGAGCTTACGCTCCTGGTGATTAAAGTCGCCGAGCTGCTGACCTGGAAGGACGAGGGGAACGGCCACGTCCGGGCTATTGAAACGCTGCGGCAGTGGCTGCTGCTGAACGGCGTGCCGAAACCGCTCATCGAGCTGTTCGACGCCAAGCGTCCGGAAGGAAGCTCGCCGACCGAACGCAGGAAGTAGATCGATTGAGATAATGATACAAAAAGCCCCCGGGAAATCCCGGAGGGCTTCGTCATTTTGGGGGCGGGAAAAAAGGCAGGCCGTATGCACCCGCAGCCGAGCGTCGGCTTGCGACTGCACCGGGAGCAGAGCAAGGGCAGAGACTGCACCGTGAGCATCGTGGAGCTTCCAAGCTGCACCGAACGCACTTCTCGCGGTCCCGACTTGAATTGCCGATCAAGCCCGTTACTGGATCGGTACTTCGATCGCCTGCTCGATGACGCCGGGAAAGCTGCTGACGTCAAAGGTCAGCGGCTGCGGATAATCCTCCGGCTCCAGATACAGGTACAACGTAGTATACCGGTAGCCGTTTCCCGCGGTCGATTCCGCATTGGTCCTGGAGCCTTCCGCTTCATTAAATGCATGTCGCTTTCCTTTCCCATCCGTAAAACCCAGAGAGTCGATGGAGACTGCTCCATGATTGAAATCGCGTTCTTCATATTTTAGCGATAGCGTATATTTGTCCTTGCTCTTCGTATAGTCTCCGAACTGAATACGATCCTCCGGCGAACTCAGCACCTTCTTCTGCTTAACGTCCACGACGATCTGCATCTCCTCTTGGTTTACAGCTTGCATCCCTCCAGCCTTCAAAACGAGTGTGTCCGGCTGATCAAGTGCATCGCTCTCAAAGAAATACGTCATGTCTCCTTGAGCACCCGGCATCCACGTCAGGGGATTGCCGAGCTGCACGGCAGAGGAACCTTCTTTGCTGGACTCGATATAAGGCTGGAACAGTCCGGACACCTTCATCGAATTTTCTCTTGAAATATTTGCCTTCACTGTGATGCCCGCCGGCGACAGTACGGCCTCCTTAAGCGTCATGGTCTGCCCCTGGATTTCAATCACTCGGTTTAACGGCACGGTGCTCGTAAACCGTCTCATCGTTTCCAGATCGAGGCTCAGGTCCATCTCCATGACCTCCTCGTCCGGGGACTTCCTGCTGTACACCGTATTCGTCGAGTACGGGGCTACCGCAACGGCGAAGGTGACTGATTCAGGTATTGGAGTACTTTCATCAAAATAATAATTCACCTGTTTCGTCGACATACCTGTCTCAAGAAACGACCCGCCTCCAGTGCTGGATCCGTATGACAACTTATAGTCAGAGCCCGGCTGCTTCAGCTCTTCCCGGAGCACCATTGCCTTCCGGCCTGAGTGATTCTCTATCGTGTAGAAGACCTGCAGCCGCTGAGGCCCCGTCAGTACACCTTGAACAGTGACTGTGTACTCGCCTGATGACTTGGATTGGTTCACAGGCTGAATCAAGCCATGCCGATTCGCCGTGCTAGCCGTAATATCGCCCGCGATATCGAATCCTGTCAGCGGCGGATACGGCCCTTGGGCGAGCTGCGGCGAGGGTCCCGGCGTGCTGCCGCCTCCCCAAAGGGTCAGCAGCAGCGCTGCGGCGGCAGCGATGACCACGGCAGAAGCAGCGCGAAGGCGATACCGCTTCTTCCATCTCCGCTCCCCCGCTCGAATCCCGCTCCGAATCGCCGAATCCAGCGCCTCATCGGGCACCATCATGGATTCCTTCTCCGTTTCATGCTTCATTTCAGCAAGCAGCCGCTCTTCCTTCTCAAACATGGAATAAGGCACCTCCCGGTTCCCCGATTTTCTGCCGCAGCAGCTTTAGTCCCTGATGGATCCGCGTCTTAACCGTGCCCTCAGGGCAGTCCAGAATGTCGGCGATTTCGGGTACGGTCATGTCTTGATAGTATTTAAGAATCAGCACATGCCGGTATTTGGGCTTCATCCGGCTTAACGCACGCTCCAAATCCAGCTTGCTGTCATGGATCATCTCGAACATCGTCCCGGATTCCAGCACATGCTCCACCGGCACCGTTCGCGCTTTTCGCTTTTGCTCATCGATGCAGCAATGAATCAAGATCCGAATCAGCCACGGAACGAACGCTTCCGGCTGCTTAAGCTTCCGGCGCTTCATCCATGCCCGGCACACCGTCTCCTGTAACGCCTCCAGCGCATCAATCTCATTATGCAGATAGCTGTACGCGACCCCGTATAACCGTCTCCGGTGCTTTGCGACAAGCGTGTAAAACGCTTCTTCATCCCCCCGGCATGCAGCCAGCGCAAGCTCTTTCTCGTCCATCCGCCGCTCCTTCCCCCCATGAATCCTGCAGCATTTGTATAAAGTGTCACACGATCAGAGTTTTGCAAAATTCGATTCCGGCAGCTCCCGGGTTCAATAAATTACGAACTCAACCGTTCGCTCGATTTGTTGCTCTGTTGGAAAGTTGTCCTTTAAATTCTTGCAAAATCCTCACTATAGTAAAGACCGTACAGCATCGGGAATCGTTTTATTTTTTTGAAAAAGACAGCAAAAAAGCCTATCCGGCGGTCGGACAGGCGAATCATACGGCCATCTGCTAGCTTCTTCTGCGGCCCTTATATAAATAATGATAGCCTAAGTAAGCAATTCCGCACAGCAACAGCAAGAGCGCCGAGAACCAGATGACCGGAAGCAGATACGGCGCATGCTCGCTGGCCACGTACAGCAGCACTGCCGAGAAGGTATACATCAGCATCAACAGAACGATACGCTTGAAAAAGTCCATCTCGTCCGCCCTCTCACCCTTTGCATAAATGTTTAAAAATAATCTACATTTTTTTCCGTAATATCTATTCTTTATGGTAACGTATACGCTATAAAATTGCACTCAAATTTTGGTAAAATTATAAATTTTTTAGTGTCGTTTCATGCATGTTCAAGAAATATTTAAAATCAGGCTTGCATAAACTAATAATATTAATTAATATACTAACATAATTAGTTTGAGCGAGAGGGGATTGATTTCCATGTTAACCCGCACGATCGAACAGGTTACCCAAGTTTCGTTTCTGCCCCGCCTATTTCCCGTTAATGTCTATCTCGTTGAAGAAAATGACGGCTTGACGCTGATTGATGCCGGCATGCCGTTTTCCGAGAAAGGCATCCTCGAAGCCGCAGCGGCTATCGGAAAGCCGATTATGCGCATCCTGTTAACCCATGCCCACGATGACCATATCGGCGCCCTCGACGGGTTGACGAAGGCGCTGCCTCAGGCCGCCGTCTATATCTCCAGGCGGGATGCGCAGCTGCTCGCAGGCAATCGGGATCTGCTCCCGGGCGAGCCGCAAACCGCGATCCGCGGCGGCGTGCCTAAGCCTAAAGCGGTAAAGGCGGTGCCGGATGTGCTGCTTGAGGATGGGGACAGCGTCGGCTCGCTTAAAGCGCTCGCGTCCCCGGGCCACACGCCGGGACATATGGCGTTTCTGGATCAGCGCAGCGGCATTCTGATCGCCGGCGACGCCTGGCAGACCCGCGGCGGGCTGGCAGTCTCCGGCGTGCTCCGCCCGTGGTTCCCTTTCCCGGCAATGGCAACCTGGAGCAAGGAGCTGGCTCTGTCGACCGCGATTGCCCATGCAGCGCTTCAGCCTGCCGTTCTGGCCGTCGGGCATGGTCCAATGCTTGTGAAGCCGGAGGCGCGCATGCAGCGTGCAATTGAAGAGGCGCAAAGACGCATTGGGAGGGCTGCGCAATGAGTCCAAGACCCGGCATTGATCGCCACCAGCTCCTACAGGCCGCGGCGGAGCTCGCCGACCAGGGCGGCTTCCACTCCGTTACGCTGGCCGCGCTGGCCGGGCGGCTAGGCGTCAGATCCCCGTCGCTGTATAACCATGTCGATGGGCTTCCCGGCCTGCATGCCGCTTTAACGCAGTACGGCCTCCAGATACTGCATGAGCGGCTGCTGAAGGCTGTCGCCGGCCGTTCCGGCGAGGAGGCTCTTCGACACGTTTGCATCGCCTATGTCGAGTTCGCCAGAACGCACCCCGGCCTATATGAGGCCGCTCTTCAGCCGATCCAGCCGGATCAGGCCGACACGAAGCAGATCGGCGATGAGATTGTCAGGCTGCTGCTGCAGGTGCTCGCTCCTTACGGACTCGAAGAAGCCGGGGCGCTGCACGCAGTGCGAACGCTCCGAAGCCTGTGCCACGGCTTTTCCTCCCTGGAACGCGGCGGCCAGTTCGCCATGAATCTGTCCCTGGACGATAGCCTCGCGTACATGATCGAGATATTCATCCAGGGGCTGAACGCTCAGCGCAGACAGCATTAACCCTCGATCAAGCTCTTGCCGGGTGCCTCTTTCAGGCGCCAGGCGGCGCGGTAAATGATGGCTGCTGCCCGATGTCTCGCGAACCGGCGTATGGACAACTAAGCTTGCGACAGCTTCTTTCGCCGAAAAACAGCTTCTCTCGCCCCTGATTTTGCCTGTCATGAGAATATGCTATAATCAAGGAACAGAATATAGCCATCTCATCTTACTTAGGGAAAGAGGTTCTGAATTGTGGTTGATTTCAATTCCCCAATTCTTCAAATAGGCTCCACGGTCGCGATGCTCGTCATGGCCTTGACGGTGATATTCATTCGGATGAAGGCCAGCCACCGGCCGGTAACCGTTAGGAAGATCATTATTCCGCCGCTTGCGATGAGCACAGGATTTTTGATGTTCGTGGAGAAGCAGGTGCGAATCCCGATCTGGTGGGGGATCATCGCATTTCTTGTCGGCTGGTTTATCTTCTCCTATCCGCTCATTCGAAGCACCCGGTTCGAGAAGGTGGACGGGCAGATCTTCATGCAGAAGTCACGCAGCTTTGTCTACATCCTGCTTGGCCTGCTGGCCTTCCGGCTCCTGCTGCACGGGTATATTGAGCAGCATATTTCCATTCCGCAGACCGCGGCGCTGTTCTTCCTGCTCGCATACGGAATGATCGTACACTGGCGCATCTCCATGTACCGCCAGTATCAGCAAATCACGGGCCCCGAAGCGGCCATGTGAGCCAGGGCGTGTCACGAAAAAAAGAGTGCCGATCGCACGGTGCAAGGGCTCCTTTGAGCCAAGCCTTTGTGCGGCCGCCACTCTTTTTTCTATTTGCCGGATGCCCGAATCCAATAGGTCAATTCTGCTCCTCGCTTACCTTCACCAGCTGTTTTCCGAGATTCTCCCCGCTGAACAGCCCCAGGAACGCCTCCGGCGTATTCTCGAAGCCTTCGATGATATTCTCGGCATACTTGATCTTTCCGTCCCGCAGCCACTCGGCCAGTTCGTGAAGCGCTTCATTGTACCGGCTCTGATAATCGCCGACGAGAAATCCCTTCATCAAGGCCGTATTGGTCAGCAGCAGGCTTTGAATCCGCGGACCCGTATCCGGCTTCTCCAGATTGTACAGCGCAATTTGTCCGCAAATCGGAATGCGCGCATTTTTGTTAATCAGACGCAGCACCGCATCGGAAACTTCCCCGCCGACGTTATCGAAGTAAATGTCCACGCCGTCGGGACAAGCCTCCCGAAGCTCGTCCTCAAACGTCTCCGAGCGATAATTCAGAGCCGCGTCAAAACCCAGCTCCTCCGTTAAATACCTTATCTTCTCATCCGATCCGGCAATGCCGATCACCCGGGTTCCCTTAATCTTGGCGATCTGTCCAACGATCATGCCGACGGCCCCGGCGGCCCCGGATATAACGACGGTCTCGCCAGCCTGGGGCTGGCCGATGTCGAGGAGCCCGAAGTACGCCGTCAAGCCGGTCATCCCGAGCACGCCCAGTGCGGTCGATACGGGAGCCAGCTCCGGATTGATCTTGCGCAGCGTGGATGAGCTCACAACCGCGTACCGCCGCCAGCCCCAATTGCCTGCAACGAAATCGCCTTCCCGAAATCCCGGGTGCGTGGATTCCATGACCTGGCCGACCGCGCCGCCCTGAATGACCTCGCCCACCTCATAAGGCTTGACGTAGCTTTTCGCTTCGCTCATTCTTCCCCGCATATACGGGTCAACCGAAAGATACACCGTCCGCACCAGCACTTCGCCGGCCTGCGGAACGGGCATGGGCTGTTCCTCGAACGCAAAATCCGCCTGATTCGGCATCCCTTGCGGACGCTTGGCCAGAATAATTTGCTCATTGACAGACATATGAGTACCCTCCTTTAAGAAGTCATTACATTTATTTACCCATTTTGTCCGATCCTGATCCATTTCATGAACCACTCGCAGCAAATTAACATTTAAGACGCAGCGCACCCGTGCTTCTCCCCTTCTCGCCGCTTGGGATTGCCGGGAGGCCTACCTGCTCTTGACGAGGAGGTTCACCGCTTCTTGCACGAGCTTCTCGGTATTCTCGCCGTCCAACTCGGCCTTGCGCACGCAATCCACCAGATTGGCGCTGACCACGACACCGATCGTGCGGTCGATCGCCGTTCGGGCAGCCGTTAATTGCGTAATGACCTCCCGGCAATCCTTCGCCTCCTCCATCATTTTCAATATCCCCCGAAGCTGTCCCTCAATCCGCTTAACGCGGTTCTTCACCTGATCATCGTAATGCATTCTTTGTCATCCCCTTTAACGTTTATCCGTCCAGGCTTGTCCCTCTTCTTCTAATTATAGCATCATTCATGCCCCTGAAACCCGCAATCATACCCGTACTGGCACAGGCACGGTACTATGATTGGCTGCTGAATCTTGATTGTTCCCGGCTTAGGGCTTGTATCGTCGCAGACCGCATGGTATATTTTTAGCAGAGTCATCAAATTCATAATTTAAAGGCAATGTTATCTTACTTGAGGTTTTGCACAAATCCATAGTTCAATCATCAATATAGAGATCGAAACGGTTTAATTCGTCTGTATATTGTGGCCCTGAAGCGGCTGGAATCGGATTTTGCAAAATCCCCTACTTACAAAAGGTACAACCTCGGCTATTTTTTAGTCCTGGGTGTGCCTTTTTTTAATTTTATCAATCAAGGGAGGAATTTATCGATGTTCTTGGAAGCCATTTATCATCGCCCGCGCAAAAACTGGTCTTATGCCTACGACGGAACTACCGTCCACCTCAGAATCCGTACGAAAAAGGATGATCTCACCGAAGTCTACGCGCTTGCCGGCGATAAATACATGTGGGATCAGACGATGGAATACATTCCGATGACCAAGCTGGCCACGGATGAGCTGTTCGACTATTGGGAGTGCGAGGCTACGCCGCCATACCGCCGCCTGAAATACGGCTTCCTGCTCCAGAAGGGGCAGGAGAAGCGCTGGATGACGGAATATGACTTCCTGACGGAGCCGCCGGCTAATCCGGATCGCCTGTTCGAGTACCCGTTCATTAACCCGGATGACGTATTCCAGCCGCCGGCTTGGGTGAAGGACGCCGTATTCTATCAGATTTTCCCTGAGCGTTTCGCAAACGGCGACCCGGGCAACGATCCGGAAGGCGCACTGCCATGGGGAAGCGCAGAGCCGACGCCGAACAACTTCTTCGGCGGTGACCTCCAAGGGGTGATCGATCATTTGGATCATCTGAGCGAGCTTGGCGTCAACGCGATCTATTTCACGCCGCTGTTTAAGGCAACGACCAACCATAAATACGATACGGAAGACTATTTGGAAATCGACCCTCAGTTCGGGGATAAAGATACGCTGAAGAAGCTGGTGGACCTGTGCCACGCGCGGGGGATCCGCGTCCTGCTCGATGCGGTCTTCAACCATTCCGGCAGAACGTTCGCGCCATTCGTGGACGTGCAGAAGAACGGTGAAAAATCGAAATACAAGGACTGGTTCTATATCCGTTCCCTGCCGCTTGAAGTGGTGGACGGCATCCCGACATACGATACCTTCGCCTTCGAACCGCTCATGCCGAAGCTGAACACGGAGAATCCGGAGGTGCGGGCTTACCTCCTGAAGGCTGCCGAATACTGGATCAAAGAGACAGGCATCGACGGCTGGCGCCTGGACGTCGCCAACGAGGTCGGACACAGCTTCTGGCGCGAATTCCGTCAGGTCGTGAAAAAAGCCAATCCTGACGCCTACATCCTGGGTGAAGTATGGCACGAGTCCTCCATCTGGCTCGAAGGGGACCAGTTCGACGCCGTCATGAACTATCCGTTCACGAATGCGGTGCTGGACTTCTTCATTAACCGCACCGCGGATGCGGAGAAGTTCTCCTTCATGCTGGGCAAGCAGCTTGCGGGCTACCCGAGACAGGCAAGCGAAGTGATGTTCAATCTGCTGGACAGCCACGATACCGCGAGACTGCTGACACAGGCCGGCGGCGACAAGCGCCTGATGAAGCTTGCGGCCATGTTCCAGTTCACTTATTTCGGCACCCCTTGCATTTACTATGGCGACGAAATCGGCATGGACGGCGGACACGATCCGGGCTGCCGCAAATGCATGGAGTGGGATGAGACCAAGCACGACAAGGATCTGTTCACGTTCTACCAGACCCTCATCAAGCTGCGTAAGTCCCATCCGGCGCTGCGCACAGGCTCCTTCAAGTTCCTGCAGGCGGAGAAGAACGGCGGCAAGCTTGCCTACCTGCGGGAGGACGACAACGAAACGATCATCGTGGCGGTCAACAACGATAGAGCCGGCAATACCATTTCCTTGCCTGTGCAGCACCAGCAATGGACCAACCTGTGGAACGGTCAATCGCTTAGCGCGAAGCAAGGTCAGCTGACCGTGAAGCTGCCTGCGTACGGGTTTGCGATTTTGAAGGCCCAGCAATAATTCATATTCTACAATAAGAGATGCAGCTCCCTTCGAGCGCCGTGCTTACGGCTCGGGGGGAGCTTTTTGAATGGCGGCGCCCGTGGTTTCGGTGTCAATTTTTTGTTGATAGGTGATCGTATTCTTCTGTTTTTTCTATTGACTAACCGGTCAACCAATAATAAAATAAACGCATCGGCCGATCCATATTTCGGAAAATGAATGGAGGGTGTTCACATGGATTTGTATTACGAGATTCACGGCAAGGGGAAGCCGATCTTGATGATTCACAGCGGCGGCGCCGATTCGCGGGACTGGAGCCTCATCACGCCGTTGCTCCAAGATCGATTTCAAGTGATTGCGATGGACGGTAGAGGAATCGGCAACTCCCCTTCTCCTGTCGGGCAGCCCAACTATATTCTTGATGTACTGTCCCTGCTCGACCACCTTAACCTTCCGCAGGCCGCCATCGTCGGCCACTCCATGGGCGGCCAGATTGCCACCGAATTCGCGATCCATTATCCTGAAAGAGTATCGGAGTTAGTCCTGATCGCACCTGCCTTATCCGGCTATCCGTATTCCGATGAATTCCAGGACTATATGAAACACGTGGGAGAAGCCGCTCCGGACGTAGAGCTGATGATTGAGCGTTCAATCGGAGCCCCGTCCTATGAGGTGGCAAGGAACAGCCCCCAGCGGGAGCTCATGGTTGACATGCTGCGCCGTCATTTCATGCGTACCTTTACGTGGCCTGCCGCCGCCTTTGCGCCGATCTGGCCGACGCCGCCTGCTTACGAGCGGCTCGAAGAGATTCAGGCCAGAACGCTATTCATTATCGGAGACCAGGAACTTCCGGATAACCTGCTGGTCGCCGAAAGCTTTCAGAGAGTTCCGGACATCCGATTCGTCAGGATAACAGGGGCCGATCATATGGTCACGCTGACTCATCCTGAAGCTGTATCTCAGCATATTACCGATTTTGTGGAGGACTGAAGGATTCATGCCGCGGACACCTAGCGAGAACGAACGCATTCGACAGATGGCGAAAGCCAACATTTTGGAGGCCGCGATGGACTTGTTTATCCGCCAAGGCTACCACGCCACCTCCATCAGCGATGTAGCCCGCCATGCCGGGATATCCAAAGGCCTTATGTATAATTACTTTCAAGGCAAGGAGGAGCTGCTCGCCACGATGGTAACGGAACGCATCGGGGCCATCGCGCAGGTCATGCAGGATGCAGCTGCGCTCACCGAACCTATTGAGCAGCTGAAGTTCATTATCGGGCACGCGATCGACAGCGTCTACCAAAAGCCGGAGGAGCACCGGTTCTATCTCCATCTCCAGACTCAGCCCGAAGCTGATCAGGAGCTGATCAAGTACAGCAGGCTCCTCGTAGAGGAAGCGGCGCGGCAGTTCGAGCTCCAGTGCAGGATATTCGAGCGGCTCGGCGTCGCCGAACCGCGCAAGCGCTCGCTTTATTTCTCCTTTACGCTCCAAGGCATCATGCTCATGATCTCCACCTATCCCCAGCAATTTCCGATCGAGGAGATCAAAGCGCAGATGCTGGACGAATTCCGCCGCTAGCAACCCTATTGCCGCCATACCGCTCTGTGCTGAAATGCAGTGGGCATGCTTCATCCATTGAAATGCCTGTGTTGTTTTCATGCTTTTGTGGTATACTTTGGTTAAAGATGCGTAAACTTAAAAAGCCGCGATGCTGGACACATCGCGACTTCTAACAAAGGCCGGTGGGCGACCACGGCGAGGATTTCACAATTCAATGAAAAGCCACCGGATAGCTAGGCGCCAACCTATTCCCGGTGGCTTTTCTTGTTTGGCTGCGATCGTTTCCGGGAGGCGTTAACTAAAGCATTCAGGCCAGTAATAATGCCGACCAGCTTTAGCATTCCGTCCAGGAGCTTGAGCGTCAATTCAAGAAGGGACACGGCGTCACCCCCTTTCGGGTTAGCTTCGCCGCCCCACTCCCACCGGTTACTTTGTCTCTTCAATTATACCATAATTCCCCTGGTAGAACTTTTATTTCCGTCGCTTGAACGCATAGGACCGTTTGTCGCTCATATCTTACCTGATTGATACTATATTTCCCTCTTCCTTCATGCCATGAATGCGTTATGCTATGAATAGTATATAAGCTGAATTAACGAAATCAGCGAAGAATTCATTCAGGAGGACATCGAGATGGCCATTCACTGGATCAAGCCCGATATTGTCGAATGCACCCGCCGGGGCGTCGCCTTTTTCACGTCGGAGCTGGAGATGATCAGCGGCCTGCCGTGCAAAATATACCGGATTACCGAGGAATTCGGCAGCCTGTCGGACCATATGCACGACTACTTCCAAATCTGGTATATCAGCCGGGGAGAGTTCGACCACACCTTGTTCGGCCAAAAATACCGGATGACCCAAGGCAGCATATTCGTCCTGCCTCCCTACAGCGTGCACAGGGTCGAAATGCTTCCAGGAAAAGAGCTTGAAGTGCTCGGCTGCGAGTTTATGCCCGAGTTCGTTAACGAGCATCTGCGTGCGCACATGGGAGATTCCAGCGGGCTCGACCAGGCTTTCATTGAGTCGTTCACGGTCCCTGAAGATAAGATTCCTCTCAAAATCCTGCTCTCCAGCAGCAGTGATCTTGCCGTCAGGGATCTGCTTACCGAGATGCTAGCCGAATACGGCCGTCGAGGCCCCTGCTTCGAGCTGCTGCTTAAAGCGAATCTGCTCAAGCTGCTTGGCATCCTGAGCCGGGAGCAGACTGAGAACGGGGCCGCCGGAGTGGCGGGCTCGACCAACCAGTATCGCGAGCCTATTATGAAATCCATCGAGTTTATCCATAACCATTACGACAAGCCCCTCAGCCTGCAGGAGCTGTGTGCCATCACGATGATGTCCCGGACGAACTTCTGCCGGCATTTCAAAGAGGTGACCGGCCGCACCTTCAGCCAGTATGTGGCGAACTACCGGATCCGCATGGCGATGAAGCTGCTCGCGCAGCCCGAGCTGAGCGTGACGGAGGTTTGTTTTAAGGTGGGATTTAACGAACTGCCCTACTTTTGCCGCATCTTCAAGAAATATACCGGCACAACTCCGGCTTACTATAAGAAGAACGCCTATTAGATCGCGAACCTTGTTTTTTTAACCCTGAACGATAATCCAATAAATAAACACAATAGTGAAATCCGAATGCATGCAGCCCATGGTATACTCTGTGCAAGAAACTAATGAAAGTTCAATTCGGCGTCACCATTACGCAGGCTTTAACAAATCCACGATTTTGGAGGAGAACCGATGAACAAAATTACAATTGCCGTCATTGGCTGCGGCACGATTGCCAACAGCGCTCATATTCCCGCCTACATAGCCAACGAAGATGCTGAAATCAAATACTTCTGTGACATTGCCTTGGACCGGGCGGAGGCTGCCGTTTCCAAATATGAATGCGGCCAAGCTGTTTCGGATTACCGGCAAGTGCTGAACGATCCGGAGGTTGACGCTGTATCCATCTGCACGCCGAACGATGTTCATGCCTCGATCGCCATCGACTGCCTGCGGGCCGGCAAGCACGTATTATGCGAAAAGCCTGCAGCACGGACCTATGCCGAAGCACTCGAGATGCAGAAGGTTCAGCACGAGACCGGCAAGACGCTCAATATCGGGGTTGTGAACCGTTATAATGAAAGCGTTAACCGTATCAAGAACATGATCCAAAACGGCGAGCTCGGCGAGCTGTACCATGTCTATGCCAGCTTCCGTGCCCACCGCTCCATCCCGGGTCTCGGCGGCGCATTTACGACGAAGGCGATCGCCGGCGGCGGCGCGCTGATCGACTGGGGCGTTCATTTCCTGGATGTCGTCATGTACTGCACCGGCGATCCGAAGCCGCAAACCGTTTCCGGCCAGGCTTACTGCAAGCTCGGTAAGGATATGGAGGACTACACCTTCCTCAAGATGTGGGCAGGCCCGCCGAAATACGATGGCACATATGACGTCGACGATTTCGTTACGGCCCTCATTCGGACGGAAGGTCCTACGATCTCCTTAAACGGAGCGTGGGCGCAAAATATCGGAGCCGAAGAAATGTTCATCGACTTCCTGGGCGACAAAGGCGGCATCCGTCTGAAATACGGGGCCGAGTTCACCTTCTATACCGCGAAGGACGGCGCGCTGCTTGAAACGACGCCGAAATTCAATATCGGCAACATGTTCCAGAACGAGATCGATGGCTTTATCCGCTCCATCCAGACCGGGGAGAAGCAGCCATCGCATATCGATACGGTCATTCTGTCCTCTCAGATCATCCAGGCGATCTATGATTCGTCCGACAAGGGAGCAGAGGTATCGCTTCAGCCCGTAGCCCAGAGCAGCAAATAACCCAGTTCGAAACGTCAGGGAGGCATAGGTTTTATGAAAAAAATCGGATTTGTCGATCTGCATCTCGACCAGTTCCATGCGAATAAATATCCCGGTTGGATTGAGCAGGCAAGCAACGGAACCATGAAAGTCGTCTGCGCCTACGGCAAACAGGACAAAGAAGGCGGCCTCACCAATGAAGCTTGGTGCAAGGAGAACGGGATCGAGCAGGTGCATTCCATCGAGGAGGTCGTTGAACGAAGCGACTATCTGATCGTTCTGTCCCCGGACAATCCCGAGTACCATGAGGAGCTGTCGCAGCTGCCGCTGGCTTCCGGGAAGCCTACGTATATCGACAAAACGTTTGCGCCTGATCGCGAGACGGCCATCCGTCTGTTCGAGCTGGCCGCGAAGCATGGAACGCCGATGTACTCGACCTCGGCGCTTCGCTTCGCCAGCGAGTATGCCGAGCTTGAACCCGCAGGGATTCAAACGATCAGCAGCTGGGGACCCGGTGCTTTCTCGAATTATTCCATCCATCAGATCGAGCCGATCGTCCAGCTGATGGGCTCGAATCCGAAACGCGTCATGTTCACCGGAACCGAGGCGTCTCCCGCCCTGCTGATCGACTTCGGCGAAGGACGCCAGGCTGCAGTGAACCACCTCGGGGACAATTGCCCATTTACGCTAGGTGTTCGTTACGACTCCGGCAGCTTCAAGCAGGCAACGGCGAACTCCAACTTCTTCGGGGCGTTCATCGAGAATCTGGTGCACTTCTTCGAGACAGGCAAGCCTGCGGTCGATCCCGCCGAGACGATTGCCGTCATTACGATCATCGAGTACGGGCTGAAGGCATCCACAACGCCGTATGTTTGGGTAGAGCTGCCGGTATTCGCGAACAACTTGCAGTAAAGCTTAACAGAATTTTGCATAGTTCATAGGGTTCATTTCCATCATGGAAAAACAAGAGCTGTTCTTAGGACGCGTCCTCAAGAACAGCTCTTTTCATGTCGAGCAAGATTCCGTTTTGCGCAATTTCGGTCGGTTGGAGAGTCCTCCACGAGCTATATTTCCTTCCGCTGAAAATAGATAAGACCCGCGATAAAGAACAGCAGGAACCCGCCGACCACCACCATCATCAGGCTTTCGAACGGCAGATTGAACGCTCCGAAGCCGGCCTGTCCCTGGGGCATCATGGCCAAAAACGGCTGAGCCCATGGATAATACGGCGCATAGGTTTCCGAATTCGCCACGAGCATATTCGGAATCGTAAACACCACGTTCAGTGCCAGCGGAGCGGCAAAGCTGCTCCAAGCCGTGGACACGCCAAGCTGTAAGGCTGCGAGCGGCAGGCAGGCCACCCAGCCGCCAAGCAGGCTGCGTCCCATCATGTCCCACGGAATCGAAGCGTCGATCCCCTTGATCATCCCTGCTCCCAGCACCGCTGCGAGGAACAGTGCCTGCACGACTGCGAGCAGCAGGCTGACTACGGTAAACTTCGCAAAATAAACCGCGCTGCGCGAGACAGGCAGCACCAGCAGCTGCTTCCAGCCTCCGCCCGAATGCTCATACCGGCACACCATTGCGCTGAAAATCCCCGTCATGATGGGCAGAAAGAGCATCGCATGCAGGATGCTCATTATGCCGACCAGCGCTTCCCAAGGCGCGATCGGATTCGATGAGCCTTCCACAATGCCAAGCAGCATAACCAGGGCCGCGCACATAAGAATCTGCACCCATAGTCTTGACTTCGATAATTTTAGCCACTCGCAGGACACCGCTCTTGTATAGGCCGTCATCTCAATCCACATCCTTCCGGTTAAAATGAATCAGCCCGGCGCAAGCAATGACAACGCCCAGCAGCAGGCCCGCACCGATTACTTTCGCTTCGCCCGGCCCCATATACGCTAGCAGCGGCCACTTGAGCGGCATCCAATTCGGAAATTGGAAGGCGAACATGGACACGACCGATGCCGTAATGCCGATGCTTACCGGCAAGCCCTGATTCTTCAGCGTCAGCGACAGCCACAGCTGGAGCGCAAGCATCGGTAGTGCGGCGAACAACTGGACAAAGCCGATCCGCAGCAGATCCAGATACGGCATCTGCTCGACGCCCATCCCCAGCAGCAGCCCCAAGCCAGCCGTACCTAATGTCAGCAAAATGCAGGACACGCACAGAATCAGGAACGCCTGCACGAATTTCGCGCTGAACACGGCCGTTCGTGAAATCGGCAATGCCAGCAGCTGCTTCCAGGAGCTGAGCTGGTGCTCGACGTTTGCCATGAGGGAGCAGACCAGCGTGATGCCAAGGAACAGCGCGATCGGCACGAAGAACAGTACGTTCTCCAGCAAGCCGCCCCACGGATCATCCGCATAGGACTTCATCAAGTAGTCATACCGCAGTCCGAAGTTTAGGCCCTGCATCGCCACCAGCCCGATCGGTCCCAGCGCGGCGAGAAACCAAATGCCTTTGCCCCGGATTTTCAGCCAATCGGCTGACAGTGCTCGGACCATCATGGGCGGCTCCCCTCCCCTACGATTTGCATGAAGATATCCTCGAGCGACTTCCGCTTCTCCTCGACCCGATATACCGCATGCCGATTCTCGACCAGCCGCTTGACGAGCAGCGCCACCTTGGCATCCTGCATTGATTCCAGCTCGAGCACATGGTTTCTGAGCGTGCCTTCGCAGCCAAGATCCAGCACGAGCTGCAGAGCGTCCTCCGGCTCCGACACCGCCAGGCGGAAGCCGCTGGAAGCCGTCCGGATCAGGTTATCGATCGAATCCTGGAATACCATTCGGCCTTCACGGATGATGCCAACCTTGTCGGCCATCTGCTCGACCTCGCCCAACAGATGACTGGAGACCAGAACGGTGATGCCGTATTGGCGCGGCATGTTTTTGATCAGCTCCCGGATTTCATGAATCCCGGACGGGTCCAATCCGTTGGTCGGTTCATCAAGAATCAGCAGCTCCGGATTGTTCAGCAGGGCAGCCGCAATCCCGAGTCGCTGCTTCATGCCGAGGGAATATCCCTTCACCGGGCGCTTCGCCTCTTTCGTCAGAGAGACGATCTCCAGCACTTCCGCAATGCGGGATTTCGGGCTGCCGGTGATCCGGCGGATGGCCTCCAAATTTTCCACCGCCGTCAAATGTCCATAATACGACGGGTATTCTACAAGCGAGCCGGTACGGCGCAAGATGTCCATTTTCTCGCTCTTCAAATCCTTGCCGAATAGATGAATGGCTCCGCGCGTCGGCTGGATCAGCCCGAGCAGCATCCGGATCGTCGTTGTCTTTCCGGCCCCGTTCGGCCCGAGAAAGCCGTAAATGTCACCGCGCGCGATCTCCAGATTCAAGTCCTCGACTGCCGCGCGTTTTTTGTATGTTTTATAAAGTCCCTTTGTTTGAATGACGAGTTCCGTCACGTTCATCACCTCGTAAAACATCGTACTTGGTCAAGGTTAAACGGCGGTCGGGGGCAAGTTTAAATTTTCTTTAAAAAAGCGAATCAGGGTAGAGCGCGCTCCACTCCACGTGTTGCAAATCATTAACCAGTTACTTCGTGCAACTAAGGCCGCTTCGGTGGCGGATCGTTCTTCCGATCGCTGTTAAATCCGGGAAACCGGAATGATCCCAAACAAGGTTGTTTCCCGGATTTAAAGGCGAACGCTACGCTTCTCCAGACCGATTCCTCCCCCTCCGCTGGTGCCTGCGAATATCAAGTTATGCTTTACAATGTTTCTATGAGCCGGCACTCAAACTCTCATACAGTTGCTCGCTCTGCCCTTGATCGCAGTGCCGGGGATGGGTAGGACAACCACCACCGCTTCGAGTGGTGGTCATAAACTCTTCCTGCAACAAGGGCGCTTCGGTGGCGGGTCGTTCTTCCGATCGCTGTTAAATCCGGGAAACCGGAATGATCCTAAACAAGGTTGTTTCCCGGATTTAAAGGCGAGCGCTTCGCTTCTCCAGACCGATTCCTCCCCTATCGCTGGTGCGACGGGTATGAGATTATGCAATACAGAGCTTTATTTTCCTATAATTAGTTCGTCGATTGATGATGATCTAAAATTTACTGAAACTTCCAATCCCTCATTACGTATGATCACTTAGGGCTTAATCACTGAATGCGTGCTAGCTGACGCTGGCCAACAGGATAAGGGCATGTTACAGCCTAAGGTCCGAGCTGTGCTTGTTGCTGGTAGTGGTGCTGCTTCTATAGGCACTGTCGGCTGGCTATCGTCCCCCCGTTCGTGGATTTATGCCCGACAATTCAATTCGAAATGAGGTCATTCTCATCAAAAAGGTAATCTGGCCTGGAAGAAGCAAGCTAGACAACTTCTCCAATTACGTGACTTTGATCCTGGATGTGATCTTGTATATCCCACGTTGGATTATGAGATTGTTTTAATAAAGGGAGGATTAGCCTTCCCCTAGGTAAATGCCGCAGTTAAGGCGGCAAACAGCACAAAAAAAGGACCCGGAAACGTCCGGCTCCTTCATTCACCTCAATGATTTGTCTTGTTCACGGCGCTGCGCGTCATCATGATCATCAACTTCCGAGTGAGCTTTACAGGCCGTCGCGGCTTATTACATATCGTCCACTTCAAACCGGACCTGCTTCCCTCCGGGATTAAGCTCCTGCCCTTGGTAAACGCCGCCGCTTCCCGGCTTCCAGATGGTGATTCTCGTTCCTTCGCCGGAGCTCTCAACCTCGCATTTTAACCCCATTTCCTTCGCTAGGAAATCCACGACCGCAAGCCCAATGCCTGCGCCCTTGTTATGGGACTCGCTGCCGAATCCCGGGCCGCGATCCGAGATGATCAGCGCCCCGGTCTCTCCACCGCCTTCGACTTGGCGTTCCTCGGTATAAATGCCGATATACTTACCGGATTGGGCATGGCGCACGACATTTTGAAACAAATTGTCGAGCAGCCGCCGGAACCATAACACATCGACATTCCAGATCAGCGGCTCTTCGCGCAGAGCAATGTCGGGCTCGATGCCTGCTTTTTCCCATACCGGATACCATGCGGCCGCACTCTCTTTGACCAGTCTCAAAACGTCCTTCGCATCAAGGTTTAGCTGCACCTTGCCGCTCGTGAGCAGATTATAGGATAGCAGGTTATCAATTAATCCCCCCAAATCGCCGATTTTGGCCTCGATTAGGGAGAGCGATTCCTTGCCCCTCCCGCTGAGCGGCTCCCGCTCCAACGAGAAAATATGGCTTCGTATAACCGTCAATGGCGTCCTCAAGTCATGCGACAAGCTCGCAATGAGCGACTTGCGCAGCTCCTCCTCCTCGCGCTGGCGGCGCTGGCCCTCTTCCAGCTGGCTCACCATATCGTTGTAGCCCTCTTCCAGCTGCCCGATCTCATCCAGCTTGGTCAACGTGACTGGCTGCGGGATGCCTGTTGCTTCATTCGGGGATGTCATTGCGTTCCGGAGGCGCAGCAGCCGCTTGCGGATGCGTACGAAGAACAGCCAGGACACCAGGATGAAGAGGCCGGACATGGTCGCCATGAATAAACCGTACAGGGTCGTCTCGCTGGCGATCGGATCCTGTACGCTGATATATTTTCTCGGAATCCGCATCACCATGAAGCCCTCGTCCGCTCCCTCATCCCCGATAAAAGCGACCACCGTGAACGGATCGGCCCCGACGGAATTTTTCATAAATTGTACGGTATGCTGGGCGCTCCATAACGCGGGCATATCCTCCTGCACAGGGAGCTCGATCCGCTTTCGACTATCGCTGTCCACCCACAGCATCTGAACTTCAGGATAAGCCTGCCGCAGCGATTTCAGCCTCTGCTCGATCTCCTCCGGCGATGCGCCTTCTAATTGGGTTGCTTCCTTATGCCACATTTTCTCCAATACGGTCCCGTTCTCATATTTTTTGTCGGGAAGCGGCGGCACGTCCATGAATGTGTTGGCAACGAACCAGTAGAACACGGAGGCGAGCGGGAACAGAATCGGCATGAAAATCATGGCCACCGAAATAAGCAGCAGATACCGATTCGTCAGGGATTTGCGAAACCGCCCCTTCGCTCTCCACCCTTTCATGCTTTCACCCGGTAGCCGAGCCCGCGGACCGTCTCGATAATTTCCGGGGACGCCGGGTCCCGCTCCAGCTTCTCGCGCAGGTAACGGATATGAACCATCAACGTCTTGTCCCCCTCGATATAAGACTCACCCCATACCGATTCATAGATCTGCTCCTTGGTCATGACGCGGCCCTGATGCTGAAGCAGGTACATAAAAATTTGATACTGCTTGCCGGTCAGCAAAATTTCCTCTCCGGTATCCTCATTGACGATCCGGTTCTCGCCCTCATAAACCGTCAAATGCTTGACCCTCACCGGTTCGGCGGATTGTACGGCAGAACGGCGCAGCAGCACCTCGACCCTTGCCGCCAGCTCGTCCGGGTGGAAAGGCTTGGTCAAGTAATCGTCCGCGAATTGCAGACCCTGGAGTTTGTCGTCGATGGACGTTCTGGCCGACAGCATCAGAATCGGCAATCCGGGGTACGCCTTCTTCAGCCGCTGTCCGACCGTAAACCCGTCGAGCCCGGGGAGCATGACGTCCAAGACGACAACCGCGCATTGGGCAGCTTCTTCCACTGCCTTTTCTCCGCTCTGGAGCCATTTCACCCCATAGCCCTTTTCCTTCAAAAAATCACTCACCCATCCGCCGATATCGCGGTCATCCTCGATATATAAAATGCTTGCGCTCATGGATATCTCCCTTTCCACCACCAAAATGTCGGCAATGCTTCTTCCAGCCGCTAACGCCAAGGTGCGGGTCAGCGATTCGTTCCTCCGGCACCTGTCTTTTGTCATTGTAACATGTAAAAAAGGAAGAGCTACACTTCTGCAGCCCACTCACAACCGTCCCTGATCATAGTGGGCGATGAGCCGCCTTGCCTTATCCCGGATCAAATCCACAATCTCCTGAGGCTCGATGATCTTCGCTTCCGTTCCAAGCCTGAGAAACACATCGGCTATGTATTCAAAATCGCTGCGGTCTACCGTCACGTCGACAACGCCGCGATGCTCTTCAAGCATAACCACCTCATCCTCCAGCCAAGGGATGCTCGCGCATTGCCGGGCCCCTTCTCTTGTGAGCTCCGCATACAGGCGGACCGGCTGCCGGATCGGGTATTCCTGAAGCCATTCCTCCAGCGTCATATCAAGCTCCCACGACCGGTCCGTCGGGGTCCAGGACTCGATCCGGTCAGCCCGAAACAAGCGCGGCTCCTCCGTCTCCCCCTCGGCGGCCAGCATGTACCACAGACCGTCGCGGGCATACACGCCGATCGGCTGAATTTCCCGGTCGCTCGTACGGTTCTTTGAGCGGTACCCGATCCTCACAACGCGCTGGTATAGGGCTGCTTCGATCATTTCTTTCAGAAAAGGGGAACCTGCCGTTCGGCGCGGACTCCAAAAGGCCAGCACGGATTCCAAGCGGCTGATCATCGCTTTGGCATCCTCGGGAAACCCCGCCAGCAATTTCCGTGCGGCCGAATCCATGTTCAGCTCAAACGGCAGTGACCGGTAGCGCTTCAAAGACTGGAAGGCAAAGAAGATCGCAAACACCTCATCCTCATCAAACAGCACCGGCGGAAGAACACGGCTGCTGAGCGTACGGTAGCCCCCATGACGTCCTTGCTCGGTATATAAGGGAACGCCCATATCGCTGATTTCGGTCAAATATCGGTGCGCCGTGCGCACCGAAACGCCAAATTCATCGGCAACCTCCTGGGCGGTAAAGCTTCGTTTGGCATTGACGAACAGAATCACATCCATCAACAGCTTGGCTTTGGACACCGCTTGCTCCTCCTTTTCGGCCTTGCCAATAAGTAGACAATTATTGTCATGTTTATAAGATATGCTATTCCCGTAAGCAGGTCAAAGACTGGAACCGGAAAGGAGAATGAATCATGAGCTCAGACATGAACTCGGGCAAAAAATCAGACATGAACTCGAACACGAAATCGAGCATGAGTCCAGGCTTGATTTCGGACAAGAGCAACGCTTCCAATCCGAACAATGTCATTCGCGTTATCGGCGCCAAGAATAAAAATTTGCGCAGCGTCAGTCTCGATATCCCCAAAAAGCGAATTACGGTATTCACCGGCGTATCCGGCTCCGGCAAGTCCGCCCTCGTCTTCGATACGATCGCCGCCGAGTCGCAGCGCCAGATGAATGAGACCTATTCCAGCTTTATTCGGCACCGCCTTCCCGGATACGGGGAACCGGATGTCGAATCGATCGAGCATCTATCCGCAGCGATCCTGATCAACCAAAAGCGGATCGGCGGCAACGCAAGGTCCACCGTCGGAACGGCTACGGATATCCATGCTTTGCTGCGGCTGTTGTTTTCACGGATCGGTCAGCCTTTTGTCGGGCACTCGGACGTCTTCTCCTTCAACAATCCGCAGGGCATGTGTCCGCGCTGCGAGGGGCTTGGCAAAGTCAACGTCATCCGGATCGATCGCCTGATCGACAAGGAAAAATCACTGAATGAAGGAGCGATCCGATTCCCGACCTTTCGTCCCGGCGATTTCCGCTGGAAGCGGTATACGGCCACTGGATTATTCGACAATGACCGGAAGCTGAAGGATTATAGTCCGGAAGAGTGGGACCTGCTCCTGTACCAATCCGGGTTCAAGCCGCCGAACCCGACGCCGGAATGGCCGCCGACCTCTTATTATGAAGGCGTCATTCCGCGAATCGAGCGGTCATTTCTAAGCAAGGATTCCCGAGATGCGCAGCTGTACAGGGAAGCGATCAACGATGTAGCCCCCCGCTCGGTGTGCCCTGAATGTCAAGGGGGCAGGCTCAATCAAGAGACGCTGTCCTGCAAAATCAACGGCTATTCCATCGCCGACTGCTCACGGATGCCGGCGGATGAGCTGATTGCATTTTTGCGGAGGATTCGCGAGTCGGAGGCTGCACCGATCGCAAGCGCCTGCATAACCCGGCTGGAACAGCTGAAGCTGGTCGGAATCGGGTACCTGTCCATGGATCGCGAGACCGCAACATTGTCGGGCGGAGAGTCGCAGCGCATCAAAATGGTCCGGCAGCTCGGAAGCAGCTTGACCGATCTCACCTACATTTTCGACGAGCCGAGCACCGGTCTTCACCCTCATGATGTCCATAACATGAACAAGCTGCTGCTCCAGCTTCGCGACAAGGGCAATACGCTCCTGATCGTGGAGCATGATCCGGATGTCATCCGGTTGGCCGATCATATCGTCGACATGGGCCCCGGGTCCGGTGTTGCCGGCGGCACGATCGTTTACGAAGGCGATTACGAAGGACTTCTGGAGTCCGGCACCTTGACCGGCAAGCATCTTCAGCAGCGGGCACGGTTAAAGGAACAGGTGCGGGAACCTTCCGGGTGGCTGACGATTTCGAACGCCGCCTTACACAATCTGCGCGATGTCACGGTTCGCATCCCCACCGGGGTGCTGACGGTTGTCACCGGCGTCGCCGGATCAGGCAAAAGCACGCTGATCAACCACGTGCTCCCTCAGTGCTATCCGGAAACGGTGATCGTCGACCAGGATGCCATCCATGCCTCAAACCGCTCCAACATCGCCACATATACCGGCATCTTCGATCCGATTCGGAAGCTGTATGCCGCTGCTAACCATGTCAGCGCATCCCTGTTCAGCTTTAATGCCAAGGGCGCTTGCCCGGCCTGCAGCGGTGCCGGAACGATCACGACCGATCTCGCCTTCATGGATCAGCTGGTCACCGTCTGCGAAGCATGCCGGGGCCGCCGTTTCCGCGATGACGTTCTGCGGTACCGCCTTCGCGGCAAAGACATCAGCGAGGTGCTGGCGATGTCGGTTGACGAGGCGATGTCCTTCTTCCCGGAGAAGGACATCCGCCCCGCTTTGCAGCGCCTGCACGATACCGGCCTCGGTTATATGACGCTGGGCCAGCCGCTCAGCACACTGTCGGGCGGCGAGCGGCAGCGAGTCAAGCTGGCGGCGGAACTGGATAAGCACGGCGAGATCTATGTGCTCGATGAACCATCGACGGGGCTGCATCTGTCCGACTGCGAGAAGCTCGTATCGGTCATCGAGCGGCTGGTGGAGCAAGGCAGCACCGTCATTGTCATCGAGCATAATCTCGATATCATCCGCCAGGCGGATTGGATCATCGATCTTGGCCCCGGCGCGGGCATGGACGGCGGGCAGCTACTTTTCTCTGGCAAGCCGAGGGAGCTGTTAGAATGCAAAGACTCCTTAACGGCAAGATACCTAGAAGCGTACCGGTAATTGCAAGTCATGAAGGTATCCCGAAATTGCAAGCATAAAAAAAGACCCCCGTGCCCTCATATACGAAGGCTCGGGGGTCTTGCTGCAACTGTAGCCGCTTCCCTTACGGACGCTACTCCAATACGGCGGTTGTATACGGCGGCAGCGTTAAGCTTGACCCGTTTAATGTCGCTCGGTCATCCGTCGTTTTGGCCAGCGCCTTGAACGGATCGCCGCCGCTCGTTCCCGCCAGCTCCACACGCTGCTCCTTGCCGGACAGATTGTGGACGACTAGCGCTTTACTGTCGTTCGTCCGACGAACGTAAGCCATCACGCTCTCGTTGCCGGAGGCAAACGATTCGATCGTTCCCCGATTTAGCGCCGGCATTTCATGGCGCCATGCGATCAAGGTACGGTAGCGGGACAACAGGGAATCGGGATCGCCCGTCTGCTGCAGCACACCTTCGACCTGATCGCCCCGGTTATGCTTGAGCGGCTCCCAAGTGGTCTGTCCCTTGTCGCTGCCTGTATTGGACCAGATCATCGGCTCGCGGATCTGTTCATCCGGCTTCGCTCCCCGCATACCGATTTCCTCACCGTAGTAAATAAACGGGTTGCCCGGCATGGTGAGCAGAATGCCCGCAGCCATCTTCGCATGATCCAAATTGCCGTTCAGCTGGGTCATTACACGATTCATGTCGTGGTTGGTAAGGAACGCCGCATCCGAAAACGAGCCTCCCGATACCTTGCTGAACAAGCCGTATGTCCGCTCCAGCGTGAAGGCCAGATTGTTATCCTTCTCATTCGTTACGGCCCCGATCATGCTTTCGCCGAGACCGAAATTGAAGCCCGAATCAAATGCCTTATCCAGGTACGGGGCAATAACGGCTGCCGAGTTGTCCCAGATCTCCCCTACGATGTAGGCATCGGGGTTCACCTCGTTCATGCGGCTGCGGAACTCCTGCCACCAAGCGGTATTTTTGGCTGTCGTGGCCTCGCCCTTGTCGGACATCAGATCCTCATAAATATGCTTGGCCGCATCGATGCGGAAGCCGTCTACTCCCATCTCCAGCCAGTAGGCTCCAATATCCTTCATCTCTTCCCTGACCTTGGGATTGTCGAAGTTCAGGTCCGGCATGCCGCCCCAGAACGTCCCCATGTAATGGGCTCCGTTTAACTCATGCCAAGGGGTGCCGCTGCCGGCTGCGCTCGAGCCCGTCGGCTTCTTGCCTTGGTCCTCGGCCCATACATACCAATCCCGGGTCGGCGATTTCGAGTCGGCGGCTGCCTCCTTGAACCATGGATGCTCCGTGCTTGTATGGTTGACGACCAGGTCCATGATGACCTTGATTCCGCGCTTCTCCGCCTCGGCCAGCAGCGCTTTGAAATCCTCCAGCGTTCCGTAGTCAGGATGAATCGCCCGGTAGTCGGTCACATCATATCCGTGATAGCTGGGTGATGGATTAATCGGCATGAGCCAGATGCCGGTGACCCCCAGATCATCGGTCGTGTCCGGATTGCCGTCGTTTAAGTAATCGAGCTTCTCGATAACTCCCCGCAAATCGCCGACACCGTCTCCATCAGAATCATAGAAGGATCGCACGAAAATTTCGTAGTATACATCGGACGGCTGTTCATCCACCTCTGCCTGCGCGGACTCAGATGAGCTCGTATCGCCTCCTTGCCCCGGCTCTTGGGCAGTCTCAGCCTTGCCGGGGTTCTGTCCCTGCTCCTGCCCGGTTCCCGCCTTCGACCCGGCTTCTTCCTGCGCCGAAGTCCCTCCGTTGCCGCTGCACCCGGCAAGCAGAACACTTACAAGTGCCACGCAGCTAAACCAGACGGCCCAAGATCGCCTGCTGCTCCATTGCTTCATCATCTTCACTTCCTCCTGTTTGTCTTATTCTTAAATTTTGCCTTAATCTTAAAGTTAGAGCGGTTTTGCCTACAGCTCATAACAACGCGCAAACGTTTGAATTCATTTTCCTAACATCTACCAATAAAACGGTTACAATTCTTAAATCAACATAACGGATTTCCTTTTACAGCCTGGTCCAACTGCCCATGCTATGCTTATGATCATTTTGTAAAACACTCGAACTTCTCCTATCATACATCACTTCACGAAATTGTTAAATCGTTTGCACAAGTCCGTATTGTGTTGTTTTCAGCAGTTTTCCAAAAATAATATAGGGTTTTCTCTCGATATCTGTAAATATCTTCGTTTTTGTTGCGTTTGTGAATAATTGCGCTCGGCGGATCCGGATACGTATTTACAAGCATTTCGATTAACGTTAATATTACAGTGTGAAACCGTTTAAAGTATCGCATGAATACGGCTTATTATCAGCTTGAACCTTGTATAATTGGGGCCTTACAGACCCAACATGGAAATGAAGAGGAGCACCGCGGCTCGCGCAAGAGCTATTGATTCTGTTCTAAAAACAGCGGCTGCCCTTTTCTTGTTTTCAAAAAAACGCAAACGGTTCCACTGGAGGTCCTATTATGTCTGTGACGATTAAAGATGTCGCTAAACGAGCGGGCGTATCCCCCTCTACCGTCTCTAGGGTGCTGTCAAATCACCCGAGAATCAGCCGCGAAACCTCGCGGAAGGTCAGAGACATTATGGAGGAAATGGGCTACCACCCCAATATTATGGCAAAAAGCCTTGTTTCCAAAACAACGGAAAGCATATGTGTCATTCTTCCCAAACCGGCTGAAGAGCTGTTTCTCAACCTGTTCTTCATGGAGCTGATCCGCGGGATCGTCGCCCAAGCCAACCGCTCCGGGTACGATGTCCTGATCAGCTCGGGCGGCAATGAGAAGGAGGAGGTCGAAGCGGTATCACGGCTGCTGAACGGCCGCCGCGTCGATGGCGCGATTCTGCTGTATTCCCGGCAGGATGATGCCGTTGTCGATTTCCTGAAATCCAACGATTATCCGTTCGTCCTGGTCGGACGCAGCGAGAAGTATCCGGACCTGCTATCGGTCGATACGGATAACGTCCAGGCGGCGTATGATGCGACGAAGCATCTGATCTCCCTGGGCCATAAACGGATCGGCTTTGTCAGCGGGCCGCCTAACCTGATCGTATCCCAGGACCGGATGAAGGGCTATGGCAAGGCGCTTGCCGATGCCGGGCTCGATATGCGGAAGGAGTGGGTTGTCGAAGGCGAGTTTCTCCAGGAAAGCGGCTATCGTGCCATGTCCTTCTTCATGAATCTGCCGGAGCGCCCTACCGCGCTCGTTATCGTCGACGATATCGTGGCGTTCGGCGTGCTTCGGGGCCTGCACGAGCTTGGATACAAGGTTCCCGAGGACGTGTCGATCATCAGCTTTAACAACATTTCGTTGACCGAGCTGTCGACACCGCCGCTGAGCAGCGTGGACATCGGGATTTACAACCTTGGCTACACAGCCTCCCAGGCGCTGATCCAGTCAATCCGCCACGATGGCGAGACGGTCTTGCCCCATCGCTATATTATCCCGCATCGCTTGATGATCCGGGAGTCATCGATGTACTCGATGCCGAAATCATAAGCTTGGCGGCTATTGCCGTCAGGCCACCAACAATTTTTGTAAAATAAAGAAGCCACCTAGTGCTTCCTTTATTTTTGATGTTTGGTTCAAACGTTTGCACTAATTCGCATTTCAACGATTTTATGCAAGAGGAGGAATTGTATGTCACCGATCACCGCATGCTTATTCGACCTGGACGGCGTCTTGGTTGATACGGCCAAATACCACTATATCGCATGGAAGCGACTTGCCGAAGAGCTAGGATTTGAGTTCACGGAGCAGGACAATGAGCGACTGAAGGGCGTAAGCCGGATGGCTTCCTTGGACATCCTGCTTGAGATTGGCGGGCTTGCCCCGGATGAGGAGACCAAGCTGGATCTTGCCGCGAAAAAGAACGCCTGGTACGTGGAGTATATCTCCACCATGGACGCCTCGGAAATTTTGCCCGGCGCGCTGAAGTTCATTCAGTCGCTGAAGGAGCGCGGCATAAAGGTCGCGCTCGGGTCCGCCAGCAAGAACGCGATGCTGATTCTGAACAACACGGGGCTAACTCCCTACTTCGATGCCATTATCGACGGCACGAAAACCCAGCAGGCTAAGCCGGACCCGGAGGTCTTCACGCTCGGTGCCCGGGAGCTTGGCGTACCGACTGAGAGCTGCGTCGTATTCGAGGATGCCGAGGCTGGAATCGAGGCCGCCACCCGGGCCGGCATGCGCTGTGTCGGCATCGGATCGCCGGAAACGTTGGGGCGCGCTAATCTGGTAATCTCCTCACTCGAAGGCTTTACAGTGGACCGTCTGCTCGGATTGCAGGAGAAGTAAAGCAGTTCTCCCGCCGTTTTCGGGCAGCGATCATCCATATATTTTTTGCATTAGCAACCATTTTCCTAAAATCAAAGGAGCCGATGATTGTGAAACAATATTTAAAGCTTGATGAATGGTCAATTATTGAAGAAGGCTTTGACCCGCATACGCATGAAATTTCAGAAAGTATTTTCAGTATCGGCAACGGCTTTATGGGCCAGCGCGCCAACTTCGAGGAGTCCTACAGCGGCCCCTCCCTGCAGGGCAGCTACATGGCCGGTGTGTATTACCCGGATAAGACCCGCGTGGGCTGGTGGAAGAACGGATATCCCGAATATTTTGCCAAAGTGCTGAACAGTACGAACTGGATCGGGATCGGCATTGAAGTTGACGGCACGCCGCTCGATCTGGCCAAGTGCACGGTGAAGGACTTCGTCCGCGAGCTGAACATGAAGGAAGGCTACCTCGCGCGTCGCTTTACCGCGCGTATGGAGGATGGCAAGGAATTGAAGGTGGAAGCCATCCGTTTCGTAAGCATCGTGCGTCATGAGATCGGGGCCATCCGCTACAAAGTAACGCCTCTGAATTTCAGCGGTGAGCTGACGATCACCCCATACCTCGATGGGGATGTGAAGAACAAGGATGCCAACTATGACGAGAAATTTTGGCTGGAAGTGTTCAAGGAAGCTTCTCAGGGCTCTGCCGCGCTGACGGTCAAAACCAAAAAGCTCGATTTCCACGTCACCTCCGTCATGTCCTACGATATTGTGAAAAACGGCGGGAAGCTGAGCCTGCAAGCGGAATTGGTAGAGAAGGAAAAGTATGCGGCGAACCGACTGCGCGTTCAGATCGCTCAGGATGACGAAATCACCGTCTACAAATACGTGGCTAACGTGACTTCCCGCAACCACGGGCTCGGTGAGCTGCTTGACGCAGCCCGTTCCGTGCTGGCGCCTGCGGTCCAGACCGGGTTCGAGCAATTGCTCAAGGAGCAGGCTGACGCCTGGGGCGATAAATGGAAAGAGAGCGATATCGTCATTGAAGGCGATGTGGCGGCACAGCAGGCGATCCGCTTCAACATTTTCCAATTGAACCAGACATACAGCGGCGAGGATGACCGCCTGAATATCGGTCCGAAGGGCTTCACTGGAGAAAAATACGGCGGCAGCACATACTGGGATACCGAGGCTTATTGCCTGCCGTTCTATCTGAGCACGGCCGATGCAAGCATCTCCCGGAATCTGCTCATCTACCGTTACAAGCATCTGGAAAAAGCGAAGGAAAACGCCAAGAAGCTCGGCTTCACGAAGGGCGCCCTCTATCCGATGGTCACCATGAACGGCGAAGAGTGCCACAACGAATGGGAAATTACGTTTGAAGAGATTCACCGCAACGGCGCGATTGCCTATGCGATCTATAACTATGTCAACTACACCGGCGACCTCTCGTACCTGGGCCAATACGGGCTTGAGGTTCTCGTGGAAATTTCCCGTTTCTGGGAGGAGCGCGTCAATTACGTGCCTGCGAAGGACCGTTATATGATCCTGGGCGTCACCGGCCCGAACGAGTATGAGAACAACGTGAACAACAACTGGTACACGAACCGGATCGCCAGCTGGACGCTGGAGTATACGCTGGACGTTCTGGCCTACGTCAAGGAGAACGAAGCCTCGCGCTATGCTGAGCTGATCGATAAATTGGAGCTCGAGGGCAGCGAAACCTCCAAGTGGCAGGACATCATCAGCAAAATGTACTATCCGGAGGATCCGGAACGCGGTATTTTCCTGCAGCAGGACGGATTCCTGGATAAGGAGCTGGTACCGGTCAAGGAGCTTGATCCTGCGCACCTGCCGCTGAATCAGAATTGGTCCTGGGACCGGATCCTGCGTTCCGTATATATCAAGCAAGCCGATGTGCTGCAAGGTCTGTTCTTCCTGGGCGATCGGTACGATCTGGAGACAAAGCGGCGCAATTTCGACTTCTACGAGCCGTTCACCGTACACGAGTCCTCCCTCTCCCCTTGCGTGCATGCGATACTTGCCTGCGAGCTCGGGTATCAGGAGAAGGCTTATGAGATGTATTTACGCACGGCTCGCCTTGATCTCGACAACTATAACAACGATACGGAAGACGGCTGCCATACGACCAGCATGGCAGGCACATGGATGTCCGTCGTGCATGGCTTTGGCGGCCTGCGCGTGAGAGACGGCGTCCTCCACCTGAATCCGTTCATTCCGGGCCACTGGTCCTCCTTCTCGTTCAAGGTGATGTTCCGCGGATCCCGCCTGAAGGTTCAGGTGACCGACAAGGAAACCATCATCGTTAACGAGACCGACACGCCTGCCGTGCTGAACGTCAGCGGTAAGGAATACGGCATCGCCGGCCGTGGCGAGGTAAAAGCACCGCGAGCTTGATCGGTTTATTCGGGCAGACCCAAGCAGCCCGGGCTTCATGTAGGACCGACTGATTGTAGGATCCACTGATTGTAGGATCCACTGATTGTAGGTCCGACTGATTGTAGGATTGAGGGCTTGTAGAAACGAATAATGCTCGGGACGGTCTGAGGATTTACTTCACCGTTCTCTGCCCTATCACGAAAAGGAAGAAGCTCCGTCACCTGTGTGCGGAGCTTCTTCCTTTATATAAACAGATATTCCGCTTGCCGTTGGCACGCTAGGACAGGACCCGTATCTTCACTAAGGCTATAATAATACTGTGATGATCAGGCTAAGCCGCCGGGCTAGCTTTGGTTAAATGAGCTGCGGCTCCGGACCGCATGGGGGTCGCTGGGACGGTTTTCCGAACAGATATCCTTGCGACAGCTCGATTCCGATTTCCCGGCAGAAATGGAATTCCTCCCGTCTTTCAATCCCTTCGGCAAGCACCATCGCCCCGAACTCGTGAGCCATATGGGTAATGGTCACAAGCTGCCTTTGCTGGGTTGGATTCTGATCACAGCCGTCGATCAGGCTTCGGTCTATTTTGACATAATCCGGTTTCAGCTTGATCATTTGCTCCAAGGTGGAGTAGCCTGCCCCTACGTCATCCATCGCTACCGAGATCCCGTGGCTGCGATAGGCCTCGAAGATCGATTGCAGGTGCCCGACATCATCGACCTTCTCGGTTTCCACCACCTCGAATACGAAATCCCCGGGATCGAGCCCGAGTCGTTCAATCGTATGGAAGGTATGGTTCAGGCACATCTGGGCGTCGTAGATCGAAGATGGCAGGAAATTCACGAAGCGCTTCACGCCCTTCGGAAGCCATTGTGCGCTGGTTTCAATCGCAGACGTTCTGGCCGCTTGATCCAGAAAAACCTGCAAACCGGTCTTGCGTGCCGTTTCGAACAGCTCATGGGGCTTAAACGGGATCCCGCCTTTGAGCGGACGCAGCAGAAATTCATAGGCAACAATATGCTCGGACGGATCCACGATCGGCTGCATATAGCTCGTAAATTCTTTATGTAATATAACGTTCACCATATCATAGTGCTCCATCTGCAGCTCAAACCTCTGCATCGGCGTCCAAATATGCCGGGTCTTCGGAGCTTCCCCTCCAGTGACACAGAAGGACAGCTCATCACATAGATTTCGCGGAAGGGATTGCAGACACTCCATAATGGAGATCAGATCGGAACGTTCCTTATAGTTCACAGCACAACTCTCATTGTGTTCCTGCACCGTGTAGCCGTTCTGTGCAAGCAAGCGCACAAGCTCTTGCCGAGCAGGCTTCATATGAACGGTTCTTCCTTGGTCCTCAATCGCTTCAAAGGTGCTGCAATTGTCGCAAATCATGTTCGTCCTCCTTGGCAAGCAAGCTCTCACTATGCTTTATCGGCATTTAGAATATGATTTCTTTGCATTTTATGGATTTCTATCAAACTTATGACCTAATTTTACTGCAAATGCGTAATATCTATGTTAAAGCGACTCTTGATATAGCAAAAATCGACAAGAATTGCCGATAACAACTGACTTTCGACGATCTGACAAAGGAATCGCACCTTTTAATCCGCTTTCTTATGAAGAAGCTGCAGCAGCATGGTCTGCTCTACGTCAAAATGCCACCGGGCATGCCGCTCCTTCGCCGCATACATCGCCGTATCCGCACGGCCGATCAGCTCCTGGTCATCCTTGGCATGATCGGGGTAAACCGCAATCCCGATGCTCGGCGAGGTGTAAATTTCGGTTCCTTCCAGCTCATAGGGCTCGCTCAGCAGCGTCCAGATCTCCTCCGCCATCCAGATCAGCTCCTGATCCTCTCCGGCCGGATACAGCATAACCGTAAATTCATCGCCGCCGAGCCGGGATACGATTACGCCCTTTGACTCCAGCGAATGGAGGCGCTGCGCCACCTTCTGGATCAGCAAATCCCCCGCTCGGTGCCCATACTTGTCATTCACGCGCTTAAAACGGTTCAAGTCCATATACAGCAGTCCGACACGGAAACCGGCCCGATCTGCTTCGCCCAAAGCTTCCGAAAGCCTGGCGTTAAAATAACGACGGTTATACAGGCCCGTCAAATCGTCGCGGTGCGCGAGCGATTCACTCTTCTGCAGGCTGACATGCAGCCTTTCGAACAAGCGGTCATTCTCGACCTGGATCAGGATTTGCCTGATCAAAATGAGAATGAAGCAGAGGGTCAAGCCGGTAAATAGACCGCTCCATCCCCCGAACCGATGGGCCATCAGGGCAAACATTCCGCCAAGGACGCTGTAGGGCAGCAAATATCGTACGATCAAGGTTCCTGCCGGCCACGGCTTCTTCTCGGATAGGGATCTCCTCCCCCTTCGAGGCAGCGTTTGTCCACCCGCAAAGCCTATAAAGCATGCAGAGAGGCTGTGCAGCGGATATACATATAGGCCTGCTCCGATGTTCATGAAACTATCAAGAAAGATCCGAAGGACATCCCCGAGCGCAAATGCGCTTCCACCAAGGCACAGGAAGATGACCGCCCGCTTGTGCAGCTGCTTAGTGTTAAAATACACGACCAGCGTAAAGAACATCAGTACGATTCCGCACAGCGGATAGAGCATCGCTCCTCCGGCCGACCTCCAGACGGTATCCGTCCCGCTCTCCATCTCCGGCTTAATGAGATACTCCCACCCCACCGTCATCAAGGTAATCGCAACAATGATGATGTCCAGGGTAAACCGAGCGCCCCGCAGCGGACCCTGCACTCGTCTGAACAGGTAAATCAGGGCACCGGCGAACAATAGAGCTTCCAAGCTCCAGAACAGTTCCGCCAGCCGGATGGATCCGCCAAACACCCCTCCAATCCATTCATCACCCGCATACAGGATGCGCCCTATTGCATCGCCGGCCAATCCGGCTGCAATCAGAAGCCAAAATCTGCGAAGATGGCCTTGCTCATACCGACTGCCAATCACCCCGATCAAATACGCGAATGCGGCTATCGGAGCCATAATGGCTAAGATGCGGTGAAGCAATAAAGCGTCCGGCATCCACAGGGCCAATATCCATTGGATCAATGCGTATCCAATCGCGAGCCGAATATATATGGAATCGGATGGACCCGGGCTCATTCATATCCCTCCCTGAAACAAAAGGTAGGCTTGGTCATTCATGATGAATAGGTCTTTCGAATTAAAGCGTTTCCATATCCAATCATACTTTTAGCCCGAGGAAAAGTAAAGAAAGAAGCGCCCAACAACTGGATATTTATAGGCATATAGGCCGCGTAGAATCGTTATTTGCGGAATTGTCCCGGGATTGTAGTCACTCAATCCCCACTTGACACATGGGGTTTATGTAGTATTATTCTTTCATATCAACGTATCTTTGGTTTTATATCCTAGCATAGTTTCATGGAAGGGGTTCTTGTAAAATGGGACAAAGACGATTGGACCATGTAGGCATTGTCGTAAGGGATCTGGAAGCAACGATCGCTTTCTATACGAAGGTGGTCGGCCTTGAGCTCAAGGACCGTCTGACGCACACGAACGGTGTCATCCAGCTGGCTTTCCTCGGCTTTAACGGCAGCGATGAAACCGAGGTCGAGCTGATTCAAGGATACAGCGACTCCCTTCCTGCGGAGGGAACGGTGCATCACTTTGCCGTCAGCACGGACGACATTGAAGCGGAATATGCACGGGTGAAGGAGCTGGACGTTCCGCATCTGGATGAGGAAATCGTCACGCTGCCCAACGGCTACCGCTATTTCTTCGTGCACGGTCCGGAAGGCGAATGGATTGAATTTTTCCAGCGCTAACAGGCCAGGTCTAAGGTTGCCCGCCCGCATATAGAGACTCCTATGGGTCGCCTGGATCATTCGGGTCTTCCATGCCTGGACAGCCACTCACCCCGGCGACCTATACGAACGTAGAAAATCGCCTTCAGGCATGGGGCGTTCCCGTACTGGACAGGTGCTTCCGGTAGGTCTATAATAACGGAAGTATAACCCGTAACTTCATAAATACCGGGGGAGCTGGAATCGGCCGGCTGAGAGTGTATCCCATAGAGATACTGACCCTTATACCTGATCTGGGTAATGCCAGCGTAGGAAGCCATAGGATTGCGGCTGTTCATAAGCCGTAGTATATACTTACGCCGTCATGCGCTCCGATACGATCGGGGCGTTTTTTGTTGTTGTTATGAAGTTAATACGGAAAATGGAAGACATATAAGGAGAGGAGAAACACGATGAAACAACGTACATGGCTCTCTCTGCTGCTCGCCTGCGTCCTGCTTCTGGTCGCTTCCGGCTGCGGGGCAAGCGGCCAGAACGGCGGAAGCGCGCCCGGCAAACAAGAGACTGCCGGAGAAGGAGAACAGCCGGCCAAGCTCCGCGATGTCCAATTGATGCTGGACTGGTCGGCGAACACGAACCACACCGGATTATATGCAGCCAAGGAGCTCGGATATTATGAGGAGGAAGGGCTGAACGTGCAAATCGTACAGCCGGGCTCCGGGGGAACCGATGCGATGGTCGCTTCCGGCAACGTACCGTTCGGCATCAGCTATCAGGAGGGCGTAACGCTCGCCCGGACACAGGGGCTGCCGCTGGTTTCGATCGCAGCCATCATTCAGCATAATACGTCCGGATTCGCTGCACCGAAGGATCGGGGCATCCAGAAGGCCTCCGATTTTGAAGGAAAATCCTACGGAGGCTGGGGCTCTCCGATTGAGGAAGCCGTCATGAAATCGATCATGGAGATCGATGGAGCCGATGTGAACAAGGTCAACATCGTGAACATCGGAGACGCCGATTATTTTACGGCGGTTAAGCGGGATATTGATTTCGCCTGGATCTACTATGCCTGGACAGGCATTGAAGCCCAGCTTCGCGGCGAGCCGCTGGACATGATCTACGTGAAGGATTATTCCGAACAGCTGGATTATTATACGCCGGTCATCGTAACGAACGAGAAGCTGATCGCGGATGACCCGGAGCTTGTCAAAGCGTTCATGCGCGCAACGTCCAAAGGCTATCAATATGCGATAGACCATCCGGAAGATGCCGCGGCACTGCTGTCGAAGGCAGTTCCCGACCTGGATGCCGAGCTGGTGCTGGAAAGCCAGAAGTGGCTCAGCCCGCGCTATCAAGATGACGCGCCGCGCTGGGGCGAGCAGAAGGCCGAGGTTTGGTCCGGATATGCCGACTGGATGTTTGAGCGCAAGCTGCTGGAGAAGGAATTGGACGCGGAGCGCGCGTTTACGAATGAGTTTTTGCCTGACAAATAGGAGAAGCACTCCCCGCAGCATTGCAATGCTGCTTCGCGGCTCATCGGCATGAGGCTTAACGGCCGTGCAAATGAGAACCCATATACGAAAGGACGATTGACTCATGGCGAATACACTGCTGAGCATTCAAGTCATTCCGCGTACGCCGGACGGCGGAGACAGCATCCCTTATGTGGATGAAGCCATTAAGGTAATCCAGGATTCCGGCGTCAAATACGAGGTCCATGCTTTGGAAACAACGATGGAAGGCGAGCTGCCCGAGCTGCTCCGTATCGTGGAGCGCATGCATGATGCGCTGGTGAAAGCCGGGAGTCCGAGCATCATCTCCCAAGTCAAAATCGCACATCATCCGCAGGGCATCAGCATGGATAAGCTCACGGAGAAATACCGTCCATGAAAAGCTGGTGGAGCTCGATATGGCCGCCCGTCGTGGCGGTCCTCTTCTTTTTGATCGTGTGGCAGGCTGCGGTCTGGATGTTCGATATCGAGAAATTCATTCTGCCTGCGCCGACGGCTATCGGGCATGAAGCCATCACCGGGGCGTCGGGACTTATGGAACACACCTGGGCTACCCTAAAGTTAACCGTGATCGGATTTGCCATCGGAACCGGTATCGGACTCCTGCTCTCTTTGGCTCTGCACAGGGTACCTTTTCTCAAAACAGCCCTTTATCCGCTTCTCATCTTAAGCCAGAACGTGCCGACCATCGCCTTGGCCCCGCTCCTCATGATCTGGTTCGGGTTCGGCATGCTGCCGAAGGTCATCGTCATTACGCTCGTTTGCTTCTTCCCCGTAGCCGTAGCGGCCCTCGACGGGCTGGCACGGACCGACCGCACGATGATGAATTATATGCAGATGACGGGAGCCACGCCGTGGCAAATCTTCACCAAGCTGGAGCTTCCGCACGCGCTGCCATCCATCTTCTCCGGTATTCGGATCGCGGCCACGTATTCGGTCATGGGGGCGGTCATCGGGGAATGGATCGGGTCTGACCGGGGAATCGGCTATTATATGATGCTGCAAAAATCCGGGTACCGGACCGATCGCGTATTCGTGGCCATTCTGGTTATCGTGCTGCTCAGCCTGCTCATGGTAGGCGTTATTACCCTGCTGGAGAAACGGCTGATCCGCTGGAACCGGAAGCATTGATTGGCATGGCTTGGCCATATAGATGCTCTCTGCTTCATAAGTTGAACGATTGGACCGGGATTCGGGGCAAATACATGCAGGGTTCCTCTAAGCATCGCGGCTGCTCCCCAGATTTAAATGGTTCTTTCAAATCCAGGTTACAGATAAGGTTGAAATCAGGGATCTTAATAAAGAAGGGAGGCTGCCCATATGCCGCAGCGAGCGACTGATTCCATCTTGAATTCAACCGGCGGCGCAGCCGCCGCCCCCGCTCCTGCCCTGGAGGTCCGGGGGATTCGCAAGGTGTTCCGCGAGCGGCGCAGTGAAGTGCATGTGCTGGAGGAGCTGTCGCTTAGGGTGCTTCCAGGGGAATTCGTATCGATCATCGGCCCTTCCGGCAGCGGAAAAAGCACGCTCTTTCACATCATCGGCGGATTGATTGCGCCTGATGCCGGCCAGGTCCTCATGGAGGGGCGGGAGGTCACTGGGGAGAAGGGCCGCATCGCCTATATGCCCCAGCAGCCGGCCTTGTTCCCGTGGCGGACGATTGAGGACAACGTCCTGCTGCCGGAGGAGCTCCGGGGGACCTCTAAAGCTTCCGCTCGCGCCCATGCCCGCGCTTGGATGGAACGGGCCGGGCTTGGCGGCTTCGAGCAGGCTTATCCGCATACCCTATCAGGCGGGATGCAGCAGCGCGCGGCATTTCTGCGGGCGCTCATGAGCCCGCAGGAGGTCATGTGCCTCGATGAGCCGTTCAGCGCGCTCGATGCCCTGACCCGAAGCGACATGCAGCGCTGGCTGCTCGATATATGGGAGGACACGCGGCGCTCGGTGCTGATGATCACCCATCATATTGAGGAGGCGCTGCTGCTCTCGGACAGCATCTATATTCTGTCCGCGCGTCCCGGCTCGGTTCTGAAACGGGTCGAGGTTCCGTTCACCCGTCCTCGCCGGGAGGATCTGCTGCTGGATCCGTCCTTCATCAAGCTGAAATCCGAGATTTCAGCCGTGCTGCGGCAGGAGCAGCAGAAACGCAATTGACTAGCAGGGACTGCTATCAGGACGCTGACTTGTTATGCTTCCGGCTGCATTCAAGATGCTGACTTGTTATGTTCCAGCCGCTGTCAGGTGCAGATTTGTTATGCTTCAGCCGATTGTAGGAAATGTTAACTTGCCATTCCTCGGAAGCTTCGGTATGCGTGCTATACCAACTTCATTTGATGCGGATTCAGATCCCATTCCTCAGACGGAACAGCCGGCTGCATGCATAAGCAAGCGGCCGGCTGTTATAGGTTCCGGCACGGAGCCGGATATATAAAGAATAGCTTCTATATAATATATGTAGAGACAAACTGTAAGAACATTGGAAACGAAAGGAGGGCTCATTATGGCATCCGGAACAGCTTCAACCTCATTACCGCTTGAAACGTATGATCGCGCGGATATCCCGCTCATCGATACGCATATCCATCTCGACAGCTATTCGCTTGCCGATCAGGAGAGCATCGCCTCGGCGCTCGCGATAGGAAACGTCCAATACATCATCACCGTGTCCATGAATCTGCCCTCTTGCAAGCGCAATCTGGAGCTGTCGCGAATCTACGGGGACTCCATTAAGCCTGCTTTCGGCTATCACCCGGAGCAGCCTCTCCCCTCTCCGGACGAAACCGAAGAGCTGCTTCGCTGGATGGAGAACCATGTCCAAGACATGGTGGCGGTCGGGGAGGTCGGCCTCCCCTATTATGCAAGACTGGAGGCTGAGTCAGCAGGACATTCGTGGGACAACGCGCCTTATATCGAGCTGCTCGAAAGATTCGTCGCCTTTGCGAAGAAGCACGATAAACCGATCATTCTGCACGCCGTGTATGAGGATGCGGATACCTCATGCGATCTGCTCGAAGCCTACGGGATCGCCCGCGCTCATTTTCATTGGTTCAAGGGCTCACGCGATACGTTAGACCGGATGGCCGCAAGCGGCTATCATATCTCCTTTACGCCGGATATCCTTTATGAAGAAGAGATCCGCGATATTGCGAGAATGTATCCTCCGCAGCTGGTCATGACCGAGACGGATGGTCCTTGGCCGTTCGAGGGTCCCCTTCAAGGGCAGACGACCCGACCGGAAATGACCGCCCTTGCCGCTGCCGCTTGGGCCGAGCTGCAGGGGATTTCCGAACAGGAAGCGCGCAGACAGCTGTATCGAAATGCCGCACGGCTGTACGGACTATAAAAGCGAACGATACATGCTGGCCGAAGGCAGCTTTTCGTTGGTTTCGACGGTTGATATACTATCCATGGTTCGCGAAGTAATGTGAAATCGGAATCTATGAATCTTGCGTTTCGGTAAACCGCTTCAAGTCAATCTTTATGCAATCGGCTTGTCCTCCCGAAGGAAGCGGTTATACTGATTAATCAGCTCGTCCAGCACCGCCGATTGCTCGAGGACCTTGGGATGATTAAAATCACGATATCGCTGCTTCATCTTATGAAGCTTATTTCTCTCTCGCTCGATATCAAATTTCATGCCGTCCTTCGTTTTCATGATTTATGCCTCCCTTATGTAATATTTTATACTTTAATGTAAAATTCTAGAATGTTTGATGTTAGACATCAGGGAGGCATAACACAGAGGCTCGGAAGCCTGTTATAATACGGAATAATCACTGCAGGGCTTGAAGTAGCGCGCCCCTTCACATAAAAACAAGGCCGTCCATGAGCAGAGTCTTCTCTGCCCGGACGGCCTTTTTCATATATAGATGCGAGTTCAAGTCGCCGGCTTTTCAGCACCGAAATTTGAACAGCCTCTATAAAATTATTTCAGGTACTTCTCCTGGTACGCCTTAGTCATTTCTTCCGTAATTTCCGCCATCTTCGGATCATTCTTGATCGTTTCGATCAATTGATCATACGCTTCAATCGGCTCCTTGCCCGTAATGACCATGACGCGCATGTCTTCCACTTTCTTGGAGATTTCAGGATAATATTTATTATACGCCTCCGAATACAGCTCTGCCGAAGGATTCGGCACCTTGACCGTCTTGCGCTCCGTTACGATCTCCACGTTGCGCTGATATACCTCATCCGGCATCCCCACGGCGCTGATCGCCATATCGTCGCTCACCAGATGAATCATATTGTTCAGGTTTCCGTCTCCCGTCTTATCGATTGCCGCTTGCGGCGTTGCCACCTTCTTGCCGTTCTCTACCTTGTAATGAACGCCCTCGAGGCCGTACGTCAGCATCTCGTTGCCTTCCACGCTGTAGCCGTAGTCAAAGAACTCCAGAATTTCCTTCACCTTGGCTTCCGGAACCTTCTTCGGGATCAGATATACGCCATAATACGGCGAGCCTGAAGGAGTATATTTCACCCCATTCGCATTTTCCAAATAAGCCAGCGGCATCAGGTCCGCCTTCGGATCAACCTCCTTCACCGGTTGACCGGTTACCCAGGCATGGTTCATGGACATGCCCCCGACTCCGGCCTTGGCGCTGCGCATCGTATCCATGACCTGCGAGAACTTCATGATGGCGAAGTCCTTAGGGAACAGGCCATCGTCATAAGCCTTTTTGATCCACAGCATAGCCTCCCTCGACGCATCCGACGTGATGATCGGAGATAGCGTATTATCCGGCTCCAGCTTCCAGCCCCCTTGCGTCTCGTTGAAAATATTATAAATATAAGCAAGCGCGCCCGGGTTGGCCGCGTACGGAATTTCATCCGCTTGGCCGTTCCCGTTCGGATCTTTCTCCTTAAAGGCCTTTAGCACGTTATAGAATTCGTCGAGCGTCTTGGGCGTTTCCAGTCCCAGCGCATCCAGCCAATCCTTGCGGATCATCGGGAACACGCCGCCGCCATAGCTCGGATAGTAGCGCGGAATAACCATGTTCTTGCCGTCGACCTTCGTGATCTCCCACATTTCCTTCAGCTCTTCGCGGTTTAAACTCGGATAATCCTTAAGGAACGGGGTCAAGTCCCAGAACACCCCTTGCTTCAGCATTTTCTGCAGCTGCGGGTTCTGCATCGATTCGACGAACGTTACTTCCGGCAGGTCGCCGGACGCAAGCATGACGTTAATTTTCTCCTCCGCCGTGGAAGGGGACAGCCAGGTGATGTTCAGCTTGGTGTTGGTTCGCTTCTCCAGCTCCTTCCAGAGAGGATTCGTGTTATCGATGAATTCAGTCGCGTAGTTCAGAGTCTGAATCGTAATGCTTGTCGGCTCTCCGCCATCCTTTCCGCCTCCGCTGCCGCTGGCGGTGCCTCCCGAGCCGCCACCGCATGCACTGAGCAGGAGCGAGCTGGCCAAGATCAGTAAGCTGGCCGTCTTAACAAGCGATTTTCCAGGCTTGAGCTTCATTGTTTTCATAAAATGGACCTCCCTTTATCATTGGATTGGCTTCTGTCTGAACCTGATGGATAATGGATGTTGTATCCATGTGTAACCATATATCGAATCATTCCTTGACGGAGCCTACCATCGCCCCTTTGGCGAAGTGCTTCTGCAGGAATGGGTACACCAGCATGATCGGCACGGTTGCAATAACGACCGCCGCCATTTTCAATGTTTCGGTCGGAACCTGCCGGTTCACTTGGAACGCAAACCCTCCGCCATTGCCTGATCCCATCGTTGTCGGATCGACGAGCATATTTTGCAGCAGCACCTGCAGCGGCCACATCTTCTGGTCGTTAATGAACATCAAGGCGTTAAAGTACGTATTCCAATAGCCGACCGCGAAGAACAATCCGAAGGCAACGAGGGCAGGCAATGACAATGGCAGAATGATGCGCCAGAACACGCCGATATCATTGGAGCCGTCGATCATGGCGGCTTCCTCCAGGCTGACCGGAATGCTGTCGAAGAAGCCCTTCATGAGCAGGACATACCATGCACTGGTCAAGCTCGGCAATATAAGCGACCAGACGCTGTCGATCAGTCCCAGATTGCGGACGACCAGGTAGAGCGGAACGAGCCCCGGCGTGAAGAGAAACGTGAGCAGCACCATGATCATCATCGCTTTGCGGAACCGCAGGCGTTTACGGGACAATGCATACGCCATCCCGCCCGTAACGAGCAGGCTGAGGAGCGTGCCGATCGTCGCCAGGAACACGCTCACCGATATCGAGCTGACAAATAATCCGTTCGACAGCAAATGCTTGTACGCATCCAGGGTCCAGACCCGCGGCCATAAAATCAGGCTTCGTTGATAATACTCCACCGGATCCGTAAACGAAAGAATCACGGTATAGTAAATGGGAAATATCGTTGCCAGACCGACGACCAGCAGCAGCCCGTTATTTACGAGGCTAAAGAGCCGCGTCTTCCAACCTTTCTCATGCATGCTTCCATCCTCCTTGTCTCGATGTTCTAGTACAAGCTTTCCTGGCCGTATCGTCTGGCCAACCGGTTGGCGGTAACGACCATAATGACGCCGACGATCGATTTAAACAATCCGATAGCCGTGCTGTAGCTGAACTCTCCCTGCCGGATCCCCACCCTGTAAACATAAGTGTCGAACACTTCGGCCACCTGGGTGACAGGCGCATTCATCATCAGATAAATCTGCTCGAATCCCGTATCGAGGATCGTTCCCAGGCGGAGTATGAGCAGGATCATAATCACATTGCGCATGGCCGGCAGCGTAACATGCCACATTCGTCTAAAGCGCCCCGCGCCGTCCATGACGGCCGCTTCATACAATTGAGGATCAACGCCGGCGATGGCCGCAAGGAATATAATCGTTCCCCACCCGACCTCTTTCCAAATGGACTGTGCCGTAAGCATGGCCCAGAAATAGTTCGGATTGGAGAGAATATCGACCGTCTCCCAATTCATGGACATGAACCACTTGTTGACCAAGCCCTCGGATTGCGAGAACATCAGATAAGTCAGGCCATAGATCAGCACCCATGACAAAAAGTGCGGAATATACACTAACGATTGGATCGTTCGTTTATAAAGGGAGCTTCGAACCTCATTCAGCATCAGAGCCAGTATAATCGGCGCCGGAAAAAAGAAAATCAAGCTCAGGAAGCTAATCGCAAGCGTATTGCGCAGCAGCATCCAGAAATCATTGTTGGAGAAAAAGCGGATGAAATGCTCAAAGCCTACCCAAGGGCTCCCCAGCACCCCGAAGTACGGCGAATACTCCTGGAAGGCAATGACGAGATTCGTAATCGGAACGTATTTGAAAATGATAAAAAAGATAAGGCCCGGCAAGGCCAGGACATACAAATATTTATCACGCGCTACATCCGCCCATAGCCGTCCCCACTTCGTTTTGGACTTCCCGGAAGTGGAAGCTTTCCTGCTTGCTCCCCTGTTCTTCGGTTCGATCTGAACGGTCTCCAGTTCTTTCATCGTTATTCCCTCGCTTTCAGCCTCGTCATCTCGTTTCGATCTGCCGTTCATTTGGAACGCATTCTAAATGTAAACGGTTCCAACGTTCCCTGCAATTTCACTTTTTTTCCGCGGGCCCTTCCCCTCGTTCCAATCGATGCAGCATCCGCGCAAAGCTTGATACGTCAAGCGGTCAGGCATGTCCATTTCCTTCTCTTGCACTTTTTTTCCTGGAGGTGATTTAGGCAGATACGACCTTTTCACTGCACCGCTCATTCGTTATGATAATACTTAATCCATCCCGGCTTACTTCGACCAAGCCTTTGATTTCGTTTATAACCAACCAGGGGGTTCATGCAATGAGGGCAAGAAATCTTGAAACCGATTTCAAAGGAATTATGTATTGGAGAAGCATAGCGCTTGCCGTGCTCTTAACATGCCTTCCCATCTCGGCCATAACGGCCGTTTATCTGTATGTAGGGAATCAGCATATGATCAATCAATATCAACAGCGGAACGAGGAAACCTTGGTCGACGCTGCGAGGCAAGTGGACGAGCAGTTCACGCAGCTGGTCCAATATGCGCTCAATATGGTGGTGAAGCCTCACTTTAAGCCTTCCTTGTCAGATATGGATTTTGTATCGAATATTGAAGAGACGGACGAGCTGTTCAATACGTTGAACCTGGTGGAGAATGCCGATCCTCTTGTCGACCAGGTATACCTCTATATCAAAAAGCAAAATAAAATCATGGAGCCTGATCTCGGCCTCCGATCGCTGGATCGGGAAAAGGATGCGGCCAGCTTCAAGAGTCTGATGGACGGGGATGCCGATATGTTCTGGGTGCATGATCTTGAGCGTCCTTTCAACAAAGGGGGCTCCACCCATGCGCTCGTGATGAGGCTTCCGTTCAACGGCCATACGCCGTACGGGGCCATCGTCATTTACATTGACCCATCGAAGCTGCACGTTATCCGCAATAGCGAGAATGTATCCTTCCTGCTGGATGACCAGGGCCATGTGATCGGGGAGTCCGGGATGAGCAGCCAAATGCCGGAGGCGATGCAAGCGATCCGGGAGCAGCTGATGCTGCGCGGACGCGAAGACGTCCAGACCTCCAATCAGCTGCGGATGAAGGTTCGGATCCCACAGGATGTATTGCTTGTAAATACCGTTCAATTTGAAAAGATGCAGCGGCAATGGACCTATGTATCCGGTACGCCGCAATCGGCAATCATCGCACCGACAAAACCGTACACGCATATCATTCTGATCTGCTTTGCTTTTGCGCTCGCGGCTTCCTTGGCAATAAGCTGGTATGCGTCCAAGAGCATGTACCGTCCGATCCGGAAAATGCTCCATATGATCGGCAGCGATAAAGCCAAGCCCGGCGCAAGGTATAATGAGCTCGATTACATAGAAAATGAGTGGAAGCAGTACCGGTTCTCCCATTCCACGCTGCAGAGCCAGTGGAGCCAATCGCTGCCGGCGATTCGCGAGGCTTATATCAATCAATTTCTGAGCGGACAGGCTGCCCATCTGACCGAGAGTGAATACGCGGCAAAGCTGCAGGAAATGGAGCTCGATATTACCGGCAAGCAGTTTGCGGCCATTGTCCTTCAGCAGCATACGCACGGGGAAGACCGGACACCGTTAACGGAAAATGATGAGCATCTCCTTACTTACGCCGCCCTGAATGTCATTCAAGAGCTGGCGGAGGATTTGAAGGCCTACGTTCATCCGATCAACTTCTTTGACGGCTCCTTCGGCGTCATCCTGATCGTCCCGGCCTCCTCCGATGCAGATGACGGGCGTGCCGACATCATCAAATCATTGTGCGATCAGATCATGCGCGCCCTGCGGGATACGCTGCGCATGACGGCAACCCTTGTGCTTGGGGGGCCGAGCCGGAAATGGACCGATGTTCCCCATCTGCTGGAGCAGGCCAAGCGGGCGCTGCATTACCGCTCCTTCGATGCCGGCAGTCAGGTGCTTGAGGCCGAAACGGTGCTGTCCCAGAAAAATGACTGGGTCGACTTTCCGCTGGAGCTGGAGCAGGAGTTCATTCATGCCTTGAATCTGGGGCTGCACGACAATGCACGGCGGTCCCTAAGCCGGTTCGTCACGGCCCTTCAGGCGGGAGGCGGCTCGGAATGGCATGTCCATCATGGGCTGATGCGGCTGCTTACCAGCGTTCATCGCTCCATGCTGCAGGCCGGACTGAACCCTTACCAGGTGTACGACTTCTCCAATCTGCAGGAGCAGCTGTCCCTGCTCCGCGATTCCAAAGCTTGCGTGGACTGGTTCCAAAGGGAGATTATCGAGCCCTATCTCGATCAGCTGAAGAAGAATTTCAACAGCTCCATGAAATCCCTGGTGGAACACGTGCTTGAGCAAATCGAACAGAACGGGATGCAGGATCTGTCCCTGGATACGATCGCCATGGAAGCCGGCGTCAGCGTATCTCAGCTAAGCAAGGCGTTTAAGCAGATGACGGGCACGAACTATGTGGACTATCTGACAACCGTGCGCATGAACCGCTGTAAAGAGCTGCTGCTCACGACCGACCTGCGGATTCATGAAATCGCGGAGGCCGCGGGGTACCAGCCCTCGTACTTCAATCGAATGTTCAAGAAGCTCGAAGGCGTGACGCCAGGCCAATACCGCCAGCAGGGCTCCGCCGATTAGTGTAATTGTACGAGAACCCCCTCCTCGATTGGAGCAGAATGAAAAAGCCGCAGGTTGGCTGCAACAGCAATCCACCTGCGGCTTGATTTCGTCTTGATAAATAGGTTTTTCCTATTGGATATTGGAAGGACAAGCGGACGAAAACTCTCCCTTTATCCGGGCTCCTCGCGGCTGTATCGTCCAGTTATGCCTGGCCCTCATTCTGCCGCTCGCCTACCGCTTCATGAAGCCCTTCCCCTCCAGGAATTCCTTCATATGCAGTCTCACCGGCTCGGCGAGGCGCTTGCCCATCAGCTCCGACCAAGGCGTGCGATTCTTGCCGTTCGTCCGCTTGGACAGGTATTCGGCGGAGATTTGGTCATATCGCTTCGCTTCTTCAATTGTCGCCCGGTCGTAGCTTTCCCGGTGCAGCACCGCTTCCACGGGGAGACGCGGGCGGAGGCCCGGCTGCTGGTCCGGATGGCCGAGACACATGCCGAATACGGGATAGACCAGCTCCGGCAAATCGAGCGCTTCGGCAAATTCGGCAATCCTGTTGCGGATCCCGCCGATATAAACGATGCCGAGTCCGAGCGATTCCGCGGCGATGGCGGCATTCTGCGCAGAGAGCGCAGCGTCTACCGTCGCAACGATGAAGTTTTCGGTCGAATCCTCATACGTCGGCTGGTCACCGACATGGGGCTCAGTTATTTTTTTCAGCCGGTACAGATCCGCGCACCATACGAGAAATACGGGACATTCCACAATATATGCCTGATTTCCCGCTAATTCCGCCAATCTTCTCTTCTTCTCCGAATCGGTAATCGCGATAATGCTGTAAGCCTGGACATTGCTGGACGTGGATGCCATCTGCCCGGCCGCCACAATCGTCTTCAGCTGCTCCTCCGTCACAGGCTCGTCCGTGAACTTCCGAATCGATCGATGATTCATTAACAAGGACAACGTATCGTTCATCAGCTATTCTCACTCCTAGGCTTTTGTAATATGAGGTATACTATCCTTTCCAGAGGCAAATGCTCCATTCTGTGCACATACCTGTCTGCCTCCTCGCTTGGCATTCGCAGTTAAACCATGATGGCGCACCGCACGAAAGCTGATCGCTCGGACCGACTTGCCATGCATAGTTGTACCAAAAGTCATTATCCCCTTGCGTGGTACTTTCAATCTATTATGTAACTTTGGACTTGGAGCCGCAAGCTTCCGCGCCCCGCCAGCATACGAAGGGAAGCACCGCAAAAAAACCGGCGTGCTATGGCGAGATAGCAGCCGGTTTCTATTCAGCCCGAAGCTGACAGCCTACGGATTATTCCATTGCCTTCCCTTAAGATACGACGTCGTATCCCTGATCTTCGATGGCTTCCTTCAGCGCGTCAAGGCTTACCTTGGAATCATCATATTCAATGCTTACGGTGCCTGATGCAAGATCTACGGTTCCCGAAGCTCCGGCATTCTTCAGCGCGCCTTCAACCGAATTTACGCAATGATTGCAGGACATGCCTTCTACGGTTAATGTCACTTGTTTCATGATGCTCCTCCTCCTATCGATCGTTTCATCTTACACATCTTCACTGTACTATACCCCCGGTAGGTATGTAAAGTCCATGATTACGCATGTTTCTGCAATAAAAACACGAAAAAAGTAGGAAGATTTATCCTTTAATTTTGCTATAATGAAAACAATATCAACGCTTTAATTGCAATTCATACAATTTCGGACAACATCTCCCCAGCATCCTCAAAATTTTTTCCATAAAATTTGAATATTGTTGCAGGAATTACCAATCGAGTGTCGAACTCTCTTATTACGGAAGTAATGAATGATGAAAGTAGGAATTCGATCATGGTATTTGACGGTATTATATTAGGGATACTTGTCGGACTGATTCGGGGCGGTTTCCGTCACGGACTGCAGCAATTCAGCAAGATTCGCCTGAAGGGCGGCCTTATATTCCCGATCCTCCTGATTGTGCAGCTGCTCATATTCCGCTTTCAAGAGAATATCGGTTGGTTGGCAGACGCGAGCGGATATATATTTATGCTCATCTACGTTGCAGGCATGATTTTCCTATGGATGAACCGGGATCAGAAGGGCTTCGGCAGCATACTGGCAGGGGTGTTCCTTAACTTCCTCGTCATGGCCGTCAACGGCGGCAGAATGCCGGTGTCAATGAGCGCCGCATCTGTCCTGGATCCTGTCTATGTGGACATGCTCATGGATGCGACGGCGACAACCAAGCATTACCTGATGGATGCATCAACGCGTCTTGCATTCCTCGGCGACATCATTCCATTATCTCCGCCATATCCGAGAACACAGGTTATCAGCATCGGCGATATTATCATGAATATCGGAATATTCTTCTACATCGTTCATCTCATGACTTCCGGTAAGAATACCGCCGTTAAGAACATCATGCGCAAGCAAGGCAAGCCTGAACATGTGGAACCGCAAAATTAATCATACATCAAACTACCTGGAAAGGAGGGAGAACTATGAAGAAAACTGATAAAATCAAGTATTCCCGCATCGTGCTGAATGCGATCATCGTTGCTTCCGTTGTTGTCGCCCTGACTTCCGGTTACAGATTGGGATAATAAGCATCTCACAAAAAACAGGCTGGAATTTTCAGCCTGTTTTTTTACATCTTTTTCGTTGTTTTGCCCTGCAATATATCTTAAAATGTGTAGAAAACAACATGCTTTATTGAGGAGAAACCATTATGTCCCTATTCAAGCGCGCTCAGATCTCCAGAGAGCTATCAGGACAGCTGTACTTTGTGTTTATTTCACTGATGGGCTGTATAACCTTTATGATCGTACATCAAGGAGAATTTTTAAATTACGCTCCTTCGCAGTGGGTATGGGTTTATGCCATGTTAGGCGCCGCGCTGATATTGAATTATTTCACCTTCCAGCTCCCTCCTGAAGGCAACTTGCAATCAATGGATTCCTCCGTTTATTTGGCGTGCATATTTATTTATGGCGCTCCGTTCGCCCTCTCTGTCATCCTGTTTAATACAATCGCAATCGCTCTCTATGACAGGAAGGTGCCGTTCTGGAAGCATTTTGTTAACTTCTGCATATACACCCTTATGATCGTCGGCTCCTCTTTGGTGTTCAAAGCCGCCGGAGGGCAAACAGGGCCTATTCTCAACAATCATTTCGGCGCTTATCTGGCAGCCCTTCTCATCTATTTCATCATTAATGTGCTTCTGCTCGGATTCTATTATTATTTACTGTACAGAGGCTCTCTATATGATATTCTCAAATCCTTTATCAAGGATACGCTGCTGGTCTACTTGAGCACACTGATCCTTTCCCTGGTTCTATCCGTTCTGATCGTACATAACGGCGTTTTCGGGCTCACGCTGTTCATCGGGCTCAGCGTCATGCTCTCGTATTCCTTCAAGCAGCTGTTCCTGATGTACAACGAGGTTCAGGAGAAGGCCATCAAGGACCAGCGGACAGGATTGTATAACCACAGCTATTTCGAGAGCCTGCTCGAAGACGAGATCAAAAAAGCGAAGGCCAGTCAATCTCCTTTGTCTTTGGCGATGATCGATATTGATGATTTCAAGAAATACAATGATCAGTTCGGACATTTGAAGGGCGACATGCTGCTCGGCTTTCTCGGAAATTATCTGAAGGTTGAGGCCCAGGCGGCCGGAGTTGTGGCGTCCCGGTTCGGCGGCGAGGAGTTTACGCTGCTTATGCCAGGGTATGACGAAAGCAAAGCCGAGGTATTCATCAACAGGCTCCGCAAAAAATTGAATGATTCGTATTTCGACGGCGTGGAAATCTTCCCGTCCGGCTGCCTCTCCTTTTCCTCCGGGATCGCTCCATACCGGATGGATATCCACGATAAATCGCAGCTGGTCGAGCAGGCCGATCAGGCACTGTATTACGCCAAAAAACAGGGCAAGAACAATGTCCATGTGTACGGAAGCGGCGAGAAGAAGGAATTCGAGATCGACTTTGCGGAGGATGCGCGGGATATCGAGCAGCAGTTGAAGCTGTTTCTTTACAAGGATGTGGATACGTTCAAGCACTCGAAACGGGTATTCCGCTACGCGATGGATATGAGCGAGGTGCTTGGCCTCGACAGTGTCGAGCGCCGCAATTTCGTGCTTGGAGCGCTCATCCACGATATCGGTAAACTCGAAATTCCATGGGGAATCCTCAATAAACGGGACAAGCTTACGGCAAGTGAATGGGAAACCGTGAAACGGCATGTCAGCTGGGGCAAGCGCATCGCCGAAACGAACGAGAAATTCAAGGAGCTCGTTCCGTATATCGAACTGCATCACGAACGGTATGACGGCGGCGGTTACCCGCACGGATTCAAGGGAAGCCAAATTCCGAAGCTGTGCCGGATGCTTACCATTATCGATTCCTTCGATGCGATGACAACGGAACGGCCCTATCAAAAAACCAAAACGTTCGAGGAGGGTATTGACGAACTCCGCCGCTGCGCCGGGACGCAATTCGACCCCGAGCTTGTTGAAGTGTTCATCCTGTATATCGTGGACAAGATCGCAGGGCAGCAGCAGCCCGCTGCAGGTCTGGAAACCAATTAACATGATAGCGGACAGGCGACTCTTTAGCCTGATTCTCCCTGATTGGATGTTTGATATGCCTTTAAAAAAGGTAAAAGGTAGTATCCCAACAAATAATGAGGTGAGTTTCATGGCTGATCGCAAAAAGGAGCTTCCCCTTGATCACGGTCCGGGCCATATGGACCATCCTGAGCAATATCCGACGGAAGAAGAGAGCTTGTTCGACAAGTTCGAAAGCGAGCGTCATGTCGACCCGATTCCGATGGAGGATGCTGCATTGGAGCGCCGGGAGGAGAAACGGCGGGACGGCACTTCCAAGGACCAATCCTCCAGTCCAGGCAAGTATCACAGCGGCTTTTAGGCCGGTAAACGAACCATCGTCTTCCCCCTCTCTCCCTTAACATGCGGGCTCCGTTCTGGCGGAGCCTTTTTATTTCCGTCTTTTTTCTTTAATATAGAGGAGGATAGATTATTGGCAAACGCCCTAGAGATTATAAAAGAGTGGAGTTGGACCTGTTGTTTTCCATCTGGACATTGAACCGCCTGCAGCGGAGGATGCTGCTGTCACTGATCGGAGCCGTTCTGGCCCTTTCATGCCTGCTGGTGATAGCCGGCGGCCATGAAGCCTCTCAAGGCGTTACGGCCGCCATCGAACAGAAATATATCGACAGTGCGGCCATGATCAGCGATCCGGGGCCTGCCCCCGAAGAGGCTTCGGGCGTCATGCCCGGCGTACCGCTTATGATGGCCGGACTGATCGGGCTGCTCGGAAGCATGGATGCGGCGTTAATCATTTATCAGCTTCTCCAGTGCATCTTCCATGCGTTCTCTGTCTATCTGGTGTTCGTGCTGTCACGGTATATGTTTAATCCGCGGATCGCTTTTCTGTGCTGCTTCATCTATGCCCTATTCTGGCCGGCTTACGGGGCCGTGCGGCTGATCCTGCCGGATACGACGATGCAGATGCTGATGCTGCTTCTCGTCTGCGCCGTCATCGGCGCGCTCGAGCTGAAGCAGGCCGGCTGGTACGCCGCTGCAGGGGCGCTCACAGCGATTATGGCGTGCTACAATCTTCAGGCGCTGCTGTATCCGCTCCTATTCATTCCGTTCTGGATCAAATACCGCAGCCCGGCAAGCATCATCGCCGGCGGAACCCTGCTCATTATGGCCGGTTATTTGCTGATCCTCTCGCCGTGGTGGCTTAACATCCCCCTCTTCAATCGGCTGGCGACCTACCTGCCGGGCCCGTGGAATCTAGCCTCCTTATGGCTGGACTCCAGATATATCGAGGGCAACCCGCTGGTGCATCTGTACCGGAGCATATTCGAAGGCCGGACCTCCAAATATGCCGCTGCACTCGGCAACGAAGAGGCACGCAGAGTCGTGCAGTCCGCCCTCGACGCCGTCCGGCTGGTGCTTCTCTACGCCGGGGTAAGCGGCGTGATCTGGTCGGTATGGAAATACCGGCTGAAGCGGCAGCTTCCCGTGCTGCTTACGCTCCTGTATTTCATTACGGCGGAGTGGCTCGTCCCAAGCCTCGACGGCACCGGCTTCCCTTATGCGGTATTCCTGCTGCTGTATGTCGGGTTTCTGGCGGACAAAGCCATTATATACGCGCATAAGACCCGCCTGCTGCGGTCGTAGAACAGAACGTCGTGAGACGGATGGTCCGCCGGCTCGTCCCGCCCGCCATCCGGCAGGCAAGGACCTATATATTTCATACTCAGCCTGAAAGCACGGATAATGATCGCCAAGTGCCTTCAGGCTTTTTTATGTCCGGGTACAATTGCCCTAACATTTTCTTCTAAAAAAGCAATTTTCTCGATAACCTTTTGTCGGCTCTAAACGTCTATAAAGGTAAAGACAATCAAGACGATCTGACGACTACCTATGAAGGAGGATGGTCTTTCATGAAAATACAACGAAAATCCATGATGCTCCTCGGCATTGCTGCTGCCTGCGTGCTTATCGTCAGCCTGATTCTTTACTTTGGCGATCGCTCGAATCCTGCAGGGCTGCGAGGACATGAAGCTGCGGAGAATGCTTCCGGACGACCGCTGGTTCAGATCGGCTCCTTGTACATTACGGAGGCTGATCTTGCCCGATATAAAGAACATATGCAGTTTACGTCAGAAACACCAGCTGATGACACCACGCTTGTGAAAGAGCTTGCCATCGACCAGCTGATGCTGCATTTGGCGGATGAACAAGGGCTGACTGCAACCCGTGAGGAAGGGATTCGTGAGGCTGAGCGGATGCGGAAGACATTACAGGAGCAGCCGGCCGAAGTGCAGGCGCAGCATGCAGCCTTTATCGACGAGCTGAAGGTCAGCGAGGAGGCATACTGGGAGGATTACGCCGCACCGTTTTATCAGGAGCAATTATCCAAAGCGAATTTGGTTAGCGCGCTGGTCGCCAAGCAGAAGGAGGACGGACGGGACGTGATCGCCACCGGCCATGCCCTTCGAAACAAGCTGCTGGAAGCCGCCTTGAAGGATGGTACGTTGAAAGTGCTGGATCCGGACATGCAGTGGTAACAGAGGGAGAACGCCTCCCTACTGCAACTCGTTTTCCGAAGCGAACTGCTCCAACCGCTGCTTCCTCTCCCGCTCTTCTCTCGCTTTGCGGTCCCGCTCCAATGCTTCCGCGATGTAATCGCGCGGCTTAAGCTTGCCATTCATATTCAGTAGTATAGCAATCATGACAAGCTGAAGGATGACGATAATAGCCAGCACAACATCACCCCCTAACGTTAAAGTATGGTTCACCCAAAGCTGCCTTTAATAAATAAAACACCTTGTTCCTACGGTTGGTTTGGAGCTTTGCCAGATTTCCGCGAATCCGGTAAACTGGATAGGCATGTTTTTTAACTCCGATTGCTGAATCGGACCCCAAATATCGGATGACGAAATGATTGGTGAAGCTTATGACAACCTCAACCGTTAGCATACCTTTTTATAAACGCCCGTTCGGCACGAACCGCTTGGATGTTCCCTTGGCAAAGCTGGCCACCTTGGAAAACAGCCGGGATCTGGTGGCCCACGATGCGCCGGACGCGGCTTTTTTTCGCGGATTGGAATCGCAGGGTCTATTCTTGAACCGCGCCCAGATCCAGGCCGTACGGCATACGCAGGGCCCGCTGCTTACCCTTGCCGGAGCAGGCTCCGGCAAGACGTCCGTGCTGGTCAGCCGCACCGGCTACCTGATCGCCTGCCGCAGGGCCGCCCCGGCCTCCATCCTGCTCGTTACGTTCTCATCCAAGGCCGCGGCCGAGATGAAGGAACGCATCATGGCGCTTCCCGGGCTGAGAGCCGGAGAAGCGGCCAAAGTGACGGCAAGAACATTCCACTCCTTCTTCCTGTATCTGCTCCGCACGCGAGGGTATCGCCAGGAAATTCTGGGAAACGCAAGGCATCAGCAATTCATCATCAAGCGCATACTCCGGGAAATGGGACTGCAGGACCGCTATGAGGCTGAAACGCTGCTCTCGCTATGGTCCGCTTACCGGATGAACATGACCGGGATGAATGAGCTGCCCGGCAGCACGCCGGCGGAAGTGGAGCAGCGCGAAATCTTCGCCCGCTACGAGGCGTGGAAGGAAGCGCACGACCAGATGGATTTTGACGATATCCTGGTGCTGTCGCATCGTCTGCTTACAACCGAGCCGGCATTGCTGGCCTCGCTGCAAAGGCGTTACCGGTATGTCATGGTCGATGAATTTCAAGACACCGGGCTGCTGCCGTATGAGCTTCTGAAGCTAATCGTCGCCCCGCACCGCAACCTCATGGTGGTCGGCGATGACGATCAGACGATCTACGGCTTCAATGGCGCCCGAAACGAGTTTATTCTTGAATTCGATCAGACCTACCCCGATGCGAAAATCATCACCCTGGATATCAATTACCGCTCCCTCTCCTCGATCGTCGGGCTCGGCAATGAAATCATCCGGGTCAACCAGCGGCGCCGTCCCAAGCAGCTGCGATCCACCCGCAAGAGCGGCAGCGTGCCGCTGTACTTGCGTCCCGGCGACCCTGACCAAGAAGCCGAGCTGCTGCTGAACCATATTACGGAAGAGATCCGGGAGCGCGGCAGGTCCTATCGGGATTATGCGATTTTATACCGGACCGCCAGCAATAGCAGAGCCATATTTGAACAGCTGGTGATGCGGGAAATTCCGTTCATTCATTATGAAAATGGCGAGCTGTTCTACGAGCAATGGGTCGTCAAGCCGGTGATGGACCATCTGCGCCTGTCGCTGGACCGCCGCAATTTTAACGCTATGGAGGGAATGCTCCATACCTTGTATGTGAACCGGGACAAAGGCATGGCCTTTATCCGGGAGAAGGATGCGCCCCGTCCCAAGAAGGGACCTCTTGCCCATCTGCTGAGCTATCCCGGCCTGAAAGACTTTCAGGTCGAGCAAATCCGGGAACGCTCCAAGCTGATTAAAGGGCTGCAGGCCATGGAGCCGGTATCGGCCATTCAAGAGATCCGGCGGCGCTTCTATGACAAGTTCCTGGAGGCGGATGAGCGGCAGGAGCTGACGCTGCATAAGGAGCTGATTCAGGAAGGGCTTGATGAGCTGGAGGCCTCAGCCAAGCGGTTCAAAGAGGTTGCCGAGTTCGTCGGCTTCGTGGACCGTCTCATTGATATCCATCGGGAGATGGCGGCAATGAAGCGGGACGAGGAAGCGGATGCGATCCGGCTGATGACGATTCATAAATCGAAGGGGCTGGAATTCCCTTCGGTCTGCCTGATCGGGGCAAGCGAGGGCATTTTACCCCATTCCTCTTCGCTCCTCGCCGAGCATTTGGACGATCACCATCCGTTGTCGGACAAGGAAGATAAGGCACTGGATGCGCTGGAGGAGGAGCGCCGGCTGGCTTACGTGGCGATCACCAGAGCCCGGGATGAGCTCATCATAAGCTCACCGGCTTACTATCGCGGGCGTAAAACCGACGTGTCGCGCTTCTTCCGGGACGTCTTCCTTACGGAAGAGCAGCGCGAACAAGCACGCGGGAACGCTTCGGAAGCGGCCGAAGCCCGGAGAACCCGCGGAAATGGCTTTGAGACAGCCCGCAGGCCGGCATCTTCGGGACGGCCCGTGTCAACGCGGACGGCAGGCGGCGGCTCCGACAGAGCATCACGGGAGCATAAGCGGAAGCCGATTCCGGTAACAGTTTCCGGTACGGTTAACCCGGAGCGACGGGAGCCCCAGCCGCCCGTTGAAATGGAAACCGTCAACGTATGGCTGTGCACGGGAGCGGGCTGCAAGGGCTGGCAGCGGATCCAGCCTGCCGGGCAAGCTCCTGTCCGCGGCTCCCGGGGTTCTGAGGGCAAGGCATGCCCGCTATGCCAAGCGCCGATGAAGCAGGGCCGTAAAGAGGTGCCTGTCCCGAAGCGTGTGCGAAGGTCGTAATTGCAAGGCTTCCCGGTGAATCGAACCATGGAGGCCGTAAGGGCCATGCCTACAACATCCGAAAATTTCGACACCATTCGATGTTTCCTTATATAATAACGAAAGATTCAAAAGAGCCTCCTCTCTCGCATGCTGGGATCCGAGAGAGGAGGCTCTTTGGTCTGATTATCCGGCATTTTTCGTCCCGGTGACGCTTTAGGTCGTTCCGTAAGTGTCGTGCATTTCCGCCCCGGCGAGCTTTAGGTCATTCGCAAGCGCCGTACATTATCGCTTGATCCTGCTTACGCACGGGGAGATGACGTGGAATCGCGCTCAATCAGCGTCGTAGGCAGCAGCAGCTCCATATACGGGGCCTCCGGCTGCTCCATCCGCCAGAACAGCTGCCGGATCGCTGTCTGACCGAATAGCGCCAGATCGACGGCCATCGTAGTCGTTTTCGGCGTTGCGAGCCTGGACAGCTGCCCGTTATCGAAGCTGACGATGGATATATCCGTCGGAACCTGATAACCCATATTCTGAACGGTCGAATTCACGATGAAGCCGAGACCGTCGTTGACGCAAAACCAAGCGGTCGGCTGTTCCCCCATCGCCCCGATCCGCTTCTCCAAGAACTCCGGGTCCTCCAGCGCGTCCGAAACGACCCACTCCGGATTCACGGTCAGCCCAAGCTCATGGTGGGCAAGATGGAAGCCCTCGAGCCGCTCGTAATAACTCGGCGAAAAGGAGGTGTTTCCGATAAAGCCCATTCGGGAATGCCCCAGCTCAGACAGGTACTTCACGGCCCGGTAAGCGCTAAAGCGGTTGTTCGTCAAAATGGCGTCCGCGTGCACGTCGGGATGATGATGATCGATCAGCACCGTAGGAATGCCGGTGTCTACCAGCTTATTCATATAGTCGGTGCTCAAGTGGGAGAGGATGAGAATGCCGTCGACTTCCCGTTGTTCAATGAAGGCCGGCAGCGCCTCTTCGTCCATCATTTGCTTGGATATCGATTGAATCTGCAAGCTTTTGCCCCTCTTCTGCACTTCCTTCTCGATCGTCAAGTAGATTTCCCCGAAGAAACCTCTCATGGAAAAGGCAAAGTCCGTCGCAACAAGCGCAATGCTGCCGGTTCCTCCCGTCTGTTCCGCCTGACCTGCGCTCCGCTTCCGGCTCCCCGTATACACGTAACCCAGTTCATCCGCCGTCCGGAAGATCAGCCTGCGCGTTTCCTCGCTTACCCCCGCCTTGCCGGACAAGGCCTGGGAAACTGAATTTTTCGAGATATTCAACCGGTCTGCGATATCCTGCATCGTAATTTTTGGCTTCGTCAAGGATAACGTTCCTTTCTCTTATATGAAGAATAGTAGCATCGCATCGAAATATTGGATTCTCATCCTACTATACCGAAAACCGATAGAGATTTGAAAGATTCGCCCAATAACATTACAATTAATATTGTAACGTTACAATAAATCAATGTAAAGCAAAACCGTTCTACACCTTTCATCAATAAACGCCCGAAATTTGATAATTTTCACAACTATATCGTTGACAAACCGAGTTTGAATCCATAATAATGTGGATATAGCGCTTTCAGTCATGTTTTTAATCGAATTTAGTAACGTTACAAATCAATTTATTGTCATTCTCCCATTGGAAGTCATACGTAAATTAGGAGGACAGGTCAACATGAGGAAAAAGAGAATCGCCATGCTTCTTGCCATGACATTGGTAGGCGGCGCTGTGCTCACCGCTTGCGGAGGCGGCGGGAAAGCCGTTGACGGAACGACCACCGTAGAATTCTGGGCTGCCCCGAACCCGCCGCAGCAGGCCTTCTGGCAGGAGATGGCCAAGGAATACGAGAGCGTTAAGCCGGACGTGAAGATCAACGTCAGCCCGATCAAGGAATCGCCAAGCTCGGAAGCAAGCATCCAGGCAGCCATCGCAGGCGGCAATGCGCCGACGGTAGCCGAAAACATCAACCGCGGCTTCGCGGCCCAGCTGTCGAACAGCAAAGCGCTCATTCCTCTTGACGAGCTGCCCCAATTCCAAGAGATCGTCAGCTCCCGCAACATGAAGGGGACGATCAAGCCCTGGGTATTCGCCGACGGTCATCAGTACGTGCTGCCAATCTATTCCAATCCGATGCTGATCGGATGGCGCACCGACCTGCTCCGCGAAATCGGCTACAACGAGCCTCCCCGTACGTACGGCGAGATTTTGGATGCCACGAGCAAGCTGAAGGAGAAGCATCCCGATAAATTCATGTGGACGAAGGGCGCCGACCTGGCGGATCCGACCGCATGGAAGCGCTGGTTTGACTTCTTCCTGCTGTATAATGCAGCCTCGGACGGCAACAAGTTTGTCGAAGGAACCAGCCTGGTTGCGGATGACAAAGCCGGCGTCGAAGTGCTGAGCTTCGTCGATGAGCTTCGCCAAGCGGGCGGCATTTTGTCCCAGAACGCGACCGACCCGTTCGAGACCGGAGCCGGCGTCTTCACCGATATCGGCCCTTGGACCTTCGATATGTGGAAGACGAAGTATCCGGAGCTTAAGTACGGCGAGAATTATGAATTGACGCTGCCTCCTGTTCCGGACGGCATGGACCCTGCGGATGCGAAGACTTATGCGGACGCCAAGGGCCTCGTCATCTTTCGGGGAGCACCGGAAGCATCCCGGCAGGCGGCAGCCGAGTTCCTGAAATGGGTGTATTCCAAGGAAGAGCATGACGTCAAATGGTTCGAGCAGACCAATCTGCCGCCCGCACGCGATGATTTGACGGAGCTGGAAGGCTTCAAGCAGATTCTCGCGGAGAAGCCGGAGCTTGCTCCTTACGCCGAAGCGGTGTCCAAGGGCGTGCCGGCGATGGACAATCCGAAGTTCAACGAGATTCAGACGCTCATCGGTCAAGAGGCGTTCAATAAAATCATCCGAGGTGAAATCGATCCGCAAACCGGCTGGGACAACATGAAGAAAGCGATTGAAGGTGAGCTTCAATCATGATCGATAAGCGAAATGATAAATTGGGCTGGATATTCTCCAGCCCCTACCTTATTTTCGGACTGGTGTTCTTCCTGGGGCCGCTCGTTTGGTCCCTCTATCTGTCCTTCACGGATTGGGATCTCATCGCTCCCGAATACGATTATGTAGGCCTCGACAACTTCCTGAAAGCCATGGCAACGCCGGGGGTTCAGGCTGCCTTCTGGGTCACCTACAAATTCATGATCATCTTCGTTCCTTTGGTCACGGCCATGTCGCTGGCCGTCGCCGTCGTCATCCAAGGCTTGCCCCGGTTCAAAAGCGTATACCTGATCGGGTTCTTCCTGCCGTATCTGTCCTCGGGGGTCGTCGCATCACTGATCGTGCAGGGCTTCCTGTCCTATAACAGTCCGGTCAACGAATTTCTGAGAGGGACGTTCGGCATCCAGATCGACTGGCTCGGCTCTCCTCTCTCGGCGCTGTTTATCGTCGGTTTGATTTTGGCTTGGAAATTTACGGGCTACTATGCGCTGATCCTGACGTCGGGGCTGGAAAGCATCGATCAGGAAATCTATGAAGCTGCGGCGATTGACGGGGTGTCGGACAGACAGCGGTTCTGGAAAATCACGCTGCCGCTCCTGTACCCTGCGCTGTATACGACGCTTATTCTCTCGTTCGGCGTTACCTTCGGCATCTTCACCGAGGTGTACCAGCTAACGGGCGGCGGTCCGAACTTCGCGACGAACACCTGGCAGATGGAAATTTTCAATCAAGCCTTTACGAATCTGCAAGCGGGATATGCTTCGGCGATCGCCATTCTGGCATCCCTGGTAACCTTCATCTCCATCTTCGCAATTCGCAAAGTGCTGGAAATGTGGGGGAAACGCAATGGTTGGGTCTAATAAAAATAACAAGCGGCGTCTTTCGGTCCGTTATGTCTTGGCAACCCTGCTGCTCCTGGTCATGGTCTATCCGTATCTGTACATGGTGCTCAATTCATTCGCTGATTGGTTACAGGTGGACCGCCAGCTGCTTCCGAGCCAATACTCGCTTCAATCCTATGAATGGCTGCTGACCGGGGGCGAGGTCGGCATTGCCAGACCGTGGACGAACGCATTCCTGAACAGCGTGATCGTGTCCGTCGCCTCCACCTTCTTGATGATGCTCTTCGGGATCATGGTGGCTTATGCCCTGTCCAAGATGAAGTTCCGAGGCCGGGACACCGTCAACAACTTCGTGCTCTTTCATATGTTCTTCCCAGCCATCATCCTGCTGATCCCCAACTTCCTGATTATTCAGAAGCTGGGGCTGTACGACACGTATTGGGCGATGATCATACCGAAGGCGGTCAGCCTCTGGGCCATCTTCATGTACACGAATTTCTTCAAGGCGATCCCGGATGCGTTCATCGAGGCGGCCAAGCTGGACGGCGCTTCAGACTTCAAAATTTTGTATAAAATCATGGTACCGATGTCCAAGTCCATTACCGCGGTCATCTTCCTGTTCCTGCTGATGGAACGGTGGACGGAGCTGCTCTGGGATATGATTGTTGCGCGCAGCGACAACATGCTGACGCTGAACGTGCTCCTGTCCCAGATGTTCGGTCCGTACGGCAGCTATCCCGGACCGCTGTATGCGGCATCCGTGCTGCTGACCGTGCCGATCATCATCCTGTTCATCATTTTCGGCAAGAAGTTCAAGGAAGGCATGCAGTTCAGCCTGAAATAAGGCCACTTGCTGCGGCCAAAACCCATCATTACGTTTACTGTCCAAGGAGGCATACTGCATTGACTATGAACCGTTCAACTATAAAAACATGCGAGATCCTGCTGCGCGAATACCAGGATAAGCCGAAAGGCGTCAATAACCCGGTGAAGCTGTCCTTCACCGGCGTCGGCGGCAAGGATGTGTATAACATTACGGCGCCGTTCACGCTGGGCGGGAAGACCATCCTCGCCGGCCGGGTGGAATCCCGGGACAGCGAGTGTTCGGAAATCCGCTTCTTTACCGAGCGCCCGGACAGCAGCTGGGCGCCTCTAAGCGGCGCTCCCGTCTTTATGCTGCAGGATCCGTTCTTCACCTTCATTCAAGGGGAGCTGATCCTCGGCGGCGTCGAAGTCTTCCCGCATCCCCTCAAGGCGGATGCGCCGCTGTGGCGGACGGTATTGTACAAGGGAAAAACGCTCCATGAGCTGACTCCGTTCTTCACCGGCCCCGACGCCATGAAGGATCTGCGCATCGCCGAGCTGCCCGGCGGGGAGATCGCGGTCTTTACCCGGCCGCAAGGAGCGAAAGGCGGCCGGGGCAAAATCGGGTACGCCGTCGCCTCCTCGCTGCGCGACCTGACCGTAGAGCTGGTCAACGAGGCCCCGCTGCTCGCGGACCAGTTCATCGACGCGGAATGGGGCGGTGCCAACGAGCTGCACCTGCTCAAGAACGGGCGGATCGGCGTACTCGGACACGTCGCCTGCTTCGATGACGCCGGAGACCGGCACTATTACCCGATGGTGTTCGCGCTCGACCCGGCTACGGGTGAGCATTCCGACATGGCCCTAATCGCAGTCCGGGCCGATTTCCTGCCGGGCGAAGCCAAACGTCCCGATCTCGCCGATGTCGTGTTTAGCGGCGGGCTCATGCGCAAGCCGGACGGAACGGCGGACCTCTACGCGGGAATCAGCGATGCCGAGGCGCAGCGAATCAGCATGCCCGATCCTTTCCTGCGATTTGAGTCCTGATGCCGTTGCTTTTTGACTGATGCTCGATTCCCGAAACAGCTGTTTTCGGATCGCTACCCGAACTTGGACATGATTCATCTTCTTAATTATAAATCTGCTTAATGATTGGGGTTGCAGCTATGAATATATATCGTTATGAGGAGAACCCTCTGATCACGCCGGCCGACGTAAAGCCGTACCACGAGGGCTTCGAGGTGATTGGCGCCTTCAATGCAGGCGTTGCCGAATACAACGGTGAAGTGCTGCTGCTGCTGCGCATTGCGGAGCGTCCGGTGAGCAGCGACCCTCGCATCGTGAAGGCTCCCGTATACAACACCCGAACCCGGGAGCTCGACATTCTGGAATTCCGCACAGACGATGAACGCTATGATTTCTCCGATCCCCGGGTCATCCGCAACGTCCATCAAAGCGCATCGTTCGAGTATTTGACCTCTCTGTCTTATATTCGGCTGGCGCGCAGCAAGGACGGCCACCGCTTTACGATCGAGGATCAGCCGCTCGTGTATCCGGCCCAATGCCTTGAGACGTTCGGCATCGAGGACCCGCGGGTAACCCAGATCGAGGACACTTACTATATCTACTTCTCCGCCGTCTCCCCCGTCGGGATCGGGGAATCGATGGTGTCCACCAAGGACTTTGTCACCTTCACCCATCACGGCATGATTTTCGGGCCGGACAACAAGGACGTGCTGATCTTCCCGGAGAAAATCGGCGGCAAATACTATGCGCTTCATCGGCCGACCACCAAAAGCACCGGCAATCCGGAAATGTGGATCGCCGAATCCGACAATCTTGTGTATTGGGGCAACCACAAGCATCTTGCCGGACTCCGCGAAGGCATGTGGGACAGCGGCCGCATCGGCGGCGGGGCCGTTCCCATCCGTACGGAGAAGGGCTGGCTGGAGCTCTACCACGGCGCTACCAAGGAGCACCGCTATTGCATGGGCGCGCTGCTGCTGGATCTGAACGATCCGTCGAAAGTGATTGCCCGCTCGAGCCGCCCGATCATGGAGCCTGAAGCAGACTATGAGAAGAACGGATTTTTCGGCGACGTTGTGTTCTCCTGCGGTGCCCTTGTCGATGGTGACGTTGTAAAGATGTATTACGGCGTTGCCGATACGTCCATGGCTTGCGCCGAGCTGAGCCTTAGCGAGATTTTGGACAGCCTTGCCTATGAGTAATGCGCCGGCTCACCTATGAGTAACGCGCCGGATGACTGATGCGCATGAAGCCGAGACCCACTGAAGCAGGCTCGGCTATTTTTTTTACGGGATAAACCCTCTCCATAGAACCGGCAGATTCATCCCAAAAAATAGCTATGGAAGCGCATTCGAATTGCGTTACAATAGAAGGCAAATGAATTCCATTTTGACGCTCCAGGTGCGCATGTGAACCCTTTCCCTGAAATGCTCCCTGGAACCCTAAGGAGGAATCGACGGCATGATTCAAGGCATTGCCCATATGGCTTTCGATGTGGCCGACATGGAGAAATCCCTGCACTTCTACTGCGGCATTCTCGGATTCACCCGCGCGTTCGATATTCCGGACGATCAGGGCCGGCCATGGATTGAGTACATTAAGGTCAGGGACGGACAATTCATCGAATTGTTCTACGGCGGCCGGAACAAGCCGGAGCGCGTGCAGCAGCCGATCGGCTTCTCGCATCTCTGCCTGGAGGTGCGGGATATCCATGAAATCGCCGAGCATCTCCGCAAGCATGGCGTCCCTCTCGACGTGGAGCCTGTGCAGGGCAAGGATCACAACTGGCAGTGCTGGGCCAAGGATCCTGACGGGAACCGGATCGAATTCATGCAGCTGGATCCGAAATCGCCTCAGATGAACTGCTAATGAATTTTTTTACAAAAGAGAACTCATTCCATGAGCCGGCATAGTGACGTACCGTCCTAGCGGTTGGCATAAACATCCGGAATCATCGACTCAATTAGAGCTCTTCCGCGGGAGTACGTTCCCTGCTGAACAGCTCTTTTTTTCTCCGCATAAATCCGGCTGTTCCCCTCCCTCCTAACCTCTTGCCAACTTCTGTTAATCCGGCTACAATAGAACCACCGTATTATTCAAATTTGAATAATATGAATCGATTTGCATATAAAAAAAGGAGCATACATATCATGAATGCACAGCAAAGCAACATCAAACTCGTTGTGGCCGGGCTGCTGCTCGGGATCTTCATGTCCGCAATCGATAATACGATTGTCGCCACGGCGTTATCCACCATCATTCGCGATCTGCAAGGATTCGATCAAGTGGTGTGGGTAACCTCGGTGTATATGGTTGCCGTCATGGCCGGTACGCCGATCTTCGGCAAGCTGTCCGACATGTATGGACGCAAGCGGTTCTTCATTTTCGGGCTTGTCGTCTTCCTTATCGGATCCGCCTTATGCGGAATGGCCGGAAGCATGACCCAGCTCATTATTTACCGGGCCATTCAGGGCATCGGGGGCGGCGCCCTCATGCCGATCGCCTTTACGATCGTGTTCGACCTGTTCCCGCCGGAGAAACGGGGGAAAATGACGGGTCTGCTCGGCGCCGTCTTCGGGACCTCGAGCATCATGGGGCCGCTTCTTGGCGCCTTCATCACCGACAGCATCGGCTGGGAATGGATTTTCTATGTCAACGTTCCGATCGGGATCGTATCCTTCATCTTCATTATGACGGCATACAAGGAATCCCCTGGGCACACCAAGCAGAAGATCGACTGGACGGGAGCGGCTACGCTCGTCGGTGCCATCATCTGCCTTATGTTCGGCCTCGAGCTCGGCGGCCAGACCTATCCTTGGGGCTCCCCGCAAATTCTGGGACTGTTCGCAGGCTTCCTCGTCCTATTCATCGTGTTTCTGTTTGCGGAGACCCGAGCAGCCGAGCCGATTATCTCGTTCAAGATGTTCCGCAAGCGTCTGTTCGCTTCAAGCAATCTCGTCGCCCTGTTCTATGGCGCAACCTTCATCGTGGCGACCATCTACATTCCGATCTTTGTCAGCGGCGTATACGGCGGCAGCGCCACCAATTCCGGGCTGATCCTGATGCCGATGATGCTTGGCAGCGTAGTCGGGAGCCAGCTGGGCGGCATGCTGACGACCCGTGCCGCATTCCGGAACATTATGATTCTGTCCGCGGTATGCTTTATCGCCGGGATCTTCTGCCTCAGCACCATCGGCCCGGATACCCCGCGTTATTTGCTGACGGTTTATATGGTATTGACGGGCTTTGGCGTCGGATTCTCCTTCTCCGTGCTCAGTATGGCCTCCATCCATAACTTTGACGCACGGCAGCGGGGCGCCGCCACGTCTACGAACTCCTTCCTCCGCTCCTTCGGAATGACGGTAGGGATTACGATATTCGGCATCATTCAGCGTAACGGCCTGAATAATCGTCTTGCCGATCTGGGCGGAAACGCCCCTGCCGGCGCCGACCTGAGCGCCGATGCCATTCTGTCGCCTGAGGTAATGAACCAGATGCCTCCTCAGGTGCGGGAGCAGATCATCGGCTCGCTGGCGGATTCCGTTGCAAGGACCTTTATGTGGGCCTTGGTGCCGGCCGTCCTCGCTCTTGTCTTCGTGCTCATGATGGGCAAAGAGCGGGTCATCGTACCTGGCAAGAAGGCCAAGAATGCGTAAGAGGGCATAAGCCTATGTCGATGAAGCTGGCCATTCTCGGACTGCTGCTGGAGGGCAACTACCACCCTTACGAAATCCGCAGCATCATGAAGGACCGCGGCATGGACCAATACACCAAGCTCCAATTGGGCTCCCTATACTATGCCGTGGACCGGCTGGCCGAGGAGGGCTATATCGAAGCGGTAGAAACGATTCAGAGCGACAACCGGCCGGACAAAACCATTTACCGGATCACGAATGCCGGCCGCAAGCATTTTGAGCAGCTGCTGCTGAAGAAGTTCAGGGATATAGAGCCGGTGCATCACCCGCTCTATATCGCGCTCCCCTTCTCCCGACATGCGGATCCCGAAACCCTCGGCCCGATCCTTCAGGCCCGGATTCGGGATGCCGAGCATCGGGTCAATCAGGCGTATCAGTTGTATGTGGAGCACCGCGGCTTCGTTCCCCGAAGCACCCAGCATCTGATGGTCGGAATGTATGAGCACGCGAAGACTGATCTCAACTGGCTGAAACGGCTATATGCGGATGTGATCGATGGACGGCTCGGCATAAAGGGAGATCCGCTGCCGATTGACGAGGATGAACCATGATCGGACATTGAACGTATGTTAAAAATGACAAAGAGCGAGACGCCCCTGCCGGGCGGTCTCGCTCTTTTTTGTTTATTTTCAAATTTAGAACAGGAACTCGTCCGGATTGGAGCCAAAGCGCTTGTTCTCGTTCAAGCCGTCGATAGCTGCCATATCCTCGGAAGACAGCTCGAAATCGAAGATGTTGGCATTTTCGCGGATACGATGCTCTTTGATTGACTTCGGTATGACGATCACGCCGTTCTGAATATCCCAGCGCAGAATGACCTGCGCCGTCGTCTTGCCGTATTTCTCGGCGATCTGCGCCAGCACCGGATGATCCAGATTACCCTGCATCAGCGGGCTCCAGGCTTCGAGCACGATGTTGTTCTCACGCGCATAGGCAAGCAGCTCCTTCTGGGAGAGCAGCGGATGCAGCTCGACCTGGTTCACGACCGGAACGACGCCCGTTTCCTCGATAATATGCTTCAGATGGCGGATTTGGAAGTTGCTCACACCGATAGAGCGGACAAGCCCCTCTTTTTGCAGGTGAATAAGTGCCTTCCATGTCTCCAGATACTTATCTCTACCCGGCCAGTGAACCAGGTACAAATCCACGACTTCCAGACCCAGCTTCTTGCGGCTCGTTTCGAAAGCCTGCAGCGTCTTCTCGTAGCCCTGATCGTCGTTCCACACCTTGGTTGTAATGAACAGCTCGTCCCGAGAAACTCCGGATTCGCGAATGGCTTGTCCTACACCCTCTTCATTGCCGTAGATCGCAGCTGTATCGATCATGCGGTATCCGGCGGCAATGGCGGATTTTACGGACTGAATAACCTCTTCGCCTTCTTTGGTCTTCCATACGCCGAGGCCCAGCCAAGGCATCTTGACGCCGTCATTCAAAGTAGGTCCATCGGTAAAAACTTGATTGGCCATTCTGAAATCCCTCCTGATTATGTAATGTCATGCGGTTAGCGGCCGCTTCCTCCAGTATATCAAATTCCAAGTATCCCGCTCAACGTTAGTCGTTACCCGCCTCGGCCTAAGTGATTTCTAAACTTGCTTTAAACGGGATTTAAACTTGGACATGTACAATAGAGACAGCTAAGAACACAGGGAGGAATGCCGGATGGAAAAAATAACGCTGGTCATCGCGCTTGCTGCCCTTGCGGTTGCCGCGATCCTTTTTATAGGCAACATCTGGAACAACGGAATTGCATCCGCCTTTTCCATGAATGCCCGCGCCAAAAAATACGCCGTAGCGTCATTATGCATCTACGCCGTTTCCATCAGCTGCTTCGTGCTTCTCAGGAATATCTGACTTGGATAGGTCCTGGAGCTGAACGCGAAAAGGGCTGATCTCAAGGCAAATAGAAAAAATGCCCCAAAGACCAGCCCCCGCTTTTGGATGAACACGCTGCCCGAACCCGTCAGTCAATATTTACGCATGAAGATGCCGAATGTCAGCAGGCCGCAAGCAACCATGAACAGATACGGACCTGCTGCAGCGCCCCGGATCGTTTCCCCTAAGAATTCGATCGTCCTGGACGACACGTACATGATGGTGAACAGCACGGCCAGCAGCGCGAAGCTGTATGCGATAATCTTGTTCATCCGCTTTTCTCGTACTACCTTCACGAACGGATAAATATAGCACACGATAAAAAACACCCCGCCCTGAAGAAACCCGTTCTCCGCGTCGATACCGATATCCAGCCAGTTGAAAAAGAAAGAGGCCAGCGCGAGGCAGGTGGCGATAAAAATGATTTTGCCGCCCAAATCCCATTCCATAAACCGAAGCTTCATTCACTACACTCCCCTAGCCCGTGTCCATCGCCGCAAAGGGGCGGATGAACCGTGGACTTCAACAAAGTCAGGGATAATTATACCGGATTTTGACCGGGGACGGTAGAGAAACTACACGTCCTTAGAGCTGTTCAGCCAAACGGTCTTGTCGGCTGCCGGCTGCCGCTTGCCTTGCTTCGGCTCCATATCCGGATATCCGATGTACAGGAAGCCGAGCATTTTCCCATTCGGGCTCAAGCCGAATGCTTCATTCATCAGGGCGTGGAAGCACGGCTCTCCCGTTCTCCATACAGCACCCAGACCAAGACCATGAATCTCAAGGAGCATGTTCTGAATGGCGGCGAATACCGCGCCGTACTCCTCAACCTCAATCACTTTAGGATCCGTTGAGGGCTCGACAGCAACCCCGATCACGACCGGGGCACGGTATGCCTTCGTGCGTCCCGACTCACGGGCGGCGGCGATCCCTTCTTCGCTGGTGTCGCCTGCACCTGCAGCTTGAATGTCGCCAAGAGCGTTACCGAGAATATCCCGGCCCTCGCCCTGCATCACAAAAAATCGCCAAGGCTCCGTCATTTTATGGTTCGGCGCCCAGGTGCCCGCCTCAATAATTCGTTCCAGCAGCTCCTGCGGCACGGCGTCAGGCTTTACTTTGCCGATACTGCGGCGCGTGCGGATCGCTTCACTTACGTTCATATCCTGTATCCTCCTAAGCATATTATCGATATTAGGCCTTCCTATGCGGCCGCATAAGTAAGCAGATTCATTTCTCTTCAGAATCGGCTTACGCCGACTCCTAGTTCAGATTTTGCAAAATTCGATTTCAGCCGCTTCCGGGTACATTATATAGACGAACTAAACCATTTCGTTCTATATATTGCTAATTGAAAGTCGCTCTTTGGATTTTTGCAATATCCTCAATTGAGAGTCTATCTCAATTATACCAAAAAGAGAAGAGGCTCACGAATTGCCTGGGACGCTCCCGAGACGCATCCGGGTCAGGGCCGGAATGCGCAGGTAAAACGAGGATAAATTGACCGTCTGATAATTAATAGAGTGAATTCAACCTTAGCAGGGGGCAGCTCCCCCTTCATTTCTGTCATATATTCCTGATATCTTCGGTTTTGCATGAAAATTACCAGGTTAATTCTCTCGATTTTCATCTAGTAATTCATGCCATTATCTGGGATAATGAGCATTAATATATACTAGAATTGGAGGATGATTTATGACTGCAAAGAGACGGATGACCCCTGAGGATCTGTACCGGATGAGCTGGGTGAACGACCCGGTCGTATCTCCTGCCAGCGGCGCTATTGCCTATGTACATAAGACCGTTAATGAGAAAAAGGATGGCTACCGCACCCATATCCGGCTGTTTCCAACCGGCGCGGATCGGGACATTCCGTTCACCGCGGGCGAAACGGATGGCGCCCCGGCTTGGTCGCCGGACGGTCAACAGCTTGCTTTTCTGCGGAAAAAGGATGACAAGCCTCAAGTATGGACGATGCCGGCAAGCGGCGGCGAAGCTCGCCCCGTTACCGATTTGAAATATGGCGTCAGCGCCTTTAAGTGGTCGCCGGACAGCAAGATGCTGCTCGTGCGAAGCGAAGTGGCGGATGCCGCGCAAGAGAGCGGAGAAGAAGAATCGCAGGAGCAAGGCGGGAAGGATAAGCTGCCGGAAGAGAAAATCTACAACCGTATCCGATATAAAGCCGATGGCGCGGGATTGTGGAACGGACGCCGGTCTCATCTGCACCTCGTGGATCTTGCGGCCGAAGAAACCAAGCAGCTTACGGATGGCGAGTTCGATGTGCAGTCCTTTGCCTGGTCGCCGGACGGCACACGTATCGCTTATAGTGTCAGCACCGCTTCCGAGGCTTTTCCCGATCCGGACTTCCGACTGACGAACGATGTATTCGTAGCCGAGGCATCCGGCTCCAACGCCCGCCAAATTACGGATGGGTCGCTATCCATCGGAACGATCGCTTTCACGCCGGACGGCCGTCACATTCTCCTGCTCGCCAGCGATCTGTCCTGCGGATTCGCCACCCTCTCCAAGATTCATCTGGTTCCGCTAGCGGGTGGAGAATCCCGTATGCTCTTCCCGGACATGGATATCCAGCTGGGCCATGCGGCAGTCAGCGATATGCGTGCCGGCGCCGGCACGCCGCCGCTGTTCAGCAGAGACGGCCAATCGGTATATCTCCAGCTCAGCCAGGACGGCGGCGTGCACATCGGCCGTTTTGCACTGGACGGCTCCTCCTACGAGCTGGTCGTATCCGGGGAACGCGAGGTTTATCAATTCGCCCTGACTCCGGAAGAGAACATCGTATTCGCCGCAGCCGATTCCCTGCAGCCGGGCGATTTGTTCCTCTACTCGTCAGACAACGGCAGGGAGAAGCAGCTTACGGAGTGCAACAAGGAGCTGTGGGATGAGCTTGACCTCAGCAAGCCGGAGGTATTCACGTTCCGCACCTCCGACGGTTGGTCGATCCAAGGCTGGATCATGAAGCCGGTTGATTTCCAGGAAGGCTCGAAGGTTCCGGCGGTGCTTGAGATTCACGGGGGACCGCAGGCGATGTACGCGCACACGTTCATGCATGAGTTCCAGCTGCTGGCTGCTGCCGGTTATGCGGTATTCTACACCAATCCCCGCGGCGGTCATGGATACGGTCAGGTTCACGTCAACACCGTCCGGGGAGACTATGGCGGCCGCGACTACCAGGACCTCATGGAAGCCGTGGATTATGTCCTGAATACCTATGATTACGTGGACGGCTCCCGTCTCGGCGTAACCGGCGGCAGCTACGGCGGCTTCATGACCAACTGGATCGTCGGCCATACCGACCGGTTCCAGGCGGCGGTCACGCAGCGCTCGATCTCGAACTGGATCTCCTTCTACGGCGTCAGCGATATCGGGTATACGTTCACGCATGACCAGATCTGGGGCAACCCGTGGGACGATCTGGAGAAGCTGTGGAAGCATTCCCCGCTCGCCTACGTGAAGAACGTGAATACCCCGCTCTTGATTCTGCATGGGGAGCAGGATCTTCGCTGTCCGATCGAGCAGGGCGAGCAGCTGTTTATCGCCTTGAAGAAGCTCGGCAGAAAGACACAGCTCATCCGCTTCCCTGGCGCTGACCATAATCTGTCCCGGAGCGGCCATCCGCATCTGCGGGTAAGACGTTTGAGCCACATCGTTCGCTGGTTTGAGGAGCATATCGAGCGTTAAGATCGATATCATCGGCTGCTTCGCCCCTAACTTCACTATGCCCCTTGCAATGTTCATTGGAATGCATCGCTTGCCAATGAACATTGCAGGGGCGTTTTTTTGTGTTCAAACAAAAAAAGTCCGCCAGGGATGCCCTGGCGGCAAGTGTATAAAATGGTGGAAGGAACTTCATAAGTTCAGTAGGATGACCGAGCCAACAGACAACAACGCGTTTACACTTCAGGCGTACCGTACGTTTCGAACCAGCCCTTGATCGTATTGAAATCGTCGGTAAAGGACAGGGAGAGCAGCAGCAGGATCCGTGCTTGCTGCGGGCTTAGGTTGTCGCCCGAAATAATGCCTTCTCCCCCGCCGTAGACGCTTCCCGAACCGGTGCGGGTGGTCGTTACGAACACAACGCCTTTCTCAATCGCCTCCTTTCGTGCGGCGCTCATCTCACGGGAGATGCCGCCGGCTCCGGTGCCTGCCGTGACGATGCCCTTCGCGCCGTCGGCGACAAAGCCCTTAATCGCGCCGCCCCCAGCTTGCTGGTAAGAGACCGCGATCTCCACCTTGGCGAGATCGGCTTTCGAAATTTTGCTCAGATCGAACACCGGCTTGCCCTCGCCGTCCGCCTTCGTTGTCCGAAGCGGTGCGCGGTAAATGCGGATATTCTCCTCATCAATGTAGCCGACGGCCCCGAGCATCGGCGTCTCGAACGTGTCCGTACGATAGTCGTTGGTTTTCGTGACGCCACGGGCCAGATGTATCGTGTCGTTCAGCATCAGCACCGTCCCGAACGAGGCGGTGCGTCCGCTGCCCGCCAGCTTGATGGCATTGTACAGGTTGGCCTGGGCATCGGAACCGATCACCGTCCACGGCCTCATCGCTCCTGTAATGACGACCGGCTTGTCGCTCTGCACGGTCAGATCAAGGAAATACGCGATTTCCTCCATCGTGTCCGTCCCGGTGGTTACCACCACGCTGTCATACGTCTCAAGCGCTTTGTCCACCGTCAGGGACAGGTCGTATAAGTCTTCCATCGTATAGGCGCTGGAGCCGGAGTTGCCGAACTGGAGCGCCGTTACATCGGCAACTTTATCCTTGTTCGGCAGCTCGCCGACCATATCCTCAATCGCCAGCGTTCCTGCTCTGTAGGACTGGAAGCTGGTCGCATCCGTCGACTGCCCGGCAATCGTGCCGCCTGTTCCGATGACGAGCACATTCGGACGCGTCGACTGTTTAGAAGCCTCGGACAACGGCGGAACCGTCGTATTCCGTCCCGGCGCCGCAGCTGTCGATGCAGATGCAGGCGTACTAACCGTCCCTTTGACCTCCGTTACCGTCTGGGCATATGCCGCATAGCTGCCGACCGGGGTTAACGAAATGACTAGTGCGGTTAAAGCTGCCGTGCTCCAGACGGCTATAGGGTGATTGGTTCTGGACTTCATGATCGCACGCTCCTCTGATGTCATATTTCCTAACTCAATACTATGTATTTATTGAGTTCATTCTATTTTATGTTAATTAATATCACAAACAATAAATTCCTTCAATTAAGCGATTACATCTAGTTAATTCATGGTTTATTTCCGATATATCGGCTTTTATCTTTAAATTTCGATTTGCGGACACCATATCTGTAACTACGTAATCTTACTTTATATGTGATTATAAATAACATAAATGACGTATGTTATTTTCACAACATAAAAAAGCCCGCCACTAGGCGAGCCGCTTTTATATGCTTGTTTGAATTTTCAAATTTTGTACATTGTACATCACTCGTTCTGTTGGTCCCGTATCTTATTCACCTGAACCCCCGCCGCCCATTGTCCCGTCAGATCAATCTCAATCTCTCCCGGCAGGCTCCTCAACGGCTCCGTCTTCCGTTACCCGATACTCCATAATCTCCCCATCCGCCATATAGTACAGCGAGGCAGACTGCACGGTCCCGTCCTCCCCGAATGTCACAAAGAGCTGTTCCTTCATGCTGCCGTTCGACAAGCCTTGGACATCGACCGATACGGCCTTCTCCGGGTACCGGTAGCCCTCCTTGGCGAAGTCGTACTGCCATGTTGCGGTGCCGCCGGCTTTGCCCGTCGTCTTAGGCTCCCCAAGCCGCGCCCGGATGTCGTCCATCGTCTTGCCGACGAACGGAACATCCTTTAACGAAGCGTCGGGAGTGCTCGCAGCCAGCACCAAGCTGAAATTTCTCATCTCTTTATTCTCCTTCTCCTGCCTGTTTTTCCCCGGCATTCGTCGTAATGTGGAACTCCTTCATCATATTGTGGAAACGCGCCCCGTAGCCTTCGGCCGCTTCAAGGAAATACTGCTGCTTCACCACAAAGCTTCCGCCCTGTCCGTTATCGAAAATATAGTAGCGCACGATCGGATCATTCCATTCCTTGCCGCCCGTCCCGCCTACCGCCCGGACTTCGAAGCCGTTAACCGGCTCCTGAATGGCTTCCGCCTCTACCTTCGGCTGATCCGACAGCTCGGCTTCCAGCCGTTCGGATACCGCCTTCGGTGCTTCTTGGTCCTGCGAGATCTCCATGTACACTTCCGGATAGCGGTCATCCTCCGGCTTATGAACCGGCTCGATCCGATCCACGCCTTCGCCTTGAATCATCTTGAACCGGCTTTCGTCAATATAGATGACATAATCGGCGCTCTCATGCAGGGAATCCACGCTCGTCTCCGGCGACCCTTCCAGCTCCTGCTCCACCGTCTTCTGGGGAGCGAACCACTCTTTCACCTGGTCGATAAATGCTTGCACCGGCGGCGTCTGAACGCTTAATGCCAGCACAATCACCGCCGCAGCGGCCGTTCCGACCATCCAGCCGGCCGTCTTTCTTCCCGAACGGCGCGCCTTCGTCTTCCGCGGGGCGAACGGCACCGCGGCCGGCTCCGAAGACTGCGATGCGCGCTCGCTGTCAATCCGCTTCTTAATCGACGCCCATATTTCATCCTGCTGCTTCATCGCGTCCTCCGTCCCTTTTTCCAGGCCGTCCTTCAACTCTTTCTCCCATGGCTCACGTCCCATGCTGACTCCCTCCTTGTCTCTGCAGCATCCATTCCTTCAGCTTCTTCCGCGCCTTGAACAATCTTGATTTCACCGTATTAACGTTCAGCTCCATCATGTCCGCGATATCCTTCTCCGCCAGATCATTCAAGTATTTCAGCACGATGGGGATCCGATGCTCGTCATCCAGCCGCTGCACCATCTCATAAACATCGCCGTGGCGGTCAAATTCGTAAGTGTCCGTCTCAGGTGGAAGGTCCGTCTCCTCCGAAATTTCCGAAGGTACCATCCTCGCATGCTTCTTCAAATAACGGTTGCATTCGTTATAGAGAATCCGGTGAAACCAAGGGTCAAACGGTCTGCTCAGATCATACATCCCCAAATTGCGGTATACCCGGATAAAGGTCTCCTGGACGACATCCGCGGCGCTCGCCGCGCTGCCGGTGATCGCCGTTGCCGTTCGGATCGCCCGATCCGCATACAGCCGGTATAGCTGTTCGAACAGCTCGTCACTATATTCCTGTTGTAATCGTTGTATCAGGTCGTGTACCAACCGCGCCTGCCTCCTTTCCAATTGGCCAATCACTTAAGATACCCCGGCATGGCTGCGAAAAGTTTTCGATTTATTATTTTTTTCTCATGACAAAAAAAGGATACCATGCTTGCAGTGCAGTCACAGTACCCTTTTCGTGTTTGTTATTTCGCTTCCGTCTTCAAGTCGTCCAGCATTTTATCGTTAAAGCCGAACATCCAGGTCAGCACGAAGGTAATCGCCATCGCCGTCAGGTTGCACAAAATGTAGAGCGGCAGCTGGCTGTTCAGATACAGGAGCGTCCCCGGAATAACTGTAATCGCCATGCCGGTTGCCTTCAAGTGGAAGATCGAAGCCATGAAGCCTCCAATGCCCCCGCCGATCAGACCCATGATAAAAGGCTTCACATATCGCAGGTTCACCCCGAATATGGCCGGCTCCGAAATGCCGAGAAATGCCGAGAACGAAGATGGCAGGGAAAGTGCCTTCAGCTTCTTGTTCTTCGTCTTCATGCCGACGGCAAGGCAGGCTGCGCCTTGAGCCGCCATCGCGCTGGTAACGATCGCGTTGAACGGATTGCTTCCCGTCTGCTCCAGCAGCTGGATTTCCAGGAAGTTAAAGATGTGATGAACCCCCGTCACGACGATGATCTGATTGAAGAAGCCGATCAACAGTCCGGCGATGCCAAACGGAAGATCCAGCAGATACGTGACCGCGCTCAGGATGACGTCTTCAAGCGAGTGGAAGATCGGGCCGATCGCAAACAGGCCGAGAATGATCATCACCAGCAGCGTGACGAATGGCGTCACGATCAGATCGATCGCTTCAGGAATGCGCTTTCGCAGATAACGCTCGAACTTCGCCCCGAGCAGCCCCATGAAAAATGCCGGCAGAACCGATCCCTGATAGCCAACCACCGGGATAAAACCAAACATAATAAGTGCTTCCTCGGACCCGTTAGCCACGCTATAAGCGTTAGGCAGGGCCGGGTTGACGAGCATCAATCCCAGCACGATGCCGAGCACCGGGCTTCCGCCGAATACTCTAAAGGTCGACCAAGCGACAAGGGCAGGCAAAAACGCAAACGCCGTATCGGTCAGCACCTGGGTGAACATCAGGAAATTAGCCGAAATATCGTCAGGCGCCATCCCGAACCAGGCGAGCACCGTCTCCTGGGTCAAGAGGCCCCGCAGCCCCATGAACAGTCCCGTAGCGACCAATACCGGGATGATCGGAACGAATACATCGCCAAATGTGCGGATCGCGCGCTGAAGCGCATTGCCCGATTTTTTCGCTTCGGATTTCAGCTCTTCTTTGCTTGTGCTCTCCAGCCCAAGGTTCTCAACTTCTTCAAAGATTTGGTTGACGGTACCGGTGCCGAAGATGATCTGATACTGGCCGGAGTTGAAAAATGCACCTTTCACCTTGTCGATATTCTCGACCTTCTTCTGGTCGATCTTCTGCTGATCATGAACCATAATGCGAAGCCGGGTGGCGCAATGGGCAAAGGAAGCGATGTTCTCCCTGCCGCCGATGGCTTCAACGACCTGCTTAGCAATCTCGCGGTTATTAGCTGCCATGCTCATTCATTCCCTTCCATATCATTTACGGCTTGCGCCAAATCCCATTTGGCTACCTTCAAGCCGGCACTGCCGTTATTGGCGAAAAACCGAATGCCCGTGCTGTCGGGGTGTGGAAAAATACGACTAGTAAACACTTCTTCCCCGTCGTTGATAAAACACTCCACCGAGGAAGTGTCCACAAACAAATGGAGCTTGAGGGACTTCGTCTGCACTCTGCATGACCGGGTCGAGCCGTACTTGCTGTCGATCCTCTCACCGGCCTCCGAGCGATCAAGCGTCAGGATTTGCCGCTCGAAGTCATAATGAATGACGGTACGCTCCGTTTCACCGGCCCGAAATTCGATGCCTACGGATTCGGCGTTCACATCGGCAAATTCGCAGATCAGCTCGAATGCGGTTCCGCTCACGCCTGCATATGACTTTTTCTCATTCGTTAGGATGTCCTGTACCTCGCGGCGCTCTCTTCTCAGCTTCTCCAGCTCCCGCACCGGCTGCTGCACCAGCTTGCCGTCCCGAAGCTCCAGCGTCCTCGGCAGCGTCAGGCAGTGCGCCCAGCCGTGCGAATCCGTCGGGTAGCCGATCTCCGCCTGCCCCATCCAGGCGACCAAGATCCGGCGCCCCTGATCATCCTCCATCGTCTGCGGCGCGTAGAAATCAAAGCCTCTGTCCAGCTCATGAAAGGCACCGTGTTCAAAATCCAGCGTCTCCCGGTTCAGCGGCTTGCCGACCAGGTAACCGGATTGGTAGACATTCCGGAAGCGATCCCCATCAGGCTCTATCCCTTGGGGACAGAAGAGAAGAACCCCCTGGCCATCGAGCTCAAAATAATCGGGGCATTCCCACATGTAGCCGAAATGCTTCAGCCCGGTCTTGATCTCCCCGGCGAAGCGCCAATTGAGCAAATCCGAAGACTCATACATGACGGCGGTCCCGGTGGCGTCCTCCCTCTGGGCGCCGATGACGCAGCGGTACAGATCGGGATCCTTCCACACCTTCGGATCGCGAAAGTGCTCGGTATATCCTTCCGGCACATGATCGATGAGAGGCTCGGGAAGCTTGGTGACAGCTCCCGCTGCATCCATGACGGCCATGCACTGGAAGGAGCGTCTGTTCCAGTCCCGATCCCTGGTATTTCCCGTGTACATCAAGTGCAGCTTGCCGTCCTTCACGATACCGCTCCCCGAGTAGGCGCCATACCAATCATGCGGATCCTGCGGCTCGATCGCGATTCCGGCATTGCGCCAAAAGACCAAATCCTTCGATGCCGTGTGGTACCAATATTTGAGCCCGTGGTAGGTTCCGAGCGGAAACCACTGATAGAACAGGTGATACTCACCTGCAAAATAAGCAAACCCGTTCGGATCGTTCAAAAGGCCGGTGATCGGCTGAATGTGATACGTCTGCCTCCAGCCGCTATCCTCCACCTTCTTCCTCAAGGCGGACATTTCTTCGGGAGAAGCCTGTTCCAGGCGGCGGTATTTCTGTTCTCTGTTCATATCCTTCTCCTTACTGGTCTGTTCTTAACAACATCACAACAGCGACATTGTAGTGGAACCGGTTCCAACCCGAGGTAAAAATAAAGGACGCAGTTCCAAAGTGTTTCAACGCTTTGGAACCGGTTCCGATGATTTGAGTATAATCGATTCTATTCGATATTGTCAACGCTTTCGCGCTCGATAAATTCATAATCCAGTACCGTCAGGGTGTCGACGGATTCCTCTTGGACAAGCTTCATGACTTGACGCGCGGCCAGACGTCCCCCCGCTGCGTAGCCATATTTAACCGTTGTGAGGCCCGGATGAATCACTTCAGTCACATCGTAGCCCCCAAAGCCGGTAACCGAAATATCCTCCGGAATCCGGATTCCCCGCATATGCGCCGCCTTCATCACTCCAAGCGCAATATTGTCCGTTGCGCATACGATGGCCGTCGGACGCCGATCCCGGTTATCCAGGATACGGGAAGCCGCTTCTACCGCTGCCGACATCCTAAACCCGCTCTCATAAAAATCGGCCGAGGCGCCGGCCTGCTCCTTCAGCGCTTGTTGGAATCCATGCTTGCGCCGCACCCCAACGGCCACGTCCTTCTCGGTTACCCCCAAATAAGCGATATCCCGGTGTCCTTTGGCTAAAATATATCGGCCGATCTCATACCCCGCCGTGTAATCGTCATAAATAATGCTGTGGACATCCTCATGCTGCTGACCGAGAAAAATGACCGGGATCCCGATTTCCTCGATCGCCGTCAAATGGGATTCCGTAATCTGCGTAGCGAACAGGACGATCCCCGATATTTTTTGCCTTGCCAGATCATACAGGGCCTCGATCTCCCGCGATAGATTCTGGCTTGTATTGATAATCAGCAGCTGGTAGCCGTTCTCCCTCAGCTCCTCATCCATGCCCGTCACCGTCTGAGATGCGGCGAAGGAATCCAGCCGGGGTACGATCGCGCCGATCATGCTCGTCTTCTTGGCCTTCAAGCTTTGGGCGAAGGAGTTTGGAATGTAGCCCGTTTCCTTGATGACATGCTCGATTTTCCGCCGGGTAGCCTCGCTGACGGAACCGCCGTTCAGGTAACGGGACACCGTGCTCTTGGCCACGCCTGCGATTTTGGCGATATCTGAAATGGTAGTGTTCATTCTTGTCCTCCACCCATGACGTCAACGGCCTGTCCAGCCCCGAGAATGGTTGCGATATGTCTGCACACAGTACTCTCTCCTTCATCCTCTGTTTCCCCTAAATATAACATGCAGGCAGGGATGCGGGAAACTAAGGGGGCTTGGCGGCAAAAACTTAGCTGTAACGGGAGTTACCTTGAATTTTATTTGAGCTTCAAAACCAAATTCCTTGAGCGCGCTCTCAATGCGGCTTCCCTCTCTCTTCCCTGCCCCATTCTCCAACTTTGTAACTGTTCATACCAAGGATGGATCGAAACACGGTCTATTAGAATGGAAATTTTTACTCCAAGGATGTAACATTTATCAATTTCAAACTGTTATGTAAGTTAGATGGAAAAAGAGGAACTCGTGTGCTGCTGTACCTTTCTAGGTAATGATAGCATCCGGTTCTTAACCCAGATAACGCCAAAACAGATGCTGATCATGATCCACCTCATCTTTTAAATAGGAGGCAGCTATGTGTTATTTTATGCATATTGTAATAGATCGTAGTATCCCAGATTCTATTATCGGGAAATTCATCGACATGAATATCTATATTAGGGACATAACACAGGGTGTGGAACATAAACATCCAGAGAAGTACTATTATGATATTACCAACCAATGCTCCTGCGATTTTGTCTCTTCTGACCCAAAAAGAAATCAGGCTAAAGAGATAAAAGAGTTATTTCAAGCATTACATTTATGTACGGATATTACCTTCTGCATTATCTTAGATAACAATAAATATACCAACTTACAATTGGAAATATCGGACATTATCTCTTCACTACCAAATGAAGAATTGGATTTTAACACTTTTATGGATTTATATCCTGACCAATTGGAAAAGGATAGAGCTTATCTAATTCGTTGAAACGATGGTTTATGTAGAGATGAAGATTTAAATTGTATAAAAGAAAAAGCCCGCCTGATGCAATCGCCTCTCTAAAAAAATCGTGTCCCAAAGTCTTCACGATGACTTTGGGACACTTTTTTGGCCAACCCCCGCCAACTAAAACAATTGCAATCTTCTTTCTACCTCTACGCTTGCAGCACAATGATTTATACGCTACACTCCGGCGGCTGCCACCGATTCCCCTGGCATTTTCACGGAATCCGCAGGTGCCTGCGATTCCGCTTTGCGCAGACACTTCTGTCCCCGCCAGCGGAAATAGGATAAGACGCCCCGCAAGTATTCATCGGCAATCATGCAGGAGTAAATGCCGATGAGTCCCCATCCCATATAGATCCCCAGTACGTAGGACAGGACCGTTGCGACGATCCACATCGAGCCGAGGGAGATATACATCGTAAACCGCGTATCGCCCACTGCATTTAGCGAGTTGCCGAGCGCCATATTGAGCATTTTGCCTGGCTGAAGGATCAGATTCATGCCGAGCAGCGACGCGCCGATCGCAATGATCGTCTTGTCATCCGTAAACAGTCCGAGCAGCTGCTTGCCGAACACATACAGCACGAACGCATTGACGATCACGTAAATTGCGCCGATGCCGAGCGCACGATATGCGCTCCGGTACGCCTCCCGGGTCCGGCCGGCCCCGTACAAATGCGCGATCTGGATCTGGGCCGCCATCGCAATGGAGGAGCCGAGCAGGAAGCAGAACGATTCCAGCGTGTTCATGTACGTACGCGCCGCAAGCTCCGCTGCCCCTAGCTGAGCGATGAACGAGTAGATGACCAGCTGCGAGAATACCCAGCAGGACATATTGATGCCGAGCGGCCAGCCGATCTTTAAAATTTCGCCGAACAGCGGACGGTCAAACACCCGAAACTCCTTCCACTTGATCTTGTATTCGAACGCGCGCAGGAACATGTACAGCAGCATCAGCACCGCGAGCAGCCGGCTGGCCACCGTTGAAATCGCCACCCCGGTCAAGCCCCACTGCGGGAAGCCGAAGGCGCCGAAAATAAAGCCGTAGTTCATGATGACATGAATAACGTTCATGCCGATCGCCACGTACATCGGTCCGCGGGTATTGCCCGTGTTGCGAATGACGGTGCTCATCGTTGCCATCATGGCGATCAGCACCATGCCCCCGCCGACAATCGAGATATAGGTTCCGGCAAGCGGCAGCAGCCGGTCCGGCAGCTGAAGCATGGAAGCAATCGCCTCAGGCATGGCGAACAGAATCACGCTGCACACCAGGCCGATCAAGGTCGTGACGCTCACCGCCATGATGCCGATCGTCCGGGCATCGCCCGTTTTATACGAGCCGATCTTCTGCGCGATCAGAATCCCCGCACCGCTCGCCACCGTCATGAACAGCGTCGTCATCGCCTGGAACAGCTGGTTCGAGAAGCCGACCACCGCTACCGCGTCATCGGAAATGCGGCTGACCATCAATGTATCCACCGCTCCCAGCAAAAACTGCAGGAACAGCTCTATAAATATGGGCCATGCCAGAACCCATAGCGTAAATTTTTTCGTATCTTTATCCAACATTCCAACCTCCACCCATGATGTAAGGGTTACACGCCCAATTCGCTTCAAACGGCGATAACCTTTTCAAATTATAGATGGTATACTAGGGTTATAATATCAGTATCCGAACGTAAATTATAAAAAATCCAACCTCACTCATCACGAAAGGGCTTTCTTTATGACGATCCTGAATTTTACCGTTCCGCCGCTGCCGGTCTATATTCATAGCGGACTCACCCGTGCCCCCGTGAATGGAGGGCATCCGAACCGTAAAAACATCGGCATCTTCGACCTGCTCGTCGTCGTCAAGGGGCAGCTTGACGTGACCGAGAACGGCCATCCCTATGAAATCAGGCAGGGCATGTTCCTTATTCTGCGTCCCGACACCCATCACTTCGGTACAAGAGGCTGCACGGAGGAAACCGATTATTACTGGCTGCACTTTCAGTCGTCGGGGCCATGGAGCGCGGAGGAATCCGGCGATGCTTCGAGAAGAGAAGACATCGTGGAGCTGAAGGCGATGACGCCGAACTATTTTTCCGTCAAAATCCCGCAATTCGGAAGCCTCCCGCAGCCGGAGAAGGCGGCGGAGCTGCTGGCCACGCTAAACGCCTTGGTCCAGCATGGGCAGCAGGCCAAATTCCTATGGCGGCAGCAGGTCGTCTTTCAGGAGCTGATCGAGCAGCTTGCCGCCGCCCTGGATGCACCGGTCTCCACGCCTTCCTCCGCCTGCGCCGAACGGGCCGCCGCTTATTTGCGGAAGCACTACAAGGAGGAATTCAAGGTGCAGCAGCTAGGGGACCGGATCAATTTCCATCCGGTGTATATCGCACGCTGCATGCAGAAGGAATACGGCTGCTCTCCCGTCGAATATTTGCAGCGCTACCGGATCGAGCAGTCGAAGCTGCTGCTGCTTCAGACGGACCTGAGCATCAGCCGCATCGCCGAAGAGGTGGGGTTTAACCATGGGGCCTACTTCACCTCCTGCTTCACCAAGCAGGAAGGGATCTCGCCTCGAAAGTACAGGCAGCGTTTCTTTATGAGTTAATGTTTTTTTGATGCCGGATAGGAAAATCACTTGCAATTACGCGGGAAGTCTTTATAATAAACATTAGTTACATGATAATGATTATCATTACCGGACAAGTGAGAATGAGCTGAGAATGGACGAAAGCGGCCGCCTGGCTGCTGTAGCGGTGGATGCAAGCAGTTAGTTCTATAGGGCAATAAGCGTGGAGGGCTCAGACAGACATCCGTGCGGGTCCGGAACATCCGCTGCTGGCAAGGCCGCCTCCATGACCGCCTTTCCTGCTTGAGGAGTTGAATTATAAAGGAGAGCCGATGGTCTTATGAAAACGACTTCCCGCCGTTGTTCACTGCAGATTGACGATTACCTGGATCTGCTGAATCTTGCCATCCAGCTTGGCGATGTGAAATGGCAGAGAGAAATTACCCGCAAGATGGAAATGACGCTGTCCTCTCTGGAAACGACCTCGAAATAATCACATCCATGCATTTAAGGATTATGGCCACATGATCCCATATATACGAAAGACACCTGGACGTCTGTGCCCCGGAAAGTACCGTGGCCGTGAAGAGCGTTCAAGGTGTCTTTTTTTGACGTTTAGTGACGAGATGCTTTGAATCCTCAGCATGGCAAGGGACGGAGCGACTCCACTTCTCTATCCCCGCCCCAGCTCCGCGTCAGCCTGCAGCTTCATGCGGTATTCATGCGGCGATATGCCTTCCAGCTCCTTGAACACGCGCGAGAATTGCTTCGTGTTCTCGAATCCGACCGCCTTGCCGATATCGGCCAGCTTCATCGCCCCGTCCTGAAGCAATGCCTTGGCCCGCGAGATCCGCAGCTTCTTCAAATAAGCGACAAAGTTTTCGCCCGTATGGGCTTTGAATGCCTCGCTGAAATACGAATAATTAAGCGACACGTGATTGCTGACCATCGCCATGTTCAGCGGTCGGTGATAGTTCTCTTCCATATAAGCGATGGCTGCCTTCATCTCGGAATGCTCGCTATGAGCGGACCGGATGCCTTGAATATATTCGTTCACACTCAGCAGCAGGTGCTCGAGACTGCGGTAATACGCATGAAAATGACGGTAATTATCCATCGTCCCTACCCTCCGGTAGAGCTTGAGCACCTCGACCATCGACTCCCCGTATACGCGGAAAACTTCATCGAGCACCTGCTCATTGATCTGCTTGCCGACGCGCTCCAGATAAGCGATATCCACATGCGGCATATCCCCGATATGAAAAATATCCAGCAGCAGCGTCTTGATCTCCCGGTCGCGCCCGGTGCCCAGCATATTGCCGAGCTTGCGGATATCCTCCTCCGGCATCGGATAGCTGCGCAGCTCGCCGTTTATGTCCTCATGATTCATCAGCCGGATGTTCGGTTGAATGAAGGTGTAGCTGAGCGCGAGGAGCGCCTGATTGTAGCAGATCCGGACATCCTCGATCCGGGAGCCTTCCCGGCTGATGCCGACGAATAATCCGTCCATCTCCCGCTCCGCAAACTGCCGCGCCAGCTTCTCGAACTGCCCATCGGGACTGCCGACCAGCACGAGCCTCCCCCGGCCGTCCAAAACGCTGGCGCTGATCCGCCCCTCGACGGATTCCATCATTTTCTCCACGAGCTGCTTCAGCTCATCCTTGTTCATCGTGTTGCCGTCTTCGTACTTATATTTCATGACAGCCACCCGAAACGGCTTGACGTACGCTTCGAAGCCGATCGATTCGGCTGCTGCCGCCAAATCAATGTCGGTATCCTCCGGCTGCTCCAGCAGCTCCTTGAGACGGTGAGACTGCAGCTGCTGCAGATACACGTCGGTGGCGGCCATGCGGCTGTCCACTTCGGCCTGCCGAATCAGCGCTTCCTCCGTCTTGCGAAGGGCGGCGAAGAGCTCCTCGCGCCGGATCGGCTTCAGGAGATATTCCTTCACCTGATACCGGATCGCGGCCTTTGCGTATTCGAAGTCCTCATAGCCGCTCAGGATCAGCACGACCGGCTTGGCTGCCCCCGTTCCTTCCAGCTCGGCCAGCGACTCGATTAGCCGGATGCCGTCCATGACCGGCATTCGGATGTCGGTTATCACGATGTCCGCCGGCTGGGCGCGAAGCAGCTGCAGCGCTTCCTCCCCTTGCGAAGCCATCCGGATATCGTACGCCTCCGGGAACTCCCGCTCGATCATCATCTTCAATCCGAAGCGGATGTTCTTCTCGTCATCCACGATCAACAGATTTCTCATGTCCGCCTCCTCCTCCCGTTAACAACACCTTCGGAAACGTCATCGTCACCAGCGTAAACCCGCCTGCTTCGCTATTCACGTCCAAGCCGTATTCATTCCCGTAGAACAGCTTGATCCGCTGATGCACGTTCCGGAGCCCGATGCCTCCGGCCTGGTGCCCGCCTCGCCCGTAATCTCCGGACGGAAGATCCTCATCATGCACCGTGCGCAAAATTTCGCGTAGCCTGCCCAGACGGTAGGCTTCGATGCCAACCCCGTTATCCTTCACGTAAATCGTAATCCGGTCCTCCTCCCAGGCCACCACATCGATCTGGATCCGCTTCGCTTCGGCCGAGCCGTCCGGCCAGCCGTGCTTCACCGCATTTTCCACGATCGGCTGCAGCGACATCTTCAGCACCTCCAGCTCCATGAATTCCGAAGGTATATTAAGCTCAAACTCAATCGGCTCATCGTACCGGATATTCATAACATCAATGTAATTGCGAATATGGCGGATTTCATCCCTCAGCTTGACGTATTCCCCCGACCACTTGAAATTGTAGCGCATCATGCCGCCCAGCGAGGTTAACGCATCCGAGATCGTGCGCTGTCCCTCGATTTCGGCCAGCATCTTGATATTTTCGAGCGTGTTGTACAGGAAATGCGAGTCGATCTGGCTATGCAGCGTTCGGAGCTCTGCTTCCTTCGTGACGGCTTGCTTCCGGATCCCTTGAGCAATCAGCTCATTAATCGTGCGGATCAGCTTATTGAAATGATGCGCTAGCTCGCCGACCTCGCCGCCGCCCCGGATATCGATACCGGAGGAAACCTCGCCCTTGCGGACCTTCTTCATCGTGTCGGTCAGGCGCCGCAAATTTTTCAAAATAATCGAGTTCAAATAGTACGTGATGAACGACAGCAAAATGATCAGGATCACGTTCGCCGCTATGATCTGCCACTGTGCCTTGGAGACATTGTTTAACGCGCCCTCCAGGGAAACGACATTCAGCACATGTGCCTGCAAACGCTCCACCGGCGCGGCGATGAGCAGGTACGACGCCCCGTCCACGCTGAACCGGGAATGGACGATGCGGTCCGATTCAGGATCGGTTTCCTCCTTTAGGAGCTTCTTGAACTGAGTCTCGACCTCGTCTCTCAGCCCCTCGCGGCTTGTCATGAAGGACTGCCTGCGATCCATGAAGAACTGGCCGTCCCGATCCACGATCACCATCTGCGAGCCGGTATCATGAATCCCTCCGAACGTCTTCGGCGCGAAATACTTAAGCAGCATATCGACCTGAATAAGCCCGTCCTCGGCACCGCTTCCGACCCGCCGGATCAGGGACACCTTCGGCTGCTCCTCGGGCACGTCTGTAGCGTAGCGCTGAAGAATGTCCGGATCCCGGTGATTGAATACCCACAGCTCGCTAACGCCTTGCGACTTCATCGGGGCGAACCAGGGCTCCGCGGCAATGCGGCTCTCCTTGAATATAATCGGCCACATTTCCATGACATGCTCATTGCCGGTGAACAAGCGGAGGTGTGCGATGTTAGGATTATTCGTCTGAATCCGCTGGATGTCCTTGGACGGCCCCCACGCCACCTCCATCAGCGCAGCCGAGCTGAGCTCCTCCTCGATCCCCAGGTAATCCTTGATGGCCTGGTCAGAGATCGCAAGCTGCGCCGCCATCTCGATCGACTCGATCTGGCTCTGCATGTTCATCTTCTCGGTCTCCAGCAGGAACGTGTTTTGGTTCAGCGCATCGCTGATATACGTATCCCGAATCTGTTGAAAAAAGTAATTCGACACGATGATGCTCGGAATGAGCAAAATCAATATATAGGCGGCCACCAGGCGGCTCTGCATGGACCTGCGCCCGACCCAGTACATAAAGGATGAAATTAGCTGCACCCATCGTTTTCTCATGACGGTCACTTCCTGTTTCGTTAACGTCCGCGCTTCCATCGTGAAACTGACGCTCTTCCTGCGACAAGCCGGATATGCTCCTATCATATCGCTTGACATGCCAAAAGGCACCCTATTTCGACATCAAATGAAATAGGGTACCTTCGCATCTATTGGAGCAACTAGTTAGCGTCAACCTCGCCGCAAATAGTAGCAGCCGTTCACCTCAAGAGGGTTCCTTTCATTATTTCAGGAATTCCTCAAGCTTTTTCACATTCTCCTCGTATTCTTTCTGTCTGTATTCCTGCACTTTCGCAAATCCGAGCGACTCGCGTTTAGCCAAGTAATCGTTCCATGCTTGGTCAAACTCCGCATCTGAGGAGGAGAGCAGCAGCTTCGGCAGCGTCTTGCCCCATTCCGTCAGAACCTTGTCGTTAATGATCCCTTCCTCGGAGCTGCCGTCCGGATCAAGCTGATCAAATTGCGAGAAGCTGTGGGCCTTGCCGCGCGTCCAGTCTTCCATCTGCTTGAACGGCTCGACGGCCGGAGGCGCCCATGCCGGAGTCATGTTCGTGTCCATCATCATCCAGAAGGTGTGGGACGCGCCGTATTTTTTGTCAAACGCGCCGCGGTCGCTGTTCAGCAGCTCCACAACCTCAGGGAGGAACTGGTCCTTGCCGTCAATCGTATCCCAAGTAACGCCTTGCTTGCCGAGATACAGGTCGCGCTGTCCTTCTTCGGAGATCAAATAGCTCAGGAAGCGGATGGCGCGCGCTTTGTCTTTAACATCCTTGGAGATCAGCGTTAACGTCCAGCCGGAGATCGATGGTCCCGACAGCGTCGGCTGATCCAGATTGGAGTTGGCCGGTCCGTCTACCGCAATATATACGGAGTTCGGATCGTTCGCGTAAAGCACGTTCTGCTGGTTAGCCATGTCGCTGCGCTGATACAGCATCGCGAAATAGCGGCCTTGCGCAATCTTCTCTTCCATCTGTGGACGCTTATCCACGAAGATATCCTTGGACAGCAGCCCTTTCTCATTCGCCTGGCGCAGCGTCTTCAGCCATTTCACGTATTCCGGATCGGTGGAGCGGTCATACAGCTTGCCGTCCTTCTCCAGCGGGATCGCCAGGAAGTTTTGGATATAGCTCTCTAGCGAATAGTTGCCCTTCTCGTGGAAGTCGTGCAGGCCAAGCGGAATCAGCGGCTGCCCGTTCACGTCCGGGAACATCTTCTTTGCATCTTCAAGCGCTTTCAAGAAACCTTCAGGCGTGCGCATATCCGGCTTGCCGAGCGCCTCGTACATATCCTTGCGCACGAGGAATGTCTGGTTGGACGTGATGTTGTCGCTGAACTTCTCGTAATCCTTCGGCGAAGAGGACGCGTTCGGATAGCCGTAGATGTTGCCGTCGTCCTTCGTATACCACGATACCTTCCCGGGATCGGTTACTTTAAAGAAATACGGATCGTATTGCTCCGCCAGCTCATTCAGCGGCAGGACGAGCTCACCCTCGATCATTTTCTTAACCGCGTCATTGTTCCAGTCCAGCGTGATGAAATCCGGAAGCGTGCCGGAGGCGATCATCGTGTTCATCTTCTCGGTCTCATTGCCGGCAGGGACGATAAAGTTGATGTTAACCCCGGTTTTCTCCGTTACGTATTGGGAGGTGATGTCCTCTCCCCATTTGTTCGGGAACCAGGCGAAGTTGATGTACCAGTCGAACGTGATCGGCGATGTGTCCACCTTCCAGCCCGGATCGTCCTGGGTCAGCTTCACTTCCTCTGCAGGAGGCGACTGCTCCCCTTCCTTCTCGGAGGCGTTTTTGTTATCGCCGCCGGACGAGCATGCTGTCGTAAAGGCCATGACCAGCGCGAACATCAACAGCAGAAGGCTCTTTGGCTTAAGCATCTTGCTCATGTGTTTTTCCCCTTTTCTTATTTAGAGATATGATTATATAGAACCCTTGCCAGGAGTGGCAAGAGAAACTACCCTTGCTTCGGCAGTACCTCCAGCGGTTGCCCCGCCGGCCGTCCGGAAGCGCCGCCCTTGCTGCATACATGCCCTGGCGCTCCGCGGCCGATTACGGTTTAACCCTTGATGGAGCCGATCATCATCCCTTTGACGAAATAACGCTGCAGGAATGGGTAGACGAACACGATCGGAAGCGTCGTCACGACCATAGTCGCCATTTTGATCGACTGCGAGGTCACCGTCTTGGAGATGCCTCCCGGCACCTGGGCCATCATCTGGTTCGAACTGGACTGCGCGATGACCTTGTACAAGTAGGTCTGGATCGGCTGCAGATCCGTGTTGTTGATATAGATCACACCCGTGAAATAGTCGTTCCATTGGTACACGCCGTGGAACAGGGCGATGGTGGCGATGACCGGCATCGAGACCGGCAGCACGACCCGCAGGAAGATCGACCAATCGTTCGCCCCGTCGATCTTCGCCGCTTCTTCAAGCCCGTCCGGAATTTCCCGGAAGAACGTCATGAAGATGATGAGGTCGAAGAAGCTGAACATGGCGGGAATGATGTACACCAGGAAGCTGTCCAGCATATTGAGATCCTTGATCAGCAGGTACGTCGGAATGAGCCCGCCGGTGAAGAACATCGTGACCGTACCGAGAAAAATATACAACTTGCCGCCGATCAGCCCCTTGCGGGAGAATGCGTAGGCTACCATCGCCGTAAACAGGACGTGGACAAAAACGCCGACGACCGTCTTGGCGACCGTAACGCCCATGGCCGTCATGATGCCGGAGCTTTGGAAGACGGCCTCAAAATTTTGCAGACTGAACTCCCTCGGCCACCAGTAAATGCCTCCGCGCATGGCGTCCTGCCCGTCGTTGAAGGCATTGACCAGCACGTACCAGATCGGGTAAATGGTCAGAAAGCATACGATCAGCATGCCGAAATTGTTGAACATGTCGAAGATGGCTTCGCCCTTTGTTTTGCGTTTAAACATCGTTTGCCGCTGCCTCCTTTCGTTAGAACAGGGATGTATCGTTCAGTTTTTTGGTAACCCGGTTGGCAATCAGCAGCAGGATGATCGCGATCACCGACTTGAACAGCGCAACAGCTTGAGCGTAGGAATAGCGCCCGTTCTGCAAGCCCGTATGGTAAACAAAGATGTCGATGACGTTGCTTGCGCTTTCGTTCAGCGGGTTGCGAAGCACCAGGATCTGGTCGAAGTTGGAGCTCAGCACACCACTAACGGCCAGGATTAACAGAATGGAGATGGTCGCCTTAATACTCGGAAGCGTGATATACCACATTTTCTGAAAGCGCCCCGCTCCGTCGATCGTGGAAGCCTCGTACATTTCCGGCGAGATGCTGGCGATGGCCGCCAGGTAGATGATCGCGGACCAGCCGAGCTCCTTCCAAATATCCGACGTAATGACGATGCCCCAGAAATACTTCGGCTCAGCCAGGAACGTAATCGGCTGATCAATCATGTTCAGCGCGAGCAGGATTTTGTTAATGACGCCGGTGTCGGCAAGCCAGGTCATCAGAATGCCGCCCAGGATAACCCAGGAGATGAAGTGCGGCAAATACGATATCGTCTGGATCGTCCGCTTGTAGCGAAACGAACGGATTTCATTCAGAAACAACGCGAAAATGATCGGCAGCGGAAACCCGATGCACAGCTTCAGCAAGCTGATCCCGAGCGTATTTCGCATAACTGTTTTAAAATCGTCGTTAGAGAAAAATTCCCTGAAATGATCCAGTCCTACCCAAGGGGCCTCGCCAATGGACTTGATGATGTTGAATTCCTTGAAGGCGATGATGACGCCGTACATCGGGATATAGTTGAAAATAATCATCCAGATGACGCCAAGCAGCGCCATGATCTGCAGATGCCGCTGGCTGTAAAGCTTCTTGAGCCATCGGCTTCGGGCAAGCTTCCTCCCGTCCTCAAGGGGCGGCGCAGGCGCCCGGCCCGCTCCGGTCTCTGCTGCAGGTTCGGCATGGGGTTGATTGCGCATGGTTATGACCTCCAGGTTGAGTCTCTCTATTTTTGTAAACCCTTTCAAATCTTTAGCTATATTGTAGTCCCACACGACATGCCCTCGTAAGGTTTCAGATTTCGTTTCGGGGTGCTCATTTTTCGGGTGATTTCGGGAATCCGGCTTGCTAGACTCATTCAGCATTGCGTGCCGGGGTCGTCGAACAATAAAATTGCGCACAAAAAAACATGAGCGGGAAGCTAATGCTCGCTCTCGCTCATGTTCTCAATATATATTAAGCTGCTGTCATTCGGTTACTCCGATTTCTCCTGCTCGCGCTGCTCATGCTTGCTCTCATGCTCTTGCTGAAACTTCTCGCGCATCAGCTTCTGCATGATGAATTTTTCCTGATCATTGAGGCTTCCTTGGTTATCCTGAATGATCATGTTGTCGATGTTGCGCTTGAGTACCTCGGTATGCGTGTTCAATATGATTCACTCCCTTTAAATAATTACACCCCTGCAGATTCGTCCAAAAATCTGAACCAATGACAGGGACATGTGTATTACCTAACCAAACTCCATCCGATGAATCAGTTTCGGCCGAATTTCCAGGTATTGGAGCATTACGTGAGCGAACCCACGCTCTCCCTTCTTCCGGCTCTATCTCTGGGTATTAGCTGCTGCTTCCGTTAATCTGGATTCCCTTGCTGAGCGATTTCTGCTGTTTGTTCGTATTGATGAGCTGGGGAAGCTTTCTCGTTTCCTTGACCATAGGGGAATGACACAAGTGGCACACAGGCTCCGTGTCGAACGCAAAATCGTCCCGCATCCACCCTTTGCAGTCTTCCTTCGTGCATGCCCACACTTCCGTAATTTCCTCAGGAATACTTTCCATCGAGTTTTTACGCGAATACATATAACGCTCCTCCTTGTGCTTGTCGTTAGAAATCGAAAAACAACTCTCCTGCAAATGGACGCTTGGCTGCAAGACAGCCCGCCTCCGCAGGAACCCCTGAACATCCTGCTTTTGTTGAAAAACGAAAAGAGGACTGCCCTTAATGTGACACATTAAGGGCAGTCCTCGCTCGTACTTACAGTTTTACAACGTTCTCAGCTTGTGGTCCACGGTTGCCTTCAACGATGTTGAACTCAACGCGTTGGCCTTCGTCCAGCGTCTTGAAGCCATCGCCTTGGATCGCGCTGAAGTGAACGAATACATCGTTTCCGCCTTCAACTTCGATGAAACCGAAGCCCTTCTCAGCATTAAACCATTTAACAGTTCCTGTTTGCATGGGGGAATCCTCCTTGATTTGTATTTACATGACCTTTTTTTCTTCGCAAGCGGAATAAAAAAATTCACATATTGCACAAGGTTATCTGAAATGACAACCCTCTACAATATGTGAATTCAGGTCGATTTCGATATTCATATCTTACCACATCTGCGCTTCGATAGCAAATAATTTGAAAAAATAATCGTACACCATAATGAACCGGTGCGCAAGCCCGATCTGACGGGCAATCGCCGCGTTTTATCCGCTCTGAAGACCGAAGCAAGACACCCCCGGTTTTACCGCCGGGGATTTCTTGCAGCTGTATATCTTCATCGAAAGGGCCGTATTATTGCCATTATTGCCGAAGCTCCCGAAGCGTCTCCCGCCATCTCTCCAGCACGTCATTCGGGTTATGCAGCCGGATCGTAACGGCGGACAGGATATCCGCATACTTCGCCCGGTCTTCCCGAACCGCCACAACCTCGGCGCTAAATCGCTGCCGGGGATGGCGGGCGTCCGGCACATCCGGAAGTGCGCGCAGCGCAAGCCGCACGTAGTGGGCCGCCCCCTCATGAATGGCGACCAACGTAGCTTGGCCGGAACGAAGAATATTGCCCATCGTTACCGTGCCCGGCCACAGCGCGATCCGGATCGTGCTCCGGGTTAGTGCCAGCACCTCCCCGGCGCTGACCATGGCGGTATGCGGCCATAAATCCTCCGTAACGGTCAGCAGCATCATTGCCGTATGCTGCTTGGATTCCAGCTCCAGGCCGTTCAGCCATTGGCATAAACCTTCCGAGATTGAAGCCCTCTGCGTCACAGCGACATCCTCTCCTTCCTTGTTCTTACGAAAACTCCACCCAATCCAGCTCGACCCAACCTTGGCTTACGTCGATCACGAGATGGACCGGCCCTTGTTCGACCACAAGCTCCGAAGCAAGCCTGAACACCTGCCATCCTTCACCGCTGACAGACAGCTTCCCCAGCTCCCTGTCCCCGATCCGCAGCGTTAACTCTGCGCTGCCTTCCGGAAGCAGCGCCCGGACATCGAGCTGGTATGCAGCCGCTTGGGCGCACAAAGCTTCATAGGCGAGCCAGTCTCCTGCCTGCAGCTGCACGCATACCAGATTGTCCGTTTCCCACGGCTTGCCGCCTTCCGGCGCGTAGCTCGGCTTCTCGGCCTTGCCGGTCACCATCCGCATCGGGACGCCGTCGCTTACCCGCAGCCCGATGTTTCTTTCTGCCTTCGTGCCAACGTGATAAGAAACGCCTTCCCCGCGGTAGCCGTAAAATTCAGCCGGAATCTGGATCGGCAGCTGCCGGAACAGCGAACGCGATACATTCGGATAGGCGTCGCAAGCTTCCAGCGGAAGGTTGTCCAAGTACGTCTGAAGGATGGCCTCGGCTTCTTCTTGGGAAGGCTTCACTCCGCCCTCAAGATAGCCCGTCAGTTTTTCCCAGCCTTCCGGCCTGCGGATCGAGTACGGTGAGTTGCTTGTGTCCATCTTCTTCCACGTCCAGAAATTCCACGAAATATTATGGTCCTCGAACAACCGGAACGCCCCCGTATACCACTGAGGGTTGTTCTCGCCGCCTTCGCCCATAAAGATGGGCACATTCCATCGCTCCCGGTGATCCAAATACTTCTGAATGCTCTCCGTATCCGGATTGTTCCAATATTTATGGAATTGCAGCAGCAGGTTATCGTCAAAATGATCGTCGAATATTTGCCAATCCGTCGACCAGTGCACGCCTTCCAAAATGATCATATGCCGCTGATCCACTTCCCGAATGGCTGCCGTAATTTCCCGATAGAGCGGCATGACCCGGTCGTTATACTCGCTGAACCAATCCGGCAGCGGCTCGTTCAGGAGATCATAGCCGGCGACGATCCACTCATCCTTGTAGCGCTCGGCCAGCATCCGCCACAGCGCCACCGTCCGCTCGGTATTCAGCGGATCAGTGAACAGCTCCGGCAGATCACGCGCCGAATCATCAATATTCCCTCCGGTCTGTCCTCCGGGCGCTCCATGTAAATCCAGAATAACATACAGCCGGTACGACCTGCACCAATCGATCACCCGATCGATCAACCGAAGATGGCCTTCATGGAAGTGAAAAGGCTTCTGCTGCCCCTCCTCCATAACAACCCTGGCATTGATCGGGAGCCGGATGGAGTTAAAGCCCTGCTCCGCGATCTGCCGAATATCCGCTTCGCCGATATACCGGTCGTAATAAGTCTCCCAGAAGAGCGCTGCTTTCTCTTCTCCGATCAGGTCCTTCACCATAGCCTCGATCCGCCGCGGCCGATCTCCCTGATCAGGCATCTTCCACATGTATCCTTCAGGCAGCAGCCAGCTGCCAAGTCCTACCCCGCGAAGCAAAATTTCTTGTCCTTCCCCGTTGACAAGACGTTTGCCGTCTGCACGAATGAAACCGTTTACCAATAAATTGCCGCTCAATCCCATCATGTCATCCTCCCCGCTTTCTTGTCTGTAACGAATGTACTTGACTGCCGATTTCCTGCCGCCGCTTCTGATGATACGGCGATATGCCTTCGGCTCGTAACGCATAACACCCAAACTTTATACGATGGCCGGGATGCCAATCCTTCCGCTGCCGAAAATCAGGGATGCATCCTGAAATTTCGTGCCGCTGCTTTCTTAGGCCATGGTATACTGTAAGCGAACGGAACACGGTTTCTAAACTGAACAGCTTATGTGCTGTATTGCGCCAAGCCCCAAGTAAATTTCGGCCGCACGCTTTGGAAAGGATGATCCCTTTGATAAAAGAAACGAATCCCAACCTGCTGTACTTGATTTCGGGTCCGCTTGGCGTTGGAAAATCAACGACATCAAAAATGTTGGCAGCGTGCGTGGAACGATGCGTGCTGATTGAAGGCGATCTGCTGCTGCACATGCTGCATCATGAGCTCCCGCTTTCATGGGATGAACGCTTAAGCGTAACATGGAGGAACATCCTGGCACTAACGCGAAATATGCTGCACCAAGGCCTGAATGTCGTTATTGATTTTGTCGTAGAGGATGAGCTCGAGTGGTTTTGCGGGCAGTTGTCCGACCTGGATGTGAGCTTAAAATATGCTGTGCTGCGGGCGGACAAGGAGAAAATCGCCGAAAGGCTGACAACAAGAGGGGATATCGATTCCCTGGAACGCTCCTTATTTTTGCTGGACAAATTGGAATCCATGCCGTCGAATCGCCGGTTCCTGTACGATACGACGCTGAAGCGGCCCGAGGAAACGGCGGAAGCGATCCTTGTCGATCCCCGTTTCCAAGTGCTTTCATGACAACGGCACGAAAAAAACTACAGCACATTTGTAGGACGACACAAAAAGGGTGGTTCCCATTGGCAGATGCCTTCTGCCGGGAGCCCCCCTTATTTGTTGTCCACGGACCGAGCCGCTTATGTCATCCTGGGGAAGAGCTGCGGCTAATCCTGAGCGTTTACGGTGCCGCCTTGGTAATGCCTGGTGTCGAAGCGGCTTGCGCCGGTAACCCCGCCGAGCCCGGACGCTCCCGGCCCGGCAGCTTGCCGAACAGGACCCATGTCCAGCCCCCGAGCCGGCGAATGCCGTACACCAGCAAGTAGGAGACGACCAGCGCCGCCGCCAGTCCGCCAGCATACCATGCGAGCAGAAACCAGGAATTATCCGTCTTCGGCCGATAGTCCCGGTAAACGAGCAGCACCAGCGGATGCACCAGATAAATCCCGAAGGAATACACCCCGATTCTTCGAAAGCCGCGAACCAGCAGGCTCCGCTTGCCGCCGAGGCGCAGAGCGGTCTGCATCATGACCAGCGCCGTGGTCAGCGTATGCACGTTCCAGAACGCGTCATAGACAAGCGGGTGAACCTCGATTCCATGCAGCCTCTGATTATAACGCAGCCCGATATGAACCAGCGCACTGGCGATCCACGTTGTCCACAGCGCGGCCCAGCCGAACCTTCGAAGCAGCGGCCTTGCAGCATGCTTGGCATCGGTCAGCCAGGATTTGACGCGCTCATAGTGAATCCCCATCCAGGCACCGAGGAAGTAATATGACAGAAACGACAGCGACCAGCTGTTTCGGTTCGTCACATGCCACCACGCGTCATTCCCCAAGTAGAAAATCCACTGCAGCACGATCCCGACCAGTACGCAGATGGCAGCAAAGCCCCTGAAGCGCTTCAGCAGGAGCAGTACCAGCGGAAACAGCAAGTAGAATTGAATGTTGATGAAAATAAAATACAAATGCGTGTACGATTTTCCCGTAGCCAGCTTAGGCCAGAAGCTATCCAGCATCGCAGAGACGTCGGTCACGCCTCCCCGATGGTACCAAGCCACCGTAAAAAACAGCACCGAGAAGATAAAATACGGCACCAGAATATACATCAGCCGGTTGCGGTAAAACCGGGCAAGGTCTTTGCCCCGAAACGGACGGTGATAGTAGTTGTAAAACAGCACGAAGCTGCTCAGAAAAATAAACGTCGTCGTACCGACTTTAGAAAATATGTTCAAAAAGTTGTATAAGCCAAAAAAATCGTCCCCGCGCATCTGGACCGTCGCGAACGATGTCGCATGCACCATCAGCACGCCCATCATCGCAAAGCCTCGAACCAGGTCGATTTCCATAAGTTTGGCGCGTTTCTCCATTCATTTCCCCTCTTTTCCGAACGCCCCCTATTATAGCCTACGTTACACCCCCTTGGTACTTAAATTTTTCTGAATTTGGTATGGAACAAGCATTCTTTGCCATACCAGTGTAAAAAGAGCCTGGCAGGAAAGTCTGGACAACAACCGGCTCAGGCTGCATTTCAACATTCAGCGAATAGGAGGAGATTTCTGCTGATCGAATTCAAACGCGTCAACAAATTTTTCGGAAGCTTTCACGTTCTGAAAGAAATCGACCTGACCGTTTCGCAAGGGGAAGTCGTGGTCATCGTCGGGCCGTCCGGCTCGGGGAAAAGCACGCTGCTGCGCTGCATCAACCGGCTCGAGAGCATCACGGACGGCGAGCTCGTTGTAAACGGCGTCAGGCTGCATGACAAGCGAATCGATATCAACCGGTTCCGGCGGGATATCGGGATGGTATTCCAGCATTTCAACCTGTATCCGCACAAAAAGGTGATCGATAACATCATTCTTGCACCGATGAAGGTGCTGGGTATGACCAAAGCCGAAGCCACGGACAAGGCGATGACCTATCTCAAGCGCGTCGGCATTGCGGATAAAGCGGACAGCTATCCTTCCCAGCTGTCCGGCGGGCAGCAGCAGCGCGTGGCGATCGCCCGCGGACTGACGATGAATCCCAAAATCATGCTGTTCGACGAACCGACCTCGGCCCTCGATCCCGAGATGATCGGCGAAGTGCTGGACGTCATGCGTTCGCTTGCCCACCAGGGCATGACCATGGTCATCGTCACTCATGAGATGGGGTTTGCCCGGGAAGCGGCGGACCGGATCGTCTTCATGGATGAAGGCAAGATTATCGAAGACGCTACGGCGTCCGAGTTTTTCTCGCAGCCGCGCGAAGAGAGGGCGCGAACCTTTCTAAGCCGGCTGCTGCATCATTAGCCCGAAAATCAAGCGAGGCTTCCTTGGTCTCGGGATGATTCATTCATGACCTTAATGATTGATACCGTGAAGAACATTGATTTTGAAGGGGGATCCGAAATGAATAGAAAATTGTCCAGAACGTTCAGGTGGAGCGCGGCGGTGCTGTCGCTGATCATCATGCTGATCGCCGCGGGCTGCGGCAGTTCAGGCGAGGTTGACACGCTTGAGGCGATCAAGAAGCGCGGCAAGCTGGTGGCGGGCGTGAAATACGACACGAAGCTGTTCGGGCTGCAGGACCCTGCTACCGGCCAAGTGGAGGGCTTCGATATCGATATGGCCAAGGCCCTCGCGAAAAAAATCCTGGGCGACGAGACCAAGCTCGAGCTGAAGGAAGTCACCTCCAAAACCCGAATCGACATGCTGCGAAACGGGGATATCGATATTATCATCGCCACCATGACGATAACGGAGGAACGCAAGGAGCAGGTCGACTTCAGCGATGTTTATTTCGAGGCCGGCCAGTCGCTTCTCGTGAAGAAGGGCAGTCCGATCACAGGACTGGAGAGTCTGAACAAAGACACGAAAGTGCTCACCGTTAAAGGCTCGACCTCTGCGCAAAATATCCGCGAGAAAGCGCCGGACGCCGAGATTCTGGAATTCGAGAACTATCAGGATGCCTTCACCGCGCTCCGGGCAGGTCAAGGCGATGCGTTGACCACCGACAATTCCATTCTGCTCGGTATGCAGAAGCAGGATCCGAATTACGAGCTCGTCGGCGGCAATTTTACGGATGAGCCATACGGCATGGCCATTAAAAAAGGGAATCCCGAGTTTGTGAAGACCGTCAACGAGCTGCTTAAAGAAATGAAGGAAAGCGGCGAATATGACAGGCTGTATGAGCAGTGGATGGGCATCAAGCCGGAATAATCCGCTCATGAATGCAAGGCGTTCCAGGTATGCGCATACCGCCCCTCCTCTTTATTGATCGGGGGAGGGAGCGATTTTAAGCCTTACCGGACGCTGGCCTAATCCCCCTATCGGAGGTGAGGAACATTGAACCTGTGGGATTTCAGCATCCTGATCGATTATTGGGATGATTTTATGGCAGGCCTAGGTCGGACGGTTCTCGCAAGCCTCCTCGGGCTGATCGGCAGTTTGGTTCTCGGCACCTTGATTGCCATCCTCCGAATCGCTCCGTTTCGCATACTCAATGTGGTCGGGACCGTCTATGTCGAGTTCATCCGCAACATTCCGCTGCTGGTGACCGTTTTTTTCTTTTTCCTCGGGGTCCCTGCGCTCGGGATCGCCATGGAACCCTTTACCGCCGGCACGCTCGGTTTAATCGTCTACACTGCCGCTTTCGTTGCGGAGTCCATCCGGGCCGGTATCCAGGCTGTTCCTTCAGGACAATCCGAGGCGGCACGCTCCTCCGGGCTCAGCTATATTCAAACCATGCGCTACATTATTCTCCCCCAAGCGGTCAAAATCGTGCTGCCGGCAATCGGCAACCAGATGATTAATCTCGTGAAGAATTCTTCCGTGCTGGCCGTCATCGCCGGTCTTGACCTGATGTACTACGCGGACATCATCAATCTGAAAACGTTCAAGGGTATTCCGGTGTATACGCTTGTTGCCCTGTTCTACCTGCTGCTGACCATACCGCTCAGTCAGGCGGTTCATTACATGGAGCGGCGCTTTGCCAAAAGCAACTGATATCTTTTGAAACTTGCCGATCTCAGGATTTTGCAAATCCTCATCTATAAGGGAGGTGGCACAAGATGGATTTTATTGGCGCATATTCCTGGCCAAATTTGCGATATCTCCTTCAAGGCTTTTGGATTACGGTACAGGTTGCCGGCTTGTCGATTCTATTCAGCTTTATCATCGGAACCGTGCTGGGAACCGTCAGGTATACGAGGGTTGCCTTCGTCTCGAGGACGGTCGCCATCCTCGTGGATGCCATCCGTAATCTGCCGCTCCTGTTGATCATTTTTTTCATCGGCATGATTCTGCCTCAAGCCGGCATCCGCATTCCGACCTTTTGGGCGGCGGTCGTCGGGCTGAGCATCTTCGAAGGGGCGATGATCTCCGAAATCGTACGCAGTGGTCTCGTATCCGTCGATAAGGGGCAGATCGAGGCAGCCCGCGCCTCGGGTCTATCCTACATGCAGACGCTTCGGCATGTTATCCTCCCGCTCGCGCTGCGCCGAATGTCCCCGCCGATGGTGAGCCAATTCATATCGCTGATAAAGGACACATCCCTGGCCATCATCATTTCGCTGCCGGAGCTGATGCGGAACGTAAAGATTCTAAGCGGATCCAGCTTCTCTTATGTCATTCCGGCGCTTGTATTTGCGTCCCTGCTCTACTTCACCTTGAATTATTCGCTGTCGCTGGTTGCTAAACGGCTCGAGGCCAGACAGATTTAAGGAGACGAAGACCCTGGGCGCTTGCTCCGATGAAGCCTTCGTCAAGGAGGCAGGAGCTTCGCAAACCGCAAAGCTGCTTCTTGATCCCCAAGGCTATTCCTTGAAAACCTAAGGCTGCCCCTTAAACCGCAAGGCTGCTTCTTGAACCGCGAGGTCTTTTACGCCCTGCGGTTCTTTGCCGTTCCGTCATACTGGTCATTCTGGGGAAATTCGGATGATTTTCCAAGCGGACTGCAACCCTGTACGTCAACACATCGTCTAATGGGCATACATGCTAATCATTCACAAAGGAGTGCTAAGATGATGAAGAGAGGATTGCAGCTGCTGGTCGGCGTTTCCCTGATGGCCGGTCTTTGGCTCGGCCCGGCGAGCCCGGAGGCCTCGGCCTTATCTTGTGCTGAGCCCCGAAAAATCACCGAAGAGCTCAAAGTATCGGATATCGTGTTCCGCGGAACCCTCGTCTCCTACGACGAGAACGCCGACTTCATGAAAAGCACCTATACATTCTCGGTTTCGGAATGGTGGAAGGGCGATCTGGAGAAAGGGACGATCACGCTCCATCCTACCGGCTGGGACACCTTTGAGGAAGGAAGGGAATACATCGTGTTCGCGAATGCGGGTAAAGAAAGGGTCAAAGCCCGACTCTGCGGGAATACGGGGCCTTCCTCATCGGTCGACACCTCTTCCTTGGGCGAAGGCAAACAACCTGCAGCTTCCGAACTGCCCGAAAGGACGGCATCCGGGGCGGGATTCGGAAACCTCCTTGGCAGTGTGATTGAGATTATCCGCTTCCTATGCAGCAAATATTAAAACCGACTACCTCAAGCCTCGTGCCATCTCCACAAGAAACCCCCTATAGACGTACTCCCACAGAAGACAGACCGCGTTTAGCAGTATTTTTTCTTGCGATATCAGGCAGCAGATCCTCCGAGGTTATACTTTCTGATATCTTCAAAAATATCGAACCAATCCTCCGAACATGCGTATATAACAATAAGATTGCACAAGCTGACAGGAGGATGAGAGATGATCAAGAGATTTTTGCTGCTAACGCTTCTACTGGGGGTTCTCTCGGGCTGCTCATTGCTGGACAGCGTGAACAATTCCCTGGATTATACGAAGGAAGCCGGCACGTTCATCAATGAGGCTTCACAATTCGCCCAGTCCATCCCGGATCTGGCCCAACAGGCGGCTACGAGCGCGGATGCCAAAGAGACGCTGACCAAGGAGCTTGAAGAGATGAAGACCCGCATCTCGGAGTTTAACGGGATCGAGGCTCCCGCTTTTGCGCAGGATATACATGAGCAGCTTGTAGCTTTAAACGATACGCTGCTAACCGACATCAACGGATATATGGACCAAATCCAAAACGGTGTGACCGACCTCCAAAATTCCGGCATTGTTGAGACGGTGAACAAAATCAACGAAACGATGGACCTCATCCAAAACCTCCAGCCATAATCGAACATTCGCACAGCAATAAGGCTGTTCCCGAAGATCTCGCAGATCTCGAGGACAGCCTTATCGCTTGTGTCCGAAGACAGATTATGTCATGCATAGAGATCAATTTCGACTCACTGAACAAAGAGCTGAAGATTGCCCGTAAAAGCTTCACGAACGACATACCGGGTCTGGTCCGTGCTGGGAGTCAAAATCCAATACGTGCCGCGCCTCTCCGCCGGATCCTCCGGTTCCCAGGCCGCAATGAGCTGCCAGTCTTCTCCGTACCGCTCGTCGCAGGATTCCCGAAAGGCTTCGGCAATCCGGTCATGGGGCAAGAGCTCCAGCGGGAACGCCTGAACGCTGCCATAGGCCTTCATCCAGTCAGCGAACGGCACCATATCCGATGCATACAGCTGCGCATAATATCCTTCTCCTCCACCTGCTATGGCTGCAAAGGCTTGCTCGTCGCCTTCCTGAGCAGCCTGGTACAGCAGAGAAACCGTCTGAATCGGCGTCCAGAGGGGCGTATCATAATTGGAGGCCAGGAACTCCCTGTATTCCGCAGCCGACTGAATGCCTGCCGCAACGAGCTCCTCGAAGGACGCCTCCCTTCCCAGCTCATACGCTCCCGGATAAATCGCCGTCTGGTCGATCACCTTCGGTCCGTCCGGAAACACATTGACGAACCATACATTCTGATCCCCATAGCTCAGCTCTTCCAGCACAAGTTCGACCTGACTGCCGTAATGGATGGACAACAGCCGCCTGCTGTCTTCCGCCAGAGTCAGCTTGTCGAAGGACCGAAAGCGCTCCGGTTTCAGCTCGCGCTTCCCTGCTTCCTCGATCAGCACATCCAGCTTTGACGGCGTCATGCGGACACTGGCAATGTCCGCATACCGGAAATACGCTTCGCGATCCTCCGCATGCAGCGCTTCGTACATCTGCAGAACGGTATCGACAGCCATGCGGTCCCGTCTGTTCTCCAGCTGGCCGAGGCTCTGCGAAACCGTGCCCACTCGCTCCTTATCCTCGTTTGCCGTACGCTGGACCTCGGACTTCTCCGCTGGCGGCTGCTGCGCCCGAGCCGTTGAGAGCTCCTCGACGGAAGCCGGCATAGCGCTGGACAAAGGCTGCGGCGATGCCCCCTCTTGACTGCACGCCGCAGTCAGCAGCATCAACGCAATCCACAGGGATAATCCTCCCTTACGGCGGTACCGCCTTATACGATCATTCAGCTTGTACACCCCCTCGTAACGACAACCAACGATTTATATGTAATCTTTGTGTCAATCCCTATATATTCATCATCGTCATTCCCGAAGCGAATGTTAATTGCTGCAGCAATAAAAATCGCACGGATGAAAGAATTCACCCGTGCGATAGCTGCCATTGCCCCAGCGGCATCCTCGCCCAAACTCACGCAAGCCCAAACTTACGAGCTTATCGGGGATATAGGAAGGGCCTGCTGCTGCATCATGAACCATTGCACATCTTCAAAACCGGTCATAGCTGACAAACTCCAGCACCGGCTTACGGTAGCCTCTCGGACGAGGCTTGGCTGCATCTTCCTTGCCGATCGCAATCAGCATGGCGGGAACATATTCAGCGGGAATACCGAGCGCCTTACGAAGCAATTCGGGATCAAAGCCGATCATCGGACAGGTATCCCACCCTTTATCCTTCGCCACGAGCATCAGCATCATCGCGGATAAGCTTGCATTGCGAATGGCCTCATCCCGCATGAAGGACTCTCCCCGTTCCTTGTAGAATCGGGTGACCTCCTCAACCGTCTGGTCATATTCCAGCTTGTCGATGATCCCCAGACTGAGGAATCCCTCGTTCATCCGTCCAACCTCCTCATAGGCCCGCATATTGCCAAGCACAACGATTACCGCAGAGGCCGTTCGGATCTTATGCTGCTTGTTTGCGGCTTCGTACACCTTATCCTTAAGGTCCGGAGCCTTCACCACCACATAGCGGGCATGCTGGAGATTGAAAGCCGAAGGAGCGTATTTCACCTCGTTAAATATGTCGTCCAGCGTTCTGTCCGGAATGTCGATGCCTTCGATGAACCGATTCGCCGACCTCCGGCTTTTGATTAAGGTTGTTAAATCATTCATTTTGTACGCCCCTCCAATCGAATTCTTTCATTAAAAGATCAATGCATCCAGAGAGTAAGTTCCCGCACCGGTAAGAGCAAGCGCCACCGCAGCTGCGATCAGCAGCAGATTATACTCGTAACCATTCGCAGTAGACCAGTAGCCGTTCTTTCCATGAACTTTAACGATTGCCCCAAGCATTGTCAGCGTGATGAGGGCAGCTCCAAGCACGGTCAGGAAGCCGGAAGCGAGCAGCAGCCCGCCCGCCAGCTCCATCAAACCAGCCATTACAGCCGCTGCAACTCCTGGCTTGATGCCGATCGATTCCATCCAGCCGCCGGTTCCCTTCGGACCGTAGCCGCCGAACCAGCCAAGCAATTTCTGTGCGCCATGGGCCATAAATGACAGCCCGATGACCAAACGAAGAATAAGCAAACCTAAATCCATCGTCATTATAAAAACCTCCAAGTTATTTGCTTTATTTAAAATCATTTCTCATGATCGATTTATTTTTACATTCTGAATCGCAGATAAAGCCGTACGGAACCATTCGCTCATAGCCGCTAACGTTTATACAACATCAACTCACTCCTTTATACTTACTATATTTTTTATAGTTATTTGTCTTGATATTAAGATAAATCATAGACTACCCTTCTGTCAACCACTGATTATGAAAATGACGGATTCCCATCAGAACAACGAAAAAAGCACTCCTGCATGCAAAGAGCAGGAATGCTTCATCGGATCTTTTCCTATATTATTCCGCCAGCTTCTTGATTTCGCTGTCGGTTAGCGCCATGTTATAAATCCGAACCTCATCCAGGCTTCCATTGAAGTACGGATCGGCTGCAAAGCGGCTTTTGCCCAAGTAAGCTTCCGTGGTCAACAGCCCGCTTGGGTTCAGCTTCATATGATCGCCGGAGGCAACAAGCTGTCCGTTTACGTACAGCTTGCCCGTATCCCCCTGAAGGGTCACGGCTACATGCGTCCATGCATTTACCGGAAGCGGCGCGTCAGCAAGGAGACTCTGGTCGCCGCCGTTGCCGTGAATCGTAAACTGAAGGACGCCGGTGTGCTGGGACGGGGTCAGGAACATATGCCTTGCGAGCCCGCTGCCGGCATCGAGCACCCGCTGCCACGGAGCCCCTCCCTTCCAATATACCCATGCCGCGAACGTTAGATCATCCGTGTCTGTTACCAGATTAGGCAGCTCAATATATCCGTTCTTGCCGTCAAAATCAATGCCCCCGCCCTGATAGCCTCGCTCATTCCACTGAACGCCGCCGTGCGTCCGCCCGTCATATCCGTTCGGGGAGCTGTCGATCACGACGCCCTCTCGGTTCTCACCGAAGCCATAGTTCAATAGCATCGGTCCGGCCGACTGCTGCAGCACGGTCACGTCAAAGGACCGGGAAGTCTTGTAGCTGCCCTTGACGATCCCGGCAGTCAATGTAACCTTCGCATTTCCGGAGCCCGCGGCTGGACGCGTCACCTTGCCGTCAGCGGTGATCACGTTCGGATCGGAGGTCGACCACTGGATCGTTGTGCCGCCGGATGCCTCGGAAGGCAGGGTCAAATCGTAGAAGATGCCGCTCACATCACCGAGCGACAGGTCTGCTCGAACTTCCTCCGCAATCTGCTTATCGCTGCGCTCCGGCTCCTTCGCTCCCCAAACGGTTGTTCCATCCGGCGATAAAGCCGTAAAGGTCATGAGCTGCTGCCCGGCCTCGGGATTCCATTGCGGCGCGAACACGCCCTTATACACAACACCGTCCAAAGTCAGCGTAACCTGCTGCTTTCCGCTAGTTTTCCATGTGCCGGAGACGCTTCCTGTCACCCGGCCGTTCATATGCAATTGGATCGGCTGCGACTCCTTGATGTTTGCGGAAATATCCTTCCCATGGTTGATCAGCTTGTATTCCCCTGCTGCATCCTTCGGGGTTACCTTCTTGTCCACTGCTTCCTCTCCTGCATAACGGAACGGGGCTGCGACAGGCCAACCTTCCTCGTTCATGTACAGTTCATGGACGCGGATTTCATGCTCTTCGCCGCGCTGCGGAAAGCGGCTGTGGAAGATCAGGAACGTTCTGCCGGTTGCTTTATCGTAGTATACCGAGTTATGTCCAGGGGATACCGCACCGGTTCCCAAGCCCGTTCCCGGATCGCCAATCAAACGCTTGAACAGATAGTTGCCCATCAGCTTGGTGCCGAACGGCTCGATCGACCGGTCATCGAAGAGCGGCAGGGACGGATCGGCCTTCACCTCTCTCATGTCGTTTCCTTCCGCATCATAGAACGGGCCGTCGGGGTTCTTGGATCGGACGACCCGCATATTGTACCCGCCAACCGCATCAAGTCCGCCGTACGAAAGATACAAGTAATAATAATCCGTCTCCGGATTGTAGAGCATATACGGTCCTTCGATCCGGCTATGGTTGCCCCCCAGCAGCTTTTTGCCATAGCCCTGTCCAGGAAGCGGCTTGCCGTTCGCAGGATCCATCTCCATAATGAAGATTCCCCCGGAATAAGAGCCATATACCATCCACAGCTTTCCATCCTTATCAAAGAAAACATCCGGATCCACCACATTCGGATGCTTCGTTGCATCGTACACGGTGCCGTCCTCACTCGGCTCGCCCCACATGCCGGATTTCAGAATAATGCCGGTGTCCTTATAAGGTCCTTCGATCCGATCGGCTACGGCAATCCCCATCGCCGAGCGCGGGGAGTCTCCTTTGCAGGCATTGTAGTACATATAAAATTTGCCGTCGGCAAGCTGGATCACATCGGCCGCCCATAGCGTATCGCTCTGAGCCCACGCCAGCGTTTCCTTCAGTTCCTCCGTTACATTCGGAATCAGAGGATTCCCCTCAGCAACCCCGGAAGCGATCATGTCCCACTTCATGAGGTCCTTGGATTTGGCCGCTGCCAAATGGGAGCCGAATACATAGTAGGTATCGCCCGCCTTGATCACGGATGGATCGTGCACAGAGGCCTCCCGGAATACCGGAGCGCTTGGCTCCTTCTTTTTGGCCGCCGCCTCCACTTTCACGCCTAAGCTCCCCGTCTCCGGCCCCTGCCCAAATGCCATAGCGCTTCCCGCCAATAAAACGCATACAACAGCTGCGGCAGCTCCAGTTCGAATCATGTTCTTTCGCATACGACGCTCCTTTCAACCAATCGCTGATTTTTTGTAAACCCTTTCAAAACAGACAAACAAGAGTGACATGAAGCCTGAACCACGATAATTTTAATTCATTAAAACATAAAACGTTTTATATTATATAAGATATTATCATTGCAGTTGCTCCAATTTCAATCCCCTTTTCCATTTATTTTATCCGAAGCGAATCGGTATGGTCTTAAAGACCCAGTATAAGAAAATGCCGAATCCCCCTAGAAAAACCTGCCCTTGTTATATTTTCACCCCCCTCTCCGCCGCTTGCACGGAGCATGGGATCTTAATGAACGAACGAAACCCCGACCACAAACGGAGGTCGGGGTTTTGTTTTATGTTTTTATGAATCAAATGAATATAACAGCTATTCTGAGATTAGTAGGTCCACCAATTCCCGGACATGACCAGCATCGATAACAGCTTGATGCTTTCTTCGTAATATCCCTCGGCCGACGCATTCGCCGTATAGGTCCACACGGCGTTCAGCCAGCTTTGGTGGTTCTGGGAGACCATCGCGCTGACGCCGAACGGAGCGTAGAATGCGCCGCTGTTATACGACACAAGCGGGCTTCCGCCGAGCGTATAGCCAGCCTTGATATTTGCCGGCTTCTGGCTCGTGTTCGATTTGATGAACGCGTTCATCTTCTCGAGCTGACCCAAGGCCCTCGTGTCGCCGGTCATCAAATAGTCGGTAGCGATTCGCCAAGGCGTCCGCGCCGAATTGTAATAATAGTTCCCGTCGTTCGCGCCTTCAAGGAAGTCGGCCGCCGCAGGCTGATAGCTTCCCCCCTGCAGCACGACGAAATCCGGAAGCAATCCCGTATTCGGGCTATAGCTGCTGTGGACGGAGTTGATAATACTATACGTTTTGTTGATCACCTGATCCCATCTGGCATCGCCGGTAGCCTTCCGGAACGCCTTCAGATGATTCAGCATGAAATCGGACGGGCGTGTGGCGGTATTGAAGCTCCCGCTCGTTGCCCAGTCTCCCAGACGAAGGGTCCATTGCGATTGATTCACGTCATAGCTCATGATGGCGCCTATGATGTTTTTGGCGGCTTGCAAATAGTTAATGCTGCCGCTGCTGCCCCACTGCTTGTCTGCCAGCAGCAGTGCGTATGCGATATCCATATCGCCGTCCGTCGCCGAGTTGGCCCCCTCAATATTCTGGAAGCTGCTGTTCTGCTTCCATGCCATTAAGTATGGATTCTGGTTGCTCGGATGAGCCTTATAGTATCGGTATAGTCCGTCGAAGTAGGTCTGAGCGTTGGCATCGGCTCCAGCCATCATGACGGTCAGGATCATCCCGTAGCCATGTGCCTCCGATACCGTTTCTCCGGCCGAGTTGTATTTAACGTAATATTGACCCGTGCCGGCAGGCTTGAGGAAAGAACTCTTCCAGCTGTTCCACTTGGTCTTTACAGCATCGTCCATCGCCGTCTGCGTCACATGATTGGGCTTGATCGAGCCGCTCGTATAAGTCGTATGCTGCGGAAACGGCTTTTGATTCGCCGCCATGGACAATCCCGCCGGCAGCATCAGGAGGACGACACAGAACAACAGCGCGCTCTTGCGGATGACTCGTTTACCGCTTGATTTCATCAACCTCATCTCCTTCATAGATTCGAATTGAAAATTCGGTTACCCTTACCGCTTGTCCGGCCGATTTCGCTTCGATCACCACCTTTCATCACTGGATGACACGGTGACGGAGAATCTTTATGTAATCCAAGTATAATCTAAAATGGTTAATTATGTAAGTCTATAGTCTCGTTTTTCCGTCAGTTTTTCAAAAAAAAGATAGAAAGCATCGAACTAACCCCCTGCTCCAAGCGTTTGTAAATAGCGAAGGGGAATTACGGGGAGTATCCGAAAAGGAACACCCTTAAGATAAAGGTGGTGGGTATGATGCCTTATTATATATGGCTGGTTGTTTCTGCGCTGCTGTCCTTGTACGGCGTAATCACGTATTGGCCGAACTATTCGCCGGATGACGAAATGGTTCTGTTCAATGACGTTGCGACGGCCATCTTCTTCACGCCTTCTTTCTTTATTCTGTTTCTGTCCATGATCCTTCAGGCTGCCATCCTGGGTTTAAAGCGGTATCGTGCGTTCAGGCGCGTGCTCTATATTCTGATCTATCCTGCCAACGTTGCCCTCTTCTATGTCATCACGATGAATCTGATGCCGATCTCGACGATCATTATCCTGGTACTGGCGGGATCTGTGGTTGCCGTTCTGCATTACTTTTTGTCTTATTTATTCAAAAATTAGGGCAAACGGACCGCGTTCTTCCGGTCTATAGATGTCCTAAAATGGGCGGTGCAGGATCATACCTGCACCGCCCTATATTCCTGCACCGCTCTGGTTTAAACCGCGTGAATGGATGGCCACGACAGCTCGATCCCCTGCCGCACCAGCAGGTGCTGGAACGCCTCCAGCCGCTCTGGATTACTGCGGACCTCGGACGGCTTCAGACCATGCTCCACGCAATAAGCCGCTAAATACCCCGCCGACTCTCCGATGTTCCACTCGACCGGATGAAGGCGGTAACAGCCGTTCGTAATATGTGTCGTGCCGATATTTTTGCATGCGGCCAGCACATTGCTCACCCGCACCGGAATCAGGCTTCCCATCGGAATTTGGAAGGGGAGACTCGAAATGTCGATATAGGTGCGCTGTCCCGTGCTTGGATGCAAATCGATCCGGTAGCAGCCGACGCCGACGGAATCGAAAAACTCCGCTGCCTTTCCATCAGGCCGGCAATCGCTGGCGACATGCTGCTCCTTAACAGTGAATTCCGCCCGGATCCGGCGTGACTCGCGGATGTACGGCGCCTTCGCCAGACCGTCCTCTGTGCCGAGCACATCGGGACGGAGACGAAGCCCCGGATAACCGGCTCCTCCGTCCGGACGAGGAGCTTCCGTCTGCATCCAATAGAGAAGCGACAAGCTTAGGCTCCGGGCCTCTTTCAAATGCTTCTCCCGCTCCTCCGGGCTTACATCAATGATCGGTCCCAGCCAATAATCGTTCTGCGGCCAATTCACGATCGTCACGTTGCTATCGAAAGCGCCTGCGGCGAAATGCTCCCGGTCCAAAATCTGTCTGTATTTCCACAGCGAGAATGACTTGCCGTCCGGGAACAGGCTGTAGGTGACAGGCTCCAGCGTATGCGGGACGAGCCCGCTCCAGCTGAGCATGCGATCGGGCCAGAAATCGGCTTGATACGCTTTCCAAAAGTCATACCTATCCGGCTTCGGAATCGTATGATCTTCACCTTCAAGGTAGTCAACCGCGAAGCACCACGTGAACGCCTGCATATCCATCGGGTCCGGCGAACCGGACAGCGCATGGGGTTCCCCTGTATCCTCCATGGATTCCGCGCCGGTGACGTACTCGATTCCCGCAAGCGGCAGCAGATCCCCCTCTTCGGTCGCATCCAGAAACAACGCGCCGGTAAGGGTAACCTCATTGCCGGATTTTACGTTCCGCAGCGAAACGGCCGTGACCCGGTCACCGTCGCTCTCTGCTCGGGTTAGGACGTGCTCCGTGAGGATAACGAGCCTACCGCTGTGGACGTACGGAGCCAGCATATCCCGCAGAACGGCCAGGGCTGCCCGGGGTTCATGAGCGATTGCGCTCACCAGCGCGCTGCCGGGGTTGAAGCGTTCGGCCGCTCTGGCTTCCGGCTTTAATGGAAACCACGACCGGTAATACTGCCGAACCCGGCTGCGGAATTCGCGATAGCTCGCCGTACAGCCGAACTGTTCGATCCAGGGATGCTCATCCGGCGGCACGCCCTGACTGGTGATCTGCCCGCCTAGCCAATCTTCGGCCTCCGTCATGATGACGCGTTTCCCGCTGCGAGCCGCCGCCAATGCTGCGGCACATCCGCCCAGCCCCCCGCCGAGGATGATAATGTCCGCCTCTCTATGTTGACCCAACGTCTGTTCACCTCGTATCGATAATGTTATTTATCCGCCAGGGCTAGCTGTATTTAAAGATCGTTCCGAGCGTGGTGGAGCCGGGCCCGTACCGCTCATATGCGCCGGCCGCTTGCTCTACGGGAACGACGTGGGAAATAAGCGGTCTTACGGATATTCTTCCTTCCGCAAGCAGACGGATATATTCGGCGACATTGCGCCCTTCCGTCCAGCGTACGAAGCCGATCGGATAATCACGGTTCTCCAGCTCGTAGTTCGCATCGTAGCGCCCCGGACCGCCTGCCCGCGAGATGAGAACCTGCGCCTCCTTGGCGAACATCTTTTCCCTGGAGTACACGGTGGTCAAATCGCCGACAATGACGATTTTCCCCTTGTCCCGGATCCAACCCATCGAGGCGTTGATCAGCTCCTCTCCGGGGCCGCTTGCGCACAAAATAACGCTGTCCACGCCATGCCCGCCCGTCAAGCGCCGGATGCTCTCCTCCAGCTGCTCACGGCTATCGGCGGCATGCGAGATATACGCCCGCATCTCCTTCACCCGCTCCGAATTCAAGTCGAATCCGGCGACAGGGAAGGCTGCCGCATGCGCAATCTGGGCAATCAGCTGGCCGAGAATACCAAGGCCCACGACAACGGCAGATTCGCCGAAACGTAAGTCGGCCACCCGCAGCGCATGAATCGCGATCGCTCCGAGACCCGCGAATGCCGCTTCCTTGGGATCGACCCCATCCGGCACCGCTGCCGTCAAATTCGAAGGAACGGTCAGCACCTCGGCATGGCGCACATAAGGCGCCCCGTAACAGGCGACGCGCTGACCGACAGACAGGCCGCTGACGCGCTCCCCGATCGCTTCAATTATCCCGACCGCACTGTAACCCATCACCACAGGCTGATCGGAAGCTCTCTTGATAAACGTCATTTCGGTTCCCGGGCTCACGGCCGAATATTCGGTGCGTATTCGAACATGCCCTGCCGGCACTTCAACCGGCTCCTCGAGATCGGCAATGATCACATTGCCTTGAATCGTAGCCACCGCCTTCATATGATGCCTCCTGCTTCCTTGCGGCCCCTATTTCCCCGAGGTCTTACGGTACTCGCTCGGGGAGACGCCGCAATACTTTTTGAATGTCGTTGTGAACGTGGACGAGTTCGAATAGCCCGTCTTCTCGCCGATTTCAGCGATGCTGAGCTCCGTGTTGCGCAGATATTCCCGGGCATGGGCCAGCCGGACCTTGTTCAAATACTCCACGTAATTGACGCCGAATGTCTTCTTGAAATAATTCGAGAAATATTTGGAGCTTGTATCCAGCACCTCCGCCATATGGTCCAGATACAGGTTCTCCATATAATGAAGCTCGATATATTGAGAGATGAATGCCGGATTCAGCTTGCTGCGCGGATCGTGATTGCGCATATTCGCGACCACGCGAATCACTTCAACCAGCGCCTCCTGAATTTCCTTGTACGTAAACGCATGATCGACCTTGCGGATAAAGGCGCTTTCCAGCTGGAACAGCTCGCTGCGATCCGCGGAAGAGGATTCCGCCTGCTTCAGGACAAAGAAAAACATGCTCTTGGCAATATGAACCATCTGATGATGATGAATTTGCAGCGAGACGTTCTCCTGAATGATCTCATTGACGATCCGCAGCCCTTCATCCACCTTGCCGCTCAACATGCAGTTGCTCAGCTTCTCGATCTCCTGAAGCGGGAAATACAGCTCGGGGACGTACCGGATGCGTTCCGTGTCCACTATGACAGTCCCCTCATTCACATGCCGGTACAGCAGCCCTTCCTTAATATTTTCATAGGCTGCGCGGCAGTTGCTAATCTTGGACTCGTAAGCCCGGCTGACGCAACCCCATACCCCGAATGCCTGCAGATACCCTTGCTTCGCTGCCCCGAGGAATTCCTCGAACCGCTGCACCAGCTTCTTCCGTTCCGAAGGCTGGTCAAGGCCGATCAGCGCCAGAAACTGCAAATGCTCGATATGATACACAACCGCATGCTCGTAGCGCGCCGTCAGATCGCTTCGAATCGCTGCCGTCAATTCCTCCAGCACGAATCCGCCCTCCGAGTCCAGCTTGTCTTCCGGCTGCAAATAGATGGCCGCCATCACGAAATGCCTGCTCTGGAAAAAATGCGTGTACTGCTTCTGCATCTGAATTTCCTGCTCCCGCGAATGATTCTGACCGTCAAGGGTTTGCAGGAATACGCCCCTTCGTATTTCTTCGTCGACAAGGTCCATTTGCTTCTTCAGCGATTCGTTCTCCCGCTGGACCTTGATAATGCCGCTTTGAATTTTTACGAAATCGTTCCCTTTCAGCGTGCTGCCGCCAAGCAGCTTGACGATATTTTTGACAGGCCGGTACAGGTAGACGCTGAGCAGCAGCGACATCAGCACCGCCAGCACAATCGCCCCGTACATAATCCACTGATTGGCATCGGTGACGGAATCGATATTTTGAAACTTGTAAGGCAGCTTGTTGATATAGATATATCCGTTATACTCGGACTTGTAGAAATTGTACTCGTAATTGCCATGCGTCAGGGAAGCTTCCTGGGACGGGTTAAAATACACATCGTTCAAGATATCCACCAAATCCAGGTCCTTCTCCGTGCTCAGAATGACGTTACGGTTCGCATCCAGCACGATGAGCGAAGCGCCGGGGATCATCGAGTTCAGGTCGATGCCTTTCAGCAGCTTGTTCACGTTGATCAGAATCATGAGGTTCTTGTTCGATAACCGGACCTTGTTGCTATCCACCGCGATCATCAGATTTCGCCCGTACCCGGTGCTCTGATCCATGTAAACCTCGGCCGGAAATACCGTAAATTCGTGCTCGGAACGGGTAAGATTCTTCCAGAACATCGAATTGTAGCGCTGGGATGTGTAGCGTCTGTCAAAGAGGGCATCCAGGTTGCTCGTTCCCCGGGTCGTAATGGCAAGATCATGATCATCGAACGAGATGATCACGTCCTCCACGATATCAACATTGGACACAATGCTCGTCAGATTGTCCTGCAGGGTTATGACCTTCTCCATGTCAAGCCCTCCGCTGTCCGCCTGAATCCGGTCCGAAGGAAGCGCATGAATGTTGAAGATCAGGTTGTTGATGGAGGAGAAGCTGGTATCAAACGATTGAATGACGTTTTTGATCACCATGCGATTGTTATCGCTCACCTTGTCATAAATTCCGCTGATGGAATTTTTGTACACGATGTAATTGAATATGAACATGATGCCGATGACCAGTTGCAGAGCGAAGAAAATCTGAAGCAATCCTCTGTTGGCGATCAGTCGATTCATTATGGATTCACCTCTCTTGATGTCATCCCTTCATATTCAACACACATGGCCCGGGTCCCTTCACGATCAGCCTTTTTCAGAGCCGAGCATAACCCCCTTGGCAAAATACTTCTGCGCAAACGGATAGATCAGCAGCACCGGAATCATCGACAATACGATCGTTGCGTTCTTCATCGCCTGCGGGGCCAGCGCCGCCGCGTCGACCAGGCTCGGATTGCTGCCGTTCTCGCTGAAGATCAGCATATCGCGCAGCACCACCTGCAGCGGGTACAGCACCGAATCGTTCAAGTAGATCATCGGGATGAAGAAGCTGTTCCAGTGACCCATGAAGTAGAATAAACCGATGGAAGCGAGCGCCGGCTTCGAGAGCGGGATCACGATCTGGAACAGGATCCGGTACTCGGATGCGCCGTCGACGACAGCCGCCTCGCGCAGCGATTCCGACATATTCTCATAGAAGCTCTTCAGAATCAGAAGCTCGAAGGTCCAGATCGCATTCGGCAGCACCAAGGCCCACACGCTGTTCAGCAGCCCCAGCTCCGAGACGATCAGATAGTTCGGAATAATGCCCGGGTTCAAGAACATGGTGATGATGATGGCCAGCAAAAAGAACTTGCGTCCGAAGAAATTTTTGCGTGCCAGCGGGTAGGCCGCTACGGCCGTTAAGAGCAAGTTGATGGCCGTCCCGAGCGCCGTGTACATGATCGTATTCAGGTACGCGCGCGGCACCCGGTCGTCATTAAGCACCTGGGCATACGCGTCCAGATTGAAGCCCTTCGGGAACAGCGTAACATTCCCCTGCACCACCTCGGACGTCGCGCTGAGCGAAACGGCTGTAATATATATCACGGGATACACGGTAATGATAGCAAGACACGTCAGAATGATCGTGTTTACGACGCCGAACAATGAAATATTTCGAAGGCTGAATCGTTTGTTTACCATAGTCCGCTGCCTCCCAATCGCTTGCTGAAGTAATTAGAGGATAACAGCAGGATCATCGCGACAACGGCTTCAAACAAGCCTACGGCTGCGCCATAGCTGTAATTGCTCTCCATGAGTCCCTTCCGGTAGACGTAAGTAGAGAATACGTCGGCTACCTCATATGTCATCGGGCTGTAGAGCAGGAGCACCTTTTCGTAACCGATGCGAAGCATCGAACCCGTCTTCAGGACAAACATAATGATGATCGTCGGAAGAATAGCGGGAATCGTAATCCGAAAAATCATATGGTGCCGCTTGGCCCCGTCCACCTTCGCCGCTTCATACAAGGAAGGGTTGATGCCCGCGATCGCTGCCATATAAATGATCGCCTCATAGCCTACGGTCGCCCAGATGTCCGAGGAGACGTAAATGGTTCGGAACCAGCTGGGTTCCCCTAGGAAATAGATTTTCTCAAAGCCTAACGCCGCGATGAACTGGTTAATGATCCCTTGGTTCGGCGAGAGGAAATCGATAATCATGCTGCTGATGATGACCACCGACAGAAAGGAGGGGAGATAGCTGAGCGTCTGTACCGAACGCTTGAACCAGCGGACCCTAACCTCATTTAAGAGAATCGCCAAAATGATCGGAAACGGAAATCCGAAAATCAGATTGTATACGCCGAGAAGCAGCGTGTTCTTAAAGAGCAGCCAAAAGTCCGGACTGCTGAAAAATTTCTCGAAATGCTTAAGTCCCACCCATTCGCTTTCCATGATGCCGGTGAACACGCTGTAGTCCTTGAAAGCAATAATCAAGCCGTACAGGGGCCCGTAACGGAAAATAATATAAAACAACAGACACGGAATAAACAAAATTAACAGCTGCCGGTCCCGCTTCATATGCTGAAAGGCTGCAACCATTCGTCCGCCGATTCCCCCGCGGGGAGCGGCCGGCTTCATCTCTGTCCCTGCACTTGCCATGGTGTTCTTTCCCTCCTTAAGAAGATGAGCAGCACCCGGGTGCGAATCCCGGATGCCGCCATCAGCCTTATATCTGTTGCTGCTTACTTCGTAGCTTCATCCAGTCTCTTCTGAGCGGCATTGAAGATGTCGACCAGCTGCTTGGCGCCTTGCTTCTCGGCTTGCGTTTGCCATTGCTGCCACTGCGCGTCGCCGTAGTCTTTGTTCAGAATGTACTTCGCGTTGAATTCATCCGCCAATTTTTTCAGTGACGTCTGAATTTCCGCAATCGTGGCCGTTTCGTCGTCCGTGAAGTTCAGGACCGGATCCAGCGGCTCGAATTTGTTGCCGTTCAGCAGCTTATCCTGGGCTTCCTGCTCTTTCTCCGTATAGTTGAAGTACACGCTGCGTTTGTCGGCATTGACGTACAAGCCTTGCAGCCACAGTCCATAGCGGTCCTCCAGGACGCTGATATCCACCAATGGAACGTCCGTCAGCTCAGGATAAACGGCTTTATCGCCTTCGATTTTAAATGTCTCGCCTTCTACACCCATCGTTACCAGCGTTGCGCCGGACGGGCTCGTCAAGTAGTCCAGCAGCTTCAGGGCCGCTTCCTTATTATCATTGTTCGCAACCGCGATGCTGAAGCCGTTCGTAATGCTCTCGATCGTCTTGCCATTGCCCGTCGGGCCTACCGGATTGCCGTAACGCAGATCATAGTTCGGGTTCTGGTCCTTCACTTGGTTGTAGAACAGGTCAAGGCGGCCGATCCAGTCATAGGTAACGAAGGATTTATTACCGCTCGTCATCTTCGCGGTCCAGGAATCGTCGGTATCGGTCATAAATTCCGGATCGAGAAGACCCTCGTTGTACAGCTTCTTCATGAAGTCGAGCATTTCCTTATGCTCCGGCTGCACGGTCGCATATTTCCAAACCTTGGCCGCCTCGTCGTAATATACCGGATAGTTGGCGCCGCCCATGCCCCAGCCGTATGCCCAGTCGCGGAAAATATGCTCTTTCGTCTTGGAAGCGTAAGGATAGGAGTCCGGATAAGCCTCTTTCAGCTTCTTAAGCGCTTGGTAGAACTCCTCGGTATTCGTCCATTCCTTAATGCCGAGCTCGTCGAAAATATCCTTGCGGTACAGGAAGCCGTGGTTCACGTCACGGTTGATGTTCGCCACCGGCCAGGTATAGATGTTCCCGGATTCATCCCCATAGGAAGGAATGACCCAAGGATTCTCTTCGACATACATCCGCTTGAAATTCGGCAGCATGTCAAGGTGTTCGTTAATCGCCACAACCGCCTTCTGCTTGCCGATCTTCTTCAGCTCCGACGGCGTCAGGCCGTGGAAAATATCCGGCAGCTTGCCGGAAGCGACCGTTACCTTCAGCTTGTCGTTGAACGTGGCCGCCGAATACGCCTGGAAGTTGATTTTAATCCCGGTACGCTTCTCGATTTCCTTGGCCAGCAAAGAGTCATTGAGATTCGTCTTCTCGCTCACCACCATCCAAGTGAGGGTTGTCGGTTTATCCACCAGCGGCAGCGTGAGCCCGCCCGTATCTCCGTATTGGTTCGGATCGGCCGGTGCGGCCGGAGCAGGTGTTTCGCCTGAGCCGCCTCCCGCCTCCGGCGCAGCCCCTTTGCCCCCGCCGCTGCATGCAGCGAGCATCGACATGATAATGGTTAATACAAGTGCCATACGAAACCATGGTTTTGGTTTTCTCATATATGTGCTCCTCCTAAATCTGGATTTTCGTATTTGACTGAGTCATAAGATGCCTTCGTTATACTACCCCCGTCGTTTCCCTACTTCATTCTCGCTCAATCATGCCCTGCCGCGTGATGCGCTTAGATGATGACATTTCATCAGATGTTCCTGCGGGCGTTATCCCCTCCCAAGTCCTATCGTCCTGTGCAGCTTTTCAAGAATGTATTTCTTACTTTTCATAAAGCTGCCTTCGGGCTGAAGTCCATATTGCATTTTCTACCCGCCCTCATCATAAAAGCGCTTTCAGGTTTTCGTAAACCATCGTATTTCAGCCAGCTGGACTTTTTCCCTGCAGCCGATGTTAAAATCGCTGAATCCCTTGATATAGCAGGCTTTTTAGCTGTGTAGAAAATGCTAAAGCGGTAGAAATAGAACAAAAAACAAAGGGATTTCCCTCCGGAAATCCCTCACATTTCGTGTTCATTTGATGTTCATTTTCCCCTCCGAAATGGAGGCTGCGCGCATGGTTCAGCCGATCAAATTCGCGAATGACGGCGTCACATGAGCCGCTCTTTGCAGCCGCTCCGTCTGCTCTTCTCGGCAGCTTCGAGGAATGAGATCACCTCAAGCGTTTCCTCTGGCGGAAGAACGGTTCGCCGCTCGGTAAACATGATCATCACCTGCTCCAGCAGGCTGGCATACCACGGCTTATCCGATGCCCCAGCATCGATAAACCGGCAATCTTCGCTTCGATGGATCAACGCCGTGAATCTGCCGGTGCCCCTCCGGCTCCCGCGTACCGTTCCGATGCGGCCATCTTCCCAGACGCCGGTGATCAGCTCCTCTGTTTCCGTAGAGACCGCAGTAACCTCCTTGGCGCCGCTCCCCATCACGGCATACAGCATCTCGACGGCGTGAATGCCGTACCAGAAATAGTGGGACTGGGTCGGCTGCACATCCATCGGCCCCGATACGTCGGTGCCCAGAATGCTGCCGCGGCCTTCTCCGACAAGCTCCTTAGCGAGCGCATCCGCATAGCGGAGCGAGGAGGAGCTCATCAGCGGCACGCCGGCGCTGTACGCTGCGGCGAGGATCTCCTTCGCTTCATCCGTGCGCAGCGCCAGCGGCTTGTCGATGAACACCGGCTTGCCGTAAGAAGCGATCGAGCGGAACTGCCGCAGGTGTACCCGCCCATCTGCCGACAGCAGAAGGACGGCGTCACAAGCGGCAGCCACCTCTTCCGGCGTATTCAGAATCGCAACGTCGAATTGCTCCTTGATCTCCTTCGTGAAGCCGTCCACCCGGCCGGCGCTAAGCGGAAAGTCCGGCGATCCTCCGGGGAACGCAGCCGTAACCCGGCCGCCCGGAATATGGTACGGGTGTCCGGGATCGTTCAGCAGCCGGGTAAACGCGACCGCGTGGGACGTGTCCAGTCCGATAATGCCGATATTCAACAGCGTCATATCCGGTTACTCCCCCTTCCCTTTTGCACCCTTCTCGCGCAGCTTCTTGCCTTCCTTCCCGTAGAGGTCCTTTAAAATTTTCTTGCCGGTCGGCGTCTGTGCAAGCCCGCCCTTCGCGGTCTCCCGGTGCTTAGCCGGCATGGCCGTGCCGACCTCCAGCATGACATCGATCACTTCATCAGACGGGATGACGCTTCGAACGCCGGCCAGCGCCATATCCGACGCCGCCAGCGCCGTAACCGCGCCGAAGCCGTTGCGAACGATGCACGGAATCTCTACCAGACCGCCGACAGGGTCGCAGATGAGGCCCAGCGAGTTCTTCAGTGCAAGCCCTACCGCATGGACCGCCTGCTCCGGCGTGCCGCCACGAAGCTCCGTCAATGCGCCGGCGGCCATGCCGATCGCAGAGCCTACTTCGGCCTGACATCCGCCCTCGGCGCCCGAAATGAATGAATTGTTCGCAATGACATATCCGATGGCGCCTGCACTGAACAGCCCCATCACCAGATGATCGTCATCCCAGCCAAATCGCTGCTGCGCGCTGACGAACACGCCGGGAATGATGCCGCATGAGCCGGCGGTTGGCGTGGCCACGATCCGTCCCATGGACGCGTTCACTTCCGATACGGACAGCGCATAAGCGAGCGCTGTACACGCATCCGTGCCGAGCGCCGGCACGCCTGTTGACAAATATTCATGAACCCGGACGGCATCGCCCCCGGTCAAGCCGCTCTTCGACGGAACCGGCTCATGAATGCCCCGGTGAACCGCCTCTTTCATAATGCCGTAATAATCGGCCATTTGCTTGAATGTCTCTTCCCGGCTTTTGCCGGTTTCCTTGATCTGCTCCTGCAGCATCAGCTGCCCGATCGTCACTTGATCCTTCTCGCAGCAGGCAATGATGTCCTTCAATGTGGAAAATTTCATGACGCCGCCTCCTCTGTCGTCAAATCCGCGAACACGACGCGATGCACGCCAGGCAGGCCCTCGATATGCTTCATCAGCTCCTGCGGAACCGCCTCGTCCGATTCGACGACGGTCAGGGCATCACCGCCTCGTCCCTTGCGATCCACATCCATATAGGCGATATTGACGCCTCCGCCCTCGAGCAGGCGGGTGATATGCGCCACCATGCCCGGCGTATCGTCATGGAAGACCAGCAGCACCGGATAGTTGGTCGTGAACTTGACGTCAAAGCCGTTCACCCGCAGCATCTCAACGCTCCCTCCGCCTATGGAAGCGCCTACAATGCGATCTTCGCGCTCTCCGCTGATTAGTCTCAGCTCCACCGTATTCGGATGGAAAGCGACATTCTGCGCCGTCTTGAAGGTCAGCTTCATGCCTGCCGCCTCGGCCAGCTCAATCGAGCTTCGGATGCGCATATCGTCCGTGGCAAAATCCAGCAGTCCGCCGACGACGGCCAGGTCCGTGCCGTGACCGCGGTAGGTATCGGCAAAGGAGCCGTAAAATACAATTTCCGCCTGGTCGGGGAACGCGCCGAATATGCGCCGCGCAGCCCTTCCGATCCGGACGGCCCCGGCGGTGTGGGAGCTCGACGGCCCCACCATACTCGGCCCGATAATTGAAAACACATCTTTAAACCGCATACGCGATTCCCCACTTTCGACTATTCTGCCCTCATTGTATCAGTCCGAAAGCCATTCTTCCAAGTGCTCGCGAATAAAGTCGTCGTCATTCAGATGCGGATAATCACGATAGACCCGATCAATTTCCTCGGCCTGTCCCGGCGACAGCGTCTCATGCGGATTCAGGCACCAGGTGCCCTTCAGCAGCCCTTGGCGCCGGAGAACCTCGTGAATTCCCGGGATGCATCCGGCGAACCCATGCGCGGGGTCAAAGAAAGCCGCATTGCAATCCGTAATCTCGACATTGCGCGTCAGCCATTCCTTGGAGAGGCTTCCGGCTTTTCTCGCCTCCTTGATTTCCTCCAGCAGCTCGACCGCTTTCTGCGTCCAAACAGCCCAGTGGCCGAGCAGTCCGCCGACGATCCCCTTCTCTACAGCAACCCCGTCGACCTGAAAACGGTACGTGCTCAGCAGATCGTTCACGATATTATCGTCATTGCCGGTATACAGCGCGATCTCGTCCCGGCGGCTGGAGTAGCAGACGGCACGAACGACATCGATCGTCTGGTACCGGTTAAACGGCGCCATCTTGATGGCCACGACGTTCGGAATTTCGGCAAAAGCCCGCCAGAAATCGAAGGAGAAGATCTTTCCGCCGACCGATGGCTGAAGGTAGAAGCCGATAACCGGCATTTTAGCGGCGATCGCCTCGGTCCGCTTCAGGATGTCTGTCTCGCTCCAGCCGTCAAGACCGCCCATGCTGAGCAGCACCGCATCATAACCGAGCCTTCTGGCGGTCTCCGTCTCCTCGAGCGCTTGCGGAGTCGGTCCGCAGACGCCCGCGACCAGGATGAACGGACGCTCAAGCTTGGCCTTGCCGATTTCTTCGGCCGCAAGCCGCAGCACCGGCTCGTATAGATCAATGCCGGGCTCGCGAATTTCGAACTGGGTCGAATGCACGCCGACCGCAATGCCGCCGGCACCGGATGCCGCATAGTAACGGGATAAGGCCCGCTGACGACGTTCGTCCAGCTTACGGTTCTCGTCCAAGGCGAGGGGGTGAGCCGGAATGACGAGCCCTTGATGGAGGGCCGCTAATTTTTCGGGCGCCAATTGCAAGGTTGTGGTTGTCAGTCCGCTCATTTAGAATTTCCCCTTTCTCTCTTGGAAGTGTGTCGGCTTGTTCCAGCTTTCGCCGCCAGCCTGTACCCATGCTGCGGTCCAGTCGATCATCTGCAGCAGGGATACCTTCGGATAGCCGAACAGCTGGTGCGACTTCGACGCGTTATTCAGCAGCGCCGTTTCGGATTCCGTGCCGATAAACTGCGCCTCTTTCCCCATCCGTTTGGCCAGTTCCTGTGCCGCCCAGCGGATCGACATCGTCTCCGGTCCGGTAATGTTAATGATTTCGGGCGGAGTGCTGCAATGCAAGAGAGATCGGAGCGCCATCGCGTTGGCATCCCCCTGCCATATAATATTCGCGTGCCCCATCGCCAGGTGAATCGGGCGGTCCTCATGGATGGCCTTGGCCAGCTCATGCAGTACGCCGTACCGCATATCGATCGCGTAGTTGAGACGGTATATGGCCATCGGCGTTCCATTCTGATGGGAGAAATATTCAAAGACCCGCTCCCGGCCCAGGCAGGACTGCGCGTACTCGCCGATCGGCTCCGGCGCAACCGATTCGTCCACACCGCCGCTCCCTACCGGGGAGAAGGGGTACACATTCCCCGACGAGAACACCACGATCCTCGATTGCTTGAACTTCTCAGCCACCCGCCCAGGCAAATACGAATTCATTGCCCAGGTGAAATACTCGCGGCCGGTCGTGCCGAACTTATTCCCGGCCATATAAATGACGTTCGGGGCCTCCGGCAGCTGCTGCAGCTCCCCATCGTTCAGCAGGTCGCACGAGATCGTGTGGACGCCCGCTTCCTCCAGCTCGCGTCTAGCCTCCTGGTTCGAGAACCGGGACACACCAATGATCCGTTTACCCCCGCCTCCTTCGCGGACAGCGTTCGCCGCCAGTCTCGCAAGGCTCGGACCCATCTTCCCACCGACGCCAAGTACCACAATATCTCCATCCAATGACGCCAGATCGGCGACCAGCTGTTCCGAAGGCTCAGCCAGCTTCGCTTCTAGTTCTGCAACTGTCAACATCATTCCATCTCCTCCTCGTATTGATTCCCTTTCATCATACGGGGGGATATTATATAAAGACAAATCTTTAAATCGTCTTTAAATAAATGGATGTTAGGGCAAGCACGCAAAATGTTTCTGCAATCGCTGCAGGTTTCAGATTTCTTGACGGTATAGAACCTGGCACAGTAGAAATCTGAAACCAAAGGCGACTGCCTGCATCGTATTCTTAAGTTTAACTCTTGCCGTTATTCGTCTTTCCTTTCGTTTTCCTCGTCCTGTGGGCCTTCCGGATGCCTTTCCTCAAACGTCGGCCCGTTATTGAGCAGCTTTCGCTTTTGGGCAGCCTCTTCCCGTTTCCGCTGCCCCGATTTTCGAACCAGCCATAGGATGAGCAGGACGAGGGCCGCGATGACCAAGACGGGAAGCGAGCCGGAAAGGATGACGATCATCCATTGGACGATGATGGTGATCACGTCGATGCTGCCCTGAAAGGCTTCGGAGACCCGCTGGCCGAGCGGCGCCTGGGCGGCGGAGGACTTGGGATCATCCTTTTTTTGCGGCGTCTCGTAAAGCCTGATTTCTACGGTGGAATACGACACGTTTTGGTCAATGTACCGCATCCGGCCCTTCATCTGCTCGATTTCTGATTGAATGCGCTCCAGCTCGTTGGCAAAAGCAACAAGGTCGGTCGTTTTGGTCGCCTTCTTCATGAAGGCTACGTACTGCTCCTCCATGATTTGCTTGGCCTTGAGCCTGGATTCCAGATCGACATATTCCTCGGTCGCGTCCTGCCCCTCGATGCTTCGCTGCAGGTTTTCATGCGCAATGTTCTCCAAACGGTTTAAGAAGGAGGAGAAGCCGTTTGCAGGAACCTTCACAATAAACGTGCCGCCTCTTTCGCTGCTGGACTGGGTTTCGCTGAAATTCACGATATAGCCGCCTGAAAGCGTCACGATGTTCCGGACTTCCGACTGCGCTTTGCCATAATCCTGAATCTCCATCACGATATTCGCTTTGTACATCAGCTTTTTGTTAAGCCCGTTTGACAGATCCTGCGAATTAATGCCCGCGCCGGAAGTCTGAGCAGGCGATGGCATATTCGGAAGCTCGGCATCCGCCGAGGCCGGTTCCTCGGCATTGTGACCGCTTTTCACCGACGTTACGTTTTTCGCCGACGCACCTCCGTCTGTGTTTGAAGTCCGATCCGCCGAGGCTGATTGCGTTTCGGCTTCCGGGGCTCCCCCGGCGCTTTCGCTTTTGCCTTGAGAACCCGATGAGCAGCCGCTGACCAGCAACACGATAAGCATCAACGCAGCAATCCATGAACTCCGCTTTCTCATCCTTTAACCCCCTATATATGGATATTTCCCGTTTTAACTACTAACGGTTCCATCATATGGAAGGTTGCGGATCCGGCTATAAGAAATTATCAAGGCGAGTCTTACGGCTCGCAATATGCCGCGTTTATCCCCTTAACTCCGCATATGCGCTCGGCAATTCGGCTTAGGACACCATCTTAGCCCCACCTGCTCCAATTCCGCTTTTGATGATGTAGTCCATCGCCAAAAGCGCCTCCTCCGTCGCATAACGGAAGAGGCGCCTGTTCTCAGAGCAATTCCACAGAGCTATTCCAAAAACGTAAATCTGAAAATCTGTCTTGGTCTTCCCCGAGGCACCTTCTCGATCCCCGAAATTTCGACAAGACCGTGGTCGGTCCACAGCTGCAGCAGCCGATGCGCGCTCCGCACCGTAATATCCAGCAGATGCGCAAGCTCATGGACCTTGTACTCATACTTGCCGGAGCGGGCCCGCTGGTTCAGCAGCTTGCTCAAATACGCGCTTGTCATCCCCGCATCCTCCGCCCGCTTGATCAAGGCCGGATCCGTCACGGATAGCACCTCCTGAACCGGATCGGCCATCTCCAGCGGGCCGATCAGCGTTCCGTCCTCCCGGACGATGAAGCAGGCGTTGCCGCCGACCTCCTTCGCCTTCCGCATGGCGATGCGGGCATTCGTCCCCGCCATGCTGGCCGATCTGCCAAAGCCCATCCCGATGCTCAGCGAGATCCCGTAGGTCTTGTTCACGTCCTTGGCCAGCGGAATGGTCTTATACCCGCCGCTCTCCCGCTCAAAGATCCCCCGTGTCGTAAAAAACAAATATTCATCCCCGCCCAGATGGGTCAAATACCCATCGAGCGATTCCACATAATCCAGCACCATCCGGTGGATGTCGAGCTTCAGCTTCTGCACCTCGTGCTCATTGCTGCGGCGAAGCGCCTGGGCTCCGAAATCATCGACATTGATCATGCCGACAACGATTTGCCCTTCCCGGCTTCGGCGGGATGCCGTAGATAACAATGCCCGCTCCAGCGACACCACGATATCCTGATCCGAGGGAAGCAGCCATTCATGCGGAATACCAAGGGCGGCCAGCTCCCTGGCGACCGATTCGACGCCGGTAAGCGCAATGGAGCATGCACCCGATTCGTACTGGGCTTGGTGGAAGGCGGTTATGTGCTGCTTAGGGGCATATGCCGGCCCATCGTATACGACGGCCCGTACCGAAGGGATGCGTAAATCCTTCAGCGTGCGCACAACCATCGTTTCCGTCAGCGTATCCACGGATACTCCGCCCGCAAGCTCCCCTTTCTGGCTGGCTGAGAACAACGCTTTATACAAGCCGGCATCGGTGACCGGCACATAATGAACGGGGATCGCCAAGCGCCCGCTCTCCTTTACCTTCCGCTGCGACAACGGATCGGAGAGGAACAATACCTCCACCTCATCACTGATTCGCTGAGCCAAGGCAGGCGCTTCATCTTCTTCCTGAAATACCAGCGGCATCGGGTCGAAGGACGGAAAAGTGTCCATGATCTTCATGATTTTATCGACAATGGTCTGCGTCCCAATAATCCCGATGCGAATTTGCTGAACCTGCAGCCGGCTGCTCTCACTCACGATCCTTCACTCCCGTTGTTTTCGGTTTGCACCGGCGATTCGAGTTAATCAAGCCGGCATGGTTACCTAAATCATACCTGCTATCGAAAATTTGGCAAGTTATGAAGCCAAAGTGAATCCATCTCCCAGCATGATGGGATCGAACGAAGCTTTGTACATGGAGTACAAAAAGTAGCACTCCGCACTTCGTGATTTCAAGCAAATGAACAAAAAAACGCTGACCCCCATCCCGGCCGATTCGGACCGAAAGATGAAGCGGTCAGCGTTTGCTCGTTCATACCTAAGAGATACACAAACAATCGTCGTTACCGTCCCCAAGGCGCCCCGGGATCTCCCAAAAGTCTACATATCCTGAATCGGCAGTCCGATTTCGACCGATGTTCCTTTTCCCGCTTCGCTTCGAATGGTCATCGTCCCGTCATGGGTTTCAAGAATCCGGTGAACGATCATCATCCCGAGGCCGTTCCCTTCGGGCTTCGTTGTATGAAACGGCTCCACGATCCGGGAAAGCACATCCTCCGTCATGCCGGTGCCGTTATCGGTAAAGGTAATCCGCTGATACCCTTCCCATACATCCAAACGAACATGAATATGGCCGCCGTAAGGCAGTGCCTCCATCGCATTTTTCAAAATATTCAGGAACACCTGCTTGATCTGATTCCGGTCGCAGCGGATGGTGGCGCTCTGCTCAAGGGTGCGGGTTATTTCAATGTCATTCAATTCGGTCTGAATTTCGAACAGCTGGAGCACTTCCTCCAAAATTCCGCCGCAATCCTCAAGCTTGAACACCGTCGCCTGGGGCTTACCCAGTATCATAAATTCCCCCACGATGAGGTTGGCCCGTTCCAGCTCGGACATCATCAAATCATAATGGCGCAGGTTATTGTCCCGATGTGCCAGCTGCAGCAGCCCTTTGACCGTTGTTAGCGGATTGCGGACTTCATGGGCAATGCTCACGGCCACCTGTCCGGCAAAGACCAGCTTCTCCGTATTGCGAAGCACTTCCTCCGTTCGCTTCATCTCCGTAATGTCCCGCAGGGTGCCGATCACGCGGATGAGATTGCCCTCCCGGTCGTAGACCGGCTGCACATCCAGCATATAGTGATGAATATCCCCGCCAAGCTCCATGGTCAGCTCGGCGCCGATGCAGGATTTCCCCTTGTGAATGACCTGCTCATAATACCGGCTGATCGGAGGAATCTCAAATATCGGCCGGCTCACATAGTTCGAACGGTCGCCATCATCCGGACAGAGCAGCCTTAAGCTGCAATCGTTCATCTTCAGAATCCGCCCGCTGTCGTCGGTAATGATGACGCCGTGGTACTTTGTATCCATGAGCACCTGATTCAGAGTCTGAAGCTGGGTGTTCTGCTTCCGGGTAAACATTTCGCGCTCGAGCGAATCCGCCATTGTGCAGAGCAACGCAAGCAGGTGAGGATGCTCGTGCTCGATATCGGTCATGAGGGAGAGCGTGCCTAGAATCCTTGAGCCGTCTTCGCCGCGGAAAGGAGCGGAATAACAGGCCATCCGCTGGAGAATGTGATGATAATGATCCTCTCCGACTAACCGGAACGGGCGCTTGTGCTGAAGGCACAGATGCACCGAGCTCGGGCCGTTATGTTCGTTATACCCGAGCCCTTCTCCGATTCCCAATTCTCTCACCGTTTCAATAATGGCAGGATCCCCTGCAAGATCAAGCACGTACCCGTCATCATCCGTTAGCGTAATGGTGACCGGATTGCCTGAGCCGGAGGAGAGAAATTTCCGAACGAACATTTGCGTGACTTCGATATATTCCTTATATTTTTCACGCCTTGCGGCCAATGTCTCGGGATCCAATCGATCAGGATGAGATGGAAGAAACGCCGGATTCATCCCTTTATCTTTGCACTGCTGTTTAGCATCCTGTATAATCTCCCGATCTGTGATTTCACCGTATTGATTCTCCACAAGCGTGTACCCCTTTATATTACGTTTCATCTATTTAAGCATAGCTCTTTAATACAATCAGAGGGCTCAACACAAGACCCTGCGGCCTGCCCTCTGCCTAATATATCTAACATTATCATACCATAACGGCTTGTCTCCGCCCTTGGCTTTTTTTGGCCGTTTGGATTCGATCACCATGATCCGGATGTCGGATAAGGAACTAAGATATAAGTTCATGAAAAAAAGCGGCGCAGGATTAACCTGCACCGCCATGCTATTCAAGCCGTAATTCGTTTACGGTAAGCTTGGATCTACCGTATTGCCATTTACCTGTAACCGAAGCATTCTGCCTTCTTGGAGCCTACTGGTTCAGCAGAAACTCCTCGCCTGCGATTCCCGGGGAGGTCATGTGATACGGATCCAAAATAACCTCGACCTGCTCCTCCGTCAACAGACCCTGCTCCAGAATGATCTCCCGGATGCTCTGGCCCGTCTTCTGTGCTTCCTTCACCAAGCGGGACGCCACATCATAACCCAAATGCGGATTCAATGCGGTAATGATGCCGTAGCTGGTATCAACGAAGTGCTTGCAGCGTTCCTTATTGGCCTGCAGGTCAACCACCAGGTTCTTGTAGAACACGTCCATTCCGTTTCTCAAAATTTTAAGGGAATGCATCAAATTGTTCGCCGCTACCGGAACCATGACATTAAGCTCGAACTGTCCCGCTTCGCAAGCCAGACTGATCGTATGGTCGTTTCCGATCACCTGGAAGGCGATCTGGTTCATTACTTCGGCCATCACCGGATTAACCTTACCTGGCATAATGGAAGAGCCCGGCTGTCTTGCCGGCACGTTCAGCTCATTCAACCCGGCTTTCGGCCCTGAAGCCATTAAGCGGATGTCGTTGCACATTTTCGAAATATTCACGGCGCATACCTTCAAGGCAGCCGAGAGCTCCATATAAGCATCGGTATTCTGGGTAGCATCGACGAGGTCCTCGGCCTGCTTCAAGGTGAATCCCGTCTGTTCAACCAGATGCTTCACCACGCTGTCCATATAAGCCGGCGTTGCATTCAGTCCTGTTCCAACCGCTGTCGCCCCCATGTTCACGACGAGCAGCCCTTGCGCAGCCCGATCAATCCGGGCGATATCCCGGCTGAGCACGTTGGCGTACGCCCCGAACTCCTGCCCCATCCGAATCGGAACCGCATCCTGCAGATGCGTGCGTCCCATCTTGATCACATCATCGAACTCCCGGGCCTTCGCCCGAATACCATCCACCAGCGTCCGGAATACCGCGAGCAGCTCCTGCGCCAGGCGGTAAGAGGCAATGCGGATTGCGGTCGGAATGGCATCGTTCGTGGACTGCGACATATTGACATGATTGTTAGGATTGCAGTAAAAGTATTCCGCCTTCTGCTTCCCTAGAAGCTCCAGTGCACGATTCGCCAAAACCTCATTCATATTCATATTAATCGAGGTGCCTGCTCCGCCTTGAATCGAATCCACGATGAATTCCGAACGGAGATTGCCTGCGATAATTTCATCTGCTGCTTCAACAATGGCTTGGCCGATTTTCTTCGGCAGAAACCCGAGCTCCATATTGGCCAGGGCTGCCGCCTTCTTCACTTCCCCTAGCGCAGAGATCAGCTCTGCGTGGATCGGCACGCCGCTTATCGGAAAGTTCTCAACCGCTCTGACGGTATTAATGCCGTAATAAGCTTCAGCCGGAAGCTGTTTTTCCCCCAGAAAATCTTTTTCAACCCGAAATTGCATACCCATGGACAATCACCATCGCCTTTTCTTTTTTTGTAAATGCAGGGAACCTGCTATCATCCATCATGCCCGGATATATATAGAATTCTGCTTGAAACGGGAAAATCCTCTAACTCCCCCTCTATAGTTTACGTCCGATGTCAGGGAAGATTGATCATTTTGTGCGGATGTGCAAGCAATCGCCGGTCTGAAGGCAGGCCTTTAGGGAGATGGAATGACGCTCCATCGGCATTGGTTCAACAGAAGCTATTCATGGTGCTCCCGGCTGATTCCATCGGATGCTTCCTTCAATCGGTGCAGCACATCCTCCCAATGCGCCTTCATCTGCTCCCTGGCGTACAGATCCTTCAACTTCTCCTGATGGAAGCTGATGGTCGTTCCCCCCTGCTTGGTTGGCAGAAGGCGGATCTGCAGGGTCGAGGGGACGCTCCAGCCGGCCCGCTGCCATGACATCCGAAGCTGGTGCATAGGCTTGACGACGCGCAGCTCCCCATGATTTCCCTCCCGTGTCGCAAAAGCCGTTCCCCGAGCAAGCTCCAGCGTCTCGACCTCTCCCAGCCATAGGGACAATCCCTCGGGTGAAATCAGCAATCGCCATGCCTCCTCCTGCGTGATCGGCAACGTTCTGCGGACCCCGACCTGAAATCCCGCAGCTGCGGTCAAGCCGACCGGCTTTTGCTCGGAGCGTGTAATTTGAGACTCTTTCATAAACAGATCCCTCCTTTTTTCATACCTGCCTTTGATCACAATCAATAGTTAGTGCTAACTATCTATTCTTGTAAAAAAAACGTCGTTCTGACGAGTTTTTTCCTGTACCGTGGCGAAAATTTGGGGGCACGAGGCTGGCTCTCACGGCCTCATGGCCCTTGCGAACAGCGAGATCCCGTTCTCCAGAAGCCCCGGCATACTCCCGTCGGTAATCGGCTCCGCTTCGAACAAGCTGCTCATGAACGCCCCGTAATTCATCCACATGAACGACAACGCCGCCGCTTCCGAATCGGTACTTGCTGCCTTTCCCTCGCGCTGCATCTGATCGAAATACTCCGTCAGCATCTCCTTAAGCAGCCTCGGATGCCGTTGGGCCTGGTCCCTAAGCGGCTTCAGCTCTGGCTCCTGCAGCACGATGCGGATCATCTTCCGGTTGCGGTTCATGCTCTCTTGGTATCGCCGGCTGATGAGCAGCAGGTCGCTCTCCAAATCCGAGACCAGCTCTTCGTCAAACACACGCTTCATTTCCCCGGCGTAATAAAAGCGCTCGATTGCTGTCTCCAGCAGATTCTGCTTGCTTCCGAAGTTGCGGAACAGCGTCATTTCGCTAACCTCCGCGGCTGATGCGATTTCCTTGGTCGATACTCCCTTGTATCCCTTCAAGGCCATCAGATCGATTGCCGTCAGCAGCAGTCTGTCTTTGTTGCTCATCGTTTCCCTAAGCTTCACCTATGCTCCCTCCCCATTTCGTTTGTTAGTGCTCACTATCGCCCTTTTTGTATGATTGTAGCCCCTTGCACTTTTGTTGTCAATAGAAGGTAATCGGGCGTGAGGCTCTGCTTTAACCCACGCGCCCTCAATCTTTGCTCAAGCCAGAATGCATGCAGGCTTTAGCGGCTCCCCGTTGCTTCGCAAGGGCCGTTCGTGTCAGCAGCCCGTCCAGCCCGTCCCTTAACAGCTTCACGCTCCTGCAGCACGATACGGAGGGAAGCCGAGCGTGATAACTGCGCCCCCCTCCTTGCGGTTGGCAGCCATGATCAGTCCGCCGCAGCGCTCGACAATCGCCCGTGCGATGGCCAAGCCGAGACCGGATTCCCCGTTCTTCCCCTTTACGAACCGGTGGAAGAGGTATGGAAGGAGCTCCTCGGCGATTCCCTCCCCGTCATCGGAGACGGACAGCACCACCCGTCCCTTCTCAATGCCGGCGTGGATGTAAATATGCTTACTGGCGTGCCTTGCGCCGTTAGTGACGATGTTCAGGAGAGCCTGCAGCAGCTTATCGCGGTCCGCATATACGATTAATGTTTCGTTCTTGGCATAGGAAAGATGCACGGACAACCCCTTCTTGACGAGGACCGGATTGATCCTCTCGACGGCTTCTTCCACCAGCTCTTTCAGGTGGACGGGAGCCGCCCGGAAAATATCCTCCTCGCTATCCAGCTTCGCCAGCAGGGTCATTTCAGTTACGATATTTTTCATTCGGCTGCTTTCGCTCATGATGATGTCCAGCCCCTTGCGGATATCCTCCCCTTCGAACACGCCATCCCGGATGCCTTCCGCATATCCGGAGATCGACATGAGCGGCGACTTCAGCTCATGGGAGGCATTCTGGAAAAATTGCTTCTGCACATGGCTATACCGCTCCAGCTCGTTCGCCATTTCATGGACGGCTTCCGCCACAATGCCGATTTCTCCCGGAGCGCCCACTCGCCGGACCTCCGAGAACTGACGCTCCTTCACCTTCTTCAGCTCTTCCCGAAGCAGCATGAGCGGCTTGATCAGCTTTTTCGTTATAAATAGACTTAGGATCAGCATCATGACCGCCCCGGCGCCGAAGACGAGCAGCAGCCGTCCCAGCAGCGCCTGCTCGATCGCCTTGATCTTGCTGATCGGCGTGATCAGCGTAAGCGTGCCTTGAGGCACCGAGGTAACCTCCGTAAGGAAGAGATCATCTTTCAGCATCTGCCGGACCGTCAGGCCTTCGGCAATCCCGACAGATCGGCCCTCGGTACCCTTGATCGGGGCTGCTTCCGCCGGGACCGCCGCAGGAAGCGGCATGGAGCTGACCACATTTCCCTGCATGTCCGTAATGACGGCAGCCACGTCGACGATCGGGTAAGTGGAAATCCCGCTCGCCATTGCCAAAGGGGCTTCTTCAATCGGAATCTGCTTCTCAGCCGCGCTGACCAAAGTTGCTGTCATTTGAGCTCCAATGGACTGCATGTCTTTCCGCTGCGTTCCGATGAAATGGTCAAGAAGCACGTAATGGATGATCACCGCCGTCACTGACAGAACCGCGATCAGTGATATCGCAAACGCCAGATTAATCTGATGCACCAACTTCATGGCAATATCTCTCCTCCTTCGGCCCGCATTCGGTATCCGTGTCCCCAGATCGCCTCGATCGGCAGCTGCTCCACCTTTTTCCGTAGACGTTTGATCAGATGGTCGACCGCACGGTCACTGCCGAAATAATCATCCCCCCATACGGAGGTCAGCAGCTCGTCCCGCGTAAACGCGCGATTCGGATGCTCGGCGAACACCCGGAGCATCTCGAACTCCTTGTTGGTCATATCCACTTCAGCACCGTCCCAGAATACGCGCCGCTCGTCCGGCAGCAGCCGGAGACGGCCGTTCGTAATCCCTGCAGACATGGACGCAGGCTGGAAAGCTCCGCCTGTATGATTGAGTTTATACCACCGGCTCAGCTGCCGTTTGATGCGGGCCACCAGTTCGCGGGGGCTGAACGGCTTCACCATGTAATCGTCGCTTCCGAGCTCAAGCCCCAAAATTTTGTCCACTTCGCTGTCCTTGGCGGAAATCATGATGATCGGCACTTCGGCCTCCGTACGAATTCGCCGGCACAGCTCGAAGCCGTCCATGCCAGGAAGCATAATGTCGAGCACCCACATATCCGGCGGATTCGTCCGCCACAGCTCCCAGGCCTCCTCAGCAGTTCCAAGACCGACCGTCCTGTAGTTTTCCTTACGCAAGTAGGCCTCCACCAAGTTACGGATATGCTGGTCATCGTCAACGACCGCAATCAGCACATTTGCATTCATTTCATGTACCTCCGGGCTTTATCTTCTCCCAGTATACCAAGCGGCGGTCGGCGAATGGGAAATGCCATTATTTTTCCACAAAAGCACCAACGTTCTGCCAATGCCGATCTGTAAATTGGAAGCTGTAAGACAACTTATCCCCCAAAAAAGGAGTGTTACGATGAATCACAAGCATGTTTTCGGCAAGCTGGCCCTTTCGGCCGCTCTGCTTGCGGCATCCGCCGGCACGGCCCATGCCTCCGCAGACTCGTCTACGACCGATCGATCCCTTCACAATGTGAAGATATACCACACGGAAGCCGGTCCGGTCGCTTCCTCCGTTCGCATACTGCCTGATCCGCTGGAGCTGGCCAAGCGGTACGCACCGGAGACGCTGAAAGACTGGGAGCAGGCGCTGGAGAAATACAAGAAGCTGGCCGTAGCGGAAGGGAAGGCCCTCTTCATTACGGCCGAAGCCGCTCCTTTCGAATCGGATCCGGAAGCACAAGGAAAGCCTGCGGCCATCCGCGCAGCAGCCGTTGCAGCAGTTAAAGCGCTGGACATTCAGGGCCAAGACATCAAGGAATTGAAAGAGGCTGCGAAAACGGTTGAAATTACAAAGATCCTGGGAGATTCAGAGATCTTGGGAAATTACGAGATAAAAAGTGATGCCGGCCTGGTACATGTCGCGAAACCGAGCGATATCGCGGAACAGGGTTTCCCTAAGCAATGGGTGAAAACGATCATACGGCATGAGCTTAAGTCCGATGATACGGCTAGCGACACAATCGTCTCCCCTATAGAAGCGAGCATTGCTATCAAAGCGGCAGCAGCCGTATCTCCGGACGGTATCCCTATTGAAGCAGCTCCAGGCCACCATAAGGAATTTAAGGCCGTCAAACTTACCGAGAGCGATATCGCATTCATCGAAGCGCGAATGGAGCTTGCAGAAGCCGTGGAATCGAAGGATTCCGCAGCCATCAAGAACGCGCTGGCCCACCTTCTTGAGCAGTACAAGGCACAAATCACCCAACTGGAGCTGAAGGCTGCGAAGGAAGATGCCGGGCGATGAATAGCCTTTAGGAAACGATAAACTAAAATTCAAGAACAAGCCCTGCCCGGGTTGGGCAGGGCTTGGCTTGGCGGACCCGGCAGGCTTGATGCTTGGCCCAGGCCAGGCAGTCGTTATAGCTGACCCGCTTCAGGATGGCTTGCTTGCTGGACCCGGAAGTTCTGTTGGAGAGCCTAGGCTTGGCAAGTTTGTTGGCAGGTCTGGCCGGGCAGAGGCTGCTTGCTGGATCCGGCAAGTTGTTGGCTGGACTAATGTCATGCAGGCTTGGGTGTGTCGGCTGGCCGAATTCGGCGACCAAGCTTGCCAGACTCCAGCGCCCGATTACGATTTCTTGGCCAGCACCTTGACCAGCTTCATCGCCGACCGCATGCGGGGACGTTTCAAGTGCGCCTCGACATACCGGTAATCCGTCAGGATTACGCCGGCATCCCGCATCCCGTAGGCAAAATCATCGTCAAACAAAAGCTTGAACTCCCACACCCGCTTCTCCCAGTTCGGAATATTCGCCTCCATCCAGTCATCCTCCACTCCCGGATGGACATAGGTTTCGCATACGCCTTCCGGCAGCCGATACAGTCTGGCAATGATCGATTGCTTGAAGCTGTCGTACGTCTCCCCCTCCAGCTTGGCGAAGGGATGCGAGAGCAAATAATCCGGAATCGGAACCCCGAAGGTATCGGCTAAGCCCGATGCCAGCGCTACCGGCCGCTCGATGTTCGGCAGGGAGCGGAGCAGGGAGTCCTCCGGATCGATATAGCGGAAGAGCCGCACCGGGAGTTTCCAGCGGGAGGTCTTCCACAGCATCTGAGGGATGAGGCTGCGCCCCGTCTCTATCCCGTACAGGCTCCCCATATGATTATCGACATGGCTAATCCGGATCCCTGCCCTGCGGGCGAGCCGGTACTGGGCTTCCAGTTCCTTGAGCACCGCTCCAGCCTCAGCGCCTTGTTCGAACTCGCGGACCGTCCGGTATTGGTAGCCTTCGGCATCATGAAGCGAGGAATGTCCGGTCAGGCTTCGCCATCGCAAGGCTTCAAATTCGCTGGTCATCGTCAGATGCAGACCCACATTGGCCTGATTCCTGCGCGATGCCCAGGCTGCCGCCTCCTCGAATCCGGGGGCAACCGTCATAATAGTGGCCGATGATGCCTTATTCTCTTCAAGCAGGTGCTGGATGGCCTGATTCATCGGCCCGCTCTGCCCGAAATCGTCACAATTGATGATCAATCTTCGCTCCATGCTCATGCACGCCTCCGATCGGTTTAGAAAATTCGATTTTGGTAAGGAAGGATACGAGGAATGAAACGACCAGCAGGCATAGCGGAACGACGCTCATTAAATAACGGAAGGTCGATTCCGGATCGCTTCCCGGGTTGTCGCCGCTTTCATATCCAAAGATGATGCCGACCACCCAGAAGGCAAGCGCGGAGATCAGACCGCTCGAACGCGTAATAAACCCGCTCACGGACGTGTAGATCCCCTCCCTCCGCAAGCCTGTTCGCAACGCATCCTCATCGATGATACTGCCGCTGACAACGGCCGGGGTCACCAGAAAGCCGGCAAGCCCGAAGCCGACGCCGATGCCGGCCAAGATGCCGCTGACCAGGTTAAAGCCGAACCAGAGCGGAATGACCGACAGACCGTATATCGCCAAGGACAGCCGCCAAGCCTTCACGCCGTCCATGCTGCGGATGATCCGGTACCAGACGAACACGAGCGGAATGACCGATACAAATACCGACGCCAGCAGCAGCGACACCTGGTCGTCAGGAATCTTCAGCACATATTTGGCATAGAAGGGAATCGTCGAGCTAATAAGCCCGTTCACCGTCTGTGCGAACGAATTCGAGATGTTGAATACCCAAAATTTCTTGTTGCGGAGCGTTTCCCGGAATGCCGCGCCAAGCGGGAGCGGGTCTGCTTCCCGATAAGCCTCCAGCTCCCGGACGCTCATCATGCATATGAACATGAACGCGCCGAACAGCACCGCATATAGGATCGCCATGTTCGAGAACCCCATCGCATCGTACAGAATCGGCGTCACGGCCGTACCGATCAGCAGAGCAACGACTTGATAGCCCTGCTGCACCGCCGAAGCCTTGGCACGAAGACGGTCGCCCCGGAACAGCTCCGGAAACAATGCCCCGTAATTGACCCACAGCACCGTCGCTACCGCCTCGTAGAGAATTAGGGTTATCAGAAACCACGTAAAAAGTCCGTTCTGCCCAAGTCCCTCCGGCGGGGAAAATACGAGCACAAAGGTGAGCATAAACAGCGGAATCGCGCCGAACACCCACGGCCTGCGCCTTCCGAATCTTGTCTTCGTCCGATCGGACCAATACCCCATCAGCGGATTATTGACCGCATCCCAGATTAGAAAAACCGTCCGTGCCAGAGATGCCAGCCCAATTCCCAATCCCAGCTGATCCACATAAAAGAAGATGTAAAAGGAGCTGAACGCCTGGCTCGGCACCATCATGGCAAACATCCCGAGCGAAAATGAATACGGCGAATTGACCCAACTGCGCTTCATGCGCATCCCCCCACCAAAGGTCCATCCTGGAATGGACGATATTGGTGTACAGTATTCGCCGCAGCCTGGGTTTATACCTGCTCACGCGCCCGGGGCCCGATTATGAGCAAAGCACTTGCCAAATGAGTCTCGCGGGACCCTTCTCTTATACCGGCTTGCCGCTTCAGGCCTGCTGTAACAACAGGAAAAGAAAAGCCGCTTCGCCAAGACCGGCAGGTCTTGAGGCGAAGCGGCATGGTTACCGCGAATGCTATATGGTTGAACGGTCTACAAACAGCGGATCCACAAAGCTTCGGCAATATTGCTCGGCAATCTGCTCCGCGCTGTATCCCATGTCGCGCAGGAACAAGATAATATCCGCACGCGGCAGCGAGGCCATCATGACGGAAGTAAACTGCGGATCCACGGGCATCAGAACGCCTTGTTCCGCCGCATCCTCAAGCAGAGTCTTGATCTGCAGCCGCAGATAGGTGAAGGGCGGATTTTCGCACAGATGATTCTTGGTTTCCTCCAGCCTGTCGGAGGTCAGCATCACCCGAAGCCACTCCAAATCCTCATTAAAATGCAGGATCACGCGGGTGATAATCGTCCGAATCCGGACGGCGACCGGTTCATCACTGTTGCGAAGATACTCATCCAACTCCTGCAGGAACCGATCGATTTTCGCTTCCATCAAGGAAAAGCATATCTTGCTCTTGCTTGGATAACGGCGATAGAGCGTGCCTTGACCGATCCCGGCCGTTTTGGCCACCTGATGCATGGATACGTCCTCGACCCCGTATTTATTAAACAACGCTTGAGCCGTATCCAAGATTTTTTGACTCAATTCGTCATTCTCTTTTTTGCTCAGAATGCATGCATCCTTTCCCATCGACACAGGAATCTTTATGCGGCGGACCGTTCCTGTTCAGAAGGCGTAGATGCGCGTTTCACGAACAGACCCAGCACCAATGCGGCAATTGCCAGAACAAGCCCGGTGATGAAAGCACTATGAAGGCCGGCTATCATACTCTCGACCGGATTCAGATCCCCGGTTGTCACGACATAATTTTTAGCTCCTGCTGTCATGATGCTTATAAACAGCGCCATACCGACGGCCCCCGCTACCTGCTGAAGAGTATTCATAATCGCGGTTCCGTGCGGGTACAGCAGTCTCGGCAGCTGATTCAGAGCCGTTGTTTGGGCAGGCATCATGACCATGGATATACCTATCATCATCATAACATGAAGGAAGATGACATAACCACCCGTCCATGAAGCGTTAACGCGCGAAAACAGGAAGATGGCAATAACTAACAGGACGAGTCCCGGAATGACCAGCACTCTCGGCCCAAACTTGTCGAACAGCTTGCCCGTGATCGGCGCCATCAGTCCGTTGATAATACCGCCCGGCATCATGACAAGGCCGGCTGCCAGCGCCGTCATTCCCAGTGCATTCTGCAAGAACAGCGGCAGCATGATCATCGTGGAGAACATGCTCATCATCAGCACAAGCATCAGAATCGTCACCAGCGAGAACATCGGATATTTGAAGGTACGCAGGTCCAGCATCGGCTCCTTCATGCTCAGCTGACGCCATACGAAGAGCAGCAGGCTGATAGCCCCGGCCGCGATGCACCAAATAACCACCGGATCCGACCAAGAGCCTTCTCCGGCACTGCTAAAGCCGTACACGATGCCCCCGAAGCCGATCGTCGACAGAATGATGGAGATGAAATCGACCTTCGGTTTCGTAAGCTCTGTTACATTTTTCAAAAACATAGCTGCAAAAATAATGGAGAACGCAGCCAGCGGCATAACGAGGTAGAACAACCAGCGCCAATTGAGCGCGTCAACAATCAAACCGGACAGCGTCGGTCCAATCGCCGGGGCGGTCATAATGACAAGCCCGATCATCCCCATGGCGGCTCCGCGGTTTTGGGGCGGATAGATGCTGAGGATCGTATTCATCAGCACCGGAATCATGAGACCCGTTCCGACTGCCTGCAAAATGCGGCCGGTCAGCAGCACCCCGAATACTGGAGCGAACCCGCATATAATGGTCCCGACAAGAAATAGCGACATCGCGCCGATAAACATCTGCCTTGTCGAAAACCACAGTTGAAGCAGCGCCGTGATAGGCACGAGAATGCCGACAACGAGCATGTAAGACGTGGACAGCCATTGCACCGTCGCCTCACCGATGCCGAACTGCTCCATCAAGCTTGGAAACGCGATATTCAGCAGCGTCTCATTCAAGATCGAGACGAACGCGCCGATAATCAGCGCGGCGACGATCGGTCCCCTCTTTATCTTGCTTAAATCAATTTTGGCCGAACTCGGCCCCACTCCCATATCCAAAAATGTATCCTCCTTATCTCTATATACGGACAATTGTCCGTTAGCGTGGTATTATTCTAACGGACAATTGTCCGCAAGTCAAACTGAAATTTAAAATTTTACATATTCTTTACAAAGAAAGGGTATGTCCGGCCTCCACCGGCCCGGACATACCCTTAACCATTCGTATTCCATTTGATTCAACTCCAAACCCGCTGTCGGCCAAACGAGGAGTAGAGAACAACTTGCTTACATGCTGGAAGCTCTTCAGGTTCTCTGCAAACACTGCAAATGCTTTACGAGTTCAGCAGCACCTTCTCCTTGTACACCTTCGCCCAGCCCTCCAGATTGTTCGTGCAGATCAACAGGTCCGGATACTGTGCGAGGGACTCGAGCACCGACTCATCGTCAGGCGTCCACACAATCAGTTGAATATCCCTCTTTCGCGCTTCCTCCAAAAATTCAGGCGTGATAAACACGTATTTTACGGACACATACTTTGCCCTTAATTGATCCAGATACGGAAATACCGATGGCGTTGCCCCGTAAATAACCAGGCCAAGCTCGATGTCCGAATCCAGGGTCCGGGCCCGCTCGATCGAATAATGATCGAAGGAGGTCAGGAACACCTGCTTCTCCATGCCCGCATGCCGTACCGTCTCGATCACCTTCTGCTCCAGCCCCGGATAAGCAAGGCCTGTCTGCTTCAGCTCGATATCCACCGTCATGCGGTCTTTCGCCAGCAGCAGCGCTTCCTCCAGCGTGGGGATGGCTTCCCCCTGTCCGGCATCGAGTCGCCGGATCTCCTCGAACGTGAAGGACTTCACCTCTCCGGTGCCGTTCGTCGTCCGGTTGACCGTCGGATCATGGATGACGACAGGCACCCCGTCCTTCGTCAGCTGAACGTCCAGCTCCAAATGCGTGCACCCAAGCTCCAGCGCCTTCCGAAAGCCCAGCATCGTATTCTCCGGATATTTCAGCGGATATCCCCGATGGGCCAGTCCACGTACTGTCATCGTTCAATTCCCCCTCGTAAGCTTTATGGTTATTATTCCATGATGCGGCCTGCCGCCGCAACATGGAAAGGCCCCGGGGAGCGAGCGCCCCGGAGGCCAAGGCATGCCTCTTACTTAAAAGTCGAATTTGCCATAGCCGCTACGATATGCTTCTGCATGACCGTAAAGACGAGCACGATCGGAATAATCGCCATGACGCTCGATGCCATGATGATATGGAAGAACATCGCTTCATTGCCTGCAATGGAATCGCGAAGCATCGCGATGCCGACCGTAAGCACCCGCATATCGTTATCATTGGTCATGATCAGCGGCCAGAAATACGAGTTCCAGGTCGAGATGAAGATCAGAACGCCCATCGTTACGACGGTCGGCAGCGCCATCGGGAGCAGCAATTTGTACAAGATGGAGAACCGGCCGGCACCGTCGACACGTGCCGCCTCCAGTACATCATTGTTGATCGATTTGAACGATTGCCGAAGCAGGAAGATCGCATAAGCCGAAGCGCCATGAGGCACGATCAGGGCCAAGAATGTGTCCAGCCAGCCCAGCTTCGACATCATGACGTATACCGGCACGAAGGTAACCTGCTCGGGGACGATCAGGGCAGCCAGCACGAGCAAGAACAGCGCATCCCGTCCCCGGAATTGCCCTTTCGCGAACGCATAAGCCGCCATTAACGCTACGTTCAGCTGCAGGATGATCGTCCCTACGGCCATAATCAGCGTATTGCCGAAATACCGCGCGTATGGAATGACGCGGAAAGCTTCGGCGAAGTTTTCCCATGCGAAGCTTTGCGGCCAGAACGTCGGTACGGCCATCCGCATCTCTGCCTGCGTCTTAAGGGAGCTGATCAAGAGCCAATATACCGGAAAGAACATGACCAGAGTGACCAGGACCGCCGCTATAATGCGAAGCGCCATGAGCAGTTTGCGGTTTGCGGCCGAACCGGCCATATAATTATCCCTCATAGTGCACCTTCTTCCTGCTGACCCACATCTGAAACATCGTTAACAGCAATATAATCACGAACAGAATCATGACAAGCGCAGAAGCCCTTCCCGTTTTGAATTCGACGAAGGCCATCGTATAAATCCAGTATACGATCGCGTTGGTGGCCTTAAGCGGTCCGCCATCTGTCATGACATCGATGGATTGGAAGACCTGCATCGACGAAATGAAGCTGGTAATAACAAGGAACAGCGTCATGGGCGACAAGAGCGGAAGCGTAATGTTGCGGAACTGCCGAAGCCGACTGGCTCCATCAATGGAGGCCGCTTCATAATATTCCGCCGGAATTCCGCGCATACCCGCAATGAACAGGATCATGGCAAAGCCAACGCCCTTCCAGACCGAGACGGCGACAAGCGCCGGCAGCGCGGTGGACGGATTGATGAGCCATTCCACGGGATCCATTCCGAACCAGGACACCACCTGGTTCAGAAGCCCGTACTGCCCGTTATAAATCCAAGTGAACACCATGGCCGCGATGACCATGGAAATGTAATACGGCATGAAGATCACGCCCCGCATGAATCCGAACAGGCGGGAGGATGACACGTTGAGCAGCAGCGCCAGCAGCAAGCCGATCGCCAGCGTAAAGACGACATCCATGAGCGTGTACAGGAACGTCACCTTCATCGATTGATAGAACTCTTCGTTCGTCAGCAGCCGGGTATAGTTGTTCGCTCCGACAAATTTCATCACCGGGCGCGTCATGTTCCAGTTCGTGAAGCTGATATAAATGGAGTACAGGAGCGGAAAGTACAGGAAAGCCCCCATGAATACCAGGGCCGGCACCGAAAAGGCAAAGTCCTTCCATTTCTCGATGACCGAATTCGACACCCGTCTGGATACGGAAGCGGACGCCCGGTTGGGCGCCGCCTTGTTTAATTTTGGATTGGTTCCCATAGACATCACTCGTAATCCATCAGAATATCGTTAATCTTCTTGGCCGCTTCCTGCATTAACGGCACCGGATCTTTCTTGTTAAGCACCATCTCGCCGATCACTTCCTTATACACCTCGCTGAATTCCGGATAAGCCGGATGCTGCAGGCGCGGAGTCACTTCGTCAAAGTGCTCGTAAACCGCTCTGTATTGAGGCCATCTTTCGAAATATTGGTCGCCTTCTTCCGATTCGATGGCCGATTTCCGAGTTGGCAGGTAGCCTACCGATTCCGCCCACTTGATGTTATGCTCGGCTGCGGTCATGAACTCGATAAACTTCCATGCAGCTTCCTTCTCCAGATCCTTGGCGCCGTTCATCATCACGATGCCTGCACCGCCAATATTAGAGGTACGCTTCTTGTCGCCAGGGAGGAAGGATACGCCCACTTCAAAATCCGCATTCTCACGGTACATTTTCAGCATGGCCGATGTGTGCTGTACCATTGCGATCTCGCCGTTCAGGAACATTTGACGCATATTGTCGGAAGCGCCCTTGCCGAAGCCCATATGCATGCTGCCTTCGTTTTGCCACTTGTAGAAGTTTTGGAGGTAGCGCAGGGAATCCTCGTTCTCCACCGCCGATGCGCTCATATCCTCTGTCAAGATTTGCCCGCCGCCGTTAATGTTCCACGGATCGTAGTACCAGGTATCCCAACCAGGAACGGAGAAGGCATACCGTGTCGTCTTGTCGCCTTCCTTCTTCACGACTTTGGCGTTGAAGGCTTCAATCTCGTCCCACTTCTGCGGCGGCTCTACGCCGAGCTCGTCCAGCATCGTTTTGTTGTACACGAAGACGCTGGTGCTGACGATCAGCGGGAAGCCGTACTGCTTGCCGTTAAATGCATACGCGTTCAACATGCCTTGCGCGAAGTCATCCATGTTCACTTCGTCCCGTTTGATCCATGGTCCCAGGTCGGCGAATACGCCGCTGTCCGCAAAGTTCGGCAGGGAGGATACTTCCACGTTCGTCACAGCCGGAACGTCGCCAGCGGCCACGGCAGCCGACAGCTTCTTATGCAGATCCGGATACCCGCCTTGGAATACCGGTTCGACTGTAATGTGCGGATACTTCTTCTGAAACTCTCCAATCATGTAGTTCAAGCCTTCCAGTTGTGCCTCGGCATGCGAGTGCCAATACTGGATTTTGATCGGCGTCGTATCGTTCTTCAAATCCATCGAAGCCGCTTCCACGTCATCGAGGTTAACCTCGCCCCCTGCATTCCCGCTTCCTCCGCTGCCTCCTGCGCACGCGGTCGTCATGATCATCACAATGGTCAACAGCGTAAGCAACCATGTTTTCTTTTTCATCAATGTTCTGGCCCCTTTCGAATGTTTCTATCACTGCATATCTGCTGTCTGTGATTCAAAGCCTGGATATCTCCTAAAAAATGCGCACAAAAATAGAGACGTTAACGAGCAACCAAAAGAGCCACCACCTCCTAAAAAAGCTAAAGCAGCTGCCTCCCAGGGTTATCTCATCGTCTCCACCCCTAGCGATATGCAATTAAGCAAATTCATTCACTGCGGATCAAACCGCCCAATGAAACACGCACGACTTCGTGTTAGCGACGGTTGATCAAGGGAGTATTAAACAAGCGTTAGTCTAAACAACCTCCTGTTCAAACGGCCATTTCTATGAATGCGCTTTCGGTTATGGCTGCACAAACAATGGATTGGAGTTATCATACCGGCTTTAGCCTCTTCCAATCCTTCAGTTATTCGCCGCCTCACCCAGGAGAGCGCTTTCAGAATAGCCAAAACTGCTCTCAAGCTGTGTCTATCATGTTTAGTATCTATCATAGAGGAATTAATTAGCAGGAGTCTATAGCGAATTTTGTGTTTTTTTGTCGAATTAAAAAGAATTTTAGCTTGATGTAACAATTGTCATTGCGAACATAACAAATGAAACAAACCCTTCACCTCAACTTGGATAACACGCTATGAAAAAGTGAAAAAAATTATAATATTTCCGAAAAACCATGAAAGAACGAAAAAAAGGATCCGATATAAATGGTGTGTTACACGCAATTCCAAAAATAGCCGCAGTTTGCCCGTACCCGGAAATGCCGCGGCCATTGCGACAAAGGGGGCGTACCGTACTTCAGCAAACATAACGACACCGACAATTTGGACAAGAGCGGCTGCTTTAAGCTATCCGCTAAGGGAGAAATGTTAACGTCCTCCTAGCTGCTTGAATCGGACGAAGAAACTAAACATCCGATCGGACAATGAGATTTTTGATACGGAGGAGAAATGGGCATGGAGCGATTAGCATCACTGTTTGAAGAGCTTGAACGCCTCACAGGCGTGGCCGATATCGCCTATCATGAAATCCGGGACGGCCGTTTGAATCCGGTATCCAAAACGAAGACGGACCAGCTCGGCGTGGAGAAGTGGAAAAGCGTTCATGCAGAGCACCCCGTCTACATCCGGCATGACCGCCTTTTGCGCGAAATGATGGAGCATCCGCAAACGGTTGTCCTGCAAGACGTCAAGAACGATCCGCGCGCGGCCGACGAGTTTTTCCTGTTTGGGATCGACAGCATTATGGTTCTGCCTGTCATGCAGCATGAGACGGTGAAGGGGATCGTCGTCGTCGCCTCGATTGGAGCACGGCATGATTTTACGAAAGAAGAGGTCAAACGTGCAGAATCACTTGTGTTTGAATACAAGGATGCGTTTCAACTACAGCATAAGGAGGATTCTTCAAGATGAATATTGCCGAAGCCGTGCTGAAGTATTTGCGAAATGTCGGAGTGGACTGCATATTCGGAATTCCGGCCGGGATCATCGGCCCGATCTATGACGCGTTGATTGATGTCGATATCAAGCCGATCATTACGAAAAATGAAGCCGGCGCCGCCTATATGGCTGCGCGATATGCCAGCAATTCCGGCAAGCTCGCCGTTTGTGCCGGTGCCGGTGCGGTCGGGGTCGGCAATATGATGAACGGGATTGCCGATGCCATGCGCGCCAAAGCCCCTCTGCTGGTCATCACCGGATACGTAAACCGGTGGCAGATCGGCAAGGGAGCCATCCAAGAGATGGATGCGCAGGATATTGTCCGGCCCATCACCAAATACAGCAACACCGTGATGAACGAAGCCGATGTGTTGGCCGAGCTGGATAAGGCGGTAAGGATCGCGCTGACTCCCCCTTGCGGGCCTGTGCATATTTCGGTTCCGATCGATGTGCAGCGGATGGAAGCGCCGGCGCTCTTGCCTGCGGCTCCAGAGCCTTCCGCGCTTCAGCGTATTCGCCCGAATCCGGATGAGATGGAGCGTGCTGCAGCCCTCCTGAATGAGGCTGAGCGGGGAATCATTATGGTCGGACGCGGCGGGCGCTCATCAGCCGAAGCCATCATGCGTCTCAGCGAACGGCTGCAGTGGCCCATCATTACGACGCCATCGGCCAAAGGCATCATTCCGGCCGAATTTCCGCTTAACTTAGGGAATTACGGATTTTCAAGCACCGATGCGGCGATGGAATACGTCACCTCTTCGAAGGCCACCTGCATTTTAATCTTGGGTACAAGCCTGGGAGAGTCCTCTACATGCAACTTCAATGATGTCCTGGTGGACGGACGCAAGGTGATTCATGTCGACCGTGATGCCAAAGAGCTTGGGAAAGTCTTCCGGACCGATGCAGCCGTTGTTGCCGATCTCCGGGATGCCGTTCCTTATTTTGCGGAGCACGTGAGTCCGTCTTCAGCTTCATTTAAGAAGCCGTTCCCGCTTAACGAGGCCTACGAGCCCAATCATACAGGCTTGTCGCTGCGCCTGTTTCTGGAGAAGCTGAGCCAAGTGATGCCGGCAGACACGCGATATGTATGCGATATCGGGGAATTTACCAACTTTGTCCTGAAGTACTTGGAAGTGCCCGCCGGCGGCGATTTTGAAATCAATCTGAACTATGGAGCGATGGGATCGGCGATGGCGGGAGGACCGGGACTATATCTGGCCGACTCGACCCGCCCGGTTGCCGTTATTGCGGGGGACGGCTCGTTCTTCATGAATGGCACCGAGGTGCTTACCGCTAAAGAGTACGGTCTGCCCATCATTTATTTCATTATTAACAACGCCATGCTGTCTTACGTCGAGCGCGGGCAGAAGTTTCTATATAACCGCACGATCCCGGATTACAAGCAGGAGAGAATCTCCATCGCCGACATGATGCGAATCGCCGGAATCCGAGCGATGTCTGTCGACCGTCTGGAGGACATGGAGGATATTCCGGGATTCCTGCGGGAGATGACAGGGCCGTGCATCATTGAGGTCAATACGGACGGCAGCGAGCCCGCGCCGATCTTGGATCGCTTGAAAGCCCTGAAGAAATAAGCACTAAGGTACAACACCAATTCAACATAATATGTTTCGATCATAGGAGGAAGAGCAACATGGGAAGCTTTAATATCAAAATCGATCAAGCTGCAAAAGTATTTCATGCCGAGGTGGAAGGCACCTTCTCGCCGGAAGACGGAATGGCATCCATTGAGGCTTACGGCAAGGCCATCTCAACCATTTCCGTTCCGGAATATGAAATTGACATCGACTGCACGAAGCTGAACGTCTCTGCGCCTGAGACGCTTCCGCTTTTGGAAGGATGCTTCGAGATGTATAAAAAAGACGGCTTTAAGAAAGTTACGCTGCGCATTTCCAAAAATCCGATCCTGAAGATGCAGCTCGGGCGTGTTGCTCGTGGCGTGAAGCTGGACAACTACGAAATTATCGAACAATAAGGAGAGATGGCCATGAGAGGTGTACAAATTCGCGAGATTGAAATCTACCATCCTGCTAATGAAGTAGACAACGAATACTACATTAACTATTTTGCGGAAAGAGGTACGGATGTTACCGGACTTGTAACCGCTCTGGGCCGTAATAAGCGTTTTATTATCGATAATCCGGAAGAGAATACATTCACGATGGCCGTGCAGGCATCCAAGCTGGTGCTGGAGAAGAGCGGGCTGTCCGCAAAAGACGTAGATCTGATCATCTTCACTTCCCAGACACCGGAATATTTGCTGCCCAGCAATGCGCTGAAGCTCCACCATGCCCTTGGAGGCGATCTCCTAACGGCTTGCTTCGACATTAACGCGAATTGTGCCGGCATCCTTGTTGCGGTAGAGCAGGCTTCCCGCTATATGACCGCTAATCCTAGGGTAGAGCGTGCGCTTGTGGTCGGCTCCGATTATCTTTCGGTTCACAGTCCGGAGGAGCCGGTGTATTATTCGAATTTTGCCGAATCGGCAGTAGCCGTGATTTTGGAGCAAGCGGAAGGCACCCGCGGTTTGATCGATTCCGTCTATCAAACCGATACATCCGTTATCGACAATTCCCTGTTCCCGGCCCACGGCTTGTCGAATCTGTACCGTGAGGAGTTTACGGCTAAGGATGCGCAGGTGAAGTTTACGCCTTTCGATGATTCGGTCTGTGCCGAATCCGCGGTGAATTCGATTCGCATCTTGCTGGAACGCAACGATCTGACCAAGGATGATATTGCCGGCTTTATGTTCTCCCAATTTACCTTGGGCAATATCAAGCATGTTTCGGAGCGCCTCGGGATTGATCAGGACAAGGTTCCTTATATCGGGGACAAGTACGGTTACACCGCGACAACGAGCCCTTTCCTCGCCCTGTACGAAGCAGTTCGGGCCGGAAAAGTGAAGCGCGGCGATTACCTGGTCTTCTGGACGGTAGGAGCGGGTTGGCAAAATGTCAGCCTGTTGATTCAGTACTGAGCATCCTGCTCTGGGAACGGACCGATTCTCAACGTTAATAATAAAAGGTATCTGCAGCAAGAAGCCCGCCCATTTTCCGCAATGGACGGGCTTCTCCATGTCATGGATTCATGCAGGGGAAAATCACCCTGCCAATACGGTTACGATCTTGTCCCGAAGCGCGTCCGGTCCTGCAACAACCCCGGATGTTCCCCAAGTGAACGGCGATCCGTCGACATCGGATACGCAGCCGCCCGCTTCTTCGATCAGCAGCGCGCCTGCCAGCCAGTCGTAAATTTCGCGGCCAAACTCCCAGTAGGCATCCATGCGCCCGCAGGCCACATAAGCCATCTGAAGCGCGACGGAGCCGAGCATGCGCAGCGCCGTGCATTCCGGCAGCAGCTTGCCGACGCTCCAGGCGGTCAGCTTGACGTTCTCGGGCTCCACCTCGACTTTGTTAGGGGGAGCCGTCAGCAGAAGCGCATCGGCCAGACCCGTTTTCGCCGATACCCGAATCCTCTCGCCGTTCAAGTAAGCCCCTTCTCCGCGGACCGCATGGAACAATTCGCGGCGGCCGGCATCATAAACGGCCGAGAAGACGGCAACGCCTTCCCGGATCAAGCAAAGGGAGATCGCCCAAAATCCGAATCCCTGATGCAGATGGACGGCTCCGTCGATCGGGTCAAGCACCCAGTAGGCGTCTCCGTATTCCGGACTTCCCTGCCTGGCTGCATCCAGCTCAGCATCGGACCATGGCAGCCCGGGATGGATTTCGTTCACCGCCTGGCGTATGCGGCGCTCTGCCCAGCCGTTGGCGTCCGCAAAACGTTCAATCAGCTGCTCCCGCGACGCTGCAGGAGCAAGCCCTCCATATTCCTCCAACAATTCTTCCCCGACTTGAGCCAGTATGGCCCCGATGGCATGTGGATCTACATGGATCATAAAATGTCCACTCCTCAGGATAGTATTTTTGAATACTACTAATATTTTCGCAAAAAGAAGCGGTCTCCCGCTACTCTATTCCAGCAGCTCCCGAAACGGGCTGATAATCCGTTCATAATCGCTGCCGTATTGATCCGAAAGCTCGGCGGCGAAATCCTCCTCAATCCGCTCCATCACCAGATCGTGATATAGACCGTTCTGAAGCAGTTCAATTATGGAAGGATGATCGGTTTCAAGCGCCGTTAATCGGAGAGACCGGCCGAAGCTTCCGATTAATGCCGACTTCGAATCGCACAGCATCGAGAATTTTCTGGACTGCGCCTGCTGCCATATCTCGCTCCGCTTATGCTCGATGACATGCTTCAGGGAGAGCCCGGATTCTCCGATGACAATCGCGACAACTCGGACGCCGCGCCGTTCGGCCTCAGACAGCGCCTCGCTCATCCAGTGGACGTCTTCGGACCATAGATCAACGACAATGCTCTTCTCGGCGTTTGCCGCCAGACGGTCAATGGCTTTGCGCAGCGCCTGATCCCCCTTCCAGCTGTAGAACGACGGCGAGGACTTCGGCGGCGCGTTCAGCTCCTCAAGCAGCATACGTGCATTTTGATCGAATTGGGTTTTCAGCGTCTTCACCACCTGACCGATCGGCACCGCATCATATAACACGGGATCCGCCTCGATCGTTCGGCACACCCCCTTATCCGTCATCGCCCGCAGGGCCGCATAAACGTTCGAACGGGATACCGACACCCGCTTGGCTACTTCATATCCCGACATTTCGGGGGATTCGTGCAGGGCAAGGTAAATACGCGCCTCCAAATCCGACAGCCCGATGCTTCGCAGCTCATCAATCATCGTAACGCTCCTTTTCGCCATTAGTAGTATTATTCAATAATACTACTGTTGAGGAGGTATGTTGTCAATCCTTTCATTTTATCAGCCATTCCAATTGTGATGAGGAACTCTAATCCGCAAAAGGCATCTCTTTAACGCTATCTAGCAATAGGCTATAACCTCGATAAGTAGTCTAATATAAAAACCACTGATTTTATCAAGATCAGTGGTTTAGATCAAACTTCAATTCTTTACATTTAAACGCTGCGGTGTTTTAGGATCTAATTGTGTCCATTCTCCTGTATCTCTATCAGTAAAAATATATTTAGTATTTGGATCGTCGGCGAATATTACGTAAACAGGGAATTTAGGCATACTACTTAGTTTCGCCTTAATACTGATGATATCAGATTCAGCGTAGCCTTCTACATTAATTAAATGGTTCTTTAAGCTCTTTTCTAGTGCATTGTATTTGTATTGTAGTGCTGCATAACCGCCTCCTATAATTAACACAATTACTATCACAAAAATAGCCAAGGTTTTTTTCACTATTAACATCCTCCCTTACGAAAATCTAAGTTGTCAAATTGAAAATCTCATAACACTTTATCATATCCGATAATCTTAAAAAGAAAAACTGCACAATGGCAGTTTCTAGTATAAATTATTGTGCTGTAAATTGAGTTACATATACCAAATTAGGAGCATTTATTACCATTGATGGAGTAATAAATCCTCTTAGATCGGGGGTATTACCAAGATCCAATAGATCTATTCCTTCCCCGTAATAGAATGCCTGCCATACAAATTTCGAACAATAGTTTGGAGAGAGTGTGCTCTTCTTTACGTATGGTTCAATTTCGTATTTTGTCACATACTTATAGTTGTATGTTGCCCATTTGGCAGCCTCAACCCCCATACCATTAATAGGTCTATAGACTTTGATAGTTTCTCCTTTGCCATGTCTACTCATATAACCTGACATGTTATCTACGGTCCCACCATTCACAGGTAATGTTACGTGGACCACTTTATAATTTGAATTTACAATTCCAGTATGCCCCACAATCTGTGAACTAGAGCCTAGCGTTTTTGTCGAATAGAGGACATCTCCGATTCGCATTGGAACATTAAGTACCGGGATATGTAGGCCCAATCTCCGCAAATGGTTCAATTAATTCGCTATCATTTTGGATTGAAATATCTTCGCTACTGTCCGTGTTATCATTAACTTCTATGTTATAAAGATTGATACTCTCCTCAGAAGTAAGACTCTCAGCACTAACAACTGATCCCCCCGTTGGGAAAAATGCAGCTAATGTCTCCCTCCGTTTCCAGCCACTCCTGTGCCTTCATATTCAAATAACAGCACCTTGGCCTAAGCCTAAACAAAAAACCGCTCCTATCGCATCTCGGGAGCGGTTCTTTGATGCCAATATCTTACTCGAACAGCGGCACCTTCGGGTCTTTGCCATTGCAGTGGACCAGCATCGCATGCAGCTGTCCCCGGTGATGGTACAGGTGGGCCAGAATCTCAAGCAGCCACTCATAACGGGTATAGGTTGCGCCCCAATAGGACGCCACTTCCCGATGCAGCTCCTCGTCGCTCATCTCATGAAACGCCTGCGCCAGATACGAATAGCTCGTTAACAATTCAGCCTGGATATCCTTCAGGTTATTCAGCGACACGCCGGCGTAATAAGCGCTCATCTCTTCCTGCGTCGCCCCGCCGGATATAAGGAAGTCGGCCCTGCAGATGACCGCGATATGCTTCAGCAGCTCGCCGACGGAATGCTTGTCCGCCGTTGGCCTGACGAACAGATCCTCCTCTGTTAGCTTGTCAATAATCGCCACGACCGACAGCACCGCCACTTCGATCTGGTGCAGCGCATATGTACAAAAGGTATTCATTCCCGTTCTCTCCCATCTTAGGTTGTCGTTCAGCATGCTTGGGGTATGTAGTTTAAAACTCCGCTCTATATTATAGAACACATGTTCCTGTATTTTCAATAAAAAACAACCTGGTTCTCTTTGAAGCGAGAGAATCAGGTCGTTGTCCGTGTATTTGCTGTTCGTGTTGTCGTGCTGTCGTGCTGTTCATATTATCTATCCGACCAGCGTATAGCCGGTCGTATTTTCAAGCACCTTCACGTTGAAGGATGCTCCGCCGGCATCACGCGTTACGCTGACCGACAGATGGCCATTACCGATCGCAATCCGCTCGGCCTTCAGCTCGTTCATGCCCTCCGGCAGGAACGGTGACAACGCGATTTCCTTCCTAGGCACATCGGGGTACAATCCGAGCATCGCCTGCAGAAAAGCGATCGACGTGCCGGCCGCCCATGCCTGCGGCGAACAGGTCGTCGGATAAGGCACCGGATAACCGAGCCCCGCATCATTCCCACAGAACAGCTCCGGGAGGCGCTGGTACTCGAAGGACTCCGAGGCCTTGAGCAGTCCGGAAATGACCTTGCCGGCCTCTTCCTTGAAGCCCTGCTTGCCCAGCCCAAGCAGAATCATCCCGTTATCGTGCGGCCACACGCTGCCGTTGTGATAGCTCATCGGATAGTAGCCCGTGGAGCCTGTGCTCATCGTACGGATGCCGTATCCGCTGAACATGTCGTCCTTCAGCATCCGCTTGGACTGGGCTGCGGCTCGTCCGGCTTCAGGGAGCCCGCTCATGAGCAGATGCCCGGGATTCGAGGTTACGCTTCGCACCTGACGCTGCTCCTTATCCAGCGCAATCGCGTAGCACTGCTCGTCCTCCATCCAGAACGCCGCCTCGAATCTTGCGCGGAGCTCCTCGGCCTCCTCTTCTAGCTTGCGGGCCAGCTCGTGCTCGCCCATGTCAGCGAACACGGGGACGAGCGATTTCTTCGCCTGATATACATATCCTTGCACCTCGGACAATGCGATGGGCGACTCCGCATATTCCCCATGCTCATGGATGATGGAGTTCGCTGAATCCTTCCAGCCTTGGTTTGGGAAGCCCTTCTCGGCTTCCTGCTTGTAGGCCATGAAGCCGTTCCCCGCTTCCAAGGCAGCATTGATATAATCAAGCGCCCGCAGCATGTTCGGCTTCAGCTCCCCCGCGAGAGACAAATCGCCCGTCCAGCGGTAATATTCTCCGATCAGGGCAAGAAACAGCGGAGTGGAATCGATCGTGCCATAATAAGGAGAGAACGGCGATTGCCCGGTCGTAACCAGCTCGCCGTAACGAATCTCGTGCATGATTTTTCCCGGCTGCTCGTCTCGCCAAGGATCCGTCTTCTCCCCTTGATTGGAGGCCAGCGTCTTCAGGGTTCCCTTGGCCAGCTGCGGATTCACCGGCAGCATGAACAGGGCGGTGATCAGGCTGTCCCGGCCGAATGGAACCGCGAACCATGGCAGTCCGGCCACCGTCGTGTCGCCGAAGCCGACGTCCAGGGTCAGCATGCGCAAATCCTGCAGACCTCGCTCGAACAATCCGCTGAACACGGCAGAGTCGGATTTCACCCGCGTGCTGTTTGCGTACCACTGCGCATAGGAAGCCTCCAGCTTCCTCAGCCCCTCGTCATAAGACAGCGGCTCCGGCTCCGCGTGCTCCTCCGTGATCGGCGCAATGAAGAAGGTGACCACCCGCTGTTCCTTCGGTTTCAAGAACATCGGGAACGTAATCGTTCCTCTTCCATGCGCCTTGCCGCCCTCGGCATCCCAGGAAATGCGCGTCTTGCGTCTTTGGCTATCCGCGCCCATATAAGACAGCGTCAGCTCCCGGTCTTTGGCGCTTGCTTCTTCCATGCGGCCAACGTCCCCGGTGCGGTATTTCCGAACCAGGAACATATCCTGGAAATCGGCATCGAATGCGACCGAAAACTCAACGTTCCGGGCATCGATAAAATAGTTGGTGAGCGTGCAGCGCTCGTAGAGGATCCCGCCGTAAATAAACCGCTCCCGGTGCAGCTCGATCGCTCCCTCATCCTTGGAATCCTTCATCAAGCGGAAGGAAGCGATGTAGCTCTTATCCCCGGCGGAGGACAACAGGGAAGGCCTCTCCCCGTCAATGAACGCCTCCATGCGGCTTAAGAAGCGCGTATCCTTCGTATATAAACCGTGACCCTGATCATCCCCAGGAGCCATATCCCCATTCAACCCCGTCAGAAAGAACAGATCCCCTTCCTTAATTACGCGATAATCCATCATTCATCCCCCTTTTATCGCCCTTACGGCGTTTCAAATCACGGTGAGCTCCGTACGCAGCCCTTCCTCCGAATGCGGCCCGACCCAAATATGAAACTTCCCGGGCTCAACCGTGAACGCCATCCGTTCGTCGAGAAGCCCGAGCTCATCCGGCCCAAGCGCAAAATGGACGACACGGCTCTCTCCTGGCTCAAGAAACACCTTGCTGAAGCCCTTCAGCTCCCGGACGGGACGGGTAGAGCTGGCCACCAGATCGCGAATGTACAGCTGCACGGTCTCTTCGCCGGCGCGCTTGCCGGTGTTCCTGATTCTCACAGACAAATTCGCGCTCTCGTCCTTGCCGATTACAGGCTTGTCCAGCGCCAGATCCGCATATTCAAACGTCGTATAGCTGAGGCCGTACCCGAACGGGTACAAAGGCGAATCGTCGCAATCGATGTAATCCTCGTACAAATGCGGACGTCCCGTATTCTTCCGATTGTAATACATCGGAATTTGTCCGGTTGCCCGCGGAACGGTTACCGGCAGGCGGCCGCTCGGGTTGTGCGCCCCGGTCAACACATCGACCACGGCATACCCCGCAGCCGTCCCCGGGTGCCATGCCTCGATGACCGCATCCGCCAGCTCGTGCAGCCATGGCGCCGCGAGCGGGCGACCGTTCATCAGGATGACCACGACGGGCGTGAAGGTCCGGCTCTTCAGCTCCCGGATCAGCCGCTCTTGGCACGCCGGGAGCGTAATGGACGCCACATTGTAATGCTCCCCGGTCATCGGCTCCGATTCCCCGACGACCACGACCGCGACGTCACAGCGCCCTGCCAGGTCCACGGCACGATCGATCCCTCCGGGAAGTTCCTCCAAAATGCCGCTGCCCGGTTCATGGAACACCTGCGTATCCGGAGCCAGCTCGGATTGGAAGGCATCCCATACGGTAACAACGTCCTCGTCGCGGCCCTTCCACGCCCAGCAGCCCATCGTATTGTGGCGATCGTCGGCCAGCGGCCCGATCAGGGCCAGCTTCTTGAATCGGCCGGTATCCAGCGGCAGGATGCCGTCATCGTTCTGAAGCAGCACGATCGATTTGCGTGCGCTGTCCCGGGCCTGCTCCAGATGAGCGGCAGGAATGCCGATTTCCTCCGGATCGTCCTCGCTTACATAAGGATTCTCGAATAAGCCGAGCCGGAATTTCACTTTCAGAATGCGAAGCACGGCATCATCCAGCAGCTCCATCATCTCGGGATGCTCCGCAATGATGGACTCCAGATGATCGAGATAGACGCCGGAATGCATATCCATATCGACGCCTGCCGCCAAGCCTTTCAGCGCCGAATCTCTACGGTCCTCCGCGTAGCCGTGATGAATCAGCTCCTCAATCGACTCCCAGTCGCTGACCACGATGCCGTCAAAGGCCCACTCCTCCTTCAGAATATCCCGCAGCAAGTACCGGCTGCCCGATGCAGGCACGCCGTTCAGCTCGCTGAATGCGCTCATCACCGACATGGCGCCGGCCCGAATGCCGTGCGCAAACGGCGGAAGCACCGTCTCCCGCAGCGTCCGTTCCGACATATCCGTCGTATCGTAATCTCTTCCGCCCTCGACAAACCCGTACCCGGCGAAGTGCTTCACGCAGGCAGCCACGGCCGGATATCCGGACTCGTTCGGGCTCTGGAATCCCTTGACCTTCGCCGCGGCAGCCAGAGAAGACAAATACACATCTTCGCCCGTGCTCTCCGCGATGCGTCCCCACCGGGGATCGCGCGTAATATCCACCATCGGGGCAAAGGTCCAGCGGATGCCTTCGGCCGCCGCCTCCCTCGCCGCGATGCGGGCATTCTTCTCCATCGCTTCGGGATCCCAGCTGGCGGCTTCGCCAAGCGGGATCGGAAAGATGGTCCGGAAGCCGTGAATGACATCGTCGCCGATCAACAGCGGGATGCCGAGGCGGCTTTGCTCCACTGCCAGACGCTGCAATTCATTTATTTTCTTCGCCCCGTGAACGTTCAGCAAAGACCCGATCCGCCCCTCGGCGACCAGCTGCCTCTCCCGTTCCTCGCAGCGGCCGTATTGTACCGTCTGGCCGATCTTCTCGGCCAGCGTCATCCGGGCTAACAGCTCCCGCGCTCGCTGTTCTGCTTGATCCATGCAGCTCCCTCCTCAACGTATGTCTACTTAGCGATCAACAATCAGCAATCTAGCCTTTGACGCCGGCATTCGAGATGCCTTCAATATATTGGCGCTGGAACAGGAAGAAGAACAGGATGATCGGCAGCGTCGACAGCACGACGCCCGCCATGATCATCGGTGTATTCTCGAAGAACATGTCCTTCACGCTGTTCAGGCCGACGACTAGCACGTACATCTCCGGCGTATTGGCGAGCGTGCTCGGAATCAAATAGCTGTTCCAGGTGCCCGCAAACGCAAGAATCGACATCGTGATCAGGGAAGAGCGCGCCAGCGGATAGACGATCCGCCAGAAGGCGCCCATCTTCGTCAAGCCGTCGATGCGGGCGGCTTCCAGAAATTCATTCGGAACCGAGATAAAGAACTGCCGGAGCATGAAGATATACAACCCTTGATACAAGAACGGCACCGTCAAGCCCCAGAACGTGTTCAGCCATCCAAGCTGCGCCACGTTCACATATACCGGGATCAGAATCATGTGATAAGGCACCATCATCGTAGCCACCACGATCCAGTAAATCAGGCCTTTCCCGCGGAAATTCAGCTTGGCAAGCGCAAAGCCGGCCATCGGGTTAATGACGAGGTTGCCCAGAACGACGGCGCCGGTCATGATGACCGTATTCAGAAACCATCTTGGCACGTTGTACGCATCGTTTGTGAAGAATACCTTGAAATTTTCGAACGTCCAGTTGGCCGGCGACGTCAGCGTATTGACATACCGCATCGGAATGACGGACGTATAAATCGTATAGAGAAAAGGAAGGGCGAATAAAAGCCCCAGAATGATCGTGCCGATATACAGAAACGGCCGATTGCTGTTTATGCGGGTCTTCATTGCTCTCACTCCTTCTCATCCAGGAATTTTTTTTGCAGGTACGTGATCAGCATAATAATGATAAAGAACAGTACGACCGCCGCGCTTCCGTATCCGATGTTCATGTAACGGATCCCGTGCTGGTAGAAGTACGTCACCACCGTGCTGGTCGCTCCCGCCGGCGAGCCGAGTGCGCCGTAACGCGAAATCGCCGCGATCTGGTCGTAAATCTGGAAGCCGGCGATAGTGGATACCGACACGATAAAGAAGGTGATCGGCTTCAGATAAGGCACGGTGATATAGCGGAACTTGTTCCATTTTGAAGCGCCGTCGATCTCGCCGGCCTCGTACAGATCCTTCGGTATTTCCTGCAGGCCGGACAGATACACGATCATCGTGAAGCCTGCCTGCTGGAAAATGAACAGGATGCAGACGAACAGAAGCGCATAGCGGGTATCCGCAAACCAGGTGACGTTCCCGAAGCCCAAAACGCCGAAGAAATCGGTCAGAAAGGTCCCTTGCTTAAACATCATCATGAAAACGGTCGTAATGGCGATCTGCGAGGTGATATACGGCAGGAAAAACACCGTACGGAAAATCCCCTTGCCCTTCAGCTTCTGGTTCACGAGGATGGCCAAAAGCAGCCCGAGCAGCGTTTGGATCGGGATCGAAATGACCACGATCTCCAAGGAATGCAGCAGCGCCCGGAAAAACTCCTTATCGTGAAGAATCGCCGTATAGTTCTCGAGGCCGATGAATTTGGCCTGGTCCAGTGCCGCAAAATTGGCGTCCTGGAAGCTTCTCACGAAGGATTGGATAAACGGATATAAAAACCACCAAGCCCACAAAATCAAAAAGGGCAGCGTAAACAACCAGCCGAGTGTCTTGTCGGAGTCGGCCAGCGAACGCAGCCAGGACTGCTTGATCTTGCCGCCCTTCGCGCCGACATGCTTGCTGCTGTATTCGGACATAAGTTATCCCCCACTCCCATGCTAGAATTGAATCGCTCATGCAAAATAAAGGCTCCCGCCTCCCTGATATCAAGGAGCGGGAGCAGGTTGTTGCCTGTTTTTCTTATTGGAACTGGCTCTGAATATCGTCGAGAATTTGCTGAGCCGTCTTACCGGAACCGCCAAGCACAAGGCCTTCCAGCTCTTTCACCAGTTCATCCGTGAAGCGCTTGGTATCGGTCGGATAGCCATAGTCGGTGCTGTATTCCAGCGCCGGCTGAAGCGCCTTGAACTCCGGATTTTTCTCGAAGTATTTCTCGGACAGCGACGACACGGCAGGATTGAAGCCAAGATCCATGAATGCGGTTTGCGTGTCGTCATTGGTCATGTAATAAGCGGCCTTCAGTGCGGCCTCCTTGTTCTTGGCATCCTTCAGCACCATATAAGCGTCGGAGCTCATGGTGCTGCCGTTCGTTGTGCCTTTCGGAACCGGAATCGCAACGTATTTCATATCCGGGTTGGCGTCCTTCAGGTAGCCTTTATACCAATATCCGCCGGTGCTCATAGCACCCAGGCTGTTCGCGAACACTTCGCCGTCCCAGCCGAAGCCGGCGGATTTCGGAGTAACCGCGATGCCTTGGTTGTACATGTCGATGATCAATTCCAGCGCTTTTACGTTTTCAGGGGAGTTGATGGTCTTGCCGTTGCCCCATCCGCCGCCGAAGCTTTTCACGTAGTTCGTAATATGGAATGCGTCCAGATTGACGATAATGCCTTTTACATTGCCTTTGTTCAGCACTTTCGCCGCTTCGATCACTTCGTCCCATGTGGTTGGGTAATCGCCAAGACCGGCGTCCTTCCACATCTGCTCGTTAATGAAGAACATGGCCGGCATGTCGCTGTTCGGAATGCCGTACTGCTTGCCGTCAACATTCCAGATCTTCTTCGAGGTATCCGGGAAACGGCCCATGTCAACGCCCGTCGCTTGAACCAGATCATCAATCGGCGTGAACAGGCCTTTGTTGATGTACTCGTATGCGCCTTCATTGGACATCTTAATAAAGTCAGGCGCTACGCCTGCCGCAATTTCGCCGGGCAACGTATTCCAGAACTGCTCGCTGCTCGGATACTGCTTGATCTTCAGCTCGATCTCGGGATATTTCTCGGAAATGGTATCGGCTGCTTTCTGGTAGATCTCCAAATCCTGCGCCGTACCCCAGAAGCCGAAGTTTACGGTCACTTTCTCTCCGGATGCTCCTTCTTTATTGTCAGCGCTTTTATTGCCGCCGCAAGCGGTTAACGCGACAACAAGAGCCAGGCATAATACCAGCATGGCGGAAATCTTCTTGTTCACTTTACCCATGGTTGCTACCCCCTATGTTTCGTTTCGTTAAACCTTACACATTCATGATAAGGAGTCCGAAGAATAAAAAAAATTAATCAAATGATGATTAATTTTTTAATATTGACTATTTTTTTATAGATATCTTGCACGAGAGAAACGATTTTATGAGAAATTACACTTTCTTCTCTAAAATCACACTTCTTCTTTCCTATATTGCTTAGGAGATAAGCCTGTGTATTTCTGAAATACAATCGCAAAATGGGCCTGATTATGAAATCCCACCATCTCGGCGACATCATATATTTTGTATCGATAGTCCCGAAGCAGTCTCTTCGCTTTCTCAATCCGGAGCTCATTAATATAGTCGAACAGCCCTTGGCCAACCTCCTGCTTGAACAGCCGGCTGACGTAATTCGGGCTGACATGCAGCAGCTCCCCGAACAATTTCAGGGAAAGGCTCTCGGCATAATGCTCCTCGATATATTCCATAATGCTGCGCGTAAGCTGGCTGTAGCCTTTATTCAACAGTCGCTGGCGCTGCTTGAGACGGTCCTCGAACAGCTTCCGGTAGCCCGCGGCCAGTCCCCGGAAATCCTCGATATCCTCGAAGCCTCCGCTGTGCTCCGCCCCTGATTCAACTTTGCCGTCGTCCCCGCCGATCATGAACAGCAAGCCTTCGTACACTTTGCGGACATCCCGCTCCTCCATGCACTCCTCCTGCTCCAAGAACGCCTCCCAGCGGGACAGCAGCTCCAGAAAACGTTCATTCTCCTCTTCCCGCAGCGCCGACTTCATCTGGCTCACATAGGCATCCGCCTGCTTCAGCGCGCTCTCCCCCTGCAGCCGCAGATGCTGATAATAGAAGATGGACGTATCAGGATGGTAAAAATGATGGGACAGCGCTTTAGCCGCCTGCTCATAGCCTGCAGGAATGGCGCTGTAGCCTTCGAACCAATCGCTGACGCCCAGCACGATATCGATGTTCACGAACCGCTTCAGGGCCGAGCTGATCATCTGCACCAATTTGTTTACGCGGTTTAGGGATGCGAGCAGACTCTTATGCTCGCTGTTGCTGATGAATACGCAGCTATGCTGGACGTCTAGCTGCAGGTATTCGACCTCCTTCTCTTTGGAGAGCATCTCGCGCACCACATTTTGAACGGTGCTGGGGAGCACCGATTCGGTTTCTTTCGTATATCGCTGAATGACTGTGCGATAGTTTTTGATTTTAAAGAGAACGATATACATATTCCCTTCCTCAAGACTCGTTTCGGACAGGTCCTGCACCTTGCCTTCGAGGGCCTCATACAGCAGCTGTTCCTTCCGGCTGCCTTGCGTCACCACGGTCGGCGGGGCAGGCGTCCCGCTTGTTCCAAGCTGCTCCCGGATGCTCCGAAGCATCGCTGTCAGCTCGCGTTCGTTCATATCCGGTTTATGGAAGTAATCGAAAGCCCCAAGCTTCAAAGCTTCCTTCACATAAGCTATATCGTCGAAGCTGCTAAGCACCACGATCTGAACCGGCAGCTGCTGCTCACGAACCCTGCGAAGCACCTCAATGCCGTCCAGCTTGGGCATTTTGATGTCGAGGAGCACCACATCCGGGTCCTTGTCCGCAATTTGCTGCAGCGCCTCCTCTCCGTCACCGGCCTCTCCGACGATCTGCACACCCTGAGCTTCCCAGTCGATTGCTGACTTGATGCCGATCCGAACGAGCGGCTCGTCATCCACGATAAGTATCCGCACTTGCTATCACCCTGCTTCTTCTGTGATGATCGGAACGCGGATCCATGCCACCGTTCCGCCTTGCTCCCTTCGCTGGATCCAAAGCCCGTATTCCGGACCGAAGTGAAGGGATATCCGGTTACGAATATTGTTCAATCCGATCGAGTTGAAGCCATCCCTTGGCCCGTTCTGTTCCTTCTTGGGCTGCCCGTCCTCCGGGAAGCCCCGTCCGTTATCCTCGACCTTCATGACAAGCGCTCCTTGATCCTCATAAATAGCGATGATCAGGTGGCCTTTATAGTCAATGCCTTCGAATCCGTGAAACACTGCATTTTCCACTAGCGGCTGCAATAGAAACTTCAGCGTCCTATATTTCATAACGGCCGGATCGACCTCATACGTGACATCGAAGGTATTAAAGTACCGAAAATCGAGGATTTTGGTGTAATTCTCCATGAATTCGACCTCCTCGGCAATGGTAACGTAGTTCCCTTCCTTCTTTACCGTGAACTTGATGACGGACGAGAACGCCTGCAGCGCTTCTTCGATGCCCGCAGCGCCCTGGATTTTGGCCATCCACTTAATCACGTTCAGCGTATTATAGATAAAATGCGGGCGGATCTGCGACTGGAGCGCATTCATTTCCAGCTTCCGCTTCTCCTCCTCCTCCACGTAGATTCGCTCGATCAGCTCCCGGATCTCCTTGAGCATTTGGTCGACCGTGTTGTTGATGACGCCGATCTCCCCACGCTGCTTCGTATCCAGGCTTACGTTCAGCTGCCCTTGGGATACCAGCTTCATCTTGCTGTTGAGCACCGCCAGCGGCTTCATGATCGTGGTCGCGATTCGGGCGGAGATCAGGATCGAGAGCACCAGAAGCAAGATGAGGACGCCGATCAAAACCGCTACCATCAGGTACACGATCGAGAACAGGTCCTTCTTCGGAATGACGGTGACGGCCTTCCAATTCGCCAGCGAGGAACCGGAAGAAATGATATAGGTGTCCCGGGCAATCTGCGTGTTCACCTTGCCGTCCTTATGATATTGAAACTCGCTGCCAAGCACCTCGGAAGCCGGCAGCCCGATCTCTTCCGCATTCATGCTGTGAACGATCCGGTCGGCTTCATCGATAAGGTAAAAGCTCGTGTTTTCCGAAAAGGCCGTATCGCTCCACAGCGTCTTCAGCTTGTCCACCGAAATGTTAAACAGGATAAAGCCGAGGTCCTCCTTCGTATAGGGGTCCATAATGGCCCGGCCTACCGATACGACCGGCACGCCCTTGGCGGACAGCAGCTCCTCCTTGTGTATGCCGATTGGCACAAAGAGTCCATACGCCTCCCGGATCTTCCGGACAAACGGCTCCTCGGTGAATCGGTCCCTGAAATAAGCAGCATTCATATATTCCCGGTTGCTGCGGCCGATGATCGACTTGCTGTTCTCATGATAAATGACCACCGAATCGATCAGATCAGAATATAGCATGATGCCGCTCTGGATCAAGCCGTTCACTTTGTCGAAATCCTGGCCGCGTTCCAGCAGGGGATACTCGATTTTGGCGTAATCCTTGCGCATGATCTGATACACCGTCGAGTCCTGGATCGGGAACATTGACAGCCGCAGCAGGGGCTGAAGGGATGTATCGATATTTTTGACGATCTGTTTATTGTTCTCCACGGCCGCATCAATCATCGTTGTACGGTTGTTGTCCACATATACCCAGGATACGATCCCGCCGATCAGAATGAGCGGCACAATGATGAAGCAGGAGAAAGCGGCGATCAGCTTATGCTCCAGGCTTAAATCCAGCATTTTCTGTTTTAGTCTGTTCATGCTAGAGGTCTCTTTCTTCATGTCGATATGGATTTGGCTCCGCTTAACCGGAACTGGCGCGGCGTCATCCCCGTAAAATTTCGGAACACCTGCGTATAATAGCTCTGGCTGCAGAACTTGAACGTGAATGCGATTTCGGAGATGGACTGATTCGTGTACACAAGCAGATGCTTGGATTCCTCCACCTTTCTCCGGTTAATATACGAGGTCAGCGGCATGCCGGTCTCCCGCTTGAAGCGGTCGGACAGGTAGCTCGGGTGAACGCCCAGATGGTCCGCGATTCCCTGCAGGGACAGCTCTTGAAAAATATGCTCGCGAATATAATAGATCGCCAGGTTCACAATATGCGAGTACGTCAGCTCTTCCTTCTCCTTGCGGATCATCGAGACGAACTGCACCAGCATCTCGTATTCGAATGCGACGAGACGCTCCACATCGCCGATCTTCTCGATTTCCAAAATAAGCGTGTCGCTGAGATGAAAGGCCGTCTCCGGATCGACGCCGCCCTTAATAATCGCCCGGGTAAATAACGTACAAGAGGCAATCAGCGCGTTCTTCTTGGAGCGGAGCGGATAGCTGGCCAAGACCGCGGCCTCGAGCTCATTGATCTTGCGCAGCATATCCATCGCTTTGGCCTCGTCGCCGAATCGGATCGCTTCCAGCAGCTCATGCTCGTAATCGAACGGCGGATGGATAAAATTGTCGCGTAAATACTGCATCCGGGAAGACAAAACAAAGGGCGGGTTTGCCGGCCGGGACAGCTCCTTCATTATTTGCACACCACCTAAAAATATTGATAAAAATCTGAATATTTTAGTATAATATAACCCTTTTTGGCTCTAAAATTCAAACATAACCTTGCTAGGGAGGAAGTGTACACGATGACTTGGAAGATTTCAAATTCCGAATTATCACAGCAGGCACTGCTCAATATGGAGAGCCTGTTCGCGCTTGGAAACGGTTACCTCGGCGTCCGGGGCAACTTCGAGGAGGGATATGGCCCGTCCATGTCGACCATTCGCGGAACCTATCTGAATGCTTTTCACGATATCATTGAAATTCCATACGGCGAGAAACTGTTCGCCTTTCCCGATACCCAGCAAAAGCTTGTTAACAATATCGACGCTCAAACCGTTCTCGTCTACTTGGACGACGAGCCGGAGCCGTTTCGTCTGGACCACGGCACGATTTCGGCCCATGAACGCCATCTGCACATGGATAAAGGCTATGCGGAGCGAAAGGTGCAGTGGACTTCTCCGTCCGGCAAAGAAATCCGATTGACGTTCCGGCGCCTGGTGTCCTTCACCCGCCGCGAATTGTTTGCGATCCAGCTCCAGCTGGAGCCGGTCAATTTCAACGGCCGGGTACGCATCGTCTCGACGGTGAACGGTAACGTAAAAAACTACACGAACCCGAACGATCCGCGGGTCGGAGCCGGTCATGCGGAGCGGATGACCGTGATCGATGCCGGCGTTCGAGGTCAGGACGGCTACGTCATTGACGAGACGATGGCTTCCAAGCTGCGTGCGGCTTGCGTGACGCGTCACCGTCTGGAAGGCTCCGGGGCGCAGGTGCAGCTGGAAGCCAGATCGGGCGAAGTTCTGTTCACCGCTTCATTCCCGCTCTCCGGACCGGTTACTTTGACGAAATACAATATGTACGCGGACAGCCTGCGTCATGGCTCGGATCTCGTGGAGGAGGGCATCAGGCTCCACGAGCGGCTGCAGGATCTGTCGTTCGAGGATCTGGTCGCCGAGCAGACCCGGTATTTGGACAACTACTGGAAGTCCGCCGATGTCACGATTCGTAACGATGATCGTCTTCAGGAGGGCATCCGGTTCAATCTGTTCCAGCTGCTGCAATCCGCCGGTCGGGACAAGTACAGCAACATCTCGGCTAAAGGCCTCAGCGGCGAAGGATACGAAGGGCATTACTTCTGGGATACGGAAATTTACATGTTCCCGGTATTCCTGATGACTCAGCCGGACATCGCACGCCAGCTTCTGCTGTATCGTTACGCTGCGCTTGACCAGGCACGGGCAAGAGCCCGCGAGATGGGGCATAAACAGGGGGCCCTGTACCCGTGGCGTACCATTTCGGGAACCGAATGCTCCTCGTTCTTCCCATCGGGAACCGCGCAGTACCATATCAGCGCCGATATCGCTTACAGCTATATTCAGTATTATCTGGCTGAACAGGATCAGGACTTCCTGTTGTCTTACGGTGCGGAGGTGCTGATCGAGACGGCCCGCCTCTGGGCGGACATCGGCCATTACTACAACGGGGCGTTCCACATCGATGAAGTGACGGGACCGGATGAATATACCTGCTGCGTGAACAACAACTATTACACCAACGTGATGGCGAAGCATAACTTGAAGTGGGCCGCCAAGAGCTGCTCGATCCTGCAAGATTACGATGCGGAAGGCTACAAAGCGCTCTGCGACAGACTCGGCGTAACCGATGCGGAAATCGCCGCTTGGGCCAAGGCTGCGGACGCGATGCTGCTGCCTTACGACGAGACGCTGGGGATCAATCCGCAGGATGACACGTTCCTCCGCAAAGCGGTATGGGACTTCGAGAACACGCCGGAAGACAAATATCCGCTGCTGCTGCACTACCATCCGCTGACGATTTACCGGTACCAGGTGTGCAAGCAGGCGGACACCGTGCTGGCGCATTTCCTGCTGGAGGACGAGCAGGATTTCGAGACGATCCGCCGCTCCTACGATTATTACGAGGGCATCACGACGCACGATTCTTCGCTGTCCTCCTGTATCTTCAGCATCATGGCTTCGAAGATCGGCAATATGGACAAGGCGTACGAGTATTTCATCGAAACCGCGCGCCTGGACCTGGACAACACGCACGGCAATACGAAGGACGGGCTGCATATGGCGAATATGGGCGGCACCTGGATGTCCATCGTATACGGATTTGCCGGGATGCGCATTAAGGAAAACGGGCTGTCCCTCTCTCCGGCCATACCGAAGGATTGGGAGCAGTATGCATTCCGCTTGAACTTCCGGGGCCGGCTGATCGGCGTATCGATTGAAAAATCAGGTGTGACGATCGAGCTCGTCGAAGGCGAACCCCTCGAAATCAAGCTGTATGAGGAGCTTGTGGATCTGGCTTCCGGACAGCCGGTGAAACGGCCGCTTAAAGGCTAAACAGCTCAAGGGTTTTAACTCAGCCAGAGGCTTGGATGTCCACGGCTCGTACGACGCATGCGCCGGGAATCTCACCTGACATGTACCAAGCACAATCGCATACTGGGTACAAATTGCATACTGGGTACACATTGCATACTGGGTACACATCGCAAAATTGCCGGGATTGACGCGGCATGTTGCTGGTGAAGGTCCATGAAAGTCCATCCCCTATCGGCTGCCAGACTATTTAAAAGTGATAATCGGGAACATGACTTAGACATGTTTCCGTTGATAGAAGGAGAAATGAACCATGAGCGAAGGAATAACGCTTCAAGCCGTCATCTTTGACCTGGACGGCGTCATTACCGATACGGCCGAATATCATTACCAGGCGTGGAAAGCCATTGCCGCCGAGCTTGGCATTCCCTTCACCCGCGAGTTTAATGAGAACCTGAAGGGCGTCTCCCGCATAGACTCCCTGAAGCTGCTCTTAAGCCAAGCGGAAACGCCCGTCAGCTATTCGGACGAGGAGCTGCATCAGCTGGCGGAGCGTAAAAATAAGCTCTACGTCGAGCTGATCGAGACGATTACGCCGGCCGATCTGCTTCCCGGCGTCGCCGATTTCGTCGCCGCTATCCGGGCGGCGGGCCTGGCGACAGGCATCGCTTCGGCCAGCAAGAACGCCGTAGCCGTCCTTACCCGGCTTGGCGTCATGGATCGCTTCGACGTCATCGTTGACGTCACGAAGCTGAAGAACAACAAGCCGGACCCGGAGATTTTCCTGACGGCGGCTGCCCAGCTTGGCGCCGATCCGGCCGCTTGCATCGGCGTCGAGGACGCTGCGTCCGGCGTGGAGGCCATCAAGGCCGCAGGCATGTTCGCGGTTGCGATCGGCCGGGCCGAGCATTTCCCGCATGCGGATATCGTGCTGCCTAGCACGTCGCAGCTTGACTTCCGCGAGCTGAAGCAAGCGTTTGAAGGGTAGCTTTGAAATAAGTATGGGAGTGTTCTCGAAAGAGTCTGGCGTTCTTTCGGACACTCCCATTTTTATTCCAATGCCACCGTTGTCGATTAAATCGTTTTCTCTCTTATAACACTTGAATTGCAGATATTATTTTTTGAAAGTCACCTTTTTGGATAATCCGTCTTCCAGGTTCATCTCACCTTTATGGCGAACGAATACATTTTGGTTTCCTTCAAATGTTGGAGGGTTCTTCGGATCATAGTCTACCCAGCGACTTTTCCCATTCACAGAGTATTCCATGTATTGGGTAGCACCGATCAATTGATTTTTTTCGTCATCTGCTACTACATCGGGTGGTAATTGAACAACAGTACCATTGTGCACACCAAGCTCTTTAATAACTTTATCTGTTTTATAGTCATACGCCTTGATCTTCACATCATTTCCGTACACTTCAACCTGGAGGCCCTGTTTAAAATCATTGCCTGTCGAAACTTCACCGCCATTAGGCCCTGCCGATGCCCACCCCGCTTGAATCCCGGCTGTGTTCACAACGGTAAACCCACGTTGATCTCCACCTTCTACTACCTTTTTACCTGCCCAATCCGGAAGATTCAGATCCCAATGACTGTGGCTTGTGAAAAGAATGACTTGCGGATAATCCTTTAAGATTGCTTCTAATTTAGCCTGGTCTAAGTAGTCACCTGTATACGGCGATTGATTAGAGCCTGAAATCGTATCCTTTAGGATATGATGACTAAAGAGAAAGATCGGTTTATTTGGTTTTTTCTTTGAATATTCCTCAAGATTCTGCTTTAACCAATCAAGCTGCTCATCGCTAAGATAAACCTCATCCCACAAAGACTCATCATGATAGTGCATATATTTTTCGGTACCCAAGAAAAGGAACGGATATCCGTCTAACTCTTTTTTATGGTAGACTTTTTCCTCACCAGTAAAGTTATAAAAATTTTGGAACATTTCAGATTCCGGTGTATGATTAGGCCATGTGTCTTGTGCTAATTTGTTCGGTGTTGCCCATTTCGGTTTATAAAATTCATGATTTCCTATGCTGTACCATACATTTTCCGGGTGAGGATTACGATCTAACACTTGTTGTACGGCTTGATATTCGAAATCCCACCCTCGGTCCGTAATATCGCCATTAATGATTAATGCTTTCGAAGCAGGATTTACCTCTTTCATATCATGAAGCACATGCTTAAAGTCAGCGTAATCCCCTTGAATGTCACTAATGACATCAAAGGTAAGGCCTGGTTTTTTCGAAAATAGATGTTCATCCGGTTTTGCTTGAGCGGATCCTGAAACAGCACCTATATTAAAAAAAATAGATGTTGCCATAATACTTGTTAGCAGCTTCTTCATCATTAATTCCTCCTAGTAATGTTCATTTTCAGAATACTTTCGCAAAACAATGTATGCTTTAATGTATGCTTCTCTCTTATTGTAAACAGGAAATATTAAGCTAATATTCACTTAAAGTAAATCGTTCACATAATGAGCGGGAAGCCTTTTCAGAAGAGTTGCCGCCACCTTGACTTGACAATCCGACAATAAAAAATAGTAGACTGATAGATACAGTGATTCCCATCATATGATAGTGGTTATGCCGTGGGCGGGAATCTATGAAGAGTAGCGGAAGAGAGGGGAATGATCGATGGAACAGGCTGTTTTGAACCAAGGTGCCGGGAAATTCGGCAAGGGGGCGTATTCGTTAAAGCTGCTGGGGGGATTTGATCAGAGTGTATTCGAGTATGCCGGGGAGGATGGGTCCCGTTTCGTATTAAAGTTTCTGGATGCCGCCAAATACCGGAAGGCTGACATCATCCGGGAGCAGACCTGGATGGCCCATCTGGCCGGACACGGGCTTCGCATCGCGGAATCGTTAACCTCACATCAGGGACTCCTTATCGAAGAGGTAGCCCATGGCGGACAGTTATTTTATGTGATCGCCTTTACGATGGCCCCGGGCCGGCCGTTAACCGATCTGGAATCGGATGCTGCCGTGATCGAGCGCTGGGGACGCGGTCTGGGCAGGATGCATGCGCTCGGCAAGCACGGTTCCGCCGCTCTCCTTCACCAAATGGGCTTTGCCCATTGGAACAGCCATCCGATCTTTACGGATGAATTTCCGGCTGCCGCCGGCGAAAAGGTGCACACCCGTTGGAAGGAGTATCTAAAGGAGCTGTCCTCCCTCCCCCAAGATCCGCAAGGCTACGGCATCGTCCATAATGATCTGCATCATCGCAATTTCCATGTCCACGACGGCGACATCGTCTTTTTCGACTTCGGAGACATTGGCTATCACTGGTACGCTTACGATATCGCGATCTCGATCTATCATGCGGTACAGACCGTTCCCGGCCCGAGAAAAGCCGAGTTTGCCTCCCGCTTCTGCGATGCGCTCTTAACCGGATATCTTCAGGAGCATCCGCTCAGCACCGATTGGATCAAGCGGATTCCTTTTTTCATTGATTTTCGAAACGTATACTCCTTCGTCTACTTCTCCAAATACGTTGACTGGCATGAGCTCGACGAACGGACCCGGAAGTATCTCGCAGGGATGAAAGCCGATATCGAGGCCGGCACTCCGGTCGTTCATTTGCCGATATCATAATCGATAAGGAAAGCAGGACCTATTTCAAAATGAAATCAACCACGAAGCGAACACGGCGGACCCTCTTTCTTGCGGCGGGGCTGCTCCTCGCAGCCGCCTTGCTCTATCTGCTGTATCTCCGCCCCACACCGATTAAGACGGATTTCTTTACGACGGTCGACAACGAGCATACGATCATCTTCGAGGCGGTGAACGAAGGGATTGCGGACGTGCAGCTGCTGGACGTGCTCGTCAACGGCGGACACCGGCCGGTTAAGGCAGAGCTTGGCGTGAGCTACTCGCTGCACCTTGTCGGCGGCTCCAACCTGGAGGGCAATCCCGATATCGCGTTTGTCGGGCTCGGGGACATGCCCCTCCATCCGGACCTCTCCCCGGAAGACAAGCAGGCCGCGCTGAACCAAAGCCCCCGCATCCCGCTGAATTATGGGATACGCCTACTCCACGATGAGCCGATCCGGGCAGTCGAGCTGAAATATCGATACCTGGGGCTGACCTTCAAGAGGAATATCTCGATGGGGCGTTTTTTTCAAGAATAGCGTGTTAGTGGACAACTGACAGAAAGGCTGAGGGCAGGGCGGTCTTAATGTCCTGTTCCCATTTCGCATTGGCTGCCTCGTCCAAGCTTTCCCGGTGCCAGTATAAAATCAGGACGTTCGCAAGCTCATGTTCATTCGGGACCTGCATATTATACACATCCTTCTGCTTATGGAAATCAGCCTGGCCTTGGATGCGTTCTTCTTCCGTATCAAAAATGTACACCGAAATTCGCTCCTCGATGCCTGAGCCTTCCGGCTGGTTCTCATCCAGTGCATACATCATGGCTTGCACGCCACTTAGCACCCAGTCCGGGCTGATGTGCTTGGAGCGGAGGTCGATCCCTTGCCCCTTCAATGCTTCTTCCACATCCTCAAGCGTAAACCGTACCTCAGTGGCCTCCCCCGCGGCGGATGAGTCCATCGGGTTATCAGCCTGAGCCCGCCCTTCGGTTTCCTGCTTCGTAACAGGCCCCCTCGATTCCGCCTGGAAGCATCCTGCCAATGCGAATAGGGCAACCCATAGAAGGGTAAGCATCTTCAACGCTTTCAAAATCATGCACCCCTTTTGCTCTTTGCGATCCCGTTCATTAAGGTCTTCTACATTTTTTTAGGCTATATCTTATAGACTCCGGAACGAAAGGCAAGGTTTCAGGTTATAACCAAAAAAAATCCCCTCCTATTTATGTGACCAGCTGTGCTTTGTTAAGTTGATATTCACGTGTTTTGGCAGCAATGTTACTTATAAACAAAGAGCCTTCACCGCGCTAACGGTAAAGGCTCTTTGTTGCAACCCGGCATGGCTGCGGATCTTCACGGCAAGCGAAGAACCATGGCCAACAGCCTTGGATTAGTACTGAATTTTAAGCGTGTCCCCATGAACATACACGCCCTCGGAGCGGGTAATCGGCAGCTTATGCTCAGCCGAAAATCCGATGGTTTCCCCAGCCCTTAACGTGACGTCCTGCTCAACAACATACAATGAAATATCCATCAAGAATTCACGGAGCTCAGCCGGGGTTACCTGGCTGTCCAGCACCTCAATTTCGTCCTTGCCTAAAGCTCTCAGCCCATAGGTATATCCGCTCACTCCCGATTCCGTTCCGACCAAACCGAAGTGAACCAGATTTAACAGAGGAAATAGATCTTCCTCCTTCATCAGCTCTGCCATATCGACAAAAATCTCGGGCTGAAATACCGTTCCGGATGAATAAAGCCCCACCGCATTCGGCAGCTTCAAACAGCTTGCCGCCACTTTCGCATACATTTTTCCGCTGTCCAGCGGAGAACCTGTGCGTGTAAATACCGCCACGATCAGCTGCGCAACATGGGTCTGGGTAACCGCAGCCGCCTCGGGCCACAAATAGTTTCCTTGCGCGTAATGCTCAGCCTCTCCATCCGGAACCGGAGCCTCAACGAAGCTGACCGCAGCCATACAGCCCTCTGCCTCAAAAACCAGAATGCCGTCCTTCTCCTTACTGGAGGCACCATCTTCCTCCTCGGGGGACCAGGTGATATTCCAGTCATGCCGGAGATTGGCCTTGATCTGTTCCAGATCACATTCCGGGGAGTTCAGCAGAACAAACCCGTTAAAGATGCCGGATCCGGATGATTCATCTGGCTCGGCCTTGCTGTCCTCTGCGGTTTCTTGTTCATAGGCTGCCGCCTGCTTCATCCAATACTCCCGGATCATTTCGACCATAGCTATGGCCTCCTGCTCTGCTGTTGCGGGGTTGTAGGGCTGCATCTCGCTAAATACATGTCCGCAGTGGTCAGTATCAGAGGAGCTTTCATAGCCGCCGCAGACGCCAAGTAACCATTTCCCGAGCATGGACTTCTTATATTTAAATATGTAGTAATGCATATCGTGGAGATCAAATTCTCCGGCTATTTCGATTCTGCTGGGCTTGTGGCCGAGCTCCTGTTCATGGGCCAGCCATTCGATCATTGAATCCGTGGCCGCTTGCTGTTGAGCTGTCATGTATTCCTCTCCTTAATTTCATCTAGGATTGCACCTGTTATATTCTACCAGCCCCCAGCAGGTTCAGCAACAGAACGGCAGATGGCCAGCCAATCCACACTCCCGGAGGCTCTGGGGCGGTCGCTGCGGCGACATGTATCCTCAACACATGCGATTATGTCAAAACGCACTCACCATTCCCCTCCCCCAGCTCCCTCTTATGCAAGCAAACCAATCAAGCTCTCGGTCCCCTCATCCCTACGGCCTGTACTGCCGGCGATATTCCCTTGGCGACATGCCGACGGTCCGCTTGAACACTTTCCCGAAATGCGAGAAATTGCCGAATCCGGCATGCAAGGCGACATCCGTTACGGAATCGCCGGATTCGCGCAGCAGACGCTGTGCTTCTTTGATCCGCAGCAGATTCACGTAATCGCTGAAGGTAAAGCCTGTCATCTGTTTAAACAACCGGCTGAGGTAATACGGGCTGATCCGGAAGTCTTCGGCGACACCGGTCAAGGTGACGGGGCTTTGGTAGTGCCGGTTCAAATACTGCACGATCGCCTGGGCTTTCGGATGAAGAGCCGGCTCGGTGTCCGCCGGGCGGACCTGGCCCAGATGCCGGCCCCGGTAAGCTTGGAGCAGCAGCTCCAAAGCGCGATGTCGCAGCAGCTGGCCGCTCCCCGCTTGAGGGCGGACCATCTCGCCCACCATCTCGTCCACGATGCGCCGGATCGCTTCTCCTTCGGCGGTTGGAAGCCGCAGCAAAGGAACCTCCCAGCGGAAGGGCTCCAGCAAGCTCTCCTCGAGCTCGGACGAAACCGATAAATCGCCGAATAAGCCTGGGCTTATATACAGGACGACCCGGTCGTGGTCGGGCCGGCCGCTGTCCAGCGTCTTATGCACCGCATTCCGGTCGACGAATACGAGGTCCCCCGCCATCACTCTGTACGAGCGGTCCTTAATAAAGTAAATACGCTCCCCGGACAAGAGATAATACAGCTCATAATGGTCATGAAGATGATCGGTCGCCATCGAGAAATACCCGATCCGGCGATCATATTCAATATCCAGGTATCCGCCCGGATCGCGGTACTCCGCTTTGAACGGTCTCACCATGCGCTCGCCCCCTCTTGTTCTGAATTATAGCAAAATATGCGGTGTTTGAAAGCGATTACGCATAAAATGCGGAGAAAGAAGTGTTCCCTTGTTATAGGCTTGAGCTATATTCAAGGAGGCGATTTAAGATGAGCAGCAAAAAACGCTATGTCCTGGTCGGAACCGGGGGCCGGGCCGAATTTTTCTACGGTGCGCTGGCGGAGCATTTCCGCGATCAATCCGAGCTTGCGGCCTTTTGCGATATCAACCATACCCGCATGAACTATGCCAACCGGCTGCTTCGCGAGAAATATAACCACCCCGAGGTGCCAACCTACGGCGCCGATCAATTCGACCGGATGATCGAAACGGAGAAGCCGGACTACGTCATCGTGACAAGCATTGACAGGACGCATCACAAGTACATTATCCGCGCCATGGAGCTCGGCTGCGACGTCGTAACGGAGAAGCCGATGACCGTCGACGAAGAGAAATGCCAAGCCATTCTGGATGCCGCCAAAAGGACGGGCCGAAACATCCGGGTCACCTTCAACTATCGCTATGCGCCCCATCATACCAAGGTGCGGGAGTTGATCATGAACGACACCATCGGACAAGTGACGTCGGTCCATTTCGAGTGGCTGCTCAATACGCGCCACGGCGCAGACTACTTCCGCCGCTGGCATCGGGATAAGCGCAATAGCGGCGGGCTTCTCGTTCATAAATCCACCCATCATTTTGATCTGGTCAATTTCTGGATCGGGTCTCAGCCGGAAACCGTGTTTGCTTTTGGCGATCTCATGTTTTATGGAAGGGAAAATGCGGAAGCCCGCGGAGTAACGCAGTTCTACAACCGGGCGACCGGAAATCCGGTCGCCAAGGACGATCCCTTCGCGCTCCATTTGGATTCCAATGACCATCTGAAGGCGATGTATTTGGATGCGGAGCAAGAGGACGGCTACCAGCGGGATCAGAGCGTGTTCGGGGACGGCATTAATATCGAGGATACGATGGGCGTCCTCGTCCGTTACCGCAACAAAGCCATCCTGACCTATTCCTTGGTCGCCTACCAGCCATGGGAGGGATACCGCCTTGCCATCAACGGGACCAAGGGCCGGATCGAGATGTCGGTCATCGAGCAGTCCTACGTCAACTCGGGAGGAGATAAGAAGCTGGAAGGCGCGTTGAAAGGAAAAAGCCTCCGCGTACTTCCGATGTTCGGGGCTCCGTATGAAGTTGAGGTTGAAGAAAAGGCAGGCGGCCACGGCGGCGGCGATCCGGTTCTGCTGAACGATCTGTTCGGAGAGGCCGCGGAGGATCCATTCCACCGCGCGGCCAATCATATCGATGGGGCCCGATCGATCCTCACGGGAATTGCAGCCAACCGCGCCATCGCAACCGGTATGCCGGTTCATATTCATAGCCTGGTCCGCTTCTAGGAGCGCATAGGACGGCTTCCCGCCGGCATACACACATCCATAAGGCTGCGTGCTTCACGCAGCCTTTTTTGCTGCTTGAACAACAAACAAGTGGCAAACACAAGGAGGGGTTTCATGTTTTTCTCACTAAAAAGCCGACTCATCGGATTGATCGTGGTGCTCTTCGTACTCTCGTTCGGCACGCTGTCCTTTCTGCTCTTCAGCGAGGCCCGCACCGTCATCCGTTCTTATATCGAGTCCTCCGCCTTGGAAAAGATGGAGGAGTATGGCTCGTATGTCGATATGGTGCAGATGCAGATTTACGATGCCGCTTCGCTTGTGTTCAACAGCGACACGACCAAGAACTGGGACAGCGCCTTGAATGACAAATCGATGACCGAAGGCGAGAAGATGCTGGCCAATCTGGCAATGAGCCGCTTCCTTACTCAGGCAACCAACAGCTATACCAGCATTTCCGATATTTCGGTATACCGCGAGGACGGCCTGCGAGTCGGTGGTGAGAATCAAGTCGCCTTCGAACCGGCATTCCTGCAGGAGAGGTGGTATCGCAGCTTCTTCGACTTGGGAGAGCGCTGGCTTCCTGCCCACATCGATGCTCACGAACGAGTTCGGGACCATGGAAATCCGGTCATCAGCCTGTTGATGCCGATCGGCACATTCCACCATCAAGCGGCTCAAACGGTCATGAAGGTAAATGTGAGCGAATCCTATTTTCTGGAGCCGCTGAACAGGATTCACTTGGCCAAGAACAGTACGATCTTCCTTTTGAATGAAAAGGGCGGGCCGATTCTTTCCCAACAAGCGCATGAGCTCGGCGCCGAGGCCGCGCACGAAATAGACCGCATCCGGAGCGGGCCGATGAAATCAGGGGTTGTTTATCTGGACAACGCCGAAGGAAAGCGCGACATCCTGGTCTACAAGAAGCTCGGGCGAACCGGATGGATGCTCGCCGGATTGGCGCCGGAGCAAGAGCTGTATGCCTCGCTTCATAGACTTCAGAGCACGATCATAGCCGTCACGGCCATCCTAGTCCTCGTCTCGCTGTTCGCGGCGGCCTGGCTCTCCTATGGCGTAACCAAGCCCCTTACCCGTCTCGTGCTGGCGATGAGGCAGGTGCAGCGCGGCGCTTTCGATCAGGCCGAGACGATGTTGCCTCCTGATAAAAACGTAAAAAGCGAAGTCAGCTACGTTATCTCCACCTTCCGTTATATGATCAGCCGTCTCCGGCAGCATATCCAGAACGAATTCGAGCTCAAGCTGCTTCGCCAGCAGGCGGAATACAAAGCATTGCTTATGCAGATCAATCCGCATTTCATGTTTAACACGCTTGAGCTCATCAGCAGTCTCGCAATGCAGCGCCGAACCGACGATACGGTTCAGGTCATCGAGGATCTCGGCAAAATGATGCGCTTTTCGATGAACACGAGCGATGACCGGGTTGCCCTAGCGGAAGAATTGGGTTATGTCCGGCACTATATTTCCATTCTTCAAACCCGCTTCGGCGATAAGCTTCGCATCGATATCGCCGAGGAAGGACGACTGGAAGCACTGATGGTCATTAAGTTTATCCTTCAGCCGCTCATCGAGAATGCGGTCAAGTACAGCTTCCGGCACCAGCCCATCGCCATCGTGGAAATCCGGGTTACCCGGGAGGCCGACCGGCTCCGCCTGCGCATTTCCGATAACGGACCCGGCATGCCGAAAGGCATCTTGCGGAAGCTGCGAGATCAGGATGCCACCCCGCAGCTGGACCCGATTCTGGACAGCCGGAGCTGGCATATCGGACTAGGGAACGTCATCGCCCGCTGCCACCTGCACTATGGTTCATTGTTCACGGTTAACATCCATGCCGAAGAAGGAACCGGCACTTGCATCGAGCTGATATTACCGGCACAGGAGGAACGTTATGTACAACGTATTGATTGCGGATGATGAAATTGAGGTACGCGAAGGGCTAAAGCTCAAAGTCGACTGGCAAGCCTCCGGGTTTCAGATCACCGGCGAAGCGGCCAACGGCTTGGAAGCGGAGTCCCTGCTGAAAGCCGGCCATTATGACCTGCTGATTACCGATATGAGCATGCCCGTTATGGACGGGGTGAAGCTGCTTGACGTGTGCCGGAGCTATATTCCCGACATTCGGATCATGATCATTACCGGCTACGAGGATTTTCAATACGCAAGAGCGGGCGTCCGCAGCCAAGCCGCAGACTATTTGCTTAAGCCCGTAACACGGGACGATCTGAAGTCGGCACTGGAGCGCATCAAGGCCAGCCTCGATAAGGAGCGGAAAGTGCGGGATGAGTCGGAGATGATGCAGTGGCGACTATCCCAATACTATCAGGAAATGAAAGGGCGATTCCTAATGGACTTGGTGAGGGGAGACCGGATTCCCCCCTCCTCGTTATCGGAACGCCTCCGCTTGTTTCATCTGGATGCTTGGCAGGAATCCGAAGTCTGCTTCATCACGGCGGGCATCAGATCAACGCGTTCACGGATGGAGGCTGGCGGCCGGGATCTGGAACAGCTCCGCCTTCCGTTTCATATGCTCTGCCATGAACTGGCACAGCTTCATTCGGAGAATATCCAGATGTTCCGTGATCATGCCAACGCGGCTACGGTGCATTGCGTTATCGCAAGGGGACTTCAACAGGAGTTCGCCCGCAGGCTGACGGAACAAGCCGATGCGCTACTGGACGTTGACGTTCTCATCGGAATAGGCCGGCCCGTAACGGGCTTGGCGCGTTGGAAGGAGGGCTATCTCCATTCCCTCCTCGCTTGGAACATGGCTTGGCGTCAGGGCGGACCTACCCCTGCCCCGGTAACGGATCACAGCCCGTTATTGCCTGAGGAAACGAGCAGGACACTGCATCGCTGTCTCGTTCGCGGACAAATGGATGCCTTCGGGGACATCATTCGGAAGGAACTCCGGGACGCTTTTGCTATTTCCTCTCCCCGGTTCTACCGCTGCATTTTTCAAATTTCGCTTCTCATGGAATCAATCTTGGCCGACGTACCGCGGGATCTTCCCGAACGCGAGCCGATCGGTCTCTCCCCGGATTGGGTCCTGCTGATGGAGTCGCCCGAGCAAGCCGAGCGTCTGCTGATGGAGTGGGCGCAGCAGTATGCCTTCGGAGAACGGGAAACACACGCCGAGCAGACGGTGATCGAATCGGCCAAGCGGTATATTGAGGAACATTACATGCAGGACCTTACACTGACAAATCTGGCCGAGCAATACAACTACCATCCTACGTATTTTTCGGAGATGTTCAAGGAAGCGGCAGGTGTCACCTTCATTCAGTACGTCACGGAGATGCGCATGAGGCAAGCGGTTCGCCTTCTGACGGAGACGGGACTCACCGTTTGGGACATCGCGGAGCTGGTCGGATTCTCCTCCCCCGGCTACTTCAGTTCCAAATTCAAAAAGATGTTTCACATGAGCCCGTCGGACTTCCGCTTGGCAGCCACCCGAAAAAAACAACAATCATGATCCGAAGAAATGAGATTCCGCCTTCCGGACTCCCCCGTTATGATGAATGCAACGGATCGTGCACCGCGCCATTTGTAAGCGGTCACAATGCGCTGATCGAACTACCGGTCAGGCTACCACTGCATCATACCCGAAGGGAGGCTCATGATGAGAAATTCGTCCAAACCCTTGTATGGACAGCAGAACAAAACGGCATACCTCTTTTTGCTTCCTTGGCTCATCGGTTTTTTCTGTCTGACGCTCGGGCCGATGATTGCTTCATTGTACTTATCCATGACCAAATTCAACCTGTTGTCATCGGCAACATGGACCGGACTGAGCAACTATGTCCAAATTTTTAGCGAAGATGATACCTTCCGGCGATCGCTATGGCTGACGTTCTATTACGTCTTCTTATCCGTGCCGCTCCGGCTCGCCTTCGCACTCTTGGTCGCCATGGCGCTGAACAAGGGCATCCGCGGTCTCGGCATCTATAGAACCGTGTATTACATTCCTTCGCTGTTAGGGGGGAGCGTGGCCATTGCGATCGTATGGCGCCAGATCTTTGATGGCAGCGGACTTGTCAACCAGTTCTTAAGCTGGTTCGGAATTACCGGACCTTCCTGGATCGCGCATCCAGATTATGTGATCTATACGATCGTGACCTTGTCCATCTGGCAGTTCGGATCGGCGATGGTCATCTTCCTTGCCGGCCTCAAACAGATCCCGGCAGACCTCTATGAAGCTTCGGGGGTCGATGGTGCCGGGAAACTGCGGCAATTTTTCAGTATTACGCTGCCGATGCTGTCACCCGTCATCTTTTTCAACCTGATCATGAGCATGATCAATTCCTTTCAAGCCTTCACGCCGGCTTATGTCATCGGCGACGGGCGTGGAGGACCGCTGGACGCCACCATGTTCTACACTCTGTACCTCTATCTCAAAGGGTTCTCGTACTTCGATATGGGATATGCGTCGGCGCTGGCATGGATCATGCTGGGGATTATCGGCATCTTTACGGCAGTCGTCTTTCTGACATCGAAGTTCTGGGTTTTCTATGGCGACAACCAGGAAGGGAGGTAACGATATGCCATTGGAGCGCCGCCTTATTCAAGCTGGAAGGCATGCGGTTATCATTCTGCTGGGCATCGCCATGCTATACCCGGTCTTATGGCTCGTCTTGAGCTCGTTCAAACCGAACCATCTAATATTCAACAGTTCCGGCCTCATTCCCGAGGTGTTTACTCTGGATCATTACGTAAACGGGTGGAAAGGCCTGCAGGGCGTGTCCTTCGGCCGGTTCTTCAGCAACTCGCTGGTCATCTCAATCCTCAGCGTCATCGGAAACGTCGTGTCCTGCTCGCTTGCAGCCTATGCATTCTCACGGTTGAAGTTCCGGCTCAAGGGCCTGTGGTTCAGCATCATGCTCGTGACCATCATGCTTCCGTACCACGTGACGCTGGTGCCCCAGTACATTATGTATAATGAGCTGCATTGGATCAATACGTACTTTCCGCTGATTCTCCCGAAATGGCTTGCCCATGACTCGTTCTTCATCCTGCTGATGGTGCAGTTCATACGCGGTATTCCGCGCGAGTTGGACGAGAGCGCAACGATCGACGGGTGTGGTCAGGCGCAGATCTTTTTCCGAATCGTGGTTCCGCTTCTCGTACCCGCCCTGATCACCACCTCGATCTTCACCTTCATCTGGAGCTGGGACGACTTCTTCAGTCAGATGATTTATTTAAGCAAAATCGACCTATTCACGGTTCAGCTCGGCATTCGATCCTTATTCGACCCTTCCGGACAATCCGATTGGGGCGCCTTGCTGGCCATGTCCACGCTGTCGCTGCTGCCCGTGACGATCATCTTTCTGTTATTTCAGCGGTATTTTCTCGAGGGCATCGCCACGACAGGCTTGAAGTAAAGTTCCCTGCAGAAAAGCATCGTAATTGATGGCTTGTATAGCACGAATCACGAATTTTTGGGAGGAATAACGATGTTAAAGCGAATCATGGTTGGCATGTTGGCTTCTCTTCTCTTGTTCATCACAGCCTGCTCCGGAACGGATCATACGGGTAAGAGCGGAAGCACTGGTTCAGCGGGCGAAGCCGAAGGCCAAATCGAGCTGCGGATGATGTGGTGGGGAGACCAGAAACGCGCGGATATTACGAACGAAGCTCTTAAGATATTTATGGAAAAACATCCAAACATCAAAATCGTAGGCGAGTTCTCGCCCTCGTCGGGATACTTCGACAAGCTGAACACGCAGCTTGCCTCCGGCACCGCTCCCGACATCTTCTTCCTGGGCGGGAACGTCGTCGACTATGCCAAGAAGGACGTCCTGTTGAACCTCGATCCTTACGTCGGCAACGAGCTGAAATTGGATGGCATGGATCCGGCAATGGTGGAATACGGGCGCATCGACGGCAAGCTGCAGCATATATCCGCCGGTGCGAATGCAAGAGGAATTGTCATCAACAAGGCGTTGTTCGAAAAGGCAGGAATGCCAATGCCTAACCAGGATTGGGACTGGGAAGAGTACGCTGCAGTCAGCCGGGAGCTGTCCGAGAAGCTTGGGAATGGCGTATACGGAACGTATAACTTCACCGTGGACGGTATGGACATCTACTTGAAGCAGCGCGGAAAGCAGCTGTACGACATGGAGAACGGTACGCTCGGCTTTGCCCAAGAGGATATTCTGGGATGGTTTGAATATTGGGAGAGGGCATCGAAAGCCGGCGGCGTGGTGACGCCGGAGCTCCAAGTCTCCAATCCGCATGACGACACGAGCAAATCGCTGTTAATTACCGGCAAGGCGGCTATGAGCCTCCTTCCTTCGAATCAGCTGGCCGCTTTTCAGAGCCTAACGGAAGACCCGCTCGTGCTGTATCCGGTCCCGCGAGGTCCTAAGGGAACCGGCGTCGTGTTCGAATCGAGCCAAGGATTGTCCGGTTATGCCAATACGAAGCATCCGAAAGAAGTCGCCTTATTAATGGATTTCTGGATTAATGATCCGGAAGCCGCCAAAATCCTCGGCAATGACCGCGGGGTGCCCGTCACGGAGGCGAACCGGGAGCTGCTGCAGAAGGAAGCCGGACCCGTCGAGGAGATCGTCTACGCTTATACGAGCCTGGTATCCGAGGCGACCAAAAAAGAGCCGTTCGACGTCAGCTATAACCCGCCGGGGTTCGCGGAATTCTCCAAGCTGGCCCAGACGACAACCCAGGAGATCGGCTTCGGGCGTAAAGACGTCAAACAGGCTGTGGCAGACTTTTATAACGGCACGGTCCGCATTTTCGAATCCAATCAATAACCTAACTTCTACCGTCATGTGACGCCGAGCACCGCGCTGGAAGCTTCGCGAGGAGCTCGGGGAAAAGGAGGTGGCTTTAGAGCATGAACGAAAATGCAATGGAGAAGCTGCGCCGGATGTCGATTGAGGATCGGGTGCGGCCGGTCAAGCAGGAGGATCCGCTGCTCTTAGCCGAGTGGCAGGAATCGGGCGTCCGGTTCGCCGCTTCCGGCGGTAATCTGGAAGATGCTTACTATGCCGCGCTGCAGAAGCTTCTTTGCTGCATCGTCCCCATAAGGGGCCGCAATCCCATTCTCCAGGAGGGCGGCATCTATCTCGGGTGCTGGCTGGAAAGCACGGGGACAATCAATGCCGAGCTGTTGTCCCGCTTTCTTCCCTCTGTGGCCGAGTCGACTTATTTGGCCTTTGCCGACTTCCAGCGGGACGACGGCTTAATTCCATACAAGCTGACCGAGAACGGGCCGGCCTTCCGCCAGATCCAGCTGGTCACTCCGCTTGCACGCTGCATTTGGAATCATTACCGTCTGCATGGCCGGGACCGGTCCTTCCTGGACATGATGTATCAGGCCATGGCCCGGTACGACGAGTGGATTGCGCTTAACCGCAACACCCGGGGCACAGGCTGCGTCGAAGCCTTCAGCACCTTCGATACCGGTCATGACTTATCACCAAGGTTCTGGCATGTACCCGATACACCTTACGGGAGCGATGCGGCGGCCTTCCACCCGGATTCGCCGATCCTCCCCTTCCTGGCACCGGATTTAACGGCCAACATCTACTGCCAGCGGCTGTATTTGTCCCGGATCGCCGAGGAGCTCGGGCAATCCGGAGAAGGCTGGAGGGCGAAGGCCGTGGCCAGCCTGGACAGTCTCTTCCGCTATTGCTACGACGAAGAGGATATGTTCTTCTATGACCTGGACCGAAACGGCCGTTTCGTACGGGTCCAGTCCGACGTTCTGCTGCGGGTCATGGCCTGCGAAGTCGGCGACCGGTCCTTGTTTGATACCATGCTGGAGCGTTATCTCCTTAATACGAGCAAATTTTTTGCCAAGTACCCTTTCACCTCCTTGGCCATGGACGATCCACGTTTTGATCCGTTCTCTACTTATAACAGCTGGGGCGGACCATCCAACTTCCTGAGCCTGATCCGCGCGCCGCATGCGTTCGAAGCGCATCACCGTTATGTCGAGCTGACTTGGGTCATGCAGCCGATCCTGTCCGCCCTCGCCAGAGCCGAACGCTTCCCGCAGGCTTTGAGTCCGTGGACCGGTCAGGAGGGTTTTACGGAGACTTACTCGCCCGCCATCCTCTGCCTAATGGATTACGTGGAGCGGCTATGCGGAATCCTGCCTAAAGACGGAGAACGTCTATGGTTCACCGGCCTTCTGCCGGCAGCCATGGATCATGGAGAGGAAATCGCAGGCAGTACAGCTTATACCCGGATAGTGAACGGCATGCGTTTCGAGCTGACGAATGGTTCGGATACCATGACGATCCTCCGAGACGGAGCGGTTCACATTCAGGCTCCGTCCGGGATCCGGCTTATCACCGACACCGCCGGAAAACTGGAAGGGATTGTAGGCATGAGTGTACGAACCGTAACGGGAATGTTGCATTACGACGGCCGGTCAATAGCCGTCGAGATCAAGGGTAATGAACAGCAGCGCTACCAGGATGGAATCCTGACGACCGAGCGGGATATCGGCATTATTTATCCGACGTACCGCTGATAGTTTCCGGTTATCTACCGAATGATAAGGAAGCATCACCTCCAATTTATCCGTTCTAAAATGTAATTAGGGGAGCCGTATGATACGGCTCCCCTCTCTTATGAACTTATTACAGCTTCACGATTTTGCCGGTAGCCTGGGATTCGAACGCGCCCAGAATTACGTTGAGCGAACGGAGACCTTCTTCGCCGGAAATCCGCGGAGGCGTATTGGTCAGGATGCACTCCACGAACTCGTCGATAACGCCGCTCGGCACCTGCTTCTCGTTCGTTGCCATCGCACCGACTTTATATGTCTCAACCGTGCCGTCGGTCAGCTCGACGATCACTTCGTCGCCATGAACCGTACCGATCTTCATGGCACCCTTCTCGCACCAGAGCACGGTGCCGTTGTCGCCGGCCCGGTAATGCGTCCAGCTCGCCATCAAGGTGCCTACGGCCCCGCTCTTCATGCGCACGATACAAGTCGCATTGTCGTCCACGTCGGTGCCTTCTTTATGAACTGTGCCGATGAAGCCGGCAACTTCCACGATTTCATCGTTCAGCAAGTAACGGATGAAGTCGGATTTGTGCACGCCGAGGTCGCCCATGGCGCCCATAACCGCTTCCTCCTTGCGGAAGAACCAGCTGTCGCGTCCGTCCAAGCTCCATCCCTCCGGACCGCCATGACCGAAGGATGTACGGAAGGTCAGCACTTTACCGAGCTTGCCGGAGTCCAGAATTTCCTTCGCCTTCACATGCGGAGGCATCAGGCGCTGGTTGTGTCCGACCATCAGATAAACGCCGTTCTTGCGGGCAGCCTCGATCATCTGCTCCCCTTCTTCGGCATTGGAAGCCATCGGCTTCTCGACCAGCACATGCAGGCCGGCATTAGCTGCCGCGATCGTCATTGGCGCATGCAGGTAGTTTGGTGTACATACGCTTACGGCATCCAGCTTTTCATTCTTCAGCAACTCCTGGTAGTCCGTGTACGCCGTACCGCCGTACTGGGCCGCCATTTCTTCGGCACGCTCCTTCACCGGATCGGCGAAGGCTACCAGCTCCACGTTCTCATTGTTGGCATACTCAGGAATATGTCTGCGCTGGGCGATCGCGCCGCAGCCGAATACAGCTACTCTAATTTTGCTCATGAACAATTCTCCTTTTCCTCGTTCTCAGGTACGAATTAATTAAAATTGGTTCAAATAGTTCTGCTTCAGCCAGTTCATGCTGTTCTCCACGCTTTGGAGCGGCGGATTCTGGCATACGTCCTGCTCAACGATCAGCCATTCCGTGCCTGCATCGGATGCAGCCTGAATGACGCCCGGCAGGTTTACGTCGCCCTGGCTAAGCTCCAGCGTCTTCATGTTCCCCTCGGCATCCTTGCTGAAGTCCTTCAGATGGAGAAGCGGCAGACGGCCAGCATATTTCGGAATATAGGCAAGCGGGTCCTGACCGGCAAATTGTACCCAGCATACGTCCATTTCCACTTGCACAGCTTCAGGTGAGGTTGCCGCATACATGGCATCAAATACGAACGCTCCATCCACTTTATCTTCAAATTCAAATGCATGGTTGTGATAACCGAAGATAAGACCCTGCTTGCGGGCTTCAGCCCCTACCTCTTCCAAGAACGCGAACAGCTTCTTCCAATCCTCGGCATTCTCGCGGTCCTCCGGAGCAACGTATGGACACATCATATATTTCGCGCCGATCGTCTTCAGGTAATCGATCTCCTTCTGCAGATCCTCGCGCAGCAGATGCAGACCGACGTGGCTGCCGATCGCTTTCAGTCCGAGCTCTTGAAGAAGCGTTTTCATTTCTTCGGCGGGAATGTCTCCGTAGCCTGCAAATTCAACACCCTCATAACCCAATTCCGCCACCTTGCGGAGCGTACCGCGGAAATCCTGTGCCGTCTCGTCGCGCAGCGTGTACATTTGCAAACCGATATTCATTCTTCTCATGTTTGGCGCACCTCGATTCAAAATTTGGGTTAATGCTCAATCTGCTACTATCATACAAGGAAATGGGCTAAAATGAACATAAACAATATGGCTGCAACATGAACTATCTGCTTATATTTTTCACTGGAGGTTTTGGCCATTATGGATGCAAGACTGCTGATCTGCGACTATTCGTACCACTTCCAGCAATTCAGCAACAGCCATCGGGGCGGCTTGACGAACTATTTGTTTCGTCTGCAGACGGAAGGATCCTGTGAGGTGTACTGCAACGGAATCGTGCACCATGTGCAGGGGGGAGATCTGCTGCTGCTGAAGCCCGGCGACGAGTACGAGCTGCGTGTCAAGGACGGCGGCGGGGAAGGCCGCGTGTCCAGCGGGGATTATTTCATATTTTGCGATGGGGCATGGATCGATGAATGGTGGGGCCGGATACAGCGCCCGGTCGTCAGCCGGATCGGGCTGGACGATCATCTGCTTGGACTATGGAGACATCTCCTCTTGGAGAAACGGCGCGGAATGGACGGGGAAAACGATGAAATGACAGGCTACCTGCTGCGCGGGCTGTGCCTCAGCCTGGATCGCGCCATTACCGAGACGAAGCCGGCCGACCGCCTCGCCTTTACAGCCCTCCGGCTGAAGCGGTTTGTGGAGGAGCATGCCACGGTTACCTTTAAGCTGGAGGATGCGGCAAAGCACGTCGGCCTGAGCCTGTCGCGGGCAGTCAAGCTGTTCAAGGAGTATTACGGCAAGACGATGATTCAATATGCTTTGGAAATCCGCCTCAACGCGGCCGTTGAGCGGATCAAATACAGCACGATGACGCTGGAGGAAATCGCGGAAACCTCGGGGTTCGCCAGCTATTCCTACTTCCACCGCGTCTTCCGCGCCAACTACGGCATGTCGCCGGTTAAATTCCGGGAAGCTGCCACCGTCCCGGCGAGTCCTGAGCGCCTCATTTGAGTGTATTCTTCAACGAATACGCGGCCTATGAGCATTCTTCAACCAATGGCGGCAGCCCATGAGTATTCTTCAACTTACTGACGGCAGCCCATGAGTATTCTTCAACCAACTGGCGGCGGCCTATGGGATTTCGCTTCTATGAAAAGAGGCATCATTATTCCTTCCATATATCCACCCCGAGCTGCCGGAGAACATTAACCGCCTCTTCTACCGGCAGCTTGGGGAGTTTGAATTCTTGATTGATGACTTCACGTAATTCTCCAAGATCCGACAATACCCGCTTCTCGACCGTTCCATCGATATACCGGATGCTCAAACCATTGTTGACCAAGGACAGCGAACGCTGCTGATCCAGCTGCCAAAGCTGGCAGCGCAAGGTCGAAGTAAACATATCATCCGGCTTGAAATATTGCCGTATCGCAGGCTGGAAATCATCAAATTGATAGGTTTTTCTCGTATCGAAGGTCCACAAGAGATCCGTTTGCAGCTTGCCGTCGACATACCGGTAATACGCATAGGTTCCCGGTTCGCCGGCTGGGCGTAATCTTACTTCAATACCGGCATACGCAGACACGTAATCGGGCTCGCTCATCAATCGAACCGGCTGAAAGAATGGTGCTGCATTCCCGCAATCCACATAGACCTCTTCCTCCTCATCAGGAAGCTGAACGAGCAATCCGACATGCCCGCCTCCAAGCAACGTGTAGCGGCTGCGGAAACCAAGCTGTGTCAACAACTGTTGAAGGCTGCTGTTGATCATGTAGCAGGTCCCCCCCATATTGAACTGCAGCAGCTGATCCACGAACCGCTTTGCATCTTCCTGGAGGCTTCCTGTTTGATGATACTCATGGAATCGAAGGAGTGTACTGATATTCTCAAACGGAATCCGGTTATGATGCGCCGTGCAGATTTCAGTTAAATACGCATAGGAAGGCTCCTTTAACGGAACTTGAATATAGTTCAGATAATTGGTGACCCATTGGGGTAATCGCTCTTGATCCATCACGATGATCAGTCTCCCTTCTCCGATAGTGGAAGCTATGCTCTTTATTTTAAAGACCTTCCATCTGAATACATCATACGAACGACTACTTAATCGATACAAAAAAAGTCCGGCCCGAGCTAAGACCATTCCCTACGACTTAAGTCTAATTATCAGCTCCGGCCCCCATCGCCCTCTCATGGTTTAACAGCCACTGCTTGCGCGACAATCCCCCGCCGTACCCGCCCAATTCACCATTCGCATTGATCACGCGATGACAGGGTATGACAATCGCGAGCTGATTCGCCCCATTCGCCTGAGCAACAGCACGGTACGCGGTTGGCTTTCCCATCGTTGCCGCGATTTCGCCATACGAAGACGTTTGACCGGTAGGAATCTGTAATAACCGACTCCAGACTTCGGTTTGAAACGGAGATCCCAACATGCGCAGAGGGGTTTGAAACACCGTTAATTTCCCGTCAAAATACTCGCCCAACTCACGCTCAATCGAACGGAGGGGGGCGGTGCAACCCGGAATGATTGCCGAACGGGTTCTCCGCCGAAGTCGTTCAACCTCGCGCTCCAGCCCTCTGCGATCAACGAATTCAAGCAAATATAACGCTTCCTCGTCCGCAATCGCGATCATCGGCCCGAGGCGCGTGTCCAGCCAGGAAGCTCTTAGAACACGGTGATGGCCTGACCGGGTAGGCGCTGCGCCCATAATCCGGGAAAAGGCATCCCGAAACCCGCTGCTGGACTCGTAACCGATCGTCAGCTGGGCATCGATGACGGCATGTCCCTCCCGAATCTGCTTCAAGGCAAGCCCCATCCGCCGTGCCCTTGCATATTCGACAAAGGTCATCCCGAACCGCTTTTTGAATTGGCGCCTCGCCGTTGAGGCATCCACCGACAGCTCCTGAAAGTCCTGGTTGGTCCATCTCTTCTCCGGGTTTGCCTCCACCGCGTCTACAAGCAGCCGAACCAGGTCGGACACCTGATTGGGATGCGAAAGCGGCCGGCATCGTTTGCAGGGCCTGTAGGAAGCAAGCAGCGCTTCTTCGGCTGTTCCAAAAAATTCGCAGTTCTCGATTTTAGGCTTCCTTGCCGGGCATGTCGGGCGGCAGAATACGCCGGTTGTCTTGACGCCTACATAAAAGACGCCCTCGTATTCCGACTTCTTCTCCAGCAGCGCCTGGTAATATTCCTGTTGATTCGAGGCTGATATCATGCAAAATTCCTCCCGTATCCTTTGTTGGCACGTCATGCGCGACCGTGGTTCATGTTGTGAGCTGCTTTGGGGTAATCCAGGCACCGCCATTTGTTCTCATTATATTTCTTCTGCAAGCATGACATCGCCGAAAATCGTGCATGAATTTTTTTAAAATTAAAACGTTGAATCCACCGCCATCAACAAAAACCCTCTTCCGAATGAATCGGTAGAGGGTTTTCAAGATGCATATGAAGTGGAACTTCCTGAATCCATCGACTGTATTCCCGCTATACGGTACAGTTTGATTTCCCTTGCAGCTGACTTAACCTTTAATCGAGCCGGCCACCATACCCTTCATGATCTGCTCCTGCAGGATCAGGTAAGCGACAATGGTCGGAATGACCGCGATGGCCATAGCCCCCATCGTCAACGCATAATCCGTACCGAAGCCGTCCGAGAAGAGCGACAGACTGAGAGGCAGCGTCTTCAGCGCCTGGGTATTGATAAAGACGAGCGCGAAGGAGAAATCGTTCCAGAACCGCAGGAACGCCAGAATCGAAATGGTTGCCACGATCGGCATACAGAGCGGAAGAATCATTCTGCCGAAGATTCCCCACCAGCCGCTGCCGTCGATCATGGCCGCTTCCTCGATCTCCCTTGGAATCGATGACATATAAGCCATCGACAGGAAGATCGCGATCGGCAGCTCGAACGCCGTGTAGGGAAGAATGAGCGCCCCGTACGTATCGAGCAGGCCGATGTTCTTCATCATAATGAACAGCGGCACAAGCGTACTGTGAATCGGGATCAGCAGGCCTGTCGTGAACAGAACCACGACGGCCTTTTTGAACGGGAACTGGAATCTGGACAGCACATAGGCAGCAAGAACGCTGAGCAGAATCGTCAGGGCGACGGATATAATGGTCACAACGGTCGAATTCAGCATCGCGCGGCCCATATTTCCAAGCTCCCACGCCCGGAATATGTTCTCTGACATCCATTCCTTCGGCAGGCCGTAAGGATTGGTAAAGAAATCCTGATTGGATTTAAACGCGCTCGTAAAAAGCCAGTACAGGGGGTAGAGCGTAAGAATGGCGTAACCAAGCAGCAGCAGTTTGACGAACCCGGATAATCCCTTCATGATCGTTCTTTTTCCCGAAGCGCTTCCGGTTCCGGTTGTCTGTAAATTCATGTCGCTCACTCCTTCCTGTTAACTTGACTTTCTGCGCGTTGCAAAATAGTTGATGGCGATCAGGATCGCGCTGACAATCATGATCATGGTGGATACGGCCGAGCCGTAACCGTAACGATAGACGCTGAACGTGCTGTTGTACATGTAGGTGGCAAGCAGCTCCGTCGATTGCGCCGGTCCGCCGCCCGTCATGACGATAACGTGGTCGAACGCCTTCAAGCTTCCCGAGATGCAGAGCACGATGGTAACGACGACCGTGCTCCAGATCATCGGCAGCGTAATGTTTCTCAGCTTGTTCCAGCCCGAGGATCCGTCGATTTTGGCTGCGTCATGAATCTCCGGGGAGATGTTTTGCAGCGCTGCGATAAAGATAACCAGGTATGGCCCGACGTTGGCCCAGTTGATCGGAATCGAGATCGCCAGCATATTCACCTTCGGATCCGACAACCAGGCCCGGGTCCACGATTCCAATCCAAGCATCTCCAGCACATGGTTCGCGATTCCGAACTGCGGATGATAGATGTACCCCCAGATGAGGCCGACAACTACCGTCGAGAGAACCATCGGCATAAACACGGCCGAACGGATGAACCGGCTGAAGAGCGAATTTTTAAACAGGACGATCGCCAGAACCAACGCGATCGGCACCTGACCGATGATCGAGGACACCACCAGGATCAAGTTGTTGCGAAGAGCGCGCCAGAAGATCGGATCCTTGAACATCTCTTTATAATTATCAAGTCCGATAAACGTGGCTTCACCAAACCCTTTCCAGCTGAAAAATCCGTAATAGGCCGACCAGAACACCGGGATGATGACAAATATCAGAAACAACAGCAGCGCAGGAAGAAGCGCTATGGCTATAAATCCTTTGCTTCTCATCGCTGTAGGCATGGCAGCCTCCTCCTCCTATCCTTATCCTTTAGCATGTTCAGGGCTAACAATTTACGGAGTAGCGGATCTGGCTTGCGCATCCTGCAGCTTCTTAGCCACATCTTCAACGGAGCCGCCCATCATAATTTCTTGCAGACCGTTGTTGATGACTTCAGCTGCTTCTGCAGACAGATAAGCATCGTATACCGGCGTGATTCCCGTCGATTTCACAAGGTTGTACGCCTTGTAGTACAGGGAAGTTACTTTGGATTGGTCGATCTCGGCATCGTACATAACCATGGAATTGCTCTCGGCAATGGATTTCTGGGCTTCCGGTCCGCTCACGGTGTAGATCAGCTCCAGCGCGAGCTCCTTCGCTTTGCCTTCGGTTCTGCTGCTGAGCGCAAGTCCGCCGCCGGCGCCGCCGGAAATGGTGTTCGCTTCGCCTTTGCCGCCTGGAATCGCCGGCAATGTGGTTACTTCAATGTCCTTCATTTGCTCTTCTGTAGAAGATGCCGCAAGATTCGTCAAGGTCCAAGCGCCGCTGATCATCATCGCTGCATTGCCTTGAATGAAGTACTGCTCGGCTTGCGTGTTATCAATGCTGTTCGCGCCTTCTTGGAACGCCTTGTTATCCACGAGCTGCTTGAAATAGCCAAGCGCCTCGATGAATTCCGGATCGGTGAATTTCGCTCCCTGCTGGGCAGCGGCATTCTTGAACCATTCCGTACCCGTTACCCGGTCCGCAAGCGAGCCGAGAATCGTCGACTGGGCTACCCACGGCGCCTTGTTGCCAAGCGCAATCGGCGTGATTCCGTTGTCGTTGAACGTCTTAATCGCGGTCATCATTTCATCCCACGTCGTTGGCACCTTCACGTTGTGCTTCTCAAAGAGCGCCTTGTTGTAATACAGGATCGATGTCGCCGACATTCCGAGCGGAGCGGAATAAATCTGGCCTTCTTCAAATTCGAATGGATCGAATGCGCCAGGGAGGAACTTCTCTTTCCATTCCGGATGCGCATCCAGCACTTCCGTAATCGGCTGGAGCAGCTTCGCTTGATGCAGCTCGGACGATTGGCTTCCGGCATAGACGAAAAATACGTCCGGCATTTCGTTGGCGGCAGCCACCGTGCTCAAGCGCTGGCGATAGCCGTCCGGAGGGATCGCCTGTGCGTCCAGCGTAACCTCCGGATGATCCTGTGCGAACTGATCGATATAGCTGCGAACGGCCTTCGCCCGCAGGTCGTCACCGGCAAAGTTGTGCCAGATCGTCAGCTTTACCTTCTCCGAGCCGTTCGTGCTCTCGCCGGCCTTCTCACTGCTCTTTCCGCCGCCGCAAGCGGCCAGGAGCAGAGACATCGCCAGCAGGACTAGACCTATTTTTCTTCCTGGTCTCATAGTTAAATCCCCCTTTTATAATCGTTCGGATGGGTTAATCTCTTGATGTTCGTCTTTAGTATAAAAGAGGATATAGCGCTTACATAGGGGATATACTTCAGTCCATAGAGGGACAAAATTCAGGATTTGCCCGATATTCCGACGGGGTCTGTCCGGTCCATTTCTTAAACAGCCGGTTAAAGTACTTGATGTCCTCATAGCCGATTTCATTGGCAATTTCGCTGATTTTGGCCGGTGTCTCCCGAAGCAGCACCATGGCCTTCCGCAGCTTCGCCTGGGTGACGAATTCAATATAATTTTGACCGGTTTCCTTCTTGAACATCTCGCTGAAATAGTTCGGATTCATGTGCACATGGCGGGCAACCTGCTGGAGCGACAGGCTTTGGCCCAAATGCTCGTGAATATAGGCGATCGCACGTTGAACCGGTGTCGTCGCCGATACCATTTCACCGTACTGCTTCATGATCAGCCCGAGATAACGGGTCAGCACGCTCTCCGGCGAAATCTTTAACTCCCCGAAATGGATTGGCTCCTCCGAAGTAAGCGGGCTGGAATACCCGATAGAGGCCGCCGCGCGTTCAAGCCAGCGCTGCGCATGGATGAGCAGGGAATGCAGATATGCCTGCACCGATCCCGGGGTTGCCTCCGGATCGCTTGTAATTCGCTCGAGCAAACGCCCGATCCAGGCATACAGGGCCGGCTCCTGGCCGGAACGAAGCAGCGAAGCGAGCTCCGCTTCCTCGTCCTGCGTGCATACGGTCCGGATCCCTTTACGGCCGGAGATGTCCTCATAGCGGATGCTCCGCTCATGCCCGAGCAGCCATGCATAGGAGGCGGCCTCCTCCGCCGAAGCCAAGGCAATATGCAGCTCCGAGGCCTCATGAACCGGCCGGCCGCTTGCGGCTAAGACCCGGCAGCCGTGCCGGGTCTCCCACGCTCGGACGGCGGCGTTCATCCGATCCGGGCCGCCTGGCTCGGTTCTAGCGAGCACAAGCAGCGCGCCGTTCCATTCAATCCACGCGCAGGGCAGCTCTTCGGCGAGCACGGAGCCTAGGGATGCATTGCATTCGGTTGGCCGGGATGCTTCGTCCCCTTGCTCCATCGCCTGAATGGACAGCAGCCAAATTTGAAGCGACTTGCCCGCTTCGATGCGAAGCTGGGGATATCGGTTCCACAACTCAGCTATGCTCGCTTCATCGGGCGAAAAGCCCGTTGCAAGCACCCTTCGCAGAAAGCTGCGGTTAACGGCGGCTTCCTGCTCCCTGCCCTTGGCGTGATGCTGCCTGCGTGCTTCAATCCGTGCCCTCGCCTGATTGGCAGCCTCAATGATTTCGGTCGGCCTGCTCGTCTTGAGCAGATAATCACTGACCCCCTCCCGCATCGCCTGCTGGGCATAAACGAACTCGTCATAGCCGGAGATGATAATGATCTCGATCTCGGGATAACGCTGCCGTACCTCATGAGCCAGATCGAGCCCGCTTGCGCCCGTCATCCGAATGTCGGTAAATATAATATCCGGCATCTCGAGCGGAAGCCGCTGAAGGGCTTCCTCCGCCGAAGCCGCGGGGGGAAGCACCGTATAGCCATGCTCCGCCCATTGAATCACCGTGCTCAGACCATTGCGAATGATCACTTCATCATCAACGATCAATACCTTCAAGGTTTGTCATCCCCTTTGTTAATTCCTTCATGGCCGGTGTCATCCATCGTATCCGGTATCGTAAACAGGACCCGGGTTCCGGCACCTTCGGTGCTTTCGATCTCCAAGCCGGCATCCCGCCCGTAATGGAGAAGAAGCCGTTTATGCACATTGCGCAGCCCGTAGCTCCCGCGCCCGGCTTTCTCCCGTTCTTGCTGCTGCGGATGCTCCGTCAATTGCTCCTGCAGCCATCTGAGGCGATCCGGGGACATCCCGATTCCGTCATCCTCCACGGTGAAGCGAATCCCGCCCGGTACGCGCTCCCCGTATATCGTAATCGTCCCTAGGCCGTCCCGGCTCAAAATACCATGCAGCATGGAGTTTTCCACGAGGGGCTGCAGCAGCAGCTTCAGCATCGTCTGGTTATACAAGCTCTCCTCCACGCGGACGTCAAACTCGAACTTGTCCGGGTACCTGATCTTCTGAATATTCACATAATGGCGGACATGCATGATCTCTTGCTGAATCGTGCAGTATTCCTGGCCGTTGTTCAGGCTGAACCGCAGAAAGTCGCTGAGCGAGCCCACCATCTCGGCAATCTTTACATCCTGGTTCATCAGGGCCAGCCAGTGGATGGAGGATAGCGTATTGTAAAGAAAATGCGGATTGATCTGTACCTGCAGCGCGTGCATGTCCGCTTCCTTCTTCAGCGACTCGCTCAGCTTTACCTCATCGGTCAGCTTCACGATCCGCGAGCTTAGTCGGTTATAGCTGATAATCAGCTGGCCGACCTCGTCAACCGTTTTGACCGGGAGGGCCGGCAGCGGCTCCTCGGGACTGGAGTTTTTCAGGAACTTCGCGAGCACGGACAGCGGGTTCGTAATTTTCTGGATCAGAAACAGGACGAGCACGATCACGAACACGACGGCCACGGTGACCGCCACCGCCGTAAGCTTCAAAAAGTATTGGTTCTGCGAGCGGTACTCCTGCGACGGGATGATGCCGACGAGCTTCCAGTTCACACTGGACATTTTTTTATATAGGATCGTCTTCTTGTCTTCATCCTTGCCGTAATCCATGCTGCCGCTGTCGCCTTCAAATTCGCCGATGGAAGGGTAGTAATCCGAAAGCGTCAGATTGGTCTCCATATCCGGCGGGCCGACGATGATCCGGTTCTGCTCGTCCAGAAGCAGCACGAAGCCGCTCTTCTCCAGCACCGCTTGCCGGAATTGGTTCGCGATGACCGCTTGATCGAGGTTGATCTGCAAATTGCCGATCGGCTTGTACTTGTCCGTGCTGCGGATCGGCCTCGCCAGGGTGATCACCTTCCTGACTCCTTCAAAAGTCCACTGCCGGTGGACGAAAGACCACCATTTCGGATGCTGCGCGTAATAATCCGGAATCTCCTCCGTAATGTCCTTGAACTCGGATCGCACCAGCGATTTATGGGAAATCGGATCCTTATTGCCGAGCGGCTCCACGATAATGTTGGCGATATAGTCTTTGGAAAACGCCAGATTGGTCAAAAAGTTGATGACGGTCGTCTGCTGGACGTAATTGCTCTCGGACGACTTCAGATAGGACTGCACGCCGTTATGGCCGATCAGAAACAGCGACATGTTCTCAACATCCTTCACCATCGTATCGAGATACGCTTCAAGCTGGCGCAAGGTATTCATGCCCGTAATTTTGGCCTTCTCCTCCGTCAGGCTTTCCGCCATGTTAAAAGAGAAAAAGCCGAGAAACAGCAAAGGAACCATCGTCGTAATAATGATAAGCAGCGATAATTTATGCTTTAATGATTTCCCAAGCCATTGCTGCAATGCGTTCACCTCATTTATACCCTAGGGAATGGGTCCGTAAGGCTAGTTAACTTTGTATGCGGTTACTACAAAATTGGACAACGGTCGACATCCACCAAGTTTATTACCTATCTTAGAGGATACTTAAGACTCAAGTAAATGGTATTAAAGGCTTAGGGAGGAAAATATAAGTTCCCTCCATCCCGCTCACCAGATATCCAGGAAGCAGCTTATGGGAGCGCCTTTTGCAGCCTTACATATTACCTTCTGCAGCTTGTCTTTAAACCGGAAGATTTCTTGGCCCAAGGGGCCTTGAAGCCATTAGTAAGCTTAGAAGACTCCAATTAAAAGCTCTTGCACATGGTCAGCAGCAGCAGGCCGGGGGAGCTTTGCATGCCTGCGAAGCCAATGCTTTGAGCTGCATTTTATAATCTATCACAAGCCGTTTAGATTTGCAGAAATATGCAATACAGGCAAGCACCGGTTACTTCCCAGTGTCCGATTCGGCTTGGAACACCAAGAGCCGTTTCCCGCGCACGATTGTGCGCGATTGTGCCCGATACATATTACGATTACCACCAATTAGACAGAAATTTAATTAAAAATTCGTTAACTTGACCCGAGATCAGTAGCACCGCTTTGGCAAACTACCAGCTCTAAAGAGTACAATATGTCCCGATATGAAACAAACATTATTTGATAAAATGTGTTTTTATAATTAGATACTTAAAAAACCTATTAGGAGGAGAAGCAGTGCAGGAAAAAAGCAAATTAACTATTATGATTGGAATCTTAATTTGTCTTATAATTATTGCTCTTAAGCCAGTCCCCCAAAATAATGCTCCTGATTTTCCATCATACGTCAGCGAGTCAGTTGTACAACTAGCTGAGAACAGAATAGCTATAGTTGAAACAGAAACTAATTCTGGACTGAGTGGAGAAGTAATTGTTTTGGAGTTCAATGAGGACAGGAAGACCTTTGAGCCTATTGGAAGATATAATTATCTCGACTTTTTTAAAAACCCTGAAAAATACAATTTCTAAAACTCGTTTTTATTTTTGGTTTTATTTTGCTAAACGAAAATGGATTAAAGCTTACAAGGCGAAAAGGGCGCAAGATATAAAGGATACATGTTCTTCTCCTAATTGATTTAATATGAAAACATCCTTCCTGCAGCTCAAACATCGTCGCCCGGATCCAGAGCAATTGATTCTATTGGAGGAGGTGATGGACTGTGAGCATGAGTTTTTCCGCATTTGCATTCTTGCCGCTTATCGCATTAATCGTTCAGGGGCTATTGGCACTGCTTGGCCTTTATGCGCTGTTTCTTCTGATCAAGCTATTGATCCGGCTCATCACGGCGGTCGAGCTGTACATTGATGATAAGAAGAACCGTCGTCTATAAAAGGAAGCCTGACGGCAAATAACATGCAAGTTCCTTTTGGAAGATTTGCTTAAAACCTGGGGGGCTCCCTACCGCTGCTTGTCACGCACATCTGCTGCTTGCTGAGGATATGGAGCTCCCTTTGGCGCGTACGTTTCTCTTCTCCCGATGGCTTCTAGCTCCCTTTCTCTCTTCGGCCCCCTGTTTCATGCATGTTAGGGAATTTTTCCACTGTTTCGGCTTCTTGGCCTTGTTTCGCCAATTCTGTGAATATGATAGATTAAATGGATACATGGATATAAATTCTCTTAGGAGACTATGCGAACATGAATTCATACTTGACCTTAGACGATATGCAGTGGCAGGAACTCATTCAGCGAACGACCCAGACCTTCAGCGACCTCACGATCAAGAGGGGCTTTCAATATTTCAAGCAAGGCCGCGTCCGCTCAAGCGAGCTGTCTGACCCTTCCTCCGGGGTGATCGATGCCCTCGTACAAGGCTCGGTTGCGGAACCCTATCAGGTCCGGCTTCGCGTCAATTCCCTGAGCGACAGCGAATGCTCATGCCCTGTTGAAGGGGCATGCAAGCATATGGCGGCCGTTCTGCTGGATTACGCTCAGCAGCAAGGGCGGTCCATTCACGCCCTCGTCAATGCACATTCGATGTCCTGGGCCAGCTCCCCCATTACTCCCAACTCTCTACGGCCCAGGACTGCAGCAGGGCAGGCTGCTCCGAGCCCCCAGAAATGGAGAGACAAAGCGGAGCAGCTGCCGACGCTGCCTATTACGGCATGGCATGAGCTGTTTGATATTTGCACGGCTTCGCTCGGAACGAACACCCAAAATTCGTTTTACGCCAAAAATGCCTTGGCCGCCCTTCATTATATCAAGCCGCCTCTGCCTGCCGATCTGGAACCGCTATACGGGCTGCATGCCCATCTCTTTGTACTGGAGAAGCTGGTAAAGCAGCAGGCGAGCGCCTGGAATTCCTCCGGCTCCTATATCGGCTACCATACCCAAGTGGCAGCTGACCACGTCCAAGACCAAATCGGGAGAATCTTAAAAGACGGACTTGAAGACATTGAACCGGGAGAGGCGTTTCGGGAACGCCTGGACGAAACCAAGGCGTATATCCGCAGGAGCATGCTGGTCGAGCCGAGGAACCGGAAGTTTTTTGCCAAGGTCTATATGCAGCTGTGGATCTACTGGATCAGCCCGGTTTACGGGGAGAATCAGCAGACATATGCGGATGAGCTTAAGGAGCTGCAAGCGGCCGAAGGCGATTTCGGCGCATCGCTCTCCCGTGCGGCATGGTTGACGTCACAGAGCCTGATGCACTTCTATATGAGGCAAGACGAGGCGGCCTGGGAGCTGCTCCGGGAAGCGGACAAGCTCAGCACCCTTTCGGCCGAATTCGTGTTGGGCTTCTTCCATATGCTGTATTCGGCTTCCGAGTGGGAACGACTCGCCCGCTGGCTTCCGGAGATCGGCCCGCTGCTTGGCAGCCATCGAAACGAACATCTCAGCCGTTACCAGGACTACTGGGATGCGGTGATCGAGCATGTTCCGGAGGCGGCCGAGCGCATGTGGAATTGCCTTGCCTCCCTGCTTCCATACTCCAAGCACATTTACCAAAATGCGCTCATGACCCACGGCCGCTGGCGGGAGTGGATCGATTATCAGCTGAGCACGGGCAGAGAACCGCTGGAGCTGAGGGTAAGCGACCTTGCGCCTGTTGAGAAGCATGCGCCGGAGCTTCTGCTGCCGTTTTACCACCAGGCGGTCGAACGCTACATTCTCCATAAGAACCGGGACGGCTACAAAGCTGCCGTCAAGCTGCTGAAGCGGTTGGCCAAGCTGTATAAGAAGCTCAAGCAGCAGGAACGCTGGGATTTGTTTATCACGTCCCTATCCGTCCGCAACAGCAGGCTGCGCGCATTTCAAGAAGAGCTGCGGAGAGGAAAGCTGATATCATGAGCAAATACACGGAAACCATCACGATTCATATGGCTATAAGCGAATTCGGGGACGCGGTGATTTACGGCTCGACCCTGATGCAGGGCTATGTACCCGGAACGTATTTGAAGCATCGCTTATTTGCTTGGCATGAGGACTCCTTCTACGGCACGGAGCTCACGGTCCAATCCGTCTCCGATATCGAGGTCGTCATACTGCCGGCTGAACAGGCCATTCCGTTCTTCGCGGACCTGCAGCTGCTGGAACATATCGAATGGCTGTGGGATGAAGCCTGTATTCCCTTTATCGAATTGGCCCCTGCCCTCGCTGCGTGCGCGAGGGACCGCCGCTTTGTTCCCGATTTCGGCGCCTACAAGGCCGGAAAGCTGCAGTGGGTGTGGGATGAGCAGGCTTTAACCCATGAGGGGCAGGAGAAGCTCGCCCTGCTGTGCGCGGACGAAACATGGGATGAGGGACTGCGCGCTTCCTTCTCGGCCTATGTTCACCGCCTATATTATGGAACGGAAGAAGCGGCAGCCGATCTGCGCAGAGAATATCCTTTGCTCTTCACGCCGCAACGGGCGGCGGCAGCCGGCATGGACGCGGCGGCTTGGCTCATCTCCATCGGATGGCGTCCGGATACCGCTCCCTTCCGTCCGCTGCTGCAGCTGCTGGAGCCCGATGAAGAAGAGACGAGTTGGCGTCTTGCGCTTGTGCTGCAGGACAAGCAGGACGCGGCGGCTCTTACCGACATACGGCTGGCGGAAGACGGAACGGCGCATGGTGCTTGGCCGGACACATGGGCTGCCCATATCGCCGAGCGCTCTCCCGGCTGGCTCCGAAGCTTGAGAGCGGCACTGCCGGACCGCTTCTTTGACGGCCATGGTGAACAAGTGCTCGGCAAGCCCCTCTCCGATGAGGCCGCCTGGCAGTTTCTGACGGCCGACAGCGCGCGGCTGCTGGAGGCCGGCTGGCAGGTGCTGCTTCCCGCCTGGTGGGAAGCGGCGCGCCGGAAGAAGCCGAAGCTGCGGGCCAAGGTGCGCGCAGGGGAAGGCGAGGCCGCAGGAGGAAGCAGCGGTGGCTCCTTGTTCGGCTTGGATTCGCTGGTCAACTTCGACTGGCGTATCGCCATCGGCGAATCCACGCTGACTGAGGCCGAATTCGCCGACCTTGTCGCCCGGAACGAACGGCTTGTCCGGTTCCGAGGGGAGTGGATTCCGCTCGATCCGGCCCTCGTCGCGCAGATCCGTCAGATGATGGCGGGCATGAACCGCGAAGAGGGGCTGTCCTTCCAAGACATTCTTCAGCTGCATTTACTGGGCAGCAGCGACGAAGCGGAGACGTCCGAAGCCGCCGGGGAATCTTCATCAGACGCAGATCGGGTGAAGCTGGAGGTAGAGCTTAACGAGCATTTCGTGAAGCTGATCGGGCGGCTCGGCCGGCAGGAAGAATGGCCGGAGCTTCCCGTGCCGCCAGACCTTAAGGCCGAGCTTCGAACCTATCAGCGGGACGGCTTTGCATGGCTTGCTTACCTGCGGCATTACGGCCTCGGAGCCTGCCTTGCCGACGACATGGGCCTTGGTAAAACCGTGCAGTTCATCGCATACCTCCTGCATGTGAAGGACACGGTGCGGCAGCGCGGCGAAGAGCCGCTTCCATCGCTGCTGATCTGCCCGACCTCGGTTCTGGGCAATTGGCAGAAGGAGCTGGAGCGCTTTGCACCGACGCTGCGGGTCATGCTTCATTACGGAGGCAAGCGAAGCGGCGGCGAAGCATTTTATCGGATGGCCTATGATGCCGACATCGTGCTGACCTCCTATGCGACCGCCACGCTCGACCAGGAGCTGTTAAGGGACGTCAAGTGGGAGTCCATTGGCATCGACGAGGCCCAGAACATCAAAAACGCAGACACCAAGCAATCCGCCGCTGTCCGCAGCTTTCCCGCAAGGCACCGCGTCGCCTTGACCGGTACGCCGATCGAGAACCGCCTCTCGGAGCTGTGGTCGATCTACGATTTCATCAATCCGGGATATCTCGGCAGTCTCCGCGGATTTACCGTGCGGTTCATTCAACCGATCGAGAAGGACAAGAACGAGCAGCGCACGGCGGAGCTGCAGAAGCTGATCAAGCCGTTCATGCTCCGGCGCAAGAAGAAGGATCCGGCCATTCAGCTCGACCTGCCGGAGAAGAACGAGATGAAGACCTATATTCATCTGACCGCCGAGCAGGGCACCCTGTACGATCAGACGGTAAGCGGACTGCTGGAGCGGATGCAAAAGCTCGAAGGCATCGAGCGCAAAGGCGCGATCTTGGCCGCCTTGACGCAGTTCAAGCAGCTCTGCGACCATCCTGCTCTGCTGACGAAGGAGCCGCTTCCCGAATTGCCGGGAACGGGCGGGCTTCTCGACACCGAAGCGATCGTGAGCAGATCTGCGAAGCTGGAGCGGCTGCTGTCCATGGTGAAGGAGCTGCGGGAAGAAGACGAGCGCTGCCTGATCTTCACCCAATATATCGGCATGGGCGATATGATGCGCCAGGTGCTGGAGCAAGAGCTTGGCGAGCCGGTGCTGTACCTGAACGGAAGCACGACCAAGCGGGCCCGGGACAGCATGATCGAGCGGTTCCAATCCCGGTCGCTGCCCCCAAATGAACAGCCGAATGTGATGATCCTGTCAATTAAGGCGGGCGGCGTAGGACTCAACCTGACCGCCGCGAACCACGTGTTCCACTTCGACCGCTGGTGGAACCCGGCCGTTGAGAATCAGGCAACGGACCGGGCCTACCGGATGGGCCAGACCAAGGATGTCCAGGTGTACAAGTTCATCTCTATGGGAACGCTCGAGGAACGGATCGATGAGATGCTGGAGAGCAAGCAGATGCTCAGCGATCAGGTCATCTCAAGCAGCGAAGGCTGGATTACCGAGCTCTCCACCGATGAATTGAAGGAGCTGTTCACGCTGCGGCGGGAATGGGTGTAGGCGAGCAGGAAGTTTGGGGTGTGATCGACTGACCTAAACTATAGTACACCGTTTGTCGCAGATTATTGGAATTTACTGGGACAAGCGTTTTATTATGATGCTATACTCATCTACAAGGACAAAGTGCGGTGGAGTGATCACGGCGTTAGCCTCTTGTTAAAGGGGATGATGCCATGATCACCCTTGGGGAGCTGCTGAACATTCTCAAAGGTGTTGCCGCCGTGTTAAGCATTCTGCTTAGTGCACGGAAGCTGTACCGCTGAACTGCACCCCTAATGTTGGACACCATCTAACATATTGGGGGTGCAGTTTTTGTATGGCTAAATTTAATGCCGAAAACAGACCCAGACCCTAACTCAACCCCCCATCTCCTCCATCAGCTGCCGCAGCTTCGCTTCCGTATTCGTGTCAGGTGCAGGCGTGTAGATGCTGCAGCGCAGGTCGGCATTCCCGTACACCTTCAGCGAGGTGAGCTCGTACACCATTTTTCCGGCCTTCGCATGCCTGAATTCCAGATGCACCTCCGGCGCGTAGCTGACCTGGCTCTCCTCCCACATCCGGGTAAAATCCGGATTCTTCCGTTTCATTTCTTCCAGAAATCGGTCATACCATTCATCTCCGACATATTGTCCGTAGTAGGACCGGAACATCGCCAGATAACCGCTGGCGAACTGCTCCCAGTTCACGGCCAGCCGCCGGAATTCGCGGCGTGTGAACAGCAGGCGGATCATATTCCGTTCCTCCGGCGGAATCCGGTCGAAATCCAGGAATACGAAGGCTGCGGCCCGGTTCCACCCGACGATGTTGCACATCCGGTCGGAGATCACGACAGGGCACAGCTTGAGCTCTGTCATGATCTTCTGCAGCGAAGGACTGATCTGAACGGCTTCCTGCTGAACGGGGTACACTTCCCCGCCCCCCTCAAATGCCAAGGAGTACAAATACCGCCGCTCATCCGCATTCAGCTGCAGCGCATTCGCAACGCAATCCAGCACGGACGAGGACACCTGAATGTCCCGTCCCTGCTCCAGCCATGTATACCAGGTGGTGCTGACGCCGGCCAGCTGCGCCACTTCTTCCCGGCGCAATCCCGGCGTTCTTCTGCGCGTGCCTGGCGGCAAGCCGACGGATTCCGGCGATATTTTGGCCCGCTGGCCTTTCAGGAACGCCGACAGCGCCTGCAGCCTGATTTGAGAGTTCATACCAGTCCCCCCTCGCTATCCAGCTCAGGATAGCAGTAATTATACTAGGATAAACGCTATCTTGTAATAGGATATAACTAATGACATTATAGCCTTAAGCAAGACAAGATATAAAGTCTTAGAGGAGGCTGGAATCTTATGGAAAGAGTCGTAATTACGGGCATGGGCGTCATTTCGCCGCTCGGCAATGACACCGAAACCTTCTGGTCGAGATTGTCACGGGGAGAGTCCGGCATATCGCCTATTGATACATTTGATACCTTAAAGCATAAAGTGAAAATAGCAGGCACCGTCAAAGGATTTGATCCAAACGAACGATTCGGCGCGAAGGAAGCCCGCCGTATGGACCGCTTCTGCCAGTTCGCCTTGGCAGCGGCCGATCAGGCCGTGTCCAGCTCCGGGCTGGACCTGACCCAGGTCAACCGGGAGCGCATGGGCGTCTACGTCGGCTCCGGCATCGGCGGCATCCAGACGCTCATGAATCAAAGCGAAACATTGGCCACGCGGGGGCCGGAGCGAATAAGTCCTACGCTCGTGCCGATGATGATCCCCAACATGGCTGCCGCCATGATCAGCATTCGGTACGGGACGTTAGGGCCGACGCTCGCTCCGGTGACCGCCTGCTCGATCGGGAACACCGCCATCGGCGAGGCCTTTTATCACATCCAGGCTGGCCGCTCGGATGTCATCATTGCAGGTGGTACGGAAGCGGCTCTGACCGGCATATCCGTCGCCAGCTTCGCGAACGCAACCGCCCTCTCTACCCGGGAAGGCGATCCCGCCCGCGCCAGCCGTCCGTTCGACGCGGATCGCGACGGCTTCGTCATGGCGGAGGGCGCCGGCATCCTGATTCTGGAGTCGCTTACGCATGCCAAACGCAGAGGCGCTCCCATCCTTGGCGAAGTGATCGGCTACGGCGCCAGCTCGGACGCCTATCATATGGTCGCTACTCCTGCGGATGGTGAAGGAGCTGCCCGGGCGATGAGAGCTGCGCTCGCCGAAGCACGACTGTCGCCGGCCGATATCGATGTTATCAGCGCCCATGCTACGAGCACCGTCATTGGCGACCGTTCGGAAACGGCGGCCATCAAGCAGGTATTCGGGGAGCATGCGTACCGGATTCCGGTGACGGCCAACAAATCGATGACCGGCCATATGCTTGGCGCCTCGGGCGGCATCGAAGCGATCGCGCTCGTCAAATCACTGCAAGAGGGCGTCATTCCGCCCACCATCAATCTGGAAACGCCAGACCCCGAGTGCGATCTCGATTATGTACCGAACCGGGCCAGACGCTCCGATGGTCTGCGGATCGGCATCTCCAATTCGTTCGGCTTCGGCGGGCATAATTCCGCGATTATTATCCAAAAATATGAAGGTGAATAGAAGTTAGCGTCAGGACCCCGGTGAAGCTGGGGTCTTTTGCTTGTTGCGCGGCTTTCTCTGCCTGCTAAATCGTGGACGGTCGCAGCAGACCAAAATTTTTTTTAAGCTAATCAAACTTTTCAAACCACTCGCACGTCTTGCTTCCGTAAGGCAATTGCAATTGATGGTTACCCGCGCGGGCCCAAAGGAGTGTCTGATTACATGAGAGGCGGCCGGAAGCTGGAGAAGCTTCTAATCCAATGCATCACCGAAAACCAGGAAAGGGCATATCGACTGGCTTACAGCTATGTCCGCAACAAAGAGGATGCCCTCGACATCGTACAGGACGCCATCCACAAAGCGTTCATGTCCATGGAAAACCTAAAGCATACGGGTTCATTAAAAAGCTGGTTTTTCCGGATCGTTGTGACAACATCCCTGGATTTCATACGAAAACAGAAAAAAGTCCAAATCATGGACGATGAAAAACTGGAGGTCGTGCTGCCAAGCAGCCAAGACCATTATCCGAATCTGGACCTGGCAAGATCACTGGATGAACTGCCGGACAAATACCGGATCGTGATTATCCTCCGCTTTTTTGAAGATATGAAGATCGAAGAAATTGCCGAAGTGCTCCATGAGAATCTCAGTACCGTGAAAACAAGGCTCTATCAAGGACTGCAGAAGCTTCGGGTGAACATGAGCGAGGAAGACCAAGAGGAGGAGCGACGATAATGCATGACAAGCTGAATAGGATGAAGCAGGAGTATGAGTCCATTCCTATTCCCGATGAATTAAACGAGATGGTGAACAGAACGATCGCCTCCCGGCGAAAAAAAATAAAGGCCATGCCCTGGCTCGCCAGCGCCGCGGCTGCATGCATCCTGCTGTTTGCCGGCGTAAACGCCAGCCCGGCCTTCGCCCAGGCGCTGTCTGAAGTGCCGGTGCTCGGGAAGATCGTCAAGGTGATCACCATCCGGGAATATGCCGAGCAGAGCGAAAACACCGATGTGCATCTTAAAACGCCCGGCATTGCCGGCATCGGCGATCCTGAGCTGGAGCAGTCCCTAAATACCAAGTATTTGGAGGAAAACAGGAGGCTGTACGAGGACTTTAAGGATGAAGTGGCTCAGCTGGAAAAAGGCGGGGGCGGACATCTCGGGCTGGAAAGCGGCTATGAAGTCGTCACCGATACGGATCGGCTGCTGACCCTCTCCCGTTATGTCGTCGAATCGGCCGGATCATCCGCCGAATCCCGCAAATACGATACGATCGATAAAATCAATCACATCGTCATCACGCTGCCGAGCCTCTTCAGCGACGACCGCTATATCCAAGCGATCAGCGACAATATTAAAGAGCAAATGCGTCAGCAGATGAAGGACGACCCTAACAAGGTCTACTGGGTTCAGCAGCCGGGCATCGAACCCGATATGCCGGAAGAGGAGATGTTCCGAAGCATCGCGAAGGATCAGAACTTCTACATTAATCAGGACGGCAAGCTGGTCATCAGCTTCGATGAATATGACGTAGCGCCGGGCTACATGGGCGTTGTGGAATTCACGATTCCGACGGAGGCGATCCAGGACTTGCTCGTCAGCAACGAGTATATCAACTAACTAATAAGAAGCCGTTTTGTACCGCGCAATAGCTCCACAGTGTACGGTGTGGCGTCACATGTCGGGAAATCAACCACATGAATGGCGCCGCGTAAGGGAGCAGGAAATCGCCTCGGGCGAGCCCGGCTGGGCATGATTCCAATGTAACAACTAACAACTACTGTACGACTATATCCTTTTTTAACACCAGGAGGTAATTACGATGAAAACGATGCAGCATACAACAAAATGGACCAAAACCTTGGTTGCGGCCGGCTTGGCAGGCATTCTGATGGTGTCCGCTTCCGGGCTTCCTTTCGCTCATGTCCATGCACAGGCCCAGGCCGCTTCCGGCAACGGACGGATCACGGCTCCCGCGCTTGCCGCGCCGCTGGTTACCAGCAAGACGCTCCAATCCACCGAGAAATGGCTCGAGGCCGATATCACCATTCCCGTATTCCAAGGGCTCGCCGACACCAAATATCAGGATCAGCTGAACGATATCATTGAATCCCATGCCTTCAAGGATCTCGCAATATGGGAACAGGAGGCCGCGGCATCCGCAGCTCTGGCCCAAAAGAACGGCTACGCCATGCATCCCTACCAGCTGCTGATTCAATATGAGCTGACATCAGACGGCTCGGACAACGGTCTGGTCTCCCTGAAAATCACGACGGAGGGGACCGGCATGAACAATCCGGATACCCGTATCGATACGTACAACTTCACGAATGAGGCCGAAGCGAAGCGCGTAACGCTTGCGGACCTGTTCGGCAGTAAGTACCCATCCATTCTGGATGCGCATATTAAATCCGCGATCGCTGCAGATCAAGAGCGCTATTTTGAAGGGGAGGACGGCTTTCAGGGTGTAGATCCCGAGCAGAGCTTTTACGTGAAGGACGGCAAAGCGTACATCGTGTTCCAAGAATACAGCATCGCCCCGGGATCGACCGGCACGCCCGAATTTGCCGTGAAGCTTCCGGACCGTAAGGAGGAAGTGCACGGAGCTGTCCAATCGATCATTCCTTCCGGCAAGCATTACATCGGCAAAGACGGCAAGATCATGGTGCCGTTGGCAAGCGCCCTGCGCCAGCTGCAGTTCGACGTTGCATGGAACGGCAAGCGCAAAGCCGCCGACATTTCGAAGGGTGCCCTTTGGAGCTCCATCAGCTTGAACAAGGACAGCTACTTCCTTGGAAAAAAAGCCCCCCGCAAGCTCGGTGCAGCACCGGAGATGAGAAACGGACACGTATACGTGCCGCTTGAGTTCCTGTCCGACATTCTGAATTTGAAGGTCAGCCAAGATAATAAGAACGGTCAGATCACAATCTCCGTCGCAGGAAAATAAAAAAACGCGCTTCAGTCCTTCTACACGCCCTCATATTACAGTACATTAAGAGACCGCCCGCATTCATTTGCGCGAGCGGTCTCTTTTTCACAGCCAAAATGCCTATTCTCTCGTCGAAGCGACGATGTTTAAGACACCTTCCGAACCGTCATCATTATAAACATACAGATGGTATTCGCCCCATGACTGCTTCCCTACGCCCTTTTCAAATACTCCCGGTAGCCCCACAGGGCTTCATCCAGCTGGCCTTCGCCTTCCAGCAGCACCATGACCGCATAAGAGATCATGTCAATCCATTCCTCGATTGTTTCCTCTTGGTCGGCCGTCAAGAGCCCATTCCTCCGCAGCATCCCCTCCGGATACACCGCCCAGGCCGTTGCCAGTTGGCAGATGCTCCAGAAGCAAGCGATGATCTCCCGATCCAGCGCCGGTTGGCCATGGTCATCAGCCAGCACCTCGATGATCTGCATCAACTCGTGAAAGTTCTCCTCCACCAGCTCGCCGTTGAACGGGCGCAGCATGCCGAGAAACCCGCGCTGCTTCTTCGGATGCTCGAGGTCTTCATGCACGAAAGCGTGACATTTCAGAAGGAATACGGCATGCTCTCGATCCATTTTGTTTCACCCCATGTTGTTTATGTATAAAGGAGAGCCTTTTATCCGCTGAACCATTTAAGCCTCTATTCCTCAAATACGAGCTTGCCGAACCGGGACGGAATATGGTAATTCACCTCTCCCGTCGGGCTCCACGCCTGAAATTCCTGCAAGCCCTGGGGATCCTCGTCTATACGGTAAAAGTTGACGTTCCAGCTCCCGCCCGCACGAGGCGGATTCCCGAAATTGACGGCCGGGATCGCGATGTCGTATATTCTTCGACCTTTGTCATCCTGCGTTACGGTAGTTTCAAGTCCGGCCAAATCCCACGCCACATCACTGGCGGTAATCGACTTCATGCCGTCGTTTTGGATCCGGGCGTCAAAAACAACATTATGCGGGCTGACCTCAAGCTCGATATATTCGCTCCCCGCTCCCGTCTCATCAATGAACAGCTCGACCACATCCTGCTCGTACAGCGGATCATCCCTGTGCCGATACTGGGATACAACATGAGAGTCTTGGCAGATAAACCGGACATGAAACCATTCCGGGCTCCAACAGGCCTGGACGCTTGTCTGTTCCTTCACAGGCTTTCCCGTCACGGTATCGGTCAGCTCCACCGCTTCACAGCGCTCCCAATCGATTGCGGCGCCGTCCTCTCCTGCCCCCCTGTAAACCGCGCGCTTGCAAGGATAAATCGGTACTGATGCCATCCTTCATCTCTCCTGTCCATATGAGCATTTAGCTTTATGATAATCGATCCAGATTCTGTTAACCATTCCTTGGTTAGAATAGTGATGAGAAAAATTCGAAAATCCCAGCTTTTACTCTGCGTCCTCATAGTGAAAAAAGGCGCATGCTGTGCTACAATAATGAAATTGTAAACTTCTAGGGAGGGTTATGGATTCGCCATGCTCATTATAGGTATCGCCGGCGGCACGGGTTCAGGCAAGACAACGGTTGCCCGCTCAGTCATCGACCGACTCGGCTCAGATAAAGTGACGTTCATTTCTCAAGACAATTATTACAAGGATCACCCGGAGCTCAGCTTCGAGGAGCGCGAAGCGATCAATTACGATCATCCGTTTGCCTTCGATAACGATCTGCTCATCGAGCATCTGGGCATCCTCAAGCAGGGCTTGCCGGCACAGGCGCCCGTGTACGATTTCACCAAGCATGCCCGCTTCAAGGATCAAACCGTGGAGCTTAAGCCCAACAACATTGTCATCATCGAGGGACTGCATGTGCTGTCCGATGAGAACCTTCGCAAGCTGCTGCACATTAAAGTATTCGTGGACACCGATCCCGATGTGCGCCTCCTCCGCCGGGTCGTCCGGGATATCGAGGACCGCGGCCGGACGATTCAGTCCATCCATAATCAATACCTGTCGACCGTAAAACCGATGCACGAAGCGTTTATCGAGCCTTCGAAAAAATACGCCGACCTGATTATTCCGGAAGGCGGACAGAATGAAGTCGGCATCCAGCTGCTATCCACCCTGACGGAAAAATATTTGACCGGCGACCGCTCGCTGTCCGGCGAATAGAAGCCCTTAAAAACGCATAACTGACCGTAGCTTTGCATAACAACAACGCCCGCATTTCCTATACAGGAAGGCGGGCGTTCTGATAACTGGAACACTATCGGCGGGTCATTGAGCGTATAGGGCATCATCGGCTATCTATCGCCTGAAGCAACCGCCCTTTACTGGCCGGTGTCGGCAATGACCAGCACATCCATATGCCTGGCCCGTCTCAGCAATTGCTTCACAAACCGCATTTGGGAGGAGCCAGGGAACCCTTTGCCCGGCGGCTGAGCAATAATAAGCTGGGTAGCCTTCACTTCATCAGCCGCCGCGATCAGAAGCGCAGGCAAGTCGTACGCTTGCTTTCCCTGCAGCTCCAGCGGACGAAAAATCCCCCCAAGCCGCTCCGTCATCGCCTGAAATGGATCCCTTCGTGCCGGCATGGACAGCTTGCCGTCTTCAGATCTATCCGGCAGCGGCGTTACATACCAGGCCGCCTTCAGCCGGTAGGCGATTCGAAAGCCGCGGCGAATGATTCGCTCCGACTCGGGACCGCTGCCGACGAGAACATAGATCACTTCCTCCCGTCGCCACGGTCCCCGCAGCGAGGCGCTTCGCTCAAGGGATTCCAACCGCTCATCCACGTCGTCGGCGATTTCCCTTAGCGCTAGTTCCCGCAGCGCAATCAGGTTTCCGGTCTTGAAGAAGGAGCCGAGCGCTTGCTTAATGTTCTCGGACGCATAGATTTTGCCCTCCCGCATCCTCTGCTGCAGGGTCTCGGGGGTGACGTCGATCAGTTGAACCTCGTCAGCCAGCTGCAGAATGCGATCAGGCACAGTTTCCCTGACGCGGACGCCGGTAACCTGCAGGACCGCATCGTTCAGGCTCTCCAGATGCTGCACATTCACGGTCGTAATGACGGAGATTCCGGCAGACAAGATATCAAGCACATCCTCATACCGCTTTTTGTTCCGGCTGCCGGGCACATTCGTATGGGCCAGCTCGTCGACCAGCACGACATCGGGCTTTCGCCGCAGGATCTCGTCGGTATCCATCTCTTCCAATCGCGTCCCGCGGTATTGCTTCGTCTTCCGCGGCATTACTTCCAGCTCGCCAACTTGAGATTGGGTTTCGGCGCGGCCGTGGGTCTCGAGGAGACCGACGATCACGTCCAGACCTTTTCGGCGCAGGTCGCCGCCTTCCCGCAGCATCGCATACGTTTTTCCAACGCCGGGGGCCGCGCCGATATACATCTTGAACCGCCCCCGCTTTGCCTGCTCGATCCGCTCATCGAGCTCGGTCCCGCTAAGCCGTTGAAACGCCCCTGCCCTCGGCGGATTCGGTTGAATCCGGGCGGGAATGATGCGCTCGCCGTTATGGGCTGTCCGGTCAGCCACCACGAGCAGGTCCACCCCTCGCATTTGCCGGAGCAGATCATGAATGACCGAGCCCTGCCACAGCTCTTGACTTCGGGTCTGCTTCGAATGTCCCAGCACGATCCGGGTGACATGCCGATCCAGTGCATACGTCAGGATCGCTCCTGCGAGTTTGCGCCGGGAGCGTAACGGAAGCTCCTCCAGGGTCGCTCCGATTCGCTCTGCCAGCTTCTGAAGGGAACTTCTGAAGGCGGCTTGCTCCTTCCCGAGCGTCGATCCGGGCTTCACGAACGTGACGACGAGCAGCTCGCCGTTCAGCCGCTTGGCAATCTGCTGGCCGCGACGCATATAGATGGATCCGTTCCAATGATACTGCGCTGCGACCAGGATCCGCTCGGCGGCGCCGGAAGGGCCTGTCAACCCACGCTCCCTCCGATGCCGCTCCAGCGAGCTGTTAACGCCCTCCGCTACCAGCCGAAGGGTAAGCTCTCTAAGCACGGCCAGATTGCCCCGCTCCCAAGCATCGCCGCCGGCAAGCAGACCGCTTTGCACCCGCTCCAGCATCGTCTCGGGCGTAACGTCGATCAGTACCACTTCGTCGGCGAACTCCAGCGTATCCGCAGGCAGCGAATAACCGGCCGTGACGCCCGTCAATCTGCTCGCGATATCGCCTACGTCCTTCAGCTCATAAGCATTGATCGTCGTAATAACGCTGATGCCGTGGCTAAGAAGAAAACGGATATCCTCTAGCCGGGTCTCGAACCTGGCTCCCTGGCGGTTCCGGTGCGCCAGACCGTCTACCAGCAGCACCTCCGGATTCCGCCGCAGCAGCCGTTCCAGATCCAGGTCCTTACGCTCATTCCCGCTTTCGAACCAGTGGATGCTGGACACCCGCTCCAACTCCCGGGCCTGCTCCACCGTATCAGGCCTCTGCATCGTTGATACGGCGGAGATGACAACATCGATCCCCTGCCGTTTCAGGCTCTGGCCTTCGCGGAGCATGTGATAGGTTTTGCCGGACCCGCTTACAGCTCCGATATAGACCTTGAGACGTCCTTGCCTCAGCTTTAAGATCGATCGCAGGATTTCCTCCGGCGATTTTCTTCGGTAGGGCTCAGTCAATGTTCCAAAAGCTCTTGCAGCGCCAGATTCAGCTTGAGCACATTGACACGGGGCTCGCCAAACACGCCGAAATCCCGCCCTTCCGTATGCTCCTTCACCAGTCGTTTCAACTCCGCTTCGGCAATTCCCGTCCGCTCGCTGACGCGCGGAATTTGAACTTCAGCCGATTTCGGCGTGATATGAGGGTCTAGTCCCGAGCCCGAGTTCGTGACGAGATCGATCGGAAGCTCTTGGACGGGAACGTTCGGGTTGTTCTTCTTCCACGCCTCGATCTCAGCCTTGGTCCGCTCCAGCATTTCCGGGTTTGACGGGGCATAGTTGTTGCTGCCGGATCCCGCCCCGTTATATTCGATGCTGGATAACCTGCCGTGGAAATATTTCGGATCCGGGAAGCTCTGACCGATCAATTCCGAGCCCACCACATTGCCGCTTCGATCCTCGATCAAGCTGCCATTGGCCTGCTTCGGCATCAGCAGCTGCGCGGCGCCTGTCGTTACGAGCGGGTACAGTAAGCCGCACAGAACAATAAAGACAAAGCTCGTTCTCACCGCAATCCCGACCGGAACGCGGATCGCCTCGGCTCGAGCGGAAACACGTCCAGAGGCTTTTTGCACAGGATGATTCATCATGGTTCTTCGATCCCTTCTGATTAGGTTCATCGCGATATTGTGACCGGCGGGCAAACTCTTGCATCCCTTGCTAGGACCGCCAAGGCGCTCGCCTTAAATCCATAGATGGACAATCATATCTATCAGCTTGATGCCGACGAACGGGACGATAACCCCGCCAAATCCGTAGACCAGCACATTGCGCTGCAGCAGCTTGGATGAGCTCATCGGCTTGTAGGACACGCCCTTCATCGCAAGCGGAATCAGCACTGGTATGATGATCGCATTGAAAATCAGCGCCGATAAAATCGCCGACATCGGGGAGCCGAGCCCCATAACATTAAGTGCGCCCATGCTTGGAATAGCCGCTGTGAACATGGCCGGAATAATTGCGAAATATTTGGCCACGTCATTGGCCACGCTGAACGTGGTCAAGGCACCGCGCGTCATCAGCACCTGCTTGCCAATGGCAACCACCTCGATGATTTTCGACGGATCGGAATCGAGATCCACCATGTTGGCCGCTTCTTTCGCGGCAACCGTGCCGCTGTTCATCGCTAGGCCGACATCGGCCTGCGCCAGCGCCGGAGCGTCGTTCGTCCCGTCGCCGGTCATAGCAACCAGCTTGCCCTCCGCCTGCTCCCGGCGGATGACCGCAATCTTATCCTCCGGTTTGCTCTCCGCAATGAATTCGTCGACGCCCGCCTCGCGGGCGATCGTCGCTGCGGTCAAGGGATTGTCGCCGGTGCACATAATCGTCTTGATGCCCATCCGGCGCAGCTGCTCGAACCGCTCCTTCATGCCCGGCTTCACCGTATCCTTCAGGTAGATCAAGCCGTAGAGCCGGTCGTCGACGGCAACCGCCAGCGGCGTGCCGCCCTCGGTGGCGATAGCATCGCTGCTTGGGATCAGATCTGCGGGGATTTCTCCTCCTTGTGCCTGCACCCAAGCTTTCACCGCGTCCACCGCTCCCTTGCGAACCTTCCGGCCATCCTTCAGATTCATGCCGCTCATCCGCGTCTCGGCCTTGAATTCGACACACTCGGCGCAGGACGCCACCCCTTCATCGAAGGCATATCCTTCCTTCTTCATCAGCTCCAGCACGGAACGGCCCTCGGGCGTCTCATCCAGCAGAGAGCTAACGGCCGCCCACTGGGCAACGGAAGCCAGCGATTCGCCGCCCACCGGAATGAATCGGCTGGCCATCCGGTTCCCGAATGTGATCGTTCCTGTCTTATCCAGAATCATCGTATTGATATCCCCGGCTGCTTCTACCGCCTTCCCCGACATCGCCAGCACATTGAACCGGGTGACCCGGTCCATCCCCGCAATGCCGATCGCTGACAGCAGACCGCCGATCGTCGTCGGAATGAGGCAGACAAGCAGCGAGATGAGCACCGGAACCGACAGCTCGATGCCGAGGTACTTCGCAATCGGCGCCAGTGTCACCACCACGATCAGGAAGATGAGCGTCAGTACGGTCAGAAGCGTGTTAAGCGCAATTTCGTTAGGCGTCTTCTGTCGGGAGGCTCCTTCAACAAGCGAGATCATCCGGTCCAGAAACGATTCTCCCGGATCGCTCGTAATCCGAATTTTGATCGTATCGCTAACCACGCGGGTGCCCCCGGTAACCGAGCTGAAGTCGCCACCGGCCTCTTTGATCACCGGCGCAGATTCGCCGGTGATGGCCGATTCGTCGACGGATGCCAGTCCCGCGATAACCTCGCCGTCGCCAGGTATCATTTCGCCTTGGGACACGATGACGATATCCCCTTTTCGCAGCTCGGTCGACGGAACTACCGTAACGCCGCCTCCTTCCGTTACTTTATTGGCCGTCATCTCCTTCTTGGACTGCTTCAAGGAATCGGCCTGCGCTTTTCCGCGCCCTTCCGCCATCGCCTCCGCGAAATTCGCGAACAGCAGCGTAAAGAGCAGGATCAGGAACACGGTCAGATTGAAGCCGATGCTGCTCTCCGTCCCAAAATAGGACGGAAACAGCGTCATCAGCAGCACCACGATCGTTCCGGCCTCCACCACGAACATGACCGGATTTTTCAGCATCAAGACAGGATTCAGCTTCACAACGCTGTCCTTCAGCGCCTGAACGACCATCGCTTTGGTCATTAAACGTTGTTTGGGGTTATTCATTGTCCTAAGTCACCTCTTCTATTTAACGAATCGTAAGATGCTCGGCAACCGGCCCGAGAACCAGTACAGGCAAAAAGGTCAGCGCGCCGATAATCAGCACGACGGCAATCAGAATGCCGGCGAACAACCCGTTATCAGTACGGAACGTTCCTGGGGTCTCCGGCACCCACTGTTTCCGCATCAGCGATCCGCCGACCGCCAGCAATGCGATCATCGAAATATAACGGCCGAGCAGCATGACCAGACCGGTTGTTACATTCCAAAACGGCGTGTTATCGGCAAGCCCTTCAAACCCGGACCCGTTGTTCGCCGCCGAAGACGTATATTCATACAACACCTGGGAGATGCCGTGGAACCCTGCGTTCGTAATGCCTGATTGACCCGCATCGGTCATCAACGCAAGCGCTGTCGGTGCCAGGATGATGAACGGGTGCACCAGGATCACGACGGCGATCAGCTTCATTTCCTTCGCTTCAATCTTCCTGCCAAGAAATTCGGGTGTTCGTCCGACCATCAGCCCGGCCAGGAATACGGCCAGAATCGCGTACATGAGCATGTTCATCAAGCCGACGCCCTTCCCGCCGAAGACGGAATTAAGCATCATTAGCGCTAGCGGCGTGATGCCCCCAAGCGGGGTCAGGGTATCGTGCATGTTGTTGACCGATCCGGTCGTGGCCGCCGTCGTGACGGTCGTAAACAAGGAGGATTGCGGAATGCCGAAGCGGACCTCTTTGCCTTCCATGCTGCCTTGGGACGAATCAATCCCGAGCCGGTTCAGCGCTGGATTCCCGCTTGATTCGGCCGCATAGTTCAGGGATAGAAAACCGATGAACAGCGTCATCATGACAGAGAACACGATCCAGCCCTGCTTGCGGCTCTTGGCGAACAATCCGAACGTATAGGGCAGGGCAGCCCCGAGGCTCCACATGCACAATATTTCGATCACGTTCGTCAACGGGGATGGATTCTCGAACGGATGCGCGGAATTGGCTCCCATATGGCCGCCTCCGTTCGTTCCCAAGTGCTTGATCGATTCAAGCGCGGCTACCGGGCCGACCGCAATCTGCTGCTCTGATCCCGAAAGGGTCGTTACGCTCATGGTCGGCTTTAACGTCTGCGGCACCTGCAGTGCCACCAGCAGCATGGCAATAAGGAAGGCCGCCGGGATAAACACCCGGGTCATGGCCTTCACGAAGTCTTCGAAGAAGTTGCCGACCGTAGCGCCTTTCGTCGTCACGGCCCGGATAAAGGCGATGGCAACGCACAGCCCGGTGGCGGCGGACGTGAACATCATCATCATGATCACGGCCATCTGGGAAAAGTAAGAGAGGCCCGACTCCCCGCTATAGTGCTGCAAGTTCGTATTGGTCATGAAGCTGATCATTGTATTGAGCGACAACGTCGGCTCCATGTTCTCGATGCCGTTCGGATTCCACGGCAGCACCTGTTGAAAACGGAGGATGGCATACCCTGCTCCGACCAGGATGATATTGGTGAGCAGGAAGCTGAGCGCATAGCCCTTCCAGCTCATCCCCCTGCGTTCCTTGAGTCCGATGAGGGCAAATATCGGGCGTTCCGCCCAGGAGAACCATTTGTCCGTGCCGCCGGGTTCATTGCGAAACACGAGATAGAGGTAGGTTCCAAGCGGCTTGACGAGCAGCAGCAGAACCAGGATGACGATGGCGATTTGTACGATGCCCATGATAAGCGGCTTCCTCCTTTATGTTGGAATCCTAAAATTTTTCGGGATGAATCAGCGCATAAACCAAATATAAAAATAACGCAGCGGTCAATATCAAAATCAGCGTCATGGCCTGTCACCCTCCGATTCTTGAATAACGCGGCCGCACCAGCTTATGAACAGCCGGAACAGCCCGTAGGCTGCACCTAGCAGAAGCAGCATATATACATCCTGCATTGTTATCCCTCCTTGGCGGTAAGCCGTAAAAACAGCTCTTTCCGGTAGCTAGTCTAAAAGCGCGGCGATCAGGAAATCGACGCGGTCATGATTCGTGTGCAGCACGACATCCGCGCCAAGCCCTCTGTAAATCAGTCTCGGATTGCCGGAATTTGTAATAACATAGATCGAAGCCGAGGTCCATGTCCGGCATATTCGCAAGTAGCGGCAGCAGAGGTTCAAACTGTTCTCGAACAGAAACACCTTGCCGATCGGCCGTTCGGGAAGCACCCAGGTCTGCTCGTCTCTCGTGTCGAGCATGATGACATCCTTGCATCCGAGCCTGCTCGCCCTCTCCCCCTCTGCAGGGTTGTTTGCCAGAACGGCGAACGGGATCTCCCTTAAGAGCAATTGGCGGATGAATGCCTCTCCGGCCTTGGTCGGCGCGGATATCAGAATCGTGTCTTGCTTTTTTTCCATACGTTCTCCTCCTCGTGTCCGTCGGAGAAGGCAACAAAAAAGAAGCCTCGGGAGGAGAAGAACTCTTCCCGCGGCTTCTTCCTAAAGGCACGGCGAAAAACACCGCGGCTTCGTCAAGTCACGACAATCGTTGCCTCTCTCGATACGCTTACGAGGTTAGCTGACGGATTCGGGCGTGAGAGTCGCCCTACCCATAGACCGTTATCTTGTCTATGGGATTCACCCCGGAGAGAACGCGCGAAATCGCGTCTCCCGATTGGTTCCCCCGCTCCTTTTTCATTCAAGGACTCAGCGAAAATGAATCTAGCGAGCTGCATGTATTCGGTTAATGGTTGACCCTGATGTTTTCGAAAACTGTCAAAGCGGCCCGGCCGAGGGTCAAGCGGTGAGAGGCACTTGACGCAAGTACGAGCCGAAGGACCCCATAGCGGTCTCCGGCATACGCGCTTTTTTCCGATGGAAGGCCGCAGCTCCCACACTGGCCGGCTTCCACGGCGGTATCAGGCCGCCCTGCCAGCTTCCGGAAATCATCCGGTCAATTCATAGTTCGTATCATACGACCGGCGATTCGGGAAGTAAATGCAGACGAAAACCCGTGTAACGTATTATGGAACAGGTGCAATCCGGAAAGTCCTCTTCATCCCCGATTATCTTCTCCATACTCGATATCCCTCTCTATTTCGCCATTTCTTAGCAATAAAGCGATATAAGGCGATGGAATGGCAATAATGAATGCCATTCCCAAATGTACGCGCTTTCCTTCGCTGTTTTCACGTTTTTTCAGAAAATAACGGCCACAAATCGGAATTTACTTTTTCCGACCTTTCGAACCGTTTCCCCACCGAAATCGCCAGCGGTATTTCGCTTCCCAATCACTTGAACATATTCCTCAGCACCATCATCAGATTGGCCGGCTTCTCTGCAATGCGGCGGGTAAAATACGGGTACCACATCGTGCCGTACGGCATGTAGCATCTTATTCGATAACCGTCCTGCGCTAGCCGGGCCTGGTCCTTCATGCGCAGCCCATACAGCATTTGAAACTCGAACGCATCCTTCTTGATCCGGTTCTGCTCTGCAAATACTTTGACCCAATCGATGATGTTGTTATCGTGGGTCGCGACAGCGGTATAGGCTCCTTGGTCCAGCTGAAGCTTGATTAAATTTTTATAATTGCCGATGATCTCCTGCTTCTTCTGATACGCAATCGTTCCCGGCTCCTTATAAGCTCCCTTGACCAGCCGGAGTTTCACCCCTTCCTTCATTAGCATCCGGACGTCCTCCTCCGACCGGTACAAATAGGCCTGGATGACCGTTCCCACATTGGTCAGCCCCTCCTTATGAAGCCGCAGCGTCATATCGATCGTGGCCTGCGTGAATAGCGAGTCCTCCATGTCCAGCCGTACGAAGTTGCCATGCCTTTGGGCCGCCCGGACCACCGTTCTAATGTTCTCGTATGCTGCCTGCGGGTCGAGCGCCAAGCCCATCTGCGTCGGCTTCAGGGATACGTTCGATTGCACTCCCCGGTTGGCGATGCCCTCCACAAGCCGAATATACTCCTCCCGGTAGGCCGAAGCCTCCGTCAGCGAAGTAATGCCCTCTCCCAGATGGTCCAGCGTTACCAGGATTCCCTTCCCGTTCAGCCTTTCGATCTCATCGAGTGCCTCTTCCAGCGTATCTCCCGCAATGAATCTGCCCGCTAGTTTCTTGCCGTAACGAATCGAAAGCCATTTCACCAGCCGGTTCCCCGACACCGTCAACACGACTTTCCGGTAAAGCTCGGTCCCGTCCATGCATGCCTCACCCTCTTCTCGGAGTAAAATGCGCTCTACCTTAACTCATATGCAAAAAAGGTCGCATCATGCGAAGAGGACATTCCTTCGGCTTGGTGGGAGTTTCCGCTAAAATGGAAAAGCGACTTCGGAAGGGAAAGAAACACACGTTAAAAAACGCTCGGAGAAATCTCCGAGCGTCCAAGCGCGTTTGTTCATTGCTGACGTTACGGCTGTGCTTCAAGCAATTCTATGGTTCACGCCCCAATCTGCACTTGAGGGAGCGCCTAGCCTCATTACTGCCCTTCCCTTGCCTGACCCGTAATCGGCTTCAGCCCCGGGTCTCCAAAGGATACATTGAACGATTGGGCCAAATGAAGCCCGTCTTCTGTAAAGTCAGCCTCCACGGTCAGGCGGAACGGCGTCTCGACCGCTCGAAGCGTGATCACCAGATTGCCGTTGTCATTCCACGTCATGGAGGAGCATACCTTGCCCTCCTCCATCCGGAACAGTCTTGTCGTGCCTTCCACCCATGCGTTCCGGCCAAGCGTGAGCGATTCGAGGCCGTAGTGCGCTTCGATCTCCAGCACGGCTTCTTCCTCCGAGAAACGAACGCAGAAGGTACGGAGCTTCTGCTCATTCTCCTCGAGCTCGAACACGATTCCGGAAACATCCTGCTCCCGCGTGGAGGAGGCCGCGAATTTCGGCGGCTGCACATTCAGCGCTCCGAGCGTGCCGGAGAGCGAGGCTTCCGCTCCTTCATCCGCCGGTAAAGCATCCGGCTCAAAGGCCGGCACCAGATGCTCCCATATGCTGTTCAGAACGGCCTGCATATCATTCAAGCCCGAGGTGATGGCGATCACCGCTTCCAGCTCCGGGTGAACGATGCAGTATTGGCCGAATGCGCCGTCACCGCGGTAGGCGCCATGCCGGCATCTCCAGAACTGGTAGCCGTAGCCTTCCGTCCAATCGGAGGAGCCGTCTGCCGGCCCGTTCGAAATCTGCTTCGATGTCGCTTCGAGGACCCACGCCTCGGGAATGAGGCGCTTGTCTCCCCAAACACCCTTCTGCAAATACAGCTGACCGAACTTTGCAATATCCTCCGTCTTCAGCTTGAGTCCCCAGCCGCCGGCATTGATGCCCCGCGGACAGTTCTCCCATGTGGCCCCGTGAATGGCGAGCGGTTCGAAGAGCCGAGGCTCCAAATACTCCAGCAGCGACTGGCCGGTCGTCTTCTGCAAAATCGCCGAGAGCATATACGTAGCGGCACTGTTATACACGAAGTGGGTCCCAGGCTTATGCTCCACAGGCTGCTTGAAGAAGTCGGCTGCCCAATCATCGGATTCCAGCGGCGGTTCCGCCGCATGGCCGGTCCCCATTACAAGCAAATCCCGCACAGTCATCGCCGCCAGGTTGGGAGATGGATCTTCCGGCGCATATTCCGGGAAGAAGCTGATCACTTGATCCGTCAAGGCGATGCGGCCTTCCTCAGCGAGGAGTCCGATCGCAGTTGAGGTAAAGCTCTTGCTTAACGAGAACAGCATGTGCGGAAGCTCGGGCCCGTACGGATCCCACCAGCCTTCCGCAATGACATGACCGCGTCGCAGCAGCATAAAGCTGTGCAGCTCTAGTCCTTGATCCTGGACCGAACCGATAAAGCGCTCGATGGCCCGCGAGGAAATGCCTTGGCGTTCGGGGGTGCTTCTTGACAATGATTGAACCGTGTCCATACTCATAAAAATCCGCCTCTCCCTGTATATTGCAAGTGATCGATCATCCTGTCAGAACCATTATACACCAGATTCTGAAACCGCTTCATCATATCGAATCGGTCGAAAGCCATGGCGCTCGCTGATCTCGATCAAGTCCTCCTGCATCAGAAAGGCAGCCTCTGCATCACGCCCGCGCGCAAGCTCCTCGCCGTCGACCCAAGCGTTGCCGCACTGCGTCATCTCCTCCGAATAGAGTGCCGGATGAGACAGAAAGAAGTATTGCTCGTCTGTGAGCCTGCTGAGCACAGCTTCGAATTGCGGGACGGAAGAAGGGACGCCGCCAGGGAAAAAGTTATAGTAATACCGGTGATTGATCAGTCCTTTGCTTGCAATCCAGCGGTCCAGCTCTTCCTGAAGCCCGGGGACGAAGCGCTCCGGTAGCATATGCGAATCCGCATACGTTATGCGAAAGCCCAGCGCCGTCAGCTTATCCAGCTGCGCGCTGCACTCGGCCGCAATCTCCTCCAAGGCCGGAGGGGATTGCTTGAACATCGACGGATCCTGATAGAAATATCCGCTTGGGTCCACAAGCGAAGGAACCTGTTCCTTCGCCGAAACAGGTCCCCATCTGATGTGATCCCACTCCGCATTCAGCGTCATGTGGAATCCGAAGCATATGTCATCGCGGTGGGCCAGCAGCTCGGCCGCTTCCGCAGCATACGGCCCCGGCGCCATTACGGATACGTTTTTGATAAATCCGGCGTCTACGGTTCTGGCAATCGCCAGATTGGCCGAACGGCTCGAGCCCAAATCATCCGCTCTGGTAATGATCCGCCTCATTTAACCGCACCTGCAGCAATCCCTTTGATGATATACTTTTGCGCGAAAATGTAGAAGATGACCACCGGGATAATCGTTAAGGTCAGGCCGGCCATCGCCTGGTTCCATACGATCGTGAATTCCCCGAAGAAGTAGAACGTCGAAAGCGGAATCGTCCGCAGCCCTTTATCCGACAGCGTCAGGGACGGCAGCAGATAGTCATTCCACAGGGCGATCACGTTCAAAATCGCTACCGTTACGGTGATGTTCTTCAGCAGCGGAAATACGATTCTCCAGAATACGCCCAGCTTGGAGCAGCCGTCCAGCGTCGCGGCCTCTTCCAGAGCGACCGGTACCGACTTGATAAAGCCATGGTATAGGAAGACTGCCATGCTCGAGGTAAAACCGACATTCATATAGATCAAGCCCTCATGCGTATTCAGCATCGGAATATGCAGATTGCTGCGGATCCAGTCCATCACCTGCATAAGCGGCATCATCAGCGTCTGGAACGGAATGAGCATCGTCGCCACGAACGTGAAGAAAATGATTTTGCTCAGCTTGTTATCCGTCCGCACCAGCATCCATGCCGTCATGGAAGCCAGGACGATGACAAGAATCACCGAGACAACCGTCACGTAGAGCGAGTTGCCCAGCGCCGTAAAGAAATTCATCTTCTCCATCGCCGACTTGTAATACTCGAAGCTGAAGGACGATGGAAGCGCGAGCGCGTTCTCATACAGCTCCGCACGGTCCTTGAACGAGTTAATCAGCATGATGAAGACGGGAGACAGGAAGACGATCGCGAAGAGAAGCAGTACGATATCGAGCAGCCATTTGCCTGTTTTCTTCATCACATCTGCACCTCTCTTCTCTTCGTAATGATCACTTGGGTCAAGGTAAGCCCGGCTACGATCAGGAAGAAGATGATCGCTTTCGCCTGGCCTATGCCGTAATTGCCGTAAGCGAATATTTCATTGAAAATATTCATCGCAAACATCTCGGTCGCGTTATTCGGACCGCCCTTGGTCAGGGACAGGTTCACGTCGTAGATTTTGAATGCGCCCGACAGCGTCAGGAACAGACATATCGTGAACGATGGCATCAGGAGCGGGAAGACGATGCTCTTCAGTCGCTGCCACAGGCTCGCGCCGTCGACTTTGGCCGCTTCCATCAATTCATCCGGGATCCCCTGGATGCCGGCAATGTAGATGATCATGGTATAGCCGGCAAGCTGCCAGGTAAATACGACAACGATCGCATAAAGCGAGAACTGCGGATGCAGGAGCCAGTTGAAGAAGATACTGCCGAGCCCGGTTTTCTCCCCAAGGAAGCTAAAGGCATCGGTGAAAATGAACTGCCAGATATAACCGAGAATAAGGCCGCCGATCAGGTTCGGCATAAAGAACATCGTCCTTGCGGCATTACGCGAGCGAAGCTTGGTCGTCACTAGCAGCGCGAATCCCAGGCCCAGGATATTGACGCATACCAGCGCCAGAAGCGTAAACTGCACGGTGTGCCAAGCCGATGACAGGAAGCGTTCGTCCTGGAAGATCTGGACATAATTGTCCATGCCCACAAATACTTTCGGATTGGCCGGAATTCCGTCCCACTGGACGAAGGAGTAATAAATCCCGATGATGAACGGGATGATGACCACGGTCGTGAAAATAAACAAAAGCGGTACCGTGAACAGGGCAAACCAGGCTTTGTCCTTTCCTTTGCTCATAATCCATACCTTCTTTCTGTCCCGGATGATCCCCGTGGTAAGGCATCACCTTGATACTTGCAATTGCTGTGTTTTTCGTTTAAACGAGCCCGGTCGGGGACGTTTCTGGCCCCTTCCGAAGCCGTTGTGCTATGCATGCTGGTGGGAGTAGATGATGTTCGTTACCCGATACTTCGAGCTTGAAAAAACAAAAGCCTAACGCTCAGAGTCAATTCGGAACGTCAGAGGCTAGGCTTTCGTTATGATGAAATTGTTTAGATCACCGCTCGTTCACGAGCGCTTGCTGTATCCCTTATTTCGAGGCTTTCGCCCAAACCTCATCCAGCTTCTGCAGGAATTGCTCGCCTGTCATATCCTTGTTCATGAAGAATTCCTGAGTAGCCGGCGCCAAGTCGTTCGTAATGATGCCGGACGGGAAGTAGTTCAGCGCCCAAGGGATCGTCTGGCCGCTGTTCGTCGCTTCATGCACGGCCTGGGACAACGGGTCCAGGTTGCCTGCCTCGATGTTGGTCAGCGCCGGAATGAACTTGAAGTCGTCGACGATCGCTTTTTTACCGGTATCGCTGGTGAAGAGCCAGTTCAAGAATGCGTTGGCTGCTTTCACTTCGTCCGCATCGGCCTGGTTGTTGATCACCCAGTAGCTCGCAACCCCGACCGCAAGTTTGTCGTTGCCTGCCAGCGGGAACGGCATCATGCCGATTTTCGAATCCATATCCCCGAAATCGGCGAGCATGGAATAGCTCCAGTTGCCTTGGTGAACCATCGCCGTTTTGCCTGTTGCGAAATCACCCATTTGGCTGTCGTACTTCACTTCCATCGGGTTTTTGGCATTGGCTTTGATCGCGTCCATGAATTTCGCCCATTCCTGGAATTCCTTCGTATCCGCCATCTTCACTTCGCCTTTGTTCAGCTGGTCGATAAAGGCCAGCGGATCGGACTGAAGCGCGAACGGAGTATTCAGGATATGCCCGATCAGAAAGTAAGCTTCCTGCGACAGGCTCAGCCCGTTCTTGCCTTCTGCCTTCATCTGCTCCAACAGCTTCGTGAACGAATCCAGGTCCTTCACGTTTGCCGGATCGACGAGATCCTTGTTGTACACGAGGCCGAAGCCTTCAACGCCGTAAGGAACGCCGACCGTCTTGTCTTCCACCTTCAGCTCCATGTCAGGCGCGATATTTTTGACGTATTCCTCACCGCTCAAGTCCGTAAAGTAAGATTTCAATTTCTCCGATTCAGGCCCCGGCGCTACGCTGAAAATCGTAGGGCCTTGATTGCTGCCAAGCTTCGCTACCAGCTGCTGCGAATAAGCATCGCCGGCGGCTCCCCATACTTCAACCTCATTGCCGGTTTCTTCTTTATAGGTCTTAACCAGTGCTTCAAGAGGCTCCGTAATTTCAACCTTCGATTGGAAGAGTGTTATTTTCTTTAGTTTGTCTCCTCCGGATGCTGCTCCCGAATCTTTGTCGGCTGTACCGGAAGTGCCGCCGCAGGCCGCCAATGTGGCCACCAAAGCCGTTGCAGTCAGTACGCTTAATACCTTTTTTACTTTTTTCAAGTGACACGCCTCCCCCGTAAGGACTCAATAAAGTAAAACGTTTACAACCCAATCATAGGCCTGTTATGCGCTCATGTCAATAAAAATTGTACGCGTTTTCATAAAATATTAAGTAAAATATTTAGTAAAATATATTACTTTTTACTAGAATAGTTCGTAAAACTTTATTTAACGGTCTTTCTCCACTGAATGGTGGCACTTAATTTAAAAGGCTCCTTGCCAGTCGTCCCCTTAATCATGCCGAGCAGCTCCTTGGCGGCCAAATAACCGCTCTCATAACGCGGGATCGCAATCGTCGTCAGGCCTGCCATGGCCGCCGCGTCCGAGTTGTCAAAGCCGGTAACGGAAATATCCTCCGGCACGCGGAGCCCGTTCTCCTCGAAAGCCTTGATCGCCCCAAGCGCCATATTATCATTCGCGCATACCAGCACTTCCGGAAGCGAGTTCCCGAGAATCAGAATTTTGGCTGCCTGATATCCGCTCTCTTCGCTGTAGTCCCCATGGAAGTAGTTGCGGCGGTCAAAGAGGATCCCATTCTTCTCCAGCGTATCGACGAATCCGGCGTACCTCTCTTTATGGTCAAGCGTAAACTCGAGACCGCCCATAAACCCGAAACTGCGGAACCCCTTATCCACCAACGCCTGCACCATATCGCACATCACCGGATAATTGTCGACAAGGACGCTTTTGGTATTGGCAAATGCATTATCGATAATGCGGTCCATGAGCACGACAGGGAATTGAGGGGTCGCCACGGAGATTAAATAATCGTCCGTCATATGCCGATCCAGGCTTATGGTACCGCTTGCAAATTTGCTGCGCATGAAGTTCGCGCTCGATTTGCTGGTGCAGATGATCAGATCATAGCCGTTCTCCGTCAGGCAGTGGCTGATGCCCTTAATAATTTTCAAATAATAGTCGCGGTCGAAATCGCTGAATACAAAGATGATCGTGTTGCTGTGATCGGATTTGGCCGCCTTGTTCGGAAAATAACCTTGCTCCGAGCAGATCCGAAGCACCCGTTCCCGGGTGTCCTTGCCAACGTTCTTCCGTCCGTTGAGCACATTGGATACCGTCGAAACCGAGACCTCCGCGAGCTTGGCAATTTCCTTTAAACTACTCATGATTCCAGTCCCCCTCCAAACGCTATGTAATTTTAATATAACATGGTTTTATTTTTAATAAAATTTACTTGTTCTGGGTAAACGAATTTTTTTGCCGGAAGCTTCCCCCTGTCACTATATACTTCCGGACCGAACAGCTCTTTTTTTATCAAGCAAAAGGAGCCGCGCTGCTTGAGAAATCCGATTGAAGTTTTCAATCGGATGCAATAACAAAGAAACCGTGGCCCCATTAGCCACGGTTTCTTTTCACGCTATGCACTTCTTATCTCGAAATATGGCCCGCTGAAGGCTGCAGAAAGTCCACGATCTCCGGGGCCAGCACCTCCGGCGCCATGACGACAGCCGAATGGTCTTGGCCTGGAAGCATGCGGTGTTCACAATGCGGGAGCAAGCCGGCCAAAGCGCTGGCAGCGTTATGGAATAAAGCCCCGCTGTTCGCGCCCGTCATTACCATCACCGGGGCACTGACCTCCCACCGGTCCGTAGGCAATGGTTGACCGGATTGCGTATTTCCCATAATCATTCCGTCGTAAGCCAGCGTATGCGCTAAACCCTCCATCGCCTTCCAGGATGGGTCTGCCTTCATGAATTCGATGTATTCGCCCGGAATTCCCAGTGCGGCTGTCATGTAGTATTCTACCGCTTCGCTTCGTTGGTTCCCGGCCATCAATGCATTCAAGTGCTGCACGTATTCCGGCGGTACCGGAGCACGGCTGTCATCGATGATAAACGGCGGTTCGTATAGAAACAGCTTGCTAACTTTACCGCTGCCGAGGCTGCTGGCTGCATCCAGGGCCAGAACGGCCCCCGATGAGCTCCCGAACACATAGGCGCTGCCGCCCGCCTCCTGGATAAGGGCTTCCAGGTCTTCGATCTCGCGTTCAACTGCATATGGAGCCGTATCCGCGCTGTCGCCGCGCCCTCTCCGATCGTAATTGTAGACGGTGAAATGCTCGGACAGCAGCTCGGCAAGGCGCGATCCGTCGTTGTGATCCGCAGCGGCGGAGGACACAAGCACGATTGCCGGTCCCGTACCCTTTTTCTCATAAAAAATCCGTGTACCGTCTTTCGAAATCACATGGCTCATCCCAATTCCTCCTTGTTATGGTTGATTAATTATGTACTGCATTTGATGCTCGAATCTTTCCAGCGTCTCCTGGTATCCTTCCACCATGCCCATGGGCTCCGCCTGATCCAGATCCTCTGCGCTTGCAAACTGAGTGATAATGCTCAGCCTTGTTCCACCCCTTGCCTCGTCGAATGTGACGGACGTCAGCATATCGCTTCCCTCGACGGGGTTCCACTGCGAGTCTGTAAATGTGTCATTGTAGACAAGCCTCGACCATTCCACCACTTCGGTATAAATCGCCTTGCAGAATGCCGTATCTCCCTCACCGGCCGTATCGGGCGCAATCCGGTAGCGCCAAGCGCCGCCCGGTCTTACATCCATTTCGTACACCGTGGCGGTCCAGTTCCTCGGCCCCCACCAGCGTTCGATGTGCTCAGGCTTGGTCCAGCCTTCCCAGGAAAGCTTCAGGGGGATGGAAACGATGCGTTCCACCGTCAGCTTTCGCTGTTCTCTGTCTTTCGTAATGGTTGTCTTCCTGCCCATGTGAATCCCTCCCGTCTATTCGGCTCTGCCCCGGCAGAGCCCTTCCTGTGGATCTAGCAAAAAAGTCAATTAACTCTCCTTTCCGTTCAAGTCGCTCATATAGTCTTCGAAATTGTCGAGTCTCTCTTCCCACAGGCGGCTGAAGGAGTCGAGCCACTCGTCCAGTTCCTGGAACGGACGGGCTTCAAGACTATAGATGCGCTGCTGCGCATTCTTGCGGACCTTCACCAATCCCGCTTCGTTCAGGATCCGCAAATGCCGGGATACTTGCGGCTGACCGATGTTAAGCAGCTCTACGAGGTCACTTACCGAACGCGGTCCTTGCTTTAATAGCTCGATAATGTTAAAACGGTTCGGTTCCGAGATCGTAGACAGGGTTAATTGCATTGCTGAAGTGTTCATGATTGAAATATACACCAATTTGTATATACGTGTCAACGAATATATTGGCGTAAACATTATTTTTCTTTCAAATGCCTCCCGTCAGCCTCTTCTTCTCAGCATCGTTAACCGGGCGGATCTTCCCTGGTGAGTGCTCAGTGCTCTATCCTATATCAAAGAGAAAAAGACAGCCCGATCGGGCTGCCTCCCCCTAAAATGAACTGCTTACGAGAAATTGAAATCCCGTCGCGCCATTACCCTTTTATGCCTCTTTTATGCCTGCACATTAGGGCTGAATGGACACGTCGTGCAGCTGCATTATGCCATTCGGGTGCCTCCAGAATCCTTGCACCTTGCTGCTAACGCCGTTCAAATACTCCTGGTGGTGAATGTAGAGCATCGGTGCGAGTTCGACCAGCTTCTCCTGGGCCTGCTTATAGATCGCCTTGCGTTTCTCCGGATCGTTCTCCTTGCGTCCGGCATCGAGCAGCTGATCCAATTCAGGGTCATTGGTAAAGGTTCGGTTGCCCGGCTCTCCGGCGTTCTTCGAGTGAAACAGCTCATACATTCCGTAGTCGGCATCGGCCGTGACCGTGGACCAACCGAGCACGAACATATCATGCTTGCCCTCTGCCGTTTGGGCGAGGTAAGACCCCCACTCCACCACTTCGATTTTGACGTCGATGTTCAATTCTTTCAGCTTGGACTGGACGTACTCCGCGATCTTGATCCGTTCCGGATTGTCGTTCGTCCAGATGGACGTCGAGAAGCCTTGTTCATAGCCGGCCTCCTTCAGGAGCTCCTTCGCCTTATCCATATTGTATTCAATCGGCTTCACGCTCGGATCATAGCCGTTCACGTCCGGGGCTAGCGGGCCGACGGCCGGAATTCCCGTTCCTTCGTAGATGCCCTGCATAATTTCGTCTTTATTGATGGCCATCGTCAAGGCTTGCCGCACGCGAATATCGTTAAACGGCTTCTTATTGTTGTTGAACCCGATATAAGACAAGCTTAACGACGATTGCCGATTCAGCGACATTCCGTCATTGCTCTCAATCCGGCTGATGCTGCTTGGCGATACCGGATCGATGATATGGGCATATCCGGTCTCCAGCTCCGCAATCCGCGTCCCCTCTTCGCTGACGACCTTGAACGTCACCCGGTCCACCTTCGCCTTGGTTCCCCAGTGGTCCGGGTTGGCCGCAAGCTTCACCTCTGAGCCCGGATTCCAGCTCTCCAGCTTAAAGGTCCCCGTGCCGACCGGATTTTGGGCGAGATAAGCACCGGCCTTTTCGCCGGCATTGACCTTCTCATAATCCAGCTTGATCGCCTCCGCGCTGATTATGCCGACGGCCGGATGGGCGAGATGGGCGAGCAGCGGCGAGTAAGGATACTCGGTTATAAGCTGAACCGTGTGTTCATCCACGACCTTGACCTCTTTAATCATAGCGACGAGCGAAGCCCGCGGCGATGCGACCTTCGGATCCTGCATACGATCCAGATTGGCCTTCACCACTTCGGCATTAAAAGGCGATCCGTCCGTAAATTTCACGCCTTGTCTCAGCTTGAACTCCCACGTTAATTCATCGACAGCCTCCCAGCTCTCGGCAAGCCCCGGCTGGAAGTTCAGGTCTTTATCATGCACCAGCAGCGTGTTATAGATATGCGATGTCACGATGCTGCTTTGCTGGTCTGTCGACATGTGGGGATCCATCGACGCCGGATCCGAAAGCCAGGCTATCACAAGCTCATTAGCTGCCGCCTCCCCGGTATCCTTGCCGGTGTCCGTGCCGGGGTCCTTGTTGTCCGTCCCGGAAGGCGGCGTTGTTGTTCCGCCGCTTGGCGGCGTCTCCGGGTTAGCGCTCTTGCCGCCGCCTGCGCAGGCCGACAGCAGCAGCGTAAAGATGACCAGCATGCAGATCAGCCACCATTTTGTCCTCTTGTTACCTGTCATAGTAAACATCCTCCCCCTTCTTGCGATAAATAGGAAAATATTTCATGCACAGTTAACATATATTTTACTATTTGATATTTATACGAGGATTTTGCAAAAATCCAAAGATCGACTTTCCATCAGCTATATTGCATATTCCTGATACCAGCTAGATATTAATCCAACATCCGCATGCGCATGTTAGCAACAATTCTCAAATTCATATTTTGGAGAAAGGATGATTCCCCATGGATAACCTGACCGCTGATGCTAGAACAACACAGCAGCCCGGCCTGCATGAGGCTCACAGGACTAGATGGAAATCTTTCTATTATCGGTTGAGGAAGAATAAAGCGGCATTATTCGGAGGCTACTTTCTCCTATTCGTCATCCTCGTTGCGATAATCGGTCCGCTATTGACCCAATACGACCCGAGCAAAATCGACTATACGGCCAAATTCCTGAAGCCATCCGCCGATCATTGGTTCGGCACGGACCATAATGGACGAGATATCTTCACCCGCATCATTCACGGCATGCGGCTGACGCTGTCGGTCGGCTTCGTCTCCGTCATCATCGGCGCCGCGTTCGGGATCGTGCTCGGGATTGTTTCGGGGTATTACGGGGGCAAATGGGATACGTTCATCATGCGGATCACCGACGTGATGCTTGCATTCCCCGGCATACTGCTTGCCCTGGCGATCGTCAGCGTTCTTGGCAAAAATCTGTTCAATGTCATCATCGCCGTCAGCATTTTCTCCATCCCCATGTTCGCCAGGGTCGTGCGCGGCTCCACCCTTGCCGTACGCCGGCTGGAGTACATTGATGCCATGCGCTCGCTCGGCGCCAGCGACCGGCGGATTATTTTCGGCCACATACTGCCGAATATCCTGTCGCCGATCATCGTACAGGCTACGCTCCGGATTGCCGTTGCTATTCTGACGGCTAGCGGGCTCTCCTTCCTCGGGCTCGGGGCCCAGCCGCCCACGCCGGAATGGGGGGCCATGCTGAACGACGGCCGCAACTATATTACCGACCATCCGCATGTCGCTTTGTTCCCCGGCTTGTCGATCGTGCTTGTCGTCATTGCCTTCAATCTGCTGGGCGACGGACTGCGGGACGTCCTTGACCCGAAATTAAAAAAATTATGAAGGGAGCTGCCGGGCCATGCTCAAGTATTCCGTTCGGAGACTGATTCAGACGATTCCCGTGATCATCGGCGTCACGATTGTCGTCTTCCTGCTCATGCATCTCATTCCCGGGGACGCGGCACAGGTCATCATCGGGGAAGGCGCGCCGAGAGAGCAAGTCGAACAGATCCGGGAAAATCTCGGACTCAACGATCCGCTGCCGCTTCAGTATTGGAACTATGTCAGCGGGCTGCTTCAGGGGGATCTGGGCGACTCGATCCGCAGCAGCCGGCCGATTGCCGATGAGATTTTCACCAGCCGGTTCTGGATTACGTTAGAGCTCGCCGTGTATAGTACGATTCTGGCCGTGTTTCTCGGCATCCTCGCCGGCATCATCTCCGCCGTCAAGAAAAGCTCCCCCGCCGACATCGGGGTCATGTTCATCGCCCTGTTCGGGCTGTCGATGCCGAATTTCTGGCTCGGTCTGATGCTGATCCAATATTTTGCAGTGGATCTCGGCTGGTTCCGTCCCTCCGGCTGGGGCACCTGGTCGCAGACCGTCCTGCCCGTCATTACCCTTGGGACCGGCGGTGCCGCGATCATTGCGCGGATGACCCGCTCCAGCATGCTGGAGGTGATCAGCCAGGACTATATCCGCACAGCGCGGGCGAAGGGCGTTCGGGAACGCGTCATCATCTACCGGCACGCGCTGAAAAATGCAATGATTCCGGTCATCACCGTCATCGGGCTCGAATTCGGCGGACTGCTTGGCGGCGCCGTGCTAACCGAATCCGTATTCGCGGTCAATGGCATGGGCCGTTATGTGGTCGATTCCATCAGGGGCAGGGATTTCCCGGTCGTGCAGGCTACGGTGCTGGTGCTCTCGGTCATGTTCGTGCTCGTCAACCTGCTCGTGGACATCTCCTATCGGTATTTCAACAAACGCATTGATTTCGATTGATCGACGAATTCGAAGAGAAGGGAGCGAGGGTAGATGAAGTCAGCATCAACGCTGCTGGACATTAAGGATTTGCGGACTTCTTTTTTCACGGAGCAGGGGGAGGTCAAGGCCGTGGACGGGGTCAGCCTGCATGTCCGCAAAGGAGCGACGCTTGGGATCGTAGGCGAATCAGGCTCGGGGAAGAGCATTCTGTCCTTGTCGATTCTCCGTCTCATCTTGAGTCCGGGCCGGATTGTAGGCGGTCAAATTCTATATAACGGCGAGAATCTGCTGGATAAAACGGACCGGCAGATGCGCAAGCTGCGGGGCAATCAAATTTCGATGATCTTTCAGGAGCCGATGACATCGCTGAACCCGGTCTTTACGATCGGTGATCAAATCGCCGAGGTTTATCGCATTCACGAGCAGCTGGGCAACAAACAAGCGCTGGAGAAAGCCGTGCACATGCTGCGGCTTGTCGGCATCCCCTCCCCGGAGAAGCGGATTTCGCAGTACCCGTTCCAGCTGTCCGGCGGGATGCGGCAGCGCGTCATGATTGCGATGGCGCTCGCCTGCAATCCCGACCTCCTGATCGCGGATGAGCCCACGACCGCGCTCGACGTGACGATTCAGGCGCAAATTCTGGAGCTGATGAAAGAGCTGCAGCAGAAGCTGCATATGTCGATTATTTTCATCACGCATGATTTGGGGATTGTCGCCGAAACCTGTGATGATGTGGCGGTGATGTACTGCGGCAAGGTCGTGGAATATGCCGATGTCCGGTCCCTATTCAAGCATCCGAAGCATCCCTACACCATCGGATTGATGAATTCGCTGCCGCGCCATGACGTCGACCAAGAAGCGCTGGAGCCGATCCGGGGCTCGGTGCCGAGCCCATTCGACCTGCAGAAAGGCTGCCGGTTTGCCCCGCGCTGCCCGGATGCCCGGAAGCTCTGCTATGATCAGCAGCCCGAGCTGTCGGCGCTGACGAACCGCCAGCAGGTCAGCTGCTGGAAGTATACCGATCAATGGGATGCCGTAAGCGAGGTGAATGATAACGATGAGCGATAATAGAACCGCAAAGGAATTATTGTCCGTTAAGCATCTGAAGCAGTATTTTCCGATCAAGGGCGGCATCTTTGGACGTACCGTCAATGTCGTGAAGGCCGTAGACGACATTTCCTTCTCCGTTAACGAGGGGGAGACCGTCAGCCTCGTCGGCGAATCGGGATGCGGCAAATCGACGACCGGACGGGCAATTCTGCGCCTGGATGAGCCCACCTCCGGTGAAGTCATGTTCGAGGGCACGAATCTTCTTGCCCTAAGCAAATCGCAGATGAATCGGAAGCGCAAGGACCTGCAGATGATTTTCCAGGACCCGTACGCTTCGTTGAACCCTCGCAAAACCGCGGTTCAAGTGCTGGAGGAAGCGATGGAAATCCAGAACATCGTCCCGAAAAAGGAACGCCGGTCAAGGGCCATCGAGCTGCTCGAAACCGTTGGCCTCTCCGCCTATCAGGCCGATCGCTATCCCCACGAGTTCAGCGGCGGACAGCGGCAGCGGATCGGCATCGCCCGCGCGCTGTCGGTCAATCCCAAGCTCATTATCAGCGACGAGGCCGTGTCTGCCCTTGACGTCTCGATCCAGGCTCAAGTGCTGAACCTGATGAAATCGCTCCAGAAGGAATTCAAGCTGACGTATCTGTTCATCTCCCATGATCTTGGCGTCGTCCGCCACATCTCCGACCGGATCATCGTCATGTACCTTGGCACGATCGTTGAGATTGCGGACAAACAATCGCTGTTCCGGCGGCCGCAGCATCCCTACACCCGAGCGCTGCTGTCTGCGATCCCCACCCTCGATCCCGACCGCAAGAAGGAGCGGATTCTGCTGAAAGGGGACGTCCCTTCCCCGCTCAACCCGCCGTCCGGCTGCCGCTTCCATACCCGCTGTATGTACGCCACGGACCGCTGCAAATCCGAAGCCCCAGTCCTTCGGGAAGCAGGCATGGGCGGCGGCCATCAGGCAGCGTGCCATTACATCGAGGAAATTGCGGAAGGTGCGCTTTATTCTAGGCGGGAGTAATATACCGCAGGCCGGTAATACATCGCTATGCGGAGGAAAGAACCGGGTGCGAAATTATACGGGTGTGAGTGGACGCAGGTGCGGATAGAAACAGGTGCGTAAGAAACAGGTGTGATAGAAATGGTGCGGGTAGAAATGGTGCGGGTAGAAATGGTGCGGGTAGAAATGGTGCGGATAGAAGTGATGCAATAGAAAGACCGAGCGGCTGTGCCGCTCGGTCTTAATCATGGGCTAGAGCAGAATCAACCGCTACGTGGTAGCTTGTTTTCGCTCACTTCACTCTAACCGCTTCGATTCCTCCGAGGTCGCTCGGAATCATATTTTTCCGCCGGTAAATCGACAGGATCAGGCCGACGACAGCCAAATCTATGAGCTGGTTCGTTCCGCCGTAGGAGATGAAGGGCGGGTCCAGAGAGACGAGCGGGGCAATCCCTATTCCCATAAGTAACGGCCATAACAGCCGGATTCCAAAGACGACCATGATCATCGCTGCCATATGTCTGGCATAAAGATCCCGATGCGTTTTGGAAACTTTCCAGATTCTAATCAGGAATAATATCGTCAAGACTACAACGGCAATACCAAAAATCCAACCGAAGCAATATACGAGATAAGGAAATACGCTATCATTCAAGATATAAGGCAATTTGGGGGATTCTGCTCCGAATCCTTGCCCAAACCACCCGGCATTCTTAATCGCACTTATGCTGTTGCCAACATGCCAGTTATAGCCGGAAAGCGGGTTTAACATATCCCTCCACCGAATAAGCAAAAGCTCCATATGCGTAAAAAGAGAAATCGTTAAGCTCGCAAGTGGAAGCGTCATGATTAGGACAAATTGCCGCGGGTTTTTCTTCGTTCTCCAGGTCAAGACAAGGAATCCGGCCGCGTAAATAAGAGAATACATAACCGAGTTGCTCATGCTGTAAAGCACGATTGGCAGAACGCCCCGATACAGCAGATTCAGCACCATCTCCCATCGCCCCCACTCGAATGCAGGTTTCATTCCAGCCTGTGCAACAAGGAGCGGGAGCAAGGAAAAGGTAATCATATTGACCCCAATAAAGCCGATACCCAAATATCCTGTATTGTATCCATGCAGCTTACCGTAGACTAAAACATATCCAAGTAAGAATAAGACAGAGAAAAATACCATTCCCGCGAATCTTCTTAATTTTCGATAATCCGTAAAATAAAGAACGATAAGCAGGAAAATCCCTATTCCAAAAAACAGTATCTTCCTATCAGGGATTTGCATAAAGCGAATAACATCGGTATAGTAAACGCTCATTGTCCCGAACAGTCCGATTACCGAGAACAATCCTACAATGACAAGCAGCTTCCAATCCAGCTGCGGCCGGTGGGCCATATGCAGACTTCGCCCGATCTCTTCCGGCTCGCCCATCTGACGAACCGCTTCCAGCACGGCCGGCTCCTCGGCATTCCCCTCCAGCATCAGCAGCTCTGCCCGCTCCTCGATATGGCTTAGCAGCTCTTCGCGGATCTCCGCATGCATGGGCTTAGCCCGAACCTGCTTGCACACGCGGTCCAGAAAATCCTGTACCGTCCTGTACTCTTCAATATACCGCACGGTTAGCTTCCCTCCCCGATTACGGTATCTACCGCGGTGCGGAACGTAATCCATTCTTTGGTCTTCTCATGAAGCTGATCCTTCCCCCGCTCCGTGATCCGATAATACTTCCGTTTGCGTCCATCAACCTGGCTCCAATAGGATTCAAGCCACCCTTCCGCCTCAAGCGTATGCAGGATCGGATACAGCGTGCCTTCCTTCATAACGAATACACCGTCCGAGCTTTGCTCGATCTCCTTGATCAGCTCATACCCGTACATCTCCCGCTTGTTCAAGACGGTCAACAGTAAAATGACGGTGCTGCCCTTCAGCAGCTCTTTGTTGATGCCCATCCTGCTCTCACCCCTATACCTAGTAAATCTATGTATTGTAATCTTAGGTATGAGTATAAATCATCCTCCCCTGATTCGCAATCCTAAAAAGGCTAAATTATCGCATGAAAACAACGCTAATTATGCGTGTATGAAGCGGCTGCGGTCCACGATATGATAGAGTTGATTTCAATTCGGCTGCAACGTGTAGACGCTGCCCGGTTGTTACTGACAGCGTTTCCATTTCACAATCATGCTAAGAAATGAGGTTATATTATGAATTATCCATTCCAAAATCCGGATCTTCCCTTAGAAGAACGGGTTAACGACCTGGTCTCAAGATTCACGCTGGAGGAGAAAATCGAGCTCATGTGCCAATACCAGGCGGAAATTCCCCGTCTTGGCGTGCAAAAATACAAACACGGCACCGAAGGTGCCCACGGCGTTGCATGGCTTGGCGAGGCGACGGTCTTTCCCCAAAATACCGGGCTTGCCTGCACCTGGAACCCCGAGCTGATGCGTCAGATCGGATCGGTCATCGCCGATGAGGCCCGCGTCTACTACCAGCGCGACAAGGCCGTCAACGGCCTGACCATCTGGGCGCCGACCGTCGATATGGAACGCGACCCCCGCTGGGGACGCACCGAGGAAGCCTACGGCGAGGACCCGCATCTGACCGGCGAGCTGTCCACCGGACTTGTTCAAGGCATGCAAGGCGACCATCCTTTCTACTACAAAACGGTCGCAACCCTTAAGCATTTCTACGGCAACAACAACGAGGTTGACCGCGGCAACGCTTCGGTAAGCATCGACCCGCGCAACAAGCGGGAGTACTATTTGAAGGCCTTCGAGCCGGCTTTCCGTAAAGGCGGCGCCAAATCGATGATGACCGCTTATAACGGCATTAACGGTACGCCGTGCAATCTGAACGATGAGGTAAACCGGATCGTCAAACAGGAATGGGGCATGGACGGATTTGTCGTCGGCGATGCCGGGGACGTGCTCGGCACCGTCATGGATCATCATTACGTCGATTCCTACGCCGAGGCTGTAGCCCGTTCCGTAAAGGCCGGAATCGACAGCATTACCGATGACCAGGAGATCTCCTTCCGCGCCCTCCGCGATGCGCTGGAGCAGGGCCTGCTTACAGAGCAGGATCTCGATCACGCGCTCCGCAACACGTTTCGCGTGCGCTTCCGCCTCGGCGAATTCGATCCGGAGGACCGCAATCCATACAGCCACGTCCCGGAATCGAAGCTGTGCGCACCCGAGCATGCCGAGCTGTCCTTACGGGCAGCTCGTGAATCCGTAGTCCTGTTGAAGAACGACGGCCTGCTGCCGCTGAACAACAATATGCCGTCGGCAGCGGTGATCGGCCCGCTTGCGGATGAAGCCTTTACCGACTGGTACAGCGGCACGCCGCCATACCGGATCACGCCGCTCCAAGGCATTACGGAGAAAATGAACGGCCGCAAGGTGAACTTCCATACCGGGCTGGATCAAGTGCGCCTGCGCAGCGCGGCCAGCGGTCAGTACGTGACGTTGGCGGATGATAACAGGCTTCTCTTCGGAACGAACGAGTCTTCGGAGGCTGCCCTCTTTGAACGCAACGATTGGGGTTGGGGATCCGTTACGCTCCGCCTTGTGAGCAGCGGCAAATTCGTGACGGAGACCGAGAACGGTCTTCAGGCGATCGCTGACGAAGCCCGCGGCTGGTTCGTGAAGGAAGCCTTTGGTCTCGAGACGCTTCCGGACGGTACAACGGTCATGACTTCATGGGAAGGCAAGCCGGTCATTCTGGATGAACAAGGCCGGTTAACCATCGGTGCTGACGGTGCAGAGGCCGCACCGTTTATGGTGGAGACCGTTCAGGATGGCATCGAAGCAGCGGCTGCCGCGGCGAAAGCGGCCGAAACGGCCATCGTTTTTGTGGGCAACAGCCCGTTCATTAACGGCAAGGAAACCATCGACCGTCCTGACATCGTGCTCCCGCCATCCCAGCAGCAGCTGATTCAAGCAGTACATGCAGCGAATCCAAACACGGTTGTTGTCATTGTGGGCAGCTATCCATTCGCCGTGAACTGGGAGCAGGAGCATGTGCCTTCCATCGTCTTCACGTCGCATGCCGGCCAGGAGCTCGGCCGTGCCGTAGCGGATGTCCTATACGGAGACTACAATCCGGGCGGCCGATTGAACATGACCTGGTATAAATCCGTTGATCAGCTTCCGGACCTGATGGACTACGATATCATTAAAGGGAAGCGTACGTATCAATATTTTGACGGGGATGTGCTTTACCCGTTCGGACATGGTCTTAGCTATACCCGCTTCGCTTACGGCCGGCTGTCCATCAGCGAACCCGTTATGAAAGCGGACGGTCAGGTTACGGTCTCCGTTCAGGTGCGCAATGAAGGCGATCGCGCCGGCGACGAGGTCGTCCAGCTGTACGTCAGCGCGAACAACTCCCGCGTCGTGCGTCCGCTCAAAACGTTAAAGGGCTTCCGCCGGATTCACCTGGACCCGGGCGCCTCGGAAACGGTAAGCTTCGAGCTAGCCGCGGAGGAGCTGGCGTTCTGGGACGTCACGCGCGAGCGTTACTGCATCGAGAGCGGTGAATACAGCGTTATGGTCGGACCTTCCTCTTCACAGGCTGCCGAAACGGCTATCCTGCAAGTGGAAGGAGAAGTCATTCCGCCGCGTTCCTTATCCGGGCGTGTCCGTGCCGTCAATTACGACGATTACAGCGGGGTGTTCATCGACGAATGCCGCGAAGGCGGCGAAAGCATCCGTGTCGCCACGGAAAGCGGATGGATCGCCTTCCATGACGTTGAGTTCAGCGAACCTGTCTCTACGTTCGAGGCCAGAGTGTCCGGCCATATCCGGGGCGGCGAGTTAGTTCTCGCAACAGGCAGCCCAGATGGCCCGATCATCGGAAGCTGCAAGGTGATCCCGACCGGCGGACGCCAAGCCTGGACGACCGTCAAGGCGTCCGTAGAGGCCATATGCGGACGGCATGATGTGTTCCTTATCTTAAAAGGCGAAGTTCAAGTCAGCTGGCTGCGGATGGTTTAATCGGCGAAACTGCTTATATTTTCGGCAATGCCTTCTCCCTATCAATTCCGAGAACATCTGCCCCTCTTTTTTTAGAGCGGGACAGATGTTCTTTTGCTATCTTAGAGTCATAGCTTTAACGGATTGTTCTACCATACTTGGGGCTATTTCGGAAAATGAACCTTTTCCAAGGGTCATTTGTTTATATAGCATAACGCGAAGAAAGGAGTGCCGTAATTGACCGAACGTGAGCTGTTTGATTCGTACAACAAGGAAGTGTACCGGACTTGTTATTACATGCTCCGAAACGCGCAGGATGCGGAGGATGTATGCCATGACGTATTCGTCACCGTATTTCGGCAGGACTGGAAGCGTATCGAGAATATCCGGGCATGGATTATGCGCATCACGATGAATCACTGCCTGAATCTGCTTAGGAAAAACCAGACGAAACGTGAGAAGCAGCCCCAGGTTCAGTGGCTCCATGAACACAAGGCCGCATCGATCAAATCGGCCGACGCAGTCGTGCTCGAGAGAGAGACCTCGGCCGAATGGGAGAAACTGCTGAAGCAGCTTCCCGATAAGCTGCTTGCGGTGGTAACCCTCCGCTTTATCGGCGAGCTGTCGGTGGCGGAAATCGCCGATACCTTGCATATTCCGCAAGGAACCGTGAAGTCAAGGCTCCATAAAGCATTGAAGCTGATGCGCAAGAAGCTGGAACAAAATCATTCCGTATGGTTGAAGGGAGAGGAACGACTTGGAACGTCTTGAGAATCAAATGAAAGACCAAATGAAACACTCGAACACGGTGCCTTATCCGGATTTCGACCGGATGTGGAGCAGCATCCAGCAGGGCGAGCTGCGGACAGCCGCCGGAGGAGAATTAGCAGCCCCCCGTTCGCGCAGCCGAAAGCGGACCGCAATTGCAGTCTCGTTGTCTGTCGCCCTTATGGCAACGCCCGTATACGCAGCAGTGACCTATGATTGGTCCAATCTTCTGTCCTTCAGAGCCGGTATTGAGACTGCCCTGGAGCAGGGGCTCGGCCAAACGATCGAGCAATCGGTCACCCGGGACGGCATCACGTTGACGCTGCATACCGCCTTTACGGATGAGAACCGGACCTTTCTTTTATACAGTCTCGATCCTGGAGCGTCCGCGAAAGGGAAATCTGTCAGCTTCGAAAACATCGGGCTTAAAGATGCCAACGGCAAGCTGATTAAAGGTTACTACTATCACCAGTGGAATGAGGAGCTTCAGGTCTTCCAGGGATATTTCGAAACCGATTGGGTGCTGAATGAGCGCCAAGCCGAGATGGAGTTTGTCGTGGAAAACATCCGTTTTATCGGAGACGGCAGCCAAACCATCGCTTTCCGTCCCGACCATCCGGAGACGCAAACATTCGAGATCCAGAAGGACGGGATCGGCACGGTTACGCTGCAATCCTTCGATCAGCCCGGAGACAAGGTTCTGCTGAATTCCGTCATTACCTTTACCGATCCGGCCGTTCAGTCTAACAGCTGGGTTCGGATCGAAGCAACGGATAAGGAAGGGGCAGGCATAAAGGAGACGGAAACTCCGGTATTCGGCGCACCAGGTGCATCCGGCAACTATACGAGCCAACAGGTGTTTTCCGCAGCCTCCTTGCGCGCCGAAGGAACGACGTTCCAGCTCAAATACGAGCGTACGCTCGGAACGGCCGATGGAACTTGGAGCCTGGGCACCTCCCTTTCGAAGAAGCAGCTGGAGGACAGCTCGTTTAAGGAAGAGTTGAATATTCCATTCACCGAGGTACCAGGGGGAACGAAAATCACAGAGATGATCGTCACGCCAACTCAGGTTCGGCTCGTCTTGACCCATGAAGAGAAATTTACAAGGGCCCACTATATGAACTACAAGCTGGATGTGGGCGGCAAGCTTCTCAATGGCAACGTGTGGACTGTGCCGAATCAATCAAACAAAACGGAGCTTCGGTTCGAAATGGCCGGCCTTACGCCTGAAAGCTTGGCCCAACAACCATTAACGCTGATTGCTAACCATCGGGTCGATGAGCACAAGGGCGATGATAATCCGGTAGTCCGGCTAACCGGGATCTCCACAGAGCGGCAAACGGTAAGCTCCAGCATTGGGGGTTATCCGGTCACCTGGACCTACTACATGAAGGACGGCAATCTGTACGTAGAATCCAGCAGCACGGATTCTGCGTTCGGCGGAGTGAATCAAACCTATTATTTGGACGGCAAGGATCGGGAATACGGAAGACCTGCCATCCTCGGGGTATTCGGAGACGGAAATAATCAGCATATGGACGTTTATGAGAACTATACCGGAACCGAGCAAGAGCTGTATATCTATAACTATACGACCACCCAGCCTGATGACGAGCTTCGCGTTCCAATTAGACAGGGAAAATAAGTCATGATGACACCACCGGTGCGTTGCTTAGCGTCCACGCTGGTACGACAAGCCATTAACGCACGTCGCAGCCAATTCGTGTGCAGCCAATTCGTGTGCAGCCAACCATTTAGCGGCTGCGCGAAGCCCACAATCCGGCCGCTCCCTCATTTTTCACGGCTGACAGCCTAAGCGGGCTCTCGCCCACAAAAACAGCAGCCATTCTGGCAGAATCTCTGCCCAGGATGGGCTGCTGTTTTTTCACTGCCGATAATCCGGTTCTGTCGGATGGTTCTTCGAGCTGGCACAGTCATGCCGCTGCTATATCCCTTAAACTGCCTTAGATAGGGTAGTCGTCAGCTAAGGCCCACAGCTCTAAGATCCACTAGAAGTTGCTGGATTTGCTTGGTCAAAACTTTTTTTCGGATGGACGTCACAATTCCAATGGCCCGGTTGTCATAAGGGTGAACACGAAATAAAACAACCGTAAAGGAGGCCTTCCCATGACTCTTAGAATGAATCACAGATCCGTCAATCCGAATGTCTTTAAGTCGCTGCTTGCCTTAGAGCAGTCCGCCAAAAACAGCGGCCTTGACCACAAGCTGTACGAACTGATCAAGCTTCGGGCATCCCAAGTCAACGGCTGCTCGTATTGCGTCGATATGCATGCCAAGGACTTGCTGTCCATGGGGGAAAGCACCGAGCGGCTGCTTCTCCTACCGATGTGGCGGGAGGTACCGATCTATTCAGAGGCAAGAGCGCGCCGTTCTGGAACTGACCGAATGCGTGACGAAGCTCCATGAGGCCGGCGTTCCCGATGACGTCTATGCGCGCGTGCGGGAGCATTTCGACGAGAAGGAATACGTCGATCTGATCCTGGCCATCAGCACGATCAATGCCTGGAACCGGATCGGCGTGTCTACAGGCATGTTCCCCGGCTGCTTTGATTAAATCGGAGCAGTTTATCGGGATTTACCATAAGAAAGATCCGTCTGATGCGGGAGCCGTCAGGCTCCCACTCTACGGTCAGCACCATCGCAACCCGGCCGTTCTGTTTCAGCTGAAGCCCGGGCTCCCCATTCACCGCAACCGGCTCAAAGCCTTCACGGAATCTACCCTTTGCCGAAAGGCCCTCGAAAAAGGCGCGTACCCGATCGACCCCCAGTATGGGCTTAAGCGCAGCTCTTGCCTTGCCCCCTCCATCCGAGAAGAGCGTTACCTCATCCGTCAAAAATGCCAGCAGAGGTTTGAAATTGCCCTCATCGGAAGCTTTCAAGAATGCCTCGACAAAACGCTCCTGCGCTTCTATCCGGTGCTGCCGCGTGTCCGTATTCCATGAGATTCGGCCAATCTTCTGCTTGGCCCTGCTGAAGATTTTCCGGCAGCCGGGCTCCGTCTTGCCGAGCATCTCCACCAGATCCTTGTATTCCAGCCCTAGCGTTTCCTTGCATACGTAAACTGCACGTTCCAGCGGCGTCAGCTGCTGAAGGAGCACCAGGTAAGCATAGCCTATATTTTCTCGGCGCTCGGCGGGATCGGCCGGCATCACCGGCCCGTCAATCGGCAGCGGCTCCGGCAGCCAAGGTCCTGTATAAGTCTCGCGCTGCCGGCGGGAGGAGCGCAGGAGATTGATGCAGCGATTCGTGGTCATTTTTGCCAAGTACGCCTTTACATTCGATACCTCACCTTGGTCCATCGCAACAAATTGGGAAAAGACATCCTGTACAATATCCTCCGCATCGGCGGCACTTCCCAGCATTCGGTATGCGAGACTGAACAGAAGCGGTCGATAGGCGGTATAAATTTGTTCCAGCAGCATAAGCTCCCTCCTCGTCACTTCTGCATTTCTTTATCCTTACCTCATAATGAAGACAATTCAGCTGCCGCATTTGTGACGTCACCTGCGGGCTGTCATGATTAGGGTGTCCCGAAACTGCGAAATTGCGAAGCTGTGACCAGCTATCACAACTTTGGGGCCTCCCCGTCTTCAGGGGCGGCTATAAAATCTGTGCCCTTCTTCCGTGCAAGCCAACCCGTGTGACGCTTTCTCCAAAACGCCGCAACGGCGACGACGGCAAGCGGATAGACGGCCGGCCATCCCAGGAACGGATAAAGAGCCACCGTCACGACAAGCGATACCCCGGAAGCCAGCCTTCCTATGCGATCGTCCCGCAGCAGCTTGAATCCGGCAAGGCAGCCGCCGACATACGTTGCTATAAATGTCGCATTGGGCAGCGCAATCAATTCGTTTAACGTTACCGCACCGCTCCCCAAGACGCACAAAGCGAGAATTCCGCCGGCTGCGATAAAACCAAGTCCGCCGACAGGCGTCCCGTATTTGCCGTTCAACGTACCCATCCACCGCGGTGCGGCCCCTTCCCGAGCCAGCGTTAACGCAATGCGGGAGGCTGCGCTGGAATACGCATTATGTGCAGCGAAGCAAATAAAGAGCGCGGCCGCGGCAACAATCCACCCGCCCGCCGGGCCAAGCGTCAGCTGCACCATGGCGCTCAGGGAAGTTGCCGAGCCCTCCTCTTGGCCGTAGCTTCGGGTTGCCACGTTCATGAATGCCACGGCAAAATAAATGATCGCTACGATGCCGGCGCTCCATATCACACCGCGAAGAGCATTCCGCTTCGGGTCAACGAACTCGGCCGACAGGTGGGTCACCGCCTCCCAGCCGATAAAGCACCAGAACATTAAAGCAGCTGCCTGAAACACGCTCAGCCCGCCGTGCGGAAGAAAAGGCGTGAAATGAGCGGCGTCATAATGCGGAACCGACGTGCAGATTGCCAGCAGCAGGATGCCGAGGATTAAGGCTACGACGATCATTTGCACCCTCCCGGCTAATTTTAGCCCAAACCCGTTCATAACCAAAGGCAGGATGAATATGAGCAGGGCAAGGATATACGTCTCCATACTGCCCCACCCAAGCAAAACAGCCACGTACTGTGCTCCCGTTACCGCAAGGACCGGTCCCCCGATCGGCACCGACAATAGGAACAGCCAACCGACCAGATTGCCGTAATGGCGGCCAAAGGCCAGCCTGACAAAATGGGATACGCCGCCGGAACTCGGGTGCCTTGACGCCAACAGCCCCATTGTTACGGCCATCGGAACAACCAGGATGGACATGGCCAGCCAGGCTATGAGCGATGCGGGACCTGCCAGCTCTGCCGTTAAGCCGGGGATGAGCAGAATGCCGGACCCGATCACCGAACCGACGTATAACGCAATAATATGCGGAAGCCGAAGCACCTGGCGCAGCTCTTTTCTATCCATTTTGCACCTTCCTTTCGTTCAGTGTTTTTGTCTCCCCAAATTATCTCCTACTCTAGCTGAGGGCTCATCGCTTTTAAAGGGTCAGTTTTCAATGATTTTTAGCGGATAGTCTTGTAGGGCAATGGCCTGCTTGAAGACTTTAGCTGCTCCAAAACCAATAAATCTATCGACAATCGGGCAATTATTCAATAAGATATGGGTTGGCAGGCATGGAACAAGCGGCGCACATGGTACAAAACAAAGCCGTTTCGGGTAACGCGGAGTTGTGACGAAACTCCCAATTTAGCGGACGTGGCCTGCGCACTCGGACGTATTAGGAAAATTTACTTATGTCTTATAGGCAAACTTGAAATATAATAGAGAAACTTAAATAAAAAGTCTACTGGGGGAACATCTATGAAAAAACAGCTAAACGACCCAGCTGCATCCGGAAAACAGGATCGTTTTTCTTCAGCGGGTTTCATACTGGCGGCCATCGGAAGCTCCGTCGGACTCGGCAACATGTGGAAGTTTCCGTATATTACGGGTGAGCATGGCGGCGCCGCCTTCTTCTTGCTCTTTATCATCTGTCTCATCCTGATCGGTTTGCCGGTCCTGCTCGCTGAACTCGCGATTGGACGAGCCGGTCGCGGCAGTGCGGCCACTTCCTTCGTGAAAGCTGGAGGAGCCAAAATATTCGGCCATCTCGGATTGCTGCAGGTCATCGCTCCATTCCTGATTCTGACGTTCTATGTCATTGTGGCGGGCTGGACGCTCCATTATGCGGTCATGTCCTTTAGCGGAGCACTGTATGAGAGCACCGATTTTACCGGACAGTTCGGCTCCTTCACGGCAGGCTATATGCCGATTGTATGGCAGGTCGTTGCGATTGCACTCACCGGATGGGTTGTCGCCAAAGGCGTCTCCGGCGGGATTGAGAAATTCAATAAAATTCTGATTCCGGGACTAGTCATCCTGCTGATCGTATTGATGATACGGGCGGTCACTCTTCCGGGATCCGGCGCGGGGGTATCCTTCTTCCTGAACCCGGACTTCTCGAAGCTGAGTGCAGAGGCTGCACTGGTCGCTCTCGGCCATGCCTTCTTCTCCTTGTCGCTTGGAATGGGAATACTGCTGACTTATGGGGCCTATGTCGACAAGCGGCAGTCGCTTGGACAAGCTACCCTTGCCATTGGCGCCGGAGACTTGATCTATGCGTTTATCGCCGGCCTGATTATTTTCCCAACGACCGCGTCCTTCGGAATCGCACCGGATGCCGGTCCGTCGCTCGTATTTATTGCACTGCCGGCTGCCTTCTCGGCAATGCCGCTCGGCGCATTCTTCGGCGGATTGTTCTTCATCCTTCTTGCTATCGCCGCATTGACCTCGGCCGTCTCCTTGCTGGAGGTGCCCGTGTCGTATGTCATGGACCGCTGGCATTGGGGGCGGACGAAAGCCGTTGCTATCGTAGGCTCGCTGGTGCTGCTGCTGGGTATTCCATCCGCATTGTCCTTCGGGATCGTACCCGGCCTTGAAGACATCGGCGGCAAAAATTTCTTTGACTGGCTTGATTTCATTACGTCCAATATCCTGCTTCCGGTAGGCGGCTTGATTACAACCTTGTTTGCAGGCTACTTCTGGAAAAAAGCAGCCGATGCCGCCGGCCTCAAAGCCGGATGGTTCCGCGTGTGGCTGTTCATGCTCAGATACATTGCACCGATTCTGGTTGTCCTCGTTCTGCTGCATACGACAGGCGTAATTAAAGTCTAATAAGAAGATTTAAAGCAAGACAACTTAAGGCAACCTGACCCGCCACCGGGGGTTAGGTTGCCTTTTTCATGGATTGGGATTAAGCAAGAATTTCCGCGCTATTGCTTCGATCGACAAGCAGAGCATACGAAACCAAGCTCCTGCCTTGCCACTCAAAACATGCATGATCGACGCCCTTAATGCTCATATATAAGGACGAAACGGTTGAGGAGTTCCAGCAGTTATTCGAACGGGCCATTAAGGAATACTTCCCTAATGCGGATATCGCCTATTTTGTATGACGAATAGACACGGACACCCCGAGGGGTGTCCGTTGTCCGTTAATCGCCTGTTTTAATATTACGTCCGCTCGGTCATCGCCAACGCTCCCCTGCATGAGCAGGATTGCTTGAATTCCCCAATTCCAATTCTGCTTATTGCCGTTTGCTCAGCAGGTTCAAGATCGCCTGAGCGCTCTCCGCCCGGGTCGTTGCATCCTTCGGTGCGAAGCTGCCGTCCGTGCGGCCCTTCATCAGGCCGTGCGCCAGCGCCTCTTCCACCATCTCTGCTGCCCACGCCGAGATTTGCTCCTGATCCTTAGGAGCCGGCGCTTTAGGAGCTGTTCCGTTCGCTTCGTAAGCACGCAGGAGCATGGCCGCCATTTCTTGACGGGTCACCGCCGCATGAGGTGCAAACATCCCGTTGCCCTTGCCATTCACCAGTCCATGCTGGCTCGCGGCGGCGAGGGCGGAAGCATACCACGCCGAACTGTCGACGTCACGGAAGACAGCCTCGGTATGATCGGCTTCCAAATGCAATGCACGTGCGAGCATAGCCGCGAATTCCGCCCGTGTCAGCGGCTGCTGCGGGCTGAATGTCGATTCGCTGGTGCCTTTCACGATATGCTTGGCCGCCAGCTCCTTAACCGCCTGCTCCGCCCAATGTCCGGCAAGGTCGGCAAACGACTTGTCGTACTCGTAGGCGGCATAGATGCCGGATTGGCGAAGCTCCGCAGGCAGGAAGCCGTCACCCGACTTGCCGCCGATATACGTCAAACCTCCATCGGTTGCGATCCGGTAGATTCCTGCCCACTTGGCATTGATGCCCGCTTCCAGGGCCAACCCGAACGTAATCGGAGAAGCGAACGCTTCCGGCTTGTATTCCGTGCCGTCGGCCAGCTTAACGGCAAGCTGAACGTCGTACATCTTGCCGCCGCGCTTGATCTTGGCCTTCACGGACGATGCCGCCTTAGTCGTCATTGCATCCGCGTTCTGCTGCGCGATCTCCTCCAGCGTAAAGGAGATCACGGCATTCTTCCCCTGGCCTGCCGGTACCAGCTTCTGCAGCGAACTTAGCAGTGAGGCAGGAAGTCGGACCACCAAGCCTTCCCGTTTGAGCTCCAGTGCCTTCGTGCCCAGCAAATCGCCTGCCTGAAGCGGCAGCAGGATCTCCTTGTCCCCTGCTTGCAGTCCGATCGTTACGCTGCCCTGTCCGCTCTTCAACATGTCCTCGGTAAGGATTCGCTGACCGGTCTCCGGTTGCTGCGGCTTCGCCGGATTCGTCGGCGGAGCAATGCCACCGGCACCTCCATCTCCGTTGCCTGAACCGCCGCCGGAGCCTGCGCCAGGGCTGCCGCCGTCGTTGCCTCCTGGGTTCGTGGCAGGGTTCATCTTAATAACGACCGCGGTCAACGGCTCCATCGTAATGGAGCCGGATGTCAGCGTGAAGCCCGACTTCGTTGTGACCCCGCTCGTGCCGGCTTCATCGTCGTCCACGAGGACTTGCCCGGAGGTCAAGTCCTCGCTCAGCGTCAGCGAACGCTCCCGATTGTCGGCATTCACGAACACATAATAGGATCCGGTGCCGTCCGTTGCCTTATTTTTGTACGCGATCACCAAGTCCTGCGCCTTCACTTCCGGAATCTGCAGCAACGTCACATTGGAATCCACCAAGCCGCGATCGCCGAGCCGGAATGCGTCGGTTGATTTCCGAAGCTCAATCAGGCCTGTGGTATACTCCCGCGTCTTGTTGTTCTCCGGAAACTGGACTTCATCCGTCGCCTTCGCCCAGTCGAACATATTGATCGCATCCGAGGAATCGTAGGAGTCATGAATAAAATAGCCGAAGCTCTTGCCGTTCTCATCAAACAATTCATGATATTTCTGCTCCGGAATCCCCTGCCCCTTCCATTGCTTGGTGCGGCCGTATTCCTGCCCGGCATGGAGGAACGCCGTTCCCTGGGATGTTAACGTGATCAGGTTGCCAAGCCGGATCCGCCTATGGATCTCCAGATCATTCGACGGATCGGAAGGATCCTTCCTGATAGACTGCGCGATGATGTCATATAACGGCAGATTATCATGAGCTTCGATATACTGCACGATATCGCCCGGATCGTCTTCCTTCGTATTGCTAGGCTGTGCCTTGATATTGTTAAAAATCGTCTGGATGTCGCGGGCTCCGCCGGTAATGAATCTCGGCTCCCCTTCGTGTCCGAAGCCCGATTTCAGCTCATTGCGGAACTCATCGGAAAATACGCCGACGTCATCCGTTTTATCCATCCAGTTCTGGTCTGCGCCTTTGCCTGCCAGGGATGGATCGGATAGATGCCCGCCGAATGTCACCCAGCCTTCGCCGATGAACAGCGCGTTCGGATTGATCGCGGCTGCAGCGTCATACGCATTCTGGACGGCCTCATATGTGGCATCACCCATCATGTCCCAGCGCATGCCGTCGATTTTGTATTCCTTAAACCAGTATTTCACCGAATCCACCATCAGCTTCTCGGCCATTTTGCGGTTGGTGGCCAGGTTATTGCCGAACCCGCCGATGAAATTGCCGTTGGCATCCTGGAAGGCATAATAATTCGGCACGATATCGTTCAGGAAATCGGCCTTGGCCATATGCGTGTACACGACGTCGAGAACGACGCCCATGTCCGCTTCATGGATCGCATGAATCATCGCTTTCAGCTCTTTGATCCGTAGCTCCGGATCGGCCGGATTCTCCGAGTAAGCGCCGTCCGGCGAGAAATAGCTGTGCGGGTCATAGCCCCAGTTGTATTCGTTGTCCTTCGCGGAGTATCCCAGCTCCCGGTTCTTCATGGCGGCCTCGTCGCCGTAATACCATGCCATGACGGGCAGAAGCTGAACATGCGTCACGCCGAGGGATTTAATGTACTCAAGCTTCTCTTTGAAGGCATCGTAGGATCCCCATGTCGCATTGTTCAGATCATGCTCGATCGAAGGATCGGACGTGAAATCCCGGACATGGATTTCCCAAATAATCGCATCTTCGCGCTGCTGATATCCCGGGATATTCGCGAAGTCGAAGCCGGCCGGGTCTGTCCCGCTCAAGTCCACAATCGCAGCCTTGCCGACGGTGTCGCCGTCCGGTCCTGCTTCGCCCTTCGTGTTGACCCGAAACTCCGCCATCGATCTGGCGTAAGGATCCAGTACCTTCTTCGTAACGCCTTGGTTGGTCACTTCATACTGGTAGTAATAGCCTCTAAAGTCGGCAATCCCGAGGTCTCCCGGCTTCAGCTCCACCGACCATACGCCGCGATCGCCCTTATGCAGCGGGACATTTCCAATCAGCTTTGTCGCGTCGCCTTTATCGTACACATTCACCGCCACATTGTCCGCCGTCGGCGCCCACAGCTTCAGTACAGCACCTCCGCCTTGATAGGTCGCGCCGAGATCATCGCCTTCGTAGGCGTACATCTCGTCCAGCATGCGCCAGCCGGTGGAGGCCGTTACGGTCTTCCCGGCATAGGTGACCTGAAGCGGCACCTGGTCCAGCGTAAAATCAGCCTCCACTTCCACCGTCGTGCCATCAAGGATGCTCACCTTGCCGACATTGACCGTGCTGCCGTCTTTGTCGCGGATCTGCAGCTCGGTTTGGACAGCGCCGGCTTCCAGCCCGTCCGTCATTGTAAAGCCAAGACGCAGCTTGCCTGGAGCCAGCACTTCGGCCGAGACCAGCCCGGTTGCAACCTCTCCGTAAGGAGATACATACACCGTATTGTCTCCCTCTTTCAAGAACAGATGCTGGTAACGATCGACTAAAGCAAAGCCGCGATCGCCTCCGTCCTTGCCTGCATCCCCCTTCGACGGATCCAGCACGATCAAGTTAATCTTCTGCGCATCGGCCTTCATCGGAATGTCGACGTAAGCCCCGTAACGGTCTGTCTGACCCGCAGGGAACATGGTTGCGCCGGTAGGCCAGTTCTCCGAAGGCGCGGCCACATCTCCCCACAGCCATAGGCCGTATGAAGAATAGTTACCGTCCTGTCTTTGATAATGAACCCGTACGGTGTCCGCTGGCAGATCCACCGGCTCGAAGAGGTATACCGTATCGGAGCCTTCCTTGAGCCATACCTCGTTCATCTCCGGAGACGTAACGGCGAAGTTTTTGTCCCCGCCGTCCTTGTTGCCGCTGACCCGGTCAACGACCACGATGCCGGCCTTCTTGGCGTCCGCTTTCAGCGGAATGTCCACGAAGGCGCCGTATTCGTCGACTTGCCCGTCAGGAAATGGTGTCGCACCTGCCGGCCAATTTGCAGACGGTGACGCGACATCGCCAAAAATCCACAGCCCCATATTGCGGTAATTGCCGTCCATCCGTTGGTAATGAACCCGAACATGATCGACCGGGATCGGATCCGCCGGGTTGGCCGGCTGCTGCGGAATTTGATAGGTTGCGGATACACTGTGATCCAGCGCGTTGTAAGCAAAGGTGACCGCAGCGTCCTCTGGCAGCTTGAGCGTTTCTTTGCTTGCCGGATAGACCTCGGCGGCTGAATCCGCCCCGAGCGCGATCTGGTATTCATGATCGCCGCCGTAAACATCTGCCGTCACGGTATAAACATCGTCATAATCCGTATCCTGCAGCAAGAGCCGCGAATCTGAAGCAGACCAATCGGCGGCTTCACCAATGCCAGTCTGGAAGCTGCCAATGACCCGCGGAAGCTTGTCCGCGGCAAGCGGCTTGTAATATGTAGAATCGGCAATCCGATGTGTACCGTGATGATAGTAGAAGGTTACCTCGGTCTCCTTATCGAGTGTAATCTCAATGTTATCGCCCTTCTTGACACCATTGCGGTTCGAGTAATTGTCGAATCCGTAGCTTTCGTTCCAATCGCCATTAATCGCGATTTTGTACTCATACGTTCCTGCCGGCAGTACCCCCGTCAGACGGTATTCGCCGTCAGCGGTAGCGGTCATTTCGGTAACCGCCGCCGCAGGGTCCCAATCCTTGTCATGGCCCAGCTTGGTTTGCAGGCTGCCGACGAAGACAACCTTGCTTGGCGCCTGGTTCGCATGTACCGTTGCAGGAGAGATGCCCAGCATGGACAGCACCAAGGATAGAATCACCAGGATGGACCATGCTCGCTTCATTGCCGGATTCATTACGGCCCTACTCATCATCAAAAGCCTCCTTTTTTCGTTAAATGTACAATACTGATTGAGTGCTATCGTTTGCGCAAACGCTTGCATAAATGGGTAAGGGCTTTCAATTCTTCGAAACTGACGACATTCCCCGACAAAGTCTGGTGAAAGATGCTGAACCTTCAGATGCGTTGTCATAGGCTAATTAACCGAAAGCGATTACAATGTAAACGTTTGCATTCTCTATTGTAGTATCGCTCCAAGTTAACGTCAACCACCCTTTTTCCTTCATTTCTCCCTTCTCTTGACTTCATCAACAAAATGTGAGGAGTGCTGGTTTCGTTGGCAGCCTATAACACTTCATAAAAAAGGGAGATCCCGCGACGATAGCGGACCTCTCCCTTCAATTTCCCGTTCCATTCCGGCGTTTAGCCGCTACACCATTTCTGCCGTATTCCAGCGTTTCATGATTTCTCGGTTACCTTATGTCCGAAATCCTACTTTCCGCTTCGCCGTCCAGAGCGTACTCTCTTGGAAAATCGCCAAAAATCGCTACAAGCCCTCACCGGCATATCGAATCATCAGCTCATAGTCCCCCGACAGAAGCTCCAATTCCAGCCGCGTTCCGTAAAGCCGGCACCCCGCGATCCCCGGAACGTCCCTAAGGATGGCCCCATCCTCCCAGACCGGCTCATCCCGGTCCGCTATGCTTGCTATGGGACGATCAGGCCGCGAATCAAGGACAACAAGCCCCTTCATCGTGCAGGGCAGTGTAACTCGCAGCCGAATCCCGCCGCGCAGAACCCGCTCCCAGCGCACATTGATGCTTCCCCTCACAGTTGGCACCGCAGCCTCGGCGAACTCAAGCTCATCCGGGAAAAAGGGACGGATTCGAGCCTCCGCAAATCCCGGCTTGCCGCTCTGGATACCGCATATATATTCTTGCAGCAGTCTGGCGGGATACCCGTTCCACGCATGGCAGTGGGACTCGATGTCGTCCCAGCCCTCCCACAGCGTCTCTGCGCCTTGGGCAATCATATACCCCCAACCTGGGTTATCGGATTTACTAAGCAGCTGATAAGCCAATTCAGACCGTCCTTCCTCAAACAACAAGCGCACCAGCGGCAGCGAAAGCACGGTTCTGCTCTCCCATGGCATACCCGCAACGGCTTCCACCGCAGCTTCCCGGTCCTCCTCCGGCAGCAGTCCGGCATAGATCGCCAACGCATTCACGCCTTGGTGGAAGGCCTGCGAGCCGGAGCTGTCGCGAAGCAGCTTTCGGAACGGATCGTACAGTAAAGTCAGAATACCTGAGCGCAATGCCGCAGCCTGTCGTTCATACATTTCCTGGTCCTCCGCCTTGCCCAGCACATCCGCCGCTTCCGCCGCAATCCGGAGCGCCTGCCAAGCTTTAATCTGCTGCACCGTCAGGAACTCGCCCTCATGCTCAACCGTTGGATATGGCCAATCGCTGATATGCCAGCCATCTCCGACCGGTATTAAGCGGGTCTCCGGCGACGCCCCGGAGATGTAGGCGTCAATCATTTGCCGCATCGGCCCGTAATGGCGGAGAAGCAGCTGCCGATCCCCGGTAAAACGGTACAGCTTCCAAAGCAGCGTCGCATAATGCAAATCCCACTCCGGAATACGAAGATTAAAGTCCGGATGCAAGTAGTTCGACGGGAACACGAACGGAAAGGTGCCATCCGGAAGCTGCCCGTCCGCGAAATCCCCCAGCGTTTTGTCCAGCACCGGAACCGCTTCGAAATTATACAGCAAGGCCTCGGCCTGCAGATCGGTATCGGCCAAATACTGCGCCTGCTCGCGATGCGGGCAGTCCACGACCTGGCCCAGCACGTTGTTGCGCTGGGTTTGCATGCAAACGTCATACAGCTTGTTGATGAAAGCGGAGGAACAGCGGAAATGTCCCGTTCGCTCCATGTCCGTTCCCGCTGCGCAGATGGTCAGCTGCCCCTTCTCCAGAGGAGCTGGATATCCGCTCACCTCGACATAGCGAAAGGCCTTGTAGCTGAAATCCGGCTGCCAGCACTCGGGACCTCCCCGGCCGTGCATCGTATAAAGGTCGAAATAGCTATGCGAGATTTCATTGCAGACCTGATGCGGCACCCGGCCGTCCGGGTCCAGCGATTCCGCGTAACGCAGCTGCACCGTCACCCCGGCCTTGCCGGGAAGCGTGATCCGCGGCCAACCGGAGACGATTTTCCCCGCATCGAACACCTGAACCCAGCCTTCTGCCCCCTTCCTCGGCTGCCCTGCGGCGGTCGGCTGGATTAGCTCCAGCTCCGCGCCTTCCGGAAGCCGCTGCCACATCAGCGGCCACGCTCGGCAATCCGGGCTGGCCGCCACGGCAGGATCGCATAATGAATCGTCGTAAGCCGGAGTAAGCCACCTCGGATCCAGCTGGCCCCCGTCGTAATCCTCCACGGCGGACAGACGGCGGTTCTGTTGATAAGAAGTCCCGATCCGATGCGGGATGCGCCGAAGCGTCCGCCAGCTCCGATCGGAGGCGACGAGCGACTCGCTGCCGTCCGCATGCTCCGCATGAAGCTGCAGCAGAAGTCCCGGGGAGCCGTCGACATAGTTCTGGCCGCTGCCCCCCAGATAATGGACGCATGCCCCGATACAATTGGCGCCATGGGACAACAAGGAGGTGACGTCATACGCCAGGTAAAACTTGCGGCGGGGAACTCCCGTCGGCGCAGGCGACCCGAAGCCGCTTACCCGCTGCCCATTTACATACAACTGCACAATATGATGAGCCGAGACGAATAATTTTGCGCGAACGACCGGTGCGCCAAGCTCGAAGGTTTTGCGGAAATAGACGAAATCATTGATCACAATGTCGCCTGCTCGCCAGATCCACTCCGCCTGCCAGTCGCCAGAGAATAGTCCCGTCTCCCACCAGGCAGGTTCCATCGCATAACGGCTCCCGTCGCAGTCCCACACCTCGGCCTGCCACCAATAGCGCCGGTTTCCGCGAAGCGCGGGTCCTTCATAAGACAGGGACAGCTCATGACCGCAGCGCTTCCCGCTATCCCATAAGACTTCCCCATCCTCGCTGCGAAGACCCGCCTTCGTTGAGGCTACCTTCACCCGGCAGGCAGCCGGCTCCTCTCCCCGCCTAGTGCCGGTCAACTGCCAGGAGAATACAGGAACCCGCTCATCCAGCCCCGGCGGCGCATTGAGCCCGTTGACCCTTGGATTTTGTATCCTAAGCATGTCGTCCATCCCCTATTCATTCGACCTCTGCCAAACCACTCTCTTTCATCTCTGACCCGTCATGCGGGACCTGTACTTCAGCCGTGACCACCGTCTCATTGCCTGCCTGATCGGTAACGGTATACGTTATCGTGTAGATTCGGCCGGAGCCCTGGCCTGACCTTGCTGCCCGCAGCAGGAAGGCGGTATCGGGCGTGCCGTAGTCCGCATCCTGAATATCCTCAGGCTGCAGTTCTTCATTGCTCGTAATCGACGTGAGAACAACCGAGTCGATATCCGAAGCTTCGTCGCTTGCTTCCACGACCACATTCACCTGCGCGAGCTTCTGATTCGGCGGCCACAGCACCGCTTGATCAAGCGTAACATTCACGCTCGGCGCAGTCCGGTCGATCGGAATGGCCAGCAATGTGGACTTTCCAGTTTCACCCGAAGTATGGACGGCGCGGTATTCGACCGTATTGACACCGTCCGTATCGATCGTAAATGCGGCGTCGTAAGCCTGCCACTCTCCGCCGTTGACGCGATATTGAATGCTCAAGCCTTCAGGTACGCCGCCTTCCGCCTCGATGGACACGTTCACCGGCTGAAGGTACCAGTCCCCGCGTCCATCCGGCTGCTCGGGCGATACAGCTGCGGCAAGCTTCACCCGTTCGATGCTGTCCGCAAGACCGATGCCGTCGACATGGAAGGAACCGCCAGACCAAGGAATCCGGTTCTCCGGGGCAATCCAGATTTTAATTTTCGTTATGCGGTCCTTATGCGCCCATTCTCCAAGATCGACTGCCACTTGGGTCCACTGCTTCGCCGGGACATTCTCTTCCGCTTCAAGTATATGCTGATCGCTGTAGATCTTCACCCGTACAGTATAAGCTTCGGCCGACGCCGGACCTTGCGAAGGATGAATGCCGAAGAACAGGTACCGCTTGCCTTCGGCGCTCCATGGCTGATCGAACGTCTTGGCAATCCCTTTGCTGTCGCCCAGCTGTGCTCTCCCCATCACGGATGCCTTCAGTGACCGGCTGCCGCTGGCGGCGATGGAATCATCCATTCCGACCTGGGAGACGTATTCCGCTTTGGTCCAGCCTTGATCGTCTTGTTCGAAATCAAACCTGACCTCGGCCCCTTCCAGCTGGCCGACCTGAATCGCCTCGGCCTGGGCTGCATCCGGCATTTCCCGCCGCGCGAGCTTGCTGGCATCAAAAGCCGGCGCGATCTCCGTCCAATCGCCGATGCCGATGATCGGTTTTGCGAATTCCGTCACCTCGAGCGAGCGCTCGGTATCGATATATTTGAACACATCGTATACGAGCTTGTGCTCGTCAGGGATGTTTAAGCCTTTACTCGTGTCTGGATCATGCGTCCACAGACCGAGGTTCAAGCCGTATTCTCCGGCATGATCCACATGCCTGTGCAAGATGAAGGAGTCAATCCCGTCCAGAAAATCGGTAATGTAATAGGCATACGCATAAGCGGCCGCCTGCACCCGCTGGCTCTCCGGCGAATTGTCGCCGCTATGAAAGCCCTGCTCCGAAAGGATGATCCGGCGCGCCTCATCACCGTACAGGAACTTCGGCTGGTTCATGTATTCTACAAGGACGTGCAGGTTCTTGAACGTGATTTTTGGCGTATCGAATTGCTCCAGCGACTGGGGTGCAATCCATGCCCGCGGATCGAACAGGTTCTCCGGGTATGGGTGATAAGCGATATGCCATGGAATATCGCCTTCCGCAGCAATCTCCGCCTGCAGCGTGTCGATAATCGAGCGGCCGTCAAACGAGCCGATCTGTGTCGGCGGCAGCTGCTGGTCCCAGTTATGCGTGAGCGAGATGTATACCCTGGCGTTGCTGTAGTAGCTTTTTACGATCGTATTCGTCAGACGCACCGTCCGGGCATAGTCCGATACGAACTCTCGCACCGTCTTGTCATTGCCCATGTTGTACCATGTCTCGCCCGCGTCCACCTCGTTGCCGACGATGTAGTTCACGGCCCTTCCGTATTTCTCGTCCTCGCGCGTGTAGCGTTCCGCCAGGAAGGCGGTAATCGCTTTATAGTACTTCATGCCGAGCTCATCCGTTGTATTGAAGGCATACACAATGCCGTCGGTCGCATCCGGATGGAGGAGATACCGGTTTGGCGTTGTGGCGTCCATCCCGGTCTTATACATCAACAGGATCAGGGATACCGTCACCCCGTTATCCGACAAGCTCTTAATGGAATTATCCCTCTCTTCGATCCAATCCTTCTTGAAGTAAAAAGTCTCTCCCTCATGCACGTACTCGAACGTATTGGCCGGGTTAACCGTGCCATCGATATATAAGGCGTTATTGTAGTCCACGTTCAGCGCCGCGTGACTTATGCCCAAATCCTCCGCATCGCCCACCATTTGCACCTGGAGCCCCTTTTTGCTCTTCGCAACCGGGAACGGATAAGTTCCGAGCGCGAGCGCATCCGGATTGCTCACATACTTGGCTCGGTCTACAAGGTCGATCGTCCCGTCCTGCCGGACGATGGCAACGGCGAATTTGGAATATATCCGGGTATGGCCCGCGTCGTCCGCCAAGCCGATGTCGAACGTGAATCTTTCGGACAAATCCTGCTCGGCTAACGGCGCCCGGTTCTGCAGGTCTCGATCCGATTCGTAAGGCTGGAGCTGAAACAATTGTAGCTTTGCGCTCTCATAGGAATCGACCGTTTCCGGGTCGAGCACTCCTTCGATGATGATCCGGTCGAGAGAGGAGGCGATCTCATGCCTGGTCAGCTCTCCCGGGAAACGCTCGATCGGCGCCAGCTGCTTGAACCGGATCTGATCGATGCCGATCTGTCCCCCGCTTGCTCCGTCCTCGCTTATGAACGACAGCCTGAACTGTTTTAAGGTACCGGTCCAGTCGGGACTCAGCGACAGATTGAACTCATACTCGGCGGACGAGGCGTGATTAGCCGCAATATCGAATTCCTCCGATTTGGCGGTGTCCCAGGCCGGGCTCTCCTCCGTCACCCATTCGACCCTTACTTTATGGAACGAAGCATCATTCCGAAGCTTTACGCTGAGCGTATTGTAATGCTCGATGTCCTGAATGATCATGGGAGACTGCAGCACCGGAGCAGCATCCGACACATCCAGCAGCAGCTCGCCGCCGGCCGCGCTCACGGCCGCCCCCTGCGCGGTAAATCCTTCCGTTTCACCGTCGATGCTGAAGTCCATGCCGATCGCGTTCGACCCGCTGAGATAATCGATTTGATAATTGCCTCCCCAATATTCATAGCCGGGATCTCCTGGCTTCAAGCCGCCGTGGTCAAAATTGAGCATGAACGCGAATTCGATCTTCGTGATCGCATCCCGATGCGCCCAATCCTCGATGGATACCGCGATTTTGTTCCAGCTGTTCGGGTTGATCTTGGCAATGCTCTCGTAGGCTTCGTCTCCGTTAAACAACGTCGCCTTAATGAGATAATCCTCCGTCTGCCAGCCATAGCTGTTTGCCGCAAACGTTAAATAGTTTACTCCCGATAAGTCAATGGGCTGTTCAAACTCCTTGGATACGGTTCTCCATTCATAGGCTTTGACTTGGTCCGACCAAATCTCCAGCGTATGGCTTCCCTCATAAGGCGTATTCGGGCCGTTCGCATACCGGTCGGCATAGGTAACGTTCTCCGCACCGGCTCCCGCGCTCCATTTCCCCGGCTGGTTCACCTCGTCAGGCTGATTAAAATCATCGATGATGATGGACGGCGTGTAACCCGAGACGCTTCTGACATGGGCAGATGCTGTCAGGTCAGGGTCATACGTACCTGCAAGGGCAATCCCCGCAGGGAATGATTGCAGGGCAATCGCCGCCATGGCGGCAACGAGCAGCGGTTTCATGAACCTCTTCAGCTTATTCACGTTCAATCCTCCTCGCATGGCTATGAATATGTTCACACACGGATATTACTGCTGCTTCACCATTCACCCCCTTTCCGCTCTCCTCCGCATTGTTCCGGATCCGTTACACAATCATCCCTTCTCGTGTGCTCACAACAAGCTCCGTTCCTTGCTCAGCCTTCACCGTCAGGCATTGCGGAATCGTCAGCTCATAGCGCAAACCTCCCCCTTCCTTTCGATTCCAGCGGGCTTCAATCAGCCCGTAACGGGTTGGCACTGCTCCTTCCGCCTCGGACAAATCACCCGGATCGAATTCAATTCGCACCTCCCGATCGCCAAGCCGTCTCAAATCCAATCCCAGCACATATTGGGTCAAAATATAGCTGGGCGACGCCCCCCAACCATGGCTGAAGCTCACAGGGATATGATCGATCAGATAGGTCGGCGTGTGTCCCTGATACGGACTCGGCACCGTGCTGAACGGCAGGGCTGGATCGAACGTCTCCCACCAGGTCGTCGCTCCGCGGTCCAGCATTCCGCCCCAGTATTCGCGAATAAGGTCCAGCGCGCGCCGGGTTCTCCCTTTGCCGATTAGCGTTTCAAGGACCACATGATAGAAGAAAGCGCCCTTTAAAGGAGGAAGCTTCCCGGCCTCATACCATTCATCCAGAAACCGATCGGCTTCCTGCGGATCCATAACGCCCGACCAGACGGCAGCAAAATTGGTCTGAGCCGTGATCTGAGCCGACAACCCTTCCGGACCGATGCAATCAGCGAATACGATATCGCCGGGCTTCCGCATCTGCCCCCGGATCGCCGTCCTCAGCCGGGCCGCATGCTCCCGCCACTGCCTTGCCAAATCGTGGAGATCCATCTCGGCAGCCAGATCCGCCGCCAATCCCAGCGCCTTGTAATAGAAGCAGGAAACGGCCGTCACCCGGTCCCGCCGATCGATGTAATCGGCCCAGTCGATAAAGCACCACCAGCCTGGCCTGTCGGCCCGTGCAAACAAGCCGCTGGAATCCTCCTGGTCCCGGAACCACGCCATGAGCCGCTCGACCGCTGGCCAGATTTCGCCGAGAAACCCGCGGTCCTTCGTGTAGAGCCAATGGGCGTGCACGCCGAACAGCCAGTGCGCACAGAAATCCGGCAGCAGGAACGAATTTCGCTCCGGTCCCGTACCCGGAATGGAGCCGTCCGGATTCTGAATGCGCGCTCCTTGCAGCAAGCATTTACGAAGCAGCCGTTCGTCGCCGAAAGCATGGTAAATCACTTTGCCCATTACCACGGCATCCGCTACCCATAGCGCCTCCTCCCGCAGCGGGCAATCCAGCAGATGATCCTGGCTGTTGACGAGGGTCGTGTAGACGCCGACCTCCCAGATCCGGTTGAGCCGCTCATCACTGCTTCGGAAATAACCGGACCGGTCAAACGGATAATGCACGGATTCGACGGCAAAATTCGCCACCTTCAACGGAACCGGCGTCGCCTGGCACGACACCTGCAGAAACCGGAATGCCCGCCGACCGAACGGCTTAAGCCGGTTCATCCCTGGACGCAGAATAAACGTATCGTACAGCTGCAGCTCCAGCGATTCCCCATACGACAGCTGGATGACGCCGCCTTCCGGGGCATGAACCTCCAGCTCGGGGTACCCTACCGTTTCCTTGCCGAAGTCGAACACCACCCCGGGGAGCGATCCGGGGGCGCTTGCATCCAGCGTCCAGCTATCCCAGCCGCTGCCGCCGGCTCCGGCCGATGCTTGCGCTGCTTCGGCCAGCATTCGGCATTCTCCGGCGCTGACCCCGAAATTGGAGTCCGTCCGGACGATCGCAGCCGGCTTCGCCAATACCCGTTCCAGCGGCGGAATCTCCCGGGGAAGCAGCCGCGGCCAAGGGGAGTCCGGATCCAGCGCAGCGGCGACTACGGATGCTCCGGCCCATGAAGCATCGTGATAATCGGGCTCCTCCCAGCCATCCTCTTTCTCCGCCAAGTAAATTTCGCGGAAACCGTTCCACAAATGCTGCCTGGAGACCTGGGCCATCCACCTTGGCGAACGGCGGACCTTCCAGTCGGTATCCGTTGCAATAACAGCCAGTGTCCCGTCGCCCATCTCTATTTCCAGCTCAGCGATGAGGCCGCCCGGACCCTGCATCTGTCCTGTCACGATATCGGAGGTTCCGAAGTTGTAGGCGACGATCGCGAGCGCATTCCTTCCTGAGCGGATCAGGCCGGTTACGTCGATTTCGTCGTAATATTTCCACTGAAGGTCAGCGGGAGACGGGCCTCTTCCCGCAAAGCTTCCGTTGAGGTACACCTGATATTTTTGATTCGCCGACACGAACAGCCGGGCTCGGGAAGCTGATTTTTCAAGATCAAAGCTCTTTCGAGCCTCCAGGTAAACATTCGGCGTATTGGGGGGAATGTCTCCCCAGATCCAGCTCGCCTGCCATGACGCCTTCTTTTTGTGCAATTCAGCTTTCATCCCAGCCTCCCTGCCAGCTCCGCCCCTCGGATGCGGGCCGATTTGATCATACGACCGTCCTTCTCCAATCTCCACTCCACCGAAATGGGTCCCCGCGGGCTCGGGATCACGCCGCTTGCTGCCGTTAGCCCTCCGATGGCATGAGGTTCAAACGCAATGCGTTCATATCCGGGAGAAAGCGCCCGAATGCCGAGCACATACTTGGCGATCCACACGACCGGCGTACTGGACCAGCTATGGCACAGACTCATCCTGTAGGAGCTGTACGCGGTATATGTGGTCAGCGCGTGGTGAATATCGCTGCTCGGCGTCAGCCTCACGCCTTCCCAAAAGGTCGTTGCTCCCGCATCCAGCATCGTCCCCCACACGGTGGCAATCACTTCCCACGCCCGCTCGTGCATTCCATGCTCCGAATAGCACTCGGCCAGCCAATAAGCCGAAAGCGGGGTGAGCGGGTCCCTCAGCCGATAGCCAAGCAGAAACCGGCGTGCATGCTCTTTACCGACATACCCGCTCTTAATGCCGATGACCGAAGTCAGCAACGCGTAGGAGGAGCCGATGAATCGGCTCTCGTCAAGCTCCGCGCGCGGCTCACCCCACTGAATGCCAAGCTCCGGTATATCCCCTGCCAGCTGCTGCATTTGGCTCTTCGTCATGCTATAAATCGCATTCAAGCACGCCCAGGACTCGGACTCGGCCATCGGCGACCATTCGATGAAGGAGTAAGTCCCCTCGGCCTCCGGCATGAACACCCCGGTGCCGGCATCCGCATTCGCCCTTACCCAGGCGATATGCCGCAGCAGCTCCTCCCGGAGCTCCAGCACAAACGCACGGTCGCCCGTCTCAAAGTAGTACTCCCAAATGCTGCTGAGCCACCACAGCGTATAGGAGGGCAGATTGTTCATCCAATAGCCGTAAGGCGTCCGGCCCAGCTCGCGAAGCGACCGTTTCAGGACGGAGTAATCGTCCCACAGCGAATATTCGGTTTTGGCTGCCAAATAAATATCGTACGCCCAATTCAGACGGTCCCGCTTGATGCCGTCCCACAGCCCGATTTGGTGGCATACCCGGCTTGTATGGACCGATACATCATAGATTCGCCGCATCAACGGCTGATCGACCTGCAATTGCCCGACCTGGTTCAGTGCAACGCCGGCAGCCTCCAGCCGAATCTCGGCTTGGAAGGGCGCTCCGCAATCCCCGCTCACGTACATCCTGACGTAGCGCATGCCTTGGGGATTGGTTGCGACGGCGCTCCCCGCAGGCACGGTCAGCCATTCGGTCATGCATCCGTCGTAATGCAGCAGCTCTTGCAAAGATTCCGCGCCGTTCCATAACAGACCGATCTCCGTATCCCCCCTGTTCTCGACCCAAAACCGCACGTTCAGCTCCTGAGGCAGTTCAAGCAGCAGCTGCGGCACCCGGCTTAAATCCAGCTGGCGCTGCTGCGTCCGGCGTTCCTTCCACTCGCCCTGCTTCAGGAGATGGTAGAAAATATGCCGCTCGTTCCGGGCCTTTACCTCCCCCAGGAGGATCGGTCCGGTTGTAGTCCCTTGTAGAAGAAAGGCGCCATCCTGATCAGAGTCCGCCACCATGCCGTTAACCGACATAACGTTCACGCCATGGATCGGCTCGGTAGCGATATCGCCGTAACCGCCGGCAATGAACCAGCCGGGAGCCCCGTCCAGATCACCGAAGGGCTCCTCGCCCCATACGCACACCACTTCGGCGGGGGAATCGCCAGCGCTCCAGGTCTCGTCCGTGGCCAGCCACAATCCTTCACTTCCGCTTATATACGCGATACAGCCGACCGAGCGGTCGTGCAGATGCATGTTGATCGGATGCATGGGCATCGATACCGTGTTGCGGATTTCCAAACGAATCGTGTACGCCCCCGGCTCCAGCCGGTCCGGCAATCCTTCTACCTTGAAGAATGCCGACGTATGCCTGGCGTGCTCCGCAACGCGACCAACGGGCGCTCCGTTCAGCATGATTTCCACTTCTCCCGTGCAGGCAAGCTTCATCTCTATCCGCTCCGCCTCTTGCAGAACAAAGGATCTCTCCAGCACGATCCGTCGTCTGCCTTCCCGTTCCGGGTGCCAGATCCAGCTGGGAATCTTCTCCGCTTGTCTGTGTATATTCATCCATCTCTCTCCATTTGGTCCGTCGTTTATATTTTCAAGGCACCCTGCGTAACCCCTTGAATGTAGTACTTCATCCCGAAGCTGAACAGCAGCACGAGCGGAATCGCCGAAATGATATAAGCTGCGAATTCCACGCCCATGTTGGATATGCCGAACTGGTTCGTAAACTGCGTAAGACCGACGCCAATCATCTGAATGCTGTTCGATTTGATCGTGAGCAGCGGCCAAATATAGTCGTTGTAAATACCGACCGATTGCATGATCATCAGGGTCATGAGAACCGGAACCGACAACGGCAGCACCATTCTCGTAAAAACGACGAATTCGCCTGCGCCGTCGATTTTGGCCGCATCAAACAGCTCATTGGAAATCCCCGCCATGAAGCTTCTGCACAGAAACGTGCCGAAGATTTGTCCTCCAGCCGCGGCGCTGATAATAATAACCCAGGGCGTATTGACCAGGCCCAGGTTCGCATACAGCACGTACGACGGGATAAGGGTCATCACGCCCGGGATCATCATGATCGCGAGCATCATCATGAAGAGCAACTCCTTGCCGAGGAATTCCTTCTTGGCAAAGGTGTAGCCCGCCACAGCGGACAAGGCCACCACGAGCGTGCCTCCCACCGCCGCATACAGCACGGTGTTCAAGGTGTAGCGCCAAATGGCCGCGAACGCTTCCGCATAATTGCCGATTTGCGCCGGGACGGGCAGCGTCCAGATGCCTCCTAGAATCTGGGCGTTATTTTTGAAGGATGAGATCAGCGTAAAGACGATCGGGGCGAGGGTTAATCCTACAAAAACCGTAAGCAGCACATAAAGCGCCGACTGCTGAACAAGCCTTGCCTTGGTATTCATGCCGCTCCCCTCCTAGTCCGTATTCGTTTTGATAAATTTCATATTGATGACCGTAATGATCATTATGATGGCAAACATGCTGACGCCGAGCGCCGAGGCATACCCCAGATCATTGAATTTCGTAGCGGCAAAATACATCTGCAGCGCCGGTACGTAGGTTGAATCCGCCGGCCCGCCCCCCGTTACGATCAGAATCGAGCCGAAGTCCTGGATGATGCCGATCAGCCCGAGCACGATCAGCAGCTTGAATTGCCCGGCCAGCAGCGGCAGATGGATGGTGCGGATAATCCGGAAGGATTTGGCCCCGTCGATCCTGGCCGCTTCAATGACCTCGTCCGGAATGGCGATCAGCCCCGAGTAGAGCACCAGCAGCTGAAGAATGCCGACGAACGGGAAGCCCATCATGATGATAGCCCACAGCGCGGTATTCGGGTCTCCCAGCCATGCATGGCTAAGCGATCCGAGCCCGATCATCCGCAGAACCTGATTCACGAGACCGATGTTCGGATCATACATATCCTGCCAGACCAGCAGCATGCCGACGGATGGAATGACCATGGAAATAACAAAGAACGTACGGAATACGTATTGTGATCTCTTGCTTCTCAGATGGTAGATCAGCTCCGCTACAATCAGCGGAGGGATGAGAGCCTTAATCAGCCCGGTCACGATCAGGATCAGAAGATTGCCCACGCCTTTAGTGACGTACGGATCATTCAGCATGCGCCTGAAATTGTCCAGGCCGATGAATTCGCTCCTGGCCCCCGGATTCCAGTCATATAAGGAATGAATCAAGCCGGAGAAAGCCGGGATATACAGGAATATGATCAGAAGCGTGAAGCTCGGCAGAAGCATGGCATAGGCCAGCTTGCTCCTCCACAATCGCTGAAGGATGTGGGGCTTCTTGCGCCAAAGCCACAGGAACAACAGTGCGATCAGCACGATGGAGACCACGACCGCCCCGATTTGAAGCATCTTCTGAGTCATCGCCGCTTGTTTGCCTTGCGCAAGCACGGCTCCGACTTCATATTGGAAAACGGCTCCTTGATCCGATCCTGCAAAGAGCCTCGTGCCGTCAGCGCTGAATCGGATTTGCTGGCCGGCACCAACCTCCTTCGTGCTCCACAGCAGAGAGCCGCCCTCGTCCGCCACGTAATAATTGCCGGAATAATCAGCGGCCGCAACAAATGCTCCATCATTGGTGATATGGACAGATGTGACCTTGTCCTTGGTCACCAATTCGCCAAGGCTGTCGCCTTCGGACGAGTAGATGACCGCCTTGTTGTTGGACGATCCTACGACCAGCGTGCCATTGTCGCTGACAGCCACATGCTGGATATCACCATCTAGGGGGATCTGAAATAGCTGCTCTCCGGAAGGGCCGAACATATAAGCATACTGATTGGCCGCACCCGCTGCCAGCCATTGCCCATTCGGCGATAAGGCTGCTGTCTTCACGGCGATGCCCACAGGGATCTCTTGCAGCACCTCTCCCTGTTCGTCCAGCAAACGAATCACGCTTTCGTTGTGGAGCGTTATGATCACTCGTTTGCCGTCCGGTGTTGCCGATAAATTCTTGATCATTTTTCGGAAATCCCGGCTCCAGATCTCCTCGCCCTTCGCATCAAGCTTATACAGATGCCGGTCGTCGGAGGAGACCAGCATCTGCCCGTCATTCAGAAGCGCGACACCGGTAACGACGTTTTTTGCCGCAAATTCGAACTGCTGCGTGCCATCTTGCTGAAGCAATATTGCGGTTGCATTCTGCGTGCCGACCGCCACCTGCTCGCCGTCTTCGGAGATGGACACCGCTTTGATCGTCAGCCCCTGCTCCATGGTCCAGATCGGCACGGAGGCATAAATCGGCGGGATCCACAGACATAGCAGCAGCAGTACTAATAGGATGGATTTGATTGCCCGCATAACCTTATGTTCACACTCCCTTCCATGCCAAGTGGAAACGCAGGACCGTTCGATACGAGTACCCCTTTTTGTTTAAAACGGTACCCTGCGCTTCACGATTTCGCATGCTACTGCCTAACCGGCGGCTGCCGCTCCGGATGCTCAAGGTCGGAGAGCTCCTTCTTGCGTTCCTTCAGCATAGCCTCAAACTTGGCATCAATGTCGGCCTGGTACTGCTTCAGCAATTGGTCCACATCGATTTCATCGTTGAAATATTTGGAGATGAGGCCGATGTAGCTCTGCACGGACGGCTGATAGTCGTGGAGACCGCGCGCCAGCACATTGCCCGGGCTGTTCAGTCCTTCCGTGTTTCCGATCGCGTCGAACGACTCGAATGTCTTCTTCATTTCCTCCGGCAGCTCGATATCGTTTAACAGCGGAGCGCCGCTTAAGGAAGCATCCTTGGAGTTTTGAACAGCCTCAAGGTATACCTTGTATCCTTCCGGACTGGTCAGATACATCATGAAATCAATGTTCAGTGCGGTCTGCTCCGCATTCTTTTTGACAAAGCCGTAAAAACCGGTATAGATATGGATCGTTCTAGCAGGCGCCTGCACCAGCTCCCCTTCCATGGAAGGCATGTTGAAGAATCCGAAATCGAATGATTTTACGCCTCCGCTCTCGCCCGTCTTCTCCGCATCGGCAAAATCCTTCGGAAGCTGCCAATAAGAGGACGGCAGCGCAACCATGGTTGCGGCCTTGCCGGTTAGGAACAGCTTGTAGGCCTGCTCCTCCGACATGCCCATGAATCCCTCGGGTGCGTAGCTGAACAAGGTCTTCAGATTGGTCAACACCTCGCGCCAAGCAGGATTGCCCTCGACTTTGTATGGACCGACCTTGTCTTTGATTGCCTTATACATCCGCAGCTCATTCGTCGACACATTGGAACGGGAATCGTTGTACGGATCGTTTAGATCGAACTTCCAGTTATCGTCGATGCTCGGCATATAGGTATAATCTTCCGGCTTGGACCGGATCAGCTCCACATAGTCGCGGAAATACTGGTCCGGATAAATGCGCATCAGCCAACCTGCCTGACCGCTCCATAAGGAGAGCGCATTGCCGCCGATCGTAAACGGGATGTACCCTGCTGCCTTCAGCTTGTCAAAAGCCGCGGTCAGCTCGTTAAAGGTTTTCGGGGTGTCTGTGATGCCGGCCTTCTCAAACATCTCTTTGTTGTACATCCACAAAATTTGCACCGATTCGAAGTTCAGCGCTTGCAGCGTTTGCAGGTTAGGATCATCCAAATTGACGCCCATGCCGTCAAGATTGAAGCTTTCCTTCCAGAGCTTCCCCGTATAGGGGTTCTCCGTCTCCAGCCAAGGCTTGAAATCGACGAATTTCTGGTCTTCATTCAGATCGCTGTTCTCATTCGTGTTCACAAAATCGGCCTCCGGTTCCCCGGCGGCAAACTGGGCCTGCAACCAATCCCGGTACCCCTCGGCCGGCTTGATATCCACGACGACTTTAACGTCAGGATGCTTCGCCATATAGGCTTCGGCTACCTTGCCCCATACTTCAGCGGAGGCTCCGCGCAAGGAGATCTGGATGGTGCCGCTTTTTGATGGTGCTGCCGGCTGGCCGGTAGCAGGTTCTGCGGGTGTCGTATTGTCGTTATTGTCGTTACTAACGGGAGTCGGTGCCGGTTCGGCACGGTTGGCGCTGCCGCCGGAACAAGCGGCGAGCAGCGTAATGAGCGAGGTGATCAGGATGAGGCTAACGAATCTTCGAAATGGAAACATGACTTTCACTCCCCCTAAGCGTTCAATGTATTCGCTTACATTTATGTGAAGTCTAAGCTGATCAAGTTGACCTGCATCACTCCCTTCAATGACGATGGGGTACAAAAACGTTTTTGTATGGCTTAAAAAAAGAACCGTCCAACGAAATCTATTCGTTATCAGGTCGATTCTCTTTCGCACACGGTGCAAGGCAGTACAATGGTCTGGATATCATCAAAGCCGATCTCGCCGTCGATCAGCTTCATCAGCAGCTTCGCCGCTTCGAGTCCCATCTGTCGCATCGGCAGCTCGATCGAGGTGATGGACGGACGGGCCAGCTGGGATACGACGGTATTGTCGAAGCCGATGACCGCTACGTCGTCCGGCACTGCATAGCCGAGCTCCTGCGCCCGCTCCACAACGCGGGAGGCAATGACGTCCCGGCCTGCGATAATAGCGGTTGGGCGGTCCTTCAGGCTCAGCAGCTTCTCGGTTTCCGCATATCCGCTGTCCTGCTCGAACGAACCGATGGCAACCAGCTGCTCGTCGAACCGGCCCACGAATTCCTCCATCGCCAGACGATACCCGTTATACCGGTCAAGCGAGGCATCCACCTCCAGCGTGCATGGCGTAATAAGCGCAATGCGGCGGTGGCCCTTGCCGACTAAATACTTCACCGCTTCGTATGCCCCTTGTTCGTTATCCGCGTTAACGCTGTGGCATAGACCCGGGATGGCGGGCCTTCCAAGCAGCACGAACGGGAAGCGGTTCTTGATCAATTCATCGAATGGCTGATTGATGGCTGCCCCCATCAAAATCAGGCCGTCGGCCGACTGCTTCCGGTACACGTCGAGCAGATGATCCGCAAGCTTGCTTGTGCTGGGCTTCTGGAAGGAGAGCAGCAGATCGTAATTATTATCTCCCGTCGCCTGCCCGAGACCCTTGATCACGTCAAGAAGAATGCTGTTCTCCAGCCCGTCTACGGTGTCCTCGACGACCAAGCCGATGTTGTTCGTCTTCTTGGTCACTAATCCGCGCGCCGATTGATTCGGCCGGTAATTCAGCTTCTCGATTGCTTCAAAAATGCGTTTCTTCGTCGCTTCGGCCACATGGGCCGATCCATTCATCGCGAAGGATACGGTACATACTGCCACTCCCGCTTCGCGGGCGACGTCTCTAATGGTTGCTGCCATGGTTATCTCCTTATCTCGAATGAAATCATATGTAATCCGTGTAAGCGATATCATAATAACATAAACGATCGATTGGGGTAGTAGCTTGGTATGCAAAACGTTTTTGCAAAAACGATTTGTATCTAAAATACACCCGTAATTTACCAGTGTCAACAGAATTTTTTCCTCGATTCGATACCGCGGATTTGGAATGAGTTACAGATTGCTGTTAAGAAACCGGTTCAGCCCGGCTTGATAAAATCCTTATTGCTTTCCGCCCACGATTGCAATACCATTAAACATTATAATGATATAATGTTGTGACGTAAAAATCGTGAAACAGGGGGATTATCTCGATGAAATTACGTTTCGAGGGCCTAACCGCGGATATTGAATCCGGTGCCCGGATATTGTTGCATGAGCTTGGCGTGGAGATGAGTGAGGACGGATTTCCTGTCCGCATCGGACAGTCGGAGGGCGAACTCGTGGTCGGCCGCGAAGCGGACCATGCCTACATCCGCTATGGGGCGAAGCATCAATTCTTCCGTGGATTGGGCCTGCTCGTTCAGCACAGCCGCCAGCGCGAAGCCTTCCATATTCGGGAACAACAACAATTCGACCAGATCGGGCCTATGCTCGACCTGTCCCGCAATGCAGTGCTCACGGTAGAGAGCTTCAAGCTGATGCTGAATAAACTCGCCTTAATGGGCATGAATACCGTCATGCTGTATATGGAGGATACGTACGAGATCGATGATGAGCCCTATTTTGGATATATGCGGGGCCGCTATACGCAGGAGGAGCTGCGGGAAATCGACGACTATGCCGATCAATTCGGCATTGAGGCGTTCCCGAGCATCCAGACCTTGGCACATCTGGAGGAATTCCTGAAGTGGGAGCCGATCAAGCATTACCGCGATACGAAGGGAGCGCTGCTCGTTGGCAGCGAGCGAACCGATTCCCTTATTGAACGGATGATCGAAGCAGCCACCGCCCCGTTCCGCAGCAAGAAAATCCACATCGGCATGGACGAGGCGGAGGAGCTCGGCCGCGGCAAATATTTGGACCTGAACGGATATGAGAGCCGCTTCGACATCATGCTCGCGCACCTGGACAAAGTGCTGGCTGCCGTCCGCAAGCGCGGACTCAAGCCGATGATGTGGAGCGACATGTTCCTCAAGCTCGCTTCAGGCGGAGGCGGCGATGCGGCATATTACGCTAAGGACACCTCGATCCCGGAAGAGATGGCCCGCCGCATCCCGAAGGACGTGGACATGGTGTACTGGGACTATACCCACATGGAGCCGGGGGACTATGAGAAGTTGATCGCAAATCACCGTCCTCTCGGCTGCAACCTCGTCTTTGCCGGCGCGGTTTGGATTTTCAATACGTTCGGCGTCAATTACGGGCTCTCCCTTAACGCATCCGATGTCGCATTGCAGATGTGTAAGCAGGAGGGCATCCGCGAGGTATACGCAACCATGTGGGGAGACGACGGAAATGAGGGCAATCCGTTCGCGGCCCTGCTGGGCCTTCAGTTATACGCAGAGCATGCCTACTCGGAGCAAAAACCCTCCTGGGCCCACTTGGCCGAACGGGTAAAATTCTGCACGGGCATCGAGATGGACACCTTTCTGCTGCTCAAAGATCTGGACGAAATTCCGGGCCAGGAGCCGAACAATGCGAAGCAAAGTAATCCATCTAAATTTCTGCTGTACCAGGATGTGCTTCTCGGTTTATTCGACAAGCAGATTGAGGGCTTGGACCTCGCGAACCATTACGCGGAGCTGGAGCAGCGCATTCGCGACAAGCGCTGCCCGGATGCCGGGCTGGATTATCTGTTCGACATGCCGGAAAAGCTGAGCGCCGTATTGAAGCGCAAAAGCGAAATCGGCATTACGTTGAAGCATGCCTATGATGCCAAGGATCACGAGTCGCTGCGGCAAATCGCCAAAAGCGTGCTTCCTGCCATCGCGGATGCCGTCCGTGACCTGCGCGCCTCGCACCGCATCCAGTGGCACCGGATGTTCAAGCCTTTCGGCTGGGAGGTCATCGATATCCGCTACGGCGGCGTCCTCACCCGCCTGGACACCGCATCGCTCCGCATTCTTGATTATGTGGACGGACGAATCCCGCGGCTCGAGGAGCTGGAGCAGGAGCGGCTCGTGTTCAGCACCACCAACCGCTTCAACCACAAAGGCGTCGGCTGGTGCAGCCACTATTACCGGATGGCGTCGCCAAACGTATTCTATCATGTGCTGAATCCGTTCTGATCCGGCAAACTCCGAATGGACCCGAAGGCCGAAGGCCCTCGGGTTACCAGGTCGTACCTCTCGTCCATGTCGCAGCAATGAGCCAACATCATCGAACAAACAATGGGCCAACCACCAAGCCAACATGGAATCGACATTGGATCAACATTGAACCAACATTGGACCAACATTGGACCAACATGGAATCACCTCGAATCAAAGTTAAACCGGCTTCATCCGTTGAACCCAGCGTCTCATCCGCGGTAACTCAACCCATTTGCATCAGCTCGGCTGGCTCATCCAACGAGTGACCCAAAAAAAGAGCGGCCCCAAGGGTCGCTCTTTTTTCATAAAGTCAACGTTTCCTATAATCAAAGGCACTCCATTTATGCTACTCCATGCGATCCCATAGCGCGCCGAAGGCCTCGGCATCCATTTCGAAAAACACCTGCGCATGGCTGTATTTTGCATAAGGCCCGCTTTTGAACAGCCGCAGCTCTACCTTGGTTCCATCCTCCAGATTCAGATATAAGAATTTCTGTTCACCCGAACCGGCATCGTATATTCCGGCTTCCATCAGCTGGTTCTCCGCAACCGGCTTTGCCTCATATAACGCCTTGATGAAAGCGTCCAGTGAAGCATCCGCGGGCAGCTCCTCGAGACGGGTCTCCCCCATATTCCAGCTGTCAAAGTCCTGCCACTGCGCTGAGGCGATCCGGCCGTCAAGCTTAAGCTTGCCCGCGATATCCTCACCCCGCATAACGGTAATGCCATTCAAATGCTCATATAACTCGGCAAAGACCTGACCGTCGTGCTCTTCATAGGACATGATCCGAAACGTCTCATCGTACCCCTGTACCGCGTAAATATCCGCCTCGCCGATGGTGGAGGCAAGCTCCGTATAATCCGCCTGCGTGCTCCATTCCGTAATGCCCGCCGTCGTCCTGCCGAGCTTCTCTCCGCGCAGCTCCTTGGCCGTCTCGGCCGTGATCTGCGTCCCTGTCTGGGTGTAAATGTTGCCTTTATAGACGACCAGGCCGATCATATCCATCATGACGCCGTCGTCTTTCGGAAGCTCGATCGCAGGAAGCTCCACCTTCTCGTGCCCGGCTTCGGCCGGATCCCGAGGACCCTCCATCCCGGGCAGTGCGTCCTGGCCATCGCTCACGGTCGGCGTCACAGCAGGCGCTTCCGCTATAGGCGTATTCTCTGTCTGCCAGATGATCGATATCACCAGCACCACGCCTAGCATAACGGCAGCGCCAACGCCAGCCATGCCGATCCGGCTTCTCCTTATCGGCGGATGTTTCTCTTGCTCTTTTTCTCGGATTCCATTCATGAGACGTTCCTCCAATCCTTGATCAGGTTCTATACGATTTATCAATTTCTTGTAATCATTCCGGTTCATGGGCGCTCCTCCCCTTCCAGGTCCATTCGCAGCAGCTTTCTGCCGCGCTGAAGACGCATCTTGACGGCAGATTCGCTGATCTGGAGAATGCCGGCGATTTGCCGCACCGAATAATCCTCGTAATAAAACAGATGAATAACCGACTTGTATTTAAAAGGCAGGCCCATCACATGATCCATAAGCAGACGTTCCGACGGCTCCTCGAAGTAATCGTCCATATGCTCCATTCGGGTCACCCGTTTGCGCCACAAACTGGACAGCATGTTTTTGCACTGGTTTGTAATCACCCGGATCAGCCAGGCTTTCTCGTGCTCCCTGTCTGTGAACACAGGTGCTTTGTTCATCAGCTTGATGAACGTTTCCTGCATGGCTTCCTCGGCATCCTGCTTGTTTCCAAGGTATACCATCGCAATTTTGAACAGCATGCCGCCGTAAAGTTCATAGGCTTCCGCAATATCCCCGCCCGGCCGGAGCGAATATGTCTGCATGGTGTTTCAGACCTCCTTTTACCCTTAACACAGTTATGGACGCAGATGGGTCACATTTGGGTACAAAAAAAAAAGAGCCGTTCCCACAGGGAACAGCTCTTTTGCGGTCAATCCTCACAGCAGCGCGACACGCTGCCGTACATTTCGCACGATGATGTGCGCCCATGTTACTTCGCAAAGGTCAGCTTGCCCAGCATCCGGTTCAGCACCGCGGCGCTCTCGCCTCGCGTTGCATGGGACTTCGGCGCAAACCGCTGTCGGTTATCGCCGTTCAGAATATCAAGCTCGCCTAAAACTTGCACCGCTTCCTCGGCCCAAGCACCGATATGAGCCTCATCAGCGAAGCGGATTGGCACATCGCCGCCTTGCTCGTACCCGGCGTATTCCAGCGCCTTATGCGCCATAGCCGCCATCTCTTCGCGCGTAATCGTCCGGTCCGGCCGGAATGTGCCGTCCGAATAACCATTGACGATGCCCGCTTCCACAGCCGCCCGGATCGAACCGGCATGCCAATCGTATACCGATATATCCTCGAAGGAACCCGGTCCCGCAGCAGCACTCAGACCGAGTGCCCTTACAATCAGCGCTGCAAACTCCGCCCGCGTGATCGGAGCATCCGGCACGAAGGCTTGCTCCGAACGTCCGGTTACGATCATCTTGGCAGCGAGTGATTCAACGTCCCCCTTCGACCAGTGGGAACCGATGTCTGGGAACGTGGCCGTATTCCGGAGAACAAGATAAGTCCCGCTCTCCCGGCTGTAGATATCGACCTGCTGCCCATTCACTTTGAACGGCACCGGTGTGTAGCGTCCCTCGTTCAGACGCACCACCGCCAGCGAATTGGCCGGCCCGGTCTGATCCACCGCGACCGAGCGTTTCACGTAAGAGGCATACTCATTCAACTGCGCGGTTTTGCCGCTGGAAGCATGCGCCTCTACAGCGTAGTTCACCGCTTGCAGCGGGCGATAGCCCTGGGCTGCAGCTGCCTTCAGCGCGTCGGTATCCTTGGCCACCCGGACAACCAGGCGAATCCCGGCGGTATCCGTCCCAATCTGCTTCGCCAATTCCTGAAGGTTAATCTCCTTCTTCGGCAGTTCGAAGCTTCCGTAAGGCGTTACGACGCTCAGCACCTGGACGCCTGCTTGGGCAAGCCAAGCCTGCAACGCTTCGTTATCCACCGTAATCGAAGTGGATTGGAAAGGCTGCGCGCTAACGGCCTCGACCGTTACTTTTCCGCCAGCCGGCTGCTTCAACGCATCCTTCAAGGCAGACCCGGTCACCGTGCCGGAAGCTTCTCCATCCTTCACTTGAACCTGCACCTTGACTTTGCCCGGCTCTGCAGGCGATGGCGTGCCGGTACCCGGCGGGTTCACCGGAGGGGTTGCCGGTCCAGGGGAACCCGGTGTGCCTGGATTTCCCGGCTGGCCAGGCTGCCCTGGCTGTCCTGGCTGCCCTGGATCCGGTCCTCCAGGAAGCGGTGCTCCCTTCAAGTCAACGATCCGGCCTTCGACTGCCGAGGTTTTGTCCGTAATCGTGCCTACCTTTTTCACGTAACCCGAGAAAACCTCATAGTCCGGAAGATAAAGCAGCTTTACGCGCCCTTCCTGATAGGCCTTCTCTAGCGATGCGTAGAAATCGCCGCCCTTGGCGGTAAACGCGTTCGTAGCAACCTCGTACGATTGCTTCGGATCGATCAGCTCATAGCCGTTCTTGCCCTTCACTTCCATGCGGAGCACACGCTCACCGGCCGGTTTCGTGGAATCATAGTAGAACCTCATGCCGGCAATATGCGGGAACCGTCCGTCCTGGGCAGGGATTTTGGACACTCCGTTTTCCAGCGCCTCTTTAATTTCCTGACCGGTCAGGGTGATGGTAACCAGATCGTTGTTGAACGGCAGGACCGTCATGATGTCGCCCATCGTAACCTTGCCGGCTTCGATCGACTCCCGGATGCCTCCGCCGTTCTGCAGCGCGATCACCGCATTCGTTCCCGCTGCCCGCGCCGCATCCAGCATGCCGTCGGCAATCAGGTTTCCAAGATTGGTCTCCTTCGTCCGCACATCGGCCCGGACACCGTTTAATTTAACCTCCGTATAGCCGACCTCCGTCTGCTTCAGTTCCTCTACGCCCGGCTTATATTTCGTATTCAGAAGGTTGAGCGCCTCGGCATCCGGCTGGATCACGTACTGGCCGCTGCTATCTTTTTCATCAACCGAGATCAAGCGGCTGTTCCAATCCTGCAGAGCACCCTCGTCGTCGAACACGACTTCCAGCCTGCCTAGGAATTGACCCTTCTCGCCGGTCTGTACGATCAGCTTCGGCTCGCTGTCCGTACGATCCACGACGGCTTGATCCAGCTTGGTGTGGCTGTGCCCGCCCACGATAATATCGATGCCTTCCACGGCCTTGGCCAGGTTTACGTCGACGTCGTAGCCCAAGTGCGACAGCACGACGATTTTGTTAATGCCTTCCTGCTGAAGCATCGCGACGGTATCCTTAGCCTTCTGTACGGCATCGTCAAACGTGACCGGCCCCGGAGAGGCAATGTTCGCCGTGTCTTCGGTGGTCAGGCCGATCAGGCCGACCTCCTGGCCGTCCACTTCCATGATGACCGCCGGATAAATGTTGGCGGCTTTGGCATCCCGCGTGACGCCATCGTTGAATTTCTCCCGAAGCACAGGATCTGCCGAGAAGTTCACATTCGAAGACACAAACGGGAATTTTGCGTTCTCGATGAATGCGTTCAACACCTCGGATCCTTTGTCGAATTCATGGTTTCCGAAGGTCATCGCATCGTATTGAACCAGATTCATGAACGCCAGATCGGCTTGTCCTTCATATTGATTAAAATAGAGCGTCCCGGAGAATACATCCCCCGCATCCACAAGCAGCGGATTCACCGCTGAAGCCTTCGCTTCTTTAATGGCCGTCACCCGGCGCGCGATGTTGTCGGGCGAGCTGACGGTATCCAGATTCGCGTGCGTATCGTTCGTATGCAGAATCGTCAGCGGGAAGCCCGAAGCGGCCTCGCCCGTCAGGTCCAGCTGCGCGACCACCGGATCATGGTCGGACACGCGGCCTTTGGAGGCCGGGAAATCGGCGTTAAGATGGACAACGTCAACCTCAGCCGACTTCGTCAGATTCTTGCTGACCAGAATATGGTCAAGCACCTGCGAGTTGCCATCGTACGTATACGTATACCGCTCTCCCGGCGGCAGAATGTCGATCAGATTGTCGAGCTCATTGCCTTTCAGAATCGTTCCGGTCTGCGTGAACTGGAAATCATTCAAATCGCCCAGAACGATGATATTCGCGTCAGGATTGCCCTGCAGCACATCCTTGACGAAGCCGTTCACGACAGCCGCAATCTGATGGCGCTGAGCCTCACTGGATAGCAGTGGCGGCTGCGTGCTGCCGAAAGGCCCTTGGTCTCCGGATTTCGAATTGAAGTGATTCGCTACGACGATCACTTTTTCGCCGCGGAATTCGAACTGGGCGGCCAGCGGCTTGCGGGATGCATGGAACGCGCTGTTCTCCGGTTCGATCCGGCCCGGATTGTAGGTAAGCTGATCCGTGGCCGCATCATAGGCAACCGCATCCGTCGAGGAGCCTTTCTTGCCGTTCACGCTCTCCGACAGCTTGACGCGGTCGGCGTTATAGAGGAAGCCAACCCGGATATTCGCACCCGGTGCACCGCCATCTTTGTTGTTGACCGGATCGATGTCCGTGAAGTTGTACTCCGGTCCGCCGGCCGCTTTGATCGCTTCGATCAGCGCCCGATAGCTTTGATCCGCCGCGGTCGTGCCGTCATTCTTCTCCCCGTTGTTGTCCTGAACTTCGACCAGTCCAATGATGTCCGGGGATTTCAAATGACTCACGATGGAATCCGCAAGCTTGTTGATCTTGGCGGAGCCCACGCCAGGGTAAAAGTTCTCGATATTATAGGTCGCCACGCGCAGCTGGTCATCCTTCACGTCGATCGTGGATACCTCTTGTTCAAAGGAACCGCCTTCGATCGCAGGCAGCCCGTCTTTTGGAGGAATGACCTTGAAATTGCCGCTGTTGTATCCGATCACGCCGATGACATCCTCGGCAAACGTATCGCCCGTGCTCACTTCCTGCCCCGGATTCCCGTAAGCGATGATCAGGCGCTGCGGGTTGAAGTTGCCTTGCTCCTTCAGCACCAGACCGCCTGCCGGCGTAATGACGTCCGGAACGTTATTTTCGACACGGGTCGGAATGTTGTAGGTGCCGCTGCTCGTCCAATACGGACTAATAATCGTCGGCTCCGGCAGTCTGACCCGCATCCCTTCAAGCGATTCGTAGAAATCGATAGCGTCTTCTTCCGGATCGAACACCTGGAATCCGTCATTATCGATGATCGATGCCGGGATCGGCCGCCCGCCCTTGCCCAGCGTAACCGGCTCCGGCAGCGGCTGATTTTCCGAGATTACGGTGAGCGATTGCAGCTCGATCTGGGTTGAGGTCAGATTGGACGAGCTTCCTTCGTTATATTCCGCCACTTTGCCGGTAACGGACACAAGGTCGCCTACATCCGGCAGGTTAGTACTGCCCGTCCCAAACACGAAAATCGCATCGGAGGTGTTCGGATTATTATCCGGCTCTGCATCCTGGATATAGAAGCCCTTGATGCTGCCATTGGAGAAGGTATAGCCGTATTGCGTAACGATACCCTCAATGCCCTTTACGGTTTGCCCATTATACGGCGAGGCGTGTCCTTCGCCTTGAATGTCCGCAATGCGCGGCTGCTGTGTCGCCTTGTAAGCAAACTCATACACTTTGCTCACATTCGTGCCAGAGACCACGATGGCCTTGATGGTCATGTCGCGGTCCACTTGAATCGGCTTGGTGTACAGCGTGCTTGCCGTCGTCGGAGTCGTTCCGTCCACCGTATAATAGATGCTGGCTCCAGTCGTCGGACTCGACAGCTCTACCGTGCTTCCGATCATGATCGGGCCTGGCCCCGGGCTTGCGATCACGGAGAACAAGTCTTCAATCAAGGCATCATTGCTTAGCGGGATCAGCTCGTAGATATTGTCGTACTGCTTCACCACGCCCGTTACCCGGCTGAAGGTTTTACCCGGAGCAAGCTTCGACAGACCGGAATAAATGATGAATTCGTGCCCGCCTTGCTCGGCCGTAAACTCGCCCGCCCGATTCTCGGACTTAATGGACACATCCTCCAAATAAACCAGCCTTGCCTCGTAAGCTTCCCCTTTGTCTGCAGCAAGATCCGCTCCGCTAATCCGTACCGCCTGCGGCGGTCCGACGTTGCTGTCCGTCACGTTATACGGCAGCAGCGCATGCGGCTTGATCTCTTGCAAATTGTTGTAGATTTCCATCACGCCGGCCACGCTGACCCGATCACCCACTCCTGCGCCAATCGGATAATCGTAGAGCACGATGCCGGCCGTATCGTCCTGGATATAAGTTTCTCTGCCTTCGATATGCGTGATGATGCCTTCCGTCCAGACGTGTTCGCCTTTAGACTTGGTTCTCGCTTCCGCAACCGATGTTTGCTTCAAAATATCATATTGGAACGACGTTACCGGCCCATCCGGAACGCCTTCCATAGCGGCAAACGCATCGATTCGGGTCGGCTCGTTGATGACGATCGGACCGTCTACGAGCTCAAACCCTCTGCCGGCGTTACCCGAAACGTACACATCCGCATAGACCGAGGCGCCTACCGTAGGCGGGGCCAGCTTAATCTCTGTCCCTGCCGGCCAGGCATTCGGTTCCGGGGAGGCCGTTACCCTGCCTAAGCCGCTGCCGGGATTTCCGGGCGTAGCCTGATATGATTTGTTTCGAGGGTCCGGTGAACCAACGTAGAAATCTTCTGCATTGTTGTCCGTATCCAAACCGCGATTCCCTGGCTGACCTGCGGTCAATTCTTTCCGAATCGCCGCCGTGCCGGCGGATAACGCAGCCGTCGGCTTGGTTTCCGAATCGCTTGCGGAGCCGTAGCCGATCAGATCGACGCGCTCCCCTGCTGCGTTCACCAGGTCTACCTTGCCGTTACTGGCGGCTAGGGCCAAGTTCCCTGTCAGATCGGGTGTTGGAAGAGGCAGACCTGTGTTGCCCCCGCTTTGCTGAATTAATAGATATTGGTAAGGCTCGATGCTACCTGTTAAAGAGGTTGTGTTATTAAAATCACCTGCTGCACTTGCATAACGTACCTTCCAGCCTGTAAGGTCCACGGCCTGTCCCGTAGGGTTGAACAACTCGATGAAATCGTTGGCATAGACCGCCCCGTTGCCCCCGCCGCCCCCATAAACCTGGCTGATGACCACTTGATCATTCCGAGGCGAAGCTTCCGCTACCTGCACGGATCCGAAAGGAACAAGAATACTTACCAGCATAGCAATAGCAAGAAGTACACTAAGTGGTTTTCGGCCCTTCTGGAATCGAATGCGCATTCAGGTATTCACTCCTCAACTCTATTAGATTTTCAGCCTTATTTACTATATATACCAGAATTGTTTTGGCCGATCTAATAGAAAGTGAATCCTATGTAAAAAAACCTCCGTTAGACCCAGCCTTCCAGGCGGAGGTCCTATCGGAGGTTTCTTTTTTCGTCAAAATCCTATCGCTTGCCTGAGTCGAACGGCTCCCCGACGGCCTTAGGCGCATTGGAGGACTTCGAGAAAATGACCAATGCGATCAAGGTGACCACGTAAGGGAAAATCTTCAGGATCACCGGCGGGATCACGGCCAGCTGCGGAATAACCTGCGAGACGTTCGCCACGGTGCTCGCAAATCCGAAGAAGAACGTTGCCGCCAGAATGCCGAACGGCTTCCATTGGCCGAAGATGAGCGAGGCCAGGGCGAGGAAGCCCAAACCTGCGACGTTGCCGGTAAATTCGCCGGAATAGGTCATCAGGATAACGGCACCGCCAAGCCCGGCGAAAGCGCCGGAAATCATGACGCCGACATACCGCATGGCGCGTACCCGAATTCCGGCAGCCTCCGCTGCGTGCGGATGCTCGCCGCAAGCTCTTAGGCGCAGACCGAACGGCGTCTTGTACAGGATAAACGCGCTCACCAATAGCAGGATCAGCACGAGCCACGTCGTAATGTAAGTGTTCGTAAAGAACAGATCTCCGATGATCGGAATATCCGACAAAATCGGAAAATCAAACGGTCTAAAGCCGCTCGTAATGCGGATGTTGCCGCTCCCCGTAATATTCCGGGCCAGGAAGATCGTCAGGGCGCCCGCAATCATATTGATTGCCGTACCGCTGATGATCTGGTTGGCGCTAAGATTAATGCTCGCAAAGGCGTGAAGGAGCGAGAACAGGGCGCTTGCCGCCGCTGCGGCCAGAAGTCCGACCCACAGCACCCACCAGCTTCCCCCGAACTGCGCCTGCATTTTGGATACGACAAAGGCTCCAATAAAGGAACCGACGATCATCAGTCCATCGAGGCCGATATTCACGACCCCGCTTCGTTCACTGAACAGCGCGCCCAAGGCGGTTATCAACAGCGGGATGGTGAAGACGATGGCATACGGAAAAATCTGTTCAAGCGTTGTCCACATGTTCTCGTTCCCCCTGCTTTTTATTTGCCGCGCTGTGCGGTGCTCGTGACTTGCGCACTTTCCACTTGCGGAACAGGCGCTCGATCAGAATGCTTGTCGCCGCAAAGTAGATGATGATGGCAATAATCGAATCGGCGATCTCCGGCGGAATTTCCGTCATCGCATTCATGAATCCCCGGCCCGAGTACAGCACGCCGAAGAAGAGCGCGGAGACCATCACGCCAAGCGGCGCGTTCGCCCCGAGCAGCGCAACGGCAATGCCGTCAAAGCCCTGGCTCGGCAAGACGCCGATCTGAAGGCTCGACGCATTCCCGGCGTACTGCGCCACGCCCGCAAGGCCGGCAATGCCGCCGGCGATGAACATCGACAGCACGATGCTGCGCTTCACCGCAATCCCTGCGTATTCGGCCGAGTGGCGGTTGAATCCGACCGCCTTCAGCTCATAGCCGAGCGTCGTTTTATTGATCAGGAAGGCGACGACCAGAACGGCCACCACCCCGATAAAAAAGCCGAGATTGATGTACGAGCCCTGGAACATATCGCTCAGCCAGGACGCGTGAAGCATCGCCTCCGGCGGGAGCTGACGGGATTCCGTCTCCAGGCTTTCCCCTTTAAAATATCCCGGAATGACGTAATACACGGTCCAATACGCCGTCCAGTTCATCATGATGGTCGATACGACCTCATGCACGTTGTAACGGGCCTTCAAAATGCCGGGGATCAGCGCCCACAAAGCGCCGCCGATGAATCCGGCCAGCACCATCAGCGTCAGCAGCAAGGCCCGCGGCAGATCCACCGACAGGCCGACTGCCGTCGCGCAGAAGCCGCCGAACAGCATCTGGCCTGCGGCCCCGATGTTGAACAGCCCCGTCCGGAAGGCAAAAGCAACCGACAAGCCCGTCAAGATAAGCGGGGTTGCCGTCGCCAGCGTGTTGCCGATCCTCTCCGGGCTCTTCAGCCCGCCCTGGATCAGGAATTTGTAGCCTTCCACCGGATTGTGGCCGGTCACCGCCATCAGCAGCGCCCCAGCCAGGAGGCCGAAGAGGACGGCCAGCAGTGATTTTATGCTGTTATTCATGCGCTGCCCTCCTCCTTATGATACCCGGCCATCATGAGGCCCAGCTCTTGTTCGTTCGTTTCGGAAGCGTTGACCACGCCGACCAGCTCGCCGTTGTTGATGACCGCGATGCGGTCGGACAGGTTCAGCACCTCATCGAGCTCCAAGGATACGAGCAGCACCGCTTTTCCTTTGTCCCGCTGCTCCACAAGACGTCTGTGAATATATTCGATCGAGCCGACATCCAAACCGCGCGTCGGCTGAACCGCGATCAGCAGATCCGGATCCCGCTCGACCTCGCGGCCGATGATCGCCTTCTGCTGGTTCCCCCCGGACATGGAGCGGACGATGGAGCGGCCGGCCTCCCCGGAACGGACATCGAAGCTCTGAATGATATGCTCCGCATGCTTGCGGATGGCCGCTCGCTGCAATAGCCCGTTCTTGGAGTACGGGGGCCGCTTGTAGACTTCCAGAATCAAATTCTCTTCCAGCGTATAGTCCAGTACAAGCCCGCGCTTCTGACGGTCCTCGGGGATATGCCCGATGCCGCTCTCATTGCGCTGGCGCACGGACAGCCCGGTAATATCCTTTCCATTCAGGATCACGCTGCCGCTCTCTGCCTGCCGCAGACCCGTGATAGCCTCTATCAGCTCGGTTTGCCCGTTACCGTCCACCCCGGCAATGCCGACGATCTCGCCGGCACGCAGCTCAAGCGAGAAGGCTTTAAGCGCATCGACCTTCTTGCTGTTCTTCACGGTCAGCGAGCGAATATCGAGCACCGTCTCTCCCGGTCGACTCTCCTGCTTGTCGACCTTAAAGGAAACGCTGCGGCCGACCATCATCTCGGCCATCGTCTCCCGGCTCGTATCAGCCACGTCGACGGTGCCGATCGTCCGGCCGCGCCGGATGACGGTGCAGCGGTCAGCCACCGCCTTGATCTCCTTCAGCTTATGGGTGATCAGGATGATCGATTTGCCCTCTTGAACCAAATTTTTCATAATGCCCTGCAAATCCTCGATTTCCTGCGGCGTCAGCACCGCGGTCGGTTCGTCGAAGATCAGCACCTCCGCATCGCGGTACAGCATTTTGAGAATTTCCACGCGCTGCTGCATGCCAACCGAGATGTCCTCGATTTTGGCGTGCGGGTCCACGTTCAGACCGTACTGCTTGGACAACGCCTCCACTCGGTTGGCAGCGGTCCTGATATCTAGCATCCCCACTCGACGCGTCTCGCTGCCCAGTATAATGTTCTCCGTCACGGTGAACGCCTCAACGAGCTTAAAGTGCTGGTGCACCATCCCGATGCCGAGCCTGTTCGCCACGTTCGGATTCGAAATCCTCACTTCCCGGCCGTTGACCTTAATGACTCCGCGGTCGGGCTGGTACATGCCGAACAGAATGCTCATCAGGGTTGATTTCCCCGCGCCGTTCTCGCCGAGCAGCGCATGGATCTCCCCTCTCTTCAACTGAAGCGTGATGTCGTCATTGGCCACGATGCCCGGAAATTCCTTGCGGATGCCCACCATCTCGACAACATAGTCCATGGTTTAGCGTCCTCTCCTTCATATTTGGTAGATGCCGTCTGTTGTTCCAATCCTATTCCCACTTACCTTAAAAAAAGACGGAGGGAAGTCCGTCTTTTTTTAACGCATTGCGGTTATCCATTCAAATGTGCCCGGCAACCCCGAGCAGGGCGCTCCCTTGACTATTCGATCAGGTCGCCTTGCTCTGCCGCCACCGTAATTTCGCCGGCTTTGATCTTATTGAACACTTCATCCACTTGCTTGAGAATGTCCTCGCTCAAGTTTGGATTTTCAGCCGGAAGGCCGACGCCGTCATTCTTCGCATCCAGCGTGATCGTCTGTCCGCCAGGGAACTTGCCTTCGGTTTCGGCTTTGATCATGTCGTAAGCCGCTTGGTCAATCTTCTTCACTGCGGAAGTCAGGATCACAGATTTGTCGCCTTCATACACGCCGTCTTGATACTGGTCGACGTCTACGCCGACAACCCATACGTCATTGCCGTTCTGCACACGCGTCTTGGCTTCGTTGATCGCCCCAACGCCAACGCCGCCTGCGGCAGCGAAGATGACATTCACGCCGCGGTCGTACATTTGGGCGGCCAGCTGGCTGCCTGCGGCAACATCATCAAAGGTACCCTGATACACGACATTTTCCTTGTTGATCGTCACTTTCGTCCCCAGGCTCTCATTCGCGTATTTCACGCCCTGCTGGAAGCCCCAGTTGAATTTCTGCACCGGAGGAATTTTCATGCCGCCGATAAAGCCGGCCTGTCCGTCCTTCACGTGAAGGGCTGTCGCAACGCCCGCCAGGAAGCCGGACTCCTGCTCGGCGAAGTAGATGGCTACGGTGTTCTCTTTAAGTTCTGGATCCGCATCCGGATTAGGACGAGGAGATCCGTCGATCAGGACGAATTTTGCGTCCTTATACTTCTCTTGTGCCTTATGCACAGCCGTCTCGAACTTGAAGCCAGGCGTTACGATGAATTTGAATCCGGCATCGTACAGGTTGACGATCTCATTGGTATATTGGGCCTCCGTTGTTCCGGCCGGCTTCAGGTATTTATACTCGATTTTAAAGTCCTTGTTCGCCTTGAGAATACCTTCATACGTCCCTTGGTTGAACGATTTGTCGTCAATGGTGCCTGCGTCGGTAACCATTCCGACCTTGAAGTTTGCCTTCGGTGCGTCCGAGCCGGCACCTCCGGTTGGCTCAGATGCTGGCTTGCCGCCGCAGCCCGCGAGCATGGTGACCGATAACGCCAAACTGATTAATGATAAGACCCCTTTTTTCATTAAGGTTGACCCTCCTAGGTTTATATGCCCGAATGGTAGATTCGCGCTATTTACAATATATTAATAATATAGACCGTTTTCAACAAAAATTTGGGTGTTTTTGCCAAAGTACATCTGTAAAGCGGTGAATGGCTTAAGCCTTGGTATATAGCCATTTCATCCGCATTTTAGAGCACCTGAACAGAAAGAAGGCAATAGATCCGCATTTATAGATAACATAGGGATTACAGGAGGTGTGATGCAGTGGTTGAAGCAACGAATTTTATAGAGAAAGAAAAAAATAGAGTTGATCCTCTCATTCCATTAGGATGCGCCTATTCCGTTCATTTGAAAGCAAAAAGAGCACCCCTTCCGAGGTGCTCATTCAGTATATATAATGATGCATTCTGTATATGTACGTATACGGCTCACAGCTGAACCTTCTTATTTCCTACGCTGATGCTTCGTCATTCGGCTGTACAGGATGAACGCAGCAGCAATCATCGCGATGAACCCCAAATTACTCGCCGATTCCGGCGTCATGCCAAACAAAACGCATAAATTGGTCACCAAGCTGTTTGTCAGCAGCGCGCCCGCAATCAAGATTAACGGCCGCCACACATTATATCCTCTCATCCCCGCAACACTCCTGCCCCCAAGGTCGATAGACGCATCCTGCTTCCAGGCATCATGGTCTTCATAAAAACATTATACCATGAATAAGTATGCGCATACATTTTATAAAATGGTTAGAAAGCAGCTCCAATGTAGAATCTACAATGAGATTCAAGCAACTAATTAGATAGCGGTATCCTGATAAAAACAGCCATAAGTTGGCCGCTTATCAAAAGCCTCCCGCTTATGGCTGTACTTTACGCCAGGCTCTACCTGAAACTATCCCAGCTTATGTCCGCAGTTCGGACAAAAGTTGGAGCCCTCGTTCTTCGCGCCGCAATTCGGGCAGAAGTTCGGTTTGCTCTTGCCTTCCGAGGAAGAAGACGCCGGCGACGATGACTGGGATTCTCCGCCTGCATGCTGCTTGTCGTTCCGGGCTTGGTCTTGGCCCTCCGCCCCCTCGGGGCCACGCTGGCCCGGATTTGGGCTCGCATTCATGTTTCGCATCATCTCATTGGCCATATTCATCCCCATCATCATGCCGGCCATATCCGAAGCAGCGCCTCCGCCCTTTATTTTACCTGAAGCGATGCCGTCCGTTATGCTGACCTGCTGGTATTTCTGCAGATTGCCGATCATTTCATGGGATGCCGTCTTCGTGATCATCTCTTGGATTTCCGCCGGATAATTGAAGCTCATTACCTGAAAGCCGGTGATAGAGATTCCATTGTCCATCACTTCCATATCCAGGTCCTCCCGGATGCCTTTGGCGATCTCGGAGGCATTCGCCTGTAGATTGAACATGTTCTTGCCTTCACGGCTGATCCATTTCATCAGGAGCTGATCCAAAACGGACGTAATGCGGATTTTGACATCCTCCACCAGATAGCTCTCCCGCATGCCCGCAATCTTGTCGATCAACGTCACATAATCGGTGACTTTGAAATTGAAGGTGCCGTTAGCCCGGATCGGCATGCCGCCCGGAAGCTGGGGCGTCGGAATCAGAATCGGATTTTGCGTCCCCCACCGGACGGTAAACTCCTTCGTGTTGACGAACAGAACCTCTACCCGCATACCGCTGTTGAACCCGAACCGAAAGCCCTTCAGCGTGGACAGAAACGGAATGATGTCCGAATCGATACTGTACTCGCCCTCATCTTCAAAGATCCCTTCAATCTTGCCGTTGTTCATAAAGATGGCGTCTTGGCCGGCGCGAATGATCAGCCTGCTGCCTTTCTTGATCTCCCGGTTGCTCCACTTCCAAAAAATCATATCATCTCTAAACTCTTCCCATTCCACCACGTTGGAGAATTGATTTCTGAAAAATCCCATGCTACGATTCCATCCCTTCCTTTAGAATTTCCCACGGCTGCTGCTATGCGAATGGCCGCCGCTCGTTACGCCTCCGCCGGAGCTGCCTCCATCATTTTTGGGTATCTCCCGTCTTGTTGTCGTCGTTCGAATGTACCGATCTTCCTGATCAATAATGCCCGAGGTGCTCGCATCCTCATAAGTCCGGCGATTGACCGTCACCCGGCCGCCGGCGCGGTACGTCATCAGGCCGACGGCCAATCCGCCGATCAGGACAGCACCGCCGAGCTGAACCCATATATTGAACAGCGGATTATCGGGATTGAATCCCGGCTCATAGCCCATATATTCATGCGCGGATATAATGTAGGCTTCGAATGCCTTCTTATACTCCCCATCCGATAAGTCGCCCGTGATCTTGCGGCGGATTTTATCCAGCCGGTTATCGTCGAGGTATTCCTCGGCTTTGTAATATCCTTGCAATTCCACATCGCGGTTGCGCATATCCAGCGCCAAAATTACGGCGTTGCCGTGAGGTCTGTCATACCCGGGCGCATACGTATCATAAAAATCCTCAATCAATATCTCGATATCCACATTGTCCGGATTGTCTGTAGTAATAATGATAAAGTCCGTCTCCCGTTCGGCTCCGTACTCGCGGGCCAAGGCGCTGAGCTCCTCATACTCCTGCGAACTCAAAAGCCCGGCGTCATCAAAGATGAGCGGCTTGGCCTCGGCAGCAGCGGCTGCCGTTCGAAGCGGCATCATAAGGAATACCGCCAGCATCATAATCCATCCTAACCTTAGCAACGACCGTCGTCTTCTCACCAGAACCCACCTCCCATCATCCAGGCGATCAGCTTCAAGGACAAGAACGACACGCCGGATATCCCGGCGAACCACGCGGCGATCTTCGCCTTGCTGAGCGGCGGCCTGCCCACCACCTTGCCCGTTTGACCGTTCATGGCGAACGTGTACACGGTTTTGTTGTAGTCGTAATGCACCATCCATACCGGAAGAAGGACGTAATCCGCTTTTTTCATCATTGTATCAATCTGTTTATTAGTGTAATTAACCGTTGTATATCCGGCGACTGCAGACGAAATAGCCGCATCGATGTAGCTGCGAACCTTCTCTTTCGCCCGAGGGAGAAGCTCCTGGTCGTTGTAGCTGTATTTTTCCGCCAAATATCCGGCAAGATACGGGGTTTTGAATTCCTTCAGCTGCTCGTAAGGAAAAGGCTCCAGCTTATCCATCAGCTCATCGTCCATTTTCGCCGATGCATCAAGCGGAAGCTTCGTGTAATTCAAGCGCATCTTACGGTAGATCTCGTAGTGCTGCGTTTCGGTATATTCGTAGTCACCTTGCGTGTATGTTCTTACCTTCGTTGCGTGACCGTGTACCTCCACCCGGTTATGCAGCTCATATAACCAGAACGGCACATACATGCCGGTTAAGCTCTTGATCCGGTTGGCGTTCATGAACCCCCGCGGCGTGAGAAGGCCGTTTCTGCACCATTTTCGAAAAGCCTTGATCGCTTCCTCCTTGCTAATGGAAAAAGGAATGACCATCGCCGGAGCAAGCTCTCCGGTCAGCCGATCAGCGAGCACTACCGCGGAACCGCAATAACTGCAGCTCGTTGCGCTGGTCTCCGCATCCGTCATGATCACGGCCCCGCAGCTGCCGCAGTGGTATTCCTTGACTTCACCCTCCGTAAACACCTGCTGCTTCATCGGATCGGGGAGCTGATCAATATGTTCTTGGTTTCCGCAGCCCGGGCAAGACAGCGTTCCCGTCGCCGCATCAAAGCTCATCCCGCTGCCGCAGTACGGACATTTGTATTCAATTACCGGCATCGGATCACCTCAATTCCCATCAGACCATTACTCCTTCTGTTTCGATTCGCCGCTGCGATCATCCGGGGCTGCTTCCGGACTTGCTGCCGGATGGCTATCATCGCTGCGTTGCTTCATCTGTTCCTCAAGCTCCGCCATCAGCACGTCCAAATCGTCTTCCTTCGATCCGGCCCGTAGCTCCGCGAGCGCCAGCGCTTCGTCCAGGGTCCGGTTCGCCTTCTCCTCCATCGATTGGAACGCCCCAGCAACGTCGCCACGGGAGGAGCCGCTCTCGTTTAAGCGCTGCTGATGCCTCGCCTCGGCCATTTTCCCTTTGAGCTCCAACCGTCTTGCTTCGAGCCGCTCCATATCTGCGACTAGCTTATCCTGCATCTGCTTCATGCTCGCCGCATCGGAAGCGGCCTGCTCATATGCCTGCTGCAAGTCATCGAGCTTCACGGCCGTCTCCGCCTTACGCTCCAGGAATTTGATGGCGTCGGCTTCATTTCCTGCTTCCGCCGCCTTCTCGGCATACCGCTGCAGCTTGGCGACCTCCGTAATGCACTCATCCAGCGTCCGTTTGGCCCGCCGCTCCTCCGCAAGCAGTGAGGCCGTCTCCGCCTTCACCTGGCCCAAGTCGCTGTGCAGGCTGCGCATATATTCATCAATCGTCTTCTCCGGATCATCCGACCGATCCAGCAAAGCGTTCACATTCGCTCGCATAATATCGGTAAATCTCGACAGCATTCCCATGGACATGTTCCTCCTTGGCAACTTTGTTTATCTAATAATACCGGAATTCATCCGGAGGGGTTTCATTTCTCGATATTTCATGGCATGTTTTCCGAAAATTTACATTAGGTAGCGAGAGGTAGTTAGGCGGGGCTTCATTAGTGGTTGATCGTAACGGGGAAACCATTGTCTATCCTGGTCGAATGTTGAGTATTTCTGGGAAATATGACGAGGAATTGTTGTTAAGGCAAATTGGACAAAAGGTTATCAAAGCGTCTAGCTTTAAGGATTTTTACTGGTTGAAGGAGGAGTTTTAGGCCTTGTGCGTAGATTCTTCATTCAGGCTTCCCCATTAAAAATAAGTCTATATTGAATTCGTTCGCTCCTCATCCCTTGATATTCTTCACTGCCTATTCGACTTATTTCTTTGAACCCTAAGTTCTCAAGCATTTTTCTTGAACGAGCGTTGGCCTCGTGAGTTTCAGCGTTAAAAATTGAAATTCCTAACTTCTTCGATGCATATTCCATCATACACTTTGCCGAAGCAGATCCGATCCCCTGCCCCCACAGCCTGCTCTCACCAATTGCAATGCCCAGTTCAGCCGTATTACCTTTCATGCAGGCCATATCTGCATATCCAATTAATTTCCCGTTCAACGTAATTCCCATTCGAATAAAATCTTCGGCAGGATGATTTACGCAATTGCGCCACCATTTATATAATTCTTCAGAGCTTCTGTTGATTTCCCATCCATTCGCTTCACAGAAGGAGTCATCCTTGCTCCATGCCAAGACATTTTCAAAATCATCCAGGGTAATCGGCCGTATGTGAATCCACTGTGAAAGGTTGCTTTGGCCATCCATTCACTTTCCCCCTCTACATATAAAGATTGAACATTGGCCGATAAACACCGGCCATCGTTAGTACAAATGATAATAGGAATTCGGGTGAGTGCCAACACCGCAAACTAAAAACAAAAAAACAGCCGCCCCTCAACGAGGGACGGCTGTTGAACACTGTTTACATCTGGGCGCCTGTTTGGTAACTGAGAAGCTGCCGGAAGGTGCCCTTCTGATCCTGAGACAGCTGCTGATAGCCTCCTTGCTGGATAATCCGCCCTTGCTCCATCACGATGACCTGATCGGCATGGCGGATCGTGGACAGCCGATGGGCGATCACGATAATGGTCATGCTTCCCTTCAGCTGCTCCAGCGCCTCCTGGATCTGCCGCTCATTCTCGCTGTCCAGCGCGCTTGTCGCTTCATCCAGCACAAGAATCGAGGGCCGCTTCAAGATGGCTCTTGCCAGGACGATCCGCTGTCGCTCACCGCCGGACAAGCGCACGCCGCGGTCGCCAATGACCGTGTCAAGCCCCTGCGGAAGCCTTCGCACGAATTCGTCCGACGCCGAAAACCTCAACGCTTCCCACAGCTCATCATCCGATGTCTCGGGAGCGGCCAGCTTCAGGTTATCCCGGATGCTCTCATTGAAGAGAAAAGGGTCCTGCGCCACATAACCGATGCTCCCCCGGAGCGACAGAAGCTGACGTTCATCCTGGATAGACACGCCGTCCGCCAGAACCTGCCCGCTCTCCGGCTGGATCAGTCCCATGAGCAGATCGATCAGGGTGCTCTTGCCCGCGCCGGATTTGCCGACGATGGCCGTCATGCGGCGGGCCGGAATATGTAAGTTAATGCCCCGCAAAGCGTAGGTCGGAGAAGAAGCGTCATATCGGTAGTCCACATCACTGCAAGTAATACCCTGCTGCAGATGCAGTCGCTCGCCATCCGGGACTCCAGCCGTTCCGGCAAGCTCCCGGTCTGCCTCGTATTCCGCTTGCAGCTCGCGTATTGCCCGAAACGCCGGGAAATTCGAAGCAAGCTGCTCGGTACTGGTTTGAATACTGATAAATCTTGGCCATAACCGTGAGAAAATAAGCACAATCATCAGCAGCTGCTCAGCCGGGGTGCGAAGCACCTCAAGAGCAAGGTATACGAACCCGGCAACGAGGATGACGGACGAGAGCCGGTAAATGAGCTGGGACAGGGAGTTCACTTTATTGAATTGGATGAAGTTCCGCTCCATTTTTCGCGACAGCCTGTCAAACCAATCCATATGGGACGGCTCAAGCCGGTTGCTCTTGATGTCCTTGATGCCGCTGAAATGCTCGCTGATGCCGGCAAAATAATATTTTGAAAGCTCGGTCGTCTGCTCGCCGATCCGCTTCGAGCTGCGGATGAACTTGCGCCCGAACAAGGCGAGGACCCCTCCGCTGACCAGCACGATGAGGGTTAACAACGGAGCCAGCCATAAGGCAAGGCCAATCTGAATGATCGTGAACAACAACGACGAGATCATTTGGAAGAACAGAAAGGTGCCTTGGTTCACGCGCCCAAGCTCATTGGTCATGACATGATTGAAATCCGATTTGCGGTGGCGGAGAAAAAACTCCCATTTCGCATGCAGCAATCCCTGGTACGTCTCCATGCGCAGCTTGCGGATAAATCGCTGCAGGATCTTGGCGTTTAGCAAGGTCTGGCTTCGCTGTAGCAGGGCCTGCCCGCCCACAATCACGACATAGATGGCCAGCACCACCGGCAAATTGAGCTGCAGGGACCACGAATCCGCAAGATCCATCAAGGTCGAGACGAGCGGGACTCCGCTCAGATCGGTCTGAAATACGCCGATCACGCCGAGAAGCGGGACGATCAGGTAGATGCCGATACCGTCCAGGATGCTGATGACCAGGATCATGCACATATTAAGGTAGAGCTTGAACCCGGCCATCCCGTGCATTTTTCGGATAAAATAAATGAGATCCTTCAACGTAAAAACTCCTTACCGGATGACCGATTAAAGTTCATTTTCTCCGCCCGCATATCCTTGCCGAATATTCCGACGATCGCATATTTCTCATGCCCTTCCTTGCCCGTAACAATGTAAGAACCGCTGCGGAGCCAGGCGTGAGCCACCATTTGTCCTTGGTCATCCCGCCCGCTTCCTAAATACAGTGTATAGGGAATGCTTCTTCGCTCCAGCATTTTCTTGGCGGCAACGGCTTTGACCAAGCACTGGCTTTCCCACCAGGTAACTCGGCTCATCGCATGTACGGCTCTGGAAATTTGGCGGAGCTGCTTCAACTCCTCCTCCGAGCAGGTATACGGCGTTTCCTTCATAAAATCGCCCAAGGAGGGCGCCACCTTCGCGAAAGGCAGCTGCTTGAACACTCTCCCCCAAGCCAAGTAAACATAGGCTTCGATGAACATCAGCTTCATCGCAACGGGAAAAGACATATACGTCCTTGCTTTCCGGTATAGACTCATTAGGCCTTCTTCACCTGCACAAGCCCTTCATCGGCAAGCTGCCGCAGGAACCGCTGTACCTGCTGCTCGCACGCATCCGGTTCGATATCGTATTCCTCAACGAGCCTCTCCACCATACCGCCGACCGTAATCGGCGTAGACGCCAACTCCCAGATCCGGCCGCCAATCCGGCCCAGATTGTAATACTTTCCATTATCGATACTCAGCATAACCTTCTCGCCGTCCATATCACTGACCAGAAAGCCTTCGGACTGCATGATCAGTACCTCATCCGTAATGAATTCCGTGCTCATGGGAAGAACCTCCTATTTGGGATAAACCCATTCGATTTTTTACATAGAGTACAAACTGATGTATCGTTATTGATACAAAATGTATCGTTGGCAATAAAAAAAATTCCAGTTCTCCAGAGTTATAAATATTGCCGTCTCATTTGTCTCCATGCCCACAAAAAGGGACGGAGCGGGAAATAGAGGAATCGGAGCGGTTTAGGCAATGGTAGCAGCAAAGCATCCTTTGAGCTTGGATACAACCTATTTATGAAATACTGCATTTTTTGTCTGCCTGTAAACAAAGAATACACGTACCTTTTGAAATCTTTGTTCTCGAGAATATCTCCCTCCGGCGATATCTCGATGGCATGGTTCAGATAGTAGAACGATTTCTGTGCTAATTTAACCGAACGTTTCCCCTGTACAAACGCAGCCAGTTCATTAGGGATGGGTGTGTTTAGCAATTCGTTGGATAATAGGAGCGCTTGGCCTACTAAATGACTGCTGTGTGTCTTTTGTAGTAGTCTCTTTAAAAACGGGAAGTCCAGCTTTTTTGTTCTCAGCATTTGATCAATATCATACAACCAGCGCAACCTCATCCATCCATGCCTGGAGCCATGCGTCACTAAATAAACAAACAGATCCTCATTACCCAATAAAGAAATATGTTGGCTTGAAAGGACCTCATCGCTTCGCCTTTCCCATACTTCATGAAATGCAGACCCACTCGTTTCCGGATTTATTCGCCAATGAAGCTCCACTTCGGTTTGAGTACCGGAATGATTATAACTAATATGATGGCTCTTCCATTTCAATACGTTTAAAATCTTCACGTCCGTTGTATACCCCAGGTCCAATAGAACTTCCTCGGCTTTGCTGACATCTTCCGGACAAACTAGGATATCCAAGTCTTTGGAAGTACGAAGAGAGATATCACCATAAATTTTCCGAGCTAATACCGGCCCTTTTAAATGTAGAGACGGGATTCCGCTATCCCTAAACCGTCTGTTCAGCTTCTCCAAATCAGAGCATAGTCTGAGCATTTTGATGACATTGCGTTCGTATTTAACTCTCAGTCCTTCCATGAACCATGGCGGAATCCAATCCAAATCCAATTTTTTTAATTCCAGGTATAAGACTGGATACATTCTGTGAAACTGTATCGTTTTCAACAATTTATTCCAATCAAGATTGGAGCTAAAAAAAAGGACGGATTGTTCGTCTTCAAACTCAGTCCTCCGAAGAAGTTTTAACATAAACATCAATTCGACCGAAGTTCCTGTCATGTCGATTTTAGTTCCCAAATAAATGACCTCTCATTGATTGATTTTTTAAGGTGTTAAGATCCATTGCTTTCTTGCGGGCATTCACTATTGATAATGCGATTCCTGACGCAGTAAAAATGAATACGTTTTGCGGAGAGCTGTTGAAAACGGGCTCACCGCTACTTTCAATCAAAGCGTGAATCAATACCAATCCGGCAAACAAAACAAAGTGCCTTGCAACTGGGTCCACCATCGATTTGTAATTGGAGATAAGTTTTACTATTAAGTATATGAACAGTGCCAAAAGTACTCCTGCCCCTAGATATCCTAATTCCCCTAATACATAAGGCCAGTACGTATCCATAGCCCACATTGGATTCTCAGGCGTCAACCCGTAAATCGTATTCATTCCATACTCATAATAAACCGGAGAATAGTATTCTTTCGCAATGTATCCACCGTAACGTCCAAAACCGACTCCGAATGGAAAATTCTCGTTAGCAATGATAAAAGCAAAATAATACATTGCTTTTCTAGCTGATTTCATCACATCGACTTCGATATACCTCGAGAATGTAAGATCGGTTAATTCCATAATGTAATTCCCCGCAAATAAATAAACGATCGCCACCACGACAGCTGCAGGAATGATAAACGTTAACATCTTTTTCATACCTGACAGCAAGTAAAATATAAAAGCAATAACTAAGATAGAAACAATGGTTTTAAACCGGAAGGATAATAACGCAAAAAAGAAGAATACGCAGGCCCAATAGAAATATCGCGGATCGGTTTTAATCTTGTAGTTTACCGCCAAGTAAATTCCAACCAGCGTCATAAACCATCCATAAATTCCAGGATGAATAAATAGAGACTGAAGACTTGGCACTCCCACACGGTAATCAACAGAGGCTGTGATGCCCAATAGTCCCCTGAAAGCACTCGGCATTGCCAAATCAACAACTGAAAATATCAGAACGCCTATTGCAGCAACCTTGACCCACTTTACATAGTGCAATAAATCAGCCCTGGTAAACGATATATTGGCAAAGACAAAAACATATAACAATCCTTTAATCATTAATTGCATACCCTGGAAGGTTATGTTAAATGGGTTGCTGTGAAGGATGGAAGAGACCATCCCGAAAAGCACCATGCCCACCATGGATAAGAATATGTAACCTCCAGCGATTTTTTTTCCCCTTAGAAAGTTAATCATCAGTGCAGGTACGCATATGAGGACAAACAACTCATCCAAATAAGAGAAAATTACGCCCATTGATCCCAACAGATTTATAATCGTGTCTTGGAAAAGAATGAACAGCAGAAAAGGTGGTATGCACCTTTTAATGTTGCTCTCGCGGGTAGCTGCCAGAACAAGAATCACATATCCGATCAAACCTAAGATTAACAGCAATATCTTCAAATTATCCGGTGCAGCAAATCCAACAACTGCGGCAGCGCATAATGAAAGGAACATCAATCTCTTTTGATTTGTTATATGTAAGATACAATACCACCACCTTGGCCCTGCTTTTTTGATCGTCATTTTCTCAGCAAATTAAACGCTGGTAAATGCCTCTCAATTCTTGGGTAATCATCTTCATGTCAAATCGGTTATGAATTATATTCTTGTTTTCTTCCCCCATACTTTGCCTTAGTTGTTCATTATGGATTAGCTCCTCTAAAGATCTTGCAAGGTCGTGGACGTTCCCCGCTTGAATCAAAAATCCGTTTTTTCCGTTGGATATTACTTCAGGAATCCCCCCCACAAATGTGGAAACAATGGGAAGGGAATGACTCATCGCCTCAAGAATGGCCATTGGCAACCCCTCATTATAGGAGGGGAGCACCAGAACATCGGATCTTTGCAAAAGCTCTTCCCTTCTCTCGCTGTTCACCCAGCCCATAACCTCGATATAATCCTGAAGGGACTTTTTCTCCACTGTTTGTTTGACCTCTTCAATCTCGCCGTCCCCTGCCAATAGAAATTTAGCCTTAACCCCTTTATTTTTCAGGATGTCTACAGCATCAATCAGATCGTAGGTTCCTTTTCGCTTTCCAAGCCTTCCAAGGAAAAGGCAGATGGGCTGCGCATTGCTTCTCCTGTAAGTCCTCTTATTTGGATCAGTAAAAACCCCATTGTATAGGACTTCGATGTTCTCGGAAGGCACTATACTGGAATAATAATTTTTCCATTGGACAGACAATACGATAAGTTTATCGGCCTTGTTCAAGATATAGTCGCAAAGCTTTCTTTGTGCTGAGCTGCTATTATAAAAATCATCAAAATTTGCACCGTGAAGATGAATAATTACCGGGACTCCGAATGTTTTTCCTATTAATAAAAAGATGGCTTTTCTGTAAAAGCTCCCTCTCTCAGACATATGAATATGAATAATATCCGGTTTTTTGAATATAAGAATTTTCAGAAACTTTAGAAGCCCAGAAAAAAAGTAAACTATCTTATGAAATACATTTCCTGTAATATAAGTTTCCACTCTAAACATTCTATAAAAACTGGATATGGCTGATTGCTCTATGTTCTGAATCACCGTAACGATGCCGCCCATATCTTTCAAAGAAGAACCGACGACTACGACAGTTGGCTTAGACATAAATGCCTCCTTACGCCTGTTTCGTCATAATTGATCCACATATTGTTTTAACGCTAGAACTAACTCAGACTCTGGTCTGACATAATTTTGAAGATGGATGGAGTCCATATGTTCTATGATGGTCTGAATCTCTTGCTGGCTATTCGCAACTGTTATAAGTTTCTTCTCTCGAAAAACATTTGCGATTTCAATCTGATGATTGTCTACATGCTCACCTAGCTCCCTTTTACGGGGTACCACGATGATCTTCTTGCCGCTTTCTAAACATTGAGTGATAGTCCCAATACCCGCATGTGTAACGATAATGTCCGAGTTTCTGATACATTCCTTCATTTCAGATTCTTGTAAAAATTGGTGAATGTCCATATTATCCGATTGATAATCGGTATAACCGACCTGAGCGATCACCTTTCCCGTAATCACACGGTCACGAATAAGCTGATCAACCATCTGAAACAATCTCGGAAACGGGAACCTCTGGCTGCCTACTGTCACAAATATCAATACAATGACCCCCTATACTTCGCTTTAGGGTAATGGTCGGATAGACTTTGCCATTGTATAAAAAATTCATCCGCAAATTTGTAAATCATTTTACCTGTTAAACTCGGGGTTAGAATTTTCGCAAAGCTTTCAATATAAACTACCTTCTTCCCCAGTAACTTTCCAAACAGACAAAGTGGGAATACCGCCCCAGCACCCGTCGTGATGATGAGTTTCGGATTCTCCTTAATTAATATTTTCAATGATTTAAACATGTTCGCTACAACAACAATATAAAATTTCCAGTTACTCCTTTCTTGCTGATGCAGATAATGCACTCGTTCTTTTTCGGCCAAGGACCGGCTCATTTCGCTGTATTCAGTCACGACAAAGTACTGATGCTCTTCTACTGCGGGAATCAACTTTAGCAGCTCAGCAAGATGCCCCCCTGTAGAACTTACCAAGCAAACTTTCATGCTCCAGCCCCTCCGGATAACTTAGCTTCACTAACGTTTAATCGGGCGCTCTGGCATCGATAGGTCCAAGTGTTATAGTAGTTTGAATTTTTTCCGTAAGAGTTATCCACCAGAATATGCGGTTTATCCATTAGACAAGACAGAATATGTCCATGCAACCTGGAGGTCTTTATAACTTTATAATTACTGAACAAGCTGTGTGCTTTATTAACTAGATGGTCGGAATAGAGGTACCACATGAAATTCATAGAAAACTTTAAACCTATTCTTCCTTTTAAGGAGGTTAGTTTAGAGATAAACTTAATCATCAACTGCTCCCGAAATGAGTAAAGCGTCTTCCAATCTTGATAGTCACTGCTGGATTGAAGAGGAATACTCTCCTGGCTGCCGCTTGCTTCCTTATCTAGACGCAAAAAATACAGTACCTCTTTACTGGACTCCTTAGAAGGCAACAGCGGCCAAAGCTGATGGGCCATGTCGGGGGATAAATAGAGATAGCATTTAAATTTTGTGCGGGCCTGTTCAAGGCTTACCGTATCCCTTACAAATATATGAAGATCCCTGTGCTTGTTTACAATTGCGGCTGCTTTATTATAGGCAGCATCATTTTCGTAGTAGATCGTCTGGGGCAGTATGACGATACGGTGTTCAGGATAACGCTCAATGACTTTTTCTCTCAGCCCTTGATGGTTAGGATATAAATCTCCGAAATTCCCTCCTCCTTGTAAAACAATGATGCAATTCTGCGGAATCGACAGCTTTTTAGGAAAATCATTAAGACAATATCTTGCCATCACGTTAATGTTGTGATCGGCAAAAAATTTTTCGGTACCTTTCATTATCAGCAGATCGCCGCCGTTATCATACAAGGGATAATCGATATAATAGATACTCGACCCAGATGGGACTGCCTGGAGGATTACTTTCAGCTTCTCTTTTAACTCGTCCATCGGATGCATTTCTTTAGTTGACATCATGAAACCATTCTCCTTCTTTTCATCGTTTTATCTTTTAGGATATTTCTTAAATCAGTAAAATCACCGCGATTAAACAATAAAGCTCCAAGCCTTACTTTAAAAATCATGGGAATTTGGACTAATGTGATTGCGAGCCGCACGATAGATCCCGACATGAGCGCCAAGGCGACTCCCTGAAGTCCAAATAAAGGCGTAAACACAAAGAATAACCCAATGTTGACTGCTATCGCTGTTGCCTGCCTTATCAGAACCAGCTCCGGCCGGCCAATGGCGTTAAACGAGGAGGCTAAAATCCAGGATCCACCGCCAATAATGCATTCCAGCGATAAAATATAAAAGGTAGTGTCCGCTTCCAGGAACTCTTCTCCAAACAGGACTAACAGAAAAAAACGACCTATGATTAGACATGGCACAAGCAGTACCAGCATAATGGTCATTGAAATGCGAAACGACTTGCCGACAATTGAAATAATGTCATGCTTTTGCAGACCCGAAACTTTTGGGAATAAGACATCGGTAATAGCCAGCTGTACGGTATTAAAAACCCGTGATAGTGCAAATACAACCGAATATAAGCCAAAATCCCTCGGGCTTAATAAAGAAACGATAATGATCTTATCCGCTTGCGTGTATAAGGTACTCATAAGGTCCATGCCGTAAACCTTGAATCCATAATGAAACAACGGTTTGACAGACCGATCTGCGCGGCAGCTAGCAGACTCTATATTGGATACGTGTTTCTTTAGGACGAATCCAACAATCACAACGGTTAAAAGAGTCGGCACGAGGTAACTTATGGTGGCAGTAATCAAATTCAAGCTTCCGCTTAGGCTCAAAGCAGCAAGACTGATTGCATTAATAAGAGGTACTGTCAACAGTAATGCATTGCTGATATAGAAGCGGTCCATGCTCTTAGCTAAAGCGCTTAAAATGTTGGTCATCAAAGTTAAAGGGATTGAGAATACCGTATACATTTGTGCTAAGCGAACAGCTGTCTCGGAATACTCGCCAAGCCAAACAGGCAGAAGAAACCAAGCAACAGCTCCGGCAAAGATGCCCGCTGGAACCAGATAACTCAAGGAAGCCTTCATATAAACAGGAGTGTTACCAATGACTTGCTTGACGTTGTATATAAGAGAAGTCGGCAAGCCAAGGCCAATTAACCCGGAAATGAACATCGGCCAAAAAAGAATAGCAGCTAATTCACCTCTGCCCTCTACACCCAGCACTCTTGCTGTAATGATGGAGTGAAGCATAGTAAGCAGCATTATAGATAAGTTTGTAAAACTCGAAATAAATATCGTCCCTGCTATATTTTTACTGTGAATCAGCTTGCTAAGCCTTTTGGGAATCATGGGAACAACTCCATATACTTTTTATGCTTTCAATACTCGTTTTTCCGATAGCTTAATTCGACTATCGATCCTGTTGAGCAGTGTTGAAGAAACTGAAGAATTGACTTTTCGTACAAACAGTTTATCCGAGGACAAAACTTCATCTGCATCATCCGCGGTATACCACTTTTGCAATGATGGATGAATATGGTGGACATTGGGCCAAATTGGCCATTTGTATTCTTTCGTCCGGAACGGCTCCTCATCGCCCAGTTCCGTTTTGTTTCTGTAGGGGGAATTGTAGATAAGCGTATGGAAGTATTTTTCGTCTGGCGCAAAAGAATGCTTGAAGTACCGGTCGATCCCTGGATACTGCTCTATCCATGTCAGTAAATCCACGACACACTCCTGAGAAAGAGCCCACCATTGAGATCCCATATAAATGTCAAATTTCTTCCGGTTCATCTCAATGAAAGGCTTCTTTTGAAAAGGAAGAAAACCATGAATCATCTCCACCATTTTCATTACCACTTTATAAACAAGCTTATTTCTGATATTCCAGTCTCTCAGGAAATACCTTTGAATGTGGTTCAGATGATGTTTGCTATGGCTTTTAGAGACATTTGATGCTCTAATAAATTCGATATCAGGATGCTTATCGAAAAAAGCATGAATATCTGCATTGCTAACAAGGGGATAATCGGAACCGGAAAGCAATACAATTTTTTTGTATTGCTTTCCCGAAGATATACAGAGATGCAACAATGCAATTGTTGCCTTTATTACATTAAAACCAGCCCAGAACACCGGATATCTCTCCTCAGAAAAATGAACATTACTCAGCTGGCTGACCTCACTCTGAAAAGGAGACTGGGATGTTTTCTTATCAATATGCACATAAAAATCCGCCTTGTCATTCAGCATGCGGACAAGTCGCCCAAAATGCTTACAGTCATTATGGGCCAGGATACAATATGCTATCTTTTCCTTCAGAATAAGTCCTCCTAATCGAAATGAAGTTAGTAAGAATTTTTGGATGTGAGCATAATCCAGATCGTTTTTAATATGATTTTCATGTCGAAAAGCAGGGATCTGTTTTTGATATAGATCAGATCAAGCTCAACCATCCGTGAAAAGCCTACACTACTCCTTCCATTAACCTGCCATAATCCCGTGCATCCCGGAGTAACTCTTAACCGCTGTTTATCGTGATTGCTGTATTCCATTACTTCCCGGGGCAACGGCGGCCTTGGGCCAACCAACGACATCTCGCCTCGAATGACATTCCAGAGCTGCGGTAATTCATCAATACTGGTCTTTCGTATGAATTTCCCGATCCTAGTTACCCTCGGGTCCTCCTTCATCTTAAACATGGCCCCATTGATCTCGTTGTGTTCCAGTAACTTGTCTAATAGTTCTTCTGCGTTCGAGACCATAGACCGAAATTTATACATGCGAAACGGCTTCTCGTTTTTCCCGATACGTGTTTGGTAAAAAAAAACGGCCCCCTTAGGGTCCTCTAATTTAATGAGAATAGATATGATTAAAAAAAGCGGTGATAAAAGAAGAAGCCCCAAAAGCGCAAATATGAAATCTATTGACCGTTTAATCATTAGATAAGCAATTTTAGTTTCATTTTGCGCATAACCGTTATATGCGGAGGCTCCGTCCAAGGCGACCTCTGCTTCATTTCTTTGCGGGGTCGGATACATATCCTCCAATTCACCTCTTTAACGATTTATTTTTCCCAAATGCTCTCGCTCCAAAATTTCCTCCATACCCTGAAGCAGCGGTTTACGAAGTTCTTCATTCTGAAGAGCAAAGTCAAGCGTGGTCATAATAAAACCAAGTTTTTCACCGACGTCGTACCGAATGCCTTCAAAATCATAAGCATACACGCCTTGGCTTACATTCAGTTTTTGAATGGCATCCGTAAGCTGAATCTCACCGCCCGCCCCCTCTTCCTGATGCTCAAGGAAATCAAAAATTTCCGGCGTTAATATGTACCTACCCATGATTGCCAGCCTCGATGGAGCTTGCCCTGCAAGAGGCTTCTCGACGAAATAGTCTACTTCGTACAAGCGATCGGTTCTCTTAAGTGGGGCGACGATTCCGTAACGATGCGTTTGATTGGATGGAACCGTCTGAACTCCGATAATAGAGCGCTGAAGTTGTTCAAACTGCTCCGCCAGCTGACGAATGCAGGGAGTCGGTGACTGGACAATATCGTCGCCTAATAGCACTGCAAAGGGCTCATCACCAATAAAATTGCGTGCGCACCAAACGGCATGACCAAGACCCTTTGCCTCCTTTTGACGGATATAGTGAATATCCACATTTGAGGGGCGGCGAACCTCATCCAGAAGATCAAATTTTCCCTTGCTGAACAGATTGTTCTCCAGCTCGAAGGCATGATCAAAATGGTCCTCGATCGAACGTTTACCCTTCCCCGTAACGATGATAATATCCTCGATTCCGGAAGCCACCGCTTCTTCGACAATGTACTGAATCGTAGGTTTATCTACAATTGGAAGCATTTCCTTCGGCATGGCTTTCGTTGCCGGCAGAAATCGAGTACCCAGCCCCGCTGCGGGAATTATGGCTTTTTTTACTTTTTTCATTGATGGTCCTCTCCTATCTCAATTAATTTCATATGGAAGCTGAGTTGTGTTGCTGCTGTAGACAAGTTTACCTATACACTCTTCCATCAGAAGAGAGCATAACTAAGCTTTCTAATCAGGGCATTAAACCCTTCCTCACGTTACACCCTCGACAATCATGTCTAAGGTCGTTACAGACCCACAGCGTAACCGAGTGCCTACAGTGATAAAGGTTCAGTAGACATTACCTGTATATCTAGATGAGATTGCAACCTGCAGATTGTGCGCCTGTTTATCCGACTTGATTCAATACGACACCCAATATCCGTGCATTCACATGGTGCAGCTGTTCCTTCGCCTTTCGTAAATAATCCTTCCTGGCCCGACCTGCAGCCGCCACCATTACAACGCCATCACACATAGCGCTGAATATAACACTGTCTGAAACCTCTAACATGGCCGGCGTATCAATAAGAATGACGTCATACTGAGCCTCTAGTTCTTCCAAGAGCCCCCACATCGCAGGGGAATCAATTAGTTCCGAAGGGTTCGAGGGGATTGGACCGGCAGGGAGTAATCGAAGGTTGCTGATATAAGTGTCCTGCACTGCATTTTCAAAGCTGTCTTTCCCGGTAATGACGGTGCTTAACCCCTGATGATTCATTTGAGAAAACATCTTGTGAAGAGATGGCTTTCTCATATTTGCATCTATAAGAAGAACCTTCTTGCCTTCTTGCGCATAAATCACTGCCAGGTTACTGATTGTAGTTGTTTTTCCTTCTCCTGTTTGTGCAGAGGTAATCACTAGCGTTTTCAGATCCTGATCTTTTGAGGAAAATTGGATTCTGGTTCGAAGCAAACGGTATACTTCTGAACGAGGCGAATTGGGATTTACGGATACGATTAAACTAGCGTCATTGGTTGATCGTCGCATACTGACCCTCTCCTACTTTTGATTTTTCCGTGGTCTTTAATCTTGCGTTTTTTTTGAGCTCTGCCTTACTCATCTTCCCTGCTACGGCAAGTACAGGCACCTCAAGAATCTCCACAATGTCGTCTTCCGTTTTCACCGTATCGTCCAAATAGTCCAGCAGGAATACGAAGCCTAAAGCCAGCATTAACGAAACAACAAAACTGATAACTATATTCATTACCGGATTTAAGTTGATTGGGGCCACTTTGGCTGCTGGGTCTGCCTCACTCAGAATTGTAATATTGTCAACATTCATAATTTGAGGAATCTGCTCTTTAAATACTGCTGAAACCGCATTAACTACAGCAGCTGCATGAGTATAGGAAGTATCCTGGTAAACTAGGTTCATCACTTGAGAGTTGTTGGCTGAGGACACCGAAATTTTGGCGGCAAGCGTCGTTGGACTTTCTCCGAGATCAGGATATTTCTCAACCACTTTGTTCATAATTGCGGTCGACATGATGATCTCCTTATAGGAATTGATGAGGAAAATACTTGTTTGGATTGAGCTTGTATTAAGCCCGTCACTCGAGGATTGGTTAACGATCAGTTTGGCATTTGCCGCATAGACCGGTGTCGTAAAGTAGTAACTCTTGATTCCAGTAGCAGCGATTGCAACAGTAACGATTGCTGCGATGAGCCACCATCTTTTCTGAATTATTTTGAAATACTGTTTAAGTTCCATTAGAGATTAACCCCCCGCTTAATTAGTGAACAGCTCGTGACATATCGCAAATCTCTGCTTACAATCAATTAATCTGATGATTTCAACCCGCACAACGATACAATATGTATAATTCATATCCCATAATTTACGATACAGATTGTATCATGTCAAGGCTATATTTAATATTTATCTTTTCAAAAAAATGGCATCATGTATCGCAATCATGCGGTACAACACTTGTTAGCGCTTTCCTATATAAAGTTATTTCCGCACCCTTGAGAAGTTATTGAATGTGTAATACCCACTCATATATTATTTAGGCACGTTTCGTATCGTTTAGGATCTGAAAGGGGTGACATATATAATGGAAGCGCATTCACGGGGAGGGGTGCGCTCATACGCAGCGCTTGATTTATCCGTAAGATTTCAACGGGATGAGTGGCAGCTAAGAACGGTAAACAAAATCATAGCCTGTTCACTAAATAATTTTCTTCAAAAAAACTATTGATACATTTTGTATACTCGTTATATAATGATTGTCGATACGGAATGTATCAATTCGTTTGACAGGAAGGGATTATAACGGAGGAACTCTAATGAGCGTCATTGCCGGTGTTTATCGTTTAAATGGAGATGCTGTCCAGCAAGAGGATAAAAGACTATTCATGCATGCAATGGAAAAGTATTCAGCAGATCATCGCGGGGTATGGGATGGCAGCAGGATAATGCTCGCGTGTCATGCACAGTGGATTACAGAGCAATCGGTTCATGAACAGCTTCCCTTCTATGATTCGATGAGGAGACTTGCTATTACGGCCGATGCCATCATTGATAACCGCGAAGAGTTAATGGATGCACTGCAAGTCTCATCAGCACGAAGACCTGATATGTCCGACAGTGAACTCCTTCTCCTTGCTTACGACAAATGGTCTGAGCGCATGATAGAGCGATTAGTCGGCGATTTTGCCTTCGCTATTTGGGATGAAGAGAGACAGCTTCTATTCTGCGCAAGGGATTTCTCAGGCTCACGCACCCTCTACTATCACAAGGATGCTGAGCAATTCTCGTTCTGCACAATGACCCGTCCCCTACTATCACTGCCACACGTACATAAGCAGCTTAATGAACGATGGCTGGCGGAATTCCTAGCGATCAAAGGTGTTTTCGAGCCTCCGGATGTCGCCGCAACGGTTTATAAGAATATCTTCCAACTGCCTCCATCACATACCTTAATCGTCAGTAATAACAGGATTGTAATTTCAAAATACAGCAGCCTTTCTGAAATAACTCCTATAAAGCTTTCCTCACCTCAGGAATATGAGGAAGGGTTCCGGGATGTCTTTCATAAAGCTGTAACGGCAAGACTGAAGCGTACCCCGCGCCATGTTGGCGCCCACCTCAGCGGGGGGTTGGACTCCGGATCCGTCGTCAGCTTCGCGGCAAGAGCCCTTCAAGAGAGCAACCGCCAACTTCACACCTTCAGCTATGTGCCGGATGATGGCTTTGTGGATTGGACTCCCAAGCGCAGACTGGCAGACGAACGGCCGCTTATACAGCAGACCGTCCAATACGTAGGTAATATAGAAGACAACTATCTAAACTTTTCGGGTAGCGACCCCTATACCGAGATTGACGATTGGCTTGATATTTTGGAGTTTCCCTATAAATTTTTTGATAACACTTTTTGGCTTAGAGGGTTTTATGAACAATCGCAACAACGCGGAATCGGCATTCTTCTGAATGGCGCACGAGGCAATTACAGCATTTCCTGGGGGCCTGCACTGGATTACTATAGCAAGCTTGTAAAAAGGTTGCACTGGTATCGGTTATCCCGAGAAATTAAACAATACAGTAAAAATGTCGGTGCAGGTCGTAAAACAATCTACTCCATAGTCGGCCGCAAAGCTTTCTCTTTTGTTGATCGCTTAAAGCCTACTCCTACACCCTATGAGTTTCCTCAGCTGGTTCACTCTGATTTTGCGAAACGAACCGGGATTTATGAAAAGCTCAGCGACCCAAAGTTTACCGGAATCGGATCGACGGCTGACCTTCCGTCAGATCCACTGGAAGCCAGAAAGCTGCACTTCGACCGAATCAATGTATGGAGTACTACCGGTACCAGCGGAAGCAAGCTTTCCGTCCGTTACTCTGTTTGGGGCCATGACCCAACGAATGACCTTCGCGTTATTCGTTTTTGTCTAGGCACTCCCATCGAGCAATTTGTGCAAGACGGCATGGATCGAGCCCTCATCCGTCGTTCGACCAAGGGCTGGCTGCCGGATGCCATCCGTCTGAACCAGCGTACCCGAGGAATTCAGGCCGCCGACTCCATCCACAGAATGTCAGCCAAATGGCCGACGATTATGCAAGAGGTAGAGCAATTAAGCCGGGACTCTCGTATGAAACAGCTTTTAAATATGCCTGTCATCGAGGAGGCACTAACACATGCGAGGAATGGCCTCGATCCTAGCGAAGCCTACGGCCCTTCTATCAAAGTGTTACTGCGAAGTATTATTCTGTACCGATTTCTGCAAAAAAACTTTTGAAAGGAGGTGATATCTATGAAAAAAGAATGGAACGTACCTTCCCTTGAAATTCTTGATGTCAACATGACAATGGCGGGTCCTGGAAGCTCACTCCCGGATGCAGTTCAACCGGATCCAGACGAGCACGTCAACTATAGCTAATCCTTGTAATCTATCATCTCCAGAAGCGAGCCCCTATGCGCCTGTTCGGGTATAAGGGCTATCTTCTTTTCTATGCCAATAAGCAATGGAGTGATAATCTTGTCCCACACGCTCAATCAAACGATGTATAAAGCCTTCGGTCTCTCCATCCAAAGTGATATTCCGCTCCCGGAACTGCCGCAGGCAAAGGCAGCAGATTTGCATGGTGCTACCGATATTTCGGTTCGCTATGTTGATTTAAATATGACTTGGCCCCAGCATAGGCCGGTTCCTCATAATCTCATATGTGCCCCTGGCCAAATCATGTTTAAAGTACCCGATCTCGCCATTTTCGCCATCGAGAACGGGAACACCATTCACATCTCTCCCGAACCAGGCGCCGATGAAGACAAGTTACGCCTGTTCATCCTTGGATCCTGCATGGGCGCCATTTTACTCCAGCGTAAAATTCTCCCCCTTCACGGCAGCGCCATAGTAATAGACAACAAGGCCTATGCTTTTGTCGGTCATTCCGGGCACGGCAAATCGACGCTGGCCTCCGCCTTTATTCAGCAAGGGTTCTGCATGATAACCGATGATGTGATCGCAGTTACCTTAAATGAGCAGAACTTACCCTTGGTTTCCCCCGCCTATCCTCAGCAAAAGCTGTGGCAGGAAAGCTTGGACACCTTCGGTATGAATGCTGGGCAATTTCGTCCGCTGTTTGAACGTGAAACGAAGTTTGCGGTGCCAGTGAAGTCTCAATTCGCAACAAAAGCACTGCCGTTAGCCGGCATTTTCGAGCTGATCAAAACGGATTGTGCAGCCCCCGGAATTCGGCCGTTTGATAAGCTACAGCGAATTCCCCTTCTGCAGCGCCACACCTATCGCAGATCTTTTCTTGCCGACAGTGGGCTAACACAATGGCACTTCAGTATAACAGCTAAGATAGCTGGCAGCATTACTGCTCATCAGCTCTGGCGGCCGCTGAACGAACCTACCGTACACCAGCTGATGGATATGGTGTTAGATGCCATTGAAAAAAAATAAATTCTCTTCGAATGCGGCCCATCCGGCCGTATTGCTATTCTTTTCTATTGGATTTCCTGGTCTTCTTAAAGTTCGTATTCTAATGAATTGATGATTGACCCAAAATCCATCATATTAATTCACTACATATGCCATGTGTTACCTTAGCTACGCATTAAGGATTCACAATATTAGATCGCGCTGCCAATGCCCTCAACAAAAAGGCTGCCCCCTGGGTAATAGCACCCTGGAGGCAGCCTTTTATATATAAACGCGGCTTAAGGCCGCGAAATTGGATTACATGTCATCCCGGATTTGGATCCGTTTAGCACGAGTGTCCGGCTGTTTCGGGATTTCCAGCTTCAGCACCCCGTTCTTCAACGATGCGGTGATGCCGTCTTCGTCAATATGCTGAACATGGAAGCGGCGTACGTATTCGCCGTAGCTGCGTTCTCTCCGGATGATATTTTGATCGGAATCCTCCACGCTGCTAGCTTCCTTGCGCACGGCTTTAATCGTCAGGTAAGGCTCCTCGTAGCGAATTTCAATGTCGTCTTTATGAAAACCGGGCAATTCCGCTTCAACCAGATAAGCGTTCTCCGTCTCACGGATGTCGGTCTTAAAGGACATCGCCGCCGAACCCTTGAACGGTGCAAAAAAGTCGTTGCTAAACACATCATTGAATGACTTCATCAGCTGGCTGATGGAGTCCTCTCTGCGTTTTCCAAAAGGAATCATATCAAACATGATGCATTCCCCTTTCTTTGACCTTGTTTGACCTTACATGTTCATTATATGCTCGTCGAAGGGTTATGACAAAGCCGAATAAACCCGATATAGACCTGAATCCGCTTGTTTTGGCCGGAAATGGCCATGTTTTTGCATTCGATTTTTGATTTTGACTATCTTTGACCTTTTGTGTTCTGTTGAGACTAAGCACTCGCGGAAGATATACATCAACCATACATCATTGAGAATAGACTTCGGCGAAAATGTGACCGATGAATCGGCGATTACGTTACTTACGAAATAGCTTGTCATAATTCTAAGATATGTGTACTATGAGAGTGAATATTGGAAATTGAAGCGGGCAGAGAATATGAGAAGCCCTTTGCATCATTAGAGCCTTTATTGATTAAAGGTTTTTGGATGCAAAGGGCTTTTTCTTGTTATCCCTCGCAGATCTGCTGTACCTTTACGAAATTCATACCGGTCTTGAAAAAAAACGTCCACAGGAGTGAGTCCATGAACGTCATTGCCATGCATGAAGCTTTGTTTCACGGTGCCGTCAGTGTCGAAATCACGAAGGATGGGGCCCGGCCCTGGCGCATTCCTTATCTTGAAGCCGCATTATTTCCGCCGGACGGAATCGGCGGGGAAGCGAAGGTCCCCGCAGGCGTGCGCATATCCTTTTGGAGTGATTCGACCTCTGTTCAAGTAGGCTTTGCCGAAACCGAGAATACGCTAAGCTTCGATTGCTTGATCGACGGGCAGTTCCATTCGACCTGTACCGCCCAGCCGGGGGATTCCGTTGTTACGTGGAACGCATTGCCCGGCACGAACAAGCTTATCGAAATCTATTTATCTCCGAAGCACCCAGTCTGTGTTCAGCGCATCCTGCTCGATCAGGACTCAAGCTTCTCCTATTACCAAGACACCCGGCCCCGCTGGATCGCTTACGGGAGCTCGATCACGCAGTGCAAGGCGGCTGCCAGCCCATCGCAAACCTGGCCGGCGCTTGTCGCTCAAAGCTCGGAGCTTCAGCTGACCTGTCTCGGCTATTCGGCCAATTGCCACCTCGAGCCTATGGTCGCAAGGATGATCCGGGAGCTCCCGGCCGATTTCATTTCCTTATGTCTTGGCATTAACGTGATGGGACAATCCAGCCTGAATGCGAGAGCCTTTAAATCCAGCGTCATCGGGCTCATTCAAATTATCCGCGAACGACATCAGGGTATCCCCCTCCTGCTCATGTCGCCGATCTTCGCACCAGAGCGTGAAACCGCGGACAACCTGGTCGGTCTGAATCTGGTGAAAATCCGGCAGGAGCTGCGCGAGGCCTACGAGATATTGCGGGAGCATGGCGATCGCCACCTGTTCTATGTTGAAGGTCTCGACATATTCGGGGAATCGGATCAAGAACGCTTGTCCGACAAGCTTCACCCCGATGCGGAAGGCTATAAATTGATTGCCCGGCGCATGCACCGCTTGTTCCATGATAAACTCAAGCTCCATAGCCTTATAAGCGAAGGAAACGAGCGGATATGAGATCAAGGCTGCCCCATCTGTTGTTCAATAGACTGCTCGCTCTAGCGCTCGCTATGCTTCTGGTTCTTGCCGGATGCACTCAGGCTAAGGAGGCTGGAACTACTGATCCCTCAAGCCTGCAGAGCGTCAGCGCTTCAGCCGATACACCTGCTGAGCAGCCGTCCAAATCTGCCATTGTCCACCGGACTGGCAACGTATTCGATACCGCTGCATACCGGGATAAGCTCACGGTACGTTATTTTTTCCTGGATTCGGAGGAGAAATCCGGCGACTCTATTTTTCTGCAGACCCCGGACGGCCTCAACCTCATGATTGACGCAGGCATTCCCGCAACAAGCTCCCAATTGGAGGAGTATATGAAGCGGCTGGGTGTAACCCGAATCGATTACGCCATCAATACACATCCTCATTATGACCATATGGGCGGATATACATCGCTGCTGCGAACGAAAGAAATCGGCGGATTTTATATGCCGAATATTGAACACACGACCGGCACATACCGTACAGTGATGGATTTGATTGAGCAGCATGATATTCCGCTCCATTATTTGGAGGATGGCGACCGTCTTCAGATCGGCGAGCATGTGGAGGTTGAGCTGCTGAATCCGGAAAAAGGCACATCCCCGGATAAATTTGAGGATTGGTCGACGGAGAATATCAATAATCAGTCGCTCGTGATGAAGCTTCACTATGGCGACAACACCTTCTTGTTTGCCGGCGACTTGTACAAGTCCGGAGAATATGATCTTGCGGAGCGGCATGCCGATCAGCTTAAAGCCGATATGGTGCATGCTCCCCATCACGGCGACAAAACGTCGTCCTCACCGCAATTCGTCAAAGCGGCTTCGCCTGACATCGCGGTTCTAAGCGCCAATATTTTTCAAAATCTCAACATCAAGCAGCGTTATGAAAAAAACGGAGCCCTTGTAGCGTCCACTGCCCTTCACGGCAATATTATGCTCGTATCGGATGGTAAAACCATTGAGCTCATTACGGAGAAGGAAGTTAAATAAGGTTCCATATGAAACACTCGTATAAAGCCCCGGAAAACGGGGCTTTGTCATGCATGGGGACTTCGCTTTTAGCCGTTTCAACCATACGGATCGTCGAACACGGAATTTTTCTTTCATTTCAGCCGTTTCATCCACAGCTGCAGCCGGATCGTTAAAGCGGAACCCCTGACCTGGCAGCGATCGAATATCTGCTTGGCTTCCCGCACATAATAAGCATCACAACCGATCCCAGCATTTAAGGAGGGCCTTACATTTGAGCACGAACCAACCGGACAAGAACTTGATCAATACGGTCGAGAAACTGGATGAGACGCCCGTGAACAGCTTGGACGCCCAGCAGCAGCAGCAAGCCCGCAATGATCGCCGGAAGCAAGCACTGCATGACAGCGATGGCAAATACAAGGAAAATGAGTCCAAGAACTATCATTAAGGGTGCTCTCTACCCCCTTCTAACTGTTTACACTACTACCCTGTTCCAAAAACAATCACCCAAAGAAGCGGCCGAGCACCGGTCGCTTTTCATATGGTCAAATGTATACATATTTATGGGTACGATCGGTCGGGACGTCCTCCGCATGAACATACCTTTTTATACCCCCCTTAAGTCAGCCGCTCCTCCACTTTCTTCTGCTTCTAACCAACAAATGTATGTAAAAAACTAAGTATCTCCTTTAATTTGCAAAAAGACACTGGATCCAACCGGATGTTACAATTTCTGGAGAAAGGAGGCTGTTTGTAAATTAATGAAAGCGCTTAATATTCTTAGGGTAGGGGGAGTACAGTGAATGAGTAAATGGATCAAACAAGGCATCTCGATTCTGATCGCGGCAGCTTTACTTCTTCCGACGGGCTGGAGAGCCCCGGATGTTCGGGCTGACGCACAGGAACCGGAAGCCACCGAAACCGTTTATCATGAAACCTTTGGGACGGGCGTAGGAAAAGCCGTGCAATCCGGCAGTGCCAGCATATCGCATGTATCCAATAAAGCGTTTGCCGGCAATGAGGACGGAGGCGCTCTGTATGTAAGCAACCGAGCCAATAACTGGGACGCGGCCGATTTCAAATACGTCGACTTGGGCTTGGAGAACGGCATAACGTATACGGTGACCGTCTCTGTATATGTAGACGCCAATGAGCCTGTGCCAACAGGCGCTCAGGCTTTTCTTCAAACGGTAGACAGCTATGGTTGGCTGGCCGGTGCGGATTTTGCCGCAGGCACGCCTGTACAGCTAAGTAAAGAATTCACCGTTAATACCGAAGTCGATTCGGCCCTCCGGGTTCAATCCAACGAGGACGGGAAGACGGTTCCCTTCTACATCGGGGATATACGGATCACCAAGAAGGCGGCTTCCGGCGGTGATGGTGAGGAAGAGCCTCCTAGGGAACCCGCTTTACCCTTCACTCCCATCGATTTTGAAGACCAAACGGCTGGCGGATTTGAAGGCAGATCCGGTAATGAAACGTTGACCGTCACCCAGGAAGCCAACCATACCCCCGGCGGCTCTTACGCTTTGAAGGTAGAAGGCCGTACAGCCACATGGCACGGGCCATCATTGCGAGTCGAGAAATACGTTGATCAAGGCAGCGAATATAAAGTCACGGGATGGATCAAATTGATCGAGCCCGCAAGCTCGCAGCTCCAGCTGTCCTCCCAAATCGGCTCCGGAAGCAGCGCGAATTATGTGGCCCTTTCCCCCAAAACGATCAGCACCAGCGACGGATGGGTCCAGTTCGAGGGAACCTATCGGTACAACAGTGTGGGGAATGAATACTTAACCATCTATGTAGAAAGCTCGAATAACGCGACGGCATCCTTTTATATCGATGACATCAGCTTCGAGAAAACAAGCGCCGGCCCCGTCGAAATCGAGAAAGACTTGATTCCGGTCAAACAAGCGTATCAAAATGATTTCCTCATCGGCAACGCCATTACAGCGGAGGATCTCGAAGGCGTGCGGCTTGAGCTGTTATCGATGCATCATAATGCCGCCACCGCCGGAAACGCGATGAAACCGGATGCGCTGCAGCCGAGTAAGGGGAATTTTACATTCACGGCCGCGGATGCCATGGTGGATAAAGTTCTGGCTGAGGGCATGCAGATGCACGGGCATGTGCTGGTATGGCACCAGCAGTCCCCGGCATGGATGAACACGACCCAGGACGGGCAAGGGAATACGGTCCCTTTAAGCCGGGAGGAAGCTCTTGAGAATCTGCGCACGCATATCCGCACCGTAATGGAGCACTTCGGCGACAAAGTCATCTCCTGGGATGTCGTCAATGAGGCGATGAGCGATAATCCGCCGAATCCGTCCGATTGGGAAGCCTCGCTTCGTCAGTCCCCTTGGTATCAGGCCATCGGCCCGGATTATGTCGAGCAGGCATTTCTCGCGGCAAGGGAAGTGCTTGACGATCATCCGGAATGGGATATCAAGCTTCATTACAATGACTATAACGAAGACAATCAGAATAAGGCCCAGGCCATTTACAATATGGTGAAAGCAATCAATGACAAGTATGCGCTGGACCATCCGGGCAAGCTGCTCATCGACGGCATCGGCATGCAGGGACATTACAATATCAACACCAATCCGGAAAATGTGAAGCGCTCCCTGGAGAAATTTATCTCCTTGGGCGTGGAAATCACCATCAGCGAGCTTGACATCCAGGCCGGAAGCAACCATCAGCTCTCCGAGCAGTTAGCCAATGCACAAGGCTATTTGTATGCCCAGCTCATGAAAATTTTCAAGGAGCATGCGGCTCATATCAGCCGCGTTACCTTCTGGGGCCTTGAAGACAGCTCAAGCTGGCGGGCCGCCTCCAACCCGCTGCTGTTTGATAAGAACTTGCGGGCCAAACCGGCCTATTACGGTGTCATTGATCCTGATACATTTATTCAGGAGCACCAGCCTGATTCGAAGGATGCCAACCAGTCCACTGCCATGTATGGCACACCTGGCGTAGACGGCACAGTCGACCCGATCTGGAGCCAAGCTCCCGAGATGTCGATCCATCAATACCAGACGGCATGGCAGGGTGCGACCGGTGTGGCCAGAACGCTCTGGGATGACCACAATCTATATGTATTGATCCAGGTTAGCGACGCCCAGCTTGACAAAGCGAGCGTGAATGTGTGGGAGCAGGACTCCGTTGAAATTTTCCTGGATGAAAACAATGCCAAAACAACGTTCTATCAAGCGGATGACGGGCAGTACAGAATCAACTTTGATAATGAGACCTCGTTTAATCCTCCAGCGATCGCAGAAGGCTTTGTATCCGCAACCAAAATTTCCGGAACGAACTACACGGTGGAAGCAAAGATCCCTTTCAAATCCATCAAACCTGCAAATCAGGTTAAAATAGGCTTCGACGCCCAGATCAATGACGCGAAAGACGGGGCTCGCCAAAGCGTTGCCGCGTGGAATGATACGACCGGCAACGGCTATCAGGATCCTTCCGTGTTCGGCGTCGTTACCTTAGACGGCAAACCCGCAAGCCCTGGGAACGGCGGCGGCTCTGACAATGGCAGCGGCGGCGGTGGAGGTAACAACAATGGCAGCAGCCCAAGCAGCAGCAATGGCAGCAATCCCGGCTCCGGCAATGGAAGCAGCCCGCAAGCCGGAAGCATTAGGAACGAAAACGGCGTGGTTACCATCAATCCTGAAGTGAAGGTCGCTAATCGACATGCAGTAGGCATCATTGCTAGCGAAGATCTCGTAAAAGCGCTTGGGCTAGCCACTCCTAACCCCAACGGCAAGAAACAAATCGTAATTGAAGTGGCCCCTCAAAATGCCGTGGATGTATATGAAGTACAGCTGCCGGGCCATAGCCTGAACGCCCATCCAGCCTTTGAGCTTGTGCTGAAAACGGACAACGCGATCCTTCATATCCCAAGCAGCGGGTTGTCGCAAGCCGCAAAAACTGCAAAACAGGTGTCGATCCGCATAGGTACAGCTTCAACGGCTCATCTGGCCGCAGCGGACCTCGAACGGATCAGCGGCCGACCAGCCATCGATCTAAGTCTTTCGGCAGACGGGAACGCCATAGACTGGGATCATCCTGAGGTTCCTGTAACGGTAAAAATTCCATATACCCCAACCGCCAAAGAACTGCTTAATCCGGAGCGCCTGGTGGTTTGGTACATGGACGGCAACGGCAAGATTGCGGTCATTCCAAATGGCCGATATGATGCATCGGCGGGCGCGGTTGTTTTTCAAACGACCCGTTTCGGTACCTACGCTATAGCTTACGAAGCCAAGTCTTTCGAAGATTTGCAAAAGGTTCCTTGGGCCGAGCAAGCCATTCATCATATGGCTGCGCGGGATGTCATCAAAGGGACGTCCGAGGGCCGCTTCTCTCCCGAAGCATTTATGACGAGAGGCGACTTCGTCGCACTTCTTGTCAGAGCGCTCGAGTTAAAGGGATCCGGCGGCCAAGGGACAGCGGCTCTGCAAGCAGGCTTCAGCGATGCCGAGTCTGCCGGTTTCGATCACAGCGAGCTGGACATCGCCTATGCGCTCGGAATCGTAAAAGGTTTTCAAGATCAGACCTTCCAGCCGAATGAGCCGATCTCAAGACAAGACATGATGGCGCTGACCGTGCGGGCATTATCGGCAGCCGGCAAGTCCCTCGAAGGTACCGGAAGCTTGGACGGTTACCGCGATGCGGCAAGCGTCTCCGGTTATGCATTGGAAAGTGCGGCCCGACTGGTCAAGTCCGGGATTGTAAACGGCAAGAACGGCCGCATTGCACCGCACGATCCCCTCACCCGCGCCGAAGCAGCGGTGATTCTGTACCGTATTTGGAAGCTGTAGTACAGCATTAGAACAGGATGAAAAAACAGACGCCGGTTAAAAATCGGCGTCTGCTTTTGATGATGGGGGATATTGGCCAAAGAAGCGGCTTACTACGATCAAAATTCTTCGTAAGTGCTCGGATCCTGTCCCCACAACCGTCCATCCTCGCGGCTGAAGGATGAAATGACATCCATCTCCTCCGCAGTCAGCTCGAAATCTAAAATATCGAGATTTTCCGTCTGATGCTGAAGGGAGCCCGACTTAGGAATCGGAATGGCCCCAAGCTGGGTGTGCCAGCGCAAAATCACCTGCGCTCCCGTCTTTCCATGAGCCTCGGCTATTCGGACGATTTGTTCATCCTGCACGATATCATTGCCGCGCCCAAGTGGGCTCCACGATTCCGTAACGATGCCATGCTCCGCATCCTTCTTCCGCTGGTACGCCTGGTCAAAGAAAGGATGAAGCTCCACCTGATTCAAACTAGGCGCTGCCCCGGTCTCTTTAATTAGACGGTCAATATGTTCGGGAAGGAAATTGCTAACCCCGATAGACCGGATGTATCCGCGTTTTTTGGCTTCAATCATCGCCTGCCAGGCTTCCACGTACACATCCTGCTTGGGATTCGGCCAGTGGATCAGATAAAGATCATAATAATCAAGATCCGCTCGGTACAGCGACTCTTCGATGGTTACGAGCGCCTCTTTGTAGGCATGGCGGCGGCCCGGCAGCTTGGAGCAAATCAACAGCTCTTCCCTGGCAACGGAGCTCCGCTTGATGGCTTTGCCGACGGCACCTTCATTTTCATAGTTAAAAGCCGTATCGATCAACCGATACCCTGCATCCATCGCGGCAGCCATGGCTTTAACGCCTTCTTCGCCTTTCAGGCTATAAGTACCGAGTCCGATTGCGGGCACCTTCAAGCCGTCATTTAGCGTAAGCTCCGGAACATTCTGATTCATTGGAAAGCCTCCTTACATAAATTTGAGTCCTCGCTAGTCCTATTATAAACCTCATTCAGGGGACATGACCCATTCATGATTCAGCTAGCTCGCATCTTTTATTTACTCTTTATAACACGAAAAAAATCCACAACCAGTAAGGCTGTGGATTTTGCAGAAAGGCGAGGGGATCTGAGCCTATGTTACAGACCCTTGCACCCTATTTCCATGAAAACTCGAACTCTCGTGATCGAAGGATGGCTAATTATATTATTTTTTATGGATCACAGGCCGAACTACCCGTGTCGTTAATACATTCAGCGTATCCCGGGTATCTCTTGCGAAGTCGAGCGGTTGATCCAGCCTTTCAAAGTGAATATACCAGAGATTCGGATTCGTAAATAACCAATGGTTATGAAGCGCGGTTACCTTGATTCCATGCTTGCGCAGCCGGGAAAATAATGGGGGTGATTTCCTTTGTCAGATAACCGTCTCTCCCAAACATAGAGCTCAACCGTCTGGCCCAAGGCGGATTATTTTGAATTAAGAAATCCAAATTACCCCGATTTGTAAGGAATCGGGAGATGAAATTAAAAAAAAGCGACCAGGTCCGGTCGCCTTCTAATGAATATTTTCTATCCCTGCCTCAATATCCCCGCGAAAATTCCGGGCTTTGCTTGAGTTGGACGATATCATGGCCGCTTGGATTTTGGAAGGCACGAAGCCCGAATGTCGGCGCGACTGCGAAAATATGGTCAAAAATATCCGCTTGAATCGATTCATACACTGCCCAGGTGGTATCATTGCTGAATGCATAGATTTCTAATGGCAGCCCGTTATCTCCCGGCTCTAACTGCCTGACGATCAGCGTCATTTCTTGATGAATTCTCGGATGATGCCTCAGATATTGTTGGATATATGCCCGGAACACGCCGATATTCGTAAGTTGTCTGCCATTCACTTTGCTCTCCGTATTAATCTGGTGTTCGAGGTTGTACGCATTAATTTCGCTTAGTTTGGTCGTGATATAGTCGGTAAGGTAGTGAATTTTCTGAAATTCCTCAATCATTTCCTTGGTACAAAAACAGATGCTGGTCGTATCAACATAGAAGCTGCGCTTGATCCTTCTGCCGCCGGATACTTGCATGCCTCTCCAATTCTTGAACGAGTCGGAGATGAGTGCATAGCTCGGAATCATGGTAATCGTCTTATCGAAATTCATCACCTTCACCGTGTTTAAGGTAATGTCGATGACGTCGCCGTTCGCATCGTATTTCGGCATTTCAATCCAGTCGCCGACACGCACCATATCATTTGACGATAACTGAACGCCTGCCACCAGGCCTAAGATGGAGTCCTTGAAGATTAGCATCAGCACAGCCGATAATGCACCCAGCCCGCTGAGAATAATCAGGGGATTCTGCCCGATGAGGTTCGAGATGACCACAATGCCGCCGACGATGTAAAGAACGATCTTCGCTACCTGAATGTATCCCTTAATCGGCCTGATCTTGGAAACCTCGAACGAACGATAAATCGCATCAAACGCATTGAGCAGCGCATTAAATACCATGATCGTTACGATAATCATATAAGTCATGGCTGCCTTTTCAATCAAAGTTTGATAGGACGGAAAGATCGACGCCGAATAATAGATGATGATTGCCGGCACCAGGTGCGAGAGCTTATGAAACACTTTTTTCTCCACAATGATATTGTCCCACGTATATCGATTGTTATTGACGATGTGAATGATGATCTTCAGCACAATCTTTTTGGTTATAACATTGGCCAGTATGGAGACCAGCGCGATGAAAAGGACCATGATCAGATTCGAAAGATACCCTATCGTTAGTTCGCTCATGCCATATCCGTCTAGTTGATTTCTGATAAAATCCATTGTTGCCTCCTAAAGCCTTGTTTACTATATGAGTATGAACTTGATGCACTGCCTAGTACGTAAAATGTTCGTGCCGTCTACACCTCATTTCGTTCAACTTATATAGCCTACTATTATAAAGTAGATGGAGACCCGAGGTAAAGGACACGGATTTGATGGTTATATGTACCATATCTCTTTTAGCTATCGCCTTCTTATGGCATAGATGGAACAAGACGATCACGAATTTCTAGCTGACCCCGATGCCCCGTCACCGCTTCTCCATGGTCAACCTGATTGTCTTCTTCAGTTAGCTTCAGGCGAAGACTAGCCAGCGTATTCCACTAAAGTTGAATCCTCATTACAGCTCTTAAACGATGGAGAGTGAGAGAACGTAGTTAGTTGAAATTCAAATTCATAATTGTATAATTGTTATAACGATTGAATATGCTGATAAGGAGAGAATCTTTATGAATAGGATGGTTGTGATGGAACGAAAAGTGACCAAATTCGGCAACAGTTTAGGTATAACCATGACTGACGCTTTGAAGCAAATCGGATTGGATCAAGGTGATACAGTCAGCATTGATGTTAGCCCGGAAACAGGAGAAATTATAATCAAGAAGTCAACAAGAGTCTCATTACCTGAAGGAATTAGCGCAGACTTCATGGATACTTTAACAAATGTTATTGAGGAATACGATCAAACACTGCAAGGACTCAAAGATAGATGACTTCAACTCGTTATTTATCCGTCCAAGAAGTCATTGCTATTAATGTATCGATGATTCAACGCTACAGTCCTGGTGAACAAATCGGGGTAAAGGAACCCGGGTTGCTCGAATCCGCTGTACTACGCCCTCAGTCCTCCGCTTTTGGGGAGGAGGCTTATCAGATCGTGTTCGAAAAGGCTGCGGCTTTGTTTGAGTCATTAGGGCAAAATCATCCTTTCTACAATGCTAATAAACGCACCGCTTTTACAGCACTTGTCATATTCCTGCGTTATAATGGCTGGTATTTTAGGATGAACCCAAAGAAAGCCGAGGATTTTACGGTAGATATGGTTAATCATAAGCATCAGTTTCCCGACTTAGCAGCTACCATTCGGAAGCATTGTGTCCCAGTAGCCAAACCAACAGGGGAAGTATAAAAGCGACCGAACCACGGTCGCTTTTATATTCGTAAGAGGAGGCGAGGGGAGCCTAACCCTGTCTGAAGACAACACCACATAAGCTTCCACGGATGGGGTCGCCCTTTAATGTCACCCGAAAGCATTGCAGTTGAGGTAGTCATGCCCCGTGCATCCCTTTTTTGACCGACGTCCGCTCTACTCCAACTCCATATAAAAGAGATTCGCCGTGTTATCTTTTGTAATCGTATGCGCTCCTGGGGGAAGTGACACCCTGACAACACCATTCGTCATTGGATAACTCATTCCATCAATCTTGATCTTGGTTCCGTCTGCCGAATTAAACACTAATGTTAATGTGGCCGTTTCCGTAGAGGTAAAAGTAACACGGGTGGAACTCTCGATTTTCAAACATTGGGTTAGCGTCAAGCCTTTATACACCACGGTTCCCTTCGTTGTGGAAAGATTCCCTACAATATCAAAGAAATCACTTTCCAATCCGGACGTTGTAAAGTTATGAGCCCGTTCCCCTGTGGATGGCTCGGGCTCTGGCTGGGGCTCGGGATCCGGATCTACCCCGCTTGAATTCCCGCCTACGGATACGAGCCCGCTGGTGTAGCTGCGTATTTTAGCCATAAGAGCGGTGTTAAGGGCATACGACGTGTCGTCAACGGAATCATCGAATTGCCACGTGAAGTCTCCGTTATTCAGGCGTCCGGCTTGTGCGGTAACAATTTTCTCCACATCGCTGACGTTATCAATATCGGCGTTATTCACTCCCGTATCGACGGTTGTATCAAAGTTATTATAAGCCGTTCCTCCCACTAACGCTCTGTAAGAGCTTGGTACGGTTTCATTTCTTGACGAAGCCAAGTATGCATCGAATGAGGTTGCATGTGCCGGAGCTGTCCCTGTATTGGAGTTTGCATAAATCAGACTGTCCGCATCTACGATCCTATTGTTATAGGCCTTAATCACGCCTCCGTCTTCGCCCGAAAATGTCCCTTCCCCTAAAGCATCCGTACCTTGCAAGGAGCTCAGCATCGGGTATTTGGCATGTCTAAAGTAATTGGATTCCACAAAGGCCGAAGCTCCCGTTGTCACACCGACCCCATATTTTGATACTCCGTCATAGAAGTTATTATAGATGTGAACCGATGCCAATCGAATTCGTGGATGGCGGGAGTCCGAGTGATCAAACCAATTATGATGGAAGGTGACAAAGAATTCCTCCGATTCACTCAACCCGACAAGAGCCGCTTTTCCCGAATCCCAGTAGTGATTGTAAGAGATGGTAATATAGGTCGATCCTTTCTTCAGATCCGTTGAACCATCGCCCTTGGCCTGGTCGGCATCTCCTCCAGCAGTTCCATAAAATAGATCATTATTATGAACCCACACGTTGACATTTCCAGTATCCATGGAAATCCCGTCATCAGGGAACAACATGAGTCCGAGGTTTCTTACTTCCACATTCCCTACATATCTAAGGAGCAATCCCCACCCATAAGCATAAGCGTCGTCTCCGATCCCTTCGATCGTCGTATTCATTTCCGAGTAATTGTTTTTGCCTTTTACCTGAAGGTAGCCGCTGCTATTCAGCTGTCCGCTCATGTCGTCATCGGTAACCTTTCCAATAACCCGGATAGCAAGAGGGGTTGTATCATAGCCTTTTTGTCTTAGCGTCAAAATCTCGCCGATCCCCACGCCCGTTTGAACCCCGCCTGAGCTATTGATTTTCACATCAAGAGTCACGGTTCGTGCCGTCTCGGAGGTCACATAAATAACTTGTGCACCGTCTTTAAGCGTACCGTCATCATTGTAGGCACCCGAGCCTGTCCCGTATGGCGAGTCTGAGGAAAAAGCAAATCCGGATCGATCATGCGGCGCTACGGATAGGTTATTCGAAACGACACTTACCGTTGAACCGTCCGACAGCCTGGCTTCAACCTTCATCACATAATTTCCTGCTGCGAGTCCAACGGCATCTGCTCTCCAATAGGAAGGGTATTGCCGGATCAGCTCATTATCGATTTGTTGATAGCTGGAATCCGGCGCGACTGCGTTTTTAACATATACATTGTATCCCTCCGCATTACTTAGGGGTGACCATTCGATATACGCCGTTTCATTCCAGCCCCCACCGCCGATGATCGAAAGACCGGCTGCATGGACCGTTGTCTTATTCGTCCACCCTCCCGCTATGAGAGACAGTGCCAGAGAAAACAACAACACCATGCCGGTTGCCTTTGCAACGCTGTTCTTCATTTTATCTCCTCCTTTTTTACTCATCCGATGTTTGTAACCGCTTGCAATAAATTGAGCTTTCTTATCGACCTCCTCGCTTATGGACCAGGTTTTTCAAGGTCCTTATTGGAAATCAACAAATTTTGGAATTTCACCCACAGCATATCAGCTGCGAAAGCAGTTCCGAAATAATCATTTTCTCATACTTTTCACTTTCCGCGATATTCTGAGTTAATGATTACTCGTCTGGGAAATGACACTTACGCTTGAAGAACATCCTTGCCGGTAAGTCGTGAACTGCAGAAAGCAACAAATTCAAGGTGCAGATTAGGATAGTTCAGGCTTAACCGGGCGCAAACGAAAAAGCGACCGGTTAAGGTCGCTTTAGGGAGAGCTTTTAAAGCTCTCTATAGGCTGGCTGCATCATCCCTTGAGCGGGCTGATCCTCCAGGTACTCATCATATTGCGGCTGAAAAGGCTCATGGCTTGGGGGTTCCATGGACACGGACGGACGTTGATAGGGTTCATCCACGTACATGATTCTGCGCTGAATTTGCATGAGCCCATTCACGACGCGCAGCGCGACCCAGAACAGGACAAGACCAACGCCTACGTACAGCAGGTATTGCTGATTATAAGTCCAATCGATATGGAAATAACTGAACAAGCTATTCTCCAAAATATCAAGCTTCAATTCATTCATCAAAATGATATGCACGACGGGAAGAGCAATCAATCCGAGTCCCAGTGAAATCACCGTTACCATAATAACAAAGAATACGATGCCAGTAACAAACCTTAGGAATACGAGCAGCAGATTTCGAATAAATAGCGCTCCGTCAAAACCGCTCACCATTCGTTTCAACCAGTTCTGCCCAGCTACAGGCTGTTGATGGTAGGAATATGAAACGGATGGGGCAGGAAGGCCCAAAATTTGCCTAATCATGCTTTGTTCAAAGAGCACAATCCCGTTCAACAGCTTCGCTACGCCAAAGAACAGCGGTATTCCGATAAATATGGGAGTTAGACCGATTGATAATACTAGTCCTGTTATCGCTACTGTAAAATAAATAATCCCTAACGGGAGGGATAGCAATAAATAGAGGATCGTCGCGTAGGTTTTTGGATTAAAAAGCACCCATTTCACCTTACCTGCCCGCGCCGTGTTCGTCGCTTCGATTGCTTTCAAATTCAAACACCCCTTTTGGCTTCATATATCACGTATCAGCGAGTTATATAAATTCATTATAACCGCCTCATTTACCTGAAATAACCGTCTTAAGGGGTATCTGAACCTAGACCTTAGACTAGGAATGGACCTGGCTCTGGTGAACTTATTTTACGGCTATTCTCAATCGGAGCTTCTGTAAAGGGTCCAATTCGAATCGTTGCTCTTTGATATATATGTAGGCGAAGGGATTGTACACCCATTCACTGAACTATCCGGGGGACCTTCATTAATGCTGATCCTTGAGGACTAAAACCGGGTATGATAAGATAAGAATAGAAATAAGGACGGATGGCAGTCCGTCCTCAGCACAACCTCTTGAGTGGGGATTCCCTCCAGGGTAATGCTTGTCCAGAGAAGTAACCCACGGTTTGCCAACCTTAAGAGTGGGTTACTTCTTTTTTCGGTCGATATAGGTCAGTAACGCAACGATAAACCCTGCGAATACGATCACATCGGAAAAAGAGAAGTTCATATGGACTCACCTCCTTTCCGGAGGAAGCCCCACCCACTCAAGGTGTGTTGTACATTCCAAATTATAGCATACAAGCTCCGTTGTTCGGGGCTTTTTTCTTTCGCCTTTACATCAGTAAAATCCTATTAAAATTGACCCGCTTTTTCAGAATTTCTCGGAGTTCTCCTCAATCCAACCATCCCTTGCTACGTGCGATATCGATTGCCTCGATCCGTGTATTCGCCCCGAGCTTCCCAATCGCCTCTGACATATAGTTCCGTACCGTTCCATAGGATAGAAACAGCTGTGCTCCAATATCTTGAAGAACTAAGCCTTGGGCAGCCAACTTCATGACTTCACGCTCCCTGGGTGATAATGGACATGGATCATCCCATACCGCGAGCGACAATTCTGAATTGATGACGCGTTTCCCATCATAGACCCGACGAATCGCATCAGCCAGTTCATCGCTGCCTGTATCTTTAAGAAGATAACCATAAACTCCTGCCTGCATGGCCCGCTGGAAATATCCGGGACGCGCGAACGTCGTCAAGATGATGACACGACAACCCAACTTATTTTTTTGAACCCATTCCGCAATATCTAACCCCGTTTTCAGTGGCATCTCAATATCCAGAACGGCTACATCGGGTTCATTCTCCTGAATCATGGACATCACTTCTTCCCCATTTTCAGCTTGACCGACGACTTCGATATCATCTTCTAACGAGAGTAACGTTGCCAATGCTCCCCTTAATAACTTTTGATCTTCTGCCAAAACAATACGAATCATCTAAGCGCTACCTACCTTTTCATTTCGTATTACCCTAGGTATATGTAAGGTGACCTCCGTCCCCTTGCCTGGGGACGAAGACAGCGACATACGACCATCGATCATAACCAACCGCTGCCGTAAACCGGCGAGGCCATTACTGCTAGTATAGAATTGATCCATATCTGCCCCAATACCGTCATCACTTACGGATACACGAACTTCCCCTTCCTGAATGTCGAGAAGAACGCTGCAACTTGTTGCTCGGCTATGACGAACCACATTTGTAATCGTCTCGCGAAAACACATCGCCAAAATCGTCTCCTGCAAGGGTGTTAACGGAAGCGGATTGTTCACTAAGGCGTCTTGCGTCCCTCCATTAGAAGGTCTGGGATCTGAAATCGATTGATATTGGAAAAAAAGCTGTATGCCCGCTGCTGAACATAACGATATAGCATGCTTATATTCGTCAGCGAGATATGTAACTTTCATCTCCGTAACCAATTCTCGCATTTGTTTCAAGGCTGCGCGTGCCGTTTCTCGTATTTCACGAGCCTCTGTTATCGCTCTCTCGGGTTGACGATGGACCAATTTCTCAACGACCTCACCTTTTAGTGCGATTAATGACAGCGTATGTCCCAATGTATCATGTAATTCACGTGCGATCCGCTGGCGCTCCTCCTGCTGTGCCATTCGTTCAGCCGTTTCTGCCCGCAGCCGCGCAGACTTCTGTTGAAATCGGGTCGAAGTTCGAATAATATACGGCAGAATACAGATGCCAAACATAGGCACCAGCCCTATCCATACTAGGCTGCCCATCAGGTCCAAGTAAGGAACAGCGATAAATCCCATAGCTACAGTGAAAACGATCGTTATAGAGAGTAACATCGGCAGCTTTTGTTTGCTCAGCGGAGCAGCGATCATAAAACCCATAAACGTATACATAGGGTGAAATACAGCTGCTAAAATCAAAAGTATACCCACCTGAACGATCAATATTGGCGTGGCCCACTTTAAATAAAAGTAGGATTGTCGAAACAATAGAACGAATATGCCTAACAGAACAAAGCCAAGCCACTGTATACTTGACGGCTCATAGAGTAGAAAGTACATGGGTATCATTAAATTTGTTAACAAAATATAAGGAGCGACTCCTTCCGATTTTGGAAAGAGACGCCACTTTTCTCTATTCAATTAGACCGCATCCCGTCGATTATAGATATAGATTGATAGTAGCATAAAGAGGAGACCGCATCCTGTCAAAATTATGAAATCGATGCTTGCTGGATTTTTTCCAGCGATCATATTCCACGCCCCATTGGCGTAACGGTGAGATGGAAGCCATTCCCCGACCGATCCCATCCAGCTCGGCAAAGTACTAAGCGGCATCCAAAGCCCCCCCACAATGGCAAGTCCCATCTGTAATACATTTCCTATGGCAACGGAGGTATTCGCATTTTTAAGCGTTCCTAACAAGGCACCAAGCGCCAGAAAAGATATGCTCCCAATCCATAACCATAATCCGCATAAAATCCATTGCCCTGCTGTCAATTGTATATCATGAACAAGGCCGGCAGATAAAAAGATAACTACGATGACGATCAAGTGAACAACCATTTGCGATACAATTTTGCTGCCAATCCAGACTGCAGGGGATAGGGGAGTCAGCTTCAACAAGCGTACCCACCCGTCTTGATGCTCGAACGATAGACGGATACCGAATTGAGATACGGCTGTACCGATCAAACTGAATGCCGTCATCGACATCAATGAAAAGACACCCCAAGTTGTTGATTGAATCGATTGATCTACCCCATTCATACTCGCAAATAAAAAGTAGAAAGCAAGCGGCATCGCAATGGAGAAGAGTAAGAAAAATGGACTGCGGATAATTCGTATACTTTCTGCTTTCGTCTGAGCAACAAACATATGGAACATGGCTATTTTCCTCCTAAAAATGTTTATTATCGTATAATCGTTTATTTATTTGAGCCTGTAAGACTTCGGAATGTATCTTCTAAACTGGCGGATTGTATATCAATATCGGAAATTCCCCATTCAGACTGCATCAGTGTAAATAACAATACATCGGTCTCTTGGGCATGCAGACGAATTCGCTCGCCGTTGCACTCTGCCTTTTCTACACCAGGCAATGTGAGCCACTCCTGCTCAGCTGGCGCGTTCACCGCTCGAAATGAAACGGTTCTAAGCGCTGTTTGAGCCTTTAAACGTTCTGGAGTCCCTTCCGCAACAACCTGTCCTCTAGCGATGACTGCGATGTGATCTGCGACAGCATCCGCTTCCTCCAAATGATGTGTAGTTAAGAGCACCGTACGTCCGTCATTTGCCAGCGCTTGGATGGTGTCCCAAAAGCGGCCACGAGCCTCGATATCCATTCCGACGGTTGGTTCATCCAGCAGGAGAAGCTCCGGATTTCCCGCCAAACTCTGGGCGAAAGCTAATCTACGGCGTTGTCCTCCAGAGAGGGAGGATGCGCGCCGTTTCTGATCCGCATGGAGACCCGAAATGTCTAACAATCGCTCCAGCGACATCGGATTACGATAATAACTGCGGAACAATTGAAGCACTTCTTTCACCGTAAGTCCATCTGCTGCTTTCACATCCTGCAAAAGAGCTCCGACGCGCTGCCGCAATTCTTTTGTGCCGGACGGGACCCCCAAGACCCTGACTTCTCCTGATGTCGGCTTGATCATTCCGAGGATCATGGAAATGGTTGTTGTCTTGCCTGCACCGTTCGGTCCGAGCAATGCTGATATTTGACCTTTCTCAAAAGATAGATTCATATGATCAACGGCACAGTAATCGCCGAATTTCTTCACTAGATTGATACATTCAATCGCCTTTGTCATTTTTCCTAACCTCCGCTAATTTCTTCTTTCGTTCCTTGATGTCCTTATTATATTGAAAAAGCGCGAGAACCAATTAGTGTGGGTTGTCACAAGCCGATTATGACAAATGTCAGAAAAAAAGGGGGCAAAAAAAGAAGGACCTCTAAAGGCCCTTCTTATGCATAATGTACATTTGATACTCTTTGAGTGAGGTGTCTTGCTTTGCAAACTTATAGCTAAGAATTTTACACTTTTAATCGAACACAGCAAGATTATTTCGGGAAGTGACTTAGGGCTGTTGATTATTCCTAGGACTTACGTTTTCTCCTAAAAGCTGCGCAGCTTCAATGTTTGGTGATATCGCGGTTTTTTGATCGACTTCGAAAATATCGAGCAGGAACATAAAGATCGGAATCCCGAGAATTAACCCCCAGATCCCCATGAAGTGCTGGGAGAAAATAAGAACAATAAAGGTGTAAAACATCGGCAGCTTCGTTTTATGAGCATACAGCTTCGGATTTAAGAAGTATGTCTCAACTGCATGGATGATCAAAATCATGACAATCGCCCAAATGACGGTTGAGATACCGCCAATCTGGTAACCGATAATACTGATCGGAATGAAGGAAAGAACAACACCGGCTACCGGCACAAGACTTAGTAGAAAAACCATAATCGCTAGAGCGAACAAGTAAGGATAGCCCAAAATCGACAACCCGATCGTCGTTAGAATCGTGTTCAACAAGGCGATCATTAATTGAACCTCGATCACTTTACCAAAGGAGGAGGTGAATTTTTGGCCAAAATATTTAAACTCATTGTAAGCCCAGCTTATTTTGCTTTTGCTCAACTTATCTGTAAAGTCATTGACGGTTTTCTTCTGGATTAAGTAGAAGTAGCTCAATACAATAACAAAAATGATAACCTCCGCCCACTTGCCTAGCTTCAGAATATAATTTAGTGCCTGGCTTCCGTATTGCTCTAATTCCAGCTTACTAAGTGCGGAGGAGACAAGCGCAGCAATTTCATCTGACTGAGGTGTATTTAGAAATCGGATAATGGAAAAATACAAATCAGAAATTTGACTAATGAGCTTCGGAACATAATGGAGAATTCCGTAGACAAGCCCAAATATTAAAGCCGCATACAATACCGTATTAACGACAATAGGCGATATAGGAAACAGCTTAGATATTTTCTTCGTAATATATTGCTCGAGGCGTCCCATGACGAAGGTAACAAGAAACAGCAATAACAGCAAATTGAGCATATCTCTCAAGCTATACAGCAATAAAACGACTAGTAGGAGGAATAGAATTCTTCTTACTATATTGTTAGCAAAAAACTCCCGCAAAAAATTCATTCGCTTCCCTCATTTAACTATATTTTAGTTATCTAATCATTTACGGAGTTCAACTTAGACAGTTCAATTATATATGAAGATTGTTACATTATGAAATGTCGGCACTTAAGCAATAAAACACATGCCATTTCTACTGCCCAAGACACATACAATGACGGCAAATGAATAGGTGGATTTGCATTTGGGTAGAGGTGGCTGCCCCCTCCCCAAGTAATAAGAAAGCAAACCCTTCTACAAAGAACATGTTGAATTCAGACTGAAGCTACAGTAAAAAAGCGACCAATTAGGGTCGCTTTTTTACTGTATGTATGGAGGCGAGGGAGGTCGAACCTCTGTCCGAAGATAACGACAACACAAGTTTCTACAGATGTAGTCACAGTTTTAATGTCGGCAAAATTAAGGAGCGTGTCACGATTCCTGCAAAGACTTCGGTCGGTCGAAACAACAATTCTAGACCTTTACTCAAGTGTCCCCTTTTTTCATGGGGCGATGTCTGTAATTAGCGATAAAGATACGCCAGCACAGCTTTATAAGATTCGGAACAGCGCGTGCGTTTTCTTTGAGATAGGACCATGCCGGACGGTTTCCACGTTTCGTATTGCATTCGCTGCATGAAGCGATCAGGTTGTGGGGAAGATCCGAGCCGCCTTTGCTTGAGGGGATAATATGGTCTACTGTCGTAGCGTGCCCCCCGCACCACAAACAAGTGTGATGATCTCGTTTCAGTGCAGCTTTTCGATAGCCCCGGAATAAGAAAGGATTATAAAGCAATTGGATGGTCTGCTCATCAATCCAGACAGCTCGCGATCGCTCAACTTCCCGCCAAGCCCGATGGAGCAAACACGGGGTTAGCTGTTGACCATCCATATTGAGCACCGTTATCAATCGATCCTCTCCTTCATGACTATGATTCATCGATTTCACTCCATCTGTAAGACATGCTCTAGCCTATAGTATTAATATAAAACAAAAACACCATCCTCATGCGGATGGTGTGTTTCATGATGGAGGCGAGGGGAGTCGAACCCCTGTCCGAAGATAACGACAACACAAGTTTCTTCGGGTGTAGTTACGGTTTTGATGTCACCCTAGAGACTCCATTCGAAGTTTGATTCGATAATGCTGCTAATACATCCAGCTCATTCTATGAAGTTACGTGCAAGTTAAATCACTGATACCCCCCAAGTTCTGAATGCCCCAAAACAAAGTATCTGCAGCACTAATCCCATTACTTCCTTCCCAATGGGGAAGCCATATGCAAGTTACGTGCAAGTTACCGTCAAGTAAGCTCCTAAGCCCAATAAGGCACATACTTCATATGTTTTGGAGCAGTATCAGGATCTTTTGCCTTAACTTTTGATGTTTCTACTGCATCTTTAATTATCCTGGAGGCAATAGAGATTTGCCTACTATCCATTCCAAAACGCTGACGCAAAGTTGCATTTGTCATAAAGTCTCTAGTTACATATTTCAAACAGGCATGCATGTAACACGCCCTGACCCGTTCTTCTCGATCCATTTCTGCAAATGGCTTATGCGAAAATAAAATTACTCGAGTGTGTTCTTCAGTAACCTCAATTATTGGAGCTGGTAACTGATAAAACTCTGTTTGCGACACAACTTTATCAAAGCCACTACCTCGTTCTTCACAGACTCCAACACGACGTAGGAATGAGGCGATCGCTTCATTTCGTGACCTAGGAGGACTGTCGATAAATCGTTCCACTTGGACGAGCGGTATTCCTGGATTCGTTATTTCCATACGATCCGAGAAAATTTCAATCATTGGCCCTGTACCACGTAATGAAAAGTCCTGATGTATTATAGCATTAGCGACCAATTCCCTAACGGCTAACTCGGGGTACATTGAAACATCTTTTCTTAAGGCTTTTCCGATTATCTCGTTCCTCGGTAAAAGATTGTCTATGAATCCAATAAGTCCTTCGAATCCAGCAGCATAACCTTTAACGCCCTCTTGTTCCCGCTCAGTTTGAGTGCGGTCTTTGCCGCTATATATAATAACTCGTACTGATTTTCTTTTTAGATGATTAAAGCTTGACAACCTCTTGGCAAATAAGATTGCACCTAGATTTGTAATATTCCACCCACCGGCATCACACTTCTTTATCATGTTGTCGTTTGATAAACGTTCCAAAATCCGTTTTCTATCCTCTGGCAGTTCTAGATCCAATAGCTCAAAGTAAGTTGGATAATCAAGAAGCTTAAGCACCTCAGAGTCTTTTACATTTTCAGCAGCAATCATTTCTTCAAAAGGTGTTTTATCAAAAGCTCTCCATAGAGCACGTTCTTTATCAGGGTAATCCTTTAGATTCTTTTTGTAAGACCCTATACGTATATACTCTATTCCTTTAAATTGTACAGGTTTATCTGTAGCCCTTTCGATCTCTAATATGATGATTTTCCCAGAATCCGTAACTAATTCATAGAATTTAAAATAAATACGAGGTGATAATTGCCTTAATAACCAACTCTCCAATTCTTCATTTCCGACTTTGCTTAAGTGAGGGCTAAAGTTTGTGCCAAGTATGTCATGCGTCTCATCTTTGACTCCCCAAATCATAAAAGCATGACTTTTTCCGTCCAAAGTAGCAGAATTACTCAAGGCAGATATATACTCTCCAATACTCTCAAAATCCTTATTATTATGTTTAAATTCTACCCAACCAGTTTCGCTCGGCAAACTACATAATTCTTTCAGTAAACTTCTCAAGTATTCTTCTGTCCGACTCAAGGCTATCACCTCACTCTGCACTTAAATTATTATCATTATACAATATTCTTCCCTAAAAATATCCAAAGTACACAAAGTAAGGAGCGATCATCCATAGGAACGTTTGTTCTAGTTATTAAGATCGATTTCTGATACTATAATAATAAATTTATATCTAAAAATAAGGGAGGAAGAACATTGGCAAAATTCTACTACTATAATAAGAATATTGATAGCAAGGGTAATCATGAGGTTCATACAGAAAACTGCTCTTACAAACCTGATGTATTAAATAGTGTATTGATCGGTTACGAAAACAATTGTCAATCTGCTATTCAACGGGTCAAAAAGGAAACGGGCAAAAATAATTTTGACGGCTGCTATTTCTGCTGTAATGATTGTCATAGCGGGTAAACTTTCTTCCACTCAATTTAAAGAAATCTACTTAAAAAGCGACCTACTAAGGTCGCTTTTTAAGCATATGTATGGAGGCAAGGGGTAGGGGATCGAACCCCTGTCCGAAGATAATGACAACATAAGTTTCTACGGTCTAGTTACAGTTTTAATGTCGGCAAAGCAAACGCCTCAGCCTGATTGTCTTCTTCAGCACACCCCAGGTGGAGATGTGACAGCGTATCCCACTAAAGTTGAGCCCTCATCCCGGTACATGGGCGATACAGAGCGAGAGCACGCGTGCAGGTTATTAAGCAGTAATATCTCCCCTAGAATACCTCATCAACTATGGTCCCTAGTAACAATAGCAGACCAAACAGGTATATGATCTATGCAATATATCAGCTTGCTTTCTGCGATTTCAGCAACAATCATGGTTTTTTTGCACATCTTGAAGTCCAATATAGTACATGACGATGTCATAACCGCTTTCTTTAGCAACTTGCATATGCTTTAAAACAAATGTACCTGATAGGGTAGTTTCAATGGCAAAATGCTCCTGTCTTTTTATAACGATCTGATTCTTTTGACCGCTTCTCTTCCCGCCGAAAGATCGACACTTCTTGGATCATCTGGTTTTAGTTCACGGGCAATCTGATCAGGATCAACCAACTCGCCTAACCATGCTCTCATTTGCATACTCAGCGTGCTTTTTCCGGCCCCATTTGTTCCTGCAAAAACCGTCATAACTGGTTTTTGCTTATTCATGATATTCGAACTCATGTCGTTTTCCGGTTGCATCATAAATGATTTCGAACTTATTTCCGTTAGCATCCTCACGAACTCGTTTATTATTCTTGATATAGTAAATGGATGCCCCTGACTCCTTGGCTTGCTTGCGTGCATGTTGATTTGCTTTTTTCAGAATTTCTTGGAGCTGCTCTCGATTGGCAACCATCCTGAGTCCCCTCCAGTTTTCTAATTACGCTTATTATATCATAAACAGAAGAGCCACCAACCAGATCACTGGCTGATGGCTCTATCATTGGTATGTATGGAGGCGAGGGGAGTCGAACCCCTGTCCGAAGATAACGACAACACAAGTTTCTACGGGTGTAGTTACAGTTTTAATGTCGGCAAAGCAAACGCCCCGTAACCGGCTTTCGCTATGCCCAGCCTGATTGTCTTCTTCAGCACACCCCAGGCGGAGATGTGACAGCGTATCCCACTAAAGTTGAGCCCTCATCCCGGTACATGGGCGATACAGAGCGAGAGCACGCGTGCAGGTTATTAAGCTGCTACAGCGTAAGAAGTTTGTTGTTTGCCAGTTATTATGGCTTTAGCGTTGATGAAGTGGACGCGTCCCCACTACCCGCTACTCATGCCCGAACTATCCCCGTCGAATCCAAAGAACGCCCCCTTATGTGGAGAAATGCCGATGCGCGAAGCACCTGACGTTTCCGCCAAAAAGGGTACCTGGATTAGATCTAAAGATGATTCAGCCACAGTAGTCAATCAAACGTTCGCATTCCTTCCCTCCAAAGAAAAAATGCCGTCTACTGCATGCTGTTGTCAAAGAATCGATCTTGCCTTACATCAAATAGTATATCACAAACTGCATCAAAATGATATATATAATGCAGGTAACACAGCTAAAACATGCCACTCAAAAAGCCAACTTGCTTCCTCAACGCACAATCTTCTGCTTCTCCCGCAGTGCCCGCTGGATATCGCGCTGCGCGTCCTTCTTGGCAGCATCCGCACGTTTGTCATACTGCTTCTTACCTTTACCGAGGCCCAGCAGCAGCTTGGCATAGCCGTTGCGGATATAGATTTTAAGCGGAACGATCGTATATCCTTCCTGCTTGGATTGACCTAGCAGCTTACGGATCTGTTCTTTGTGCAGCAGCAGCTTCCGCGCACGCGTCGGGTCGGATGGATTGCTCCGGTTCCCTTGCTCAAACGGGCTGATGTGCATATTGTGAATGTGGATCTCGCCATTGCGAATTGTCGCAAACGCGTCGCCAATATTGGCACGGCCGTTACGGATCGACTTGATCTCGGTCCCGGTCAGAACCATCCCCGCTTCGTACGTATCTTCTATGAAGTAATCATGGGAAGCTTTCTTGTTCTGGGCCAGAACCTTCCCGTCACTCTTCTTACCCATGGTCTCACTCCTTGTCATGAGCAGTAAATGGAAAAAGGACTCTCGGCAGACCGCCGAAAATATGCAATCTCACCAGAAGTCCATTGTATCAAACGTAGGCCTGCTTACGCAAGGCGGGGCAAGCGTTCCACTCTGAATATCGAATGGCAAAATCGGCAGCCATGATTCCAAGGCCAAGTGCACCGGGGAGGGACTTCAAGATTAAAAGTATCCCATTCCCCTTCATTACTGTGTTCACAGTGCTGGTCCTAGGGATGCCAAAGCGCTTGCCGTCCGCCCCAGCCCTACTTTTTCTTCTTCCTCACAAAAGCGGCTGTGCCGTTCCCGCCTTTGCTCTTCCGCTTGCGCCGTCCGCCGCCGCTTGCGGCATCGCCCTCAGCGCCGGCTGGCCCGCTGCCCGGCGTTGGTCCTTCGCCGATGAAGATGCCGCTGCGCGACGTCTTCTTCCGGCGGCCCTTGCCGCCTCCGCTGCCCGAGCGGGCGTTGCGGTCAAAGCCAAGGGCCCCGCCGCCGGCGGAGCTGTAGCCGCCCTTGCCGGAGCCGAACGCGAAGCTGCGCGTCTCCGTGCCTTCGGCGGCGGCCTCTCCGCCGCCGCGCTTCCCGCCGGCACGGCCGCCCTGGCCGCCGGCGCTGCCCTCGCGGCGCCCTGCCGGCGCGCCGCCTTCTGCCGCGGCGCTGCGCTTGCCGCGGCCCTTGCCCCCGCGGGCTGCGCCATCGCGGGCGCCAAACCCGCGGCCACCGGCTCCACCGCGGTCGCCGCCGCCAGTACCGCCGCCGCGGCCTTGCCGGCGCGGCTTCATATCCACCATCTCAAAATCGATGGTGTGCTCATCCATATTCACCTTCGCCACGCGCACCTTGACGTCATCGCCAATGCGGAACACCTTCGATGTCCGCTCCCCGATCAGCGCCATGTGGCCTTCGTCGAAGTGGTAATAATCGTCGGTCAGCGCGCTGAGCCGAATCAGGCCTTCCACCGTATTCTCCAGCTCGATGAACATACCGAAGCTGGTCACGCTGCTGATAATGCCCTCGAATTCTTCGCCGACCTTATCCAGCATGAACTCGGCCTTCTTCAGGGCCTCGGTGTCACGTTCGGCATCAACGGCGACGCGCTCGCGCTCCGAGGATTGCTGAGCAATGTCCGCCATGCGGGCCGCGAGCTGCTCATGCCGCTGCTCGCTCAGCGTTCCGCCGCTCTCCAGCACCTCCCGGATCACCCGGTGAATGACCAGGTCCGGGTAACGGCGAATCGGTGAAGTGAAGTGGGAATAGTACTCGGCCGCCAGACCAAAATGACCTGTACTCTCCGCATCGTACTTCGCCTGCTTCATCGAACGGAGCATCATCGTGCTGAGCACCGTCTGCTCTTTCGTGCCGTGGATGTCGTCCAGCAGGCTTTGCAGGGCACGCGGATGAATCTGATTGCCGCGCCCTTTCACATGGTGGCCGAAATTCGCGGCAAACGCCATGAAGTTCTGCAGCTTCTCCGGATCCGGGTCCTCGTGGATTCGGTAGATGAATGGCACCTTCAGCCAGTGGAAATGCTCAGCCACCGTTTCGTTGGCGGCCAGCATGAATTCCTCGATGATCTGCTCCGCGATGGAACGCTCCCGTTTGACGATATCGATCGGCTTGCCGTTTTCATCGACAATGACCTTCGACTCCACAAAATCAAAATCGACCGCTCCCCGCCGCATCCGGCGGTTCCGCAGCTTCAGCGCCAGCTCCTGCATCAGGCGGAAATCCTCCACCAGATCGCTGTAACGCTTGATCAGCTCCGGATCCTCGTCGACCAGAATTTTGCGCACATTGTTGTACGTCATCCGTTCCTTCGTCCGAATCACGCTTGTGAAAATATCGTGCTTCACGACCTTCATCTGCTCATTGAATTCCATGACGCAGGACATCGTGAGACGGTCCACCTTCGGATTCAAGCTGCAAATGCCGTTGGATAAGCGGTGCGGCAGCATTGGAATAACGCGGTCTACCAGGTAGACACTGCACCCGCGGTTGTACGCTTCCTTATCCAGCTCGGAATGCTCGCGCACGTAATAGCTCACGTCCGCAATATGCACGCCCAGACGGTAATGGCCATTCGGCAGGCGCTCCACGTTGACCGCGTCGTCCAAGTCCTTGGCATCCTCACCGTCAATCGTGACGATATTTAAGCCGCGAAGATCCCGCCGGCCCTGCTGGACGATCTCTTCTTCCGTAATGGAATCCGGCGCAGCATCCGCTTCAGCCAGCACCTCATCCGGAAAGCCTTCCGGCAGCTGATGCTTACGGATAATCGACAGGATGTCGACGCCCGGATCGTCCTTGTGGCCCAGAATCTCCACAACCTCGCCCTCGGCTGCGGCCCGGCCCTCCGGATAACTTACCAGCTTAACGACGACCTTCACGCCGTCCACGGCGCCGTTCATCGCATGCTTCGGGATAAAAATATCCCGGTTAATCCGCTTATCATCCGGCAGCACGAAGCCGTATGCCTCGTGATTCTGGAAGACGCCCACTACCTGCGTGACCGCGCGGGTGACGATGCGGACAACCTCGCCTTCCATTTTGCCGCCCTCGCTATGCTGCGAGCTAATGCGAACCAGCACCGTATCGCCGTTCATGGCGCTCTTCAGGTCGTTCGCATGAATGTACACATCGGGATGCTCCCGATCATCCGGAATCAGAAAAGCAAAACCCTTCGGATGCGCCTGCAGTCGCCCGCGCAGCAAAGACATCCGCTCCGGCACGCCGTAACGCTGGGTGCTGGTGAGAATGATTTTTCCGGACTGCTCCAGATCGTTCAACAGCTTTAAAAACTCCCTGAAATCATGAGCATCCTCAATCGCAAAATGCTGCTCCAATTCCTGGTACGTCATCGGTTTGTATGCAGTTTCCCGCATAAAATCGAGTAAAATTTGTTCCGTTATCATGATTATCACCTCGGGGAACCTGCGAATTCATTCGTTCCTCTATCCATTCTTTACCTACATATACACATACCCTAGTATACACGAATTTAATCCGCGGTATCCTTCGAAATCCCCCCAAAGATCACCATTCGCCCAAGGGCATATAAAAAGCCCCCGCTCTTCCAGAGTGAAAAGCGAGGGCCGTATTCCAATTATTTCAGCATCGCAACAACAATCGCCAAGATCATGAATCCTGCCGCCAAACCAACGGTAATGCGCTGCAGCACGAGATCCATACCGCGAGCCTTCGTTTTGCCAAACAGATGTTCCGCACCGCCGGAGATGGCACCGGCAAGACCTGCACTTTTCCCTTTCTGGAGAAGAACAACCGTAATCAACCCGATGGAGAAAATGACGAGCAGCACTTCGAACAATACAACCATGACTTCCACCTCCTACGCGTATGTAAACATCAGATTTATAATCAAATATAATGTTCAAATTCTGATGAAAAACAGCATTATTATTGTACCATAGCTTATTCTGACTGACAAGGCATTACCAACCGTCTCTGGTGATCTGATCTAATGTTTGGATTCAAGAGACTCAAGTGATTTAAAAGAGAAGGCAGAATTCCAAGAACGCAACAAATTCATGAGAACGTTTCGACAGACACAAGATTCGTAGGATTCCCTGATTCGAAGTTTGTGAGCGATAATACGTGAATACGAGAAATTCAACGTTGAGAAACGTTTATCTAACTATGTATCGCAACAAAGCCTATAGAGCTTACCTGGTTTCAACAAAAAACGGCCTGCCCTCTCCACCCTTAGGAGACGACAGACCGCTTTTTATTCCGTCTTGCTTCATTTCACCCGGAATGATCCGGTGCTTATGGCAACCAGTTCTCCCTTTGCATCCGTAATTTTACATTCCGTCGTGACCGACCGGCGCGTCTGATGAACGATGCTTGCCGTCACCGTGAGAACCCCCTCCCTGGCCGGCATGACAAAATGCACGTTCAGGTTGCTGGTCACGGTCGACTCGCCGGGACGCTCCAGCATGACGGCGATGCCCATAGCATTATCCATCAGCGAGGAGAGGACACCGCCATGCACGATCCCCATCATATTCATGTGATGAGGCTGCACATCCAGGGTGACGACAACCGCTTCCGGGGTAGCGGAAGCCAGCTCACAGCCGAGATATCCCCAGAAGGTGGGCTCGGCCGCCTTGGCCATCGCCTCCATGTAGGCCTCCCGGTCAAATGTCGGCTGTTCGGCCTTCGGATCCTGGCTCGTATCGGCTTTATGCATAAGGCCGCCTCCTTGTATCGAATTTATTACACGGCATACTTACAATATTCAACGTTTAGGGTACCCCATCTTCCGATTTTCAACGTTACCTAATCCTAGTTATTGATGATAACTTCTTAAAAATCGGCGGAAAATCGCCGACGACATGCTGGGAGTGACCTCAGTGGGTCATCCAAAGGGCATGGCTGGTCGCCCGAGCGTCGACGCTAAGCATCGTGCAGCAGTCATCCTTACACAGCGCCGGGAGAGGCACGCGGTAAGAGGAGAAGCTACGTCTTGTCGACCGATGCATGCCCACAGTGCCTGCACCTAACTTCTCCATCCTATGCATCAGCCCGTCGGTCTGCCTTCCTCCTCTTCCTCCAGCAGCTTGCGGCGAAGCACCTTTCCGACCATCGTCTTCGGTAAAGCGTCACGGAATACGAACTGCCGCGGCACCTTATAAGCGGCAAGCTGGCTGCGGCAAAACTTTTCCAATCCCGAAGGATCGGGAGCAGCTCCATCTTTTAGCACGATGTAGGCTTTGACCGTCTCGCCGCGGTAATCGTCCTTGGTGCCGACCACTACGGCTTCCTTGACGGAAGGATGCTCATACAGCACTTCTTCGATCTCCCTCGGGTATATATTGTAACCGCTTGCAATTATCATATCCTTCTTCCGGTCGATGATCGTAAAATATCCTTCCTCGTCCATCGTTGCCATATCGCCGGTAAACAGCCAGCCATTGCGGATCGTATCAAAGGTCTCCTCCGGCCGGTTCCAATAGCCTTTCATGACCTGAGGGCCCTTCACAATAAGCTCGCCTGGCTCGCCGACCGGCATCTCCTCGCCTGTCTCCGGGTTGACCACTTTTGCCTCCGTATCGGGAACAGGGATACCGATCGTCCCGATCTTGCGTCTTCCCCAGATCGGATTCGCGTGGGTCACCGGCGAGGCTTCCGTCAATCCGTAGCCCTCGATCAGCCGTCCCTTCGTCAGCTCCTCGAACTTATCCTGCACCTCGACCGGGAGCGCGGCGGAGCCGCTGATGCAAGCATTAATGGAAGACAAGTCGTATTCCTGAATCCGCGGGTGATTGATGAGAGCAATATACATGGTCGGCGCCCCGGGGAAGAGCGTCGGCTTTACTTTTTTGATCAAATCCAGAATCATCGCCACTTCGAATTTAGGGACCAGAATCAGCATACCGGCACGGTACACCGCCTGATTCAGCAGCACCGTCAGCCCGAATACGTGAAAACACGGCAGCGCGGCCATATACCGCTCCTTCCCGTCTTCAACCTGGTAACACCAGTTCGCGGACTGGACCGTATTGGCCACCAAATTCAGATGCGTCAGCATGACGCCCTTGGGCGTCCCCGTCGTGCCGCCGGTATACTGCAGCAGTGCCAAATCCCTTTCCGCATCCACGCTTTCGCAGATTGGATCGTTAGGCGATGCGGCCAGCAGCTGTTTAAATGCATGCACCCGGCTGCCATAATGGACGACCGGGAGAGGGCCTGCCTGCTTCGCTTTGATCGGATAGAGCAGATTCTTCGGGAACGGTAGATAGTCCTTCACCGACGTTACGATGATATGCTCAAGCTTCGTCTCCTCTATTACCTTCTCCACCCGGGAGACGAACATATCCATCGTTATGATGATTTTGGCACCGGAGTCCTTCATCTGATACGCGATTTCCCGCTCCATATAGAGCGGATTGGTCATGACGCACACCGCTCCAGCGAGCAGCGCGCCATAATACGAGATGACGACCTGCGGACAATTGGGCAGCATGATCGCCACCCGGTCTCCCTTCTTCACGCCCTTGCTGCGGAGCGCATTTGCCATGCGGTAGGCGGAGTCCAGCAAGCTTTGGTAGGTGATCATTTTCCCCATAAAATACATCGCCGGCTTCCAGGGATATTTCTGTGCCGACGTCACGAGAAACAACGCCAAATTCTGTTTCGGATAATCAAAAGCGGGGGCTACTTCCGGCGGATAAAACTGCAGCCAAGGCTTTGTATCCATACAAAACCAACCCTTTCCTAAGGAATGCTTCTTCCTTTCCTACTCCAAGAAAAAACCTGTCTCTTTTGATAAGCTCCAAAAAAATCCGGTATAGATCACCCCCGCACATCCCGGGAGGAACGGTTTAGATCGTGCGCTTGCTTGGAGTTGCCCGCTGTCTTAGAATGTCCGCGTGCTCTGAATGTCTGGACATCGGTTTGCCCGGATTTATCGAACCGCTTTGGTCCGGTCTCCGAGTCGTACGCCCTTTGGCTGTTCGCACGACTTGACTCCTCCCTGCGTTTATACGAGGCGGGAACCCTATGAACTCGTTCACAGGGTTCTCCGTTATCCGCAAACTGCGCAATGAGCTTCAGGGCGATCCGCCGGAAGATTTGGATACCTTGTTAATATGCCGGCAGCAGTATGGGCGCAACGTTACTTACACCGTATACCGCTCGTTTTTGACGACGCGGGCCGCAATGCTGCGCTTCAGCGCTACCGTATCGACCGGGCTGGTGCGGGTCAGCTTTTTCAATACCGACAGCTGCATGCGCAGCATATCGCCGGTTTCCACCGAGGCCAGCGTTTCTTTGGCGAGCGCCTCGATGCGTTGGAACGCTTCATACGCAAATACCTGCGTCATCTCGATCATGCCGGCCGCTTTCTCTTCCGATGTACGAGCGATATGCTTCTTGGTGCGCAGCAGGGCGCTTTCCAGCGCAAAAATATCAATCATCATGTCCGCCAGATTGGACAATAGCTCCTGTTCCTTCTCGAGCTTGGTCCCGAATTTTTGAACCGCGAGGCCGCCGGCGAGCAGGAAAATCTTTTTGCTCATGTCCAGGAAGTGGGCTTCCTGCTCCAGCGTACCCTCGAACGTTTGGCCTGGAACGATCTGCAGCAGTTCATTTTGCAGGCCTTGAGCTTTTTGCAGCAGCGCGATTTCGCCCTTCATGGCTTTTTTCACGAGTGTTCCCGGGATGAGCAGGCGGTTAATCTCGTTCGTGCCCTCGAAGATGCGGTTGATGCGGGAATCGCGGTAGATCCGTTCCACCTTGTATTCCTGAATGTACCCGTACCCTCCGTGGATTTGAACCCCCTCGTCCGCTACAAAATCCAGCCCTTCCGAGCAAAATACCTTGTTGATCGAGCACTCGATGGCATAATCCGAGATTGCGGCGGCCGATAAGGCGCCCGCGTCCTCGCTGGCATAATCGATGTCCTGCAGCGCCTCGTCGAGCAGGCCGGCTGTGCGGTACACCATGCTCTCCATCACGAAGGTGGCAATGTTCATCTCGGCCAGCTTTTTGCGCATGAGCGGGAACTGGGAGATCGGGGTGTCGAACTGTTTGCGGGTATTTGCATATTTCGCGCTCAGCTCGATCGTTTCCTTCGCCGCGCCGACCGTACCGGCTGCCAATTTATACCGTCCGATATTCAGGATGTTGAAGGCGATGCGATGGCCTTTGCCGATTTCGCCCAGCAAATTCTCCTTCGGCACCTTCACGTCCTCGAAGAAGAGCGGACGCGTCGAGGAGCCTTTGATGCCCATCTTCTTCTCTTCGGGTCCGAGCGTGAAGCCTTCCATCTCCTTCTCCACGATAAACGCGGTGAAATGCTCGCCGTCGATCTTGGCGTACACGATAAAGATATCCGCAAATCCGGCATTGGTAATATATAACTTCGATCCGTTCAAAATATAATATTCGCCGTCATCGGATAAACGTGCCGTCGTTTTGGCGCCGAGCGCGTCGGAGCCCGACGTCGGCTCGGTCAGGCAGTAGGCCGCGATTTTGGCCCCGGTGGCCAGGTCCGGCAGGTACTTCTTCTTCTGCTCCGCCGTGCCGAAGAACACAATCGGCAGCGTCCCGATGCCGACGTGCGCCCCGAAGGACAGGGCGAAGGACGAGCCCTTGGCCAACGCTTCGCTGATGATCGTGGAGCTCACTTTATCCAGCCCGACGCCGCCGAACGGCTCCGGCACGTCAGCGCCCAGCAGTCCGAGCTCCCCGGACTTGCGCAGCAAATCCACGGTCAGCTCGTAATTGAGCTTCTCCAGCTCCTCGTCATGCGGCACCACTTCACCGTCGATGAAGTCCCGGACCGTGTCGCCGATCATTTTATGCTCCTCGGTGAAATCCTCCGGGGTCAGGATGCGCTGCACGTCCAGGTTATCGATAATATAGCTGCCGCCTTTGATTTTCGGTTCTTTCGTTTGGTTGTCGCTCATGGTTATGGCTCCTTTCTGGAATGGGATTAGTGATTGTGGTGGTGCGTCTGCTGCGATGTTTAGGTCTGCTTGCTTAGATAGCGTCGCTTCGATGACTACTGTGAATGCTGCTTCGGTGTCCGCTACGATGGCGGATTGTACTTCCTGGTGTTCTGCTTCGATGACTGGTGCGGGTGCTGCTTCGGTGTCCGCTGCGATGGCGGATTGCACTTCCGATCACTGTTAATTTCAGATTTCCTGAATGACCCTTAGTGCGGTCGAAATCTGAAATTATAGGCGAACACTCCGTTTCTCCAGTTCAATTCCGCCCTCTCCGCTGGGTAGCCGCCTCCCCCACAATCACTGTTGGTGGGGGAAGGGCGCGGGTGCCCGGTCCGTGTTCGGAGCGGGCACAGCGCTTGTTGGCTGTGATCTGCTTCGATGACTGGTGCGGGTGCTGCTTCGATGTACCTCCTTAGATAGCGTCGCTTCGATGACTGGTGCGGGTAATGGCCGGGTGTCCGCTCCGATGGCGGATTGTATTTCCGATCGCTGTTAATTTCAGATTTCCTGAATGACCCTTAGTGCGGTCGAAATCTGAAATTAAAGGCGAACACTCCGTTTCTCCAGTCCAATTCCGCCCTCTCCGCTGGGTAGCCGCCTCCCCCACAATCACTGTTGGTGGGGGGAAGGGCGCGTGTGCCCGGTCCGTGTTCGGAGCGGGCACAGCGCTTGTTGGCTGTGTTTATGCTTCGAAGACTGTACGGGTGCTGCTGCGATGTATTGGATGGCGTCGCTTCGATGACTGGTGCGGGTAATGGCCGGGTGTCCGCTACGATGGCGGATTGTACTTCCGATCGCTGTTAATTTCAGATTTCCTGAATGACCCTTAGTGCGGTCGAAATCTGAAATTAAAGGCGAACACTCCGTTTCTCAGTCCAATTCCGCCCTCTCCGCTGGGTAGGACCGCCTCCCCCCACAATCACTGTTGGTGGGGGGAAGGGCGCGGGTGCCCGGTCCGTGTTCGGAGCGGGCACAGCGCTTGTTGGCTGTGAAGGTACCTGCTCCGATGTAGTGAATAGCTACCTCACGCCCCGGCTGCATGCACCTCGAACACCCCCGCGGCGCCCATACCGCCGCCGATGCACATGCTCACGACGCCGTAGCCGCCGCCTCGCCGGGCCAGCTCGGACACAAGGCTGACCGTCAGCTTCGCTCCGGTGCAGCCGAGCGGGTGACCAAGGGCGATGGCTCCGCCATTGACATTGACTTTGCTCTCGTCAATGTCCAAGGCGCGGATGATGTGGAGACATTGCGAAGCGAACGCTTCGTTAATCTCGAACACATCCACCTCACCCAGCCCGATGCCCGCCATCCGAAGAGCCTTCGGAATGGCCTCCACCGGACCCACGCCCATAATTTCGGGCTCCACGCCCGCCAACGCGAAGGACCTGAAGGTCGCGAGCGGCTTAAGGCCGAGCGCTTCCGCCTTCTCGCGGCTCATGACCGCGACCGCCGCCGCGCCGTCGCTGGTCTGTGAGGCGTTCCCGGCGGTTACGGTCCCGCCGAGAGCAAAGGCAGGCCGCAATTTCGCCAGTACCTCCGGCGATGTGTCGGGACGTACGCCTTCATCCATCTCGAAGGTGAAGGACTTGCTGCGCACCTTGCCCGACTCGTCTGCGGCAGCCAAGGACACGTTCACCGGCACGATCTCGTCCCGGAACTTCCCTTCCGCAATGGCAGCCGCTGCCTTGCGGTGACTGCTGGCCGCGAAGGCATCCTGCGCTTCGCGGGTAATGCCGAACCGGCGGGCGACCTCTTCCGCCGTATGCCCCATGCCGATGTACACCTCCGGCATCTCATCAACGATCGTCGGATGCGGAGCCGGCTTGAAGCCGGTCATCGGCACATGGCTCATGCTCTCGACGCCGCCAGCGATAATCACGTCGGCGTAACCGAGCATAATCCGTTCCGCTGCAAAGGCGATTGCCTGCAGGCCGGAGGAGCAGAACCGGTTCACCGTCAGGGCGGGAACCGTGACCGGATATCCCGCATACAACGAGATGATCCGGGCGACGTTCAATCCCTGCTCGCCTTCCGGCATCGCACACCCGAGGATGATGTCTTCAACATCCTCCTTCTTAAGGCCCGGCGCACGAGCTATGACGGCTTCCAGCACCGCCTTCCCCAGGTCCTCCACGCGCGTCTGGGCCAAACTCCCTTTCTTCGCTTTCCCCACCGGAGTTCGGGCAAGCGATACGATGACTGCTTCTCTCATGCCATCTTCACCTCGTCACCTTGAATTGGTTGGATATAATAGGACAACTTCTAACTTCATTTACTAATCGGATTTGCCGACTATAATTCAATCAGGACCTAAGGCACTGCTGGAAATCGAAAGGTTCGATGAACGTATAAGACCTATTTGCAAGCAGCAACAGCATTTGATGAATGGTGAATCACAGAGGAATTGTCAAAGTAAAATCTAATCCCCAACGGATTACCAACAACTCCCCGAGTTCCGCAGTGACTTGCTTTTGACCAACAGCTGTCCCTAGTTCCGCAGCGGCTTACCCTTGGCGAGCATATGCTGCATGCGCTGCTGCGTCTTCACCTCGCCGAGCAGGCTGAGGAACGCCTCGCGTTCCAGATCGAGCAGATGCTCTTCGCTGACGACGGTTCCGGTCGGCACGTCGCCGCCGGTCAAAATATGCGCCAGCTTCTTTGCAATCAGCAGATCGTGGTCGCTGATATATCCGCCGCGTCTCATGTCGATGGCGCCCATCTGGAGCACGGCGCGGCCGTCGCGGCCGACGACCCGGGCCTTGCCCGGCTGCGGCGGGACATAGCCTGCGCGATCAAGCTCGAGCACGGCCTGCTTGGCCTCATAGATCCGGTAGTCCTGATTCATGACCACCGTATCCGCCCCGCGGCCGTACATTTGAACCGCTTCGTGACCGCTGGTGGACGTCTTCGCCATGGCCACCATCTCGAACATGCGGTTAATCTCCGGCTGCGGATCGCTGCCCGGATCCGGGTAGCGGCTGCTAGCCATCAGGGCGAGCTCCTTGCAGCCCCCGCCTGCTGGAATCAGGCCGACACCGGTCTCTACCAGGCCGAAGTAGGTCTCGGCCGAGAAAACAATCCGGTCCGCCGGCAGGCACGCCTCCACGCCGCCGCCGAGTGTCATCCGATGCGGCGCCGCGACGACCGGCTTCTCCAGCCGCTTGAGCTTCATCATGCTGCCCTGGAACAGACGGATGATGTCATCCACCTCATCCCAATCGCCGCTCTGGGCCTCCATCAGCATGAGCATCAGATTCGCCCCGACACAGAAATTGCGTCCTTCGTTAGCAAGAACCAACCCGCGGTAATTCGCCCGGACTTCCTCCACGCTCTGCTGGATCATGACCAGAATGTCCGCACCGATCGCATTGTTCGGTGACGTGAACTCCAGCAGTGCGACATCGTCCCCGATATCGATCAGATTCGCCCCCGTGTTGGATCGGATCACCCGATTCTGCGCTTTGAGCGCCGATAGCGAGATTCGTTCCGGTTCCACGTCCACGCCTCTGTACTCGCCCTTCAAATAATGGAACACCTGACCGTCCTTCTCTTGATAGAAGGATTTATTCCCTGCGGCGATCCAGTCCTTGACCCAGGCCGGCACCGTCAGCCCCTCGGCCTCCATCCGCTGCACCGATTCCGGCAGGCCGATCAGATCCCAGGTTTCAAACGGCCCCAGCTCCCAGTTGAAGCCCCATTTCATGGCATTGTCGATCTCCTGGATGGAATCTGCAATTTCGCCCAGCTTCTCGGCGGAGTACACGAGTACCTGCTTCAGCACATTCCAGGCGAGCTCCGAGTAGCGGTCCTTCGTGCCGAGAAAAGCCTTGATCTTCCGCTTAGCCCCCTTCACCGCCTTAGCCGCCTCAATGGATGCGGAGCTGATTTTAGCGCTCGGGTTATATTCCATCGTGGACAGATTCAGGGACAGAATGGTGCTGCCCTGATCTCCTTTTATTTTCTTATAAAAGCCCTGGCCGCCCTTCTCCCCGATCCATCCGCGGGATACAAGCTCATTCAGCACGTCGGGCACTGTAAATACGTCCTTCTCATGTCCGTCCTGCACGTTGTCGTACACATTCTTCGCCACATGGACGAACGTATCGATCCCAACCAGATCGAGCGTACGGAAGGTGGCGCTTTTCGGCCGTCCCAGCACTGGCCCGGTCGCCGCATCCACTTCCTCGACGGAGTAGCTGTTCTTTACCATTTCCTGCAGCGTGACGAGCAGGCCATAGGTGCCGATGCGGTTCGAAATAAAATTCGGCGTATCCTTCGCCAGCACAACGCCTTTGCCAAGACGCTTCGTGCAGAAATCCACCATGAACTGCGTAATATCGGGATCGGTATCGAAGCCCGGAATGATCTCCAGCAGCTTCATATGGCGAGGGGGGTTGAAAAAATGCGTCCCCAGGAAATGCCTACGGAATTCCTCGCCGCACTCCTCCGCCATCGCATTGACCGAGATCCCGGATGTATTGGTGCTGACGATCGCTCCATCCTTGCGAACGCCTTCGATCGTCTTCAGAATGCTCTTCTTGATCTCCAGCCGCTCGGTGACGACCTCAATGATCCAGTCGGCCTCCTTCAGCTGGCTCAGGTGATCCTCCATATTCCCAGGCGTAATGCGGCTGACAAAATCGGCACGGTACAGCGGAGCGGTGCTTGATTTCGGCAGCGCGGCAACAGCCTTGGCCGCCAACCGGTTACGCACCTTCGGATGGTCGAGCGTAAGACCGGCCTTCTCCTCCTCCGGCGTCAGATCCTTTGGAACAATATCGAGCAGCAGGCAAGGGATGCCTGCATTGGCGAGATGGGCGGCAATGCCGGATCCCATCACGCCGGAGCCGATGACAGCGGCTTTGGTAATGTTTCGGCTAGCGACGCCGGAGCCTCTGACGGCTTCCCGGGTAGTGGTTTGATTCATTGCACAACGACCTCCTGTTCATGGATTTCGGATAGACCAAATACGGATAACTCCAAAATTTCCGCGATATCCCGCGTCCTTACGCTGTCCTCCACTTCCTTCAGCTTCGTGCCGTCCTCCAGCATCGTCAGGCAGTACGGGCAGGCCGAGCTGATCATCGTCGGCGAGACCGCCAGCGCCTGCTCGGTTCGCGCCAGATTGACGCGCTTGCCGGCATCCTCCTCCATCCACATCTGGCCGCCGCCGGCTCCGCAGCACATTCCGTTCTCGCGGGTGCGCTCCATCTCGAGCAGCTCCACGCCCGGAATCGCGCGAAGCACGTTTCGCGGCTGGTCATAGACGTCGTTATACCGGCCGAGGTAGCAGGAATCGTGGTAGGTGATTTTTTCCCGGATCGGATGCTTCGGCGTAAGCCGGCCTTCCTTTACCAGCTGATCCAGCAGCTCCGTGTGATGGAGGACTTCAGCCGTGAGCCCGAACTCCGGATATTCGTTTTTGAAAATATTGAAGGTATGCGGACAAGCTGTGACGATTCGCTTCACATCGTACTTCTGGAACGTCTCGATGTTCTCCATGCACAGCTGCTGGAACAAAAATTCATTGCCCATCCGGCGCGGGGTATCGCCCGAGTTCTTCTCCTCATTGCCGAGAATGGCGAAGTTCACGCCCGCTTCATTCATGAGCCGGACGAAGGCGCGGGTGATTTTGCGGCTCCGGTTGTCATAGGACCCCATGGAACCGACGAAGAACAGGATGTCGAAATCCGGATTTTCCTTCACGGTCGGAATTTTTAAATCCAGCGTTCCTTCCGGATCAATCTCCTTCACCCATTTGCTGCGGTCAGCACGGCTGATGCCCCATGGATTGCCCTGGCGCTCGATGTTTTGCATGGCACGCTGCCCCTCCTGCGGCACACTGCCTTCCATCAGGACCAGATGCCGCCTTAGGTCAACGATTTTGTCAACGTGCTCGTTCGCGACCGGGCATTGATCCTCGCAATTCCGGCAGGTGGTGCATGCCCATATCTCTTCTTCCGTCATGACCCCGCCGATCAGCTGGACATCCTTCGGATCCACGCCCTCAACCTGATGCCAGGAGCGCTTCTGGACCTCCATCGTCGGCCCGATATCGGTAATGCCCTCGCCCTTCCAGCCGACCAGCGCAAGATCGGTGGCGGCCATCGTATGCACGCCGGCGGATCCAAACACCGAAGCCGGCATCCACGGCGACTTGGAGGTAAGGGCCGCCCCTTTCTCCGTCAGGTGGTCGCGCAGCTTCACGATCATGTGCATCGGCGACAGCAGCTTGCCGGTATTCGAGGCCGGACACACATTCGTGCACCGTCCGCACTCGACGCAGGCGTAGAAATCGAGCATTTGCTTCTGGGTAAAGTCCTCGATTTTGCCGACGCCAAACGACTCCGCCTCTTCATCCTCGAGATCCAGCTTGCTGAGCTTGCCGGGAGGATCGGTACGGCGGACCAGAATGTTGATCGGTGCCGTAATAAGGTGAAAGTGCTTCGACTGCGGCACGTAGACTAAGAACGACAACAGAATGAGCAGATGAATCCACCAAAATGCGAAATAACATACCGAGACCGCCGTGGAAGGCATCCAGGCAAACGCGGCGGCAATGCTCGAGGTGATCGGTGCCAATGCCGACCAGGGAAGACCTTCCCGCAGACGCTCGAATGCCATCGTCAGCAGCACGGAAGCCATCAGCGAGGTAATGAAGAAGATCACAATGCTCGGCTTCCACCCGCGCTTCAGCCGCTTCAGCTTCTCGCCGTACCGCCGGTATGCCGCATAGCCGATCGCGAGCAGAATAAGGGCCACCGTAATCTCCTGCATCAGGATGAAGCCCGCATACCCCGGAATCGGGAGTCCGTGCCCTGACAGGCCCTTCCATATAATGTCGATCGCGCCAAACTGCAAGATGATGAATCCATAAAAAACGATAAAGTGCATGATCCCGCTCTTGCGGTCCTTGAACAGCTTGCTCTGGCCGAACACTTGAATCGCAAATTGGCTCAAGCGCTCCTTCAGATCCTTTTTCAAATTCGCCGGCTTTCCCAAACGGATGTACAGGTATCGGCGATACACCACGCTCGCGAACATATATACCGCCCAGCCTGTGATTCCAACAAAGAGCACGGCGTTGATCAGATCAAGAATCATCCCTCTCAGCTCCTTGCGTTATTTTTCTTTCCCCTGCTTGCCGCTCAGGCGATGTGGTTGGACTCTTAACCCGCCTCCTAAGCCGGAAGACTGCCAACAACGAGGTTGGTGTTGATCCAACTGCACTCTGCACCGTGAAACCAGGCTGCCGTCACTCCTTCCGCTAATCCGCCCGTCCATGCGTTACTCGGACAACATATGAAGCGCTTACATTCAAGGACTAAAAATAGACCTTCATACCTGTGCCCTGCCGACTTCTTCAAACCGAACTTGCTTGCGTTAGCTGCGTATCTAGATCCTTTAAACCGGTAATGGCTTTGCCGATCCTTAAAGCTGCATTTCGCTCTTACGGTTAAACTGCCGTCTGTTGCCCTAGTGATATGAACGTCTATAATTTGTGGTCCGAATACGCCCGCTTCATAAATTTCCCGGCCCCAGTCAACCGGTCGTTGACAATGACATGAACGTATTTTATGATGGATACAAGAACTGAATGAGTATTCATTCATAATTTTAACTGTATTCTAACATCGGGGTGAGCATATGACAAGTAAAAAAAATGAGAAGTACCATCTGATCCTTCAAGGCGCCCTGAAAGTATTCGCCGAGAACGGCTACCACCGCTCCCAGGTGTCCAAGATCGCCAAGGCGGCCGGCGTAGCCGACGGTACCATCTATCTATACTTCAAGCGAAAGGAGGATATCTTGATCCGTCTGTTCCAGGAGAAGCTCGGCGAGCTCGTCGGAAAATTCCACGAAAGCGTGAAAGGAACGACAGACGCAGTGGAAGCCCTGCGGACCGTATGCAGCATTCATTTTTCCGAGCTGGAGAGCAATCCGGAACTGGCTTATGTCACGCAGATTGAGCTCCGGCAGAGCGATCTCGAGCTTCGCAAGGAAATCGGCAATGCGCTTAAGCCCTATATCGTATTGATCGAGAATATCCTGGAGCAGGGTATCCAAGAGAAGAAGTTCCGCCCCGATCTTAACGTTAAGCTTGTGCGCAGCCTGATATTCGGAGCGATGGACGAAGCGGTAACCTCCTGGCTCATCTCGGGCCGCAAGTATTCCCTGTCCGATCAGGTGGAGGAGACGCTTGGATTTTTTCTGAACGGTGTGTCCAGCGGGCAATAAAACAAGTCCCGCTCATCATATTTTATGAAGGCAACCATTCGAAAGGAGAGCTGAGGCCCATGAAGATTGTAGTATTGCTGAAGCAAACATTTGACACCGAGGAGAAGATTGAGATTGAGAACGGGTCGATTGCCGAGGATGGCGTCAAATTCGTGATTAATCCGTATGACGAATATGCTGTGGAGGAAGCCGTAAAGCTCCGCGACGAGCATGGCGGCAGCGTCACGCTTCTCTCGGTCGGTCCGGACCGCACGTCGGAGGCTTTGCGGACCGCGCTTGCGATGGGTGCGGACGATGCGGTGCTTATCTCGGATGAACGGATACCGGATGACGAATATGCCGTATCGAAAGTGCTCCATGCGTATTTGGCTAAAGAAACGCCGGATCTGATTCTAGGCGGCAACTTCTCGGTCGACCGGGGTTCGGGCCAAGTCGCGATACGCCTTGCGGGATTGCTCGGCATAGCCCATGCCGGATCGATTACCAAGCTTACGATCAGCGGCAATAAGGCTGAAGTGCACCGGGACGCCGAGGGCGATCTCGAAGTGCTGGAGGTTCAGCTGCCAGCGATTTTCACCGCCCAGCAGGGCTTGAACGAGCCGCGTTACCCGTCGCTGCCGGGCATTATGAAGGCGAAGAAGAAGCCGTTTCAAACGCTGTCGCTGGATGATCTCGGTCTCTCCGAGGACGATATCCGCCCGGCGACGAAGCAAAGCGATCTGTCCTTGCCGCCGGAGCGCAGCGCCGGACGCATTCTGAAGGGTGAGCCTGCCGAGGTGGCGCATGAGCTTGTTACGCTGCTGCGAACCGAGTCCAAGGTGATCTAGTTTTTTACGGAATACGGGGAGATTCTTCGCTCCTTACTTTTATACGATTCGTTGAATGCGGTTACACAGGGGCTGATCGAGCACTTCCCCTTTCACTACGTATTCTGATTGTATGGTTCATGGGATGTCCGTCATGCACGCATTTCGATGGCCGGGCCCTAGGTTCGGGTGGGCGAATTACAGCCCTCTGATCAATCTAAGCTTGAACCGTGATTTGTTTGATTGGCTCTTAACTTATTGATTTATCATCTCTTCATCCATCTCGATAGGGACCTAAGGAGGTTATGTTATGAGCAAAACGATACTGGTATACGCGGAAACCCGCGACGGGAAGCTGCGTCAGGTCGCCCTGGAAACGCTGGAGGCAGCCCGTCTGATCGCAGGTGACGGGGACAGCATCCGCATTCTCGTGGCTGGCTCGAACATTACGGAGGCCGTATCCGCGCTTAAGCCTTACGGCGGCGAAATCATCTATACCGTTGAGCATGACGACCTGGAGCACTATAATCCCGACGCTTACATGGCGGCGATCGAAGCGGTGCTAGGCGTTGCGAAGCCGGATGCGGTTCTATTCGGACATACAGCGATCGGACGCGATCTCGCTCCGCTGGTGGCGGCTTCCATGGATGCCGGTCAAATCTCCGACGTAACCGCGATTGAGAATAACAGCGGCGAAGCGGTATTCACCCGTCCGCTCTATGCCGGCAAAGCATTCGAGAAGCGGGTGTTCGTAAACGGACCATGGGTGGTGACCGTGCGGCCCAACAACATCCCGGCAGCCGAAGCTGTTGAGGGTGTGGACACGAGCATCGAGGATGTCGCCTTCCCCGCGCCTTCCCTCCGCTCCGTCGTTAAGGATGTCGTCCGCAAAACGACGGGAAAAATCGACCTCTCCGAGGCCAAAATCGTCGTCTCCGGCGGGCGCGGCGTGAAGAGCGCGGAGGGCTTCAAGCCGCTCGAGGAGCTGGCCGAGCTGCTCGGCGGCGCCGTCGGCGCTTCCCGGGGCGCATGCGATGCCGGATACTGCGATTATGCGCTCCAGATCGGGCAGACCGGCAAGGTGGTTACGCCGGAGATCTATATCGCTTGCGGCATCAGCGGCGCCATTCAGCACCTGGCAGGCATGAGCCAATCGCGGGTCATTATCGCGATCAACAAGGACCCGGAAGCGCCGATCTTCAAGGTAGCCGATTACGGCATCGTCGGCGACCTGTTCGACATCGTGCCGCTGCTCACCCAGGAATTCCGCAAGGTGTTGGTGTCTTAACCGGCCGAAGCATTAGCGGTCTGTGCTATTGAAGCCTACCCGGCTTCTCCAGCTCAAAGAAGGTCGAGTTCCCATCCGGCATATCGGATGACAGGACTCGACCTTTCTTTTTTTCATACATTAATGTTCTATGTCAATCCGTCACTCCACTCAGGAGCTGAACCGTTTCAGCAGCTTCTGCTGATGTGCCCGAAATGCCTCCTCCAGCGATATATCATAGAGATCGGCCAGCAATGATATATTGCCAAGAACGTCGCCGATTTCTTCCACCAAATCCTGCTTCAGCCGCTCTCGGGACGATACTTCCTCGTCCGGTCGGTCTCTCCCGATTTCATAAGCGCGTACTGCCCTGGCGGCCTCCCCCGCCTCCTCCATCAGAAAACCGATGCGGATAAAAGGACCGTAGTCCGTCCAGCCCCGCCCTCCGTAAAATTGCTTGATCCATTGCTGCGCTTCATTCATGTTCACTGTCCAAATACCTCCGAGTTCTGGGCTGTACCCTATGTCTTGAGCCGCTAAAAAGATACGCCTTGCCCAAAGCCGATTCATTTCATGGTTGAAACCGCGAGTGTTGTCGGCTTATTCATAAATTTTTACATATAAGGGTCTTCTAACATGCGGTTTAACATAAGGCGAGTACGATATAAACATGCTCTAACTTAAGGAACACGAAGACATGTTTTTTCGTTCCATGACACCAATCACTATATATAGTATAATTACTCGGAATGATTATCAACATCTGGTTAGGAGTGGCTGAATTGAAATCAATATGCGTATTTGCAGGCTCGAACATGGGTGAGCATCCGGATTATAAGACCCAAGCGGCAGCGCTAGGCGAACTGATTGCCCGAAAACAATACCGGCTGGTATACGGCGGATCGCGTGTCGGACTGATGGGCGAGGTGGCCAATACGGTGCTTGAGCTTGGCGGCGAGGTCATTGGGGTCATGCCCCGGGGGTTATTTAAGGGCGAAATTGTACATACCGGACTAACGCAGCTGATTGAAGTTGCGGATATGCATGAGCGTAAGGCAACGATGGGGAAATACGCCGACGGCTTTATCGCTTTGCCTGGGGGCTTCGGAACCTTTGAGGAATTGTTCGAGGTGTTGTGCTGGTCTCAAATCGGGATTCACCAGAAGCCGATCGGGCTGCTGAATATCCGAAATTACTACGACCCGCTGATGAGCCTGGTCCAATCCAGCATTACCGCCGGCTTTGCTAATTCGTCCCATTTGAATCTGATCAACATTTCCGACGATCCGATCAAGCTTCTGGAGCTAATGGAGAGTTATACACCGCCTATGCTGGATATGAAGTGGAAGGATCTCGATTAAGTCACGAGAGGTCCGTTGTTACATAAGAGGCTGACTCAAGGTTGCCTTAATTTGACACCATTCACGATCAAGTGTTTACACCCTATCCTTTTGAAGGCTGTTCCCGGTTGCTGTCTTAGATCAGCTAAGCCCATAGAAAGCCAAATAGCGGCCAATAAGACGAGCCCCCAAATAAAAAAATCCCGCGGATTTACTCCGTGGGATTTTCGCTTAGTCGGCTGCCTTGATTGTGTATTTACTAATGGCTTTATCTTTCAGTTTGTTGTAATGCTCCGTATTTTCACCAAGGTATTCAACATCTCCTAATTGTTGTGGAGAAATTGAATTACTCGTGAAGTTCGAAACTTTACCCGGTTTATCAACATTAAATTTGCCCTGGTAAGATCCATTAACAGCATATGTGTTATCACCGGTTTTGCGCAAAAACAGTAAATATTGATTGGAATCGTTCATTTTGACGTATCCTTCCAGGTTGTGGTATACACCATCTTCAATACGCCCATCCTCCATTACGGTGATTGTAGATTGTTTAAAGATGTTACCCTTAAAAACTTTGTCAATCTGAAAAGGCGTTTTATCAAGCTTGTCAATTATCGCTCCAGTATCTGTTTTAACTTGATAGGTGCCTTGTTGCCCTACTGCATGTCCAATTACGATTATTTCCGAGTAGTTCTCTAAAGTGCTAAACTCTTCAAAGAAAGGTATTTTAGCGTGGGTCGTAGCTATTTGATAGGTGCCTTCCTTCAGTTGTTTTGTGCCTGCAACCTGACTGGTATCTCCACCAGTTTGTATCATTCCAAATCCGATCGATGAGACGATTGCCAAAGAGGCAATGATATAAATAGCTTTTTTCACGTGATTCCCCCTTAGTATTTGTAAAAGATATTTACGTAGTCGAGAACGAAATCCACTATTAAATGTTGCGTATTTGTATTAATCCAATTTTTAACAAATATATATCCCCAGGAACTTCCGGCAGCTCCCTCAATCAGAATGTATATTTAGCGTATAACTATCCATTGTGCGGCCATCAACGCCCAATGCTTCAATCGATATATGATCATGCAGTGCTTGATTTCCTACCTTCCATTCCAATGACCAGCCATCGGAACCATCGGCATCATAACCTATTATTTTACGTTCCTTCCCTGTCTCGGTACCTGTAGGAGCAATCCAGAACAGAACCGTATTCGTATGCTCCGCTTCCACCTTAAATGTCACGGTTTCCGTGTTTTCCGGGACGACGAACCAGTTGTCCCGTTCCTCTAGGGTTGTAGATACATTTGTAATTTTGGCTTGGGGCAGCTGTCCAGGCTGTTCTTCTTGATCTTCAGGTAGAGGATTCTCCGCCTGCTGTGGAGAACACGATCCTAAAACAAAGGTGCAGCAAAGAAGTACAGCAGCAGTCATCCATTTGATCACTTTCAAGAACCATTCACCTCACAGTTATACGAAAATCTTACTCCCACGCTTATAAGATCACCACAAAGAAAGGGAGCCGAATGTTGATCGGCCCCCTAGTTTCTTCATCTTGTTTTTCGAATCTGCAGCATGGAGTTGCCATTGATCATAAATTCATAGGACACCTGTTTCTCGGTCACTTCGAGACCTTCAGCTTCCAGATCTTGAATCAGTCGCTCCAGATGCTCATATCGGTTCCCCGACAAATCGGTTAGCGGAAAAATACGTACTTCCTCCGAAGCAACCCGAAGCAGCTCTCGAATCGTGTTCAGGTGAAAGTCATAGTCCAAACGGTCGCTGTACATAAACAGAAAATGAGCGGATAACACCAGATCGAACTGTTCTTCGCAAAATGGCAGCTCCGGCAGCACTGCAGCCACATACCGCTCCGGATGTGCTCTCATATCCGAAACACAGTCCTGGAGGGCTTGATGGCGATGACGGCTGACGCCCGCAACATCCCCGTAAAAGTCCCATATAAAGTTTCGCTTCGTCTGCTCCATGGATTCCATTGCGTGCGCGGTATCCTCCAAGCCCTTCCGCTCCAGATCCTCGATCCGATGATCGTAAGCGATGTCGCTTGCGGTGACATCCAATCCGGCCGCTGCGGCATGCGCCGTAAAAGAGCACGCTCCGGCGGGGCAATCTAATATTTTCTTGCCTGCCAGCTCCCCTGCCTGCAGATCAAACATCCGCATGTACTCCTCATAGGTACGACCGATAAACACCACCCGGTTCAATTCCAGCTTCGTCTTCCCTTGCCTCTTCTCGTCTCTTCTCATCTCATCTCACCTCAGCTATGATCTTGGTGCGGATTCCGGCCATCCAAGCGTCATCTCCGCAAACCTATATTACCATATGATGGAATGCATGGATATTAGTCATTTTCCGATCCGTGCAGGTGCCCGTGTACTTGCCTCTTCTCTATCATCCCTTCTCCATTCGTTTTCGGCCCTCCCCTGTTTAAGCTATACTCTTTTTATGTACGTATTCAATTTGAAAAAAGCCATATAAGGAGGATCATACGTATGCTGCCTTACCCTGCTCCCACGACAAGAGAGGAAAAAATGAAATTGGTTGCCCAAATCAAGGATCGGCTGCTTCAGCTTCATGGCGATGCCATTCTGGCGATCGGCCTGTACGGCTCGCTTGCCCAAGGGATCGACGGGCCCTACTCCGATATCGAGCTTCGGGTGATTACGAAGGATGGCTTCTCTCTTCCCGGGCATGAATTTATATATCCTCCATTCAAAATCGAAATCGGAATGAAGCAAAAACGCGAAGCCATGCGCTCCGCTGCGACCGTTGACGATTCCTGGGCCATTAAGGCAGGCGCATATGCTCATTTGCAAGCAATCTATGATCCGGACCGGCTGCTCGATGAGATTCGCACACGGCCGATGCAAATTTCAGATGAAGCGATTCGGGCCGTGATGAGAGATTTTATGATTTGGGAGCCTTACGAAACGATGGGCAAAATCCGCAACAATAAACAGGCAGGCAATAACGGCTACCTGCCCCTCGGTGCCAAGGATCTGGCGTGGCAGAGCGCCAAGCTGATCGGGCTCGCCAACAAAACCTTCTATACTACCCGAGCCAGAACCTATGAGGAATCGCTTCAAATGCCATCTCGCCCATCGGGCTATGATGAGCTTATCGAATTGGTGACACGGGGACAGCTTCATGATTCGGAGCTTATATATGAGCGCTGCGAGCATTTGTGGACCGGACTAAACGAATGGTATGCGGAGATGGGCATCGAGTATAAGTTGGACAAGCTTCCTTTTTGATAATCGCTCCAAGCATGAATTTCTCACAGGCAGCTATTTGTACACCGTGCGCATTGCTCTCTATGCGTACGGTGCAAAAAAGCATAGGCTAAAAAAACAGCTGCCCCTCAAGTTTTTGTACTTGGGGGGCAGCTTGTTACTTTGGTAAGTTGTTCTTTTAAAGGGATACGGTTATAAGCTATGATAGGAACAACATACTCTCTTCCCAGAATCACCGCTCGTTCGATGTACGGCAGCTCAGCACGACGTACACCACAATGACCATAGAGAGATTATCAACCATATTGAACAAAGGATTGTCGTCATGTTAGCAGCAATTACGGCACTAGTGCTTTTTATAATCGTGATGGTCGCAGTCAGCTTTTATTTTTATCACGTCGCCATCGCCCGCGCAGATAAGGAATTTCTAGCAGAGAATCCGGACCTGGCAGCCAATGCGGATGTCGAGAACCCTTTTGCGGACAGCAAAGACTGGTGGAGCGCGCAAAGCTTCGAGAATTGGAGTCTTATCGCGGACGATGGCCTGAAGCTTCATGCCTATTATTTGCCGGCAAAAAAGGCCACTAACCAAACGGTTCTCCTTGCGCACGGCTATGCCGGACGCTCCGAGCAAATGAGCAGCTTCGCTCAAATGTACTATGAGGATTTAGGCTTTAATGTCCTTCTGCCTGATGCCCGGGGCCATGGCTTGAGCGAAGGTGATTATATCGGCTTCGGATGGCCGGAGCGCAAGGATGTGGTGAAGTGGATTCATATGATCGTTGAACATACGGGAGAAGAAGCGCAGCTCGTCCTGCACGGCGTATCCATGGGCGCCGCAACCGTCATGATGGCCAGCGGCGAGAAGCTGCCTCCCCAGGTGAAGGCCATCGTAGCGGATTGCGGGTATACCTCGGTGGCGGATGAGCTGGCGTATCAGCTGAAGCGCATGTATAAGCTCCCCTCGTTCCCGATCCTTCCATCCACAAGTCTGCTCACTAAGCTGCGCGCAGGCTATTCGTTCAAAGAGGCTTCGGCTTTGGAGCAGGTGAAGAAATCCAAAACCCCCATTCTGTTCATCCACGGCGGCGGCGATTTGTTTGTCCCGACAGAAATGGTCTACAGGCTGTACGAGAACGGGCCTGCGGAAAAACGACTGTTTGTCGTTCCCGGTGCCGGCCATGGCCTGGCTCGTCAGTTCGATCCCGAAGGCTATGACGGGGAAGTGACGGAGTTTATCGGGGCGTATGTCCGTGAGGAGAATAAAAGAGCGGCCATGGTACGCTAAAAATCCTAGTTTAACCAAGCAGCAAGAAGCCGCGCCCAAGGCGCGGTTTCTTCTCGTATCATGCTATTCATAATGATGACCCGGTCTTTTCCCCTCGCTCAGCAAACCGTCGATCCGCTCGATCAATGCCGGAAGATCGCGCATCGTATCGATCGTAAAATCCGCCCCGTGCCGAATAAACGTCTGCCGTGTGCTCATGATGGCTTCCGCCCGCTCCGATTCGGACAAGGATTCGAATTCCTCAGGGGACAGTCCCATTTCCGAGCTGCCCACAGCAACGCCTACCGACCACACCCCGGCATTTACGCCTTCTTTAATATCAGACGCGGTATCCCCGACCTTCACGACCTTCCAGGCAGCCGACAGCTTCAGATGCTCCATGTTCCGGTAGATCATATACGGATAGGGGCGTCCACATGAATGCGTATCATCCGGCGTAAAGAACACATCGGGGCGATACCCCTTGCGCTCGGCATACGATACGACCACCTCCATCATCCCGGCCGTATAGCCGGTTGTAGAGCCAATCCTCAGCCCCCGGCCGCGAAGCTCTTTCACCGTCTCGATAACTCCAGGAATAGGGTCTGTGTATGTGGACAACGATGCCATGAGCGCAGGCTCGAATTCGCCGTACAGCCGCTCCACATCTTCTTCATTGAAGGCCCTTCCGTACTTCTCCTCCCACAGTCCCGACACACGCGGCATAGACAGCATTGCGCGGATGTGATCGATTTTCAGCATGCCCATCGGCGCTCTGGCTTCCTCCATCGTTACATCGATGCCTGCATTCCGGAATATATCCACGAACACATTCACCGGTGCGAAGCAGCCGAAGTCCACAGCCGTCCCGGCCCAGTCGAGAATTACGCCTTCGATCTTGTTCATTGTGCCATCACTCCCATATATTCTTCGATAATTTCGCATAACCGCACGATATCCTGCTCATAGATCTCTCCGATGTTCCCGATGCGGAACGTGTCCACCTCCGTCAGCTTGCCCGGGTAGATGACATAGCCCCTGTCCTTGATGTACGCGTAAAATTGCTCGAAGCTGAACCGGTCGCTTGGAAAAACAAATGTAGTAATAATGGGAGATTGAACAGGCTTGGCGATATAAGCGCGGATTCCGATTCTCGCCATTCGCTCTCGCAGCAGCCGGTTATTGTTCCGGTAGCGCTCGAATCTTGCAGATACTCCGCCTTCCTCCATGAGTTCATCCAGCGCCTTGGAAAAAGCGGCTACGACATGGGTGGGCGACGTATAACGCCATTTGCCGTCCTTGTCCATTCCCCTCCACTGATCATACAGATCCAGGGACAAGCTGCGCGCAATGCCTTGGCAAGCCGCCAGCCGCTCGATGTTCGCAATGACAAACCCGAAGCCCGGAACGCCCTGGATGCACTTGTTCGCACTGCTGATCAAATAGTCGATGCCAAGCCCTGCCACGTCGATCTCGATGCCGCCAAAGCTGCTCATCGCATCGATGATCAGGGTTTTTCCGTATTCCCGGGACAGCCCCGAGATCATGTCCAGCGGATTAAGAATCCCGGTTGTCGTCTCGCAATGCACCATCGCGATATGGGTGATGCGCTGATCCTCATTCAGGATAGTGCGAAGCTCCTCCTCCTTCGGGTGCACATCATAACCGGTTCTGTAAGCGGCGTACTGGAGTCCAATGTACTCGGCCATTTGGATAATTCGTTCACCGTATGCGCCGTTGGACACGATCAGCACTTTATCCTTATCGGAAATGGCGGAGGTCATGACCGATTCGACCGCAAACGTGCCGCTGCCCTGCATCAGCACGGCCGTATATTGGGAGGCTTCCGCTCCGGTCAGGTCCAGAAGCTGTGATCTGATTTTTTGCGTAATCGATTTATATTCATCGTCCCAAGTACAGCGGTCGAAGAGCATCTCCTCTTTTACCGTTTGAGTCGTGGTCAGCGGTCCCGATGTCAATAGCTTATAGCTGTTCATGATTTCCCATCACTCCTATGAAGTAAAGTTCCATTATTTCGATCCGTTAAAAAATTGCTGATGCTCCTCCAGCAGCTCGACGGTCAGCGGCTTCTCAAAGGTCATCGCATGCGCAGGTTTGTTCGCCTCATCGACCGTTTCGCCCTTATAGAGCGCAACCGGATAGTTCACGATCAAATCTTTTCGCGCATCCTTGATGATGGTCTCCGCCATTTTCATCGCAAGGTCCGTATTCCCGTTCTCCTTATTCACCACGGCAATCGATTCCGTCAGCGAGAAATTGCCTTCCATCGGATCGATATAATCGATCGGAGCACCGGATGCCTTGGCCGCTACCGCTTGATGACGAAGACCGAAGCCTGCTGCGGCTTCCCCTGCCTGAACCTTCTTGATCGGTCCCGAGCCGGAGCTCTCCAGATGCGGACCGACATTCGCGATCAGATCACGGAGCACCCGCTGTCCCGCTTCTTGTCCATACTGGTTGATAATCGCTTGAACAAGCAGCCAACCGGTGGAGGAATCCATAATATTCGGAATCGATACCAGTCCCTTATATTCCGGTTTGGTCAGCTCCGTAATGGAAGTCGGCATGGGCAGTCCCTTCTCCTTCAGCACCTCGGTGTTCACGAAGATCGCTCCGGTGTTGGCGAGAATCGGCGTGTAGTATGCGGGATATGAGTCGATGGCGCCCGTTTCGAAGGTCAGGTCCTTGAACATCGAATGCTTTGTCTGCGAGCTTTCGATAAAATACGAGCTCATGGTGACCAAATCGGCCTCGATATCGCTTCCCTCCGCCATCAGCTTGCCCCCGAGCTCCGATGTCCCCATCGATTGCATGATATACTGCCCGTCGTATCCGGCGTTTTTGAGAGAGGCTTCCATCGCCGCAACAGCTTCTTCATCCCCGTTGGTGTAGATTACAACCTTCTTCGCTTCCCCCGACGTGCCGCTGCCGCAGCCGGCCAGCGCAAACACCATGCTGATTGCAAACAATGACAGCAGCATTCCCTTAAGCGTCTTCATCATGATTAACTCCACTCCTTGTATACTTTTTATATTTTGAAATACGATCCGGCAGCGAAGCGGACTCAACAGTGGCAACTTCAGCGCTGCGCCGTTCTCCTCTGCAATGCATCGCATACCAGCTTCATGATCAAATTCGTAAAGAAGATCAGCATCGACAGCACGAAAATTTCATTGAATTTGGCGAAGTGCTGCAGCTCCTTGATTTTGCTGGCAACGAGCGACGTTTGAGCCGAGACGAGAAAAATAATCCCGCTGACCGTCACCATGGCGTTGATGAAGAAGTAACTAAGCATCTCGATGACCGTCGACACAGAGTTCGGCACAATGACCCGCCACACCGTCTTGATCCAGCTGTCTCCGAGCAGCTCCGCGGTTGTCTCCCAAGCCGGGTTCATTTTCGACAGTGAATTCTTGGCCATCAAGTATGGCGTCGTGAAGAAATGAACGATGTTGCACAGGACGATAATCGTGAACGTCCCCTTCAACGTGCTGCCGTTAAACAGCAGCAGATAGGAGATCCCGAGCACCATGCCGGGCACCGTGTTGGTGATCATCGAGATCACATCCGTGCCGGACCGGGCTTTCAGCGAAGTGCGCGTATTCAGCAGCGCGGATAAGTAAGCCGTCAACGTTCCGAACACCGCCGTCAATAGCGCAACCCAGAGCGAGTTGCGATACACTCCGGTCAAATCTCCGGATTGCAGCACGTCCCTCACATGCTTGAGGGTGAACGTCAAGTCATATGGGTAGCTGCCGAGCCAAGGCGCTATGAACATCACCGCAAATACGGACAGCATCCCCAGCACAATGGCCGATGAACCGACGCCGAACAAAATATCACGAGTCCGGTGCTGCGGCAGCTCGGTATCGGACAGCTTGTCATAATGAAAGTTCAACCTCTCCAGAACGCGCAGCAGCCAGATGCCGAATACCGCCGGGACCAGCATCAGCACCGCGATGACCGCGCCCTGATTGAAATCGGGGATCGATCCAAGCATGACCTGGTAGAGCTGCGTAGCCACCACCGGGTAGGTGCCCCCGACCGAGGCGGGGATGCCGAAATCGGTAAAGCTTAAGATAAAGGACAGCACGAACGCGCCGCCTAGCGCGCCGGCCAAAGGCCGCAGGATCGTATTCAGGAAGCTTCTGAGCGTGCCGTCGCCCATGAGCTTTGAGACGATGATGAATTTTTTGTCCATGTATTGAAAAGCGTTATGGATCAGCAGAAACACCGGCGGCAGCGTGTAAATGACATAGCCGATCAACAGGCCGTTAAAGCCGTATATCTCAAACCAGCTGCGCCCGGTAATCCGGGTGATCAGACCCTGATTGCCGAACGAATACATAATGGCGAACCCGTATGTGATCGTTGGCAGCAGCATCGGGACGATGATGGCGGTTTTTAGCGCGCCTTTGAGCGGGCGGTAGATTTTCGTGCAATGAATGGAATACGCAAGGATGAAGCCCAGCACCGTTGTGATGGCAGCCGTCATGGCCGATACCTTCAGGCTGTTCCCGATCGACGCCGCCATTTCGGGACTCGATATTACCGCAGCATAATGGCCGAGGGTAAAGCCCTGGTCGGATTCCAGCGAACGCACGAGCAGAATCAAGAGCGGCAAGAACAGGAACAAGGCGAATAGCAGCAGGATGACGGTAAAGATCACCCGCATTTCCGGCTTGGCGTTAGGCATACTGCTCACCGAACAGGTTGTAAATGTTTTGGCGCTTGATGTGCAGCTGCTTGATAATGAACTCCCGCACGAACTCGTTCTCCGGCTGATGGACAATCTCCTGAGGCGTTCCGAACTGCGCCACCTTCCCCTGATGGATGATGAGGATTTTGTCCGACAGCGTAAGCGCCTCCTCCGGGTCATGCGTGACAATAATAGTTGTCAGCTTGAATTCCCTCGCAATCGATTTGATCCGCTGCTTGATCGACTCCTTAATGACGCCATCCAAGGCGCTGAGCGGCTCATCCAGCAAAAGAATCCTCGGCTTCGTCACAAGCGTCCTAGCGAGTGCCACCCTCTGCTTCTGCCCGCCGGACAGCTCGCTGATCCGCTTCTTCAAATGCGGCTGGAGCTCAAGAAAATTGAACCTCCTGCGCGCTGGCAGCCCCTTTCTTATTGCGCAAGCCATAAACGATATTCTCGTAGGCATTCAGATTCGGAAACAAGGCGTAGTCCTGAAAAACAATGTTGAATCCCCGCTTCTTCATCGGCACGCGGCTCAGGTCCTGTTCGTGGAATAAAATTTTGCCGTGGTCGACTTTCGTCAGACCGAGGATCATATTCAGCAGCGTCGTCTTCCCGCTTCCGCTCGGACCGAGCAGGGAGACGATCTCTCCCGTGCCGATCTCCACGCTGATATCGTCCAAAACCGCTTTATTGTCGAAATGTTTGCTTACATGCTGGAGTTTCAGCAAACCGGTCACCTCCCTTAAACACACCCCCAGTATAAAAATCCTATGTAAACAGGAATCATGCGAACTGTTAAATTCACGTAAATTATGCATAAATTATTCCTAAATCTATACCATGTTATGGTCATATTCATCCTTAAAGAATGCCTAACTTATGAATAATGTGGGATACTCTATTGAATAAGCAGGGGAAAATCGGTAAACTGGACATGAAAAAACGAGGCTTCGGCTAATGCTGATGGGATGGGTGAGGGGCATGTTTCCGCTGGAGAGGCAACAGAAAATCATTGAACTGCTGACAATTCGAAAAGTCATGAAGATCACGGAGCTGACCGATGAGCTGAAGATTTCTGTAGATACGCTGCGCCGGGACCTGAATATTCTGACCGACCAAGGGCGGATCGAGAAAATATACGGCGGCGTGAAGCTTGCGGAGTCCCGGTTCGGCGAATCCTCCATGGATGAGCGCATGGTCAGCCATCTGGAGGAGAAGGACCGGATCGCCCGCAAATGCAGCGAATTTGTCGCAGAAGGCGACTGTATCTATATCGACAGCGGCTCGACGACCTACCAGATCGCCAAGTACGTGAAACTCCGGAAGAAGCTCACTGTCGTAACGAATTCGCTTCCGGTTGCGATGGAGCTGATGGACAGCGACGTGGAGCTGATCATGATCGGAGGAAAAATACGGCGCGAGGAGCAGTCGGTCGTTGCGTATGAGTATATCTTTAATTTTCACGAGCTAAATGTGCAGAAAGCCTTCATATGCTGCAGCGGCATTACGATCGAGCGGGGCATCTCCGATTACAATCTGGAGGAAGCCATTACCCGCAAAAAGATGATCGAGCTGTCCAAGGAGGTCTACGTGATGGCCGACAGCACCAAATTCGGCAAGGACGTGACCGTGTCGATTGCTTCGCTCGACAAAATCGATTATATCGTGACCGACTCCAACGTGAATCGAGGCTTTATTCCGAAATTCAAGAAGACGGGGACTGAGCTTGTTATCGCTGAGATGTAATCATAGCAAAGGGACATTTCTACTTCGGGATCTTGAGGGATCCATCCGGAGGAAATGTCCTTTTTTAGTACGGCAGGGGCATGGAGCAGAATCGGTGCTGGAGCAAAATAAGTGATTGATCGATCAATGGTACTGTAGTTGTACTACTAAATGGAAGTCAATATAATGGTAAGAAGATCAGGATGTTTTTTCTAAGTGAATACAACACTATGCAGATAGGGGAGGAAATCGGGTTATGAACGTTGGATCAGCTCGGGCGGCCGCAGCGGATTGGGTGCTGCAGCATGCAGGCAGCGAGCCCGGCTTTATGGGTGCCTACTTCAGCGGCTCCACCGTAGGAAAGGCGGACGACGCCGAGATCGCGCCATCCTCCGATATCGACGTTGTGGTCGTTACCGATCGCGCAGAGCCTCCGATGAAGCCTGGAAAGTTTCGTTACCAGGACGCCTTGATTGAGGTCACTTATTTGTCGTGGCAGGACCTTGCTTCGCCCGAGCGGGTGCTATCCTCTCATCATTTGGCCGGCAGCTTTCGCGTGGACACACTGATTGCCGATCCATCCGGACAGCTTCGCAAGCTGCAGGCTGCCGTTGCCCGTCAATTCGCTGACCGGGCCTGGGTCATGCGCCGCTGCGAAAGTATCCGGGAGCGCATCATAACAGGTCTTCGCTCCATCCAGAAGGACGCACCTTGGCACCAGCAGGTAACTTCCTGGCTGTTTCCCACCGGGATTACGACGCATTTGCTGCTGGTTGCCGACCTTCGTAATCCAACTGTTCGGCTCAGGTATTTGGCGGCCCGCGATGTGCTGAGAGCATATGGTTATGATGAGGTGTACAGCGAGCTGCTGGAGCTGCTGGGCTGTCAGCTGATGACTCAAAATCAAGCTTTGGGGCATCTTGAGGGTCTTGCCCGCACCTTTGATGCAGCCAGCGCTGTTGCCAAGACGCCCTTCTTCTTCAGCAGCGATATTACGCCGGAGGCCAGGCCGATTGCCATCGACGGCAGCCGGGAGCTGATCGCCCGGGGGAACCACCGGGAGGCCGTCTTCTGGATGGTCGCCACGTACGCCCGCTGCCATGCCATCCTGGCAGCTGATGCAACCCCGGAGTTGCAGCAGGAGTACCGGCCGGCCTTTGATTCGCTCCTTGCCGACCTCGGCATCACCGGCAGGGATGACCTGTTCAGCAGAGCGGAATTAGCCTTGCAATACTTGCCGAAGCTGTGGAAGGTTACGGAGGATATTCTTGCTGTTAACCCGAATGTGAAAGATGGAGACAGCCCTGCTCCGGCTTAACGCCTTTCTAACAGGGAGGAAGTAGATTGATCACTTTAATTGACGCCGCGATTTCTCGCTTATCGTGGGGGCCGTATATGCGCTGACAGTCTTCAGGCGAAAATCGCTGCATCTGTTATTACTCGGCAGCCAGAGCACATTGTTCGGGATCGAACTACTCCTGCTGTACCATATTACGCAAATGGGGGCCGACAGCATTGTGCTGCTCGGAGTGTTCCTCATGATCATCGACTTCGGCTTCGTTCTTAGCATCGCGGCCGTTTTTCGACGGAAATCATAAAATTAAGGAGAATCGCAGCCGAAACGGCAGCGTTTCTCCTTTTTGTCATGCTCCTCCTCACGGGATCGGCAGATAGAATCGCTGCTCTTCCCCGGCTTGGGCGAATCCGACCGATTGATAGAGCGACAAGGCCGAGGCATTCGCCGCTTTCACTACCAGCTCCGCCGTTTCCGAGCCGTGTTCCCGCAAATAATCCATCGCCCGGCTTAACAAGTATTTTGCAAGCCCTTGCCGGCGCCAAGGCTCGCGGACGAACACGTCCTCAATGACGCCCTCACCTTCCTCCTCCCGCCATGCCATGACACTGGCTGCAATCTGCTCTCCCTCAGCGACGATGATCGCCGTCCAATTCTTTTTCGCCTTGTATTCCCGGAGCCGGTTCAAGCCAAGCGGTGCATCCGGCCATACCTCGGCCTCCAGCTTCAGATACCTCGCTTCCTCCCGCTCGGTCTGCATGTCCCATAACTGACAGCTAAAGTTCTCATCAATCGCAAATGAAGGGATCGGCTCGTTCAAGGAGCGGACCATGGAGTACAGGTTCTCCAGCGGCCTAAATCCTTTTTCCTCTGTGAAAAAAGCCGTATTCCTCTCCTCATGGGCAAAATTACCGACACACAAATAAGTGCCGTGATGACCGGGCAGCGTCTCGTTCAGCTCGAGCGCCCGGGCGTAGAGACGTTGGTACAATTCCTCCAGCAGCTCAGCATCCCGCTCCCGTTCGGGGATGGTTTTCAAATTTACGTAAATATGGTGCTTGCAGTTTTCCGTGCAATCCTCCGGAAGCACATTGATGACAGCCACCTGTCCTTTGGCAACCATCTTCCCCTCTTCAAATGCGCAGAAGACGTTCGTCCAGTTGTCTTCATCGCCCACCCACCAGAACAGTCCGTCCCCTTGGCGCACGGCCTCGTATAACGCTCCGAGCAAAGGCATGTCGTCCTGCCGGAAGTTTCGTATGATTCGTATATTCAAGCTTCGCTTCCCCCTTTTGCCTTCATTGTACGATGGTCCTGCGGCCTGACCTATATAAAAAATGGCTAAAGTCAAACAAGGCGAAGTGCCGATGCCCTGAATGCCGAGGTGCAGTTCCACTGCCGTAATCTGTTCGAGCTAAAACTCTCCCCGAACGCCTACGATTTCGTGTACGACTGCGGCTGCTTTCATCATATTGCTCCGCACCGGAGAATCAGCTACCTGCAAATGCTGAACACCTGCTTAAAGCCCGGCGGCTTCTTCGGCCTTGTCTGTTTTGCCGCAGGCGGCATGGGGGCAGAGATGTCGGATTGGGACGTATACCGGGAGCGAAGCCTGAAAGGAGGCCTCGGGTACACGGAGGAGAAGCTGCGGGATATTTTCAAATCCTTCGAGTCAGTCGAGTTCCGGCGAATGCGGAGCATGGAGCAGCCCGGCCCGCTGTTTGGGGAGTCTTTCCTGTGGACGGCCCTGTTCCGGAAGCGGTAGAGTCCGAAAACATGCATGCGTTTCAGCCAATCCCGGCTGAAATGGTCCACAATGTAAGTTGGGTCGACAGCCATCCAAGCATGCACCTGACCACGTACCATTCACAGAAGAAGCAGAGCGGACGATGTTCGATAAGCTTTAGCCTATGGTCTTATTACAATCAATTAAAAACCTATACCCACCATTTCCGAGTTTCCGGTATACTGGCATCAAACAACCATGATGTAATCGAGGTGAGCATGAAATGCTGGAGCGTTCGATGGAGAATGTGATGGGATATTTCGTGAAAGGAGTTGATGCTTAACGAATATAAACGAAAAGAGGACGATGAACATGAACAGAAACGGCACGATCATGAGCGGTGGATTTGCATTGAACTATGCAGTCCGCGGGCAAGGTCAACCCATTCTTGCCGTAGGAAGCAGTGTGTATTATCCACGCTTGTTTTCGGAGCATTTTTATACAGCATTCCAATTGATTGCCCTTGACCACAGGGGGTTTGTGAAGCCGCCGCGGCCTCTTCAGCCGGAAGATTATACGCTGGACCGCATCGTGGAGGATATCGAGACCGCGAGGCAAGCACTTGGCTTGAAGGATCTTGTGCTAATGGGCCATTCCGGGCATGCCTTCATGGCGGCGGCTTACGCCCGCCGTTATCCAGAGGCTGTCAGCAAGCTTATACTGCTGAACACCGCACCGACCAACAGCCCGCAGCGGCAGCAGCAGAGCCTGGCCTTCTTCCAGGATACCGCCAGTCCGGAGCGTAAACGGCAATTCGAGCAGGACATCGCCCTGCTTGAGGGAGATCTCGCGAAGGAGCCCGAGAGACGGTTTGTGCATATGTGTATCCGCATGGGCGCGCACAGCTTTCATGATTATACCTTTGACGCCTCGCCAATGTGGGACGGAGTCTACACCAATATGCCCGTCATCGATGATTTATGGGGCAGGACCTTCGCTGAGCAAAATCTGATTCCGCTGCTGGCGGAGCTGCGCACCCCCGTATTCCTCGGACTCGGACGGTATGACTACCTAGTCGGTCCGGTATCGCTGTGGGATCCCGTAGATGAACGGTATGGCCATGTACGCAAGGTTGTTTTTGAAGCCAGCGGCCATAATCCGATGCTGGAGGAGCCTGAAGCATTCGTCTCGGCGCTTTCCGATTGGATACATGAGTAAACGGATGAACGGATGAAGAAAGCCTGCGCTGTCTGAAGCCTCCTTTGCTCGGGTAAATTTTAAAATAGCAGGGACCCCCTTTTGATATGCTCCCCTTACGGCAGACAGGTGAAATAACAAAAGCCTGGATGCCGTAGGGGGAGATTTTTATTAATGCTGATCTTAAGCCCCGTGCAGTAAAGCAAGCAAAATTAAACAGCCTTATCCGATGGAATTCCAGGACCAAGGCCGCTTAATTGATAATTTTATTTTTGAATTGTCTACTTGATGGGGTGCAGTTTATTTATTTTCCGCAAGACTTTCCCACGGCAAGCTTGTGTAGGAAGGGAGATCGACGGCCCAATTCACGTCGGTGAATCTTTTGTCTACCACCGTACGCTTTAAGGTCAATTCAGATAAGTTAGGGTCCACTCCTGCTACGACAAAATCCATTATCCACTCTGCTGTTCCGTCCTCGTTCGCGCTGCCGGATCCCTCAATTTCAACCGGATATTCTTCACCATTGCTGTCCAAAGCGATCCATTGGTCTCTAGTGACGTTATTTGTATAACGGCCTTTGGCATGAAGCCGCAGAACGTTGCCGTTGGATTTCACCGCATCCTTCTCCATACTCGAGCCCGTGATCGTAATTTGGTCTCCCTCATGTTTGAAGACAACGGGGGTTTGTTCCAGCTTTTCCATATGGATGTGAACAGCAGCTTCGTCCTTAACAGGCAGGCTGTATCCGTCCAATACGAATCGTATATTCTTGGTCTCGGGCGGAACAGTGCCTGTATACCATGTTTCAGACCAAGGTAATGTGCCGTTGTCCTCATTGACAGTGGGCAGCCCCTGGATTTTGACAGAGTGTCTTCCGATCCCATCCCCAAAGCGCAATATCTTCTGCGGTTGATCCGTTTCAAGATGGTACCAAATGTGGAGATCGTCTCCCCAGTCGGCAGTTGCCTTGCTGGCAAGCATATCCTTTAGCTTAAAGCCCATATCCAAACGAATGCCGTTCGGGGTACGGATCATCTGTTCCATACTGACCACAAGCCCCTCCGGTGTTGTATACTTCGCATCCAGTATATCCCGGTGTTCGAATTGCTTGGCTTTTTTCATATCAATCTGAAATCGGAAGTCCCAATCGACCTCGACTTGCTTGCGCTCAAAACGCCCCGTCTCCTGATTGTCCACTGACTCTCTGATGTATTCGGGATTTCCCGTTACGAGAATCCGGTCAGGTACGGTTTGATCAAAAATAAACACATATTCCTCCAGACCGTCCATCATATTAATTCCTCTTGCGAGCGAAGCGATCACATTGCCTTCAAGATCGGTCACCTGCAGGCCGCCGTCTTCCAAGGGACTCTGCAGCTCTTTGCCATCAGGTCCAGTCTGTTTGGCGGAAATGACAATTCGGGAGCTGTCCACCATGACATTCACAATTTCAAAGCTGTAGCCTTTGTCTTCTACCTTGATCTTAGGCGTTTGCACCAGGCCAAGCGGCTTGGATTTTTTATAATCTTCAAGCCAGCTCAAGTCGCTCATTTCTGTCCAAGCTTTTAATTCCGGAGGCAAACTTTCTTCTATAGTCTGCGGTTGCGGACTGAAGATGCTCGAGACCTGGCGTATCAGGTCAGGCTGCTTCCAGGCCAGCAGGGAACTGCCCATCACAATCAGCGAGAGTGCTGCGGCAGCGGTGATCATCCGTCTTCTCTGCTTGGCTCGTTTCCAACGTTGATGACTTCCCTGTTTGTTGTAATCCATCTCGACCTCTTCTAAGCTTTGCATGACCTTTTGTGTGAAATCGGTATCGGTGCCCTGGCTGAACAACATATGCTCCCACATTGGATCTTCCTCATTTGATTTTAGCTTCAAGCAGGATCCCTCCTTTGCGCTCGATTCTTGCTTTTAGCATTTTCTTGCCGCGGTATAAGGCATTTTTCACTTGAGAGGTGCTCATATTGGCAATGTCCGCTATTTCCTCATAGCTTAACTCATTGGTATATTTCAGCAGGAGGACAAGACGATATTGCTCAGGGAGCTCATCTAATTGTTGGTGGATTTCCCGTTTCATCTCCTGGTGCAGCAATTGCTGCTCGGGCGTTTTTTCGTCAGGCGATACGGCTTCAGGCGTATCTGACGTCAGAACGGACTTCTTTTTCCGCTGGTGGTCTCTCATCAAATTCACAGCGATGGTATACATCCATGAGAAAAAGCTGCTGCCTTGGCGATGGCTTGGCAAGTTGCGGTATATCCGAATAAAGGTCTCCTGGGCCAAGTCCTGCGCATCCTGATGGCTGGCGCCCATTCCGTAAAAAATTCCGTATATTTTGTTCTTATACCGGTCAACCAACACAGCGAACAGCTGCTTGTCCCCGTTGATAATCCGTTCTATCAGTTCCGCATCCTGCGGCGGTTGAGTCATGTTATTCCTCCTAACTTTCAGAGCCCATGCATGGTCTGTACTCTATAGACGTAAACGGTGGATGAATTTCTCACCCCAAAACAAAAAACCCGCAAGATGATCTTGCGAGGTCTTTGTTAAAAACATAGAATGTCTGAAGATTGTACAGGTTGTCGCTCGGATCGCCATCGGCGCTGGGGCAGGTGCTCGCCACCACCCGTACACGGAAATATATCCAGGAATCTGCGCGGTCTAATAGCACCTGAATCAATCTGAGGCTGTCGATGTTAAGGGAAAGCTTGCAGCACCAAGGCATTGTTTAAACGGCTTTTCGCGAAGCGGTTAGAAAATACAACGCATACAAGGCGCAGATGACGGCAATGAAGCCATATCCGCCGAACACATCGAATTTCGACGAGAAGTATCCGAAGCCTAAGCCGATTGCAATTAGTACCGCCTTCTCCCCCAACGACTGGAATGACCCCGTCGTCGCCCGCATCCGGGAGTCTGCCCGGTGTTGGAGATATCCTGCGGCCAATGGCTCGACGAGCCCGGCGAACAGGGATATGACAAACAATGCCGCTATCGAGCGGCTATCCCGCATGGCGGCAAGCCAGAAGAAGCAGGCTGCCAGCACGCCGGTAACCAGGGTTAAGAGCAGCCTGTAGCTGAACCGCTCCTTCAGCGCGAATGCCAGTAAGTTTCCCGGAAGCCTGAGCAGAAAGATGCCTGCGGAGAACAGGCCGAAATACAGCACGGGAATCTCCACACGCTCTAAATATGTCTGCCAGAACTCATCGATGAAATTGACGGCTGCCCCTGTGACCATGCCGGACAGCATTACCAATAGCAGCCCCCGGTTCTCCCTGAACAGTCTCCATGATGCGGTAAGGTACACGCGGATTGGAATCGGACTTTCCTCCCCGTCCCCGGACGACCCCGCTTCCGTCAGCGTCAAGGTCAAGCCGAGGCAGACCAGCATGCTGATTAGCGACAGCGCGTAGTTGAATTCGTAAGGCAGACGGCTTGCCAGCAGACTGCCGCACAGCGCCGCCAGCACCGTTGATGCTATATCCACCGCGTTCAAGCGGCCGAGCCACTTCTCGAAGGAGCGCTCCCGCCCTCGTTCTCGCAGCGACTCATACAGCAGCGCCTGCTCGGCCCCGCTGCTGGCCGCGCCGCCAATTGCCGCCACAACGACAACGAGCGCAAAATGCCAAAATGCCTCGGCGAACAGGAGCAGCAGAAACTCCGCGCAGCCCATGAGCGCGGAGACCAGCATCATGGTCTTCCGCCCCCAGCGGTCGGCCATCATGCCGCTAGGCACTTCCAGCAGCACGATTGTAACGGCATAAATAATCTCCGCATACACGACCATCGGAATCGTCATGCCTCGATCTTCCCAGTACAATCGTTCGATGACGTACGCGGGAATGAGACTGTAGAAGAAGCGGATCGCCAGCAGCTTCCACACATTTATATTTATCGAATGGTTCATTATCGGCTCCCTCTCTTATCGGACTGTCTTATTTCAAATCCGGATACAGAGGGGGGACCTCGTGCACGAAGTACGGCGAGGGATTAGCAGGGCGGTCGGGCTTGATTCATTCAGCGGCCTCCTCTTCGCTTGATAAACTTGCTTATATTATGCTCGCTTGCCTCTTTCGTTAACGCTATTATAACGGATATTGTCCGTCCCCGGGAATCCTTCTTTCCGGGCGCTGACTCTTGCGGGCAGTCATCGACCGACCCGCTTGGGTAGCTCTCTCCTTCTTCAACATTTCGGTAAACTACCGGATGTTCTTGGCCCGGATTTCCGGCTTTTGGACGCAGCCGACCCGATCAACATCATACAGCAACCAAGACCCCTTATCCCTAAAAAGGGTCATTGCAGATCAGCCCCACCCAAGCGGCTCATCTCCTCCTCGATCCGGCTCGGATCAATGCGCTCAAACAGCTTCGCCAACTGGCATACCGTCCGATTTACGGGTACATGGCACCGAGACCAGCCCGGCTCATCCAACGCAAGAAAGTCCCGTATCCGATCACAGGCGAACGGAATAAAAGGCTGCAGAAGATTCGCAAGGTTAGCGATGATTTGCACACAGGTATGCAGTGTGTGACCGCAAGCCTCCGGGTCATTCTTGATTTGAAGCCATGGCTTCCGCTCATCATAAAATTTGTTAGCCTGGCGCACGATCCGAAAGACGGAGGCTAAGGCTTCCTTCAAACGACCTTGTTCGATGAGCGTTCCGGTATCGACATACGATTGCTCGATGATCCTCCGCCAATCCTCTTCTAAATTCCCTTCAGGAATCTTGCCGCCAAACGATTTTTCGATAAAAACCAGCGTCCGATTCACCAAATTCCCGAAAGCCCCGAGCAGCTCACCATTATGCCTGTTAATAAAATCGAGCCAAGAGAAATCCGTATCCCGATGCTCAGGTCCGTTGGCGATCAGGAAGTAGCGGATCGAATCCGGCTGATAGCGGCTAAGAAGGTCCGGCACCCAGATCGCCCAGTTTCGGCTTGTCGAAAATTTTCTCCCTTCCAAGGTCATATATTCGCAGGACAAGATCCGATCCGGCAGATGCAGTCCGCCTACCCCTTTAAGAATCGCCGGCCAAATCAACGTATGGAACGGAATATTATCCTTACCGTGAACGTAGTAGGCGGTAATGTCGCCATCTTCCTGCCAAAAGGACTCCCAATCTCCGCCCGTTTCCGCGGCCCATTGCCTGCTTGCCGATAAATATCCGCTAACCGCCTCGATCCAGACATAGATTTTCTTCCCTTCAAGCCCCGGAACCGGGACGTCGATCCCCCAGTCCAAATCCCTTGTAGCCGCCCGGTCCCGCAAGCCCTCCTCCAGATATCGCCGGCTCTGCAGCACCGCATTCTCCCGCCAGCCCTCAGCTTCCTTCACGTATTGCGCGAGATCTTCCTGAAACTTGGACAACGGTACATAAAAATGCTCCGTGGGGCGTTCTACCGGAGGGTTGCCGCAAATTTTGCAGGCTACGTTCGTCAGGTCCGAAGGGTCCAAAATAGCGGAGCATACGTCACATTGGTCGCCGCGAGCCCGGCTTCCGCATATCGGGCAGTCCCCTTCCACATAACGGTCCGGCAAAAACCGGTGGTCGGTCTCGCAATACGCTTGCCGGATCGTTTTCCGGTATAAATGCCCGTTCTCCTGAAGCTTTAAAAACAGCTCCTGTACAATACGGTGATGGAAGGGTTGGTCTGTACGGGTGTACAGATCGTAGGTAAACCCAAGCCGCCGGAAGCATTCCGAAAATTCTTGATGGTACCGGTCCGCAATATCCCGCGGAGCAATCCCCTCGGCAGTGGCCTGAACCTCCACCGGCGTTCCGTGGCAATCGCTGCCGGATACATACAGCACCCGCTCGCCTTTAGCCCGAAAATAACGAGCCAATACATCGCCAGGGAGCAGACTCGCCAGCCTCCCCAAATGGAGCGATCCATTCGCGTAAGGCCACGCGCCCCCGATAAAAATGTTGGTCATCATATAATCCCTCCTTTTTTTCACAAACAAAAAAAGCCCTCATCCCAAAGGGACGAGAGCTTGTGCTCACGTGGTACCACCCAATTTCACGAATGCCTCACAGCATTCACCTCTTCGGGTACGGCGCATTCCATGCACGTATACCCTAGCACAGTAACGGGTGCAGGTTCCGGCGCAGCCTACGGCTTGGATCAGCTTCGGTGCGCAGCTCAGAGGCCATATTCCCTTAGGCTCATTCCTTACCCCTTCTCACCTGCCGGGGCTCTCTGGTCAAGGACCTTACCTAGGTACTCTTCTCATCATCGCTTGTCATTGGCATATTCAAGTTATTGGAAATCATACCTGATCATAACTCCCGAAGTCAAGGGGCGACCTGTTACGTAAGAAAAAATGCAAAGCCGCTTAGCATCTAATCTCACATAAGCGCCAAAGATTTTTGTAAAGCGAGTGTCGCTTCTCCATATGATTTACAGCTGCATAAAGCCTAGATCCATCGGGATCGAAATACGATTCAAGCAGTCCTGCCCATCCAATGGTCAGCCATCGCTCTCTTCATGAAAAAAACAGCCCCTTCTGCTATCCGGCAAGAAAGGACTGCATATTGGTTGATACTCACAGTCTGATCGGTTAAGCCTTCGGCGCCAGCTCGGCCCCTTGGCGGATCGCTTCCATCAAGCTCTTCTCATCCGCGATGCCCGTTCCGGCAATATCGAATGCCGTGCCGTGGTCAACACTTGTGCGGATGATCGGCAGCCCGACCGTAATGTTGACGCCCGCATCCAGGCCCAGCACTTTGACTGGTCCGTGTCCCTGATCGTGATACATGGCCACGACGATATCGAAGTCGCCGCGAACCGTCCGGAAGAAGAGCGTATCCGCCGGGAGCGGTCCCACAACCTCAATGCCTTCCGCCTGAGCTTTCTCAACAGCCGGAATGACTTTCTCCTCTTCTTCCCCGTACCCGAAGAGGCCGTTCTCCCCGGCATGAGGGTTAATCCCGCACACGGCAATCTTCGGCGCATCGATCCCCGCCTTCCGCAGCGTCTCATGCGCCAGCTTGATCACATGATATACCCGCTCCGGCGTGATCATCTTCACGGCATCGATCAGTCCGACATGGGTCGTCACATGGATGACCTTCAGGTTCGGCGCGGACAGCATCATGGAGAAGTCCTGCGTTCCCGTCAAGTCTGCCAAAATCTCCGTATGACCCGGATATTTGTGCCCGCCCTTGTGAAGAGCCTCCTTATTCAGCGGAGCCGTGCAAATTGCTTGAATGCGATTTTCCTTCGCCAGCTCAATGGCTCTTTCCAAATATTTAAACGCGGCATGTCCAGCCTCGGCCGACACTTGACCGACCGGCAGATCGCCCGGCAGCAAGTCCAGATCCAGCACGTATACCGTGCCCAGACGGTAATCGGCCTGCTCCAGCTCGTCCGCAGCAATGCTCTCGATGGCCAAATCGCTGTTTACGAACGTCTTCGCGCGCTCCAGGATCTTACGGTCCCCGATGACGAACGGTCTGCTGATCTCATACATCTCCCCTTGCTTGAGGCTCTTCAGAATAATCTCCGGTCCGACGCCAGCGGCATCGCCCATCGTGATGCCGATTATCGGTTTGCGCTCACTCATACTCTCACCCTTTTCTTTGTGGTCATATACTGCAACGCATCAACGAGCGACTCGTCACGGCCAAAGCCTCCGGCTTTCGTAATCGCCCAATAACTGCGACCCTTGCCTTGGAGCTTACCGAACGGCAGTCCGGGCTCCGCCTCCGAATGGAGCTGCATTTCGCCGATCCCCAGCTCCTGGCAGACCGCCTTCGCCGTATCTCCGCCCGTCAGCACCAGCCCCTCAATATCCTCAAATGCCTGCAAAATCTCCCGTGTAATATGCCCGAGTCCCCGAGAGATCGCTTCGCTTACTTCCGTCAAGGACAGCCCAAGCTGATCTCCCGCTGCTTTCGCAGCGATGCGATTATGCTCGGAACCGTCCACATACAATACAGCATAAGGCTTGTCCGAGCTCTTTTCCAATGCTCGAACGTAACGATCGGCATCTGTATCGCCTCGGACCAAGTCGACCGGATCCACTTCCAGCATGCAGGCCTCCGCCATCTCGCCGACCTTTGTCAGCTGCTGCCGCGTGGTTCTGGACAAGCTGCCGGAGACAACCAGCGTTTTGCCCGCCAGCGCCTCAGCCTCCTCCCCGCTACCTGACGGCTTCAAAGCCAAAGCCTCTGGCAGGTATTCGATCAGCCCGGCCGAACCGGCCCAGACGATCGATCGATCCCAGCTCGAGAAGAAGGCGGCGATGGTCCGAAGATCCTGCTCGGACTCACTGTCGCAGACCAGCCAGGTCTGCCCATGCGATATCGCTTGGTTCACATATGCCGCAAGCTCATCCGCGGGCCCCCGCAGCAGGCTCGCATCGATCAGCCCTACCTCACGGCCGGCCCCTGCCTGGAGAAGCCCAGGAATAAAGCTTTCCGTAACAGGCGTCTTAGGGTCCTTGGCAAATTCCGTATCCGTGATGAGCGAGCCGTTCACATAGTGATGCCCGCCGACGGTTACCCGGTTCATCTTGGGAAAAGCCGGAGCAATCAACATCAGATCCGGGCGGAACACCTGCTCCACCGCCCTCAGCTCCTCCGCCATGTTGCCCCGAAGCGTCGAGTCCACCTTTTTATAAATATGCCCGTAACCATGCCGTTTCAAATAATGGGCCGCTCCATATGCCGCTTCATAAGCTTCGGCACCTTGCTTCGCCCGGCTGTCTGTATCCACGATCAGCACATCGGCAGGCGCAGCGTCACCGCTCTGACGATAGTCGAGTATAACGGTCGAGGAGAGGCCTTTCTTCGCCAATTGTACGCCTGAATCGTTCGCCCCCGTCAGATCGTCAGCGATAATTCCCATTTGATTGATCACATTTATCACACCTTTAAACTTCGGTTTCCGCTTCCCGCTCAAATGAATATCCCTTCTTCTCCATCCGTTTGACCAGGAAGCCGACATAGATCGGAAGCAGGATGGCCGTCGTTACTACAGAGGCCGCCACCTGCACGGTTGCAATATCGGTAAAGGCCGCGAAGGATGCATTGGCGGCAGCAATGGCAGCAGGCGTCGCCACCGCGTTGCCTGCAGTCGAGCCTTCAGCCGCTCCGACAATCGGATTCCATTTCATCGCTTTAAATACAAAGTAACCTGCAGTACCTGTAACAAACACCGTCAAGAGTCCAAGAATGATGCCGGACAGTCCGCCTTCCACGATCGCGCCGAAATCGATGCCCATACCGAGCGAGAATGCAAAGAACGGAATCAGCATAGAGCTTCCTTTATCCAGAAACTTGCGCATGTCTTCGTCCAGGTTGCCCAGCACCATACCGACGAGAATCGGCAGCAGCACCGAGATGAACGAGACGAACGAGAACATGCCGTCGACGAATCCCATCGCACCGAAGATCGACAAGGCCACCATGGTCAGGAACGGACCGTCATTCAATGCCAGCAAAGAATAGGCGGCGCGGTCCTCTTTGCTGCCATACTGGCCGACCAACGCCACGAACAAGCCCCCGTTACTATTGGTCATCGCCGCGATGACCGCAATCGGCGCCAGGCCGAGCCACAATCCATTCTCGCCGGCAAACGCATAAGCGATCAAGCCGAATGCCGCCCCTACTATCCACTTGGTTACGAGCAGCGTCGCGCCTTTACCGACCGATACGCCGAACGATTTGACGTTGATCTGCGCCCCCGTACAGAGCAGGAACAGCGCGATCAATGTGCTTGAACCGTTTACGAACAAGGCCTCAGTAAAATTACCGATGCGAAGCAAATCCGGAGCGAAGGTATTGATAACTGCTGCAATAAGCAGCGGAACTACCATCATGCCTCCGGGAATTCGATCTAAAGCTGCTTTGATCTTCATTATTGTAGCACCCCTTCAATAATTGTTTCAATATTAAACAGTGATTCATAATTGAAATCGCTTGCAGGGATTATTGTAAATGCTTACTCTAAAATTTGCAACACATTGTTCAAAAATTGTTGCAATTTTAAACATTCTATCTAAAGAGCTATATTTCCTTCTCCAAGATGCCAAACTAAATGAGACACTACCGGTTCAAAGCCTGACTCCGTGCCTTCCCTTATTCTGACCGTTCCTCCTGAACCGATACCCCTCACGCATAATGAAACGCAGATATATCAGCATAACAAAAAAAGCTGAAACTATTGTTTCAGCTTTCGCCACAGCGTCGAGCGGTTGATCCCCAGCCGTTCCGCAACGCGCGTTTGATTATCATGTTCTTCTTTCATGACGGCATGAATAATCCGCTTTTCAATCTCATCCAAAGTTCCTTGAAGAAAATCCGCCGGCAAACGGGCGTTTACAGAATGCTGTATCTGCTTCCTGCCAAGATGCCGGGAAATTTGCGCCCTCCCGATCACATAGCCTTTTTCCTCCGTCACCGCATCCTTCAGCAAGGTCCTTAATTCGGCCACATTGCCCGGCCAGCTGTACCCTTCCAGCATCATCGCGGCTTCGTCCTTCAGCTTGACCGGCGATGTGCCCAGCGTTCCGTGATAGGCAGCGATATAGTAGGTTGCCAGCGCCTTAATATCTTCCTTGCGCTCCCGCAGTGCCGGCACATTCACGCGAACGGACTGCTCATCGAACAGGAGCGATTGATAGACCGGATCCTCCTTCTCGAAGGCCAGTATCACCGTTCGCCCCCTGCTGCGTTCAGCCCTCACCAGAGCTTGAAGGTTCGAAATCTCGTTCGGACTAAGCATGTCGATTCCGTTAATATAGACCGTTTTGATATCGTCGTCGAAGCCTTCGCCTTCGATCTCGGTCAAGGCCTGCTTCGCCGTCAATGCCGCGTACAGCCCCTTGCGGTCGTGTTTCTTGAAGTGAATGTAGCGTGACAGCAGCTGCTTGCCGGTACCCGTTTCCCCAATCAGGATGAAGGAGTCGCTCTCGAGATGATGCTCCATTGCTGCGAGGCATCCGGCCATCGATTCGCTGCGGGCAATGATCATCGGCAGCTGGGATACGGCCTCGACAGGGAAGGCCACTTGTCCGGTACTCTCCTTCATTTCGGAGAAATCGAACAGATAGTACGGCTTCCCCTGGATGTATTTCAATATCCGCTTCTGCTTCAGCTTGCGCTGCCCGCGCTCCTGAACCGTCAGAACACGGGTTTGATCCGGATTCTCCCGAATGCCTGCGCTTAATTCATCGACCGGAACAGGGCAGGAATCATAGTCGATCCAGTTTTGATAGACCACTTCGCCTTGGCGATCCAGCACGATGAGGTTGTTGGCCGTCTCGGCAAGCAGGGATTGGAGGAAGGAAATCTCCCACTCCTTTCGCCGATAAAGGCGATGAACCGACTTCGCCCTTTGGAACGCTTCAAAAATCGCTTCCCGCCCGGACTGGATAAGAATGCCCTCCAGACGGTGCTTGGCGGCAGCCTCTATCGTTACGACATCCCCCATAATCAGCTCATAGCCCTTGTCTTTGAGTTCCTCCAGAATCGAGTCGACCTCCCCTGCCTTCTCGACCGTGCACACCTCGATCTCGATATCCAGCACATCGGTAATGGCCTTGGCCCCAAGGGTAATGTTGGAGAAACCGACAATCGCTTTTTTTCCGGGAAAATCATTCGCCAGCGTCAGCACCCGCAGCATGTCATAGCCCGAAACATGAACGTCAATGACCGGAATCGCCACCTCGGGCTCGATCAGCTTGGCCGTGCCGCCCCGGCTGATGATCACGTCATAGCCCTGAGACTCTCCTGCCTGCGCAAGCGGAATCGCCTCCTGGAGGTTCGCCACCTCGATATGAATATCCAGATCGGGATCCTCTTGCCGGCATTCGTCGATGAGCGGGGTCATGGCCGGGTAAGGAGCGATAAACAATGTTTTTATCTTCATCATGTTCCACCTATAAGTTCTTTGGTTAACCCTATGCTCATTATTCTAAACGTTCCCGTTCAAATAACCAACTTTTTATGGGATCACAGGGCAAGGGCCTTGCCGGGAGCCGGACTATTAAACGGGATCCGATCAGGATGCGCTAGCGGTAAGAAGATTTCCCATCGGCACAAAATGAACAGCGAACACCCCCCCCCGACCGTCTTCCATGCCAGGGGGTGCCTCTATCATATTCAGTTATGCTTCAATCCGTACCGTTACGGCACTCTTGGCTTCCATGCGGAAGCTTAACGCCTCTATACCCTTCAGCGCAAGCGATACATTGGCAGCCTGCTCCCCGTCGTTGAACATCACGGCGGCCACCGAGCCGTCCGTATTTTTGAATGCAACGTTGGATACCGGCGCATGGCTGGATTCGGACGCGATTCGGACCGCTTTGGGACGAATGCATTTGCTGAAGTGGGCGAGCGCGTAGTAATCCAGCGTATAGGTCAGCTCCTTGCTTCCTTGATCGATCTTGACGATACCGCGGCAGGTGCTCTTGCCGAATCCCGGTACCGTAGGCCCGTTCTTCTCATCGAGCGCCATATTCCATAGCACGAACGACTTGCTGTAATTCCGGAGAATATCGATGCCCGTCCGCATCACATTAGAGAAAGCCGGTTCGAACGGCGGAATCCACTCCCCGCCCGATCCCTCCGTGAAATGGACCTCTTTGCCAGGAAAAGCTTCAAACACCTCGGTCTGCGCCGATGGCCGCCCTCCATACCAATGCCACGCGACGCCATCCACCTCGTCATTCGCCTGCTCGAGCACTGCCTTTGGATACTCCGGCTTGTCCCAGTTGTGGTCATAACACAGTATTTTCGTGTTGATGCCGTGCTGCACGAATTTCGGCTTGAGATGGTTTTTAATAAAATCGCTCTGCGCTTCCGGCAGCATGATCATGCCCGGATAGTGCACGGGCGAATACAATGCCTCGTTCTGCGGGGTTACGGCATAAATCGGCAGGCCATGCTTCGCATAAGCCTGGATGTACCGCACGAAATAATCTGCATACACCCCGTAATATGCCGGCTTCAATTCCCCGCCGATCATCGAGCCGCTCGTCTTCATCCAGCCGGGAGGACTCCAAGGCGAGCCCATCAGCTTAACATCCGGATTCAGCCGCAGCGCCTCCTGCACCAAGGGGATGATGTCCTCCTCATCATGCGCGATCGAGAACCGCTTAAGCTCCTCATCCGTTTCACCGTCCGGCATATCGTCATAGCTGTAGAAATCGCGGGCATAGTCGGAAGCGCCCATCGGATTGCGAAGCACCGACAAGCCGATTCCTTCCTCCGCATCGAACAGCCTCCTCATCAGCACCGAACGCTGCTCCGGCTCCAGCACTTGATGGATCAAATACGCGGCCGAATCCGTAAACGATGCCCCGAATCCGTCCATCTCCTGATAGGTAAGCTCATCGTTAATGGTAATCGTGCTATGCTCCTCGTCCGGTGGTACCGGAGATAGCTGTTCCTTCGATTTCGGGACGAATAGCTCGTCTTCCCCTCTCGACTCATAAATGGTGATGTTTAGCATGCTGTTTCCCTCCAGGTTCGCTAAGTTTCCTATCCATCGGATCGGCCCATGCCAGGGGCTTGTCTGCTGAAGCTCTCCCCTTCTTGGAAAAATCTCCGCAGCCCCTGCATGGACCTTCGTCTATTTAAAGACCAAGCTTCTCCTTATTCGCTTTCATCTTCTCGTTGCGGATGTCCACGATTTTGTCCCAGCTGTTGGCCTCAAGGAACGATTTGTATTCATTCAAAATGCTCTCGAATTGCCCATCGTCCTTGGCACGGATCATGCTGACGAGCGTCGTGTTCCACTTCGTATTAATGGCGCTCAATGCGCGAGCCTCCGGGGTCCCTTGATCCGGATTGATATTCTCCAGAATAAAGTGCGGCACCAGCTTGCCCCGGCCCCATTCCTGCATCTGCTTGATCGCATCCGGGAAGGCGTCCTGGCTTAGCGCCTTATGGCGGTCATGGCCGAAGAACATGAATTCACCCATACGATAATCCTTCTTGAAGGTGTCCGGATTGTTCAATTGCAGCTCCTTCACGGCCGGTAGGAATGCTACGGTGCCGTCGGCGTTGACCTGATAGGTTTCGCCTTCGATTCCGTAGTTCATCAGCATTTGGCCCTCTTCGCTCAGCAGGTACGTGAACAGCTGAATCGATTTGGCCGGATCGGCGTTGCTCTTCGTAATGAAGCTGATCATCCAGCCGGTGATGCCGGATTGGTTCAAGGTCGGAGCATGTCCCGCCGTGCTTTGCGGCCCGTCAATCGCGATGTATTCCTTGCCCGGGTTAGCGCTGGCGAAGCTTTGGAGATTGCCGCCCTGCTGCGGGGTTCCGTCGAGCAGAATCGTCGCGTATTTGCCCGCTTTCACCTTCTCTTCAAAAGCCGTCCCGTCGTCCGCAAAGCTGTCGTCGCTGATTGCGCCGTCACGATAAACGGTGTTCAGCGTCTTCACCCACGTCAGGTAGTCCTCGTCCAGATTGCGGTTGTAGAACCCGCCGTTCTCGTCCTCCAACGGCACGCCGATGAAGTCCTGCAGCACGTCGCCCAGCGACCCGGTTCCCTCGCCGATCGAGTTGAATCCGAATGGAATCAGCTGCGGGAATTTTTGCTTGATGTCAGCCAATACCGCGCGGAACTCATCCGGCGTTCCCATGCTCGGCTTGCCCAGCGCCTCATACACGTCCTTGCGGATGATGAACGCCGTCTTCGCCGGAATGTTACCGCTGTCATAATCCGCCTGGGTGTTGGAGTAGTTCGGATAGCCGTAGGTTTTGCCGTCCTTCAGCTGGAACCAGTTCAGCGTATCCTGCGCTGCCACCTTGTTGAAGTGAGGGTCGTACTTCTCGGCCAGATCATTGAGCGGCAATGCCCAAGTCGCAGCCTTCTGCACTACCGGCGAGTTGGAGTCGAAGGTCGTGATCAAATCCGGCATATCGCCGCCGGCAAAGAACGTATTCAGCTTCGTATCGTCCCCCGTGATGAACTTGATGTTGATATTAAGGTCTTCCTTGATTTTCTTCGTGACGACGTCCTTGCCGAAATCGGTGTTCCACCAATCAGCGTTCACATACCAGGTCAGCTCCGTCGCCTCTTCCTTCTTATCGAGCTTCCACGCCGGCGTTTCCGGATCCGGGGTGTACCGGTCCTCGATTGAGATCCAGTTTTCCTTCTTGGAGCCGGAGTCGCCGCCCGAGCCGCAGCCGGCAACCACCAGCATAATCGCCAGCATGAGCGAAGCCCATGCGAATCTTGTTTTGCCCTTTGATTTATCCATCTTCAACATCCAGTAACCCTCCCTTTTAATAAAAGCGCTTTCTTTCAGACCCGAACCTACTGCTGCTTTCTTATTCTTTCACCGCTCCCAGCATCATTCCGGAAATAAAGTACCTTTGAAGTATTGGATAGATCGCAACAATCGGCAGCGTAGTAACAACGATCGTGGCAAGCTGAACGCCCTTCGTTGTCGTCTCGATCACGACCGAGCCGGCGTTCTGCATCGATTGCGTCTGCGACTGCACAATAATTTCGTAGAGCATCATTTGCAATGGGTACAGCGACTGATCCGTGATATAGAGCTTGGTCGTCATAAAGTCGTTCCATTGTCCGACGCCGTTGAACAGCGCAATGGTCGCCATTGCCGGCATGGACAGCGGAATGAAGATGCTCAGGAAGATCCGCCAATCCCCGCCGCCGTCAATCTTCGCGGACTCCTCCAGCGAATCCGGCACGTTGCGGAAGAAATTCATCAGAATAATGACATCGTAGAAGCTGAGCAGCGCCGGAATAATATACACCCAGAAGCTGTTCAGCATGCCCAGGTCCTTGATGAGCAGGTACGTCGGAATCATCCCGCCCGAGAAAAACATCGTGATGACGCCCATCGTGACATAAAATTTGCGGCCGCGCACGTACCGCTTGCTGAGGCCGTAGCCCACCATCGCACAGAAAAACACGTGGGTGATGACCCCGATCAAGGTTTTGGCGACCGAGATGAAGAAGGCCTGCCAGATGCCGTCATCCCGGAATACGGCCTGGTAATTTTCAAGGGAAAATTCGGTCGGCCAGAAAATAAACCCGCCCTCCGCCAGAGCTCTGCCCGAGCTGAAGGAAGAGACCAGAACATTCCAAAGCGGAACCACGATAATAAGCGTAAACACTACCAGCAATGCGATATTGACGGCATCGAAGATCCGGCTATCCCAGTCCCCTTTCGCTGCTTTCGAATTCAAGGTAAAGCCTCCCTCCCGTTACACTTCTACCGCCCGCACTTAACCCTTAGCGTCCGATTCGGCGCCTTGGATGCAGCGGGCATTTTGGGCTAAATAACCGTTACAGAACCGACTGGTTGTCGTTTAATTTGCTGGTGACTTTGTTGGCGGTCACGAGCAGAATGACCGAAACGATCGAGACGCCAAGGCCCACGGCCGTTGCGTAGGAGAAGTCACCCTGCGTCATCCCCATCCGGTATACGTAAGAGTTGATAACCTCCGCCTTTTCCCGGTTTTGCGAGTTCATAAGCACCAGCGTCTGATCCAGGTTCGAGCCCAATAAACCGCTTACAGTTAGGATCAAATTCAAGCTGATGATCATTTTCATGTTCGGAATGGTAATATTCCAGATTTGTCTGAGACGGCTGGCGCCATCGATTTTCGCGGCTTCGTAATAGGTCGGATCGATCTTGGCCATAATCGCCAGATACAGAATCGTCCCCCAGCCCGCTTCCTTCCAGATGTCGGACAAGGTGGCGATCCACCAATACTTGTTCGGATCCAGCATAATGTTCTGCGGCTGCGAGATCAGACCCAGGCTGAGCAGCAGCTGGTTGAACAAGCCCGTCGTCGAGAACCAGGTAATGAGCATCCCGCCGAGCACGATCCAGGACAGGAAGTGCGGCAGGTACGACACCGTCTGCACAAATTTCTTGAACCGCCCGAAGCTGACCTCGTAAATCATGATGGCAAGAATAATCGGAATGACGAACCCGATCGCTAATTTCAGAAAGCTGATGCCCAGCGTGTTTACGACGGAATCCCAGAAGTACTTGTCCGACATGATGATTTTGAAATTGTCCAAGCCGACCCACGGCGCGGAATCGATCGTGTCGATGACCGTGTAGCTCTTGAATGCGATCGTCAGACCGTAAATCGGAATGTAGCAGAAAATAAACATGAACACGACGCCCGGAAGAATCATGGACTGCAGCTCCCATTGCCGTCCGAAATCCACGACAAACTCCTTCACTCTCCGCCCCATCGGCTTTTTGCCGGATGGAAGCACGGCTCCCGTTCCTGCGGGCGTCGCGGACGGAGCCTCGGCTGTCTTTGCCACCTCGTTCGCCTCCTCCTTTAATAACATGGTTGTTTCCAGACCCCTCGATTGCACTACACCTTGTTACCCATCCATAAGAACGCAATCATTCATCATTCAATAAAAACGTTTTTATTTTTGGTAATAAAAACCCCCTATGCTTGGATGAATTTAAAAAAACAGATCCGAAATGATGCCTTCTGCCTAGTCTACTGGCTCCGGCTCATTCCGATCGGACCTTCACTTGACTGGAGCCGCGGACGATCAGTTCTCCCGCCAGCTTCTGCACCTTGCCCTGCTCCTTCTTCTGGATCATACGCACCAGATGGTCAACGACCAGGATGCCTTGACGCGCAATCTGGTTGCGCACCGTCGATAACGGCGGCGTAAAATACTGTGCGATATCGATATCGTCAAAGCCGACGACGCTGATATCCTTCGGAACCTCGTAGCCGAGCGATTTCAGTGCCCGGATGCAGCCGATGGCGCTGAGGTCGTTCCCTGCCAGGAACGCGTCCGGCACCTTGCCTGGATGCATGTGGATGAACGATTTTACGGCGTTATAGGAGCCTTCCTCCTCGAAATAACCCTGGAGGATCAAGTCCTCATCGATCGGAAACTGCACTTCGCGTAAGGCCGCGAGATAGCCTTCCTTCCGCTGGACGCTGTCGAACATGGTGTCCACGCCCGATATGTAAGCAATATTGCGGTGTCCGAGACTGATCAAGTATTTCGTCGCCTCATATCCAGCTTCATATGAATCGAAAATAATGCTCCCCATCGTCTCGTTCTGAACGACTCGATCGAGGAATACCGCCTTGATCTTGTCCTTCTCCATGACGGCAATGTCTTTATCATCAATTCTCAGCTCTTCGAAAATGATGACGCCGTCTACGCGCCCGCCCAAAATGTTGCTCATAATGACCTGCTTGTCCTTCGTCACGAACACGTTCAGCCCGTAGCCGAGACGGTCGCACTCGCGGGACATGGATTCCACGAGCGTATAGAAATAGGGCCCCGATACGCTGGTGGTGAAGAAGCCAAGCATCTTCGTCTTGCCCGATTTCAGCAGCTTGCCGTTCAGGTTCGGCACGTAGTTGAGCCGTTCCGCCACCTTCAACACATGCGACTTGGTCTCGGGATTCAGCACGTCCACGTCATTGAGCGCGTTCGATACCGTCGAAATCGATACGCCGGCCTCTCTTGCGACATCTTTGATGGTTACCTTGCCCATTCACTGATCTTCCTTTGCAATAAAAACGTTTTTATGTACATAAGTTACCATACGATGGCGTTGAGCACAATGCTTATTTTTTCGGGTAGGCGGATTTTTATGCGAGGCTTGTCATTAGCACCAATCCTCGGGGCCGATGGAAGCCGATGGAAGACGACGGAAGTGGATCGGGTGATCCCATCTGCGTGCGAGTGATGGAAGAACCTTTTGAGGGAGGGCAGTACGGTTCCAAAAGGAACAGAAGCCTTTGGTGAATGACATCACCAAGGCTCATTTTTGGGGATAACCTAGATTCACAAGCGATGATTAAGCCGATTCAGACGACTCTTTAAATTAAGAAAATAAACGAAGGGATCATTTTAATTCGAAGAGAAGTCTGCAGGTTTTCAGTCAAAGGCTGGAATTCAATTAAATGTAGAGCAGAAATGTAGAGCAGAACTCCAGCCATTAAAAGTCTTCGCAATTTTTAATTTTGGCATTTTATCCATTCACTTTTTCTTTTTTTCGAAGAAATCGAACTTGATCACGTAATCAAAAAGAGATGTAATAATAACAGCTCCAAGCGGAATCATGGCGGGTGCCCATGGCGGATTAACCGGAGCCTCACCAGGGGGTGCATCAATTAAAATCGCATAAAGGACAAAACAATAAATTAGGGCCACTACAATACCTGTTTTGTTTCTATTTTTCACAGCTGTTTTCACCTCTAGTTCACAGAAATTCAAAGTATTGTATTTTCTACCTAAGAATATTGTAACACAGATCGACAAAGCTGGAATAATTTATCTCTCTAGTTATAGATCCTAAGCTGAAATCCTGCGACGAGTCCCGGCCGATTCAGCGATGAAACGAAGTGGATCCGAGAAAACGAGAAACGTTTTAATGACCTGAAATCCTATGTGCTATCAAAAAGTGAAGAATAAAAAATCAGCCATGGAGTCGGGCATGTCCCGTTCTTCCATGGCTGTTTTCGATTGCATGTTTACTTCGCGACTATGTTTGCGCTTATGAACGCTGGCTAAAACCCCCGCAAGGCGCTTATCACGACCGCAACAACTCAGCCAGGCCCTGCACATCCAGCCCGTCGGCGGCAAACGCCGTGCGGACGAGCTTAGGCGGCACAAACTCGTCGTATTTGCCGAGGTAAGGCGCCTCGTCCGGGTCCAGCAGCGAACTGGCGTCGCTGCATTCCGCCAGCTCGCGGCGGATCTCCTCCAGCAGCGTCCCGGCATCCGCCTTGCCGGCAACGATCATGTAATAGGGCTCCATCGGCACGATCGAGCGCAAGGAGAGCGGCTCGGACAGATTATGCTTAAGCAGCCGCTCGAGCGTGCGGAACTGCTTGCTGCCCGCCCAAGGCAGTATAAACAGCGAATCCCCGCCCGCCGGGATAACGACCTGCTTCAGAAGCCCGCTCTCCCGGGCAAGCCGGCGCGCCCGCTCCAGGCGGTTCACGGCACCGGGCGCGAGATACGGGTAGATGGTGCTGTCCGCCAGCACTTCCCGCATCTTCTGTACGACCCGGGTATGGACATCGCCGCCGGCGCCCAGCCATAGCGTATCGACCTTGCCTTTGGCAGCCTTCACGTACAATGCTTTGTGCTTGGTGTCCACTTCCTCTACCTTCCACAGCTTGCCGGCCAGCGAGAAGCAGTAGCCCGGAGGCGGCACGGTCGTAATCGATCCGATCTCCTCGGATCCGTTGTAGACGACATGCTCCTCATCGTCCTTAAATACCGCATAGAAGCGGTAGTTATTTACGATCTTCTCCCCGCCAAGACCGATGATGAGGCTGCCTTCCTCTGTGCGCTGGATATGATCGGTCTGCAGCAAATACTGCAGGAACTCCTTATACTCCTCCGGCTCGATGCCGCGAAATGCCGGGAGCGTAAGCACAGCCCGCGCCAGATCCTGCGGCTCGGCTTCTCCCATGCTCTTCAGCGTGCTCATCGTCTGATGGTACAGCACGCCCACCGGCTTCTTCCGCAAGGTGAGCGGCTCAACCCATTTCTCCCGGATGTACAGCTCGATGACGGCGATCGCCCGCAGCAGCATCCAGGGCATGCGCGCCGGCAGCAACGCCTCTTCATCCTCGTCCTCCGGGCAAAGAAACATCATCTCGGAGGCCTGGTCTCCCCTGCGGCCGGAACGGCCGAGCCGCTGCACGAAGCTGGAGCAGCTGTACGGCGCACCGAGCTGGATGACCCGCTCCAGCTCGCCGAGGTCGATGCCGAGCTCCAGGGTCAGGGTTGCCGCGGCCACCGCCGGCCCCGGCCCCGACCGCAGCGCGGCCTCCGCTTCCTCGCGCAGCATAGCGGAGATGCTTCCATGATGGACATGGAAGACGTCCGGCTGCTGCCGCTTCGCGGCGATTCGCCGCAGCTCCAGCGTCGTAAGCTCTGCGTCCGAGCGGCTGTTTGTGAAGACGAGCGCTTTTTTCATATGCGTGTGATCGTACACGAAATCATAGTAGGCTTTTCGCGCGAGTTCCAGCTGCTCGGCCTGCTTCTCGTCCCGCGCATCCGGAAAGGAGAAGTGCTCCACCGACAGCCGCAGCTTCCGCCCGCCTTGCGGAGCAATGACTTCGACCGCATGCTGGGTTCCCGCACCCAGCCACCCGGCCGCGGTCTCATAATCGCTCAGCGTAGCCGACAGGCCGATCCGGCGAGGCTCGCACGAAGCCATCCGCTCGATGCGGGTGAGCTGGCTCAGCACCTGAATGCCGCGATCAGCTCCCATGAACGCATGGACCTCGTCGATAATGACGTACCGGAGATCCTGAAACAAGGCCGGTATCGCATTCGGCCGGTTCATCAGCAGCCCCTCAAGCGACTCGGGGGTAATCTGAAGCACGCCGGAAGGCTTCCGCATCAGCTTCGTCTTCTCTGCCTGGGACACGTCGCCGTGCCAGTGCCATACCGGAACCTGGCCCTCCTTCAGCAGATCGCTGATGCGCTCGAACTGGTCGTTGATCAGCGCCTTAAGCGGCCCGATATATAAAATGCCTACGGAGCTTGATGGCCTGTTATACAGCTCCGTCAGGGCCGGAAAGAACGCCGCCTCCGTCTTCCCCGAGGCCGTACCGGATGCAATCAGCAAATGGTTCGGCGTATCGAACAGGACGCGGCAGGCTTCAACCTGTGCCTCGCGAAGGGTATCCCATCTTTTTTTGTAGATAAATTCCTGAATGAATGGCGCCAACCGGGAAAAAGGATTCGCTGCGCTCATAGCTCAAACTCCGCCAGCAGATCATCCATGTCGTCCCCCGGCTCATCCGCTCCTTTGCCGATTGGCTGGGCCTCCGCACGCTCGCCCATAAGCTGCTCGAAGCTGGCTTCCGGATGCTGATGCAGCGTGTGCAGCAGGTCCATGAAATCCCGCACAACCTCCCGGGTCGTCAGCAGTTCTTCCGCGCCCTGCCGGTTCACGGCAGCCTGCATAAACGCCACCAGCTGCTCGTCCTTCAGCTGGGGCTCATACTTGAAGTGCAGCGCATGGATATCCCTCAATTTCTGCAGAAGGATGAGAATTTCTTCGTACGAGAGCATGTCCAGCTTCAGAATGGGAGACGTATACGTCCGAAGCGTGCTACTGCCGTAACGTCCATCGATCAGACGGGAACGGAGGGCGTCATAGCTAAACAGCCCCCGGCGCTCGTCTTCGACGAACTGGGGCGTGCCGCCCATGTAGATCCCCAGGTGCTGGGCTTTGCCCTGCATCGTGTCGTTGAACATGGTGAGCAGCTTCTCGTAGTTGCTCTGACGGGAGATGCTGTTCGTGATTTTGTACAGGTTAACCCCTTCGTCAATGAACAGCAGCAGTCCCTTGTATCCAATCGCAGCCGTGAATTCGGACCACAGCTTCATATAGTCGTACCAGTTGTCATCGTCGATGATGACCCCTACGCCGAGCTCCTTGCGGGCTTCCGTCTTGGTCGGCACTTCCCCGCGCAGCCATCGCAGCGCCGCCGCTTTCCGGTCATCGTCGCCAAGCTTATAGCCGTTCCAATAAGCAGCCAGCACCTTTGCAAAATCAAACCCGTGCACCAGATTCTGCATCTCATTCGTCACCGCGAAAATGTCCAGCTCCACGCGTTCGTTCAGGGCGGGATCATCCGGCCGAAGGCCCGCCTCAACCATGATCCGCTGCTGAATCGCCGCAATCCACTTCTGCAGAATAGCCTCCAGCGCTCCGCCGTCAGGCCGCGTCTTCGTTGACAGATGGGTCATGAGCTCCCGGTACGTCGCCAGCCCCTGCCCCTTCGTGCCTACGAGCCGGCGCTCCGGCGACAAATCCGCGTCCGCCACGACGAAATCGCGGTCCATGGCATAGTTTCGTATCATCTGGAGGAGGAAGCTCTTGCCGCTGCCGTAACGTCCCGTGATAAGGCGGAAAGCCGCCCCCCCTTCGGCGATATTGTCCATATCCCGCAGGATCGACTCCACCTCCGGTTTACGCCCGACGGCAATATATTCAAGCCCAACGCGCGGCACGACGCCTGCCGTCATGGAGTTCACAAGGGCAGTGGTGAGCCGCTTCGGGATTTTCAACTCGTTCATGATCGATATTCACCTTCTTTCAAAAGCATTAGGGGCCGGTTGTACCGCCCTTGCTTTTATATCCTCTTCAAAGCATCCATCTTGTCGACATATTCTTCCGCAATGGATTCTCCGTCAATCAGCAGATCGCCAATGGTATCCATTGCAGCCTCGTTAATCTCATCCAGCAGCAGGGCAGGCATCGAGCCTGCGCGCTCTGCAATGGGCTGCAGCGCAGCCGAATTCGGTCCCGCCTTCAAGACGTGCAGAATCTCCATATGCACGGGCGTCAGACGCTCCGCAAGCTGCTGCCAATCGTCATCCTCAACATCCCATTGCCATGCCTGTCCGTGTGAATGGGATGCTTCCTCTACTTTACTCGCTTCAGCCTCCGATCCCCGTTCAATATGAGGGATTTCTTTAGCGCCAAGCGTTACTTCAGCGTTTTTTTCGGTAGCTTCTTTGGTAGCTTCTTTGGTAGTTTCTTCGAAAGGTTCTTCGATTGGTTCTTCGATAGTTTTTATGTTAGTATCCAGGGTAGTTTCTACAGTAGTAAGCGCGATAGATTGTTCAGCAGCCTGTTTATAGATTTGCTCAGCGGTTTCCGCAGAAGATCCCCCCGTAGTTTGTCCAGTCGGTACGTTTGCCGCTTCGACGGTCGTTGGTTTAGCCGCTTTTACGGTCGTTGCGTTAGCCGTCCCTTCGATCCGCGGTTCCATTCCGGAAGAATCTTCGCTAGGGAGCCCCGCATCAAAATCCATCACGGCCTGAACGACATCCACACTCTTCGGTTTGCGCTTTCCAGATGAGACGGCTTTCGGGGACTGATCTGAATCTGCATGGACTAATGAAGACTTCTCATCCAAGGCCTCCTCCGATCCGGCCCCCTCGACAAGCAGCATGTCGCGGACCTCGTCCGACTCCCGCTGCAGGCGCTGCAGCTTCCTTGTATCGATCTGCACCTCCGGGATGCTCTTCTTCCGCTCGGCTTCAAGCTGCTGCTCTATTTCTTTGGTCAAATAACGTTCAACCAGCTGCGCCACATCCGGTCCGATGGCCTCCGTCCCGCGAAGCCGTCCCTTGAAGCCCCTAAGCTCCCTCAGCTTGTTCTCCGTCAGCCGGATCAACCCGGTCATGTAAGCCCGCAATGGGGCATACTCGCTTAAGGAGAGGATTGTCAGGACAACCGTTCGCCCATGCAGACCATGGTCATACACCGCGCTGCGAAACAGATATCGCTTGACCTGTCTTGGCCGGGGTTGGAAGCGGTCGATGAAGCGCTGCCCCGTCTTTTTGGCCAGATAGCTGTCGACCAGCGCCACAACCTTCGGGGCATACCGCTGCATGTCCTTGCGTCCGGATTCCTGATAGAAACGGCTCTTCTCGGCGTCATAATCCAGCAGGCCGCACAACAGCTCCCAGGTCAGCTCGGCAGGCTGAAGGGAGAAACGCCGCATGTACTCCCGCTCCTTCAATTCCGGCGAGATGGCCCGCGGCAGGCGATCATACGTCTCGGGAATCGGCATATCCAGGTGATGCACGATCATAAAATCATATAGCCATTCCCGCAAGTACATATCGAGCTTGGCATAACGCTCTCGGTAAGCGTTCCATGCTTGCAGCATCAAATCGTACCCTTGCCGCGGGTCGCTCCAGCCTACGCCGTGAATCAGCTCGTAAAAGTACAGGAACAAATAGGATACATCCGTATCAGGGTACCGGCCGGACCTTACCTCCTCCCGCCAGTAAAAATACCAGCGAAACTGTTCAGGCCTCATCTGCTCGTACGTCGGCCAGTACGTTTTGAACGGAGCGAATGGAGCCGCCTCCTCCGTATGCCAGGCCAGCTCCCGTGCTTTCAGCGCAAATTGCTGCTCCTTGGTCACATAACGGAAGCTGTCGTCCAAATTCAGATCGGGAGGCTCCTGCGGCTTTACAACCAACGAGCTTCTCCCCACCGGTGCTTGAGGTGCCTCCGTTTGCCGATCCTGCTCTTGATCCGGATTCAGCCCCTCCCCGGTCCGGGTGGCAAGCGGCATGTCCCGCTCCTCCCCGCCGAACTCGATTTCAGCAAAACGAATCCCCTGATCATTGACCAGTGTGGTATGTCTTATGTGCTCTATGTGATTGTTTTTGTTATTATTGAAATCCGGCTTCTCATTTTTCATCGGTCATGAACCTCCGTCATGACTTCAATTATACCATTTTGCGTGGCTAGTCTAATGGATTTTCATATGAAACTCATCTATATTATAAGGGATGAAAGCGAACGATGCTCCAGATCAAAGACTGAAGCCGGAAAGGACTTCCTGATGAATAAATGGATCAAGGCACTATTATTTCTGGTAGGGGCGGCCATTCTGACCCGGCTGATCCCCTTCTCTTCCTGGTTCCGCATCCTCGATACGATGATTCACGAACTGGGACACGCACTCATGACCCTCCTCATGTCCGGCCGAGTGCTCAGCATTGAGCTGAACCCGGATCACAGCGGCGTCACGTATTCCATGCTGTCCTCGGGGGGCTGGAGTCCTGTCGTTGTCTCGTTGGCAGGGTATGTATCGGCCTCCGTATTCGCCATTCTCATGTTCCTGGGATATGCCCGCAAACGGCAGGGCGAAGGCTTAATGACCATTACCGCGCTGGCGGTTATTATGATTATTTTCTTCGTACACAAGGGGTACGGGCTGTGGTGGCTCATTATTTTCATCATCGTCAATCTTATCTTCTACATGCTGGGACCGAAAATCCGCAACTTCTATTACCTGCTCCTGGCCTTTCTCGTGCTGGAGGAGTCCGTCATGGGGCCGTTGACCTTGGCCATACGGGCGCTGAGCCAGCCATCGCAAGCAGGAGACGCAAGCAATCTGGCCAATATGACTGTGGTTCCCGCGATTATCTGGGCACTGCTGTTCTTCGTCTTTTCCTTGTGGTGCGCCAAGGTGGCGCTGCAGCTGTTCTGGAAGAAGCGATGATGGGCCGTCCCGCTTACGTGATTTTGAAAGGAGCTGCTTAGCATGGCCCGGAAGCAATGGATCAGAGCGCTTGTGGTGTTAGTTGCCTCTAGTCTCATCACTTTAGGCATCCTCTGGTCTAAAGCAATACCTGATCCCGAAACTGCAGATACTAAGACTGCGGATCATACGGAATTATATACACTAGAAGGGAATGGAGCCGCCTGGCGGGTGGAGGACTATACCGTCATTCGAACAAAGGACTCCATTTGGCGCGGCAATGCCAAGCTGGTCTATCTGGGGGACTCTAACGAAATCAGGCACTCCGACTACCTGAGCTATACCGTTTATGAGACGCTCGGCAGCGAGAATGAAGCCGTTCCCGTGCTTAGTGGAAGCCAGACAGCCGTAGGCGGGGCGATCAATCTCCTCCAGAATCTGGAGGATCTAGGCTCGGTGGAAAGCCCGATTACGGCTGCCGAACGGAATATGATCAAATTCCAGCCTTCCGGCGTTTATGTCGTCGTCGAGTGGAGGAACAGCCATGGGCAATCCATCCGGGACCGCATTCCGCTTGAAGTGCTGTAAATGGAATAAGCCGTCGTTTCCTCGGTGAGAGGGACGGCGGCTTCTTTATTAGCTGAAGTGGGTAGTAGCGCTTTTTAAAAAATATTGAGATCCAGTTAATCTGTTCCGACAAGCTCAACCTCTACGAGTTCATCTATATACTCGGCTTTCAAGTAATATTTGGACCCTTTTTGATAAATGATCACTTCCGGCCAAGAGGGATTATAATAAAATACATACCCCACTTGCTTCCACGTTTGCCCGTTTGCTAATTCATAAATATTCCCGTAATCAAATCCGGTAAATTCATTTTCGATATGGGACTTTGTGACATACGTATAACCTGGAATGGTTGGAGCAGGCGATGGCGGGCCATTCCTTTTCTTGTTAATTGTTGTATAGTCTACTTTAGCATCCACAAATCCCTCGGAGCGAGGCCCAACTTCACCTGGATTGAAGCGGATGACGATGCCCTGATCATAATAGTAAAATGAGTGATTGGACTGAGTAAGGTAAAATTCAATATGATCCGTGAAGATTGGATCCCCTTTGGACTCCCTCTTTACAAGCTGCGATGTAACAGCCTCAATCAGATTGAGCTTTTGACTTTCAGTCTTGATCACATCATCAAGCTCCAAGCGCTCGCCTGTCTTTAGATCAAAATTAAATGTACTGGCTGAGATGGTTTGGCCGCCTTCAGAATTTAAGTAGATGGTATTAACAATCGATAACTTTCCGTTTTTATTGTATTTGGTATTGGCTTTGGAACGAAAAGAGGTATGTTCACCGCTCTTTTTGTATTCCATATTCGCCCAAGCTAAAAGCTGGGCGTCTGCTTTAAGAATCCTATTGATATCACTGACCACTTTTTTGTTTTCCCCGCTAATTTGCACATATTGTTGGCCGAGGAAGTAATGTACGCTTGTCTTAACCTTGGTTGAAGCCGCATCAACCCCTGATGCGAATGAGATCAGGCTGAAGAGGCACACGATCAACCATCCAGAAACAACTTTACTCATTACGTTTTCGTTCCCCCTACGATTGGATGAAACCCCAATTTCTTTTCCATCAGTATTTCAATGCAACTCCAATCACTACCTGACAATATGAATGATAAATCCAAAAATAACGGCGATCACGATCAATACACCAGCCGCTAATAAAGTCATCGCCATATCGCTCAGCAACCCCCGCTGCTGATGACCTGCAAGCTTCTCCTTGACCCTTCTTTCTGAAACTTCCTGTTGTACTTGATCCAATGGCTCCGGGCCCATGACCATATGAATGCACCTCCACTATGCCGCATACCCAATTTTACCATAGTTTGCGGAATGAGGAATTCAAATCTGCTCACTTATCCGATATACGCACCGCCCCACGGCACGCTAACAGGTGTGCAGCCACAGCCCCTCCCTTCACTCCCGAAAAAAGCGCAAAATAAAAAGCCCAGCCCCCGCAACAGCAGGATCCTGGTGCAAAGCAATCGATTGTTTTCACCATACGGTCGAACGAAGAGCGCGTGTAATGGTATAATTGTAAATAGTTTAATAAAATCCCATGATAAGGGGGTGTCGTTATGGGTTCGGCATTTGGTTTTGGAGGCCTGATCGCCAATCTAGTCATAATCTTTGTTGTTTTATTAGTCCTATATCGAATCGTAAAACTTGCGGTTAACCGATCTGAAATTAAAGAGGACATCACAAAATTAAGGGCAGAAGTAAAAAACTTACATACAAAAATTAACAACCTTGAAAAGTCAGACTTATGACGACCTGAGACGATATACGCACCGCCCCACGGCACCATCCCCATGTACAGCCTTCAGCCAACGCCCTCACCCCAAGAAGCCCGGCTCCTGCCTTTGCAGCCAAGCCGGGTTTTGCCTTTGCGCTTCCAGGTCACCCACGTGGCTGGCTGCACGCTTCCTTCCCTGCCACAGGTGCGAATATCGGCGGAGGAGCAACGCGCTCGCCTTTAAAATCGGGAAACTTCCCTCAACTTGATCATTCCCAGTTTCCCGATTTTAACAGCGACCGAAGCCGATTTACGCACCGCCCCACGGCTCGCTAAGGAGTGCAGCCACAGCCCCCCTCCTCCATAAAAAGCCCGGCTCCTGCCTTTGCAGCTGACCCGGGCTTTGCTTTTGCGCTTCCATGGGACACCCACAAGGGCTTTGCTGCACACTTCTTCCCCTGCCACAGGTGCGTATATCGGCGGAGGAGCAGCGCGTTCGCCTTTAAAATCGGGAAGCATCCTCTACTATTCCATTCTAGCTTCCCGATTTTAACAGCGACCGGAGACGATTTACGCACCGCCCCACGGCTCGCTAACAAATGTGCAGCCTGCCCCACCCTTCACCTCAAAAAAGCCCGGCTCCTGCCTTTGCAGCTGACCCGGGCTTTGCTTTTGCGCTTCCATGGGACACCCACGTGGCTGGGCTGCACGCATCCTCCCCTGCCACAGGTGCGTATATCGGCGGAGGAGCAACGCGCTCGCCTTTAAAATCGGGAAGCATCCTCTACCTATTCCATTCCAGCTTCCCGATTTTAACAGCGACCGAAGCCGATATACGCACCGCTCCACGGCTCGCTAACGAGTGCAGCCACAGCCCCCCTCCTCCATAAAAAGCCCGGCTCCTGCCTTTGCAGCCAAGCCGGGTTTTGCCTTTGCGCTTCCAGGTCACCCACGTGGCTGGCTGCACGCTTCCTTCCCTGCCACAGGTGCGTATATCGGCGGAGGAGCAACGCGTTCGCCTTTAAAATCGGGAAGCATCCTCTACCTATTCCATTCTAGCTTCCCGATTTTAACAGCGACCGGAGTCGATATACGCACCGCCCCACGGCTCGCTAAGGAGTGCAGCCACAGCCCCCCTCCTCCATAAAAAGCCCGGCTCCTGCCTTTGCAGCCAAGCCGGGCTTTTCCTTTGCGCTTCCATGGGACACCCACAAGGGCTTTGCTGCACACTTCTTCCCCTGCCACAGGTGCGTATATCGGCGGAGGAGCAGCGCGTTCGCCTTTAAAATCGGGAAGCATCCTCTACCTATTCCATTCTAGCTTCCCAATTTTAACAGCGACCGAAGCCGATATACGCACCGCCCCACGGCTCGCTAACGGGTGCAGCAAAGCCCTCCTCCCACTTCCAAAAAAAGCGCAAATTAAAAAGCCCAGCCCCCGCAACAGCAGGAGCCGGGCTTTACCCTAAATTATTGTTGCTTCAAGTTATAGAACGACTTCAAGCCGTTGTATTGAGCAAGCTCGCCCAATTGGTCTTCGATGCGAAGCAATTGGTTGTATTTCGCTACGCGGTCCGTACGGGAAGGTGCACCCGTCTTGATCTGACCTGCGTTGGTAGCAACAGCGATGTCAGCGATCGTGCTGTCCTCGGACTCACCGGAACGGTGGGAGACAACAGCGGTGTAGCCTGCGCGTTTTGCCATTTCGATTGCATCGAATGTTTCAGTCAATGTACCGATTTGGTTAACCTTGATCAGGATGGAGTTACCGATGCCTTCCTTGATACCTCTCTCCAGACGCTCAGTGTTCGTAACGAACAGGTCGTCACCAACCAGCTGAATTTTGTTGCCCAGCTTCTCAGTGAGCAGCTTCCAACCTTCCCAATCGTCCTCGGAGCATCCGTCTTCGATGGTGATGATTGGGTATTTGTCTACCCAAGAAGCGAGCAGGTCAACGAATTCCGCAGGCGTGAAGGATTTGCCTTCGCCTTCCAGAACGTATTTGCCGTCCTTGAAGAATTCCGTGGAAGCAACGTCCATACCCAGGAATACGTCTTTGCCTGGCGTGTAGCCGGCTTTTTCGATCGCTTCGATGATGGAGGACAGTGCATCTTCGTTGGACGTGAAGTTTGGAGCAAAACCGCCTTCGTCGCCAACTGCCGTGTTCAGGCCTTTGCCTTTCAGAACGGACTTCAGGTTGTGGAAGATTTCAGCGCCCATGCGAAGCGCTTCTTTGAAGCTAGGTGCGCCCACAGGCAGTACCATGAACTCTTGAACGTCTACGTTGTTGTCGGCATGTGCACCGCCGTTCACGATGTTCATCATTGGTACTGGAAGCTGTTTGGCGTTGAATCCGCCGAGGTATACGTACAGCGGGAGATCCAATGCGTCAGCAGCAGCGCGTGCTACAGCCATGGATACAGCCAGGATCGCGTTTGCGCCGAGCTTGCCTTTGTTAGGCGTTCCGTCCAAAGCGATCATCAGCTTGTCGATACCGAGCTGGTCAAGCGCGTCCATACCGATTACTTCAGGGGCGATGATTTCGTTCACGTTCTCAACAGCTTTCAGAACGCCTTTGCCCAGGTAACGGGATTTGTCGTCGTCGCGAAGCTCAACCGCCTCGTGAACGCCAGTGGAAGCGCCGGATGGAACGATCGCGCGTCCGATCGCGCCGGATTCCAGGTATACTTCAACCTCTACAGTCGGGTTGCCGCGGGAGTCAAGGACTTCGCGAGCATATACGTCAGAAATAATAGTCATGGGTATAGTCTCCTTTTTCTTTGGTATCGTTTATGGTAAAGATTTTGTCCGTCTTTATTTACGCGCCGCAATCATGGAAGTTCCGGTCATTTCAGCCGGCTTCGGCAGATCCATCAGGTCGAGGATCGTCGGAGCAATATCGGCCAGAATGCCGCCTTCGCGCAGCGTCACGTTCTCATCGGTAACGATGAACGGTACCGGGTTGGTGGTATGAGCCGTGAATGGGCGTCCATTCTCGTCGAATACCATGTCCGCATTGCCGTGGTCAGCCGTAATGATGGCGACCCCGCCTTTAGCCAGAACGGCCTCAACCACTTTGCCGACGCACTCATCCGTCACTTCAACCGCCTTCTTGGTTGGCTCGAGCATGCCCGAGTGGCCAACCATGTCCGGGTTCGCGAAGTTCAGGATAATCGCATCATGCTTCTCGGCTTCGATTTCCTTCACGCACGCATCTGCGACCTCGTAAGCGCTCATTTCCGGCTTGAGGTCATAGGTTGCTACCTTCGGCGAGTTGATGAGGATGCGCGTTTCGCCTGGAAGCTCCACATCGCGTCCGCCGCTGAAGAAGAACGTCACATGCGGATATTTCTCGGTTTCCGCAATGCGCAGCTGCTTCTTGTTATGCTGCACCAGCACTTCGCCAAGCGTGTTGTCCAGATCCTTCGGCTTGTAGGCAACGAAGCCCTCCACCGTCTCGCTGAACAGGGTCAAGCACACGAAATGCAGGTTCTGCGGGAATCCCGGACCGCGGTCGAATCCGCGGAAATCCTTATTCGTGAACACCTGGGACAATTGAATCGCGCGGTCAGGGCGGAAGTTCAGGAAGACGACCGAATCGCCGCTTTCCACAAGGCTTATCGGCTGGCCTTGGTCATCAACGATAACCGTAGGCTCGACGAATTCGTCATATACGGATTTCTCATACGATTCGGTAATCGCTTTGAGCGGATCGGTGTACTTTGGTCCTTCTCCGTATACCATGGCGCGGTAAGCCTTCTCCACGCGATCCCAACGCTTGTCGCGGTCCATCGCGTAATAGCGTCCGGACAATGTTGCAATCTGTCCAACGCCCACTTCCTGGATCTTGGCAATGAGATCCTTCACGAACTGCTTGCCGCTGTCAGGCGCTACATCCCGTCCGTCCATGAAGCCATGGATGTAAACGTCCTGCATGCCTTCCTTTTTGGCAAGGTCCAGCATCGCAAACATATGCTCGATGTGGCTATGTACCCCGCCATCCGACACAAGCCCGTACAGATGAAGCTTCTTGCCGCTGTTTTTTGCCGCGCGAACCGCCTCGACCAGCGTATCGTTCTCGAAGAACTCGCCTTCACGAATCGACTTCGAGATCCGGGTCAGGTCCTGATACACGATCCGGCCTGCGCCGATGTTCAGGTGGCCTACCTCAGAGTTCCCCATCTGGCCTTCCGGCAAACCGACCGCTTCGCCGCAAGCGGTAAGCGTTGTGTTCGGATACTGCTTCAAGTACCGGTCATAATTCGGCTTGTTCGCTTGAGCGACTGCATTGCCTACTTCGGTGTTGCGAAGCCCGAAACCGTCCATGATGATCAGGGCTACTGGTCTTGGAGCTGTCATCTTACTTCGCCCCCTCAACGAGTGCGATGTAGGAAGCCGGCTGAAGACTTGCACCGCCGACGAGCGCGCCGTCGATGTCGCTTTGTCCCATATACTCCGCTACATTTTCAGGCTTCACGCTGCCGCCGTACTGAATCCGTACTTGAGCTGCAACACTTTCACCGTACAAGCCCTTCACCAGCTCGCGGATATAGGCGATCACTTCGTTAGCATCCTCAGCCGTGGAAGATTTGCCTGTCCCGATAGCCCAGATTGGCTCGTAAGCAATGACAACATGAACCGCTTGGTCTGCAGGGAGACCTGCAAATGCGGCTTCGGTCTGCACCTTGCACACATCTTTCGTCTGGCCGGCTTCACGCTCTTCCAGCTTCTCGCCTACGCATACGATCGGCAGCAAGCCGTGACGGAATGCCGCATGAACCTTCTTGTTCACGATCTCATCGGTTTCTGCAAAGTATTGGCGGCGCTCGGAATGTCCGATAATGACATAATCAACGCCCAGGTCCTTCAGCATCAGACCGCTGATTTCACCTGTAAATGCGCCGTTATCTTCAAAATGGAGGTTTTGCGCGCCGATCTTGATGTTCGTTCCTTTGGCTGCTTCCACCAAAGCCGGAAGATTCGTAAACGGTGCGCAGATCACGCTTTCCACGCCTTCTACTTCCGCTTTGCCTTTAATCTCTTCGAAAAAAGCCTTTGCTTCCGGAACCGTCTTAAACATTTTCCAGTTGCCAGCTATGATAGGTGTTCTCACACAGTTCACTCCTTTATTCCCCCCGGTGAGCCGGGGTTCAAGCTTCTTCCACATTAGCTATCCAAAATCATTGATCTATATCTTTATTTATCGTTCAGTGCCACAACACCAGGAAGTGCTTTGCCTTCCATGAACTCAAGAGACGCACCGCCGCCGGTGGAAATATGGTCCATCTTGTCAGCGAGTCCGAATTTCTCAGCAGCTGCTGCGGAATCCCCGCCGCCGATCACCGTGTAGGCTTCCGTTTCTGCACATGCCTGTGCCACTGCACGGGTACCATGGCTGAATGGTTCGATTTCGAATACGCCCATAGGTCCGTTCCATACAACCAGCTTGGAGTTTTTAATGACTTCAGCATATTTGGCACGAGTCTTCGGTCCGATGTCAATGCCTTCCCAATCAGCCGGAATACCATCGATATTGACAATCTTGGTGTTGGCATTTGCGCTGAATTCGTCGGTAACGACGATATCTTCAGGCAGGTAGAAATTCTTGCCGAGCTGCTTCGCTTTCTCGATGAATCCGAGCGCGGCATCCAGCTTCTCTTTATCAAGCAGAGATTGGCCGATTTCATGCCCTTGCGCCTTGAGGAAGGTATACGTCAATCCACCGCCGATGATCACGTTGTCGGCAATGTTCAGCAGGTTGTCGATGACATCGATTTTGTCCTTAACCTTCGAGCCGCCGATAATCGCCGTGAACGGACGATCCGGATTCGAGAGGGCTTTGCCGAGAACGGACAGCTCCTTCTCCATCAAGAGGCCGGATACGGCTGGAAGATGATGAGCAATACCTTCAGTAGATGCATGCGCACGGTGTGCTGCGCCAAACGCGTCGTTCACGAACAGATCGGCAAGCTCTGCGAACTGCTTCGCCAGCTCCGGATCATTCTTCTCTTCACCTGGATAAAAACGAACATTTTCAAGCACCAGCACGTCGCCGTTTTGCAGCTTTTCGACCTGCGCTTTTACCGCTTCCCCTACAGCTTCGTCCGCTTTTGCTACCGGCTTGCCCAGCAGCTCGGACAGACGCTCGCTCGCAGGATTCAGACGCAGCGATTCGACAACCTCGCCTTTCGGACGGCCCAAATGGCTCGCCAGGATGACCTTGGCGCCCCGCTCCACCAAATATTGAATCGTCGGCAAAGTTTCGCGAATCCGAGTGTCGTCTGTAATTTTACCATCTTCGAGCGGTACATTGAAATCGACGCGGACAAACACCCGTTTGCCGCTTACTTCTACGTCACGTACACTTTTCTTGTTCATCTCCACGTTCCTCCTAACAAAATGTTCTCCCTCGCCGGGCAGCATGCCGCTGCTCTCGTTTCTCTCTCTAATCGCCCGCCAGAGCCGGCTTCTCTCGCTACTTCCCAGTACTCTGGCATGAAAACAGGTTAAAACCATGAACCAAAGAGGAGGCCCGTAAACGGAACTCCTCTTCGATTGGTTGGCTGGATCAATTACAGACCTTTGCTTGCGATGTAAGCAGCGAGGTCAACGACACGGTTGGAATAGCCCCACTCGTTGTCATACCAGGAAACAACTTTAACCATGTTGTCGCCAACAACCATTGTGGAGAGCGCGTCGATCGTGGAAGAAGCAGGATCGCCATTGTAGTCGCTCGATACGAGCGGCTCGTCGGAGTAGTTCAGGATGCCTTTCAATGGACCCTCAGCAGCTGCTTTCAGCGCTGCGTTAACTTCTTCTTGCGTAACGTTCTTGGACAGCTCAACAACGAGGTCCGTTACGGAAACGTTCTTCGTAGGTACGCGCATTGCCATACCGTTCAGCTTGCCTTTCAATTGCGGCAGAACCAGGCTAACCGCTTTAGCAGCACCTGTTGTGGAAGGAATGATGTTCTCAGCAGCTGCACGAGCACGACGCAGGTCTTTGTGCGGAAGGTCAAGCACTTGCTGGTCGTTCGTGTAGGAGTGAACGGTAGTCATCATACCTTTCACGATGCCGAACTTCTCGTCGAGAACTTTAGCGAATGGAGCCAAGCAGTTGGTTGTGCAAGAAGCGTTGGAAATGATGGTGTGGTTAGCAGCATCGTATTTCTCTTCGTTAACGCCCATAACGATAGTGATATCCTCGTCCGTAGCTGGAGCGGAGATAATAACTTTCTTAGCGCCGCCTTTGAGGTGAGCGGAAGCTTTCTCTTTCGCTGTAAAGATACCCGTGGACTCAACAACGATTTCTACGCCGTACTCAGCCCAAGGCAATGCTTCAGGGTTGCGCTCAGCAAATACTTTGATCTCACGGCCGTTTACAACCAGTGCGCCTTCTTTAGCTTCAACGGTTGCATTCAGTCTTCCGTGAGTCGTGTCATATTTCAAAAGGTGAGCCAGCGTGCTTACGTCCGTCAAATCGTTGATTGCAACGATTTCTACTTCGCTGTTGTTCAGCGCAGCACGGAACACGTTGCGTCCAATACGTCCAAAACCGTTAATACCTACTTTAACCATGAGTAGTTCCCTCCATATTTGTAAAATTAATATATTCAAGACCGGCCGTTAAGCCGATCAAGACAACGGGATAAAGAATAACGAGGCCTTGCACCTGTATGCTTGCTGGACCGTAAGGTTACGATGCCGCTGCATCGATCTCCTTCTCTACCTCCAGCGCAGCCGCCTCATCCGTAACGAGGATATCCTCGTGCCCGAATTTCAGCACGGCATGAATCGCTTTGCCTTTGCTTCGGCCGCCGGCAATGCCAATGATCGTCTCCGTCTGCATGATGTCCTCCAGCCGGAGCCCGAGAGTCAGCATCTTGTGGACAACCGCGCCTTCCTCGCTGAAGTAGTATCCGAAGGATTCGGCAATCGCCCCATCCTGCTGGAGGCTGCGGATCGAGTCCTCGTCCAGCTTGCGTCTTCTGGCCATTTCCATCGCGTCGCCGATCCCGTGGATAATGATCCGGGAACGTCGGATGACATCCACAATCTCCTGGATGTGCTGATCCTGCACTAGGGATTGATAGGCATCCTCGCTAAGGAGATCAGGCACGTGCAGCAGACGATATTCGGCACCCACGCGCTTCGCCATCTTGGAAGCAATCGTGTTAGCCTGAATTTCCATGCTCTCTCCGAGACCGCCGCGTGCGGGCACAAACCATGTGCCTTTCAGAGGCCCTGCCGCAAGCGGTGACATCTGCTCCGCGACTTCGGCGAGCGTGGATCCACCCGTGACGGCGATCGTATCGCCGTTCTCGACGAAGCTTAGCAGTGTTCTTGCTCCGGCACGTCCGAGCTCGCGCTTCACTTCCGGAGAGGATTCACTGTCACCGGGAATGACGACAACCTTGCGGAGTCCGTAGGCCTTCTTGATCTTCTCCTCAAGCTCGACCAGCCCGAACAAATCCTTCATGAGCGGCTCCAGTTCTTCGAGCAGACACAGTCCTGCATGGCTGATCCGCATACCGAGCGTCTCAATCTCGATCAGTCCCTGCGCTTTCAGAAGATCGGTTTCAGCCCGCAGAACCCGTTCCGTCATCGATAAGGATGACGCCAGCGTTCGTCGGCCGACCAGCCCGGACAGCTTGATCTGATGGAGGATCGTGTACCTTCGTTTAAAGGTGTACATCAAATCGGGCAGAAGCTGCTCTTGTATTTCTAATAGGTTACGCATGCATTCCACTCCTGCAAACTTTCGTCTCGGCTCTTCTATCGGTTGGACGTAAAATGTCCCGGGATAACCTTTTAAGTCCCACCCCTATTCTAACCAATAATGATGCAGGTTGCAAGTGTCCGAACGTATATTTCTCTGCAACCATCATTCTTATACATTATGGCCAAATCGAAACCTCTCTATATATCAAAACAATGTTTTATCCGCTCTTGTGTTTTTCTATTAGATAGGGTATAATCATCTTCGTTGCTGATTTTTTATATGCGCCCGTGGTCCAATGGATATGACGTAGGCCTCCGGAGCCTGAGATCGAGGTTCGATTCCTCGCGGGCGCGCCATCTTTAAATTTTCTCATATATGAATTACCCGAAAGTGCCCATGACGGCTCTTTTTTTTACCCAATAGTTTGACTATCTTTGACTTTTTGATTAAAATTGTTTATCATGTGGGTAATACGGTAACAGTATTTATTAGTGATGCACTTAATGAGGAGGTTTTTCACGTGAGTTTTATACCTATGGTCGTTGAACAAAGCAACCGCGGCGAGCGGGCATACGACATCTATTCCAGATTGCTGAAAGACCGCATAATCTTCCTCGGCTCCGACGTCAATGACGTGGTCGCCAATTCCATCATTGCCCAAATGCTGTTCTTGTCGGCAGAGGATCCGGAGAAGGATATTCACCTTTACATCAATAGCCCTGGCGGTTCGATCACCGCGGGCATGGCAATATTCGATACGATGCAATTCATCAAGCCGGACGTCTCGACCATCTGTGTCGGTATGGCCGCCTCCATGGGTGCATTCCTGCTGAATGCAGGCGCTAAGGGCAAGCGCTACGCGCTGCCGAACAGCGAAATCATGATTCACCAGCCGCTTGGCGGCGCACAAGGTCAAGCAACGGATATCGAAATCCGGGCACGCCGCATTCTGAAGATGCGCGACAAGCTGAACCGTATTCTTGCCGAGCGCACCGGCCAACCGCTGGAGCGGATCGAGAAGGATACCGACCGCGACTACTTCATGACGGCTGAAGAAGCCAAAGAATACGGTCTCGTCGACCAAGTGTTGGAGAAGACGCCTTCGCAAGGACTATAAGAAGCAATACATGCAAAAGGCATGCACACGTAAAGGTGCATGCCTTTTTTATGTCAGCATAGAACATAGTGACCAACCCAGCCCTCCATGGTTATTTCTGGTATCATTGTATTGTTGATTCCTACATACAGGGAGGTCCTTATGATCGGCTCAAAAATATCCTTTGTTTTCATGCTCGTGCTCGTCCATCTTCCGTTTCTGATCTTGAACCTGGAGCGTGCCGTTTCCGGCGCCGATCCGCATGCAATTCATGGAGTTGCCTCCATTGTTCTTGTCCTTCTGCTTCTGTTCTCCGGTTTTGTGATGGGGTATACCAATCAGATTTACTACCCCCGCTGGTTCTCGGCTTATTGGCTCGTCGGCGTGTTCTTCATGGTCGTCGGCTACTTGCTGAAGCTCTACGTCGTTCTCATTCCATTCGTCCTTCTCTACGCCGTCCCCCTTTACGGGCTCGTCCACTACACCGGTCACTCGGAGGAGACGGTTTATCCGCTTGTCCATGCGGCCGTTGGTTGGGGAGCCGGTATAATTGGTTACGGAATTGGACATTCCCGCTTCAGACGGAGGGATCCTCAACAAGCAACATGAGATTCCATCGGATCCCTTCAGGATGGATTCGTAATTGGTTCATGAGCTTGTGAATGCCCATATCCGTCTGATTAGCTATACCCAACTGTGATGCAGACCCCTCCGCCATGCCCTACGCATACAAAAATCCCTTGGCCGCTAGGCCTGAAGTTAACCTCAGGCTGCGATCCAAGGGATTTCTTTTTGTATTCCGGCACATTGTTGCATCTTTACATCACAGTGTATCAAACGATCACGTGCCCCGCGTCCACTAGGCTTCAGTTATCCCATGGTTCAGAACCTGCGGTTCCCATCCTTATTTCCATTCCTTCAGCTTCAATTCAAATTCAGGGAAGCCGTAGGCATAAGCCGTGTATTCATACAGCTGGAAGTACAGGACCACGGCGTTATCCTTCAGATAGAATTCCGCATCTTCCGGAACTCCTTCGAATCCGCCAAGGTAGCCCCCGCCCTTCTTCAACTCGCTCAAGACGCGGTTGTCGAGCTTCTTCTTCTTGCCCTTCAGGTCGATGAAATCGCCAAGCTTCAGCAGCTTTCCATCCTTCAGGGAGAACGTGAAGCTGTTCTTGAAGGTCATGCCGTGCGCGCCGCCGAGATAGGAATAATCATGCGCCGTAACACTCAGCAAGCCGTCCTTGTTGTAGTGGACCACAAAATTGCCTTCGAAGGCATAAGGGAAGCTGTCTTCACCCGGAGGAAGCTCCTTGATGCTTTCCTCTGCGCGGGCGATCACGCTTTCCGCATGCTTTTTCAATACGCTGTTGATTTGAGTTTGGGCCTCGCCATTGCTTAAGCCGCTGACAACCGGATAACTCACAGCAGCTTCCACGCCCTGGATCGTCTTCTTCAACGTTTCCGATTTGATCGTTAGATCGCTCTGCTTCTTCGTCAAGCTGAGCGTCTTCGAGGACGGACTCCATTGTCCCTGGATCCCTAAGTATTCGCTGACCGTCTTGAACGGCAGATAGAGCCGTCCGTTGAGGATTTGACCCCCAGGCTCTCCGGCATAGAGGCCGTTGACCAACAAGCCGATTTCCTTCGAATCATACACAACGGCACTTAGTTGATGATAGCCGGCGTTCAGGGTATACGTACGGTTTTTCGAATCATATTTCAGGGGCATTCCCGCCGCATCCCGGAGTACGGTTGCAGGGATATAAGTAACTCCGTGCAGAAGGACTCCCTTCTGGGATAGGGTCTTGCCGTTCCATTTCAATGTCACTTCATTCTTCTTCGCTACGTTGTGGCTGGCGGAAACAGAGGGCTTCGAGGGGCTTGCATCGATGACCTGTCCGTTCAAGCCAAGACTTCCGAGCAGGACGCCAGTTGCAATAATTGTTGCGCATACGCGAAATTTGGAATTCATATTAGTTCCACCTTTTCCAATTTAAGTTGCCATAGTTGTTTATTACCCTCATTCATTATAAAAAATCCGGACCACCGTTTGGTAACAAGTGAATGACAATTTTGATTCCATGCTATAGGAACTACATGAGGAATATAGTCTTATAGTCTTATTTCCCCATATTTGACCAAAACTTATGAACGGGCTGCTTCCTTCACCTGATCGATCTGCGAACCGTATCTCTTTATAGTGTCTTACCACTTCAGCTGGTTCTATAACATTCAAAATCTTTGGCATATCTCATAGACCGCTGCTCCTCCGTCATGATCCCCATTCCAATAAAAAAAGCCCTGCCCCTATGGGCAAGGCTTATAAAAAAGGTGCTAAAGCACCAATTCTCTATCGTCCGCTCTTCAGCTCGGTCCACAAGCGATCATAAATCTGGAGAGCCTCTCCGACGTTATCGAGCCATTCCGTGCGGCCCAGCTCCTCGTCGGTCAAGTTGATCATGGTGTTGCTGCGATAGTCCTCGCTGTGGAATTCCATCGCTTTCGTATTCGGATTGCTGTATCCGATATATTCGTAGTTCTTCGCGCTGACTTCAGGCTCCAGCATGAAATTGATAAATTTCTCCGCCAGCTCCTTGTTCTTCGCGCCCTTCGGAATTGCATAGTTATCCGAGAAGATCGTTGCGCCCTCCTCCGGCACCACATACGCCACATCCGGATTTTCTTCCGCGATGAATGCAGCGTCACCGGACCATACCGTTGCAATCCAGCCTTCCTCTTGAATCATCTTCTGCTTGATGTTATCCGTGTCGAAGGCAAGGACGTTCGGCAGCAGCGTCTTAAGGTCCAGGGCCGCAGCGTTAATCTCGGCTTCATCCGTCGTGCTGTTGGATTTCCCTTGCTTCTTCAGCGCCATGCCGATCATTTCACGGTTGTCGTCCAGAAGCAGCACTTTGCCCTTGTATTCCGGATTCCACAAATCTTCCCAGCTGTTGATCTCATCCTTCACGTACTTCTTGTTGTAAGCAATCCCCGTCACACCGGACGTGTAGACGATGGAGTACTTGTTCCCCGGGTCAAAAGAAGGGTTCTTAAACGTCTCCGAAATATTGACGAAGTTCGGGATATTGTTCATGTCGAGCGGCTCCAGCAGGTCTCCTTCAATCATGGTCTTGACCATGTAATCGGACGGCTGAATCAGGTCGTAGCCGCTGCCGCCGGCCTTAATCTTCGCCAGCAGATCTTCATTGTTCGCGTAGTTGTCATACGTGACCTTTACGTTAAACTTCTTCTCGAAATCCTCCAGTACCTCAGGATCGAAGTTGTCAGCCCAGCTGTAAATGTGAAGTGTCTCCTTGCTTGATCCGCACGCAGCCAGAAGGCTTGCGGACAATACGGCGACCAGCCCTGCAGCAAGCAGGCGGGTCCATCTTGATCTTTTCAATTCCCTATCTCCTCTCTTTCGTATCCATGATGGATATATCGGATCCTTCCCAAAAAGAAATGGAACATTTGCTTTAGATCGGCAGCGTTTTGTGTTTCTTATCCCCGCTGCCGCGGTTAAGAATATATTGAGCCAGCAGGATGAGCGTGATGCTCACCAGAATCAGTATCGTACATAACGCATTAATCTCAGGCGAAATTCCGCGCTTCACCTGGGCATAGATGTAGATTGGCAGCGTAGTCGAGCTTGGTCCGGCGACGAAGAAGCTGACCATGAAATCGTCAAGCGACAGCGTAAACGCGATCAAGGCCCCGGAGATAATACCCGGTGCGATCTGCGGCAGCGTCACATGCCGGAAGGCCTGCCAAGGCGTAGCGCCCAGATCCTGGGCCGCCTCGTCCAATTGCTTGCCCATTCCCGACAACCGGGCGCTCACCACTACATAGACATAGGATATGCTGAAGGTGATGTGGGCGATCATCACCGTCATCTTGCCGAGCGGAATATTTAATTGACTGAACAGCACGAGCAGCGACAGGCCCATGATAATATCCGGAATGATAACCGGTAAGTACAGGAGACCGTTCATGCCGCTGCGGCCTCTGCGTCTCAAATTTCGGAGCCCGAGGGCCGCCGCCGTTCCCAGCATTGTCGAGATGATCGTGGACACCACCGCCACGGTCAGACTGTTCATCAAGGCTTCCATCACGTTTCGGTTGTCGAAGAGCGAGATATACCAGTCGAAGGTGAAGCCTTCCCAGTTCCCGCTCAACCGCGTATCGTTGAAGGAATAAATGATGATAATCAGGATCGGCACATAGATAAACGCCATCATCAGGAAGGCGTGAATCGAAAGCAAAGGCTGGCGCTTCTTCTTCACTTATCTCCCCTCCCCTACACGTTGATGGCGGGCCTGCATCGCCCGGTTAAACAGCAGAATGAGCACCAGGGACGTAGCCACGAAAATGACCGACAACGCGGCGCCGAACGGCCAGTTGCGGGCTCCAAGGAACTGCGACTGGATGATGTTGCTGATCATGGAGGACTTGGCTCCGCCCAGGATGTCCGTGACGACGAACATCCCCGAGGTCGATACATAGACCAGCACCGATCCGGTCATGATGCCGGATTTGCTCTGCGGTAGCGTAATATGCCGAAATGCCTTCCATTTGGACGCGCCGAGATCGCTGGCTGCATCCAGGAGGCGCTTGTCCATCTGCTCCAGCGCTACATAGATCGGCAGCACCATGAACGGAATGAAGTTATACACCATGCCGAGCAGCACGGCGCCGTAGGTGTACAGCATCTGAATCGGCTCATCGATCCAGCCGAGCCACATCAGCAGGCTGTTGACAACGCCCTGTGTCCGAAGCAGAAGCACCCAGGCGTAGGTTCGAATCAAGAAATTAATCCAGAACGGAATCGTAATGAGAATCAGACCCCAAGTCTGGATTCGCGGGGATGCGCCCGCAATATAATAGGCAAGCGGATAACTGACCAGCAGACAGATGATGGTTGTTAGCAGCGACAGCACCAAGGTATCCCAATAGATCCCAAGATATAACGGATCGAAAAAGGTCTTGTAGCCTTCCATGCTGAGCTCGAACAGCAAATTGCCTTGGGCATCCCGCGACAGGAATGAAATGCCGATCACAATCAGCATCGGGATGATCAGGAACAGGGACATCCACAGCAGCACCGGGGTCAGCAGGAATTTCGATTTCCTCATGGCCCGATCATCACCTCATCCTTGTCGTTCCAATTCACCCCGACCCTCTCGCCGATCTTCCAAGGATGCTCCTCCGTAATATCGAGCGCGATCGTCACCTTCATCGGCTCGTCGTCCAGCTGGACAAGCAGCTTATGCACGCTGCCAAGGAACTGGACGTCTTCGATGACGCCTGTCTTCCTGCCGGCCACGCCGCGCTGCGGAACCAGCTTCTCGGGACGGACAGAGAACAGGCCCTCCGGCGAAGAGAAAACATTGTTCTCCCCAATGAATGTGGCAGCGAAGAGCGTTTGCGGCTTCGCATACACGTCGCGCGGCGTCCCGATCTGCTCGACCTTCCCTTGGTTCATGATGACGATCCGATCCGAGAGCATCATCGCTTCTTCCTGGTCATGCGTTACATAGACGAAGGTAATGCCGAGCGTCCGCTGCAGATGCTTCAGCTCCGACTGCAGGCTTTTGCGCAGCTGCAGATCCAGCGCGCCGAGCGGCTCATCGAGCAGCAGCACTTTAGGCTTGTTCGCAATCGCGCGGGCGATCGCCACGCGCTGCTGCTGTCCGCCGGAGAGCTGGTGCGGGAACCGTTCCCGCAGAGCGGTGAGCTGCGTCATCGCAGCCGCCTCCTCCACGCGTTCCTTGATGAGCTGGCGCGGCAATTTTTTCATTTTCAACCCGAAGGCGATATTATCCTCCACCGTCATATGCGGGAACAGGGCGTAATGCTGGAATACGAGATTGAGATCCCGCTTATTCGCAGGCACCTCTGTCACGTTCTGACCCGCCAGCCATACCTGGCCCCCTGTCGGCTGTTCAAATCCTGCTATCATCCGGAGAATCGTCGTTTTGCCGCAGCCGCTGGGGCCCAGCAAAGTCAGGAATTCCCCTTCTTTAATAGAGAGCGACAGCGGATGCACGACCGCTTGTCCTTGGAAATGCTTCTCGATCTGGACAAGTTCAATCACATGCACCAACTCCTTGTTCAAAATGCGGCCTATCGGCACAGGGCCTCTTGATTTGACCGAACCTACAATTCCATTTCCATTAAGAAGAAACGGTAATTCCGCCCGTGTTCCAGCCTGTGCCTGAAGGGGGATCCGTTTCTTGAGGGACGATGCTTTAAAGTCTCTTTAAGAAAAAAAAGCCATATCCATGGGTATGGCTTTACCGTTTGCTTCATATTTCGTTCGATGTTCACGCCGCGTACTGGCGGCTTTACGTTTTTCGCATATTCACTATACCTTGTTTTCCCTTTGTACACAACACTTTTCTTAGTAATTCGACAGGGGAAGCCCCGGATATTTCGCCGGATTCTGGATCCCGTGGTGGATCGAACCGTCCAAGGCTTAGGGTTGCCAAATACAAAAAACCGCCCCCCGCATTGCTAAGCGGTGAACGGTCTCTTCTCTTGCCGGTTCCTCATAAAGGAGATTATTTCAGCTCATACTGCACGTACAGCTGGGTCGTGATTTTGATCTCGCCCGGCTTCACGGATGTCGCAGCGCCGCCGTCGGCCATCGAAGCCGTTTCCATCGACATCTTGTCATACATGCCGTACACAACGTTGTTGTTCACGGAGCCTTCGGTTACGTTAACGACAACCCCAAGCTGACGTTTGGAAGCCTTGGCGATCGCCTGGGCCTTGAGATCGGCATTCGCCATTGCCTTATCGATCACTTGAGCCTCGAATGTATCCGGATTCTCCACGGAGAAGCGGGCATTGCCGATCGAATTGGCCCCGGCTTCAGCCGCTGCATCCAGCACTTCGCCCACCTTGTTCAGATCGCGCAGCGTTACTTCAAGGGAATGATAAGCCGAGTAGTTTTGCACCTTGCGGCCTTCTTTTTCCGTATAAGAGTAATTTGGCTGCACATAGAACTGTTCGGTTTTAATATCTTTGTCGTCGATCTTCCAGGTCTCTTTCAGCACCTTGATAACCTTATCCATTTTTTGCGCGTTGGCCTTCTGCGCCGATTTAGCCGTCTCCGCATACGACTCTGCCCCAATGGACAAATATACGATATCCGGCTTCACGGATATCTCGCCCTTGCCGAGCACCGTCACGACATTTTGCTGCACCGCCTCGGCCGCATAGGCTTCCGTGGCGCCGCCGAATCCGGCCCAAGCCGTGCCGCCTGTCAGCAGAGCGCCTGCAATCATAATGGAACCTACCTGTTTGACCCATCTTTTCATGTGTGGTCAACCTCCTTTAATATTGGCCCGCTTCTGATGCTTGCCTTACCTCTCTAACGCAAACCGATTGGTAAATGTTGCATCCCGTTTAAGCGGTTTCACAACTTTTTTTCGTTCATCGCCCCCTCTATTTCGCCATCCAGGAAATGCCAGTGGTTGCAGGCCGCTATGACAAATAAAATAGAAATAGAGGACGAAATAGGCAGCAGGATGTTAATGTAAGATGGTAAGTGGGTAACTAACTTAATATGTTGTTTTTAACATGAGGAGGTCATTATGAGATTAATACGGGGTGTAGTACTTGCCTTGGTCCTGCTGCTCGCTGCAACGACGGGCGTACCGGTGTTGGCGCAAAGCCAGGCGGATCAGCCGGGATCGGGCAAAACCTATCTGATCGGTACGGACGTCACGTTCGCTCCGTTTGAATTCCAGGATCCGAGCGGCGAATTCGTCGGCATCGACATGGATTTAATGAAAGCGATCGCCAAGGATCAGAACTTCAAATACGAGATCAGGCCGCTCGGCTTCAACGCAGCCGTCCAGGCACTGGAAGCCGGTCAGGTAGACGGCGTGATCGCCGGCATGAGCATCACGGAGGAACGGAAACAGAAATTCGATTTCTCGGATCCCTATTTTGATTCCGGTGTCGTGATGGCGGTCCGTAAAGACCAAGAGGGTATTCAAAGCTACGAGGATTTGCGAGGCAAGAAGGTGGCGGTCAAAACCGGCACGGAGGGCTACAGCTTCGCCGAATCCATCGCTTCGAAATACGGCTTCACGATCGTGCCGTTCGACGATTCGGCCCAGATGTACGATGATGTCAAAACCGGCAATTCCGTGGCCTGCTTTGACGATTATCCGGTGCTGGCTTACGGCGTCAAGCAAAATAACGGGCTGAAGCTCGTTACCGAGAAAGAACCCGGGGCATCCTACGGATTTGCCGTTCAGAAGGGGCAGAACCAGGAGCTTATGGAGAAATTCAACGCCGGGCTGGCTAATCTGAAAGCAAACGGCGAGTATAACCGCATTCTCGAAACATACGTTGGCGAGAACGCGGCCGGACCGGCTAACCAAAGCCGTCTCGGATTGATTGCCGAGTCGATGCCGATACTGCTCGCAGGCCTCGGCAAAACGCTTCTGCTCACATTCGTGTCGCTGTTTTTTGCCTTCTTCATCGGCCTGATCTTCGGCTTCATGAAGGTGGGCCGCAACAAATGGCTTCGGGGCATTGCGACCGTCTTTGTCGACATCTTCCGTGGCATTCCGCTGCTGGTGCTTGCCTTCTTCATCTATTTCGGTATTCCGCAGGCTCTCGGATTCACGATGTCGCCGCTGGTGGCTGCCATTCTGACTTTGAGCCTCAATGCCGGGGCTTACGTGACGGAAATTATCCGCGGCGGCATCCAGTCCATCGATCCCGGCCAGCTGGAGGCAGCACGCTCCCTTGGCTTGCCGTATCGCAAAGCCATGATGAAGATCATCATCCCGCAGGCTGTCAAAATCATGATTCCGACATTAATCAACCAGCTCGTCATTACGCTGAAGGATACGTCCATTCTGTCGGTCATCGGTTTGGTCGAATTGACCCAATCGGGTAAAATCGTCATTGCAAGAACGTTCGCATCGTTTGATATCTGGCTGACCATAGCGATCATGTATCTGATTGTTATCACCATTCTGACGAAGATTGCGAACCGTCTGGAAAGGAGGGTTCGAGTTGGGTAAAATCCGTGTAGAAGGACTGAAGAAGAGCTACGGCTCGAACGAGGTGCTGAAGGGCATCGACATGCAGGTACAGGAAGGCGAGGTCGTCTGCGTGATCGGGCCGTCGGGCTCTGGGAAGAGCACCTTCCTCCGGTGCATTAACCGACTGGAGGATATCACGGCAGGCAGAGTCATCGTGGACGAGCGGGACATCAACGATCCGAAGACCGACATCAACAAGGTACGGGAAAATATCGGCATGGTGTTCCAGCACTTCAACCTGTTCCCTCATTTCAACGTGCTGAAGAATATTATGTTTGCTCCGGTCGAGCTCGGCAAGCAATCGAAGGAGGAAGCGCGGGCCACGGCCCTGCGGCTGCTGGAACGGGTAGGGCTGTCCGATAAGGCGGAGGCCTTTCCTAGCCAGCTCTCGGGCGGGCAAAAGCAGCGGGTCGCGATTGCACGGGCGCTCGCCATGAACCCTGACATCATGCTGTTCGATGAGCCAACGTCGGCGCTTGATCCGGAGATGGTCGGCGAGGTGCTCGGCGTCATGAAGGATCTGGCGCGCGAAGGGATGACGATGATGATCGTCACGCATGAAATGGGCTTTGCCCGCGAGGTATCCGACCGGGTCATCTTTATGGACGGCGGCTATATCGTGGAGGAAGGACCGCCCGCAGAGGTATTCGGCAATCCGAAGAACGAGCGGACGATCAGCTTCCTGGAGAAAGTGCTGTGACGCTGAACGGCTGTAACCCATGTGACAGCCGCAGCGTCTTGGCGTAAGGTTCCCACTTCCCAACGCAACAAACAAAGACAAGGCTCACCGGACATCTCGCGATGGCAGGTGAGCCTTGTTGCGTCCGCCCCTCATTCGGGAGGAGGCGCAAGCGGCACCCTCACGGTAAAGACGGAGCCTTCTCCGGGCCTGGACAGCACGGTCACAGTCCCTTGATGGATGTCGACGATCCGCTTCACGATCGACAGCCCGAGTCCGCTCCCCCCGGCCTCACGATTTCGCGATTTATCCGCCTTGTAGAAGCGTTCGAAGATGCGCAGCTGATCCGCTTCCGACATCCCGATTCCCGTATCGGCAATCGTAGCAACGGCCTCTTCCCGGTCTGCCTTCAGCTCAATCGTAATCACGCCGCCCTCCGGGGTGAATTTGATGCTGTTGTGCAGCAGATTCATCCACACTTGACTCATTAAATCCTCCGACGCCCGGACTTCCACCTGCGCCAGCTCGAGATCCACTTGTATCCGCTTCGCCAGCCATTGCGGCTCACTTGCAAGCACCACGGCGCGAAGCTGCCCATCTAACCGGTAGGGCTGCATATCGAACGCGGTCCGGTCCCCTTCGAGCGAGGACAGCTTCAGCAGATTATCGCTAAGCTGGGACAAGCGTCTGCTCTCTCCCTCAATGATCTCCAGGTAATGATTCCTTCGCTCCTCCGTCAGCCGGGGATTGCGAAGCGCCCTTGCAAAGCCGCGAATGGACGTCAGCGGCGACTGGATTTCATGCGATACGTTCGAGATGAAATCCTGGCGCATCGTCTCCATCCGCCCAAGCCCTTCGGCCATGTCGTTAATGCCGGTCGCAATCATTTTAAATTCACCGGGCAGCTTATGCTCCTCCATCTTGACGTTGAAATCACCTTGAGAGATGCGGCGCATCGCATCAATCATTGCATTCAAAACGGCCATCTGCTTGTGTTTGAACATCAGTCCGATCAGCATAATGCATAAGAAGAATATCACGACGCCAAGAAACAAGTCGATGATCTGCGCGACATAAGCCGATGACGGCGCACCCGTCTTCGTGTACACGACCTTGGTCAGATAAGTCGCGGCCGTCCAGGAGACGGCCAGCACGGCGAAGAGGACAATGATCTGCAGGATCTCCCTCAGGATTCTCCATGCCCATTTGCCGGTTTTGCGCACTAGTCCTCACACCCCTCCAGCCGGTAGCCGAGCCCGCGCACGGTGCGTATGCGAAACCGGTATTTCGCCTCGGGGAACCGCTCCCGCAGCCGGTTCACATGGACGTCGAGCGTCCGTTCATTCCCCTCGAAATCGTAGCCCCAAATATCCTCGATCAGCCGGTCCCGGGGCAGCGTGCTGCCCGGATAACTGGCCAGCTTGAACAGCAGCTCGAATTCCTTCAGCGGCAGCGTGAATGTCTCCTCATCCGTCTTCGCTTCATAGGTGCGGCGGTTCATCTGCAGCTTGCCGGCGGTGACCGTCTGCGAGGCGGCCACCTGATACCGCTTCAGCAGCGCCTTCACCCGAACCACCAGCTCGGCCGGCTCAAAGGGCTTCACCAGATAGTCATCGGTACCGAGCTCGAAGCCCTTCACAATCTGCCTGGTTTCCCCTTTGGCAGTCAGCATCAGCACCGGAACGCCGTCATGCCGGCGAATCTCCCGGCACAGCTCCCAGCCGTCCATATTCGGCATCATTATATCCATCACGACCAGATCAACGGGGCTCTGTTCCATCACGCTCAGCGCCGCCAGTCCATCCGGAGCTTCCAGGACGTCCATGCCGGCCTCCTCCAGAAACACCTTCACCAGCTCCCGAATATTCGGATCATCATCGACGACCAATATGTTTGCCATATCCATCCCTTTCTTTCCGAAGCATTATCCCCTGCCCCGGCCTGCTTCCTAGGCCTCCAGACTTTCGTTCATCTGTAACTGCTGAGCTGCAAATTCCCTGTACATCGCATGCTCCCGTACCAATTCCTCATGGGTGCCCCTTCCGGTAACGGCCCCCTTCTCGATGAAAATGATCTGGTCCGCGCCCACCACCGTCGACAGCCGGTGAGCAATAATAATCGTCGTCCGTCCGGCCATCAGGTTCTTCAGCGCCTTCTGGACTTCAATCTCGGAGCGGCTGTCCAGGCTCGAGGTCGCCTCGTCCAGCATCAATATTTTCGGATCCCGGAGCAGTGCCCTCGCAATCGCAATCCGCTGCCGTTGTCCGCCCGAAAGCTTGATCCCTCGCTCACCTACATCGGTATCGAAGCCGTCAGGCAGCTCATCGATAAATCCGTCCGCATAAGCCATTTCAGCCGCTCTCCGGATTTCCGCGTCGCTAATGTCCCGCTCCGTCCCATAACACAGATTCTCGCGGATCGTACCGGCAATCATCGGGCTTTCCTGCGAGACATAACCGATCAATCCGCGCCAGGACCGTAGAGCAAATGTATGAATCGGATCCTGGCCAAGCTTAATCTGTCCCTCCTGCGGCAGGTAGAATCGTTCCAGCATGGAGAACAGCGTCGTTTTTCCGCCTCCGCTCGGCCCGACAACGGCCGTAACCGTCCCCGGCTCCATCCGGAAGCTGACATTCTTCAGCACCGGCTCACTCGGCTTGTAGCCGAAAGTCAGATGCTCAATCGATACCGGCTGATTCGCATCAATTACATCCATCCCGTCCTCGAACGTCTCTTCCTCGGCATCGAGCGTCTCCAGGATCCGCTCGGTGGCTCCCTTCGCCTTCTGTAGCTGGGTAAAAAACGTTGTCAGCTGCGTCATCGGCATGACGATCTGAATCAGGTACAGAATAAACGCCACCAGTTCGCCTGCCGTCAGTGCCCCCGTTGACACCTGCAGTCCGCCGTAACCGATGACGACGACGAGCAGCATCATCAGCACGAAGGACATCAGCGGCGCGATCCAGGCGGATACGATGCCTTCCTTAATGCCGAATTTCAACAGATTCGTGATGCCTCTGCTTCCGTTGGCGTACTCCCGGTTCTCTGCGTTGGAGGCCTTGACCAGGCGGATCTCGGACAGCACCTGGCTGATATTCGCCGTAAACGATGCGGTCTCATCCTGCATGCCCAGCGATATTTTATACATTTTGCGTCCCAGAGGAACGAGGATCAGCGCAGCAATCGGAATGACGACGAACATGGTCAGCGTCATTTTCCAGTTCAGATACAGCAGCACCCCGATAGATCCGACGATCGACACGATCCCGCTGGCGAAGCCGGCTGCATGATCGGAGATCAGGCCCTTAATGACGCTTGTATCATTCGTCATTCGGCTGACCGTTTCCCCTGACCGGTTATGATCGTAATAGCTTACCGGCAGCACCAGCAGCTTCTTCCACAGCCGGTCCCGCAGGGCGGCCACCATCTTCTGTCCCGTATAGCTCAGCAAATAGATCGAGAAGCCTGCGGCGATCGTCTGCACGATAAATGCGATGCCAAGCCCTATGATATGGCTCCGGTTCATATCCGTTAAGGAAAAGCCATCCACCAGGTTTTTCGTAAACATCGGAATGACCAGCCCGACCAGCGTCGAGACGACATTGAGCAGAATGGCGCCCACGAGCAGGGCCATCGGCGGCTTGGTCTCTTTCAACAGGCGGAAGAACGCCTGCGAGCCTGCCTTTCGATTCTCGTCTTGTGACGCCTGAAGATCGTCTGCCGTATTTTTCAGTACACTCATTGTTTCTCTTCCCTTCCCCGTCCGATTATTTATGGTGTAAGGTCAGAATAAAACAACAAGTTAAACTGAAGTTAAACAACAGCTTTCCGGCGCAGAAACAAAAAAGGCGGAATCGCTTCCCCTTTTCTGTAAAGTCATATGTAGATCTAACATGCTCCGCGCGATGCATACTTGGGTATGGGGCACGTCGCTCGCCCATATATTAAAAAAAGCCTTGCAAACACAAGACTTTTCTTAAACATGGATGGCTTATTGGTTCTCGAGTTCCTCTTTGCTCACAAGATTAACCAGAGAAGTAACCGCTTGCTCGGCATCGGCTCCTTCAGCGCTAATATGCACTTCCGTACCCGAGCTGATTGCAAGGCTCATAATTCCCATGATACTTTTGGCATTTACTTTTTTATCATCTTTCTCAACAAAAATTTCAGATGAGTATTTATTCGCTTCCTGAACGAACAGCGCGGCCGGTCTAGCATGGAGCCCCGTCTTCAACCGAACGACTACCGGGTGCTTTGTCATGAAAATTACCCCCTATCTTATAAATCTGCGGTATTGAAAGCGTCTTGACATTTTATAATATTATACCATTTTAGCATACAGGACACTAGAAGAAAAAATGTCAGGTATTGCGGATCTTTTCGGCCATTTCATCGATCTTGCGCAGACGGTGGTTGACGCCCGACTTGCTGACGGTCCCCTTGAGGAGTTCCCCGACCTCTTTGAGGTTCATATCGGGATGAGCCAGCCGGATTTCGGCGACCTCCCGCAGTTTGTCCGGCAAATTCTCAAGTCCTACTTCCTTCTGAAGCAGCTTGATGTTCTCGATTTGACGAACAGCGGCACCGATCGTTTTGTTGAGATTGGCGGTCTCGCAGTTCACGATCCGATTCACCGAGTTGCGCATGTCGCGCATAATGCGGACATCCTCGAATTTAAACAGCGCTTGATGAGCGCCGATCAGATTGAGGAACTCAATGATCTTCTCGCCTTCCTTAATGTAGAAGATAAAGCCCTTCTTGCGTTCGATGCAGCGCGCATTCAGGCGAAACTGGTTAGCAAGCTCAACGAGGGACTGACAGTGCTCCTCATACATCGAAGCAATCTCGAGATGATACGAAGAACCCTCCGGATTGTTCACCGATCCGCCCGCCATGAAGGCACCGCGGAGATACGCCCGTTTACAGCAATTTTTCCGGATGATCTTCTCATCGATCCGGGACTGAAACAGAAATCCCTCGGACACGATGCGAAGCTCCTTCAAAATTTCCTGAACCTGGGCCGGAATCCGGACGATATATACGTTATTCTTCTTCAAACGCATTTTTTTACGCACCAAAAGCTCGGTATGCGCCTGGAAATGCTTCTTAATTAAGGAATAAATACGCCTTGCAATCGCGGCATTTTCCGTCGAAATATCCAAAATCACCTTTTTGTTGGACAGCTGAACAGAACCGTTCATCCGGATCAACGCGGACAGCTCGGCTTTCTCGCAGCAGTTTTGGCTTTCGACCATCGTTAGTTCCTTCTTCGTTTGTGCCGCAAAGGACAAGGTACTCACCCCTTTCGTGAAATCCAGTCTTGCACCAGCTGGAAAATATGGTTGCTCAGCTTGTCGGCATCATGCCGCAAGTATGTTCGAAATAGCACAAGCTTATCCGCAATAAGTTTATATCCACGGCTGGTCACCTCATCACGGTCCAAATAGACGGGCTTGGCACCCTTCTGGGCATACTTATCCTGAACCTGAGGCGGAATCTCTCCATCATTAACAATAACATAATCGAACAGGTGAAGACCAATATGGTCATACACCGCCTGGAGATGATCGCTCACCGTATAATTATCTGTCTCGCCGGGCTGCGTCATAACATTGCAGACGAAAATTTTAATCGCCTCCGAGGCGACGATCGCCTCGGACAGCTTCGGAACGAGCAGATTTGGCAAAATACTCGTATATAAGCTCCCTGGACCGATCAATATCGCATCCGCCTGCTGAATCGCTTCCAGCGCCTCCGGCAGCGGCTCGACATGCTCCGGCTCCAGGAATATCCGCTTGATGCGGCCTCCGGCCTCCGGGATTTTGGATTCACCGGTGACAATGGTGCCATCCTCCATCTCCGCGTGCAGGATGACGGCTTCACCGGCTGCGGGCAGCACCTGTCCGCGAACAACAAAAACCCGGCTCATCTCCTTGACTGCCGTGACAAAATCTCCGTGCAAATCCGTCATGGCAGCCAGGATCAGATTGCCGAGGCTGTGGCCGGCCAGTCCCGACCCTGACTTGAAACGGTATTTCAGTATATCCGATAGCAGCGGCTCCACGTCGGCTAGCGCCGTAAGCACATTGCGGATGTCTCCGGGGGGAGGCATCTGCAGCTCGCTTCGCAATATGCCGGAGCTTCCTCCGTCATCTGCGACCGTGACAATGGCCGTTATATCGAGCGGTTTTTCCTTAAGGCCCCGAAGCATAACGGACAGCCCGGTGCCTCCGCCCATTACGACAATGCGGGGGCGCTTTCTAGCTTGCACAGCCACATCTATCACTTCCCTTAATTAATGCCGATCCCGCTCGGAATCCCGGTGGCTCACCGATACGGACTCCGTCTCGCTTACGCCCAGCATCTTGCCGAGGTACTCCGCAATCGCTACCGAACGATGCTTGCCGCCGGTGCAGCCGATGCCGATGATGACCTGGCTCTTGCCTTCCTTGCGATACTGGGGGATCAAGAAATGCAGCATATCCAGCAGTTTTGTCAGAAAAGCCTGGGTTTCCGGCCATTTCATTACGTAGTCGTACACGTCGCTGTCCTGGCCCGTGTTCGGGCGGAGCTGCTCGACGTAATGAGGGTTCGGCAGGAACCGGACGTCAAAAACCAGGTCTGCGTCAATCGGAATGCCGTATTTAAACCCGAACGACGTAATGTTGACCGACAGAATGCTGCTTTCAAGATGCGTGAAACGCGAGATGATTTTCTCCTTTAATTTGAGCGGCTTCATATTGCTCGTATCGATCACTTGTGTTGCCGAGTTTTTCAGCTCTTCGAGCATTTTCCGTTCCAGTCGGATCCCGTCAAGCGGCATGCCTTCCGGAGCGAGCGGATGGCGGCGACGGGTCTCCTTATAACGCTGAACGAGTACGGAATCGGTCGCATCGAGGAACAGAATTTCACAGTGAATCGTGAAGTGATCCTTAATATAATTTAGCGATTCCGACAAGGCCGTGAAGAATTCACGTCCGCGCAGGTCGATGACCAGCGCAACCTTGCCGATCTTGCCCTTGGACTGATCGATCAGTTCCGCGAATTTCGGGATGAGCACCGGGGGCAGGTTATCCACGCAGAAGAACCCAAGATCCTCCAGACTTTGCACGGCCAATGTTTTACCTGCTCCCGACATCCCGGTAATGATGATCAGGGTGGCCATCGATGATGTGTTGCTGCCTCGTTCGGCTGCTTCCAGCATCAGCTTTCCCTCCCTTATAAGTTAAAATCGAATGATGAATTAACTACGAGCGCAGGTGAAGTCCGGCAGCGCCGACGACGCCGGCATCATTGCCAAGCTCGGCCGGCACAATACGCACGCCGCGCTGCAGCGGCTCCGGTGTCAGCTTCGCGAATACCGCCTTCACCTCATCGAACAGAATGTCGCCGGCTTTGGACACGCCGCCGCCGATAATATAAGCTTCCGGGTTCAGGACGGCCGATACGGCAGCCATCGATTTGCCCAGGTAATACGCTGCGCGATTTACGATGCGGATCGCCACTTCGTCGCCCGCCTTCGCCGCGTCGAACACTTCCTTGGCCGCGATGTTCTGCACGAGCGACAGGGAGGTGCGGTCTCCGCGCTCCACGGCGTCCTTCGCCATGCGAATGATGCCGGTAGCGGAGGATACGGTCTCCAGGCAGCCCATTTTCCCGCAGCCGCATTGGATGGCTTCCAGATCAGGGACAACCGAAATATGTCCGAGCTCGCCGGCCATTCCCCCGAAGCCTTGATAAATTTTGCCGTTAATGATGATGCCGCCGCCTACGCCGGTTCCCAGGGTATAGCATACGCAGTTATCAACTCCGCGGCCCGCGCCGCTCCATGCTTCTCCAAGCGCCGCTACATTCGCATCGTTGTCTATTTTGATCGGCTTGCCAAGACGCTCCTCCAAAATGGCGCGAATCGGTACATCCTTGAATCCTACATTCGGTGCCAGAATAATGATGCCTTCACGAATGTTCGTGAAGCCTGCGAATCCGGCTCCCACTCCGGCCAGCTGATCCCAGGTGTATGGCGATTCCTCCACAATGTGACGCACATATTTTTCAATGTTGTCAATTACCGTGTCAACGCCCTTTGCTGTTTCCGTAGGCCCCTCAAACTTATGCAGAAGATGCCCTTCCTCGTCGCAAATTCCGACTTTGATTGCCGTTCCGCCCAGGTCGACACCGACGTAGATCTTCTCAGACATGTTACAAGCCACCTTTTTCCTTCTATAATTTATAGATTGCTCCTACTGTACCCACTATAATTGAAGGCACCCCTGCGGTCAAGAGAAGACAAGGGGATAGAAATCCCTTATAGGCCGCAGAAAGTCGGGATATCCAAGGTGCTCATGACCCCCTTAACGAAAACAGGCACCGTTTCATTTTTTATACCTATTGCCAGCGTCACTAACGAATTGATCGCGCCAACCCTCAAATCATCCGGTACTGGGCATGTGGGCTAAAGGCTGCAGAAATGTTGGATAGCGAAAAAAGAACACCGAATCTAACTCCGGTATTCTTACTCGCAATCAATACAGGTCGTATTTCCGCAAAACTTGGTTTTTCAGGGAAGTTTTAAACGCAAGGTCCTGCTGCTCCATAGGCATATCGGAATCATCGGTATTATCCAGGTTAAATTTACCGTTGTTCATGTTGATGATGCTGTACTGGCCGAACGTATTGTCTTTTAGAAAAAGAATGTACCTGCTGCCCTTCTTCAATTCGCGGTAATCATCCATAATGATTTTCGTCTTTTGGTTCCCGGACTCTTCTATAATGCATAACGGTTCAATGAACTCCATCATCTCGCCGATGTCTATCCCGTCCGGTTGTTTGATAACCTTCTCGATCCTCAGCTCGGTCATTGTATAGAAATCCTGGATCATTCCATCTTCAAAATATTGCGCCATATGTTCCCGATCCTCAAAATCCTTAATCGGGGAACCGATAACAATCACGTCCGCGGCTTGATCGAGTTCCTCGATCGTGTCGAATGCGATATATTTGGCATCCATATTAACTGTTCCTGTTATTGGACGATCTTTATCCGGATTCCCTGCACTCGTTGCAAAGTATAAAGATGATGCAGCAAGAATAGATACAGCTACTAAAAATATCGTGCTTTTTTTGATGAGAACTTCCCCCTTCCATCTATTCTCCCCATTGGCCTTATTGCATTTCTATTGTCCGTTCTTGGTAAGAATGTCAGCTGATTGATATATAGTAGACGCTCTAAGAATGGTAAAAGTTATATGGGAAAATGTTTGGCATGAATTCCATCACTAAACCAATCGTCCAGCTGTCTCCCTGCAACATGACAAAAGTCATTTCAAACCGGTGACATCCTTTACTAACGCGCCTTTCCCGCTCCCGATATCATAGAATCATGATCACGATAACGAAAACGGAGGTGCGTAACCTATGATACAACAGCTAAGCGGCGAACCGATCGTCGAGCTGAAGCAGGTGACCAAAACGTTCGGAAGCAAGAAAGCCGTGAACCGAGTATCCTTTACGATTGAGCGTGGATCCATTACGGCCATTCTCGGGCCTAACGGCGCGGGCAAATCGACCGCGATCTCCATGATGCTGGGGCTCAAGGACACAAGCGAAGGCGAGGTCCTTCTCTTCGGCCAGAGCCCGAAAGATCTCAAGGTTCGGGAAAAGATCGGGGCGATGCTCCAAGAGGTGAGCGTCATGGACGGCCTGCGGACGCGGGAGATCATCAACCTGATCCGCAGCTATTATCCGAATCCGATGACGCTCGAGGAAATCGCAGCGTTCAGCGGGCTCACTCCCGAGGAACTCGGCAAATGGGCGGTGAAAATGTCCGGCGGCCAGAAACGCAAGCTCAGCTTCGCGCTGGCTATCGCAGGCAACCCCGAGCTGCTGTTCTTCGACGAGCCGACGGTGGGTCTCGACACGTCCGCCCGCCGGCTGTTCTGGCAGACTGTCCGAGGTCTCAAGGCCCAAGGCAAGACCATTTTGTTCACCACGCATTACTTGCAGGAGGCTGACGATATAGCCGAACGCATCGTGCTCTTTCACCAAGGCCAAGTGGCGGCCGACGGTACGCCTGAAGCCATCAAATCCAAGCTTACCCGGCGAACGGTTTCCTTCATCGCGGATGCGGACGGCCAGCAGGTGATACGGCTGCTTCATGAGGTGCCGGGCGTAACAGATGTCTACGAGCAGGACGGGCGGCTCATCGCCGTCACGAGTGATACGGACACAGCGCTGGCGGCACTGTTCCGTGCCGGACTCGCCGTTCGCGATATCCGGATCGATCAGGGCAGTCTGGATGAAGCATTCGATCAGTTAACGATGAGTCAAGGGGAGGCGGGTTAACATGAAAAACCTGAAGTTGATTACGATTCAATGCCGGATGGAACTGCTGCGGATGATTCGCAATCCGTACTATATATTCTGGTCTTTGGCCATGCCGATCTTGTTCTATTTCATCTTCACCCGCATCGTGGATACCGGCGCAGCCGAGGCTGGCCAGTGGCAGGCGCATTACCTCATGTCGATGACCTCCTTCAGCGTCATGGGCACGGCCATTATGTCGCTTGGCATCCGGCTCGTTCAGGAGCGGGTGCAGGGGTGGTCGATCTATATGCGGGTAACGCCGCTTCCGGGCAGCGTCTATTTCTTCGGCAAAATGTTCGTGCAGGCGATCATGCACCTGCTCTGCATCGTTGTTATTTTCACTGCCGGCTATCTCATCAACGGCGTCTCGCTCTCCTTCTGGCAGTGGCTGTTCAGCGGATTGTGGATCCTTATCGCCTCCATTCCTTTCCTCGCGCTCGGTACGCTGATTGGAGCCATGAGGCGCGTCGATACGGCCAGCGGCGTCAGCAACGGCATTTATTTGGCGCTGGCCGTGACCGGCGGCATGTGGTTCCCGATCGAGGCCATGCCAGGCTTCATGCAAGCGATCGGCAAGTGGATGCCTTCCTACCATTTCGGCGGCGGGGCATGGGCCATTACGCGCGGCGAGGCACCGGGCTGGGATCACATCCTGATTTTGACGGGATATTTGCTCGTATTTATGATACTATCCACCTATATTCGGAAAAAACAACAAGCCGATTAAGGGGATGAGTGTGATGGATATATGAGAGGACAAAGATTCGAGGTGTTTCCGCGCCACATGGGATTCTTCCCCTATCTGTGGCTGGTGTATGTAATATTGCCGATCTACAACATGTTCAAATTCGATTCGTGGAAAATGGGCATCGGCTTCTTCCTGCTAGCGGTATTTCTTTTTACGTACCGTCAGCTGTATTTTGAAGTAGAGAAGCGATCGTTTATGTATTGGCTGTTAGTCCAGCTTGCCGTCATCTTCATCTTGTCCACCTGGTATCACCCTACCTTTATGTATATGGGCTTCTTCTCCGCCAACTTCATCGGCTGGTACATTGATGACCGCCGATTCAAAACGGCTATGCTGATCTTCTTCCTTGTCGAAGCGATCCCGCTGGCGATCTATGCACCAACGCTCGAAACCGCCGATCTCTTGGTGCTCATTCCATTCTTCTTGATCATGCTGCTGTCGCCGCTCGGCTTCCGTTCTCTGAGCAGGCGGCAGAAGCTGGAACAGGAGCTTGCGAAAGCCAATGAGCAAATCCGCAATTTGATTAAAGGCGAAGAACGGATGCGCATCGCCCGCGACCTTCATGACACGCTTGGCCATACGCTGTCGCTCATCACGCTAAAGAGCCAGCTCGTGGAGAAGCTGGTGACGAAGGACCCGATGAAGGCCCAGGCGGAAGCGCGCGAAATCCAGAATACGTCCCGTGCGGCCTTGCGCCAGGTGCGCGAGCTTGTCGCTGAAATGCGGACAGCCACGCTCCCCGAAGAAATCCGGGATGCCCGCATGATTCTGGACAGCGCCGGGATTGAGCTGGTTTGTGAAGGAAATGAGCGGCTGGAAGGAATTCCGGATCTGGCTCATAATATTCTCAGCCTCTGCCTGCGCGAGTCCGTAACGAATGTGGTGAAGCATAGCAAGGCCAGCCAATGCCGGATTCGGATGGAAACGCTGGAGAATGAGTGGCGGATGATCGTCGCCGATAATGGGGTTGGTCTCCCGAACGACAGTCCGCTTCCCGCTGAGGGGAGCAACGGCCTGAAAGGAATGGCGGAACGGCTGTCGTTGATCGGAGGGACGATCGAAGCCCGCTCTAACCAAGGAACGATCATTACCATTCGCGTACCGATCGTCATCAAGAACGAGAACCGGAAGGAGGAGGATACACATGAGCATCCGAGTGGTGATCGCCGAGGATCAACGCATGCTTCGGGGCGCACTGGCTTCTTTGCTAGATTTTGAGGAGGATATCGATGTGATTGGGCAAGCAGGCAATGGAGATGAGGCTCTGTCTCTGATTGCAGCCCACCGTCCCGATATTTGCCTGCTGGATATCGAGATGCCGGTTCGCAGCGGCCTGGAGGTGGCTGAGGAGATCAAGCGTCTTGGCTATGAATGCCGGGTCATCATCCTGACCACCTTCGCAAGGCCGGGCTATTTCGAGAGGGCGGTCCAAGCAGGCGTTCAAGGATACTTGCTGAAGGATGAGCCGAGCGAGCGGCTGGCGGAAGCGATCCGCCGCGTCATGGACGGCCGCCGGGAGGTTTCGCCCGAGCTTGTCTTCGGGACGATGCGAGATGCGAACCCGCTTACGGAACGTGAACGGGAGGTGCTCCGTCTGGCTGCCGGCGGAAGCAGTTCGAGCGAGATTGCCGCCAAGCTGCATCTATCCTACGGCACGGTCCGCAACTACATGTCTGAAATCTTGAGCAAGCTGGGGGCGAAGAATCGAATCGAGGCGATTACGACTGCGGAGGAAAAGGGATGGATTTGACAGGAATCCTGCCGGGCCGCGTTGGGTCCTGAGTTTGAACGTTGCTCTTCGCCAAAAGACCTCTGGCGTGGAACTTTCGTCCTCCCCGGCTCCCCGCCAATTCTCCACCGGTTGTCCTGGGTTCTGTCCCTTCGAAGGCAGCGGCAGCGGTCAGCGCCTTTGATGCCTGCACGTCCTCTCCTATCCTACGAGTGGAAGGCTTGGCTAGACCCCTATTTTAGATTTAGTGAATACTATCACATTCATATCAATGATTGGAAAGGGGCACCATTGACGCCAAGTTCAATTCGGGGGCATGGAGCCCCCAGTAGTATGCTGTTTATAACTCGCACGAGTGCTGCACCTACGATTTATTTTTAAAATGGAGGACGATATTGCCTATCCCGCCTAGCGCGAACAGCAGCGACACGAGGCCGAATCCCCACTTCCATGAGCTGCGGTCGGTGATAATCACCACGACCAAAAAGGCTATCGCCGCTAAAAAATTCAACATGGCTACGATCAAAAACTCTTTTTTCTTCATCCTTCAACCTCTACAATCTGACGGGATTTTTCCATGGCTTCAAACCGGATCATACCATATTCCATAAGAAAAATGTCTCTCGACGTACTCACAGAATACAGACCGCGTTAAACGGTTAGTTTTTCTTACGGTATCGGGCAGCAGATCCTCCGAAGTAATTATTGTCTGATATCTTCAAAAATACGTATAGCCTGCACACTTCCGGCTACGGAACGAAGAGAACCTTCTGCTCGGTCCATGGAGCATGCTCAAATGCCTTCGCGATGCCTTCTTGTTTAATCTGCGCTTTCCGCACATGCTTATTCTTAAGCACAACCGGCCACTCCCGCTCGAACAGAAACGGGCTCAGCCTGATCTCTTCGCCGCCCAGCCATTCAGCCGCAACCCGCTGTCCATCCACGGACATACCAAAGCCATCCCTGAACCACGGGTGCTCCTCTTCCTTGGTCGCGCCGGGAGCGTTCATGCATACATAAAGCGAGAGGTCATCGCACAGCTGAAGCAGCGCAAACTGCCGCTGGATTGTCTCCTCATCCGGAAAAGGATGCTGACTCTTCAGCCTCTCCTGGCGCTCCAGCTCCGCATGATAAAACTCCACGAAGGGCGCTTCGGTCGCATTTTTCATAAACGACGCATAATGAAGGCTGCATAAGTACCCTGCATAGGGGTTCATCGCTTCCGTTTCGTCAACCCCCTTGGCATACATCAGCAATTTCGGCAATGTCGGATAATCAACAAAAGTAAAGGGTACCCCGACCGCATCATTCCAGATGGGCGTATCATCCATTGGCAGCCAGGCCCGATCATGCTCGGCGATTGCGAGCAGCACTTCTTCCACTACCGTTTCATCCAGGAACAGCTCTTTCCGGAAGCCCCGGGCAACGTCCCCGGAGAACCGGCCATGATCGTCCTGAGTTGTCATCACAAACGCATCTTCCGTCTCCCGAATGATCACTGGATCCACTCCCTCTTTCCTTTGGTCACTACTCGAGATATGCTTTCCGCTTCAGAACAGCAATAATATCATTGGACTGGCCCTGATACATGCTTGTATCGAAGCACGACACCAATTCCCAACCGTCGATCCCGTAGCTGTTCAGTAAATCCTCGAATTCCTCCTCATCAACCTTTCCCCCGAGAAATCCCCGTGTCTTAAATTTCAAAGTTTTATACTCCCATTTATCCATGAAACGTCACTCCTGTATGTTGTTCTTCAAGGCTTCCATCAAATCCGCTTTGACATGTGTGGTTCGCGAGTACGGATCTCTCGCTTGTATGCGAGAATTCACCGTGGTGCTATTCACCTTATGTTATCATACAATAGATCGTTTTTGATGAATTTTCCAAGAGGAGATGAGGCTTTGAAGATATTCCGCTTTGACATGGACGCCGGACGCCCGATTTCCGTATACGGCAGCCAGCATCTGATTATGTCGAAAATACTCATGAGTCAAGCAGCCATCCCCATTCACCACATCGGCTGCATGCACATCGGCGCCGGGGGCGTGGTCGGAGAGCATCCGGCATCGTCGGACCAATTGTTTATCGTTGTTGAAGGAGAAGGCTGGGTTACCGCCAATCATGGACCGAGAACGAAGGTGATTGCTGGACAGGCCGTGCTGTGGAAAAAAGGGGAGTGGCATGAATCCGGCTCCGAGCTAGGCATGACCGTCATCGTTGTTGAAGGGCCCTTGATTGAGCCCGATATGCCCGAAGCTGACGTTTATATAGGTTGAATGATTGATTTCCATACTTTCGACCGCTATTTATATAGCATCCGGCTGCCCCTGCTGAACCTACCGGTTGGCCGACATAAATATAAAAGCCGGTGTCTTGGGCTTAACCTTATACACCGGCCGTACTTCTTGATCTGTCCTTCATGGACGATTTCATTGGATTTGTTTGCTTCTTCCGCCGACCTGAATCTCCATCCCCGGCTCCTGCCGCATGCCATGGTATGAATCGAGTGCAGGCACAACGGCCAATATCGATAATATCCTTGGCTTCATCGAGCCTCTCCTTGAAAGAAGTAACCGATCAGACAGCATTCCCTTCGCTTCGCCCCGCCGCAGGCTGTCTTTTCTCCGCGATCACCTGTCTGGTTCCGCTCTTCGCCTCATGCAGCAGCGTCCGTTCATGGTTGAAGAGACACCGCAGCAGATGGACCATAACAACCCCGTCGATCAGCAGCATTCCCATGACATACAAGGCATACAGAAAGCCAGAGCCCGGGAAGCTCAGCGTTATCAGCAGGGCATGAATGCCGCCCCACACGACGTAAAGCAGCCCATTCCGGATAATGATCTCCTTCAGCTTCAGATGTTCGCCCTGCCCTTGGATGCGAATCCGTACGATCCATTTGCCTACCGTCTGCCCCTCAAGCATATACGGCATTACGATATAGTACAGAATGACAACGATGAAATACGCGGCCTTCACGTTCAGCACCACGGACATAATCCCGATGACCGGCAACGTAATCATCGCATCGATGCCAAAAGCGATTGCTCTTCTTGTATAGCTGACCCGCTTCTTGGACAGATCCACCTTCTCATCCAGCCGATCCATCCGCGGCAGATGGTTCTTCATCCAGTCGGCCAGCACGAAGCCAACCATCCCGCCGAGCGTATTGGTCAGCAGGTCATCTACATCAAACAGCCGATAAGGGTGGTCATAGAAGCCGTAGATCCCGGTAACCTGGGTTACCTCAAAGAACAGCGACAGACCGAATGAAGCAACCAGGCACGCACGCCAATTCACCCGGGCATAATAACGGAGGAACATGCCGAACGGCACGACCAGCAGGATGTTGAACACCACCTGCAGAAAAGCCCGCTCCTTAATCAAGTGTATATACGTCCCAGGCTCCGACAGAACCACCTGGGTTTCCTTCACAATATCGTGAATAAAATTGAGCGGAATCCACTGGATCACCGAGGACACGTCCATCGGTGCATTATGTCGAGATGCCGGCAGCGGGAGCAGCACCAGGTACACCGCATTGAGCAGATAGAGCAGGAACAGATACAGAAGAAACCCGCGAAATTTATTGAAATAGCCATACTTGCGGTACTGCACGATCAGAAACGGGACCGCACACAGCAAGGCTGCTATGGGAAAAGTCAAAAATGCATACGATATCGGGAACAAATACGCCTCCAGCACGCCCCGTTCACTCCCTTCATGAGGTTTCTATTTATAGTTTACAAGGTCCAGGTTAAATCGGGGGAGCGCCTTCGTTTAAAAAAGGGTTAAAATCCACCAGCTCCGTCCCTTCTTCTTGAAGATGGACGGTTCTTGGACAGGTATAGACCTCACCGTTTACGGGGAACTCTGCCGAAGCCGATTGAGGGTGGAAGGGTCAGCAGAAACTGTTCGCTTCCTCTCTCCCAGTCTATGGTGAGGATCAGTTCCTTATCAGGATCCAACATATCGAGCAAAGAACTGTAGTCCAGGGTGGAGAGGGTTTCTTTCATGCCGGCATCGTCCGTCCCCGCAATGATCTCGCCTTCCGAGAAGCGTCCTTTTCGATCCTCCAGCCGGTAGGTAATTCTACCGCTGCCTAGCGGCACCTTCCCGACATACTGAAGCTTTAATTTCCCGCCAAGCTCGTCCTGAAATACGGTCTGCTTCGCATTAACCTTATCCTTATGCGTAACGATATAGTCCGCTTTCCACGCCGCACCTTTGCCGGCAAACTGCATCGTTTTCGTTCGATTCATGCCCACACCTTCTTTAACCTTGTGATCAGTACGTAGCTATAACGCAGTTTCGGGGTAAAAGGTTTGAGGTTACCGTAACCGAATTCTCCAAACCTGCTTCCTTTCCGAGCCGGACTCCTTTAGCCGAAAAAACAAGCGTCTTCGGTTAGCCCGGGACGCTTGTTCTAGCTTGTTCTAACTTGTTATGGCTTGTTAAAGCTTTCTCGTTCAGAAGCCGCTGGATTTTAGCGAACACTGTCCATATATGGCATTTTCGCTGCCTCACGCCCTTGCCTCTTCCTTATGATGGCCATGCAGCACCTTCCGAGCCTCATCCAAGGTTGTGCAAACGTAATCGGGCTCGATCCCATCCGCCTGCGGTTTGCCCAGCCGATTGAGCCACATCGCCGCAATGTCCAGGCTCTGCGCACCCCGGATGTCGCTCGTTAAAGAATCGCCGATATGGATCACTTCGTCTGCCTTTAACCGGTACTGCATGAATGCCTCCTGGAATAACTCCGGCCTCGGCTTGTACGATCGTACATCCTCGCTCGTAAGGATTCCTTGTACATGAATGCCGTGATAGGTGACGGCAGACTCAATGTCCGACCTGTCGATATTCGACAAGATAAACACGGGCGTTCCGGTTCGCTGGAGCGACTCCAGGAAAGGCTTCGTATCCGGGTACAGCCTCGGCCTAATCCAATGCTCGAATTGAAGCTCGATGATTTCCTCTGCCCTCGCGCTTGATCCGAAGTGCTTGATCGTCTCGGTAAGCGACTCTATGCCAATCGTCCGCTGGGATTTAAAGCCTTCCCCATGGCTGCTGCGGAAGATGCGCGAAAACTCGCTCCACCAGTATCGTCCGATTTCCCGAAGCGTGCATTCGATCGAAGCGCTCTCCCGAATCTGTTCGCAGATCAAGGGAATGATATCGTCATCTTCATGAACCAGCGTACCGTAAAAATCAAGAAATACCGCGCGATACTTCACTTCACAGCTTCCCTTCTCCCATGATCTTTCGAGCCTTAAGGGTTCCGCAGCAAGCCCAATGCCTCCTCTGCCTGAATGGACCTTGATAGGGCTGATGCCGCCCTCATTTTTATACGACGTCCGCTACCATTGTAATGGATGTGCCAAATACGCCAACCTCTTGAAACCCAAAGCGCCTATATAATTTCACTGCTGCCGTATTCTCCGGCGCTACACTTAGGGATGACCGGGAGATGCCTCTGGATTTCGCTCCTTGAAGCAACGCCGTCATCAGCGCCGTTCCAATCCCTTGTCCCCTGCTCTCCGGCAGCAGGGCCATACCAAGCTCCGGAATTTCGTCACTGACGTAGCCGAATCCTTTGTTCGCCTCGTCAAAATACCGCAGGGTAATCGAGCCCATCGGCTTTCCTTCCCCGTTGGTCGCGATATAGCCCAGGTCGCTCTCTCGGCCCCAGCCCTCCACGTATTTCCTCATGAAGGGTTCGTTGAGGATGTCCCTGCTAAAGGGCTCCGCCCTATCAGGCACATACAGGGATTCGTACAGCATATCCCATAGAAAGGGCTCGTCCTGTGCCGTCGCCACTCGAATGTTATACGAATTTAATGAAGTCATGAAAAATCCACCTCTCTTGCTATCCCGCACCTTAGTCTCTGGATCTATAAAAAACGGTCGAAATATCACCGGATACACTTCCTACTTATCGTCGGTTGAGAACGAAAAGCTTAGGTAATATGGAAATCCGACACAGGCCTGCCCCATAGCTGGTGCTGCCATGAGCACAAACGAAGCCGGATCTGTCGTTTATAAAAGGCGTCTACGATAGACGCCTTCCGGATCCATGTATACATATTGGCGGTTTATACCGCCCGATCCTGCCTGCAACAGCGGTAAAATTCAATTATAGCCAAACTAAGATGACCTAAGGCTCCTGCTAATAGGGAACCCCTTCAAAGTACACCACCTGTGCCAACCGAATATGCAGCGCCTTGTTATCCCCGACGGTCAGCTGGATATGGTCTGCGGCGACCCCGGAGAGGATGCCCTCTACTTTTCCCGCTGTCGTTACGACGGTAATTTTCGCCCCTTTATGCTTGAGCAGATGGTCCATAAACATTGGCTCTACAAGGGTTACGTAATTGACATGCTGCGGAACAGCCGATGCTCGCGGTGCATGGTACCCAGTAGTCGTGGGGGGTGCAGAATAGAAGCTGCTCGGCGAATATCCGGTCGGCGGCGGGTATCCGTAAAATCCATAGTTGTTCAAGCGCAAGCCCTCCCTTGTCATAAATCATCTTACACCTTATGTATGAGCGAATTCGGATCGCTATGTTTATCCTGGTGTATTTTTTCGGGGGAATCCGCTCTGGTACAAGAGTTAGCGCCTTTCCCGATTCCCATTTGCAGCCGAGTGTGGAGGCGCTAATTGGGATTCTTACCGCCTGCCTCTCCCGCGCGTGATGTAATGATCACTGCTGGTACGATGATCAGCGTCGACGCTCGGACGACAAGCCATGCGCTTGCTCCACTCGGACGAGAACCCGCGGGGCCAGCCGCTGCTTCCATGAGAAGCGTGAGCGAGCCCTTTTTTGTGATAAAATAGCAAACATAATGCTTCGATTTCGAGATTGGAAGTGGAAGATGAAAGGAGACGACGCTATGAACATCCGACGGCTTATTCCTGGTGAACCGCTTCCCATGGATCTGCTGCTGCTCGCGGACCCTTCAAAGCGCCTGGTGGAGGACTATATCCATCGGGGACATTGCTACGTCGGCGAAGTCGATTCCGCAGTTATCGGCGTATATGTTCTGCTGCCTACGCGGCCCGATACCGTCGAACTCGTCAATGTCGCCGTAGCGGAAGAGCGGCACGGCCAAGGCTTCGGCAAGCAGCTGGTCAACCATGCGGTCCGTCAGGCTAAAGAGCTCGGATTCGCCACCATTGAGGTCGGTACAGGAAGCACCGGTGTCGCCCAGCTCGCATTGTACCAAAAATGCGGCTTCCGCATGACGGCGATCGACCGGGATTTTTTCGTCCGGCATTATGATGAGGAGATTTACGAGAACGGGATGCGGCTGCGGGATATGGTACGGCTATCCCAGGATCTATGAACTCCTAAGAACTCCGGCAGGATAGGCACCTTCCCCCGCGTGATTGAATAGGCTATCACATATTTCATCACATGGAGGAGACAAGAGAGGATATGAAGCATAATCCCAAGCATCTGGCGTGGCATGAGACGCTCGAGATGCACGAATTAACGGCCTTCCAAGCTAACAACCTGAAAGAGCTGCTTCACTATTTCCCGGAAGCCCCTGTCGGCACCCGCAAGCTGTCCGAGGCTGATTTGACCGCTTATTATGCCGGCCATCTGCTCGGCTTCGCCAAAACGTCGGTCCGCAATTACGCGATCGCCATTACCGAAACCGCGACCCCAAGCCTTCGCGAGACGCTGCAGAAGCAGCTGAACAAGGCGATTGAGCTGCACGGGAAAGTGTACTACTTCATGTATGAACGGGGCTTGTACCCTTCCTACAATCTGAAGCAGCTGCTTTCGAACGACGTCAAGAACGCCAATAAAGCGATCAGCTTGTAATTGGAGTTCCGGCCGGCTCGGCTTTACTCTACCCTGCCTGACCGGACCCCTTCTCCACGGCTTTCATCGGACATTGGAAGGGCGGCGGTTTAGGGGTTACGTTAAGGTCCAACTGCAAGTTTGTTCAGGCAATGACTTACAGATGGATCCACAAGTTTGAGATCTGCATCTTGTACAATAAAGCCCCCGGCTTCAGCCCCCCCGGACATGACGGTTTATCGTCGTCATCCGTAAGGCGCTGTAAGCTCGGGGGCTTCTTCGCACTTCCTGCTGTTTGAACAACCTCTATTATGGGTTGAGCGTTTCGCTCCAGTCATGCACCATATGGCCTTCGAGGAATTTCTCGCAGTCCATCGCAGCCATGCAGCCAGTGCCTGCTGCAGTGATTGCTTGACGATAACGCGTATCCTGCACGTCGCCGCAGGCAAATACGCCTGGAATATTCGTCTCGGTCGTACCTGGCTTAACCAGGATATAGCCGGTAGGATCCGTTGTAATCTGACCGCCGAGGAAGCCGGTATTCGGGGTATGGCCGATCGCCACGAACACGCCTTCGGCTTCGATCAGCTCTTCTTCGCCGGTCTCATTGTTTCTTACCTTCAGGCCTTTCACGCCCGTTTCGCTGGTCACGACTTCAAGCGGCGTACGATCGAGCGCCCATTCGATCTTCTGGTTCTCTCGTGCGCGATCCTGCATAATCTTCGAAGCTCGCAGCTCCGTACGGCGATGAACCACCGTAACGCTGGAAGCGAAGCGCGTCAGGAAGCTCGCTTCCTCCATCGCGGAGTCGCCGCCGCCGATGACGATGATCTTTTTGCCGCGGAAGAAGAAGCCGTCGCAAGTCGCGCAGGTGCTTACCCCGCGGCCCACATTCTCCTGTTCGCCCGGAATGCCCAGATATTTGGCGGATGCGCCGGTGGATATAATTACAGACTCTGCCAGAAGCTGACCCATTCCTTCAACGTTCACCTTGAACGGCCGCTCGGAGAAATCAACGGACTCCACCCAAGCGCTCTTGAATTCGGCTCCGAAGCGCTCCGCCTGCTGGCGCATATTGTCCATAAGCTCGGGACCCATGATACCTTGCGGGAACCCTGGGAAGTTCTCAACTTCGGTCGTGGTTGTCAGCTGCCCGCCGGGCTGCATGCCCTCGATGACGAGCGGCTTCAGGTTTGCGCGTGCCAAGTAGATGGCTGCCGTCAATCCGGCAGGCCCGGTTCCGATTACGATGGATTTATACATAGATACAGCCTCCTAGTATATAGGGTGATTGAATGCTTCTACATCCTATTCATGACTTAACCGCGATTCCATGATGCAACAGGGAACGCTTTCCTATCCTCTGATCCACTGATTCGCTAACCCATACTTAAATATTCTCTGTAAATGGGCGGAAATTATGATCCGATTGCGCCTCGTCCCCGCAAACACTGTTAATTTGACGTGCATACCGGCTGACCGTCGAAGGCGAAATCCCGTAACGGACGGCAACCTCCTCGTACGTCAGGTTGCGTCCACGCTTCTTCGCGGTCCAATATTCCAGCGCCGCTGCCCAGCCCTCTACGTTTCGGATGTTCGGGATGTCCGGATACAGACGGCTGAGAAAGTCGGTCCAGAGATTCTCCATCTCTTTCTTCAAGAAGGCATCGGATCGCATGTCCATCGCCTGCTCCGCTCTCTCCAGAACGGCCTTCCAGGAAAGCAGCCAGTCGGGCAGCACTTCTCGGGTTTTGACCGGAGCGGCGTCGCGGTCTTCCCTGCGGTCCGCAATCCGGTTGCTTGCCGACTCCATATGCTGCAGCACAAGGCGGGCAGCCGTCTTCAGCTCCGCGTTCTCTCCGGGCTCCTGAAGGAAGGATTGCAGCGCATGCTGCACCTCTTCATCGGCAATCAGCTCGAGCGTACGGATAACCTGCAGCTTCGTCTGCGGATCACCATGCCGAAGCGCCCAGAAGAATGAAGAACGGATCAGCGGATTCTGCTTCGCCTCCTCGGTCAATTGATCCCCATCCTGCTCCCACCGTCTGAACTGCTCCTCAAACGGCAAGTGATAGTGATAGCTGACCTTCATTTGATCGGTTCCCGTCTCCTTGCGTTTCTGGAGCTGAGCCAGGTAGAAATCGGGAATGACCGACTCGGGATCAAGCTTCGCGGCATGGCGCCAATATTGCTCCGCCTTCTCGTAGCGGCCGATATTGCAGGCAGCCACAGCGGTATAATGATACAAGCTCGGATCGGAACTAAATTCTTCATGCTTCAGCAGCCGCCGGAAATGTCCGTACGCCACCTCATGCTGCCCAAGAATGCCCATCGTCGTTGCCAGCTTGAATACATGCTCCAGGTGAAACGGCACCGTGATGCGAAGCATGTCCATCAGACGGTCGCGCTGCTCCACGTCTCCTTCATGCTGATAGAAGATCGCCAGGTTGCACAAGCCGTGCAGATTCCCCGGCTCCTGATCCAGCACCTCGCCGATCGTCCGTTTCGCCGAATCGAATCGTCCCATATAATAATAGGCAAGCGCCAGGTTGTTGCGCGCGGCAAGGAAATCCGGATGCTCCTTCACAATCTCCTCCAGCTGCTTCACCGCCTGCGCGAATTTGCCCTCTTCCAGCAAAGCGCGGGCATGCTCATGCTCAACGACGCCTTCCCGACTCTTGATGCGGTTCAGCTTGGCAGGACGATTGAGCTCATACTGCAGCAGCTCCATCATCTCCTCCGCCTCATCCAGAAACTGCCCGTTCGGGTCTTCTTCCAGATAAGTGACCAGCGCTTCCTCCGCTTTCTCAAACTGCTCCATATTGGCATAGTTGTTGGCCATATAGAAATAGCATTCGGTCATCGACGGATCGACCTGCTCCAAAATGTGGGCAAGCACCTCGTTCGAAGCTTTATAATCTCCCGTCTCTGATAATATACCCGCCATATTGCAATGATTCACCGGATTATCCGGTTCATATTCAACAGCTTTGCGAAAATATTTAAGCGCCTTTTCATATTGGTAACGATCCAGCGAGCGAACCGCCCGATCGAAGAAAAAGTTCGCGTTCATTTCGATAGATATAATGTTGTGAGGGTCACTCGACCCGTATGGATTTCCATTCACGAAAAGCAAGGCACCTCCTTTTAACTTGCTCCTCTATCCAGAACAGTATAACACAAGTTACAACATCATTTGCAGAAAAAAGACACCAGCTTACACACCGGCGTCTTTGAATAAAGTGGCGATGGATCCGCCCTCAAGTATAATTTGGGTAGCCTGCGCCAGCATCGGCGCAACCGACAGTACTTTCAGCCGCATCCGGCAGTGATGCTCCGGCAGCACGATCGAATCCGTTACGACAATTTCTGCAATATGGCCATGATCCAGCCGGTCCAGCGCTTCGCCGGAGAATAGGCCGTGCGTCGCGCAGACGATCGCATCCTTCGCCCCGCGCTCCTTAAGTCCCTCCACGACCTGGACGATGGTGGTGCCGGTATCGATCAGATCCTCGATGATGATAGGCGTGCGGCCGGCCACATCTCCGATCACGTGCGTAATGACCGACTCGTTATGGGCCGGCCGCTGTTTGATCATGATCGCGAATGGGGATCCCAGCCTGCTGGCCAGCTTCTCCGCCGTTTTCGCCCGGCCTGCGTCCGGGGACACGATAACCGGCTGCTCGATGTTCTTCGTCTTCAAATACTCCGTAATGAGATCCAGCGCTGTCAGATGATCCACCGGAATATTGAAGAAGCCCTGGATGGCCGGGGCATGCAGATCGATCGTAATCACCCGGTTTGCCCCGGCTGTCGTCAGCACATCAGCCACCATCTTAGCGGAGATCGGCTCACGCGGAGCCGACTTGCGCTCCTGTCTCGCATACCCGTAGTAGGGTACGATAATATTGATGGTTCTTGCCGAAGCCCGCTTGGCCGCATCGATCATGACCAGCAGCTCAACGAACATTTCATTGATAGGCTGGGAAAAAGACTGCAGGAGAAACACATCGCAATTGCGGATGCTCTCCTCGTAGTGAACGTAGATTTCGCCGCTCTGGAAGCGGGAAATTTTAATCTTGCCCAGCTCCACGCCCAGCTGCCGGCTGATGCTTTCGGCTAGCTGCGGATTGGACGTTCCGGCGAACAATCGAAGGGTACGATACATGGAGACCTCCTGACACAATAAATGGTTTAGGCGCATGCTGCACACCCGTCGATTAGGAAAGCGCTGTCGCGAAATCAGGCTGCCCCCTCCCTGCAAGGCCCGCACCTCGCGAGCATCGGGGAGGAGAACAGCCGTCCGTACGAGCATGTCCCGATCAATATCTATATATCTTATTATACATCGTTTTCTTCATCACTCAAAAAATGACCATCCAAAGGCACCATCTCCCGCTTTCGCCCGCGGAAGGTCGCAATGTGCCGTACCCCCAGGTCAGCCAGCAGCGCCCGTGCCTTATCCAGATGCTCCCCGAGCTTCCCGGGCTGATGCGCATCCGAGCCCAGCGTCAGGGGAATGCCAAGCGCAATCGCTTCCTCCAGCATACGGCTGCTCGGAAACATCTCCTCGCAGGCCTTGGATAGGCCGGAAGCATTCAGCTCCATCGCCTTGCCGCTTTTGGCGACGGCTGCAAGCGCAGCGTTTTCCAAAGCGATCACTTCGTCCGCCTGCTCCTTGCCCGGTCCGTAGCCGAACCGTTTGATCACATCCAGGTGGCCCATAATATCATAGAATCCGGTCGCTGCGGCCTTCTGCACCGCATCGTAATATTGGCGGTACACCTCGAGCGGGTCCTTCCCTTCCCAGCCTTGGGTCTGGCGATAATCCGTGATGTCCCACTCGCCCAGGAAGTGAACCGAACCAATGACATAATCCCAAGGATACTCGGCGATGATCCGTTCGATCTGCTCCTCATAGCCTTCGATATAGTCCCCTTCCAGCCCGACCCGGATATCGATCTGCCCTTGGTAACGGTCCTTTAGAAGGAGGCACTCCTCTACGTATCGGGGGAGCTCCTCCATGGGCATCGCCATTTCGGGATAATAGGAAGCAGGGTCAACGTGAATGAGCGGCATATGATCCGATAAGCCAAGCTGATCGTAGCCAAGCTCAATCGCACGCTGCACATATTCTTCGAGTCGTCCCTCTGCATGTCCGCAGCGGACATGGTGCGTATGATAATCGATATGCATCGATACTCCCCCCTAATCGCGGCGCGGACGTTCGTGACGGCGGCTCAGCTCGGCCATGATCTCATCAAGCGGAAGCTTCCGCTCCTGCAGAAGAACCAACAGGTGATAGATGAGATCGCTGACCTCCAGCTTCAGCTCGGCGTTATCCTTATTTTTAGCAGCGATAATCGTCTCGGAGGCTTCCTCGCCGACCTTCTTCAAGATTTTGTCCACGCCTTTATCGAACAGATAGGTCGTATATGCACCCTCCGGCCGTTCCACCTCACGCTGCGCGATGACTTCTTCCAGCTCGGCCAGCACGGCGAACCGATCACCTGCGGCTTCCTGTCTATTAACCTGGCCGCGGATCGAATCTCCGGCCTTTATCTCCCGATAAAAGCAGCTCGTTTCCCCGGTATGACAGGCAGGCCCTTTCGGTTCCACCTGCACCAGCAGCGTATCCCCGTCACAATCATAGGCTATCGAGACCACCGTTTGAGTATTGCCCGAAGTGGCGCCCTTATGCCATAGTTCCCCGCGGGAACGGCTCCAGAACCAGGTCTCGCCGCTCTCCAGCGTCCGCTTGAGCGATTCCCGGTTCATATAAGCCATCATCAGCACCTGCTTGCTGCTTGCATCCTGCACGATCGCCGGCACCAAGCCGGCCGCATCCCAGCGAATATATTCGCTTGCCTGCTCCAGGATCAGATCCTTTCCTATATCCTCGCTCACCGTACATTCACTCCTTTTACTCTAAGCTGCCCCTTCAAATCGGGAATGGAAATTTCCTTATAGTGAAAAATGGTTGCCGCCAGTCCGGCATCGGCTTTGCCCTTCGTAAACACATCGTAGAAGTGCTCCTCATCTCCGGCACCGCCGGAGGCGATCACCGGAATCCGAACGGCCGATGATACGGCTGAGGTTAAGGCCAGATCGAAGCCGTCCTTCGTTCCGTCCGCGTCCATGCTCGTCAGCAATATTTCGCCTGCGCCTAAGGATTCCGCCTGCTTCACCCAATCCAGCGCCTTGATGCCGGTTGGCGTTCGGCCGCCGTGCGTGTAGACCTCCCATTCGTCCCAGTCTTCGTTGTATTTGGCGTCGACTGCCACCACGATACACTGGGAGCCGAATTTGCGTGCCCCGGCCGAGATCAGCTCCGGCTGCTTGACCGCCGCCGTGTTAATCCCGATTTTGTCCGCACCTGCGCGAAGGATCCGCTTCATATCATCAACGGAGGAGATGCCGCCGCCAACCGTAAACGGAATCGCGATTTCCCCGGCCGTCCGCCGCACGACCTCTTCCATCGTCGCCCGTCCTTCCACCGAGGCCGAAATGTCCAGGAACACCAGCTCATCTGCACCTTCGCGATCATACAGCGCTGCGAGCTCCACAGGATCTCCCGCATCGCGGAGATTTACAAAGTTAACGCCTTTTACAACCCGCCCGTCCTTTACGTCCAGGCAAGGGATAATCCGTTTTGCCAGCATGGTTTCGTCTCCTCCCCCTGTTAACCAACATATGATCGATACCATGGCGTTCGAATCCCTATGAACCGATCACCCATCAGAATCACTTGGCTTTTAATTTTGGGCAAAATCCACCGAATCCCTCCATCGCCCTGCAGCGCGAGCCTTACCCGATTCGCTGAACCGCCCCGGCCAGGTCAATATGGCCCGTATACAGCGCTTTGCCGACAATGGCACCGCCAACGCCATCTTCGCGGTGTGCGCTCAGCGCCAGCAAATCCTCAAGCCGGGTTACGCCTCCCGAGGCAATGACCGAGCGGCCGCTGGCCTTAGCGAGCGATACAATGGCCTCTACGTTCGGGCCCTGCATCATGCCGTCGCGGGAAATATCCGTGAAGATGAATGTCTCCGCGCCTTTGGCTGCAAGCTCCTTCGCCAATACTTCCGCCTGCACCTCGGATGTTTCAAGCCACCCCCGTGTTGCGACATACCCGTTCCGAGCGTCGATACCAATGGCCACCTTGTCGCCGTACCGGCCGAGCACCTCCTCTGTGAAAGCGCGGTCCTCAATCGCTGCCGTACCGATGATCACCCGGCTGACGCCGAGTCCCAGCAGCCGCTCCACATCCGCCAAGGTTCTAAGACCGCCGCCGACCTGGACCGGCACATTGACGCTCGACGCAATGCTTCCGATGATTTCATCATTGACCGGATGGCCGGCTTTGGCTCCGTCCAAATCGACCAGGTGGATGAATGCTCCGCCCTGCGACTCCCAAGACTTGGCCACTTCCAGCGGATTGTCGTTGTACACCGTTTCCTGGTTGTAATCGCCCTGTACAAGCCTAACGCATTTTCCGCCGCGAATATCGATGGCCGGATATATGATAAAAGAGGACATCCCCATACCCACTTTCCATTCAATTTAGAGGTTGTTCAAAAAGTCGTCTTTTGATCACGAAGGGACTTAAGAAGCAAACTCGGCATCGAATCTTGAATTCAGCCGGGCCTAAGCTTATGCTTCCGAAGCATGTTTCCTGCAGAAACATTTTAGGTGCTCACGTACACAAAACAGCAGGTGCTTTCGATGTCGTTTTCTACGAAAACGTGTAGCGCTGCTCCTGACGTCCCTACCTTCATCTAACCTAAAGCGTTTTGAAGAAACGCACTTCGGAAGCATGCGCTTCGGTGCTGAAAATCCGACTTTTTGAACTCCCACTTTAGGTTAAAGCTAAGAAATTACGGAGCAGGCTCATGCCGAGCTCCCCGCTCTTCTCCGGATGAAACTGCATGCCGTATACGGAGCCCCGGCCGACAATCGCCGTTACCGGTTGCCCGTAATCGGTTACCGCCAGCAGATCCTCCTGCGCCTCAGGGAGGACATGGTAGGAGTGAACAAAATACACATGCCCTTCCTCAAGCCCGGCCAGCAGCGGGTGCTCCGGCTTCTGAAACTGCAGGGCATTCCATCCCATATGCGGCACTTTATAATCGCCTCCGGCAAACCGGACAACCGAGCCGGGCAGCATATCAAGCCCTTCATGGTTCCCATGCTCCTCGCTCCGGCTGAACAGAAGCTGCATGCCGAGACAAATTCCAAGCAGCGGCTTGCCAACAGCGGCAGCTTCCTTCATGACCGCATCCAGCCTGGTCTGCCGCAGCTGCTCCATCGCATCTCCGAACGCGCCGACCCCCGGGAGAATTACGCCATTTGCAGACAGAAGCTCCTCACGATCCCCCGTGACAAGCGGCTCGAAGCCGAGCCGCTCCACTGCCTTGCTGACGCTGTGCAGATTGCCCATGCCATAATCGACGATTGCAATTGCCATAGAGGTTAGAGCACTCCCTTCGTGGATGGCACGCCCGTCACCCGCGGGTCGATGCTGGTCGCTTCGTCCAAGGCACGGGCGAGCGCTTTAAACACCGCTTCGATCATATGATGGGTATTCTGTCCGTAATGAACGATGACATGCAGCGTAATCCGCGCCTCAAGCGCCAGCTTCCAGAGAAACTCGTGCACCAGCTCGGTATCGAACGACCCTACCTGCCCGGATGGGTATTCGGCCCGGTATTCGAAGTGCGGACGGTTGCTGATATCAACGACCACCTGTGCCAGCGCCTCATCCATCGGCACGAATACGCTCGCGTATCGTTTAATGCCCCGCTTGTCCCCGAGCGCTTCCCGCAAGGTCTGTCCAAGGCAGATGCCGATATCCTCAACCGTGTGGTGATCATCAATTTCGATGTCGCCCTTGGCCTTCACGCTGAGATCGAAATGGCCATGCTTCGTAAACAAATCCAGCATATGGTTAAGGAAGGGAACATCCGTCTCCAGCTCGGAAACTCCGGTTCCGTCTACGTTCAGCTTTAAGGTAATGTCCGTTTCATTCGTTGTTCGGCTCACACTGGCGGTGCGGCCTGCCGCTTCAAAACTGCTCACAATGATACCCCCTATATGGTCTTGTGCCATGATCGTTATTCGGTATAATTAGCATCCCTGCTATAACCTGTATAATTAGCGTTCCTGCTCGAGCCGGATGGCGATTGCCCTGGCATGGCCCTCCAGCCCCTCTCGCCGTGCCAGCTCCATAATCTGCTCGCCGTTAGCAAGCAGCGCCTCCCGGCTGTAATAAATCAGGCTCGACTTCTTAATGAAGTCGTCCAAATCGACCGGAGACGCGAATCTCGCCGTGCCGTTGGTCGGAATGATATGGTTCGGTCCTGCAAAATAATCCCCCACCGGCTCCGAGCTGTACGGGCCGAGGAATATGGCGCCGGCATTCTCGATCCGCCCGGCCAGCGACATCGGCTCCTCGGTGACGATCTCCAAATGCTCCGGCGCCAGGCGATTGATAAGCTCGATCCCCTCACTCAGGGACTCCGTCACCACGACCGCGCCATATTGGTCGATGGATGCTCTAGCGATATCGCGCCGCGGCAGAAGCTCCAGCTGCTTCTCCACCTCAGCGGCGACCGCCTCGCCAAGCTTGCGAGACGGCGTCACCAGAATAGCCGAGGCCATTTCGTCGTGCTCGGCCTGAGAGAGCAGATCAGCCGCGATGTAAGCAGGCTCCGCCGTGTCATCCGCCAGAATGGCAATCTCGCTCGGTCCGGCAAGACTGTCAATGTTGACGGCGCCATACACTTCGCGTTTCGCCAGCGCCACAAATATGTTGCCAGGTCCGCAAATTTTGTCCACCGGAGCGAGCGTTTCGGTGCCATAGGCCAATGCGGCAATCGCCTGAGCGCCGCCTACGCGGTACAATTCCGTAACGCCGGCCTCCGCGGCAGCTACCAGAATATAAGGGTTGATCCCTTCCTCTCCCCCGGTGGAAGGCGGAGTTACCATGACGATCTCGGGAACGCCGGCCACCTGAGCGGGAATGACGTTCATCAGCACCGATGAAGGATATGCCGCCTTGCCTCCGGGTACATATACTCCGACCCGCTTCAAGGGGCGGATAATTTGCCCGAGTATGCTTCCGTCCGGCTGAACGTCCATCCATGAATTCCGCTTTTGCTTCATATGGAAGGCGCGAATATTGTCCGCCGCCGCCCGGATCGCTTCCACGAACGGTGACTCTACCTTCTGATAAGCGGCCTGCAGCTCTTCGTCCGTAACGCGGAGCTGCCCGGCCGTCAACCGGATCCGGTCCAGCTGCTCGGTATACCGCAGCAGCGCGGCATCGCCTTCGGTCCGCACCGCCTGCACGATCGTTTTGACGGTTTCATTCTGCTCCGGTGTGCCATAGTCATTTTCCCGATTCAATTGAAAGTCGGATGCTGATACTACCTTCATCATGATCTCCCCCTATCCCGCTCGCTTCCTCACGTAACGCTGATGTCCGATATCTTACGTGGTGTTTCTTCTTTATCGATTCGTATACCCTGCTGCCTATACGCCAAGCCATTTTAGCGGTTAACTTGCCCTTCCGTTATAACCTGCTGCAGCCGGTCGCACAATGCCTGAATTTCATTATTCTTCATTCGGTAGCTGACGCGGTTCGCAATTAGTCGGCTTGTAATTTCGAACAGGCTCGTCATTTCAACCAATCCGTTCTCCTTAAGCGTCTGTCCGGTCTCCACCATATCCACGATGCGGTCAGCAAGACCGATCAGAGGCGCGAGCTCAATCGAGCCATTCAGCTTGACAACCTCAACCTGTTGTCCTTGCTCGCGGAAATACTGGGAGGCCACATTCGGATACTTGGTTGCGACCCTCTGGTGAATGCCGGGCTTCCAGTCCGGCAGCCCGATGATGGACATCCGGCATCTTGCAATGCCTAGGTCAAGAAGCTCGTAGACATCCTTGTTCTCCTCCAGAAGCACATCCTTGCCGACAATACCGATATCGGCTACGCCATACTCGACATAGGTCGGCACATCGACCGGCTTGGCCAGAATGAATTCCATGTCGGCTTCCGGCAATGGGATGACCAGCTTCCGCGTCTCATCCACATCGAGGGGAATCGGCAGTCCGGCTGAACGGAACAGCGCGGAGGCTTTTTTATATATACGCCCTTTGGGCATCGCTACTTTCAACGTTTCCGTCACGTTCAATCCTCCTGACTTAACCTTGATTGAAGCTCTAAATCTCGCATATTCTACTCCGCCGGGACTACTTTAGTGTAATGATTTCCCGGTAGCCTTTGTTCAGTAAGCTGCCTGCTGCGCCTGATGAGCCTCCGACGTGCTCGGTCTGATCGTTCTCACGAATCAACGATGTTACTACCGTGAGGCCTTCTGCCCGCAGCTTCGCCGCTTTGGCCAAGCCTTCCTCCCGGCACTCCGCCGTATAGCGGACCAGGATCGGGAGCGGCTCTTCCATCGCCGCGCCTGGAACGCCATCCAGAATCCGATTGGTCTTCAGCGCAAATCCGGTAGCCGGAACATCGCGGCCAAACTGCTTCAACAGCTTGTCATAACGACCGCCGTTCGCCACAGGCGATCCCAGCTCTGCGGCATACCCTTCAAACGTGATCCCTGTGTAATAGGAGAAGTCTCCGAGCAGCGTCAAATCGATCATTACATGTCCCGATACCCCGTAAGCCTCCAGCACTTCCCACACATGACCCATGTGCTCAATGGAGGAGCGCGCTAGCGGATTGCTGCTAATCTCCAATGCCTGCTCGGCGATCTCTTTGCCTCCGCGAAGCCGGAGAATGCCTTCCAGCTGCTCCTGCTGCCGTGCCTCCAGCTTCAACCCGGCGATGGTTCCCCTGTAGCCGACGTAGTCGCGATTGAGCAGATCCTGCTTCAGATTTTCCTGATCCTCCGTCCGTTCCGGGAGTACCTCCTGCAGCAGACCGTTCAGGAACCCCATATGTCCCATGGCGATTTTGAACCGTTCTACCCCGGCAGCCCGCAATGATTCAATCGCCAGCGCGATAACCTCGGCATCCGCTTCCGGTGAGTCGTCGCCGACAAGCTCAACGCCGGTCTGGAAAAATTCCGCCTCTCTCCCAGCCTCCTCCTCGATTGCCCGAAACACATTCGCATGGTAGGACAGTCGAACCGGAAGCGGCTCATCCTTCAGCAGCGAAGACATAACCCGGGCGATGGGCGCAGTCAGATCCGACCGCAGCACCATCGTGGTGCCCCGTTTATTGAGAAGCTTAAACAGCTTTTGGTCCGACGTGGAGCTAGCCACGCCTACCGTATCGTAATATTCCATCGTCGGCGTCATAATTTGCCGGTATCCCCAGCGATCCATGCAAGCCAGCACCTCACGCTCGATCCGACGCAGCTTGGCGACCGCATGCGGGAGATAATCCCGGACGCCTGCCGGTTTCTCGAAGCCTTTCGGTTTAGACATGATCCCACCTCAAATTCTGTCCGTTTTGCGATTTACTTCAATATGGTAAAGTGTTAACTTGCTAATAAGATAAAGAATAATATTGGCTATATTACCATGAATGTAACCTTATCGTCAATGGAATGCAAACACATTACTCGGGCGCACGATTTTTTTACCCCATATACTCGCAAAAAAAACCGTCCGGATTCCCGGACGGTTCGCATGAGTGCAGCATTCTCTTTACTTCGCAGTTCAGTATTCGGATTAGAGATCCACCGATTTTCGGCTGTCACCGGTAACTGTGTCCTTCGAATGGGACGGCGCCGGTGTCTTAGGAGCCCGCTTGAGCGAACGCGGAATGCTTCCGAGCAGCACCCAAGCCCCAGGAATCCACCGCATAAAGGCTTGTACGGCCAGCCCGCTTACGATCAGCGCGGTTACCATTCCGCCATAGACCCAGATCAAATAATCGTCGGTTACCGGGTTCAGCTTCGGATCGAGCTCCCGATAAAGGAACAGCCACAACGGGTGAACCAGGTAGATGGCGAAAGACAGCTCGCCGATTCGTGTTAAGAGCTTCACGAGCCACTTCCAGCCGCCGTGGTACAGCCAGTTGGCCAGCTGCATCAGGACGAGTGCGGAGAAGATGGTATGCAGGTTCCAGAGCAGCTCGTACAGCAGGGAATCGTATTTGGCTCCGTGCAAGCGTTGGTTGTACCAGATCTGCACATGCGTCAGCGCCATGAACAGCCAGCCTCCCCATAGCACAACCGTTCCGGCTTTCTGCCTTGCACTTTGCTTCCACCAGGATAAGGTAAGCCAGTCCTTAAACTTGTCATAATGCATAGCAAGAAATGCACCAAGCATATAATAAGCCAAATAGGAAATGGCCAAGCTTCCTTTAAACTCGTACCGCAGCTCGTATTTATTCCAGATAATAAACGCCCACTGCAGCAGGAATCCGATCGGCACGGCCCACCGGACCAGAAAACGGGAAGACTTGAACAGTGCCAGGAAGATCGGAAACAGAATGTAGAACTGTAAGCTGATAAACACAAAGTATAAGTGCGTGTAGTTCTGACCGCGAATCAATCGCTCGAAAAAGACCGGCAGCTGTGCCGACAAATCAAATGACGGGCCCAAGTAGCCGTTTTGATACATCCGGACAAAGAAATACAGGATCGAGAACAGCAAATACGGGAGCAGAATGTACAACAAACGCCGTTTATAGAAGTTCCCGATTAATTCTTTAGTCAATGGTCGGTCCGCATAGTTATAGAACAGAACGAAGCTGCTCAGAAATATAAACGAAGGCGTTCCATATTTAAAGAAGATATTGATGAAGTTAATAATATAGTAAAATCTCGAATCAATTGCATCGACCGTGGCAAAGGATGTCGCATGAACGTGCAGCACGCCCAGAATCGCTAACGCGCGGTAAATATCCAACTGCGGCAGCCGCTCCTTCTTGATCAGCGTAGCAGACATGTCGAGCGTCGCCTCCTTGTATCCATTTTTTCATATCTTTTTACATGTATCACGCTTCGGAACCGACAAAAAAGTCCCTCAAGGCGCATCATACCCAAGGGACTATAAGTTCGCTTCTTGACGATCCTCTATCATTCTACAATAAATCCTGTCGAATGGGAACCATTCCTGCCGCATTGCCTCATATTGACTCGTTTTCCGCTGCTGCCCTTCCCAGCTCTCGCAGCGGGTTTCCCCCTACGAATGCCCCGGGAGCAACGTCTTTATGTACAACGGAACCGGCTGCAACTACCGCGCCGTCCCCGATCGTAACGCCCGGCAGAATCGTCGTATTGGCACCGACCAGCACATTCTCTCCAATCCGCACCTCGCCAAGACGGTACTCCTTAATCAGGTATTCGTGCGCGAGGATCGTCGTGTTGTACCCGATCACCGAATTCTCGCCGACCGTGATTTTCTCGGGAAAGAACACATCCACCATAACCATCAATCCGAAAGCGGTATGCTTGCCGACCGTCATGCCCAGCATACGGCGATAGATCCAGTTCTTCATTGGAAGAATCGGGCAATAACGGGCAAGCTGAATGAAAATGAAATTCTTGACACCTTTAAACGGACTGACCGTGCGATAGATCTGCCACAGCGCATTCGGTCCCTCGACCGGGTAACGGGTTAACTTTCTGGCCATGCTGCCCCAAACTCCTATTCTTTAGGAAGTCCTACGATGTCATACAGGTCTCTCATATCCCGAATGATGTAATCCGGTTCGTATGCTTGAAGCTGCTGCTCCCCCTTAAGCGACCAGGCCACGGCTGCGGCCTTCACGCCTGCCGCTTTGGCGGACTGGATGTCCACCGGGCTGTCGCCGATCATGAGGGTCGTCTCCGGGTTTGCTCCCAGCCGCTCCACCGCAGTCAGCACGGGCTCGGGATGCGGCTTCGGATGCTCCACGTCGTTTACCGTCACAATCGCAGACATAAACCGCTCCAGATCAAATTTCTCCAGCGTCATCATGGTCGATGGCCGGATCTTCGTGGTAACGACGCCCAGTGCAAGTCCATGTTTATAGAGTCGCTCCACCACTTCGTTTACGTGAGGGAACGTTCGCACCATCTCATCATGATGAAGCGCGTTGTAGGAGCGGTACGCTTGAACGAAGGAACTCACATCCTCCGCGCCGGAGAAAGCCTGAAGCTGCTGCTCCAACGTCGTCCCCATATGGGGAATGATTTGTTCCCGCGTCAGTGGACCCGTCTGTCGGGACTCGAAGATATGGAGAAAAGATGAAATAATCAATTCATTGGTATCGATAATGGTGCCATCCAAATCAAACAGTACGGTTTCAATCATGCTGCTACTCCTTTTTATCCTCCGTGTCCGGCTTCAAGGCCGGATCCTCTGTATACGAATCAGACTCCCCATTGCCCGAATCGCGCGGGGTTGCGGGGCGATCCTCCTCCTGGATTTTGACGTTAGCGTCTTCCTGCACCTTATCGGTTCGGTTTGCGGACACCGGCTCAGAAGCCTTGGCAGCCGAAACCGGACTCTTCCCGGCTTGCGGGTCGGCTTCTGGCGCTTCGGAGACTGCCTTTGTGGAGACAATCGGGTCCAGGTACCGTTCGTTGGCTTTTCCCGTCACCCGCCGCACGATAATGAGCACAATGCCCCCGATCACGAGCAGGATCGACAAGAGCTGCGATATCCGGATGTTGCCATAAGCCGGGTCCAGATACCCGAGCTCGAAGCCCATCCATCTCATTGGAGCCCACAGCGTATTGTTGATGAAGTCTGCCACGGGTTGTGCTCCCTGGAACGCCAAGCTGTCCGTTCGAACAGCTTCGATAAAGAACCGCCCGATGGAATACCAGATAAAGTAACCGATAAACAGCTCGCCGGCCCGCAGAAACCGAAGTCTCCGTATAATCAGGACCAGGATGATGCCGACAACGTTCCATAACGACTCATACAGGAAGGTCGGGTGATGAAAGACTCCCTGCACATTCATTTGATTGACGATAAAATCCGGCAGGTTCAGCGTGTTGCGCAAAAAGGACTCCTCTACCGGTCCGCCGTACGCTTCCTGGTTCACAAAGTTTCCCCAGCGTCCGATAATTTGACCGGCGAGCAAGGACGGCGCACAGATATCGGCAATCCGCCAGAACGAATAGCCTTTCCTGCGCACATAAATGACAGCGCAAATAACGGCGCCGATCAGCGCACCATAAATGGCGATCCCGCCATTCCAAATTTTGAACACGTCCAGGAAATTATCCTTGTAGTCTTCCCACTTGAAAGCCACATAATAAATACGTGCAGCAATGATTGCGGATGGAACCCCAAGCAGCAGCAGATCCATGAAAAATTCCTGCGGAATACCGAACCGTTTCCCTTCCCGAATGGCCAAGAGCAGCCCGACCAATGCGCCTAAGCCCAGAATCAGGCCATACCAATGAACACTCAGCGATCCAATGGAGAACGCCACTGGATCGATAAGTAATGTTTGCGTCATAACTTAACCTCCCCTAGTCCTAATCCAAGTCATCCATATCTTCGTTAATCGTTGCTGTTAATTTGTTCGTAAACTGAAGTGCCGCGTTGAGTCCCATTTGCTTCAATCGGTAATTCATTGCCGCAACTTCAATAATAACCGCAAGGTTACGCCCAGGACGAACCGGAATGGTCACTAGAGGAATGTCGGTATCAATAATGCGTGTCGTCTCTTCATCCAATCCCAAACGGTCATACTGCTTATCCTGCTGCCAGGCCTCCAAACGAACGACCAGCGTGATTCGTTTGTTGTTCCGGACGGCACCGGCGCCGAACAATGTCATGACGTTGATAATGCCGACTCCGCGGATTTCCAGCAGGTGACGGATTAACTCCGGCGCCGTGCCATGAAGCTGAAAATCGGAGGTTTGGCGAATCTCCACCGCATCGTCCGCAATTAAGCGATGTCCCCGCTTCACCAGCTCCAGGGCGGTCTCGCTTTTCCCGATCCCGCTTGAACCGGTGATAAGCATCCCTACGCCATACACATCGCATAATACGCCGTGGATCGTAGTCGTCGGAGCCAGTCGACGCTCTAGGAAGCTCGTAAATCGGCTTGTTAAAATGGTAGTTGCCATACTGCTCCGCAGCACCGGCAAGCCCTTCTCTTTGCTGACTTCAACTAACTCTTCCGGCACTTCCAGGGAACGGGTTACGACAATGCATGGTGTTTCATCCGTGCACAGGCTGCGCATCCGCTCCTTTCGCTCCTCAGGCTTGAGCATACCGAAAAATGCCAGCTCTGTCCGTCCCAAAAGCTGTACGCGCTCACGCGGATGGTATTCGAAATAACCTGCCATCTCTAGACCCGGGCGGTTAAGATCATCCGTTGTAATCTGACGTTTCAAGCCCTCCTCGCCCGAAATGACCTCCAGCTGGAATTGTTGGACCAGCTCGGACACTTTTACTTTCTTGGCCATGGTCTTACCCCTCTTCATCCAGTATGTAAACATCATAACGAAGCCTGCCTTAATAGGCTGAAAGACCCGTTATCCATGATTTGTTTCATCGGTTGTCGCCGGTTTTACGGCGATGCCAAACTTCATCATGCAATGATGTGGCCTTAGTACGCAGCTGTCTCAATCCTATTCTTAGCATTCGTGATGTAGGCCCTGCTTTGTGCTTATCTTATCGAAAAAAACCAAGGATTGCAATTCAGGTTATCGCTCATGCTGCTGATTTCATATCATGGTCACCCTCATCGAATACCTAAAAAAACCGCCCTTGAGGGGCGGTTTTTCAAGAGTTAGCCGTTTCTGCCTTGGGGATTAGTCCTCCACCAATACGTTCAATTCGGACTCTTTATCAAAGATATGAACTTTGTTCATGTCGATAGCCAATTTCACATTGTCGCCTTCACGAGTAGTGGAACGTCCGTCAACGCGGCCGATTACGGTATCCGTACCAAGTCCGCTCAGGTACAAGAGCATCTCGTGACCGAGGTTCTCTGTAACGTCAACTTTAGCCGTGAAGATTGTGTTCGGGGAAGCTTCCAGGAATACTGGCTCTTCATGGATATCTTCTGGACGAACACCCATAATAACTTCCTTGCCGATCATCGATTTATTCTTCAGAAGCTGTGCCTTACCGCCTGGAACCTGTACATTCAGTCCATCGGCAGTAAAGTATACGCCGCCGTTCTGCTCGGACAGCTTACCGTTAATAAAGTTCATGGTTGGGGAACCGATGAAGCCTGCAACGAACAGGTTTCTTGGGTTGTTGTACAGCTGCTCCGGAGAGTCGGCTTGCTGAATGATACCATCCTGCATAACGACGATACGGTCACCCATCGTCATGGCCTCTGTCTGGTCGTGCGTTACGTAGATACAAGTGGTTTCAAGGCGCTTAACCAGCTTTGTGATTTCTGCACGCATCTGACCGCGGAGCTTCGCATCCAAGTTGGAAAGCGGTTCGTCCATCAGGAAGACTTGCGGATCGCGGACGATCGCACGGCCCAAGGCAACGCGCTGACGCTGACCACCGGAGAGAGCCTTCGGCTTGCGGTCCAGCAAATGCTCGATATCCAGAATTTTTGCTGCTTCACGTACACGCTTGTCGATTTCGTCTTTCTTCACTTTACGGAGTTTCAGGCCGAATGCCATGTTCTGATATACGTTCATATGCGGATACAACGCGTAGGACTGGAACACCATCGCGATGTCACGATCTTTAGGAGCTACATCGTTAACGACGCGGTCGCCAATGTAGAGTTTACCTTCGGAAATTTCCTCAAGACCTGCGATCATACGCAGCGTTGTGGACTTACCGCAACCGGACGGACCTACCAATACCAAGAATTCTTTATCTTTAATATCAAGATTCACGTCGATTACCGTTGCTTTATCCGCACCTGGATACTTCTTGTAAATATGCTCTAAGCGTACACCTGCCATGTGCATTTGCCCCCTCTTAGGAAAGTTATGAAATCGAATACAATTTATAATATTATATTACCTGATGGGCACCTGACTTGCTATACACAATCTGCACAAAAAACCTATTTCCTTTTCGTCACTTTATACAATAGCAGTGTTATTTTCACTAATACCGCATCGCTGAAGCTTCGAACGTCCAGCCCCGTTTCCTGCTTGATCTTATCCAGGCGGTACAGCAGCGTGTTCCGGTGGATATACAGATGCTTGGCCGTCTCACTGACGTTGCAGTCCAGCTCGAAGAAGGATTCCAGCGTCGATAACGTCTCGCTATCCTCGAACAGATCGGTATGACCGGCGGCATACTCTCGTAAAAATAAATTGCGCTGGTATTCGGGAATACTGTATACCAAACGTTCTAAATGAAGCCCGGTCGACAGGTGTATATGTTCCTTAACCTGAAACGTACGCCCGATGGTCATCGTTTCCCTCAGCATGTTCACCGCCTGCGGAAGGGCGTGTAAGGCATTTACGGAAGGTATGGCCGATATATGAAAGTCCCCGACCCATTCCGTAGAGATCAGCTCGTATAGCCCCATACAGAATAAGGCCAGCGAGTCCTGCTCCCCTTCGGCAGTAAGCTCTTCTTTATCATCCACAATGCCCACCAGCAGCTGCTGCTCTGCCAGAATGAGCCATTCCTTCTCATGCAGCGGCACAAGTACAATGTCTCCGTCAAAATAGCTCCGTAATAGTCGCTGCAATGCCTTATAGCTCGGGGCCGGGGCATGTTCGCTTTCATTCAGGAGCAGAAACGGCACCATATCCGCCGACAGGCTTGAACGGATCGGCAGCTCTTCAGGCAGCTCGGCAACCTGCTCACCTGCTTCCAAGCACTCCTTCAGCCATGCGCCCAGCTGCTGTGCAGAACGCTCCTCCTCAGCTTTAGAACCGCTCTTGGCATTTAAAGATGAGGCTCCTCGCAGTGTGGAGAGCCATAGCTCAATGAGCCGGATTTCCGAAACGGTTAAATCCCCCCGGGCCGCTGCAATCACGATACCCGGTTTCTGCATTTGGATCGGGATCCAAATCTCACCGAGTGCTTCGTTGTCATAGGCACCGGCTGCCGTTAGCGTCATGGACCTGGCTTGTCCGTGCTGAAATTGAGGACTTTTCGCCTTGGATTGAGTCGACCGCTTGCCTTGTGACCCGCCGATACTCACCGCATCATCTTGAGAAGCCGCTAGCGCCTTAGCGAGTTCTCCATATTCTTGCTCATTCAATGTTTTCAATCTCAGGGATATGCCCAGGGTCTGCTCCAGCTGCTGAACGATGTGCTCCATCTCCATTGATGTCCCCACCACTTTATCGTTTTTTTCTTATTTTAGCACACGAACCGCCGGGAGCGACAATATCATGCGGGTAGCCTCAACAAATCTTCTTACCGCGTGTCTCTCGCGGCGCTCGGTCTAATGATGACTGTTGCACGATGATCAGCGTCGACGCTCGGACGGTAAGCTTCCCCTTCTCCCGTTCAAATCCCCCTACAACTCAAGCCTAGAAAAACAGAAGAACAACAAAAAAGCCGCCAACAATGTTGACGACTTTTGAGATGAGCCATGAAGGACTCGAACCTTCGACACCCTGATTAAAAGTCAGGTGCTCTACCAACTGAGCTAATGGCTCGTGATACTGGTGGAGGATGATGGATTCGAACCACCGAACTCGTACGAGAACAGATTTACAGTCTGCTGCGTTTGGCCACTTCGCTAATCCTCCAAAATATAAAGGTGGCTCGGGACGGAATCGAACCGCCGACACGAGGATTTTCAGTCCTCTGCTCTACCGACTGAGCTACCGAGCCATATGTAATTGGCATAAAAATAAAGTGCGGAGTGTAACACTTCCCACTTTAATCTGTGGAAACCGATTCACTTTTATGCTGGTAAATAAAATGGCGGAACTGACGGGATTCGAACCCGCGATCTCCTGCGTGACAGGCAGGCATGTTAGGCCTCTACACCACAGTTCCGCATTTTAGATGGTGCCGGCGAGAGGACTTGAACCCCCAACCTACTGATTACAAGTCAGTTGCTCTACCAATTGAGCTACACCGGCGCATATAAGGACGCACAAAATATTCATGGTGGAGGCTGAGGGGATCGAACCCCCGACCCTCTGCTTGTAAGGCAGATGCTCTCCCAGCTGAGCTAAGCCTCCGAATATGTATGGTAGCGGCGGAGGGGATCGAACCCCCGACCTCACGGGTATGAACCGTACGCTCTAGCCAGCTGAGCTACGCCGCCATAACAAATTCTTATGCATTCAAGTTATATCAATGGCGGAGAGAGAGGGATTCGAACCCTCGCACCGCTTACGCAGTCTAACCCCTTAGCAGAGGGTCCCCTTATAGCCACTTGGGTATCTCTCCATCATAACTTATTATGCAGTTTCAGAGATTGAACCCTGAAAACTAGATACGAAACGTCTTTGCGTTGTTTAGAATCCGTAGCATTTCCCCAATGTTGGATCGGGGTCCCCGAAAAGTATTCGGCATCCGCTTCAAAGCTTCGCTTCACTTTTTGGGGTAATTTTAGGATAAGCCCTCGACCGATTAGTATTGGTCAGCTCCATGCATTGCTGCACTTCCACCTCCAACCTATCTACCTCGTCGTCTTCAAGGGGTCTTACTAATTGGGAAATCTCATCTTGAGGGGGGCTTCACGCTTAGATGCTTTCAGCGCTTATCCCGTCCGTACGTAGCTACCCAGCCATGCTCCTGGCGGAACAACTGGTGCACCAGCGGTACGTCCATCCCGGTCCTCTCGTACTAAGGACAGCTCCTCTCAAATTTCCTACGCCCACGACAGATAGGGACCGAACTGTCTCACGACGTTCTGAACCCAGCTCGCGTACCGCTTTAATGGGCGAACAGCCCAACCCTTGGGACCTACTTCAGCCCCAGGATGCGATGAGCCGACATCGAGGTGCCAAACCTCCCCGTCGATGTGGACTCTTGGGGGAGATAAGCCTGTTATCCCCAGGGTAGCTTTTATCCGTTGAGCGATGGCCCTTCCATGCGGTACCACCGGATCACTAAGCCCGACTTTCGTCCCTGCTCGACTTGTAGGTCTCGCAGTCAAGCTCCCTTATGCCTTTGCACTCTTCGAATGATTTCCAACCATTCTGAGGGAACCTTGGGGCGCCTCCGTTACTCTTTAGGAGGCGACCGCCCCAGTCAAACTGCCCGCCTGACACTGTCCCCGTACCGGATCACGGTACCAGGTTAGAACCTAGATACGATCAGGGTGGTATCCCAACGTCGCCTCCACACAAGCTGGCGCTCATGCTTCTTAGGCTCCCACCTATCCTGTACAGATCGTACCCAAATCCAATATCAAGCTGCAGTAAAGCTCCATGGGGTCTTTCCGTCTTGTCGCGGGTAACCTGCATCTTCACAGGTATTAAAATTTCACCGGATCTCTCGTTGAGACAGCGCCCAAGTCGTTACGCCATTCGTGCGGGTCAGAATTTACCTGACAAGGAATTTCGCTACCTTAGGACCGTTATAGTTACGGCCGCCGTTTACTGGGGCTTCGGTTCACAGCTTCGGAGTTACCTCCTAACCGCTCCCCTTAACCTTCCAGCACCGGGCAGGCGTCAGCCCGTATACTTCGCCTTGCGGCTTCGCACAGACCTGTGTTTTTGCTAAACAGTCGCTTGGGCCTTTTCACTGCGGCCCCCTCGGGCTATTCACCCTACCGAGGCACCCCTTCTCCCGAAGTTACGGGGTCATTTTGCCGAGTTCCTTAACGAGAGTTCTTCCGCGCGCCTTAGAATTCTCTTCTCGCCTACCTGTGTCGGTTTGCGGTACGGGCACCTTCACCTGACTAGAGGCTTTTCTTGGCAGTGTGAGATCATGACCTTCGCTACTGTAATTTTCACTCCCCATCACAGCCCAGCCTTACGATGTGCGGATTTGCCTACACATCAGCCTCACTGCTTGGACGGACATCCATCAGTCCGCGTCACTACCCTCCTGCGTCACCCCATCGTTCATAACGGTTTACGGTGGTACAGGAATTTCAACCTGTTGTCCTTCGACTACGCCTTTCGGCCTCGCCTTAGGTCCCGACTTACCCTGAGCGGACGAGCCTTCCTCAGGAAACCTTGGGCTTTCGGCGGATCAGATTCTCACTGATCTTTTCGTTACTCATACCGGCATTCTCACTTGTATGCTGTCCAGCGCTCCTTACGGTACACCTTCAACCTGCATACAACGCTCCCCTACCCCTGATGCAAGCATCAAGCCATAGCTTCGGTGGTGTGTTTAGCCCCGTTACATTTTCGGCGCAGAGTCACTCGACCAGTGAGCTATTACGCACTCTTTAAATGGTGGCTGCTTCTAAGCCAACATCCTGGTTGTCTGTGCAACTCCACATCCTTTCCCACTTAACACACACTTGGGGACCTTAGCTGATGGTCTGGGCTGTTTCCCTTTTGACAATGGATCTTAGCACTCACTGTCTGACTCCCGGATATAAGTCTATGGCATTCGGAGTTTGACTGAGCTTGGTAACCCTTGCGGGCCCCGCACCCAATCAGTGCTCTACCTCCACGACTCTAATTTCCGAGGCTAGCCCTAAAGCTATTTCGGGGAGAACCAGCTATCTCCGAGTTCGATTGGAATTTCTCCGCTACCCCCACCTCATCCCCGCACTTTTCAACGTACGTGGGTTCGGGCCTCCAGTGCGTGTTACCGCACCTTCACCCTGGACAGGGGTAGATCACACGGTTTCGGGTCTACGTCCACATACTAAGTCGCCCTATTCAGACTCGCTTTCGCTGCGGCTACGGCTTCTCGCCTTAACCTTGCATGGGAACGTAACTCGCCGGTTCATTCTACAAAAGGCACGCCATCACCCCTATAATGGGCTCTGACTTCTTGTAAGCACACGGTTTCAGGTTCTATTTCACTCCCCTTCCGGGGTGCTTTTCACCTTTCCCTCACGGTACTGCTTCACTATCGGTCGCTAGGGAGTATTTAGCCTTAGCAGATGGTCCTGCTGGATTCATACGGGGTTTCACGTGCCCCGCACTACTCGGGATCCGTCTCGGAGGGTTCACATTTTCGATTACAGGGCTTTTACCTTCTATGGCCGGCCTTTCCAGACCTGTTCGTCTAATCTAAACCTTTGTAACTCCATGTGAGACGTCCCACAACCCCAGAGAGCAAGCTCTCTGGTTTAGGCTGTTCCGCGTTCGCTCGCCGCTACTGACGGAATCACTCTTGTTTTCTCTTCCTCCAGGTACTTAGATGTTTCAGTTCCCTGGGTATGCCTCTAGCTGCCCTATGTATTCAGGCAGAAGTGACTGGCTATTACACCAGCCGGGTTTCCCCATTCGGACATCCCCGGATCGAAGCTTGCTTACAGCTCCCCGAGGCAGTATCGTTGTTCGCCACGTCCTTCATCGGCTCCTAGCGCCTAGGCATCCTCCGTGTGCTCTTAGTAGCTTAACCATGTCGCTCCAGCTTCGTGCCATGTGCTCTGTTGTTCGCTTGTTTCCTGATTGGATAAAACCACTCAATGGTGAAACAAGCTTCCAAAGGATCACCTGTCACGAATCTTTCGCTCTAACGCTACTCTTTCACTTCTTGGTCAATCACTTGACACAAGTCGTTAGAGAAGGATATTTCTAAAACGCAAATTCGTTTCGTTATCTAGTTTTCAAGGATCAATGCCAGTCTTTCGACCGGAAGATTATCTTACCACAACCTCCATCACAGTACAACCTGCAATTTATGGAAGCGTTAAGAATAAATATGGTGGAGCCAAGGGGGATCGAACCCCTGACCTCCTGCGTGCAAGGCAGGCGCTCTCCCAGCTGAGCTATAGCCCCATATTAGGAAGTATATAAAGTTGTTATGGTGGGCCCTAGTGGACTCGAACCACCGACCTCACCCTTATCAGGGGTGCGCTCTAACCAGCTGAGCTAAGGGCCCATATCATACGCTTGGCAACGTCCTACTCTCCCGGGACCCTTCGGTCCAAGTACCATCGGCGCTGGAAGGCTTAACGGTCGTGTTCGGTATGGGAACGCGTGGAACCCTTCCGCCATCATCACCAAACGTATGTATGAAAGGATTGACCTCTCAAAACTGACCAACGAGTGAGTTGGTTGACTTTACTTCGTAAAGCCTATTTATCCGGCAGCTTGCGCTGACCGTATTTGTACCGCTTCGCTACGGAAGCGAGGTACTCCATAGAAAGGAGGTGATCCAGCCGCACCTTCCGATACGGCTACCTTGTTACGACTTCACCCCAATCATCTACCCCACCTTCGGCGGCTGGCTCCCGTAAGGGTTACCCCACCGACTTCGGGTGTTGTAAACTCTCGTGGTGTGACGGGCGGTGTGTACAAGACCCGGGAACGTATTCACCGCGGCATGCTGATCCGCGATTACTAGCAATTCCGACTTCATGCAGGCGAGTTGCAGCCTGCAATCCGAACTGAGACTGGCTTTTTAGGATTGGCTCCACCTCGCGGCTTCGCTTCCCGTTGTACCAGCCATTGTAGTACGTGTGTAGCCCAAGTCATAAGGGGCATGATGATTTGACGTCATCCCCACCTTCCTCCGGTTTGTCACCGGCAGTCACCTTAGAGTGCCCACCCAGAGTGCTGGCAACTAAGATCAAGGGTTGCGCTCGTTGCGGGACTTAACCCAACATCTCACGACACGAGCTGACGACAACCATGCACCACCTGTCTCCTCTGTCCCGAAGGCCGCCTCTATCTCTAGAGGATTCAGAGGGATGTCAAGACTTGGTAAGGTTCTTCGCGTTGCTTCGAATTAAACCACATACTCCACTGCTTGTGCGGGTCCCCGTCAATTCCTTTGAGTTTCAGTCTTGCGACCGTACTCCCCAGGCGGAATGCTTAATGTGTTAACTTCGGCACCAAGGGTATCGAAACCCCTAACACCTAGCATTCATCGTTTACGGCGTGGACTACCAGGGTATCTAATCCTGTTCGCTCCCCACGCTTTCGCGCCTCAGCGTCAGTTACAGCCCAGAGAGTCGCCTTCGCCACTGGTGTTCCTCCACATATCTACGCATTTCACCGCTACACGTGGAATTCCACTCTCCTCTTCTGCACTCAAGTTCCCCAGTTTCCAGTGCGTCCCGAAGTTGAGCCTCGGGTTTAAACACCAGACTTAAAGAACCGCCTGCGCGCGCTTTACGCCCAATAATTCCGGACAACGCTTGCCCCCTACGTATTACCGCGGCTGCTGGCACGTAGTTAGCCGGGGCTTTCTTCTCAGGTACCGTCACTCTCATAGCAGTTACTCTATGAGACGTTCTTCCCTGGCAACAGAGCTTTACGATCCGAAAACCTTCATCACTCACGCGGCGTTGCTCCGTCAGGCTTTCGCCCATTGCGGAAGATTCCCTACTGCTGCCTCCCGTAGGAGTCTGGGCCGTGTCTCAGTCCCAGTGTGGCCGTTCACCCTCTCAGGTCGGCTACGCATCGTCGCCTTGGTGAGCCGTTACCTCACCAACTAGCTAATGCGCCGCAGGCCCATCCTCAAGTGACAGATTGCTCCGCCTTTCATAACTCTGCCATGCAGCAGATTTAATTATCCGGTATTAGCTACCGTTTCCGGTAGTTATCCCAGTCTTGAGGGCAGGTTGCCTACGTGTTACTCACCCGTCCGCCGCTAACTCTCAGAGAAGCAAGCTCCTCATCGAGTCCGCTCGACTTGCATGTATTAGGCACGCCGCCAGCGTTCGTCCTGAGCCAGGATCAAACTCTCCAATAAGGATCATCCGAGGATGATCGATTGAAAGAGCGATTAAGCTCATTTAGAAAAACTGACGAGAATTCGTTCAATTCTCATTTATGCTTCACCATCCGACAAACCGAAGCCTGTCCAATGATGCCGCAATGGATTTTACAAGTAAAATCCTCACTCACTCGTTGTTCAGTTTTCAAAGATCAATCTGTGTTTCTTTTCGTCATCCGCATCTCAGCGGCGACTTTTATATTATATCATACTAGCTTGCTATTGGTCAAGACTTTTTTTGAATTATTTCATAACCAATCTTTGTCTTGCCATCCACCCTGCTAGCAACCCGAATCAAACGGGCGAACATTAATGTATCATAGATTCGAGCGCCGCGTCAACTACCCAAATATCGTTAATTTTAATCCGATCAGCAGAGCAACTCCCGGCAGCCCCAATATCATAACCGTACCAATGGTCATCGGATTCAGCGGTATATAGACTTCCGTAAAGATCCCTGAGAAATTCACGACGTAGATCCCTAGTGCAGACAAGGCCAGATGCGCACCGAATACCGTCATCCAACCAAAACCGAGCTTCCTCCGAAAGATGATATAAACGAGCAGCAGTAATGATATGCACAGCACAGCTAGAACAATCAGCTTCATCTAAGTCCAACTCCTTTCCTCTTAATCGATCCTCGGGTTGCGCCTACCTTTACCCGTTCCCCCGCTGCTGTTCAAGCTTCTGCATAAATACAGAGTTAATATTCAACTGCTTAGCCTGTTTTAAATTCATCTGATACTTCCGTTCTGCCGCTTCCAGCATATAGATGGCGTAATCAATCTGATCCTGTCCTGTCGCCTCCTGGAACATCATATGTGCCCGCTCCCATTCCATCTGGGACTTGCGGACGTCCATAAACACATGCCACATCCGCTCCTGCTCCTCAGCCGTTATATATACTTCCTGTTCGTCTTTCTTCGCTGGTCTCCACCATACTCTCATCTGGCTCACCCCTTCGTTATTGGTCACAGCTTGATCAGACCGTCTGTAACATTCATATAAAGGGGAGGACAAACTTAGAACATAAACCTGCGAGCACTTGAACAAGCCATCTTCGGTAACCAGCCTAATTACATAAAAAAAGCGAGCATCCGGTTTAAACCGGATACCCGCCTGTATTAAAATCGCAACAATCCAACGGGAGAGACCCCTTAGGGACCCCTCCCGTTAATTTGGCATGTGTAACTAACGCTCTGCAGCTTCCGCCTATTTAAGGCTAAATGGCACCATGACATTTTGGATGAACCTGCAGGCTGACAGCCATAATAATAATGTATGAGGTCAATTCAACTCGCGCCGTCCCTCAAGTGCCTTGGATAGCGTCACTTCATCCGCATACTCCAAGTCACCGCCGACAGGCAGCCCATGCGCGATCCGGGTTACTTTAATATCAAAAGGACGAACCAGTCGCGATATATACATCGCCGTGGCTTCCCCCTCGATATTCGGGTTCGTTGCCAGAATCAGCTCCTTCACCCTTTCATCGCTAAGCCGGGTGAGAAGTTCTTTCAAGCGGATTTCATCCGGCCCGATCCCCTCCATTGGCGATATCGCTCCATGCAGCACATGATAGTAACCGTCAAACTCCTTCGTGCGCTCCATAGCCACTAGATCCTTCGCATCCTGCACGACGCAAATCACGGATGCGTCCCTCGTCTTGTCCTGGCATACCCGGCACGGATCCGTATCCGTAATGTTGCAGCATACCGAGCAGTAATGCAAATTCCGCTTGACGCTCACCAGCGCTTTGGCAAAATCAATGACATCGTCTTCCTTCATATTCAAAACGTGAAAAGCCAGGCGGGCAGCCGTCTTCGGCCCCACACCCGGCAGTCGCGTAAAGGCGTCGATGAGCTTCGCGATCGGTTCGGGATAGTACAAATGTAACTACTCCTTCTAGGTTAGATTAGAACAAGCCCGGGATTTTCATGCCGCCTGTGAATTTGCCCATGTCGGCATTAGCCAGCTCTTCCGCTTTCGCAAGCGCATCGTTCACCGCGGTCAATACCAAGTCCTGAAGCATTTCCACATCATCAGGATCAACGGCCTCCGGCTTGATGTTAATGGACAGAATTTGCTTATGTCCGTTAGCCTCTACCGTAACAACGCCGCCGCCGGAAGTGCCTTCCACCTTTTTCGTGGCGAGTTCTTCCTGTGCCTTCAGCATTTGCTCCTGCATTTTCTTAACCTGCTTCATCATTTGGTTCATATTATTCATGAGTCATCTCTCCTTCATATAGGGTGCACGCGATTAAGCGCACTAGTCTTTTATGACAACGAGGTCTTCACCAAAAAGCTGGATCGCCTCATCAATCCAAGGTTTTTCTCCGTTCTCTCCGGCCTCTTCATGCTCCAGCTTCAGCTCTTCGGCCTGGGGCTTTCCTACGCCCTCCACCGCTTCACTCCAGTCCCGGAGCATCATCGTAACGAGCCTGTACGGCTTGCCGAGGCAAGACTCCAGCACACTCTCGATCACCTGCTTGTTGGCCGGCTTCTCGGTCGTTTCGCGGTGGATGTTGTTTTTAAACCCGACAAGCACATTGTCTTCCCATACGGAGACCGGCTCCCCATCCATCAGCCAAGCATGGACCGTAACCTTCGTTTCCTTAACATTCTGCAAAATCTGCGGCCACTGCCGCTGCACGGCTGTAAAGGCCTCACTGCTTCGGGAAGCGACATACTGATCCATATGCTGCGGTATTTTGGCGGTGGACGCTACCTTCGGCGCTGGCGTTCTTGCCGGCTTGGCAGCTTCACGTCCGGCACCAGCAGGCACTCCGTTCTGCATGACACGCTCCAGCTTCTTCTCCAGCGCGGCAACCTGCTGCTTCAGCTTGGCCACCTCACCCGCGTCGGCAGCACTGCCGGCTTGCGCGGAGCTCTGAGCCGAAGCTCCTGCCGATTGAGCGATGCCCGATAACTTCAACAGGGCGACTTCAAACAGCGTCTGCGGCTGCGAAGCGTACTTCATCTCCCCCTGATAGCGGTTCAGCGTATCGATCATCTGAAACAGCTCTTCACGGCTAAAGGCGCCTGCCATCTCTTGAAACTCCGCCGGATTCAGCACACGATCCGTCAGCTTGTCGGCATCCGGAACCATCTTGATCATCAGCAGGTCGCGGAAATAGTACAGAAGGTTCTCCATGCACTTGTCAGCGCTCTTCCCTTCCTGCATGAACTGCTCCACGATCTGCAGCACGAGTCCCGCATCGCCCTGCTTCAGGGCTGCGGCCAATCGGCCGAACTGTTCGGAGGCGATGCCACCCGTCATGTCCAGCACCTGCTGATAGGATACCGTGCCGCCGGTAAAGGAAGCGATCTGGTCCAGGATGCTCAGCGCATCGCGCATCCCGCCGTCGGAAAGTCTGGCAATATACGAGAGCGCCTCGGGCTCAGCCGTAATCCCTTCTTCCGTACAGATCCGCTCCAGCCGGCCCGTCTGCTCATCAAGCGAAACTCTCCGGAAATCAAACCGCTGACAACGCGAAATAATGGTGGCAGGAAGCCGATGCGGCTCCGTGGTGGCCAGTATAAACATCACATGTGCCGGCGGCTCCTCGAGCGTCTTCAAGAGCGCATTGAACGCTTCTGTTGTCAGCATGTGTACTTCGTCGATAATATAAACCTTGCGCCGCACCTCAGTTGGTGCATATTTGACCTTCTCCCGCAAATCCCGGATTTCTTCAACGCCGCGGTTGGAAGCCGCGTCGATCTCTTGGACATCCATGACAGCTCCTGCGGTTATTCGCCGGCAGGCTTCACATGTATTGCAGGGTTCCTCAGCCGGACCATGCTCACAGTTCACGGCTTTGGCCAAAATTTTAGCGGCACTGGTCTTACCTGTGCCCCGCGGACCGCTGAACAGGTAGGCATGGGACACCCGCTGCTCGCGAATAGCATTCTGCAGGGTTTGGATAATATGCTGCTGGCCCACCATGTCGCTGAACGACTGCGGCCGCCATGCACGATATAGCGCGATATGTTCCACTGTGCTTTACCCTCTTTCAACTTCCACTTCACGTTGTTTTTCGAACGGACGGATCCATCATCCGGACTAACCCGTATCGAAAACATACGCGCATCGTTGTTTGCTACTTCGATTCATCAGACCAACGCATCAACAGCCATCAGCTGACGGATATTATTATACTACATTCTATACTACTTTCCCCTGCCTTAGCAAAACGTTTAATTGGAAATCTTTATCCAAATTAATCGACATGGATCGACGCACAGAACATGTTCTAGAATTGCACGCCGTACCTGGAAAAATACCATTTCTTCCACTGGATATCCTTACAGAGCTTCATCGTCTATTCATCCACTAACCAAAAACACCCTTGCCTTAGGCAAGGGTGTTAGAGTAGATGCTATGTAATACCGTGCACCTGTTATTGATAATTGCGATCCGAGCGGCAATCCTGAACAGCAACTCGGGCTAGGCACTCCTCCGGCACAAGAGCGGGCTTGCTTATGGCTGCTTCCTTCCGGACCTGACCAGGTTCACAAGTGCTCATTGCGGAGGACCCAACCGTCAACATTGTGCGCAGGGACCAGCCTCACATCGACAATACCTCTAACAGGAATTCAACCTCGCTACAGCGGATTGCGAGTTACAGGGCACCGCTACCTCCCCATCTAGCACGGCGAACTTTAGTATAGCGCATGGGCACCAAAAATGCAACCGACGGAAGAAGTTGTCACCCCCCGCCCTGCCATAATAAAACAAAAACCCTTCGGCCAGTAAAGGCGAAGGGCTTGTTATTAGATACCGTATTTCTTTTTGAATCTATCAACACGACCGCCAGCATCCAGGAATTTCTGCTTACCTGTGAAGAACGGGTGACAGTTAGAGCAAATCTCGACACGAAGATCCGGCTTTACAGAACCTGTTTCGAACGTGTTACCGCATGCGCAGGTTACTGTAGTAACGTGATATTTCGGTTGAATCTCTTGTTTCATTATACCTTTCACCTCTTTCCGCCCTGAGCCTCATGCGGACCCAGAGTTATATGGACACATAAAATCAGTATATCACGGCATTTTTCATTGCGCAATAGCCCGCACACAAATACTCAGCCAAGCTCAAAACTGGATCCAGGACCTGATTTTAGGAGATTCTCGCAAACATGCTTGCTTAAGCATCGTTTATGGATGGGCTTCCCATCCTTCGTCTACAAACAAGATGGACAAATCTCTACCGACAGCTACATTAATTAGCTCATTAAAGGCTTTTTCTTAGGCCGCGCCTGACCGGCGGGAGGAACATGCGTGTAGGAACCGATCACGACATCAGGCAGCTCGGCCTGCATAATTTCAATGGCTTGCTTCATCCCAAGAATCTCTCCCCGTGCCGGAGGAATCAGCTCAAGATAGCTCTCCGGATCAATGTTCAGATTCCGAAGCTGAATGAGACGAAGTCCGGTACGGCGGGCAAACTCGATCATCGCTTCAAGCTCTTCCTCGCGATCCGTTACGCCCGGGAAGATCAAGTAGTTGATCGACGTATACACGCCTTGATCGGATGCGTAGCGCAAAGATTTTTCCACATTAGCCAATGTGTAGGCCCGCGGCTTGTAGTATGCGTTATAGTGATCATCCAGCGCACTGATCGTACTTACCCGCATAAGATCAAGCCCTGCATCGACAATGCCGCGGATAAAGTCGGTCAGACCCGCATTTGTATTGATATTGATATAACCCATGTCGGTCCGGGAACGAACCTCTCTCATTGCCTCGATAATGATCTTGGCCTGCGTGGAAGGCTCACCTTCACAGCCTTGGCCGAAGCTGATAATTGAATCCGGCGTCTTGAGATGCTCCATCATAACCTGCACCAGCTCATCCACCCGTGGTCGGAAGTTCATCCGCGTCTGAGGCGCAACGAAGCCGCTGTCATCCGGTTGTTCCGATATGCAGCCAAAACAGCCCGCATTGCAGGAATAGGATACCGGCACAGCGCCCTCCCAGCGATTCAGGAAGGTGTTGGAGGCGGTAAGGCATTCATACCCGAGCGCACAATTCGAGAGATGCTCGTACAACCGGTTATCAGGATACTTCTCGGTCAGCCGCTTTACTCCAAGCTCAAGCTCATTCAGATCGCAATTAACCGGATTCCACTTCTCCGGATCATCGGACAGCCGGGCCGTTGTATAGAAGGCTCCGTCTTTCCACACGACGGCGGAATATCCGAAGAGCGGGAGCTTGTATTCCTTGTCGGTCTTTACATACCCAGGCAGGCACAGGCGGGTAAAGCCCTGCGGAAGCAGAGCACCTACCGCGGTATAGCCCTCCTCCAGCGGCAGCATCTCACCGCTCTCGGGATCCATTCCGATGGCGCGGGTGTTCGGCAGTCCGACCAGCGTTGCCCCTTCCGGCAATGGAATTAATTCATCCTCCAATATTTCAACGATCATATCTGCGCTGCGGGCTAACCCGAACAGCTCGGGATGATCATAGACGTTTCCTTGTTCATCTGCGTAAACCAAATACATGTTGATCTCCTATTCTCCGGCTTTCGTACTCGGGATTAGCTTTGAGGGGCAGCCGTCTGCGATGCACGGGACGGACGTCTGGCCGGATTGCCCGAGCTGCCCGATCCGCTGCTGTTCGCACTGACATCAAATGCTGCCAAAAATTCCGCGTTGTTTTTGCTGTCACGCATTTTTTTCAAGAAGCCCTCCACGAAATCGGCCGAATCGTTCATGTTCTTACGAATGGCCCAGATCGTATCCAGCTCCTCCTTGTTCAAGAGCACTTCTTCACGCCGTGTGCCCGAGCGGCGAATGTCGATTGCCGGGAAAATACGGCGCTCCGCAAATCGGCGGTCCAAATGAAGCTCCATGTTTCCTGTACCCTTAAATTCCTCGTAAATGATATCATCCATGCGCGAGCCGGTATCGACCAGCGCAGTTGCCAGAATCGTCAGGCTTCCGCCTTCCTCCACGTTCCGTGCCGAACCGAAGAAACGCTTCGGACGATGGAACGCCGCAGGATCAATACCGCCGCTAAGCGTTCTGCCCGATGGCGGGATGACCAGGTTGTAGGCACGGGCAAGACGGGTGATGCTGTCAAGCAGGATCACGACATCCTTCTTATGTTCCACCAAGCGTAATGCACGCTCGAGCACCAGTTCAGCCACTTTAATATGGTTCTCCGGCAGCTCATCGAACGTGGAAGCAACCACCTCTCCCTTGACTGAGCGCTGCATGTCCGTTACTTCCTCCGGACGTTCGTCGATAAGCAAAACAAACAGTTCGATATCTGGATAATTGGTTGAGATGCTGTTGGCAATTTCTTTTAAGAGGAGCGTTTTCCCTGCTTTGGGCGGTGCCACAATCAAACCGCGTTGTCCTAGACCTACCGGTGCGAGCAAATCCATGATTCGGGTGGACAACTGATTAGGGGATGTTTCGAGAACAAGCTTTTCTTGCGGGTATAGAGGAGTCAAGGCTGGAAAGTGCAGTCGTTCTGCCGCTACCGCAGGATTCTCGCCGTTGACGGCATTCACCTGAAGCAGACCGAAGTATCGTTCATTCTCTTTAGGCGCCCGGCATTTGCCTGAAACCAGATCACCGGTACGCAGATCGAATTTGCGGATCTGGGATGCCGAAATATAAATGTCTTCCGTGCTCGGCAAGTAATTGATCGGTCTGAGAAATCCGTAGCCCTCCGGCAAGATTTCAAGCACGCCCTCCATGAACATTAAACCGCTCTGTTCAGCCTGGGCCCGAAGAATGGCAAAAATCAGTTCCTTCTTCTTCAACTGCCCGTAGTACGGAATCTGGTATTTCTTGGCCAGCTTATACAGATCCGTTAGCTTCATGCCTTCCAAATCGGATATTTGTAAATCCATTTAATAACCACCTATTCAATTTTTTCGTGTCTTTTCACGTTCAAGCCTTCAGTATGATTGTAAAAAAAGTCTATCATTCTATGAGTTACTTTACACTTTACTAGATAAGCATTACCCAAATTAGAGGGAGATATGCAGTAAAGACGGCATATTTCCCTCATCCTGGGTGAAAATTATTCTTCTTCGGTCTCGCGCCATACGTCGGCCCCGAGCATTCGGAGGTTCTCGACCAAATGGTCGTAGCCGCGGTCAATAAATTGTACGCCGCTGACCTCGGTTACGCCCTCCGGCACCGTAAGCCCGGCAATGACCAACGCCGCGCCGGCACGGAGGTCCGTCGCTTTGACCTTCGCTGCATTCAGCGGGCCTCCTTCGATAATCGCGGAGCGTCCCTCCACGCGAATCTTGGCGCCCATCCGAATCAGTTCCGGCACATGCTTGAACCGGTTGCTATATACAAAATCACTAAGAACGCTGACTCCCTCGGCTTGCGTAAGCAGACTGGTCATCGGCGACTGCAGATCTGTTGCGAATCCGGGATAAATCAGGGCTTTAACATCCACGTGATTGTATCGGTCTTTGCCGATTACGCGGATGCTCTCATCCAGCTCCTCGATGCCGACGCCCATCTCGATCAGCTTCGCGGTTAACGCTTCCAGATGCTTCGGAATAACATTGTCGATGAGAACATCGCCGCGCGTGGCGGCAGCGGCAATCATGTAGGTGCCGGCTTGAATCCGATCCGGGATAATCGAGTGACGGCAGCCGTGCATTTCCGTAACGCCTTCAATCCGGATTGTCTCCGTTCCGGCGCCTTTAATGACGGCTCCCATTGAGTTTAGAAGGGTAGCAACATCTATGATTTCAGGCTCTTTGGCCGCATTTTCGATAATTGTGGAGCCTTTGGCTTTGGCAGCCGCCAGCATGATATTAATCGTCGCGCCGACACTGCTTACATCTAGGTAGATCTTAGCGCCCCGCAGCTCCTTGGCATGCAGATGAATGGAACCGTGCTCATTCGTCACGGTTGCGCCAAGCGCTTCAAACCCCTTGATGTGCTGGTCGATCGGGCGAGGTTCAAAATTACAGCCGCCCGGCAGGCCGATCACGGCTTCTTTAAATCTTCCAAGCATAGCACCCATCATATAATAGGAGGCGCGCAGTTTCTTCACGGGTCCGTTGGGCATCGGAATAGACTTGATATCAGAAGGATCGATTCTCATCTGATTGCCTTCCCATGATACCTCTCCGCCGATATCTCTCAGCATTTCGGCGTACACCGCCACGTCGCTGAGCAGCGGCAAGTTATCGAGTATGACTTCTGAATCCGCCAGGATTGCGGCGGGAATTAACGCTATAGCACTGTTCTTGGCACCGCTGATGGTGACTGTGCCTCGCAGTGGGCGTCCACCGCTGATCATCAATTTTTCCATAAGCTTTCGGGTCCCCCTACATCACTTCGCAGCCGGAAATGGTTCTGATGGCAGTCGTTCGTAAGTAAATGAAAAGGAAAGTGCACCGCAAGAAAACCGGTGCCTTTCCAATTCAAGGTGCAGCATAAGACAGCCTAAACATATCTTAGATGATTCCAAATCTACTGTTATAGCCGCCAAGGGCAATAAGGGATTCGGAATAGGTATGGAATTTAAGCTTTGTTGTTGGAGCCGAACTCGCGGATTTTGCCGACAACCGTTTCTTTGATCGCTTCACGGCCTGGCTTCAAGAACGTACGAGGATCGTAAGCTTCTGGTTTAGCGGCGAGCACTTCGCGAACCACTTTCGTGAACGAAATTTGGTTCTCGGTGTTGACGTTGATTTTGGAAGTACCGAGCGAGATCGCTTTTTTGATATCATGCGTCGGGATACCTGTTCCGCCATGAAGAACGAGCGGAAGCTTCACGGCATCGCGAATTTCCTCCATCTCTTTGAAACCGAGGTTTGGTTCGCCTTTGTATGGTCCGTGTACGGAGCCAAGCGCAGGTGCCAGCGTGTCGATGCCCGTCTCGTTCACGATGCGCACGCAGTCATCAAGCTTCGCGTACATAACATCGCCGATCACGTCATCTTCTTGGCCGCCTACCATGCCCACTTCTGCCTCAACGGATACTCCCTTGGCATGAGCATACTCGACAACTTGCTTCGTTGTTGCAATATTTGTGTCGATCGGGCTGTGGGAATCATCGATCATGACCGAAGTGAAGCCCGCGTCGATCGCTTCTTTACATTTCTCGACACTGGATCCATGGTCCAGATGAATCGCTACTGGAACCGTGATTTTCAGGTCCTCCATCAGACCTTTAACCATGTGCACAACGGTGCTGAAGCCGCCCATGTAACGTGCTGCGCCTTCAGAAACACCGAGAATAACCGGGGATTTCTCTTGCTCAGCCGCTTCCAGAATCGCGTAAGTCCACTCAAGGTTGTTGATGTTATACTGACCAACAGCATACTTGCCTTCGAGCGCTTTGTTCAGCATATCTGTCATTGATACTAATGGCATGGTTTCATCCTCCTAAAGATGCTTAGTTTGTCTATGGTTTAAAGCCGACATAACATACGCATATATTATACCACATCGCGTCGTAAATACTAAACAAGCATTTCCCGAATCCCCTGCATCACATATTGGCAAAAAAAGAACTCCGCCATTGAAGCAGAATTCATAGCTTAACCTATCTTGTTCGCCGCGCCTTTCAGCTGCATATTGACGGCCTGCCGCATCTCGTCGATATCAAAGGGCTTCGTAAAGTGCATCAGCGCGCCGAGATCCGTCGCTTCCTTAATCATATCCAGCTCGCCGTAGGCCGTCATCATGATGACCTTGATATCCGGATTCATCTGTTTAATATGCTTTAGAATCTCAAGCCCGTCCATCCCCGGAATTTTCATATCGAGCAGTACCAAATCCGGCGCATGCAGCTTCACGATCTCCAAAGCCGCCTTGCCGTTGGCGGCCTGGAACGTTTCATATCCCTCGCTGCTGAACACTTCCACTAGCAGAATCCGAATTCCGTTCTGGTCATCTACGATCAACACTTTGTGTTTGCTTGGTTCGTTCATTCTTCAAAGCCTCCCGATCCTTAAATGGCATTGATGATACACAAATCTAAGAGCCCTTAACGCCCCATAAACCGACCATTATCTGTATTCGCCCGCTGTAGTCGAAATCCTTCCTTACTTTCGAAAAATTTCTGGAAAATAATGCCCTGCCAAAACACAGAAATACCCATTGCTGTTAAAAGGTATGATGCCTGCTCAGCATAAAAAATCCCCTTTAAGCAAACCGCCTCAAGGTCTGCTTAAAGGGGACTATTATGCGTTGGAATGGGCGCAGTCTGCTATAGCTCGCCGATTACACCTGATGCTGAATCGAAGCTTTCACGAATTCGCGGAACAGCGGCTGAGGGCGGTTCGGACGCGATGTGAATTCCGGATGGAATTGCACGGCAAGGAACCAAGGATGGCCCGGCATCTCCACGATTTCGACCAGACGTCCGTCCGGCGACGTCCCGGAAATGCGCAATCCTGTCTTTTCAATGTCCTCGCGGTATTGGTTGTTGAACTCATACCGGTGACGATGTCTCTCATACACCAGCTCGTCCTTGTAGCAGGCTTCGGCCAGCGAGCCCGGAGCCAGCTTGCACGGATACAAGCCGAGGCGCATCGTTCCGCCCAAGTCCTCGACATCCTTCTGCTCCGGCAGAAGATCGATGACCGGATATTCGGTGGCCGGATCGATTTCGGAGCTGTTCGCCCCCTGCAATCCCAAGACGGAACGGGCATACTCGATTACCGATACCTGCATGCCAAGGCAGATGCCGAAGAACGGAATGTTGCGCTCACGGGCATACCGGATCGCGCTGATCTTGCCTTCGATCCCCCGATCGCCGAATCCGCCCGGTACGAGGATGCCCCCGACTCCGTTCAAAGCTTCTTCCACGTTCTCGTCCGTAATCTCCTCGGCATTCACCCAGCGGATCTTCACTTCGGCATTGGCATCGAATCCGGCATGCGACAAAGATTCGACCACGCTGAGGTAAGCATCATGAAGCGCCACGTATTTACCCACGATGGCAATCTCAACCGTCTTCTCCAGCTTGGATACGCGCTCAACCAGAGCCTCCCATTCACTCATGTCAGGCGCCGGCGTAGTCAGCTTCAAGTGGTTGACGACAATCTCGTCAAGACCCTCGTCACGCAAGTTCAGCGGCACCTCGTACAGAGAGGACGCATCGCGGCATTCCACAACTGCGTTCGGATCGATGTCGCAGAAGAGCGCGATTTTGGCTTTCATCTCCGTCGAAAGCTCATGCTCCGTACGGCATACGATGACATTCGGCTGAATGCCGATGCTGCGGAGCTCTTTCACGCTATGCTGGGTCGGCTTCGTTTTCACTTCGCCGGCAGCTTTAATAAATGGAATGAGGGTTACATGGATATACATCACGTTCTCGCGGCCGACATCACTCTTGATCTGACGGATCGCTTCAAGGAACGGAAGGCTCTCGATATCGCCGACCGTACCGCCGATTTCGGTAATGACCACATCCGAGCCGGCTTCACGTCCTGCACGGAATACGCGCTCCTTGATTTCATTCGTAATATGCGGAATGACCTGTACCGTACCGCCCAAATATTCGCCGCGGCGCTCCTTGCTGATTACCGAGGAATATACTTTCCCTGTCGTAACATTGCTGTTCTTCGACAGATTGATATCGATGAATCGCTCATAGTGCCCGAGGTCCAGGTCGGTTTCCGCACCGTCGTCCGTTACGAATACTTCGCCATGCTGATAGGGACTCATCGTGCCCGGATCTATATTAATGTACGGATCGAACTTCTGAATCGTTACCTTGAGTCCTCTGTTCTTCAGCAATCGGCCGAGCGAAGCGGCGGTAATTCCCTTCCCGAGAGATGATACAACCCCGCCTGTTACAAAAATATACTTTGTCACTGTTAAAAACCCTCCTATATAATCTCCATAACTTCAGGCGACATATGATGTTTATCCTAACCCGTTTTCCCCAGATTCATCAGAGGGGACCAACAAAAAGCACGGCCCGCTTCCCTAAGGGTGAGCGAGCTGACCTCCGACCTATTACAAACCGTCCCCGCCTCTTCGCGTGGGCAATCCATCCAGGCGGCCCACGATAAGCGCACAGATCTTCCGATCATGCGTATTCGGGCAGGAACAGGTTCTGATACCTTCATCCTTGTCTTCTGCAAAGACTACATCCAGATCGATCATGAGGTCTTGTAGAAGACATCCCTATGAGCAAGGATGCGTCCTCCTTCCGAAGACACCCCTACACCTGCTCATAAAAACAAAAAAAGTGACCCCGAGTAGTAACGGGGCACTTTTATATTAAACATATTTTAATCCACAATCATAAGCCCAAGCAATAGTTTACTCTGTGCCTTGTCTGCTTGTCAAGGGAAGAAACAGGCTTAAAATCCCCCTATTTCCCAATCCCGTTCACGACCTGCTGAAACTGGCCGCGGCAAGTCATATTCCAAGGTATTCGATCACGGATTAATCCAGATCTTCCTCTTCGAATTCCTCGCCATCCAGATTCTCTTCTTCCTCCGCTTCGGCATCCTCATCGTCCAAATCGTCGTCATCGATCACGACATCGTCGTCAACGTCAGCGTCAGCATCGTCGTCCTCGGCGAAGAGATCGTCATCTTCGTCATCCAGGCTGTCGTAATCGTCTTCGACGTCATCCACGCTGTACGTATCCTCTTCATCGGTGAAGTCATCGTCGTCATCGTCTTCATCATTGATGATGCGAGGGCGCTTGGCGTTCGCAATCGGATCCTCGGAGCGCTCCAGAGGATACCAGCGCTTCAATCCCCACAGATTCGTTCCAACGCAAGCGAAACGTCCGTCTATATTGATCTCGGTATATAACTGGGCAATCGTTTCGTTAATCTCTTCTTCCGTAAAGCCGCGAAGCTTGGCCACCTCATTCATCAGGTCACGGTAATAATACGGCGTATTGGCCGCCTTCAGAACCATAAAAGCCAGGTCAACCATCGGGATTTCCTGGATCTTCTCCGGATCGATCTTTAAATTGAGCGGATTACTCACTAACGCACACTTCCTCTCACACAATCTTCACGTTATACCCTCAACATATCCATTATCAAAACTAAGTAAAACCTATTTAAACATAAAAATCAAGTTTTTATGCGGTTGGCATCTTATGCATGGAAAAAGGCGGAGACTCATCGTCTCCGCCTTCCGACTGTATCCGCCCCTAGGATCGACTCCTTACGGGATAGATGAAAGAACCTCTGCAGGCTCCCTCCATGTATCTTATGTTCGCCCTATCGCTTTGACACGCGAAACAGGGCCTATTTCCCGGAAAAAGGGCTGCGTCCCATTCGGGCTCCCTCCCCGGCTCATACAATACTGAAGCAACGGTTCATCGAGAAGGGAGATTGCCACACATGGACTACACCCGGATCATGCAATCACTACTTGCGGAGACGAACCCTATGCGGAACGTCCGGGGAGAGAACCGGCGGCTCCTGACGTTTCATGACCCTAAGCTGTACCATGCGTGCATCAGCGAATGGAAGCGACTCACCGGAAAAAGCCGCCTCGACGGTTCAGTCAGCTTCTCGCCGCTTGTCCGGACCATCATCGCTCCGGCGTCCCAAACTGCAAAGCTTGAGGCGGAATTCCGGAACGAGCTGATGATCGAGGAGGATCACCAGGTTCATATCCAAGCGATACAGGGAAGCATTGGAACGCTAACCGGGATCCCATGGGGAATCAAACAGATCAAAGCCCCGCAAACCTGGTCAATCTCAACAGGTCATCGGATCAAGATTGCCGTTATTGATACGGGTGTGGATTTCGCCCACCCGGATTTGAGATACTCCCTGACCAAGGGGGTCAATCTCGTTAACCGGAACATCCCGCCATATGATGACAACGGGCACGGCACGCATATATCAGGCACGATTGCTGCAGCGAACAGCACGCAAGGCATGATTGGCGTTGCGCCCAGATCGGTGGTCTACCCGGTGAAAGCCTTTGATCACAATGGGTCGGCCTTTGTATCGGACATCATAACGGCGATTGACTGGTGTGTCCGGGCCGAGGTCAATATCATCAATATGAGCTTCGGCATGCAGACCCGGAGCAGAACCTTGCTTGATATCGTCAGCAAGGCCAATCAGGCAGGCCTTATTATCGTTGCATCCTCCGGAAATGACGGCAAGCGCCGCACGGCCGATTACCCGGCCCGCTACCCCCATACCATTTCCGTTGGAGCAACCGACCGGAACCGCAAGATCCCCGCGTTCAGCAACCGTGGGCAATTTGTCGATATCTACGCCCCCGGCGACAAAATCGTATCCACGTGGCTGCAAGGCAAATATCATGAGATGAGCGGCACCTCCATGGCCACATCGCATATCAGCGGAACAATCGCACTGCTCCTCGCCCAAAAGCCTGACCTTAAACAGGCGACGGTCAAGTCCCTGCTGCGCCGCACCTCCACCCCTCTTAAACTGAAGAAGGGCTTCAGCGCTTCCGACGGAGAGGTAAATGCCCTGAAGTTTTTGCGCGAGGGCATGAAATTATAGAACGCTTCGGCATGCCCGAATCGAATAGCTCCCGTACGCCGCTGCCTATAGAAACAGCCGCTTTCCATCATGGATAAGCGGCTGTCGATGATTATGCGTATGGTCGAATCCTACATCCGTTCCGGCGCCGATACGCCGACCAGGCGCAGCACGTTCGCGATAACCGTGCGCACGGCTCCCAGCAGCGCAAGGCGTGCCTGCGTCTGCTCCGCATCCTCGGTAATTACGCGCTGGGCTTTATAATAGCTGTGGAACAGCGAAGCCAGCTCGTATACATAACGGATGATCCGGTGCGGCGCGTAGTTTTCGGCAGCAACCGACACCTCTTGCGGAAGCTCGCCGATTTTGCGCAAAATGTCATATTCATGCTCCGCCGTGAGCACGCCGAGGTTAACCTCGGAAAGCGGAAGGAGCGCAATCCCTTGCTCCTCCGCTTGACGGAATACGCTGCATATGCGGGCATGCGCATATTGAACGTAGAACACCGGATTTTCATTGGAGGTGGAAACCGCCAGGTCCATGTCGAAATCGAGATGGGAGTCCATGCTCCGCATCGTGAAGAAGTAGCGGATCGCATCCACGCCTACTTCATCCATCAGATCCTCCATCGTGACCGCTTTGCCGGTACGCTTGGACATCTTCACCTTCTCGCCGTTCTGGAACAGGCTGACCATCTGCGCGATCAATACCGTCAGCTTTTCCGGATCGTTGCCCAGCGCCTCCATGGCCGCCTTCATACGGGGAATATAGCCGTGGTGGTCAGCGCCCCAAATGTTGATGATGCGGTCATAGCCGCGCTCGTATTTGTTGCGGTGGTAGGCGATGTCCGGCGTCAGATAGGTGTAGGTCCCGTCATTTTTAACCAGGACCCGGTCCTTGTCATCCCCGTAGTCCGTTGTGCGCAGCCAGACCGCTCCGTCTTTCTCATAAGCTTCGCCCTTGGCCTTCAGCTCCTCGAGCGACTTCTCCACCAGTCCGTCCTCGTACAGCGAGGTTTCGCTGAACCATTCGTCAAAATGCACGCGGAACCGATTCAAATCGCGCTTGATCTTGTCGAGCTCCTTCTCAAGCCCGAATTGACGGAAAAATGCGGTCCGTTCGCCGGGATTCATCGCCAGAAGAGAATCGCCCTTCTCTGCGACAAGCTCTTTGGCAAAGCCCTTGATATCTTCGCCGTGGTAGCCGTCCTCCGGCATTTCAGCCTCTTGGCCAAGCTCCTGCAAATACCGCGCTTCTAGCGATTTGCACAAATTGACGACCTGGTTGCCTGCATCATTGATGTAGTACTCCCGCGTTACTTCATAACCCGCATAGTCCAGCACGTTGCACAGCGCGTCGCCGACTGCCGCTCCGCGGGCATGTCCAAGATGGAGGCTGCCCGTCGGGTTGGCGCTGACAAACTCCACTTGAACCTTCCGGCCTTGGCCGATATCGACACGTCCGTAACGCTCCCCTTGCTCGTGAACCAGGGCAACGACCGGGTAAAGATAGCTTTTGTTCAAGGTAAAGTTAATAAAACCGGGCCCGGCAATCTCGGCCTTCTCAATCGAGGCTTTCGCCGTATCCAAATGCTCCAGGATCGCCTCGGCAATCTGGCGCGGGTTCTTCTTGGCGATCCGGGTCAGCTGCATCGCTGCGTTCGTAGCCAAGTCCCCATGCGATTTATCCTTAGGGACCTCCAGCGTAATTGCCGGAAGCTCCTCGCGGGATACCAGTCCGGCAGCGACGGCGGCATCGGCCACCGCTTCCGCGACCAGCCCGTTAATATGGTCTAGTGGATTCAATGTCATGATTCATGAGCCTCCTGAATAGTCAAACTTATGGAAAAGTGCCCCGAAAACTCATCGAGCACGTATAGATCATACACCCATGCAGCGCGTCCGGACATACCTTCCACGGCAAGCTCCAGGCGCTGAGTGTGCGTAGACAGATTAAACGAGGTGAATGGAGAACGGTAAAATCCCGGCAGCCTCTGTCCTAATCTGAACGTCTGTTCAGATTCCACTTCCCCGTGGCGGATAAGCTTCAGCTCATCTTCGGTCAGCTTCAGCATCGCCCGGGTTTCTCCCTGATGCGGTCCCATCTTCGGTTCGATATACCGGACATACAAGGCCTTCCCTTTGGAGATCACCTCAGCCGGTAGCTCCTGAACCGTATTCTCGCCTTCGTGAAGACTTTGAAGACGGATGGTCGCTTGTTTTCGGTCGTTCATGATACGCTCCTCTTTTTTCTACCTATTGTATTAATATATCCAGTATGGGCCGGCAATTCAAATGAGGATGGTACAATACTTCAGAAATTATACTTCTTCACGCAGGGTTTGCGCCATACTTTGCGACAAAAAGCCTGCTTATTTTCCATGCCGCCCCTCACGGCATCAGGCTACCGGCCGACCTTCTGTTCTAAAAGCAGGGATAAGAAAAAGCTTGGTTCCCCAGGGAACCAAGCTTCCATAAATTACAGGGGCAGCAGCGCTACCTTCTCCCGCTGCTTGAGCTTTGCCACCATATCAAGCCATGCTTGCGGCTTTTCCGGCAGGACGGCGTAGTAGCGCGTCAGGAAATTCACGATCAGCTCGGCAGGCAGCTCCGACATGCTGTCATCGCTCGGCATGAAGCAGAAGTCCAGGCCGGTTACCGCCTCTCCGTCGTTGTTCCAGGACGGGTGAACATAGTCGATATCGGTACGTTTGTAGCCAAGATGCGAGAGCACCTCGCGCCGTACAAACGGATCCATCGGCTTGATTCCGCCGAATTCGTAGTCGCTGACCCGATATGGATCATAGATTTCGGCGAACATGCCCAGCAGTTCTTTCCCGTTGGCGGCCGCAAGGGCATGCAGGTCCTTCAAACGATGCTGCGCCAGGAACCGGCCGATGCCGAGTCCTTCCCGGCCGATGATCGTAAAGTCGGTCATCGCCACGTTCCAATCCTCGTAATACCGGTACTCGGTCGTCCCGACCACTTCCCCTTCAAGCAGCGCTACAAACACGCGGATGCCGGGATCCTCAAGCGGCTCCTTCCACAGCTCGTATTCCAGCACCTCCTCAGGCGGGAACACCTCTTTCATCAGATTGTGCATGCTGCGAAACAGCGGGTCCTCGATACTAGTAATCCGAATATATTCCATGACTGCAAAGCCCCCTTCATTAATGGTCGTAGATTATGACTCTTCATCCGTGCATAACATAGCTATGGAAGACTTCAATTAAGCCCGCCCCGTACAGCTTTAAACGGATTGAGCCATTCCATCAAAGCCCCGTAATTGCATGACTCCTCATCCTCCAGATAATCGGCCGCGACGCCGATCGGCGTGCGCCCGCAGCGAAGCAGGAACGTAATCACCGGGTCATGCAGCTTCCCCTGGACGACCGCCTCCAGATAGGATTCGGCACTCGTCCTGTCCGCATACTTGTGATAGCCCGGCATCCGGCCGCCGCCCAACAGGCGGTCCAGCCCGCGCTGCACGGTCAAATGGTACAGCGACTGGATCAGCCATTTGCCCAGCCCCAGTTTACGAAACCGGGGTCTCACGCATATATCCGCGATATAAAGCGTATTGCCGTCCGGTTTATGGGTCCGGATATACCCGTTGTCCGTTGTATCCGCCCAGGAATGAGCCGGCTCCGAAGGATCGTAATCCACGATCAGCGAGGTAATCGATCCGGCCAGCACCCCGTCTGCCTCCACGCATAACGCGCCCTCGGGAAACCGGGTTACATGCTGGGTCAGCTGTTCCTTGTTCCACCACTGCTCGGATGGATACGGCGGCGGGAAGGTTTCAGATTGAATTACGATCAGCTCGTCGAAATCGTCCGCCGTATAGCCGCGAATGACAACCGGTACCGGCCGGTCGCCGTCAAATACGTAAAACCGCTGAAAATAGCTGCTCATGCCGCCCCCTGCCTTTCCGTGTTTTGTAGCGATCCGTTTACTCCCAATCCGGATAAAGATCCGTGCGGCGGTCGCGCCACGTCGTAACGGAACCTTTCTCCCGGACCTGATATAACAGGTCTAAATCCAGATCGGCCGTAATAATCATATCGTGGTTCAGCTCGCCTTCCGCCAGCAGTCCCTTCGGAGGAAACGGAATGTCATTCGGCGTAATAATGGCCGCCTGGCCGAAATTGGCCCGCATCAAATCGACCGTCGGCAGCGAGCCGACCGTTCCGGTCAATACGACATAGACCTGATTCTCGATCGCACGGGCGTGGCTCGTATAACGGACGCGGTGGAAGCCGTGCCGGTCATCCGTGCAGGACGGACAGAAAATAACGTCGGCGCCCTTGGCCTTCGCCATCCGCACAATTTCGGGGAATTCGATATCATAGCAGGTCAGCATGGCAATCGTGCCATACTCGGTCTCGAACACCTCGAGCCCCTCGCCTGCCCCCATATTCCATCCGGTAACCTCCGACGGGGTGATATGGATCTTGGCCTGCTCGGCCACGCGGCCGTCCGGGTAAAACAGATGCGCCACGTTATACAGCTTTCCTGCCCGGCGAATCACATGCGTGCCGCCGATAATATGCATGTCATATTGCTTCGCAAGACGGATGAACAGCTCCAGATAGCGGTCCGTGAAATCCGGCAAATCATTGATCGATAATGCCCTGCCTTGGTCGTCTCCAATGGACATCAGCTGGGTTGTGAAGAACTCGGGAAACAGCACGAAATTAGCTTCAAACTCCTCGGCTGTCCGTATGTAATGCTCCGATTGCTGAGCGAAATCATCAAACGATTGGATCGTGTGCAGATGGTACTGCACGGCGGAAACGCGAAACTTCATGCTACTCCTCCTTAGGCCTGTGCTGGTTTCATTATATAAGATTATAGAGAACTTCGCTTGCGGAATCCATGATGATCTGATTGGGCGGAATGCCCGTATCATGGGCAAACCGGCGGAGACCAGAATGTGAAACAGGCTTTTGCGAAAGTAGAGCAGTAAAATTGGTGAAGGGCTCGGGAGCAGCCTTTGCCCGGCTTGTTAAATGGGCGGAATTAAGGATATGGGTATTTCCGCACCCCTGCTTCTCATACGTTGGCATCATTTTTGCACGGCCGCTCGGGAAGTTTCCTTATATTGGTTCACACGAATCCGGGAATGTGTAAAAATATTGAAAAAAGAATCATCCGAACCCGCGCCGATTCTCGCGCAAAAGCTTGGTCATTCACGGGAGGGGAGCATGGTAACGATGTCCATCACGATGGTCCGAACCCGCATTCGGGATGCGGTGGAGAGTGTATACGAAGCGGCGCGCGCCTGGCTCGCGAAGCACCCTTTGGTCGTAAAGGTTTACTACGCATTTTCCTGGCTTTCCTTGATCTTTCTCCTAATCAGCCTCATCTTTATTAGGGATTCCCGTCTCATGATGGTCCAGTACCTCTGGTCATTCTACGTGCTGCTGCAGTTCTGGCTGCTCTGCCGGAGCAAAACGCTGCCGTGGAAGCATGTCAGTCTGTTGGTGCTGTCCGGGGTAATTCTGGTCGTGCCGCTTACGAATCTTACGATTCAGCTGCTGCACCTGATCTTTGGCGGCCGCACATCGGATACCTGGTCCATGGCGGTGGCCACCCCGATCGTGGAAGAAGCCCTGAAGCTGCTGCCGCTCGCGGCATTCCTGTTCTTCTCCCGCAGGGCGTCTGCGCTAAGCCTTAGCGATTACGTGCTCCTGGGCGCAGCCCCGGGCGTCGGCTTCCAACTTATCGAGGAGCTTTCCAGGCGCTGGGTCAATGACGGCTATCTTGCCCGGCAGTACGACTACAGCGTAACGTTGTTGGGCGGCAAAACGATCCATTGGGACCTGTTTACCCTATTTCCGGGATACTTCGAGGAAAGCATTGTTCCGTTAATGATGAGTGAAGGCCATCCCTTACATACCGCCGTGATTTCCCTTGGCGTTGGATTCGCCGTCCGTTTCCGCCATAAGCTGACTCCGTGGGTCTACCTGTTTCCGGTCATCCTGCTGCTCTGGGCCATATTGAATCATGTGGCATGGAACGGGCAAAACCGGCTGCCGGACTGGATCATGACCATCCATGAGTGGACCGGGGAAGGCTACCGGGTCAAAGATGTGTTCCTGATTATGCTGGCGGGCGGCTTGGTCATGGACTACGTTGACTTGAACAAAGTTAGACAGCGCCTGCCTAGGTACGGTCAGGAATCCATTCTTAATCCGTTCTCCGAGTTGTTTCACACCATAATCGCGCTGTTCAGCAGCAGAAAAAGGTTCGGAAACCTCCTTGCCTTTTACAGAGCAAGACGTGAGCTCGGCTTCTCCTTTCTATATGGGAATGAAGAGGCTAAGAGCCGGGAACTTACCGTTCAGGAGCATTTGCAAAAATACGGGGTGCTGCTCGGAGCCCTGGCCGTTCTTCTGCTTGTGGCAGGCGTCTTCTCGGGATTTCAGATGATGCAGACCCCGGATTCCGCCTGCTTCGCCTGCCTGTTCGATTCGCTTCAGAACTGGTGGGACCGCCTAAGCGGGTGGGAGCAGGCAGCTATCGTTCTCGGGGCATTCGCCTTAGGCTTTATGTTCGTCGGGTTCTGGCCGGCTCTCGGGCTTGCCTTGACCGGACTCGATATCGCATCGAGCGGGCACAGCATCGCCAGCTACATCCGCGATCCGAAGAAGCTGCTTTCACCGCAGCATATGCTGGCAGGGCTCACGGCCTTTCTTCTCGACCGGATTCCGGTAGGAAGAGGGCTGAGATGGCTGTCTGACCGGCTGGGACCGAGGGCAAAGGGCTTGCTGGACGCCATTCAATCGAAGCTCGGCCTCAAACCAAAGCCGGACGGCGACACGCCGGGCATGCCTGAGCGCCATGAAGAAACTCCGAACGGAAAGCCGGAGCCGGAACCCGAGAACCGGCAGCCGAACGATAAGCCGGAAGACACTAAACCCGGCCAAAACAAGCCCAACGATAAACCGGAAGATAACAGACCTGACGAGAATAAACCGGACGAGAATAAGCCCGATGAGAATAAACCCGATGAGAATAAACCCGACGACAATAAATCCGGGGAAAATCATCCGCCGGAGAACAAGCCGGAGGAGTCCGGCTTGACCGAGCCTACTACGTCCGGCGGCGAGCCGCGAGGCAACTATGAAACGCCTGATCCCAATGATCCGCGGCCGATCATGCGGCAAAATGAAACCGCCGACCTGCTGGCCTCGCAAGGATACGATGTTGAAATGCTGCCCGGCACGAAGGGCGGCAACGGACACGGCATTCTGCCCGAGTCCAACCCCGATTTCCTGATCAACGGCAAAGCCTTTGACTGTTATTCGCCTGATACGGGCAACGTCCGGAATATCTGGTCCACGGTTGTTGGCAAAACCGAGCGGCAGGCCGGCGGCATCGTTCTGAATCTGGACGACTACACGGGCTCGATGGATAAGCTGATGAAGCAGTTCGATGATTGGCCGATCGAGGGCCTTGACGAGCTGTTCGTTGTTAAAGACGGGACCATCACGAGATGGTTTCCAAAATAGATAGGAGTGGATCTCGGTGTTTTACAATTTATATTTGGGAACAGGCTCATCGTTCGAGGAACTGAGCGCAACGCTTGTAACGCTGCATGCCGGTGAAGGGGACGTCATTCGAAATACGGCGGAGGAGCTTGTCATTTCATTCGACTGGGCAACCATGACGGCCAAAGAAGGCGGACAGGGACTGATATTCAAAAGCGAGGATTACGGCATGCCGCTCCGGTTCAGCCTGTGGTTCGACATCCTGCCGAATCAGCCGGACTGGGCGGAGAAGCTCATGGCGTTCACAGGGCGCCTGCTCAGCCGGATTGGAGGTGATTGCATTCTGGAGTCCAACGGGGACACCCCGATTCTGACAAGAACGGGGAGCCGCATCGTGGTCGACGATAAGAAGCTGAAGGGAACCGCCAAGTTTCCGTTTCACGCGCTGAAGCTCTCTTTTGTCGAGGGCGATTTGGAGAAGGTTTGAAATTTTTTTCGAAAAACATTGAACCATTCGGGCTGGTAAAACGTACTAAGTGATACATCAACCATAAGGAGGTTTATCATTGAAGAAACGACTTTCACGAATGTTGGCAGGTTTGCTCACGTTTACCCTGTTGGTCCCATCAGGCGTCATGGCTGCAAGCGGTGACCCGGCGGCCTCGGCCAAAGGACTTAAGGAGATCGCTGCGGAGAAAGCGGCGCTTCTTACCGAGCAGTACGGTACGATCAGCGTCCAATATGCCCTAATCGACAACGGAGAGATTAAAGCATCGGGCCAATCGGGCATGAACGATATAGAAGGAAAGATTCCGCTCACGAAGGATACGATGTACGGCATCGGGTCCACGAGCAAAGTGTTTACGACCGCAGCGGTGATGAAGCTGGTGGAGGCCGGAAAGATTAATCTAGATACGCCTTTGGTCCAGTACATACCCGAATTCAAAATGAAAGACGAGCGATACAAGAAGATCACCCCGCGCATGCTGCTTAACCATTCCTCGGGCCTGCAAGGCTCCAGCCTTGGGAACGCCTTTTTGTTCGAGGATAACGACACCTACGCACACGACACGCTGCTTGAGCAGCTGTCCACCCAGACGTTAAAAGCAGATCCGGGCGCATTCTCCGTATATTGCAACGACGGCTTTACCTTGGCTGAAATTTTGGTGGAGCGCGTCAGCGGCAAAGATTTTACCGCATTCATTCATGAGCATTTTACGCAGCCGCTGGGAATGAATCATACCAAGACGTCGCAGAACAATCTGGATCTCGATCAAATGGCAGGCTTGTACTATCCGACGTATCCGGAGCAGCTGCCGAACGAAACGGTCAACGTGATCGGAACCGGGGGCATCTACTCCACCGCAGAAGACCTCGTCAAGTTCGGTACCATCTTCACCGGCGAAGCCGAGGGCATTCTTTCGGAGTCCTCCTTACGCGCGATGGAGCAGGAAGAGTATAAGCGCGGCCTGTGGCCGGAGGATGCGGACAACTCGTTCGATTTCGGCCTCGGCTGGGACAGCGTGCGGCTGTATCCGTTTAACGACTACGGCATGAAGGCTCTGGTAAAGGGCGGGGATACGATCCTGTACCATGCCTCCCTCATCGTGCTTCCGGAGCAGGACATGGCTGCGGCTGTATTATCATCCGGCGGCTCCAGCTCGACGAACCAGCTGCTGGCAACCCAGCTGCTGCTGCATGCTTTGAAGGAAAAGGGAACGATTAAAGAGTTCAAGCCCGACAAATCCTTCGGCAAGCCGGTGCAAGCCGAACTGCCAAGCGACCTGCTGAAGTATGACGGCTATTACGGTGCTTCCAAGCAGCAAATCCGGGTGAAGCTGGATCCAAAAGGCGTCCTCAGCCTCTCGGTCCCGCAAGTGCCCAATTATCCTGAAGAAAAGTATATCTATACCAAGGATGGTGCCTTCGTCGATGAGGCCGGCACGATTAAAGCCAGCTTCGTCACGGAAGACAACGGCCGAACCTATCTCTGGGTAAGACAATATGCCACCGTTCCGGAGCTCGGACAGGTAGCGATTTCCCAATATCTTGCCGAAAAGCTGGATGAGAACAAGCTGACCCCTGACGTCGAGGCGGCCTGGAGCAAGCGGGAGGGCAAAACCTATTATCCGCTGAACGAAAAATACACTTCCATCGCCTACTTCATGATGAAGCCGACCATGCAAATTGCCCGCAATCCTGAGCTTAAAGGTTATGTGCTCGACATGGCAATCACCGATCGGGACCGGGCAACGACCAAGCACAACGTTCCGGGCACGGGCAGCCGGGATACGCTGGACATCGAGTTCACCAAAGAAAAGGGTGTCGAGTATTTCAACGCTTCCGGAACGCTGTATATGAGCGAGGACGGCATCAAATCCCTGTATAAGGGCAAGCGATCCACGGTGACCATTCAATCCGACGGATACGCCAAATGGTATACGGTTCCTAAAGGAGCGGAGGGCAAGACCCTTACCGTCACATTGCCTGCCGAAGGCGCATTTGCCGTCTATGACGAACTGGGAACGGTCCTGAACTACTCCCTTGTCAGCGGCTCGAACGAAGTTAAGCTGCCGGAGAACGGCACGATCGTGTTCGCCGGTGCCCCGGGCTCGGTATTCGGCGTTCAGTTGAAGTAAGCTTCCGATTGACATCGTCTTGAGTTCCCTGAACTTATCCGATTCTTTATTTCATGCATGAATGATAAGAGAGAGGTCTATCGACGTACGCTCAAAGAAGACTGACCGCGTTTAGCGGAAGTTTTCCCTGCGATATCAGGCATTCGATCCTTCAAAGTTTATACTTGCTGGTATCTTAAAAAAGGCACCTTCGAACATTGGCCCAAGGCCGGGGTTCGAAAGGTGCCTTTCTTCGTTTACTGGTTATGCGGGGCAGGCGAAACCGGTCGGTTCGACGAATCGGTGCTTCTTAGGGTACCCGAGGTTCCCACTTTACCGATCGGGGCGGCACCGGAACGTGAGCCGTGCTCCAGGCCTCAGCCGTACGGCGAAGCAGCGGCGGCCCTGCTCCGACGGCTGAACATCCCCTTCTCCGGAGAATGAGCATGCTCCAGCCCATGCCGGCAAGGAAACGACGGTATCGGTCTGGCGCTCGGCGTGAAGCTCGGCCTGCAGCCATCCGGTATCGGCATCCCACTCGGCGGCAATCTGCCCCGTATGGAATCTCCAACCGGCATACCGGCCCCTGCGCCAGCGCTGAGGCAGGGCTGGGAGCAGTCGAACCATGCGAGGCGATACCTGCAGCAGCATTTCCTGCACCGCATGAACCCATCCCATATTCGCATCGAGCTGAACAGGGGCAGCAGGCATATCCATGCAAATCCCCATGCCTCTCCAATCGTTATGGAGCGTAAACAGATTTGGCAGCAAACAGGAGCGCGCCAGCATATCCAGACATTCCAGCGCATGATCCCCATCGCCAAGCCGGGCGTAGATGGAAGCCATATGGGCCAGCGACCAGCCGCTTTGCGCCTCGATGCGGCGCAGCCGCACCGCGTTCTCGCAGGCGCTGAACAGCTCCGGCGACGATTCCCGGGTAATTTCATGACCGGGAAACAGCGGGTAGATATGCGAAAGATGCCGATGCTCATAGCGATCCTCGAAGGCGGGATCCAGCCACTCCGCCAAGGCGCCGTCACGGTTCGTCCGATAGGGCGGAATTTTTGCCAGCATCCGTTCGTATTCGGCTTGTTCCATTTCCGGAACGCCGACCGCTCTGCCCGCTTCGATGAGATGGGTAAGCAATTCCTTCAGAATGGCTATGTCCATCGTTGCATTCACCGTCGTCGGCATGGGGTGAGCCAGCTGTCTGCCGTCTTCGGGCATAAAATTGCGCGGCGTATTCTCCGGTGAAACCGAAGGATACAGCTTGAGGAAACCGTCCTCCCCTTCCGTCGCAAAATCGGCATAGAATTGCCAGGCCTCCTGCATAAACGGCAGCGCCTCCTCCTGAAGAAACCGGGTATCCCCCGTGTACAGAAAGTGCTCGTAGAAATGCCGGGACAGCCATCCGGCGGCTCCCGTCCAGTTCAAAATGACGGGCACGATCTGACTGGGCTTGCCGATCCCGGGCGTGGTACCTGCCGGAATGTAAATCCCTCTGGAGCCGTACAGCTTGCAGGCATTCTCGCGGAAATCCTCCATCAGACCGCCGTAATAACGGAATAAAGGCTTGACCAGTTCAGACAATCCGCCGACATTGGCATGCCAGTGCATCATCTGTATGTTTTCGTTGGCCATGTGATGGCACCAGACCAGACGGTAGTCACCGCCCCATAAGCCGTATAACCCGAACGGACCCGATTCCGCCCCTGTCCCGCTGATGAACAGATACCGGCCATACGCCCACATTTTGCGGGCAAGCGCAGCTGGGGCCTGGCCTTCATAAGCCTCCAGCAGCAGCTCTTCGCCTGAGCGACCGTCATCGGAGGCTCCGCTCAGCTCCAGGGCAGCGGAATGGAACAACGGCCCATGCAGCTCGGCATGCCGCTGAAGGAGCCGTTCGTATTCACATGCATCCGGAAGAGCAGCCAACTCCTGCTCGAGCTCCTTCCACTTCGCTTCGCGCCGCCCTCCGACAAACACCTTAACAAGAATCAGCGCCTTTCGCATCGCTTCAAACCTGATCGTCGTCCCTTCCTTACCGGTATGGACGCGCCCGTCCTCGCCGATGATCCGCAGCACGGCCCCGAAGTCTTCCCCGTCATCGTTGCGGGCGGCATATCGGATATAACAGCCTTCGGCTTGAATGGTCAGCGAATCGGCCAGCTCCTTAAACTCGGGGGAATCCCCCCAACGCTCGCTCGGATAGAGTATCAGTCCAATCTCGCCGGAAACGGTGCAGAGCTTCCCTCCTCCATCCCCTGGATCGCCAGCTCGCTCGGCTCGTGCACCGGAAGGGGAGCAATCTTCCCATACAGGCTCACCCGGGCGGATGTCGTAAACGACAACCGAATCCGCGCGGGAAACGAACAGCCGCCGGACATATCGGGCCGCACCATCGGACCACCGGACGGATACCTCCCCTGTCTCCATATCGAGCGTACGCCGGTATTCCCGGAATGCCCGGCTTCCGGGCATCCGCAGCTGGATCGCCGCCAGCGGAAACCGGGAGGCAAGCTTGGTGCCGTATCCCCGCTCCCGCAATGCATTCGCCAGCTTCCAGCTGGCTTCGTCATAATGTCCTTCATCCATAAGCCTTCGTGTTTCTGGCAGTGTAGAACTGACATCCGGCAACGGGTCCTTCCGTCCCCAATGCCATAATCCTTCATGGTTCAGCAGCACCGTCTCCTCCTGAACCCCGCCGAAGACGGAGGCCCCGATGGTGCCGTTCCCGGATGGCAGCGCCTCGCGCCACATATTGCGCCACCAGGATGCCGGATATCTCAAAGTCAGCAGATTCCCGGCACTCATTGAGGATGACCGCCTTCCCCTTCCGCCTGCAGTCTCTCCATTTCCATACTGGCAAGCAGGAGCGGAGCGACGCCCATTAACGAGTCGCTGACAACCTGTTCGCTTATATAATACGCATACGAGCCGTCACGGTATTTGCGCCCGCCAAGTCCTGCGCCGTGGCAAATGCCGTGAAGATGAACGCCCTCCCCATCCACGGTAACGAAATGCTTCTTAATGCCTTCATAGGCATGTTCCACGACCTCCCGGTCGATTTCGGCCAAATACTTGAGGCGAATGCCCTTCGCCAAAGCGTAGGTCAGCATGCAGGAACCGGAAGCTTCCAGATAGTTGCCCTGCCGGCCGTTGCAATCCATGACCTGATACCACAAGCCGCTTGCCTGATCCTGAACCCGTACAATGGCATTGGCCATCCGCTCGAAAATGCCCATCAGCTGCCCGCGCTGCGGATGCCGGACCGGGAAGAACTCCAGGGCATCCACAAGCGCCATGGCATACCACCCCATGGCGCGTCCCCAGACGTGCCGCGAGCGTCCGGTCTCCTTATCGCACCAGCGCTGCTCCCGGCTCTCGTCATAGGCATGATGCAGCAGCCCCGTCTCCGGATTGCGCGTCCGCCGCTCGATAAGCAGCAGCTGCCGTGCTGCCTCGTCAAACCATTCCATCTCCCCGAACGCAGCCGCATACTCCGCCATGAACGGAGAGGACATATAAAGACCGTCCAGCCACATCTGATACGGATAAATCTTTTTGTGCCAAAAACCGCCCTCATCCGTCCGCGGCTGCCCGATCAGCTGGGACACAAGCAGCTCGGCCGCTTGGCGGTACCTGGCTTCTCCCGTGGTCCGCCACAGGCGAAGCAGATTTTTGCCTTTGTTGATATGATCCAGATTGTATTCCTCAAGCGTATATCCCGCGATTGAGCCATCATCCCGGATAAAAACATCCATATGGCGCTTAACCGCCTCATGATACCGCTGCTCACCTGTCCAATCGCCCAGCCTTCCAAGCGCGGTTAGAGCCATTCCAGCCACGTATCCCCACTTGTTGGCGATGCCCGGGTGATACCCGTCCACGCAGGCGGACAGAATCGTGTCGCCGATGCGGACCGGCATCCGTTCCACAACCGTTGCTTCTGCCAAGGTAATTCACTCCTCTCTGTTCATTTTAGACCGAGAACGGGGGCAGCGTATCGAACTGATCGGGCATGTCAACCAAATACAGGTTGGCGTAGCCGTTTTTGTCGCTTGTGAACAGCAGCCGTTTGCCCTCCGGATCAAAGCGCGGATGCGCATGCACCTTCTGGGAGTGAAAGCTGCACCGCAGCTCGCACAGCATGCTCGGCCCCTGATATATCCCGCCGGCGTCCTTGCGCCACACCGAGAGCGTGCGGACCGCCCCCTTGCCGTCAACGACGGCCTGCCCGAGGCCATCGGCATACGCATGCCACGTATCAAAGCCGAATTCCGTCTCCTCCATCGCCGTATTGTCATACCGGATGCTGCCGAAAAAATTCGTGCCGTCTACGCGAAAGCCGTGATACCCGATCGTTACGCCGTCGGGATAAAAGAACTCATGGCCTACTTTCTCTCCCGGCTCGAGGCGCTCCCGGATTTTCCAAACCTCTCCGCTTCGCAGATCCAGCCCCCATATGCGATGGTCCACCTCATGCCAGGGGCCTTCGTGGCAGAACGTCATCAGCCACGGCTCCACCGGCGAAGCGTTGATATGGGTGATGAAGTTATGCTCTTCATACAGCGTCTCCGGCTGCGTCCTCCCTTTCGCATCCAGCCGGATGATCCGGCTGTGGGGCTGAGCCTGCATCAACTCGCGGTGGCCGACGTAGCCATTGCCCAGATCTAGCTGCATCCGGTCCGACAGATCTTCCTGGATGCACGTAACCACCGACCGGCCGTCAGCCGGGCAGCTTAAATTGCCGATCGTGTAGCCCTGAGGCGCCTCATATAGCTCCACTTCCTCCAGCGTTGCAAGATCGAGCCGGCGTACGCTTCGGCCCACCCGGACGAATGCCGCGGTCCCATCCGGCTGCAGACAGGCATCGAGCTCATCATTGTCCGGATAATCGGTCAACTGCAGCATCTCGCCGCTCTCCACCTCCATGCTGTACAGGTTGGCGCTGTTTCCGCGGTCCGATACGAACAGCAGCCGCCGTCCCCCGTCATACCATCCGTTTTCCGTAAAATACAAATGATGGCTGTGTGCCTTGTAGTCGGTCAATTGCGCGACCTCCACTCCGGTCAATCGGTCCCGGTATAGCCTTCGTTCTGGTCTCCACACCGTTCCTTTTGCCATATCCATTCCTCCAGTCCAGCGATTTCATCATCATTCGAACCAGGGTTATTCTAAAGCTACAACCACGGCTTCAATCCTTCCCACTGCACGTTCCAGCCGCTCGAAGGGAACCCGGGACCGTCCGGGTCCTCTTGCCCCTCCCAGCCGCAGGCCATCATGGCAACCGCTGCAAGCAGCCCGCCATTGCCCGGCAGGTATGCGGACAAGCCGGGACGCTGATAATTGTGCCCATTCGGCAAATACGTGTTCTTCACCTCGTCCATCAAGAGAAAATCGACGGCCAGATCGCGCTCCCCAAGCCTGGCCGCCGTCATGGCACATACCGGAAAGTCCCATCCCCATGCCGTCTCCCACTGCCACACGTCCTTCACCTTCTTCAGCGTACGGCGCATCGTTTCCCGGTCGATCAGCCTGCCCGGAAGCACGCCCAGTGCACACAGCATGGACGGATGATCATGATTCTTCGCCGTAAACGTGTCTGGGGCCAGCGCATGAGCCAAATAGACGCCATCCTTCTGCGGCGGCGATGCCATCCTGCCTGCTACCTCCGCCCAGCGCGGATTCGGCCGGATCCCCATGAGGCTGGCCCACTTCACGGCAATATGAAGGCCATATCTCCAATATTCCAGCTCATACGGCGGGTTGACGCTGCCGTCCATAGGGTGGCATTCCTGCGCAGGAATGAGCGGCGGACCGAGATCGAAAGCGCCGGTCTCCTCATTCCAATGGGCATAGGACACCATAAAGTCAGCCGATTCGAACACGATGTCGCGGAGTGTTCGCAGTGTCGCCGTTGTCGGCTCCGCCTTATAACAGAGCTCCGCCATCGCGATCGGATGCGGCTGCTGCCAGATCAGTCCGGGAGCGACGGGCGACGGACAGGGATAGCCGTCAAAGCCCACCATCTTCGGCCAGCGGGCTCCCTCATAGCCTTGCATCCTGGCCAGCTCGCGGGCGACAGGCAGGATGCGGTCGTACCAGTCCATGCTGCGCCGCAGAATCGAAGCCCGGCCCCATAACGCAAAATGTGCCGCATGCCACCAGTGCATCTCCAGATGCGCTTTGCCGAACCAGCTGTTGTACATAAGGCCGGTTTCCTGCGGCGGCATGGAGCCGCCGCTGTGAACGGCGCACAGCCATTGCGACAAGACCACCCGCCGCTCCAGCTCAAAGGCGCGCGGATCGGAGCTGCCCTCAAAGCTGATTGCCCCCCCGCTCTGCCAGAAGGCTTCCCAGTGACGGGCGCTGGCTGCCGTTATGTCTTCCACCTCGGCGGCAGCGGGCGTACCCGGAGCAAATCCGACGGAGAACGCCAGCTCATCGACATGCGTTTCGCCCGTTCCTTCCGGATGCAGCGTAAACTCATGCTGCCCCGTCTGCTCGAGCCGCCCCCCGCTCCACTGCCACCGGACGGCATAACGGTCCTCATCCATCGTTCGTTCGATCCAGGCCGCCCCATCCTCCTGCCGGAGCAGAACCGTTTCATGGCGATGGTCATTCGCCCAGTCGAGCTTCACGGACTTGGACCAGGAGGTGTGCGTCATATCCGGTGCGGGAAAGCGGATAAATACCTGCAGCTGCCCTTTGCCAACAAGAGGCGAGACGACTTTCACGCCCAGCATATCCGCGTCAGGATGGCAAACCGTTATCACGTCGACAGGCACCCCGCGAACGGTAAAGTAGCTAGACAGGACCCCGGTCCAGAGGTCGAGCTTTTGCCGAAACCCGCCCGCATGACCGTAATCAAGCTCCTCTCCCGACTCATCCAAAAATCGGAAGGCCAGGCGGCCGAGATGAAGGCGATGGGGATTTTGCCTCAGCCATTGATATGCCCCCTCCCGATCCCCGGGCTTCATCGGGTAACCGACCTGGCGGCCATGCGTGTCAAACGGTTGTAGCGCGGCATCCTTCCAATCGAATCGGCGGCGTCCCCCCGTAAAGTGCCAGCCCCAGTTCGATTGGGTCCCGAGCGGCACCTCGTATTGCTCGGGAAACGTCTGCAGCCCGGTAAGGTCGGCGGTAAACGCGAATTCCCCATTGCCGACCGACAGCGGCGATAATGGATTCAGCCTGTCGAACTCCGGATGATGTCGCTGTACAATCTGCTTTCTCTCCATCTCCATGCTCTCCTTCCATGCTGTGGACATGCCCTGTTATTCGTATAAGGCGTCCATTCGGGTTCTCATCATATCCCGGTACTTTCCCGGGGTGATATCCTTGAATTTGCGGAAGCTCCGGATGAAGCTGTTCTCGTGCTGATAACCGACCATCAGGGCGATATCGGATATTTTCCGGTCGGTCTTGATCAGCAGCTCCCCGGCGCGTTCCATCCGCAGCCGGGTTAAGTAGTTGTAAATCGTTTCATTGGTCTCCTGCTTGAACAGCTGACTGGCCAAGCTGCTGCTGATACCGATGGAGTCAGCGATTTCAGGAATGCCGATCGGCTCTCCGAGATGCTGCTCCATGTATTCCATCATCCGCTGGCACAGGATAAAATCCTTGCTTCCTATCAATCGCCGGTAGCGTTCAGACAATGCATTGATCAAGCCCGTCAGCTCCGCTTCGATGTCCTCGATATACATCGTGGCGAGCCGGCCGGCCGATTCTGCCTCGGGTCCTTCCCCGCCCGGGCAGAGTCCCTGCAAGCGTTCCAATAAAGACTGCAGCGCGGCAAGCGCTTCCGTCGGATACCAATATCGACTGCGGATATCGCCGGCAATACGCTCCAGCAGGGCCACCGCTTTTTCCCCTTCCCCGCTCTCCACGGCGGCCAGCAACTCCCGTATTCCGTCTTCCGGCGCTTGTTTATCGGTTACCTCATGGGCGGATACTTCCTGGAACGGCACGAGCTGGCCATAGCCTCTGTATAAGCGGTAGGTTAACGCATTCTCCGCCTCCAGCATGGCCTGCTTCAATTTGCAGACATCGCTTTGCGGCATGCTCATGCCCGCAGATACGCTGAACTTCAGCAGCCGGGACACCGTTTCGATCGCCTCAGCCAGAGGCGGACGTCCTTCGGCCATCTGAGGCTGAAGGAGAATCGCCATTCGGTCTGCCCCGAAATCGGCGCAGGCGACCCGCCATTTCGGCTCATGCAGCTCGGCTATGATATTGGCCAAGGCGAACTTGAGCAAGGAATGATCGCTTGCCGGAAACCGGCGCGACCACGAATCGTAACGGTCAATCGACAGCACGGCTACCGTCACCGGAGCATCGGTCCATTCGGCAAAATAACGGGACCACTTCTCACGGATTTCACGCCGTCCGCTCATATGCCCCGAGTGGATATCGTGCAAAAACTTGGACGCCGCATCCGGGATCGTCTCCCGAACCAATTGGGACAGATGGGCATGGTTGCTCAGCAGCTCGCCCGCAAGCTTCTCCAGATCGATGCGGTCCGGGCTGGACGTCTTCCCTTCGTAGGCGCTAAACAACTGCTTCAGCCGCCGCACCGGCCGGAATGCAGCCGAGTTCACGTACAGGATCGTCAGCGCTCCCAGTGCCAGGGCAGCTACAGAGACGGACAGCACGGTGTCGCGCACCTTCTTGGACTGGGCCAGCAAACTGTCCTGCGACACGATGGAGACATATTTCCAGCCGGTGAGCGGTGATTCGATCTGGTTCACCAGCAGCTTCTGCCCTTCATGAACAAAGTCGCCGAAGCGGTCCTCCTTCAGCTCGTTCAGCGCCTGGGTCACGGCATCCGGCTTAAACTCCGAGTTGGAGACCGAGTACAGCACATGATCCTGCTGATCCACGATATACCGCATGCTGTCCACTTGCGAAAGCGCCGGCGGGTTAAGCTTGGCAAACAGCTCCGTTTCCCGCAAATTCACCGCTACGATGCCTCGAAATTTGCCCTGAATCATGATCTTTCGGAACAGCGTCAGCTCAGAGCCCTTGTTCCCCGCCCCCTCGGGAACATGCCGCTTGCGGATCGTCATCATATCGTCACCGAATTCATCCGCAATGCTGGTCCACTCGGAGTCCACGAAGGTCAGCCTGCTGGAGCTGTAGCCTTGAGGCAGCGAAACGAAGCTGCCCCGCTCGATGTCATAAACGTATATGCTGTTGATGTATTCCGAATTGTTGATCCAAGTGGACAGGAGCCGGTACAAGGTGGAAATATTGGAGACCGAATTCTGGTTCTCGCTCGTCAGGAAATGGTAAACATGCTCGTTCACGGCGACCTGGACCGCGATTTTGTCGCTCTCCCGGATCGAGTCGTCGATGAATTTCATGCTGATCTGCAGCATTTGATGCTGCGGCTCGCTCAGCTCCTCCTGCAGCACCGATTTGGAGGTGTAATAGGAGGTCAGGCTGACGGCCAAAATGATCAAGAATACGGATACGGTCAAAATGAGCACCAGTCGGGCCTGCGTCTGGGCCAGCGAATATTTGAGCCACTTACCGATCGTTTGGAACATATCCATCCCCGCTTTACTACCAGTTTGGTTCCATTATAGCTTACGCTCCGCTCCTGCCGTCACTAGGGATTAAGCGTTTTCATTTCCCCTTGTTTCCGCTCCCCTTTTTAAACTTATAGTGGACCTGCGTCCCCCCGGACTACCCACCGGTCTCGCCGGGCACCGTTGATGCCTTCAGCTGTCCGCCGTACTCCAATTCCCGTGCTGTATGACGCAACAATTGAAGAAGTTCGACGCCGGCGAGAAGCACAATGCCGATGCCGTGCGTGTCGTTCACATTCCACGACAGGTCGTGTTTGTAATACGAGTGGGAGTTGGACCAGCTGCTCCCCTTGCATACGCCGAATACATTGCCTTGGCCGTCAATCGCCCGGGCGGTCAGGCCCTTCCACCCCGAGACGGCCGCCTGCGCGTAAAGCTGTGTCGACCGAAGCCAGCCTCGCCGAACACCCCGGGCCATGCCAAAGATGAACATTGCGGTGCACGACGCTTCCTCATAGGATTCGGGATCGGTAAGCACTTGGTGCCACAGCCCATTTGCGCCCTGAACCCGTCGGTACCCTTCCGCCAGCTCACGGTAGAACTGCAGAATAGGCTCGTAGTCGGGATGGCCGGTCGGAAGCACGGCGAGCAGCTCGGCCAGCGAGAAGAATACCCATCCGTTTCCCCTCCCCCATACCGTACGGGAAGGCTGGCCCTGCCGCACGTCATAGACATGCGACATCAGCTGCAAATCCGACATATACAAGTAAGACTTATATAGCAGCAGCTGCTTTGCCGCTTCGTCCAAATAGCGGGAGTCGCCGGCCAGCTCCGCATACCGGCATAGAAACGGCACGCTCATGTACATATCGTCGCACCACATCGTCAGGTCCATGCTGCGGGAAACGCCGACCTCCCGGTAGAGGGCGCCGTCCGGCAGCCGGGATTGAAGGGTCATGATATACCGGGCGATATCGTCAGCGGCCCGGCGAGCCCCTTTCAGCGGCCGAAGGCGGTCGGCGAGGATGGCGAGCGCGCCGAAGGAGCCGCAATCGTCCAGACTGTCGATATCGGACAGCTGATTGTTCAGCCCGGCTGCGCCGAACCGTTCCCGGTCCCATAACGAGTACTCGTAATGGGAGGTAGCGAACTCGACATGCCGCAGAACGTAATGCTCAAGATCAGAGCGATGCAGCGTTTTGCTCGTTTCAAGCAGGCCGTAAAGCGTGACGCCCAGCGGATAATTCCATCGGCCAAACAGCTCGTTCTCCAGAAACGGCCGGATGCATGCGCCCGGCTCGCCTCCCGTCCAGAACAGCTTCTCCCCGCCCGGCTGAGCGAGGGTATCCATGCCAAAATACTCGGATATCTCAAGCTCCGCATCCGCACGGAATGGGCCGAGATACAGCCATTCTCCCTTGAGGCCGTGCACCTTGCGGGGCGCGCACAGCATCCCGGCTGGGGAGACCTCATCGATTTGAAATCCCCATCCGTCCGGACCGCATTCGCAGCGGGCCGTCAGCTCTCCGCGTCCTGCGGGGGCATCGAGCATGAAGCAGAAGCTTCCGGCCTCGGGATAGAAGCCGGCTTCCCGGCCGTTCCATTCAAACCGCACCGGTCCGTAGGCGGTTCCGGACACCAGGACCTTCGCCGGGGCCAAGCTGCGGTTAACGACAGCCGCCCAGGCATATGCGGCATATCCCGGCTTGTCGCCATACATGACGGACATGGGGCCTTTCGGGCTGCCAGCGTCGGCTCTCTCATCATGCTCCGCTCGAGCAGGAAGCCAGTCCGTTCCCGTGAACGACTCACTCTCCACGACACCGGGGATGACCGGAAGCGGACCGGAGAGCGGCCGCGTCACAATCCAGCCTTCCTCTCCATCCCTCTCCGTTGACGGGGCCAGAAAGCAATACGGTTTGTTTTTGCGGTTGCTCGTGCCGAATACACCTCCGGCTCCCCCGGGTCCAGGGCGGAATTCCAGGACGAAGTGGTTCCACCCTTCGGTGAGCTCGATCCCGATTCTGACCGGCGTGTCCGGATCCGCCGCTTCGCCCTGCGCGGAGCCGAACCGCTTTCTGCCGTTATGATACAGCCGTACCGGTCCGTCGCTCTGGATCAGGAAGGGAAAGGTGTGCCCTTCCCGGACCCACAGCTTCCCCCAGGCATAAACCACCTGATCTTCCGTCATCTCCGGAAACATGTCCCCGATCTGAAATACGTAAGCGTGATCCCCCCGCTTGCGAATCGGCCCGCTGCGGCTAACCCGGTACACCGGAGGGTGAGGAGGATGATCCCCTACATATCGCTGGGCGATGACCGTAAGAGCATGCTCAATCGAGCTTCCCTCCGTCTGGTAGGCCAAACCCTCCGCCGGATCGAAATATTCGCTGCTATCCTGTTTGCTCATGCTTTTGTCAGCTCTCCTTTCCAACCTGCAAGCACGTCCTGGATCGCCACCGGCTTCCCTTCCTTGGCCGAGCGCCACACCGCTTCCCCTGTTGCAACCGAATACGCACCGTCCGCTGCCCCCGATAAGACGGAATAGGGCCTGGATCGATCCTCACCCAGGAACAGATCGTTCAAAAGCAGCGGATCGCCTCCTCCATGCCCGCCTTCCCGATGCACCACATGGATCGTTTCTTTGGAGCCGAACAACGGGAAATAATCGATGGTCTGGACCGGCGTAGGGAACGGGGTCCTGGACGGAGCATGGTATTCGGTCGTCTCCAGGCGGCCCTTCGTGCCGTTTATCGCCAGGCGGTAGCCTTCGTACGGCAGCGAGAAGTTGACGGAATAACTGAGCAGCGCGCCCCCGTTGTATCGGATAGCGGCCGCATACGTATCCTCGATGTCAATCTCGGAGTCGAAGATGCACTGGTCCGGGCGGTAACCCGTGTAAGGAAATTGCCGCCCTTCCGCCGCAAGGAGACCGAGGTGATCATCCTTCACATGGCGCGCATTCCAGCGCGTGTAGTAGGCACAGCGGCTTGCTGCCGTGCAGGTGCCGCAATGGCGGCCGTCCACCCGCTCCGGGTTAAGCTCGCCTTCGGAGCCGTAATAATGAAGGGCCCCGTAAGCGAACGCTTCGACCGGCCGCTGATTGATCCACCAGCCGACGAGGTCGAAATGATGGGTGCTCTTGTGGATGGAGAGGCCGCCGGAAAGCTCGCGCCGGCGGTTCCATCTTTTGAAATAGCTAGCTCCATGATACGTATCCAGGTACCAGTTCAAATCCACGGAAGTAATGCGGCCAAGCCGGCCCTCCCATACCATTTCCTTGATCTTGTCGTGAACGGGAGCATAACGATAATTGAACGTGACGGTTACGTTGCCTTTGCTTGCCCTTTCCGCTTCCAGCACCCGCCGGGCGTCCGCCCCGGTCGTGACCATCGGTTTCTCCGTGATGACATCCCGATCGTGCTCCAGCGCGGCGACGATATAACGCGCATGCGTATCATCCCGTCCCGCTACGATCACGACGTCCGGCTTCGTCTCCTCGATCATGCGGTCGAACTCCTCTTCGCCGTAAACAGCAGTGGCGGAATGCTCCGGAAAACGTGTGCGGAACAGCTCAAAACGCTCCGGGTCTGTGTCGAGCAGCGCCACCAGCTCGCACCGCGGGGCATACGTCGTCAAGATCGGCTTCGCAAACATCCCAAGCGCCCGTCCGCTTACCCCGCACATCGCATATTTCTTCTTCATTAGCATCACATCCTCGAATACCATTCCTCAACCCGCTTGGTGACTTCTTCCCCTCCGGACGCATACCAACGATCCACGAATTCATCGAACTTCTCCAGCGGCCACTCGCCGATGACAATCTTGGTCAAGTATTCCTGGAACAGCTTATGGGATTGAATATCGGGATATCCCTCGTACACGGTGCTCGGCAGCCCGTCGCCGGCTATCCGCTTCGCGTCGGCGGTGCTTACCTCGAAAATGTCCTTCACCATCTGCTGCATGTCTTCCGGGATCGTCTCCTGAATCCGGATGTTCATGTCCTCCTCGGTCGTCAGGTTGCGCATGCCAAGGGCGAGCGGCCGGCTGTCCTCTGGCGGGAGCAGCACTTTTTTGCCGTCCACGACCTCATGCTGCATTCCTTCGATCCCGAACCGGATAAACTCGTCGTTGGAACGGTCATAGAAGAAATCCAGCAGCTTCAGCGCTGCAGGGGCGTTGGCTTCGGCTTTAGTCGGAATGATCCATTCCGGCTCGCCCATGCTTTTTTGCGTGACATATCCCTCATAGCCCTCCGCTTTCGGAAGCGGCATGCCGACGACATACGCATCCGGGGCTTTCTGCTGAATCGCCGTAAAGCGGTCGCGCAGGTTCGCCGGAAGATGGTACCAGCTGCCGACGAGGTTGTTGTTGATTTTGGCAGTCCATACATCGCCCTTGTTCAGGAACGTTTCGTTATCAAGCAGCTTCTCGGCATACAGCTCTCGGATGAACCCGATCGCCGCCTTCATGTTGTCCGTGACGCCGGCATATCGGATCTTCCCGTCATACACGTCCCACTCCGGATTGCCCTCCCACATCGCTACGCCGTACATCGCGAACAAATGGTCCATCCATTTGCCGAATTCCCGGCCAGACGTCGGCAGCTCATCCTTTACGCCGTTGCCGTTCGGGTCCTGTTCCAGGAACGCGGCCAGCACCTGCTTGTATTCCTCCGTGGTGGTCGGCATCGGCAAACCGACCTTGTCGAGCCAATCCTGGCGGATCATCGGCGCACGCTCAGGCACGAGGAACACCTTCGGCACATAGTAGATTTTTCCGTCCGGCGAAGCCGATCGCACGACATCCCACGCTTCCTGCGGAATGTTCTTCCACACGTTCGGCGCATACTGCGGCAGCAAATCGTCCAGTGCGAGCGCGCCCCCTTGCCGGATCAACGTCTGCTCGATGCCGCCGATCGGCCGTAAAATATCCGGAAGATCATCGGAGGCGATCATAAGATTTAAAAATTCCGTCGGCTCCGAGCCCGGCGGGGTCGTAACCAGCTCATATTGGACCCCGGTGCGCTCGGCCACGTACTGGACATGCGGATTGTCCGGGCCCGGAATCGTGCCGACCCCCATGTGGCTTTTGAACACCTTGACCTTCGTAACGTCGCTTCCCCCTTCGCTGCCCTGGCCGCCTGCATCGGTTCCGGAGCCTCCCGGGCTGCCGCAGCCCGCCAGCAGTCCCGCCGCCAGCAAGACCGCGAGCGCCGGCTTCCCGAACCATTTGCGGAAATACCATTTCGCCATGTGTAAATCCTCCCCTTTTGAATGGTTGTTATATCAAATCGGTCCTAGAACCGATTTCATATCGAAGATCTGCCCGGCCTATTCCTTTAGTGAGCCAAGCATTGAGCCTTTGACGAAATATTTTTGCAGATACGGATACACCAGAATGATCGGAATCGTCGCAAATAAGATTGTAGCCGCTTTCAAAGTTGTCGTATTAAAATCGAAGTCGCCTAGAAACATATTGACCGCAGCCAGTTCCTCCGGGGACTGCAGATACGCCCGAAGCTTCATCTGAAGCGGCCATTTCTCCGGATCGCGGATGAACAGCACGGCCCGGGAGAAGGTATTCCAGTAACCGACCGCGTAGAACAGGCTGACCGTCGCCACGACCGGCTTGGATAAGGGCAGGTAGATGCGGAACAGGATACCGAAATCGCTGCACCCGTCCATTCTCGCCGAATCGTCCAACTCACCGGGAATGCCCATGAAAAAGGTTCGAATGATGATCATATTGAATGTGCCGATCAGGCCCGGCAGGATCAGAGCCCACAACGAGTTCATCATGCCGAGCTCGCGAACGGTCAGGAAGAACGGGATCATCGGCGCGTTGAAAATCATCGTCAGCACGATGCCGAGCATAACCGGCTTGCGCAGCAGAAACTCGCGGCGGGACAGCGGATAGGCCGTCATGACCGAGAACAGCATGCTGAGGAGCGTCCCGACGACCGTGATATATACGGTGATGCCGAAGGATGTCCACAGGCCTTGATTTTTCAAAATATGCTCCCACGAAGCGGTCGTAAATTCGACAGGCAGCAGAAACACTTCTTTGGAATCGGCGGCAACCGGTGAGCTGAACGATACGGCAAGCAGCTGCACCAGCGGAAACAGCATCGTCGCCGCGGCGGCGATCAGAAATACATAATTCAACGTCTGAAACACTTTTTCTCCGAATGTCGCTTTCATCACCACAACCCCTGATCCGTTTTTCTGGCCAACCGGTTAAAGATCCACAACAAGATAAACCCGATGACGGACTGGAACAAGCCGATTGCCGTCGTCATGCTGTATTGACCTTGAAGCACGCCTGCGCGGTAGACATACGTTTCGATGATATCCCCGACCGAATAGGTCATCGGCGTCAGCAAATTGAAGATCTGGTCAAAGCCGAGCTCGAGGAAATTGCCGATCTGCAGCAGGAACAGCACCAGTATCGTCGGGAACATCGTGGGCAGCGTAATATGGATCGTTTGCTTCCATCGGCCCGCTCCGTCCATGACGGCCGCTTCATATAAATTCGGATTGATGCCGGCGATAGCCGCCAAATAAATGATCGTGCCCCAGCCGACCTCTTTCCAGATCGACGACAGGACGACGATGGTCCGGAAATAACCTGCCTCCTGCATGAACAGGATCGGCTCGTAACCGAGCCAGCCGCGAACCGCGTTCACCACGCCTTGACTGGACAGCAGCTCGAATACGATTCCGCCCACAACGACCCATGACAGAAAATGAGGGAGATAGAACAGGCTCTGTACCACCCGTTTGGCGAGCATGATCCGGATCTCATTAAACAGCAGCGCCAGCAGGATCGGTGCCGGAAATCCGAACAGCAGCTGATATAAAGCGATGACGGCTGTATTGCGCAGCACATTGTAGAAATCCTGATAAGTAAAAATAAATCCGAAATTATCCAGCCCTACCCAAGGGCTTCCCCAAATGCCCTTAAAAATCTGATAGTCCTGAAAGGCGATGACGCTCCCCGCCAGCGGCACATACTTGAATACGACGTAGAACAAGATGCCGGGGAGAATCATGAGATACAGCATCCAGTGCTTGCGCATGTTCGCAATGTACCGGTTGCGGGATATTCCGCTCGCCTTGAGAGGCAGCGGCGCGCCATCCTGTTTCAGTTCGGTTGACCGGGTTGCCATCGTGATTAAACCTCCCTTCGCTTTGAGCATGTCAATGTATCGCCAATCATAACGTCCACCGCGCAAACCGAACAACGGTTCAATCCGACACGCAATGAGCAGATCGAGGAAACCCCGCCGGAGATCCGCATAGACTGCGGCAGTTCCAGGTTCATAAAATTGATCCGGCGAACAAATGAAGGAAGTACCGGAAAAAGAGGATTTGTTGATGCGCTGGAGGATCGGTTGGTTGGCGATTCTCCCCTTTCAAAACCGGTTGGCCGTGACCGTACATATGCAATGAACCAGCAAGCCTCCTCCGCCAGCCGATAGGCTGAGATGGAGGAGGCTTGCTGGTTCAAAAAAACGCTGCCGTGTTGGAACACGGCAGCATTACGGGCACGGGCGATCCTCTGACCTACTATTAATATGTGGTGATGTTATCTATCTGAGCCTAAATTTCGAAAGCAAACATTTGAACTGCTTGGCGAGCATCCAATCGTCTAGCTTGATTCGACAAGGGTTTTGGTGGCGAAGACTTCTACAGCCTGCTCGAGAGCCGGAAGATCGGCTATGCCGGCAAAATGAAATGGACAAAGCGGCTGGAGCAGGAAGTTCAGAAATGTCGCTACTGGAAGCGCTACGATGATTGGATCATCGAAGGCATCACGCTGATCTACAAAGCAACGTCCTGGAAGAAAACGCGCCGGGTGGCAATCATCAGCAAGGTCCAAGTATTCGATGACGGGCAAAGCCGACTGGTCTTCGACAGCGACTGGCAATACGAAGCAATCGTCACGAATTCGGAATGGGAGCCGATTGATTTGTGACGCTTTTACAATCAGCGCTGCTACTTTGAAAACTACATCAAAGAAGCCAAGAACGGATTCTCGCCGAGTCGCTCAGTTGAAATGATCCTTTCACAATCTTACATGGAAATCGCAATGCCCCTTCATTGGGATGGGGAAGGGCTCCTTCATGATTGTAATCGTAACGATATCACTGGGGAATCTACTGTGATTTTACATTAAGAAGGCCCTTTGATTCCTACGCTAACCTTGCTGCTATGGGCTTTCGAAATTCAGGATGATATTTTTATTTTTCCAAAAATTTATTTTTTAGAAAAAATCCAAATATTAGGTAACTAGTGTACAAAAACTGGCGTTTATACATATAACACACCAAGATAACAATCAAAAGAGAATTATAGAAAGGGAGGGTAGGAAGGTATTTACGCTGTTTTATAATTAAAAGTAAAAGGAGAATTTCTGGATGAAAAAAATATTCTTACCAATTATTCTAACTGTGGGTCTCATCTTCCAATCTGCTGTAGTATTTGCAGAGGGCGGGGAAACAGTGTCCTATGATGAATATCAAGCCGAAACAGTCTTACCATTGGATGCACAACAAGAACTTCAACTTGAGTTTGAAAAGAAATATCTAGACTCCGTCTTTGACATCATTGCTAAACACTTTGGAGATCCCGAAAATTTTAATCCTTACGGAGAGATATATATTGAAAATGATAAGTTCCCACATTTCGTTATTGCTGTTGCTAAGGATAGTGTAAAGGTTAGTAGTTTTATTGAAGAGATTAAAAAAATATTACCGGGTGATTTACTTGAAGTGCAACGTGTCAGTTATTCAAAGGAAGACCTCATAAATATACAAGGAGATATTTTACAGCGAGTTCAATCGGGCAGTATAGCAATTCCTCGAGGAATATCAACCGATGTAAGTACAAAGAAACAGAAGGTCATTATCAGTGTCCCCGAGGGTGTGAATCTAGAAAAGAGTTATATGGTTAATCTGAATGAGGAGTATAACGGTCTTATTGAATTTGATGAAAGACCAGAAAACATACCTTATAAACTAAGAACTGATGCATTTACGGAAATGGGCGGGGGGATATCAATTAAGGGTACTTGCAGCACTGCAGGAATAGCGACCAAAGATACGAGAGAGTTCATTGTCACGGCGGGACATTGCATAAGAGATATAGGTTCTACTGTGTATCAAGGCGGAACATCTATAGGAACTCAACACTTATCTGGTTATAAGGATAACGGTACAGATGTCGGTCTTGTGCTGCTTACAAATAAGAATAAAAAATACGGAAATAAGTATTATTATAATCCCGTCGCGAATGCTGAATACGACAAAAGCTATACTCAAACAAGTACAGCGTTAGTCGGACAACTTATCTGTAAATCAGGAATGTCTACAAATGTTACTTGTGCAAATGTACAATCTACAAGTGGAAGTGTGGATTACAAAGAAGGTACAACTTATTTTACATTTACCAATATGATTACAATATATAAACAAGGTGGAGGGTACAGTAAGGGCGGTGATAGCGGAGCTATTGTTTTTAGCGCACAAAACAGCAATCATATTATAGGTGTTCATTCTGGAGGAAATATAGAAACCGATACAATGCCAAGCGGAACCTGGGGATATACATCCAAAATAATACCATCTCTGGTTAATGTCGGAGCGGTTACAATGTATACTAGCAGTACAGTCAAAACGGTAGACCCCAATAATTAGAAGATGTTAGTGATCTATCTTTAGACATAAAAAATCTGACGCCTGGATCGAGATGGTCATACCCCTAAAAAATTAAGTAGCCAGCGCGTGCCGAAACCCAAACAGCACGCGCTGTTTGAGTTTCGCCTGAAAACGAATACAGACGTTATCCATGCAGGTTGCTTTGCGAGAGTGGCTGCCTTTGACGCTGGCTTCTCATCGTGTGTTGTATGCCTGAGACGCGTATTGAAAGCCTTGGTTCGAATGGAGCACGGCCTCAAACACGTCTCTTTTTGGTGTCCATTGCTCACCCGTATACAGCACCAACTTTACATCATTGCGCTTGGACACTTGCCATACCACAATTCCGTTGTAAATAAGATACCGGATAAAGGACAAGTAGTAAACCGATAAATACGTAACTTCGGTCACAGGCTTCATGCTGGGGGCTGTCGCATGAAACTGAAGATGTTATCTATTTGAGTATTCCTTTTCTAATCGATCTATCAACTGATTTAAAGTTTGTGTTTTAGTGGTGGGGTCGAGCATATAAGTATGCCGTGTTGTTGTATCTTTAAAATAGATTCCATTTCCGCCAAATAACAATATCTGGGTATCTGTATTGTTCATATGAATAATTAATTTACGGTATAAGTCATCTGTAACGTTTCCAACATTAGTAGAACTATCATTTAAGATTTGGGTTAATTCTTTTATGTCATCCTTCTTTTGAAATTCACCCGACACATGGTTCCTCTCAAAATTAAAAATGCTAACACTTGAAATGTCCTCAGCATTCAATTGGAAAATTAACGGTTTAGTCGGTGTGTTATCAGGTAGTTCTTGTTCTGTTTTTTTTGAAGTGTTGCTATTACATGAAATAAGAAGAGATGCACTCAGCAGTAACAGAATAAGGAGTGCGTTTTTTTTGTTTTTCATAATTAACAGCTCCTTTTACAATAAAAAATTGCAATTATATATAACAACGTTAATAATCCTTCAGAGTTGCATAATATTGAGAATTTTTTCCGTTCGAGTTTCTTACCCAAAATCTTCTCTGCTTTCTTCATGACAATCATAAACCAATGCAGCAGGCAACCTAGAGCTGAAAGCCTGCTTGGAATATTTTGAATAAGTCTGTCCACTTCTTCATTAGGCTCAACGCTAGCATCGACAAGATCCTCTAACGCAAGCAAGCCTCCTCCGCCAGCCAATCGGCTGAGATGGAGGGGGCTTGCTTGTTCAAAAAAACGCTGCCGCGTTGGAACACGGCAGCATTACGGGCACGGGCGGCACGCAGGCGCTGCCACGGACGCGTCCTGCCGGGCGGCCCGACGCGGAGCCCGGAACGCCTTCTAGGCCAGGCGCTCGAGGCGCTCCCGTCAGGGATGCTCCGAGAGTGGCGGGCCGCCTCTCCTAGCGTCCGACGCCGACAGCCGAAGGCTAAGGCAGCGGAGGTCGCTTGGAGCCACTCCCGGCCGGGTTGCAAAGCCCCGGCAGCTCCTCGGCCCCCCGAGGCTACCCCGACAGGGGTGCTGACACGAGGGGGCCTCTCGCACGCGAACAAGCAAGCCTCCTCCGCCAGCCGACAGGCTGAGATGGAGGAGGCTTGCTTGTTCAAAAAAACGCTGCCGCGTTGGAACACGGCAGCATTACGGGCACGGGCGGCACACAGGCGCAGCCACGGACGCGTCCTGCCGGGCGGCCGGACGCGGAGCCCGGAACGCCTTCCAGGCCAGGCGCTCGAGGCGCTCCCGTCTGGATGCTCCGAGAGCGGCGGGCCGCCTCTCCTAGCGTCCGACGCCGACAGCCGAAGGCTAAGGCTGCGGAGGTCGCTTGGAGGCGCTCCCGGCCGGGTTGCAAAGCCCCGGCAGCCCCTCGGCCCCCGAGGCTACCCCGACAGGGGTGCCGACACGAGGGGGCCTCTCGCACGCAAACAAGCAAGCCTCCTCCGCCAGCCGATAGGCTGAGATGGAGGAGGCTTGCTTGTTCAAAAAAACGCTGCCGTGATGGCGGAGCCCAGGCAGCCTCACAACCATCCAGAAGGCCCTGAGGGCGGTCCGCAAGGGAGCCCGAGAAGGGCCGTGCACACGCACCAGCCCCGCTCCCAACCTGCCCCCTACCTAACTCCACGCCAACAAGTTCCGGGTGTCCAGAGGGCAGCGCCCTCGGGGCCCTCCCTGGCAGGGAGGGTTTGGGAGGGTCAAACGAACCCTAGCAGCATCTCGCGAATCAGCTTCGCCGCCACGATCTGCGTCTGTTCCGTCGGATCATAAATCGGCGCCACTTCCACCAGATCGCAGCCGACGACGTTGACGTCGGATCTAGCGATCAAGTGCACGGCTTCCAGCAGCTCCTTCGAGGTAATGCCGCCGGCTTCCGCGGTACCGGTGCCCGGTGCGGCCGAAGGGTCAAGCACGTCGATGTCGATCGTCACGTATACCGGACGGTTGCCCATAGACGGCAGGGCTTCCTTCAATGGAGCCGCCACTTCAAACGGATAGAAGTTAATGTTCTCGCGTCCGTATTGGAATTCCTCGCGAGAGCCGGAACGAATCCCGAACTGGTAAATGTTGCTGCCGCCCATCAGCTCGGCCGCTTTGCGGACCGGCGTCGAGTGGGATAACGGCTCGCCTTCGTACTGCTCGCGCAGGTCGGCATGCGCATCGATATGAATCAGAATCAGATCCGGATACTTCGCGTAAACCTTCTGAATGACCGGCCAGGACACAAGATGCTCCCCGCCAAGACCGATCGGGAATTTCCCGTCATCCAGCAGCTTGCCGACATAGTCGCCGATCACGTCAAGGCTGCGGGCGGCATTGCCGAACGGCAGCATCAGGTCGCCGGCATCGAAATAGGTCATGTCCTCAATGCTTTTATCCAAATACGGGCTGTACTCCTCCAGGCCGACCGAAGCCTGACGGATACGGGCCGGGCCGAAGCGGGAACCGGGACGGTAGCTGACCGTAAAATCCATCGGCATGCCGTAAATGACCGCCTTGGATCCGGCGTAATCCTCGGAGCTCAAAATAAACACGTTGCCGGAGTAACCTTGATCAAGTTTCATCAGTTGCCGCGGCCTCCTTATTTCACCAGATCTTCGACGAACTTAGGCAGCACGAACGCTGCCTTGTGAAGGCGTGGCGAATAGTATTTCGTATCCATCTCCGCGATTTGGGACTCGTCCACTTCAAGCGGATCATACGTCTTGCTGCCCATCGTGAAGGTCCATAAGCCGCTTGGATACGTAGGAATGTTCGCGCCGTAGACACGGACAATCGGGAAGATTTCTTTTACGTCCTTGCTGACCTTTTGGATCAGATCGGCTTTAAACCAAGGGTTGTCCGTCTGTGCCACAAAAATACCGTCATCCTTGAGCGCCTCATAGATGCCTTGGTAGAAGCCGCGCTCAAACAATGGAGCAGCCGGGCCTACAGGCTCGGTGGAGTCCACCATAATAACGTCGTATTCGTTCTTGTGCTCCAAAATATGCATATATCCATCATTCACCAGCACTTCTACCTTCGGATCGTCGAGCTTGCCGGCAATCTCAGGGAGGTACTGCTTCGAATATTCGATAACTTTGCCGTCGATTTCAACCAGAACGGCCTTCTCAACGCCAGGGTGCTTGATCACTTCGCGAATGACACCGCCGTCTCCGCCGCCGACGACCAGAACCTTCTTCGGATTTGGGTGGGTGTTTAGCGCAGGGTGAGCGACCATCTCATGATAGACGAATTCGTCCTTAATCGTAGTCATGACCATGCCGTCCAGGACGAGCATACGTCCAAATTCCTCGGTATCGATCATATCCAGCTGTTGAAACTCCGTCTTCTCATGCACAAACGTTTCCCGGATTTTCGCCGTGATGCCGAAAGTCGGGGTTTGCTTCTCCGTAAACCATAATTCCATCGTCTCTACCTTCTTTCCGCTAGAATAATGTTCAGCCGTCCAGATCCAAGCCGTAAAACTTTATTCGGGGCAGATGCCTTGAGCTTACAGTTTCACACTTTTTCTATTGTACCAAACAAATTGTATTATATTAAATCAAGCCCAAAATGCAACCAAAACTTAGGACGCGGTAAGCACAAGGAAGGTTCTGCCGCCCCGCCCATGAATATCCTGCCCTTCCCCGCCCCATACTGTATAGAAAAGGTAATCATCAAGCGGCTTTTGTCCGGTAGGTCCGCCCTTGATGGAGAACACCGACTTACACCTGGAGAAGGAAGGAGCTTCACGCATGCCGGGATCCAAAAAACAACCGCAAAAGCGCAAACGTCGTTTCGTCCGGCTATCTGCATTTCTGTTTGCACTCCTTGGCTTATCGGTCATCGCCGGCGGCATTCTGCTCGCCTATCTATTTATAACGCCGCTGCCCATAGCGGAAACGGACAGGTACTCAAGGCTGCTCGACAGCCAAGGCGAGCTGCTCGCCACATTCTCGACAACGGGGCATACCTCGGAGCAGGTGGCCTTAAGCGAAATCTCTCCTCTTCTGATCCAGGCCACCATGGCGGTGGAGGACCGGAAATTCTATGATCACGTCGGCTTTGACGTGAAGGGCATGGCACGGGCGCTTCTCGTCAACCTGCGTCACATGGACCGCAAGCAGGGAGCCAGCACGCTAACCCAGCAGCTTGCGCGGAACCTGTACCTGTCCCATGAGAAGACGTGGACCCGCAAGCTCAAGGAGGCCAAATTTACGGCCCAGCTTGAGATGAAATATACGAAAGACCAAATTCTTGAAATGTATTTAAATGAAATTTATTACGGTCACGGTGCTTACGGCATCGAATCGGCATCGCTGCTGTATTTCGGAAAATCCGCCAAAGACCTGAGCTTGGCCGAGAGCGCCATGCTGGCCGGCATTCCGAAAGGGCCGACCTATTATTCGCCCTATAACCATATGGATAATGCCCTCAAAAGACAGCGGATCGTCCTGAACGCTATGGCGGAGACCGGCTTCATCACTCAGACTGAAGCGGACCTGGCCGCCTCGTCCAAGCTGGCTATACTGCCCCAGGACCGCCAAGAGAACAAGGTGATCGCCTCATACTTCCGGGATTATGTGCGAAGCCTGGTCACCTCGCAGCTTAACATAACGGAGGAACAACTGGAGCAAGGCGGTCTGAACATCTACACGACGCTTGATCCAAGAGTCCAACAGGCAGCCGAAGAAGCGGTTGCCAGCGGCATGGACAGCAAAAGCGAGCTGGAGACCGCATTGGTGTCCATCGACCCCCGAAACGGGCATATCAAAGCGATGGTCGGCGGAAAAAATTACCGTGAAAACCAATACAATCACGCCTTGGCCAAGACGAGACAGCCCGGCTCGTCCTTCAAGCCGATCATGTACTTGACGGCAATCAACTCCAAAGAAATGACGAGCACAACGGTATTCAACAGCCAGCCGACCCTGTTTCATTACGATAACAACCGCAAGACCTACCAGCCCAGCAATTTCGGGGGCAAATATTTGGGCGAAATTCCGATGCGCGAGGCCATCGCGGCGTCGGACAATATTTATGCCGTCAATACCATCATGCAGCTCGGTCCGGACAAGGTCGTTGACATGGCCAAAAAAATGGGCATCACGAGTCCGCTCGAGCCTGTCCCTTCGCTCGCGCTTGGGACCTCCCCCGTCAGCCCGCTGGAAATGGCATCCGCTTATGCCGTTATGGCCAACAACGGCAAGCGAGTCGCTCCTGTGGCGGTGCTGCGCATTACAGATGCTGCCGGCCGGAGCGTTTACGAAGCTCCGGAGGATCCGGGCGAACAGGTCGTGGAGCCGGCAGCCGCATATGTGATGACCCGAATGATGGAAGGCGTGTTCGAGAACGGCGGAACCGGCAACCGCGTGTCCTCCATGATGAAGCGTCCGGTTGCCGGCAAAACCGGGACGACCGATACCGATGCTTGGCTCGTCGGATACACCCCGGAGCTGGCCACCGCCGTGTGGGTCGGCTATGATAAGGGCCGGGAGATCAGCAAGGTGGACGGCCACCGGGCAGCGCCCATCTTTGCCAATTTTACGGAGAAGGCGCTCGAGAACGTGCCGCCGAAAATTTTCCCCATTCCGGATCAGGTGGTCAGCGCCTACGTCGATCCGAAAAACGGCATGCTGGCCGGGCCCGATTGCCCGGATAAGGTATTGGAAGTATTCGTGAAGGGAACGGAGCCGAAGGAATACTGTGTCGAGCACGGCGACGGCGAGAAGCAGCCAAAGGGAGCGGATCAGACCAAAGCGGCCAAAAAGCAAGAGGAGCGCTCCTGGTGGAAGGACTTCAAGCGCTGGTGGGTGGAGTAAAGCGAACAACATGTCGAGCGGGAGGATACCTTGATGTGGCTCCAAGCAACGTACGCCAGGAACCCTGCAGAGTGCCCCATTTTAGCGTACTTTCAAGCCTTCCGTAGCTCTGTGTGCTTAGCAGCATCCATCACAATCAGACACATCGATATATAAGAAAAGCAGCAGGCATCCCTGCTGCTTTTCTTGTGCTCTTATGTAATGGATGTAGATCCTTTCATCCCTTCTAAAGGCTTGTGATCAAATAGCGGGTGAAGATATCCCAGATCAAAGCAAGCACCAGCAGGCTTGCGGCATAGACCAACAGGATCGCGTACAACGGATCCAAGCCGCCGGTTTTTTTGCGCTTGTAGCTGTTCATGACGAGCACCGGGATGGTGATCACCGTACTGACAAACGACAGAATCAGGATGACCGTTGTAATGTCGCTGTTTATAAATAGAAATAGCGGGCTGATGACGAGCAGGGCCAGAAACGGGGTCAGAAATGTCCCGAACCTTGCCATCGCTTCCTTCAGCTTGACTCCCGGGTAATTGGATAGCTTCACGGCGGTAAAAGTAAATACATTGAGCAAAAATAGGAACAGCGCCAGCCAGCCCATCGGCTTCAGGACCAGATGAACAAAAGCTCCCTTCTGCAGGATTGCTCCGTCAAAGCTCAGGGTAACATAACCCAAGAGCGGAAGAAACAGAACATACAGCAGCATGGACACCGTCGCGTTAAGCAGCTGGCTGCCATCCGTGGCGGAAGCGGATGCGATCGGATGCTTCAATCCCTTGACCACATAGTCTCCGTAGATTTGCCCGTATAACTTAATGCTTTCCCAATAAGGGTTGGATACGGCTTCCTCTTCTACGTGCTGCCGTCCCGCGCTATGAAACGGAATGTCAGGCGGTATGTACACAGGCATCTCCTTCTCACCTTGGGAGCTGCCTCTATATCTTGTGCTTCCCTGGTGAACACCATATACCTCCGAGGCAGCCGCCTGCTCTTTGAACGCTGTAAATACGGCCTTATCCTCGATGATCAGACGGGCTCCGCACTGCTCGCAGTACTTCCCTTCTTCCGTCTCGTATCGGCATATTGGACACATCATACGCATGCCTCCCTGTTATTTACGATTCTGCAATTGAAGGATCAGGTACAGATGATGCTGATATAACGGTTGTGATGAGCCGCTGGCCCAATTCTTGCACCGGGGGCACGGGGAACGCTCACCGGCAAGCTTCGCTCACTTCATAGGGACTTCGCTTTTTGCTATTAAGTATAAATTTGCCGCCAAGGAAATGGAAGGATTTTCTGACCTATATGCCCTGCTCCTAACGGCACAGATTTTCAAAAATCAGGCTTGCGCTTTTCCCTGGCCGAGCGCGAAACCCCAGGAACAATCAAACATTCATTTGAATATAATAATAAAAAGAGGTATATTAGGTTTAAACAATCAAACGACGGTTTGAATATAAAGAATAAGAGCCCTAATCATTTTCTTCAAGGAGGCGATTGGATATGGAAACCCGAACCGTACCGGCAGACAATTCCACCGAGCTATGTGAAATCACGTGCCCTTCACCGGACAGGGTCGCTGCCGTATTAAGCGAGCAGGTGTCCGACAATGATGTGCAAGGGATGGCGGAAATCTTCAAAGCTCTAGCGGACCCTACTCGGGTGAAGGTCGCCTATATGCTGGACCGCGGAGGCGAGCTGTGCGTCTGCGATATTGCCGAGCTGCTCGGCTGCTCCACGGCAACGGCTTCTCATCATCTAAGAACGCTGAAGAACAAGGATATCGCCAAATCGCGAAAATCCGGAAAGAATGTGTATTACTCGCTTGTGGATGATCACATCCGTACCCTGCTTCATATGACGCTGGAGCATCAGAAGGAGAAGAGGTAAATGGGTATACAAAAATCACAAACGAAGCCATCTCCAGAGACGGATGGTCCTAGCTTTGTTGAATATCGCGTACAGGGCCTCTCCTGCCCGAACTGCACGCGTGAAATGCAGGAGGAGATCCAGAAGCTTAAACATGGCGACAATGCCCGACTGAGCTATAACAGCGGGAAGCTGACTGTCTCCCCTCATGTGGATCTCAGCCGCGTAGAAAGCATCTTGAAGAGCGATGGAGCACGAATCGTTCAAGCCCCGTCATCTTCCTCCCAAGCAGCCGCATCGCCCGGCGGCCATTCCGACCACGGGGCGGCCGGTCATGAACACCGCAGCCATGATCTCGGCCATGCCCACGATCACGCACAGGACAGCACGCGGAAGATGAAATGGCTGCTCGGCATCTCGGCTGCGCTGTACCTGCTCACCTTCCTATTGGAAGGAAGAACCATGCAGCCCGTGTTGATCGCACTGTATGCGGGCGCCATGCTGCTTAGCGGCTACACAACATTTCTTCGGGGCCTTAGAAACCTGACCCGCTTCAAATTTAATATGGACACGTTGATGACCGTAGCGCTCGTCGGTGCGGTCATCATAGGCGAATGGCGGGAGGCTACGCTGGTCGCGATCCTGTTCGGGCTCAATGAGCTGCTGGAGGGCTACGGCATGAACCGTGCCCGCCAGTCCATGGAAGCTCTGCTGGCGGCCGCGCCGAAGGAAGCGGAATTGCTGCGGGACGGCGAGCCTGTCCTCGTGCCGATCGGAACCCTTAAACCCGGCGACGTAGTTCGGGTCCGGCCCGGCGAGAAAATTCCGTCTGACGGTACGATTGCCAGCGGAGCCGGGGCCGTCAATGAAGCTGCGATTACGGGCGAATCGGTGCCCGTAACCAAGCGGATGGGCGATGCGGTCTTTGGCGGCAGCGTAAGCACGGACGGCGTGCTCCATATCGCTATTTCGAAGGCATATGAGGATTCTTCCCTCGCCAAGATTATGCACTTGGTACAGGAAGCGCAGGACAGCAAGACGCCGACCGAGCTGTTTATCGATAAGTTCGCCAAATACTATACGCCCGCCATTATGATCATCGCGCTCGGCGTTGCACTGATCCCTCCGCTGCTGTTGAATCAGCCCTGGATGACGTGGATCTACCAGGGACTATCCATCCTTATTGTCGGATGTCCTTGTTCGCTTGTGCTGTCCTCGCCGATTGCGCTCGTCAGCGGCATGACCCGGGCAGCCCGAAACGGCATTCTGATCAAGGGCGGCATCCATCTGGAGCAGCTCGGCCGCTTGGAGGCCATTGCTTTCGATAAGACCGGCACGCTCACCAAGGGCGAGCCCGCCGTGTATGCCGAGACGGTCTACGACCAAGACCGCTTTTACGCGGTGGTTGGGGCTATCGAGCAAGCATCGCTCCACCCGCTGGCCAAAGCGGTAATGAAGCATCTTGAAATCAAGCAGCCGCAGTGTACGTTCCGTGATCCGCAGGATATTACGGTTCTCCCGGGTGAAGGTGTCCGGGCCCGAATCAACGGACAGTTGTATTGGGTCGGCAGTGAGGATGTTCTGTCCCATATTCATGACAGCGCCCGGAATGATCTGGCCGCCGTCAAAGCAGATATTGCCCACTTAAAGGCACAGGGATATACGATTGTTGCGGCTGTAAGCGAAGACGGCGTATTGGGCCATTTCGGTCTGGCGGACGAGATCCGGGCGGAAACGGCGGACGTCGTCCGTAAGCTTCACGAAGCCGGCATTACCGAAACGATTATGCTTACCGGCGATCATGAGCAATCCGCGCAGTCCATCGCGAAGCAATCCGGCGTCACCCGCGTCTTTGCAAGCCTGCTCCCTGAACAGAAGGTATCCAAAATCAAGGAACTGGCCTCCCGCCGGAAGACCGGCATGGTCGGTGACGGCATCAACGATGCCCCGGCATTGGCTGCGGCGGATCTCGGGATTGCCATGGGCAAGGGGACCGATAGCGCCATCGAAACGGCGGACGTCGTCTTAATGCAGGATCACCTCGGCAAGCTTCCCGGAGCGATCCGAACGGCCCGCCGGGTAAACCGCATCATCCAATGGAATATTGGGATCTCACTGTCCTTGAAGGCGATTGCTCTCCTGCTCACCATCCCCGGATGGCTGACGCTGTGGATCGCAATCATTTCGGATATGGGGGCAACCATTATCGTTACCCTGCTCGGCCTGTCCATCCTGCTTGGCAAGGATCGGGAATCCGTAACCGAGGGCTTATCCCAGCCGATAGCCCGGTCGTGACAGCGAACACTCTTCGAAGCTTCATCCAGCAGGATGAAGCTTCTTTTTTTATGGGCTTAGAAGCAGGGCAATTCTGCTGGCTATATAATTTTTTTCATATCATTTCGCTCTTCAATGAAACATTTTCCATGCCCGACTCGTTTATGCATATGGGAGAAAGATTACCCAACGATTAAAGGAGGAGACCTATCATGAACACAAGAAAATGGATGAAAGCAGCCGGAACCGCCTCCCTAGCCGCGACGCTGTTATTAACAGCATCCGCCGCGACAGTACCCTCGCATGCCGCAGCAGCCGCCTCGGAGGCCAAAGCCGCATGGAGCACGATTGATCTTAAAAATCAGCCATTTACGAAGAATAAAGTCCTATATGTACCGTTGAAGGAAATTTCCGAATCGCTCCAGCTGCAGCTGACGGTTGTTGGCAAGAACCAGATGTACATTAACAGTCCGAAGGAATCCGTCCGGATCAAGGTCGGGCAGGCTCGTGCCGTGAATGCGAAAGGCAGCGTGCTGAAGCTCGAGGCCGCGCCGGTCATCAAGAAAGGGGTGACCTACGTCCCTGCCAGCCTGATTACCAAAGCGTTTGCCATCCCGCTTCGTTATGATGCCAAATCCGGATTGGCAACAACCTTTAACCCGGGAACCGGATATGCCTACACGGCAAAAGGCAGCATGCTGTTTTGGGTGAACCGGGAGAACGGAACGCTCTATATGGGGAAAGCAGGAACGGTTCCTGTAAAAGCAGGCAAGGTGTCTATTGAAAATATCGACATTCTTGAGATCGATGCGCATAAGGTAAATGGCAATACGTACGTGGCCGACATCTATAACACGTACGGAGAGCCGCATATCCATGAAGCTAGATACCGTGTACTCATTCGGGATCAGAAGATCATCAAAACAGCCGCAACCCAGAATGCCAACTTCGCGGGCATTAACTACGAGCCGAACGTTACCGGCTATAAAGGAAATATCGCCATGATGAACGGCAGCAAGCTGGAGCTCGTTCATCCGACCGGCAAGACGGTCAAAACCTATGATCTCGCCGCCCTTACAGGCGTAAAGGATGATTTCACTGTGGAGGCGATCGAACAGGACTTCCTGCTCGTCCGACCGTATACGAAGGCAACCCTGTACATCGTTAACCCGACTGGCACGAAAGCAGAGCTGATTTATCCTGAGATTCTGGATGAGGAAAGCATCAAGGCCATCGGGGAAATGCCGCCGAATGAGGTGGGCTTCATCGGTGATGGTCTGACGTTTGTCGGTTATAAGAGCGGCAAGCTGACGCTGCAATATGACAATCCGTTTCTCGATATCAAGAAGAACCTGACATATGCTCTGCCCTTCTAATGAATCCGATAACTAAACACGCCAGCACAAAAAGACCGGTTAAGATTCCTCCCTCGAATCTTGACCGGTCTTTCTTCGCGTTCTAATCCTAAAACTTTCTTTTCAAGGCAATGTAATTATTCCTTAGTCCGAAGCGCTTCCTTGAATTCATCCGGGGATGCGTTCCACCATTCCTCATTGCGGGAAATCAGCAGCTCGCGCAGCGCCTTCTTCTCTACATCGCCAAGTCCGTCCAGAATAATCCGGCGCTTTAGCGCAGCGTCCATCTTGTTCACATGATCGGCGAGGATTTTCCAGCCCTTGCGCGCTTCCTGATCGATCCACATTTCGCAAGCGGTCGCACCGGCGTAATGCTGGCCTTCAGCCGTGCGGTCCACCGCTACCCATACGATCCACACCTGACGGCCATTAGGCACCTCGTCCCGGTCCGTCGTAAACCGGATGCCCCGCTCCACCTTGCTCTTTGCATGCATGGCCCCGATATCCACCTTGGCCTCGCCATTATCGATAATGACTGGCGAAAGGCTGTTCAAATCAATCGATCCTGCACCGAACCCTTTATGCTTGCTCTTGCTGTTAATAATGTTCAGCGCGATCTGTTTCTTAGCGCCCTGTTCCTGACTCCCGTTCTCCATTGCCGCAAAACCTCCTATATCAGAGCCGACAAAGCCTGTCGGCTGCATCGTAACTACCTTTGTCCCAATAATTTTATTTTAACTAATAATCCTCCAAAAGCAAACATATACATGCTGTAGATGCTTGTCAACGGGAGGTTATTCGATATGGTCCCACCACGTGCCAAAGTCTTTCTATCATCCCTGCTCGCCTTGGGTTTGCTTGCAGGATCGATGCCAATATTTCTTTCTAATCAAGGGTCCTCCTTGTCGGCGCTTGCTCCGAATGGGGGCAAGCCCTCCGTCTCTGCCGTGGAGAAGGCCCCGCTTTCACCTCCAAAGGTTCAGCCTGATGCACCGGCCCCTGCGCTTAGCGACCGGCTGGTCGAATACCACATGGATGTAAGGTACGAGCCTGAACAAAACAAGCTGAAAGGCAAGCAGACCGTCACCTGGACCCATCCTGGCAAAAGAAGCGTGAATGAGCTCTACTTCCATTTATACCCGAACGCCTTTGCATCCGATGAAACGACGTTCATGAAGGAGTCCGGAGGCAGGCTTCGATCCGATCCGATGCCCGAGAACGGCTATGGGTCGATGAAGATTACGAACGTGAAAACGACCGAGGGCCTGGGCCTGACGCAACGACTGCAGTTTGTTCAGCCGGATGACGGGAACATCAAAGATCAAAGTCTTGCCAAACTCCGGTTGCCCAAGCCTGTAAAAGGCGGAGAGAGTATAACCCTGCATTTGGAGTTTGAGGTAGAGCTGCCGAAGATTTTCGCGCGCATGGGCCGGACCGAGGATTTTGTCATGGCTGGCCAGTGGTTTCCCAAGATATCGGTATACGAGCCTGCCGGCACGCGGGAAAGAACCCAGGAAGGCTGGAACTTACATCAGTATCACGGCAATTCGGAGTTTTACTCGAACTTCGGCATCTATAGCGTTCGGATTCGTGTACCCGAGGACTATATCGTAGCCGCTACCGGGTTCCCGACCAAGCCTGCGCAGAAAGCAAATGGCGAGAAAATTTACCAATTCTATGCGGATGACGTGCATGACTTCGCCTGGGCCGCCTCGCCGAACTTCGTGACGGCGGAAGAGGCTTACTCCGCTCCGGGTATCCCTGGCGTCCGGATCAAGCTGTACCTTGATCCTGCTCATAAGGATTTGAAGGAGCGTTATTTTGATACAGCCAAAACGGCGCTGTCCTCTTTCGGCAAATGGTACGGCTCCTATCCGTACTCCACATTATCCATCGTTGTCCCGCCTTATTCCGGCAACGGTGCAGGCGGCATGGAATACCCGACGCTCGTCACCGCCTTCGGAGCCAATAACGACTCGCCCGGATATGAGCTGGAGCGGACCGTCATCCATGAAATCGCCCACCAATATTTCTACGGCATCGTAGCCAATAACGAATTCGAAGAGGCATGGCTGGACGAGGCCTTTGCTTCCTATGCCGAGGAGAAGGTCATGGAGAAGCAGTACGGAATTACATCCAATACCGCAGCGCAAGGCGCATCCATTACGTCGCCTGAACCGCTTAAGATGGAGTCCTGGAAATACAGCTCGCATGAAAATTACGCACTCAACGTCTATACACGCGGCAAGCTGGTGCTCCAGGGCATCGAGCGACAAGTCGGATCCAAGACGATGGATAAAATCATGATGACCTACGCCAAAAAATTCCGCTTCAAGCATCCGACAACGACGGACTTCCAGAAGGTTGTTGAACAGGTTACCCAGTCCTCATGGCAGTCGTATTTCGATCAGTACGTTTACGGCAGCCAAATGGCTGACATCGCGATCGACCAGATCAAAACCAAAAATAAAGGCTCACAAGCGCACCCACAGTTTGTTTCGACCGTAAACATCACGAGCAAGGGCGGCGATGTTACCGATGTGCCGATTGTGTTCGCTTTTGAGGATGGCAAGCTTGTTGAGCGAACATGGAGCGGCAAGAACGGCAAAGTAACTTATACGCTGGAATACCATACACCGCTCGCCTGGGCCATGGTGGATCCGAAATATACCATCATGCTGGAGAATAAACACATGAATAACTATATGAAGGCTGGCATGGATCCGAAAGTCGTTACACGTTGGAATCTCGGTATTACCAAGCTCGTGGAGACGCTGTTCGGCAGCATGTCGTGGTGAGGGGGGAGCACATGAAAAGCTATGCAGGCCAAGGCTGGATCAGTGTTAAAGATCAATTATACGTCTCCATTCTACTGTTCTTGTACCGTCTTCTCTGGGGCTACTGTCTGTACAGGCTCGTGAAATCCGCCGTCGTCCCGCTTTTGATGCGGTACCCGGATCCGGCTCCTAACGAGCTGAGCCGCCTCCTGTTCTTCTATGAGGGCGAAATGAGCTTGTCACTCAGCAATACGGTTCATACCTACGGCTGGATCCTTGCCGCTCTGCTCCTCGTCCGCATGGTGCTTACCCCGCTGATTCGCGCCGGCATCTTCTACAACCTCCACCAGGAGGCCCGTGGCGAACGCGGTCTGTTCTTCTTCATCGGCATGCGGAAGCATTGGAAATCGGTAACGGTGTTCTATCTCATCGAGCTTGTTCTTACGGTTGCCCCGGGTTACTGGATCATTCCCAAGGCTCTTCCGGCACTGCTCGGCTCCATTCAGGAGCCTTCCCAGCTGCTCCGGGTGCTGCCTTACGTGGCGGCCTGGTTCCTCTATACCTATGTTATTCGCCTTGTGCTGCTGTATATGCAGTTCGGGCATACCGGAGAGCTCGGTATGATCGCATCCGTCACGGCGCTCATACGCAAGCTGGGAACGGCCGTACTGCTGTCCATTACTGTTGGTGGAGCCGCATTTGTCATTCTCTTGCTGTTCAGCTCGGCGTCCCTGTTCTGGGCGGGATTAATCGGACTCATCATTCAGCAAGCCTCCTATTTCCTGAACGGGCTCTTCCAAATATGGGGAATTTCTTCCCAATATCATTTATGGAGAGCGTCCGTAGCTTCAAATCCATAACGGTTACAAAAGTTACATTTCATTAACAACCATACATCGTTTAAATGTGGTAAAAAGCTTGTAACCGGAAGCTAAAGCAGCCTCCGAAAAGGATAGATTTCGAACGATAACTTCTACATCCAACCGGAATCCTCAACGTTCCCCTCCCATATTTATACAAAATCCCTGTCCCACTTCAATGTGGACAGGGATTTTTGTTAAAAAAACAACTTTCCTCGTTTGCCAAATTGTTAATACTCTGCTAAAATAACGAATATGTTAGTAACAACTTTGTCATTTTTATTGTAACTATTGTCATCATGTTAACATGTTGGAACGTCATATTGGGTTCATCGACATCTTTTAAAAGCCGAATTCCCGTCTTCATACGGGAAGCGGGGGATCCGTTTTGGGTGAATTGATCTCGCTAGAGAGGGATCATAGGGGACCTTCAACCGAACCCTTAAGCTAACCTCGCAGGCAATGGAAGGAGCTTTTTGTTTTGAAGAAGAAGTTAACAGCCATCTCTTTAGGCTTGGCCCTTGCGCTCACGATTGGAACCGGTAGCGCTTTCGCGGATTCCAAGTTGAATACCGTTATCAAACCAACCATCGGTGTCTCTTATAAAACCGGCGGAACCACTACAAAGGGTTTTGATTGCTCCGGATTCACCAGCTATATTTACAAGAAGCTGGGCCTCACCCTGCCGCGCACTTCTGCAGCACAATACAAGGTAGGTACCGCGGTATCGAAGAGCAACCTGAAGGCCGGGGATCTCGTATTCTTTAATACTTCCGGCAGAGGCGTTTCCCATGTTGGCATTTATGTCGGTGGCGGGAAGTTCGCCCATTCTTCCTCCTCGCGCGGCGTCATCGTTAGCCCGCTCAGCCAGAGCTACTACGCGAAGCGTTATGTAGGCGCGAAGAGAATCATGAGCCAAAGCACGTACAAGTCCCTTGCCGTGAACTACAATTAATTGACTGTACCGTAATTTTTCTGAATGTCCATAAGCCCTGGAGCATGAGATGTGCCGATCTCACCCAGCGGCTTTTTTTCTATAATTTTTCGTCTATACCTCTATAACGTTTCTGGCCATGGAAAAGTTCTATGTTTTTCGGAAAATCCAAAAATATTTTTTCCATTCTGTATGCTCAAAGCCACCAACAAGATTCGGCCAATCCGAGCGCTTACATTTTATTTACCCTTCCAGAATTAACCTAAACAGCAATACGAATAAACAATCGAAAATTTTTTAGCTTCAGTTTCGTTTCCCCCTGCGCTATTATCTTTGCAATCCCGCTCAGCAGCATGTATTCTCTCTCTAACGGAATTGTTTTGAATGAGAGGAGTATTTAGATGGAGGCGAATTTACCCTCGTTTCATACCGTGGTCATGCAGGAAGCCCATGCCGCTGAAATTTGCACCTGGTCCTATCCCCCGCCCTATAATATATATGGCTTTCTTCCTTGGGAGCAGATGAAGGGACTAGGGGTGGAATTCGGGGATCCCGGCATCCGCCTGCAGCAATACCTGTCCGTGCTGGATGAGCAGGATCAGCTCTGGGGGTTTGCCCAGCTTTTCCCTATGGCAGGCGTTACGCGTCTAGGCCTGGGCATGCGGCCTGATTGGTGCGGCCGGGGAATGGGTAAACGGTTCGTGCAGGCAATTGTGGATGAGGCGAAGCGGCGCCGGCCTTCGGACGAGATTGATCTTGAGGTGCTTACCTGGAATGAACGGGCTATCCGGACTTACCGGAAGGCTGGCTTTTACATTGCCGATACGTACGAACGCCTTACGCCGACGGGCATGGCGCCTTTTTATTGCATGGTGTATGACCCGATGGCCAATGAGGAATAGTAGTCTTGTCTATATGAAAAAGTACAATTTTGTGTACTTTTTATGAAGGCAGGCTTGAACATTGCTTTTTTTGTCACAACTGGCTATGATGTGTAAGGATGTTGGTTTATAATGAAGACAAGTGCAAAAGTGCAGTATACATAGAAAGGACGATATGACGATGCAAAAATGGATCATGAGCGGACTGTTCTTCGTCGCATGTGCGTTGGCTATTGCGCTGATGTTTACGCTTCCAGGCAAGGAGCAGGTGGCGCAGGAAGAGAAGCCAACCATGCCGGAGGTTACTTTGGATGCCGCTGCGGCTGAAGCTACATTGAAAGCCAGCTGTATCTCCTGCCATGGCGATCAGCTCCAGGGCGGTGCAGGTCCGGCTCTGAATCAAGTAGGCGGACATATGGATGCGAACGCAATCTTTAACGTAGTTACCAAGGGACGTAAAGGAATGCCTTCCTTTAAGGATCAGCTGAAGCCTGAGGAAATTGCAAACATCGCGCTCTACCTTGCTGAGAAAAAATAATCCATCAGCTCTTATTACGCAAAACACGCTTGGATCCCCAGACTGCTGTTTGGATCCAAGCGTGTTTTTTAATTCTCGGGCCTAACGCTTCTGCAGCTGCCCGAATCTACATTGCCTATTCCGGATCCTTCAGATCCTTGGATCGGCTCTTCTCATAAACTTCGTTAAATTGCTGGGCCTCCTTGATGTCGACGGCCGTTATTCCGCCGTCATCCCATGACGTCAGGCGCAGCGTCACCGTTTTATAATCAATGGTGATGTAGGGGTGATGTCCGAAAGCTTCCGAAATCGCTGCCACCTCATCAACAAAGGCGATTCCCTTCATGAAGGAGGAAAAGGTGTACTTTCGTACAATCCATCTCCCCTGTTCAAATTCCCAGCCTTCAAGCTTCTCTAGATGAGCCTCCACTTCCTGCTGCGTATAAAGCATCATTATATTCCTCCCCGAAAAAAACCTTTCATAAGCCGATTGTTACGTCCTTAGGGCTTCTTTCCATCTATTTTATTCCATGCTTCATTCCTTGATAACCTGCCTGGCTTACACGAGCGCTACGAATGCCAGCTCTTCCTCACCGATCAAAATATGTATCCGATGATTCATCCGATCATGCATGACAACCCCGCTGCCGACCGTAATGACCGGCTCTGTGCCCAAGGCATAGAACAGATCCTCCGCCAGCGCCTCATGAACCTCGGCCTGCTCGGCATCCTCCAGCCTGCCCCAATCCTCCGGATCCATTTCAAAGAAGACATAGCTGTCAGGAATACGCCCAACGGCTTCCGTTAATTCGGTCAGAATTTCGCCGTAATCCCTTCCGTGCTTTACGCCCATCTCCATCACTCCTTCCTGCCATGCTAAGCTTCGATTACTCTTCCTTCTATTATACCGGAAATTACAACTAAAAAAAAAAGCCCGATCTGACGATAAATAGGATAACGCCCCGTAAAGGCGCGCGGTTCGCCGCAAGAGCCGCTAAAAACGAATGGATTCGTTATTTATTTCTCACGGATGAGGTGTAGCATGGAAATTTCAACACTTATAGGTTTGATTCTCGGGCTTATCGCGGTGCTGGTGGGCATGATCCTCAAGGGTGCCTCCATCGCGTCTTTGATTAATCCGGCAGCTTACTTAATCATTCTTGGCGGAACTGCCGCAACTTTATTCATCGGTTTCCCTCTTTCGGAACTGAAGAAAATTCCCAAGCTGATCAAAATGACCTTTGTGAAGCAGCAGCTGATGGACAAGACGGATATGATCAAGCTGTTTATGGAATGGGCTTCCATCACTCGCCGTGAAGGATTGCTTGCCCTGGAAACCAAAGTCGAAGAAATTGATGACGGCTTCCTGCGCAATGGCATGCGGATGATCATCGACGGCAACGATCAGGAATTCGTCCGCGACGTGCTGATGGAAGACATCAATGCCACCGAAGAGCGCCATCGTTCCGGGGCTTTGATCTTCTCCCAGGCCGGTATGTACGCTCCGTCGCTCGGGGTTCTCGGCGCTGTTATCGGTCTGATCGCAGCCCTTAGCCACATGGAAGACATGGGCGAGCTGGCCCACGCGATCGGTGCTGCGTTCATTGCCACCCTGCTTGGTATTTTTACAGGTTATGTTATCTGCCATCCGATTGCAAATAAACTGAAGCGTCTGTCGAAACGCGAGGTGGAAATCCGCCTTATGATGGTCGAGGGCCTGCTGTCCATTCAGTCGGGTGTGTCCACGATCGCCATTAACCAGAAGCTGTCCGTGTTCCTGACACCGTCCGAGCGTGCTCAGCTTGATGAGAGGGAGGCTGGTTCTAGTGAGCAAGAAGACTAGACACGAGCCGCACGAAGAGCATGCTGATGAATCCTGGCTTCTCCCTTATGCCGACTTGCTGACGCTCCTGCTTGCGTTATTCCTTGTGCTCTACGCCATGAGCGCGACCGATGCGCGCAAATTCCAGGAGATGAGCGAGGCCTTCAGCATTGCCCTAACGGGCGGTACCGGCGTGCTGGATTACAGCAAGACCCAGCCAAGCGACGATCCCCCTGATGTTAAGGATCATAAAGCGACAGCACCCACCATTCCCGCACCGACTGCCGACCAACGACGGGCTGAGCTGATGCGTCAGGAGCAAGAGGAGCTGGAGCAGCTCAAGAAGCAGATCGATAATTATATTAAAAATAACGGGCTGACCTCCGAGCTAAGCACCAAGCTCAACCATTCCCAGCTCGTGCTGACGATTCGCGACAACGCGCTGTTCCCGTCAGGGGAAGCTGTCGTGAAGCCGGAGGCCCGCAAGCTGGCTGAGGCCATCTCGCAAATGCTTCAAAAGTTCCCGGATTATGAAATTATCGTATCCGGTCATACCGACAATGTTCCGATCTCCAATAGCAAATACCCGTCAAACTGGGATCTGAGCTCGGACCGCGCGCTGCAATTCATGAAGATATTGCTGGCGAACTCGTCGCTGGATCCGAAACGCTTCATGCCGATCGGCTACGGCGAATACCATCCGATCGCGGACAATGCAACGGCTGCAGGCCGGGCGAAGAACCGCCGGGTTGAAGTGTCCATTATCCGGAAATATCAGGACAGCGCAACCTTTACGAGTGTCGACGAAGCCGGCAATTAGCCGCCGCAAGTCCCTATAAATGAAACAACCGATTCGCTTCTGCCAAACAGACGAATCGGTTGTTTTTTTGTATCTCCGGTACTTCCAGCGTATGGTATTTCCTCTACTCCAGCTTGTAATTCAGCAGCTTGCCAAGCTCCTGCTTCTCCGCAGGGGTCAAATCCCGCCAAGTGCCTACCTTCTGCTCCCCGAGAAGGATGTTCATAATCCGGATCCGTTTGAGCCTCCGAACCTCGTAGCCAAACGCGCTGCACATTCTCCGAATTTGCCGGTTCTTCCCCTCGGTTAGAATAATGCGGAATACCCGCTCCGAAATCCGGGTGACCTGGCAGGGCAGCGTCATCTCGCCTAAAATTTTGACGCCGCTGGACATCCCCTTCAGGAAGGCCGGGGTAACAGGGCGGTTGACCGTCACGATATATTCCTTCTCGTGCTTGCCCTCGGATCTCAATATTTTATTGACGATATCCCCGTCGTTGGTTAGCAGGATTAAACCCTCGGAATCCTTGTCGAGCCGCCCGATTGGAAAGATGCGCTCCTTATGGCCTACGAAATCGACGATATTGCCTTTGATATGCGATTCCGTCGTGCTTGTAATGCCTACCGGCTTGTTAAGCGCAATATAAACGTGCTGCTGCTTCTTCTCCTGCAGCGGACGCCCGTTAATACGGACATCATCGCCCTCCTCGGCTTGGCTTCCTAATACGGCAATCTCGCCGTTAATCGTTACCTTCCCGCTCTCTACAAGCTTGTCCGCTTCCCGCCGGGAGCAATATCCCGTTTCGCTAATAAATTTATTGATTCTCAAGCTGCCATCCCCTTATTATGTCACTCATCGTTTGATGATGCTTCCATGTCTGATTGTCTTGCCGCAGGAAGAACGATGCTGATTTTCGTTCCCACCCCGGACTTGCTCTCGATTTCAAGCGTGCCTTGATGACCCTGAATGATCCGCTGGCTCACCATAAGCCCAAGTCCGGTTCCTGTCTCCTTATTGGTAATGAACGGCTCACCCAGGTGAGGCATCAGCTCCTCCGGTATGCCATGGCCTTCATCCTGTATGGTGATAAGCACGTGATCTCCTTCCGGGCGTTTAAGTGTAATCGTTACTGTTCCGCCGTCCGGCATGGCTTCGAACGCATTTTTAAGCAAATTGATAAATACCTGCTTCAGCTGGTTCTCCTCGCAGTGGACAAGCGCAGGTTCGGAGGAGAAGTCGAGCTTGACCTCGACCCCGTATAGATGAGCCTGGCTGTCCAAGAACGATATAACGTCCCGGAGAATGCCTCTGACATCCCGCTCCTGGAAATGAATCGCCTGCGGCTTTGCCAAAATCAAAAACTCGCTCACAATCAAATTAATACGGTCCAGCTCCGACAGCATCAGGTCAATATGATCCGGATTTACGGAACGGGTCTGCTGCTGCAGCTGCAGGAATCCCCGCAGCGTCGTTAGCGGATTGCGGATTTCATGAGCCACGCCGGCAGCCAGCTGACCGACCGTATTCAGCTTCTCGGAGCGCCGCAGCAGCTCCTCAATCCGGTTGCGCTCGGTTACATCCCTGGACACGCTGATCATCGAGGTTACTTGCCCCTGCTCGTCCCGAACGAGCGAGGTGCTGATGCTGACCTCAATCAGGCTTCCGTCCTTCCGCATGCGGACCGTTTCGACTGGAGGCAGACGCTCTCCTTGCCGCAGCCGCCTAATCCGGTCGCGCTCTTCATCCAGCTTGGACGGGGGAACGAGCTCCAGCTTTTGCCCGATCACCTCATGCGCCTTCCAGCCGTACAGCTGTTCGAAGGCGTTGTTCACGCTGATCACCCGCTCATGCGTATCGGTTGTATGAATAGCATCCGCCGTTTGGTTAATGATGGATTCGAGATATTCTTTGACGGATTGATTTTCCTCGACCATCTGCTTCAATTGGCTTGTATAGTGGCCGAGATTGCGGGTCATCGCATTAATCCTTCCGGCCAGCTGGCCCAGCTCATCGCGGCTCGTTACCTCCAGGCGCCGGTCAAAGTGTCCGTCCGCTACGTCATTGACCGTCCTCAGGATGGACTGAATCGGCTTGGTAAAATAGCCGGCTACAATGTAGCTCCCGAAAATAACGATCTCTAGCAGAACCAAGGAAATCGCGACGAGACTGATCATCTGCTCCCTCATGACCGATGAAATGGCTTCATAATCCATGACCACGCTGATCACATTGGTGGGCTTGTCCTCGTAATCAATCGGGATAAAGCTCTTAAGCACCTTTTTCCCTTGGATCGTATCCACAAGCACGACGTTCTCGCCGGTTGACACGGCCTTCCGAACCGCCTCCACATCCTGGTCAAGCGTGCCGTAATGATAGCTGCCGAACGTAATGGGGCGGTTGTAGAGCTTATAATGAACGTCGTCCGAGCCGTCCTCTCTCATATATTGATTGCCAAACGTTTCAGGGTTAATGCCCGTTACTTCCAATATATGCGGGTTGGCTTTTAGCGTCTCTTGAACGACCGTATTCGGGCTCGTAACCTTTACATAATCCTTAAACGTAGAGTTCTGGATATAGGGGTCGATAATATAATTGCGCTTCCCGTCATAATAATACCCCCATTTATAAATCATGTCGGGATTTGAAGTGGAGAACTCGAATGGACCGGACCAGAAATTGTCCGATCGTTGGCCCTTCGTAACCGAGCGCACCTCGCCGTGTTCGAATAGCTCGAGAAACGCCGTATGCCAATAACCCCAGTTTTTAGTGGACAATCCGATCTCTTCATTCGCGGAGGAACGGGCAACGACGACGTCATCCTTCGTCTTGACCAGCAGCGAAATATGAGCCACGCCTAACTTCTTGCTTAGCTCGACTAACTGGCCGTTCGTAATATTATTGATATCCGGATCCAACACCTGAGCCGCTTCAATCGAAATATCTTTAAGCATATCTCCGAACAGATCATCCACATAAGAGGAGCTGAACTCCGTCTGCTGAACGGTTATCGCGATCTGGGTTGCGGCCATAACCATTTTGACTTCGCTATCCCGCTGCAAATTTTCCTGCGTTGTATAGTAGTTGAGCGTGATGTTAAGCAGAAGTATAAATAATACCGATATGGACATGATCATCGATAATTTGGTCTTAATCGACAAATGGCATCTTCACCTTTCTGCTATCACAGTGACGGCTTGCAACCTCTGATATCCTCATGATACCTTGATCGTAAACGTTTGAAAAGACAGGCCCCTTAAGGGGACCTGGATTTCCGTTTTCATTGCCAAAGAATGAGGGAATCCTTACAATATAGAAGTTAATCCTTACAGACAAGATAGATGTCCACAGATTGCTAACAAATACACAGCTTTATTGGGGATAATGTGAATAACTTTGTGTATAAAAATAAAGTTATCCACAAATATGTCCACATCATGTTAACAAACGAATGAGTGTTCGTTGAACACTGGGTATAACCCGCGTGTTTTGGGCTGTATTGAAGGGAGATCATAAAATGGAATCAAATATAGCGTCTACCACGCTTGTGGATAATGAGCAGCATGAATACTGGATGCAGGCAGCGATTCACGAGGCTCGGAAAGCCGAGGAGCTCGGAGAAGTGCCTATTGGCGCCGTCGTTGTCCACGACGGCAAAATCATCGGCCGAGGTTACAATCTGCGCGAAACGACATACGATGCGACGGCCCACGCGGAGATGGTTGCGATCCGCGAGGCCAGCAGACATCTCGGCGCTTGGCGATTGCTGGACTGCCGCCTGTATGTAACGCTTGAGCCGTGTCCGATGTGCGCCGGAGCAATCGTTCAATCGCGGGTGCCGCACCTCGTTTATGGGACTCGTGATCCGAAGGCCGGCTGCGCAGGTACTCTGATGAACCTGCTTCAAGAGCCGCGGTTTAATCACCGGACACAGGTCACGGAAGGTGTTATGCAGGAAGAATGCGCCGCGCTTCTGACCCAGTTTTTTCGCCGACTGCGGGGAAAGTAATCCCTCTTGTCAGGAACAATACAAAAACCCGGCCATGACGGCCGGGTTTTTTCTGTTCATGGATGATATGATTAATAAGCGCCCAATTCGCTCATGGATTCCTCAAATTGCTCCATCGTAATGACATCAGCGTCTTTTGGAATACCGATCTTGAATTCTTGCTTCTTATTGATGTTGAGGTATTGCGTGCTGCCCTTGATAGCGACTTTTACGCTTTCGCTTGTTTCAGGCTCATTGAATTCAACGTTCAATGCTACGTCCTGATACGCAGGGAAGTCGTTCTTATCGATTGCAGTATTGATGCTAAATGTGTTGATCTTCAGGTATTTCTTCATTTCTTCCAGTCCAGCTTTGAACTCTTCCTGGTTCAATGCGGAAAGCTCAGTCTTAGCGGAGTCGATGTCTTCTTGCGTAAGTCCGAGCATTTCGCGGTATTCTTCCTTACCTGCGATATCGACAACCTTCGGAGCAACCTTGTTGACCAGGATTTCCAGTGCTTCGTTTACGTTGTCGTTGTTTACGAAGAATTGTACTACTTGCTTCGCGTCTACGCCTTCAGGAAGACCTGCGTCCTTCGCGTTGATTTCTTTAAAGTATTTCGCTTGATCATATTCACTCAGCAATGCTTCAAGCACTTCGTTCGCGAATTTCTGAGTTTTCTCCGTATCCATTGTTTCTGGGCTGAACGTTTCGCCAGATTGCTCGGCAAGCTCTTTCAGATCCATCTTGAGGTATTTGCCGACAACATCTTCAGGAAGCGGAAGCATCGGGATGCTTGGCACTTTGACGTAGATCGTGTCTTGAGTCATAACCATGTCGATGTTGAAAGACATCGCCATGTCACCCTTCAGGTTGATGCCCATCTTCATTTCCATTTGCTGCGGATCCGCTTGATACATGCCGTCCATTGTGATTTCGGCATTTTTCAACATGGTCATCGCTTGCGTTACGCTCGGATCTCCTGCAACTTCCGGTATGTTGATTTGCAGATCTTCAAGGACAACTTTGCTTTTCATCTCATACGACGTCATCTGCATAGCGTTCTTAGCAGCTGCGGTCATAGCGGCTTTAGGCTCTTCCTTCTTCGCGCAGCCAGACATAACCACTGTCACTGTGAGCAGCAGTGTCAGCAAAATGGCTACCAACTTCTTGTTCATTAAACTTTCTCTCCCCTCTAATGCTTAAAAAAAATAACAGACCTTTTAATCATATACCATTTCGACGAAATGAGAAACACTTTATGGAATATTTGCTGAAATTTTATTTCCTTTCTTTTTCCAGGAATCTTTAATTTAAACTTCTTAACTTTCCTGTAATCTTCGGGGCCCCGTAATATTACATTTGCCTTCTAATACGAGACGATGATGAATTAGTTTCAACAAAAAAAGAACTTCCTGTCGAATTTATACAGGAAGTTCTAATCGCTTCATGTTTATAACGCCTAGAGAGAGGCTGACCAGCAGGTCAGCCCTCCGGATTGAAGTGCCCGTCCTGCTTGCGGATTTTGGCTTTGTGCGAGCCCGACAGCGGCTCTTGGCCGCCTCTGTCACGGTCATCGCGTCGGCGCGGTGTCTCCTGGGCTTCCGGTACAGGAATCGCTTTCGGCTTGCTCATCGTGCAGTCCTCCGTTTCTTGGAATCGGAACCATAGCAAAGCATTTCATTTATGTCCCTATTGATGCGTAATCTGCTGCAGCGCCTGTGCGCATTCATGGATATGCCGGGTGTAATCGCCGATCATCCCCTGAACATTCTCATTGCGTTCATCGGTCGTTGCGCCATCCCGCTCCACATCGATCAGGTCCACTTTTACTTCTCTTGTGTCCACGTACGTGCATTGGAAATCAAACGAATACTCCTGACGCCCAGCCGCACCGATATGAATGCGGATGGCATTGGGATCTCCTTCATCGGGAGCCACCTCCGCGCGGTCTCCAGGCTTGAGGATCGTCGGCAGCCTCTCCTGCCATGCGTTAACAAGCGTAGCCTGATCTACATTCAGTTCTGAGTTCATCATCACACCTCCCCTTCTCTATAAATTGCGAAAGTGGGTGAACTTTTATGCACCAGGTGAGCCCTGTAAAGACATATCACCCAGCACTTGTATGCTGGCTTCTTTTATTCAACCGGGAAGACTAGATTAAAAAGGAAACCTATTGCGCAGAAACCGTTTATTATGGAAGGAAATAAATGAGCATCCTAACGCCCGCCACTGAAAGAACCGATTTCCACTTTGAGAAAATGCTATGCAAAAAGCCCGTTTCCAATAAGGAAACGGGCCTGTCATTTATTATGGATGGCGGAGAGGATGGGATTCGAACCCATGTGGAGTTGCCCCCTAACGGTTTTCAAGACCGCCCCGTTATGACCGCTTCGGTACCTCTCCATGTGGTATAACATTTGCACCAAAATGAATCACGTGCATCATTCATTATACCACAAGTCAAATGATTTAATCAAGCTAATTATTTCGGTGCGATCACACTGATATTGCCCATGTAAGGACGAAGCACGTCCGGGATGACAACCGAGCCGTCAGCCTGTTGATAATTCTCCAGGATCGCCGCAACGGTACGTCCAACCGCAAGTCCCGATCCATTCAGGGTGTGGACAAATTCCGGCTTCGCTTTCGGCTCCGGTCGGAAACGGATATTCGCCCGGCGTGCCTGGAAATCACCGATATTCGAGCACGAGGAGATTTCACGGTATACGCCGCTCTCTGGCAGCCATACTTCCAAATCATAGGTTTTCATCGAGCCAAAGCCCATATCGCCGGTGCACAGCTCCATCACGCGGTAAGGAAGATTAAGGAGCTGCAGAACGCGTTCCGCATCCGCCGTCATCTTCTCGAGCTCGTCAAAGGAGGTGTCAGGGTGCACAATCTTCACCATTTCAACCTTATTGAACTGATGCTGGCGAATCAGCCCGCGCGTATCCCGTCCGGCTGCGCCGGCCTCGGAACGGAAGCAAGAGCTGTAGGCTACATAATATTTAGGCAAATCTTCAGCATTCAAGATTTCCTCACGATGGTAGTTCGTGACTGGAACCTCGGCCGTCGGAATCAGATAATAGTCCGTATCGCTGATCTTGAACAGGTCCTCTTCGAATTTCGGAAGCTGGCCGGTTCCGTACAGGCTGTCCCGGTTGACGATGTAGGGAGGCAGCATTTCCTCATAGCCGTGTTTGTCGCTGTGCAGATCCATCATGAAGCTGATCAGAGCGCGTTCCAAGCGTGCACCGAGCCCCTTATAGAAGGTAAATCTGGAGCCCGTTACTTTGGCAGCTGCTTCAAAGTCAAGAATATTCAAGTTTTGGGCAAGCTCCCAATGCGCTTTCGGCTCAAAATCAAATGCAGCCGGCTCGGACCAGCGGCGAACCTCCACATTGTCTTCTTCCGAGGCACCCACCGGCACACTCTCATGCGGAATATTTGGAATCGCAAGCGTAAGGTCCGAAATGCTTGCTTCCAGTTCGCGCACCTCTTCGTCCATGGCCTTGATCTTGTCCGATACTTCGCGCATCTCCAGGATCAGCTCATCTGCATTCTCGCGGTTCTTCTTCAGACGAGCGACTTCAGCCGACACGGTGTTGCGGCGATTCTTCAAGCTCTCGCTTTCCTGCAGCAACTCCCGGCGACGGGCGTCAAGCTTCGGAAAATCCGCAATCAAATCAAGCGACTTGCCGCGATTCTTAAGCGATTGTTCTACACGACTAAACTCGCTGCGCAATATTTTTACGTCTAACACGGGAAACCCTCCTAAAGTAAAACATCCATCGGTGTATCGTAACAGCTCTAGGCCCGGTACTCCAGGCTGGCAAGCTGCAAACTCTCATATACGTTACAATCTTAGTTTATTTCAGCGAAAAAGACAAACTTGACCCTTAGCAATGCCTAAAGAGTCAAGATGTCTTCTGTCTGATCCTATGCCTATGTTTGGTTTAGCCTTGACGGTCTGCCTGCTCCCGGACCATTTCAATAAAATATGCATGGAGCCGGTAATCATCGGTCAGCTCCGGATGATAGGAAGCTGCCAGCAGATGACCTTGTCTTGCCGTCACGATCTCATCGTTGTACGTAGAGAGAACTTCAACCCCTTCTCCTACTTCCAGGATGAGCGGCGCCCGGATAAACACGGCACGCACCGGTTCATCGATTCCCACGACCTTCAGGTCTGTCTCGAAGCTTTCTCGCTGACGGCCGAATGCATTGCGCGCAACCGTGATATCCATGAGCTTCAGATGCGCTTCCTCATCGCCCTGGATCCGCTCTGCCAGCACAATCAGGCCGGCGCACGTACCGAAGATCGGCTTCCCCTGCGAGGAGAAGCTGCGGATCGCATCCATGAAATCATATTTACGCATAAGCTTGCCGATGGTGGTGCTCTCGCCGCCAGGAATAATCAAGCCGTCGATATCACCAAGCTGCTCCACTCGTTTAACCGGAATCGCTTCGGCACCTGCCCGTTCAATACTCCGAATATGTTCTGCAACGGCACCCTGAAGTGCCAGTACGCCAATCTTCAATATTACCCCTTCTCTCTTACCAGCCGCGATCCTGCATACGTTCAGCAGCCGTAAGCTTGGAAATCTCGATGCCTTTCATCGGTGTACCAAGGTTCTTCGAAACTTCGGCAATCAGCTTGTAATCATCGTAGTGCGTTGTCGCTTCAACGATTGCACGGGCGAACTTCTCTGGATTCTCGGATTTGAAAATACCGGAGCCTACGAATACGCCGTCTGCACCGAGATGCATCATAAGCGCAGCATCTGCAGGCGTTGCAACACCGCCAGCCGCGAAGTTCACGACAGGAAGCTTGCCAGTCTCATGAACACCCTTCAAGAGATCATAAGAGACGCCCAGGTTCTTCGCTTCGGCATACAACTCGTCCTTCGACATATTCTGTACCTTACGGATTTGGCTGTTGATCAGGCGCATATGACGTACCGCCTCAACGATGTTGCCAGTTCCCGGCTCACCCTTCGTACGGATCATCGAAGCGCCCTCTCCGATTCGGCGCAGCGCTTCACCGATATCCTTCGCGCCGCATACGAACGGAACCGTAAAGTCCCATTTATCGATGTGGTATACCTCATCAGCCGGCGTCAGCACTTCACTCTCATCAAGATAATCGACGCCCAGCGATTCAAGCACTTTCGCTTCCACATAGTGACCGATACGGGCTTTCGCCATAACGGGAATGGAAACAACCTTCATCACTTCTTCAATAATGGTCGGGTCTGCCATACGAGCCACGCCTCCGGCAGCACGAATGTCGGAAGGTACGCGCTCCAGCGCCATGACTGCCGTTGCGCCGGCAGCTTCAGCGATTTTCGCCTGCTCCGCATTCATGACGTCCATGATGACGCCGCCCTTTTGCATTTCTGCCATACCTCTTTTTACAGTAGATGTTCCTGTTTCCATATCCCCTAGCCTCCCGAATATATGTTTAGATCTTACCACCCGAAATGAAGATCTCAGGTGGTATCGTACATGTGAATCTTGTAGAAATTTGTAATGAATCTAACTTGATATTTTAACGCAAGGTTATGAAATACACAACCCATTTACTCGGAATTTATAAGGCTTTTGCGGATTAGAACAAATTTTTGATCGAATCGAACAAATCCGCGAAGAATTCGCCAATCGCACGCAGGAACAGCTTGAACCAGCCCGCCTTTTCCGTTTCTTCGGCTGTAACCAGATTCAACGTATCGCTCTGGGTGCTGGCCATGCCCTCGATCTTGTAATTATACGTAACCGTCCCGACCTTCGTATTCTTTGCTACAGGAGCATTTACAGAACTGGAATCGAGCTTCGCTTCGAATTGAATATTGTTGCCATTGGAGCCTTTAGGCACCACGAACGTCAGGGCACGATCGGTCACGAGCTTTGCTTCTTTACCTTTGCCCTTCTTCACCTGCACCTTGTCAAAACCTTCAACAGTCGCCCCCGCAGGCTGAACCTCTTTCACTTCAAAGTTGTTGAAGCCATAGTCCAGAACCTTGCGGGTTTGTACAAAACGAGCGGGCTCATTCTTCGTCCCCATCACGACACTAATAAGGCGCATGCCATTCCGTTCGGCCGTACCGGCGAAGCAGTAGCCAGCAGCACTGGTATGTCCTGTCTTTAATCCATCTAATCCTTCGTAAGCATATGACTTGAAGTTCGTAATGTTCTTGTTCGCTTCCAGCATCCAGTTATAGTTAATGATTGGTTTATCATCACGCTCGCGGAATTTGTAATTTTGGAGTGCCGTAAACTCGGCAAAATCCGGATGGTCCTCCACGATGTACTTTGCCAGTATGGCAACGTCCATAGCCGACATTACGGTTTCCTTATCTTCTTTGGGGCGGTACTTCTCCGGCATATCCGCTCGGCTCAGACCGGTGGAGTTAATAAAGAAGGCCGTCTTAAGCCCCATCTTCTTGGCCGTGTCGTTCATCATTTTCACAAAAGCTTCTTCCGAACCGGCTACACGCTCGGCCAAAGCAACGGTTGCATCGTTCGCAGAGCCTACAGCCATCGCAATGTAAAGTTCTCTAACCGTATGTTGATCGCCTTCAGCAAGATATATACGTGAACCTTCGGTTTTGGCCGCATTCTCCCCAACGGTGACTACTTCGTCCCATGAGAGCTTCCCTTGCTTCACTTGTTCAGCTACGATGTATTCGGTCATCATCTTTGTCATGCTGGCCGGCGGCAATGCCTTATCCGCATTAATGGATAACAGCACCTGACCCGTAGACGATTCGATGAGTACCGCCGATTCCACTTCGAGTCCAAGCTGTTGAGCTGAAGGAACTCGATCAACCTTGGCATTCTTCGTATCCGCAGCGGCATCCCCGGTTTTCGCGTTGTCGGTGGTCTCCGCCGTAGCAAGTGTGGTTGGCGCAGCCAGCGAGACGGCCGGTGCAGCCGAGAAGCACAGTATATTAAACAGCATCAAGGATGCTAGCGTACGTTGTATGCGGTATCGTTTGTTTCTCTTAATCGACTTCTCTATCAATGGAATTACTCCCCTCTACTACTCAATAAGTCATAAGTTTAAGTCATTAACTTGTTCTATTCTATCACAGGAGAGATATCAAAAAAAGACAAGCCGGAGCGATTCCGCCCGGCTTGTCCAGGAAATAAATAACATTGTGTGCATATGCTGATTATGTTGATCAGATTTGATTACAAGGAGTAGTTCGGTGCTTCCTTCGTAATCTGAATATCATGCGGATGGCTTTCCCGAAGTCCGGCACCCGTAATGCGGATAAACTGCGTATCATTGCGCAGCTCCTCAAGGTTCTGCGTACCACAGTAGCCCATCCCTGAGCGCAATCCGCCGATCAGCTGATGAATCGTGTCCGCCAGCGGCCCTTTATAAGCCACGCGGCCTTCAATGCCTTCCGGCACCAATTTCTTGTCGTCATCCTGGAAGTAACGATCTTTACTTCCTTGCTTCATTGCAGCCAGAGATCCCATGCCGCGGTAAGCCTTAAATCGGCGACCTTGATAAATTTCCGATTCGCCCGGGCTTTCTTCCGTACCGGCAAACATGCTGCCCAGCATGACTGCATGCGCTCCAGCAGCGATCGCCTTCGTAATTTCACCGGAATATTTAATGCCGCCGTCCGCGATAATTGGAATGCCATATTCCTTAGCAACCGTAGCACAGTCATAGATCGCCGTAATCTGCGGTACGCCAATACCTGCAATGACACGGGTCGTACAGATCGAGCCTGGTCCGATCCCGACTTTGACGACAGAGGCTCCGGCTTCGATCAATTCTCTTGTACCTTCACCTGTCGCTACGTTACCTGCAATGATAGTAAGATCCGGATACAGCTCGCGCAGCTTCCGTACCGCGTCGACGATGTTGATATGGTGTCCATGCGCGGAATCGACGGTGATGACGTCTACGCCTGCTTTTACAAGCGCTTCGGCTCGCTCAAAGGTATCCTTGGAGATCCCGATGGCGGCGCCCACCAACAAGCGTCCTTGAGCGTCTTTCGCAGCGTTAGGGAACTGGATGGCCTTCTCGATATCTTTAATCGTAATTAGCCCTTTTAGCACGTTATTTTCGTCCACCAAAGGGAGCTTCTCGATCTTATGCTTCTGCAAAATCGTTTCTGCATCCTGAAGCGTCGTTCCAACAGGTGCAGTCACAAGGTTCTCGCTGGTCATCACGTCACGAATGACCGTGTTATAGTCATGCACAAAACGAAGATCCCGGTTCGTCAAAATCCCGATCAGTTTATTATCCTTATCCACGATCGGAACGCCGGAAATGCGGAATTTCCCCATCAGCTTCTCGGCATCGGCTACAAGATTATCGGCATGCAGGGAGAATGGGTTCGTAATAACGCCGCTTTCGGAGCGCTTGACCCGATCCACTTCCTCTGCTTGCTGTTCAACGGACATATTTTTATGAATAATGCCGATTCCGCCTTCTCTCGCGATCGCAATCGCCAGAGGAGCCTCCGTTACGGTATCCATTCCCGCACTGATCAGGGGAATGTTCAGCTTCACATGCTCGCTCAATCGAGTGGTAACATCCACTTCCTTTGGAAGCACCTCGGATTTTCTAGGAACCAACAATACATCGTCAAAAGTGAAGCCTTCCTTGCTAAACTTATCTTCCCACACCTGGGTTATTCCTCCTTTTTGTCGTCATCCTGCGGACTTTTAATGACTGTCAGTGCTGGACCGGACGGCATTTTCAAGTATTTTCAGAAAATATATTATTGCCATCTTAGCAAAGGGCCCATGGGCTGTCAAGGATTGAATTGCCCCCTATCTAAAAGACGATTGGTATCCATCCACGGCGTCAGATTGTCTTTACACAGTGGACAAATCATCAATAATCCTCTATTACATGGTTTCCTTACCCTGATCTTCCCCTTCCCTTTTGAATAGCCAAAAGTGTAAGATGTAACATTCCTTGATGGGCCTCATGCTGACATAGTATCACCTAAGATCAAACAGACTAAACAGCTGATCATTTCTGCGATCTTCATAGTAACCTGCTTGAAGGCAGCCTTTATGACTGATCGGTTAACGGACCCTGCTCCTCGGCGTATCAAATCACGATATATTTAAGCTTTTTGCATACACGTAAGCCTTTATTATGCCAATGTGTATTAGCCATCGCTGTTTAACCCATATCCCTTCAATCCTTACGCTACTTGAGCGTATAATATATACCCAAGAATATATACAAAAAAGCCGTCATCGATTGCTCGATAACGGCCTTTATGGTTGTTCGCTTGGCGGCGTCCTACTCTCCCGGGACCCTTCGGTCCAAGTACCATCGGCGCTGGAAGGCTTAACGGTCGTGTTCGGTATGGGAACGCGTGGAACCCTTCCGCCATCGCCACCAAACGTGATTTTTGCGCTGCACTTTGCTTCAATGATTGCTCACCAGCAAAATATCAAGCCTTAGAAAAGGCATGCAGCTTCAAAATCGTTTCAAGATCTTTTGAACCTTGAAAACTAGATACGAAACGTCTTTGCGTCTTACTGAAAAATCTTTATGCTTCCGTAGCGAGCTTTCTTTCAGAAAGCTTTTAGGATAAGCCCTCGACCGATTAGTATTGGTCAGCTCCATGCATTACTGCACTTCCACCTCCAACCTATCTACCTCGTCGTCTTCAAGGGGTCTTACATACTGGGAAATCTCATCTTGAGGGGGGCTTCACGCTTAGATGCTTTCAGCGCTTATCCCGTCCGTACGTAGCTACCCAGCCATGCTCCTGGCGGAACAACTGGTGCACCAGCGGTACGTCCATCCCGGTCCTCTCGTACTAAGGACAGCTCCTCTCAAATTTCCTACGCCCACGACAGATAGGGACCGAACTGTCTCACGACGTTCTGAACCCAGCTCGCGTACCGCTTTAATGGGCGAACAGCCCAACCCTTGGGACCTACTTCAGCCCCAGGATGCGATGAGCCGACATCGAGGTGCCAAACCTCCCCGTCGATGTGGACTCTTGGGGGAGATAAGCCTGTTATCCCCAGGGTAGCTTTTATCCGTTGAGCGATGGCCCTTCCATGCGGTACCACCGGATCACTAAGCCCGACTTTCGTCCCTGCTCGACTTGTAGGTCTCGCAGTCAAGCTCCCTTATGCCTTTGCACTCTTCGAATGATTTCCAACCATTCTGAGGGAACCTTGGGGCGCCTCCGTTACTCTTTAGGAGGCGACCGCCCCAGTCAAACTGCCCGCCTGACACTGTCCCCGTACCGGATCACGGTACCAGGTTAGAACCTAGATACGATCAGGGTGGTATCCCAACGTCGCCTCCACACAAGCTGGCGCTCATGCTTCTTAGGCTCCCACCTATCCTGTACAGATCGTACCCAAATCCAATATCAAGCTGCAGTAAAGCTCCATGGGGTCTTTCCGTCTTGTCGCGGGTAACCTGCATCTTCACAGGTATTAAAATTTCACCGGATCTCTCGTTGAGACAGCGCCCAAGTCGTTACGCCATTCGTGCGGGTCAGAATTTACCTGACAAGGAATTTCGCTACCTTAGGACCGTTATAGTTACGGCCGCCGTTTACTGGGGCTTCGGTTCACAGCTTCGGAGTTACCTCCTAACCGCTCCCCTTAACCTTCCAGCACCGGGCAGGCGTCAGCCCGTATACTTCGCCTTGCGGCTTCGCACAGACCTGTGTTTTTGCTAAACAGTCGCTTGGGCCTTTTCACTGCGGCCCCCTCGGGCTATTCACCCTACCGAGGCACCCCTTCTCCCGAAGTTACGGGGTCATTTTGCCGAGTTCCTTAACGAGAGTTCTTCCGCGCGCCTTAGAATTCTCTTCTCGCCTACCTGTGTCGGTTTGCGGTACGGGCACCTTCACCTGACTAGAGGCTTTTCTTGGCAGTGTGAGATCATGACCTTCGCTACTGTAATTTTCACTCCCCATCACAGCCCAGCCTTAACGATGTGCGGATTTGCCTACACATCAGCCTCACTGCTTGGACGGACATCCATCAGTCCGCGTCACTACCCTCCTGCGTCACCCCATCGTTCATAACGGTTTACGGTGGTACAGGAATTTCAACCTGTTGTCCTTCGACTACGCCTTTCGGCCTCGCCTTAGGTCCCGACTTACCCTGAGCGGACGAGCCTTCCTCAGGAAACCTTGGGCTTTCGGCGGATCAGATTCTCACTGATCTTTTCGTTACTCATACCGGCATTCTCACTTGTATGCTGTCCAGCGCTCCTTACGGTACACCTTCAACCTGCATACAACGCTCCCCTACCCCTGATGCAAGCATCAAGCCATAGCTTCGGTGGTGTGTTTAGCCCCGTTACATTTTCGGCGCAGAGTCACTCGACCAGTGAGCTATTACGCACTCTTTAAATGGTGGCTGCTTCTAAGCCAACATCCTGGTTGTCTGTGCAACTCCACATCCTTTCCCACTTAACACACACTTGGGGACCTTAGCTGATGGTCTGGGCTGTTTCCCTTTTGACAATGGATCTTAGCACTCACTGTCTGACTCCCGGATATAAGTCTATGGCATTCGGAGTTTGACTGAGCTTGGTAACCCTTGCGGGCCCCGCACCCAATCAGTGCTCTACCTCCACGACTCTAATTTCCGAGGCTAGCCCTAAAGCTATTTCGGGGAGAACCAGCTATCTCCGAGTTCGATTGGAATTTCTCCGCTACCCCCACCTCATCCCCGCACTTTTCAACGTACGTGGGTTCGGGCCTCCAGTGCGTGTTACCGCACCTTCACCCTGGACAGGGGTAGATCACACGGTTTCGGGTCTACGTCCACATACTAAAGCGCCCTATTCAGACTCGCTTTCGCTGCGGCTACGGCTTCTCGCCTTAACCTTGCATGGGAACGTAACTCGCCGGTTCATTCTACAAAAGGCACGCCATCACCCATAGATCGGGCTCTGACTTCTTGTAAGCACACGGTTTCAGGTTCTATTTCACTCCCCTTCCGGGGTGCTTTTCACCTTTCCCTCACGGTACTGCTTCACTATCGGTCGCTAGGGAGTATTTAGCCTTAGCAGATGGTCCTGCTGGATTCATACGGGGTTTCACGTGCCCCGCACTACTCGGGATCCGTCTCGGAGGGTTCACATTTTCGATTACAGGGCTTTTACCTTCTATGGCCGGCCTTTCCAGACCTGTTCGTCTAATCTAAACCTTTGTAACTCCATGTGAGACGTCCCACAACCCCAGAGAGCAAGCTCTCTGGTTTAGGCTGTTCCGCGTTCGCTCGCCGCTACTGACGGAATCACTCTTGTTTTCTCTTCCTCCAGGTACTTAGATGTTTCAGTTCCCTGGGTATGCCTCCTCGCATCCTATGTATTCAGATACGGGTAACTGGCTATTACACCAGCTGGGTTTCCCCATTCGGACATCCCCGGATCGAAGCTTGCTTACAGCTCCCCGAGGCAGTATCGTTGTTCGCCACGTCCTTCATCGGCTCCTAGCGCCTAGGCATCCTCCGTGTGCTCTTAGTAGCTTAACCATGTCGCTCCAGCTTCGTGCCATGTGCTCTGTTGTTCGCTTGTTTCCTGATTGGATAAAACCACTCAATGGTGAAACAAGCTTCCAAAGGATCACCTGTCACGAATCTTTCGCTCTAACGCTACTCTTTCACTTCTTGGTCAATCACTTGACACAAGTCGTTAGAGAAGGATATTTCTAAAACGCAAATTCGTTTCGTTATCTAGTTTTCAAGGATCAAATGAGAGGTTGAACTCTCAAAACTGACCAACGAGTGAGTAACAGGCCTAAACCTGATTTGGTGTCTTTGCTTTCGCAAAGGAATCGGCGACTTTACAGTCAGCCTTATTTGTACCGCTTCGCTACGGAAGCGAGGTACTCCATAGAAAGGAGGTGATCCAGCCGCACCTTCCGATACGGCTACCTTGTTACGACTTCACCCCAATCATCTACCCCACCTTCGGCGGCTGGCTCCCTTGCGGGTTACCCCACCGACTTCGGGTGTTGTAAACTCTCGTGGTGTGACGGGCGGTGTGTACAAGACCCGGGAACGTATTCACCGCGGCATGCTGATCCGCGATTACTAGCAATTCCGACTTCATGCAGGCGAGTTGCAGCCTGCAATCCGAACTGAGACTGGCTTTTTAGGATTGGCTCCACCTCGCGGCTTCGCTTCCCGTTGTACCAGCCATTGTAGTACGTGTGTAGCCCAAGTCATAAGGGGCATGATGATTTGACGTCATCCCCACCTTCCTCCGGTTTGTCACCGGCAGTCACCTTAGAGTGCCCACCCAGAGTGCTGGCAACTAAGATCAAGGGTTGCGCTCGTTGCGGGACTTAACCCAACATCTCACGACACGAGCTGACGACAACCATGCACCACCTGTCTCCTCTGTCCCGAAGGCCGCCTCTATCTCTAGAGGATTCAGAGGGATGTCAAGACTTGGTAAGGTTCTTCGCGTTGCTTCGAATTAAACCACATACTCCACTGCTTGTGCGGGTCCCCGTCAATTCCTTTGAGTTTCAGTCTTGCGACCGTACTCCCCAGGCGGAATGCTTAATGTGTTAACTTCGGCACCAAGGGTATCGAAACCCCTAACACCTAGCATTCATCGTTTACGGCGTGGACTACCAGGGTATCTAATCCTGTTCGCTCCCCACGCTTTCGCGCCTCAGCGTCAGTTACAGCCCAGAGAGTCGCCTTCGCCACTGGTGTTCCTCCACATATCTACGCATTTCACCGCTACACGTGGAATTCCACTCTCCTCTTCTGCACTCAAGTTCCCCAGTTTCCAGTGCGTCCCGAAGTTGAGCCTCGGGTTTAAACACCAGACTTAAAGAACCGCCTGCGCGCGCTTTACGCCCAATAATTCCGGACAACGCTTGCCCCCTACGTATTACCGCGGCTGCTGGCACGTAGTTAGCCGGGGCTTTCTTCTCAGGTACCGTCACTCTCATAGCAGTTACTCTATGAGACGTTCTTCCCTGGCAACAGAGCTTTACGATCCGAAAACCTTCATCACTCACGCGGCGTTGCTCCGTCAGGCTTTCGCCCATTGCGGAAGATTCCCTACTGCTGCCTCCCGTAGGAGTCTGGGCCGTGTCTCAGTCCCAGTGTGGCCGTTCACCCTCTCAGGTCGGCTACGCATCGTCGCCTTGGTGAGCCGTTACCTCACCAACTAGCTAATGCGCCGCAGGCCCATCCTCAAGTGACAGATTGCTCCGCCTTTCATAACTCCGCCATGCAGCGAATTTAATTATCCGGTATTAGCTACCGTTTCCGGTAGTTATCCCAGTCTTGAGGGCAGGTTGCCTACGTGTTACTCACCCGTCCGCCGCTAACTCTCAGAGAAGCAAGCTCCTCATCAAGTCCGCTCGACTTGCATGTATTAGGCACGCCGCCAGCGTTCGTCCTGAGCCAGGATCAAACTCTCCAATAAAGATCGTCCGAAGGACGATCGACCTCGCCGGATTTGGGTTCCACTCGGATGAGTGAATCAAATCTGGTGAGTCTTGAAAGAGCGATTAAGCTCATTTAGAAAAACTGACGAGAATTTGTTCAATTCTCTATTGTAACTCCCCGCCGAAGCGGTTCGTTTTTACTCACTCGTTGTTCAGTTTTCAAAGATCAACCTTTTCGTTCGTTACCAGCAGTCTCTCTCGCTAGCAACTTTTATATCTTATCACACTCTTTCGATTAATGCAAGCTTTTTTTTGAATTTCTTTTTTCAATCCATTCTCTTTAGCTTGTTCAATCCGGTGTGCTTACCGGCTGTTTTCTTGGCCGGAAATATAATATACCATGGGATTTAGAATTGTGCAACCCTTAATTACAATATTACCTTGTGGTAAAATCATCCTCGTCATTTGTAATGAATGATCATTAAATCATCCATAGGCCGCCGCCGTATATCCGTCCCTAACCGATTAACGATTGCAGGTTCCTCTCCGTACGAGCTTCACGCCTCTCCTATTGCTCGATCCATTTTGCGGAAAGATTCTACTTAAATGCATGAAGGAGACTACCTTCGTTTAATGATACAGCCACATAAACAAGGAACAATGGAAAGAAGTCATAAAAAAACAGCCAGCTATCAAGCTGACTGTCTCAGAAATCTCATTGTAAGAACGTCTTCGTACTACTCACGATTACGCATATGCGGGAAGAGCAGTACATCGCGGATGGACGGTGAATCGGTCAGCAGCATGATCAAACGATCGATACCGATGCCGAGTCCGCCTGTCGGCGGCATGCCATACTCCAGCGCACGCAGGAAATCCTCATCCATCTCATGCGCTTCATCGTTCCCCTGCTCCTTCTCTTTCAGCTGGGCTTCAAAGCGCTGGCGCTGATCGATCGGATCATTCAGCTCGGAGAATGCATTGGCATGCTCACGGGCTACGATAAACAGCTCAAAACGATCCGTAAAGCGCGGGTCGACGTCATTCTTTTTCGCCAGCGGCGAAATTTCAACCGGATGACCGGTAACGAAGGTCGGTTGAATCAACGTCTCCTCGACGAACTGCTCGAAGAACGCATTCAGAATATGGCCAAAGGTCATATGCGGCTCAACCGGCACTTTATGCTCTTTTGCCAGGCGGTGGGCTTCCTCGTTCGTCATCTGAACGCCGAAATCTACCCCGACAACTTCCTTAACCGCATCCACCATGGATACGCGGCGCCATTGCGGCTTCAAGTTGACTTCATGCCCTTGATAATTGATGACCTGCGTGCCCAGTACTTCCTGGGCAATGTGAGCGATCATGTTTTCGGTCAGGGCCATAATATCCTTGTAATCGGCATATGCTTCATACAGCTCAATCATGGTGAACTCCGGATTATGACGGGTCGAGATCCCTTCATTCCGGTACACGCGGCCGATCTCGTATACTTTCTCCAATCCGCCCACAATCAGACGCTTAAGATGAAGCTCAATCGCAATACGCATGTACAGCTCCATATCGAGCGCATTATGATGCGTAATAAACGGACGGGCGGCAGCTCCCCCCGCGATCGAATGCAGGGTCGGCGTTTCCACCTCAAGATATCCTAACGAATCGAGGTAACGGCGCATCGACTGAATTATGCGGGAACGGGTAATGAAGGTCTTCTGAACGTCCGGATTGATGATCAGGTCGACGTAACGCTGACGGTAACGAAGTTCCACATCCTTCAAACCATGGAACTTCTCAGGGAGCGGATACAGTGATTTTGAAAGAACCTCAATCTCCATCACTTTCACGGTTAACTCACCGGTCTTCGTCTTGAAGAGAACACCCTTCACGCCGATGATGTCCCCAAGATCGAGAATGCTGAACGCTTCGTACTGTGCCTCGGCAACCGTATCCTGACGAACATAAATCTGAATTCGACCGCTCAAATCCTGGATATGGGCGAAAGAAGCCTTACCCATGCCGCGCTTGGCCATAATCCGGCCGGCCAGATTCACTTCCACCTGCTTCTCATCGAGCTCTTCCTTGGAAAGTGCGTCATACGCCTTCACGATATCGCCGGCATGATGCTCTCTTTCGTATTTTCCCCCGAACGGGTCGATGCCAAGCTTCCGAAGCTCGTCCAATTTATTGCGTCGAATCTGCAGAAGCTCACTTAGCTCCTGCTCCTGTTCCTGGTTATTGATTTCTTCCGTCATTGTCGCTCATCTCCTTCATTTCACTTCCATACATAGTCCCGTCACCAACAAATAACAGCATCACACAGCGCCGTCCGAGCTCTTCGTTCGTGACTACATCTTCCTGCAGGTGTGCATATTCGCCAAGGACTTAAAGGTATGGCTTGCCCATTTCGCAGCATCACACGATTAAGTCCTATACACAGCTATCTAATTTAAAAAAGCCCCCCGAAGGAAGCTTTCGCAATCACATTCCGACTTACTTCTTAATATCTACAATTTTATATTGAATAACGCCCGCTGGAACGTTAACATCAACAACCGAGCCTTTGGCCTTGCCGATGATCGCTTTGCCGACAGGGCTTTCGTTGGAAATCTTATTGTTAAGCGGATCGGATTCTGCCGTACCCACTATCGTGTATTCCATCTTGTCGCCAAACTCCAGATCTTCAACGATAACGGTATTGCCGACACTGACGATATCGGTGTTAATGTCATCGTGGTTGATGATACGCGCATTGCGGAGCATCTTCTCCAGCGTAATGATTCGTCCTTCGATAAAGGCCTGCTCGTTCTTGGCGTCTTCATATTCGGAGTTTTCACTAATATCGCCATAGCCGATGGCAACCTTGATCCGCTCTGCCACTTCGCGGCGTTTCACAGATTTTAGATTTTCAAGTTCGTCCTCCAGCTTCTTCAGACCGTCCTGTGTAAGAATGACTTCTTTATCGCTCATTAACCGATTCTCCTGTCATGTAAATAATTTATACCACGGTATCACCATACTATATGCGAATTCTTGGGGATCAGAACCTCCCCGTGATGCAAGCTTCTTTCTTGGAATTTATACTGAAAGATTATATGGTAACCATTTCAAAAAGTCAATGTGCGCCAAGGCTGTCGACGGTGATATATACGGCACACCGTTAACAGCCTTTTTAGCGTATCATTATCCCACCGCTGCAACTGTTTGAGGATACGCACTAGCGGTCGTCTCCCCTTGATCCTCGAGTGAATCCACGAAGCTGTTCAGGATGTTGACCATTTCATCCCGTTTCGTTTCTTCCATAATGGTATCCTTGATCCGGGCAGATCCCTTGAGACCCTTGAGGTACCAAGCAAGATGCTTCCGCATCTCTTTGACCGCTACCTGCTCACCCCGAAGGGCAATCAACCGGTCCATATGCAAAATAGCAATGCGAATCTTCTCCTGCGGCGTCGGATCCGGAAGAAGCTCGCCTGTCTTCAGATATTCCACGGTGCGGTACAGCATCCAAGGATTACCCAGCGCACCGCGGCCGATCATGACCCCGTCGCAGCCGGTCGTATCCAGCATCCGCTTGGCGTCCTCGGGCGTGACCACGTCTCCGTTGCCGATGACCGGAATCGACACAGCTTCCTTCACCTGCCGAATAATGTTCCAATCGGCATGTCCGGTATACAGCTGCTCCCGCGTACGTCCGTGGACGCTGACGGCCTGGCCGCCCGCGCGTTCCACCGCCTGGGCATTTTCAACCGCAAAGATATGCTCGCTGTCCCAGCCGGTACGCATTTTCACCGTAACCGGTTTGTTAACGGCATCCACCACGGCGGCCACCATTTCGTAAATTTTATTCGAATCCAGCAGCCAGCGGGCGCCGGCATCCATTTTCGTCACTTTAGGTGCCGGACAGCCCATATTGATATCAATGATATCGGCATTGGTCTGCTGGTCGACAACTTTTGCAGCCTCGACGAGAGAATCTCGGTCGCCGCCGAAAATCTGAAGGCTGAGCGGCTTCTCCCGTTCGTCGACGAACAGCATCTCCTGCGTGCGTTTATTCCCATGCACAATTGCTTTGCCGCTAACCATCTCCGCACAGACCAAGCCTGTGCCGAATTCCTTGGCGATCAGCCGGAATGCCGGGTTGCACACGCCCGCCATCGGGGCGAGAACAACCTGGTTCTTCATCTCGATGTCTCCGATTTTCAACATGTTATGTCCCTCCTTTTTACTTCAAATATATATCGCTGAATGATCCCCTCTCTGACTAGAAAGTGAATCCGTAATTCTCAAACTCATTCATCATACCCATTTCCGTCACGCCCGTCCAGTTCATGAAAGGATGGCAGGATGTCCAATGCGCCTTGCTCCCTAGGTTACGGTATAGTGATTAGCAAGCTGCACGCAGTTCATACCCTGACGACATGCAGTAGACTTAGAAATTCCCGAAAGAGATTTCGAAATCGAGGTTGTTCGGTTTGCAGGTGATCCATGGATCTCCATTTTCCGGAGCCACGGCTTCGGCATAACATGCATGGCGAGCGGGGCATCAGCCTCTTGCCTTCAGCTCCTGCAGCGAAATTCCAAGTACCTCGGCAATCTTCGCAAGGATCTGCTCCTCGGCCTTGCGATTACCCCGCTCAACGGCCCCCAGCACGGCCAGCGAAATGCCCGTGCGCTCGGCCAGTTCCTGCTGCGTCAAACCCTTTAATTTTCGGAAAGCGCGGATACGCTGCGCCAGCTGCTTGTTTTCCAAAGCTGTATTCCTTCCTTTCCTTCCAGTTTCGCAAGAGCTGTCTGCACCACCCGGTACAAGCCGGAAGGCTCATCCTCAAATACGATATCGGAAAGCGGCCTAAGAACAAACGAACGCTCCTGCATGCGGGGATGCGGGAGCATCAGCTCCGGCGTATCCAGGCGGCGTCCCTCCATCCACAGCAAATCCAGATCAACCGTCCGCGGTCCCCAATGAATATGACGGACACGGCCGAGTTCCTTCTCTATCCGCTGCATTTCGGCAAGAAGCGCGTGCGGACTCAAGGATGTCGACACAACCGCCGCCATGTTGAGGAACATTGGCTGATCAATATAACCTACAGGCTCTGTCTCGTATAGATGGGAGACTCGCAGCACTTGAATGCCGGGCGTATCATCCAAACGTTCCAGGGCTTCCATCAGGTTCCCTTCACGTTCCCCCAAATTGGCCCCTAAAGCAATATAAGCCTCTGAGCACTCAGAGGTGGCGTGTGAATTCATGATCGTCTCACTTTCTGGTCCGATGGAGCTCAATGGTAACACCTTCGAAATGAATGTCAAAAGGAGGGTGCGGCTTCGTTAATCGGACCGTTAAAGCATCGATAATAGTATAAGTGTCCAGTACTTTAGTTGCAATATGCTCCGCTAAAGCTTCAATTAATTGAAAGGACTCCTGCCGCATGATGCCTTGAAGGAGCTCATGAATCTCGGCATAATTTACCGTTAACGTCAGATCGTCGGCAGCCGCAGCCTTGCTGAGATCCAGCTCAAGCTCCAGATCGACGTAAAAACGCTGACCAAGCTTGCGCTCTTCCTCAAACACACCATGATAACCGTAGTATTCCATCCGGCTCAATATCATTTTATCCATTCTCTAGCTCCGCCCTTCCATCCAATCTGATAAAAAATCACATCCGGCGCAGTTCCGGCGAGGCATATACCATCGCATCACACATCTTCGCCGTGCGTTTCATATGCAGCACGTCATGCACCCGAACGATCTGGCAGCCTTGCGCGATGCCGTAAGCCAGCGTAGCCGCTGTTCCTTCCAGCACATCTTGGGCAGGCGCATTGAGCGTCGTCTGAATGAACCGTTTGCGCGATGTTGCCAGGAGCACCGGAAACCCGAGCTCAACCAGCTTGTCCAGCGATGCCATCACCTGCAGGTTCTCCATATAATCCTTCGCAAACCCGATTCCCGGGTCCAGCAAAATATGTTCATCCTTCACCCCGGCCGCTCGAGCAATTTCGACACTTTCCATCAAATCCCGTTTCACGTCTTCCACGAGGTCGGTATAATCCCGGTTCCGGCGGTTATGCATCAGGATAACCGGGCAGCCGAGCTCCGCCGCTGTTCTCGCCATGTCCGGATCCTCTTTGAACCCCCATATATCGTTGATAATATGAGCGCCGGCTTGGATCGCCTGGCGGGCTACCTCGGCCTTATAAGTATCCACCGACAACGGAATATGGGGGGCATGCCGGTGGATCGCTTCCACAACCGGAATAACCCGGGCGAGCTCCTCATCTACTCCGACCGGCTCATGACCCGGGCGGGTCGATTCCCCCCCGATATCAATCAGATCGGCTCCGTCCTCGATCAGCTGCATCGCATGCGCGAGCGCCCGCTCCGTATCATTATACCGGCCGCCGTCAGAGAACGAATCCGGCGTTACATTCAATATCCCCATGATCAGCGTCGATTGTCCCAGCTTCAGGACTGCTTCTTCGCTAAGTCGGTATTCCCGTTCATATATCGTGGTTTTCATTGGTGCAACCCTGCTTTCTCTCGATAGGCTCCGAGTAAAATCCGGGTGATCGGACCGGTTGTCCCTGCTCCAACGACCTGGTGAACATCGTCCAGACCAATCAGCGTCGTTACCGGTACAATCTCCTGAACGGAGCCAGTCGTAAATATTTCATCCGCTTCCAGCAGATCACGCCAGCGGTAGCGCCCCTCCTCGGTTCGAATCCCGGCTTCCGCTGCCAGCTCCAGCACAACTGCCCGCGTAATGCCGGGGAGAATGCCTGTCCCGAGGTCAGGCGTATACAGCCGTCCCTGCTTCACGAAAAACACGTTGCTGACGATTCCCTCAGCCAGCTCGCCGGCAGCTGTTAGCAGCAAGCCTTCAGTTGGCCCTTCCGAATGGGTCGGGTAACGGTCGAGCTCCCGCTTCGCGAGTATATTATTCATATAATGCAAGGATTTCATCCGGATCGGCGACTCCGGCGTATTTCGGGGAAGAGAAAGGAGCCGCAGCGCCCGTCCCTTCTCGTATAAAGATCCATTCGTCCCAGGCAGTGCTTTGGCAAACAAGATTTGCGCCGGTTTGACATAATCGCCCGACGGCAACCCCAGGGGAGCTTCGCCGGCCGTTATCGTATAACGGATATAGGCATCCGCCAGCCCGTTCGCGTTCATTAGGTCCGTGATCCAGGCACGGATGGACTCCGGATCCGCCTGATATTCGATGCCCATCCATGCACAGCTCTCAGCGAGACGGTTCAGATGCCGCTCCAGCAGGAACGGCTGGCCGTTATAGGTGCGAAACGTCTCAAACGCGCCCATCCCGTATAACAATCCGTGGTCCAACACAGACACTTCAGCCCGGGCAGCTTCGACAATGCCGCCGTTCAAGCCGACAAATTTCATGCCTTGGCACCTGCGGTCCGCTTCAGGAAATTCCGGAGCATTTGATGGCCATGATCCGTAATGATCGATTCCGGATGGAACTGCACGCCTTCCACCGGGTACTGTTTATGGGCAAGCCCCATAATTTCGCCTTCTTCGGTCCAAGCGGTAATCTCCAGTTCGTCCGGGAGGCTTTCCTTCTCAACGATCAGCGAATGATAACGCGTCGCCGTGAACGGATTTGGCAGCCCCTCAAAGACGGAACGGCCCTCATGATGGATCGGCGAGGTCTTGCCGTGCATGAGCCGCTCGGCCCGGACGACCTTGCCGCCGAAGGCCTGGCCGATGGCCTGATGCCCCAGGCAAACGCCGAAGATCGGGATAACGCCTTTGAAATGGGATATGACTTCCAAGCTGACGCCTGCTTCGTTAGGTGTGCACGGACCTGGGGAGATCAGAATATGATCCGGCGCCAGCGCTTCAATGCCGGCAATATCGATCTCATCGTTCCGGAATACCTTAACTTCCTCACCGAGCTCACCCAAATACTGAACCAGGTTGTACGTAAATGAATCATAATTGTCGATCACAAGTATCATACGTTTATCCCCCTATATCCGCAGCTACGGCTGCAGCTTCTTCTTCACTGCACATCAAGGCTGCAATCAAAGCCTTTGCCTTGTTATGGCACTCCCTGTACTCCCGATAAGGATCCGAATCGATCACGATGCCGGCCCCCGTCTGAATGTAGCCGATCCCATCCTTCACCGCGAGGGTTCGGATAATAATATTCAGCTCCATATCCCCGTTATAGTCAATCCAGCCCATCGAACCGGTGTAGGGCCCTCTCGTAACCGGCTCCAGCTCCTCAATGATTTCCATCGTCCGGATTTTGGGTGCGCCCGTTATCGTGCCTCCAGGAAATACGGCGGCAATGACGTCATACGCCTTGCTGCCCTCCGCAAGCCGTCCCTCGACCTGCGATACGAGATGCATGACATGCGAATACCGCTCCACCGTCATCAGCTCCGGGACATGAACGGTGCCGTAAGCTGCAATCCGGCCAATATCATTGCGCTCCAGATCAACAAGCATGATATGCTCCGCGCGTTCCTTCTCGCTGCCGAGAAGCTCAGCCTCCATCGCCGCATCCTCTTCTGGATTGCCCCCGCGGCGCCGGGTTCCTGCAATCGGACGGGCCGATACGATATCGCCGTCCACCTTCACCAGCAGCTCCGGCGATCCGCTGGCCAGACTGAATCCCGGCGACGTCAGGTAACCCATGTAAGGGGACGGATTCAAGATCCGCATCCATTCATAGACCTCTGCCGGATCCCCGTGGAGCTTCAGATGCCGCCTGAGGGACAGATTAACCTGAAACACGTCCCCTTGCCTTATATACTCCTGGATGGCCAGCACTGCCTGCTGAAACGCATCCTGCGAGAAATCAATCTCGAGCCGGTCCCAGCCTTCAACATGAGGTCCTGACAGCTCCCCGGCCCTTTCCACACGCTTGCGTTGCTGCCTTGAATTCTCGGACTCGCCCTCGCCTCCGGCTTCCAAAGGTTGGCCGAACAAGTCGTTCCATGCAGTCAGCATACGCTCTGCCTTTGCCTCGGCTTCGGCGTACCGCTGTCGTAGCGAAAGCTCCTGCTCCGGTGATAGACCGGAAGCCTGATTCTTCCCCGAAGCGGACTTATCGCTTAAACCAGATTGATCCTCTTGCCGTTTGTGGCCATCCCACGGAACATGGATCGAGCAGTAGATCGATTCATCCTTGTGGTCGTAGATCCAAATCTCATTCATCTGCATCCATAAATAATCGGGGAAGCCGGGCTCGTCCTTGGCCAAGGCCGGCAGCTGTTCGATGGAGCGGATGACGTCATAGCTGAGAAAGCCCGCGCAGCCTCCGCGAAAATCCGGCCACCCCTGAATCCGCGGCGCACGAAAGGCATGCATCCAATTCTCCAGCAGATGCAGCGGTTTACCCGCAACCTTTTGCCGTTCTCCGGTAGACAGCGTAAGGATCTCTCCCTCATCTCCCTTGCCCTGCAGGATGGACGCCGGTTGCAGGCCAAGATACGTATAACGTCCGCCCTTGCCGCTCTCGAATACGAAAGCATAGGGAGAAGCCGATCTCCAAGCCTGCTTCCATGATGGAGGAAGTCCTCTGGAACTTCCTTTATATTGAACCAGATAGGGAAGTACGGACCAGCCCTCCGCAGCCCACGCAAGCCAATGGGCCAAATCCAATCTTCTCTTCATGCCGATCCTCCCTTATAGTATTGAACGCATAAACCCTTACTGTTGCCTGTCAGTATACTGTATCCCGCCTCGCTTGAAAACCCTAAAAACATGCTTGGCCAACAATATTTTTTTACGTTCAGAAGCAGCCGAATATGGTTGTAGTATACACAAAAAGCCCTCAATGCTATGAACACATTGAGGGCAACGCTGTATGAACGATTTATGCCTCGAAGTTATAGAGCGGCGTGCTAAGGTAGCGCTCCCCGTTGCTCGGGATAACGGCAACCACGCGCTTGCCTTTGCCGAGCTCCTTGGCAACCTTCAATGCGGCGTAAACGGCTGCACCGGAAGAAATTCCGCCAAGAACGCCTTCTTCTTTCGCTACGCGGCGGGAGGTTTCGAAGGCTTCCTCATTCTCGACATGAATGATTTCATCATAGATTTCCTGATTCAGAATTTCCGGAACGAAGTTCGCGCCGATGCCTTGAATTTTATGCGGGCCAGGCTTGCCGCCAGCCAGAATCGGGGAAGCTGCAGGCTCAACCGCATAGATTTTAATGTCAGGGTAGTGGCTCTTCAGCACTTCGCCGGCACCCGTAATCGTACCGCCTGTGCCGATCCCGGCTACGAATGCATCTAGCGTGCCGCCGATGGATTCGATCGCTTCTACAATTTCAGGACCTGTCGTTTCACGGTGAATCTTTACGTTCGCTTGGTTCTTGAACTGCTCAGCCATGAAAAATCCGGAGTTCTCCTTCAGAATTTCCTCCGCCTTCTTCACCGCCCCGTTCATCCCCTCGGAGCCTGGCGTCAGAACAAGCTCGGCTCCGTATGCGCGCAGCAGGTTGCGGCGTTCCAAGCTCATCGTCTCAGGCATAACGATGACCGCTTTGTAGCCTTTGGCCGCAGCCACCATCGCCAGCCCGATTCCCGTGTTGCCGCTCGTTGCTTCAATGATCGTATCGCCCGGCTTCAAACGGCCTTCCTTCTCCGCTTCCTCTACGATGCTGACCGCAATCCGGTCTTTAACGCTGGCTCCCGGGTTCTGGTATTCCAGCTTCAGATAGATCTCCGCACTGTCCTCCGGCACGATCCGGTTCAAGCGGACAAGGGGTGTATCGCCGATGAGTTCTGTCACATTGTTTACGACTTTTGCCATGAATGAAGCCCTCCTCATAATATGGGTATGTTCCATGAATACATAACATTGTTAGGCAAGCCATGTCATCGTGTATATGCATAGCCCATCCGTGATGTCGAAATCATTAGAGCCGCTAAACGCGCTGACGATAACTCATGCCTGCGGCCTTTACTTAATCCGAGTAAATAGGTAGGTTTTTGTACTTTCATCTTATCAACGATAAGGGCCATTGTCAATAACACTTTGCGTTGAAAATAAGCTTTTCTAGGTATTCTTCCCTGCATCTTTCGGACGAGTCTGCCAGAGAAAGAATGCTCCTGGAAATGCTTTATGAAAGCCGTTTAGCAAAAAAGCTCCCGAAGCAAGGATGATCCTTCCCCCAGGAGCTATTCTGCTCGGATTGATGTATCAGTATAAGTCATAAGGTCACTGTGCTTGCAACGATGCGCGCTTCGTATTTCTCCCGAAGCCGCTCTTCAAGCTCCGTCAACGATATCGACTGCTCCAGCGCCAGCTGTTTGCGGACCGATTCGCGGATGCTTTCCTCGCTCGGGACCTTCGGCTCCACGATTTCTTCCACATACACGATGGCATAATTGTCCTCCAGCCGGATCGGTCCTGCGATATCTCCGGCCTCCAGCGTCAGGGCAGCTTCCATCAGCTCAGAGGGTACAAAAGGATCATCTTCCTCCACCAAGCCGATCTTCCCGCCGTCGCCCCGGGTATACTCATCCAAGGAAACCTCGGCGGCAAGATCCGCAAAGTCTTCTCCGGCCTCCAGCCGGTCCATGACCTGATTCGCTTCAGCCTCCGACGCGACCTCAATCATCGATAAGTTCAGCTGTTTCTTGGGGCGAAATTGATCCGGATATTGCTTAAGATAGGAATCAATCTGCTGCTCATCGATATGCACATCGGCCGTAGCAATTTTTTCAAGGAGCAACCGATAGGTCGTCTCTATTCTCAACTCTTCCTCTGAGATGCCAAGCTGACTTTCCATCTCCGCAAAAAAACGTTCTTTCGAGCCGTAAGCTCGGCTCATCATGTCGATCTCCGCTTCCAGCTCTGGTTTCGTAACGTCGATGCCCCTCGCTTCGGCCTCTAATGCTACGGCCTTCCGGTTAAGGATGGTCATCAGCATGTCATGCCCGTATCGCTTCTTCAGCTCGCGAACCCACTCATCTTCTGTGATCGCCTTGTCCTGAATGGTGGCAACAGCCGGAGACGGCCCATTCCCTGATGGAGAACTTGCCCGCGGACCTTCCCCGGAGAACAGCATGTAGCTGCCCATGACCAGTACGCCTGCTGTCAAGACAATGACGGTCGCCCACAATCCCTTCTCTTGTCTCGTCATCACGGTCGCTCAATCCTTAACGTTTAAGATTTGGCCCGCTCTAACACGGATTTTAGCTGTTCTACATCAAAGGTATACGTTTCGTTGCAGAAATGGCAGGATACTTCCGCCTTACCGTCCTCATCAATCATTTGTTGAATTTCATCGTGTCCCAAGCTGATCAAGGCTCGCTCGACCCGCTCCTGCGTGCAGTCGCAGGTGAACTTCACGTCCATCTCATCCAGAATGTTCACGTCCGGTACAACCCGCTTCAGGATGTCCTCCAGGCTGAGCCCCTCTTCCAGCATCTTCGTCACCGGCGGAATGGCGCCAAGCGCACGCTCAAGCTCCGTGATCTCCTCATCCGTGATTCCCGGAAGAAGCTGAATGATGAATCCCCCAGCATTGGCGACCGTATAGTCAGGCGATACGAGCACCCCAAGGCTGACTGCCGAGTTCGTCTGTTCGGATACGGCAAAATAATACGTGAAATCCTCGGCCAGCTCGCCTGAAATAATCGGCACGCTGCCGCGGTAGGGCTCCTTCAACCCCAAATCCTTGATGACGTGAATATAACCGGTGCGTCCGACGGCAGCAGCCACATCCATCTTGCCCGGACGGATATTCGTCAGCTCGACATGCGGATTGTGAACATACCCGCGCACCTCGCCGTCGGCGTTGCTCTCTGCGGCGATCAAGCCGATCGGCCCGTCCCCGCGTACTTGAATGCTGAGGCGCTCGTCGCCTTTCAGCATCGCTCCCATCATCGCTGCTGCCGACACGGTACGGCCTAAAGCGGCTGTAACGACCGGGAACGTGTCATGCCTGCTGCGCAGCTCCTCGACCAGATCCGTGGTCCGGACGGCGAAGGCCCGCACTTTCCCGCCTAATGCAGTTCCCCGCAGTATGCGGTCTTTTTGTTGGTCCATCCTAAGGCCCTCCTTGTCTTCTAGTTGTTATGTTTTACCCCGAATCCCGGGCTTAGTTGCGTTCGTAAATGATGCGCAGTCCATCAAGCGTAAGCAGAGGCGCAATCTCTTCGATGGATTCCGTTTCGCTCGCGATCAGCTCTGCCAATCCCCCAGTTGCGATAACCTTAACATTGTCCGTCCCCATCTCGGCTTTTATACGTTTAACCAGCCCGTCGACCTGTCCGGCATATCCGTATACGATTCCGGCTTGCATGGCGTGGACCGTATTGCGTCCGATCACCTTCTTCGGCTTCTCGAGCTCTACGCGGGGGAGCTTCGATGCACGCTGCACCAAGGCTTCGGTAGCGATCCCGATTCCTGGAACGATAACGCCGCCCAGATAATTTCGATCTTTATCGATGCAATCAAAGGTCGTTGCCGTCCCAAAATCCACGACAATGATTGGGCTTCCGTACTGCTCGATCGCAGCAACGGCGTTGACGATACGGTCCGCACCGACCTCCCGAGGATTCTCATACCGCAGATTAAGGCCGGTCTTAATGCCAGGGCCGACGATCAACGGAGCCTTGCCAATATACTTGCTGCACATCTCCTCGACCACTCGGATAAGCGGCGGAACAACGGAAGAGACGATAACTCCTTCAATTTGGCTTACCGTAATATTCGACATTTGAAACAAATTATGGATCAGCACGCCGTATTCATCCACCGTGGATTGGCGTGACGTGCTGATTCGGAAATCGTGCAGCAGCTGCTTGCCCTGATACACGCCAAGCACGATGTTCGTGTTGCCTACGTCTACGACCAGAATCAAACCCCTGCTCCTCCCTTCTTGGCGTTTAGATCTAAACTGATGTCCAGGTTGTGGAACGAATAAGTGAGCCGACCGACCGAAATGACGTCCACCCCGGTCTCCGCTATGCCGCGTACGGTCTGAAGCGACACATTGCCGGAAGCCTCGACCCGAACATGCGGCGACCTCGCCTTAATTCTTCGAACCGCCTCGGTCATCAGCTCATGATTCATGTTGTCGAGCATGATAATATCTGCACCGGCATCCAGCGCTTCGTCTACCTGTTCAAGGCTTTCCGTCTCAACCTCGATGGTCATCGTATGCGGTATATTCGCTCTTGCGCGGTCTACCGCCTGGCGGATGCCGCCGGCGCCTTTAATATGATTATCCTTGATCATGACGGCATCATACAAGCCGAACCGGTGGTTCGACCCGCCGCCTACGCGGACAGCGTACTTCTCAAGCATCCGGTGGCCCGGCGTCGTCTTCCGCGTGTCCACAAGCCGGGTCGGCAGCCCTTCCAGCGCCTCGACATAAGCGCGCGTCGTGGTTGCAATTCCGGACAAACGCTGCAGCAGATTAAGGGCCAGTCTCTCCCCTGTCAATATACGGTGCGTAGACCCTTCCACTTCAGCAAGAACGGTTCCCTTCTCCACCCGCTCGCCGTCCCGAACCAGCGACCTAAACACCAGCGTCTGGTCAACCGTCTCGAAGACCAGCTCCGCAACCGGCATGCCGGCCACGATCCCGGATTCCTTGGCGTGAATCACGGCCTTGGATTCATGTCCGGACTCAATCGTCGTAAGGGTCGTAATATCTCCAGAGCCTACATCCTCTTGTAGCCAGGTTCGAATACTCTGGAGCAGGCCGTCATGGTAACCGTTAAACATCATCGCTTATTTCCTCCGTCCTATCTTGATCCCGGGTGTGCACGATATGCTTCTTCCATGCATCATCATTTCGTTCCGGAAAATCCTCGCGGTAATGGGCCCCCCGGCTCTCTTCACGGCACAGCGCGCCTTGAACGACCAGCAGTGAGGCCGTAAGCATATTGGCAAATTCGTACTCCTCGCGTTTGGTCAATACCGCTTGAAACAAGGGCAGCTGCCGGCCAAGCTCTTCGGCCGCCCGTAATAGAGTGTCCCGGTTACGGCGAAGACCGGCATACCGGACCATCACTTTCTGAAGCTTCAGCCGCTTTTCGACCATAGCCTGGGAAGGCGCATCCTTGCGCCCAAGCCCGAAGGATACATGAAGGAATCGCTCCGTCCGTTTCGGAAGCTGCCGGATCCGTTCAACAATGCGGCTTCCGTATACAACCGCTTCGGACAGCGAGTTGCTGGCCAAGCGATTCGCGCCATGAACGCCGGTCGAGGACACTTCTCCGCAGGCGAACAGACGCTTCACGCTGCTCTCCCCGTACAGATTGGTCTTGATGCCCCCCATCATATAATGCGCAGCGGGGGAGACCGGAATCCAATCGGAGGTCAGATCAAGACCATACCGCATGCAGGTTTCGTAAATCGTTGGGAACCGGTGTTTGACCATCTCCGGGGATTCATGGGTAATGTCCAAGTAGACGAACGTGGAGCCCGTCTCCTCCATCTCGCTCACAATCGCCCGGGCGACAATATCCCGGGGCGCCAGCTCCAGCAGCTCATGGTATTTGTGCATGAAGCGCTCGCCTTTAATATTCCGGAGCACGGCGCCTTCTCCGCGCACCGCTTCCGATACCAGAAACCGCGGTGCTCCCGGATAACTCAGCGCCGTTGGGTGGAACTGAATAAACTCCATGTCCCGAATCTGGGCGCCCGCCCGATAGGCCATCGCGACTCCATCGGCGGTCGCAACTTCGGGATTGGTCGTGTACCGGTACAGCTGACCGGCACCGCCGGAGCACATAATCGTTGCTTGGCCCCGCACGAAGATCCGCTTCCCGTCCGGCAACTGGACAATCGCTCCATGGCATTCGCCTTGATCGGTAACCAGATCGATGACAAAATGATCATCCCACACCTCTATATTGTGAAGCATTTCGACTTGAATGGAAAGGGCGCGTACGATTTCATATCCGGTAGCATCCCCATTCGCATGGAGAATTCGGCGGTGGCTATGGGCTCCTTCCTTCGTTAGAGCGAGCTCCCCGTTCTCGACGTCAAACATCGTCCCGAGACGGATTAATTCCTGGACACCGGCCGGTCCTTCGTTAACCAGCACATCCACCGCCGCCGAGGAGCATAACCCGGCCCCTGCAAGCAGCGTATCCTGCCGATGATAGGCCGGTGAATCGTCCTCCGCCGTCACGGCTGCGATGCCGCCTTGCGCATAGCGCGTATTGCTCTCGAGCAGCGATTTCTTCGTAATCAACAGCACCTTATGATGCTCACTTGCCAGAATGGCGGTATATAATCCGGCGATGCCGGAGCCGATGACGATCACATCCGTCTCCTTTACCGGCAGGTCCTTTAGGTCAAAATCGATCAAATACTGCGGTATCACGCTCGTCTCACCTGTCTTCTCGCGAAAGAGTAGCGCATGCTACTTAACTTGTAACATGCGCTCTAGGGAAGTTCTGGCTTTCTCTGCAACGACAGGAGGCACGTAAATCTGCGGCTTCATCGTCTCCAGAGCTTTGACCAGCTTTTTGAGATTATTCACTTTCATATTCGGACATACGAGAAATTTGGTCGCAAAATGGAAGGATTTATTCGGACTGTCCAAACGGAGCTGATAGCCGGTTCCGTCTTCGGTTCCTACGATAAATTCCTGGGCCGGCGAGTTTTTGCAGTATTCCAGAATGGCGGTGGTGCTGCCTACGAAGTCGCCCATAGCGACAACCTCCGGACGGCATTCCGGATGCACGACGAACTCGGCGTTCGGATATTTCGCCTTCATCTCCACCACATCTTTCACGGTTAACATATCATGCGTATTGCAGTACCCTTCCCAGATGATCAGCTTCTTGTCGGTGTGCTGCTGGACGTAATGCCCCAGGTTTTTGTCAGGGACCCAAATGATTTCATCGGAATCGACCGACTGAATGACCTTGACCGCATTCGAGGATGTACAGCAAATATCGGTCTCCGCCTTGATCTCGGCCGATGAATTGATATAAGTGACCACTTTGGCATTCGGATACTGGGCCTTCAGCTTGCGCAGCCCGTCAACGTTTACCATATCGGCCATCGGACAGCCTGCGCGCTCGTCAGGAATAAGCACCGTTTTATTCGGCGCCAATATCTTTGCGCTTTCTCCCATAAAATGCACGCCGCAAAAGACGATCGTCTCGGCATCCGTCTGGGCCGCCTTCTGAGCCAGCAAAAAGGAATCTCCCCGGAAATCGGCGACTTCCTGAATTTCATCCCGTTGATAATAATGCGCCAAAATGATGGCGTTGCGTTCCTTCTTCAACTCCATTAACCGTTCACGCAGCACGCGGTTCTGCTCTGCCTTGCGCTCCAGTGCCAAAGCTTCCATGATCGACCCTCTCCCCCTATGTTATCCGGCATTAGCCGCTTGATGACCATGTTTGAAGGACATTCGCAACCTTTGTGAAAGGATGCGCATCCTTATTTAACAACTAATGTACACGGACCTCTAATCCCTGTCAATGTGATAAGAAGCACAAAAAGAACCGGAAAACGAATGATCGTTCTCCGGTTCTTCATTTTTATTCCAAATACGAGTATTTCAGCGAATTTACGTTAGACTGCTATCATTATCCGATCCGCCAGGAGGATCTTTACGCTCTGAATCCTTACGATCCAGATTCGAATCCATCGGGTTGTTCGGAATCTCTTCCGTAGAAGTCGGCTGCTGGCCTTCTTCCTTCCCTTGAATACGGACGCGGACATCACCGATGTTGTCGATCGTTGGCTCGCCATTCTCGGAAGAGCCGGATCCTTCGCCACCGCCGTTGCCTTCGACTGTTCCAGTCTCAATGAGATTCTTAATCTGCTCAAGCTCCAGCGTTTCTTTCTCCAGGAGCGTATTCGCAATCAAATGAACCTCTTTGGCATGCTTGGACAGAAGCTCTTTACACTTCTCGTAGCATTCGGTGATAAACCGCTGCATTTCCTGATCGATCTCGTAAGCGATTTGGTCACTGTAGTTCTGCTCGTGCCCGATATCCCGGCCAAGGAACACTTGTCCTTGGGATGTGCCGAACTGCATCGGACCGAGCTTCTCGCTCATACCGTATTCCACAATCATGCTGCGGATAATGCTGGTTGCCTGCTGGAAGTCGCTGTATGCCCCGGTTCCGATTTCTCCGATGAACAGCTCTTCCGCCACGCGTCCGCCGAGCAACCCGGTTACGCGGTCAAGCAATTCCTGCTTCGTCACGAGCATGCGGTCTTCCTTCGGCATCATGATGACGTATCCGCCGGCGCGGCCGCGAGGAATAATCGTTACCTTATGCACGGTATCCGCATGCTCCAAGAAGTAACCGACAATCGTATGACCGGCTTCGTGATAAGCAACGATGCGCTTCTCGCGGTCGCTGATCACGCGGCTGCGCTTCTCGGTACCGACGATCACGCGGTCGATCGCCTCGTCGACTTCCGTCATCGAAATATCTTTACGGTTACGGCGTGCGGCAAGCAAAGCCGCCTCGTTCAGAAGGTTCTCCAGGTCCGCGCCTGTAAAACCAGTCGTACGCTTCGCGATAATGTCGAGTTTGACATCCTTCGTCAGCGGTTTGTTGCGTGCATGCACCTTCAGTACAGCTTCACGTCCCTTAACATCCGGACGATCCACGGTAATCTGACGGTCAAAACGTCCCGGACGCAGCAGCGCCGGGTCCAGAATATCCGGGCGGTTCGTTGCAGCGACGATAATGATGCCTTCGTTCGCTCCGAAACCGTCCATCTCTACGAGCAATTGGTTGAGCGTTTGCTCTCGCTCGTCATGTCCGCCACCAAGGCCGGCGCCGCGTTGACGGCCCACAGCATCAATCTCGTCAATGAAGATAATACATGGCGCATTCTTCTTCGCGTTCTCGAACAAATCGCGTACACGCGAAGCACCGACACCGACGAACATTTCCACGAAGTCGGAACCGGAAATACTGAAGAACGGAACGCCTGCTTCACCGGCAACCGCACGAGCCAGGAGCGTCTTACCGGTTCCCGGAGGACCGACAAGCAGCACACCCTTCGGAATGCGGGCGCCGACGGTGTTGAATTTGCGCGGATCCTTCAGGAAGTCGACAACCTCAACGAGCTCCTGCTTCTCCTCGTCAGCACCGGCTACGTCTTCAAACGTAACGCGTTTCTTCTCTTCATTATATAAGCGGGCTTTGCTCTTGCCAAAGTTCATCACTTTGCCGCCGCCGCCCTGAGCTTGATTGAACAGGAAGAAGAACAGAACGAACATGATCACGAGCGGAATAAAGGATGAAAGCAGTGTCAGCCAAATGCTTTGGCCTTCCATCGGCACCACGGTCAGCTTTACATCGTTGCTCTCGCTGGCTGCGGTCAATTCCTGCATCGCCGCATCAGTAGCCGGAATGTAGGTCGAGAAATTCTCCGACTTCTTCTCGTCGGTGACTTCCTTATACTTACCGGTCACCAGATACGCGTAGCCGTCGAATTGAACCGTCATTTCCTTTATCTTGTTATCTTTAACTTCCTGCCGCAGCTGATTATAACTAGGGGCTTCGGCCTGTTCGCCACCGTTAGTGACGAATTGTACTATGCCCACCACGACCAAAAATAGAATCAAATAAAAACCAGAATTCCGGATGAACCGACTCATCCCCTACCTCCTCTCAAGACACATAAGATATTTTACCACAGCCTGTCTGGCCTTCTCAACAAAGGGCCAAGATCCGTGGCAGCAGCCCATATGGCGCGGTTTAACTGCTGTAGATTTCCGGCTTCAGAATCCCGATGTAGGGGAGGTTCCGGTAATGCTCGGCATAATCAAGCCCGTAGCCGACAACGAAGGCGTCAGGCAGTACGAACCCGGTGTAATCGGCCTGCAAATCCACCGTTCGGCGGGCAGGCTTGTCGAACAAAGTAACGACGCGAACCGAGTTGGCCTTGCGGCTCTTGAGCAGCTCGATCAAATGGCTCAGCGTAAGACCGCTGTCAATAATATCCTCCACGATCAGAACATCCCTGCCTTCAACGGATGCATCGAGATCTTTAATGATCTTGACCACACCCGATGACTTGGTGGATGCCCCGTAACTGGAAACGGCCATAAAATCCAGCTCCAGAGGTACTGTAATGGATTTAACCAAGTCTGCCATAAAAATAAACGCACCTTTAAGAACGCAAATAACGAGCGGATTGCGTCCTTCGTATTCGGCGCTGAGTTTTGAACCGAGTTCCTTAATTTTCGCATGGATTTCTTCTTCTGTGATCAGTATTTCCTGAATGTCGTTCTGCAACTTCAATGGACCTCCTAGTTTATACATATGAAAGCGTGAAACGGGCCATGCTTAGGGTCTACGCTTGCCTGAAACCTTAAAGCTCCGTAAACTCCATACGGAGAATCCGCACGGTATGCCGCCCTGGAGCAGCATGAGAGGAACGTCGTACATCCGGAATCCATACAATGTTGCCGGCACTGTCGCAAACGATCGGAATCCGGGAACGGACAGACGGTGGAATTTTCTCATCAATGAGAATATCTTTCACCTTTTTGCTTCCGTTTAATCCCATAACCTTCATCTTGTCTCCCGGCTGTCTGTTACGCACGGTTAAAGGAAATCGAAGCTCGTCGGCATCGAACTCCACCGCGCTGGCAGAGCGGGCTGCCCCAGACCGTGCGCTGCCGTCTGTCCTGATCGACAGCGTCAGCAGCTTTCCGATTTCCGGAATAGGCACACGCCGGTCCTCGGGAGAATCGAGCGTATATATGTACTGTCCCTGTTCGGACGGAGGCTCCGGCCAAAATGTTATTCGACCGTACTCGCGGATACAGGTAATGCCGCCCCCCAGTGAAAGACGCCAACTGCTCCGCTGATTGTTCAAGATGCCTTGGCGTACCGATTCGATCTTGACAAAATCGGTGATTTCCTGTTCAGAGGGCAGATAAGTTAATATTAGTTTAATCAAACGCCGTTGTAAAGCGACATGTAAGGCCAAAAAGGAAGGCGCGTCGATGGCGAGCCTCCCATTGTTCTCCTGCACCAACTGACGATACGCCCGCTCCGCTTCCTGATCCATGTAGTCATCCTCATACTGCACAATTTCCGCTAATTGATTCAGGGAGGATGAAAGCTGCCCATTGTATTGTTCCAGAAACGGCAATACCTCCAGGCGAATCGCGTTGCGGCGGTATTTCGTCTGCAGGTTGGTGTAGTCAATGGCATATGAAAAGCCGCAGCGGCGGCACAGCTCCAAAATGTCCGCCTTGTTTATACGAAGGAAGGGGCGGATGAGTTCCACATTTTTTTCGGTGCGCTTCCATCGCATACCGGACAAGCCCGACAAGCCGCTGCCGCGCAGAAGCTTCATCATGACCGTCTCGGCCTGATCATCGGCATGATGCGCAAGAGCCACCGATCGGGCATCGTATGTCCGAGCCGTTTGGAGGAGAAATTCATAGCGCTTCTCCCTGGCTGCCTCCTGCCCGCCCTTTCCGCTCTCTTCCATATATGAGGGAATATTAGCGAACGCAATTTCCAGCGGAAGACCGAGGGATTCCGCCAATTCGCGCACGAACTCCGCTTCCGCATCCGATTCTGCGCGAAAGCCATGATGGACATGGGCGCATACCAGCTTAAGCGGCGTATGCTTGGTCGAAATTTCGTGCAGCACATGCAGGAGAGCAACGGAATCGGGCCCCCCGGATACGGCGACCACGATGCAGTCCCCTTCCGACCACAGCCCAAATTCAGCGGCAGCGCGCCGCACGTCCGAAACGATCCAGTGCATATAATCCTGTTTCACTTCTAAGTCCCCTTTATGAATCCGTGACACGGCAACGGGCATTAAGAGCGGAGGAAGAGATAGATGGCGCAAGCCAAAACAGCTGCCGATATGCCGAATGCATTCTTCAGCCACCTCGGCGTGCGGACCGGGATTTGCCGGACATGACGCTCCGAGGCTTCATAGATCCGGCGCTTCCATTCGTTCAGCGCTTCCCGTGAATCCGCGAAATCACCTGCGAGCGCCTTGTTTAGCCAGGCGGCATAAGGCTTAAACACAGGATTTCTTCGCATCAGCTGCTGCAGATCCGAAACGCTCCGCGTCTGGGGAAGCTGGCAGGACGCTTCACGCAGAGCCTTTTCATCCAGCAGCCCTATACACATCACGGCAAACGAGAACAGATCGTAGGAGCCGTCGCCGGTCCGGCTTCCGGCATTCCAATATCCCCGGTCATACCATTCCGTGAACTGCTTCACGCTCCGGCCAAACCGACTGACGCCTCCGTAATCGATCAGCTCTACCCTTCCGTAGGCCGACACCATCACGTTATCCGGCTTCAAATCACCGAATGCATAGCCGGAAGCATGCAGGACCGAGAGCTTCTCGAGCAGCTTCAGCCCGATCAAGGCGAGCCACTCCGTGCCGCGGGCGCGGATAAAGCGATGCAGGGGGCTGCCTTCGATATAGCGCATGACGTAGAATGTCACTTCCCGGCTGCCTTCCAGATGGTCATCCGCCTCCACCAAATACGGATCCGGCATCTGCTCCTTCAGCGCGTTCAGCACGTTAATTTCGGATTGCAAATCCAAGGCGTCGTATCCCACCTTTAGGGCATACCGGCCCCGCCCGCCAGACGGGCGGACAAGATACACCTTGCCGTTGGCCCCTTTGCCAAGGAGCCGCTCAACGATGTACCGGCTCCTCCCCCATTTTCCCGTTATGACGGTCCCTGGCGGGTACGCCGGACTAGACGACGTAGTCACCGAGCATCCCTTCCTCTTGGCTGGAATGTCCCTGCCATGATTGATTACCCTCTAGTGTACCATATCGGTAAAATTCAATCACCTTTAACAGTGCCGGTCCCGTCGGGGTGGCTCCTCTCATCTGAAGCCGGCCGAACATGCTCCTGACTCCGTCCAAATCCGAGGTCCAGTTTACGTCCATCACCGCATCCTCGCCGCTGTGCTTGCCGGGAAAGTGAAACACGGATAACTTGCTCGAGCCCGCCCGGGCTTTCAGACTGAGCATCAGATCCCGTATCGCTTCCTCGACGGCAGCCAGCTTTGGCTTCATGCTGGCACTCGCGTCAATCAACAGAGCTACCTGAAGGGGCGATGTCTCCGCCAGCTCATCCACCACCTCAACGACCTGTGAGCGCTTGGCAGGCGGCAGATCCTCCAGCGACCCATCCCCCAGAATATGCTGTATCTCCTTATTTACCGCCTGCTGGATCGTTTGAACCACGGTTTTCCGCGTCATCATCTGTATCGTCTGAGCCAGCTGCGGCGTTCCCACGATCCGGTGTATCCCCCCTCCGGCCTTGGCAATTTCTTGGATTTCCAATCCTCCGAGCTCGCCGATCGTTCCATAATCAAGCACGCCCACCACATTCACAACGATCCCGTCCTGCAGCGCATGAGCCGCAGCGAGCACCGGGCTCGTGCCTACATTCGAGCATCCGTCGGTTATCAGCAAGATTTGTTTCATATGAAGAATCGCCTCCCGTTCCATCGGTTTCGGTCTGTTTGAGTTCTATCTCTATCATTTCCACTTTCGAGAGAGTTCAAACAAAACCGCTCCAATTGCAGGGATAATCCGATTCTAGCAGCCAGGCACCTCCATTTCCCGGGCAATCGGAAGGATCGTAGTATTTTTCTGTTCAACTGGTCACGTTCAACTGTGCTGTTCAGCCAGTCCGTATGGATAGTACGGCGGTTGATCCCCTAGCTTACCGTACGCGGCCGCTCCATTCTGGAGAATCCGGGGATATGCACATTGGACCATTCCGGTTGATAGTGGTCCACACGTCCGACAACGACCGTCATATCATCATGAATTTGATTCTGCTGGTAGCGTATCACCTTTTCCAGCAGGCAATCGGCAATTTCCTGCGGATCGGAGCTCGTCACCTCTTGGATCATCCGTTTCATCCACAGCTCCTTGTTCACGGCATAACCCGGCGCATCGTAAATTCCGTCCGTCATCATAATGAGCACATCTCCCGCCTGCAGCTGAATCGATACCAGATCAACTTCAATATCCTGAATGATGCCGATCGGCAGATTGCTGGCGGTAACGGGTATCACTTCATTCCCCCTCTTAATAAAGCTCGGCGTCGAACCGATCTTCATAAACGTCGTTTGAGCCGTATATTGATCGATTAACGCCATATCGACCGTCGCGTAAATCTCATCGGGCGATCGCAGCATTAATATCGAATTCACCGACTTGATCGCCAGCTTCTCATCCATGCCGGATTGAAGCAGCTGCTCGAGAATGCTCAGCGCGGAGCTGCTCTCCAGCCGCGCCCTCTCCCCGTTGCCCATACCGTCGCTCAGAGCCACGGCGAATGTGCCGTTTCCCAGCTCCACCGTACTGAAGCTGTCGCCGGACAAAATATCTCCGCCCTTGGCAGCCCCGGCCACACCCGTGATGACTTCAAAGGTCTTCGCCGACCCGAAACGCACCGTGGCCAGCCCGTCCCGCGGATGGGTAAGCGTCTCCTCTACCACAGCGATATGCTCGCCGAGAATATCGGACAGCAGCGGGGCGATAATCTTCCTGCATTCATCATATCCCCGCGTATACGCATGAATAATTTCAATCTCCACATGGCCGGAGTCCAGGCTGATGATATCTATGCCTTGGATCGACAGCCCCAAATGCTGCAAGGCCTCCCGGATCTGCTCCTCCTGGATATGCATCGTTTGGCTCTCCCGCTTGATCTCCCGGGCAAGATCCTCCATTACCTGCGAGACGCCGGACAATTGCTCGGCCACCAGGTGACGGCTATCGTATATTTGGCGTTTCCACTGCATATCATGTTGGTATAGATGGTATTGCTGCTTGAGGATCGCCAGCACCTCCTCCTTCTTGGAGCAGATTCGGCTCCACTCCGCTGGCAGATCCTTCACCTCCAGCTCCGGATTTTCTTCAATCGAAGTCATCATATCCGTCATATATTTATAAGTCTGATAGAATTTCATATCCCAGCATTGATTACGTTTATAGCATGTCGCACAGCTGCCCTCAGCAACCGCATTCATAAAATGATTCATCTCTTCGGTCTGTTTGCCTGGCGGCTGCACCGTTCCCGTCGTCTGCCCGAAGCTTTGCGACAGCTGGCGGAACACCCGGGAGAATTGGGTCACCCGATCTGCCGTCAGATCCCGAACACGCTTCGCATACTCATGCTGGGAACGCGTGTGATCCTGCGTGCCCGGAACATATTTGCCAATCGCCTGCATTACGCTCTTCGGCGTCAGCAGGAAGAATACGATGGCTGCACAGGTTTCCAATGTTGAGACAAGCACCTCATTCGGGTTGCTGAAATAAATGGAGAGAATGGTTGCGCCGAGCAGCATGCCAAGCGATACGCCGGGCTTCTTCCCTTCCTTCAGCATTCCGGCAAGCATGCCGGAGAACGCGAGCAGACTCATTTGAGAGAATGCCGATATGTTCGCAAGGCTCAGGATGAGTCCTGTCACCACCCCTACCGAAGCTCCGAGAGGAGCTCCCCCGACCAGTGCAAAGAGAAGGATCAAATAACGGGAGAGGACATGCTCGATCGACAGGGATTGAATTGTCCAGCCGACGGCACCTGTCATTACCGACGCCAGCAGGATAATCAAGCATAGAATTTCCTCATTGCGAAGCACATATGATTTTTTACGGAGCGTCATGACCGGAATCGCTTGAATGAACACCAGGGTCAGCACAAAGCTGAGCACCGCATTCAAGGTCAGCATCATCATCGAATACCAGGTAATGCTCGGTCCGACCAGCACGGCGAACAGGTTCACGAAGAATGTGGAGACGAAGACCATCATCGGGGCATACGACAATTCCGCCCGGTCATACGTTTCCAGTCCCCGCATCATAAAATAAAAGATGAGAATCTCTGCCGGCACCATCCAAGCGACCGGAAAGGGGGTAAGCAGGCTTCCTGCCACAATGGCAATCCCTACCGGCAGCAGGACGTCGCGGCGCATAAAGGCGATAACGGCGAAGTAGGCCGCAGCAAACGGCGAGAGCTCCCCCAAAATCATGGCTCGTCCAAGCAAAAATCCCATAAAGGTCAATAATATCATCCACTTCTTCGTGGCCAGGAAGTGGATGGGACGCTGCAGGAAGGACAGCTGCCCTAATCGATCCGTCAAACGGGCACGCAGCGAGCCCGCTCCTCCCTTGACTGCCTCAGTACCCGGAAACATCACCAGATTTCTTTTATCCATTACGCTGGCACCCCATTCTTCACGAATTTGTTGGTCCCATTATAAAACCCCGGTACAGGAAAGTTTGTCAGAACACCGGACAAGCCCAAAAGAAATTTCCGACAAAAAAGCCGCCCTCCGCGAACGAACGGACAAACGCGGTTCATCCCCGTGCCCTAGCGGCATTAGCAGGTGTCCGCTTCAAGCCGGATCTGCGGTTCATTTCCCGAATTGCGGCGTCTCGTCTCCCCCCATCCCGGTCAATTCCACCGTAAATCGCGTAGGAACCTGTCGTACGCTTGTCTGCGGCGACAAAAAAACCGCAGAAGGCTTATATCCCTCTGCGGTCAGTTTATATTTTATCGAATTACATACGTTTGGCTCCGCGTCCGCCGCGTTTGCCCTCGGTATTCTTCTTGAGCGAAGAAATTCGTTCTTCACTATCTTTCAGGAAGCGTGACATTTTATCCTCAAAAGAAGTCTTATTGGCTGCAGGCTTAAACGGGCGTCCGCCGCGTTCACGGTTGAAACCACCGCCGCCGCCACCACCAAATCGTTCTCCGCCGCTGCTGCGCTCCGGTCTTGGTCCCCGGGGTGGTCGACTTTCAGAAGCCGGTTTGTCGACAGCTTGCTTGATCGAAAGACCGATCTTGCCGTCCTTATCGACATTAATTACCTTGACGGTCACGACATCGTTAATCTTTAAATGGTCGTTGACGTCCTTCACGTAATTATCGGCGATTTCTGAGATGTGAACGAGACCCGTGACACCTCCTGACAGATCCACAAATGCTCCAAAATGCGTTATGCCTGTCACCTTGCCCTCTAACTTGGTGCCCACTTCAATTGCCATAGAATAAAATGATCCTCCCTTAAAAATATACGGCCCAGATCTTCTGGAATCCAAGCTACGGTGATTTGATTATACATAATGACCTGATCAAGGTCAACAGACGTCTGTCATGCCTAATTACGGCTATTCGCCCGAATTTTGGGGCTGAATAATCGGCGTTTCGTTCGGCAAGTAAAGCCCGAATTTCTTGCGGGCAATCTGCCCGATATATTCAGGATCATTCAGTCGCTCCACCTCATGTTGAAGCTGGTTCATCGACTGCTCGATCACCTTGTATTGCTGCTGCTTCTCCTCAAGCGCTTCATTCTGTTTGCGGATGCGGTCATTTTGGGACCAGAGCGAAGAACCGGCCCAGATCAAAAACAGCGCCATGATCGTAAAAAATATTCGTTTACGCCGGCGGGCGCCTTGCGTGTTGGCTTGGGTCTGCCCGGAAGCCTGCTTCTTCGAATTCGGCGGTTCAGCATATCGCCCCATGACCATACCTCCTAGAACCAGCGTTTCCACGCCTTAATGACCTTGTTCGCCGCCAGCTTGCACCAAGCCGGCAGCTTGAGCCGGGATGTGATCGGCTTCAGCATCCATTTCAAGAGCCGCCAAAAAGGCATCAGGCATTTCAGCACCAGACGCAGAAGCGACAACAGAAACTTCCACAGGAAGCGAAGCAGTCCCAGCAATATCATGAAAATCCCTCTTACCGGATTCCATATCAACATTCGGAATAACTTGTACAAAATAGACAAGAGCCCTTTCGCTGCCTGAATTAACATTACCACAAAACGCTGGGTTATGACACTCCATAATAAAAAATAGATCCAAACCCCTATAAAGAGTCCCACAAAGACATAGAAGCGGAGCTGGCCGTCATTCGTCACATACAGCATGCGGAAGATGAAGAGGGCTGCCGCAACCCAGTACAGAAAATCAAGGGCATGCTTGGACCACCTCGGGAAGTGGAGCTGGCCAGCCAGCACCCGGTAGCTGTCGAAGGCCACACCCATTGCTGCCCCGGAGAAGAGCATCCAGAGCAGCGTGATCCATTGAACGCTCGGGTTCATTTAAACAGCTTGCCCAGAAGACTCTTGTTCTTGGCCTGGGACCCGGGATTCAAATAAATAAGTGAATGCACCAGACCTTCAATCGACAAAAGCCCCTCTTCCAGGCTGAGGTTTTTAATATGTAAATTTTGCCCCCGAATCGTGAGATGCCCAAGCTCGGTCTGAAGCAGAAACTCTTCACTGTCGAAGCTCTCCACATTCTGGACGCCGGTAATGTCCAGCAGCTTCCGGTTCTGCATGCGCAGGTCGTGAAATTTGCCCTTCCCTTGGTCGATCATGGCATGTACCCCTCCTTTTAACAATAGCTTATGGGGAGGCAGCTGCCTTTAGAACAGGTAAAGGAAGACACTTCAAAACAATGAATCTGCCGCCACTTACGCGGATCGGGATTAAAAAAGCGCCCCTGCTCCATTGGAGAGGGACGCTTCTTGCAACGGCTGGGACATCTACCAGTCCAGTCCGTTATCTTTAACGATCGGTTCTTCCTTGACCAAGGTATAGAGGCTGTTCGCCTCATCTTTACGGGTAGTCTCCGCGAGACGCTCGACCCGGACCGTCACGAGCTTCTGGCCAAACTGGACGGTGATCTCGTCGCCCAGCTTCACCGAGCTGCTCGGCTTGGCCTCACGGCCGTTGATCAGTACCCGGCCTTGATCCGATACATCCTTCGCTACGGTACGCCGCTTGATTAACCTCGATACTTTCAGGAATTTATCGACGCGCATTATTTTACAGCTTCTTTAAGCTTGTTGCCTGCTTTGAATGCAGGAACGTTCGATTCCGGAATTTCGATCGTGTTGCCTGTTTGCGGGTTACGGCCCGTACGGCCTGCGCGCTTGCGGGTTTCGAATGTGCCGAAGCCGATCAATTGAACTTTATCTCCATTAGCCAAGGCGTCAGTGATTTCGCCAAGGAACCCGTTCAGAACGTTCTCTACGTCCTTCTTAGTCAAACCGCTTTTGTTGGAAATGTTGTTGATCAAATCTGTTTTGTTCATGAATTAAATCCTCCCAATTATCAGAAAAATATAAGATTTACGGTAGTCGGTTAAACCGCCTTGCGAAAGTAGCAAGATTTCACCATAAAAGATTATTCTGGATGATTTGCGGAATTCCTGCCGGACTACCGCATTTTTTTATTTTTTTGCGGAAAAAATGCCCGCATTACCGGCCGTCGGTGCTGTCTGCCCGAGTCTTCGCTTCCTGCCAAAGGGTCTCCATCTCATCCAGCGTGCTGTCTGAAAGAGCCTTTCCCTGGGCGGCGAGTTGCTCTTCTATGTAGCGGAAGCGACGATAGAATTTGCGGTTCGTTCTCGAGAGCGCTTCTTCCGGGTCCGCCCCGATAAATCTGGCCGCATTCGAGACCGCGAACAGCAGATCTCCCAGCTCCAAGGCCGCTTCATCCGCGCTCTGGCCATCCGCTACCGCCTGGCGCAGCTCCCGGAGCTCTTCCTCAATCTTCTCGAATACGCCTTCGATGCTGTCCCAATCAAAGCCAACCTTGGACGCCTTCTTCTGAAGCTTATAGGCCTTCATCAGCGCCGGCAGATCCCGCGGAATTCCATCAAGCGCCGAAGCCTGATCCGGGCGTTGCCCCTTGCGGCGCTTCTCCTCCGCCTTCATCTGCTCCCAGTTTCGAAGCGCGGATTCCGCATCGTTGGCGCTGCTCTCGCCGAACACATGCGGATGGCGGAAAATGAGCTTGTCGTTCAAGCCTTGAATGACATCGTACACGGTAAAGGTGCCGAGCTCCTCCTCCATCTGGGAATGCAGCATAATCTGCAGCAGCAGATCGCCCAGCTCCTCCTGCATATGCTCCGGATCGTCCTCGTCAATCGTCTCGAGCACCTCGTAGGTTTCCTCGATCAGATTTTTGCGGATGGACTCGTGGGTCTGCTCCCGGTCCCACGGACAGCCTTCGGGGCTCCGAAGGATGCCGACAATTTCATGCAGGCGGGAGAACGTGCGCTGACGAAGCGACGGATCATCGCTTCGCGGAACATAGATCAGCGACAGATTTCCGTATCCGTCGATCCGATCCAGCTCATACAGCGGAACGTGACGAATTTCCTCTTCTCCCTCGACGCCGAGCGCGTGTCCCACGACGACCGGGTAATCATCAGGGTACAGCTCCATCAGCGCGAGCTTGACCTCGGAAGCCGTAAACATATCATACACCTGGCCGATCAAGGTGTGAAGCTGGGGCTGAATGACGTCGCTTCGAAGCTCAGCCGCATCCAGCAGCTGAAAGCCTTCGATCGGATCGAACCCGAGCCGCACGAACGCCTCGTCCAGGAAGCTCTCCCCCCCGAGCACGGAAAGGCTCACCTGCTGCTCCGGGCAGCGTTCCCGCAGCAGCCGGACCGTCGCCTCCGCCACCATGGGGTGTCCGGGAACGGCGTACACGATCCCGCGGTCATCCTCCGCGGCTTTCGCCAAATTCATCAGCGCGGATGCAATGGACTCGTACACCTCCGGGAAGGAGTCATGGGCCTCATAGACATGGTCAAACGACTCCGCTAGGATGCCCAGCTCGCCCAGCGCCTCGATCACGGGATGGGACATCGTGCGCACATAAACCTTGGACGCCTGCTGCATGGTTTTCAGGATGCCGACGGTTAACCGGTCCGGATTCCCGGAGCCGAGGCCGACCACCGTAATAGCTGCACTCATAGGGTAACTTCCTTTCGCTCTTCGCCCGGGGCGTTCCCAGACTTCGTTATATCGTACACTACTATATCACACCAGATCAAACATCTCACGCGGGGCCCCTGCATGGCATCCATTCGTTCAGCGCAGCAGGCGCAGCGCCTTTAAGAGGGCTGCCAGCGGCCCGCCGACCTTCGGCAGCATCCGAAGCTCCGACGCTGTGAGGAGCTTCGTCCAAGCGGCGGCGGCAAGGAACGCGCCGCCTCCCGCAAGCACGCCGCCAAGCGCAGCGGCGGCGTCGGCAAGGCGGCCCGGCGCCACGCTGGCCGCCCCGAGAATGGCGCCGGCCGCCGCTTGCGCGCACCAGGCGGCCAGCGCGACGGCGGCGAGGACCGCAAGCGTCCTCGCCATGGCCGCGCCCGCACCCGCGGTGAAACGGGCGCTTCGCGAGAGCAGCGCGAGGTTCAGCGCTGCTGCGGCCAAGTGCGCCGCCACGCCCGCGATGGCGGCGCCCGTTATGCCAAGCTGCGGCACCAGCAGCAGGTTGAGCAGGAGCTTCAGCGCCGCAGCGGCAAGCAGGTGCAGGGCCGGCGCCTTAACGATGCCGACGCCCTGCAGCAGAGCTGCCGTGATCGTGCTCATCGTGCCGCCGGCTGCCGTAAACGCAATGACCTGCATCGTTAAGGTGCCTGCGGCGTCTTCGTACAGCATGACGTTAATCGGCTTGGCCAGCACCGCGAGCCCGATGGACGCGCTCATCCCGATCAGCCAGAACCAGCGGAGCGCCATCCCGGTCTGGCTGGCCACCCGTTCCCGTTCGCCGCGGAACTTGGCTTCGGCCAGCGCCGGTATAAACAGCACGGACAAGGACGTGGCCAGCATGGTTACCAGCTGCACCAGCGGCAGCCCCCGGTTGTAAATCCCGAATTCCGCCATCGCTGCCTCATCCGGCAGCCCGGTCATACTAAGCAGCCGCGGCACAGTAAATGTATCGACCAATCCAATTAGCGGGACGGCCAGCAGGCTGAGGCAAACCGGGATGCCGTATGCGAGCAGACGGCGGAGAAGAACGCCCGCTCCCTCCTTGTTTACATCGGCATTCAAGCCGGAATCCTTCACATCTTGCTGCTTGACGGGGGGCATAAGCGGCTTTTCTATACGTCCGCCGCAGCTGCTTCGGTGCCTCCGCCAATACCAGCCCATGACCAGGAGACCTGCTGCCCCTCCGGCCGCCGATCCCAGAAGCGCTCCCGCCGCGATTCGATCCGGCGATGCTCCGGCTTCGATAAGATACAGCAGCAGCACGATCATGACGGCTACCCGGACCGACTGCTCCACGATCTGGGATGCGGCCGTCGGCACCATATTGTGCAGGCCCTGAAAATACCCGCGCAGCACCGACATCCAAGGCACGAAGGCCAGCGCCAAGGCGCCTGCCCGGATTGCCGGCACCACCTGCCCGCTGCCAATCGCTTGTCCGAGCCAGGGAGCTGCGGCGTACATGACAAGACCGAGCACCAGCCCGAACAGCACGAGCGTCACCGAAGAGATGCGCAGCAGCCGGCGGCTGTCCCCGCTTCGGCCCTCGGCTTCGTATTCAGCCACAAACTTGGAGACGGCCGCCGGAAAGCCGAGAACCGCCAGCGTAATCATCATCATGTAGAAGGGGTAGACCGTGTTATAGATGCCGAACACGGCATCCCCGCCCATATTCTGCAGGGGTATTTTTTGCAAAGTGCCGATCAGCTTCGACAGCATCGCTGCGGCACTAAGGATGAAGGCTCCCTTCATCAGCCTGGAGCCTGTCTCTTCTGGTTTCATATCCGTATTCCAATCCCACGCTTATCTTAGGGTTCTTCGCACCGTGGCGACATGCCCGATGTTTGAACGTGTATCCCCATTATAACCGCGGAACCAGGCTGGGCACAAAATTTTACGGGTTACATCCTTCGTAAGGCCTCGCTGGCTTGACAGCAAAAAACTCCCGGCTTCCCTATAGACCGCAAGGATCCAAGTTCAGCGGGAGTCAAATCCAGCCCTAAGGCTGTCCATCTGTTGTCTTACTGCTCCATTTGCTTTCCGAGGAAGCCTGCGGCCGTTTCAGCCATTTTTACTTCCATCTCGCCCATGTTGACGGATTCGTCCTTATTCAGCAGCACGACGCTCCCGATCGGGTCACCGCCTGCAATGATCGGCGCGGCTACGAAAGCCGACAACGTCTCCGGATTATCCTTGCTGATCTCATACGTTCCGCTGTTGCTTTCGAGAACGGTCTTGCGGTTTTCCATGCAATTTTCCAGCAAATTGCCGATCGGCTTGTCCAAATATTCCTTCTTGGAGCCGCCGGCTACGGCGATAAAGGAGTCACGATCCGAAATAATCGTAATGTGGCCCGTGCTTTCGTATAGGGATTCCGCGTATTCCTTCGCAAAATCGCCAAGCTCGCCGATTGGCGAATATTTCTTCAGAATGACTTCTCCATCCCGATCTACGAAAATTTCCAGCGGATCACCTTCGCGAATCCGTAATGTGCGTCGAATTTCTTTCGGGATGACCACGCGCCCGAGGTCATCGATACGGCGGACGATACCAGTAGCTTTCATGTCACTTGTTGCCCCACTTTCATAAGAAGATTTTTCAACTACTGTTTCCTTACGGGAAGAGGATGTCCCCAGGTGTATAAGAGTTAATTGTCTGACCATAGTATTCATCCATTCCCAAATCCTTATACATCATGAACCCTGCATTGGTTGCGAAATCCATAATAAAAATAAAGTGAAGATTATCGTTTTTCGGGGAAAAAAATCCATAACGTGTCATTTCACACGTTATGGATTCAAATTCAGCCCGGTTTTCACTTTGCGAACGCGATAGCCCGCGCTCCTGCCTGCATGGTCATGATGAAATCGACCTTGGAAAGCCAGGCCCCCCGTACCAGCAGCGGAGGCTGGCATTATAAAGACGCTGGCGCAGGCCAAAGCTTCAGACTACTTCCCGCTGTCTCCAGTACCGGCAGCCGGTGCCTTCTCGCCATCAGCCGGCGCATCGCTGCCGTCGGCAGGCTTCGTTGCATCGCCGCCCTCCGCAGGCTTCTCTTCAGCAGGCTTGTCCCCGGCGTTCTCGCTCTTCGGCAGGTTCATGCTCTCGATCAAACCACTGAGCTCATTCTGCATAAAGTTATCGATTTTGCCTGAAGCCAGCTTGTTCTGAATGCCTTCCTTCTCCTCGGCGGTTAGCTTGTCATACGTTACTTCTTCCCGCTTCTCGACCTTCATGATGTGGTAGCCATAGCTGGTCTCGACGGGATCGCTGATTTTGTTCAGCTCAAGGGACAAGGCCTTCTCCTTGAATTCGGGAACCCATCGGCCAGCCGGCTCATTCTCATACAAGCCGCCCTTGTCCTTGGAGCCCGGATCCTCGGAGTATTCCTTCGCGATTGCGGCGAAATCCTCGCCTTTATTCAGCTTGGACTGCACCTCCTTCGCAATCTTGAGCGCCTCGCCCTCCGGTCTTTCCTTGCCCTCTGGATCCTGGAAGCCGACGAGGACGTGACGAACGCTGACTTTTGTATAATCCTGCTTGGTCGCCTCGAAATCCTTTTTCATATCGTCCTCGGTTACTTGGCTCTTCTCGTATTCCACGACCGTCATAATGCGAAGCATGTAATTTCTTACATCCTCCTCAGTCAGCTTCTGGGCTTCCAGCGCTTTCTTGTAATTCTCTTCTCCCATTCTGCTCTTGTTGCTATTCAGCAGCTCATCCGCCTGCTTCCCGGCAGCTTCCTTGGCTTTGTCATCCGCTTTGGCGTACAGGTACTCATAAGCGACTCCCTGCTTCGCCAAATACTCCTTGAATTCGTCCATCTGCAGGAATTGTGCGTACTCCGGCGACATGAACTGAATCATCCGCTGCTCGAGATCGAATTCTTTCGCGGTCAACTCTCCGCCTTTATATTTGACAATAACTTTGCTGTCATCCACTTCATTCCCCTTGCTGTCATCCTTTCCGCAAGCGGCGATCATCGACATGGACAGCACGGCTGTTAATGATACGATAAAGGTTTTCCATGCCCTTTTATTTCTTGACGGCATTGTGTAGTTCTCCCTTCAGGTTAAATGGCTCCTTGGCAGCCTCCAGAAACTTCTCCAGCAACTCGAGCAATTGTTGATCGTCAAGACCCTTGCCTTTGATCCGGATAACCATGGCTGGCCCTTGTTCAAATTGTACACGTCTTTCGAACAGATTTCCAATTTGCGCAAGCGCTGCCGTGTTGACTGCCTTATCCTGCCCTTCGTAGAACTGGAGCAGCACATCGTCTCCCCGCTGTGTAATGGAGTCGATGCCGTACGTACGACCATACACTTTCAATCGGGAAACCGCAAGCAAGTTGTTTACCGCTTGCGGCAGCTCGCCGAAGCGATCAAGCAGCTCGTCCTCAAGCTCTGCCGATTCATCGATGGTGGTGACGGAAGCCACTTTTTTATAAATTTCAATCTTCTGAATACTGTCGTAAATGTAATCCGACGGCAGATACGCGTCGATCCCCAGGTCGATGGAGGTGTTCCAATCCTTGGTCGGCGCAGCTGTCTCGCCAAGCATGCTGACTTTACGCTTCTGGATTTCCTCTGCCAGCATCTGGGAGTACAGATCGAAACCGACCGAAGCGATAAAACCGTGCTGCTCCGCGCCGAGCAGATTGCCCGCGCCCCGGATCGACAAGTCGCGCATCGCGATTTTGAAGCCGGATCCCAGCTCGGTAAATTCTTTAATCGACTGAAGCCGCTTTTCCGCAACCTCGGTAAGCACTTTATCCCGCTGGTATGTGAAGTAGGCGTAGGCGATTCGATTGGATCGTCCTACCCGCCCGCGCAGCTGATAAAGCTGAGATAATCCCATTTTATCCGCGTCATGGACGATGAGGGTATTCACGTTCGGGATGTCGACGCCCGTCTCAATGATGCTGGTGCTGACGAGCACATCGTACTCCCCGTCCAGGAAGTCCAGGATCGTCTTCTCCAGCTCGGTCTCAGACATCTGCCCATGGCCCACGCCGACTCTCGCTTCAGGAACAAGCATCGAAATTTGCGCGGCCATCTCATGAATGCCCTGCACCCGGTTATACAGGTAGTAGACCTGCCCGCCTCTGGCCAGCTCGCGCTCTATCGCTTCACGGACCAGGGTCTGGCTGTGCTCCACCACATACGTCTGCACCGGGAAGCGGTTCTCCGGCGGTGTCTCAATAACCGACAGGTCTCTTACCCCAAGCATCGACATATGCAGCGTCCGCGGGATCGGCGTTGCCGTTAAGGTCAGCACATCGACATTGGTTTTCAGCTTCTTCAGCTTCTCCTTATGCGTTACGCCGAACCGCTGCTCTTCATCCACGATCAAAAGGCCGAGATCCTTAAAGACGATGTCCTGCGAAAGCAGCCGGTGCGTGCCGATCAGGATGTCAACACCGCCCTGCTTTACCTTCTTGATCGTCTCATTCTGTTCCTTGCGGCTCCGGAAGCGGCTCAACACCTGAATATTGATCGGGTAGTTCGCGAACCGTTCGCGGAACGTTTCATAGTGCTGCTGGGCCAGAATGGTCGTCGGAACCAGCACGGCCACCTGTTTGCCTTCAATCGCCGCCTTAAACGCCGCTCGAACAGCCACCTCGGTTTTGCCGTAGCCGACGTCTCCGCACAGCAGCCGGTCCATCGGACGGTTCTGCTCCATATCCTTCTTGATTTCCGCAATGGCGCGAAGCTGGTCCGGCGTTTCGTCGTAAGGGAACATGTCCTCAAACTCCTGCTGCTCCGGCGTATCTTTGTCGAATCCGTATCCCGGAGCCGACTGGCGCTCAGCGTACAGCTTGATCAAGTCGTCGGCGATATCCTGCACGGAAGAACGGACCTTGTTCTTTACGCGGGTCCATTCGTTGCCGCCCAGCTTGTATATCTTCGGCTCCTTGTCCTCGGAGCCGACATATTTCTGAATGAGATCGATCTGCTCGATCGGAACGGACAGCTTATCGCCGCCCGCATACATGATATGCATGTAGTCCTTATGAATCCCGTTGATCTCGAGCGTGCCGATCCCCATATATTTCCCGATTCCGTGGTTTTGATGCACGACATAGTCGCCGACCTTAAGCTCCGTATAACTCTTGATGCGTTCGGCGTTGTCCATGCTTTTCGTCGTTTTGCGGGTTTTGCGCTGCTTCGAAGAGAACATCTCGCTCTCCGTAATGACAGCCGCATGAACGGACGGCATCTCGAAGCCGTTCTGAAGATGGCCCTCGAACATCAGAGGCTCGTCAATGCCATAGTCGTTCAGCACCCGGCGCATACGCTCCATGCGCTCTGCATCGCCGGCGAGCATCATGACCTGGACGCCGGATTTCTTCCAGCGGTCCATCTCCGATTTCAATACATTCATCTGCCCGTGGAAATCCTGCATGCCGCGCGTAATGAAGTTAACGATATTCTGCGGCTGCATTCTCGGAACCTGGCGCAGGAAGATCGATATGAGCAGACATTGGTACGGATGCTGATAGATCAGCTCCTCGGTATCCAGCGATAATGGAAGATCCGGCAGCGATTTACCGTGCTGAAGCAGATGCAGGTTCCATTCCGCCTCGTCCCGTTCCAGCTGCTTGGCCGTTTCCAGCAGTCTTGCAGGCTCATCCAGCACCAAAATCGTATCCTTCGGCATGTAGTCATAGAGATGCGTCTTCTCCGGATAGAGCAGTGAAATATATTTATAGATTTCAGGGAAATAGATTCGCTCGCGAAGCATCTCCACTTCCCGGTGAATTTCTTCCCGCAGCCGAAGCTTGGCCTGCCGGTCGGTCATTCGCTCAAGCTGCGCCTCCAGCATCCGGGTCACCGCCTCGGCCGTGCGGTTCAGCCGTTCCGAATCGGCTATGATCTCCTTGCACGGTGTAATGACGACCTCCCGAACCTTATCAATCGATCGCTGATCGGCCGGATCAAAGGTTCGGATCGAATCGATATCCTCATCGAACAGCTCGACTCGGTACGCCATCGCCGCCGTCATCGGATAGAAGTCGATGATTCCGCCGCGAACACTCATCTCGCCGCGGCTTTCGACGCGCTCCACCCGTTCATAGCCCATCTCGATCATCCGATTCAGGAACGCCTCCAGCTCGAGTGTTCCTCCGTCCTGAAGCGTAATCCGGGCATCCGCCATGACTTCCGGTGCCGGAAGCAGACGGCGCACACCGGAAAACGGCGCAACGACAATACCCCGGAAGCCTCTGGCGCAGCGGACAAGGACATCAATCCGCTGTGCTAGAGTCTCGGGGCTCGATACGGCCGATTCCGCCGCAACCAGTTCATTTGCCGGATAGAGCAGCACCTGATCCGGTGAAAGCGCCTCCTGTAAATCATCAGCGATTTTCTGGGCTGAGAACATATTATGCGTAACGACGAGCAGCGGGCGCTGCTGGTCCTGATGCAGCGCGGCCATGAGGATTTGCCTGGAGGATCCGGATAGACCGGATATCAGCTGCTCCCTCATTCCGGTTCCTACGCCGGCCGCAATGGATTTGAAATCCGAATCCTTCGAAAATACATCAATAAGTGCTTGTAACAAAGGGGGCACCTCTCTTATGCAAAAGAAATGGATTATTCAATTTCGTTCTCACTTGCGTGCTAAGACGACAGTTGTAAAATTAAAACCGAAAAGAAGCCTTGGGCAACGCTGCCAAGGCTAACACACGGCGGCTGCCGAACAAAGCAAGCCGCCTGATGTCTTCTACCATATTTTATCTTGTACCCCATTATACGCTCATTGAAGGGGATTTGCCAAAAGACTCAGCTCCGGATGGGCCTCAAGCGCCTCCCTGCAGTGGTCGCAGGTGACCTTAACCATCACGTCGCCGTTCAAATCATACGCTATTATATCCTTGCGCTCCTCAGGGGTCAAGGAATCGAATCCGAGCTTTTCTTCCGTTATGACGCTCGAATCGATCCGGCCCTGAAAGGCTCGACAATGTCTGCAAACGTAGGTTATCGCCATCATATGCCTCCTGAAGGTCGTATATACCCTTCAGTATGCCCGGAAATCTCCCGTTTCAGACTATGATTCTGCGTGGCTATGCGTTATTGAATTTCGCCATGGTCTGCTCAAAGGTGTGATCCAGGCTGAACTCCAGTGCATCGCAGGTCATGTCCACCATGCTCTGCAGCTGCTCCCGTTCGCCCTTTGGAAATGCCCCAAGCACATAATCCACGATGGCGTAACCCGGCTCCGGTCTCGAGATGCCCATCCGGATGCGGTTAAAGGTTTGGGTCCCGGTATGCTGAATGATGGACTTGATGCCGTTATGCCCGCCCGCGCTCCCTTGATACCGGAGACGGATCCTCCCAACGGCTGTATCGAGATCATCGTAGACAACAATCATATCTTCGAGCGGCGCCTTATAATAATCCATATAGGCCCGCACCGCTTCGCCTGACAGATTCATAAAGGTCATCGGCTTGATCAGCACCGTTTTGGTACCGCCGATCATGCCCTCGGCAATGACCGATTTGCATTTGCTTTGGTTGAATTTCATGCCATGGCGCTCTGCCAGAGCATCCAATGCCATAAACCCAACGTTATGGCGTGTTTTCTCATAAGCTGGACCGGGATTTCCCAATCCGACAATCCATTTCATCGCAGTTAATTCCTTTCACGATTAGTACTTTCTTCTTAACCTGTATTTCGAGTACAATATGAACAAAACCTATTGGTATTTATGCCCTCATAAGAAGGTGAATCGGTTTTGAGAGATTATGAACAGAAATTGACGCATCACAGCCATTTTCAATACCATATGAAGCATGGCATCCCCGTTCAAGTCTACGAGCTCGGGTGTCATGTCGACGTAGGCCTGATCACGGCCGTCGACGCTTATTTTGTCGAGCTGGAGGGAACGGTGTACAACCGCAATACATTTACCTTTATTTCAAGACCTGGATATTGATGACACCTGCCATGAACTTGGGGGTAAATCATTTAGAATATCGCATTTTTGAAAACGGTTACTTTCCTGCTATGCATAATATTCACGAGGTCAGGATAGCAGGCAAGGGCTACATTTCCTGCAAGCAGAAGATGTAACCCTTACGGCCAGGTTTGTTATTCTATTTCAAACAATTTGCTGATGGATAATTCCTCGTGTACCCGGATAATCGCTTCTCCCATGAGCGGAGCAACAGACAGCACGGTCAGCTTGCTGCTCGGATTCGGATGTGTGATTGGAATGGTGTCCGTCACAACAACTTCCTTCAGCGGCGAGTTTTCCAAGCGTTCATGGGCAGGACCGGACAGCACCGGATGCGTACAGCAAGCATACACTTCCTTCACGCCGCCTTCCATCAGCGCGTTGGCGCCGAGTACGATCGTGCCGGCAGTATCGATGATATCGTCGATCAGAATCGCGGTCTTGCCTTCGATATGTCCGATGATGTTCATCACTTCGCTGACGTTCGGCTCCGGCCGCCGCTTATCGATAATAGCCAGCGGGGCGTTCAGGAAATCAGCAAGCTTCCTTGCGCGCACGACGCCGCCATGGTCCGGGGACACGACGACAGGATTCTCGATTTGCTTCGAACGGAAATATTGGGCAAGGATCGGAACACCGAGCAAATGATCCACCGGAATATCGAAAAATCCCTGGATCTGCATCGCATGCAGGTCCATCGTAATGACGCGGTGAGCGCCGGCTTTCTCAATCAGGTTCGCCACCAACTTGGCGGTGATCGGATCACGCGAACGAGCCTTGCGGTCTTGACGGGCATATCCGTAATACGGGATGACCACGTTGATGCTCTTTGCCGATGCCCGCTTGAGCGCATCCACCATAACCAGCAGCTCCATCAAGTTGTCATTCACCGGAAGGCATGTGGACTGCACAACGTAGACATGGCAGCCGCGTACGCTCTCGGAGAGCTTCACTTGAATTTCGCCATCGCTAAAGCTGGTCGTAAGCGATTCTCCCATCGGAATACCGATATAGTCGGCAATTTGATGGGCGAGCTTTGGATTGGAATTACACGTAAATATTTTTAATTTAGAATCAAGATAAGTCATAGAATAAAAACCCTCCGTGCTGGTTCGTTGAATTAGGCTATCCGATCACCGCTTCACGTCAATTTAGGAAGCCGGCGTATTACGATTCCCTGTTCTTCTTGGCTTTAGCGCGCGCCCGGATCTTCTCCGCATAACCCGGCTTGTTCTCCTGACGCTGTCTTGCGATGGCCAGATCATTCTCATCAACCGACTGGGTAATGGTCGAGCCGGCAACCACAAACGCGCCTTTGCCGACTTTGACCGGCGCAATCAAATTGACATTGCTGCCGATAAATGCGTCGTCCTCGATTTCGGTAACGGACTTATTATAACCATCATAGTTGACCGTAATCGCACCGCAGCCGATATTGACGTTTTTCCCGACCTTGGCGTCGCCGACATAGCTAAGATGCGACACTTTCGAGCCATTGTCGATCGTTGCATTCTTCACCTCGACAAAGTCGCCAACCTTCACGTCCTCACCGAGCTTGGCGCCCGGACGAAGATAAGCAAACGGGCCTACCGATGTGCGGGCTCCGACTTCTGCCTTGCTCAGCACCGATTGCTTGACGCTGGCACCGTCCGCGATGGCAGAATCCTCAATATCCGAATTCGGTCCGATTACGCAGTTCTCCCCAATGACGGTATTGCCCTTCAGCACCGTTCCCGGATACAGCACCGTATCGGCTCCGATGGTCACATCGGCACCGATATACGTCGACGCCGGATCGATGATCGTAACCCCGTTCAGCATATGCATACGGTTAATGCGCTCCCGCATGAAGCCTTCGGCTTCGGAGAGGGCCAACCGGTCATTGACGCCGATCGACTCCGCGTAATCATCGGTCTGATAAGCAAGCACGGTTTCGCCGGCTTCCTTCAGGATGCCGATGCAATCGGTCAGATAATATTCCTGCTGCGCGTTCTGGTTCGTCACTTTTTCCAGTGCAGCAAATAGCTTTTTATTATCAAAACAATAGGTACCGGTATTAATCTCAGTGACCGCATCCTCTGCAGGGCTGCAGTCCTTCTGCTCCACGATCCGCTGCACGCTGTCATCTCCGCCGCGGATGACCCGGCCGTAGCCCTTCGGGTTATCCATATGTGCCGTCAATACCGTTGCTGCCGCGTTATTACTTTCATGCAGTTTCAGCAAATTTTCCAGGGTGCTTGACGTCACAAGCGGAGTGTCCCCGCAAATCACGATCGTCGAGCCTTCTTCCCCGCCAAGAAGATCCTTGGCTTGCTTCACAGCGTGGCCCGTTCCGAGCTGCTGCTCCTGTAAAACATATTCCGCTGCGTCCTGCAGGTACGTGCGAACGGCTTCAGCGCCATGTCCAACCACCACAACGCTGCGCTCACAGTTCACCTGCTGTACCGTCTGCAGTACATGTCCTACCATCGGCTTGCCACAAACAGGATGCAGCACTTTATATAGTTTGGATTTCATACGTTTGCCCTGCCCAGCGGCGAGCACAATAGCAAATCTTTTCAAGGGCCATGCCTCCTCCTCTTGAACTCACTACTGAATATATCTCATTCTACAAAAAAAGAAAAGAGAGCCACAAATATGGCTCTCTTTTCCTTGAACCCCAATTGTAAATCTTAAGCGCCTTCTTCAATCACTTCTTCTTCTGTAGCCGCACGCTCATACTCGGCCAGGACAGCCGATTGAATCTTCTCGCGGGTACCCGAAGAAATGGGATGGGCAATATCGCGGAATTCTCCGTCCGGAGTGCGTTTGCTCGGCATTGCGACAAACATTCCATTGTTTCCGTCGATGACTCGAATGTCGTGAACGACAAATTCATTATCGATGGTAATGGATGCGATTGCCTTCATTCTCCCCTCAGAGTTAACACGGCGGAGTCTGACATCCGTAATTTGCATATGTGTTCACCACCTTTTTCCATCAGAGACTTGGGTAGTATAATTCCACACAGCAAACACGAAATCCTTCTTTTTTGTCCTATAAAATGTCCTAAAATCAGGAATTTTTTTTAGAATGTGATATTTTCGACAGACTTCGTGCCCATTCGGATGGAAACGCTATTATATCGACAAAAAATGCAATGTTATTTCTCGAAATAATTTCCAGGATTCACGGTAATCATTTTGGTTTTGGCATCCACGTCGCTCAATCGGGCTAGCGATATATAGTCCTGAAGAAGCCTCTCCTCGTTCTCTACTGCCCCTGACTCCACCAATACGCCCACACCTGCGACTTCGGCATTAAATTCTCCAAGCAAGTCGACCATTCCCTGAATGGTGCCTCCGGCCTTCATGAAATCATCCACGATAAGGACGCGGGAGCGCTCCTTGAGTGCCCGGCGGGACAGTGACATCGTATGGATGCTTTTATGGGAGCCGGAAACATAGTTGATGCTTACGGCCGATCCTTCCGTTACTTGATGGTCCCGGCGGACTAGTACGACCGGCAGGTTAAGCTGTGCCGCGGTCGCATAAGCGAGCGGAATGCCCTTCGTTTCCACGGTCATCACCACGTCGATCTCCCGGTCGGAGAACGCGGTGGCAATAATTTTGCCCGCTTCGTTCATAAGCGATGGCTGACCGAGCAGATCGGACATGTAGAGATAGCCTCCCGGCAGAATCCGGTCGGACTGCTGCAGCTGCCTGCACAGCTCCTCGGCAAAAGCGAGGGCGTGGTCTCTGCGCAGCTTCGGAATGTATCGTACGCCTCCTGCGGCGCCGGCGAGAGTCTGGAGCTCTCCAAGCCCCTCGTTCTCAAATACGTCCTTAATGATCGCCAAGTCCTCGCTAATGGACGACTTGGCCGCACTATAACGCTCGGCGAACGTCGTCAAGGGAATCAACGTATGCGGTTCAGATAGTAAATATTGGGTCATATCGACCAATCGTTCGCTTCGTTTTAATTTTTTCACTGGGATTCCTCGCTAAATCCGAATATTATATGTTAAATATAACATCTTTGTACGTATTTATACAACTCAGATTGAAATTCTCCCCCGAAGCCGTGTCCATTTTATGCATTTCCGGTTAGCAGACGGACCGCATAAACCTCTTTGCAGAATCCCCGAAGGCCGTTATAAATGCGGGCGACTTTAGACTCCCTGGATACCAGACCGAAGACCGTCGGGCCGCTGCCGGACATTAGCGCGCCATCCGCGCCCAGCTTCAGCATGCCTTCCTTCAGCTGCTGAACCTCCGGATGCATCTTCAAGGTAACCTCCTCCAGCACGTTTCCGAGCTCTTTGCACATCTGGTGGAAGCTGCCCTGCTCGAGCGCCCCGATCATCCGCTCCGCCGACGGGTGCGCCTGGATTTGATCACTGCGCAGTCGTCCGTATACCTCTGCCGTCGATACGTTGATCGGCGGCTTCGCCACGATTACCCAGCACTGAGGCGGACTCGGGATCGGCTTCAGCACCTCGCCTCGCCCGGTAGCCAGGGCGGTTCCGCCGCTCACGCAGAAGGGCACATCGGAGCCGAGCTCAGCTCCAAGCTTAAGCAGCTCCTCTTTCGGGATATTCAACCCCCAGAGGCGGTTTAGTCCCCGCAAGGTCGCCGCCGCATCGCTGCTGCCTCCTGCCAGTCCCGCTGCTACCGGAATTTTTTTGTCGAGGTGGATATGTACACCTTTCCGCACGTCGTAGCGCTCTTTAATGAGTCTTGCTGCCTGAAAGGCCAAATTCTTCTCGTCCAGAGGGATGTAACCCGCCTGGGACGTTATGATGATGGTGTCCCGCTTCTGCTCCGACATTTCGAGCCGGTCGGCAAGGTCAATCATGGTCATGACCATTTCCACCTCATGGAACCCATCCGGGCGCTTATGGAGCACATCCAGCATCAGGTTGATTTTGGCCGGTGCTTTTTCGTATATTTTCAAGAACGTTCACCTATCCTTAGCTTTTCCCTATGCATGAACTTACCATATCCAGAGAAAAACTTCTATTGCCTCTATCTTAACAAACTCGGGCTTCGAAGTCATGGACCCGGTTTTACGTCTTCCGATCTGAACAGAGAGCCCTCCGTCACCGGAGGGCTGCTTGCCGCATTCACTTACGAACAGATTAGAGATCGGATTTCTTGGCAGCCCGCTCCGCAAGCTCAATCGCGCGTTTTACCATATTGCCGGCGTCCTTCGCGCGAATGCCGCCCCAGCCTTCCTTCTCCACCGTATCGTAGAATCCAAGCTCTTTTGCCAATTCAGTCTTGAGCTGCTCTGACATGATACTGCGTCTTCTCCGGCCCATCCTAAACGCCTCCTTGGATGATTTCGTGATCATAACGGCAGTGACGAGCGCATCCTCAGCGAGCAAGCCTCGGTCCACCGGACATCATCGAATCAGCTCGCATCATCCCTCTGCCCAGGCACCGGAAGTTGTTCGCTGCAGAAGATCCGCTCCCGGTTAGTATGCCTACCCGGATCTCCTCTCATTCCAGGCTGTCGATGGCATCCTCTCCTGATTATGCGAAAGCCGGGCGGTAAAAGAGCCTGCCTCGGCCCCCTGCTCTATAAGGCAGATATACGCCCCATGATCCCTGCTTGACCCGGAACCCTCCAGGGAAAACAAAAACAGCCTCCGCTAACGAAGGCTGTTCTCTCGTGACATATCGTCATGTCGTTATGACTTGATATAGGTGATTCGCATCTGGTTGTCATCGCCGGTCACCATGATTTCCACGGTTTCGGTCAGAATATCGGCATAACTGTAAGACACGCGTTTAAAGGTCTGCTGGTCTTGATCCAGCTTAACAATGAAAACAGAAGGGTACGTTTCTTCCAAAACACCAGTACGCTCGACGGTCTTACGGCGGCCACCGTTAGCCCGAAGCGTAATTTTTTGCCCTAAATGGGCATCGAGACTGCGTTTGATTTCCAACAGCGCATTTTTAGCCATTGTCGACGACCACCTCTTTCCTTGTCCATTATACCGAACTTCCAGCATTTTGTCAAATCAAAAACATTAATTATATCAGCATCAAAAATACGTTGTCAATGTATTTTTTTTAGCCCGGCAAATCTCATTTCCATTTGCATTAATATGCGCTAAATCGACAAGCTTTATGTATGATATTTGACAATTTTCTTCACCGTATAGAACAAAGTAAAAAAACCCCGGTGCCCGGGGTTTTCTCAGCCTATATTCGGTTCTTCATCATCCTTGCGTCTTCGCATTCGAATGCCTCGCCGAACAAAGCACCGCTTAGCTGACGGAAGGCGTTACTTTCAATGTCGACAGATCCTGGAGGCTCGGCAGGCCGATCCTGTAGCTGCCCCTGGTCTCAATTCCGCCTACGCCTTGACTGCCGCTGATTGTATGGTGGATTACATCGTTGAGGTTGACCGTTTCCCGAACCGACGTATAGGCGGTCTTGGCGGCCACATAGACCGGGTCTAGGGCATGGATGAGAATTCTGCCCGGCGAGCTCGCAAAATTGGCTCCTGCCTGCAGCAGCGCTTCAAAATGCGACTGGCACGCTCCAGCCACGATAACCAAGGTATCCAGGTTCCGCTCATATTGCCGGGCCACCTGGATCGCCGATACGAAGTTATGCGAATTTTTGTAGCTGTCCAGACTGTATAAATCATACGGCTGTCTTCGCTTAAGAACCCCGTCATGACCTGTAATCACGACGATATCGGGTCGAACCCGCGGAAGGAGCCGATACAACGTATCGGCCATCGCCGATTCATTCACATAATGGCCTTCCGCAGGGACCCGAAGCTGGTTATAAAGCGCCATGCTCTTCTTCAGATACTGGGGATCCCCGTCCAGATGCAGGACCTTGCCCGGAACGTCGAAATATCCTTTAGCAGCCTGCGGGCCGCCGTTATTCCTAAGGCTCTTCAGCTGCCGCTCACTTTCTTCCTGTCGGCGCTTCTGCAGGCTCTCCAGCGTCTCATTCGCCTTAATCTGTGCCTGCTTCGTTCGCTCGCTTACGGCGGGATGCGGTACCTGGATCAGGTCATCGGCGGGAGCGTCGGCCAGCAGCCGGAATTCCGTGCCTTTGATGACGATAAGATTATGCCGCAATCCTTCTACCCGGAACGTTACATCGCCGCCGTAGGATTTACGAACGACCAAGTCTCCCAAGTTCATCACAACATCACCCCTACCCTATGGTATGGGCTAATGGAGCCATTGGTTCGTCATGGCGGCAATTTTCCCTCAGGCGGCTTGCCTTGACCTGATTGAATATCCTAAAGCCATGAACAGACCACACTTCGTTCCGTTTCTAACGAATCCCCGCCTCAAACAGGACATTGCTCAGCCGTGCGTACTCCTCGATGCTCAGCGTCTCTCCCCTGCGCTTCGGATCGAGCCCCGCTTCCTCCAGCAGCTGCTCCAGCCGCTCGCGTCCTTCATCGGCGAAGAACCGGCTCTTCAGGTTGTTGGCAATCGTCTTTCGCCGCTGGGCGAATGAGGCTTGAACCACCTCGAAGAAAAAGGACTCATCCTCAACCGAAACCGGAGGCTCCTCCCTTACCGCGAGCCGAATGACGGCCGATTCCACATTGGGCTGCGGGATGAACACGGTATGCGGAACGATGCAGACGAGCTTCGGCTCGCTGTAATATTGAACTGCAATGCTGAGGCTTCCGTAATCCTTGCTTCCCGGCGCTGCGGCCATCCGCTCGGCGACCTCTTTCTGAATCATGACCACAATATTCTCCAGCGGCAGCTTCTCTTCCAGCAGTTTCATCAGAATAGGGGTCGTCACGTAATACGGCAGATTGGCGACAACGCTTACCTTCCCCACCTCCGCGAAATCCTGGCGGAACAGCTCGTGCAGATCCACCTTAAGGACATCTCCATGATGAACTTTAACGTTATCGTAAGGCTCCAGCACTTCCTTAAGAATCGGAATCAGGCGCTGATCGATCTCTACTGCGGTAACGGCTCCGGCCATCTGAGCCAGCTTCTCTGTTAACGCCCCGATGCCGGGACCGATCTCAAGCGCACCTTTCTCTTTATCAAGGCCGGCCGCCTCCACAATCTTGCCCAAAATATTCTGGTCGATCAGAAAATTCTGTCCCAGGCTCTTCTTAAAGGAAAAGCCATGGCGGGCAATGATCTCCTTCGTGCGTCTAGGTGTCGATATATCTTCCATCCGGTTCATATCAGCTTTGGCCTCCCTCTTCCAGCTGCGCAAGCGCCGCCAGAAACTCTTCACGCGATATTTGAAACATCGCCATACGTTTATGGAACTGCTTGGAGTTGCAATACCCGATACCCAGGACATTTCCCATGAACATTCTCCGGGCTGCAGCCTCCGGATGAGCCGTCAGCCCCGCATCGATCATATCCTCCAGGCTGATCTGACTCTCCGCCCCCTCAAATGAGGTGTGGACGCGATCCAGGGCATGACGTATAGCCTCCGGAGATGCGTTCTCGACTCCGATATCGCCCTTGCGCGTCGCATCCGCCTCCGGTATGAAGGCGTGCTTGCAGCCGGGGACATGACGGTCGATGATCTTGCGAATCCGTTCCCCTGCATGATCGGGGTCTGTCAGGATAATAACCCCCCTGCGCTCCTTCGCGAGGGCAATACGGCGCAGCGTATGCTTATTAATAGCAGAGCCGCCGGTCTCGATCGTGTCGGCATCCACCGCACGCTTGATCGCTACCGTATCGTCCCTGCCTTCAACCACAATTACTTCTCGGATCATAACGTTCTCTCTTCCTTCCCAAAAGGACACATACCGCCTGTCCGACCGTTCTCCTTGAATCGGCATCGGCTGAAACCATACGGCGTATTTTTTACATGATGGCCCCAAAAATGCGACCAATACGCCGCAAAACAAAAGAAGAGGAGTTTCTCCTCTTCTTCATTATGATCTATTATAAGCTAAATTCGTTAGCATTAGAATGGCAATGTCATTAGAAATTGGGATTCATTAGTTCAAATCAGGCTTTACGGGACCGATCACATAAACGGTGCGCCCCGATTTCCGGCCAAAGTTCATGGCCGCTTTCAGCGAATCGTAATACACATCAATTTTATGTCCCTTAATCGCTCCGCCGGTATCCTCTGCACGGCGGAAGCCAATGCCTTCGATGTACACCCACCAGCCGATCGGAATGATGCTCGGATCAACTGCAATCGTCCGGCCCTCGGTTACCCGTGTTCCGGAAGCCGTGCGGGTTCCGATTCCCGCCTGCTCAGCGGAATATGCGGTCATTGAAACATTATTCAGCACTTTCTGGTATTTGAAATCAACACCCGCTCTGGAGATGACGTTATTCTCCGTCGCTTTGGCGGTGGATACCTTTCTAGTGCCCGTAAGCTTCGCTGGGGCAGACTTCACATTTGGAGTCGCTGCCGCTTGAAGCACGACAGGCTTCTCTACCTTCTTCGTGCCTACGGCAATAATTTTGTCCTTCGTCTTACGCTCGACCTCTTGCGAGACCTTCGTCTTGGATACGAGCTTGCCGTTATGGTACACCTTCTCGTAGTGATGAACGAGAACGCCCGGCTCGCCCCGCTGAATGACACGGTTATCACCGCGCTCCAGCGACGGATCCGCAGTCTTGATGACGCGGAACTCACGGTTCTCCTTCTCCGATACGGTCTGCTTCGTAACCCGAACGATTTGAATGTCCATATCACTGGTAAGCTTGGTGTCCTGTGACGGCTTTACTATATCTTCACCCTTGATCGTAATGCCAGCTTCTTTGAGTACACTATCGACCGTGTCCTGGGTCGTGAATATGGTTTTGGTGGTGCCCCCTACTGTTACTTTAACTGGGATTGCACGGTCAATGATAATCCGGTCCCCATCCTGGATCGTCCCGTTTAAAGGCATCGAGACCTGATCCTGCGGATTCAGCGTGATCGCTTGCTCATCCAGCAATTCCTGAAGCAACGATCCTCTGGTTTCTACCGTGGTTACGCGGCCATCGACCACAATTTGAACTTGCTTGCCCGATTGATCATGGATAACCAGCGATACGAGAAGTGATACCGTAACAGCCCCCATGGCGCCGAGCATCATCAATTGACGCAAATTCTCATGCTTCCATCGCAATGCGTAAGACATGCTGGATGATTGTGATTCATGGGTTTCTTCAGGTTGAAAAATGCCCACTATTCCATCCTCCTTCATAGTCCCGCCGTCTTAGGTAACGCATGAATGCCTTTGACGTGACTATAGCAGTTATTCTCGCAAGGCGTGCTGCTATCTATCTAACGCCCTGCGTCAATCCCCGTCTTCCCGTTCACCACTAGGAATCACCTCCTGTTTACCAACAGTATGACGACACCTTCTCCAATATTCAAAAATAAAAGAAGCCAGCGTGAAAGAGTACTAGAGGCTCTAACGTGGCTTCCTGATGATTGAAATCATGGAAATGGTATGCACGAGAATTCCCCTCTTACTTCGCTTACGGAGTTAGCTGTCGGGTTCGGACGTAAGAGAGACGCCCTAGATCCGGTCGCCCGCTCATGGCGAGGACCTTCACATTCACCCCAAAGACCCGATAAAGAAATCATATACGGCTCGTGCACGACAGTTTACCATGCACGGCAGTATCGGTTCCCCCGTTCCCCAGACTTCGGAGATTAAGCGAGACGGTTCATGAAATATGATCGCTGAAGTTTCAGCTTGCAAACTTGCAGCTTCTTATCACTGAAAAGATGATATCCTGTTTCCATGCAGGTTGTAAAGGAACAATCAAGCACATTTTTTGATGTAAATGGTTAAAAAATTGTAAAACAATCGTCTTTTCAGGTTAAAAAACTTTAATTAATCGCAATTCCTCACTATTTCATCGCTTTTGCTCCCGTTTTCACGAAATGCCAAATCGTTCCAGGGCATTTTTAGTGGTAATTTGGACCAGTTCATCGAAGGACATGCCTCGAATTTCGGCTGCCGTCTCGGCCACCAATTTCACATAAGCGGACTCATTTCGCTTCCCTCGGAAGGGGTGTGGTGTCAGGTAAGGCGAGTCCGTTTCAATGAGCAGACGATCGAGCGGAACCTTGGCCAGAACCTCCTTCGGCTGCTTGGCGTTTTTGAACGTGATCGGCCCGCCGAACGAAATATGAAAGCCCATATCCAGGCATAGCTTGGCCGTTTCCCAGCTGCCTGAGAACGAATGCATCACGCCGCCAACCTCATGAGCCTTCTCTTCCTTCAAAATCTTCACGATATCCTCATGCGCATCACGATTATGAATTACAATCGGCATACGGAGCTCCCGGGCCAGTCCGATTTGGCTGCGCAGCACCCGGTGCTGCACCTCCTTCGGAGACGTATCCCAATGATAATCGAGGCCGATCTCCCCGATCGCAACGACTTTCTCATGACTGCAGAGTGAAGCGATCCATTCCAGGTCGCCCTCCTCCATCGTGATCGCATCCACAGGATGCCAGCCTACCGCCGCATATATAAAATCATACGTCTCCGCCAACTTCATCGTGGTCGGAATCGTTTCACGATTAAATCCGATATTGATCATCCGGCTGACGCCGGCTTCAAGCGCCCGGGCAATGGTTTCCTCCCGGTCCTCGTCGAATTGGGGAGCATCCAGATGGGTGTGTGTGTCGAACAGCATATTCTCTCCCACTCCTTTCTTGTCGATCCTTGATCGTATCTTATCCAGCATAATCTTTATCATTCAGTTCTATGGTTGTCCATTATCAATGCCTCGTGCGTCCGGCCTTGAACCAGGTCCATCCATGATCCAAGCCATGGTCCATCGAATATAACGGACTCATCCCTGCCTGCGAAATAAATCCGCAACTTCGGCCGGCATCCGGTCAAGCAGCGGCTCTACCCTCTCCTCTGGGTAATATAGATAATTCCGGCCCTTATGGATCCCGCTAATGGAGCGTACGATATCGGACACCTCGGAAATTTCCCGAAGTTGGTCATGCCGGTCCAGCAGCAGAATTTGCTTCTCGTTCAACGGCATGCCCGAATGAAACTTATCATAAGGAAGATCGGTCGGAAAATCAATCTCCACATCATACGCGGGATCAAGACCCGCCTCCCGAAACGCCTGGCGGATGGCGTCGATTGTCTCCGGATTGCCGGTGTCGATTTCTATATATTTATAGAGCTTCCGATGGATGAATCGGCCGCATAATTCGCTAAGGAGCTGGTCTTGCTCGGCCGTCCATTGCAGAAACGCCGTTTGAATGAGCGCCTCATCCAGCCGCAGATACTCCTGAACGGTCAAGCGGCCTTCGAACAGAGCCGGCAGCGGTTCGATCATGAACTGAAACGCATACCCTGCTTCATAGAGCTCCTTCGCCCGGCGGAAAATCTGGCGCAGTATGATTTCCGAGCTTCTTGTTACCGGGTGGAAATACACCTGCCAGTACATTTGATATCTGGACATGAGATAATCCTCTACGGCATGCATCCCCGATTCCTTCACAACGATCCGGTCCCGGTGCGGCCGCAGCATCCGCAGAATCCGGTCAATGTCGATCGTCCCGTAATTGACGCCGGTGTAATAGGCATCGCGCAGCAAATAATCCATTCGGTCCGCATCCAGCGGACTCGTCACCAGATTCATCACGATCGGTTTGTCATACGTCTTGCGGATGACGGAAGCGACCCGCTCCGGGAAGTCCTCCCCCAGCTCCAGGAGCACCTTGTTCACGCACGTATCGCCGAGCAAGATCCGGCATGTCCAATCCTCGTGGTTCATCTGAAACGCCTCTTCTATAGAATGGGAAAATGGTCCGTGCCCGAGATCATGCAAGAGCGCTGCACATAGGGCCACTTGTCTCTCTTCCGCAGGCCAATCGGAGTATCCTCTTCGCTCGAATTGCGAGATGATTCTTCTTGTAATTTCATAGACACCCAAGGAATGGGAGAATCGGCTGTGCTCTGCGCCATGAAACGTCAGATAGGACGTGCCCAGTTGCCTGACCCGGCGAAGCCGCTGAAATTCCGGCGTGTCGATTAACCGCCAGATAATATCATCCTGTACATGAATATAATTATGAACCGGATCTTTAAACACTTTTTCCTCTGAGATTGGCAGGCGCATCATAAATCACTCCTTAAGTCATAAATTTAGGACTTGGACTATTTTCACTTCTTTTGACATCTAATGTCGAACAATGTCGAATTAGGTAATTTGGCGCTTTCCAAATCGACATATTGAAAAGTGAAGCGTTTTTTGGTTCAAAAATGGTAACTTCGTTGTAGGACAGCGGTTTATTTCACTATATTTTCGTAAATAGGTTCCGAAATCTCAAAAATATAGGTTGACTGTTTTGGGAATCGTTGGTACTATAAATAACATAAAAAATAGAACTATGTCGAATTATGACTTTTTTAAATTATGGCGAGAGGGGCATTAATAAGTTATGATGAAATCAACAGGAATTGTAAGGAAAGTCGATGAGCTTGGACGGGTCGTTATTCCAATCGAACTGCGCCGTACACTCGGCATTGGCGAGAAGGACGCTCTTGAAATTTATGTGGACGGTGAACGCATCATGCTGAAGAAGTATGAGCCTGCGTGCATCTTCTGCGGCAATGCTGAGAACGTTACGTACTTCAAAGGTAAAATCGTTTGCCATGAATGTATCTCGGAAATCCCTACACCTGTGACAAATTAAAGATATTAGTATATAATAGGTACACAATCACATTTTGTTAATTCTAACCTTTTTCATATCTCCTTGGTGCCTTCCTCGGCTATGAACCCGGCCGCAGGAAGGTCTTTTTTTATGCGCAATTTCCCGCGGTCGGCATAACGCTATGTAAATCCTCACCGCGATCATGAGGAAAATGATATTGTTCGTCAGAGACGGCCTAGTTCAGATTAAATGTGCCCCGGGCAGTTGTTGACTTCGGCAGGCTGCGGGGACCACCTCTTAGTCACTTGCGCAGCAGGCTACTAAAATTAATCCCCCAGCAGCGCATTATAGATATCCCGCTTCGATACGCCGCGGTCTGCCGCTGTTTTCTTCATGGCCTCCTTACGGCTCAATCCCTCCTGCTCATATCTGCCGACATGCTCCTCTAAGGAAAGCTCCTGCCACCAAGCATTTAGCTCCATCCGCTCATCCTCGGGGTTTCTGCCCTCCACCACCACGCAGTACTCGCCCAGAGGCGGATGCTCCTCTAGCCAGGATAGGCATGCTTCCACGGTTCCACGGGCAAATTCCTCATAGCGCTTGGTGAGCTCCCGGGCCAGCGTAATCTTTCGATCGCCCAGAACCTCCTTCATTAGCTCTAAGGTCTTCTTGATGCGATGCGGGGATTCATAGAAGATCAGCGTTCCCTGGGCCGATTGCAGCGCGTTTAACTGTGCCACAATGTCTTTGCGTTCCCTGGGCAAAAATCCGATAAACGTAAACCGTTCGGTTGGCAGGCCCGATGCGATTAACGCCGATAACGCGGCATTTGCTCCGGGAACCGGAATGACCGATATTCCGGCTTCAATCGCCAGTGCCACGAGGTCGGTGCCAGGGTCGGAAATCGCCGGCAGACCGGCATCGCTCACGAGCGCTACATTTTTTCCTTCTATTATATATCGTATAATTTCAGGGCCGCTTGCCGCCTTATTATGCTCATGATAACTAAACAATGGCTTGGATGGAATTTCAAAATGCGTAAGCAGTTTCCTGCTCTGTCTTGTATCCTCCGCCGCAATGATATCGCATTCCTTAAGAACGCGTACCGCCCGGTAGGTCATATCCTCCAAATTGCCGATCGGGGTTGCAACCAAAAATAACGATCCGGTGCTCCCTGCACCTGGCGATTCAAAGCTTCGCTGCAATGATATCCTCATGCTTGATCATCCTCATTCGTTCCATAATATATGTCCATAAATTCGGCGCAGTATTTCCCCTGCTCGTCATAAACGATGAGCGGCGGCCGTAGGCGAACCTCGGGCTTCCCGTCCCGTATGCCCTCGATCAACACCATATTGGCTTCCAGATGGGCACGGGGGTGAACAAAACGGATCACCTTCGGCTCAATCCGGTATTTACTCATAAGCGTTATAATCTCGGCCAGTCGCAGCGGCTTGTGCACCATGCTCATTTTCCCGCCTTGACGAAGCAGCCTGGAGCAGGAAGCAATCACTTCCTCCAGCGTACAATGAATCTCATGTCTGGCAATGGCTTGATGCGGATTCAGCTTGATGTCGCTGCCGTTCATCGGCATATATGGAGGATTCACCGTGATCACGTCGTATGCGCCATATCCCGTCTCCTTGTACAGCTCTCTCAAGTCGCCTTCCCGGATCGTGATTTGGTGCTCAAGATCATTCATATAGACGCTTCGTCTTGCCATATCGGCCAGTCTCGGCTGTATTTCGATCCCTTCGATCGGTGCGCCTGTCCGTGTGGACAAGAGAATAGGAATCACTCCATTCCCGGTGCACATATCAAGAATCTTCCCTCTCCGCGGGATGCTGGCAAACCGTGCAAGCAGCACCGCATCCATAGAGAAGCTGAACACCTCCTCGCTTTGGATGATTCCGAGCTCATGCGTCAGCAGATCATCAATCCGCTCGGATGGATGTAAATGTACGTCCTTCAATTTCATAGTTTCAACCCTTTGGCTTGATAGTTAGGGGCACGTGTCGGGATTGAGACTCCGATCCCTTCGTGCTCATAATTTTATTTCGCGGTGTTCACCAAATGCAAGGAGCCTGAAGATCCCTTACAGTATAACCTTCAAATGCTAGAAAAAAACCGTAGGCAATATCCCTACGGCTTCTTATTTATTCAAAAATGACAAGCAGAACAGGCAATCCCCTTCCGTACGCAAATGTCCATAGTACACATTGCAGATGTGAAAGCCTTCGTGATAGAGACGGGCCAGGTTGTCGTATCCTTCCCCGACCACATCTTCCTCCTGATCCTCCTGCTCGGCACGAGGCTGAGGCATCGAGGCTACCGGGTGTTCCAATTCCGCCGGATTGACTTCCCTTTTTAATATTTTCCGGAGCTGTTCATTTTCAAGACTGAGGCGATGGTTCTCTTCCAGCAGTTCCTTGATGACCAGCTTGAGTCCACCCAGTTCACTGTGTATATGTCCCATCTGTGTTTCCAACTCTTGAATGAGCACAAAAATGTTTTTCTTCTCCAAGTCTACACCCCGAAAATAAACATTCTATTGGACTATTTAATGACCACGTCGTCCATCGGCAGTTCCTTGACCTTCCCGATTTCAAACAGCTGAACATGCACCGTCCGCTTATCCGCATTGATACCGACAACCTTGCCTTCTCCAAGCGAGGTCACGACCAGCTTCCCAACGGATGGAAGCTCCTCTTTCACGCTTTCATAATTATCATGCTCAAATTTCAGGCAGCACATCAATCTTCCGCATAGCCCGGAAATCTTGGTCGGATTGAGCGATAAGCTCTGATCCTTCGCCATCTTAATGGATACCGGCTCAAAATCACCAAGCCATGAGGAACAGCACAGTACGCGACCGCAAGGTCCAAGGCCGCCCAGCATTTTGGCTTCGTCCCGGACTCCGATCTGACGAAGCTCGATTCGGGTCCGGAAGATGCTGGCCAGGTCCTTCACCAGCTCTCGGAAATCCACGCGGCCTTCGGCCGTGAAGTAGAAAATGATTTTGTTCCGGTCGAAAGTAAATTCTACATCGACCAGCTTCATTTTCAGTCCGTGGTCCCGAATTTTATTTAAACAGGTGGTGAATGCATCCTTCGCAGCCTGCTTGTTCTCCTCAACCACACGGGCATCCGAGTCGCCGGCGATGCGAATGACTTTCTTCAGTGGAAGAACAACGTCAGCTTCACCTACCTCCTTCTTTCCTATCACAACTTGACCATACTCAATCCCCCGGGCCGTCTCCACAATGACGGATTGCTCCTTCTCTACGGGTAGATCCAGCGGATCGAAGTAATATATTTTGCCCGCTTTCTTAAAGCGGACACCCACTACACTGTACAAAAATAAACCCCCTTGTGCCTGTACATATTGGCCATCCTTCGGGCCTGGGGGTGTGCTCACGCCGGAGTGTTACCGCCCAAACCCATCAATAGCTGCTCTACACAGAGCTGTCCATTGACATTATAGCGTAACTTCTTCTGACACTCTGCGGCCAAATCCATATAGGACACCCACTGTGCTGTGCTGCGGGCTGACGCATGACCAGAGATATACTCCGCCTGATCTATGAAAACGAGAGACTCTTTCCTTCCGTACAGAACATGAATCATGTCCTTAAACCATAAATGAAACAAACTGAACAGAACGTCCAGATGATCGGAGAGTTCGGTTTTGAACACTTTCTGGCTCGCGGTAATCATCGCAGGGCCGGTTCGGTTCAAAGACTCCTTCCCTAATTGTAACACTACGTTTCTAATTTCTGCAAACCAATTCTCATTCAATATTTTCCTGCATCCGTCAAGTCCTGAAGCCAGGTGAACGGCACAGCGCACGAGGGCTGCCGGATATCCTTCCCCTACCAGCGCCTGCTCCATCATCTGCGGAGAAAGCGAGCGGAACGGCACCGTCTGGACCCTCGATTGAATGGTCGGCAGCAGCGCTTGTCCATTCTCCGCAATAAGGATGGCTACCGCCGGCGATTGCGGCTCCTCCAGAAATTTGAGAAGGCTGTTGGCCGCCTGCGTCGTCATTTTCTCCGCATGGTCGATAATGTACACCTTCGGATTGCGGTTCTCGGAGCGGTATGAGAAGATGCGCTGCAATTCGCGGATCTGATCGATCTTGATGCTGGCGCCATCCGGCTCAATCATCGTCAAATCCGGGTGGTTGCCGTGCTCGACCTTCCGGCATTCCAGACATTGTCCGCAGGCATCATCCTCAAGCTCCGTACAAAACAATGCCTTGGCAAACACAAGCGCCGTCTGCAGCTGTCCGGCGCCAGCCGGCCCGCTAAACAGATAGGCATGGCTGACCGCGTGCTTGCGCAGAGCGTTTTGCAGCAGCTGCTTGGCCGCCTCCTGGCCTATAATATGATTAAAAGACATAAGTCCTCTCTTTCCTGCTTCATTCACTTCGTTCTCTATCATCTTATGAACCTGCTGCATAAATAAAATCTAATAACAAAGCCATAATGCCATAATGCTAAATAACCATTAAACCTATGAACCCAAAAGATCATCAAGCCTACGAACTAAAAAGTTGGCCCAGGGGCATCCCAATCCCATGCGGACAAATGCTCCTTAAGCCGTTAAAATACGAGATTAATCAGCATACCGCGGATTTCCCCGACCTTATTCAGCAGATCGATCCTTCCCTGCTCGGTATCCAGTAGTTCATCGGCCATCTCAAGCAGCGCCGAATCGATCTCATCGATCACATTATATCGCTTGCCGCGTCCCCGCCGGTCCCAGCCTCGGGTTTCCTTCATTTTCACCCCGCGCCGGACCGTCTCCTCCAGGAAACGCCGAACCATTAATTTATACGCTTTAAGCTCCCGAACGGTCATCGATTTGGCTAATCGGTCACCCTGCAGCGCAATCTCACGCATTTGGCGGCTCAGCTCCTCATGCGTAGCCCGTTCCCCTTGCTGCTGCATCATATCCGAGAACGATCGCTGCTGGACCGGTCTGCTGCTGTTATCGGGGGCAGGAATTCCACTATTCAAGGGCCGAAAGCCCGGATTGATCTTCATCCGAATACACCGCCTTTAGATTTGAAGCCCCCGTTGCAAACGGAGGCGCCGTAGGAAACTCTATTCATGCATGCTTGCCCCGGCATGCATTATAATCGTAAATGAGACGCTTCGGGTCGGCCATTCCCATGCTTCGCCATAAGAACCAACCTGCCCCCTGCAGCCCCGCTTGCGTCATGCCTTGCTTCATTTCAAGCAGGATCAGCGCCAGCACCTGACGTGAACGTACCTTGAATCGGTCAACTTGTCAAGCCATTTACCTTGATTTAACAGGTATCGAGACGCTGACCGCTTCTATCACAATGAACCCGCCTATAACAGGCGTCCCTATTCCATTATTCTGCGATTTACGGTAACTATTTTTATTATGATACAGAAGGAATTCAGACTGGCAGCATGGCTGTGCTTCTCCATTTTGTCGGAGACGTTCCCATATCCCAATAAAAACATCCGTTACTTGCAATCCGCAAAATGTCGTGGATCTATTCTTAGAAATGCTCGAATCTTTCTACTGGAAGCACAAACACGGTAGCGCCGCCCACCTGAACCTCGACCGGAAGCGGCAGATACGAGTCGGTCGTGCCACTCATAGGGGTTACCGGTGTGACCAGCTGCTCGCGAACCTTGCAGCTTGTGCGGATGACGCTAAGCACGCTTTCGACCTGTGAATCGTCTACCCCGATCATAAAGGTGGTATTCCCCGCCTTCAAGAAACCGCCCGTGCTCGCAAGCTTCGTGGCCCGGAAATTGGCTTTGACCAATGCGGCGGAAAGACGGTTGCTATCCTTATCCTGCACAATCGCAACAATCAATTTCATGGTAAACCCTCCTTATTAATTTTGGGCATTTTCGCCCTAACACTATTATTTGACAAACAACCTCAAAAATCCTTTAATATCGCGTCTTCTACGTATTTGATCATCTCGCGCTCCACCTGATCCGGCGTTTTGGAAGCATCTACAATTCGGATTCTTTCCTTGTTGTTTTCCGCCACAAGCATATAGCCTTCCCTAACCTTGCCGTGAAATGCCATGCTTTCCATGTCAAGACGGTTCTTTTCCCGCTCGGCATTGGCCTCGATTCTGGACATCCCGATCTCCGGTTCGATATCGAACAGCAGCGTGAGGTCAGGCATTCGGCCTTCAACCGCAAATCGGTTAATGCTCCATACCTCCTCCATGCCGAGGCCGCGGGCATACCCTTGGTAAACCAGGCTGCTGTCGACAAACCGGTCGCACAGTACGGTCACTCCTTCCCTCAGTGCCGGTTCTACCTTCTCCACCAGATGCTGTCGGCGGGCAGCCGCATACAGCAGTGCCTCCGTCCGGGCATCCATGGAAGTATGCTGCGGGTCGAGAATAATGGAGCGGATCTTCTCCGCGATCTCGATCCCCCCGGGCTCCCTGGTAATCAGATAGGGAATCGAGCGGCCCTGCATATAAGCGGCCAGCCTGCCCATCATCGTTGTTTTGCCGGACCCATCCCCTCCTTCAAGTGTGATAAATAGTGGTCTGCGATTATTCATAATGATCCTGCTTTCATAAAAATATGTTAAGTGGTACATGGGTTGCTTTTCGCGAGGCGGAGGTTCAATCTACTGGGAGAGCCGCCCCCTCCCGTCTAAATACGACGATTGTAGCCAGGGATGAATCTGCGATGCCTTGGCATTTCGCTCCCGCATCTCTTAAATCGGCCAATCTCCGCGCCATCCCCTCTGTGATGACCTCACCGGGATAGAGGATCGGAATCCCTGGGGGATACGGAATCACCATCTCGGCCGCCGTCCTCCCTGCGCAAAGCTCTACTGGCATCGGCTCGATACGCCCCTCATCCATAGGCTTCAACGAGAAGCGGATCGGATGGGAATACGGAGCTTCCATGTCCCAATTGTTCCACGTGGAAACATTGGATTGGGAGCATAATTCTTGTAACAACAGGTTGTCACTCGTGCCGAGGGCGGCATCGGTCCGGGCGCCCGGCTCGTAATGCTTCATGAAATCTCCCCGCCCCTTCAGCATCCGAATCAGCTCTTCCTTGGACTGCGCCGGCTTCCCTTTTGGGGCTTCCCCAGCTATGTGCGGTTTCTTCGAGGACGTCTCCTCTTGCTCTACAATATGCACAAGTGCCCATAAGACGTGATTGCTATCTTCGAGCGTCGAGCCGAGCGTGAACAGCAAGACGACGCGCTGCTCGTCGCTCATCTCCGGCACACAGCCGCGCTCCTCCAGCGCGCGCTGCAGTGCGTAGCCGCTCAGGGCCCCGGTGCGGTCATAAATGACCGCCTTGAACGGGTCCTGGCGGGTATAGGCCGCCGCTTCAGCCTGCGGCGGCGCTTGTCCGCCGGCCGCGGCCGTGCCGGCGGCGGGGATCCCGGGCTGCGGCGGCTGCAGCAGCCCGAAGCGCGGCAGCTTCGCGAGGCCGCGCCGGAAGGCGTCCAAGGCGGCGAGCCCCGCCGTGAAGGCGCCTGCGCCCTGCGTATGCAGCAGGCGCCGCGCCAGGTCAAGCGATGCCATAATGGGGTAAGAAGGGCTGGAGCTCTGCACCATTGCCAGCCGCTGGCGTAATAGACGCCGGTTGATCCGCTCACCCTGCACATGCAGCATCGCCCCCATCGTCATGGCAGCCAGCATTTTGTGCGTGGATTGAACTACGCCGTCCGCCCCACAGGAGAGCGCACTGGCTGGCAGCTGCGGATGCTGCCCATAGTGAGCGCCATGCGCTTCGTCCACCAGCAGCGGAATCCCATGATCATGGCATAAGTCCGCTAGCGGCGTAATATCGCTTCCCATCCCGTAGTAATTCGGCATCGTGATCAAGGCTGCCTTAGCCCCGGGATAAGCCGCCAGCGCCTTCCTCAGCGTTTCTGGCGAAGGGGCGACGGCAAGCCCGCTAGGCTCGTCCATTCCCGGCTGAAGAAAAACCGCCCGCGCTCCGGCCAGCATCAGACCATGGAGCACCGATTTATGTACGTTCCGCTGCACCAGAATGATATCGCCGGGCTCCTGGCATACCGTCAGAATAAGCGCAATATTTCCGCTCGTGCTGCCTCCGACAAGAAAATAACTCTCCTCCGCACCAAAGCAGTCTGCCGCCAGCTCCTGCGCTTCCCGAATCACCCCATCCGGGTGAAATAAATCGTCTGTCCCGGTAATTTCCGTCACATCGATCTGCATCGCTGCCTGCAGCATCTCAGCATATTTCGGGTCCAAACCATAGGCTCTGCCGTTCTTATGACCGGGCACATGAAACGATGAGGCTCCACGAAGCCGATATTGTGTTAATGCCTCCATGAGCGGAGCACGATCTTTATGTGTAGTCATCGACATATCCCTTCAGATTCCATTCTCTAACCTATTTTAACGTATATTGAAACCTTCGCCTACGGTTAATGCCCACATTCCCTTATTCCCTTGCCCAACAAAAAAAGGCCTATCGCTAAGGCCCTATACGCGTTCCTTCTATGCATTCTTAGGCATCGCAATCTGCTTTAACTGCCGGATAAAAAAATGATATTTGGCATCCTCCGCACTGGTATGCACGATTTCCGATTCGCATTCCTCGCAAACGAATTGCGATAAAATCGTAATGCCTTCCGTCTTCGACTGGTTGCATATAATACAGACGCGTTCGGTCAGCTCTTCCATTGCCATCCCACCTTGATCCTTTTACTATTAGTATGACACAGTTTCTATTATTTTAAACCTTTTCATAGGATATCTTTGTACGCTTTATGATATGTGTCGCACGAATGCCCGGTGTCTGTACCGCATTTTTTTCGCTTAATAAAAATATGAATTTGTCCGATAAATATCATAAACGCCGATTTTCGGCCGATCTATCGAATGTTGATCTATGAAAAGGGGGACGGCATCGCGCCATGGCAGAACCACACGGTCAAGCCACCTTTTATCAATACCGGCTTATTAAAAAAATCCAAGTATCCAAACCACTGCTCATTCCTTACTTGATTCTGCCCTTAATCGCTGCAGCAGCCGGGATATGGACGTTGTCCCCGTACATCCTGTTGTATTTCTTGATCGCCTTCCCTGTCATCCTATGGATTCAGTATGTCATCGGGCATACCACGCTCCTGCTGCTCGGCCCTGATTACCGAAAACGATGGCGTTTCCGGGTTAAGCTTCCTTGGCTGGGATACACGCCGGAACAGCACATCAGCCGCCGTATATTTAGCAAAGTGCATATATACACGGGATTCGTCGGACTTTCCCTATGTGTCATCATGGCCCTGTGGTTGCCGATTCCGTTTACGGCCTCGCTTGTTTTTTGGCATGTGTGGCTTCTTCTGCCCCGATTCACCATTCTAATGCGGTTCGCTTCCCTGCCGAAGGATGGCATGATCAAGCTGAATGATCAGGACATCGCCTACTACAGGCAATGAACGGACCCGTATATCTTGAAGGGATCGGATCCGCTCGTCCATTCTGTGATTGTCTGAATAGGCCTTCTACGAGAAAAATAAGAGCTGCTCTCAGCCCTAAGCATTTAAGAAATCGCGCATACATAAATAAAGACCTCATTCCGAAGCCGAATGAGGTCTTTATTTATTCGTTTTATTACCTTCCAAGCCTTGAATCACTTGTTTCTTCATTTGAGTGGGAACCGTAATGATCAAATAACCGTCATGAACCGTAAGATGGACGATGTTCTTTCCTTTTTCAAAAACCAAGGAAGAGCCGTTTTCCTCCACTTCCTTCTGCGTCCAGCCCCAGGACTCGATTTCTTTCAAATAGGGCTCCGGAATATTTTCGTCTTCTTTCAAACCAGGAAGAGCATAGCGTACATAGTCCAAGTCGCTATTGCCCGTTGTTTGTTCCGTTTTATTGGCTTCTTTCGGGACGGGGAACGACTTTACATTGGCCGCACCGTCAAAGGACTTCCAGCTTGGTTCTGCGGATGCCCCGCAACCCGATCCGATTAATAAAATCGTACCCGCGCATATGATTTCTGCAACATGCAGGCCTTTTCTACGCAACATGATTGTCCTCCTTTCCTCCACAATAACCGTCTCCAGTTGAGTATTCAAGGTTGCTTGGTTAATGGAGAACCTCCCCAATCAGGCCTTACTACCTATGGCCTGCATAAATCGGTAATGAACTACCCACGAATGACTAATTCTATTATACTGATTTTCTGTAGTGTAACGGTAACAAAATCTTCATCTGTTTATGTCAAAGTAATCGTCATGTTATATAACAGCTTTAAGGGCGTTGACAGCTGGAAGGGGCTGAACAACCGCACGCAGTCTAATGTACTGTTATCACTAACACGCTTGGCCAGGATACAGGAATAGGTTCGGTAACAAAAATAAAAACCACCATCGATTACATCGACAGTGGTTTTTCGCTTGGCGACGTCCTACTCTCCCGGGACCCTTCGGTCCAAGTACCATCGGCGCTGGAAGGCTTAACGGTCGTGTTCGGTATGGGAACGCGTGGAACCCTTCCGCCATCGCCACCAAACGTGATTTTTGCGCTGCGCTTTGCTTCAATGATTGCTCACCAGCAAAATATCAAGCCTTAGAAAAGGCATGCAGCTTCAAAATCGTTTCAAGATCTTTTGAACCTTGAAAACTAGATACGAAACGTCTTTGCGTTGATTAGAATCCGTAGCATTGTCCCAAAGCACTCCTCCGATGCAAAGCGTAACGCTTCCGAAGTGAGTTTTCCTTTGGAAAACTTTTAGGATAAGCCCTCGACCGATTAGTATTGGTCAGCTCCATGCATTGCTGCACTTCCACCTCCAACCTATCTACCTCGTCGTCTTCAAGGGGTCTTACATACTGGGAAATCTCATCTTGAGGGGGGCTTCACGCTTAGATGCTTTCAGCGCTTATCCCGTCCGTACGTAGCTACCCAGCCATGCTCCTGGCGGAACAACTGGTGCACCAGCGGTACGTCCATCCCGGTCCTCTCGTACTAAGGACAGCTCCTCTCAAATTTCCTACGCCCACGACAGATAGGGACCGAACTGTCTCACGACGTTCTGAACCCAGCTCGCGTACCGCTTTAATGGGCGAACAGCCCAACCCTTGGGACCTACTTCAGCCCCAGGATGCGATGAGCCGACATCGAGGTGCCAAACCTCCCCGTCGATGTGGACTCTTGGGGGAGATAAGCCTGTTATCCCCAGGGTAGCTTTTATCCGTTGAGCGATGGCCCTTCCATGCGGTACCACCGGATCACTAAGCCCGACTTTCGTCCCTGCTCGACTTGTAGGTCTCGCAGTCAAGCTCCCTTATGCCTTTGCACTCTTCGAATGATTTCCAACCATTCTGAGGGAACCTTGGGGCGCCTCCGTTACTCTTTAGGAGGCGACCGCCCCAGTCAAACTGCCCGCCTGACACTGTCCCCGTACCGGATCACGGTACCAGGTTAGAACCTAGATACGATCAGGGTGGTATCCCAACGTCGCCTCCACACAAGCTGGCGCTCATGCTTCTTAGGCTCCCACCTATCCTGTACAGATCGTACCCAAATCCAATATCAAGCTGCAGTAAAGCTCCATGGGGTCTTTCCGTCTTGTCGCGGGTAACCTGCATCTTCACAGGTATTAAAATTTCACCGGATCTCTCGTTGAGACAGCGCCCAAGTCGTTACGCCATTCGTGCGGGTCAGAATTTACCTGACAAGGAATTTCGCTACCTTAGGACCGTTATAGTTACGGCCGCCGTTTACTGGGGCTTCGGTTCACAGCTTCGGGACTAATCCCTAACCGCTCCCCTTAACCTTCCAGCACCGGGCAGGCGTCAGCCCGTATACTTCGCCTTGCGGCTTCGCACAGACCTGTGTTTTTGCTAAACAGTCGCTTGGGCCTTTTCACTGCGGCCCCCTCGGGCTATTCACCCTACCGAGGCACCCCTTCTCCCGAAGTTACGGGGTCATTTTGCCGAGTTCCTTAACGAGAGTTCTTCCGCGCGCCTTAGAATTCTCTTCTCGCCTACCTGTGTCGGTTTGCGGTACGGGCACCTTCACCTGACTAGAGGCTTTTCTTGGCAGTGTGAGATCATGACCTTCGCTACTGTAATTTTCACTCCCCATCACAGCCCAGCCTTATCGATGTGCGGATTTGCCTACACATCAGCCTCACTGCTTGGACGGACATCCATCAGTCCGCGTCACTACCCTCCTGCGTCACCCCATCGTTCATAACGGTTTACGGTGGTACAGGAATTTCAACCTGTTGTCCTTCGACTACGCCTTTCGGCCTCGCCTTAGGTCCCGACTTACCCTGAGCGGACGAGCCTTCCTCAGGAAACCTTGGGCTTTCGGCGGATCAGATTCTCACTGATCTTTTCGTTACTCATACCGGCATTCTCACTTGTATGCTGTCCAGCGCTCCTTACGGTACACCTTCAACCTGCATACAACGCTCCCCTACCCCTGAATCGACTTCACTCCGCCTTCGAAGTGTGTTTAACCCCTGAGAGCATTTGGTCATCCTTGATTTCATTTCAAGTCTGACAAAAATGTTCAACTCAGGCTCACTACCTCAAAGAAGCAGTGAAGTCGATTCAAGCCATAGCTTCGGTGGTGTGTTTAGCCCCGTTACATTTTCGGCGCAGAGTCACTCGACCAGTGAGCTATTACGCACTCTTTAAATGGTGGCTGCTTCTAAGCCAACATCCTGGTTGTCTGTGCAACTCCACATCCTTTCCCACTTAACACACACTTGGGGACCTTAGCTGATGGTCTGGGCTGTTTCCCTTTTGACAATGGATCTTAGCACTCACTGTCTGACTCCCGGATATAAGTCTATGGCATTCGGAGTTTGACTGAGCTTGGTAACCCTTGCGGGCCCCGCACCCAATCAGTGCTCTACCTCCACGACTCTAATTTCCGAGGCTAGCCCTAAAGCTATTTCGGGGAGAACCAGCTATCTCCGAGTTCGATTGGAATTTCTCCGCTACCCCCACCTCATCCCCGCACTTTTCAACGTACGTGGGTTCGGGCCTCCAGTGCGTGTTACCGCACCTTCACCCTGGACAGGGGTAGATCACACGGTTTCGGGTCTACGTCCACATACTAAAGCGCCCTATTCAGACTCGCTTTCGCTGCGGCTACGGCTTCTCGCCTTAACCTTGCATGGGAACGTAACTCGCCGGTTCATTCTACAAAAGGCACGCCATCACCCATAGATCGGGCTCTGACTTCTTGTAAGCACACGGTTTCAGGTTCTATTTCACTCCCCTTCCGGGGTGCTTTTCACCTTTCCCTCACGGTACTGCTTCACTATCGGTCGCTAGGGAGTATTTAGCCTTAGCAGATGGTCCTGCTGGATTCATACGGGGTTTCACGTGCCCCGCACTACTCGGGATCCGTCTCGGAGGGTTCACATTTTCGATTACAGGGCTTTTACCTTCTATGGCCGGCCTTTCCAGACCTGTTCGTCTAATCTAAACCTTTGTAACTCCATGTGAGACGTCCCACAACCCCAGAGAGCAAGCTCTCTGGTTTAGGCTGTTCCGCGTTCGCTCGCCGCTACTGACGGAATCACTCTTGTTTTCTCTTCCTCCAGGTACTTAGATGTTTCAGTTCCCTGGGTATGCCTCCTCGCATCCTATGTATTCAGATACGGGTAACTGGCTATTACACCAGCTGGGTTTCCCCATTCGGACATCCCCGGATCGAAGCTTGCTTACAGCTCCCCGAGGCAGTATCGTTGTTCGCCACGTCCTTCATCGGCTCCTAGCGCCTAGGCATCCTCCGTGTGCTCTTAGTAGCTTAACCATGTCGCTCCAGCTTCGTGCCATGTGCTCTGTTGTTCGCTTGTTTCCTGATTGGATAAAACCACTCAATGGTGAAACAAGCTTCCAAAGGATCACCTGTCACGAATCTTTCGCTCTAACGCTACTCTTTCACTTCTTGGTCAATCACTTGACACAAGTCGTTAGAGAAGGATATTTCTAAAACGCAAATTCGTTTCGTTATCTAGTTTTCAAGGATCAAATGAGAGGTTGAACTCTCAAAACTGACCAACGAGTGAGTAACAGGCCTAAACCTGATTTGGTGTCTTTGCTTTCGCAAAGGAATCGGCGACTTTACAGTCAGCCTTATTTGTACCGCTTCGCTACGGAAGCGAGGTACTCCATAGAAAGGAGGTGATCCAGCCGCACCTTCCGATACGGCTACCTTGTTACGACTTCACCCCAATCATCTACCCCACCTTCGGCGGCTGGCTCCCTTGCGGGTTACCCCACCGACTTCGGGTGTTGTAAACTCTCGTGGTGTGACGGGCGGTGTGTACAAGACCCGGGAACGTATTCACCGCGGCATGCTGATCCGCGATTACTAGCAATTCCGACTTCATGCAGGCGAGTTGCAGCCTGCAATCCGAACTGAGACTGGCTTTTTAGGATTGGCTCCACCTCGCGGCTTCGCTTCCCGTTGTACCAGCCATTGTAGTACGTGTGTAGCCCAAGTCATAAGGGGCATGATGATTTGACGTCATCCCCACCTTCCTCCGGTTTGTCACCGGCAGTCACCTTAGAGTGCCCACCCGAAGTGCTGGCAACTAAGATCAAGGGTTGCGCTCGTTGCGGGACTTAACCCAACATCTCACGACACGAGCTGACGACAACCATGCACCACCTGTCTCCTCTGTCCCGAAGGCCGCCCCTATCTCTAGAGGATTCAGAGGGATGTCAAGACTTGGTAAGGTTCTTCGCGTTGCTTCGAATTAAACCACATACTCCACTGCTTGTGCGGGTCCCCGTCAATTCCTTTGAGTTTCAGTCTTGCGACCGTACTCCCCAGGCGGAATGCTTAATGTGTTAACTTCGGCACCAAGGGTATCGAAACCCCTAACACCTAGCATTCATCGTTTACGGCGTGGACTACCAGGGTATCTAATCCTGTTCGCTCCCCACGCTTTCGCGCCTCAGCGTCAGTTACAGCCCAGAGAGTCGCCTTCGCCACTGGTGTTCCTCCACATATCTACGCATTTCACCGCTACACGTGGAATTCCACTCTCCTCTTCTGCACTCAAGTTCCCCAGTTTCCAGTGCGTCCCGAAGTTGAGCCTCGGGTTTAAACACCAGACTTAAAGAACCGCCTGCGCGCGCTTTACGCCCAATAATTCCGGACAACGCTTGCCCCCTACGTATTACCGCGGCTGCTGGCACGTAGTTAGCCGGGGCTTTCTTCTCAGGTACCGTCACTCTCATAGCAGTTACTCTATGAGACGTTCTTCCCTGGCAACAGAGCTTTACGATCCGAAAACCTTCATCACTCACGCGGCGTTGCTCCGTCAGGCTTTCGCCCATTGCGGAAGATTCCCTACTGCTGCCTCCCGTAGGAGTCTGGGCCGTGTCTCAGTCCCAGTGTGGCCGTTCACCCTCTCAGGTCGGCTACGCATCGTCGCCTTGGTGAGCCGTTACCTCACCAACTAGCTAATGCGCCGCAGGCCCATCCTCAAGTGACAGATTGCTCCGCCTTTCATAACTCTGCCATGCAGCAGATTTAATTATCCGGTATTAGCTACCGTTTCCGGTAGTTATCCCAGTCTTGAGGGCAGGTTGCCTACGTGTTACTCACCCGTCCGCCGCTAAGCATCAGGAGTGCAAGCACCCCATCAACTCCGCTCGACTTGCATGTATTAGGCACGCCGCCAGCGTTCGTCCTGAGCCAGGATCAAACTCTCCAATAAAGATCGTCCGAAGGACGATCGATTGAAAGAGCGATTAAGCTCATTAGAAAAACTGACGAGAATTTGTTCAATTCTCTATTGTAACTCCCCGCCGAAGCGGTTCGTTTTTACTCACTCGTTGTTCAGTTTTCAAAGATCAACCTTTTCATTACCGGCGAATCTCGTTCGCATCAGCAACTCTTATAATATATCATGTTTTCGAGAAGTTAGCAAGCTTTTTTTAAAAAACTTTTTTATCGAAAAAGCCGTGATATACATCCGCTTCAAAAGCGGCAAGGAATAATATATCACAGCTTTTATCATTAGGTCAACCTTTATTGCCTAGGAAATAACTTCCTCAATGTAGATCTGCCTCTGCTGCATTAAATTCATGATGTTGCCTTGGACGGCTACCATTGGCCTGGTCGGATGCTGACTATCGGTAAACACGATTTCCCCTGTGCTTCCATTGCTTAACCGGACTTTCGTTCCGGAATGGAGAGCCGTTACTTTACGGATAAAAGTCTGGACGATTTTCGGATCCAGCTTGCCGAACGCCTCTAATTGAATTTGTTCCAGCACTAAGTAAGGAGACTGTGCATTCCGATAAAACTTGTCCAATGTCATGGCATGGAAGATATCCGTAACAGCCACAATCTTGGCGTAAATATGGATTTTGCTGCCCTCCAGACCCAGAGGGTAGCCGGACCCGTCCACTTTTTCATGATGCTGCAGTGCCGCTAGGCGAACCCCTTCGTTAACTGCGGCAACATTTTTAAGGATTTGATAACCGTAAGTGGTATGACGACGTACTTCCTCGTTCTCCTCATCGGTTAATTTGGACGGCTTATTTAATAGTATTGGATCAATCTTGGCATTTCCAATGTCATGGAGCAGCCCCGCAAAGGCCACCTGCATCCAGTCTTTCTGAGGAAGATCGAGCCACTGCGCCAGCTTATAGGAAGAAAGAGCACACAAGACCGAGCTGTGATACCGGTAATCATGGCGATTCGTCATGCGTGGAATAAACTTAAGAATCTGATAATCCTTATGATGCTTAAGCAGGTTCTCCATCTGATTCCGGATCTCGTACATGCGGAGCTCGCCGGTAATCGCCGACTGATAACAGCTTTTGACCAGAGTCAGAGTCTTGTCATACTCTTCATGCAATGGAAGGTCTTTGCGACTCGGTGCCTCCTCGTCCCCGCTTCCTTGCGAACTCTCCGCAAAAATCAACGCGGGCTTCTGCCCTGCAGATTTCACCGTTGGAATTCGAGTGCTCTCTCCATCGACGGACTCAATATCCACCTGCTCGACCATAAATGCTTTCAGCACTTCCAGATCGCGAGGCAGCAGTACCTTCCCCTTATGAAGTAAAAGCCCCCCTAAAGGCGTATGCACATCCTTAGCCAGCTTTACGCCGGCCACCACTTCATTCACGGCTTTGATCGTCATGATCAACCTCTCCATCTATTCCACTGCGCTCATCGCAGCGAAACTTCACCTTTATATTATACATTATTATAGTTCGACTTACTCAGCCTGTACAATACTGACTTCCTTATTTTGTAATCTGGATCACTGAAAAAAAAAGAGCATGGATGCTTCATGTGCATCCATGCTCCCCATTGCTTTATTCCTCGGTTGGTTCAGAAGGGTCCATGCCTTCTTCGAACTCGCCCTCTTCACCATCGTTCTCTGGTTCATCACTCTTGTCTGCACGGCATACCGTACCGACAGAATCATCCTCGCGGATGTTAATCAGCTTCACGCCCTGCGCATAGCGGCCCATCGTTGAGATGCCCTCCATGCTTGTGCGGATCAAGGTACCGCTGGCCGTAATGATCATCAAATCCTCTTCCGACTTCACGACCTTCAGCGCAACAACCGGTCCGTTCTTCTCGGTAATATTGATCGTTTTGATCCCTTTACCGCCACGGGTCTGAACACGGTAATCGCCGGCCGGTGTCCGTTTGCCGTATCCGCGGGTCGTTACGATCAAAATATCAAGCTCCGGATCCACAACGTCCATGCCGATGACTTCGTCACCCTCATCGAGCGTTATGCCCTTAACCCCGGTTGCGCTTCTTCCCATTGAACGCACATCGCTCTCCTCGAACCGGATGGACATGCCCTGTGCCGTTCCCATAATGATCTCTTGCTGACCGTCTGTCAGCTTCACATCGATCAGGGAGTCGTCCTCGCGCAGGTTAACGGCGATCAGGCCGCCCTTGCGGATATTGACATAGTCCTCAAGCGGCGTCTTCTTCACAACCCCATGACGGGTAGCAAAGAACAGGAACTTATCGGTATCGAAGCTCTCGACCGGAATAACCGCATTGACCGTTTCGCCTTGCTCAATCTGAATCAGATTGATGATTGGCGTTCCGCGGGCGGTACGGCTAAGCTCCGGTATTTCATAAGCTTTGAGACGGTAAGCCTTCCCTTTGTCCGTAAAGAACATCAGGTAGTGATGGGAATTCGTTACGAAGAGGTGCTCGACAAAGTCCTCGCTCTTCGTTTCCATCCCAACGACGCCGCGTCCGCCCCGCTTCTGACTGCGGTACGTATTGGCAGGCAGACGCTTGATGTAACCGGTATGGGTAATGGTGATAACCACTTCCTCACGCGGAATGAGATCCTCGTCCAGGATGCTGTCTTCACCTACTGTAATTTCAGTACGGCGCTCATCTGCAAAGCGCTCCTTAATATCCTGAAGCTCATCATTGATGATTTGCAGCACAAGATGTTCGTTCGCCAAAATCTCGCGCAGCTCGGCAATCCGGGCCAGCAGTTCTTGGTACTCGTTCTCGATCTTCTCGCGTTCGAGTCCGGTCAGACGCTGCAGACGCATATCGAGGATCGCCTGAGCCTGCTCCTGGCTAAGCCCGAAGCGCTCCATCAGACCCTCGCGCGCGGCCTCGGTTGTCTGCGAGGCGCGGATCAGCGCGATAACCTCATCCAGATGATCCAGCGCAATCCGCAAGCCCTCCAGAATATGGGCCCGGGCCTCGGCCTTCTTCAGCTCGAATTCGGTACGACGGCGAATCACCGTCACCTGATGCTCCAGGTAATAATGCAGCACATCACGCAGATTCAATATTTTCGGCTCATTGTTGACGATTGCCAGCATGTTGATACCGAAATTCGACTGCATTGCCGTATGCTTATACAAGTTATTCAAGACGACGTTCGGGTTGACGTCACGGCGCAGCTCGATCACGATCCGCATGCCGTTACGGTCCGACTCATCACGGAGATCCGTAATACCGTCAATTCGCTTATCGCGAACGAGCTCGGCAATTTTCTCCACGAGGCGTGCTTTGTTCACTTGATACGGAATCTCATGAACGACAATGCGCGCCTTATTATTGTTTTCCTCAATCGTCGCTTTCGCGCGCATCGTTACCGAGCCGCGTCCCGTACGATATGCCTGGCGGATGCCTTCGCGTCCCAAAATGTAGCCCGCTGTTGGGAAGTCCGGTCCTTGTATATACTCCATCAACTCCATTGGAGTGATGTCAGGATTCCGAATCATCGCCTGCACGCCATCAATGACTTCGCCAAGATTATGAGGCGGTATATTCGTCGCCATACCGACCGCAATCCCGGATACCCCGTTTACGAGAAGGTTCGGGTAACGTGCCGGCAGAACGACCGGCTCCTGCTCCTCGCCATCGTAGTTGGGCGCAAAGTCAATCGTCTCTTTATTAATATCACGCAGCATTTCCATGGCAATCTTGGATAAACGGGCTTCCGTATATCGCATTGCCGCTGCCATATCTCCGTCAATGGAACCGAAGTTACCATGCCCGTCGACGAGCATGTATCGCATGGAGAAGTCCTGCGCCATCCGGACCATGGATTCATACACTGCGGAATCACCATGCGGATGGTACTTACCGATAACCTCGCCAACGATCCTTGCCGATTTCTTGTACGGTTTGTCCGGGGCCATGCCAAGCTCCGACATCGCATATAGTATGCGACGGTGAACCGGCTTCATTCCGTCCCGCACATCTGGCAAGGCCCGGCTGACAATGATGCTCATCGCGTAATCCATAAAGGATTCGCGCATCTCGGTACCTATGTCCCGATCTTTAATTTGGGAGAAATTTTCTTCCGCCATGCTGGACCTCCTTCATTTTCTATCAACCATGCTTTGCTCTATGTGAAAAAAGCAGAATAATGATCAGGAAGCTATAAATGCACCAACCTTTATTATATTACTTTCACAAACCATGCACAATTAAACACGGGATAGAAAGCGTGAAAGTATGATTTTTGCCCGGAAACCGTGACATACGCCCTGTCCTCCGTGCCGCTTTTCACATACAATGCATTGAAAAAGATTTCGCATCGATCACATCTTTATATTATACCACTGTTTGTCATACTTGTCCTATGTTTTCCCGTTTGGCAGCTTTATGTGCCGGATGTATCGCCCGGTGCTTCGATCGATCATGAATAGCGTTCGACCTTCCCCTAACGGGCTATGGCTAAGGCAAACTATAGGCGTATCCCTGCGCTCGTGCTCTTTTTTTTCCGTGACAGGTACATCTGCTCTTCACTCAAAAAAACGGCCGGAAAGGATGAAGTTGGTTGGCTATACAACGCGTTGCAAGCAAATGGGCGAAAACAAAAATCTTGTTGAAAAATAAAGGTCTTGCCTCCTACATTCCCGCAACCCGCCAGTACTCGTTCGAAGCGCTGGAAGAGTTGCTGAATACCCACACGCTGGTTTACATTAAGCCGGATCGGGGGACGTACGGCAACGGCGTTATGTCCGTGGAGCAAATCGAATCGCAGAATGAGGAGGAATCGGCCGCCTCCAAGACCTACAAGCTCCGGTATGAACAAAAGACCGAGACGTTCCAATCACTGGACAGTCTTCATAAAACGCTGAATTCACTGCTCCAAGGCAAGGAATATTTGATTCAGCAGGGCATCCATCTGCTCCGGTACCAAGGCCGTCCCTTTGACCTGCGTGTTCTTACACAGAGAAGCCCTTCCGGACAGTGGGTAAGCACCGGCATTATCGGGCGGGTAGCGGCCAAAAACAAAATCATTACAAATCATCACAGCGGCGGCACCGTCCAGCATTACAAGCCGCTTATGCTTGAGCATATGACGGCCGAAGAGGCGGAGAACATCCGCCGGGAACTGCATGAGCTCGGTGTGAATGTCGCCGGCCAACTGCAGAAGTCCTACCCGAATCTGAAGGAAATCGGGCTGGATATCGCAATTGATGGACGATGGAACATTTGGATTTTGGAGGTCAACACAAAGCCTGCGCTCTTTCCGTTTAAGAAGTTCTTCAAGGATCCAAGCATCTATAACAAGGTCAAGAAGTACGCCAGCGCCTACGGACGGAATTTGTCCAGCAGTACAAAGAAGGTCCGCTAGCCTAACCTATGTCGCTGCACGTCCGGAATCTTACCCTACCTTGGTTCGATGGGTCACTTCAACATGACTGGCGCGTAAAATTCATGTCGCATTGCTAAGCCCTGCTTTAAGACTGAACCCGCAGTAACTCTATGCGCTCGTTACGCGCTCCGGACTTGCCTTGATGGTTGTTTGCTCCTATCATCGCAGACAATAAATAGTAGGGCGTATGAGCATAGCAGCCTTCTAAGTGATCAGCCAGCCGCTCACAGCAAAAAGGAGCATCCGCAGGTCCCTGACCTGCCCGGATGCTCCCTCCTGGCTAGTGCTCTATGCTAAATGTCCAAATTGCGGACGCTCTTCGCGTGCTCTTGAATGAAATCACGACGCGGCTCAACGTTGTCACCCATGAGGGTGTCAAACAGCGTATCTGCCAGCATGGCATCCTCGATCGTTACCTGCAGCATCGTGCGGCTCTCCGGATCCATCGTCGTCTCCCACAGCTGGGTTGCATTCATCTCGCCGAGACCTTTATACCGCTGGATGTTAAACTTGGCGTTCTCGCCGAATTCCTTAATGATCTCGTCGCGCTCCTTCTCGCTGCCCGCATAACGGACAACCTTGTTGCGCTCGATCTTAAAGAGCGGCGGCTGCGCGATATAAATATATCCCGCTTCTACCAGCTTACGCATATAGCGATAGAAGAACGTCAGCAGCAGTGTGCGGATATGCGCGCCGTCGACGTCAGCATCGGTCATGATGATGATTTTGTGATAACGGGCCTTTGACAGATCGAAGTCATCGGCAATCCCGGTACCGAGCGCCGTAATGATCGCACGGATCTCCGCATTAGAGAGAATGCGGTCCAGACGGGCTTTCTCGACGTTAAGGATTTTCCCCCGCAGCGGCAGAATCGCCTGGAAGTGCCGGTCACGGCCTTGCTTAGCCGATCCGCCGGCGGAGTCGCCTTCGACGATATACAGCTCACTGATCGACGCATCCTTGGAGGAGCAGTCGGCGAGCTTGCCCGGCAGGGCGCTTACTTCAAGCGCGCTCTTCCGGCGGGTCATTTCCCGAGCCTTACGCGCTGCTTCACGTGCACGGGAAGCCTGCAGCGCCTTCTCCAGGATGCGGCGGGACACCGAAGGATTCTCCTGCAAGAATTCCTGCAGCTTCTCCGCAAACAGGGACTCCACGATGCCGCGGACTTCACTGTTGCCGAGCTTCGTCTTCGTCTGCCCTTCAAACTGCGGCTCCGGCACTTTGACCGAAATGATCGCCGTCAAGCCTTCCCGCACGTCGTCTCCGGACAAGTTATTGCTGTTGTCCTTGATCATGCCGGTTTTACGGGCATAATCGTTAATGATGCGCGTCAATGCGCTTTTAAAGCCGGATTCATGTGTTCCGCCCTCATGCGTATTGATATTGTTCGCAAACGAGTAAATATTCTCGGTATAGCTGTCGTTGTACTGGAGCGAGATCTCCACTTGAATGTTGTCCCGGGAGCCTTCCACGTAGATCGGTTCTTCGTGGAGCGCCTCCTTCTTCTCATTCAAGAATTTAACGTACTCGATAATACCGCCTTCGTATTTGAAATAATCGGAAGCTCCCGTACGCTCATCCGTCAGTGTGAGCGCGATGCCTTTGTTCAAGAAGGCCAGCTCGCGAACCCGCGTCAGGAGCGTATTATAGTCAAACTCCGTTGTCTCCGTGAAAATTTCCGGATCCGGCAGGAAGGTAACCGTCGTACCGGTCTCTTCGGTATCCCCGATGACTTTGATGTCATACTGAGGCACGCCGCGCCGGTATTCCTGCTGATAAATATGCCCATCCCGCTTCACTTGGACGACAACCTTGGTGGACAATGCGTTAACGACCGATACGCCCACGCCGTGCAGGCCGCCGGATACCTTATATCCCCCGCCGCCGAACTTACCGCCGGCATGCAGGACGGTCATAACGACTTCGAGGGTGGATTTCTTCAGCTTGGCGTTCTCGCCGACCGGAATTCCGCGTCCGTTATCGATAACCGTAACGCTGTTATCCTCATGGACAATAATCTCGATATGGTCGCATATTCCCGCCATCGCTTCGTCAATACTGTTGTCCACTACCTCCCATACCAAATGATGCAGACCCTTGACGCTGGTCGAGCCGATGTACATCCCTGGACGTTTGCGGACAGCCTCGAGCCCTTCCAGTACCTGAATCTGATTCTCATCATATGTCGGTTGATTCATAGACATGCCTTCACCTACTTCTACAGATTCTGTTATGCCTGAGCTACAAAATGATTTGCCCGCTTCTTCAGCGTTGCGGAAGAAATCGGGGAATAGTAGACGATGGACTTCGTCACCACGATGGATTTCGGATCCTCTTCACCGATTAATTCCACGACCTTATGCTGCTGGGCATGCGTGACGAACTGCTTGGAGATCTTTGACGATTTCTCGATCGAGATATCGAAGATGCCAACCAGCTCGGACGAACGGATAATCTTTTCTCCGCCTAAATGAATATACAATGGAATCACTCCTTAAGAGCCCACCTGTCCGTCATGGACATGAAAAATGCTGGCACCCTTCAATTTGTCGGTATTCAATGTCTCGATGCCCGTCGCCGTGATGAATGTCTGCACTTTGCTCTGGAATGTCTCTATCAGTTGCGTCTGCCGGTATGGATCCAGTTCGGAAAGCACATCATCCAGAAGCAATACCGGATATTCACCGATTTCTTCCTGAATCAGCTCGATTTCGGCCAGCTTCAAAGAGAGCGCCGTCGTTCGCTGCTGACCTTGAGATCCGTACGTTTGGACTTCCTTGCCGTTAATATAAAAAGCCAGATCATCTCGATGAGGACCTGCCAATGTCATACCACGCCTTATTTCTTGCTCTTTCATTTGTGATAATTTTATCATAAAACGCTCAAATAAGACAGCTTCATCTTCTTCCTCCGCGTCAGCAAAGGACGGAACATAGTGCAGGGACAGCTCTTCCAGGCCGTTTGTGATGCCCTGATGAATGCCCTCAGCCCACTTTTGAAGCTTTTTTATAAATTGTTTCCTCTTCTTGACGATTTTAACACCATGTTCTGCCAACTGGCTGTTCCAAATGTCCAGCATCGCCTGCTGGGACGCTTCCTTCCCCCACAGCTGCTTGAGCAGATTGTTCCGCTGAACGAGCACCTTCTGGTACTGCTGCAGATGGTAGAGATAGCTCGGCGCGACCTGCCCGATTTCCATGTCAAGAAACCGGCGGCGAACCCCCGGCGTGCCTTTGACGATTTCCAAATCCTCGGGTGCGAACATAACCACGTTCAGGGAGCCGATAAAATCACTCAGCTTCCGCTGCTCCAAACCGTTGACCTTCGCCTTCTTCCCCTGCTGGGACAAGCTCAGCTCAAGCTTCAGCATCCCGTACTTCTTCTCAACCTCAGCTGCAATATGCGCGCTCGGCTGCTCGAAGGCGATCAGCTCACGATCCTTGGAGGTGCGGTGGCTCTTCGTCAAAGCGAGCACGAAGAGCGCCTCCATCAAGTTGGTCTTCCCCTGGGCGTTTCGCCCGATAATCAGATTGACATCACCGAACGCATTCAGCTGCAGCTGATCATAGTTCCGGTAATGCTGAAGACTGATATTGTTAACAAACAAGTTGATCCTCTCCCTCGTCATCCGCGCCTAGCGCCTAACGGGAGGCTGTCTATTGCGCCGCCACCTGAAAGGTTCCGCAGTCCTCCACCTTGACGATGTCGCCGGGAACCAGCTTGCGTCCGCGCCGCTCTTCCTTCTCATCGTTGACCAGCACGGCCCCCTCCGCCAGCAGCGCCTTCGCCATGCCGCCTGTGGATACGCAATCCGCCAGCTTCAGAAATTGGTCCAGCTTAATATACTCGCTGTGGATAAAGATTTGCTTCATTTGCCTGTCCTTTCCTCCTTATCAACATGGGGATAACTTTTATAGCGGGTTCAAATAAGTCGGATCCGTGACCAATAGACGACTTTTTGAACATCCTCTTTAGTTCGCCGTACGGTACGGCAGAATAATATACTGACTCTTGCTGTCATCGAGCGGCTTCAGAATGATCGGGCTCATGACTCCCATGAAGGCAATCATCAGCTGCTCGCTCTCGACGACCTTCAGCACGTCCAGCATATATTTCGAGTTGAAGGAAATGCGCAGCGGATCCCCCTTGAATTCAATCAGATCCAATTCTTCACGCACTTTACCGAGCTCGGAGGAACTCGAGGAGATTTCAATGCCCCCGTTCTCCATCGTTTGCAGCAGCACGATATTCGTTTTTTCCTCTCTCGACAGCAGGTACGCACGGTCGATCGACTCGCTTAATTTTTTTGTATCCAAAACGAGTTCTGTTTTATGCGTCGTCGGAATAATTCTAGAAGTATCGGGATAAATGCCGTCTAATATACGCGAATAGAACAGCACACGGTCAATTTTAAATAATACCTGATTATCGGCCACAACGATATCGACCAGCGTATTTTGATCCGGAATGATCTTGCTCAGCTCGTTCAAGGTTTTGCCGGCAATAACGACGTTGTTGAACGAAATATCATCCACACCTTCAATATTCGCGGACCGAGTCGCCAGACGATGACGGTCGGTTGCGGTAAATTTCAGCTCATTGTTGTTCAGGCTCCACAGAACCCCTGTCAGAATCGGCGTCGTCTCGTGCGTCGAGATGGAGAATACCGTCTGCTTGATCATGTTTTTCAGCAGATCTCCCGGAAGCGAGATCGTCTGACTGCCTTCGATGTTCGGCAATACCGGGAATTCATCCGGATCAAGGCCGACCATTTGGATTTCGGTTGCGCCTGCGGAAATAAAGGTCTGGAATTGATCTTTAACCTCCATATGGATTTCCTGGGAGGGCAGCTTCTTGATGATTTCAACGAAAAATTTAGCCGGAAGCACGACACTACCCGGTCTTTCAACCTGAACAATCGTGTGCTTTTCATCTTCCGAAGGAATAAACGATTGGATGGAAATATCCGTATCGCTGGCTGTCAGCGTCACGCCGGAATAAGTGACATCAAGTTTAATGCCGCTCAGGATCGGAATGGTGGTCCGGCTGGAGATCGCTTTGGACACGTGTTGGATGGATTCGTTCAATACATTTTTCAATATGCTGATTTTCATCAATTTCACTCCTTGCGGAAAAATGAGAGGGGTATTGTTTCATTCGGCGGAAGGCCGATGATTCCCCTCTTTATGGATAATTATTTTATTAATTATTTATAGTACAAGTAGTAGGCGCACTGAATATGTGGATAAGCCCGTGAAAAGGCATAAAATTAAGCCTATCCACATGTGTATAGATTGTGCATAGGCTTTGAACTTGTTCAGGTTGGATTTTTGATTTTCTCCGTAATATTGTTAACCACTTTGAAGAGCTCCTGGTCGGTCTTCAGCGATTGGGTGATCTTCTCATGCGCATGAATGACGGTGGTATGGTCCCGTCCTCCGAAAGCTTCTCCGATCTTCGGAAGGGAATAATCGGTCAATTCACGGGACAAGTACATGGCGATCTGCCGCGGAAAGGCGACGGCTTTGGTCCGTTTGCGGGCTTTGAAGTCCTCCAGCCGCAGATTGTAGTACTCGCCCACCTTCTGCTGAATATCCTGGATCGTAATCATTCTCGGCCGGCTGGACGGGATGATATCCTTCAGCGCTTCCGCTGCAAGATGCGTGGTCACATCCTGGTTCGTCAGAGAGGAATAAGCAACAACACGGATAAGGGCGCCTTCAAGCTCCCGGATGTTGGTATCGATCTGGTTGGCAATATACATCATCGCTTCGTTCGGAATGTCCAAATTCTCGGCCTTCGCCTTCTTGCGCAAGATCGCGATCCGGGTCTCAAGGTCCGGCGGCTGAATATCGGTGATCAGTCCCCATTCGAACCGTGAACGGAGTCTTTCCTCCAGCGTCGGAATTTCCTTGGGCGGTCGGTCACTTGAAATGATGATTTGCTTCCGTTCCTCATGCAGCGCGTTAAACGTATGGAAAAATTCCTCCTGCGTCGATTCCTTCCCGGCCAAAAACTGAATATCGTCAATCAGCAGAATATCGACGTTGCGGTACTTGTTGCGGAAGCTTTCGGCGCGGTTGTCACGGATGGAGTTGATAAACTCGTTGGTGAACTTCTCTGAGGAAATGTACACGACCTTGCTGCTCGGATTATGCTCCAAAATATAATGGCCGATGGCGTGCATCAAGTGTGTCTTGCCAAGTCCTACCCCTCCGTAGAGGAACAATGGGTTGTACGCTTTGGCCGGCGCTTCGGCGACGGCGAGCGAGGCGGCATGCGCAAACCGGTTGCCCGAGCCGATGACGAACGTGTCAAAGGTGTACTTCGGGTTCAGCATATGGGATTGAATTTCGTCTCCGCTAACTTCTAACGGGGGGGACGGCTGCTGAGGAGCCGGCTCCTGCGACTTTGCCTCTTCAATCACAAACCTCACATCGACCTGCTTGCCGATCACCTCATAGACCGTTGAGCTTACCAGCTTCGTATATCGGCTCTCCAGCCATTCCACGGCAAACGTTGTCGGCGCGGAAATGACGACGGAGTGATCGTTAATGGTCAATGCCTTGGTCGCTTTAAACCAAGTGTCAAAGCTCGGTTTGCTGAGCTTGGTCTGTATTATCGATAATATTTCCTGCCATAATTCGGAAGTATGGCTTTCCAAAACTGTCACTCCTTTAAATCTTCCAAATGTGGCTAGAGCCATGAGTGGAAATGTCGAACCAAAATGAACGATGTCAAATTATCCCCAAAGCTAACCCCCTGTGGAAACAAAAAAATATGGATAAATTGAAATTGTTCACAACTTTATCCACAGCCTGTTGATAATATCATGTGTTCATTCACATATTCACATCCAAAAGTAATATCATCATAGCAAAAGAAGGCCTTATTTTCAATGTATGTCGCTAATTTATCCACAAATTCAATACGTTGTGCATAAATCTTATTCACACCACTAGATATTGTTTATAAATTGTTCAGCTTTCGACATCATTAGCCTTCATGCGAAAAAAATTATGCACAGGTTGTCCAAATCGCAAACAATTTTTGCTTCCATCTCCATCTGTTCATAACTTCTGGTTGAATGTTCTAGCGGCCTTTATAATCAACCAAAGGTAAAAACGGTTGTGGATATCCCTCACTAGGGCGTGCATGGCATGTCGAATGGGGGATTTTTGTCTGCTCAGGAGGGTTGAGAGCAGTGCAACCTGTGGTCATTCATCGCCGTACTATAAGGAAACTTCGAACGGAGGAAACGGGATGGGAGAAACGCAGCCTAGGGCTCAGTGGAGGAGATGGCTAGGGTTGCTCGTGCTGGTCTTGATCGTTGCTGCGGTCGCAGGCTGGGCGCAAAGCTATTATTCGAAGACATTTTTTTATCTGGACGACGTCAAATACTTCAAGTATGAGGATTCGGGCAGCGGTACGGTCGAATATCGCGCTTTATTCGGCCGGGGAAGTCCGGTGTATGTTCACAAGTATGAGTCAGATCGGGTGATTGAAGCCGAGGGAGAAAGGTACCAGATTCACGGAAAAGAAGGGATGAGCGGGGAATGGGAGCCGTATGCTGTCGTTTATCCGGATGGTACCGAATTCCGGGTGGAGCCGTTTGGCCAAGACGGATTCCAGGTGTTTGATCAGGCTGGAGAGTGGGTGCTTCCCCCGGCAGTCATACAAGTTGGGTTGGGAAACAAAATAAGGGATCCGGATAGCCCTCGTTATTTTCCAGCGGATCTTGCCGCTGCGTCGGACGAAGCGTTCCATCAGCCTAACGGCAGCGTAGGGTTCTTCCTTTTGGCGGTCGCATTGTTTATTTTCAACTGGTGCAGTTTTCGTTATGAAGCCTTTCAGCGCTTTATGTTTCATATATCTCCTTCCAATCTGATGGTGAGTGACCCGGAGCCGAGCGATTTTTATTTCTTCATGTGCAAGGTCGGCGGTATTTTTGGGATGGGATTCTCGTTGTGGATATTTTTTGCTCACGCGCTGTGATTAGGACAGTAGGAGGGAGGCTTACGCTGTCTGCTTTGTAAAAAAGGCATTAGGACCATTTTATTCGAGACTGTTGGCGATTCGCCCCAGGCTCTTAATCCGCCCTCGGTGATTGCATGATCACCGAGATTGCTGGTGCGCCGGGGAGCATACATCCTGCATCATAAAAAAAGCCTGTCTTTGCGAGGGATATTCCTCCGCCAAAGACAGGCTGTCTTTATTTTACTAGGTCACTCATGTTATTTCTGCTCAAATCTGCGCTGGAACTCCGATATGGCTTCATAGTCTTCCTCCAGCTTGCGCGAGATCCGGATATAGATCGGAAGGAGCGCTTTATACACATCGGCGTTCTCCTTCACCGGCTGGTGCTCATGCGTGCCGCCGACCATCGTTGAGACGATATCTAGCGAATCCACTCTTCCCGTAGCATATAAGCCCAGGACGACGGCGCCGAGACAGGAGCTCTCATAGCTCTCCGGCACGATCACCTGCTGGTCGAAGATATCGGCCATCATCTGCCGCCAGATCGGTGAGCGGGCAAACCCGCCGGTGGCGTGAATCTTCGCCGGATGGCCCATCTGCTCCTCCATGGCGAGCAGAACGGTATACATATTGAAAATGACACCTTCCAATACGGAACGGATCATATGCTCCTTCTGATGGTTCAGCGTAAGGCCAAAGAACGAGCCGCGCGCATTCGGATCCCACAGCGGGGCACGTTCTCCCGTTAAATACGGATGGAACAAAAGGCCGTTCGAGCCCGGAGGAATGCGGTCTGCAATTTTGGTCAGCACATCGTACGGATTGATCCCGAGCCGCTTGGCCGTTTCAATCTCCGATGCCGCGAATTCGTCCCGTACCCAGCGGAAAATCATGCCGCCGTTATTGACGGCACCGCCGATGACCCAGTGCTTCTCGGTCAGGGCATAGCAGAAGATCCGTCCTTTCGGATCGGTCATCGGCCGGTCTACGACCGTTCGGATGGCGCCGCTCGTACCGATGGTCGCCGCAACGACGCCCGGCTGAATCGCGTTGACGCCAAGGTTGGACAGAACGCCGTCCGCAGCCCCAAGCACGAACGGAGTGGAAGGAAGGAGACCCATACGAGCAGCGTATTCTTCCTTCAGGCCTGTCATGATATGTGTGGTTGGCACGAGTGTGGACAATTGATCCTCGGTAATCCCGGCCAGCTTCAGCGCTTCCTGATCCCAAGCGAGGGCTTCCAGATTCATCATGCCGGTGCTGGAGGCGATGGAATGGTCCACCACATACTTGCCGAACAGCTTATAGTATACATATTCCTTAATCGAAATGAATTTGGCGGTTTGCTTGAACACGGACGGCTGATCATGACGGAGCCACATCAGCTTTGTCACCGGCGACATCGGGTGAATCGGCGTGCCGGTTCTCAAATACAGCTCCATGCCGCCAAGCTCCTTCTTGAGTTTCGCGGACCAGGCGGCACTCCGGTTATCCGCCCACGTAATGCAGCGGGTTAACGGGACTCCGTCCTTATCCACGGCAATGACGCTGTGCATTGCGGCACTGAAGGACACGAACAATACCTGCTTCGGAGAAATTCCGGTATCGGCCATCACACCTTGGACCGAGGAGAGCACCGTTTGAAAAATCTGTTCCGGATCCTGCTCGGCCGTCGAAGGCGTAGGGGTGTGAAGGGGGTATTCACCGCCGGCCTTGGCGACGACCTCTCCATTCTCCTTAAACAGCACCGCTTTGGTGCTTGTCGTTCCGATATCGACACCGATCATGTAGTTCTGTGTACTCAAGAGACATACCTTCTTTCTATTTGAGGTCCCCAAGCGAAGTCTTGCGTTGATGCGCGTATCTTCACCGGGGACCTCATGAGCTTATGTTCAATTATACAATTAGATTTAGGACAAGGGCCAATACAAGACCGGTTACAGAGAGAATGGTCTCCAGCACGGTCCAGGTCTTCAGCGTCTGGGCTACGGTCATATTGAAGAATTCCTTAACCATCCAAAATCCAGCGTCATTGACGTGGGACAAGACGATGGATCCGGCGCCGGTAGCAAGGACGACAAGCGCGACATTGGCGTCCGGCGTCATGGCGAGCACAGGTGCAACAATGCCGGCAGCCGTCGTCATGGCTACGGTGGCCGAGCCGGTTGCAACCCGGATCAGGGCTGCGACCAGCCATGCGAACAGGATGATATTGATGTTGGCGCCTGTGGCAATCTCGGCAATCGCATTGCCGACACCGCTGTTAATCAGCACCTGCTTGAAGGCGCCGCCTGCACCGATAATCAGAATGATGGAGGCGATCGGCGCTAGACACTCGCTGGTGAACTTCGACAGCTCATGCTTGTTGAAGCCGCGCGCAAAGCCGAGCGAGAAGAACGAGAACACCGCCGCAATCAGAAGGGCGATGACTTCGTGTCCCACGAATTTGCAGATGACCGATATGGCGCTCGTGTTGTTAGGATCGATGATCTCAGCTGCCGAGCCGATCAGCATCAGAATGACGGGAAGCAAGATGGTGAAGATCGTGATGCCGAAGCCGGGCAGTCCGCGATCCGCTTTGCTGGAGAACTGCTCGGCCAGCTCTTCAGGCGGCTCAGTTGTGATCCGCTTGCCGATATATTTGCCGAATACCGGACCTGCAAGAATGGCGGCAGGAATCCCGATGACAAACGAGTACAGAATGGTAATGCCCAGGTCCGCGCCGTACGCATCAATCGCGATCATCGGAGCGGGATGGGGCGGAACCAGACCGTGAACCGTGGATAAGCCGGCCAGAATCGGAATGCCGATCTGCAGCAGCGACATTTTCGTTTTACGGGCTACGGTAAAGACGATCGGAATCAGCAAAATAACGCCGACCTCAAAAAACACGGGAATACCGACAATAAAGCCGACAATCATCATGGCCCAGTGTACCCGCTTCTCCCCGAAGCGATTGACCAGCGTCGTTGCGATTTGCTCGGCGCCTCCGGACTCGGCCATCATTTTGCCCAGCATGGTGCCGAGCGCGATAACGATGGCTATCGTTCCGAGCGTTCCGCCGAGACCGCCGGTTATGGATGTGATCACGTCCATCGGCTGCATGCCGGTCAACAGCCCCAGCAGCAGCGCAGCGATCAGTAGTGTAACGAAGGGATTCCACTTATATTTGGATATCAGCACGATCAGAAAAACGATCGTCAGCAAGGTCCAGAACATTAAAGTAGCGTTATGGCTGAGACCAAAAAGTGTGTTCATAGCTGTCTTCCTCCTATAGATTACCCATTATGTCCGGGTGGTTATTGGTAAACTGAGCGGTTTTCTGCGGTAGTATGCCCAAAACAGAATGAATTTCTATTGTATACTTGTCGACAACTTAGAGCGTGCAATAAGAAACGGAGGAAGGGAGGACTACGATAAGTTAATCCTCCGGGAAACTCAGATGCAGCGTCCGGCGGGAATCATCGAAATATTGCTGAACCGCCGTTTGAATCCGGTCCTGATCCAAGGATTCCATCTCTTGAATAAGCCGGATATGCTTGTCCGTTACATATCGGAGCTTGGAGGCACCTCCGCTGAACACCTGCCGGGTTGTGATCAGCATGACCGTCATCACAATCGGGCGGATGCTCTTCCATAAATGAAGGATCCGCTTATGATTCGCCTCGGTTATGATGCGCTCGTGGAAGCTCAGATCCTGATAGGAATACTCGATCGGATCCACATGCTTGGCGGCAAGCTCCATCCGGTCGACAATTTGCCGAAGCTGGCGGATCAATTCCGGCTGCTGCCGCGCAAAAACCTCTCCTTGCACGAAGCTTTCAATAAGATACCGCACATCGTACAGCTCTTCGACGTCTTTAAGGGAAAGGCCCATGACAACAGCGCCCATGCGCTCCAACTGAATCAAGCCCTCGCTGGACAGCGTTTTCATCGCTTCGCGAACAGGGGATCGGCTGGTGCCGAACTCGCCTGCGATCCGGTTCTCCGAAATGACTTCCCCGCGCTTGATCGTGCCGCTAATGATCTGCAGCCTTAACTCGCTCGCAATGGCCTCGCCAAGCGAAGCTCCCTGCAGCCAGGCCGATGGGTATTTCATAGACTGATTCTCCAATCCGGTTAACTAGTAATCATCCTCTTTCGTGGTAATCATACCACAGGAAAAGTTCCGGATTCCATTCATGATGCCGTTTTTCCCCGGATGTTATCCAGGCTATGAAGACGCTTGCTAAAACGCGGATGGAGAAGCGGATTATTCCGACTTCTCGACCGCATGGCCGCCGAATTCATTGCGAAGCGCTGCCACGACTTTTCCATGAAACGTATCTTGATCCAGCGAGCGATAACGCATAAACAGGGAGAGAGCGATAACCGGTGCACTTGCCTGAACCTCGAGCGCCGTTTCGACGGTCCATTTGCCTTCGCCGGAGGAATGCATGACACCTTTGATGCCTTCCAGCTTCGGATCTTTGGAGAAAGCGTTCTGCGTGAGCTCCATGAGCCAGCTGCGGATGACGGAACCGTTCGACCATACCCGGGCAACATCCTCGTAATTGTAGTCAAAGGCGCTCTTTTCCAACACTTCAAATCCTTCGGCAATGGACTGCATCATCCCGTATTCGATCCCGTTATGGACCATTTTGAGGAAATGTCCGCTGCCGCTTTCGCCGGCGTAAAGATAGCCGTTCTCGACAGCCATGTCCTTGAACAGGGGTTCGATGCGGCTGAATACCTCGCGGTTGCCGCCGATCATAAAGCAGCCTCCGTTATGGGCACCTTCCATGCCGCCGGACGTGCCGGCATCGAAATAATAAATTCCTTGCTCCGACAAACGGGTTGCCCGGGCAATGGAATCCTTATAATGAGAGTTGCCGCCGTCAATCAGAATATCGCCCTGGGCAAGAAGAGGGGATAGCGAATCAATGACCGAATCCACAATCTTACCGGCAGGAACCATCATCCATATGATACGGGGCGAATCCAGCTTCGCCACCAGTTCTTCAGTCGAAGCGGTGCCTTCGGCCCCATAACCGGCAGCCTTGCTCACCAGATCGGCATTCAAATCGTACGCGACAACCTCATGCTGATGATGAATCAGGTTCTGGACCAGATTGAGACCCATTTTCCCAAGGCCGATCATGCCTATTTTCATAATATGATGCAGCTCCTTCTTAGATGTATACTTGTATACAACTTAAATTCAATTATTTATACTACTCCTTTATGGCGCCGGTGTAAACCGGCGAGGCGTCGCCCGATCAAGGTCCGAAAAACGCCAATAGTTCTATTCACAGACGGTTTCAATAGGTTATCCCCATGTGGATAAATCAAAACTAGCAATAAACGCTACATGTGGAAAACTTAAGCTTCCTAAAAAGGCAAAGTTTGATTTGACTTTTAGGCCTGATCGTGATTAAATGTAAAAAGGCATTTTCTGTGAAGATAAAGGACATCATCCGCAATCACTGCGGTCTGTTATCAAGAGATGCGTCGATGGACGACGACTTGGCGGTCTGTCTTCCGTGAAAGTGCGTCGGTAGACGTTTAATCTTAAAATACGTATGAGAGATTCCTGTAAGGGGGTGCATTAGATCATGAGACCAACATTCAAACCGAATGTGAGCAAGCGCAAGAAGGTGCACGGCTTCCGCAAAAGAATGAGCACGAAGAACGGACGCAAAGTATTGGCTAGCCGCCGTCAAAAAGGAAGAAAAGTACTTAGCGCTTAATACTGTGCCGAAGACCACCGAGGTGGTCTTTTTTTCGTAATATCTCCTGTTTGATGAAGGGTGGGGTAAATGCCGACCTGTATTAGATCACTTAGGAGGCCCTTCGTGTATGTGATGTTGTTTGCGTTTACCGTCGTACCGGCATGACTATACTATATATAGGAAGCGATGCCCGGAGGCGGAGAATGTCGTTTAATGAATTTGATTATCGGTCAGGCAGGGAGAGACTTGTGCATAGAAAACTTCGTTTACGGAACCGCGCGGACTTCAGCCGGGTATATCGGCACGGAAAGTCCTTTGCCAATCATCAGTTTGTCTTGTATTGGTCGCGTAAAAAAGAGGTAGAGCAGTTTCGCGTCGGCGTATCGTGCAGCAAGAAGATCGGAAATGCCGTCGTACGCAACCGGATGAGACGTGTGGTGAAGGAGATTGTCCGGCACCATCAGCATGAGATCGTGGAGCATATCGACTTGATCTTCATTGTCCGAAAGGGAGCGCTGGGCAAGTCGTATCAGGAGCTTGAAAAAAGCGTGCTGCATGTTCTGCGGAAATCCTCGCTTTTGAAACCGAAAAAGGGCTGAACGCTTGTGTTTATTTGTCCATATAAATATGTTATGATTTACCGTGGAATGGCAATGGCGAAGAGAGGGGTTTTGAAGTGTCGTTCATGAAGACAAGACGAGGAAAATGGTTCCTCCTCGCCGCTGTAATACTCGCAGTGGCGGTTATATCAGGTTGTGCGCCTGGAGCTGACCAAACGCGTTCCATCGAAGACTTGAAAAATGGCGGCTTTTGGCAGAGCAACGTTGTTTACTACTTTACCTTGGCACTTGATACGTTTGCTACATGGTTTAACGGTGAATACGGATTATCTGTCCTTGTAATGGTGCTTATCGTCCGTACATTGATCCTGCCGCTGACCTTGAAGCAGGTCAGAAGCTCTAAGGCCATGCAGGCGATCCAGCCTGAGGTTCAGAAGATCCGTGAGAAATATAAAGACAATCCTGAGAAAATGCAGATGGAAACGATGAAGCTTTTCCAGGAGAACAAGGTCAATCCGATGGCGGGCTGCTTGCCGCTGCTCGTTCAAATGCCGATTTTTATCGCACTCTATCATTCGATCTACTATAATGGACTTCTTCGTGAGCACGAGTTCTTGTGGATGCAGCTCGGTGAGCCGGACAAGCTGTTCATCCTGCCGGTATTGGCAGCAGCCACGACGTATTTGCAAACGAAGATGATGATGAAGATGAACCCGTCTCCACAGATGGGGATGATGCAGTTTATGCTGTTCGTGTATCCGATTTTGATCTTTGTCATGTCCTTTCAGTTTCCTGCTGCGCTTCCGCTGTACTGGTTCTACAGTAACCTGTACACGATCGTGCAGAACTACTTCTTGTACCGCAACAATGACAAGGCAGCTGTAACGGCAAGCGTTGCCAGCGCGACCCAAGGTCAAAAGAGCAATAAATCCGGGAACAAGAGCGGTCATAAAGGCGGGAAAAAGGGTTCGAAAGGAGCCAAAAAGTCGAGATGAGTAAAATCGTCGCAACAGGAAAAACCATTGAAGAAGCTGTCGCACAAGGGCTGGCCCGCTTGGGTGTAAGTCAGGATCGTGTATCGGTTCAAATATTGAGTCAGCCATCAAGAGGATTCCTGGGCCTGTTCGGGGTCAAGGAAGCGAAAGTTGAACTAACGCTCCTGCCTGAACGCGCCGGCGGCGAATCACACCATCCGATGACTCCTTCGTCCCATCAGTCGGCACCTGCCGCAGAGGTGAAGGTATCACATGCCTCGAGCGCGCCGGCACCATCCGCCGTGGCAACGATGGAAGAGAGCCGCACGGAAGCCGCTGAGGCGAAGAAGGACCCTTATGAGGAAGCCATCAGCTTCCTTCGCGAGACGGGACAGGCCATGGGGCTGGATATCTCGGTCGAGCAGGAAAAGGGGAAAGATTTCACGACGCTTCATATTTCCGGCGCGGGTCTCGGGCTGATGATCGGCCGCAGAGGCCAGACGCTGGACGCCCTTCAGTATCTGGCGAACATCGTGGCGAATCGTTATTCGGACAGTTACCTTCGCATCGTTCTGGATGCGGAGAACTTCAGGGAACGCCGCAAGAAGACGCTGGAGGATCTGGCCGACCGGCTTGCCGGACGGGTCCTGAAGAGCCGCAAGGAGATTGTGTTGGAGCCGATGCCGGCCGCAGAGCGGAAGGTCATCCATGCCAGACTGCAATCCCACGGCGGCGTGAAGACGTACAGCAAAGGCGAAGAGCCGAATCGCAGAGTGGTCATCACTCCGAAATCGTCGTAAGCCTTAATCAGAAGAGTATATGTTGATCAATGACTCCTTAAGCTTGTTAAAGGGAGTCATTGTTTTTTACCAAGATACAGTTTTGGGGCGCATCAGTCGGGCGATTGTTCGAGCTACAGCTTGGTGCAGCCGTTATACGCCCGAGGAGGGCGTTATCGAAGAGGAGATACAGCGAGTTGCAGAATGCATAGGGTATGAATCTGCACCCGTTCTAAATAGAAAGAGGTGAATACAGCATGTATAGCGATACAATTGCAGCCATTTCTACGGCCGTCGGTGAAGGCGGGATCGCGATTATTCGCGTCAGCGGACCGGACGCCGTGACGGAAGTGGAGCGTATATTTAAGAGTAAGCGTAAGCTGAGCCAGGTGGAATCCCATACGGTCCACTACGGCCATATTGTAGATCCGCAGACCAGGGAGAATCTTGAAGAGGTGCTTGTTACGGTCATGCGGGCGCCCCGGTCGTTCACGACCGAGGATGTGGTTGAGATCAGCGCCCACGGCGGGGTCATCTCGGTAAAAAGGGTAATGGATCTGCTGCTGCAGCTGAACATCCGTCTTGCCGAGCCGGGGGAGTTTACGAAGCGGGCCTTCCTGAATGGCCGTATCGATTTGTCCCAGGCTGAGGCAGTCATTGACCTGATCCGTTCGAAATCGGATCGTGCTTTCTCGGTGGCGTTGAAGCAGGTGGAGGGGACCTTGTCCCGGAAAATCAAGGAGCTTCGTCATACGCTGGTGGAAACCTTGGCCCACATCGAGGTGAACATCGATTATCCCGAGCATGACGTGGAATCTTTGACGGCAGACTTCATTAAAGAGAAGAGCAGTCAAGTGATGGGCGAGATCGACAAGCTGCTGAAGACGGCCCAGGAAGGGAAAATTTTGCGGGAAGGCATCACGACAGCGATTGTCGGGCGTCCGAACGTAGGGAAATCCTCGCTGCTCAATACGCTGGCGCAAGACAATAAGGCGATCGTAACGGATATTCCGGGCACGACGCGCGACGTGATCGAGGAATATGTGACGATCAACAATATTCCGCTGAAGCTGCTGGATACGGCCGGAATCCGCGAAACGATGGACGTGGTCGAGCAGATCGGCGTCGAGCGTTCCCGGCATGCGGTGAACGAGGCCGATTTGATTTTGCTCGTCCTGAATGCCAGCGAGCCGCTGCATCAGGATGAACTGGAATTGATGGAACAAATACGCGGTAGACAATGTATCGTCATTATGAATAAAATGGACTTACCGTCTCAGCTCGATAAGGATGTGCTGAACCGGTATGTTCCGGATGAATTGATCGTTCCGATGTCCGTGAAGGCACAGGAGGGCATTGATCGGCTGGAGGAGGCCATCTCGAATTTGTTCTTCAGCGGCCGAATCGAAGGCGGGGATCTGACGTATGTCAGCAATGTGCGGCATATTGCCCTGTTGAAAAAAGCGAAGCAGTCGCTTCAGGATGCTTATGAAGCGGCCGATCAGCTCATCCCGATCGATATGATCCAGATCGATGTGCGGCTCGCTTGGGAGCAGCTTGGCGAAATCCTGGGCGAAGCCGTTGGCGATTCACTGATTGACCAGATTTTCTCGCAGTTCTGTCTGGGCAAGTAATCGCTGGAGGATAATTTGTTGAAATGGAAGGAAAATGCGGAGCCGGAGGTTGTGGGTGATTGGGGTGACCGGATATTCTTCCGCAATTCTTGGTCTCCATTACCATCGTTTTTCTTCTATAATAAGCGATAAGCTGCAGGTTGTAGTTTTTTTAGAAGTTCTAAGCTGATCCACAGACATGGTGGAGGCTTTAATATATGAAAACAATATTCGAATAGGAGGGTTAGCCATGAGTTTTATGGGAGGCACGTATGACGTTATTGTCGTCGGTGCAGGACACGCCGGCTGTGAAGCGGCGCTTGCGTCTGCCCGAATGGGTGTCGAAACGTTGATGATCACTATCAACCTGGATATGGTTGCTTTTATGCCCTGCAACCCGTCGATTGGCGGTCCGGCCAAAGGACATGTCGTTCGCGAGATTGACGCGCTTGGCGGGGAAATGGGACGCAATATTGACAAAACCTTTATTCAAATGCGGATGCTGAATACAGGAAAAGGACCGGCGGTGCATGCATTGCGTGCGCAAGCCGATAAATTCTCCTATCAGCACACGATGAAAGAAACGCTCGAGAAGGAAGAGAAGCTCACGCTTCGTCAAGGCATGGTTGACCGCCTCATCGTCGAAGACGGCGTCTGCGTAGGCGTTGTGACACAGACCGGTACGGAATACCGCGCCAAAGCTGTCGTCGTGACGACAGGCACGTACCTGCGCGGCAAAGTTATTATGGGCGAGCTGACGTACGAGAGCGGACCGAATAATCAACAGCCATCGGTGAAGCTGGCGGAGAACCTTCGCGAGCTCGGCTTTGACCTCGTCCGCTTTAAAACAGGAACTCCTCCGCGGGTTCATAAGGATACGATTGATTTTTCCAAAACGGAAATTCAACCGGGTGATGAAAATCCTAAGTTTTTCTCGTACGAAACGAAATCGTCGGATAACGAACAACTTCCATGCTGGCTGACGTACACGTCGGTGGATACGCACCAAATTATTAATGATAATCTGCACCGTGCGCCGATGTATTCGGGTCTTATCGAAGGCACCGGACCACGCTACTGTCCTTCGATTGAGGATAAAGTTGTTCGGTTTGCCGACAAATCGAAGCATCAGATTTTCCTGGAGCCGGAAGGCAAAAATACGAAGGAATATTATGTGCAAGGGCTATCCACCAGCATGCCGGAAGATGTACAGCTGGCCATGCTCCGTTCCATTCCAGGGATGGAGAAAGTGGAATTGATGCGCAATGGTTATGCTATTGAGTATGACGCGATCGTTCCGACGCAGCTGTGGCCAACGCTGGAGACGAAGAAGCTTCCGGGGCTGTTTACGGCAGGTCAGATTAACGGAACATCCGGCTACGAAGAGGCGGCAGGGCAAGGGATTATGGCCGGCATCAATGCCGCCCGCAAAGTGCAAGGGAAAGAACCGGTCATTCTGGACCGTTCGCAAGGCTACATCGGCGTAATGATCGATGATTTGGTGACGAAGGGAACCAATGAGCCTTATCGCTTGCTGACTTCCCGTGCCGAATACCGTTTGCTGCTCCGCCATGACAATGCGGATCTGCGCTTGACCGAAATCGGTCATGACATCGGCCTGATCTCGGAAGAGCGGTATGCAAATTTCCTGCGCAAAAAAGAACTGGTCGAGCAGGAAATTGAGCGGCTCCGTCAAGCAAAGGTGAAGCCGGTTGAGGTAAATCCGATGCTGGAAGCAGCCGGTTCGGCTTCTATCCAGGACGGAAGCAATCTGCTCACCATCCTTCGCCGTCCGGAAGTGACGTTTGCGATGATCGAGTCGATTTCACCGTCTCCTTATGAATTGGATGAGGAAATGAAGGAGCAGGTTGAAATTCAAGTCAAATATGCCGGTTATATCGAGAAGCAGCTGGGTCATGTGGAGCGCCTGCAGAAGATGGAGAAGAAACGGATTCCGGAAGACATCGTCTACGATGATATTCACGGTTTGGCCATCGAAGCTCGTCAGAAGCTGAACAAAATCCGCCCGATCTCCATTGGGCAAGCATCCCGGATCAGTGGCGTCACACCGGCGGATATTTCGATACTGCTTGTGTATCTTGAGCACTATAACCGGGTAACCGCAGCGAAAGGATAAGGTATGGACGATATCCAGAAGTCATTTGTTGAACGGCTGCAGCAGCAAGGCATCGCGATAGATGATCGGCAGCTTCATCAGTTTGAGCAATATTATGAGCTGCTAGTGGAATGGAACGAGAAGATGAACCTGACCGGGATCACTGAGCGGGATCAAGTATATACCAAGCATTTTTACGACTCGCTTACGCTTGCGTTCTACGTAAAGATGCCCGACATCGGAAATATGGCCGACATCGGGTCCGGTGCAGGCTTCCCGGGGATTCCGCTCAAAATCGCGTTCCCCCATTTGAATCTGACTATTGTAGATTCACTTAATAAGCGCATCACCTTTTTGAAGCATGTGGTGGAGACGTTGGGCTTGGAGCAGGTTGAACTGATCCACGGCCGGGCGGAAGAGGTAGCCCGCAAGCAGGGATACCGGGACGGATTCGACCTGGTTACTGCCCGAGCGGTAGCCCGAATGGCGGTACTAAATGAATTCTGTCTACCGTTTACGAAGGTGGGAGGGAGGTTCGCGGCAATGAAAGGCAGCGACCCCTCGGAGGAAATCCAGGAAGCCGCTCGCAGCCTGAAAGAGCTAAGAGGCTCCCTGAACCAAGTTTACTCATTCTCGCTTCCGATTGAGGAATCGGACCGCCACATCGTCATTATCGACAAGAAGGGCGCTACCCCGGCCAAATACCCGCGCAAAGCGGGGACAGCGGCCAAATCTCCGCTCTAAGAGGTCTTGTGGCATGCTGGGGATGCGCAAAGCGATGATCAGAGATGTTTGCTTATTGGATTGGATGGTTGGTCAAGTTGCAGGGGCATAGTCACATTATTGATGGCGTGAAATTTGCAGCATCGTTCAGACGGCATCCGTGAAGGTAAATGTAAAGAAGGACCCAAGGCGGGTCCTTCTTTTTTGTGCTATGGTATGATTTAGAACAAATCAAGGATTTAAGGATCCAAGGATGTATTTTTTGGCGTTTTATAATCTGGTGTGCCGCCACATACCAAGAGTCATTATTTTATATATACCGATTTCACACAGCATATTTTCACACCCCGTATCCTCAATTGTAAGAACAGCTAGTGCAAAATCAGTTGCTAGCTTAGCTGCAAGATCAATTATAAGACCAGCTATAAATCATCATTAAAGTAGTCAGTTACAGATCAGTTCGTTAGAGATCCATAATCCATGAAACAACGAGTTATTCTAACGTGCCTGAGACGTTCCGACTAACGGCCCAAGACAATCGCCGGTTGAACGGCCGGAACCAACGCATTCAATGAGAAGCGGCCATGCTGGGCCATCAGCTCGAGAATCTGTTCAAGTTAAACCCTATACATTAATTGCTTTCATGGAATTTGCGGTTATAAAAGGCCATGGGCAGACTCTGTTTTTAAATTCTAGACTTTGTTGGTTTGCATGCACTAGCGTGCTCTCCAAGAGCTTATAAAAGTGACTACGATCCGCTAGTTGGTAGAAATTATGCAAATGTTTCACGTGAAACATTTGATAGGGGGGGAGTGGAGTTGATCATAGGCAAAAATAAGGTGACTAACATGGTGCAGGAAGTATGAAGAATGAAGTATGAAGAATGAAGTATGAAGAATGAAGTATGAAGGATAGGAGTATAAAGCATAAAATTTGAAGCCTGATAGCATATTGCTTTACCAAAGCAAAACCTATTTGCATGCGTGATGGTTGACGCCCATTTCCAGCCTTAAATGGCATGGCGGGCATTACGCAGTCGGCATGGAACATTTTTGGGAAAACCCATTGTAGAGGAACGAAACTTCTACTTATGAAGGAATTCACAAAAACTATGAATCTACCTTACCAATCACTTAGGATAAAAACCGACTATGCCTTTATTCAAATAGGAAGGTATGAGTGTTATTGTTTTGTGAGATTTCACATAAATGAGTGCTAATCAAAACGAGAAATGCAGGAAAAAAGGTGATTTTGGAGAATAGAGTTATAGAACAAAAAGTGGTAGAATAGAATCGTAGCATTATACAAGCAGGCGGGCTGACTTAGCCCGTTCTTTGATGGGCACCGAAAGGTTCGATCAAGGTGATTCGCCCATCCTTGCTTCGTGCAGACGAACGGCTACCACACAGCGACGGAGAATAGCTGTTGAGACAGCGATGTCCATTTGTTGAAGGCGGTCCTATTCACGATGGTTTGCTGCACGAGTAGAGGTATAGATCTATTCTTGTTAGATATTCAATGTAATGACATCATGATATTACCTCCTGTTGTATCTTTCAAGAATTAGTCGTGTTGAATGCGGCTTTTCAGAGAAGTGCGCCCAGCGAAGATGATGATGGCGTTGGTTCTCAATTTGCATGAAGTATGTTTTTGCAGGGAAATGCCTGGCTCTATTACTACATAAGCGGCTTCCACATATAGGGGATATGGGGTGCCGAGGCTAGCAGTGTAAACTGCAGGGCGGTAGTTTGCCTGCCGGTATTTGCCGGCTCTGATGATTGTCGGGGGCTCATCCATGCTATCATGAAATTAGGTGGTAATATACGGAATGAAAGAACAATTTTCGAAGTTGTTTGGCTTGGCGGCAGAGCGTAACCAAGGGGATGAAGTGAAACAAATCCCGGTCAACGAGGTTGTCAGCAGCCCATACCAGCCGCGGACGATATTTGATGATGAGAAAATTGATGAGTTGCTCCAGACGATTAGAACCCATGGAGTGATTCAACCGATCGTTGTCCGGGTCCGTAACGGCGTGTATGAAATCATTGCCGGGGAACGCCGCTGGCGTGCGGTTAAGAAGCTGGGTCTGGATACGATTCCGGCTATTGTTCGGGAGTTCAACGATTCTCAGGCAGCATCGATTGCCCTGATCGAGAATTTGCAGCGCGAAGGGCTTACTTCAATTGAAGAGGCCGTTGCTTATCAGAAGCTGATCGACCTTCATCAATTAACACAGGAAAGCTTGGCGCAGAGACTTGGCAAGAGCCAGTCGACGATTGCTAACAAAATCCGTCTGCTGCAGCTGCCGGAACCGGTCAAAGCAGCATTAATGGAACGTAAAGTCACGGAACGCCATGCGCGTGCACTGCTTTCTTTGGACAATGAGGAGACCCAACTGAAGGTGTTGGATGAGATCATCACCAAGGAACTGAATGTGAAACAGACGGAGGCGCGCATTGCCTTCTATAAAGAGGTAACAACGATGAAGAAGGCCAAACGGATCTCCTATAGCAAGGACGTTCGTCTAGCACTGAATACGATCCGTCAATCGATTGATATGGTTTCAGGCTCAGGCATGGCCATCAAGACAACAGAGAACGATCATGAAGATCATTATGAAATCGTGATCAAAATACCTAAACGTTAATCGGGTGTAAAGGCGGTATGCATCGTGCCGCTTTTTCTATTGAGCATAAACGAGGTGTTTGAATCCGAGGCTTGTTGCTCCCTGTTTCATTGACTTAAGCGTTAATGGAATTGGGGCATTCCGGGATGATTTCGCTTCAAGTTCGAAAGTAAGCCCTTTACGTTTCGCTGGCACCCTCATATTGGTCGTTTATGAATTCTCGAAATTATCAGCGTTATATCCAATATAAAAAAATGATGCCGGCAATATTCAACCTTCCGATTCAGGAGGGCTGAATCTTGTCGTTATTGACCGGTATCATCCACAGCCAGAAATACAGCTTTCGTTTAAAGATGAAAAGCTTGTATAACTGTATTGCTTTTTTTTCATCGATGAATGACCCGGATCTGCTTATTGATTTGGGGGTGTTCATATGATCTATATCCGGCTCTCGGGCTGTGTATCATCTATTGCGACTACTTAGAAGAGTCTTCCTACATTGAGGTGAAATGAGTGTCTAAAATTATTGCCATAGCAAATCAAAAGGGCGGTGTCGGCAAAACGACGACTTCCGTCAATCTGGGAGCTGGATTGGCTACGCTAGGCAAACGGGTGCTTTTGGTGGATATAGACCCCCAGGGCAACACGACAAGCGGGGTTGGTATTAATAAAGCCGATGTTGCAAATTGCATTTATGATATTATCATCAATGAAGTACACCCGAAGGACGCTATATGTGGGACGAACGTAGAGGGGCTCGACATCATACCGGCAACCATTCAATTGGCTGGCGCGGAGATTGAGCTGGTTCCCACGATCTCCCGTGAAGTGCGTCTTAAGAAATCGCTGCAGCTGATCAAACCCCAATACGATTATATTCTCATTGATTGCCCACCATCGCTCGGGATTTTGACGATTAATTCGTTGACGGCAGCCGATTCGGTCATTATTCCGATTCAGTGTGAGTATTACGCATTGGAAGGGCTTAGCCAGCTGCTGAATACGGTTCGTCTCGTTCAGAAACACCTGAATACATCGCTGAAGATCGAAGGTGTGCTGTTGACGATGCTGGATGCCCGGACCAATCTCGGCATTCAGGTTATTGAAGAAGTGAAGAAGTATTTTCAAGAGAAAGTGTACAGTACGATTATTCCAAGAAATGTTCGTTTGAGTGAAGCGCCATCCCACGGACAATCGATCATGACCTATGATCCTCGTTCAAAGGGAGCGGAAGTATACTTGGAGCTGGCAAAGGAAGTGATCTCGTATGAGTAAACGTTTAGGAAAAGGGCTGGATGCGCTTATTCCTTCTTTGTCTATTCATGAGGATGACAAGGTTGTGGAAATTCCGCTGACTCAGTTGCGAGCGAATCCGTACCAGCCGCGCAAGACGTTCAACGATGAAGCTATTCAGGAATTGGCAGAGTCCATCCGGCAGCATGGTGTCATTCAGCCGATTATTGTACGCAGTGTTTTAAAGGGATACGAAATCATCGCCGGAGAGCGTCGGTTCCGGGCATCTCAATATTGCGGCAAAGCGACCATTCCTGCCGTAGTCCGTTCATTCAGTGATCAGCAGGTAATGGAAATAGCATTGATCGAGAACCTGCAGCGGGAGAATCTGAACGCGATGGAAATCGCAGTGGCTTATCAAGGGTTGATGGAACAATTTTCCTTAACGCAAGAGGAGCTGTCGCTAAAGGTCGGGAAATCCCGTTCGCATATCGCTAACTTTCTTCGGTTGCTGTCTCTTCCGGAGGAAGTGAAGGAAAATGTTTCACGTGGAACATTGTCTATGGGACACGCAAGAGCGATCGTCGGAATTAAAGATCCGGTGCTTGTGAAGCAGCTGGCTAAGCAATGCGTGGAACAGGAGTGGAGTGTCCGCGAATTGGAGGAGGCCGTTAAGAACCTGGATCGTAAACCAGTTGACAAGAGTAAGGTTAAAACGAAGAAGAAAGATCCGTATATTGACCATCTTGAGGAAAGCTTGAGAGAAAGGTTCAAGACGACGGTGAAAATCAAGCATAACAAAGATAAGGGGAAAATCGAGCTGAATTATTACAGCAAACAGGACTTGGAACGCTTGCTGGAGATGCTCCAATAATTCGGTAATAGTTATCAAAATTGCAAATAATTCAGGTGCAGGATCCTGTATAATAGGTGAGCGCCCGTAAGATCGAGAGGACGTGCAACAGAATCGTTGCGTTGTCGTGCTTAAAACCAAAGACATGTCGATGTTCCCGGAGCGGGAAATAGATATGTCTTTGTTTAACCCTATTAGAACGAATGAAATGATATGAATTGTCTTTCTGTGGTAAAAGAAAAGGCGAGAATTTGTTCGTGGGACAAGGTCTTAGGTGAATCGCTGGGCTCGTATGGGAAAGTGTGACGAGTATAGTTATGAACATTGTGGTTGAATGGTCAAGGCTAATGTGTTTGATTTGAGGGAGAACAAGGGTTTCAAAGAAACGTAACTTCGGGTTGAGAAGGAGCGGCGAACGTGGACTCAATCGTTTATCTGGATCATGCAGCAACATCATGGCCGAAACCTCCCGAAGTGTTGGAAGCAATGAGAGTGTCGATGGAGGAGGCTGCAGCCAATCCCGGACGGGGGAGTCATGCCATGGCGGTGAAGGCTTCTCGTGTGTTATATGGGACTAGAAGGGCATTGGCAGCTTTGTTCGGAGTTAAAAATCCTAATGATATCGTGCTCACATCCAATACGACAGAGGCGCTGAATTTAGCGATTAAAGGATACTTGCGAGAAGGAGATCACGTGATTGCAACGATGATCGAACATAATTCCGTGCGTCGCCCGCTGGAATATTTGAAGCGAACGCGGGGAGTGCAGGTAGACTACGTGGCGGTTAATGAAAAAGGAGAGTTGAGGCTGCAGGAGGTGGAGTCGGCTTTTCGCTCAAATACGAAGCTTATCGTCTGCAGTCACAGCTCCAACCTGCTCGGTTCTATTGTTCCGTTGGAAGAGTTAGGGGCGCTCGCGAAGAAGAAAGGCGCTGTCCTTCTCGTAGATGCAGCTCAAAGTGCAGGTGTGCTGGATATCCATGTGGAGGACATGAATATCGGTATGCTCGCTTTCCCCGGACATAAGGGGCTGCTCGGTCCGCAGGGGACAGGAGGACTGTATCTGTCACCTGATATTGATCTGGAGCCGCTTCTGCATGGAGGGACGGGCAGTCAATCGGAGGCGCTGGAACATCCGACGATTCGTCCGGATCGGTACGAAGCGGGGACTCCGAATACCGTCGGCTTCGCAGGCCTTCAGGCTGGAGTGCATAAGGTACAGGAGCTGACGCCAAAGCAGATATACCAGCATGAATGGGAGCTTACACAGGTGTTGATGGAGGGGCTGCTTGCACTGCCATCGATTCGGATACTTGGACCGGGGCAGGGGGAAGCGCGAACCGGAATTGTGGCATTCGTATCGGATACATACAGCGCTTCGGAAATAGCTTTTCGATTAGATCGGGAATACCGGATAGCCGTTCGTTCCGGCTACCATTGTACACCGCTTGCGCATATGGCAGCAGGCACGGATCGGATGGGTGCAGTTAGGACGAGTGTCGGTATAACGACCCGTCCGGAGGAAATTAGCCTTATGCTTCAGGCTATGGCAGAAATTCATGGCTGAGTATAGAGATCAAGATGGAGAAGAGGAAGGAAGAAAGCATGACTGAATTAAATGAATTGATCATGGAACAGCTGCATTGGTTTGTCGTCTTAATGATCATGATCATCTTGATCTTATGGATTACGGTCATCGTTCAAGGGGCAAAGCTTCGGGGGATGCGTCGCCGTTATGATGCTATGATGGCAGGGAGCGGAGTTGAGGATCTGGAAAGCTTGCTGGTTCAATTGAAGGTACAAATGGATGAAATTGAAGAGGGTCATGCCGATCACCAGAAAATGCTCGATTCGATTAACCGAAAGCTGAAAGGAATGAAATCACGGGTTGGCATTGTTCGCTATAATGCATTCGGAGAACGTGGAAACGAAATGAGCTTCTCCCTGGCTATTGTTAGCGATCAAGAGGAAGGGATTGTTCTGACCGGTCTTCATAACCGGGAGAGCTCGTATGTGTATGCCAAGCCGCTCAAAGATGGACAATCCAAATATCCATTGTCTCCGGAGGAGAAAGAGGCACTTACTCTTGCGCTGCAAGAAGGGTAGAACGATGCCATTCCTTGATCCCGGCAAATAGACAGGTTGCAATGATATCAGACAGCCGCATGACTAAGCTTAAACGCGTGTTCTGCAATACGAAGTACTCCATAAAGCCGCCGACATTGACGATGCCAGTTACATGGATATCGCCAACCGGCGGCAATTCTTTATGCACGCCGGCACCAGGTTTGAGCGGTCCATCCGATACCTGAATCGATCCGACGCTGGAGGATTGGCCAAGGCAGGCATCGATGCCGATGACGAAGGGGTTGTCGAATTTCTCATAGATTGCAGTCAGTGTTTCCTTCAAATTCATGGCGTGGACAGGCTCGTCCAATGTACCGTATAGATGGAACAACGGACTATTATAACGTGCCAGAGAGGTGCCGACTAGCGGTCCAAGGCAATCGCCGGTTGAACGGTCAGTGCCGATGCAGACAATGACAAGCGGCCTTTGTTGGACGCGGACATCCGACAGATGGAAGAGCAAGCGATGAATAATGGCAGAGTGAATATCAGGATCGGTATGGGATATTTTCAAGCTCGGGGTATCAGAACGAGACGTTATTTTAGATAGCCTGTTCATAGAATCTTCCTTTCGTCTGCATTTGGTAGTATCAGTATATGGATGAAAGACTGTTTTTATACTTTGCGATGCCATGAAATATTAAGAAGAGGTCCTTTTCAAAATCCCAAAACCAGGCTGAACGGGGAAAGGCTCGGCCGTTCAAGGGCTCAATGCTTGGCTTCATGTTAAAGGTGAATATCGTATATAAATCTCTTAGATGGTGGCAATACAATAATAGAGGGCAGAGGCTTACGTAATAGAGTGGGAAGCGAAGGAAGAGAGGTAAGGAAGTGAATGAACGGCTGGGTGGTTGAATACAAGGCCTGATAGATGGAGGGAGGGATAAAGCCGTGGAGGAAGCCATGCTGATTGCTTTTGATTCCACCCAGCAGGCGCTGCGTGCCGAGATGCTGCTGGAGTATGCGGATATCGAAATTGATTTGTTTCCGACTCCGAAGGAAATTACCGCAGGATGCGCATTGTCGATTCAATTTCCGCCTGATGCGTTAAATGAGGTTCAAGATATCATCAGGCGGGAGCAAGTGGAGATCAGAGGAATATTTGCTCTCAATGACAACCAGATTTATGTGAACATCGAAGATTAGGGAGGAAATAACGAATGAAGGCAATGGGCTATCTGACAGAGAATCCAGCTGATCCAGAAAATTTTGAGCAAATGGGAGAGGAGGCATTGCAGTTGAAAGATCAGATTTGGGCATGGTTAACGAATGAAGTGATGTGGATGCACATTCTTTCGTCCGCTATCCGGGTCATCATCATCTTCATCCTAACTCGGATCGTCATACGTATTGTTTATAAAATGATCGATCGGTTTCTGCTAAGACAGGAAAAAAGCCGGATCCAAGTCAATGCAAGGCGGTTTGTAACGGTAGGGGAGCTGCTGAAAAATGTAACCTCGTTTGTATGTAACTTTGTCATGATCCTGATTATTCTGGCGGAGTTCCAATTCAAGCTTGGTCCGCTATTGGCCGGTGCCGGTGTGTTGGGCCTTGCAATCGGTTTTGGTGCTCAGAGCTTGGTGAAGGACGTTATTACCGGGTTCTTCATTATTTTCGAGGATCAGTTTGCCGTAGGGGACGTCATTAAGAGCGGAGAATACCGGGGGACGGTAGAGGTTATTGGCTTGCGCACGACACGCGTAAGAGGCTTCAACGGAGAAATTTATATTATTCCAAACGGATTAATCACGAGCGTTACGAACTTTTCCCTCTCCAATTCCCTTGCCGTGGTCGATCTGCCGGTCAAGAACGAACAGCAGCTACAAGACACAATCACACTCATTCAGGCTGCGCTCAGCAATATTATGGACCGGTGTCCGGATGTTAAGGGAACGCCGGATGTTTTGGGAATCCAATCGCTGAGCACCTCCGAGTATGTGGTGCGCATTGCTGCCGAATGTAATCCGAACGCGCGGGAAACGGTCGAACGGCGGATTTTAACCGATATTAAGCAAGCCATTGAAGCGCGGGATAAAGGTCAGGAACGGGCCCAGGCTTGATCATGTCGGCATCCGATGATATATAATAGATAAGATGTGATTGATTACGGAGGAGCGGTAGCGATGGAGCGTAAGGTATTTCAACTAGGGGATATCGTACAGATGAAGAAGCCGCATCCTTGCGGGAATAATGAGATGGAAATTATCCGCATGGGGATGGATATCCGGATCAAGTGTACGAAGTGCCAGCATAGTGTGCTGATACCGAGAGCCAAATTCGAGAAAAATATGAAGAAGGTGCTGAGGTCAGCTCAGGAGCAGGAAGGGGCAGAGGAGGCGTAACCATTTCGCGCCTTCAGCCTCTTTAGGTTAAATGGCTATTGGATCGGTGTTTCAGGATCGAATAAGAACAGGTATTGACCAAGCCTTATTTTCATGATATAATCAATTCTGCTGTGGAAAGGTACCCAAGAGGCCCAAGGGGGCTGACTCGAAATCAGCTAGGCGTCGCAAGGCGTGCGTGGGTTCGAATCCCACCCTTTCCGCCACCATACGTAAAGTCCCGCCATTACGCGGTTTTCAATACGATATGTGAAGCGCAAGCTGTTCGAAATACATACGTTAAGGCGCTAGCTGATTACGAAACGCCTAACTGATTCCGGAATACTCTCTACGTGTTATCGCGTAGGGGGTATTTTTTCGTTTATGGATAAAAGAACCGGTCGTAAAACGGTGGGGACGCGGCAACCGATCGATAATGTAGCGTTACCTTCTTATACGCTGCAGGAGGCCGTCGACTTCGTTGTTAAAATAAAGCGCGCCAACAACTTAAAGGAGCGGACGATTAGCGGCTACGTACAAAATATGAATTACTTTATCGAGTGGGTTGCGGAACACTACGGCGAAATAACAGTACGCGAGGTAACGGCCGATCTATTGCGTGAGTATGTTTTATGGTGCGCGACGGATAAGGAATACTACGCAGGTCATCCGTTTAAAGCGGAGTTTGAGAAGGGGAAGCGTGGACTCTCGCCGGCATCAGTAAACGTCCGGATCCGCGTTTTAAAGACGTTCTTTTCAGTATTGTACGAGGAAGAGGTAATCGAGCGCAATCCGGCCGCTAACGTCTCCCTAATGCGTCAGGATGTCGATACGGTTACGCCTCTAAGCGATGATGAGTTGCGTCGGTTTATGAAGGCGCCAGATCAACGACAATGGGCGCAGTGGAGGGATTACGTTATTATGACGTTGATTCTGGACACAGGCATTCGTCTCGGCGAGATTTGCGCGTTAGAAAAGTCGGAAATAGATTTCGTGAGAAAATCGATCACGTTGCCGGCATCGAAGAATAAGAATCGCAAGTCGAGGACGCTTCCGTTATCGACTGAGACTGCGCGTTTATTAAAGCAGCTTATAAGGGAAACGGAATCGAGCTTTGATACTACATATGTATTTACGACAAATTATGGCGAGCAACTAAGTGAGAAGACGATTCAGAAGTCGTTCGATAACTACGCGGCAAAGGCGAAGCTTGGCAGGTCAGTATCCCCTCATGTGCTGCGTCATAACTTTGCGACGATGGCCGCTGAGAACGGAATGTCGATATTCCACCTACAAAAGTTAATGGGGCATGCAGACATCGCCACAACGCGAAAATACGTCCAAATTAGCGAGGGAAGCCTGGCGGACGAACATAAGCGCTACAGCCCGCTAACACGCCTTACAAGCCGCAAGGGAGGCCGTTAATATGACGAAACCCTCTGGCGGCATTGTCCGCGTCTCCAAGCGTGAGAGCGGCTACGCGATCATTGATCCGTTCTTCTTATCGGACGAGCGTCTCTCCTGGAAAGCGAAGGGACTTCTCGCGTATTTACTCTCTAAGCCGTCAAACTGGCGCGTATTCACTTCCGATCTGGTTAAACGGTCAAAGGACGGTCGAGATGCGGTGTATTCCGCGATTAAGGAACTCGAATCCTGCGGCTATGTTGAGCGCCGGCAGACACGTGATGAATCGCAGAAAATCACCGGCATGGAGACCGTTATATATGAGCGGCCTATCATTGACGATCCAGGTCCGGATTCCCCGCAAACGGAAATTCCGTACGTGGAAAAACCGCAAACGGAAAAGTCGCCACAAGTAATTAATGATTTTAATAATAATGACTTTAAGAAAGAAGGTAATAAGAGCGCGGATAACGCGATCCTTCACGCGCTGGCTAAAGCGTTGCATAAACTGCCGCTAAACGATACCGCAAGTCTTTACGACCACTATTTCGAGGATATATACGCGATGCTGACGCGTAGATTTAGTGGGCGATTAGAGGCGGAGGTTATTGCGCTGGCTGCCGATCGGTATTTCGCCAAGGCCGTTGATCTCCGGACGGGATTGCCAAAGCCAGACGTTTATTCTCCGGTGGGGATTTTCCACGAGTGCTATGCGGAAGCGCTGGCGGAGTGGGAGGCGCGGAAATTTAAAAGAAAATATGTATAGTCGACGGATTTTTTGCTAAGGCACATCACCCAAAACATGCTAGAATATATACTGTGAGGTAAGCGGCTCGGGTGGTGAGTCTTTGAATAAGAATTTACTATCTTTGATATTTACCGCAATGACATTCGTAGTAGTATTGTTCGGTGTTATTATTGATTTAATCGCATTGACGAAAAAATAAGAGTAGCCCGCATACCTCCGCCAAGAGATGAGCTACCCTTATATAAAGTAATTAGCAATTACCCTTACCTCACACATTACTATGGGAGATAACAGTATAACGATATTCCGATATCGTCAATTTTATTTTACACCTGTGAAGGTAACGTTACAACAATTTGTTTATGTTTACTTAATTGCGTTTGGTCTCGCGGCATTGTTTTTCCGCAATACATATCGTTATAGAAACGAGTGATAAACGATTAAGTATCCCGCAATTTTTACATACGCAGACGACGGCATCTCCGTAGAGTTTCCGGACCTTCCAGGCGCACTAACCTGCGGAGACGATGACGCCGAAGCGCTACACATGGCGAAGGATTGTCTCGCGCTGCATCTCTACGGTATGGAGACGGATGGTGACGAGATACCTGAACCGACGGACGCTGCGGATATCGTTGTTGGCGCGGACCAAAAGGTAGTTATTATCGAGGTATGATCGATGGTTTAGTATAGGAGCGAAGTCATGGAAAAGAAGCCCGTTCTCAACGAACAATTGTTTCAGTTTTTAATGCAGTTTGAGAAATCCATTGAGCAGGGAAAAGTTGTTACAAGTTTATAACTTGTGGAAGCATTTAAGAGGTCTGGATATGATAGAACGGAATTTGATTCCTTTAAAAAGTCCAGGTCTAGTGCAATGTGGTGGGCGTTGCGGCAGAGTGGAAAGTGGATAATGCTTAAAAAAGGAGTTTATAGGAAAATTGATTAAGGACCGTCACCGCTAACCTGGCGGTCTTTTTCTTGCGGACAACTTTGTCGCAATATGGTAAAATTTCGGATATGGGACGATTTATGAAGCCGCTAACTGCGGATATACATTTTTATACCGCGATGCTAGATCAGACGCCTATTGCCGTGTTTATTTCGGACGAGCTGGTCGGTTGCGGCCGGATTCAGGAGATTACGGAGAATAGCGTCAAGGTTGGAGATGCGCGGTATCTTCGCGAGAATTGTAAGTTTAAATATGCAGTATAGGAGAGACCGCTTTGTTCAAGGACGAATCTAAACTTAATAAATATCTACTTACTATCTTTTTAATATTAGCTACGACTTGTATGTTTTTTATTCTTATCGCATACATAATTGCTTTTATACCTTATGTTAAAATTAACGAGTGGGACCTTCTAGCCTTTATCGGTTCAATGGTAGTCGCAGTAATCACTATATTAGGTATTAGAGTACCTCTTCTTAATCAGAAAAAAGAGCAATTAATAGTAAAATACGAAAATGAGCTTAAACAATTGCATCGAGTTAACAATAATGATATGAGATACATTCTGAAAGTTGAAAGCGAAAAAATTCTTGACATCGAAACGGATGAAGTTGACAGACATTCTACTCTTCAACTGCATGCTGACTATTTAAATGACTATATCAACAGCCTTAACGGGTTCATCCCATCTCTAATAGAATCTTTAGATTGGGACTTCTACCAAAAATTCGAAGAGAAATATTCTTCATTAGGCGGGTTTTCCTTCTACTATGATGGGCTAGAGATTAACTATTTGACTACGCAGCGTTTCGGGTTACTTGAAGAGAAAATAAACAATTATTTAAAAATCGCGGTAGAACTGCAGACGTTATTATTGGACTATCAAAAGATTGTGCATCAGAAGTACGACGAAATAAAAAATAAACCTGTTTTCTTCAAATTATAAACTCCGTAAACACCGGACTCCGCAGCATTCCCGACCGCGTCCAGTTCCGCATTTTCACACGCGCACGAATCCGCGGCTCCACATACACGAAATTGCGGTCTTCACCGGTAATAAGTGGCTTTACAACGTTATAAAACGCCTTCTTATGCGTAGGATTTGCGCCTAGCTCGATAATACCGGCTGGGCGCATTTTTGCGTTGTCTAACGTCGGTACAGCCGCCAACCAACCGAACTCCTCTTTTCGATATCCCGTTATAAATACGTCCGCGTACGACCAATTAATGACCTTCCGCCAACTATCCGATCGCCGCCCCGTTTCATATACGCTATCCTTCCGCTTACCTACTACGCCCTCCATGCCGCGCGCCTCGATCTGCTCGTATAGCGCCTCTCCTGCGCCTTCAATATACGGAACAAAGCCGAAGCTTGCCGACGGTAACGGTACTTGCGCGAGTATTTCCTTGCGTTTCATAAGCGACAGCCGGCGCAAATCACGGCCGTTATATTGCAGTACGTCGAAAATGACGAAGGTGGCCGGTTGTGAAACGGATAATGCCGCAATTTTATCGGCCTTCTTCGCCTGGAATCGCGTCATGACGGCCTCAAAATCCGAGTTGCCGGTCGCCGGATCAACGCATGCAATCTCGCCGTCTAAAACGATGTCGTACGGAAATAAGGCGCCGGTTGAACCGTTAATCTCGGGATACTGGCGCGTACAATCGTTGTTATGGCGCGTGTATAGGCGGACGACTCCATTCTGTTGCGAGTATATCAAGCGGTGGCCGTCGATCTTAGGTTCGAATATAAAACGCGAGTCTGAGAACGGACCAGGCGCGGTTGCAAGTAACATCGGGTCAATAAACATAGTAACGCCTCCTTACCGCATTATAGCGCTAGTTAGCGAGTGAAAGAGGCGGTAAGTTATGTCATTGTATTGAAAGGGGAACATATGTTCTTATATAATTGATGGAGGACAGAGTCAGCTATGATTGGAGGACGATTCGAATGACTACACGTAAAAAGTTAGAGGGTAACGGACTGTGGGAGTCAAGTCGCATGATGTTGCCGGAACACAAGGAGGCAATAATCCGTTATCAACACGAAGAAGGGCGGAGATCGAGACCAACTCTCGATTCTCAGGAGATGGAACTAATTGAGCGTGCACTAGCAGAGTCGTTTAACAAACAGTGCGCAATTACATTAACGATATACGATGAATACGAAGATATTAAATTGAGTGGGATTGTAACATCGCTGAATACTCACAGGCGAGAAATTAAATTTGCAATAGGGACTGAAGATTGGGAATGGATAAAAGTAGATGAAATCATTTCAGTTAGATAATAAACCGTTAACCGCCTCCGTTTTGGTAGGCGTTTTTGGTTCAGCTAAGTCCGCGTATGTTAACGATCAATGGGATTTCCGTTGTTGAGGAGAAAATAACGCATTGAAACGCAAAGTAAACGCAGTCTGACGCGAGATTGACGATGGATTCGCAATAACAAACGAATATAACACGAATTAATAACGAAGTCAATAAAAAATTCGTGATAAAATTACGAAGGTATGATAATATTCAATTCAAGAAAAAATAAGGAGGTATTAAGTATTGTCAGAAAAGAAAAAGAAAAACTCGGAGGAAAATTACGAACCAAGAAAAAAGAGAAAGAAGACTCCTTACGACGAGGAAAACATACCCACTGCTTTTAGGCTTCGAAAACAAAACAAGGCTCCGTTGGAATGGGCTAGCCAAATGAAAAAGAGGAACAAGTCTCGTGTGATAAATGATGCCTTGGAACATTATTTTTTATATTTGTTAGGTGAGGCAGCTATGAAAAAGTACAACGAAGAAGATATGCAAGAAAAAAAGTTAATCTAAACCCAAAATTGCCCCACCGGCGGTGTGCTGGAGGGGCTTTCGTTTATATTCGCTTAAACATCGCAGTATCCCGCGAGTAATGTGTTCTTACGCCGCTCTCAACGTTACGGACACGCACGTAATCGGCCGTGTACCGATCGATAATTCCGCGTTCGACTTCGAAATACTCACCGGACGGATCTTCTTCCCAAACGGATACGAGTGTTTCCGACAGGGCAGCCGCGAAGAAATGGACATCCTGCGATAAATCACGCGTTATCATTCGGATGAACCTCGATGTACTCGATTAAATCGCCAGGCAATACCTTAAGACTTCGGCAAAGGGCGTCTAACGTTGGAAAGTCTATCCGCGTATTCGCATTTGTTGCCAGGGCTTTGATGGTGTTCCGGTTTATCCCCGACATTTCAACTATATCTTTTTGATTCAATCCACGTTCATTCATTATTTTGTCGAGCGAGAATCTTATCATGAAAAATTCCTCCAAAAAATCAAATTAACCCGTTGACAATACCAATCAAGGTGTGTAAAGTAGTAATCAAGTCAACTAGTTTACATGTTGAAAAGTGAACTAAGATACATTACGTATATGGTACCAAATCGTTTCAGATTATTCAATTAGGAGGAATAAAGAATGCAATCAACAATCGAAGTCTACCGCGGACCACACGCGCCATCCCTCGAAATTACCGTCACGCCCGACCTATATCCGATCGGCTACCGCTATTCCCGACGCGATAACCGTGCCATTCTCGTATGGACACCGGAGCGCGGCGCACGCCAGGAAATCGACGTTCACGTCCGTGTGCTGGCGTCAGTTTTACCGACCACCGCCGCAGGCATACTTGAGGGGTTTACCGAAGGATGCACGGAGGTGTCCGATTTACAGCTCCACCGACTAGGGTTCTTTACGGGGGTGATTTACAATGCAAGCAACGGTTAACAATGGTCTTTCGCGCTCGCATCGCACGACCACTCGTCGAATAAGCCGCAGAACCCAACGAAATTTGATTCGCGGCCTGGCCTGGTTTATCGCAATGGTGATTCGGGAGGTACTCGCATGATTCTCGATCGCGTGCCGCTGCTACTCGTCTATACGCCGTCTGAATCCGAGATGGTGGACGCATGGATCGTACACACCGAACCGACCACCGCTATGTATGAAGTTGATGGCGCGCTATGGATCGCTCGTGTCGCGCCTCAGAACGACTATTACGTATGGACCGACGATGCGCCGCCCGTCATCATATCGCAGGATAAGGGGCCGGACGCTATTCCGGAGATCCGTGCCGAGTTGGAACGTACCAGCGCTTTGCATTTCCTATGTCGCGACGTACTTGATACTGGCGTCGACGTTGAGTTTTCGTTATGATTTCCGCCCTCGATGATGCCGGCCGCGCGAACGGCTGATGAGCGGAGAGGAGTTCGTGTATGATCGGCCCAGGTTCGAAGTTTTATCGGTCGCGGCGCCAAACGTGACCACCGTCCGTATCTCTTCCGCGGCAACGGTTGAGAATCGCCATGCGGACACTTTTTCGTCTGATTTGCGCCAACAAGTCGGAGAACAATCGCGATATGAGAGTTTGCAGGCTCTCCCGGACAGTATTGCGAATATCCTCGCTAGCAGGCTGAGTGGGGAGGCAATTGAGGATAAGGCGGCAACCTTGTCCTCTTTTGTTTATTAATACGAGGGAACAAACGTTTGGTTTCGGGTTTTTGTCCCGATTTTTAAAATTTTTGTCCCAATATCATATGAAAGTGTGCGAGCTACGTCCGGCGCTTTCTATAAAACGATAGGATGCGGGAGTGTCCGATGGGTTATTGTTCGCGGAAAATTTTGCGCCAGGATGTACGGTACCCGATTGGCTTACGTCTCAGTTAATAGAGGCAGCGAAATAATTTTTAAAAGTGTGCGAAAGCTGGGTCGAGATGGAACATGTTTAGTAGGAAAACAAATTCAAACGAAAAGGGAGACGATGAGAAATGAAAATCAACGGAAGCGACGGAAATAAAAGAAAAAAGCATACCCTCGTACAGTCAAGAGAAGAGCTTTTAGCCAGAGAACTGCCTCATGATCCTGATTTATTGGAAATGTATCTTAATCAACAACGCGAAAAATTTATCCAAGCAAGTGAAGCAGAGTGGGCAGTAATTGCATGCCATCTGCGTGAGGATCGTTTGAATTGCGGCATATCTCTAGCTGATGCAGCAACTATGACGGGTTTTTCCTCAAGCACATTGAGAAAATTTGAGAAGGGGTCGCCAGTTCGAAACGCAAGGGTTATCGGAAGATCATACGAGATGATGCTACTTATAGAAACCCTACAATCTGAACTTACGAGCGCTTTTCAATACATTGATGAATTGACTATGGAATTAAGAGAGATGAAGTTGTTGGAGAAAGACTAAATCAATTTCATAAACGACACACTTGCTACTCCATTCCGGTATCACTTTTTACTACGTTTCTTTAAGGAAAACGCGAGAAAACCCAATAACGACGCGGCTTTTCAGACACGTTTAGCACTTTTTTGTGATAACCGTTCCGACGCGATTGCTTTTATCGCGGAGGTGAGGAACGAAGTGACGAAAGCCCTTAACTCCGGGAAAGAGCGCCCGTCGTTCCGAGTCCGCTACCGCGTCCCCGGACATTATCAAATTCTATCGCGACAGAAGTCACAGAAGGATATATCTATTGCGCAAACTCACGAAGCAAGCTCAAGGCAGTTATTCATGTAGGCAATATCATAGATGGCGCGCCAGTCTTTAACGCAGACACACGAATGACCACGTTATGGAGTAGCGGCGCTAAAACTATAGAGGAGGCGGTCATATATGACGCAAGTAACGGTAATTGATTCGATTATGGGGAGCGGCAAAACGTCCTGGGCGATCCAGCACATTAACGAGGCGCCGGCAAATGAGCGCTTTATCTACATCACGCCATATCTGGATGAAATCTCGCGGATTAAAGGGGCGGTAACCTCGCGCCGGTTCATTGAACCAAACAATCGGAATCACGCGCGGAAGAAGATGCATAGTCTCAAGGCCAGCATTGCGGCTGGTGACGATATCGCGGCAACCCATTCGCTCTTTCAGACTGCGGACGAGGAGCTGACCGAACTACTTACCGGGGCTGGTTACACGCTTATACTTGACGAAGTAATGGACGTGATCGAGGCGGTAAACATAAGCCGCGCCGACATTCAGACGCTATTGAAGTCGGAACGAATAAAAGTGGTAGACAACCGCGTCATATGGGCCGACGAAGGGATAACTGAGACGCGCTTCAACGATATTAAGTATCTCGCTAAGGCCGGCAATCTCTTTTGTCATCGGGATAACTTCTTTATATGGACGTTCCCGCCGGCGATCTTTAACGCTTTCAATCGCGTCATCGTCATGACGTATCTTTTTGACGGACAACTACAGCGTTACTATTACGATCTTCACGGAATCAGTTACGAGTACAAGTCCGTTGAGAAAGCGGAGGGGGGGCGTTATGTGTTGGCGGATTACTGCCACGAAAATGAAAGACGAGAGGACGTTATCCGCTTGATCGATATATACGAGGGGCCGATGAACGCAGTTGGCGACATGACTCATGCATTTAGTAGCCGGCGATTCAGTTTTTACGAGCCTGATGTCTTCGTGCAGATCAAACGAAATCTTAACAACTTCTTCCGTAACATTTGCGGCGCAGCCAGTCACGAAATCCTGTGGACGACGAAAAAGGATTATCGAAGCCGACTAAGCGGAAAGGGGTATACGAAGTCTTTCCTTCATTGTAACGCGAGGGCGACGAATGAGTATGCGGATCGATGGGCGCTCGCGTACGTGTTTAATCGATACATGCATCCGTATGAGAGCGCGTTTTTTCAAGATAGGGGGATCCCGATTAATCAAGACCTATTGGCGGTATCCGACTTGCTTCAATGGGTATGGCGGTCGCGTATCCGTAAAGGGGAACCGATAAGGCTATACATTCCATCGAGCCGAATGCGTTCGCTGCTAATCGCGTGGAGTAAATACGAAATTTAAGGGGGAAATTCAATGGAAGCAGCAAGACAGTTAACTCGAGAAAATACCACGGTTTCTGAAATGACGTTAATTACCACTCCAATCGAGCAGTATGTTCACAGCAAGTTCGACGAACATTTTCGGTCTCTCCACAGCACCGAATTGCTTGCCGCGATCCGCGCGTCCCTTCCGAACACGCGCAAGCGGTATTACGAAGAGAACGCCAAAATTTCGCTGCCTCACCGGATACGCGCTGTATTGGACATCCTGCCGCTTGCGTACGGGCACACTACCAACGGAAAGCCGTCTCAAAGCGAGATTCATGCGGTTGAGTTGCTGACGGATTTTTTACTCGCGGACGACTTGGCTGACGGTTATTTGCTACGTGACCGCTTTCGGGAGGAGACGGATGAGCATAGCCTCGAGTATCCTCCGTTAGGTGGAGCAGCTCGGGCGTACCAGGAAATAGAGATGAATCTGCTTACTCCGGCATTATTAGAAAGACGCAAAGTGTGCGAAAGCTGCCGGAGTTATTTCATCGACACTAGTCCCGCAAGAAACGCTAAGCGCTGCGGTCCGCGATGCTCACGTTGGTCTGATATGCTTCGTATACGCCGTCTTAGAAATGATGGAGATGACCGAAGAATAAGAGACCGCGAGCGTCAACAACATGAGTATCCATTCTATAGCCCATACGAGTTGTACCACGTTAATCGGTTCCCAGAACGGTGCTATACGGATGATAGTATCGATCGGAAGGCTCGGGCAAAGAGCAGAGGAGGGCGGAAGAAGCCGCAAGGAGTAACGATGGACAGTAAACAAGTATCATCGCATTTTAAGCCTTACCGTCCTTCCGAAAAAGGTGAGAGCGGACCTGTCACCACTAAAAAGAGACGGCCGGAAGTCGTGGCGAGATATCTGCGGATGAAGTTCGGAGATCGGCTTAATACCCCGTACATCCACACATAATAGTGAGAGAGGGAACGTACGTTCCCGAATGTTTATTTTGGACTTATTGCGTTAAATCAAATTTATAGGGAGGTTTGCCATTATGAACGGAATAGCAGTTAGAGGAATCCGGATTATGCTCGGCATGACACAAGCGGACTTCGCCAATAAGCTGCGCGTCAGTCAATCGCTCATTTCCGATGTCGAGAACGGGCGGCGAGGCGTAACAAGAAATCTGCGTGTTAAAATCGCTCAGACGTTCGGCACTGGTCCGGATATTGTCGAAGCGATCGAACGCGCGAAAGAATCCGAAAAACTGGCGCTTTAACACGGCGCTTTTATTTTTGCCCAAAAACTTTAGTCATTCACCGCGTTAATAAAGGAGTGTAATAATGAGCGACTGCTTGAAACGAATCCAAACGTTAGCCCGCAATCACTGCGCCGCCTTCACCGGTACTGACGGATGCCGCTTCGAACCCAACGGACAATCGCGCTGCCAATGGTTCCGCACGGATGCGCAGGCGCTACCGTTCATTGAGGCCGGTGATATGCGGTGCCTGGAATTTGAACGCTCAGTGCTTCCGATTGATCCTGCGCTAGAAGACGCTTATTTCTCGTCCGACGCTGAGCCTGGCGCCAAATGTCAAGAATGCCGACTGCCTTTTTCGCGGAAATCGAACCGGCAAAGATTCTGCCCGACATGCGCGAAGTCAAGACGGAGGCAAGCCGACCGGTTACGGAAACAACGTAAGGCTGCTCAATAATTCCACCTTTAGGCGTTTGAAAGCCGCGCCAGATAAGGGGTTTCTGATCACCTATTTCGGAGTAGGCCAATTACTATTCGAGGCAAGTCACAGCGCGGAAAATGGGGGGGGGGCGGCAGTCAGTGGCTAAGAAAATACGGGTCGTATCAATCGAACCCATTGAGTATTATCGAAGACTCGTCACCTTGCGAGACGAAGACGGATCCGAGTTTACGATTTATTACGGCGAGGCGGTTTCCGAAGAGTTTATACGCAGGTTCGCGCCGCTGATTGTTGCCGGAAAGAATAAAAAACGGAGGGGTAAGAAATGAAGAACGGAATTGTGTGGGACGGACTTAAAGGAGAAGAGATGGCGGAAGTCCACTCGTTGATCGGTCCGAGTCTCGGTAAGTCAACGGTAAGGCAAATCGCAAAGAATCCGAATACAGGTGGCGAGTTTACCGGAACGATTGCGGCTCCAATTAAAGCGAGAGGCTTCGGATTCATCTCGCCTGACGACGACGATAGAGAAATATTCTTTCACGTTAGTGATAGTCCGAATGCCGATGGATTAAAGCGGGGTACACGCGTCAGATTTGATTTGAAGCAAAACATCCGCAGCGGTAAGACCACTGCCGTCAATGTGAGTCCCGTATGAGACCGCTATTCCAAGCCATCATTAAAGAGATAGGGTCCTCTAAGGCTATTGCTATCAACTTTTTCGACGAAACCGGGACACACGCAGATCAGATAATTCGCGGTATTGACGGCGTGGAGGAGCTCGCGATTATCGATAATGTCCTTGATGCTATGCGCCTCCACAACGTTGATACCGTCGAAATCGAAACGGACAGCGAGACCCTTTTCAAGTTGTTTCTGCCTGTAGCAGGCGTAAAGGTGACGCTTGTTCCTTCGAGTTCACTAAGCGGTTTATATAGGCAGTTATCGCCAGGCTCTCCGATATACCCGATACTTGAGGACATTTTTCTTGAAAAGGAAGAAGACAAGCCGACCGAAGAAATCGAAGAGAATCCGGAGCCGCGGAAGCCGTGGTACATCCGGTTTTTTCAATACATTAAAGGAGTGTTTTTGAATGATTAAATGGGAACTGAAAGAGAAGTATGACCAGCAAGACGCGCGTTTTATCGAGCTACGAAACAAACACAATGGACTGGTAAGAGAGGCCGAGCAAAAGGTCGCGGATCTTGTCGCGGAAAAACAGCGGATTCTCATTCGGGAGTTTGACGGTGAAGACGTAGCTGCGGAACGTGCTGCGATCACAAAGGAAATTGAATCCGCAGAAAGGGCCGTACAGGAGGCGAAGAGTGTCCGAGATGCTGCGTTCGCGTACGCATCTGAGAAGTCGCGAGAGGGCCGCATCACCGTGTTGGACCTGACGATGGACTGGAACAACAAAGTCGTTCCGGCTATCCGAGAGAAAGAACTAAAGCCGATTGTTGAACGGATGGACGCGGCCAGGACCGAAATGTATAACGCACTCCTGGATTACTATAACCTCATTGACAAGTACGATCATCAACGCCGGGAGGTCGCAGAACTTGAACAAAGAGATTCCCACCACCTTCAGAGAATGTCATACGGCGTCCATTCGATCGAGCAAGAATACAACCTACCACTCGTATCAACATCAGATATGCGCATGATTAAGGATCGTCGTGCATTGCCAAACGGAATTGCGCGCAAACCAACCGAGAAGGGAGCGAAGTAATTTGAAACTCGATACAAGCTTCGCCAAGCTAGAGGAAATGAAGACAATGGCTGCCGGCCATCCTGAAAAAATCGCCGCTTATACGATGGCTGAGCGCCGATACAAGGAAACTGTTGCGGAATTATTCCACGGAGATTCCGGCGTTAAATTTTTAGAGCATCCGCCTGAGTCGTACGTCGCGGAACTAGAAGCCAAGGCGGAAGAAAGCGGAGATCCGGCCGACAAAGCACGAGCCGTCATTTTGCGCGATAGGCTCGATTACCATGCCGCGAAGAAGACAGCACATATCGACTGGCGTATCGGCCGTGAGCGGTTGCGAAACATTCTTGTCAATGACGAAAAGGTGACGAACGCAGACGTACAGGAGGCGTATAGGTTAGCTCGACATAACCCTAGCGCTCAGATGATGAGTCTTTATACGCAAATAAAACGAAAATATGAAGGAGGGTCGGCCTAATTGGGCCGGCTCTTTTTAATTACGGAGGTGGCGGAGTGGACTACGGACTGGACGAGATTTCATTCGCACATATCTTTATGATGCGGAGCGAAGTAGGCCATATCGCAGTTGGCGTCGAGTTATCAAAACGTAAGATTGCAGATGATGGCCGACCATATTACGAGCCATACCACGTCCTCTCGCTCTATTATGACGAAGGAGCGCCGCGATCGTTTAGGCAAACGATACCGGTTATTGCTTCGGATATTCTTCGATGTCTTGACGACAAGACAAAGCTGCTTGTCATGCGGTCGAACGTGCCGAACTTCAAGCAGTGGCGCTATTATGAGCGGCTTATTAACGTTTTCTCAGCGACACAGGACGTTAAGGTGAAGGTCAACCATTATTTGCAAGTTTCGCGATACGTTCCAGATACGGTTGATTTGGCGCATGATGCGTCCAGGCGCGGTGTATCGTTGACATGCAAAATTTAACTCTAGGAGGAAATTGAATGAGTTTATGTGTTTGTGTACAGTTTCCAGACCGTATGATTATAGGATCGGATACTGCAGTAACATTCAACTTATTAACCGGTGAGAAGCTGCGCGGGAGTTTACCAATGCAAAAAACCTACCTCATCGGGGAGTGGGCTGTGTTCTTGGCGGGTGACGGCGTCTCGTGTGTATCCATTGCACGCGAGTTTGAATTGGAAAAGAACAAAAGTATATCGACATTTAAGCGGATACTGAAAAAATACTTCCGTCAGATGTCCAGTGCGCAGAGTAATGCGGATCCAAGCAAGCTGAATGCGGTAATGTTCAAAGTCGACGGAAACGGCCGAACTATATCGCACACCTTCATGCCAACCAATCAATTTAACCCGGTAACTCGACGAGGAACATCAGAAGGAATTCATATCATAACGGGTGGCTATAGAGGTGATGAGGTTTTAAAGTATGCGCAGCAAAATTGGAATGACGAAGTGGATGTCGGTACTTATATCCGAACCATCTTCGAACACTTCTCCGGGGGCGAAATTGGCGGCGAAATAGATTTGTTCGAAGTGAGCTATCGCGGCAACGAGTATTTAGGGCGTCAGCCATTGCGCGAAACTGTCCGATTGCCAATTATCACGCCCGATGAGAAAAGTCGTATGAGCGTTGGTCTTACGGGTGGCACCGTAACCGGCGCTCTTATTCGTACCGGGTCAAGCGGCCGAAGAATCGAGGTGGATGCGCAAGGCCTCCGCACTTACGACGGTAACGGCCAAAACCGTATTCGCATAAATACCGGATCTGATTCCGGTGTCGCGGCGATCGTATTTAACGGATCGAGCGGAAGTTATGCCGGCGAGATCAATTCATATCAAAACGGCGGCCTGACGATATTTAGTGACGATATCACTATCGGCTCGAATAATACTGCGAATCCAATCCGAATACAAGGTGCGGCCACATTCGCGGGTCCAGTTCGATTTAACAGCACGGTTAGCGGCATTAGCATTAACGTATCAGATGTGTACGGTTTATCGGCAACACTATCGTCATTGCAGTCGCAAATAGACTCACTGCGAAGTTCTTATAACTCGCATACACATTCCGTAACGTTACCAACGCATAACCACGGAAACAGCGCTAACCAGAATTGGGGCGGAACATTTACGTCGGGAGGACCGAGGTAACTTTACATTTATTTGCGGAATCATGGCGTATTCACTTGCGCTGTGGTTCCGTTTCACTTAAAGGAGGATGTGAATGAAATACGAATCGAACGAGCAAATCCGCTCAAGCATAGACGAGTTAACAGAGCGATTGCGCCAGATCCGCATTGAACAGGGACTGCCGCCCGAAGCTAAGCCGCGACCTAAAGTCGTAGACATAGCGTTATCTCACGCAATAATTGAACGGCTAGAGCCATTTAAGGCGATCGTAATTCGGTACGCGAGCCTTCTGGCGCAGGGTCAGTTTACGCGTATTGATGTTGAGAAGCTGACAAAGTATGAAGGGTATTTCCACCTTTTAGGGAAATCTAAGGGATTCTTTAGTGCTATGTATGGCTGGGGCGCTTACAGCGCATTGGAGGCAATTAAACGGATAAATGATGCGATAGATTCTGGTAGTACGGATACTGTTTCTCCTACAGAAGAGGTCCGAAATCTCCATTATTGTATCGGGTTCATGATCAAAGATAGCGGTATTAGGGGCGAGGCCTACGATTACCGTAAAGCAACCGGCGAAAACGTAAAAGGGAAGTACGATCACGAAGCAGAATTTCAAGCAGCACTAACCGCCGCACTAGTAAAAGAGGAGGAGTTATCATATGAGTAAACAAAGGAGAACATTGGAAGCGCAACTAACACCGCAACAACAGAGAGCGGCGCAGCTTATCGTTAATAACGAGTGGGCCGAGCTGCTTAATGAAGACGGAAAGAAACGAACGATGAAAGAATTAGCGGATGAGATCGGCATTGCACGCTCGACTCTATTCGAATGGAAGGCGCAGGAGGCATTCGCGGCATACGTAAATTACCTGACCGAACGACAACTCGACGCAATGCGATCGGAGGTATACGTTCAGCTCATGCGGGCGATCCGCGGTGGGGCGAACGGTATCCCTAGCGTTAAGGCGCTCGACCTGTACATGCGCAGATACGGATTGTTAACGGATAGAACAGTCGTAGAGGATACGCGCGAAACGATCGAGACGAGACGCAAGACGGACGAAGAGATCCGCGCCGAGATCGCCGAGCTTGACGCAATGGTGAGCGGTGGACGGGCGACTATATCGGACTAAACCTGCGTTTCACCTACGACGCGCTCCTGGCGGACGCGCACGGTAGAAATCGGGGGTCGCCGCTAATCATCGCCTGAATATCCGCTGCATAATTCGGTGCATATAACGATGAATAAACGGATGTATGACGTATGCATACGCGATAGTATAGCGGCACATGCCTGCGAATCCTTGATACACAAGGGTTTGCGGGCTTTTTTATTTGCCTGCGTTGACCTACATGATTAACAATCAGCTAGGTGTCAGAGTGAATATCGATGAATACTTTAGTACGGTGAAGCAGAACCCCCCAAGCCACCCCCTCCAATGCCGCCCAACAACCCTACACAATTTCCGCGAATTATTTTTATATACGAGGGTCGAGAGTCCGATTTGAAGCCGCGCGAGTTATTACCGTTTTCGCTACTTGCTCGCGGCATGAATACGCTATATAATAGTAGAAACTAATTCGATAAGCGTAGATGTGACCGAATCAATCCGTTATGTGACCGTAAGCTGAACGTTGATACAACGCCAGCTATAACGGAAACACTAACGAAAATGTGACTCGAAATCAGCTAGGCGTCGCAAGGCGTGCGTGGGTTCGAATCCCACCCTTTCCGCCACCAACTATATTCAAGCTCCGCTGTTATGAATATAGAGGAATTAGTGGTACATAAGGCAGGCGATCTAAGAATCACTGCATAACAGAACACCTTCACCATGAACAGGGATTGTCTCCCGATCGTGATGAGGGTGTTTTTTTGATAAAGGGCACGTTAAGACATTTCCTGAATCACGCCCATTTGCCATTCCTATGATAGACCGAATTCCGAATGCCGTGATCCGAGTACAATGCCGAGTTTAATTCCAATCCAGTTGGAGATCCATAACTCCGGATTCAGGTTCCTTGCTTTGAGACCAGGCAGAACGAAGGGACGGTAATAACCATGTTTAGCATGACAGGATGGGCACAAACAGCATTAAAAAAGAAGGACCCATACGGGTCCTTCCTTCTGGGTAGGCGGTGCTTGTGATTTTGGAATCCTCATCTCATCAACACATGCTGCAAAACCATCGACAACAGCTAAAACTTGTCCATCAGGTCAAGCCAGTTCGCTTATGTCCTCCGCTTGCAATACGTGTGAATATCAGAAACCATTCTGCGTCGTTCAGCTGCAACGTCCAACGGAACCACACCTCTCTCATGCACCGCCTGATGATAATATGTGCAGGAAGACGGATTCCTATGCAAATCTGCATGGATGGGAAAATGTACCAAAAACCAAGTGGATCAACAACATTTGAGCGGGTCCTATTCCATTCTTGGCTAGGCGCGCAATGCAGTTGGCTGTTGTACTAAGCTGCTGCACCATAATTTCGTCAACAAAGCTGGCACAAAAATGCCCGCAAGCGGTGGAATTAGCCACTTGCGGGCTTGGGGCAGGATGTACTTGTTTACTTAGGTTGAACCCGGCGCTTATTCAGCCATACTCGGTCATCATTTTGCGTTTCCGGGAATGTGTCGCCTTTTTCCATTTTGATCTGACGTGGATTCTCGATCCCCATTATGTGGTCTCTTACACCGACTTCCATATAGATGCCGTTGTTCGGAGCCTTATCTCCTCCGCGGAATTCAGTCTGTTCTCCCATCATGGAACCCTCCCTTAACGTATTGGATGGACTGCATTTGTTAGCATGTGCCGGAAGGCCGGAATGCATGGCAGGTAAAGTGAGATAAGCACGGAAAAATAGGGAAGAGACCTCAAGAAAACCGAAAAGGGAGCAGCCTGCGATAAGGGAAAAGAAACTTGCATCCGATCATCCGTTCTGGTATAGTATTATGGTGCGAGTTAGGCTCGCTCCTTGCTCTCAACTAAGATTGGGGGCCGAAGTCCATAAGGAGGTGGAAATATATGCGCAAATATGAAGTGATGTACATTATTCGTCCTGACATTGAACAAGAAGCTGTTCAAGCTGCAGTCGAAAAATTCCAAGGCATCATCTCCAACGGCGGAGAAATTACGAAGCACGAAGTAATGGGTAAGCGCCGCCTTGCGTATGAGATCAAGAAATTCCGTGATGGCGTCTACGTTCTGGTTAACTTCAACGCAACACCAGATGTTGTAGCAGAACTTGAGCGTCTCATGAAGATTTCTGACGAAGTTATTCGTTATCTCATCACGAACGACGTTGCTTAATACGAGAAGTCTTTGTAATTGATTTCGTTCTAAAGGAGGGGATTGGATTGTTGAACCGTGTCATTTTGATTGGCCGACTGACTCGGGACCCGGAGCTTAGATATACGCCTTCAGGAGTCGCTGTCACACAATTTACACTTGCTGTAGATCGTCCGTTTACCGGACAAGGCGGGGAGCGCGAGGCGGATTTCATTCCGGTCGTGACCTGGAGACAGCTTGCGGAGACTTGTGCCAACTATCTGCGTAAAGGCCGGTTGACGGCCGTAGAAGGGCGCATTCAAGTGCGGAATTACGAGAATAACGAAGGTAAGCGTGTATACGTCACCGAAGTCATTGCCGATAATGTTCGTTTCTTGGAGTCTAACCGTGAAGGCGGAGGCGGCGGAAACCGTGAGGAGTCATCGTTCGGCGGAGGAAGCGGCAGCGGAAACCGCGGGGGCAACAACTTCTCGCGCAACAATCAGGATCCTTTTTCCGATGAAGGAAAACCGATCGATATTTCGGATGATGATTTGCCATTTTAATACGGAAAGGACTGACAACGCATGGCTTTTAAACAAAGAGAAGGCGGAGACAACGACAAAAGACCGGCACGCCGCGGCGGCCGCAACAAGCGTCGTAAAGTATGTTTCTTCACTGTGAACAAGATCACTCACATTGATTATAAAGATACCGATCTGCTCAAGAAATTCATCAGCGAGCGCGGAAAAATTCTGCCTCGTCGTGTAACAGGTACCAGCGCGAAGTATCAGCGTGCTCTGACGATTGCGATCAAACGCTCCCGTCAAATCGCATTGCTTCCATACACAACCGAGTAATTCGGTTACAGAAGCGGTTCAGCCTTGATAGGCTGGGCCGCTTTTTTTGTTCGGGTACCCATTCGGCTGTTGTCTCGGAACCTCCCCCAAAATAATGCCTCTGTGTTGATTAAGTTGGGCTCCTTGTCCTCAGGGATAAGCCGAGGCTTAATGGGCCAGCATTCTTGGAACGAAGGGATGACCGTACAGAGACTTGTATTATCTGTATTATTATTTGTATTTGTATTTGTATTTGTTATGTTCGACTCCGATCGATCACGGCCTGCATCTATTCAAGTGACGTTGCGGATACTCGTTCGTCTTGTAACACGATCATGCTTCTGAGTAGTTAGACATTTTTCCGGAATATTCGTCGCAATCATGAAATAATTTTATTCTGCATTAGGAATACCGAACAAGTTCAGCATGTCTTTTCGGAGGAATCTTGTCTTCTCTGAGAAGACATAATTTTCATGAATTGCTTTTGTGACGCGAGGGTATACTAAAGCTTTCCAGTTTTAAAGTATGAAATAGTGTCTATTGATAGAGGACAGTGTCTATTGAGTGAAATACATCCTCCCCAAATGGTGGTTTCGTATGGCTGAAGATTTGTAGTGAGATGCAGAGATTATTTTGTGTCTTTAAAAAAATTCCTTCTATTATATATGTACTAATATAGAGCATGGAAAAACCAAATGGCCAATTACAATGGCACCTCATTTAGAGAAACTTATATCGAAGGCACAAGAAGCACAAACCTGCAAAGGCTGTTTTAAGAATAAGGGTGTCTATTGTGAGTATACATGAAAAGTACCTTTGGTTATTCTTCTATTCAAAAGAAAGTAAAATGAGAATTACCATAAAATTTACAAATGGTGACTTCAAATTACCTGTCCACTCCTAGAATACAATCGGACATCAAATGGAAGAAACGGAGCGACCGTCGAATGATGCATATTCAACCTCATTTATCCAGATGCTAAAGGGAAAAGGAGGTATGTCTATGTGCAGAAGGTATTCCATTTCCGCCGGTCTTGAAGAAGTGAACAGCTATTTTGGAATCAGCCGCGTGATGTATTACTATAAGAGCCGCTACAATATTAGCCCGATGCAGTCTGTGCCTGTAGTAGTCCAGGAGGGAGGAGAAAGGGCACTTGACGAGTATCGTTGGGGACTGGTCCCTTACTGGGGAAAGGACGCGGTGAATGCGGATCTGATCACGGTGGATCAGAATCCTACTTACCGCAGAGCCGTTGATACACGTCGGTGTATCATTCCCTGCAATGGTTTGTATTACTGGAGAACCGTAGGGAAGCGAAGCTACGCGGTTCGGACTGTGGTTGGAAACAACGAGATTTTTGGCATGGCCGGATTGTATGAAACATGGCGGGATGCAAGAGGTGTTGAAATGAGAACCTGCACGGTGATTATGACGGAAGCGAACGAGGCGATCCGGGAGTTCGACGCGCGTATGCCGGCGATTTTGTCGGAGGAAAGCATGGAGAAGTGGTTGGATCCAGAGCTAAAGGGAGTGCGTGCACTGCAACCACTGCTTGGAACATACCGGGGTTCGATGCGGATATATCCGGTCACGCCGTTGATCGCCGATGATTCTCATGACCACCAGCAGTGCATCGAGGAGATGGATTTGAAGCGGGCATGGGTGAAAAGCGTTTAGTTCGTAAGTATGAAGTCTTTCATGTACTTGATCAGACGCTATGAACTGCAGCAATCGAAACAATCCGGGAACCGATCCCGGGTTGTTTTTTGTTGAGGCGGGCGATCTGGAACAACTTCGGATGGCCTATGTTCCTAGCCCTGCTTGGTTAGTGGAGAACAATATTTAACATCGGAAATAGGTCCAACTATATTATCACGGATTATTGCATCATGATGGAATGTTTTCTGACTTATTTTTGACAGAAAAGAAGATGGTTACAGGGCGTTGAATCGGATATTGGGTAATTTTATATACCTGTGTAATACAAGTTGACACAAATGTCGAAAGCGTATATATAACATTATCTATAAAATGTAAAATGGACTTGAAATTACATACATTTTCAGTAAACGAAGGGTAAAGTAAGCGATTAAAAGTATTTATTAACCCCGAAAATGACCTTAAAAACATGTTTTTTGAGAAATTTGAAAAAAAGTAATTGACGTTACCTAATTTTACACGTATCATAACATTAATTTTATAGGCAAGAAGATTTTGCTAGAGACTTTGGCACTAATTGACCATTGGTATATTTTCTGTAAATCTTTCAGCGGATTTCACATCATGCTTTGACATCCACGAGTCCGATCCGAGGCCGAAATTATTTAAGGATGATTTCAATATTCGTCCTGATAATTTATAGCATCATTATATTTTAAGAGGAGGATTAGCATGAAGAAGAGAATGTCGTTACTGCTTGCCATCATGCTCATGGCCATTTTGGTTCTTGCAGCGTGCGGCGGCGGTCAGACAGCAGAACAACCAAACCAAGGGGACACGCAAACTGAGCAGACTCCACCTGCCGAAGGCGAAGGCAAAGAAACAGAACCGCCAGCTGAAGGACAGGACGAGAGCCAAGGTTATTTCGAGGCTGAGGATCCTTCCGCGAACCCGGCAAATGCTCTGGCTCGCAAAGATACGCTGATCGTTGGTATGACAGCCCCTAAAGGGGTGTTCAACCCATTCTACTGGCAGACTGCGTATGACCGTTACGTTGTAGACGCCATTTTTGACAGCTTCTTCTCTCTGAACGGGGATGGCACTTACAATAATCGCCTGGCTGAGAGCGTTGAAGTATCCGAAGACAAATTGAAATACACGTTCAAATTGAAGCAGGGTGTGACATACTCTAATGGCGAACCGGTTACTGTAAAAGACTATGCTTTCGCCATGAAAGTTTTACATGACAAGAGTTACGACGGTCAATCCGATATTCTCTCCGTTAACGTTAAAGGTGGAAAAGAGTATTACGATGGTAAAACTGACGAGATTTCCGGTATTAAAGTCATTGATGACCATACCGTTGAAATCGAAGTTACAGAAGCAAATGCAATGACTAAGGATAATCTGGGTACTGTGTTTTTTGTTCCGGAATCCTACTACGGCAAAGATTACAAGCACGGCAACCTGGAGTACATGAAAGACCTGCATTCCAAACCAATCGGCAGTGGTCAATATGTACTGAAAAGCTACTCTCCTGGACAAGAGGTAGTTTTAGAAGCTAATCCTAACTATTTCTTGGGCGCACCAAAAATCAAGAATGTCATTTACAAAACTACAACTGATGAAACCAAATTGGCTATGTTCCAATCCGGTGAAATCGATATGGATATGGTATCCGTTAGCGAGGATAACGTAGAAGCTGTGAAGCTAATGGGCTTCTTGGATTATAATATGTTCCCATACAATGGTTACGGCTATGTAGCGCTGAACCATAAAGATCCTAAGTTTCAAGATCAAAAAGTTCGTCAGGCTTTGCTCTACGGTTTGAATCGTGCTGAAATTGTTGAAATCATCTATGGTCCATATGCGAATGTAATCAATATTCCACAATCGAGCGAATCATGGGCTTACACGAATGAAGGCATTGAGCCGTACGAGTTTGACATGGAGAAAGCAAAGCAGCTTCTTGATGAAGCAGGCTGGGTTCCAGGTGCTGACGGTATCCGCGAGAAAGACGGCAAGAAATTCGAGATTCATTTCTCTGCAACGGCTGACAACCCGGTAATTGATGCACTGATTCCGATTATGACAAAGAACTACCAAGATCTGGGCATAAAATTAACAGCTGAAACTTTGGACTTTAACGCAATCATGGATAAGAAGGATAAAGGCGAGTTCGAAATGTTCTTTGCTGCTTGGGGCTTGACTCCGGATCCAGACTCCACGGTTTATATCACAGATGGACAGCAAAATGACCTCGGATATTCTAATCCTGAATATGATGCAGCTATGAAGAAAGGTCTGAACGCCTTTGACCTGGAAGAGCGTAAAGCGGCTTATGCGGAAGCATATCGGATTCTGAACCAAGACGTTCCAGATCTTCCGATCTACCAAAGACGTGATATGTGGGCAATTAACTCTAGATTGAAAGGCATTGACATCACGCCTTACAAAAACTTTGCAATTGATCTGTACAAAGCAGAAATTGAACAATAGCATCAAGAAACATATGCTCAGCTCGCAAGAGCTGGGCATATGCACTTATAAGCCGGGAGGAATATTATGAAGCAGTACATTATCCGGAGGCTGCTGCAGATTATCCCGACATTGATCGGGATCTCGATTATCATATTTGCAATATCATCTTTGGTACCAGGTGATTATATCACTGCAGTGAACAACCCGACGATGACTGCTGAAAAAGCAGCTCAGCTTCGGGAAATTTATGGTTTGGATAAGCCGCCTGTAGAACGTTATCTTACATGGGTCGGCAATATGATAAAGGGTAATCTCGGAGATTCCCTTGTGCACAAGCAACCAGTTACAACCGTAATGAATAACTACGTATGGAATTCCTTTTTTGTAGCAATTTTTAGTTTAATTTTCAGTTGGATTATAGCTACTTTTGCTGGCGTGTTCTCAGCAAAGTTTCAGTACTCATTGTTTGATAAAATCGTCACATTACTAATTTTCTTGTGCATGTCACTGCCGTCTTTCTTTATCGGACTCCTGCTTATCAAGTTTTTTGCCTTGGATTTAGGATGGTTTCCTGTAGGCGGAATGAAGACTTCGGGACTGAACGGAAGCACATGGGATCAACTGATCGATATTGCATGGCATATGTTCTTGCCGGTTATGGTACTTACGATGCTTAGCACAGGTAGTTTGACGCGGTATTTCCGTACAAGTATGCTGGAGGTTATTCGTCAGGATTATATCCGTACAGCCCGTGCAAAGGGATTGAAGGAACGTACGGTTATTTTCAAGCATGCGCTGCGTAATGCGATGCTACCTGCCATTACTCTCATTGGTTTCGAGCTCCCATCCTTGTTTGGTGGAGCCATCATCCTGGAGAAGATTTTCATCTGGCCAGGGGTCGGTCAAGTTTATCTGGAATCGATCAATATGCGGGATTATCCGTTCATGCTTGGTTTTACAGTATTCATATCCGTTTTGACACTTGTGGGCAACCTATTGTCTGACGTTCTATATGGAGCTGCAGATCCAAGAATTCGCTTAAAGTAGGAGGAGATTCACTTGTCCGCAGAGACTGCACCATTAAAAACGAATCTACCAGTTCCGAAGAAGCGGCCGGATTCCCCATGGCAAATTGCTATTCGCCGTTTTGCCAGAAACCGTCTTGCTGTCATCGGACTTTTTATAGTTGTATTTATGTTTTTGCTCTGTTTTATTGGCCCATTTTTTTCACCTTATGACCTGTACGATTACAATAAGCTTGATAAGAACTTACCTCCAAGCTCGAAATATTGGCTGGGCACCGATAAACTGGGGCGCGATATTCTGCTACGCATGATGCTTGCTGGACGAATATCTCTTTTGGTTGGGCTTGTTGCGACAGGCATTTCGGTAATTATCGGAGCAACCTTGGGAGCTATAGCGGGTTTTTATCGTAAATGGGTAGACACGCTGACCATGCGTATAGCTGATATCTTTATGGCAATACCTACACTGCCGATCCTGATTATCTTGGGTACGATCTTGTCGGACCTGAAGGTGGAGCCTTCGGATCGTATTTATTTCTTGATGCTGATTATCGGTGTATTGGGATGGAGTAGTGTATCCCGTCTCGTTCGCGGTCAAATCTTAGGACTTCGCGAGCAGGAGTTTATGCAAGCTACCGAAGCTTTGGGACTGAAAGATCGCCGGAAAATCTTCCGCCATCTGCTTCCTAATACGATTCCAATCATTATTGTATCCGCAACACTGGGTGTAGCAGGAGCGATTCTTTACGAATCTGCACTGAGCTACCTCGGAATTGGTGTTGTTCCACCAACGCCGTCGTGGGGGAATATGCTCTCCGCCGCCAACAATATGATCGATTTCCGAAAGCGGCCGTGGCTGTGGATACCGCCAGGTATGTGTATTCTGGTTACCGTAGTTGCAATCAACCTGATCGGTGATGGACTTCGCGACGCACTTGACCCGAAAATGAAGAAGTAGGAGATGCGAATATGGCAAAAGAATTAGTTGAATTCCGCAATTTAAAAACGCATTTTCAAACCTCCGCAGGTACCGTGAAAGCCGTCGACGATGTCAGCTTCAAAATCCGGGAAGGCGAAACCCTGTGCGTCGTCGGCGAGTCGGGCTGCGGCAAGAGCGTGACGGCAATGTCACTGATGCGTTTGATCGATGTTCCCCCGGTCGGCGGGGAGATTTTATATGAAGGCAAGGACCTGCTCAAGATGAGCAAACGGGAAATGAGTCTGATCCGCGGTAATGATATCGCAATGATCTTTCAGGAGCCAATGACTTCCTTGAACCCTGTACTGACGATTGGCGAGCAGATCGTTGAGCCGATTTTGCTTCATCAGCTTGTGGACCGTAAAGAAGCGAAGAAGCGTGCGATCGAGCTGATTAACCTGGTCGGCATTCCGCGTGCAGAGAAAATCTTTGAGTCTTATCCGCATGAGCTTAGCGGCGGCATGCGTCAACGGATTATGATCGCAATTGCGCTGAGCTGTAATCCGAAGCTGCTCATCGCAGACGAGCCAACGACGGCGCTCGATGTGACGATTCAAGCCCAGATTCTGGACTTGATGCGTGACATTAAGGATAAATTCAAGACGTCCATCATGCTCATCACGCATGATCTCGGCGTTGTAGCCGAAATGGCCGACTATGTCGTTGTAATGTATGCCGGCAAAGTGATTGAAGAGGCTCCGGTTATCGAGCTCTTCAAGCAACCGAAGCATCCGTACACGAAGGGCCTGCTGAAGGCGAAGCCGGTCATCAATCAGACCCAGGAGCGTCTTTATTCGATTCCGGGTCAAGTACCGAACCCGGTTGATCTAGGCGACAACTGCCATTTCCATGATCGCTGCGAATTCTGCATGCAGATCTGCAAAGAGAAACAGCCTCCGCTCGGTACCGATCCGAACGGCCATAAGGTCGCTTGCTGGTTGTATGAAGAGGAGGGGAAAGCATAATGAGTCAGGCACTACTTGAAGTTGATAACCTAAAAAAATACTTTCCCATTACCGGCGGCATACTCCAGCGCCGAATCGGTGATGTTAGAGCCGTCGACGGCGTCAGCTTCACCATTAATAAGGGTGAATCCTTCGGACTTGTAGGCGAGTCCGGCTGCGGCAAGAGCACGATCGGACGTACGATTCTCCGCTTGCTCGAGAAGACGGACGGCAAAGTGTTGTTCAACGGAGAGGACATCCATGCATTGCCCAAGGAAAAAATGCGCGCGATGCGGCCGAAGATGCAGATCGTATTCCAGGATCCGTTCAGCTCGCTGAACCCGAGAATCAAGGTAGGGGAAGCCATTGGCGAAGCGCTCATCGACCATGGTCTTGTAAACCGCAGACAGCTCAAGGATAAGGTCATTGAGACACTGGAAATATGCGGGCTTGCCGCGTATCACTATGAGCGTTATCCGCATGAATTCTCCGGTGGACAACGGCAGCGGATCGGGATTGCCCGCGCGCTCATTCTGAATCCGGACTTTATCGTTGCAGACGAGCCGGTCTCCGCGCTGGATGTGTCCATCCAGGCGCAGATTATTAACCTGCTCAGCGACCTGCAGCGCGAGAAGCAGCTCACGTATCTGTTCATTTCCCATGATCTTAGCGTTGTCGAGCATTTGTGCAACCGGATCGGGGTTATGTATCTCGGATCGATGGTTGAGATGGCCAGCAAGGAAGAGCTGTTCCGCAACCCGCTGCATCCATACACGAAGGCACTGCTCTCCGCCGTTCCGATTCCGGATCCGACGCTGAAGCGTGAACGCATCGTGCTGACGGGTGACATTCCGAGCCCGGCAAATCCGCCGTCCGGCTGCAAGTTCCACACCCGCTGTCCGCTTGCTTCCGATCTGTGCAAGCAGCAGGTGCCGGAATACCGTAATGTCGGCAATGATCACTTTGTGGCTTGCCACTACGCATAAGGTGCAAACGAAAATCGGCTTAACAGGTTCTCATTATATAAGACTTGCGCTTTAACCCGATTCTGACAAAATCCTCTTGTTTTATTACGGTATCAGAATCCAAAAAGGACTTCTTCAGTCTAAAGACTGACAGGAAGTCCTTTTTTAGTAGGATCCATGCATGCAACTACTGATTTAGTTGCCTCCGTTATATGCTGCCTGCAAGGTAAACGTTCCATGCTGTTATAACAAACCAAGCTCATATTTCCTAGGATTTGCTACCTAGGTTAAGCTCTTTCGCCGAGTTAGGGAGAATTGGGAGAGGGTTAGAAGAATAGAGACTGGGATAGAGAGAAGTACGGAAGTTCACGGAATATACATAAATTCCCTTAAATTTTTTTGAAAAAAACGCAGACCAAAACACCGTTTGAACCGTCTATTATTATGGAGGGCGAAATCGATGAATAAACGGTGGCTTTGGATTGGGTTCGTGTTGCTGATAATTGTGCCCCTCGTGGCCGTATTTATATTAAATATAGAACGGGTAGCGTTTAAACCGAGAGTTGACGCCAGAGCGGTCGTCTTGATGGATATCACGACAGGCCATATTTTGCTGAGCAAAAACGGGGATATGCCGCTGCCCCCTGCAAGCATGTCCAAGCTGATGACCGAGCTGGTCATTCTGGATGAAATCAAATCCGGAAGAAGAGCGTGGGACGATGAAGTCGTGATCAGCGACAATGCGGGTAATGTCCAGGGCATCAATATCGATTTGAAGCCTGGTGAGACCCTGACGGTGCGCGAGCTTTTTCAGAGCATGGCCGTTTATTCCGCTGATGACGCGGCCGTTGCGCTTGCGGAGCATGTGGCCGGCTCGGAGAAGGCCTTCGTTGATCGAATGAACACCAAGGCGAAAGAGATCGGATTGTCGAGCGAAACGAGATTTGCCAATGCTTCCGGTGCGGAGAGCGGTTCGAATCTCTCACAAGCGCTGTCACCAGACGATGAGACCATGATGACCGCCGTGGACACCGCGAAGCTTGCCGCCCATCTGATTGAGCATCATCCGGACATTTTGACCACCTCAAGCAAGGCGCAGATGAAGCTCAGTGGACGAGGATTATATTTAAGCAATACGAACTGGATGCTGCCTTCAATCGGCGGACCCTACTCGTATGAGGGAACCGACGGACTAAAGGCCGGATATACGCCTAAGGCGGGCTATTGCTTCACCGGAACGGCCGAAAAGCAGGGCAGCCGGCTTATTGCAGTCGTCATGGGAACTGATTCGAAGGAAGCCCGGTTCGAGGCGACGCGCAAGCTGTTTGACTATGGATTCAAAAAAACATTAACATGGAAAGAGCGGCTGGATGATTGGTTTCTCAATGCGGGAACAACGGCTGCTCTTTTGTATACACCGGGCAATTCTAAGGATTCACATCAATTGGCAAGTTTGTAAAAGTGAGTGAGAGGGTTCACATCCGACAGGGATGTGGTTTACAATAGATGGTGTGCCAATTCTGAACACGCATGATGTTGCCATGCGTCAACGGGATTCAATCCCGTTTATATAAGGAAGGGAGGGTGAGCCTAGCTGCTTTGGGAGCATACTGCCCCTGATTGGAACTGACTCATTCATCAATTTATTTTATAATAAAGAAGGAATCTAATCTCATGAAGAGGAAATCAATATATATCACACTGGCAGTTCTCATCCTCCTCGGATCGTCAGCCTACTTATTCCGTACCCAGCTTATCGTAGCTGCTTTCGATCTGTTTATGGCGAAGGACGTTGAGGACTCGCTGCAAAAGTCATATAAGCCGCTGCAAGGCGACAAAAAACCGGAGCCTGTCGTGCTCCAAAGCAAGCCTTTCTCGGTCATGCTGCTGGGCAGTGACCAGCGAGAGGACGAACCCGCGCGTTCGGACACGATGATCTACGCCGTGGTCCGTCCGAAAGAATCCAAGGTACTCCTTGTATCGATTCCGCGGGATACCTATGTCGATATTATCGGCAAGGGCAAGAAAGACAAGATCACCCATGCTTTTGCATTCGGCGGCCACCAGATGGCCAAAGATACGATGGAGGCATTTCTTGATGAAGATATCGACTACTATGCGTCGATTAACTTCCAAGGGTTGAAGGATGTCGTGGACGCCATGGGCGGCGTGGAGCTGCCGATCGGCAAAGATATCGTCAATAAGGGCAAGGACCACGAGAAGTTTACGGTCAAGGCGAACAAGCCGATTTACAGCGGTGAGGAAGCGCTGAACTACGTCCGTTACCGGGAGGACAGCGACTTCAACCGGGCTAAACGCCAGCAGGTATTTCTGGATATGGCCGCCAAGCGGCTGAAGCAGCCTGATCAGATTGGCAAGGTACCTGAACTGATCGCGATCATGGGTGACAACTTCCAGACGGATATGCAGCCCAAGTTCATTATTGATTTGGCGAAGCAAATGCTGACCGGGCCTAAAGTCGATATGACCAGCTTTACGATCATGGGAGAAGGCATGCGAATTGGAGGGGTCTATTACAACGATCCTGACATGGAGGATGTTGAAGAAGCTAGAGACATGATTGACAACTGGATGAACCCGGATACTCCATCCGACCAGCTGCTGAAGCCGAAGGATGCTGAGAAGCAAAAATTGCAGTAAACTATAGACCGGCATCGTCCGGAACGTTCCTAACACGCGTTTCTCACCATAATCAGCAGTCCGGATTGTCTGGCTGCTGATTTTGTGTCCTGATGCTTATGAATCGGGACACGGGTGGGCTGCGTATGTATGATAGTGGGTAGGAGAGAGGAGTAACCTGCTTGTCCAACCAACATGGGCAAGGTTACTTAAATGGCCTTAATTCTGAGGGATGGGAAAGGTCATAAGGAGGATAAGGCATTATGAATATCGCGTTTTTTCTATTACCGAAACAGGAAGTGGTCTGCCTCACCCTGGATTCCACGCTAAGGCAAACGCTGGAGCGCATGGAATACCACCGTTATACGGCGGTACCGGTGCTGGATAAGAACGGCCAGTACGCAGGCACGGTGACGGAAGGCGATCTGCTCTGGCACATGAAGAATTCCGATGGCAAAATCACATTTGAGAACGCTTCAAAATTTCTGCTGAAGGACGTACCGTTCCGAATGGACATTAAGCCGGTATCCATCGATGCCAGGATGGAAGACTTAATCAATTTGGCAAAGGTGCAGAACTTTGTGCCGGTTGTGGATGACATGAACCGTTTTATCGGAATCGTGCGCAGGAGTCTTATTATCGAATACTGTGAGCGGTTTGTTTCAAAGGAGACGTTGGAGTCCCAAGGGGCTCGAACCTCGGTATAATTTAGGATAAGTGGCAGGGCGTGTAACCGCGGTGAATACGTAGGTATCACGCCCTATTTTTCATACACGGGAATATTAGAAGGATAATTGGAGACACAGAGAAGGGAGCAGATGACAAGCAGCTGCCGGAATCCCGGCAAGCCAAGGGCCGGGGGACTTTATGTGGGTGAATTTTATTTATGCTATAATGGAGAATAAAGCTGTTTTCGGGGAGAGATGGATATGCCAAATATGCCAAAGGACTTGGATGTAGCTAAACGCGCCAAAGTGATTGAATGGCTGAAAACCGAAGTCATTGACAATGTATCTCGGTTATTCAAAGCCCTATGGGAAGGCAGCACTACTAAAGTTGGAGATAGTTTGGTAAGCCTGATGATGAGCTCCTACATATTAGGCCGAAGGCTGGGTATGACCTATCGCGATTTGGACGATCTCCTGCTTGAGAAATTGAGGAAGCACAAGCAGGAAGGACATCAGCTTGAGGATTGGTACCAGGATATATCCGCACTCGAAGAACATTTGCGTAAGAGGTGAACATATTGAAATTACGCTGGACAACAGCGGCCTGGAGCATCATTTATTTGCTTCTGCTGCTCTCTCTACAAACCCCCTTTTCCATTGTGACGGCATTCCTTCTGGTTCTGCCGGTTGCGGTCCTGTTTACGGCATTAAATACACAATCGTTTATTCTTCATATTGCGCCTGTATGGTTGATCGCGCTGTTGATTCATCCGATTTTTCTCTTGTTCGCGGTTTACTTTGCGATTCCGGGGGTTGTGATGGGATATCTATACCGGAAAAGAAAGGCTGCCATGCAAGTATTAAAATTCGGCGTGGCCACGATGCTGGTGGAATTGCTGCTGCTGCTTATGATCAGTACGGCCTTCTTCCAGATGGACCTATCGGCGTATGTGGATGAAATCGTGAAGATGACAACTGCTCCGCTGACCGAGATGGGGGTTCAAGGCAATTTTGGCGGACAACTCGTCGGACCGGAACTTGATACGCAGCTGATCAAGGACAGAACGCTGCAGCTTGTTCCGTTCGCCATGATCATCAGCTCGTTCCTGATGACGGTGATCACGCACTCGCTGGCTCGTCCGACGCTTAACAGCATGGGACTGTCCGTGCCGAAATTGAAGCCTGCCAGAGAGTGGATGCTGCCGCGTTCGCTGATTTGGTACTACCTGATCATTTTCTTTATCAATATCGCAACGGTGAACTCGGATAATGCGTTCATGAAGACGATCGTGGCGAATGCGACGCCGCTGCTGCAAATATGCTTTATGATTCAGGCGCTGGGCTTCTTCTACTACCTGGCCCACATCCGGAAATGGCATCCGATTCTTCCGCTGCTCACGGCCATTCCGATCGTGCTGTTCCCGCCGGCTATCATCATCGGTATTCTGGATCTGGCGTTCCCGCTTCGTCAAGCGTTTAGTAAAAACAAAAGATAGGGTGATGAGTCATGCCTAAATTTCTGCAGAAACGCTGGCACGGCTATCACACCGTCTGGGCGTTTGCGCTGGTGCTTCTGCTTGTCATATTCCTGTCATTCTATAATACGATTCTAGGTCTGGTCGGGCTGCTGCTGGCTGTGATCGGCGGATACGCGATGCTAAAAGCGGAGATGAAATTCCGGCGGGAGCTCGTCGAGTATATTGGCGATCTATCGTTTCGCATTCGACGTGTAGAGGGAGAGGCCGTCAGCGTATTGCCGTTCGGAATCGTACTATACAGCGAGGATAAGACGGTGGAGTGGCATAATCAATTCGTTGTGAATATGTTTCCTCACCAGACGTTGGTCGGCGTATCCTTGGAGGATCTGCTTCCTCAGCTGGTGAAGGCGATCAAGGAGACGCGGGAGAAGAAGGATGGCAAGGAGAACCAGCCTAAGGAGATTCGGCTCGAAATATCACATGAGGACAAGTTTTATGGGGCGACCGTCATTCCCGAAGAACGGCTGATCTATCTTGATGAGATTACCGAGCTGGTCGTTCTGCGTCAGCGGTATGAGGATGAGCGTCTGGCGCTAGGCATCATTATGATGGACAACATCGACGAGGCGTCCCAGGGCATGGATGACCAGCAGCGGACGGCGCTCATCGCGAAGGTGACCAGCGAAATTACCGACTGGGCCCGGGAATTCAACGTCTATCTGCGGCGGCTATCGTCGGATCGTTATTTGATGATGCTGAATCACCGATCACTTGATCTCTTGGAGAACAGTCGGTTCGTCATCCTCGATGAAGTGCGGGAGATGACTGCCGATCTGAAGGTGCCGCTTACGCTCAGCATCGGTCTTGCCTTCGGCTCCGATGATATTACCGAGCTCGGTCAGCTGGCCCAGTCCAGCCTTGATATGGCTCTGGGAAGGGGCGGCGATCAGGCAGCGGTGAAAGCGGGGCAGCGCCTGTCCTTCTACGGCGGCAAATCCAATGCCGTGGAGAAGCGGACACGGGTCCGCGCTCGCGTCATTTCCCATGCGCTGCGCGATCTGATGCAGGAGAGCGACCGCGTCATCGTGATGGGGCACAAGCTGCCCGACATGGACGTGATCGGGGCATCGGTCGGTATTCTAAAAGCCGCTCAGATGTATAAAGTGGACGCATATATTGTGTTGGAGGGGCTCAACCCGTCGATTGAGCGGATTATGGATGAGGTTCGCAAGGATGAGGCCTTGATCAGCCGCTTCATATCGACGGAGCATGCGATGCAGATGATGACCGAGCATACCCTGCTCGTTGTCGTGGATACGCATAAAGCGTCCATGACGATGGAGCCGCGGCTCGTGCAGCGGGCAAGCCGGGTGGTCGTGATGGATCACCATCGCCGGGGCGAGGAATTCATCAACGACGCGGTGCTGATCTACTTGGAGCCATATGCATCCTCCACCTGCGAGCTCGTTACGGAGGTGCTGCAGTATATTCATGACCGGGTATCGCTTACCCCTGTGGAGGCGACAGCGCTGTTAGCGGGTATAACGGTCGATACGAAGCACTTCGCCCTTCATACCGGATCCAGGACGTTTGAGGCGGCAGGCTTCCTGCGGCGGCATGGTGCGGACACGATGCTGATCCAACGGCTGCTCAAGGAAGATCTGACAGAATTTATCGCTAAGGCAGAAGTCGTAAAACATGCTAGAATGGTATATGATCACATCGCCATTGCGGTCGCGGAGAGCGGGGAGCCGATGCCGCAAATGCTGATCGCGCAGGTTGCCGATATGCTGCTGAATATGAACGATGTGCAAGCATCGTTTGTCATCAGCGAGCGCACAGACGGCAAGATCGGCATCAGCGCCCGATCGATGGGCAAGATGAATGTTCAAATGATTATGGAACGTCTCGGGGGAGGCGGACACTTAACCAACGCCGCCGTACAGCTGGACTCGACGCTGGAAGAAGCCGAGGAGCAGCTGATGGAAGTGTTGGAGGACATTGAAGCGAAAGAGGGGTTATTCGAATGAAAGTAATTTTTATAAAGGATATGAAAGGCCAAGGCAAGAAAGGCGAAGTGAAGGAAGTATCGGAAGGTTATGCAACAAACTTCTTGTTCCCGCGCGGGGTTGCTCGTCCGGCAACGGAGGGCAATATGAAGACGCTGGAGCAGCAGCAGGCTTCCGAACAGAAGCGTAAGGCTCAAGAGAAGGAAGAGGCTCAAGTGCTCGGCAAGAAGCTGGAAGAGATGACGGTTGTGCTGAAAGCGAAGGCCGGCGAAGGCGGCCGCCTCTTCGGCGCGATTACGAGCAAGCAGATTGCCGAAGCGCTGGCTGGACAGAAGATTAAGATCGACAAGCGAAAAATCGAGCTGGGTGAACCGATTCGAACTCTGGGCGTGACGCAGGTACCGGTGAAGCTGCACCCGGATGTGAAGGTAACGCTTAAGGTTCAAATTACGGAGGAATAACATGGGAGGAGAACTCTATTTCGATCGGGTCCCCCCGCAGAACCTCGAAGCCGAACAGGCGGTGCTGGGGGCCATTCTGCTGCAGAGCGAAGCGCTGATTACGGCGATGGAGCGGGTGCAGACCGAGGACTTCTACGACAAAACGCACCAGATGATCTACGAAGTGATGGTGCAGCTCGGAGAAGAGAATCAGCCGATCGATCTGGTGACTCTCACCTCCCGTCTTCAGGATAAAGGACAGCTGGAGGAAATCGGCGGCGTCAGCTATTTAGCGAAGCTGGCGCATGCGGTTCCGACGGCGGCGAACGTGGATTACTACGCGCAGATCATCGAAGAGAAATCGATGCTTCGGCGGTTGATCCGAACAGCGACGCAGATCGTGAGCGAAGGCTATACCGGCGGGGAAGATGTAGCCGGCATGCTGAGCGAGGCGGAGCGCCGCATTCTCGAAATTTCCAACCGGCGCACGGGCAGCGGGTTCATTGCGATCCGGGATGTGCTGATGGAAGTGTTCGAGAAGGTGGAGGTTCTGCATCAGAACCGGGGGAGCACGACGGGAATACCGTCCGGCTTCGTTGATCTCGATAAAATGACGAGCGGCTTTCAGCGCAGTGACCTTATTATCGTAGCGGCGCGCCCATCCGTAGGTAAAACGGCGTTCGCCCTGAATATCGCGCAGAATGTAGCGATTCGGGCGAAGGAGACGGTCGCGATCTTTAGTCTCGAGATGTCCGCGCCGCAGCTGGTTCAGCGTATGATCTGCGCCGAGGCGAACCTCGACGCAGGCGTCATGCGGACCGGCGATTTTAAAGGCGATGAGGACTGGTCCAAGCTGACGATGGGGATCGCCGCGCTGTCGGAAGCGGAAATTTATATCGATGATACGCCTGGGGTTACGGTTGCCGATATCCGGGCGAAGTGCCGGCGCCTGAAGAAAGAGAAGGGGCTCGGGATGATTCTGATTGACTACCTGCAGCTCATTCACGGGCGCGGTAAGCCGGGCGAGAACCGGCAGCAGGAAGTATCCGAGATTTCCCGTACGCTCAAGCAGATTGCGCGGGAGCTGGAAGTGCCGGTAATCGCGTTGTCCCAGCTGAGCCGGGGCGTCGAGCAGCGTCAGGACAAGCGTCCGATGATGAGTGACCTTCGGGAATCCGGTTCGATCGAGCAGGATGCCGATATCGTTGCGTTCTTGTACCGGGATGATTATTACAATCAGGAGACGGAGAAGAAGAACATCATCGAGATCATTATTGCCAAGCAGCGTAACGGCCCGGTCGGCACGGTCGAGCTGGTGTTCTTGAAGAACTTCAACAAATTCGTCAATTACGAGCGTACGCATGCCGATGCTTTTGCGGCAGGATAGCCAATCATCTACGAATATATTCGGGAATCATCTGTAGTTCTCGTCCTAATTCCGAACAATCGTACTGCATAGTGTACGATTGTTCGTTTTTTATTTGACTTTAAAAATAAGGACTGTTACACTGGTATTGCTGCCTTTTGTGCAGTTGAGGATATGAAACATGCTTCAAGACGATGTATTTCATAAAGGGTTTGACGAAATAATAAGGGTGCTAATGCCCGGGCGGAGGAATGAATATGTCAACGGTAGTCGTTGTGGGAACACAATGGGGAGATGAAGGGAAAGGGAAAATCACGGATTATTTGGCGGAAAGCGCCGACGTGGTGGCCCGTTACCAAGGCGGCAACAATGCCGGTCACACCATTCTGATTGACGGTAAAAAGTTCAAGCTCAGCTTGATTCCATCCGGAGTATTTTATAAAGATAAAACCTGTGTAATCGGAAACGGCATGGTCGTAAATCCGGCTGCACTGATTGAAGAGATTAACTATATTCACGATAATGGATTCAGCACGGACAATCTGGTCATCAGCGACCGGGCGCATGTCATCATGCCGTACCATATGGTGCTGGATGCTCTGGAAGAGGACCGGAAGGGCCCGAACAAGATCGGTACAACCCGCAAAGGGATCGGTCCTTGTTACATGGATAAAGCAGCGCGCAACGGAATCCGGATCTCGGATCTGATGGATCCCGAGGAGTTCGAGCTGAAGCTTCGCCATATGGTGAAGGAGAAGAATCAGGTGATCACGCAAGTGTACGGCGGCGAGGAGCTTGATGTCGAGGAGATTTTGACGAAGTACCTGGAGTATGCCGAATTCATTCGTCCATACGTCCGCGATACGTCGGTCGTGCTGAATGATGCGATTGATGAAAATAAGAAGGTGCTGTTCGAAGGCGCACAGGGCGTTATGCTGGATATCGACCAAGGCACCTATCCGTTCGTTACTTCGTCCAACCCTTCGGCCGGCGGCGTATGCATCGGCTCGGGTGTAGGCCCATCCAAGATCCAGCAGGTTATCGGAGTAGCGAAATCGTACACGACCCGTGTCGGCGATGGACCATTCCCAACCGAGCTGAACAATGAGATCGGTGACTATATCCGGGAAAAAGGCCATGAATACGGTACTGTTACGGGCCGTGCCCGCCGCGTCGGCTGGTTTGACAGCGTCGTGGTCCGCCATGCCCGCCGCGTCAGCGGAATCACCGGCCTGTCGCTGAACTCGCTGGATGTGCTGAGCGGTCTCGAGACCGTTAAGATCTGCACAGCCTACAAATACCGTGGCGAGGAGATCAAGCACTATCCGTCCAGCCTTAAAATGCTGGCCGAGTGTGAAGCGATCTATGAGGAGCTGCCAGGCTGGAGCGAGGATATCACCGGTGCGAAGACGCTGGAGGACCTTCCGGAGAATACCCGTCGTTATGTGGAGAGGGTATCGGAGCTGACCGGCATTCCGATTGCGATTTTCTCGGTAGGCCGCAACCGGGAGCAGACGAATCAAGTGCTGCCGATCTACGAATAATGCTGTAGAAGCATCAATTGTCCCAAAATATAGAGACGGAGAACGTCATCCGTTAGACCTGTTGAAGCCTGCTCGGGGGTGAGAACCCGGCAGGCTTTTTATTTTGGGGGCGATGGGGAAGAAGTATAAGATTATACCCCTCCGTCCGAAAAAATTATCCCTCGACCGCAAAGATTTCAACCCTATAATGGAGTTAGAAATAAAGAGCATGACGCTGGGTTTGGAATTGGGGCTAAGACAGCGAACCGCACGGCAGGATAGCTATGATCACAGAGGGGAAGAAGCCATACGCTTCTTAACAAGGCGTACGGCCTTATGGGAGAGCCGGGAATGCTATTCCCGGCAGCATAAAGACCGGAATCATCCGAAAGCGTTACATGCGGATGATTCCGGTCTTTTAACGTGCGTACCCCATTATGGCAGCCATTGCTGAATCCCTTCCATAGATTATATAGATCGGGGAACGAAAGTTAACCTCAATGAGGAATGATGCCTGATACCAATAAACGGTAGAGTGCCTGATACCGATTAAGGAACGCTTCGCGTCCGTAATAAGTCTCTATTTTCTGACGGGCGGCAGCGCTCATTCGCTCTCTCCATTCAGAATGGTCCAGGAGGTACATAAGCTGCTGGGCGTAATCCAGCTCCTCTGCTTCGGAACGCCCGATGAGAACGCCGTCATGGTGCTGGTGAATCAAATCCATCCATCCCCGGACAGCGAAGGCTATGACGGGCACCCCGGCTGCCATCGCTTCCAGACCGCTAATCGGAAGTCCTTCACTTGGCGAGGTGGACGCCATGACATCCGTAAACTTCAGAATCTGATGCACGTCTCCGCGCGCACCAAGGACAATGATTTTGGACGACAGCGGCCCGATGGCTTCGATTACCTGCTGCTTCAACGGACCTTCCCCAACGATTAGAAACCGGTAGCGATCCGCGGAATCGGCAGCGATCATTTGTTTGGCGATGGAAATGAATTTTAACGGGTCCTTGTCGATATTTAGTCTGGCGATGTAGGAGACGACCTTCTTATCCAGCGGGATGTTAAAGCCTTGTTTTAATATGGCATATTCCTCGGCAGTACCGGGGCGATATAAATTCGTATTGATCCCGTTTGGCAGCAGGCAGATTTTCTCGGGATTGATATGGAACAGGCTCGTCAAGGTGTCCTTCATTGACTGTCTGCACACGTTATAGCAATCAATCCAAGGATCGAACTGAACGGAATGCCTTACATGATCCCAGGGCAATTCAGGAACATAGGCGTGAAGCAGGGCAATGGTTTTAAGATGAGGAAATCTCGCTTTCAAGCCAGGCAGTATATTGTAGCCGACTTCGCTGTTGTTGTTATGGAGAATCTGTATGCCCCTGGTTTCGATCAGGTAATGGATGATGGCCTCCATTTGCTCCGGCAGCTCGCAAATCGAAGGGAGCAGAAAGATTTCATCGGTACATTGGTCATATCTCTGGTAAAGCGGGCTTTCCTCCCGTATGGTCGTGACCAGTGTAATGTGATACTGATCTCTGGGCATGGCCTCCAACAGATCCAGAAAGAAGGTCTCCGCCCCGCCAATAATGAGCCAAGGCATGATGATCATAATTTTAATTTTGTCGTCAGCCGGTTTGGTCACCATATAGTTATCTGACTGAATGTTCCAATTTGCCGATATCGCAGACGATTGCCTCATGCTGTACTCTAGCTGTCCGGCATCGAGCATGCTGTAGGCCCGGTGGTGTTTTCTCCGAAGATGTTCGCGAAGCTCATTCTGGCGGGGAAACTGTCTGACGGATTCGGTTTCGCCATGTCTGCGGTAGAAGAACAGCAATTCAGGAATACAGAATCCTCCCCAACCGAGACTGGTCAGCTGGATCCAGAAGTCCCAATCCTCGTAGCCTTTGCCTTGTTCGTCAAATCCGCCCGATCCCTCCCATGCGGCACGCCGAAACATTGAATTCCCCACGACTATATTATCTCTGAGCAGCTGGGCCAAGGAGAAGGGGGGGAGGATCCAAGTCCAATTCTCCTGATCAAATGCCTGAAGATAACAAGTAACGAAACCGACATGAGGGCGGGTATCCAATACGAGCGCCCCCTTCTCCAGCAGCGTATGGTGGACTCGGTCATCGGCATCAAGGCGAAAAATATACTTCCCCCTTGCCTCCCGTATCCCCCGATTTAACGCTGCCGGGATTCCTTTATTCTCTTGTCGAATGACTTTCGTCTTTGGCTTCTTCATGGTTCGGAACAACTCTACGGTATAAGGGTCTGTGGAACCGTCATCGACAACAATAATCTCGATATTTTGAATCGTGGAGGCGAGGCATGAGTCAATCGCTTCCTCGAGATAAACCCCATAGTTATAACATGCGATAACCACGGATACCAGCGGCTCGCTCTCTTGAGAATGTATAAACATGCGTCTAATGTGCCTCCTCTCACTTTGAGATGACAATGCACCACTCTCATTCCGGCTTACTGGCAGACGGACATCGTTCGGCTCTAGCATCTCATGCAACTGGTACTTTATCGTATGCAGGTCCGGCATAGGGGGCATAGGTGATCATATCAACATGCCGTAATTATGCGAATGCACGGGGTGGATATCCCTGCAATATAGCAATTCTCAATAGAAAATATGAAAGCTTTGAGGTTGAAGGGAACGATAAGCGTCAATACTGGAAAAAGAAGACAGCCATCATTACGCCGTCTTATGGCATGCGGAAGGAAGGAGGAGAGGCGGATGAATCTGATGAAATGGCTGCTGAAGGTCAGCCTGACGGCAATCCTTGTCAGCACATTGACGATTGTGACCACGGGAATCGTTGTGAACGCTTATATTCAGTCGATCCTGTCCAGCCTTAATATTCAGCTTGAGGCTCAGCCTCTAGGAGTCGGAGGCATCATGAAGACGATGCTTGGCTTTGGCGCGGGTGCCGACACCGGAACTGGTACGACGCCAGCCACTTCGGAAACCGTGAATGTGACGAATGCCAATCAAACTTCACCAGACTCCGTGCAAAGCGATGACAAGGAGCCTGGTACAGACGAGGCAGATGCGGAGACTAACGGGACGCAGGAGGCTGAAGAAACGGATGCAGGCACGGGGGAAACGGAAGGGACGTCCTCCGAGCAGGGGGCTCCGGATGGATCGCTGCCGGTGATGGGCAGCTCCGCGGCCGATTCGGAAACGGCGCCAGAGGACGACCAGATTGTCATGACTCCTGGCGATATTGTAGACCGCAAAGGCAGTCTGCCGCTTGAGGACAAGGAGGAAATCTTTACATTGCTGATGAATAAGCTTCCCCAATCGGAAATGCAGAAAATATCGGAAGCTATGGAGGATGGCTTGACGGAGGCCGAACTCGCGGAGATCGAGGAGGGCATCACCCAATACTTGAGTGAAGCTGAGTACGACAAACTAATCTCGCTGCTCCAGGAATAGAGCAAGGCCAGGAGCTGAGATGCGCCTGGTCACTGTTTTGTCACAAATTGCAAGCCGTTTAATATTGGAAGACGTGTGAAAACCCGCATGTGATGCGGGTTTTTTGCTGTTTTGGCAAACTTGAAATGAGCTTAACGGCTATGTTAAAGTATACAAAGATCAAAAAGGTTAAAATTTTGATACCTTTTGACAGGTGATGACATTTTTCAAACGAGCAGTCAACATGTTCAGATGATATGCAGTGATTACATATGAACAAGGCTAGAAGGAGAGGGACATGAAGGGTTTCAAGGGGATACGGTGGATCGAAGGTTTGCTTCGTCGACAGCAAGCGGATCGCTCCGCCCTACACAACAATTCAACAGACGAGTCCGAGCTGCCTTCTCATCCGGAATCTACTGGACGGGCCGTTCCGCGCAAGTGGATTTGGATGTCGGCAGGGGCTCTACTCCTAGCAGGATCGATATATACCGGCAGCAAGGCTTATGTGAACGCCAATACCATTCCGTTCTATCATGTATATGTTAACGGTCAAGCGATCGGCGCGATTGCTGATGACGCCGAGCTGGACCGGCTGTTTGAAGAGAAGCGACAGGAATTTCAGGAGAAATACCCGGATGTGCTGATGGTTTTGCATACCGATGGGATTACGACGAAAGCGGATCGCTCCTTTAAGCCGGAAATTAACAGCGAGGAAACGCTGAACAAGCTGGACGGCATGCTGAAGGCATACGCTCGGGGCGTCGAGCTGAAGGTGGACGGCAAGACTGTTGCGATCGTCAAGGACCAGGAGACGGCAAGGGCTGCGATTGAGGCTGCCAAGCTGAAATTTGCGCCGGACGCGGATGCGGGGAAGACCAAGACGCAGCAGGTTGCTTTTAAGAGGGTCTCTGCTCAAGCTTCTACCAAGAATAAAGAAGACGCAGAGCTGGAGTCCGTCCAGATCAAGGAAGAGATTACCGTGGCCGGCACGAAAGCCGATCCGAACAAGGTCTTGGATGTGGAGGACGCCGTGAAGGTGCTTACCGGAGCGAAGGACAAGCCGGTGACCTACACGGTGAAAGAAGGGGATACGATTTCCTCGATTGCCAAGCAGTACGGGATGAAATCATCGGAGGTTATGGCCTTGAATCCGGGGCTTGAGGAAAAATACATGCAGATTGGGGCCAAGCTGCAGCTTACCCAGCCGGAAGCGCCGCTCACGGTGCGGACGGTCGAGACGGTTACCGAGAAGCAGCCGAGCAAGCCGGAGACGATCGTTCGCAAGAGCGACCAGCTTCCTCTCGGTAAGCGTAAAGTTGTCCGACCTGGGCGAGACGGTGTCAAAACCGTGAGTTACGTGGTCACGAAGGAGAACGGCAGGGTGGTCTCCAAGCTGTGGACCGGGCAAGAGGTGGTTCAGGAGGCGCTGCCGGAGGTTGTTTATAAAGGCACGAAGGTGGAACGCAAAGCGGCTGCACCGAAGGTGAGCAAAAAAACGTCGAGCAGCAAGCAGTTCGCCTGGCCGGTGAGCGGAGCTCGCATCACGAGCTCCTTCGGACATCGCTGGGGACGGAGCCATGAGGGCATCGACGTTGTCGGCGGCAGCACCATTATGGCCGCGGCCTCCGGTCGGGTTGTCTTCTCCGGCCAGCAGAGCGGGTACGGCAATGTGGTCATTGTGGACCACGGCAACGGCTACCGTACCCTGTACGGCCACATGAGCCGGATCTCCGTCAGCAACGGCCAGTCCATCAGCCAAGGCCAGAAGCTTGGCGTGATGGGCAATACCGGTCGTTCGACCGGAACCCATCTCCATTTTGAAATTCAAAAAAATGGAGTTGCCCAAAACCCGATGAAATATTTATAAATCTGTGTTATACTATCGTTACTAGTGACGACATAAGCCATTATTGGTTTTATATATCATAATGATGAAGATGGCCGCTCCTTTACGGGGGCGGCCATTTTCTTCGTTTGCATCTGCTTGGATGGGGGATGGGGATGTGGGAGGCAGAACGGGAAATATCTTTGCAGTTTAGTGGCATGGGGTGTCCTTCTCCATCGCTGTTGAATTCGGAAAATTGGAACTAATAATCCCTGATGAGATTTTCCGAATTCAAAGGCGAGCGCTCCGCTTTCCGAATGCCACCCCAAGCTGAGTATGAAGGGTTTCCCTTATCTGCAAAGTCCATCCCCAATCCCGTGGAGGCCGATGCTGCCGAAGAGGTGGCCGCTCCCCGTGAACCGGAGCGGGCCATGGAGGCGAGGGTGTGGGAGGCAGAGCGGGAAATATCTTTCCAGCCGCTGTTGTCCGCCCTTTGCCTGATTGAACTTGCTATAGAGGTGGCAAAGGGCTTCCAAAGGCGACCTCCAAGATATTTTCCCTTATCTGCAAAGTCCATCCCCATTTCCGTGGAAGCCGATGCTGCCGAAGAGGTGGCCGCTCCCCGTGAACCGGAGCGGGCCATGGAGGCGGGGGTGTGGGAGGCGGAGTGGAAGCTGGAGCAAAGGAGTGAGTGCTGCATGCGTGGGTGTCCTTTGCCCCGGCGGAATGGGTGTGTCCAGGCGGCAGGTGTGTTAAAATGAAAAGAAGACCGTTCAAGTGAAGGTATGAGGTGAACAGGAAGATGCAGGGAACCATTCTGGTGGTGGATGACGAACAGCCCATCGCCGATATTTTGAAATTTAACCTGGAAAAAGAGGGCTATGAGGTCATTTGCGCCTTTGACGGCATCAGTGCGGTCGACATCGCGCTGACTCGGCGCCCGGATCTGATGCTGCTTGATCTGATGCTGCCCGGTAAAGATGGGATGGACGTATGCCGCGAGGTCCGTGCCGCCAACCTGCAGATCCCGATCATCATGCTGACGGCTAAGGACGGAGAGATCGACAAGGTGCTCGGGCTTGAGCTTGGGGCGGACGACTACGTGACGAAGCCGTTCAGCACAAGAGAACTGCTGGCCCGGGTGAAGGCGCAGATGCGCCGACAGCAAAAGCCTGACAGCACGGCCGATCAAACGGGCGGTACCGGCGCGGGCGGACAAGGCCTGCGGTTGTTCGATCTGTTTATTGATACGGATATGTATATGGTATATAAGGGCGGCGAGGCCCTTGATTTGACGCACCGCGAGTATGAGCTGGTGTATTATTTGGCGCGCAATGCCGGCAAAGTGATGACCCGGGAGCATTTGCTGCAAGCGGTATGGGGCTTTGAGTATTTCGGGGATGTACGCACGGTGGATGTGACCATTCGCCGATTGCGGGAGAAGATTGAAGAGAATCCGAGCAAGCCGGAATATATTTTAACCCGGCGCGGTCTCGGCTACCTGATGCGAAGCCCTAAAAACGGAGGCCTCTAATGAAGTGGCTCTCCTTCTTCCGCACGATTCAGGCGAAGGTGATCATCATCTACGTGCTGCTCATTCTGATCGCGATGCAGCTGATCGGGGTGTATTTCGTCAGTGCGATGAAGACGTCCCTGACCAGCAACTTTACGAAGGATTTGCAGGAGCGTGCGGAGCTGATGTCGGTGCTGGCCGCCAAAACCCTTGGCGGCGAGAACGAATCGGAGGAGGATCCCGTGGAAAGCCTGCGCGTCATGGTGAACAATCTGTTCAATCTGAGCGGGGCCGAGATCCAGGTGCTGGATTCGACGGGACGGGTATTGACGACCTCACTGCCTTCCCACGCCGATTATGAGGGCACGAAAAACACGCAGACTGTCGTAAGCCGGGCTTTGCAGGGAATCCAGGACAACGAGGAATACATTATTGACGATGACAATATCCGCAAAAAAGTCGTCGCCAAGCCCGTCATGTATAACGACAAGATCGTAGGCGCGATCTATATCGTTGCGAGCATGAGCGAGCTGTACAATACAATGCAGCGGATTAACAATATTTTTATATCCGGGATTCTCCTGGCGCTGGGCTTAACGGCCGTGCTGGGGGTTATCCTGTCGCATACGATCACGCACCCGATCAAGGAGCTGACGAAGCATGCGCGCGCGGTCGCCGACGGCCGGTTTACCGAGAAAACGCCGGTATTCGGCAGCGACGAGATCGGCCAGCTCAGCCAGGCGTTCAACTATATGACGAGCCGCCTGCGTGAAGCGCTGTCCCAGAACGAAGAGGAGAAGGAGAAGCTTGCTTCGATCCTCACCAACATGAGCGACGGCGTCATTGCCACGGATGAAGCGGGCCGGGTGATCCTGATGAACCGCCGCGCCGGTGAGATGCTGGGCGTGGAAGGCGAGGAGCTGGCTGGACGCGATATCGGGTCGCTCCTTGGCTTGGAGGAAGCGGAATCCGAGGCGCTGGCACGCGGGGAGCATCATGACTCCAAGCTGCTGGAGATCGCGCCGCGCGAAGGCGGAGAGCCGTTCATGGTGCGGGTTACCTTTACGCCGATCCATCGGCGGGAGATTGGGATTACGGGCACCATTGCCGTGCTTCAGGACGTAACGGAGCAGGAGAAGCTTGAGGCTTCGCGGCGGGAGTTCGTGGCGAATGTGTCGCATGAGCTGCGCACGCCGCTGACCACGATCAAAAGCTACACCGAAGCGCTTGAAGACGGGGCGCTGGAGGACAAGCAGATGGGGCCGCGCTTTGTCGGCGTCATCCAGAACGAGACCGGGCGGATGATCCGCCTCGTCACCGACCTGCTTCACCTGTCGCGGCTCGATTCCAAGGAAGCGGCGCTTCATAAGGAGCCGACGGATATCGTGGAGATGCTGGAGGATGTCGAGGACCGGTTCTCTTTTCAAATGAAACAGAAGCATATCCGCACCATTATCGATATCAAGCCAGGTGTGTCCGCAGCGATGCTGGATAGGGACGGTATCGACCAAGTGCTTGACAATCTGATCTCCAACGCCCTGAAATATACGCCCGACGGGGGTTCCATCACCATGGAGGCAAGCATCACAGAGGACGGCATGCTGTCCTTATCCGTGAAGGATACCGGGATCGGCATTCCGAAGAAGGATCTGGATCGCATCTTCGAACGGTTTTACCGGGTGGACAAGGCTCGAAGCCGCAATTTGGGGGGCACCGGTCTTGGCCTGTCCATTGCCCGGGAAATTGTTAGAGCCCACGGGGGCTCAATCACCCTTCAGTCCGAGCTGGAGAAAGGTACAACCGTGACCTTTACCTTGCCCCTGAATGACGAGGGGAGGTCAACGCCGTGAAGGAACGATTAAAGACTTTACTGCTGGTCGTGCTGGTCCTTGGCAGTCTCGTGCAGAGCTACGTGCTGATCTACCGCCTGCCGGGCAGCGATTCCGTCGTTCAATCGAAGGATTCCTACATCCGAACCGAGGAGATGGGGCCGGAGGAGAAGCCGGAGAATCTCTTGTATCCCGACAAAATGATCATTCATCTCGGTGAGGACAAGCATACGATCTTTTATCCGAACGATACGTTCTACAATCTGGTGTACAACCGGCTGAAGGGCCGGACCTTCGACAATTTCCAGCGCCGGATGGTAGGCAATATCGACTGGAACAAGGTTCGATCCGAGAACCGGGGCATTGAGCTAAGCTTTGATTCAGGCATCCCGGTAACACTTCTGCAGCGCGTGATGCAGATCGTGCCCGATTCGCTGTTTAGTGGAGAGAGCATCAACAAAATGTGGCTGTACAGCGTTCCGGGCGAGGCGAAGGTTCATGTCATGTTTTTCAGCACCAAGGGAGATGTCGTTTACGAAGCCGTCCAGGCGGACTTGACCGTTCAGGACGTTGATCAGCTGGTCGATTTCGGGTTCAATTGGACGCCATACACCATGGTTAACGGCAGATATTATGTGCCGAACAAGAAGCTGAATATGGTCAGCACCGAGCTGCCGATCGGCGTGTATACGATTGAGCAGATGCAGCGCAGCCTGTTCTTTGACCCTAGCATCACCCGCAATATTCGGGAAAAAGACGGCTCCGAAATTTATACCGACAGCAAGCGCAGCCTGCAGGTGGATCAGGGGCAGCATTGGATCAGCTATACCGACCCGGCTGCGCCGCCGTCGGGAGAGAGCAGTCCGGGCAAGGATGTGCTGTCTGCGATTGATTTTGTCAACCAGCATGGAGGGTGGAACGGAATCTACCGGCTCAGCAAAGCCAGTGAATCCGAGGAGCGCACGCTGGTGAAATTCCAGCAGTACTACGGAGGCTATCCGATTCTCAATACGTCCGGCTTCCAGTACGGCGTGATGGAGCTAGATCTGCAGCAAGGCACGGTGACGTCGTATGAACGTTCGCTGCTTTATCTGGAATCGCCGGCGCTGAGCAAGCAGATGGTGACCCTGTCGGGAGGCGAGGAGCTCCAAGCGAAGCTGGATACGATCGCAGAGGAATCCCGGATTCAGAATTTGGAGCCGGCATATCTGCCGATCATTACAGGAGAAGGGCTGTTGCTTAAACCGGTATGGGCCGTCGAGCTTCAGAACGGAAGTGTGCGCACGCTGGAGTAACGGGTAAAGCAGATTGTGTTGGAATTACGAGAACAAGGAGGGACCGTCATGGATTGGGGCCGGGCTAAAAATGTTTTGATCTACGCCTTTTTGCTGCTGAATCTGGTGCTGGGCTATCAGCTGTGGATCGACTATCGGGAGCAGGCCGGCTCCAGTCTGGACTTTACCTCGCTCTCGGAAAGCACGCAGCAGATCATGGAGAAGAACGGGATTCAGGTGCAGAGTCCGATTCCGTCGGAAACGCCGCAGCTGCCCAAAATCAATTATATCTACAGCGCCGAAATGCAGAAGGAGCCGGTGGAGCTCGAAGAGCCGGTAGATACGAAGCTCATTTACGCCGATGAGAAGGAGCTGCGCAGTGTTCTGCAAGGGACTATACCGAATCTCGGAAACTATCGTCATGATCAGCCCTCGGATCAAGAGCATGTATTTGTGTTCCGGCCGCTGGTGCTGAAGGAATGGCCGCTGTTTAATGTGGAGCTGGAGTTTATCCATGAGTCGCAGAAGATTTATGCGTATCGTGAGCCGGTGTTTGAAATATTGCCGACGGACGGGGCGGAAGAGCAGAAGGTGCTCCCGGCATCCAAAGCGCTGGAGACCTTGATTGAGCGTAATTTCATACCGCGGGATACGGCGGTGAGGGACATACAGCTCGGTTATTACGGTCAGCTGTTCAATACGGAGGACCAGCTGGCGGCGCCGACATGGCGGTTCACGCTGGATAACGGCGAAATGATCTATGTACAGGGAATTAGTGGGGATGTGCTCACACCCAAAAGCGATACGGCAAAGGAGTAACAGAATTATGGGGATATCTTTTTCCGTGCTGTCGAGCGGCTCGACGGGCAATGCGACCATTGTCCGCAACGAGGATACGACACTGCTGATTGATGCGGGCTTAAGTGCCCGGCGCATCGATGAGCTGCTCAAGGAACGTGATATGATGGGAGAAGAAATCGACGGTATTTTGGTAACGCATGAGCATTCCGACCATATTAAAGGACTCGGGGCCGTCGCGCGCAAATACAATCTGCCGATCTATGCCAATGAGAAGACCTGGGAAGCGATGAGCAAATCGCTCGGAAAGATTGCCGAAGAGAACCGGATTGTGCTGGAGAGTCATGAGGTGAAGGATTTTGGGACGCTGCGGGTCGAGCCGTTCGAAATTTCCCATGACGCTGCGGCACCGGTCGGTTACTGCTTCTATGACGGCGATGAGAAGCTTGGTGTTGCGACAGACCTTGGGTATGTGAGCGATAAAGTGAAAAAAGCGCTGGACGGGTCGGACGTGCTGGTGCTGGAGGCGAATCACGATATCGAAATGCTGCGGATGGGACGTTACCCATGGAACACGAAGCGCCGGATTCTCGGCGATATGGGCCATTTGTCCAACAATTCGGCCGGAGAGGCGCTGAGCGAGCTGCTGACAGGCGATACGAAGCGGGCCTATCTGGCGCATCTCAGCTTGGATCATAACATGATGGATCTGGCCAAAATGACCGTGCGCGATACGATGGAGGACCGCGGCTGCTTCTTCAAGGACAGCGAGTTTAAGCTGTGCGACACCTATTATGACCGCTCGACCCCCTGGGATAAGGTCAGCGATTAGTAGGGCCTGTGCTGGCAGAGGAACTGCGCGAACCGCTGGGACAGTGGGTGCCTTGGTATGTGCAGTGATTCGTTCCCCGTATATGCAGCGGCGAGCGGGTATAGTTGCGTTGAGGCGGCATATACTGAATGGTCAGCTATTGAAACATGAAGGAGCTGGTCCAAATGATCGTGCGCGATACGATGATAAACCGCGGCTGCTTCTTCAAGGACAGTGAGTTTAAGCTGTGCGACACCTAGTTATGAATTAAAAAAACGTTGGAAATCAGTATAATCGAGAGAATAGGCGCAAATATGCACACAAGAAAGGGCTGCTTCCGTCACGTGGATCGTGACAAGGCAGCCTGTTTGCTTTTCACCCCTAAGTGAAAAAGATGCAGCAACGGCGTTATCGCCATAAGCCGCCATAAGCTATGCCTGCGTCGCATGCGTTAAGGGGCCCAGCTGCGCACCACGAAGCGCCGAGCGCTAACCCCTAGCGAGTGTGCAAGGAACGGCATGGAAGCATGATGAGCATTCTCCCGGGCCGTGCAACATTCGGAAGCCATGGAGTGCTTTTGTGCTTTTATCCATAGCAGGCAACTAAGAACGTTCTTACGGCTTGCTTAAACTCTCTTGTGCCATCCGGATCATTTCCCTGACCATCGAGCCGCCGATAGCGCCTCCGACTTTCCCGGCCTGCTCGGTGGTCAGATTGCCGTTGCCTTCAGGCTTGAGCGGGACGCCAAGCGTCTTTGCAACCTCATGCTTCACTTCCTGCTGCGGGTTGACCTGGTAGCCCTCATTCCGCATGACGTCGTTCATGAACTGCTGCATTTCTGGACTGCGGCGCCGTCTTGATCTTCTAGCCATATTCGATCACCTCCTTTTCGTGAACCATCATCACGACGCGTTCTTAACATCCCCGCCTTATGGCGGACGCATGCGCAAGCAGCAGCTCGATCACCTTGAAGACAACGGGCAGCCTCAGCGAAAAACTCGGAACCTTGGGGCGAAAATAGCGTAATACCTTATTATGTGTGTTAGGAGAAGCGTGGCTGCAGCATCATACCTGAGGTATGTGAACGAAATTCCAGAAATATTTCCATCAATTTGACAATTGTTTTTACAAAAGACAGCTAACTTTAAACGTGACTGATGTGGTACAATAGGAGCACTAAAGAACATGCTCATGACAGCTGTTGGTATTTGGTACAATGTGCATCTTTGGAATGCACTGGATTGGGTTGTTCACGATGGATGGAGCAGGCGGATTGCCGGCTGTTTCATAAAATTACATGGAGTTCGCGCTTGGAGCCGCCCTGTTTGTGGTAATAGAAGGATACAGGGTTTTTTTTGAACCATATGGGTACCAATACATACCTTTTCTGGATGAAGATTCATAGTTTCCTGTCGGAACGTTCAGGCAGGGTTCGTATAAATGGTACAAATCGAAAGAGTATGGCCGAGACCTGCAACTTTTTGGCCTTCTCAAGAGTTATTACTATAGAGAGATTTATTGGCGTGGGCATGCGTTGGAAGAAAGATCTGATACACGATGCAGGGCGGATTGTTATGGCGACAGAATGAATGCGGAGTCGGTCGGTAATGGCGATGGTCTTTAAGCGGATATCGTATCTTGACGTGCAGCGACAAGGGGAGAGAGGGATCGCGAATGGGATTGTTTGACGATGATTTTTATTCAACCAAAGTATCCAGGAAGAGCAAAAATGCCAGCGAGGACCGATCTGCGCGAACCAAGTGGCGAACGAAGTGGCGGACCAGCCGCCGGAGCAGAGGGCTGTCCACCTTCCAAATCTCCGCGATCAGCTCGGTATGCAGCGCATTGATTGCCGTGATGCTGTTCAGCTTCATTACCGGCCATCCTGCCTCCACATCCCGGGTCTCCTTGGTGAACGGCGGACATCAGCTGTCCTCGACGGAAGGGGACCCTTATGAGCGGATTATTCAAGCAGCCGAGAAGGTGCGTCCTGCTGTCGTAAGCGTGCTGACGCATAAAGAGACCGTGCTGCCTGAAGAGGAGGATCTTGAGAGCGAGGAGGAAGTCTTGCCTGAAGACGAAGAGGGATTGGAGCTTCCGGAGGGATTTGATTTCGGAGAGGAATTCGATTTCGGGGATGAATTCGGTGATTTCGGCGAATCTCAGGAGGATGCGCTGGGATCCGGCGTTATTTTCAAGAAGCTTGAAGGCAAGGCCTACATCATCACGAATAATCATGTCGTAGAAAACGCCGATTCCTTCGAGGTCGTTACCGTGACCGGCGAGAAGAAGCAAGCGACGCTTGTCGGCACCGATCGCGTGAGCGATATTGCGGTGCTCTCGATTGACGCCAAAGGCATTGGCGATGTAGCCGAGTTCGGCGACTCCTCCAAGCTGCGGCTGGGAGAGACCGTCATTGCGATCGGGAACCCGCTTGGGCTGGGAGATACGCTGACCTCCGGCATCGTCAGTTATACGAACCGGATCATTCCGGTCTCGCTCAATCAGGACGGAAATTACGATTGGGAGCAGGAAGTCATTCAGACCGATGCCGCCATCAATGAGGGCAACAGCGGCGGTGCGCTGGTCGATCTCAATGGCCGGGTGATCGGCATTAATACGATGAAAATCGCGGATACCGGTGTGGAAGGCCTTGGATTCGCCATTCCGGTGAACGAGATTACCGAGGTTGTTAAGGAGCTTATGCTGAAGGGCTACATCGCGCGTCCATACCTGGGTGTCTATACGGTGGATTTGGGCAATCCCTATGCGCCGCTGAGCAAGAAAGAGAAGGAGAATCTGAAGCTGCCGAAGAGCGTAACCGAGGGTGTGGTCGTACTGGATGCCCTGGGACCTGCCAAGGATGCGGGCCTTCAGCTGAACGACGTCATCGTCAAGCTGGATGGCAAGCCGATTAAGACCACCCTGGAGCTGCGCAAGCATCTGTACCGCAACACCAAGGTTGGCGGTGAGCTGGATGTAACATTCTACCGGGATGGGAAGCTGCAGTCGCTCAAGGTGAAGCTGGAAGAGAAGCCGGAGGAATAAGCTTCGGCTAGGCTTTAGACGAAAGAGATATGAAAAGGGTTGAGCGTCATTCACATGGCGGACTAAAGAGAGAGCGTGCTTATGCACGCTCTCTTGCTGTTTTACTGGGATTGAGGCAATGAGGCACTCCCTAGCGGTAATTTAGCGTCATATGGGGATAGGCGGCCTCCCCGTCGGCATACCTTGTCCCGAACATTGGTCTGATCAACTCCTTGCAGACATTTCGCCCTCTTCCCCGATTCATGGAGGCTGCGCGTAGAGGACGGGCCTCTTTGAGCGTGGTATTGTCCCAGAATAACGAATGATCCATTGTCCAGTAGGAAGATCTTGGGGGAATATCAAGCCTGGAAGCGAGGCAGAATACATTGGAAGCCCGGATGCGGGGGTAATTCGGGCAAAAGCATTTCTTTTTCTCGCAGAGTGTGGTAGAACAGAAGAGTGGCTATACGGTTTGATAGAAACGCGGGCTCATAGGCGATAACAGAAAGGATGCATAGAATGTACGTCGTATGCAAAGAACATGTGGAACTGGCAATCGAAAATTTCGTGGATGAGTATGAGGATGCTCCAGATATCGTGGATTTGAAGGAGACGGAGTTTTCGGACTGGGACCCGCCAGTGAAGTGCGCGGAGTGCGAGAAGCATGCTGAATTTTTAATTGTATAACGTCAATATTTTAATTCAATAAATAATGCGAATGAGAAAGCGTGATGATTTCACGCTTTTTTTGTTTAAGAGATCATGAAGGCAATCGAAGCAGCGAAGCTTTGGTAGACAGTCCTCCGTAGTGTATGATGGATGTGTAGATTGCACGGAGACGCCGATAACCTATCGTGAATGGAGACGATCAGAGATGGATGACTTCGGGAAGGTCTGGGAAGAGGAGATCAAGCGGGCAGCCGATGAGGCATACGAGAAGGAAATGGATGAAATCAACCGCCAACTGAAGCAGGAAATTCTCATTGCGCTGATTGGCGACGTGAATACGGGCAAGTCCTCAACCATGAATCGGATCGTGGGCGAAGAGGTGGCGGGCGTCGGGGCCGAGCCCGGCGAAACGACGGTGATTCATCCGCATAAATATAAGGACAATATATCTTTCATTGATACACCCGGGTTGAATGATGTGAATACCGCCAATTCGGAAGTGACCTTGAATTACTATAAACAGGCGGATATGGTGCTGTTCTTTCTGAACGCTGCAGGCACCGTCTTCTCGGAGGCGGAGAAGAGGTCGTTTGAGAAAATTCAAGGCGTCAACTCGAACATCCTGATCGTGCTGAACAAAATTGACGCCGCGGATGAAATCGACCGCCTGGTGGCGCGTATCCGGAAGGAGACCGGAGGGCGCTATGAGGTTGTGCCGGTGTCTTCTCGGACGGGCGAGAACATCGACCGGCTGCGGAGCAGCATTCTGGAGATGCTTAAAAAAAAGTCTAAAGACATCCTTTTTGCCAAAAGCATCAAGGAAAAGTCGGCGACCGCCAACGGGTGGATCATCGGAGCCTCGATCTCGGCAGGAGCAGTAGGCGCATCCCCCATTCCGGGATCGGATATCATTCCGATTACCGGCATTCAAGTGAGTCTCCTTACCCGGCTCGCGGTGCTGTACAATAAGCCGATCAGCAAGGAGACGGCGAAGGAGCTCGTCATTGCCACGATATTCGGGAATATCGGGAAGAGCATTTTCCGGCAGATCGTGAAGGTATTCCCTGGCGCAGGATCGGTCGCCGGAGCGACGGTCGCGGGGGCTACAACCCTGGCGCTGGGATATGCTGTGAAATATGCTTACGAGCACAACATCCAGATCAATACGGCGAATATTACAAAGCTCTATAAGAAATTCAGGGAGAAGGCCGAGACGGAATCGGAATCCAATTCCGAGTCGAAGTAAGCAAGCCGATGTCGAATGCATACCACTTTAAACGGATGGAATAGAAAAAGGGGCCTTCGGCCCCCAATCGTAGCTGCGTCAAAGCAGCGATATTTATCTTTGATTTACTTCGTGGCAGCCTCATGGTCGGCTTTGGCCTGCTCCAGCATCGATTTCCAATCCGGAAAATCGGTTTCTCTTGAAACGTGACGGTCAAACAGTTCGTCCGGAATGTTATCGATATCTTCATGCGTTTCCACTTGGAAGTTACCTTTTACGACAAAATCCCCAAAGCTGTTATGGGATGAATGTTTACGCATAAACGATTCATTGAACAGCTTTTCCAGAGAGATGTTATCCGGATCCTCCTGTACCGATTTTTGTCCTTGCAATTCCTTCAACAGATCATCAAACGACATGGGCTTTTGCTTTCTCAGAGTACCACTCCTATAAATTAATATTTGTGTTCAGTATAACATACCCGGAATTCTTATAAACATGGTAGACTTTCCGGAAGGCTGGTTACCCCGTTATCTTCTTAACAAGGAAGACCAGGTTTGCTCCAGCCAGCTGTCGAATTCGTCTCCTTTGTCACCCTCTTACGTATCATAGATATCAATTCTCATCTTTTTTAGCTTGTCTTTGAAGTCTTCATACTTGTGGTCACGGGGAAGGCTTTTTTTGATGCGCAGCAGCACCTTAGAAACGTCTTTCATCAGCTCGCCTTTACGTCTTTCGGGCATCTGCACGTCCTCGCCAAAGGCCCGGAGCTTATGATAGGCTGCTTCCCTTACCTGGTGAACCGCATCCGTATTCAGTCTATGCAGCAAAATATCGATGGATTTCTGATTTTTCCAATTTCCCAGCTCTTCAACGGCGTTTAACCGTTCTCTCCAATTGGCGTTCCGGTTAGCGGAGCTTTTCAGCTCTTCATAATTCGACGGCACGTCCGTCAAAACCTCTTGATTGTCCAATCCGTTCATCTCCTTCATAGGTGGTATCAGGGGGTTCCTAAAACCATATGTTCATTATGGGGTACCTTTATGCTTACTGCCGTCCGCTGCATTGTCCGCCTGTTTGGTCCCTTTACTGGTATAAGGTTTGGGTTTACTCTTGGCTCTTCTCGCGCTGGCATCCCATCGGCTCCAGCCTTTCTTGCCTGTGCCTCGGCCTGTTCCGCCCTTGCCCTTGGATTTACTCAACCCATCACTCCGTTACGATATATTCTTGTCCCTATATGCTGATTCTTTACCAGCCCTGTTGAAATATACACTGTATTGGACCATATGTATAGGATAGAACGGAAATAAACCTAAGAATCGAAATATATATGGATGGAATCCAAGCATTGATATAGTCTAGGGACTTCTTCGGTTGACTAATTTTTCCCAGCATGTTATCTTATTTTTGAACTGACCAGTCAGAACAAGAGACGTTGAACTGAAATTTGTGTGAAAGGGCAGACCCAATTGAGCAAAGAAAAAATTATCCAAGCAGCCATAGAAGTATTCTCCGAGAACGGATACCACCGCGCAAGCATGGACGAGATTGCCGCCCGCGCTCAGGTTGCCAAGGGAACGCTGTATTACAACTTCCCGGGCAAATCCCAGCTCTTCAAGACGGTCGTCAAGCAGGGCTTCGAGGATATTATGCGGCGGACCGAAGCGGATCTGAATTCCCCGCTGCCGATCAAAGAGATGATTATGCGGACCATCCGTCATCATCTGGATCTGTTTCTGGAATCCCGGCATTTTTCCCATATCGTATTCAATGAGATCTCGAACGGCATTGAGCAGGATGTCCTGGAAGAGCTGAAGGAGCTGAAGCGGACGCATATCGGTTTTCTGGCGAAGATCATTGAGGATGGCAAGTGTGAAGAGAATCTGTTCCGCGATGTCGATGCCAACCTGGCTGCAGTCAGCATGATCGGCACATTGGAGAGCGTATGTAATTATTATTTGAATCATCAAGAAGCCTATACCCGCGAAGACCTGGAGCAGTTTGTGTTCACGGTCATTACCCAAGGCCTGTTTATATCGGTTGAATAAACACGGCCTTCTTTTGTAAGCAGGCATGACTGACCAGTCAGTTCAAAACTTGAAGCAAAGATGGAGGTTATCGGTATGGAATGGAATCAGAACGGTTTGCTCCCATTGGAATGGTTCAGCAATATGCGTAAGAATTCCCCCGTGGAAAAGGCTGGCGACAACGCATGGAACGTCTTCAGATATGAGGATGTGAAGGCGGTCTTCACCAACTATGAGGTCTTCTCTTCCCAAGGCTCGCCTTCTTCGGATGACCCGATCGAGTCCAGCCTGCTCCGGCAGGATCCGCCGAAGCACCGACAGCTTCGGAAACTGGTCTCCCATGCGTTTACGCCGCGGATGATCGAGTCGCTTGCTCCCAAGATCGAGGAGATCACGAAGTCCCTGCTGGATGAAGCGGAGAAGAAGGGGAAGATGGACATCGTGGCGGATTTAGCGAGTCCGCTCCCGATCGTCGTCATTGCCGAGATGCTGGGCGTATCGCTGGAATACCGGGAACGCTTCAAGGCATGGTCAGATGCGTTGGTTGGCGATAATTACGAAGCGTATATCCAGTGCCAGCGCGAGATGAGCGAGTACTTCTCGGCCATCGCGGAGGACCGGCGCCGCCATCCGCAGGATGACCTGATTACGAAGCTGGTGGAAGCCCGTATCGATAACGAGTCATTGACCGAGCTTGAAATCATCGGCTTCTGCATCCTCCTGCTGGTCGCCGGCAATGAGACGACAACGAATTTGATCTCCTCTGCCGTTCTGGCCATGGATAGCTTGCCGGAGGTGCGGGCAGAACTGCTTGCCGACCGATCGCTCATACCGGGCGCACTGGAGGAAGTATTCCGTTATTTCTCGCCGGTACAGGTGATGTTCCGCCGCGTGAAGCAGGAGACGGAACTGGGCGGGAAGACGCTGCGGGAGAACGAGCATGTGTATATCTGGATGGCTTCCGCGAATCATGATGAGGCGGTGTTCGAGCGTCCGGACGTTTTCAATATTCACCGGAATCCGAATCCGCACCTTGGACTCGGAAGCGGCATCCATTACTGTCTCGGCTCGCAGCTCGCGCGGATGGAATCACGCATTGCGATTGAGGCGCTGCTGGAGCGCTTCCCGGAGTATCGGCGCGACCGCTCGGCCCCTCTCTCCCGGATGGATAGCACGATGATGTTTGCGCTGAAGGAGCTGCCTGTCATATTGCGCTGAGGGGGCGGGAGGAGGCTTCAAGTTAAAGCACAGCGGGAGAACTGGCTCAAGCATAAGGGTTTCTCGGAAGGAATGTGCACGGAAGAGAGGCGCTAGTAGCGGTGTGTTCAAAATGCCGGAGGTCGTGTGTGTTTAAATGAAGTGTGCGGGGTAGTTCTGATGTTTACATCAGAAAGGCCGACTGCTTCAGCTTCGCTGTAACGACAATGAACAGCAACTGAAAATAACGATGGATGGGAGAGCCGCGGGTTGCGGTTCTTTTTCTTTTCATGCGTAGGTGGAAACGACAGGCTTCGTACGGGAGGAAGGTAAGACGGCGTCTTTCTTTCCGTGCAGAGGTTACAATGGTAGAATGAACGTCAGAACAGCAAAGATAAGGAGCGAAATCATCGCCATGAATATACAGATTGTATGCGTAGGCAAGCTTAAGGAGAAGTATCTGGTGCAGGGAATTGCGGAATACAGCAAGCGTCTTGCGCCATATGTGCGCCTGTCGGTGCACGAGGTGCCTGACGAGAAAGCGCCGGAAAACATGAGCGAGGCGGAGATGCGTCAAGTGCAGGAGAAGGAGGGTGCGGGCATTCTTGGCCACATCAAGCCGGACGCCCACGTGATCGCGCTCGCAATCGGCGGCCAGCTGTGGTCCAGCGAGGATCTGGCCGCCCATATCGACAAGCTGGGCACCTACGGTACCAGCACCGTCGCCTTCGTGATCGGCGGCTCGAACGGTCTCTCCGAGGCCGTGCTGAAACGCGCCCAAACGAAGCTCAGCTTCGGGCGTATGACCTTGCCTCACCAGCTGATGCGGCTGGTGTTGGTGGAGCAGATTTACCGGGCGGTGAAGATTAATCGGGGGGAACCGTACCACAAGTGACGGCGAAAAATCTGATTGAGTATGGACCTAAGGGGTGTTGAAGATGCTTATAGTAAATAAGGGTACTAGTATTGGTCGGAGTGCAGAAGATCTAGAAGCTGATGATAGTGTGCTGGGGTTGTTTCTTGTGAGTGTCTTGGATTGTATACTTAGCCCTCTACAAGGGGATGTATACATGTTACGTCCAAATTATCAAGGCCTGATAAAAGAGGCAAGAACAGCAATGGTACACGATATTCATGGATTAGCAATTATTAATGATATGATTCAGTTCACCTTTGAAAAGCATGGGGAATTACCTCATAAAGATTTCTTGTACGTTATGGAACTGATAGAAAAATACTTCACTAATCTCCGCTCTATATATGACTTCATGTCCAAGGTATTGAGGCTTGCTGTTGAAGAAGGACGGATAGGACAAATCCCATTTGATTCGCTTAATGATTTAATAACGTACGCTGAAACGAATCCAAGGGCAGAAAGCTACTTCCCCGAAGATTTAATCAGTCTACTGAAGAACATTAAATCGGAGTTTCAATTAGTGAGAGAGATCAGAGATTTTATAATCCATAATGGAAAACAAATTTCATTGCTTTCTGATGACAGGGGATACAGACTAGGGCCATTTGATAGCAATGGTACTCTTGCCGATTATACCCCAGGAAAAGAAAGAAACCATGAAGAGCTCGTGCCATATCTTGCTGAACGGACGAATCGTATGATTGAATTTGGAGAAGAAGTTGGTATAATTATAAACCGCGAGTTTAGAAGGTTGCATGGTGACTTTCCATTATTCCTTTGTGCACTGGAAGGGGTTTGTATACCTTCTTTTGTAAAGTTTCTGGGTTTAAATAAGTCAAACAAAGATTGAGTATCACTCAAAAAACATTCGTAATTTTTTGCATAATAGAAGGGCTTTTCCGGACAAAGGAAAAGCCCTTTTGTCATATGTCAATGGAAGCGACTCCGACTAATGACCTATCTGCACCAACTGATGCGACTTGTGTTGGTGGAGCAGGTTTACCGGGCGGTGAAGATCAGTCGGGGGAACAGTGTGATAAGTGACGGCGAAAAATATTTAACGAAATGGAGTGGTTGGGTCCATGCCCCTACTCCTTGTACAATTGAAAATTCCGGATTGGGCGGTTAGATGGAATTACTTTAATCAATCGCAACTGGAGAACTTAATAAATGAAAGATACGTTCATGAGGATGGATTTCAAGAAAATATTTTCTGTATTTAGAAATGTAGAAAACGAAGAATTTTGGACATGGGGAGGCATTAGTGTTTTGGGAGGCGATTAAAATCGACATTATCATCCACCATTTTCCACCATGTGATATGATAATAGAAGAAACATAGGCTGAAAGGGAGTAATATTACTCCAGTTATTATACCTATATTAAACGGAAGGGTGTTTAAGTTGATCTATCACGGCGCTAAATGGTGGAAATTTGATTTTCATACCCACACTCCTAAATCAATGGATTATGGAAAAGGACCAGATCATATAACGTTACAACAAAGAACTCCACGTGAGTGGCTTTTGGATTATATGAAAAAAGAAATTGACTGTGTTGCCGTGACAGATCATAATTCTGGACATTGGATTGACGTGTTAAAAAATGAATTAGTTCTGATGCGAGAAGAACAGGTCCAAGGATTCAGAGAATTAATAATATTCCCAGGAGTGGAGATAACTGTTCATGGGAACATTCATCTATTAGCAATTTTTGACCCAATTGAGACCTCTGAACGTATTAGTAATTTACTTGCCAAATGTGGGTATGATGGTCAACAAGGAGAGTCTGACCAATGTACTACAAAGTCATTCAATGAAGTTGTAGAGATTATTCATCAAATGAAGGGATTGTCTATACCGGCTCATGTGGATAAAGTGAGGGGATTGTTTGTTGAACAAGAAGGCAATTCACTGAGAACTTGTTTAAATGCTAATGGCTTGTTAGCTATGCAGATATGCGATGTTAACTACATAAAACCTCAAATATATATCGATTCAAAGCTCACTTTGGCCGAGGTTGCTGGTTCTGATAGTCATCATCCTGATACAGCGGGTTCAAGTTTTAGTTGGGTAAAAATGGAAAAACCTGATTTGGAAGCACTTCGGTTAGCTTTACACGATGGAGAAGATGGTATTATTAGGGGCAATTCTCAAATGGAGAACCCCAATGATGTTAGAGATAGGTTTTATATTCGTTCAATAGAGATTACTAATGGAGCAAAAGCCGGAAGAGGGAGAACTTTAAATGTTAGTTTTAGCCCTTGGTTAAATACAATTATTGGTGGGAGAGGTTCAGGTAAATCCAGCATAATTGAATACATGAGACTTCCTTTAAGTAAGGTTACTGGACTTCCTGAAAAAGTTGAAGAGCAGTTTAACGAATTTAGCAAGATCCCAAAAAGACGTGGAAAGACAGGGATGCTTACTGATTCAACAGCTATACGTATAGAAATGCAAAAAGACGGAAGAATGGTTGCACTGACATGGGAGAATAACAGAATTATTGAAGAACAAGTGAACGCTGACGGAAATTGGGTGAGGAAAGAGGAAAGTGATAATATTGCAACTCGGTTTCCAGTAAGAATTTTTAGTCAAAAACATCTTTATTCTTTAACTGAAGATCCCAACCATATTATTAAAATAATTGATGAGCAATTTGATAAAAATAGTTGGTTACAGCGAAGAGAAGAACTTGTGAAGGATTGGATGCAGTCAAGGGCAAAGGAGAGAGATCTACAATCTAGAATTCGAGAAAAGGGGAACATAAGAGCAGAACTCGATGACACACTTGCAAAAATGAAAGTATTCGAGGAATCTGGATACAATACTCTCCTAGAGGAATACCAAAAGACGAAAGCTGTCGAGGGGTCGATCAGTAAATCAATCGCAAACGCATATGAATATTTTAGCAAGCTAGAAAATACTATTAAAACTGTTCCAGGTAACCTCTTTGATGAAGAGTACTTGCCATTACTAGATCAACGATCGTATGAAATATTAAAGGCTCATTCCAAAGAGTATGAAATAGTTCAGCATGACTTGAATGTATTGCTTTTCAAACTAAATGAACTGATTGAGAAGACAAAGAGATCTGTTGATCATATCCCTTGGCAAGCAACAAAGTCAGAAGTTGAACAAAAATATGCTGAGTTTGTTCGCAAATTAGAAGAACGAGGGGAAAGAAATCCTAATGCTTATGGTCTACTTTCATCGAAGTCTTATCAGTTAAAGCAGAAACTTAAGGATATTGCAGCCCTTGAAAGTCAGTTGCAGGAGCAAAATGAAGTGGTTAGGCAATATTTAAATGATATTCATGAACATGAGGTAGAATTAAGGAGGAAGAGACAAAAAATCATTGACCAGTGGCAAGGTACACAATCGAATGTTAAGATGTATCTTTCAGTAATGGGTGATCTTGATAATGCAGAAACTAGCTTTCGAAGTTTGATTAGAAAAACAGGTTTTGAATTCTCAAGAGATATACTTGAACGTGATGATGAGGGAAACCCTATTAGAGGTTTTTTGTTCAACTTTGTACAATCACTTTCGGTATGGACAGCTAGAGAAGAATTAATAAATAGATTTATTAACGCTAATGAAGAGGATACTCAAAACTTCAATAAACCCTTTGTTAAACATTTAACCAATCTTAAGATCAACACACCAGAAGATATGGACAGACTATTAGTTTGGTATCCTGAAGATAAAATTAATTTGAAGTTAGTAACAAATCGAAAGGAAGAGGATATAGAAACGGGCTCAGCGGGTCAGAGAACAGCTGCAATGCTTTCATTAATGTTGTTGTTGGATGATTGCCCACTAATTATTGATCAACCAGAAGAAGATCTTGATACAAAAAGAATTACAGATTTGGTAGTTACTGAGTTAAGGAGATTTAAAAACAAACAGCAAGTTATAGTTGTTACACATAATCCGAATATCCCTGTTAATGGTGCGGCCGAGAATATAATCCAAATGCACTTTGAAAATGGTCAGATATATAAGCAAGTAAGTGGTGCACTTCAAAAGAGTGGAGTTCGTGAAGCTGTTTGTAATGTCATGGAGGGAGGTAAGGATGCTTTAGATAGACGTTACTTTAGGATTTCTAGAGCGTTGGAAAGTTAAATCATCTAGGGGATGAAAACACTTTATAGATTTTAACTGGTGTAGAAAAAGCAGACATTAGATTTCTTTTTTCCTCATTATATGCAGTATAAATACCATCTAGATTTGAATAGAATTTTTCTGCTTTTTCAATGTTATCCCATAAAGAAATGTGGATCGCCATCTTCTTTTGTTCAAGAAACTTGATTTCATTAACAGGCATTTTAATGAACATTTTCAAGACTCCTTTCAAGATGTTTGTTATACTAACAGGATATTAAACTCGGTAAAATATATTCACATTAAAATTACCCTTATTCGAAGCATTTAATGCGAGTTTAAGGAAGCCTCTTTTTTAATCTCAATAACTTATTCTATTTGATTGACCACAGCCCCACCGTCCCACCAAGTCAAAAAAAGGAGAACGCCATAGTGGTCGTTCTCCTTCAGTGATTTAAGAGATAATATGTTATCGAACTACTTTCCTACTCATAAAAAGACCCTCGTGTTTCCATCTGAGCATAAGCCTCACCCAATCCAATCGAATCATAATATTCCTTAGTCACTTGCTCCATTCGCTCCAACACTGCCACATGTTGCTCCTCCGGGATAAACTCAAGAAGCACAGCTGTTATGGCATTTTCCCGTGCTGCTTCACGTAGCTTAATTTCCTCTATACCGTAAACCGTATAGCCGCCATGCGCACCATTCGTGATTTTATACTTTAACTGGATTGCTGCTATGGCAGTAGCGGGTGAAATCTCGTCAATATGTGCTAACGTTTCGAAGCCTTTCTGAATTACCTCATCCAAAAGCTCGAGGTCGTGCTTCACTTTATTCACGGTCATGTGAGCAGCTTTACGTTCTTCTTTCGTAAGATTATTTGCAATTCCTTTGGGCCTCCCAGAGCGAAGTTTATCCGCCTGAATTTCCCCTATAATCGCGGCTCTACGCTTCTTTGCGTACTCGTACATAGTAGGAACTGAGATATCGAAGCCATTTTCCTTACACCAAGCTGCACATTTATTTGGACTTTCTCCGTCGTCCAACATCTTATCCAAGAATGGCCTTCTCGGCCACGCTAATAGCTGTTTCTGTTTGCCTACGGCCATGTAATCAACTCCCTTTGCATAAATACAACTATAATATCTTTAATTAGTGCCTTTTCGTAATCTCAGAATATAAAACTTGTAGAGATTTTGATTAGACCCTGATGACATGTTCATCCATGTTATTATTGAGTTAATAAGGAGTTATATGAGATTAGGAGGAAAACGGTGAGGTTGTTTGCGGAAGATCGAGAACTAATATTTCAAGAAGTGCGCCTAGTGTTTAGTGGTGAGGCTTATTCTGATGTGTTTGCACAAAAGAATAATAAAACGGTATTAGAAACAATAAGTCACAAAAGATACATAAAACATAAACAGACCATAAATAGCAGATACACGAGTTATTTAAATACTGGTTTAGGAGTATTCTTGAAAGATCTAAAGAATTCTGGTGATATGTATTACAAAGAATTCTTAAATAAGAATGGAGACAAGCTCTACTCGAATTTTTATATTGAGGATGAAGGGATTAAAAAGTCGAAAGGTCTATATTTGTACAGCATTGATGGGCAAGTAAAGTACATTGGGAGGTGTAAAGATTCATTTGGTAAGAGAATAAATGCAGGTTACGGAAAAATACATCCGAAAAATTGCTATATAGATGGACAGTCAACAAATTGTCATTTGAATAATCTTGTAACATCAAATAAGGCAAGCACAAGCTTTTACGTGTGTAAATTAGAGGATAACAATGAGATAACTGAGCTTGAGGCAGAGTTAATTAGAAAATACCAACCTGAGTGGAACATTAGTCTCAAGATGTAAGTGAGGCTATCACTTAGTGGCTTAAGTGAAGGTTCTGGACATGGGGGGCCGATAGGCCCTTTAGCTGAACCGTATCATAAATAACGGCAAATTATTAAATATGCCCCCCTTTAAGTAAGCAGGTTTAATAAATAAACAGGCTACTTGCAGAGGAGCATACCAGTTATCGTGGATGCCGAATTTTTTGGTGTCCTTTACAAGGGTTTTACCACATCATCTGAATCAGTGGAGTAAGCTAGCTCTTTCTGTGCTTCCAGAGCGGCCAGTCTGTCCAGCAGGGCTGCCCGGATTTGCTCATAGGCGTCACTGCCCAGCGCCATACGTATCGGACCCTCTCCCTGGTCGACACGACGGATAATCTGCTGCGCCATTTTATCCGGATCGCCGACAACCATTTGATTGAACATGCTCATATCTATACCAGGCAGTTCTCCCTTCATCAGGCTGACGAATTGGCCCGCCTCCGTATCCCGGTATTCGTCCATCCGCTCGCCGAATACGGCGTTGCTTGTAATGAAATTCGTTCGGATTCCGCCGGGCTCCACCATAGTGGTCTTAATATTAAACGGAGCAACTTCCTTAGCTAGCGCTTCAAAGGCTCCTTCGACCGCCCATTTCGAAGAGCAATACAGTCCCATACCCGGAATAGAATAATGACCCGCCATACTCGAAATCTGTACCATGTGACCGCCGCCCTGCTTACGGAAAAAGGGCAGGATTGCACGCGCCACACGTAGGGAGCCAAGTACATTGGTCATAAACTGATGCTCAATTTGCCTGTCGCTTGCTTCTTCCACTGCGCCATACAAGCCATAGGCTGCATTATTGACAAACACGTCGATCGTGCCCAGTTCTAAAAATGCACGCTCCACCACTTCAGCAATTTGCTGAGAGTTTGTCAGATCTAAATTAGCCTGCCAAAGCCCAGAGCCATACTGTGCCTGCAGATCATCCAGCACCCCCGGCTTGCGTACCGTTGCGGCTACACGGTCCCCTCTATCCAGCAACCGGCGAGTTATACATGAACCCAAGCCTCCTGATGCTCCTGTAATAAACCAAGTTTGCATGCTAAACACCCTCCAATCGTTGTCATCCACCGAATTATACAAACAACTGGAGGGAGCTAGCCACAGCACGTCTATTCTATTAATGGGAGTAACAGTCTACGGTAGCTGCCTGTCCTGCTCAAGTAAACGCAATAATCTCTCTTCCGTACCTGAACCGGGCACCGGAACAAAGAAACACCAGTGCAGTCCCGGGTCATTATCGATTACAGCCGCGGAATGGAGCTCAAACTCCATCTCCTGTGCGTCAGGAACACGGAATAAAGCGGTGGCTACGCGTTTTTGTTTGATTTCATATAGTTCCCAGAAATGCACGAATTCCGGGCTTTCCCGCCTCAAGCGTTCGAATCGTTCCATATATAACGGGTTGTTCTTGTAAAGATCGAAGCCTGCCCGCAGAACAGCTACAGCGTAACGGGCAAAGCCTTCCCAATTCACCAGTCTGTTGCGGTAATCCGGCTTTAAAAACATAATCTCCATCATATTCCGTTCGTTGTCCGGCAGACTGCCGAAATCGGCTACGATCAGTTCTGCCGCTCGATTCCAGGCGATAATATCCGTACCTTCGTCTGTGATAAAAGAAGGATACTGCAGTTGATTTACGATTTTCTGCAGAACTCCCGTATCCGGCCCACCGTTATTTGGCACTGTGACGACGCTCGCCACATCTCCATTGGCCAGATCGAATAGATGCTTCTGCTCGTCTTCGTCAAGCTGAAGCGCTTTGCTGATACTTAGCAGCACTTCCGGCGAAGGATTAACCTCCTTGCCTTGCTCCAGCCAGGCATAGTAAGTCACGCTTATATTGGCAAGATAGGAGACTTCTTCTCTTCGAAGTCCCGGAGTACGTCTTCGTCCGGGCAGCGGCTGGATCCCTGCCTCTGAAGGCTGTAACCGTTCTCTGCGCGATTTAAGGAAGTCACCCAATGCGGATGGAGAATGATTCTTTTTCAAATGGGTCACCTCTATTTACTTATCTAATTACTCATAGGGTAGATGCAGATTGCTAGTACCAAATGGACCAAAAGAACGTTATATATGATTATTATAATCTCTGTTGAATGCCGTTTCTACAAAAGAGAACCATAACGAGTACAGAGGCTGTTAATCCCGCTAATAGTATAAACATGATGTGGTTGACTTCCCCCCACCGACAGTACAATGAAGATAATTTACGTCAGAGACGCTTAAATAGGAGGTTGGCTTCTTGAACAAATATATATATCGAAATAAGCTGGCAGTAGTCACTGGTGCTTCATCCGGAATTGGGAAAGCGTATGCCAACGAACTGGCGGCACAAGGCTGTCATGTCGTTCTGGCAGCGCGCTCCAAGGACAAACTGGATGCAATGGCTAGGGAAATCAACCGCCAGTATGGCGTACAGGCTTATGCATTGGCTTGCGATTTGTCCAAAGCGAATGCCCCGCGTCAGCTGGCCGAACAAATTTCCGAACTGGGCTTGTCGGTCGATATTCTCATCAACAACGCAGGCGTTGGCACTTATGGCCGTTTCGAGGAAATAGACCCGAAGCGCGAGCAGGAGGAGATTCTGTTGAATACGGCTGCGTTAGTCGATCTTACGCATCGGCTGCTGCCCGATATGCTGAGGAGAAAGGATGGAGTCATCGTTAACGTAGCTTCGATGGCTGCGTTCATGCCTTGTGCATATTCTGCAGTTTATGGGGGTACCAAAGCATTTGTATTGTCCTTCTCTGAGGCGCTATGGGCGGAGACGCGCGGGCGTGGTATTCGCGTGCTCGCACTATGCCCGGGTGCAACAGAGACGGGATTTTTCGATGCGGTCGGCAGCGAGGAGATGGGAGCAGGTCAGAAGCTCTCGACCCCGGAAAAGGTTGTACAGGCCGGATTTCGCGGAATTGACCAGGGGCGCAGCTATATCATCGATGGCCGTAGCAATTACTTTATGGCTCTAATGATCCGACTTTTCAGCAGGCGCAGGGTGGCTTTGATCATGGAACGTATGTCAAAACCAAAAAGGCACTGATAGCGGGATCCGGTTCTTGACTTAGAGTCTCGATGCACTTGAAGATCACCAATAGTAAATCATATAGATATCATTTAACAATAAAACTCTTCATGGAGACTGGTCTTTCCAAGAAGAGTTTTTCGCCGTTAGGCCTGTTAAGCTGTGAAGCCAAAGGGCGTTCGCTTACGAAACAATGCATTTAGTTCGCTAATTCCGCCGTCCCCCATTCCAATAGATCTCCTGCTCTTCCCGTGATGCAATGCATATGTTTTTCAATCGCCCTCCGTCATCGGTGACCTACTCGATCAGTCCGGCTGCAAGCAGTCCGTGAATAAGTGGATAAAGCCCCCCTCAAAGAGATTGTACTGATAATTTGCCGTCTTCGTACATTACACAAGTGGAAAACAAGGCTTTCCCAGTGTTGTATACCCGTAAATATTATTTTCTTTTTCATCATTTCAAGGTCGATGATGTTATTATTTTTGATGCTGCTGTCACAAAAGGAGCTGCATTGGTGTTTTAAGGATGTAGGCAGGAGGGGGTAAGTTTTTGGATAGTCATTACAGAGAGTATAAATCAAACTCAGAAGAAATTGAGATGCTGGTTGAAAGGACTAAGCTTGGTGATAAGGAAGCTTTCGCTTCAATTATTAAAAACTTTGAAAAACCAATGTATATCTATTGTTACCATATGCTCAAAAGCAAGGAAGAAGCCGAGGACGCTCTACAAGAAATATTTATTAAAGTGTATGAACAGATACATAAGTATCGTCCAAATATGAGTTTCTCGGCATGGCTGTACAAAATTGCCTACAATTACAGTCTGAATCAAATCCGCAGCAAAAAAAGGTGGCTTCGTTTTATAGATCGTTATAAATATGATCAGCCTGAGACCCCGACTCAGCAAATAGACAGTCAAACGACACTGAAGGATTTTCTAAATTCACTGACGATCGAAGAGAGACATATATTAGTTCTCCGGGCGATTCATCGATATAACTTCAATGAGATTAGTGAAATCATGAATATGAAACCGGCAACCGTGCGCAAAAAGTATGAACGCCTTCGCAAAAAACTGCAGACGAAGGAAGTTAATGAAGGAGGAACAGTGAATGCGTCGATCACCTAATCCATCTAAAATCGTAAGTATTCATCAGGTGGAGCAAATGATTCGGGATACGGAGACGCCAGAGCACAGCATGAGTCAACAGATTGTAGAAAAGCTCGAATCCAAAAGCGTGTCAAGACAAAAGCCATTCCTCACAAGAAGAGTGGGCGTTATCGCAGCGGCATTGGTTGCTTTTTGTGTGTCTCTAACTCCTGTCATGGCTCAAGCCATAGAGCGGCTATCTTTGCTTGAATATATTAATCCGTTTGCCAAAGAAATGAAAAGTAGTCCAAATGAGAAGGTGGATACCGTTTATTCACGAGATTTGGATGGGAATAAGAAATTTCATACGGGGATGATTCCCTTTGAGGACATTGAGGACCAGGAGTTTAAAAGCCAGCTGCAAAAGGTTTGGGATGAGATTTTCCCTCAAGGAGAAGGAATTAATGATGTGATTATGTACGAATATAAACCGAACACATTTCACATAGAGGCGCGAAACGACAATAATTCCATCGAATTTGACCAAGGTAAATGGTATTATGCGCAGCAAACGATTGAAGAGGAGCAGGTTCCAGATGCAACAAAGGATGCAGCGGACCAAGCTTTTCATAAAGTTGGGGATTTTAAAGAAAGTGAACGGTCAGTAAATCAAATGATCTTAAGACCCGATCAAAATCCGGTGTATAAGTTCATGTATCGTACACACAAGGGTTCTATCCTCATTGATGTACAAAAAAATACGAATCAGATCACAAGGGTTGTAGCTTTTCCGCTGTCGGATCAACTTAATCAATTGGATGATAAAAATAAATATCATGATTTAGTTGAGAAAACAAAAGCAATTGAGCTGGACAAGATTCATGAGGAGGCAGTGAAACAGGCTAAAGCATGGATGAATTTGGATTTGGCTGATTATAACGTAGCCAAACTTGAATCACGGTTTGATACATTAACGTTCACAAAAGAGGGTTCTCCAGACGTGACTGCGTTGTTCACCTCTAAAGGAACGATCTATTCTATTAAAATTGAGCTAAAGCAATTATCTGAAAAAGGTACGGACTAATCAGAAGGTGCAGGGTTTAAGCTGAATTAAATGGCAAAAGCTGTCCTGCCTGGCAGGTTGAAGGTGCTGCTCTGCCCGTCTAAGGCAGAGAGAGGGGGTGATGACTACTGGTCTTCTATAGATTTATTTCAACGTGACTGAAGCATTCCATTAAAAAGCTGTGGGTAATAAATTATAAAGGAGTTTATTCGTATGAACAAAAAGATAATTTTTCCTATCATCGGAGCAGCCTTATTATCAGGAAGTCTGCTTGGATATGATACACCGATTCAAGCCAATTCGCATAACAACGAGAATGTGAACATTAAGCAAGATGCTAAATCTGAGCAGACGCTTATGCAAAAGGCCCAGGGTAAGCTTAAAGAATTGACAGGAAATACGTATACGTTGATTCAAGGAACTGCTGCAAAAGAATCTATCCATTTAAAAAGAGAGAACTTCAAGGACGATATCATCGCCTATAAAGCTAACGGAAAGCTCGAAACGATCAGTATTAAAATCAATTATGAAGATTTAAACGGTGGGAAATATCAAACCAAACTGAAGGAAACGTGGGAAGCTTTGTTCCCAGGGGAAGAACCGAAATATGTGAGCATCTCAGAGTCAATCTACTATGTGGGCACCATCTCATCGAATGCTATGCAAAATAAGCAAATTTATATGCAAGAGAATGGCGAGGCTTATGGCGTAAATTATGCTCCTGACGATGCCCCGGCAAGCGTGCAGAAGGAGGCTGATCTGGTTCTGTCCAAGCTTACTGATGGAAAGGTCAAGCAGGGTGCTAAGTTGGATCGTATGTATGTCCTTGATGGCAAACCCAATGTGTATCAATATAAGTATAAATCAGAAGCTATGGAAGTCAGCTTTGCCATTGAAGAACAAACACTGGAACTGCTCCAAGCAGATGTATATCATTCCGATGGTAAAGGGGTAGACAGTTATGAAGAATTCCAGAAAAGAGAAAAAGAAAAAAGTGAAAAGATCAAGAAGTTAACGTTAGACACTTTGATGAAGAACGCAGTGAAAGACGCAAAAACGATGTTAAACCTGGATTTGAAAGGGTATAAGGCAGCAAGAGGAGCGAATGCATGGGATGAGGATTATATGACGTTCACAAAAGAAGGGGCTCCTTCAGTTACTGCTAGATTTAATAAAGACGGATCGTTTAGCAGCTTTACCATTGATAAGTATAATCAGACAATCGATTTTTATGGAATGACCATCGTAGGTCCTCCAAATGAAGAACTCAAATTGTTAATTGACTAATATGAATGGAAAAGTAGCTTGAGATGCTCCTATATTTCATTATCACCATGAGAGCAAAAGAAAGGAGTTCATTGAAATGAACAAAAAGATAATTTTCCCTATGCTCGGGGTAGCGTTATTATCAGGAAGTTTGCTGGGGTGCCAAACACCTGCTCAGGCTGATGCACCTAACACGGTAAATATCAATGCTTCACAGAATGTTAAGGCGGATCAGAAGCTTATACAGCAGGCTCAGGATAAACTGAAAGAGCTAACAGGAAATACCTATAAGTTAATTCAGGGAACAGCCATGAAAGATTTGGTGAGTTTTAAAAGAGAGAATTTCAAATATGATGTTATTACTTATAAAAAGAATGGAAAGCTTGAAAGCATCAATATTAACGTCAACTATGAAGATTTAAATGGCGGAAAATATCAAACTGAGCTGGGGAAAACGTGGGAAGCTTTGTTCCCAGGGGAAACACCAAAGTATGTGAGTATCTCAGAGTCAAACTACAGTGTGGGTACAATCTCATCGAATGCCAAGCAAAATAAACAAGTTTATATGGAAGAGAATGGCGAGGTGCATGGCGTAAATTATGCCCCTGACGATGCCCCTGCAAGCGTGGAGAAGAAGGCTGCTCAGGTATTATCCAAGCTTACCAATGGAAAGGTCAAGCAGGGGGCTAAGCTGGATCGTGTGTTTGTCCGTGATGGCAAACCGAATGTGTATCAATATAAGTATAAATCCAAAACGATGAATGCGAGCTTTGCCATTGAAGAAAAAACGCTGGAACTGCTTCAAGCAGGCGTATATCAGAGTAATGGTAAAAGCATAGATAATTACAAAGAATTCCAAAAGAAAGAAAAAGAAAAAGATGCAAAGATCAAGAAGCTGACATTGGATACATTAATGAAGAATGCAGTGAAAGACGCAAAAACGATGTTAAATCTGGATTTGAAAGGATATAAGGGAGCAAGAGGAACAAATGCATGGGACAAGGATCAAATGACGTTCACCAAAAAAGGGGCTCCCACAGTCATTGCCACAGTGGATGCAGACGGATCGTTTAACGAATTTATAGTAGAGAAGTATGGTCAGCATCTCAGTTTCGACGGAAACACGATCGTAGGGCCTGCAAATGAGGGACCAAAATTATTAATCAACTAATTCTAAATGTGGAAATCTTGACGCGGTGATTTTATCAGGCAGCTTTCTCAAAATGAGTTCGGTACTGTACCGGGCTCATTTTTTATTTTTGGCTTCATCCAGCATTTGATTTGCGTATTCCATCTGTGATAAAAGATCTGGGTCATACCCTTGAATTTATGCCAATTTCCTATCCTTCATAAATTTAGTCATAAAAAAATGCACCTGCATTATTTCATCTTTGCCTGATTTTTCGATCCAATCTCTGGATTTCTATGAGAGAATATAGAATGATGGGGTGAATGAAATGAACGGAATAGTAAAGATATTGGTCGTAGAAGATGATAATGAAATAAATAAATTACTGTGCGAAATTATAGCCAATAGTGGTTATGTTCCGCAGCCGGCTTATTCCGGCACAGAGGCTTTGTTGTATTTGGCGAATAAGCAGGAGTGGAGCATGGTCCTGCTCGATCTGATGCTTCCCGGTCGAAGCGGCGAAGAAATCCTTGAACAGTTAGGACCGGATCGACAACTGCCGGTTATCATTATATCGGCCAAAGGGGAACAGCAGACAAAAGTCGCCGTTTTACGAATGGGAGCGGACGACTACATTACAAAACCATTTGATGTTGAAGAGGTATCGGCAAGAATCGACATCCATCTTGGCAGATATCGACGTGTCGCGCAGCCCGATCCGATCCGGCAATTGACGTACAAGGATATTCTGCTGAACATAGATACGAAGACGGTATCGGTCAACGGTTCCGATGTGATCCTGACCGCGAGGGAATTTGCGGTGCTTGAACTCTTAATGTCTTATCCCAAGAAAGTATATACGAAGCAGAATCTATTTGAAGCGGCGTGGGGAGACGCTTACTTGGGGGAGGACAATACGATTACCGTACATGTGAGCAATTTAAGAAAAAAATTGGCCCAGGCAAACCCGGAGGCCGAGTATATTGAGACGATCTGGGGAATGGGGTATCGACTGAAAGGATGAATTAATAGTTTCTTAATAGTTTATTTAATCTTCTATTAGGATTTGATGATTAGTATGATGTTCATCAGCTGAAATAGGAGAGTGTAACATGAGAAAATTTCTACTCATAGTAATAACAATAGCACTTCTGTCCCCGTTTTTTTATCTTCCTCAACCAACCCTTGCCGCTGCGCCTGTACTCGACAAGGAAACGGTAGACGACTATATTGAACGTTATTTGGGACGGAATGGACTGCCTGGTGCTTCGATTGTTATCGTTAAGGATGGCGAGATCATCCATGCGCAAGGCTATGGGCATGATTCCGAGGGCAGTCCCATAACGGAACACTCGTTAATGAGAATTGGTTCCGTGTCTAAAACATTTACCGCATTTGCAATACTGCAGCTCGTGGATGAAGGAGCCATTCAACTGGATGACCCGGTCATCCGCCATTTGCCTAAGCTGACGATGGATGATAACAGATTCGGACAAGTGACCATACGCCATCTGCTTAGCCATACATCCGGGATTCCCAACCCAACCATTGTGCCTAAGGCGGATACCTTGGAACAAGGCGTTAGTCGTCTTCACTCCTGGAAGCTTCAATCCAACCCCGGGGAGAGGCATTTCTATAGCAATGCGAACTATTGGATCTTGGCATGGCTGGTGGAGAACGTAAGCGGCATGGAGTTCGCTGCGTATCTTGACACAAAGGTGTTTTCCCCACTCGGTATGGACGACTCGCTCTCGCCTGTGAACTCTAGGGTTGCGATTCCAGGGTTGCCTCGCGGGCATGTGACGGCCTACGGTACAGCAATTCCAATATCAGAGATGGAGATCATGTTCAGTGGAGCAGGGGGAATCGTTACTACAGCAGCAGATATGGGAAAATGGCTCTCCATGCATACCGATGATGGGGTAAGCCCATCAGGAGTTAGACTATTGTCTTCATCCTTATTGGAGGAATCTTATTCCCCGCAGCCTGGTAGTGAGCATTACGGTCTAGGCTGGTCGCTTAGTTCTTCGGGTGTTGCGCCGCAACGAATACAGCATAGTGGAGCATTATCAAGCTATCAAGCTCAACAAAGCATCGTACTAAGCAGCGGTTATGCCATAGCTGTAATCCTTAACAGCTTCACAACGACCTTCGAGCATGCATACGAGATGAGCTCAGGGATTATTCAGCTGACCGAGGGACAAGCACCTGCGATAAAGGCACCTGTGCCTACCATCATTGATTTATCGCTTGGATTTCTTACTTTGTTGTATGCAAGCTTTGGGATCAGGGGAATCCTGCGCAGTAAAAAGTGGTCTGATCAGCGCCAGCACCATTCCGCTGTGCGTTACTATCTGCGGTTAATCCCTCAATTGATTCCTATTGCGGGAATAGGATGGTTAATGTTTGTTGTTCCGGAGCTGCAGGACAATAGCTCGACGACCTTGGATGTGTTTCGACTATGGCCGGCTTTGGCGATCCTGTTATCGATCATCTTCTTATGTGCGGTGTTCATGACGGGTGGGACAGACTGTTCTGGCAACCATCGATTTGACGAAGAAATACAAGGAACAGACCGCCCTGGAGCATGTCAACTTGGTCGTGGAAAAGGGAGATATATACGGCTTTATCGGGCAGAACGGAGCAGGAAAAAGTACGTTGCTGCGTATCGTGACTGCCATGGCCCGGCCAACGAGCGGATCTGTCCGTTTGTTTGGAGAAAGCAGCGAGGCGGGGTTGATTGAAGCCCGGAAGCGCGTAGGGGCGATTATTGAAAGCCCTGCGTTATATCCTGATATGACGGCCCGCGATAATCTTGAAGTCCATCGGCTGCTCCGGGGCATCCCGGGTAAGGCATGCATATCGAAAGCGCTTGCCCTCGTCGGACTACAGGATACGGGGAAGAAGAAGGCGAAGAACTTCTCACTCGGCATGAAGCAGCGCTTGGGCTTGGCAATCGCCTTGCTGGGCGACCCGGAGCTGCTTATACTCGACGAACCGACGAATGGCCTTGACCCTGGAGGCATCGTGGAACTTAGAGAACTGGTCAAGGAGCTGAATCGCGAGTTGGAATTAACGATTCTGATCTCCAGCCATATTTTGAGCGAGCTTCATCAGATGGCAACGAAGTACGGCATTATCCATGAAGGCAGACTGTTGGAGCAAATGACCCATGAACAGTTAAATGAGAAGTGCAAGCAGCATCTACGCATCCGAGTTGATGATCCAAGCAAGGCCGCAACTGTTCTCGAGATGGAACTGGGCACCCAGGATTATGAAGTTTTGCAGGACGGTACGATCAAGCTTTACAGCCTCTATCATGATGTCAGAAGGGTATCTATGGCTTTGACAAGCAGCGGTCTGGTCATTGAATATTTTGCGCCAGACGGGGATGACTTGGAAAGCTATTTTACTAAACGGGTTGGGGGCGGATTCCATGATTAATTTATTGCGCATGGAGCTGTTCAAACTCGGCAAAAATAGGATGTTTTGGACACTAATGATCATTGTAACGGTTGTTTTTGCTCTCCTGCACGTTCTAATTACCATCGGATGGTGGAAGATGGATAATATGTTTATGGGCGCGGGTCTGGAAATGTTCTCTTCGCTTGCACTTGCTACAGCCCCATTCTACTTCATGCTATTCTTGTGTACGTTTGCCGGATTTTTTGTGGCGAATGACTTTACAATAGGAGTCGCCAAGAACATTGTCATGAGCGGAAACCGCCGAAGTCATATCTTTTTAGCTAAGTTTATCGTCTTGGCACTCGGTTCCATGGTTCTAGCTGGTGTATGTCCGTTCATTGTAATCATAGGCGGGAAGGTATTATTCGGATTCGGAGAAATGACAGACCCGTCGGCCTTGGGCTATTTGGCAAGAGCAGTAGGCTTGTTCCTCATTCATATGCTGGCCCTAGTTGCCTTATTGATGCTGATCGCGGTGCTTGCGGAAGATAGCGGGAAAACCATTATTATTTCGATCGTAATTGCATTGTTCATCTCCGTAGCAGAAGTTCTAAGACCGTTGCCAGGGGTTCTGGAAGCGATGTATCGCTATTCGATATTCCATCATCTTATCGACTCCTTCCGAATCCGGATGACATACGCCGATGTGATCCAGTCTTTGTTGGTTGGATTCAGCAGCCTTCTAATTTTGGTGTTCTTCGGGATTCTGGTGTTTAAGAGGAAAGAGATTAAATAATAAGATAGTAAGGGAGAGGAAAAATGATCTATATAGCGATCGCTGCAGTTCTGTTTATGTTCATTTTTCTCTTTCGCCTTGTGATGGTCAAGAAGGAGATGAGACGCTTATCCAGCCAGGTCGAACGCTTTCATAAAGGCTTAAGCGGGAAGAAGGTTGATATTGCTTTACTGGACAAAGATATCGAAGGGCTTGCCGGAAATATTAATCAATTGATGGATCTGGCGGTCCAATCGAACAGGGAGCGAATACGCAGTGATCGCGAATTGAGACAAGCGATCGCTAATATGTCTCATGATTTGAGGACGCCGCTAACGGCTATAATCGGATATACCAAATTATTGGGGGCTAGTTCGGTTACAGAAGAGAAAAGGCAGGAGTATTTATCCACCATCAGAGCAACTGCCGATCGCTTACACCTATTACTTCAGGAATTCTTCGAATTGCCTCTCGTGCAATCTGCTGATTATGAACTTAAGCTTGAACCGGTACACATGAATGCATTGTTGTGGGAAGTGCTGACCGGATTTTATGATCAATTTAACGAGCGACATCTGGAACCGGACCTGCAAATAACGGATGAAGTGCTGATTGCCAACGCGGATCCGTCAGCGGTTAAACGTGTAATCGAAAACCTAATCAGCAATGTGCTCCGGCATGCGACAGGCGATGTAGCGATTAGCTTGAAAGAAGCAGGCGGGAACATCGTGCTCATCTTCAGGAATGAAGCAAATAACTTGAGCGAGCAAGACTTAGACAGGCTGTTTGACCGCTTCTACACAGCGGATCGATCCAGATCAAGTCGAAGAACAGGCTTGGGTTTAACCATCGCCCGTAGTCTCATGTTAAAGATGAACGGGCGGCTGACCGCTGAGCTTAATGACGGGTACGTGGAGATGAGATGCGAGTGGAAAAGAAATTTGCCTTACTTATGATACTGTGAACCGTATCGTAAGTAAGGCAAGTTTTTTTGGCGTTCAATAATGCTGCTTTTTTGTTATTTAAAGAGGGCATCCATTATGGAAGCGAGTTTTTCCTTATATGCCAATTTGAAGTCGTAGCAACTGTAGATTGGCTGATCGGGGCCTGCGTCATGGCAGTGCTTTTTTTATACAAGCTGTTATTCAACGGTGTTTTTCGTTGCCTTATACATCTTTTCTGTGTATTTGTCGATTTCATCTCGTGACATGCGCAAGCGGGCCACAGAAGAACCATATCCGATTTCCATTTTGCCTTTTGCTAATTCGTTGAAGATTCCATCCGCGAAGGCTTCTAATGGCTCGCCATGCGTATGCAATCCCGCACCGCCTAAATCTGTATTTACTGCCGGAGGAGCGACTTCGATAACTTCGACAGACGTATCGGACAGCTGATGCCTTAGACTCATCGTAAACGAATGAAGTGCCGCTTTCGTTGCTGAATAAATCGGAGCCATCGCAAACGGTGTAAAAGCTAACCCTGATGTTACGTTAATAATGGTCGCCGATTCTTTTGCTGCAAAAAACGGAGCAAACAGCATAGAGAGATGGAGCGGTGCTTCAAGGTTCGTTATGATTTCTTTGTTGAAATAGCTCCAATTGTTCGTCGCATCTGCTTTCAACACGTTAAAACGTTGTTGGATCCCTGCATTATTAACCAACACATTTACTTCCGGATAGTTTCCTGTTACCCAGTCAAATAACGCTGCACGCTCGGATTCCTTATTCAAATCGCTTACACGAGTTATCAGGCTTGGAAGTTTTTCTTTTGCATGTTGAAGTGCATTTTCCCGCCGTCCAGTAACGATGACTTTATTTCCAGCCTTTATGAACCTTTCTGCAAAGGCTAATCCGATTCCAGCACTTCCACCTGTAATGAGAATTGTATTCCCTGAAAGATTCATGATCGTTCCTCCCTGATTCGATTTGTATAGCGCTTTATTTTTTCATCAATACCTTGCAAGGAGTCTGTCATTAACGAAATCTCATCCAGCACCTTCTGTTTGTGTTTTGTCATCATTTCAAGTCGGCGTTCAATTGTGGCGTCTCCTTCTTGGATCCAATCCATGTACTGCTTAATTTCCCTTATTGGCATGCGAGTATTTTTTAAGCAAATTACGGTTTGAAGGAGCGCCATTTGGACTTCTGAAAATAACCGCCTGCCTGCTTCATCACGCTCAATTCGTGGCAGCAGTCCTTTTTTTTCGTAATAACGCAATGTTGATTCTGGAATATTGAATTTGGCTGAAACTTCGCTAATGGAACAATACTTCATTTGAAGGCCCCCAAATCTTACATTTCAATGTCGACAAGAATAGGATACGACTTAAACCATGGTTTAAGTCAACAGTTAGTTTCCATGCGTGCATATGCCGTTTCAGGCAGCGGTGAGCTGAAATCAGGCATGTCGAATTGTTAATTTGAGTGTTGAGAATATGGGATGTCGGATTTAGGGAAATGAGATACATCTGGAATTGGTAAAGAAGCAAGGACAGTGTGGCTGGGAGAGAGAAAGCCGGGTTGATTCCCCTTATATGCCCCCAGTATCAGATCTCCTTACATGTCGGCATATTCCAGATTGTTTTGTGTGATACTAACCGAAACATCGAGGATAGGGGTCAATGAAGTGATGAATGAATATCAACCGGGACAGATTGTGTATGTAATCATTCGTAACCCGCATGTTCAGGGTGTCGCAAATGTCCAGGAAGCTGCCGTAGTGAATGATCCTGATTCGCCGGGAAATTATGCGCTGTTTATTTATGAGACGTATTACCCATTGAACGATGAGATTGCGGTGTACCCAACAGCAAGTGAAGCTGAGCACGCCTATAGAGAGGCATTCGGTTTATCTGATATGGGGGCGTATTATGGTTAAGCCATTTGTGCCTCAACTCGTATATGTAGAGCCAAGGGCATTGGATTATCCGTTGGGAAGAGAATTAATATCCAAGTTTGAAACCATGGGCATCGAAATCCGCGAGACGACCTCACATAACCAAATTCGGAACCTGCCTGGAGACAATGATTTTCAAAAATATCGAATAGCAAAGTCAACGTTAGTTGTCGGGGTTAGGAAAACTTTAAAATTCGACACTTCAAAGCCTTCGGCAGAGTTTGCTATTCCGTTTGCAACAGGGTGCATGGGCCATTGTCATTATTGTTATTTACAAACGACGATGGGAAGTAAGCCGTACATCCGGACTTATGTCAATATTGACGACATCTTTGAAGCTGCGGACCAATATATGAAAGAGCGAGCCCCTGAGATTACAAGGTTTGAAGCATCATGTACATCGGATATCGCGGGTATTGATCACTTAACCCATACACTCAAGAAGGCTATCGAATACTTTGGTAAGTCTGACTTGGGACAACTACGCTTCGTAACCAAGTTTGCTCATATTGATCATTTACTTGATGCCAAGCATAATGGGCGGACTCGCTTTCGATTTAGTATGAATGACGATTATATTATTAAAAATTTTGAACCAGGTACATCCAGACAGGCAGAGAGGATCGAAGCTGCCAGAAAAGTTGGGGAGGCAGGATATCCATTAGGTTTCATTATTGCCCCTATATATTTGCATGATGGATGGAAAGAGGGCTACAAGGATATGTTCGAGAAATTAGAATCCGCACTTACCCATTCTTCTAAAAAGGATTTGACCTTTGAGCTGATTCAGCATCGCTTTACTAAACCAGCGAAGAATGTCATACAGAAAAACTATCCGATGACGAAGCTGGAACTTGATGAAACGAAGAGAAAGTGGAAGTGGGGGCGGTATGGGATTGGAAAATACGTGTACACTGATCAAGAGCAGGAGGATATTAAAGATACGCTAGGCAGGTATATCCATACTTATTTCCCTAATTCAAAAATTGAGTATTTTACGTAATAAAGCGAATTGAATAAAGATACGCCAAAGAAGAAAGGCACCTGATGGGGTGCCTTTTTGATTTCTCTCTATAGATGTTAAAGTGTCACGTTTTACGCTCCGGAAACGCCTTGTTCGTAAATAACACTCTCCTTGGGTCATCCGAAATGGTGATGACAGGAGAGCCTTTTATCTTAAGGTACCTTTTGGTTAATTAGATGGAAACGAGGTCTTATGCTCCGAGATGAACTGCTCCAGAGAACGCGGTTCTCGCCCGGTTACACGAAATACCGTGTCCGTTACCTGATCCTCCAATCCTTCGAGACGAATGCGGACATCCAGTCCGGCCAAGTATTCGGCATAGCTCCCCGGCAAGCCGGCGGCCTTATGCCTCTCAGTGAGTTCCTCTGGTGTGATATGGATATGCTTGGCGTTCAGGCCGGTAACGCGGCGGATCACCTCGGCCACATCGTCATAAGTGAGGGATTCTGGTCCAGTGATGATAAGCTCCCGGTTATGGGGTTCCTTGTCGGTCAGGGCATGAAAGCCAACAGCTGCAATATCATCTGCGTCGACGAAACCTACCTTGCCGTCTCCGGCTGCAGTATAGATGTGTCCGCTGTGGCGCAAGGAATGCCCGTGCCCATGTCCGGCATCCGTGAAGTTCTGCATGAAATAGGAAGGGCGCAGTACGGCCCATTCGGGGGCATGCTCACGCAGGTAACGGTGAACGGCTCCGAAAACGGGGCCATCTTCCGGAATCGAGGCACTGGATAACAGAACGAATCGCCTAACCGAGGCATCCAGCGCTCTGCGGATAAAAGGAATCATGACTTCTTCAGGATGCATACTTGCAGGTGCAACCAGATATACGGCCTGTACGTCTTTCAGGAGATCAACATGGTTAGAGTCATCGAACCAATCGAATGGGACGTGTTCACCGATTTGTTCCTCCCCGGGCCTCGGCATACTGCGTCCGGCTCTGCGAATCAGATAACCCTGACCGTGCAGCAGCTGTGCAATGCGGGAGGACGTCTTGCCCTGTCCTCCGGTGAGTAGAATACGAGTGGATGATTCATTATGCATACGGTTATCTCCTTCAGTTCTCATTTATGTTCTGTATCAAGTTAGTGCCAATGGATTCCAGTAGTCCTGATAGTGGGCAATCCTGCCATCTTGAACTTTGATTACGGATATATAGCTTTGTTCATAAGCTCTTCCTGTGGATAAATTTCTGCCGCTCGCTCCGAACTGAGCAAAGAACACGGGAGCGTCAGCGGCTATATGAATGACTGGTTCTGTGAATGAGGTTATTTCAAGCACCTTTCCCAAATTCTCCAGATACTGCTGCAGCGCCGCTTTCCCGTCCAGACGTTTAGGATTGGGCTCCTGGGCATAAGGAAATTCGAAGACGACATCGTCAGTAAACAAATTGAAAAATGCAGCGTAGTCCTTACGAATATAACGGTCTGCGAAAAGTTGAATGAGCTGTTCAGCTTGCTCGTAAGACAATGTACTCATTTCAGTTGCCTCGCTTTCTTGGAAGAGTGGGTGCCTTATCCAATTAGTGGTAGGTCTAGACCCACTATATCACTTTCCGGACTGAATGGTCAAGTATATTCGGACTGAATGATCAAAAAAATATTTGCTTCTTATCTCTTTACTTTGATAAAAACATTAGTGGCTTTAAGAAGAGGGATAATTGTTAAAGTAGCCCAAAAGTTAGAGCATTGTTTGAGCGGATTGAGGTAATTCTTGCGAAGCAACAAGTATACGGGATAATTTCGCGGTTGGATAATAAGGGAAATGAAACCTTCGGGTTCAACCTCGCAAGAAAGAACTCTCCGAGTCTGGAGAGTTCTGTTTATTGAGTACGATCGACTTATCCATCTTAAGAATGACATCAAAAAGCGGGGTCAATTAAAGAGATAAAGTATCCAGCGGTATTTCAAATGCACGTTTAATAACCAACCCGGCAGAAAGCTTTGTTTCATCCGGTTTGTTATCAAGGTAGATCAATTGTACGTTATTAACTGTCACAGGCAGCTGGTGCATCACCCTGGCTCTAATCTCGTTGAACATTTCAGGACTGATGGTATGAATAACTCGGCCCGTTATAAGCAGACTGTCTGGATTTATGAATGTAATGATATTGGTAACGGCGGTCGCGATACCATCAACGATTTTTTCGTATAAACTAAGGAACTTGGGATCTCCAGTTCTTATGCCTTCTGCGAACTCCTCTAGTGTGCATTTGATGGAAACGCTAAGTCCGCTGCTGGAAGCCAGCGTCGTTAAGCATCCGGATCTGCCGCAATGGCATGGATAGGCATCTTCTCCATAGAAGCCTTTATAATGCCCGAATTCACCTGCAACAAAGCTTGATCCTGCAATAATTTGTTTATCATGGACGATCGCGCCGCCTGTACCATAATCAAACTTGATTGTGATATTGTTATTGGAATCCTTCAAGCAGCCGTTCATATTCTCGTTGACAGAGAGAAGATTGACATCGTTCTCGATATATACTGGAATGTTATATTTGTCTTCAAGCAGCTGCTTGAGTGGAAGGCGATGAACGCCTATGCCGGGTGTCCGTAGAACGATGCCATGCTGTGAATCGACCAGGCCCTGCATACTGATTCCGATCCCTTTAACTTTGGAGGTGTTGGGCACCTGGGTGAGCAGCTCATCGATAACTTCATGCAACAGCTGCATCAGCACATCTATAGAACCATATTTGTTGCTCGTGCGTTCTGCGGATGCGACAGCTTCTTGACGCAGATTGAACACTTTTCCACGAATGTATTTGCCGGCGAGCTCAAGACCGATGGCGTAAAAGTGGCCGCTGTTGATATGAAGGCCGACTCTTTTCCTTCCGCTGCCTGCCTCCAAGTCGATAAGCTCCCCTGTCACGATTATTTTTTCCTTCAACAGGCGATTCACGATATTGGTTACCGTTTGTCTGCTTAGGCCAGTCTTTTCCGCAAGCTCTACGCGAGAGATCGGCCCCTCTGAATAAATGAGAAAAAGAACCTTCTGCTGATTAATTGATTTTAATAACATATGGCTGGTTTGTTTAACCGAATCACTCACAATATGCATCCTCTTTCCAACAACGTTTTATATAATATAGATTCAAAACATTTGACAAATTAGGAACATAATTTACTTCAAGTGTAGCATTAATACAAGGCGAATAAAAGTTGCAAGTTCGTTTAATTCAACGAGCATATCATTTAAATTTTCATAAAAACGACGATAGATGGCGGTATTATACGGTATGAGACAGATCAATACGAAAAGTTTTAATCCAAAAACACAGCGAATTGTATTGACATTGCAATAAAAAAGGATATTATATTTGTAAACTGATTTGATTAAATATAACTAAATGACGCCTAAAGGAGTAAGTAATGGTATGGATCGGATGGATAATTGCAATAGCAGCGATGACGGTGCTGGCTTACATATGTTGGCTGCATGCAGTTATATTACAACCTGGCAAAGCAGATGCACTTATTGTACTTGGCTATGTAACCAAAGACGGCCGAATACACCCTTTGCTTAAGGAAAGACTGGATGAGGCATACGAACGATTTCAGCAGTTTGGGCACAAATACATCATTGTATCGGGGGGAGCAGTTGGTTCACGCCAATCGGAGGCAGAGCTGATGAAGGAGTATCTGGTTGATAAGGGCGTTCCGGCGAAAAGAATATTAAAAGAAGACAAGTCACACAACACCGTTCAGAATTTAATCTTTAGCAAGCAATTGATGGAGCAGTACCAGCTAAAATCTTTTATGATCATAACAAATTTATTTCATGTCCGCCGCACGAAGTATATTATGCATCGTCTTGGCATGAAAGGCGGTTTCAGCGCTAATCGAAGCCTTAGAAGCGTTGTGGGGTTCCAGCTCAAATTAACATTGTTAGAAATTCGGGCATTTCGGTTAACTCTCCCCATTATTAAGAGGATCATCAATGATCAAAACAATTGATAAAAAGGTTGACAGGCAGCCGATAAGTGATTAATATGAAAGCGTTTACAGATTTGTTGGAGGTGAGGCTTAAGAGGCTATAAGCCAGAAGTTGTTTACAAATTATTAACCCTGATTTGATAGGTAACTAACAAATCATAGTTATGCTTAAATAGTTAATCCAATTTATTTATTAATTAACGGGGGGCGAAATAATGTTTAACGGAAAAATGAAACGATTCATGAGCACGGGTGTTGCAGCGTTATTATCTTTAACCATGCTGGCTGGTTGCGGTGGAAACAGCGGAAAGAACGAGGCTAACCCAAGTACAACTCCTGCTGGTTCGGATAAGCCGGGTGTATCTGCAGAAGTTGAGACTTACGAGAATGGATTGCCGAAGAATGAGGAAGTAACGCTAAAGGTAGGCTTCTTTGTAGGAGGATATGGCCGGGAATGGTTCGATTATGCGGTTGAATCGTTCACAGCCAAGTATCCAAATGTCAAAATAGACATCACAGCTTCAGCTGATATGAAGACGATTCTTTCTACAAAAATCTCTGCAGGCAATGATAATGACATGTTTGATCTATTCAATACAGAGCCGTCTGGAGGTATTGTTGGGCTCGCTGAAGCCGGCAAGCTTGAACCAATGGATGACATTTGGGACTTCCCTCTTCCAGACGTACCGGACAAAAAGGTCAAGGACCTTATGATGCCTGGCATGTACGAGTCAACGCCGCTGATCAATGGGAAACGATATGAATTTACTACGGCGAGCAGCTTTGGCGGGTTGTTTTTTAACAAAAAGCTATTCGAAGAGCATGGCTGGAACCAAAACCCGAACACATGGGACGAATTTAAAACACTACTAGCAGACATTAAAGCGGACGGGATTGCTCCCATTACGTTCCCGGGCATTCATCCAAGCTACCATAACTGGGCTTTCGGAACAGCCAAAAATTTTGAGCTGGCTGATATCAATGGCCATGTCGATGAATTCATCGAAAATTATAGAACTTATGGTCTGCCGCAATACACAAATCCAGAGACGGTTGAAACCTGGACGCGCTTCTATGAGCTTGGCAAGCTAGGATATTTTGCAGAAGGACTTCCGGCACTGAACCATACGCAATCGCAAATGCAGGTTATTCAGGGGCAAGCCGCGATGGTATCCACAGGGACACATGTCGAGAATGAGATGAAGGAAGCAACGCCTGCGGATTTCGACTGGGGCTTCATGGCGGTTCCTTTCAGAGATAACACGGATCAAACGCTTTGGATTCGAAGCGGAACTTCAAACTTCAATTATATCTGGGCAGCTAAGCCGGAACTGAACAAAAAGTGGGCTAAAGAATTGATCGCATGGCTGGTTACGCTTGAAAATCAACAATTTGCTGCCGAAAAAGCAGGTGCTTTGCCAATGCGCAAGGATTTAATGGAGGATCCTTCCAGAGCGGCTAACCTTTCGAGCTCTGCTCAATCTGTTCTGAAGTACATAGCAGATAATAAGGCTCAGACTTTTAAAGCAAGTCGGTCTATCAACATTTCCGATCCGAATCTTGCTCAAGCCGAAAAATTAATGAATGAGAATATTGTGAAATTTGCTATGGGCATGCAGGATCCGAAACCGATTCTGGAGCAAGCTGAAGAGCTGCTGAAGAAAGCTGTAGAGGCTGAAAAGAAATAATAAGACATGTTGGAGCGGGGAAGATTCATCTCCGCTCTTCCGTTTTAACTTCTGTGAACCTAGCTTTCACACTGTTCTTGACTCACTTCGTGATCAAAAGACGGCTTTTTGAACAGCCCTTTTATAAACGCTAGTAAGATAGGAGTTGACCTCTCGTGTCAGATTCAACCATTGTGACGACACCAAAAGCCCCAGTGCGCAAGCGTTTGGGGCTAGATAAAGCGAATACGCAGAAGTGGATATTTCTGATCATAGCCATCGTACCTCCCTTTGGCGGCTATTTGCTTTTTACGTTGTTTCCGAACATTTTATCCGTTTATTATGCGCTGCTCAATTGGGACGGGTTTACGGATGCCACGTTTGTCGGGCTGTCCAATTTCGCCACTGCATTCCAAGATAAGTATGTGTGGCGCGCGCTTACCCACAACTTGATTTTTATGATAACAGTGCCTTTCTTTGTTATTATCATCTCCTTGCTTCTTGCCTATTTAATTACCAATAAAACGTATAAAGAAAATAAATTTTTGAAGGTATTGTTTTTCTTCCCGAATGTTTTATCTACGGTCGTAGTCGCTCTACTCTGGGCTTTCATTTATGACGGATCGTACGGTTTGCTGAATGGGATCCTTAAGTTCATCGGAATTGATACCGGGAATTTCTATTGGCTGGGCAATGAAAGCACGGCACTTGTATCCATTATTCCAGCATGGGTTTGGGGCGGCGTCGGCTTGTATGTCATTATCTTTGCTAATGCGATGCTGGGGATTCCCAAGTCATTGTACGAGGCGGCGATTCTTGAAGGAGCCGGACATATGACACGCTTGTTTAAAATTACAATGCCGCTCGTTACGCCAATTATCCGCGTCAGCGCTTTGTTCCTCGTCGTTGGCACAATGAAGGGCTTCGAAATCATCCTCATTATGACAAATGGGGGCCCATACGGGTCGACGGATGTTATTGGCCTCTACATGTTTAACTTAGCCTTTGGCATAGAATATCGGAATTATGGCTACGCTTCCGCAGTCGGTATGATTCTGTTCGTTATCTTAGTAACAGCCAAGCTGTTAATCGATAAATTTGTGCCGAACAAAGGCTACGAGTATTAGTTTCCATATGAAGGTTCGGAGGGATACCGTTGAAGGAAAAACGAACGTTAATGGACATTGTGTGGCGTGTGGTGCTGTATGCCTGGTCGCTGACTATAATATTTCCTTTAATCTGGGTTATTTATGAATCGCTGAAGAGCAACCCTGAGTTTTTTAAAGATATATGGGCGCTGCCTTCGGAACTCAGATGGCAGAATTATTCGAAGGCTTGGAATCAATACGGTTTTGGGCAATCACTCTTAAATACCCTTTATTATGTTGGCGGAAGTCTGGTGCTTGGAATTTTCTTTACGACAATTAACGCCTATGCGCTAACTCGAATGCAGTTCAAAGGTAGAAAACTGATCTGGGGTTTGATTATGTTGTCTCTGTTTCTTCCAGGCATCAATGCGCTTGTACCCCAGTATGTCATTATGCGGGAATTGAGTCTGACCAATAGCTTGACGGGATTAATTCTCCTGTCCAGTTTGGGTGAAAGCGTGTTCTACCTTATGCTGCTCGGAGGATTTATGAGCTCTCTGCCGATGGAGCTTGAGGAGAGCGCAACGATGGACGGTGCGACACTATTCCAAAAGTTTTGGCGTGTTATTGTACCTTTGTCCACACCAGGGATTGTAACCGTTGGCGTATTCAAGTTCCTAGGGTTCTATAACAATTTCTTAGCGCCGTTCATCTATTTGAGCGATCCAAAGAAATATCCTATTGCGGTGCAAATGTATTCTGCGAATAAGCAAATGGAGTTTACTGCCGATTGGGTAACTTTGTTTGCCGGTGTAACCATTGCGATGGTACCGTCCATTATTATTTATATCTTATTCCAAAAACTTCTCATGGAAGGCGCGACGATGGGAGCGGTGAAGGGATGAATATGGTGCAGCAGGTAAAGGCGAAATATAAGCTGATTGCATTGGATCTGGATGGGACTCTTCTGACGGATGAAAAACAGATTACGCAAGAGACCAAAAGGTGGCTTCAATATGCAATAGATCACGGTGTTAAAGTGATGTTCTCTACCGGAAGAGGCTTGCAAACTGCACAGGGTCTTTGGGATGAGCTGGGGCTCGATTCCCCGATGGTGCTGCTCAATGGGGCGGAAATTTGGGAGGGACCGGGCAGGCTTAAGAAGCGAGTCTTCCTCCCTCGGGACACGGTCCGCAATATTCACGCCATTGCTTCCGAGCGGGGCGAGTGGTACTGGGGCTACAGCGTGGAAAGCTTGACGGGCGACAAGGAATGGACGCCTGAGATGTTCGAACGGGATTGGATGAAATTCGGCATCGGCAGCCATGAGCAACAGAAGCTTGCAGAAATTAAGGAAGAGCTGCTCCGTTGGGGGACGCTCGAGGTTACCCGTTCAGCCCCTACTAATATGGAGATTTCAGTAAAAGGAACTACAAAGGAAAGCGGAGTGCAAGAGGTTTGTCAGATGCTGGGCTTGTCGATGTCGGATGTCATTGCGATGGGAGACAGCGACAATGACGCGAAGCTATTGAAGGCAGCAGGTCTCGGTGTGGCGATGGCCAACGGTGAAGATTATATCAAATCCATAGCGGATGTGATGACGGCTACCAACAATGAGGACGGCGTTGCTCAGGCAATTCGGAAATATGTATTCCAAATGGAATAAACACAGGGAACATATTCTAGTAAATATAGTGAGGAAGTAGATATAGATGACCGTTCAATCGAAAGAGATAAACCTGGATCAACTGGGCGGAACGTTATACCCGGAGACAAAAAATAGCGAACAGTTGAGATGGCATTCTCCGCTTGAAGCGCCCTTTCACATCGCGGGTTTCCCTTGGCTTAAGCAGGATGGGATATACAGACGTCTGCCATTGGCTTCCGGGGCTGTATTGCCGCCCGCAGTTGATACGCTTGCTTATTGTACGGCAGGCGGACAAGTTCGTTTTCGCACCAATTCTTCAAGGCTGGTCATAAGGGTGCGTCTTGCCGGACCGGCCAATATGTATCATATGCCGCCTACAGGACAGTGCGGGGTCGACTGCTATCTTGGAGAACCGGGAGAGCAGAGCTTTATCACCACGGCTAAATTCAAGCCTTCGGAAAGTGAATATGAATCCCAGCTTTATCAGTGGGATACAAAAAAGGAGGTGGCCGTCACCTTAAACCTGCCGCTCTACCAAGGAGTAGAGGAGGTGTGGATCGGTGTGGATAAGGATGCGGTCATAAGCGAAGCACCCGCCTATGCAAGCAGTAGGCCCGTCATTATATATGGAACTTCGATTACGCAAGGGGGATGCGCCTCCCGGCCGGGAATGGCTTACTCTAATATTCTCAGCCGTATGATACCGGTTGAGTTCGTCAATCTTGGCTTCTCGGGAAGTGGAAAGGGCGAGCCGGAGCTTGCGCGGATCATGTCGGAAATCGATGATCCGGCTCTATTCATTCTCGATTATGAAGGGAATACGGGCGAGGCGGGGAACATCGCGCGAACGCTGCCCGCCTTCATCCAGATCTTGAGAGATCGGCATCCCGAAGTTCCTATATTAGTAGTCTCAAGGATTAGCACTGCCGAAAACCAGTTCTATATGGAGAGGAGGGAGCTTAATGATCGCCGCAGGCTGATCCAGATCGAGAATGTGGAACAGAGGCGGACAGAAGGAGACCGCAATATCCATTTCGTTGACGGCTTTAAGCTGCTGGGTGATGATTTCGTCAATGATTGTACGGTTGATGGAACACATCCAACGGACCTCGGATTTATGCGCATGGCACAATCGCTAGCACCTGTCGTTAAGCGATTATTGCGACTGTGATTAACAAAGATAGATGATATGAAACAGCCTTCAGACTTCATTTTTTAGTTTAAGGGCTGTTTGTTTATCAGTCAGACACCTGTATTACCATTTAAGCCGAAAAGGAGAGGGTTTGAGTGAAGTTCCAAAGAAGAAGACTGCCTTTCATTGTGCTGGCTTGTATCATCGCGGGGGTTGTTAGTCTTAGTTACGGTAACTTGGTATTCGCGTCTGCAGAGAAAGAAGTTGATGTTTCTAAAAAAGATAGAGCCAAGCACTTAGGAGCTTCACTGTTCAAAGGTCACATGCACTCTCATACTTCACTCAGTGATGGGATATTGCTGCCTAATGATGCTTATAATTTTGTGAAAAGTAATACAGATTTTGATTTTTTTGCAGTGACAGAACACGACGTGACTTATGATATCAGTACGGGCAGTGATTTCATTACGAATGTTCAAGACTCTTATTCAGATGAATACAAGCTGCTGCATGAACAATCGGATGCTCACAATCGTGATTACGAATTTATTACGCTGCCGGGTACGGAAGTGACCTGGTATGATGAATCGGGTCATATCAACTTATTTAATGCCCCATGGTTTGCAAGAACACATGGAGTAGGTGCGGATGGCACTTGGGGCTGGAGCGACATCAAATATGATCTGCCCACCTTTTACGCAAGACTTGCCCAAGATCCGAATGCGATTGCTCAGTTTAATCATCCACGTTTGTCAGGAAATTGGAGTTTCAATGAATTTAAACATTATAATCGAGACGTTGACAGAAACCTTAATCTGATCGAATACAAATCCTCCAATGATTTTGCAGTCTATACCAAGGCATTAGATCGAGGCTGGCATGTTTCGCCTGTGTTTGGCGGGGACGAGCACAAAGGGAATTGGGGAATGGTTCAGCCCCATGTGACCGGTATGTGGGGAAAGAAGCTTACTAGAGAAGGTCTTTATGATGCGATGCGAAACCGCCGCACCTATGTATCATTTGATCGCAACTTAGAAATGGCGGTTTCAGCCAAAGGTCAGATGATGGGGGCGATTCTTCCGCCCAATACAAAGAAAATTAATCTCAAGATACAGATAAGTGACCCTGATGCTAACGATGTGTTGGATAAAGTCGTTGTTTACAAAAACAGCGGTCAAATCGTCAAGGAGTATGGCAACATTGCCAGCAATCAATTTAAACAGGAAGTAACCTTAGCAAGTGAAGATGGGGACTACTTCCTCGTTAGAGCTTTCCAAGCAGACGGTGAAGAAGCTATAAGTGCTCCAATATGGATTGGTGATGAAACGAGAGGTACTGTGCATGCGCCTGAAATCACGGTTCATGGACAATATCCCGAAACGATTATGCTTGGGGATCAAGTGGAAGTGCTGGGCACTTCTGCGACGGATCACGGCGGTCAATCTTTATCGGTTGAGGCCATCGTTCTAAATGACAAGGGAGAGGTAGCCGTAGCAAATCAGCATTTCAAGGTCGACATGTACGGAGAATATTTCATTAAGTATGTAGCCACTGATGCTCAAGGTAATACGCGAGTTGAACTTATCCGGTTACTCGTTGATCAACAGAAGCTGGATGCCGATAAAGTTTTAAATGAATTCCAGCCCATGGTTAATGTAGGTGAAAACGAACATGAAGTAGGAATAAACTTGGTGACGGATAAGGCGTTAGAAACATCGTATGTTCAGTATAAACCAGAGTCAGTGGCGACGTGGGACAATGCTAAAGTAGTACAAGCAGAAGCCTCTTATTTTCAAGCCGCCTATGGTGATACGTATGACAAGAGTAATTATCGCGTGCTTGCAGCTCATGAAGCGAATATAACAGATCTCGACTTAGGGATTAAGTATGAATATCGGTATGGAATGTCACCGACTGGACCTTGGAGCAGCAATTATAGCTTTAGCACCGCGCCAGCTTCAGAGGAAGCCGTTATGTATGTGATGGGGGATCTTGAAGTTCCGGATCGAAATCCGGAAAGCTTCCAGCTCTTTAACAATATGCTGGACGTTCTGAGGGAAAAGAATTCAAACGGACAGACGGTGATTCAAGTCGGAGACTTGGTCGAAAATGGCGGCAATATGTATGCATGGGATGATGTGTTTAGCAACATTTACAACAACGAAAAGGGTCTGATTTCTGCTCACATTGTCGGGGACCGTGAACGTGCGACGGAGCGGAAGCTCGTGCCGTTCTCGGGGTTTTTCAACCTGCCAAAGAATGGTGAAGGCAGTTACCGGGAAACGAATTATTCGTTTGATTACGGCGATATGCACATTGCAGTTCTGAATTCCGTGCTGGATTTTGACAAGCAGCTGTCATGGCTGGAGCAAGATTTGCGGGCAACCGACAAGAAGTGGAAAATCGTGATGGGGCATTATCCTTATTATGGCGGTCAATCCGGTGATGAGACCGGTATGGACATGATGAGAGTGAAATTGTCTCAAGCATTTGAACGGCTTGGTGTCAGTCTGTACATTGGCGGTCATGATCATGTCTACAAGCGGACAACCATACGAAACGGTGTAAAAGATATATCGGAAGAAGCGATGAATCTAGGCACAACTTTTGTGACCGTCGGTTCATCAGGTCCAACGTTCTATGATAATAAATCATTTGACTGGGATCATATTGTTTATGATGAGAATAAGCAGACGGGTGTTATTTTAGAATCTACTGATCGGTCTCTCACGTTGAAAGCTTATAACAGCGACGGTGTTGAAATTGATTCATTTACGATTAAACAACCTGCGAATTATATGAAGTTAACAAGCGCAATTATAGAGAATAATGTCCTAAAGGGCGTAGGGGTTCTGAACTATCCGAGCTCTCTGGAACGTATTACCGTGATCGGGGAGAAGCGTAACCATACAGGTGAACAGCTGTTGGAAACGGTTGTTCAAGAAGCAACACTAGAACATCTCGGACGTGAACAAATCATCTTATTTGATACCTCTCTTTCATTTGGCGATGAACATACGATCATCGTAAGAGTGGTTAATAATCCAATCGATCTAGAGCCGTTAACGGAACCGTTCATAGCTAAAGAAGGAATGCTGGGCGATGGTTCGGAAGGCAATCCCTATCAAATCAAAAGTGCCAGTGGACTCTATAAAATGCTCGAGTTCCCGGACAAACATTTTATTTTAACTCAGGACATTGATGGTAAAGGCATGTTTTTTGAAGCCATTGGCGCGAATGGCACCCCATTTACGGGTACGTTTGATGGGCAAGGGCATTCGATTACAGGTGTTATGGTCTCCTCAGGCGGCGCAGGTCTCTTCGCTATTAATGAAGGAACAATTCGAAATGTAGGAATCCTTGCTGACATTGATGTTCGCCGGAGCAATGTTGGGATCCTGGTGGATCAGAACGATGGGATCGTGGAATTTGCCTACAGCACCGGATCCATTCGAGGCAATTCTACAGTTGGCGGTCTTGTGGGCTACTCGAACGGGATTGTTAGAAATAGTTATTCTACAGCTCGAGTCAATGCACGAGGTAAGCAAGCCGGCGGCGTCATCGGGATTACGAACCGGGGGAGTACAACAGAACAGGTCTATGCAACCGGAGCCGTAATAGCAGAAGAATCAAATGCTGGCGGTATCAGCGGATACGGCTATAACAATACGGTCATTCGAAATAGTATGGCATTAAATCCATCCATTGTGACAGGTACTGCATCGAATCGAATTGTCGGCAGAGTGTTAGCTGGGGAGACGGCAACTTTAGTCAATAACTACGCTGATGAAAATATGTTTGTGAGCAGTGAGAATGTTACGATTGCTGATCCGAACAATGAAAAAGGACAGGGGGTCGGCGTAGAAGTATTTACGAAGCCATCTTTTTACATGGAGACCCTCGGTTGGGATTTTGATTCAATCTGGATCTGGAATGAGGATGCCAAGCGACCATTATTGCAAAGTAGTCTGGAACAAATTAATGAAGATCATATTCCAAAACCGAAGCTTGATCGGAATGAAGATGGGTACTACATCATCCGTTCGGTTCAAGAATTAAAGACGATATCCGAATTCCCAAATGAGAATTATATACTGGCGAATGATCTTGATTTTGAAGGGAAGCTATTTGAGCCCTTATTCAAGGCGACACCATTCCTTGGCACGTTTGATGGAAACAATAAATCCTTAACCAATTTCAAATCAGAAAATGGCGGCTTATTTCATCTCAATGGCGGAACGATTGAAAACATAGCCATGGTTAATGCAAGCGTTACTGGCGGAAGTAATATCGGCATACTCGTTAATACGAACAACGGAATGGTAGTGAATAGTTATGTCACGGGCTCCATCCAAGGCTCCAGCACCGTGGGTGGTCTTGCGGGCTATTCCAATGGCATCGTGAGAAACAGCTATTCTACGGCAGATGTAACGGCCCAGCTGAACCAAGCTGGCGGTCTGATCGGAATTACAAGCGCAGGCAGCTTAACGGAAAACGTGTATGCATCCGGAGCCGTCCAGGCGCTTAGAAGCAACGCAGGCGGAGTGACCGGCTATGGATATAATGATACGGTTGTCAGAAACGTGATTGCTCTTAACCCTTCCGTCGTGACGCCAACGATGGCGAACCGGGTGATGGGACGAGTCCTTGCGGGGCACACAGCAACGCTCGAAAATAATTATGCGTTCGACGGCATGATGGTGGATAAAGAAGGCGAGAGTGTTGCCGCTGCTGACAACCGAAAGGGTTTAGGGCTATCCCAGCAGCAGGTTGAAGACCCTCATACGTATACCGATAGACTGAACTGGAATTTCGAGTCGGTATGGATGTGGAATGATGCTTTAAAGCGTCCGGTATTGAGCGGTAATCCTGAAAAGGTTAGCGAGCCTGTCGTGCCACTGGAAAGAAATGAAGCAGGTTATTACCGGATCAAGTCCATTGCTGATCTGAGCGTTATGGAAAGCTTCCCGGCAGAAAAGTATATTTTGGATAATGATTTGGATTACGCCGGACAACCGGCTGAGTCGCTTTTTAAAGTGATTTCGTTCACTGGTGTTTTGGATGGAAACGGAAAGAAAATCGTTAACTTTAATTCTTCGAGCGGCGGCTTATTCCATCTCAATGGCGGAGTGATTAAGAATATAGCCATGATCGATGCCAGCGTCACTGGTGGGAGCAGAATTGGCATACTCGTCAACACGAACAATGGCGAGATAGAGAATAGTCTCTCAACAGGCTCCATTACAGGCTCCAGCACAGTGGGCGGTCTAGTAGGCTATTCCAATGGTATCGTAAGAAACAGCTATTCAACCGCGGATGTAACCGCTCAGGTAAGTCAGGCCGGCGGCCTAATCGGCATTACGAACTCGGGCAGCCTAACAGAAAACGTGTATGCGTCAGGAACAGTTCGAGCGATTACGAGCAATGCGGGCGGAGTGACTGGATACGGATACAATGATACGGTCGTCAGAAATGTCATTGCCCTGGGCCCTTCGGTTACGGCGCCAACGATGGCAAACCGGGTGATGGGACGTGTTCTTGCGGGGCACACCGCTACGCTCGAAAATAATTATGCATTTGACGGCATGATGGTGGATCGGGAAGGTGTCGCTGAAGGAGCATTAACAACCCTTAAAGGATTGGGGCTATCTGAAACTGAAATAAAGACTCCATCCACCTATACAGACAGGCTAGGGTGGGATTTTAACGCGATTTGGAGATGGGACGATATTGCTAAACGACCTGTTTTACAATCGGTATCAACAGGCAACGAAGAAGAGCCAGTTAGCCTGATTGAGCTTGAGCTCGAAGGAATTTCTACACTGGTCGTAGGAGAGAGTTATCAAACAGTGACTACCGCAGTATATAGTGATGGAAGCCGTGAAAAGGTAGAGACAAACGTCATCTATACAAGCAGTGATCCAAGTATAGCGGAGATCAGCGCTAGCGGTGTAGTAACGGCGATTTCGGAAGGAACCGTACTTATCACGGCAGAGTATAATGGCTTGATTGCAACCTATGAGCTGCAAACCTTGACTCCGAAGCAGATCGAGATGGAGGGAGTCAACCAAGGATTGGATGCGGAAGCAACGCTCCCGTTCACTGCTTCGGCCTTTGTCGCAACGGGGGAGTGGTGGATCGCGAACCGGATGCCGCACCCACCTGGACCGCCTGAAGTGGTGGTCGTTTCAAGCGATAACGAGCTTCTCGTATCCGTGTCGAAGCTTTAATGAAATAGAGGCTGCTCCACCAGTGGAGTGACCCAAAACGGTCAGATATCATATGTATTGGGCAGTTTCATGAAATGAGTCCGGTAATTATACCGGGCTCATTTTCTTTTTATGTCTGCAAGTGATTTATATTGGTGGGTACAGCGTCCTATCTAGATCTGAAATTTATTTGGGATGGATCAGGTCTGCCGTTTACTTTGATACAGGAAGGTTCCGGGCCTCAACCCTTCGATACCGCGCAGCCCCAATTAGCATTGGAATGGAGATCAGAAGACTGACCACAACCGAAACAATGGAACCTTCAAGTCCAAAATCGCCCCCTGTGAGAAGTGTGGCACCGTTCACCTCTACAGTAAACAGACCGGGAGCCGAGTGTCCGGAAACAGGAATGCCTAGCACTCCTTCAATGGCATTCCATGCAAAATGCAGCCCCATGGCAAACCATAAGTTCCGCCGCCACAGGAAGGCCGCTCCGAGCAGAACACCTGCTTCCAGGGCTATGGCGAACCCGCTCCATAATGTTGCCCCTGGATTGCCGAGATGGGCAATTCCAAAGAATAGTGAGGTCACAACGAGTGCGAGCGGTTTCCCCCCCAATCGATCAATGGCTTGAAACATAAGTCCACGAAAGATAAGCTCCTCGACAATGGCTGCTCCTAAAGCTGCCCCAATGGAGGATAGTAGAACAGAACCCGCATTCGCAGAACTTGCCCACTGAAAGGAGTAACCTCCCAGAGCCATAATAATAAAGACGGAGCCTGCAATAAAGATTGTCCCGGTAAGTACGCCCAGCAAGGCCTCAATCCCTGCGCGTTGTCTAGCTATCTCTGGAGTGGAACGCCGGGCCAGGTATGTCAGGGTGAGCTTATAAACCAAGATGGCCAGCAACCCCATCACTAGTGTAAGGGCAAGGGAAATCACCCCATCAACTCGCTCTGTCAGCTGCCGGAACAACGTATACCGATAGCTCCTACAAGCATCCAGACGATGGGAAAGCGCCAAAATGAACTCCAAGCACTTAACTTCCTGCCATTCTGCTTCTGCAGAAGTTCTTTATTTCCGGACATTTTTTTCTTCATTTCTTATCGCCTCTTCTATTGTTTGATGCTATGAGTATAGGCTGAGAAAGTCATAAGAGACAGTGCGCTTTGGTCATCATTTAAGCTATGGCTATTGAGAAAAAAGCCGGTAACTCTAATGAGTTACCAGCTTCTTGGGAATCAGCTTATGAATGATCCAGCATTCCCGAATCTCGGGCTTTACGGGCGGCCTCGCGCCTTCCTTTCACATTCAGCTTTGAATAAATCGTGGAGATATAATTTTTGACCGTTCCTTCACTAAGATACAGCGACTCGGCAATGTCTTGATTACGCAGGCCAGAAGCCAGCTTATGCAGCACTTCCATTTCACGGGCGGTGAGCCCAAATTCGTTATTTTTTGCAAGGGGAGCATTGTTCATGGTCTTGATCATTTTACTCGCCATTTCCTGCGAAATTAAAGTCCCTCCCGCCTGAACCACCCGTATGCCTGCAGCCAGGTCTCTGGGATGAAGGGCTTTGAGCAGGTAACCTTCCGCTCCATGGCTTAACGCTGCTAGCACATACTCTACTTCCTTATAGGAGGTTAGCATGATGATTTTAGTTGCAGGCATCCGCTCTTTAATCAGGGCTGTTGCGGCGACGCCGTCCATGACAGGCATATTGATATCCATCAACACAATATCCGGCAAAAACTGCTCACAGCCCTTCAGTGCCTCTTCCCCATTCTTGGCCAAACCGACAATTTCCAAATCCGGTTCCATGGACAGCACGATATGTAAACTTTCGAGAATCAATTCTTGATCATCAGCAAGCAGCACTTTAATCTTCTCCATGCGGTACCAATCCTTTCAGCGGGATTTCGCATCTGACTTCGGTGATCACTGGAGTTCCCTCCCTGGATGACAGGTGCAAGCTGCCTCCTAACTGCTCAACCCGGTGGTTCATCGTGGTCAAGCCGAAGCCATAATTTAGCTTGTCGATCGGCTTGCCGTTATTTCGAACGGACAATAGTAGGTGGCTCTCGGAAAACCCAAGCTCCAGATGAAGTTGAGTTGCCTTTCCATGTTTTAATGCATTCGTAAAGGACTCCTGGATGACCCGAAGGATTGTTTGCCGTACTTCAAAACGTATCGACCTCTCTGTCCCCGGCAGACTCACAGTCAGGGCCGTACCCGTGTGCTCCCGGAAACGGGCCGCAAGGGATTCAATCTGTCGGATCAGACTGGACTCCTCTTCTTCCCCCATCTCGTGTACGATGTTTCTCATATCGTCCAGATTTTTCTCAGCCAATGCCCTTAAGCGAATTAACCGATCTTTGGCCTCGGCAGGCTTGCTATCCATAAGGGCAATAGAAGCATCAAGACTCAGGATGAGTGAGATAAAGGAATGACCCAGCGTATCATGAAGCTCCTTGGACATGCGGTTGCGTTCTTCAAGCAAAGTCATTTTCTCGATCTCGGCCGAGTAGTGAGTTAAGAGCTTATTTTGATGCTCCACTTCGGCTACCAGTTTATTCTTCTGATCATACGCATTGGCTACGAGGCTTGCCCACATGCCGATGAAGCAGAACAGCAGATTGTCTGTTCCGAGACTTAGGGCTTGCTCCCAGGACAGTCTTAGGGAAGACTGAAAGGAAAAAGGAATGAAAGCAAGCAAGGGAATGATCCAAAGAGATTGCTTAGTTAATAAGTACCCGATTGTAAGACTCGGCAGCAAATAGTCCGCTTTTGAAGTCAGATCCGGATGAATGACAGAATTCACATAATAAGAACCGCCAAGCAATAACTCCAATATGCAAAACCAGACTTTGTTCATCCGGCGCCCAGGAAACCAGAACAGCAAAGGGACGACAAGGGCTGCGCCCAGCCAGGTCACATTTAATAACGTTCGGATCGAAAACTCACTTACCGCCAGAGCCTGGGACAACAGCAAGATATAATGGTACGAACGAAGAGCGAATATGCCCCAATCCATGAAAGATAATATTTTTTTCATAGCATCATTTTACAGGAAATCTATAAACTTGGAACCTCGTATTCCGGCCAGTATAATAAAACTCGGCATTGCAGCTCAATACGATGACCTACGGGTCGTCCCAACCGCGATAAATGTCTTTAATGGTTTCTTGTGTGTCAGAGGCTGATGGCCACTTGCGAGTATGCCTTCGATTTAACCATGACATCGCAGATAAGGTGAAGGAATCGAACGAAGCCCCAAAAATTCTAAAACGCTACTGACATAACGTTGTCAGTAGCGTTTTTTTATTATTGGACAAGTAAATGAAATAAGTAAAAAGCAAGTTTTACAACGGCTGTGGGGCACAGCCAAACCCATTATTAGGAAGGATGATAACTTATGAATTTCGCTTCCGTACGCATCATTACTGACGACGTGGATCGTCTCGTCGAGTTCTATGAGAAAGTCATGGGGGTTTCGGCGGAGCGACCCGCGCCCGTATTTGCCGAACTCGTCTTGCCATCATGCACCCTTGCAATCGGCCACTCCCAAACGGCACAGCTATTCGGCGCGGGTTCCGTAGTGGGGGCCAATAATCGCACTGTCATTATTGAGTTCCGCGTCGATGATGTCGAAGCCGAATATGTGCGCTTGAAGCCATTCGTCGATCATTGGGTAAAGGAACCGACCACGATGCCGTGGGGGAACCGTTCTATGCTGTTCCGCGATCCCGATGGCAATCTGCTTAACCTCTTCGAGCCGGTGACCGAGGAAGCGATTAAACGGTTCAAAGGTAGACATTGACGAACGCTTTTGGGTTGTATCTTATTGTGAAGCCTGAATGGAGCTGATCCGTTCATTCAATTCGGACTGTAATTGAAGGCGGAGTTTCTCCACGATCGAAAAATCGGTGGCCGCAACATAGTAGGCTTTAATCTGAGAATCGATGGCTTCGGCTTCCGCCAGATGGGAGGTGGCCTCTTTCATCTTTGCCGAATAGCGTGCTTTGATAGCCGCTATTTCGTTAGCATAGGCTTCATCGGTTCCAGGGGCAATGGTCCGCGTATACATATCTAGGATCTCATCCCCGTCCCGATCGGGGAAATATTCATGCGGAGCGGTACTGTCGAAGATCGCTGTTCGAAGCTCCGGGAATATCAGCATATCCAGACTGTTCGGATCAAAGGCGCAATGAAACACTTGAACGTTGATTCCTTTCTGTTCGGCAGCAGATGCAAGCTTTTTCAGCAGCGTCGATTTGCCGGATCCCGCCCTTCCTTTGATGAATATCCGTCTTTGCAGCTGAGCGGTCAAGCTTTGAATAAAATCGAACGCCCCCCTCGGGGTCGCAGCTCCGAAAAATAAGTGACGCGGAGCGATTGGCGTATCGCTTTCATGACCGGCGTATAATTCTTGAATGAATTCCAGTGCAATCTGATCGGCCTTCGCGAAATCCATATTTTCGATATAATATTTTTCCCACTCGTCATGAATCCGTAGTGCCGTTGCGAATGTTTCATATACAGTTGAATAGGCGTCCTCAAGCTTGCCACTAAGATCTTCTATCGTGACCAAGTCTTCCGGTGAAATCAGGCTGTTATCGAATGCTTCCCCGAAATCGATAAAGACGATGTTATCGGCCCCGCTATCCGAAATTCCCTTACAGACTCTGCCGTCAACAATACCAACCTTCAATTCCGTAAAAATGATGCCATCCAGTTCGTCGGGACGGAGGGGGGAGTGGAAGCATTGCACATGAAAGCCTTGATCCAGCAGGCGATCCGCCAAGCTTTGCATGACCGTTGATTTCCCCGTACCTTGGGGCCCCGTAAGGACATAAATCTTGTTCAACCCGTCAAATGCGGATGTATACAAGAAATGAGCCCCGCGCGCAGTGTTGCCGTGGGCAAAATAGTGAGATGATTGTAGTACCAACCTACACACTCCTTTGTGCCTATTCCGATTCGCCAAGCTTACAGAATAAGCATGATTGGGATAAGTGCCTATATATTTGTATATTCCGTGTTGTAACAAGTGGTGTTCGTCCTCTCATGATTTTCGCTATATGTTACGGCTGCGGAATGTACAAGATCATAACGATCATGTCTGCGATAAATGGGCAGATTTCACTTGCCATGCGCAGGCTTTTCTGTTATTTTTGATAGTAATAAAATGTTATTAACAAAATGATACTAAGTATTGACTGGGTGGTTTCGCTCTATAAACCAGTGAAGAAAGCAGAGGGGATGTATTGTGAAGATGGTTGCGCGCGGCTGGAACCTGTTCGAAATCGCTTGGTTGGCGCTGTTTACCTCGATTGCGGTGGGATTTACGGTGATGTCCAAGGATTCTTTATTCGGATTTACCGTTTTTATTACCGGGGTGCTGTGCGTGGTGCTTGCGGCGAAGGGCAGCCTGATGAGCTATGCTTTCGGCATGTACAACACCATCGGTTACGCTTATCTGGCCTATATTAACGGGTTGTTTGGAGAGGTTATGCTGAATCTGCTGTTCTTCGTTCCGATGAACGTCATTGGCTTCTACATGTGGAAAAGTCACCGCCAAGACGGCAAGCTGATCATGCGCCAAATGGAGTTTAGAGGTCTGCTTCTCGTTGGCGCAGCCTGTATCTTGGGCTGTTTGCTGCTGGGATTTGGGCTTTCGTTCATCCCGGGACAGAACTCGCCTTACATCGATGCTATTACGACGGTGTTGTCCGTTGTAGCCACCTTCTTAATGGTCCGCAGATTCAAGGAGCAATGGCTTGTCTATATTGTGTTGAATTTGTTTACGGTGCTGCTCTGGGCGATTCGACTGCTTGAGGGCAGCAGCGAAGGCATGCTGATGATCGTCATGTGGAGCGCGTATTTGGTTAATGCGGTATACGGCTATTACAATTGGAACAAAGGGGCCAGGGAGGTGGCGGCATGAAAAAGCTCGGATTAACGCTGGGGAAGTTTGCCCCGCTGCATAAAGGGCATCAGTTCATGATCGAAACGGCGCTGCAAGAGGTCGATGAGTTGATCGTGGTCATTTACGAGACGACGGTGACGCCGATCCCGCTTCACATCCGGGCGAATTGGATTCGGCGACTATACCCGGCAGTCCGGGTCGTTGAAGCTTGGGACGGACCGGACGGGTATTCGGATGACCGAGAGCATGAGATTCGGGAGGAACAGTATATCCTCCGTTTACTGAACGGGGAGCAGGTCACGCATTTTTATTCGAGCGAGTTTTACGGCAGGCATATGAGCCTCGCTTTGGGCTCGGTTGACCGGCGGGTTGATGAAGCCCGCGAGCAGGTTCCGATCTCTGCAACGATGATCCGTTCCGATCCGTATAAATACAGGGAGTTCATAAGTGATATCGTGTACCGGGACTTAATCACGAAGGTGGTATTCGTTGGGGCGATGTCGACGGGGAAGTCGACGATCACCGAAGCGCTGGCGCGGCGGTATCACACGACCTATGCTAGCGAATACGGGCGCGATTATTGGACCGAGCATCAGGTGGACCGCAGAATCAGCCTGGAGGCGTTCGATGAAATCGCTGTGGGCCATATCGAGCGGGAAGAGCAGGCTTTGCTTGCGGCGAACCGATTTCTGTTCGTCGATACGAATGCGATTACGACGTATATGTTCGCTATGGATTACCACGGCCGGGCGCCGGAGCGGTTAACGCGGATTGCCCTGGAGAACGCGCAGCGCTACGATCTGTTCTTCTTGTGCGACGACGATATTCCTTACGACGATACGTGGGATCGAAGCGGGGATCAGAAGCGGCATGTTTTTCATAAACAGATCATCGCGGATTTGAAGGAGCGGCGCATCCCCTACATTACGCTGCGGGGGAGCCTGGAAGAGCGCATGCGCAAGGTAGACGAGGTGCTGGCGAGGTTCGAGCCCTATCGGAACTATTTCGGGGAGCTAAAACGTTTAGAATTAGATGCAGGCAGGGAGTAAAATGAACACATAACCACAACTAGCTTAGAATGAAAAAACAAGGAGGCGCCCCCATTGGATTTGTTGGATCGGGACGGACTTACGGAACGCGAATTTTTGGAGAAGTACCGGGCAGAGAATTATGAGCGGCCTTCGGTGGCAGCCGATATGGTGATCTTCACGGTTACGGATGAGGCGGCTGACAGCTATCGGAAGCTACCCGAAAAAGAGCTCCGCATCCTGCTCATCCGCCGGGGAGGTCACCCTTTCCTGGGTAAATGGGCGCTGCCTGGCGGCTTTGTCCAGCCGGGCGAGACGACTGAACAGGCCGCGGCAAGGGAACTGCGCGAGGAGACCGGCGTGGACGACGTTTATTTGGAGCAGTTGTATACGTTCAGTGACATCGGGCGAGATCCCCGAACCTGGGTGATGAGCTGCAGCTATATGGCTTTGATCAACAGCGATAAATTGGAGCTTCAGGCGGGAGACGATGCGGCCGACGCTGCTTGGTTCAAGGTATCCTACCGGCTGCTGCGGGAGCAGAAAGAGATGATGGAGGACGGATACGTCAAGACGCTGGAGTATGAACTCAAGCTAAGCGGTGAGGAGGAGCTTTCGGCGGTCGTGGCGAGGACGTTGACCGTAAAGACGACATCGACCAGCACGGATTACAAGATCGTATCGAATGATGGATTGGCCTTTGACCACGCGAAGATTATAGCATGCGCGATCGAGCGGCTGCGGGGAAAAGTAAATTATACCGATATTGCGCTGCACTTGATGCCAGAGCTTTTTACCTTGACGGAGCTGCAGCAGGTTTATGAGGTCATTTTGGATAAAGAGCTATTGAAGGCAGCCTTCCGGCGCAAGGTGGCCGATCTCGTGGCGGAGACCGATCATTACACCGAAAATGCGGGACACAGGCCTTCCCGCTTGTATCGAAGAAAACTGGAGGAATAACGGATGATTTACAATCTCGATGAGCTAAAACAAGCTTATAACGAAGGGAAAACGTTCAAGTTTGTATTCTTTTGGGGCCATACGCCGCCTAAGGACGGGAGCATCGACAAAAGCTGCTTCAGCCAGTGGTGGATGTGCCCGTTCACGGTAGAGGGGACGGAATATTCCTGTGCCGAGCAGTTTATGATGGCTGAGAAGGCAAGGCTGTTCGGCGACCATGAAATGCTGGAGTCGATCCTTACAGCTAAGCATCCCAAGGAAATGAAGGCTTATGGGCGCGCGGTCCGAAACTTCGACAAGGATACCTGGGACCAGGAATGCTACGGCATCGTCAAACGAGCCAGCTTGGCCAAGTTTTCGCAGAATCCGGAGCTTGGCGATTATCTCAAGTCGACGAAGAACCGCATCCTCGTCGAAGCCAGCCCGCAGGACCGCATTTGGGGGATCGGTATGAGCCAGTCCAATCCAAATGCGGAGAACCCCGTGAAATGGCGGGGCCAAAACCTGCTGGGATTCGCGCTGACCGAAGCGCGGGACGAGCTGCTGCAGAGCTAGTTTTTTGGTCGGATAACGGAATTAGAGGATCGTAGGTGCTGTATTAAAATCGATCCTCTTTTCATTTTTCGTCGATAGCTCTCTCTATGGGATTGTGTTTCGACCGAGGTTTACAGGTCGACTCTCCAGTTGCCCATCATCTTGGCGACTTCCGGATCGCGGTATGATAAGAAGAGACTTTCCCGCGTATCGAGGGTAGAGATTTGTGTCATATCGTCCGCGCTTAACTCAAAATCGAAAATGTCGAAGTTTTCGGCGATCCGCTCTCTGCGCACCGATTTTGGAATGACAACGACTTCACGCTGAACAAGCCAGCGCAGCACGATCTGGGCGACGGACTTGCTGTGTTTTTCAGCGATCGAGGTCAGCACTTCGTTGCCGAACATGTTGCCTCGTCCTTCGGCGAACGGCGCCCACGACTGATGTTGAACTCCCTGCTCTTTCAAAAAAGCGGTGACCTCTGTCTGCTGGTAGAACGGATGCGTTTCGATCTGGTTGACGGCGGGGACGACCTCATTGTGTACGATAAGGTCCATCAGACGGTCAGGCAGGAAGTTGCTGACCCCGATCGCCTTGATTTTGCCCTCGCGATACAATTCCTCCATTGCGCGCCAAGCGCCGTAGTAATCGCCGAACGGCTGGTGAATCAGGTACAGATCGAGGTAGTCGAGCTGCAGCTTCTTCAGGGATTTGGCAAATGCCAGCTTGGCACTCTCGTAGCCGGCATCCTGGACCCAAAGCTTGGTCGTGATGAACAGTTCCTCACGCGGTATGCCGCTGCGCTTAATTGCTCGTCCGACTGCCTCCTCGTTCAGATAACCGGCGGCGGTGTCGATGAGGCGGTAACCGGTCATTAGTGCTTCATATACTGCGTTCTCGCATTCTTCCGCATCGGGAACTTGATAGACCCCGAAGCCGATGATCGGCATGTTTACTCCGTTGTTCAACGTTACGGTTTGCATTGTAATTCCTCCTATTGTTCAAATGTATTACGGCAAACGGCCGCGAGTCCCAGGGGAATCGGTACCGCCGAGCGAAGATTTCGCTTACAGCCGATTTGCATTACAATTAGCTTAGAGCCTTCGTGTTACACGAAGTCAAGCCGTCTTTCAAATTATTTTTCAGGAGGATTTCACAATGCATACGGTCAAAGAAGCTGCCCAGATAACGGGACTCACCGAGCATGCCGTGCGCTTTTACACGGATAAAGGCCTGGTGCCAAGCGTACAGCGCAATGAGAATAATATCCGGATGTTCGACGAAGTATCGATCAACTGGCTGCATGGCGTCAAATGCCTCAAGCAATCCGGGATGCCGATTGAAGTCATTAAAAAGTACGTCGATTTATGTCTCGAAGGGGATTCAACCATTCCGCAACGCTACACACTCATGATGGAGCATAAAGAAGCGGCGCTCGCTAAGCTCGAGGAAGCCAAACGGCATGTTGCCCATTTGGAGGAAAAAACAACCCTGTATCAGGCCATTCTAGAGAACCGCTCTCCAGACACGACCAATCCCGGGAACTGGGACAGAATTCTGCACATGCATAGTGACGTATTTTACTCGCCCTCTGTTCGTTATCCCCGTTAAACTGAACCGTACAACAAGTGACGGAGAAAAATTTATGTCCGATATAAGCTGCTTTGATAGGCATAAGGCGGAGATGGGCGTTCCGATTCAGGAAAGGCTGAGCGCCCCATAGATCCGACTTTGGAATCATTTTCCTGAGCGGACTTGCCGGAACCGTGTGGCAATCTCTATAGTAGAGGGGAACGACATACGAACGGAGTGGTAGGGGAGAAATGGAGAGCGAACGCGTGCTTCAGCAAAATTTAGACGAAAAAAGCGAGTTTCAGCGGTTGTTTCAAATGTACCTGCTGTTTGAGGAGGAAGCGGAACGGCCGAATGCCGAGGCCATCCGGATTGCGATAGAAACCCAATGCGGAAAAACGGATATCGTGTCGGGATCCGACGCGTTGTCGTCGTTTGCCGTAGAGGCGTATAAAGTAGCCTACCGGGATGGGGAAATGCCGGCTCAGGTAATGATGGCAGACGTTACGCCTTTCCAACCAGAGTCGATTACCGACATGGAGCGCACCCAGTTTTGGACAATGCCGGATGGGGAGGACGTTCTGGAACAGTGCCGTTATAAGCTGCTGATCAGCGACTTCATGGCGGCGGGGCTGGACTATAAATCGCGCAGCGCCTTGTTGGCGGATTGGCTGGAGGCTGCCGTAAGCCTGTTCCCGACCTGCAAAGCGATCTGGATTCCATCGAGCGGGAAGCTGCTGCATCCGTCCGAAATTGCGGATAATCCGTACGAAGGAGCCGCGAGGTTCTTGCAGTTCGGCATGAATATCCGCTATTTTACCATTCATGGCACCGAAGACAGCTTGGTCGATTCGCTCGGCCTCTTTGCGCTTGGACTTCCGGATGTCCAGTATCACTTTCATACCTTGGATCCAAACGACGTGTCACGGCATGCATTCAGTGTTGCAGCCTATTTGTTTGAAGCGGACGTGCCGGTAAACGACGGCGAGACGATCGCCGGCTTGCTGAACGGGGAGATGGCACCGGAGGTGCATTGGCCTTGCAGGTTCGAAATGTCGCTGATCCAGCCTGCCAGAGAAGTGATGGACGTCTGTCCAGGCGAATATGCGGCAGGAGAACGAGAATAAATTAGGCTGACGTATGACCGGGGCCTCTCGCCTGGAGTCGCGGGAGGGGCCACGATCGAGCCGACTGAGCCATCAATTTTATACTAAACATGCCTGCAGTGTGATACGGCACGAAAATGAGCTGGCGGTACGTTTCCGCTGGCTTTTTTAATACTTTTATTTCCCGGACATGGCAACCGCCTTGGCCTAGGTTAAGTTAACGGACAGATAGGAGTGGTATTGGATGATCGTTCTAAAAGATATCGGGAGGTTCGAGGAGCTGCCGGAAATCGCGATGCATATATACCAAGGGAATATTCCCGCTTTAGAGGCTGCAATTGCCGCAGGCTGGGATATTGAAGATGGCATCGTACTCAGCAAGCGCACCAAGCTAAGTCCGTTGGATCTGGCGCTAGTAACGCAGAGAATGGATGTTGTAAAGCTGCTGGTCGAGCACGGCGTCAACCTGAACGTCCATCATAATCCGGCTTTTTTGCGGGCTGTTCGCTATTGCAGGGAGGACATCGTCCGCTATATTGCAGCGCAAGGCGCCGAGATGGACAAGCTCAATAAAATCGGGTCAGGCGCCTATTCAGAGGCCTACAATGGCAACAAAAAAAACATTCCGCTTATTCATGAGCTCGGATTAGATATCAAGCTGCATGGCGGTGACGTAATGCGTCAAGCCGCCTCGGACCATGACATGAAGACACTCAAGTATCTGCTCGATCAAGGGGTAGACATCAACTATAATAAACCAGATATGGTCTATCCTTATCAAGCGACTCCGTTAACCGTTGCGACGCGGATTGGGAATATGGCGATGGTCAAGTTTTTGATTGAACACGGCGCGGACGTTACGTTAGCGGAAAAGAACGGCGAGCGGCCTTATACGATTGCAGTCAGTAATAAGAATACCGTCTTGGCCGATTATTTGAAATCGCTGGAGCCGGATGAGATGCATGATATGGAAAACAAAAAATATGAGTTAAAGAAATATAAGCTAACGGATGAACTGGTCAGCTTCCTTACGGGAGACAAGCTGCGCCTTGAGCTCGCGCAAAACGAGTATGAAATCAGGCATATCGACTTTTTCACATTGACCGATACGATTGAGATGAAAGTTGGCAAGCAAAAGCTGCTGCGTCTATCAGCCGATATCGACAATTACTCCGATCTGCAGCTCGTTTGGAATCCGAAGAAAAAAGGGCTGATCGGCTGCTACGACGAGGAACATCAGACTTATGCGGATTTATGCAGCTTTACAGAGTTCCTCGCGTCGCCTGAAATGCACCTCATGAAGTTTCTTGAGGGAGAGGCGTAAAATGGAGAACCACACAAATTATTTAGTTGAGAAAACAGACTGTATTCTTTATTATGCGGAACCAAGTCTATCGAACGAACAGGGTACAGGCTGGATCGGGGGGAATGCACCGGACTTCTTTGATGATCAAGCAGACCTTATCCACGAAGGTAATCAAAAATATTATTTTTACATGTGCCTCGTCCATCCCTTTAAACCGGAGAGCATGATTTCGATCTTCATCCCAGAGGACTATGAGGAATATTTGGACAATAATGTTTATCCGAAGTGCTCGATAAAGGTGGTCGAGCATCCAATTTCAAAGGAAAGCGTTAAAGAGACGTTCACGAATCCAGGTCTCTTAAAACATGCAATTTCCGCCGGGGATATAAGCAATGACGAGAAATCCATGGATCAGTCTTTTTTGATCAAGCTAGGCGGGAATCCGAGACTTATCCAAAATAACGACTACTATTTCACGAAGCTGAAGGAGGAGTCATACTCTTTTTTATTTCAGGTAGATGAAGATGGTTACCCCGATATGCTTCTTCGAGACGACTACAGTTATCCTTTTGGTTTTGGATCTCTGTATATTTTTGCGAAGATTGGGGCGGAGGGGATACAACATCCAATAGCAGGTTTTTGGCAATTCTCATGATTTGTGGAGGGGTCGCAAAGCAATGATCGGATCCTGTAGGATTGCTGGAAACGAAGTACGGATAAAACCCCGATGGTAAGCAAAATGGCAATCTTGTCAAAAGAACCGACCACTGACATGCGTTGCATGCGGAGGACGGTCTTTTTGTTATCCGATTTCTTGATGAATTAGTCGAATCATCAGTAACTGCAGTCATTCCTGAGTCTCGTTAGCGAGTGAATGAGCCCGGAAGGACTGAAGAAAGTGCAATATATCGGATGGAGCGGCCGTAAGTTTTTTATTTTCATAGTATGATAATGTTGAGAAAAGATGGGACAAGCGGAAAGGTGGAACACAATGAACGAGCTGCAGAAGGAAGCGCTGGAAGAGATGGAAACGGCCATTCATACATGGTTTGACGAGCAGGAGAATCGAAAGAACGCAGAGGAAGTGGTCTTGCGCACCACGCTGCAAGTAGGCATCTTTAACTCTGTCATGCTGGATTATCGGCCGGGGAGGACAAGCGTTGACAGCTTGAAACCTTTGGGGAGCGCGGCAGGCAATAAGTCGATGAGAGTTTCGCCCTTTACACGAGAGCAGATATTGCATGAGGTTCAGCCACTGCTCGTGAATATCGTACGGGAGAGGCTGAACAAGGTGGAAACGTCGCCGCTGATCGATTACCGGTTTACCTTTCAAGGAACCTTCGCGACAGCAGACGGGCTTGTCGAATTAACGGTGCTGGAAACCGAATATGAAGCGAAAAAGCAGCAGCTTCTGGAGCGAATTCATTCCTATATCGAGAAGAAACTCGAGAAGGGCACTTATCCGACAAAGCCGCTGGAAACCTTCTTTTTGGCGCGTCATCTGCTGGATCCGCATTTGTTCCCTGAACCGGAGGCCGCAAAGACAATCGCTTTATTTGACCGGATCCAAGAATTGAATAAAGGCCGGGTTGAGGCGCTTGCGGAGCATCGAAGAGATATTATTATGGCCTTGACCAGCTGGGCCGAGGATATATTCCTGCCACGCTACTATGACGTTACCCGTTCCGAATACAGGGCCAATGAGTATGTGATCAAGCCGGATGCCGTTCTTGAGAATAAGGATGAGCCGAACCAGCCTATTGACCTTCTGTTGTACGGCGCTGTAATGATTATTCGGTATGAGCCGAACTATAGCAAGTCTAGAGGGCAGACTTTTCTGGAGCTGGCGGAGCAGCTTGGCAGCGGCAAAGCCTCACGTATGCTGAAACAGGGCAGCGATAGCTTCTCGCACGACGAAGTCAATATGCGCCATGAGTTGGTCGAATGCAAGGCGAACGATGTTTTTTCCCTTTTCACCATCGTTATTCGCAAGGAAGAAGCCGGGGCGTATGAGCGGGCGATATCGTTTATTCTCTCGCTGCTCCGAAAGGACTTCCCGAAAAGCTACAAAATCAAGCTAAAATCCAGCGTGAGAGAGTATTTGCCCATCAAGGGGCTGGCCAAATCGGATACGCACCGTTTTTTTGCGAATGCTCTGGCTTATTCCGAGCTGCATCCGTTATTAGAGGAGTACGCTCGCGAGGCGATGGTAGAATTCGAGTGGTATGAAGATGCGGAGGATGAAAAAAGCGTCATGCCGGGCAGCTATGCCGTGTTTGGGCTGGGGCTTTCCTCTGAGCGGTATTTTCCGCTTGTTGAAGCTTATATGGACCTTGTAGATGATGAGCATCAGCTGATGCATGACAAGTTTACAGCCGTTTTCGCCGAAACCTATGGCATTACGGAACGCTCGACGCCGACCTTGATCTCCAGTCTGCTGCGCTCCCACGATTCGTTGAAGCTGAAGATTCAGCCGGAGCTGGAGAACGAAGACAAGCTGACGTTGTTCGTGCAGCAAATAGAGACGCTGTCGGACGACGAGGCCGAGCGGGTACTGTATCCGATCTGGGGCAAGCCGGAGAAGCTGACTGCATTGGCTCGCAAGGCGCAGGGACCGCGCAAGGAGCTGCTGCTTTGTCTGCTAAAAGCGGCGGGCATAGACTGATGGCTCGGTGAAGCGACGATCTTAATAAGCAAATGGTGAGGAGAAGGTTAAGGGTCATTACTTGAAGCGAGGGGAATAGGTGAGACGCATTGAAAGCAAATCGGATGGAAGCATTCAGCGATGGGGTTCTGGCCATTATCATTACGATCATGGTGCTGGAATTCAAAGTGCCGGAAGGCCATGACTGGCATGCGCTAATCGCACTTGGCCCGAAAGTTGTTAGCTATATCTTCAGTTTCGTATATATCGGCATCTACTGGAACAATCATCATCATCTGCTGCATATGGTTCGAACCATGAACGGGAGATTGATGTGGCTCAACTTGCTGCTCCTCTTTTGGCTATCCCTTGTGCCGTTCACGACGGCGTGGATGGGGGAAAGCCATTTTGCACCTACTCCAACGGCGCTGTACGGTATTATTCTGCTCCTGGCGGCGTTCTCGTATTGGCTGCTTCAGCGCATGATCATGAACCAGCATTCCGGTGATTCCTCATTCGTTGCAGCGATGGGGAAGGACTGGAAGGGGAAACTATCACCGTTACTCTACTTGACTGCGGCCTTGACCGCTTACGTGAGTGTCTGGATATCCGGGTTCTTTTTCGTACTTGTTGCCGTGGTTTGGTTCATGCCGGATAAGCGAATCGAGCATGTCCTGAGAAGCCGCTAAGAATGGTTCTTCGTTTCATGCATGCCTGGGTTGAGGGTTTAATATGGTGGGAATGAATGGGGTATGTGGTGACTACATACTCCATTCATTTCTAATAGCACGCATATACGATTGACAGTCAGTTCCCCAAGGTATTGATAATGAAAAATGTTAGTTATCTATAACTAACGAAAGGAGGATCCCAACAGTTCGGCTACCCTGCTCTATTTGCATCATGCGCGGTTTCCGGGTTCATTGCTTTACTGGTCTTCATGGGTTTTGTAAGACGAACCTTATTACACAGTGACGAACCTTATTACACAGTAAGGAGGAACATGTCGGCAATATTCATGCATCAAGCTGAGCATATTTTTTTTGAAGTGGGTGTTAGTTATAAATAACTAACAATTTGCTGTCACGATTGCACTTGAACCTTACGCAACGTAATGATTTACATTAGAGTTACCGGTATTCAGCTAGCGCAAAAGAGTGGAGATGGTTCATGAAGAGACATTGGGCAAGGAAATAGAAGAGGAGGTAGGAACATGATTATAGGAGAAAATGAGCTTATTGCTTCGCGCGAGTACGATGTCCCGCAGGAGCTTGTGTTTCGGGCATGGACAACCCCTGATTTATTAGCAAAGTGGTGGGGACCGAGAGGCTTCAAGAATACGTTTCACGAGTGCGATATACGGCCGGGAGGTACGTGGAAGTTCACTATGCACGGACCGGATGGCGTGGATTATCCTAACCATAATGTCTTTGTTGAGCTTGTCCCGGCGGAGCGGGTCGTGATTGATCATCTGAACGTTCACGAATTTCGGGTGACGGGTACCTTCGAAGACTTGGATAGCCGAACCAGGGTCACCTTCCGTCAAAATTTCAAGAAGAAAGAGGAGTTTGAAAAAGCGAAGCCCATCTGCATAGAAGCTAATGAACAGCAGCTTGATCGGTTGGGCAAGGTGCTGGCGGAAATGGCCGACTAGCTTTTTAGATTGAGATATACGTATACCCGAGAAGACTGCAGCTTAAGTGATGACTTTAGAATTGTCGCCGTTCACGGTCCCTGTCGGGACTCGGACGGCGATTTTTGTTATGCTGGATCCAGAGAAATGGATAGGGGGGCGGGGAGGGCAGGATGAAAAAGATACTGATCGTAGATGATGAAGCCGATCTTCGCAAACTGCTCACGGATTACTTTGAAATAAACGGGTATTTTGTGATGACGGCGAAGGATGGCAGCGAAGCGCTGCGGCAACTAGAGAATCAACCGGATCTTGTGCTGCTGGATATCAATATGCCGGAGCTTGACGGTCTGGAATTATGCAGGAGAATCCGGCATTTTGTGTCCTGTCCGATTCTGTTTCTAACCGCCCGCGACGAGGATGCGGATAAAATATCGGGATTTCAGGCCGGAGGGGATGACTATATAGCCAAGCCGTTCAGTATTCATGAGCTGGGTGCCAGGGTAGAGGCACATTTGCGCAGGGAGATGCGAAGCCAAACGAAAACGTCCGTACGATTTAGCGAAGATTTGGCCATTGATTATTCGGCTCGCGCGCTTTACATCCACGATGTACGAATTCCCTTGGCCAAAAAAGAATTCGATATTATAGAGCTATTGTCCATGCATCCCGGAATGGTGTTCGACAAAGAGCGTATTTTTGAAAAAGTGTGGGGACTGGACGGCGAAGGCGACAGCGCCGTAATAGCGGAGCATATCCGGCGAATTCGTGTCAAATTGAAAGAGCATGGCTGCGCCGACAGGATTGAAACGGTATGGGGAGTGGGTTACAAATGGCGAAAATGATAAACTGGCTGAGCCTGAAGCGGTTCACCTTGCTGCAATCGTTCATCCTATTATGCTGCCTTACGCTCATCGCCGTTCTAGTCGTCATCACATTGGAGTTTAGATGGGCGGAAAGCATACGGTTGCGGTTTGCCGGCTATTCTTCCGTGAACGACTGGTTGCTGCCTTCCCTCGTTGCGGTTGTCCTGTTAACGGTTGCCGTCGGCATCGTCCTGATGGGCAGCTTGTTTTATCGGTGGAAACTGAAACAACCGCTTGAAATCTTGATGCAGGCATCGGAGAAAATTTCGGCGAACGATTTGGGGTTTCATATTTCTTACGACAGCCGGGATGAGATGGGGGAATTATGCCGTGTATTTGAGAACATGCGCGGTCAGTTGGAGAAGAACCACCAAACGCTTTGGCGATCGGCCGAAGAGCGAAGACAACTTAACGCTATTTTTGCCCATGATCTGAGAACACCTCTGTCCGTTCTAAAAGGATACTCTGAGTTTCTGACCGCTTACTTGCCGGAGCGCAAGATATCCGAGGAGAAACTATTGGACACGATTCAAACGATGCAGGCGCATATCGTCCGTCTTGAAAGCTTCACGGAGGCGATGAATTCTATTCAGAAGCTGGAGGATATGCCGGTACAGAGCCGCAGGATTGAAACGGATGAGCTCATCTCCTTGCTGAATGACAGCGCACGCCAAATTACCGGACGGAATGGTAAGACTTTCGGTTCATCCATTGCCGAGGAAGCGAACGAAATAACGGTCGATGTCCATTTGACGATGCAGGTTTTTGAGAATTTGATCGTAAATGCAGCGCGTTATGCCTCTAGTCACGTAAGCGTTCATTATAACGTCGGCAAGGACCTCTTTTCTATAACCGTCGCGGATGACGGCGCAGGTTTTTCCGAGGTGACGCTCCGCAAGGCCGTGCTTCCCTTTTATCGCGGAGAGGTATGGGATGCGAATGAACATCACGGACTGGGGCTTTACATTTGCAAAGTTCTTTGCGAAAAGCATGAGGGGAGTCTGCAGGTAGCCAACGGCCTCCATGGCGGTGGGAGCGTAACGGCAAGTTTTTGGTACGGAGTTGATAAATAGTTGAAAAAGATCGATTAGCATTTCCTTAACATGAAATAAGGAGTGCTGGTATGAGAACCGTAGAGAAGAAAATGTGGCTAGTCTTGAGTTGTTTCCTGCTATTGATGGGCATCCTGGCCAGACCCGCTTCCGCCGTTGAAGCTCGAAGCAAAACAGAAGTCCAACAGGAGATCGATGAATACGTTAAAAAAACAATGAGCGCCAATCATATTCAGGGTGCGGCCCTTGCCATCGTTCATAACGATGAGGTGTTCTATACGCAAGGGTACGGCGCTACAGAGGGCCGTGATATAAACGACCGCACCCCGTTTCCTATTGCTTCGTTAAGCAAATCTTTTACGGCACTGGCTGTCCTTCAGCTGGCGGACAAAGGATTAATCGAGCTTGATGCGCCGTACGCATCATATTTTCCCGACCTCGCACCTAAGGACGAGCGCGTTCGCGATATTACCGTTCGGGATTTGCTCAACCAGACAAGCGGACTTAATGACAAGGTGAATCCCGACATGACCCGTTCGTCCCCATATCAATCGCTGCATCAGGTTAACGAGTCGTTGAACGCGGTTCAGCTAGCGAATGATCCTGGGGCAGCCTATAGCTATCACAATCCGAACTATCAATATTTGGCTTTATTGGTCGAGACAATGAGCGGACAGAACTTCTCCGATTACTTGGAGGAGCATATCTTTGAGCCTCTGGGAATGAGAGATACCTTTAATGTCAGCAACACGCGGCAGATCAATGAGAACTCCGCCATTCCGCGGGGACATTATATATTGCTTGGCCATCCTGTAAGACAGTCTGAACCCTCTTGGTTCGTTGACGGACCCGCCGGTATGATTTCGACTGCCGATGATATGGCCAAGTGGATGCTCGCCCAATATAATGGCAGGCTTCTTACGCCAGAGCTGATGGAGCAGTACCACACGGCCGGACAGAAGGGACCGTATGGAATGGGGTGGCTTGCGGATGAGGATGAGCAAGGGGGCCGGAGGATTTCCCATAGCGGAATTTTATGGACGTATAAGGCGGAAGAGACGATCGATTTGGATCAGCGGCTGGGCATTGCGATGATGTTTGACTCCGGTTTAAACGCCTTTGTCGATTATTCGGCTTTTGTTGATGGAATCGCAAAGATTATGAAGGGAGAAAAGGCCGAATCGCCGATTGTCAACAGCAAAAACATGGAGACGGTTATGATTCTCCTGGTGCTTGCGACGATTGCTTGGGGGATATATAGGCTCTATCGTATCCATCGAAGCAAAAAGGCCATGACAGCCGGGAAAATGATGGTTTCATTAGCAGGAGGACTGCTCCCAGTCTTGATTCTCTTATTTCTGTCGCCGTTAGCTACATTTATTGGAACCGGGCGAGTATTGCCTTGGTATGGACTATGGACCGCCATGTCATCGCTGATCATATGGCTGGTTGTATTATCGCTTGTGAATATAACGGTTATGGTCTGCCGACTCAGATTGTATTACCAGGTAAAGAAGTTGAAGGGAATAACCACCTCACCTTAGGAGGCGATTCTGAGCCAGCGAAGGTGACTTTACCGGCAAACATTTGCTACAAAATTAACCCCTATACCAATATCCATCAAACTATGATATGGTAGATGAAACCCATAGGCATTCCACTCCTCGGAGTGGGGTGCCTTCGTCTGTATTTGCGGGGTTTTTACATTTAATGTATTGCGATCGATCTGAAAGGATGGAGGTCTGGATGCTATGTTTCTCTATTGATCCCCGTTCAGGGGAGGTTCTACGGCTGCTATTTACAGCGCTAAGATCACTCATGTAAAGGAGAGGTAGAGCATGGCTGCATGCATTCATACAGAAAGACGTCCGCGATTAAATTCTTCGGGACTTCGTAATTTACGTCAGAAGGGGCGTTTGCCAGGGGTTGTGTTCGGCAAAAACGCAGATAACGAAATCATTCACATTTCCACGAAACAATTTGAGAAATGGCTAAAGAGAGGGGCATCTGGCTTTATTGAGCTGCAGATGGAAGGGGACCGATCCATGACGGTGCTGCTGGAGGATCTTCAGCGGAACCCGGTAACCCGCGCCCTTGTGCATGTCGACTTTCAGCTCGTCCAGACGGGCGAGATCATTCGTACGAAGCTCGGGGTGAAATTCGTAGGGACTCCGATCGGAACCAAGTCAGGCGGCGTTGTGCAAATCCAGGCCCCTTATGTTGAAGTAGAGGCTCTCCCGAAAGACCTGCCAACCACAGTTGAACTGGACATCAGTGCGATGGAAGTCGGAGATACACTCTTCGTGAAAGACCTGACCCTACCGCCTGAAGTGACGGTCATCTCTGGGGATAACGAGCTTCTCGTATCCGTATCGAAGCCTTAAAGCTTAATGTCTTATAATTGAGAAAACCACGCAGAGCGTGGATTCCAAAGGTAATATATTGTTGCTGGGCGAGTATCAAAATGCTAAATACGCAAAGCCAGGAAGCATCTTCCTGGCTTTGTCTTTGTTAGAGAACGATCGGCAAGAAACCGTCTTTTACATATTGACCGAAAGGAATATGCCCACCCGAACCCTCGTTACCGATCAACGGGATGCCAGCGTTCTCGATTTGCTCCGCCACCTCGAAAAATCCCGAGCAAGCTTGACAACCTCCTTTAATGATTCCGGATTTCATCACTTGCTTGAACAAAGCGTGAAATGGATGCTCCGGCTTGCCGAACTCATCGGGCCACTGCGTCCCTAACCCGTCAAATACGATTTCAACCTCGCAGCCTGCTTCGTAAAGCTCTTGCCCGTATAAAAGTCCATGAACCGCCTTGCCGACATCCTGTTGGTTCGCTTGGATCACAATCAGAAACTTATCCGCTACCATCGTTATTCCTCCTTGTTTTCGATTACCCAAACTCGATTTGTACCTTGTTCGATATAAAGTACTTCGTCGATCTCGAACCGTACCAACCGCTCCGCACCTGGAAAGCGGGATATTTCGTTATCTTCCCATATGATTTCCGAGCGCCCCGTCAGTTGCAAGTAATGCCCGTTATCGAAATCGACCAATAATAAACCGGTACTCGGGTTGCAGTAGATGTTGCCTAACGTATTGAACATGGAATTGCCGTAATAATCGGGAAAAAGAAGCGTGCGTTCGTCAAGCGTCTTTACAAAACCCGGCGGCCCTCCCCGATGCGAAGCGTCGGCATTCCCTTCCGGGCCGATACTGCCGATGAAAAAAGTGTCCGCATTCTGAATCTGCGCCGATTGCACGGCATTGAGCTCCGAACTGCGCTCAGCTAATTTTGGAACTCTTCGGGAATCGGCTTCGAACAACGCGGTTCTTCTTTGAATGTATTTCGGACAGTTGCCGTAAACTTGTTCGATATTGACAACTAGTCGATGTTCACTGTCAACCATAGCCTGGCCGTTCATTCTTAATCTCGATTTCTTGTAGAGATCGATCGCTAGCAATCCAAGATTCGGATTACCCCCTAAGTGATGAATCAGGGGATCTCCTTCCACGGGAACGGCGTCGATCACCATGGTGACTTCGTCTAACAGCTCGATAAATCCCGGGTTGCCGGTTAACATCGAACACCAGACATTCCCGTTCTTGTCAATGGAAGAAGCAATGATCAGCGTCTGCTTCGATAAAAAAACCGCCGCTCCCTTAGGAAATCTGCTCTTGATCATTCTTCCGTTCTGCTCTGCGATCGCCTCGGCGCCTGCTAATCTTTGTACGGCCAGTTCACCGGAATGGTACACATTGTCGCTGGACATGCTGCTTAACCTCTGATTGCCGCGCGGCCCGGTTCGATATCGTCCCGGTATCCGTCATACGCCTGGTGATATTCCATAATTCGCGCTACCTCCGAAATAAAGGTTTCGTCATAGCCCGCCCGGCGCAGCAGGTGAAACCCGAGTTCCATGCCGGAAGCGATGCCGCCGGCGGTGATCATCCGACCGCTGTCCACGACCCGGGCGCGGCTGATCTTGCACGCCGGGGCGATTTCCGCGAGTCGGTCGATCGGCACTTTGCCGAGCGTTGATGCCTCCAATCGGTCAGCTTCCTTCCGGCTCGTCGCGGCGATGCCATCGAGCAGTCCCATCTGACCGTACACCCAGGAACCGGTGCATACGCTCGTCAGCAGGCATGATTCCGGCAAAGAACGGATGTACCTGTGCAGTCGGCCGTTATGCATTTCCTGTCGGGTACCGAAGCCCCCTGGAATCAGGAACGCATCCATGTCAGGCTCGTCGTGGAAACTATAGTTGGGCAGTACGGTAAGACCAGCTTGCGTCTGAATAGGATGCATTGCGTCTGCAACGAGGAATGCCTCAAGCTCGGGAGCCAGTCTGCGGGCCACAGAGAATACCCCGTACGGGGCGGCATAGTCCACGATTTCCGCATCCTTGAACACGTATATGCCAAGGCGGAAGCCCGGGATGATGTTCTTTTCCTTTTCCTTCTCCTTCTCCTTCTCCATCTCCATCGTAACCCTCCTACATTTTCATTGTTCCGGAACTAACTCCTATGCTATCATCGTATTACATATTCGAAAAACGAAAATAAACGATGCGTAATATCGGATAATTCGATATCACAAGGAGGACAAAGCGTGCTGGAGAAGCTGGAAGGGCGGTTTCTGGTCACATTCCTAACCGTAGTGGGAGAGGGAAGCTTCAGCCGTGCGGCTGATAAGCTGGGGTACGTGCAGTCGACTGTCACCTCACAGATTCAAATGCTGGAGCAAATCTGTGGGAATAAACTGTTTCACCGGCTTTCCCGGGGCGTAAAACCGACGGACGCCGGAGAGAAGCTGGCCGTTTATGCCAGGCAATTTGTACAGCTTGGGCAAATGCTGGAGGAGGATTTAGGGAGTCTGGAACGACCGCGAGGGCCTGTCCGTGTGCGGGCGCTCGAATCGTTCTGCGTTACGCGGCTAAGCGGATTCTTGAATCCGTTTTTCGCCGAATATCCGGAAGTGACGCTTCTGCTCGATACCGGATTCCAAGGAGATATTGTCGACCAGGTCGCCTCCCATGAGATTGATTTCGGTATCGTACCGAAAGACCCCGAGCGGGAAGACATTCTGTTCGAGCCACTCGTCGAAGAAAATTTAGTGCTCGTTTGTTCGAATGAACTCGCCAGCCGGATCCGCTCCGAAGATTGGAGCGGATTAACCGGTGTTCAGGTAATCGGCTTTGGCAGTCGCTGTGTCTACCACAACGATGGTCTGCGCATATTGGCGGAGCTGGGACTGCCCGCTTCCGCACCACAAGCAGAGTTTCCAAGCACAGAGATGATCCGCTCTATGGTCGCATGCGGACTCGGCATTGCGTTTGTGCCGGAGATCACCATGGAGAAGGAGCTCGCCACAGGAACGGTTGTCAGTATTCCGCTGCCTAAGCCGGTCCGGATGAACCACGGACTGATCTGGCATAGGGACAGGGTGCTCGGCACACCTGCCAAAGTATTTCGAGAGAAGCTGCTGGAGTACATTACCAGCCCCCCTAATAAAACCTTGGAATTGTCCGATCGGGATCCAGTATGATTTTACCTCGGGAATATATTTATTTATGTTGATAAAGTATGAAAATAGAGGATGAACCGACCTGAAATTGGGGTCGGTTTTTTCTTTTGGAGTCGCAATGCCGTATGTCCCAAATAATCGGTTGCTCGTAAAGAGGGGATATCACTGATATACAATTCCTGATTTTGGAGCATAAAATCCGGATTTAACATAGATTTTACAAGACATTTACATATATATCATTGAATATGTCAGTGACATTCTTTATGTTCAAATTAGATCCCTTGCGGATTCGAGTCGACTCAACGATTAGAGGGATAATGTGATGAAAGATATCCGTTTGACCAAACAGAACCAACTCTATCACCGGGTGGCCGATCAGGTCATCGAGATTATTCAAAGCCGCAGGCTGCGGCCGCATGATCCGGTTCCTTCGGAGGGCGAGCTTGCCAAGCTGTTTGGCGTCAGCCGAATGACGAGCAAGCTAGCGCTGCAAAAGCTGGCCGAGCAGGGTCTGGTGTACCGCTTGCCCCGAAGAGGAACGTTCCTTGCCGAACCGCAAGACGGACGCATCACGCAAGGAGGGTTCCCTCCCCAGGATCCCGAGGCGGCTCCGGCGGTCGAGAAGCGGAGCGGGCAGATCGCGCTCATCATGCCTCACCTGTCCGATTATACGGCCCGAATCATCGCCGCCGCCGAGGCCGAAGTGCGAAAGCACGGCTGCGACCTCATTTTGAAAATGACGAAGGATTGCGACGATGAGGAGCTTTGCCTGGAAAGGCTGGCCGAAGGAGGAATCACCGGCATTATTTTATTCCCTCAGGGGAGGAAGACCTGCAGCGACCAGGTTTTACGGTTAAAGCTGCAAAAGCTGCCGCTTGTCATCATCGACCGCATTTTCCATGAAGTGGAGATCGACTGCGTCTATCACGACCACTATATGGGCTCCTACCAAATGACCAAGTATTTGATCGGGAAGGGGCACCGGGAAATCGGCTATACGTCGAACGCGATCGATCATATCACAAGCAGGGAGGAGCGGTACCAAGGATATATCCAGGCGCTGCTCGACCATAAAATCCCGGTAAAATACCAGAACATTCACTTCAGGAGCGTGGCTTGCAATACCAGCCGCATTCATGAGCGAGATCCGGAACAGGAGCGGTTCATTCAGGACAACCCCCACATGACCGCCATCATGTGCGGTGATGACCACGTGGCCATTTCGACGATATATACCGCACTCCATATGGATATTCCGGTCCCTGACAAGCTGTCCATCGTCGGGTTCTCCGATATCCAGTTGGCGGCCTATATTCCGATTCCGCTGACGACGGTTCGACAAGATACCGAGAGGCTTGCCCGATCGGCCGTTGATTTGCTGATGAAGCGTGTCGGCAGCTCCAACGAGAATCCGATCACCATTAAAATTCAAACATCGATTGTAGAACGAAAATCCGTTCTGACCAGGACGTAACATGGATCGCTACAGTTTGCATGGTAAGGAGAAATGACTTTTGAAAATACACTTTCTAGGAACCGCAGCCGCAGAGGGCTTTCCCAATGCATTTTGCCACTGCGAGTATTGTGCCAAAGCGCGGGAGCTAGGCGGCAAAAATATCCGCACGCGAACTTCCGCCATCATTGACGATGTCATCAAGTTTGACTATTCCCCGGATTCCTATATGCAGGCGCTGCGGGACAACATTGACCTTGGGGCCATCGAGCATCTGCTCGTCACCCATTCCCATTCGGACCATTATAATGCCGCTGATCTGGAATGCCGGAGGGAAGGAATTGCGCACGGCCTTCAGCATCCGATGCACATTTATGGCAATGGTACCGTGATGCATCATACGCGTGCCGCGATCGGCCGTTTTGAAGGACAAAGGTATGCGTTCCATCTGGTGCGTCCGTTTGAGACGTTCATGATGGGCGATGCGCGGGTAACGCCATTGTTGGCGGATCATGACCGCATGGAAACCTGCCTGCTGTACGTGATTGAGAAGGATGGAAAAGCACTGCTGTACGGACATGATTCAGGGTGGTTTCCGGATGCGACGTGGGCGTGGTTAAAGGGCAAAAATCTGGATTGCGCCATCCTCGACTGCACGCACGGATATACGGGAAATTCCCGCGACCGCAATCATATGTGCGTGGAAACGGTGCTGGAGGCTCAGCGCGAGTTCCAGAAAGAAAGCATTCTGAAGCCCGAAGGCAAAATCGTCGTCACGCACTTTAGCCATAATTCCAAGCTGCTTCACGAGGATTTTGTCCGCATCTTCAATCCCGTCGGAATTGTGCCGGCATACGACGGGTTAATCATAAACATTTGAAACGAATAAGAAGAATGATTAAAAGGAGAGTTGGGATAATCATGAGAAAATGGACGATGGCAGCTTTGCTTCTCATTTTGTGTCTGGTCGTATCGGCTTGCGGCGGCAACAATGCCGGCAATGCAAACACGGGCGATTCGGGGGCCGCAGCGCCGGCCGGAACATCGGCTGGGACGGATTCGTCTTCCGAACCGGCCAAGAATGAGAAGCTGATCGTGTACACGAATGCGAACTCTGACGGCCGCGGCGAATGGTTAATCGAGCAAGCGAAGAGCGCGGGCTTTGACATTGAAATTGTTGGGGCGGGCGGCGCCGATTTGACGAACCGGTTGATTGCCGAGAAGAACAACCCGATCGCGGACGTTGTATACGGCTTGAACAATATGCTGTATGAGAATTTGAAGAAGGAAGACGTTCTGGCTAAGTTTGTTCCAAGCTGGGCAGGAGATGTTGAGCAGGGCCTGAACGATCCGGAAGGCTACTACCACGGTCTTGTGAAGCAAGCGATTCTGCTTGGTTACAACCCGAACGAATTCACGGCCGATACGGCCCCGAAGGACTGGACCGAACTTTATAAGAACGACGCGTTCAAAGGGAAGTATGAGGCTCCGACGCTCCTTGGACAAAACACCCCGCGCCTTGTCGTAGCGGGGATTCTGACCAGATTCCAGGATCCGAATGGCGATCTCGGCATCTCCGAGGAAGGCTGGAACGAAATTCAGCAGCTCTATGATAACGGGGTTAACGCTGTCGAGGGCGAAGACTTCTATGCCAATCTGGCGAGCGGCAAAACACCGCTGGGAGCGCTGGTGTCCGGAACCCTGGAGCAGAAGGAAGAGCAGTATAAAGTGAAGGCAGGCATCGTCAGTCCGGAAATCGGCGTGCCGATGGTTGTAGAGCACGCTGCGATTGTAAATGGAACGAAGAAGCAGGCAACGGCAGAACGATTCGTGGAATGGATGGGCTCCGCAGAAGTCCAAGGGCAATTTGCGGCACAGTTCAATGCGATGCCGGCCAATACGAAAGCGGCCGAACAAGCCAACGCGTCCGTCAAGGAGCTGTATGCTACCTTAAAACCGCAGGAGCTGGATTGGGCCTTTATCGCCGAAAACATGGATCAGTGGGCGGAGAAAATCGAGCTGGAGATTATGCAATAAGAAGGAATGGAGTCAAGCCGGCTGTATATTGGGAGGCCAATATACAGCCGTTCATTCAAGAACAACAAAAAGGAAGAGTATACGATGATTACATTCCAGAGCGTTGATATTAAATTCGGAGCGTTTCATGCGGTCAAGAACCTCAATTTGCATATTCGGGAAGGGGAGTTTTTCACGTTCCTTGGTCCTTCGGGCTGCGGAAAAACGACGACCCTTCGCAGTCTGGTCGGGTTTATTACGCCTACGAGCGGACGGATCCTGTTGAAGGATACCGACATTACTCATCTGCCGATCGAGAAAAGAGAGATCGGTATGGTGTTTCAAAGCTATGCACTGTTTCCGACAATGAATGTGTTCGAGAATATCGCCTTCGGCTTGCGGGTAAAGAAGATTTCCAAGGCTGAAGTGGACCAAAGGGTACGGGATATTGCCCGTAAGGTCGATTTGAAGGATGAACAGCTGTTCAAGAAGGTATCGGAATTATCCGGCGGACAGCAGCAGCGCGTGGCGATTGCCAGGGCGCTGGTGTTAACGCCGAGTATCCTGGTGCTGGATGAACCCTTATCCAATTTGGACGCTAAGCTGAGGGTACAGCTTCGAAACGAGCTGAAGGAATTGCAGAAGAAATTCGGGATCACGACGATCTATGTCACGCACGATCAGGAAGAAGCGTTAACGCTGTCCGATCGGATCGGCGTATTCAATCAGGGGGTTCTGGAGCAAGTAGGCACGCCCCAGGAGGTCTATAACCAATCCCAGACGGAGTTTGTGTGTAATTTTATCGGGGATATTAACCGGATCGATCCGCAGGCGATAACAAACAGCCGACTGCAAGAGGTGGTCCATCCGGGAAACATCGCCTATGTCCGGAATGAAAAGGTCAGCCTGCTGCCCCTGCCGGGCATTGATACGATCCAGCTGAAAGGCAAGATTGCGGAGCGGGAATTTTACGGATTATACAGCAAATATGTACTGGAGATTGCCGGCGGCGGACAATTAAAGACCATCGAGAAGGAAAGCAGTCTCGTTCAGCATGAGGTTGGCGACGAGGTGGATATTTACATTCCGGTAGGCGATATTTTGCAGTACCCGATGAAGGAGGGGGAAGCATGAATGTCCGGAGCCTAAACACCCGGCTGGCTTCCATGAATCCGATCGCCATCATCCTGTACGGATTGATTATTTGGTTCGTCATTGCCTTTCTGATTTACCCGAACTTGAATATTTATGGCGAAATCTTCTTTAAAGACGGCAAATTTACGCTGGAGGCAGCGGAAAAGCTGCTGTCATCCGAACGCGCGATGAGAAGTTTGTACAACAGCTTTATCCTGGCGTTCTCGCTTGTCGTTACGGTAAACATCGTGGGCATTACGCTCGTGCTGATCTCGGAATACTTCGATATCAAAGGCGCGAAGATCTTAAAGCTGGGATATTCGACGACGCTGATTTACAGCGGGGTCGTGCTGGTGTCCGGATATAAATTCGTCTACGGCGAAGAAGGGTTTATGACCAAGCTCTTGGTCCGCTTATTCCCTTCTTTTGATGCAACCTGGTTTCATGGCTACTGGGCGGTTCTATTCGTCATGACGTTCGCCTGCACGTCCAACCACTTCCTGTTTATGGGCAATGCGATTCGCAAAATCGACTTTCAGACCATAGAAGCGGCGCGAAATATGGGAGCCCCAACGTGGTACATCCTAAGAAGAGTTGTGCTCCCGGTTCTGAAGCCTACCATTTATGCGCTAACGATCCTGACTTTCCTGACCGGCCTTGCCGCCACGTCTGCACCGCTCATCCTGGGCGGGAAGGAATTCCAAACGATTACGCCGATGATCCTGACATTTTCGAAAAGCATGACGTCGAGGGATCTGGCCGCGCTGCTGGCCCTTATTCTCGGTTTGGCAACGCTGGTGCTGTTAACCGTGATGATCCGGTTTGAACGAAAGGGCAACTTCATGTCGGTCTCCAAAGTCAAATCCGAGCTGGTCAAGCAAAAGATTCGCCACAAATTCGGGAATATCGCCGCTCATATTCTGGCTTACGGCCTGTTTGTGCTCTATATCGTTCCGGTCGTGCTCATCATCCTCTTTTCGTTCACCGATTCGGCCAGCATTACTACCGCCACGCTGAATCCGAGCAGCTTCACCTTGGACAATTACATTCAAGTGTTTTCATCCATGTCCGCATTCAAGCCTTATCTCGTGAGCATCGTCTATGCCGCGGCAGCCTCGGTCATCGTCGTAGCGTTGACGCTGGCGGTCTCAAGATTATTGCATAAATATAATAACAAGTGGACGCTTGCCCTGGAATACTCGCTGCTGATCCCATGGATCCTGCCTTCGACATTAATCGCGATCGGACTGATCGTAACGTTTAATACGCCCCAGCTGGTGATCGGGAATTCGGTTCTGGTGGGAACGGTCTGGATGCTGTTGATCGCGTATGTGATCGTTCATATTCCTTTCACCCTGCGTATGGTAAAGGCATCATTCTTCAGCTTGGACAGCAATTTGGAAGATGCGGCAAGAAACCTTGGCGCCAAACCCTTCTATACGTTCAGGAAAGTGCTGCTGCCTATCATTCTTCCTTCAACGCTAGCGGTTCTCGCTTTGAACTTTAACGGGATTTTGGCGGATTACGACGTTACGGTGTTCCTCTATCATCCTTTGTACCAACCGTTAGGAATCGTCATCAAGAACAGCACGGATGCGCAGGCCGCAGCGGATACCAAAGCGTTAACCTTGGTGTATTCCGTTATATTGATGATCATGTCCACCATTACTTTATATTTTGTATATGGCAGAAACAGCAGAACTTGAAGGTAAAAATTCCGAAATGGCGGCATACTATAGAACAATGCACATCCCTGACACATGAAAGATAATACTTGACATCAAACGTATTGGTGATATACATTGTTTCTAATATTTAAAACGTTGAAAAGGAATAGTACGTTTTTCAAAACGTGAAGAGAGCTGTTGGATGGTGCGAAACAGCCGTGGAGAAAATCGGAACTCGCCTTGGAGTTGCTCGCTGAACCCGTAGAGTAGGTGGAGCCGGAGCCTGACCGTTATCTTCAGGAGGATGCAAGGATTGTGCGTTGCTGCCAGCCCTGTATCCGTAGAGTGCATGCTGTGACGGCATGAATTCGGAGTGGTACCGCGTAAGATGTCAAAGTCTTTCGTCTCCTGTTATTGGAGATGGAAGGCTTTTTTTGTGCATCCGGATCTTTTGCAGTTAAGCACAGGAAATCGATGAGAGGAAGGATATCCATGAAAAATGTTGAGAAATACGCCAGAGGATATTTTATGCCGCCGGAGACAAGCTTGAGCTGGACCCAAAAGGAATACATTACCGAGGCGCCGATTTGGTGCAGCGTCGACCTTCGCGACGGAAACCAGGCATTGATCGTTCCGATGAATTTGGAGGAAAAGCTGGAGTACTTCAAATTGCTTGTGGAGATCGGGTTCAAAGAGATCGAGGTCGGATTTCCCGCGGCATCGGAGACGGAGTTTACCTTTCTGCGCACATTGATCGAGCAGGATTTGATCCCGGATGACGTTACGATCCAAGTGCTGACCCAATCGAGAGAGCACATCATCCGCAAAACGTTCGAATCGCTGAAGGGCGCGAAGAAGGCCGTCGTCCATTTGTACAACTCGACCTCCGTAGCGCAGCGGGAGCAGGTATTCCGCAAGTCCAAACAAGAGATTATCGACATCGCCGTGAGCGGCGCCAAGCTGCTCAAGGAATGCGCTGCTGAGACCGAGGGCAATTTCCAGTTCCAGTATTCGCCGGAGAGCTTCACCGGTACGGAGATCGAATTTGCGCTGGACATCTGCAACAGCGTGCTCGACGTATGGCAGCCGACGGCCGAGAACCCGGTTATCATTAACCTTCCTGCAACAGTCTCCATGTCGATGCCTCACGTCTACGCAAGCCAGATCGAGTATATGAGCGAGCATCTGAGCTTCCGGGAGCATGTCATTTTGTCGGTCCATCCGCATAACGACAGAGGAACGGGCGTGGCGGATGCGGAGCTGGGAATGCTGGCCGGAGCCCAGCGCGTCGAGGGCACGTTGTTCGGAAACGGCGAAAGAACGGGGAACGTCGACATTGTGACGCTGGCGCTCAACATGTACTCGCACGGGGTGGACCCGAAGCTGAATTTTGAGAACATCCCTGCGATCATCTCCGTCTATGAACGGCTGACCAAGATGAAAGTAAGCGAGAGACATCCATACGGAGGCGAGCTGGTATTCACCGCTTTCTCGGGTTCGCACCAGGATGCGATTGCGAAAGGAATGAAGTGGCGCGAGGAACAAGAGCCGCGGCATTGGTCGGTTCCTTATCTGCTGATTGATCCCAAGGATATCGGCAGGGAGTATGAAGGCGATATTATCCGCATTAACAGCCAGTCCGGCAAAGGCGGCATCGGATATGTCCTGCAGCTGAAGTACGGGCTCGATCTCCCGGCGAAAATGCGCGAAAACTTCGGATACTTCGTGAAAAACGTATCGGATCAGCAGCAGAAGGAATTGATGCCGGACGAAATCTACGACATTTTCGTGAAGGAATATGTGAACATAACATCACCTGTCGAGTTTATCAAATACCGGATGACGGACAATGAAGACTTCCATACAACCGTCACGATCCGAACCGGCCATGAAGTCAAGGAGATTGAGGGCACCGGAAACGGAAGACTTGATGCAATCAGCAATGCGCTTCAAACCGAGCTTGGAATGAACTATACCGATCTGATCTATAAAGAGCACGCATTGGAAACAGGCTCGAAGTCACAAGCGGTCTCTTACATCGGTATAACGGCTGCTGACGGCAGCGTATATTGGGGCTGCGGCATTGATGTTGATATCATGACCTCGTCTGTAAAAGCACTGTTTAGCGCTGTGAATCAATTTAGCCGGAACCGAGCCAACTAAAGTCCGAGTTCATGGACTGCTTATAGAACAAGAACAACCGACCTGCTTTTGGGGTCGGTTTTTTTATTTGGCGTCCTCAGCGATCATGTCACAAAAGACATCTGCTATTTGTCTCATCTATGTATCAGAAATACAGGATAAGGGAGAGATCGAAGTTGGAAACACTGCTCGTTATCAATGCACACCCCATGGTGGATGACGATTCGTCGATAAGCCTGCAAGTGCTCCATCATTTTCTGGAGACGTATAGAGAGATGAATCCGGAGGGGCCAATCGAACAGATCGATTTATATCGGGAAACCATTCCTTGCATAGACCGGACCTTTCTGAGCCTATATGATAAAAGGAGAAGCGGAGAGCCTTTGACTGAAGAGGAGCAGGCGCTCGACTCCCGCATGACCGAAATTCTGCAGCAATTTAAGCGTGCGAAGAAATATGTCATCGCCATGCCGCTCCATAACTTTAACATTCCCTCCAAGCTGAAAGACTATATGGATAACATCATGATCGCTAAAGAGACGTTCGCCTATACGGACAAGGGCTCGGTCGGTCTGCTAAAAGACGGCAGAAGCGTGCTTGTCATTCAAGCAAGTGACGGTATCTATACGAACGAGGATTGGTACACCGAAGTCGAGTATTCTCACAAATATTTAAAAGCGATGTTTAACTTTATGGGCATTGACTATCAAATCATCCGTGCCCAAGGAAGGTTACGGGGGAAAGATCAAGTATTGGCCCAGGCTTTCCATGAAGCCGAGTTTGCGGCGGTGTCCTTTGCAAGGGCGGATCATGTTGAGGGAGTGATCAAGTAATTACAGGGCTGCATAACGCGCAATGGTCCGATGAGGACGTTATCTTGAGATCACTCCGTTGATGAATTGGCACCTCGAACGAGGTGCCCTTTTCGTTACGGCGAGATTTGGAACAGTGTACATTCAGCCATTATGTTATCTTGGGCAATCCGGCTCGTTCAGAAAATATTAGTCAGCTCGTTTGCGTTGATGGATAGGACGATGATATTCAATGCAGCGAATACGAGGGCAGGTGCTGTTTTTCCGAAAGTGTCCCGGGCTTTGAGATGCACGAGGCATGCGACCAGCATCGTGATACCAAGCCATACCCCGGCCCAAGCGATTGCCCAGCTATACCAGTAACCAGCGATAAGCCCGGCAGCTCCGACTAATTGGACGAAGCCGGTAACGACGCGAAATCTCTGGGAGAGCCCAAGGTGGGCAAAGATATCGGCCCAGTACTTGGCTCCGATGATTTTGGCCGTGCCCGAGAATAGATAATAAGCCACAAGTAAGCTCTGAAGTACGATCGAGAACAGGATCATGCAAATCCCTCCATATAAATATAGAATGAAAAGCCTTTTACTCGCTCAACGTGACCAAGTCCAGTTCCTTCATACGTGCCGGATCGGAAATCACATCGATTCCGTTGATCTTCCCGTCCGCATAGTCGATAGCCAACACGAGGAGCAATTGCCCCCCAGGCGAAATGACGACGCCGACCTCTCCGTTGACGAGAGCCGGCCGTGCCGCTTTGGCGCGTCCCCACATCAATTGTTCGGCTACAGCATGGGTACCGCGGACTTCTTTCGGAGCGTTCTCGCGATCGCTGCGCAGCACGACTCCCGGGTTGAGGACCTGAAGCAATGCGCCGAGATCGCCGCTCCGCGCCGCCGCCAGAAAGGAATCAACGAGTCTCCTCTGAATGGAGAGGTCCGTCTTGGACGAAGTCTTTGCTCCTTGTATGCGGCGGCGCGCACGGCTGGCCATTTGCCTCGCTGCGGCCTCGGAGCAGCCTATAATAGGAGCAATCTCCGCATAAGGGAGGGCAAAAATGTCATGCAGCACGAATGCAACCCGCTCATCGGCACTCAAGGTGCCAAGCACCACGAGCAATGCCAGGCCGATCGAATCAGCCAGTAACGCCTCCCGCTCCGGGTCACCCCCAGCTTCAAGATCGGTGAGCTTTCCGATTTCGTAAGCCTCCATTGATTCTTCGCGCCGTGCCTTTCGGGAACGCAGCATGTCAAGGCATACCCGGGACACAACGGTTGTCAGCCACCCTCTGATATTCTCGATCGCATCCGTTTCGGAGCGGTTCAATCGAAACCACGATTCCTGAACGGCATCTTCTGCCTCGTTCCAGCTTCCGAGGATTCGGTAAGCTACCGATCGCAGATGGGAACGATGGGCTTCGAATTGATCCGTAAGCCAATGGGTGTCGGTCATTGAAAAGTCTCCCTTCTATAAGCTCTCATTGGATTGACGTATGGAAACGTGCCGATGTGACAGATTGGAAAATAAATAATCGTGCCCATCGCATCAACAAAGCCGGGTGAAGCTCCTTTCATGAAGGTTCAAACATAGGCCAACCTGCGGCTTGCTCCCCCGGGAGTGTTGATGGTCGAGCGTATATGCTTACACTTTACCTTCAATATTAAGAAACCAGAAGTAATATTGGGTATATTTTTCTCGAACGAGGTTGACAGTTAATGGAACAGAAAATATAATGACTATATATTCAGTCATTTATTTTATTGGAAATCACTCTAAAAAGAGGTTGGAGGAATAAACAATGAGCGAAGTAAGCCAAAGAATTCAGAATTATTTCAAAGATTTCGAGCACGCGAACAATATGTACGATCCGGAGCTTCTTGATCCCTTGGTGAATGACCCCTTGGTGGGCGCCTATCCATCCGGTGACGTACATGCGGTGAAGAAGGGGGATTACTTGGCAGGGACGAGAGAATCGGGGGAATACTTAAAATCTTTAGGCTATCAGTTTTTCAAGCTTACGCCCGTAAAGGAAACCCCTTTAAAAGACAACTATGTGCTGGTAGAAGTTAAAGGCACGGCGAGAGTCGAGCAGGCTTCGGGTAAATCCTTCGATCTGGTTCATGATTCTTTTTACATTTTGCATGTTAAAGAAGATTCGATTAAGATGGTCTTTACGATTACCCATGATGCCCCTACACAAATGATGGAGGATCAAGGATTCCTAACAGCAGAATAAGGTGAAGAACGGGAGGAGCAGTTAGCGTTGAGCAAGCAGAAAGAACGCTTTGAAACCATGAGAGCCGAGGCTACGGAGAAGATTTTATTATCGGCAGCTAAACTTTTCGCTACAAAAACGTTTGGCAAAACCACAATGCAGGACATTGCGGATGATGCCGGTCTCAGTAAAGGGTTAGCATATCGGTACTTTGCTACCAAAGAAGAAATCATGAGCAGGCTGATCGAAATTTCGATCCCCGGGTTTGACCGTATGGCGGGGCTCTTTGAACAAGAGGGCAATGAAAAAGATGTGATCATAGAAGCAACCACATTTTTGCTGAGTAACCTTCAAGAGGATCCTTCCTCCACGGATGGGCTGCTTCTAATTAGCCAGATCGATAGTTTTACAGATCGAGAGCTGAGCCCGGATCTGAAGAATGCCGTACGGGCCTCGATGAACCGGTTGATCGATAGCCTATCAGAGCTCATTCAAGCCGGGCAGCGGCAAAGCGAATTCAAGCCGGGGGACCCGCGAAGATTGGCTTTATTCTATTACAGCACGTTCCAAGGCGTGGCATTTACTAGCCGAAGTTTCCAAGGCAATTATGTTTTTCCGACGACGGAGATGTTTTTGGATTTTTTGATTCAACAAAGGTAACAACCTTAAAGGCTGCCAGCACGCTGGCAGCCTTTTTCTGTACTAACTTCTACGGGTATCCGTTTCAATTAAGCGATGCGATCCAGGAAAGATTGCAGAATGCGCTGCAAATCTCCCGGCTTGCTGAGCATCGGCAAGTGGCCGGATTCCAGTTGTTCAACGGAATGCGGGGATAGATGCGAGATCATTTTATTTTGCAGGGAAGAAGGGAATTCCTTCGTCAGCTTGACGTACAGCTTCGGCACAGCCGGAACGTCCGCATGAGCCCGGTCCGTGTATACGCGTACGGCCTCGGGAACGAAGCCTTGTACGAGCCCCGTCGTCTGTTCCTCTGACAGGTCATTGCATAAGCCGGCGCGGATGGCGGATTCCGGCGGTTTGGTACCCCATTTGCGCAATATGGCCGTCATGAGCATTCGTTTAGGGAAAGGAAGAACCGACACGAACGAACCGCCGTTCTTAGGGATCGCTGCCCCTACGGCGACAAAGCCGGCCAATCGATCAGAGAATTTGGAAGCGAGCTTTAGGGCTAGAACGCCTCCGAGCGAATGTGCGACGATGACAAACCGCTGGATGCCCCATTGATTTACTTGATGTTCCATATGGCTGACATAATCCTCTAAAGCCAAGTCGCTTCTTGAATCGACCGGGCCTTTCCTGAGCGGAAAATCGAGGAGTAAAGAAGGCTGACCCAGTCCCTCCGCAACGTTACTCCATATTCGGCCCTCTAATCCCGCTCCATGGATAAATACAAAACCGATCTCTTCGTTGGTGTTCTTCTTCATATTAGTTAACTCCCCTCACAGGTTGATATGCTGCGTGCTATTTGTGAACATCGTATCACGTAAATAAGACAAATCATGTCTTATTTAAATGCTATAATGAAAAAAACTTCGAAGAGAAGGTGACCCATGCAAAAGTCGCAGCGTCTCATTCAGCTGATTATGATGATCAATGCAAAAAAGTCATTTACCGTTCGAGAGCTTGCCGATGAATTTGGGTTGTCCACTCGAACGATTACCCGTGACTTGCAGGAGCTGTCCGAGCTCGGCATCCCGATCTATTCCATTCAAGGAAGAGGGGGAGGGTACAAGCTGCTTCAAGACAGGATGCTGCCGCCCATCAGCCTGTCGGAAAGCGAGGCCATCGCGATGTTCTTCGCGTGCCAGTCACTGGACTACTTCAGCTCCCTGCCATTTGGCGAAGGGGCCGAATCCGCACTGCAAAAGTTTTATCATTATCTGCCTGCCGATATCAAGGAGCAGATCGATCGGCTGGACGGGCGAATCATGTTATGGAGTCCGTACCGTTCCATGGCTCCGGGGATTCTTCAAACGCTGATGCAAGCCATCATGACCGGCGAAGTGGTCACCATGGAGTACAACTCCAGCAGCGGGATAGCCAAGCGGGATATTCAGCCCATCGGCCTTTACACGAGCTCCGGTTATTGGTATTGCCCGGCTTATTGTTTTGAGCGGGAGGATATCCGTCAGTTCAGGGCGGATCGGATCCTGTCGGCAGCGCTCAATCCATCGGTCCCTCCCCTGGACGAGATCCGGAAGATGACGCTGATGAATAAGCCGGAGAAAGGCCATCTGGATCAAACGGTGCTGCATATCGAGATCACCAGGAAGGGAGTATGGCTTCTGGAATCCAATCCCCGGTTTGCCCCGAGTATACAGCGCAACGAAGACGGAAGCGGAGCGGCAGCCATTCAGATTGCCACGGAGGATTTACGTTTCTATGTAGACTTGATCTGGAATCTCGGGAGCGAGGTCAAGATTAAGGGGCCGGTTGAAGCGATCACGTACATTCAGGAAAAAGCCGAAGCGATGCGTTTATTGTATAGCTAAGCTTTTGCGTCACTGGGCCATGAAGCAATAGCCGACATCCCGTCCTTTACGTAGGGACAGGATGTCGGTTTTTTTTGCTGCGAGGGCTTGTAAGCATATTGAAACAACCCCATGTACAGTTTTTCTTCAGAATGAAGTGATACAATCCTTGAGTGGCAAATCCCGGTGCGGATTTAGGGTTGAATCAAGGCGCGGTCCCGCAGTGAATGGAGGTTTAAGCAGTTTGGAATGGCGATATGGACGTAAAGTCCTGTGGACAGGACTTGGCTTATTATTAGGCGCGGTTGTAGGAATCGGGGGATTCTTTACCCAAGCCAAAGGGGACAATCCAACGAAACGTTTTATTACGATTAATATGATCAACGCTAACGGCACGCTGGCTACCTATTTACAGAAGGCGGAATCGGTCAGTCCTGAGCTGGCGGCAGGACGAGAGGCGCTCTCTGAATCCCTTGGTTTTTGGATGCAGGCAGCGATTGAAAGCCGCGATCTGGCCGAGTTTGAGAAGAGTTATGACATATTAACCCGCTATTTCATCGCTGATCGCGATTATATTGTGTGGAAGCTAAGCCCCGAGGGGGAGGCGAAGGTCAGCACGAATGCGCTTGGCGACGATTTGCGGATTATCGGGGCGCTGCTGGAGGGCTCCAAGGTATGGAGGAAGGGCCATCCGGAATGGAAGCAGACGGCCAGGGAGCTTACGGAAGCCTTGCTAAACAGGTCCCAAAACAACGGGTATTTGGTGGATTTCTATGATTTCTCCAGGCAGGAAATGCCCGATACGCTGAGTCTGGCCTATGTGGATCTCCCGGCACTCAAAGGGCTCCAGAGCGAAGGCATCCTGGATCAGGAAACCTATATTCGATATCATGCCCTGCTTCGAAACATGCCGGATGACGGCGTATTCTATCCCAAGTCCTTTCATGTCGTGACGCGGGAGTATACCTATGAAGACAAGGTGAATCTGATCGATCAGCTGCTGATCGCGATGTATGCCGGAGAAACGGGAAGGGATCAGGCACCGCTGCACCAATTTCTGAAGGAGGAGTTCGGGCAGGCGGGGAAATTGGCAGGGCAGTATACACGCGCCGACCGAAAGGCAGCGGTGAATTACGAGTCTCCGTCGGTGTATGGCCTCGCGATCAAGTTTGCGCTCCAAATGGGCGACAGGCCTTTGGCAGAACAGCTGTACGAGGTCTGCAGACCTTCAAGGGGCGGGATCCCCAATATCCCGGAGGATATGTGTTCGGGAAAAATACGCATATTTTTGATAACTTGCTCCCTTTATTAGGAGAATACGCAATTCAACGAGGTGGACATGGAAAATAAAAGATTCATCCAGCGCATGGTCTGGGGATACGTACTGCTGATCGGATTAGCAATCGTGCAGGAATTGCTGATCTATTGGAATGTGTTTAGGGACCAATCCTTTACTTTACCTGAGCTGGGATTCGCCATTGGATGCCTTGCGGCTCTGCTGCTGGGCTTTTTGGCCCCGCCGGGGGTCTCGGTCGTTGGTATTTTTGTTTATATCGTCGCTTATTTTGTATGGCTTACGACGGTTGCCGAGGTTGATGTGCTGTCCATCTCCTGGCTGTGGCTGCTGCCGGCTAACGTGGCCGTGGCCATGTTCATCAAATCCGGGCTGATCCGCAACAAGCGGCTGATTGAGCGGCTCGAGGAGCTGCAGCGAAGGAATCCGGAAGTGGATTTGGCAACCTCGCTAGGCAATAAGGAAGCCTTTAGGGAAACGCTGGTCAAGCAGTCCAATCTGGCCAATCGTTATTCGGATACATATAACTTCTGCTTGGCCATGTTCAAAATCGAATTTCTGCCGATGGTGCGGGAATCCCTGGGTTCACAGGGCTATGTCCAGCTGCTTGCTTCCTTGTCGGAAGGGATCCGGAATCATATTCGTTATGAGGATTACAAGTTCGCACTGGATGAGGGGCGGTTTATCGTTCTGCTTCCGATGACAAACCAGGAGTATTTAAAGGCATTGACGGACCGGATCAAGCACGCGCTGATGGACATGCCGTTTCAAGACCGGAAGGGCGGGGAGCTGAAGCTGGTGATCCGTGCAGGGGCGCTGGTGTTTGCTAAGGAGCAGTTTAGTAAGTATGAAGATGCGGATGCCGTCATTGCCGCACTCGAGCGCAATACGGAGACGGATTTGATCGGAGAATATATATAAGGTGTTTAGTTAGCAGTAGGAGGAGAAAAAGAGATGTCTTATACGGAATGGTTTGTCCCGCTTTGCAAAATCGTCAGCCTGTTGTTTACCGTTGCGGTGGTGGGGCTGTTCATCGCAACGCTGACCCTTCGGGTTCGCGTACATCGAAAATACGACCGGAGGAAGATCAGTGGCTGACCTACTATTAATTTTTTGTATTATCAGCATTTGGGCTGCCGTGCTCGAGTCGATCCTCATTATGGGGGGAGCGATTCGGTTTATTTTTAGACAGAGCCGCAAGGAGTGGACCATTCCCGATGTGGAAGAGATGGAGCATTTCCCCAAGGTAACTGTTATGGTTCCCGCTCACAATGAAGAATTGGTAATCGCGGCAACGGCAGAGAATATTTTACGGCTGAATTATCCGAAGGATAAAGTGCAGCTCATTGTCATTGCCGATAATTGCAGTGATGATACCGCAGGGAAATTGCGGGCTTTGCAAGCCAAGGAAGCGTATCGCGACCGGGACTTCATGATCTTCGAACGCACGGGAACGGGCGGCAAGTCCGGAGCGCTTAATGATGCGCTGGAGTATGCCAAGCATGAATGGATTTGCATTTTCGACGCGGATGCGGCGCCGGAGCGGAACGCATTGTATTTTCTGATCGACAAAGCAATGGAAGACCCGGAAACCTACGGAGCGGTGTTTGGACGGAATAAGGCCCGGAACCGCGGGCAGAATTTCCTCTCCAAATGCATTAATCTCGAGCTGGTTACCGCGCAGCGCATCTATCATACCGGGCTGTGGGAGCTGTTCAAGCTGGGGACGATCCCGGGGACGAATTTTATTGTGAAAACAGAGCTGATGCGCGAGATCGGCGGCTGGGATACGGAGGCCATCACGGAGGATACGGCCATCTCGTTCGAGATTATGACAAGGGGACAACTGATCGCCCTGGCTCCGCAGGCGGAAGCTTATCAGCAGGAACCGGAGCAGCTCAGCGTATACCTGAAGCAGCGGGAACGATGGGCCAAAGGGAATTTCTCCGTCGTGGTTGATAACATCCATCATTTGTTCAATCGGTCGAGCTGGCGGATCAAGCTGCAAGTGCTGTACTACGCGGCGAGTTATTTCTGGTTTTTGTTATCCATTATCGTCTCGGATATCATCATCCTCGTCAACGTGGCCTATTGGGTCGTTGCGCTGTTCAATCCGGATGTAGTATCGCCGTTCCAATTCGCCGATGATGTATACGTCTATCTGATGGTGGTCTGGGGATTGATGTATTACTTGTTTGTGCTGCAGATCAATTTGGCGCTGGCAACCGATGTCGGACAGAGCACGATCCAAAACTTTATTCTGTCCTGCATATCGTATTTCACGTATGCCCAGCTATTTCTGCTCATTTCCTTGCGCGCGCTCTACTCGTTCGTCGTTGACAAGGTGACGGGGAGAAAAGCAAAGTGGTACAAAACGCAGCGGTTTGGATAAAGGTCTCGTTTGACGGACCGGCTTCCCATTCGGCCGTTGGCCGCGAACCGCGAAGGAGTTAGCGCAGGCAAGTCGATGGGACATAGCTCTAAGCCATGCAAAAAAGGGCCTTCCGGGTTGGACAGGCTCTTATAAAATTCCCTATGTATACTCTCCGGCGATCCGGGGAGCAGGGTTTAGAAACACAAACAACGATTGACTAACATCAAGTCGGCGCGGCTAATGGTACCACTTCCCGGCCTGCAAATTTTTGTTTCTTTTACGTGAATCAAGAATCTGCGTGAGTTTACGACGTCCCTGCTTACGCTCTTGCAGTACCCGCTTGACTCCCTGGATCAATAGCTTGTATCTCATTTCGTCGTCATGGCTGAATTTGCGCATCTCTTCGAAGTAATTTTTGTTCACTTACAAGCTCACTGCCCTTTTCTGTTTTTATTTTAAGCGTAACATGGGTCTCTGAAGAATTTCTAAATATGACCTGTGTAACAACAACGCTAAGAAGGATAGGTGGCTGGTCCCAAATAAGGATGTTATATTCCTGTTATAGGAATCGTTCAGCTAAGAGATCGAGACGTCAATAGGTTATGATTCATAAGCATACGGGAGGAGAAGGAATATGCACACGAAAGAAAGCTTAATGGAGCAATTGGAGCAGCTGGGCATAGACAGCCAGGGGACGCTGCTGGTTCATTCATCGATGAAAAGCATGGGGCCGGTCGAGGGCGGCGCGGATACGGTGTTGAATGCGTTGTCGGAATATATGAAGGATGGGCTGCTGGTATTGCCCACCCATACTTGGTCTTACATCAATGCGGATAATCCGAGGTTTTACGTGGACCGTTCGCCTTCCTGCGTCGGGATACTGCCCGAGCTGTTTCGCAAGCGGCCCGGCGTGGTGCGTTCGCTGCATCCCACGCATTCGGTGGCGGCATTGGGCCGGGAATCCGAAGCGTTCACAAGCGACGACCATCGCTTTGATACGCCATGCGCCAGAGGCTCCGCCTGGGGGAAGCTGCTCGACCGAAAGGCGACCATTTTGTTAGTCGGGGTTGATTTAAGGCGCAACACCTTTATTCATGGCGTTGAGGAATGGGTGGACATCCCGGGGAGGTTAACGGATGACCATGAGCAGCTGTACACGGTATTGCCGGATGGAACGGAAATTTCTGTGCCTTCCCGCAGGCATTGCGGGCTGTCGTGGTCGGAGCATTTCTGGAAGGTCGACGAGGTCCTAGAACGTGAAGGCGCGATGCACAAGGGGCAGCTTGGCGATGCCGTTGTAAGGGTGTGTGATGCAGCTGCGGTGGCGGAGATCATCACGGCGATGCTGAAGGACAATCCGGATTTGTTCTCGGATAACCATCCCTTGGATCATTGACGCGTCTGCATTAGAGATTGGATTAGGAGAGGGATATTTGTTGGCAAAAGACTCCCCGAGTTATTTATGAAAAAGAGCCATATTGTATTGTTCATCGGATTGTTATTAGTCATTTTATCCGGCCTGCGCGTGTTATGGATGGAGTTGCTCCCTCATCAAATGCAGGTGTCCATCAAGAACGGACAATTGGATTTGCGCCATTGGCATGCAGAAGACAGCGGCGTTCTCCTGCTTGATGGGGAGTGGGAGTTTTATCCCTCGGAGTGGCTGTCGGAACGCAAGCAGCATGGTGCAGGCGGTCCGGAGCCAAAGCTGCTTCAGGTCCCGGGGCAATGGGAGGAAGCTTTGCACCGTGAAGGTGAAGAGGGGACGCCGTATGGATTTGGGTCCTATCGCCTGCGTATTTTGGTAAATCCGGACAATGATTTGAATTATAGCGTTCGCTTGCCCAGCGTGCGGACTGCATCGGAAGTGTATGTAAACGGCCGGCTGCTTGCCAAATCCGGTCAGGTGGGGAAGACGAAGGAAGCATATACGGCGAAGAACCTCCCGTATTCCACAAGCTTTACGGCAGATGAGAACGGGGTCATCGAGCTGGTGGTTCAGGCGGCAAATTATGTGGATAGTCGAAGCGGCGGCATTGCCAGATCGGTTAAATTCGGCTCAGAGGAGGCCGTAGCACAGGAAATGAAGCTCTCCGTATCGATGCAGACGCTGGGAGCGGTCATATTTCTTATGCATTCTGTCTATGCGCTAATTTTGTTCTTACTGGGGAACCGGGAGAGAAGGCTGCTTTATTTTTCCTTACTGACGCTCTGCGTCACGCTTCCCAGCTTATTGAGCAGCGATGAGAAGCTGTTTCACCAATTGTTCTATATCGGCAGCGATTGGGATTTTCGGCTGACGAATGCCGCGGCGATCATCGGCTGCTACGCGCTGCTCCAATGTACGGAGCATCGGGAGCTCCCTTTTTGGAGAAGGGTGTATCCAGTTTATGCTACAGCGAGTTTGGGGACGGCCGCCGTTACGCTGTTTCTGGCTCCCCATCAGATCATCAAACTCTTTCCGGTTTATTATTTATTGGGCTGTGTTGCAACTGTTGTTGCGATCACCGCTATCTTTAAAAAGGTATTCAAGGATATCAAAAATCATCTGCTGCAGCTTTTATCGATGTTTGCGCTGGTTCACCATTTCCTGTGGACCTTATACTGGCGGGAGAGCGGCCTTAGCATCGCCCACTATCCGTTCGACCTGATCATTTCGATCGGATGCCTGGCCTCCGTATGGTTTCGGGATTATTTCCGTATGCATGCCCATACGAAGGAGATTGCCGCGACACTGCAGAGGGTGAACGATCAGAAGGATCAATTCTTGGCGAACACGTCGCATGAATTTAAAAATCCGCTCCACTGCATCCTTAACATGTCCCAATCGGTGTTGAGCAGAGAACGGGATGTACTGCAGAATCAAAGCATTAAAGAGCTTGAAACGGTGTTATCTGTAGGGCGCCGCCTGACGCTCATATTAAATGATTTAATTGATGGAATGAGTCTGCGGGAAGGCAATCCGCGTTTACAGAAATTGGTCGTATCGATTCAACCGATTGTGACCGGCGTCATGGATATGCTGCAGTGGAACGCGGATATGAAGTCTGTTCGAATCGTAAACCAGATTCCTGAAGATTTCCCTCCCGTCATTGCCGATGAGAACCGGGTCATTCAGGTCATGTTCAATCTGCTTCATAATGCGGTGAAATTCACGAACGAAGGCATCATTTCGATTCAGGCACATGCAGAGGACGGAAAAGCCTATATCGCCGTTGCCGATACGGGGATCGGAATGGATGCAGATATGCTGAAGCGCGTATTTCTTCCGTATGAGCAGGCAAGCGCCAGCGAGACGATGATTGAAGGCGGCTTTGGATTAGGCTTAAGCATAAGCAAGCAGCTGATTGAGCTTCATGAGGGGACGTTAGAGGCGTCCTCCGAATTAGGAAGAGGCTCGAAGTTTACATTTTCGTTAGAGTTGGCGGGGGTGGACGTGGAGAAAGAGGAGGTTCATACATCGTTTGAAGCATTGGCCGTACAGCCCTTGCCGATTGGGGAAACGGCGCGGACCGGTTTGGAGCTAGAAGAAATCATTCCATCCGCTTCGAGCCCGACAACGTTATCCGGCATGAGCGGTTATCGTCCACACCTGTTAATCGTTGATGACGACCCTGTCAATCTTCGAGTGCTGGAAGCGATCCTGCCGACAGGCGAATACGACCTTACGATGGCAACGAGCGGTAAAGAAGCGTTGGCTCTCCTGGATAGGAAGGAATGGGATCTGGTCATTACCGATATCATGATGCCGCAGATGTCCGGTTACGAGCTGACAAGGCGGATTCGGGAGCGGTTTACGCTCACCGAGCTTCCTATATTGCTCCTTACGGCAAGAAGCCAGCCGAATGATATTCAGAGCGGATTTATGGCGGGAGCTAACGATTATGTGACCAAGCCGGTGGAAGCATTGGAGATCAGATCGCGGATTCAGGCGCTGACAACGATTAAGCAGACGGTTCGAGAGCAGCTGCGATTGGAGGCGGCATGGCTGCAGGCGCAAATCCAGCCTCATTTCTTATTCAATGCGTTAAATGCCATAACGGCGTTAAGCGGCATTGATTTGGATAAAATGCGGGATTTGCTCGAGGAGTTCAGCCATTTTTTGCGGAGCCGATTCAGGTTCCAGGATACAGACGGCCTAGTTCCCATCGAAGAGGAGCTCAAGATGGTCCGATCGTATCTATATATTGAACAGGTCCGGTTCGGAGAGCGTCTGCAGGTTGTTTGGGAGATCGATGACCACAAGCCATTAAAAATCCCCTTCCTATCGATCCAGCCTTTAGTTGAAAATGCGATCAGGCACGGAATCATGAAGCGATCCTGCGGGGGAACGGTCCGGATCCGGATCTCGGTCCAGGCGGATGACGTCGAGATCACCGTTCAAGACGATGGCGTCGGAATGGACGAAGCTCAATTGCAGCGGATCCTGGAAAGGCGGGCAGAGCACGCCGGAGTCGGGCTAATCAATACGGATCTGCGATTAAAACGGCACTTCGGAACAGGACTGCTTATCAAGAGCACGTTGGGGGAAGGGACCGAGGTAACCTTCCGTGCACGTCTCTTCGCAAAGCCGAAGTAATATTCCTATAATTAACAAAGCCGCAGCACGGATGCTGCGGCTTTGTTATACAAGTCCCTCTGGCCCCTAATCCTCAAGCGGCAAGCAGATCGTGAACACCGAGCCCTCGCCGACCACGCTTTCCACCTCGATGAAGCCTTGATGAGCAAGGATATTATGCTGCGCAATCGCGAGGCCCAGTCCGGTTCCGCCGCCGGGACGAGCCCTGGAATGGTCCGCCCGATAGAACCGGTCGAAGATATGGGGAAGATCCGCCTCGGAGATGCCGGTGCCGTTGTCTTCAACCCGGATTCGGGCGTAGCGCTGCTGCCGGTCAGGCAGGTGCACCGTTTCCGCATGAATGCGGATGTGTCCGCCGGTCTTCGTATAGTACACGGCATTCGTCAGGATGTTGTACAGCGCCTGAAGAATACGGGATTTCTCCACCGAGACGGGGATCATCGGCTCTTCGGCATGCAAGGACAGCTGGATTTCTTTGTCCTCGGCCATGAACCGGGTTTTCGTCAGTAAGTCCTCCAGCAGCGCAACCAGGTTCTCCTCTTTCGGGTGCAGCTCCGTCATGCCGGCTTCAAGCCGGGACAGATCCAGCACTTCATGAACCAATCGCGATAACCGCAAAACTTCATCAAGAATCGAGGCTTGCTTCACGGCAGTGAGGGGAGAGCCCGTCTCGTGCGCCAGCTCCAATTCCCCTTGGATGATCATCAGCGGGGTTTTCAATTCATGGGCGACGTCAGACATCAGCTGTTTTCGGGTGCGCTCCGCCTCCGCGAGCGAATCGTTCATCTCAAGAAGGGCCTTGGAAATCGCGCCGAATTCATCCTTCCGATGCGCGGGTAAGACTATGGGTGCGCCGCCTTGTTTGATGGCCCCGATCCCGCTAATGATTTTGCGTATAGGGCTTGTCAGCCGCCACGACAACAACAGGATGATCAGCAGCGCGGCAATGCCGGTAATCAGCAGCGAAGCAATCCCGATATTCGGCAGCATGCCGTACCACATGGTTTTGAACTCGTAGATTTTGGACTGCCGCTCGTTCATTACATACAGTCTGCCGATCCTCTGGTCCCCCTGACCAAGCGCCAGCATGTAGCCGTCACCGCGGAGCTTATCTACGCTTAAACTTCCTTGCTGATATAAGGCCTGCTCCTCGGCGGACAACACGATTTCGACAAAGGGGGCAGCGGATTCAAAGCTTGCGCTTTCTACGTCCTCCCAAGAATTGCCGTGACTCCGGTAATATTGCTCAAACTCCATCCTCAAGGCTTCAAAGGCATCCTTCTCCTCCAGATATGCCAAATCGCGGGTGATATAAAACTGCACATGCGTGACGGCAAGCAGGACGAGCATAATCAACACGATCAATCCGCCCATCGACAGGGTCAGCCTGGTTTTAATTTTCATGTTCTGCCCCGAATCGGTAGCCGAAGCCGTAGACCGTCTGAATATAATCGGCCGCCCGGCCGTCCTTCTCCATCTTCTTCCGCAGCTTGCTAATATGGGAGTCTACCGTCCGTTCGTCGACGATGAATTCCTCCTCGAAGGCATGCCGCAGCAGCTGCATGCGGCTGTACACCCGCCCGGGCTTTGACGCCAGCAGGTGCAAGAGCTTGAATTCGGTCGGTGTGAGATGCAGCTCCTGACCGCCAATAAAAACCTGCAGGCTGCTCTCATCAATCGTCAGATCCCCTCTTCGAAGCACAGTATCGGCCTCGTCATTTCCTGTGTGGTTCATGCGCCGCAATAAGGAACGGATGCGCGCGGACAGCTCTCTCAAGCTGAAGGGCTTTGTCAGATAATCGTCCGCGCCCATTTCGAGGCCCACGATTTTGTCAGCCTCCTCCGACTTGGCCGTAACCATGATGATCCCTGGGGACCCTGACTGTCTAAGCTGTCGGCAGGTGTCCAGCCCGTTCAATTGCGGAAGCATCCAGTCCAAGATCACGATATCCGGTTTATGCTGCGCATACAGCTGCAGGGCGGTTTTTCCGTCCATCGCGGTCAGTACGTCATATCCCTCTGCTTGAAGGTACGATTCCATGAGCGACGCAATTTTTGTTTCATCCTCAACGATTAGCAATTTGATTCCCATTCCTACACTCCCAGACTTATCCATTTTGATAGCTACTTAAAGAATATGGGTGCTTTCACAATCTGTAAATACCTTCACCACAAGTTCGCAACATTTCGCTAGTAATATGGTCATCAAAGATAACGTTTGGCAGATGGGGACAAATGCTACAGGTCAACCATCAAGAAAAGGATACCGGGCGTGAGGCTTACGAAGCCCCGGTTAAAAGGAGTGAACAGCATGTTCGAAACCATATTCAGCATCATCATTACGGTCGTTATGACCCTGTTGTGGGGAATCGCCGCCATTGCGGCAGCAGGCCTTCCCTACTCCAAGTCAAGTCGAAGCCTGAATAATAAGAGCACATTCTTGCTCTGGGTGGCAGGCATTGCTTTTGTACTGAGCGCTGCCTGGTACGGAGTAATCACCCTCCAACTCATCAAGGACGGCTGGTTGTTTGTAGAGGGGACGGTCAAAATGCTCATCCCGTTGACATTGATTCCTCAGTTGTATATCGCTGGAGCGATTCTCCCCCGGTTGAAAAGCTTACGCAATGCCGGCGGAGAACCGCCGACGCCAGCAGCACTGGAAGCAGTGGCCCAGCCTTCCATATCAATATCCTTTTTAGCGGCTGCGCTCGTATCCGGCATCTCCGCGCTCAGTACGTTCTTTGTCCAGCCGGTTCTTCCAAGCCTATCTCAGATCGGCTCCCGCTACTTGGTGGTTGCGCTTCTATTGCTTGTGCCGGCGATTTTTGCAAATAGAAGATACTCGAAGTTGAAGCAGGGGAAACCACTTCGGCGCGGGCTTGGTGCCAGGCTTATAAGCTTTGTATCGGCAGGTCTGCTCACGGCCATGGTGGCTATAACCCTTCTGGTTGCCAACGTACTGGTCGGAGTCCAGGTCTCCAAGCTGCCGGAAGCCTCCGACATGATGAATCACGACTGGATTGACGAGGGAGGCGGCGCCCCTACGCTTATGTCGGGAAGCTCCAATCATCAGCAGCATCAAGCTCATCATGCGTCGGCTTCGGTCGATCCCAGCCAAGTCGAAGTAGCGTCGCTCACCGGGGATATTTCGGAGCCCGCCGATCGGACATTTGAGCTAGTGGCACAGCAGAAGAAGGTGACACTCGCTTCCGGGGCAGTCATCGATGCCTGGACATATAATGGAGAGATCGCTCCCGAGCTCAGAGTGAAGCAAGGCGAAATGATTGAAGTGAAGCTCGTCAATCAAGATATCGATCGCGGAGTCACCATTCATTGGCATGGCTATAACGTGCCGAATGCGATGGACGGCGTGCCGGGGATGACACAAAATGTCGTTAAACCCGGGCAATCATTCACTTACAAGTTTCGGGCCAATCAGGAAGGAACCTACTGGTTTCACTCGCATCAGCAAGCGGCGGAGCAAGTCGTGAGAGGGCTGTTCGGCACCCTGATCGTCGAGCCGAAACAGGAAACGGAAAGTTATGATGAAGAGATAACCTTGATTAACCATCAATGGGAGACCGACCAAGGCCGTCGGAAAGCATTTGGAAACCAAGACGAGTTCCAGTGGAAGCAGGTGAAGCCGGGGGATACCGTGAAGCTGCGGATCATCAACGCATATAACTATTCGGAAAAATTCCTGCTTCAAGGAACCGAATTCCGAATCACCAGTATCGACGGCATGCGGATTCAAGACCCCAAGCCCTTGTCCGACCAAACGGCTTTTCGGCTCGGGGCGGGGGGCCGATACGACGTGGTCTTCACGATGCCGGATCGTCCGGTCTTCTTTAAACTCGTCAATAGAAGGAACGAGGGCAACCCGGGAACCGTGTTTTATGCCGGGAGCCGTCCAGAGAGACCGGTCTTTCAGGCTGAATCTGCTGAGTTTGACCCGTCTGATTACGGGAAGCCCGTCATGAATGAGGTTACGGCAGAGGACAAATTCGATCGGGAATTCCATATGATTCTCGGCAACCGAATGGGATTTTACAACGGCCAGATTAATTTCCTATGGACGATCAACGGGGAGGTGTATCCCCGGGTTCCAACCTTCGTCGTCAAAGAGGGCGACAGGGTCAAAACGACGTTCGTGAATCGAAGCTTGGGCGAGCATCCGATGCATCTGCACGGGCATCATATGACGGTGCTGAAGAAGAACGGCAAGAAGGTGGCCACGCCGTGGCTGACCGATACGTTAAACGTCATGCCGGGTGAATCGTATGAGGTCGGCTTTATCGCGGATAACCCGGGCATGTGGATGGACCACTGTCATAACCTCGATCATGCGGCGACGGGGATGACGCTGCATCTCATGTATGATCATGTGCTTCCTTCTTATGAGGTAGGAACACGGTCAGGAAACATACCGGATTAGGGAATGGAACCGATCCATTGAGATAAGAAGAGGATTCTGCTTGAAACAGAATCCTCTTCTTCCTGTATTTCGATGATTGGCCCATCAGGATTTCCGCAAAGCCTCGAAGACTCGTTCAAATGCATCATTGCCGTAGCCTTCAGCGACTTGCTGCGCAGCAATAGCGTGCAGGGGCTTTAACCACTCTGCCGGGATATCCAGCTCCTTGCTGGCGCGAATAATGTGTTCCAGCCCTAATTTGTTGGTATTCAGGTTGGACACGTCGGTCGCGTAATTGCGCTCCTCGAGTGCACGTGCGCTATCGGGGTTGGTTATGCTTGGGGCAATTACATGGTTGACCCAATTCGTTGCAAACGGGAGGAAAGCTGTTGGCGATATGTTTGCCGTACTCAAGAAGGCGTGGGCATGGAGGTATCCGTACACGGATCCATACAGCATGGTGAGCAGCGCCAGATCGTACAACAATGGGGCACCATGATCATCGCCAAGATAAGCCGCATTGCCTCCGAAAACCCGTAACAGCGGCGCGTGAGCTTCAAAGAGAGTCTTGGAGCCTCCGTAGAAGATGAGGGTTTCCGGCAGCCCGATTAGCTGGGGTACTGCCATGATGGCTCCGTCGAGATATTCGACTTCTCGCTCAGCTGCCCAGATGGCTGTGTTACGAGCTTGGTCTGGAGTTCCACTCGTGAGGTTGACTAGGACTCGACCGGAAAGTTCATCGGTTAATGGGGAGAGCTGTTCATGCATAACTTCGTAAGTGGATAGGCATATGATCACCACGGGACTAGCCGCTACCGCATCAGCAAAGGTAGCCGCAAGCGCAGCACCTTTTGCAACCAGTCCATCGGCCTTATTCGCTGAGCGGTTCCAGACAGTTGTGGGGTGCCCCCCCTTCAGGAACGCCTCTGCAAGTGCCACACCCATATTTCCAAGGCCAATGACTGTTACCGCTGTACGGTCATGATTGATTATTTTGTTCATTTAACTTCGCTCCTTTCGATAATCACAACAAGCCAGAATTGATTATTCCATATGAGATCGCCCGTATCTCAAGGAATATTGCCTTCGAAATGGATTCTAAAGTATGACACTAATGTGAAGGTCAAGATTAAATTCAATACGGTGATAGCTGATGTGCTTGACGATCGGATGAAGCCATGTCAGTATGTTAGAGATTCGATTATGATCATGAATGGAGAATATGAACATTGTCTAACCTGCCTAATTGTCCGAAATGCAATTCCGAATACACGTATGAGGATGGAAGCTTGCTGGTGTGCCCGGAATGTGCTCATGAGTGGAGTCTGGGCTCCAGTCTCGAAGTTGATGAAGACGAAAAAGTCGTAAAAGATGCCAACGGCAATATGCTGCGGGACGGAGATTCGGTCACCGTCATCAAGGACCTGAAAGTAAAGGGAACGTCATCGGTCGTGAAGATCGGCACCAAGGTCAAAAACATTCGCCTGATCGACGGGGATCATAATATTGATTGCAAAATCGATGGCTTTGGAGCGATGAAGCTGAAATCGGAGTTTGTGAAGAAGGCTTAGGGGTCAGCTATTTTAACTTGATTCTTGGCAAGTGGACAGGCTTCGAAGCAGAAGTGAAACGGAGCAAAAGAGGATATTGAAGTTATTGATGTTATGCTGGACGATCCGTCGAGTTAAGAGGGAGAGTCATAAGATCCGAGAAGGGTCGGCTTAAGCTAGGAGAGTTAAAAAGGAGCTGCCGCGGCAGCTCCTTTTGCATTTTATTATGATCGAGCAATTAAGATGATCAGATAAATTTGATTAATACTTTTTGTTAAAAACCGAGCAGATAACATTCCCCAACCCCAACAATGTCTTGCCGATGATTACCCGCTTATTCCGGTGTCCCCTCCGTCACCCCATGCACATACGTCTGCCAAGGAGTATCCAATGCCCCTTGCCCCGGGTTATAGGTAAAGAAGTACTCGACCGTATCCCCGTGCTTCAGGTTATTGACAGGGTAAGTGTAGTTGCCGTTCCCCGTAGGGGTCATGGCTACGTTTAGCTGCACGCCGTTGTTGACCTTATAGTGCAAGTCGGCAAAGGTGGCGCCGTTAACATAAAACAGCAGGTCATTGCCGATTTTCTTCAATCCCTTCACCTCATCGCCGATGACGATGACTGTGGAAGGAGGCGGTACAACGGTGATGGTGGAGCTGGCGGTTTTATTGCCGTCGACGGTTGTCGCCGTGACGGTTGTCGTTCCCGGAGCGAGCCCGGTCACGAGACCGCTCGGACTTACGGATGCAATGCTGCCGCTCGCAACTGACCACGTTACCTGCTTATTCGTAGCATTCGACGGCGCTACATTGGCGTTTAGCTGAACGCTTTGCCCGACTTCCACCTGCGCCGTGTTTGGATTCACTGTTACGCCGGTAACGGGCACGTTTCCGGGATTCTGGCCCCCGCCGTCCCCTTCCTTGTACACCCGTACATAGTCCACCTGCATTGTTGCAGGGATATCAGACGGATCCGGGGTCCGGCCGCCGTCGAAGGTACCGCCGATCGCCAGGTTCATAATGAGGTAGAACGGCTGATCGAACGGGGCATTCGGATTGTTCGGCGCCGCTGCGGAATACCACTGATCCCGGGTCACTTTAAAGAAGAACTTGCCGTCTACATACCATTTAATATTGTCTTCTTCCCAGACGACCGAATAGACATGATAGTCATTGGCAAAGGTCTGCCCTTCCGGGAAGTGGTATTCGCCGGAAAGATGCCGGTTCGTCGGCCATTGCCCGCCGAAGTGAACCGCGCCGCTCGTCACGCCAGGTAAGCGTCCTCTTGCTTCCATCACATCGATCTCACCGGAGGATGCCCATGTTCCATACACATTATCCTGCGGAAGCATCCAGAGCGCAGGCCAGATACCGTTGCCGGTTGGCAGCTTGGCACGGAAGTCCACTCTACCGTACTTGAGGGAAAAATGATCCCTGGTGTTTATCTTCCCGGAGGAGTATTGTGCATACCGATTAGGATCCTGCGGGAAGGATTTTGGCTCGTTCAAGGCTCTAATATTGAGCTTTCCGTCCTGTACAAAAACATTTTGCGCACTATTGGTATAGTGCTGCAGCTCCGAGTTGCCCCAACCCCAGGTATTCGGATCATCATTGAGATAATACCCTGTTTCATAATTCCATTTGCTGTTATCCAGCGTCGTCCCGTTAAACTCATCCTGCCAGATCAGATTCATGCCCGCGATGGTTGGATCGCTTGGCGATCCGATCGGAATATCCTCCTGATCGGTGATATCCGGACGAGGAGCATCGGGATTCCCGATCAAGGTGTAGTTAACGTAATTGCTGCCCACGCTTCCACCTGCCTGCCCATTTAATGGATAGCCGATACGGATTTGCATGTCCTCTTGGATCGGCTGGAACCACAGACCATAGATATGATCGGCCCAGTACCCCCACTGATTGGCGGGGGACATGTTATTGTAGCCGTTCGCCGAGTATACAAATCCGCTCTGGCTCGAGTTGTCCAGATCCACCCACTGCCCGTTGATGTTAATCTGGTATACGAAATTGCCAAGCTCCGTGCCGATTGGCGCGCCTCCATCAATCTTGGGCAGCGGAATACCGATAGCGCCGCTCGCATCGGCTGTAAAGGTCGTTCCTTCATAAGGCGTAAGCACATATGAATTTCTTACGGGCTCGTTAAAGGTGATGGTATACACGATGTTAGCGGAAGAGGTCTTCGATTCCAATTTGACGTTGATCGACTCCGTGACGTTAAACCAGTAGCCGCCGCCTCCATCGGTGAATTGACCGAAGTTCTGATCATAGATCCAGCCGCTGGCGGCATTGTTGTCGATATCGATCCATTCGCTGCTGTTGACGGGCTTTACATACACCTTCAAATCGTCCGCGACGGCTTCATAGGTGATGGCTGGATCATTGTTAAAGATCGGATAGGTGAAGCCCGCACCGCCCGTAAAACCTGCTGTAATTTGCGGCCCTTGGGTCGGGGTCATTGCCGTGATGGTCGTTTTGTTGATGTTTTGAAAGACCAGCCTGTAATCCAGCGTCACCCCATTCGCTTTGGAGTACAGCTGAATCTCCGTTGTTGCGGAGAGGGTGAACCAATAGCCGGTAAAGCCGCCGTCGTTCCAGTGCCCCCAGTTCTGGTTATAGACAAAGCTGCCGACACTGTCGATATCAACCCAACTGCCGTTCACCTTCACCTTTACCCCCAGGTCTTGGGCAACATCATTCCAAGTGGCGGCGCCTCCGTTGAAGACCGGCATGACAAAACCATAGCTGGCCTGGCCAACCCCTGATTTTGTGATGACCGGTCCGTCTGCCGCGGAAAAGTAAGACATCGAGGTAATGGTGGTCCCAGCCTCTTCGGCTGCCTGAACCTTCGACGCCGGCATGAGACCGAGACTAACCAGCAGCACAATTGCCAAGAACAAGCCCAGGCCCTTACGCCTAAACCGCCTTTCCGTAGAGTGATAGTGAGATCGCTTCATAAATACCCTCCCTTAATCGTGGATTCTCCTGTTATAAGCACGCATCGGAAAACGCTTACAATAAGGAGCATCTTTATTCTATCGAAGATCATGAACCGATGAACAGGCACGATTTTTTTGGTAGGGTCTCATTATTTCGGGTGTCCGAACCATAGGTGAGATCAAGTTTTAACTATAGGTGGGCATAATGGAACCAGTGCTTGTTATCGGAAAGGAGGGGATTGCGTGTCTAAGGAAATGGGTCAATCCTGCGTCATCTTGCCAGAAGAGCAAGCGCCCGAGGATATGCAGCATTGTGAACGCTGCGAATTGTGCAAACAGCGGAATCGCATCATCTGGGGGGAAGGGAATCCGCAGAGCTCATTGATGTTGATTCTGGATAACCCGGGAGCCCGGGAGGATCGGGAAGGCAATCCGTTCTTGTGCGGGACCCGGGAAACCCTCCAACTCGGCATGAGGGAAGCGGGGATCGATATCCACTCGGTATACGTCACTTATTTGCTGAAACGCCGGCCAATCCGCGCTTACGATAAGCCTGCCACCCGTGCAGCATGCCTGCCGCATCTGCAGGCGCAGCTCCTTCAGAAGCAACCGCTTGTCCTATTTGGCTTTGGCAATGTCGTGGTTGAAGGATTATTCCCGGAGAAGGAGCATGCCACCGTCAAGGAGCTGCGGGGGAGCTGGCATGAGTTCCAGGGGATCCCGATCGGCTTCACCTATCACCCGCTGGCAGTAAGAAGAAGACCCAATTTGCTAAGGTTTTTTATCGAGGACTTGAAAGGTTTGAGGGAGAAGTGGGAGGAGGGGGAGGTAGATCATTTTAGCTTATATTAAAAGGGGAAGGGAAAATCGCTTCGGTTTCATCCCTTTTGATCAGTATTCTCACTGACAACGGAAAAGAAAAACCTTGAGGAATCTCTTCCTCAAGGTAAGAAGTAACTATTCGCAATAGATTGAAATGAACTGTATGGGTGCCTCTATTTCGTTCCAATCATCAATATCCTCTAATTCAAAACATACTCCAGGATATTCAGGTAGTTTGTACACATAGTCTTCTTTAACCCACTTAATACCTAAATCATTTAGGTCAGAGAGTGTACTTCCTATACCAATTTTTTTAAGGAATTTTCCCGTATACTCACCAAACACCGATATTTGGGTTACGTTACTTTGATCTTTATCAATCCAAAACTTAATAGAGTCTGTTGATATGGTAAAGTGATTGTCTAACTCTTCCTCAGTAAAATCAAGGTCTTTTATTTTTTCTTTTATTTCTTCAAGTCCGCACCCAAGTTGATAGGAGTCAACGCCAACACTGTTAATAATCATGTGTTAAAGTAACACCCCTTTTACTTATCGTAAAATTCCCTTTTGCTCTGTACAAATAAATGTCCTGTGTTTAGTCGGTTACTATGTTGTTACTCTAAATCCTCAAACCAACAATTAATAAATCTGATTTTGGGATGTACATAGATAACATCGTCGTTCCTATCATTTGTGTGAGCTGATGATTTATTGTTGTCCCATATCCAAACGTTACATAATCTCTTGAGCATATAATTTGCACTATCAGAGTTATAGGATTAACTGTAGTGACATCGATCACCGCCTTATACCATGTTTCAATCTTCCAGTATTGTTCACAAGATGAAACCTGGTATGTTGAAACTAACTCTGCTAATTCCGGTAATACCTCGTTAATTATTGCAGATGCCTCTTGTTCCGAATCGCTTTCAATGAATAAACTAATTTGAAGCATTATCTCCCCCCTTAAAGTTGAAAAGTAAAGCTGAATCCCCTCTGTAGGCAATTCAATCATTTGCTTTAGTCGCACCTTTTATTGTACTTGATGAAACATCTTTTGATGTATTGGCCTTCCCTATTTCCTGCACAATCCGCCCTGCCGCGCTAGGAGAATGTTCACGCACGTCCGGCTGCATGATCGGGGTTTAGGCTAGGCGAGAGCATAGTATGTAATTTTCAATTGCCGGGTTTTCGGAAAGGGTGTACACTGAGTGCCGAAGTGACCATTATAGAACAGGGTGTGTTTCATATTTTCAGACTGCGCCAATTCTATTTAAATCATTTGAAGCGAAAGATGTTCAACAAAATCGTTGTGCTGTATTCGACCGTCATGATCGTGCTGTTTGCGATTGCGGCAACGCTGGTTTATCAATACCAGACACAGCGCATACTCCGTGAGCAGACCGATGCGAATCTCAAATCCGCGCATGTGCTGAACATTTATTTGAGCCGGCAGTATGAGGGCATACAGAATATATTTCAGCAGATTTACGGAGATGCCACGCTGAGCGATGAGCTGATCTATTTTCTGAACCACGAATATGAGAGTTACCTGAAATACCGGCTGGATTTGTACACCAGAGCCGGAGAGCAGCGATTACGGTCTTTCAATACCTTGATAAGAAATTATCTGGAGCAGGAATCAAGCGCCAGATGCGTCTCGATCTACAGCTATCCGAACAATTTTTACATGCATATCAGCCGGACCAACCAGCAGTTGAATAATGATGCCGGTTCCAAGAACAAGTGGGAGACCTGGTTTGCCCGCCGGGAGCAGCACAGCTGGGATACCATGCCTCAGAATGAATCCTCGCCTTCATCCGGAGGCTCCAGTCCCGGATCGTATTCCTATTCGAGAGAGCTGAAGGATCCCTGGACCCTGAATCGGGTGGGGATGATGAATGTGGAGTTCGACGCCCGGCAAATTTCATCTTGGCTGGAGAGCCGAGCTTCGGTAAAAGGCCGGATTATGGTGTTGAACGCACAGGGAACGGTCATTTACGATTCGGAGGATGAGTATTACGGGCAAACCTATCCCTACCGCTTGGAGCAGGAAAAAGCCGGGGACTGGGTAGAGCTGGATGAACCCTCCAAAGTGAACATATTGAATGTCAGCAATGCGGGCTTGTCGGTGGTGGGGATTGTGTCGCAATCCCTGATCAAAGAGAGCACGGAGAGTTTAAGAACGGGACTGATTCTGGTCACCCTTCTGTTTATGGCGGCCAGTTTTGCAATTACCTTTACGATCATTCGCAGGTTCTCCAAGAAAGTGCAGCGGATTATCCGTTCGATGAACCGGATCGGCGAAGGCGATCTGTCGACGCGCATTCAGATGTCCGGCGAAGATGAGCTGCAGCAGATTTCCCGCCGGTTTAACGATATGGGCGACCGTTTGGAGCAATATATCGATAAAATGTATACCTCGGAAATCAAGCAAAAAAACGCGGAACTCGTTGCCCTGCAATCCCAGATTAACCCCCATTTTCTATACAATACGCTCGAATCCATTCGCATGAAGGCGTACTTTGTGGGCGCGAAGGAAGTGGGTCAGATGATATACAGCTTGTCGGTGATGTTCAAGAACATGGTGAAAAAAAGCACCGTGGTCACCGTTGAAGAGGAAATGGACATGTGTTCCGTTTACCTCGACTTGTTCCGCATTCGCTATGAAGGGCGGCTGGAGACGGAAATCGAGGTCGATCCGGAGATCCAAAATGCCAGCATCATCAAGCTGCTGGTCCAGCCAATCGTGGAGAACTATATCGTTCACGGATTTCGTCCGCTTGACGACGACAATAAAATTTCAGTCCATGCCCGCCGGGCAGGGGACCGGGTCGTGATCATCGTATCGGACAACGGAACGGGCATACCGGCGGAAAAGCTGACCCAAATTCGCAGCACGCTGGACAAGGTTCTCCAGCCTCCAGACAAGGGATACCGTTCGATCGGGCTGATGAACGTGCATGAACGAATCGTGCTGAACTACGGAAGTGATTACGGAGTGACCATCAACAGCACGGAAGGACAGGGAACCGAGGTCCGCATGGAAATACCGATGCTGCGCAAGGGGGAGACGACATGAGGAAGGTATTTTTTGTTGATGACGAGCCTTTGATTGCCCAGGGATTGGCCACCATCGTAGATTGGCAGAATTACGATCTGCATGTGTCAGGTTCGGCCAACGATGGGGTGCAAGCGCTTGAGCGGTTAAGGGAAGATCCTGTGGATCTGCTGATCACGGACATTATGATGCCCAGAATGAACGGGCTGGAACTGATCAAGAAGGTAAAAGAAATGCATCCGCGCACCAAATTCATTGTGCTGAGCGGTTACGAAGAATTTGAATATGTGAAGGTGGGGATCACGCTCGGCATCCAGAATTATATTCTGAAGCCGATCAGCATCGAGGAGCTGGAAGCGACGATTAAGCATATCCGCGGCGATTGGGAGCGCGAGGAATTGAGCCGGTTCCGTTCCGAGGAGGATTGGAGGATCCTGCGCAGCAATATTTTGCAGCGGTGGGTTAACGGCGAAATCAAGAGCTCGGAATTAAAACAGAGAGCTGAGCTTCTCGGAATTCCGCTCAATTATGCGTCTTACCAGGTTTATGTTCTGCGGCTCATATCCGACGAACGCCCGGTATCCCAGCTCTATCGCTTAACCAGCCTAGCCGATGAATGCAGCCGGGCTTTTTCGGAAGTGCTGGGGGGAGATCATGAGGTGATCTGTTTCCCTGATGCGGATGACGACATCGTTATGATGTCGGCCGCGAGGAATGAACGGAGGGACGCGGAGCGGGAGGGTATGAGAAATGCCATGGCCCGGCTGCGGGAGCTGACTGGCTTGCGCATTTGGTGCTCGGAGGGCAATGCAGGCTTCAATGATTTCAAAGATATTCAGGAGAGCTACAGGAAGGCGAAGGACCTCTTCAACGCCTGCCTGATTGCCGGAGATGACATGATCCTATATAGTTCGTCTGCGGAACCGGAGGCCGTTCAGGCTTCTTCGCCGTTCGCTCGTCCCGATACGTTCGCGAAGCTGCTGATCGAGGGAGACATTCCCTCCCTGCAGGCTTATATCGAGTCCGTTCTGAGCGGTGACAGCAGGGAACCGATGGTTCCTCGGGAGACCTGCTTGAATGCGGCAGTCCAGCTGATGGTCGCGGCGAAGGATATGGAGAAAAACCCCGATTACAGCGAGGTATTTACGCCAATGCACCGGATTAATACGCTCCAGGGGCTCCGAAATCATGTATGGCGCATCGTCGAGCGCAGTCTTGCGCGCCTGGAAGAAGCGGAGCAGGGCTATAGCCCGCATGTCTCGTTTCTTGTGGAGCAGGTGCAGCATCACTATCCGGAGGAGCTTTCCCTGAAGACGCTGAGCCAGCGGCTGCAGATGCATCCGAATTATTTAGGTCAGCTGTTTCAGCAGGAGGTCGGCGCCAGCTTCTCGGATTATTTGAACCAATACCGCATCGAGAAAGCCACGCAGCTCCTCTTGCATACGGATCAAAAGACGGCGGATATTGCATTCAGCGTGGGTTATACGGACAGCTCCTACTTTTATAGGCAGTTCAAAAAATATACCGGCGTATCTCCAACCGAGATGAGATCCATGTACCGGAACTAAATCGACCGGGAAACCATTTGCGACAGGCCCAGGGCGGATAACCCTTCGGCCTGTTTTTTGTTAAAACCCGACTTTTTGAACACGCACTTATAGGGGATTCTTTAATTTGTCCATCCCGTTCTAGTATTTTTCAACTTGAGCGCGATAGCGCTTACTTGGCACAATGATAGTAGTTAAGGGCAAGTGATAGAATAACGCATCGACAAAGATCATGGGGATCTTCTACTGCAGTCGCATCACTTGTATTTAACAGGGAAGAGGAGGAGTGCTCATGTCGGGGTTCATCAAAAAGGTCATACGCAACCGGTTTATGCTGCTGATGATCCTGCCCGGAACCATATGGTTTCTTATCTTTGCTTACTTGCCTATGTTCGGTACCGTTCTCGCGTTTAAGGATTTCCGTATTAGCCCGGACGGTTTTTTTGCCAGCGTGCTCAACAGCGAATGGGTAGGGTTCAAAAACTTCGAATATCTGTTTACAACCAATGATGCTTATATCATTACGAGAAATACGATTCTGTACAACCTGGCTTTTATTATCCTGGGCCTGGTCATTGCAGTGGGCTTTGCGATCATGCTAAGCGAGCTTGTCAACAAGCGTACGGCCAAGGTATATCAGACCGGCATGTTTCTGCCGCATTTTTTGTCGTGGGTTATCATTAGTTATTTTGCGTTCACTTTTCTTAGCGTAGACAAAGGGACGCTCAATCAAATCATCACTTATTTCGGGGGAGAGCCGATCAGCTGGTATTCGGAAGCGAAGTATTGGCCCTTCATTCTCGTTTTTGTCGGTATCTGGAAAGGCGTGGGTTACAACAGCGTTATTTACCTTGCGGCTATCACAGGGATCGACAAGTCTTATTATGAAGCGGCCGTGATCGACGGAGCCAGCAAGTGGAAGCAAGTGCGGTACATCACGATTCCGCTGCTGAAGCCGCTTATGATTATCCTGACCATACTCGCAATCGGCGGCATCTTCCGTTCCGATTTCGGATTGTTCTACCAGCTTCCGAAGGATTCGGGCGCGCTGTACCCGGTTACGAACGTCATCGATACCTTCGTCTACCGCGGGCTGATGAACATGGGAGACATCGGCATGAGTACGGCAGCGGGCTTGTACCAATCATTTGTAGGCTTGATTCTGATTCTGGTTGCCAACTATATCGTTCGTAAAATTGAAAAAGATCATGCGATCTTCTAATCCGAGGGAGGTGCACCATCATGTCGCAGCTATCCACGCAGCCTGCCGGTCAGCCGGCAAAGCGTTCAAGAAAGAGAGACTATAACGCCATCTCCCCATTGTGGAATACGATTTTCAATATCGTGATCGGCCTCTTCTCGTTTTCCTGTATCTTTCCGTTTCTATTTGTTATTATTATTTCCCTGACGGACGAACAGACGCTGGTTTCGGAAGGCTTCAGGCTGTTGCCAAGTCAGTTCAGCACGGCAGCGTATGAATATATTTTCGAAACGGGCAGCGAGCTTTTGTCCTCATTCGGCTTAACGCTTTTGATCACGGTGCTGGGGACGCTGGTGAGTCTGGCATTGGTTACGACTTATGCCTATGCATTGTCCCGTCGAAATTTTGAATTCAGAGGCTTCTTCAGCTTCCTTGCATTCTTCACCATGCTGTTCTCAGGCGGAATGGTGCCTGGTTATATCGTGATGACCCAGTTCCTGCATCTGCAGAACACCATCTGGGCGTTGATCTTTCCTTTATCCTTGAGCGCGTTCTCCATCATTGTCATGAGGACTTTCTTCCAGACGACGATTCCGGATGAAATTATCGAGTCCGCCAAAATCGATGGGGCCGGCGAGTTTCTGACCTTTATCCGAATCGTGCTGCCGGTTTCGCTCCCGGGGATTGCAACCATTGGTTTGTTCAGCTCTCTGGGGTACTGGAACGACTGGTTTAACGCCTTGCTGTATTATAACGATCCACAAGCGACGCCGCCGCTGCAGTTCATGCTGATGAAGATCGAGAAGAACATGGACTTTCTGACGCAGAATGCGCAGAATATCGGTTCCTTCGACGCAGCAGCAAGCCTGCCGACGGAGACGGTAAGAATGGCGATGGTCGTATTGGCGACCCTGCCGATTGTTATGGCGTATCCGTTCTTCCAGCGGTATTTTGTCCAGGGCCTGACGGTAGGCTCGGTCAAAGGCTAATTTCATAAGGTTGTACCCGCATCGCACACGGCCGGAGTAATCCGGCTTTCACGTCCGAGGTGTGTAAGCGGTGTCAATATAGCATTAACCATTAAGTGATACAGGGGGAAAACACATGTTTAAGAAAAAGGCTTCTATACTGTCCCTTGCTCTTGTGCTTTTGCTCACGGTCGTATTATCGGCTTGCGGCGGCAAGGAAGGCGCTAAGTCTGGCGAGCCCGCGAAGGAAGAGGCTGCCATTCAGAGCGACGGCACGGTGGATGCATCCAAGCTGGACCCGGTCAAGCTCAAAATGTACATGATCGGGCCTAACCAGAAGGATCTTCCTAAGGTTCAAGAGGAGATCAATAAATACCTGACGGAGAAAATCAACGCTACGATCGAGATCAATATGATCGACTGGGGCGATTACAGCCAACGGATGCAGGTTATTACCAGCTCCGGTGAGAATTACGACATCGCATTTACCAGCTCGTGGGCATTTGATTATCTTCCAAACGCGGCGAAGGGTGCCTTCAAACCGCTGAATGACTTGCTTGATCAGTATGGACAAGGCATCAAGGAAGCGCTGGATCCCCGTTTCTTGGAAGGAACGAAGGTGAATGGCGTGAACTATGGCATCCCGGCCAATAAGGAGCTGGCACAGCAGTTTGTATGGCGTTTCAACAAGAAGTATCTGGATAAGTACAACCTGGACATTTCCAACGTGACAACGCTTGAGGATCTGGAGCCGCTTTTGAAAACGATTAAAGAGAACGAGCCGGCGGATATTACACCGCTTGCCGTACCGAAAAGCTTTAAGCCGTACTTGCCGGTTGACTTCCCGCTTGGCGATGAAATTCCGATCGGGATGTATCTTGACACCAAAGACTTTAAATTTGTGAATTTGCTGGATACACCTGAATTGAAATCGGCTTTGGCCACGATGCGCAAATACTATAAAGCGGGTTATGTGCGCGAGGATGTAGCGACGCTGGACGGCATTGATAACATCAAGACCGGCAAATGGCTCGTGGACCGCGAGATTACGCAGCCATACGCAGAGCTTGGCTGGTCCAGAAACGCGGGATATGACATTGTGACGAGACCGATGCATGATCCGGTGATTTACACCAGCTCCGCAGCGGGTTCGATGATGGCGATTTCTTCGTACTCCAAAAATCCGGAGCGGGCCATGATGTTCTTGAACCTGCTGAACACGGATGAGAAACTGCGCAATATGATTCAATACGGTTTGGAAGGAACGCATTACAAGAAGCTTGAAGGGCCATACATCGAAGATATGCCTGCCATGCAGGAAAACTATGCAATGCCTGGATTTGCGCTCGGCAATATGTTCCTGACGTACCTTCATGAAGGCGAGCCTGAAGACAAGTGGGAAGCATTCGAGAAATTTAACAGCTCCGCTGTAGTAGCTCCTACATTCGGCTTTAACTTCGATACGGCTCCGGTCAAAACAGAAGTTGCGGCCGTGACGAACGTAGCGAAGGAATTCATCCCTGCACTGTATACCGGCTCCATCGATCCTGACGAATACTTGCCAAAAGCAAAACAAAAGTTCCAGGATGCTGGAATCGACAAAGTTATCGCTGAGGCTCAAAAGCAGTTCGATGAGTGGAAGGCAGCACAGAACAAGTAAGGCATAAAAAGTGGCTGAAGAGTAGAAACGGCTGATGATTATAGCCGTTTCTCTCTATTTATCATCACGCTCCTGTAAAATACTAGAAAAACTGCATGACCATTATCCGTATAGGAGGTTTTTTTGAGTGAAAAAAATCAAACCGGGTTATTTTACTAAAGCTCAGTGGAAGCGAAGAATGACCGTATGGATGAGCACAGCCGTGCTGGCAGCATCCCTGGCGGGTTTTGCCGGAGAAGCCGAAGCAGCGCAGCCTCATTCGTCCTATTGGTATCCGAACACGCTGCTGGAATGGTCGCCGTCGGCCGATAAGGATGCGCTTTTTAACCGGGGAACGGTGAAGCTGGAGACCAAGCGGGTTCAGGGCCATAAGGTCAACAGCCATGCCAAGGAGGAAGTGAAGGTACTATCGATTGCTTCCATGTATCCAAGCACAAGCGGTGCTCCTTCCCAAGGCTCGGAGAAGTTCCATACGTATACGTTCAGTAATTGGCAGTATATCGACAAGCTGGTAATGTGGGGCGGCTCGGCAGGTGAAGGCTTGATCGTTCCGCCAAGCGCCGACGTGATCGATGCAGCCCACAAGAATGGCGTGCCTGTATTTGGAACCGTTTTCTTGCCGCAAACCGAGCATGGAGGCAAAATCCAGTGGCTGCATGATCTGTTACAGCAGCGGGAGGACGGATCCTTCCCGGTTGCAGACAAACTGATTGAGGTTGCTGCATATTACGGATTTGACGGCTGGTTCATCAATCAGGAAACGCAAGGCGGAACGCCTGAGGATGCCGCCAAGATGGCTGAATTTTTAACATATCTTCAGCAGAAGAAAGCACCGGGCATGGAAGTGATCTGGTACGATTCCATGATCAAGGACGGGCCGGTGAAGTGGCAGGGGGCTTTGACGGACCAGAACAAGATGTTCTTCCAGGCGGGAAATCAGCGCGTTTCCGACAATATGTTTATCGATTTCCGCTGGCAGTTCAAGGACGAGAAGAACGGCAAATACGATTATATCACGCCATTCTTGAACTCCCCGGCGAAGGCGGCCGAGCTTGGCCGCAGTCCGTATGATCTGTACGCCGGCATCGATGTGGAGGCAAACGGCTACGAAAGCAGGTTCAATTGGCCGGTCGTGTTCCCGGAAGGCAAGAAAGCGACCACTTCCCTCGGCATTTACCGTCCGGATTGGGCGTTCAACAGCTCTGAGACGCATGAGGAATATATGAACAAGGAGCAGATTTTCTGGGCTGGGCCCCGCATGAACCCGGCGAATACCTCCCAGCCTGAAGGAAGCGACCCGCTCGCCTGGAGAGGGATTGCCCATGATGTCGTTGCCAAAACGGTGCTTACTGATTCCGAGTTCGTCACCCATTTTAATACGGGGAACGGCCATATGTTCGCGGTGGACGGCAAAGTGATGCGGAGCAGCGATTGGAGCAACCGGAGTCTGCAGGATATTTTGCCGACCTGGCGCTGGATCACGGAAACCAACGGCAAGGGCGAAGCCCTCAAGCCTGGATTTGATTTCAGCAAATCCTACTACGGAGGCAGCTCGCTTCAGGTAGAAGGTCCCGTTAGCAAAGGCTCCTCTACCCATGTCAAGCTGTATAAGGCGAATATCCCGGTAGAAGCGACGACGGAAGTATCGCTTGTTTATACGGACAATGCGAAGGACGCCAAGGTGAAGATCGGGCTGGCCTTCTCCGATGCGCCGGATGACTATGTGTTCTTCGAGCCGGCCAAGTGGACCCAAGCAGGCGCGAATCAGGATTGGAAGCAGGGAAGCGTCAGACTGAACAAGTTCAAAGGACGTACGATTGCGGGAATTTCGCTTCAATTCGAATCCGCGGCGGATATGGCCAATTATCAGGCCAATATCGGCAAACTGGCCGTTACGCAGGTGAATGACAAGGCGAAGAAGCCGCATCAGGTGACCGATCTGGAGGTGATCGAGAACGACTTCCGCGACGGAATCTATGGGGATGCGCGGTTGTCCTGGAAGGCACCGAAACAGGCGGAGGACGTAATGTATTATCAGGTGTACCGGGTTCATCCGGACGGCAAGTACGAGTTGATGGGCATGACGGGCAACACCGTTTATTATGTGCCTGAAATGAAGCGTCTGCAAAAAGAGCAGTCTACCAAAATGGTCGTGATTCCGGTGAACCGCCATTATGAACAAGGAAAAGCAGCGTCCGTAAGCTTTGACTGGCCGGAATACCCGAAGCCGACGGCAGCCTTCAAGGCGGATAAGACGCTGATCGCACCGGGAGAATCGGTACAATTCACGGATCTTTCATCGGAAGTCACAGAGTCCTGGAGCTGGAGCTTCCCGGGCGGACAGCCGGCGTCCAGCACGGAGCAGAATCCTAAGGTGACCTATCCGGAAGAAGGAACGTTCGAAGTGACGTTAACCGCTAAAAATAGCATTGGCGAGGACGTGGTTCGGAAGAAGCTCATTACGGTTACACGAGAAGCGGAGAATGGCGTTGGCAATCTTGCCCTTGGCAAGCAAACGTCAGCATCCAGCTTCGTGAACGAGAAGGAAGCACCTGCATTTACGGTTGACGGTAATGCCGCCACCAAATGGTGTGCGGTCGGAGACGGGCCACATTCTCTGACGGTGGATCTCGGAGCTGAGCACAAGATCAGCGAATTCGTGATCAAGCATGCGGAGGCGGGAGGCGAGCCGGCCGCATTCAACACGCGGGCATTCACCGTACAGGTAAGCTCGGACGGCAAGGAATGGAAGGATGCGGTTTCGGTCAAGGACAATACGGAAGCGGTCAGCAGCCATGCCATCGAGCTTACCTCCGCACAGTACGTTCGTCTTCAAGTCGAGAAGGCGACACAAGGCGGGGATACGGCCGCGCGGATTTATGACTTTGAGGTATTGGGCTTGAAATAATATGAATGAGCAAAAGAGCGTTTCCCTAAAGAGGGGAACGCTCTTTTTTAAGCTGCCGGCCAAGTTTATTTCATCAAGGTCTCCATTAGCACAACGAGCTGCTGGCAGGAAGTTCTCTGCCTGTACATGGAAGCGTAATGCGCTAAGGGGGTTTAATCAATGGGTATTATAAGAGCGGGGGACAGGTACAGCAAGTGTGTGAAGCATCGGCTCCTGAGTAGGTAACAGGGATGCTTGCCACTCACAAGTAAATCCTCCGAGCCTCCTCATCGAAGAATTCAATCACACTCCCATAATCGGCAATATCGATCCGGTTCTGCCGCATGATCTTCTGAAGAAAGATGGTATCCGCGAAGATTTTATTTAGAATCGTCTTGCACCATGCCGGAGTGCCTCTAAAGTAGTCCACCAGATGATGAATTTCATCAAACTCAAAATAAAGAACATAGCACACGTAATTCTGCAGCAATATGCTGAAGCAATGATCACGATATGGGATAGAGCGAGTGCCTGCGAGAGCATCTCTCATGATGTCGAATACCGTTGATTTATTTTCCGAGTACATATGGAGCATCTCGTCCACATCATTGATCAGTCGGAGTGCAGCCTCGAAGCCTTCTTCCGGGGGCAAGACCAGCTTGGTCGACTTTCCCTCGATGGACCTAAGCAGCTCAATCGTTAGGTTTTTGCAGGCGGCGATTTCATGGGGAGCTATCATTAATTGATCGCGATGCTTATCGAAATGCTCGATGTAGTAATCATGGTACGCCGAGAAATATGGCTCGATGTGGATGCCGGTTTTCGTATGAACCAAATCCTGACCGTGGAATGAAAAAGCGTAAAGCGTCTCCTCGTTCACCGGGTGGGCATACAGGTAGAAAAAGAGGAAAAAGTCCCTTAATTGAAGCTTCTGTTCATCGCTCAACCGGGAGACACCGTTTAATTGAGACAACTGGAAGTAACAATAATTCTTCATCAAATCATTCATGGCGTTGTACGGATTGCTTCGAACAATGGATGTCGTCGAGTTGATGGTAAACAACAGATAATAGAGTATCTGTTCATCGTAGACGTCCAGCTGCTTAAACGTGTCCGCGAGCACAGGCTTCCAATCCGGGCTCGCAGCATATTGGGGATCTCCCGGCTGTAAATCATACGCCCATTCAACAAAAGCCTGACCGTTGCGATCGACAAAGAATAACGCTGCTCTTTCGTCTTCCAGAACGCCATATTCAAAGCCAACGGTCTGTACCGACGGCAAGCCTCTGTTGAATTTTATATTTAAATATTCATGAAATAGGAGCTGAAGCTTCATTCATCTTACCCTCGATTCTTATCCATTTATTATGGTTAACCGGATGATCTTCAGCCAAGGGCTAGGTAAGGTTAAACACTCGTCCCCAAACCCCAATCCATCGTTAAAAGCCGCTTAAGCTGATCCGCTTGCTCTTCTCCGATCGAGGCGATGATTTTGGCCTCAAGCTTTGCCTTGATCGCTTCGTTGTGCTCAAAGCACTCCTCGCCGAACTGCGTGAGACGGATGCACTTGTCTTTATTGTTATGCTGCGCTCTGCTGACCTCGACCAGTCCTTTGGCTTCCAGATTTTTAATGAATTTATGGGTAGCCTGACGGGAGATATCCACTTGTTTGGCGACATGGGATATCGTCGTTTGTTTCTTATAGATTCTCGCCATAATAAACCATTCGGAGTTCGATATATGAAGGTCATGGCTTTTATGCCACAAGCGGTCGTTTAAGGTGCGGAGAAGGACATGACGTTCGCTTATCAGGTCGATCAGATCCACGGTCTTCACTTCTACATGCATTGGTCATCATTCCTTTCAGCAATTCCTCCACCAATATACAAAAGTTCACGATTCTTCGTCAACTAAGTTGACGATAGTGTATAATAGAGGTACATAGTCAACCAAGTTGACAACGTGAGGAGGACAACAGCATGTTTGAAACGGGTCATTTGGTTATCTATTCAGTTCATGGCATATGCCAAATTGATGGGATCAGCGAGAAAGAAGTCTTGGGCACAACCAGACGCTATTATGAGCTGCATCCGGTAAGCAACGTGAAATTAAAGATTAGCACGCCAGTAGACAACGACAGTCTGCTCATGGTCGAACTGATCGATCGGGAGGAAGCCGAGAAGGTCATGCAATCCTTTAAATCGCCGGGCACGGGATGGATTGAAAAAAATACGGAGCGTTTCCAGACCTACTCCAAATTAATTAGATCAGGCGACCGGGAGGAGATCGCTAACATTATCAACACCTTAATGCGTCACAAGCAGAAGGCCGAAAGCAACAACAAAAAGCTGAACCAACAAGATCAAGTGATGTTAGCTTCGGCTCAAAATATTTTGTTTCAGGAAATGGCAATTGCTTTGGATACATCCTATGAATCGGTATTGGGCAAGGTAAACGGCATGCTGGCGTAAGCGCTGGCTGACCGAAATTCAGCAAGGCGAGGGCAGAGAGACTGTATGTATGCGATCCAGACTTCATTATTACAATAAAAATCACCAATCCGTTATCGGTTGGTGATTTTTTTGTTTCGGACGTTCATTCTCTATTCTATTCGGATAATTATTCACAGAATGTTCACTTATGAAGAGCCTCCCTAAATCGCTAAAATAACACGGTGACACATTAGATGAAGGGTTGATGATAGGAGATGGCAAACCAGAAGGACGTGGAGACAAGACTGCCTAGGAACGGCAAAGAGGGGATATTATTTTTATTGATCGTATCGATTATTTCGGTCAACACGATCGCGCCGATCATTATTGGATTGGAGCGCGGGTTCAGCAAAGAGGTTTATCTGGATAGTCTAAAAGTGATTCCTATCATGTGGGTCATCGTCGTGTTATGCGTGAAGCTGATCGCTGGCCCGATTGTTGGCAAGATGATGCCTAAATTCTTGGGGCAGACTGATGGGGTCAATGCAAGAGTATTATTAAATATTGTGCTCAACGTAACGGTATTATCACTTCTTCTCTCCATTATTGGCCCCATGGTAGGTACCAAACACATCAGTTTGGATCCGTTTAAAAACTTCCTCCATACCTGGCCACGAAACTTCGGCATTGCGTTCTGGATTGAAGTGTTGATCGCACAGCCTATCGCAAGATACGCGATGAAGGTTCTGCACTCAAGACAGGCAAGCAAAGCATCGAGCATACAAGCGTAAGATCGTGAGGCCGTCGATTCGTCGATGGCCTTCTGTTGTCCGTAAGGGATCAACCAAACGGAATCAGGCCGCGCTCACATCTAATTAGTCTGGAATTGACACCTCCCTGTTCCCCTACTAAGATAGAAAAAATATATATATCGCAGATGGAAATGAACGAGAGGATCCTGCTTATTCCGAAATGGACATTCAAGGAGCACAGGAGCTTGCCATCTCGATAATGAATGAAGACCAAAATCCGAATATAAATGTATTAATGTGGGATGCAACCCTTACAGAAATAAAGAAATAATTGGCCGGGAAGCCATTATTGCAGGAGGAAGAGCCTGATGCTTAAAGATTTGCAAGGCGAGGCAAATATGTCCCCGATCGTTGGGATGTTATATTCCGCGGTGAAAGAAAACAGCCAGCGACTTCAGTTGATTACGAAGGGCATGTCGCAGGAAGAAGTCGATTACAAGGGACCCGATGGCAGCTTTAACAGCACTGCTCAATTAATGAGACATATCCTGTATGTTGATTTGAATTGGGTGTACCGGATGAAAGGGGAGCCGCTCCCTCATTCGTTACAAAAACAATACGGTCCCATGATCGATGTGAACAACCGGCTGCCGATGATCCAAGGCAAGTCGCTCAACATGCTGATATCGGAGTATGAAGAGGTGTTAAGCATGCTGAAAGACATCTGTACCCAATTGCAGGATGCTGATTTAGATCGGGTGGTCACCTTTGGTCATGAGAATGAAAAGCAAGCAACGATTCGCTGGGGATTATGGCATATGGCTGACCATAACCGCTATCATCAGGCGCATATTAATCTGCTAAGAAAATGGTATGCAGAGCATTCGCCTTCAAAATAAAGGGACATCAAGTTTAAAAAATTGGGCATCTGCAGATGTAACCTTTTATGCGAAGCGGAAAGGGGGGCCAGGATGCGGTACGTCTGGCCGATCTTTCATCGATATGTGGGAGAATAGGCTGGAATTGCGTACATCCTCAAAGTAACCTATTATGGCTGGAAGTTAAGCAATGACGCGTGCCGAGGCAACCGCACTGTTGGTAAGAATGCTGAAAGTGAATGACCTGATTGATAAATAATGAAGCAACGCAAACAACCATTGATGACATGAACGTCTTCGATGGTTGTTTTCTTTTGTTCACGTGCACCGATATATCAATTCTCATAGATAAATTCTTTAAGGCTGTTCAGATTTTATTCAGACTGCCTCTATATAATGTAGTGGCGTGTATTCCTATAATTCGACAGTGACTTTGAATAAGATCCTCGGTCCAACAAATTTCGTATTTAGGAATCTAACAGAGTATGTAGCCTAGATTTAAAAGGATAGAGATTATGTGAGGGGTATTTTAACTATTCTGCATAATTACTTAAGCGAAGCGGCTGTTGGAAAGGGAAGACACGAGGCTTACAAATATGATGAAAAAGATAGGAGGAAAGAAAAACGTGTTTAAATCTAGCAACAAGCCTCGTAAGAAAAAGCATGCAGCATTGTTCCTGGCTTGCGTTCTTACTATTGGTGGTTTTCCGGTAGGAGCTGCTAAAGCTTCAGTCTACGCGGCTGATACAGAACAAGCCTTAATTACCACATCCGGGGGTACGACCAGCTATGATGTTGTTGACGGGGGAACTCCGACCGGGGTAGTTATTGATCCGGAGGTTCTGATTCTTAACTCTCCCGATACGGCTAACTTGGATGCTGCAACGGTAATGATTGAAAATTTCCAGACCGGAGATACATTATCATATACCTTGGCTGCGGGAATTACAGCAAAAAGAAATACCCCCGATAACGGCGTTCTAATGTTTACGGGAAAGGCTTCAGCAGAAGCTTATACGCAAACATTATCCAGTGTTAAGTTCTCGACGACGTCCAGCGATAAATCAGTGAGAACTATTAAATTTACCTTAGGCGATGCCCTTCCTTATGAAGGTAACGGTCACTTTTACAAATATGTAAATAAGGGCAGCTCAATTACTTGGGATAAAGCGAAGCAAGAAGCTGAGGGTATGACTTATTTTGGACGGCAAGGGTACCTGGTCACGATTACAGACGCCAAGGAGAATGAGTTCGTAAAAGAAAAGACTCTAGGCTTGGGCTGGATTGGCGCACAGGATATCGAACGTAAAGATGGTGGACCTAGGAAAACTGGTGACTGGCGTTGGGTAACCGGCCCAGAAGGTGAAAAGGATAGCGGTAATGGCTTGAAATTCTATGAAGGCTATTATCAAACCTCTGGGAAGCCAGTAGACGGAGCGTATACCAACTGGGACGCTCAGGAGCCTAATGATTACAGCAATAAGGAATATGTAGCTCATATTTTTTCATCTGGTCAACAAGCAGGGAAGTGGAATGATTATCCGAATGATAACAACGTTACAGGATACGTCATTGAATTCGGTGGTATGTCAACTGACACCAATTACGAGGTTATCGCCGAGAAATCCGTAGCTTTTGTTAACATTACCGAACTGAAGAAGGCGGTTGAGCAACTCAGCCAATTGAAAGAAGAAGACTACATGGAAGACGAGTGGCCAGCGTATCAGCAGGCACTGGAACAAGCCAAAGCAGTGCTTGAAAACAGAAACAAAACGCAAGAGCAAGTAAATAAAGCGCTTGAGGCCCTAAAGGCAGCGGAAGATCAACTGAAGACCCGGATTAAAATCACGCAGCCGGCTGGCAGCCACGCATACGTAGCCAAGCCTGAGTTTAAAGGTGAGTCTGCTCCTGGTGCGGATGTCACGGCCGTGATTAAAGATAAAGACGGGAAAGTGATTGGCACTCCAAAAGTCAATGTGAATGCTGACGGGACTTGGAGCTTTGAGCCTGACCAAGATCTGCCGGATGGGGACTACGTGGTTGAAGTGACAGCCACGAAGAACGGCGAGTCCAATACCGCTGTCAAAAATGTGACGGTGGACACGACCAAGCCACAGCTTGCGATCACTGAACCAACCGGTGAGCTGGTATCCGTGGCTAAGCCGGAAGTCAAGGGCAGCGCAGACCCGGATGCCAAAGTAACCGTAGATCTGAAGGATGAGAACGGAAATGTCATTGAGACTCGAGAAGTCGAAGTGGACAGTAGTGGCAACTGGAGTTTCATCCCATCAGCTGACCTGGCGGATGGTAAATATACGGTCGATGTAACGGCAATAAAAGACGGCAAAGTGTCCAACGAATCCAAGACGATCGTGGTGGATGTATCCGGAAATTCCCATCTCATTGGTTTGGAATTGAACAATAGCAATGATGGTACACCGATTGGTCTGTCACCTGAGTTTGCTGAAAATACTCGTGAATACACCGCATCCGTTTTCGCTGCAACGTACAGCGTCTATCTAACACCAACGCTGGACGAGCTGGCTGGCCTGGATCCGAATGCCAAGATTGAGATTTCACTCAATGGCGGTACCTGGATGGATGCAGCTGACGGTAAGGCAAGCGATCATTTGCTTTTAAAAGAAGGCAGCAACACCATTGAAGTCAAGGTAACCGTAAACGGTAGAGAGACGATTTATAAACTAACCGTATATCGAGCGTTCAGTGGCGGAGGAGATAACAACAATGGAGGCGGAAACGGAGGAGGCGGAAGCACGCCGGGAACAACTCCAACACCTCAGCCGGAAACTCCAAAGAGCAATCTGGATGTCCGAGTGGACGGCAATGACAATCCATTTGCCACCGGTACCACGACAGTTACGGATGGCCGTACCGTAACCTCAGTGAAGGTAGATCAGGGCAAGCTGGTTGATGCAATATCCAAGAGCACAGATCCGAAGCTGGCTATTCACTCGCCGAATGAAGGTGACCTGACAGTTGGCGGCTTGACTGCGGATAATCTGAAGCGGCTCGGCGATAAGGGCGCAAGCTTGGAAATCAGCAACCCGCTCGCCATCTATCCGGTTCCAGCCGGTAAAATGAATCTGTCTTCCGTAGCTGGGCAGCTTGGAAATGCCGCGCTTGGTGATATTGCAGTCCGTATCGACATTAAGCGTGCTTCGGAAGCCGTGACCGCATCTGCCAAGAGCAAGGCGACATCGGCAGGCTATGAGCTGCTGGTCGATCCAATCGATCTCGACCTGATGTTTGCTCACGAAGGAAAGAACGTGAGATCCGGTCAGCTGAGCGGATATGCGGCGAAATATATCGCTCTTCCGGAGGGCATCGACCCTAACCGGATCACAACAGGGGTTGTAGTCAACCCTGACGGCAGTGTGTACCATCTGCCAACTGTCGTAACGAAGATCAATAACCGTTATTTTGCTCAGATTAACGATCTCCGCAGCAGCGGAACCTATTCGGTCATCTGGAATCCGCAGGATTTCGATGATGTGAGAACACACTGGGGCAAAGCGGATGTGAACAATATCGCGGCAAGACTGGATTTGAAGGGCAACGGGAATAACACATTCTCGCCGGACCGCAGCGTTACGCGCTCCGAGTTTGCAGAGATGGTGGTTCTCGGTTTAGGCTTGATGCGTCCTGAGGCTCCACAGATGAGCTTCCCGGATGTTCCGGCAACAATCTGGTATCGTAATGCGATTGCGATCGCCGATGAATTCGATATTGTCCGCGGTTATGACGATGGCAACTTCGTCGGCGGCCGGCAAATTACGAGAGAGGAAGGGTTCGCCATGGTAGCCCGGGCTCATCGCCTGATTCTCTCTCAGAATGCAGTAGAACAGGATACTTCTGTTCTGGCTCAATATAAAGATGGAGATAACGTAGCGAAATGGGCTAAAGCCGATGTAGCACAATTGATCTCCGCAGGCATCATTCGCGGGAACGGTTCGGAACTTCTTAGTCCGAAAGCGCAAATGACGCGCGCCGAAGTCACCGCACTGATTGCAAGAATGCTGAAAGTGACGAACCTGATCGATAAGTAGAAGCGACCCAAACAACCATTGATGACATGAACGTCGTCAATGGTTGTTTTTCATTAATATACAAATATGAATCGGTATAGCGGGCTGAAAAATAACATGAGAAATCCCCTATGAAACGACATGTATTGTCATACGTGTATTACAGGGGGTTAGGGGCTGTTGGAATGCGAAAAGAAACCTTCGCTTAAGTACACAAGATAAATAGATTAGAGGGTTGGATCACTCAAAGGAAATTTATTACTTTTGGCTTATTAAGAGAAGAAGTGCGGTCAATCGGCTGGATTTTAAGTAGGAGAAGAAGTAAGATATGGTTGTAAAAATATAGATATTCAATTGGAAAAACATTAGATTCCATTGTTGCTCCGGCAGTCACCGACTGATGAATTTGAACAGAATGAAAGGGGAAGCCATGCGAAGAATCGTAGGTGCGTTGTTGATGCTTGCAGGCGTCGGGTTTGTAACATTCGCTGCAATACAATATTTCGAACATCAAGCAAGCCTGAAGGAAGCCATGGCGGAAGCGAATACGCTGATTTCTCAGCCGCAAACCATAGATCATTTGGATGATAAGGGTGTTGATCCAGCCTCGCAGCGTGATCCTATGGCCGAGAGATCCCAGTTTGATCCAAGTCCGAACGATGTGATCGGGATGCTGGAAGTTCCAAAGCTGGAAGCCGAGCTTCCGATTATCGAGGGCACGGATGAGGAGATGCTTGAAAGAGGAGTCGGGCATTATAGCTCTACCGCATTTCCACTAGACGATGAACAGATTCTGCTGTCAGGCCATCGGGACACGGTGTTCCGGAACTTCGACAAGCTGGCGGTTGGGGATCGATTCATCGTAAAGCTGCCGTATGGGACATTTGAATACGAGATCCGAAGCACGGATATTGTAGACAAGGACGATACATCGGTTATTCGATCGATGGGATCCGAGGTGCTGGTCGTTTCCACCTGTTATCCGTTCCGCTATTTAGGCAATGCGCCGGATCGTTTTATCTTCTATGCATATCCGGTTGGAGATGAGCAGACCACCTAGTTTTTCATGTTAACCAAAAAATTAATGCAAATGGCGAAGATGTCTCACAATCCAATCAAGGATTGTGAGATTTTTATGTTATCCCGCTTTTTTGCAGTCGGCGCTTTTTCAAGTGATCAACATAGATGGTAATGAAATAGGGGAAGGGCCGTACTAATCCAGCGAGATGGTTTGCAATTCGGATAGAAGATAATCTCTCTCCTTGGGATCGCCAATATGAATGGCTGCTTCCTTGGCGAGTTGGAGGTATTCCATCATGGAATTTATATTCTGATCAATCATGTAAGCCCTCGCAATGGCTTCATAAGCAAACGCCAAATCGAAATCACCGATATGATTCTCTAAGCACAGTTTAAGCGAGTTTTTCCCGTGGAATAAAGCGCTCTCGAACATGTCGAGCACGGCATATACCCGCGAGATTTGCCATTCGCCTCTTGAGAATTGAAGGGGGGTGCCGATCTCGCCCCAGTGATAGCGGGAAGCATGGGCCATGTGGATCATCTGAAGATCGTCTTCCCAGGACCTGTCCGCTTTTTCAATCAAATCCCATGCGGCATTAAAATTCGTTACCGCTTGTTGCTTGTGCCATTCAAGCACGGTCAGCTTCTCGCTCATGTCTGCTCCTCCTGCAATTCAACATATCAAGTCGACTTAATCTCATCAAGAATAATGCAAAATTGCAGGACGGCACAAGGAAATTCATCGGAATGGCCCGATTTCCGCACGTTTCCATAAGTCGTAATACTTCCGCCCTGTTCGCAGGAAGCGACGTGTGTGATGATAGGTGCATCCAAGGTTCACGGCCACATGGCCTGGAACCGAACACACCTTCAGGCTATTGCGATCCTTCCTTCTATTTCAAATTGAGCGAATTAGGGTCGCAGCTTCCCTGAGGGATGTTGATTAAGAGAGGAGGCATCCAGGCTATCTTGTACCTTCCTTCTAAACTACCTTTCACGTATTTAGGGCAAGGCTTTCCTGGAATCCTGATGATAAATAATACCATCTATTTACGAAGAGCGAATAAACTTATGGTGGAGCGAGGGCAAGGGGAGGGCTGGCTTTCGGAAGCGGTTCTGGCCACTGCCCTGAAAAATATCGAGTTTCTTGGATTTACGTTCTCCCACCCATTGATGCACGTCATTCGTACATTATCCATGGAGCAGTTTTCCGAATTCTATGCCCAGCTAGTCGCTGACCTTAGCGTTATGGTCGGTGCACATGTGGAGTATCAGCCGATGTATCCCGGATTCCCGCAGCAAGTGATGGAGGAAGACGATGCAGCGCTGTATCTGAATGCGGTCTACCATTATCTTACGCTGGAGGCTCCCGATCATCCTGGTGTGGTAAGACCTACTTTGCTGGATAAAACCCAGCTGACCGTCATCGAGCTTGGAAGCCAAGCCGAGTTCCATATGATGATCCAGCAACTAATTCAAGCCAAGACGTCCATTTCGGACACGGACCGGCAGGACATCGATACCGCGATCGCGAATGCCGAGCCGGAGGAGCTGGAAGAGCTGCTTCCTTCCGAAATTCCGTTCAAGGAAAACGCCGCCTTCGTCGCAAGCTCCTTGCTGAAGCATGACAAGGCAAACATCAACCTGATCGAGCGCTACTTCAAGACGGCGACGGATGTCTTGCGTCTGGCAGCGGCTTGGTCGGGGGGCGATGTCAGCCTTGCCGCGCCTGTGCGCTTCCGTAAATTCAAGCGCCCGGAAAGACGGCTGCTGCTCGGATTGCTGGAGCGATGCCACCCGATAACGGAGGATATGCTGAGATTTAAAGACCGCTGGATTCGCCTTGGCGAGATTCTACACCCTTCCGAATACAAGTCGCGTTTTCCGCGTGCGGAAGAAGCCTTCGATATCTTGCGCAATAACAAGCCCTTTACGACCTTCAACGGCAGCGTAGAGCTCGCCTTCCGTTATGATCAAGTCTGGTCCCTCATCGATCTCTTGATGAAGCGTCCCGGCGAATTCGCGAGACGGCTGGATCAGCTGCTGCGCTCGACCGAGCATACAGAGTATGTCGTGCTTGCATTCGGAGAAGTCGCGGATCAAGTGTCGACGCCGGTGTTATTGCAGGTGAAGTCTCATTTTGCCCGCCGCCATGAGCCGAGCGACCTTCGCATCTTCTTCCCGAAAGGCAATGTGGCTAAGGCGTTTGCGGTTCCGAATAATCTTCCGAAGGTGGATTCTGGGGCTTGCGAGGACATCGTGAACCTATGTGACCAGGTATTAATCCAGCGGTTCTCCGAGCTGCCGCCGCTTGGGAAGACCTATATCGACCAACGCTTGCAGCACTACCACGTCCCGTTCTCACAGCGATCGGCCAGTAAAGCTTTGCGTACGCTCGTACGCGGAAGCCGCATCCCGATGGGGGATGGGGATACCATACGGTTCTTCAGCTGGTGGAAAGAGGGAATGGTCGACGGCCAACCGACCGGCCGCGTGGATATCGACCTGTCCGCAGTGATGTATGACGGGAACTGGCAGTATGTGGAGCATATTTCGTATACGAATCTGCGGTCGTCCAAGTACCGTGCCGTGCACAGCGGAGACATCGTATCCGCCCCGCAGGGCGCATGCGAATTCATTGATCTCCATATCCCTTCCATCGTCCAGTACGGCGGGCGCTACATCGTGGCAACCCTTCATTCTTATACGAGTCAGCCGTATTGCGAGCTGCCGGAGTGCTTCACGGGCTGGATGATGCGTAAAAAACCCGGCTCCGGGGAAATCTTCGAGCCTGCCACGGTGGTCAACAAAATCGATGTCACCGCCGACACGCAGATTGCGATTCCCGTTATCCTTGATCTGATGGAGCGCACGGTCATTTGGACCGATCTGTCCCTGACGCGGCATCCGCATTACTATAACAATGTCGAAGGGAACCAGAAGGGAATGGTTCTGATGGGGAAAGCCATGACGGCGCTTCGGAAACCGGACCTGTACGATCTGTTTATGCTCCATGCGAAGGCACGGGGCGAGTGCGTCGAACAGAAAGATCAGGCCGAAACGGTATTTTCGGTGGATCATGGAACCACGCCGTTTGATATCGAGCAGATTATGGCGGAATACCTGGTTTAATCGCATATGCTTGATGAGGGCACCTATTGACGGTGCTCTTTTTTCTTCACGAACACATATTGAAATCAGGATGAATTAGGATCATCGCTAAATTCGCCACATAATAATGACAAACCTTGTCACTATTAACGGTTAGGATAAAGATAAGGCAGCCGGTCCAATAACCATGTAAATGAGAACCGGAACTTCAGCTAGGGGAGGACCCTGGAACAGAGCGGATGGGCGAGCCAAATAACATATGATTGTTAAAAAATAAGGAGGACTGCGCTTATGTATGTAACAATTTCGGATTTTGTTGCGGAGTGGAAGAGGGAGGCTGCATTAACTCAGCAGGTATTGAACGGTTTGACGGATGCCTCGCTGCAGCAGAAGGTGTACGGGGAAGGACGAACGTTGGGGAGAATCGCCTGGCACTTCACCACGAATATCCCGGAATATTTGTCAGAGTTCGGAATTACCATCGAACAGATCCCGAATGCGGAGGAAGTCCCTGCTTCCGCGAAGGAAATTGCCGATACCTTTGCGGAGATCAGCGACCGGGCGGCTCGCGCCATTGAGGAGCAGTGGACGGATGCCTCGCTGCAAGCGGTGCAGAATGCCTTCGGAAGAGATGAATCGAATGCGTCCATCTTAATGGGACTCATCAAACACATTGTCCACCACCGGGGACAGGTTACGATTCTAATGCGTCAAGCGGGATTAAAGCCTTTTGGCGTATACGGGCCTCCTAAAGAAGACTGGATCCATTTCGGGGTGGAACAGCCGCCGCAGTAAAAAAATCATGACATGACCGAAAGCTCAGGCGCTAAATTTAAAACGAATCACACGTCAAGCTTATCAGCATGGATGATTGGTTTGTCCGATGTTCACCGTTTTCTGGCCGCGAATCCTCACAGGGATTGCGGCCTTTTGCGGTATTGGCGCCTAACCCGCAGTTATTGACCCACCCCACCCTGCGCACCACTCCAACGGGAAGCATTCGTACAGCACCTTTGCAGGTCCAGCCTTACTAACGATAACGATACATGATGTGGAGCCTGCCGTGCCGGAAATGGTATAATTCTACTAAAGTATGAGAGGGGGCAAGGCCAATGAGGGAAGAACTCTTGGAACAGCTCGAGGAATGGCATGAAGAGGATGAATTCGAAGCGATCGTAGATGCGATCACGGAAATTCCGGAAGAAGAACGGGATTACGTCCTGACAAGCCATTTGGGCAGAGCGCTGAATAATCTGGAGCGCTACGAGGAGGCGGTTGAGCAGTTCTTATCGGTTGCGGAAGAAGGGCAAGAGGACCCGCTCTGGCATTACCGCATCGGACTGGCCTATTATTACCTGGAGCAATATGACAATGCGCGCGAGGCTTTCGAAGCCGCAGACGGGCTGGAGCCGGGGGATGAGGATACGCTGGAGTTCCTAGAGTGGATCCGGAGTAAAACGGAGGAGCAGGAGCATAATGCCGCTAATGCCGCTGTGTCAGCAGTTGAAGCTCCAACAGAGCAGGCGTTTATCTCTGCCGACATGGATGTTACGGATTTTTGGGATGATGGCGCGGAAGCTGCCGATTCGTATACCATGGCGCCGCCGACGGACGATTTGGTTGAATCCATCCAGGAAGAGCTGGTTTTTAAACTGCCGACAGCCTATATTCAGATGATGAAAGTACATAATGGCGGGATTCCCCGCAGAAGGTTTTTCCCTATACAATCGGGGGAGGCAGCCGATGGCCGCATCGAGATTACGGGCATGCTGGGCATCGGCCGAGAGAAGAAGCACTCGCTCTGCGGAGAAGCCGGCAGCCGGTATATGATCGAGAATCGAGGCTACCCGGAGATCGGTGTCGTTCTATGCTTGTGTCCTTCCGAATCGGAAGCGGTCATGCTGGACTACCGGGCAGCCGGCAATGACGGAGAGCCCGAGGTCGTTCATGTTGACCAGAGACATCCAGACAAGATTACCCGGCTTGCGCCGAACTTCCAAGCTTTTGTTCAGGGATTGGTGCAAGCGTAAACGCCTTTTTTGAACATCCACCGTTGATAAAGAAGCTTCGCCCGAAACCAAGCCAGTAGAAGAGCCATGCTGCTGGAATTCAGTTGCGGCACACCGGTTACAGGAAAAGAAAACAACCATACGATAAAAAGCTGTTCAGAGAGGAGCGTGAGCTCTTACTCCTGAGCAGCTTTTTTACAATGCTCCATTAGTCGGCATTACACCGGGAGCCTCACCACAAATAATTCCAACTGCGACAAGTAAAAATTGTAATCGAATATCAAAAGTAACATTCTATTGTGATAAGATGAGTATAAAGACTTAGAATAAGCATTCAGAAAATATTCAACGCAACATGCCAATATATAGAAGAAATGGTGTTGGACGATTGGGGGAGCTGTTCGCTGGTTTTGCGTGAGATGGACCACGAGAAGTCATTCATGACTGCAAAAAACCAGGAACATCACTTCATCTATAAGGAACCCGGTTCAAGGGGGATGGCGAGCCTGCAGAAGGGGGAGAAGAGGACCTTGAAGGTCATGTTCGTCGATGATGAAATACTGGCTACACAGTATTTAAAGAGACTGCTGTTACAAGAAGAAGCTGCCGCCGATTTCCAGTGGGTTGGCGAATATCAAAATCCATACGAAGCATTAGATGCAGCCCAATCAGAGGAGCCTGATGTCGTATTTCTGGATATCGAGATGCCGGAGATGACCGGCTTTGAATTGGCGGAGCGTTTATGGGAGGTTCGGCCTCAGCTTCAGATCGTGTTTGTGACCGCCTATGATGATTATGCGATCAAGGCATTTGAGGTTAACGCGCTGGATTATCTGCTGAAGCCGGTGCTTCCTTCAAGGCTTTCCGTTACGATCGACCGAATCGTGAAAGGTTCGCTAACAAAGCCGGCAGCAGTTGTCAGCCGTACCGAAGATGAACAAGAGCCAATAACCCTCTGCTGCTTGCAATCCCTGCACTATAGGGAGAACGGGGAGCCTAAGCATTTTCCATGGAAAACGTTAAAGGCCCCGGAGCTGTTCGCCTACCTTATTTACTACCGGGGGAAGACGGTGAGCAAGCAGACGCTCATGGATCTGCTGTGGCCTGTCCACGACCCGCACAAAGCCGTGACGCAGCTCCATACGGCCATTTATCAGATTCGGAAAATGATCAGAATGTGCGGGCTGGATGCCCGAATTCATTATCATGACGAGAGCTATCGGCTGGAGCTTGCGGGTAAGCTGGACGTGGAGAAATGGGAAGACAGGTTGAGTAAAGCGCCGGAGGTAATGCCGGACACGCTTTCCACCCACCAGTCGATCATGGATGTGTACGAAGGGGATTTCCTGGCGGACCACCGGTATGTGTGGGCGGAGCCGGAGCAGGAACGGCTTCGGCTGCTATGGCTCGAGCATGTCCAATCCGTCGCAGCATGCCATGTCGAGATCGGCCAGTATGCGGAAGCCGTAAGAATCCACCAGCAGGTGATCGAGCGGCTGCCGTATTTGGAGGACGGCTATGTCGGATTGATGTATATCTATGCTTCGCTGCATCATCACTCTGAAGTCAAAAAGATGTTTCAGCGAATGAAGGAAGTGCTGCTCGGGGAATATGAGGTTCCCCTTTCGGACAACATCGTTCAATGGTACAAAGAGTGGGAGCAGACCATTGAGGTCGCTGATGAGCAAGGGGCGTGAGTGAGACCATGATCAAACGGGCATTGCCTGTTCTATTCATCATTGCAGGAATAATCCTAATATTCTATCCGAAGCTGACGGAAAGGGTTCAGCAGGCGGAACAGGAGCAGCTGGCCCGCGAATGGCAGGATAGTCTTCAACAGATCAGCGTTGTGGATGATCGTCAGGCGTCAGGGAACCAGGAATCCAATGAAGCAGCCGGTGGAGCGGGTACATCCGATCATGCCTCCATCAAATCTGAAGGGGAGCTCGAAGTGATGCTTGCCATCCCCAAGATCGATCTCAAGCTGCCTGTATTGCATGGGGCGACGAAGGAGAATCTGAGGACGACATTGGCCAGCATCGAGCATACGGGAAGACCCGGGGAGATCGGTAATTTTGCCGTTGCCGGCCATCGCAACCGAACCTATGGAAGGAACTTTAACCGATTGGATGAGCTGGCCGTGGGCGATGCCATCGAAGTGGATACGGGTACCCGAGTATTTAAATATGAGGTAACCGAAAAGCTGATCGTTAAGCCGGAGGAAGTCTGGGTGCTGGAAAGCGACGGGAAGAATAAGGAGGTTACGCTCGTGACCTGCCACCCGATGGTCAATCCGACGCATCGGCTCATTATTAAGGGGAAGATCATCTCATAAGATTTCCCGCGGTAATATGGATCTCATTGATTTATGATAGGTCAGATTCTTATAACGATTTGATGGAACAGCCTGCCGGCAAGCGGCAGGCTGTTTTTTTCGTGTCTACATGAGATATATATCGGAGAAACTAAATACTTCAGGCCACAATACTGCTAAAGTCACCATATCACGCTTTTACGGCTTAACGCCTACAGCCAGCCCTTATCCTCCGCGATCGCGACCGCCTGCTGCCGGGACTCGGCGTCCAGCTTCTGAATGGCCGAAGAGAGGTAATTGCGAACCGTTCCTCGCGTCAGGAACAGAGCCTTGCTGATGTCCTCGGTCGTCATCCCTTCCTTGGTCAGGCGAAGCATTTCGATCTCCCGTTCACTGAGCGGGTTCTCCTCCTTCATGAAGAGCGCTGCCGCCAGGTCGGTGCTGACGACCCGCTCGCCCTTCATGACCCGGCGGATGGCCTCGATCAAGTAATCGATCGGCTCGTCTTTTAGCAAATATCCCTCCACCTGCGCATCCATCGCTCTTTGCAAATAACCGGGGCGCGCGAAGGTTGTAACGATCATGATTTTGCAAGGCAGGCCGGCATGGCGAATCCTCTCGGCTATTTCGAGTCCGCTAAGATGAGGCATCTCGATGTCGAGCACGCAAACATCCGGCTGATGCAGCGAGATGGCTTCCCATGCCTGTTCTCCGTCCGGCACCTCCGCCACCACCTCGATGTCGTCCTCGAACTGGAGCAATGAGGCGAATGCGCCGCGAAGCATTTTCTGATCTTCTGCAATCACGATTCGGATCATGAGGGGTCCTCCTTTTTATGCTGGCGTAACGGGAGTATTAAAGACAAGGCGGTTCCCCCGGTTGGGGAAGCGGCAATGCTAAATGAGCCTCCCAGCATCTTCATCCGCTCCTTCATCGAAGGGATGCCGTTTCCGCCGTCCGGCTCCTTGATCCCGGTGCCGTCATCCGCAATGTGGATCTCGTAGGCTTCGTCCTTGGCCTCGATCCGGATGGTGCATCGCTTGGCGCGGCTATGCTTGATGATGTTGGTCATAGCTTCACGTACGCAGAGCGCAAGCATCGTTTCCTCCACGCTGGATAACAGCGGGGACTTCTCCGGCTTCTCGATCCTCAGCTCAATCCCTGCCGTACCCAGCAGTTTAACGGAATGCTCTAACTCGCAGGCCAAGGAGATAAATTTCATCTCCGATACCAGCTCTCTCACTTGCTTAAGGGCCGTCCTGGAGCTGTCCAGAATCTCGCCAAGCTCCCGTTTGGCCTGGGCAGGATCCTTATCCACCCATCTCGTCGCCAGCTCGGTCTTCATCTTGATCATCATCAGGGTCTGTCCGAGCGTATCATGAAGATCTCTCGCGATCCGCTGACGCTCCTCCTGCTGGATATACATGGCGATCTGCTGGTTGGCTTCCTCCAGCTCGCCCTGCAGGCTTTTTGCTTTCTCCCGAATATAGATAATGGCCGGGTATAACGTTTGAATGATCATAACCGGCAGGTAAATGGCATTCTCCGTCTTCAGCAGCGGCTCCTGGCGGATGACGAATACGAGCAGATACGAAAGGGCAATAGCAGCACTGCCGATAGCGATCTGCCCTTTGGACCTGGACTTGCCGAGCAAGTCGGCAAAGAGGATGCCGAATAGCAGGATACCCGGCCCAATAAAGATCCCGAGCACGGTAAGCGTACCCTGGCCTGATAACACGGCTGCCAGAAGCCAGCCGCTGCGGCGCCACAATGCAATATAAAACGAAACCAGGAACAGCAGGAGCAGCAGAAGGCTGCCCCACAGTCCCGGTTCCGTATCCGAGCTTAACACCCGGTAGAATAAAAACACCGTCAGTACGAGGTCGATCAGCAGATAATTTTTGATTTGGTCTCTCGGGTACAACTTATGAAACATATCAAGCCCCCAATTCCGGCTATCTCGATTCAAAGAGTCCTATCGCTTGTTTGCGGACGGTTTCCATAGGTCCTAGCTTAAAGCCTCGAAGCCATAGGGATGAAATGCACAGCAGGACGATGCAAATCATCAGCCAGATGGCGATGATGGCTGCAGAATTCAGCTTGCCGGCGAGCCCCAAGCCCCAGCCGTAGAAGAGGAAGGAGGCGATGATGTTTTGGAGCACATAGCAGCTCAGAGACATTTTCCCGGCGTTCTCCAGGAGGCGCCACAGCCATTCCCACTTCGTATATTGTATCATTCTCGCAATGATTGCTATATAGAGGATGGACATCAGCGGAGCAAATAAATAGCGCACCGGCAGATCGAATGCCCCGCCAGGGATGAAAATGAGCAGGTTAAGCGGCAATCCGATAAACAAGCCGAGTTTAAATAGGTTCTTTCGTATCCTTTGGCCCTTCTCATCCGGGGAAAACACCCCTGCACGCATGAAACGAACCCCCAGCAGAAACAGGAATATGTTCGATGGAATCGTTAATATGGCTTCGATCCGAAGCGGAAGGAAGTTATCCAGCCGGTACCGCACCTGCTCCATCCACGTACCTTCTTGATATAGAGCAACGATACTGTCAAAGCTGCCCATCGATACCTGTCCGCTAACCGCCAGCATCAATCCCATTAGGCCGAGCAGTACAACCGCGCAGACACTGCCGATGACCGTCATCGAACGGGCGATGAGCCGGTCGCCGCCTTTTACGATAAACGCCGCGATGATGGCCGTAATCCCATAGCTCATTAAAATGTCATATTCCATAACCAGTATAAAATGCAGCAGCCCCTCCAGGAACAAAAACAGCACAGCCCACAGATAAACGCCCGGCCATGGCTTTCCCTTCCGTTTGGCCTGCCGATACTTCATTTCGAGCCCGACGCCGAACATGATCGTCAATAGTCCGAGCAGCTTCCCGTTCACAAGGAATAACACGATCATGCGAAGAAGATCATCAATTCCCCACCAGCCGGAATATTCAAAGGTTGTCATATAATTGAGGTCTCCCGCATGCGCGAAGAGCCAAATATTCGTCCCGAGTGTTCCGAGGATGGCGAATCCCCGCAAAATATCCAGCAGACGAATGCGTTCCTTTCGTTGTTCCATGGTTCTTTCCCTCTCTCCTTATCGTTCTCTCTTACAGCTTTATTGTAGATTCGGCCGGTCTGCCGCAACATTCACACCTGTAAAGAGATCCTTATGACACCTGTCATAAAGTTAGGGAAGGCTGGGGTCATCCCGAGAGATTGGGGGTATGTATTGTAATAATTGGGGGATTGTATACGGAAAAAGGGTTAACTAAGCGATAAAGGAGACATCATCATGAATTTCAAACACATTACGGTTGCCGGAAGCGGCGTATTGGGAAGTCAGATTGCCTACCAGACCGCATTCAAAGGCTTTCAGGTATCGGTATACGACATTAACGATCAGGCGCTCGAACGTGCGAAGGAGCGGATTGCGGAGCTGAAGCCGCATTACCGGCAGGATTTGGGGGCGACCCAGGAGGAAACCGATCAAGCCTTTGACCGAATCTCCTTTCACAGCGATTTAGCACAGGCCGTGGCCGAGGCGGATCTGGTCATTGAAGCGGTCCCTGAGGTGGTGTCCATCAAAACCGAATTTTACGCCAAGCTGGGACAGGCCGCTCCTGCCAAAACGGTGTTTGCCACAAACTCCTCGACGCTGCTGCCAAGCCAGTTTGCCGATTCGACCGGACGGCCGGAGCGGTTCCTGGCGCTGCATTTTGCCAATGAAATCTGGAAGAACAATACGGCTGAAGTCATGAAGCATTCAAGAACGGACATGCAGGTGTTTCAAGATGTCATTGACTTTGCTAAGGCAATCGGGATGGTGGCGCTGCCGCTCCATAAGGAGCAGCCGGGGTATATTTTGAATTCCCTCTTGGTGCCTCTGCTTGAGGCGGCCCAGCGTCTGTTAGTCCGGGAAGTGGCCGACGTCGAGACGATCGACAAAACCTGGATGGTGGCAACGGGCGCACCGCTTGGTCCGTTCGCGATCTTGGATGTCGTCGGCATCACCACAGCCTACAATATCGGACAAGCGAAGGCGGATGCGACCGGGGATGGAGAGTTCGTTCGGGTGGCGAACCTGCTGAAGACGGAGTATATCGACAAAGGAAAGCTTGGACGGGCGACCGGAGAGGGCTTCTACAAGTATCCGAATCCGAGCTTTGCGGATCCGGATTTCCTAAAGAGCTGATTAAGCGGACGTTCCCTGAAGATGGCCTGCCGAAGGAGCAGTCCTGCACGCGTCTTATGCGCGCGTGCTGCATTCGGGCTGCTCTTTCCGCATTCGGCCGCGAACAAGGCAAGGCCCGCAATTTGGCGCTAACCGATTACCGGGGAGCAGGTATGCCATGTTTGGCGAAGCAGGCGGAATAGCGTAAACTAAAGGGTAATGGCTGGGTTGATCCCTTAAGCCGTCGGCAAGGAATAATACAGGAGAGCCGGTACAATCTATAAAAGGCTGAAGTCGAAATGGATGATACATAGAAGATGTACAGCAATCATGGAACTCATTGTTGCGAGCATAAACGAAGAGCATAATCCGAGAAACGTATAATGAAAATGAAAAAGGAGACTTCCGATGACCAATGAATCAACGCCAGCTGCAGGCTGGAACTTTGACAACAGCTACGCCCGCCTGCCGGAAACGATGTTTACCCGGCTTGACCCAACGCCTGTGCGCGCTCCCGAGATCGTCATCTTCAACGAGCCGCTAGCCGCAGCGCTTGGGCTTGATGCCGAGTCGCTGCAGGCCGAAGGCGCAGCGGACGTATTCGGCGGCAACCGAGTCCCCGAGGGGGCCGAGCCCCTCGCCCAAGCTTATGCGGGGCATCAGTTCGGGCATTTCACGATGCTGGGCGACGGCCGCGCGATTCTGCTGGGCGAGCAAATCACGCCCGAGGGAAAGCGGATGGACATTCAACTTAAGGGTTCAGGCAGAACCCCATACTCTCGCGGCGGCGACGGCCGAGCTGCACTTGGCCCGATGCTGCGCGAATACATCATCAGCGAGGCGATGCACGGGCTCGGCATTCCGACTACCCGCAGTCTGGCGGTAGTGACAACCGGGGAGGAAATTTTCCGCGAAACCGAACTGCCTGGTGCCATTCTTACCCGGGTCGCGGCGAGTCATCTGCGCGTCGGCACCTTCCAGTATGCCGCGAATTGGGGGAGAGCCGGGGAGCTGCAGGCGCTTGCCGATTATACGATTCAAAGGCATTACCCCGAGGCGGAGCAGGAGGAGAACCGCTATCTGGCGCTTCTGAAGGCGGTCATTCGGCGACAGGCTTCCCTGATTGCCAAGTGGCAGCTGGTCGGGTTCATCCACGGCGTGATGAACACCGACAATATGGCGCTTAGCGGGGAGACGATCGACTACGGGCCGTGCGCCTTCATGGACGCGTATCATCTGAATACGGTGTTCAGCTCCATTGATGTGCAGGGTCGGTATGCTTACGGGAATCAGCCGCAGATCGCCGCTTGGAATCTGGCGCGTTTCGCCGAGACGCTGCTGCCGCTTCTGCAGGAGGACGAGAAGCAGGCAATCGCGACAGCCGAGGAAACGCTGGGCGATTTTGCCGAGCTGTACCATCGCCACTGGCTCGAAGGCATGAGGTCGAAGCTCGGGATCGTGAACGAGGAGGAAGAGGATGAAGAGCTCGTGAAGAGCCTTCTCCACCTCATGCAGCGACACGGAGCGGACTACACGAACACCTTCCGTGCTTTGACGCTGGGCCGGCCTGAGGAGACGGGTCTGCACGGCAGCGCCGATTTCGCACAATGGCTGGAGCTGTGGCGCGGCAGATTAGACCGGCAGGAAGCGTCCGAGGAGGAGTCGAAGCAGCGGATGCGCAGCAGCAATCCGGCGATCATCCCGCGCAACCACCGGGTGGAGGAGGCGCTGGAGGCTGCCGTGGAGTCCGGTGACTACAGTGTGCTGAAGCGTCTGGTTGCGGCCTTGGCGAATCCGTACGCTTATGTCCCCGAGCAGGACGAATATTGCACGCTGCCTCCGCAGTCAGGCCGTCCCTACAGGACCTTTTGCGGAACCTGATGCAGCCCCGATAGAGGCATGGGCTTGGTTTGTTCATCGCACACGGTTCTCCTTATGCGCACGAAGCGGGAACAGAAGGGATCAGAGTAATCCGAGCCTATCATACAGCACAGCACAACCCTGCGCCATCTGGTGCAGGGTTTATTGACGTTGGTTCTTTGTTTGGTGACGATCAGGCGCGCCGGAAACCTCCATCGGCTTTCGGGGAGCGGGAAACTGCACCGCTGATCATGAGCCATGCTTATCCTAGTAAAGCTGCCGCGCTCGGTCATCTCAGCGGTCCCGGTGCATCATTCAGGCAGCATTCTCACTTGGTCTCGTATCATGGCACACATCGCATATGCTCAAAATAAAATAAAGGAATGAGTACAAGCGAAGGAGGCGATGAACCAGTGAGAATCAATTGGCATGAGGACTTCATCCTCTTTCTGACAAGCATCGTCCGGCCCAAAGTATACGTGGAGCTGGGGCTGTACCAATGCGCGCTGTTCAACCGGGTCATTCCGTTTGCGGAAACCCTGATCGGCGTTGATCTGAACGGTGAGGCCGGTCAGCATATGCAGATGACCCCCAAGACGCGGTTCTTCCATGGAACGACACAGGCCTTTGCCCAGGAGCTGGCGGCTCGCCCGATGCAGATTGACATGCTGTTCATTGACGCCGATCACTCCAGAGAAGCCGTGCTGCAGGATTTCTATGATTTTTTCCCTTATGTGTCGCCGCACGGCCTGATCCTGCTTCATGATTCGCATCCGGGGAGCGCTGAAATGATGGACCCGACGCTATGCGGGACCGCTTATCAAGCGATCGATGAGTTATCCAAAAAGACCGATGCTTATGAGATGGTGACGATTCCAATTTCGCCGGGGCTGACGATTTGCCGCAAACGACGGCAGCAGCTATCCTGGCAGGAAATATAGCCGCCGGGGCGTACAGGTCGCTTGGCGGCTCTGCGTCTTATTTCCAACGCTTCTTGGCACGGGAAGGAGGCACGTCCCCCTCTTCTAAACGGATTGAAGAGTGACGTTCCGTTAGTAGGACGGATGTTGGGCAGATGAGATGATGGATGATCATTCGATCGATTTCTTTTCTCCGGCGGTTGGCCTTGATGCCTTCCGCCTTTTTGCGTTGACGGCTTATGCGGGCTGCTCATGTAAAAGCGGGTGGCGGCGGGGAGGGATAAGCGGCTGGCTGGCCGGGCGGGCTGAGCCCCCGCTTCGGAATTCTGGCTGGCGTGAGCCGTATTTTTGCAGGAAATCGGGAGGCGGCAGACGAATGTAATCAGAAATATGCCGAGCTATTTTTTTGGAAAGGTGTTTGGTTTTGGCTCCGGAAAGCGTTTCTTATCATGAAAGAGAATAAGAGAATAAACCCAGTGAGAGGAATGAACTGTAAATGTCGAAGGTTCAAGGAAATGCTTTAAAAGCCGTGTGTTCCATCTATGTACCGGTCCGTGACCCGCTAAAGTCGGCGGCATGGTGGCAGAATAACTTTGGGCTTGAGTATGCCGTACCTTATAATCCAGCGGAAGCTCAAGTGATTTTGAAGCTTTCCGACGGGCAATGGCTGCACTTGGTGGAAACCGAAGGCCCGCACAATAATCAGTTTCCAACGAGGGACGGATATGAAATGTTTCGGTTTACCTTTGAAGTCAGGCAGATCGAGGTGCTGTATCATAAATTGAAAGAAAATGGCGTCGTAACGGATCAGCTTCAGGACCGTCACAGCTGCGGAATCAATTTCGTATTTTATGACCCGGATGGGAATAAATTCGATGTGAATGAAGTCGTGGACCAACATCGAACCCCGGAAGAGGCCGAGAAGGTGAGAGCAGCATTATTCCATCCGGTGGGCTAGGGGTCAGTGGAAGACACCTCTGAATGTGTTCTGCATCAAAAAAAACCGCGACGGCCGCAAGATTTCGCTCCAGCAACGGTGCTCGGCGTTACATAACGGCGGTCAACCACATCATGACCATGATTTAACTTTATAGGGGGAAGGCTCTTATGAATTTCGAGTTAAATGAAGCCATTGCGCTATTGGAACGGACGCCGGCAGCGCTTGCGGCGTTGCTGTCCGGCTTGCCGGAGGGCTGGCTGACGAGCAACGAAGGGGAAGGCACCTGGAATGCTACCGAAGTGATCGATCACCTTATTGAAGGGGAGCGAACGAATTGGATGCCGAGGCTGGCGTTTATGCTGGAGGAGGGGGAGGGCAAGCCGTTCCCTCCTTTTGACCGGTTTGCCCATCTGTCCGAAGGGAAGACGGCGTCGACGGATGAACGACTGCAGACCTTTAAGGAGGCTCGGGCGCAAAGTATCGAGAAGCTGAAGACGCTGGTCCAATCGGAGCATCAGCTGGAGCTGACGGGCGTGCATCCGGCCTTCGGCGTTGTGAAGGTACGGGAATTGCTCTCGACTTGGGTGGTGCATGATCTGACGCATCTGGCCCAAATCGCCCGGGTATTAGCGGAGCGGTACCGGATGGATGTCGGCCCTTGGGTGGAATACTTGGGCATCTTGAACCGGACGGGAAAATAACGGATCGGAAAAAGACAATACGGATGCCATTCGAGAGGATGGGCATCCGTTTTTTTCGCTTGCGAAGGGAGGCGAGGCAGCCTAGCCGAGGGTGATGGCTCGGTCGATGAAGGCCGGCCGCGTCTGCCTCTGCCTTTATTCTGCCTTATTCTGACCGTCACGGCGTCCCTGTGTCCCGACATCCAGGCGTCATGGCTGATCACGACTGGGGCTGCCGCTCAACTGCCCGAGCAGTCCTCCCAGAAGAATGAGCGAATACGCCCACAGCAGCCAAACGAAGAAGAGGTGCAGATGGGCTTGTGGAAGTCCGGGGAACACCAGGTCATGAAAAGCTACGCTGAAGAGGTCCAGCAGCATCCCCGGGATCGCCACCAGCATGGCAGCCCGTGGGCGCTCTGAGGAAGAGAGCTCCCGGGCACGAAACAGCGCCCGAAGCGTCAGCAGAATCAGGGGAACGATCCCAATAAAGGACAGCCAGATGAGGGGCTGGCCGGGATCGATCAGCGCACCTCCCCAAAATCGGAACACGAATGTAGCGGCCAACCACAGCAGGAATCCTAAGCTGATCCAAAACCGCATGGCTTTGCAGCTCCTTTCTAACTTGAAGTGTTGGATGAATCGGAGGATTTCTCTATCCAGGCGGAGGCTGCCCCGATCAGCTCCGCATACACCGCTTCCGCCTCAAACTCCGGATCGAGAAGCGCCTGAAGCGCCAGGCCGTCGATAAGGGCGTTGACCATCATGGCCCGGTATTTCAGGGAGGGGCCGGACATCTCCATTTCCGGGAAGAGCCGGGCAAGGAGGCCGGCAGCATGCGTGTTCTCACGCTCGACCATGCCCTTGAGCTGGTCGCGGAGGGCATAGTTCTGCAAGCTGTGTACCACCAGCGAGAAGAACAGCGTATGATACGATTTCTCCGCGCAGCGGTCACGGGCGGCTTCCAGCACGCGGACCATCGTATCACGTCTGCTGCCATCCTGCGGATCCGACCCTGCCGTTTGCCAGGACGCATCACAGATGGAGCGGACGATTTCGAGCATGAGCTGCTCTTTGGTTTTGAAATGGTAGTAAACCGTCCCCTGCGTCACACCGGCTCCTTCGGCCACGGCTTTCAACGTCAGCTTATCGAGTCCCTTCTCTTGAATGCATTGCTGGGCTGAGGCGATCAATTCCTCTTTCGTAATCCGTTGAGGTCTTGCCAACATACCCACCTCCAGTATAAGTTATTCAACTAACTAACTCTTTCTGAAGGTATATTATCATAATGATCCTGGATTTGGAAGATGCATATCGAGGTTATTACGTTCAAAGGCTGAAGATCAGCGCAAAAAAAGCCAGGCAAGCCTCTGCTTGCCTGACCATACGCTCCGTATATAGTATCGTCTGCAATCGGAGCTTTACATCGGTTAATTCCCTGATTTCTTCTCTAGCCGGCGATGCTCCGGAATGACGAAGGACACGGACGTGCCTTCACCCGGGCGGCTGATGATGGTCAATCCTTGACCATACATTTGAATCAGCCGGCGATTCGTGTTCGGTATGCCGATCCCCCGCAGCGCCTGCCCGGCAGGGCTCAACAGCTCGGCTACCTGATCCGCCTCCATCCCGCGGCCATTGTCGATCACTTCAATCAGCACCCCTTCGGTTTGGCGCTTGATCCGAACCCGGACCATTCCGCCCTGATGCCGGCGAAGAATCCCATGCTTGACGGCGTTCTCCACCAGCGGCTGAATCGACAGCGGCGGAAGGCGCAGCTGAATCCCCGGGTCGACCTCCCATACGGCGGCCAACCGCTCGCGGAACCGTTCCTGCTCAATATACAGATAGGCTTTGACAAGCTCGAGCTCGTACGTGATATCCACCAGCTCGCCCGTGTTCAGAAAATCAAAGCTGATCCGCAAGAACGAAGCGAATGCACCCGCCAGATGCTGCATCTTCTTGGTGTCGATCTCGCTCAGCGCCATGATGGAATTCAGCGTATTGAACAGGAAATGAGGCTGAATCTGTGCCTGGAGATAGGCGGCCTCGATCCGCAAGCGCTCGCGGACCGACTGCCGGAGCATGATCAACGCCCGGATTCGGTATTTTAACTCCGTTGCATCGACAGGCTTGGTCATATAATCATTGGCGCCCGACGCGAATCCCGTATAGATGTCCTCAGGCTGACTACGGGCGGTAAGCAGCAGAATCGGCAGCTCCGCTACCGAGTAATGCTCCCGGACGCGCTGCGTCAATTCATAGCCGGACATTTGAGGCATCATCACATCAGCGATGAGCAGATCCCATGTCCGCATTCCCAGGAGCTCTAACACTTCCAGCCCTGAACCGGCTGTAGTAATGTGGTACGGCTCTGAAGAAAGGATGCCCAGCAGCACCTTCAGGTTAACCGGGTCATCATCGACGACTAGAATGCTGGCCTTGCCGTCGTTACCCAGCGACGGATCGACGGGAGGCGGCAGCGGCTCGTGGATGCCTCTGTCGGCTGACGGGAGGGAGGCGGGTTCAGCTCCGCTTGTCTCCGTTGCCTCGGATGCCTCGTGTCCCATAGACGCCGCCATTTCCCCGGACGGCTTGGAAAGCCTCGCCTCGCTTGCCCCTGCCTCCGCCAGCGGCAGGTTGAACGAGAAGACGGAGCCGGCACCCGGCTCGGAGCTGACGGATATCGCGCCGCCATGCAGCTCGACGAGCTGCTTGCATATGCTGAGGCCGAGTCCAAACCCCCGGCCGTCATGGACGCCGTGGGAGCCCTGCTCATAAGGAAGAAAGATGCGCTCCAGCGCTTCCGTGCTCATGCCGATTCCGGTATCGGATACCTGGATCTCGGCTTGGCCGTTCCGAACCGAGGCGGAGACCGTTACGCTTCCCTGCTCTGTATATTTGAGCGCATTATGAACCAAGTTGTACAGAATTTGCACAAGCCGCTTCTCATCGGCCATAACCGGAGGCATCGACTCCGCAATCTCCATTCGGAGCCGGACCGGCTTGCCCTCCACCATGAATTGAAGCATGGCGAATACCCCGGGAACGACCGATTGAATGCGCAAGGGCTCGGGAGCAAGCGTAATGCGGTGGTCCTTCAGCCTGGTGATATCGAGCAGGTCTTCAAGCAAATGGGACATGCGGCGGCTGATTGTAATGAGCAGCTTCATGTCTTCGACGCTGCCCTTGTTCATGTTCTCCTGTTCTTTGGAGACAACGGATTGGGCGATATTCATTATGCCGTGCAGCGGGGTTCGAAGCTCATGCGACGTGTTGGCCAGAAATTCGTCCTTAAGCTTATCGGCCTTCTGCAGCTGGATGTTCAGCTTGGCGTTCTCCTTGGCGTTGCGGATATATTTTTTGAACCAGTAGGTCGAGAATCCGATAATCGCCGCAATGATATCAACCGGGTAATAGACGGTGGTAATCTCCTTGCCAGACTCCGCCAGGGTCCACAGCTGATTGGTGATAATACCGGCTGCCGTAAGCAGCAGGAATACGATGTCCTGATCGGTTTGCCGCCGGAAGATCATCGTTCCCACCAAATGGACAAGCCACGCAAGCGGAATCAGATAGAAGAACGCGAACAGCTTAAACTCCATGACACTGTGGACCCAAGATGCTGGAGAAACGACCAGGAAGCCGGTGAACAGGATGAGCCCCGCCGTAAATGCCCGCAGCCAGGTTCGTCCGGAGACAGGCGAGAGGAATCGCCGGAACAAGAGCAGCATCAGCAGGTTCTGCCACAGCAGGGCGATCAGACGGACCTTAACCCCTCCCGCGTAATCGATCGGCAGCCACAGCAGCAGGATATAATCGTTTCCGGCCAGGATCGCGATGCCCGCCGTCAGGGTCAGCAGCCCCGTCATCAGCAGCGCCGGTTCCTGCCGGTTGAACGCAAACAGAATGCCGGCATAAAGCCCGTGCAGCAGCAGGACCATGAAGGTCACCAGCTGGAACCCGATCGAATACCAGCGCACATAATCGATCGACGCCGCCGACCCGAAGCGGATCGAGCGGACGATACCGCCGTTATGCGGCTCGTCGAAATTGGCGACCTGGATGAGCAGATCGATTTTGGTCGCGCCTTCTTCGGAATAGGTGGCCGTATACGAAGCGCTCTTTGCAATATAGTTGTTCTTGTCCGCAGCCAGCTTGCCGAATTCCGGTTCCGCCAGACCATTCATTTCTACGCGGGAGACCGTCTCGATTCCTTTAATCCAGATGGCGACGGGCTCCTCCAGCGGGTCGGTCAGGATGCGGAGCCGGTATGTCCCGTATCCGTAGGACGGTCCGTTCCCGTCGTCATGAAGCGCGCGGCTCCAGTCCCCCGGAACCTGAACGCTGCGAAACGGCGTCTCCTCCACATCCGCCCGGGATCGGAATTGAAACGGATAGAATTGCCATTCACCGTCCAAATAGAATGGGGAGGACGAATTTAAATCCACCCCGCGGAGATCGAGCACGCCGTTAACGGCGCGAGGATCGTGCGAGGTGGAGAACATTTCGGACCAAGCCCATCGCAGGCCGAATAACAAGGCAAGAAATAAGATGATGATCGCAGAATATTTGAGAGCTGTTTCATTCCATTTTCGCATAATACGATAGATTTCGACATATCATGCGAGGAATCCTCTTCCCTGCTGCAAGGTCTTTGCTGAGCTGGCACCACGATCGTCTGACATCCAATCTATACGCGGCCCGGCAATTGAACTATTCGTTCAAATGCTCGGATAAGAGCTGTACGAGCCCGTCCTCCGCATCCTGCGCATACTGCCATAACATTGCGCCTCCGAGATTCTTGCTCTTGATGTAGCGGATCTTCTCTTGCACGGCTTCCGGATCCTCGTAGCTGATGAACGTATCCCCATTGTAGAGGTAAGCGGCTTTCGCTTTGCTGTCGAAATATCGTTTGTAGCCGTTTTTGTTCAGATAGGACCGCTTGATCTGCTTATAGCTCAAATCCGTCTTATCGATGTCGATCGGCTTGCCGGATGCAAAGAGGCCGTCCGGGCTACCCTTCTTAATCTTCACATCCTTCCAGCCGTAGGAATACGCGGGGATGCCGAGCAGCAGCTTCCTGCTGTCGATGCCGTGATCGAGATACATGGAGACGATGCCGTCGACGCTGTGCTCGGACTTGCCTTGGCTGTCTACATACAGATTGGCATTAAAGCCGGTCGTATCCGACCATTTGCCGGTGAGATCGTAGGTCATGACATTGATGTAGTCGACGTATCTCTCGACCTTCTTCACCTCGACGTTGCGGAAATACCAGTCCTGCGTCCCTGAGGCGAAGGTCAGCAGGTACTTCTTGTTTTTATGCGGAAGCCGGTACAGCTTCTCCCGCAGCTCCTTCATCAGGCTGGTAAAATTCTTCGTATCCTCGGGTCGGGCCTTCTGCGTCTTCCAGGCATCGAAAGCCGGATACTCCCAATCGATATCGACTCCGTCCAGCTCCAGCTCCTTGACCATGTTAACAATGCTCTCCGTGAACAAGTAACGGTTGCCGTCCAGCGATGCATCGGAGAAGCCGTCCGCGCCGTAGCCTCCGATCGCCAGCACCATCTTCGTATCCGGATGATGCCGTTTTAGCTGCTTGATGTTTTCTTTGATCTGGCTGTCGGTTTGGCTGTCCTCGTGAAAATACAGATCGGTGCCCTTGATTTTGGCGAATGCGATAAAGGCGATGTCGACACCCTGCTCCGTCAGGTTCATTGTTCGGTAATCCTGCCATGCCTCCACGTACACGGCCGTAATTCTGCGATCCTCCTTCGCGGATATCCGGTAGAAATAAAAACTCATGCCGGCGAGCAGCACAACAATAAATATTTTCGTATAGATACTGACTCTCATCCCGCGTCACCCCCGTCCGCCAAACAGGATATAGGTTGCCGTCTTGCTCAGGTTCAGCACCTTGACGGTAACGTAGCTGATGGCGAAGATGATGCCGATATTGATCAGAAGACGGAGGGCCGCCTCCGGCAGCGTCGCATCGACCTCGGTTCTGCCGGAGAGCATCATTTCCACCAGCAGATGAATGAGGTAGATGCTGAAGCTGGCTTTGGAGATCGAGCCGATCAATTTCTGAACCTTGTGATTCAAGCATTCGCTGAGACGGGTCTCTTTTTCCTTGAAGAGAATAAACAGGCCGACGGACATGAAGAACACGGTGATGGAGTAGTTGCCGTAGAACATCTCGTCCAGAACGCCGCTGTGCATGGACGCAAAATAGGTAGCCACCGGCGTAAGGAAGAAGGAGACGATGCCGAGGTTGTACAACAGATTCTTAGCCTTTAACGGCAGATCGAAATGGAACAGATAATGTCCCAGGATGAAATAGCCCAGAAATCCCATGAAGAACGGAATGTTCATGATCGGGATGTTGATGTATTGCTCGGTTGCACGGAATACGGCATCCGAGATGAAGCGGTACGCGATGCTGACGATGAACCATAAGAGCAGATAATACCGTAAATCCCGCTCGCTGCATGATCGGATGAATTTGCTGATGAGCGGCACGGTCATGTAAATGGCGATAATGGCATACAGGAACCACAGATGCACATAGTTCCGGTCGGTGAGCAGCCGGAAGCCGAAGTCGATCACAAATTCGTAGGCGTTCATGCTGCTTCGAATAATATAGTACTGATTATACAAGCCGTAGATGAGCGACCAGGTGAGGAGGGAAATGAGCAGCGGGATAACCCGTTTAGCGTAAAATTCCCGGTAGGACCTGATGTTCGTCCGCAGAATCATCGCCCCGCTGATCATGAAGAAGACAGGCACGGCGAAGCGGGAGATGGAATTGAACCCGTTGCTGATCCACCATGCGGAGCTGTTGAAATCATTCGTGTTCGTCAGCACCTCCGCCGTATAATGCAGCACGATGACGGCAACGATGGACAGGATTCTGAGCATATCCACATAGACAATTCGGTTATTTCGTATCATGGTTTATGGCAGCCTCCCTTGATATTAGTTCGAGCCTGCGGCAATGTTCTGGCTAATGGCGACAGCGCCCTTGCGCTCGACGAAGCCCCAGCCTTCATCATTGTCGAAGTACTTAAACGTCCCGGCAATATTGATGTAGAGCAGCAAATTCCGGTATGTGACGAGCTCCCACTGGCTGAACAGGAACATGGCCGCATAGTCGGCCACGCGGTAGGTGCTGCCGTATTTGCGGCATAGGTGCAGCGAAATGATGATCTGCGCCGCATTGAACAGCAGACTAATCAGCAGGAAGATGAATGCATGCAGCACATTGCCGCCCAGAAACAGGGCCTGTCCCAGGTAAAAAAGCGTGGTGAATGCGGAGAACGTGCCCAGCATAAACCCGTCGATGGCAAAAAAGAGGCTGACGCCAACGCTAAATTTGCTGGACAGCCTGGACCAATAGATCAGGATGCAGTCGATGAAGGCCTTTTGCCAGCGGATGCGCTGCTTGTAGAAGTTGCGCAGGTTCTCGGGGCATTCGGTGTAGCAGACCGCCTCCGGTGCGTACACAAGCTTTTTCCTCAGGCCGTTGGCCTTGATGTACTCATGGATTTTCAGGGTAATGTCGATATCCTCGCCTACGGTGCTGCGGAAGCCGTCCACCTGCACGAGCACAGCTTTGTGGAAGGCGCCGAATGCGCCGGAGATGACCACGATGGAATTAAAGAACGATTGCGTAAGCTTGCGCACATAGAAGCCATGCGTATAATTGATGATCTGGCTTTTGATCAAGCCCTTTCCGCGAAACCTCTCGATGATCACGCCATTTGGATCCCGCTTTGCACCCTGAACGATTTTGACCGTGCCGCCAAGCGCAATAACTTTATCGTCATGGAAATATTGATTTACATACCGCAGCGAGTCTGCCTCCAGCATGCTGTCCGCATCCAGCGTGATGACGATTTCCGAAGCTGCATAATCGATGCCGGCATTCAGCGAATCCGCCTTGCCGCCGTTGAGCTTATCGATCACAAACATGTTCGGGTACCGGTTCGAGCGGTAGAAGCCCTTCACCGTCTTGTAGGATAGCTTCTGATCGGGCCGCCTTAAATCCGCTTGCAACTCCAGCAGCTCATGAAGCACGGATAAGGTGCCGTCCTTGGAGCCATCGTTGATAATCAGGATCTCATAGCGGCTGTAGTTCAAACCGGCCATAGCATCCATGCAGTTTCGGATCGTCAGCTCTTCGTTGTAAGCCGGAACGAGCACCGAGATCGAATGCTCAGGCAGATCCGGATCGAGTCGCTTCACCTTGCTGCACCACAACGGAATGATCGTATACAAGGTCTGGAACACCAGAAATATCCCGGCAATGCCGTAGAAAAAGTACTGCAAACGTCTCTCTCCTTTCTCTTTCTCTCGATTGGATGGAACGGGTAAGCCTGCTGCTGATCGGGTCCTGCGCAATCTGCAGGTGGCTTTTCGGAATGGACCATGGGTGTATTCTTGGATGCGAGATGGACGTCAAGGGATAAAAATGGATTGCAGAGGGATAAAATAAACCAATTACATCCTTAAATTACATATAAAACCAAATGACATCTTATGTAATAAACTATCCTAGTTCATGATTCGATGTAAAATCCTGTTAAGGACCAAGAAAACGAATACATGGTATTTTTTCATGGACTGTCTTCGTCTTGGTTCTCATTTCGAGTTTTTAGGAGACTAAAGCGATTCAGCAAGATCGCAGCAGGGGAGCGGGAGCTTCATATCTCTGAAGAGGCATTCGCCAGATTATCGGCATCCGCCGATGGTCTTTGGCTGTTTACTGTTTGAGTCACGGGCCGTCCGGGTACTGGTACTACGAGTACATCAATCGTGCAGAGAGGAGCGGATGACAGTGGAGGCTCAGGTCAGATCATTCTTCGTAAGGGACGATGGAGAAGTTCCGAATCATCCGGATTTGCCGGTGATCGTGTACGAGGGCGTGTTTGCGGATCACCCGGCCGGCATAGAGGCGGCCTTCAACCGCCATCAATGGACAGGCAGCTGGACTGGAGGCGTGTACGATTACCACCATTACCACAGCAATACGCATGAAGTGCTGGGCGTGCAATCCGGCAGCGCGACGGTGCTGATCGGCGGTGATGCCGGGGAGCGGCTGTCCCTAGCAACAGGCGACGTGATCGTGCTGCCGGCCGGAACGGCGCATATGCTGCTGGACGCCAGTCCGGATTTTGCGGTGGTGGGCGCCTATCCCGGCGGAATCACGCCTAATCTGCGGGAACGGAATCCGACCGATCGGGCGCAGGCCATATCGGAGATCCGAAGCGTGCCGGTTCCGTCTATGGACCCGGTCTACGGCGAGGAAGGGCCGCTGCTGCACAAATGGGTGAAGTAGCGGGTTTTGATGATGGAATGGACGAAAGAGGCTCGGTCATCTGTTGCATGCAGACGGCCGGCCTCTTTTTCGTTAGGGGACTTGCGCGGTGATTATTGAAAAAGCAGGGTAACGGACAGCACGAGCATCAGCATTGCATTGAGGGCCATGATTGGTTTATGCTTGGCTCGAAAAAGATGGGCGTGTACCGCTCCGATCATCAGTACGGCAAACAGGGCGGCGGCATAAAATGTGTTCTCCGGCAACCAGAATGCCGTGATCATAAGCGCGACACCCGCGGCTTCCAGGCTGGCGACGGCATACATTCCCCAGAAGGGGTATCGGTACTCTGTCCAGTGCCGTACCATCGAAGGGGCGCGCAGAAATTTCAATGATGCGGAAATGACGAAGATGACGATTAATATGCCTTGGAACAGAACGGTCCATATCGGCTCCATGGGAAATCACTCCTTGTTATGAGGTGCGGCTTTTACAGCCTTCAAGGCATAGTTTATCCGGGGCAGGGCGCTGAGGGATGTAGTCTGGAATACATAGGAAAAGGATGAGGTCAGATGGAGATGGTTACGTATCTATCGAGAGTGGACTTGTTTAAGGGGCTTAGCGAGGATGAGCTGCAGCAGTTGAACCATATCACGCCGCTTGAAGCACGGCCCAGAGGAACCGTGATCGCTTCGCCTTACATGGAGCACAAGGTGCTATATATCATCAAATCCGGCAGCGTTCGCCTGTATAAGATTACGAAGGATGGGAAGGAGCTGACGCTTGATATTTTAGGGACAGGCCATCTATTCGGGGAGATTACCTCTTTTCGTTCAGGGGTCCCCTTGTTCGCGGTCACGATGGAGGACTCCGTCATATGCGAGATGGATAGCGGGCAGTTTCGCAAGGTCATCGCCGAAAAGCCTGAGCTCGCCCTAAAATACATCGAGATCGTCACCGCCAGGCTGCAGGAAACCGAGGACATGCTGGAGTACATGGCTTACGGAAGCGTGCGTAAAAGGCTGCTCTTCCTATTCAATAAGCTTGTGACGAAATTTCCGGCTCCAAGGAGCGATGGGGAATGGATTCCGTTACCGATTGAAATGACGCACCAGGAGCTGGCCAGCATGACGGGCAGCATTCGGGAGACCGTAACGCCCATCCTGAATCAGCTTGCGGACGAGGGAATCCTTCGAAAAGAAGGAAACCGCAAACCGTATTGGATCCAAAGGAGCCGGCTGCAGGCTGCACTATCGGAGTCTAAATAACAGGCAGCTAGCGATAAGCTCCACGGCCGTTTCAGCTTCATTGTTGGGCGGGCTTCTCTGAACGCATACATGACTGGCACCCGGCTTCTGATGCGGGTAAGTTGAGGCCGGAACTCTATATAGCCGAGCATAATAGGCAGGACAAAAACAGCCTCATAAGGGAGAATCACTGGGATTATATGTTACAATGGCAGGATGGAGCGTTTGATATGGGCCGACTTCCCCATAACGCAGCATATGGAAGAAAGCAGGTGTAACCCCGTGGACATTCTTCTATTTATGGTCATCATATTCGTGGCATCCATCCTCCAGACAAGCACCGGCTTCGGGTTCTCCATTCTCGCAACGCCGTTTCTCTTGCTGTTGTTCGAGCCGGCGGAGGCGATCCAGATCAATTTGATCCTGTCGCTGATCATATCCGCTGCCTTAATCTTTAAAATTCGGAAGGACATTGACTTTGGCATCCTCAAAAGGCTGGTGATCGGAAGCGCGATCGGTCTGCCGATCGGCATAGCCGTTTTCTCTTGGATCGATATCGGCCGACTGAAGCTCGGCGTGAGCCTGATCATCCTTCTGCTTACCGTCATGCTGATGCTGCGGTTCCGGATCCGGCAGCGCCCGGGCAGAGATTTGGCCGTAGGCGGATTGTCGGGGGCCCTGACCACCAGCATCGGGATGCCGGGGCCGCCGCTGCTGCTGTATTTCTCCGGCACGGATACGCAGAAGGAGCAGCTTAGAGCGACGACGCTTGCTTTCTACATGTTCATCTATACGCTGAGCCTTCTGATTCAAGCGATCGTAGCGGGGTCGACCAAGACGGTCTGGACTTCCAGTGCCATGGCGCTTCCGCTGGTATTCCTGGGGCTGTTCCTCGGACAGCGGCTATTCCGGGTCATTAATCAGCGAGTGTTTCAAATCTTTACGTATGTGATCCTTATCTTTACTGGCGTGTACATGCTGATCGAGAGCTTGTAGAGGAAGCCTGCCATAATAAATGTCCCTTGCGAGGGAGATCTGCTGTAATGAACCATGCCGTATCATCATGAAAAAAAGGGCTGCGCCTGCATGAACATCAATTGCAGGCACAGCCTTTATTTGTCGGGGGTCCACATGCAGGAGTCGATAATGGCTATTGCAGGCTGACGATTTTTAAATTCTGATCCTTCAGGTACGCAATAATGGACGGCAGCGCATCGATGACCGCCTGCGACTCGTGAAGTAGAATGATGGAGCCGGAGGGCTCCGTATGGCGGACATAATGGAGAATCTTGTCTCTATCGCGCGTCAGCCAGTCCTCAGGGTCCTTGTTCCACAGGACGATGCTGCTGCCGTGTGCGCGGCTCGCCTCTTCCGTCATCTCGTTGAATGCCCCGTATGGCGGACGGAAGAGCGTAACCGGCTGCTTCGTAATGGCTTCGATGGATTCAGCGGCGCTCTTGATCTGCGCTTCCTGTTCCTCGTAGGCCAGCAGCGGCATGTTCGCATGGTTCATGGAATGACTGCCGATGGAATAGCCGCTCTCCTGGATGGCCCGAACCGCGGCCGGATGCTTGCCCACATTCTCTCCGACGAAGAAGAAGGTGCCGCCGACTTGATGCTCCTTCAGCACCTTCATGATCTTCGCCGAGTATTTGGACGGTCCGTCATCAAAGGTCAAAGCGACATAGCCCTTCGGCAGGCTGTAGGTGACGGCGTCCTTAAGCTCGAAGGACGGCAGTTCCGTCTGTGGCCTCGTCCCAGTCTGCTGCTTCAGTTCCGTCTGCGGCTTCAGCTCCGCCTGCGGCCTCAGCTTCGGCTCGGAGCTGACCTTTGGCCGAGGCTCTGATTCCAGCTTCTTCGGGGCTGGGTTCGAAGAGGCCTCAGCCATTGCAGCGGTGTGCCGTACGGACTGGAATGCCGGAAGAGCCGTCCCTGCCGTAAAGGCTGAAGCGCCCGGCGACTCCGCTACCGGAAGGGACAGGGCATCGAACGAGCCCAATAACAGGATCGACAGCATGCTGAGGGCCGTGATGGCGACCCGCCTCATCGGCAATCGTTGCCTTTTGTGCTTCTTCTGCTGGTTTCGTCCCGGCTCTTCTTCCTCCTGCAAGGTCTCAGCTTCCCGCTCCGCGTACGTCAGGGACAGAAAAGGCAGCGCATGGATTTCGTCCAGATGCTGAACGCGCTGAACTGCATTAAGATTATGTATAAATGCTTCGGAGCAGACGAAGGGATAACGGATGCTCTGATCGCGGCGGGTTTTGGTGATGTAGCCTATGTACTGCCGACGATTAGCATCCCATACGGTATGCCGGGACAGCCGGTATTTATGAATGCCGTCAAAGTCTACAATCGCCAGCAGGCTCTCTGCAGTCGCATTATCGATGGCCCAGACATATTCGAACGACTCGGCGGCCGATAGCCGGATTCGCATGCCATACTGCCCTTCATGCTGTTCAATGTCTTGCAATTCAATCACTTTTCCGTAAAAGACGGACATGATGGATCTCCTTTCTCTTGCTGCGGATCCGCGGAATTACTCCGGCATCTGCGTCGTTGATGTCTTGGGTGCGAAGGAGAAGCCCATTCTCTCGGTGAAGTCCTGAATCGTCTGCAAGAGCTCCGCTTTTTCGTCGGCGATCTTCCGATATTGCTCGGCATATTTCTGATTCTCGATCTGCAGCTCCCGGATCTTGTCCTCCAGCTCATTAATCTTGAGCATGCTCTGGTACTGGGCATTCGTGGATTCCTCATAAAGCTTCCCGTATTTCGCCGTTTCTGTCTCCAGCTGTCCGGACAGCTTCTCATAAGCCAGGTTGGAGCTAAGCTGGAATTCTTTATAGTCCTCAAGAAGCTGATCGTAGCCCATCTGCTTGTGGGTCAGCGTGTTTTCGAGCTCGCGGATTTCCTTGCTCTTCTCCTGAATCAGCTGATCCTTCTTGATATGCTCTTGCTTCAGCCGCTGGATCGTCTCGTTTGCCGCCGCCAGCTGATCCTCCAGACCGTTGTTTTTATAAGACAGCAATTGTCGCTCCTTGAGCATGTTTTCAATCGATACGATCACGTCCAGCGCGATTTTGTCCTGGTTATCCTTCGATAACAGGGATTTCTGATGATCTGCCGGGGGCTGCGCAGGATGCGCGGGCCCGGATGTTTCCATCACCGATTCGGCCGGGGCCGGGACCGGCGCCGTTTCCGCAGGCTCCTTCTCTGATGGGGCTTGCGGGGCAAGCACGCTTTTAAACCATCCTTTTTTCTCAGTGTCTCTGGCCAAAAAATATCCTCTCCTAATCAACGGTAGTTCGGTGGCACCTCGTCACGGTCTGATCCTTCTGGTCTATATAAATCATCGGCTGGATGGGCCCAAAAACTTTGCCTTGATTTCAATTGGCAGGCAGGCGTTGAGCTTATGGCGCGGGGATGCGGACATGAAAAAAATACCCCCATTGCTGGGGGTATGGCCAAGAAGCAAGCGCGCCTTGCTCCATGTCATTTCTTGATCGTCAGTTCCGGTGCGATGACATCCACCCGGTTGGTCCAAATGCCGCCGCTGTAGTTCTTCGGCAGCCTCTTCAGATCTTCGACCGTATCGAAGCCTTCCGACCATCCGCCGTCTCCGGCGACCAGAATGACCCTCGTATTGATGCGGTCCATGCGGTTCAGGAATTTATCGGGCCAGCCCCACAAATAAGGGGCGTACTTCTCGGGAATATGCAGCTGGGTATTGCGGCAGACCGACGGCATATAGCCGCTCCAGCCGGCACCGATATAAGAGATGAGGCAGCTCTTCAGAGAATCCATCGACATGACCCGAAACGCAGGGAGCCTCGATTTTAGTTCGCTGATCGGCGCATCGTCGCCATATACCGTGAGCCGGCTTAAGCGGTCTTCCGGCAGCTGGGCGAGATAGGCGGCCAGAAGCTCCCCTTCGCCGGCATCCTGACTTTTGATATGAATCAGAAATTCGCCGTCAGGAAATGCAGCCAGCACCTCCGATAGGGACGGCATGAGCCCGACGCCCTTCCCCCGGAACGGATAGGTGGCTCCCTGATCCGCCGTGTAGCCGTAGCCGATATCGATGCTTTTCAGCTGCTCCATGGTATAATCCTTGACCGAGCCGTGTGCATTCGTCCGGCATTCCAGCGTCCAGTCGTGGAATACGGCGAACTGGCCGTCCTTCGTCGGCTTAATATCCAGCTCCACGATATCCGCGCCGGCATCGAAGGCTGCCTTCATGGATGGTATGGTGTTCTCCAGAAAGGCATGCTCCGGTATGTAAATACGTGAAGCGGTACATGTATCGGATTCAATTCCCTCCATCGGAAAGGTTTGGCCGATCCCCCGATGCGCGAGCAGCAAGGGCTCACCTTCGCGTTCCTTGGTGAATAGCGACGAGTTGTTAACATACAGAAATCCGAGTATGATGAGAATAACCAGAATGACGTTCCTCCAGCTTTTTCGAATACGCATGATTCAATCCCCCAAAATCGTTACTGTTAAGAGCCGAGCGTTTCGGCTTCCTCTATATCTCTAGCTTCATTCTCTTTATCCATGTTAGTGATTTTGGGCGCATACTCAATGGCTGGAGCATAACAATTGCATAATAGCGATCTGATAAATGAAACAAAGCATGGGCGATATTACGATAATCAGGAGGTAGCATGATGGATAGATCCTCCTACTTGATGGTGGAACGGGGGAACCCGTACGAGCGCGGAGATGTGATCCCTTTGAGGAGATCGATGACGGTGCTTGGGCGCAAGGGCAAGCAGTGGGATCCGGATATCACGTTCGATAATGTGTACGTGTCCCGCAAGCACGCAGCGCTGATCTACAGGGACGGACAATTCAGCATTAAAGATCTGAACAGCAAGCACGGAACCTTCGTCAATCAGCAGCGGCTGGAACCGAATGGAGAGGCTCCGCTGCAGCATGGGGATTCCGTGGCGCTGGCCGGTGATCTGGTCGTGTTAACCTTCTCGGTGCTTCGAATGGATGAGACGATGGATATTACGCCGCTCATGAAACATCTGGCGGCTGCCGAGGATACGGGAGGCATAACGCTCAACCCCTATAAGCAGGAGCTCGTTCATGGGAGAACGGTGATTGCCTTCTCGGAAAAAGAATATAAATGCGTTGAACTGCTGCTCCATCACAAGGAGCAATTCGTATCCAAAGAGCAGCTGAAGCTCCTGGTCTGGCCCGAGCGGGAGGCGGGTCCGGACGACGTGCCGGATGTTAGCGCAGAGGAGATGAATGCCCTCATCTACCGGGTTCGGAAGAAGACCCGCGGACTGCTTGGGATCGAGAGCATCCGGGGCAAAGGCTATATTCTTCACATCCATGCGGATGATGAAGCTTGACGGCGTGCCGGACAGGCAGTAGATCATCAGTAGAGATAAGCGAATAACAAACAAGCTCTTCCTCTTATTGAGGAACGAGCTTGTTTTCCAGGCTGTCGAGAAAGTCTCGACAGCTATTTTCTTGTGAATTTAATTCAACACGACACCGCGTTAATGTTGTATAATGGTATTAAATAAACCGTTCGGAAGGGTGTTACATATGTTGCGTTCGAATCGAGAAAAACAGCAGGCTTACGAATTTGTTTCGATTGAAGAATTGGTTCCTCAAGATCATCTGCTCCGTAAAGTGGACAAGTATATCGATTTCTCTTTCATCGACGAAAAGGTTCGTCCGCTTTACTGTGCTGATAATGGGCGGCCAGCTATCGACCCTGTCGTGTTATTTAAAATGATTTTCCTCGGTTATTTTTATGGCATCCGTTCCGAACGCCAACTCGAACGTGAGATTCAAACCAATCTTGCTTACCGCTGGTTTTTGGGGTTAGGTCTAACCGACAAAGTGCCTGACCATTCTACGATTAGCTGGAATCGTCGCACTCGCTTTAAAGACACCGAGATTTTTCAGGAGATCTTCGATGAGATTGTGCTTCAAGCTATCCAGCACCGTATGGTGGGCGGACGTGTCTTAGTTACCGATTCAACCCACGTCAAAGCGAGTGCGAACAAGCATAAATACACAAAGGAGCAGGTTTTACAAAACACCCGTGACTATGTGAGTGAACTTAATGCTGCCGTGGAGGCTGACCGGAATGCACATGGAAAAAAGCGCTAAAGCCTAGAGAGGACGTGATCGAGGAAAAGGAAGTCAAAGTGAGCACGACAGATCCCGACAGCGGTTATATGATCCGTGATGGGAAACCGGAAGGATTTTTCTACTTAGATCACCGTACTGTGGACCTGAAATACAATATGATTACGGATGTACATGTCACCGCTGGAAATGTCCATGATTCTGTACCGTATTTATCCCGTTTGGATCGTCAACAACAACGATTTGGTTTTAAAGTCGAAGCCGTTGCTCTGGACTCCGGGTATTTGACTTCACCCATTTGCAAAGGGCTGCAAAGCCGAAATATTTTTGCCGTTATTGCTCACCGAAGATTTCACTCAACCCAAGGTTTATTCCCAAAATGGAAGTTCACTTATGACGCACAGCGTAATGTTTATGTCTGTCCAGCGAAGCACGAATTACCGTACACGACGACCAACCGCGAGGGATACCGGCAGTACGCTTCGGATCCACAGCATTGCAAGAACTGCCCGTTATTAAACGAATGCACACGGTCTCGCAACCACCGAAAGGTGGTAACCCGTCATGTCTGGGAGGACAGCAAAGAGTGGGTGCGAGGCAACCGGTTGAGTCGATCCGGGAAATATCTCTACCGAAAACGAAAAGAAACGATTGAGCGAAGCTTCGCGGATGCCAAAGAGCTCCATGGGTTTCGCTATTGCCGTTTGCGCGGTTTGCAGAACGTCAGGGAACAGGCCTTGATGACGGCAGCCGTGCAGAACATGAAGAAGATGGCGATCCACCTGGATCGCCTGGAAAAACGGGGGTAGCCCCCTCATATTTTTCTTAACTTAGTTACTTTGGAAATACAGAGAAACCCTGATCCTTTAAAAGGACAGGGTTTCTCGACAATCTGAACAAACAAGCTCTTCCTCTTATTGAGGAACGAGCTTGTTTTCGTTTGTTTTAACTCGGCTTCCTTCCGAAGAACACGGCAAAATCCAAATGCTTATACATGCAGTCCGTCTCCTGAAAGCCCGCCTCCTCCATCCAACGGAGCTGGTCCTCCAATGACGCGTTAATGTCAACCGCCCGCCGCTTGATCGAAGCTTCGATCGCTGCCTCGGATAAGCCGCTGCGGCGAATCGATTCCAGCCAGCGCTGCCGGTAGTATTCATCGGAGCTCGTGTGCCTTCCCCGAACCTGATCGGCGTTCACAAAGATCCCGCCCGGCTCGAGGGCCCCGTACACAGCATGGAACAATCGCTGCTTGGCAGGGTGGGTCAGATGGTGGATCGACAGGGAGGAGATGACGATGTCGTAAGACTCGCGGAATGGATAGTCCGCGTAGTCGCCGGTAATATAGCGGACCTGATCCGCTCCTGCGAATCTTCGGCGGGCGCCTTCGAGCATTTTGTCGCTCAGGTCCATCAGGGTTAAGCGGGCATGCGGGTGCTTATGCAGCACCATGCCGGAGAACAGTCCGGTGCCGGCTCCCAGGTCCAGGATACGCGGCGATGGATGGTCGCTCTCAACGAGAGACAGCGCCATTCCGTAAAAATCGTCAAAACAGGGGATCAGCTGCCGGCGCTCCCGGTCATAGTCACCGGCGACAGCGTCAAACAGGTCTTTTACCGACGGGTCCATAGTTCAAAACTCCTCTCGAAATGATTGGCTGGCTCCATCGTAACCCACCCTTGCCTCATTAAGGAAATATATAAATTAAATATAATTTATAGGTATAACCTATATGAAACGAAAATCAACGGGAAAAACGAGAATTTATGAGGATCAAACTGGCCGTGAACTATGAAAGAACTGCCTATCGGGAGATATTTTCAAATAACAAACATGATCCATTTAAAAATTGTCAACAATATTCTTGCCGAAACCGAATTTTCCTTTCGTTGAGTGCGCTTACCAAAATGCCTTAACATAAAGATGTCAGACATGGTTCATGACACAACCGATTTTTTTATATATTTCAAAATAAGGACTGGAGGTATCGCATCATGTCCACTGAGACGAAGGCCAACGCATCCGGCGGAGGCATACGCGTCAAAATTCAACAGCTCGGCCGTCTCCTGAGCGGTATGGTCATGCCGAACATCGGCGCATTTATCGCTTGGGGCTTGATTACGGCCTTATTCATCCCGACCGGCTGGTTCCCGAACGAAACGCTCGGCAAGCTGGTCGGTCCAATGATCAGCTACTTGCTGCCACTCTTGATCGGTTACACCGGCGGGCAGATGGTCCACGACAAACGGGGGGCCGTCATCGGTGCAGTCGCTACAGTCGGGGTTATTGTCGGATCGGACATTCCGATGTTCCTAGGAGCCATGATCGTCGGACCGCTCGCAGCGTGGGTGCTGAAGCAATTCGACAAACTGATCGACGGCAAGATCAAATCCGGCTTCGAAATGCTGGTCAACAACTTCTCGCTCGGTATTATTGGCGGAGTGCTTGCTCTTATCGCCTATACCGGCATCGGACCGTTGATTCAGGGGGTTACCAAGGCACTGTCCGCGGGCGTCGACGTGCTGGTCAATGCCAATTTGCTGCCGCTGGTCAACATTATTATTGAACCGGCGAAAATCCTGTTCCTTAACAATGCGATCAACCACGGGATATTGAGCCCGATTGCAACCGAGGAATCGGCCCGGATCGGTCAGTCCGTGCTGTATATGCTTGAATCCAATCCCGGCCCGGGCCTCGGCATCCTGCTGGCTTATTGGCTTGTAGGACGCGGATCCGCGAAGGCTTCCGCACCGGGCGCAGTCGTTATTCACTTCCTGGGCGGGATTCATGAGATTTATTTCCCGTACATTCTGATGAAGCCGGTACTGATTCTCGCTGCCATCGCGGGCGGCGTAGTCGGAACGTTCACCTTCCAGCTGTTTGGTGCTGGACTTGTAGGCCCAGCATCGCCGGGAAGCATCTTCGCTTACTTTGCCATGGCGCCTAAAGGCGGGCTGCTGGCCGTCCTGTCCGGTGTCATCACGGCGACGATCGCATCCTTCCTCGTTGCGGCAGTGCTGCTCAAAACGGGTAAGAAGGGTGAAGAGGAGCCGAACCTGGAAGAAGCCTCTGCGAAAATGAAGGCGATGAAGACAGGCGGCATGAATGATCAAGTCGCTCCTGCCGCAGCTGCTGTCGCTAACGCGGATAAGACGAATATCAACAAAATCGTATTCGCTTGCGACGCAGGCATGGGCTCGAGCGCGATGGGCGCTTCCGTCCTCCGGAAGAAGCTGCAGCAGGCCGGCGTGAACATTACCGTCGTGAACTCGGCGGTCAGCGAAATTCCGGACGATGCGGATATCGTCATCACGCAGAAGACGCTGACGGAACGGGCCATCGCCAAAAATCCGAATGCGGAGCATATCTCGATCGACAACTTCCTGAAGAGCCCGAGATATGATGAGCTTGTGGAACGTCTGAAAGATTAATATTGCAGTAACGATATGACACGCTGGCGCCTATACGCCGGCGTTGTCTCCATTTCGTGCAGAAGGGAGGCATGGATCTGGAACCTATAACTGCCCGGCAGCGCCAGCTGCTTCTGCTCTTGCTCGACAGACCGGAGGGCATGACGGCTGCAGAGATCGCGTCTGAGATCGGGGTCAGCGTCAGAACGGTCCATCGGGAGCTGGAAGCCGTTGAGGAGCATCTACAGGGTGCGGGGGTACTGCTTTACAAAAAGTCGGGAACGGGCATCCGGCTGGAGAGCAAGGCGCCCGGGGCCGAAGCAAGCCTTCGGGCACGGCTGATCGCAGGCAAGCCCGCAGATTACTCCGGGGAAGAGCGGAAAATCCTTCTGCTCTGCGCGCTGCTGGAAGCCGAGGAGCCGGTTAAGCTGTTTGCCTTGGCCCACAGCTTGAAGGTCACGGTTCCGACCATCAGCAATGATCTGGATGAGGTCGAGCCGTGGATGAAGCGGTTCGGACTGTCGCTGATCCGGCGCAGGGGATATGGCGTCGAGATCGAAGGGGCGGAGAGCGGCAAGCGGTGGGCAATCTGCAGGCTGGCCGATGAGCATGTGGATTACTCCGATCTGGTCGGAGACGGCTACGAAGACTACAGTCATCCCGCCATCGCCCGCCTGCTGTCCATGATCGACAAGCCTGTCCTTCTGGACGTTGAAAGAGCCCTATGGGATATGGGCTGGAGCTGGACGGAGAGCTTAACCGAAGAAGCCTACACACGGATGCTGATCGCTCTATCGGTCACCGTAAGCCGAATTCGGCAGGGGCGTCCGATTGAATCCATCCGGCCCGAGGAGGCAGGAAGCGCAAAAGCGATGCTGGCTGACGCAAGAAGCTTTGCCGTCCGGCTGGAAAATACGCTGGACCTAAGGCTCTCCGACGCAGAGGTTGTTTATATCGCAAAATTGTTTGACGCAGCGGGCGAAATGTCGGAGATTATCGAGCTCGCCCATTCCGATGTCGAAATGGTGGAGATTGCGCACCGGTTGACCGAAGCGGTGGCGAAGCGGACAGGGCTGGATTTTCAAGAGGACCGGACGCTTCGGGCCGGATTGGTGGAGCATCTGGGTGCCGCAATGAAGCGGCTCCGGGAGGGCACCCGCATCCGTAATCCGCTGCTGAGTCCGATCCGCAAGGATTACGAGGAGCTGTTCGGCATCGTCCGTCAGGCGGTGGATGAAATCCGAAACGGGCTGGATGTGCCTGATGAAGAGATCGGCTTTCTCGTCATGCATTTCGGCGCATCCATTGAACGGCTGAATCAGCCGGAGCAGCCTGTGAGGGCGATTCTCGTCTGCTCAAGCGGGCTAAGCTCATCCAGGCTTCTTGGAACCCGGCTGCGCAAGGAGATGCCTCAGATCGAGGTTCTCGGCAACGCGTCATGGTATGAAGCGGCGCGGATGCCGGAGGAGCAGTATGATCTGATTATTTCCACGATTGACCTGCCCCTTTCAAAAGATAAATACATCCGGCTGAGCCCGCTGCTTACGGCAGATGATAAGGAGCGTCTGCTCCATTTCCTCCAGCGCGCGGCGACAAAGCCGGCAGGGGGCAGCGGAGGCGCTGCTGCCGCAGGGCAAGATGAGCGCAAGGCCGCATCCTTCGAGCGATTGCGGATGCAGGCCGCGCTCATGAACGAAATCGTGGCGCTGTTAGACGGCTTCCATGTATACCGCCTGGATAATGCTCCGGCGGATCTGGAAGGAACGCTGACAGACGCGTTATCGCGCATGCATGCGTTGGAGGCGGTACATGATCCGGGGAGCGTGGTGAACCGCCTGCTTGAGCGGGAACGGATGGGCACGCAGCTCATCCCCGAGACGAGGCTCGCGCTGTTCCATACCCGGAGCCGGCACATTGCGAAGCCTTCAATCACGCTCTTCCGTTTGGCGGAGCCCGTTCCGCTCGAAGAGGGGCTGGAGGCCGACGTCATCCTGCTGATGCTCGCCCCGAAGCAGCTCCCGAAGGAGAGTCTGGAGGTGCTGAGCGAGATTAGCGCGATGCTGCTCGGCTCCGAGCTGATCGAGCTGATGGAGCAGGGCAGCGAAGAAGAGATACGCTCCTTCTTGGCGGAGGAGCTGCAGCATTTTTTGAATCATAGACCATAAGTACACGGACAAATCGAACATAGACTATAGAAAGAGGGAGATTAACGATGACCAACATACTGTCGAAAGAAAAAGTGATTTTGAACGCTCAGGCGAGCAGCAAGAGCGAAGCGATTCGCATGGCAGGCAACCTGCTGGTGAAGGCGGGCCATGTGTCGGAGGACTATGTGGACAAAATGCTGGAGCGCGAAGAGATCGCCTCCACGTACATGGGCGGCGGCCTCGCCATACCTCATGGCACGAAAGAAGCCAAGGGCATGGTCGCTTCTACGGGCCTGTCCATCGTTCGCTTCCCGGAGGGCGTTGATTTTGGCGGCGACGAGCCGGCCTTCATCGTTATCGGCATTGCGGCTGCCGGCGGCGACCATATGGAGATTTTGACGAATGTAGCGATGATCTTCACCGATGACGAGAGCATTGAGAAGGTTATGAACGCTTCGACGGAGGAGGAGATCCTCGCCATCTTCGAAGGGGGAATGGGCGCATGAAGGCGGTCCATTTCGGAGCAGGCAACATCGGGCGCGGGTTTATCGGACTTCTTCTGTCTCAAGCAGGCTACGAGGTTTGCTTCGTCGATGTGAACGAAGAGCTGGTATCCGAGCTGAAAGCACGCGGGGAGTATCCGGTGACGCTTGCCAGCGAAGGTCAGGAGACGACGGTGGTCAAGGGCATCACTGCGCTGAACAGCGCCTCGGAGCCCGAAGCGGCTGCGCGGGCAGTTGCGGAAGCCGATATTGTGACAACGGCGGTAGGCGTCAATATTTTGAAGTTTATCGCGCCTACGATTGCGGAAGGACTAAAGCTCCGGCTGCAGGGGGAGGCTGCTCCGCTTCACATTATCGCTTGCGAGAATGCCATCGGCGGCAGCACCCAGCTGAAAGAGCATGTCTATGGCCTGCTGGATGAGGAGACGAGACGGAAGGCGGATTCCAGCATTGCGTTCCCGGATGCGGCCGTTGACCGGATTGTACCGCTCCAGCAGCATGAGGACCGGCTCAAGGTGGTTGTCGAGCCTTTCTATGAGTGGGCAGTGGACCGTTCGCAGATGCTGGATGGCTTCAAGCCGGTCGAGGGCGTGCATTATGTGGACCGGCTGGAGCCGTACATTGAACGCAAGCTGTTCACGGTGAATACCGGGCACTGCTCCGCTGCCTACATCGGTTTCCTGAAAGGATACGAGACGATTCAGGATGCGGTGAAGGACGATGAGGTGGCGAAGCATGTCCGTGCCGTCCTGGATGAGACCGGCGCGGCGCTGATCCACAAGCACGGCTTCAATCCGGCGGAGCATCAGGCATACATTGCAACCATTCTGGACCGTTTCCGCAACCCGGCTCTTACCGATGAGGTGGTGCGCGTAGGACGCTCCCCGATCCGGAAGCTGTCGCCCGGGGACCGTCTCGTGTCCCCGGCCATGCTGGCCTTCGAAAGCGGACTGGCATACAAAAGCCTGGCCAAATCGATGGCGGCCGCGCTGCTGTTCGACGTGCCTGAGGACCCGGAAAGCGCTGAGCTGCAGCGCTCCGTTCGCGAGATCGGACCAAGCGATACGGCGTCCAAGTATACGGGCATTGCGGGCGAGCATCCGATTATGGGCGAGCTGATGGAGCACTATGAGGCGCTGAAGATTGAGCTGGAAAACCGATCCTAAGCTTAAGCAGGGAAGCGCCGAGTTGAAATTGAAAAGCCCCGGATTCCTTAATTATAGGGAATCCGGGGCTTTTTGCCATGGACATTCAATGGTTGGAGCGATTTATGAGTAAAAGGCCGGGTGATCTTCAGCAGGCTTGACGATAAGTATGCCGCCTATGAACAGAGCCTAGGGAAGTATGTGTTTCCGCAGCTGCTCGGCCTCCTCGATGGTCGCTGCCGGAGCGACGATGAACCATGGATTCGCGTCTACGTCCGGATCGCGGGTGACTTGAATCAATACTTGCTGAAAGCGGTCCTTCATGTATAGCTGACCGAGCGTCTCGATCGTTACGCTATCAATCGCGCCATTCGATTTGAACGTGTACGATGGATAATTCAAGAAGGAGATATAGGTGTCATTGCTGCTTCCCTGCGGGTCTTCGTATATGCGGTCATAACGATACAGCGGATACTCAGTATCAGGATCAGAGCTCATCGTGAAGTCATACAGAGGGACCCGAATCGATCCGTCGAACAGCGGCTCTTGGAACAACCGGCGATAATAAGTTCCCTCAATTTCGATGGTCGTAGGAACGGCAGAGGAGGGATCTTCCGCAGTGTACTGTACGGCAGGATAGCTCATTCGGATCTCATACGGAAATTTGGGGAATCCGAAATCATAGATCATGACATAGAGTACAGCTGCAATGGCTGCGAATATGAGGCTGAACTTCATAAGTCGCGGCATGGAGGACCTCCTCGGAATTTTAGATATGGTCTATCTTCAAGAAAAAGCCAGGAAGCACATCATTAACTATTCTGGCATACCTCGTCTCATGCCTTCACGGCTGCATCCCCGGTCTTGCGCTCGGAGATATAGCAGGCGAGGCCCAATAAGAAGGCGATTCCCGCCAGAATGGCCCCTACCCAAGGCAGGGCGTTCAGGCTTAGATGCGTGATGACAAGCCCTCCGATGAAAGCCCCGGCCGCATTCCCCAAGTTGCCGGCGGAATGGGAGGAGGTTGAGGCGAGCGCTGGCGCTCCCTGCGCCAAGTTCATCACCCGAATTTGCAGGCCGGGCATGACGGCGAATGAGGCCGCTCCCCACAGCACAATGGTTACCACAGCCAATATCGGCTGGTGAATGGTGAACGTCAGGATCGCCAGGATGACGGCGGTCGCGAAATAGATGCTTAGGATCGAAGGCATGAGCTTCCAATCGGCCAGCTTCCCGCCAACGATGTTGCCCAGCGTAACGCCGCAGCCGAATAAAATGAGGATCCACGTGACGCTTGCCTCCGCGTATCCCGTAATCTCGATCAGCAGGGAAGCGATGTAGGTAAACACCGCGAACAGGCCGGCATTGCCGAGCGCGCCAATGAGCAGAAACAGCGTCAGCTTGGGCTTCAAAAGCTCCTTCACCTGCTGGACAATGCCTGAAGACTGCTCCTGGCGAATCTGCGGAATGAAGATCAGGATGCCGACCAGCGCAAGGACGCCCATGATGGCAATTGCGCCGAAGGAGGCGCGCCAGCCCATCTGTTGACCGATGAAGGTACCGAGCGGGACGCCGATTATATTGGCGATCGTCAAGCCGGCCATCATAATGGAGACGGCGCCAGCCCGTTTGTCCGGGCGAACGAGGCCGGAGGCGATCACCGCGCCGACCCCGAAGAAGGTGCCGTGCGTTAACGCCGTCAGCATCCGGGCGCCCATGAGAACGGCATAATTCGGTGCAAACACGGAGATTCCGTTGCCGAATATGAATAGTCCCATTAGCAGAAGAAGGAGCTTCTTCTGCGGAATTTTATGCGTAAGAATCGTCAGGATGGGAGCGCCGACGGCAACCCCCAAAGCGTACATCGTGATCAGCTGGCCCGCCATCGCGATGCTGACGTTTAGATCTGCGGCGACATTCGGTAGAATTCCCATGATGACGAACTCCGTCATGCCAATCGCAAACGCGCCGACCGTAAGCGATAGAATGGACACGGGAAACGGTTGTTTAATGGATGGATTGCTGTTACTAAGCTGCTGGGATAATGCCATTGTGTTCTGTCAACCTTTCTGCTGCTTCTAATATATTGATAATCCCAATCTTTATAATCGGTTTAAGCAGGCCTGCTACATATTATTTAACGATGATGAAATATAATCAAGTTATTATTTGGAGAGAAGAGCTTGTCCAATCGTTGTACGGGGAGGGTACGGTCGTTTCGACACCGCTAAACGGTTGTGTAAGCCGGTGTACGTTGCTCTTTGGAATTGGCTTGGGGAAGGGAGTGCTGCCGAAGAACAGCAATCCCTTTTTTTGATTCAGGCAATTATTCCATGTTTCGGCATGATCATCGCCAGTCGCGGATACTATGTCGGATCCGGACTATTAAAAGCAAGTAAAGGACTCGATTCTTCTTAAATCAAAGCCCGAGAATACCCAGGTGCTTCCGGTCCACCGGAAACCTGCTACAGAAGTACGTCCTACGAACGTTGGGAAGAACCAAAAGCCCCTCCCGCGTCTAGGCCATATAAACGTGAACCGGAACAGACAGCCCCGAATGGCGCCGGGATCAACCGCAAAGGTTGAAGGGCCAGCTCCGGTGACGGAAGTTGCGGCGGGGTTCTGGGGAATGAACTGGGGAGGAGGGGATGTCGGTCCTTGCTGCATTCCTTGCAGTCCCGGTGGTCCCAACAGTCCTGGCGGCCCAGGCGGTCCTTGGGGTCCTTGCAGTTCTGGTGGTCCTTGCGGCGGCAAAAATGCCATATAACTTCACTCCTTCATGGGATTCATGCTGCCATGCACGGCTTGCAAGAGTCTGCAAACGGCAGTGGCCACCGCTTGGCTACCGGCCCTCTGCAAGCTTGCATCCGTATAGGCAGCAGATACATTCGTTGGTTTGTACAATCCTATACGAATGGTGATTTATGATTTTCATCATATGCTATGCAGAAGCCCATGCAGGTGTGACCGATGTTAATGGAATGGAGAAGCGGGGGGGAAGGAAGGCGAATATAGCGGCTGAATGCATAAGTGATGTGAACAAAATAAATATTCCTTTACAGGAATATTCCTAGTGTGGTATATTCAATTCAAGAACACGGCATAATCAAATAAACGCATCGAGGTGATGTTGGTGGCTGGAATAGACAGTAGACAAAAGCCGTATTCCCCGAAGCTTCGGTTCTATAACCGTCACCACCAGGAATGAAGCAAGCGATATTTAGTGCATTAGCCGAGCCGAGCCGTCTTGCGATTGTAGAGCTGCTCCTCGGAGGTCCGATGACGGTGGGTGATATCGCCGAACGTCTGCAGATTCGCCAGCCTCAGGCTTCGAAGCATCTGAAGGTGCTGCTGGAGGCCGGATTGGTAGAGGTTCAGGCGGAAGCGAACAGGCGAAACTACATGCTTCGCTCGGAGCCCTTTCAAGAGCTGGATGCATGGCTGAATGATTACCGCAGAATATGGAATGAACGTTTTGACAGCTTGGACGCATACTTGAAGAAATTGCAATCGGGCGAGAAGAAGGACCCATAGCCTAACTTAAACTTGAGGAGGAAATGATGATGACAAGCAAAATGATTACCCGAGTGGAAGGACCTGTAATTGTGTTGGAGCGTGTATTCGACGCGCCGCGAGAGCTCGTATTCGAGGTGTTCTCGGACGGGGAGCATCTGAAGCACTGGTGGGGTCCGCGTGGCTGGGAGACAACCGTGTCGAACATGGATTTTCGTCCCGGCGGTTCATGGCATTATTGCATGACGTGCATGGATAAGAATCAAGGAGAATTTTATGGCATGGAGTCATGGGGGAAATCGGTCTACCATGAGATTGAGAAGCCTACCAAAATCGTTTACACCGATTATTTCTCCGATGCCGAAGGCAATACTTCCGAGGAACTTCCAGCGTCCACAACAACGATGACATTCGAGGAGCTGGACGGAAGAACGAAGATCGTCTCCCGGACCGTATATCAATCCGCGGATGAGCTTAAGAAGGTGCTCGAAATGGGCATGGAGGAAGGCATTACGCAAACTTGGGACCGCCTCGAGGAATACTTGCTTGCCAAGAAATAAACCGCATAGGGAGAGACCGGCCTTCGGGAGAAGTGCCGGTCTTTTTTTTGAATCTGTTGATGCCGATAACCTTAGGCTGCAGCCCTGACGTTTTTCCACTTGAAAAAAGATGCGTAAACGTTCAATATAAAGATATATTAACTAAAGAAAATATAGCGTCTGTGAAACATACACATAACGATACGTTACTAGGAGGAACCGATGATGGAAATCGGAATTAGCTCGTTTGTTGAAACCGTGCCGGACGTTCACACCGGCGAATTGATCAGCCACGCCCAAAGGCTGCGCGAGGTCGTGGAGGAAATTGTGCTGGCCGACCAGGTCGGCTTGGATGTATATGGAGTAGGCGAGCATCATCGCCAAGATTATGCGGCCTCGTCCCCTGCGGTCGTGCTTGCGGCTGCTGCCTCCCGGACCAAGTGGATCCGGCTGACAAGCGCGGTGACGGTGCTGTCATCAGCGGATCCGGTACGGGTATTCCAGGACTTCGCCACGCTGGACGCGATTTCGAACGGACGCGCGGAAATCATGGCCGGGCGGGGCTCATTCATCGAATCCTTTCCTTTGTTCGGCTATGATCTTCATGATTACGATGAGCTGTTTGAAGAGAAGCTGGAGCTGTTGTTAAAAATTCGGGAGTCGGAGCGGGTGACCTGGGAGGGCCGGCATCGCCCGGCCATCCATAATCTGGGCGTATATCCGCGTCCTGTGCAGAACCCCCTGCCCGTATGGATCGGCAGCGGCGGCAACTCCGAATCCGTCGTCCGGGCCGGCCTGCTCGGCCTGCCGCTCGTGCTGGCGATCATTGGCGGGAGCCCGCTGCAGTTCGCCCCGCTCGTGAAGCTGTATAAAGAAGCGGCCGCCCATGCAGGGCATGATGTATCGAAGCTTCCGGTCGCCTCGCATTCCCATGGATTTATCGCGGAGGATACGGAGCTTGCCGCGGATAAGTTCTTTCCCTCCACCCAGGCGGCCATGAACGTGCTCGGCCGGGAGCGCGGCTGGGGTTACTATGATCGCGCCCGTTTCGATGCTGCACGCAGCTTCGAGGGAGCCCTCTATGTAGGCGATCCGGAGACGGTCGCTCAGAAGATCATCCATCTTCGCAAGCATGTGGGTATTACCCGGTTTATGCTGCACGTGCCGGTCGGCTCGATGCCGCATGAAGAGGTCATGAGGGCGATCGAGCTGCTCGGTACGGAGGTTGCGCCTCGGGTTCGTTCCGAGATCGACCGGTGGGAAGCGGCCGGCGAGCCGGCGGAGTAAGCAAGCAAATCCAATTAAAATTCCGTTTGACAAATCAGACAATGTAAAATATGATAAGTCCATCGAATGACAGTCAGTACTGACATTCATGTAGGAAGGGGGGACTTTCATGAGTAGAGATCAACATATAAGCAGTGACGACAAGCTGCTGCAGGCCGCAATCGATCTGATATCCCGGAAGGGCTACAACGGCGTCACGACGCAGGAGATTGCCTCGGCAGCCGGGCTCAGCGAGAAGACTCTATTCCGAAAGTTCGGCAGCAAGCGAAATCTCCTGGAGATGGCGTTCGAACGCTATCATTACGGTCAAGAAATGACGAAGCTTTTCGCGGAGAAGCTCACGGGAGAGCTTACTGCGGATCTGATTCTGATCAGCCGGACGTACCATGACTTGATGATCCGGAACCGCAAGCTGATCACGATCAGCATCAAGGAGAGTGATCATCTCCCGGGACTTCGAGAGATGACCAGCAAGCATCCGAAGCAGTTTCTGGACGTGTTGACGAAATATTTTACGATCATGACGGAGAAGGGGAAGCTGGTTGCCGGAGATCCCGAGCTGCGGGCGATCTCGTTTATGATGATGAACTTTGGCGCGTTCATGAACGAGCTGGATTCCAAGGAGATATTTCCTTCCGTAACGCTGGATGACTTTATTGAGGAGAGTGTGCGGATTTTTGCTAGGGCGTTAACCCCCTAGTTTTTTTCAAAGCATACGTCAGTAAGTACTGACAGACATGCTAATCTCGCTGTTTAAAATTTTCTACTCACAAGGAGGGTGAAGCTTTAATGGAGACTCGGAAGCTGATGCGTGTCCTCATGTTCACGCTGTGTCTGTCCGCTATGAGCGGATTGATGTTTAACTTTGTCCTGCCGGACATGCGGGAGGAATTCAGCTTGAGCACCGCTCAGGTTAGCTGGGTAACTTCCTCGTATTCCCTGCTGTACGGGATCGGCACGGTTCTGTACGGGAAGCTGACGGAACGCTACCAGCTCAAAAATTTGCTGTCATTCGGTCTGCTGCTGTTCGCGGCCGGCTCTCTGGTCGGCCTCGTCTCCCAGGCATTCTGGATGGTCCTTGCCGCAAGATGCCTTCAGGCGATCGGCGCGGCGGCGATACCGGCGGCGGCAACGCTTATACCGATTCGCTACTTCCCGCCGGAGCGAAGAGGAGCAGCCATGGCGACAGCCTTTATTGGATTGTCCATCGGCAGCGCGCTTGGGCCGGTGGTGTCCTCGCTAGTGGCCGGCTTTGCTCATTGGCGCTGGCTGTTCAGCATCCCTTTGCTGATTCTCATCACGCTTCCTTTTTACCGGAAATATCTGAAGGACGAAGACCCTCAGTTTCCAGGATCATTCGACCTGCTGGGAGGCGGCCTGCTGGCTGTCGCGATCACTTGTCTGCTGCTGGGAATAACGAACGGAATCTGGTGGCTTCCGCTAGCCGGACTGCTGGTAGCCGCGTTGTTCATTGTCCGGATTCATCGTGCATCCGTCCCGTTCGTGAGCCCGGTTTTGTTCCGGAATCAAGAGTATTCGGTTAGGCTTGTCATCATGTTTCTGTTCAGCGGCGCGGCCTTTGCGCTGCATTTTCTAAGCCCGTTGCTGCTGGCAGAGATTCATGCGCTGCCTCCAGGTTGGATCGGATTTGTCATGGTGCCGGCCGCCGCGGCCTCCGCTCTGCTCGGGAAGACAGGGGGAAAGCTGGCCGATGCCAAAGGGAACACGGATCTGTTTCTAACCGCCATGATTATGTTGGTCGCTTGCTTTGTACTCTTATCCACGTTCTCCGCCATTTCAGCCGTCGCGGTTGCTCTCTTCCTGATTCTAGGTAATGTCGGGCAGACGTTCGGGATGATTGCACTATCCAACTCCGTCTCCCTTAGCTTAGCGAAAGAGCAAGCCGGCATCGGGATGGGATTGATGCAGATGCTGAATTTTATTTCGGCGGGGATCGCTTCCGGTGTGTACGGAACAATGCTCGATATCCGCTCCGAGGTATCGTGGAACCCCTTGTATGCCTATGCCGAGGGGCAGGTTTACAGCAATATTTATTTGGTGCTAGCCGGGCTGCTGCTCGCCATGCTGATGTTCTATTCCCTACGGTTCGGGAAAACGGAGCACGGTCATATAAGAGCGGCGGGAAGCTGATATCGCATGCTTTCGAGTCCATTCATTACAAATAGGAAATATAGGAGGAGATTCTAATGACAACCACTTTATTCATTAAAGCCAACAACCGCCAAGGGGCCGTCACAAGCAGATTATACGACGCATTTTTCAATAGCTACCGCGAGGCACATCCGAATGATGCGGTGGTTGAGGTCGACCTGTATCAGGAACGCATTCCCCTTCTGGACGACATTATGATTAGCGGGAATTTCAAGTCAGCCATGGGCATGGAGCTTTCGGAGGAAGAGCAGGCCGTTCGGGACATCGTCAACCGGCACTTGGAGCAATTTCTTGCCGCCGACAAATTGGTGTTTGCCTTCCCGCTCTGGAATCTGACGGTTCCTGCAGTGCTGCATGCCTACCTGGACTACATGCATCATCCGCGTAAAACGTTCAAATATACGGAGCAGGGCTTGGTCGGTCTGTTGGGTGACAAAAAAGCAGCACTGCTGAATGCTAGAGGCGGGATCTATGCGGAGGGCGATCCATCCGAGATGGCGGTCAGCTTCGTAAAAAATCATCTCAACGTGTTCGGGATTACCGACATTACTACGATTATCATTGAGGGGCATAATCAATTCCGGGATCGAAGCGAGGAAATCATTGAGGAAGGCCTTCGGCGGGCAGCCGAAGCGGCAAAGCTTTTTTAAATCATGGAGAAGCTGGTTATTTTGACATATTACACGCTCTGCTAGTTACTTTGTGACAAAAAATTACAAAATCCAGCAGGAAATTGTCGGGAATTTGAGTCATGAAGCCTATATTCAATGAAAAACAATGTAAGTTATAGTTTGATTAGGTCATTCATTCAGAACTATATGTTGTATCTTTCGACAATTGAATCGTTCGTACGATAATCGCAAACCCACTGAAAAGTGGCGACGCAAAGCTATAGGGGCTAATGGGGTTCTGCATAGAACCGCGATGCCAGCCAGTTGCCGAATACGACGGAAGCCTCCGTCACTTCTTGCTAGTTACTACCTATGTCTACAAGCTGACGGAGGCTATTTGTTGTTCACAAATTTTTATAGGGAGGCTCCTGCAGTAACTGCCTGTTCCTTAAAAGTTACGGTCAATTGCCTGAAAGGAGGTGAATGATGCGGAACATGATTTCCCGCAGCGCGGTATAACTACAGCAGTTCGACTCTCAGCGGATAACAAGGAATATTCATGCGGCAGCGTCTTTGACAGCAAACCAATCGAATCGTTTCGTACGATAATAGCAAACCCACTGAAAAGTGGCGACGCAAAGCTATAGGGGCTAATGCGAATCTGCTAAGATACGTGATGCCAGCCAGTTGCCGAATACGACGGAAGCCTCCGTCCTATTTTGCTATGGTAATCTTCATGGATGGAGGTTTTTTATTTTTCGCTAAGAGCTACCGAATCTTCACAGCGGCGATAAATAGGAGATCGATTTCATTATTAATCACTTATTCTTAACAAGGAAGAAGGGAAAATAATGGGCCAAAGAACATTGCTGAAAGTAAACGATCATTTTCCTAATATCCTCAGCATCTCTGAAATTAAAGAAAGGCTGATCGAGCGAAAAGAAATCCTGTATCTGTTGCAAGAGGAAACCAGGAATATTATTTGTGATTGCGGACCCAGAGGGAACCGTTATCGATTATTGCGGGACGGAGCTGTTAAAAGGTTATTTTGAAAGAAATCATTTGAAAATCGGAACATCTTCTGCTATGAACAAGGCGGGAATCAATGCCATTGCGTTATCCATGGAAAATCAATCGGTCTCAGTCGTAATCGGCGCCGAGCACAGCAATAAATTGTTTGCAGAGCTGTCCTGCGTTTGCACGCCAATACGAATAAATCATGTTATTATAGGCTACCTCAGCCTCTGTTTTCATTACTTTCACGAGGTTACATTTGTACTGCCCCTCATTGAACATCTGGCCAAAAATATTGAAGAAAAGTTACCCCAAAAGGATCCCATGCTACAAAAAGAGCTGACCTACTCACTCTTTGACCAATATGAATTAACAAACCGCGAGAAAGAAATCGCCTACGAATGGCTGGAAAATAAAAACGTGCCTGAAATTGCGGATATTTATGGAATCAGTCAAAGCACGGTCCGTACTTTCATCAAAAAGATATACGCCAAAACGAGAGTCAATCATAAAGGGGCATTCCTAAGAAAATTTACATGAAGATATAGGCAATACACAAGCACTAATTACCCAATTATGGGTATTTTATTTATTAAAGTAAAATTTTATAATTATAGGCAAGCCACTGATGACAGATAGTTAAAATTTAAACTAATTCATAATTCGTACAATCTATCGCAAACCCATCGAAAGGGTGGTGACGCGAAGCTGCAGAGGCTGTTGTGGACGCTCATATGCAACCACGATCCCTGCAATTGGCCGAATACGACGGAAACCTCTGATCCGCCATGCGACAACGATTGAATAGGGAACTGTTTATTTTAGATAACCCTGCTGACCTGACGCCGCTGCAGAAACTGAATCGGGTAGCCTTCAACATTTCATGAAGAGGAGCATGCTTTAACGGTTTGTTCGTTTAGGAATGAGCGATCAACTCTCTGTTTGAGAAGGTTTGCCGCAAAAACGTTGGCAGCTGTCATAAATCACTTGCTACGATGGGGGTGGGTGGATGTGATGGTTTCTATAGAGAACGAACTGAAGCATGTATCCGACGAGCTCGAATATCTCAGGAGGGAACTTGAGCGAATGGCCGGCAGTCTTGAATTCGTACATCAAGATGTTGTCGCACTTTCGCAGTCGTTCGATAAGCTGATTGTCCGTTACATGGAATTAAAAAGCCATGAGGAAGAGATCAATAGAAAGTGCGCAAAGTTAAATAAACCAAGCCATGAGTAATAAGTCCTCCATAAAAAATAGAACCCCGGATGTCGATTCTCGACCTTCTGGGGTTATTTGCTTAAAGATATGGTGCTTCCAGCTTTAAGGGAAGCCATTTCAAGTCAGGTGCTTGGATTCAATCATTTTTCTGTACGAGCGAACAGCTGCTCCAATTATCCATTGTAATGTACCCGCGCCTAACAAGCGCGAAAATCGTATTGGTTCGGCAATACCATTCCAAGTTGGGTACAGATGGCGAATCACCGCTTGCCTTCGTCAAGACACCCTCATACGTCCAGTATCCGCCTTTCTTCCAGCGGACAAGTCTCCCATGCTTCTTGGCCTGTTCCAGCGCTTCTTGTTGTATTTCCGATAACGTCAATTCATCCTCACCACACAAATCCTGTAATATCTGTCTAGAAGACGGATGGAATATACCAATTAAATCATATGAATCTGAATATATTCTGAATAACCTGTGTTGAAAAACGGTCGATGGGCATTGTTAGGTGAACTGATGCATCGTCGAGTAAAAGGATCAGAATACCAGACATTATGTCTGGACATTTTCGGAACACTACTCTATAATCAAATAGTTACCTTGAGTAACCAATTGGATGGAGGTTTCCCCATGAGCACCCACCGACATTTTTTTCAGCAGTACTTCAGACTGTACCGCCCGTTCGTCAATGAACTGAACCGGCGGCTCGAGGTTTTTGGGCTGTATTATGCCCAGTGGTCGATCATGTATTATCTGGACGCGAACCAATCGATGACCTTGGTGGAATTGTCCAAAGTTTTGTATGTAGAGAAGCCCACGGTGACTAGAACGGTGAACGCATTGATCAAGTTGGGTTATGTGGAGCAGATCCCGGCATCGGACAAGCGGGAGAAGCGAATCCGTTTATCAAGTAAGGGCATCGATGTCGCGTTGCAGATTCGTCAATTATTCGATGACTACGAGATGGAGATTATGGAAGGTGTCTCCGCTGAGGAACAAGCCAGCGTCATCCGTGTCATGGAGACAGTCAGGGATAACATTATAAGAAAAGGTGATTAACTTGCAGCAAGAAAACTCCCAAGATCGTTTATGGAGCAAGGACTTTTTGATTGTGTTCGGCGTCAATTTCCTGCTCTTTCTTTGTTTTTATCTATTGGTTGTTATTATGCCCACTTATGCAGCTGAGGAATTCCATGCATCGACTGGAATGGCCGGCTTTGCTTCCAGTATCTTTGTGGTGGGGGCGCTGATCGGGCGGCTGATCGGAGGCAGCATTATCGAGAGGGTCGGACGAAGACCGCTGCTGTTGACCGGATTGGTCTCATTCAGCGTCTTAATCGGTTTGTATTTCATCATTAACAGCTTAGCGGTGCTGCTCATCGTCCGTTTCCTCCACGGCCTGGCCTTCGCGCTGGCCTCTACCGCGACCGGCACGATTGCCGCGAGCTTGATTCCAAACTCGAGAAGGGGTGAAGGGACAGGTTATTATGGTGTCAGCATCATCATTGCATCGGCAATCGGCCCTTTCATCGGACTTATGATTCTGGAGCATGCCTCCATGACAGGCAATTTTGTCCTTTGTGCAATCCTGGGCGTGCTCTCATTGGTATCCTCGTTATTCATGCGCATTCCGAAGCTGGTGCTCACCGCCGAACAGGCACGGGAGATGAAGGGCTTCCGGCTATCCAACTTCATTGAGCTCAAGGCGCTTCCGATTTCGATCATAAGCTTTGTGATGGGCTTTGGATATTCGAGCATTTTGTCGTACCTGAAGATCTTTGCGGGGGAAATCGGGCTGGTGGAAGCGGCAACCTACTTCTTCATCGTGTATGCGATCGTGGTGATTCTGTCCCGGCCGTTTACCGGACGCTGGTTTGACCACCGGGGAGCGAATGTTGTGATGTATCCGGCTATCGTATCCTTTGCGATCGGGATCCTGCTGCTCGGTCTGGCACATCATGGAATAACCCTTCTGCTGTCCGCGGTGTTCGTAGGCCTCGGATACGGCACGACACAGTCCAGCTCCCAGGCGCTCGCCATTAAACGCTCTCCGGCGCACCGGATCGGTCTTGCAACATCGACCTTTTACATTTTTGTGGACGTCGGCATCGGGTTCGGTCCGCTCCTTCTTGGCTTCCTTACGCCGCTGGCAGGGTTCCGGGGCATGTACATGACCATAGCGGTCCTGCTGGCGCTGTCGGTGATTCTGTATTATTTCCTCGTCGGGAAACGAGAAAGCCGAGAGAAGGCTGCCCGAACGGCTGCCTAACCAAGATTCGTATTCAGAGAAGCTTAGGTGACGGCTCCTTGGCCTTGGATTTGGCACGACAAGGTTCCAGTTCCAGACGCTCGCCATTAAACACTCTCTGGCCCACTTAGAGCCGTCTTAAGCCTGTAGATTAACCTCCGTAAGGAGCAGATCTGCAGGCTTTTTCTGTTGTACCCCATGTCCTAACCGGGATGCATAAGGAAAGTAAACAAGGGGGTTGTGGCTTAAGTGGTAGCTCTTCAGGAAAAAACGTTTATAGTCGTTTCATCCGATCTCCGCACACATGACCTGTTATACAATGAATAATGATTGTCTGTGCGTCTCATTTATTTTTTCGTGGAGGAGTGAGGCATTTATGGCGCATGCAAGTGAGGTGTTAAGAAATCAGCTGCTCGCGGGTGCGAATGATCCGAGCTGGTATATTCCCTTCCAGCAGTCCACCCGGGATCTGACGGAGGACGAGGCGTTCTGGACGCCGGCGAACGACAGTCACAGCATTGCAGAGATCGTTCAGCATCTGCTCTATTGGAATGAAACGTGGCAGACCCGGTACAGGGAAGAACGTATGGATGCGGTGCCTGCAATTGAAGACAATAATCTCAGCTTTCTCCTTCCGGATCATGTGACGTTTGCCGAGCTAAGGAAACGACTGCTGGAGGTTTTACTAGGATGGCAGCCGCTGCTGTCCGAGTCTGCGGATACCCTGGAGAAGGATGTTAGCGGTTTTCCGGAGCCGGCCAAGTGGTGGGAGATCATCAGCAACGCTGCAACACATAATGCTTATCATATCGGCCAGATTGTTTACATCCGCAAGCTGCAGAAGAGCTGCAGGGCGCTGGATTGGTAATGTTAGAGGAGGGGTGTTCTCAGCACTGCACATGCGGATTGTACTTCCGATCCCTCTTATCCCCGGGTTTCCTCTAATCCCATTTCGTTTGCTGAAGTCAGGGGATAAAGGGGAACGCTCCGCTTCTAATGATTCTTAACTTGAAAAAATGAACCTTCAAGCGAAAATAAAGCCAGCTTCGGGCTCAACCGAAACTGGCTTTCTATATGATTTAGCTAACCTTCTTCATTCTATTAACTTGAACAAACCCAGACGCTCGAAGAACCCTCAAACTTGCTTGTATATTGTTCCCCTACTTAAAGCGCCTCTTTAATGACTCGCTTGTAGAACATCACGGACAGCAGGCCGAAGATGGAGTACAGCGCCGTGTACAGCAGCATGACGATAACCATTGGAGTCCAAAGTTCGGTTCCAAAGAAGAACCAGCCCGATTTAACCGCAAAGTAGCTGTGCGACAATCCCACAATCAGCGGAATGCCGAAGTTAAAGAGCTGCTTGAACTGAATGCCCCGGAGCAGATTTCCCTGAGTGTACCCGAGCTTACGCAGAATCGTGTAGGTCGGCTTCTCTTCCTCGCCTTCATCCATCTGCTTAAAGTACAGGATACAACCGGAAGTAATAAGGAAGGTTAGGCCAAGGAAGCCAACGATAAACATGATTAGCCCCATGTTGATCTTCTGGTCCGTGATCATCCCGATTTGGGAGAAATTACCGGGATGTTCCCCAATCCCCAGATCCATGTATACTTGGTTCGCCTGATTGATGGCCGCTGGATCTACGATATCGATGCCATGGTAGACAGTCGTTCCCTTCTGGATCTTGGGATCGAGATCCTGCATTAACCGTTCAAATACGGTTTGGTCGACAATGGCGGTCGGCAGGCCGCCGTTGGAAAAATTAACCGAGATGTAGGAGTCCTTGTTCGTTCCGATCAGCTGTTGCGGAATGCTCTCCTTGCTTCCGCTAAGCTCAATCTGTCCTGTGGCCTGAATGGACATGAACTGCTGGATCGCATCGCTTGAACCCGTAAACAGCGTTTCTTCCGGGGATAGGTCCACGTCTTTAATTCCTTCATCACTGATGACCCCGATGATCATGGAGCCGGTCTGTCCCGTTTCTTCAAAGCTGGAACCGATAATCCTGGAGACGTCGACGTCCACCTGAATCACGTCCCGATCGGTCTGCTTGAATTCAATATCCGCCTCCGCAAGCGCATGCGTGAAGGCTGCAAGATCGTCCTGTACCGCGATGGCAAAATGATTCGGAACGCTTTGCTGCGCCGACTTCTCCGCCGAATAATACGAGATGTAGCTTAGCGACAGCAGCCCGATGGCGAGCGCTGAGACGGTTGTGATAATGGTGAGCAGCAGGGCGTTCGACTTCATCCGGAACATGATCGAGGAGAGCGAGAGCACCTCGTTCACCGACAGATACCCGCCCTTGCTCTTGCGGATCAGATTGAAAATAAAGCTGACCGATCCCTTGTAGAACAGGTAGGTTCCGATAATGACCGACCCAAGAATGAAGACCATCGCCATAAACAATTCATTCATGTTTGTGAAATCACCGCTGAACAGCTTGGTGGATACATAGTAACCGACCAGGATGAGCCCGACGCCGAGCAGCCCGAGAATCATCTCGCCAACCGACATTTTCCGGACGCGGTTCTCGGTGGTCGATACGACCCGGAAGAGCGACAGGATGCTCTGTCCCTTAATGAATGTGAAATTCATGACCATGATCAGAATGTAGATGGCGGCGAATACGATGGCCGTCTGGATCAAGGCTTGGCTGGAAAATCTAAGGGTGGCCTCGCTTTCGACGCCGGTCACCTTGAACAGAATCATCAGGATCAGCCGGGAAGCGGCGAAGCCGGCAAGAACGCCAATCACCATCGAGCCGAAATACAGGATCAGATTTTCCGCGCTCAGGATCCTGAAGATTTTTCCCTTGGTGAGCCCGATCAGCTGGAACAGCCCGATCTCCTTGCTTCGGCGTTTGATGAATATCGTATTGGCGTAGAGCAGGAAGATGGCGACAATTGCTACCAGCAGCACCGAGGCGGCCCCGAGTCCGGCGGCTCCTTTCACCGAGCCCTTCACTTCATCCATGGATGGATCGTACTGCAGCGTAACGAAGGAGAAGTACAAGCCGACACTGAAAATCAGCGCGAAAACGTACAGATAATAATTTTTAATATTTTTCTTCAAATTACGGTAGATCAGATAATTAATGTTCATGCTGCACACCGCCCAGCACGCCTTGGGTTTTGATAATATCGTTGAAGAACGCTTGTCTCGACTGCTCGCCCTTGTTCAGCTGCGTATAGATTTGACCGTCTTTGATAAAGACGACCCGGCTGCAGTAGCTGGCTGCGCCTGGATCATGGGTCACCATGATGATCGTCGAGTGGATCTTCTGGTTCAAATCGCTCAGCTTGTTGAGCAGGTCCGAGGCCGATTTGGAATCCAGCGCCCCGGTCGGTTCATCGGCGAATATAATGCTCGGATCATGGATGAACGCCCGCGCCGCCGAGGTCCGCTGCTTCTGACCGCCGGAAATTTGGTTCGGATATTTATCCTTGAGGTCATAGATTCCAAGCTCTGTCGCAATCCGCTGGAATTTCTGATCGGCCTCCTTCTTGGATACCTTCTTGATGGACAGCGGGAGCAGGACATTTTCCTTGACGGTCAGGGTATCGAGCAGATTGTAATCCTGGAAAATAAAGCCCAAGTGATGCTTCCGGAACTCCGCAAGCTCCTTCTCCTTCATGCCGGTAAATTCCTTACCCTCGATTTTGATGCTGCCGAGGCTGACTTTATCGATAGAGGACAGTACGTTCAGCAGCGTGGTTTTCCCGGAACCGGAGGCGCCCATGATGCTGACGAATTCTCCTTTGTCCACGTTGATGTCGATGCCCTTCAGAACTTCCTGTTTATTGAATTTGTTGCCGTAGCTTTTATGGATTTGATGTGCTTCAAGAATGGCCACGTTTTTCTTCACTCCTTTGTCGTATGGATACCGGGGGGCTTTAGAGCTCAGCACTCCAAGAAGCCCAACTGGTCTCCCATGGAAAATAACCTGGCAGATGTGCCCTGAGCATTCATCACACCGATCGGCCTCCGGTTATTTTCTTGTTGTCCTTATCATAAAGGAGGAGGCAGGGCTTTTCCTTCGATTCGGCGAACAAAGCGCAAAAGCATGTGACATTGTTGTCACATGCCGGTAATATGGACGATTTCATTCTTCTTCGGGAAGATGAGCGTGAAGATACTCCCTTCTCCGGGCGTGGATACGACGCGAATGCGGATGAAGAGAGCATCCGCTACCTTTTGCGTCAAATACAAGCCCATGCCCGTTGCCGCGCTGTCATGGTGCTGGGTCGTAGAGGTGAAGCCCTTGTCGAAAATGCGGGGCAAATCCTTCGGATCGATGCCGCGGCCGAAATCCTGAATGGTCAGCTGTGCATGTCCATCGACCAGGACGCTTTCAATGATAATGTCCGAAGCTTCGCTGTATTTGACGGCATTGGTCAGCAGCTGCCGGATCATGAAGCCAAGCCATTTGGCATCGGTCAGCACTTCCGTAACCTCCAGGGAGACATCAAAGCCGATGCCCTTTTGGAGGCACCAGGATTTGAGCGCCCGGATTTCATTGTGGATGATCGGCTCCAAAAGCGCGGTTTCGATAAACAGATCGTTCTCGATGAACGGGATGCGCTTCTGATGCAGCTGTTGATCCAGCAGCAGGTGGATGCGGAGCCATTCGTACATGAGCCGGGACTTAAGCGTTTCATCCTCCATGCGTTCAATGATTAATTGCATCGTGGTCAGCGGAGTCTTCACCTCGTGAATCCAGGACATGATTTCGTCCTTCTCCTGCTCCATCTCCATGCGGCGCATGGAGGATTCACGCTTGAAGCGTTCAGTCTGCAGCGTGAGCATCTCCATAGCGAGCGTTTCGAACGGAAGCTCCGGCTGATCGATTGCGGCCAAGTCATAAGTGTCGTCCCACGCCTCCAGGCTCTTGTAGAACCTCGTCTCCCGGTTGTAGCGCACGGCCAGAAACACGATGAACACCAGCGTGGACAGGAAGGCGATGTAAAGGATCGGCTGGAAGGGAATGGCGTTGTCGATCGCGGCAACGAACAGGAGCAGCACCTGCAGGCACACAAACAGCAGAATCCAGCTCAGCCGTTCTCTCAAATAGGCACGGATCATGAATGAACCTCTTCCGTTGCCATATAGCCTTGCCCGACCTTGGTTTCAATATAGGTGTCAAGCCCAAGCGGTTCCAGCTTTTTGCGCAGCCGGTTCACGTTCACCGTCAAGGTGTTGTCGCTGACGAAATGCTCGTTGTCCCATAGGCTCTTGATCAGATCTTCCCGGCTGATGATCTGATTTTTGCGCTCAATCAGCATTTTCAAAATGAACATCTCGTTCTTCGTTAATTCCACGGATCCCGAAGGGCTCGTAACCATGTTTTTCACATATTCAACCGTAGCTCCGCGCCAGGTTCTCAGCTCTGTGCGTTCGGTGTTGTAGTTGTACACACGGCGGAGCGTAGCTTGAATTTTGGCGATAAGAACCTCGAAGTGGAACGGCTTCTGGATGAAGTCATCGGCTCCAAGCTGCATGGACATGACCATATCGGTCGGATGGTCGCGCGAGGACAGAAAAATAATCGGCACGTTCGAATGGGAACGAATCATGCGGCACCAGTGAAAGCCGTCATATTTCGGAAGCTGAATATCGATGATCACCAGATCCGGCTGCACGGCCGTAAATTCCTGAAGCACGCTCCCGAAATCATGGATTCCGTATACGTCGTACGACCACTGGGTCAGACGTTCCTTGACTTCATGGAACAGGGTCGCATCGTCTTCGATCAGCATAATTTTGAACAAAGGAGTCACCACACTTTATGTATTCGGCTTGTTTCTTTCAGTGTATATCAAAAAGGCGTGTTGTGCTATTGACGAAGGTGCTCAGGAACAGTAGATCGGCCTTGGCTGACTGCTTCCTAAATGGCTAAGCCCGTTTGTGTGAGGAGTAAGATGACTTTGGGGTTGCCGAATTAGGCGCTGCCTAATAAAATTAGGTAATACCTAATATTTTGTGAATGTTGGATGGGGAGGTGGAGCATTTGCTTGAATGGATGCTGCGAAGCGTTATGGCCCAGCGCGGAATCTGGTCGGGCGCAGCTTTGGCGAGACTGCTGCAAGAGAAGGCGGACTACCGTCTTTCAGCGGCTTCCATCAGTGCCTTGCTGTCGGACCGGCCCAAGCAGATGAAGGTGGAGACATTGGATGCCCTGTGCACGGCACTGGAATGTACGCCGAGCGACTTATGGGTCCATACACCGACACCTTCAAAGATAAAGGAGGCGTAACACCATGGCGGTAAAACCGATTGTGCCATTTGGCGATCCCATTCTGCGCAAGACGGCGAGGCCCGTTGAAGCGGTGAATGAAAGAACACTGAAAATTTTGGATGATCTCGTGGAGACGCTGTATGATGAGGAAGGCCGCGCTGGTCTTGCCGCGCCCCAGATCGGGATTTTGCGCCGATTGCTGGTCATGGATTGCGGCGAAGGGCTGATCGAGCTCATCAACCCTGAAATCGTGGAGATGGACGGGGAGCAGACAGGGCCCGAGGCGTGCCTGTCCTATCCGGGCTACTACGGATATGTGAAGCGGGCGGACCACGTGAAGGTGAAGACGCTCAATCGGCAGGGCGAGACGGTCATTTTGGAAGGAGAGGGCTATCTGGCCCGGTGCATGCAGCATGAGATTGACCATTTGAACGGAATCCTGTTTGTCGATCACGTTCAAGACGGCTGGCTGTATCATGAAGAGACGAACCGCAGAATCGAGCTGCTGCCCGTGATCAGGCTGACCAATTCGGGGGTTGTATAAATAGAATAAGCATGTTTCTAGGTAAGGGATTCAAGATGATTCCTGTACCGGTAATGGGCAGGAGTCATCTATTTTTTGTTTAACGATATAATTGGTTTCGGTGTTCATGTTGACGGCAGATCGCATCCGTGCTACAATTATCTTAAATTAAAGATATATGAATTAGAAATAATAAATCGTTGTCGTGTTGTACACACTGCCTAACATATGAGATGGAGGAATAGAAACCATGAATGGATTAAAAGGAATACATCATGTCACAGCCATAACCAGCAGCGCCGAGAAGAACTATGAGTTCTTCACATATGTTCTGGGGATGCGCCTTGTGAAGAAGACGGTCAATCAGGATGATATCCAGACGTACCACTTGTTCTTTGCCGATGATACGGGAAGCCCGGGAACGGATATGACGTTCTTCGATTTTCCCGGCATCCGGAAGGGCACGCACGGAACCGATGAGATCTACAGAACCTCGTTCCGCGTGCCGAGCGATGCGGCGCTGGAATACTGGGTGAAGCGGTTTGACCGGATGAAGGTGAAGCACCAAGGCATTCAAGAGCTTTTCGGCAGAAAAAGACTCTCCTTCGTCGACTTCGACGATCAGCAGTATCAGCTTGTGTCCGATGAATTGAACGAAGGCATTGCCTCCGGCACGCCTTGGCAGAAGGGCCCGATTCCGCTGGAATATGCCATTACCGGACTTGGACCGATCTTCGTCAGGGTCTCGAATTTCGAATACTTCAAGGAAATGATGGAGAAGGTTCTGGAATTCAAGGAGATTGCGAAGGAAGGCTCGCTTCATCTGTTCGATGTTGGCGAAGGCGGCAATGGCGCCCAAGTGATTGTCGAGTATAACGCCGTGCTTCCACGGGCCCAGCAGGGATTCGGTACGGTCCACCATGCGGCCTTCCGGGTCGAGGACCGGTCGGTCCTGGAGCATTGGATTCAACGGCTGGATCAATTCCAGTTCCATACCTCCGGCTTCGTCGACCGCTACTTCTTCCAATCGCTCTATGCCCGCGTCGCTCCGCAAATTTTGTTCGAATTTGCCACGGACGGCCCAGGCTTCATGGGCGACGAGCCGTATGAGACACTGGGCGAGAAGCTGTCGCTGCCGCCGTTCCTTGAACCGCAGCGGGAGCAGATCGAGCAGCTGGTGCGGCCGATTGATACGGTGCGCAGCACGAAGGAACTCGTGAAGGAATAATAGAATGAATGTTGCAGCAGCGAAAAGCCGTCTTCGGCTCGTTTAACGAGTCAGGGCGGCTTCTTTTTCGCTCAAGTGATGTCATTTGCTTGGGAGAAGCTCCAGCGGTCCGGACCCAAAGGGATGGTCGACAAGGTAAAGCCAGTGACCTTCCGGCTGCTGCCTGACGATTTCCGAGGTATGGCCTTGCAGCAGCAAGGGCTCTCGGTCCGGTCCTGTCGAATGCAATGTGAAGTGCGCACGCAAAAGCGCCATATTTTCAAAGGGGATACAGTACACATTGGTTGAGGTCATGGTGCCTCCAAGCTGAAGCAGCTCCTTGAGGCTCGCACGGAAGGACTCGAGACCGATCTCCAAGGCTCCGCTTGGGTGCACGTGAATGCTCCCGGGCTCATACAGCGCAAGCAGCCGTTTAAGCTCTCCTGAATTATAGGCGTCGGCAAAAGCCGCATTCATCTCTTCCGGCCGAAGGACAGGCTTGTCTGGAAACGGTGATTTCATTGGATCTCCTCTTTCGTTATGATGGTTATAGTCACAGCTTATCGAAATAAGAGCTGCGCAGGAAGTACGCAGTAATTCATAACATAGTCATCTAAAAATGACAGAGGAGGTTGTCGAGCACCATGCCTTATGAAGACGAGGTTTACGGCTGTCCCGCCGATGTCGGCCTGCAGATGATCAGCGGAAAGTGGAAGCCCCGCATTTTATATGAGCTATTTCAAGGAACACGGAGATTCGGCGAGCTGCAAAGGGCGATCCCGGATGTATCGCGGCATGTACTCACGGTCCATCTGAGGGAGCTGGAGCATGGCGGCATCGTCAGCAGAACGGTTTATGCTGAGGTTCCGCCGAAGGTGGAATACACGATGACGGAATACGGCCGAAGCTTTGAACCGGTCCTTGAAGCACTAGTTCACCTGGGTGAAGCATATATCGCATCGCGCAAGGACGAGCATGAATCTTAAACAAGGCTTCTTTTTTCCCATAGACCCTAGCCTGCACACCCGCCCCGCGGTTAAGTACATGAATTTCGGTTTAAATACAAATACTGTATAGGGATTGATGACTAAGCAGGTTGGGGTGAGCATTGTGAAACAGAATATATTGAAAAATGTCGTGTTCTCGGTTTCGGCTGTCATCATTGCGGTGCTCGCTGTTTTGGGAGCGGTCATGCCGGGCGCCTTTGGTGAAGTAGCGGGACATCTGTATAGGTTCACGACCACGAATTTCGGATGGTTCTATCTGCTCTCGATTTTTGCTATCATCATCTTTCTGATTTGGGTTGCCGCCAGCAAGTACGGGACGATTCGCCTGGGCGGCGAGAAGGAAAAGCCGGAATATCCGTTCTTCACCTGGATCGGCATGCTGTTCTCGGCCGGCTTCGGCGTCGGGCTTGTATTCTGGGGCGTGGCGGAGCCGATGAGCCATTTCTTCAAAACCCCCTTTGCAGGCGTCGAGGCCCAAGGCGTGGATGCAGCCCGTGTCGCAATGGGGTATTCCTTTTTCCACTGGGGGATCAGCCAATGGTCGGTATTTGCCCTCGTCGGGCTGGTGATTGCATTCCTGCAGTTTCGCAAGAACAAGAATGGGCTTGTATCCACGGCCCTCGAACCGGTAACCGGCTCCAAACCTGCAGTCAAGAACAGCATTGATATCTTGGCGGTCATTGCCACCGTGATGGGAATCGCGACCTCGATCGGACTCGGGGTGCTGCAGATGAGCGGCGGATTGAATACCATTACGGGGATTCATAACGGTGTTGGCCTTCAGCTGGGGATTTTGGCGATTATTTTTGTCGCTTATATGATCTCTTCCACGACTGGCCTGGATAAGGGGATCAAGTACTTAAGTAATTTGAATCTGGCGATGGCGCTCATATTTTTGCTGTTTGTGTTTGTCACCGGGCCCTCGGTATTCATTCTGGAGACCTTCACCATGGCGCTGGGCGATTATATCTCGAATTTCGTGTCGTACAGCTTGCGGCTGCAGCCATACGCCGAAGGCTCGTGGGTACGGGAATGGACGATTTTTTATTGGGCTTGGGCGATTGCCTGGTCACCATATGTCGGTGCTTTCGTAGCCAGAGTGTCCAGAGGACGGACCGTGCGGGAGTTTATTGTCGGGGTTATGGTCGTTCCGCCGCTCATCGCCTGTCTGTGGATTGCCGTATTCGGCGGGACCGCGCTCTGGTATGACTTGCATGAGAATACCGGGATAGCCGCAGCCGTCAATGCGGATGTCACCTCGGCGCTGTTCCAGCTGTTTAATCAGCTGCCTTTCTCTTCCGTGATGAACGTGCTGGCGATCATTCTGATTCTGACGTTTCTGGTGACATCAGCAGATTCAGCGACGTATATTCTATCCAGTATGACGACCTTCGGCAGCCTGAACCCTTCCCTGATGGTCAAAATCGTGTGGGGTACGCTGATGGCCGGCATCGCGGGCGTGCTGCTGTATGCCGGGGGACTAGAGGCCCTTCAGACCGCCTCCCTGATCGCAGCGCTGCCGTTTACGGTGCTTCTGCTGCTGCTGATCGTCGCGGTGGTCAGGCTGATGGCCCATGAGCCGCTGCCTGTACGAAAGGCTGATCTCAAACGGTTCCGCCGTTTGGAGGAAGCGGCGAATAAGGGGAGAAAGTGACGTATGAATAAGCCGTTATGAATAAAGCCCTGAGGACACGTGAAATGTCTCAGGGCTCTTTACAATTCAGGGGATGGGCTTAAATTAAAGCCTTTCCTATTAAGGTTTAGGCACGATTAACTTCGCTTTAACAGCAAGTAGACGAAATACGGTGCGCCGATAATGGCGACCATGATGCCGGCCGCAATGCCGTCGGGGTCCACGATGTTGCGCCCGATTGTGTCGGCCAGCAGCAGGAGCCAGCCTCCTATCAGGACCGCAATCGGAATATACAGCTGATTGCGGGGGCCGACCAGCGCCTTGGCAATATGCGGGCCCATCAGACCGATGAACGTGATGCCGCCGGTCACGGATACGGCGGATCCCGCCAGGGCTACGGCGGCCAGGAGCAGGACGATCCGCTCCCGTTCAATGGACACGCCGACGCCGATGCCGACCGGATCGCTGAGTCCGAGCAGATTCATGCGCTGCGCTTTATACAGCGTGAACGGAACGAGGACGATCAGCCATGGCAGCAGCGCTAGAATGAACGGCCAGTCCGTGCCCCAGATGCCGCCGGCCAGCCATTTGGCGATAAAATCAACCTTCTCCCGTTCAGCCGATGAGGTGAGCACAATCATGACGCCGGAGAGTGCCATAGAGAAGCCGACACCGGTGAGCACCAGCTTGACGGGCTGAAGGCCTTCGCCTTTCCGGTAAGCGAACATGTAGATGAATGCCGCAGTCAGCACGGCTCCTATAAAGGCGGCGATGGGCAGCATGTAAATAAAGGAGCCGGCCTCGATCGGGAAGAACAGAAAGAACACGGCCACGCCGACGCCGGCTCCCGAGTTGATCCCGATGATGCCGGGATCCGCCAGGTCGTTGCGCGTGATGTTCTGCAGGATGGCGCCGGACAGCGCCAAGGCCATTCCGGCCAGCAGGGTAATCAACATGCGCGGCAGACGCACCGAGAAAATAATGAACTCTTCCTTGAAGCTTCCTTGTCCAAGCAGGGTCGGAATAATCCGGTCATAGCTGACCGAAGAGTACCCCAGCCCCAAACCTACCAGGACGGTGCACACGGTTAGGATGAACAGGATAAGAAACGTAATTCGCTGCTTTTTCACTAATGATGGATGGATCATGCCATTCCTCGCCCTCCTTTACGCACGATAAACAGGAAGAAGGGCAGGCCCATGACTGCAATCAGCGCGGCTACCGGTGTCTCGTACGGGGCATTCAGCGTCCGGCCAACGGTATCGGCAAACAGCATGAACACCGCACCGGCCGTAGCCGACATCGGAATGACATGGCGATAATCGGTGCCGACGATCCCCCGGACGATATGGGGCACCATTAAGCCGAGGAAGGCCAGATTGCCCACCAGAGCTACGGATGTGCCGGCCAGCAGAATAATAACCACGAATAAAACGAATTTGATGACCGCGATATTTTGTCCGAGCCCGGTCGCCACCTCTTCGCTCAGGCTGAGGATGGTCAGCTGTCTCGACAAGAGGATCGCAATCAGGATTCCGATCAGAATGAACGGGAAGATCGTCTGAAGCTGCCCCCAAGACGTTCCGATGACGCCGCCTGCCGTCCACATGGAGATATCCTTGGATATTTTAAAATAGATGCCGATCCCTTCGGCGATGGCGTACAGAAAGGCCGAGACCGCGGAGCCTGCAAGCACCATCTGGAGCGGCGAGAAGCCGCCTTTGCGCATCGCGCCGATGCCGAACACCATGATGGTCCCCACGGCGGCCCCGATAAAGCAGGCCACCATAATGCCGAAATAATTGGCCGCGGGGATAAAGGCCATCGTGAATGCGAGCGCCGCATTGGCGCCGCTGGTGAGGCCCAAGAGGCCCGGATCCGCCAGCGGGTTGCGCGTAAGGCCCTGCATGATCGCGCCGGAGACCGCCAGCGCGGCTCCGACCAGGATGGCTGCAATCTCGCGGGGGAGACGGATATCTCTCAGGACGGACAATTTCTCGCCTTCGGCCTTGGTGGCCAAGGCGAGCCACACGTCCTTTATACTGGTCTCCGCCGCTCCGAATACCATCGCAATGACGAACATGGCCGCAAAGGCGATGAGACCGGCAACAAGCTTGACGGAGAAAGGGATGGATCGCTGAGTAGGCTTAGTCATGGAATCATCTTTCCTTAAGTTTGGATGATGGGCAGTTTACTTCTTGCCCAAGAAATGCTCGGTAATAAACTCAAGCTGGTATTCGAGCGTGGTCGCATCGTTGAAATAGATCCGGTTCCCGTCCGCTTCGAATACGCGGCCGTTCTTGACGGCAGGGATTTGCTTATACGTATCGGTTTGCTGGAAGGAGGTGTCCGCATCGTTGAACTTACTGAGAATGATATAGTCGCCGGCAAATTCCGGCAGCACCTCGGTTGAAATGGCGTAGTAGCCTTCCTTCAGCGCGGTTTCCTTTACTTTCTCAGGCATCTTCAGCTTCATGGCCTGATACAAAATCTCAGTCCCGCGGCCCCAGTTGTTTCCGTATACATAGAGCTGCTTCTCGAAGCTTTCGATTACGGATACGGTCGCGTCCTCACCGATCTTGGCGCGAATTTCTTCACCGGCCTTCTCCGCACGCTGTTTAAAATCGTCGATCCAGGCTTGAGCTTCCTTCTCTTTATTCACGAGCTTGCCGATTTCAAGATGCTGGGTAAGGTAATCGACTTTGCCGTACGTGAACGTAACGGTAGGAGCGATTTCTTTCAATTTATCGACGTTCTTGATCGTCGATAGTCCGATAATGAGATCCGGGTTCAGTTCAATGATCTTCTCCAGATTCTCATCGGATACCTCTTCGGCATCCTTAAGCTTATCGGCAAACGCGGGATTTAACTTGGACCAGGAATCGACGCCGACCATATTGACGCCAAGATGGATCAGGTCCCCGGCAAAGGTGGAAAGTACGATAACACGCTGCGGATTAGCGGGTACCTCGACCGGCCCGTTCTCGGACTGGTATGTAATCGTGCCGGAGGCGCTGTCTTTGTCGTTGGATGCTGGGGCTTCCGGCGCAGCGGTTCCACTTCCGTTGCTTCCGGTATCCTTCGGCTGGCTGCTGCAAGCGCTAAGAATGAACAGCAGCGCGATAAACGGGATGATCAGCTTCCTCAAGTTCAGGCTTTGCTTCCAATTCGGGTTCATGTTCTTGCTCTCCTCTTAATAGATTGTATGTGATGCATAACGGTTTGCCGGTGCGGGGGTCGCGTCCGATCTCCGCATCAATGTTAAATACCTTCTTCAGCACCTCGCGCGAGATGACGTTCTCGGGATCACCGGCCTGAATAACGCTTCCGTCTTTCATAGCGATGATGTAATCGGCGAATCTGGCCGCTTGGTTCAGATCATGGAGCACCATCACGATGGTGCGCTCTTGCATGACGTTCAGCTGCTCAAGAAGTTCCAGGATCTCGAGCTGGTGAGCCATATCCAGGTAGGTGGTCGGTTCGTCGAGGAAGATCATCTCGGTCTCTTGAGCTAGTGCCATCGCGATCCATACCCGCTGCCGCTGGCCGCCGGACAAGGCATCCACGGAACGATATTTATAATCCTGGGTTCCGGTGACGGAAAGCGCCCAGTCAATAACCTCCATATCCTGCTTCGTTAAACGTCCGAACCCTCGCTGATGGGGATAGCGTCCATAGGACACCAGCTCACCTACCGTCAATCCGCCCGGACCCTCCGGTGTTTGGGGGAGAATGGCCAGCTTCTTGGCCAGCTCCTTCGTATTGATGCGGGCGATTTCCTGACCATCGATAATGGCCGCCCCCGATTGATACGGGATAATTCGCGTCATCGCCTTCAGCAGCGTGGATTTGCCGCAGCCGTTCGGACCGATGATGGTCGTAATTTTTTTATCAGGGATATCGACGTTCAGCCGGTCTAATATGACGTTCTCACCGTAACCGACCGTTAATCGATCTGTGCAAAGACGAATCATATAGGTTCACCTCCTGGGGAAAGTTCGCTTTTTAAACGATAATGATTCTCAATATCAGCCATAATATAATATGGGGACCTCTCTTTGTCAATAAGTATCTTCATGGAATATTTAAATAAGTTTCATGCACACAACACTATTGTTCAATATATAGCTAAAATACGAATGGGATTACTATATATAGATAAAATCATAAAAAAACGAAAAAAATAAAATCCGCGATTGTAAAATAAATGAAGGCAACGTATACTAAATGATAATGATAATCATTTACGTCCAAGTATAGGTTATGGACATAACCTTTTACCGATATATCCCGGAGGTGTAATTCGTGGCAGGGAACGAAATTTTTGATGTGACGGTTATTGGCGGCGGGCCGGCTGGCTTATATTCGGCTTTCTACAGCGGGCTTCGCGGAATGAAGACCAAGATTATTGAATACCAGCCGGTGCTGGGCGGGAAGGTTCACGTCTATCCGGAAAAAATGATATGGGATGTCGGAGGCCAGACTCCGATTACCGGCGCCAAGCTCATCGAGCAGATGGTTCAGCAGGGCCTGACCTTCAGTCCGGAAGTGCTGCTGAATGAGAAGGTGGAATCCATTTCCCGTAACGAGGGAGGGATCTTCGAATTACATACCGCGAACTCCGGCACCCACCTCTCGAGAACGGTCATCGTTGCCGTTGGCGGGGGCATTCTCAATCCGCAGAAGCTGCAGATTGAAGGAGCCGAACGGTTCGAGGTGTCGAACCTCAACTATACCGTCAAATCGCTGCAGCATTTCAAGAATAAGACCGTGATTATATCCGGCGGCGGCAACTCCGCCATCGACTGGGCGAATGAACTCGAGCCGGTCGCGAAGAAGGTATACTTGGCTTACCGGAAAGAAGAGCTGAGCGGCCACGAGGCCCAGGTCGAGCAGCTGCTGAACAGCTCGGCCAGCTGCTTCTTCCATACGCAGATTACGAAGCTGATCGCTTCGGAGAACCACGAAACCATCGAGCGGGTGGAGCTCACGAACAGCAAGACCGGCGAGGTAAATGTCATTGAGGTCGACGAAGTCATTATCAACCACGGCTATGAACGCGACATTTCTCTGCTTGAGAACAGCGGGCTTGGGATCGAACGCGTGGACGATTATTACATTGCCGGGAACGGACACTGCCAATCCTCCGTGCCCGGACTGTATGCCGCAGGGGATATTCTGCATTACGACGGGAAGCTGCATCTGATTGCCGGCGCGTTCCAGGATGCGGCCAATGCGGTCAACAGCGCCAAGCGCTTTATCGAGCCGGAAGCGCACCGCAGCGCGATGGTATCGTCGCACAACGAGGTGTTCAAGGAGCGCAACCGCGAGCTTGTGAAGCAGATGATTAAATAGCGGCAGCTGCATGGTATGATGAAAGAGGGATCCAGCGAATGGATCCCTCTTCGTTATGCCTTGCTTACGATGCCGGATGTGATCAGCGGCCCGTAATTGATCAGCTGCGTCATCAGGGCGCCCATCTCTTCTGCGGACAGATTCATCCCTGACTCGATCCAGTGGATGACCAGCCCGATATTGGCCGAGGTCATGTAGGCAATCAGATAGTCGCTTGGAATCCGGCTATTCTGTGCTGCCATTCGAAAGGCCTGCTTGTCGTACATATTCTCGGTCATGAACTGCCGGAATTGACGCACGAAAGACATATCTCCGTTAGGCCCGAGGACGGCTTTGATGAAGTCGCCGTGTTTGATGAGCACCTCGAATATCTGGATGGAGGGCGGATATGGCTCGCCTTTCTCCGCATAAATCCTGGTATCCCTCGGGTCGATTTCCAGGACGATGCTGCGGATTTCCGCCATCACTTCTTCCTTCAACTTCTCCAGCATATCCGGCACGTCCCTGTAATGAAGATAGAACGTCCCCCGGTTAATATCCGCGCGGCTCGTTATATCCGTCACGGTGATGGCATTGACGGACTTCTCCTGCATAAGCTCAAACAGCGTTTTGCGCAGCAGCTGATTCGTTCGAATCTGCCTGCGGTCCGTTTTTCTAGGCAAAGCGTGTTCTCCCCCTGACCGATGATTTTATCCCAATTAATGAACACCTATCTTGAACATGATGAGTAATGAACACTCGGAATAAAGCTGATGATTGAACTGCATTCTTTCCCCATTATAATTAACGGTGTGATCATTAATCAACAGTTTGTTCATTATAATGAGGAGTGGTGGATATGGTGTTCTTAAGGCAAAAAATGCTGTGGATTGGCGCATTGGCAGTCCTTCTGGTGTTAACCGTCTTCGGCGTTGCCATGATGGGCTCGATCGTAGGCGCAAAGCCAAAATCTCTGCCAGTGGCGCTGGTCGTGCTGGATCAGCCTGCAGCGCTTCCGAACGGGGAGACGCTTGCTGTGGGGGAGAAGATGAAGGGAATGCTGGAGCAAAACACGCAGCTGCCCGTTCGGTGGGAGATCGTAGCTTCGGAGGCGGAAGCGAGAGAAGGGATGGATGCGCAGAAATATTACGGAGCGCTGGTGCTTCCGGAGAATCTCAGCTCGGGCATGCTGACCCTTCAGTCTCCGGCTCCCAACCCGGCTGTCATTCACATACTGGTAAACGAGGGGATGAATGCCCAAGCGTCCGCCGTGGTCAAGCAGATGCTTGGGCAGGTGCTCAAGATGGCAGGCTCCGAGCTATCCAAACAGGCATTGACCATGATTGGCGCGCAGGCGGAATTGGTGCCCGTAACAACAGCACAGGCTCTTCTTACCCCGTTTGAGGTTCAAGAAAAGATTGTCCACCCGGTCGGAGCTAATCATGCAAGCGGCAATGCGCCGGGGCTGCTGACGCAAATTTTATGGATCGGATGCCTGATTATTAGCTTGTCCTTGTTCCAGGCGCTTCGGACAGCAGCAGCTGGTGATGGCAGCAGGGGGATCGCGATCGTGCTTCAAGGTGCTGTTGGTTTACTGCTGGCGGGTTTGGCCTCCGGTTTCCTGGTATGGATGGCTTCCTCCTGGTATGGCATGGAGCTAACGAACGGGGGCAACGTATGGCTGATGCTGTGGCTGGCCGGGTCCGCCTTTTTCCTCTTGCAGTCCACGCTGCTTAACTGGCTCGGACTTCCGGCGATGGGGATCCTGGTGCTCCTGATGTTCTTCTCGATGCCGCTTCTCAATATGGCGCCGGAGTTTCTGCCGCAGGCCACGCAGGATTGGCTGTACTCGTGGACCCCCCTGCGCTTTGCCGCTTCGGCGCTTCGGGATGTGATGTATTTTGACGGATCGGCATCCGCAACGGCAAATCATACGGTACTATGGGCGATCGCCGGCGGTTTCTTGGTATTGCACTTAGCTTCGGTGGTGAAGAAGGGAAAACGCTCGGATAAAGGAAAGTCGGTTGCGGCATCGTAACATAAGTGGATGAGCGCCCGAAATAGCACATGGAAAAGGAAACTATACGATGGATTACTGGATTACGGAGTGGGCCTTCATAAGAGGTTATTGACGGTGGATAAGGTACGATGTAATGGTTGAATGATGCAGGGCGCCCCATGATCTCAATCCTTAAAGCAGGATGAAGATATCAAGGGGACGCCCTGCGGTGCTTTCAGAACGTGACAAATCCCATCGCTTTCTTCGCGGCAAGCAGTGTTGTGCCTGCGGTTTCGGAAGCACGCTTCGCTCCGTCCATCAAAATGCGATCAAGCTCGGAGGAATTCACGATTTGATGGAACTTCTCCTGGATCGGTTGAAGTTTCTCGATGACCACTTCGGCCAATTCTTTCTTGAACGTACCGTATCCTTGGCCCTCATACCGTTTCTCGATGAAGGGGATTTCCTCCTCGGAGAATACGGAATAAATCTCGATCAGATTGCTGACCGCCGGCTTATTCTCCCAGTCGTACCGGACCTGTCCGTCCGAGTCGGTAACGGCCTTGGAGAATTTCTTGCGGATATCCTCTGGCGTATCCATCATGTGGATGCAGCTATTTCTATTCGGATTGCTCTTGCTCATTTTCTTGGACGGCTCGTCAAGGCCCATGACGCGGGAGCCAATATCCTGAATGATCGGCTCGGGCATCGTAAACGTGCGGCCATACCGGTTATTGAACCGCTCGGCCACATCACGGGTCAACTCCAGATGCTGCTTCTGATCGTCACCGACCGGCACATGCGTTGCCTGATAGAGCAGCACATCGGCAGCCATCAGGACCGGATACGTGAACAGGGCAGAGCTAACCGTATCCTGCCCGGCGGATTTCTCCTTGAACTGGGTCATCCGCTTTAATTCGCCGAAATGCGCCTGTGTCTCCAGCAACCATCCCAGCTGGGCATGTTCAGGGACCTGCGATTGCAGAAAAATCGTCGCTTTATCGGGATCGATCCCCGATGCGATATACAGTGCTGCAATGTCCCGCGAGCGCTGATGCAGCTCCTTGGGATCCTGATAGACGGTCACTGCATGCAGATCCGGCACAAAGAAATAGGAGTCATACTCATGCTGCAGCTTCACATATTGACGGAGCGCGCCTCCATACCCGCCAATATTCAAATCCCCGCTTGGCTTGATGCCAGACAATAATCGTTTCATAACACACCTCCTGATCTTTTGCGAACAACACAAAAACACCTCATCCCTCTATGGGACGAAGTGTAACTCCGCGGTACCACCCGAATTCGACCGTACAGCCGCTCTTATCCATGACACGGGAGGAATGGGGAAGGGGGACAACGCCATGCTTCCTGTCATATCTCCCATGATAACGGAGGAGAGCCGTCAAGGCCTACTGCCCCGGCATTAGCCGAAGGTTCGGGTTGAAGCGAGAAGATCCATTCACTTATTCCGGGGTACCGGGCCTCGCACCATTCGCCGGTTCGCTTGGACCTCGAAAGATAAGCTACTATTTCTTCTCCTAGCCGTGTGGTATGTTGTTCTTGAAATCATCTGCGCAGCTCTTTTTCGAATGAGAAGAGAGAACAAGATGATTTGATGAGTATCATCACACAGGTGTTAGGTTAATGTCAAGCGTTATGGGGGGATTCATGTTGAGGGATCAGGATACGGCAATTCTCGCTGACGGATTAACCATACTGTCGCAGTGCAGACGGCAAACGGGGGATATTTGGCAGGCCCATTACGGAGCGGCCGCGATTGCGGGTTATTTTTTCGCAAAGGCAAACCGGTTGACCGGGAAGGTTGAAGAGGCCGTGGCGGTGGAGAATCAGAGGATGGTCGGCAAATACTTGCAGCCGGGAAGGGCGGCGGCAGAGGACAGCATAAGCGTGAAAGACGCGGAAGCACGGATTCTCGCGACCCTGGACGCTACGATTGATGGCTTGCACTGGGTAGGTCACAACGTGATCTATTCCGCAATAAGCCTGGCTGCACTCCATGAGCTTGGAGGCGGTCTACGGCATGAAGCTGCCGATATTGCGGAATTAATTGGCTCTTTCGCGAAGACGATCCCGGGAAGGTCCTGGATCGGATATTCTACAGCCGAGGTTAAACGGCTGACTCTGGATGAGCTTGACGGGATACCTGAAATAACGGACGGCGATCAGCTGTCGGCTTTTATTTTGAACGAACTGGCCGCTTATTCGGTAATCTACCGCGCGGAAGCCCATCATGACTTGCTGGGGCATATGCTGACCTATTCCCATGCCTTAAACCTGTTGTACGATTTAGGCCACCATACTTATTTCCAGAGTGGCTTGCCGGGCTTGCTCAAAATCGTGAAGGTGCTCCGTGCCAGCCGCCAGCTGGACCCTGCGGAACCGATCCGGATCATATCCCCGGTGGATCGGCTGCCTCTCGCGGAGGCTCCAAGATCGGCCTGGCTGCCGCATCAGCCGGAGTACTGGGCGGGCATTGACGGAGCTGCAATCGACTGGGACCTCGGCCATTTGTTTAAATTTCCATTCAGCTTCTATCACCATTGGAACCGTGTGTCGGAAGCGCCGGCGAAGGCGATGGAGAATTTCCGATATATCATCCATCCGGTCCAGACGATCATTTTCTGAAGATTTTCTGAAGGAAGGTAACCTTTTTCATTCAGATCGGCACTTAAGGGATAGAGACACCGGGAAGGGAGGTTGAGATGAACGTGTTTCAGTGGATTGAGGAAGCCCGGCAGGGCAGTGCGGAGGCCCAGGAAAGCCTGGTCCGGCATTATACCGGAATGGCGCTGGCCGTAGCCTACGATAAATTGCAGGATCCCCACTCGGCGGAGGATGCCGTGCAGGAGGCCTTTACGGAGGCTTTTGCAAATCTGCATAAGCTGCAGGATCCCCGGCGTTTTCCCGGATGGTTCAAAGTGATTGTTGAGCGGCAGTGCTTCAGGGACCTGCGTCGCAAGCAGCTGCAGACGTTACCGCTGCACGAGATGGAATTGCCGGCTGGCGACCAGCGGAGCCTGGAGACGGTTGTGGAAAAGAAAGAATTGATCGGCCAGCTGCATGCCACGATCGCGGATTTGCCGCCGGGCATGCGGATTGCGGTTCAGCTCTATTATTTTCAAGGCTACAGCCTGCAGGAGATTTCGCAATATCTGGATATATCTCTGGCAGCTTTGAAGAAGCGGCTCTTTGATGCCCGGCGGAAGCTGAAGAACACGCTTCATGTAGCCGACTTTGTATCGGTGTTCACCGATCTATATGAGGGAGGCAGGCGTATGCTGCATATTGTCAACGGAGATTCAGTGGGGGATAAGCTGAAGCAAGGGAACATTCAAGGAGATATCCTGGTGTGGAGAGAGCTTTATTCGTTTGGTCCGGTCTTTCCGAGAATGGACGACCTGGATAATCGCAGAACGAGGGCTCGCTATTTGGAGCAAACGCTCGGGATTCCGCAGAAGGAATATATCGAGACCTGCGAGTCGCAGGAGAGGAAGCTTCGGGATTGTCATAAATATGATGAAATCGTGCTCTGGTTTGAGCATGACCTGTTTGACCAGACCATGCTGGCCTATTTGCTCGATTGGTTTAAGAAGCAGTCATTAGGAAGTACGAAGCTGAGCCTGCTGTGCATGGGCGCCTACCCGGGCATTGAGCTTTTTCGCGGGTTGGGGCAGCTCAGCACGGAGCAGCTCGAGACTTTATCGGGGACATGGCACGCGATCGGAGAAGACGAGCTTGCACTCGGCAGCATGTTGTGGGAAGCCTATACCTCGGACCGGCCGGAGAAGCATCAGCGCATGCTGGAGGTGGATTCCTCGGCACTGCCTTTTGCAAGGGATGCATTCGAGGCCCATCTTGCCCGGCTGCCCTCGGTGGGCAATGGGCTCGGAATCATCGAGCAGACGACGTTAGAGGCTGTAGCGGATGGAGTTCATCAGCCGTATGAGTTGTTCCGAAGGGTAGGAGACCGGCTTCATACACTCGGAATGGGAGATCTGGAGTTCTGGCACTATTTGAAGAAGATGACGGAGGAACCGGTGAGCCTGCTGGCTATAGACGGTACAGCGTCGTTTCCGGACTTCAAACTGGCTGTACCCCATTTCCAAGATCGGGTGCTGCAAGTGACGAGTTTGGGGCGTGAGGTATTAGCCGGGAAAACCGACTATGCCTGCACCGGGACGATCGATAGATGGGTGGGGGGCCTGCATGTGCGAGGAAAGGCCCCATCCTGGCGCTGGGACCCCGAGCGGAAGTCGGTTGTGCGGAGGAGTGAGTCCGATGGAACAACGAATTGAGGGAAAGAGCGACCTTGATTGAGCAGCATATTAACAGCTCCAATTAACAGCGGAATATAGCATAAGGGCTATCCTTCTTGGCGTTACTGCCGAGCAAGGATAGCCCTTCTTCACAGTTACAGATGAGAACCGCCGGTTGCATCTACCATTTGTCCCGTTACCCAGCGCCCGTCGCTTGTTGCAAGAAACGCCACGACATCCGCAATATCGGACGGCTGACCGATTCGGCCAAGCGCGGACATCTCCGCGGCATGCTGCTGTCCTTCCAGCGTGTGCAGCCAAGATGCGTTCACATCCGTGTCCACAATCCCTGGAAGCACCGCGTTCACCGTAATACCGCGCGGGCCCAGCAGCTTGGCAAGATGCAAGGTAAACGTATTGATCGCGCCCTTTGTGATGTTGTAGGCCATAATATGCGGATAGGCAATCCGCGTCACGCCGGAGGAGATGTTGATGATGCGACCGCCGTCACGCAGGAGCGGCAGGGCCTGTTGAACCAGGAAGAACGGGGCCTTCACATTAACGGCAAGGAGCTCGTCAAAGCTTTCCTCGGTTGTCTCTTCGAAGGTTTTTGAAGTCCCGATGCCTGCATTATTCACCAGAATATCGAAACGGGTGTCTCCCGTGATGCGAAGCAGCTCCTCTTCCAGTGAATGAATAAGCCCTTTGGCTCCGTCTACCGATTTCAGGTTTGCGCCTAAGGCGACAGCCCGCCCGCCCTGATTCTGAATGGTTTGGACAACCTCCTCCGCTGCATCCCTGCGCGTTCCGTAATGAACAGCGACCAGTGCCCCTTCTTCCGCGAGCCGAAGCGCAATTCCTTTGCCGATTCCTCGGCTTCCGCCTGTAACCAATGCGATTTTATCTTCCAATCGTTTCATGAAAACCCCACTCCTCTTGTTTGATTTAAAGCTACTGTACACTCTCCTGTTAAGGGGAGAGTCAAGAGGGGGAGGAGCATTTTTTGAGCTTTCATGAGAAACAAGCCGGATTACTGCCTCTCCAGGTACGTGTTGAGACGATGATGGCTGGGCCCAGGCGCTTCTCCGGTATCCGATCATCTTATGGAATGGCTACTCTGTATTACCTAGCAAGGGAATAAGCAATTCCGCAGGGCGCTTCCTGCCGTAAATATCTTTGTCCGAGGTGAGATACATTTCACGGATTGGCTCCCGGTCCGATTGAACGAGACCTCGGGACGAAATCCATGCCTTGAGCTCGGGTATGACGGGGCAGCTATAGCCGTACGGATCACAATGATGGATAAGGGATGCGGCTGATTCCAGCTCTGGCAGGACATGCACACGCACCCGACCATTGGCAGGTATATCCCTGGATAAAGGGAGGGCAACTTCAATGTCTGCCACATCGGCATTCCCATTGCCGTCGTCATGCCAAAGGATGATGAGCTGACCGGCCTCCTCTTCTCCTTGGAGAGCCGCATATTTCATAACCTCATCGAGCAAGAGACATAGCTGGCTGCGGGGGACCTGGTCACGAATGGAAGCGACGCGTTGAGACGGGACTTTCCGGGTCCGGATGGACTCCGCGGGATCCCCCGTCCCGATGTGCTCCAGGTGATAGAGTCTGCTGTTCACCTCATCCAGCTGCAGCTGGAGACTTTGCACCGTCTCCTGAAGCTCCTTCATTTTCTCGGAAAGCTTGTCTCTAACAGCATCGGCTCTTATATTGTCTTCCAAAAACGGCTTAAGCTGTTCCAATGTAAACCCCTGTTCCTTGTAGGCGGCAATCCGCTTGACGGTCAGAAGCTGCTCCTCGGCGTAATAACGGTATCCGATTTGTTCGTCCACATGGGCCGGCTTGAGCAGGCCCAGCTCGTCATAATAGCGCAGTGCTTTGATGGACAGTCCGCTGACCTTGGCAAAAGCGCTGATCTTCATCATCCAATATGCCGCCTCCTTGCGATGTAGGTTTTTTAACCGTGTGGATAAAGATATCATATCCCGCTCTTCAGCGGACGTAAATGGCCTGGTTTCAGTGGAATAAGGCATATCTGCTTGAATGTCCGCGACAAAATCATAAACTTCTAGTTTCAACGCAGAGCGGGAAGTATATGGATAGGTAGACGACGAAGCAAGGAGGGAACCCCTCATGAGCAAATGGAAGAATACATCACAGGGCAGCCGGTATGCAGGAATCAGCATTTTATTGGGAGGAGCGTTGTTTGTTACAGCTACGCTGATGCACCCGCCGGCTACAGATCCGTGGACGGGGCATCATGTCATATCGATGATTCCGGACATGCTGACCTATTGGCAATGGGATCACAGCCTGATGCTGGCGGCCATATTATTGTGGCTGGGCGGACTGTCGCTCGGGGAGGCCGTGGCCGGCAGACGCCCTGCTGCGATGTTGGCTTCCCGCTTGTTCATTGCGGCGATCACGATATGGGTGCTCGTACTTGCGATGGAGTTAACCGTGCTTCCGGTCCTGGCCAAGGAGTGGGGTTCGGTGCAAGACCCTGGGACAGCCGCCTTGGGTGTGGGATTATTTGCTTTCGGCATTATGGCCGGCGACTTTGCCATGATGCTGGCCTGGATCGGAGTAAGCCTGCTTGGCCTTACGCTGCTTGCTGGCGGCAATATGAAGCCCGTCTTGGCATGGATTGGCATAGCGGCAGGAGTGTGGGGAGCGATTGGAATACCTGTTGCACTGCTGCTTCCGAAATTAAGCGTGATCATCTACCCGGTCACCGCAGGCCCTGTGTTTATATGGACGATACTTTTCGGGATTTACATGATCACTGGGCGGCATCTACAAGAAAAAACAGGAGACCTATAGGCCTCAGGCCTGCGGGTTTCCTGTTTTTTTTTGCGAATTGGCACGAGGGTCCAATAGGTCCCGCACCGCCACAACCATTCCAGAGGCCCGTATTGGAGCCAACGCATCCACAGGTTGCTGATTATGATCTGGAAGACCACAATCCCTAGGGAAACGATCGTGGAGACGACATACGTGCTTGGGGACCCATTCAATATTAAACGTTGAATTCCGACCAAAAAAACGGTTTGGCCAATGTAATTGGTAAGCGCCATCCTGCCGTACGCCTGTAACGGATGCAAGACCTTGGCGCCTATGCGGGTATGTCCGAGCATCAAGAGCGAGCTTAGATAAAATAAGGACACGATAGGGCCCGTCGCTACCCCGATGTGTGCCAGCGTGAAGGCTGCATCCATGGTCGGTGATGGCGATTCGCCTTCCACCGTAAATAGAAACGGGGGCATCGGCTCGGGCGGCGCTGTCACCCACATGGCTCCGATCGCGATGACGGTTCCGAGCAATGACAGCAACCAAACCACGCGCAGCTTACTCAATCGTACTCCATTGCTGATCGCCTCGTGTAATCGGTATTGGCCCGCGGTTAGCCCCAACAGGATCAGAAACGGGATGGTGAGCAGCTTGATTCCCATGAGGGCCGCAACCGTAAACCCGACCGCCCCAATCCCAAGATTAATTTTCCTTGGCGCCCAATAGAGGGGGAGCAGGAGCAGGCCGACAATCGTATAATGAAATAATGCCTCCCCCGATTGGTACTGCTGATGTATGAAGCCGATCAGCAGCAAAATCACTAATCGGCGGATATACAGCCAAAGCTTTGGCTTTCCTCCCGCTTCAGCGCTTCGGGATAGAAACATATAAAACCCCAGCCCGAACAGGAATGTGAAGATGGTGTAGAACCGGGCCTCCACAAAGAAATTAAGCCCGCGCTGCAGCCAAAAGTCCGCCGCGGTCTCCGGCGTGGCGATCAGCCAGAGCGCCAGTACGTTAACAAACGGCAGGCCAAGCAGAGCAAATCCCCTGAACTGGTCTAGAAATGGCAAGCGTCCCTGTCCCAAGGATGGCCGATGCAGCGTCGCTGTGTCCTGATTTCTTGTATGCACGCTCACACCATCATCCCATTGACAGCTTTAATATAGCGGGCTCTGGCGATTAGAAAATAGATCGTTTGGGCAGCCAAGAATGCCGATGAGGCCGCCAATACAGGACCGCTTACATAAGGAGCATCCAGATATCCAAGAACGGGACCGAGCACGACCAAGGACTGCACGGAGGCAACCAAGATCGGGATAAAGAACAGCACGGCAATCTGAATCGTTGCGGAGATATTCATCTCCCGGGCGCTGAGTCCGATTTTGGACAGGGAACGGTACATTACCTGGTCCGCTGAAAGCTCCGTGTGCAGCTTGAAATACAGGAAGCTGGCGGTTGAAATCGAGAAGATCAAGGCGACAAACACCCCGATAAAGCTGAATAACGAGATGGCCTGTTTATTGGTGTAATAGTTCTCCGCCCTGGATTCTATATAACCTTCACTGATTGCGCTACCGTTCCATTCCGACAGCTCTTGGCCGAGCTTGGTTTCAGGATCGTCCTTCTGGGGAAGCCCTTGGGAATCGGGAAGAATAAACGGATACGTATGATTCACACTGATTCTATCTGCTTTATTCCCGCTCCGCAGCTCTTCAAACATGGTGTCCGTAACGACCATCAATCTGCCGCTATATACCAAAGCCGCAATCCGGTCTGTGCGGTTCTCCAAGCTGAAAGAGTAGGGCTGACCGGATAAATCGATATCCGCTTCCATCAGCTTCCCCTTACTCTTCTTCGCTGCATTCGGGGTTTCCGTCAATAAGGCTTCATTCTCGCCGAGTGTCCCAGCCGGCTTGGTATTCATCAAGGCAGCCAAACGGTCGTATTGGGACTGTGGCATGATGTGTAAGGAGTCCTCCCCATTCGCTGACAAGCGATAGTAGATGGTCTCGACCTCCGCCCGTTTATACTCAAGCCCTTCTGACTGGAGTCGCTTTTCAATCAGGGCCAACTCATCTTGCACCTTAGTCTCGTCGGCATTGCTGTAGTAGGTGTAACTAAGCGCGTAGGGGTTATCCAAATATACCGATCGAATCGATTGCTGCATGGCCAGCACGAAGCCGGTGCTCATGGAAGCCAGGGCGACCACAACCGTGACCAGGAACAGCATGCGGGCATTGTCCTTGATCTTGTAACTCATTTCGGAGATCCATAAGAGGTTCGTCCCTCTCCAAGTGGTTCTGCGATTTCGCTGCAGCATGCGAACCACCCACACGGATAGTTGGGAGTAGAAGAAATACGTGCCCAGAATGCCGGTAAACGCAGCAATCATCAGTCCTGTAGGGTCTAACTCCTTAACGCGAAGGACGGAAAAGCCGATGGTGAGCAGGATCGCGCCCAAGAGGGCCAGGAACAGATTGGCTTTCGGTTCGGTCTTTGGTTTACTGGTGCCTTTGAGAAGCTCAAGAACTTGATTCTTCCGGATAAACAGCAAGGTGAAGAGCGAAATGACGAGAAACAGCGCGGCGAATGCACCGGCAGTCAGCAGGATCGCTTTGACCGGCCAATAGAACGGCAGCTCGTCCATATCAATCACTTTGGTGCTGATGAGCAAGAACACCTTCGATAACAGCATTCCGCTGACAATGCCCGTCACGATGGCAATGGCGCCAATCAGCGTGTTCTCCAGGAAGATCAGCCAATTGATCTGTTTGGCTTCGGCCCCGAGGATCGTAAGAATGCCGAACTCCCGGTTCCGCGACTTCAGAAAGACGCTGATCGAATACAGCACGAACAAGAAGGCAAACACATACACGATTACGGTGGCAATGGTCATGCCCGTACGCGTCATGGCGCCCATCGGCGAATTCTCGATAGCCGGATGATAGATAAATACGGCATAGGTAAAGAAGATCATGACCATGAACGAGCTGCTTAAGAGATAGGCAAAATACTGACGTGCATTCCGCCGGACGTTGTTAAACGCGAATTGAGGAAAGTTCACTTGTATTCCCTCCCCAGAACGATAGCGTATCGATGATTTTTTGGAAAAAGGCCTGCCGGTTCTCGCCGCGGTGAATTTCGGCGGCAAGCTTGCCGTCCTTAATAAAGACGATGCGGTTGCAATAGCTTGCGGCCAAAGGATCGTGCGTAACCAGCATCAAGGTGGTACGGTCCCGCTCATTGATCTCGGCGAGCGACTCCATCACAATCCGCGAGGAATTCGAGTCGAGCGCTCCTGTCGGCTCATCCGCAAGGAGCAGCAGAGGCGCGCCGATGATCGCTCTGGCAATCGCGGTACGCTGCCTTTGGCCTCCTGAAATCTCGTATACGCGTTTATTGAGAATTTCGCGGATGCCAAGCCGCGAGGCGGTCTGCTGCAGTTGCTTCTCCATGTCCTTGAGCGGACGGCGGTCCAGCGTCAGCGGAAGCACGATATTCTCGGCAACGGTTAACGTATCGAGCAGATTGAAATCCTGGAATACGAAGCCGAGCTGTCTCCGGCGGAAGTGGGCAAGCTCGCTTTTTTTCATGGTGTACGGATTCTTTCCCCCGATTTTGACCTCGCCGGAGCTTGGCCGATCGATGGTGGATACCATGTTCAGCAGCGTGGTTTTGCCGCTGCCCGAAGGGCCCATGATGCCGACGAATTCCCCTTCATCGATGGTGAGGTGAATATCGGTAAGAGCTTGTGTCGCCACTTTGCCCGTATATACTTTGTTTAATGCTGTGACTTCAAGAATAGCCATAAACCCGTAAGCTCCTTTCTATATGCCTAATTAGTGTGCGAGTTCAAAAAGTCGGATTTTCAGCACCGAATCTTATGCTTCCGAAGTGCGTTTTTTCAAAACGCTTTAGGTTAGATGAAGCTAGGGAGTGAGGAGTGGAGCGTACGTTTTGGGTACGTGAGCACCGGAAGGCCCGGCTGAATTCAAGATTCGATGCCGACAGACGACTTTTTGAACATCCTCTTAGTGTAACCTAACTCTATCGCATATTGCCCTGGCCCTGCTATGGATTTAGGTGAAACGGAGCTTACATCTGCCATAAGGTTATGTTCGTATTTTTTGTTCGTATTCTTTAGACGATGGATCTCACGATATCCTATGCCTATACAAAGAAGACACACCTAGTCTCGAGGTGTGCCTTGGTTATCAGCTCGGCGCAGCGTCAAGGTAACGGAGGTTCCTTCACCGAGCGTGGACTCCAGCTGTACGGAATGATCAAGCTTATGGGTGATTTCACGCACAAGATAAAGGCCCATGCCGGTGGATTCATGGTATTGCCGGCCGCGCTCACCCGTGAAGTAGGGGTGGAACACCCGGTTGATATCCTCCGGCGCGATGCCGATCCCCTCATCGCGTATGTGCAGCTTAACGAATGCTCCTGACGCTTCGGCTGTCAAATGAATCTTCTTGCCGGGGCTGCCCGAATAGTTCACGGCATTCGTCAGAATCTGCCCCAGCATGAACCTGAACCATTTGGCATCCGTATAGACGGAGATCTGATCATCGATTTGGAACACCGGCGTAATGCCTTTGCGAATGAACAGCCTGCGGTTCTCGACGACCGATTCGCTTACCACGGCACGGAGTCCGATGGCTTCTACGGCGAAGTCCTGCTCGAACCGGTCTAAGCGGGCGGTGTACAGCACCATTTCCAAGCCTTTGCGTATCCGTTCGAGCTCTTCCCGAATATGCTCGGCGGGTGCTTCTCCGACTTCATCGAGAGTGAGCTGAATCACGGACAGCGGGGTCTTCATTTGATGCACCCAGCGGTTCATGAAGGCGAGATGCTGGTCGGTCTGGCTTTGATGCCGGTACAGCTGCTCGCGATATAAACGTTCATAATGGCTGATCCGCTCATGCATCGCCTCCGGCAGGGGGGCTTCACCCAAGGGAGGGTTGGAGAACTCCTCCGCAAGATCCTCGGAAGAAAGCTCCTGATACATCGTGCGGTGGGAAAGATAACGGTACGCAAGATAGGCGAGCAGCACGACGCTGCCCAGCAGGATCCCGTACAGCACGATGGCAAAGGGCCTGCCCTCCCCGGTAAGCCAATACAGGAGGGGGACAAGCAGCATTTGCACGGTAAAAAACAAGATGAGCGGGAGATGCTCCCGCAGGAACAGTCTCATAAGGGCTCCCTGCCCGTCACGAACCGGTAGCCTGCTCCCCGAACGGTCTCAATGAGATCTCCGGCGCCCAGCTCGCGAAGCTTGCGGCGAACCCTAGTGATATAGACATTTAACGTATTGTCATCGATAAAGTGCTGATCCTCCCACATCAGATCCAGCAGCCGCTCGCGGCTGACCACGCGGCCGTCCTTTTCCATCAGCATCATCAGCAGGGCCGCCTCCTTCTGGGTAAGCTCGGCTGACCGGTCCCCATAGGCGACGACGAATCGCTCCGGATACAGGATGAGACCGGCGCTTTCAACAGTATGCTCCTCCTCTTGGTCGGTGGCATAAGCGCCAACCGCACGGCGCAGATGGCTGCGGATTTTGGCCAGAACGAGCTCCATGTCAAACGGCTTCGTAATGTAATCATCAGCCCCGTTTTCCAGCGCCATGATCTGGTCCATGCCGCTGTCGCGTGCCGAAATGAATATAATCGGACAGTGGGATTGGGTGCGAATTTGCCGGCACCAATAGAAACCGTCGTATTTCGGCAGATTAACATCCAGCAGCACCAGATCCGGCTTCGTATCCGCAAAGATGTTCATGACGCGGCTGAAATCATCAATGATGCGTACGTTGAAATCATATTTGGAAATGGCCGAACTTAATTTATCCGCGATGCGTTCATCGTCTTCCACGATCAGAATGGTGTACATCGATTCAACTCCTTTTCTCGCAAAACACCCCTCGCATTCAATATACCATACGCATCGAGCAGATTTCGTAATCGTCCGGTCGTACGGGTCATTGAACCCTTGCCCAGGCCCATGCATAAGATGTAGTCACAAATAAACCAACTGCCTGGAAAGGGCGTGACGGCATATGGGAATTCAACTGACCGCGATTCACTGGGTGTACCTGGCGTTTATCGTGCTGATCTTGACGCTGCTGATCCGGCGCCGCGACACGACGCTGATTTGCGTGACCGGCATCTTTGCGCTCGGCCTGCTGGCGACGGAGACACTCAGCGGCTCGGTCTCGGGCGTGTTCCAATCGTTCATTTATGCAACGAAAGAGCTGATGGGCACGATCATGATTATATCCATTATTGTGGCAATGAGCAGGGTGCTGATCAAGACCGGGATTAACGAGACGATGGTAGCGCCGTTAACGCGTTTTCTCCGCACACCCGCGATGGCCTATTGGGGGATCGGCATCATTATGATGATCACCTCGTTCTTCTTCTGGCCTTCGCCTGCCGTGGCGTTAATCGGCGCCGTTCTGCTGCCGGTGGCGATTCGGGTGGGACTCCCTGCCCTCGGGGCTGCGGTAGCCATGAATCTGTTCGGTCATGGTATCGCGCTCTCGGGTGACTACATTATCCAGGGAGCGCCGAAGCTGACGGCCGATGCGGCAGGGCTGCCCGTAGCCAGTGTTATGGCCGCCAGCGTGCCGCTTGTTATCGTGATGGGAGTCGTTACAACAGTGACCGCATTTTGGATGATGCGAAGGGATTTAAGAAACGGCACTTGGCGGGACGGACTCGTCACGATTAAAAGCACGGGAGATGCGCTCACGACCCATCCGGATGAGGAGCATGCGACGGCGGTTATATCGCCGGGGATGAAGAAATGGCTGGCGATTTCGATCCTGCTGCTGTTCGCTGCAGATGTTGCGGCGATGTTCCTCCTGAAGCTGCAGGGAGGGGATGCAACCGCCCTCGTTGGCGGCACGGCCGTCCTCATTCTTGGTGCCATTACCTTGATCGCTCACCGTAACCGGGGACTTGAGAAAATGACCTCGTATTTAATCGAGGGTCTTACGTTCGGCTTCAAGGTGTTCGGGCCCGTGATTCCGATCGCGGCTTTCTTCTACCTGGGCGATGCAGCGTTTGCGGAGCTGTTCGGATCCGTTCTGCCATCCGCCTCGCACGGCATCGTGAACGATCTGGGGGTTGCCCTGGCCCATGTGGTGCCGCTCAATGGTGCGGCGGGCGCGGTTACCTTGACCATTACCGGCATCATCACCGGTTTGGACGGCTCCGGCTTCTCCGGGATCTCGCTGGCCGGCTCGGTTGCGCAGCTGTTCGCCGCTGCGATCGGCTCCGGCGCCGAGACGCTGACTGCGCTCGGCCAGGTGGCTGCCATCTGGGTTGGAGGCGGCACGCTGATTCCTTGGGCGCTGATTCCGGCAGCAGCTATATGCGGCGTCAGTCCGTTCGAGCTGGCAAGACGCAATCTGAAGCCTGTGCTGATCGGTCTTGCGGTCACAACAGCGGTTGCGATGTTCCTCATATAAGGGTATTGCTGAGCATCTGCTATCTAGCAGCACAATTGCTGCAGCAATCATTGGCAGGGCCATAGCGCTAGGCATACGCTGCGTATTGGCTATGTGGAAACGTAAACGAGCGCGGGCCTGTCAGCTCCGCGCTCCGCTCTTTTCAATCCGTGGATGATCCGGCATCCGTTATCTTGATCTTGAACTCATAGGTGATCGGGATGCGGCTAAAGGTATCATCCCACTGATCCTTTATCTTCTTCCACAGCTTGGGGTGCTTAATCCGAAGCTGTTCATCGAATCCTCCAACGTCCGCATGGTATACATGCTGCATTTTATGGAGCACCTGGTCGATTTGCTTGGAGGCTTGCTTCTCGAACACCTTTTCCATCTCTTTAAGATAGGCCTCGGTGGAGGGAATCTCCGGAAAACTCCAGTCCTCAATTAATCGACCCTCCGACTTCATCTTAATATGAAAGGAAATCTCGCCATCCTTAACCCGGGGAATGATCTTGCTGCTGGAATCCTTCATCTCATAGGTTACCGTATACCCGCCTGGGGCGTATGCCTTAAGCACTCCCCCCCGGGCTTCCCCTCTGATCCAGGACAAGCCCTCCACGTCGAACTGGGTTAATTCCCCGACCCACTTCTTGGAGCTGCCTTTAATAATGGCAGCTCCCGAAAATTTGTGTTCCCCTTGAGATGTAACCACATTTTGCAGCAGAAAGCTGGTGCCCGACTGCATGGTGCTGTCCAGCTTGATCAAGGTCACCGGAGGGAGGATTTTGTTGGATCGGCTCCGGTTATCGACGAGTCCCGTCAAATAGAAGGCGGGAACTTCCCCGGGCTCGGTCGAGCTCAGTGCCTCGATTGCAGCCTGGTGGCTTACGACGACAAGGCAGCTGGGACGTATGGCGTTATCGCGCAGGATGAAATCCAAGATTTGCTCCAGGCTGTACTTTTTTGCCAATTCGGACGCAACGACGATTACCTTGAGATGGTCTCCGATCAGCGGGCGGTCTCTGCGAACCGAGAACTGGCGAAAAATTTGGATCAGGGAATCCCCTGTCAGCTTTTCGTTTAAATAGGCCATGCTGGACGCTTGTGAACCGCCTGAGCCGCCTTGGCCCTGCCTCTGGCCGCGACCTGAGATTGGTGGAACAATCTGCACCGTCGCGGTCAGCACATTTCTCTTCGGATATGTTCCCCCTTGCCTAGCGATTTCGCGCTCGAATCGGGATTCGCTGGCTACATCCAGGCCGAGACCCACAACAATGCTCAGGTCTTCGATTTCCTGACTGCTCCAGCATCCGGTATTAAGAACGAGCAGCATGGCTGCAGCGACCCTGAGCCATTGGCGGACCCGTCTGTTCATTTCGATTTCGCTCCTTTCTTCCGGACTAAGCTGACCAACAGCAGCATCAGCGGGATAACTCCGAACAAAGAGACGGAGGCATAGCCGACCGTATCGCCGAGCTTGAAGGCTTCCGTCACGTCTTTAGGAATCATTGCGATGAGGAAGATGACAGGAAGCAATGCAAACACAAAGGGACGGAACTTTTTGTTAAATACTTGCGACCATCCTAGGGATGCCGCATAAAGCGTAACGGTGTAGGTAGAGAAAATCTGCATAATCCAGATCACAAGCAGCAAGGATTCGAACCTTTCAAAGATCAAGCCTTGCACTTCAAAGCTGCGCATCAGGTCCAAAGTGGGCCATGCTCTCGTCACCACGCCGTCAATCGACATCCCTCCGACAACCATAATGACGGTAAAGGTATACATCAAAACAGGTACCGATATGCCGATTATCACAGCACTAGTTGCCTTCTTGGGGAATTTCATAAAAGCTGTGGCAACAAGCATAATCTCATAGCCCGTAAAGGACAGAAGCGTAGGCTTGATACCCCGTAATACAGGCATAATGCCGGATCCAAGCACCGGCCTCAGGTTATCCAACTCGAAAATCGTGCTGCTCAGCAGGAGGGAGAGAACCAAAAATACAAGAGTAATCGGCAATATGATTTCATAGAGGCGGGCGATGCAGTTGATGCCTCCGAGCGTCAAATACAGGCCGATCCACATGAAGGGCAGGACGATTGCCCATATGGGCGTATCCTCCAGTAGAAATAACCCGGTCACCTCGGCCAAAATCCTAATTTCAAAAGCCGATATGACAACGAAAAATCCGATGACCAGCAGGCTTAAGATGAATGCAATCCATTTCCCCGTAATTTCCGGTACGAACTGGAACCATGTTTTTCCTTGGAATCTTTTGCACAGCGATACTAAGATCCAGCCTGCGACCAAAATGATAAGCCCGGACACGATGATTGAAATCCATGTGTCCGGCGTTCGAACCGCCTCTGCGGTTGTTCTGGGAAGGGTAAGAATACCAGCCCCAAGCATATAGTTGATCACCATTACGGCCGCTTGCGAAGTGGAGATATTCTCTTTCGGACCCGTGTTGGAGCTGTTCATCGTTCTAACCTCTTTTCACTGCATGGATATCTTCAGTTTCTTCGGTCGCTGTCATTTGCTTTTAACATAGAAGGCCGTTTCTTCATCATTTTGAGCGGAGCTCTAATAATAAAGTCCTTCCATTCGCTGATGTTATAAGGAGTCATAGGACTCACGTAAGGAACGCCAAAGCTCTTAAGCCTCACCAGATGGCTGCAGACTAACAGGAAGAACAAGACGACGCCGAACAGTCCCAGCACCGCGGCACTGAACATGCCGGTGAAACGAAGTATGCGAAGGGTAATCCCGGCGCTGTATACCGGAATGGTGAAGGACGAGATGGCGGTAACGGCAACGACGATCACCAGGAACGGGCTGACGATGCCCGCGTTGACGGCCGCATCGCCGATGATCAGACCGCCGACGATGCCCATCGCAGGTCCGATCGGCTTCGGGAGCCGGATCCCCGCTTCCCGCAAGATTTCAATCGAGACCTCCATGATGAGCGCTTCAATGATGGAGGGAAACGGTACGCCTTGTCTTGTCTCGGTAATGGAAAGCGCCAGCTTGGTCGGAATCAAGCCGGGGTGATACGAGATGAATGAAATATAGAGCGCCGGGGCGAGCAGGGCGAGCATAGCAGCCAGAAACCGCAACACACGTATAAAAGTGCCCGGCAGCCATCGGTCATAGTAATCCTCCGGCGATTGGAGCAGCATGCTGAAGGTAACCGGGAGGATGAGAGCAAACGGAGTACCGTCCAGCAGAATGGCAACTCTCCCTTCCAGCAATCCGGCAATCACCCTGTCGGGTCTTTCGGTGTTCTGTACCTGTTGAAACGGACTCAGCACGTTGTCCTCGATCAGCTGCTCAATGTATCCGGACTCCATCGGATCATCGATTTCAATCCTTTGTATCCGGGAAGAGACCTCTTCAACCAGCTTGGAATCGGCGATGTCTCTCATATAGGCCAAAACCAGATCCTTCTTTACGCGGTTCCCCACTTCGAACTTCGTCAGGACGAGACTCTCGTTTTGTCCGTGGAGCCGGAGCAGGCCGGTGTTGTCTCCGAGGCGCTCGGTAAAGCCGACGCGGGGACCGCGCAGAAGAGCCTCCGAAATCGGGTCCTCAATGCTCCGACTTTTTCCTTTTGCGGCTCCGATAATAAGAGCTTCCTGCATTCCTTCGACGATCAGTCCGGTTTTGCCGAAAAGTACCGATTCCACGAACTTCTTCAAACTAGGCTCAGGCTGAAGTTCACATACGGTCATCAGTTGCTCAGTTAAATAACGTTTCATTATATTTTTTGATTGAAAAAAGGAACTTTGCTGTTCTTCCCGTACCCCCTGAAGCATCAACGGTTTGAGAATATGGGAATCAACCAGGTCGATATCCGTCAACCCCTCCACATAGAGAATCACGGCCCTGGACTTCGTTCCCTTAATCATAATCTCGCGGAAACGAACATCCGCTTGATTTCCGATAGCGTTCATGACGACCTTTACGTCTTTATCGAACTGTCCTGTAATCCGAATACCCTCCAGCGGACTTTTTGTTCTAGGAGGGGAATACTTGTCCGGCTTCAACGAAAAGCTGGAGTTTAAGGATTTTCGGATCATCTTGAACATGGGTATGAGCAGGAGAGGGATTATCAAGAGCAGAAAGGCTTGAGCAAAAACGGTCCACTTTGGAAAGTAATACAAAACGGTCGACCACAACAATATCACCCCCGTAATTCCTCTGATTATCGGTCATAAATGAAGATCAAGTGTATTGTTACCCGACGCGGCACGGAACATTCCGTTTTTTTCATTTTCAGAGAAGTGAACCCAAACAAAGAAAAGGGACATCCCGCAGGCCATGAATCCGGCCTTGAGGATGTCCCTTGCATCAGTTACAAGTGAACCTTTAGCGTTCTTGCTTGGATAAGGAGAATGGAAGCTCCTCCGGAGTATAGGAACGGTAGCTGGGTGCCAAACCAAGCCGGAAATCCAGGGTTTTTCCTGCCAAGATATCCTCATGCGTAATAAACAGCTTGGTGTATTCCTCGCCCCCGAGCTCCACCTTCGATACGAAATTGGATTGCGGATTGTTGTTATCGGTATGAATGCGCATTTGCTTGCCGTCTGGCAGCTCAATGGTGACGCTGTCGAAGAGCGGAATACCGAGCACATATTCATTGCTTCCAGGACAAACCGGATAGAAGCCCATCGAGCTGAATACGTACCAGCCCGACATGCTGCCGTTGTCTTCATCCCCCGGGAAGCCGTCATAGCCGCTGTTGAACAGATTGCTCATCAGCTGCTTCAGAACGACCTGGGACGAGGCTGGCTGCCCTACATAATTAAACAGATACGGGATATGGAAGCTCGGCTGATTGGAGATCGCCAGCTGTCCGTAATCGATTGCTGCCATCTCACTCATCTCATGGATTTCAAAGCCGTACCCGAGCACGTCGAAATCCGGCGCTTTGTTGCATAATTCGGTGATTTTGTCGAAAAAGCGTTCTTTTGAACCGTACGCCCGAATCAGACCCTCGAAATCCTGGAATACGGCGAAGCTGTTCTGCCAAGCACTGCCTTCGGCATAATCCCGCCCCCAAGCTGTGTCGTCGAATTCCTGGCGGAACTGTCCGTTCTTATCCTTCGCCCGCATAAAGCCGGTGTCGGAGTCGAAGATGTTCCGGTAATTCAATGCGCTTTGCCGGTATTGCTTGGCAATGCTCTCCTCGCCGAGCACGTCGGCAACACGGCTGATGCAGTAATCGCTGTAGGCGTAGTCCAAAGTATGGTTCACGCTTTCGTGGTAGCTGCTTGGCACATACCCATATTGGAGGTAATCGAGCGTCCCTTGGCGCCCGTAGCAATTCTGCCCGCTCTGCGTCGTGGCCGCCTTCAGCATGGCCTGCAGCAGCTCAGGCATCAGGTGCATGCCGATTCCTTTGGCGGCCGCATCTGCGATAACGGCATCGATCAGCGTCCCCGGCATCAGACCGCGTTCGTCCGGAGAGAGCCACTTCGGCAGAAACCCGGCCTCCCGATAGGAATTCAGGAAGCCCTCCAGCATCTCCTCATACTCCTTCGGAGCGATGATGGAGTAGAGCGGATATACCGTTTTATACGTATCCCAAAATCCGTTATTGGTGTACAAAATCCCTTTCTTGACCGTTTTGGCCGTCGTATCGTAATGGACCGGCTGCAGATCGGCATCCAGTTCATAGAATTTCTGCGGGAACAGGAACATGCGGTACAGACAGGTATAGAAGGTGCGCACATATTCTTCGTTAGAATGCGTGACCTTGATCTTGCCAAGGTAATGATTCCATGCCTCGGCAGCGCGGTCTTTCAGCTCATCCAAGGTGCCCGTAACCTCGCGCTGAAGGTTAAGCTCGGCTTGCTCAATGCTGATAAAAGAGGTTGCCAGCTTCACGTCCAAGACCTCCCGCTCGCAATCCTTGAACCGAATGACGGTATGCTGATCGGTGCCGCCCAGTGAGACCTCGGGAGTGAACGCGCCTTCTTCGTCATAATAACCGGACGCGGAGAGGTCCACATCTTTGCTGAAGCTCATGGCCACATACATCCTGAAATCCTTGTCGTGGCAGTCGGCAAAATTGCTGACGTATCCGGTGAGCCTGCGCCCCGCGGCATCCAGACGGAACTCGCTCTTATTGCTCACGTTCAGCACCAATCCGGCCTGTTGCTTGGAATTGTACCTTATGCGCATCGCCGCTCCGTAACAGGTCGGAACCAGTTCGGTTGTAATGTTGTAGCGCTGCTGCTTAACCCGCACATAGTGCGGCTTAAATACGGCCTCTTCCGGGCGGTACGAGCTCTGACAAGTGAAGACGGAGCCTTTGATCTTGTCATCGGCGATCGGTGTCATCAGAAAGTGGGTGAAATCGCCCATCCAAGGACTTGGCTGATGCGTCAGCCGAATGCCTTGGAAGATGCGGTCATGCGGGTTAAAGAACCAGCTGCCTTCATTGTGGGTCTGCACAACGAAATGGTTCATGCCGAAAGGCACGCCTGTATAAGGAAGCGTGTTTCCGTTGGAATAAGGATATCTGCTGTTGGAGCCTTGTCGTGTATCGATGTATTGCAGCATATGTAACATCTCCTTTTTTAATCAATTGAAAATAGATGGCAGGTTACAGCTTCTTGACGGTCTGGCGCTTAATGAGCCGTACCGGAACCACAACATTCTCCTTGGCTTGAACCCGGGGCTGCTGCTCGATGAGCCCGATCAGGCTTTTGGCCGCAAGGTACCCCATCCGCTCGAAATCCTGCGAGATGGTGGTCAGCTTCGGCTCGATGAGACCGGCAAGCTGAATATCGTCAAAGCCCACGATGGAGAAATGGTCCGGGACGGACAGCCCCCGTTCTTTGGCAGCTTGAATGATCTCGATGGCCATGAGGTCATTCTCGGCTACGATGCCGGTGATGCCTTGCTCCATCACGGATTCGAGGAGCCGGAGGAAATATTCCTGCGATGCAGGATTGTCATGGGCCAGCCCCTGTTCGGTAAGATCATGCATGCCGGGATCGGTCAGGCCTGCCTCGAACAGCGCCTTCAAATAGCCGAAATAGCGCTCCCGGAGCGACGATGAGTCCTCGATCTTCTGGGACGAGAGAAAGGCAATTCGTTTGTGATTGTTCTCGATCAGATGACGGGCAGCCTGGTAGCCGCCGTCGAAGTTATCGGCGACCACGGAGAGGAACGGAATCCCTTGGATGCATTTATCCATCGTGACGAACGGATAGTCGGAAAGATGATACTGATACAAAATCCCGAGATCCGATACGCTGTTAACCGGGTAGAAGATCAGGCCCGAGTGGGAGGATTGAAGGGCGCTTTGCAGCAATTTGCGCTGCCCGACAATCGTATTCGATTGGATGTTCAGCGTATAATCCGTCGCAGCCAGATATTCATTAATCCCTTTCTCGTAATCGCCGAGCCCGGGATTATGGGCAAACGGCAGGATCAGCAGAACGTCCTTGCCGCTTCCGCCGAAAGCTTGGCGGGGAGGCGGTGATGTACTGACGAAGCTGCCCTTCCCTTGGATCCGATAGATCAGTTTCTCATTCTCAAGCTCGGTCAGCGCCCGCTTGGATGTGATGCGGCTTACGTTATAAGTCTTCGAGATTTCAGCTTCGGTTGGCAGTTGATCCCCGCTCTGAAGCTCCCCGGATTTAATCTTTGCCCGTAACGCATTCGCGATTTGCTGGTATAGCGGAAATTGTTCCATGAATATCCCCTTATAATTTGATATATCATATATGCGGGATTCGTCAGAAAAATCGATAGGTTAATATTACATCATTTAAGTTGGTATGTCGAACCTGAAAAGTCGGTGGAAGAGGGAAATCTAATGTTTTAGTGCTTCATTTTTCCTCGATGGACGGTGAGCGGGCGTGGTATTGCTTTATTTGTGGTATTTTAGTTTGTATCAGTTGTTATATCAAATTGAGGGGGTGCGGATTATTCAATCCGTTTTTCAATGATCCCTTATCATTTCCGGTTAGCCAGCTCTGCTGCTCAAATGTCCGGAAATTTTCCGAAATATACTTTTATGTATTGTGAAACGGGAATATACGTTCTATAGTGGAGAAAGATTGGAATATGAACAGGGAGGCTGGCGGGATGGGGAAAACGGCGTTATTGGTCATTGACGTTCAGAATGCGATGTTTGAGGAAGGGGATCCGGTATATGAAGGAGAACGGCTGCTGACAAACATCAAGCAGCTTATAGCTAAGGCCAGGAAGGACAATGTTCCCGTGGTCTACATACAACACAGCGATGAGGGCTTGGAGAAGGGGTCGGAGGCATGGAAGATTCATGCCGATATTGCACCTGCAATGATGGATGCGATCGTTCACAAGACGAAGCCGGATTCATTCTATCAAACGACGCTTGAGGATGAATTGAAGCGTCACGGCGTCGAGCATCTCGTGCTTGCCGGAATGCAGACCGATCTGTGCGTGGATACGACATGCAGAAGGGCGGTAAGCCTGGGCTACCGGGTCACGCTGGCAAGAGACGCCCACAGCACCTGGAATAATTCGGCCCTGACCGCCCAGCAGATTATAGATCATCATAATGACGTCCTGCGATGGTTTGCGGCAATTCGACGGACGGAAGAGATCGATTTCCACGAAGAAGCCGGCGTGTAATCGCCGGCTTTTGGTCTGTTGGCTATTTAAAAAAGGTTTGGCCGATTCATAAATTTGATGAAAACAGTCCTCCGGGAATGGTTCCTTCCCAGCATTCTTGTACGGGCAATCCCAGCACATGCGCCGTAACGGCAGCCGTATCCATAATGCCAACCGGCGTTTGGATAGGGCCGGCGTTTACGGCAGGTCCCGTAATTCCCCAGGTGATGGTCATATCCATCGGATGGTCGCTGCCGTGATCATGCGAATGGGCGCCGCCTCCGCCGTGGTCGCTCACGGTGATGACCCAGGTATCCTCCAGCAGTCCTTCCTTGCGCAAGCCGTCCATAATCCTATGCACGTATTGATCCGTGACGGCAATCTGCGCGAGCTGACCGGAAGTGCCGAAGCCGTGTTGATGGCCGGCGGCGTCCGGATGGTCAAGCTGGATGAACATCAGCTTGAAATCGGGATGCTGATGTATATAAGCGGTGATGGCTTCCGCGAGCTCAGGGTCCGGCATGGATTCCATGTGGACGCCCAGATCGTTTTCAATGATCCCTCTGTTGATCGGCTCCCAGCAGCTGAACGCGGCTAACGGTGCATCCGGCCACTTCCGGCGGGCCAGCTTGAAGAGCGAGGCGTAAGGGAAGTCGGAAGGGGTCTTGCGATGAATCGCTTTGTCGTTGTTAAGCCCGTGACGCTCCGGGCTCACGCCGTATAAGAGCGAACCCCAGCACTCTGCACTGATGCTGGGATAAACGGTCCGTGCCTCATAGGTATACGCTCCGCTTTGCAGAAGCTCAAGCAGATGAGGGGCGTCTGCTTGACGGATGAATCCGCCCGCCCCGTCGATTCCAAGAATGACGACTCGTTGTGCCATAGATGGCAGCCTCCTTGTTATGTACATGATCGGTACATTTTGATGATACATAGAATGGCAGTGTTGGACTCAGGACTCATACATGGTTGACTTACCGACGAGACGAGAGCTAACCCCAGATTGCGATGGTGATGATGCCTAATGTGATCAGCGCGGACATCACGATTCGGCGCGAGCCCTGCTGCTCCCGGAGTATAAGAATGCCGAATATCGTGCCGAATACGGTGCTGATCTCACGGATCGGTGCAATATGGGCAAGCGGCGTCAGCCTCATGGCAAACAGAAACAACAGGTACGAGCCTGGCGCCAGAACAGAGCCGAGCAGTATGGTGCGCCAGTTAACGGACCATTCCCGCTTCAGTTGTCCGGATCGCAGGACAGGGATGATAAGCGCGATGAAATAGCTGATATTCGATAACTGGATTAACAGCACGGGGGAAACTCCGGCATCCAGAATCGCCTTGTCCGTGAGCGTATAGCCTGAAATGCAGAGCCCCACCAGACAGGCATAAATAAGCGCTTTTCCATTCACATTGTGACGTGAGCCGGCCCGGATCCCCGATAAGGCGAATAAAGAGAAAATAATGGCGGATAGCCCAAGGACGCCGGCGGTGCTCATTTGCTCGTGAAATAGAACCAGGCTGCAAAGGGAAGTCAGCATGGCGCCGAGCCCCCGCATGAACGGATAGACCTGGGACATATCCCCATGCGTATAAGCTTTAGAGAGCAGGAGGATGTAGCCTCCTTGTATGGTCATGGACAGCAGAATGAAGCCGTATACTTTCGGGCTCAGCGTGAGCTGCGACATTTCGATCCAGAAATAGGGCATCAGAATGATTAAGGTTACCGAATGAATGCACCACAGAAATACCGATTTATGAATGCTTCGCTTCGTAAACAGATTCCAGAGCGCATGCGTCAGACCGGATGACAGGACCAGAAGCAGGGCCAGAAGCTCCATCAGATCGGCCCGGTAAGAACTTCGATCCCGCGAGCAGACAGATTATCCACCCATTCCTGCGGGCAGCCTGGATCCGTGATGAGCATGGAGATGTCCTCCAGCTTCGCGAGCTTCGAGAATGTGGTTACCCCGAGCTTCGAATGATCGGCGAGAACGATGCCTTCCTCCGCACGCTCCAGCATTTTTCGGGATATGTAGGCTTCATCCACATCATAATCGGTAATGCCGTCGGTTAACGAGATGCCCCCGACAGAGATAAACGCTTTATTCACCTTGAACTGTTCCAGCAGCATTTCGGTAAGCGGGCCGGTTGCAGCCTGTTTGGTCCGGTCCATATCCCCGCCGATAAAAATAATCTTCCCCTGAAAAATCTCCATCGCCAGATTGAGAATAGGCACCGAGTGCGTGATGACCGTGACATGCGGGCGGTCCTGAAGATAACGCACCACCTCGATCGTGGTCGTTCCGTTGTCCAGCAGAATGGTCTCCCCGTCTTTAACAAGGGAAGCTGCCAGCTTGCCGATCGCGGCCTTTTCTTCCGAATGCGTCTGCGAACGGCTTAGGAAGGACGGTTCGATCTGTCCGGAGCGCGATTTGACGGCACCGCCGTAAACTTTGCGCAGCTTGCCTTCTTTCTCCAAGCGATCCAGATCCCTGCGGATCGTTTCGGCGGATACATCCAGCTGCTTCGCGAGGGCGTGAACCTGGACCTTGCCTTCAAGCTCCAATTGATGCAGGATTTTTTGCCGCCGGTCTTCATAGGTTACGGACATTGCGGATTCACCTCACATATGTATGACTGATATTGACCAGTGTTGTTGATTTCAACTAATTATTATGGCAGTTACCTCATCATGTCAACAAAAATCATTGACGAAATCATGGAATACCCTCTAATATACACATAAAACAACAACAATTCACACAAAAACCGCAAACCGAAATTAAGGGAGGCTGCAATATGAAGCCCGTACTCCGCTTTAAAGAAGATCAGACGTTTACGATCGTACAGTTTACCGACATTCACTGGAGGAATGGCGATGCGCAAGACTTAGCGAGCCGGCAGTGCATGGAGGCGGTGCTGGACCTGGAACAACCCGATCTCGTTGTGTTTACTGGAGATATTATCTATACGGGGGAGACAGGGGATAGCTCCGCAAGCTGCCTGGACCCGGTTCAGGCTTTCAAGGATGCCGTATTCGCGGCGGAATCTCGGGGGATTCGCTGGGCATTCGTATTCGGCAATCATGATACGGAAGGCGATATTACGCGGGAGGAATTAATGAAGGCTGCCATGGATCTTCCCGGCTGCTGTTCGGAGCCTGGGCCGCCGGAAATTAGCGGTGTCGGCAACTACACGCTTCCTATTTACGGAAAAGGGGAAGATACGGCTGAGGCCGTGCTGTATTTCTTCGATTCGGGCGAAATGTCACAGCATCCGGCCGTTGAAGGCTATGATTGGATTCGGCGCGATCAGATCCGCTGGTATGAAATGGCGTCTGCCGCATACAGCGTAAAGCGTGGCGGCGACTCCATGCCGGCATTGGCCTTCTTCCACATCCCGATTCCGGAATACAGGGATGTATGGGAACGCCGGACGTGTTATGGCAACAAGTTTGAGGCAGTGTGCTGCCCGCAGCTGAACACCGGTTTGTTCGCGGCCATGCTGGAGCGGGGCGATGTGATGGGCACGTTCGCCGGACATGATCACATTAACGATTACTGGGGTGAACTCAACGGCATCCGGCTTTGCTACGGCAGAGCTACCGGTTATGGCACCTACGGCCGGGAAGGCATGCTCCGCGGTGCGAGGGTTATTCGCCTGCATGAAGGACAGCGGGAGTTCGATACTTGGATTACACTGAGCGACGGATCGCGAGTCCTGGAGCAGGAGAAGCATGAACCCGGAGCACCCCTCTGATATACGACAATCGTAAAAAACACACCTCTTATGAAATGTGCGGAGACAATCCGGGCGGTTTCATGGGAGGTGTGTTTGGTTTGCGTTATGATCCTTATCCGTTCGTAAGCAGCCGCAGCAGCAGCTCCGCCTTCGGGGGCGTATAGCTTGGATCCTCTTGGGACTTCAGCGTCATTAATCCCGACAACACGGATAAATAACAGGCCACCAGCTCTCTCAGATCGCCAGCCGCAATCTCCCCGGCGTTCTGCCCAGCTTCGAACAGCGGCATCAACTGGTCAACAAAAGCATGGATGGAATAGTTCTCGATAATCCGCTTGGCCTCTTCGGGCACGCCATCCGAGGTGCGTGCTTGCTGAATCAGCATAAAGTGCGAATTATCATCCTCTTGGAGAATCATTGAGGTTAGCAGAGCGATTTTCTCAAGAGGGGTACCGGGTACGTTATAGATTTCGGAGAACGCTTGCCGAGCTTCCTCCATCGACCATTGAACGAGCGTGATGAACAACTCGTCTTTGGATTTGAAGTAGTGATAGAGAAGGCCGTGGCTGACTCCGGCTTCGCTGGCAATCATGCTCATTTTGGTTCCGAAGATTCCTCTTTTAGAAAATACTTTGATGGCAGCTCGCATGATTTGTTCTTTTCGTTCGTCGCGTATTTGATGCAATTGTTCTTCGTTTAAAGGGGTCATTGCGTCCATCCCTCATCCTGGTATTCTCGTGCTGATAACAACAATAACGCATTTGATTTATTCGGGCAATCCCATGGATAAGGGCAGAAACTCGTTATTAAAAACCGGGATGATCCGCGCGAGTAGTTCCTCCAGCGGCAAATTCACCTCCTGTAATACCTGATGGAGCCAAGCTTTGCCTTTTCCCGATGGATCCGCATTCACAAGCGAGTTGATATACTCTGCGTTAAACAAAGCCTGCGGCGAAGCGAAAAGACCCGTTACCATCATATACTGTTCGAATACGGCCATATCGTTATGAGCATAAGCCAGCTCCTGGCATAGATCGAACAGCCTCTGGGCAAAAGAGAACCCTTGGGCGGACAGGTGGCCTTCGTATGTCACCCCCGGCCATCTGAGATCTGCGGCAGTACTGAGCCACCATGCAGGCTCAATGGCAGATTGAATCTTTAGAAGGGCGAAGCGTTCGAATCCCTCCTCAAGCAGGACTTCATTTTGCCTCGATTGCAAGTACTGGTCCAGCGCATCTGCCTGGATGGCCGCCACCGTCATGCCCTGGCCAAATATCGGATCGAAGCTGCAGAAAGCATCGCCGAGCACCAGCAGACCGGAGGGCCAATCCTCCATCTGCTCGAAATGCTGTCGCAAGCATTCCTCGATCCGGTAGCCCCGCGGGCTTGAGATTGGTTCAAGCTGCTGAAGCAAATCTCCGATGGTGGAACCGAACAGATTTTGCGCCTCCTGGTCGTACAACTGATGGTCGGTTGTCGGATAGGAAGCTCCTCCCGCGCGGTACAGAACAACCTCTGCGATGTGGTTCTCGATCGGATTGAACACAGCCGTGCCGATACCAAGGGAGGGATCTCCATCATTCAGGATGGTGCTCCATACAGCCTGGATTTCTTCTGGAACCCTATAGTGCCGCGTGCTATATCCTAGGGATACGTGCAGTTTCTCTGCTTCCGGTACCGCGTAACCAAGGTTCTGCAACCAATCAGCGAGCTTGGAACCGCGTCCGCTTGCATCAACGACCAGATTCGCATTTATTTGAACAAGCGTTGATTCCCTGACGTTTTTGTCCCGGAAAACAACGCCGGTAACGGCATTCCTGTCCGCGTCATGCAGTAATTCCTGCGCTGCAAGCTTCGGTAAGAGAGTCACATTAGGCATTTGGATCACTCTGTTGCGGAGGGTCCACTCAAACAGGGATCTACTGCATCCTGCATTGGGCTCATCGGGCATTTCCAGCGTGCCGTAGCGATTGGTCATCTTAACGGATTTCATTTCTCGAGGATGCGCCCCTTGCTGAAGCAATTCCTCGGTTATGCCAGGGAACCAGCTTTCAACGATCATTTTGCCGCGCGCAAGGAAACGGTGCGGATGATAGGCCTGCGGCGTACCCGACCGATTTTCCGGTCCTGCCGGAAACTCATCCCGATCCGTGATGATCACCTCTTCATAATGCTTGGATAACACGGTTGCAGTCAATAGTCCGGCTATGCCTCCGCCTAGAATGAGCGCTTTGCCTTTTGTTTTCATACGAAACCTCCAAATATAGATTGATTTAATCAGTCAATAATAAACGAAAAATATCTTCTGAAATTCAAATTTAGATTACAGGTGCAGGACAAATAGCGGTGATCGTCCATAACGAAATGAGTGTTGAGTGTCTCCCTTCTCTTATAGATATTTATGATTGATTAAGTCAGTCAATGATAAACATAAAGGTATTTATTGGATATGTCAATCCTGATTTGCGTATAAGAAGCGTGAATTGCCTATAACTCCCCTTGTGTTCGTCTTGAAATTTTGGGACAATACAGAGTGGACGATCAGGTGTCCGTTTCTCGCCGTAAGGTTTGATATATCAGGAATTTGCAAAATTCGATTCCGGCCGCTTACAGGTATAATTAGACGAACTAAACCATTCGATCTATATATTGCTGATTAAAAGTCGCCCTTTGGATTTTTGCAATATCCCTCATAATAAATGTTGTTTATAGAAAGAGGATATCCATCATGAATAAACCATCCATTTATGGATTGACATTAGATCAGCTGGTCGATTGGCTCGGCCAGCGGGGCCATAAGAAGTCCCGGGCGACCCGGGTGTGGGAATGGCTGTACCGCTCACGGGTTACGGCATTTTCGGAGATGACCGACGTGCATCCTTCATGCCTTGAGCTGCTGGAGGAGCACTTTGCGATTGTGACGCTGGAGGAGCATACGAAGCAGGAGTCGATGGACGGGACGGTCAAGTTTCTGTTCAGGCTGGCTGACGGCAACCTGATCGAGACGGTGCTCATGCGCCATAAATTCGGGTTGTCCGTCTGCGTAACAACCCAAGTTGGCTGTAACATTGGCTGCAGCTTCTGTGCCAGCGGCCTTCTGAAGAAGAGCCGGGATCTGACGGCTGCAGAAATCGTTGAGCAGGTGATGCAGGTTCAGCTTCATCTGGACCGCAGAGGCCAGGATGAGCGGGTGAGCCACCTGGTCGTGATGGGGATCGGCGAGCCGTTCGATAACTATGACAACATGGCGAACTTTATCCGGGTGATCAAGGACCATAAGGGACTTGCTATCGGACCACGCCATATCACGGTGTCCACAAGCGGGCTGGCCAACAAAATTATTGAGTTCGCGGACAGTGATCTGAATACGAATCTGGCGATCTCCCTGCATGCGCCGAACAATGAGCTGCGCACGAGAATCATGAAGATTAACAAGGCCATTCCGATCGAGAAGCTGATGGAGGCCATCGATTATTATTTAGAGAAAACGAAGCGCCGCGTCACCCTCGAGTACATTCTGCTGAAGGACGTCAATGATCAGCGAGAGCACGCTATGGAGCTTGCGGAACTGGTCGGCGATCGTCGCAGCCTGGCGAACGTCAATCTCATCCCTTACAATCCGGTGGATGAGCATAGTCAATATCAGCGGAGCTCCAAGGAGACGATCACTGCATTCTACGATACATTGAAGAAGCAGGGCATCAACGTCAGCGTACGGCTAGAGCACGGCACCGATATCGATGCCGCCTGCGGCCAATTGCGGAGCAAGCAGATCAAGAAGGCGCAGTAACTGAAGAGCTGCTCGCCTTAGGGTAGTGGGAAAAGCATATCCTCACGAAGCGGTATGCTTTTTTCTGCTAGAGAGCCCTCGATTGCTATTGACCCTGACACATCAAGCGGAAAGGAATGAACCAATATGCTGGAAACCCATCCGGTTGTGAAAAAGCTGCAGTATAAAGACTTGGGCCAGCCCGTGCTGATCTTGAACGCGCCGGAGGCCTATCAGGAGGTTGTCCGCTCGCTGCAAGGGGAGGTCCATACGGAGCCGGTGCAAGCTCCCTATGATTTCGTTCAGGCGTTCGGAACAAGCAACGGGCAGCTGCGAGAGCTGGCCAAGGTTGCAGCGAGCGCCGTGGCGGATAACGGCTTGCTCTGGCTCTGCTATCCGAAGAAGACCTCCAAAACCTACAAGAACTCGGACTGCAGCCGGGACAGCATCGCCGGCATTTTGGCGGATGAAGGCTATGAGCCGGTGCGGCAGATCGCCATCGACGAGGATTGGTCGGCCCTCCGCTACCGGAAGGTGGAGCAGATCAAGACGATGACAAGATCCTTCGCGGCCACCGCGAAGGGCAAAGAACGGACAGGCCAAGGAGAATCCATGTAACACGTGACAACAGGCGCGGCTATCCTTGATATCAATACGAGAGGGACCCTGATCAGGGTCCCTTCTTTGTTGGAATGCAGCCACTAAACGCTTCACTTTCCGTGATGCGGACGGCGGTGCTTGGACTGAACCTTCTTGCGGCGAACATCCCGATTGATCGCTTTGCTGCCGCTCCCTCCACCGACGGCGTGCTGCTGCCGGGTGCCCCGGCTTTCAATCGCCGAGTTGGTGCCGCCTGTACTGAAGCCTCCGGCGCCGCTCGCAATCTGGGTGGCCGAGGCGTTCCGACTTGATCTCGGCAATCTGACCACCTGCTTATTAATGACGAAGACCACTTCTTTCTGATGTTTCTTGGACTTGGGATGCTTACCATCCGGTCTGACACCATGATGCAGCGGGTTCTTAAGGCCGAGGTTTTTGGCGATGCCGCCTGCGCCGACGCTTTGCTGCTGGTACGTAAACGGAGAGCGGATTGCGGCATTGTTCCCGGCAGCGCTGCTCTTGCCTGCCCCGCTTGCGATTTGCGTCGTGTTCGGCGCATTGGTGAATTGATCATTCACGACGACGGTAAACCGTTCGATCCCGCCAAGCGGGGAGGTTAAGGAATACCGGTGGCTGCCTTTCTCCACGGTGATCGTCAGCTGGTCCTTGATCGGCAATTTGCGTCAACTCCTTTTTTTATCAGAACGACTTCTTCTTGATCGTAGAATATTTGAAGGATCAGGTGTAAGAGATAAAAGCATAGAGAAACGAAAAATTGATCCATTTGTCCTCCGGGATAAGAACCTATCTTTAAGGTGTGGCAGGGCGTTTTCGTGGTTTATAATGTAGAAATGTGACAGAAAGGGTGAGATTTAATGCTGACGATTAAGGAATACAGCGTAGAGTTGATTCAAGATCCGTTCGGGATCCTGGCAGGGCAGCGATATGAGTTCGTATGCGATCTGGACGTGCCGGAGGAGGACGAGCTTTATTCCGAACAGGGAGTTTACCTGCGGGTGATCTTTCTCAAAGACGGGGCTGATTCCCGAATTGTAAAATACGATTTCTACGAGCGAACGACCGATCGGTATCTTGATTTTGATATGGAGCCGGAAGAAGAGGAGGAGCTCGCCGCGTTCTGTAAAGAGCACGCGCAGGTGGAGGCTTGATTCGAAAACAGTATTCTGTTCCAGCGATTATGAAATGAAGAGGGATGGCGTCCTGAAGAGGATGCCATTTTTTTATTCTGATTATGTTATTTAATATGACGCAAATTAATCTATTTTCTGAAATTGTCTTATGATAATTATAATTAATGTTAATTTTATTGACTTACAACAAACAAAATTCGTATAATTAGACCAGATTTTCATATTGTGTGTACGAAAACATGACATTAATTCATTTTCTATCGATCAGTAGAGAGTAAGACTGCTTTTTACAAAGGAGAGAGGATGCATGGAGAGAGCCGAGGTCACAAGACGAATCGTGGAGGCCAAACGCAAATTGGGGTTAAAGTGGATCGATATCGCAAGCGTAATCGACCGTTCGGAGGCCTGGACGGCAACGGCGCTGCTGGGACAGGGGACGCTGACGAATGAAGAGAGTGCCAAGGTCGGGGATTTGCTTGGGCTGGATCCGGAGGCGGTTGCGGCTTTAACCGTTATTCCATACCGTGGAACGACGGTGCCTATGCCTCCGACGGACCCGCTGATTTATCGCTTCTATGAAATCTTGCTGGTGTACGGACCGGCGATCAAGGACTTGATCCACGAGAAATTCGGCGACGGCATCATGTCTGCGATCGACTATGAGATGGATATACAGCGTGTGGAGGATCCGAAGGGAGACCGGGTGGTCGTCACGTTAAACGGAAAGTTCCTGACTTATAAAAAGTGGTAATGGGGGGCGGCAGTTCAGTTCCATACACCCAGGAGGAGGGGGATACCATGTCCTATGTAAAGCCGGATCAAGTAGTAGAAGCCATGATTCAAGCGGGGACGAGTAAATCGCAGCTGACCGTTGAGCAAATGCTGCTGCGGGGATTTTTGGGCGGAGCCTTGCTTGGATTTGCCACGACGCTGGCCTTTACGGCAACGGCCCAGACGGGGATCGGCATGGCGGGTGCCTTGTTGTTTCCCGCCGGGTTCGTCATCATCGTGCTGCTTGGACTGGAGCTGGTTACGGGCAACTTCGCCCTCATTCCGCTCGCGGTTATGGAAAGGAAAACGACGGCCTTGCGGATGCTTGCCAGCTGGACGTGGGTATTTATCGGGCACCTCATCGGCTCGGTATTCTATGGGCTGCTCTATTACGCGGCGGTGACGCAGTTCGGGCATGTACAAGAGGGCGGCGTTATTGACCTTATACGGGGCGCTGCTGAAGCGAAGACGATTGGTTATGCTTCGCTTGGCTGGGCAGGGATGGGAACGGTGTTTGTGAAGGCGATGCTGTGCAACTGGGTGGTGTGCCTGGGGGCTGTCATGGCTAACGCCTCCCGGAGCACAGGCGGCAAGATTGCCGCCATGTGGCTGCCTATTGTGATTTTCTTCGGTCAAGGGTTTGAGCACGCAGTAGTCAATCTGTTCGTCATTCCGACCGGCATGCTGATGGGAGCGGGCGTTAGTCTGGGGGATTGGTGGCTATGGAATCAAATTCCCGTGACGCTTGGCAACATTGCCGGCGGTTTCCTGTTTACGGGACTGGCGCTGTATCTGACGCAAAAGAAACCCGCGGCCCCGCCGGTTGCCGAGCTGAATTCCTCGCATAAGGCGAGCTGACCGCGGGGGCGGCTGTTGATGAACGCAGGAAATCCGTTGGTCCCAACCGGACTGAAGCGGGCTTGGAGAGAATTGGCTATCCTCTAACTACATAGCAGGGAAAGAATGATTAAATCCAAATCATCCCTTGTATTGCCTGCTCCAATCTGTTATTCTAAATGCAACTTAGGATGAACGGAGGGTTACGTGTGTTGGATTATTCCCGATTGAGATCTTTTCGCGGCTAATGGAATACGCGATGAAGAGGCCTGCTGCTCAAGCAGGGTAATCGGGATGGGTCTGCCAATTTTACGTAACCCATAGTCATGAGTGACGAATAAATTAAGACTATCCGAAGCAGGTGGGGGATGATTTGCTGTGTCCTTTACTGTCTTCCGGGATGGGGTTATTTTCGTGCACTCGGACATAGGGGATCGTGGCGGAAGCAAGCGCCCCATTGTCGATTACGCTGAGCACAGGTGATGATTGCCTGTGCTTTTTTGTTGTTTGACTCAAGAAGCTTGCGAGGGTGATAACGATATCAAGGAGGCGTTTTTATATGACAACAGCTCATTCTCAGGATTATACCGAAATTATCCGGGACATGGTGGCGATCGCAGGGGAGCACGGGGTGGAACTGAGCCCTGACGGCATCGAAATGAATGAATCCGGCATGGATTTTCTGGTCGGCATTGCCGAGGATGCCGAAGGTGTGTCTTGGGTACTGCGTAAGCCGCGGCGTGGCGATGTGCTCGAACGGGCGGACAATGAGGCTCGGGTGCTTAAGCTGATTCAGCCCCGTCTGCCGGTTGCCGTACCGGATTGGCGGATCTACACGCCAGAGCTTATCGCTTATCCGCTGCTTAGCGGTCAGCCTGCCGCATCTGTCGGTGCAGAAGGGTATGCGTGGAACATGGATCCTGTGCAGCCGGGCGAGCGATTCGTCGATTCGCTGGCACAGGCGCTGGCAGCTCTCCACGGCATCGATCACGAGGATGCTCGGGCAGCCGGCCTCCGGGTGAAGAGTCCGCAGGAAGCCCGGGAAGAGATGGCGCGGAATATGGAGGAGGTGCGAAGCCGCCTGGGAGTATCCGCGGCGCTTTGGGACCGCTGGCAGAAATGGATCGGTGATGACTCCTATTGGCCGGGCCATTCGTCGCTTGTCCATGGCGACCTCCATCCTCCGCATATTTTAATCGACAGCCAGGTTCAAGTTACCGGGCTTTTGGATTGGACAGAGGCTGAAGTGACGAACCCGGGCAAGGATTTCATTCTGTACTATGCCGTTCACGGCGAGGATAACCTAAAGCTGCTGCTGGAGCGATACGAGCAAGCCGGCGGGAAGGTGTGGCCGCGGATGTACGACCATATCGTAGAGCAATACGCGGCGTATCCGGTGGCCGTCGGACAATTTGCTTTGCTGACGGAACAGGAAGAAGTGCTTGCGATGGCACGTAACATGCTGGGACTGACCTAATACGCAAGAAGTGATTGAGGGAATCCTCTCCCATCCATGCTGCCGCGAGGGCAGATCATGGAGCAAGGAGCCGGCCGATGAAATTCGGTTGGCTCTTTTTTTTGGGCTTTGCCGGAGAGGATGTGGAGTGCTCATAATCCTGTGAATTTATGACAACCTTATAGAGAGAGGTTCTCTGCTTATATATGTAACGGATGCCCGAGAGGGATTGTGATCCTAAGAATCCATTGAAATCGCTGCCGGATGCGTGCAGGATATTTATAGGCTGATCAAGAAATATTTGGAAAGGCTGTCTGTCATATAATGATCGTGAGGCGGCTTTGGCTTGCGGAGAGCAATCCGCAGCCCTGTATGGCATGCGTAACGGAATTTACATACTTGTCGATATCTTGGTCTGGGAAATATGTTATTCTAAACATACTCACCGGGATTTTAACCTGCTTGAAATGATTGATTAGGGAGGGGATTGATCTTGAATATTGAAGTGCGTTTATGCCCGAAAGAACAGTCATTTATTCTGCACAACCTCTATCCGCTGTACTTGCATGACATCGCTGAAATATGGGGGATCCATCCTAACCGATATGGAGTGTTTGAGAAGGGGGATGTGCCGACCTTGAGCGAGCAGAGCAAACTGCTGGACGTGTGGTGGGAGCAGCCGTCGGTTCTCTTTCCTTATCTGATCACAGTGGATGACATTGCCGCCGGTTTCGCGCTGGTTTCTACACCGCTGCAGGTTCCGTCGCCCAATATTCAATATTACTTAAGCGATTTTTTCGTGCTTCGGACTTATCGAAGACAAGGTGTAGCGCGGCGAGCAGCTGAGCTTGTGTTCGATCAGTTCCAAGGCGCGTGGGAGCTTCAGACCAACCCGACGGAACGGAATATGAGCACGCAGATTTTTTGGCGCAAGACGCTGAATACGTATACAGGTGGAAAATACTCCGAACTGGATGGCGTCCATCCGGAAAAAGGAGAAATGCTGGTCTTTCGGTTCACCAACAAATAGACTGGATCTGCATAAAACGGCGGGTTGATGGGCGAATTTCAGCCTTGACAGCTTAACGCAAACGGATTAAACTGAATAAAATTTTCGAACAAATGCGCTGAAGAGGACGCCGGCATCGTATGGATGCTTCGAATCAGAGAGCTGCTGGTGGGTGCGAAGCAGCGGAAGCGGCGATGAACAGGCCATCACCTCCGAGCAGATTAGCCGACTGTCCATGACGTGAAGCTGATCCGGGAGTTCCCTGCCGTTATCCATGGGGCATCATTGATGGATGATGGCGAAGAGTGCGTGCCGGAAAGAGCCGGCGCGAATCAGGGTGGTAACGCGGAGCAAGGCTCCGTCCCTATGGGGACGGGGTCTTTTTGTCGTTTATCGGCCCGGAATGAGAGGAGAGGGTGGCGAATGATGCTGGAGAGGCTGGTGCCCATGGATGAGATGAAGCGCTTGGATGGGAGGCGTTCAAGGCATTAACGCCGTCTATACGCCGAAGGAAGAGTGGAAGAAGGGGTATGCCAGCGTCCTTGTAGCTGAGCTTGGTCTGCTTCTGAACCGGGAGGGTCTTACACCGATGCTGTATGCGGATCAAGCCAATTCTGATTCGAATCGAGTATACCGCAATATCGGCTTTACAAGCTGCGGAACAATTGCGGAAATCGCGTTCTCCGGCGGTGAATAAACGGGGAGGATGTTATATTGAGCGTAACAGCTCTCCCTGTTTGGCTTGATCAGTCATTAAATTTTCGTGCATGAAGGGTGTACAGGCAGAGCGGGGGCCGTCCGGGCTGCGGATCATTGGCGCGGCACCGGATAAACATGGAGAAGACGATACGCCTCCAATAATGTTATTCTATAAAAGTGTTCAGAAAATGTCGGGCGCGATTGGACAACACATGATCTTTGAGCCAGACGATTCCGACATCGGATTGGAAATCGGCGCTGAGTATGGTCATTGTCCGGATGTTGGGGATGGCGAAGGAGGACATGACCGATTCCGGCAAAATCGTGGCGCCGATCCCTTCGGCGACCAATGCCACGATGATCGCGACGCTGGAGCATTCGCATATGACGCGCGGCGGATGGCCGCTGCGGTTGAATTCCTGGATGACCCGCTCATGCATGCCTTTGGTCTGGTCGGTCTTTAGCGACAGGAACGGATGCTCTGCCAGCTCACGCATTGAGATTTGCCCTCGCGTCGGCCCGCATTCCCAGCTGCCGGGGAGAACGGCAACGAACGGATCGGAGGGCAAGGGCAGCACGGCATAACGTTCCGGATCAAAGCGCGATTCGAACGGGAGGCGGGTCACCGCAAGCTCGATATGGCGCTGATCCAGCTGGTCGGCCAGCAGGGAATGGTCGCCTTCCCGGATTTTGAAGGTGACCTCGGGATATGTTTGCCGGAAGGAATGGATGCGCTGGGGCAGCAGCGAGATGCAGGAAACGACCGCGCCGATGGACAGCATGCCGCGGATGCCGGCATGAAGTTCCTTCACCTCCGTCAGCGTCTCGTTGAACTGATTAAGCAGCGAGTCGGCTCGCTGCTGCAGGAGCTCGCCGGCATGGGTCAGCCGAAGCTGCTTGCCGCTGCGCTCGAACAGCGTGACGCCAAGCTCCTCCTCCATCAGCTTCAGCTGCCGGCTGAGGGGAGGCTGCTCCATATTCAGCTGTTTAGCTGCGCGGGTGATCTGGCCTTCCTGGGCAATTGTCAGGAAATAGCGGAGCTGGCGAATATCCATGGATTCAAGTGGCCCCTCTCTATACTTAAAAGGTATGGTATCCCTATAAATCAGATACTTTTAATATAGGGTATCGATTGATATGATTCAACTAATAACGCTTGCAGATAAGGAGATGTATGCATAATGACTTACACGATACCCGTTGAATTGACGTCGTCCCCAAAACCGAAGCCGGCCCATCACAACCAGGCTTTCGGCACGGTCTTTACCGACCATATGTTTATGTTGGATTATGATGCGAAGAAAGGGTGGCATGATCCGCGGATCGTTCCGTATCAGCCGATTCAGCTCGATCCTGCGGCCAAGGTGTTCCATTACGGGCAGACGGTGTTCGAAGGCTTGAAGGCATATCTGACCGAGGATCGCCGGATTCTGATGTTCCGTCCTCACAAAAATATCGAGCGACTCAACTTGTCCAACCGCCGACTCAGCATTCCGGATCTTGACGAAGAGCTGGTGCTTGAGGCTCTGAAGCAGATCGTTCTCGTTGATCGGGACTGGATTCCTTCCGAGCCCGGTACTTCGCTCTATATCCGGCCGTTCGTTATCGCAACCGAGCCGGTGCTGGGCGTGGCCCCATCCCTTCAATACAAATTCATGATCATTCTGTCGGTGGTCGGCTCATACTATGCGGAAGGCATCAATCCGGTCGGCATTTATGTGGAGCCGAAATACGTTCGTGCCGTTGTAGGAGGCGTAGGCAATGCCAAGACCGCAGGCAACTATGCAGCAGGCTTGAAAGCGCAGGACGAAGCTACGGCGAAGGGCTATTCCCAAGTGCTCTGGCTGGACGGCGTGCATCGGAAGTACATCGAGGAAGTCGGCAGCATGAACGTATTCTTTAAGCTGGGCGATACGGTCGTTACGCCGGCGCTGAACGGCAGTATCCTGGACGGAGTGACCCGCAGCTCGGTTATTCAGCTGCTCCAGCATTGGGGGATTCCGGTAGAGGAACGGGCTATTTCCATCGATGAAATCATTGACGCACACCGCAGCGGAACGCTGGTTGAGGCGTTTGGCACAGGAACGGCCGCGGTGATCTCGCCGATCGGGTCTTTGGAATGGCAGGATGAGAAGCTGGTGATCGGGCAAGGCGTTACCGGGGAGCTGTCGAGTCGGGTTTATGACGCAATTACCGGCATCCAGCGCGGCATCCTTGAAGATCCGTTCGGTTGGGTGATTGAGCTGCCGCTGGCGGATGCGGCGAAGCATTCCTAATAGAGACGACAGTTTTTTATTCAGCAGTTTAAGGACTGCAGCTTTATGGCCTTCGCATGATATAGGCCTGGCTGCAGTCCTTTTTTAGTTGTCTTCCGAAAGGGGAGATAAGGATTGTGGGCGGCCCTTTTGTAGAACAAATGAGATCGGGCCTGATCGTTTTCGTTATCTGATCGATGAAACGGACCCTTGAGCCGGATGCTCCAGCAGCGTACGCAGCCACCGGTCGTAGACGTACCATGCCAGCCTGTTGTCGAGCAGGGATTTGAGGGTGTACAGCCCTTCTTCTACGGAAGCGGCACGCTCGCAGAGATGAAGCCTTACGGCAGCGTTAAGGAGGACCTGGTTCGTAAACGCGATGTGCCCCTTTCCCTGCAAGACTTCCTCGGTCACCCGCACCTGCTCCTCTGCGGTCCACTCGATTTCCGGAAGCTGAGCCTCAAGGCCGAACAGCTCGGGGTCGATCAGATGAAGCTCGGAATGCCCTTGGTGCACCAGCTGTACACGGGTCGCCCGATGGATATGCAGATCCTCCGAGCCTTCGGCGCCTTGCACGATCAGTGCTTTGCGGTAACGAAGGTTTTGGAGCAGCTGTGACATCCGGTCGAAGACGGTGTTGTGATAGACGCCGTACACGAGGTAGGGCGAGTGGGAGAAGTCGATCAGCTTCTCGGCGGTGTTCAGGATCGTGCGCATGCCGATCTCCTCGCGGATCGGGCGGATGGAGCGCAGGGGAGGGCACCACTGCTCGGCATCCGCGAACAGCACGCCTGTGAGCTCGGCGGCCAGAATGGACTGCTCGGGCGTAATGCTGGCGGGATCAATCCCTTTGCACAGCAATAGGTCATTTACCGTAACTCCCCATTTCGGGGGCAGTGAGGCGCTGCCATGCAGCGTAACCGGCAGTCCGGCGGCTGCGAGCAGAAAGGCGGTCGGAAACGAGGCGAAGAAGGATGTCTTTCTGCCGTCATAAGGTCCCGCGCAATCGAGACCGGCATGGACAGCTTGACGGAGAGATCGGTCCCGCAAAGCCTTGATGAAGGCTTCCAATTCCTCCACGCTTTCCATCTTCATTCGTTCTGCCATAAAGAAGGCGCCGATTTGCGCCGGGGTAGCCTTGTCTTCCATAATCCATTCGGCAGCAGAGACGGCCTCGTTATAATTCAAATCCCGAGAACCCCGTTTTCCCCGACCGACTTCCTTCAGCAACTTGATCATCGTCATTCTTCTTCAACCTCCATTCTTGTAATCATGCTTTCAGCTGCTGGTGCGCCTTGACGATGGAGGTGGCGACATCCACGATCCGTTTTCGTTCGTTCATGGCTTTGCGCCGGAGCATATCATAGGCCTCTGCCTCGGAGATCCGGTTGATGTCGCTCAGGATTCCCTTGGCCATATCGATCCATTTCCGTTCCTCCAGCTTGGAACGCAGCTGCTGCCGCTCGGTGTGCCACTGCTGCCGGTCGAGAAATTGCTTGGCCCCGACATGGAGGGCCCAATGAAGCTCGGATGGGCTCATGGAAGGAGTCAGAATCCCGTCAATCGGAGCGTCATCTTGGCAATAATCAGCGGAGGATGTGCCTGAGTAAGAACTGCACCACCAAAGCATGGGGACGGGCCTCAGCTTTTCCAGATTCCTTTGCCATCCTGCGATCTTGGCGATCGGCAGATGGACGACAGCCGCATCGACCTCGTGGATGCAGCGCGGGAGATCCGCAGCTGAACAGGCCGTATATACATGATAGCCGCCCTCGCTCAGGTTCTCCTCGGCAACGGCGCTGGCCTCGGCTGAAGCTTGATTCGGTTTGGAAGCATGGGCGACGTGTTCGTGAATAAGGAGTAAGCGGCGCATCTAAGGAATCCCTCCTATACGAAAGCTTATAAACGTATGTCTATCATTTATGTTATAAAATATTACACATACAGTGAGTTTGTGCTTGAAACAAACCGGATTTCGTAATTGAAAATGGGGTGTTTTTATGATGATAACGCATTTTCAATTTTTCATAAAGAGGAAATCTTCCCGTAATGTTCGGAAAATTTACATTGTTTGGTCGATGGAACCCTGATTTAGTTCAAAGAAATACCGATATAACGGATATTCTCTGCTTCGATCATAAACGTAATAAAAGTTTACATGTTCCATGATAAAATTATTTTGTGGCTAAATTGTGTCATGAATATTGACATAGTGAAATGCGTCTTATATAGTTAAGGACAATAAAACGAAAATCGTAAGTCACGGATACAACGGTGTATCCGTTCGAAGCGGCAACGAAGCCTGACTTCGCCTCAAACGACAAGAGAGATGGATCTCTTGCGATTGCGGCGGTCAGGCTTTTTATGTTGTTAGGCGAAAACCTGAACATACCCGAAGAGGAGAGGAAATCGTGATGAACAAACCTGAGAAATTGGTGCTGGTCGGCAACGGGATGGCGGGCGTACGAACGATTGAGCATGTGTTGAAGTTGGCGCCGGGGGCTTATGACATGACCGTGTTTGGCGCAGAGCCTCATCCGAACTATAACCGGATTATGCTGTCGAAGGTGCTGGCCGGGGGCACGGACATGAAGGACATCATCATTAATGACCGTGACTGGTATGCGGAAAACGGCATCCGGCTTTTTACGGGGGATGCCGTCGCATCGATCGATACCGTACACCGCAAGGTCGTATCGGCATCCGGCGTCGTTTCCGACTACGACAAGCTGATTATCGCAACCGGCTCGAATCCGTTCATGCTTCCGCTGCCGGGCGTGCGCAAGGAAGGCGTGATCGGCTTCCGTGATATCCATGACTGCGAAATGATGATCGAGGCTTCGAAAAAATACAAGAAGGCAGCCGTCATCGGCGGCGGGCTGCTCGGACTCGAGGCGGCACGGGGATTGCTGAATCTGGGCATGGACGTGACGGTCGTTCATCTGAACAAGTATTTGATGGAACGTCAGCTGGATCCGCCGGCTTCGGAAATGCTGCAGCGCGAGCTTGAAGCGCAGGGAATGAGCTTCCTTCTTGAGAAACAGACGGCGGCCATTACCGGCAAACGCCGCGCAGACGGATTGGAATTTTCCGATGGCAGCCGGCTTCAGGCCGATCTGATCGTTATGGCGGTCGGGATTCTGCCCAACGTCGAGCTGGCCAAGTCGGCCGGGCTGCAGGTGAACCGCGGCATCGTCGTAAATGATTTTCTGGAGACGAGCGTTCCCGGCATCTATGCAGTTGGAGAGTGTGCCGAGCACCGGGGGATCGCTTATGGACTGGTGGCCCCTCTGTATGAGCAAGGGGCCGTGCTTGCCAAGCACTTGGCCGGCGTCGAAACCTCCGGTTACGCAGGCTCCGTAACGTCCACGAAGCTGAAGGTTTCGGGTGTCGATGTATTTTCCGCCGGCATGTTCAATGATGCCCCGGATACGCGATCCCTACGGTATCAGGATGATATCGAGGGCGTGTACAAGAAGATTGTCATGAAGGGAGAGCGCATGATCGGCGCCGTTCTATTCGGGGACACATCGGATGGGACCTCGCTGTTTTCCTTGATCAAGAGCGGGGAATCCGTCACCGGGCGCGAGAAGGAATTGCTGCTTGGCTACCCGGCCGGGCAAACTTCCGCATCGCCGCTGGCAAGGCTCGAGGCGTATTCCGTCGACGAGATCATATGCGGCTGCAACGGCGTGACGAAGGGGCGAATCATGGAGGCCATCGCGGACGGGTGCAGCACGGTGGGCAAGATCAAGGCTTGTACCAAGGCATCCGGCTCCTGCGGCGGCTGCAGGCCGGAAGTTGAAGGATTGCTGTCGATCTACGGCGGTGAAGGGGCCGGCGAGCCGGTGAAGGAAGGCATTTGCGGCTGCACGACGATGGACCGCGATGAAATAATCGAAAAGATCAAGGAGATGCACCTGGTCAGCGTGAAGGAAGTGATGAACGTCCTGGGCTGGAATGAGCCGGAAGGTTGCTCGAAATGCCGCCCGGCGCTCAACTACTATTTGGGGATGCTGTGGCCGTCCGAGTATAAGGACGAGAAGGAATCCCGGTTTACGAACGAGCGGTTTCACGCCAACATCCAGAAAGACGGCACGTATTCCGTCGTTCCGCGGGTATATGGCGGGGTAACGTCGCCGGCGGATCTGAAGCGGATTGCAGCCGTCGCCGAGAAATACGATGTGCCCATGGTCAAATTTACGGGCGGGCAGCGGCTCGATCTGCTGGGCGTAAAAAAGGAAGACCTGCCGAAGATTTGGGAGGAGCTCGATATGCCTTCCGGACACGCTTACGGCAAGGCGCTCCGCACCGTAAAGACCTGCGTGGGCTCGACCTTCTGCCGATTCGGCACCCAGGATTCGATCGGCATGGGGATCCAGATGGAGAAGGCTTTCGAGCGGCTCAATACGCCGGCTAAAGTAAAGCTTGCCGTATCCGGCTGTCCTCGTAACTGCGCCGAAGCCACCATTAAGGATCTGGGCGTCGTGGCGATCGACGGCGGCTGGGAGATCTATGTCGGCGGCAATGGCGGCGTTAAGGTTCGGGAATCGGAGCTGCTGTGCACGGTGAAGACCGAGGAGGACGTGATGGAATGGACCGGCGCTTATCTCCAGTATTACCGCGAGACAGCGAACTGGAACGAGCGCACCTCCGTTTGGATCGAGCGGATTGGCCTGGATGAGGTGAAGGCGGCGCTGGAAAGCCGTGAGGAGCGTCTTGCGCTCGTATCCCGGATCGAGGAAACGCTCAGCTACACCACTGATCCTTGGAAAGAAATCATAGATAATCCGGAGCTTCGCAAGAACTTCATGCCACTGGCGGAAGCGGGAACCGGTGAAGGTTTGGGGGCGAGAAGATCATGAGCAAAATTCGGGTGGCAAGTTTGGCGGAAATCGATGCGAAGGGGGCGCGTACCTTCCGGATCGAGGATACGGAAATCGCGGTATTCAGGCTGAGCGACGGCAGCGTCAAGGCCGTCGAGAACCGCTGTCCTCATAAGGGCGGGAAGCTGTCGGAAGGCATGGTATGCGGAACGGCGGTGCACTGCCCGCTGCATGACTGGAAGATCGATCTGGCGAGCGGCCGGGTCTATGAACCTGACGATGGCTGCGTAACGACGTACCGGACGGAAATTGACGGCACGAGCGGCTCGATTTATATCGTGATGTAAGCACGCTGAACGAACGCTAAATCAGAAAAAGAGACAGGAGGTGCAGGCCGTGCGGGCATTGGGGATGGTCAGTATCGTCGGAGCGGGACCGGGAGACCCGGAGTTGATTACGGTAAAGGCGATGAAACGAATCCGGCAGGCTGAGGTCATTCTGTATGACCGCCTCGTCAATGAAGAGCTGCTGGAGGACGCGCCGCATGAAGCTGAGCGCATCTATTGCGGCAAGGCGCCGGGCCGGCATGCGGCCTCTCAGGAAGACATCAACCGGCGTCTTGTCGCCTATGCGATGCAAGGGAAGCGGGTGGTGAGGCTGAAGGGCGGAGATCCCTTCGTTTTCGGACGCGGCGGGGAGGAGGCGCTGGCACTGGCGGCAGCCGGCATTCCTTATGAGGTCGTTCCGGGAATTACGTCCGCCGTCGGAGCGGCGGCTTCAGCCTCGATCCCGCTGACGCACCGCGGCCTGGCCGCTTCCTTCGCCTGCGTAACGGGCAGCCGCTGCCACGAGGATGGCTCGCCTGTCCGGTGGGATTTGTTGGCGCACGGGGTGGATACGCTGGCGATCTACATGGGTGTCAGCCAGCTGCCGTATATCCGAGAGCAGCTGCTGCAGCACGGCAAAGCGGGATCGACGCCTGTCGCGCTCATTGAGCAGGGGACAACGAGCCGCCAGCGCACCTTCATTTGCACGCTCGAGAATATGCATGACCTGGCAAAGGCGGTGAAACTGGGTAACCCTGCGCTCATCCTGTTGGGCGAGGTGGTTCGGCTGCCCGAGCAGCTTGCGTTATTGGAACGGAGTGTCTCGACGAGGATCGGATAAGTACGTGCCAGAGAGATTCTTAACGAGACTTTCGATGAGAAAATTTCAATGTATTTTCGAGATGAGGGTTCGGATAGGTGCGTAGCGATATGGTAAAGGTTCCAGTGACGGACGGGGAACGAAAGAGGAATGGGTGCGAAGCACAGGGATCGGCAAGGAACGCGAAGAAAGCGGCTGCCCATCGAATAGAGGCATAGAAGCGAAGGTTTTGGAGGAGAAGCGGGAGTTATCATCCGAATTCGGGCAAAGGGCAGCGCTGCTTGGGCGCTGCCTGTTTTCGTTTGCCCGGCGAGCATGATACGATATGGAGAACGATAGGGATTGGCCGTGATTTTTTTACAAAATGACGATAACGACTCGCTGGAGGTGCATGAATGGTGGAACGTCCGCAGGGCGTTGTTCCGGACGCCATTGATTTTTCGAATGCCGCTTTTCCTTTTACCGCATCGACGACACGCGGCATATTTGTCGGCGCACAGCGGCTGCATTGGCACCATGCGCTGGAGCTTAATCATATCCGAAGCGGCACGGGCTTTATTTTGATCAACGGGATGAAGCTGTCGTTTCAAGAAGGAGACATCGTATTCATCAATAGTAACGCGCTCCACCGCGCCTATGAGACGGATAATCTGATCATGGACGTCATTATGTTCGATCCTTCGCTGCTTTCGCTGGATTTGAAGTTCGATCCCGAACTGATGAACCCGTTCCGCTCCTTGGGGATGGTAGACCGGGAATCCCCGATTCGCCCTGAAATGGCCCGGCTGCTTATGAGCATGATGGAGGAGCACAAAGCTCAAGGCACCTCCTATATGAGTCTGATCCGCTCGGACCTTATTCGCTTTCTGAGCCTGGCGAACCGGCATCTGTCGGCACCGCTTGCGGAGGACCGGCCGATTAAGGGAAGGGGCATGCATGCCCTGAAGGAAGTGCTTCGGACGATGGAGCTTCACCTGGATTACGGATGGACCTTGAAGGAGCTGTCGGATATGACGCATCTGAGCCCTTCCCGATTCAGCGCGTTGTTCCATCAGGCTGTCGGCACATCCCCGCATCATTACCTGATTCAGCTTCGCTTGACTCACGCGGTGCATCTATTGGAAACAACGGATGCGAAGATTATCGAGATCGCGCAGACCTGCGGATTCCGCAATCTCTCCAACTTCAACCGGCTGTTCAAGCAGCATATTGGCGCATCGCCCAGCGACATCCGGGAGCGTGCCTCTGTCGGCAGCCCGCTCCCTCGTTTATCGCACAGTGCAGAGAAACAGTAAGATCGTATCACTCCTCGGGTGTATAACAGTAGAAGGGGCGCTTATGGAAGCGGTATCTTAAACATATACCATCACATAACGCCAAATGGTTCGGCGTCTAGGAGTGAATGTCCATGAGTTTGTATCTGGGAGTGGATGCCGGCGGGAGCAAGACCCATGCCGTCATCTGCGACGATCAAGGCAACATTGTTGGCAAGGGGGCATCCGGAAACGGGAATCACCAGATTAACCGGGAGCAGGCGGCGCGCAATATCGAGGAGGCCTGCAACAGCGCTCTTCGGGAGGCCGGCGTATCCAAGGACGACATCGAATACGCGTATTTCGGCCTGGCCGGCGCGGATCGGGAAGCCGACTACGAAATCCTGCGCCCGATGATCGGGGCTATGGGTTACCCGCGGCATGATATCGCCTGCGATACGATCATCGGTATGCGGGCCGGAACGAGCCGGCCTTATGGTGCGGCACTGATCTGCGGCACCGGCTTTAACAGCGCAGCCCGGAACCGCGAGGGGGCGGAGCTGCAGTACGGCGGCTTCGGATTCCTCTACGGCGACGGATACGCCGGCGGATCCGGTTTTGCTACGCTGGCCTTCCGGGCGGTGGTTCGCGCTTGGGATGAGCGGGGACCTGCCACCATGCTGACTTCGCTCGTGCTGGAGCAGATGGGGTACGCCTCGGTTGAGCCGATGTACGAGGATGTCCTCTACGGACGGATCTCCATTCCGCCGACCCTGGTCAAGACCTTGTTCAAGGCGGCAGAAGCCGGCGATGAAGTCGCGACCCGAATTCTTCAGACCGAAGGTGAGGAGCTGGGCAATGCCGTTTGCACGCTGATCCGGCGGCTGGGCATGTCCGATGAAGCATTCGATATTGTGTATATCGGCAGCGTACTCAACCGTCCGAACAGCTCGATCCTTACGGATGCGATAGAACGGGTTGTGGCCGTCCGGGCGCCTTACGCCCGGTGCGTAAGGCTGACATCCGATCCGGTAGCCGGAGCGCTGCTCTGTGCGATGGATGCAGACGGGCGGACCATAGATTCGCAGACCGAAGCCAAGCTCAAGGCATTCACGTTTGAAGAAACGGCTGTTTCGTGAGCCTGAGTACGACAATTTGACCGGATGCCGGGGAAACGTTGCGTTTTGATCTGATATTTACCTTGGAGGGATTCATATGGCAGCAGGTTTGAAAATAGCGGTAATCGGGGGAGGCTCCTCCTACACGCCGGAGATTGTGGAAGGCTTTATCCGCAACTACGAGCAAATGCCGATTCGCGAACTGTGGTTCGTGGATATTGAAGAAGGCAAGCATAAGCTGGAGATCGTAGGGAATTTGGCCAAACGCATGGTGCAGCAGGCGGGTCTTCCCATCGAGGTTCATTTGACGCTGGACCGCCGGCAGGCGATTGAAGGCGCGGATTTCGTTACGACCCAGATGCGTGTCGGCTTACTGGCCGCCCGCAAGCTGGATGAGCATATCCCGATTATGAACGGCGTTATCGGCCAGGAGACGACCGGTCCGGGAGGGATGATGAAAGCGCTGCGTACGGTTCCGGTCATTCTGGACATCTGCCGGGACATCGAGGAGCTGGCGCCGAATGCGTGGATGCTGAACTTCACGAACCCGGCCGGAATCGTGACCGAGGCTGTGCTCAAGCACAGCAAGGTGAAAACCGTCGGCCTGTGCAATTCGCCGATCAACTTCCAAAAATTCCTCGCGAAAGAGTATGGCGTATCGGAAAAAGAGGTGCTGGCCGAATTCGTCGGCATTAACCATTTGCACTGGGTAACCTCGGCGATCGTGAACGGGGAGGAGAAGATGCCGGAGCTTCTGGACGGAGGCAAATCCTACACGGCCAAGAACGTGCCGACCTTCGGTTGGGATGCGGATTTTATTCGTTCGCTCCAGGCCATTCCGACCTATTATCTGAAGTATTTCTATATGACGGACACGATGTTCGCAGACATGCTGGCATCCCTAGAGAAGGATGGCACCCGCGCGGATGTCGTCAGCCGGGTGGAAGAGGAGCTGTTCGAGCTCTATAAGGATGAGAACCTGGCAGAGAAGCCGAAGCAGCTGGAGCAGCGGGGCGGAGCTTACTATTCCGAAGCGGCGGTCAATCTGATGACATCGATTTATAATGACCGCCATGATATTCAGACGCTGAACGTAGCCAACGGGAACATCTACGATTTCTTGCCGGCGGACGCAAGCATCGAGGTCAACTGTGTCGTAACCGGCCAGGGCCCGATTCCGCTCGCCCCGCAAAAGGTTCCTTCCCACGTGAAGGGTCTGATGCATGCCGTGAAAGTGTATGAGCAATTGACGATTGAAGCCGCCATCACCGGCGATCGCGGCATCGCATTGCAGGCGCTGGTGCATCATCCGCTCGTGCCTTCCGTCACTGTAGCGAAGAAGCTGCTGGATGAGATGCTGGAAGCGAACAAGAAGTATTTGCCGGCATTTTTCAAGCCGGAGACAGTTCTATAATTCTGCATAAAGTGGAGTTGCGGAGCCTGAAAAAGCCCGTGTAACCGAGCTTAAGTTTGTCCGAAACATCGAGAAAAAGATGCAGATGGGGGATCTGACCATCACGGGATCGAGAACGCAGAAAGTGTAGATTGCCAGAATGCTAAATGCAACGCAGGTAGGCACAATGCATAAAACCACAATGCATAAAGCCACAATGCATAAAACCACAATGCATTAAGCCATAACGCAATACGCACTGCGAATAAAGTCGCAACGCATTAGGCGACAACCATAAAGCCACGCATAGCGCAAAAAACGCAGCCCAAGGGGCTGCGTTTTGTTTCATACGCCAGAATAAGCCATAAAGCCGCCGTCCACCGGGATAACCGTTCCTGTGACAAAACCCGAAGCCTGATCATCCACAAGCCATAGCAGCGTCCCGAGGAGATCCTCCGGCACGCCGAACCGTCTCATGGGCGTGTGGGAAATGATCTTATGAGAACGCTCCGTCAGCGAACCGTCGCTGTTCGTCAGCAAATTACGGTTCTGCTCGGTCAGGAAGAAGCCCGGTGCAATTGCATTCACGCGGATACCGGCATCTGCAAGATGGACCGCCAGCCATTGGGTGAAATTGTTGACCGCGGCTTTAGCGGCGCTATAGGCGGGTACCTTCGTCATCGGGCTTGGTGCGCTCATCGACGAAATATTCAGCACCACCGCTCCCGGCCGTCCGACCATGCCCTCCGCGAAGATCTGCGTCGGAATCAGCGTACCGATGAAGTTCAAGTCAAAGACGCTGCGGAAGCCGGGCACGCTGAGCCCGAAGAATGTGGTGACATCGGGCTGACCCTCATCTTCGGGACGGAAGGTTTCATTCGTTGTATTGGCATCCTTCCTGTTGCCGCCGGCTCCGTTAATCAGGATATCGCACGGGCCGAATGCTGTGCGAACAGCCTTCTCCGCCTCACGGACGCTTTCGGCATCGGTCACGTCGCAGGAGACCGCTATCGCGGTTCCGCCAGCCGCGGTGATCTCGTCTGCAACCTGCTGACCCTTCTCCACCGTGCGGTTCAGGACGGCGACCTTCGCTCCCTGACGCCCAAGCTCTAGCGCCATGGCTCGGCATAATACTCCGGATCCACCGGTAATAACCGCGGTTTTGCCATGGATGGACGGGTGGATGGGAAGGGCGATGTGCTCTTGGCGTGCAGATCCGACCGCGCCTTGACCGGATCCGGCTGATTCCGGCATACCGTTACTGAATCCGCTCATTGAACAGCCTCCTTCACTTTGGAGGCTTGATCCTGGCTCTTCCTGGTGTACGCATCCCACAGCCCCCACAAATACATAATGCCCAGTGCCCGGTCATACAGCCCGTAACCCGGCCGGCATTGCTCGCCCCAAATATGCCGTCCGTGATCGGGTCTGGCATAACCGGTAAATCCGGTTTCATGATAGGCCTGGACGATGCCGGTGATATCAACCGTCCCGTCCTGCGTCCGATGGGAGGTCTCAATGAAGTCGCCGTTATCAAAGACGCGAACATTGCGGATATGCGCGAACGGTATCCGGTCATGGAATTCATGAATCATCGAGACGATATCGTTATCCGGATTCGCGCCGAGCGAGCCGCTGCACAAGGTGAGGCTGTTCGCCGGACTGTCGTACAGGCTCAGGAGTCTGCGAAGGTTCTCCTGGCTGGTGATGATCCGGGGCAGGCCAAAGATGGACCAAGGCGGATCGTCGGGATGAATAGCCATTCGAATGCCGTTGGCTTCGGCCACCGGAACGACCGCGTTCAGGAAATACTCCAGATTGCTCCACAGATCCTCCTCCGTTACCCCGCGATAAGCCTCGAACAAAGAGGCCAGGTGAGCCAGCCGCTCCGGTTCCCATCCCGGCATGGTAAGAGAGCTGTTCTGCGTGATCGTTCTTACAAGCTCCATTGGATCGATGCCGTGGATCTTGGCTTTTTCGAAGAAGAGTGCCGTCGATCCGTCAGGCGCTGCTTTAAACATATCGGTTCGCGCCCAATCAAAGATCGGCATGAAATTGTAGCAGATGACTTTGACGCCGACCTGGCCCAATTTTTCAATCGTACGGATGTAATTGGCGATGTACCGATCGCGTGACGGGAGGCCGAGCTTGATATCCTCGTGCACATTCACGCTTTCCACAACGTCAATATGAAGTCCGAACGCGCTTGCCTGGTCCCGGACTTCCTCAATCCGCTCCATCGGCCATTCCTCGCCGGCCGGGATATCATGGAGCGACCAGACGATTCCTTCTACGCCGGGAATTTGCCTGATATGATCCAGCGAGACCGTGTCGTTGCCTTCGCCGAACCACCGAAATACCATACGCATTGCTGCACCGCCTTTACGAATGTGGTTGTTGAATAAAATAATCAATGATAAGCGCTTGAGCCTGGCTTGCCATTGTACTTTACCTGAGGTACGCAATATCAGGACGGCTGAATCACGCGGCTCATCATTGGCCGCCGGAATCCGCCTCCAGATCCGCCAGGCTTATATATTCCATACTACCATACAAGTATGGTAGTATGGAACGGAAAACGAAAATTTTGAACGGAGGGATCGGAAAGATGAGCCGTTTGGATATCGATAATCTGCTGCTTAACAGCAATAGCGCCAGGAAGCTGTACTATGATTATGCGGAGAGCATGCCGCTGTACGACTATCACAATCATTTAAGCCCGAAGGATATCGCGGACAACCGCCAATTCGGAAATCTGGCCGAGATTTGGCTTGAAGGAGATCACTACAAATGGAGGGCGATGCGCTGGCTCGGTGTTGAAGAAGAGCTGATTACGGGCAGCGCGCCGCCCGAGGAGAAATTCACGGCTTGGGCGCGCTGCGTTCCAAAGCTCGTCGGAAATCCGCTCTATCATTGGACCCATCTGGAGCTGGCGAGGTATTTCGGCATTCAGGAGCGGCTGTCTGAGGATAATGCGATGAAGATCTGGCATGCGTGCAACGAGAAGCTGAAGGACCCTTCCCTAACGGCTGGAGGCATCCTTGCTCGCTTCAAGGTGAAGGTAGCGTGCACGACGGACGATCCGGCCGACTCCTTGGAATTTCATCGCCGTATTCAGCGCAATCCGGAGATTACCGCGGTCGTGGCGCCGGCTTTTCGTCCGGATCGGGTCCTTGACCTGACGCATGCCGATTTTGCAGGATATATCCGGCAGCTCGGGGAGGCGGCGAATCATGCGGTAGATACCTATGAAGAATTGCTTGAAGCACTTAAGCTGCGGATCCAGTACTTCCATGATCACGGCTGCCGGCTGTCCGATCACGGCTTCGGAGCATTTCCGTATGAGCCTGCCAGCGAACAAGAGGCAGCGGCCATTTATGCCAAGGCCATGGCAGGGGACCCGATCTCGGAACAGGAGGAGGCGAAGTACCGAACCTATACGCTGCTTCGGCTTGCTGTGATGTACCATGACTTGGGCTGGGCCATGCAGCTTCATATCGGAGCATCCCGGAACAACAACGCCCGCATGCTGGCTAAGCTTGGGAAGGACAGCGGGTATGATTCCATCCTGGACTTTCATCTGGCGGCGAGTCTTAACGGATTTTTGAGCGAGCTTGACAAGGATGACCGGCTCCCGAAGACTATCGTTTACAGCCTGTACTCCTCCCATTACGAGATGATTGCCACCACGATCGGCAATTTTCAATCGGCCGGCGTCGAAGGGAAGCTTCAGCTCGGCTCTGCCTGGTGGTTCCATGATCAGAAGGAGGGCATGCTGAAGCAGCTGACCGCTCTGTCCTCTATGGGCCTGATCAGCACCTTTGTCGGCATGCTGACGGACTCGCGCAGCTTCATGTCGTTCCCAAGGCATGAATATTTCCGGCGCGTCCTTTGCCGCCTGTTCGGGGACTGGATCAAGGAGGGGGAGCTGCCGGCGGACTATGACTATATCGGGGGCATCATCCAGGATATATGCTATCGCAACGCGGAGCGCTATTTTCAAATCCACGAATAATCTCGGGTTTAGTATTGGTTTCACTCTGCCTTGATGTCGTTTATGGTGGCCGGTATTTGGTTTGTTGATTAGTAAAAAGCAGTCGTTTGGCATAAAGAGCAGGACGAAGGAGGAACAAGGAATATGAACAGTACATTATATCGAGCCTGGCTTCAGTATTCGCCGATCCAGGATGCGGAGCTTCGGGAGGCTTACCGCCGGGTTCTCGGCACGATCTCCTTGGAGGGAAGGCGATCCGAGCTTCTGGATTCGGCCATTGAGGAGCTTCGCAGCGGATGCCGATCCCTGCTGGACATCGAGCCGGAGCTATTGTTGCTGGGCAACGAGATGCCTCAACTGGCATCGAACGAAGGGATACCCCGCGGCCTTCAGCTGCGGGTGCAGCCTGCCGCCGATAACGTGCAGGACCTGGAAGAAGGGGACAACAGCGCTCCCGGAAAGCTGGGACCTGAAGGCTTCCGCCTTCAGTATCTGGGGGATAGTCTGCAGGAGCGAGTGATCCTGATCGGCGGCTCGGAGAAAGGTTTGCTGTACGGCGTATTTCATTTGCTGCGGCTTGTCGCCGCACACGAGCCGTTAACGGCATGGAACGTGACCGAGGAGCCGGTTAACCGGCTCCGGATGATCAATCAATGGGATAATGCGGACGGCTCGATCGAGCGGGGCTACGCGGGGCGTTCGATCTTTTACCGGGATGGGCGCTTCACGGAGGATCTTACGCGCGTCAAGGACTATGCAAGGCTGCTGTCTTCCGTCGGCATCAATGCAATTTCGATCAACAATGTGAACGTGCATGAGATTGAAACGCGGTTCATCACCCGGGAATATTTGCCTCAGGTGGCCCAAATCGCAAGTGTATTTCGCAAGTACGGCATCACGCTGTATTTGAGCATTAACTTTGCGGCTCCGCTTCATATCGGCGGCGTTGGCACTTCCGATCCGCTGAATGAAGACGTACGGCGGTGGTGGAGGGCTGCCGCGGATGAGATTTACAGCCATATTCCGGACTTCGGCGGATTCCTGGTAAAGGCCGATTCGGAACACCGGCCGGGGCCGTTCGCTTACGGGCGCGACCATGCCGACGGCGCCAATATGCTTGCCGAAGCGCTGAAGCCCCATGGCGGAATCGTGATTTGGCGCTGCTTCGTCTATAACTGCATGCAGGATTGGCGGGATCGGAGTACGGACCGTGCCAAGGCGGCTTACGATCATTTCACGCCGCTTGACGGCCGGTTCATGGACAATGTGCTGCTGCAGATTAAGAACGGGCCGATGGATTTTCAGGTCCGGGAACCGGTATCCCCGCTGTTCGGCAGCATGAAGCATACGAACCAGGTGCTGGAATTCCAGGTGACGCAGGAATATACCGGGCAGCAGCGCCATGTCTGCTATCTCGTTCCGCAATGGAAGGACGTGCTGGACTTTGATACGCACGCGGACGGGCAGGGCTCGTATGTGAAACGGATCGTGTCCGGTTCGCTTCACGGCATGAAGCTAAGCGGGATTGCGGCCGTATCCAACATCGGAGATGGCGAGAACTGGACGGGACATACGCTGGCGCAGGCCAATCTGTACGGCTACGGACGGCTGATCTGGAATCCTGATCTGACCTCGGAGGAGATTGCGGAGGAATGGACCAGGCTGACCTTCGGCAACGACGAGGCCGTTATAAAGACTGTCTGCGGCATGCTGATGAAATCTTGGCCGATCTATGAAAGCTATACGTCCCCGCTCGGGGTCGGCTGGATGGTGACGCCGCATACCCATTACGGGCCGGACGTGGACGGATACGAGTATTCCAGGTGGGGGACATACCATTTTGCGGACCGGGACGGCATCGGGGTCGACCGTACGGCTGCTACGGGGACGGGTTATACGGCCCAGTATTTCGAGCCGAATGCGCGCAGGTACGAGACGCTGGAGGACTGTCCCGACGAGGTGCTGCTGTTCTTCCACCATGTGCCGTACTCGCACCGCCTGAAGTCGGGGAAAACGGTGATTCAGCATATTTATGACACCCATTTTGAAGGTGCGGATGCAGCGGCAGAGCTCCTAGCGGAATGGGCATCCCTAGAAGGGCGAATCGATCCGGCGCAGCATGCCCAGGTGGCCGCGAGGCTGGCCGAACAGGCAGAGCATGCCAAGCACTGGCGGGATGTCATCAACACGTATTTCTTCCGCAAGTCCGGCGTGCCGGATGAGAAGGGGCGTACTATCTTTTAAAGGAATGGGCTAGAGCAAGGGGAGCTTCCTTATCTATACAATGGTATGGATGGGTTAGGAAAGGCACAGCGTCCATTAAAAAGTATAGAGGATGGAAGGCTTCAACTCGGACTGTCGCAGGAGGTCCCGACTTATAATTAAGAAGGAGCCGCTCTTACGCGAGCGGCTCCGCTTGGAAGAGGGAGTAGATCACCCGGTGCGAAGGAGGATCTACTCTTTTTTCGTGCGGTCCAGGTTCATCTGTGCAGTGGTGTCTGCACTCGGGGTACACAGCGGGCATGTAAAAGAAGATGCTGTCATAAGCCTGTATGAACGGATGCCGGCCTTCATAAACTAAGATTATAGAGACGGTTTATAACAATAACGTAATGAACCAAGCACAGGTTTTGTTATATGATAGGGGTAGATTACATAAAGACGTCTCCAAATAGGCGTGTCTCCATCGAAAAAAGACCTGCGGATTCTCGGGCTTTATAGGGTGGGGGGCTATATGATATACTATGGATATGAATAGATTGAAAAAAAGATCCATGGTCATGATGAAGGAGGGGAATGGGATGACAACCGAAAGCCATACACATGAAGCCTGCGCGGTAACGAGTGAGCGGAAAAGCCATCATTCCGAGAAAACGAAAAACAACCTCATTAGCCGATTGAATCGGATCGAGGGGCAAATTCGCGGGGTGAAGGGCTTGATTGAGAAGGATACGTATTGTGATGACGTATTGAACCAGATCTCCTCCATTCAATCGGCATTGAACGGCGTGGGCAGGCTGCTGCTGGAGCACCATATGAAGAGCTGCGTGGTCGAGCGCCTGCAGGAAGGCGACGATGACGTCATTACCGAATTGCTGACAACGATGAACAAGCTGATGAAGTAAGCGAGGGCCTGTTTATGAATTCAAGGTGTGTCCCGTGCTTGCTAAGCTGCTTAATGATATTGAAAAAAGCTGGCCTTCGCAAATCGAATGCACAGCTTCAGCATACGAACGAACAAAGAGCCTGCTGCCCGATTTCGGGCGGCAGGCTCTATAGTTTAGAAGCCCCGGAGGGACCCTTACGCCCGGTGCTCCGTCCTAATGTAAGAATGCTCTAGCCTTACAGCACGTTCGGAATAAAAAAAGCTTCATTCGAGGATGTTAGATATAAAAGGGACAAGCCTGCCCGTAAAGAGGCGCAAGCCTGATCATTACGGTGCGGACAATTTTTTCAAAAAAGATGAAATTCACTGTTGACTAAATATAGGGTAGGGGGGTATACTAACATCAGAAACACAAACAACACGTCATAACGGCCTGCAGCGAAATGATGAAATGATCGAAAGGCCGAAGCATTTTAAATAAACCATTAAGGAGCGATGAAGAATGGAACAGGTAACATTGAAAGTTGAAGGCATGTCCTGCATGCACTGCGTAAATTCGATCGAGGGCGCATTGAAGGAGCAGGGGATTTCCGGGAGCGTGGATTTGAAGGCGGGCACCGTATCGGTGAACTATGATGCCGGCAAGTTCAGCCTCGAAGATATCAAAGGAATCATCGAAGAACAGGGGTACACGGTAGCCTAAGGGCTGAAGACGACGGAAGAGGGGTGTAAGACGATGGGAACAGGAGCAGTTCAAGAGCAGAAGAAGGCATCGCTGCAGTTGACCGGCATGACATGTGCGGCCTGCGCGAACCGGATTGAGAAGGGGCTAAGCAAAATGGAAGGCGTCCAAGACGCCAACGTGAACTTTGCGCTGGAGAAGGCCTCCTTAACCTATGATCCGGCGGTCGTTTCGGTCAAGGAGATGGAGGAGAAGATCCAGAAGCTCGGCTATGGCACGGCAAAGGAAACCGTTGATTTTCAGCTGGTTGGCATGTACTGCGCAGCTTGCGCATCGAAGATCGAGAAGGTGGTCGGCAAGATGCCGGGCGTAACCCAGGCTAATGTCAACTTTGCACTGGAGACGGCCCGGGTGGAATTTAACCCTGCGGAAGTATCGATCAGCGACATTCAGCAGCGTGTAGAAAAGCTGGGGTACCAGGCTGTATCCAAGCAGGAGGCGCCCGATCAGGAGAGCCACCGCAAGGAAGCCATTGCCAAGCAGAAACGCAAGCTGATCATATCGGCCATCCTGTCACTGCCGCTGCTGTGGGCCATGGTGACCCATTTCTCCTTTACCTCATGGATCTGGATGCCGGAGCTCTTCATGAACCCATGGTTCCAGCTCGCGCTTGCTACCCCGGTTCAGTTCTATATCGGTAAGCAGTTCTATGTAGGAGCATATAAAGCCCTTCGCAACAAGAGCGCCAACATGGACGTTCTCGTAGCTCTCGGTACATCGGCTGCTTATTTCTACAGCTTGTACCTGACGATTGGCTGGGCTGCAGCGGGCGGAAGCGTGCATCACGGCCCGGCGATGTATTATGAAACGAGTGCCGTTTTGATCACGCTCGTCATTCTCGGGAAGCTGTTTGAATCCCTGGCCAAGGGCAGAACCTCGGAAGCGATCAAGACGCTGATGGGTCTGCAGGCCAAAACGGCCGTCGTTATCCGAGACGGTCAGGAAACGACCGTACCGGTTGAACAGGTCATGGTTGGAGATATCGTCGTCGTTAAGCCGGGAGAGAAGATCCCGGTCGACGGCCGGGTGATCGAAGGCATGTCGGCGGTCGACGAGTCCATGCTGACCGGGGAGAGCATTCCGGTCGAGAAGAAGGCCGGAGATACGGTCATCGGAGCTACGATTAACAAAAACGGACGTCTGAAGTTCGAGGCCTCCAAGGTGGGCAAAGAGACCGCTCTCGCCCAAATTATCAAGGTGGTTGAGGAAGCTCAAGGGTCGAAGGCGCCGATTCAGCGGGTGGCCGACGTCATCTCCGGCATTTTCGTACCGATCGTGGTCGGTATTGCAATCGCAGCTTTTCTCATATGGTACTTCTGGGTAACACCAGGCAACTTTGCGAATTCGCTCGAAATCGCGATTGCGATCCTCGTTATCGCTTGCCCATGTGCCCTCGGTTTAGCCACACCGACCTCCATTATGGCCGGATCGGGCCGTGCGGCAGAGCTTGGCGTACTGTTCAAGGGCGGGGAGCATTTGGAAGCGACGCATAAGATGGACACGATTGTTCTGGATAAAACCGGAACGGTAACCAAGGGCAAACCGGAGCTGACCGATGTTCAAGCGCATGATTTTGAAGAGGAAGCATTCCTGCGCCTGGTCGGCGCTGCCGAGAAGAGCTCGGAGCATCCGCTGGCAGAAGCGATCGTAGCCGGAATTGAAGCAAAAGGGATTGCGCTCCCGGCAGCACAGGAGTTCGAAGCGATTCCGGGGTACGGTATCTATGCAAGCGTGGACGGCCATGAGGTGCTGGTCGGAACGCGCAAGCTGATGGCGAAGCATCAGATCCCGGTGGAATCGATTCTCGCCCGGATGTCGGAGCTGGAGACCGAGGGCAAGACCGCGATGCTGGCAGCGATCGACGGCAAGTATGCCGGACTCGTCGCCGTCGCGGATACGATTAAGGAAACCTCACGCGCAGCGGTTGCAAGATTGAAGGATATGGGCATTGAAGTGATCATGATGACAGGCGACAATGAGCGAACCGCGCAGGCGATTGCGAAGCAGGTCGGCATCGACCATGTCCTGGCCGAAGTGCTGCCGGAAGGCAAGGCCGATGAAGTGAAGAAGCTTCAGCAGCAGGGCAAGAAAGTCGCCATGGTCGGCGACGGCATCAATGATGCTCCTGCTCTGGCCGTAGCCGATATCGGCATGGCGATCGGTACGGGAACCGACGTGGCGATGGAGGCGGCGGACGTTACCCTCATGAAGGGCGATCTGAACAGCATTCCGGACGCCATTTATATGAGCCGCAAAACGATGAGCAATATCCGCCAAAACCTGTTCTGGGCGCTCGGCTACAATTCGCTGGGAATTCCGATTGCCGCGATCGGCCTGCTGGCCCCTTGGGTCGCCGGGGCGGCAATGGCGCTTAGCTCGGTATCGGTTGTACTCAATGCCCTCCGTTTGCAGCGCATGAAAGTATAACCCCGACATCGAAGGCTTGAAGATAGATAGCGTTTGCGGGGGCCATACGATCAATTGAACAAAATGGGAGTGTTCACATGAGTATGCGGAAGTTTGCCGTAACGCCAGGGTTTGAGGTGGGCGGAACGATGTTCCGTCCCGAACAGCTGGCCGTCCTGGGCAGCGTCGTCGGCGAGGATGCCCGTATCGAAATGACAGGCTTCAAACAGCTGTATATCGAGATGGAGGAGGAACAGATGGAAGAGGCTCAGCGCCTGTTAAGGGCAGCCGGACTCCAGGTTCACCCTTCCGGCTTCGTCACCAAAAGTCTGATCGCCTGCCATTTCTGCAGGGGGGCAGAGGAAGCGGGCCTGGACGTAGCCCGGGCCCTTGATGAAGCGATTGCCGGGCATCCGGTACCCTCGCCGCTCAGGATCGGATATGCAGGCTGCGCGCTCGGCACGAGCGAACCGCTGCTGAAGGATATCGCCGTCATCAAAATGCGGGATAAGTACGATATGTATGTCGGTGGAGAACCGCGGGGCCTAAAGGCTTTGCTGGCCAAGCAGCTGCATGCCGGCCTGGAAGCAGAGGAGCTTGTTCCGATGATACGGAGCTTGATTGCGATTTTTCAGGAGCAGGGTAAGAAGAAAGAGAAATTTTCAAGATTCGTGGACCGGATCACACTGGAACAGCTGCGGAAGCTAACCGCCAATGCCCGGATGGAGCCGGCAGGGTAAAGCGAGACATCACCATATGGTGGTGTCTTTTTTTGTACGCCCTGAAATTATATTTGACGAGCAGCTGGATATACTTAGAAGGCCTTTTTATAGAGGTTTTTTTGTGCCGGGAGCGAGGTCGTATGAAAAAGGGAGGAATAGGGAAAGCCCCCATATGATACAGCTGCGGGACAGTTGACGAACGGAGTGAAAGGGTATACAATTTAATTGTTAAAAGCTTTTAACTATTTAATATCGTGATATATGTATTCGACTATTCCTGATCGGGGTGATCAAAGCTGGATAAGAAGGAGCAGCTGTCCCACATGGTGTCCCGCCAGATGATGACGCTTGTGGCCAGCTATGCCCAAATACTGGACAGCGATCTGACAGGACCTCAATATTACGTGCTGCAGACGCTGGCTAATGAAGGCGACCAGACAAGCTCCTATTTTGCGAGCGTGCTGAACGTGACTTTGCCTTCGATCACCAATCTTAGCAACAAGCTGGTGAGTAAGGGACTCATTGAACGGGTCACGTCCGAAGCCGACCGGCGGCAGGTCTATCTGAGAATCACGGAACGTGGCCGTGAGATGGAAGCCCGCATGGTGGAGAAATACCGGGAGCTGAACGAAGGATTGTGGTCGGATTATACCGAAGAGGAGCTGGATTTGCTGATCTCAGCTTATGCGAAGATGATTGACCATTTTCAGCTCAAGATGAACCCGTCCGGAAACAGGGACGGCAAATAACAATCAGGAGGTCATCCAATATGGGAAGACTGGACAATAAAGTAGCGATCATCACAGGTGCGGCCGGCGGTATGGGAAAGGCGGATGCCTTGCTGTTTGCGAAAGAGGGCGCGAAGGTAGCGATCACCGACCTGCAGGAGGATAAAATCCAGGAGGTCGTGGCCGAGATCCAAGCCAGCGGCGGCGAAGCCATCGGCTTCAAGCAAAATGTCGCTTCGGAGGAAGATTGGATCCGCGTCGTGGACGAAACCGTGAGGAAGTACGGCAAGATTGATATTTTGGTCAACAATGCCGGCATCTCGAACGCAACCCCGTTCATGGATTTGACGGTTGAAGGCTGGGAGAAGACGATGTCGATTAACGTGACGAGCATTTTCCTCGGCCAAAAGTACGTCATCCCGCATATGATCGAAGCCGGCGGCGGCTCCATCATCAACATTTCCTCCATAGCCGGCCTGACGGGCGGCAGCGGCGCGGGACCTTACACCGCAAGCAAAGGCGCCGTGCGCATGCTGACCAAGGCGACCGCCGTCGATTTTGCACAGCATAACATCCGCTGCAACTCGATCCATCCGGGTTACATCGAAACGCCGATGACGATCTCTCTGTTCAAGAACGAGCAGATGATGCAGTGGTTCCAATCGCAGACTCCGCTTCCACGCCTCGGCAAACCGGAGGATATCGCGAATGGCGCCTTGTTCCTGGCTTCGGACGAATCCTCTTACATTACGGGCATCGAGCTCCCGATCGACGGCGGATACTACGCGAAGTAACCGGAGATCCCTCATGTTCGGTCAGCACATGATCGGATATGACGAATGGATCACTGTCAGATACACGGGTACCCAGGAATTTTAAGAAGACTTTTGTAGATCATTGAATATTGGTCCTTGATATATAGCGTTCACTTATATCCATTAAGGGAGTGTTGTTCCATGTCCGATCATCAACAGATTGCAGTCATCACCGGCGCGGCCAGCGGAATCGGGAGAGCGAGCAGCCTGAAGCTGGCAGAGAACGGCGCAGCCGTCGTCCTGGTTGATTTCAACAAGGAGGCTGGGGAAGAAACGCTCCGTATGATTAAGGAACAAGGCGGAGAAGGCATTTTCGTACAGGCCGATGTGTCCAAGAGCGAGGATGTGCAGAACTACGTAAATAAAGCTGTCGAAACCTACGGCCGAATTGACTTTTTCTTCAACAATGCGGGGATTATACAGAAGTTCTCCATGCTCGATGATATCGAGGAGAGCGAATTCGATCGTCAAATGTCCGTTAATGTGAAGGGCTGCTTCCTCGGCATGAAATACGTGCTGAAGGTCATGAAAGAGCAGGGCAGCGGCCATATTCTGAATACGGCTTCGACGGCGGGCATCCGCAGCGAGCACAGTGCTGGAGCTTATTCGGCAAGCAAGCATGCGGTCGTCGGCTTGACGAAATCCGCGGCACTCGAATATGTGAAGAAGGGCATTCGCGTGAACGCGATCTGTCCGGGCGGCGTGCAGACACCGTTGACGGCAGCCGTGGCGAAGTCCTTCGAAGAGAGCGGCTATGTGCCTGAGGAGATCCCTGACATGCGGATGGGGCGTGCGGCCGAGGCCGACGAAATCGCGAACGTGGTTGCGTTTATGGCTTCACCGGGGTCCAGTTATATGACGGGCTCGCTCGTGACGATCGACGGCGGGTTGACGCTGTAACACAGGGTTTCAATATGCAAGGCCAGTCAGCCGGATTCAGCGGCGGGCTGGCTTTTTTGGGCTTTATACACCAAGCGAACCTCACCTTGTGCGCCGGGGCGTGGTCCTGGCATGGTAAGATGGCTGGCTGGTTTATATTAAATTAATTATGCCCCTTCTATGACTTTTTCGTGCATATTTGTGTGTGATTTCGTGTGCATTAAAAAAAGACCTACCCGCGTATAACAACGCTGGGTAGGTTTTATCCAGTGGAATGATTCGCTTAGCGCTTACTCAGGCCGACGGCGTCTGCCAACAGCTCGTAGGACCGGAGACGCGCCTTGTGATCATAGATCGCGGCGGCTACAATTATTTCATCCGCTTGAGTCATGCGCTGGAACTCCTCCAGCTGCGCGCGGACGGTAGCCGGGCTGCCGATGGCGGAGAAGCTGAGCTGCCGCTTCACGATCGCCTGCTCCTGCAGGTTCCACAGATCATCCATGCTGTCGACCGGCGGGCTGAGCTGGCCGGTACGGCCCCGGATGATGTTCAGGAACTGCTGATACGGCGATGTCGCCAGCCGCTGGGCTTCCTCGTCGGTATCGGCGCAGATGACGTTCACGCCGATCATCGCGTAAGGCTTGCTAAGCTCCTCCGACGGGCGGAAGGTGGAGCGGTACAGGTCGAGCGCCGGCATAAGGTAATCCGGCGCGAAGTGGCTCGCGAAGGAGAACGGAAGCCCGAGCTGTCCCGCCAGCTGTGCGCTGAAGCCGCTGGAGCCCAGCAGCCAGATCGGGATGTCGAGCCCTTCGCCCGGTATTGCCCGGACCCGCATGGACGAGCCGGAGATGGGCTTGAAATAGGTCCGCAGCTCGCCGAGGCGGTCCGGGAAATCCTGCCCATCGCTGCCGGGGCCGCGCCGCAGCGCCCGGGAGGTAAGCTGATCCGAGCCCGGCGCCCGGCCGAGCCCGAGATCGATCCGGCCCGGGTAGAGCGATTCGAGCGTGCCGAACTGCTCGGCGATGACCAGCGGCGCATGGTTCGGCAGCATAATGCCGCCCGACCCGACGCGAATTGTGTTCGTTCCGCCGGCCACGTGGCCGATGACGACCGAGGTCGCGGAGCTGGCGATGCCCGGCATATTATGGTGCTCGGCCAGCCAGTAGCGGTTGTAGCCCCATCGCTCGGCGTGCTGGGCGAGGTCGAGCGTATTTTTGAGCGACTGTGCTGCAGTGCTGCCAGCGGTAATCGGGGCGAGATCCAGGATCGAGATCGGAATATCGCTCACCGTTCTTGGTTCTGTATGATGAAGATCGGATTCAGACATGTTGGTTGCCTCCTTCTTCGTGCAGAGCACGGCAAGATTATATAGAGACGGGCATCCTGGCTTCCTGACGATAGGGCACCGAGGATGACCGCGGATAAGTATGGTATACCCAGTCACCGGATTCCCTATATAACCATCATTATATACCTAGTTAATTGATAAGAAAAATATGCAAGGGAATGATTGCCGGGTTAGCGGATTCCAAAACAGGACCCGACGAGGCTCCGAAGCTATTGATAATCCGATTCGGGCATTCCGATTGATCGATTGAGGCTGACTTTTCTCAAATTTGAAACTAAAAATATAAAGGAATGCCAGGGACGTTAACGAACTTCTTATCATTACATCGATTCAAAATGAAGATCTTTAAATTATCCAGGAGAGCAAGGGGAATGGCCTATGGCAAATTACAAAATGCTGGCACTTGATCTGGACGGCACGACGTTAAATGAAGAAGGAATCGTGACCGATACGACCCGGTATTGGATTCAAAAGGCGGTTGATTCCGGCGTCATGGTGATTTTCTCAACCGGAAGGGGGATGCAGACCGTCATCGACCTTTGGAACAGTCTGGGATTGAACGGCCCGATGGTACTGCTGAACGGAGCCGAGCTGTGGACGGGAAGGGAGCAGCTGTGCGAGCGGCATTTTTTGAAGCCGGAAGAAATTCGACAGCTGCACCGGCTGGCGCTGGAGGCGGACGCCCATTTCTGGGGATACAGCGTGGAGAGCCTTACGAATCGCAAAAACTGGACGGAGGAGATGTTTGAGCGGCGATGGATGAAATTCGGCATGCATCATCCTGATCTGTCGGTCATTTCGAAGCTGCGGGAGCTTGCCTCCGAGATCGATACGATTGAAATTTCCCGTTCGGCAGCCGTCAATGTGGAGATTTCCCCTCGCGGCATATCGAAGGAATCAGGCGTGCGTACGATTTGCAGCAGGCTTGGTATCGATATGCGCGAAGTGATGGCTATCGGTGATAACATGAACGATTACCGTCTAATCCGGGCAGCCGGACTTGGCATTGCCATGGGGAACGCGGATGAGGAGCTGAAGGCGATTGCCGATGCGCAGACGGACACGAATGCGCGGGACGGCGTTGCCAAGGCGATTCAGCGCTATATTTTCGCTGATTGACAGCCTTGGATGGTAATCGTTAAGGAGATGGAGTGGCAGTAGTATAACGAGACAAGCCCAATGGCGACTCGTCCAAGCATCGACGATAAACATCATGCAGCAGCGACTGCGGAATGAATCGCGGGGGCTCTTTCCATAATCCAAAGAGGTGCCCCCAAGATCTGCTAATCTTATGGGGCACCTCTTATGGTGCGCCCGGCATGGGCGATAACTTGGCGGTGAAAGTCCGCTACAGGCTTGGCAGTAGGAACTGTTAGCCAAAGGCAAGGGTGTCCGCCGCGAGGCGGAATCTGAAGGAAGCCGGAGGCAAACCCTCGGTCTGACGAACAGAAATCACATAGAAGGCATGGTGGGGCGGACGAGCTTGCCATACAAAGCAAAGTCCAATACTGCCCGAACCCCATTATGTAGATGTGGCAGATAGATGAGGGGAAGGTTATCGTTCTTACCCGGGGAGGTCTCACAGACGTGGAGTAGGAAAAAAAAAAAAAAAAAAATTCCGAAACACGGAGCAAAACTTACTGTGAGAAGTCAGCAGAAGCCATACTACCGAGTTTTTTTTTTGGGAAGGGCTGAACAATCGTAAGTCTCAAGTACACACAGGAAGGAGAATCGGTGCAATGAAAGCAGAAAACCGTAAGGGCTGCCTGCAAAGGGATAGTGTGGAACATGAAGAGTATGCAGGAGCGCAGAGCATCGACACTCGGGAAAGTAGAGAAAGAGACGGTGCAATCGAATTGCTGGAAAGGATACTGAACAGGAACAACCTGAACAAGGCCTTCAAGCAGGTCAAAAGTAATCACGGAGCGCCGGGAATCGACGGAATGACCGTCGAGGCGGCACTACCGTGGCTGCAGGAAAACAAAGACGAACTGCTGCAAAGTATTCGAGATGGAAGGTACAAGCCGAATCCGGTACGGCGCAAAGAAATCCCCAAACCAGATGGAAGCGGAGTGCGAAAGCTTGGCATACCCACGGTCGTGGATCGAGTCATCCAACAAGCAATCGCCCAGCAACTGCAACCCCTGTTTGAACCGCTCTTCTCAGATGGAAGCTATGGCTATCGCCCGAAGCGAAGCGCGCAGCAAGCCATACGAAAAGTAAAAGAGTACGCGCAAAAGGGCTACGGATACGCGGTAGAAATCGACCTCTCCAAATATTTCGACACACTGAACCATGAATTGCTGATGAATCTCTTGCGAAAACAAATCCATGACAAACGCGTTACCGATCTGATTAAGAAATATCTAAAAAGCGGAGTGATGGAAAACGGGATTCATTGCAAGACGGAGGAAGGCTCACCCCAGGGTGGCCCCCTATCGCCGCTTCTGGCCAACATCTACCTGAACGAATTCGACCAGGAGATGAAGAGCCGAGGTGTCCAGGTCATCCGGTATGCGGATGACATAGTGGTGCTAGCCAAAAGCAAACGGGCGGCGACGCGGCTTCTGGAATCGTGCAGAAAATATCTTGAGAACAAGCTGAGACTTAAGATGAATACGCAGAAAAGCAAGGTGACCAGTGTAGTGGCCCGGAAGCACTTCAAATTTCTTGGCTTTGCATTGGGAAAGAACAGAAACGGCTTGTATATTCGTGTCCACCCGCAATCCCTCACAAAAGCAAAGAAGAAGCTGAAAGAACTGACGAGCCGAAGTCAAGGAAGAAACGCACGAGAAGTTATGGAGAAGGTGAAAGTCTACATTCGCGGGTGGCTTGGCTACTATTACGTGGCGGACATGAAACGGATATTGCAAAGCTGGAACGAATGGGTTAGAAGACGGCTACGCATGTACATCTGGAAGCAATGGAAGAAGCCAAGAACAAAAGTACAGAACCTACGCAAGCTGGGGGTGCCGCAGTGGCAGGCCTACCAATGGGGGAATTCTCGACTGGGCTACTGGCGTATAGCCGGAAGCGCGATACTACAGCGTTCGATTACAAACGAAAAACTCGTACAGGCAGGATATTATGATTTTCCTGCGCAGTACGAGCGTCTGCGTAATTGCACTTAAGCGATTGAACCGCCGTATACCGAACGGTACGTACGGTGGTGTGGAAGGTCGGCTACTCAACTAATGGGTAGCCTCCTATCCGATCGTGATTACGATTCCCTTAGAGGGAAGCAGAATTTGCTTTTTTCTGCGCTGGATCTATAGTTTACTCCTCCAAGCCGAAGCCAGCCGGAGCTTCAATTCGCTCGAGCCCGTTCATATAAGGCTGCAGCGCCTTCGGAATACGGATCGAGCCGTCCGCCAGCTGGTGGTTCTCCAGCAGCGGGATCAGAATGCGGGGCGAAGCGACGGCGGTGTTATTCAAGGTGTGGCAGTGGCGAAGCTTGCCTTCCGCATCCCGGTAGCGGATGTTCGAGCGCCGGGCCTGGAAGTCGAGCAGGTTCGACGACGAATGGGTCTCGCCATAGGCCCCGCGGCTCGGCATCCATGTCTCAATGTCGTACTGCTTATACGTCTTCTGCGACATATCGCCGGTGCAGACGGCAACGACCCGGTACGGGAGCTCCAGCTTGCCCATCAGCTCCTCGGCATTGGCCGTGATCTCCTGAAGAAGCCGCTCCGACGTCTCCACGTTCGCCTCGCACAATACGACCTGCTCGACCTTCGCGAACTGGTGCACGCGATAAAGACCGTAGACGTCCCGGCCGCCCGAGCCGACCTCGCTGCGGAAGCACATCGATGCGGCCGCCAGGCGGATCGGCTGCGATACGTCGACGGTTTCGCCGCTGTAGTACGATACCAGCGGGACCTCCGAGGTGCCGACGAGCCATTTGTCTTCCTCGGCAATCCGGAATGCCTGATCCTGGCCGAGCGGGAAGAAGGCGGTGTTTTGCATAGCCTCCGTCCGTACGGTCAGCGGCACATCCATCAGGGTAAAGCCCTTTTCAACAAGCATATCGATCGCAAGCTGCTGCACCGCTCGATGAAGCAGGGCGCCCATACCCGTCAAGTAGTAGCTCCGGGTGCCGGCGGTTTTCACCCCGCGAGGGATGTCGATCATGCCGTGGAGCTCTCCAAGCGCGACATGGTCTTTATATTCAAAATCAAATGCAGGAGGCGCGCCTACGCGTCTGACCTCCACGTTGTCCTGATCCGAAGCACCGACCGGCGTATCCGGCGAGACGATATTCGGGATGAGCAGGAGAAGCTCCTGATATATGGCCTCAACCTCGCGGAACTGCGCCTCCTGGCCGCTCAGGCGCTCGTTGATCGTTTTGACCTGCTGCTTCGTTTGTTCGGCCGCTTCTCTGCTGCCCTGACGCATCAAGAGGCTGATCTCCTCCGACAGCGCGTTCCGCTGCTGGCGCAGCTCTTCCACCGACAGCAGCAGCGCCCGCCGCTTGTCATCCAGCTCAAGCAGTTTTTCCACCGACAGGGCGATCCCTTTCTGGTCTGCTACCCGCTGCAATTCCTCCTGTGCTTCTTTGCTTTGCCGAATCCATTTCATGTCCATCATGGTTAACCGCGCTCCTTTTCATATTGAAAAATAAAAAAGCGTCCTAGTCCATATGGGACGAGGGACGCTTAAGCGCTCGCGGTGCCACCCAAATTGATTGAACCGTACCTGCGCGTATAACAATGCCGCGGGCCCTCATTCAATCCTCTTGATTCCGCAGTAACGGGCGGACCCGGTTAACTTAGGGGACGGTGCACCTTACAATCGATCGGCTGCCCGGTTCCCTTGGCGAAAACGCCTCCGAGTTGGATGCTCTTCATCGGCCTGATGCTGATATTGTTGTACAGTATACCGCAAGAGGCCACTTTTATACAAGGGGCAGCACGCGAAACATTACATCGAGGCCGCCTGCTGCCCGGCCTGCCGCTTCTTCCAGAAGGGAGGCTGATCTGCGTCCCAGCGGAAGGTCAAGACGGCCGCCCCGAGGCACAGAATTGTAAATCCGATCAGGATGGCGAGCGGCAGCCAGAGTCCGGAAGCATTCCCTTCAGGATGAACGGCGATGCCCATGGCTTCCACCAGATAGTGAAACGGCTGCAGATGGCCAATGGTAACGACCCATTGCGGAGCATGGTCCAGGGAGTAGAAAGCCTCGCTGGTGAACAGCATCGGAAAGCTGATCAGGTTGGAGATCATGTTGACATTGCCTTCGTCCTTTGACAGGTTAGCGGCCAGAAAGCCGAGCGCGGTAAAGCACACGGTACCGATCAGCAGGACAGTCAGCATCAGCGCCAGGCTGAGCAGATTCAGCTTCACTCCAAGGAGCACAACGCTCATCAAGGTTACGCATGCACTGACGAGGAGCGCCAGCACGGTGCGGGAGCCTGTCATCGCAGCGACGAACGAGGCGGTACGGAACGGGGTGGCGCGCAGCAGCTTGTAGACGCCCCGGTTGCGCTGAGCCATCACGTTAAAGGCCGTAACCATCGTTGCTCCGAACAGGATATTGGTCGTGAGCACACCGCTCAGCAGGCGGTACGAATAAGCTCCGTCGTTAAAATAAAGCCCTAGCCCCGCCAGCATGGCAATGGGAAAGACAATGTTCCAGACAAGGGTGTGGGTATCGCGGAAGAGTGCCCGCAGCATGGTGTTCATGATGGTAAGCATAGAAATTCCTCCTTTTTGGTTTTCGTTTCGGCGCGAGAAGCCATAGAAGAGAGGGACATTAGCCGCTCCCGCTCTTGCCAGGTTCGTTCACGTTGGTTGTGCATCCGCATCCGTCAGCCGGATGTACAGCTCCTCCAGGCTATCGACCTGGTAACGGTCCAGCAGCTCCTCCGGGGTGCCGGAGGCCCGGACCCTTCCGCCGCTGATGAGCACCAGCCGGCCCGCCAGCTTATGCACCTCCTCCATGTCATGGGACGTGAAGACGATGGATGCGCCGGATTCGGCCAGCGAGCGAATAAGCTCCCGAATGTCCCGGCGTGCCCGAGGGTCAAGTGCGGCCGTCGGCTCATCCAGCACGATCAGCTTCGGCCCGTGCACCAGGGCCATGGCGATCGCGAGCCGTTTCTGCTGGCCCCCGGAGAGCCGCAGCGCATCGGTTCTCGCGGCCTCCTCCAGACCGCAGCGGCTCAGCTGGCGCATCAGCTCCGAGTCCGGGAGACGCAGGCCGTAGAAGGCTGCGAACATCCGCAGGTTCTCGAGCGCGGTGAAGCCGGGAAAGAACGGGGTCGACTGCAGCTGCAGCCCGATATGGCGCGCGGGCTCCTGCGTCCAGTACAGCACGCGTCCGGCATCCGGACGGCGGAGCTGAAGGACCAGATCCAGCGTCGTAGACTTTCCTGCTCCGTTCGGCCCGATGATGGCCAGCACCTCCCCTTCCCGGATAGCCAGATCCACGCCGTCTACGACGGTGCGGGAGCCGTAGCTTTTCGTCAATCCCGAGGCTTGAATCAAGGTTTTCGTATGCATCATCTACATCCTCCTTATATTAACCAATGTTATTTATCCAATGTTGGATATATGCCGTGAATGAAAGCCGCAGTCTGAACTGCAGCTATCCTGAGGCACTTATTCCTGCAATAAGTCCATGATGTTTCGGAGAAAGGCGGCATCCTGCTCGAGCAGCGAGATGGCGTTATCGAAGGTGGCCATGGCGATCTTGGAGAGCCCGTATTGTCCCTTGATCTCCTTGCCTGAACGCCACTGGGCGAGCGATTCCTCGACCTGCCGCAAATTTTGCTCCAGCAGCTCCAGCGCCTCCGGCTTCGGAATGCTCTCGATCCAGATGAGACCGAGGGAGAAGTCCGATTTGACCGAGTGCGGGGGCAGGGTCAGCGTTTCGCGGATCATCTGCTGGAACAGCTCTTCCCCCGCGTCCGTAATGCTGTATATTTTACGAAGCCGGGCGCCGGTGCGCTCCTCCGCGGTGGCCACAATGAGGCCGTCCTGCTCCATTTTATTCAGCGCGTAATAGATCGAGCCGGACAAAATATTCGTCCACAAGTCCATGCGGCTGCTCTGAATGAGCTGCTGGATCTCATATCCGTGCATGGGACGCTGGCGGAGGAATGAGAGCAGAATCAAATTGGTCATGTCGTTCACTTCTTTCGAATGAATTGAGACTCCTTGTAATATAAGGGCGGAAAATAAGGGATCATCCAGAATCCAATATCCAACATTGGATATTCAACTAAGGTGATTATATGGAGGATGGAATCATTTGTCAAGCTGTGATCGGGGGAAGACTTCTTTTTAGAGGCCACCGGGGGTAGTCTCCAGTTACCAGACCATGGTGCGAGATTGAAACGAACACTGCCCCGAGCACTTGCGGTGGAAGCCCGTCTGTTGTCCGCGGCGATGCTTTAAAGCATATCCTATGCTTTATCGAGGCAATGATACTATAATAGGGGCATACCGTGTTGAATCGGAAGCTGTCATCAGGAGGATTGGGATTGAACGAATCATTGAAGCGGGAGCATGACATCATCAAGGTCTGCCTGTTGGCAGGAAAAATCATGCTGCAGAGCGGAGCGGAGACATACCGGGTGGAGGACACCATGATGCGGATCGCCGCCTCGTTCGGTGTTACGAACAGCCACAGCTATATGACGCCGACGGGCATCATCTTTTCCGTGGAGGAACCGCAGCATATTACGCGCTTGATCCGGATTTCCGACCGGACCACGAATTTGGACAAGATTGAAAAGGTCAACAGTGTGTCGCGAAAAATAAGCCTGGGTGAATTGACGATTGAAGAAGCGTATCAGGCTCTTCAGCAGATCGAGCAAGAACCGTCCATCTATCCCAACTGGCTGCTGATCCTGCTCTCGGCCGTCGCCAGCGGCTGCTTCTTGATCATGTTCCGCGGCATTTGGGCCGACTTCCTACCGGCTGCGGTAGCCGGAGGGCTTGGTTTTACATGCTTTGTGGTGATGCACCGGGTCATTTCGGTCCGGTTCTTTGCGGAATTTTCGGGTGCGCTTGTCATTGGCATCGTCTCGGTATGGCTGGTCAATCTCGGGATCGGGCAGGAACTGGATACGATCATTATCAGCTCGGTTATGCCGCTTGTGCCCGGGCTGCTCATCACGAATGCGATTCGTGATTTGATGGCCGGTCACCTGATTTCGGGCTTGTCCAAGGGGGCGGAGGCCTTCGTTACGTCGTTTGCCATCGGAGCGGGCGTGGCGTTCACGCTTTCATTCTAGCCGAGGGATGTGGGACATCCCGGATCGGTGGTTTTAATCAAAATCCATAGAGTAGAGGAGGATGGCCGTGATCGGCTTTTATATCCAGCAGCTCGTGACGAGCTTTATCGCTTCCGCCGCCTTCGGCATGATCTTCAACGCGCCGCGGAAAGCGTTGCTGCAATGCGGCTTTGCCGGAATGGTGGGCTGGCTGCTCTATATTTTGCTACAGGATATGGCGGTCAAGCCGGTGACGGCCACGGTGGTGGCGGCCTTCTGCGTCACGATGATCAGCCACTTTTTTGCGAAGAAGTACAAGACCCCGATCATCGTTTTCAGCGTATCGGGCATCATCCCGCTCGTACCGGGCGGGGTTGCTTACAATGCCCTCCGGCATGTGGCGGAGAATCAGTTCGATCAGGCCGTGCAGCTGGGGGCACAGGCTTTTATGATCTCTGGCGCCATCGCGCTCGGGTTGCTGCTCTCGGAGGTCATCAACCAGGTGATCCGAAAATGGTCCGTTACGCGTTAAGCTGGGTTATGAAATGCTTCAAGTATAAGCGCTGGCGTAATACACCACGGGAATGTTCACTTATCCTCATCATGCAGCCGCTCCAGCAAACCCAGCTCATAGCCTTTGGAAACCGCACCAATCCTCGTCTTGACACCGAGTTTCCGGTTAATGGCCGTCATGTGGTATTCAACCGTCCGTTGACTCATCAACAACACCGTTGCAATTTCCTTGTTCGTTTTCTCTAACGCGATGTGTTTTAACACCTCCCGTTCCGTCGGTGTCAATTGGTCGGTTCTGGGGAGAGCAGTCATCCGCTCCGATACCAGCCGGTGACCGAGCAGGCTCTGTCGAATGGCATTCATGATTTGCGGGTAGGTCGCTTGCTTGGACAAATAGGCATGCACGCCGATCTCAAAAGCTTTATGTACATATTCGTCGTACTCGTATCCCGATAATACGATCATCTTGACTGAAGTGCCATAAGTTCGTTTTAGCTCCTCTAGCACCTCGAATCCGTTCATGCCTGGCATCGAGATATCAATAACGACGACATCCGGATGCAGCAATGCGATTTGAGACAATAGTTCGCGAGGGTCATTGAATGTTCCGGCTACACGAATATCTGATTCTCGCTCAAGTCGATTTTTCAACCCCTCCATGACTAGTGGATGGTCATCCAGCAGTACCACCTTGATGGGCTGCTCCATGGTTTGAACTCCCTTCCTGCTTCGGCAGCCAAACGTGGACGTTTGTCCCGCGCCCGGTTGCCGAGTCAATATCGATATCACCCTTGAATTGTGCAACCTGGCTTCCGATCGTGGCGAGCCCGAATCCGCGCCCGCCTGCAGCAACCGGATCTATTCCGATGCCGTCATCTTTGATTTGACAGTGGACCGCGTCATGGGTTTCCCATAAACGTATAGTCAGATTGTCCGCCTTGGCGTGTTTTAACGCATTGTTTGCAAGCTCCCGCACAATACGAAACAATGTGATCTTGTATAACGGAGATAGCGTTTCCGGCAGCCCATTCACGAGATTAGTCGTCGGCCCGCCATTCTCTTTAATCGTACGCATCAGCCAGCGCAGAGCGTCACCCAGTCCCGCTTGATCGACGATATGTGGATACAAATCATCACAGAGCAGGCGGATGTCGCGCTGTGTATCGTAGAGACATTTCAACCAGATTGCTGTGTGCTGCTTGCTGCATTGTTGCGTATCATGCAATTCTTCCAGATCGCGGGAGAGAAAAATAAGGTTTTGCAAAACATGGTCATGCAAATAGTATGACGTTCGAACCTGCTTCGCTTCTTGCGCTTCCACTAGACGGTATTCGGATTGATCCCCGGTCAATGTGCCGCGTGCTTGACGCAGCTCATCAAGCAGGGCAGTGTTCGTCAGCAAACGAACGGTTTCCCGTCTCACCTTATCGATTAACCCGAGCTCCTCCGAGGTGAAAACGGTTCGGTTTTTTTTCGCGCCTAATCCCAAATAGCCTATGATCGGTTCGCCGGGTTGGACAACAAGGTCCAGCACCTGTTCGAAACCGTGTCCTGACAGCGCCTCCCGCGGAATTGGCTTGCCTGCATCGGCGAATTCCGTGATTTCCGCAAACCGCCCCGTTCCGTAGATGACGGCTTCAGTATCACGATTCCAGACAAAGCACAACCCCTCTATTTCCGTTACGCTATGGACAAGCTCTGCAGGCATGCGCAGCAGGTCGCGGCTATTGCGGTGTTCTGCAAGCCGGATTGACATCTCCAGCCGTTGTCGGTCAAGCCGGTCTTCACGCCGCTCCCGTTGTCGCTTGATGCTGTTGATGCTCATCTGGTGCATCAGCACAAGGATAAGGAATGCGCCGCATAGCACAAGCGTTGTTTTGGAAGCGCTGCTGCGAATGAGAGCAGCGATCAAAATGAGCATCAGCCCGATATATAAGCCGTGTATGGCCAGTCGCGGAAGATAGAAGCGCATGTCGACCAGCTTCTGTCGTGCCAATAGCCACAATACGGAAGCCGGGAGGACCACGAGGCCGGTCAACGCCGTGTCCGGGGGCGTCATAAATTCGCCCCACAGCAGATCGGGCAGCGCACACAGGAACAAATAGGGCAAAAGGCTGAAGGCTAGCGCTGTCGCAAACGTGAGCAGGCTGTTTTTCTCGGCACGGTCCATCGCTTTCCAATAGGCAGCCGCAATAGCGAATATAGCTAGAAATGTTGCGAACAGCCCCATATGGATGACGCTCCGGGTCCAACCTGGAATAACGCCCAGTGAGAAGATGATCAGGGCATACGCGGCGAACAATGCGGCCATCACACGGTATAAGGCCAGCACCAGGCCGATCCACCGGGGAACAGATCGGAATACGAAGGAGATGAAAAAAGCCAACAACAGGTAAGGCAACGAGCTCGCCACCAACGGCATAATCCATCCGGTCAGCGTGTTCTCCGTCGAGTATACGGACAGCAGCGTCGCTGCCATGGATACATTCAGCGCATAAAACAGACGGACCATATGTGACTCGGGCTTTTTCCGGTAAGCCACCAGTCCGATGGCAAGCAGCGCCAGCTCCGCGCAACCGGTGAACAACCCCTTGTACACGTCTGATGATTTTGCGCTATTACGCATTTCAATCGTGCCCAGTCCATCACGCATGAACAGAAGCGTCCCCGATTGCTTCAAATATGACTGGCTGCCGAGCTCGATCATATCAATTGGTGCTTTGCCATCCACCGCGACGAGCTGATCCCCGATACGAACGCCCCATTGCGCTGCATGGCCTGCACGATCGACGGATGATACGATCCATGCGCCACGATCCTCGCGGAACAATAAACCGGTATATGGATTTTGAAGCGTAGCGACATGGATGTAGGCCGCTGCAACAAGGTATAAAAGGGCCGTTCCGTATATGACCCAGTTGTATTTCCGCAGAATAGTCGACAAGCTGCAACCCCCTTGCTGCCATTGTACTATCTTTTTTGCTGTGGATGAACGACAAACAGGTTTGTTTGCGTCACACCCCTACCAGATAGAGTGTAATGGCTCCCCACAAAAAGTTGGTGAACAGATGGAACAGGATGGCTACATAAATATTTTTCCGCAGCTTGACTAAAATTTCGAATGGAGTAACGATTGCCAGAGGCAAGAGGGCCCAGTTGATGGGAGCCTGCCACATGTGGTAGAAATAGAAAATGAAGGAGATCCACAGCCAGTCAAACTTTAAGCGCCCCACTTTACGCAGCAGATAGCCACGGAAATAAATTTCTTCCCCGATGAAATTGCCGACAAGGCCGACCAGAAGCAGCGGTAACGGGAAATCGTAATATCCCTGGTTGAAAATATGCCATTCTCCCATATGAAGCGCAGAAAACCCGTTCAACCACTCAAACAGCGGTGTATACACATATCTCATGTAAGGCAGCGAAAGTATTGTGAACAGGACAGTCAAGAGGGGCAGAACGGTCAGTATTCCCTTCAGATCGAATTTTCCAAAACCAAGGTAAACAAGGGACTGTTTGAACGACAGCCCGTCTTTGAAGCGGAGCATCAAAAAAGGAAAGAGCATATGCCATCCGATCGACATCACGACGAGAGCAATAAACTGTACATAAACAGAGGATAGACCCGTCCACTTCATGAGCGGCTCACGCAACGGAAAGGTGAATAAGTACGCGATCAGACCGGGGAGAAGGCCAAGAAACAGATAGAACGCGATTTGCTTCTTCGTCTTGGCTTCATATGAGCGTACGAAACGGACATAATCAGGATCAGACAAATTGAAGAAATGAATAATTTTCTGATAGAACGTTGACGGCATTTTAGGCATAAGAATAACCCTCCACATAAGGATACCAATTCAATGGCTGTTTATGTTCCTTATTATAGAGGGCTTAGATTAGGAGGAAATCCGTATTCCCCAACGATTCCGGGGGGGAAGCACGCCGAATTTTTTGCGTGATCACGCAGCGGATTTTTGCCGGCCAACGTGGAATGAATTGAACTCGTACCCAAATCAACCATTTATTTCACCGTGATGCTCATATTGCCTAGTCCAGTTTAAAAAGATAGAATGTTCGACCCCCAGGGATCTCACAATGGATTTCAAGCTTTATCGCACATGTTAACGAGGACGAAGGTCCTTAGCTGCTTTTTTTTGGGGAGGATCCTAATTATCAATTAAATCAATAACCTTAAAGATATCTTTGTTTAAAGTTGAAATAGCAGTCGTGTATTTGGATTTCGTAACAAATTCCTTAGGATAGCTCGTAATATTATACAGACTCACATCTTTTGTAGATTCTGAAGTTAATTGAGTGCTTATTTTCGCGAGTAATTCTTTTATCTCTTCCCAGTTCTCAGGGAGTTTTGCGTTATTCCGTTGAGTAAAGAAATATCTGTTTAATTTATAGATCATCGTTTGCAAATTTTTATTCGTTTCAACAATGTTATGAAGCTCATGATTATAATCATTGCTGTCCAAACCTTGGATTAACACTTCTAAATTTGAATAGTAATCAGTACTGTTTCCTATTAAAAATCCCTGTGACAATAAGAAGGCATCATTTGGTTTACTATACTTATCATTTTCTAGCTCCAATAACAATCTATACGTGCTTTGAATACGACTCGAATAATCCGTAAATATATTGTAGCTATTGTTATTGTCGTGGATCGGTTGAGAAGTTACAGGCAGTTTGTCCCCACCAACTCGGTTGGATACAACAAATTGGAGCAGGTTTGAAATCAGTACAAGTACGGTAGTTATTATAATCCACTTTAGTAAGTATCTTTTCTTCATTTCACTTCCCCCTTATCTTGCATTTGTTTTGCCTTTCACCAGACAAGAGCAGCCCTTTATCATTTTGCCATTCGCTTCATATATTCCTTTTTATTGTCTTCTCTGCAACCTGTGCCTTATAATCATCATGCATCAATTGAAAACGCATTCGCGTGGGAATGGAATCGAATTCATTCATAACCGTAACCAATCATGTAACCATAACCAGACATCAAAATGAAGCTAAGTAGCTGAAGCATAAGCCGTATTTTACGCGGGAAGAGGGAGGTTCCTATGCAGGAGCTTGCGCTCCATCTGTTCGAACGGATGGGCATGCTGCTCATCCTTGCCTTTATATTGACCCGAATTCCGCTGTTCCGCCAATTACTTGATCGGAAGGGGATATCGGGCGTTCAAAGCGTGTTTTACTCCTGCCTCTTCGGGCTCTTCGGCATTCTAGGCACGTATGCCGGGGTGGTTGTGGAGGAGGGGGGCATCAGCACCTCCTTTTGGCTGATGCCCCTGACGAAGGATCAGGCGCTGGCCCATGCCGCCCTGGTCGGCGTTGTGATCGGAGGATTGATGGGCGGTCCCCGAGTCGGCTTCGGCGGAGGTCTTCTGGCGGGAGCGCATCTTCTCTATATGGGCGGCTATACAGGACTGGCAGGTGCCATTACGGCACCGCTGATCGGCGTGCTTGCCGGCGGCGTCGCCCGCTTCTTCGCGCAGGAGCGGGTGGTCTCCCCGGCGAAGGCGCTGTTTGTCGGCATGTTTGCCGAGGTGCTGTTCATGGGTGTCATCCTGATCTGTGCTGAAGATTCCCTAAAGGCGATCGAGCTCGTAAATCTGATCGGTCTGCCGATGGTGCTGACGAACAGCATCTCGATCGCCGTGTTCACGACGATGCTGCGGGTGGCGCTTGCCGAAGAGGAACGGGCCGCGGCGTACGAGACGGAGAAGGCACTTCACATCGCCGAAGCAGCCCTTCCTCATCTGAAGCAAGGATTGACGTACCGGACGGCACAGGCGGTGGCCGATCTGCTGCTAAGGGAGCTCAAGACAACGACCGCCGTCGCGGTCACCGACACCGAGCGGCTCCTTGCCCATGCGGGGGCGGCCAGCCGGACCATTGAGCCAGGAGAAGAGATCAGCTCCTCTATGGCGAAAAAAGTGATTGCAACCGGCGAGCTCCACGTAGTGGATCATGCCGAGGATATCCAGCCGCAGCATCCGTCGCTCGGCGCCGCGATCCTCGTCCCAATGCTGGAAGGAAGCCAGATCGTCGGCGTCATCCAGCTGTACTTCAAGCGGCCTCAGGATATCGGGCGGGTCGAGCTGGCGATGGCCCGGGGGCTGGGCCAGCTGATCTCTTATCAGCTTGGCGCCACCTCCCACGAGAATATGGCCAAGCTCATGAAAGAGGCGGAGCTGAAGCTGCTCCAAGCCCAGATCCACCCGCATTTTCTGTATAATACGCTGAATGCGATTCACTCCCTGATTCGCTCGGACCCGCAGCTGGCGAGACATGCGACGATGCAGCTGGGCGCGTTCATGCGTCTGAATGCCAAGCTAATGGCCTCGCGTGCCACGACGGTCCGCGAGGAAATGGAGCTCTTGCGTGCCTACCTGGACATTATTCAGATCCGGTTCGAGGACCAGTTCAATTTTCATTGCGCGCTTGAGCCGGGACTCGAGGAGCTGCAAATACCGCCCGCCACGCTGCAAATGCTGGTCGAGAACAGCATCAAGCACGGCCTGCGCAATACGGCCAGCGGCGGTCTCATTAAGCTCACGCTCAGGCGCGACGGGGATATGGCTGTCGTCCTGCTGGAGGACAACGGCTCAGGCATATCGCCGGTCTTGCTCGAGCGTCTCGGAGAACGGCCGCTTCACGAGAGCGGCGGGACGGGAATCGGCATTTACAATATCAATCAGCGGCTTATGGGAATGTACGGCCGGGAAGCCAGGCTTATCATCGAAAATGTTGCGGAGGGCGGATTGCGCATATCGTTCCGCATCCCCTGCAGCGTATTGGAAGGGAGTCGTTGCCGTGAAGCGAATTAAAGTGATGATCGCTGAAGATGAACGGCTGGCAAGGGAAGAGCTGGCCTATTTGCTCGAGCAGGAGCCGGATATCGAGATGCTGCCTTATGCGGCGAGCGGAAGGGAGCTGCTGGAGCTCGCTGCGCAGTGGCAGCCCGATGTCGTATTCCTCGATGTCCATATGCCGGAGCTGGAAGGCCTGCAGGCTGCCCGGATGCTCAAAGCCTCGCCGCACTCGCCGCTTATCGTGTTCACGACCGCTTATGACGAATATGCCGTTGAGGCATTCGGCCTGAATGCGATCGATTATTTGCTGAAGCCATACAGTCATATCCGCTTTAAGGAATCGCTCGAGCGGATCCGCGCCAGGTATGCCGGAAGTCAGGGACTGTCAGGCGCGACTGTGCCTGCAGCCGTCCATGCACGACCGGGGGGTCTGCAGCCGCCGGAAGCCAAGGCCGGCAAAATGAGCGGATTGCTGCTGCTGGACGACGGCGACAAGCATGTGCTGGTCGATCCCGAGGCGATTCTTTACGCCGTTAGGGAAGAGCGGATCGTCGCCATTCACACGGCGGAAGGACAGCGGATCATGAGCAAGCAGACCTTGCAGGAGCTGGAAGAGCGACTGACCGGCTATTCGTTCTTTCGGCCGCACCGGAGCTATCTGGTGAACGTGAACCGCATTGCCGAGCTGTCGCCCTGGACGAACGGGGCTTATAACATTGTCATGAAAGACGAGTTGCGGACGGTGATCCCGCTATCCAGAGAGGCGGCTAAGGATTTATTCCGGCTGCTGCGAAAAGCGTAGACCTCTAACGCCACCCGGACTCATGGAGCGTTCCGTCCCCAGTGTTAGGGCAGAATGCATTTCGATGCAGAGTTGCTTCTCTGGGCGACGGCAGCACGCGCTCCATGCAGTCACTTCCCCCTGCGTCGGCAGCACACACTCAATGCAGTCGTTTTCACCTGCGTCGGTAGAATGCATCTGATACGGGAATGCTTCCCCTTGGCGTCAGCTGAATACGTGTTCGATCACGCTGAGCCATTTCCCCCCCCTGTATCGGCTAACGCTTCACGAATGTGAATTTGCCGTCTGGAAAGCGGTGGTAAACGACACTTTCCAGACGGCAAATTCGGCGTTTCGCGCAGCTCATCCGACGCTTTGCGCAGGAGCGGTAGTAGGAGCCGCGGCTGCCGTATATAATCGATTTAAAGCGCTTACAATCGAAAAGGCGCAGGTTAATCCGAATTTCCGCCATGGATGGAGGGGAAAGTAATGGAAGCGAAGGAAAAAGGCTATACGGAAGTATGGCACTCGGACAAATTCAAAACGCTGCTCTCCCGCAAGAAACGATTCATTGTCCCGATGACGGTATTTTTCCTGCTGTTTTATTTCGCATTGCCGATTCTTACGTCATACACCGACGTGCTGAATCGTCCGGCCGTAGGACCGATCACGTGGGCCTGGGTGTTTGCGTTCGCGCAGTTCATCATGACTTGGGTCTTGTGCATCCTATACTCCCGCAAGGCTTCGCAGTTCGACCGAATTGCCGATGAGATCAAAAAGGATATGGGGGCATAGGCATATGGCGATTGCTTTGTTTTGCGGTATTGTGCTGCTGACGCTTGTCATTACGTATTTCGCTGCCAAAAAGACGACCAATACGAGCGATTTCTACACGGCGGGAGGAGGACTCAAGGGCTGGCAGAACGGCACGGCCATCGCCGGGGACTACATGTCGGCGGCATCCTTCCTCGGCATCGCCGGCTCGATCGCGCTGGTCGGCTTCGACGGCTTCTTCTATAGTATCGGCTTCCTGGTCGCTTATCTGGTCGTGTTGTACCTTGTGGCCGAACCGCTTCGGAATCTGGGCAAGTATACCGTAGCGGATATGATCGCCGCCCGCTTTGCAGACAAGAAGGTACGCGGCGTCGCTGCGCTCAACACGATCTCGATCTCCATCTTCTATATGATTGCGCAGCTGGTCGGCGCGGGGGCGCTGATTAAGCTGCTGCTCGGTCTGGACTACGTGACGTCCGTACTGATCGTCGGCGTGCTGATGACCATCTATGTCGTGTTCGGAGGCATGCATGCCACCAGCTGGGTGCAGATCTCCAAAGCGGTGCTGCTGATGGCCGGAACCTTCATCATCTCGATCATCGTATTTGCGAAATTCGACTTCAGCCTGACGAATATGTTCGAGCATATGAAGACGGCCACACCGCTGAAGGAGGCCTTCCTGAATCCCGGCAACAAGTACAAAATCCCGCTTGAGACGCTCTCGCTGAACCTGGCGCTCGTGCTCGGCACGGCCGGATTGCCGCATATTTTGATCCGTTTCTTCACCGTCAGAGACGCGAAGACGGCTCGCAGCTCCGTCGTCTACGCCACATGGATCATCGGTATCTTCTACGTGATGACGATTTTCCTCGGCTTCGGTGCTGCTGCCTTCGTCGGGGCGTCCGATATTACCGCAGTCGACAATGCGGGCAACATGGCCGCCCCGCTGCTGGCCAAGGTCATCGGCGGCGACTTCTTGTTCGCCCTCATCTCGGCCGTTGCCTTCGCTACGATCCTCGCGGTCGTAACCGGCCTCGTGCTGTCGGCGGCATCGGCGTTCGCCCACGACTTCTACGGGCAAATCCTGCGCCGCGGAAGCGCATCGGAGAAGGAGCAGCTCAAGATGGCGCGTTATGCCTCGATCGGCGTATCCGTCGTCTCGATCCTGCTGGCCCTGTTTGCGCAGAAGATGAACGTCGCGTTCCTCGTCTCGCTTGCTTTTGCGGTCGCGGCCAGCGCGAACCTGCCGGTTATCCTGTTCACGGTATTCTGGAAAAGGTTCAATACGGCCGGCGCGATCACCGGCATGCTGACCGGACTGATCAGCACGGTTATCCTCGTCGCGCTCAGCCCGAATATATGGGATCCGGCGGGCAAGGCCATTCTGATCGGGGAGCCGCTGTTCCCGATGAGCAATCCGGGCATTGTCTCCATTCCGCTCGGATTCCTGGCCGCCTACGTCGGCACATTCCTATCCTCCTCCAAGGACGATGCGAAGTATGCCGAAGTGCTGGTGAAGGCGAATACGGGCGCATAAGCAGCGCCGATTGTACTTCATATGGGCTCAGATTTCAAAAATGGGTGGTCTTCTACCTGCATTTTAGCAGGAGGGTCACCCTTTTTTTGTCATCTTATCGTAAAATGATAGAAGGAGCTTAAGCGTATATGAATAAGGAGGCCTGGTACGTGAACATATCCGGCATCGTTTTTTTTCTGGCGATCGTCATCGGGACGCTTATGATGACGTATTACGCTGCGGGAAGGACAACCAGCACGAACGATTTCTACGCGGCAGGCAACCGGCTGAACGGCCTCCAGAACGGGCTGGCCATCTCGGGAGACTATATAAGCGCCGCGTCCTTTCTAGGCATTGCGGGCTCGATTGCGGTGTACGGCTTTGACGGATTTTTCTATTCGATCGGATTTCTGGCCTCCTATGTGATTGTGCAATACCTCATCGCCGAGCCGCTTCATAATTTGGGCCGGTATACGATGGCGGATGCGGTTGCGGTCCGGTTCAGAGAGAGACGGCTGCGCGGATTAATCGCGCTCAATAACCTGATGATCACGGTCTTTTATATGATTGCCCAGCTGGTCGGAGCAGGCTGGCTTGTCCATTTGCTGTTCGGCCTGGAGACCTCATGGGCCATCGTGCTTGTCGGCGGTCTGATGACCGTATATGTTACCTTCGGCGGCATGCTTGCAACCTCCTGGGTGCAGATCGTGAAGTCTATTCTGCTGGTGAGCAGCACGCTAATGATCAGCCTTATCGTGCTGTCACGGTTTGATTGGGATCTGTTGGGGCTGTTTGCCTCCATGGAGCATGGAACACCGCTCAAGGAACAGTTCCTGAAGCCGGGGAATATGTTCGATCACCCGCTGGATATGATCTCATTCAACATGGCGCTGGTACTGGGCACGGCCGGACTACCGCACATCATTGCCCGCTTTTATACGGTTAGGGATCCGCGCGCGGTTCGGCTGTCGGTGAAGACGGCGACCGTGACGATCAGCATCTTCTACGTGATGACGATCTTCCTCGGCTTCGGGGCGGCCGCCTTCGTGGATTGGTCCGCGCTGTCGGAGCGGGTGGAGCTGGCGATTCCGCTGCTGGCCAGCGCACTCGGGGGCGAGTTTCTCATGGCATTCGTATCGGCGGTCGCGTTCGCCACGATTTTGGCCGTGATCTCCGGTCTCGTGCTCACCGCCTCATCGGCCTTTGCCCATGATGTGTACAGCAGCATTTTCCGCAGCGGGCAGGCGAGCGAGGCGCAGCAAATGAAGGTGGCCAAGCTGTCTGCAATCGTGGTCGGCGCGGCTTCCATTGTGCTCGCGCTCGGAGCGCAGAAGCTGAATGTCGCCTTCCTTGTTTCGTTTGCCTTCGCGGTTGCGGCCTCGGCGAACTTGCCCGTGCTGCTGTTCACCCTATTCTGGCGCGGCTTTAACGCCTTCGGCGCGATGGCGAGCATTACCTGCGGGCTGGTATCGTCCCTTGCGCTCATCGCGATCGGCCCGAACGTCATGGACCCGGTTACGGGCTGGATCCGGGCCGAGGCGATATTTCCGCTGAAGCATCCGGGGATCGTCTCGATTCCGATCGGGTTCGCCGGCGGCATCCTCGGCACGCTGCTGGCACGCAGAACCAGCTCGAGGGGACAGTTCGAGATCATGCAGACGATCGCTCATGTCGCCCCGGACGAGATCCGAACGCGGGAAGCAGGTTGAAAAGGACTAAGGGGATTCATGACCGGAACAATCAAAAGACGCCTGAAGCGACAAAGAGACTTGAAATTATGAGGATTGGCAGGGGATAACGTGAAACGGGACTACGTCATTGTGCTGGCGCCTGACTCTTTCAAAGAGAGTTTGACAGCCAAGGAAGTATGTGAAGCGATGGAACGCGGCATCAAGAAGGGAAGTCCGGATGTCACCTGCATTCATGTGCCTATGGCGGACGGCGGAGAAGGAACGATGCAATCCCTCGTGGATGCGACAGGTGGTACGGTTTATACCCGAAGGGTGACGGGTCCGATGGGGCATCCGGTAATGGCCTCGTACGGCATTTCCGGCGACGGCAGCACCGGCATCCTCGAAATGGCCAGTGCCAGCGGGATTCATCTCGTGCCGCCGGCGGAGCGGAATCCGCTGGCGGCGACGACCTACGGGACGGGGGAGCTGATCAGAGCCTGCCTGGGCCACGGAATCCGCAAGCTGCTGGTCGGCATCGGCGGCAGTGCTACGAATGATGGCGGAGCCGGAGTAGTGCAGGCGCTGGGCGGCAGACTGCTGGATGCGGAAGGCAAGGAGCTTGACTATGGCGGAGGGGAGCTGGGGCGCCTTGCTAGGGTTGACTTGTCGGGCTTCGATTCCCGTCTTCAGGATGTGCAGGTGGAGGTTGCTTGTGACGTCACGAACCCGCTTTGCGGGGAGAGGGGGGCCTCCAGCGTGTTTGGGCCTCAGAAAGGGGCGACTCCGGATATGATCCGAATTTTAGATCGCAATCTCCGCCATTATGCCGAGGTGATTAAGCAGGAGCTCGGCAAGGATATTGCAGACGTACCGGGTGCCGGGGCCGCGGGCGGACTGGGCGGAGGTTTGATGGCCTTCCTGAACGGGAACCTAAGGAAGGGGATCGAAATGGTCGTCGATTTCACCGGACTGGAGGACAGAATCCGGCAGGCCGATATGGTATGGACCGGAGAAGGCGCGATGGATTTCCAGACGCAGTACGGCAAAACGCCGCTTGGCGTTGCCCAGGTTGCGAAGCGGCACGGCAAGCCGGTCGTGGCGCTGGCTGGGCGGGTCGGCGACGGAGCCGAGGTCCTGTACGGCCTGGGAATTGATGCGATATTCGGGATTATGCCAGGCGCTTCCACATTGGAGGAGGCGCTGGCGGGCGGGAGGCGGAATGTGGAGAGAACCTCGGAGAATATCATCCGCCTGATGCAGGCGATGAACCGGAGATGATCCTGGCCGGTTGACTGGTTGACCGGCTGGATTGGCATTCCGTTTGAATTTAGCCTAGCAACCGTGTGCAACTCCCGGTGCGCACTTTAGTGATGACTTCCTGCACGATGTTCGTCCTCGCCCGGACGACCTGATATGTTAACAACAGCAGGGGCAGCTTCTTCTTACGGGAGAGGCTGCCCCTGCTGCTGTTATGCTGCCCAGGTTATTTAATGCCGATTCGCATGCGGTAGCTGAGCATGAGCGGAAGGGTTCGTTCCTGGAAATACTCCTTCACCATCGCTTGGAATGACGCGATCTTCTCGTGAAGCTCAGGCTGATTTAACTTGAAGACGGTTTGGATGGCGCCTTGGCTGACGGCAAGCCCGGTGTAACGATCTGCGGTAAACGGCTCGACGTGATGGAAAACGATTTCCTTGGAGAACCGGAACAGTCCGCTCTCCCGGATATGCTTCAAATGCTCGTTTTTATCCCCTTTGTAAGCCTGATCCTCCGGATTTACGCGGCGGTCGATGATGTCATCGGCCAGCCGGATCAGCTCATGATAAGCATGCTCGATTCTCCAGGTGAGGCTGGGCGGCCAGTCACAGTCGTAGGCGGCGAATACGCCCTCCTCGCGCAGCACGCGTGCGGCCTCCTTTAAAGTACTGGCAGGCTCCATCCAGTGAAAGGACTGGGAGCAGGTAATGATGTCCGCAGCCCCATCCGGCAGCGCCAGCTGATTCGAATAGCCGGAGACGAAGGTAATGGCGCCCGATTGGGCATGGCCGTCAGCCCCCTGCTCCGTGAGGGACTGCAATTTGGCGAGAGCCTTTCCCCGCATATCATCGTTAGGCTCAACGCCGATAATCCGGTCCGCAGCGTCCTTCCATACAAAAGACGACAATCCGGTCCCGCAGCCCAGATCGACGACAAGCGAAGGTCTGCGGCTCAGATATCCGGTGAGCAGGGTAACGACCTCCTCCGGCGCCTCCGGGCGGTGCCGGTCATAGGTGTCTTCGAAGCCGCTAAAGCGCTCCACGTTGCTGACACGGTTGCCTTCGGGAACGGATTCACCTTGCCATATTTCGGTCAAGTCCTTGGTCATAAGCGATTCATCTCCTTTTTCGTTTCTCGATGGAACTGGCTGCTCATTCGTTTGTAACTATCTTATCATAGCGGAGGAACATATTTACAGATGGAGCGGGGAGCGGGGCGCGCCGTTGGTAAACAGGGGTTCATCCCTAAAGGAGGGGGACATGGCCTTAAGCAGCTGGCGGCCCGGGTGGGGTGGTGTGACAGGAGGTCCAGCATGTACAATAGAGGAATTAGAAGATCAGGGTGGCAGGGAACCGGTCACAGATGATTTTACCGGCAAGCATACCATATTGATGTGGATGCATGATCCCGATAGAGACAAGCGACCCGATGATAGGAAGAGGGATGAACATGACTGGGCAATCAGAACGGAAAGGGATTTTCTTTGATGTAGATGATACGTTATACGACCATTTGGCACCGTTTCGGGATGCACTGCAGGCGATTGTGCAGCCCCGGGAATCCTTCCCATATGAAAAGGCCTACCACCGGATGCGGTATTACAGCGACCGGTTGTCCGAAGAGCTTGGAGGGGCCGGTACGGCGGCTTACGGGGACGCGGTTGAGGATATGAGAACCCGCCGCTTTCAGCTGGCCTTGGCGGAGTTCGGGATACAGCTGACCCGTGAGGAAGCCGAAGCGGTTCAGCGGGCGTATCTAGGACAGCAATATGAGATTACCATGTTCGATGGCGCTCGCGAGCTGCTTCAGACATTGAAGGATGCCGGGCATCTTGTAGGGTTAATAACGAACGGGCCGGCAGACCATCAGATGAACAAAATTACGGCCATGAAGCTGGGGGATCTGATTCCGCAGGAGCGCATATTCGTATCCGGGGCGGTCGGATGGGACAAGCCGGATGCCCGGATCTTCCGTCACGTGAACGAACGGACGGGGACCATGCCGGAACGCTGTTATTATATCGGAGATTCCTGGCGCAATGACGTGGTCGGCGCCCTGGCGGCCGGCTGGCATGTCATTTGGTTTAATCACCGCGGGGTTGAGCCTGAATCGGAGCATAAGCCCCATCATGTGGCGACCAGCTATGAGGAGCTCGGACGTATGCTTAACGGGCTTTTAGGTTCTTAAGATACTCTCCTCTTTATATCTCGAAACATTCCTCAAGCGGCGGTCCAGAGGGCTGCCAGATAAACCGCACCGTGCGTGGGTGTCAGCGCGCGGTGCTTGGCTCATATGAAAGTAAAAGGCTTCGTTCTTCCGGCATCGCTGGACGAATCGGGTTGAAGAGACAGCTCATATTTTTACGATATATATTCAACCAAATGGTTGACTTTTAATTTGCGATCCCCTATAGTTAACCATATGGTTGAACATAATGATGAGAAACAATTGGATCATATCTTTCACGCGCTGGCCGATCCGACCCGGAGGCAGATGGTTCGGATGATCGCTTCGCGGGAACGGACGGTGTCCGAGCTGGCCGAGCCCTTCGACATGTCGCTGGCCGCCGCTTCCAAGCATATTAAGGTGCTGGAGCGCTCCGGCCTGCTGGAACGAACGGTTCAGGGCCGGATCCATACCTGCCGGCTCAATGGGGATGTCATGGCCAGGGCGCTTGAATGGCTTCGATTCTATGAGCGCTTCTGGACGCAACAGTTCGACGCGCTGGAGCGCGAGCTCTATAAAGCGAAGAAGGAGGAGCATTAAAGGGTTGCACCTCGCTCGAGGAGGTAACGATGGTAACAGGAAGGCCTGATGATTTTGAATGCAGAAAGGGATGAGTTCCAGCTATGGAGAATGCTTCGACAACGACTCTGGTCATGAAGCGCATATTTCAAGTGAGCCCCGAGCGGGTGTTTGACGCCTGGCTGAATCCGGAGATGATGCGGAAGTGGCTATTTACGATGGAGGCGACCAATAAAATCGCCAGAAACGAGCCTCATGTCGGCGGCACTTGGGAGATAGTCGACCATCGCGGAGGGAAGGATTACCGGGCGATCGGAGAATATCGGGAGATCGATCCGCCCCGCAGGCTGGTCTTCACCTTCAGAATGCCGCAATTCAGCGATACCGAGGATATCGTCACCGTCGAGCTGAAGCGGGTTGAGGACGGCTGCGAGATGACGTTTACGCAGGTGATCGTTGTGCCGCATGAGGAAGGTTGGACCGCCGAGGACGTGGAGCGGGCGCTAAATGAATACAACAGCTCTTCGGAACACGGCTGGAGCCTGATGTTTGGAGGGCTGAAGCAGCTCTTGGAGACGGGTACGATCGAATTTCCTTCATAACGACCTGATGGTTGGAGTTTTCCCACCACGCGCAAATTGAGAAATAGGGCAAGGATGGGCGTTTGAAAAGACCGCCAGCTGCTTTAACCGATGTTATCCATTCGATAAGAAGAGGGGTTTGAATGATGAACAAAGCGACGCCGTTTTTGATGTTTCAAGGGAATGCGGAGGAAGCGATGACGTTCTATACGTCCTTGATTGAGGATTCGGAGATCACGAGCATCACGCGGTACGGTCCCGGACAGCCGGGAGAAGAAGGAAGCGTCATGCACGCCGTCTTTACCTTGAAGGGACAGCCCTTCATGTGCATCGACAGCAACGTGAAGCATGACTTTACGTTCACGCCTTCGTTCTCCATCTATCTGACCTGCGATTCGGACGAGGAGATCGATCGGCTGTATAGCCTATTGCTGGACGGCGGAGGACCGTTGATGCCGCTGGGCAATTACGGCTTTAGCCGCAAATTCGGCTGGATCGTGGACAAGTTCGGCGTATCGTGGCAGCTGGATCTTCCGGCTGAAGCTTAATATTGCCTCTAAGCTTGTGCGAGAAGGAGCTTCTTTCCGCAATTCTTTGCAGCCTCAAAGCCGCCAGATGTGTTGACATGCGACGTAGGCATTTTAGCCCCAGGCTTGGCCTTTCCATAGGAACCTTCATGTGATTTGAATGCCACAGAACCGCCCGGGCGCTTAGCCCGGGCGGTTTTTTAGTGTGATTTATAGAGGATGATGGCGACCGAAGGACCATTTTACGTACGTGCCCCACTTGCAATTCAATGGCTCATCCAATATGTAAATCCAATCTCACATCGAGCAGCTATCCCCCCTATTCGGTATACTGCTTCCTGTATTGCAACGGGGATATGCCAAAGCGTGCCGAGAATCGGCGCGTGAAATAGGGAGGGTACTGGAAGCCGACATGCTCGGCGATGCGGGACACGGGCCAACGGGTGGTCAGCAGCAGCCTTTTCGCTTGATCCAGGCGATACTGCAGCAGGTATTCGGACGGCGTCACCCCGTGGGATTCCTTCATGCAGCGCGTCAGGTAATTGTAGTGAAAATGAAGACTCTCGGATAGACGGCCATTGCTGATCGGTTCCCGGTAATGCATTTTGATGAACGATTCGATTTGTTCGGCCACCTTGCGTGCACGGGATTGCTCCTGCCCGGCCCTTGACTGGTCCAGCAGCTGCATGAGCTCGATAAACAGCGACTGCTCCCTCCATAAGGCAATGGAGCGCGGCTCCGTCGCGAGGAGGTGGAGCGATTCGAACAGCTGATAGGCTTGATCCGGGTATGGGACATGAGCCAGCTTCGGCAGGAATATGCTGTGTGAAATGCTGCCTGAATGTGTGGGACTATCCGCTGCCGCTTGAAAATGCAGCCAGTAAAAATAAGTCTCCTCCCTGCATGCCTGCACCGCATAGTGATAGGCATCCGGCAGCAGGATGACCAGATCTCCCGCGTGCAGCTCCCACTGCTCCTCCTCCTCGCCGAGGTACAGACAGCCGCTTCGCACGAGGATGAGATCATATACGCCAAGATTTCTCCGATTCGGGTGCTGATCCCCTGCGGCATACAAGGTTGAACCGGATTCAAGGTAGTAGGGCGGGGGCAGGGATGGAATGGATAGAATATTCGAATCGGCCAGCTCAATCACCTCAATGCATGTGTGAAATCGTATAAAAAACTGGGTCATATCCTTTATCGCTTTCATCCTATCATAAAACGTAGAATGGGAGGTGTCGAGGCAACAATACGATCCCAAGGAGTGATTATCCGATGAAAGTTGTAACGGAACGATCCGCTGCGGTGCCGCTTCAACAGGTCAAGCTGAACGATCCCTTCTGGTCCCGCTATATCCGGCTGGTAAGGGAAGTGGTCATCCCTTATCAATACGAGGCGCTTCATGACCGGATTCCGGGGGTGGAGCCGAGTCACGCGGTCGCCAACTTCCGCATCGCCGCCGGCAGGGAGCAGGGTGAATATAAAGGCATGGTATTTCAGGACAGCGATGTGGCCAAATGGCTGGAGGCTGCGGCCTATTCCCTGGCCATTCACCCTGACCCGAAGCTGGAGCAGCAGGTGGACGAGCTGATTGACCTGATTGCCGATGCCCAGCAGCCGGACGGCTATTTGAATACGTATTTTACGGTAAAAGAGCCAACTAAACGCTGGACCAACCTAACGGACTGCCATGAGCTGTACTGCGCCGGGCATCTGATCGAAGCTGCGGTTGCCCACTACTGTGCAACCGGCAAACGGAAGCTGCTGGATGTGGCCTGCCGGTTCGCCGATTATATCGATACGGTATTCGGACCGGAAGAGGGCAAAATCCATGGCTTTGACGGTCACCAGGAGATTGAGCTGGCGCTTGTGAAATTATATGAGGTTACCCATGAGGAGAAGTATTTGCGGCTAGCCCAATACTTTATCGACGAGCGGGGGAGGGAGCCGCATTTTTTCCATCAAGAGTGGGAACAGCGCGGAAAAAGCTCCTTCTATGCTTCGGTATCCGGAGCTCCCCATCTTTCATATCATCAGAGCCATCTGCCGGTCAGGGAGCAGAAGGTGGCGGTGGGCCACTCGGTGCGTGCCGTCTATATGTATACTGCCATGGCCGATTTGGCCGCCCGCACCGGAGATGCATCGCTAATGGAGGCATGCGAGAATCTGTGGGACAACATCGTCCATAAACAAATGTACATTACCGGGGGGATCGGCTCGACCCACCACGGCGAGGCGTTTACAATCGATTACGATCTTCCGAACGATACCGTCTATGCGGAGACCTGCGCTTCGATTGGACTGATCTTCTTCGCCCGGCGGATGCTGGAGCTGTCGCCGAAATCCGAGTTTGCGGACGTGATGGAACGGGCGCTGTACAATACGGTAATCGGCAGCATGGCGCAGGACGGGACCCATTTCTTCTACGTGAATCCACTCGAGGTGTGGCCGGATGCCTGCCGTCACGATCCGGGCAAGCATCATGTGAAGCCGGTCCGGCCGGGATGGTTCGCATGCGCCTGCTGTCCGCCGAATGTGGCGAGACTGCTGACCTCACTCGGCGAATACGTATATACCTCGAATGAGGATACGTTGTTTGCCCATCTTTACATCGGCGGTGAGGCAGCGGTGTCCCTTCGCGGAAACGCCGTAAAGGTCAAGCAGACCAGCGAGCTTCCGTGGAGCGGGAACGTCACGTTTACCATTGAATCGCCGCAGACGGCGGAATGGACACTGGCACTGCGCATCCCGGGGTGGTGCCGAGGCCGAGTCGTCATCCGTGTGAATGGAGAGGAGCTGAAGGCGACAGGCTTGATCCGGGAAGGCTATGCGTACATTACCCGAGCCTGGGCTTCGGGCGATACGCTGGAGCTTGCGCTCTCGCTCGACATTCTTCAGGTAAGAGCCCATCCGCTGGTTCGTGCGAATGCCGGCAAAGCGGCCATTCAGCGGGGACCGCTTGTATACTGCTGGGAGAGCGTCGATAATGGCGCGCCAATCTCGGCCGTTACCCTGGCGGCTGATCCGAAATTAACGTCGCGATTCGAGGCGGATTTGCCGGGAGGCGCCGTTGTCATCGAAGGAGCCGGCTGGCGGGAAGAGGCGGAGTCCTGGAACGGAGAATTGTACCGGGCAGCGCCGCGGCAGGCGAAATCGGCCACATTAAAGGCAATTCCGTATTATCTGTGGGGGAATCGCGGGGAGAACGAGATGGCCGTGTGGATCCGGGAAGAAGCGAGCCTGGTGTAAATGCCGGATTCGTCTGGCAGGCCCGAGCCCGGCGCGCGGTGTAATGATGACTGCTGCACGATGATCAGCGTCAACGCTTGGACGACAACCATGGAGCGTGCGGAAACGGTTAATGGAACAGTAAATCCCATAGCAATAGGGCGTCACCCGAAGAGGCATTTATGCTGCCCTTCGGGAGGCGTCTTTTTTTCAGTCATAGAAAAGTATAACTTTTATCGGTTCAGGGAGAGATTCAAGGAGGTCTGCTGCATTTTTCTGCTATTCCCCTAGTCTACGCCTGTAAAAGCTTCTTGATATGCTCTTCGATTTTCTCGGGCGCATCGGCGGGGGCGAACCGCTTGACGACCTTCCCCTCCCGGTCCACAAGGAATTTGGTGAAGTTCCATTTGATGGATTTACTGCCGAGCACGCCTGGTGCTTGTTGGGTCAGATGCTTATACAGCGGATGGGCATCGGTGCCGTTTACATCGATTTTGGCGAAAAGGGGGAAGGTCACCCCGTGATTCAATTTGCACGCTTCCTCGATCGATGCATTGTCCTCGAGCTCCTGGTTCATAAACTGGCTGCTGGGGAAGCCGAGCACGGCCAGTCCCTGGTCGCGGTACGTTTGATGCAGCTTCTCCAGCCCGCTGAATTGAGGAGCGAATCCGCATTTGGTCGCCGTATTTACGATTAACAGCACATGACCCCGATATTTCTCGAGCTTCTCGCGTTCGCCGGTGATTGTCGTTACCTCGTAATCATAAATGGTCATCCGGTAAACCTCCTTCATCGCACTTGGGTTATGCAACCAGATTATATGCTATCGGGAAGCATTGCAACTTCTTTGCAGTACCGGTCGCGTTATGGCTTGTCGTCCGAGCGTCGACGCTGATTACCGTTCAACATTGCTGCAGGCAATACACCTCCATCGCAAGTTTAGCAACATATAAGAGAGTAAAAATATGTAATTTTTTACTGGACTAAACTAGGAGAATTATGGTAGTAGTAGAATAACCAATTAAGCATATGAATGAATTTCCGTATTACGAGGACACTTAGGAGGCCGATATGAATTTGAAAACGCAAATGCTCAAATCGACGATCATCAGCCTGCTGGCCTTTAGCTTCATTGTCCTGATCGTCCTGATTCCCCGAGACATCAATATTTCATTGGATGGTCATAAGGTTGTAGCGGATCCCTCATTCGACATGAACCGGTACCTTACATATATAGGTGATTTCTTCCGCCAGATCATCGAGCACGGAAGCCTCGGACCGTCGCGATATAAGGGGCAGACGGCAGAGGCAGCGGCATTGGTCGCCGTCGGTATGAGCCTGCTGGTCATCGTCTCGGCGCTTTTAATCGGGTTTGTCGTCGGGATTTTGAAAGGGGTTGCAGACTACAAGCTGTCCAAGACGAAATTCAATGTGCTCGGCCATTGGACAACATGGCTGTTCCAGTCCATACCTGATTTTTTCCTCATGCTGTTTGTGCAGTGGTTTCTGGTCAAGCATGTGCCGGCCGTCCGCTATTTTGCCGTGGAAGGCTGGGAGGCGTTCGCGCTGCCCGCGCTTCTGGTCTCGATCTATCCCATCTTTTTTATCGCCAGAGTGACCTCCGCTTCGCTTCTTGCCCAGGAAGGAAAGATGTACATCCTGTTGGCAAAGGCCAAGGGGCTCAGCGACAGGGCCGTGGTGTACAAGCACATGCTCCGCAACGGCATCGCGGCGATCTTGACGCATCTTCCGGGTCTGCTCGTATTCATTCTATCGAATTTGCTGGTGGTCGAGTATTACCGGAACTATCCGGGCGCAGCCTGGAGGCTGTTCCAGGCGCTGGATTTCAACCCCTACACGGGTACGGGTCCCGAATATGAACCGGGCGTCATTATCGGCATCGCTTTTTTCTTCATGCTGCTCTTCCTGGTCGTGCAGTGGATTAGTCATTCAGCCCGCAAATATTTCGATCCTAGATAAAGAAATGAATGGAGGTAGCCGGACTTGAAAAATATCCCTCTATGGCTCGGAGGCACATTGCTTGCTTTCTTGGTGTTTGTAGCGTTCGTCGGCCCCCATCTTCCGTTTATCGACGCGGATTTGAGCAAAGAGCGATCCCGGTGGGTCATGAAGAACGGTGAAGAGAAGCTCGTGCTGCCTGCCTTTAAACCATCGTCCAAAAACCTGCTCGGCACGGACAAGGAAGGGGTCGATAATCTGAGCCGATTGGTTGTCGGCGCGAAGGAAACGATCCTGTTTGTCCTGGCCATAGCGGCCGTCAGGTACATCATCGCGATTCCGCTGGGGATCATGGCCCGTAGGAAAACAGGGTTTTGCCACCGGCTGATCACGTTTTGGAATCAGCTGTTCTCCTATATGCCGCCGGTATTCGCATCGGCGCTGCTGCTGGCGCTTCCGTTCCTCCTGTTTGCCCAGCATCGGCTGGCCTGGGCTATTCTGATCCTGGCTAGCGTGGAGGTCGGACGTGTGGCCGTCACCGTTCAGGAGCAGGCTTATAAAATGTCCAGGGAGCCGTACATGGAAGCGAGCACCGCACTGGGGCTCCGTACCAGAACGCTGACAAAGAACTATTACGTTCCCATCATGTTTCCGGAGATGATCGTCAATTTCTGTCTCGACATGGGCAAGGTTTTGCTCCTTCTCGGCCAGCTTGCGATTGTAAACATTTTTCTGGGGCATGAGTGGAAGGAAGTCGATTATTATACGATGGAATTCGTTGAGACAGGGCTGAACTGGGCGACCATTCTGGCCAGACACCGCACGGATATATTCCTCGGCAAATTTGAATATGTATTCTATCCTGCGTGTGCGATGATGATTGCCATTGTGACATTTAATCTGCTCGCAGAAGGCCTGCGCCGCCGTTTCCAGGTGAGAGGCTAGAGGCTTTAAGAGCGTGCTGGCCGAGCTTCAATTACGAGAAAAAAACCGGAAGTCGATCATGATTCGCCTAAATGCCTGCAATCGATGCATGGCGATATGCGAATTCAATGCTTCCGGTTTTTTTGTTGTGCATCATCCGAACCAATCAAGGAGAGTCGCGTTAGGAGCCCTTCAATTTTGATGGTCCGTATTCCGTGCCCATACCGATACGCTGCCGCCGTGTACAGGAAAGACGCCAAAGCCGTCGCTCCCGATCGTAACACGCTCATCCCGGTTGCCAGTCAGATCCATCCACTCTTCACCAGCGCGGTGGGTGCCGACATACATGCGTTTTTCGCCGGGGTCCCCGTTTGCCATAACGACCGCACATCCGGAGTGCTTGGCTTCCGGCAGCCCCCTTCGAACCCAGCCGATCGTGTTGGGATGGTCGAAATAATCATCCTGCTCGCCATACGCGAGGTGAGCCCGGGCATACAGGAGCGGGTCGATGGATTCCTTCTTGCCCGGAAGTGAATGCTCCCCGCCGATGCCGTAATAATCACCGTAGAAGACGACGGGGTAGCCGTCCTTCCGAAGCAGGATCAAGGCATAAGCGCTCTGCTTGAACCAGTCCTCCACCCAGGATTCCAGTGATTCGTGGGGCTGGGAGTCATGATTGTCGACGAACGTAACGGCATTCATTGGATGGGATTGCACCAGCGTATCGTCGAAGATCGTCCGCAGGTCGAAGGAACGCCCGCCTTTGGCCGCAGCATGAAGCTTATAGTGGAGCGATACGTCAAACAGATCGATCTTGTAATCTACCCGATCAAGGAAGCTTCGGCACGCCTGAAGCTCCGGATTCCAAAACTCCCCGACGATGTAGAAGTCGTCTCCTCGTTTCTTCTTCATGGCTGTTGCAAATTCCTTGATGAAATCATGGTTGATATGCTTGATCGCGTCCAGCCGGAAGCCGCTGCATTGCAGGGTATCGACGAGCCACTGACCCCATCCGATCATCTCTTTGCGGACCTCGGGATGGCTGTAATCGATATTGGCGAACATCAGATAGTCATAGTTGCCGAATTCATGGTCCACCTTCTCGTTCCACGATTTGTTCTCGCCGAGAATGCGGTATATGCCGGCGCGCTTTCTACCCGCATCGTAGTCGGTCCCGTTGAAATGATGAAAATTCCACTGGAAAGAGGAGTACTTGCCGCCCCGGCCAGGGAACGTGAATTTCGTCCAGCCCTCAATCTCGAAGGGCTTCGATATTTCCTTGGTCCGGTCCATTTCATCGACCTGCACCACATGGAATCGCTCGGTTTCGTCCGCTCCGGCCTTATGATTCATCACGAGATCCACATAGACGGCGATCCCGTACTTGTGGCAGGCCGCGATGGCATCGATCAATTCCTGCTTCATGCCGTATTTCGTACGTACGGTGCCCTTTTGATCAAACTCCCCCAGATCGTACAGATCATACGCACCGTAGCCGTTATCTTCGGCCGATAGCGCTTTGGTCACCGGTGGGATCCATACCGTATCGACGCCCGCCTTGCTGAGCTCGGGCGCCGCTTCCTTCAGACGTTTCCAATGCTTTCCGTCAGGGGCGACATGCCATTCGAAAAATTGCATCATCGTATGATTTCGCTGCATTCTTGCGTTCATCTCCTCTGTAAAGATGGCTTGCGTTTATGTCATACAGGGTATAGCTATCCATATCCATAACCATACCCGGGGAGCATACCGTGTTAAACCACAGTTCAATTGTTCCCGAATATGGCATGGAACAGACGAGCAAAACGGCGAGACACAACGAATGTGCGTATAAAAAAACGTGCGGCCCCGGATGATAACGGGGCCGCACGGGTCATGGGGCGCGAGGATTTCCAGACTCTCCAAAACGCTCGAAATTTGCCGGTGTTCCTGACGATTCCGGCGGCGCAGCCTACGGATTCCACCTGCTTCCGCCGGCAGACATTGCCTTCCCAGACAGCGGGAGCAGGTGTATTCAAACCAACATGTAAGTCAGCAGGACCAACAGGATCGTCGCTATGGCCATGGCCAGCAGCGGTCTCCAGGCTCTGCGCAAATCTTTGACATGAACATTCAATCCGAGGCCTACCATCGCCATCGCCAGCAGAAAGGAGGCGATTTGCGACAACGCATCCTTGAGCGGAAGGGGAATAATCGGCTGTCCGGTATATTCCCAACTGCCCAGCATGCTTGCTGCCATAAAGCCTATGAGAAACCAGGGAAACTCCGGTCTGGCCTTGCTTTCATTCGGATGCGTTCGCTTCATCCAGAGCACCAGGACGACGCTCAGGGGCAGGAGCAGGAAAACACGGCCAAGCTTGGCGAGCAGGGCGAGCGTCAAGGCTTCCTCGCCGGCGGATGCTCCCGCAAGCGCTACATGAGCGATTTCGTGAAGGCTTACGCCCGACCAGATTCCGAACTGGGCATCGGATAAGGGCAGTGACGGCTGTATCAAGGTATAGAGAATGGCAGCAATCGTACCGACAAAGGCAATCATCCCTGCCCCAAGCGCGGTATCCTTTTCCTTGGCTTGCACGATGGGCGATACGGCTGCAATGGCAGCCGCCCCGCATACGCCTGTTCCAATTCCAAGCAGCAGGGACAGGGACATATCCGCCTTAAGCCGCTTGGCGATGAGCAGTGTCACGGCGATGGCAAACACAACGCTGATGACATCCCTCAGCATGAGCCCAAGGCCTTGTTGCCATACGATGCCGATATTCAGCTTTAACCCATACAATATAATGGCCAGACGAAGAAGCCGCTTGGCCGTAAATTGGATTCCGGGCCGCAGCGCCTCCGGATAGCCGCGAATCTGGCGGTACACGGCGGCAATCAGGATCGCCCAAGCCAACTGGCCGAGATAGCGAAGACCTGGAAGGTTTGCGAGCGCTAAGCCGATGAGGGCGATGGCCAGCGTAAATGCGATGCCGCCGATGACAGCCGTCATCGACGGGGTCTTCGGGGCTACTGCAGGGCCGGTCTTGGCGGCTTGCGATTGGGAATGCGCAGGTTCAGCCATAAGTCATAACCTCCGGTTTGTTCGGTTGGTCTGAACCTATCGTATCCCACTTTATTAAATAAGAAAAATAAATCATAATGATAGTAATGATAAGTATTTGATTATGATAATATGGAGCTGTCCAACATAAACGAATGTATAGGGAGGAAGAGGGCGAGGAAATGGATCAGGCGTTAGAGGTATTTGTGACCGTCGTTGAGAAAGGGAACTTTACCCGGGCAGCGGAGGAGCTGCTTATGACGCAGCCTGCGGTAAGTCAATATATCCGGGCATTGGAGCGTTCCCTGGGGACGCGGCTGCTGGATCGGAGCAATAAATATGTTCGACTGAATAAAGCGGGAGAGATCGTATATCATCACGCGAAGGAGATCCTGGGGTTATATACGCGCATGAACACCCTTGTGGATGATGTGATGCATCGGGCAAGCGGCGATTTGTCGATCGGATCCAGCTATACCTTCGGCGAGTATCTGCTCCCCCGTATGATCGCTTCCTTGAGACAGCAGTATCCGTTAATCCGTCCTACCATCACCATCGGAAACACGGCCGAAGTGGCGGAAATGATCCTGCGGCACGAGGCGGATGTCGGTATCGTCGAGGGAGATTATCAGGACGAGCGGCTGCATATTGAGGCGTTCGCCGAGGACGAAATGGTCGTTGTCGTTCCGCGCGGGCAGCGCTATGACCCGTGGTCTGAAATCCCGCTGGCGGAGCTTCAAACGGAGACGTGGATCTTGCGCGAGCAGGGCTCAGGCACCCGCGAGGCGACGGAGCGAATGTTCGCTGCTAGCGGCTTTCATCCCCGGCATGTGGTTGAATTCGGCAGCACACAGCTGATCAAGGAATCAGTCGAAGCAGGCTTAGGCGTCACGCTGCTGTCACGATTTGTGGTTCGCAAGGAGCTTCAGCTCGGCACCCTCCATATGCTGAAGCCGAACGGGAGGCCCGTGATTCGCCGCTTCTCCCTCATTTCACAGAAGACTCCCTATCATACGAAAGCCGTGGAAGTATTTCTCGAGCTGCTTAGGAGCAGACAGGGAATGTACTAAAATATACGTAAGCGGTTCTTCCATCGATCGCGAAAATCAATAAGTCATTTACATGAGGATTTTGCAAAAATCCAAAGAGTGACCTTCATTGCAACATCCTAATATCGCAGGATATCGCAGCATCCTTCTTTACGGAGGATGTTTTTTTGCGCTTGGATGATTACAATGCCAAGAAAAGGTTAAAACTAGATACTAAAACTACTAGAACTATATAGAATGAACCAAAAGAATGAGATCGGAGCAGCAGCGATTTGCAGGAGAATTTTAGCGCACTTGCCCTGCATCCCGTTCAATCGTTCATCTTATATAGCATGCGATTCAAGATGTTCATCAACATTCGGTTCATATAAGGGGGGAAGACGATGAGAACGTGGAATACCATTGCGCTCTTGCTGCTGATCATTGGCGGCATCAACTGGCTGCTGGTCGGCTTGTTTCAATACGATCTGGTCGCCGCATTGTTCGGCGGACAGAGCTCTGCAGGCTCGCGGATCGTTTACACGATTGTGGGACTGTGTGCGCTGTACTCGATCCGATTCTTCGGTGACGTCACCAATGATGATCGAAGAACAGCAAAATGAGTTAATTTATATAACATAAAACGTAATATCCGTGATAGAAAGTGGATTGTTTAAAGGCCGCCCCAACAAAAGGGAGCGGCTTTTTTATGTGTGAACGGTGATGTAAACCTTGTGCATGGATTTGGACGTACAGGACAAAATCAACATATCATGCGGAATGAACCTAGTTGTATCAAGGGGATTTCAGCATTTCATTTCGATTAAAACGACATATTTACGCGAAGAGGGGGGTCCCCTAGAATGAAAACAAGCAACAAGCACAGATTTGAACAGATGGCAATTTGGTGTTACAAAACATTACACAACTAAACATTCTGCATCTGTGTAATCACACGAACGAAGAACAGCCTGCTTCTCCAAATAAGAGAAGGCAGGCCGTAACTGAAGACAATCCATTTAGAGAAAGGGGGCTTTGAGAGAGGGCGATCATTCAAGAGCGAGCGCCTTATGCATCGCATCCAGCAGGCTGTGTGTCGCATCGCAGCTGTATTCCCAGAACATGATCCCTGCAAGCCGCTGCTCCTTTACGTAATGGCATTTATGCGTTAACGACTCGGGATCATCGTAGCTGATGAAGCTGCTGCCGTCGAACAGGTAAGGGGCCTTCGCCTCGTCGTCCCAATGCCGTGTGAAGGCGGGATTGTTCAAATATTGAGCCGCAAGCTCCGTATAAGTCGGACCGTAACCGCCTGCGGCCGGAGCGACCTGGAGATATCCGTTGTTTACGTTCGGCACGTTGTTCCATCGTCTCGAATAGAAGGCAGCTCCGATGACGATTTTCTCGCGCGGCACCCCCGCCGCGGTGAATAATCGGACCGAGGCGTCCGCACTGATCCGGAACAGATCGCCGGTGGACGTATACAGATTCGCATGGTGCCCGGTGTATGTCTGGAAGCCGCCGCGCATGTCGTAGGTCATCAGCTGTATGAAATCCAGAAAGGGGTGGATGAGGTCGATCTCGGTTCCATCTATATAATACTGATCGGCTCCTGCGGCAATGGTCAGCATATAGCGGCGGTGCTTCTCCCGCCCGAACCGGTCCAGAGACTCTCTGAGCGCCTGAAGCAGCAGCGTGAAATTCCGCTTGTCGTCAGGCGAAGCGGAGGTGCCCGCAACGGAGTAGCAAGGGTACTCCCAGTCCAGGTCGATTCCGTCAAAGGGGAAGTTCTCCAAAATTTCATTTGCCGATTCGCATAGGCGTGTTCGTGCATCCGGCGAGGCGGCTGCCTCGGAGAAGCCGCTGGAGCTCCAGCCGCCGACCGACAGCAGAACCTGAAGCTTAGGGTTAACCGATTTCAGCCGGCGGATTTCATCGGCAGTCTCCGGATGGGGGTACGAAATGGTGCCTTCCCGGATGTGGGCAAAAGCTACATTCAGATGGGTGAGTCGCAGCGCGTCCTCTGCCGTAACCTCGGAGAGAACCTTGCGTCCCGCATATCCGGCTAAAATCCAAGGGGATTCCGTCATGAGTTTCAACCTCGTTTCAATAAAATATGTGAGATTTGCGATACGGCTGTTTTTTTGAAGCTTAGCGTTCCTATCCAGCATCTGTCAAGACAGCGCGAATCGTTTGCACAGTATGCCAAAGCGTTGGCTGCGGTCAAAATCAACATGTTTTCCTTGGCCGAAATGACAATGACAAGCTGCGCAAAAACGACCAAAACCGCGTAGGATCAACGATTGTAGCCGCTTACAACGACCATTGAAAATGACATATTTACGGATCGGTACGCAGTCCATACACTTGGGATGTAAGCGTTAACATTTTCCGGTGCGGCAAACCCGCAGATGAGGAAGTGTGCTCAAGGAACCTCTTTCCTTACATTTGAACAGGGGTGCTTATCCTTAAAGCGAGCGTTCAAAAAGTCGGTTTATCAGCACTTTGATTGGCTTCGAGATCAGAAGGCGGCTTTTTGAACAACCTCTTAAATTGACCGGATTTCCATTAGAAGAGGAGGGAGAAACCGATGCAGCAAGATGGCCACACCGCCCTGTCGCAGAGCATATCGGTTAACACAACGGCAAGCCGCAAGAAAAATACCTTATGGAGGAGGATGGTCCGAAACTGGGAGCTGTACCTGTTTATCGCCCCCGCATTTCTGTACTTTCTGATATTCCATTACGGGCCGATGTACGGGATACAAATCGCCTTTAAAAACTTCATCCCGACATTAGGGATAACGGGAAGCCCGTGGGTCGGATTCGACCACTTCGTTCGCTTCTTTAATTCTTATTATTTCTGGGACCTGCTCTGGAACACGCTGAGCATCAGCTTGTACGAGCTTGCTATAGGATTCCCGCTGCCGATCATTCTGGCGCTTGCCTTTAATGAGGTGAGGGACTCGTTCTTCAAACGGACGGTACAGACGGTAACTTATGCACCGCATTTTATTTCGGTGGTCGTCATGTCCGGTATGATTATTACCTTCTTGACGCCTTCGACGGGCATGATTGTCAATCTGGTGGAGTTTCTTGGATTCACACCGCCCCAATTTTTGACCGACCCTGCCTGGTTTAAGACGGTGTACGTGCTGTCCGGGGTTTGGCAGAGCACGGGCTGGGGAACGATCATCTACCTGGCAGCCTTGTCGGGCGTGGACCCGCAGCTGCATGAGGCTGCCGTCGTCGACGGTGCCAGCCGGTTCAAGCGGATTCTGCACATCAATCTTCCGGCGATCGTTCCGACCATTACGATATTGCTGATTTTGAATATGGGAAGCATCCTGGGCGTCGGCTTCGAGAAAATCCTGCTTCTCCAGAACCCGCTTAATATGGAGTCGTCCGATGTCATCTCGACCTTCGTTTATCGCTCCGGTTTGGTGGATGCGCAGTACAGCTTCTCAACAGCCGTCGGCTTGTTCAACTCCGTGGTCAATGCGATTCTGCTGCTCACGGTCAACCAAATTGCGCGGCGCACCAGCGAAAACAGTCTGTGGTAGAAGGAGGAATTACGCATGGCATCCGGAGTTAAAGAAAGCAACGGAGATAAACTGTTTCTATTTTGCAACTATCTGTACTTAACGATCGCGTTGGTCATTGTTCTGTACCCGCTGCTGTATATCGTCAGCGCATCGATCAGCGATCCGAAGGCCGTCGCCTCGGGCGAAATGTGGCTGTTCCCTAAAGGAATTACCTTCGAGGGCTATGCTCGGGTGTTCGAGAACCAGAATATCTGGATCGGCTACAAGAACACCATTATTTATACCGTGATCGGAACGGCGGTCAACCTGCTTGTCACGCTGCCGGCCGCTTACGCGCTCAGCCGGAGCGACTTTGTAGGCCGTGGATTCTTCATGGCGATGTTCTTGGTCACGATGTTTTTCGGCGGGGGCCTCGTTCCGAGCTACCTGCTCGTCAAGGATCTCGGCATGATCAACAGCATGTGGGCGCTCATTTTGCCGGGAGCCGCTTCGATCTGGAACATTATCGTTGCACGGACGTTCTTCCAGTCGACCATTCCGAAGGAGCTGCAGGAAGCCGCTCATATCGACGGATGTACGAATTTCCGGTTGTTCATCAAAATCGTGCTGCCGCTGTCGATGCCAATCATCGCCGTCATGGCGCTCTTCTATGGCGTCGGGCACTGGAACAGCTATTTCAGCGCCATGATCTATCTGAACGATGCGGCGAAGTATCCGCTGCAGCTCTTCCTGCGCCAAATTCTGGTTCTGCAGGAGATGGCGGCCCAAGGCGGAGGAGCCATCGACATTTCATCGGCTGCCGCCATGAACTCGAAGGCCGAAATCGCCGCACTGGTCAAATATGCCGTCATCATCGTCGCGACGGTGCCAGTTATTGTCATCTACCCATTCCTTCAGCGTTACTTTGTGCAGGGTGTTATGATTGGTTCTGTAAAGGGCTGATCTTAAACCATAATCTACACCAAAAAAGGGGAGTTGTTGTTATGAAGAAGCTTCGTAAGGCATCATCCGTTTTACTCTGTCTTACCTTGTCGGCAGCCATGCTTGCAGCCTGTGGTTCGCCTAAGGGAGACGGCGGTTCTGCCGCACCTTCCGGAACGTCCAGCAGCACGGAGGTCAAGAAGGAAGGCTTCCCGATCGTCGATGAGCCGATTACGCTGACGGTCATGTCCCAGGATGCCGGGGTGGCGGACTGGAAGACGATGCCTGTCCTGCAAGAGATGGAGAAATTGACGAACATCAAGCTGGAGTATCAGCTCTCGCCGATCGACAGCTTCGAGACGAAGAAGAACCTGGTGTTTGCAAGCGGTGATCTCCCGGATATGTTTTACGCTGCGGATTTGAAGCCGGCTGAGCAGGTAACTTACGGCAGTCAAGGCATCCTGATTCCGCTTGAGAAATACATTGATGAAGGCTATGCCCCGAACATCAAGAAGGTTCTGGATGCGCATCCGGATGTGCGCAAATCATTTACGACACCGGACGGCCATATGTATGCACTGCCGTTTATCGATACCGCAGCGGTATGGTACCGCGGACCGATGTGGTATAACGGCAAGTTCCTAAAGGCGCTCAATGTCAGCGAGCCGAAAACGACCGAAGAGCTGTATACGTTCCTGAAGCGCGTGAAGGAAGAGGATCCGAACGGCAACGGCAAGAAGGACGAGATTCCGCTGACTTCCGTCAAGCTGGATGACCTGCGGATGTACTTCTTCGGCTTCTGGGGCATGTACAACGAAGGCATCTATGCCGACAAGGAAGGAAAGGTGCATTATCCTTTCCAAGAAGAAGGCTATAAGGGCTACCTGACATTCATGAACCGTCTATGGAAGGAAGAGCTGCTGGATCACGAAACCTTCTCCCAGACGGCAGACCAGAAAAAAGCCAAAGGCGAAAACAATCAGCTCGCATTATTCAACGACTATCATCCGTACTTCACCCTGGGTGGCGAGCCTAGCACCGAGCATCCGCTCATGACGCCGGTGAAGAGCGAAATCGAAGGATCTCCGGTATACGGCAAGCATCCGGGCATGTCGGCACGCGGCACGTTCGCCATTTCCAGCAAGAACCCTGCCCCTGAAGCGACCATGCGCTGGATCGACTACCTCTACAGCTATGAAGGTTCGACGCTGTTCAATCAAGGACCTGAAGGCGTGCTCTGGAAGTTCAAGGATAAAGAGAACCGCGTGAAAGAATGGCTTCCTGTTCCGGATGGCGGCGACCGTGAGGAATACCGCGGTAAAATCACGCCAAACTACGGCATTCTGACGCCGGGCATCAACGATCCTGAAGTGGCGAAAGGGCTGCGTACCGAATTTGATGAGTGGATCGATCAGCAAAACCAAGAGAAGCTGGTGCCGATCGGCAAAGCTCCATTCCCTAACGTGTATTTGACCAATGAGGAGCAAAGCGAGGCTACGGCGTTGATGTCCGATCTGGACACTTACGTCAAGCAGATGGAAGCGAAGTTCATCACGGGCCAAGAGCCGCTTGAAAATTGGGATAAGTATGTAGCGCAGGTTAAGAAGATGGGCGGCGACCGCATCGTCGAGCTGTACCAAGGCGCTTACGACCGCTGGAACACCAATAAATAATACAGATCTATAACAAGAACAACAAAAGGCCAACATATCCCGGTCTAGGCTTTCAGACCGGGGGTTGGCTCTTATTTTTAAACGGATGAATGAGGAATGCAGCGAAACCGGCGAGCGGCTTGCGGACCGCCCGAAGCGAATCGCCCGGTGACGAACAATCAACCTACTCGGAGGTATTAACATGTCGGAGAACAAGCTGATCGAAGAAGAGCAGCCGGTCGTGGAGGCAGGCGTCCACAATTACAGCAGTGAAGACAAATGGGTCAAGCCGGAGGATCCGCTGCTGCTGGAGCGTCTTGAATGGTTTAAGGACCAGAAGCTGGGGCTCATGATGCACTGGGGCCCTTATTCCCAGCTGGGGCTCGTTGAATCCTGGGCGCTTAGCGATAAGGATGCGGAATGGTCGCGTGACGGAATTGACTGGGACATCGACGCGGAGGAGCTCAAGCGGCAGTATTTTGACTTGAATAAAACGTTCAATCCGCTGCGCTTCCAGCCGGACCTGTGGGCGGACCTGGCCGCCGATAACGGCTTCAAGTATTTGAATTTTACGACGAAGCATCATGACGGCTTCTGCATGTGGGATACCCATACGACCGACTACCGGATCACGGGCACGGATTGTCCGTTTCATCGGCATAAATACGCCGATATCACCAAGAACCTGTTCGATGCGTTCCGGGCAAGGGGGCTTGGCATCTCCGCCTACTTCTCCAAAGCCGATTGGCATACGCCTTACTACTGGGCGCCCGGCATGGAAGCCGGCAGCTTCACGTCGCGGGGGCCTAGCTATAATCCGAAGGAATACCCTTGGTTATGGGAGCAATTCGTCCAGTTTACGCATCAGCAAATCATGGAGCTCATGACAAGGTATGGCCGGATTGACGTGCTGTGGCTTGACGCCGGCTGGGTGAATGATTATCGGGATCAGAACATCCGGCTGGGCGAGGTCGTGGAGAAAGCGCGCGAGATTCAGCCGTGGCTTCTGTCGGCGGACCGGACGGTCGGCGGACCTTACGAGAATCTCATTACGCCGGAGCAGACGCTGCCTGAGCGTGCCCTGCACGTTCCTTGGGAGAGCTGCATCACGATGGGAACGTCGTTCTCCTTCCGGTATGAGGACCGTTATAAATCGGTGCGCCAGCTGATCCATCTGCTCGTGGAGATCGTGGCCAAGGGCGGCAATCTGGCGCTCAACATCGGGCCCCAGCCGGACGGAAGGCTGCCGGAGACGGCGATCTCACGGATGAGGGGCATGGGCGAATGGCTGAAGGTATACGGCGATGCTATCTATGGCACGCGGACCTGCGAGCCGTATTCCGTCCAGAACGTGCATTTTACTCAAAAAGGGGACACAACGTACGCCTTCTATCTGTACAAGGACGAGCAGGAGGAGGTTGCCGGGGAAGTGCATCTTCCGCTTCAGACAGAGCCGAGCCGTATCGACCTGATCGGCGGCCAGGAGGTGCTGGATTACCGCCGGACGGAGAACGGAATCGCGGTACGGCTGCCGGAGAGGGAGCTGCATGGGGCGGCGCCGATCGCTCATGTGTTCCGGATCCGTTAAGGGATAGGCCGACAGCTCGGGAAGCTTAAGAAAGCTACAAGTACATCGGGGAAAGGTGCGGACGATATGCAGCCATGGTTTGAGGAGGCGAAGCTGGGGATCTTTATCCACTACGGCATCTACGCGGTGGACGGGGTCTCCGAATCCTGGTCCTTCTATAACGGAAGGATCAGCTATGAGGAGTATATGAAACAGCTGGACGGCTTTACGGCATCGAAATTCGATGCCGAGGCTTGGGCGGATCTGATCGAGAAATCCGGCGCGAAATATGCGGTGCTGACGACAAAGCACCATGACGGCGTTGCATTGTGGGATACGCAGTACAGCGACTTGAATGTGGTCAAGCGGACGCCTGCGAAGCGGGATATTATCAAGGAATATGCCGAAGCGGTGACGAAGCGGGGGCTTCGGCTCGGGATGTATTTTTCGCTGATCGACTGGTCGCATCCGGACTATCCGAGCGTGTATGAAGGAGGCCGCGTTCCGGAAGACCTCGGGAGCGTCAACCGATTCTCTAGCCCGGTGGACGGCGTTCAGGATGAGGAGAGATGGCAGAGGTTCCTTCAATTTAACAATCAGCAGCTGCGCGAGATTCTGACGAATTACGGGAAGGTGGACCTGCTGTGGTTCGACGGGGACTGGGAGCGCAGCGCCGAGCAGTGGAACCTGCCGGCATTCAAGGATTATTTAAAGTCCTTTAATCCGGATCTGATCATCAATTCAAGGCTTCAGGGGCATGGCGATTACAAGACGCCGGAGCAGGGCATTCCGATCACGAGGCCGGAGGGGCCGTGGGAATTCTGCACGACCATCAATACATCCTGGGGCTACGTGCCGACGGATCACAAGTACAAATCGCTGAATCAGATCATTCGGATGTTCTGCGATTGCATTTCGATGGGCGGCAATATGCTGCTCGATATCGGCCCGCGGGAAGACGGCACGATCGACAAGCGGCAGGAGGACATTCTGCTCGGTCTGGGCGACTGGATCCGGACGCATGAAGAGGCCGTATTCGGAACCGGGGAAGGCATCATGACCCGTTATTATCTAGGGGGAAGCACCATTTCGAAAGACCGCAAGACGCTGTACCTGTTCGTCTATGACGATCCGAAGGAGAATGTATGCCTGAAAGGTCTTTGCAACCCGATCAAGAGGATTACGGTGCTGCATTCGGGCAAGGAGCTGACCCACGAAATTCATGGCGGGGTGCCATGGTTCAACATTCCGGGAACGACCTGGATCCATATGACTCCGAAGATGCTCATGAACAGGTAACGGTGCTGAAACTTGAGTTTGACGAAGAGCTGGAGATGTACGGCGGCTCCGGAGCCGTTGTCACCCATAACTAAACAATCGCCGGGAGGGCGCGGGTTATGCAGCCGGCGCCTCCTCCCGGGTCAAACGGAGGGAATGAAATGAACCGAAGCGGAGTGCCGGAGCCGCAGATCGAATATGCTCCGAAACATTACATATGCCGTCGTGCGAAGGAGCCCCTTGAGCTGGATGGACGGATCGATAAGCCGTTCTGGGAAGCGGCGGAATGGACCGAGGATTTCGTGGATATCGAGGGGGATCTTAGGCCGAAGCCCGAAAAGCGGACCCGGGTCAAAATGCTGTGGGATGACGAGTATTTCTACTTCGCGGCGGAGCTGATCGAGGATCAGATCTGGGCAACGCTGACCGAGCGGGACTCGGTGATCTTTTACGACAATGATTTTGAGATTTTTATCGATCCGGACGGGGATAGTCATCAATATTACGAGTTCGAAATCAATGCGCTGAATACCGTATGGGATCTGCTGCTGGTCAAGCCGTACCGGGACGGCGGGCCTCCGGTCAACGGCTGGGATATCGCAGGGCTAAAGACCGCCGTGCATATCGACGGAGAGCTGAACCGTCCCGGGGCGGATAACCGGAAGTGGAGCGTGGAAGTGGCGATGCCTTGGAGCAGTCTGCGGGAATGTGCGAAGGAGGGGCGTCCGCCGGTGCCGGGTGAATTCTGGCGCGTTAACTTCTCCCGCGTGGAATGGCGGACAGAGGTGCAGGACGGCGAATACCGCAAGGTGCTCAATCCGGAGACAGGCAAGCCATACCCGGAGGACAACTGGGTCTGGTCGCCGATGGGCATCATCAATATGCATTATCCGGAGCTGTGGGGCTACGTCGTCTTCGCGGAGGGCGAAGCGGGCTCGGGCTTTGAATTGCCAAAAGACGAGCGGATCAAATGGGAGCTCCGCAAGCTCTATTACCGCGAGCGCAATTATTACGAAGGGCATGGCGAATTCACAAAGGATTTGAAGCTGCTGATGGGCGAGGATTCATGGAGCATCGAGCCCGTCATCGAAACGACCCGCGGCCTGTTCCAGATCACCGCACCGTCCTCGGACGGCAGCGCCGTGATCTGTATACGGGAAGACGGGAAGCTGTGGAAGGAGTGAAAGCCGATATGACCATTCAAACCTCCGCATTTTCATTGGAACCCGATATGCGGGAGACCATCGAGGCGAAATTCAAAGAGAAGCTGATCCTGGGTGAGGCCAGAAAGCAGGAGCTGTTCGGCATATTTGACCAAGAGCTGACCGAAGAGGAAACGTGGGCTTTGAAGTATCTATACGCCTACATGCCGGTGAATGACATGGCCGATTACGACGGGGAGCTGTTCCTCAGCCATGTGCGCCGGACGCTGGCGATCCGAAAGCAGGTGCCTTGGGGAAATCGAGTGCCGGATCATCTATTCCTGCACTTCGTGCTGCCTTACCGCGTCAACACGGAAAATATCGAGGATTCCCGCGGCATTCTATATGATGCGCTGGCAGAGCGAACTTCGCGGTTATCGATGAAGGATGCCATTCTCGAGACCAATTACTGGTGCCATGAGAAGGCAACGTACATCGGGAGCGATCTGCGGACGATATCGCCGCTGACGATGATTCGGAACGCGCGCGGACGCTGCGGCGAGGAATCCACGCTCGCGGTAGCCGCCCTGCGCAGCATCGGCATCCCGGCCCGTCAAGTATATACGCCGCGCTGGGCCCATTGCGACAGCAATCATGCCTGGGTGGAGGCATGGGCTGACGGGCAATGGTATTACATCGGCGCATGCGAGCCGGAAGCCCGCCTGAATCAAGGCTGGTTCAGTCCGCCCGCACGGCGAGCGATGCTGATCAACACCCGGATTTTCGCCGATTACCCTGGACCGGAGGATATTACGCTGGCCGATAAGTGGTTTACCGAAATCAATCTGCTCGAGAATTATGCAAGAACACGCACGATCCATGTCAAAGTCAAGGATAACAACGGGGCACCGGTGGCCGGCGCCGAGGTGCGTTTCGAGCTGTATAACATGGCGGAGCTGTATCCGATTGCGATTCTGCCGACCAATGAGCAGGGGGAAGCTTCGTTCAAGACGGGCTATGGCGACGTGCTGATCCGTGCCGTGAAAGACGGCGCTTGGGGCGAGCATAAGCTGGGCGCCGGGGACGGAGAGCAGGTGCAAATCGTGGTCGCCGAAGCGGCGCAGCCGGTCGGTACGGTTGATTTCGATATGGTTCCTCCTCCCGAAGCTCAGGGGGATGCCGATGAACAGCCGTCCGAGGAGGAGCTGGAACGCCATAACCGCCGCTTGGAGGAAGGGACGAGGATCCGGACCGAATACGAGGATACCTTCCTGAAAGCCGAGGAGGCGGAGAGCATCGCCCGCGGACTCGGGCTGCCGCCGGAGCGGGTGTGGGACGTCCTGCATAAAGCCCGGGGCAACAGCAGAGAGATTGCCGCTTTCCTTGAAGAGCAGTCCGGCGAGTATGGCGAGTGGCCGCTGCGGCTCTTGGAATCTCTGAACGAGAAGGACTTGATCGATACCTTCCGGCCTACGCTGAACGATCATTTGGCCGGTGCGATGGAGCATCAAGGGAGCTGGGCGGAGGAACTGTTCGTCCCATACATTCTCTGTCCGCGCGTATCGTTTGAAATGCTCGTGCCGTATCGCCGTTTGTTCCAGGGGACCTTTACCCCTGAAGAGATCGCAGCCTTCCGGGTAACGCCGGCGAAGCTTGCAGGCCGCCTGGCGGATGGCTTCGAGCTGTGGGAGGACCTTCCTAATCTGAAGGGGAAAGGCAACCCGGCAGGCACCTTCCGATTGCGGAAGGGCGATTCGGAGTCGCTGGACATTCTGTTCGTCGCCGTATGCCGCAGCTTGGGCATCCCGGCGCGGCTGCACCCGAGCGAGCAGAAGCCGCAGTACTGGCATAACGGCGCTTGGGAAGAGGCTTCGCTGCAGCCGGACGCTGCCGGCAGCGCTGATCGTGAGGCGAATCAGGAAGCCGGCGGATGGGGTCTCTTGCGTCTGTTAAAGGATTCGAATGCCGGACAGGACGTGCCGTCCGCCTCCTACGGCGAGAACTTTTCGCTCGCCCGCCTTACGAACGGCGTATATAAGACGCTGATTTATCCATACGGCATGTCTAACGTATATGATGATCCGTTCGAGGTCGAGGCAGGGGCTTATCGCTTAACGACCGGTGTCCGTCTCAAGGACGGCACGGTTCGAGTGCGCTTCACCTATTTTACAGTCCGTGCAGACGGAACCGCTGCGGTATCCTTGACGTTCCGCGACACCCGGGAAGAGATTCCGGTGCTCGGCACGCTTACGCGCGAGCATGGGCTGGCCCTGCTTGATGGAAAGGCTGCGCTTATGGGAGACCTGTTGGGTGCCGAAGGCGCGATAGCCGCTTGGCTTGAGCCGGAGCGCGAGCCGACGAAGCATCTGCTCCGCGAATTGAGTGAGCTGGCGGAGTCGCTGGATCAGCTTAACGTTCCGATTGTCCTGGTGATCGGAGAGAAGGAATGGACCGCTTCGTTCGATCCTGCCAGCTATCCGAAGCTGCCGCAGCGCACGGTGTTTGCGCGTGACGCCAGCTACTCGGCCCTGCCTGATTTCATCTCGAAATCGCCGGCCCGCGAAGCCGGATTTCCGCATCTGTTCGTGCTGGACAGTCAGGACCAGATCCGGTATACGGCTTCAGGCTATAAGATCGGTACGGGCAAGGAAGCGCTGCGCATACTGTCGGGAATATCCTCTTAAAATGGAGAGCTGGAGGGCGAAGGAACATGAAGCAATATATTGTGGCTGGCTATGCCGTTGATGCCGTTCTTCCCGAGATGAAGCGGGAGGATTTATTGAAGCTGACCCATCTGAACGTGGCTTTCGGCCATGTTCGGAATGATGAAATTACGACGGAGCATTTGAAGAACGCGGAGGTTCTGCATGCCATGAAGCGGGATCATCCCAGCCTTACGGTGCTCCTGTCCGTCGGCGGCTGGAGCGCGGGGGGATTCTCCGAAGCGGCCTCCACCGAAGAAGGAAGAAGCCGCATGGCGGCTTCGGCCGTCCGGGTGCTGGAATCGCATCCGTTTGACGGGATTGATCTTGATTGGGAATATCCTTGCTACGGCGAAGCCGGCATTGCTTCGAGCCCGGACGATAAGCGGAATTTCACGCTGCTGCTGAAGGCGATCCGCGAAGCGCTGGATGCCAAGGGCGAGCGCGATGGCCGCCATTATCTGCTGACGATCGCGGCGGGAGCCGATCAATATTATGTGGATGGCACAGAGATGGATCAGGTCCAGCAGTATCTGGACTTCGTCCAGCTGATGACGTATGACATGCGCGGCGGCTTTCAGATCCTCACCGGGCATCATACGAATCTGTATGCGCCGTCCGGCGATCTGTTCCGGATCAGCGTCGATGCTTCCGTAAACCTGTTCGTGCGCGCCGGCGTGCCGAAGGAGAAAATCGTGATCGGGGCAGCGTTCTATTCCCGGATGTGGCGCGAGGTTCCGGACCGCAACCGGGGTCTGCACCAGATGGCCGGTACCACGGGCGGTTATGGGCCAGGCTACGCCGAGCTTGCCGCCGATTACATCGACAAGAACGGCTATGTCCGGTACTGGGACGACGAGGCGTGCGCGCCGTTTTTGTTTAACGGCTCGTGTCTGATTTCCTACGACGATGAGGAGTCGATCGGCCGCAAATGCGGCTATGTCCGGGACGAGGGCCTGGCGGGCATCATGTTCTGGGAATACGGCTGCGACAAGACCGGACGCTTGCTGGATGCGATGCATCAAGGCCTGGGGAGCAAATAATCGGCCCGTTCCCGAGCAATCGAATAGGCCGTACAGAAGGCTCCGTAATACCAAGATAGACGGCACATGCCCAATGTGCGCGTTGCGAATCCAGGGATACCTGGATGGTTCTTTGGACATATGAGCACAAACAAAACCTCCCCTAAGCTTGCGAGCTTCAGGGGAGGTTTTTGTTTGTAGTGCATGCAGGCAGCAACCGGCTACCCGATATATTCCTCATCCTCATCATCCGAGGCGTCGGCACTTCCATTCTGGCTGTGCATTTTGCGGTATTGTCCCGGCGTATAGCCGGTTTCCTTCTTGAATTTGCGGATGAAGTTCGGCGTATCCAGGTAGCCGACCCGCGAAATAATGTCCTTCAACGGATCGGACGTATGCAGCAGCTGCCGGATGACTTCGTCCATCCGTTTCTGCCAGATATATTGGGTGAAGTTCACCCCGACCTTCTCCTTGAAGGAGCGGCTGAAATAGGACGAGGAGATCGAAAATTTCGATGAGATCGTTCCCAGGCTAAGGTCATAATCCGAATAGTTCGCATCGATATAGCTTACGATTTCGTCCATCAAGGAGCTTTCTTCCGTCTCGCTCTTCGCCTCGACATGGGTACAGATGTCGGCGGCGAGACCGGCGAGCTTCTTCTCCAGGTCCTCCAGGGAGTCGTATGATGTGATACTCGGAAGCTCTTGAACGACATGGTGCATGCCGAGCTCCGAGGCCGTCTTCAGCAGCGTATTCAAAATGTCGAAGCAGATGCAGCGCAGCAGCGGAACCGACGGCATTTCCTCCTTCAGGCTGTCCAGCGCGGTGGAGATCATCCGGGCCGCCACGTCGTAGCTTCCCTGCTTCAAGCTCTGATCGAGCTTCAGCAGCACGTCCTTCGGCACCCAGAAGGAGGAGGAATCCTTCGCTCCGGAGAGCGCATGGAAGAAGGTGGTGCTGCCCTGACCGTGAAGCATGGAGGCCTCAAATGCGGTGGAAGCCTCAATGTAGGACTGGTTCAGCTGCTCCGGATGACTGTAGCGGTTGCCGGTCCCGATGACAGGCGGGCTGCCGGCGTGCTCCATAACCATCGACCGGAGCGCCTCCACGATCGCTTCCATGATGCCGTTCAGGCTGGCCTCATGCCCGGTATCGGCATTGAATCCGACGATGAGCGCAAGCCGGTCAGGCTGCGGCAGCTCCACTCCGTACGCATGGGCGGTCAGCTCCGGCAGCTCGACCTCGTTCATCAGCTGCATCAGCGGCCAGCCGCCTGATGGATCCGCTTCGGGCAGGGCATGCGTCTCCCAGCCCATCGTAACGACGAAATAATGGGAGCGGTTGAAGCGGATGCCGAGCTGCTCCTTCAGGTCGGACGGCAATTCCCCGGTATGTCCGTGCTTCAGCAGCATCAGCAGAATATGGTTGCGCGCGTAAGGCTCCTGAAGGTCAACGCGCTTGCTGTAGTCATGCAGCGTCTTCTTGATCCAGTCCAGCTCGTTGGTCTGGGAGGGGGGCTCGGAGAGGCTGCGGACATTTCTCAAGCGCACGAACTCCATCAGATCGGAGATCGGGTGGTACTGCCTCCGGGCCAGTAAAATCGCAAGGACGGTACCCATGATGACAACGAACGAGAACACCAATACAACAAAGGTCCGAATGTGGACGATGCGGCTGAAAAACTGGCTGCTGGGCATAGCTGTAACATACGTCCAGCCGTCATCCGATTTGACGGAAACCACCGAATGGGTCTCTCCGTTCAGGGACAGGCTGTGCGTACCGGGCTCCAATTGAAACAGCGCTTTTACGTCGTTCTTCGTAATGGTGTCACCGTGATGATTGGCGGCCAGCACCTGGCCGTTATTATCGAATATATAGGTCATGCCATGGTAATCGGTCAAGATGGAATCGATCAAGCCCGTCAAATTGGATTCATGGATCAAATACATGACGGTTCCATGGGCAGGGGTGTTGTTCGGGGCGATCGGCACAAGATAGGCCAGCATGGATTTCTGCCCCCGGGTGCCCTGGATGACCTGCTCCGCCGGGCGCATCGTCGGGAGGCGCACGGTATTCAAGTCCCGGATCAGATCCTCCTTGTTCCAGGTGTTGAATTTGTAGCGGCCGGTGAACACGTCGAGGTTCTCCAGACCTTGGGAAGAATAGATATTATTATCCCCGCGAAAGAATAGGAACAGCTCATCGATAATCGAGCTGGTGGCTTTATATTTGACCAGGGCGCCAATCGATTCCCGGCTGTAATACGGATGGTGCGTCCAATAACGCGTCAACTGTTCGTCGTAGGCGATACGGAATGCGATATCCTGCAGCTCCTTCATACGGTCGTCGATGACGGTTTTGGCCTGGGTCAGCTGATTGACGTTGGTCTGCTCAATTTCCGATCGTAAGGTCTTAACGGCGTTGTGATAAATGATGACGGTCAAAATAACAAGAGGGATCAGGAAAATGGATATATATGAGAGTGTATACTTAACCAAAAGCTTGGACTTGAAGTGATTCCATTTCATATTTGCAGGCCTCCCGTTATTTAATAGCACCGTGATAGCGCTATCATAAAGACAGCGAAGCAATTGCCGGATTGCCGAGCCGTTAAATGATCTATTAAAAATACTAGGAGAACTTGCCTCATAAATCAATGCATCATTTAAAAGTTTTGATGGATTCTTTCCAGAAGCTACAGAGAAAGGGGAAAATAAACTTGTCTGGGCGGAGCGAATACGAAAAAAACCGCGAGTCTGCCGCTTACTTAGGTAAGGGAGCAGATTCGCGGGTTCCATGGGTATCATCCTTCAAGGGGGAGCTGAAGGATCAGGATGTGCCTCCGCTTGCAGGCGATAATTGCAGCTGCTTGCGGTAAACGACTTTGGAGATCGATACGCTGATCTCATACAGCAGAAACAGCGGGACGATCACGATCAGGTCGGACATGATATCCGGCGGTGTGATCGTTACGGCTACGATGCAGAGCAGAAAGTAGGCTGCCTTGCGCATCTTGGCCAGCCGAAGCGGATTCACGATGCCAAGCTTGGTAAGAAATACGACAATGGCCGGCATTTCGAACAGGAATCCGAACGGGACGGTCATATGAATCATGAAGGTGAAATACCGCTGAGCCGTGTACATCGTCTCGAATTGGCCTTCCGCCATCCGCTGCATGAACTGCAGCACCATCGGAAACAGCACGAAGTAGCCGAAGACGAGCCCGACAATGAACAGCACGCTAATGACCGGGATGAGGAGCAGCGCGGAGCGCTGGGCGCCATCCGGCAGCGCAGGCTGCACGAACTTCCAGACCTGATAGGCCGCAACCGGAAGCGTGACGGCCAGCGCCACGACGCCGGCGATGATCATGTAGACCCACATGACCTCGGAAGGACCGAGAAGCACAAGCTTCTCGTCCATATCCCGAACCAGCCAGCGGTAAATCTCCTCGACGTAGATAAAGGCGGCCACCATCGCAACGAGGAACGCGATCAGGGTGCGGATCAGGCGCCTCCGCATTTCCTCGAGATGCTCGATCGCGCTCTGGTCGTTCGGGTTAGCTGCCTTGCTTGCCCGCTGCAGCAGCCGCTTTAGGAGCATCGTCTTTCTTCCCGTCCTCATTCTCTTCATCCCCGTTCACCAAGCCCCGGGTTGCGCCTTTGAATTCGCTCAGGGTTCTGCCGAATGCCCGTCCCAGCTCAGGTAGCTTGGAAGGCCCGAAGATGATCAAGGCGATAATTAAAATCAAGATTAAGCCACCGATTCCGATATTGCCAAACGGCATGACTATCGCTCCTATCTATAGTTGAGATTAGTCCAGCTTGAAGCCGCTGATGGCGACTACTGCGCAGCGCGCCATGTTCTCTCCCGAGCGGTGCGGCCAGGTGCTGGTCGGCTTGCTCAGATCCTCCGTGTTCTCGCCCGGATGCTGTACAGACAGGAAGAGCGTCTGCTCGTCCGGCGAGAAGAACGGGCCTGTCAGCTCGCATTCCACCGGGCCGGAGGCGAACTGCAGCGCTTTGCCTTGATCCGGTCCGCTCGTTGGAATAACGAACAGTCCGTTATTCATGAAGGATTTATGCACGCCTTTATTTTGGCTGCTGCTGGAGATGTCCGTCACGACCCACAGATCGCCGTTGGAATCGAACGCCAGGTTGTCCGGGGAGCTGAAGCCCGATTGCCGGCCGCCTGCCGCGAAGATTTCAAAATCGAACTCGAGGGCTGCCAGATCGTTCCCGGCTTCGAAGATCCGCGTAATATGGCCATGAATATTGCCGTGGTTGTCATTGTTCGTATGGCAGACGAAGACGGTGTTGTCGAACGGCGAAATTTCGATATCCTCCGGACGGTCCGTCGGCGTTCCGCCTACGAGGCGAGCGGCTTCCTGGCAATACGTGACGACATCGCCTTGGGACTTGAACTTGCCTTTAACCTCCGGCGCGTCGGCTGCCGCCTTCAGCACCTCTTCCAGCGTAACCGGCTGCCATTTTCCGGATTTCAGGTTGGCTACGTAGAGCGTGCCGTCCTCCAGCAGGGCGGAGTTGGCGCGTCCCTTGCTCTTGTCGTATTTGCCGTTGCTGATGAATTTATACACGCAGGCATCCTTCTTGTCATCGCCCATGTAGACCACGACCCGGCCGTCTTTCGCAAGACCCATTGCCGTATTCTCGTGGTTGAATCTTCCGAGCGCCGTATGCTTTTTAAGGAAGGATTTATCGAATGGATCGACCTCGACGACCCAGCCGTAATGGGTTTCCGGCAATCCCGAGATGCTTGCGGTTTCCTCGAAATTCTCTTCGCAGGACAGCACCGTATTCCAGAGGGTTACGCCTCCGGAGCAGTTGGCGAATGTGCCGGTAGCCGTCGTTGCTCCCTTCAGCGCCGGAATGCCGCGCGCCGGGCCGGTAATGTCGAACTTGGTGAAACCGTTAATGCGGCGGGCATGCTTGGAGGATGTGTCCATCTTCCATACGCCCTTCTCGTCACGGTACACCTCGATCACCGACATGCCTTGATAGTACAAGTTTTTCTCGATTTGGTCGGCCGTCATTTTGCCGTCTTTCACCGGGCCGATCGAGAAGATGGTGGAATATTCATGGTTATTGACCAGCAAACCGCGGACATTGGACCCGTTGATCGGGAAAAAGGCGTTGTAATCGCAGCCGGAGCCGAATTTTTCGCCGGCCGGATTGATCACGTCGTCGAATGCGGCAATGACGTCGTATTTGAAATTTCTCGGCAGGACGAGCTCGTCGGCCTTGGTAGGCTCGATCGGATCGAAATATCCGCTGACGCGGTTTGTCTTGAATCCGAACAGATGATTGGCTGTTCCCGACATCGCGGAAGCTTTGCCCTCCAGAACGCCTAAGCCGGCAGAAGCAGCTGCAAGCGCGGTTGCGCCGGTGCCCAGATAAGAAAGGAAGGTTTTGCGGTCCATCGTTTTACTCAAACTAATCCACCCCTCATGATTAAATGTTCGATAGGACAAGTGTAAGCTGGAAATGTTAAGTCCATATCATCGTTCATGGGGGATTTGTAAAATAGAAGTAATTTCGGGTGCGGAAATATCAAAAGGAGGTAAGCGAGCTGCGGCGGGATTAAAGAGGGGATGGGAGGAAGCTATCGTTCGCCTCGAGCGATGAGGAGCAGGCATGCCGAATACTCCCTGCCGGATTGGGAGGGAGTTGGATGATGAACGCTTTTAATTTTTTGTAAAAAGAAAGTTATTCTGTTCGCTGATACCGCTGACGCATCTGCATGGCCATCGTACGGATGCTCTCGGCCTCCGGCATGGCGAATGAGGCGGCGGCTTCGGTCAAATCCTGATCCGCCTGCCAGCTCCGGATCACGTTCCGCACATCGTCGACAAAGCGGTGTACGGCGTCTTCGCCCGTGCCGATCCCCGTCAGTTGCTCCAGACTGGCGGTGCTGGTATCCTCCACGACCGGGTACAGCTTCGGGTCGGCGCCTGCGGCTGCGATATCGTAAAAGGTACGGACGAGCCGGGCACGCTCGCTGCCGGACCCCTCCGCGATAACGAAAGCCTGGACAATGAAAGCCTTCCGCTGCCGCCGCTGGGCGATGCCGCAAAATTTAAGGCCGTCGATGCTTAAGTCGAACGTTCCCGGGCAAAAGGCGCCTGCGACTTCGCCGGTGTCTACTTGCCGTTCCGTGCCTTGAAGCGCCTGGCGGATCAGCGCAACCATCAGCTCGAAATCCTGATGAAAGTCCGGTGCCGGGCCGGCCGATTGAAAGGGAACGATCAGGGACACATTGACGACGCCGGGGTCCAGCGGCACGGCTGCGCCGCCAGAGTGGCGGACGGCAGTGTCGTAGCCAAGGGAGCGGAGCCATGTTTCCCCTTCGGGCGCTTGCGGAAGACGGCTGTCTCGAGCGCCCATGACAAACGCCCTCGGGTGGCGCCACAAATGACACACGGCAGGACCGCCGCTTCCGGCCTGCCGGCATAACAGCTCATCCAATGCAAAATGGAGCAGCACATCATCTGAATTCAAATCGTCGGTCCGATCCAGCAGGAGGATCGGTTGATGTTGCAGTGACAGCGGGGTATTCACGCTTTCTTGCGCCTCCTCTATTGTACAATGGCTATATACCATCTTCGGTTCGTTATAGTTGCCACATATGTGAACAAGGTTTCCTCTTATCCGTGATCAAACAAGGGGCCGTATGGCGATTACGGATCCCCGATCGGGATAATCTCATGAACAGCATACCATAAAGCGGGCTTGGCGGCTGTCCGGTATGGACGTTCTCAGCAGACAGCTTCATTGACAAGCGAGAGGAAACTCTCCTATAATCCGAGTAAGCTTATTACCTTTGTTAGATAAATGATGACAGAAACCGCGGGAATATTATTTTTGAATATAATTTTTGAACATATAAGGAGTATGAAGCATCATGGCCAACATTTATAAAAGCGTTGCAGATATGATCGGGGAGACGCCGATGGTAAAGCTTCAGCGTCTCGCGCCGCCAGGGGCGGCCGAGATCTATGTGAAGCTGGAGAAATTCAACCCGTCCGGCAGCGTGAAGGACCGGGCCGCTTACAATTTGATTCATACGGCGGAAACGAAGGGCCTGCTTAAGCCCGGCGGCACCATTATCGAGCCGACCAGCGGAAATACCGGCATCGGACTTGCCATGATCGCCGCTGCCAAAGGGTATCGCGCCATCCTCATTATGCCGGATAATATGTCCAAGGAACGGATCAATTTGCTAAAGGCCTACGGGGCCGAGGTTGTCCTGACGCCGAGCAGCGAGCGCATGCCGGGTTCGATTGCGAAGGCCCTTGAGTTGCGGGAGCAGATCCCCGGGAGCTTCATTCCGCAGCAGTTTGAGAATGCAGCCAATCCGGATATTCATCGCGCCACGACTGCCCCGGAAATTCTGCAGCAGACCCAAGGACGGTTGGATGCGTTTGTCGCTACGGCCGGCACCGGCGGAACGGTAACGGGCACGGGCGAGGAGCTAAGGAGGCATCTGCCGGACCTGCATATTGCGGTCGTGGAGCCCAAGGGCTCTCCTGTCCTTTCCGGCGGGCAGCCGGGTCCTCATAAGCTGGTGGGGACGAGTCCGGGGTTCGTGCCAAAGATTCTGAATACCGGCATTTATAATGAAATTATTCAGATTGCGGACGAGGATGCGCTGCAGACGGCAAGGGACTTGGCCCGCAAGGAGGGGATCCTTGTGGGGCCGTCCTCCGGCGCTTCGGTATTCGCGGCAATGCGCGTCGCCGAGCGGCTGGGCGAAGGAAAGCGGGTCGTCTGCATTGCGCCGGACACGGGCGAACGGTATTTGAGCATGGATATTTTTTGATATGACAAAGGGGACTCCCAGCGGGAGTCCCCTTTTACGTGACAATGTCGCCGAGCAATAAATCTCTCTAGCTGTCTTTTTTATAAAAGGAATCCTCCGTTTACTCACGAAATGGTTGATAGTTGATTTTTTTCTCTAAAAAATGTTTTTGCCATGTCGATTCCCTAGTCGGTTGTTCGTTGAACTAGTAAAGGCCCGATTTCGAGGTCCTATTTGATAACAGGAGGGAACTTCCCATGAGATTTATGATGATTGTAAAAGCAACCGAGGATTCCGAGGCGGGTGTGCTGCCGAGCAAGGAGCAGCTTGACGCCATGATGAGGTACAACATGGAGCTGGCCCGGGCCGGCGTGCTGCTCGCAGCGGACGGACTGCATCCAAGCTCAGGCGCGATCCGGATTTCGTATCCGGAGCCAGGAGGGAAACCGAAGGTGACGGACGGGCCCTTCACCGAGGCCAAGGAACTGATCGCCGGCTATACGTTGATCGAAGTGAAATCGCGGGAAGAGGCGATCGAGTGGGCGATGCGCATGCCGGACCCTCACGGGTATGGCGCGGGGCAGATCGAGCTTCGGCAGGTGTTCGAGCCGACTGAATTGACGGAGGATCCCGAATCCCAGGCCCAGCAATATGAGATGCGTGAGCATATCGAGCGGCAGAAGCGATAGAGGGATCCATGGACACACATCGTACGATAGACGCAATCTGGAGAATTGAGTCCTCCCGGATTATTGCCCATTTGACTCGAATGGTGCGCGATATCGGACTGGCGGAGGACCTGGCGCAGGACGCGCTCGTGACCGCACTGGAACGGTGGCCGGAGACGGGAATGCCGGAGAATCCGGGCGGCTGGCTGATGACCGTGGCCAAGCGTAAAGCGCTGGACATGCTTCGTCGAAACAAGCTGCGCGATCGGAAGTATGAGCTGATTGGCCGGGAGCAGGAGCCGTGGGCCGATTCCGAGCCGGATGTGCCGGAACCCGGCGAGGTGGGGGATGATCTGCTGCGGCTGATCTTCATGACCTGCCACCCGGTCCTCTCGCCGGAGGCGCGGGTCGCCCTGACCCTGCGCCTTCTTGGCGGGCTCACGACGGCCGAGATTGCCCATGCCTACCTGACTTCCGAGGCAACCGTCGCGCAGCGGATCGTCCGTGCCAAGCGGACGCTGTCCGCGACCCGGGTGGCGTTCGAAATTCCGCAAGGTCCGGAGCTTAAACCGCGGCTTTCGTCGGTGCTTGAGGTCATTTATCTAATGTTCAACGAAGGATATGCCGCGACATCGGGCAGCCAGTGGATAAGGCCGCTCCTGTGCCAGGAGGCGCTTCGCATCGGACGGATTCTGGCCGAGATTGCGCCCGCGGAGCCGGAGGTCCACGGCTTGGTGGCGTTAATGGAATTTCAGGCTTCCCGCTTCAAGGCCCGGGTGGATCAACGCGGCGAGCCGGTTCTGCTCATGGATCAGAACCGGGGACTATGGGACTACCTGCTGATCCGGCGCGGTTTTGCCGCGCTGGAGCGGGTGGAGCAGCTGGGCGGCATGACCGGTCCGTATGCGATCCAGGCCGCGATCTCCGCCTGCCATGCGGGTGCGCCGAAGGCCGAGGATACCGACTGGATCCGGATTTCGGCCTTGTATGAGGCGCTCGCTCAGGTCTCCCCTTCCCCGATTGTGGAATTGAACCGGGCGGTCGCGCTTTCCATGGCGTTCGGGCCGGAGATCGGGCTTGAGATCGTGGACATTTTACAAGCCGAGCCGTCTCTGAAAGGATACCATCTTCTGCCAAGCGTCAGAGGAGATTTGCTGTTCAAGCTGGGTCGGCTGGATGAGGCATGCCAAGAATTCAAGCGAGCCGCTTCGCTGACCGATAACCAGCGGGAGAAGCAATTATTGCTTAGCCGTGCCGCGGAATGCGCGTCAAGCGGCGAATAACGGTGGGCTCTCTCCCATACAAAAAATTTTTCGAAAAAATTTCGAGTGGATGTCGATTTGGGCGATGGCCGTTCGTCACTTATATAAGATGAACAAAAAAATGAGATATTAGCAAGGGAGTAAAGTGATTCCGAAGAAGTCTAAAGCTTTCTAAATGAAAGCTACATCGGAAGCATAAGCTTAGTGGTCGCCTTTGCGACCGAATTTCTACCCTAATATGAATTCATCAGATTAAGAAATTTGGGAGCAACAGCGATCGTAGGAACACTTTACGTACTTGCCTAACATCTTATTAAAAAACAAATGAAAAGAGGATGAAGAATATGCAAGCACAATTGATTCCATTTATTATTTCCGGTGACGCGAGAGCACAAGCCGCGTTCTATATCGAAGCGGTCGGAGGAGAAGTCCATGCGTTGTCTACCTTCGGGGACGCTCCGGGCACGCCGGAATCGAGCAAGGATAAAGTGATGCATCTATCGATGACACTGGCGGGAGGGAATACGTTAATCATGTCGGATGCCTTTCAAGATGCGGAACTGAGCGCTAATATGGGACTGTCGCTATCGTTTGATGACGAGGAGGCTGCACGCACCGCTTACCGTAACCTGAGCGCCGGAGGCGTGGAGAAATATCCGTTTGCCCTTCAGCCATGGGGGAATTTCTATTACGGCGAGCTCGTGGACCGGTTCGGCATGACGTGGCAGCTGGTGAAGCAGGGCTAGGCATAAGAACGTGGATCTCCAAGATACCGGTCATACCTAGTGAGTGAGCATAAAGCTTGTCGGTAGCGTGTTTGGCGTTTTGACATGATCGCATGTGCTTAGGATACATGCCTTCGCAGCATTACTGCAGCGTGAGCCCATTATCCAGTGACATAGAGGGAGCTGTAAAAAATGAACCAAAACCAAGAAGTGTCCGATTACATCGAAGCATTAGGCGATGCCTGGAAGATCGAGTTGAGTACGAATCTCAGGGAGCTTGTCCACAACGCGATCCCGGAGGTTCAGGAACGGATGCAGTACAAAAAGCCGCATTTCTTGAAAAACGGAAAATACGCGGCCGTGATCAGCGTTGCCAAGAGCGCGGTGAGCTTTACGATTTTTAACGCGGAGGGATTGGCATGGCCGGAGGATACATTTGATGGACCGCCGGAGCGGAAAACGATGAAAATTGCCCAAGGACAGGATGTGGATGAGCAGGCGCTTTCTGCCCTGCTGAAGCAGGCTTCCGCGAGCTTATAGTAAGAAACCGGTGTGCAGGCGGGACGGTATCGGTGGAGACGGTTCATCCGCGATCTTGACGGGATCGCGGACGAGGCCGGCTTCATTTTTTTGTCCCGTGCTGCTTCGTCGGGAGTTTGTCGCTAGGCGTCCCTTTGCCGTTGTTTTTGTTGCGGCGGGCTTTCTCCGCATTCTCATTCATTTTTTCTACGAAATCATGGGTGCTTTCCATTAATGATTCGGCTCCTTTGCATCAAAATATGAGATAACAAGCGTGTCCTGCTTAATATAACCATTCGGACGTCATTGTATTTGGTGATTTTGATGGCGGCGGGAACTGGCTGGGGTAACAGTCCCTATAAAAATAAGAATCCAGCTGACAGGCAAAGGGAGAGCTTCCCCGATATGCCTGCAGCTGGATCTAATTGTGTTTCGCACAATCTGTCGCCCGGCGCACATTCTTGGAGACGTGCGCCGAGGCCTTTATCTTTTAAACCAATTTTACGTGCCTTCCGTTTTTCGCTGCCTTACTTGGAATGGCTAATCAGCAGCTCGTATTTATTCAGGGAAGCGCCTAATATATTCTCGTTACGGCCCTGACCGTGGGATTGGCGGAACGATTCGCTGGACGTCCAGCGCTTGAATGCTTCCTCATCCTCCCAAACGGTAGATACCTTCAGTTCCTCGGCTTCGGCGCCTTCCTTGGCTTCATGCCATACCTCCATCCGCACGAATCCTTCAATTTCCTGAACCCCTTTGGCCTCAGCGAATCGCTGTGCGATCTCCTTGCCGTGGCCGGGCTTCACTTTAATCGAGTTGGTCACAACCAGCATGCCGCATCCTCCTTTTCATTCATCCTGTTCCTCTAACGTATGTCCATTATACAGGAACGGACGGACCGATTTCATCTTGGGGGAGCCGGTGCAGGTGAGGCGGGCCGAGCGGGCTGCCTCTTGTACCCCTGATGCTTACGTTGCCGCCGGCCCCTCGCCCGGCGTATCGATGGCCGGAGCCGGAGCGGCCTTGGTCTTGGGCCGGCCGCTCCAGGACCAATAGGTGCCCATCCGGAGCAGTCTCTCCACGGGACCGCTGCGGAATCGCTTCAGCCACAGCAGACTGCCTGCTGCCAGCACCGCATAGATGCCGATCGCCAAAAGCGCCCCTTGCAGCACGCCGAGCTTGCCGAACAAGCCGAGTCCGAATCCGTAGAAGATGAGCACGCAGACGACGCTCTGCGTCAAATAGTTGGTCAGCGACATGCGGCCCACCGCCTCGAATGCCCGGATCACGACCGATTGCCTTGATGAGAAGGCGTATAACGAAGCAAACAAGTAAATATACCCTAGAGCCAGCAGCGGGCCGCCAAGCATCATGAAGATGCCGTTCCATTCATGCGTCGTGCCCAGCATTACGCCGGCGGTCTTCAGCGCAAGGCCGACGGGAATGAGCAGCGCCCACCGGATATACAGCCGGATTTCCATGGACGGATGGAGGAAGCGTCGCCGTTTGGCCGCCGCCATGCCGAACAGGAACATCGGGGCGCTCATAAGCGGAGCGATCAGGACCACAAGGAGCATCAGCCAATCTGGCAGATTGAGCGGCATCTCCTCGTTTGACCGAAAATCCATGATTTCACCAAAGCTGCCGCTGCCGTAGACCTCGATTGATTTGGTCACATAGGCTTCCATTCGGGAGGCGTCTTCCGGAGTCGGTTCCATGGAGCCGTATCCAAGGGCCGTCATGAGGGCCAGCAGAATAATTCCCCAGATCAGCAGCGTCTTCGCCTTGCGTTTCACGAACAGGAGCAGAAAGAAGCCGATTCCCCCATAGAACAATAGAATGTCGCCTTCCCAAATAAAGGTCGAGTGCAGCAGACCGAGTCCGATCAGCAGCACAGAGCGGCGGGAGAAGCTGCGTCCGTATTTCAGGCCTTTGGCTGTAAGGCTCTCCCTCATCATCACCATGCTGTAGCCGAACAGGAAGGTAAAGATCGGCATGAAGCTGCCTTCCACGAATACCTTCAGGATATTGTGGCTGATCGTATCCAGCGCGGAGGGCTGGAAGAAATGCAGCTCATCCTTTCCGAACATGCCGTATTGAAAAATGAGCATATTGGCCATCAGAATGCCCGCCAGGCTTAACCCGCGAATCGCGTCGACGACCGTTGAACGTTTATGTGTACTCACACATCATCACCTCTTAGCCATAAGTATAGCCATTGCACTTGAATATAAAGGAAACGGCAACCTAACTTTTTCTTAACGCCTCCGGCATTTGTTTAACTCCTGTTAAGGTTGCTGTGCTAGCATAATGTACGGGTGAGAATTATGGACAATACACGAATTTTAATAGTAGATGATGAGCCTTCGATCGTGAAAATGCTCCAGATGGTGCTGCGCAAAGAAGGCTTCAACCGGATATACACGGCCGCCAGCTGCAAGGAGGCCCTTCGGGAAATCGCTGCACATGGCGCGGACTTCGTGCTGCTGGACGTCATGCTGCCCGACGGCACGGGCTTTGATCTGTGTCCTCAGCTGCGTGCCTACGGAAGTCCGCACATCCTGTTTCTTACAGCCAAGGCTTCGGATCTTGACGTGCTCACCGGCTTTGCCATGGGCGGGGACGATTATGTGACCAAGCCGTTTAATCCGCTGGAGATTGCGGCCCGGATCAAAGCGCGGCTGCGGCGCGGCGGCATCGGAACGAATGCGGCAGTCAGTCCGGCCGTTATTCGAAGCTCCTGGGATTTCGGCCGGTTTAGAGTGGATGAGGCTGCCGGCGAGCTGACGGTCCTTGGGGAACCGGTGCCGTGTCCGGCGCAGGTGTTCCAGCTGCTGCTGTATTTCTGCAAGCATCCCGGCGTCGTCTTCTCCAAATCCCAGCTGTACGAAGCGGTATGGGGCATTGACGGCATGGGCGAGGACAATACCGTGATGGTGCATATCCGGCGCATCCGGGAGCGGATCGAGGAGGATCCGAGCAACCCGCAGTATCTGCTTACGGTTCGGGGACTCGGCTATAAGCTCGTCAAGGAGAGCGGCCGATGAGACTGCGAAGAAGGCTTGCCTTTCATTTTACCTATCAATTGATTGCATTCTCGGCATTCATGTTCTGTTTTATCATCGTGCTGATGTTTTTCCTTATTAGTCATATCAGCAACGAGGAGATCAAGCGGAACTTCCCGGCAGGGGTGCTGGACAGCATCGTCGGGGAAACCGTTGCGGAGAAGGGGAGCGTTCAGCTGGAGGAGCATTGGAAGGTGCTGCTGCAGGAGAGCGGCATGTGGCTTCAGGTCGTCGATATGGAAGGGAACGTCATTCATGCCACGAATACCCCTTCGGATGTTCCAAGCGAGTACTCCGTCAGCACCCTGCTCGCCATAAAGGAAGAACGGAGGCTCGGCAAATATACGATGGACTGGCAGATGGACCTGTTCTATAAAGAACCGCTGCTGTTCCTGGCAGGTCGGGTCGATGCCGGATCGGACCAGCTCCTGGACTGGGTGGCCGCTTATGAGAAGGACGGGCTTGTCGACCCTGAATTCGAAAGGGAGCTGCAAGGGAAGCTTGGCGGCGCAGGCGGCTACCTCCATATCATTGACGGGGAAGGCCGTATCGTGCAGTCGCTCGGGGAAGGCGCCGGAGATAAGTCGGAGTACCACCCGTTGGAGATCATCGCCATGCAGGAGCAGCCGGGTACCTATTCGACGCATATTGCCGTATTTCGGGACAAGAACAGCGGCAACACCTGGATCTACCATACCCCGCAGGATGAAGCGCTGGGGAAACGGCCGATGATGAACGAGCTGATACGCGTCGCCCTGTGGGCCATGATGAGCGTGCTGCTTCTCTCGCTCGCCATTGCGATCTGGCACGGCTATCGTTACAGTCGCCCGTTACTGCTCTTTACCGGCTGGTTCGAGCGGATGGGCAGCGGAGCGTATGAAGAAGTGCTGACGCCGAAAGACCGCAAACGGGTCTTCCGCAAGAACGGCAAGCTTCGCATGCGATATAAGCTGTACAAGGAAGTGATCCATTCTTTTTACCGGATGGCCGAGCAGCTGGCAGAGGCTGAACGGGAACGCGAACGTCTGGAACGGAACCGGGAGGAATGGATGTCGGGGATATCGCATGATCTGCGTACTCCGCTCTCCTCCATTCAGGGTTACGGTTACATGCTGGAAAGCGCTCCGAATGATTGGAGTGCGGAGGAGCTGCGGGAGATGGGCACCGTCATCCGGGAAAAAGGGGATTATATGCTGGAACTGATCGACGATTTCTCGCTCGTGTTCCGCCTCAAGAGCACGATCCGCCCGCAGGAGCTTATCCCGCTCGATCTGAATGAGCTGGTCCGCCGCTGTGTGCTGAAATACGTGAACGATGCCACGCTGAATGAAGCGACCTTTACCTATATCGGCGGGGAAACGCCGCTGCTCGTGAACGGTAATGCGAAGTGGCTGCAGCGCCTCATGGATAACCTGATTATCAATGCGGTCAAGCATAATCCGGAAGGGGTCAAGATCGAGGTTCGGGTCGAAAGCCGGCCTGGCGGTGCCGCAATCATCGTCGCGGATCAGGGCAACGGCATGGACGAGGAGACGAAGGCTAACCTGTTCGAGCGGTATTACCGCGGAACGAACACGGAGGAGAGCGTGGACGGCTCGGGTCTCGGGATGAGCATTGCGAAGGCCATCGTGGAGGCTCATGCAGGCAAGGTAGGCATCTGGTCCGAGCTGGGTCGGGGCACGACCATTACCGTACTGCTGCCTGAGGCTGGGCAGGGAGACGGGGATGAGCCCGATACCGGCAAGGATTCGAGGGGAAAGTGAGAGCGGATGCCGGCAGGAATCGGCTCTATAACTAGGGTTGCACGCCTGAATGCGGGATTGCCGATCTCGGCCGGATAGCTGCAAAAAAATCCACCCGCTGCGATCCTTGGTGCGCTATAATAGCCTGGAAATGATTTCATTTGCTTACTATCTATCGACCGGAGGACATCCATGGGCTCAACTTCTTTTCGGCAATTAACCGGTAATGCCAGGGGCTGTCTCGTCTATGAACCGCTGTTCCTGATTCCCTACAGCATGTTTGCGACGTACAGCTCCATCTTTATGTACCAGCTTGGCGTAACCGAGACGGGAATCGGCTGGATCACCTCGATCGGCCTGCTCGTCCAAGTGCTTTCCTCGTTTCTTAGCGGCTATCTTACGGACCGGATGGGCCGCAAGCGTGCGCTGCTCTATTTCGACGTGCTCAGCTGGAGCATCGCTACGCTGCTATGGGCCGTCTCGCAAAACTTCTGGTTCTTTGTCATCGCGGCTGTAATCAACGGTTTTCAAAAAGTGCCCCATACGGCGTTCTATTGCCTGCTTGTTGAAGACACGGCCCCTAAGGAGCGGACGTATGTGTTTACGCTGCTGCAGCTGATCAGCGTAGTAGGGGGCTTGTTCGCCCCACTCGGGGGATTGCTGGTGTATCACTTCTCGTTGGTGCCTGGAGTGCGGATCATGTTCGTGCTGGCCTGTATCCTGATGACGATTCAATTCATCGGCAGGCATTATGCGACCCGGGAGACGGAGATCGGCTACCGCAAGATGAAGGAGACAAAGTCCATGAGCCTGCGCGAAGGCATGGTCGACTATATATCCGTCATGAAGGGCATGCTGAAAAGCCCGCTCCTGCTGATCATCTTCGGCGTTTATATTCTGTTTAACTTTCAGATGACCGTGAAGACGACCTATGTCTCTATTTTTATGGTGGAATATTTGCATCTCGGCAGCGGATTGATTTCCGTCTTTCCGGCATTCTCCTCCATCATCATGCTGATGTTCATGAGATGGATCATGCCGCGGATCAGTGAGTCCAAAGTGAACCGGACGATGGTCTGGGGATTCATCATTTCGGTGCTTGCGAACGTCGTTCTCGTCATCGCCCCGGAGGGCGACCTTGTCGTGCTCAGCGTAAGCACGATCATCGCGGCGGTTGGAACGATGATGACCTATCCGTATCTTGAAACGGCGGTTGCGAATGCCATTGATGACGATAACCGGGCTAAAATATTCGCGCTGCTCCAGGTGCTTATCCTGATCGTGATTACGCCTTCCGGCGTGATCGGAGGCTGGGCTTATGGCATCGATCCGCGCATTCCGTTCCTGCTTGTTGCGGGGGCGTTTGCCGTCAGCATTCCGCTGATGATGCTGTACGCCAAAAAGGTATCAAAGGCTCCAGCCGAAGTCAGCCTGTAATACAGGGGTGCTTCATTCGATACATAGGCTTCTGGCTTGCGGCCATGATTTTGGCGGCATCCTGGTATTTCCTAAAGAGGCCGGTTCCTTCCTGTCACTTGACTTCTTGGACAGGAGGATTATAATTCTAACAACAAATGAGTAGAATTGAATAGGGTAAAGGTCTTAGCAGCAAATCTTGATGTATATGCCGGGGAATAGGGCCCAGGCGTCTCTACCAGGTTACCGTAAATGACTTGACTACATAAAAGATGAGAATAGGACAGCCCGAGCTTTGAAGGGGAATCGCGAGGCATGGCGGTACCCCGGTACGCGTGGCGTTTCACGTATTCGTCCGAGTGGGACCGGCGCAAGGTCTAATCCGGAATCAGCGGCAATATTACGCGAGCGCAGCAGATAAGCAAGGGACTTTCTCATCTTGATGAATTCAATCTTTAGGCATCCCGGGCAGGTACGCTGTCCGGGTTGTTTTGCGTTCCGCAGCTCAGGGGGATCGTATTGATCTAAACCATGGGCCCCTCCCTCCATGCGTGAAAAATTTGCGATGAAGGGCATCATCAGACTCACTGCGTAGATATCCAATCAGCAAAAAAGGGGAGCGTGCAATCATCATGAGTTCAAGCAAAAGACATAAACGATACGAGGTCAGCCGGCAGCTGGGACAGGTTGCTTTGGGGCAGTCGCCAGCCGAGCTGGTGATCAAGAACGGCACGCTGGTCAACGTATTTACGGGCGAGCTTCAAGCGAATATGGACGTGGCGGTTGCAGCCGGGCGCATTGCCTATATCGGCAATGCGGATCATACCATCGGCGAGGGCACGAAAGTGATTGATGGCAAAGGGCGGTATATTACGCCGGGACTGCTTGATGGCCATATGCACGTCGAATCCACGATGCTGACGGTGACCGAATTTGCCAAGGCGGCCATCGTAAGCGGAACGACCGGTATCTATATGGATCCGCACGAGATTGCCAACGTGTTCGGTATGGAAGGCGTGCGCTGGATGCATGAGGAAGGTCAGCAGCTGCCGCTGAAGGTATTCACGACCATTCCTTCCTGCGTCCCCGCAACATTCGATCTGGAGGATGGCGGCGCCCAGCTTGGCGTATCCGATATCGAAGAGGGGCTGACCTGGCCCGGCACGGCAGGCCTCGGTGAAGTAATGAACTTCCCAGGCGTCGTGAACGGCGATCCGACGATGCTCGGAGAGATTGAAGCAACGCTGCGTGCGGGCAAGACGGTAACCGGACATTTTCCGGCTGAGGATGACCGAATGCTTCAGGCTTATTTGGCTACAGGGGTTAGCTCCGACCACGAGACGGTGACACGGGAGCAGGCGCTGGAGAAGGTTAGGCTCGGGATGCATCTGATGATCCGCGAGGGTTCGGCATGGCAGGACATCAAGGAGGTCATCAAAGTGGTGACCGAGGATAAGGTGCGCACGGACAACATGTCGCTCATTACCGACGATGTATACCCGCAGACGCTGGTGCGGCTCGGCCATATGAACCATATCGTGCGGCGGGCGATGGAAGAAGGGGTTGACCCCGTAACCGCGATTCAAATGGGCACGATCAACGTTGCGCGCTATTTCGGAATGGAACTGGACCTTGGCAGCGTCTCGCCGGGGAAATCGGCGGACATCCTGCTCATTGACGATTTGAAGCGCATGGTTCCATCGGTCGTCATTGCCGATGGCGAGGTCGTTGCGGAGAACGGCCGCCTCGTGGTGGAGTTTCCGTCCTACCAATATCCGGAGAAGGCTTATCAATCGGTGCGTCTAGCCCGGGCCCTCACCCCGGAAGATTTCCTGCTCCGCAGCAAATCGGGTTCGGCTGCGCGAACGGAAGTCAATGTCGTGCGCGTCATTGAGAACAGTGCCCGTACAGCTAAAATGACGGCGGTTCTCCCGGTGGAGGACGGTATCATCCAGCCGGACCTGGAGCAGGACGTCGTGCAGCTTGCTTGCATCGAGCGTCACCGCGGAACCGGGCAAATCTCGCTAGGGTTCGCGAGCGGCTTCGGTCTGAAGTCGGGTGCGGTCGCTTCGACCGTGGCCCATGACAGCCACAACCTGCTGGTGATGGGCACGAATGTGGACGATATGGCATTTGCCGCCAATGAGCTGGCGGCTTGCGGCGGCGGCATGATCGTCGTCCGGGACGGGAAGGTGCTGGCGAAGGTGGCTATGCCGATCGCCGGCCTTTTGGCTGACCGTCCGGTGGAAGTCGTGGCCGAGGAAGTGGCGGCGCTGGAGGATGCCTGGAAGGAGCTTGGTTGCTTCATCAACGCGCCGTTCATGACCTTCTCCCTCATCGCGCTCCCGGTCATTCCGGAAATCCGCATCACGAACCGCGGGATTGCGGATGTGATAGAGTTTAAGCTGATCGAGACTGAGGTGGGTCCGGTTCAATAAAATGTACAAGCTAATGCAATGATCTGCATGCCGCATCGTACGAGCAATAACGACGAGGGTCGTGCAGCAGTGATGAGGAACGACGCGCGCCGGGAGAGGCACGTGGTATAGTATACAAGGGGCAGGCTCACCAGGGATGGCGGGCCTGTCCCTTTTAAGTTCGGGACTTCGTGATTTTTGTCACAAATTTATAACTTTTTATCCGTTTTCGACCCCGAGATTGTGATGTTTATCACAATCCTTCCTGCTCCAGTCTGCGACAATACCAAAAGAATCAAATTTAAAATGATGACGTGAGCTAAAGGAAGGGGTATGTTATGGATCCGGTGATGCTGGCGCGAATACAGTTCGCATCGACAACCATTTTTCACTTTATTTTCGTACCGATCTCCATCGGGTTGGCGTTTTTGATCGCCGTCATGGAGACGATGTACGTTGTCAAAGGCCAGGACGTGTATAAACGGATGGCCAAATTCTGGGGCAAGCTGTTTCTCATTAACTTTGCGGTCGGCGTAGTGACGGGGATTCTGCAGGAATTCCAGTTCGGCATGAACTGGTCCGATTATTCCCGGTTCGTCGGGGACGTGTTTGGCGCGCCGCTGGCGATCGAGGCACTGCTGGCCTTTTTCCTCGAATCGACGTTCATCGGCCTGTGGATCTTCGGCTGGGACCGGCTTTCGAAGAAGGTCCATCTGCTGAGCATCTGGCTGGTGTCCTTCGGCACCTTGATGTCGGCGTTCTGGATTCTGGCCGCCAACTCGTTCATGCAGCGTCCGGTCGGATTCGAGATCAACAACGGTCGGGCGGAGATGAACGACTTTTTCGCGCTGATCACGAACGGTCAGCTGCTGGTGGAGTTCCCGCATACGATTTTCGGGGCGCTGGCTACCGGCGCTTTCCTCGTAGCCGGGGTGAGCGCGTATAAGCTGATGAAGAAGCAGGACTTGGACTTTTTCAAAAGATCGTTCAACCTCGCGATTGTGGTTGGCCTGATTACCTCCATTCTGGTTGCGGTGTTCGGCCACCAGCAGGCGCAGTACCTCGTGCAGACTCAGCCGATGAAGATGGCTGCTGCGGAGGGCCTGTGGGAAACGAGCGAGGACCCGGCGCCGTGGACGGTCTTTGCGTCGATCGATCCGGATAAGCAGGAGAACTCGGCGGAATTCAAAGTCCCGTATTTGCTCAGCTTCCTGTCTTACAGCAAATTTAGCGGCGAAGTGATCGGGATGAAAGAGCTGCAGTACCAGTACGAGCAGGAATACGGCCCGGGCGATTATATTCCTCCGGTGCGCACGACCTTCTGGAGCTTCCGGATTATGGTGGCGGCCGGAACGGCCATGATTCTGCTTGGTCTGTACGGTGCTTGGCTGATGCTGCGCAAAAAGGTCGAGCAGGCCGGGAAGTGGTTCCTGAGCATGATGCTGATTGGCATCTCCCTGCCGATCATAGCGAACAGCTCGGGCTGGATTATGACGGAGATCGGGCGCCAGCCGTGGACGGTGTTCGGGCTCATTACGACGGAGAACAGCATTTCGCCGAATGTCAGCGCCGGGTCGATTCTGTTCTCGCTGATCGTGTTTACGGCGATTTACGCGGTGCTGGCGGCTGTCATGGCCTATCTGTTCGTCAAGGTGATTAAGAAAGGGCCGTATGCGGAGGAGGCGGACCACCGCCACGCAAGCGATCCGTTTAACAAGGAGGGCTACAATGCTGTCTCTTAATGAAGTATGGTTTGTGCTGGTTGCGGTATTGTTTATCGGGTTCTTTTTTCTCGAGGGCTTTGATTTCGGCGTTGGGATGTCCACGCAGCTTCTGGCCAAAAGCGACACGGAGCGCCGCGTGCTCATCAATTCCATCGGCCCGTTCTGGGACGCGAACGAGGTATGGCTGCTAACGGCAGGGGGCGCGATGTTCGCGGCGTTCCCGAACTGGTACGCGACCTTGTTCAGCGGGTTCTACATTCCGCTTGTCTTCCTCCTGCTGGCCTTGATCGGCCGCGGCGTAGCCTTTGAGTTCCGGGGGAAGGTGGGGAATGCCCGCTGGAAAAGGGTATGGGACGGCGCCATTTTCACAGGCAGCGTGCTGCCTCCGTTCCTGCTCGGCGTCGTATTTGCCTGCCTGATCCAGGGGCTGCCGATTAACGAAGCAATGGAAATGCACGCCGGTTTCTTCGATATCGTCAATGCCTATACGGTGGTTGGCGGGCTGACGATGACGCTGCTGTGCCTGCTGCACGGCTTGATGTTCACGACGCTTCGCACGACCTCGGACTTGCAAGAGCGCGCACGCTCCATGGCACGGAAGCTGCTGCTTCCGGTTGCGGGACTGTTCGCGGCATTCGGCGTCATGACGTATTTCATGACGGACGTGTTCGAGCGCCGGGGCGGCCTGATCGCCGTTCTGCTGGGGCTGGCGCTGCTGGCCTTCCTGCTCGGCGGATATTTCATGAGCCTCAAGCGGGATGGCTGGGCGTTCGGGATGACCGGTGCCGTGATCGCTCTTACGGTAGCCTCCGTGTTCGCGGGATTGTTCCCGCGGGTCATGATCAGCTCTATCAGCCAGGCGTTCGATCTGACGATCTATAATGCGGCTTCCGGCCCGTATTCGCTGAAGGTGATGACCATCGTGGCCGTCACGCTGCTGCCTTTCGTCTTGGGTTATCAAATCTGGAGTTACTTCGTTTTCCACAAACGGGTACATGAGAAGGAGCATTTGGAATACTGATGGGAAAAGATCTGCTGGGCTACCGTGGCGCCAAGACGACGTTTCTTCTGGTCGCCGTATGTACCCTGGCACAGAGCATGGCCATCCTCCTGCAGGCCAAATGGCTTGCACAGACGGTTTCCGCGCTGTTCGCGGGAGCCTCGCTGCAGGAGCAGGGGGGAACCATTGCCCTGTTCCTGCTTGCTTTTCTGATGCGGCACGGGGTCGGAGCCGTCCAGCAAGGGATTGCGCAGCGCTCTGCGGAGCAGACCGGCACAAGCCTTCGTAAGGAGCTGCTCGGCGTGCTCTTCCGGAGAGGGCCGGCGCTGATCCGGAAGGAAGGAACGGGCAATGTGGTTACGCTTGTGCTGGAGGGCATCGGCAAGTTCCGCAAATATGCGGAGCTGACCATCCCCCGGATGATGGGCGCGGGCATAACTCCTGCGCTGGTATGGCTGTACGTATTCATGACCGACCGGATTTCGGGCATTATTTTGCTCGTGACCATGCCGATTCTGATTGCCTTCCTGATTCTTGTCGGCCTCGCTGCAAGGAAGCAGACTGAGCGGCAGCTGGATTCTTACCGGATGCTGTCCAATCATTTCGTCGACTCGCTCAGGGGGCTTATGACGCTGAAATTTCTAGGCCAGAGCCGCAAGCACAGCGGCAGCATTCGGCAGGTCAGCGAAGATTACCGGAAAGCGACCATGCGCACCTTGCGCGTGGCCTTTCTGTCCTCCTTCGCGCTGGACTTCTTCACCATGCTGTCCGTTGCGTCCGTTGCGGTCAACCTTGGTCTGCGGCTCATAAACGGAAGTATCGAGCTGCTGCCGGCGCTGCTGGTTCTGATTCTCGCGCCGGAGTACTTCCTTCCGGTGCGGATGGTCGGCGCCGATTTCCATGCGACGCTGGACGGCAAGCAGGCGGGGGAAGCGATGCAGTCGATCATTCGGGCATCGCGGGCCGAGGAGACCGGCAAGCCGGAAGCGGTGGAGACTGCTCGGTATACGGGCGCCGTTGGCTTCGGCGAAGCCGCTGTGGCCCATTCGGGTGTTGGTGAGGCTGCCGGCGGTGCAGGTTGGATACACACAGCTGATGCAGCTGCCGATGCTGAAGGAGCGGTGCCGAAGACAACCGACACGGCTATCGCCCGAGCGACTAACGCGGCCAAAGTCGAGACAATCAATACCGCAATGGGGATGACAGCTGATGCACCGCATGCGGCGACAACGGATACGGCACGTAAAGTCGGAACGCCTCTCTCGGCCCCGATACTTAAAATTAAGGATAGTTCGACAAACTGCGGAAGCTCGCCGGCTGTATTTCGATGGGATGATTGCAGCATGCTGGAGCTGTCCGGTGTCGGCCTGCGGCATGAAGAGCACGGGCCGGCTTCTCTGGAGGACGTCAGCTTCCGGATTCCGGGCAAGGGCAGGATCGGGATCGTGGGGGAGAGCGGAGCCGGCAAATCCTCGCTGATTGATCTGCTTGGTGGCTTTACGGCTCCTACCGCAGGTGAGATCAGGCTGAACGGCGTGACGCTGGAGGACGGGAACCGCGAGGCTTGGCGAAGCGGGGTGACGTATATGCCGCAGCATCCGTATTTGTTCAGCAGTACGCTTGAGGATAATGTGCGGTTCTATGCGCCGGATGCTTCCGATGCGGACGTACGGGCCGCTGTTGAGGCGGCGGGACTGATTGACCTTGTGCGCGCGTTGCCGAATGGACTTCATGAAATGATTGGAGCTGGAGGGCGAGCCTTAAGCGGCGGGCAGGCCCAGCGCGTCGCCTTGGCGAGAGCGCTGCTCGGCGGGCGGCAGGTGCTGCTGCTGGATGAGCCGACGGCCCATCTTGACATCGAGACGGAATATGAGCTGAAAGAGACGATGCTGTCCCTATTCCGGGACAAGTGGGTATTCCTTGCTACGCACAGACTGCATTGGATGCAGGATATGGATGTTATCATCGTGCTCCACCGGGGGCGCGTCGCAGAGACGGGAACGCATGAGGAGCTCATGCAATTGAAGGGCGTGTATTACGGGTTGATTACTTCGCAGATGGAGGGAATCGGATGAAGCAGGAATCGTGGTTTCGGCCTTATGTGACGGCAAATTTTTGGCGCTTTCTGCTGATTGCCATGCTCGGCGTGCTTACCGTTCTGTTTGCGTGCATGCTGATGTTTACGTCCGGGTATTTAATCTCCAAATCCGCGCTCCGTCCGGAGAACATTCTGATGGTGTACGTGCCGACGGTAGGTGTCCGCACATTCGGGATCGGACGCGCCGTCCTGCATTATGCGGAGCGCCTTGTGGGGCATGATACGATTCTCCGTATCCTGTCCCGGATGCGGCTGAGGCTGTACCGGATTCTGGAGCCTCAGGCACTCCGGTTAACTTCCCGCTACCGGACCGGCGATCTCCTCGGCGTGCTCTCCGATGACATTGAATATTTGCAGGACGTTTACATCCGCACGGTATTTCCGTCGTTCGTGGCGCTGGTCCTATATGCCGGCGTGATTGCGGCCGCTGGACGATTCGATCCGGGATTTGCTCTTCTGCTGGCCTTGTATGTGGCCGTTCTGGTATTCGTGCTGCCGCTCATTTCCCTGCTGCTGACGAAGCGGAAGAACCGGGAGATGAAGCAGGCAAGGAACCGGCTGTACCAGAAGCTGACCGATGCGGTGCTTGGCATGCATGAATGGTACGTCAGCGGCCGGCAGCAGCAGTTTCTGACGGGATACGAGGAGGATGAAGCCGAGGTGGACCGGACCGACCGGGCGCTCAAGCGGTGGGCGCGGCTGCGCGGCTTCATCGGGCATTCGGTCGTTGCGGTAACGGTCGTCACGGTCGTGTATGTAGCTGGCAAGGAGTATGCGGGCGGTTCACTGGACGTTACGCTGATCGCGGCGATGGTGCTTGCGGTGTTTCCACTGATGGACGCTTTTCTGCCGGTGTCCGAGGCGGTAGAGCGGATTCCGCTGTACGGTCAATCGGTTCAGAGACTGAAGGCCATCGGGCATGGAGAGGGCTCCGCCACCACTGGATACCCGGAGCAGCTGTCATTGAGCCGGGGCGAAGTGGATGCCGTCATTCGAAGCGGCGCGCATATAAAGGTGGAGGCCGTCTCGTTTCAATACGATGCAAATGGGACAGATGCAGCACACTCAGCACATTCACCAGCAGCACATTCACCAGCAGCACCTTCGCCAGATGCGACAGAAGCAGCATATTCGCCAGCAGCACACTCACCAGAAACGGCAGATGCGGCATATCAACCAGAAGCGGCAGATACAGCATATCAACCAGAAGCGACAGATGCAGCACATTCGGCACGTTGGGCAGGCGCGACAGCATCAGGCTGTTTGGACAACGGTACACACGCGCTCCGGGACATTTCCCTTGACGTTCCCGCCGGAGCCAAGGTGGCGGTCATCGGACGTTCAGGAGCCGGCAAATCGACCCTGCTGCAGCTTATCCAGGGCGTCTTGGCACCCTCATCGGGCACGGTCACGATCGGCGGCACGGATGCAGCGCTTTTTGGCGACGATATCTCGTCCGTGATTTCCGTCCTGAATCAGAGCCCTCATCTATTCGACACCACGCTGGCAAACAATATCCGGCTCGGACGACCGGATGCCACGGAAGAGGATATCCGGCAGGCCGCTGCGATGGCCCAGCTAACTACGCTGGTCGATTCCCTTCCGGACGGCCTCCATACCCGCATGCAGGAAGCAGGGCAGCGTTTTTCAGGAGGAGAACGCCAGCGAGTGGCCCTTGCCCGCATTCTGCTGCAGAAGAGTCCGGTCGTTATCCTTGACGAACCGACGGTCGGGCTGGATCCCAGAACGGAGCGCGAGCTGCTCTCTACCATTTTCTCCAGCCTTCAGGACCGGACGCTGATCTGGGTGACCCATCATCTCGTCGGCGTCGAGCAGATGGATGAGATCCTGTTCTTGGAGCAAGGGAAAGTCGTCATGCGCGGTACGCACGACGAGCTGATGGAGCGCTACCCAAGGTATCGCGGGTTGTATCGGCTGGACCGCCCCGGCGCATAATCGGAATAGGTCCTGAACCATTCCGCTGTTTCTCTTATCGGACCGATAAAAGATCGCAATCCAAAGCGCGGCTGGAAAGATGTAACATGGTCTTAGACCGGTCTATACATTTTTTCGTTAGGAGAGTGACATATGGATCAGGAGCGGCTGGTGAGGGAGTTTCAGCATTTTGCCGATAAGGAGTTTCCGGGAGCCAGCGATTTGTACGCGCATTTGGCGCGGCAGATCGCCGGCGATGCGGAGGTTTTGTCGATAGCTGCGCAGGCATCGCCCGGACAGCCAGTGCCCAATCTGCTGTTCGGAGCGGTTCAATATTTGCTGCTAAAGGGGAAGGGGGCGGTGCTTAGCGCCTATTACCCGGGGCTCGCGGAGCAGCCGAAGGAAATGGAGGCAAGCTACCCGCATTTCCGGTCATTTGTGCTGGAGCATAGGGAAGGGATTATAGAGATCCTCCGAAGCAAGCGGGTGCAGACGAACGAGGTCCGTCGCTGTGCGTATCTTTATCCGGTATTCTGCTCCGTGTATGCCAAGGTTCGGAAGCCGCTTGCCCTTGTGGAGCTGGGGTGCAGCGCCGGACTGCAACTGCTGTGGGATCAGTACAGCTATGCTTACGGTGGCCAGGAGGTATACGGCAACAAGGAGTCCGTCGTTCGCATCGATTCCGAGATCAAGGGCGGGAAGTCCCCGTTTCTGCTCTCTTCCAGTCCCCCGGTCGTATACCGGATGGGGATCGATCTTCACGTGAACGATGTGCACAGCGCAGAGGATGTATTATGGCTGCGGGCGCTCATTTGGCCGGGCAATCCCCGCCGGGTATCGATGCTCGAGCAGGCCGCAGCTCTTCTTAAGAGCCGGTCTGATATTCGGTTCATAGAAGGGGACGGGACGGAGCTGCTGCCCGATCTTGTGAGGGACATTCCCGGAGAGGCCGTCGTATGCGTCTTTCATACGCATGTAGCCAACCAGATTCCCGAGGATAACAAACATCGGCTGCTCCATCATCTGAGCACGATCGGTAAACAACGCGACATCGTCCATGTGTACAACAACATGTGGGATGGCGATCTCCATGCCGACTTTATTGTCGGCGGCATATCGAGCGAACAGACCATCCTTAGAGCCGACGGCCATGGGCGCTGGTTTGAATGGCTGGCATGAATCGCTAGTCCGCCTATTTTCCACGTCGTTTGCAATCCTTCTTCGTGCTTCATCTCTCTTCGCCACACCGTCTGCAATCCTCACCCGTGCCCTCATTACGCTTCTCCATGCCGCGGCATTTTTCTCCGGCGCCAGACTGTGCCATAATAGGGGAGATGGAATATAAATAGGAGTTCAAAAAGTCGAATTTTCAGCACCGAGGCTTATCCTTCCGAAGTGCGTTTTTTCAAAACGCTTTAGGTTGGATGAAGCTAGGGACTGAGGAGCGGAGCTACACGTTTTCGCAGAAAACGCCTTCGAAAGCATCTGCTGTTTTGGGTACGTGAGCACTAAAATGTTTCCGCAGGAAACATGCTTCGGAAGCATCTGCTTAGGCCCGGCTGAATTCAAGATTCGATGCCGAGTTACTTCTTGATTCACTTCGTGATCAAAAGACTACTTTTTGAACAACCTCTATAAAGCGTTTAATGCTGAAATCAAGAATGCCAAAGGAGGAAGACAAGATGGAATACCGTATTGAGAAGGATACGCTAGGTGAGGTGAAGGTGCCTGCCGATAAGCTCTGGGCCGCCCAAACGCAGCGCAGCTCCGAGAATTTCCGGATCGGCACGGAAACGATGCCGAAGGAGATTATCCGGGCGTTCGCCGTGTTGAAGAAGAGCGCCGCGATTGTCAACGGCAAGCTCAGCAAGCTGAATGAAGATAAGGTCTGGGCCATTACCGTCGCGGCCGATGAAATCATTGAAGGCAAGCATGATGAGCATTTTCCCCTTGTCGTTTGGCAGACAGGCAGCGGCACGCAGTCCAATATGAACGTGAACGAAGTTATCGCGAACCGGGGGAACCAGCTGCTTCAGGAAAAAGGCAGCGACCAGCGCATTCACCCCAACGATGACGTGAATAAATCCCAAAGCTCCAATGACACCTTCCCGACGGCGATGCATATGGCGGCCGTTATCGCCTTGGAGGACAGCGTGCTGCCGTCGCTTCAACGGCTCAAGAAGACGCTGAAAGAGAAGAGCGAGGAGTACAAGGATCTCATTAAAATCGGCCGCACGCATCTTCAGGATGCCACGCCGCTTACGCTGGGGCAGGAAATCAGCGGCTGGCACCGTATGCTTGAGAAATGCGAGCTTATGGTCGCTTCTTCGATCGAGCCGCTGCGGGAGCTGGCGATCGGCGGAACGGCCGTCGGTACGGGCATCAACGCCCATCCGAAATTCGGCGAGATGACCGCGGCGGAAATCAGCCTGCAGATCGGCAAAAGCTACACCTCTGCCAGCAATAAATTCCACTCTCTGACAAGCCATGACGAAGTGGTCTTTGCGCACGGAGCGCTCAAGGCGCTGGCTGCCGATCTGATGAAGATCGCCAATGACGTGCGCTGGCTGGCGAGCGGGCCCCGCTCCGGCATCGGGGAGCTGACCATACCGGCCAACGAGCCGGGAAGCTCGATTATGCCGGGCAAAGTAAATCCGACCCAGAGCGAGGCGCTTACGATGGTGGTGTGCCAGGTGATGGGGAACGATGCAACGATCGGGTTCGCGGCAAGCCAGGGCAATTTCGAGCTGAACGTATTCAAGCCGGTGATCATCTATAACTTCCTGCAATCGGCACGCCTGCTGTCGGATGCGATGGATTCGTTTGACCGGAACTGCGCGGTCGGCATCGAAGCGAATCTCGAAGTCATCCGCGGCAATATGGAGCGGTCGCTGATGCTGGTGACGGCGCTCAATCCGCATATCGGATACGAGAATGCGGCCGCGATCGCTAAACGCGCGCATCAAGAGGGCACGACCCTTCGGGAAGCTGCGCTGGCGAGCGGGCTGCTGACCGCCGAGGAATTTGACCGGATCGTGCGGCCGGAAGAGATGATTCATCCGAAGGAATAAACAGGATGCTGTGAAGGCCAATCAACCCATGCACCCGCGAGGTGGATGGGTTTTTGTTTCTCTAACGGGGGAGCGGCTGTTATAATAAAGCTTCGACGGATGGATGGGGCGGAATTTTTCTTAAAAAGGACGGATGACCAGTGAAGAAACATCAGCTGACCGCGGTGGTGCTTTCCGTGATCTTTACAGGCCTCGGCCTATTCTACATCGGGACCCCGATGCTGATCATTACCGGGGCGCTGCTTATGGCGCTGCAGGGAGCTGTGCTTTATTTTCTGCTGCTGACGCTCGGCTTTCTCGGCTTTTTGGCGCTGCCGGCTGCACTTGCGCTGCATATTGCGGGCATCGTGATCACGATTATTTATTTTACCTACCGGTCGCCGAAAAAACCGTGGCTGGAGCAGAAACGGCAGCGGCAGCTGTCTTCACCAGGTGCCATCGCCGCGCGCACGGTGATCGGCCTCCTCTTGCTTGCCGGATCCGTGTATGTCGGTTACACGGAGGGAACCGCCCCGTTTACCAAGTCGGCTGCGGAGAAGCAGGTTGTTCGGGAAGCCGCCGAGCAATATTTGGAGCAAAAATACGGCGAGCCGTTCAAGGTCACCAAGATGGACTATATATGGGCTGTCGGATCATACAATCTTACGGCGATTCCCGAAGGAGCTCCTGAGCTGGAATTCACGCTGGACAGCACCGACGGCAGCCCGCCGGTCCCATCCGGTGAAACCTACCTCAATCGTGTATGGGGGGCGCAGCTTCGTGACAAGGCGGAGCCGGTCATCGACTGTATCCGGACGGCGCTTTCGTTCAGGCCTGGGTGAGCTGCAATATGAAGCAGGTGGTGCGGGAGTACGACAAGCTGGATTCCTGCAGCGGCGAGCCGGTTAGCCAGAATGTAGACATCGTGGTGTTTGCCGATGTTGCGGAGGGCAGCCTGGACCAAGAGAAGGAGCGCATTCTGGAGCTGGTCAAGCAGCTGCCCGGAGTTACGGTTCCGGGCAAGACCGATCTTCAGATCGAGTATTATCCGGCAAAACTGAACACGCCCGCCAATGCAGCGAAGCTGGAGAAGGGGAGTGGCGCCTTGCAAGATGCGACGCCGACGTATCAGTTCAGGGAGTTCGACATTTCGCGGATCACGGGCACTTCGGACATCGAGCTCCGTAAATTGTAGAATTGAAAAAGCCAGGCAGAGCCTTTATTCGGTCTGTCCTGGCTTTTGTTTATTTCGTGATAGGGGAGTTTCCCGCCTTTGTTCGCGCAAGCGCAAGCGTCAGTTACCCAGGTTCAGTCAGACTGAGGCCGACATGCTGGCCGAAGCGTGCTTGTCCGGCAGCAGGCTTAGATCCCAAGGCACCTTATTGTAGGCAAGCTTGCTGCCCCCGAGGATGTTGCTGGCTCTGCTTATAACATGGTGGGAGTACTTCATTGCGATATCCTCTTTGATAAAATGCGTGCCGGCCGCAAAGGCGGTAAGATATTCGTCCCAGCTGCGGTAATGCTGCTGCAGGAGGGCCGCTGCCTTTTGTTTGATCTCCCAGGCCTCCTCTTCGCTCAGGAAGCGATAGATCCGTCCGATCCGGCTAAGAAGGATGGCCCAGCCCCCGCCTAATGCGGTGATATCGGCCGAAGGCAGCATCCCCATCCATTTGCCGACAACGATCATTTTTTTGTAATCGGGATCGTCTTTGGCGTCCTCGAGATAACGCTCGCGTGCCTTGAGGGTTAGGGCGGACAAACGGTTATGAATGTCCAGGTATTCCTGGCAGTGGCCGTCGTTTAGCAAAAAATCGATACGCTCCTTGAGGGAGGCCGCGTCCGTGATCTTCCAGTCGGCCAGCGCTTTTTTCATCACGCCTTTTCGCAGCCAACGCTCCGAGGGATGAAATTCATAAGGAATATAATAATAGCCCAGCATGCTATCGATACAAACGCTGGACAAGCAGCGGAGGTAGAGCTCGATTCTTTTCTTGTGCTTGCGGCTGAATCCTTCCATGATGCGAATGCCTCCTTTCTAGGTTGCAAGCACCCAATGCACTTTGATGGCCTTCCAGGTGTTCCACAGGATGACGGCAATCAATAGCCACGTATATACCGGGTGCAGGTCGAAGAATATTTGCAGAGCTAGATAAACCAGAATGTAGAGCCAGCTTAAGCGGAGCACCATGAGCGTATCGAATAACAGATTGCTTCTCCATGACCGCCACCGGTCAGCGGCTGTGATGTGTCTCCGGCCGTATTTATGCTTGTTGGACGCCATGCACAGGTAGATATACGAGTGAATATGGGGATTCTCGAGCTGATTGGACTGTTTCAAGATATCCCGTGCCTGATCTATCTCCTCAAGTCCTATATAACATCGTCCTTTCAGGCAGAGCGCATCGGTATTTTCCGGCTCTTGGCCCAGCACCTTCTCAAGGTCGCTCAATGCGGACGAGTAATCCGCCTGCTCGAACCGGATCTGGGCACGGTGCCAATATCCATCAAGCTCCTCCGGCGCCAGCCGGATGGCTTGACCGAAGCATTCGTCCGCGGCGGTCAGGTTGCCGGTCCGCGCATGGCATTTACCGAGCATAAGCTGAAGGTCGGGATCATGAGGGTACATCTCGCTGGCGTGGGTCAAATCGTCGAGGGCTTCTTCCAGCTCGCCTTCCTTCATCATGTACTGTCCCTGTTCCCTCAGATCAAGATACTGCTCGATATCGATATCCTGAGCGGGATGCTCCTTAAAGCACTCGTACCGCAGCTCGGAGGTACCGTTAATTTGGCTCATGATATATTCGATGAGCGAATCGGGGTATTCCCCCAGCAGGTCTTCCTTGTTCTCCGTGAAGTGGAACATGTCGTCAAGCCGCTGCCATACCGGGCGGGGGAGATGGCGATGATCCTCCAGAAAGTCCATCAGTTCGTACTGCAGTTCCCCGCTCCGCTGCACATCCCACACGATGTCCCGGTTAAGCGCGTCCTCCCAGGCCTCGGGATTGATGCGCGCCTGGAAATTCTCGTAAATTTCGTCGACCTCATCGATGAACTGCTCAATCGGGTCCTGCGGAATCGGCTCGCGGGCGTGGTGAAGCGGTTCTCTGTAATAATCGGAAGCAGCCGGAGATCGTCCGGATGCGGGGTAATCGTCTTTTTCTTCACCCGTCCAAAGCTCGCCGCCAGAGAGCGCCGTCTGGCCGCCATCGTAAGCGGCTGGCTCATCGAAATCCAGGCGCTCATCCTTCTCCGGCTCAACGTAAGGCGCCATCGTAAGCGCGGAATCATAAGCCTCGCGAAGGCGCTGATAGCCCTCCGGGTCATCCTCCGGGTGGTGGAGTCTCAGCTTTTTCGCATAGGCTCTTTTGATGGCTGATGTATCTCCGGTTGCTTCGATCCCCAAAATGTCCCATACACTCATGTCAAATCCATCCACCTTTCGAGCTGATCCAGCTGCTCCTTGAGCGCTTCGGAGGCCTGTTTAACCACTTGCTCATTTTGCGTCTGCAGCTGCATCTCGAACTGCTGAATCAGCCGGGCAATCATCTCTCGGCGGTCGCCCAGCGATTCCTCGTACAGCCGCTCGCCTCTTGCGATCAGCAGCCTGTTCTCCGTACGATCCCGGGGATGGATCTTGATATCCTTCAGCTCGGCAAGCCGAGCCTCGATCTGCTCCTTGGTCATGGAGCCGGCGTTGCTTTCGATGACCGCTCTTTTTTTCTCGCCGGTTGCCACGCTGATGACCTCGACCTCCAAAATGCCGTTGATATCATACGTATAGCGTACGTCAATGCTCTGCTCCCCCGCCGGGGCCGGCGGAATTTTGATCCGGAGCTCACCGAGCTTAATGTTGTTCTCCACGCGCCGGCTCTCCCCTTGATACACATCGACGGTCATTTGCCGCTGATTATCGGAAATCGTGTAGAGGCGCTCGACCCGGCTGACCGGTATCGGCGTGTTCCGTTCGATAATCGGGAGGAAATGCCCTGTTGAATATTGGCCGCCTCCCATCTCCCGCACAACGCTGGTACCGAGGGTATACGGGCACACATCCGTTAAAATCATCTCTTCGAGCGCTTGGTTGCGCTGCTTCAGCGCCGTTTGGATCGCCGCACCGATCGCAACCGTCTCATCGGGATGGATGTTGCTGTAAGGCATCCGGCCGAACATCCTGCCAATGACGCTGCGAATCAGCGGCATGCGCGTAGCTCCGCCGATGAGAATAATGGCGTCCAATTCGGAAGGTGTAAGGGAAGCGTCCCGCAGCGCACGCTCGATCGGCTGGCGCAGACGGAGCAGAAGCGGCTGGGCAAGCTTTTCAAATTCCGTCCGGCTTATGCGCAGCTCCAAGCTGCCGGTCTCGGCAGGGACGGTCATCTTGGCTTCGTTATCCTGGCCGAGGGCCAGCTTGCACATTTCGGCCTGCTTATAGATCAGCGATCTCGTTTTGGCACTGAGATCTTCGGCATTCAAGTCATGCGTATGTAAAAAGTGCGTAAAGAGGAGCTCCGTAAAATCCTCGCCCCCCAGAAAGTTATCGCCGGCAATGGATTTCACATCCATGATGCCTTCGAACAATTCCAGTATGGATACATCGAATGTGCCGCCGCCCAGGTCGAATACGAGAAATTTCGTTTCGGGGCTCTCCTGGTGCAATCCATAGGCAACCGCCGCAGCCGTCGGCTCGCTGATGAGCCGCTCCACCTTGAGACCGGCCAATTCCGCGGCCGTCTTCGTTGCCTTGCGCTGGGTATCGTTGAAGTAGGCGGGAACGCTGATGACGGCTTCCGTCACCGTCTCGCCCAAATAAGCTTCGGCATCGGCCTTCAGCGCTTTGATGATGAAGGATGAGAGCTCTTCCGGCGTGAAGGTGTGAGGGCCGAGCGCGTAGGTTTTTTCTGTCCCCATAAATCGTTTGAACGTTGCTGCCGTCGCTTGCGGATGCGTGATAAGCCGCTCCTGCGCAACCCGGCCGACCAAAATCTCCCCGTTGTCGTCAACGCTTACGACCGAAGGTGTGAGGTGCTCTCCGAGCACGTTCGGGATGATTGCCGCCCGGTCCTCGGCCCAATAAGCCGCAAGGCTGTTTGTCGTCCCAAGATCAATACCGATCATCGTCATTGTGTCAATTATCCCCTCTTTCTAATCCGAGCGTCTGCACGGAACCGGTTAAGGAACTGTTGCAGGCGCTTAGAATTGCCCCATGGCTAGATAAAGCCGTTTAAATGTTGAAGGCCGTATCTCCTATTTTACCAGTGTTGGTAGAGTGATTCCAAGATGCGACACGAGTCTGCACAGAAAAAGCTCTCTCTGTCGAATAAAGAACGGCCTCGAGGATGCCCCCCAGGCCGTTTTATGGAGTGTTACCGTAATTCTAAGCCCGAAGCGCCGTAACGCCTCGCTTGCCTATTACATTACATGCCGATCGTGCCCTTGGCGCTCCGGTAGACGTACATTTTGTTAACGAAGAAGGTGATCAAGAAAGAGCAGAGCAGGCTCGCCAGCATTGAGATCAGGAAGCCGAACGTGTTGTTGGATGTGATCGGACCGACAAAGGAAGGCACGTAGGCCGTTCCCCGAACGCCGAACAGTCCGACCAGCATGCCGCCGAGACCGGCTGAAGCAATCGCGCCTGCAAAAACCAGCTTGTTCGAGAACATGAAGGGATACGCGGCTTCAACGAATGTGCCAAAGCCCATATTCATGGCGAATCCCGGCGCCGCAACCGCTGCTTCTCCCTTGTCGCGGGGGGCGATCATGTTGGCCAGCGTGATTCCTGCCGATACCATCACTAGTCCCACCATGTCGACGGCACCCAGGAAGCTGTTGCTCGTCGTCTCCATTTCCAGCAGAACAATAGGGAGGATGGCGGCATGGTATACGCCACCGATGATGGCAGGCCAGATGAGCAGGCCGGCAATCAGCCCCGCCATGACCGGGCTCCAGGAGACGAGCGTTTCAATCAGCGTGCGGATGCCTTCACCCGCGCTGAGCGCAATCGGCGCAATGAGGAAGTAGACGATGAGGCCGGCAATAAGACCGGAAATGCCTCCGGCGACGATATTGACCGTTGTGGCGGGGAAGCGCCATTCCACGCATTTACGGAACAGGTAATGGACGATGATCCCGGCGCCGATGCCCCCGATGATGCCCCCGATGATGCCTCCCTCTACGGACAGGATGCCGGCCACGATACCGGCCACGATCGATACCTCGTCCAGCTCGGATACCTGCTTGGCAGCGATAGCGGCAAGGATGACCGGCAGCGCTTTGATCATCAGGTCGAATACCTCGGATAATGCCGACAAGCCGGGGATTTTACTCACAGCCAGGACCAATGCCATCCCGATAAAGCCAGGGAGCGATGCCATCATCATGCCGCGAATATTAATTCTGCGCCAGGGCGATGCGCTGCTTCCCGAACCGGAAGAGGAAGATGCCTGGGCTGTGCCGATCACCGGGCGGTACGGAATCCGCCAATGCTTGCTGAGCGAAGTGACGAACGTAACGGCACGGGTCCGGTTCGTCGTTCCCGTCGTGCCGGAAGCGGCAATCACATGCACGCCTTTCGCCTGAATCATCGCCATCGAGGTGCCGCCGGTTCCGGTCACCGGCAGCTTGTATTTAGCGCAGGCTTCCACCGCATGGCGGTTGCTGCCCTCCGGGTCAGCGCTCATGACGATGACTCCGTCTATCTCTCCGAGCTCAATCTGCTCGGCAATTTCCCGATCCAGCCGCTCTGCGGCTTGATTGACCTGCTGCAGAGTGCCCTCAGCGATTATGACAGGTGCTCCCTGCGAAGAGCTCCAGCTGTAGAGCGCCGCAGGTGTGGTCTCCTTGGCAGCATCCATGGAAACCCCCGCAGCAATGAACTGCAGCGCCCCGCACGACAGCCCCGCGCTCTCCATCTGCACCAGGATTTCGTCCAGCAGTTTGCCGGGCTCCTTGCCGCCCAAATTATACAGATTGCCGCCGCTGCTCCCGATGATGGCAATTTGACGATTCATAATAAGCCGCCTCCCGTAAGTGAGAAATGTTATTTTCTATATTACAGCGTTGGAGTAACTTATTAAAGCAGTAAAATGGACAATCGTCATCCTATGTGATGCATATCAGCGATACCCGTTAGGCTCTCTTGTTTCGTGCACAGATAAAAACCGCCGTACCGGCCCACTGGGGCCTGTACGGCGGTTGTATCTATCATCTATGCCTAAGGACTCACGATTAGGAATCACGTTCTCCGGCTAAAGCCGCCGATGCTTCCTGCATCGATTCCTCGGCAACCTCTTTGACGATTTGAAGCTTCGTATAGCGATGCGTCTTCTTCTCCAAGACGGTGAAGGTCAAGTTCTCGTATGTCCAGATGTCGCCCTTGGACAGCTCCGAGTTGTGTCCGTACAGCCAGCCGCCGATCGTGTCCAGATCGTCCGTGGACAGGTCGGTGTGCAGCAGATCATTGATCCGGTTGATCGGCACCTTGCCGTCCGCGATAATGCGGTTCGGCTCGGGCTGGATGAGCTCGCGTTCTTCATCCTCGTCGAATTCGTCGCGGATTTCACCGACGATCTCTTCCAGAATGTCCTCGATGGTGATCATCCCGGACGTGCCGCCGTATTCATCGATCAGGATAGCCATATGCGTGCCTTCCAGCTGCATCTTCCGCAGCAGCTTCTTGATCGGAATCGCTTCGGATACCGTCATCGCCGGATGAATCAGCTTGGTCAGGTCCATGTTCGAATTGTCGTCGAACTCCAGGAAGAACTGCTTGGTGTTAATCGTACCGACAATCTGGTCCTTATCTCCCCGGACAACCGGGAAACGGGTATACTGCTCACGCTTGATGATCTGCAGGTTCGCAGACAGCGGCTTATCGACATAGAGGCAGATCATATCGGTGCGGGGCACCATGATTTCCTTGGCGAGCATATCGTCGAAGGCGAAGATCCGGCTAACGTAGCCGTATTCGGCCTGGTTGATCTTGCCGCTCTCATAGCTGTCGCTTAGAATCATGCGCAGCTCTTCCTCGGAGTGAGCCTCTTCATGCTCGCTTGCAGGGTGCATGCCGAACAGGCGGACGATTTTATTCGCCGAGCCGTTCAGAAGCCAGATAAACGGATACATGATGCGGTTAAACCAGATAATCGGCGTCGCGCACAAGAACGTAACAGCTTCGGCTTTATTGATCGCGATGGTCTTCGGCGCAAGCTCGCCGATCACGACGTGAATATATGTCATGATGATGAACGCGAGCAGGAACGAGATCAACGAAGATATGGCGGCCGGAATCGCGAAATTATCGAATACCGGATGCAGGATCTTCTCGATGGTCGGTTCCCCGAGCCAACCGAGGCCGAGCGCGGTGATCGTAATCCCGAGCTGACACGCCGACAGGTAGCCGTCGAGGTTGGACGTCACCTTTTTAACCGCGAGCGCGCCTTTGCGCCCTTCCATGACCAATTGGTCGACCCGGCTGGGACGAAGCCTGATGATGGCAAATTCCGTCATAACGAAGAAAGCTGTAGCGGCGATTAATAATACAACAAGAAATATATTTAGGCCAATATTGTCATCCAAACAAAACACATCCTTTTTCTTTCTGATCTGAATTAGTTTTTAAATAACCAGTGTCAACTATACATGGCTGTCAACATAATTCGACCGGAACTTCAAAGGTTCGAGCATCATGTGCTTGAGGATCAGGAACATATCGGTTTCAGTGGAGCATGTAACGTCATTCAAGGAAAGCAGAGACTCATGGCGAGGCAGCTCCAGCATCAGCCGGACGGGATCCGGGCTTTTGGGCACGGGGGCCGGGGCTGGATATGCTCCTTCGGGCGCCTCCATCCCTTGCTGGGCAATAACGGAATCAGACAGATCCTCGCCGAGCGCGGGCGTAACGTAAGAGAGCAGCATGAAGCCAAGAGCGGAACATATAATTCTGTTTATCCTTCGTATGGGGTCCAAGTCGGATCGTCACTCCTAGAATTCGTAATCGATTTGCTCTAACAAATATATGGCTGAAATGCGTTCATATGATTCAATGAATCTCGTTGTTGTACCTAATTTCACCACGATCATCATATTTAAAACAAGGTATATTGTTATACATCATAAGAAAAAGTGTGCCACTATGTCAAATGTCAGCTGGTTAAGCCGATGAAAGTCCGCTTCAGGATTGCCTTGGCGGCATCTGTCGAAGAAAAAAGGACCTCACCCAAACAGACGGGTGAGGTCCTTGCATGCCTTGTTATTATTTATGGAGCGGGAGCTGTCTGACATAACTGTCGGACAGATGGAGGAGCTGCAGGGCGCGTTCGAACTCTTCCCGCGAAGCTTGGGTGGACGCCTTATCTTGATGAGGCAGCGGATGCTTGGTGCCATCCTCGAAGCCGATTCCCGGGATGTACATGGTCGTATTGTTGATGAACGTCCCGGACGGCAGATAGTACCGCTCCGGCAGCAGATTGCTGTCCGCATGGTTCAGCAGGTCCTGACCGAAGTGAAGCTGGCCATCGAGCGGAGCGCCAAGCAGGTTCGCAATGGTCGGCAGCAGATCGATCTGCCCGCCGACTTGCTCCTTCACGGCCGGCTCCAGACCATTGCCGTGAATCATGAGCGGGATGTTGATCATATCGGCTGATGTGTACTCCCGGCCGTAAATCTCCTGCATCAGCTCTTTATCCTTGTTGTCCAAGGAATAAATCGGCAGACCGAGATGGTCCCCGTAGACGACAATCAGGCTGTCGTCCCATATGCCGTCCTTCTTCAGCTGCTCGATGAATTTGCCGAGGGCGTCATCCGCATAGTTTTGCGCACGGATATAGTCGCCGACGAAGGTGCCTTCATACCGCTCCGGCAGCGTCATCCGGTATTTCTCTTCCGGAATGGTGAACGGATGGTGGGCCGACATCGATATGATCTGCGTATAGAACGGCTTGCCCGTCTCGTGCATCTTCTCCAGCTCGGCCGCCGTTTTGGTATACAGCGCGTCATCCGATGCGCCGAAGAACAGCTTATCATCCTCCCCGAAGAAGGCTTTATCGTAATAACGGTTGAACCCAAGCGCCTTGTACAGCTCGCCGCGGTTCCAGAATTCCACCACATTCGTATGGAAGGTTGCCGTATCGTAGCCTTGGCTTTGCATCAGTCTCGGCAGGCTCGGAAGAACCCGGTCCGCATAATGCTGCGTCGCCGCTCCCCGCGGAGGAATGTAGAAGGACGTGTTGACAACAAACTCGGCATCCGAGGTGTTGCCCTGTCCAACGTTCTGGAAGAAGTTCGGGAAGTACAGGCTCTCACGGGCGAGCTTATTCATGTTCGGCGTAATTTCCTTGCCGTCAATCTTCAAATCGATCAGGAAATTCTGAAAGGATTCCATTTGAATGATGATCAGGTTCTTGCCCTTGGCTGCGCCGGATAACACAGGCTTCTCGGCGGGCTGAAGGCCCTTTAGTTCGTTGATTCGAGCCTGTGTAATCGCCTTGGCATCCTCGAGCTTTTTATTCTCCTGCTGGAAAATGGTGTACGCTTCATAATTCAGGATGCCCATTTCCTGTGCCTTCACGATTTCGTTCATGCTTGCCCGGTTCGGCATAATCTGGAAGAGGCAGAGCATCAGGGAGAGCACGAACATAATCGGCGCAAACTTCCGCTTCTCCTTCTTGGTGTGCCAGTTCTTCCAGTTCTTGACGCGGTCGCTGCGCCAAAGGAGCACGAACAATACGATAATGTCGGTGAAGATCAGCAGGTAGTACGGATCCATGAGCGAAAATACGCTGTTGCTCACCGCAGTGACTTGGTTCACCTGCTCTAGTGCATGATAAGTGACGATAACGCCGTAATATTTATAATACATGATGGCCGCGAAGAAAATGGCGGTCAACAACAGGTTGACGCCCATGTAGACAGCCAGCTTGCGCTTGGAGGCAAACCACTCAATCAAGCTGAACACGAGCCAGATAAAGGGGATCTCCGTAATCAGCGGCCTCCACGGAAGCACATCGTCAAATATGACGACCCAGGCCAAGTAGCTCTTAAGCAGCATAATGACGGAGAAAAATATAAATGGCTTCTTAATGGTTAAACGAAACCGTGAGATGGAAAACACCTGTATCGCCTTCCTTTCATGTCGCACATGCAGATTTTACGATGTTGATGATGCTCTCTGATCAGTCCGGCGCAAAGCGCGTTCTTCGTACCGCTTATACGATACCTTAGCGGCTAAGAGCAGAGTTAAACGCGGCTTGCCGACAGCTGCGTTTACAACTAATTAACCCATAAATTTTACAAAAGTTATGAACAGAATTTATTATGACCTCTTCGAAGGAGGTTGTCAAAGAGTTAAAGTAAGTCCATATTCTTCGCATAACAACCGAAATTAAACAATGAAAAAACCGGCCCGAGGCCGATTTTATCGAAGTAAAGCTCTTCTAGTGTAAAAATGCCATCATCATCGGCGCGGCACCGAGGGTAAACAGCGCCGCCATGATCATGGAGATGCTGGAAATGGTTCCGGACAGCGAGCTGAATTCGAACGCCTTTGAAGTCCCGGTCCCATGTGCCGCGGTCCCGAACAAAATTCCGCGTGCGATATCTCCCCGAATCCGGAAGATCCGCATAATCGAGGGCCCGACCATGGAGCCGAGAATGCCGGTCATGATGACGAATACGGCGGTCATGCTGGGCAAGCCGCCGATGACCTCGGACACATTCATGGCTATGGGTGTCGTGATTGAGCGCGGAATCAGGCTTGTGGCAAGCGGGCTGCTCAAATGCATCCATTTGGCCAGCATGCCGGAGGACACCATTGCAAGCACGGAACCGGCTGCGACGCCGCATATAATTTCAGCCGCATGGCGCTTAAGGGTTTGAAAGTTTTTGTACAGCGGGACGGCAAATGCGACGGTTGCCGGCTCCAGCAGTTTACTGATCCACTTCGCACCTTCATTATATGCATCATAGGATATGCCCGACTGGGTCAAGATCACAATAATAAGCAGCGGAGTAATAAGGAGCGGGGACAGATAGACCTTCGGCACACGGCGGTATAATCGCTTGGCTCCGGCATAGATGCCGATGGTCAGCAGCAAACCCGTCAGGACGGATAGCAAAGTTGTCATGATGATTTACGCTCCTTTCTTGAAGAAATTAAGGTTGCCGTCAATCCCGAGCCCGCCATGACGAGAACGGTGCTGAGCAGGACGACGGCCAGAATCCGGAATCCGTCGGCTTCAAGTACGGTGAAGTAATTCATGACCCCGACTGCGGCGGGAATGAAGAAGAGCAGGAGCTCGGCAAGGAGCCAATTGGCGCCGAGTTCGATCCACTCCAGCTTCAGGACGCCCGTTTCGAGGAGAATGAAGACCACGGCGATGCCGAGGATGCTTCCGGGTATCGGAATATGGGCCAGTTTGGCAAGCTGACTCATCAGAATCGACAGCAGCATGAAACCGGCCACTTGCAAGCTTCCCTTGATGATATTTTTCATGACCGGCCTCCGCCTCCTTGTTTTCATGTTTTAAGAGGTTGTTCAAAAAGTCGTTTTTTGATCACGAAGTGAGTCACGAAGTAGCTCGGCATCGAATCTTGAATTCAGCCGGGCCTTCCGGGGCTCACGTACCCAAAACGTACGCTCCGCTCCTCAGTCCCTAACTTCATCCAACCTTCTCGGTGCTGAAAAACCGACTTTTTGCACTTTCATTTTAATGAAATTTTACAGCGATTGCTTTCATAGGTAAAATGCATATATCGAATGCCAACTATTCCATTTATCTATACACACAAAATATATCTATACATACGAGCATGGAGGTAATGCGCGAATGGATATACGGCAGCTGCAGTATTTTCTTGAGGTTGCGAGAAATCAGAGCTTTACGAAGGCGGCGGAGAAGCTTTATATCACGCAGCCGACCATCAGCAAGACGATCCGGAATATGGAGGACGAGTGGGGGGTCACGCTATTCCACCGGGCAGGCAAGCGGATTGAGCTGACGGATGCCGGGCATATCATGTACCAGCAGGCGCAGCAGATGGTAGAGGCCTTTCAGCGCGTGTCCGCGGAGCTGGAGGATCTGATGAATCTTCGGCGCGGGCATCTGCGGATCGGTCTGCCGCCGATGGTCGGGTCAAGCTTTTTCCCCGAAGTGATCGGTCAGTTCCATAAGAGCTACCCGAAAATCACGATTCAGCTGATCGAAGACGGGGCGAAGAAGGTGGAGGCCGACGTGGAGAGCGGCCAGACGGATATCGGCGTGGCGGTGCTTCCGGTAAATGAAGAGGTGTTTCACTATTATTCCTTTGTTAAGGAGAAGCTGAATTTGCTCGTGCATCCGTCCCATCGGCTCGCCGGCAGGGACAGCGTGAATTTGAAGGAGCTTGCAGAGGAACCGTTCGTTTTGTTCCGGGAGGATTTCACGCTGCATGACCGGATTATCCGCGAATGCGTGGAGGCCGGGTTCGAGCCGCGTGTCGTATATGAAAGCTCGCAGTGGGACCTGATCAGCGGGATGGTGGCGGCAAATTTGGGGATCGCGCTTCTGCCTGAAACGATCTGCAAGGAGATCGATTCCTCGCGCGTCTCCATTATTCCGCTGGACAATCCTTCGATTCCGTGGCAGCTCGGGATGATCTGGCGGAAGGACCGTTACTTGTCCTTTGCGGTGCGGGAGTGGATTGCATTTACGCGCGGGCTGCTGGGGGAGCAGGAGTAGCATTCGGTGATTTGCCGGAGCGCTCAGCATATTTCCATGGATTGGAAGAGGGCCGGTAGCGCCGGTGTGGGCCGCCCTATCAAACCTTTCGATCCTTTCATACATTTTCAGGCTTTGGACATAATATCCATATTAGTGTGAGTTCAAAAAGTCGGTTTTTCCCTCTTGATTCGCTTCGTGATCAAAAGACGGCTTTTTGAACAACCTCTAGTAAGGAAAGCCATTAGCAAGCGATATATCCAAGGAGGAATGAAATCCGTGAGCGATCAGGAGTTTGAAGCAGGAAAGCAGGTTGAAGACGGACGCCGGAGCTATGACCAGAACCGCGGGGAAACCGAGCGCGAGGACACGCTTACGAACCGGCAGGGGCATCCGATCTCGGATAACCAGAACGTAAGAACCGTCGGCAACCGTGGACCGATGACGCTGGAGAACTATCATTTTTTGGAGAAAATCACGCATTTCGACCGGGAGAAAATTCCCGAGCGGGTCGTCCACGCCCGAGGGGCAGGGGCGCACGGGTATTTCGAGGCTTATGGCAAGGTGGGTGACGAGCCGGTATCCAAGTATACGCGCGCGAAGCTCTTCCAGGTGGAGGGAAAGCGCACGCCTGTGTTCGTCCGATTCTCGACCGTCATTCACGGCGCCGGTTCCCCGGAGACGCTTCGAGATCCGCGCGGCTTTGCCGTCAAGTTTTACACGGAGGAGGGCAACTGGGATCTGGTCGGCAACAATTTGAAAATATTTTTCATTCGCGACCCGCTCAAGTTTCCGGACATGGTGCACGCGTTCAGACCGGATCCGGTATCCAACGTTCCGGGACCGGTGGGGATGTTCGATTTCGTATCCCGCTCACCGGAAGCCACGCACATGATTACCTTCGTCTATTCTCCATGGGGAATCCCCGCCAACTACCGGCAAATGCAGGGCTCCGGCGTCAATACATATAAATGGGTGAACGCCGAGGGCCAAGCCGTGCTGGTGAAATATCACTGGGAGCCGCTCAAGCAGGGGATCAAAAACTTAACGCAAGAGGAAGCGAACAAAATCCAGGCCGTGAACGACAGCCATGCGACGCAGGATCTGTATGAAGCGATTGAGCGCGGGGACTATCCGGAGTGGGAGCTGTGCGTCCAGATCATGACCGACGATGAGCATCCGGAGCTGGAGTTCGATCCGCTTGACCCGACCAAGCTGTGGCCGCAGGACCAGTTCCCGTTCCTGAAGGTCGGCAAAATGGTGCTGAACCGCAATCCGGAAAATTACTATAACGAGGTGGAGCAAGCGGCATTCGGGACGGGCGTGCTCGTGGACGGCCTCGACTTCTCCGACGACAAGCTTCTTCAAGGACGGACCTTTTCGTATTCCGACACGCAGCGGTATCGGGTAGGAACGAACTACCTCCAGCTGCCGATTAACGCGCCGAAGAAGCGGGTGGCGACGAACCAGCGCGGCGGGCAAATGTCTTACTTCGTCGATAAGGCCCCAGGGCAAAGCCCGCATGTCGACTATGAACCGTCGATGACGGACGGCCTGAAGGAGGCGTCGCAGACCGCAAAGCCGCATCAGCCGCATTACGATGCCAGCCTGGTCCGCGAGAAGCTGGACCGGACGCTCGACTTCAAGCAGGCGGGCGATACGTACAGAGCGTTCGAGGATTGGGAGCGCGACGATCTGATCAACAACTTGGTTAATGCGCTGATTCAGTGCGACGTCCGCATTCAGGATAAAATGGTGGAATACTTTACGAACGCCGACGAGGATTACGGCCGTCGGGTGAGGGAAGGATTGGACGCCAAGAAGAAGGCAGGCGCCGCAGAAAGCGCGCGGGATCAAGCGGTGGAGGATGCCGAGCGCATGGGCCACGAGGCGGATCCTTACTAAGCGGACAGCAACCTATCGTAACGATTTGGTTTTATTACGCGAAAGCGAATAAGCACAAGAAGCCGTCTTCGCACGAGGAATCGTGGAGGGCGGCTTTTGGCGTGATGCGTTCCCTGGTTTTTCATGGAATTTAGGAGGTGCGCAAGGAATCGACCCGGCAAATCTCGAATTAGAACCTAGTACTAATGAAAAGGGGGCATATGCGTTATGGCAATACAGACGGGAATCATCGGTTATGGGTTATCCGGCTCGGTGTTTCATGCACCGATTCTTCGAAGCGTGCCGGATTTTAATGTACGGACCGTCGTGTCGTCGGATCCTGACAAGGTGCATCGGGACTTGCCGGATACCGAAGTGGTCGACAGCGTGGATGAGCTGCTGGCGGATCCGGAAGTTCAGCTCGTCATCATCACGAGTCCGAATACAACGCATTATGAATACGCCAAGCTTGCGATTGAGGCGGGGAAGCATGTTGTGGTGGAAAAGCCGTTTACCGTAACCTCGGAGGAAGCGGACCGGCTGATTGCGCTGGCTGCCGAGAGAGGCGTGCTGCTGACGGTATACCATAACCGCCGCTGGGACAATGACTTCTTAACCGTCCGCAATCTCCTTGAGACCGGCGCGCTCGGCAAGCTGACGATCTATCAATCGGAGTTCAGCCGCTACCGCCCCGATCCGCAGCTGGAACGCTGGAGAGAGCAGGCGCTGCCCGGCTCCGGGATCCTGTATGATCTAGGCTCTCATCTGATTGATCAGGCGCTCTTCCTGTTCGGCAAGCCCCGGACCCTGTGGGCGGATCTACGGCAGGAGCGCGAGGGCTCCCAGGCGCATGATTACTTCCATCTGGTGCTGGGCTATCCATCCCATCGCGTCATCCTGCACGCCGGTTCCCTGGTCCGGCAAGCCGGGCCGAAATTCGAGCTTCATGGCGACAAGGGAAGCTTCTTGAAATACGGCATGGATCCCCAGGAAGGTCAATTGAAGCAAGGCATGCGGCCGGGGGATGCCGGCTGGGGAGAGGATCAGCCGGATATGTACGGCGAGCTGTCAACGGAGCTGAGCGGCCTCGCGGTTCAAGGCGAGATCGAGACGCTGCCCGGGCGGTACCAGGCATTCTATCAGGGCTTGGCGGAAGCGATTCTCGAGGGCGGTCCTTTGCCTGTTCGGCCGGAAGAGGCGCGGGATGTGATCCGGATGATCGAATATGCCGCGGAGAGCCATCGTAAAGGCTGCACGGTGGAGGTCATCTAATTTTCGAGAGCCGTCCGGCGAGGGTGACGGTATGTGGCAGCCTGGCTGGCATGCCACGGCACATAGTTTGCTCCGGTTTGTGGGATAGTAGGGTGTATGACCCCTTAGCATGCCTTGCCATGGGGGATTAGGATCCCAACACCACATTCAAGAAGGAGAGAACAGGAATGAAGAAGCGCAATGCTCTTCGGCCGGCATGGCTGCTTGGAATTGCCCTTGCCGTGCTTCTGTCAGCGGCCCTGGCAGTTCCGGCAGCAGCTGCGGCCGGCAGCGGTCCATTTCATTTCGGTTTTAAGAGAAGCGTCAACGGTCAGCTACCTTCGATCGATCAAGAAGGCTTTAAGGAGCTGCTGCAAAAATACGATGCCATCTTTATGGGCGATGCCAGCCAGAAAGAATTGTACCTTACGTTCGATAACGGGTACGAGAACGGGTATACCGCTCGTATTCTGGATACGCTCAAGGAGAAGAAGGTACCGGCTACCTTTTTTGTTACAGGGCATTATGTGAAAACGCAGGAGGATTTGCTCAAGCGGATGGCGACGGAAGGGCATATTATCGGCAACCACTCCTGGAATCATCCGGACGTAACCACGATTTCCGCGGAGAAGCTGACGGAGGAGCTGGAGCGGGTGAAGAAGGAAGTGGCCCGCGTTACCGGACAGCAGGAGATGAAGTATTTGCGCACGCCGCGCGGCATTTTTGACGAGCGTTCCCTTGCGGTAAGCAAGCAGCTCGGATATACCAACGTATTCTGGTCGCTCGCGTATATGGATTGGGATGTGAAATCCCAGCGGGGCGCCCAATACGCCTTTGATAAGGTAACGGCACAGCTGCATCCGGGGGCCGTCATTCTGCTGCACTCGATCTCCAAAGATAACACGGAGGCGCTCGGCCGGATTATCGATGAGGCCCGCAGCCGCGGGTACGAGTTTAAGAGCCTGGACCAAATGCAGAAGAAAGCGCCGTAACTCAAGAAAAAATTGGCTGGCATTTTCGATCCGGCTGCATATTGCGCGCAGTCCTTTCCGCTTGGAGGGACTGCGCTTTTTGGCATGAGCGCAAGTGTCCGGCATAGGGTCGGCTGCCGTCATTGTGACGCGATCACCGCACGCTGGGAGCTTAGACGAGTTCCGGAAAAAAGGATTTTACAGCGTATCCGTCACTTACGTCACACATCGGTTTCCATTCGGTTGGCCAACCTTAAATCGGTGCATCTCGCTACCCGTGAGGAACGGATGTTTGGTATAATTACAGCACCAAACACTATGGGAGCGAAGGAGACCGACATGCCGCATACGATACAAATATCCGTTAGGCCGCTGGTGGAGTATGTATTTCGCAGCGGCAGCATCGTTTCGGGGTTCCGCAGCGCTGCTTCCCTCACGGAAGGGACAAGGGCGCATCAGCAGGTTCAGCGCGAATACGGAGAGAACGACCAGAAAGAGGTCCAGCTGGAGGCCGAAATTGCATATGAGGAGCTGCTGTTTGTCGTAGAGGGACGATGCGACGGATTGATCCGGAAGGATGATCGGATCATGATTGATGAGATCAAGTCGACCTCGGGAGACCTTTCCCAAATCGAGGAGGACAGCTATCCCGTACACTGGGCGCAAGCGAAGATGTACGCCTATATGTATGCGAAGCAGCATGGTATTGAAACGATGGAGGTCAGACTGACGTACTTCCAGGTGCCGAGCGGCGAGCGAAAGCAGTTTGAACGCAGCTTCAGCATCGATGAGCTGGTGACCTTCGTCGAAGAAGTCATAGCCGCTTACGCCCCTTATGCCCGTCTGCTCCGGGATCATGCGGAGCGGCGGGACCGAAGCATCAAGAGCCTGGCGTTTCCGTTTCCGGCTTACCGGGAGGGACAGCGCAAGCTGGCGGGCTCGGTCTATAAAACCATTGAAGAGGGCCGGCGGCTGTTCGCCAAAGCGCCGACCGGCATCGGCAAAACGATATCGACCTTGTTCCCGTCGGTAAAGGCGATCGGCGAGGGCCTGCTGTCGCGCATCTTTTATTTGACGGCGAAGACGATTACCCGTACGGCAGCGGAGGAGGCCATGGCTCTGATGGAACGCCAGGGACTGCATACGCATGCCGTCACGCTGACCGCTAAGGATAAGATCTGCTTCAGCGAGGCCGAAGGCTGCGGTCAGGAGGGCTGTATCTTCTCGGAAGGCTACTACGACCGGATCAATGCCGCGCTTCTGGACCTGCTGGGCAACGAAACGCTGATCACCCGGTCGGTCATTGAGACGTATGCGCGGAAGCATCAGGTCTGCCCGTTCGAATTTTCCCTGGATGCCTCGTATGCGGCCGATGTCGTGATCTGCGACTATAACTATGTTTTTGATCCGAGAGTATCCTTTAAACGGATGCCCGAGGAAGTGAAGAAGCGCAGCGTTCTCCTGATCGACGAAGCGCATAATCTGGTGGACCGGGCGCGCGGGATGTTCTCGGCGGAGCTGTACAAATCGGCTTTCCTCGACATTCAGCGGGCGTATAAAGAAAGTAATCCGGGACTGTACCATGCCGCGAAGCGGGTCAATAACCGGTTTATCGTCATTCGCAAGGTCAGCGGGGAGGAGGAGCGGTTCGTCGGCTCGCAGCAGCCGGAAATGATGGACGAGCTGCTGGAGGATTTCGTTCTGCAGGCCGAGGCCGAGCTGATGACCGGGAAGAGCGGCGAAGAGGCGGATGCGCTCTTGGAGTGCTATTTTGCCGCGCAGGGATATTTGCGGATCTCCAAGCTTTATGACGACCGCTTCGTCACGTACGCCGAGATCAGTCAAAGCGAGGTGTATTTGAAGCTGTTCTGTCTGGATCCGTCCGATTTGCTGCAGAAGGCGGGCAAGAACTACCGGTCGGCCGTCTTTTTCTCGGCGACCCTGATGCCCCTCGGTTATTACCGGGATATGCTGGGGGCGGAAGAGGAGGATTACAGCCTGTCCATTCCGTCGCCTTTTTCCCGGGAGCAGCTGGATGTGAGGATCTTGCCGCTTTCGACCCGATACAAGGACCGCGAGCAGAGCAAGGATGCGATCGTGCGCATGCTGAGCGAGCTGGTTCGGGAGAAGCCGGTCAATACGCTGATCTTTCTGCCGTCCTATCCCTATATGCAGGATATTCACAAGGCGTTTACCGAGAGTAATCCCGGATGGCGGACGCTGCTTCAGGGCCATGGCATGAGTGAGGAGGAGCGGGAGAACTTCCTCGAGGCGTTTCAGGCCGATGCTGCGGAGCCGCTGATCGGCTTCGCGGTGATGGGCGGCATTTTCTCGGAAGGCATTGATCTGAAGGGAGAGCGGCTTTCCAGCGTTGTGGTTGTAGGCGTAGGGCTGCCGCAGCTGTCCTTCGAGAATGATATTATCAAGGATTACTTCGACCGTACCGGCAAAAGGGGCTATGACTATGCTTATGTATACCCCGGCATGAACAAGGTGCTGCAGGCCGGAGGCCGCTTGATCCGCTCCGAGCATGACACCGGCACGCTGACGCTGGTTGATGACCGGTTTCTTAACCGGCAGTACAGCATGCTCTTGCCAGAGGAATGGCGGCATTATAAGCGGATTTAGCCCGAGCGCGGTACAAGCGTCAGGAAAAAGTTGACAGCCGCTGCGGCGGAATCTATAATACGGATATATTTACGAGCACAAGGAGGCTGATGACCATGATGATGTATATGAATGATGACAAATTGTCGGCGCTAGGTCTCCTCGAACGGGTTATCGATAAGTTGAATAGGCTTGGGGCGCTAAAGGTTTAAGGACTGCTCCTTGCATGATTCGCTAAGATTAAGACCCTCAGGAGACCGTGATTGGTATTCTGCGGGTCTTTTTGGTATATGCATAGGTTTAACGTCACCGGCATAAACGGGGATTTTTTAGCCCGTTTGGCCGGGAGGGCGTCTTTCTTAGGCTGTATTCAAGATGGACCGCAGAATATGATTCTGCGGTTTTTTTGTTGTTCAGAAACACCTAAACCTAAACAAGATAAGGAGAAAACAACCATTTTGACAAATCAAAACATGAAGCCATTAAACGACTATGGATGGAATGAAGATTGGGACCGGGCGGCGAAGGAAGCGCTCCAATCGATCCAGCGGGACAAACGCCTGGTGCCTGCGCGCATCGTCGCCCAATTTTCGAAGCAATACCGGATCGTCACGCCAGATGGAGAGATGACGGCCGCCGTAACGGGAAAATATGAATATGAGGCAGCCAGCAAGAGCGATTTCCCGGCTGTCGGCGATTGGGTTATGGTGGAGCCCTTGCAGGGCGAACCGAGGGCGGTGATTCACCAGCTGCTGCCGCGCAAGTCGGCGTTTTCCCGCAGGGAGGCCGGGAGCGTGCCGGACGAACAGGTCATTGCCGCCAACATCGACACCGTATTTATCGTCAATGCGCTTAATAAGGATTTTAATATCCGCAAAATCGAGCGTTACTTGATCGCCGTGTGGGAGAGCGGAGCCCAGCCGGTCGTGCTGCTGACCAAGGCGGATTTATGCGATTCTCCGGAATCGCATGCCGCCCTCGTCGAAGCTGCGGCTCCGGGGGTGCCGGTTCACGCCGTCAGCTCGCTGCTGGATCAGGGAAAGGAGCAGCTGCAGGGCTATTTGACCCCTGGCACGACGGTGGCCGTAACGGGCTCGTCGGGCGCCGGAAAATCGACCTTGCTGAACTGGCTGTCCGGCCAAGACGTTCAGCGGGTTCAGGGCATCCGCGAAGAGGACGCCAGAGGACGTCATACGACGACGCACCGCGAACTGTTTGTGCTGCCGGGCGGGGCGATCATGGTTGATACGCCGGGCATGCGGGAGCTTCAGCTGTGGGAATCGGAGGATGGCTGGGAGGCGGCATTCGCAGACATCTCCTCGCTCGCGGCGCAGTGCAGATTTCACGACTGCCGGCATGAGAAGGAGGATGGATGCGCGGTCCAGGAGGCACTCCAGGCTGGGACGCTGGATGCCGATCGGTACGCGAATTATAGAAAAACCGAGAGAGAGCTGGCCCATCAGGCCCGCAAGGAACAGGCCAACACGCGGCGCCAGAAGAAGCAAGGCAAGAAGCCTGGCGGAAAGCATGCGGCCAGGAGCCGTAACGCGCATGCCGGATCGTATTTCGAGCTGATGGATGAGTAACTCGGGCCTTCATGGGAGCTGCGGGTTGAACTGAACTTGACATCGATCTTCGCCAGGGATTATATTTAGGTTGCCTAATTAATAGGCAGGCTAACTAATTCGTTGCATGCTTGGATTGTAACCGCCCGGCCATCCCGGCCGGATGGTTACGGTTTTATGCGCAGGAGGTGGACGATGTCACAGGAATTTCATCCAGATTTACATAAGCGTCATCAAGCCGGGAGAGACCCGGACTCGCCGGAAGGCTGTCATCACCCAGGGAGACTGCCTGACGACAGTATTGCCGGAAGGCTTCTGCACAGCATTCGTATGTTTCACAAGCAGGAGTGGGATCGGCACATGATTTCGGGCTACACACCGGGTGAAGTCCGTGTGCTGATGGGTCTTATGCATTTTAACAGGCTTGGCGGGCCCGGCATGAAGGTGTCGGAGATCAGCAGCATGATGAATGTCACCTCTCCAACCATCACGCAGTTCATCAACGGTCTGGAGGGGAAAGGACTCGTCGAGCGGGTGATGGATGAGAACGATCGCCGGGCTGTCCGCGTGAAGCTAACTGCGGAGGGGGTCCAGGTCGTTCAGCAGGTGTATCAAGACGTCGCAAGCCGTTTTAACGGCCTGGTCGAATATCTTGGCGAAGAGGACAGCGTTAAACTCGCGGACCTCCTCATGAAGGTATACCATTATCAGGAGCAACAACGATCGCAGGAAACATAAGTCACGATCAGGGGGTGGTTCGCTTTGCTTAAGCTGTTTCGTTATATGAGACCGTACCGGACTGCGGTGCTGCTGGTCCTATTGTTTACATTCTTTCAATGCTTATCGGATTTGTATCTGCCGACCTTGATGGCGGACATTGTAGATAAAGGCATCACGCTTGGCAATGTGCCATATATTTGGCGGGTGGGAGGCGTTATGCTTCTGGTCGCCTCCGGAGGAATGGTCTGCGCGATCGCAGCCAGTTATTTGGCGTCCAAAGCGGCTTCAGGGTTCGGACGTATTGTGCGGGGCCGCGTGTTCTCTCATGTTGAGAATTTTACGCTCCAGGAGTTTGACAAGATCGGAACCGCATCGCTTATTACCCGTACGACGAATGACATTACGCAAGTTCAGCAGGTAACGATCATGATCCTGCGCATGATGGCGATTGCGCCGATGATGTGCATCGGGGGCATCGTCATGGCCATTTCGAGGGATCCGGGCCTGACCACCGTTCTCCTCGCCGTGCTGCCGATTCTCGCACTGGCGATCTTCCTTATTGCGAAGCAGGGAATTCCGCTCTTTAAAGCGATTCAGGTCAAGATCGATACGCTGAGCCGCGTGGTGCGGGAGAATCTGACGGGGATCCGGGTCATCCGTTCCTTCAACCGTGCCGCGCATGAAACCGTGCGCTTCAACGATGCGAATGAGGATTTGACGGCGACCTCGATCAAGGTGAACAAAATCATGGGGGCGATGATGCCGGTCATGATGCTGGTCATGAACTTTGCGACGATTGCGATCGTCTGGTTCGGGGCGCATCGCATCAACGATGCCCATATGAAGGTCGGCGATCTGATGGCGTTTCTTCAATATGCCATGATGATCATGTTCTCGCTCATTATGCTGTCGGTCATGTTCGTCATGATTCCGCGCGCGCAAGCGTCCGCCGTCCGGATCAACGAAGTGCTCCATATGCAGCCGGACATTCATGATCCGAAAGAGCCTGGAAAGCCGGGGCTTCAGAAGGCCGCTGTCGAGTTCCAGGATGTTACGTTCTTCTATCCCGGAGCGGAGGAGCCGGCGGTATCGAATCTCTCCTTCCGTACGGGACCGGGTGAAGTAACGGCCATTATCGGCGGAACCGGATCCGGCAAATCGACCTTGATCAGCCTGATCCCGCGTTTCTATGACGTAACTTCAGGGCGTATTCTCGTCAATGGAACCGATATCCGGGAGATGCGGCAGGAAGAGCTCCGGCAGCGGATCGGATTCGTTCCGCAGAAGGCGCTCCTGTTCACGGGCAGCATCGCGGATAACATCCGCTACGGTAAAGAGGACGCGACGGACGAGGAGATCCGGCACGCGGCGAAGGTTGCCCAGGCCGCCGACTTCATCGAAGCGATGGAAGGCGCTTATGATGCCGAGATTTCGCAGGGAGGCAGCAATGTGTCAGGCGGACAGAAGCAGCGTCTTTCGATTGCCCGGGCACTCGTGCGCCGGCCGGAAATCTATATTTTCGACGACAGCTTCTCGGCGCTGGACTTCAAGACGGACGCGAAGCTACGTGCAGCATTAAGGGAGGAGACCGGTGACGCCACCGTCCTGATCGTCGCTCAGCGGGTCAGCACGGTGATGGATGCCGATCGGATTATTGTGCTGGATGAGGGGCGGATCGCGGGCATGGGCACCCATGAGGAGCTCATGAATACGAGCGAAGTGTACCGCGAGATTGTCATTTCCCAGCTTTCGGAGGAGGAGATCGCATGAGCGAGAAGAAGCGCGGAGGACATCCAAGAGGTCATGGCGGCGGTCCCTTCGGCGGCCCGCACGGCCCGGGCATGCCTGCGGAGAAAGCCAAGGACTTCAAGGGAACCTTCCGGAGACTGACGACCTATCTGAAGCCGCACACCGGCAAGCTGCTGATCGTTCTGGCTGCGGCGATGCTGAGCACGATCTTTGGCATCGTAAGCCCGAAGATTCTGGGCGATGCGACCACGATCCTGTTTGAAGGCTTCCTGGCGAAAATGAAAGGCGAACCGGGAGCGGGCATTGACTTCGCTGCGATCCAGCGCATCCTGCTGTGGCTGGCCGGGCTGTACCTCCTCAGCTCTTTGTTCGCCTACGTCCAGCAGTATGTAATGGCTGGCGTAGCGCAGAGAACGGTATACGATCTGCGGAAGGCGGTATACGATAAGCTCGGCCGTTTGCCGCTTAAATATTTTGATGCCCGTACCCACGGGGAGACGCTCAGCCGGGTAACCAACGACATGGACAACATTGCCGGCACGCTGCAGCAGAGCTTGACGCAGATGATTACCTCGGCCGTCACGCTGCTCGGGGTGATCGTGATGATGCTGACCATCAGTCCGCTGCTGACGCTGGTCGTCATTCTGACGCTGCCGCTCAGCGTGATCGTGACGATGATGGTGGCCAAGCGGTCGCAGAAGCATTTTGTAGCCCAGCAGAAGCATCTGGGGCAGCTGAACGGCCATGTCGAGGAGATGTACACCGGCCACAAGGTCGTGAAGGCATTCGGCCGGGAGCGCCAGTCGGTGGAGCGGTTTGATGAGGTCAACGACAAGCTGTATGAGGCCGGATGGCGCGCGCAGTTCATATCAGGCACGATTATGCCGCTGATGGGGTTTGTTGGGAACATCGGCTACGTGATCGTGAGCGTTGTCGGCGGGGTGCTCGTTACCCGACAGGCGATCAAGATCGGGGACATTCAGGCGTTCATTCAATATTCGCGCCAGTTTACGCAGCCGATTACGCAGCTGGCGAATATCGCGAATGTCATTCAATCGACGATTGCTTCGGCGGAGCGGGTATTCGAGGTGCTGGACGAAGAGGAGGAAGTGGCCGAATCATCCACACCTGCCGTGCTCCGGCATCCTCGCGGGGACGTGTCCTTCGAGCATGTCAGCTTCGGGTACAAGGAGGATCAGCTGCTTATCGAAGATATGAACGTGAATGTCCGGCAGGGCCAGACCGTCGCGATTGTCGGCCCGACGGGAGCCGGGAAGACAACGCTGATCAATCTGCTGATGCGCTTCTATGAGGTTAACGGCGGCCGCATTATGATCGACGGCAAGGATATTGCCTCCATGAAGCGAAGCGACTTGAGAAGCTTGTTCGGAATGGTGCTTCAGGACACATGGCTCTTTAACGGCACGATCCGGGATAATATCGGATACGGCCGCGAAGGCGCAACCGAAGAAGAGATCATACGGGCGGCGGAGGCCGCGCATGCGGACCACTTTATCCGGACGCTGCCGGACGGGTATGACACGGTGCTGAACGAGGAGGCATCCAACATCTCGCAAGGGCAGAAGCAGCTTCTGACGATTGCGCGGGCGATTCTGGCCAATCCGGCCATTCTGATTCTGGATGAGGCGACAAGCAGCGTCGATACGCGGACGGAGCTGTATATCCAGAAGGCGATGAAGGAGCTGATGAAGAATCGGACCAGCTTCGTTATCGCACACCGGCTGTCGACGATTCGGGATGCGGACCTCATTCTGGTGATGAACAAGGGCAGCATTATCGAACAAGGGACGCATGATGAGCTTCTGTCGCAAGGCGGATTTTATGCGGACCTGTACAACAGCCAGTTCAGCGATCAGCCCGAAGCGGGATGATTTTCGTAGGCATGGAAGCCGGCGAAAAAGCCCGTAACAGCAAGCTGAACAGCATATTTCTTGTTGCAATTTCATAGGGTTCTACTATAATGTTGTTTATACTTTTTAAGGGAGCCATGATCATTATTGAATAAGTCTGAACTGAACCGCATTACGCAAGAGCTTCTACGTCGGTCGGGCAGCAGCGTTACCGTACAGCTGGACGGCTATTTCCCGGGGGGCCGGTTAGTCGGAGGGAAATATGCCATAGGCGATCACAGCGTGACCATGTATACGGAGGTCATTCGCCAGCAGTGCCTGCAATTGTTCGGATCGCTTGAACAGGTGTACGCTTATTATGCTGTCGTCTTCGCGCATGAACTGGGTCATTCGATGGACGGCCAATTATCCGAGCTGTGCGATCTGCTGGATTCATCGGTTGATGAATGGGAAGACATGCGGATCCTGCGGCAAATTGAGGAGAATGCCTGGAATCTTGCGATGCCTTGGATAAGCGACGTGGATTCGTCCCTGGTGAAGGTTATCGTGGATCAATCGCTCGAGGCATATCGGGAAGAACCGGCAACCGTTAGCGCCTAATTCATGCTGAACTGTCGTCGGCCGAAATTCCATGCTGGACGTCTTACAAATACATGAAGGCACCCGTAAGGGGTGCCTTTTTTTGAATGCTTTTGAATGAGAAAAACAGAACGCAACACGTGGACAGACAGCCATTTGCCCCATCAACTGCAAATGACCTAGCCAGCGTTGAACCTGCTTATCCATCTGGTTCTGCGTTATGGATCAGCTCTCCGGGTCCAGCTGCTTGAGCGGCTCAGTCGCCGGTCCCTCCAGCACTTCGCCGTTATAGCCGTATCTGGAACCGTGACAAGGACAGTCCCAGGAACGCTCGCCCTCGTTCCACTCTACTTCGCAGCCCATATGCGTGCAGGTGGTGTCCACCAGAAACAGTTTGCCCTCTTCATCCTTATAAGCGCCGGCGCGCTGCCCGTTATGGCGGACCACGGCGCCTTCTCCGTTCTGAAGCGTGGACATATCCGCATCGGACATATCCACTTTGCCGGACACCAGATCCTTCGCAACGGCCGCATTTTGAACGATAAAGGTTTTAATGGACGGATCCGCCTTAAACCGGGACGGGCTGAATAATTCGGCGTACCGGTTGTCGGCTTCAAGGATGTGATCGCTGATGATGTGGGCCGCTAGCGTGCTTGTCGTCATGCCCCACTTCCGGTATCCCGTTGCTACCAGGATTCGGTCCTCGTCCGCTGTGATCGGCCCGATATACGGGACATTATCCAGCGTGATCAAATCCTGTGCGGACCAGCGGTAAGGGATGGAGATTGCCCCCAGCAGATTTCCTGCGAACACCTCCAGGTTCTCATAATGCTGATGGGTACAGATGCTGCGGCCTGTCGCATGATTCTCCCCGCCGACAATGACGAGCTCTTCGCCCTGGTACGATGCGGACCGAAGGGAACGGGTCGGATTGTCCACGCTCAAATACATGCCGCCCGGATACGCGGTCTCCGGCTTAACCGCAATGGCATAGGAACGTTCGACGTGCAGCCTGGAGAAATAGAGGCCCTTGCCGTCATGAAAAGGGAAATGCGAGGCGGACACCGCGTATTTGCACGTGATGCGATGATTGCCCCGTTTGGTCTGCAGCGACAGCGGACCATCGGTCTCAATCTTTCCTCCAATGGTCGTATTTTCATAAATGCGCCCGCCAAGCTTCAGAAACTCCTCGGTCAGATGCTTGACATAGTGCAGGGGATGGAACCGGTATTGTCCCGGCATTTTCACAGCTCCTGTTACCGGAATCGGCAATGGAAGCCGATCCGTCCATTCGCCTGGAATGTCCAGCTTCTCGTATGCCCGGTATTCCTGCTCCAGCTTCTCGAGCGTTTTGCCATCCTGCTCTGTATAGATGTAGGCATCCTCCAGCTTCAGTCCGAACTTGTCTTCCTCTCCGCCTACGATATCTCTTATAAACTCAATGGCTTCCCGGTTCGCTTCATAATAGAGGCGCGCCTGTTCCTCTCCAAAATGCTGGATCAGCTCATGGTAGATCTGTCCGTGCTGAGCCGTAACCTTCGCGGTCGTATAACCGGTCGTTCCGTTGAAGATTTTCCCCGCCTCAAGAAGTACGACATCCTTCCCGGCCTTTGCGAGCAAATAGGCGGTCGTAATGCCCGTTATGCCTGCGCCGACTACCGCGACGTCCGTTTCAATATCCTCCGCGAGCCGCGGAAAGGAAGGGAGCTCGGTCGTTGCTCTCCACAGCGATTCCGGATACCGGGGCAATTGATGATAAGATGTGCCCGATGGGTTCATCTGGATTCCTCCTTTAGTCTCTCTATAATTTCAGCTGCTGTTTCTCCAATACGCTTGTCCCCATTATTACCACAATAGACCAATTAGAAACGAGAAGACCGGCGTGAAAAATAGGGTGCTTTCCCGAAGCTTGCGAATCCCGGCAAACTTTTCTGGTTGATTGTTAATAATTTGGGACATTTGTACAGAAAATAGAAGGACATGAGCGGTTTGCTTGTCAATGATAAAGGAGGGATCGATCATGGCCACCGACCAAAAGCTGCAAGCCGAAGAAGCAAGGAAATGCCTGCAGGAGCAGTTGAAGAATATCGGGGATGTTGAGCAGCGTGAGCTGAAGAATGAGGAAGGGCATGCGCATCTCATCTATCTCAAAAGTATGTGCGACCCCATCCTAGTTAACGACAATTTGATCAACCGATTCTACGAGCTGAACTCCATGGAGCTGTTCGAGCGATTTATCCGGTCGTTCCCGTCAAGCCTGGAGCCTAAGGATAAGCAGGAGCTGCTGCGCAATATGCTTAGAGGCTGCGTTGCGATCTTCATCCGCGACCGGGTGCTGCTGCTCGATGCCGTGCTGGTCAATGCTGGACCCGTCCAACCGGCAAGCACGGAGAATGTAATGCAGGGACCGGACGATTCCTTTACGGAAAATATCGAGGTGAATCTCAACTTGATCCGTCACCGTTATCAGACGACGGACTTAAAGACGGAGTTCATGACGGTCGGTCGGATCTCCCAAACCCGGCTCATTATTATGTATGACGAAGCGAAAGTAGATCACTCGGTGCTGAAGGAGCTGAAGAAGCGGCTATCCGAGCTCAAGACGGATATCATTCAGTCTGCTTCTGAGATTGAGCGGCATACGATGCATCCGAAATTGCGGCTGTTTCCGACATTGATGCTCACCGAGCGTCCGGACCGGGCCGTGCTGAACATATCGCAGGGGAAGATATGCGTGCTTATGGACTCCACCGGGTACGTCTTAGTGCTCCCGGCCATCTTTAATGATTTCTTCACGGCGATGGACGACAAGACCCAGCTGCCGCCCATTGGCTGGTTCCTGAAGGCTATCCGGTATATCGCCCTGTTCATTACGGTCATGATGCCGAGTTTGTACGTAGCTTTTACATCGTACAATCCGGAAATTCTGAAGATGCAGATTACGCTGCTGATTGCGGGAAGCCGGGCAACGGTACCCTATCCGTCCTCCTTCGAGGTCATCTTCATGCTGCTGGCGATGGAATTTCTCGTCGAGGCGAGCGTCCGCCTTCCGAAAGCGGTCAGCCAGTCGGCCACAACGGTAGGCGGTCTTATCTTGGGCACGGCCGCTACGGAAGCCGGCCTGGTCAGCAACGTCATGATTATTCTCGTTGCGGCGGTGGCTATTACGAACTTCGTGATTCCAATTACGATGATGAGCATGGGGATCCGCGTTACTAAATACTTATTCATTGTCCTATCCACCTTCTTCGGCCTGGTCGGCATCGTCCTTGGGATCGTCTCGCTGATCATGTACCTGACCAGTCTGCGCTCCTTCGGTAAGCCGTATCTGAAGATGTTTGCGATCGAGTGGAGAAGGAAGGGAGATCAGCAGAGTGGTTAGGAACAAATACTTCTACTATCTCTTTCTGCTCAATGCTTCGATCAACCTGATCAACTATGTGCCTCGCATCCTGATCCAGGACCGGTTCGACGGAGTGCTGATGTCCATCCTGATCGCGGTCCCGGCCGGATCGATCCTGATGTATGTCTTCGCCAAGATACTACAACGATTTCCGGGAGAAGGGCTGCCGGAAATCTTCCATTCGGTGTTTCCGGTTTGGATTTCGGGTTTGCTGTTGGTATTGTATGGACTGGGATGGTACTTTTCCAGCGCAATTACGCTGATTAGTTTCATGGATATCACGTCCCGCTACATCAGCCCGGACGTATCGCCTTATATCGTTCTGACCGGATTTCTCGTCGTTGTCGGTCTAAGCGCAAGGCTGGATTCGGAATCGCTGCTCTACGCGCTGGAAATGGTGCTGTACATAACGATGCCGCTGATTGCCTATATGGCTTGGAGAGTCTACAGTAATCCGTATTTCAGCTGGGATTCCGTAAGGCAAATTATGACTTACGCCTGGAATATGCCGAATTACCGCACTGTAGCCGCAGCGACTTATATTTATACCGGCTACATCAACATGGTGGTCTTCAACCGGATCTTCCGCCGATTCAAAGTCAGGTACATGTTCTCGATCATCCTGGTAAGCATCGTATCTCTGTTCATATCGCTCTTTGGGCCGATCGGGATTCTGGGAGCCAATGGAGCAGGCGAGCATGTCTATCCCGCTTTCTCGACGGTCGATGCGCTCCGAATCCGGTATTTTATTATTGAGCGGATGATCTATGTGTTCTTTGTCGTCTATATGATCCTGTCTCTGATGAACTCGATTATCCACTGGCATGTGGGGAAAGAGCTGGTTCTGGGAGGATTTAAGCTGGAAGGCGAGAAGCCCTCGCTGCTGCCTAAGAAACGGAAGGCGGAGTGGTGGGTTCTGGCCCTTTTCGCCGTCGTTATTTTCGTGCTGGCCACGGTTATCAATCAGTATACGCTCAATGATATGGCGATTGTGTTCCTGGACGTCCGGTTTGCGGGTGAAATCCTGCTCGTCATTCTTTTGATCTACGCCGCAATAAGAAGAGGAAGGAGGAGGAGGGCGTGAAATCCTTGAAAACGTGGTATACGCTCCTTATCTGCGGTTCGATTATGATACTCGGCGGGTGCGAATTTCGGGATATCGATCTTCGGCTCTTCGTCGTAGCGATCGGCATCGACGTCTCGGAGACGAATCCGGACATGAACCGGTTCAGCTTTAAAATCGCGATCCCTACAGGCGATCCGAAATCGGGGGACGTCAAAACCGTGCTGATTACGCAGGAATCCACCAGCATCGCGGAGGCGATCCGGGAGGCGAAGTCCAAAGTGGACAAGGAGCTGGACTTCGGTCATTGCAAAGGGGTCTTGTACGGGGAGGCGTATGCCCGGCAGGATATCGGCAAAATTCAGGACTGGACCGTCCGAAGGCGGGATATGCAGCTCCTGATGTATCCGGCCGTTGCCATTCCGACGGCCGAGGCGGTCCTGAAGGTGCAGCCCGCGACGGAGCGGATCGCCGGGAACGCTATTTTTCTGGCGCTTAGCGAGGATGGGACAGAATCGCCTTTCATTGCAAAGACGTACTCCTTCGATTTAAGCAGGCGGATGACGGAAACCGGGGAGGATCCCGTCATGCCGGTCATTGAAGCGACCGGGAAGGAGATTTTGAACATTGACAAGGTTGCCTTATTGGACAAGAGCCGGGTGAAGACGATCTTGACGCGGGATGAGACAAGGCTGTATAACTTGCTGGACCAACGGCACTTAAGCACCAACTTCGGTATTAAAATCGAAGGGGAATTGTTCGAGGTGAACACGGACCGGACCCGAAGCCGCTATAAAATCAACGAATCCAAAGAGGGAGCGGAGACCATCGATTATAAGGTCAGCATCACGGCCATCCTGGAGGAGAAAGAGGATAAGGCGCCGATGACCCCTGCAGGACTCCGCAAAATTGAGAAGGAGTTCAACAAGGACCTGACCGAGTCGATTACCAAGCTGCTGGAGAAGATCCAGAAGACGGGACTGGATCCCTTGGGCTTCGGGCTGCGATACGGGGGTACCCACTGGAATAACGATACCGAAATGGAGAAGTGGGCTGAAATTTACCCGAGGGCCAAGTTCAATGTTCATGTCAAAATGACAATCAAGTCCACCGGCTACAAACGGTAAGCAGGGATTCCCTCCCTCTAGCGTACCGGAAAATGGTACAATACGGATGTAGGCATCAATCTCTGTAGAAGAGGAGGCTTGGATATGGAATTTCGAAGATTGGGCGGAAGCGGACTGAAGGTAAGCGAAATCAGTCTTGGAAGCTGGCTCACGTACGGCGGGTATGTAGAGCGTGATAATGCGGTGAAGTCGATTCAGACCGCCTACGGCCTCGGCGTGAACTTTTTTGATACGGCAAATGTGTACGCGCAGGGAGCGGCCGAAGTCGTCGTAGGCGAGACATTGCGAGCATTCCCGCGTGAATCCTACGTGCTGGCAACGAAGGTATTCGGCAAAATGGGCGACGGGCCCAACGATCAGGGGTTATCCCGCAAGCACATTATGGAGCAGTGCCATGCAAGCCTGAAGCGTCTTGGCACCGATTACGTTGATATTTACTACTGCCACCGGTTTCACGAGGAGACGCCGCTTGAAGAAACGCTGCGGGCGCTCGACGACCTCGTTCGGCAAGGGAAGGTGCTCTATGTCGGGGTCAGCATGTGGACGGCCGCCCAGATGGAAGCCGCTCTGGCGATCGCCGACCGTTACCTGCTGGACCGGATTGTGGTGAACCAGCCGCTGTATAACATGTTCGAGCGCAAGATCGAGGAAGAAATCATTCCGCTCGGCGAGAAGAAAGGCATCGGCCAGGTCGTATATTCCCCGCTCGCTCAAGGGGTGCTCACGGGCAAGTACAACGCCAAGCAGGATGTGCCTGAAGAGAGCCGGGCGTCCAAGCTGGGAGCGGATCGCCTCAAGATCAGCGAGGACCGCATTCGGAAGGTGCAATCGCTTGGGCGCATCGCGGACGAGCTCGGCATCACCGTCGGTCAGCTGGCTTTGGCGTGGATTTTGCGCCAGGACAACGTATCCAGCGCGCTCGTCGGCGCAAGCCGTCCCGAGCAGGTGGAGGAGAACGTCAAAGCATCCGGCATCAAGCTGACGCCGGATACGCTGTCCGCGATCGAGGATATCCTTAGTAACGCTTAACCCAGCATATAGTCATGGATTTCGGGGGCGGAACACACGCGGTTCCGCCCGTTGTTTTTGGCCCGGTACAGCTCTTGGTCGGCCTGCTCCATCAGCTGGCGGGCTTCCCTGGAGCGTATCGTGTCCGGATGGACCGCAACGCCGATCGATATCGTGATATGCAGCTTCGTGCCATTATCGAGCGTGAAGGCGTGACGCTCCACCGCGGCCCGGATCCGTTCGGCGATGGCCGTCGTCTCGGCGATGGTGGCTTCCGGGACGAGGACCGAGAACTCCTCCCCGCCGTTGCGGGATACCTCGTCGAACGAGCGGGCGTTATCCTTCAGCACCTTGCTCAGCTGCTGCAGAACGGCATCTCCGGCCGCATGGCCGTAGGTGTCGTTTATTTTTTTGAAATGGTCAATATCGATCATGAGCACCCCCAGACGTTCGCTGAAATGCTGGGCTTCCAGAAAGCGCTCGGACAGCAGCTGCTCAAATTGACGGAGATTGTTCAGGCTGGTCAAATAATCGGTCTCGGCGTATGTTTTCAATTGAAGAAACAGCTTATTGGATGTATGGATATACTCGGTCAGCATGTAGATGACCAGCGTGGCCAGCAGGGAGATAATCAGGTGTTGGGTAAATACGCTGAACACTTTATCGCGATCCGGAATGTTCGACGCAATCACAAAGAACAGCACGAGCATGCTCGCGATGGACATGGTCATCATTTTAGTCAGGCGGTCCCATCGGGCTAACGAGATAAGCCCGCAGATCATACCAATCACCAGCATTCCGGCGCCTGCTACAGCGGAGTAACCGGTCATGCCAAAGAGCAGCACACGCCCGACGGCCATTAACAATCCGGCAATCAGGGACGGGAGCCACCCGAGATAGCTGGCGATCACAATGATGGCGAGATGTCGTAAATCGGCGAAAAATCTCGGATCGATCGGAAATGAGTAATACATCAGAATGATCCCGTAGATTCCAAAGAGCACCCCGCCGCAGAGTTTAACGGAGCGGGAGGGCGAATCGAAGCCCGTTACGTATTGCCTGGACAGCAGGCCCGATACGTATAGAAAAGTTACGAGAATACAGAAGTTGGTAAACAGGATGTTGATCATGTAAGGGAGTCATTCCTTTCACGTAACCCTGAACAAATGCGCCCAGAGCGATAAGGACAGTCATCCCTATTTTATCGGAAAATAGATTATTCTGTCGAACAAAATCCAAATTTTGTGGCTTTCAGCTACCGTTTAGAGGGAGGCGCACTTCGAACATGGTCTGATCCGTATTGCTGGTCACCTCGATGCTTCCCTCATGGGCCTCCACGATAGATTTCACGATGGCAAGCCCCAGACCGGAGCCTCCGGTCTGGTCCGTACGGGATTCATCCGCCCGATAAAACCGTTCAAACAGGTGGGAGAGGGCATGCTGCGGAATAGGGGGTCCGTAATTGATCACCTGAACGACGGCACTCTTTCCGTCCCGGAACGCTTTCAGGTCGACCCTCCCGGCATCTTTGCCGTGGCGTACCGCGTTCGACAGCAGGTTCTCGAAGATTCGCATCAGCTTGTCGCCGTCGGCGGAGAGGCTGATCTTCTCCTCGGAAGGCGTAAACTGTACCTGCACGTCTCCCCTCACGGTTTGCCCGGTTAATGAAAAGTCGACTGCCAGCTGGCCCAGCAGCTCAACCAGGTTAATATCGGTACGATTCACAGGCGAATAACCGATCCGGGTATATTCGAACAGATCGTTGACCAGCCTGCCGAGCCGCAAAGACTTACTATAGGCGATATCGGTATAGTAGCGGAGCTCGACCTCGTCCTTGTAGCGGTCTTCGTTGACTAATCGCAAATAGCCGATGATTGAGGTCAGCGGCGTGCGGAGGTCGTGGGACACATTGCTGATCAGCTCGTTCTTGGACTGGACGGCCATCCGTTCTTCCTCCAGGGACAGCTTGAGCTGCTTGGCCATCTGGTTGATTTGGAGGGCCATCTGGCCGAGTTCGTCCCCGGAGCTTACCTTGATCTCCTGATCGAGCTCTCCGCGCGCCAGCCGCTCCGTGCCCTGCATCAATTGATTGATCTGCCGAATGGTGCTCTGGCTCATGAGCAGCACGACAAAGATGAAGATGATGATCCCGATGATGGTGGCAGCGACGGGAAAGCCGAACATATTTTCCAGCCTGCGGCTGATGTTGAACAGTGAGGTTACCCAAGGCTCCCGCCAGTATTCCCGGCCGATCACCTGCATGATCTTTTGGAAGCCGAACAGGATGGACAGCGTCAAAGCCCCGCTCACAAAGAACAGGGTGATGATCTTCCACTGCAGCTTATGCATGGATTTTGTACCCTACGCCCCACACGGTCTGGATGAGCTTGTAGCCGAGCTCCTTCTCCAGCTTGTCCCGCAGGTTGCTGATATGGACCATGACGGTATTGTTGGAGACATAATATTTCTCCTTCCACACCTGCTGAAAGATGTCTTCGGCGCTGAAGATTCTTCCCGGCTGACGGGCGAGCAGGTACAGAATGTCAAACTCCCTGGCGGTCAAGGTGACCGGTCGGCCGTTCGCTTTGACCTCATGGGTCGTGCGGTTGATATCCAGGCCATCGATTTGCAGGCGGTCGCTGTCCATCTGGGCGAGCCCCGTGTTGTATTGGGTGGAGCGGCGGATCAAGCTTTTCACGCGCGTGGTCAGCTCCAGCGGATTGAAAGGCTTGATCATATAGTCGTCGGCGCCGGTCATCAGGCCTAATATTTTGTCCATATCCTCGCTCTTGGCGCTCAGCATCAGAATCGGGATGGACGAGGTTTCCCTGATTTTACGGCATGTGTCGATCCCGTTCAGCCTTGGCATCATAACATCCAAGATGACGAGATCCACCGATCCCTGATGCAGCTTCAGCTCAAGCAGCGCTTCTTCCCCGTCATGCGCTTGAATCACCCGGTATCCTTCATTCTCCAGGTAGATCGAGATCAATCCCGATATTTCCTTGTCATCGTCAACGATTAATACGCTTCTCACGTTTGAATCCTCCAGTAAATCCACATTAGATACGGCAGCTCATCCTATATATGTACCATTCCGTCGATGGAGTCGCTGCCCCTAAGGCAGGTATTCGGTCGGCGTCGTATCTCCTAGCAACAGTTTACCCTAAATATGGATGGAAAAAAGGCCTAATATTGCGTTTTGCCGTCTGAATCCGTAATCCATCAGCTTCTGAGTCTCCGTAAATCTCTGTTCGGCATGGCCGGTTCCAAGAACGACGGAGATAAGCCGGACCCCGTTCCGGGCCGCTGTTCCGGTGAAGCAATAGCCGGCGGAGCGGGTGTATCCGGTCTTAAAGCCGTCGCTGCCGTCATAGGCATACGGCTCGCCGGGAAGCATCAGATTGGTCGTGTGCAGCGAGATTCCCTTCTGCGGGATCGAAAGGTCGCGCTTGCTCGTTACCTCCACCACATCGGGATAGTTCTGAAGCAGCCACCTGGCGAGCATGGCTGCATCCCTTGCCGTCATGACCGTCTCGCCTTCGGAGGCCGCTTCGGGAAAGCCGCTCAAATCTTTGGCGGTAAGACCGGATGCATTGGCAAATACCGTCCGTCCTGACAGGCCGATCTCCCTAGCGCGGCGGTTCATGCTATCGACGAATTCGCGCTCGCTTCCGGCTAGATGCTCGGCGATGGCGATGGCGGCATCATTAGCCGAATGAATAATCAGCGCTTCGAACATTTCTCTAAGCGTATAGGTCTCCCCGGACTTCATGCCGACTTGGGAGCCGGGAGCTTTTTCGGCATAACGGCTGACGGGTACCGTCTCGTTCCAATCATGCCGTCCTGAAGAGACGGCATCCATGACCATGAGCTCGGTCATCATCTTGGCCATGCTTGCAGGTGGAAGCGGAAGATCGGCCCGCTGGGCATACAGCACCCTTCCGGTCTCGGCATGGATGAGAATGGCCGAACGGGCCTCGATCGCAGGCGGAATGAAGACTTTTACAATGTAAAAGAAGAGCAGGCTGACGCAAAGACCCAGGAACCACAGAGCCATGCCGGCTTGTCCCTTACGTCTTTCCGCCGGCTTCGACCGACGCGGGGAACGATACGGCAAAGAGTTATCAGCGCTCTGCCTTGAAGAAGAGAAACGCGGCTTGGATACCGTTGCCATGACGGATGGATCGTCTCCTTTTTAGCGGATATGTACCGAAAATTGATATAAACCAGTGTAACCGCGCGAGCTAAAGGAATTGTAAATGGATTCTTAAGAAAACATAAAGATTACCAGCAATTGAGTATCTCTATAAGGTTGACCCTGACCAAAATAAGATTTATACTTGATCTAAAAATAAATTAAAAGGGTGAATACCTTGAAATCATTAAATCTAACCACACAGCGCCAAGCGGTATACGATGTGCTGCGGGAGTCGCATGACCATCCGACGGCTGCGGAGATCATGAACCGCCTGGTGGAGAAAGGATATAATCTTGCGTATGGGACGGTCTATAACTCCTTGCGCTATTTGACGGATAAGCAGCTGATCCGGGAGCTGAAGCTTGGCGAAAGCGCAAGTCGGTACGATGCCCGGACGGATGAGCATCAGCATATCATTTGCGAAGTGTGCGGCAAAGTCGACGAGGTCATGACGGAGGTGCCTAAGGATTGGGCGGACACCGTAGCAAGCGAAACCAGCTACGTCATCCATCATGCTCACGTTGTATTCGGGGGGGTGTGTCCAGAATGTCAAACCAAACGGAAGAAATAATGGAGATGGCGACCGTATATTCGTTTCCGGACTGGAAGACGACCAGCTTGTACCAGCATCCGGGAGCGGGTATGGCGATCGGCGATGCTTGTCCTACGACGATGCGCGCGGCGCTGTTAAGCCGGTCACCTGGACGGGTTCATGAAATGTTCATGACGCTGACGGAGAACTGCTTCGAGGTGATGATGTTCCGGAAGTGGGAGCCGCGTCTCCAAACGGCTCTGAACACCGGATTGATCATTGCGGACATGACCGGCTGCAGGGACATGGCTGCCTTCAGCAAAGAACGGGAGCTGCTGCTGCCGGAGCATCCTTCGATCCCGGTCCTCTATCTTGTTGGCGAGGAGCTTATGAGCAATGCCGGCGCTAGTCTGATGAACGAGGAGCTGATGGTCTGGCCGGCTCGCTCCAAGGATACGATGATGTACCAAGTGCAGCGGACGATCCGCCTGTTCGCCCCCGTCTCCGCTCCTGCCGGTGATGAGGAAGCTAAAGGTCTCGTATTTAAGGATCTGACCATTGATCGGGATAAAATGACGGTTCATCGCGGGCAAGCTCCGATTCATCTCACCAAGACGGAGTACATGCTGCTTCTGCTGCTAATGGATAGCAAGGGGGCCGTCTGCACCCGCGAGGAGCTGATGAGCAAGATTTGGGACACGGATTTTATGGGCGGCAGCAATGTGGTTGACGTGCATATCAAGAGCTTGCGCAAGAAGCTGAGCGATAATGCGGGAGCACCACGCTATATCGCGACGGTACGTGGAGTAGGTTACCGCTTGGCGGACTAACCTCCTCCTTTTTTTCTGCCACGGATCATTCATAAGAACTTCATCGAATGAACATGAATGCTCATTGGTCAATCACGCAACGCTCATCGAAGGCTCATGCGACACTCATGACCGGACAAATTCCGGGATGATACAATCATTTCATAGATTTAGATTCAGTCTAAAATCAATTATAGAAATGATGGAGGTTTTCCGCATGGATAGATTGACAACGAACCAAGGAGCTCCCGTAGGAGACAATCAGAATTCGAAGACGGCGGGCCGCCGCGGTCCTACGCTGCTGGAGGATTATCATCTGATTGAAAAGATCGCGCATTTTGACCGTGAACGGATTCCGGAGCGCGTCGTTCACGCCCGCGGAGCCGGGGCGCATGGCATCTTCGTCGTGGAGAATGACATGAAGCCGTACACCAAAGCGGCCTTCCTGCAGGAGATCGGGCAGGAGACACCGGTCTTCGTTCGATTCTCTACCGTCATCCATGGAACAGGTTCCCCGGAAACGGCACGAGACCCGCGCGGCTTTGCCGTGAAGTTCTACACGGAGGAAGGCAACTACGATATCGTTGGTAATCATATCCCTGTCTTCTTTATCCGGGATGCGATCAAATTCCCTGATATGGTCCACTCCTTGAAGCCGGCTCCGGACAGCAACATTCAAGAGCCCGGACGGTATTGGGATTTCATGACGCTGTCCCCGGAATCCACGCATATGATGACCTGGGTGTTCTCCGATCATGGAACGCCGGCCAACTACCGTGAGCTGGACGGATTCAGCGTGCATGCATTCAAATGGGTCAACAGCGAAGGCAAAGTGACTTATGTGAAATATAAGTGGGAATCGCAGCAAGGGGTACGAACCCTGGATGCGGATGAGCTGGTTGAAGTGCAGGGCAAGGATTTCAACCATGCTACGCGGGATCTGCGCGAGCATATCGAGCAAGGCGACTTTCCGAAATGGCGTCTGGTGGTGCAATTGATGTCGCCGGAGGAGATGGACGATTTGCCTTTTGATCCCCTGGATCCAACGAAGGTATGGCCGGAGGACCGCTTCCCGTTCATTACGGTAGGCACCATGACCTTGAACCGCAATCCGCAAAATTTCTTCGCGGAAGTTGAGCAGGCCGCTTTCTCGCCAAGCGCGCTGGTTCCCGGCATTGAGCCGTCGGAGGATAAGCTCCTTCAAGGACGTCTGTTCTCCTATCCGGATACGCAGCGTCACCGGCTTGGCGCCAACTACCTGCAAATTCCGATCAACTGTCCGTATGCACCGGTGCGCAACCATCAGCGCGACGGCCTGATGAACGTCAAGCAGGATCCGTCTCCGGTCAACTACGAGCCGAACAGCTATACGACCGGACCGGTCGAGGATCCATCCGTTCAGGAGAGCGAAGCGCCGCTTAGCGGTCATGTCGTTCGCCAGCGTATCGAGAAGACGGACGATTTCACCCAAGCCGGAGAGCTGTACCGCTCCTTCACCCAGCAGCAGAAAGACAATCTGCTCCGCAACCTGATTGCCGATCTGAGCCAGGTGAAGCAGGACATCCAGCTGCGGGCCGTATGCAACTTCTACCGGGCGGATGCCGAATACGGAGCCAGACTGGCCGAGGGACTCGGCGTAGATCTGAGCGGCTTCATTCCGGCAGCAAATAAGCCGGAGTCTGTATAAACCGCGTCTTTAACGAAGGAAGGCATTACGGAATAACTTCTTGGTCGATTGTCCGCCAAAGAGCCAGAGCCTAACGGTCTGCTTCTTCCGCTGTGCAGGCCGTGAAGCCATCATATATAAAGAGGTGCCGATAAGATCATGAGATCTTTGGGGCGCCTCTTTTTTAGTTAAGGGGCGCTAGCGTATCGTTTCGGATCTTGCCGGGAGGATCGCTCCTTCCTTGGGAGGAGTACGCTCTAGCATGAATCGTTTCTCATCTTGCCGTTATCCCAATTTCTTGAGGTCAACCGTGAGCCGCTTCAAACAGGGTGTTTCAAGGACCGCTTCGCTTGTCCGTAACCCGCCGCTCGCACGGAGGACCATGGTCCAACTCAAGTCTCCCAATCTTAATTGTAAATAATTACCACATGTAGGATGTAACGATTCCTTTACCGGATGCCGATAAGTTGAAGGGAAGATTTTAGTTACGAGGGAGCGTTCTCCCTGCGGATTGAAAGGACAGGAACCATATGAAGACAAAGAGAACCAACCGGCTGCGGCGAAACATGATCATCACGTTTCTTGTGGTGCTGCTCGTTCCAAGCTTTGCGATCGGTTATATTACTTATCGCGATGCCAGTCATACCGTGGAGGAGGAAATTTTGCGCAGCGCATCGCGCAGCGTGGAGACGGCGAATGATGTCATCAACCAGACGATCGAAAATAAGATTCATGACTTGAGCTATTTCAGCGGGAAGATCAAAGGGGCTGCGGTCGATCAGGAGCTGGCATCGGGCAGCGAAACAGGACTCGCTGCGGTGCTCCGGCAATATTTAGGGCTGCACCCTGAAACGGTCGATATTTTTACCGGGACAGCCCGGGGCGGCATTCTGAGAGCCTCTACAGAGGAGCTTCCTGAAGGATATGACCCGAGACAGAGCGAGTGGTACAAGCTGGCCATCACCGCCAAGGGCGAACCAATTATTACGACGCCTTATGCATCACAGGCCGGATCGATGATCGTTGTGACGATTGCGCAGATGCTCCCGGATGGATCCGGCGTGGTCGGCATTGATCTGAACCTTACCCAGATCCGTGATCTGGTTGAAGTCAAGGTTGGACGCGAAGGCTATACCATGGTGCTGGATCAGAAGCAAAACTATTTATTCCACCCGGAATACGCGGCAGGGACGGACGCATTGGCGCAAGAGGCTTGGATATCCCGCTTGTATGAGGAGCCGGAAGGGCACTTCCATTACGAGCATAACGGCGAGGATAAGCAATTGAATTACCTTACCAATGAAAGGACCGGATGGAAGATTGCCGGTACGATGTATTTCTCGGAGGTAGAAGATTCCGTTCGCGGCATCCGGAATACGATGGTATTGGTGATGGCGTTGTCGCTTCTTGGCGCGTTTGCGCTGGCCTTATGGAATATCCGCTCGGTGCTGAAGCCGATTCGCAAGCTGAGCAAGGCTACCGAGGTGATCAGCGATGGGGATCTGACCTATCGGATGAACGGATTCAAGCGGGACGAAATCGGGGAATTGGCCGACCATTTCCAGGTCATGGTGGATAATCTGCGTGAAATGGTGCATGGCGTCATGGGAATGACGGAGAATGTGTCTGCATCGTCGGAGGAACTATCGGCTAACGCGATGCAAAATACCGCGGCGGTTCAGCATGTGACCTCCTCTATTCAGGAGGTGGCGGCAGGCAGCGAGAGCCAGCTCTTCGCCGTGGAGGAAATCGTAAAGCGGATGAATCAAGTCTCGCAGCATGCCGATTCCATTGCCTCTCTCCTCGAGGTTATGAGAGGGGCCATGAACCAGACGGAAGAGTTGGCCCAGGAAGGGAATACGGCCGTGATCACGGCCGCGGCTACGATGCAGGACATCAACCATTCGATGGAAGAGCTCGGCGGCGTCATCAGCCAGCTGTCCGAGCGGTCGGAGCAAATTCGCGGCATCGTCGGGACGATTGGAGAGATTGCCAAGCAGACCAGCCTGCTTGCGCTTAATGCCTCGATTGAAGCATCGAGAGCGGGAGAACACGGCAGAGGCTTTGCTGTCGTGGCTGCGGAAATTCGCAGCCTGGCGCATCGCTCCGAGGCATCGGCACAGCATATCGCCGAGCTCATCGCCGCCATTTTGCAAGAGGTGAAGCGGACGAATGCGGTAATGGCATCGGCTCAGGAGAACGTTTCCGAAGGCGTCGGCGCGGCTGACCTGACCGGACGCTCCTTCTCCCGCATTAAGAAGGCGGTTCACAAGGTGACCGGGCAAGTAAGCGAAACCGCCGAGGCTGCGCGTCAGCTGGCGGGCGATGCGAATCAAGCGAGAACGGCTATTGATGCGATTCGCAATATTTCGGAGCAGACGTCCGGACGGACGCAATCCATATCAGCCGCTTCCGAGGAGCAGCTTGCCTCGATGGAAGAGGTAAGCGCGTCGGCGACGGATTTGAGCCGGCAGGCGGAGGAGCTTCAGGAGCTGGTCCGGCGTTTCAAGGTTTAGCAGCTATAGAAGAAGCGGGGTGGTTTTCAGCGCTTCGAGCTGAACGTTCAAGCAGCGAAGGGGATGCATTCCCTTTGCTGCTTTTTTTATGATGAATGCTGCTCAAGTTTAAGACCAAAGTGACTTTCACTCTCGGGAGCGGGCCAGTATACTGGAGTCAAATGGCAGAACCTGCACACTCTAGGAGAGCGAGGCAAAATAATGGCACAGCATATGAAAGATCGGGTTGTAGCCCTGGCCGGCCCCCGCAAAGCGGCGGAAATGGCTAAGCTGGTGGAGAAGATGGGAGGAACCCCGCTGATTCGTCCGGCACAGGGAACGGTTTTTTTGGATGATGAGGTACTGCGTGAATCGATTGAGAATTGGCTTAAAGAGCCCGCGCCGCCGTGGGCGATATTTACGACGGGCATTGGCCTAGAGGCCATCTATGATATGGCGGAGCAGATGGGCGCTTTGGACCGGTTGAATGTTACGCTTACGCAAACAACCATTGCGGCGCGCGGTTACAAAACGGTGAACGCGTTGAAAAAAAGAGGACTTACGCCTATCGTAAGAGATGATGACGGTAGCACATCCGGCCTCATTCGGGCGCTTGCGCCGTTTGATCTGGCAGGCAAGCGCGTCATCCTCCAGCTGCATGGCGAATCCGCGCCTAAGCTTGTGGAATGGCTGGAGAGCCGGGGCGCTCAGGTGGAGCCGATCCTGCCGTATAAGCATATACCGCCGCGGGAGGAAGACATCTCCTTGCTGGTGGACGAAATTATCCAGGGCAAGGTTGATGCCGTTGCGTTCACCAGTGCGCCGCAATTCCGGTTTCTGGCTGATTTCGCCAAGGATCACGGCAAGCTCGAAGCGGTGCTGGAGGCATTCCGCGGACCGGTGATCGCCGTTGCCGTCGGCAAGGTAACGGCGCAGGGGCTGCGCGAGGAAGGGATCACGCGCCTGCTTGTCCCCGAGGATGAGCGCATGGGCAGCATGATGGTCGAGCTCGGCCGATATTTTGCCCAATCGGCGAATTAATGGCATGATAGGGGAGGGAGACGGTGTCTTCCGGATAGAGTCTTAGGCTCGTGCATGTAATGGACCATCGTGTGTAATATTGTAAGTAGTAAATAGGAGGATGCCCCATGGATAAAAGAAAAGCACTGCTGCTAGGCAGCTACACCCACCCCAAGTTTCACCCGCTCCAAGGGATCGATAAACAGGTGACCCATCTTTTAAACGACATGTTCACGGTGCAGTGCACCGAAAATCATAAAATGCTCCACGAGAGCAATCTGTATCCCTATGAGCTGTGCATTGCCTACAGCGACTTGTGGGATGAACGCGTATCTCCCCGGCAGACGGCGGGCCTGCTGTCCTATGTCAGCGGCGGCGGAGGCCTGCTTGTCATTCATAACGGGATTACGCTGGCTAACCGGTATGAGCTGGCCCAGCTCATCGGAGCGCGTTTTGACGGCCATCCGCCGATGGATAAGCTGTATTTCGTTCCCGCCGAGACCGATCATGATATTACGGAAGGCGTGGAGCCGTTTGTATTGGATGAGGAGCCGTATCGCTTCACCTTTAGCCCGTTTACGGAAAAAACGGTGCTGCTTCACTATGAATATGAGGGTCAGCAGTGGCCGGCCGCTTGGTGCCATACGTACGGCATCGGCCGGGTGGTCTTTGTGATGCCGGGCCATCATGAGCCGAGCTTCCTTCAGCCGCAGCTTCGGAGGCTCATCACGCAGGCCGCCAAATGGGCGGCGCGCGTTCCGGGCTAAATCATACGGAGCATGCCTGTAGGAGGGAATGGATGAATAACGGGAAGATTTTAATCGTCGAAGATGAAGCTAAAATATCCCGCCTGCTGGAAATTGAGCTGGAGAGCGAGGGCTATGAGGTTGCCAAAGCGGATAACGGACCGGATGCGCTGAGCGTATATCGAAGCGGGTCCTTCGATCTGATTCTGTTAGACGTCATGCTGCCGGGCATGAGCGGCATCGAGCTGCTGCGGCGCATCCGGAGCCAGGATACGCACACGGCGGTGCTGCTGCTCACCGCCAAGAGCTCGGTTGAGGATAAGGTGTCGGGTCTTGATCTGGGGGCTAACGATTATATCACGAAGCCGTTCCAGATCGAGGAGCTCCTCGCCAGAATCCGGGCAGCGCTTCGACTTCAGGGGACGCGCCAGAACGACATTGAACCGGGAGGAGAATGGCTTTCCGCGGGAGACCTTAAACTCCATGAAGGAACGCGCGAGGTCGTCAGGGCCGGAACGAAGATCGAGCTGACGCCCCGCGAATTCGATCTGCTCGTTTACCTGCTCAAAAATCAACGACAGGTGCTGAACCGCGAGCAAATTCTGGCCGCGGTATGGGGATATGACTATTACGGCGATACGAATGTCGTCGATGTCTACATACGTTATGTGCGTAAGAAAATCGATCTTGACGGCCTGCCTGATCTGATTCATACCGTCCGCGGCGTCGGCTATGTGCTTAAGGACAGTCCATGAAGCTGAGCAGCCGAATTCATCTCTATTCATCCGTACTTGTGGCTGTCATTCTGATCGTCATGAATATTTTGGTCTATTTTGTATTCAGCCGCTTGACGGTGGATAGCCAGCTTAAGCAGACGAAGGCCGAAGCCGTGCAGATTGCCGGTAATATGGTGGAGGCAGCGAAATCCGTACCGCTCGCCGACCTGCAGCGCAGCTATGTTCCGGCTGGCGCTGGAATCAAGGTGGTCATGCCCGATAACAGCAGCCCCGAACAGTTGACGACGGCACCGGGCGTGGAGCTGGACGGCCTGGATGAGCCGTATGATACCCGGGAGCAAGTGCGGGTGATAACGATTCAAGGGGAAAAGTACGCATTCGCCTCGATCCCGGTTATTTGGCCGGACGGCTCGGTCAACAATATTCAGCTTGCGCGTACGCTTGCTCCGACGATGGATATTCTGAAGGCGCTTCGTCTCGTGCTCGTGGCCGTGACGGCCATAGGACTGCTTCCGATCATTGTGTCGACCCGCGTGCTGGGGCGCTTGATCATGCAGCCGATTACGGCGCTGACCCGCACGATGAAGGATATCCGCGAGAGCGGACGGTTCCGCCGGATCGAGCTTGGGGAGCAGCCGAAGAACGAGCTGACGGAGATGGGTGCGGCATTCAATGATATGATCACGCTGCTCGAGAGCAATCATGAGAAGCAGGAGCAGTTCGTATCCAACGCCTCGCACGAGCTGAAGACGCCGCTGACGATTATCGAGAGCTATGCCAGCCTGCTGAAGCGCAGAGGGCTTGAGCGGCCGGAGCTGTTTCAGGAATCGGTGGAAGCGATCCATTCGGAAGCGATCCGAATGAAGGAGATGACCGAGCAGCTGCTGCTGCTGGCAAGGAATCAGGATTCATGGAAGATCGAGATGGAATCCGTGGAGCTCTCCGAGCTGGCAAACGGATCGGCACGTGCGATCCGGGATGCCTACAGGCGGAAGGTTGACGTCCGCGCTGAAGGCGAGGTGCACGCCTGGACGGACAGCCGCAGGCTGAAGCAGCTGCTGTTCATCCTCCTTGATAACGCCCGCAAGTACAGCGATGAGTCGATCGTCATCGAAGTCGGAAGGAAGCCGCCCGGGGTATATATTCGGGTCATTGACCGGGGGATCGGCATATCGAAGGAAGATCTGGAGCATGTGTTTGACCGTTTCTACCGGGTCGATGAAGCTCGCGGCAGGAAGACCGGCGGCGCGGGCCTCGGCTTGTCGCTGGCGAAGGAGATTGCGGAGGCCATCGGGGCAGAGCTGGAGCTCGAAAGCCTGCCGGGAGTCGGCACCACCGCCACGATCCGGCTGCAGCCTCCCGAGACCTGAGGTTAAGGTTAAACGCCCTCTTGTTTCTCATCGATTTCTAACCTTGCTGCGGTATACTTGCGTTAATGAACAAAATATACCCGAGGTGATTGGGATGCGTAAACAAATGGGGATGCTGATGGGCGCTCTTCTGCTGGTCGTGGTCGTGGTGGCCGGTACGTTGTTGTGGAAGCCGTTCAGTGTTTCGTCGGAGCGTATGAGCGAGGATGAAATTATAGGTAAAGTGGAAACTCTCTACCCCAATGGGACGATAACGGATACAGCGCTGGACGGCGATGTGTACCGGGTTCAGCTGGTGTCCGATCAAGGCAAATATGATTTGGCTGTGGATGCCCGCGAGGGAAGCATTGTGTCGATCGAACAGCTGGAGAAGGGAAAGGGCGAGTCTGGCAATCAGGATCCGACCGGACAGCAGCCCGAGACTTCTGAGCCGGATAACCGCGGGACGGGTCAGAGCGAGGGCCAGGGACAAGGCCAGGGGAGTAATCCTCCACCTGCGCCGAACGGGGAGGGATCAGGCGGAACCCCGGAAGACTCTGACGATGGCGAAGGCAACGAACCAGAGAATCCGCCGATGCGGATGATCACAAGGGAGCACGCCGAGAAGGTGTCACTTGCTAAGGTTCCCGGGACGATCGAGGATATCGAATACCGCGAGGATGACGGCGTTCGTTATTACCTGGTCGAAATTGAGAAGAGCGACGGGCGGGAAGCCACGATCCAGGTTCATGCCATTACCGGCAAGATTATGACCGTAACGTGGGATGATTAAGACAATGGATGAAACGTAAGCAAGATTCGATGCCGAGTTACTGCTTGATTTCACTTCGTGATAAATTTGAACAACCTCTTTTATCATTTATCATCGTTTTCTAATCTTTCTCTCTGAATGCTCTCATATTGGAGCGTTATAGTGAAATTGTAAAGAGAACGATCGATAAGACATGAGGAGGTAATTACGATGGGAAAGAACAAGATGAAGAAAAAAATACTGTGGGCCGGCGCGCTGTCCGTGGCTATAGCGGCAAGCGGCGTATACGGATATAATGCCGTGCAGGCTGCGGGCTCGAACGGAAGTGCAAGCACCGGTACGACGACTGCAGCGCAAGCGGGCAAGCAGCTGATCAGTGTCGAGAAGGCGGAGCAGCTTGCTCTGGCTGTCGCTAAAGGAACGGTAAAAGATATCGATCTGGTACACTATAAAGGACAGCTCGCTTATAAGGTGTACATCCAACAAAGTGATCGGGGCACCAAGCTATGGATTGACGCATCAACCGGCAAAACGCTCGGGAAGCGGACTTTCGATTATCACCACCACTATGATGGAGATGATGATTTTGATGATGACCGCGATCGTTATCCCAGCGGCTTGATCGGCGCAGGACAGGCCGCTGCAGCTGCATTGAAGCATGCGGGAGGCGGCACGGTGACTGACGTCGATCTGGATGAGGACGATAACCGCTGGATCTATGACGTTGAAGTGAAGACCTCCAAAGGCAGCATGGAAGTCGAGGTCAACGCCCTGAGCGGGAAAATCGTAAAGTCCGAGTACGATCACGGCGATGATGATCATGATGACGATCATGACGATGATCACGACGACCGTTACGATAATGATCATGACGATAATGATCATGACGACGATGACGATGATCGTTACGACGATTAAGATTGAGTGATCCTATTCGTGCAGACCGTGGGGCAATGCCCTGTCGGTCTGTTTTCTTTTCCTCGACTAGGCGTTAACAGATCGGTATCCATGCCCTCATATTTACGGCCGGATCCGGGTAATTCTAAGTATATGGGATTTTGCAAAATCCAAAGATCGACTTCCCATCAGCACAGTTATAGAGCGAAACGGCTTTGTTCGTCTCTAGATTTGACCCGGGGAGCGGCTGGAATCTAAATTTTCACAATGCCGGCCTATAAACCGGGAGCGCTCACAGGACATGGGTACTGAAGCTTTGCGGATAGATGTTTTTACCAGCGCGAACGGTTATAATGGAACCAGACAAGATCGGGAGGGATAAAATCATGAGTGATCTTTTTAAGAAAGCAATCTCGTTAGGATTGGGCCTTACCGTTGTCAGCAAAGAAAAAGTCGAGAAAATCGTGGACGATCTGGTTAAGCGCGGGGAGCTGGCGCCCACAGAATCCAAAGCGCTGGTGAATCGCCTCATTGAACGCGGCGAGGAAGAGCAGTCCCAGATCAAGACGTATATTTATGAACAGGTGCAGCGCGTACTGTCCGAACTGGACGTGCCGAAAGGAACCGATGTCGCGAGCCTGGAACAGCGCATCGCTGTCCTTGAGAGGAAAATCGTGGAATTGGAAGGGCCGCAGCAGGATTAGATGGCGGTCCGAATGAGGCATGCCGGACGCTACCGGGAAATCGCCATGGCGCTAATGCGCCATGGCTTTGGCTATATGGTGGAGGAGATGGGACTGTTCCATGTCCTGTCGATGCCCGTCCGCTGGAGCTCCAGGGAGCAGCCGGAGACCGTTACGCTCGGGGAACGGATTCGGAGGGTGCTGGAGGATCTTGGACCGGCATTCGTGAAGCTGGGCCAATTAGCGAGCACAAGATCGGATCTGCTGCCTGACCATATTATCCAGGAATTGGTCAAGCTGCAGGAGCGGGTTCCTCCGTTCTCTTCCGCCAGCGCGCGGGAGCTGATCGAGCAGGAATGGGGCATGCCGATACATGAAGTACTGCAGGAATTTGAAGAGAAGCCGCTTGCCGCCGCTTCGATCGGACAGGTGCATGCCGGCCGGCTGAAGAGCGGCGAGCGTGTGGCGATCAAGGTACAGCGGCCGGGTGTGGCCAGGATGATCGGCCGCGATCTGGAAATCCTGCGGGACATGATCTCGATCGCCGAGCGCCACTGGGATTGGGTGAAGCAGTACCGGGTCGACCGGATTGTGGATGAATTTGCCAGAGCGATGATGGCGGAGCTGGATTACAGTCACGAGGCACGTAACGCGGAGAAGATTTCATCCCGGCTGGATGACCATGAGTATATCCGTATTCCGCGGATATATTGGGAATATACATCCTCGAAAGTGCTGATGATGGAGTTCGCGGAGGGCATTACGCTTAGCCGCCGGCAGGAGCTGGCCGCGAAGGGTTATGACCTGAAGGAGATTGCGGAGCATCTTATAGACGGCATGCTTCAACAGATTTTTATCGAAGGCTTTTTCCATGCTGATCCCCATCCGGGCAATTTGCTTGTCGCCGAGGACGGAAAGCTCGTCTTCCTGGATTTTGGACTTGTCGGGCAGTTGAGCGAGGACATGAGGGATCATCTTTCGGGGCTGATCATTGCTTTGATGCGCCGAAATTCGGAAGGGATGATCCGCGCGATCTCCAAGATGGGACTCATACCCGATGATTGCGATATGGACGCCTTGCGGTCGGATATGGATCGGCTGCGGAGCGAATATTATGACGTGCCGTTCTCTCAAGTGCGCTTGGGGAAGGCGCTTACCGACCTGTTCACCGTTGCCCAGCGGCACCGGATTATGCTCCCGCCGGATTTGACGCTGCTCGGCAAATCGCTGCTGACGCTGGAAGGAGTCATCGAAATGCTGGATCCGGAAATCAGCATCATCGACATGGCGGAGCCTTTCGGACGGAAGCTGCTGAAGGAGCGCTATAATTCGCGCAGGATTGGAAGGAAGGTGCTGGACGGGTTGGCGGGGCTTGCAGAAAGTCTGCTGGATTTGCCCGGACAGGCCAGGCAGCTGTCGGCCTTGATCAGCAAAGGGAAGCTCCGGGTGGAAATCAGCGTGCCGGAGCTGCAGCAGCTGATGCGGAAGCTGGACCAGATCAGCAACCGGCTCTCATTCAGCATCGTTTTGCTGGCCTTCAGCATCATTATGGTTGGACTTATCATCGGTTCCTCCTTGAGCCGGGAGCCCATGATGCTATGGAATTTCCCGGTGATCGAGGTCGGGTTCATCGTGGCGCTGCTCATGGTGGCATGGCTGCTGTATTCGATCTTTAAATCGGGGCGTTTCTAGCTCGTGGGCTTATCAAGGCTGTTTAGCCAGGGGCCGCGGCTTTGGCCCGTTTACGCTGCTGGATCCAAGCCTGAATGCCGATCAGGACCCATTCTATGAGATGATAGAAAACGGCGATGATGAGCGCATGGAGCCAGCTGCCGACCGGAACGGCAGGGATCACCGACGCCAGTGCGTAAATCAGGATCGAATCGGTGATCACGGTGACGGTCTGCTTGACGTATACGGAAGCGTCCCGCCGCAGCCATAGGCGCAGCAGGGTGATCATGATCGGGTGCACGAGGCCTTCAAAGATCAGAAACCCGATCAAGAGCAGCAGGGGCAGGCTTAGCAGCACGCCGCCGCTGTTATAGGCAAGCATCTGTCCCGCAGAATCGGTCACCCGGAACAGGAGTGCATACAGGATGGAGAACAGCTCGATCGGTACAATGATAAAGGCTGCGAGAAGCGGAACAAGCCACAGCTTTCTCTTAAGGGGGACGGGCGGCTCCCCGTCCCGTCTTGAAACATAATTCATCATCATGTTAATCAAGGTGAGCAGGATCAGCAGAACGAGTACAGTGACTATGAGCTGGAGCGGATTCATTCGGGACACCTCCTTGCCGTGGTGGGATGAATCTTCTAATATTGACATTACCAAAGACAGGGTCGTTTGTCAGTTTCTTAATACGATTCAATAGCGAAAAATACTTAAATGAGGTGGAACGTTTGCCGAACTTTCAACAGCTGGGCATTGACGAGCAGAGAGTGAGAAAATTGAAGGAGCAGGGAATCGCGGTACCGACGCCGGTGCAGCAGGAGACGATTCCGCTGCTGCTTGAAGGGAAGGATGTCATTGCCCGGGCGCGGACCGGAACCGGCAAAACGCTGGCCTTTATGCTCCCGATTTTGCAGCATATCGATCCGAATCGTCCTTTCCCGCAAGCGCTCATCATCGCGCCAACCCGGGAATTGGCCCTCCAAATCACGGAGGAAGCCCGGAAGCTGACCGCAGGGGAACCGGACGGGATTAAAATATTGGCCGTGTACGGCGGCCAGGATGTCGAGAAGCAGCTGCGCAAGCTGGAAGGCGGCCGGCATTTGATTATCGGCACGCCGGGAAGGCTGCTGGATCATCTGCGACGCGGCACACTGGAGCTCGGCGGGGTTAAAATGCTCGTGCTCGATGAAGCGGATCAAATGCTGCATATGGGCTTTTTGGCCGAAGTGGAGGCGCTGATCGATGCCCTTCCATACCGACGCCAGACGATGCTCTTCTCGGCTACGATGCCTGCAGGGGTGAAGCAGCTTGCGGCTCGTTACATGAATAAACCTGAAGATATTGTTATAAAAGGGGCATCCCCCATTCCGTTGGAGCAGATCAAGCAGGTGGTTGTCGAGTGCACCGACCGGTCCAAGCAGGACGCCCTTCGGGCCATGATCGAGCGCTACCGGCCGTTTCTTGCCATCATCTTCTGCCGTACCAAGCGGCGGGCATCGGCTCTAAACGAAGCCCTGCTCGCTGCCGGATACGAATCGGACGAGCTTCACGGCGATCTGTCCCAAGCCAAGCGTGAAGCGGTCATGAAACGGTTTCGGGAAGCCAAGCTTCAGCTCTTGGTCGCCACGGACGTGGCAGCCCGGGGGCTGGATGTGGAAGGGGTTACCCATGTTTTTAACTACGATATGCCCCATGATGTTGAAAGTTACATCCACCGGATCGGCCGGACCGGGCGCGCGGGAGGCAGCGGAATGGCAGTGACCTTTATGGCTGCCAAGGACCGTTCGGACCTGGCGCGGATCGAGGAGGGCATCTCGCTTCGCTTGAAGCGGGTGCGCTATGACGCACACGAGGGGAACGTCCAGGAGGAGCGCGCGGACAATGCGGGTATGGAGTCCGGCCGTCCGAGAAAAGCTAGACATGTCTCTTCGCTTGAGTCTGACCGTGAGCGGGGGCAAGGCGGCGGGCGAAGAGAAGGCGGAACGGGCTCGGCACGCCGCGGCCAGTCGGACCGCAGCTCCCGGGGAGGAGGCGGCAGCGCCGATGGCCGGGGAGGCCGCTCCCAAGCCAAGGGGAGAGCGGAGCAGCCACGCAGGGAAGAGAGCGGCGGGCGCGGGAGACGTGCAGGCGCGGAAGAGCGCAGCCGCGGGCAGAGCAAGAGCCAAGGCGGTGCCGGCCGTGGATCGACAAGATCCGGAGGCCGCAGCGGCAGCTCCGCCCGGGGCCAGGCCAACCAGGGCGGCAGCCGCGGCTCCGGCAGCCGGGGAGGGAGCGGCCGGAGCGGTGGACGGCGCGGCCGTTAACGCCATCCGGTGGTTCATTTGCAGGCCTTGCGGTTAATAACTGATCGTTATCTAATCCAATCACAAGGAGGCGTTATCATGTCTGAACATAATCATGTCGTGAACAAGAACGGTGAGCTCGATGTAAGTAAGGTCGATGACGCGATAGATCGGATTGACGATAAGGAGAAGGAGCGGATCCTGGCTGATTTCGACTCGTTTCAGGCCTATTTGAACAAGCGAATTCAGCTGGCCGAGAGCATCGGATTGAATGAGGAGCAGCTTGCCCAGGCGGCGGAAAAGGTGGCCGGCTATCTGGCTGCAAACGAAGAGCCTAGAAATTCGGAGGAGAAGCTTCTTCAGGAATTGTGGAAGGTGGGCACACCAGAGGAGCAGCACAAGCTGGCTCATCTCCTCGTCAAGCTGGCCCAGAAACGCTAGGCTTAGGCATTTTCAAAGAGCGTCATAGGTCTTCTCCGGCAGGTGATGCCGGGGAAGGCTTTTTTTGATTTACCGCCATCTTTGTCCGATAGATATACATGGAGCTTCCTAAAATAGGGCCTAAATTCATCTCCTCTTGGAAAGGATTTTGCCGTATTATAAAGGTTAGAGCATTTATACATAAAGGATGATAGTCAATCGTTGAAGACAAAGGAGTTGCCTGCATGTCGCTGTTGATTCATGAGCAGAAAAAGCCCAAGATGCAGCCCTTTTACTGGGTGCTGACGTTTGAGGCGTATACGATCGGCATACTGATCGGCCTTGGGCTGATCGTCGGCCCGGTAATCCTTCTGCTTCGCTGGCCTTCCGTCTGGACCTGGCTTAGCTTGCTGGCCGTGCCTGTCGGAATGATCATGTTGGTCAAATTGTTGAAAAGCCTGAGAAAACAGGTGTGGGCCAATACGCATCTGGACCGATTCGCGCTGTATGAGGATCGCGTTGAATACGAGCTGTGGGATTCGGCTACGGGAGAATCGGAGCAAGGGAGCGTCTTCCTGACCGATGTGGTGGAGATGTACTATGGCCGTTACGTGCTCCAATACAGCTATGCTTATAAGAAAACCAAAATGATGGAAAAAAGCGCGATGTTCGAATTGATGCCGGTCCTGTACCTGATTGCCCGAAGCGGGATGGGGGAGCGGGCCATCGCCGTTCCGTTCCTGGATCCGATGGACGCGAACCGCTGGCTGGAGGCCATGGGCCGAAGAAATATACCGTTATACCTTACCTCGCTCGTCATCCATGATTTCCGTGATGCATCGGTGCCGCAGCAGCTGCGGAGCGATGAGGATTTGAAGGCAGCGGAATTTGACGGGAATATCGAGCGTGACTTCCGTCCGTACATGGAACAGCTTATCGAAGAGGAGCAGCATCGCGAGTATACGGAAGCCGAATTGGAAGAGCTTGAGCATGAGATGAAGCGTCTGGAATACGAGGAGGAGCTGAGAAAAAGGAAATCCGCCTTTCGCGGGGTCGGCAAGCTGGCTTGGCTCGTATTCCCGGTTCAATTCGCCATCGGCTTTTGGCTGGTAAGATTGGCCGAGAACGGCTCGATTGACCCGAATAATTACGGGTACACGACTATATTATTCGGGTGCTCGTGCATATTGTTCTTTACCTTAGTGAAATGGATGCACTGGCTGCAGATGATTATTTTTTCCTTGGCTTCACTTGTTTCATTCTTTTTTGTGGACTTTTCGGATGTCGAAACCGATCCGTCCTACATGATGTCCGGGAATCTCATAGCCATGTCCTTCATGCTTCTGCCCCTATATGGTCTGATCTATCTTGGGGTTCGCCGATTGCGGAAGAACCGCGATGCCAAGAATTTGCCACCGGCGCCTGAACCGTACAGACCAGCCCAGCACACCCCGGAATCGGAGATCGATTTGTCAAAGGGTCAGTAGCTGTAATGCTGAGCGGAAGCAGCTATTCTGTTCCCGTACGCTTCACCAATTGACGGATGGATGATCGCGCAAAATAAACTTCTTTAGTGAGTAGTGAGCATAAAGCTTGTCGGTTGCATGTGTGGTGTTTGACATGATCGCACGTGTCGAGAATACCTGTCGTCGCTGCGCCCCATATGAGATCACAGAAGCGCAGCCCTAGGGCTGCGCTTCGTATTGGATGTAGTAGGTATCCATCGGCTGACTTGTATATGTCGTGTCGAGCTCCTTCTTCTCCCCGGGTGCGAGCGTCACGTGCTCGTAAGTTTTAGCAAATACGTCTTCTTTGTCCTTATCGTAAACGGAAACTTTTATATTGCCGGTGAATGTTTCGCTGCTGTGGTAATTGCCGGCATAGACGAGAATATCGGCACCATCATCATTTTTGTAAGCTCCGACATAAACCATGATATGATCCTGGACGCTCGTCAGGCTGGATTTCTCCTTCTTTTCCTCGAATCTTTGATCGAGCTTCGCCTGCATCGTTTCTTGTTTATACAAGGAGTCTTGGGTGATCAGTCCCACGGGAATCGTCACGATAAAATAAAATACCAAAGCCGTGAGGCCGGTACTGCGCAGTATGGTTTTCCGGTCGTAACGGCCAATCATAAGTCCTACCCATGCAATTAGGACAAAGAGGAGGACAATGAGATGCCAAGGGGATAAAAACATTTCTGGGTACAATTTCATGCTTTTTCCTCGCTTACATGTTAAATTGCAGCAGTGCGGCTGCAGCAGGGCACATCCATCCAATCCCATTCCCGGGAAGGGATAGGACGAATCAGACGAGCCTTCGCGGCGAATCAGACTGTTAGTTTTTTTGCCTGCCCCGATAAATATAAAATTATCATAATACAAATGTTTTCATTTGGGTATCAGTCCGAGGTATCGAAATTTGGTTTCACCCCATGATTTCAGGTATGATGAGGAATAGATGGTGCACGCCGGATCAGCGTAATCCAAACAGGGTCGCACTATAGAGGAGGGAATGAATGATGTCAATCTATGATTATCAAGCCGTCGATACACAAGGCAAAGCCATTTCGCTTGAGGATTATAAGGGCAATGTGCTGCTTATTGCGAACACGGCCAGCCAATGCGGGCTGACTCCGCAGTACGGGGAGCTTCAGGAGTTATATGAGCAGTACAAGTCCAGAGGTCTGGAGGTGCTAGGCTTTCCTTGCAACCAGTTCGGAGGACAGGAGCCGGGTTCAAGCGAGGAAGCGGAATCGTTCTGCCAATTGAATTACGGCGTAACGTTCAAGATTTTCGGGAAGATTGATGTAAACGGGGAAGAAGCCCATCCGCTCTTTCAATATTTGAAGTCTCAGCAGCCAGGTCCTGAAGGAAACGGAGAGATTGCCTGGAACTTCACCAAGTTTCTTGTAGATCGGGAGGGTCAAGTCGTGCAGCGGTTTGAGCCGCGGGAGACCCCTGAATCGATGAGAAGCGCAATTGAATCGCTGCTGGATTAAAGATTTCGAGAGTTTTGCGAATGCGAAGAGCAGGGCTGTAAGTGCCGGGATCTAGCTGGACGATCCGGTCACTGCAGTCCTGTTTTTTGCTGTGCAGCCCCTTTCAAAACATCTGGCTTCGGTGTCAAACGTACCTGGCGGAAACGACCGAATTAGTATGCTCTGAAGCCAGCTCGTTCATTCCCTTTTATCCAGTCTCAAAATCGGAATAACAGTCTGCCGTTTGCGCAATCATAAGAATCAATGGAATGAGTCACAACAAGATTGTGAATTTGTGAACAAAGTGTGGCTATTTCAAAAGCCTATTGAAATGTGAATAAAATCACATTATAATGAAACCATAGTAAAAAGTGAATTAATTCACAAACGAGCTTGGGCATCGGATCAAAATGGCATCAACGGTTACCAAGCATGATTCCATGCCAAACAGATCATCTTAAACAAATACAAGCTTTACTTTGGAGGAGGAAAAACCATGAAAGTTGCCGTTATTGGTTGTACCCATGCAGGAACGTCTGCCATTGTAAATACCGCCAAGCTGTATCCAGATGCACAGATTACCGTTTATGAACGCAATGACAATATTTCCTTTTTATCGTGCGGCATTGCACTGTATGTCGGAGGCGTCGTGAAGGATCCGGATGGATTATTCTATTCCTCGCCGGAAAAGCTCGAAGAGCTGGGCGTCGACACCAAGATGCGCCACGAGATCGTATCGGTTGATACCGACCGCAAAACCCTTAAGGTGCGCAATCTGGTCACGTCCGAAACCTTTGACGATACGTACGACAAGCTGATCATTACGACCGGCTCTTGGCCGATCGTTCCGAAACTTGAGGGCATTGACCTGGACAATATCCTGCTCTCGAAGAATTACCGCCATTCCAATACGATTATCGAAAAAGCGCGTCATGCGAAGCATATCACCGTCGTAGGTGCCGGGTATATCGGCGTCGAGCTGGTCGAGGCCTTTCAGCAAAACGGCAAGCAGGTTACGCTGATCGACAGCGCTGACCGCATTCTGAACAAATATTTGGACCGTGAATTCAGTGATCAGATCGAGAATTCTTTCCGGGAAAAAGGAATTGAGCTGGCACTCGGTCAGACGGTAACCTCCTTCCAGGGAGAGGAGGGCAAAGTAAACAAGGTGATTACCGACAAGGGAGAAATCCAAACGGATCTGGTCATCCTCTGCATCGGCTTCCGTCCGAACACAGGGCTGTTTAAAGGACAGGTCGACATGCTCGACAACGGAGCCATCGTTGTGAACTCGTACATGCAGACCAATAAGCCAGATGTCTATGCAGCGGGCGATTGCTGCTCGGTGCTCTATAACCCGACAGGCAAGATGATGTACATTCCGCTGGCGACGAACGCCGTGCGGATGGGGACGCTGGTTGCCCGCAATTTGGTGAAGCACACCACCCCTTATATGGGGACGCAAGGCACCTCGGGCCTCAAAATTTATGAGCATAACATCGCGTCCACTGGGCTGACGGAAGGAGCCGCTAAGGATGAAGGACTTCAGGTCGAAGCCGTAACGATCACCGATCATTACCGTCCGGAATTTATGCCGACGTCTGAATCGGTAACATTGAAGGTCGTATATGAGACGGAAACCCGCCGCGTAATCGGTGCCCAAGTGATTTCCAAGGCAGACTTGACCCAGTCGATCAACACGCTGTCGGTATGCATCCAGAACCGGATGACGATTGACCAGCTGGCCTTTATCGATTTCTTCTTCCAGCCGCATTACAACAAGCCGTGGAACTTCCTGAATACGGCGGGATTGCAGGCGCTGCCTGAAATCCAAACCGAGACACCTGTGCACGTATAACTCATCCCTTCGAAGCCCCCCTTTCCAGGGGGCTTTTTCGTGTTTATGCAGGATTTTGCGAATGCATGGCGAAACTATTTAAGTTCAGGATTAAGGAAAGATTCTAATCAAGCCATGACTGCGATAGGAGGTAATATGAATGAGGATGAATCCGATGATGATAAAAATTTCGGCTGCAATACTGACGATGCTGCTTATTGGAGCCTGCTCGAATGATCAGGCTGCTCCGCCGGCGGAACAGCCCCCTGCCGTAAGCGGAGGCGGCGATTCAGGCAATGCCTCAGGATCCGCTGAAGACCCTTCAGCCAAGCCCCAAGAGGATCAGACCGCTACGCCGGACGGTGGCAAGAAGCTGAGTGCCGGCGAGACAGGCGTTGTCGGCGATACGATCGACTATTACGGAATCGTGATTACGCTGAACGGATTGCGGGAATCGGAAGGGGACGATTATAAAAAGCCCCAGGATGGCAATATGTTCAAGGTTGTCGATCTAACCGTTAAAAATAACGGAACCGAGCCGGTGGTCATTTCGTCCGCCTTATCGTTTGCGCTGACAGATGACCAGGAGGTGCACTATACGCCGGCGATCTCCTCGGATGTGCAGACCCTCGATGGAACCATAGCACCCGGGGAGGAGCTGAAGGGTGAAATTTCCTATGAGGTAGCTAAAGATGCCAAAGGTCTGCAGCTGAGCTTCGGGGATCCGATGAAGATGGACAGAGCTGTCTGGAATTTGGAATAAGACGAATCATAGCTAAGAATGTAGGCAGCACGATGACAGGAGGGTTTTCGATAAAACGAAAGCCCTCCTGTTCTAGTTATTCAGGCCTTTCCTTTACATTGCGGGAGGGTTGGGGTATGATGGATGAAATTAAACCGCATAGTCGGTTTTTTTCTGAAATCAACGAATTGGTTTGAACAATGGCGATAAATCGGGCTCTGGTTCCACCCAAGAAGGGCTGCAGGACCTTGTCCGTAACGGCAATTCATTGTAGCAAGGAGTGCTTTTCGATGGCAACAGAGAAAGCTCAACGGAAGCGGGACCTTATTCTGGAGAAAGCGAAGATGCTCTTCATCCAGCGCGGATATGCGGCAACGTCCATGGACGAATTGGTCAAGTTTACCGGTGCCAGCAAGGGCAGCATCTATTACCATTTTGACAGCAAGGAGGATCTCTTTATCCAGCTACTTGCCAAACAGAATCAGGAATGGATGGAAGCATGGCACGAGAAGAAGGCGAAGTACGGAAGCTTTGAAGAGAAGCTGTATGGGATCGCTGATCATATGGTCGATGATTTTCAAAACCCGCTCACGAAGGTTGCAGAGGAATTTTACATCAACCAGCCGAATGACAATACGCTGCTGAATAAATTGCTGGCGATCCTGCAGGGGCCGCGGGCCCTGTACCTGGAAATCCTGGAGGAGGGTGCCGATCAAGGAATCATTTCTCCGGAGGATATCGAGGAAGTATCCGTTATATTCGGATCCCTTCTCGACGGCTTGTCGACCACGTTCTATGAACGGTCACAAGAGGAATTGCGCATGCTGTACCGGAAGGGCGTCAGCATTTTTCTGCAAGGGGTGATGACTGGGCGAGCCGAGGACTGACCGGATGACCAAGCTTCTTTTGATAAAGCATAGGAACATGCGAAGGCATGCTCCGTGCTTTTATGAATATAAATAAACCGACTAGTCGGTTTCAACTAAGGGGGCATGAACAATGAAGCATCTGTTTCGCAACAAAGCATTTGTACTGCTCACGATTTCGGATGTCCTGCAGAACATCGGCATCTGGATCCGCAACATGGCGCTGCTCTACTTCATTATGGAGAAAAGCCATCATAACCCGGTAGCCATATCGCTTCTGACCGTTATTGAATATGCGCCGATCTTTCTGGTTTCGATTATCGGCGGCGTACTAGCCGACCGCTGGCGGCCGAAGCGCACGATGATTTGGGGGGACATCCTGAGTTTCTTATCCGTGCTGCTCATCCTGTTCGTCGTATTTGCAGGATATTGGCAGGCGGCCTTCGCCGTGACGCTGATCTCGGCCGTTGTCTCCCAATTCTCCCAGCCGTCCTCGTTCAAGATCATCAAGCGCTGCTTGCCGGATGAGCATGTCTCGTCGGCGACGGCATTGTCCCAGGCGCTCATGTCGCTGTTCATTATTCTAGGGCCGATGATCGGGACGACGATCTATCAAGCCTTCGGCCTCGAAGCGTCTTTGATTAGCCTGCTTGTCATATTTGCCGGCTCTGCCGCCGTATTGGCATTCCTCCCCTCGCATGTGGATGAAGCAGCGGATAGGGCCGACTCTGCAAGCTCTTTTACAGAAGAACTGAAGGAGGGCTTCCGCTACATCGGTCGTACCGGATGGCTGAAGGTTCTTTTGGTGGTTTATGTTCTTCTGGCGCTCGGGGCGGGACTTGTCCAGCCGCTCGATATCTTTGTCATCACCGAGCGGTTGATGCTGGATATGACCAGCGTGCAGTGGTTTACCGCGCTTGAGGGTGCAGGGATGCTGATCGGGGGGATTATTGCTGCCGTCATCGCCGGGAGGGTGAAAGGCTCGTATCTTCTGTTTGCTGGTCTTGCCTTCCTGGGGGTGTCCACATGCATCGAAGTACTGTCGAAGTGGCCGCTCCTGACCGGTGCCATGCGTTTTGTTACGGGCGTGCTGATGGCGCTGGCGCAAACCGTCTTGATGGCACTGATGATGCGGCAGGTTGATGAACAATATATCGGGCGTCTCAATGGCGTCATGACGCCGGTCTTTACCGGCATGCTGCTGATCGGCTCCGGACTGACGGGATGGTATATGGCGGCATCGTCGATCGTTGCGGTATATTTCACGGCAGGAGCCATATTCCTGGTATCCTCGTTCGTCAGCATAAAGCTTCCCGCCGCCAAGGTGCCGGTTGAAGGCATGCCTGCCGGGCCGACGGCTGCCCCTAAAGGCGTGATGGAATCCTAGAGCGCTCAGCTCAACAACTTACTTATAAGAAAAGAGAAGGGACTGTCCCAGGTCAATGGACCTTACGGGAGAGTCCCTTCTTCTCTTCGTTAATGATGAGGTCAAGGCTGGTTTAATCTATGGTAGCGCGCAAGACGTTCACTCGAAGTCAGGATTCGTCTGGTGCTGCGTCTTGGCGCAGCGAGCTGTGCCTGTAACCATACACGGCGTAGATAATGATGCCGAGCCCGATCCAGACGATGAACCCGATCCAGGTGATCCGCTGCAGCGTCGTGAGCAGGTACAAGCAGCTGAGCGTGGCGATTAAGGGCAGCCATGGAACCAGCGGCACGCGAAAGGTCCGCTTCAGGTTAGGGTGCGTCTTGCGCAGGACAATGATGCCGAGAGAAACGGTAATAAAGGCGAACAGCGTGCCGATGCTGGCCAGGTCCGCCAGGTTTCCAAGCGGAACGAAGCCCGACAGCGCCGCGATGCAGATGCCGGATACCCAAGTGCTGAATACGGGCGACTTCGTCTTCGGATTGACCGAGCTCATCCGTTTCGGGAGCAAGCCGTCCCGACCGAGTGCGTACAGCAGCCGGGATTGACCGAACAATACCCCCATGAGGACGGTGGTCAGGCCGGCGAGGGCTCCGAGCGAGATGAAGTAGGACATCCAGTCCTGCTCAATATACAGCAGCGCGAAGGCGACAGGGTCTTTCACGTTCAAGAGATGATACGGCACAAGGCCGGTTAATACCGCCGTAACGGCAATGTATAGGATGGCAACGATAAGCAGAGAGCCTAATATGGCGACTGGCAGGCTTTTCTGAGGCTGCTTCACTTCCTCCGCAGCTGTGGCGATGACGTCGAAGCCGATATATGCGAGGAAGGCGATGGCCGCCCCCGTCATGACCCCTTCGATGCCGAACGGAAGGAACGGCGTCCAGTTGTCCGGCTTCACGTAGAAAACTCCGACACCGATGAACAGAACGATGACGGCTATCTTCAGATATACCATGATGGTGTTGAGCCGGGTGGATTCCTTCGCTCCCCGGGATACGATCCATGTAATCAACAGCGCGATGACGATCGCCGGCACATCCACGTATGTGCCTTTCGCAGGATTGAAGGCACTTGTAATGGCAACAGGAAGATGAATATTGAACCCGGACAGAATGCTCTGCACATATCCCGACCAGCTGCTGGATACGAGGGCGCTTGCAAAGCCGTATTCCAGGAGCAAATCCCAGCCCATCAGCCAAGCGAGGCCTTCCCCAAAGGCGGAGTAGCTGTACGTATACGCGCTGCCGGCTACCGGCACGGTGGAGGCGAATTCGGCATAGCATAGTGCGCAGAAGGCGCATACCAGCCCTGCCAGGAGGAATGACAAGATCAGTCCCGGACCGGCATGGGTGGCGGCCGTCACGCCGGTTAATACGAAAATTCCCGTTCCCACAATAGAACCGACGCCAAGGACGATCAAGTCCATGACGCCGAGCTGTTTCTTCAATGCGGAACGCACTTCTCCGCCTGTCAAAGACGGAATCGGCTTCTTGCGAAGCAGATTGTGTTTCAAGCTCATAAATGGAGTCTCCTAGATGTTTATTTAGATAGATTTCCCCGATGCATGACCCATCCATTCCGACATTATAAAGAAAAATAAGACGCTTTGAAAGCCTAAGGCTGCCTGTCCCCAGAAAAAAGCCTATGTCGAAGGTGTTGGCGGCCATGCGCGTACGCTTTCCTTCGGTAAATTACCAGTCTCTTCCCAATCCATCTCAGAAGAATCAGCATCAGCCGCTTGGGAGCGGATGTGGGAAGCGAACCGGATGCAAAGGCAGAAAAAGCCCGTCCCCGCCATGGGTCCGGGCTGCAGCTATTTCTTCAAATGATAAGGAACCGTTGTAAGAATAACATCCCGCCGGTAAAGCAGATGAGCGCGAATGAGCAAGCTCGACTGATTGTGCAGGAAGTTGTGCCACCCCTTCTTCGGAATGAACTGTGGAATGACGACCGTCACCTGGTAGTCGGACTCGCTGGCCTTGCGCTGTACCGTGTCGATGAATTTAGTGAGCGGCGAGATGATGCTGCGGTATGGCGAATGCAGCGTCACCAGCCGGACGTCCGGCTGCCACTTCTTCCATTTTTCCTCGAAAGCAATCTGGTCTTCCCGTTCGAAGTTCACGTAAACGGCGATGATTTGGTCAGCGGACAGTGATTTGGCATAATTGAGCGAGTTCTCCACCACATGCGTAATGCCGGCTACCGGTACGATAATAATATTGCCCTCGATCGGCTTTGCCGGCTCGCAGGTCGTAATCCGGAGCTGATCGGCGACCGCTTCATAGTGATTCCGAATCCGGGTGAAGATCCAGATGATGAGCGGCAGAAACAGGAGCACCGACCACACCTGGGCGAATTTCGTGAGGAAAAAGATCAACGTTACCGCAAAGCTGATAACGGCTCCCGTCGTGTTAATGACCAGCTTGGGGAGCCAGCCTTGAGGCTTCTCGCGAAGCCACTTCACCATCATCCCCGTCTGCGACAAGGTAAACGGAATGAATACGCCGACGGCGTACAACGGGATCAGATGCTCGGTCTTGCCCTCGAAGGCCAGGATCAGCACGATGGACAGAAGACCGAGGATAATGATGCCGTTGGAATACCCCAAGCGGTCCCCCCGGACCGTGAACATCCGCGGGATGAACTTATCCTTCGCCAGGTTGACGGCCAGCAGAGGAAATGCCGAATACCCCGTGTTGGCCGCCAGGATCAGAATTAACGCCGTGGTCCCCTGGATGAAATAATACAGCGCGTTCCGGCCGAAGGTATGCTCGGCGATTTGGGAGACAACCGTCACCTCTTCGCTGGGACTGACCCCGTAATAATAGGCCAGGAAGACGATTCCCGAAAATAACAGGGCGAGCAGGGAGCCCATCGCGGCCAGGGTTTTGGCGGCGTTGTTCGGTGCAGGCTCCTTGAAGTTCGGAATGGCGTTGGATATGGCTTCAACCCCCGGTGAGCGCGGAGCTGCCTGAAGCGAACGCCCGCAGGAGCAGAAACAGGCTCAGTCCGGCGACGGGCGTGCCGATCTTGGTGTGCAGCTCCGGCGAAGCGTGGCCGGTTGCAATATCGTAGAGACCGACGCCAATCAGAATAAACAAGGCCAGTACGAACAGGTAGACCGGATAGGCCAGAATCGAGGCGGATTCCGTCACGCCCCGCAAGTTCAGCACGGTAAGAAACAGGACGAACAGTACGGCGATTCCGACATTATAGGGACGCAGCTCGGGAAAAGCCGACGTAATCGCATCCGTACCGGCCGATACGCTGACCGCCACCGTTAGGATATAGTCGACGAGCAAGGAGCCTCCGGCAACGAGGCCTGGATACATGCCCAGATTCCGTTTCGACACGACATAGGCTCCACCGCCCTGCGGATAAGAGAAGATGATCTGTCTGTACGATAGGATCAGCGCCAGCAATAAGACGAGAACGCCGATGGCGATCGGGATGGAATACCAATAGGCAGCCGCGCCGACAGTCATCAGCACCAGCAGGATTTGCTCGGGGCCGTAGGCGACGGATGACAGGGCATCGGATGACAAAATCGCCAGGGCCTTGGTTTTATTCAATTTTTGATCGCCTAATTCATTGGATTTAAGCGGTCTTCCGATGAGGAAGCGCTTGATGGAAGATAGCATCGTGTTTCACCACCGATTCGATTTGGATTTTGGGTCGTTTTCCCCAAAAAAGCATAAAGCTATGTGGCTTGGGTGAATGGTCAAGGGCCGGGCATGGGATGCATCTCCATTTCGATTTTTGGCATAGAAAAAACACAGGTTAGAGCCTGTGTTTTTTGCACAAGTTCACAACCCTCCCATTAACGCCTACGAGGTTAGCTGTCGGATTCGGGCGCGAGAGTCGCCCTACCTGATGCCGCGCGGGACCGGCCGCGGTTATTCAGGATTCACCCCATAGTATGGCTGCCGCATCGGCAGGCATACGCTTCGGTTCCCCCATTTTCCTCTCTGGAAATTCGGCGAATCAACTGTGAGATTATATTGGATTTGAAATCTGAATAGTATATTACGCCTGCGGCATTCGATTGTAAAACGGCCTTTTGCCGCTATTTTCGGCAGTAAGGAACCGAATGATCCATAAGTAAGCGATTACATGGGATACGGACTTTCGCGGGATCATTATTTTGCAGATTTACGCAATAAATCGCTGAATGCGAAGATTTGGAAACTGAAAGCGCGGTAGGGAAAGCAGAAAACGCGGTGAGGGGAAAAGGTAGGCGTGCAGATAAAAGAGGATGCTCCTATCGAAGAAGCAAGCCGAAGAGAGCATTCGCGGCCGCTTCTTGAGCCGGCCGTAATGTAAATTCGCCATGCCGTATCTCGGGGGAGGAGATACATGCATGGCGAATTTTTGGGAGTGGTCCATGATATGGCGAGGAGGAGAAAGGGTCTGGGTTTCTCATCCTTGCTCTTGATAGAAATATACCCGGGAGTTCGAGGGGTGAATCACATCTTTAGAAAAAAATGTATGACTTTACGATAAGGCTGATTTTTTTTAAGATAAGGGGATACGAAAGAGGCTGGAGCACAAGGGGGAGAGGACAAATTGATTCATCAGGAACACGGCGTATTTCCGGCGGTTTGCCCGCTGGATTGTCCGGATACTTGCAGCCTGCTGCTGCATAAAGAGAACGGGAAAATCGTAAAGGTTACAGGCAACCCCGACCATCCGATCACGCAAGGCGCGATCTGCAATAAAGTGCGCAATATGGCTCACCGGGTATACCATCCGGAGCGTGTGCTCTATCCGCTGCGCCGGACCGGCCCGAAAGGTGCCGGCTCATTTGAGCGGATCAGCTGGGACGAGGCGATCCGGGAAATCGCGGACCGGTACAAGGCGCTGATTGCATCGGATGGTCCGGAAAGCATCCTGCCTTACAGCTTCTACGGGAACATGGGCATCTTGAGCGTAGACGGCATGGACCGCCGCTTCTTCAACAGGCTGGGGGCCAGCAAGCTGAAGCAGTCCATCTGCAATTCGGCCGGAAACGAAGGCTGGAAATCGGTCATGGGCTTCAACGGGGGGACGGTCCCTGAAGACACGGTGAACGCCGATGTGATCATCGTCTGGGGCGGCAATATCGTCAGCACGAACATGCATCAGGTGGTGCTCGCCGAAAAAGCCCGCAAGCGGGGCGCGAAGGTCGTCGTCATCGATGTTCATAAAAATCAGACCGGCCAATGGGCGGATTGGTTCATTCCGCTGTATCCCGGTACGGATGCCGCGCTTGCCGTCGGGATCATGCACGTCCTGTTCCGGGACGGGCTGGTGGATGAGGCGTTCATGGAACGTTATACGATCGGCCATGAGGAGCTGAGGGAGCATGTGAAGACGTACACGCCGGAATACGTGTCTTCCGTAACGGGCATTCCGGCCGACGATGTGGCGAAGCTGGCCGAGCTGTATGGCCGTGCCGGCGTGTCTTACATTCACATCGGCAACGGTCTGCAGCATCATGATAACGGCGGCATGACGGTACGGAGCATTGCGGCCCTGCCGGCGCTGACCGGGCAGTGGCTCAAGCGGGGCGGCGGGGCCGCCAAATCAAACGGGGGCTACAACAGCATGAACAGCGAGGCTTTGGAACGGCCGGATCTGCGGCCGAACCCGGGTGCGCGCACGATTAATATGAACCGGATCGGGGAAGCGCTGGCCATGACCGAGAAGCCGATCCGCTCGGTATTCGTCTACTGCAGCAACCCGCTGGTGGTTGCTCCGGATACGGAGCGCGTGAAAGAGGGTTTTGCACGGGAGGATCTGTTCACGGTCGTTCACGATTTATTTATGACGGACACGGCCAAGTATGCGGATATCGTATTGCCGGCCACCTCCTCCTTTGAAAGCACGGACCTGTACGCCTCCTACTGGCACCAATACGTTCAGCTTCAGGAGCCGGTTATTCCGGCGCAGGGGGAAAGCAAGAGCAATGTTGAGCTGTTCTCCCTGCTCGGCCGGGCAATGGGCTTTGAGGAAGAAGCCTTCCGGGAATCGGAAGAAGAGATGATTGCCCGTGCGCTTGATAATCCCGATAATCCGTATTTAAACGGAGTGACCCTGGACAGGCTGAAGGCAGAGCGCCATGTCAAGCTGGACATGACGCCTCTCGAGAGCTTCCTGGACCGGCTTCCGACCCCTTCGGGACGGATCGAGCTGTATTCGGCCAGACTGGCGGAAGCCGGACTTCCGCCGCTGCCGACCTATGTGCCGCTGAAGGAAGGTTATGACGGGGTGCGGCGCGGACGGGGGAACCGGTATCCGCTGATGTTCATTTCTCCGCCGAACCACAATTTCCTGAACTCGATCTTTGCAAATGTCGAGAAGCATCAGAAGATGGAGAAGGAGCCGACGCTCCAGATCCATCCCGAGGATGCGGAGCAGCGCGGGATTGCCGACGGCGATCCGGTCGTTGTGTTCAACGATCGCGGAACCTACGAGGCTCGCGCCAAAGTGGTGGATAAGATGCTGCCGGGCACCGTGGTCAGCCAAGGCCTCTGGTGGGAAGGCGAGGGCCGGAAGCAGCGGGCCAATGCCCTTACGCCGGACAGGCTGGCAGACATGGGTGAGGGGGCAACCTTCTTCTCGACCGTTGTCGAGATCAAGCGCACATAAGCCGAAGGGGAGGCCTCTCCCCGATATCGGAATATGCGCGAATGCCGTAAGCGGTACGGAGCTAAATGAATGCGCGGGGTGCAGTGCTTCAAATGCGATGGGCAATGCCCTGAAACGATCCATTTAACCGATACAAAAAAAGTAATTGATAAGATCAAGATGCCGTCTATCATTAGGCGGCATCTTTTTTTATGCCGTGGGCAGGCAGACTTTATACTTTTTCAAGCTGTGTCCGTACCGATCATCCGTCAGAAGTATAAAAAATCGCGGGTTTGTTATATAGTTTCACCCCATCGCCAAGGTTAGAATGTCCTTAAGTCCGAAAGACCGCAGCCCTTAGGCTGGCGTTAACGTGTGTCGCAAGGATGTTCGCATGCGCCTTGACTATATTTTTCAAGCGGGAGGAACAACATGTCCCAATCTGCACCGAAACAGCGGCCGGCAACGGTTACCCCGGGGCCCCGAATCCACAGCTCCAGCTTCTTGCGCCGCTTCATGAAACAATGGGATGTCCAGCTTATGGTCATTCCCGGAGTCATCCTCGTCTTCATATTCTCATATTTGCCGATGTACGGGGTGATTACCGGATTTATGGATTACAACCTGTTTACGGGCTCGAGAATTTGGGAGAATCCATGGGTCGGTTTCAAGCATTTCGAAGCCTTCTTCAACGCGCCGGAGTTTGAGCGGCTGATCCGCAATACCCTCGTCATCAGTTTGCTAAAGTTCTTTATCGGCTTCCCGGCACCGATTTTGCTGGCGCTTATGCTGAACGAAGTCCGCCATATGTTCTTTAAACGGACGGTCCAGACGCTTACCTATTTGCCTCATTTTCTATCTTGGGTCATCGTGGCCGGTCTGACGATGTCGATGCTGTCCACAGAGAATGGAAGCGTCAACATGCTTCTGAAAAGCGTAGGTTTGATCAACGAGCCGATTAACTTCCTCGGCATGAAGGAATATTTCTGGTCGATTCTAATCTCGGCGAATGTGTGGAAGGAAATCGGGTTCAACTCCATTGTGTTTATGGCTGCCATCGCAGGGATCGACCCGGCACTGTATGAAGCAGCCGATATCGACGGCGCAAGCAAATTCAAGCAGATTTTCAACATTACGCTGCCTTCCATCATGCCGGTTGTCATTATTTTCATGATTCTTGCCATTGGCAACCTGGTCAATGCGGGATTTGAGGATATCCTGCTTCTCGCAACGAATCCGGTGCTGAGGCCGGTGTCCGATGTTATCGATACGTACGTCTACCGCGTGGGGCTAGGCACACACCGCTATTCCTATGCTGTCGCCATCGGGCTATTCAAAGCCATCGTCAGCGTCACGCTCTTGACGATTGCCAACTACATGGCCCGCCGATCCGGCAACAGTCTGTGGTAAGATTCGCAAGCTTAGGAGGTACAGCATGTTAAAAAGAATCAGCTTCGGAGACAAGGTCATGCTTGCCGTCATATACGTTCTGCTTGGTTTATTGGCCTTCTCAGCGCTCTATCCATTCTGGAACGCGGTGGCGATCTCCTTCAACGTCGGCGTGGATACCTCCAAAGGAGGCATCACGTTCTGGCCGCGTCAATTCACGCTGGAGAATTACCAGGTGATCCTGCAGGATGAGCGTCTGATCAACGGGTTTATGATCTCGATCGCCCGGACGGTCGTCGGAACCGCCACCTCGATTCTGATGACGGCTATCGTGGCATACGGAATGACCCGCTCTTATTTGTATGGTAGGAGCTTCTACATGACCTTCTTTATATTCACCCTGTACTTTAGCGGAGGCTTGATCCCGACCTACCTTCTGATCCGGTCCCTCGGCCTGATGGATACGTTCCTGGTGTTTATCATTCCTTCTATGGTGAGCGTCTGGAATATGATCATCTTCCGCACGTTCTTTAAAGGGCTGCCGGTCGGCCTGGAAGAGTCTGCGCATATTGACGGGTGCAGCAATTGGGGGACCTTTTTCAGGATCGTGCTTCCGCTCTCGGGGCCGGTCATCGCGACCTTGGCGCTGCTCACGGCGGTCGGTCACTGGAACGACTGGTTCCTGCCAAGCATCTATATCACCAACGAGGATTTGCTGCCGATCCAGACGATATTGCGGGAGACCCTGAACGCCAATATCAAAACCGCGCAAAGCTCCGCTATCGACAGCAGCGCGCTTGCGTTGATCGAAAGCTCCAAGAACACCAGCTCGAAATCGCTGACGATGGCGATGATGATCGTGGTCACCGCTCCGATTATCCTCGTGTACCCTTTCGTACAGAAGTATTTTGTCAAGGGCGTGCTCGTAGGCTCGCTGAAAGAGTAATCCTGGCATCGGTTTAAGGCGAACAGCTTTGAACATATATAATTCGAGAATGAGAGGGGTTAAGAGAATGAGCAAGATGAAAAAGCCGCTCCTGGTCATGGCATCGGCGCTGCTGGTGCTCGTTACCGTCATGACGGGATGCACCAAGTCCAACGAAGGCTCGCCGCCGCCAACAAACAATCCACCGAAGACCAATGAACAGCCGAATGAACCGCCTAAAGAAAATACAGAAGATAAGTGGGTGCTGGGAGAGAAGCCGCTCCAGTTCAGCGCATACGCCCATTACCAGGATACCGACTTCCCTAAATGGGAAAGCACGCCGATCGGTAAATATCTCAGCGAGGAGAAGCAGGTCAAGATTGACATGATCAAAGCTGCCGGAGCCCATACGCAAAAGCTGAGCGCCATGATGGCCTCCGATGATCTGCCTGACATGATCTGGACGGACCGGGACCACCCGGACATGGACCGGCTGGAGAAGGCCGGCAAGCTCGTTCCTTATGATGATTATCTGGATAAGTACACGAATCTGAAGACCTGGATGGGAGATGATTTGAACCTGCTCCGTTCGGCAGACGGCAAGCTGTACCGCTTTCCGAACTGGTACTCCTCCCGTCCTTTCGGAAATGCGGGATATGCCGTGAACAAGAAAATCTATGAGGAGCTTGGTTCACCCAAACTGGAAACAACCGACGATCTCTACAACTACCTGGTCAAGGTAAAAGAAAAGTACGGAGACCAAGTGGTGCCGTTCGAGCCGCATCGGGCCCAGGAAAGACAAGGTTTGGGCGTGCTGTACACCGCGTTTGGAGAAGGAGCAAGCTACACGAACCTGAACGCGAATCTGCTGGCGGTTCCGAAAGACAGCAAGCTGACATCGCTGCTAACCGATCCGGTATTCCGCGAAGCCCAGAAATATATTTCCAAGCTGTATCGGGAAAAGCTGATCTCCCAGGATGCGTTCAACCAGACGGAGGATCAGGTTAAGGAGAAGGTCATGACCGGAAGAGTAGCCGTCTATGCTTCGGCGAACCCTACGCTCTTCGCCAGCGAGGCGCACAAGGAATTAACCAAGACGGATCCGAATGCCGGCTACTTCATGATTTGGCCGATCCGGAAGGAAGGTTTGGATAAGAACAAAATTTACCCGGGAACGTATACCAGCTTCGGCTGGAATGCCGCTTATATCACGACGGCTGCCGAAGACCCTGAAGCCATTTTTGCATTCCTTGATTGGTATACCGGACCTGAAGGCATGAATGTCCAGTTCTTCGGTCCGGAAGGGAAGAACTGGAAAGGATTTGATGAAGAAGGCAAGCCGAACTTCACGGAGAACTATGATCCGAAAGAAGTGGCGGAGATTCAAACCAAGAATGATAAAGTGATGTTCGTGGGCAATACCAGCTATATCGACCCTGCCAAATGGAAGTACATGGAGAGCCTTCCGGTTGAGGAGCAGGACTGGGTCGCACGTTATCAGCAGACCATCACCTGGCCGACTCAATTGAATGTGACCGAGTTTACCGGACTGAATCCGCCAACCGATTCCGAGGAAGGCATTATCCGGACTTCGGTGGATGAATTGTTCCTTGAGATCTATGCCAAGTCGTCCATGGCTGCAAGCGACGAGGAAGTCGACAAAATCCTCGACCAGGGCAATAAAGACTTGATGGATCTGGGTTATGACAGGCTCCTGGAATGGCGTACGGTCAAATGGCAAGAAAACCTCGCCAAAATGCAGAAATAATCTAGTTTCTCTTGCTGGACATATTATCCATTCTTATCCCAACGTCCCAAAGAATCCGCGGGTGGATTCTTTGGGATATCTCCGTTTTGATGGAGGATGCTTCAAAAGACAGGGCTTTGTGGTTAGACGTAACTGCCGGTTTCGGCAAGAGAGCGTTAAACATCACGGAATTTACAGGCAGAGAGAGACGAACGGAAGAGCGAGGAGCAGGCGCAGGCGCAGGCAGGAAAGCACAGCGGCTTTCGCAGAAGCGCCGCGGCCTCCTTTTGTGATCGATTTCGAACAGGGGGGATGGCATGTATAAGGTTCTGTTGGTCGATGATGAGGAGCTTGATTTGGAGGGAATGAGGAGGTTTATCCCTTGGTCCGACCTGAATATGGTGGTGAGGGGGAGTGTGAACAACGCCTTGTCGGCATGCGACATCATTGAGAAGGAAGACATCGACATTCTTGTCAGTGACGTAAATATGCCTTATATGTCGGGGCTTGAGCTGGCCCGAATCGCGCTTGAACGCAAGCCGAGCATCAGGATCATATTCGTCAGCGGCTATCAGGAGTTCAGTTATGTTCAGCAGGCGTTATCCCTCAAGGCATACAGCTATGTTCTGAAGCCAATGAACGATAGCGAGCTGGTATCCTCTTTATTGAAAGCAAAGCGGGATTTGGATGAAGAGATCAAGCAGCGCGAAGTGGAAACGGCCTATCAGGAAATGATCCCGATTGTCAAAAGCGACATTCTGATAAGGCTGCTGGAACGGGAGGACAGTGATGACAGCGAAGCACTGGCCAAACAGATGGTATCGTACGGGCTTGACCGGATGCATTGGCCGGTGCGGGTAGCGGTCATCGAGCTGGACAATTTGCCGTGGGAGCAGGCGGGAGGGATGTCCTCGCAGCGGGAGACGACCCGCAAGTTTTTGCAGCATGTGCAGGACAGCGTATTGGCCCTCGGGATCGTCACTTGGTGCAAGCTGTCCTCCCAGCGGATCGCGCTGCTGTTGGAGGAAGCCGAGTCCGACGCTATGGTACGGGACTTGGTTGACCGGATCCGTCGGCAATTGCCTGCAACCGTCACCGCTGGAATCGGCGGAACCGCTAAAGGGCCGGATGATCTTCAAGCATCGCACAGGCAGGCCGTAGAGGCGGTGGAGGGCAAAATGTTTTTGGGCAAGGGCACCGTGATCAAGTACGAGGATGTACGGGCCGAGCCGGCCATGCTGGATGCCCGGATGCTGGATGAACGGATGAAGAGCCTGCTTGCAGCGATGGAGGATTACGAGCTGGTCCGGATTTGCGATGAGCTCGATAAATGGTTTGATTCGGTCAAGAGACTGCGTTCCCGATTTACCGTACACAATATGTCCAGCTATATCATCTGGAAGCTTGATCAATATTTAAGCAGCAAAGATGAGGATTTGTTCGAATTGCTCGGCATGGAGATGCAGCACTTGGATATTCTGATGCAGTTTGAGACGGTGAACGATATCCGGGGCTGGCTGGTCCGGCGCATGTTCGAAATATCGGAGAAGCTGTATGAGAAGGCAAACAGCAAGGACAGCAAGTTCATCCGGAGCGTGATCAGCTTTATCAAGGAGCATATGAGCGAAAATATCACCATTCGGGATATCGCCCAGCATTTTTCCTTTTCACCGAGCCATATCGGGTATTTAATCAAGGAAAAATCGGGCCATACGTTCAATGAGCTGCTGGTGCAGCTTCGGATGGAGAAGGCCTGCGAGCTGTTAAAGCAGCCCGGCATGAAAATCTATGAAGTGGCCGATCAGGTGGGGTACCGGTATCTTCCTTATTTCAGCAGGCAGTTTAAGGAGAAATTCGGCATCACACCGCTGGAATACCGAAAGAGAGAAAGCGAATGATCCGCCGATTCCTTCAACCCGGACAACGCAAAGGCAGCGGGACGGGATACATACCGATCGGTTACAAGCTGATGCTGTCGTATCTGGCGTTTATTATCCTTTTGGTTTCCGCGAACTTTTATATATCCCAGACCATGTACGACGAGAGCATGCGGAGGCAGACCCGGAAGAATATTCAGGGGACGCTGGCACAGATCCGGGATAATGTGGCTTACAAGGTCGATGATATCGTTCAAACCTCCGCGACTTTATACAATGACTCAAGCCTGATCCAAAGCGTGAAGCGGATGGACGAGCGGATGGACAATTATAACCGGATGAATAAGGTCATCATCCCGAAATTGGAAAGCGCCTCCAAAGCAATCGGACTGAATCTAAGGCTGTCCGTATACTTCCATAATAAGAGCTTGGACGAAATATACCGGCTGTGGGGAGGACGCGAAGATTACAGTGAACAAACCTACAATGTCTATCATATGGAGCGCATTTATAATAAGCGCTGGTATGAAGAGCTTCCTGAAGAGAGCTACAACAAAACCATGCTGTGGCGGCAGGTCGAGGAGGATCAAACGGACGGCAGAATTTCGCTGATCCGGCGGATCGTGGATATGGGGAACCTGCTCGAGATCAAGGAAGTGGGAATCATGCGGTTCAGCGTCCGCCTGTCCGAGTTGTTCGAAAGCGTAGATTACAAGAAGCTGGGAGAAGGCAGCACGCTGACGGTGGTCGATGCCTCCGGGAACGTCCTTTATTCCTCCGGGAGACCGGGCGGGGGCGTTCAAGCCCATGGTCTTAAAACCGGTATGGACCCGCTACCGGCGGCAGACGCCAAGAACAATGCTTTGGTCTTGGAGGAACAGCTTCCCCAGCAGTCCTGGAGACTCGTTGCGGAGGTCCCGCTTCACATTATCGAGCAGGAGGCCAAGCGCGTACGCACCGTCTTTATTCTTATCTGTTTGGCGTGCGTCATTCTATTCGTCCTGACGGGATTTCTCATGTCCCGGTATCTGTCCATTCGAATTACGAAGATCGTGTCCGTGCTGAACGCCTTTCGGGAAGGAAACCTGAACAAGCGGATCAAATACCGGGGACGGGGAGAATTTCCGCAGATCGCCGATGCGCTCAACGCCATGGGGGAAGATATCGAAGCGCTTATCAATAAGGTGTATCTTACCCAGCTTCAGAAGAAGGAGGCGGAGCTGGAGATGCTGCAGGCGCAGATCAATCCGCATTTCTTGTATAACACGCTGTCGTCCATCAATCAGCTGGCCAAGTTCGGCGAGACGGAGAAGCTTCAGCAGATGGTGGTCCAGCTGGCGCAGTTTTACCGGCTGACGCTGAATTCCGGCCGAACGATGATCCCGATCGCCGCGGAGATCGAACAGGCTTCGGCTTATCTGGATATCCAGAAGGTGAAATACGGTAGGCGGATGGATGTTGCCTTCGACATCGATCCGGACATCTGGCCTTACGAGACCGTTAAGCTGATTTTGCAGCCATTCATCGAAAATACGCTGAAGCATGCTTGGAGCGGAGACCGGATTCATATCCGGGTGCTGGTGAAGAAGGAGGGGGACACGATCCTCTACCGGGTCATCGACGATGGTCTGGGCATGAAGCCGGAACGCATCCGCGAGATCTTCGATCCGGGGGATCACAGCCATGTCGGCTGCGGCATTCGGAATATCGACGAGCGGGTGAAGCTGCATTACGGCCCCGAGTATGGCGTAAGCATCTTTAGCCGGGTCGGCATCGGAACCTCGGTACAAATCCGGATTCCTGCGAAGAGGAGACGGGGGCACCGGAGCGATGAGCGGAAAATGGAGCAGCAGGGCCGCTGAAGCGGTCCTGTTTCGCTGCTCGATTAAAGCGTCACTAAATGTGCTTGCGAAATTACATCGCTTTCGGCGATACTAGAGATTGGGCAAGCACAAAGTTACAGGTTATGTAAGCTGCAGCAGAAGCGGGAGTGGCATCCTGCCCATTGCCCTGCGAGTGATACCTATTCAAGCCCGCCAAGGGCTTTTTTATTTGGATAATGATCATGGCATTAACTGCTGAATACTGCTTGCGAGGCTGCTGGGAGATTGAGACGATGAAATGGTTGGAGCAGTACCCTAAGGAAGTAAAAGGTTTTCTTGTGGCAAGTCTCGTGGCCTCGGCCGGCGGCTCGCTCATGTGGCCGCTCACCACGATGTACGTGTTCGACGAATTGGGACGGAGCATGCAGGATGCAGGCTTCGTCATCCTGATTCAATCGCTTGGAGGAATCGCCGGTCAGCTGGTGGGCGGGGGCTTGTATCACAGGGTTGGCGTGAAACGGCTTATCGTGGGCTCTCTCCTCTTGAATGCGCTGGGTTTGTTCACCCTGCCGTTCATTAACGGCTTATGGGGCTTGTTCGTGGCGATGATGGGCTTCATCGGCTTTTGCAATGCCGTATCGATGCCGGCGATCCAGGCGTTTATCGGCTTCCGGTTTGCCGATCGGCGCGGGGAGCTCTTTAATGTGATCTATGTAGCGAATAATATCGGCGTTGCCCTGGGCACCGCCATGAGCGGATTTCTGGCGGAAATTTCGTATCACTTGAGCTTTGTGCTGAACGGCGTGACCTCGCTCGGCTTCGCCATCTTCTTCTTGTCCTATCTGACCAAGCTGGATGGCGGCGCCGTGCAGCAGGAAGACCGGCACCCGAAGCTGAGGGCGCCTCTCGCAGCAGGGCCAGGGACATGGGCACTTCTCGGGCACACGCGCATTTACCTCTATATGGGGCTTGGCTCGCTGTTTCTCTGGTTCGGCAACTCCATCTGGAACACGGGCGTGTCGCCCTTCATCATTTCGGAAGGGATGTCCAAGACTGCTTACGGCTATCTGTGGACGCTTAACGGCATTCTGATCTTTGCGGCACAGCCCGTAACCAAGCTGATCAAGCGCTGGTTCGCCCGGACGGAGAGCAGCCAGATGGCCGTCAGCGCCTTATTCTATTTGTCCGCCTACCTTGTCATCGTCGCCATGCACAGCTATCCGGGCATGGTGCTGGCGATGGTGCTGGCGACCCTTGGCGAAATGCTGATCTCGCCGGCGATTCCGGCGTTCATATCGGAGCGGGCCGGCCGGGCGGCCCCGTTCTACATCGGCGTAGCCGGAGGAATGGGGGCAGCCGGGCGGGTGCTTGGCCCGTACGCGATGGGCACGATGTATGACGGCGGCGGATTGACGCCGGTGGCTTGGCTGGCCGCAGCCACGGCGGTGCTGTCTTTCGCCTCGTTTGTTGTCCATGCCCGGATCAGCCGCAGCGTCATCCTGGGTGATGACGGCCGTTTACAGGTGGACGGGCAACGAGGCGTTTCGAAGGAAACCCTGCCGCTATAGGGGATTGCTTCAAGCAAGCCGAATGCTAATAAGGTTGGATAGAGAGCAGGCCGGTGACCTGCTGAATTTCAAGTCGTCAATGCCTCCGTCGACGCCAAAAGACAAGGAGCTAAGCGAGAATAAATCGCTTAGCTCCTTAATTTCTTTCCAATACCATCCTACTTTATTGCTGTGGGGTTCCAAATTTTCTTTTGGGACACCCCTCTTTAGATATTTATATCAGTACTGTTAAATTATTTGACGGCGTATCCAACCGATTCGCCTTCGACCAGGGTGACGTAGATGCGTTCATTCTCAACGGTATCCCCAGCGATCAACTTGATCAGCTGCTCGGCTGCAAGGGCCCCCCACTTGCGTTTGGAGTAATCGATGGTTGCCAAGCGCGGCTGCATATAGCGGGTCAGCTCAATATTATCAAAGCCGATTAAATGAATCTGCTCGCCAATGACCAGAGAAGAATTTTCGGTTATCTGGTTGCAAAGCCCGATGGCCATCTCATCATTTAGGCAGAATACGGCTACCGGATCCTTATAGTCCGCTATGATTTGTTTAGCCGCTTTTTCACCGCCGCTTTTCTTGAAATCTCCCTCGATTTCGATCCACTCGATGTGATCTACACGGTCCAGGGCCTGTTTAACGGCCTTCATTCTCTGCATGGAGTCGAAGGATCCCGGCGGACCGGTAACGATATACATCTTCTGGTGCCCGCGTTCGATCAAATATTCCATAGCGAGCGTAGCGCCTGCTTTATTGTCTAGAAGCACCTGATTGATGTTTTTGTGATCGAGCTCGCGGTCTAAAACAACGATTTTGTGATTGCGATCCGCATATTCCAGCAGCTCTTCGCTTTCGAAGGCCTGATCAAGAATAATGGCACCGTCAATCATCCGCTCGGGAAGCATTCGGTGGGACTGCTTGCCGCTGCATACAATCAGATCATAGCCTTGCGTGTTGGCGACTTCCTTCATGCCATCCAGCAGATCTCCGTACACTTCTCCTTTGAAATCCGTCAGAAAGACGCCTATGATTTTGGACTCTCGCTTTTTAAGCGTTCTGGCTGCCGCATTCGGTATATAGTTCAGTTCCTGAGCGATGGCCAAAATTCGAGAGCTCGTCTCATCCGTCACTTTACTGCTGCCGTTGAGGGCATAAGATACGGTCGATATCGAAACACCGGCTTTTTTTGCGATATCCTTAATACTTACCAATTTTGCTCGCTCCTTCGTTCATAAACCAATCCCTGGCGGGATTGCAGACTACATGAAGATTTCAATCCTGTTCCGTCCCTGAATCATCTGTTCGAATTGCTGTCTGGAAACGCGTAGACCGCCTTCTCGGTAAGGGTTAGTGATACGCTCAGCTGTCAGCTCGGTCCCGTTCATCACAACGCGGCTGATGCTGTTGCCCGTAACGTGGTAGATAAAGGTTACCTTGGTACCGGCGAATTCATAGTCAAAATGAAGTCCGTCCATGCTGACGGGTATAACCGGATCCAATACCAGGTCGCCGCGATCCTGACGGATGCCGAGGGCGTTTGAAATTAACTGGTTCATGTAGATCCCCGGTCCACTGGAATAAATTCGCCAGCCGCCCTTGACCTCCACTTTTCCGCTGCGCAAGTCATCAAAATGCTCTTGAGCCTCGTAGCGGGTATTGAACTTGCCGTCAGAGCTGCTGAAATAAGCATTGCTCTGGCGAATTGCCGCATTCGGTACCACCTCTTGGATACCGACAGGGTTAATCGTTTCAAGCCCTTTCCATACATCCTCTCCATGTCCAAGCTTCGCCATCGCTTCGATGTAACGGATATGGGCATGGACATATTGTAAGCCTACTTCGCGCCCGAAATTGGAAGCCTGTTCCGCCCGCTTAAAATGTGTGCTAACGCCGCCTTTATAAGAGGCTGGACGGTTCATCAGACGCACGCCGTCCGGGAACAGCAATGTACTCTGAATAAGCTCGTAATGGGAACGGGCTTGCTCCGGTTCGAGGAGTTCGGCAATCATGCTGCGGGTCATGGGGAGCAGCCGGTACTGTATACCGGTGTCCTGGTCCTCAGGGTGTAACATAAGCTTAGGTTGTTCCGGATCCTCGAGGTAGAGGAATCCAGGTATAACATCATTGTTCAGCATGTACCTCTTGAAATCCTGCCCGATATTTGCTGCAATATCAGATATTGTGCCTGCCAGTTCTTGATCAAACGATCGCAGAGCTGCAGAGAGCTGCTTCATCGTTTGATAAGTCAGGGCTACTGTCCAGCTGCTGACCATAAACTGCTTAAGCTGCGCATTGGCAGGCTGGAGGGTATCGTCCCAGTCACCGTCTCCGTAGGAGGATAGATGGGTATCATGCAGAAAATGACTGCGTATATATTCGATTTCTTTTTTGGCATGCTCCAGAATCGACGCTTTATTCTCCGTGAACTGGAAAGAATGCTTCAAAGTATAAGGAACTTGTTCATCCAGGATGCTGAAATCCTGCGTGACCGTTAAATAGTCGCTTAGTACTTTCAGCGGCCATACAATGATGTCGCCGTGGCTCTCTTCCTGCTGTATGGCGAAATACCGGTCAAACATAAACCATTGCGGCCAGTTTCCGCCATCCTCGTATTGATGACAGTATACCATTTTGAGAATATCTCTCACCTGCTCATATTTTTGTGTAGCCATAAAATATTCGACAGGTCCCTGACAGACATCACGTGTTCCCCAGGCTGCGCCTCCGTATTGCTCCAAGCCGTGAGGAGACGAGTAATGGACGAACATATTATGCGTATACCACCAGGCTAGTGCGTTTACTTTGAATAATGAATTTGCATCATCTCCGGGACGCGAGAGATGGAAGCCGTTCATGACGCGGCGATAGTATTCGCGGTAACGAATGATTTCTTCGGATGCGCTGCGCGGCCGGTCTGTAATGGTCTTGCCCTCCAGCAGGCCTTGGATCGTAAGCGTCCAATCGTTTGTTCGATCCAGACGGAGGGTTACCAGGGAAGAGGAGCCCGGTGCCACACCGTCGGCCATCGTCGTTTCATCTCCAACCGTTACCTTTGCACCGTCAACCCAAAGGCGGTATTGCAATTCCGGATAAGCTTTGGCCGATACAGGATTCGTATCGGAGTGGAACGTCAGCACTCCGGCTTCTTCTGTCATGTGTACCGGAGTTTCGTACTCATTAACGTTCATCGTCACATGATTCGTGACTAGATAATTGTACGGGATTCCATTCTCCGATCGGACATGCAGCCGCACTTCGGGGGCATCCAGCACCGTATAGTTCGTAATGATCAGCATGTCGTCTTCCGTTTTATAGTACCAGCGAGCATAGTTAAAGCCGATTTCGAACATAGACGGCATCGTCAGCAGATGATACGTTCCGTCCTTTTCTACATAAATCCGCTGGCCCGACGTTTTTGGCACATTGAGTGCGCTGCGGGAATTGCTCATCATTTTATTCATATTCGTGTTGCCAACCACGACATGGGAGTTGAAGATGCCGTACATGAAAGAGGTAGTTGCCATCACTTCAGCACCGAGCTTCAGGTTGTCGCCGCTCAACAGAATATGCCCATGCGGGCGTTCAACGAGCATTTCTTTTTGCTTCAGAACGATATGTTCATAGGTATCTGTGAAGAAAGCCAGCAGGTTACCCTGATTTCGCTCCTCCTGATGTCTGCTGCCTACTGGAAAACGCGCATTGATTTCTTCTTCGGACAACTCGAGCGCTTGCAGCGGTTCGCCGATGTACGGTTTAAGACGAGTGGCGGGGAGGGGCTCGAGCTTATGCTTGGAAGTCTGATTCTCATAGGACTGCCAAGCTTGCTGAACCTCCGTTAAGTATTCAAGCTCCTCAACAGCAGCCGGGTGATCTCCTTTAAAGAGGCCATAAAATACAAAACGCTCTTCACCGTTCAAGGTCTTCTGTTCAGACTGGAGTCCGGTATAGGCAAATTCATATTGGTACACTTCACAGGCCAGTTTCTCCTGATTCAGGCAGACCGGCGTGTTCGTTTCCTTGTACGACAGTCCGAAGAATTGAAAGCCGTCCGTTGAATATGCTGAAGCTCCCGAAAGTGAACCTTGCTGGAGATAAGGGAAGGCACCGCCTTGGGGTTGGTTTTGGCGGGAACATACCACATAACCCTGTTCACTGTGCTCAAAGACGCGGTAATCAATATATTGGGACAGATAAGCTTCATTGCTGCGAACCGCTCCAATGTCAGCAATTCCTACATCCTGTCCGTAGATGATGTCAATGACTTGGCCTTGTCCACGGGTCTGAACATCCCAGAACCAGATGCCCTCCGGCTGGAGTACGAACGAAACCTTGTATTCCACGTCTTCCGCTGTACCCTCCCAGACGATCATTCCTTTGCCCGTGCTTACTTTACTGGAGGAATGAATACCGAGCAGGGGATAACTGGTTATGCCCGCTTCATTGTGAATTCGCAAATAGATATTGTTCATGGAGCCGTCCAGCGGACTGGAGATCAGCTGATTGATCATTGTATTTCCGCTTACGGCTTTATATAAGTCACCGCTTTGCCAGAAACTAAAGCAAAGATCGCCCGCCTGAATGTGAATCAGATCCTTTGTAATGGTTGTCATAAAGTAGGTCACTCCTCCTATCCTGGCAGTAACCGCCATGTCCGGCGGCTATGCCAAGGCAGTTGTGATGTAGTTTAAAAAATCGATATTGTAATAGATTTATACAAGCTTAAAGGAAGCCTGCAGGCAATCCCGGCTGTTAGGACCGACAAACAGTTGGAAGCGGCCCGGATCACTAGTAAAGCTGAGATCACTGTGATGGTAACGGAGCATATCTTCGCTAATGGTGAATTCGGCGATTTTGCTCTCGCCCGGTTGAAGCTCCAGCTGTTGGAACCCTTTCAGCTCGCGCAGTGGCCGAACGACTTCGCCTGTCATATCCCGTATATACAGCTGAACGGTTTCAACACCCGTTCTTGCACCCGTATTGGTCACCCGAATCCGCGCCGTAAGGTGCTGATCTGCTGTGATCTCGCTTCTGGACAATTGAAGCTCACCGAATTCAAAGGTGGTATAAGACAGGCCGTAGCCGAACGGGAGCAGAGGCTCATTAGGACTGTCGATATATTTAGATACATAGCGTTCGCCGGTTTTGGAAGGGTCCATAGGACGGCCTGTGTTAAAGACGTTGTAATAAACCGGAACCTGACCGACGGACTGCGGGAAGGACATGGTGAGCCTTCCGGACGGATTCATGCGGCCGATCAGCAGATCGGCAATGGCTGCACCGCCTTCGCTGCCCGGGAACCAAGCTTCAAGCACGGCATCCGCTTCATCGAAAATACCTTGCAGATCCAGTGGACGGCCGTTAAAGATGACAGCAGCAATAGGCTTGTTTAACTGCTTCAGATGTTGAACCAGCTCAAGCTGCGCTATCGGCAGCGTAATATCCGTGCGTGAACCGCCTTCACCGCTCATTTCGGATTCTTCGCCGAGTGCCAGAACGATGACATCTGCTTCACGGGCAGCGTCCAGTGCCAATTCCAGCTGCTTTGCGTCCATCGAGTCAAAATTGCATCCGGCGGTGATGGTCAGCTTGCCGCTGATGCGTTCTTTCATGGCCGTGCCCAGCTTTACGGCATCTTCCTTGGCGCCGACACAGGACCACCATCCGAGGATGTCCTCCTGGTCTGCAAAAGGGCCGATCAAAGCGACATTGGAATCAGGTTGAAGAGGAAGAACACCGTTATTTTTTAGCAGGACGCTGGACTTCACCGCCAGATCGTAAGCTGCCTGGCGATGCTCGTCACAGAAGAGCAGCTCGCGCTCCCGTTCCGGATCCGCTCCCCGGAACGGATTTTCGAACAATCCCAGCTTGTTTTTCAGTTGCAGAATACGCATGACGGCCTCATCAATCAGCGATTCATCGATGAGCCCGCTCTTGATCAAATTCGGAAGATGATGGACGTAGCAAGGGGTCATCATTTCGATATCGACGCCTGCGCGCATCGCCCGGTAGGCAGCTTCACGGTCATCCTCTGCGGCCCCGTGGGCGATCATTTCCCGAATGGATGCCCAGTCGGATATGAGAATCCCGTCAAATCCCCACTCATCACGCAAAATACCGCGCATCAGCTTCTCATTGCCGGAAGCAGGAATGCCATCAACGGTATTGAAAGAGGCCATCACCATTTCGCAGCCTTCATCCAGCGCGGCCTTATAAGCAGGGAGATAATATTCGCGCAGTTGTCTCTCCGACATGTCCACCGTGTTGTAATCACGGCCGCCCTCCGCAGCCCCGTACGCGGCAAAGTGCTTGACGCAGGCGGCCAGGCGTTCGTTATCCTCCGCCAGCGCGCTTCCCTGGTACCCGCGCACAAAAGCTCTGGCGAACAAGCTGTTCAAATACGGGTCTTCGCCCGTTGTTTCCATGACTCGTCCCCAGCGCGGATCGCGTACCAGGTCAACCATTGGAGCGAACGTGACATGGATGCCGGAGACGGCGGACTCCCGTGCGGCAATTTCTGCACTTTTCTCGGCAAGCTCGAGATCCCAGGAACAGCCGATGGCAAGCGGGATCGGAAAGATGGTCTTAAACCCGTGCACCACATCAGCCATAAACAAGAGCGGAATCCCGAGACGGCTGTTCTTCATATAATTCTGTTGTAATGCTATGATCGAAGCGGCTCCTGACAGACCGAGAACCGAACCGCTGGCACGGACCATGTCTGTGGTGAGCCCCATTTCCTCCATGGGCCCTGTAATTTGACCCTGATCTTCCGTGCCTTCATGGAGATTAGATGTAAGCTGCAGCAACTGTGCTATCTTTTCTTCTAGCGTCATCTTTGTTAAAAGGTCGGTTAACTGCTTCTGGTCCATGTATTTCCCTCCACTTCTTTATATCTACGAGAATAAATAGAATGAGAACGGGTTGACTGATGTCTCTATCTCCTTTCTCAGGAGCATGCACAAAACATGGATGGGCATGTAGTTGTGCAAACTCCTCATTCAGAAGAATGAGCAGGGCAGAAGTCAAGAACCCGGCTGCACTTGAAATCCTGCACACCGGGTTCAAAGGACTTGTACCGCTGGCGAATGCCTCAGGCCAACTCTAGTTTGAAGCTGTTTGTTTTACTTTTTTAAGTTATTGAGTTCATCCAAGACGGGTTGTACAAGAGATTGCTTGCTCTCAACCCATTTCTTCCAATTCGTTTCCAAATCTCCATCTTGGAGAATCAGGTTGGTGTATTCTTCAGCGTAATTGAAGGTTGCCTGGTTTTTAGCCTTGGAATCATACAGCTGGACATCCCAATCGTACAGAGCGAGCGCGCCGCCTTCCTTGCCGAACTTCGCTTTGTTCTGGTAATGCTTGACTGCCGTATCACGGTATTCTTGCTTGATTGCAGGGTTGATCATGCTGAAATCGTCGCCAAGCAGGTAAAGACCTTCAAAGCGTCCAGGATATTTGTCGCCGACGCTCGTTCCTTCGGGAAGGAGGCTGATCAATTCTTTGTTCTCACCGTATTTCCAGTCGGTTCCTTCAAAGCCCATGTTCAGAATCATTTGTCCTTCTTCTGTGACGGAGAAATCAACAAGGTCCATAACGCGCTCGAATTTCTCTTTGCTGATATCCGGCGAGAAGATCAGGGCGGACCAGAAGTTAACCTGCTCCAGATTGCGGTACTTGCCGTCTTCGCCAAGGACGATAGCGGTATGAACAACGTCATCGCTGTTCAGATTCAGGTTCTTCTTCATGTCTTTGTCCACGTCTTGACGGTAGGAAGCCAGTCCGCCGAGACTCATGACAGCAGCCGTGCCGTTCACACGGAAGTTGTTGCTGGCTTCACTGCTCTTCCAGGTATAGAATTCAGGATTCAGAAGGCCTTCCTTGTATGCTTCCTGAACCAGCTTCAGGCCGGTAAGTGTCTCCGGATCTGCCGGACCCCACTTGTATTTGCCGTCTTCACCTTTATAGAACGCCGATTCCACACGGGAATGTGCGCTGTTCGGCATCATGATGTTCGTCAGGACATCATCAGGCTTGTAGGAAATCGGAACGAGCTTCGATCCCACCTTGCCCGGATCCTTCTCTTTCACCAGACGGGCGTATTCCATGAGTTCGCTCGTTGTGTAAGCATCCTTGAGTTCAAAATTGACTGCTTCTGCCCAGTCCTTGCGAATAGCGATAACGCCAATCTGGTTCGTGAGCGGATCAGCTGGTTTGTTCTCGAAGTATACCGGTCTTGGCAGAATGTAAGTTCCACCAGTCAGCTCTTCCAGCTTATCGCCAAGTCCAGTCAGGCTGTAAGCCTTCGCAACGTTCGGCCAGCGTTCCTTCCAGTCATCAGGGAATTTGTACAAGAGACCCTGATCAATGTAGTTCATCGCATCGCCGTGAACATAATCCCAGACAGCCACATCAGGCAAATCGCCCGAGTTGATCCATAGACGGAGCTTCTCGCCCCAGGAATCCCACTCGACAAAGTTGTAATCCCACTCGATGTTGTACTTGTCCATCCAGTACTTGTGGAACTCGTTGTCCATATCGCCGTCCTTGACCGTAACGGTGCTTGCTACGGAAATTTTCAGCTTATCTTTGTAGTTCCCGTTCTCGTCTTTCCCGCTTTCTCCGCTGCTTGAGGAGTCTCCCTTCGAGCATGCGGTCACAAGCACAAGGCTCATGCTCAGCAGCAGCAACAGAATGGATTTAGCCGACAGCCGTTTGTTCGTTTTCATGTTCTACCCCCATGAATGATTAGATTTTTTTGGCTGAAATCTATGCATTAATCAGGTCTTGATAGCCCCTGTTAATACCCCTTTGGCAAAATGCTTTTGAAGCATCGGGAAGAAGCACATAATCGGTACCATACTGACGAATACCGCCGCCATTTTCATACCGGTCGAGAAGTTGGACTTCCCGGCAGCATCCACGCTTGAAGCGTTGGAGGCGTTGGTCTGCGATTCGACGATGATCGTTCGCAGCACGTTCTGGAGCGGGAGCTGATCCGCCTTACGCAGGAAGATCATGGCGTCATACCAGCTGTTCCAAATGGCTACGCCGTAGAACAGCGTAATGGTCGCAATAATCGGGGCGGCCAGCGGCAGGACGACGGAGAAGAGGATTTTCCATTCTCCGGCCCCATCAAGCCGGGCGGATTCCATCAAGGATTCCGGGAGCCCCTGGAAGTAGTTCATCATCAGAATCATGTTGAAGGCGCTGAAGCTGCCTGCGAGAATAACGGACCAGAGCGTTCCGGTCAGGTGCAGAGCCTTCATGATGAGATAGAGCGGAACAATCCCGCCGTTGAAGATCATGGTGAACAGGACCAGCATAAAGATCAGCTTTTTGCCCGGAAACTTGTTCCGGCTGAGCGCATAAGCCATCGTAATGGTTAAGAACAGGCTGAGCGGCAAACCGATAATCAGGAGCTTGAAGGTGTTCCAGTAGCCGGTCAAGATGCTTCCGTCGGCGAACAGCGCTTTATAATTCTCCAGCGTTGGATTAGCAGGCAGCATCATGAGCGGGTTATCGGCGTATTCTTTTGGCGTGGAGAACGAGATCATAATGACATTCCAGAACGGAATCACGATCAGCAGAGCCAGTACGAGAAGCACGGCCAGCAAAATATAATCGAGAAGAGTCATCTTCATCTTGTTCTTGCGAAACTTCGTCCTCTTGGGACTTGAAGTAATGGTGCTCATTTCTTTTCGACTCCTTTCTTAACGGAATAAACCGTCTCCGCCCATTTTTTTGGCTACTCTGTCCGCAATAAGCAGAAGCGCCATGTTGACGAGAGACCGGAACAAGCTGACCGCCGTAGAGAACGAGAAGTCCGTTGACGACTGGAACGTAATCCGGTAAATGTAGACGTCCAGCACTTCCGATACGTTCTTGGTCGCGGCATTCGCCAGGTTAAATATTTGATCGAAGCCGGAGGACATCAGTCCGCCTACCGAAAGGATGAACATGATCGTCACGGTTGGCATAATATTAGGCAGCGTAATGCGGAACATCTGCTGCATACGTGTAGCTCCGTCGATTTGAGCCGATTCATACTGGTCTTGATCGATACCGGATATGGCGGCGAGGTAGACGATCGCTCCCCAGCCGGCGGATTTCCAGATATCCGTGAGCAGGATCATCGGAATGAAGTTGCTTTCCGAACCGAGGAAGTTGATGGTCGGCAGACCGAGTATCGCAAGGGTGCTGTTCACCAGGCCGTCATAAGCGAGCACGTTGATGACAATACCGGAGACGATAATCCAGGACAGGAAGTGCGGGAAGGTCAGCACCGTCTGGAAGGCCTTTTTCATCCGGCTCATCCGCAGCTCGTTCAGGATCAGTGCGAGAATGATCGGAACCGGAAACGTGACCGCCAGCTTGATAATGTTAATGTAGAGCGTACGCCAGACGGCATCGATAAAGGTCGGATCCCGGAATACATACTTAAAGTTTTCGAATCCGACCCAAGGGCTCCCCAGGATCCCCAGATTGGCCTTGTAGTCCTTGAATGCGAGGGACAGGCCGCCCATCGGCATGTAGGCGAAGATGATCAGCCAGACAAGCCCCGGAATCAGCAGGGTGTAGGTCATTCGGTTTTTTTTGATTTCAGACGCAAGCTTCTTGAATTTTGAGCGTCCGTGCGGTTTCTTGGTGGGCCCTAAGGCTGCAGGTTTCAAGTGGCATCTCCTCACTCTTCTTGAGTCTTGTCGTTAAAAAGAAAATCAAATGCCGTTTCCAGATGCTGCTCCCAGAATCGCCATTCATGCGCTCCGGGTCCTTCCACGTAGTGGAAGTCGGAACCGCTTTGTCTCAGGTACGCGGCAAATTCGCGGTTCATCTCGATAAAGGGATCTTCCGTTCCGCAGCAGCAGAGGATCGGGGGCAGCTTTCCGGTCTGCGCAAGTGCCGCTTCCGCGAGCTTGTACAGATCCTGATCCGGCTTGATGTCGAGCTCCGGACCGAATACGGCCTGCATTTCCTTGACCATACCGGGAGGCATGTCCATATCGTGAATCCTCTTCCGAATATCGGTTACACCGGATAACGAAACGGCTTTTGCGTATTGTCCGGGATAAGTTAACGCACATTTAAGTGCTCCGTATCCGCCCATGGACAAGCCGGCGATAAAGGTACGGGCCCGCTCCTCATTCAGTTGGAACAATCGGCTGCAAAACTTCGGGAGCTCCTGGGTAATGTAATAAAAATAGTTAAGCCCATACGTCATGTCTGTATAGTAGCTTCGGTTTGCCTCCGGCATAATGACGGTGCAGTTGTATTGATGTGCGTATTGCTCAACGGTAGTCAGGCGCTGCCAAGTACTTGCGTTATCGCCTGCTCCATGAAGAAGATAGAGTGTGTAATCCGGCGGTTTGCCTGATTCCACGGGCGACACGACATGGATGCTTGTCGTCATGCATAAAGTGGGGGAGCCGGTCTCTATCGTAATATGCGCCATAAGTAACCCCTTTCAAGTGTGAACGATCTAGGCAAATAGGCGGAGGGATCTAAGCATCCCCCGATATCCGCAATATCCAAGCGGGACTGCTGAAGATACCTGTCAGTTCCGTTACCGATGTGATTCAAGATATGATCGTTATTTCATGAAAGCGATTTATCGAATCGTTTCGATAACATCATAATTGCACATCAAATCTTTGTCAATATCGTTTTTAAAAATTATAATTTTTCATGAGAAATGATCCAGTTAAGGACTGAAATCTATATTTTTCCCTAAATGGAGTGTATTTTCGCCATAGAAAACGCTTTCATTTTATTGGGGATACAAGGGATTCCTGTAATCGTGTATTAGCAAAAAAATCATCGTTTGTTGAAACGTTTCTATTGGGGTTGAAACATGTTATTCTGAGATGAGAGCATGAATCTTGCTGAAGACCCTTTCAGGGGCTGCGGTCTTACGAGACAGAAGCGAATATGCCTAATCGGATAGGAGGTAAATCCATGTCTAATCATTCATTAACCGGCTTTATTGATTACATCGCAGACAGAGGATTGCAGGTTCACTCAGCGCGGGTTCGTCAAAACGGCCGGCTGTGGGGGAAGTACGATTTGACGGAGGACAAACGGCGTGTTCAGCATTCTATTAGCAAATCTTTTACTTGTATGGCCGTCGGCCTGGCCATTGAGGAAGGCAAGCTCGCGCTGAACAGCCGGCTGGGTGAATTTTTTAATAGTAACTCTTCGATAGTTGACAATCTGGAGCCGTCTCTCGATCCCGGCAACATCACACTATACAATTTGCTTCGAATGTCTTCGGGCCATGATTCGCCGCCCTTATGGGCAAACGAAAGAGCATCCTTGAAAGAGAAGGATTGGGCTAAGTACTATATGTCGCTACCGCTTGACCGGACGCCGGGCGACATGTTTACATACAGCAGTGGAGATACGTTTATGATCTCGGCTATGCTCCAGGCGGCGACAGGCGAGACGGTAAGGGACTATCTGACTCCACGCCTGTTTGAGCCCTTGGGTATAGAAAATGTTCATTGGGAGTCATCCCCGCTGGGTGTGACGCTGGGATGTGCGGGCTTATCTATCAGCAATGAGGAACTCAGCATTTTTGGCCAGCTTCTGCTGCAGCGCGGATTGTGGGAAGGACAACAGATTGTGCCTGAAGCGTGGATACGATTCGCATCCTCCAAACAGATCGATACGCAGGGCAGCCCCGATTGGGCTCAGGGGTATGGCTGCCAATTTTGGATGTGCACTCACGATGCCTATCGTGCAGATGGGGCATCCGGCCAGCTATGCATCATTCTCCCCGGCAAAGATGCGGTCATCGCGGTGAATAGCCGGGAAGATCGAATGCAGGAGATCATGGATGCAATTTGGACAGAAATTTACCCGTTGTTATAGATGAGTACAATGAGATACCGTGTGTAGGGGATTCCGGTTCTGCTTGGACATAGGGTCCCCGCTGCCATTGTTCTCTCGGCAGGATCGAACGATATAGGATAGGCTGTTGCAACCCGAGCCTTACCCTGCAGCGGTCGCCCCCACCTGTTATAATAAAGAGGTACGCGCTGTTTAAAGTGAGGGGATGCTAGGGTGAAAGCCAGTCAGGAAATCGTCACCATCCGCTTGTCGGAGATGAAGGACGCCGCCCAGCTGATGGAGCTGGACCATCTGGTGTGGAACAGGAATACGGCCCCCGAGCCGCTGCATTGGACCTCGAGGGAGCAGTTTCTGCTGCATTGCCCTCCCGGAAGCCAGCTGGTAGCGGCTTGCGAAGATATATTATGCGGTTATGTCGGCTTTCGCTCTCCCAGCGGGCTGGCAAGCCATCGCCATGTGATGGAGCTGAATATTGCGGTCCATCCGTCCTATCAGCGCCAAGGCATCGGCCTGCAGCTGATCGAGGCGGCCAAGGAGCTGGCGAGTGGAGAGGGTATTGCCAAGCTGAGGCTCCGGGTGCTGTCCTCGAATCTTGCGGCCTTATCCTTCTACCGCGCTTGCGGTTTCCGGGAAGAGGGAAGGCTGGTCCGGGAGTTTTATGTGGATGGCCGGTATGTGGATGATATATGGATGTGCTGCTTTTTATAAAAATATCAGGAATGCTCAGCATCCGGCCCGGCGATGGGCGCGGTTTGGGATGAACGGCCCGGCGCTTGCTGCCGGGCCGTTTGCTGTATCCGGCCGGCCTTACGCATTGCCATATCCGGTATGGCGTAAAGGCCTTATGCAATGTCATATCCGGATGCGTACAGGCCTTATGCAACGTCATAACCGGTATGCGTGTCGGACTCTGGAGGTTGAGCAAGCGCCGATGTGAATATGCCTTTTAGAGTTGCCCTGTGATCAAATGATGACTTTTTGAACAACCTCATATAGTATGATGAAAAGATCAGATAGACGGAGGTAAAGTTGCCATGACGTTGGGAATCGTTTCGCTGAATGTAGGGAAGCCGGTCACGGTGGATTATGAGGGCAAGGCTCTGACAACCGGAATCTATAAGCAGCCTGTGCAAGGACCGGTATTTTTAAGCAATGTGAATTTCGAAGGGGACGGTCAGGCCGATCTCGTGAATCATGGAGGTCCGGACAAGGCGGTGTGCGCTTATCCATACGAGCACTATCCATATTGGCGAAGATCCCTGGGCAAGGATATGCCGTATGCCTCTTTCGGGGAAAATTTAACGCTGCAAGGCCTCCTGGAGGACCAGGTATGCATCGGCGATGTGTTTCGGATTGGCGAAGCAGTCCTGCAGGTCAGCCAGCCCAGATATCCGTGCTTCAAGCTGTCGCACAAGCACGGGGTGAAGGATATGCCGGCCAGGGTGCTGAACACGGGCTACAGCGGGTTTTATTTCCGCGTCCTGGAGGAAGGCGAGGTTAGCGCGGATTCCCCTGTGACCCGGCTGGATCGCCGCAGCTCCGGTGTAACGGTGCGGGAAGTGCTGCGCGTGATGAAGGAAGGCCGCAAGGATGAGGAGGCGCTAAGCCGGATGCTGGAGCTGGAGGAGCTGGCTGCAAGCTTGAAGGGGCAGTTCGCAAAGTCGCTGGAGAAATTAAGGGAATCCTAATTCAGCGAAAGCTTGATCGGCGTTGCACCCTGCAGCTTGCCGACCGCACCCTCAAGCTAGAAGCGGTCCGCGAAGTTTTACTGGATAGGTTTCCAGGCTATGACTTAGGCAGTAAAAGGGGACAGGCGCCTCCATCCATGACCTTGGCGATTCGCCGGATGTCTGGATGCTGCGTCCTGCCCCCGTTCGATAATAAAATAAAATTCCAATCTAGCCTAGCCGCTTCCATTCGCTCTGAATCATGCCGTAGACGGCATGGTTGACGTAGCCCTGGGGCAGCTTCTCCGCCTCGCGGATAACGCCCTCCAGGACGAATCCCAGCCGCTCCGGGATTGCCCGGCTGCGGTGGTTGGCGGTTGCGCAGCGAATCTCCACCCGGTTCAGCCCCATCCGCATGAGCGCATGGTCCGTGAAAGCCCGGCAAGCGCTCGTCATCAGCCCTTGTCCGGTGAATTGCTGATCAAGCCAGTAGCCGAGGCCGACGGAGCGGTTGTTCCAATCGATCTCATGGAAGGAGATCGTTCCCGCCAGCTCTTCTCTCACCCAGATGCCGGCGGAGAAGCCGCCGTTTTCCGCAGCCTGCTTCATGGCTCCTTTTATATAGTTGACGGTATCGTTAACCTCCTGTACGGAATCCACCCAGGGAAGCCACTTCCGCAGCCGGTCCCGTGAACGGTCCGTGATTTCGAACAGCGCCCGCGCATGCTCGATCGCAAGCGGACGCAGCTCGACGTGCTCGTCAAGCGCATTTCCAAACATCTCGCATCTCCCTCTTTTGTGTTGATCCTTGTCCGCAGCTTTAGCGGGTTCGCTTCGTGTTCGTGTTTTTTTCCAGCGCGTAAATGTCTTCTTCCAGCGTAATCATCCGCTCATTTACGACTTGCCTGCAATCGCTAAGTGCCTGATTGTAAATGTAAGGTCCCAGGGTTGCCGCAAAATAGTCCAAGATGCCTTCCGCAGCTAGATGGCCGATCGTTTCGCCGCGCTCGGTTTCGAAATAATGGCGAACTTCTTCGATCAGCAGATCGCGCTGTTCCTTGGCAAGCTTGATCGGTCTCATGAAGGAATGCCTCCTGTCGGCTGTTTTTGTATCCATGCTACCTCATTCCACAGCACCCCGTCAAAGCATATGTAGTGCCGCGGCAGAAGCTTTGGCTTACTCGCCGATTGCCCGCTTTTTGCTGGCTTGCCCAGCGAAGCTTCACATCCACTGGGCAGCAGGGGCTATAAGGGCTCCCAGCGCATATATCCGGTTTATTTGAAAGGACTGCCTTATCCCTTGGAAGCGCCCGCCTTCCTTGAACAATCGGGATATTACAGGTATATTTAAGGGAAACACGTTTATACAGGAGATAGACGGAAATTACAGGACGAAAGGTTGATCAACGTGGAGAACCACCGGGGCACCCCCTCCAACTTCATAAAAAATATCATCGCCGAAGATCTGAAGTCCGGCAAGGTGAAGGAGATCGTCACCCGCTTCCCGCCGGAGCCGAACGGTTACCTGCATATCGGACATGCCAAGGCGATCTGGATTAATTTTACGCTGGCCGACGAGTTCGGCGGACGGACCCATCTTCGATTCGACGACACGAATCCGGTGAAGGAAGACATCGAGTACGTAAACTCCATTAAGGAGGATGTAAAGTGGCTCGGCTTCGATTGGGAAGAGCTGCGCTTTGCGTCGGACTATTTCGAGGAAATGTACAATCGCGCGGTGCTGCTCATTAAGAAAGGGAAGGCATACGTGGACGATCAAACCGCCGACCAAATTCGGCAGACCCGTGGGACGCTGACGGAGCCGGGTCAAAACAGTCCTTACCGCGACCGCAGCGTGGAAGAGAATCTGGAGCTGTTCGAACGGATGCGCCGGGGCGAATTCGGCAACGGCGAGCGGGTGCTGCGCGCCAAGATCGACATGGCATCGCCGAACATCAATCTGCGCGACCCGGTTATTTACCGCATATCCCACGCGCATCATCACAATACGGGCGACAAGTGGTGCATCTACCCGATGTATGCATTCGCCCATCCGATCGAGGATGCGATTGAAGGAGTTACCCATTCCCTCTGCTCGCTGGAATTTGAGGATCAGCGCCCGTTCTATGATTGGGTGGTCGCCGAATGCGAGATGGATTGCACGCCGCGCCAATATGAGTTCGGACGGCTGAACGTTGCCCAGACCGTAACGAGCAAGCGCAAGCTGAAGCAGCTGGTGGACGAGCAGTATGTGGACGGCTGGGACGATCCGCGCATGCCGACCATTTCCGGCCTTCGCCGGCTTGGTTACACGCCGGAGGCGATTCGGAGCTTCGTCTATGAGACCGGGATCTCCAAGGCTTACGGCACGGTGGACCGTCAAATGCTGGAGCACTTCATCCGGGAGGATTTGAAGCTGAAGGCGCCGCGGACGATGGCGGTGCTGGATCCGCTCAAGGTCGTGATCACCAATTACCCGGAAGGTCAGGTGGAATGGCTGGAGGCGGAGAACAACTCGGAAAATCCGGAGATGGGCTCCCGCCAAATTCCGTTCTCCCGTGAAATATACATCGAACAGGAGGACTTCATGGAGAATCCTCCGAGCAAGTATTTCCGTCTGTTCCCGGGCAACGAGGTCCGTCTGAAGCATGCTTACTTCATCAAATGCAATGATGTCATCAAGGACGAGAACGGGAAGGTCATCGAAATACACTGCACTTATGATCCGGAGACGAAGAGCGGCACCGGCTTTACCGGCCGTAAAGTCAAAGGGACGATCCATTGGGTCGAAGCGAGCCAGGCCGTGCCTGCCGAATTCCGCCTGTATGAGCCGCTGTTCAAGGACGAGGAGGCTGAAGCCGAGCCGGAACTGACGCAGGAGGCCATCGGTGAAACGGAGGAGAGCACGGAAGCTGCTGCGGAGAAATCCTTCCTTGACGATATTAACCCGAATTCGCTTCAGATCGTGCACGGGTTCGTGGAGCCGAATATGAAGGATGCCAAGCCGCAGGATAAATTCCAATTCTTCCGTCATGGCTACTTCAATGTCGATACGAAATATTCGCAGCCTGGGCGTCCAGTATTTAACCGGGTCGTCTCGCTGAAGAGCTCGTTCCAGCTCCCGAAAAGCTAAGCATTTCAGGGCACTGTGATGCAGAACGGTTACCACAGCCCCCCTTAACCAACAAGACTCGAAGATCCGCTGGGCGGCGTCTTCGAGTCTTGTCATATACTGCGGATATTCCAGGGTACATCCCGTGCCAAGGTCAAGCCTTGAGATGAAAGTACACGAGTGAGGATCAGACGGTGGAGTATTCCTCCTCCGCGTCGTCCGGCAGTTCATCGGGCTGCCGCGGCTGGTACCCGTGCTTGTGCAGATTGTACCACATCCAGCCGAAGCCGATGACGCCGATGATCGCGAGCATCATCCCCGTGCGGTACATCGTCTGGGCGCCGAAGTTTTGAAACATCCAGCCGCCGGCGAGACCGCCGACGACGCCGGAAATCCCGCTCCAGCTTAAGGTATAGATCGCTTGTCCGGATGCCCGGTACGGCTTCGGGACGAACAGCATCGTAAGCTGGACGCCGACATAGAAGTAACCGCCGAAGGTAACGCAGTGAAGCAGCTGGATCAAGGCTACATGAACCGGGCTGCTCGCTTCAGCCATCAGAAGCCAGCGAAGGGCGAAGAGCAGGCTCACGACCGCCAGGCAGCCGACCAGCACATGGATCTTCCGTTTCAAGAACCGGTCCAGGACAAGGAAAATGATAACTTCAAACACCGAAGAAAAGAAGATGGCCAGCCCCACCGTCTGCGTCGTGCCGCCGAGCTCCAAAATATACAGCGACATGAACGTATTGTTGGCCGTATTCGGGATGGATACCAAAATGCCCAAAACGATAAACCAGACAAAATACGAATTCAAAAACAGCTGGCTTAATCCCTTCAGCGTTACGGTAGCTGACCCGGTCGTCTTCTGCACGCCGGGAAGCGTGAAGATGAAGATGGCCGCCACGAACAGCATGATCGAGAAGACGATGGAAATACGTCCAGAGCCAAGCTGATCAATGACAGGGCCGGCTGCGATCGCGGTCAGGGCCCAGCCGAGCGAGCCCCATAGCCGGAAAGAGCCGAACTTGTGCCGGGTTCCGTCGATATAGGTCAATATTAGCGAATTGGTCTGCGAGAACATCGGGGTCTGAAAAAAATAAAACAGAATCATGGCCATATAAATCATGGCATACGTATTCGCTTGGAAGACAAAATGAACCAGGAGCAGCGTGCCGGTCATCATCATCAGAAGCACGCGCTTGATATTCGCTGTCCGGTCGCCCCAGTAACCCCAGAAGGGGTTGGCGAAGATCGACACGAAGGGAGCTATGGCCATCAGACTGCCGATCTCGATTTTGCTCATGCCGATATCTTGCAAATACAGCTGAAAGAAACCGGTGAATATGACCATCGTTCCGTAAATGAAGAAGTTGAACAGCTTGAGCGATGTAAGAGAAGGTTGATCTTTATCCATATTCCGCAAGCAGGTCATTCCTTTCAAACCGAATGCATTATGTTTGCGGCATAACCACACCGCTTACCTTCTCCAATGTATCACGCATTGAAAAGGGATACAAACCATCTTTTGTTAGTTTAACCTTAATTAACTTAATTACCAATTGGAGGATTCTGTAGTCAACTTGTATATCAGAAAGGGGTCTGAACATGATGGAGGTTGGGGAGTGGAGACGCAGCAGTCCGTCCGAGCGGGTGGCAGGCATTATTCTTGCAGGCGGGGCTTCCCGTAGAATGGGGGCAAACAAAGCGCTTTTGTCCTTGAACGGAGAAAGCCTGATTGAGCGAACCGTTCGGTGCCTGGAACAAGTCTGCGGGCGAATCCTCCTATCGGCCAATGATCCGGATTCGTTTCGGCATCTCGGAGTGGAATGCGTGCCGGACGTTTATCCCGGCCAAGGGCCGATGGCAGGGATTCATGCTGCCCTGCTGGCGTCCGATCGCCCATGGAATATGGTCGCAGCATGTGACATGCCGTTCATCAGTCCGGCATTGTTAGGTGCGCTGCTCGGTCTCGCTGAAGCTGGGCAGGGCCAAGGGGATCCGGCAGCAGCCGGGCCGGAAGCGGTTATTCCGGTGATCCAAGGGAGAATTCATCCGCTGCTGGCCTTGTACCGGAAGGAAACGGCTGCTGGTCTCGAGCGAAGACTGCAGGAGGGGGAGCTGCGCATGACCGATTGGGTCGAAGAGCTGGATGCGCTGCTCGTGCCGGAGGACCAGCTGGAAGCCTTGATGGGATGCTCCCCACGCAAAGCGGTCTTTAACATGAACCGCCCGGAGGATTACGAGGAAGCTTGCCGTATGGATGCAGAGGATTAAGAGCTGCGATGAGCCGCTGAAAGTTCAGGTCCCTGGAAAAGGAAGGGGAAAAGGGAAAGAGGAATAGGGAAAATGAACCTGGTGCTGATCAACGAAAAGTCCGTACATGGATCCGAAGGCGGCAGCGCAGATCAAGGGAATCAAAGAAAGCGCAGGTCAGGGGAATCAAAGAAAGCCCGGCTGATTGGATATCAGCCGGGCTTTTTGCAAATGTTGAAAGCTTTGACGTGTCATTGGCTTGCCGTCCAAACGTCGATGCTGAGCATCGTGCGGCAGCCATCGTTGATAAATTTATCGTTCGATATTATCCCCCGATTTGCGACATGCGCCGTACGGTCGGGGTATGGCTTTGCGTTTTTTTCTCGAGCGCGAGGGCCATCTCGTGGTTGAGGGGCTTGGCGCCGAGGGCCTTGCGGAACAGGTCCGCCACCGCGACCGGATCATCGATGACCCGGCGGACGTTGAATTCGTCGGACCAATACAGGCAGGCCTTAATGTTGCCGTCCGCCGTCAGCCTGAGCCGGTTGCATGAATCGCAGAAATGGTCGCTGACGGGATGAATCAGGCCGAAGGTGCCGACGGCGCCGGTCACCTTCATATTGCGGGACGGGCCGTTGCCGGAAGGACCCTTCTCCTCCCGAACCTCCCAGCCCGCCTCGCCGCACACTTCCTTGACCCGGCTAAGCGGCAGGTAGGAGTCCCGCCATTCCTCGGAGGCATGGCCGATCGGCATGTATTCAATAAACCGGACATGCAGCGGGCGATCCAGAGTCATGGCGATAAAGTCGCGGATTTCATCCTCGTTGAAGCCCTTCATCAGCACCATGTTCAATTTGATCGGGTCGAGTCCGGCTTCATAAGCGGCTTCGATGCCTTTCAGCACCTTATGCACACTACCGCCGCGAGTGATTCGGGCGTAGCGCTCCTCCTGAAGCGAATCCAGGCTAATGTTGATGCGGGTCAGTCCTGCTTCCTTCAGAAGCTTGGCTTTGGAGGGCAGCAGCAACCCATTTGTAGTAAGAGATATATCTTTAATTCCATCAATGCTCGCAATCATATGGACTAAGGCTTCAAGATCTTTCCGCACCAGCGGCTCGCCGCCGGTCAAGCGAACCTTAGACACACCCATGGGGGCTAGCACGCGCAAGACAGCTGCAATTTCTTCATAACTCATAATCTGATCGTGGGGCTGGAATTCCATTCCTTCCTCCGGCATACAATAGACACAACGCAGGTTGCATCGATCGGTGACCGAGATGCGGATATAATCATGGATCCGACCGAAGGAGTCTGTCAGCGGCTCAATCATTGAAATCCCCCTTTAGTTGCATGACATGGTCACATTGTAGCCATTCCCCGAACAGGAGTCAATGAGGGTAAGCCCTGTTTTTAATAGGACAAGCCGGGATCAGATTTCATGAGCCTGTGATCGGTCTCACAGAAAGCGTTTACCATTGCCTGTTATAATGAAGCTGCAGATAACCGCTTTCTCCCCTTGGAAGCAGGGAAGTCGCGGCATTCTCATTTTCCGAAAGTTTCCTTAATTTTCCGAAACTTTCGGAAATCATTTCAAATCACTTTCAATAGACAATCATCTAAGCTATACTGTCATGGATATCATATCCAACAAGAGAGGTTACCATTAGGAGGTTCGAAATGGCGATATCACCTGTTCAAACATTGGAGGTACCTGACGTCTGTCACCGGTGGCTGGAAAACCGAGGGACGGTTTATGAGCTTTTGATCGATTTTATGGGCAACTCGCCCAGCTTGTCTATGATTGCGGAATGGAGCCGCGGAAGCGGGATCGGCAAAGCAGCGGAAGGCACCCAAGGGGGAGCCGACCTGGTGAATTATTTATGCGGCCGGTCACCCGAGGAGCTGGTTAAGATCTGCGAGTACGAAGGGGTGGAATACCGCCGTTTGCTCGAGCGGAACAAGCAGCGCCCGCTGTCCGAATCGCAGTATACGAAGAGCGGCTGCGTTCGGGATGTTGCCGAGTGTTATGAGACGGTCGGCGTCGCGTTTAACAAACTGCACGGAGAGGCCGACGATCATTTGGCGATCGAGTTGGAATTCATGACGGTGCTCCACGACCGGATGCTGAATAATTGCTATGGCGAGGATGGCTTGCTGAAGCTGATGGCCGCACAGGAACAATTTTTGGAGGAGCATTTGCTGGCGTGGGTGCCCTCGCTCTGTGAGGATATGAAGACTTCGACTGATAGTCCGCTTTATCGCGCATTGTTCCGCTTGCTGGAGGAGTTTCTCGTGCAGGATTTGCGGATGCTGAGGGTATGGAGGCAATCCCGTGAGGCGGAGCTAGTACATTAACCAAGCGGATAAAATGGAGCGAATGTGAAAGTCTGGATGGCTGCACTCGGTCCGAAAGCATACTATAGAATGAACAAAAGGGCATCATTCGAGTCTTAGCAGACCTGAATGATGCCCTTATTGTTATAGACGAGCCGTTTTATTCGGCAACTTGTTTCTTGCGGAATTTCATCAAGAACTCATACACGATCGGTACGACGACAAGCGTCAGCAGCGTGGAGCTGATCAAGCCGCCGATTACCGTGATGCCGAGTCCACGAGAGATAATTCCTGCGCTGTTCTCCCATCCGAATACGAGCGGGAGCAGAGCGCCGATGGTCGCGAGTGCGGTCATCAGGATTGGACGAAGACGGGTGACCCCTGCCTCGAGCAGCGCTTCGCGAGTGCTGAGGCCTTCGCGCTCTTTGTGAATTACGCGGTCAATCAGAACGATCGCGTTGGTGACGACAATACCGATCAGCATCAGCACGCCCATCAGCGAGGAAACGTTAAGCGTTTCGCCGGTCACCAGCAAACCGATAATCGCCCCGATGACGATGAACGGCAGCGAGAACAGAATCGCGAACGGAGCGAGCGCGCCCCCGAACGTGACAACGAGAACGAAATACACGATGGCGATCGCGGCCAGCATGGCGAGACCCAGCTGCCCGAACGTTTCATTGATCTGTTCCGTAACTCCGCCGAATTGTACGGAGACGCCGTCCGGAATTTCCAGCTTATCGACTTCAGCTTCCAAGTTGCTGGATGCTGTTCCAACGTCATTGGTCAAAATGTCGGCAGTTACCGTCACAACCATTTTACCGTCGATGCGTGTGATTGTATCAGGAGTCGTTCCTTCCTCGACTTCGGCAACGTCCTTGATCGGCACCTCGATGCCAAGCGGGGATGTTACGGTTTCGTTCTCAATCTCCTTGATGCTCTTGTAAGTGGTCGTATCGGCTTCGATGTAGACATTATAGGTTTTGTCCTCAATGTTTACCTCTGTCAGCACCGGACGTTCGCGTACCGGGCTAAGCTTCATGGCGAGCTGTCCGGCGGTGAGACCGAGCGAGCTCAGCTTCTCTTGATCAGCGACCAGCGTGTACTGCTCAAACGCCTCGGACAAGCTTGTTTCGGCGTTATCGAATGTCGCGGTGTCCTTATTGGCGAGCTCCACAATCTGATCGGCTACCGGCTTGATCTGATCCAGGGAATCGCCGAACACGTTCACCGTCAGCTGGTTGCCGCCAAAGCCGCCGGCCATGTCCATGTTGGCCCAGGTTCCTTCCGGAACGGCCTTCGTCAGGTCTTCAATCAGGGCTGTTTTGACATCCTCAAAGTTCTTGGTGTCCGATTCATACATAATATAGAACAATCCCGAATTAGCAGAGCCCATGCCAAGCGGATTGCTGCCCCCGATGGAATACTGCATTTTCTCCACGCCCGGCTGATCCATGATCAGCTTCTCGGCTTTCAGCGCACGCTGCTCAACATCCTTGAGCAGGACGCCCGGCTCAGGGGAATACGTCACCATTACGTATTTGTCTTCCTGCTCCGGAATGAAGCTGACGCCCAGGAATTTTGTAAGGAACAGGCTGCCGACCAGCAGAGCTACCGCCATCAGGAAGGTAATTGCCTTATGATTCAAGGACCATTTCAGGATGGAGCGATAGCCTTTGGCGATCGCGCCCGGCTTCTCCGCATGGTCATGCTTGTTCTTCAGTCCCTTGCGGAAGAGACTGTGGGCCATGGCCGGCACGAGCGTGATCGCAATGACGAGAGAAGCCAGCAGCGCGAATACCATCGTCAATGCGAATGGCATGAACAGTTCGCCTACCATGCCGCTGACCAGGGTGAGCGGCAGGAATACCGCGATCGTTACGATGGTCGAGGACATAATCGGCACGAACATTTCGCGGGTGGCGGCGCTGATGAGCTCCCTGCCTGAAAGCTTCTCGGTGGAAAGCGACATGCGCCGGTATATGTTTTCAATAACAACGATCGAGTCGTCCACAACCCGTCCGATGGCAACGGTCATCGCGCCGAGGGACATCATATTCAGGGTGATATCCATCTGCTGCAAGCACAGAATCGCAATCAGCAGGGACAGCGGGATCGAGATGATCGAAATAATCGTCGAACGGATATTGCGAAGGAAGATCATAATGATCAGGACCGCGAACAATGCCCCGTACAACGCTTTGAAAAGCATCGTATGCACAGAATCTTCGATCGGCTTGCCTTGGTCGAGCATAATGGTCAGATCCATGTCCGGATACAATTTGCCGAGTTCTTCGGCCTTATCCTTCACCAGGTTGACCACGTCAACGGTGTTGGCATCATTGGACTTGACGATCTGAATGCCGATCGATTCCTTCCCGTTGGTGCGGGAGATCGATTCCGAGGTGCCGATGACGTTAATATCGGCAATTTCGCTCAGCTTCACGGTAGGGATGCCGGCAGGAGCGCCAGTTTGTCCGCCTGGAGCGCCTTGTCCCTGAGCGCCTGCGGCACCCTGGCTCTGTCCCTGAGCGCCTGCGGCGCCTTGTCCCTGACCTTGAGCGCCTGCGCCTGTCTGCGTTGCTGCCTGGGCACCCGTGCCGTTCTGTGGAGCTCCTTGGTCGCCTGCCCCTGCTCCGGCCCCTTGACCGGCAGCAGCTCCCGGCTGACCAGCGCCGCCTGCGTTCGGAGCCCCTGCTCCTGCACCGGCTTGCGCGCCTGCACCGCCTGGAATAACGGGGATCGCCAAGTTCTTCAGATCATCAATGGTAATGATCCCGCCGTCGATCGCAACGGCCTTTTGCGATTTATCCATCTCGAACATGCCGAGCGGAACGTACAGCGAGGAAGCTTGGACGATCTGCTTCACGGTATCTTCCGTGAGGCCAAGCTTATCCATTTCGTCCTGCTTGAATTTCAGCTGGACTTCATTGACGTATTGGCCGGCAACCTGGATGGAAGCTACGCCGTCCAGATCCTCGAGAGCAGGCACGATGTCATTCTCGGTAATGCGGGTCAATTCGTCGAGCTTCATGTTATTGCTGTTCGAAATACTCAGCGAGACCACCGGCATCGAGCTCATGCTGAATTTCGAGATGGTCGGCTTCTGGGCCTCATCCGGCAGCTGAACCTCTTGGATGGCTTCGCGAACGGCCGCTGTCGCATTGTCGAGGTCGGTTCCGTAATCGAATTCGACCATGACATTTGCCGCATTCTCCATTGAGGTGGAAGTGACGGTCTTTACGCCATCGATATTCCGGAGACGCGTCTCCAGCGGCTTGGTAACTTCCTCCACAACGCCTTCGGGTGCGGCGCCCGGATAAACAGCGGTTACGCTAAGGAACGGCACGTTAATATCCGGGATTGTTTCCTGTTTCATCGTCACCCCGCTGTATAGTCCGGCGAAGGTTACGATGATGGTTAGCAGCCAGATGGCAAATTTGTTCCGCAGCGAAAAATTAATAATTCCTTTCATGCGTCGGGTTTCTCCCCTCTCCATAACTTATGTCTCTAGCTTTGAACAAATCTTCCTATGTCATTCCGCCAGGTGCTAAGTAGGTTTCCAGTACGGTCGTGATGGTATTCTTCAGCTCTTCATATAAGTCTTCCAGACCTTCGATTCCTTCAAGGTTTCTGAGCATTCCCTTCAGTACCGCCCGGCTCGGCTGGAGGGTGATCAGTTCCTTCTCCATAATCCCGAGGGACTCCAGGGTGTCTTGCCGGAGCTCGTGATCAAGCTTCAGCTGCTTTAGTTCATTCTTCATTGCCGTAATCACGATAAGCGGGTGACGCGGCGACCGCAGGTCGACCTGACACAGATCCTTCTGCCCCAGAACGACCTCCAGCGGAATAAGCGGCTTCGGCCGCCGGCGAAGCATGCTTGCCATCACGTCGTCCATCAGCTGAATAAGGTGTTCGGCTGTTTGTCCCACATTCAGGTGGAAGTCCGGCATGAACAGGAACCGGATGTAGGTGCCCAATATACCGCCCATGAGCATGGCGATCTCCATCGTGTAGGGAGCGGCTTCAGGCCCGTAGATGACTTGAAGTTTATGGTTAAACCACTGCAATGCCTGCACAATTTCCTGCTGGGCGTTATCCTTGTCAAACGGCGGCTTTCCCGGCACCGTCTGATCGTGAAACTGCTTCAGCAGAAATTCGCGAATCTCCATGAAATGGATAAGTAGCACCTCGGCCTGCTTGCGAAGCTGTTCCCTCGGTTCAAGGAGCGGATCGTTATCCACCCGCAAAATCTCATCCTTGATCCGGCCGATGATATGCTCGTAGATGCTCTTTTCCAATTCCTCTTTGGATTTGAAATGTAAATATAGGCTGCCTTTCGACATCCCGCATACTTCGGCGATCTCCTGCATGGAGGTTTCCGAGGCGCCCTTCGCGGAAAACAGCTGCATCGCAGTGATGAGAATTTGCTGCCTTTTATCTGCCGTTTTATCAGCCAAGCCTGATTTCACCTCACTTGGGAACTTGAGAGTTCCGTTATTGACCTTGCGGTCATTTCCGATTATAAAGGAAAAAGAACGGCCGTTTCAACTTTCGTGAAAGGCCGTTCTTTTTAAAGATCTTATACTAGTTATGAATAAGGGCTTACTTCCGCCATACAGGTATCCAAAAGGGACTTGTTTCCGCTGTATAGGGCTATATCGGTCTCACAAGTACTCAAAAGGTACTTGTTTGCGTCGTATGAGGTTATATTTGCCACACAGGTACTCAAAAGGGACTTGTTTCAGTCACATGGGGCTATACTCGCCTCACAAGTCCCGAATAGGGACTTGTTTCCGCTGCATGGGGCTATATCCGCATCACAAGTACTCAAAAGGGACTTGCTTCCGCCACATGGGGCTATATTCGCCACACAAGTACCCATAAGGGACCTGCTTCCGCCGTATGGGGCTATATTCGCATCATAAGTACCCAAAAGGGACTTGTTTCCGCTACATGAGGCTATATTCGCCACACAAGAACCCAAAAGGGACTTATTCTGCAACAATGGAGCTATATTCGCCTCACAAGTCCCGAAAAGGGACTTGTTTCCGCTGCATGGGGCTATATCCGCATCACAAGTACTCAAAAGGGACTTGTTTCCGCTACATGAGGCTATATTCGCCTCACAAGTCCCTAAAAGGGACTTGCTTCCGCCGCATGGGGCTATATTCGCCTCACAAGTCCCGAAAAGTCCGCTGCATGGGGCTATATCCGCCTCATAAGTCCCTAAAAGGGACTAGTTTCCGCCGTATGAGGCTATACTCGCCTCACAAGTCCCTAAAAGGGACTTACTTCCGTCACATGAGGCTATACTCGCCACACAAGAACCCAAAAGGGACTTGTTACCGTCACATGAGGCTATACTCGCCACACAAGTACCCAAAAGGGACTTGTTTCCGCCGCATAAAAGCTACATCCGCTCGCAAGCATCAATGGCTAACCATGCAACCACCGTACATTTACGAATAAGAAAGTAGCTTAAGTGATCAGCTTCAATCCGACGGCAGAGCACAGAATCATGGCGATGAACAGGATACGCCGCCATTCCTTCGGCTCGCCGAACAGGACCATGCCCGTGACGGTGCTGCCGACCGTCCCGATTCCGGTCCAGATGGCGTAGGCCGTACCCATGGGGATGCTCTCCATGGCAAACGACAGCAGGGAGAAGCTGATTGCAAACGAAGCGAACATCAGCAGCAGATAGATCCAGCCCTTCCGCTGAGACACTCCCTTAATGCCGATCACCCCGCCGATTTCAAGCAATCCTGCACAAATAAGGGCGATCCAGGCCATTATCGGCTCACCTCCCCGTTTTGCTCGGCATTGTCAGCGGTGACCAGCTTTAGTCCGATGACTCCGGCCAGCAGCACTCCGATCAGCAGCACCTTAATCAGCTTAAAGGGTTCGCCGAACAGCAGCATTTCAGTGCCGACCGTTCCAGCCGTGCCGATCCCGGTAAAAACCGCATATACCGTCCCCACAGGGAGCCGTTTAGCCGACTCAATGATCAAAAAGAAACTGGCGACAATCGCCAGAGCGGTTCCTAGCCACTCCCACGTATTTGAAGCGTGTTTTAAGCCGATGACCCACAATATTTCGACCAAGCCGGCCAAAAGTACAAAAACCCAATTCCGATTCATGATGATTCCTCTCCTTTTCTTGACTAACACGAAGTGCTCCCTTTGCGCAAAGACGCTAACTTTTATGGATTGTGCCACTTCGCGCCGGAGCGTCAGGCCGATGTTTGATCGGGAAGTATCGTTATCTTTCTCTCGACACGCCGGACCAATACACGGGCCATGCGGCTTCAAGCCGCCGAGTGGTGCGGGCTTCCCCGCCGTACAGCATCTCGACGGCAATGCCGTCGAGCAAGGTAAGGTAGGCAATGGCGGCCTGCCTAGGGTGCCGAATGATCCGTCCTTGTACCGGACAGCCTGCGGCTAGAAGCCTCGACAGCTTCTGTTCCTGCTCATCCAGGAACGGATAGACGAGATTCATGACATCGTCATACAGAGCGCTTGGCGGGAAAAAAACCATTCTCAGGAAAAACTTTCTCTCCGCATCCCGTTCGTAAATCTGCTGCCAATCCACCACAAATCCTTTCAGCTGCGCTTCCAGCGGAAGGGAGGCGTGCTCCTCGAAATAGTCTTCGATCCGCTGCTTCTGCCGCTCGAATACATCGGCCAGCACCTGCAGGAACAGGTCCTCTTTACTGGAAAAATGAGCATAGATCGATGGCTTCTTTATTCCGCAATCATCGGCAATATGTTTAAGCGAGGCTCCTTCATAGCCGTCTTGGGCGAAGCGGGCCAGAGCGGACTGTTTTATCTCAGCGGCACTCATCGCAATCCTCCTAACTAACGGTCGTTAGTCATATTTTTAGCAAACGGGGCTGCTTCTGTCAATAGTCTTTTTATTGGGCCTAACGAGGACAGGGGCTTTTTAGTTCATGCTTTAGTTCCCGAGACTTATCATGTAGAATATGGGTTGACCAGCATCGTACATACAAAAGAGAGATGAAGCGATGAAGCAAGGGGTAGAAGGATATGAGAAAGGGAATACAGGCCGTACTGATTACCGCGTTATTATTCGCGTTTTATTATTTTGGCATCGATTATTTCGGCAAGACGACAGGAACTATCATCGGGATATTTTCGACCCTGACCGTCGTCTCGATCGGGTTCATGATTTTCATGGAGAACCGGCATCCGACCAGTACAATGGCCTGGATTCTACTGCTTGCACTAGTACCGATCGTAGGGCTAGTTTTTTATTTTCTGTTCGGACAGAACTATTTTAAACGCAGAAAATATGACAAGAAGGCGCAAAAGGACGGCTTGGCCTATACCAGCGAAGTGCTTCGGCGCAGCAACCAAGATATCTCCCGTTTTAAAAGGGAGCACCAGCAGCTCCTGCAGCTGTCCACCCGCCTCGGGCGTGCGCCGGTTTCGTTCTCTTCGGATACCAAGGTGCTCACGAACGGAGAGGAGACGTTCGCGGCACTGCTTCGCGAGCTGGAGCTGGCCAAGCATCATATTCATATGGAATATTACATTTATCGTCCTGACGACATCGGGACCCAAATTCGGGACATTCTGGTGCGAAAGGCCAGGGAAGGGGTTGCCGTCCGGTTCATGGTCGATGCGGTAGGCAGCCTGCAGCTGCCGCCCGCTTTCCTGGAGGAGATGAAAGCCGCGGGGATTAAGGTAGCCGTATTCGGCAGCCCGAAGGCGATATTCTTCACGAGCCGGGTCAATTACCGCAATCACCGGAAAATCGTTGTCATCGACGGTACCGTCGGCTTCATCGGCGGCTTGAATGTCGGGGACGAGTATTTGAGCCGCAGCAAGGTTTTCGGGTTTTGGCGGGACACGCATATGCTGGTCCGGGGCGAGGCCGTCAGGACGCTGCAAATTGTGTTCCTGCAGGACTGGGAATATATGACCGGAGAGCAGCCTACAGACCAGGTGTATTTCTCCCCGGATCTCGTCGATCACTCCTCCGGAGCCGTGCAGATTATTGCCAGCGGACCGGATAATGAGCGCCGGGCGCTCAAGCATATCTTCTTCTCCATGATCGCATCGGCACGTCATTCCGTATGGCTTGCGACGCCTTATTTTATCCCGGATGAAGATATTTTGACGGCGCTGAGGGTCGCGGCTTTGTCCGGCCTTGACGTCCGGATCCTGTTTCCGTCGAAACCGGACAAGTGGCTGCCGTTTCTGGCCTCGCATTCCTATTTCCCGGCTTTGCTGGATGCGGGGGTGCGGGTATTCGAATACGAGAAGGGCTTTATGCATTCCAAGCTGCTCATTGTGGATGGAGAGGTTGCCACGATCGGAACGGCGAATATGGACATGCGCAGCTTTCACCTGAATTTTGAAGTGAACGCTCTTCTCGTTCATACGGACAGCGTCAATCAGCTGGTAGCCGATTTTGAGCAGGATCTGGAGCACGCGGTGCTGTATGACCGAAGCCGCACGAGGAAGAAGCGCATCATGACCCGGCTGCTCGAATCCGCGGCGCGGCTGATGTCGCCGCTGCTGTAGCGTTGCTCGGGTGCAAGGGAATATTTGGGCTGATGTGTAACAGCCGTTTAAGAGAAATATATGGATAACAACATGGGCGGAGCTCGTTAATATGTGATGATTCACGAATAAGCCGGACAGATGCGGCGCAGTATGGACAGGCATTTCGTTCGGTCCGGATTTATCGTTCTGGCTGAGCACCCATCGGTTCGACAAGCCTACAAGCCGCCATAATATCGATCACAAAAATTTTTAAACAGGAGGTGCTATGGAAATGAATGCATGGAAAAAAATAAGGGCCGGAACGATGGAGCCTGCCGCAATTTGTAATCGGGCAGACGGCTTGGAGTCATCCGGCGGCAGGCTGCTTCCGGATGTCCCCACCGGCGAGCGGAAGATTGAGCATGTGCGGCTGTGCCTGGAGGAAGAGGTCGGCTCCGTAGGCATTACTTCAGGCTTTGAGCGCTACCGCTTCCGGCATTGCGCGCTGCCTGAGGTGAGCTTCGAGGACATCAGGCTCGACACCTCCTTTCTTGGCATTCCAACACGGACGCCGTTTCTCATCAGCTCCATGACGGGGGGGAGCCGGACAACCGGGGAAATTAATATGCGGCTTGCGGAAGCGGCGGAGCGCCGGGGCTGGGCGCTTGGCGTCGGCTCCATCCGGGCAGCGGTGGAGAAGGAAGAGCTTGCCCCGACCTTTCGCGTGAGAGAGCGGGCGCCAAGCGTACCGATCATCGCGAACCTTGGGGCGGTTCAGCTCAATTACGGCTTCGGAACGGATGATTGCCGCCGGGCGGTCGACATTGCGGGTGCCGATATGCTGGTGCTGCATCTCAACGCCCTGCAGGAAGTGTTCCAGCCGGAAGGGAATACGCGATTTGGCGGACTTGCCTCCAGGATTGAAGAGCTGTGCAGCAGCCTTGAGGTTCCTGTCGGGGTTAAAGAAGTCGGCTGGGGCATTGACGGGGAGACGGCCCGGATGCTGATGGAGCTGGGCGTTGCTTTCATCGATGTGGCGGGAGCGGGAGGCACCTCCTGGAGCCAGGTCGAGAAATTCCGGGCGAATGATCCGGTACGTCGCGCCGCAGCGGAGGCCTTTGCCGACTGGGGCAATCCGACGGTGGAATGTATCGTCGAGGTGCGGGAAGCTGTTCCGGATTTTCCGATGATCGGCAGCGGCGGGCTCAACAGCGGCGTGGATGCCGCCAAAGCGATTGCACTGGGCGCTGATCTGGCGGGCTTTGGGCGGGGATTGCTCGGGCCTGCCGTCGATTCCGAGGAAGCGCTGGACCGGCGCCTCGCTCAGACGGAGCTGGAGCTTCGAACCGCGATGCTGGGGATCGGGGCTCCAGATATCGAGTCGTTAAGGTCAACGACGCGCCTGATCCGCAAGCAAGGGTTGTAACGACAAGCAAGGTGGTCTGTTCTGAATGTCTCTAACGACCGCAAAGCAAGGTCGATAACGACAGGACTGATCGCCATGCAGGAAACGTTATGGAACACGCGGGAATATCTGCAGCAATACGTGTTGAACTCTATCGGGTATCTGCTATAATTAATAAGATTGTTTTGGACCTGAGGTTTAAGGGAGCAAACCCCCACAGCCTCTGAAAGAAAATGCATATAAGTGATAGAGTAACCTGATAAGGAGTTGTCATATAAATGGCTTTAAAAGCAGGGATCGTCGGTTTGCCGAACGTCGGCAAATCCACATTGTTTAATGCGATAACGCAGGCGGGCGCCGAATCGGCGAACTACCCGTTCTGTACGATTGACCCGAACGTCGGCGTCGTTGAGGTGCCGGATGAGCGCCTTGATAAGCTGACTGAGCTGGTGCAGCCGAATAAAACCGTTCCGACCGCTTTCGAATTCGTCGATATCGCGGGACTGGTTCGCGGTGCGAGCAAAGGGGAGGGACTCGGAAACAAGTTCCTGGCCCATATTCGCGAGGTCGATGCGATCGTGCACGTCGTACGATGCTTTGAGGATGAAAATATCACCCACGTAGACGGCAAGGTCAACCCGGTGAGCGACATCCAGACCATCAACCTGGAGCTGATCCTGGCGGATCTGGACAGCGTCGAGAAGCGGATCGAGCGTACGAAGAAGAACATGAAGGGCGGCAACAAGCAGTACGCCCAAGAAGTAGAGCTGCTGGAGCGTCTGAAGGAAGCCCTGTACAATGATCAGCCGGCACGCAGCGTCGAGCTGTCCGATGAGGAGAAGCTGATCGTCCGCGATCTGCATCTGCTGACGCTCAAGCCGGTGCTGTATGCGGCCAACGTAAGCGAGGATGGCGTGACTGACGCGGACAGCAATCCGTACGTGCAGCAGGTCCGCGAGTTCGCGGCTGCCGAGAATGCTGCCGTCGTTCCGATCAGCGCCAAGGTGGAAGCCGAAATCGCCGAGCTTGAAGGTGAAGACAAGGCCATGTTCCTCGAAGAGCTGGGCCTGGAGGAATCCGGCCTGAACCGCCTCATTAAAGCGGCATACAGCCTGCTCGGCCTGTACACCTACTTTACCGCAGGCGTGCAGGAGGTGCGCGCATGGACGATCCGCAAAGGCACGAAGGCCCCTCAGGCGGCTGGCGTCATCCACAGCGATTTCGAGCGCGGCTTTATCCGGGCCGAGGTCGTATCCTATGACGATCTTGTTGCCGCCGGATCGATGAACGGCGCGAAGGAGCGCGGACAGCTCCGGCTTGAAGGGAAGGACTATGTCGTCAATGACGGCGATGTCATGCACTTCCGCTTCAACGTGTAGCATATTATGATACGTAGACCATGGCTCCATGCCAGTTGATGCATGGGATCATGGTCTTTTTGCCAAGCGGATATCTCATATGGTGCAGGGAACGTTTCCCGTGTTTCCCGGGCGTATGCCCTTCTAGTCAAATACGCCGTTTCATGGTATAATAAACAGTCGTTTACGCTTCGCATATTCGAGGGAGCGATAGGCGCTAGAATCAGGAATATTACGTAAGAGAGGTGAATTCCTTGTTAGACCGATTGCAATCCCTGGCGGACCGTTACGAGAAGCTGAGCGAGCTGCTGTGCGATCCGGATGTCGCGAATGACTCCAAGAAGCTAAGGGATTATTCCAAAGAACAATCCGATCTGCAGCCTGCTTATGAGGCTTATGTTGAATATAAAAATGTAATGGAAGAGCTTGAAGCTGCAAAAACCATGCAGGGTGAGAAGCTCGATGACGAAATGCGCGAAATGGTGAAAATGGAAATCGAGGAGCTCTCCGCCCGCCAACAGGAGCTGGAGGAGAAAATCCGGATTCTGCTGCTGCCGAAGGACCCGAACGACGACAAGAACGTTATCGTCGAGATTCGCGGGGCAGCCGGCGGAGACGAGGCGGCGCTCTTCGCGTCCGATCTGTACCGGATGTACACCCGTTATGCCGATTCCCAGGGCTGGAAGGTTGAGCTGATGGACGTGAACATGAACGACCTCGGCGGTTTTAAAGAGGTCATCTTCATGATCAACGGCCGCGGTGCTTACAGCAAAATGAAATTCGAGAGCGGCGCGCACCGGGTGCAGCGTATTCCGGCAACGGAATCCGGCGGTCGTATCCATACCTCCACTTCAACAGTGGCGGTCATGCCGGAAGCCGAGGAAGTCGATATCGAGATTTTGGATAAGGATATCCGCGTGGATACGTTCTGCTCCAGCGGTGCGGGCGGTCAGTCCGTTAACACCACAAAGTCGGCGGTTCGCGTAACGCATATCCCGACCGGCATTGTGGCTACGTGCCAGGACGGCAAGTCCCAGAACTCCAACAAGGAGAAGGCGCTGCAGGTGCTTCGCGCGCGCATCTACGACATGATGCGCCAGGAAGAGGAAGCGAAGTACGCCGGCGAGCGCAAGAGCAAGGTCGGCACCGGAGATCGAAGCGAGCGGATCCGCACGTACAATTTCCCGCAAAGCCGGGTGACCGACCATCGGATCGGGCTTACCGTGCATAAGCTGGATCAGGTGATGAACGGCGAAATCGAGGAGATCATTTCCGCCCTGACCATCGCAGAGCAAGCGGAAATGATGGATAAAGGAGTATAACGCTTTGGAGCGAAACAAATTTGCATTGACGCCGGAGCGCAGCATACGGGAAGCCTTTCTGGAGGCTTCTTCTTTTTTAGACGGGGTCGGGGTCCTGGAGCCGCAGCGAAATGCGCAGCTGCTGCTGGAGCATGTGCTGGGGCTGACCGGCACGGCGTATTACGTGGCCCTCGGCGACGGTTTTCCCGAGGACCAGCGCAGCGATTTCGAGGACGTCATCAACCGGAAGGCCGACGGCGTCCCGGCGCAATACATCATCGGGGAGCAGGAGTTCTACGGGCGATCGTTCGAGGTGACGCCGGCCGTTCTGATTCCGCGTCCTGAAACGGAGCTGCTTGTCGAGGCCGTGCTGAAGTACGGAAACCAGCTGGCACCGCAGCCTGGCGAAAGACTGACCGCCGTCGACATCGGCACCGGCAGCGGTGCCATCGCCGTAACGCTGGCGCTGGAGGCGAAAGGGCTGCGCATGCTGGCGAGCGACATTTCGCCGCAGGCGCTGGATGTTGCGCGGCGTAATGCGTCCCGGCTCGGAGCCGACGTGGAGTTCAGGCAGGGCAATCTGCTCGAGCCGTTCGCCGGCTTGGCGCCGGATATGATTGTCTCCAACCCGCCGTACATCCCGGCCAGGGACATTGAAGAGCTTCAGCCCGAGGTGCGGGATCATGAGCCGCGAACCGCGCTGGACGGCGGGCCCGACGGCCTCTATCCGTACCGTGTGATGATGGATCAGCTCCCGCTGCTTGCGACGCCGCCGAGACTGATCGCCTTCGAGCTGGGCATGGGCCAGGCGCAGGATGTAGCGGATATGCTGCGGGCTGCCGGTCATTGGGACGAGATCGTTACGATCCCGGATTTGGCGGGAATCGACAGGCATGTTTTGGGAATTGCCCGTTAAATTGTGTTCGGAGGGAAATTCTTTTACAATATATGATGATCATGGGTTTACTTGCGGAAATCCGCTGCTTCCCGTGCAGGCTTCTCATGCTCATGATCCGTTCGTGCTCATAAGGTTCGTATTCTGTCTTATCGTCCGCCCGCATCCTTGAAAGGCTGTTGGGGCGATGGCTAATGCGCCAGGTATGGGCCGGGAGAGCCCAAACTTTTTATCCGGGCAGATCGTTATATGGCCGGTAAGGCACATCGGAGCGATAAGCTCCGGCACAGGGGGATCAAAGGCATGCTTCAGAAATTTAAAAAAATAGACTTTGTTGTCGTAACCGTCCTTGTCATGCTGATGATCATCAGCGTTACTTCCTTATACAGCGTAACCATCGGATCGGCTGATTGGAACGGGTACCATATTAAGATGCTCATCTTTTACGTTGCGGGCTTTATCGCTTTCTTCGGCATGAGCCTATTGGATTACCGCGTTCTCATTAAACACGCGACCTACATTTATATCGGCGGCCTGCTGCTGCTTGTGTACGTTATGTTTTTCGGGTCAACGCTTAACGGCTCGAAGGGCTGGATTAATCTCGGGTTTACGAGCCTGCAGCCGGCGGAAATGTTTAAGTTGGTCTTGATTATCTTCCTGACTTTTATACTGGTGAAGAAAAATAAATCGCAGCTTTCCTTTATCCGGGATGTCATTCCGGTCGGCTTCCTGGCGTTTATTCCCTTCGTGCTCGTCATGGGCATCAACGACTTGGGGAATGCGCTAAGCTACGTCATCATTTTGATGGGGCTGCTGTGGATTGGTAATGTCAAATTATCGCATGCGCTGATCGGTCTGGTGCTCGTTGCGGGCACCGCTTTCGGCGGAATCCAGGCTTACATTCATTACCATGACGAGATTACAGCCTTCATGAAGGAAGGGAGCCGCTCGCACTGGCTGGACCGGATCGACCCGTGGCTGATGCCCGAGACGACGGACAACGCCGGTGCCGGCTATCACACCCACAATGCCAAGCTGGCGATCGCTTCCGGCGGCATGACCGGGGAAGGCTTTATGCAGGGGACCTCGGTGCAATCGGGACGGGTACCGTATACCTATTCCGACTCCATCTTCGTGCAGATTGCGGAGGAATACGGGTTTATCGGTTCTTCCGTGCTGCTCCTGCTCTATTTCATTCTGATCCATCGGATGATTCTGATATCGCTCGAATCGCGTGAACGTGCCGGTCCGTTTCTCATCATAGGGATCGTGTCCATGTTCTTATACCAAATCTTTGAGAATATCGGGATGTTTATCGGCCTCATGCCGCTGACAGGGATTACATTGCCGTTTATCAGTTACGGGGGAACATCGCTCGTAATCAGCATGGCGAGCCTCGGGGTAGCCATGAGCGTGAAGCTGCACGGCCGGGAAATCGAGGAGGATATGCCGGATCCGCATGCCCACCGGTCGACGGTGGCGAAACAGGCGTAAGCCGTAGCCAACGTGCACTGGTGGGGGGCTATCCTATTCGAAATGGCCTGTCTTGAACCAGGATACCCGAAATTTCCAAATACATTTATGAAGAGATGTTGTCCATACGGGGCAGCATCTTTTATTTTTTGTAAGGACAAGAAATGAGCCTGTGATTAGCCCTAGGCAGGGAAGTAACCTATTGGAGGGCTGACAGGGTAACGGGAGAGAGGCGTCTCTATCATCTTTTTAAACAAATTGCTAGATTCACGTTTAGATCTTCGGCGGCCGGACATACTGATAGCATCATAGATTATCGGTTGATAGAGAGGCGGTTGTCCAAGATGAACCATTATAGCGAAACCCTCCGTATTATCGTAAAAAAAATGATTTTGCTCTTATCCTGTATGTTTATGGTCATTACCGTGTGGGAAGGTCAGCGAATTGATGCTTTTGTTGTGGGGGGGCCGATTCCTCAGGAATCGATCCGGCTGCGCATCTTGGCCAATTCCGACAGTCCCTCCGATCAGCTTGTGAAGCGGGAAATCCGCGATGCGGTCGTGGAGCAAATGCAGCTATGGGTTCAGCAGCTGGATAACCCGCAGAGCCTCGAGGAAGCTAAGGCGCTGACGAGCCGGCATCTGCCGGAAATTCGCCAGCTGGTCGGTGAAGAGCTGAGAAAACGGGGAATCACCTACAGCTACAATGTGGAACTCGGCGTCGTACCGTTCCCGACAAAGCTGTACGGCGGCACGGTCTATCCGGCAGGCGATTATGATGCGGTGCGCATCACGCTTGGCGAGGGACAGGGACAGAACTGGTGGTGCGTGTTGTTCCCGCCGCTGTGCTTCATCGACGGGGGCAGCGGAGACGCGGCGGCGCAGCCGGCGGATGCCGGCGTCCAGACCGTCTCGGCGCAAGCCGATAAGAGCCAGGCGGATGAGCCAGTCAATGCGGGCGATACCGAGCCTGAAGTCCGGTTTTTCTTATGGGATATGTTTATCGGGATCTGGAATTGGGTGGCAGGATTGTTTGGATAATCTAGCGGATGCATAGGATGATATTCGGAAAGATTGATAGGAAGACATGCAGGCTGTTTGATTTTCAATTCGAGTCGAGTGTGATACACTTTCATTTAGAAGAGTGCTTTCTCTTTAGCGCGACCGGCTGCCCGGGTGGGGACCCGGGACGGGACTGAAGAATCGAAGCGCTTTTTTAAATGTCAAAAAGTATCAACTCTAAAGCCATTGGGATTAGCTCCAGCAAGGCGCGTGCTTGATGGTTAATATACTTCATAAACAGAAAGCTTGGGATAGGGAATGGAACATACTGCAAGCGGCCGCGAGGACAGCCGCCAATTGGAACATAACGAACAGCCTGTTGACCCGCAGTCACAACCGACGAAGGTGTGGCGTATCGGTATTGAATCGATGGAATCCGGCAGCCGAACTCCGGAAGAGGAGCAGGCTCTGCTTGAAGCGGGTCGGGTGCTTGCAGGCGGCGGGCTTGTCGCCTTCCCGACGGAGACGGTCTACGGGTTGGGCGCCGATGCGGGAAGCACGGAAGCGGTTGAACGTATATTTGCGGCGAAGGGAAGGCCTTCGGACAACCCGCTGATCGTGCATATATCGGATTTGTCCCAGCTGGATGACCTGGCGCTTCGGGTAAACGATACCGAGCGTGCGCTGATGAAGGCGTTCTGGCCGGGCCCGCTGTCGCTGGTGCTGCCCGTGAAGCCGGGTGCCGTGTCGTCCCGTGTGACGGCGGGGCTGGACACGGTCGCGGTGCGAATGCCTGACCACCCGGCTGCGCTCGCGCTTATTCGCGCGGCCGGCTGCCCGCTGGCCGCACCGAGCGCGAACCGCTCCGGCCGGCCGAGCCCTACGCTTGCGGGCCATGTGCTGGAGGATTTGGCCGGCGCGATCGACGGCGTGCTTGACGGCGGCCCTGCCGGGGTCGGCGTCGAGTCGACGGTCGTGCAAGCCGGCGAGGACGGTGCCGTGACGGTGCTCCGTCCCGGCGGCGTCACGGCCGAGCAGCTTGCCGCGGTGGCGGCAAGCGTGCGCCTCGACCCGGCGCTAACAAGCGCCGCCGGGGAGGCGGAGAGCCCGGCGCCCCGCTCGCCGGGCATGAAATACACGCACTACGCGCCGAAGGGCGCGATGTGCGTGGTGCAGGGCCGCGACGCCGAAGCGGTAGCGGCCCGCATCGCGGCCGAGCTTGCGGCCGCCGCCCGCCGCGGCGAGGTGACCGGAGTGCTGTCGTTCGACGAGCACATCGGTCGCTACCGCGCGGACGTGGCAGTCCCGCTCGGCCGCCAGGCCGCGCCGGAGGAAGCGGCCCGCCGGCTGTACGCCGGCCTGCGCCGGTTCGATGAGGCCGGCGCCACCTTCATTCTTGCGGAAGCCTGCCCTGAAGAGGGCCTCGGCGCCGCGGTGATGAACCGGCTGCTGAAGGCGGCAGGGCATCGCGTTATCGACGTGGATCTTTAACCGCAGCCTTTTTTTCCAAAGCCGATCAGGAATCATTTATCCCTTGTCCGCATATGGTGTACAAGACCATGAGACTTGGGGGAATGGGCATGTTGGAGGCGTCTGTCCAATCGGGACAGCTTGCGGCGATTCTGCTCATGGCGGTTGCACTCGGGCTAGACGCGTTTTCGCTTGGCATCGGCGTCGGTTTGCGAGGTAGGCTGCGCCACCGTCATATGCTGGGCATGAGCTTTCTGATCGGCCTGTTTCATATGCTGATGCCTCTGCTGGGGCTGGCTGCCGGCCGTTATGTCGGATTGCTGCTGGGACAGGTTACCGGGCTTGCCGCCGGCGGATTGCTGGTTCTGCTCGGGGGCCATATGATCCATAACGCTTTTCGCGGAGGCGAGGGCAAGCTCGTTCATCCATCCGCGCTGCTGGGTATGCTGTTGTTCTCGCTTAGCGTCAGCATCGATTCGTTCTCGGTCGGATTATCGCTGGGCATGTTCGTGCATGATGTAACGCTGATCGTTGTAACCTTCGGGGTGGTCGGCGGCTTGATGTCGATTCTCGGTTTGATGCTGGGCCGTCAGGTCAGCAGCAAGCTGGGCGAGTACGGCGAGATGCTGGGAGGACTTATTTTGGTTGTGTTCGGCGTGATGTTTATTGTCTGATACGGGCGGTAAGGCACACCGGATATGAAATGAGGATGAATGCGGGAATTCGTTGACCGGCAGAGTAGTAACTTTTGTGGAATCATTTGTCCGAGTAATATAGAAGTTGCGAAATTTGTGATGAGATTTGATACAATATCCCTAGTGACCTAATACTGACGGGAGGGAGCCTTAAGACTGTGAAAAAGATACTATTTGTCTGCACCGGAAATACCTGCCGCAGTCCGATGGCCGAAGGGATGCTGCGCAAGCTGGCGAAGCAGCGGGGCATTCCGCTGGAGGTGCGATCCGCCGGCGTATCGGCGATAGATGGCATGCCGGTGTCCCATCATGCGGAATCCGTACTGCGGGATCAGGATATCCGGGACGAGCTCGTATCCAAGCCGCTCACCTCAGAGCTGGTGGAATGGGCTGATCTCGTTCTGACTCTAACCCAATCGCATAAGCAATATGCCATTCGGCAGTTTCCTCACGCGGCCGATAAAATGCATACCTTAAAGGAATATGTTGAGGATGACAGCAAGGTGCTTGCAGATTTGCAGGAGCAAGACAGTCTGTACGCATCGATTGAGCTGGCCCGAGCGCTTGGTCAAAATGTCAGCGATAAGGATCGCGAACGGTTGATTGAGCTTCGCCAGCGCATTCCTAGCTTTGATATCTCGGACCCGTTCGGCGGCACGAAGGAAGAGTATGAAGCGACCGCAGCCGAGATTCGGACGGCGCTCTTTCGTTTGTTGGACAAGCTGAATGCGGGCGGGCCGGCGTAATCGCTTGCTGCGGGCGGATGAATTATGACTCTGGCATCAGAGCGCGTGAGTGGAAAAGGCACAGCTGCAGGCGTGGCTAAAAAAGCCGCTTGCCTTTCCCGGACGATTGATTTAAGATGTAGGGGAAACAACAATAGTTCCGGTGTAACTGGCGACGAAGTGGATGAAACCACGGTGGAGCACCGGAGTATACGGCCGGTCGCCTGGGCAAAGAGCATTGGAGCACTACGTGTGCGCCGACTGCTCTTTTTTCGTCTTTTGCGGGATATTTGGGTTATAATGAAACAAGCTAATCACGCGAAAGCGAACATATGAGGGGGTTTCATCGATGAAAATTGCACTAGGCACGGATCATGCGGGCATTCGCCTGAAAGAGGAGATCATGGAGGTTATTCGCAGCCTTGGACATGAGGTGGAGGATCTCGGCTGCGGCTGCTCCGATTCCGTCGACTATCCGGACTATGCGCTGCCGGTATGCGAGAAGGTCGTGTCCGGCGAAGCCGATCGCGGCATTCTGATCTGCGGAACCGGCATCGGCATGAGCATTGCGGCGAACAAGGTGCCGGGAATCCGGTGCGCCCTGACGCATGATGTGTTCTCGGCCAAAGCGACTCGCGAGCATAACGACAGCAATGTGATCGCGCTCGGCGAACGCGTAGTCGGCCCTGGTCTTGCTGCGGAAATCGTCAGCACCTGGCTGACAACCGAGTTCAGTCACGGCGAGCGTCATGTCGGCCGCGTCAACAAGATCAAGGCGATCGAGGAACGTTACCTAAAGAACGGATAGGACGTTTCTTTCCGTAAGGCCATTTGGGCTGTATTCCGGACGGTTCCCCGCATACAAGCTGTGCGGGACGAGGGCATGAAGCGACGTAGAGACTATTAAGGGAGGACTGTGGCATGAGCGATGCTTCCAACATTTCCTTAAACGGGCAGACCGCCCGCATCGTCCGCGAGCTCGCCGAGACGGCGAAGCTTGGACCGGGCAAGGTGCTGGTCGTCGGCGCGAGTACGAGCGAGGTTGCGGGCAAGCGGATCGGGACAGGCGGCGCGTTGGAGACGGCGCAGCAGCTGCTTGACGGCATTGCCGAGGTTCAGGCGGAGTACGGATTCTCGCTTGCCTTCCAATGCTGCGAGCATCTGAACCGAGCGCTGGTCGTTGAGCGCGAGCTGCTCGAGCGGCTTGGCTTGACGGAAGTGGCGGCTGTGCCGATTCCGGGAGCCGGCGGCTCCATGGCAGCCAGCGCCTACCGCAGCATGAAGCAGCCTTGCCTGGCGGAATCCATTCAGGCGCATGCGGGTATCGACATCGGCGAGACGCTGATCGGCATGCATCTGCGCAGCGTGGCGGTTCCCTTTAGGCCGAGTGAGCGGTATATCGGCGAGGCTCGGGTTACGGCCGCCTATACCCGGCCGAAGCTGATCGGCGGAGAGCGGGCCGTTTATCGCCAGGTGCCGGATGCGGATTCCGGATCATGCAATTGATTCGATTGGAACGGCTTGGACATCCTGTTTTGCTTGTTTGTAGGGAGCAACAGCGATTGTAGAAACATTTCACGTACTTGCCCCACATCCCATTTGGTAGTTGGCCCTGTGTAATACGGAAACAGGATATTTATAGTAAGATTTTGGATCATAGGAGGATATAAAAATGATGGAACATTTGCGTAAGAACGATCCTGCTGTACTTGAAGCGATGGAGCTGGAGCTGAAGCGCCAGCGCAGCAATATCGAACTGATTGCATCGGAGAATATTGTCAGCGAAGCGGTCATGGAAGCGATGGGCACCGTCCTCACCAATAAATATGCGGAAGGCTACCCTGGCAAACGCTACTACGGCGGATGCGAGCGTGTCGACATCGTGGAGGATATCGCTCGTGACCGGGCGAAGGAACTGTTTGGCGCAGATCATGCCAACGTGCAGCCGCACTCCGGCGCGCAGGCGAATATGGCGGTGTATCTTGCAGCGCTCAAGCCTGGCGATACCGTTCTTGGCATGAACCTTGCCCATGGCGGTCACCTGACGCACGGAAGCCCGGTCAATGCCTCCGGCCTGCTGTACAATTTCGTGGCTTACGGCGTTCAAGAGGACACGTTCCTCATTGATTATGATGAAGTCCGCAAAGCGGCGTTCAAGCATCGCCCTCGTCTGATTGTTGCCGGCGCAAGCGCCTATCCGCGCATCATTGATTTCGAGAAGCTGGCCGCGATCGCGAGTGATGTCGGCGCGCTGTTTATGGTCGATATGGCTCATATCGCAGGTCTTGTTGCGGCTGGTCTTCACCCGAATCCGGTTCCGCACGCGCATTTCGTGACCACAACGACGCATAAGACGCTCCGCGGGCCGCGCGGCGGCATGATTCTGTGCAAAAAAGCTTGGGCGCAAGCGATCGACAAGGCCGTATTCCCGGGATCGCAGGGCGGACCGCTGATGCATGTCATCGCATCGAAGGCTGTTGCTCTTGGCGAAGCGCTGGATCCGTCCTTCAAGACCTATGCTCAAAATGTCGTGAACAATGCGAAGGTACTGGCCGACACGCTGATTGAGGAAGGTTTGAACATCGTTTCCGGCGGAACGGATAACCATTTGATGCTGGTGGATACGCGCAATCTGGATATCACCGGCAAGGATGCGGAGAAGGTGCTGGATTCGATCGGCATCACCGTCAACAAAAATGCGATTCCGTTCGACCCGACCAGCCCGTTCGTTACCAGCGGCATTCGGATCGGTACGCCGGCGGTTACGTCGCGCGGCATGGATGAGCAGGCCATGGTGACCATCGCGAAGATCATCGCGATGACGCTGAAGGCTCCGAAGGATGAGGCGACGCTCGAGAAAGCAGGCCGTATGGTTGCCGAGCTGACGGATCAGTATCCGCTGTATCCGGACCTCAAGTACTAATCGGGATCGACGGGGTGGGTATTCCTCAGGGTTATGAACCTGCAGGAATACCCTTTTTTTGCATATGGAGGGTTTCGGCTGCGAGAGGCAGGTCGTTTGAATCCTGGAAGGAGCATCTTTGTTGGAAAAAATGGGAACCGTATATAGGGTGGGTGGCGAGGAGCTTTAACGTGCCCTTCGAGTCGAAAGAAACATGACCTATGCGGGTGTCAAATGGCCGGAGGGAATGATATAATAGACAGGATTTATGGAGCTTACCATATTATACGCCCATATTGAAAACATATTTGTATCCAACCGGAGGGACCTGACATGGGAAAATTGGTGATTTGTGATCACCCGTTGATTCAACACAAACTAACATTTATTCGCGATATGCGGACTAACACAAAAGACTTTCGCGAGCTTGTAGATGAGGTCGCGACATTAATGGCTTATGAAATCACGCGGGAGGTTCCGCTTGAAACGATTTCCGTCCAAACCCCGGTCGCCGAAACCGAAGGCAAGGTCATCTCGGGCCGCATGCTCGGGTTGGTGCCGATTCTCCGTGCCGGTTTAGGCATGCTGGACGGGGTGGTCAAGCTTCTGCCGGCAGCAAAGGTCGGGCACGTCGGCTTGTTCCGTGATCCGGAAACGCTGCAGCCCGTGGAATACTACACGAAGCTGCCGACTGATGTGACCGAAAGAGAATTGATCGTAATCGACCCGATGCTCGCCACAGGGGGCTCCGCGATTGCTGCGATCGACGTCTTGAAGAAGCGGGGCTGCACCCAGATTAAAATGATGAATCTCGTAGCCGCGCCGGAAGGCGTTAAGGCGGTCCAGGAAGCGCACCCGGATGTGGACATCTATGTTGCTGCATTGGACGAGGGTCTCAACGACCATGGATACATCGTACCTGGTTTAGGCGATGCGGGAGACCGGCTCTACGGGACGAAATAATAGAATCCGCTGACTGTCCGCTAACCGGCTTGCCTGACTAGGGAGGCCGGCGGGATCGGAAGCAAGGATGATAAGGAGAGGTAATATCAGCCATGTCTAAAGTGAAAGTGATGACCATATTCGGGGTGCGCCCTGAAGCGATCAAGATGGCGCCGCTCATTTTGGAGCTGCAGCGACACCCAGAGCATATTGAATCCGTGGTGTGCGTTACGGCCCAGCACCGACAGATGCTGGATCAGGTGCTTGAGGTGTTCAAGATTGTTCCGGACTATGACCTGGACGTCATGAAGGAACGCCAGACATTAAATGAAATCACCGTTCGCGTTCTGGAAGGTCTTGAGCCGGTGCTGCGCGAGGCTAAGCCGGATATCGTGCTCGTGCACGGCGACACACTGACGACGTTCCTGGCGAGCTATGCGGCCTTCCTGCAGCAGATCCAGGTCGGCCACGTCGAAGCCGGCCTTCGGACATGGAACAAGCTGTCTCCGTATCCGGAGGAGATGAATCGGCAGCTGACCGGCGTATTGGCGGATGTCCATTTCGCGCCGACCGAATGGTCCGCGGACAATCTCCGCAGAGAGAACAAGCCGGAGTCGCGCATTTATGTAACGGGCAATACGGCTACGGACGTATTCCAATATACGGTGCGTGACGACTATACGCATCCGGTGCTGGATTGGGCCGAGGGCAAGCGACTGATCCTGATGACGGCGCACCGCCGGGAATCCCACGGGGAGCCGCATCGTCAAATTTTCGAGGCTGTGAAGCGCATTGCCAATGAGTTCGAGGATATTGCGATCGTCTATCCGGTTCACCCGAGTCCTGCGGTGAAGGAGCCGGCTCACCGGATTCTGGGCGACCATCCGCGCATCAAGCTGATTGATCCGCTGGATGTGGTGGATATGAACAATTTCTACCCGCATACGCACCTCATCATTACCGATTCCGGCGGCATGCAGGAGGAGGCGCCTTCCTTCGGCGTACCGACGCTGGTGCTCCGGGATACGACCGAGCGTCCGGAGGGCATTGAGGCCGGAACGCTGGAGCTGGTAGGGACGGAAGAAGAGCAGGTATATAGTCGGATTAAGGCTCTTCTGACAGATGATGCGCTGTATGAGAAGATGAGCAAGGCGGCGAATCCATATGGCGATGGACAAGCTTCCCAGCGGATTGTCAATGCGATTTTGCACCATTTTGGCATCCTCAAAGAACGCCCCGAAGAATTTCACAGAATGTTCACAAAGGCATAGTTTGCCGCATTCTGAATCGCAAGGGGACAGCATACAGTTGAACTGTACGGTTACCGCGGCGTTTTGCGCAGTTTAGGGAGCCCAAAACGCCCGATTTTACACGGAAAATCAAAAAATCGATTCATTGACAAAGTCTTGTCATATTCAGTAAAATGAGTTGGGATTAGAGGTTTATATGAAAAATCCGAATAGTCAAGACAACCCTTGGTTGATAGCGCTGTATATCAGCGGGGCCGGTGGATTACTGGCCGTGTATATCGTAATCGGTTTTTTGACAGGCAAGTGGCTGGCCGAATGGCTGGACGGGCCCAGATACTGGTTGGCGATTGGAACCGTTTTAGGGCTCTTTATAGGGATTTTGAATATTGCTCTTCTCATTAAAAAGTTTCTGGGGGCGCAAAGTGAATGATCTGACTTCCATTGTGAACGCTGTATTTAGAGTATCATTGCTCTTATTGTCTGCCTTGTTTCTGGGATGGGCTCTTTACCCGGAATATCGCCCCGTCATCGTGGGGATGATCATGGGCATGGCGGCGGGATTGTTTAATGTTCGCTTCCTTTCCATGAAAGTGCAGCAGCTGGCACAATTGGCTGTCAATCCTGAACCGAAGAGATACAACTTCGGCTTCATCACGAGACTATGCATCGGCTTTCTGATCGTCGTCTTCGCGGCGAAGCTCGAACAGGTGTCGCTCGGCGGCGCTATCGCCGGTCTGTTCATCCCCCAATTGTTGACCATTCCTGTCAGCATTGTATTCAGTTTGAGAAACAATCATTGATCAGCGCTAACTTGGAAAGGGGTGAAAATAATTCTATGCATGAATCACCGATTATTGATTTAGGTGGATTCCGTCTGGATCTATCCGCTGTCATGATGCTGCTGGTTACAGGGATCATTGTCTTTGTGCTTGTGCGTCTGGCTGTTCGGAATCTATCTGTCGAAAACCCTTCCAAACTGCAGAACTTCATGGAATGGGTAGTGGAATTTGTGCAGGGTGTCGTAGCAAGCGCTATGGATCTGAAGAAGGGGAAGGCGTACATATCGCTGGGCCTGACTCTGATTCTATTCATCTTCGTAGCGAACCTGCTCGGCTTGCCGTTCTCGGTTATCACCGACTTGCCGGCAGATTTCAAAGTCTTCGGTAAGACAATTGAGGCTACGGTTGGTCTCGAGCCGGGACACTACGCTCACGTCTTGTGGTGGAAATCACCAACAGCGGACATTTCCGTTACTGCGGGGCTGGCGCTTGTCGTATTTGTGCTCATGAACTACCTGGGCCTGAAGCTGAACCGCAAGCATTACCTGAAGCACTATATCGAACCATTCCCGATCTTCCTGCCGCTTAACATCATTGAGAACCTGGCGAAGCCAATCGCTCTGGCGATCCGGCTATATGCGAACATTTTCGCAGGGGAAGTTCTGATCACGGTCATTCTGAAAACCGGCTTCTTCGGTATTCCGTTCATGGCTGCATGGCAAGGCTTCAGTATCTTCATCGGAGCACTGCAAGCGTTTATCTTTACAATCTTAACCATGGTGTACATTTCGCAAACAACGATTCATGAAGAGCATTGATTCACTCGGACGAATCCGCCGTGACAGCGGTGTTTTTCGAAAGAGATATATTTATAGCACTACCACTCTATTATGAACCAATTTTAAGGAGGATATTTAACAATGGAATTTTTGGCAGCAGCTATTGCAGTAGGTCTTGGCGCTCTTGGCGCAGGTTTGGGTAACGGTATGATCGTAAGCAGAACAGTTGAGTCTATCGCTCGTCAGCCGGAAGCACGCGGTCAATTGCAAACGACGATGTTTATCGGTGTTGGTATCGTCGAGGTTATTCCTTTGGCGGCTACCGTAATCGCGTTCTTGATCATGTTTTCTTAATAACAATACAACGGTTTGGCGGGGAGGGCCGATGCCATCCGCGCCTTCGTTTTGTTAGGCACCGCACTTCGTGTTGATGGAAAGGAGTGACCTCAATGAACATTCTATGGGAAAATATCGTAATCACGATCATTTCGTTTATTGTTCTTTATTTTTTGCTTCAAAAATTTGCGTTCAGCAAATTGTTCGGCATCATGGAGCAGCGTCGTGAGCTGGTTATGAGCCAGATGAACGAAGCGGCACAGACCCGCCAGCAGGCGGCTGCTTACGTAGAAGAGCAGAAGAAGGCACTGGAGCAAGCGCGTCAAGACGCTCACGATATTATCGAGCGTTCCAGACAAACGAGCAACAAGCAGGCTGAGCAAATTCTGGAGCAAGCCAAGGAAGAGGCGGTTCGTCTCAAATCCGAAGCGGTCCGGGATATCGAGAACGAGAAGAAGAAGGCAGTCGAAGAGCTCCGCAGCGAGCTGGGCAGCGTTTCCGTCAAGATTGCATCCAAGCTGATTGAACGGGAAGTTAAGAATGATAAAGCACAGGAAGAACTGGTTGACCAATACCTTAAAGAGGTAGGAGGCAGACCATGAGCCAAAATACAGTAGCAGCCAAGCGGTATGCGCGGGCGCTGTTCGACGTGGCGGCTCAGCAGCAGAAGGGTCTGGAAGTGGAAGCGGAATTGCGCGCCGTCGTATCGGCGATCGAAGGAGACGCGGACATTCAGAAGTTCATCTCCACGCCGAATATTCCGCTGTCCGTAAAAATGGACGTTTTGAAAAGGGCGTTAGCAGGAAAGGTTTCGCAGCCTGTGCTGAATACCATCGAGCTGCTTCTTGAAAGAGGGCGTACGGAAATGTTTGCCGAGCTTCTGAACAGTTACGTGAAGATTCAGGGTGCCAGCCTGGGAATGGCGGATGCCACAGTCTATTCTACCTACCCGCTTAGCGATCAGGAAAAAGAACAAGTAGCCACGGAATTCGGACAGCTGGCTCAGCAGAATATCCGGGTGACCAATGTGGTAGACGAAAGCCTGCTCGGCGGCTTGAAAGTCGTGATCGGCGACAAGCTGTATGACGGAAGCCTTGCCGGCAAGCTGGAGCGTCTCGAAAAGTCTTTTAATAGACGAGCATAGTAGATAGGGGTGAAAACGTTGAGTATCAGACCTGAAGAAATTAGTACTTTAATTAAAAGTCAAATCGAAGAATACAAATCCGATATCACGGTCTCCGAAGTAGGTACGGTTATTCAAGTTAGTGACGGTATTGCTCGCGTATATGGCCTGGAGAATGCAATGTCCGGGGAGCTGCTCGAGTTCCAAAACGGCGTATCCGGTCTTGCACTCAACCTCGAGGAGAGCAACGTCGGTGTCGTTATCCTTGGACCTTACTCCGAGATCAAGGAAGGCGATCAGGTTAAGCGTACAGGACGGATCATGGAGGTTCCTGTCGGTGAAGCGCTGCTTGGACGCGTTGTAAACCCGCTCGGCCAGCCGCTTGACGGCAAAGGACCGATTGAAGCTGCAGCGTTCCGTCCGGTAGAAAGCAACGCGCCGGGCGTTATCGACCGGAAATCGGTACATGAACCGCTTCAAACCGGTATTAAAGCGATTGACGCGATGGTACCGATCGGCCGCGGACAGCGCGAGCTGATCATCGGTGACCGTCAAACAGGTAAAACAACCGTTGCGATCGATACGATCCTGAACCAAAAAGGCAGCGGCGTTAAATGTATTTACGTTGCGATCGGTCAAAAGCAATCGACCGTTGCACAGGTTGTGGAAACGCTCCGCCGCCACGGCGCGCTGGAATACACGATTATCGTGACCGCTTCCGCATCCGAGCCTGCTCCGCTGCAGTATATCGCTCCTTATGCGGGCTGCGCGATGGGCGAATATTTCATGTTCAAAGGCGAGCATGCCCTTATCATCTATGATGACTTGTCGAAACAAGCAGCAGCTTATCGTGAGCTGTCCTTGCTTCTCCGTCGTCCTCCGGGCCGCGAAGCGTATCCGGGTGACGTATTCTATCTGCACTCCCGCTTGCTGGAGCGCGCTGCGAAGCTGAACGACGAGCTCGGAGGCGGTTCTTTGACCGCACTGCCGTTCATCGAGACGCAGGCTTCCGACGTATCCGCATATATCCCAACTAACGTGATTTCGATCACCGACGGACAGATCTTCCTGGAGTCCGACCTGTTCTATGCGGGTCAGCGTCCGGCGATCAACGTAGGTATCTCCGTATCCCGGGTTGGTAGCTCCGCACAAATTAAAGCGATGAAGAAGGTTGCGGGCGGTATGAAACTCGACCTTGCCCAATACCGTGAGCTTCAAGCGTTCTCCCAGTTCGGATCCGATCTGGACAAATCGACGCTCGCTCGTCTGAACCGCGGTTCCAAGCTGATGGAAATCCTGAAGCAGGGCGTCAACCAGCCGCTGTCCGTTGAGCAGCAGGTTGTCAGCCTGTACACCGCTGTTAAAGGATATCTGGATGACATCGAAGTAGCGGATGTCCGCCGTTTCGAGAAGGAATTCCTGGCGTTTATCGAGAGCAACAAGCCGGAAATCCTGAAGTCCATTACGGATACGAAAGACCTGACAGCAGACAACGAGAACGCGCTGAAAGCAGCCATCGATCAATTCAAGAAGGGCTTTGCCGCTTCGGTTTAAAGCGAGTTCAAAAAGTCGGATTTTCAGCGCCGCGGCTTATCCTTCCGAAGTGCGTTTTTTCAAAACGCTTTAGGTTGGATGAAGATAGGGACGTCAGGAGCGGAGCGTACGTTTTGGGTACGTGAGCACCTAAAATGTTTCCGAAGGAAACATGCTTCGGAAGCAGCTACCTAGGCCCGGCTGAATTCAAGATTCGATGCCGAGTTACTTCTTGATTCACTTCGTGATCAAAAGACGACGGCATAAGGAGGGGAACCGGGCGGCAATGTCCGGTATCCTCTTTCATCATATGGAATGTAACTTTGGCTAAAGCCAAAGCGAGCTGGATTAACAAGCAACTTTGGTTTCAGCCAAAGTTAAGTTTACGCTTACGAAGTTAGCTTTGGCTTCGCCAAAGCTAGGTTTATGCTTACGAAGTAACTTTGGCTCTGCCAAAGTTAAGCTTATGCTTTCGAAGTTAGCTTTGGCTTCGCCAAAGCTTTAAGGTGGTGAAATCATGGCAAGAGGATTACGTGATATTAAACGGCAAATCAAGAGTATCCAAAACACGAAGCAGATCACCAAAGCGATGGAGATGGTTGCCGCCGCCAAGCTCAGAAGAGCCCAGGAGAAAGCAACCGCTGCACTTCCATACTCGGATAAGCTGAAAGAAGTGGTTGGCAGCATTGCCGCCGGCACCCAAGGAATCAGCCACCCGATGCTGGAGAAACGCGAGGTGAAGAAGACCGGTTACCTCGTTATTACGTCCGACCGCGGTCTTGCCGGTGCGTCGAACTCCAACATTTTGCGTAAAGTGTCTAATTTCATTGCGGAACGTCACCAATCCAAGGACGAATACTGCATTTTCGTCATCGGACGCAAAGGTCGCGACTACTTCCGCCGCAGAGAAATGCCGGTTGTGGAAGAGCTGACCGAATTGTCGGACAGCCCGACCTTCGGCGATATCAAGGCGATTGCGAATGCGGCTGTCGGCCAATACGAGAACGGCAAGATCGATGAGCTGTTCGTATGCTATAACCGCTTCGTTAATGCGTTGACGCAGGATCCGCAGGTCGATCAGCTTCTCCCGATGGAGAACATCGGCGGCGGCGTCTCGGTAGCGAGCTATGAATACGAGCCTTCACCGGAGCGCGTGCTTGAAGTGCTTCTTCCGAAATACGCCGAAACCCTCATTTTCAGCGCGATGTTAAATGCCAAAGCAAGTGAGCTTGGCGCGAAAATGACGGCAATGGGTGCGGCTACGAAGAATGCAAGCAAGCTGATCTCGGAGCTTACCCTGACGTACAACCGTGCCCGCCAGGCAGCGATTACGCAGGAAATCTCGGAGATTGTCGCTGGTGCAAACGCGCAGCAGTAATATCATTGATATTTTATCGGAATCTATCGATCATGAAATATGCGGTTTAAGAAGAGCACTTGCCATAGTGAGTGTGTAGGAGGGAAAATCAAACAATGAAAAAAGGACGCGTTGTCAGCATTCAAGGCGCTGTTGTTGACATTGAATTCGAACGCGGTCATCTTCCCGAGATCTTTAACGCCATCAAAATTGAAGGCGCATTGGAAGGCGGCCGTTCTATAAACCTGACTCTGGAAGTAGCTAACCATCTGGGCGACAATCTGGTACGTTGTATCGCAATGTCCTCCACAGACGGACTGGTACGCGGAATCGAAGCAGTCGACCTGGGTGCTCCGATCACGGTACCTGTTGGTGCCCCAACGCTTGGCCGTGTATTTAACGTACTTGGCGAGCCAATCGACAATGCGGGAGACGTTGTTTCCGAAGTTAACAATCCAATCCACCGCGAAGCTCCTGCTTACGACGAGCTTTCGACGCAAGCGGAGATGCTGGAAACCGGTATTAAAGTTATCGACCTGCTGGCTCCATACCAAAAGGGTGGTAAAATCGGTCTGTTCGGTGGTGCGGGTGTAGGTAAAACGGTTGCCATCCAGGAACTGATCAACAACATCGCGCAGGAGCACGGCGGTATCTCCGTATTCGCAGGTGTTGGTGAACGTACCCGTGAAGGTAACGACCTGTATCATGAAATGAGCGATTCCGGCGTTATCAGCAAAACTGCCATGGTATTCGGACAGATGAACGAGCCGCCGGGCGCTCGTCTTCGCGTAGCCTTGACCGGTCTGACGATGGCGGAATATTTCCGTGATCAAGAAGGTAAGGACGTGCTTCTGTTTATCGATAACATCTTCCGCTTCACGCAAGCGGGTTCCGAAGTATCCGCCCTCCTTGGACGGATGCCATCCGCGGTAGGTTACCAGCCAACGCTGGCAACCGAAATGGGACGTCTGCAAGAGCGGATCACATCAACGAAAAAAGGATCGGTAACGTCCATCCAGGCGATTTACGTACCTGCGGATGACTACACGGACCCGGCTCCTGCAACAACGTTTGCTCACTTGGATGCTACGACAAACCTGGAGCGTAAGATCTCCGAGATGGGTATCTATCCAGCGGTAGATCCGCTCGCTTCCAGCTCCCGGATTCTGACTCCGGAAGTCGTAGGCGAAGAGCATTACAATGTCGCTCAAGGCGTTAAGCAAATTCTTGCCCGCTACAACGAGCTTCAAGATATCATTGCCATCCTCGGTATGGATGAGCTGAGCGAGGAAGACAAGGCGATCGTTGCTCGTGCACGTCGCGTTCAGCGCTTCCTGTCCCAGCCATTCCACGTTGCGGAGCAGTTCAACGGCATGCCGGGTAAATACGTGCCGGTTAAAGAAACGATTCGCAGCTTCAAAGAAATTCTGGAAGGCAAGCACGATCACCTTCCTGAAGCTGCCTTCCTGTTCGTAGGCACGATTGAAGAGGCAGTTGAAAAAGCGAAAACACTGTAAGCCGGACACCTTCGCGGGTGTATCTGACCATATCGGGCTGCAGCCATGCAGCCTGGTATGCGAGTGATTCGCGGATAACGGTGAGGAGGGATGGAAGTGAGCACCTTTTTGTTGGAAATCGTAACACCGGACCGCGTCGTTTATTCCGAGCAAGTGAACAGTGTTACGGTGCGCGGGGTGGAAGGGGAGCTGGGCATTTTGCCTGGGCATATTCCTTTCGTGACGCCTCTTCAGATAGCTCCTGTCTATGTGAAGATCGGTAATGAACGCACCCCGTTTGCGGTACAAGGCGGGTTCGTCGAAGTCCGCAAAGATAAGGTTGTCATCCTGGCTGAAAGCGCCGAGCGAGCGAACGAAATCGATCGGGAGCGTGCAGAAGCCGCGAAAGAGCGCGCGCAAGCCCGCTTGAACGCGAAAGGAAGACAGGACGAAATCGACCATCGCCGTGCAGAGCTCGCTCTGCAAAGAGCGATGAACCGGATTAAGGTAACCCAAGGTTAATCGTACAGACAGCTTGGCTGCAATGCTATTGCGGCGGGCTGTCTTTTTTATTTTGCGCGAAAAACGGAGAAGCTGCAGAACGATTAGACCCAAGCTACAATATCAGCCAACGGATAGGGGGAAATTATGAATCTATGAAAATATGCCGGTATAAGGCACCAAATATCCATAACTTTTGCTAGATTCGTAGCATAAACTGTAGCATCCAATAGGAGAGGAGGTAACTCCAATGGCTATATTGCTTCCGGAACAAATATTTGATTTGGCGCCGCAAGTCGGTAAATCCTATTACGAGAACCTGACAGGAGGCGATCCTGCCACCATAATCGTCAACAACTTTTCTGAAGGAGCGGTGGGGCTCGTCCTAACCCGCGTCAATGAACCGGTAACCACTTATGTTATTCCTGGATTTAACAGTCTTAGTCTCACAGTCGACAACTTGTTGGTGGCCGCGCTTCTGACGGGAACAGTGCCTGCTTTCGGAACGATTCATATTGCCACGGCAGTATAATTGAAAGAAATAAATAGCCGAAATTTCAATGGGAACCTCGAAATGAGGTTCTTTTTCATAGATGAAATCATGTGACCAAAGAATCAAAACAAGGCTTTTTTCATAAAAAAAGAGCTTAAGACAGATTCAATAGAACGCATAGGAGAAGATGAACTGCAGGCATGGGAGAGCAAAACACTTCCAGGAGCTACAGGCAATTTGAGGGAATGCTGCAATGGGAGCTTAAGCATACGGCATCTTTTGTGACGGATAATTACTGTTGTATAGGAAAAACTTAAAACAATTTTTACTAGTATTTGGAAATCGAATTAATCAGAAAAGGATTATAGTTCCATGATCAAAAGATCAAACAATGGTATATTCTAAGCGAATAGTTAATGTTACAGGCTAAATTGTGAGGAAATACGCATAATATGAATGTTCATAATAGAAACGCCAATACCGGGATTAGACTTCTGCTAATTGCGTTGGACCGAACATTTGATCATCTTGTCGACAATCTTTATTATTTCCGAGGAAATGTCGGATAGAAAGTGCTGGATTCTTCAGTCCGGGCAAAGTATTATAGAATAGTCGAGCCTTATGGGCAGATAATTGAAGAATGGAGGAGGGAACATGAATCAGGATTTATCCAATTCAATTTCCGGTGCTGTAGGGGTTAACGGACTAATGTCCATTATCGTTTCCCTGGCTTGTATTGCGTTGGCATGGTGGGCGTTACAACATCTGAAACTGGATTTGGTCGTCCGACATCCGAAGGGACCGCAGGGGAAGCTTCTGCATCTGCTGCTAGCCATCGTATTAGGACGTTTTGTTGCTGAATTTCTAATTGACTATATTACATGGAGTCAAATGATCCGATATATGCTTTAAAGCAAGAGTGAGCCGCGTATCATCATCAAGCTTAGGGAAAGAAATTTTGAACCGTACATAAGGTTAGGTATTTGTAAATATCTCCCCTGTTTGAATGATTGTGCGAATGGTTATATCTCTGTTAGGTTGCTTGAAGAAGATGTCGAATAAACACATTTTATTATGTGAACACTGAGGTTAAGGATTCGATCGGGCGGACGATATGACTTCCGGACTATCTTGTTCTCCCGGTAATGGTTACACATTGACAATTGCATGTCAGTCGTGGTACCTTTCGATAGGTCCATACTGTGGATAACAGATGCGTCATGGAAGTGCATCATGAGTTTTTCAGTTCCTGGACTAAACGCCGTATCAGATGTCATAAATAGTTCAAAGATCGCTTGTTTAGCGGAAAATAACAATGATAAGATGAAATTTAGGGAATTAGCAAGGAAATGCACTACAACTATGCTTGAGGAATATTATGGACGCGGAGGGAAACCATGATGAGCAAATTTATCGTCCGCGGTGGCAAAAGACTGACCGGAAGCGTCAAAGTCAGCGGAGCAAAAAATTCAGTTCTTCCGATCATCGCTGCCTCTCTACTAGGGGAAGTTGGGGAAAGTGTTATTATTGACGCTCCTCCTCTTGACGATGTAATTACAATCAGTAAAGTATTGGAGTCGCTTGGTGCAGGCATTACATATCAGGATGAAGTCATTCGTGTGAATGCAGAGCACATAACGACATGTGAAGCACCTTATGAGTGGGTGCGGAAGATGCGGGCGTCTTTTTTGGTCATGGGACCTTTGCTTGCACGCTGCGGACAAACCCGGATTTCTCTTCCGGGGGGCTGCGCGATTGGCACAAGACCGATCGATCAGCATTTAAAAGGATTTGAAGCACTCGGGGCTGAGATCAGCCTCGGACAAGGATATATCGAAGCAAAGAGCAATGGTAAGCTTCGCGGCGCGAAGATATATCTGGACGTCGCAAGCGTAGGCGCAACGGAAAATATTATGATGGCCGCAACCTTGGCTGAAGGTGTCACGGTTATCGAAAATGCGGCGAAAGAGCCGGAAATTGTCGATTTGGCGAATTACTTGAATGCCATGGGCGCTAAAGTTCGCGGTGCCGGAACAGGGATTATCCGGATCGAGGGAGTCGAGCAGCTGCACGGCGTGAAGCATCATGTCATACCGGATCGGATTGAGGCAGGCACATTTATGGCTGCCGCCGCGATTACCGGGGGCGATGTGTACGTCGAGGGTGCAATTGCGGATCATTTGGGGCCAGTGATCTCCAAAATGGAGGAGATGGGCGTTACGATCCTGCCGGATGAGAACGGCATTCGCGTTATTGCGGACAAACCGCTGAAATCGGTAGACGTTAAAACGCTGCCTTATCCTGGCTTCCCGACGGATATGCAGTCTCAGATGATGGCGCTTCTGTTGGTGTCGGAAGGTACAAGTGTCGTGACGGAAACCGTATTTGAGAACCGCTTTATGCATGTGGATGAGTTCCAACTGATGAATGCGGAAATCAAGGTTGAGGGACGTTCTGCCATCGTTACCGGTGGAGCCAAGCTGAAGGGAGCCAAAGTGACCGCTACCGATTTGCGTGCGGGAGCTGCTCTGATCCTGGCCGGTTTGGTATCGGAAGGCACGACGGAGGTTGGCGGAGTTCAGCATATCGACCGCGGCTATGTCAATTTAGCCGAGAAGCTGTCGGGTCTTGGCGCAGACATTTGGAGAATTTCCACGGAGGAGCCGGGCACCGAGAAGGCTTCGAAGAAGCCTGCGGACGACGCGGAAGACAGCAAACTGTTTAATGTTCAGCCTACCTGGGCTTAATGACCTCGTTTTTTGAAGACTCTCTAATTCAAGATTCATGAATTTAATACGGAGTAGCAAATGGCTTTGCCTGAGGGCAAGGCCATTTGTCGTTTATATATCAAAAAATGCGCAAATCGGCAAAGGCACTTGGCCAGGCAGTGATCGCAGCTGCAGGGAAACGCGCAGGGATCTTTCTTTCCGGATGGTTTATGGATCGGAGCTTATGCTCGATTAATCCGGAATCGCGTGGGTCTAGCGGAAACGATACTGAAGTTCTAGGAGAATTGTTATGTCCAGCGAGCTTTCGTATTCTCCGTCGATCCAGCAAGAACTCTCATCACTGGTAAGGCGTTATGTTTTAGTAATAAAAAAGATAACTGAAGCAAGCGTACTGGAGGCCTATGCCATCTAATTTTTCAAGCAGCGTCAATAATGGGGCTCACAAGTAGGGATGGAGCTTCTTATACGACATTGGTTGTTCTTATTTATTGATGGCCCCGTACAAGAATGTGATCTCAGATAGAGGATCTCTCCCCGTTTCTCATACCGACAGTTTACTCCCCATTTGAATCCCTTTCTTTTCTCTCAGAACAGTTCTAGCAATTCCCTTCGCTTCATACAGATAAAGTAGAGCGTACGAAAGGTAGAAACGAAAGTGCTGGAAGAGTGATGTCAGGAGGGAAACGCAAATGAAAGATTCCAAGTATCGGATGAATGTCCATCTTTCAGATAAGGAACAAATTTTGGGTCCGGCGGTGCAAGCGAATGAGGATGATGTTCAGGCGCATCGTGAATTCACGGAAGGCGCGGCCGCACCGGTATTGAAGTGGGCGTTCCCGGCAGCCCCTGAGCCGCAGGCCCAGGGGGGCCGCCCTTCGCCCGGCCGGCTCGAAGAGGAACAATACGAGCCGGCACAGGGGCCGCGCGGGCACCGCGGCCCCGGCGGGCCGGACGCCTCCGGCAAGTCCGGCCGGCCCCTTCGGGCGGCGCAGACGCCGCCGCCCGGCAGCCCCGCTGGCGCACGCGCACCGCACGGCGCTGCGCCGGGCCCCGGCGGGCCGGCGGCCATGCCGCATGGCCCGCAGCCCGCGGCCGGGCCGCCGCGCACTGCGGCGGCGGACGGCCGCGCCCCCGCGGGGGCCGCACGTTCCGTGCGCGGCCCCGGGGGCTGTGGCGCCGCGGCTTTGCCGCGCGGCGCCGCCCGGCGGCCGGAAGACGGCGGGTGCGCGTGCACCCTGCCGTCTGGGCCATAGCCGGGCTGCTGGCCCTGGCGCTTGCGCTGCCGCTGCTGGTCGTTGCCCCAGGCAACGGCCAGCCAGAGCCGCTCCCGCCGGGCCCGGCGCCCGTACCTTCCGCCGAGCCGCAGGCGGCGGAGGAGCCCACGGTGTCCGTCTATCTAACGCGGACGGACACCGTGGAGGAGCTCCCGCTGGAAACCTACCTGGTCGGCGTACTCGCCGCCGAAATGCCGGCGGAATTCCAGCCGGAGGCACTTAAGGCACAGGCAATCGCTGCACGGACCTATATCGTGCAGCGGCTGTTGTCCGGCGACCGCAGCGGTGTACCGGACCCCAAGGCCGTGGTGACGGATACGATTAGCCACCAGGCCTATCTGTCTCAAGATCAGCTGGAGAAGGAATGGAAGCAAGCAGGGAAGGAAGCGGAGCTGGCGAAGCTCAAACGGGCCGTGGACGAGACGAGGGGAATGGTCATGACCTACCAAGGAGAGCCGATTACGGCTTCTTTTTTCTCGACAAGCAACGGCTTTACGGAAAATTCAGAGGATTATTGGAAGAATGAGATTCCCTATCTGCGAAGCGTGGAGAGCCCGTGGGATGTCAAGATTTCACCAAAGTATAAAACGACCGTAACAATGTCCCGAGCGGAGTTCATAGACAAGCTAGGGCTTACGGATGGCGCAGTTCCGGTATCGGCAGGCGGGCAGGGGAGCGGTTCGCCGATCGTGAAGATTCTTTCATATACGGAAGGTCATCGGATCGAGAGACTGAAGGTTGGAGGCAAGACGTTTACGGGGCGTGAAGTGAGAGAGAAGCTTGGGCTGAAATCCAGCCAATTCAGCTTTAAGATGATAGACGGGAAAATCGAGATTACGACCTACGGCAACGGGCATGGGGTTGGCATGAGCCAGTACGGGGCCGAAGGGATGGCCCGGGAAGGCTACAAGGCCCAGGACATCCTGAAGCACTACTATACGGATATTTCGTTTGACCAAACTTCCAATCTTCTGTCTTTAAAAGAGAGTTCAAAAAGTCGGATTTTCAGCACCGAGAAGGTTGAATGAAGCCAGGGACTGAGGAGCAGAGCGTACGTTTTAGGTACGTGAGCACCGGAAGGCCCGGCTGAATTCAAGATTCGATGCCGAGTTACTTCTTGATTCACTTCGTGATCAAAGGACGACTTTTTGAACAACCTCTTAAAAAAATAATAGTGAGATAACGTATAAAAGATTTACCCCCGGTAACAATAGGTTACTGAGGTGATTGCAAATGAATGAACAAAACAAAAATACTAAACCCCACGAAGAAGCTCCTAAAACTGTGCAGGGAGATTCGTCGGCAACGTCGTCTTCGTGGAAGAAAGCATTATCCAAACGGTGGGTGTTCCCGGCAGCATACTTAGCAGCAGCGGCAATTATACTAACCCTCGTGTGGGTCTACCAGGACGCCAGCCAAAAAACGCTGAAGCCACAAGAGGAAAACAGTACGGTATCTGGATCGGTAGTAGGTTCGGAGACGCCGGCTGCGGAAGGCAAAGACGGAGAAGCTGTTGAAGTGACCGCGAATGCGCAATCGATGATTTGGCCTGTAGCGGATGACGTTGCGGTAAGTGTGGTTAAGCCTTACTTTGATGAGGAGTCCCCGGAAACGCATCAAGAGGCGATGGTGCAATATAACGATACCTTCAGCCCGAACCTGGGGATTGATCTGGCAACCGCCGACGATCAAGCGTTTGAAGTCAGAGCCGCGCTTTCCGGTAAAGTGACACGCGTGGAGAATCATCCGCTGAACGGCAACGTGGTGGAAGTTACATCGGGTGACACGAGAACCGTGTACCAGAGCTTGAATGAGGTGAAGGTTTCCGAGGGTGCTGAAGTGAAGCAGGGCGATGCGATTGCTACCGCCGGCCGCAATGAGCTTGAGAAGGACCTCGGTAATCATCTGCACTTCGAGGTGTATGAAGGCGATAAGCTGGTGAACCCGGAGAAGCTGCTCCCGCAAAAATAATTTGAATATTATGCTAACGGCGCCCACCGCGCTCGACACCGGACAGGATCCAGATCCTGTCCTTTTTTTATCTGCTTGAAATGAACCAAGACATATTGAAAGGCAGCAGCAGCTGATGGACAAAGATTCGCCTTCATACCCTGTAGGATCGGTTGATTTTTTACGAATAAGTCCCGAAGGAAAAGCATATGGGGCCGTGGATATCCGGTGAAACATAACGGGGGATCCGGCTGCCCCTCCTAGCGTGCTGTGAAGGCAAGTCCAACCCTTGCTGCGCCTTGCGTTTTCGTGCTTTTGGTCCGGCCTCGTCCCGGCATGTCCAGAAAATAAATGGGTCTGCTTAAGCTTGTCAGCCCGTGAAACCGCGAATATCCCGTCATGCCCCTCATATAATGTACCAAACTATCCACACAGTAGGGAGGCGGGAGCGTGCACGATTACATCAAAGAGCGGACCATTAAAATCGGACGCTGTATCGTGGAAACGAGGCATACGGTTCGAACTATAGCCAAAGAATTTGGCGTGTCCAAAAGCACGGTGCATAAGGACTTAACCGAACGTCTGCCGGAAATTAACCCGGATCTGGCGGATCAGGTGAAGCACATTCTCGAATACCACAAATCCATCCGCCATCTAAGAGGCGGGGAAGCCACGAAGATCAAGTACAAAAAATCCGGCAGCAATCGTGAACCGGTGGCCACGGCAAAATCCTGAGAAATAGTGCTTAGGTCGCTAGAATGACGTTGAATCCCTCCCCTAAAGTATGATATGTTAAATGCTGGTATAGGATCGAATCATGGGACCTGCCTTGCCGTAAATTATCATGGATTGCTGGAAATTGTCGATTGAATATCGGGGCAGTGAATGAGGACTCTTTACCATAAAATAACACTTTGGGGGCTTTTCATGATGTTGAGCAAGGATATAGGAATCGATCTAGGGACGGCAAACGTGCTAATTCACGTTAAGGGGAAGGGGGTAGTGTTAGACGAACCTTCCGTAGTCACGATTGAGACCGACATGAAGAGGGTCCTTGCGGTCGGTGAGGAAGCTCGGCGTATGGTCGGACGCACTCCCGGCAACATTACGGCGATCCGCCCGCTGAGGGACGGGGTCATCGCCGACTTCGACATAACGGAAATGATGCTGAAGTATTTTATTGATCGCGTGGGGGCGCGCAGCTGGCACAGCCGGCCCCGTATCCTGATCTGCGCGCCGACGAATATTACGTCGGTGGAGCAGAAGGCGATTCGGGAAGCGGCTGAGCGCAGCGGCGCCAGAGATGTGTTCCTGGAAGAAGAGCCGAAGGCAGCGGCCATCGGCGCTGGCATGGATATTTTTCAGCCTAGCGGTAACATGGTTGTGGACATTGGGGGCGGCACGACAGATGTGGCCGTCCTGTCCATGGGCGATGTTGTCACCGCTTCTTCGATTAAAGTCGCGGGGGACAAGTTCGACGAAGCGATCACGAAGTACATTAAGCATAAATATAAATTATTGATCGGTGAACGTACGGCGGAAGATCTCAAGGTTGCGATCGGCACCGTTCGTCCGGGGGGACGGCAAGCGGAAATGGACATCCGGGGGCGGGATATGGTATCGGGACTCCCGTTAACCGTAACGGTATCCTCCGAAGAGGTACAGGAGGCGCTATGGGATCCGGTATCCTCGATCGTGCTGGCCGCCAAGTCCGTATTGGAACGCACACCGCCGGAGCTGTCGGCTGACATTATCGACCGCGGCGTCATTTTGACAGGCGGGGGCGCACTGCTTCACGGATTGGACGAGCTGCTTACGGAGGAGCTCCGGGTACCGGTTCTCGTTGCGGAGGATCCGATGCACTGTGTGGTTAAGGGAACGGGCATTATGCTGGATAATTTGGACAAGGTCGTTAAGAAAAAATTCTAACCTTCCGATATAAATATAGGATGTACTAAAGAATGAGATACAGGCAAGGGAGAAAAATGATGATTCCGAAGAAACGGTAGTGGTCGCCTTTGTGACCGGATTTCTACCTTGTTGAATTGATAAGAACAAGAAATCCGGAAGCAACAGCGATTGTAGGAACATTTTACGTGCTTGCCCGATATCCAATTCGTTTGTTCATCTATATTGATGATAGGATGACTGGATCTGGATAAGGACCGGTGTACAAGCAGCGAAGAATAAGCCAACTCCATGGCTGGACATCCGGGTTCTTAACATTCGTTAATATGGAAGGAAGTGTCTTCATTGTTAAGAGGACTTTATACCGCAGCTTCAGGGATGATGACCCAGGAGCAGCGCCACAATACCGTGACCCAAAACATTGCGAACCTGAACACGACCGGTTATAAGGCGGTCAATAGCGTACAGCGCTCATTCCCGGAAGTGCTCGTCTCCATGATCGGCGGAAACGATCCCTCCAATTCGAACCGGAAGCTCGGCAAGTTCAACACCGGTGTCTATGCGGAGGAGAGCATCTCCTTATATACCGAGGGAGCGCTACGCGAGACCGGGAAAAGCACGGATTTTGCGCTGGTATCATCCTTCAACGTCCAGAATCCGGCCACGGGGGAGAATTATGAATTCGACGCCTCGGGTCGATATGTGGACGAGAATGGGGACGTTATTTACCGGCCGGAAGGCTTTTTCACCGTTCGGAACGAGAATGGGGATATCCGTTATACCCGTAACGGGAGCTTCCGTGTTGACCCGGATGGCAGCCTGCTGAGCGAGGCCGGTTATCAAGTGCTGGATAACAATAACACTCCGATTGTATTGACAGGCTCGGCCCGTAACTTTACAGTGGATGAGCAAGGGCAAATCATAGACGCGGACGGCAATGGGACAGGCACCTACCTCGGCATTAGCATTGTAAGCGAGCCTCATGGCCTGATCCGGGAAGGAAACGGCGTGTTTCGCATGGCCGATCCTGACGGCGAGGTTCGTTTCATGACGGCTGCGGATAACGGAGAGATCCGCCAAGGCTTCATCGAGGGTTCCAATGTGGATCCGACGCAATCGATGGTGGAATTGAATGCTGCGCTGCGGGCGTATGAAACGAATCAGCGGATCGTGCAATATTACGATAAGACGCTGGAGAAGGCCGTAAATGAGATTGGCCGAGTCTAGTATGGGCTGCAGCTCCAACTGGTCTGACGGCAGATTTCGTTTTAGGATTAGGTAAGCCTACAGGAGGTAAGGAATGAACAACTCCATGATTAGTGCCATGGTCTCGATGAATGCGCTCCAGCAGCGGCTGGATGTAATTGCAGACAATGTGGCGAACGTGAATACAGTCGGATATAAGAAGCGAGAGGCGTCCTTTGAGGATGTCCTGACTCAGGTGCAGCGGCATCATCAGGATTTTGACCGGCCCGGGCGCGCAACGCCGCTAGGCTATACGCTTGGCTACGGGATGAGGTTATCCTCCCTCGGGATGAATATGGATCAAGGGGCTCCGCGGGAAACCGGCAACCCGCTCGATCTAATGATTGAGGGACAAGCCATGTTTGCCGTTCAGGCAGGCGGAACGATCGTCTATACCCGGGAAGGCGCTTTTGATGTTTCGCCGGATCCGAACAACGCCGAGAATGTGCTGCTGGTGAATTCCCAGGGCTATCCGGTGCTGGACGTTAATAATCGTCCGATTTCGCTGCCGGCTAATGGCAAGGTTGCGGTCGATGAGAACGGGCAGATCATCCTGGATACGCCTGCTGGTCGGAGACCTGGGGCTACATTGAAACTGGTCGAGCTGAATCGTCCGGAGGGGCTTGTATCCGTAGGGGATAATCAGTTCGTGCTCGGCAACGGGCTCGCCGAAGGGGATGTGTTCGACCTGACGCCGCGAAATCCGGTTGATCCGGCAAAATCCAAGGTCCTGTCCGGCTATGTAGAGCAATCCAACGTCAACCTGACGGAGGAAATGACCAAAATGATGGAAGTTCAGCGGGCTTATCAGCTGGCTTCGCGGGCACTCAGCTCGAGCGACACTATGATGAACCTTGCCAACACTATGCGAGGGTAGGTGGGCATCATGAGCGAACCGAAAAGCGGGGCGAAACGTGAAACCAAGGCGGAATCCAAGAGTAAGGAAGCAGCGAAGCCGCGCTCCAAAACTTCCGGGTGGAAAATTGCCGTACGGATCATGATCCCGATTTTGCTCATATTGGCATTGTTTGGCGGCATGACGTTCGGTTATGTCGTGCTGGGCAAGCAGGAGCTTAGCGAAGTGTTTAAATGGGACACTTGGAGGCATGTTTTTGACCTGATTTTCGCACCTTAGCCGGTGCAGTACGTGATGGAAATAATGTGTTAATATAAGCTGAAACTCCCAATCCGGGAGTTTTCTTTTTTTAGGGTAAAACGGTATAATGGGATGGGACTTGCACATCGGTTCTTTGATGAGGAAATCACATATGCGTAAAAAGGGCCTTCTCCGCAACGACAAAGCTGTCCTGCGAAAAAAGCCCCTTATGTGAAACCTTCACTTCTGCAGTGGTGAAGGATATCATCATTTTTTCCGCATGCCCGTTTTTTTATGCATACTTGAAAAGAAAAGCTCAACTTAGAGATGAACAATGAAGGTTACCCTAATGCTCGCTGGCAAGAGCATAGCACGAAAGACAGCCGTCAGTTCGAGGCCCGCGTTTTCAAATGCTGTGCTTGGCGGGTACGTACATAAGGAGGATTTTGAAGAATGTTGAATATTAAACAGATTCAAGAGATTATTCCGCATCGCCCCCCGTTTCTGCTTGTTGATAAAATTGTGGAGATCGAGGACGGCAAGCGCGCGGTCGGTATCAAAAACGTAACGATCAACGAGCCGTTCTTTGTCGGCCATTTTCCCGAATATGCCGTGATGCCGGGCGTGCTTATTGTGGAGGCCTTGGCACAAGTCGGTGCGGTCGCTATTCTCAATGTGGAGAGCAACCGCGGAAAGCTGGGATTTCTGGCAGGGATCGACGGCTTCCGGTTCCGCGGTCAAGTCGTGCCGGGGGATACGCTCCGATTGGAAGTTGAAATCATTCGCCTGAAGGGCATGATCGGAAAAGGAAAAGCGACAGCAACGGTCGACGGACGCGTGGTTGCCGAGGGGGAAATTATGTTCGCGCTTGCGGACAAGGAATAGCCCATGCAGTGCGAGTTCAAAAAGTCGGTTTTATCAGTATTACGTCTTCATATTCACTCCCGTGTGATCAAAAGACGGCTTTTTGAACAGCCTCTTGCAGACAATTCTTGCTTGAAGGGAGACTTTTTTCATGTCAGAGATGAGTCAGAGAACGAAGGATACGGTTCAGCGCTGGTTAAACGACCCTTATGTCGATGAGGAGACAAAACGGGAGCTTCGTGCACTGGAGAATGATACCCGTGAGCTGGAGGAGCGGTTCTACCGCGATCTGGAGTTCGGTACAGGCGGACTTCGCGGCGTGATCGGCGCCGGCAGCAATCGGATGAATAAATATACCGTAGGACGGGCTACGCAAGGCTTCGCCCAATATATTCTCGATACCCATGGTCAAAAGGAAGGGAAGCCTTCGGTGGTCATCGCTCATGATTCGAGGCATTTCTCGCCGGAGTTTGCGCTTGAGGCCGCTCTGGTGCTTGCCGGTAATGGCATTGTAGCCAAGCTGTATCCGTCTTTGCGCTCCACGCCGCAATTATCGTTCAGCGTCCGCCATCTGGGTGCCTCGGCGGGAGTTGTAATCACGGCCAGCCATAATCCTCCGGAGTATAACGGCTACAAGGTATACAATCAGGAGGGAGGCCAGTTGGTGCCGCATGAAGCGGAGAAGGTCATCGCCCTGATCCAGCAGGTGGATTCCTTTGCCGCCGTGAAGAAGCTTTCGAGGGAGGAAGCGGAAGCGCAGGGTCTGCTAGTATGGCTTGGCGAAGCTGAAGATCAAGCCTTTATCGATACGGTTGCCGCTGTTTCCGTGAATCGGGAGGCGATTGCATCCCGGCTTGCCGATGATTTCAAAATCGTGTTTACCCCGCTGCATGGCACGGGTCATGAGCCGGTTAAGCGCGTCCTCGAAACGATCGGATTCAAGCATATTTATGTGGTGCCGGAGCAGCAGCAGCCGGATGCCGATTTCTCCACGGTGAAGTCTCCGAACCCGGAAGAGCGCGAGGCGTTTACGCTGGCCATGAAGCTTGGCGAGGAAGTGGGCGCTGATATTCTGATCGGTACCGATCCCGATGCCGACCGCATGGGGGCCGTCGTTAAGAACCGTCAGGGAGAATATGTCGTGCTGACCGGCAATCAGTCCGGTGCGATCATGATTCATTATCTGATGAGCCAGCTGAAGGATGCGGGCAAGCTGCCGAACAATGGAGCGGTTATCAAGACGATTGTAACCAGCGAAATGGGCGCGGCCATTGCCGAGCATTACGGAGCAGCAGTGCTGAATACGTTGACGGGCTTTAAGTATATCGGCGAGAAAATGACTCAGTTTGAGCAGTCCGGCAGCCACACCTTCTTGTTCGGCTATGAGGAAAGCTACGGCTACCTCGCAGGCAATTATGCCCGCGATAAAGATGCGGTGCTGGCTTCCATGCTGATTTGCGAAGCGGCCGCTTACTATAAAGGACAAGGAAAGACCTTGTATGATGTACTCCAGGAGCTGTACGAGCAGTTCGGTTATTTCCTGGAAAGGCTCGAGTCCCGAACCTTGAAAGGGAAGGATGGCGTAGCGCAAATCGCGGCAAAAATGTCAGATTGGCGCAACGATCCTCCGCAGGAAATCGGCGGCATACGGGTCGAGCAGGTGCTTGATTACGCGAACGGTCTCGACGGCTTGCCGAAAGAAAATGTACTGAAGTATCTGCTCGAGGACGGCTCCTGGTTCTGCTTGAGACCATCGGGCACCGAGCCGAAGATTAAGGTATATTTCGCCGTTCGCGGAGCTTCCATTGCAGATGCGCAGGAGAAAATTCAACAGCTGGTTGAGCGTGTAATGGCTCGCGTCGATGCCTGACGGATTGAAGGAATAGAAACGAATTTAGAGATGGACAAACTTAGGCTAACAGCGAAGCGAGTTGCAGCGTATGCCGATAGACTGTAGGCATCGCTTTTCGCATCGCTAACCCTGTAGGTTCAATGAGGAGGTACTTTCGTGGTTCAGAAATGGAAACGCTGGAACACGGCAGCCCGGAAGTGGCTGTGGATTCTGGTTGTTCTGGGCGTTGCAGCGTCTCTGCCGGTGGGCTATGACCGGCTGCAGACAGAATCAACATCCAAGAATGTAGAACTGGTATTTGATTACCGTGATTTATTGGATGTGTCGGTATACCAAGCCAAGCCGGAGGATTTCATATCCGAGCAGCTGGATCGCTTGAAGGAAAATGGCGTTATGAGCATGGCGCTCTACGAGAGCACGCTCGACGAGCTGGTGAAATCCCGCCGAATTACCGTCTATGACGCGCAGCAAGCAGCGGATTTAACCGGAACGACGATTTCGCCGAATGAGAACTTTACGTATATTGCGTTTAATAGCGAGGAAAGCGCAGTTCTGATTAAGCCAATCATTGAGGAGACCTATTCGAGACTGGGGATTCCGGTGAGAGCATGGAACTATGAAAAGGCTGTGGACGGTCTTGTTCTTGAAACGCCTCGTTCCAATGCCGTCATTAAACCGATGACGCCGGATCCGATAACGATTGCGATGCTGCGGGACAAGGGCTTTACCATAGTGCCGCGTCTATCCGACAGTCTGCCGTATGACGAGGCTTACGTCGAGCAGCTGATGGCGTATTTCTCCGATATCGGCGTCAAGCGGATTTTGTTTGAAGGTGATGCAGCCAAGGGCTTCAATGATAATGCCGATAAGAAGAGTTTGAACGCCTTCGGTAAACTCCTGAATCAGTACAATATCGGCCTTGTGGCTATCGAAAACATTAAGCGTCCGCAAAAAGGATTTACCCAGCTTGCTTATATGACGGATTATAACGTCACCCGTATTTATTCCCTCAGTGAGCGGGATGCTAATCTTGACCCGGAAACCATCGGGGACCGGTTTGCGCTCGCATCAAAGGACCGGAATATCCGCATGTTTTATTTGAATGCCGAGCCGAGCCGGGACATGACCAAAGCATCGATCACCCATCCGTTGGATAATCTGATCGACGCATTGACGGGTACGGGACAAGCGATTCAGAAGATGGAAGACAACGGATTTACGATGGGGCTTGCAGAGCCGTTTAAAGTCACCGACTCCTCCATGCAGCGTTACTTCAAGCTTGGAGCGGTTATAGGCGCAATCGCCTTGATCACGCTGATGATTTCGTATTACATCCCATTCCTGACGGTACCGGCTTTCTTGCTTGGCTTGGTTGGCAGCGCAGGTCTGTACGTCCTCAAGCCTACCTTGCTCGAGCAGGCACTCGCTTTGTTTGCCGCCATCAGTGCGCCGACCGTTGCCGTCATACTGGCCATTCGGAAGGTCAACGATACGCAGAAGATCATTCCGGACATGAGCGCAGGCCGAAGAGTGTCGCATTCCATTGTTTTGCTGGTGAAAACAACGATCATATCGCTCGCTGCAGTTCCGGTCGTGGTTGCGCTGCTGAACAATGTGACCTATATGCTCGTACTGGATCAGTTCCGCGGCGTAAGCCTTCTGGCGGCGGCACCGATCGCCTTGATTGCCGTTTATGTCGTGTTGTACCGGGGCGGATCTACGTACAGCTCGATTCAGAAGCTGCTTAAGGCACCGATTACGCTCACATGGGTGATCGCGGCCGGCATCGTTGGAATCGTCGGCATGTACTACTTAAGCCGGACCGGCAACGCAGGCGCTGTTTCTCCGATCGAGATGGCCTTCCGCTCGTTCCTGGAGAACACCTTTGGGGTTCGTCCGCGGAACAAGGAATTTTTGCTGGCCCATCCCATGATGGTGCTTGGCGTCTTCCTATCCTTTAAATACCGCCATGCGGTCTACCTGCTTATTATTGGCGTCATGGGGCAGTTGTCGATGGTCGGAACGTTTACGCATATTCATACGCCAATCTATATTTCGGCGATTCGCGTGGTGCTCGGCCTTGGACTCGGCCTGATCATCGGTTTGATTGCGATTGCGGCGTGGCAGATATTAGAAAGGATCTGGAAACGATGGTCACCACTACTTCTAAGACGATAGTCATTTCCGGATATTACGGATTTAAAAACAGCGGCGACGAGGCCGTGCTTAAGTCGATTTTGACCGCGCTCGAGCAGGAAGGTCAGGCTGCCGGCGTGAACATCAACCCGGTCGTCCTTTCAATCGATCCGGAATGGACGGAGGCGATGTACGGCGTGAAATCCGTGCATCGGATGAGGCTGGGCGAGGTCAGGCAAGCGATCAAGGAGAGCGATGGTTTGATCAGCGGGGGAGGCAGCCTTCTGCAGGATGCGACCAGTCCGAAGACGATTCCATATTACCTTGGCATTTTGAAGATTGCCCAGTGGCTGGGCAAGCCGACGTTTATTTACGCACAGGGCGTCGGACCGGTAAACCGAAAGCTTTTCCATCCAATGATCCGCTCGGTGTTCCGAAAATGTTCGTATATCTCTGTTCGCGATACCCAATCGGGCGAGCTCCTTCAGACGATGGGAATTTCGGCAGATGCGATTCAGGTTGTTCCCGATCCGGTCATGGGCCTTCCGCTCCCCGATGACAAGCAGGAGCATAGCCATGGAGTTCTGGATGGAGCGGCTCTGGAAGATACTCAAGGTGAACGACGGATCGCAGCGGATGAAGGACAAGCTGCTCCGCTCGAGGCTCATCCGTCGGCGTCCGGTGCAGGAGCATCCGCTGGTCAGATTGATCAGGGTGACGGCCATCTTCCGACGATTGGAATTTCGGTTCGCCGTTGGCACCCTGAGCTCAAGGAGCTTCAGAGCATCGCGGATGGGCTGAAGGAATTGGCAGCAAGCCGAAGAGTGCATCTCCGCTTCCTTCCGTTCCACAAGCCGGATGATCTGGAAGCCTCCCGGTATATAGCCGAGCTGATCGGCGATGTTAGGTCGAACGGCTCCGAGATCAGCTACTATGTAGAGGAGCAGCAGCCCCAGGATATGCTGAGGGAGGTCAGCCGATGCGATGTGGTGCTCGGTATGCGCCTCCACAGCTTGATCTATGCGGCGAATCGGCGTGTGCCGCTGCTCGGCATCTCCTATGATCCGAAGATTGACCATTTCTTGAAGCGGCTGGGCTGCGAACCTGTCGGAAGCAGCGAGGCTCTGGATCCGGACAGGTTGAAGAGCGAGATTGTGAAGCTGCTTGACGGCGGGCAAGCATGGGTGACGGAGCATGAAGCACCCATCGCTGAGCTGAAGCGGGAGGCTGCTCTGCCGGCCCGCCGCATCGTCGAATATTTACGCCACAGAGGATGATTAGATCATGAACCAGACAAAACCTTTTCCAACCGTTTCCGTGTTCGGGGTTCCATTTTCCAAGATGGACATGAAGGATACCGTGAAATATCTGACGGAGGCCGTAAAGTCCGGGAAACCGCATCAGGTCATTACAGCCAATCCGATTATGGTCATGACCGCAGAGAATAATCCCGAGTATAAAGCCATGATGCAAAGCGCCGAGATCATCGTACCGGATGGAACCGGAATCGTATGGGCTGCCGGAGTAGGGGGCGATCCGCTGGAGGGACGTGTTACGGGTTTCGATCTGTTACATGAATTGCTCCGGGTCGGGGAAACCTACAGATGGAAGTTTTACTTGCTCGGAACCACGGCAGAAGTGATTCAGGAAGCCGCCAATCGGTTACAAATGCAATATCCGGCTGCAATTATATGCGGGTATCGGGACGGATTTTTCGGACCTGAGGAAGATGCCGCCGTCATCGAGGAGATCCGGGCCGCTTCGCCGGACATATTGTTTGTCGCTCGCGGTGCGGACAATCAGGAGCCTTGGATCGCCAAGCATAAGCAGGCGCTGCAGGTTCCTGTCGTTATGGGCGTCGGCGGATCCTTCGATATTATTTCCGGCAAGCTCAAGCGCGCTCCGAAGGTATTTCAGAAGCTGCGCCTTGAGTGGTTCTACCGGCTTCTGAAGGAGCCCTCCCGTTACAAAAGAATGCTTGCGCTGCCGAAATTTGTAGTGAAAGTGCTGCGCGAGAGAGAAAACGTAACGAAAACAAGCTAAATCGCTTATTTCTATGGCGAATATCCGGGATTTCACCGGAAATTGGTATTGGATTTCGGACCCGAAGGGAGTATAATTCAACCGGTAGACAATATTGGGGGTCGAATGATTACATGTTAATGATATACATCATCGGGTTTATCGTGGCGCTTGCTTTGGCTCTGGTTCTTACGCCGCTGGTGAAAAAATTCGCGGTCAAGATCGGTGCCGTCGACGTGCCGAATGCCCGTAAAGTTCATACTCGAATCATGCCCCGTCTCGGCGGGCTTGGCATTTATCTGGCTTTTGTGCTCGGACTCATTGCAGTGCTTCCTTTCTTGCCGGATAGCCTTTCGCCGCGGGATGCCAACTTTATGAAGGCTTTTCTGATCGGCGGTTCCATGATCGTACTGATCGGAGCCCTGGATGACCGATTTGAGCTGTCGGCCAAAGTCAAGTTCTTGGCACAGATTGCAGCGGCCTGCGTTGTCGTGTTCGGATTTAATATTACTGTGGATTTTGTAAATATACCGTTTCAGGACCGGTACTCGGCGCTCGAGAGCTGGGTGTCGATTCCGCTCACCATCTTTTGGATTGTCGGGGTGACCAATGCCATCAACCTGATTGACGGCCTCGACGGTCTTGCTGCGGGCGTGTCCGGTATTGCGATCGGGACGATTTCCGTCATGGCGTTCCTTATGGGAAATACGACCGTAGCTCTGCTCTGCCTGCTGCTCTTGGGCGGAATTATCGGATTCCTGTTCTTTAACTTCCATCCCGCCAAGATTTTCATGGGGGATACCGGCTCACTGTTCCTTGGGTTCAGTTTGGCCATGCTGTCCTTGCTCGGCTTCAAGCAGATTGCGATCGTATCGTTCATTACGCCGCTGATTATTATCGGGGTGCCGCTGTCGGATACATTCTTCGCGATCGTACGCCGCAAAATTCAGAAGAAGCCGATCTTCGCGCCGGACAAAGGCCATTTGCATCATTGCCTGCGCGAGCTTGGATTCAGCCACCGCCAGACGGTGCTGATCATTTATGTGATTGCCGCTTTCTTCGGCGTTCTGGCCGTCATTCAATCCTCGGCGGCCATGTATGAGGCGAACTGGGTAACCTTCGTCGTCATCTGTGTCATGATGTGCTTCATGCAGATCGGCGCAGAGGTTATCGGGCTTGTAGGCAAGACCAAACGGCCGATCCTGGGCCTGATCAACCGCATGCGGATGAAGGCGAATCCCGAAAGCCGCTCCAAATAAGAACTTATTCTAATTCTTTTTGCATACGATTGGACATGCAGGCCTCACCCGAAAAGGGGTGAGGCTTTTTTGTGTTTTTTTCTAAAAAATTGAATGTATGGGACCGATATATGAACTATGCGTTAATACCAACTGTCAGGGAAAGAGAGGGGAGCAAGTGAAAGATCGAACACCCAAAGCGGACCCGCAGGTCCGAACGAACAAGGAGGTAAAACCGTTGAGACGTCCATTTCATACTATGGCTAGCCTGCTGCTGGCTGTAGCGATGTTCTTTTCATTGATACCGGCACTACCGGCTTCCGCCGCAAACGGGGCTTTATTTTTCCATTTTTCTAATCTGAGCACAGATCCAAATTCGCCAACGCCCGAAAACCGTAGCTCCATCAAGGTGTCGGGCACGTATAACGGCGTTAACCCTAATACGATTTCCTATGAAATTAAGCGTTTTGATGATACGACGACGGGCGGAACGGGTGTTAAGCCGATTCTGGACGAAGCGGCCAACACATTCGAGTTCTTGAACGTTCAGTTGAATCAGGGCGTGAACAAAATTATCGTCTCGGGCATGAGCACTCAAGGGCAGCAAGTAAGCGCAACAGCCTATGTCAAGTTTTCGGATGTTCCGGCTGTTTATGAAGTCGCGCTGAGCGACGGCCGGGTTCTTGAGGAAAACAGCTCGAGACCTGTTGTCGTTACAACCGAAACGATAAGCATCTCCGTTAAGGCTACAAACGGATCCAAAGGCGTGACCGTAAACGGACAGTCGATGTATCCAGGCGGCGGCGATATGTTCTATTCCGCAGGTATTCAATTGAAGAAAGGCGTCAACGACCTGGTCATCGTGGTTAATTCCGAATCCCGGACGCAGACCATCCATCGTCAGGTCGTATATCATCCGACAGGATCCTTGACGGCGAATGACCTAAGAATCGGCGGCACCAGCATTGACGGACAGGCTGTCGTAACAGGGAACGTCAACGGCACAATCACCGGTTATGTCGTGGTGGATGCTCCCGCTGCAGGTGCTACTCCGGTTCCGCCGGTGCTTGAAGTAGGGGTATTCCCGGTTGGGTCCACCGTACCGATTGCGAATTTGACAGCTACCGTGGGCCAAGCTTCCATTCTTAACAATACATTGATGTATCCTTTTACGACGAACGGAACTGTCAGCATTACGCAAAGCGGGGAGTACCTGGTCTACATTAAGGACACCGCAACCGGATATGATGTACAAAAGACATTCACGTATCGCGATGCCAATGCGCCGACGATCAAACAGGTCCACCAATTATATGGCGTAACCGAGAGCGGCAGTACGGTGTCTTTTAGCTCGCAATCGATTTTTCCAAGCAGCAACGACACGGTTCTAAATGAACTGCCTCTCTATTTAATGGTAGAACAAGTAAACGCGGGAACCGCCACGATTGAATCCAGTAAAGGCGCAAACATAGCTTCAACCTTTACGTATAACGGAAACACCGTATTTAAAATTACGAATTTGCCTTCCGGACAGCAAAATCTGATCATTAAGGTCAGCAACGGATCCGGCGTATCGGATACGAAGGTCATCCCGGTAACGTTCCTGTCCTCTTCCTATATTGATGTTTATAACCTGTACAACAACCAATTATTCAAAAACAGCACCGACTTCACCCAGGTGTCTGGCCGTATCGTGAATTACACCGGTACCCAAGGGCTAACTTTGGCCTTGAACGGCAACACGATTGATCTGCCAGTTAGCAGCAATGGCGAATTCAATTACGTTGAGTCACCTCAAGCCGCAAATCGATTCTTACAGCTGGTTCCAGGACCGAACACTTTGGTTGTAGCCGATAAAAGCGGTAAAATTTCTACGAGATTAACGCTTCTGTATTTCAGTGACAACCGTTCTGTTATTAAAAACATGATTCCGTTCCCAGTCGGCTCTCCAACGGAATCTGATCCGGACAAGCTGTTCACGGAAACTGATAAAAATGCATTCACAACTTACGAAAAAGAAATGGGTCTTCGGTTCGAAGTCGATAATACGGATGAAGTGACCGTAACGCTAAGTCATCCTTCATCAACGATTTTTGCCGTGTTTACGCAAGACAATACCGGAACATGGAGACTCACCGGTGGCGCTTTGAAAACACAGCTTGATGCGATCAACCAAGTAGATCACAACTTGTATTACACAATTACAACCGGCACAAGCTCAAGTAATGTACGAGTTGTGCTTAAAGAATTGGCATTGCCCGAGGTAGGTTTGCAGGCCATTTCGATTGGATCCCGCATTCAATCCGTCACGACAACGGATACGATTGAAATCACGCGTGAACGGGCGCCTTATCAAGTGTTGTCACCGAAGCTGCCGAACGAAGGAGTACTGAAGCAGAACTTCGTAGAAGTCAGCATTAAGGCTGAAGGAGCTGACTCTGTTACCATTGGCAAAGAGCCAATGGTAAAATCCGAAATCAGCGACATTTTCCGTTTGGAAGTTAAAAACCTGAAGAACGGCAAAAACACCATTAAGTTTACGATCGAGCAAGGCAGCAAGAAGACAAACGGCCAAATTGTCGTGCAGTATGTGGATGATGCAACAGAAGGTTCTCAATATAAAGCAAGCATCTCGAAATCAGGCAAAATCAATGTATTTAAGGGTGGACTGTCCTTGCAACTGCCGAAGGGAACGGTTCTCCAACAAGCGAATTCCAACCCGAAAGCCGAAGTGCCGACCATTAACCTACTTGGCGAGCATGACATTTTATTCGGAATTGCGAACCAGATTGATGGACGTACAATCAAGGCATACAATCGCATTGGAGAAATCGAAAACGGAGTAGAGATGGATGGACGTCTATCGTTGATCCCTGGTGACAGCGGCAATGCGTTCCGCTTCACGCCGGCTCCTCATTTCGGATATGCTTCGCCGCTGTACTGGCTGGATGCGGGCTCGCTGAACGCTTACAGCAGCAATGTTGAAGATTTCAACGTGAAGCAAGCTACGCATCCATACGCGAAGGGCCATGAATTCCATCAGCGCCTGATTCCGCAAAACTGGATGGAGCTTTCCCAGAAAGGCACTATTACACTAAAATATGATTCCGCGTTGGTTAATGCAGCTGCCGGCAACCTGGGTATCTGGTGGTACAACCCGTCCCAGGGCACTTGGACCAATATCGGCGGCAAGGTCGATTCCAAGAAAAAGACAGTCACCGCTACGTTTAAAGGTTTTGGTTATTATGCCGTCAAGTCGCTGCGTTACAGCTACTCCGATGCGATTTCACATAAAACGGCCCGGAACGATATTGAGCTGATGCTGGCAAGAGGTTATATGAAGGCGGCCAAGCAGGACGCATTCGGTGTATATGACCCGATGACCCGCGGTGAGTTCGCAACCATCGTTGTGAAGCTGCTCGATATTCCGCTGGATTACGATGTGCCGATTAACAACAGCTCGAACAAGCTGACCTTCGATGACATTTACCAGGAGACAATCCCGGCAAATGCCTTGTGGGATTATCGTTATATCGAAACAGCAGCACGGAAAGGGATCATCCGAGGCATTGCTCCGCGAAGCTTTGCGCCAAATATGGAGCTGTCAAGGGAAGAAGCGGCGAACATTATTGCCCGTGCGCTCAACCTGAAAATGGGCGAGATCGAGAAAGACAAGGCAACGCTACAGAAGCAGTTTGAGGATGTGGGCAAAATTAAGTCCAACTATTCTTATCCAGCCATTCTTGCCGTTTCAAAAGCAGGCATTTTGACTGGGGTTGCCAATAGCCTGAAAGAAGGCGAGAAAAAACCTACGTACAACTTTAACCCGGATGCAGTCATGAATAGAGCAGATACCGCAACTGTGGTGAAACGCATGATGAGCAAATTGAAGCTGTTGTAAGCCAGAATTGCTGATTGCAGTTGAACGAGAGCATATGCCTGGATCTCCAGGTGATGCTCTCGTTTTTCGTGAGCAGCTGTATCCGTTGAAGGTGACTATGCTAGGACAGACATAAGCATTGCGCCTTCCGATAAGCGGTAAATAGAAGCGGTTACCAAAATCTATTTTTTGTAATTTCGCATGGAATACGCTACAATAGCGAAAGCACATACTATTTTTAGAGGGTGAAGATGAATTTATGAAGCCGATTTTATCCAAAGCGCAGCTCGACTACATGAAGGCGAAGACGAAGTTCGAAGATAAAGCCAAAGTAATGGAGAAGAAAATTGAGCTGGCACGTGCCGCTCATAATGAGATAACGCAAGAAATTATGGAGGGGCTCGTACTAGAGACTGGCTTTCATGATTCCTTCAATGAACTGACCGTAGCCGAGAATGCGCTGATCGAGTGGTCCCATACAACCATTAAACACGACAAGACATATCGTTCGAATAAAGCGGAGATCGATTTAATGTACAGCAGATTGAATCAGGATCCGGAGATGCGTGCAAAAATTATCCAGCTTGCCATGAAGATTCGATAGAATTCAACAAGAGACGCCTTTAGGGCGTCTTTTTTTGTTGTCGTAACATGGAGAACCCTTGTTGTTAGAGGAAGTGCGAAAACTTCGAAAAATTTTTTTAAAAAAACTTTGCAACCCCCGCAACTTTTCGGAAAATTAAACGTTTATAATGTAGAACCCAATGAGGCAACCAAGTTTAACCTGAAGAAGAAACTTGTCTATAAATTAGAAAATTGTTCTTTACGGTGCTGGGGACTCGTTGTATAATACCTAGGTAGGATTAGGAATCTATTCTAGTATGTAGTGTTCTCTCGTTAACAAGATTCTGTGATCTCGTCACAGACATCATTTATGATTTATGCTCAACTCGGGAAAGGAGGTGCAGGGCTAATGAGTGACAAGAGCTACCAAATTAAAGAAAACAATCAAGTGATGATTCAAGGAGGAGAAAAAAAGGTTATGAAGAAAATTTTATCCGTAGCACTGTCTACAGCAATGGCATTCTCCATGTTTGCTTCTGTTGCATTCGGTGACGACGCACTTAACACGCAACAAAAGTATGACGTACTTAAAGAAGCTAAGATCTTCTCTGGCTACCCAGACGGATCTGCTGGTCTTGACAAGGAAATGACTCGCGCTGAGTTCGCGAAAGTTCTGGTTGGCATCATGGGTCTTGAGCCAATCCAAGGCAAAGCTTCCTTCAAAGATAAGAACTACAAAGCTAGCAAATGGCCAGCTCCTTATGTAGAAGCTGTTTACTCTGCTGGTTTGATGCAAGGTAAGAACACAACGAAAATGATCTTCGACTTCAACGGTAAAATCACCGTTCAAGAAATGGCGAAGGTTCTCGTTGTTGCTCAAAAACTTGAAATTCCAACAGAAACTAACAACAACGCTTCTGACTGGGCTAAAGGTTATGTTCAAGCAGCAATCAACGCTGGTCTGGTAGACGCTAAAGCTAACCCTAAAGCGAACGCTACCCGTGCTCAACTGGTTGAAGTTGCTTATGACATCTACCTGTCCCAACAAAAACCAAAAGTAGTTTCCTACGAAGTTAAAGAAGACGGTAAAGTGGTTGAGTTCAAACTTGCTAACAATGAAGTTGTGAAAGTAACCCTTGAAACTCCTCTGAAAGCTAACACGGCTACTGAGGTTAAATTTACACATAACAACTACAACTACACTGAAAGTGTAACTTGGGTTGTGACTGCAGCTACTAAGATCGAATCTGTATCTACTACTAACTACAAAGAACTCGTTGTTAAGTTCGACGGTGAAGTAGAAGCTAAAACTGCAGAGAACGAAGACAACTACAAAGTTACTGGCGTTACTTTCGAGTCCGCTAAGCTTTCCGCTGACAAGCGTACTGTAACATTGTTGGTTGCTGAAAACTCCGCTAACTTGCCAGGCCAGAAAGATACTAAAGTTGAAATCAAAGGTGTTAAAAACTCCGATGGTTCCAAAACATTCAACGAAACTCTGACTTTCAGAGCGGTTGACACTCAACTTCCTGAAGTGACTGAGGTTAAAGGTCTTGGAACAAAAGCTTTCAAAGTAGTATTCTCTGAGCCGGTTAAATCCACAACAGCTTCGAATATTTCGAACTACAAAATCGATGGCAAAGCAGTTTCTGGTTGGGTGAAATTCACCTATCCTAACGTTGCCTTCATTACAACTGATCTCGCTGTTGGTGAGCACACGCTGAGCCTCCAAGGCGTTGAAGACTACGCTAACTTTAAAGTTAGCCCAGTTGACGTGAAGTTTACTGTAGCTGAAGATAAGGCAGCTCCAGAAGTGGTATCCGTTAAAACTAAAGACTTGACTAAAGTTGAAGTTGAGTTCAACGAATCCGTGAAGTCCGTAGACAAGGTTTACCACACTTCTTCCGCTAAGACTGCTGATAAAGTGGAAATTAAAGATAACGTTGTTGTCTTGACTTTCAGCACTGACAGCAAGAAACTTAGCCTGGGTGAAAACACAATTTACCTTGAAGGTGTAAGAGATTACAGCGACAACTCTGCAAACCGTGATGTTAAGGTTACACCGGTACTTGATACCGAGCGTCCAACTGTTTCTAGCGTAAAATCTGACGTTTATGGAAACACTACAGTCTTCACTTTGGAATTCTCTGAAGATGTAAACTTGACTGACATCCAAAATCGCGACAACTTTGTCCTGAAGAATTCTAAAGGCGAAGTTGTTACTGATAAAGGTTTCAACAACGGTAAACCAGTAACAGTACCAACCTACGAAGTCAAGAATGGTAAAACTTACAAAAACCATGTAGTTATCAAGTCCATCGGTACCCTGCCTGCTGGCAAGTACACATTGGATGTTGCGAACATTCGCGATACTGCTTCCATCGGAAACACAATGTTGCCACAAACTCTCTCTATTGATGTAACTAACACATCTGCACTTAAGGTTGAGAGAGCTTGGATTAGTTCTGATTCCGATAACGATGATCTCTACATCGATGTTCAATTTAACAGAGCTGTTGCAGTAGAAGGAAATGGATCTGCGTTGGAAATCAACAAATACAGCTATGTTGTCAACAATGTTTATAAAGTATTCCCAACGAAGAATGCTCCACAACCTACGTTGAGAAATGCTGAGACAGTTCGTCTTACTATTCCTAAGAAGGACTTCAGCAACTGGAAGACTGAATTGGAAGGTAATTTCTTGCGTGTAGTTAACGTTGCTGATCTTAACGGAAACTATTTGACAGATTCTCAAGTTAAAATTTCGGATAAAGTAACTATCCCTGTGAAATCTGTTAAAGCAACTGCACTTGATAAAGTGAAGGTTGAGTTTAGCGGAAACATTACTTCGGTTGTTTCGAGCGACTTCACTTTCGCAGGAAACATTCATGGTACTGCAGGCGAGCCTAAATATGACAACGGTGTGACTACTGTTGAATTCACTTTAGACCGCGAATTGAACAAAGCAAATCTTGGTCAAGTGACAACTGTTGGAGACCCTCAAACTTCCGATAACCTCGGTCACAAAATTGAGGTACTCACTGGTAAAGATATTGAAGACGGTATTGCACCAAAAGCAGTTGAAGCTAAAACTGTAACAGGAAATACTTATGTAGACATCGAGTTTGATGAAAAAGTTACAGTTTACTACACACCTGATGCATTTAAAGTATATGTTGATGGTACTGCTGTTGAAGTAACAGGTGCAACCAACGCATCCGATACAGTTGTTAGAGTACAACTTGCTAAGCCATTCAACCCAACGGACCGAACTCTTGGCGGTCAAGTCTCCATTGCAAAAGGTAAGTATATTGTAGATAGCAAAGGCAATTCTGCAGATGCTGTTTACCAAGAAGTTAAGTACTAATTTGTTTGTTCTTATTAAACTGTCCGGAATTAATTCCGGACAGTTTTTTATTACACTCATTGAAGGAGAAGTATCATGCGAAAAATGTATAAAATGGCATTCGGGACACTGGTTGTAGGAAGTAGTATTCTTGTCGGAACTCTTTGGAACTTTCAAGTATCCGGAGCCAGCACCACCCCCGGCACAGCCGACGACCCGGTCGTGACCAAGAGCTACGTCGATCAACAAATCCAAAAAGCGCTAAATGGCGGTGGAGGGACAACGACTCCAACAAACCCTACTACCCCAACGAACCCAACCACTCCAACGCAACCTTCCCAAGGATCGGATGAAGTGAAGAACGTTGCCTTGAAGCCTGGCAAAATTCTGATTGCTGATGCTGGTGCAGAATTTATCGTTCGTTCGGGTAACGCCGTTATTTACACCGAGGATTCCAACGGTGTTGCCGATCTGACGGATGGTAAGGACCTGCTCAATGGACAAGCTGCGCCGAAGAACCATTTGCTCTCCTTCCCGCGTGAAGGTCGTGGCATTCAGGTGAAGGAAGGGCAAAAGAACGGTCTCATTGTCATGGTACGAGGCGGTTATACCATAAAATAAAGCAATCAAGGGATGAAATATCTTGTTCAATTTCATCATGCCAAATTAAATGTGATAAATGGTCTTCCTATAATTATTGCCAGCAGTGACAAGCTTTAATACGTGTGCGTACCTTATATTAAACAAATAATACTTCTGTAATCACATTTACAGGAGGTGTTTCATTATGCCACGCAGCAATCGTAATCGTCAGGTTGTACCGGAAAGCCGTCATATGCTGAATCAGATGAAATATGAAATTGCCGCTGAGTTTGGTTTGAATGTGGGATATGGCGGTTCGAATGGAGCAGATACCGAATTTGGATCAGAACTTGGAGCAATTGGAGGCAGCTCATCAAGCCGCCGTCCAGGATGGGGTCATCTCACTTCCCGTGAGAACGGATCCGTTGGCGGAGAAATTACCAAGCGCCTTGTACGAAATGCAGAGCAGAGTCTGTTCGGCAGATTGTAATGGCCTCATAACTTTTAGCTGATGTTTTGAAGGGACCAAGAAACAGATGCAAGCAAGGGAGTAAAATACTTCCGTAAAAGATTTCTAAAAGAAAGCTTCATCTGGAACAAGCCTGTGATCGTTCTTGAACTGGATTAAGATAAGTTGAGCAAAAGAAATACGAGGGAAATGCAAGAGTGTGAAATGATTTTGAAGAAAACGACAGTGGTCGCCTTTGTAAGAGGATTTCTACCACAATCGAGTTCAGATAAATTAAAGAAATCTGCGAACAACAGCGATCGTAAGAACATTTCACACGGCTGCTCTACCTCGTTAAGTTCAACTTATTTATTCTTAGTAAGAAATCCAGGAGCAACAGCGATGTAGGAAAATTTACGTACTTGCCTCGCATTGAAAACATCCAAGAAAATCCTTGAAAACAGGCGGGTAACTGGATTGACACCTGGTAACAAATACGTTAATATGCATGTTGAGGATTGTACATTTCAAACCTTTTCCTGTCGGAAAAGGTTCATTTTTTGTGTAGGACCTCTTGAATATTCACATACTATTTATATGGGAGGTTGATCTCATGTCTTTAACAGGGCGACGTTTATTTACATCAGAGTCCGTAACTGAAGGACATCCGGATAAAATTTGTGACCAGATTTCCGATGCGGTACTCGATGCATTTTTGGCTAACGACCCGAATGCGCGCGTGGCTTGCGAAGTCTCCGTTGCTACAGGTCTGGTACTGGTCATTGGTGAAATTAGTACAAGTTCAGAATACGTGGATATCCCATCCATCGTTCGTAACACCGTGAAGGAAATTGGGTACACACGTGCAAAATACGGTTTTGATTCCAATACATGCGCGGTGCTGACATCGCTGAATGAGCAATCGGCCGATATTGCACAGGGAGTAAACGCTGCACTGGAGAGTCGTGATCCTTCCCAAGTGGATAAGGAAACCGAGAACATCGGTGCCGGCGACCAAGGCCTCATGTTTGGTTTTGCAACTAACGAGACGCCTGAGCTCATGCCGCTGCCGATCGCATTGTCTCACCGCATCGCTCGTCGCTTGTCCGAGGTACGTAAAGACGGTACGCTTAGCTACCTGCGTCCGGACGGCAAGACGCAAGTTACGATTGAATACGACGGCGACAAGCCGGTTCGCGTGGACACGATTGTCGTATCGACGCAGCATGCCGAGGAAGTTACGCTGGAGCAAATCCAGAAGGACATCAAAGAGCACGTCATTCTTCCGGTCGTTCCAGCCGAACTGCTGGATACGGAAACTAAATATTTCATTAACCCAACGGGACGTTTTGTTATCGGCGGTCCTCAAGGGGATGCCGGTCTGACCGGACGTAAAATTATCGTCGACACCTACGGCGGCTACGCTCGTCATGGCGGCGGTGCTTTCTCAGGCAAGGATCCTACAAAAGTCGACCGTTCCGCGGCTTACGCGGCCCGCTACGTGGCTAAAAACCTCGTTGCTGCCGGCCTGGCGGACAAATGCGAAATTCAGCTTGCTTACGCGATTGGTGTCGCAAATCCGGTATCGATCAGCGTGGATACCTATGGTACCGGTAAAGTCAGTGAAGAGAAACTCGTTGAGCTCGTTCGCAATAACTTTGACCTGCGTCCAGCCGGCATTATCCGCATGCTGGATCTTCGCCGCCCAATCTACAAGCAAACAGCGGCTTACGGACATTTTGGCCGTACCGATATCGACCTGCCATGGGAGCGCGTAGACAAGGCTGAGGCTCTGAAGGAGCAAGCTCAAGCCAACTAAGCATCATCATTCGAAACAATGATTATTACAAAAAAGTAACTTTTTAAAAAGCTGATGCCTGCTAAGGGTATCAGCTTTTTTGGCTTAATTTATGGTAAAATAGGAAGAGGTTATATGACAAAACTGTCATTTTTGCACGAATATATAGTAGAATAGGACAGGGAATCCAATCCCACCAAAAAATCCACCTGTGAAATCAGAAAGAGTTGGTGTAGAATACGCCCAAGCGTTTTTTTATAACAAAATCGTAACTTTTCCTCAAAAATGAAGTCTATTAATTAGAGACTTTACATGTTCGGCATATGTGTTGAACAAAGAGATGGGAGAGTTACGATTACATGGCAAGACAGGGGAAAGCACTGAAGTCAAACCAAACGACAGTAGGTAAAAAATGGTTAATCGTTACGTTGGCAGGGGTCATCTGGGTGAGCCCCGTACTTAGCGGCAGTTTGCCTGTGATAGACAAGCTGTCACCAGCCTCCGTCGCCTATGCGGCAACGACGTCGGTCAAGAAGCTTGGAGAAGAGATTATCACCTCTGGTGCTGTATTGATGAAGTATCAATATACGAGCAGCACCGGCGCGAAATCGCTTGCCAATGTCGTCCGTGTCGACTTAAACAACCCGTATGTGAAGCTGGATGTGATGGCAGGCAAGGGGAACCAGTTTACAACAAGACAGAGCACAGGCGGTATGGCCAAGGAGCATGGGGCGGTTGCCGCGATTAACGGCGACTTCTTCATTACGAATCGCGAAGGGGCTCCAATGGGTCCTCAAGTGTCCAATGGCGATCTCATGTCCTCTCCATCCGCGCTGAAGGGAATGTATGCATTTGCCGTCACCAAGGATGGCAAGCCGATCTTGGATGAGTTTGCTTTTTCAGGAAGCATCACGGCTGAGAATGGAGCAACGTTCCCGCTCGCAGGCATTAACAAAACAGCTTACAACCCGGAGGGTACCGGATCGACCTTCAGTCATGTGAACGCAGCGTATTTGTACACTAGCGCCTGGAAGGCCATTGACCGTCCATTAAATAGCTCGACGACACCAACAGAGGTTATGGTAACGGACGGCGTCATTACGGACATATCCGTTATGGCAGGCTTGCCGACAGCAGTCCCGGAAGGCAGCTATGTTCTTCGTACTCACGGAGCAGCTGCCGAATTCGTGAAAAATAACCTTGAAGTCGGTCAGAAGCTGACGGCGGATTACACCCTAGTATCTAAAAAATCAGGTCAGAAGCTGGATCCTTCCTCACTCCAAATGATGATCGGCGGTCATACGATTCTGGTGGATAACGGCAAAGCCGCTTCGTTCTCCCGCAACGTCAACGATCTCGGCGGCACGCGTGCCCGGACGGCTGTAGGCTACTCGAAGGATGGCCGTTATGCGTATCTGATTGCAACCGAGCGCAATGACGGCAGCACGGGTATGACCCTGCAGCAGCTGCAGGATTTCATGAGCAAAATCGGGGTATGGAAGGGCATGAATCTGGATGGCGGCGGATCCACCACGATGGTCAATCGTCCGCTGGCCGAGATGAATACGGAGCTGACATTCCCTACGGAATACGGCACCACGCAGCGGAGCATCGTAAACGCGCTCGGCGTGTTCTCCACGGCGCCTAAGGGCAACTTAAAGGGCTTAAAGGTTAGTGGCAGCAGCACGCTCCTGATCGGCCAGACAGGGTCGTATGAACTGAAGGGCTACGACACCTATTACAACCCGATTGATGCGGGATCCATCAAACCGACCTGGAAATCCAGCAACGGTAATCTGGCGATCAACGGCCAAAGCATTAAGGCAGTGAAGCCGGGCACATCCACACTGACTGCGGTTAGCGGCAGCACGAAGGCAACGATGCAGGTGAACGTACTGGGAGCCGATGATCTGGCAGCGCTGACGACGGCGGTATCCAGTGCGCCGCTTCAGGCAGGAACGAGCGTGTCCGTTCCAGTAACGGCTGTAACGAGATCAGGGCAAAGCCTGGAGGTTCCAAGCAGTGCGCTGAAGTGGGAATTCATCGGGTTTAAGGGCAGCGTCAAAGACGGCCGCCTGACCGTTACATCCGTAAACAGCAACACCAAGGTAGGATATGCGATCGCTAGATATGACGGCTTTAGCACGGTTGTCATTTTGTCCGCGGCCGGTGAGAGCACTTGGGAGAATTTTGAAAATGTAAGCTATCCGATCAAATTCACAACAAATGTGCCTGCCGTAACCGGTACGGCATCCATCGTGAAGGGAAGCGGAAGCCACACCGACTCGAAGGTGCTGAAGCTGACCTATGATATGACCGGCGGGCTTGGACAGAAGATGTATGCATACGCCGAGTTCAACGGTACAACCGGTAAAACAATTCCGGCACAGGCAACGTCCATGGCGATCGACGTGGAAGGCGAAAGCAGCCTGAACTGGCTCCGGGCTGAGCTGAAGGACAACAACGGCAAGACCGTTTATGTTGATTTGGCCAAGGCTATCGACTGGACCGGCTGGAAAACGCTGAATATCGACTTGACCGGTTACAATATCGCATTCCCTGCCCAATTGAAGCGCATGTACGTCGTGAACGTGGATGAGGGACAGGATGAGCGGGCCCTGACAGGCTCGGTATCCTTTGATGATATACGGTTTACGATGCCGGCTGTTGCGGGCAACGAAGGTCTTCCGACAGGCAAGGCGGTCATGACGATCGGGCAAAAATCACTCGTGCTTAACGGCTCCAAGGTAGCGATTGATTCAGCGCCGATCCTGAAGAACGGAACGACGTATGTTCCGATCAAGCATGTGCTGGACGCCTTTGGCGGACAAGCAACGTGGAATCAATCCGCACAGCGGGTAGGCGTATTGAGAGGCGGCATGCTGCTTGAGCTGACCGTCGGCAAGAAGGAATTTATTTTGAACGGCAAGCGTCATTCGGCTGCTGTGGCTCCTATGGTTCAAGGGGGTAGGACTTTGGTCCCTCTTCGCCTCGTTTCCGAGCAATTAGGCCTTAAAGTAAAATGGGACAAGAACACGAAGACCGTTACGATCGAATCATGATATGGTATGATATGTATATGAAACGTTAGAAATGGAGTAGAGTGCGTGGATTATCAAGCCGATGCCATCGACCGTGTCATAAAGAATGCCATCAAAGTGATGGAGGACAGCAAATACCAGATGTTCGAAATTTTGGAGGCGTCTCGGCAGGAGCTCGTGTCTCTGAATCAGGAACTAAAGCGGACTTTGAAGGAAACGACGGAAACCTTGGAGAAAGTGGACCAGCTCGAACTGAACTATCGCCGTTCCCGGATCCGGCTGACGGAAGTCAGCCGGGATTTCGTCCGGTATAAGGAAGAGGATATCAAGCAGGCGTACGAGAAGGCGACACAGCTGCAGCTGGATCTCATGATCTACCGGGAGAAGGAAATGTATCTGAAGGCAAGACGGGATGAGCTGCAAAAGCGCGTCCGCAACGTGGAGAATTCCGTCGAACGAGCCGAATCGATCGGATCCCAGATGGGCGTGGTGCTGGAGTACTTGTCCGGTGAGCTGGGGCAGGTGTCCCGCATTATCGAATCTGCGAAGAACCGGCAGGTCATCGGTCTGAAAATTATCCTGGCCCAGGAAGAAGAACGCAAACGGATATCCCGGGAAATTCACGATGGTCCTGCACAGTTGCTTGCCAATCTGGTTCTTAGGACGGAAATTGTAGAAAGAATGCTAGCTAAGCAGGAATTTAAGATGGTGCAGGACGAAATAGTAGATTTGAAGGGGCAGGTTCGCTCTAGCCTGGAGGAAATGCGAAAGGTTATTTTTAATCTGCGTCCAATGGCACTCGATGATCTAGGATTAATTCCCACGCTGCGTAAATATGTGCATGATTTTGAAGAAAAATCCAAAATCCGCACGATCTTCGAAACGCGGGGGAAAGAGCATCGTCTCTCTTCTGCGATGGAGGCGGCCATCTACCGTTTGGTGCAGGAAGCACTTACGAATGCTGCAAAACATGCTTACCCGACTTATGTATTGGTGGAAATTACGTACCAGGCCCAATTGGTCAAGATTGTCGTACAGGACAATGGCCTGGGATTCAATGTCGGCTTGCTGGAACAGAAGAGCAAGGACCACTTTGGGTTAATTGGCATGCGGGAGAGGGTAGAGCTGCTCGAAGGGAGAATGGAGATCGAATCTGCCGAGAATCAAGGGACGAAGATCATCATTCATATCCCGACGAACGTAGAAAAGGGAAAGGAGTAATGGGATGGAACACTTAGAAAACGAGAATACACTGATTAAAGTTTTATTAGCGGATGACCACCAGTTATTTAGGGAGGGTCTCAAGCGCATTTTAAATATGGAGGACGACATCGACGTCATCGGCGAATGCGGAGACGGCATCCAGGTGCTGGAGTTCTGCAACGAAGTGAAGCCGGATATCGTATTGATGGACATCAATATGCCGACCGAGAACGGTGTTCAAGCAACCGAAAAGCTGCGTGAAATGTTCCCGGAGATCAAGGTCATCATTCTTTCCATTCATGACGACGAGAGCTACGTGTTCGAGACACTTCGCAAAGGAGCTAACGGATATCTCTTGAAGGATATGGAGGCTGAATCGCTGATCAACGCCATTCGTTCCGTGCATGAAGGATATGCGTTTATCCATCCGAAGGTGACAGGCAAACTGATTCACCAGCTCCGCCGCATGACCTACGTGAACGAGGCAGGCGCCATGGCTGAGAGCGGTACACGCGAGGCGGGCGTCAAGTTTGTGGCAGGGGAGAATAATCCGCTGACACGCCGCGAAGCCGAAGTGCTGAGACTGATGGCCGAGGGCAAGAGCAACAAGATGATTGGTGAATATCTGTTCATTAGCGAAAAAACGGTTAAAAACCACGTCAGCAGCATTTTGCAGAAGATGGAGGTTGACGACCGTACGCAAGCCGTTATCAACTCCATTAAATATGGCTGGGTAACGCTGTAATTTTCGCTCATTTGGAGCGCATGGACGAGTATAACTTAGGAGGGCTGCCTGGGCGGATTCCTTTCTTAACGGAAAGCGAACGCCTTTTGAGCCGCCACGGCAGGTTTCGGTGTGGGCTGTTTCGTTACATACTGTCACCGTCCCTTCCATATCGGCATATAGTGTGGATATGAGAAGGAGGTGAGCCTCATGGTTGCCCATTTGCTGTGGATCCTTGCGGTGTACGGCATAGCTGCCCTTCTGGTTCATATTATTCACGCTCGCCATCTACGTAGAAACGGAAAAGACACCAAGCGGCGCATGCATTACGTGCTGATCACGTCCAACCATGAGCGGCAGGTGGAATGGTACTTGAGAGCCCTTTCATTATATGCTCTGATGAGCGGGACGCGGATTCGCGTCACCGTCCTTGATGACCAGTCGCATGACGATACGTTGCGGATTGTTGAACGATTAACGCCTATGTCCGGCATTGAGCTGGTGTACGGAACTTGGCGCTCCGGCAATTCGTCCTTACATGACACCAATGGGGAGTCGGGGGACCCCCCGATCATGACGATCGATCTGCGCAACCCGCTCGAGGCGATCCGGATTCCTTATGTCCAAGGATGAACGATCGAGATGCCGACTCGTCCCAAGATGCTTTTGGAATAGAATACGAACACAAGAGGCGTGAAGCACACTCCGATTCCAGATGGAAGGAGGGTGCTTTTTTGCGTTGTGGAGAAAATTCAGGCGGCTGATGCTCTGACCACGCGCCAGTGAATGGTATACATTCAATCTGCCTGGCGGCAACGCCAAGCATCACTCGCTGCATGCCTCGCTCGGTACAGTGAAGATGAGTGACAAATGCCTTCCGGTGGAATAGGCGTGGAATGGAATTTACGATCTCTAATATGGCTCGAGTTTGTTGCTGCCTTGATGATTCTACCTCGTTGTTTTTGGATTTTGTCAGATTCCAACATTATCAGTGGTTAATGGAGGGTTCGTGGATATGCAGATGATCGTATATGCCGTCCGGACATTGGACACATGGCGATGCTATCTCTCACTCGATATGCAGGTGGATTTGCAATGGTGGTATGGAGACGGAGAGGGGCAAAGAGAGATCAGCGACCGTCCGCATCGTATGGTTATCCTTGCTTCTTCGATCCCTTTGGGGTGGGCCGCCGTGGTCCGGGATACGTTCAGACCGCTTCAAGAAATGGATCAATGGGGGGGAGACGAGTGGCAGGGCTATGTGGATAAAAAAATTGCAAGCTACATCAGCGAGGAGCCCGAGCGGAATCAAGCGAGATGGAGGACCGTCACGCAGGATGTTCGCGTGCTCGACGAGCGTGCGGTGCTGTCCGGCTGGACGCCAAGGGGCAGCGAGGAATGGACGGCGCTGATGAGGCAGGCTGAGCAGCTCATCTGCGCCATCGAGGGCCGAGCCTTGCTTGCCGGCGAGGTCGAGGCTCTTCTGGCGGAAGCCGCCGGGGGCACCGGCGGCTGGCGCTCCGCGGCCCAGCTCGGCGTCCTGCTGGGCCGCCTGCGCATGGAAGCGGGGCTGGCGCAGCCCGCCCCGCGGGTGCCGCCCGGCCGGCTCCGCCGCGGCCGGGCCATGGCCCCTCGCTGCCGGCGATGCGGCAGCGAGGCCCGAAGCCGCACGGCATGCGCCGCGTGCGGCTCGGCGGCTTGCGCCTATTGCGAGGCCTGCCTCGCGATGGGGCGCAGCCGCGCTTGCACCCTGCTGCTGCATGGCGCAGCAGGGGCCGGCCGGGGCACGGCACGGGGGTTCCCCCACCGCGGCCTTGGGCCGATGGGGGCTGAGTGCAGCGCAGAGCGCCGCCGCCGGCGCTGCGCTGCGGTTCTTGGCGGAGCCGCCCGCAGGGGGCTCCGCGGGGCCCGCCCGGTTTCTCATCTGGGCGGTCACCGGCGCCGGAAAGACCGAGATGATCTTTCCGCTGCTACAAGCCGTATTGGACGCGGGTGGCCGCGTTCTGGTTGCGGCCCCCAGACGTGATGTCGTGCTGGAGCTGGCCCCGCGGTTGTCCAAGGCTTTTCCGGACGAGCAGGTCATTACGCTGTATGGCGGCAGCCCCGAGCGATGGAAACGGGGGAGCATCACCCTGGCAACAACGCATCAGCTGTTACGATTTCGGGAGGCGTTCGATCTCGTGGTTATTGATGAGATCGATGCCTTTCCCTACCATAACGACCCGATGCTGGCTTATGCCGCCCGGAATGCTTGCAAGAAAGAGGGCAAATACATTTACTTGTCGGCGACGCCTCCTGCTCCTCTCCAACGGGAGGCTGCCAGGGGACGATTGCCCCATGCCAAGGTTCCGGCCCGTTTCCATGGACATCCGCTGCCGGTTCCTCGCAAGCTAAAGATCTTTCCGGTGCACCGCTGTTTGCAGCAGCGCCGGCTGCCGCTCCCCTTGGTGCGCAGCTTGAGAGCTTCGTTGTCGCGCGGGGCTCAGGTGTTCCTGTTCGTCTCCCGGATCCGCCATATCGCCCCCTTCCTCGAGCTGCTGCAGCAATCGATGCCGGATATGCCGATGGAAGGAACGTCTTCCGTCGATCCCGCGCGTGCGGACAAGGTCATGGCTTTTCGCCAAAGGGAGATTCGGCTGCTAGTCACGACAACGATTCTCGAGCGGGGCGTAACGGTACCGAAGAGCGACGTCTACATCGTGGATGCCAACAGCGATCTGTTTGACGAGGCCGCGCTCATCCAAATGGCAGGACGGGCAGGGCGATCGAAGGATGACCCGGCGGGGCGTGTGGTGTTCGCAGCTCCGCAATGGACCCGGAGCCAAAGCCTGGCCGTACGCCAGATCAAGCAGATGAACCGGATTGCGGGTAAAGGGGGTTACCTGCGGATAGAGCTTACATAGGGATTTTACGTGAACGAATGCGCGCGCGAATCGAATTTTTTGGAAGGAGACGATCGATGTGATATTGCACTCCCTCAAACAGATTCTGGATAAGGCTCACGGCTTTTTGGGCACGGCTGCACAGATTTGCTTTGCCTGCGGGAAGAATGCTCCATTAAACCGGGAGTTCGCGGGTATATGCGATGCCTGTGCCAGAGCGATTCCTTGGATCGTCCGTCCCCGCTGCTTGGCCTGCGGGAGGGCGATCGGGTGTCCGGATTGCAGCCGTACAGGGCCGAACGAACGGGCTTTTGTCCTGAATCGGAGCGCGGTTATGTATAATGGGCTGATGCGCGAATGGCTGGCCCAATACAAATATCGGGGAAATGAACGGTATGCCGGTTTGTTGGCGGGAATGCTGGCCCGGGCTTATGCGCTTATGGAGCGGGAACTCAGCCCTGAGGGACGTAATCGTCATCTGCGGGTCGGGCAGATGAGCCGCTGGATGGTCCATGCCGTAACTTCGGTTCCGGTCAGCGATGTCCGGCTTCGGGAACGGGGGTTTAATCAGGCAGAGGCGATGGCAACGGAACTCGCCCGGCAGATAAAGGTGCCGTATCTTCGCCTGCTTCAGCGGAAAAGGCATACCGATAAGCAGAGCTTTAAAACCCGAATGGATCGAATGAGGGATATGGAGGACGCATTTGTTACGAGCCCGCATGCAATCGAGCTTTTGTCTCGGGCTCTCGCAGCAGCTTCAGCAGAGAAGCGGATGAATAGGGTCCTGGACAGGAGCAATGATGCGCTGCTTCCACTTCGCGTTTTGTTAATCGATGATATTTATACGACCGGGAGCACGGTCCACGCCTGCGCGGAGGCGTTGCGAAAACATGAAAAAGCCCTGGGTCAACCGATAGAAGTTTATTGCTTAACTTGGGCTCGATCTTAAGAGGTTAGAATGGGGCGCATGGGAAATCTCATGATTTCTATATTCGGAAGATAGACGTAAGGCCTGATATCATGTAATCTAGGGGTATCAAAGGTTCTAGATAAGCATGGAGGTCGTTTAGCATGAATCTGGGGAATTGCCCTCGGTGCGGCAGATTGTATGCATTGAATTTTCGGGATATGTGTTCGGAATGCTTGAAAGAGATTGAGAAGGAATACGAGAAATGCGCTACTTTTTTGCGGGAGCAGAAAGGCGCGACGATTCACGAAGTATCGGAGGCGACAGAGGTTTCGATCCGCCAGATTACCCGGTTTATCAGGGAAGGCCGGATATCGATTGCCAATGCGCCCAACATGGCTTATCCGTGCGAGGTATGCGGCACGCTGATCCGTGAGAGCAATATGTGCGAGTCCTGCAGGACAAGACTGACGCGGGAGCTTCGTCAAGCGGCTGAGACCGACCAGGAACATCAGCCCGGGTCCGGCAAAGGGAAAGAGACTTATCGCGCAGTCGATAAACTGCGTAAATACTAACTTTTGAACTATTAACTATGCTCCATTTCGTACCGATAAACTTAGTAAAGCTTATCGGTTTTTTATTTTAAGTGAGGTGATTGAACGTGAAGATTAACGAATCGGGACGCGTGAACGGCGTCAATTCGTATCAACGGAATATAGAATCTCGGGAGCTACAGCATATCGATAAGAAGAAACGCAAGAAAGACGAAGTATCGATTTCACCGGAGGCGATGGAACTGAGCGCACAAAGCAAGGTACAGGATCCGGAGCGTGCAGAGAAAATCCAGCGCTTGAAGGAAGCCGTATCTAACGGCACCTATGAAGTGCCTGCAGACCGTCTTGTAGATAAATTGCTCCCGTATTTTCAAACCTACAATAAATCGGGTGAATCCAAGTGAGTGCAAGATCCATTATTGATTATATGAAGCGTCAGGACGAGCTGCACCGGCAGCTGATCGAGGCGGGGAATGATAAGAAGCAAGCCATTATAGCGAACGATGTGGAACGCCTGGCAGCAGTCATGAACAGGGAGAACCGCCTGCTGAAGCAGGTGGCGGAAACGGAAGCGCTGCGACAAGGCGCTGCAGAGGATTTTTTGCGCGAGAAGGGCATCCGCTCCCAGCTTCAGCTGACGGTTACTGAAATGACTCGTCTTGTATTTAACCCGGATGAGAAGACGGAGCTGCTGGATGTACAACGTCAATTAATGGACAGGCTGACGGAGCTTAAGGAATTGAATCAGATCAACCGGGAACTGATTGAACAGTCCCTTGCATTTATAGACTACAGCCTTAATCTGCTGGTCAGCCGTCCAGAAGATGACATGCTATATCAGAATCCGAACCAGCCGAGTACGGCAGGCAAAAGCCGAAGCATGTTTGATACCAGGGCATAAGAAGAAAGGAATAGGTACGATGAGATCTACATTTCATTTGCTCGAAATCGGAAAGCGGGGCTTGATTGCCCAGCAGGCTGCGATTAACACGGCCGGCCATAACGTAACGAATGCGAATACCCCTGGTTATTCCCGGCAGACCACACGTCTGGTTGCATCTAACCCGATTGCCTTTCCGGGAATGCAGCGCTCGCAGGCAGCGGGCCAGCTCGGCATGGGCGTGGAAGCGGAGAGTATCCGGCGGGTACGCGATTATCTACTGGATATTGAATATCGGAATCAAAGCACGAATTTGTCAACATGGAACGTTCAGCAGGAGACGCTTTCGAATATCGAGGGGATTTTCAACGAACCTTCGGAGAGCAGTTTAAGCGCAAGCGTTGCAGAGTTCTGGACTGCATGGCAGACGCTGAGCAAAAATCCGAGCGATACGGATTTATCGGCCCGCATGGCCGTTCAGCAGAAAGCGATCGCATTGACGGAGACGTTTAACCACATATACTCCCAGCTGGATACGCTTCGTAACAATTTGACGTCCCGGATCGACACCAAGGTGGAGGAAGCTAACAATTATATCGATCAGATTGCGGAGCTGACGCGAAGTATTAAACGGATCGAGGGGCTTGGCGACAACGCGAACGATCTAAGGGATAAGCGGGATCTGCTTGTCGACCAGCTCTCCGTCCTCGGTAATGTCAACGTGACCGAAACGGGCGATGTGTATCAGGTGACGTTCGGAAACCAGGTCGTAGTTGATGATATGGCGTCGACCCCGGTAACCGCAGCGATTGCTACTACGTTAACGGGCGGTGAGATTGCCGGCTACGTTACGTCCCGCGATATTCATGTTGAAACGTACATCAACCAGCTTAACATTATGGCAAATACGCTCGCGACCGGAAAAGTGGAAGTAACGCTTCCGGCAGGCACGATTCTGCCTCCAGGCGTCTCCATCCCGAATGCGGTGATGGATCCTACCAATCCGCGTAAGCTGGCCCAAGACACGAAGCATACGGTGGATGGCCTCAACGGACTGCATAAGCTGGGTTATACATTGAATGAACCGGCAACCGCAGGGACGGATTTCTTCGTGTCGGCAGACGGCGGACCGATTACAGCGGGGAACATGAGATTAAGCACCACCATTCAAGCGGATTTGAAAAATATCGCAGCGTCCCTACGGACGGAGATGAAGACAAACCCGGACGGCAGTACGGCCGAAGTCGTTCTAAAGGGAAATGGCGGTATGGCCTTATTGATCGCCGGCTTGTCGGAACGCACATTCAGCTTTAACCCGAACAACAATAACGGCGGCGTAACGGATGTTACAAGTTTTGAAGGATATTTGCAGTCGGTCATTTCCAAATTAGGTACGGACAGCAGTAACGCTAAGAAAATGGTGGAGAATGGGGGATTGCTTGTAGAGCACGCCGACACGCTCCGTATGTCGATCAGCAGCGTCTCGCTTGATGAAGAAATGTCCGATCTTATCCGCTTCCAGCATGCTTATAGCGCGTCCGCGCGCGTTGTTACGACAATCGACGAGATGCTGGATAAATTAATCAACAGCACCGGCATCGTCGGCAGATAGGAGGAATGAACGATGCGGATAACGCAATCTATGATGACTAGCACCATGATGAGCGGACTGCAAGGTAACTATAAACGCCTGGACAAATACCAGGAGCAGATGATGACCCAGCGCCGGATCAATCGTCCTTCCGACGATGCGGTTGGTGTTGCCAGCGCTCTGCAATACCGCAGCCAAATTACGGCGACGACGCAGTTTGAGCAGAATGCGGAGGATGCAGATTCGTGGCTGAAGTACGGGGACACGGTCATGACCGAGGTCACGCAAATCATTCAGCGTTTATCGGAGTTAGCTGTTCAAGGCGGAACGGATACAGTTCCTAAGGATGCGCGTGAGAATATTGCGGCTGAAGTGGAAGAGATGTATGAGCAGCTGATCTCCCTTGGCAATGCCCAGTTTAAAGGGAAGTATATATTTAACGGTGAAAGAACGGATGAGAAGCCATTCCCCGATGATCCGATCGGAACGGCTTACAAGCTAGACGACGGTGAAGTAAGATATCAGGTTGGTGCGGGGATTACTGTCTCTGTTAATACGCTTGGAGAGCAAGTATTCGGTGCTCACGGTGATCCATCCGGTATATTCGCCGTCGTGGATAACCTGAAAAAGGCCCTGCTCGCAGATGATACAGCCGGCATTCAGAATGCTATCCCGGCCTTGCAAAAAAACTTGGAGACAACCATTACGGCCCAGGCCGAAATGGGAGGAAAGCAGAATCGGTTGGAGTTTACACTCAGTCGGCTAGGCGATTTGAATATTAACTATATGGATCTCCAGTCTAAGGTGGAGGACGCCGATATTTCCAAGGTCATTATTGACCTGAAAACATCGGAAAGTATTTATCAGGCATCACTGGATACGATGGCCCGGATTATTCGTCCGAGCTTAATGGACTTCCTAAGATAAGGGGGAATACCAATGAATATTCCCCGTATTCAGATTCAGCAAGGATATTCAATAATCGGTCTTGAAATAACCAAGGGGCAACAAAGCATCGAGCAGCCAAGACCATCACTTAACATGAAGCAGCAGCGCGGTCAACTTGAGATGGAGAGGACTAGTCCTGTATTAGAGATTGATTCGAGAAAGGCTTGGTCTGCACTCGGCAAGGCCCGATTCGAGGAGATGACGGATCGTGTGTCGCAATCTTCTCTTCAAATCTCCATGCATAATATCGCAGATATTGCCCGTAACGGGGATCGAATGATGGCTTTTCATGAAGGCGGCAACGCATTTGCAGAGATTGCAAGGGACAGCGTATTTGGAGATCGGCCGAGAGTTGAGGTTACGGGGGAGCCGGGGTACGACAATGTGGATGTTACTTATATACCGGGCCAAGTGCATACAAATTACACGCCGGGCGGAATTACCTTTAATCCCGAGACCCATAAGCCGATCATTGATTACTATCCCGGCAAGGTCAATCCGTATTTGGTTCATCAAAATTTTATATTTATGTCTGCGACGGGCAAACAGCTGGATGCAGTTGTCTGACGACAGGTATACAATAGCTATAATGGACAGGTGTCATTATAGCTATTGTTGTTAGAAAGGGAGGATCGGAAGGCATGATTGTTAATACCAAGAGATTTGGGCCTATCCAAATCGATGAAGAACAATTAATAACCTTTATAGGACCTATACTAGGCTTTAATGACTTGCATAACTACGTGATCATTCAATCTGAGGGTAATCAACATCCGTTCGAATTTTTGCAATCCATTGAGGATGAAAATTTGACGTTTATCGTGACGGACCCGTTTGCTTTTTTCAAGGAGTATGAATTTCAACTGGACCCTCATTGGATTGAAGCTTTGGGGGTGCAAAGCGAGGAGGAGGTTCAGGTGATGGTGATCGTAACCGTCCGTTCTGCTGAAGATATTACCTGTAACTTAAAGGCTCCGATCGTACTGAACAAAGCCAGAAACATCGCTGCCCAGATCATTTTGGATCATGGAAACTATACAACCAAACAACCGCTGTTGGGAGGGAAGAAAGGAGAGGGGTCTGATGTTAATCCTGTCGCGAAATAAGGGGCAAAAAATTATGATCAATGATAATATCGTCCTCTCCGTCATTGAAATCAACGGAGATCAGGTCCGGATCGGTATCGATGCGCCTTCGAATGTTACGATTTATCGAGAAGAAATTTATGAGGCAATTAAACAGCAGAATCAGCATGCTATAGAGTTTAACACAGACATCCAGAATATTTTAAATCAAGTAGCAGCACAAAAAAGGGAATAAAAAATCTATTAAAAAATATCAATATGCTATAAACATTGAGGTTAAAACGCCGATAAATATAATAGTTGGTCGAAAGACGTAGCAGTGACGGCCGAACGCTATGGTCTCGATCACAAATGGGTGAAGCATGGATGCGAATCACCAACACATTCCAAGGAGGAATTTTATCATGCGTATTAACCACAATATCAGCTCTTACAACACGCAACGCCAATTGTCTTTCAACAACACACAACAAGGCAAATCTCTGGAGAAATTGTCTTCCGGTTACAGAATCAACCGTGCAGCTGACGATGCTGCTGGTCTGGCAATCTCCGAGAAAATGCGCAATCAGATCCGTGGTTTGGAGCAAGCTTCCAAGAATGCTTTGGACGGTATTTCCCTGATCCAAACAGCTGAAGGTGCACTGAACGAGACTCATGCGATGCTGCAACGTATGGCTGAGTTGTATGTACAGGGTGCGAACGAAGTATTGACAACAACAGATGCTGCTAAAATCGACTCGGAAATTGCTCAACTTACTGAGCAAATTGGTTCGATTGCTTCGCAAACTCAATTCAACACTAAAAAATTGCTTGATGGCTCTACAAGCTCCGTGATTTTCCAAGTGGGTGCTAACGGCGGAGAAACGATCACTCTTGATCTGCAAGCTGCTCTTGCAACTTCTTTGGATATTGCCGGTCTGACTGACTTGCAAGGATCTGCAGAAATGAACTCGACAGCTGCTGCAAACTTGGCTTCCGTTCAAGCTGCTATTAACTCGGTTTCTGCGATTCGTTCTGACCTCGGTGCTGTTCAAAACCGTTTGGAACACACGATCAATAACCTCGGAACGACTTCCGAGAATCTGCAAGCTGCTGAATCTCGTATTCGTGACGTTGATATGGCAAAAGAAATGTCCGAATTCACGAAGAACAATATTCTTCAGCAAGCTGCAACAGCGATGTTGGCTCAAGCGAATCAACAGCCTCAAGGCGTTCTGCAATTGCTTCGTTAATCTTTACATTAAGCCGGCCGGGAAACCGGTCGGCTTTTTTACTATAGAACCATTTTTGATGTGAACTGGAGGCTCTAATGAAGGTTGGACCGAACTCTTCATTTCCATTCCAGGTCCCTGGGATAAATGATAATCTTACCTCCGCAATTTCAAGTCAATCAGAGCAGGTAAGCGGCAAGAACAAGGAAGAATATACAGTTCCTGAGCTTATGGATAAATTAAACAAGAAGCTATCTGATATGGGGACCCATATTCAGGTGAAGTTGCATGAGAAGACGAATACCATTATGGTTACTGTCGTTGAAAATGAAACTAATAAAGTTATTCGCGAAATTCCGCCGGAGAAACTATTAGATATGGTGTATAACATGTGTCTTCAAGTTGGAGTGTTCGTGGACGAGAAAATGTAGGGAGGTGCGTTATGGCGGGGATAAATGGACCTATAAGGATAACGGGCTTTAGCGGTACACTTGATACGGACTCATTGATTAAGGACTTAATGAGAGCCGAACGAATGCCGTTGGACAAGGTATTGAAACAGAAACAGTACACACTTTGGAAACGGGAAGAGTATCGATCAATGAATACTGCTTTGTTATCCTTTCGAAGTGCTGTAGATGGATTGCGTTTTGAATCTAATTTTGAAACCGTAAAGGCTACTTCTTCGAATACCGGCGTACTGGACATTATATCAGGAGGGGCTAATCCGAGTACAAGTACAATATCGGTGACTAAATTGGCTTCTTCAGCGACGATTGTCGGGAATAAAGTCTCCCAATCCTCTTCGGATCCGGTCACAACAGGTGGGACTGTTACCATCACAGGGGCGAGCGGTTCGGCTAATATTACCATTACGGCGGGTACCTCGACTTTGGATTCTATTGTAAAAGATATTAATAATAACTCGAAAACGACGGGCGTTAAAGCAAGTTTTGATCAAAGCTCTGGCGTACTGTATCTGAGTTCTACGACAACGGGTTCTTCCTCGAAAATTGAGATAACCCCGCAGGGAACAACAAACGCTTTAGCGCAAGTGTTTAACCTAGACGCTGCTCAACTTTCTAAAACGGGTGAGGACGCGGAGTATACCGTGAATGGAAGTAATGTAATTAAGTCTAGCACCAATAATGTTTCGATCAATGGGGTTCAAGTAACTCTCCGGGGAAGCGGACAAGCAACAATAAGTGCCACTACTGACCGATCCGGGATTGCAGATAAAATCAAAAATTTCGTTGAAAAATACAATGAAATTGTTGATTTGTTTTCAACCGCTGCAACAACGAAAAAAAATCGCGATTATGAGCCTCTAACTTCTGAAGAAAAAAGCAGTTTGTCCGAAAAGGAAATTGAATTGTGGGAGAATAAGGCGCGTGCCGGAACGCTGTACAATGACAATCTACTCACGGGTACACTTTCATCTCTTCGATCGGCTTTAAATTTGCCGCTAGATACACCGACCGGGGATCAATTGAAAATGTTATCTCAGATTGGTATCACTGTAAAAAAGGATTATAGAGAGAACGGTAAGCTGGAGATTGATGAAGCAAAACTTCAAGACGCGATAAACAACCGTTTTGATGAAGTGAAGCAACTATTTACACAATCTTCGGATACACCCGCGGATACCCCGGAAAACATCAAGAAAAGAAGGCAAGAGCTGGGGTTTGCTGATAGACTTTATGAGGAAGTTACGGCCCAGCTTAATAAATTTACTAAAAAAATTGGTAGCGGATCTATTGAAGCTATTGACGACAGTGTACTTGGTCGAGAGTTAAAGCAGTTAGGCGACAAGGAATCCGATTTGGAACGAAAATTAAAGGATATTGAAACTCGGTATTACAAAAAATTTGCCGCTATGGAGCAGGCCATTCAGAAAATGAACTCACAAAGCTCATGGCTAGTTTCACAACTCGGCGGTTGATTTGAACTCTAAGCCCAATTAAAAAGAACTATGGAGAGATTGGACATGCAAAATGCACAACAACTGCAATACTTGAAAGTTCAGGTTGAAACGGCGAGTCCGGGAGAGTTGACTCTTTTGCTATATCAGGAAACGGTAAGGTCATTACTGAAGGCAAAGCAGCTATACGCCCAAGGCAACTATGAAAGAATGGTCGAAGTATTGCACAAGGTGAGGAGCATTTTTAACGAATTGATTATAACGTTGGATCTGCAGTATGAAATTTCTCAAAACTTAAAGGAGTTATACCTCTTCTACAATAACTATTTAGCTCAATTTATCATAAATAGAGATGAGACGTTGTTGGATGAGACTCTTGATTTTGCTAAAGGGATGCTTGAGACATGGAAACAAGCGGTTCTCTTAGTGAAGAGCGGGAAAGGGAATTAGAGGATGGTTAGTTCGAAAGAATCCCAGTCGCTTGAAGATCGTCTTATACATTTGTATAAAGAGGTATTAAGAGAACCGAAATTTGAAAATTATGAGGCAAATGCCGGTGAAATTGATGCTCTCTTTTCGCAACTGCAACAGCGGGGGAACATACAGCATGACCGAGGGAAATTGATCGAGATCAAAACGTTGCATGAACAAATCGTTAGCATGATTCTATCAGAAAAAGAGGGCTTAGGTGAGGAATTTACTAAGTTTAATAGAAAGAAAAATGCATCCAGTCAATACGGAAAAGTATCCGATTATGAAAGAATGGATGCTTTTTTCGTGGATTATAAAAAGTGAAGAAAAAAGGAGGCTCGCTAAATGAAATGGTCATTGGCCAAGTATATTTACATACTTTTGGCAGCAGTACTAATTTGGACGCAATTTCCCATTAGTTCACAAGCTGCGGGATATCCAGAGGCTGTTAAGGTTACTAAAACAGTAAATCCCACTGAAATCCTCGAGGGTGGTGAAACAGACGTCCAACTTAATGTAACAGGCTCTGGGGACACAAGTTTTGTGAAACCAAATGATGTTATACTTATTATTGACCGCTCCGGTAGTATGCTGCCAAGTAACAATAATGGCGAAGATAAAATGGCTAACGCTAAAGCTGCCGCAAAAGGGTTTATAGACTTGGTGGATTTTTCGAAACACCGAATCGGAATCGTTGATTTTGCTAGCGATGTTAAGTTTAAGGATCTTTCTAACAATCCGGATGAATTAAAAAGCTACATCGACGGTATTCGTGCTAGCGGAGGAACAAATACAACAAGCGCTATTGCTAAATCGCGGGAGCTTTTAAGCAATCATCGACCAGATGCCCAACCGGTTATACTTCTTTTGACTGACGGGGAAGCAACAGAGCCTGCCCCTGTGGAAAATGCCCGGTTAAAAGCCTTGGAGCAAGCAAACTTAGCTAAAAGTGAAGAAATTGTATTTTATACGATTGCCTTATTAAAAGTAAATGAAAATCCAGATTCAAGCGCTCCAAACCAGTTAATGAAAGAAATGGCTACAACAGCTCACCATCATCATTTTGTATTGGGATCGGTTGGACTTGCAGAGATATATGAAGCCATTGTTGATGAGATAGGGGTAGCCAGTGCTTACGATGTAACTGTAACCGATAGTGTAGGTTCAGAATTTGAAATTGTCCCAGATTCTTATTCTCATAATATTCCTCAACCTGTAGTCAACGGAAATACTATCACATTCAAATTTAATGAATTAAAAGAACAAACGTTGACTTTGACCTACAAAATTCGCCATAAAACTGGTGGGAAAACGGGGAATATTTCCACTGGAGCAGAAGATATAAATGTAACTTACAAGGATTACGCCGGAGCCCCACATCAGTTTAGTGTTCCGCATCCTTCCATTAAAGTATCGTATCCTGCCCCTGAGATCACTTCAGTTGTAAAGGATAGAGGGTTAATCGACGGTGGGGAGAGTGTAGTTATTTCTGGTCAGCATTTTAGGCCAAATCCAACAGTTGTGTTTGGATCAAATTCAGCAACAAATATTCAATATATCGATTCGACCCAACTGATTGTTACGGCTCCAAAAGGTGTCCAAGGTGATACTACGATTAAAGTAACAAATGCGGATGGGCAGTTTGCGACAGCGGGTTACAAGTACGTTGCTAATCCGGTTCTGACCTCCATTACCCCGAATATCGGTCCATTAGCGGGCGGAACTAGAGTCGTAATAACCGGGGACTTTTTCCTTCCAGGAGCTGAAATTAAGTTTGGTGATCAAGCAGGAACGGTAGTCTCTACAACATCGAAGCAAATAGTGGTCAATACGCCTCCATCTGCTTCGGTTCAAACCGTAGATGTGACAATAACAAATCCAGATGAAACGGTTGTAACTGCGGATCAGGCGTTTTCTTATGTGCCTGGACCTAAAGTCGAAAGCTTATCCCCAAATCAAGGACTAACGCTAGGGAATGAAAGTGTAGCAATATACGGTAACCATTTTATTAATGGGGCAAAAGTTTATTTTAACAACACATTGATTACCTCTGAGTTTGTTTCGGATACTGAAATTTCAGTCACAACCCCTAGTTGGGCCAAAGCGGAATCCGTCAAGGTGAAGGTTGTAAATCCTGATGGTCAAGAAGCGGTATTGGATTACGGGTATCAATATGTTTATCCTAAGCCGGTAATTGAAAGTGTTTCACCTGACAAAGGTGAAGTAACCGGGAACCTCACGCTTGATATTAGAGGCGAGTATTTTCAGAATGGTGCAAAGGTTTATTTTGACGACATACAGCTACAAAATGTTATTTTCTATAGTGGAAATCAACTGAAAGTAAGAACTCCACAGTGGCAGAACGCAGATACGGTTGATGTAAAGGTAGTAAATCCTGATGGACAAGAAGATGCTATAGTTGATGCATTCACTTATGTTCTCCCGGCTCCACCAGAGATCAATGGTTTAACTCCAGTTGAAGGGCCTCAAAGCGGAGGAACTTTGGTAAAAGTAACGGGCTCTAATTTAATTGGAATTACCGAACTATATTTGGATTCTGTAAGAGTTGATATTAAATCTAATAGTGGTACGGAATTAACGTTTACTACTCCAAAATCGAATATCCCAGGTAAAGTAGATGTTAAAGTTGTAGATAAATTCGGTAGAGAATCTACATTACCACAAGCCTTTGAATACTTGAGTCCGCCGCCTCCGCCTACCCCTACTATAAGTAGCGTGACTCCAAATGAAGGAACTATGCAAGGTGGGTATATCGTTACGATAAAAGGTACTAATTTTGAAGGTACTTCGTCGGTGTTTATAAATAACGTTAAAGCAGCGACTCTATTTTACAGCAGCACTGAACTACGTGCCACTGTTCCGGCATCTAGTATAAGTGGAGTGGTTGATGTAAAGGTATTGAATACAAGCGGTGAAGAAGCTATTGCACCTAAAGCTTTTACTTATTTAGCCCCACCACCTAAGGCAGCTCCAACAATCACATCTGTAACTCCAAATGAGGGAGCAATGCAAGGTGGATATATTATTAGAATTTATGGAACTAATTTTGACTCAACCGCAAAGCTTTATTTAGACGATGTGCTTGTCCAATCAACATACTATTCTAGCACAGAGATAAGATTGACTGTCCCAGCATCGTCAATTTCAAAAAGCGTGGACATCAAAGTTGTCAATGCTGATGGACAGGAGTACGTTGCTGCTGATGCGTTTACTTATTTGGCTCCGCCACCACCTCCTGCTCCGACAATAACATCAGTGACTCCCAAAGAGGGTAACCTTGACGGAGGCTATTTTATTGTCGTAAAAGGATCCAATTATACTAGCTCCTCAGTTATTCATATGGATAACCAGCCGGTCCAAACAATTTATTATTCAGGGGGCGAGCTAAGAGGAAGGGTTCCTGCATCGACAACAGAAAAAACAGTGGATGTTGCGGTGGTCAATTCTGAAAATCAGTCAGCAGTCGCTTCTGCTGCATTTTCTTATGTTGCACCACCTCCCCCGCCTGGACCAACGCTATCTTCTCTTTCCCCTGATAGTGGCGTTATGACAGGAGGATATTATAGTTACGTTAATGGAACGAACTTTAATGCCGGTACAAAAGTTTACTTTAATGATGCTCTAGTCAATTCAACGTTTTACTCAACGTCACAAATAAGGGTGGTCGTTCCAGCTAGCACTACCGCTGGACCTGTAACTGTTAAAGTTGTGAATACCGATGGACAAGAAGCTTCACTTGCCAACGGATTTACCTATCTGTTACCCCCTCCGCCGACGGTAACGCAGATTACCCCGAATTCTGGAGATATGTCAGGAGGGTACTACATTGTAATTAAAGGAACTAACTTTAACTCAACATCGACAGTTTATATTAATCATGTCGCCGCACAGACACTCTTTTACTCCGCTAATGAGTTAAGAGCAAGAGTTCCTCAAACATCTCAGTCTGGACCTGTTGATGTACGAGTATTAAACGGTGATGGTCAAGAGGTGACGGTAACTAACGGGTTTGGTTACAATAGTCCACCACCACCACCAGCCCCTGTTATTTCATCCATTTCCCCTTCTCAAGGGGCAATGACAGGAGGCTATTACATTATTATTAAAGGATCGAATTTTGATGCTAGCACAAAAGTATGGATCAACAACACTGAGGTACAGACAATATTCTATAGCGTAAGTGAAGTTCGAGGTCGAGTTCCGGCTTCGAGTACAAGCGGGTCTGTCGATGTAAGAGTTGTTAATAAAGATGGTCAATTTGCTGAAAAAATAGGTGGCTTCACTTATGAGGCTCCTCCAAAGAAGCCGGCACCAACAATCACGAGTGTGACTCCTAATTCTGGTCCACTAGCTGGAGGATCCTTTATTTCCATTAAAGGAACAAATTTTGAATCCGCAACGAAGGTGTATATAAACAACATCAATGTACAAACTTTATTCTATTCAACTGGGGAGGTAAGGGCACGAGTACCAGCCAGCTCAATTACTGGTCCGGTGGATATTAAAGTTGAAAACAGCGACGGTCAGTTTGTATTACTGGTAGGCGGGTATTCGTACCAATGATATTCTTTTTATCTCTAGGAGTAGGCGTTTTGCCTGCTCCTTCTTTACTGGAGGAGTTATGGATACTATTGGCTTATCATTATGCATGATTGTAAAGAATGAATCAGAACTACTAGAAAAAGCGATAAATACAGCAAAACCATTTGTTAACGAAATTATTGTTGTTGATACAGGATCCACGGATCAAACACCCGAGATTGCTCGTAAATTAGGCGCTATAGTGGCAAATAGAGAATGGAATGGCAGTTTCTCAGATGCAAGAAATTTTTCCCTCGATCTAGCAAGTCAGCCATTCATATTTGTAATGGACGCTGATGAGATCATAGTAAATGGAAGTCTCAGTGCCATCCAAGAACGATACAAATATATCCAGGAACATAAGGGATCTGCTGGTTCAGTCACAATTGTTAGTGAGACTGTCTCCGGGGATATTTCCTCATCTTCAGTCACAAGACTATTTCCAAGAGATAGACGGTATAGATACACTGGTAAAATTCATGAGCAATTGACGTATTCAGGAAATTTGATCGATCGAGTAATAGATACCGGGATTATTTTGAGCCATTCTGGGTATAGTGCACAGGTAATATCAAAAAAAAATAAGTATGAGCGTAACCTACAACTTCTACTAAGCGAACTCAGTACAGATTCTGATACTAGCTACAATTTGTTTCAGATCGGTAGAACTTATTATGTTATGAAAGACTATGTTCAAGCGGAACATTTTTTATATAGATCTATAGAAGCTGAATTAAGGAGTATGAGAAGAAATTTCTTAAGTTCGGCGTTGCTTACATTGGGATATTGCAATATTAAACTGCAGAAATTTGATGAGCTTAAAAATATTTTTAACTTAGGGATTGAATTATTCCCCGATTTTACCGATTTATACTTTATGTATGGAGTTGGCTTAATTGAATCAAAAAACATCAATTCATTTGAATTAATACCTGATGTTTTCGAAAAATGTATTAATATTGGGGAAGCTCCAACTTTTAAATATGAAACTGTTAAGGGTGTGGGCTCATTTAAGGCCCATTTCAATTTGGGGCTTTATTATGAGTTAACTAGGCAATTAGATAAAGCTGAATTCCACTATCGATTAAGTTACAAGGACAGTTACCAACCTGCTTTCGAAAGACTGCAGAAGATATTGCACTAAGAGAGGATTTTGGAGTCATGAATATGAGTTCGGTGTCATTGTGTATGATTGTAAAAGATGAAGAGGGTTGCCTTGAACGTTGCCTTCAAAGTGTCTCGGGAATTGTAAGGGAAATTATTATTGTCGACACTGGATCAACGGATAGAACAAAGGAAATAGCCAGGAGATTTACTAATCACGTCTACGATTTTAATTGGGTAGATGATTTTTCAGCAGCTAGAAATTATGCACTGAATTTTGCGACTTCAGACTATATTCTTCACCTTGATGCAGATGAAGTATTAGAGGATCCTGAAGGTGAGCTTCAGCGAAAGTTAGATAAAGACCTTTACTATATCCGGATAAAGAATGATCTCGGTTCAGGATTATATCTAACACATCAATTTATTAGATTATTCCGAAATACCCCTGAAATACGTTACCAAGGAGCCCTGCATGAACAAGTTCTTCCAACCGGCAATGAGCAGACAGGCTTTCTCTCTACAGTTATTTTACACGAGGGATATAAAAAACATATTGTTAACAACAAGCAAAAAACACAACGAAACTTAAATATACTGTTAAAAGAAATTAGGGAAAAACCAACGGCATTTAATTATTACAACTTAGGAATGCAGTATCTCATAGATAAGAGATATTCAGAAGCACTAAACTCACTTAAGAAGTCCTATTCGTTGGGAAGCCATTATGCGTTTTCACCTAAGGTAGTTCTGGATATTATGAAATGTTTACACGCTCTGGGACAATACGCTGATGCGATTAGGGTAGGTAAAGATGCAGTTAATCTTTATGAGAATGTTCCAGATTTTTGGTATCAAATGGGTCTTACTTATACCGAATGGGGATTACTAAAGGACGCAGAGTTGTGTTTACAAAAATGCTTAGAGATAGGGGAGGAGAACGCTAGTAAGCTGGTCCAACACTATGATGGAACAGGCTCCTATTTGGCGCAGGCTAAACTGGCAGAAATCAGTGTAATGCTTGGTAATCCAAAGGATGCACAAAATTATATTTTACTAGCGGTCAAGGCTTCTCCCAATACGTTGGCCTTGTTTGATATATTCCTTTCAATTTTCCCTATTGTAGACCGAAGGGATCTATTTCAAACAATAAGTAGTATTTGGCCTTTTTCAAAAGAACGATATGTTGAGCTAATAAGTTATCTGTACAGTCAGAGAAAGCCTCTTCTAAAAGAATTCATAACTTTTTTTAACTTGGAACTATTATTCCCGGTCTCTGTGTTTGTTTACTTAGTTGAAGGGAAATATGATAAAGCTGTTACAGAATTATTAAATAACAGAGAGCAAAGAAACACTGATCCGTTTTTGGTGAACAATGTCGTATTTTTAGCTTTAACAACTGACAATAAAGAATTAATAAATGTGTTCAAAGATGAGCTACCGTTATCCTTAAAAGAAATTAAGTGGTTAAGAGACTTAGTAGGGAATAAAACCGTTAACGAGGTTCCTTCTGGGAAAGCCATTCTATCGATTTGGAACCAACTGGTTAAAGATGCTATATTCTTGAATAAATATGACCTGCTAGATCTTTTAATAAACGCTACTAATGATCCTCAATTGAGACTGCTAATTGCTGAGCAATTACAATCATTCGGGTTTGACGATTTAGTACTAGAAGTACTTGTGGAGAGCAACAGCCAGAGGCTTAATCGAGAGATTTTCATAACAGCTTCAAAGTCGTTAAGTAAACTTGGGGCTTGGGATGATGCTTTGTATTATTTAAAAAAGGCAGAGAAATTAAGAACAGACTTTCCCGTATTATTTGAACAATGGAAGATATATAGTGCTTATAACAAAGAGGAAGAAATCAATGTTCTTCAATTGATGGTAAATAAGTTTCCTGATTCGAAATGGGCTAAACAGACGATAGAGATGCAATTAGGTAAGAGTGAGATGGTAAGGAGATAAGAGATGATAGCTACACTAAGAAATAAAGAACTTTTAGCCAGAGTTTCTAGGCTTCCATTGGCTAAACCACAAATCCTTGAGCGTTCTGGAAATGGTGAAGTCCGGAAAAACCCAAAAATCTCGTTTGTTATGACACATGTAAGTGTCTGCGGTGGAGTTAAAATTATTCTAGAGCATGCAAACCGATTAAACAAGCAAGGATGGGATGTTTGTATCATTTCTCATTTTCCCAAACCTGATTGGTATCCGATTACGGCAGATTATAAGCAAGTACCTTTTGGTATTGACCTAGCTCAAGGTATTCCGATGTGTGATGTTATTATTGCAACATATTGGGATCATATACAGGCTTGTATAGAGACTGGTATTGCTCCTGTTGTTTATTTCGAACAAGGAGATGAACATCTATTTCATCCTGAGCGTTTATCTGATGAATTGAGGACTTTTGTAGAAACTCAAATGAAATTACCTAAATTCATTATGACAGTATCAAACCAAGCGTCTTCGTTAATAAAACAAAATTTCGGCAGAGAATCCGTAGTTATCCCAAATGCTATAAATCATAGTATTTTTAAACCTAGGGAAGACATGGAGGGTGTTGCTTCTAAAGAAAAGTATATTCTTATGATGGGGAACGAGGATCTTAGCTTTAAGGGTATCCATAATATAGTTAAAGCTTTTGAAAAAGTTAAGGCAGTTTATCCGGATCTTAAACTGTTCTGGATTAATCCCAAAATGCCAAGTTTAGAGTGGGGTAACCTAGCAGATGAAGTCTTTGTAAACCCATCTCAAGAAGTAATAGCAGCGTTATTTCGGGATGCTCTTGTATATGTTTCAGCTTCAGAGTATGAATCATTTTCGCTTCCTGTCTTAGAGGCCATGGCAACGGGCTGCCCGGTAATTTCAACACGTAATAGTGGTGTCTTAGAATATGGAGAGCATGAAAAAAATCTCATCTTAACTCAAATCGGTGATCTTGAAGAACTTATAACAAAAATAATACTGGTGATAGAAAGTCCTTCTCTTAGAAGAAGACTTTCTTTTAATGGCATGAAGACCGCAAAAAAATATAACTGGGATAAAGTAACCCTGGATCTTATGAATTATCTACAGCTAGTTTCAACTTACAATGTAAGAAAGTCGTGTACAACAGATTGGGAAATTATGATTGATGAACAGAGATTCTTTACTGATGAAGACTTACAAAAATTCAGAAGCGCATTGAATATTGTCTCCGACGATACTATTTACGTACCTGTTATTTACAATTGGCTTGAGGGCCATCCAATAGCAAGGTGGGAGGTAGCCGCGAGAAGAGTGGCAAGAAATAATGATAGTTTTATTAAAGTGTACTCTCTTTTATCAAATGATAAAGTCTCTTTAGACTCGATATATTTAGGTGAAGGAATTGGGCTAGTTACAGAACAAGAGTATGAAAAAGCCTTGCAATATTTTGTAAAAACATATCCAGATGTTGAAGAATCATGGAAACTAATTTGTACAAAGTGGATAGTTCTATGTTTGATAGAGTTGGAAAGAGATAAAGAAGCCTCGCAGATTCTTGTGGATAGCCATAAATTGTACCCTTACGCTGTGGATCTCCATTATCTTAACTTGCAAATAAATCTACTGAATGGTAACGAGAATGTATCAAACTTAAAAAAACTAATACGTTTTATAGGAGAAGGATTAGACCAACATGAATGGTTTTTTGATTTATACAAAAAGGTAGAAAACTATTAATCTGAAGGTGGATTTAACAATGATGAATCATTTTGATGAAAAGTACTACAGCGGAAATAGTAATTATACGTCTTACCAATATGATACTCGGTTTATCCAATGGTCTTACGATATAAAAAAATATTTAAATCCAAAAACCTTATTAGATGTTGGGTGTGCAAAAGGATATCTAGTCCGATCGTTAAGATTGCTTGGCGTTGATGCGAAGGGAGTCGATATAAGTAGTTATGCCATTGAAAATGCTGATGAATACGCAATAGGCCATGTTGTTTGCTCAAGTGCAACAAAAATCCCATTCGAAGGAAAATTCGACCTTGTTATAGCTTTTGACATTTTGGAGCATATACCAGAACCAGAAGTTTTTGAAGCTATAGATGAGTTATCTCGATTAGGGAATACTGTGTTTCTTAAAATGCCACATTTTTATGATCCTTGGGACTTGGATGAAACGCATGTAACTTTGTATCCTAAATCATGGTGGTATGAACAATTTGCGAATAGAGGATTTGATGTCATAGAAGACCATGAGATATTAAGTAGGTTTAATTATATGGGTGGGATGTTATTTTCCAAGGTTCAACTAAACCGGACTTTTTCCGAACCGGTTGTGTCGGAATTAGCCTCACAAGAAGAAAGAAACTATTTTGAGAAATGTAAACACATTGATATTTTCTAGGTGAGGAGATAAATAATGAATATTTGGATAGCGGCTTTGGATGCACACGGAAAAGGCGGAATAACAACTCACATAAGTGCATTAACCAAACAATTAATCGAAATGGGTCATAGTGTTGAATGGATAACTCCCGGAGGTGAAATTACAGAGCATATATCTAATATAGTAATCAATACCAATCGGCAACTTTTTAATAAATACCCCAATAATTTGTCGGTCGATGTGATTGAAACATGGGCTGTTCGTTTAGAAATGAATTTAAGATTAAAGTTGGGTGAATCAAAACCTGACATTATTCATTGCCAGGACGTTATCGCATATAATCGAATTAAAGTCATTGCTGAAAAGTGGGGCATACCCATTCTATTAACAATTCATGGACATATTCCGGAGGAAGAGGTAATCAATGGTCACATTGAGAATAATTCGCTGGAATATAAGTATTGGAGAAAAAGTGAATGGTTTGCACTGAAGGAAGTTGGGACAGTCGTAAGTGTCGGAGAAGGACTGTTGAAATACTTGAAAATGATAAACAAAGACGCTAATGTGGTTAATATTCCGAATTTCTTGCACCACTCATTTTCTGATGTGAAAATATCCGATGTAAGATCACAATTAGGTATTGATCATGACCAATTCCTTATTTTCTGTCCAAGCCGTTATGAATATATCAAGGGCATTGACTATTTGTTGGATGCAGTAGCGGCATTGCCCAACGAATATTCATTGTTACTTATCGATAATGGTCAAACGGGATTGAAAGAAAGCGTGGCCAATCGTCAGCTAAACAATAGAGTTAAAATTATTGAACCGGTAGATAACCAATTAATGTCCTCTTTATATAATGCATCGGACTTATGTGCTATTCCTTCTATTCAAATTGGCGTGAAAACAGAAACGTCATCGTACACAGCGATTGAAGCCATGTTAATGGGAGTCCCTGTTATTGCTAGTGATGTCGGTGGCCTTAGTGAGGTTGTTAGTAGTTGGGGGAAGCTTGTTCCGATGCAAGACAGCGTTGCTCTAGAAAAGGGTATTATAGAAATGCTAGGGTCTAGGGATAGGAATCTCCACTATAAAAAACTTGCCGCTGAGAGAGCTGCAAATTTTGAGGCAAGCAAAATAGTACCGGAAATTGTCGAGTTGTACGAGTCCACAATTACTCAGTATGCTCCCACACACGTCACACCATTTATTCTCTATGGTTTTAGTGCAAAAGTACTTCAGATGATTTTTTTGACTATTCTTGATGAGGTTGAGGAAATAAAGGAAATTACAGACTTTGCAAAAGTAAGATTTGGTGTAAGTTACCGTCAATCATTACTAAATTCATATGGAATAATTATTGATTTGCTGGCTGAGAATTACTCAGATATATATGAGGCTGGTTTAAGAGTGAAGTCAATTCTACAAGAATATATAGAAAAGAGATAAGAAACTATTTTATGCTAATGCCTGTTTCACCCCCTCCCCTGCTGGGTAATTATCGATAAAGCAATTTTCCGCAGTACCCCCGAGCTCAGTGTTTAAGCCATGTCGACAAGATTAGACGTTTTCTTCAGCAGAAAACCGTCTTCAGGGCGATTGACACTAGTAAGGCCGGGTGCTATAGTCGGAAATGTGGACAATTAGTGTCACACTTTATTTGACAATGAAGGGAATGTTAGGGCATGCAAGGTAAAGTTAAATGGTTCAACGCAGAGAAAGGTTATGGCTTCATTGAGACTGAAGAAGGCGGCGACGTTTTCGTACACTTCTCCGCGATTCAATCTGAAGGCTTTAAGACGCTGGAAGAAGGACAATCCGTTGAATTCGAAATCGTTGAAGGTGCACGTGGCCCGCAAGCAGCTAACGTAATCAAATTATAATCATCCCGGCATAGCCGACCTACATAAACGGTATAGATGGTTAAGAATTGAATTCGCTAGCGAGGAGACTCCGGTAAATCCGGGGTCTTTTTCTGTTTGCGGGTAGCTGTTTGGTTCTTTGATGGCTTCAGAAGCGGCTATCCCTGGGGGACTTACGTTGGGTGATGTGCGTTACATGGCGGTGGCCAGCTTAATGTCCTTTACCCGTGTTTAAATTCGATGAGAGGATGGGGATCTAGTTCCCTAAAGGTCATTGAAACGGTCTTTTCTTATCCCAGCAATGGGGGGCACCATTGTTGCTCGAATGATTGTTCCAAAATTCACATATTTGTCTTTTTACACAGCGTTAACAAAATGGTATACTAAAGGTGCAAAGGAGGAGTGCCCTATGCAATTCAGTATTCGAGGTCAACAAATTGAAGTGACCGATGCTTTGAAGGACTATGTTGACAAGAAACTCAGCAGGCTTGATAAGTATTTTGAAGCACCCCCCACCTCTGAAGGATACGTTACATTGAGTGTCGTTCGAGGATTGCACACAGTGGAAGTGACCATTCCGCTCACAGGCGTGGTTCTGCGTGCGGAAGACCGAAGCGATGATATGTACGCTTCCATTGACGCTGTTGTGGACAAGTTGGAACGCCAGATTCGCAAGCACAAGACCAAGCTGAACCGAAAGATTAGGCAAGAGGGCGGCTTGAAGACGCTCGTTGCCGGGAACGGCGCAGCTACGGCGACTCAGACGGAAGTCGAGCAGGACGAGTATGAGGATCATTATGAAGTGGTCCGCACGAAGCGCTTCACGATGAAGCCGATGGACGTTGAGGAAGCGATTCTGCAGATGAACATGGTTGGTCATAATTTCTTCGTATTTTCCAACATTGACACACAGGAAGTAAATGTCGTCTACAAGCGCAATGACGGCAAGTACGGATTGATCGAGCGCGAGTAAGGCAAGGACGCGGGTCCCTGGGGCCAGCGGATGTTTACCTTGCAGCGACCGGAACGAATCATACTGAAAACGAATGAAACCTTTAAGCTGAAATGAACATGCAAGATGAGCCTTCACCCGCGGGTGGGGCTCTTTATTTGGTTGGAGGCCGTTCAGGGCTAAATAGGAGCCCTCTTTTTGTCGATAATATTGGATGGCTTTGTTTCGAAATCTGGCTGCGTTTAACGAATATATTTGTGGTTTAGTTACTAAATGGGCGCATGGTGCTTGGCCTTAAGTATGCTTGGATTTAGCTGTTGGTTCTTGCCTGTCACTTCGAATTTTCAAATATACAGATGTCCTGGTTCGCAGGGTCAATGCTAACGCCCTTCGAATCAAGCAGGATCGGGTCGATGCCATCTGTCATCGGGTCATAAGGTACTGGGTAAATGCTCCACGCAACTTTTATGCGTGCTGCTTCGTCTTATAAAGCAGGGATTCGCGCCAGACGAATGCGGGCAGCAGAAGCAGCAACTTGTTGCGGCATCCCTTACAAACTGTTACAATTTAGGCAAACCCTCATTCTCTGGGACAGGCTGTGAACCCTGCCAGGAATGGGACCATCATAAGGAATCAATGAATCGATTTCATCATTTAACCCTTTGGCATTTAATGAAGTTGATTCTATCACTTGTTTTGCACGAAAGGGGTTAACCATGCTAGGACTTGTCAAAAAGATTTTCGGCGACACCAATGAACGTGATGTCAAACGTCTCATGAAGACGGTCGATGTAATCAACAAAATGGAACCGGAATTTGAGGCGCTCTCAGACGAGCAGCTTAAAGCGAAAACCGAAGAGTTCCGTGCGCGGATCGAGAAAGGTGAGACGCCTGAGGAGTTGCTTCCTGAAGCGTTTGCGACAGTCCGCGAGGCTTCCAAACGGGTGCTCGGCAAGCGTCATTACGACGTGCAGCTGGTCGGCGGGATGGCCCTCCACGAAGGTAAAATTGCAGAAATGAAGACCGGTGAAGGTAAGACGCTTGTAGGTACCCTGCCGGTATACTTGAATGCCCTGCTTGGCAAAGGAGTTCACGTGGTTACCGTCAACGATTACTTGGCGCAGCGTGACAGCGAAGAGATGGGGCAGATATATAATTTCCTGGGCATGACCGTCGGGCTCAACCTGAGCGGCATGGAGCATCCGGAGAAACAGCATGCTTACGCCTGCGACATTACTTACGGAACGAACAATGAGTTCGGTTTCGACTACTTGCGGGACAACATGGTGCTGTACAAGGAACAGATGGTTCAGCGTCCGCTGTACTTCTGTATCATTGACGAAGTGGACTCCATCCTGATCGACGAAGCGCGTACGCCGCTGATTATTTCGGGTCAGGCGCAGAAATCCACCGAGCTGTACTATGCAGCTGACCGGTTCGTGAAGCGTCTCGTTCCGGAAGAGGACTACACGGTGGACATCAAGGTCAAATCCGTATCCCTTACGGAAAAAGGTGTGGCTACCGCAGAGCGTATCTTCGGTATCGACAACCTGTATGACCACAACCATGTCACGTTGAACCACCATATTGTGCAGGCACTGAAGGCCAATGTCATCATGCGCCGTGACGTTGACTACGTCGTGACGGACGATGAAGTGGTTATCGTCGACGAGTTTACGGGCCGCCTGATGGCCGGACGCCGTTATAGCGACGGTCTGCACCAGGCGATCGAAGCAAAGGAAGGCATCGAGGTACAGAACGAGAGCATGACGCTCGCGACCATCACCTTCCAGAACTATTTCCGGATGTACCGCAAGCTGGCGGGCATGACCGGTACGGCGAAGACAGAGGAAGAGGAGTTCAAGAAGATCTACGGTCTTGAAGTGCTTCAAATTCCGACGAACCGGCCGAACCAGCGGATTGATATGCCGGACGTGGTCTACAAGAGTGAGGAAGGCAAGTTCAGAGCGGTCGTGAACGAGATCGTTGAGCGCCATAAGAAAAATCAGCCGGTGCTCGTCGGTACCGTTTCGATCGAGAACTCTGAGCGACTGTCTGAAATGCTGAAGCGCAAAGGGGTTCAGCATAAAGTTCTGAACGCGAAATACCATGCTGAGGAAGCGGAGATCATCTCGCGCGCAGGCCAGCCGGGTTCCGTTACCATCGCCACCAATATGGCGGGACGCGGTACGGATATCTTGCTGGGTGATGGCGTGCGAGAGATCGGCGGTCTGCATATTATCGGTACCGAGCGCCATGAATCGCGCCGGATCGATAACCAGCTGCGCGGTCGTGCCGGCCGTCAGGGCGACCCGGGTTCTACGCAGTTCTATCTGTCCCTGGGCGATGAGCTGATGAAGCGTTTCGGTACGGACAACGTGCTGAACATGATGGAACGCCTTGGCTTTGAAGAGGACCAGCCGATCGAGAGCAAGATGATCACCCGTGCGGTCGAATCCGCCCAGAAGCGGGTAGAAGGCAATAACTTCGATATGCGTAAGGTCGTCCTCCAGTATGACGACGTAATGAACCAACAGCGCGAAATCATTTACAAGCAGCGCCGGGAGATTCTGGAGTCCGAGGATATCAAACAGATCGTTGTTGATATGATCAAGCCGGTCATTGAGCGGGTTGTAGAGGCTCATTGCAGCGATGATATTCCGGAGAACTGGGATCTGCAGGACGTTGCCGATTACATCAACAGCAAGCTGCTGGACGAAGGTGCGGTTACGCGCGAAGATCTCTGGGGCAAGGAAGCCCAAGAGATTACCGATTATCTCTTCGAGCGTGTCATGCAGAAGTACGACGAGCGCGAGCAGGCGATCGGTCCGGAAATGGTACGCGAGTTCGAGAAGGTTATCGTGCTCCGCGCGGTAGACAGCAAGTGGATGGATCATATCGACGCGATGGATCAATTGCGTCAGGGTATCCACCTCCGTGCGTACGGCGGTACCGATCCGCTTCGTGAATACCAGTTCGAAGGCTTTGAAATGTTTAACGCCATGATTGCGACGATCCAAGAGGAAGTCGCCACGTATATCATGAAAGCTCAAATCGCCACGAACCAGGAGCGCCAAGCGGTAGTGGACGAGAACAAGGTATCCACGAACAGCAGCAGCGAGCCTGCCGAGAAGCGTCCGGTTCAGGTCGGTGAACAGATCGGCCGCAACGATCCTTGCCCATGCGGCAGCGGCAAGAAATTCAAGCACTGCCATGGGCAGAACGCGTAACATTCGATATAGGACGAATTAAAGAGCGGGTAGCAGGACAAGGGAGTAAAATGATTTCGAAGAAGCGGCAGCGGTCGCCTTTGTGATCGGATTTCAACCTATGAATTCATTTGATCAAGAAATCCGAGAGCAACAGTGATCGTAGGAACATTTTACGTACTTGTCCCACATCCCGGTATAGTCAATCTTAAAGAATGGTAACTGCATATCATGCCGGACTTGTCGATGGACCGGCAATCATTGAACTCCCTTAAGAGCTGCTTGGGCAGTCGGGGTGGTGGCTAAGGCCATGACTCCAAAGCCCCGGCAGCGATTAAGGGAGTTTATCTGAACGTATCGACATCCCGGTTGAGAGCACGGCACATGCTCCCATACGAGACGGCACATGCTCCCGTAACGACACGGCTGCTGAACGATTTGAGCTAAAAAGCTTTAGCCTAGTCGCGTAGTTGAGCAAGTTAACAGCTAAATTTATCCTCCGAATGGAACGATTTCCCGGACGGAGAGGGTATACTGGAAGAAGATAAGATGCAAAGACAGAAAGGACGAGGACTTATGATCGATCCAAGCGTAAAGCAGGACCTGCGTGAAATCAGCAAGAAACTAACCAATCTTAGGGGGTCTCTTTGACTTAGATCTCAAGCAGGAGTTAATTGAGAATTTTGAGGAGAAGATGGCGGCTCCGGATTTTTGGGACGACAATGAGAAAGCTCAGGGCATTATCTCGGAGATGAATGCGGTCAAATCCGCGGTAGATTCATATCAGAAGCTGCAGCAGGACTATGACGATGCTGTCGTGATGATCGAGCTGGCGGATGAAGAGGGAGACGATTCCTTGGCCGGCGAGATCGGGGATACCATTAAGGAACTGGTCGGACGCGTGGAGGCGTTTGAGCTCCAGCTGCTGCTGAATCAGCCTTATGACAAAATGAATGCCATCCTCGAGCTGCATCCCGGCGCGGGCGGTACCGAGTCGCAGGACTGGGGCCAGATGCTGCACCGGATGTACACCCGGTGGGCCGAGAAACGCGGTTTCAAGGTGGAGACGCTGGACTACCAGCCGGGGGATGAGGCGGGCATCAAGAGCGTAACGCTATTGATTAAAGGCTTTAATGCTTACGGCTATCTAAAGGCGGAAAAAGGCGTTCACCGACTCGTCCGCATCTCGCCATTCGATTCCTCGGGACGCCGGCATACGTCGTTCGTATCCTGCGATGTCGTACCGGAAATTACCGATGACGTAGAGGTGGAAATCCGGACCGAGGATCTGAAGATCGATACGTACCGCGCAAGCGGCGCGGGCGGTCAGCATATCAACACGACCGACTCGGCCGTACGGATTACGCATATTCCGACTGGCGTCGTCGTAACATGCCAGAACGAACGCTCTCAGATCAAAAACCGCGAGCGCGCGATGACGATGCTCCGCTCCAAGCTCTATGAGCGCAAAATCGAGGAGCAGCAAAAGGAGCTGGCTGAAATCCGCGGTGAGCAGTCCGAAATCGCATGGGGCAGCCAGATCCGCTCGTATGTGTTCCATCCATACAGCATGGTGAAGGACCATCGCACCCAGGTGGAGACCGGGAATGTGGGCGCCGTGATGGACGGAGACCTGGATGCTTTTATCGACGGATATTTGCGCAGTCAAATCAAACAGGAAGTCGAATAGGCCGCGAGGAGAGATTTGAAGAACATGGCGCAGTCCGTTCGTAAACCATCCGCCAGCAAGAGAAGGCGGGAACCTATCATTCCGATCAACGGTCCGCTCCGTCAGACCGTCGATACGATCTTTATTATCGCCGGCTCCTTCATTATGGCGCTGGCGTTTAATCTGTTTTTCCTGCCGAACCACATTGCCTCGGGAGGCGTGTCCGGGTTATCCGTCCTTGTCCAAGCTTGGCTTGGCATTGAACCGGCTTTCACGCAGTGGGCGCTCAATATCCCGCTGCTGTTTCTCGCCTTCGGGCTGATCGGCCGCGAATATGGCGTCCGCTCCCTGCTGGGAAGCGTGGTGCTGCCGCTATTCGTGTTTTTGACCAAGGATTGGGTAATTCCGCTCTCTAATCCGCTGCTCGCCTCCATTTATGGAGGGATTGGCGTCGGCATCGGCATGGGGCTCGTCTACCGCGGCCGCGGCTCGACAGGGGGACTCAGCATTGTCGCGCAGCTGCTGCATAAATACAGCGGGCTTGCATTTTCCTTATGCATCGTCATTCTGGATGCGATCGTCATTTCTTCGGCAGCCATGGTGCTGTCATTGGAGCAAGCGCTGTATGCCTTAATCGGATTATATGTAACGGGCAAGGTGATTGATGCGATCGAGCTGGGCTTCAGCTTCACCAAGGTCGCTTACATTATCTCCGATCATACGGAGCCGATTACGAAGGCGATTTTGGAGGATCTAGACCGGGGCTTGACCAAGCTGACGGCTGAGGGCGGATATACCGGCGAACACCGGACCGTTCTGATGGTCGTCGTCGGCCAGAGCGAGATTCCCCGGCTGAAGACGGTGGTCCAATCGGTGGATCCGGATGCGTTTGTCATTATCCATAATGCACACGAGGTGCTGGGTGAAGGCTTTCGGAATATTAGAACCTAAATCATATAACATGATGCAAGAACGGCGTATGAGCGCCGTTCTTTTTTTATGGATATGGCTTGTTACCTTGAGCCGGTTCATGGCCGTTACAGGTTCTATTCAGGAGCCCGGCAGACTAAAGACGCAGTCGAAATAACGACAGGGAATTTTTTCTTTCTTTTTCAGGGGAAGCGCCTATAATGGAAACTAATATCTTGGAGGAGGCTACGAAAAATGGGGATTGAACGGATCTATGCAAGCCTGCCCGAACTAGAAACCGACCGTCTGCGCTTGCGCAGAATATCGATGCGGGATGCGGAGGATATGTACGCCTATGCCTCAAATGATGAGGTGGCCCAATACGTAACATGGGAAACTCATCGCTCGATTGAGGACAGCAAGCGATTTATTCAATACATATTAGCCCAATATGCCAAGCACGACATCGCACCCTGGGGAATAGAACTGAAGGAGAACGGCAGGCTGGTTGGCACGGTCGATTTCGTGTGGTGGAAGCCTGAGCATCAAAGCGCGGAAATCGGCTATGTGCTTGCTCGGGAATATTGGGGCCGGGGGATCATGACCGAAGCGGCTTCCGCGCTCTTGAAGCTTGGTTTTGGCGAAATGGATCTGATTCGGGTCCAAGCCCGCTGCTTCGAGGAAAATATCGGCTCCCAACGCGTCATGGAGAAGATCGGCATGCGTTATGAGGGGACACTGCGCAAAGCGATGAAGGTGAAGGACCGGCATTGGAATCTCAAAGTATTCTCGATATTAAAAGAAGAATATGAACGGGCGTCCGACTTATAGGGGGAGATTGACCCATTTCCAGCCAATTTATGAGAATCCATTGTATTTATATGAATACAGTCGTATAATAATACATATTTATGAGACGGATAATGGATTTGGAATCATGCAACCGTGCATAAGACCGCTTGATCAGGACGCTTACAAACAAGCAGGCGCCTTTCCACTCGCGGTCTATCGGATGTTCCGTGGGAGAGGGATGAGGATATGACAGACAACAAGCTGAGAGTTGCCATTGTAGGATCCACCGGTTATGGAGGCGTGGAGCTGATCCGATTGCTGCAGGCGCATCCTTACATCGAGATTACTTCGGTGATTTCATCATCGAGCAGCGGGGTCCCGATATCGGACGGATTCCCGCATTTGACGAATATTGTTGCGAAGAATCTGGATGGCGTTAATCCTGCGGAGATTGCGCAGGCTGCGGATCTTGTGTTCACGGCGACGCCTTCCGGCGTAAGCGCCAAGCTCGTTCCGGAGCTCCTAGCGGCAGGGCTGAAGGTTATCGACCTCTCGGGCGATTTCAGGCTTAAGGACGGTACTGCTTACGAGCAGTGGTATAAGCATCCGGCCCCTTCGTCCGAGCTTCTTGAAAAAGCCGTATACGGCTTGTGCGAGGTATTCGGAGACGAAGTGAAGGGCGTCGATTTCATTTCGAATCCCGGCTGCTACCCGACCGCTACGCTCCTTGGACTGATCCCGGCGATTAACGCCGGCTGGATTGACCCGGCCAGCTTGATCATCGACGCGAAGTCCGGCGTATCCGGGGCGGGACGGGGAACGAGCCTCATGACGCATTTTGCGGAAATCAATGAAAACTTCAAGGCCTACAAGGTCAACAAGCATCAGCATATCCCGGAGATCGAGCAGGTGCTCAGCCAAGTATCGGGCGAGCCCGTTACCGTCACCTTTACGACTCATCTCGTACCGATGACGCGCGGGATTATGAGCACGATGTATGCAACGCTCAAGGGATCGTATACCGAAGAGGACTTCATCGGATTGTATCGCGAGTACTATAAAGATCGCTCTTTTGTCCGCATTCGCGATAACGGCGTATGGCCGGCGACGAAAGAGGTTAGCGGCTCCAATTATTGCGACATCGGCTTTGCGGTGGATGCCCGAACGAACCGGTTGACCGTCATATCGGTCATCGACAATGTCGTGAAGGGCGCGGCCGGGCAGGCAATCCAGAATTTGAACCTGATGATGGGATGGGAGGAAAGCCTCGGTCTTACGTTTACGCCAGTGTATCCGTAACAGACGGGGGAGACGGACATGGGAGATAACTTATTTGCGATTTTGGAGGAAGGCACCATCGTGACGCCGAAAGGCTTCAAGGCTGCCGGTCTCCACTGCGGACTGAAGAAGACCGACCGCCACGACCTGGGCGCCATCGTATGCGAGGTGCCGGCTGTCGCGGCAGCTGTTTATACGACAAATGTATTTCAAGCGGCTCCGCTGAAGGTGACGCGGGAAAGCCTTGCGGACGGCAGGCTCCGCGCCATCGTGGTCAACAGCGGGAATGCTAATGCGTGCACAGGCAAGCAAGGTGAAGAGGATGCGTACACGATGCGTTCCCGGGCTGCCGCTGAGTTTGGCGTGGAGGAGAGCGACGTTGCGGTGGCGTCCACAGGCGTTATCGGCGAGCTGCTTAAGATGGACCGCGTGATTGCGGGCATAGAGGGCCTGCCGGGCCGTCTGAGCGGCGCTCGCGAAGGAGCGGAAGCCTTTAACCAAGCGATCCTGACAACGGACTTGGTGAAAAAAGAAGCCTGCGTAACCGTTTCGGTCGGCGGGGTGAACGTAACGATAGCCGGTTCGGCGAAAGGCTCCGGCATGATTCATCCGAACATGGCAACCATGCTCGGCTTCGTCACCACCGATGCGGTCATCGGGCAGGAGGCGCTGCAGCAGCTGCTTCGCCAGACGGCCGATTTGACCTTTAATATGATTACCGTTGATGGGGACACGAGCACGAACGATATGCTGATTGCCATGGCCAGCGGTCTGGCCGGGCATGATGAGCTGTCGCCGGCGCACCCGGATTGGGAAGCTTTTGCTTCCGGCTTTCAATATGTGTGCCGGATGCTCGCAATGGCGATTGCCCGGGACGGCGAAGGGGCAACGCATTTGATCGAGGTCCATGTTAACGGAGCGGAGACCGACGAGGACGCCCAGGCCATTGCGAAGACGATTATCGGCTCCAGCCTGGTCAAATCGGCGGTGTTCGGCGCCGATGCCAACTGGGGACGTATCATTGCAGCCGTAGGTCGAGCCGGCCGGCCGGTGAATCCCGAGACGGTCGATATTAAGATCGGACCGATATCGGTGCTGGAGCAGTCGAGGCCGGTGGCTTTTGACGAGGATGCCGCACTGGCCTATCTTCAGGGAGATACGGTGAATATCGAAGTGAAGCTCCATACAGGCAGTGGATCGGCCACCGCTTGGGGCTGCGACTTAACCTATGACTATGTACGAATCAATGCGGCTTACCGCACATAATACTTCAAGCAGTGACGGGAGGAGACGGATGTGAACAGCACGTTGAACCAGGAGGCGACCACGCCCGGCAATAAGGCGGGCGGAGACATGTTTGTGATGAAGTGCGGCGGAAGTACGCTGGCCGCCTTGCCGGACAGCTTCTTTGAGGATTTGAAGGGACTGCAGGAGAAGGGGGTTCAGCCGGTGATCGTGCATGGCGGCGGGCCTGCCATCTCCGGAAACCTGGAGAAGCTGGGGATCGAGACCGAGTTCGTGAACGGTCTGCGCAAGACGACGGAGGACGTGCTGGATGTGGTGGAGATGGTGCTGGCCGGCACGATCAACAAACAGATCGTACGCCGGATTCAGAGCGTCGGCGGCTCGGCCCTCGGCTTGTCCGGCTCCGACGGCGGCCTGATTGAAGCCCGGCCGGTTGCGAACAGCGCAGAGGTCGGCTGGGTTGGTGATGTCACGCATGTGAAGTCCTCCATCCTTAACGGCGTGATGGAGATGGGCTATATGCCCGTTGTAGCACCGATCGGCGTCGATGCATCAGGGCAGCGCTACAACATTAACGCGGATACGGCAGCAGGCGCAGTCGCTTCTCATCTCGGCGTAGCCCGGATGATCGTCGTAACCGACGTGCCCGGCATCATGAAGAGTGCGGGGGGCGAGAAGCGGGTGCTGCCGACCGTTACGGTGCAGGAGATCGAGGATATGATCGGTACGGGTGAAATCTACGGCGGCATGATTCCGAAGGTCAGGGCAGCCATTGCCTGCATTCACGGCAAGGTGCGCGAGGTCGTCATTGTGGACGGCAGCGAGCCGAATGTACTCAGCCGCGTAGTCGCAGGCGAAGTGCTCGGGACGCGCATTGTTCGGATGTAGCCGCCAACACCGTACGGATAGCTGAAGAATCACAATCATAGAACGGGGTCTTCGTAAGACCCCTTGAGGATCGGAAGGCCGGGCCGAATTCAAGATTCGATGCCGAGCTTACTTCTTAATTGGCTTCGTGATCAAAAGCCGACTTTTTGAACAACTTCTTCAATTAAGCAAAGCCATAAGTAAAGGAGTGTAACAGGTCATGGGGAAAGATGCACAAGGAAGCGGAAGCGCAGCGGCTAATGCGGCAGCGGGAGGCCATGAGAGCTCATTGTTTCAGACCTATGCGAGATACCCGCTCAGCCTCGTCAAAGGGGAAGGCAGCTGGTTGTGGGACGATCAAGGCAATAAATATTTGGACTTTATGGCCGGGCTTGCGGTAACCAATCTCGGGCATGCCCCGGTTAAGGTGAAGGAGAAGCTGAAGGCCCAGCTGGATGAGCTGTGGCACGTCTCGAATCTGTTCCATATTCCGGGACAGGAAAAAGCAGCGGCGCTGCTGACCGCAAACACCTGCGCGGACGCGGTCTTCTTCTGCAACAGCGGCGCGGAGGCGAACGAAGCCGCGATCAAGCTGGCTCGCCGCTATCACCAGAAGGTGAAGGGCAGCGGCCGTTATGAGATCATTACCTTTACGCAGTCTTTCCACGGCCGGACGCTGGCCACGCTGACCGCTACGGGACAAGACAAGGTGAAGGAAGGCTTCCTTCCGCTCCCTGCCGGCTTCCTGAGCGTTCCGCTGCATGACCTGCCGGCACTGGAAGCGGCGATTAACGACAACACCGCGGCCATCATGATCGAGATGGTGCAGGCCGAAGGCGGCGTGCATCCGGTCGAACCTGAATTCTTACAGGCCGTCACGGAGCTGTGCAAGCAGCACGGGCTGCTGCTCATCGTTGACGAGGTGCAGACCGGCATGGGCCGGACCGGCAAGCTGTTCGCGCATGAGCATTACGGCATCGAGCCGGATATTTTCACGGTAGCCAAGGGGCTTGGCTCCGGCTTCCCGGTCGGCGCGATGCTCGGGAAGGGCTATCTGCGCGATGCCTTTACGGCAGGCAGCCATGGATCGACCTTTGGCGGGACGCCGCTGGCAAGCGCGGTGGTAGCCGCTACGATCGAGGCGATGCTGGAGGACAGCGTGGCTCAGCGCGCAGCGGAAGCGGGCGAATACTTGACGGCTCAGCTGCAAGAGAAGCTTGCGGGAATTCCTTTTGTGAAAAGCATTCGCGGAAAAGGCCTTCTGATCGGCATTGAATGCGCGGAGCCGGTTGGCGAGCTGGTGCTGGAGGGGCAGCGCCGCGGACTGCTGTTCGTAACCGCAGGACCGAATGTGATCCGCCTCCTTCCGAATTTGCTTGTCACACGGGAGGAAATTGATCAGGCGGTGTCGATCCTTACGGATATTATTCATGCCCATACGGCGGTTAACCAAGCATAGAAAGTCATGATACAATAGAAAAATACAGCAAACAGCAAGGAGGACAAGGGGATGACCGCTAGCGGACAACTACAGGGAATCAGCTTGAAAGGCCGGGATATGATCGAATTGGACGAGTATTCCACCGAGGAAATCCAGTTTTTGCTGGACTCGGCGATCGAGCTAAAGCGTAAGCAGAAGAACGGAGAGGTGTACCAGCCGTTAAAGGGGAAGACGCTCGGACTTATTTTCGAGAAATCCTCGACACGGACCCGGGTCTCCTTCGAGGTCGGCATGTTCCAATTGGGCGGCCATGCGCTCTTCTTGAGCAAGAACGATATTCAGCTCGGACGCGGGGAGCCGATCAGCGATACGGCGCAGGTCATGTCCCGTTATCTGGACGGCATCATGATCCGTACCTTCGGGCACGACAATGTCATCAACCTCGCGAAGCATGCATCCATTCCGGTGATCAACGGCTTGAGCGACATGGCGCATCCTTGCCAGGTGCTGGCTGACCTGCAGACGGTGCTGGAGCATAAGGGCAAGCTGAAGGGGCTGAAAATGGCCTTTATCGGGGACGGCAACAATATGGCGCATTCCCTGCTGATCGGCGGAGCAAAGATGGGCATGCATGTGGCGGTAGCGAGCCCTGAGGGTTATATGCCGGATGAAGGCATTGTGAAGCTGAGCGAAGAGATTGCGGCGCAAACCGGTGGAAAAATCACGATCACGCATGATCCGATCGAAGCTGCCAAGGATGCCGATGTCATCTATACCGATGTATGGGCGAGCATGGGCTTTGAAGAGGAGCAAGCCGAACGGGAGGCCGCTTTTGCGGATTTTCAGGTGAACGAGGAGCTGGTCAAGGCGGCGAAGCCGGATTACTTGTTCCTGCACTGTTTGCCGGCCCATCGGGGCGAAGAGGTTAGCGAAGGCGTGATCGACGGCGCGAACTCCGTCATTTTTGATCAGGCCGAGAACCGGCTGCATGCGCAAAAAGCGTTAATGGTTGCATTAATGGCATAATAGAGGTTGTTCAAAAAGTCATCCTTGGGTCATGAAGTGAGTCAAGGAGCAATTCGGCATCGAATCTTGAAATACGAAGATTGGACCGTTTGTTGGTCTAGCTTGTGAAAGACGCAAGAATAGGATTTGTTAGTTACAAGGAGAGGGAGTTTAACCATGGCAAAGCAAAAAATCGTATTGGCGTATTCCGGCGGTCTGGATACGTCCGTTATCCTCAAATGGCTCAAGGAAACGTATGACGCTGAAATCATTGCGTTCACGGCGGACATCGGCCAGAAAGAAGAGCTGGACGGCCTGGAGGAAAAAGCGCTCGCTACCGGCGCCTCCAAAGTATATATCGACGACCTGCGCGACGAGTTCGCTAAAGATTTCATCTTCCCGATGTTCCAAGCGGGAGCGATGTATGAAGGGCAATACCTGCTCGGCACAAGCATCGCGCGTCCCCTTATCGCCAAGCGCATGGTGGAGATTGCACGCGCGGAAGGCGCTACGGCGATCGCTCACGGGGCAACGGGCAAGGGCAATGACCAGGTGCGCTTCGAGCTCGGCGTAGCCGGACTTGCTCCTGACATTGATGTAATTGCGCCATGGCGCCTTGAGGAGTTCCGCAACTCCTTCCCGGGACGCGCCGAGATGATCGCATATGCGGAAGCGCACGGCATTCCGGTCACGGCTTCTGCGGCGAAATCGTATTCGATGGACCGCAACCTGCTTCATATCAGCTACGAGAGCGGCGTGCTGGAAGATCCTTGGTTTGACGCAAGCGCGGAGGCAAGCAAGGACATGTATCTGCTCAGCGTTTCGCCTGAGGATGCGCCGGATGAGGCGGAATATCTGGAGCTGGAATTCAAGCAGGGCAATGTCGTTGCCCTCAACGGTGAGGCGATGAGCCCGCTGCAGGTGATGGAGAAGCTCAACGAGCTTGGCGGCAAGCACGGCATCGGCCGCGTCGACATGGTGGAGAACCGCTTCGTCGGCATGAAGAGCCGCGGCGTTTATGAGACGCCAGGCGGAACGATTCTGTTCACCGCCCATCGCAAAATGGAGTCCATCACCATGGACCGCGAAGTAATGAACCTGCGCGACAGCCTGATCACCCGATACAGCACGCTCGTGTACAACGGCTTCTGGTTTGCGCCGGAGCGTTTGGCGCTGCAGGCGCTGGTAACGGAAAGCCAGAAGAACGTCACCGGCACGGTGCGCGTGAAGCTGTACAAGGGCAATGTGATCGGCGCCGGCGTGAAGAGCCCGGTCAGCTTGTACAATCCGGATATCGCCACGATGGAGGCCGACCCAACGCAAGCCTATGATCAAGGCGATGCTACCGGCTTTATCCGCCTGAACGCGCTGCGGCTGAAAGTGGCGGCAGGTGTAAACCAGAATAAGTAAGCAATCCAGTTCAAAAGTTCATTTTATAAAATGCAAACAAGATAAGCATTGTAAGCCACGCAAAGCTATGCAAGTAATGAAGGGGCTGAAGGCCGTTTTCATGCTTGGGATTCGCGGACAGGAGCAGCCTTTAAGCAGGTGCTCTTGCTGCCATCCCCGGCGGGAAGCGGCCCTCTGCCTTCAAACAGAGAGGGGCAAGTGTTGTGAGCAAGTTATGGGGCGGACGTTTTACGAAGCAGACCAACGCGCTGGTGGAGGAGTACACGGCTTCCATCGGTTTTGACAAGCAGCTGGCGGAGGAGGACATCCAGGGCAGTCTGGCGCATGTATCCATGCTGGGTAAGTGCGGCATCGTGCCGGTCGAGGATGTGGAGACGATCAAAGCGGGCTTGAATAAAGTGCTTGAGCGCATCCGCGAAGGAAGCATCGAGTTCTCGGTTTCGGACGAGGACATTCATATGAATATCGAGAAAAATCTCATTGAGGAAGTCGGGCCGGTCGGCGGGAAACTCCATACCGGACGAAGCCGGAACGACCAGGTAGCGACGGATATGCATCTGTACCTGCGCAACCGTGTCGTTGCACTGACCGGCATGCTGCATGAGCTTCAGACGGCGCTGATCGGACAGGCCAAGGACAATCTGGATACGATCATTCCGGGATATACGCATCTGCAGCGCGCGCAGCCGATTCTGTTCGCCCATCATCTGATGGCGTACGTGTCGATGTTCCAGCGGGATATCGACCGGCTGATCGACAGCTACAAACGGATCAATATCTTGCCGCTGGGCGCCGGAGCGCTTGCCGGCACGACGTTCCCGATCGACCGGCACTATGTCGCCGAGCAGCTCGGCTTCGACGGCGTGTACGAGAACAGCTTGGATGCGGTCAGCGATCGCGACTTCATTCTCGAATTTTTGGCGGACGCTTCGATCATCATGATGCATCTGTCCCGCTTAAGCGAAGAGCTGGTGCTGTGGAGCAGCACGGAGTTCAATTTCATTGAGCTTGACGATGCATTCTGCACCGGCAGCAGCATCATGCCGCAGAAGAAAAATCCGGACGTGCCGGAGCTGGTTCGCGGCAAAACCGGACGCGTATACGGCAATCTGATGGGCCTGCTCACCGTGCTGAAGTCGCTTCCGCTTGCTTACAACAAGGACATGCAGGAGGACAAGGAAGGCATGTTCGATACGGTAGCCACGCTGGAAGGAGCGCTGCAACTGTTCGCGCCGATGATTGCCACGATGAAGGTCAACAAGGGGCGCATGCGCGAAGCGGTGAATACGGACTTCTCGAATGCGACGGACATTGCGGATTTCTTGGTCGGCAAGGGACTGCCGTTCCGGCAGGCGCATGAGGTGATCGGCAAAACGGTGCTGTACTGCATCCAGAATAACAAATATTTGCTGGACTTGACGCTGGAGGAATTCCGTCAGTTCTCGGAGCTGTTTGATGACAGCATTTACGGCGTTCTGCAGCCGGAGACGGTGGTTAACGCCCGAAACGTATACGGCGGCACGGCGACCGCTCAGGTGAAGGATGCGATCGAGCGCAGCGTGAAGCTGCTGCAGGCGACCGAGGAGTGGCTTGCTCTTCGGCAAGGCAATGTGGAGTAATCCCATCAGCTGAATACATGCAATAATGAAAAAATGCACTCATGGAGCGAAAGCGCCGGCTGCAGCCGCAGGGGCCCTCGCTTAAGAGTGCATTTTTTTACTTGGGTTTACTTTTTCAGAGGGAGCCACTTTAACACATCTTGAATATGGGTGTCCCAGTAGCCCCAATCATGACCCCCCGGTCCTTCCTGATAGGTGTAGTCCAGCGAGGTCTGCTCGCAGACCTGGCGGAAGGACTGGTTATCCTCATACAGGAAGTCCTCGGTTCCGCAGCACTGGTACAGCATCGGCTTCGGTCCATCGCTGGCGTCCACCTTGCTCACCAAATGCAGCAAGTCGTCGTCCGTTCCGGAAATGTCGCGGTCCCCGTAGATGAGCCTGTTGTCATAATGCCGGTCTTCGGCAGGGCCGATCCGGCTCACCATATCAAGCGCACCGGACAGGCTTGCAGCCGCCGCGAACGTTTGCGGGCAGCGCAGTCCGAGCTTGAACGCACCGTAACCGCCCATCGACAGGCCGGCGACAAAATTATCCTCCCTGGCATGGGAGAGCGGGAAGAAGGAGCGGGCGAGAGCCGGCAGCTCCTCGCTGATGAAGGTCCAGTATTTGCCGCCGTGCTCCATGTCGGTATAGAAGCTGCGGTGTACCTGCGGCATGACGACCGCTAATCCCATGGAGGCCACATAGCGCTCAATAGAGGTGCGGCGGAGCCAGATCGAATCGTCATCGGACAAGCCGTGCAGAAGGTACAGCGTTGGATGCAGGCCGCTGCCTGCCGTATTGGTCATGCCGATCTGTGCGGAGGTCTGCTGCGGCAAGATGACGGTCATGGACGTGCTGAGCCCAAGCACTTCGGAGAAGAAATGACATTGAATCAAAGCCATGGTATGTATCCCCTTTCATCATCAGGATCAGAAATAGCTAATGCGTTTACATATGGGATCATATCATAATTTAGCAGGCTGCAGCTGTAAAATTTCCCTGCCATTCTTTTTAACGCCTCGGTCTCAAGACCGAGGAAAGATTCAGCCATCAGGCGGTTTAGCGAGGGATGCTGTTGTGATAATCTACTAAGAGAACGGAGCTCACCAGCGTAGAGCTGATGCTCCTTTTGTGATCCGGCAGAGGATTCCGCCGACAAGGGTGGAATTCTTAATGTAACGATAGAATGAAGATACCATTCGACGACTTATAATAACCGACTATAACGACTATATAAGGTGATTTCACCCTATGTAATATATTGGAGGAGGACTACCATGATACCCTATGAAGAGAAGCTGTCCGATCTGAAAATTGCCGGTACCGGGAATGCAACGGGCGGCCGGTACGGCAAAGTTCGCATCGACGGCTCGGGCCAAATCAACGGCGATATCGAATGCGTCGACTTGGTTGCGAACGGGAATATGAGCGTGAACGGATCCTTGATGACGCAGAAGCTTCGCGTGAACGGATCCGGCACCGTCCATGGGGCCGTTGAGGCGGAAAGCCTAAATGTGGCCGGCAACTTGAACCTGAAGGATCAGCTGCGCAGCCGTTTCATCGAGATCGGGGGGCACTGCAGCATTCATGGCGATTCGGAATCCGAACGGCTCACGTTAAGCGGCAATCTCCGCGGACATGGCGATGTTCGGAGCGAATGGGCGGAGCTTAGAGGAAGCTTTAACATCAGCGGCCGGCTGCATCTTGGTAACGGAGATATCCGTCTATTCGGACGCTGCAAGGCCCTGGAGGTCATCGGCGACCGGATAACGGTGCGCCGTAAGGGCAAGCGGCTGTGGGAGATGCTGTCGTTCTCCTTAAGCGGGCCAAGGCTGGAGGCCCGGGTAATTGAGGGAGACGTTCTGGATTTGGAATACGTTGAAGCCGATATGGTTCGCGGTAACCGGGTTATTCTCGGCAAGGGATGCAAGGTGCGGCAGGTCGAGTTCCGGGATGAGCTGAGCCGGGATCCCGAGGCGGAGATCGGGACGGCGCACAGATTTTAAGCCGGCAAGACGGGCATGCTGAAATCATACGCTAGGGAACTGCCCCATAAGTAGTTTTTCTACTATGGGGCAGTTCTTTTTTTCATGTCTATAGATCCCCTGCACGCACAGAAGAGTCACGCGTATCGCATGAAGTTAGTCAAGCATGTTAAGGCGCGGCCGTAATTCCGTCTTCCACCACCTCTTCCTTAGGCGTTTCGTTAGGTACCGGCATCCCGTCGTCATGGGTCGGATTGATGGCAACGATGCTGTCTTGGGCGCGGTACGTATCCGTGGAAATTTTAACGCGTTCCACAAGCTTGCCGTTCACCTTTTTGGTCCGGAATGTTTCGACTACATAACCGGGCTTGCCCTGCTGAATGACCTGCTTGAAGCCTGGCGGCAGCGCTTTGTTGTGGATGATCTTTTCCGGTGATGGCAGCGTTTCGATCGTCGAGGATTCCAGCTCATAGACGGTATCTTCGGGAAAGGTTCCGAACATTTTGACCGTCAGCGCATCGTCCGATACTTCGGAGAGAATGAGCAGATGCTTCCCGGTGTTATTGCGGAAGCGGAAGTTAATCGCCCCTTCGGCAAAAGTGGCATCCTGCCCCTTAGGCATATAGCTGACCGGCAGAGAGTGATTCCGGCGCTCGGTGATGTCAAGCCCGATCATGAGGGCGGCGTGATACACCGTGCTTGATACTTGGCAGATGCCGCCGCCGATTCCCGGCACGAGCTTGCCGTTTACGATAACAGGCGCTTCCTTGAAGCCGTATTCCTTCTTGGCGGTATCGATGACGTGCGCATAATTGAATTCATCGCCCGGCTTCAAGATCATGCCGTCTACCGCCTTGGCCGCCGCCGTTACGTTATGGACCCTTCCGGGCCCGCTGGCTCCAAGGCTTGTTGAGAACTCGACGATCTTGCGCGCTATGCCTTCCGCCTGAAGCGACTCTAGCGTCACGGGGGGCTTCTCAAGGTTTAGAGGCAATTCCAGCACCAACTCGGTGCCCGCCTGCTTCCCGGCCGCCGACAGGTCGCCCGGCAGCGCTGCCCCCAGCCGATCATATAACATGGCCCAATCGATGCGGTAAGCAGTCTTCTCCGGCATGTATCTGACGATATCATCCTCGGAAATGCTCCGCACGGCATTGACGGGCTCTCCGAATCGCTCCTTCTCCCATTCCTCATTAAGCCGCTTCTTCAGCAGGTCCCGGTTCCACGCGGCGGAAATTTCCCATTCTGACCGAAAGTTTCGCCTGAACCACATCTGTTCCCATAAGGTGCCGGAGTTGTCCTGGAGCTTGCTTACAGCCTCCCGGAACGATTCCGCATCATATCGAACTCCAGCCTCCTTCAGTGTAAACGTCTCCGTCTTCCCCTTCAGCATGGCCGCCTGCAGCTTGACCTTCGTGCCGGCCAGGGCAGCCAGCCGCTGATCGAGCTCGGCCAGTACCTCATCGGCGGGCCTGCCGCCGACATCCCATCCGGACACGACAACCCCTTCAGGAAGCTCCTTCTGATTGACGTACAGGGTCAGCATGCCGAATCCTACGGAGAGGACCAGCACCAAACTGCTGACAATGATGAGACCAAGATGAATTTTTTTCATGCAAAACCACCCTCTTAACTTCGTATTGGCCGACGTTCATGCGCTTGTTCATGTATATGTCACGATGGGGATAAACTTTCGGGTACTCAAAAGGTAACAAATTTGTTACAATAGGTGGTGTTGTGAGGATTTTTCAGGAATTTTAAAGGAATTCAATGGAAGCTGTCGAAATTATAAAGGCTAATTATGGATTGGGAAGTGATTCTTAGTGATTGAAATGCAAGACGTTTGGAAGACTTACCCGAACGGCGCTCATGCGCTGCAAGGCGTGTCGGTTAAGATCAACCGGAATGAATTTGTCTATGTCGTCGGACCGTCCGGTGCGGGAAAGTCGACGTTTATGAAGCTTATTTATAGAGAAGAAGTGCCTACCAAGGGGCAAATTTCCGTGAACGGATTCAATATCGGGAAGCTGAAGCAGCGCAAAATCCCCTATGTTCGGCGCAATATCGGGGTGGTTTTCCAGGACTACCGCCTGCTGCCAAAGCTGACAGCTTACGAAAATGTAGCTTTTGCCATGGAAGTCATCGAGGCGCCGCAGCGAATCATCAAGAAACGGGTGATGGAAGTGCTGGAGCTTGTCGGGCTGAAGGCCAAGGCGAACCGCGAGCCTTCCCAGCTATCCGGCGGCGAGCAGCAGCGGATTGCAATCGCGCGGGCGATCGTGAACAATCCGTCGGTCATTATTGCGGACGAGCCTACCGGGAACCTGGATCCGGAGACATCTTGGGAAATCATGCAGCTGCTGGACGAGATCAATTTTCGCGGCACAACGATTGTCATGGCCACGCATAACAAGGAAATCGTCAACACCATGCGCAAACGCGTACTAGCCATCGAGCGCGGACAGATCGTGCGCGACCAGCTGAGAGGAGAATACGGGTATGAGTTTTAGAACCTTCTTGCGGCACCTGCGGGAAGGGGCGAAGAGTATATTTCGCAACGGCTGGATGTCTGTCGCATCGGTAACTTCCATCGTGGTGTCGTTATTTATATTGGGTGTGTTCATGCTGCTTGTAATGAACGTAAACGCGTTAGCCGATAAAGCAGATAGTAATGTGCAGATCAACACCTACTTGAATCTGAATGTCGACGAGGCGCTTCGGGAGAAGATCCGCAGCGAGATCGAGACGATGCCGGAGGTCAGCTCGATTAAATACGTATCCAAGGAAGACGGGATGAAGGAGCTGGAGGAGAGCCTCGGCTCGGAATGGCTGGAGGGCTTCAGCGAAGAGGACCAGAACCCGCTGCCGGATGCGTTTGAGGTATCCGTCATCGAGCCTACGACCGTCGGCTTCGTCGCCGACAAGATTAGCGCTTTGAACGAGAAGTACGCGGAGGAGCCGATCATGCGCGTCAAGTACGGCGAAGGAACGGTGGAAACGCTGTTCAAAATCACGCGGACGGTCCGGAATATCGGCTTCATATTCGTCGCCGGACTGGGACTGATGTCGATGTTCCTGATTTCGAATACGATCCGTGTTACCATTCTGGCCCGCAGACGTGAGATCGGCATTATGAAGCTGGTCGGTGCGACCAACAGCTTCATCCGCTGGCCGTTTTTCGTCGAGGGGGCATTGATCGGCCTCGTCGGCTCGATTGTCACGGTGACCCTGTTGTTTGTCGGATACGGACGCTTGTATGCGGCCGCTCAGACCGATATGACGCTTGCCAAGAGCCTGATCCCGCTTGGAGACCTGTGGTTGTGGCTCGGCGGAATCATCATTGTGCTCGGCGTTGCGATCGGAGTCTGGGGCAGCACCATGTCGATCCGTAAGTTTTTGAAAGTCTAAACCAGGTAAAGGATGGGGAGCGAACGTTGAAGAAAATCGCCGCTGGAGTAGCAGCCTTATTATTGGCCTCTGTTATGATCCAACCCTCTGACGGACAAGCTGAGAAGAAGACCGCAGCCGACGTCGACCGTGAGCTGAAAGTGCTGCAGGAGCAGGTCCGCGAGGCCAGAGCCCAGAAGAGCAAGGCTGCCGAGGAGAAGAAGGAAGCGCAGCATTATAAGAAAAAGACGACCAAAAACCTGAAATATGTCATGGAACAAATCAGCATCGTCAGCAACGAGCTGATGAAGATATCGATGAAGATCGAGGAAACCGAGGATAATCTGAGAACGACGACGAAGGAGCTTGAAGCGGCCGAGGAGCGCATCGCTTCCCGCGAGAAGCTGCTGGAATCCCGCATTCGTTTGATCTATATGGACGGGCAGCCTTCCTATCTTGATGTGCTGCTCTCCTCCACAAGCTTCAGCGATTTTCTGGAGCGGGCGGATTCCTTAAAGACGATCGTCAATCAGGACCAGGATTTGCTCGTGCAGCATAAACAGGACAAGCTCCTTGTCATCGAGAAGAAGAAACAGCTCGAGACCCAGTATGCGACGGCGAAAGATCTGTACGCACAGATGGAAGACCGCAAGAGCCTCCTGAATGAGAAGGAAAAGGAGAAGCGCGTGCTTCTCGCCCAGTATGATCAAGAGATCGAGGATGCAGAGATTTTGACCAAGGAGCAGGACCAGATGCTGGTGGCCTTGGCCAGCAAACGATCGGATCTGCAGAAAGAGAAGAACAAGCTGGCGGCTGAAGAGGCTGCACGCAGAGCAGCTGCTGCGAAAGCGGCAGCCGCCGCGGCGGCGAAACGGGCGAAGGCGACCAAGCTTGGCGGAAGCAAGGGAGGCGGATTTACCGGCAACGGAGGTCCGTTTGCGCTTCCGGTATCGGGGGCAAGACTCTCATCGGGCTATGGTCCGCGGGTGCATCCGGTAACGGGCGAGGTCGGCAAGATGCATACCGGCCAAGATTTTGCTGCTCCGCAAGGAACGGAGATCCGGGCAGCCGAGAGCGGCACCGTCATTCTGGCCGAATGGTGGAGCGGTTACGGAAACTGTGTTATTGTTGATCATGGGGGCGGCGTATGGACCTTGTACGGACATATCCGCAACGGCGGCATCATGGTGAGTGAGGGCGACAAGGTGTCCAGAGGCCAGAAGATTGCCGAGGTCGGATCGACCGGTCAAAGTACCGGACCGCATCTTCACTTCGAAGTACGGGTTAACGGATCGCCGGTTAATCCTGGGCCTTACCTGTAACGGCAGGGCGCATCTGCGCCACACATGCTTCGTACCGCTGTATAAATATTCCCGGTAAGCCTATCATATACTAGGTGGACGGGATTCCCGAAAGAGCAGTTGAAATGTACAAAGGCGGTGAAGTACATGCTGAAAAAACGAACGGTTGTCTTTCTAATGGTTGCCGCTATGCTGTGCGGTGTACTCATAACCATGGCATTGACCCAGCTGCCGGCTGCGCAGCAGACCGGAAACGGTGAAGGTCTTCTGGCGAGCATTTCGAACCGCAGCGGGCTTGATGACGCGGAGGCCAGGAAGCTCGGCACGGCGCTGGATTTGATCGAAGACAATTATTATAAGGACGTCGACCGGTCGAAGCTGGTTGACGGGGCAATTAACGGAATGATGGAAGCCCTTGGCGATCCGTATTCCAACTATATGGGCGAGGAATCCGCGAAGCAATTCACGGAGAGCATCGCAGGGTCCTTTAGCGGGATCGGCGCTGAAGTATCCTCGCAGGACGGCAATGTCGTCGTCGTATCGCCGATCAAGGGATCCCCGGCAGATAAAGCAGGCATTCGAGCCAAGGACACCATATTGTCCGTGAACGGCGAATCGCTGCAGGGCCTCGACCTGAACGCAGCGGTAGCCAAGATCCGCGGTCCGAAAGGCTCCAAAGCCGTACTGAAGATTAAGCGCGCAGGCTCCGATGAGCCGATCGAGCTTGTCATTGTTCGGGATGATGTTAGCTTGGAGACGGTGACCGCACGGATGGAGAAGGACGGCATCGGCATTATCGAGATTACCCAATTCTCATCAAATACCGGTGAACGCTTTACGGAAGAGCTTGAGAAGCTGGAGAAGCAGGGCATGAAGGGCCTCGTGATCGATGTGCGGAACAATCCGGGCGGCGTTCTGTCCGAGGTCATCGGGATCACCGAGAATTTTGTGCCGAAAGGCAAGCTGATCGTCCAAGTTGAAGACAAAGACAAGAAACGGGAAAAGCATGTGTCGAACGGGCAGGCGAAGCCTTATCCGATCACCGTTCTGATGAACAAGGGCAGCGCAAGTGCATCTGAAATTTTGGCCGGAGCGCTTCAGGAATCGGCAGGTGCGACCTTGGTCGGCGAGCATTCCTTCGGCAAAGGGACCGTTCAGACCAGCTTCGAGAAGCAGCTTGGCGACGGCAGCCTGTTGAAGGTCACCATTGCGAAGTGGCTCACGCCGAACGGCACCTGGATTCATGAGAAGGGGATTGAACCGGATATTAAGGTAGACCAGCCGGAATACTTTACGGTCGCTCCGATTGACAAGAAGAAGACCTACAAGTATGACGCGAACAGCAGCGATGTCAAGAATGCCCAAATCATGCTGGAGGCGCTCGGCTTTGATCCGGGTCGCACCGACGGATATTTCGACCGGGCGACAGAGAAGGCCGTCAAGAGCTTCCAGAGCAAGCATAAGCTGAAATCCGACGGCGTCCTTAACAGTGCGACGGCGGAAAGCCTGGAGGCAGCACTGATCGAGAAGATTCAGGATCCGAAAGTGGATAATCAACTGAATCGCGGACTTTCCGAAGTTCGGAAGGAAATCGCGGCAAGAGCGTCGAAACCATAAGAAGGCTGCAACTTAGCCTTCTTTTTTCTTTGATTCGAGAAAGGAGCGTGGCTGGCTGTTGGAAACGCTGGTACAACTGCTGATGCGTGGGATGGATGCAGGCTTGCAACTTCTGACGCAGCCCTTTTATTATATTTCGATCCTATTCGTAATGCTGCTCTACCGGAGGCAGGTACTCCTGGAGCGGAAGCTGTTTCATGTACGCCTGCATTCCTGGGGATTGCAAACCTGGCGGACATTTCTCGGCGGATTGCTGGCAGGGCTTGCGGTGTCTGTCGCTGTCGCTTTCCTGGGGGTAAGCCTAAGCCTGGGGGCGATTATCTGCATCTGGGTCACCTCATTGATCTTGATGCTGTTTCATATCCGGTATTTGTGCTTTGCTTATTCCATCGGACTGCTCGGCATCCTCCAGTTCGTGTTGAGCTGGTTTCCGAATCTGGCAACGGAGGGATGGGCTCATGCGGTGCTGTCCACCATCCGCAGCCTGGATATTCCGGCCCTGCTGGCGCTGGCTGCCGTGCTGCATTTCGCCGAAGCTGTTCTGGTCAAGCTGCAGGGGTCAAGCTTTGCGACGCCGCTGTTCCTGGAAGGGAAGCGGGGCAAGCTGGTCGGCGGCTATCATATGCAGAGCTTCTGGCCGCTGCCGCTGTTCATGCTCGTTCCTGCCGCCGGCGGAGGGGCCGTGCTTCCGTGGACGCCGTTCTTCGGCGGGGATGCGTGGAGCGGCGGATTTATGATGATGGCGCTGCCGGTCGTCATCGGCTTCGGCGAGATGACGCAGAGCATGCTGCCCAAGGAGAAGGCGGTGATCACCTCCAAGCGGCTGATCATTTACGCCGCGGTCGTGCTCGCATTGAGCATGCTTGCCGAATGGTGGTCGCCGTTGACCCTGATTGCGGCATTGGCCGCTCTGCTGCTGCATGAAGGCTTGGTATGGTACAGCCGGTATGAAGAGCAGCAGCGCAGTCCGGTATTTGTGCATCCCGTTCGCGGATTACGGGTGCTGGCTGTTCTGCCGGATAGCCCGGCCCATGAGCTCGGCATTCAGCCGGGCGAGACGATTCTGAAGGTGAACGGTACCCTGGTCCACAGCAAGGAGCAGCTTCACGGCGCTCTCCGGCAAAACCCGGCTTTTTGCAAGCTGGAGGTTCAGAACCATCAGGGCGAAAGCAAGTTTTTGCAGCGCGCCATTTATGCCGGGGACCATCATCAGCTGGGAGCGATCGTAGCCCCGGATCCGCGCGATGGCATTGCCGCCCGATTGAAGCCGGTAAGTCTTATTACGCTGCTGGCGAACAAGCTGCATGTCCAAAAGTTTCGCAAGGATCCGGCGGGCGAGAAGGCTCTCCGATCGGAAGAAGCGGGATTTGATTCATAAATGCAAATGACGGTGCTTGTCGAAGAGACAAGCATCGTTTTTTTATTTCATTTCAGGCTGTCCTTCAATTCACTTGCAACCTAATGGAAGTCATGTACGTCTGTATCCACAAATAGCCAGTGATGGCGTAGAGGGGGGAATGAAGTGGCTTCATTATCTAAGGCAGCTGTGATCTGAACCGTTGTCGTCGCAGGGGTGTTATCGATCATTGGATGCGAGTCGGGAGGATCATCTTCCCAGCCGAAGCCGGCGCACGAAGCCCCACAGGGTCCGGCAACGGGGGTTGCCGCGAGCCATGCAGACACGAGAGATTCCGAAACTGCGGCAGGGCCCGAGGAAGCGGTCGTGTATGAAGGGCTGGTAGCCGGAAAAAGTACGATCTTGGGCACGAATAAGATCAAATACCGAGTTCTGATCCTTCGTGAGGTCAATGAACAGACGGCAGTGAACGGCAGGCAGCGCGATCTGGAGCGGCTGGCGGTAGCTTCAAATGGAGCGTGGTATGAGGTAAGCCGGGAGCAGTTTGATCTCATCCGGCGCGGTCAGCGCGTAAAGGCGGTATCGACGAACGAGCAGCTGGATATGCGTCCCCCCGTTCGCCTGGCACAAACCGTGGATATTGTACAGGAACCGGAAGGACGGTTCCATTTTAATTTTCTGGATGATGTCATAACGGGTACGGTGCGTTCACTGGACGTCAATGCAAGGCGGATCGAGCTGGACGTTTCGGCTTGGGTGAACCGGGATAAGAAGGGTGCTATTGATGACATCGGGCACGTGATAGGGATGAGCATTGATGAGGAGACAGAGCTTCTTGACGAGCAGGAGAGAAAGCTGGAGCTGTCCTCCATCAAGACTGGAGATAAACTGAATGTTGTGCCGGCGGGAGGAAGCTACCGGTATGACCGAGATGGCAGCCAACAGCCTTTACGGGCAGATAAGATCACAAGGCTGGAGCAGGCTAGGAAGGAAAAGCTCAGGAGGTTGATTGCCCAAGGGCCGGGCGGAATCCATACGGTTCTGATGGATCAAGCGGGAAGTGACGCAAGCCAGCAATGGGATGAGCTTGCGGCACAAGTGCCTGGAGCTTTATTTGGCGGTTATTCCGCCATCGAATACCGTGAGGGAGATGCTGTCGATTATAAGCTGGAGCTCGGGCTGGATAGATTGCCGGCCTATCTCGTGTTCGACCGTGATGACCTGCTCTTTCGTACCGAATCGGTGAAGGAGCTGCAGCGCTGGTTCAATCTGAGAGCTTCCGAGCAGCGCTGAAGCATAGAGTCGCGTAACCAAACCGTAAATGGAACCCGTAACCCGTAATCGTAACCTCTAACCGTAGCCTGTAACTGTAAACCGTAAACCGTAAACCCAACAGTATCATAACCAAGGCCTGCAAAGCGCGGCTCTCCATGTGGGGGGACTCCGCTTTGCAGGCCTTATTGACGGTTAAATCGATTATTTGTTAACTCTGAACTTTCTTCAAATAAAAGATCGCAATCTGCGTCCGATCGCGCAGACTCAGCTTCCCCAAAATATCGGTCACGTAATTCTTGACGGTGCCCTCGCTAAGGAAGAGCCGGCCGGCAATTTCTTTGTTGGACAGGCCATCAGCAATGAGGGTGACGATGTTGCACTCCGCCGGCGTCAGGCCGAACGCCTCCAGCTTGGCCGGCGTCTGGGGAGCGGGCTGCGCGGCAGGGCGGAGCATGCCGGTCAGCTTGCGGGCGATATCGGGATGAATCAGCATATTGCCGTCGTGGACGGTTTTGATGCCCTGGATGATCCGGTCCGGCGGGATGTTCTTGAGCAGATAGCCGCTTGCCCCATTCCGCAAAGCCTCTGCAATATAATCCTCATCATCGAACGTGGTCAGCATCAGCACTCGGATGTCGGGGTATTTCTCCCTGATGCGCAAGGTACCTTCCACGCCGTCACATACCGGCATGCGGATGTCCATCAGCACGACGTCGGCCGCAAGCCCGCCTTCCAGCAAGTCGAGCGCTTCCCCGCCGTGAGCCGCCGCCCCGGTTATTTCGATATCCGGATCCATCCCCACGAGCAGCTTCAAGCTCTCCCGAATGAACGGGTCATCATCGACAATCAGTACGGAAATCATGGTAAGCACTACCTTTTCTTTAAATTGGAAGCTTGTTCCTTCATCGATCGTTTTATACGATCTCACGCTTTCGGTAAACCGGCAGCCGGGTGATCACGGTAAACGGAGCGCTTTGCTGTACCGTAAGCGTTCCGCCTACGACCTTGGTTCGCTCCAGCATGCCGCTGAAGCCGATGCCCTGCTTGCCTTGGCCCGGGTCCGGACCATCGGCCGGCTCCGGCACTTTGCCGTTGTTGCTGACCTCCATGCGAACCTCATCTTCCACATAGTGCAGAAAAATTCGGACATGCGTGGCGCCTCCGTGACGGAGTGCATTCGTGATCGCCTCGCGGGCGTTCTTATATAATACCACCTGCTGGCTCGGATAGAGCGGATACGGCATTCCTTGCAGCTCAAGCTCGGTTTCGATGCCGGTTTCCTTTCCGGTCTCCGCAAGGAGCCGGTCCAGGGAATAATCATCGGCCATGCGCCGGTGCGGGCTCATCTGCTTAACGGCCGAACGCAGCTGTTCCATACTGTCGCCCAGTTGGTCCCGGATCTGGTGCAGCAGCTCCATGCCGCGAGCGGAATCGCGGGGGACGGTATGGACGGCCGCCTCCATCATCATTTTGATGCGGATCAGCCGGTGGCCGATATCGTCATGCAGCTGGCGGGAGATCCGGTTCCGTTCCTCGGCCTGCGCCGCCCGTTCCACCTGGTGCGCGAATTGCAGCAGCTGTCTGCCCGCTTCATCCTGCTGGAAATGCAGCCGCTTCAGCTCGTCGTACAGCTTGATGTGATCGGCTTGTTTTTCAAACAGTTGCTGGATTTGGCCGAAAGCCGCCGCGAAGAACAAAAATAACAAATTGGCCGTTGTCGTCAAGAGCGGATCCCAGCCTGCAATGGCGATGTTCAGCAGCCCGAGGTGAGCGAAGGCAAACCACCACCGCCAGGAGCGCTTCAGCAGGGGCAGATAGACGCACATCGTGGACATGGACAAGAACACCATCATGAATCCGTATTGATGGCACAGCCACAAGGATAACGCGATTTCAACCACCGCAGCCGCCTTGGCCCCGGGCGGGGTGGGCAGGAAACGGCTCAGCACCGTCACCGCGAGAAACAGGAGGACGAACACCATATATTCCCCGTAGTCATCCAGCTGCTGAAGGAACATATCGGCCGCGGCCGGAAGGAGAATCAAGCCGTAACGAAGATAAACGAGAGGAGAAGACATGCGCGATCAGCAACCTTTTTCTTAAACTTATAGCTCCCGGTCCATCAGTGGCTTCATTATATCACAGGACATTCGAGCGATAGGAGATGACTTTGGTCACCCCATAAGGTGACTTCTTCTACCTGAAGGAAACGACGAACTTGTATACAATGAATGTCAGAAAGCTGAATTGAGGAAACGGAGATGGTACGAATGGCGGTCTTTCTGGAAATGAAGGATGTCGTGAAACGATATGGTAGCAAGCTGTCGGTGGACCACCTGAACCTGGAGGTACAGGAAGGGGAAATTTTCGGGCTGCTCGGGCCGAACGGGGCTGGGAAAAGCACGTCCATCAGCATGATCTGCGGCCTGCTGCCGAAGGATCAGGGGAGCATCAAGGTCGATGGCATATCGATTGAGGATCAGCCGCTTGAGGTGAAGCGAAGAATCGGATTGGTTCCGCAGGATCTCGCCTTGTACGAGGAAATGTCCGCGATGGACAACGTCGCTTTTTTTGCAAAATTGTACGGACTTCGGGGGCAGCAGCTGAAGGAACGGGTGGAGGAGGCATTGACGTTCGTCGGACTGCAGGATCGGGCCAAGGACCGGCCGTCGACCTTTTCCGGCGGGATGAAGCGACGGTTGAACATCGCCTGCTCGATTACCCATCGCCCGAAGCTCATCATCATGGATGAACCGACGGTAGGCATTGATCCACAGTCGCGCAATCATATCCTGGAGTCTGTCCGGACGTTGAATGAGATGGGCTCGACGGTCATTTATACCAGCCATTATATGGAGGAGGTTGCCGCGATCAGCGACCGGGTGGCCATTATGGACCAAGGTCATGTCATCGCCTGCGGTACGCAGCAGGAGCTGCGGGCCCGGGTGGCTCAAGAGGAGCGCATTATCCTCACGGCAGATGGGGTCACGGAGGAGCTTATCCAGGAGATGAAGCTTCATCCGCGCGTCGGGCGCGTTACGCAACTTGATCATCGGCTCGAGATTTATGTTCCATCGGCGCAAGAGGAGCTGCAGGATATTCTGTTCATTTGCGGCAAGCACGGCACGACGCTCCGATCGCTGCAGTGCGAGGAGCCTGACTTGGAGACGCTGTTTCTCAGCCTGACTGGACGGAAGCTGCGGGACTAGACAGGCCGGAGGTCTCCGGATACATGAAGGGAGAAAACAAACCATGAATACTGCGATTATCGCCTGGTTTGAGCTCAAGCGAATGGCTACGAGCCGGACGGTGCTGATCAATCAATTTTTGCTGCCGCTTATTCTGATCTTTATATTAGGTAACGCGCTATCCGGCTGGTTCGGCAACGAAAAGGAATTTGAGCAGCCGCCGGTGAATGTGGGCTTTATTCTGCCCGAAGCGCAGGGGGAGCTCCCTGCAAGTATGATTGGGCTTGTGAATGCACGGGAGTTGCAAGATATTATCGTTCAGCATGTCCTGTCAAACCGTGAGGAAGCGATAGGCAAGCTCCGCCGGGGAGAGCTGGATTATGCGGTTGTGATCCCGGAAGCTTTCGACGAGCGGATGGGACGGGGAGAAGCGGTGAAGCTGGAGCTGCTTCCCGGCAGAGACTATAATCTGAATCTCGTGGCGGATACCGTCTTTACAACATTTATGGCGGACGCGAATCATAAACAGGCGGAGGCCATCGTGCTCGGCGGCTCGCCGTCGTTGGCGGTACCCGCATCGGCTTCCGATGGGAAGCCAGGCGGAGCTAGCGTGGAGGTTGGACAATTGGGCGAAAAGGGCGGGTCTTATTCTGCCGCTCAATACTATGCGGCTTCCATGTTGGTCATGTTTCTGCTGTATTCAGGCCTGATGGCAAGCAGCAGCCTGCTGGGCGAGCGGGAGAGCCGGACCCTGTACCGGCTGCAAAGTGCACCGGTATCGCCCGGCACGATTTTTGCCGGCAAAATCATTGGGTGCAGTCTGATCACGTTTGTGAAAGCAGCTGTCATTGTGCTTGGATCGATGTGGCTTTATGGCGTGAAGTGGGGAGGGCATCCGCTCCTGCTGATCATGGTCTGCGTCCTGCTCACCTTGTCGTCCATGACGATTGCGGCGCTCATTACGTTCGTGTCCCGCACGGCGGCCGGAGCCAGGGGCCTGATGCAGGCCATAATCATCGCCATGACGTTTGTCAGCGGAGGCTTTATGCCGCTGCCGGTGGAGTTTTTTCAGAAGATCGCAGCCTTTACGGTCAACCACTGGGCGATGCAGAGCATGCTGCGGATGATGCTGGACAGCGAGACCGGCCTCGTCCTCTCCTGCATCGGGATGCTGGCGATCATAACGGCCGTGCTGTCGGCCTTTGCCATGATCACGTACCGAAAGGTGGGATACCATGCCTAGCTTGATTATCGCCTGGAATATGGTGAAACGGACGCTTGGGCGGAGACGGGGCTGGATTGTCTTTGTCCTGGTGCCCTGTGTCGTCGTCACGCTGACGGTGTTTCTGCTGGGCAGAACGACGGCAGCCGGTATCATTGTCTCCTATGTGAATGAGGACGAAGGTCCTGCAGGGCAATACTTGATGGAGCAGCTGGAGCACAGCGGACAATATGTGCTGAAGGAGTCGGCTTCCGAGGATGTGCTGCGCGAGGAGCTGCTTCAGAATAAAAGCACGGTCGGCGTTTATGTCCCCCGAAGCTTCAGCGACGGAATCATGGAAGGGGGATCGCCGAGCGTCAAGGTGTATGAAGTATCAACGTCGGAAGCATCGGTCATGATCCGCATGACCGCCGACTCAACGGTTAAGCGTCTGAACGGATCGGCCTCAGCAATCCGGGAAATGTCTGACTCGGATGAGGGCCGCATGCAAGCGCTGAGCCAGGTGCTGGAGCAATCCACCAAGAAGCGGGTGGATACGAAGGTGACGGATCTGAATCTGTACGCCAAGCCGGGCTTGTCGAATGTGACGGGATTTACGCTTATGTTCATGATGACCCTGATCTCGAGCGTCGTGGCGATGATATTGGACGACCGGAGGCAGCGCACGCTGTCGCGGATGTATACGGCACCGGTCCGGGCATACGAGATCGCGCTCGGCAACTTTCTGGGGAGCCTTGTCGTCGGTTCGCTGCAGGTAATCATCGTGCTTCTGCTCAGCCGGTATGTGCTGCGTTACGAGTACGGCATTCCGTTCATGCTGCACTTTCTCATTCTGATGGCCTTCATGCTGGTGTCGCTGGGGCTTGCCAGCACGATCGCGGGACTCATCCGCAACGATCAAAATGCCGCGATGATCAATTCCATGATCGTCACGCCGAGCTGCATGCTGGGCGGCTGCTTCTGGCCCCTGGCCATCATGCCGGAGTTCATGCAGAAGCTCGCCAACTTTATTCCGCAAAAGTGGGCGATTGAAGCGGTGGAGATCGCCGCGACCGGCGGAACGCTCGCCGATATCAGCCTGCCGCTCGCGGTCCTCGGCTTGATGGCCGTCATTTTGCTCGCCGTCGGCTCTGCGGTTCTGCGGCCAAGCGAGAGCGGGACAGGAACCGCCGCTTAGAGCCGGATCTTGTAATGATTCGTCTGTCGAGCTTCGTTGACGAGTGCCGATCGTGATAGCTAAGAAAATCAAAGGCCAGACCGCAACCTGCGGCCTGGCCTTTGATGATGATGTGAAAGGGAGTGCTTTATCGGCAACTCGCAAGATTTGAATGCCGCGCTCACGTTGAGAGTCGGTGCCTGCTACTGGCGAAGCTGTCGCAGCACGGTGATCTCGACCCGGCGGTTTTTCTGTCGGCCTTCAGGAGTGGTATTGTCCGCGGCCGGTCTTGTATCCGCATATCCCGCATACTGGAAGTCCGCTGGATCCAGCCCTTCCTTCTCTAAGAAGAAGCGAAGCACCGACATGGCGCGTGCGCCGGAAAGCTCCCAATTATCCTTGTAGATGGAGCCGCGTCCGATCGGCACATCGTCCGTATGGCCTTCGATGCTGACGGTGGAATCCAAATTTTTGAACAGGCTCGCCAGCTTGCCGAGCACGGGAGCTGCACCCGGCTTCAATTCCGCCCGGCCGACATCGAACAGGAAGCGGTCGCTTAACGTAATGGCGATTCCTTGGGGCTCGTCCGAGATGAAAATATCGTCCTCGAGCTGGTTATCCTTCACATATTGCTGAATGAGTCCCATGAAGCTCGCCAGCTCCTCTTCCTGGGCGCGGAAGGCGAGCTCACGCTCGCTTAACGGCCCGGCGTCTTCGGCATCATCGGCGCTGTCTTCCTCAGCCTTGGAAGGAGGGTTCTTGTGGTTCTCCGTATCGGCCGTGCCGGTTATGCCGGAGCCCATCTCCAGAATACTGTCCCCGCTCTGAAAGGTGGCCTGCAGCGACTCGGTGACCAATTGATATTTTTCCGGATCCAAACGGCTCATCCCATACATGACGACAAAAAATATCAGCAGCAAAGTAATCAGATCCGCATAGGTGATCATCCAGCGGTCGCGCTGATCGCCGCCAGCCTGCGGACGGGAGCGCCGCCTCCGTCTATTCGGTCCACTCATGGGCGAACCCCCTTGATGCCGGTCCATCCAACCTGCCCGCCGATGCGAAGGAGGCCAGCTTCTTGCGGACGATAAGCGGGTGCTCTCCGTTCTGAATGGCTAGAATGCCTTCCAGCAGGAGCTCCATATTTACAATTTCTTCTTCGGAACGTGCTTTAATCTTCGTTGCAATGGGCAAAAAGATAATATTGGCGCTGGCAACACCGTATAAGGTAGCTGTGAACGCGACGGCAATCGAAGGGCCGAGATTCGTAGGCTCCTGCAAACTGCCGAGCACATGGATCAATCCCATGACGGTTCCGATAATCCCCATCGTGGGCGCATAGCCTCCGGCAGACTCGAAAATTTTAGCGTAGCCTTCGTGCTTCTGCTCGGCGGCCTGGATTTCAAGCTCAAGGATTTGGCGGACCATTTCGGGATCGGTGCCGTCGACGACCATCTGCATCCCTTCTCTCAGAAAAGGATCGGCATGCTCGTCCGAGACGCGCTCCAAGGCCAGAACGCCGTCTCTTCGCGCAATAACCGACATATCGACCAGCGAATCGATAAGCTCGCCCGGTGAACGGACGCTGCGGCCGAAGGCCAGCCGGAGAGCGGCGGGGATGGTTCGAAGACGGGAGAGCGGGAAGCTGATGAGGACAGCGGCCACGGTTCCGCCGAACACGATCAGCGCTGCCGCGCCCTGCATCAGCCCTCCGATATGTCCGCCTTCCCAGAGGAAGCCTCCGATGAGGGCCGCGAGTCCGGCCAGGATGCCGATAATGATTGTTATATCCATAATGCTGTAATCATCTCCTTTATTTATAGTTGAACCATGATTGAACTCACTAGAAACCGTTTAAGGCAATTTAAAACGGACCGAAAAGCGCACGTTTGCCCGCGCTAAATTTACCGGATCGCGGGCTGCTGAATATTCCATGAAATTGTTTGCATCAAAAAAACGTAAAGGGTATAATGAGACGGGAACAGATATTCTTATTCCTGTTAACCGACACCACTAATTTCCCAATATCTATATCATCGGGAAATTTCGACATATCTTTTAGTATGATTTACATTTTAGAGCATAAGGGTGATGATGGACAATGAGCGATTTAGTTGTCAGTACCAAATCCTTTGAGATTGAGTCCGAGTTCCAGCCGCAAGGCGACCAGCCGGCTGCGATCGAGCAGCTGGTTGAAGGGCTGCGCCAGGGGAAGAAGCACCAGACCCTGCTCGGTGCAACAGGAACCGGCAAGACGTTTACGATCGCGCAGACCATCGCCAGAGTCAACCGGCCGACCCTTGTCATTGCGCATAACAAGACGCTTGCCGCACAGCTGGCGAGCGAATTCAAGGAGTTTTTCCCGAACAATTCGGTTGATTACTTTGTCAGCTACTACGATTACTATCAGCCGGAAGCGTACATCCCTTCTTCAGATACGTATATCGAGAAGGATTCCAGCATCAACGAAGAGATCGACAAGCTTCGTCACTCGGCCACGAGCTCGCTGTTCGAGCGGCGGGATGTCATCATCGTTGCGAGCGTATCGTGCATTTACGGCTTGGGATCGCCGAAGGAATACGGGGAATTGCTGCTCTCGCTCCGGGTAGGCATGGAGAAGCCGCGCAATCAGATTCTGGCGCGGCTTGTTGATATTCAGTACCAGCGCAACGATATCAATTTCGTGCGCGGCACGTTCCGCGTCCGCGGAGACGTCATCGAGATATTCCCTGCCTCGAAGGGCGAGCATGCGGTTCGCGTCGAGCTGTTCGGCGACGAAATCGAGCGAATAACGGAGATTGACGTCCTGACGGGAGAGCTGGTCGGAGAGCGCGAGCATATTGCGATCTTCCCGGCCTCCCACTTCGTAACCCGCGAAGAGACGATGCGGGTTGCGCTGATCAATATCGAGCGGGAGCTGGAGGAGCGCCTCGAGCAGCTCCGCTCCGAGGGCAAGCTGCTCGAAGCGCAGCGGCTGGAGCAGCGTACGCGTTATGATATCGAGATGATGAAGGAAGTCGGATTCTGCTCCGGCATCGAGAACTATTCGGGGCCGCTGACGTTCCGGGAGCCGGGGGCAACCCCGTATACGCTGCTCGATTATTTCCCGGACGACATGCTGATCGTGATCGACGAATCGCACGTGACGCTGCCGCAGATCCGGGCCATGTACAACGGCGACCGCGCAAGGAAGACAGTGCTCGTGGAGCACGGGTTCCGCCTGCCGTCGGCGCTCGATAACCGTCCACTGAAGTTCGAGGAGTTCGAGGAGAAGGTCAACCAGATTATCTATGTATCCGCAACGCCGGGGCCTTATGAGCTTGAGCACTGCGATACGATGGTGGAGCAGATCATCCGGCCGACCGGGCTGCTCGATCCGATCATTGACGTGCGGCCGACGGAAGGGCAGATCGACGATCTGATCGGCGAGATCCGGGAGCGGGTTGACCGTGACGAACGTGTGCTGATTACGACGCTTACGAAGAAGATGGCGGAAGACTTGACCGATTACCTCAAGGAGATTGGCATCAAGGTCCGCTACATGCACTCCGATATTAAGACGCTGGAGCGGATGCAGATCCTGCGCGACCTGCGCTTGGGGACATTCCACGTATTGGTCGGAATTAACCTGCTCCGGGAAGGCCTTGACCTGCCGGAGGTGTCCCTGGTAGCGATTCTGGACGCGGATAAGGAAGGCTTCCTCCGCTCCGACCGGTCCCTGATCCAGACGATCGGCCGCGCCGCCCGGAACTCGGACGGCAAGGTCATCATGTACGGAGACAAGATTACCGATTCGATGGATCGGGCGATTAAGGAGACGGAGCGCCGCCGCAGCATTCAGGTTGCCTACAACGAGAAGCACGGCATTACGCCGCAGACGATCCGCAAGAAGGTGCGGGACGTCATTGAAGCGACGAAGGTGGCCGAGGGCAAGGCGGACTATTTGGCCGGCGACAAGCAGAAGATGTCGAAGAAGGAGCGTCAAAGCCTGATTCAGCGCCTGGAAGCCGAAATGAAGGAAGCCGCGAAGAATCTCCAGTTCGAGCGTGCCGCAGAGCTTCGTGATGCGCTGCTGGAGCTTCAAGCCGAGTAAGGAGCTTATCTTATCGGAGCTCCGCATTAGGCGAGTCATGCCCGGCAATTAGCTTCCCGCGGGCATTATGCTGGATTTTGGATTTGGATAACAAGGAGGACGGCCCAAGGAGGTCGTTCTTCTTGGTTCATATATACAGGCTCATATTTTTATGCACGGAGTAGGAGATGATATCGTTTGGCCAGTGAGAATATTGTGATTAAAGGCGCCCGCGCACACAATTTGAAGAATATCGACATCACGATCCCGCGCGACAAGTTTGTTGTGCTGACCGGACTTAGCGGCTCGGGCAAATCCTCCCTCGCGTTTGACACCATTTATGCCGAGGGGCAGCGCCGGTATGTAGAATCGCTCTCCGCATATGCCCGGCAGTTCCTCGGGCAGATGGAGAAGCCGGATGTGGATTCGATCGACGGTCTGTCCCCGGCCATCTCGATCGACCAGAAGACGACCAGCCGCAACCCGCGTTCGACCGTAGGTACGGTCACCGAAATTTATGATTATCTGCGGCTTCTGTTTGCCCGGATCGGGCATCCCCACTGTCCGGAGCACGGCGTGGAGATAACGTCCCAGACGGTAGAGCAGATGGTGGACCGCATTATGCAGTACCCGGAGAAGACAAGGCTGCAAATTTTGGCCCCGGTCGTTTCCGGACGAAAAGGCGAGCATAAGAACCTGTTCACGGACATTGCGAAGCAGGGCTTCGTCCGCGTGCGGGTCGACGGCGAGCTTCGCGACCTGTCCGAGAGCATTGAGCTCGAGAAGAACAAGAAGCATACCATCGAGGTTGTCGTTGACCGCATCGTCGTTAAAGAGGATATCGAGGCGCGCCTGGCAGATTCCATCGAGACCGCGCTTAACCTGTCCGGCGGGCAGCTGCTGGTCGATATTATCGGCCAGGAGGAGCTGCGGTTCAGCTCGAACTTTGCCTGCCCGATCTGCGGATTCAGCATGGAAGAGCTGACGCCGAGAATGTTTTCCTTTAATACCCCGTTCGGCGCGTGTCCGGATTGCGACGGCTTGGGCGTGGAGATGATCGTTGATCCCGAGCTGCTGGTGCCGGACACGAGCAAGAGCATCGAGGAAGGGGCATTTTTGGCCTGGAGCGGCGGCACATCGACGTATTACCCGCAATTCCTGAAATCGGTATGCCAGCATTACGGCATTCCGCAGGATGTGCCTGTGAGCGAATTAAGCCAGGAGCAGATGAATAAGCTGCTGTACGGAACGGGCAACGAGAAGGTGCACTTCCGTTATGAGAATGATTTCGGACAGCGAAAGGAAGCGTATGTCACCTTCGAGGGCATCATCCCGAACCTGGAGCGCCGTTATCGCGATACGAATTCCGAGGGCATTCGCGAATATATCGAAGGCTACATGAGCAGCAAGCCATGCGATGTATGTAAGGGACACCGCCTCCGCAAGGAGAGCTTGGCCGTTACGATCAATGACCGTAACATGGCTTATGTCACCAGCCTGTCGATCGGAGAGTCGCTGAAGTTTTTCGAATCGCTGGATTTGACCGAGAAAGAGCGGCAGATCGCCAATCTGATTCTGAAGGAGATTCACAGCCGGCTGGGCTTCCTCGTCAATGTGGGTCTGGATTATTTGACCCTCAGCCGTTCGGCAGGGACCCTCTCCGGCGGCGAAGCGCAGCGGATCCGGCTCGCCACGCAGATCGGCTCGAGCTTGATGGGCGTACTCTATATTTTGGACGAGCCCAGCATCGGTCTTCACCAGCGCGATAATGACCGCCTGATTGCTACGCTGGAGCATATGCGGGATCTAGGGAACACGCTCATCGTCGTTGAGCATGACGAGGATACGATGATGGCTGCCGATTATATCATCGATATCGGTCCGGGTGCCGGCATTCATGGCGGGCAGGTTATTGCCCAAGGAACGCCGAAGGAAATTATGGAGGACCCGAATTCTCTGACCGGCCAATACTTGAGCGGCCGCAAGTTCATCCCGGTTAATCTGGAGCGCCGGAAGCCGGATGGACGCTGGCTCGAAATCAAGGGAGCGAAGGAGAACAACCTCAAGAACATCAACGTTAAGTTTCCGATCGGCGTCTTTACGGCGGTAACCGGCGTGTCCGGTTCAGGGAAATCGACCTTGGTGAACGAGATTCTGTACAAGACGCTTGCTCGGGATTTGAACAAAGCGAAAGTACGCCCGGGTCAGTATCGTGAGATCAAGGGACTTGAGCATGTCGAGAAAGTGATCGATATCGACCAGTCGCCGATCGGTCGTACGCCGCGCTCGAACCCGGCCACCTATACCGGCGTGTTCGACGATATTCGGGATATCTTCGCCCAGACGAATGAAGCGAAGATACGCGGATACAAGAAAGGCCGCTTCAGCTTCAACGTCAAGGGCGGCCGCTGTGAGGCCTGCCGCGGCGACGGCATCATCAAGATCGAGATGCATTTCCTGCCGGATATTTATGTGCCATGCGAAGTATGCAAGGGCAAACGGTATAACCGGGAGACGCTCGAGGTTAAATACAAAGGCAAAAATATATCGGAAGTGCTGGAGATGACGGTGGAGAATGCCACCGAGTTCTTCCAGAACATTCCGAAGATCCACCGAAAGATGCAGACGCTGATGGATGTCGGTCTCGGGTATATTACGCTCGGGCAGCCGGCCACGACGCTCTCCGGCGGGGAGGCACAGCGCGTGAAGCTGGCTTCGGAGCTGTATCGCCGGAGCACGGGCAAGACGATGTATATCCTGGATGAGCCGACCACGGGCTTGCATGTGGACGATATCGACCGCCTGCTTACCGTGCTTCACCGGTTAGTCGATTCCGGCGAATCGGTGCTGGTCATTGAGCATAACCTGGATGTCATTAAGACGGCTGATTATATCATTGACCTTGGTCCGGAAGGCGGAAGCGGCGGCGGCACCATCATCGCTACCGGAACGCCGGAGGACATCGTGAAGGTGCCTCAGTCTTACACAGGCAAATATCTGAAGCCGGTATTGGAACGCGACACGAAGCGGACGGCGGAGCTGAATAAGGTAGAGGCTGCCCGTTAAGGAGCTGCCGCTTCTCGAATCCTTGCCGAGCACCCGATGAATGGATCATCGGGTGCTCTTTTTATTAGGATGCGGAATGGATTCAGAATCCGAACGTTGGCCTGAAGCCAAACGAATAAATGACCGGCATAAGCGGTCATCCTAAGGATGGCAGCTTATGCTGATTTTACCTTCAGGATAGGGCCATTCCTGTTCCAGGATATAACAATGATCGAAGAACAATCCGCCATTGTAGCGGCCTTTGTGTTATGTTACCAAGCCCCAAGAATATGATTATTTTCACGCCAAAAACGAAGTGACTGGTTAAATATGAGAAATTTCTATGACTTTTTTTCATTTTGTGGTCACTGGGACTTGCATCTTGGCGGACTCACGGATAACATAGAAGAAGATATGCAAATTTGCCCGAGAAAGAAACTCACGAGGAGGTACGTCTCATGTTCCTTGCAGCTGTATCGGATGCAACTGCCAAGTTCAAGTATTTCGATATCTTTATGATCCTGTTCACCATTCTCATTTTTGTTGGTGTGGTTCGCTTGCTGATGGCCCGCCAAAAAAATAAATTCGCAATCGCTTTCGGTATCGTCAGCTTGCTCGTGTTCCTGTACTCGGACTACGCGATGGTTACCGGTTGGTTCAAATAGTTAAACCGTACGGACGATCGTAATGAATGGTCATGACGAAGGGGTAATACATACAAACAAGACGCCGCCTGCATGGAGCAGGGAGAGCGTCTTTTTGTGTTCTGTTCGTCCATGTACCGGACAAGGATCCGGTGACTGATCGAATGCGCTTTGACCGGCTGACATTGTGCTAGTTGTACCGAAACCCAGTGTAATGCAGCCATGCGATTATGTTTGCAGAAATTATTACGCACCTGTCTTGCATTCCGTTCAATAGTGCACATGATATAGGTCTTAAAGTCATGGTTGCATATGGAAAAATATGATAAATTATAGGAGTGACCGTGAAACGGGATCGAGGATGGGACCGGGGAGGAACAGGTGAACAAATGAAGAGACGCGGATACAAAGTATCAACGGCGCTGCTGCTGAGCACTGCGCTCATGCTAGGAAGCCATGGGGCCATTCTGGAAGGGGAGGCTGCAGCGACAGAAAGCTTTATAGTCAAGAGTACATACGAGCCAGAAACGGTACCAAGCGTGATTAGCCGATTATCGCCGTCGGTAGTGGGCATTATCGGTAAAGTGGCCCAGGGAACACCGGGCGAAGTGGATGATCGATATAATCTGGCGCACGGAACGGGCGTCATCTGGAAAGCGGACGGCTGGATCGTAACGAACGCCCATGTAGTGGACGGGCTAAGCGGCATTACCGTCGTTACGTCCGACGGCAAGTCCTATAAGGCAAAGGCTGTTTTTAGCGATCCGAAGAGTGATATCGCACTCGTCAAAATCAACGCCAAATCCCTCAAGCCAGCTGTGTTCGCGGTTACCGCCCAGGAGGCAGTGGTTGGTGAGACGGTCGTTGCAATCGGTACGCCGATCTCGTTCTCGCTTCGGAACTCCGCTTCGGTCGGGGTGGTCAGCGGGCTGAACCGGAGCGTTGACGGCTCCTACCGATTGATTCAGACGGATACTGCAATCAATCCGGGAAATAGCGGAGGACCGCTTGTCAATTTAAAGGGCGAGGTCATCGGCATCAATAGCAAGAAATTCGCCGCTGTCGGCATCGAAAACATGGGCTTCTCCATTCCGGCGGAAACCGTCCGGTATGTTGTCGATCATCTGCTGAAGTACGGCGAGGTTCGGAGAGCCACGCTTGGGCTGGAGCTGGAGGAAAGCTGGTCCGCCATTGTCGGGCTGCCTTCGGATGACCCGCTGACGGTCACCAAGGTGCTGTCCGCCGAGGCCAAGAAGGCTGGAATAGCGGAGGGAGACGTGCTGTATGGCATCAATGGAAAGCGTGTCTACTCCGTGGTGGATATTAATGAGCGGCTGAAGTCCTACACGCCGGGACAGCAGGTTCGCCTGCTGATGCAGCGGGACGGGGATATTGTAAACGTCAGCCTGAAGCTCAGCCGGGACGGCGCTTCCGCTGTATCGACTGACGATGAGGGAGGCGAAAGCGCATGATCAAGGGAGAGAGAACCGGAATATCGCGCGGGCTGAGAAAGATGGCTGTCGGAGCTTTGTCATCGGCGGTACTGCTGGCAGCATTATCGATTCCGGCATGGGGCGATGCGGCATCGGAGAAGCGGGTGCTGACGATTCAGAGCGGCAGCAGTAAGGCTTCCGTCAACGGCAATGCGTACGAAATCGCGAAGCCGGTTGTGAAGCAAGGCGTGCTGATGGTGCCGCTAAGCGTATTCAAGAAAGCGTTTGGCACCGAGATTCGGCTCGAAGGAGAGAATCGGGTTCGGCTGCTGCAGGGGCCCCACACGGTCGTGCTTGTGATCGATAACAAGACGGCCTGGATCGACGGCAAGAAGGTGCAGCTGCCGGCTGCCCCGACGATGGTCTCGGGAACGCTCATGGTACCGCTGCGGAACGTGGCATCAGGGATCGGCGCTAAGGTAACCTCGGCTCAAGGAAAGCTGTCGATCAGCCTGACCATTACCGATAAGGAAGAGAAGCGCGACGAGGATGCGATCAACACAAGCAACGGCAAGACCCGAATCGGCAACAGCTATTACGGCTGGAGCATCAATTACCCGTCCTGGATGATGGTCGGGCGAGGCTCGGATGATGAGAGCGGGACTGCATTCAATGACACCGCGGGCCGCTATTACCTGGAGGTGCATGTAACCCCGCAAGAGGTGGAGCTGGACACGGATGATCTCCTCGAACAGCTGGTGAAGGAGGTCGAGGCATCCGGCGACATCGTGCTGCACGAGGAGAAGGTCGAAGCCGGAGCGCTGCCTTATGCCCGCATTGTTTCCCGCGACGTGGACGGCGTGCTGTGGGAAAGCCGGCAGTATTATGACAACAAGAAGTTGTACGAGCTGTATTTTGCGGATGCGGAGGCGGTCCACTATCGTGATATGGATAAGCATGCAGGGCTGCTCGGTTCGTTCCGTACCTCGTATAACGGATCGGATAAGTCGCTTAAAGATATCTCGACGGTCGTGAACGGGCTGCGCGAGGCCGGCAATGCAGAATACGGCATCCGCCTGATGGTGCCGGCCGGCTGGGAGATCGACAATCGGGAGATGCTGTACGGGGCCGAGAAACAGGGATACTTGTCCGTATCGGTCACATCGGCGCCGGCCGGAGCGAACGGCACGCTGGCAGCCTGGGCGCAGCGGCTTCAGGATTGGTTCGCGGAGTCGTTCGTGAAGGATGCGTACCAGATTATTGGCGTAACGCCTGTCGAAATTTCAGGGGTCCGGGGACAGGTTCAGGAAGTGCGGTATACGTACGGCGACAAGTGGATCACGGAGTATGAAGTGATGGTTCAGAAGAACGGCTACCGCTACTATTTGGAATATGCGGTGCCGGAAGGGCAGGAAGCCACGGCCGCGAGTTGGAAGAAGGTGCTGGAATCGGTGGAAATCGATTATGAGGCGGTACCGGAGAACTTCGGACGAATCGGTGAAGAAGGCTTCCTCACGGACAAAACGCGGATGAGCGCGAAGAGCTCCCGGACATATCGCTATCATATTGATATTCCAAAGTATTGGGAGCCGGTGCGCGATCAGTTCGAGCAGGAGAATATCGAATATGCGTTTGCCGGAGGCCGGTTTGAGCTTGCCGTCCAGAAGGATACTACCGCGGAATACGTGGTTAGCCAGCTGAAGCGTTACTACAATGAAGCCGCGTCTGTGCCGGGCGCATCGCTTAAGCTGCTGGGGATCGAGCAGATGACGGTTGCCGGTGTTCCGGCGGTGTCCTTCAATGTGCATCAGGTCAAGAATGGCATTGAATATACGACCCGGGAGCTGGTGTTCGAGAACGGGGGCAACACCTATACGATCATCACCACGCTGAATGATGCCAATGCAACGGAAGCCCAGCAGGCTGCACTCGAACGGACGCTGTCCTCCTTTGAGTTCGTCAAGTAATGTCCAGGCAGGGCTTATGGAGTGCCGGGATAATGAGTTAACCTTATGAGGTTCCGAGTTGATGAGTTAAATTGAAATGAGGGCTATCGCGGCCCGGGCCGAATCGCTGTTCCCAAAGAGCACCTCTTGGTGCGGGGACGGCGATTTTTTTGGCCATGGAGCTTGTGTTGGATGAATCGGGAGGATGAGGGGGAGAAAGGGAATGGATTCGGAAGAAATCGAACCGATCGAAGCCATCAAAACGGAATGCGTTCTAAGTGAAAGATGCCTGGGCGCCTGCTGATAATAGCTATGTTGACCGCGTTTACGACAGTTCCTGCCGACTGCCCGCTGTGATACAATAACACCGACTTGCTAGGCACGAATACCGGGTAGAGGAATGAGGGGATCGCATTGAACAAAACGATCGGTCTGTTCGCCCATGTGGATGCAGGCAAAACCACGCTGGCGGAGCAGCTTCTATATTTAACACATACCATTCAGGAACGCGGACGGGTGGATCACCGGAACGCTTACATGGATAACCACGACATTGAAAAAGAGCGGGGCATCACGGTATTTGCGGATCAGGCGATCATGCCGTTTCAAGGCTCGACCTATTATCTGATCGACACGCCCGGACATGTCGACTTCTCGCCGGAGATGGAGCGGGCCATTCAGGTTATGGATGCCGCCGTCGTCGTGATCAGTGCGGTGGAAGGCGTGGAAGGCCATACGGAGACGGTGTGGCAGCTGCTGCGCAAGTATGGGGTGCCGACCTTCTTTTTCCTGAATAAAATCGATCGAACGGGAGCAGATCCCGAAAGGGTGCTCGAAGAGATCAGACGGGAGCTTACTGAAGATGTCTGTTTGATTTCCGAGGGAGACAAGCTGCATGAAGGCGGGATGTCGCCCTCTCTGGCAGAGGCCGTTGCCGAGCGGGACGAGAGACTCCTGGAGCAGTATATCGACCAAGGGTTCGATGCGGGCACATGGCTGAGTGCAATGAGAGAGATGATTCACGATGGACGAATCTTCCCGTGCTTTAGCGGCTCGGCTCTGCAAAATATCGGCGTGTCCCACTTTCTGCTCCAGCTGGACAGCCTCCTTCATACCGATTATGACAGGGAGGCGGAGTTCTCCGGCCGGGTGTACAAAATCCGCCATGACGATCAGGGAACCAGGCTGACCTATATAAAAGCTTTGAGCGGCAAGCTGCGTGTACGGGATGAAGTTACCTATCACGGCGGCCCTGCCGGCATGCGGGAGAAGATCACCGGAATTCGCCTGGTTCACGGCAAGAAATTTACCATGGTCGATGAGGTCAGCGCCGGGGACTTGTTCGTGGTGACCGGGCTGTCATCGGCATCGGCCGGGGACGGCTTGGGGGCGCTTGGCGGCAGAACGGTCTATGAGCTCGTGCCTACGCTGAAATCGAAGGTACAGTTCGATTCCTCGGTCCATCCGAAGGACATGCTGCGGATCTTCCGGCTGCTGGATGCTGAGGATCCCTCCCTGTCCGTCCAGTGGGATGAGGCTTCCCAGGGCATCCATCTCCATGTCATGGGGACCATTCAGCTGGAGGTGCTGCAGCGGATCGTGGACGAACGGTTCGGACACCGGATCGGATTCGCCGAGCCGGAGATATTATATAAAGAAACGATCGCCCATCCGAGCATCGGCAGCGGGCATTTCGAGCCGCTCAAGCATTATGCGGAGGTTCATCTGAAGCTGGAGCCGGGAGAGCGTAACAGCGGCATCGTGTTTGCGAATGCATGCCATCCCGACATGCTGCCGGTGAACTACCAGCATCTCGTCGCCCAGCACATCGGCGAGCGGGAGCATCATGGGCTGCTCACGGGCTCTCCGTTGACCGACATGAAGATCACGCTGTTAAAAGGACGGGCGCATAACAAGCATACCCATGGCGGGGATTTTCGCGAAGCGACCTTCCGCGCGCTCAGACAAGGGCTGGAGAAAACGACGAGTTTGCTGCTGGAGCCTTATTATCAGTTCAAAATCAAAGTGGAGCTCGAGCACATCGGCCGGCTGCTGTCGGATCTGACACAGGCCAAGGCGACGTTCGAGCCGCCGGACACGACGGGAGACAAGGTGACGGTAACAGGCACCGCCCCGGTCTCTACCCTGATGAATTATGCGATGGAATTGGCGGCCTATACGAAGGGGAGGGGAGCGATCACCCTGACCTACGGCGGTTATGACCGCTGCCATAACGAAGAAGAAGTGATCCGCCGAATCGGGTACGACAAAAATGCCGACCCCGAGTACACCTCATCCTCCATCTTCTGCGCGAAGGGAGCGGGCTATGCGGTACCGTGGGATGAGGCGGACAAGCTTATGCATGTGTAAGTGTGGAAGTGGCCGAGCATTAGCATGCGGAAGTCACGGAATGGGTCATTGTAAAAAGAAAGGAGCGGGGCGCATGAAAGACGCCTCGCTCCTTCTCTGTATAATAAAGTTTCCACCTTAGGAAGATGCGGATGTTTTGTTCTTGGCGGGCAGGGGAGACTGTCCAGAATTGCGCATCGTCCAGTACGTGATCACCGTCGTAATCAGCATCAATATGCCGGTCATCATGAATACGGAATGAATGTTGAAGATGCCGCTGACCAGACCGCCGAAGAGCGGACCGGCCATGCCGCCAATTTGGTTTGCCGTCTGGCTCAGGCTGAACGCCCGGCCCCTGAACTCGCTTGGCGTGTTGCGGACAACCAGGCCGTTAAGCGCCGGGAATACGGCACAGAAGAAGGCCCCATAGACAAAGCGGATGGCGGAGAACGCCCAAATATTGCTGAACAGCATCTGTGCCAGAGACCCGATGCCGCTGGCAAGGAGACCGATCAGCAGCACTTTGTGAAAGCCGATTTTGTCGGCCAGGCGCCCCCAGCGTGCGGCAAACAGAATGCTGGCAATACCCACGATCGAAAAGACGAAGCCGGCAATCATGGAGGTGTGGCTCGACGAGCCGCCGATCTGCGCGATATACAGCGGCAATACGGGCTCAATCGTCATGACGGAAAACTGCGTCAGCAGGGTGAGCGCCAGCACGGTCAGCAGCGCTTTGTTATGACCCGCGACTTTAAACGTATTCACGACCGACACCCGTTCCTTGCTCGGCACGAACTTCTCTTCCTTGACCCAGAAAATGACGAGCAGCGTAGCGATAAAGCAGAGCACCCCGGCTAGTCCGAACGCCATGCGGTTGCTAAAGAGGGAGGCGAGGGTACCGCCGATCATCGGTCCCATAATGCCGCCGGTCGCGGTTGCCGTCGACATCATGGAGAGCGCGTAGCCGACTTTTTTCTCGGGAGTATTCGTGCCGACAATGGCAATGGCCCCCGGGATAAACCCGGACAGCAGCCCCTGAAGCAGGCGCAGGATCAGCACCTGATACTCGTTCGTGACGAACGACATCAGCACATAGATGACGAAGAGCACCATGCCCGCCCGAATAATCATCGGTTTACGGCCGTATTTATCGCCGACCGCTCCCCAGAACGGCGAGGAGAGCGCACCGGCAAAAAAGGCCGAGCTGAACAGCAGGCCCGACCACATTTCCGTATGCTTGGTAACGCCGAGCTCAATCAGAAACAGCGGGAGAAAGGGAATGACCATCGAGAAGCTTGATGAAACGATAAAAGAACCGAACCATAGAATCCATAAATTTTTCTTCCAACTTTCCATGTCTTCTTCATCTCCTGATGTGCATGATTCGTTCATCTTCCTCTGCGGATGCTGAATCCCCCCCTGTCTCCTATGTAAAATGCGGTATGTATGAAAAAGCTCTGGAACTCCTGATAAAAAAAGACTAAAGAAAATGGCAATCGAATTTGCCCCGAACAAGACCCGTACAGCAAAACGCCCCCCAAATTTGGTAAACTGGAATCATCCCAAGCATCCAGGTACCTTCCTCAGCGACAGGCGTCTAATAATTTCATCCTACACTACATGATATGGAATGGGAAGGGCACCGAGCACGGCGCTTCCGGTCGCAGGGCGTGAGGGATTACGGGCGGGAAGCCGCATGGCTGGCGCAATTATCGCACTTTGGATGGAGCGAAAATGGGCAGGAAATGATAGCGAAAATTTTTTTCATAAGGAGATCGACATGCGAGAAACCTTAAAGGATTTATATACAGCGGAATTGCTGCAAGCGGTGGCGGGACGAATCGGAGAGGTATATAACGAGTTCGATGAAGGCCGGTTTCTGGGGCTGATTCATAATGAAGCCTGGGAGCAAGAGGAGTTCAAGCAGCGTGTCCGCCATATTACGATGGCGCTAACCGAAGTGCTGCCTGGCTCGTATCCGGAGGCGGTTACGATATTGACGCAGGCTGCTCCGTTTTTCCGGGGCGTGGAGTATATTTTCTTCCCGGATTACGTGGAGCTGAACGGAATGGATCAGTGGGAAACGTCGATGGAGGCTCTGGCGGTATTCACGCATTATTCGACTGCCGAATTTGCGGTGCGCCCCTTCGTTATCCGGGACCAGGAGCGAATGCTGGCGCAGATGGCGGCGTGGGCAGAGTCGGATGACGAGCATCTGCGGCGGCTTGCGAGCGAAGGCATCAGACCCCGTCTGCCCTGGGCTTCCCAGCTGCCAAGCCTGATCCGCGACCCGCGCCCGGCGCTGCCGATCCTGGAGCGGCTTAAAGAGGATCCGTCCCTGTATGTCAGAAAAAGCGTGGCGAACCATCTGAACGATATATCGAAGGATCACCCCGAGCTGGTGCTGGAGCTGGCCACGAAGTGGTACGGCAAGCATCCGCTGACGGACTGGATCGTCCGGCATGCTCTCCGGAGCTTGCTGCGCAAGGGGGATATCCGGGCGCTTGAGATTTTTGGCTATCAGGAGCTCGAGGAGCTGGAGGGCATCGAAGTGCGCGAGCTCAAAATCAAACGCCCGTTGATCGCGGTAGGGGAGGAGCTGGAATTCAGCTTTCAGGTTGTGAACGATACGGGAAGTCCAGTATCCCTGAGGATCGATTATGAGATCGATTATATGAAGGCGAGCGGCAAGCTGGCTCCGAAGCGCTATAAATGCTCAGACAAGCGGTATGCTCCGGGATGCTGGACGGTGGAGAAGAAGCAATCTTTTAAGCTGATTTCCACGCGGCGATTCTATTCCGGCGACCATCGGCTTCATATTATCGTCAACGGCAAGCGGCTGGCGAGTATGGATTTTGTGCTGGAGGGAACGGAGTAGGAGATAGCTGTGTGCGGATTCTGGCAACACTATTAAAACGGTGGAAATCAAGCAAGCAGGTAGAAGCAGGGCCCGACTTCTGGTACACTAGATAAGTTGAAAAGCTTTCAATGCTTTTACAATAGATGGTATAACGAATCGTCGTATATTCTATGAAAATGAACGGTGTTTGATGAGGGGCAGAATGCAGGGAAGAGACAGGAGAACAGTCTTGCTTACTGCTTTCGCTTGTTCGTAGAGCACAAGAAGAAAGTATATATAGCATGCCGGCCTGGCGCCGGTTGATGGAGGATATCGATGGACACAAAAGCGTTGCGAAGAGAAGACGTGGAGCTGCTGGCGCCGGCAGGCGATTGGGACTGCATGCGGGCGGCCGTGGCGAACGGCGCGGATGCGATTTTTTTCGGCGTCGAGAAGTTTAACGCCCGGGCGCGGGCGAACAATTTCCGGATGGACGAGCTTCCCGAGATTATGGCATTCCTGCACAGCTATGGGGTTAAGGGGTTCCTGACCTTTAATATCCTGGTGTTTGAGAACGAGCTGGAGGATGCCAAGGAACTGATCGATGCGTGCGTGGACGCTGGCGTGGACGCGGTGATCGTGCAGGATTTGGGGCTCGTGAAGCTGATCCGCGAAATCTCGCCGGATTTCCCGATACATGGCTCTACCCAGATGACGATTACGTCGCCGGAGGCGGTCGAGTTCACGAAGCCGTTCAATATGGAGCGGGTCGTGCTGGGACGGGAGAACAATCTGAAGCAAATTCAGAAGATTGGCGAGCAAGCGAAGCTGCCGATGGAAGTTTTTGTGCACGGTGCACTGTGTGTATCGTACTCGGGACAGTGCCTGACCTCCGAAATGTGGGGCGGCCGTTCGGCAAACCGCGGCGAGTGCGCGCAGGCATGCCGCCTGCCGTATGATCTGATCGTGGACGGGGAGCAGAAGCCGATGGGCGATGTGGCATACCTGCTGTCTCCGAAGGATTTGGCGGCGATTGACCTGATGCCGGAGCTGATTGAAGCGGGCGTGACCTCCTTCAAGATTGAGGGACGTCTGAAGAGCCCTGAATATGTGGCGAACGTCGTGAGCAAGTACCGGAAAGCCATTGACCGTTATTTCGACGGCGAGGATGCGCGTCCGAGCAAGGAAGAGGTCCGCGAGCTGCAGCAGAGCTTCTCGCGCGGCTTCACGCATGGTTTCCTGGAAGGCACGAATAATAAAAAGCTGGTTGAGGGCACATTCCCGAAAAGCCGCGGCGTGTATCTCGGCCGGGTGGAGCAGATCCTGCGCGACGGCGTCGTCTGCAAGCTGGAAGCGCCGCTGAAGCGCGGCGACGGCATCGTATTCGATGCAGGCGACCCGACGAAGAAGGAAGAAGGCGGGCGCGTCTATGACGTGCGCCGCAAAGGCGTCAAGCTGGAGGGCGAGGCGCAGGAGGGCTGGATCATCGATATCGTGCCGGGCCGCAGCGATGTGGATCTGCGCAAGGTTCATGTCGGCGACCGGATCTGGAAGACGAGCGATCCGGCGCTGGACAAGCGCCTTCGCCAGACGTTCGAGACGGACAAGCCGTACCGGGTGTTCCCGGTGCATGTGCGGGTGAGCGGACGTCCGGGACAGCCGCTGTCGACCTGGTGGACCGATGTGCAGAAGGGCACGACGGTCCAGGTGGATTCGGAGCTGGAGCTGGAAGTCGCCCAAAAGCGGCCCCTGAATCGGGAGATTCTCGAGGAGCAGCTGGGCCGCCTGGGCGGAACGGTGTTCCAGCTTGAGGAACTGGACGTCGACCTGTACGGCGACGTCATCGTGCCGATTCGCGAGCTGAACAGCATCCGCCGCCGTGCGGTGGAGCAGCTTGCCGGCGAGCGGCCGAAGCCGCCCGTGTACGTGAAGCGGGCGGTGGAGGTTTATGGCGATGCAGCTTCGCCTGCAGCGCCGGTGGCGCGCGGGGAAGCGCAGCTGACCGCGCTGTGCCGCAGCCTGCCGCAGGTGCAGGCTGCGCTCGAAGCCGGCGTCGAGATGATCTACGCCGACTTCGAGTTCATCAAGCAGTTCCCGGCAGCGGTGGAAGCCGTCCGGGCAGCCGGCAAGCAGATTGCGCTGGCTACGCCGCGCATCCACATGCCGGGCGAGAACGGCTACCATAACAACATCCTGCGCCTCCAGCCGGACGCCGTGCTGGTGCGCAACACCGGGGCGCTGTATTTCTACCTGCGCCACCGGATGGAGAACCCGGGGGCGAAGCATCCCCGGCTGATCGGCGACTTCTCCCTGAACATTGCCAACCACAAAACGGTTGACCTGTTCACCGAAGTCGGCTGCGACGTCGTCACGCCTTCCTATGACCTGAACATCCAGCAGATGGTGGATCTTCTCCGCAAGGCGGACACGTCGAAGCTGGAGATCGTCATTCATCAGCATCTGCCGATGTTCCATACCGAGCACTGCGTGTACTGTACCTTCCTTAGCGAAGGCACGGATTACACGAACTGCGGACGTCCGTGCGAGGCGCATCGGGCATCGCTGCAGGACCGGATCGGCATGTCCCATCCGGTGCGCGTGGACGAAGGCTGCCGCAACACGGTATACAACGCCATTGAGCAGTCCGGTGCGGAATACCTCTCGAACTTCATGGAGCTCGGCGTGCCGCGCTACCGGGTGGAATTCCTGGAAGAAACGCCGGAGCAGGTTCATCAGGTCATCGATCTGTACAACCGTGCTCTTCGCGGAGAGATCAGCGGAACCCAGGTGTGGAAAACGCTGAAGGCGACCAACCAGCTCGGCGTAACGCGGGGGCAGCTAGTGAAATAAAGGAAGCTTGTAAGGGTGTGTAAGTAGCTAGCGAGTGAGCGATCCCCTGAACGATAAGAGGACGCGCAGCGTTTGCAGCATAGCGATCCCATAAAGGAAATAAAGCGCGAGGACGCACAACGTTCGAACCAAGCGATCCCAAGCGTGTGAATAAGAAGGAGTGATGCCGGTGCGGGCATCACTCCTTTTTTTAGCGTCCAGATTGTCGTCTGAAGGCAGCAGCTTCATCCAGAGGTCCTTTCACCAGGGACACCCCTCTTTCAGAGAGAGACAAGAACGTGCTACAATATAGCACAAGCATAAGTAAAACGCTTAACCTGGAAGAGAAAGGACTGAACCCTTTGCAGCACAACTGGTATCGCAAGCTGCTTCTCTCCTATTTTCCCATTTTCCTCATTACGATTACGATCATCGTGTTTCTTTCTTTCATTATGTTCAACGAAGCCTCGCGTGAAGAGGCGGCCAAGGCGAACGGGATTTCCACGCGGTTTATTATGGAAGACCTGGACCGCTCTATCAATGCCATTGAAATGGACGTGCTGAACGAAGTGGAGACCAGCTCCCTCTACTCCAGCTATCTGTTCAGCGACCCTTCATCCGATCAGAACCTGATGCACTCGCTGGTGAAGCGCCTGCGCGGACTGCAGACGGGAAGCGGTCTGATAGAATCGGTCTATTTGTACCGCCATTCGGATCAGTCGGTGCTAACCACAAGCGGCCAGAGTCCGCTCCAATCGTTCCCGGACCGGTCGTTCATCGAGCAAGCTCTGAAGGAGCCCGATTACCGGGGCTGGTCGGCCGTGCGCTCCATGACGGGCCTGGGCGAAAGCAAGCCGAAGCAGGTCATCTCCATGCATAAAAATTTGCCGCTCCCCTTCGGCACTCAGGGTCTGCTTGTAATCAACGTCGGCATCTACCGGGTGGAGCAGATGATCAATCCGATGATAAATGACAGCGTTTCCTTTTTGAATATTCTGGACTCCGGCGGAGAGCTGATCTTCGAAGCGTCCCGAATGGGAGGGGATAACCGGGCCAAAGAAGGCAAGGTGCTGACGACGCTGCAATCGGATCAGCTGGGGTGGACGTTTGAAAGCGGCCTCCGGGCGGGCCAGCTCTATGCCTGGGTGTCGGTCGTGTCCTACATCTGGATCGTGATCGGCTTTGTGACCGTGGTGCTCGCCATTATCTACATCGTTTATATTACCAGACGGAACTATCAGCCGATCAAAGCGCTGATGAACCGCGTGGAGTCCATTCAGCTCAGCATGCCGCAGGCGGCCAAGGATGAGCTGTCCATGATCGACAGTGCGCTTGAGAGCCTGATCAGCCGGTCCATGGATTATGACAAAAAGCAGCACGAGAATCTTCAGCTTCAGCGCAGCCAGCTGTTTATGGACCTGATCAGCGGGCAGAAGCCCGAGGAGGAGCTGCAATCCCGCATGGCCGAGCTGGCTCCGATGCAGCTGCCGGCGAAGACGGCCGGTTATGCCGTGATGCTTGGCGAAATCAATGATTACAGCGGTTTTCGGGACGTTCATACCGTCCGTGACCAGAACGTGCTGAAGTTTGCGTTGATGAACGTGTTCCAGGAAATCTCACGCAACGCCGGCTTCCACAGCTGGCTTGAATGGATTACCGGCAGCCGCATCGGTATTCTGATTGCATTGCCCGAAGATGAAGGCGACTATCGCGAGGGTCTGATCCACGCTGCCGAGGAATGCAGGGGCTGGGTCGAGGACAAGCTCCGCATGTCGGTGAGCTTCGGACTGGGCGGCAAGGTTGCCGGCCTCCAGGAGATCGGAGCATCGTACCGCTCCGCCTCCGAGGCGCTTGGACACAGGCTGGCGATGGGCAAGCACGCCGTGCTGGTCGGCGACGAGCTGTCCAAAGGCGATTTAAGCCATCTGCTTCCTTATCTGACGGAGATTTCGGAGCTGGTGAAGGACTTCCGCTTAAATAACGAAGGGTGGAGAACCCGGCTGAAGAACATGTTCGTTTCGTTCAAGGAAGAGCGGCTGAAGGATGATATCATCCGCTCTCTGGTCAAAAGCATGCTTCAGCTCCTCTCCCGGGAGGTCGGCGCGTTATCCGACGAGCTGCGCAGCCAGCTGTCGGAAGGCATGGAGCCAGTTCTTGCCGGCGCAGCGACCCTGGATGAGCTGCAGATCAGCATCAGTGACCATTTAACGGAAATATACCGCACTTACGTAGCGCTCAGCGAAACGAAAAGCTATCGTGCCATGATCAGCGAGATGAAGCATTATATCGAGGAGCATTTTGAGGATCCGGATTTATCCCTCAAGCATCTCAGCGACCGTTTCCAGATCTCCGGAAAGTATGCAAGCTATCTGTTTAAAATGGAATACAATATGAAGTTCGTCGATTTTCTGGTGCAACTGCGGATGGAGCGGGCGGAGGAGCTGCTGGCGGGTACCGAGCTTTCGACCCAGGAAATTGCGGAGAAAATCGGGTATGCCAACGCGATAACGTTTGGCCGGGTGTTCAAACGGACGGTGGGGATGACGCCGGGGGATTACCGCAAGCTCAAAATGAAGGCCTCGCCGGGTACGGAGCTGGAATCCTAGAAGGCGGTTGGATGAAGAAAACGTTCTGGAATCCTAGAAGGCGGTTTGGATGACGAAGGGTTCGGATTCCTAGAAAGCGGTTTGGATTACGAAAATGGTTTATCGTATATATGGATCAAGCAACGGGTGCAGAACATTCCAAAGCGGAAGCTGCACCCGTTTCGTATTTTACGAATATCGGGCATATCGTAGCCTGTCAATCACACTGGATCGGGAGTCGCAGCTTGGCAGCAAACGCCGGTGCAGCAGGGTATTCAGCCACATTTGAAATCGGTTTATTATGCGAAAACAGTCATTCGATATCCGAAAAACCTTGTAACCGCGGGGTTTGTAGCGTTTGGAATTTGGTTTATTGTCATTCGCCGGCCGCTAAGGCATACTGAGGACACCCAAAAGGTTAAGCGCTTACACTGGTGGCAGGCGAAGCCGGATTCCCGGCTGTCCCCGCAGGACATTTTCATTAAAAAAGATCGGCGCGAATCGGCAGGGACATATTTAAACGAAAAGGGGATGTAACTATGGCGGCAAGCAAGAAAACGTGGGGCAAGCTCGCAAAGCTCTCGCTCGTGATGCTGATGGCCGGAACGGTCGTATTATCCGGATGCTCTTCAAAATCGGGCGGCAACACCGATACCTCAGGCGGAAGCTCCGGATCCAATGATGGTAAGCAGGTCACGCTGAAGGTCGAGATCTTCGACCGCGGCAATACGCCGGAGCCGTACACGATCACCGACAGTTACCTTACGAGATATATTCAGGACAACTTTGGAACCCCTAACAACATTAAGATGGAATTCGTACCGGTACCCCGTTCGGAAGAAATCAAGAAGCTGAATGTTCTCATGGCCAGCGGCGGCGACGTGCCGGATATCGTGTTTACGTATGACACGCCCACCTTCAACCGTTATGCCGAGCAGGGCGGTTTGACGGAGCTGACCGATCTGATCAACGAGCATGGCCCGAATTTGAAGGCGTTTCTCGATGAGGACGCGATGAGCTACGGCCAGTACATGGGCAAACAGTTCGCCGTTCCCGGAAAACGGGCATTCCTGGGCAAGTATTCTTCCTTTATCCGCACGGATTGGCTGGATAAGCTCGGCATGGATGTTCCTCAAACGACGGAGGAGCTGTACGAGGTGCTGAAGGCTTTTAAAGAAAAGGATCCCGGGGAAACCGGCGGCAAGGTTATTCCTTTCGGCATGACGATCGAACCGGCGCAATATGATCCGCTGATCTGGTCCTTTATCCAGCCGACCACGGAGGAGCAGAAGTACACGTTGATTCAAAAGCTCGGGGCCAACGACTACCCGACTCTGCTGCCGGGCTTCAAGGATGCGCTCCAATTCATGAACAAGCTGTACAATGAGGGGCTGATGAGCCGCGATTTCAGTTTGGACGAGGACAAGAAGCAGCTGACCCAGGATGTGACAAACGGTCTCGTAGGCTTTTTGACAGAGGATTATCCGAACCTGTATTACGCGGACGGCACCTATGATACGCTGCTGAAAAACCAGCCGGATGCCAAGCTGGAGCCGGTGGACCCGTTCACCAACTCCGAAGGCAAGCACGCAAAGCCTGAGTACGCGCCAAACGGCATGTACATCATGATCCCGAAAACAAGCAAGCATGCGGTCGAAGCGATAAAATACCTGAACTGGATGGCCGCCCCTGAGAATCTACTGGCTCTGCAAAACGGCGTGGAAGGCGAAAACTACGAAATGGTCGACGGCATTCCCGTCATCAAGCCGGACGCCCCTCAGGATGTGATTGACCGTCTGTATAACTCCGGCGATATTGCCATTATTGCCAACGGCAACTTTGTCGGCGACGATGCGCAGAACCGGGAGAAGCTGACCACCAACTTCCCGGAACGATTCCAGGATCTGCACCGCAAGGCAGTGGAAATCGCGGCGACGGATACGTTCAAGCCGGTCAACTTTGACCGTCCGATCGAATCGGAAGCGAAGTACGGCACGAACCTGCAGGCGAAATACGAAGAGATGATCGTCAAGACGGCCATGGCCAAACCGGAAGACTTCGAGAAAACCTTCGAAACCACGATGAAGGATTACATGGTCAGCGGCGGTCAGGCGATCCTCGACGAGCGGACCAAGGTTTATCAGGAAATGCAGTCTAAATAACAAGATAATCCGCAGCGGGATATGGGGAAGGACGGCTGTCAACGTTGAGGCCGTTCCTTCGTTCCCGGCGTCATGAGCAAGGAGAGGATGATTCAGATGAGTGGAACCGTTTATCTGCGCCGGTACTGGCAATTATATGCACTGCTTGTTCTGCCGCTGGTTTATTTCATCATTTTCAAATACGGCCCGATGTGGGGCGTTCAGATCGCGTTTAAGGATTTCAACTTCTTCCAAGGCATTACCGGAAGCGAATGGATCGGGCTGGATGCCTTCCGTGAAGTCTTCCAAACCCAGGATTTTTATAAAACATTGCGCAACACGCTGATGCTTAATCTGTTAGACCTCCTGGTTTCATTTCCGGCGCCTTTGATTCTGGCGATTATGCTGCATGAGCTCCGGATCCGATGGTTTAAACGGTTATCCCAAACGATTTTGTATATTCCCCATTTCATTTCATGGGTTATTATAGGCGGCATTGTGTACCAGGTGTTCGGCACGCAATCCGGCATGATCAACAACGTGCTGATGGCGCTTGGCTTTGAATCGGTGCCTTTCCTGACTGACAAAGACACGTGGCTTATTACTTACCTGGCGACGGGTGTGTGGCAGAGCGCAGGCTGGGGAACCATTCTCTATCTGGCGGCATTGACCGGCATCAATAAGGAGCTGTATGAAGCGGCGGAGGTGGACGGAGCGGGCCGGTTCAAGCGGATACGGCATATCACGCTGCCGGGCCTGAAGACCACGGTCGTCACGCTGCTCATCATCAACCTCGGCAATATGATCGCGATCGGCTTCGACCGTCCGTTCGTCATCGGCAATAAAGCGGTCATGGATTATTCCGACGTGCTCAGCACCTATGTGTACCGGACGGGTCTGGAATCCGGACAGTATACGCTGGCGACGGTGGTCGGCTTGTTCCAGGCGGTGGTCGGTTTGATCTTCCTGCTGGGCGCGAACTATGCATCGAAAAAGCTGACGGACGAATCCATCATTTAACGTTGTACAGAAAGGAGCTTCACTCATGAGCGAGCGTGTGTCGAACCGTGTTTTTGATACCGTAAACATCATCCTGCTTGCGGTGTTCGTTCTTATTTGCCTGGCACCCTTCTTCCATATTATCGCGATATCCTTCAGCTCCAACCGGGCGGTAACGTCGGGGGACGTGACGTTGTTTCCGGTGGAATTCAGCCTTCAGGCTTATCAATCCGTATTCTCCGATTCCAGCATGATCCGGTCTCTTGGCTTTACGGTGATGCTGACGCTGCTGACGACGGTGATGTGCATGATCATGACGATTATTGCCGCTTACCCGCTGACGAAAAAGAAGCTGAAGGGCCGCAAATTTTTCATGTTCATTATCATCGTGACCATGTTCTTCAGCGGGGGCATCATCCCGGAGTACATCCTCGTAAAAGACTTGAACTTGTTGAATACGATCTGGTCATTGGTTCTGCCGGGATTGATCAGTCCGTTCTATCTCATCATCCTGATCTCCTTCTTCAACGGTATTCCGGAAAGCCTCGAGGAAGCGGCCGAGATTGACGGCACGAGCCAGATCGGGACGATGCTGCGGATCATCCTGCCGCTATCCTTGCCGGTGATCGCGACGCTAAGCCTGTTCTATGCCGTCGGGCGCTGGAACGGATTTCAGGACACGCTCCTGTATATCACGAAGGAAGAGCTCTATCCGCTGCAGCTGAAGCTGTACCAGCTGGTGCAGAACAATATGATTACGGATTTGACCCGCAACGAGGGACCTTCCGCAGGTATTAGAGCAGCCACGGAAAGCCTGAAAGCGGCGAGCGTCGTGTTTGCCACGGTACCGATTCTGATCGTGTACCCTTGGCTGCAGCGTTACTTTGTCAGCGGCGTTATGCTGGGAGCGGTAAAAGGTTAAGGATGACGGAGATCAGGGGGAGCTTATGATGTATAACAGGGTTTTTGAAGTGAACGACAGCTGGGTGCGGGAGGCGATGGACCGCCAGATCATGGAGCCGGAGCACCGCTGGTACGGCGGGGTCCGCACGATCGAGAACGGGCTGCCTTCGCCCAACCATAACAGCGGGACGCCGACCGCCATGGCCATCTGGGCCGCCGCGCTTTGCAATCCGGCCTCCGAATATTACCGCAATCACGAGCTGGCCCGTCGATTTGCGCTTGCCGCGCGTTACATGCTTGCGGCTCAGCATAGCGACGGCACGATATCGCCCGGCTGGACGAATTTCCATTCCCCGCCGGATACCGCCTTCGTGGTGGTTGGTTACGCGCAAACCGCGCAGCTGCTTATGGCTGACGGCTGGGAGGACTTGAAGGGTGCGGTTGCGGATATGCTCCTGTTCCTGGAACGGACCTTGCCCGCGCTGATTACCGGAGGCTGCCATACGCCGAATCATCGGTGGGTCATCTGCGCAGCGCTGGGCTTCTTGAACGAGCTCTTTGATTCGCCGGATGCCTTGAAGCGGGCCAGGGCGTGGCTCGCGGAAGGCATGGATGCCACGGCTGACGGGGAGTGGACCGAGCGCAGCAACGGGATTTACAACGTCGTCAGCGATGTCATGCTGATTCATGCGGCCAGGCTGCTGAAGCGTCCGGAGCTTCTGGTGCCGGTCCGGGCCAACCTGAAGATGATGTCCTATCTGGTCCACCCGGACGGAGAGATCGTCACCGAATATTCCGGGCGGCAGGATTTCGGCCAAAGCTTCGATATGTCGGGGTATTTTCTGCCTAGTCTGATGATGGCTTCACTGGACGAGGACCCGGTATTCCAAGGCATGGCCGAGCAGTCGCTGGCTTTGCTGAAGCATCCCGGCGGAGCGCCGACGAATGCCGCCGTGCGGCTGCTGCTGGATCCAGCGCTTCAGCGGGAAGATGCGGAGACGAAGCCGATGCCGGAGAACTACCGAATCGTGCTGAACGGTGATTTTCCCAGGGAGCGCTATTTGTCCGGCTTTGCAGACGCCGGCCATCACGGCGTTATCCGCTACAGCCGGATGCACACGGATTTTGGCGCCCCGGTGGCGCGAATCCGTGAGGGCCATACCAGTGTGACGGTAAGCACGGAGATGTCTTCCTTCTTTTCGCTTCGACATGGTGCGGCCCGTCTGCTCGGCGTGCAGTTTGCCTCGTATTTCGAGCCCGGCTTCGTCAAGATGAGCCGGATGGCACCGCTGGAGCAGGGATACCGGCTATCCGGCGAACAGGAAAAGGGCTACAACGGACCGGTGCCGGAAGCCGATCTGCCTGCAAGCGCAGGCGAAGACGTCAGCCCTTGGTACTTGCTGCCGCATCACTGCCGCCCGCAGACGCATGTCCAGCGGCACAAGGTGGAGGTGGATGTGGTGGAGACGAGCGAAGGCTGGAGGCTGGTCATCTCCTCGACAGAGCCGGAGGATGTCGTGTCGCAAATCTCGCTTATTTTTCCTGCTGCCGGAGCCCTTAGCGGCGGTGAGCTTGCTCCTGCGGGCGTGGATACCCAGTTCTGGATGGGAGGGAGCATCCGTTATGAAGCGGGCGGCGACTGGATGGAGATCAGTGGCGCCGGATTTGAGCATACGGCGGCAGGCGTTCGGGAAGCGGCGTATCCGCTCGGGTTCCGTACGCTGCTGCTGAATGTGGTGACTCCGTTCGTGAAGGAGATTGATATCAAGCTTTCTCCGATGGCAGCGAACGGCCGAACGGAAGGAGGCGAATCTTCATGACAAGCTATATCGAGACCCGCGAGAGCATCCGGTATTGGCTCGGCGATGATGATGCCGGCATTCTGAAGACGATTGCCGGGCGCTACATCGGGGCGAACCCGGAAATTCCGTTCGCGCTGCGGTCGTTCGCTTGTACGGGGATTCTTCAGACCGGAGAAGGGTTCTACGACTTTAACTTCGGCGACCGGTTTCGGGATGCGAAGCAGGGGGACGTTGCCTTTGCGCTTGGTCTGGTGTGGAGCGACGATGAACGGTCGCTGGATGCCGCGATCATGCCGTTCAGCCCGGTCCGCTTCTATCTGAACGAGCAGCTGATGTACCGTTCAGGAGCCGAGGACGAGATGAAGCCCGATGCGAAGATTGTCGTTCCGCTGGTATTGAATCCGGGCTGGAACACGTTGTTGATTGAGGCGCGCAGGACTGAGGCCGGATTCGGCTGTCGCTTTGGCGCCCAGGAGGGCAAGGTCCGAATTCTGCAGGTGCTGTCCCCGTTTGCGGACCGGAAGGGGGCCGCCGGCTGGGCGTATTCCGGGCCGCTGACGGCCGGCCTATTCGGCGAAAGCGGCCGCTTTCCGAACGCCCACGGAAGCGAAGACGATACGGGCGTGAGCTGGCTCCCGGTTACAGGCTGGAGCGAGCAGGAAGCGGTGAAGCCGAATTTTGAGCGAATGTTCGGCTTGCCGGGGGCAGCGGTATCGGGGTATGCCTGGAGCCGATTGAAGGTGCCTGCCGCAGACGATCCGATTGAGCTTAGAGGCCGTGCTTGGGGCAGGCTGCAGGTCTGGATCGGCGGACATCCTGTACCGGTCCTAGACCTTCAAAAGGGAGGAGACTTCCGCTGTGAGCTGCCTGCCGCGAGCTGCCGAGGGGATTTGCTGGTCCGCTGCTCCAGCGGGCCGTCCGGATGGGGATTTCAGCTTCAGGCCTATCATGCTGGGGAAGAGCTGGAATTCGTGCTCCCTGTTCCGGTACAGGGGGCGCCGTCTCCTTGGTTGTATGCCGGCCCGCTGGCGGCAGCGAAGGAGGAAACGCCGGAGGAGGTGTGCACGGTCAAGAGGCTGTTCCAGCTCGCGGACGGCCGCGGCTTGACCGGATGGTCCCTGGATGCGCCGGGCTGCCGGGTCAGGCCGTTCTATGAGAACGCCATGCTGAGCAACAAATGGACCTCCGGCTCGGCCACCAACTTCGGGCGTTGGGACTATCCGCTGGGCGTGACGATGTATGGTCTGCTGCAGACCGCGCGAGAGTTGGGACGGCCGGATATTGCGGAATATGCCCGGGCACATATCGGCATCTGCACGTCATGGTACGAATACGCGGTCTGGGACCGGGATTCGTACGGCTTTCCGTCCATTAACCATCAGCTGGTGCTGATCAAGATGCTGGACAACTGCGGGTCCTTCGGCTCCGCGATGCTGGAAGCCTATGCGGAAAACGGCGGCAGTCCGGAGGATTTGAAGGTCGCGGAGGTCATTGCGGATTTTATGGCGAACCGCCTGGAACGCCGGGAGGACGGGGCTTTTTACCGGCTGTGCGTTTCCGAGTATTCCGCGGATACGATGTGGGCAGACGATCTGTACATGAGCACGCCGTTCTTGTCGCGGTACGCCGGGATTACAGGCGATTCCACCTATCTGGACGAAGCGGCAAGGCAGTTTCTGAGATACCGGGAGTATCTGTTCATGCCGGAGGAAGGCGTGATGAGTCACGTATTTGATTTCAAATACGGGAAGGCGACCCGGATACCGTGGGGACGCGGAAACGGCTGGAGCCTGTTCTCCCTATCCGAGCTGCTGGAGCGTCTGCCGGACGATCATAAGGACCGCCCGGCACTGCTTGGATTTTTCCGCGAGCTGTGCGCCGGGATCGCTTCCTATCAGGGCGAGTCAGGGCTCTGGAGACAGGTCATTACCGATCCGGAGGCTTATGAGGAGGCTTCCTGCACGGCGATGTTCGCTTACGCCTTTGCCAGAGGCGTGAGGTTTGGCTGGCTGGAGAATCCCGGACGGTTCGCCGAGGCCGCCATTCGGGCATGGCAGGGGCTGACCGAGCATGTCATCGATCGCAGCGGCAGCGTGCATGGGGTGTGCAGCGGGTCCCGTTATTCCTTTACGGGGGACTATTACAAGCATGATCTGCTTACGGTGCTGAACGACAACCACGGGATCGGCATCATGATGCTGTCGTGCGTGGAAATTATGAAATTGAAAGGCATGCAGGGCCTCAAGTAAGGCATACACTTTCGTTAAAGCGCTTAATCCGCTAAAGGATATAAGCGCTTCGGTGCACTAGGTTAAGCGCTTAATTAATAGATGGCTTTCCCGCTATCCCGCTTTCCCGTTTGGATTCAAGAGAAGATGAGCGAAAAGGAGATGAACCGGTTGACAACGACAAGATTAACGATGGCCCAGGCGCTGCTGAGGTTCCTGGATGCACAGTATGTTTCTGTCGACGGAGTGGAGACGAAATTTGTGCACGGGGTGATGGGGATTTTCGGGCACGGCAATGTGACCGGCCTTGGCGAGGCATTGGAACGAAGCGCGGGGGACCTGGTTTATGTGCAGGGCAAAAACGAGCAGGGCATGGTGCATGCCGCGGCGGCCTACGCCAAGCAGAAGAATCGCCGGCAGATTTGGGCCTGCACCTCATCCATCGGTCCCGGTGCCTTGAATATGGTTACCGCGGCAGCTACGGCAACGGTGAACCGCATTCCGGTGCTGCTCCTCCCAGGCGACAATTTCGCCTGCCGTCAGCCTGATCCGGTGCTTCAGCAGATCGAGGCCCCGTCGGATTATACCGTTTCGGCGGCCGATGCATTCAAGCCGGTGAGCCGGTACTGGGATCGGATATCCCGGCCGGAGCAGCTGATCGCAGCGGCACGGCAGGCGATCCGCGTGCTGACCGATCCGGCGGAGACGGGGGCGGTGACGCTGGCGCTGCCGCAGGACGTGCAGGCTGAGGCGTACGACTATCCGGATTCGCTGTTCGAGAAAACCGTTCATGTCATCGATCGACGCCCGCCGTCGGCGGAAGGGCTGCAGCGGGCAGCCGCACGGATTGCCGCGAGCAAGCGCCCGCTGATCATCGCCGGAGGCGGCGTGCATTACAGCGATGCAACCGGGCAGCTTGCTGCTTTTGCAGAAGCCTTCGGAATCCCAGTCGCCGAAACGCAGGCCGGCAAAAGCGCGCTTCCCTGGAATCACCCCTTGAACCTGGGGGCGATCGGCGTGACCGGCTCGCTGGCGGCGAACCGTACCGCGGCAGAAGCGGATTTGATCATCGGCATCGGCACCCGGTATACGGACTTTACGACGTCCTCCAAATGGGCGTTTCAGCGGGAGGATGTTTCGTTCCTAAACCTGAACGTCAACGCTGCGGACAGCGTTAAGCTTGGCGGCGAAGCGCTGGTGACCGATGCGAAGGAAGGTCTAAAGGCGCTGCATGCTAAGCTGTCGCAGGACGGCTATCAAGCCGCATATGAAGAAGGCGAGCTCGCCGGGCTGAAAGCGGAGTGGGACCGCGAGGTGGATCGGTTGTACGCCGCCGAGCATCCGGATGGCTTGTCGCAGACGAGGGCGCTTGGCGTCATCAATGAGGTCATTCCTCCGACCTCGGTCATCGTCTGTGCGGCAGGCAGTCTACCGGGGGATCTGCACCGGCTATGGAGAGCCCCCGAAGCGAAGACATACCACATGGAGTATGGGTTCTCCTGTATGGGGTATGAGGTGGGCGGCGCCCTTGGTGTGGCGTTGGCAGAACCGGACCGCGAGGTCTATGCGCTGGTCGGCGACGGCAGTTATCTGATGATGCACTCGGAGCTAGTCACCAGCTTGCAGGAAGGCCGCAAGATTACGATCTTGCTGTTCGACAACCACGGCTTCCAGTGCATTCACAATCTGCAGCGGAGCAACGGCAGTGACGGCTTCGGCAACGAATTCCGCCGCCGCGAGGAGGGCACGGGCCGCCTGACCGGGGAATACCTCCCGATTGATTTCGCCGCGCACGCGCGGGCGCTCGGCGCCAAAGCCTACAAGGCCGGCACGCCGGAGGAGCTGCGGGCAGCGCTGCTCCAGGCCCGGCAGGAGCCCGTCACGACCCTGATCGAGATTCCGGTGGTCCCGGGAACGAACACCGACGGTTACGAGTCTTGGTGGCGTGTGGAGGTGCCGGAGGTATCCGTATCGAGCAAGGTGACGGAGGCCCAGCGCGAGATGGCTGCCCGGAGCAAGGAAGCAAGGCCGTATTAGCGGCTGCAGCGGTAAGGAAGCAACTCCCTGCCGACAGCTGGAGCAACAAAGCAGGCAAGATCTTACTAACTAGCGGAAGAGGGTCAGTACTAAGCGGCTCGGGGCTTGAAACCAAGGGCAAGGAATGTTTATAGAAATGTCTCGTGTAAGGAAGCCGGTTCTATTAAGGGACCTGGAGTATAGGAGCATACTCTACCAAACAATGCAAAGGAGCGCTGAATATGAGCAATAGGCTGTTCAAGCTGGGGATCCACCCCATCAACTGGGTCGGCGAGGATGTCAGAGAGCATGGAGTTGACACAACGTTTGAAACGATTGTGGATGATATTGCGGCTTTGGGTTTGACGGGTACGGAGATGGGCAGGAAATTCCCAAAGGATCCGGCGGTGCTGAAGCGGGAACTGGAGTCCCGCGGCATTCAACTGGTTTCCCAGTGGAAGTCCGTGCTGTTCTCCGATCCCGTTTACCGGAAGCAGGAGCTGGAGGACTACCGCCGGCATGCGGAGTTTCTGGCCGGATTCGGCAGCAAGGTCATCAGCACGGCGGAGGTTGGAGGCTCGCTGCACTTCGATCCCCGGCGGACGCCGAACGAGCGTGTCGTTCTACGACTGGATGACGCGGGGTGGGAAAGCCTGGCGGAGGGACTCAACCAGGCCGGCGAAATTGCGGCGAGCTACGGCATGAAGCTAACGTATCATCACCATGGCGGCACGGTCGTGGAGCAGCCGGCCGAAATCGACCGGCTGATGGCAATGACCGACCCTTCGCTCGTGTTTCTCCTCTACGATACCGGCCATGCCTATTACGGGGGAAGCGATCCGCTCGAGCTGCTCCGCAAGCATTATGACCGGATCGCGTATATCCACCTGAAGGATATCCGGCATGAAATCTTGGAGCAGGCACGTCTAGATGGCTGCGATTTCGTGAGCTGTATCCGCAGGGGCGTGTTCACGGTTCCCGGCGATGGCTGCATCGATTTTGCGCCGATTATCGGAGAGCTCATGGAGCGCGGTTATAACGGCTGGGCGATGCTGGAAGGAGAACAGGATCCTGCGCTGCATCCGGCCAAGGCGTATGCTCAGCGGGCGATCGAATACCTGGATCGTCTGGAAGGCCAGCTCAAGCCGCAGGTCTGAAGGCGTTCCCGGTCGTGAGTCGAAACCAGGCTGATGCTAATTCGGAAGGTTCAAAATGTAATGCAGGATACTAGCTTGTTTATCGGACACCAGACAACCGTTTCTTTTAGAAATCTAGGATTAAGAGCTGCAAGTGATTACGGCCATTGAAAAGCGGAGCCATATTTTCCTATGAATGCTCAGCGTGGGCCGATCTGATCAAGGAGGTTCATCCATGAGTGAAATCACGTTCAACGACCAAAAACCGGTGGATTTTGTCGCCGTGGGGAGATTATGCATCGATTTGAACGCCAATGAGATTAATCGGCCGATGGAAGAGACCAGCACGTTTACCAAGTATGTGGGCGGATCTCCCGCTAACATCTGTATTGGGATGGCCCGCCTAGGTCTGAATACGGGCTTCATCGGCAAGGTGGCGGACGATCAAATGGGGCGTTTTATTACCCAATATCTGAAGGATAACGGAATTGCGACGCAGGGTGTAACGACCGATCGTACCGGTGCCGTGACGGGGCTGGCTTTTACCGAAATCAAAAGTCCGACCGACTGCAGTATCTTGATGTATCGCGACAACGCTGCGGATTTGCTGCTGGAGACGGGAGACGTGAACGAGGAATTGATCGCCTCCGCCAAAATGGTGCTGATCTCCGGAACCGCGCTTGCGGCCAGCCCTTCCCGGGAAGCGGTGTTCCTGGCTCTGGAATATGCCAAGCGCCACGGCGCCGTGATCGCGTTTGATCTGGATTACCGTCCGTACACTTGGAAATCCCCTCAGGAAACGGCGACCTATTATAATCTGGCGGCTGAAAAATGCGATATCATCCTCGGTACGCGCGAGGAGTTCGACATGATGGAGCAGTTCGGAGGGAATCCGGAGCGGAGCGATCGCATCACGGCGGCCAAGTGGTTTGACTACAGCGCCAGGATCGTCATTATCAAGCACGGCAAGGAGGGCTCCATCGCATATACACCGGACGGCACCAGCCATACGGCTCAAAGCTTTCCCGCGAAGGTCATCAAGACGTTCGGGGCAGGGGATTCGTACGCTGCCGGCTTTCTGTACGGCCTAATGCAGGGCTGGACCATTGAGCGCTCCATGGAATTCGGCAGCGCGGCGGCAAGCATTGTCATCTCCAGCCACAGCTGCTCCGACGCCATGCCGACAAGCGAAGCGGTTCACGATTATATGGAGCGCTGTAAACGAGGGGAGATCACGGCTAATACCTAGGTACCGTGCATCTGACCATTCATTTACGGTGACTTATATAGCTTGGCGAAGGCTCTCTGATTTTTATCGAAGGTCCTGACGGATTCTACTGAATATCCTGAGTGCCCTCAATAACTATCCTGAGAGATCCCAACAAATTATCCTGAGTGCTCTCAATAACTATCCTGAGTGATCTCAACTAATATCCTGACCAATCTCAATAAATATCCTGACTGATCCTAACCAATATCCTAACGGATCCAATCAAACACGCTAACTGATTCAATCGAAAGGGGCCAACCAGCCATGACGCAAACCCTGAGCAATTATATCGGCGGACAATTTGTGCCATCCCGATCCGAAAAAACCGATCCCGTCTACAATCCGGCGACGGAGGAGATTCTCGCTTACGTGCCGCTTTCGACCAAGGAGGAGGTAGACCTGGCGGTGCAGGCAGCAGCCAAAGCGGGGCGCTCCTGGGCGAAGACCGCCGTGCCTCGCCGCGCGCGCATTCTGTTCAAGTATCAACAACTGCTTGTGGAGCACTGGGAGGAGCTGGCACGGCTGATTACGGCGGAGAACGGCAAAAGCTATGCAGAAGCCTACGGCGAAGTGCAGCGCGGCATCGAGTGCGTGGAATTTGCAGCCGGCGCGCCCACGCTGATGATGGGCAAACAGCTTCCCGACATCGCCACCAATCTGGAGTCCGGGATGTACCGTTATCCGATTGGTGTTGTAGCCGGCATCACGCCGTTCAACTTCCCGATGATGGTGCCGTGCTGGATGTTCCCGCTCGCCATCGCCTGCGGCAATGCGTTTGTGCTGAAGCCGTCGGAGCGCACGCCGCTCTTGGCCCAGCGCCTGGCGGAGCTGTTCGCGGAAGCCGGCCTTCCGGACGGCGTGCTCAACGTTGTTCATGGCGCGCATGACGTGGTCAACGGCATTTTGGAGCATCCGGGCATTGCTGCCATATCCTTTGTAGGCTCTCAGCCGGTGGCGGAGTATGTCTACAAAACCGCTTCCTCCTACGGCAAGCGTGTCCAGGCCTTGGCCGGAGCCAAAAACCACAGCATCGTGATGCCATCAGCCGACTTGGACGCAGCCGTCACCCAAATCGTCAGCGCGGCCTTCGGTTCGGCCGGTGAGCGCTGTATGGCCTGCTCCGTGGTGGTAGCGGTTGGGGACGTAGCGGAGCCGTTGATCGGGAAGCTGAAGCAGGCGGCCGATGAAATCTCCATCGGCAACGGGGCGGATGAAGGCGTCTTCCTGGGGCCGGTCATCCGGCAAGCCCACAAGGAGCGGACGCTCTCTTACATTGAGGCAGGCGAGCAGGAAGGAGCCAAGCTGGTCCGTGACGGACGGAGGGATGATGCCGCGAACGGTAAGGGGTATTTTGTCGGACCGACGATTTTTGATGAAGTGACCTGCGAGATGAAGATCTGGAGGGACGAGATTTTTGCGCCGGTGCTATCCGTCATGCGTGCAGAAACGCTGGAGGAAGCCATTGAAATTTCCAACCGCTCGGACTTCGCCAATGGTGCCTGCCTGTTCACACAGGACGGCAGCGACGTGCGCCAGTTCCGCGAACATATTGATGCCGGCATGCTAGGCGTGAACCTCGGCGTCCCTGCGCCGATGGCATTCTTCCCGTTCTCCGGCTGGAAAAACTCCTTCTATGGGGACCTGCATGCGAACGGCACCGACGGCGTGGAATTCTATACCCGAAAAAAAATGGTAACGGCACGCTGGTAAGCTCATAAGCGGAGGAGACATTCATATGAAAACCATTAAAATCGGCATTATCGGTGCCGGACGAATCGGCAAAATCCATGCGGATCATCTGCTGCACATGCCGGGCGCGGAAATTGCCGCCATCAGCGATCTATACGCCGGAGGCGAGCTGCGTGACTGGGCCGCGGAGCGGGGCATTCCCTTGGTTACGAACAACAGTACCGAGATCATGGAGCATCCGGACATCGATGCCGTATTCATCTGCTCCTCGACGGATACACATGTCCCGCTGATCAAGCAGGCTGCGGCGAGCGGCAAGCATATTTTTTGCGAGAAGCCGGTCAGCATGAGCGTAGAGCAAACCCGCGAGGCGCTCGCGGCCGCGGAGGCTGCCGGCGTGAGTCTGCAGATTGGCTTCAACCGCCGGTTCGACCATAATTTCAGCCGGGTCCGCGAGATTGTGTCCGAAGGAAAAATCGGGGAGCCGCATTTGATCAAGATTACCTCCCGCGATCCGAATCCGCCGCATCCGGATTATATTAAGGTGTCCGGCGGGCTGTTTATGGATATGGCGATTCATGATTTTGACATTGCCCGTTTTCTTTCGGGCAGTGAAGTGGTCGAAGTGTACGCCCAGGGGGCGGTGCTGGTAGATCCTGCGATCGGCGAACAGGGCGATATTGATACGGCCGTTACGACGCTGCGGTTTGCAAGCGGGGCGCTCGGCGTCATCGACAACAGTCGCAAGGCGGTTTACGGCTATGATCAGCGGGTCGAGGTATTCGGCTCCGGCGGCAGCGTTTCAGCCGACAACGATTACCCGAGTACCGCTGTCGTCAGCGGCCCGGAGGGCGTCACCCGCGACAAGCCGTTGTACTTCTTCCTGGAGCGGTATAAAGAAGCCTACATCAACGAAACCCGTCAGTTTATTGAGAGTCTGCAAAAAGGTACACCCGTGCCCGTCAGCGGCTATGACGGCCTGCAGGCGGAGCTGATTGCCTTGGCGGCTAAGCGCTCGCTGGAGCAAGGCCGCCCGGTGAAGCTGGCCGAGCTAAGCAGCGGCATTTCCACGATAAGCTAAGCCTGAAGAGGATGTATCGGAGCGGCACTAGGCCTGCGCCTGCGGGATGAACACCGATCCTATGACATGAGTGTCCGCTCAGGCTCGCTCCATTCATCAATTGCAAAAAAGGATATTTTAGAGGAGGGGAAGAATCATGCCGAACCTAATTGTGCCTTCTACGGCTCCGGACGGGGACGGATGTGTGCTGTCCATAACGCCGGAAAGCGCAGGCTGGGAATATGTAGGCTTTGAGGTATACCGTTTAAGCGAAGGACAGACGCTTAGCCGGGGGACGGGAGATAAGGAAGCGGCTCTTGTTCTGCTGTCCGGCCGTGCCGACGTGAAGACTGGAGGAGAGCGCTGGGACAACATTGGCCAGCGGATGAGCATGTTTGAAAAGACGCCGCCCTATACGGTTTATGTTCCTTCGCAGGAACAGTACGAAGTCACGGCGCTTACCGAGCTGGAGCTGGCGGTCTGTCTTGCCCCGGGGCAAGGCAACCATCAGGCGCGGCTGATCGCGCCGGAGGACGTCGGCGTCGAAAACCGCGGCAGTGGAAGCATGTCGCGCCTGGTGCATAACATTCTACCGGAGCAAAAGCCTGCGGACAGCCTGCTGGTGGTCGAGGTATTTACGGCAGGAGGAAACTGGTCCAGCTATCCGCCGCACAAGCATGACCGGGATGAGCTGCCGGAGGAATCCCGGCTGGAGGAAACCTACTACTTCCGGGTGCAGCCGGAGCAGGGCTTTGCCGTTCAGCGGGTCTACAACGACGATCGTTCGCTGGACGAGACGATGGCGGTCAAGGACGGCCAGGCGGTTATGGTGCCCGAGGGCTATCATCCAGTTTCGGCGCCTCCCGGATATGACGTGTACTACCTGAACGTCATGGCAGGGCCGAAGCGGATCTGGAAGTTCCGCAACGATCCCGATCATGACTGGCTAATGAAATAGGGGGCAGATGATGGTCTGTTTTTCCCGTCAGCCGCTCCTCGGTTATGTGTTGTCAAAAGGATGGCTGCTGCAACGAGGATAGTGGAGTCCATGCTTGTACGATAAGCATCGTGAAATACATTTTAACTTATTGTTTTATGAGACTGGTCCGCATCAATGGGATCGACGCTAAAATGGCCTTGCGCGAAGCGGGCCGGGAGCGCATAATGATTTAAATGCCAAAATTAAACAAATGGAGCACAAGGGATGATCAAAGCGACTATTTATGACGTTGCGCGCGAAGCCGGCGTCTCCATTGCGACCGTCTCTCATGTCATTAACGGCAAGGGCAAGATCAGCCGCCAACGGCGTGAAGAGATTTTGAATATCATGAAGCGCTTGAATTACCGGCCTAATGCGATTGCCTCCGCCCTCGCCAGCAAAAGAACCTATACTCTCGGCCTGCTCGTTCCCGATATCTCCAACCCGTTTTTTGCCGAGATTGCTCGCGCCGTTGAGGACCGCGGACATCAGCTTGGGTACAGCGTCATCATCTGCAGCACGGACAACAATGAAGAAAAGGTAAAACGCTATGTCAGTCTGCTGAAGCAGAAGCAAGTGGATGGCGTCATTATCGGCACGGGTGTATCCCACGGGGAGCTGCTTAAGCCGCTGCAGGAGCATTCGCTGGCGATCACGCTCATCGCCCGGGACCATTCGGAGCTTGGGGCGAGCTGCGTTCGGGTTCATGATCTCGACGGCGGGCGTCTGGCTGCCGAGCATTTGCTTCGCCTCGGCCACCGCAGGCTGGCGGTGCTTGCGGAGAATGAGCGGGTGACGAGCAGCGGTGAGCGGGTAAGAGGGTTCGTTGAGACCGCAGCCTTGCACGGCGTGGAACTGCCTCCGGATCATATTGCAGTCTGCGATCACAAGATTGAGGATGGATACCGGAGAGCTAAGACTATGCTGCAGCTGGCGGAGCAACCGACGGGGCTGTTCTGCTGTAACGACCTGCTGGCGATCGGGGCTCTTCAGGCGATTCGCGAGCTCGGGCTGCGCGTGCCGGAGGATTGCTCGGTCGTCAGCTTTGACGATACGATCCTGGCGCGTGTCACTGATCCGCCGCTCACCGTGATCGCCCAGCCGATCGAGGAGATGGGCCGTCTGGCGGTCGACCTGGTGGTACAGGATCTGTCCGGACAGAGCGATCCTGCCCGGCGAATGGTGCTTCCTCCGGAGCTGGTCGTCCGCGGCTCAACAGCGCGGCTATCATAGAAACTTTTTAATAATCTAAAGTAGCCTTCCAATGCACGTTCCTCATACCAGCTTGTCATCGTTGTAGACGATGCATGAATGGGGATTACCCACGTATTACAGGGTTCTTGGGGCGCTGATCTGCTTGACTCTACGCCTCGACAGGTGAGGCCTTCCCGCAAAGCTTGCGTAAAAGTAGAGCTGCAGGAAGGCTTTTTTTGCGTGGGCTGGTAGGGGCTTTGAAGCAAATACCGGATCGGTGTAACACGTGACCAGGTTATTCGGGTACCCTCGAAATTCACAGTGTGTGGTGGTCGGCGTCATGCCTCATGCTAATATTCCTCTTGTTTAAGAACATTCTTCGGCCGGCGGCGGATCTGTTCCTTGAACAGCGGCTCGACGTTTGGTTCGACGATCCACCCGAAACCGCGTTTGATCCATGGCGAGGACAGCACCCAGGTCAAGATGACGCCGAGAAGAATCAGCAGCAGTTTACCTCCCGTCGACTGGAAGGTGGTCTCGAGCCACCCGTTATACTGCATTGTTTTAATGATAAATCCGTGCAGCAGAAAAACGTACATGGTATAAAGTCCCCGTTCCGAATAGGGCTGCCTCGTCTCCGGAATGATGGAAAGGAAGCATAGACCCATCAGGGCTGTGAAGGCATAGGTCAGTATTCGGTAAAGCCCAGCGTACCAAGAATCCAAACCAAATTCCAGATATGGCATCGCGCCGTAGAACCAGCTGGCGTTTGTTTGCAGAATGGGTGACAGGCCATACAGAAAGGCAAATCCGCCGGTGAGGATGACAATGGACAGCAGCTGAAATGATCGGGTTTTGAAGGCGCTGAGCCACTCCCTTTTGAAATAATATCCGATGAGAAAAAAAGGCAGGAAATACAGCGTGCGCGAAATGCTCGCGTAATAATCCACATCGATCGAGTATCCGAGCAGGACCGATAACGCGATGCAGATGATCAGCGGATATTTGAGCATCAGCAGGTACGGCAGGAGCATTTTCCACAGCATCATGCTGAATAGAAACCACAGAATCCAGTAGGGGTAAAAATAGGTGAAGTCGAGCCGGTCCAGTCCCTGCATGTAATAATCAAACAAGGTGTACAGCGTCTCGAAAATGAAGTACGGCACGACCAATCCCGACAGCAAGCTGATGTAGTATTTGGGGTATTGGATGCGTTTGGAGAAATAACCGGCCGTGAAAATAAACAGCGGCATGTGAAACGAGTAAATGAACTGATAGACCGTTCCCATCCAGCGCTCGCCGTTAAACGGCTCAATGAGGTGCCCCACGACCACCAACAGGATCAGTATGAATTTGAGGTTATCGAAATAGACGTCTCTCTCTTTCATCTGGCAACCAGCTCCTTTGGGTTTGACGTTCCAATGAAGTTTCGTTTTAGTATATCGGATGGCAGTGAGGCTTTCCATGGTTGAAGTTGGAAGGGTGCTTGGATTTTACTGTACGGATTTGATCTCAAGCTGTTTGTACTAAGCTGCGAAGGTATGGTTAAAAGATAGGTAATAATCGCTTGACGGCGACAAGTGGATATTGTCTGGCCAAGAGGGGTTAAGCTCGGAGCAGGTATCTGAAATACCGGGTTCCTCCCTTGGCCGGTTCATCTTCTTCTGAAAGGTGCTTCGTCGGCCGCCGATTGTTCTATCTTCATCTGGAATTTCTTCTGTTTTGCAGGGGGTCCATGTTACCGTCTTAATAACCAATTTGTTGGTTGTTGTAAACATTGTATGGGGAGGGGGAAGAGATGTTGGAGATTGTGGCGAAAGTTTGGGGGACTGAGGGGCTCTTAAGTAAAAGATTATCCATGAAGGTCTAAAAATCGATAATGATCGAAGGAGATGCCGGATCATGGTACAATGACATCAATCGGGAGATTCACGGGATTGGAGAAGATAGAATGAACATTCGCAAAGCGATTATACCCGCAGCTGGACTCGGCACGCGTTTCCTGCCGGCAACGAAGGCAATGCCGAAAGAGATGCTCCCCATTGTGGATAAACCGACCATTCAATATATTATTGAGGAAGCGGTCGCTTCCGGTATCGAGGACATTATTATCGTAACCGGTAAAGGCAAGAGGGCGATCGAGGACCATTTCGATTCCTCCTTTGAACTCGAGCATAACTTGGCGGAAAAGGGGAAATGGGGCCTTCTGGAGGAAGTAAGGAAGCCATCGAATATGGCGGATATCCACTATATCCGGCAGAAAGAGCCTAAGGGCCTGGGGCATGCAATATGGTGTGCTCGGAAATTCATAGGGGACGAGCCGTTTGCGGTGCTGCTCGGTGACGATATTGTGGAGTCGGAAGTGCCGTGCCTGAAACAAATGATGAAGGTTTACGATACATATCAATCGGCAATCGTAGGTGTACAGACTGTTGATTGGGGGGAAGTAGATCGGTACGGCATTGTGGATGGTGAACGGGTGAGTGATCGGATCTATAAGACTACCCAGCTGGTGGAGAAGCCCTCGAGAGATGAGGCGCCTTCTAATCTAGCGATTATGGGGAGATATATTCTGCCGCCGGATATTTTCGATCTGCTTGAAGGGCAGAAGGAAGGGAAGAATGGCGAGATTCAGCTAACAGATGCGCTGTACTCTCTTTCTCAGCGGCATCCGATTTACGCATTCCATTTTGAAGGCCTCCGGCATGATGTAGGGGACAAGCTTGGTTTTATTGAGACGGGTATTCACTATGCACTGCGGCGTGAGGATTTACGAGAAGATTTGCTAGCTTACATGAGTAAAATAATGGAGAAAGTAAGATAGTCTCTATATGCAAAAGAAAAAGCGGGTACGTTTCGGTAGATGAATAGGATCTACCGAAAACGTGCCCGCTATTTGATTTAGAATTGAAGCTCCGCCAATTGCTTGATGTTTTGCTCCGCATTCGGATCAACCTGCTTTAACTTCTCAAGCAGAGCTTCGTCGCTCTGACCTTGCTTCTGAAGTGCAGCGAGGTACCATCTCACAATCTCTTGAGCAGATGGCTGTGACAGATCGTCCTGAATGCCGAGTTTGAGCGCATTAACTGCCTGCTCCGGCTGATTCATCATGTAATGTATCTTGCCTGCATGGAGGATCATTTCCGGACTATTTTCAAAAGGATTCCCTTGGAGCTGACCTTCCGGCAGCGTCTTCAGGTGCTGAATACCTTCCTGTACTTTGGCGAAAGCATCGGTTGCGTGCTTAAAGTACTCATCTTTTTTAGCGTGGTCGCCTGTTCCGAGAGCTTTCATGCCAAGCTCGTAACCTTGCAGGATGATATCCTGGTACCATTCAATGTCCCAATTGAATTTAGGCGCGTTCTGAATCAAGACATCATATGCTTGCTCCGGCTGTTGTTTCATTTCATATGTCTTTATCAAGCTGCGAAGCATTGCTTTGTTGTGAGGCTCATCTTTCAGTGCTTTATTCAATAAACTAACAGATGCGTTATAGAAGTCTTCGTTCTGATTCTGCTGATATACAGCCTGATAAAGTGAGGCTAACAGCAACACGGAATCTGGGTGACTTGGACGAATGCTTAGGTCCTTGTCGATCGGTGCTTTAATCTCCTCATATGATGTGCTGACCTGGACAACTCTGCGAGCTTCCATTGCTGCATCGGCTGCTTGCACATAACGAATCGACGTAATGAAGACAAGAATGGCTCCGAGACCGACAACTACACTATAAACACCTCTGGCCGTTGAATCTTTTACCTTCCACTTGGCGAGCGTTTTATGTTCCATGACTGCGGCCATACCGCCGAGCCCCAGGAATACGAGAATCCCCATGAACACGTAACTCATGTTAAAGTCCAAAATACTGTGCATCAGAATGGAAAGTACGATAATGAGATACAGGAAGTGGCTGTTTCGATCCTCCTCGGTCCCCTTCATGTAACCGCGAATATATTTATAGAAAATATACAAGATAAATGCCATGAAAATCACAAAGCCGAGAATACCAACCTCAACGAGATACTGCAGGAAGAAGTTGTGAGCCTGACGGCTCGTATACGGGTTGTTCTGGTATTGCTCATAAAGTGAGGCCCAGGCACCCCCGCCTGCACCGATAATCGGATAGTCCGCAAGAACCTTCATCGCATCTTTATAGAAAGTGAAACGCTCGAGAACACTATGCTGATTAAAGTTGATGTTTTCCAAGCGGACGCTAATGTTTTGCGGCAAAATATTTTTGAGACCCGTCCCAATAAACAGGAAGATCAAGAGTCCGCCGATCACCGTAGATCCGATCGGAATCCATAGGCTTGAGCCTTTTTTAGAGGACCATTTCCCCAGAATCTTGTCCAGTTTCGGAGCGACAAAACTCTGAATTGCCCACCCGATCAGCCCCACGACTGCCGATGTACTAATCAGGATTCCCCATGCCTTTAATGCTCCGCTGCCGCTAAACGTTTCATTCAACTGCAGTCCCAGCTCTGTCACGGATTTAGTGATTAAGAGGGATGCTATGCCGGAAATGCCGCAATACAGGATCCATAGCAGCTGCTGGGCTGGCTTCAGGAACAAGAGCAGCAGAACAAATATAACCGGCAGCATCACTAATCCACCACGGGAGAGCGTCAAAAGCAGCGACACAATGATCGGTACCAGCATGAAGCTGTGGAACGCTTTGCCGTACCATTTTCGTGAAGCCGTAATGCAGAATACAGCTGCAAATAGGAATGCCATCAAAAAGGCAGCGTATGTATTGGCATACTGGAACACGGAAGTAAGACGCAAACCATTGGAATCTGTCATGACGGCATGAGTGTATGTACCGTTGAGCACTGTGTTGGAGAACCATTTTGCGATGGCACCGGCTGTCTTGCCCTGGCCGAACCAGTGTAGGAAGCCAAAACCAACAATGAGGTAGGCGACCGTCATGATGGTATTCTGGATGATTCGATTCCCCAACTTGTCACGAAGCGTATATAACCCAATGACAAACATCGTCGCGTAAATACAGTTGATGATCACCATGTTCATCGCAAGAACCTGGGATGCTGCACTGAGTAACGATATTAAGTATGTCAGAGGCAGTAGAATTACGCCAACGGCTAACCAGTCACGTTGATCTTTTAATTGAATGCTCTTGAAAGAATGAGCGATCCATAGGAACAGCAATAGGCAGGATAGAATCGATGCCCAAAAAATAGGTTTTTCAAAACTCATCTCTTGTCCGTTAAATAATGCCGTTTGGAATGGCGTCCATGCCAGAAAAAGGATGATCCCTACTACTAACACCCAAAATAAAGCCGATTTTGTCTCTCTCTTCCTCGACTCAGCGGCTTTTTTGCCGTATACTGGTTTCGACAACGTAATTAGCTCCTTTTCTTGTAGATACGACAATATTTTAGCATATGAAAAAGAGAGGAGCTACATTTCTCAGGATATACTTGATACACATATTATTAATTTTTTAAATGAATCGGCGTATTACGATAAGATTAACACCTGTGGAGGATTTTTAATGTTTGGTAACTTGACAAAGTACGGATTCCTTTTATCTCAATTGGTAGAAAGAGATTTTAAGACTAAATACAGACGTTCAGTTCTTGGTATATTATGGAGTCTATTAAACCCTCTTTTAACAATGGTAGTGCAATACTTAGTATTTTCAACCTTGTTTCGATTTGATATTCCAAACTATGCGGTGTATTTGCTAAGTGGTATTGTATTTTTTAACTTTATGGCTGAGGCAACTTCACAAGCTATGACCAGTATAGTACAGAATGCTACTCTAATTAATAAGGTATATGTCCCTAAGTATATCTATCCCTTTTCGCGTGTTCTATCATGTGGAGTGAATTTTTTATTGTCATTGCTCGCTTTATATATTGTTATTTTATCAACAGGTCTAAGTGTAACTTTTCATCATATTGCTATTATCTTTGGGGTACTATGTATATTTGTATTTATATGTGGTCTATCACTTATACTTGCTTCAATGATGGTTTTCTTCAGAGACACTCAGTTTTTATATAGCATAGGCCTAACTATATGGACATACGTTACTCCGATTTTTTATCCAGAAAGTATTCTCCCATCTTACATGATGGATGTAATGGAATTTAATCCAATGTATCATTTCATAAGGTTTGTTAGAGTCATAATACTAAATGGAGGTTTCCCTGATTTACTAGCTTGGTTATATTGTGGTGTATTTGCTGTGTTACCTTTTGTTTTTGGTGTAATTGTATTTAAGCGGACTCAAAATAAATTTATTCTTCATTTATAAAAGAGAGGGCTAAGCTTGATTAAAGTAAATAATGTATCTATGAAATTCCGGATGGCAAATGATCGTATCTCAAGTCTAAAGGAATTTGTAGTCAAAAAAATTGCTGGGAAACTTGAATACAATGATTTTATAGCTTTAGAGAACGTCTCTTTTTCGATTGAAAAAGGTGAAGTTGTGGGGATTATTGGGAGCAACGGGGCTGGGAAAAGTACTTTACTGAAAATAATTTCGGGAATTTTGACACCAACTTCTGGATCTGTTCAAGTCGAAGGGACTATTGCGCCAATGCTTGAACTAGGTGCTGGTTTTGATATGGACCTAACAGCTAGCGAGAATGTTTTTTTGAATGGGGCAGTTCTAGGTTATTCCAAACAATATCTAATCGAACGATATGATGAAATTGTGAATTTTTCCGAACTGCAAGACTTCATGGATACACCTATCCGTAACTTTTCTTCAGGTATGATAATGCGGCTGGCTTTTTCAATAGCAACACTTGTCAATCCGGATATTCTTATAGTCGATGAAATACTTTCAGTAGGAGATGTCAATTTCCAGAAAAAGAGCGCAAAGAGAATGCGGGAACTTATGAGCGGAGGAACTACAGTTATTTTGGTTTCGCATAGCATCGACCAGATACGCTCTATGTGCTCAAAGGTAGTTTGGCTGGATCATGGCAACGTCCAAATGGTAGGGGAGACTCATGATGTATGTAATTCTTATTTAAAATTTACAAGACAAGAGATATTACATGAAGATAAGTCAAGTATCCTAATAGGGTCAGACAATGTTAAGTCGATGAAATGGAAAGAGAAATTATTCTCACCTACTCTTATTGAAAAAATGGGAGAAGAGTATTTTATTGTGGATTGCTGGCATCATCGGGTTATCTACAATCACAACTTGCAGGATCCCATTGGATGTTGGAAATCTTTATCCGATAATTTAGGGGACCCGCATACAATATCAAGCGACGGCTCCTTATTTTTAATAGAAGATACTTTAGGAGATGAAGTTCGAGTCTTCCGACGTAATGATGATGAATTTATACCGACACAAATCATTGAACGGATAGGACAACGTCCAAATAGGATTATTTATGATGTAGAAAAGGAAAGGTTCTATGGAATTTCTGCAATGTCTCAGCATATTTTTGTCCTTAAAAAAGAGGGGCTTGATATTGTTACTGAGAAAGTGATAAGACTAGGATATTTGTTAGACAATTCATATATTCGTTCCATACGGATAATTGACGGAGAACTCTACTTTGTGTCGGGCCCTGGAAAGATAATTGTGGCTAATTATATGAATTCATCTTTTGATTTTATCCGAGCTTATGAAGTTCCATTTGAGCTAAGAGGGATGAACGATATTATCAAAGTAGGTTCGTATTTCTATATAACTGTTTACCAAAATGGAAGAGGGGACATAGCCCCTAAAATTGTAAGAATAAAAAATTTGAAAGATCTAGCAAATTGTGAGTACGAGGATATTGGTGATGATTTGGGTATAAAAGGAGTTCCTTATAGTTTTTCTTTTTTCGATGGAAGAGTCTTTTTAACGGAAATAGATTCTTATTCGAGGATAATATCATTTCAATTGATTAAGGATAAAATAACAGATATTCAAGTTCATTATGACTCGGGTGAACCGGACGAGGTATCTATACAGCGCCGAATGAAGGGCTAGTCTCATTATTATGTAAGGAATGATTAGGGGGGCTTTGCTTTGGCAGAAATCAACATGAAGTATTACTACAATGAGGAAAATTATTCAGACGGTTATGAGATAGAGAATGAAATATTAGAAATTGTTCGTAATCAACAACATCATTATCTAGAAAAATTAGATAATGTAAGTTGGCCTTTATTCTATCACCTATCCCCACTTCGCCATAACATTTTGAACTGGTATCCTTTTAAAGAGCAGTGTTCAATTCTAGAAGTTGGTTCAGGATGTGGCGCTTTAACAGGTCTGCTATGCGAGAAAGCTAACTACGTAGCATCTGTAGAGTTAACCCAAAAAAGAGCAACAATCAATTTTGAGAGACACAAGTCCAAAGATAATTTAGAGATATTCGTAGGTAATATAAAAAACATGCAATTCAATAGGAAATTTGATTACGTTATTGTTAATGGTGTTTTAGAGTATGCAGGTGGATTTATTGATGGGGATAAGCCGTATGAGAGATTCCTAACTCAACTAACCCCATTCCTTGCCGATGATGGAGAACTTTTGCTTGCGATTGAGAACAGGTTAGGAATGAAATATTTTTCCGGAGCAAAAGAAGATCATGTTGGGGAGTTGTTTGTAGGTTTAGATGGTTACCCACACAATTCAAAAGTTAGAACTTTTTCGAAGACTGAACTCTCATCATTGTTGGATGCATGCGACCTTGTCGTAGAGAAGTTCTATTATCCTTACCCAGATTACAAATTTCCGGAAGTAATATACTCAGAGCAAGGATTTGATAAAGTTCCAATCTCTTACGATGTACATAGTTATGATACGGACAGATTTATGTTTTTTGACGAAATAGAAATGCAAAACGCGTTGATAAGAGAAAATATAGGTGGGAATTTTGCAAATTCTTTCTTGATTGTTGCACATAAAAATGATTTTCTACCTATAACTAAAGATCAGGATATACAATACGTTAAGATTAATGCAAACAGAGACAATGCGTATAAGATATGCACCGTTGTTTATAGTGATGGTGGGGACTTAAAAGTTAAGAAGCAAGCACTTACTAAAGAAGCAGTTAGCCATCTTGAAAGAATGAATAGTAACTATCAATTATCTCGGACTTCTAATAGTAAAATCGATCTATTGCCCATAAAACTGAATGGAAAAGAGTTGCTATATGATTATATAAATTTACCTACAGTCGAGAAAATTTTATTGGAGAAATCAAGGAATAAAGATGAGGATGGTTTTTTAGCTATTCTTTCTGAATTTTTTAACGTCCTTGCTTCATATGGACTTCAACGTAATTATTATACGGGGGAGTTTCATGAAATCTTTGGGCCGATAAAGTGTAACGAGGACTTGGAGTTTACTTCATATAGTAATATAGATACTTTGTTTGATAATATTTTTTATGATTACCACAAAATGGTTGTTTTTGACTATGAATGGTATATGGGTTGCCACTTGCCTGTCAAATTTATTTTCTGGCGTGCGGTTAAGGAGTTTTACCATAGGCATAAAACTGTTAACAACCACGTTTTAGAGGATAGAATTCATCACTTATTTGGAATAACAGATGAGATGGTGGGGGTGTTCTATCAATGGGAAGGTTATTTTTCTGCAAATTACGTCAAAATGTTTGATAAGTCTATTATACAGAAAAAGACAAATTACCTAACTAATGTTCAGGATGTTTTTGATGATGATTATTGTGTAGCCAACCTATATATAGACACAGGTAATGGATTTAATGACCATGAAAAAATCCAAATTGGCTATATGAAAAGTTCAGAACTAATAACCTTGGAATTTGATTTAACTAATTCTTCCATACGAAACTTGCGATTCGATCCTATAGAGGGAGAATATTGTATTTGTAGAATTGACCATGCTGAAATAGATGGTGAGGAGTGTGTATTTTCAGCATATAACTCTTTCTCTTTTAGTAGTGATGAAGATGTGTTTTTAACTGAAGATCCAATTTATTTAATACAAGGGAATTATAAATTGTGTAATGTTTTGAAAATCACATTCTCTATGGAAACACTTGACAAAGAAAAGCTTGTTACTTACCTTACGGCAGCAATTGAATATGAAACAGCAGAAAAAGATGCTATTAAGTCTGAAAGTTTAATGATCAGTCAAAAAAATGAAGAACTCGTAAATATAAAGGTCAAATATGAGAACAAGATCAAAGAACTTGAGATGAGTCAGCGAGATTTAATGTCTGACTTGGATAATTTGACTTTGGATTTGAAAAATTTACAATCTGATTACGAAATCTTAACCTCTGATTCTAAAAATTTACAATCTAATTATGAAAATTTAGCTATTGAATTGAACAAATCACAATGCGAAATATCAACACTTACAGAAGAGAGAAAAGAACTTCTACATCAAATGGAAATACTCGCTCAAGAATATAGCGGACTAATTAATTCTAAAACATGGAGATTCACTAAGCCTATAAGAATTGTGCTGGATTTTTCAAAAAATAAAAAACAGCAAATCATAAATTTTAGTAGAGAAAGCCTTAAACTGTTGGGGAAGACTAAACAAAACATTAAAACAATTGGTTGGAGAAAAACAATGAAAAAGATACTGACTAAAGGCCCAGAGTGCATTGATAATGTAGTAGAGTCTGGGAAAATTGCCGAATTAGCACAATCCAGCGATATATGGCAAAAAATAGATTCTTGGATAGATGAAACGCCCCATACCTTTATTGATATTTTTCATGTTCCTATGGGATGGAATACACCGTTATTTCAACGGTTTCAACACTTGTCCTTACAGGCGGGGAATGTGGGGGGGATTTCCTTCTATGGTGCTCACCCTTTAGTAGATAAAGATATTGAGGTCTGCAAGTTTATTACTCCTACCCTATGCTTAGTGAATCTTGATAATTACCAAGTAAAGAGAAGGTTATTTGAGATTTTAGATCGGAAATCTGGTCTGAAAATTATTCGCTTACAATCTATTGATTTGGCTACGACAATTGACGAGTTAAAGTCATTCTTAAATAAAGGGTATAATATCCTGTATGAGTATATAGATGAAATAACTCCACAAATAACAGGAAACATACCTAAGTTTGTCTTGGATAGACATGAGTATGTTCTCACAAATGAAGAAATTTCAGTGGTTGCAACATCTGATAAATTATTCGATCAAGTGAAACTCTATCGTACCAGGAATATGGAAATGATAACCAATGGTGTGGATTACGATCATTGGCGTATCGACCGTAATAAAATTGACTGTCCTGAAGATATAACAAGTATAGTAAATAGTGGAAAAATTATAATTGGATATCATGGAGCACTTGCGCAATGGATCGACTATGAATTGCTGAAAAAAATAGCTGCAGATGAAAGATATATTCTGTTACTTATTGGTTATGAACATGATGAATCCCTTAGAGATAGCGGCCTTTTAGGTTATAGAAATGTGCATTTTATAGGTTCAAAACCATACGTTGAATTAAGCCGTTATGCTGCATTTTATGACATTGCTATTTTGCCTTTTATTGTAAATGATATAACGGAATCTGTCTCGCCAGTGAAAATCTTTGAGTATATGGCCTTACAAAAGCCAATTGTTACTTATTCTCTACGAGAGTGTTTGAAATATAAATCTTGTCTAATAGCAAATACTGAACAGGAATTTATTGACCAAATTAACAAAGCGTTAGAACTGCGTTTTGATACATCGTTTGGCCAACTGTTGATGAAAGAAGCTTTAGAAAATACATGGCAATCAATTACTCGAAAGACAATTAATTTGGTAAGGGAAAACTCCTCAATATCTGTTGCTATTAATGAAGCGGTTGATGGCGGAGCTGTGGATCCCTATGTTACAGAATATATCCCACAGAATTATGTTCAGAATTCAAAATTTTACCAAACTATAAAGAAGATTTTCTGGAGTCTACCACTCGTATCTCCAAGCACAAAAGGGAAATTTTTATTCTGGACGAAAAAGACATTCAAACCGTCCTTGTTACTTTATCCTAATGATAATCATGATAGTGTCAATGAATTGAATACTTCTTCTGTGCACGAAGTAGCGCCTTTGCCGGAGAACAATACAGAACAAATAAAATATATTCATCAGATTCTAAGAATTCCTGACAAAGACCTTTCGGATTACGTTCCAATTACTGAAACCCCATTCAAACGCCAAAAGGGTGATAATAAAATCATTGCATATTATCTGACGCAATTTCATCCAGACCCACATAATGAAAAATGGTGGGGAAGAGGAGTTACAGAATGGAACAATGTCTGTAGGGCTGTACCACAGTTTGTGGGGCACTATCAGCCACGTTTGCCTGGAGAGCTTGGTTTTTATGATCTCCGATTGAGAGAGAATATGGCTCGGCAGATAGAACTTGCGCAAATGTATGGTGTTTACGGTTTCTCTTTCTATTATTATTGGTTTGACGGAGAGCGACTGCTCGAGAAACCGATTGAGATGTTCCTGTCAGATAAAAGTTTGGACTTTCCTTTTTCTTTATGCTGGGCAAATGAGAATTGGACAAAGCGCTTTGATGGTACAAATTCAGGAATATTAATGGAACAACCTAAGAGTGTGGAAAGTTATAAGAATGTCATCAAAGATATTATTCGGTTTCTACGAGATGAACGATATATAGAAGTTCAAGGCAAAAAAATGATTACAATCTATAGACCCTCGTTAATGCCAGAACCGGAGATGGTTCTAGAATATTGGAGAGATTACTGTCGCGAACAAGGGGTAGGAGAATTATATATCATTGCAGTAAAAGAGAACATGGTTAATTTAGATTTACTTGGGCTGGGCTACGATGCAATCTCGGAGTTTCACCCTGGGACAGTTTATACCAACTGCAAGAACATTACTCACGAAATAGAGTACATCCGAGATGATTTCGCTGGGGAAGTATTTGATTATGAAGACTTGGTAATGAATCAACGTTATTTTAAATATGACCTACCTAAACTATATCGCGCGGTTATGCCGATGTGGGACAATACTGCACGTCGAAATAACAAAGGGATGATTTTTCAGGGAGCGTCACCAGCTTTATATAAGCAGTGGCTAGCAGATGTAATAAGAGAAGCCAAAAACCGTTCAGATCTAGATGATCAACTGGTATTTATTAATGCATGGAATGAGTGGGGAGAAGGCGCTTATTTAGAACCCGATAAGAGATATGGTTATGCTTATTTGCAGGCTACAAAGGAAGCGGTTGAAGAGTCTAGATAGGTAGCAATTGTACTGTATAGTTTTTTCCTGCGCCAAGTAATAGAGACTTAACCCTCTAGAGAAGGGGCTATTCGGGGCAAATGAATTTAAGCAAGGCAGGATGAACATCGCAGTTTTAGCAAGATGTGATAAATGTCTTCTCCGGCATCGGGATTCTAGCCCGTTGGATGAAGAGATGTATCGAAAACAGCATGTCGATTTGAAGAGAAGATGAAATCCTGTGAAAAAGATAGTCGATCATTTTATTCAAAGTGAAAAACAATCAAATTTCAGTTCATCTTCGAGCACTGTTTTAAATTCCGGATTCTTTAGATGTAACAGGCGTTACTTGTATATGATGAAGGCTGCTACTATACTATTTAAAGATAAATGTCTATGGGATTTATGGAGAGTCACCATCAAAAAAACGTCTCTCTCATAAACATATAGGATCTAAAGTGAGGGGGAAGTATCGATCTACAAAAAGCCGAAATCGATACTTCCCTGTGATTATGTCCATCAACCGGAGGATGCATAGCGGGCGTATCGAACTTCGTGATAGTAACAGAATTAAGTGTGCTGTTTTATCTGAGTGTTTTTCAAGAAGTGAATGTGTTGGAAGGATAAAGTTTTAAAATTGATAATACAGGGCAGCATCGGATGGAATCTCTGCAGCCGTTGATAAGTAATCTTCAATTTAGAGTAGAATATAGATATAGAGGAAGGGGAACTTATGAAAGGTATTATCCTAGCGGGGGGAACAGGTTCACGTTTGTACCCTTTAACCAAAGTAACGAATAAGCACTTACTTCCAGTTGGAAGATATCCAATGATATTTCATTCAGTATATAGACTAAAACAAGCTGATATTAATGATATTCTTATCGTAACTGGTAAGGATCATATGGGAGATGTAGTAAATTTACTCGGCAGCGGTCGTGAGATGGACGTAACATTTACATATAAGGTTCAAGACGAAGCAGGTGGTATAGCGCAAGCACTGAATCTTGCAGAACAATTTGTCGGTGATGATCAGATGGTGGTTATTTTAGGTGATAACGTTTTTGAAGATGATCTTTCTCCATTTGTGGATAACTTCCGTCAGCAAAAGATTGGAGCTAAAATTCTGATTCAACATGTGCCCGATCCTAAGCGATTTGGTGTTCCTGAAATTAGAGGGAAACAGATTATTTCAATAGAGGAAAAACCCTTAGAGCCTAAAAGTGACTATGCAGTTACTGGCATCTATATGTATGATCACAAGGTGTTTGATATTGTAAAAACATTAAAACCTTCTGCCCGGGGCGAACTGGAGATTACAGATGTTAATAACGCATATATTGCTAGTGGTGAGCTCACATTTGACATTCTACAGGGATGGTGGACGGATGCCGGAACCCATGCTTCTTTAGCGCGAGCGAATGAGCTTGCTAAGGATATCGTTTTTGGAGATGAATTCGGGAAACTTAAATTATAGATTGGGGATCAGATGTTATGAGGGTAACTCCTTTAAAGTTAAATGGTGTCATCGTCCTTGAACCAAAGAGCTTTGGAGACCACCGGGGCTTTTTTATGGAAAGCTTTAATGAGCGGTTATTTAAGGAACACGGTATTCATTTCAACTTCATTCAAGATAATCAATCCCTTTCTTCTGAGCCTGGCGTACTGCGAGGCCTTCATTATCAGCTTAATCCTAAGGCTCAGACAAAACTAATTCGCGTATTAACGGGGGCAATTTATGATGTCGTCGTAGATATTCGGAGAAGTTCTCCAACGTTTGGTCAATGGGTCGGCGTAATTTTAAGCGAATATAACAAACGACAGCTCTTGGTCCCAAAGGGGTTTGCACATGGATTCTGTACACTTGTCCCAAACACTCAGGTGCTGTATAAAGTAGACGAATATTATTCCCCGGAGCATGACCACGGCATATTATGGAATGATCCGGCTTTAGGGATTGATTGGCCAACGTCAAACCCGATCCTTTCGGATAAAGATCAGTATCACCCAGTGTTAAAGGATGCTGAAATGAATTTTGAATAGGGGAGTACCAACGCGATGAAACTTCTAATAACTGGTGGTGCCGGTTTTATAGGCAGCAATTTTATTCTATATATGATGCAGCAGCATCCGGATTATATGATCATTAACATGGATGCTCTTACGTATGCCGGGAACCTGGAAAATTTGAAATCCATTGAGAACGAATTGAATTATACCTTTATCAAGGGTGATATTGCGGATAAACAAGCAGTGGATCAGATCTTTCAGCAAGGTATTGATGTTGTAGTAAATTTCGCAGCAGAATCCCATGTGGACCGCAGTATTTTAGAGCCTGAAGTGTTTGTTAATACAAACGTACTCGGTACTCAGGTGCTATTGGATGCGTCTAAAAAATATGGGGTAACGAAATTTGTCCAGGTTTCGACCGATGAGGTATACGGGTCTCTTGGAGAAACGGGACTCTTCTCAGAGTCGACCCCTCTTGCACCGAACAGTCCTTACTCAGCTAGTAAAGCTGGCGGAGATTTACTCGTCAGAGCATACCACGAAACTTTTGGTCTTCCGGTGACTATTACCCGTTGCTCTAATAATTATGGCCCGTATCAATTTCCCGAAAAGTTAATTCCCCTGATGATTTCTCGTGCACTAAATGATGAGATCTTACCTGTTTATGGCGACGGCATGAACATTCGTGATTGGCTGTATGTCGAGGATCATTGCAGCGCAATTGATCTTGTCATTCATCAAGGCCGAGTTGGCGAAGTTTACAACATCGGGGGCAATAACGAACGTACAAATATTCATATTGTAAAGACAATTCTAGAGGAACTTGGAAAACCAGAGGCCCTGATTCAATTCGTCGAGGATCGACCTGGTCATGATCGTAGGTACGGTATCGATCCAACCAAAATTATGAATGAACTCGGCTGGAAGCCAAAGCATAACTTTGAGACCGGAATTAAGGAAACCATCGCTTGGTATTTGAGTAACAAAGAATGGTGGACTAGGATCCAGTCCGGGGCATACCGTGAATATCTAACCAAGCAATATGGTACTCGATTAGGTGAGGACCAATGAAGGTTCTGGTAACTGGGGCTCAAGGACAATTGGGACAGGATGTCATCCATGTTTTTGGCCAGAACGGACATGATGTGGTTCCATGCGGCCGACAGGTTCTGGATGTTACGGACTTGGATCAATGCCGGCAAGTGATTGCTTCGAACCGTCCGGATTGTGTTATTCACTGTGCTGCATATACGGCAGTGGATGCAGCGGAGACTGATATCGACAGTGCGTATCTTGTCAATGCTATTGGGACGAGAAACGTTACTCGATCGGCCGAGGAAGTAGGCGCCAAGTTGGTGTATATAAGTACAGACTATGTGTTTAGCGGTACCAGTGATAGAGCCTATCACGAATATGATCGTACCGACCCAAGGACGGTATACGGCCAATCCAAACTTGCAGGAGAACAGATGGTCAGAGATTTTAGTACAAGATGGTTTATTGTCCGCACCTCTTGGGTGTTTGGACTCTGGGGAAGCAATTTTGTTAAGACGATGCTGCGGCTTGGACAGGAGAAACCTCTTCTACAGGTTGTGAATGACCAAAAGGGGTCACCTACTTACACAGTTGATCTGGCTCGTTTCCTGCTTGAATTATCTGCCACCGACAAATATGGTATATACCATGCCTCTAACTTTGGATCATGCACATGGTTTGAATTTACGAAGGCAATTTTTGAGGAGGCGGAAGAACAGTTGGGCATAAAAATTAAATCCAGTCTGGAGCCTTGTACTACCGAACAATTCCCTAGACCTGCCCCGCGGCCAGCTAATTCCGTTTTAGACCATCTTTCGATCCGATTAAATCAATTAGAAGATTTGCCGCATTGGCGGGATGGGCTAAAGAAGTTTATGCTGGATATGAGACAGCACCCTGAACTATACTTGAAATGAATACAGCAAATGTAGGCCTGATCTGTATGATCAGGCCTTATATCATATTTAGCAGTTATTTGGAGGTTCACATATAATGAAACAGGTTCAAGTGCTGCTGTCTACATATAATGGGGAGCACTATATATCCGAGCAATTACAAAGTATACTTAGGCAAAGTTACCCTAATATTTCTATCCTTGCGCGAGATGATGGATCCACAGATTGCACAACAGTATTCTTAAGGGAGTATTCCGAAGAGAATCCTAATCGAATCACGGTGCTTACGGGAAGCAACATAGGAGTGGTCCCAAGCTTTTTTGAACTTGTTATGCATTCCGATCCCCAGGCTGACTATTACTGTTTCTGTGATCAGGATGATGTTTGGTTGGAGCAAAAAATTGAACGGGCAGTAAATATGTTGGATTCAAAATCGGACAAAATTCCAGCAATGGTATTCACTGCAACGAAGCTCGTCGATAAAGAACTACATTCCTTTGGTACTTGGCCAAAGGCCCCTTCGAAACAGCCTTCGTTCTATAATGCATTAATTCAAAATATTGCAGTCGGGGCCACGATAACAATAAATCGGGCGGCTAGAGATTTGTTCGTTAACGGATACCGAGTCGATCCTAGCAGGATCATTATGCACGACTGGTGGTTCTATCTATTGGTATCTGCATTCGGTAACGTCATTTATGATCAACGTCCTTCCATGCTTTATAGGCAACATGGAAATAACGTTGTTGGAGGAAGCAACTCATTTTTAGACAAATTAAACCAGAAGTATCGCAGTTACTTAAAACATAAAGGGAAACATCTCCTTGTCAGTCAAGCGAGGGAGTTCTACCGAGTTTATGGTCATTTGTTGGATGATGAAAAAAGGGAGCAACTTGAACTTTTTATTGCACCTAGACAACGGTTCAGGGAGAAAATACATTTCCTTCAAAGATCGAAACTTTATCGTCAATCGATTTTAGAGCAATCACTGTTTCGCTTCTTAATACTTGCGGGCTACATATAAGAGTGAAAGATAACTAGATTCTAGTAATTAAGTGCTTTATTCCTGCCAGCCATGCGTCTTTATGCTATAATGTCGATAGATTACTATATTTGTCAGGAGCCATGCAGCAATGGATGTTAGCATTTTAATCGTGAACTACAATACCCGTCAGCTGACGTTGGATTGTTTGCGATCGGTATACGCATCGGAGACCGAATTTACATATGAAGTCATCGTCATTGATAACGATTCGAAGGACGATTCCGTGCAGGCGATTCGTCAGGAGTTCCCGCTCGTTAAGCTGATTGAGAATACACAAAACACCGGCTTTGCCAAAGCCAACAACCAGGGGATGGCAGCGGCGCAGGGACGTTATGTGCTGCTTTTAAATTCCGACACCGTGATCCAGCGGGACACGCTTCAAACGATGGTGGCCTTTATGGACCGTAATCCGATTACGGGCGCCTCGGGCTGCAAAATCATTCTGCCGGACGGTTCCCTGGACAAGGCTTGTAAAAGAGGCTTCCCAACGCCATCTGCTTCCTTTTACTATGCCTTCGGTCTGAGCAAGCTGTTTCCTAATGAGCCGCGTTTCAACAAGTATCAGCTGGGCTATCTCGATCCCGATCAGGAATACCCCGTGGATTGCCTGGTCGGCGCGTTCATGCTGGTACGGCGGGAGACGATTGAGCAGGTAGGCGGGTTGGACGAGACATTTTTCATGTATGGAGAGGATATCGATTGGTGCTACCGGATCAAGCAGGCCGGGTGGGGCATCCACTACTATCCTCGAACGACGATTGTGCATTACAAAGGCGGAAGCGCCCGGCGCCGTCCATTCAAAATTATTTACGAATTCCATCGGGCGATGATTTTGTTCCATCGGAAGCATTACCGGAAGAAGTACAACATATTGGTTAACGGAGCGGTGTATGCAGGCGTCGGTTTGAAAATGCTCCTGGCCCTGCTCACGAATCGGCTGAAGCCGATTCGGCCGGCATCGATGCCCTCATCTTCCGGCGGAGTGGAGGTGAAATCATGATCCGCAAGAATCAGGGCTTCTTGACCCGAGTCTATATGTTGACCGACTTTACCTTCATCCAGCTGTCGTTCCTGCTTGCATGGTGGATCAAATTCGAAAGCGGCTGGTTCCCATATGAGAAGCCGCTTCCTATCGAATCGTACGGGATGTGGAGTTTGGTATACGGTGGGGTTGCTGTTGCCGTGGGCATTATGATTTCGTTGTACTCACCTAAGCGAAAGAAGCGTTTTGCCGACGAGTTCATGAAGATCTTCCAAATGCATTTTATTGGGATGTTCATCCTGCTCAGCTTGATGTTCTTCGTGAAGGAGGTCAATATCTCCCGCTGGTATCTCGCCATCTACATGATCCTGAACGTAGCGTCGATCATCTTGTACCGCTATTTTCTGAAGAAGACGCTGAAGCATTTCCGGGAAAAAGGCTACAATCGCCAGTTTGTCCTCATCGTGGGTGCTGGAACGCTGGGCAAGCGGTTCTATAAAAATCTGCAGCAGTACCCTGAACTCGGTTACGAAGTTATCGGGTTTCTGGACGATTACCAGCAATGGAGCGAACTGGAGGAGAGACGCTTCAAGCCGATCCTTGGATCGGTCAGCGACCTGGACAACGTGTTGAACGACAAGCTCATCGACGAAGTTGTGCTGGCCTTGCCGCTCAATGCCCATCACAAATATCCCGAGATCATCGCAGCCTGCGAGAAGGCTGGTGTGCGTACGCTCATTATTCCGGACTTTTTTGATTATCTTCCGGCCCGGCCGGTATTCGACAACTTTGCGGGCATGCCGATGATCAATGTGCGGGATATTCCCCTGGATCTGGCGGCGAACCGGCTTTTCAAGCGGGCGTTCGATATCGTCTTCTCGCTGGTGGCGATTATCCTGACGCTGCCGGTCATGGTCGGGATTTTCATCGGCATCAAGCTGACCTCGCCCGGGCCGGCGATCTTTAAGCAGGAGCGGGTAGGGCTTAACCGCCGCACGTTTAACATGTATAAATTCCGTTCCATGAAGCCGCTGCCGCCAGGCGTAGTCGACACCGGATGGACCGTGGAAAATGACCCGCGCCGCACCAAATTCGGTTCGTTCTTGCGCAAGACCAGTCTCGACGAGCTGCCGCAGTTCTTCAACGTGCTGTTTGGGCATATGAGCGTCGTCGGCCCGCGCCCGGAGCGTCCGTACTATGTGGAGCAGTTCAAAGAGGAAATTCCGAAATACATGGTGAAGCACCATGTCCGGCCTGGCATTACCGGTTGGGCGCAGAGTAATGGGCTGCGAGGCGACACGTCGATTGAGGAACGGATCAAGCATGATATTTTTTACATTGAAAACTGGTCCATTCTGTTTGATATCAAGATCATTCTTCGCACGATCCGCAATGGCTTCAAGAATGCTTACTAATCATCCCAACAAAAACCCGCAATTTGGCATGCGCTGAATGCGGGTTTTTTCGTTTGGTGTCCCGTCCTGGCGGGTATTAACCTAGCAAACGGACGAATACGCAACTAGACTACGGTGAGGCGGGGATAATATGAGACGAATAGCGACGGTTGGTGCATTGTTCTCGGTAATAGTGATCCTCATGCTAATCTATATCCAGGATGGTTCCGAAGAGCGGCAGGGCTTTACGGCCTATCGTCTAATTGCCCATGCAGCGGGGAGTATCGGAGATCAGCCGTATACGAATGCATATGAGGCGATGGTCGCTAATTATAAGCAGGGCACCCGGGTATTCGAGATCGACTTTATGCTGACGGCTGATCGAAAGGTCGTAGCACGGCATGAGTGGACGGCGAGCATGAGCGAACAGCTTGGCCAGCTGGATCAGTTGCCGAAGGAGAAGCAGGGGGCACGTCTGACCCACGAGGAGTTTATGGAGACGCCGATATTGGAGCGATACCAGCCGATGGATGTGGATGCGGTGATGGACTTGATGGCCAGCGTTCCGGATATCTACATCGTGACCGATACGAAAGAGCAGAAGGATGAAGACATCCGGCTGCTCTTGACGGAGCTGACAGAGGCTGCCTTGGCTCGGGATCCGGCATTGCTTGATCGGGTGGTGATCCAGATTTACAATGAAACGATGCTGGATATGGTGAGGGAGATCTACCCGTTTTCCTCCATCATTTACACGCTGTATGCGACAACAGACTCGCCGGAGCGGATCATTGCGTTCGTGAAAGCGAATCATATCGACGCCGTAACCATGCCGGAGCACCGGGTAAATCCCAACTTTGTCGCGAAGCTGAAGGAAGCGGGGGCCGTCACGTATGTGCACACCATCAACGACGCCAATACGGTGAACAATTATGAAAAATGGGGCGTGTACGGCGTCTATTCCGACCTGCTAACCGAACCGGAGCTGGAAAAGATCAGCCTGCGCTATGCACTCCAAAAGTAACCGAACTGCTTGTGCGACTCTTCGTGCTGAGCCTGCTCGCGGCTCTGACGCCTCTCCCCTTACCTTCTGGTTAGAGCCCTTCCCGGATTTTAACCTGGACGAAACCTTTGTCCGAAAAATGCCCAGCCGACTAATATTCCATACTTCAGTATGATTTACATAATATGGATGATTGTGATATTATAACGAAGCCGCAAGCATTGTTTGTTTGTACCGAAAATAAAGTATGTAGCTCTATGTTTATTCCTCCTAGCATGAATCTCGACTTACCTTCGCCATGTGCCTACATGCAGCCATCCTGCAAGTTTGATCACACTCTGTACTTCTTGTACTTCCTGAACTACCTGAACCACCTGAACCCACCTGAACCACCTGAACCACCTGAACTTCCTGAACTTCCTGAACTTCCTGAACTTCCTGAACTTCCTGAGCTTCCTGTACCTCTTGCTCTTCTAGCATTTCAAGCATTTCTAACATTTCTAACATTTCTAACATTTCTAGCACTTCTTGCACTTTTTGCACTTTCTACGCTTCCTAAGAACCCGCTAATCCATGTTTTTGAGAAGGCTCCTTAACATCCAGATGTTACTGGTTACGTTGCAGTACGTTTGTCCAAGCATGATTACTTGAAGACTTACTATTCATTCCGTATGGGGAGGGAATCCATCCATGGAAAAAATGATTCAAGATTTCATTGAAAGCAGCAAACAGCAATGGGACGAAGAGTATAAAGCGCAGATGTGGGATTACTTATCCGATATGACCGAGTACGCCCGGTATTCCGTCGTATACGGCTACATTCGGAAGTTTGCCGCAGCTGAAGGCATCCTGGATATGGGATGCGGTGCGGGCAATCTGTACGATCTGCTGACGGAGCAAGAAAAGCCGGCATATGTAGGCGTCGATCTGTCGGAGGAAGCGATCAAAATCGCCTCGAGGAAAACGGACGCCCAAATTTTCCATTGCGCCGACATCAATCATTACACGCCGCCGAGATCCTTCGACGTCATCGTCTTTAACGAATCGCTGCAGTATGTCCCGAATACGCCGGCCAAGCTGCTGGAATACGCCGAGTTTCTCACGCCGGGCGGTGTTATCGTAACATCGTTGTATTCTCACAAAAACCAGCAGGATCCCGATCACGCCATGGTGGATCATAAAATTCAAGAGATGGAGACCTGCGGGGCATTTGAGGTAGTGGATAAGGTGAGCTTGTTCAATCATAAAGCCGGTTTAAAATGGTACGTCCACGTACTGAAACCAAACAACACCGCGAAAAAGTAACACAATAACCGGATGCTTGAAGCTTTGCCCAATCTTCTCCCGATAACGGGGAGGGTTGGGCTTTTTATGCTCATCGCGTTCCATTCCCTGCAACCGCCATGAAACGGTTTGAGCGCACATCCCTCGCTTCCCCGCCATTACCAAAAAAATGTTCGTATTTTATGCGAACATAAATTGACTTGCATACCGTGCTGGCATAGACTTAATTTAGTATAATAGTAACCCGTGAACGTGGAGGTATGACGCTTGAAAGATTTGATACAATCCTGGCGGCATGTGTTTAAGCTGGATCCCGACAAGGAGATCGCCGACGATGCCCTTGATGCGGTATGCATGTCAGGAACCGATGCGATTATGGTAGGAGGCTCGACCGGCGTTACCTATGAAAATACGGTGGATCTCCTGTCCCGTGTTCGCCGCTATGAGCTGCCGTGCGTGCAGGAGGTGTCCGATCTGGAAGCCGTTGTACCCGGATTTGATCTATACATGATTCCCATGGTGCTGAATACCGGGGATCCGACATGGATACTCGGCCGCCATCATGAAGGAATCGAGCGGTATGGTTATATGATTCCGTGGGAGCTGGTCGTGGCGGAGGGCTATATTGTGCTGAATCCGGATGCGGCCGTTGCCGAGCTGACAGGAGCGAATACCGCGCTGGATGCAAGCTCTGCCGCAGCTTACGCCCAAGTGGCAGACAAGCTCATGCAGCTGCCGGTCGTCTATTTGGAATACAGCGGTGCGTTTGGCGATATGGAGACCGTCCGCAAGGTGCGCCGATCGCTTGATCAGGCCCGTCTATTTTACGGCGGGGGAATCACGAACGCAGAGCGGGCAGCTGAGGCTGCGGCATGCGCCGATACCATCATCGTGGGCAATATCGTTTATGATGACCTGGAGCAGGCACTGGCGACGGTCAGTGCGGTGAAAGGCTGACACCTGATGCCCGATTCCTATAGTCTCGATGCATATGAGTATTAGTCCACAGAGGACAAATTAGACCGCCGAACATTCCTTATACAGACCCCGGACCTTTTTGTACAACCCCATTTTTTGAAAAAACACAACACGACGCACATTGCTCAAATTTACACCTTAGGAGGCAATCTTTATGCATTCCATTGATATACATGAGGCGATCAAGCGCCTCAATCCCCAGCAGCGGCAGGCTGTGGAGGCCACTGACGGACCGCTGCTCATCATGGCCGGAGCGGGCTCCGGCAAGACGCGGGTGCTGACGCACCGGATCGCATACCTGATCGCCACGCGCAAGGCAGCGCCTTGGAGTATCCTGGCGATTACCTTTACCAATAAAGCCGCCCGCGAAATGCAGGAGCGGGTCTCGAAGCTCGTCGGCCGGGAAGGGCAGGATATCTGGGTATCGACGTTCCACTCGATGTGCGTGCGTATTTTGCGCAGGGATATTGAGCGGCTTGGCTTTACATCGAATTTCAGCATCCTGGACTCGACCGACCAATTATCCGTAATCCGGAATGTGATGAAGCACCATAACATCGACCCTAAGAAATTTGAACCGAAGGCGGTACAAGCCGCCATTAGCGCGGCGAAGAACGAGCTGATCACTCCGCAGCAATACGAGCAGAAAGCGGGAGATTATTTCGAGAGCTTGGTCGCCAAGGTATATGTGGATTACCAGAAGCGTCTGAAGAGCAACAACTCCCTCGATTTTGACGATCTGATCATGACGACGATCCAGCTGTTCAAGGAAGTGCCGGAAGTGCTTGATTTCTACCAGCGCAAATTCCAGTACATCCATGTGGATGAATACCAGGATACGAACCGTGCCCAGTACATGCTGTGCCGGATGCTGGCCGACAGCCATCACCGGATTTGCGTCGTCGGGGACAGCGACCAGTCCATCTATCGCTGGCGCGGTGCGGATATCACGAACATCCTGAATTTTGAGGAGGATTACCCGGAGGCGCGGACGATTCTGCTGGAGCAGAACTACCGTTCCACATCGAACATCCTGAATGCCGCCAACAACGTGATCGCCCTCAATACAGGCCGTAAGCCGAAAAACCTGTGGACCGAGCAGGGGGAAGGGCCCAAGATCAAGGTGTTCCGCGGGGATACGGAGCATGACGAGGGATATTTTGTGACTTCGGAGATCAGCAAGAACATCAAGGCCGGCAAAAACTATGCGGACCATGCGATTCTCTACCGGACGAACGCCCAGTCGCGGGTGATCGAGGAAATTCTGATCAAGTCGGACATTCCGTACCAGATCGTCGGGGGCATCAAGTTCTACGACCGCAAAGAGATTAAGGATATGCTGGCCTATCTGCGCCTCATTTCCAACCCGGATGACGATATCAGTTTGACGCGAATCATTAACGTACCGAAGCGGAGCATCGGGGATACGACGGTAGCGAAGCTTGCGGCTGCCGCCGCAGAGCGGGGCATCTCGATTTTCCGAGTGCTGGAGGTTGTGGATGATCTCGGCTTCGCCGGGCGGACGCGCAACGCGCTCGTTAATTTCTACGACATGATTGACGCACTGAACAAAATGGTGGAGTACCTGTCCGTGACGGAGCTCACCGAGAAAATGCTGGAGATGTCGGAATACCGGCTTGAGCTGCAAAATGAAAACACGCTCGAATCCCGTTCCCGGCTCGAGAACATCGACGAATTCCTGTCGGTGACCCAGGAGTTCGAGAAGAACAATGAGGATAAGTCGCTCGTCTCCTTCCTGACGGATCTCGCCTTGATCGCGGATATCGACTCGATGAATAACGACGAGGAAGACAAGAGCGATGCGGTCGTGCTGATGACGATGCACAGTGCCAAGGGACTCGAATTCCCGGTTGTTTTCATTATTGGCATGGAGGAGGGCGTATTCCCGCACAGCCGTGCTTTTATGGACAATGAAGAGCTGGAGGAAGAACGCCGACTTGCTTATGTAGGCATTACGCGTGCGGAAAAGCAATTATTCCTGTCCTGTGCCCGCATGCGGACTCTGTTCGGCCGAACCACGGCTAATCCGCCTTCGCGCTTCCTGGATGAGATTCCGGATGAGCTGAAGGAAGACACGCAGATGGTCCATGACCGCTACCGCCGCGGAGGCGGGGGCAATGTTGGCGGCTCGTATGCCGGCCGCGGCTTTGGCGGCGGGGGAGGCAGCAACTTCGGCGCATCCCGTACCAGCGATCTGTCGCTTGGAGGCTCAACCGCATCCGCCCAGACCGCTTCGAAGAGCCGGGTGACGATGGCGACAGGCGGGGCGGCCCGTCAGGCTGCAGCCGGCGGTAGCTCGGATTTCAAAGCCGGCGATAAAGTAGCCCATGGCAAATGGGGCACTGGTACGATCGTCGCCGTCAAAGGCAGTGGCAACGACATGGAGCTGCAGATCGCGTTCCCGGCACCGGTCGGCGTAAAACGGCTGCTGGCCGGCTTCGCTCCGATTACGAAAGTGGAATAAAGGCTAGAATTAGAGACGTAAGAGATAGGAAAGCAGGAAGTACTGTAACTGCAAGCATAAGCTCGCAATAACCTGCTTCGACGGTTCGAAGAATGATGCCCGTATTATATTAAAGGAGGATTCCCCCTGCATGGAGTTCAAGGAACAGATGGAGAAGCTCATCGCGGAGCTAAACCGATACAATTACCATTACTACACGCTGGATCAGCCGCTCGTGAGCGACAAGGAATATGATGCTTTATATGACCAGCTGGTAGCATTGGAGAGAGAGACCGGGGTCACGCTTCCGGATTCCCCTACCCAGCGGGTGGGCGGGGAGATTTTGAAGGGATTTACGCCGCATCGCCATTTGGCGCCGCTCTGGAGCTTGGACAAAGCCCAGAATATCGAGCAGCTTCGTACCTGGCATGACCGGGTCGTCCGGCTGGTTAATGACTACAATACGAAGAACCCCGGCAGCCCGCTGCCGACCCCTTGCTATGCACTTGAGCTGAAGTTCGATGGGCTTACGCTGAATTTGACGTACCAGAACGGCAAGCTCATCCAAGCCTCGACGCGGGGAAACGGCGTGGTGGGCGAGGGTATCCTCTCCCAGGTGAAGACAATCAAATCGGTTCCGCTCACGATTCCGTTCACGGAAGGAACGATCGAAGTGCAGGGCGAGGGCATCATGAACCTGTCGGTTCTGGAGGAATACAATAAGACGGCGGTTGAGCCTCTTAAAAATGCACGCAACGCCGCGGCTGGCGCACTGCGCAACCTGAATCCGAAGGTAACGGCCGAGCGCAAGCTGAACGCTTATTTTTACAACATTGGATACTCGGACGGCGTCGCGTTTAAGGACCACAAGGAAATGATGGATTTCCTGCGGGAGAACCGGTTCAAGGTGAATCCGTATATTTTCTATTTTGAGCAGTTCGATGACGTGATGGAGCAGCTCGCCGACATCGAGAAACGCCGCTCCGAGCTGGACTACCTGATCGACGGGGCCGTCGTGAAGGTGACCGATTTCCGCACTCGCGAGGCGCTCGGGTATACGGATAAATTCCCGCGTTGGGCGGTTGCTTACAAATTCGAAGCGGAAGAGACAACAACGGTGCTGCAGTCGGTATCCTGGAACGTGGGCCGCACGGGAAAAATCACCCCGCTAGCGCGCGTCGAGCCGGTCGAGCTGGCAGGCGTTACGGTACAGAATTGCACGCTGAACAATATCGGGGATATTGAGCGCAAAAATCTCAAGTTCGCCCTCGGTACCCGCGTCTTTATCCGCCGTTCGAACGACGTCATCCCGGAAATCCTCGGCAAGGTCACGGAAGAGAACGACGGCGAGGAGATTCTGTATCCGGAGGCATGTCCGTCCTGCGGATTCCCGCTGGAGCAGCGCGGCGCGCACCTTTTCTGCAACAACAAGACAGGGTGCAAGCCGCAGATCGTGGCGCGGATTACGCATTTTGCGTCGCGGGATGCGATGGATATCGAGACGTTCAGCGACAAGACGGCGATCCAGCTGTACGAGGAGCTGGGCGTGCGGGAGCCGGCCGATCTGTACACGCTGTCCTTCGACAGCTTGGTTAAGCTGGAGCGGTTCGGGGAGAAGAAGGCGCAAAACCTGCTGGATGCGATCGAGAAGAGCAAGGAGCGGGATCTCGCTGCGTTTCTGTTCGCGCTCGGTATCCCGAATACCGGTAAATCTACGACCAAGATGCTTGCGGACCATTATCGGGATCTTCACCGCGTGATGGAGGCTACCGCCGAGGAACTGGTGGAGCTGCCGGACGTTGGCGGCATCGTGGCCGAGAGCATTGCCGGATATTTCGCGGATCCGTTCAACCGGGCGAGCATTGAGAAGATGCTGTCGCTCGGCGTGCAGGCCAAAGCACCGGAAGCGCCGAAGCCGGTGAGCACCGACTCGTTCTTCAGCGGCAAGACGGTCGTGCTGACAGGCACGCTGCACCTGCTCACCCGCGAGGAGGCCACCGAGCGCCTGGAGGCGCTGGGAGCCAAAGTGACGGGCAGCGTCTCCAAGAAGACGGACCTGCTGATCGCCGGCGAGAAGGCCGGAAGCAAGCTGGCGAAGGCGCAGCAGCTCGGGATTGATATTTTGGATAACGAAGAAGAGTTTGTGCGGCTTTTGAACGAAGCTTGAGCAAGCTGAATGGATTGAACTCGGCGAGATGAGGCCGCCAAATTCAACAGCTCAATAAATTAGTTTGAAATAGCGATGCAGGAATGGTTCCTGTGTCGCTATTTTTTTGCAACGAAAATCTTTGCAGGACGCTTTACGGTGGCATCTCCATGCAGCCTTATAGGCATGAATGCTGGGCCCTACTATTCGAGCTTTCGCCAAAACCTCCTATCCTTCCGACAATACTTTACAATTAAATACAGAAAAGGATGAAGGAATATAAAATTTACACCTCGAAGTAATTTACCACGGGTCAGTCTTTCATAGAAAGAGGTGATAGAGAGGCGTTTTTGCTGCTAGTTTCAAGACCCTGTTTCATGGCTTTATACATTATGTTTCGGGGAGGAGCAAAGCTTTGAGTAAAAGATGGTTATCTATTCTATTAAGTTTACTATTGGCGCTATCTCTAGTCGTACCTGCAGCTGCGGCTCCTACGGAAGGATCGCAAGAGCTTAGCAGTTCGTTAAGCACCGAAGAAGCATTCCAATTGAAGCAGATGTTAGAGCATCGGGCGAAGCTGGCCGAGTTTCCTGAACTCGATCAGAGTCTAAGGAAATCAACGGGAGGTCCGACCAGAGTCATTGTTGAATTATCGGCCGAGCCTGTTGCGTTAAAGAAGGGAATTTCCGCACTGTCGGGCAGATCTTTTACGTCATCGATGGAAGCACAGGCGGAAGCCCAAGTGGAACAGCAGCAGCAGAAATTTATAGACAGCCTGGACTCCAAAAATATCGATCACGACGTTTCAAATCAATATAGCTATGCATTCAACGGTCTTTCCATGGAGATCGAAGGGAGCCAAGTCGAAGCACTGCTTGAGATCCCTGGTGTGCTTGGTGTGTATCCGGATCTGGAAGTAACGGCGGGTCCGAAGGTTGACGAAGTCAAGCCTTACATGAAGGATACGGGTCCTTTTATCGGGGCACCAGACGTGTGGGATTTGGGATACACCGGGAAGGGCATCAAGGTCGGTGTCATTGATACCGGCATTGATTACGAGCATCCGAACTTGAAGGACGCCTATAAGGGGGGATATGACTTCGTTGATAATGACAATGACCCTTATGAAGCAACGCCTCTTGATTGGGAGAACGATCCTACCAATCCGGCTCCGGTAGATGACAATGGAAGCACCTATTGGACTGATCATGGAACACATGTAGCGGGAACGATTGCTGCACGGGAAGCAGGCGAATTCGGTGTTGTGGGAATTGCGCCGGGAGCGAGCATCTATGCTTACCGTGTCCTTGGGCCATATGGCAGCGGTTATTCCAGCTGGGTGGTTGGCGGCATTGACCGCGCCGTTCAGGATGGCATGGATGTCATCAACCTATCCCTGGGTAATTCCCGTAATGATCCGGATTATGTGACATCGGTTGCGGTTAACAATGCCGCCTTGGCCGGCGTAACACCGGTTGTCGCGAGCGGCAATAGCGGTCCTAACCGCTGGACGGCCGGGTCACCGGCCACTTCCGCATTTGCCATAACTGTAGGCAACTCGACGGGACCAAGTGATGAGATTGCAGCCACCGGTTATTTTTACGCGGAAGAGGATCTTGAAATCGATCAGCCGGATAATACGGAACCGAGCGATCCTCCGGCAGAGCTGGGAAATGCAACGCAGCCGGATCAACAGCCAGTTCCGGAAGAAGGAGAGGATGCAGGTGAAGCCGATCTTGGACAAGAACCATCTGCAGGAACGTCAGAACCGGAGGCCGAGAGCCATGGAGAGGCATCGAACCTATCCGGTCATACGGAAGAAGACACAAGCGTACCAGCAACCGGTACATCGACTGAGCAAGACTCGGAACAGGGAACTCCTGTAGACTCCCCGTCAACAGACGAAGGAACCGAGTCGACCGACGGACAACTCCCGCTTGAACAGGAGGGGAACGGTTCTGTTGATGAGCAGAACAGACCGTTGACTGTTGTTGAAGCAACTTATGGAATGGATTTGATGGCCTGGAATTTGGCAGAGGATCCTGAAGTTGTACTTCAAGGAGATTTCGAGTTGGTCTATGCCGGACTTGGTTATCCTGAGGATTTCAAAGGGGTAAACGCTGAAGGTAAAATCGCATTGATTCAAAGAGGCGTCATTCCATTCGTCGACAAGATCGCTAGTGCCAAGGCAGCAGGAGCCATCGGTATTATCATATACAACAATACGGATGACGCTACCAATCCGATAGCGTACCTTGGAGACAGCTTCCAATTCATCCCGACCTTCCGTACTAGCAAGGATGTAGGGGAGCAGATTAAGGCACTTCTCGGTGAACATCCGAACCTTCAAGTCCGGTTCTCCGATTTCAAGCGGACCCAAACCGAAGGGGATGAAATGTACACCTCGAGTTCAAGAGGACCAGCCAAGAAAACGCTGGATATTAAACCGGATGTCGTAGCACCAGGAACGAGCATCCTGTCAACGGTACCGGCATACGGCAAGGATTCGCCAGAGGCGGATTACAGCCAAGCGTATGATCGCTTCACGGGCACGAGCATGGCGTCTCCGCACGTTGCTGGTCTCGCTGCTCTGATCCTGGAAAAGAACAGCCATTGGTTGCCGTTTGATGTTAAGGTCGCGCTCATGAACAATGCGAAGGTTCTGAACACTGAATTGTACGAAGTCAATGATCAGGGGGCAGGCCGCGTACAAGCGCTCCAGACGATTCAAGCGGATACGCTGGTCAAGGTCATCGACAAGACAACTTATCAGGAGAAAGGAACCAGCAAAGAGTATGACAACATTACCGGCAGCATCAGTTTCGGCAACTTTACGGGGACGACAGCTAAAAAGGTCCAGAAGAAAATCCGGGTAGAGCAACTGGGGGCAAACGGGGGAGAATTTAAGGTCGCAGTCAATTCTACTGTTGAGACGCCGGGCGTCTCGGTGACGGTAGATAAAGCCTCCTTCGCGCTGAACGGCCAAGAGGAACTGGTCGTTACCCTGGAAGTGCCGGAGGGCATTACGGGTGTTTCGGAGCAGCAAGGCTATATTACGCTGACAAATGGAACGCGGACGTATTCTGTACCGTATGCAGCGTACTTCAATTTAGAGATTACAGGAATTAAGTACACCAAAGTATTTAACGATACAGAGGTATATATTCCGCATTTCCCATTGGATCAGTACGGAAATCTTGGGAAATTGAATGTTTCATTCGAATTCTATAATCCGATGCAGATCGTCATTGCTGATCTGTACGACAGCCTGAACCCAGGAGCGGGGGTAGAAGGTGATGGAATAATTGGCCAAATTTTCGGGAATCAGGGGTACTTTGATGCTAACACGTCCTTTACAATCGGTTGGAACGGAAAATACGGCGATTATGCAACCGAGCAAGAGGTGGAAGTTCAGGATGGATTATACTCCATTGAACTTTTAGCTTTGGGTACAAATTTGCAAGTAAGTTCCGATTACTCCACCATCCCGTTCTTCGTCAAACGAGCAGCGCCGGTTATCCATACAGAACAAGATGTACAGCTTTCAGGCAAGGATAAGCCTGCCTTAAGCGGTACAATCGAGGATCTCTATGTAACTGCTGCTCCGGCGATGTGGGATGAATGGGCAATCGACTTCGACGTAAGCGAATGGCTCGATGCCAAATACACGATCAAGAGAGCCAACAAATCCGTAGCCAAGGAAGGAAGCTTTGATGTTGAGCAGGATGGGGCATTTACCATTCCGCTTGATGGACTGTCCTCGGGCAACTATACGGTAGAGCTTTCGGTCAAGGACCGTCAAGGTCTGGAAGGAACGGCAACGGTTGATCTGCAGCTGACCGGTGCTCCGGGTCCTGGCAACCCGGATCCGGGTAACCCAGGCGGTGGCTCCGGCGGAGGAGGCGGATCATCGTCCGGTGGCGGTTCTACGACTCCATCCACACCGGCTCCTGAAGTATCGGGCGATGCCAAAGTAACAACGAAGAAAAATACGGATGGCACCGAATCCGCCACCGCTGCATTGTCTGAAACCGCAGTGAGTGCAGGCATTGCCGGAGACGGCAAGGAAGTGAAGCTGGATGTATCAAAGCTGGACTTCACGAAGTACAGCGACGTTGCATTTACTTTAAACAAGGCAACCGTTGATAAGCTAAAAGCCTCCGGCAAGCCGCTGGTCATTCAAGGCAACGGCTTTGCGTTGACGGTGCCTGCCGATGCGCTGGATGATTTCACGACGGCCAGCGGATTCAATTTGACGGTGTCCGTAGCTGCCGGCAAGGCAGGAAATCCTGCAAGCTTGAATGTTGTTTCGCCGCTCGTGACGGTGAAGCATGCCGATAAGTTCAAGCATTCGATTTTGCTGACACTAAACTATGATTCGGCCAAGGTGAAGGATGCGCGCAAGGTTGGCGCCTACATGCAGTCGGCAACAGGAGACATGGTGTCCGCAGGCTTACTGCATTCTGCCGCAAAAGGCTCCATTACCTTCCGGATCTACGTTCCGGCATCCTACGTTGCCGCCGAGAACAGCGTAACCTTCAATGACATCAGCGGTCACTGGGCCAAGGATGAGATTGAAGTTGCCGCCTCACAGCACGTCACGTACGGCACAGGGGCCGGACGCTTCTCACCGAACACAACCATAACCCGTGCAGAGTTCGCTACCCTCTTGGACCGCATCTTTGAGACAGGCATCGATTGGGATACCCGCAGCAAGGAAGCGGGAGCGAAGAACCCGCTGACTCGGGTAGAGATGGTCACGATGATTGCCGACGCATTGAAGGTGGAGTCCGAAGGAGGCCAATTGTCCTTCAGCGATGCGAATCAAATTCCGGCTGATGCACGTGCCGCCGTCGCTTTTGCAGTTGAACAGGGTCTCGTCAAAGGGATGAACGGAAACCGTTTTGCACCTGAAGAGACTTCGACCCGGGCGCAAGTATCGGTCATCGTGTACCGCCTGCTGGATTACTTGAATAAAATCTGATCCTAGTTTTGATGCAACGACTCATCATTATCGAGGGACTCGGCTGGCAGCAGCCGGGCCCTTTTTTATTGACAGAACAATGAACGAATGCTTGTAATAAGGATAATGGACGAGCATAACGGGAGGCGAACAAAGTTGAAAACCCAAAAGATCATCATTTATTTTGTTATAGCGATCGTACCCGTATTCGTACTACTTACTGTGTTGGGTGACGTTGGCGAAGGGGCGGAAGGCGGTGGGATCCAGCGAAGCATAGAATGGGTGACAACCTATGTTTTGCCGTGGATCTTTCTCTATTGGTTTATTAAGCTGGTCCGTAAAATAAAGTAAACAAGCATGTCCCTGAGACACTGGTGACCACCGGGACCTCTTTTCATATAAAGCTCCCTCACAATCTGCCATCCCTAACATTAAAAAAAGAAAAACGCTCATCCGATCCGCAAACATGCGAATGGCGAGCGTCTTGGACATTTAATCTAGCTAATGGCCACCGTGTGAACCATTGTTTCTTTATTCGTAGTGATTTAAGGGGATCGCCAGAAACGGTTATTCCTTCGACCACTGATCGAGCGTTCGGTCACTTGGCAGCAAGAGGGCAAGAAGCCCCAGCAGAGGAAGGAAGCCAACGGCAATCATGACATTGGCAATTCCCCAGACGTCCCCGAGGTTTCCGAGCACCAGCGAGCCGATGCCGCCCATGCCGAAGGCAAAACCGGTGATCAGCCCGGAGACCGTTCCGATATTGCCGGGATGCAGCATTTGGGCGTACACCACGGTCACCGAGAAGCTGGATAAAAGCACGAATCCGCTGATCACAAGCAGCACCCCTGCCCAGAATGAAGACACGAAAGGCAGGATGAGCGCAATCGGCGCTGTCCCAACCATGGAGAAGATGATCAAATTCCGTCGTCCGTAACGATCGGCAAGCGGCCCCCCGAAGAAGGTACCTACGGCTCCCGAAGCCAGGAATAGAAAAATATAAATTTGCGCATTTTCAATGGATATCCGGTAAGCATCCATTAAATAAAAAGCGTAATAGCTGCTGATCGCTGCTCCATACCAAGAGCGGATGAACACGAGGACGACGAGCACGACGGTCGCGTTCCAGATGCTTTTGCGGCGGGCAGGGTCCAGCGTTCTGCCGGCTGTTCTCTTTTTGAAGGTATAGCCTGCTTTCAGCATCCCGTGATACCACTTGGCAACATAGCTCTGAACGAGGATGCCGGCCCCCGCGACAAAGGTGAAGGCCATCGCTCCGATTTGCCCGTAGGGTACAAAAATAAACTTCGTAAGCAGCGGCGCCAGGGATTGTCCGGCATTGCCCCCAACCTGAAAGATCGATTGAGACAAGCCCTTTCGCATACCGGCCGCCATATGGGCGACCCGCATCCCTTCCGGATGGAAGGTTGCCGAGCCAAGGCCGATGAGTATAACGGCGAGCATGACAAGCAAATAGGTATGCGCGTGCGCAAGAAGGAACACGCCCGCGAACGTAAAGCACATGCCGATCGGCAGAAGAATCGGTGTCGGCCTTCGGTCGGCGGCATAGCCGATAACCGGCTGTATAAGGGAAGAAGTAAAGTTGATGGCAAAGGAAATCCAGCCGATTTGCGTAAAGGTTAGAAATAGATTGTCTTTTAAAATAGGAAAGATCGCAGGGATGACTGATTGAATCGAATCATTAAATAAGTGTACGAAGCTGATCGCAAGCAGTATCCGATATACCGTCGCCTGTTGAGTCCCGCCATGGACGGGGCTTGGGGGGGCAGAGGGTTTCTGGAGAGCTACGCTTCTGTCCGCCATTGAAGGAACTCCTTTCTTCTTATATAGAGTGGTGTTATGTAGTGGGCATAATTATGAACCATGCGCCGTTTCAGTAATGAACTAACATTAAAACCTTTTCGTGTGGAAATCAATGAATTCGAATAACAAAATGCAAATAAATCCGAAGTTCGGAAGGCAAACATGATGGAATAAAAAGGGGATCGATTTTTTTGAGCAAAAGCCTTGATAATTTTTCGCCCAGGTGGTATATTACTAATTGTCGCTTTTGACAAACGCTTTTGCAGGTTGTCGAACGGCGTCGAAAAAAAGTGTTGACATCACGTCGATAACTTGATATGATATAAACCTGCGCTGCTGATTGAACTGATCGGCGCGACAGACGAAACATCAAGTTCCTTGAAAACTGAACAAATGGAACACGTCAATGAAACACAAGCAACGTTAAGACGTTAGCTTCTAAATGAGCTTAATCGCTCTTTCAATTCATCGTCCTTCGGACGATCTTTATTGGAGAGTTTGATCCTGGCTCAGGACGAACGCTGGCGGCGTGCCTAATACATGCAAGTCGAGCGGACTAATGGTTTCCTTCGGGAAACCGTTGCTTAGCGGCGGACGGGTGAGTAACACGTAGGCAACCTGCCCTCAAGACTGGGATAACTACCGGAAACGGTAGCTAATACCGGATAATTAAATCTGCTGCATGGCAGAGTTATGAAAGGCGGAGCAATCTGTCACTTGAGGATGGGCCTGCGGCGCATTAGCTAGTTGGTGAGGTAACGGCTCACCAAGGCGACGATGCGTAGCCGACCTGAGAGGGTGAACGGCCACACTGGGACTGAGACACGGCCCAGACTCCTACGGGAGGCAGCAGTAGGGAATCTTCCGCAATGGGCGAAAGCCTGACGGAGCAACGCCGCGTGAGTGATGAAGGTTTTCGGATCGTAAAGCTCTGTTGCCAGGGAAGAACGTCTCATAGAGTAACTGCTATGAGAGTGACGGTACCTGAGAAGAAAGCCCCGGCTAACTACGTGCCAGCAGCCGCGGTAATACGTAGGGGGCAAGCGTTGTCCGGAATTATTGGGCGTAAAGCGCGCGCAGGCGGTTCTTTAAGTCTGGTGTTTAAACCCGAGGCTCAACTTCGGGACGCACTGGAAACTGGGGAACTTGAGTGCAGAAGAGGAGAGTGGAATTCCACGTGTAGCGGTGAAATGCGTAGATATGTGGAGGAACACCAGTGGCGAAGGCGACTCTCTGGGCTGTAACTGACGCTGAGGCGCGAAAGCGTGGGGAGCGAACAGGATTAGATACCCTGGTAGTCCACGCCGTAAACGATGAATGCTAGGTGTTAGGGGTTTCGATACCCTTGGTGCCGAAGTTAACACATTAAGCATTCCGCCTGGGGAGTACGGTCGCAAGACTGAAACTCAAAGGAATTGACGGGGACCCGCACAAGCAGTGGAGTATGTGGTTTAATTCGAAGCAACGCGAAGAACCTTACCAAGTCTTGACATCCCTCTGAATCCTCTAGAGATAGAGGCGGCCTTCGGGACAGAGGAGACAGGTGGTGCATGGTTGTCGTCAGCTCGTGTCGTGAGATGTTGGGTTAAGTCCCGCAACGAGCGCAACCCTTGATCTTAGTTGCCAGCACTTAAGGTGGGCACTCTAAGGTGACTGCCGGTGACAAACCGGAGGAAGGTGGGGATGACGTCAAATCATCATGCCCCTTATGACTTGGGCTACACACGTACTACAATGGCTGGTACAACGGGAAGCGAAGCCGCGAGGTGGAGCCAATCCTAAAAAGCCAGTCTCAGTTCGGATTGCAGGCTGCAACTCGCCTGCATGAAGTCGGAATTGCTAGTAATCGCGGATCAGCATGCCGCGGTGAATACGTTCCCGGGTCTTGTACACACCGCCCGTCACACCACGAGAGTTTACAACACCCGAAGTCGGTGGGGTAACCCTTACGGGAGCCAGCCGCCGAAGGTGGGGTAGATGATTGGGGTGAAGTCGTAACAAGGTAGCCGTATCGGAAGGTGCGGCTGGATCACCTCCTTTCTATGGAGTACCTCGCTTCCGTAGCGAAGCGGTACAAATACGGTTGACCGCAAGGTCGCCGATCCTTTGCGAAAGCAAAGACAATGACGTGCTTTCATTTGTTCAGTTTTGATGGAATTTGAGGGGCTATAGCTCAGCTGGGAGAGCGCCTGCCTTGCACGCAGGAGGTCAGGGGTTCGATCCCCCTTGGCTCCACCAAATCAATTTCATCAATCATTGATCCTTGAAAACTAGATAACGAAACGAATTTGCGTTTTAGAAATATCCTTTTAGCTGCTTGTGTCTTCATTGAAAGACCAAGTAATAAAAGTAGCACGCGAAGGTTTTGGGATCATCGATCCTTTGGAAGTCGGTTTCAACCTCTGAACGAATTTATTCAATCAGGGAAACCGGCGGACAACAAGCGATGAGCACAAAACCGAAGCACAAGGTTAAGCTACTAAGAGCACACGGAGGATGCCTAGGCGCTAGGAGCCGATGAAGGACGTGGCGAACAACGATACTGCCTCGGGGAGCTGTAAGCAAGCTTCGATCCGGGGATGTCCGAATGGGGAAACCCGGCTGGTGTAATAGCCAGTCACTTCTGCCTGAATACATAGGGCAGCTAGAGGCATACCCAGGGAACTGAAACATCTAAGTACCTGGAGGAAGAGAAAACAAGAGTGATTCCGTCAGTAGCGGCGAGCGAACGCGGAACAGCCTAAACCAGAGAGCTTGCTCTCTGGGGTTGTGGGACGTCTCACATGGAGTTACAAAGGTTTAGATTAGACGAACAGGTCTGGAAAGGCCGGCCATAGAAGGTAAAAGCCCTGTAATCGAAAATGTGAACCCTCCGAGACGGATCCCGAGTAGTGCGGGGCACGTGAAACCCCGTATGAATCCAGCAGGACCATCTGCTAAGGCTAAATACTCCCTAGCGACCGATAGTGAAGCAGTACCGTGAGGGAAAGGTGAAAAGCACCCCGGAAGGGGAGTGAAATAGAACCTGAAACCGTGTGCTTACAAGAAGTCAGAGCCCATTATAGGGGTGATGGCGTGCCTTTTGTAGAATGAACCGGCGAGTTACGTTCCCATGCAAGGTTAAGGCGAGAAGCCGTAGCCGCAGCGAAAGCGAGTCTGAATAGGGCGTTTTAGTATGTGGACGTAGACCCGAAACCGTGTGATCTACCCCTGTCCAGGGTGAAGGTGCGGTAACACGCACTGGAGGCCCGAACCCACGTACGTTGAAAAGTGCGGGGATGAGGTGGGGGTAGCGGAGAAATTCCAATCGAACTCGGAGATAGCTGGTTCTCCCCGAAATAGCTTTAGGGCTAGCCTCGGAAATTAGAGTCGTGGAGGTAGAGCACTGATTGGGTGCGGGGCCCGCAAGGGTTACCAAGCTCAGTCAAACTCCGAATGCCATAGACTTATATCCGGGAGTCAGACAGTGAGTGCTAAGATCCATTGTCAAAAGGGAAACAGCCCAGACCATCAGCTAAGGTCCCCAAGTGTGTGTTAAGTGGGAAAGGATGTGGAGTTGCACAGACAACCAGGATGTTGGCTTAGAAGCAGCCACCATTTAAAGAGTGCGTAATAGCTCACTGGTCGAGTGACTCTGCGCCGAAAATGTAACGGGGCTAAACACACCACCGAAGCTATGGCTTGATGCTTGCATCAGGGGTAGGGGAGCGTTGTATGCAGGTTGAAGGTGTACCGTAAGGAGCGCTGGACAGCATACAAGTGAGAATGCCGGTATGAGTAACGAAAAGATCAGTGAGAATCTGATCCGCCGAAAGCCCAAGGTTTCCTGAGGAAGGCTCGTCCGCTCAGGGTAAGTCGGGACCTAAGGCGAGGCCGAAAGGCGTAGTCGAAGGACAACAGGTTGAAATTCCTGTACCACCGTAAACCGTTATGAACGATGGGGTGACGCAGGAGGGTAGTGACGCGGACTGATGGATGTCCGTCCAAGCAGTGAGGCTGATGTGTAGGCAAATCCGCACATCGTAAGGCTGGGCTGTGATGGGGAGTGAAAATTACAGTAGCGAAGGTCATGATCTCACACTGCCAAGAAAAGCCTCTAGTCAGGTGAAGGTGCCCGTACCGCAAACCGACACAGGTAGGCGAGAAGAGAATTCTAAGGCGCGCGGAAGAACTCTCGTTAAGGAACTCGGCAAAATGACCCCGTAACTTCGGGAGAAGGGGTGCCTCGGTAGGGTGAATAGCCCGAGGGGGCCGCAGTGAAAAGGCCCAAGCGACTGTTTAGCAAAAACACAGGTCTGTGCGAAGCCGCAAGGCGAAGTATACGGGCTGACGCCTGCCCGGTGCTGGAAGGTTAAGGGGAGCGGTTAGGGGTTAAACCCGAAGCTGTGAACCGAAGCCCCAGTAAACGGCGGCCGTAACTATAACGGTCCTAAGGTAGCGAAATTCCTTGTCAGGTAAATTCTGACCCGCACGAATGGCGTAACGACTTGGGCGCTGTCTCAACGAGAGATCCGGTGAAATTTTAATACCTGTGAAGATGCAGGTTACCCGCGACAAGACGGAAAGACCCCATGGAGCTTTACTGCAGCTTGATATTGGATTTGGGTACGATCTGTACAGGATAGGTGGGAGCCTAAGAAGCATGAGCGCCAGCTTGTGTGGAGGCGACGTTGGGATACCACCCTGATCGTATCTAGGTTCTAACCTGGTACCGTGATCCGGTACGGGGACAGTGTCAGGCGGGCAGTTTGACTGGGGCGGTCGCCTCCTAAAGAGTAACGGAGGCGCCCCAAGGTTCCCTCAGAATGGTTGGAAATCATTCGAAGAGTGCAAAGGCATAAGGGAGCTTGACTGCGAGACCTACAAGTCGAGCAGGGACGAAAGTCGGGCTTAGTGATCCGGTGGTACCGCATGGAAGGGCCATCGCTCAACGGATAAAAGCTACCCTGGGGATAACAGGCTTATCTCCCCCAAGAGTCCACATCGACGGGGAGGTTTGGCACCTCGATGTCGGCTCATCGCATCCTGGGGCTGAAGTAGGTCCCAAGGGTTGGGCTGTTCGCCCATTAAAGCGGTACGCGAGCTGGGTTCAGAACGTCGTGAGACAGTTCGGTCCCTATCTGTCGTGGGCGTAGGAAATTTGAGAGGAGCTGTCCTTAGTACGAGAGGACCGGGATGGACGTACCGCTGGTGCACCAGTTGTTCCGCCAGGAGCATGGCTGGGTAGCTACGTACGGACGGGATAAGCGCTGAAAGCATCTAAGCGTGAAGCCCCCCTCAAGATGAGATTTCCCAATTAGTAAGACCCCTTGAAGACGACGAGGTAGATAGGTTGGAGGTGGAAGTGCAGCAATGCATGGAGCTGACCAATACTAATCGGTCGAGGGCTTATCCTACAAGCTTTACGAAGTAAAGCTCGCTACGGAAGCATAAACAACACCCCAAAAAGTGAAGCGAAGCTTTGAAGCGGATGCCGAATACTTTTCGGGGACCCCGATCCAACATTGGGACAATGCTACGGATTCTAAACAACGCAAAGACGTTTCGTATCTAGTTTTCAGGTGATCAAACCACCTTGAATCGTTTGGTGGCGATGGCGGAAGGGTTCCACGCGTTCCCATACCGAACACGACCGTTAAGCCTTCCAGCGCCGATGGTACTTGGACCGAAGGGTCCCGGGAGAGTAGGACGCCGCCAAGCGAACAACCATAAAGGCCGTTATCGAGCAATCGATGACGGCCTTTTAAATATGTATGTCATTAATATTTTATATAGTAAATCGTTTACCGGCGCCTCTTAAGAAGAACTCAGGGTTGAGCTTTAAGGGGCGTGAAGCTCAACTCGCCCCCGAAAGTATCCTGCAAGGATTAATGTTCCTACTCCGCTCTAGTGAGGATTGCCAACCGGCTTTCGCTGACCGTAGGGGAGTACGGTAAGTGTTGCTTGTTGCTGTTGACCGTCTCTAATAAACGCCAGTGTATTTCTTCGCCAGGCTGCACGGCCGTTACGATTCCCTCTAACTCATCATACTGCCGAATTTGCTTATTATCGGTGCTTATAATGATATCGCCTACCTCAAGAATGCCGTCTGCGGACGCGCCTGGAACGATTTCCACGATCTTGACACCCTTCATGTATAATGTTTCATGCCAATCCAGCTGGTCCAGAAGGTGGACCTGTAAATATCACTCCTGCGGTATCCCACTCCAACTAAAATAGATAGCCTTAAGGTGACACCTATGCCTCCTAGCTTGCTTTCCGCCATTTCGAATTCAATTCTTTTCATTTTTTCTTATCGGGGCTTTACAATACCAATATCTTAGTGTACTATTCAACCATAACACTGATACAAAAGAGGAGTGGAACCATGGTCGGAACGAATACAACTCCCGTTCTATCCGTAAACGGAGTTACCAAGACGATCGGTCGTCGAAATATTGTAGATGGCCTTACCTTTGATATACATCACGGAGAAATCGTAGGCTTGCTCGGTCCTAACGGCGCCGGTAAGACAACAACGATCCGGATGATTGTCGGTCTGATTGAGATGTCCCGCGGGGACGTGCTGGTGCAAGGGCATAGTATTAAGGGAGACTTTGTGAAGGCGATTCGTCATATCGGAGGCATTATCGAGAATCCTGAATTTTATCCGTATATGAGCGGCTATGACAATCTGAGACAATACCAGCGTATGTCTGACGGCGTAAGCATCACAAGAATTATGGAGATCGTTAAGCTGGTCGGGCTTCAGGATGCGATTCACAAGAAGGTCCGTGCCTATTCCCTCGGGATGCGCCAGCGATTAGGCATCGCTCAGGCTCTTCTGCACAACCCATCGATATTGATTCTGGATGAACCCACAAACGGTCTGGACCCGGCAGGGATCCGCGAAATGCGTGATTATCTGAAGCGAATTGCCCGCGAAGAAGGAATTGCGATTCTTGTATCCAGTCACCTGCTGTCCGAGATGGAACTGATGTGCAGCCGTGTCGTTGTCATTCAAGAGGGGAAACTCGTGACGGAGCGAGCGATCGGCCAGGCCGGGGAGAACGAAGAGCTGTCTACCGTAACGCTTCGCGTCAATGATCTTGAACTCGCCGAACAGACTGCCTCGAGACTGGATGGTCTGACTCGGATCGGTTCGATCCCGGATGAAGGAGCTTTGACGGTTCGATTGAAGGAAGAGGATATTCCCGATCTGATATCCGCACTGTGTAACGCGCGGGTGCGCATTTATCGGGTTGAGGAGCACAAGTCATCGCTCGAGGATGAATTCTTGAAATGGACGGGAGGAAACCGCATTGCGTAGCTTTGGAAACCTGGTATGGAACGAATGGCTCAAAATGTTCAAGAAACGCAGCTTCTTTTTGCCTTATCTGCTGCTGGCAGGCGCTGTCATTCTCGTTGCCGTGATGCTGTATAACTTCTCCGGTGGAGACAACGGCTACGGATTTGCGGAGATGGCCGTCTCCACCAGAGGGATGGGCCAAATGCTGACGCTGCTTGCGGTCGTCGTAACCGCAGGGACGGTGGCGAAGGAGCACAGCATGGGAACGATCAAACTGCTGCTGATCCGCGCACAAAGCCGGACCAAAATTTTGGCTTCGAAATATACGGCCATTCTAATTTATGTAGTAACCCTTGTAGCGTTTATGCTAGCTGTGTCAGTGCTAACTGGTCAGATTACCTTCGGCATGGAGAACGGCTCGGCTACGCTTAATGATGTCCTGCAGGGGTCCCTGTACAATCTCGTTTACACGGTTGTCTACGTAACCCTGACGTTTATGGTAGGCATCCTAACCCGGTCGTCGGGAGCTGCCATCGGTATCGGCATGTTTTCGGTCATTGTGGAGAGCATGGTGGTACAACTGCTCGCACGTTACAGCTGGTCGAAGTATCTGCTGTTCCTGAATGTGGATTTGTCCATGTACAGCGGAGGCGGGTCCTCGCCGGTCCCTGGCATGAGCTTAGCATTTTCCATTACTGTGCTCATTGCCTATCTTCTCTTGTTTCTCGGAGCAGGCTTTGTTACGTTTAAAAAACGGGATGTCGCTTAATAGAGAAAGCCAAGAAGACCGAGATGAGCGGCGGAAAGGAGTTACCGGACAGTGAGTATTGAATTTGACAATAATCTGCCGATCTATTTGCAAATCATGACCTATCTGAAGAAACAGATCATTATCGGCAATCTTCAGCCTGGAGATAAAATTCCATCAGTGCGGGAGCTCGCAGCCGAGCTCCAGATCAATCCGAACACGGTGCAGCGAACTTTTCAAGAATTGGAGCGTGAGGGTATTGTGGAGACGCGGCGGGGATTGGGCCGGTATGTGACAAGCGAGGAATCGAAAATTATGACCATTAAGAAAGAAATGGCCGGCGAGCTTCTGGAGCGGTTCATTCGCGGCATGCAGGAGCTGGGCTTTAAGGATCAGGACATCGTCAGCATCGTTGAAGATGCCGTGAAAGAACCTTAATGAATACAAGTGAGGTGGAGCGAACATGGAGAATCTGCTGCAAGCCCGAAATATAAGCAAAGTTTATGGCGGAGGGCGTAAGGCGCTGCACGACGTATCCTTAAGCATCGGTAGCGGTAAAATCATCGGACTGCTGGGTACGAACGGAAGCGGAAAGAGCACCTTCATGAAAATCGCCGCTGGCCTGATGCAGCCTTCGAAGGGAAGCATGGAAATCGCGGGCATGCCGGTCGGCCTTGAAACGAAGGCGGAGGTATCCTTTATGCCGGACCGCCCGTTGACCGAAGGCTGGATGAAGGTATCGGATGCGATTGAATACTTCCGGGATTTCTTTGCTGATTTTGACCCCGATAAAGCACGCAGCATGCTGGAATTCATGATGTTGAACCCGGAGGACCGGGTAAGCACTCTCTCCAAGGGGATGAACGAGCGGCTGCAGCTGACGCTGGCACTATCCCGAAATGCCAAGCTGTATATGCTTGACGAGCCGATCGGCGGGGTCGACCCCGTAGCCCGGGGCAAAATTTTGGACGCCATCGTCAAATTCTACAATGAGGACAGCAGCATCATCATATCCACGCATTTGGTCAGCGATATCGAGCGGATATTTGATGAAGTCATCTTTATTCGGGACGGAGAGATCGCCATGCATGACGAGGTGGAGAACATCCGAATTAAACATGGCAAGAGCATAGATGAGATGTTTAAAGAGGTGTATGCATAACATGATGAGATTGCTGAAGTACGACTGGAAGAGAAATGCGACGACGCTGCTGGGGGCCCTCGCGGTGCTGCTGATTGTGCAGGTTCTCATTACGGTAACCGGATCGATAAGGCACTGGGAACCGGGCATTATGATGATCCTAAGTATGCTTGCCTACGGCTCCGCAAGCGTGCTGCTGCTCGTAGTTACCTGCAAGAACTTCGCCAGCAACATTAAAGCATATCACCGCAGACTGCTTCCCGTCCGCTCGGTGTGGAGCATTGCGTCATCCCTGTTCCTGGCGTGCGCAACGCTGCTGGTGCTGTCTATTTTGATGCTTGCCCATGCATGGCTATATTGGAGAATGTCCGGTTTGCCATGGGAAGCTCTCCATCTATCCGAATTGCCGATATGGTATTATGTGGCGAACGCTTTATTGGCGGCATGGCAGTTCATCTTCTTAATGATTACGATCTTCTTCGCGATTACCGTGTCGAGGAGCGTTACGAAAAAAGGCAGCGTCTGGATCGGCATCCTGGTATTCTTCGTGCTGCATTACCTGCTCGGTTGGATGAATCATCTGCTCTTCGGAACGGAGGATCTGTGGATCGGGCCTGCAGCTACGATTCAGTTCGGGAACGAAACCAGCGTGAACATATCGCCAGGGGAGTACGTGTTCGCCTGGGGCGGACTTGCGTTTGAACTCGTCATAGCAGCGCTGATCGTCTATGCGACCGCATATCTGATAGATCGTAAAGTTGAAGTGTAACGAATCATAAGGCTTAACCTTTGGGGAAACTGTCGTCACGGCAGTTTCCTCTTTTTTTTGGGCTGGGGATCAATGTCGGCGCCCAAACTCCGAGGCAGGTGTCGGAGATAGAGGTTAACATACGATTCGTTTCACTTAAATTTCACCTGTTGTTCACCACCATAAAAAATCAAGGAATTGTTAGAGGGACTTCGAATAACCCTTGGTATACAAGCATTTATGCAAGAATACGAACTTGATCAAAAATATATTAAAGCGGTTACAAAAAAATCTTGACGATGTCATTTTTCTCCATTATGATATCGGTAAGTGAAACGTTTCAACTGATAAATATAAGTTTGAGAGAAGAGAAGGAGTTACGTGAATGGCAACTATGAAGGATGTAGCCAAAGCGGCGGGGGTGTCCTTGTCGACTGCATCTTACGCGATCAACGGCAGCAGCAAGATCAGCGAAGCGACAAGAGCGAAGGTTATCGAGGCGGCCAAACAGTTGAATTATCAAAAGAACGGTTTGGCGACAGACCTGAAGCGGAGCAGCACGAAGACGATTGCGCTGATTTTGAGCGACATGTCCGGTCCGTATTATTCGGAGTTGATCCGAGGGGTGCAGGAAGTCGCGCTCGAGAACGGTTACGACCTTATTGCCTGCAGTTCGTTCGGCGGCAACGAATCGACCGCGATTAAATTTCTGAGAGAGAAGCGCGTAGACGGCGTCATCATCTCGGAACACAATCTCCATGACGAAGCGATTTTGCAATCCGCACGCAAAGGCTTCCCGATCGTCGTGCTTGACCGGTACCTCAAGGGCGATTATATCTACAATGTTCTTGTCGATAACGAGAAAGGCGGCTATATGGCGACGGAGCTGCTGATCAAGAACGGCTGCAAGCAAATCGCGTACATCAGCAGTTCAAGCAATTCCTATGATCACAAGCTGCGTTACAAAGGGTATTTGCAAGCTTTAAGCGATTACAATCTCGAATGCACATCCAACTTGAATATCAACGGAAGATTTACGATCGATGGCGGCTATATGGCAACAAAATTGCTGATCGGCCAGCGCCAGCTCCCGGACGCGATTTTTTATGCGAACGACGAGATGGCGGCAGGCGGCATTAAAGCTTTCCAAGAGGCCGGTATCCGGGTTCCCGACGATATTTCGATCGTCGGCTTCGACGATATTTTCCTCGCCGAGCACATGAACCCGCCGCTTACGACAATCCGTCAGCCCAAGTACGAGATCGGCTCGCTAGCTGCCCACCTGATTGTGCAGCTATTGGACGGCCTTGAGCTTGAGCATGAGTATGTACTGTCGACGGAGCTGGTCGTGCGAAGATCCTGCAAGCTTCGCTACTAGGCCTTCGCAAAATTAAAGTGAAAGCGTTGCCATTATCCAGGACCCGGTTTGAGCGCCGTACGCTTTTCACGGAAGGCGATGGAAAATAAACAACAATAATCAAAAGAGAGGGATCAGTATGAAGAAAACCGTTGTATTCGCTCTTATTCTTACGCTGCTGGTCGCACTGTTAAGCGGTTGTTCGTCGAGCAAGACCGACAACGCAACGGAGCCGAACCAAGGGCAGAACCAGGAACAAACGAATAAGCCTGGCGATGATGCAAATGTCGGCTCGGGCGAGAAGATTGTGATCAATTATGTGAACTGGAACCTCGGCACCGAAGCCGAAAACAACATTGAAAGAAAAATGATCGCGGCGTTCGAAGAGGCTCATCCGAACATCGATATCCAGCTGGACGAATCGTTCGACTATTCGAAATACGGCGATTCCCTGGCGGCTGCAGCGGCTGCGGGCAAATTGCCCGACGTCATGATGCTTCCGAACATTCCGTTCGGCTTGACGAACGAATGGCTGCTCAACCTTAACGACATCGCTGCATCCGATCCGGAGTGGGCAAACATTCCGAAGGCGCTCGAGAACGCCACGCATTACGGCAGCGGAATCTACGCCGTGCCTGCGGGGATGTTCTTCCAGGGTTACTTCATCAATCAAGACTTGTTTGAGCAAGCTAACCTGCCGGAGCTGAACTACTCTCCGACTTGGGATGAGTTCCTGAACGCGGTAAAAACGCTGAACAATCCTTCGGAAGACGTTCTTGGATTGTCCGAAGCAGTCCAAATTCCGGACTGGTACCCGGCCTCCGTGAATTCGAAGCTCGGCTGGTTCACATGGGACGGACAGCAGTATCACTTGAACGACCCGGTGTTTATTGAAGGCGTGAACAAGGCGAAGGAGATTATGCAGGGCAAATACACGTTCGATAGCCTGTCCGAAGACGAAAAAGCGAAGTACAATGCCACCTGGCACGGCGACGTGTGGAATCAAGGAAAGGTTGCAGTCCGGTGGGAAGGCACATGGGCAACGAAGGATTTCAGCAATCTGAACTTCAAATCCAAGTTTATCGGCATCCCTGGCGGCAAATTTATTTTGATCGGTGATTTCATCGGTATTTCGAAGAGCACCGAGCACCAACAAGAAGCATACGAATTCGCTAAATATATGACGTTCGGCAAAGATGGCATTTTGAAGCGTATGGAGCTGAACACGGACGGTTCGTATACATCCCTGCCGATGACGACGGACCAAAGCATCCTTGATCAATATTTCGCTAACGGCGGCTATGAGGGATTGAAGGAGGCTTACGATAACATCGACAATGCGATTTTGGAGGGCGTCAAGTTCATTCCGGGCGTTGTTAGATCCAGATGGGAAGCGCCAACCGGCGTCAAAGTCGGCGACAAGGAAAACGCCAACCTCGGCGATTTGATTCTTGACAGCATTAAGGGAGGTACGAAGATCGAAGATTACGCGGAACAAATCAATAAGCTTGCGAACGATGAATACAAGGCAGCAGCCGACGCAATCTCCGCTTTGACACAGTAACCTACGACCGGTGGCCAGAGGAGGTAGAATCCATGTTAAGGCGTAGAGGAGCCAAGATCACCTTCAGCTTGATCTTGATTGGAATCATCATGATCTCAGGCATCAGCGGCTTTATTAGCAGAGGGAATGGTGATGCCGATTCCAATTCCAATATGGTCAATAACCGTAATTCTGCCTCTCTGGATCAAAGGGAGAAAGAAGGAATGATTCCGGCCGACGGGGGATCCTTCAGGATCGCCCCATCCCGTTTTATAGCCGATTCCAACTTACCGATTCTTGCCAGAGAGGCTGCCTACGGTTACGATGACGGCGCGATTCACCTGAAGAAGGGCGACTCCTTCGCAGCCGAAATTGAAGTTCCGAAGGAAGGCGAGTATACCCTGTCATTCGATTATTTTATTCTTGCCGAAGGATTGCAATCTACGGAGTACAGCATTCAAGTAAACGGAAAATCCCCTGCTCTGGAAGCCAATCGATTTGTTCTCCCGCCGCTGTGGAAAAGCAACACGGATACGTTTCCGAAGGACCGCTACGGGAACGAAGTGATGCCGACGCAGGTGCGGGCGGACGAGTGGCAGACGATTGAATTCGCGGATCCGAACCGGATGAATCCGGAGCCGATCAAGATCAAGCTGAACAAAGGGAAAAACATCATTAAATTTACATTGATGAACGGAGAATTGTTAAACGGCAGCATTACCGTTGCAGCTCCGGCTGCATTGCCGTCGTATGCGCAATATGCCGCCCAGCACATCGATAAGACAGAAGCGAAGTCGGCAATGATTGTGAAGGAAGCGGAAAAGCCCGATTTCAAAAACGATACGACGATCAACCCGCTGCCAAGCAGAAACTTGGGAGTAAGCCCTTATGCGACGAACCTGCTGCTGCTCAACACGCTTGGCGGAAAAACATGGGATATATCGGGCCAAACGGTTTATTACGACATCCATGTGGAACAGGACGGCCTGTACCAAATCGGCGTTAAATATAAGCAAGAGGACAAACCGAATTCCCGAGTGTTCCGGACCTTTACGATCAACGGGCATATTCCCTTCGAGGAAGCGAAGCATTATCCTTTCGAGTATTCGACTTCATGGAAGACCGAAGTGCTGCAAGGAGTTGAAGGCCCTTATCTGTTTTACTTAAGCAAAGGAACGCATCGAATCGGGATTATGGCGGATGCGAGCCCGTATTACGATGTGATGCAATTGCTGCAGCAATCCATTAAACAGACCAACGATCTGACATTGGAAATCCGCAAATTAGTGGGCAACGACGTGGATCAGAATCGGGAGTGGGAGATTACGGAGCACTTTCCGACTATTCAGGGAGATTTAATTGATATAGCGAAGGCGCTTAGCCAAGAGTATGAGAAGGTGGTCATGCTGAACGGCGGCGTAGACAGCTCCAAGGGCCTGACTGCAATGAAGATGGCGGTGGGCAGCCTGGAGAAGCTGGCGGCCGAGCCGAACCAAATTCCGCGTAAGCTGAATGAGCTGAACGGCGGGGCCGGTTCCGTGACGCAGAACTTGTCGAATGCGATCACCGATTTCGAAATGCAGCCGCTAACGGTAGACCAATTGTACATTTCGAACAAAGGCGCTTCTTATCCGGAGCATAAAGCCTCCTGGATCAACTCCGTATATGAAGGCACAAAGCAGTTCTTCCATACGTTCCGGTCGCCGAAACGGCAGGACAACGACGATGGAATAACGTTGAACGTCTGGATGAACCGGCCTAGAAACTATATGGAGCTCCTGCAGCGGATGGTGGACGAACAGTTTACGCCGAAGACGGGCATCAAGGTGAATTTCTCGACATTGCCTAACGAGCAGCGGCTTACGCTTGCCGCCTCATCCGGCATCGCCCCGGACCTGGCTCTCGGTATCAGCAACAATATCCCATTCGATTTGGGCTTCCGGGGCGCAGCGCTCGATCTAAAGCAATTTGGCGACTTCGGCCAAGTGATCGAACCGTTCTCGCCCGGGGCGCTGCTGCCGCTCATCGTGAATGACGAAGTATACGGTGTTCCTGAAACGCAAGATTTTTACGTACTGTTTTATCGGAAGGATATATTGGATTCGCTCAACATTCCTGTGCCGGATACATGGGACGACGTCATCGAAATCATGCCGGAGCTGCAGCGGTATGGCATGAATTTCTATTCGCCGATCGCCGGCGCGACGGGAATGAAGCCGTTCATGGCTACCGCGCCTTTCATTTATCAAGCGGGCGGGGATATATTCGGAAAGGACGCTTTTGAGACGGGAATCGACAGCAAGGAGTCGCTGAAAGGCATAGAGCTGATGACGAATTTGTTCAAGCTGTATGGTTTGCAGATGCAGGTGCCCGTATTCTATGAGCACTTCCGTTCCGGAAAAATGCCTCTGGGCGTCAGCAACTTCGCTACGTATATCCAAATGCAAGTGGCGGCTCCCGAGCTGAAGGGCTCGTGGAAAATCGCTCCCGCGCCAGGGATTACGCGCAACGGGGTGACGGAACGATGGGAGCCGGGCTCGGCGCAAGTGTCGATGATCTTTAAGAGCACCAAGCATCCCGACGAAGCCTGGCAATTTTTAAAATGGTGGATTTCAACGGAGACGCAGGTGCACTTTGCTAACCAGCTGCAAACGTTGTACGGCAAAGAATATTTGTGGAATACCGCCAATAACGAAGCCTTCTCCCAGCTGTATTGGCCGGAGGAAGACAAACAGGTCGTTCTGGAGCAGTGGAAATGGCTCAAGGAAGTGCCCAAGTCGCCTAGCGCCTATTTAATCGAACGCGAATTGAGCAATATTTGGACCAAGGTTGTATTCGACGGGGAAAATATCCGTTCGGCCGTGGAAGACGCAGTGAACGAGATCGACAAGGAAACGGCAAGAAAGATGGAAGAGTTCGGATATATGAAACAGGGCAAGGTTGTCGCTCCTTACCGTATCGCAACAATCGAGGATGTAGAAAGTTGGGTGAGAGGAAGAGATGGAAACTAAGTCCGAAACAGCAGCGCTGCCGCGAATCGACGGGACGCCACAAACCCGCAGCAAATTTAAGAAATGGAGAGAAAAGGAAGGCTCCGCCTACCTTTTCCTCGCTCCCTATCTATTGCTTTTTTTTATCTTTATCGTGCTTCCCGTCATATTTGCGGTCGGGCTCTCTTTCACAAGCTTTAACGCGATTCAAATGCCGAAGTTTATGGGGCTCAAAAATTATATCGATCTATTTATGAGAGACAGCGTGTTCATGCAGTACGTCTTGCCGAACACCTTGAAGTTTTCGCTCATCGTCGGCCCGATCTCGTATATTTTATCGTTCCTTCTCGCTTGGATGCTGGCGCAAATTCAGCGCGGTCCGAGAACGGTGCTCGCCTTGCTCATCTATTCGCCTTCCCTTACGATGGGCGTCGCGATGGCGGTCGTATGGAAGACGATATTCAGCGGAGACCCGACGGGCTATATTAACAGCCTGCTGATTCGCAACGGCTTCATCACGCAGCCGATCCAATGGCTTCAATCGCCCGAGTATTTGCTGCCGATCATGATGGTCGTCACGATTTGGAGCAGTATGGGCATCGGGTTTTTGGCGATGCTTGCAGGCGTCTTGAACATCAATTCGGAGATGTATGAAGCAGGATATATCGACGGGATATCGAACCGCTTTCAAGAAATCGTTCATATTACGATTCCGTCCATGAAGCCGCAAATGCTATTCGGTGCCGTCATGGCGGTCGTTAACACATTTCAAGCAGGGCTCATCGGGGTTCAGCTGTCGGGTACGAACCCGACGCCGTCGTATGCCGGACAGTTGATCGTCAATCACATTGAGGATTACGGCTTCATCCGCTACGAGATGGGTTATGCTTCGGCCATTTCCACCGTTCTTCTCCTGGTTATTTGGCTTTGCTCGAAGATCGTATGGAAAATGTTCGCCGAGAAAGAGTAGGAGGGAACAAGTATGGCTTCATTTCAAGGAACAAAGATGAATCCGAGCCGATTTCATATCAGTCAGTTGAAGTTCTACCTGATTCTGGCTCCCCTCTCGGTTTTCATGGTGATGCCGATCATTTTTATATTTTCGCATTCGCTCAAACCGATGGACGAATTGTTTGCGTTTCCCCCGAGGTTTTTCGTTCAAAATCCGACGATGGATAACTTTCGGTTCCTGTTGTCGACATTTACGGTTTCCGGCATTCCGGTCAGCCGCTATATATTCAACAGCGTCGTCATTACGGTCGTGACGGTGTTCGCGACGATTTATATCAGCGCAGCAGCCGGATACGCCTTCTCTAAGAAAAATTTCAAGCTGAAGAACACGCTGTTTTCGATTAATACCCTCGCGCTTATGTTTGTTCCGGTCGCCGTTTCCATTCCGAGGTACTTCCTCGTCGTCAAGCTCGGATTGATCAATGACTTCTCGGTTAATATTCTTCCGCTCTTGGCGATGCCTGTCGGCTTGTTTCTATTGAAGCAGTTCATTGACCAAATTCCGAATGAGCTGATAGAGGCTGCCCAGATTGACGGAGCGAACGACTTTACGATCTTCCGGAAAATCATCATTCCGATGACGATGCCGGCGATCGCCACGATTGCGATCCTGGCGTTCCAGCTCAGCTGGAACAGCATAGAGCCGGCGACGCTGTACGTCAATGACGAGGAATTGAAGAACTTTGCTTATTATATGTCGACCTTTACGGCGACCAACAATGAAGTGGCGGGCCAAGGGATATCCGCGGCGGCCGCGCTCATCATGTTTATCCCGAATTTGCTGATCTTTATCTTTATGCAAAGCCGGGTTATGAATACGATGGCTCATTCCGGTCTGAAATAGGTGTGAAGCAGATGAAAAAGAAGACGGTAGGCAGATGGGTGTTGCTCGTCGTAATTGCAAGCTTTCTGCTCGTTCAATTCTCGGCTCCGGCTATGGCCGCTGCGCCGTATCAAACAGGGACCGAAGGCCCGGGAGGCATGATCGTCGGGACGCAAACCGCATATGAACCGGACGGAATGATTCGGCTTGACGTAAACCAGCCGGCGGATCTGTTCTATGATGAGCCGACCGGAAAGCTGTATATCGCGGATCCCGGAAATGCAAGAATCGTAGTGTATGAAGAGAACAACGCATCGCAAACGATCGGAGAAGACGTCTTATCGAATCCTTCCGGCGTGTATGTGGCCGCCGATCGACTCGTTTACGTCGCGGATTACGGGTTGAAGCAAATTGTCGTGTTCGACGAGCAGGGAAAGCTCGTGAAACAGTTCGGCCGTCCGGAGGAACCGATTTACGGCAAAAAGAATGATTTTGCACCGAAGAAGGTAGCGGTAGATAAACGCGGCAACATCTACGTCATCAGCGAAGGCTCCATCAACGGTGTCGTGCAGTTGAACAACGAGGGGCATTTCCTGGGTTACGTCGGCGCGAACCGAACGAGCCTGTCGATGAAAATGCTCATTCAACGCTTCATTTTTACCGAAGGACAGAAGGCGCAGCTGTTCAAATCGACGCCGCCGTCCCCGACCAGCATTGTGCTTGATTATCAAGGGCTGCTGTACACGGTAACCAATGGAATTAGCAGTGACGGCATCAAGAAGCTGAATATTGTCGGCGATAACATATTGTCCTCAAGCTCTTGGACCAGTGATTCGATGGTGGATATCGACGTGGATGCGGGCGGAAACATCTATACGGTAGACGTCAATGGGCTCATCTGCGTTTACGACAGCTTTGGCAATTTGCTGTTCATGTTTGGCGGAGGGGACGACAAGTATGAGCGCCAGGGGCTGTTTAAAAGCGCCTCGGCCATTGACGTCACCGACTCCGGGCGTACGCTGTACGTCGCCGACAAAGAGCGGAACGTCATTAACCGCTATTCGATCACCCCGTTCGGAACGAAGGTTTATGAGGGCGTCGACCAGTACAAGCAAGGATTATACGTGCAGAGCGAGGACATCTGGAACGAGATCCTCAAGATGAACAGCTATTTTATTTTGTCGTACAAATCGTTGGCTGAATCGTATTTCAAGCAAAACCAGAATAGCAAGGCTCTGGAGAGCTTCCGGATGGCGGAAGACAAGGAGGGTTATTCCGACGCATTCTGGAAAATCCGCAATGATTGGCTTCAACAAAACATTAATGTCGTCGTATATACCGTATTTGCCATCATCGTTGCGGGTTACGTCATCCGAACGCTGCATCGGCGGTATCGCGTGCTGCAGCCGCTTGTACGATTGAGAAACCGCGTGGCGGACATTAAGCTGGTGAAAGAAATCGGGTTCATGTTCTACTTCCTCAAGCATCCGATCGATGCGGTCCAGGAGCTGAAGGAACACAAAAGGGCGACCGTCCGTTCGGCGACGGTTCTGTATGTCTGGATGCTGCTGCTTCAAATCATTCTGGTCTATGCCAAAGGATACTTGTTCGCAAGCGGAGATCCCGACCAAATGGACTTATTGCCGATCATGCTGACCACGGCCGTTCCGCTAATATTCTGGGTCGTTATGAACTATATGGTCAGCACGATCAGCGACGGAGAGGGAAAGCTGTCGGAGGTTTATATCGGCACGATTTACGCGCTGTCGCCTTATTTGATATTCGCGCTCCCGATCGCATGGATCAGCAACGTGCTGACGTATAACGAAAAATTCGTCTACGACTATTCGATGATGTTTATTCAAGGCTGGTCGCTGCTTCTCGTTTGCATCATGGTGAAGGAGCTGCATGATTATACGTTCAGGCAGACGGTGCGGAATTTGTTCCTAACGGTCTTCGGCATCGTATTGGCTGCCCTGGTTATTTTCTTGTTAGTGCTCTTATTTAATCAAGAAGTGGAATTCATTCAAACGATCATTCAGGAGATGAGAAACCGTGCTTAACAAAGTGAAACGAATAGCTGCTCTATCGTTAACGTTCCTGCTGTTGGCCGGTTTGATCTCGATCGCGGCGCTCGCGCAGCAGGGAGTGAACCAACCGGAAGCTCCAGGCGCCGGTGCGGACGCATCGGGCGATCGACTCGCATCATACGAGAAAGCTGCGGAAAACGCTCGCTTGGCGCTTTATGTAAATAAGGACACGCTCGGCATCAAAGTCCAAGACAAACAGAACGGTTATGTATGGGACGGCACGCTCGATGAGAAGGACGACAAGCTGAACAAATCGTGGCAATCGCTCTTCGAGTCGGGCTTGAGCGTGGAATACATGGATGCCAAACGGAAAATCAGCACCGCGCCGGTAACCGGAGAGCAAGCAAAGATTGCGGTTGAGCCCATGGAGGACGGCTTCTCGGCGAACGTGAATTACGAGAGGCTGGGAATCTCGCTGAAGCTGGAAGTTCGGTTGACGGAAGACGCGATCGAATTCAAGGTTCCGGAGAATTCGATTCAGGAGACGAATAAGGACAACCGGCTGCAATCTCTCTACGTGTATCCGTTCTTTGGGGCAACCAAGGGAGTTCAGCCGGATAAAGGATATATGCTCATTCCTGACGGCTCGGGAGCGCTCATCAGCTTGAACGAGCAGACGCTGGCGACGCAGCCCTATATCGGGAGAGTGTTCGGCGACGATCTCGGGATGAAGGGCAGCCCGCAGCTATCAGAAGGAATGGCGACACCCGTAGAGCAAGTGTATCTGCCGGTGTTCGGCATCGCCCATAAGGAAGGCGGCAACGCTTTCGTTTCCATGATCACGGGCGGCGCCCCTTACGCGGAAATCCGCGCTTATCCGGGCAATGTGACCACGACTTACAATTGGACCACGGCGAAATGGATATACAGAGAAAACTACTTCCAGTCCTTGGACAAAGAGGGCAAGGGCATCACCTTAAACCAGGAAGAGAAGAACCAATTCGACGCTTCCATGAAAGTCATGCTTCTTTCCGGCAAGCAGGCCGATTATTCCGGCATGGCAAACCGGGTGCAGAGCGAGCTTGTGCAGCGGGGGGAGCTGCCCGCCAAGAAGGACGGCGCGGATCCGCTCCCGCTCCGCATCGAATTTTTCGCCGCGGACAACCAAAAGCAATTGATTGGGAGCGAAGTCATCCCCATGACCACCGTGGACCAAATGGACGATATACTGACCGATCTGCGGGCAAATGAAGTGGACCGCATGATGGTTGTTGTCCGCGGCTACACGGAGGGCGGCGCTACCGGAGCATCTCCTACACATTTTCCGTTTGAAGAAAAGGTAGGCAGCGGGGACGATTGGAACGCATTCGTGGAAAAGTATAAAGCATTAGGCATTCCCGTGTACTTTTATACCGATTACGTGATGGCCGGGGCGACGGCGGACGGATACGGCAAGGGGGACATCGCCCAGTCCGTTTCCAAGCAGCTGCTTTCGTTCTACGACACGTCGTACTACCTGCAGCCGGCAGCGTCCGCGAAGCTGTTTGAGAATGAAATTTCTTCATTCCAGAAGCACGGCATCGACCATATCGCGATGGACTCAATAGGTAGCAATCTTTTTTCCGCTTATGGGAAGTCCTCGTCTACGCGCAGCGGGTCGATCGAGACGTATACGTCGATGCTGCCCCGGGATTCCATCAACAGCTACGCATTTTACAAGCCGAATTATTACCTGTGGAGGTTTGCCGACCGGGTCATGGATCTGCCGATGAGCACTTCAAGCTTCCTGCTGGAGAGCGAAGAGGTGCCGTTCCTGCAGCTTGTGCTGAAAGGACATGTTGATTATTACGCCCAGGCCTCCAATTTCAACGCGAACCCGCAGAAGGAGCAACTGAAAATGATCGATTACGGCAGCTACCCGTCCTTCATCCTGACCGACGAGGATCCGATCAAGCTGGCTAACACAGAGTCGTCATGGTGGCTGTTCACTTCGCAGTATTCGGTGTGGAAGGATCAGGCCGTACATGAATATCGGACGGTTGCGGAAGCCCTGAAGGCTGTTGCGGATGCGACCTTTGACAAACGTGAAAAAGTGCGGGAAGGCGTATTTAGAAACACCTACTCGAACGGTACCGTCATCTATGTCAATTACACCATGAATGAAGTTACGGCGGACGGGAACAAGATTCCGGCGCAAGGGTTCTTGGTCCGGGAAGGAGGCCGTTCATGAAAATCCGTTACCGGCTTAGAGAGGCGCTTATCGGCCTATCGTTTATCTGGATTTGGATCGTTGGTTTTTTGGTCTTCACCTGCTATCCGTTGATCCGCACCTTGCTGTTCAGCTTCAGCCAAGTAAAGATTACCGCAGAAGGAGTCAAGACAACGTTCATCGGCTGGGAAAATTACCGGAACGCGCTGTTCCTGAACGTTGAGTTCGGCGATACCTTGGCTACCTATTTTGTTGAGACGCTTGTGATCGTGCCGATCATCGTCGTGTTCGCGTTAATCGTCTCCCTTCTGCTGAACGTGAAAATCCGCGGCAAAGGCATCTTCCGGACGATTTACTTTCTTCCGGTCATTATTACAAGCGGACCTGTCATCAAGCAGCTGATGGATCAAGGAGCCACTACGCTCCCGGGCATTCAGACGATTATCGAAATGAGCAAGCTTCATGAAAGCATGCCGGAGCTGCTCGCCGATCTGATCGTGTTCCTGCTGACGTCGTTTATTACGATTCTCTGGTTCTCCGGCGTGCAGATGCTGATCTTCCTGGCAGGCCTGCAGAAGCTGGATTCCTCGATGTACGAAGCGGCGAGCATCGACGGCGCCTCCAGATGGGAGTCGTTCTGGAAGCTGACGCTGCCGGCGCTGAACCCGATGATTATCGTCAATATGGTGTATACCGTCATCATGCAGTCCGTCTTTTCGCTGAATCCGGTCATTACTCAGATCCAGAGCGCGATGTATGATGCGAAATACGGAATGGGCTATTCCGCTGCGATGGCGTGGATCTATTTCCTCGTCATGCTGGTGCTGCTAGGCGTGCTGGTGCTCGTAACGAGGCAGCGGGAAAGGAACCGTTAGGAGGTGGGATGGTATGAAAGGGATTGACCGCAGAACGATCGACAAGACGAAGCGGGTCCTGTGGGGGTTTACGGGAGAAGGCATTGTCTACAAATTAGCCGTATACTTCTTGCTGTCTCTGATCGGCTTCGTCTATTTGTACCCGTTGTTTTATATGATCACCTACAGCTTCATGAATACGGAAGACCTGATCAACCCGTTGATCACCTATATTCCGTCGGGATTCTATATGGACAATTTCGCCAAGGCAGCCGAGGTCATGGACTTTCTTAATACCTTATGGCAGAACGTCCTTGCTTCCTTCGTTCCTGCCATCGTCCAGACCGTTTCGGCGGCCGTTATCGGATACGGCTTTGCCCGCTTCCGGATTCCGGGGAAATCCGTCTTGTTTGCGCTCGTACTGGCAACGTTCATCATACCGCCGCAAATTACGATGATTCCGCAGTTCCTGATGTTTAAAGATCTCGGATTAATCGGAAGCATATTTTCTTATATCATTCCGGCGGCGTTCGGACAGGGAATTAAAAGCGGTCTGTTCATCCTGATTTTCTATCAGTTTTTCCGGTCGATTCCGAAGTCGCTCGAGGAGGCTGCACAAATCGACGGAGCCGGCGCTTACAAAATATTTGCCGTTATTTGCGTGCCGATGGCCGTGCCGGCCTTCATCATTTCCTTCTTGTTCTCGATGGTTTGGTATTGGAACGAAACGCTGCTCGCGGCGCTGTACTTGGGCGATAAGCTGACGACGCTGCCGCTGGAGCTGCAAAACTTCGCCGTAACGTACCAGAAGGTATTCCCGGCTGATCCGAATGCGCAGACCGGACGCAGCTTAAACGAAGCGATCAATATGGCCGGAACGTTTTTGAATATCATCCCGCTGCTGATCGTTTACTTCTTTACGCAGCGCTGGTTCGTAGAGAGCATTGAACGATCAGGCATCACAGGCGAATAGGAGCACTCTTAATAAGGATGCTCGACTTCGATTTAGAGGAAGTACTCGAGGTATAGAATGTTCTCATCATGCAGTCCGGTCATGAACTTAAACATTCTATATCCTTGGAAGGGAGTGCACTTGCTTTGCGTCACAGAAGATGGATCGCATGGCTGGCCGGTGCAGTGGTGCTGCTGGCGGCGATGGGATGCTCGCAGGAGCAGCCGGACGAATTGGACCTTGAGGCCAAGGCATCGTTCGACTATCTATGGGAGCAGACGAACCGCGAGGAAGGCTCCGAAGGCTACGGCTTGACGAGGGACCGGTACCCGGGCAATCCGAAGATCGCCAGCACGGCAGCCACCGGATTCGCGCTCACGGCGATTCCGATCGGCGTGGAGAACGGCTGGATCAGCCGCGAGGAAGGCTATGACAGAGCGGACCGCACGCTCGATACGCTTCTGCGGATGGAGCATGAGCACGGATTTTTTTACCACTTCGTGAACATCGATACCGGCAAGCGGGAGTGGAACAGCGAAATTTCGAGCATCGACACCGGCTTGCTAATGAACGGCGTATTAACGGCGGGGCAATACTTCGGCGGCGATGTCCAGAAGAAGAGCGAGCAGCTGTATGAGCGCGTCGAGTGGCCCTGGTTCGTAGACAAAGGCAAAAATCAGTTCTATATGGCATATTCCCCGGAGAAAGGGTTTCAAGGCCATTGGGACTTTTATGCCGAGCAGCTGTCCCTTTACGTGCTGGCCGCCGGTTCGCCGACGCATCCGATTGACGTCTACGATGGCTTTACACGCCACAAAGCATCGTATAAGCATTCCGAGCCGTTCATCCATTCCTGGTTCGGTTCCCTGTTCACCCATCAGTTCTCGCATGCCTGGGTCGACTTTCGTGGCTTGGTAGACCGTGACGGGGTTGATTGGTTCAACAACTCGGTCGTCGCCTCCCAGGCGAGCCGGCAGTTCGCCATCGATCTAAGCGAGAAGTTTAAAGGCGTGGGCGAACAGTCGTGGGGCTTTACCGCATCCGATTCGCCCGCCGGTTATAACGGATTGCTCGGTTCGCCGCCTTCCGGCTATGACAATGCGGCCCATCAAGCGGACGGCACCGTTCCGCCGGCCGGGGCGCTGGGCTCGGTTGTGTTTACACCGGAAGAATCCATAGAGGCATTGAAGTATTTCCTAACGGTTCCGGATCTAAGCGGCGAATATGGGCTGAAGGATGCGTTCAATCTGAATGCCGACTGGGTCGGTCCCGATTATATCGGCATCGATAAAGGGATCACGCTGCTGATGGCCGCCAATTACCGGGACGAGACGGTATGGAACATGTTCATGAAGGTTCCTTACGTGAAGAAAGGGCTTGAAGCCCTGCAATTCAAAAATAAATAGGCTATTTCAGGCGGCGAATGGAGAGAGATTACGATGAAACAAACGACGAATGTTTATGATCAGCTTTCGGAGAAGGTGAAGGCGTTTGTCGATCGCCAGCATAAGGACTCCTACCGGTTGATCGATGCTTGCCGCAATCCGCACACAGGCCTTTACGGCGACGCATATTACAGTTTCGCGAGAAATCCGGAGGCCCGCTGCTCGGTCTCTGCGACCGGGGTCGGCTTGATCAGCCTGGTTGTTGCCGATTACGAGGGCTGGGACAATCAGGCGGCGGAGAAGGTCAAGCTTACGCTTAATGCCGCTCTCGGCAAGATGGAAGGCTGCAAGCCGGCTAGAGACGCCGCGACGGGCTTCTTCGCGCACTTCATCGACATGGAGACAGGCGCGAATCTGGGCTCCGAAATTTCGACGATCGATACATCGTTGCTGGTAGCGGGAGCCTTGTTCGCGGGGAAGCATTTTAAGGATAAAATGCCCGAAATCGACGAGATGGCTCATGAATTGTTAGAGCAAATCGACTGGCGTGTTGTTATCGCGGATAAGCATAGAGGCATCATCAACATGATCGTGAAGGACGGCCAAGGAATCGCCCCGCTCCCGGCTTACAACGAATATGTGCTGGTTGCCCACTTGGCTAAAATCGCCCAGCCGGAAGACCCGGACATCCAAGAGTTGTGGGATAGCACATTTGCGGAACACAAGATTAATGAATTCCCTATGAAATATTACCGGGACATTCCGGTTATTACCGATACGAACACAAAGGATCCGAGCGATTTGAAGTTCTTGTCTTCGTTTGTGCACCAGTTCCCTTATTTCTTGGTTCCGGATTATGCGAAGAGCGAGACCTACAATCAGTACTATGAGAATGCATGCACGGCTGACCGACTGAAGTGGAAAGAGCTTACCGATGTGCCTTCCTACGTATGGGGGTATGGAGCCGGCGCCAATGACGGTCTGTACAACACTTATCATGCGGATAAAATCGAGGATTCACCTGGCAACGTCGCTTCCGCCTACATTGTTGCCGGCTTCCTGCCGGTTTACCCTGCGGGCATCCACGACCTTTATGCGTTATATCGGCTGCACATTCCGTACGACACCTATTCCAATCCGAGGGATCGGGATGATGAAGTGAAATATAGAGCGGCTTACAAATACGGATTGCATCGTTACTCCTGGTGGCATCTGGAAGGAAGGGACCGCTGGTACCCCGAGAAAGTGACAGTGATCGACTGGAGCTCCATGCTGTACGGCATGACGGCCTTTAAACGGGGGATGTCTTTCTTCACGGACCGGTTGAGATAACACCATCTATAAGAGAAGAGGTTGTTCATAAAGTCATTTTTTGATCACGAAGGGAGTCTAGAAGCGACTCGGCATCGAATCTCGTGAAAATCCGACTTTTTGAACACGCACTATAAGTAATTGTTGTCACCGTTTGTCGAAACGTTTCGCCGTTATCATCCGCTAGACCAATTCGAATGAAAAAGGCAGGGTTTGAAACGATGATTGAAATCAAAAACAAGCAAATCCTCATCGACGGCAAGCCGCAAATCATCATGTGCGGGGAAATTCACTATTACCGGCTTAAGCCGGAGGATTGGCAGGACCGCATCGACAAGCTGAAGGAAGCGGGCTGCAATGCGGTTGCCAGCTATGTACCGTGGCTCTGTCATGAGCCGGCGGAAGGGGAGTTCGATTTTGACGGTCATACGCACCCGGAGCTGAACCTCATCCGCTTTATCGATCTGTGCAAGGAGAACGAGCTGTACTTTTTCGTTAGACCGGGCCCGTTCATTATGGCGGAAATGAAAAACGAAGGTTTGCCGTACTGGGTGTATGCCAAGTATCCGGAAATCATTCCGGTCGGCTGGGACGGAAACCCGGCGACGACGAAGACGGTCGACTACCTCGCGCCCGGATTTCTTGAGGCCAGCAAAAACTGGTATCGGGCGGTCATGGCGGTCGTGGCGCCCCGTCTCTACACGAACGGAGGCAATATTATCGCGGTGCAGCTGGACAATGAGATCGGCATGCTCGCTTGGGTCAGCAATTGTCCGGACCTTACGGACAGCGTGCTGAGCGATTTCGCCGCTTGGCTCAAGCAGCGGTATTCCGCGGAGCAGCTCTCGGCCCGTTATCCATTCTCCTTGGATGACGCCGAAGCGCGCAAGACCGGCATTCGCTCTCCGAACGAAGATTACGCGCCGGAGCTGACGCACGACTTAGGCTACTATATGAGGAACCGAGCGGCCCGCTATGTTGCCATTCTTCGCTCATATGCCGAGGAGTTCGGCGTCAAGGACGTTCCGTTCGTCGTTAACATTCACGGGACGGACGGGGGACGCGGGTTCACGTTCCCGATCGGCATCAGCCAGCTGTATGAAGCATATACGCAGGCGCCGGGATATCTATCGGGCTCCGACATCTATTTCGGGGATTTGGACATGGTGACGTTCCAGGATCTTTATATCATCAACGGATTTATGGACGCGGTGCATACGCCGGACCAGCCGCTCACCTCCGTCGAATTCAACTGCGGCGACAGCAACTTCGGCGAGACGTACGGAGGACGCAACGATCCTTCGGCCGCCGATTTTAAAGCCCGGATGTGCATCGCGCAAGGGAACCGGCTTCTCAATTATTATTTGCTGACCGGCGGCTATAACTATCGGATGGATATGCCGCCTAGCGACGGGAACGACCGGATCGCCTTTACCGGCGAACGCCACGGCTTTGCCGCTCCGATTAGTCCGGAAGGCGAGTACAATTATACGTTTCCGCGAATGGCGCGCACGAACAAGACGATATTGGCTGTCGGAGATAAGCTCGCGCGAATGAACGAGGAACGCGACGACGTCAGCTTTGCGTTCATTCCGGATTATTACATGACGGAATACCGTTATCCGGGCAGCGAGCGCGTGAAGGAAATCATGCAAAATATCGAGGGGAACCGCGCGCACGGCGCTTGGGAGATCATGGGCCGGGCCATGCTGCTTGCCGGCTATCGGTTCGGCGCCACCGATATTCAAAATAAGCCGCTTGATCCTTCGGTCACCCCGGTTCTCGCGCTGCCGTCTGCCCGCTATATGCACGGCGGTATCCAGCGGAAGCTGGCCGACTACCTGCATGCGGGAGGAAAGCTGCTCGTTTACGGTGAGCTGCCGAGCTTCGATATGGAAGGCAAGCCGTGCACGATTTTGACGGAAGCGTTAGGGGTGAAGCCGCTTGGCTTGCTCCGCGATTCGGGCCATTTCTACCTGTCGATCGTGTCCGAAGGGTGGGCGGCTCCGCGGCCGGAAATGCGCGCATATGTCGCCCAGACGTTCGACGTCGGCGGCCAAACGCCGATTATGCGCGTGTACGGCAGCGGTGAAGTGACCGCGTTCGATGCGAAGGTCGGGGCGGGACGCGCGATCGTATTCGGCAATTCGTATCGGTGTGATATCGATTTGTTCCGGACAGCCTTGGAGCTTCTCGGCGCGAAAGCGGGACTGACGCATGATTGCAAATATCACGGCATCTTTATGACTTCTACGGCAACGAACGAAGGGGAACGGTTCGTCCATGTGCTGAATTTGGACGGCTTCGATAAAGAGATCGGCATTCAGGAGAACGGCCAACCGCTGTTCGGCGGACGTAAGCTGCTGCTGCAAAGCAAAGACGGAGTTATGCTGCCGCTTAACGTGACCTTCGGCGATGTGAAGATTGTATATTCGACCGCGGAAATTGCCAAGGCGGAGAACGACCGCCTCGAATTCCGGCTGACCCAGCCTGAAGATATCATCGTGCTCGAGACGGACCGCGAAGTGATTCCGAACGAAAGCTTCACGGTCCGTAAGGACGACGGCAGAACATGGATCGTGTCGCGCCAGCACGCCAAAGTAAACGACCGCTTAACACTACATTTCGTGTCATAGGAGGGAACTACAACTTGATGCACACCGATTCAACGATCCAAACGAAAGTGGAAGAGCTTCTATCCCAGATGACCCTTGCCGAAAAAATCGGGCAAATGTACCAGACCGACCCGGGAACCGTGCTGCGTTCCTACAATTCAAAAATCGAAGTCTCGACGCCGGTGACCGGTCCCGTATCCGAGCGTACACTCAGCAAGGAACTCATTTCGAATTTGGGCTCGATCCTGAGCGCGACCGATGCCGAAACGGCGTACGAAGTGCAGAAGGTATTCCTTGAACATAATCGGCTGAAAATCCCGCTGCTCTTCATGTTCGATATTATTCACGGCTTCCGCACGGTGTTTCCGGTACCGCTCGGCCTTGCTTCCAGCTGGGAGCCGAAGCTTGCGGAGGATACCTCCAGGGTTGCCGCAGCGGAAGGCGCCGCCTCGGGCATTAACGTGACCTTCGCGCCGATGGCCGACCTCGTTCGCGATCCGAGATGGGGAAGGGTAATGGAAAGCCCCGGAGAAGACCCGTATTTGAACGGTCTAATGGCCGCAGCGATGGTAAGAGGCTTTCAAGGGGACGATCTGAAGGCGCTCGATACGGTTGCGGCATGCGTGAAGCATTTTGCGGCATACGGCGCGGCGGAGGGCGGACGGGATTACAACACCGTCGATATGTCGGAAGCTGCGCTCCGCAATTACTATTTGCCTGCTTACAAGGCGGGGCTCGACGCAGGCGCCGAATTGATCATGACGTCCTTTAACGTCTACGACGGGGTGCCTGCTACAACCAACTCCTTCCTGTTGAGAAACGTGCTCAGAGAGGAGTGGGGCTTTGAGGGCGTGGTCATTTCCGACTACACCTCGCTTTGGGAAACGATCTTCCATATGAGCTCCAAAGACGGCGAAGACGCAGCGAAGCAGGGGCTGGAAGCGGGTCTTGACATCGAGATGATATCGACGGAATACATCAGCCACCTTGAGCAATTGGTTGAAAGGGGCGAGGTAGACGTTGCGCTGATCGATGAGGCGGTCAGACGCATCCTCACGTTGAAATTCAAGCTCGGTCTGTTCGACGATCCCTATCGTTACATCAACATCGAGCGCGAAAAAGAAGCGCACCTGAAGCCTGAGTATCGTCAGCTGGCGAGAGAGGCTGCCCAGAAATCGATGGTGCTGTTAAAGAACGACGGCATTCTGCCGCTGAAGAAGGACGTCAAATCGGTTGCGGTTATCGGACCGTTCGCCGACAGCGGCCGGATTTTGGGCGGTTGGAGCGGGCTCGGAAAACCGGAAGAGGCGGTCACCGTAAAACAAGGTCTTATCAATAAATTAGGAAATGACGTGAAAATCACGGCTGCAGCCGGGTGCGATTACAGCTCGAATGACGTTTCCGGCTTCCAAGCCGCATTGGAAGCGGCCGCCTCGTCAGAGGTCGTCATTCTCGCTATGGGCGAAGAGGATCATATGAGCGGCGAGGGGGGCAGCCGAGCGTACTTAACGTTGCCGGGCGTTCAGCCGAAGCTGGTCGAGGAGGTGCTGAAGCTCGGCAAGCCTACCGTTCTTGTTCTCTTCAATGGACGTCCGCTGGAGCTCAAGTGGTACCACGAGCACGTTCCCGCGATTCTGGAAGCGTGGTTCCCGGGAACGGAGGGAGGAAACGCGGTCGCCGACCTGCTGTTCGGGGACGCGAATCCTTCGGCGAAGCTGACGATGAGCTTTCCGTATACCGTCGGACAAGTGCCGGTGTACTACAACTGCTTGAACACCGGCAGACCGAAAGGGCATGAGGATAACGACTTCCGTTTCCTCTCCAAATATCTCGACATTCCGAATGCGCCGTTCTATCCGTTCGGTTACGGACTGAGCTACACCGAATATACGTATTCGGACGCCGCGCTGATCGGCGATACGTTAACGCCGGGCGGCAGCGTGAAGGCGATGGTGACGGTGCAGAATACCGGGGACTACGCCGGCGAAGAAATCGTACAAATGTACGTTCGCGATCTATGGGGCAGCACGTCCAGACCGCTGCTTGAGCTGAAGGGCTTTCATAAAATCCATCTTGCCCCGGGAGAGAAAGCGATGGTGGAGTTTGTAATCGAGCCGGAAATGCTCTCGTATTTCACCGCCAAGAAGCAGTATGAGGTGGAAGAAGGAGATTTCAAGGTGTTCATCGGCAAGAACGCTAGAGATTTGATCGAGTGCGGCACATTTACCTATACCTTATAAACTGAGAATTGGCGGGGCTGTCCCAAAAGTCATCCATATGGCTTTGGGAGAGCCTCTGTTTTTTATTTGCCATACAAAAGGCAGCCTCATCTTAGTGGAATGGAAGGTGGAGTAACTATTCGATTAAACATTATAACGTTATATTCACGTATGCGATGATCTGTGCTATGCTATACCTATAAATGGTTTATCGCAAGGCTATTGGCGGATGGATGCGCCTCAAGAAAAAAGCTGAAATTCTGCCATGCGAAGGGGTGATGAGAATGAAGCAGCGTTTTGTGCTGCGGAATGTAAGAACGGTGCACGAGGAAGAACCCTTCGATATCGTGATTGAGAACGGGTTCATCACCGAGCTTGCCGCGGCCAACACGGCGGCGGGCGAGGACGGATTTGACGGTACGGGGCTGTATGTGTCCAGCGGATGGATTGATATGCATGTTCATGCGGTTGCCAAGCTGGAGCCCTACGGGGATGCCATCGACGAGATCGGCGTCAAGCAGGGCGTAGCCACGATCGTGGACGCAGGAAGCTGCGGAGCGGACGATATCGGCGATTTGGCCGCTGAGGTTGCCCGCTCGAAGACGAATGTGTTTGCGTTTCTGAACATCTCCCGCATCGGCCTGCAGCGGATCGATGAGCTGTCCAGGCTGGAGTGGATCGATCAGGGGAAAGCGGTCAAGGCGGCCCGTGCATATCCCGATTTTATCGTGGGCCTGAAGGCGCGGATCAGCCAAAGCGTTGTAAAGGACAACGGGGTAGAACCTTTGCGGCGTGCCCGGGAATTGTCGGGGCGCACATCGCTGCCGATTATGGTGCATATCGGTTCCGGACCACCGCCGGTGAATGAGGTGCTGGACCTGCTTCAGGAAGGGGACATTGTCACGCATTATCTGAACGGCAAAAAGAATAATCTGTTCGATCCGGACGGCAAGCCGATTCCGTCCCTGGTCAAGGCCATCGAGCGAGGCGTTCATATGGATGTCGGCCATGGCACAGCGAGCTTCTCGTTCCAGGTAGCGGAATACGCGAAAGACCATGGGATCGAGCCGGGAACGATCAGCTCCGATATTTACCGGGGAAACCGGATCAATGGCCCCGTATACAGCTTGGCAAGCGTGATGACCAAATTTTTATATCTCGGCTACAGTCTGCAGGAAGTCATCTCTGCCGTCACGGTCAAGGCGGCGGCTTGGCTGAAACGGCCGGAGCTCGGCCGAATTCATGTGGGCGATGCGGCCCACCTCACATTGTTTGCGGTTCGGCAGGGGCCGCAGAGCTTGACCGATTCCGAGGGAGAGACGCGCATTGCCGACCGTTATATCGAACCTAAAGGAGTGGTAGTCAATGGATCATTCACTGCATGCTAAATACGGACTCAAGCGAGTTGTCAATGCCAGCGGCCGCATGAGCATACTCGGAGTGTCGGCACCAACGGATACCGTCATGGAAGCCATGCGGATCGGCGGTCAGAGCTACGTCGAAATAGCGGACCTGGTAGACAAGGCAGGCGATTATATCGCCCGCATTCTCGGCTCCGAAGCCGCCGTCGTCGTGAACTCGGCATCAAGCGGCATCGCCTTGTCGGTAGCGGGCATCGTGACGGAGGGCCAGCGGAGACGGAGCGACAGACTCCATCAAGAGCCGATCGCGAAGAATGAGATCATCATGTTCAAAGGACATAACGTCCAGTACGGGGCACCGGTCGAAACGATGGTTTATCTGGGCGGCGGCAAGGTGGTCGAGGTCGGGTATGCCAATGAAGGACGCAAAGAGCATATCGAGGAAGCGATTAATGAGCGCACCGCGGCGATTTTGTATGTGAAGTCGCACCACTGCGTTCAGAAAAACATGATTTCCGTCGAGGAAGCGGCCGAAGTCGCCAGAGCCCATGGTATCCCGCTTATCGTCGATGCGGCGGCAGAGGAGGATATCCAGAAGTATGTGAAATACGGGGATCTGGCCATCTACAGCGGCTCCAAAGCAATCGAAGGCCCGACCTCCGGCATCGTCGGCGGCAAACGCCAATACGTCGAGTGGGTCAAGGCGCAGCTTCATGGTATCGGACGAAGCATGAAGGTAGGCAAGGAGACAACGTTCGGCTTGCTTCAGGCACTTGATGAGTATATGGTGAAGGAAGATAAGAGCGCGCAGGAGAAGGCTACGCTGGAGGAGCTTAAGACGCTGTCCAGCCTGCCGGGCATCGACGTGGCCATCGTGCAGGATGAGGCCGGCCGAGCGATCTTCCGTGGACGGGTCAAAGTGGATGAGCAGGCAGCGGGCATCAGCGCCAAGGCGATGAATGATCAGCTACGGGAAGGCGAGATCGCCGTATACACCCGGGACTACGGTGTACGTCAGGGATATTTCGATATTGATCCACGCTCGCTCGCCGGCGATGATCTGCAGGTCATCATAACAAGAATTCAGCAGATTGCAGGGGGAAAATAACATGTCGAACATGGAGAAACGATTATATAAAAACCGCACGGCATTGAATGTGCTGGCAGGCAGCATCCAGAATGCCAAAGACGTCTTTGAAGCAGCGGAAGGGCATGTCCTGGTCGGCGTGCTTTCGAAAAATTACCCGAGCGCGCAGGAAGCGGTCATTGCCATGAAGGAGTACGGCGCGGCGATTGAGGATGCCGTGTCGATCGGGCTAGGCGCAGGCGACAACCGCCAGGCGGCCGTCGTGGCGGAAATCGTGAAGAGCTACCCTGGAACTCACATCAATCAGGTGTTCCCGGCAGTCGGCGCGACGCGCGCCAATCTGAACGGTCAGGACGGCTGGATCAACAGCCTTGTTTCCCCGTCCGGCCAAGCAGGCTACGTTAATATTTCGACGGGGCCGGCGAGTGCGGCGGGTACGGACAAAGCGATCGTTCCCGTGAAGGCGGCGATTGCCCTGGTACGCGACATGGGCGGCAATGCGCTTAAATACTTCCCGATGCAAGGCTTGAAGCTGGAAGAGGAATACCGGGCAGTGGCCAAGGCGTGTGCGGAAGAGGATTTCGCCCTCGAGCCGACGGGCGGGATCGACAAAGACAATTTCGAAGCGATCGTCCGGATCGCGCTGGAAGCCGGTGTGAGCCAGGTGATCCCGCATGTATACTCCTCGATCATCGATTCGGCGAGCGGCGATACGATCGTCAGCGATGTGCAGGAGCTTCATCAGACGTTAAAAGCGTTGGTTGATCAATATGCCTAAGGTGATTGCGGCATTCGGCGAGGTCATGATGCGGCTGCAGGTGCCGGGCTATGCCTCCTTGGCGCAAGAGAGCAGCCTGAACTATTCCTTCTCGGGGACCGGCGTTAATATCGCTTCGGCCCTTGGAAGGCTTGGGCATGCCGGGTATTTGGTCAGCACGCTGCCGGATAACCCGCTCGGCGATGCGGCGATTGCGTACCTACGCAAGCTGGGAATCGATACCTCCTTCATTAGCCGCGGCGGCAAGTACGTCGGCATGTATTTTTTGGAGAATGGCTTTGGCGTTCGGCCCGGACGGGTCACTTATACGGACCGGCTGGGAAGCAGCTTTAATACGGCGGACCCTGCGATGTATGATTTTTCGGCGATTGCCCGCAGCATCGATGTGATCCACTTCTGCGGAATCACGCTATCCATGAACGAGAATGTCCGGGGCCAGATGAAGACCCTGGCGCGGGAAGTGAAGGCTAACGGCGGCACGGTGGTGTTCGATTGCAACTACCGGCCATCCCTGTGGGGCGCGGATGGCTATGCTTTTGCCAAGCCGCATTATGAGGAGATGCTGTCCCTTGCGGATATCGTCTTCATGAATGAGAAGGATGCGCTTTATATTCTCGGGATGGAAACGAAGCGGGAAGACCGGGCGGAGCAGCTCGGGGAGCTGATCCCGAAGGTAGCGGGGACGTACGGCATTTCCGCCCTTGCCGGCACCCACCGCCATATTAATGGAGACAATACCCATTCCCTGAAGGGATATTTATATAAGGATGGAATTTTTCATTTTTCGAGAACGTTGACCTTCTCAGTCTATGACCGGATCGGAGCGGGGGATGCTTATGCCAGCGGCGTGATCCATGGCCTGCTGCAGGGATACGATCCTGTACAGACCGTTGAATTCGCGGCAGCGGCAGCCATGCTGGCCCACACGGTACCTGGAGATACGCCGACAGCAGGAGAGCTTGACATTCTGCGAGCAATGGGTGATCATAGGTCGGATGTGGAAAGGTAAGGTGAACGAACGTATGTCGATCACGCGTAAGAACGGTCCGCTGTATCTTCAGATCAAGAAGATCATTAAGGACCGGATCCTGCATGGGGTGTATCCTTTGGGAACCCATATTCCTTCTGAGCCGCAGCTGGAGCAGGAATTCAACGTCAGCAAGATGACCGTGCGCAATGCGATTCAGGAGCTGCACCAGGAGGGCTATGTCGAGAAACGCAGCGGGGTAGGGACGATTGTAACCCGCAATACCTCGTTCTCGAAGCTTTCCAAGGGCAAGCTGTTTACCGAGATTTTGGTCGAGGAAGGGCATCAGATTCAGAAGCGCCATTTGAAGACCGAATGGGTGTTTCACGAGCCGGATAGCGAGATGTATGAAAAATTCGGCGAAAAATGCCTTCGCATCGAGCGGTTGTACCTGCTGGACGGGCAGCCCTACATTCACTATACGCATTATGTTTCGCCGCTTGTCGATATGGGAGGGGATTTCGGGCCTGGCGAGCTCCCTTCCCTTTATGACCGGATTGAAGAAAGCCAGATTACGCTGGAGAATTTCCGCGACCGTTTTCTGGCGGCCGTAGCGGATGAAGAGATGGCGGGTCTGCTTGGCGTCAGTCCGGGTACGCCGCTCCTCAAGCGGCTCAGATCCTCTTACGACGGTGCGGGGACGATTATTGAATACAGCATCGGTTATTACAATACAGAGCTTCAGCATTATTTAATCAGCTACGACGCGTAAAGACAGGGCGCAGCGGGAAGGCTCGAAAGGAATAAAGTCAGGGAAGAGCAGCCTTATGGCCGGGGAACCGGGATCAGGCTGCTTTTTTCTATAGCCTCGAGTGCGGGCGCGCGTTGTGGGGATTAAGGGCAGGCTTGGAAGGCGCTCGAAGAGGCAAAATTCCTGCGGGGCTGTGGCTATAAGGGTGAGAAAAAATGGGCAGACTACGAATAACAGACCGGCGCGAAAATTTTGTGGCCCCCCCTTGGCAAATTTTAAAGTTATGCTATAATGAGATTAAAGTCAAAGAAAGTCAAAGTCAACGGGCAGGGTTCGCTGATTTTGATTATGGTTAAAATTTAAAGGTATGACTCTGTGCGGACGTGTAAGATCACAATCCGTCTTATCGTTTCAAACAGTGGAGGATGAACAGACCATGCGTAATATCTCTGATATTATCGAACAATACCTCAAGAGCATTTTGCAGGAAAGCCCGGAGGGAACCGTTGAAATTCAACGGAACGATCTGGCGGAGCAGTTCTCCTGCGTTCCTTCCCAGATCAACTATGTCATCAGCACCAGATTTACGCTGGAGAAGGGCTTTCTCGTCGAGAGCAAGCGCGGAGGCGGCGGTTATATCCGCATCCAGCGGATCGAGCTTCCCCAGCATTCCGCACTCCACCAGCATCTGCATCATACGATCGGCAGCCGGATCGACCAGACGGTCGCGGAAGGGCTGATCTACCAGCTGGAGGAGTCAAGGTTCTTGAACAAACGAGAGGCCAGCTTGATGCGGGCCGCCATTTCGAGGGATTGCCTCAATGTGAAGCTTCCTTACCGGGATGAGCTCCGTGCGAGAATCATGAAGGCCATGCTTATTGCTTTGTTAGGTAAGTGAGTCTGTGTAAGGAGGGCATGGAGTATGATATGCCAGGAATGTGGTAAACGACCAGCGACATTGCATTTTACGAAAATCGTGAATGGCGAGAAGACCGAATTTCATTTTTGTGAATCTTGTGCCCGTGAAAAAGGGGAATTGATCCCCGGGACGTCGAATGGTTTTTCTATACACAGTTTGCTGTCAGGGCTCCTGGATCTGGATCCTTCCGGCAAGGGCCAGAATGCGGGAGCCAAGCCGGCGCAGACACTGCGCTGCGAGGAATGCGGCATGACGTATTCCCAATTCAGCAAGCTTGGCCGTTTCGGCTGCAGCTCGTGTTATAAATATTTCTCGGATCGCCTGGATCCGCTGTTCAAGCGAGTGCATGGCAATACGTCCCATGTCGGCAAGGTGCCGAAGCGGACCGGCGGTGTCATTCAGCTCAAGCGCAAGATTGAGGAGCTGAAGAAGGAGCTTCAGTTCCGGATCGTGCAGGAGGAGTTTGAAACGGCCGCCGAGATTCGGGACCGGATCCGCGAGCTTGAGCGAAATATCGCCCAAGGATGAGGAACTTATGATGATGCACTTTTAGCTAGGAGGAATGCGTGATGTCTAATCACCGGTTTACCGATACGGCGCTGAGCGAATGGATGCGCGGGAATGGTCAGGATTCCGACATTGTCATCAGCACCCGTGTCAGGGTGGCGCGCAATCTGCAGCAGCTTCCTTTCCCGCTGCTGGCGACGAATCAGCAGTCGAGCGAAGTGCTAGAGCGCCTGATCAGCGTCATCAAGGATAGGGAGCGGCTGAACGATTTCGGGGAGCTGCATGTTATCAAATTGAGCGATATTGACGATTTGGATAAACGGGTGCTTGTCGAGAAGCATCTGATCAGTCCCAATCTGGCCAATGAATCCCGAAACGGCGCTGTCATTTTGACAGAGGACGAATCCGTCAGCATCATGATCAATGAAGAGGATCATCTACGCATACAGTGTTTATATCCGGGCTTTCAGGTTAGAGAAGCTTGGGAGCGGGCGACGGCGCTGGACGATATTTTCGAAGCGCATGTCGATTATGCCTTTGATGACAAGCGGGGATACCTGACCAGCTGTCCGACGAACGTCGGAACCGGCCTCCGTGCCTCGGTTATGATGCATCTGCCGGCGCTGGTGATGACCCAGCAGATCAACCGGATTCTCTCGGCCGTGTCTCAGGTGGGCTTGACCGTTCGGGGCATTTACGGCGAGGGCAGCGAAGCTGTGGGCAATCTGTTCCAGATCTCCAACCAGATTACGCTTGGCCAGACCGAAGCCGAGATTATTGAAAATCTTCACAGTGTCGCCCTGCAGATCATTGAGCATGAGAAGAACGCCAGACAGCGTCTTCTTAATGAATCCAAGCTGCGGATCACGGACCGGGTGATGCGCTCCTATGGCATACTGTCCTACGCGGCGGTTATGGATTCCAAGGAAGCGGCGCAGCGGCTGTCCGATGTCCGTCTCGGTGTGGATCTGGGATTGCTCGAAGGTCCGGCCAGCTCGGTGATGAATGAGCTTAATGTGAAGACGCAGCCGGGCTTCCTGCAAAAGACGTTCGGGGAGAGCATGAATCCTTCGGAACGCGATATGTACAGAGCCAAGCTCATCAGGGAAACGCTGGCTGCGAAGCCGTAGATGAACTTTTGATTAAGAGACAGGAATCTAGAGCTTTCAGGAAGAATATTTCTTGACCCGGGATAAAAATGCCAGGGTTCGGTTAATGGAATATAACCGTTGTTTCTTTTAATAGGCGAATCGGGCAGCATCGCGACCCTTCGGGGCGGCGATACACCGAAATTCGTGAGGGTAAATATACATGAAACGTGGAGGTGCAATATTATGATGTTTGGCAGATTTACGGAACGTGCTCAGAAGGTGCTTGCATTGGCTCAAGAAGAAGCCGTGCGTCTGGGACATAACAATATCGGAACAGAGCATATTTTACTCGGACTCATCCGCGAAGGAGACGGCATTGCGGCTAAAGCGCTGATCGGCCTCGGGCTTGGTCTTGAGAAAATCCAAGACGAAGTAGAGACCTTGATCGGACGCGGCCAAGAGCAGCCAACCAATATTGCCTACACGCCGCGGGCGAAGAAGGTTATTGAGCTTTCCATGGATGAAGCCCGCAAGCTGGGGCACACCTACGTTGGAACAGAACATATTTTGCTTGGATTGATTCGCGAGGGCGAAGGCGTGGCAGCACGCGTGCTGAACAATCTGGGCATCAGCCTGAACAAGGCGCGCCAGCAGGTGCTGCAGCTGCTCGGCAGCAGCGAGGCGGTATCGAGCCACCACGGCACGCCGCAAAACGTAAGCACGCCTACGCTGGACAGCTTGGCCCGCGATTTGACCGCGATTGCCAAGGAAGGCAACCTGGATCCGGTCATCGGCCGAAGCAAAGAGATTGAGCGCGTCATTCAGGTGCTGAGCCGCCGCACGAAGAACAACCCGGTTTTGATTGGGGAACCAGGGGTCGGTAAGACGGCCATCGCCGAGGGCTTGGCTCAGCGCATTATCAATAATGAAATTCCGGAAACGCTCCGCGATAAGCGGGTCATGACCCTCGACATGGGCTCGGTCGTGGCCGGCACGAAATACCGCGGCGAGTTTGAAGACCGGCTGAAGAAGATTATGGATGAGATCCGCCAAGCGGGCAACATCATCCTGTTCATCGACGAGCTGCATACGCTGATCGGTGCAGGCGGTGCGGAAGGCGCGATCGACGCTTCCAACATTCTGAAGCCGTCTCTGGCGCGCGGCGAGCTGCAGTGCATCGGGGCGACGACGCTGGATGAATACCGCAAATATATTGAGAAGGATGCTGCCCTTGAACGGCGCTTCCAGCCAATCACGGTGGATCAGCCTTCTCCGGAGGAAGCGATTCAGATCCTCTACGGGCTGCGTGACAGATATGAAGCGCATCACCGCGTGAAGATTACGGATGAGGCGATCGAGCAAGCCGTGAAGCTGTCCGATCGTTACATTACGGACCGGTTCCTGCCGGATAAGGCCATCGACCTGATCGACGAGGCGGGCTCCAAGGTACGCTTGAATACGTACACGATTCCGCCGAATCTGAAAGACCAGGAAGCGCATCTGGAAGACATCCGCAAGGAGAAGGATGCCGCTGTGCAAAGCCAGGAATTCGAGAAGGCCGCTGCACTTCGCGATACCGAGCAGAAGCTGCGCGAAGAGCTCGAAATTACGAAGAATCAGTGGAAGGAAAAGCAGGGCCGCACCGATTCCGAGGTTACGCCTGAGGATATCGCCGATGTCGTGGCGAACTGGACCGGAATTCCGGTGAATAAGCTGAAGGAAGAAGAGACGGAGCGCCTGCTCAATCTCGAAGAGATTCTGCACAGCCGCGTCATCGGTCAGGAAGAAGCCGTTAAGGCTGTCAGCCGTGCGGTACGCCGTGCACGCGCAGGTCTGAAAGATCCGAAGCGTCCGATGGGCTCCTTCATCTTCCTTGGACCTACAGGCGTTGGTAAAACCGAGCTTGCACGCGCGCTTGCCGAAGCGATGTTCGGCGATGAGAATGCGGTCGTTCGGATCGACATGTCCGAGTACATGGAGAAGCATTCCACGGCACGTCTGGTCGGAGCGCCTCCGGGATACGTGGGCTACGAGGAAGGCGGCCAACTGACCGAGAAGGTTCGCCGCAAGCCATACTCCGTCGTCCTGCTGGATGAGATCGAGAAGGCGCATCCTGAAGTGTTCAACATTCTGCTCCAGGTGCTGGAGGACGGACGCTTGACCGATTCCAAGGGCCGCGTCGTCGACTTCCGCAACACGCTGATCATCCTCACGTCGAACGTCGGCGCCGAGGCGATCAAGCGCAATTCGACGCTCGGCTTCACCGCCGTGACCGATGCGGGCCGCGATTATAACAATATGAAGACGAAAGTGATGGATGAGCTGAAGAAGAGCTTCCGTCCGGAGTTCCTGAACCGGATCGATGAGATCATCGTGTTCCACTCGCTCGAAGAGAAGCATATCGCCGAGATCGTGACCTTGATGTCCGACGAGCTGCGCAAGCGGCTGCGCGAATTCGACGTGGAATTCGAGCTTACCGATCAGGCGAAGGCGTTCATCGCGAAAGAAGGCTACGACCCTGCCTTCGGTGCCCGTCCATTGCGCCGGGCCATCCAGAAGCATATCGAGGACCGTCTTTCCGAGGAACTGCTGAAGGGCAATGTCAAGAAAGGCGATGCCCTCATCATCGACGAGGAGAACGGCGAGCTGTCCGTCCGCAAGAAGGATAGCGTTGCTGCCGCATCGTCCGAGACCGAATAAGCGTAGATTCCCCCCCTGCTGGATTATTTCCAGCGGGGGTTTTTGATTTTAGGGTACCAACCTAGCGGAGAGGATGGAATCGTTCCGAAGAAGCGACAGCGCTCGCCTTTAAAAACCGGGAAGCCACCACGATAATCCATTCCAGTTCCCCTTGTTTAACAGCGATCGTAAGAATGATCAGGCAGCGAAGCGGACACACCGCTTGTTCGTAAATGATCATTAAACAAATGCCGATTCTCCTTCGGCTCTTTAAATTTTAGACAAATCCATCCCATCCTGTGTAAAGTTGTGCAATTTGCCTTTACGGTCAATTAGAAGAAATGGTAAACTTTGATTAATGCCTGATTTTGCAGGGTTTTACGGATTCCGACAAAGGAAAAGGCAACATAAAGGAGACTTCCATGGCCAAAACTAAGACGAAATTTTTCTGTACCGAATGCGGCTATGAAGCGCCGAAATGGTTCGGGAAATGTCCGGGCTGTCAATCATGGAATTCCATGGTAGAGGAGACCGAGACGGTAATCAAGACGCAGGGGATGAATTCCCCTCTTTTTCATAGTAAAGAAAAGCCCCTTTCCATCATAAATATAGAGAGCGGAAAGGAACCGAGAATCCAGACGGGGATTGCGGAATTGAACCGTGTGCTCGGCGGCGGGCTCGTTCCCGGATCGCTCGTGCTGGTTGGAGGAGACCCCGGCATCGGGAAATCGACGCTGCTGCTGCAAGCCTCGAACCGTTTGGCGCAAAGCGGCATCCGCGTCCTGTATATATCGGGTGAGGAATCGGTTCGGCAAACGAAGCTTCGGGCCGACCGGCTCGGCGCGCTGTCGCCGGAGCTGTTCGTCCTCTGCGAAACGAACCTGGAATCGATCGAGGAAGCGGTGGAGAGCGTTCAGCCGGGTTTTGTCGTGATCGACTCCATTCAAACGGTATACCTGCCGGAGGTCACGAGTGCGCCGGGAAGCGTATCCCAGGTTCGGGAATGCACCTCCCGATTCATGCGTCTGGCGAAGGTGAAGGGCATTGCCACGGTGCTGGTCGGCCACGTGACCAAGGAAGGGGCCATTGCAGGGCCGCGGATGCTGGAGCATATGGTGGATTGCGTGCTTTACTTTGAAGGAGAGCGGCATCATACGTACCGCCTGCTGCGTGCGGTCAAGAACCGCTTCGGTTCGACAAATGAGATCGGCATATTTGAAATGGGAGAGGACGGTCTGCGTGAAGTGGGTAACCCGTCCGAGCTGTTCCTCTCCGAGCGTCCGCTAGGCGTAGCCGGGTCGACCGTCGTTGCCAGCATGGAGGGAACGCGTCCTGTGCTCGTGGAGCTTCAGGCGCTTATATCCACGACGCATTTTCCGTCACCGAGACGGATGGGCACAGGCGTCGACCATCATCGCATGAACCTGATTATCGCCGTGCTGGAGAAACGGATGGGCATGTTCCTGCAGACGCAGGACGCCTATTTGAATGTGGCCGGCGGCGTCAAGCTGGATGAGCCTGCCGTCGATTTGGCGATCGCTGTCAGCATCGCATCCAGCTTTCGCGATATTCCGACCAAGCCGTATGATGTTATCTTCGGCGAGGTCGGGCTGACCGGCGAGGTTCGCGCCGTTTCCCGGGCGGAGCAAAGGGTGAAGGAAGCCGAGAAGCTCGGCTTCAAACGCGTGATTTTACCAGAGAAGAGCTTGAAGGGGTGGAAGCACCCCAAAGGAATTGAAATTATCGGAGTTAATACCGTTGCAGATGCATTAGCGGTTGCGTTAGATTAGGGGGCATACGAAGGTGAAGGAAACGAGCCAACTGGACAAAATGAATGATTTGCTAAAGCTGGTAGCACCGGGAACGCCGTTTCGCGACGGATTGGAGAACGTGCTGCGGGCGAAGACGGGCGCGCTGATCGTTGTGGGCTACAGCCCCGAGGTGATGGAGGTTGTCGACGGGGGCTTCTCCATCAACTGCGATTTCTCGCCGAACTATTTGTATGAGCTTGCCAAGATGGACGGCGCCATCATCTTGAGCGAAGACTTGAAACGGATACTATATGCCAACACCCAGCTCATCCCCGACTCATCCATTTCTTCCATTGAGACAGGGATACGTCACCGGACGGCGGAGCGGGTGGCGAAGCAGACGGGCAAGCTGGTGGTGTCCATCTCGCAGCGCCGGAATATCATTACATTGTATCAAGGCTCGCTGCGGTATGCGTTAAAGGAAATCGGCGTTATTTTGACCAAAGCCAACCAAGCGATTCAGACGCTGGAGCGGTACAGAGCCGTGCTCAACCAGTCGCTGACCAACCTGTCCGCCTCGGAATTCGAGGAGCTGGTTACGATCCCCGAAGTGGTCAACGTCATCCAGCGCGTAGAGATGGTGCTGCGCATCAAGAAGGAAATCAAGCGATATATTAACGAGCTTGGCAATGAAGGCCGGCTGATCAGCATGCAGATGGATGAGCTGGTAAGCAATATGGAGGAGGAAGCATGGCTCTTGTACGCGGATTATGCGCGCGAATACAGCGAAGAGAAGATCCGCGAGATCATTCTGGCGCTTAAACGTTCGACCGATGAAGAGCTCCTGGACATTCACCATATCGTCAGACTTCTCGGCTATCCAGCTTCCGCCGCCGCTTCCGAAGAAGAGATTCTGCCGCGCGGATACCGGATCCTGAACAAGATCCCGCGTCTGCCGAATGTCATCATCCGTAACCTAGTCGACCGGTTCCAGGATCTGTCCAGCATCATGTCCGCCTCGATCCACGAATTGGACGAAGTCGACGGCATCGGCGAGGTACGGGCACGGAACATCAAGGAAGGATTGAAGAGGCTGCAGGAGCAAGTGTTCATTGACAGACAGATTTAAAAGGCCTACAATCGAACAATCGGTGTTTGGAACGTTCAATTATACGAGGTGAATATAAAATGACGAAATCAATTCCGAACATGTTTACTTTAGGTAATCTGTTTCTCGGAATGATTGGCATCATCTTGGCGACAGAAGGCCGAACAAGTATGGCGGCCATTATGATTATCATCGCCATGCTTCTCGACGGTCTGGACGGCCGGGTGGCCCGGGCGCTGAATGCACAGAGCGAATTCGGCAAGGAACTGGATTCCTTATCGGATGTGATCTCATTTGGTGTAGCACCTGCACTTATTATGTATACAGTTGCTTTTACAGATATCAATTCAGCCTTGGCCTGGACCGTGACCGCGATCTTTCCGATGTGCGGAGCGCTTCGGCTTGCGAGATTCAACGTCCGTCCGGGAATACCGGGATACTTTATCGGCCTGCCGATCCCCGCTGCAGGCGGCGTGCTTGCTACGCTGGCGCTGTTCCATGAAGAGATTACGGCACCTTATATGATTTTTGGCATGTTGCTTCTTTCTTATCTCATGGTCAGTGCCGTCAAGTACCCGAACTTCAAGAAGATCGGCATTCCGAAAACGGCGATCAAATTCACGCCATTGGTCATTATCGGTGCCGTTATGGTGGCCGTGTTCTTTCCGGAGCAGACCTCCATGCTGATCTTTGTCCCGCTCGTGCTGTATGCCGGGTACGGCCTTCAGCAAAATTTCCGCAGACTGACGCGGAGAAAGCGCCGCAAGGATGACAGCCAATCGGATGAAGCCTATCGCTCCTCGGACCGGTAGGTCCGCTATGGCTTCATTAACTTCATTTGCAATCCAAACCGCGCGGGGTATGAAACGTTGGTGCCCGCGCACATTAAATAAAAAGCATTTATTTCCCTGCTCCTTGCAGAGAGATAAATGCTTTTTTGTGTTTATTTTGGAATACCCTAAATACCTGCAATCACTTATCCGGAACATGGCAGCTTTAGGACAGATTGAACAGACCCAGCGTCGAGCATTTCTGCGACTCCTTCACCACCACGTCATCCAGCTGAATATCGAGCAGATTGGCAAGGGCCGACATATAAAAAAGGTTGCGGCCAAGCTCGGAGCTAACCGCTTCGCGGCAGTTCTCGCACAGATGGCCCTGGACATGGGTGCCCACTAATTCCCGGGCGGATTCGAGATCAGCGTTGATATCGAAGGTTTGCTTCGTGGCATGGAGCTCGATGCATCCGCATTCTGTGATGGCTTTGGTAACGGCACGGTTGACTGATGCATTGCTTTGACCATTTTTCGACAGAACATCCAATAGACTGCGGTGACGGAGCAACAATTCGGAAACTTGATCCTGAAAGGCCTGTAAACTAGGAGCGCTCATTTATACATCCACCTCGATATTATGAATTGAGTTCATTATATTCCACTACTTCGGCCAATTTCAACCAGTTTCAGGCGTTTAGAGGGATTCGATTCCAGATTGCGGCCCACGCTGCGGGCCTGGAAATCGCGTGAGTTTCAACAGGGGGAAGGCGTGCGGTATGGGGATCCTGATAAAAAATATGCCCCGTAACGATTAGGTCGGCTGAAATTGGAGCATACTGGAAAATAGAAATAACCATAATTCAGTTTACAATAAGGAGGTGTGCGAAAGCTCATGTTAAAAAAAGCTATTTTAGCATTTACGGTATTATGCGGAGCATGGAGCGGCTATACGTTATATCATACAATCGAACGGTCATTTCCCGAGCTCTCGCCGATGTTTGGTCAAGGCGTGTTTGCGGCGGGGAGCGGTGCCTTCGCGCTGCTGGGAGGTTTATTATTCGGCATGATTGGCGTGCTGTCGGCGGAACGGGTGACCCGAAGCCTGCACAGCCTGATCTCTTCGTTCTCACGCATTCCGATGAATGATCTGGCAGCCGGAACAGCCGGGCTATTAGGCGGTCTTCTGTTATCCTTGCTTCTCTCGCCGGGATTATCCTTGTTAGGACAAGTCGGGCAGCTGCTGCAGGTGGGGATTACCGTGCTGGGCGGGTATCTCGGGCTTCGGATCGGACTGGAGAAGAAGGAAGAACTGGCTTCCTTGTGGATGTCGGGACGATGGAGCCAGGCGGCCGAGCCGGAAAGCCGGCGCGTCGAAGAGCATAAAATTCTGGATACCAGCGTCATTATCGACGGAAGAATTGCCGATATTTGCAAAACCGGGTTCATCGAAGGAACGATTGTCATTCCCGAGTTTGTACTGGAGGAGCTGCAGCACATTGCCGATTCGTCGGATTTGCTCAAGCGCAATCGCGGGCGCCGCGGACTTGATATTTTGAATAAAATCCAGAAAGAGCTGGATGTAAAGGTACTCATCTATGAAGGGGACTTCGAAGAAATCTCCGAGGTGGACAGCAAGCTCGTGAAGCTCGCTAAAGTGCTGCAGGGCAAGGTGGTCACGAACGATTTCAATTTGAACAAGGTATGCGAGCTGCAAGGCGTATCGGTGCTGAACATCAATGATTTGGCCAATGCGGTCAAGCCGGTCGTTCTGCCGGGCGAAGAAATCCTCGTGCAGATTATCAAGGACGGCAAGGAGCATGGCCAAGGCGTCGCCTATTTGGATGACGGCACGATGATCGTCGTTGAAGGCGGGCGCGAATATATCGGCACGATGATGGAAGTGCTCGTCACGAGCGTATTGCAAACCTCGGCGGGCCGGATGATCTTCGCCAAACCGAAACTGTTGGAAAAAGCCCAGTAAACGGAGTATGATGGGGATATACATATCCGCCTGCCGGCCAAGCGGACGGCAGGGGCTAAGACAGGAGTTTGGCGCATGAAGAACAGCTTTGGCGCCGTCATCGTGGCGGCGGGCAAGGGAACGCGAATGGGAACCAGGGAGAGCAAGCAGTATCTGGCTCTGGGCGGCAAGCCGATCATCATCCATACGCTTTCGGTGTTCAACCGGCTGCCGTGGCTGCAAGAGCTGGTGCTCGTCACCGGGGCGGAGGATGTTCCCCGCTGCAAATCCTGGGTGGAGGAATACGGGCTGGACAAGGTGACGGCAGTCATCCCGGGAGGCAGCGAAAGACAGCATTCCGTCTTTCAAGGCATGAAGCAGCTCTCCTCCGAATGGGTCATGATACATGACGGGGTCAGACCGTTTATTACCCCCGAGGAGATTGAAGCTTGCCGCGATGCGGCGATGGAGGTCGGCGCTTCCGTGCTGGGAGTGCCTGTGAAGGATACGATCAAGCAGGTGAACGGCCAGGGGCTGATAACAGGCACCCCGGACCGTCAAAGTCTGTGGGCCGCTGCGACCCCACAGACTTTTCGTCTTTCCGAGCTGCTTCCGGTGCATGAGAAGGCCGCAAGCGAAGGGTTTACCGGAACGGATGACGCGATGCTGATGGAATGGGCAGGCTATCCGGTGAAGGTGGTCGAGGGGAAATACAGCAACATCAAGATCACCACGCCGGAAGACCTGGAATACGCCGCATTTTTACAGAAACGTAAGGGAGAGAGTGTAGAATGATTCGTGTTGGACATGGATTTGATGTGCATCAGCTTGTGGAGGGCAGGCCTTGCATCATTGGCGGAGTTACGATTCCTTATGAAAAAGGGCTGCTCGGGCACTCGGACGCCGACGTGCTGCTGCATGCGATTGCGGATTCGATTCTCGGAGCGCTGGGGCTTGGCGATATCGGGCGCCATTTCCCGGATACCGACCCCGCATTTAAAGATGCGGACAGCCTCAAGCTGCTTGAACAGGTGTGGGTCATGGCTGCCGAGAAAGGGTATAAATTAGGGAACGTCGATGCTACGATCATCGCCCAGAAGCCGAAGATGGCTCCTTATATTCCGCAGATGGTAGAAGTAATCGCGAAGGCGCTGGATGCCGAGGTTGAGCAAGTCAACGTCAAGGCAACCACGACCGAGCAGCTCGGCTTCACCGGCCGCGGGGAAGGCATCGCGGCGCAATCGGTTGTCTGCCTTGTGAAAGGTATGCTATCATCTTGAAGGATGTTTGCAGGAATCATTGAAGAATTAGAAGCGGAGGGGTTGCAAATGACCGGAGAAGTCCGCGTGCGCTATGCACCGAGTCCGACGGGACATTTACATATCGGCAATGCCAGAACGGCATTATTCAATTATTTGTTCGCCCGCAAGAACAACGGGAAATTCATTATCCGGATCGAAGATACGGATGTGAAGCGCAATGTGGAAGGCGGAGAGCAAAGCCAGCTTAAATACCTGAAATGGCTTGGCATGGATTGGGACGAGAGCGTGGATGTCGGGGGCGAATACGGCCCGTACCGTCAAACCGAGCGCCTAGATATTTATAAGCAGTACTGGCAGGATCTTCTGGATCGCGGGCTTGCTTATCGCTGCTACTGCACGGAAGAGGAACTTGAGCAGGAGCGGGAGGAGCAAATGGCCCGCGGGGAGACGCCGCGCTATTCCGGTAAGCACCGGAACCTGACCGAAGAGGAGCGTCTTGCCCTGGAAGCGGAAGGACGCGTGCCGAGCATCCGTTTCCGAGTACCGGATGATCGCGTATACACGTTTGACGATATGGTGAAGGGAACGATCTCTTTTAACAGCAAAGAGACCGGCGACTTCGTCATCGTCAAGAAGGACGGAATTCCGACCTACAATTTCGCCGTGGCTGTAGATGACCATCTGATGAAGATCAGCCACGTGCTGCGCGGTGAGGACCATATCTCCAACACGCCGCGGCAGCTGATGATCTATGAAGCCTTCGGCTGGGAGCCGCCTCGCTTCGGCCATATGACGCTCATCGTCGGCGAGGATCACAAGAAGCTGAGCAAGCGGAATGAATCGATCATCCAGTTCATTGAGCAGTACGATCAGCTCGGTTATTTGCCGGAGGCGATGTTCAACTTTATTTCGCTGCTCGGCTGGTCGCCGGAAGGGGAAGAGGAGATTTTCTCCAAGGAGCAGCTGATCTCGATCTTTGACGAGAACCGGCTGTCCAAGAGCCCGGCCGTCTTCGATGCGAATAAGCTGGCTCACATCAACAACACCTACATCAAGAGCGCCGATCCGGAGCGGGTGGCAGCGCTGGCGATCCCGCACTTGCAGAAGGCGAGCCGCCTGCCTGCGGAGCTGACTCCCGAGCAGGAAGCCTGGGCGCGTGCACTGGTGGCGCTCTATCAAGAACAGATGACGGCCGCTTCGGATATCGTCGATCTGTCGGAGGTCTTCTTCCGCACGCATCTCGAGCTGGATGCGGAAGGCATTGAGATCATGAGCGGCGAGCAAGTGCCTGCCGTACTGTCCGCGTTCCTTAACAAAATCGAGCAATCGGACGAGTTCACCGCAGAGAAGATTGCGGCACTCATTAAGGAAGTCCAGAAGGAGACCGGCTTCAAGGGCAAACAGCTTTTCATGCCGATCCGGGTCGCATTGACCGGGCAGACGCACGGCCGGGACCTGAACCAGACGATTTGGCTGCTCGGCAGAGACCGGGTGCTGGACCGACTGCGTTCGCAGATCAAGGGCGCGTAAGAATAGGCTTTTCCAGGCAGATAATCCTTCTTGTCAGTTCCGTGTTTCATCAGTTATAATTACACTCAACTATAAGTGGAATATTCTTTGATAAAGGTTCAGATATTAACTCCTTAAGAAGAAGTAGCGCAGTGGACGGAATTGAGCTGTAGAAGCAACGCGTTCGCCTTTGTTTTCGGATTTCCCCCTTGAGAAAGTGATTAATAAGAAATCCGAAAACAACAGCGATCGAAAGCACAATCCGTCAACGGAGCGTCCTTTAGAGGAGGGTGGCTTCACCTATATCAACAAATAAACGTATAATAGCTTGGATCAGGAGAAGTACGCATCAAACAGGCACGTTCCAGAGAGGACAATCGGCAGATCAAGCTGCCGGCTGAGAGTTGTCCCGTTAGCCTGCAGCGGAAATGCACCTGTGAGCTGCATGGTTGAAGCGAACACCATCGTTAGATCATGCCGGTCGTCTGCCGTTAATGACTTGAAGAGGAATTGGCTTATGATCAATGCCCTGTTAAGGGAGGATCAGAAGGCCGATTCTAAGCAGAGTGGAACCGCGGTCGAACGCCTCTGCAGCGATAAGCTGCAGAGGCGTTTTTGTTATAGGGAATAACGATGAGGGACAGATGCATAACGCGATTGGAACAGGGAAAGAGGGAGCGTTCATGTTCAAACAGATGAAATCGGATATTCGGACAGTGTTTGAGAATGACCCGGCTGCCCGGGGGCTTTTTGAAGTGGTATTCACCTACTCGGGGCTTCATGCATTATGGGCCCATCGGGTTGCCCATGCCTTATTCAAGCGGCGCTGGTACACGCTGGCCCGGATCATATCCCAGATCAGCCGGTTTATGACCGGGATCGAGATCCACCCCGGCGCCCGGATCGGGCAAAGGCTGTTTATCGACCATGGCATGGGGGTTGTCATTGGCGAGACCTGTGAAATCGGGGACGATGTCGTCATTTACCAAGGGGTAACGCTCGGCGGTACCGGCAAGGAGAAGGGCAAGCGCCATCCGACGATCGGCAACAACGTTGTCATCGGCTCCGGCGCGAAAGTGCTAGGTTCCTTTGCGATTGGGGATAACTGTAATATCGGCTCCAACGCGGTGGTGCTGCGGCCGGTTCCGCCGAACAGCACCGTGGTCGGCAATCCCGGCAAAGTGGTGAAGCAGAACGGGGAGCGGGTTCGCGACCGTCTGGATCATACAAACCTGCCGGACCCGATCGTCGATACCCTTCGCTCGATGCAGAAAGAGATCGACCAGCTGCGTGCGGAGCTGGAGGAGACGAGACGGGAGCTGAAGAAGTCCGCGCCGGAGGTTATGCTGTCTTCGATTAATAAGGAATAACAAGCGATTGCGAGCGAAAGCATTGAACCGTTTATCAATATCGACGAATTCGATTCCGTTGCGGACGCTGCAAGGAGCGCTCTCCCCGAAAATCGGGGGCTTCTCGCACGCCGGACGCAATCTAGATGAAAGGAATGAGGGGATACAACATGGCGCTGCAAATCTATAACACATTGACCCGTATGAAAGAAACATTCGTTGCCCAGGAGGCAGGCAAGGTTAAGATTTATGTGTGCGGTCCTACCGTGTACGATTACATTCATATCGGAAATGCGCGTCCGATGATCTTTTTCGACGTCGTTCGCGCGTACTTCGAGCAGCAGGGCAATGACGTCAATTATGTCGTGAACTTTACGGATGTCGATGACAAAATGATCCGTAAAGCCGAACAGACCGGGACCACCGTTCCGGAGGTCGCGGATAAGTTTATCAAGGCTTACTATGAGGACCTCGACGGCCTCGGCATCCCGCGGGCGACTCTGAATCCGCGGGTAACGGACAACATGGACAACATCATTGAATTTATTCAGGACCTGGTCGATCGCGGCTTCGCTTATGAGAACGGAGGCGATGTTTTCTTCCGCACCCGCAAATTCGACGGATACGGGAAGCTGTCCCAGCAAAATCTCGATGAGCTGCAGTTCGGCATCCGGATCGAGGTGGATAAGCGCAAGGAAAATCCGGAGGATTTCGTGCTGTGGAAGGCTGCAAAGCCCGGCGAAATATACTGGAGCAGCCCGTGGGGTGACGGCCGTCCGGGATGGCATATCGAGTGCTCGGCCATGGCGCGCCGCTATCTAGGGGATACGCTCGATATCCACGGCGGCGGCCAGGATCTGCAGTTCCCGCACCATGAGTGCGAGGTGGCGCAGTCCGAGGCGCTGACAGGGAAGCCGCTAGCGAACTACTGGATGCATAACGGATACATTCGCATCAACAACGAGAAGATGTCGAAGTCGCTCGGAAACGGCGTATTGGTCAAGGATTTGCGCGAACAATATACGAAGGAAGCGGTACGCTACTTTATGCTGTCCACCCATTACCGCAATCCGCTCAACTTCAGCGAAGAGGTTATGAATCAGGCGCAGAACAGCGTGGAGCGTCTTGCCAATGCCGCCGCAAACGTCAAGCACCGGTTAAGCGCGGCAGTCGGCTCGCCGGATGCTGAAGCCGGCGAGGAGATCCGGAATAAAATGTCGGCGGTTCTTGCCGAATTTCATCAGAAAATGCAGGATGATTTCAATACGCCCGATGCGATAACGGCGATGTTCCAGTGGGCGAGCGAAGCGAACCAGCTGCTGCAGGAGCCTTCGATTCCGGCGGCGGATCTGCGGGAGGTGCTTGATGCCTTTAACGAGATGAACGGCGTGCTGCGGATCGTGAACACGGGCGAGGACGAAATGCTGGATGAGGAGATTGAACGCCTGATTGCCGAGCGTGTGGAGGCCAGAAAGAACAAAAACTGGGGAAGAGCGGACGAGATTCGCGACTTGCTGGCGGCCAAAGGCATCGTGCTGGAGGATACTGCGCAGGGCATGCGCTGGAAGCGCAAATGAGCGGGCCGGACTTTCAGGAGCCGGCCTTCGGCTGGTTCGACTTTCCGCCGTCGAAGCCGGCAAGGCTCATTCCGCCGATAGTGCTGGCCTATATCGGGGATGCGATTTATGAGGTCGCCGTGCGGCAGTATTTGATATCCCGGCCGAATCTTCGGCCGAATCACCTGCACCGGACGGCGACGGGACTTGTCTCGGCGAAGGCCCAGAGCCGGATTCTGGCGTACCTGGAGCCGCTCCTCACGGAAGAGGAGCAGGACATCGTTCGCCAGGGGCGCAATGCCAAATCCGGCAGCGTTCCGAAAAATGCGGATGTGCTGGAATATCGCCATGCGACGGCCTTTGAAACCTTGGTAGGGTATTTATATTATACGGGGCGGCAGGACCGGATTCGCGAGCTTGTCGGCAAAAGCATCGAGTACGTGGAACATTCGAAATAAGAGACGGGCTTGGACAGGCTTAGTGTCAGTCAATACATCAATGCATCATGAGAAACGAATCGAGCAGCCGGCTGGCGGCAAATGCCGCTCGTCCAGGCTTATATGCAGGAGGGTACAACATGCAGGAAGAGGAAATTGTCGCAGGCAAGCATTCCGTCACGGAAGCGCTGAGGTCGGGACGAACAATCAATAAAATATGGATCGCTGAAAATGCCCAGAAGCATTTAACCCAGCCGATCATCGCGGAAGCGAAGAAGCTTGGCATCGTCATCTCGCATGTGGACAAGCGCAAGCTGGATCAGATGGCTCCGGGCATTCAGCATCAAGGGGTCGTGGCACAGGTCGCGCCGTATGCGTACGTCGAGGTGGACGATCTGCTGAAAGCAGCCGAAGATAAGGGGGAGCCGCCGTTTCTGCTGCTGCTGGACGAGATCGAGGATCCGCATAATCTGGGATCGATCCTTAGAACGGCGGACTGCACCGGCGCGCACGGCGTTATTTTGCCCAAGCGCAGATCGGCGCAGATTACGGCAACGGTATCCAAGACGTCGGCAGGCGCCGTGGAGTATGTGCCTGTCGCAAGAGTAACCAATCTCGGCCAGACGATCGACCAGCTGAAGGAGATGGGCGTTTGGGTCGTAGGCACCGTGGTTGATGCCGTGCAGGAGCTGTACGACACTGACGTGTTTGAGGGGCCGGTAGCGATCGTCATCGGAAACGAAAATAAAGGGATGGGGCGTCTGATCCGCGAAAAATGCGATGTACTGGTTAAGCTTCCGATGGCCGGAACGATCAATTCGCTGAATGCTTCGGTTGCCGCTGGTGTCGTAATGTACGAAGTGCTTCGCCGTCGTCGCCTTCAGGGTTAGCCGCGATGGCCGATTGGCGGGATGTGCTGCTGGTCGATGGCTATAACATGATCGGCGGCTGGCCGTTTCTTGCCAAGCTTGCAAGCAGCAGCATGGAGGAAGCACGGGATGTGCTGCTTGCGAAGCTGGCGGATTATCAGGCTTATTCGGGACTCCGGGTCATCGCGATTTTTGACGCGTACCGGGTGCCGGGATTGGGCAAATCCTATACGCAGGGCAAGGTCCAGGTATACTTCACGAAGGAGAAGGAAACCGCGGACGAATGCATCGAGCGCCTGGTGGGGGAATTCAGCCATCGCCGGCGCAAAATCTATGTAGCAACCAGTGATCTCATCGAACAGCATATCATCTTTGCCCGCGGCGCTCTCCGCTTATCCGCAAGGGAACTGCTGAACGAAGTCGAGCAGAGCGAACGCGAGGTGAAGCAGAAGATTGCCAAGGAGCAGACCAAAGGCCGAAATACCCTCGACGGCAAGCTTCCGCCCGATATAAAACAGATGTTCGAGCGTTGGCGGAGGGAGTAGTCCTGCAAGCGTATGCTATTGCAAATCTATGAGTAACCTACGAGAAACCATGAAAATCTTACATTTAATGTTAATATCACTCTATATTAGGTAGATCGTGGTTGACGGTCTAGTAGACATCATATATACTTGTCATATATTTCAAGCGAGTGACGGGCTACCGTGCGTTCCGGGCCGGAGGGATTCTATTGAGTGTGGACCTCAAGGAAGTCATGTTGTCAGGGTATGATGTGATAAGTGATGAAGACATTGTCGAGGCGGTCCGTGAAGGTGACAGCGGGGCGCTGGAGTATTTGATCAATAAGTACCGGAATTTTGTACGTGCTAAAGCCCGTTCTTATTTTCTGATAGGAGCCGACCGGGAGGATATCGTCCAGGAAGGCATGATCGGGCTGTACAAGGCAATACGTGATTTTAAAGGGGATAAGCTGTCCTCGTTCAAGGCCTTTGCCGAGCTCTGCATTACCAGGCAAATTATTACGGCGATCAAGACGGCCACGAGACAGAAGCATATTCCGCTCAATTCGTATGTCTCATTGGACAAGCCTATTTATGATGAGGATTCCGACCGTACGCTGCTGGACGTTATTTGCGGCACGGCGGTAAGCGATCCGGAAGAACTGATCATTAATCAAGAGGAGTTCGTCGGTCTGGAGGATAAGATGTCCGAGATTTTGAGCGATCTGGAGCGTAAGGTTCTGATGCTCTATCTGGACGGGCGTTCCTACCAGGAAATCGCGGTAGATTTAAGGCGTCATGTGAAATCGATTGATAATGCTCTCCAGCGTGTCAAGCGCAAGCTTGAACGGTATCTGGAGGTCAGGGATAACTAAAGGCTTGGCAGGCGGTTAAGGGAAGGCTCCAATCAGAGCCTTTTTTTCATTATCTGGACCATAGGGTGCGGTCTGTCGGCTTCCAAGCCTGAAGGATGGTTTTGTCGTTGATATGCTATATGTCCGTCCGGGCGGCATGCATCCCTTAAAAAGTGCCCCATCCGGTGTTTTATCAGCTGGAAGATTGAACATACTGGTATAGACGTAAACGGCTGTCATGTTGAGAACACGCTTCGGCGCAGCTTTGCTGTTCAAGGCAGGATGCCTGCAAGAACTTTACAACCGGTGCCTCGGTTTACTTGCTAATGGCATTTATTGCAGCCCGCGATCAGAGAGAAAAAGGCTTGAAATGGCTCTATCCATATGATAAAGTGTTTTAGGTAGGCCTAAATTCGCGTGTTTTATGAATGGATCGTTGTTACAAGCGCTTGGAACAGCGGTTTTATTCATCTCGCAGAAATAATCAGGCTTCCCCCTAGGAAGCAAGGTTGTTTCTACTAGGATCAATATCGGTTCTTCTGGTGAAGAAGGACGTCTTCGGGAGGTGCACATCATGCGGGTAATTATCACTTTGGCTTGTACAAGCTGCAAACAAAGAAACTACACAACCACCAAAAACAAGCGAAATCACCCCGACCGCATGGAGATGAAGAAATTTTGCAAGTTCTGTAACGAGCAAACTCCTCATCGCGAAACCAGATAGTTTTCATTTGGAGGTGTAGTCGGCGTGAAACGTGGTTTCAAGTCTCTGTTTTCCTTTTTCTCTGAAAGCTGGGCGGAACTTAAAAAGGTTCGCTGGCCCAATCGTAAAGAACTGACGAACTATACTCTAATCGTTCTAGGCACCATTGTGTTTGTCACGATTTATTTTTGGGTTATAGACATCGGCATTTCCGCTGTGATCGAAGCGATTATTTAGAAGGGTCCCAGGTGGCTTGATATGGAAAAAAGATGGTATGTAGTTCATACCTATTCCGGGTATGAGAATAAAGTCAAAGCCAATTTGGAAAAACGTGTCGAGTCCATGGGCATGGAGGACAAAATATTCCGCGTTCTTGTTCCGATGGAAGAAGAAGTGGTAAACAAGGATGGCAAGAAGAAAACGGTCATGCGGAAAGTTTACCCGGGATATGTCTTGGTCGAAATGATTCAAACTGATGATTCTTGGTATGTTGTCCGCAACACGCCAGGAGTGACCGGGTTTGTCGGTTCGACGGGATCCGGTTCTAAACCGACGCCTTTGCTTCCGGAAGAAGTGGAACAGATTCTGAAGCATATGGGCATGGAGGAACCGAAACCGAAGATCGAATTCGATATCAAAGAATCCGTTCGGATCAAGGTTGGTCCTTTTGCGAATTTTGTGGGCTCCGTGGAAGAGATTTTGGCTGATAAGAGCAAGTTGAAGGTTCACGTCAACATGTTTGGACGGGAAACCCCGCTTGAGCTGGATTACACTCAAGTGGAGAAGATATAGATTTCGTTCTTCGGGTTTCTTGTGGGAGGGCGTCTAACCGCGTCCGCTACCACTATTGATGCAAGGAGGTGTCAACCATGGCTAAAAAGGTTATCAAAGTTGTTAAACTGCAAATTCCTGCAGGTAAAGCGAACCCAGCTCCTCCAGTAGGTCCTGCATTGGGTCAAGCGGGTGTCAACATCATGGCATTCTGTAAAGAATTCAACGCGCGTACCGCTGATCAAGCTGGTCTGATCATCCCGGTTGAAATTTCGGTATTCGAGGATCGTTCCTTTACGTTCATCACGAAAACTCCACCGGCTGCTGTTCTGCTTCGCGTGGCTGCTAAGATCGAAAAAGGATCCGGCGAGCCTAACAAGAAGAAAGTCGCTACCGTTAAGCGCGACGCTGTGCGTCAAATCGCTGAAACGAAAATGCCTGACCTGAACGCTGCATCTGTTGAAGCTGCAATGAAGATGGTAGAAGGTACTGCCCGCAGTATGGGTATCACAATCGAGGACTAATCGTCTCTCGAACGTTAAACCGGATGCGTGGCATCCGGAACATGTGGGAGGAAATTCCGCTAACACCACAAAGGAGGAAAAAACAATCATGGCTAAACACGGTAAGAAATACGTTGAAGCTGCGAAGCTGATCGACAGCGAAGCAACTTATGAGCCTTTGGAAGCTGTAGAGCTTGTGAAGAAGGCTGCAACGGCTAAATTCGACGAAACTGTCGAAGTGGCTGTGCGTTTGGGTGTAGACCCTCGTAAACAAGACCAGGCTGTTCGCGGTGTTGTTGTACTGCCACACGGTACAGGTAAGACACAACGCGTTCTGGTATTTGCAAAAGGTGAAAAAGCGAAGGAAGCGGAAGCGGCTGGCGCAGATTTTGTTGGCGATCAGGACATGATCAACAAAATCCAACAAGGCTGGTTCGATTTCGATGTCTGCGTAGCTACACCTGATATGATGAGCGAAGTCGGTAAACTTGGCCGTCTGCTCGGTGGTAAAGGCCTGATGCCTAACCCTAAAGCCGGTACGGTTACATTCGAGGTTGCCAAGGCTGTTCAAGAAATCAAAGCTGGTAAAATCGAGTACCGTCTGGACAAAGCAGGTCAAATTCACGCTCCGATCGGTAAAGTGTCCTTCAGTGCAGATCAACTGAATGAGAACCTCAAAGCTCTCATCGATGCATTGAATCGTGCGAAGCCGGCTGCCGCTAAAGGTGTATACCTGAAAGGCATCGCTGTTTCCTCGACCATGGGACCTAGCGCTCGCGTGAGCACAGCTGTTTACAGATAATATTTTTCCATTGACTTTGGTCATGGACATTTGATATTATGTAACAGTTGTGAGTCTTAGAGACTGACCCCTAAAGTTGAATATGCTTACCGTAGACAGTAGGTGCCCTAAGCAGGCTTAATTTCCTACCGAGGTGTTATGATAGAACGTCAGCAGCTTGTCCGGACATTCCGGTCAAATGATGATTCATCAGGCCTTCGTGATTCTACGGAGGCTTTTTTAGTGCCCGTAGGAAGAGCGGGGGGCAAGTGATTTGCTCCTAGCGCTACTAATACAACCAGGAGGTGTAAACATTGGCAAACGCAAAAGTGATTCAAGCGAAACAAGAAGCGGTTGAGGTGATTGCAGCTAAATTGCGCGAGAGCGTGACGACTGTTGTTGCGGACTACCGTGGTTTGAACGTATCGCAAGTTACCGAACTGCGTAAGCAGCTTCGTGAAGCTGGCGTTGAGTTCCAAGTATTGAAGAACTCGTTGCTTCGCCGTGCGACTGCAGCTGCTGAGCTGTCCGAGCTTGACGAAGTATTGACTGGACCTACAGCTGTAGCGTTTGGTACCAATGACGCTGTCGCTCCAGCAAAAATCCTGAATGATTTTGCGAAGAAGAACGAAGCGTTGAAATTGAAAGGCGCAGTAGTAGAAGGCCGTGTGGTTGGAGAGAGCGAAATCAAGGCTCTGGCAGAACTTCCATCCCGCGAAGGTCTCCTCTCCATGCTCCTCAGCGTGCTTCAAGCTCCAGTGCGCAACTTCGCGCTTGCAGTTAAAGCCGTTGCTGAGAAGGAAGAGCAAAGCGCATAAGCTTGGGCTTGCCCGAGTGGTGTAACAACAACTATTAAATCTTAATTATAAATGGAGGTTCAACTTAAATGAGCAAAGAGCAAATCTTGGAAGCAATTAAAGGTATGTCTGTTCTGGAACTGAACGATCTTGTTAAAGCAATCGAAGAAGAATTCGGTGTAACTGCTGCAGCTCCAGTAGCTGTTGTAGGTGGCGCTGGTGCAGCTGAAGCTGCTGAGCAATCCGAATTCGACGTAATCCTGGCAAGCGCTGGCGCTTCCAAGATCAACGTAATCAAAGTGGTTCGCGAAATCACTGGTCTTGGCTTGAAAGAAGCAAAAGAACTGGTTGACAACGCTCCAAAACCATTGAAAGAAAAAGTATCCAAAGACGAAGCTGAAGCTGTTAAAGCTAAGTTGGAAGAAGCAGGCGCTTCCGTAGAAGTGAAGTAATTGCTTCCATAACCGAATCGTCAGCATGAGACAAACCCCTTGAATTTTGGTTCAAGGGGTTTGTTATTGTGGCGGGAAATCTTTTATACTGTTTCTAAAAAAGATAGGACATACTGGTTAATGAAGGGACAGTGCGCCTAGGCCAGTCATGATCTTATGGATCATAATGGAACGACGGTGCTACGATTTACAGGAGGGCAAGAATGCCGAATCAACATTATTACTCGAATCAGCCGGAAACCGCACATGACCGTAAAGAGCTGAAGGCCGAGCTCCGGGGACACTCGCTGAGCTTCATCAGCGATGCCGGGGTGTTCTCCAAGAGCGGCATTGATTATGGCAGCCGGGTGCTGATCGACGCGATGGAATTCGCGCCGGATGCTTCCGTGCTGGATGTGGGCTGCGGGTACGGCCCGATTGGACTGACGGCGGCCAGACTGGCCCCGCAAGGACATGTAACCATGATCGACATTAACAGCCGTGCCGTGGAGCTTGCCCGGGAAAATGCGAGGCATAACGGCATTGCCAATGTGACGATTCTGGAGAGCGATTTGTTTGCGGCAGTCAAGGATCAAGCGTTCGACGTGGTGTTGACGAACCCGCCGATCCGTGCCGGGAAGGAAACGGTGCATACGATTTTTGCGGAAGCATGGAATCATTTGCGCCAGGGCGGCCAGCTGTGGGTTGTGATTCAGAAGAAGCAGGGGGCACCGTCCGCGAAGGCCAAGCTGGAAGCGTTGTTTGGGCAGGTGGAGGAAGTGACGAAGGATAAGGGATATCGGATATTCAAAGCAACCAAAGCCTGAACGAAGGATGACGAGATCTACCGAGGATGAAGGCCTTTGATTCCACGGGACTTGTCAGCAAGGTGAAACTTCTGGAGAAGATAGAGTCCTCTGAGAGGCTTAACGGATTTTCATACCGAAGACTCTTGAAATGCAAAATAAAATACAGCATGGGCTGTTGACTTGGGTATTCTGATATGGTATTATTATAAAATGTCAGTATTAGGATGGTCTCTTTGTCTTTAGTTTGCTGAAATGTCAAGCATTATTGTGCGGAAAGATGCATAAAGTATGTCGTCTTGACGTATAATATGTACGTTTTAGGCAAATCTACAAGATATGAGATGATTATCATAACCATGGATAAGCTGCTCTTTTTTCGAAAGGTATTCGATAAGGGCTTTTCTCTATTTATGGGTGTGTGCTCTGTATGTTCCATTATAGTGTTACAAACAGAGGTTCGCAATGAATTTTTAAGTGAGTAGACATGAGGGGTGAGTTTAAGTTGGCAGGACATCTTGTTCAATATGGTCGACGCACTCGGCGCAGTTATTCTCGTATCAACGAGGTACTCGAAGTTCCGAACCTGATTGAAATCCAACAAAAATCTTATGAATGGTTTTTGGAGGAAGGACTCCGCGAAATGTTCCAGGACATCTCGCCGATTCAGGATTTCACGGGGAATTTGGTGCTTGAGTTCATTGACTACAGCCTTGGAGAACCGAAATACACCGTCGATGACGCGAAAGAACGCGACGTTACTTATGCGGCGCCGCTCCGCGTAAAAGTCCGGCTCATTAACAAGGAGACCGGCGAGGTCAAGGAGCAGGAAGTGTTCATGGGTGACTTCCCGTTAATGACGGAAACCGGAACGTTCATTATCAATGGTGCCGAACGGGTTATTGTCAGCCAGTTGGTTCGCTCTCCCAGCGTCTATTTCAGCACAAAAGTGGATAAAAACGGTAAATCGACTTACACAGCAACAGTGATCCCGAATCGCGGAGCATGGCTGGAACTGGAGATGGATGCGAAGGACATCATTTATGTCCGGATCGACCGTACCCGCAAAATCCCGGTAACGGTTCTGCTGCGGGCTCTTGGCTTCGGTAACGATGCCGAGATTCTGGAATTGCTGGGCAATGATGAATATATTCAAAACACGCTGGATAAAGACAACACGGACTCCACCGAGAAAGCGCTCATCGAAATTTATGAACGTCTTCGTCCGGGCGAGCCGCCGACGCTGGAGAATGCGAAGAGCCTCCTGGTCGCTCGTTTCTTTGATCCGAAGCGTTATGATCTGGCGAATGTCGGACGCTACAAAATCAACAAGAAGCTTCACATCAAGAACCGTCTCTTCAACCACCGTTTGGCTGAGAGCCTGATCGACGTCGAAACGGGCGAGATTATTGCGGAAGCAGGTCAAACTGTGGATCGTCGTCTTTTGGACGAGATCATGCCTTATCTCGAGAAGAGCGTCGGCTTCAAGAAATACCATGTAACCGGCGGTGTGATGGACAGCGACGATATTACGCTGCAGACGATTGACGTATTCTCTCCGATCGAGGACGGGAAAGTGGTCAAAGTCATTGCAAACGGCAATATCGACAAATCGGTGAAGCATATTACGCAAGCCGATATTATCTCTTCCATCAGCTACTTCATCAACCTGCTGCATGGCATTGGCAACACCGATGATATCGACCACCTGGGCAACCGTCGTCTGCGTTCCGTGGGCGAGCTGCTTCAGAACCAGTTCCGTATCGGTTTGTCCCGTATGGAGCGCGTGGTGCGTGAAAGAATGTCGATCCAGGATGCGAACGTGATTACGCCGCAGGCGCTGATCAATATCCGTCCGGTGATCGCCTCGATCAAGGAGTTCTTCGGAAGCTCCCAGCTGTCTCAGTTCATGGACCAGACGAACCCGCTGGCGGAACTGACGCATAAGCGTCGTTTGTCCGCACTCGGGCCGGGCGGTTTGACTCGTGAGCGCGCAGGCTTCGAAGTACGGGACGTTCACCACAGTCACTACGGCCGTATGTGTCCGATCGAGACGCCGGAGGGACCGAACATCGGTCTGATCAACTCCTTGTCAACGTTTGCCCGCATCAACGAGTATGGTTTCATTGAAGCTCCATACCGCTGGGTTGATCCGAAGACCGGGAAAGTCACCGAGCAAATCGATTACCTGACTGCCGACGAAGAAGATAACTACATCGTCGCTCAGGCAAACGCCGAGCTCAATGAAGACGGCACCTTCGCCGATGACATGGTTATCGTTCGTTACAATAAGCAGTCCGATAACATCCTGCCAATGCCGAGCGACCGTGTAGACTACATGGACGTTTCGCCGAAACAGGTTGTGTCGGTTGCGACGGCGCTCATTCCGTTCCTTGAGAACGACGACTCCAACCGTGCGCTGATGGGATCGAACATGCAGCGGCAGGCCGTTCCGCTTCTCGTTCCGAAAGCACCGCTTGTCGGTACCGGGATGGAGCACAAGGCTGCTAAAGATTCCGGTGTATGTATTGTGTCCAAATACGACGGGATTATTGAGCGCTCATCCGCCAACGAAATCTGGCTCCGCCGCGTGGAAACCGTGGATGGACAGGAAGTCAAAGGCGATATAATCAAATATAAATTACACAAATTTATGCGTTCGAACCAAGGAACATGCATCAACCAGCGTCCGATCGTCAAACGCGGAGACGTGGTCAAGAAAGGCGATATCCTCGCTGACGGACCGTCGACCGAACTTGGCGAATTGGCATTGGGCCGCAACGTCGTCGTTGCGTTCATGACTTGGGAAGGCTACAACTACGAGGATGCGATTCTCCTCTCCGAGAAGCTGGTGAAAGAGGATGTATACACTTCGATTCATATCGAGGAATACGAATCCGAAGCCCGCGATACGAAGCTTGGTCCTGAGGAAATCACGCGCGATATCCCGAACGTGGGTGAAGAAGCGCTGAAAAACCTTGACGAGCGCGGTATTATTCGCATCGGTGCCGAGATCAGCGCAGGCGACATTCTGGTCGGTAAAGTAACGCCTAAGGGTGTTACCGAGCTGACAGCAGAAGAGCGCCTCCTGCATGCGATCTTCGGTGAGAAGGCTCGCGAAGTGCGCGACACATCCTTGCGCGTTCCTCACGGCAGTGACGGAATCATCGTTGACGTGAAGGTGTTCACGCGCGAGAATGGCGACGAGCTGCCGCCGGGCGTCAACCAACTGGTTCGCGTCTACATTGCGCAGAAACGTAAAATTTCCGAAGGTGACAAGATGGCCGGACGTCACGGTAATAAGGGTGTCGTTGCCCGTATTCTCCCTGAGGAAGACATGCCGTTCCTGCCGGATGGCACACCGGTTCAAGTCGTACTGAACCCGCTCGGGGTTCCGTCGCGGATGAACATCGGTCAGGTGCTTGAGGTTCACTTGGGCATGGCTGCCCTTCAGCTCGGCATTCACGTTGCAACGCCGGTATTTGACGGCGCGAACGAATACGACGTGTTTGATACGATGGAAGAGGCCGGCATGCAGCGCAACGGTAAAACCGTGCTTTACGACGGTCGTACCGGTGAACGCTTCGAGCGTGAAGTTACGGTCGGCGTCATGCACATGATCAAGCTCGCGCACATGGTTGACGATAAGATCCATGCCCGTTCCACGGGACCATACTCGCTCGTTACGCAGCAGCCGCTGGGTGGTAAAGCTCAGTTCGGCGGACAGCGCTTCGGTGAGATGGAGGTGTGGGCGCTTGAAGCTTATGGTGCCGCTTATACACTGCAAGAAATTCTTACCGTCAAGTCCGATGACGTGGTCGGCCGGGTGAAAACCTACGAATCCATCGTTAAGGGCGAGAACGTGCCGGAGCCGGGCGTTCCTGAGTCGTTCAAGGTATTGATTAAAGAGCTTCAATCGCTTGGTATGGATGTTAAGATCCTCAGCGAGAATGAAGAGGAAATCGAGATGAAAGAGCTCGATGATGAAGATGATGTTCAAGGTGACAAACTGAGCCTTAACTTGGAAGGCGCTGAAGTCGGAGTGGAATAACGGTCATTTCATCACCGCCGCCCTGCTATGATGCGGCGGCGGTGATCTTGACTGTATAGCACATAAATAGGACTAAGTTGAGGAGGGTTGCTCCTTGTTGGACGTTAACAATTTTGAGTACATGAAGATCGGTCTTGCTTCCCCAGAGAAAATCCGCTCGTGGTCTCGCGGAGAGGTTAAGAAGCCGGAGACGATTAACTACCGTACATTGAAGCCCGAGAAGGAAGGTCTGTTCTGTGAACGGATTTTCGGTCCGCAGAAGGACTGGGAATGTCATTGCGGTAAGTATAAGCGTGTCCGTTATAAAGGCGTAGTCTGTGATCGCTGCGGCGTTGAAGTAACGCGTGCCAAAGTCCGTCGTGAACGGATGGGGCACATCGAGCTGGCTGCACCGGTATCGCATATTTGGTATTTCAAAGGCATTCCGAGCCGGATGGGTCTGGCGCTGGATATGTCCCCAAGATCCCTGGAAGAGATCATTTATTTCGCATCTTATGTCGTTACGGATCCAGGCGACACACCGCTGGAGAAGAAGCAGCTGTTGTCCGAGAAGGAATACCGCAGCTATCGCGAGAAGTACGGCTACGGCTTCCAAGCCGGCATGGGTGCTGAAGCGGTCAAGAAACTCCTGCAGGATCTGGATATTGAAAAAGAGCTTGAGTTCCTGAAAGAAGAGCTGCGCACGGCACAAGGGCAACGTCGTAACCGTGCCATCAAGCGTCTGGAAGTTATCGAGGCTTTCCGCAATTCCGGCAACAATCCGGAATGGATGGTTATGGACGTACTCCCGGTTATTCCGCCGGAACTGCGTCCGATGGTACAGCTCGACGGGGGCCGTTTTGCGACCTCGGACTTGAACGACCTGTACCGCCGTGTCATCAACCGGAACAACCGTCTGAAGAGACTGCTGGATCTCGGAGCGCCGGATATTATCGTACAGAACGAGAAGCGCATGCTGCAGGAAGCTGTTGACGCGCTCATCGATAACGGCCGCCGCGGCCGTCCGGTAACGGGTCCGGGCAACCGTCCGCTTAAATCCCTCAGCCACATGCTGAAAGGTAAGCAGGGCCGTTTCCGTCAGAACTTGCTCGGTAAACGGGTAGACTATTCCGGTCGTTCCGTTATCGTCGTAGGACCTTATCTGAAGATGTACCAGTGCGGTCTTCCTAAGAAGATGGCGCTTGAGCTGTTCAAGCCGTTCGTGATGAAAGAACTGGTCAATAAAGGCCTTGCTCATAATATTAAGAGTGCGAAGCGCAAGGTAGAACGCGTCAGCCCGGAAGTATGGGATGTGCTTGAGGAAGTCATTAAAGAGCATCCGGTTCTTCTGAACCGTGCACCGACGCTTCACAGACTCGGGATCCAAGCGTTTGAACCGATTCTCGTCGAAGGTCATGCCATCCGGCTTCACCCGCTCGTATGTACGGCTTACAACGCCGACTTCGACGGTGACCAAATGGCGGTACACGTTCCGTTGTCGGCTGAAGCCCAAGCGGAAGCGCGTCTCCTGATGCTGGCATCCGGCAACATCCTGAACCCGAAAGACGGTAAGCCGGTCGTAACGCCGTCCCAGGATATGGTTCTTGGTTCCTTCTATCTGACCATGGATAACAAGGAAGAGAAGGGTACCGGCATGATTCTGGGCAGCGTGAACGAAGCGGTATCCGCGTATCAGCGCGGAACTGCGGGCCTCCATGCCCGTGTAGCGATTCCGGTTAAGGCTCTGGGTAAAACCAGCTTTACGGAAGAGCAGCAAAAGGCGATGCTGATTACGACGGTGGGACGGATTATCTTTAACGAAATCTTCCCTGCCAGCTTCCCGTACATCAACGAGGCGACCCGTACCAACCTGCTTCAAGGTACACCTGAGAAGTATTTCGTATACGAAAAGGGTGCCAACCTGCAAGAAGCTATTCAAAGTCTTCCGGTTAGCGGCGCGGTCGGCAAGGAATATCTGGGTCAAATTATCGCCCGCTGCTTCGAGACGTACCATACGACAGAAACCTCTGTCATTCTGGATAAGATCAAGCAGCTCGGCTTCACGTACTCGACTCGCGCAGGGGTTACCGTTGCGGTAGCCGACGTTATCGTCCCTGAGGAGAAGAACGAGATTCTGAGAGAGTCCGACGAGAAGGTTAAAGTGGTAACCAACCAATACCGCCGTGGCTTGATCACGAACGAAGAACGCTATGACCGCGTCATCGACATCTGGTCGAAAGCGAAAGACGATATTACGGACGTCTTGATGAAATCGATGGACCGCTTCAATTCCATCATGCTCATGGTGGACTCCAAAGCGCGGGGTAACAAATCGCAGATCACCCAGCTGGGCGGTATGCGTGGTCTGATGGCGAACCCGTCGGGCCGGATCATCGAGCTCCCGATCAAATCGAACTTCCGTGAGGGCCTGACGGTACTCGAGTACTTCCTGTCCACGCACGGTGCGCGTAAAGGTCTCGCCGATACGGCGCTTCGTACAGCTGACTCGGGTTACCTGACCCGTCGTCTCGTTGACGTTGCGCAGGACGTCATCGTCCGCGAGGACGAGTGCAGCACGGATAAAGGCTTCACGGTAAGCCGGATCCAAGACGGTAAGGAAGTTATCGAGGATCTGTACGATCGGATCGAAGGACGTTACTCCTTTGAAACGGTTCGTCATCCGGAGACAAAAGAGATCATCGTTAACCGCAACGAGCTGATCGATTCGGATAAAGCAGCCGAAATCGTCAAAGCCGGCGTGGAGTCGGTACAAATCCGCTCCATCCTGAGCTGCCGGGCGCGTTATGGCGTCTGCAAGAAGTGTTATGGCCGCAACCTGGCTACCGGCAAGCATGTTGAGATTGGTGAAGCGGTAGGTATTATCGCGGCTCAATCCATCGGTGAACCGGGAACCCAGCTGACGATGCGTACATTCCACACAGGCGGCGTTGCCGGTGACGATATTACGCAAGGTCTTCCGCGTATCCAGGAGCTCTTCGAGGCCCGTAACCCTAAAGGTCAAGCGACCATTAGTGAGATCGACGGCGTCGTGAAAGAGATCCGCGAAACGAAAGACCGTCGTGAAATTGAAATTCAAGGTGAGGCCGAAACGAAGGTCTACTCCGTAACGTATGGCTCCCGTCTGCGCGTTAGCGAAGGCAAGCACATCGAAGCTGGGGATGAACTGACCGACGGTTCGATCGATCCGAAGGAAATGCTTCGCATTAAAGGGATCCGCGGCGTGCAGAACTATATCCTTCAGGAAGTTCAGCGCGTATACCGGAACCAGGGCGTAGAAATCAACGATAAGCACGTTGAGGTTATGATCCGGCAGATGCTGCGCAAAATCCGCATCGTCGACGCTGGAGACACGAATCTTCTGCCTGGCTCCTACGTGGATATCCATGAATACGAAGTGGCTAACAAAGAAGCCATTCTGTCCGGCAAAGAGCCAGCGGTTGCAAAACCGGTTCTCCTCGGTATCACGAAGGCTTCCCTTGAGACAGACTCCTTCTTGTCCGCGGCCTCCTTCCAGGAGACAACCCGCGTCCTGACAGATGCAGCGATCAAAGGTAAAGTCGATCAGCTGCTCGGTCTGAAAGAGAATGTCATCATCGGTAAGCTGATCCCTGCGGGAACAGGCATGAGCCGTTACCGCAACGTGAGATTCGAGGGTCAGAACGATGCGAACGATGAAAGCCAGGAGCTGGAAACCGCTTCTGTAGAATAAAGGAAATGAAGGTGAGAGGAGCCGGGGCTGCTTGATCAAGCCGGCTTTCGGCTCCTTCCCTGCCATTTCTTTTTTTTCACGTTTAATAGCTTGACATCGCCTAGGGCAGATGCTAATATAGCAAAGGTGCGTGAATCGTTGCCTTGTTCCCTGTTCTTTTGGAGGAATGCTTAATGTCTAATGATAAAGGATTACAGGATGCACACGTCAAGATCGGCACCAAACAAACAATGAAGGCCGTTGAAACCGGCCGGGCTACAGAAGTATATGTGGCTGAAGATTGCGACCAGCGTCTGATATCCAAGATCGTATCCCACTGCGAACGATATGGCGTACCTATCAACTATGTACCGACCATGAAGGAGCTTGGGGAAGCATGCGGTATTGAAGTCGGCGCAGCAGCGGCCGCTGTCTTGAAATGATGATTGAGAAATCGTTTTTGCTTTGAGAAGGCAGCTTCTCTATCGGCAAAAACTTTTCATTTGTTCTTTTATGAACCGCCTGGGTCTGTGGACTTAAAATGGTTTGTAACAGGATGATAATTACGGGAAGGGGGTGGCTAACATGCCAACAATCAACCAACTGGTTCGCAAGGGCCGTCAAGCTAAAGTTTACAAGTCGAAATCTCCAGCACTTCAAAAAGGGTTCAACGCTTTGAAACGTGAGGAGACTGATCTGAGCGCTCCGCAAAAACGCGGTGTTTGCACTCGTGTAGGCACAATGACGCCGAAAAAACCGAACTCCGCACTTCGTAAATATGCTCGTGTTCGTTTGACGAACCGCATCGAGGTGACTGCTTACATTCCAGGTATCGGTCATAACTTGCAAGAGCACAGTGTCGTATTGGTTCGCGGTGGACGGGTAAAAGACCTTCCGGGTGTACGTTACCACATCGTTCGCGGCGCGCTTGATACCGCTGGTGTTAACAACCGTATGCAGGCTCGTTCCAAATACGGTACGAAGCGTCCTAAAGCAAAAAGCTAATTGAAGCTCATGTTGGATAAACATGACTCATGACTGAAGAAAGGGGGATATCCATGCCACGCAAAGGTCCAGTTACAAAAAGAGACGTGCTGCCAGATCCGGTGTACAACAGCAAGCTGGTAACTCGTCTGATCAACCGCATCATGTTGGATGGTAAAAGAGGTGTTGCTCAAAGCATCCTTTACAACGCGTTCAATATCATCAAGGAACGTACGGGCAATGATCCGATGGAAGTGTTTGAAGCAGCCATCAAGAACATCATGCCGGTACTGGAGGTAAAAGCTCGTCGTGTCGGCGGTGCGAACTACCAAGTTCCAATCGAAGTTAAGCCAGAGAGACGTACTTCCCTGGGATTACGTTGGCTCGTTAACTACTCCCGCAACCGCGGTGAGAAAACAATGGAAGAGCGTTTGGCAGCAGAGATCATCGATGCTTCCAACAACACAGGCGCTTCCGTTAAGAAACGCGAAGACACGCACAAAATGGCTGAAGCGAACAAAGCGTTTGCTCACTACCGCTGGTAGGATTCAGCAGCTAATAAACTTCAATTTTGAAGGGAGACTATTCGCATGGCAAGAGAGTTCTCCTTGAAAAATACACGTAATATCGGGATCATGGCGCATATTGACGCTGGTAAAACGACCACCACAGAGCGGATCTTGTTCTATACAGGCCGTACGCACAAAATCGGTGAAGTTCACGAGGGTGCTGCTACGATGGACTGGATGGAGCAGGAGCAGGAGCGCGGTATCACGATTACTTCCGCTGCTACGACCGCTCAATGGAAAGGTCATCGCGTTAATATCATCGACACCCCGGGACACGTTGACTTCACAGTAGAAGTTGAACGTTCCCTTCGTGTATTGGATGGGGCAGTAGGTGTATTCAGTGCGAAAGAGGGCGTTGAGCCTCAGTCGGAAACCGTTTGGAGACAGGCTGACAAATACGGGGTTCCTCGGATCGCATACGTAAACAAAATGGACATTATCGGCGCCGACTACTTGAATGTTGTTAAAGACATGAGAGATCGTCTGCAAGCGAACGCGGTTGCTATTCAGCTTCCGATCGGTGCAGAGTCCGACTTCGTCGGCATCATCGATATCATCGAGGAAAAAGCTTATATGTATAAGGATGACCTCGGTCAAAATATCGAAGAAACCGAAGTTCCAGCGGAATTCAAGGATCAAGTTGAAGAGCTCCGCAACGAGCTCATCGAGAAGGTTGCAGAACTTGACGAAGATTTGACAATGAAATACCTTGAAGGTGAAGAAATCACCGTGCCTGAGATTAAAGCGGCTCTCCGTAAAGGTGTTGTCGAAGTTAAAATCTTCCCGGTTATCTGCGGATCTTCTTACCGTAACAAAGGGGTTCAGCTGATGCTGGACGCTGTTATCGATTACTTGCCGGCTCCAACCGACGTACCAAGCATCCAAGGAACTTTGGAAGACGGTACTGAAGTTGAGCGTCACTCTTCCGATGAAGAGCCATTCGCGGCGCTGGCGTTCAAAATCATGACAGACCCTTATGTTGGTAAGCTTACATTCTTCCGCGTTTACTCCGGTATTTTGCAATCCGGCTCTTACGTACTGAATGCAACGAAAGGTAAGCGCGAGCGTATCGGACGTATCCTTCAGATGCATGCGAATAGCCGTCAAGAAATTACCGAAGTTTACTCCGGTGATATTGCGGCTGCCGTAGGTTTGAAAGATACGGGTACAGGTGATACACTGTGTGATGAGAAGCATCCAGTAATCCTGGAATCCATGAACTTCCCTGATCCGGTTATCGAAATCGCGGTTGAGCCTAAGACGAAAGCCGACCAGGACAAAATGGGCGTGGCTCTCGGCAAGCTGACCGAAGAGGATCCGACTCTTCGCGCGCATACTGACGAGGAAACCGGTCAAACGATCCTTGCAGGTATGGGTGAGCTTCACTTGGACATCATCATCGACCGTATGCGTCGTGAGTTCAAAGTGGAAACCAACGTAGGTAAGCCTCAGGTTGCCTATCGTGAAACCTTCCGTGCTCCAGGGCGCGTTGAAGGTAAATTCGTTCGTCAGTCCGGTGGTCGTGGTCAATACGGTCACGTATGGGTTGAGTTCGAGCCTCTGGAACCAGGTAGCGGTAACCAGTTCGACAGCAAGATCGTCGGCGGTGCTGTACCTAGAGAATACATTGCGCCAGCACAACAAGGTATTGAAGAGCAAATGAAGAACGGCGTACTCGCCGGCTTCCCGATCGTAGACGTTAAAGCAACGATCGTTGACGGTTCTTACCATGATGTCGACTCCAACGAGATGGCGTTTAAGATTGCAGGTTCCATGGCGCTCAAAGCAGCTAAAGACAAGTGTCAACCTGTCCTGCTTGAGCCAATCATGAAAGTGGAAGTTACCGTGCCTGAGGAATACATGGGCGACGTAATGGGTATGCTGAACTCCCGCCGTGGACGTATCGAAGGTATGGATTCACGCGGTGGCGCTCAAATTATCCGTGCGAAAGTGCCTCTGTCCGAAATGTTCGGATATTCCACAACTCTGCGTTCCGGTACACAAGGTCGCGGCGTATTCTCGATGGAACTCTCCCACTACGAAGAAGTTCCTAAGAATATCTCCGAAGAAATCGTGTCCAAGCACAAGGGCGGAGAGTAATAGCACGAGTTCAAAAGTCGTGTAAGGCGATTCTTTGAACAACTTCTAATAACGTTTTACCTGTCGGGGAGGAGAATGGAGCTACCGTTTCATTCCTCCGCAACCGGCCCAAACATATAAATCCCCTTAAGGAGGAATTGTTCAAATGGCAAAGGCTAAATACGAACGTACGAAACCCCATGTTAACATCGGTACTATCGGTCACGTTGACCACGGTAAAACAACTCTGACTGCTGCAATCACAACTGTATTGTCCAAAAGATACGGCGGTGCAGCTATGTCCTTCGACCAAATCGATAAAGCTCCAGAAGAGCGCGAGCGCGGTATCACAATCTCTACTTCCCACGTAGAGTACGAAACTGACGCACGTCACTATGCACACGTTGACTGCCCAGGACACGCTGACTATGTTAAAAACATGATCACTGGTGCAGCTCAAATGGACGGCGCTATCCTGGTTGTATCCGCAGCTGACGGCCCAATGCCGCAAACTCGCGAGCACATCCTGCTGTCCCGCCAAGTAGGCGTACCTTACATCGTTGTGTTCCTGAACAAATGCGACATGGTTGAAGACGAAGAGCTTCTGGAACTGGTTGAAATGGAAGTTCGTGATCTCCTGAGCGAATATGACTTCCCAGGCGATGACACTCCAATCACTCGCGGTTCCGCTCGTGAAGCGCTGCAAAACCCAGACGGTCCTTGGGCTGACAAAATCGTTGAAATGTTTAAAACAATCGACGAGTACATCCCATTGCCTGAGCGCGACACTGACAAGCCATTCTTGATGCCTGTCGAGGACGTGTTCTCCATCACGGGTCGTGGTACAGTTGCTACTGGCCGTGTTGAGCGCGGAACAATCAAAGTCGGCGACGAGATCGAAATCGTTGGTATCGAAGAAGAGACTAAGAAATCCGTTGTTACGGGCGTTGAAATGTTCCGTAAATTGCTGGATTCCGCTCAAGCTGGTGACAACATCGGTGCTCTGCTTCGCGGTATCGACCGTACTCAAATCGAGCGTGGTCAAGTACTTGCTAAGCCGGCTTCCGTTAAGCCACACACTGAGTTCACTGCTCAAGTATACGTACTGAGCAAAGAAGAAGGCGGACGTCATAAGCCTTTCTTCACTGGCTACCGTCCACAGTTCTACTTCCGTACTACGGACGTAACTGGTGTGATCAACCTGCCAGAAGGTTCCGAAATGGTTATGCCTGGTGACAACATCACCGTAACCGTTCAACTGATCGCTCCAATCGCGATCGAAGAAGGAACAAAGTTCTCCATCCGTGAAGGCGGCCGTACCGTAGGTGCTGGTTCCGTAGCTTCCATCATTAAGTAATTTAGGCTTATCGAACAGCCTGAACATATAAAGCAACAGCGTGATGTAACGAGCAACAGTGTGATGTAACGATAACAGAGTCTGATCTTTTAAGGATCAGGCTCTTTGTTTTTAATACCGCGGGATCCGAAACGTACGAGCAGCGGCATACTTCATATCTATGTCGGAACGTTGTTCACGATGCAGGAATAAGGGGATAAGCACGGCCGGGAAACCTTATTCTATAGTAGAAAAAAAAGAGGAAATGCAAGGGATGAATAAATTCTGATTTTATGCTTGCAATGCGCCTATCTTTTCTATATAATAGTGAATGTTGTTCTGCGACGTTGCGATGATGTGAGAGGTTACCGACACACCCGGCCCCTTTGCCATGAGGCAGGTGTTCGGAAAATTTTCACGGAGTATGTCCGATACCAAATTGGGCGATAGAAGGAGGGAATAAAATGGCAAAGCAAAAAATTCGTATTCGCTTGAAAGCATACGACCACAGAATTCTTGATCAATCCGCTGAGAAAATTGTTGAGACAGCAAAACGTTCGGGTGCTGGTGTTTCCGGTCCGATCCCGCTTCCAACTGAAAAGCAAGTAATTACCATTCTCCGTGCGGTGCACAAGTATAAGGATTCTCGGGAACAGTTCGAAATGCGTACTCACAAACGCTTGATCGACATCGTGAACCCGACTCCACAAACTGTGGATGCCTTGATGCGCTTGGACCTGCCGTCCGGTGTAGATATCGAAATCAAACTGTAATAGCATAACGAATTAGTGAAGGGAAAAGAGGTGTCAACATGAAAGGTATCTTAGGTAGAAAACTCGGGATGACTCAAGTATTTACCGCAGAAGGTAATGTAATTCCTGTAACGGTTATCGAAGCAGGTCCTTGTGTTGTTTTGCAGAAAAAAGACCTGGAGAACGACGGATACGAAGCGATCCAGATCGGTTTCTCCGATAAGAAAGAAAACAATGCCAACAAGCCAGAAGCAGGACATGCGAAAAAAGCAAACACTGCACCTAAGCGCTACGTTCGCGAAATTCGCGGTGTTGACCTCGCGAGTGTCGAGGTCGGCCAAGAGCTGAAGGCGGATGTCTTCGCAGAAGGCGAATTTGTTGACGTTACTGGGATTTCCAAGGGTAAAGGTTTCCAAGGCGTAATCAAGCGTTGGGGACAAAGCCGCGGACCAATGTCCCACGGTTCCCGTTATCACCGCGGACCTGGTTCCATGGGTTCGATCCAAGCTAACCGTGTTCCGAAAGGCAAGCGTCTGCCAGGACATATGGGACATGATACGGTAACGATCCAAAAGCTTGAAGTTATCAAGGTTGATGCTGAACGCAACGTTATCCTTGTTAAAGGTTCCGTACCTGGACCGAAAAAAGGCTTTGTGCAAATTAAACAAACGGTGAAGAAATAGTCGCCTAAAGAAAGGAGGAGCAAACAATGCCTAAAGTAGCACTTTATAATGTCAGCGGTAGCCAAGTCGGCGAAGTAGAATTGAACGAAGCAGTATTCGGTATCGAGCCGAACGTGCATGTTATGCACAGCGCAGTATTGCTGCAGCGCGCTTCCCTTCGTCGTGGTACGCATAAAGTAAAAGGACGTTCTGAAGTACGCGGCGGCGGACGTAAGCCTTGGAAACAAAAAGGCACCGGCCGTGCTCGTCAAGGTTCGATCCGCGCACCACAATGGAAAGGCGGCGGAACGGTGTTCGGACCAACTCCGCGCAGCTATACATTCAAACTTCCTAAGAAGGTTCGTCGTCTGGCGATCAAATCCGCTTTGTCTTCCAAAGTGAACGACAACGCAATTATCGTATTGGATCAATTGACGCTGAATGCGCCAAAAACGAAAGAGTTTGCTAATATCTTGAGCAATCTTAAGGTAGGACGTAAAGCTCTGATCGTTGCTCCTAGCTACGATGATAATGTTGCCCTTTCCGCTCGTAACATCCCAGGTGTGAAGTTCGTAGCGGCTGATGGCATTAATGTTCTTGACGTACTGTCGTACGATCAACTGATCATTACGAAAGAAGCAGTTCAGAAGGTAGAGGAGGTGCTCGCGTAATGAAAGACCCTCGCGATATAATCAAGCGCCCGGTGATCACGGAACGTACGGCTGACTACATGGCAGAGCTGAAATATGCTTTCGAAGTTGACATTCGTGCGAACAAGACCGAGATCAAGCAAGCTGTTGAATCTATTTTTAAAGTTAAAGTTTCGAGTGTGAATACGATGCGTGTTCCTGCGAAGCCGAAGCGTTATGGCCGTTATTCCGGTTACACAACCGAATGGAAGAAAGCTATTGTAACGCTGACAGCGGACAGCAAGCCGCTCGAGTTCTTTGAATCGGTTGAATAAGAAACTGCTAAGTAAGGAGGGAAAACACAGTGCCTATTAAAAAGTATAAACCGACATCCCCGGCTCGACGCAACATGTCCGTGTCGACTTTCGAAGAAATCACCACGAACAAGCCGGAGAAATCGCTCTTGGCGCCGCTGAGCAAAACAGCCGGCCGCAACAACCAAGGTAAAATTACGGTTCGTCACCATGGCGGCGGACACAAGCGTAAATACCGTATCATTGACTTCAAACGGAACAAAGACGGCATTCCAGGTCGCGTTGCTACGATTGAATACGACCCGAACCGTACTTCTAATATCGCGCTGATCCACTATGCAGATGGTGAGAAGCGTTATATCCTCGCTCCAAAAGGTCTGAAAGTCGGAGATCAAATCGTATCCGGCGTTGGTGCGGACATCAAAATCGGTAACGCTCTTCCATTGGAGAACATTCCGGTTGGTACCGTTATCCACAACATTGAATTGAAGCCAGGCAAAGGCGGACAATTGGTTCGTGCTGCTGGAACGGAAGCACAGCTTCTCGGTAAAGAAGAAAAGTACGTTACAGTACGTTTGTCTTCCGGTGAAGTTCGTCACATCCTGAAAACTTGCCGTGCAACCATCGGTTCTGTGGGTAACCAAGACCATGAGTTGATCAAGATCGGTAAAGCTGGACGCAGCCGCTGGCTCGGACAACGTCCTGAAGTACGCGGTGTCGTCATGAACCCTAACGATCACCCACACGGTGGTGGTGAAGGCCGCGCTCCAATCGGACGTAAATCGCCTATGTCTCCATGGGGTAAACCAACCCTTGGTGCCAAGACCCGTAAAAAAGGTAAAGCTTCTGACAAATATATCGTTCGCCGCCGCACGAAGTAATGCGCGAGAGTGCATCGCTTCGTGAGAGGCTTTGGATGGTAACGAGACAATTTGGTGAAGGGAGGATTTCTATATGAGCCGTAGTTTGAAAAAAGGACCTTTCGTCGACGGATACCTGCTCAAGAAAGTGGAGGAAATGAACAGCGCAAACAAGAAGGCTGTGATCAAAACTTGGTCCCGCCGCTCCACTATTTTCCCGCAATTTATCGGTCACACGTTCGGTGTATATGATGGCCGCAAGCATGTACCTGTATATGTAACAGAGGACATGGTAGGACACAAGTTGGGTGAGTTTGCTCCAACTCGTACTTACAAAGGTCACGAAGACGATAAGAAAACGAGAAGATAATTATCGAAGCTCTTTGTTTGAGAGGAGGTTAAACAATGGAAGCAAAAGCACATGCAAGAATGGTACGGATTGCTCCTCGTAAAGCTCAACTCGTTGTTGACTTGATTCGCGGCAAGCAAGTCGGTGAAGCCATCGCAATTCTGCGTCACACTCCAAAGGCTGCGTCTCCAGTAGTTGAGAAGCTGCTCAACTCGGCGATCGCGAATGCTGAGCACAACTATTCCTTGGACGTTAACAAGCTGGTGGTAACCGAGGCGTATGTTAACCAAGGACCGACAATGAAACGTTTCCGCCCGCGTGCAATGGGACGTGCAAGCCGGATTAATAAACGCACCAGCCACATTACTTTGGTGGTAGCTGAAAAATAAGGAGGGAAAACGTGTGGGCCAAAAGGTAAATCCAGTAGGACTCCGTATCGGTATTATCCGTGACTGGGAATCCAAATGGTATGCAGGCAAAGATTTCGGTGATCTTTTGCTGGAAGACGTAAAAATCCGTGAATACCTGAAGAATAAATTGAAAGACTCCGCTGTATCCCGTATTGAAATCGAGAGAGCAGCGAATCGTGTGAACGTAACGATCCACACTGCGAAGCCAGGCATGGTTATCGGTAAGGGTGGTTCCGAAGTTGAAGTTCTGCGCGGTCAAGTAACGAAGATCGCCGGCGGCAAAAAAGTTCACATCAACATTTCTGAAATCAAGAACCCTGAACTGGACGCAATTCTTGTTGCTGAAAGCATTGCACAACAGCTGGAACGTCGTGTATCCTTCCGTCGTGCGCTGAAGCAAGCAATTCAAAGAACAATGCGTGCCGGAGCGAAAGGGATTAAAACATCGGTCAGCGGACGTCTTGGCGGAGCCGAGATTGCTCGTACAGAAGGCTACAGTGAAGGAACTGTTCCACTTCATACGCTTCGTGCAGACATCGACTATGGTACAGCAGAAGCGCATACGACTTACGGCCGTATCGGCGTGAAAGTATGGATCTATCGTGGAGAGGTTCTTCCTACGGCTAAGAAACAAGCTGCTCAGGAAGGAGGCAACTAATCATGTTGGTACCAAAACGTGTAAAACACCGCAAACAACAGCGCGGCCATATGAGAGGTCAAGCTAAAGGCGGTACTGAACTGAACTTCGGCGAATTCGGTCTGCAAGCAATGGAGCCAGGCTGGATCACGAACCGTCAGATCGAAGCTGCGCGTATCGCGATGACTCGTTACATTCGCCGCGGCGGTAAAGTATGGATCAAGATTTTCCCAGATAAGCCGATCACTCAAAAGCCTCTCGAGGTCCGGATGGGTAGCGGTAAAGGTAACGTTGAGAAATGGGTTGCCGTAGTTAAACCAGGCAAGATCATGTTTGAACTTGGAGGCGTGTCCGAGGAAATCGCCCGCGAAGCGATGCGTCTCGCCGCTCACAAGCTGCCTGTGAAAACGAAGTTTGTGAAACGAGAAGAAGTGGGTGGTGAAGCAAATGAAAGCTAATGAACTGCGCAACTTAACCACTGCAGAAATCGAGCAAAAAATCGCCGGATTTAAAGAAGAACTCTTTAACCTCCGTTTTCAATTGGCTACGGGCCAGCTTGATAATCCAACTCGGATCCGTGACGTTCGCAAAGAAATAGCTCGTGCTAAAACCGTTATCCGTGAAAGAGAACTTGGGATTAGTTAATGAGACAGGCGAAAGGTCGTCTGTATTCAGGAAGGAGGCTAACAAATGAGCGAAGAACGCAATGCTCGTAAAGTGCAAATCGGTAAAGTTGTCAGCGACAAAATGGATAAGACCATTGTTGTAGCTGTTGAAACTTATAAGAAGCATGACTTGTACCACAAGCGCATTAAATACACGAAAAAATTTAAAGCGCATGATGAGAACAATGAAGCTCAAATCGGAGATACCGTTAAAATCATGGAAACTCGCCCTCTCTCCAAAGACAAGCGCTGGAGACTGGTTGAAGTGGTAGAAAAAGCGGTTATCATCTAAGAAACTGATCAGTTTTCGATGGAAGGAGGACATTTAAATGATTCAACCATTTACTCGTTTGGCTGTTGCTGACAACTCCGGTGCGAAGGAACTGATGTGTATCCGCGTATTGGGTGGTACTGGTCGCCGTACAGCTCAAATCGGTGATTTGATCGTATGCTCCGTCAAACAAGCAACACCAGGCGGCGTTGTCAAAAAAGGTGATGTAGTTAGAGCAGTAGTTGTCCGCACGAAGCGTTCCGTACGCCGTAAAGACGGTTCTTACATCTCTTTTGACGAGAATGCAGCAGTTGTTGTTAAAGACGACAGAAGCCCACGCGGAACTCGTATTTTCGGACCAGTTGCTCGCGAACTTCGCGAAAGAGACTACATGAAAATCGTTTCCTTGGCTCCGGAAGTAATCTAATAACCCGAAAAGCGGTGCTTATCGGCTTAGCGGGTACCCGATAAATCGATGAACTGGCTAGTCATAGGAGGTGTAACGAATGCCTAAAGCAAAAAAAGTTCTGGAATCCCACAACAATAAATTGCACGTGAAAAAAGATGATACGGTTATCGTCATCAGCGGTAAGGATAAAGGCAAAAAAGGCCGTGTTATCGCAGCATATCCTCGTGAAAACCGCGTTCTGGTTGAAGGTGTGAACATGATCAAGAAGCACCAAAAGCCGAACCAAATGAACCCTCAAGGCGGTATCATCGAGAAGGAAGCTCCGATCCATGTATCGAACGTTATGCACGTTGATCCGAAGAGCGGAAAAGTAACCCGTATCGGTTACAAAGTACTGGACAACGGCAAGAAGGTTCGCGTAGCGAAGAGATCCGGAGAAGTTATCGATAAATAAGACGGTTTAGAAAGGAGGTCCTTGAATCATGGCAGCAAGAATGAAAGAACGTTTTTTGAATGAAGTAACTCCTGCTCTGATGCAGAAGTTTAGCTATAAAACAGTAATGCAGGTACCAAAAATCGAGAAGGTTGTCATCAACATGGGTGTAGGTGACGCTGTAGCAAACTCGAAGGTGCTTGATTCCGCTGTAAACGACATGCAGCTGATTGCTGGTCAAAAACCGGTTATCACCCGTGCTAAGAAATCCATCGCGGGCTTCAAACTGCGTGAGAACATGCCGATCGGTGTGAAGGTGACATTGCGCGGTGAGCGTATGTACTACTTCCTCGACAAGCTGTTCAACGTTACACTCCCACGTGTACGTGACTTCCAGGGCGTGTCCACCAAAGCATTTGACGGACGCGGCAACTATACGCTCGGTCTGAAAGAGCAGCTCATTTTCCCTGAAATTGAGTATGACAAAGTGGATAAGGTTCGCGGTATGGATATCGTTATCGTAACGACAGCTAAAACCGATGAAGAGTCCCGTGAATTGCTTGCTCAACTGGGCATGCCATTTGCAAAATAAGACGGTTGTCCTTTTCTCCGAAACTATTTAGGAGGTGTCAGGCTAAGTGGCAAAAACTTCGATGAAAGTTAAACAACAACGCACACCAAAGTTCAAAGTTCGGGCATACACCCGTTGTGAGCGTTGCGGTCGTCCACATTCGGTACTGCAGAAGTTTAAAATTTGCAGAATTTGTTTCCGTGAATTAGCTTATAAAGGCCAGATTCCTGGCGTGAAAAAAGCAAGCTGGTAAGAAGTTTATAACCGGGAAGGAGGTTTATCCTACATGACTATGTCCGATCCAATTGCAGATATGCTTACTCGTATTCGTAACGCGAACACTGTTCGTCACGAAACCGTAGAAATGCCTGCTTCGACGATTAAGAAACAAATCGCTGACATCTTGAAGCGTGAAGGCTTCATCCGTGATGCGGAGTTTGTTGAAGACAATAAACAAGGGATCATTCGTGTATTCCTGAAATATGGCTCCAACAACGAGCGCGTAATCACAGGTCTGAAAAGAATCAGCAAGCCAGGTCTCCGCGTATATACAAAGAGCAACGAAGTACCTCGTGTACTTGGTGGTTTGGGTATCGCGATCATCTCCACATCTAAGGGAGTTATGACCGACAAAGAAGCTCGTCAAGCCAAAGCCGGCGGAGAAGTTCTCTGCTACGTATGGTAATCAACGTCACAAGATAGGAGGTGCAATGAATGTCCCGTATTGGTCGTAAACCAATCGCTATCCCTAGCGGTGTCGAGGTTAAACTCGATAACAATGTAATTACGGTAAAAGGACCGAAAGGTACTTTGACTCGCGAGCTGCATAAAGACATGCAGATCTCTGTAGAAAACAACGAAATCAATGTTGTTCGTCCATCCGACAACAAACTGCATCGTTCTCTTCACGGCACGACCCGCAGCGTTGTCTCGAATATGGTCAACGGCGTAACTGAAGGATTCTCGAAAAACCTTGAGCTCGTCGGCGTCGGATACCGTGCAAGCAAATCCGGTGATAAAATCGTACTGAACGTGGGTTACTCCCACCCAGTTGAAATCACGCCGGAAGCAGGCATCGAGTTCGAAGTGGCTTCCAACACAAAAATTACGGTACGCGGTATCGATAAAGAGCGCGTAGGTGCATACGCTGCTAAGATTCGTTCCGTACGCGAGCCTGAGCCATACAAAGGCAAAGGGATTAAATACGAAGGTGAACGCATTATCCGTAAGGAAGGTAAGGCTGGTAAGAAGAAATAAGGTAGCTTAAGCGTTTGGCGATGGCCAAAGCCGATAGCTAACCTGTTCTTCCTTACTTACCCGATGCGTCTAAAAGTGAAGCTGTTAAGGCAAAACTGAAGGGAGTGAAAGGGAAGCATGATCACGAAACAAGACAAGAACAAAGCTCGCTTGAAGAGACACCTGCGTGTCCGCAAGAAAATTCAAGGAACTGCTGAGCGTCCTCGTCTGAATGTGTTCCGTTCTTCGAAACACATCTACGCTCAACTGATCGACGATGTTGCCGGCGTAACTTTGGCATCGGCTTCTACGCTTGATAAAGAATTGAGCAGCGACATCCAAAACGGCGGTAACGTAGAATCCGCTCGTAAGGTTGGCGAACTCGTTGCAAAACGTGCTGCGGAGAAAGGATACAAGTCTGTTGTATTCGACCGCGGAGGATACTTGTACCATGGACGTATTCAAGCTCTTGCAGAAGCAGCTCGCGAAGCAGGCCTTGAATTCTAAGATAACTTCAAAAGGAGGTAAACGACTTGCGTGTAGATCCTAACACTTTAGAACTGACTGAAAGAGTTGTAAATATTAACCGCGTTGCTAAGGTTGTTAAAGGCGGACGCCGTTTCAGCTTTAGTGCACTGGTAGTTGTCGGTGATGGCAAAGGTTGGGTAGGAGCAGGTATCGGTAAAGCAGGCGAAGTACCGGATGCAATCCGCAAAGGTATCGAAGATGCTAAGAAAAACCTGATCCACGTTCCACTCGTTGGAACTACCATTCCTCACCTTGTGCAAGGTCACTTCGGAGCAGGCAAAGTATTGTTGAAGCCGGCATCCGAAGGTACTGGGGTTATCGCCGGCGGTCCGGTTCGTGCCGTGCTCGAGCTGGCTGGCGTAGGCGACATTTTGACAAAATCTCTAGGTTCTTCGAACTCCATGAACATGGTCAATGCGACTTTGGAGGGCTTGTCCCGCCTGAAGCGTGCTGAAGATGTTGCCAAGCTTCGCGGCAAATCCGTCGAAGAGCTGTTGGGTTAAGGAGGGAATCTCATGGCTAAACTTGAAATCACCCTCGTACGCAGCGTGATTGGACGTCCAGAGGATCAGCGTGCAACCGTGAAGACACTCGGACTTCGTAAAATCAACCATTCCGTGGTTCAAAACGACAATCCTGCGATTCGCGGAATGATCAAGAAAGTAAATCACCTGGTTTCTGTTAAAGAAATCGAAGGTTAATCCCGGGATAGGGATCCCGGACATATTAAGGAGGTGCAACGAACGATGAAGTTACATGAGCTGAGCCCAGCACCTGGTTCCCGCAAAGAGCGCAAGCGCGTTGGCCGCGGTACGAGCAGCGGTACGGGTAAAACATCAGGTCGCGGTCACAAAGGACAAAACGCTCGTTCCGGCGGTGGTGTGCGTCCAGGCTTTGAAGGCGGACAGAACCCGTTGTATCGTCGTCTTCCAAAGCGTGGTTTCGTAAACCCGACCCGCAAAGAGTACGCGATTGTGAACATCGAAGAGCTTAACAGCTTTGCAGCAGGTACTGAAGTGACTCCAGAAGTTTTGGTTGAGAGCGGTATTGTTAACAATACGAAGAGCGGAATCAAAATTCTTGGCAACGGTGAAGTTACCGTTTCTTTGACTGTAAAAGCTAATAAGTTTTCTCAATCTGCGGTAGAGAAGATCGAGGCTGCCGGCGGTAAAACCGAGGTGATCTAATGGTTAAGACCCTGAAAAATATATGGCGTGTCGAGGACCTAAGGAAACGGATATTGTTCACACTGTTCGTTCTGATCATTTTCCGTCTCGGATCGTTTGTACCGGTACCCGGTGTCAATAAAGAAGTCTTTACGCAGACGAATCAAGCAGGAAACGAATTGTTTGGTCTCCTTAACACGTTCTCGGGGGGCGCACTGTCGCAGTTTTCGATCTTTGCCCTCTCGATATTTCCATATATTACGTCGTCCATTATCGTTCAGCTGTTATCGATGGACGTCATTCCGAAGTTTACGGAATGGAACAAACAAGGGGAACACGGTAAGAAGCAGTTGGCTCAGATTACCCGTTATGGTACGGTAATATTGGGTCTCATTCAGGCCTTCGGGATGTCGATCGGTTTCAACCGTTTATATGGCGCCGAAATGGTTCCTGGAGCAACGTTCGTGGATTATCTCGTCATTGCAATCGTGCTTACCGCGGGTACCGCATTCCTGATGTGGCTCGGTGAGCAGATTACCGAACGGGGAATCGGCAACGGAATTTCGATTATTATCTTTGCAGGTATTGCTGCTGGAATCCCGATGCATATCCGGACTCTGGTCGAATCGAACTTCATTCAGGATAACCAAATCTTCCTGAATACGCTGAAGGGTGTCATCATCCTTCTGATTCTGATTCTGATCATTACGGGTGTTGTATTCATCCAGCAAGGGATCCGCAAGATTCCTGTACAATACGCGAAGCGTGTTGTAGGCAATAAAATGTACGGTGGACAGAACACGCACATTCCATTAAAGATTAACGCTGCAGGGGTTATCCCGGTAATCTTCGCGATGTCGCTGCTCCAGTTCCCGGTCATCCTGGCCAGCTTCTGGGCGCATATGGATTGGGCAAAATGGGTTACCAAGAATCTGGCGTATGACAGCCCGCTTGGAATGGTCCTCTATGTTCTCATGATCATTGGTTTCACTTTCTTCTACACATTCGTGCAGATGAACCCGAACCAAATGGCGGATAACATGAAGAAGAACGGCGGTTACGTGCCAGGCATCCGTCCTGGTAAGGCAACCGAGAAGTATCTGACACGGGTGATGACCCGTCTGACCATGACAGGAGCTCTGTTCCTGGCCGTGATCTCTGTGCTTCCAGTGTTCTTCGGGGCGCTTGCAGGACTTCCGCGTACGGTTCAGATCGGCGGAACCTCCTTGCTCATCGTTGTCGGTGTTGCACTGGATACGATGAAGCAAATCGAGAGCCAGCTGATCAAACGTCATTACAAAGGTTTTATCAATAAATAGGCGATAGGTTCCGGCGAGTAGGCTTTACTGCTTCCCGGCGCCTATTGTGTTGTTCTTGCTACTGGCAAGAGGAGGGAGTGACTTAAGTGAACATTTTATTCATGGGTCCTCCTGGGGCAGGAAAAGGAACGCAAGCAGAGCATATCGTGAATGAATTCGGTATCCCTCATATCTCGACCGGCGATGCATTTCGCCTCGCGATCAAGCAGGGCACTCCGGTTGGAGTGAAAGCGAAGGAGTACATCGATCAAGGCCTGCTGGTGCCTGATGATGTAACGATTGGTATCGTGGAAGAGCGATTGCAGCAGTCCGATTGCGAAAAAGGTTTCTTATTGGACGGTTTTCCAAGAACCCTTTCGCAAGCGGAAGCGCTGGATGACATTCTCTCCCGCATGAACACCAGTCTTGATCATGTCATCAACCTGAAAGTGGATCGGGATAAGCTTCTGGCACGCCTTACAGGCCGCCGGATTTGCAAGTCTTGCGGTTCGACTTATCATGTGATCTTTAATCCTCCTAAACAGGAAGGCATTTGTGATAAATGCGGCGGCGAATTGTATCAGCGCTCCGACGATAACGAAGAGAGCGTCGGCATTCGCTTGGACGAATATATCAACAAAACAGCACCACTCCTCACGTTTTATGAGAACAAAGGTCTTTTGCGTCAAATCGATGGTGATCAGGAAATCGACGCGGTTTCCGCACAAATTGCGTCTTTACTGCGAGGTTAACGATAATGATCATTTGTAAATCCGAAGCGGAACTGAGCTTGATGAGAGAAGCAGGAAGAATTGTGGCGGAATGCCACAAGCTCCTTGCCGCTCATGTAGAACCGGGCATTACGACCGGGGAACTGGACCTTATGGCCGACAAGTTCATTCGAAGCCAAGGCGCTGTGCCATCTTTCAAAGGCTACAACGGATTTCCTTCCAGCATTTGCGCATCAGTCAATGAAGAATTGGTGCATGGATTTCCAGGCAAACGCAAATTAATCGAAGGCGATATCGTAACGTTTGATATCGGTGCGCAGTACGAGGGTTACCATGGTGACTCGGCATGGACCTACGGGGTCGGCGAAATCTCCGAAGACGCCCAGCGTCTGCTGGACGTAACGGAAGGCTCGCTCTATGCCGGACTCGCGCTTGTCAAACCGGATGTCCGCTTGTTTACAATCTCTCACGCCATCCAGCGCTATATCGAGGATGCAGGCTTTTCTGTCGTCCGGGAATACGTCGGTCATGGTGTGGGTACAGAACTGCATGAGGATCCGCAAATTCCGAATTACGGCGTACCCGACCGGGGGCCAAGGCTCAAGCCGGGCATGGTGCTTGCGATTGAACCGATGGTTAACGCCGGAAAACGGCATGTTAAGACGCTGGAAGACAACTGGACGGTAGTAACGGTCGATGGCTCCCTGTGCGCTCACTTCGAGCATACGGTAGCGGTGACGCCGGACGGTATGGAAATTTTGACGAAGCTGCCGGAATAGGTGATGAACTTGAACAAGGAAGTCACGATGCAAGTCGGCCAGATTGTTAAAGTGCTGAAGGGCAGAGATGCCGGACAGTATGCCGTTATCGTTTCGATGGAGGATTCCAGGTTCGCATGGATCGCGGATGGGGACAAACGGAAGTTTGACGGAGCGAAGAAGAAGAATGTTCTTCATCTGGAGCCCCAGCCCTTCATTAGCAGTGAAGTTGTAAACAGTTTGCAAGAAAGCGGTCGGGTCACAAACGGAAAGCTGCGGTTTGCCGTAAGCCGGTTTGTATCCGATAAATCCAAGGCTGATCAGAAAGGAGACTAATTGTGGCTAAAGAAGATGTCATTGAAGTCGAAGGAACGGTTATTGAACCGTTGCCGAATGCTACCTTTAGAGTCGAGCTGGAGAATGGTCATCAAATTCTCGCTCATGTTTCCGGAAAGTTGCGGATGCACTTTATCCGTATTCTTACAGGAGACAAAGTGGTTGTTCAACTCTCGCCGTACGATTTGACCAAAGGTCGCATCACGTACCGTAAATAGATTTTCGGTTCCCCTGGGGAATCAAAGAGCTGCGAAGCGGTTTTACAGATGTAAAACTCAGCAGCGGCTACAAACGTCCGTTTAGTTTCGAAGCTGGTTTTACAACGTAAAACTTGGAGGAGGTAATTAGCATGAAGGTAAGACCTTCTGTAAAGCCTATTTGCGAAAAATGCAAAGTCATTCGCCGCAAAGGGAACGTAATGGTTATCTGTGAAAATCCGAAGCACAAACAAAAACAAGGTTAAAGAAGGGGGTGTAGCGTAAAATGGCTCGTATAGCTGGTGTGGATTTGCCACGTGACAAACGCGTTGAGATCGCCTTGACTTACATTTTCGGAATCGGTAAAACGACTTCCCAGAAAGTTCTGAAGGAAACTGGCATCAATCCGGACACTCGTGTTCGTGATTTGACAGAAGATGAAGTCAGCAAATTGCGCGAAACGATCGACAAAATGGTTAAGGTAGAAGGTGACCTGCGTCGTGAAATTTCCTTAAATATTAAACGTCTTACGGAGATTGGCTGCTACCGCGGTATTCGTCACCGTCGCGGCTTGCCTGTTCGTGGACAACGTACCAAAACCAATGCTCGTACACGCAAAGGTCCTCGTCGTACCGTAGCGAACAAGAAGAAATAAGAAAGGGGGATAACAGACAATGGCTAAACCAAAAAAAGTCGTACGTACTAAACGTCGTGACCGCAAAAATATTGAAAGTGGCGTGGCTCATATCCGTTCCACGTTCAACAATACGATCGTAACGATTACGGATCCTCACGGAAACGCGATTTCTTGGGCAAGCTCCGGCGGCCTTGGATTTAAAGGCTCCCGTAAGTCGACCCCGTTCGCTGCGCAAATGGCTGCTGAAACAGCTGCCAAAGCGGCTATGGAGCACGGTATGAAATCGGTGGAAGTAATGGTTAAAGGTCCTGGCGCTGGTCGTGAAGCAGCGATTCGTTCCCTGCAAGCAGCTGGCCTTGAAGTCAACCTGATCAAAGACGTTACACCAATTCCGCATAACGGATGCCGCCCACCAAAACGTCGTCGCGTATAATGAAGTCATCCTGTTAGTGTGGTATAAAACTAGTGCAATCTGCTAAGAATGGTTGTTTAGGCATACTACTACATGGATTACTGGATAAGATGACAGTTTCATATAGGAGCGACGTTTGAAGGAGGGGTACTTGCGTGATTGAAATCGAAAAGCCGAAAATTGAGACCGTTGATGTCAATGAAGAAGGAACCTATGGGAAATTCGTAGTGGAACCGCTGGAGCGCGGTTACGGCACAACGCTGGGGAATTCACTTCGCCGCATTCTGCTGTCCTCGCTCCCGGGCGCTGCGGTTACATCGATTCAAATCGATGGCGTACTGCATGAATTTTCCACGATTCCGGGTGTCATGGAAGACGTGACCGAAATCATTCTGAACCTGAAAGCTTTGTCGCTCAAGATTCATTCCGACGAAGAAAAAGTGTTCGAGATTGATGCGGAGGGTGAAGGGGTTGTTACCGCAGGTGACATTCGCGCGGATAGCGATGTGGAGATTCTGAATCCGGATCTTCATATTGCAACGCTCGGCCCTGGTGCAAGACTTCATATGCGTATTTTTGCTAGTCGCGGTCGTGGCTATGTCCAGGCGGATCGGAACAAACGCGATGACCAGCCTATCGGCGTCATTCCCGTCGATTCGATCTATACTCCGATTAGCCGTGTTAATTACGGCGTGGAAAATACGCGTGTTGGTCAAGTAACCAACTACGACAAATTGACGCTTGAAATCTGGACGGATGGAAGCATTCGGCCGGAGGAGGCTGTAAGCCTCGGCGCCAAAATCTTGACGGAGCATCTGTTCCTCTTCGTGGGTCTGACCGACGAAGCGAAGGACGCAGAGATCATGGTTGAGAAGGAAGAAGACAAGAAAGAAAAAGTGCTTGAAATGACGATCGAGGAGCTGGATCTTTCCGTTCGTTCCTACAACTGCTTGAAGCGTGCCGGCATTAATACGGTACAAGAGCTGACCACGAAAACCGAAGAGGATATGATGAAAGTCCGGAACCTCGGACGCAAATCCTTGGAGGAAGTACAAGAGAAGCTCGAAGAGCTTGGCCTGGGACTTCGTACGGAGGATTAAGCTTTCAATCGGCTTAGCTTAGCAAAGGAGGGAATAACAGATGGCATACCAAAAGTTGGGCCGCGATTCCAGTGCGCGTAAAGCGTTGTTCCGTGACCTGGTAACCGACCTTTTCTTATATGAGCGCATTCAAACGACAGAAGCGAAAGCGAAAGAAGTTCGTTCGATCGCTGAGAAGCTGATCACGCGGGCAAAGAAGGGTGATCTTCATGCTCGTCGTCAAGTAGCTGCATTCGTACGTCGTGAAACGGTGGATGGCGAACAGGACGCAATTCAAAAGCTGTTCTCCGAAATCGCACCTCGTTACGCAGAGCGTCCAGGCGGATACACTCGTATCCTGAAGCTGGGTCCTCGTCGTGGTGACGCAGCTCCAATGGTTTACTTGGAACTGGTGGATCGCGCGTAAGATTGTTTTCATGAAGTGACTGTAGTTATGTATGCCCGGCTCTACACATGTTTATTCGCACTGCGAATACGGGGTAGAGCCAGCAGGGGACGTGGTACGAGATCTAGTCGAGCATTCGATGGTTCGACTCGTCTCGACTGCCCCATGGGCAATGATAACGGGGACCTTCTAGTCATGCGGCTGACTCGAAGGGTTTTAGCCAAGCATGATGAAAAGGAGCTCCTTTGGGGCTCTTTTTTTGATCATCAAGAACGTCTACACCGCTCTGAAGGGGAATGGATCCGATCGGATGCCGGTACCTTAGCGTAATGGGGATCGTGTAGTAGACGGCAAGCATTACAGGAGGGCAGCATGCGGAATCTTCTGATGAAAGTCAGTTACGACGGTACCGATTATAACGGCTTTCAAACCCAGCCGGGTGGCCACACAATTCAGGATTATTTGGAGGAGGCTATTCACCGCTTATCCGGTGAGCAGTTGAAAATCACAGCATCGGGACGGACGGATGCCGGCGTGCATGCGCGCGGTCAGGTGTTTAATTTTTACACGGCTTCCCCAATCCCGCTGGAGCGTTGGTGCATGGCCTTAAATACCTGGCTGCCGGAAGATATCGTGGTCACGGAAGCGATGGAGGTGCCGGAGGATTTCCATTCCCGCCGCGCAGCCAAGCGTAAAACGTACCGCTATACGATCAATGCGAACCAGTTCCCTGATATTTTTAACCGCAGATACCAGATCCATCATTACGGGAAGCTGGATATCGAAGCCATGCGGCAGGGACTTTCTCATCTGATCGGGACGCATGATTACACGACGTTTGCATCACGCAAGTCGACGAAGCCGTCCCATGTACGTACGATATTCGACGCCTGGATCGAGACGGATACGTCAATGTGCCGACCGGGCACGAAAGATCAAGGAATCATTCATACGTATTTGACCGGCAACGGCTTCCTTCAGCATATGGTCCGGATTATTATGGGGACGCTGATCGAAGTGGGTGAAGGCAGACGCCACCCGGATGATATGCGGGTGATTCTGGAAGCCAAAAACCGGGCAGCAGCCGGGCCTACCGCCATGAGCAAAGGTCTGATGCTGTGGGAAGTGGAATATGATATCCCCTCGATAGCGGAGACTCCATCCATTCAAACGACCTGAACACGCTGTGCTTCAGTTAGTAGACGGGTGGGAGCCGCTGCAAGCGAGGCTGTCATACAGAGGGGCTAGAACGGTTCTTGACGTGTTTGGCGACTTGTTCGAGTAAAGCGGGAAGCATAACCTGGAAAGCCTAAAAAACACTTGCGTAAGCAGGTTGAATCCTGTATTATATTAGTTGTGTTTTCTTAACGGCTCTCCCACAGCCCCGGTTAAGAAGATGCCACAGAATGACGTAACACGAAGCAACAACATGAACATGCATTACACATGAACGAAGATAAATGATGATAATGAAATGATTTTCGGACGAATACAAGGAGGAACTATACATGCGTACCACCTATATGGCGAAGCCAAATGAAGTTGAGCGCAAATGGTACATCGTTGATGCCGAAGGCAAGACGCTTGGCCGTTTGGCAAGTGAAGTTGCGGCTCTGATCCGCGGCAAACATAAGCCTCAATTTACTCCACATGTTGACACAGGGGATTTCGTAATTGTTATCAATTCCGAGAAAATCCGCCTCACTGGCAAGAAGATGGAGAACAAGAAGTACTATCGTCACTCCCTGCATCCAGGTGGATTGAAAGTAACTGCAGCTCAAGACCTGATTGCAAAATTCCCGGAACGCGTGATCGAAAGCGCAGTTCACGGTATGCTTCCTAAAACTCGCATGGGCGAGAAAATGAAGCTGAGACTGAAAGCATATGCAGGCACAGCACATCCACATGAAGCACAAAAACCAGAAGTTTACGAACTTCGCGGTTAATTAAAAAGGAGGACAGTTTCATGGCTCAAGTACAATACTATGGGACAGGTCGTCGTAAGCACTCGGTAGCACGTGTACGCCTCGTACCGGGTGAAGGACGCATTGTCATCAATAAACGTGATATTAATGAATACTTCGGTTTGGAAACCCTCAAACTGATCGTTAAACAACCTTTGAATCTGACAGAAACAGCTGGTAAGTATGACGTGCTCGTTATCGCTCATGGCGGCGGTATTTCCGGTCAAGCCGGCGCGATCCGTCACGGCATCTCCCGTGCTCTTCTGAAAGCAGATCCGGAACTTCGCGGTTCGCTCAAGAAAGCTGGATTCCTGACTCGCGACCCTCGTATGAAAGAACGTAAGAAATACGGTCTTAAAGCAGCTCGTCGCGCACCTCAGTTCTCCAAGCGTTAATTTACAGCATCCAAGAGTCCTTGGCCAATTATGGTCAAGGGCTTTTTTGCGTTTGGGGATAAGTGCCGTCAATGATGGAAGCCATAGGCCGTTTATACACAGCGGATTCAGCGTATCAAGAGAATCAGGAGGAAATTCCGCATCAAATGAAAGGCCCTTATGCACAATATGTGCACAGCCTGTGAAAAAACGCTGGTGTTGTCTATGACAAATGATATAGCCCCACTTGACTCCATATGTAAATAGCGTTATATTATTTATTGTCGTTTAATTAACAACTTAAATAATTAATATTTAATCATTAATTAGATAAGTAATTGGAAAGGAGGATACGGATGGATCGGAACGAAGAGCTTTTTCAGGTGTCGTCCATGTTCCGTGCCCTGCTCAAGAACATTTCGCAGGATTGGAACAAGACGAGTGCGGGGAAATACAATTTAACCTTTCCGCAATTTCAAGTGTTGTACGTATTGAAGATGCGGGGCCCGCAGAAAGTTTCCGAGCTTGCGGAAGCTCTGTCGCTGACGCCGCCGGCGATTACGGGGCTGACGGACAAATTATTCGCCGAAGGGTATGTTCAGAAGGAGCGCGCAGAGGATGACCGCCGAGTCGTCAATATTACGATTCTGGATGCGGGCTTGGAGATGATACAGAAGGTCAAGCGCGACCAGAAAGAAATGATACAGGGCTTCTTCGACATACTGTCCGAAGATGATATACAGCATTTGAAACGGATTTTCTCATTAATGCTGTCCAATATAGACCAACACAAGGGGTAGGGGTGGAAAAAGAATATGGAGCACTTAACGCTTAAACGCAAAATATCCATCATGATCGCAATCATGGCCGCGATGTTTTTCGCTGCAATCAACCAGACGATTACGAGCACGGCGATGCCGCGCATTATCGCGATCTTGGATGGAATGGATTATTATACGTGGACGATTAACATCTACTTATTAACCTCCACGATTGCGACCATTCTGGTCGGTAAGCTGTCCGACATGTTCGGACGGAAGCCGTTTATACTTATTGGGATATTGTTTTTCATGCTGGGTGCCTTTTTAACGGGTACGTCGACGGATGTGTACCAATTTATCATTTACCGTGGTATTCAGGGTATCGGTGCAGGCATTATCCAGTCTACGGCATTCACGGCGGTCGGCGACTTGTTCGCACCGCGTGAACGGGGCAAATGGATGGGGCTGATGACGGCTGTATTCGGATTTTCGAGCGTGCTCGGGCCGACGCTAGGCGGTTATCTGGTCGACCATATCGAATGGCGCTGGCTGTTCTGGATTTTCCTCCCGCTGGGCATTGTTGCTTTCATCATGATATTGTCGCTGTTTCCGAAGGTGGATCGCAAGAAGGGGCAGTCGATCGACTATTTGGGCTCCTTGTTCCTGACAACATCGATCGTTCCGCTGCTGCTGGCTTTCTCTTGGGCAGGGACCGAATATCCATGGGGATCGTCGCAGATCATCGGATTAATCGCTGCTTCCATCGTATCGGCTATCATCTTTATCCTTATTGAGATGAAAGTGAAGGAGCCGATCCTTCCGCTTAGCCTGTTTAAGAACAGCGTCGTGACCATTTCCAATCTGATCGGATTCATTATGAACTTCGGTTTGATGGGAGCCATGATTTATATTTCCTTCTATGTGCAAGGCGTGCTGGGGATATCGCCTACCTATGCAGGTTATGTTACCATTCCGATGTCCGTCTTCATGATGGGCATGAGCGCCGTCGTCGGCCAGTTGATCGCCAAGAGCGGCAAGTACAAGCGCTATGCGCTGATCGGTGTGCCGATTATGATCGTCGGTATGGGAATCATGGTAGTTATGGATAACCTCTGGCTGACGGTCATCAGTACGATTATCTTCGGCCTCGGCCTTGGGCTCGGTATGCCGGTCTTCTCCTTGGCAACGCAAAACGCAGTTCCTCACAAGGAGCTTGGCGTGGTGACGGCTTCCTCCCAATTGTTCCGTAACCTGGGGGGGACCATCGGGATCGCGGTTATGGGTACGGTCATGTCCAACAGCTTGACCAAAAACCTGAAGGAGGCGCTGCAATCGCCGCAGGCCCCTGATTTCAGCTCGCTTGATCCGCAGATGGCGCAGCAAATGCTGTCTTTTGCGAATCCGCAGACGCTGATGAACAAACCGTTGATTGAGCAGACGCAAGCGAATCTTCCTGCCGATGTACAGCCGCTCTTCATGCAGATGATCGACAGCATCCGCGATGCGCTGGGCAACACGCTGTCCATGGTATTCCTGACAGGAGCCCTCGTGCTTGTCATTGCGCTCTTGCTGGTGTTCTTCTTGAAGGAAGTGCCGCTGCGTACCAGCAACCAAGGACCTGCTCCTCAGCAGGGCGACAAGCCGTCCGCAGACGGCCTTGGAAAAACGAATATCAAAGCTGCCGAGCCATCTTTGGCAGCGGATTAAGCCGTCACTCTTCGAGCATATGGAACCTCCAAATGTTCAATAAAGACCCGATGAAAATCCTTTCTTGCGTATGCAGGGAAGGATTTTTTTGGCTTCGTGCGGATGATGATTTGAGGTTGACATTTATTAGGAATGTTTTATACTGAAGGTAATTCATATTATTTCAGTAGGAATATCGGGTTTAAATCGGGGGAGGCATCCAAAACATGAATTTGCTGGAGAAAGAAGATTTGATCAAGGTGCAGGCGGAAGAGCTTGAGCACAAGTCCGCCGAGGAAGTTATCGAATATGCGATCCGCACGTTTCCGAACATCACCTTTGCGTGCAGCTTCGGTGCGGAAGACGTCGTATTGGTTGATATGATTCAGAAGATCAGCCCGTCCACGGATATTTTTTATTTGGATACCGATTTTCACTTTAAGGAAACGTACGAGACTCGCGATCGGTTAGCCGAGCGGTACGGCTTGGAATTTGTCCGGGTATCTCCGCTTATTACGCCGGAGGAGCAGGCCGCTCAGCATGGCGAGGCTCTATGGAGCGTGAATCCGAACCAATGCTGCAACATTCGTAAGGTTGAGCCGTTAACCCGCATTTTGTCTCAATATGAAGCCTGGATTACCGGGATCCGCAGAGACCAAGCGCCTACCCGGGCGAATGCCAAGAAGATCGAATACGATACGAAATTCGGACTTGTCAAATTTAATCCGATCGCCGGTTGGACCAGTGAAGACGTATGGAACTATATCCGCGCGAATGATGTGATTTATAACCCGCTGCATGATCAGAACTATCCGAGCATCGGATGCGAATATTGCACGAGACAAGTGATGCCTGGCGAAGATCCGCGTGCAGGACGCTGGTCCGGCCATGAGAAAACCGAGTGCGGACTTCATAAATAATCCGATCCACATACCCAATCGATGGGAGTCACAAGAGGAGGAATCATTCATGACAGCAATACTCCCCCATGGCGGAACGCTGGTGCAGCGGGTCGTCCAAGGAGAAGAACGCGAAGCTTTATTGAAGCAGGCAGGCACTTTTCAAGCAATTCGGGTCAATGCCTGGACGATCTCGGATCTGGATCTGATCGGCGTAGGGGCCTTCTCGCCGTTGCAAGGATTTCTGAATGAGCAGGATTATAACGCTGTCGTTTCTTCCATGCGGCTCTCCGACGGAACCGTATGGAGCATTCCGATTACGCTTGCGGTGAATGAGGAGACGGCAGCCAAGCTTGAGGTTGGCCGGAAGGCAGCGCTGGTCGGAGAAGAAGACGGCGTTATTTACGGCGTTATTGATGTGGAGAGCATTTATCAGGTTGATCAGAAGCTGGAGGCTGTTCAAGTATTTAAGACGGACGATCCGGAGCATCCCGGCGTTAAAAAGCTGTTTGAGCGCCCATCCACCTACGTAGGCGGGCCGATCCAGGTGCTGAATCGTCCGCAGCCGGAGCGTTTTCGCGAGTTTTATTTCGACCCATCCGAGACGAGAAAGGCTTTCCGGGACAAAGGATGGAACACCGTTGTCGGTTTCCAGACACGCAACCCGGTTCACCGCGCACATGAGTACATTCAGAAGAGCGCTATGGAAATCGTGGATGCCTTATTCCTGAATCCGCTGGTCGGGGAGACCAAATCGGACGATGTGCCGGCTGATGTGCGGATGAAGAGCTATTTAACCTTGCTGAAGCATTACTATCCGGAGGATCGGACCTTCCTTGGGGTATTTCCTGCCGCCATGCGCTATGCGGGCCCAAGGGAAGCCATCTTTCATGCCATGGTTCGGAAAAACTACGGCTGCACGCATTTCATCGTAGGCCGGGATCATGCCGGCGTAGGCGACTATTACGGCACGTATGAGGCCCAGGAAATCTTCAAGAACTTCACGGCAGAGGAGCTCGGCATTACGCCGCTGTTCTTCGAGCACAGCTTCTTCTGCAAGACTTGCGGCAATATGGCGTCGAGCAAAACCTGCCCGCATCCGAAGGAGGACCACTTGACCTTGTCGGGTACGAAGGTTCGCGGTCTGCTGCGGGACGGCGTTTGCCCGCCGCCTGAATTTACGCGTCCAGAGGTTGCTCAGGTGCTGATTGAGGGTATGAAGGAGCGGGTCTCCGTTTAGTCTGAGGTCATAAATAACCACCTTGTCCCATATGATGGAGTTAGTACAACTCATGGGACGAGGTGGTTTTGTTATGTCCAGGCGGAGTTCGGACAAGGTGACGTTGTGGGTATCGTGGAAGAGAATCAAGCAATCGATAATAGGGGCCGGCCTGCTTGCATTAATTTTGATCGTCGTTACGTATGAGGTTCCATCTGCGAACACCTCCAACACCTGGAGTCTGCCGCTGGCGGGCAAAGTGATCGCACTCGACGCGGGGCACGGCGGGCCTGACGGCGGGGCTGTCAGCCGCCAAGGGGTGATCGAGAAGGATGTAAACTTAGCCATTACACTGTATTTACGCGATTATTTGCAGCAGGCCGGAGCGCTGGTGGTGATGACGAGGGAAGGAGATTATGATCTTGCCTCGGAATCGACCAAGGGCTATTCCAAGCGGAAGACTGAGGATCTGAAGCAGCGGGTGCGGAAGATCGAGGACAGCCGTGCGGATCTATTCATCAGCGTGCATCTGAACAGCATTCCTTCCAATCGTTGGAGAGGGGCGCAGACCTTTTTCCCTCCGAACAATGAGGAGAGCAGAAAGCTTGCCGAATTGATCCAGAGCGAAATCCGACACAACCTCCAGAACACACAGCGGCTGGCGAAGACGGAAGACACCATATATCTGCTTAAGGCTCTACAGATGCCGTCTGCCCTGGTCGAGGTGGGATTCTTGTCCCACCCGGAGGAATCCGACTTGCTCCGGGATGAGAAGTACCAACGGAAAGTGGCTGCTGCCGTCTATAACGGTATTTTGCGTTATACCGCTGGAGAGTCCCCGTCCGAGTCGTCACAAGCTGCAGAGTAATGGTATAATAGACATGTTATCGAAGCAATGTCTATTCCATTACATAGAGCAGAGGTGCTTATCATGCTGACTAGAGAACAGGTACAGGAGATACTCCAGCCGCTGACCGATCCCGAAACCGGGAAGAGTCTGATGGAGCTTCAGCGTATTCGGGATATCGTGGTCAAAGAACGGACAGTCCGTCTATCCGTAACCTATAGCAGCGAAGATGTACGCGCTTCCTTGGAGGCGCAAATCCGGGAGCTTCTGGAGGCAGTGGGTGCGGAGGATATCCATATCCGGATGCGTCCGCTGGAGCAAGGCGGGGGCGAAGCGCCCCGGAATCAGGAGCCAAGCGACCGCGAGAAGCTGACGAAGGGCCACGCAGCCGGTATGGAGAACCATGAGTTATTGAGTGAGGAGTCAGGCGTAACTTTCATTGCTGTAGCAAGCGGCAAGGGCGGTGTCGGCAAATCGACGGTGACCGTGAACCTCGCAGCGGCCCTGGCGCGGCAAGGCAAGAAGGTCGGGCTGATTGATGCAGACATTTACGGCTTCAGCGTACCGGATATGATGGGCATCGAAATCGGGCCGACCGTTTCCGATGACGGCGTGATTCATCCCGTAGAACGTTTCGGTGTCAAAGTGATGTCCATGGGCTTCTTCATTCGTGAGAACAGCCCCGTGATTTGGCGAGGCCCGATGCTCGGCAAGATGCTGCGTCAATTTTTCAGCGATGTGGCTTGGGGAGAACTGGACTACATGCTTCTTGATCTTCCGCCGGGAACGGGGGATATTGCCCTGGACGTGCATCAGATGATCCCGCAGAGCAAGGAGATCATCGTTACGACGCCGCATGCGACAGCAGCGTTTGTCGCCGCTAGAGCGGGGGCGATGGCGATCCAGACGGAGCATGAAATATTGGGCGTTGTAGAGAATATGGCGTACTATGCCTGCTCCCATTGCGGTGAGAAGGATTACGTATTTGGCCGGGGCGGCGGCGGGAAGCTTGCCGAGACGCTTCATGCGGAGCTGCTGGCGCAGCTGCCGCTCGGCGGGCCGGATAACCATCCGTCCGAGCCTGATTTCTCTCCTTCGGTGTATAAGCCCGGCACCGAGAGTGCCGCGATATATGATGAGGTTGCGGCCAAGATTGTGAATAAGTGCGAGAGCAACCGTTAATAAGCGATAGCGAAACGAAACAAGCTCCCTGATGGGAGCTTGTTTGCGTATGAAACGGCTGGATGTGCCGTATGGCATAAGAGCCAGTTGGATGTGCCGTGTGGCGTATGAGCAGGCTAATGTGCTCTATGGCGTCTGAGACGCTGAATGTGTTGTTAGCGCACGAGTAGGCTAACGTGCCTCCGAGCTGGACGTGCCGTAATGGCGGATGAGCCGGGGAGATGAGCCGTATGCGTTTGATGGGGCACAAGGCCGTTTTGCGTGAGAACTGCATGGGCCGTTATGCGTATGAACTGACTGTATAGGCTGTTAATGGGATTTACCCAGTTTCAATCGTTACGGTTTTTGGATTCAAGAGGCAGCCAGTTAGCCAAGAACGATAACCGGTGAAAGAGTGTCTTTAACCGGATAGGTTGAGAGGGTACCGGCCAGACGGTTAACTTCCGCTGCCGCCCTCTTCACCTTGACCGCCGCCTTCGCCGCCACCTTCACCCTCGCCACCGCCTTCACCGCCGCCTTGCTCTTGCTTCTGCCCCTCTTGCGGCTGCTTCTTCTCCACTTTAGGCTGAAGCTCGTCCTTTACGACGGATTTCAGAAGCTCCAGCACTTCCATGCGGAAGAGAGGATTTTGCATCGCCTCTTGCATGACGGTCATGGATTGCTTGCGGTAATCCGGCGTGTTGGTCAACTCAAGAAACGACTTCATCACGTCCGGAGATTTCAGCATGTCCTGAATGGCTTTTTGATAAGTAGGGTCTTTAATCAACTGCATATGCAGCTGTTTGCTTTGGGAATTGATCGCTTTGGCGAAATCGCCGGCAAATTTCGGGTCGGTCATAATTTTTTCGATTTCTTTTTTATATTCATCCGATACAAGCGTGTCTTTAACAGCCATCCGGATCTCCTCGCCGGATTGGGCAGTCATCATCCGCATCCCCATCGACCCGGTGCTTCCGGAAGAACCGGACCCGCCTCCGAGCGCATCTTCCACCGCTTTTTTTCCTTCGTCGGTCTTCAGGATGTCGACCACCATGGATTTGATCTCTTTATATCCAAGCTGAGGGGAAGCGCTCTGTTCCTGGCCGCAAGCGGTAAGCGTTATGGCAGCAACGAAGACGATAATACATAAACGAAATAACGGCCACTTCATTACCGTTTTCCTCCTTTTTTACGGTTCTGTGAATAGTATGTGATGCTTTTGCGGAAATATGTCGCATTCAGAATGGTTTTTTATTGTGAACGTTGGTAAAATAATGATCTGTGGGGGTGGAGGTTCGTTGAGCTTACGGAAGTGGTCCAAATTATTTTTGAAGACGATGCTCGTAGGGGCAGTAGCGGCCTTAATTGTAGGTCTGGGGCTGCAGCTGTTTAATGGCTTTATCGATTTTAAGGGAGTAGCCGATTTTTTAATATACCCGCTGATTTTGTTGGGTTCTGGGGCTTTGGTGAGCGTGTATTCCCAGATGGGCTTTTTTGCCTACCTGACGTTAAATTATATGGGAATAGGCATATTCCGCAAAAAAACCTGGCAGTACATTCAGATCGTGCTAGCCGTTCTTGCGCTGCTTGAGCTGATGTTCTTCCGCACCTTCGTTGGCGGATCGACTAGCTTGGGACAAGATGTGGGCTTAGGGATTGCCATTCTGGTCGTTGCAGTCATTGTCGCTTATTTTAAAGTAAAGAGCACGAACGCCAATGCCTGGATACCGACGCTGTTCTTTATGATGGCGGTTTCTATTGTAGAAATCATCGGCGTTCTGCAGATCGGTGTGAGCAATGCCACCATCTTTATGGTCGTACCTCTTTTGATCTGTAATGCATACCAAATTCTGACGCTGCATAAAGTTACGCAGGATGAAAAAAAGAGCTAAACCTTAGCTCTTTTTTTATTACCGGTAGGAAAGCGGGAGGCAGCATCACAGCCCGCCGGCATCCTCAATATTTTGTTGAATCGAAGCATGGTCGCGTACCTCGGTGCCCTTTGTGCTTCCTTGCTGGAGCAAGTCGGTCACGGTGACGAACTCATACCCCTTATTGCGGAGTTCTTGAATGATCTGCGGCAGCGCTTCGTGCGTTTGCTTGACGGAGTCGCTGGCATGCATGAGGACGATATCGCCGGGATGCGCTTTGGAGACGACCCGGTCGACGATTTTATCCACGCCGATGTTCTTCCAATCTCTTGAGTCCGTATCCCACTGGATGACGGTATAGTTCAGGCTTTCCGCAATGCTTAAGACCCGTTTATCAAAGTCGCCGTTCGGCATCCGGATTAATTTCGGTTCTTGTCCGGTCATTGAGGTTAAAATATCATGAGCCGACATGATCTGCTTCCGAATCTCCTCGTCGGACAGGGAGCTGTAATTCTCGTGCTTGAAGCCGTGGCTGCCGATTTCATAACCGCTTTCCTTAATGGCATTCACGATGTCCGGATGCGTTTTGCTCCATGGTCCGGAGAGGAAGAAGGTAGCTTTCTGGACTCCGTTGTCTTTTAGCGCCTTCAAAATGGGCTCTGCACGTTTTTCTCCCCAGCTGATATCAAATGTCAAGGCTATCTGCTTCTTGTCTGTAGACACGCTGTAAATGGCCGACGGGCCGGTTTCAGAGAAAACCGAGATATTGTCGCTCTCCACATAAATGACGCCGATTGCAAATACCGCTGCGGCAAGAACAAAGAAAAACCGCTTGATCTTTCTGCCGTTGAATACATAAAAAGAATTCATAATACGATCTGCCCCTCTCCCTTCAGTGTGCAGTAGCTTGTTTACTTCAACATATGCTCGTACTTGTGAGTTATACCAATAAAGGAGGTACCGAATGTTTCGTTTTAGCAATTTTCTTAGAGATTTAACCACGATCCGGAAGGCGCTCATTCTTTCTGCCGTCTTGTTTGCCGGCGGGATTGCGATCGGGTGGGGATCGGAGGAATTTGAGCAGCTGCTTATCAGCCAGCTTCAAGGGCTGGGAGAGATGAGTCAGGAGCTGCGGATGTCGGACAACCCGGAATGGAGCTTCTTTGTGTTTATATTTTTGAACAATAGTATCAAGAGTGTGCTGGTCATGCTGTCAGGCATATTGCTCGGGGTTATCCCATTCATTTTCCTTCTCGTTAACGGCATGGTGATTGGTTTTTTGCTGAAAATCGTGCAGGCAAGCGGCGAGAGTCTGTTTGATCTCATTGTGAAGGGTTTGCTCCCGCACGGGATCATTGAAATTCCGGTCATTGTGATTGCCTGCGGGTATGGTCTTGCTTTCGGCGGGCTGGTCTTCCGAAGCATGCTTGCATCAGGCGAGAAAAGAAGAGGGATCGGTACGGAGTGGCGCGGCTTCTGGCGCAAGCTGGGGACGGCATCGCTATGGGTCGTCGTGCTTCTGCTGGTCGCCGCCATTATCGAAAGTACAATTACATTATGGTTGATGTCATAATTTTCAAGGAAATTGTGCATACCTAATAAAGCGGATCGAGCGTTGTTCTTCAAGAGTGTTAAGTGAAGCTTACAGCGCTCGCTGTTTTGAAAAACCAGAAATCGCTTATATTCGGTTTAGAGATCCGGCCATATCGGTTAATCAACCTTACATAGGGAAGAGCTGCTTTAATCCGATGAAAGTGAAATTTCATTGTTCGCTAATATATAAGGAGGTCCTATCATGCTGGGAATGCTATTCAATGAGAAAGAATGCAAAGAGCTTGATTATGTACTGCGAAAAGAACTGGATGAAATGCTGCTGGACTTAAGCGACCAACGATTGGACCAGAATATTAGACAGGCGATCGCGAATCGCTATAAGACGGTATTTCGCATGTATGCCCGCTTTGCTCCTCAGAAAGAACTCTCCAAATATGCTCGTAACGGGAAGTTCCCGCAATTCAAACACTAATTCGCAGAAAAAGTGTTGACGAACTCGCCGAGTGTGTGGTAAATTAATTTTCGCTTCCTTTCCGAAGGTGATGCCGCCGGTCGGCGGCCATCAAACTTCACCAAAAACTTCAAAAAACTTTTTTTAAAAAAAGTATTGCAAAGTTGCTAGGAAGTATGATATATTATAAAAGTCGCCGCTGAGATGCGGATGACGATAAGAAACACAGATTGATCTTTGAAAACTGAACAACGAGTGAGTAAAAACGAACCGCTTCGGCGGGGAGTTACAATAGAGAATTGAACAAATTCTCGTCAGTTTTTCTAATGAGCTTAATCGCTCTTTCAATCGATCATCCTCGGATGATCTTTATTGGAGAGTTTGATCCTGGCTCAGGACGAACGCTGGCGGCGTGCCTAATACATGCAAGTCGAGCGGAGCTGATGGGGTGCTTGCACTCCTGATGCTTAGCGGCGGACGGGTGAGTAACACGTAGGCAACCTGCCCTCAAGACTGGGATAACTACCGGAAACGGTAGCTAATACCGGATAATTAAATTCGCTGCATGGCGGAGTTATGAAAGGTGGAGCAATCTGTCGCTTGAGGATGGGCCTGCGGCGCATTAGCTAGTTGGTGAGGTAACGGCTCACCAAGGCGACGATGCGTAGCCGACCTGAGAGGGTGAACGGCCACACTGGGACTGAGACACGGCCCAGACTCCTACGGGAGGCAGCAGTAGGGAATCTTCCGCAATGGGCGAAAGCCTGACGGAGCAACGCCGCGTGAGTGATGAAGGTTTTCGGATCGTAAAGCTCTGTTGCCAGGGAAGAACGTCTCATAGAGTAACTGCTATGAGAGTGACGGTACCTGAGAAGAAAGCCCCGGCTAACTACGTGCCAGCAGCCGCGGTAATACGTAGGGGGCAAGCGTTGTCCGGAATTATTGGGCGTAAAGCGCGCGCAGGCGGTTCTTTAAGTCTGGTGTTTAAACCCGAGGCTCAACTTCGGGACGCACTGGAAACTGGGGAACTTGAGTGCAGAAGAGGAGAGTGGAATTCCACGTGTAGCGGTGAAATGCGTAGATATGTGGAGGAACACCAGTGGCGAAGGCGACTCTCTGGGCTGTAACTGACGCTGAGGCGCGAAAGCGTGGGGAGCGAACAGGATTAGATACCCTGGTAGTCCACGCCGTAAACGATGAATGCTAGGTGTTAGGGGTTTCGATACCCTTGGTGCCGAAGTTAACACATTAAGCATTCCGCCTGGGGAGTACGGTCGCAAGACTGAAACTCAAAGGAATTGACGGGGACCCGCACAAGCAGTGGAGTATGTGGTTTAATTCGAAGCAACGCGAAGAACCTTACCAAGTCTTGACATCCCTCTGAATCCTCTAGAGATAGGGGCGGCCTTCGGGACAGAGGAGACAGGTGGTGCATGGTTGTCGTCAGCTCGTGTCGTGAGATGTTGGGTTAAGTCCCGCAACGAGCGCAACCCTTGATCTTAGTTGCCAGCACTTAAGGTGGGCACTCTAAGGTGACTGCCGGTGACAAACCGGAGGAAGGTGGGGATGACGTCAAATCATCATGCCCCTTATGACTTGGGCTACACACGTACTACAATGGCTGGTACAACGGGAAGCGAAGCCGCGAGGTGGAGCCAATCCTAAAAAGCCAGTCTCAGTTCGGATTGCAGGCTGCAACTCGCCTGCATGAAGTCGGAATTGCTAGTAATCGCGGATCAGCATGCCGCGGTGAATACGTTCCCGGGTCTTGTACACACCGCCCGTCACACCACGAGAGTTTACAACACCCGAAGTCGGTGGGGTAACCCGCAAGGGAGCCAGCCGCCGAAGGTGGGGTAGATGATTGGGGTGAAGTCGTAACAAGGTAGCCGTATCGGAAGGTGCGGCTGGATCACCTCCTTTCTATGGAGTACCTCGCTTCCGTAGCGAAGCGGTACAAATACGGTCAGCGCAAGCTGCCGGATAAATAGGCTTTACGAAGTAAAGTCAACCAACTCACTCGTTGGTCAGTTTTGAGAGGTCAATCCTTTCATACATACGTTTGGTGATGATGGCGGAAGGGTTCCACGCGTTCCCATACCGAACACGACCGTTAAGCCTTCCAGCGCCGATGGTACTTGGACCGAAGGGTCCCGGGAGAGTAGGACGTTGCCAAGCGTATGATATGGGCCCTTAGCTCAGCTGGTTAGAGCGCACCCCTGATAAGGGTGAGGTCGGTGGTTCGAGTCCACTAGGGCCCACCATAACAACTTTATATACTTCCTAATATGGGGCTATAGCTCAGCTGGGAGAGCGCCTGCCTTGCACGCAGGAGGTCAGGGGTTCGATCCCCCTTGGCTCCACCATATTTATTCTTAACGCTTCCATAAATTGCAGGTTGTACTGTGATGGAGGTTGTGATAAGATAATCTTCCGGTCGAAAGACTGGCATTGATCCTTGAAAACTAGATAACGAAACGAATTTGCGTTTTAGAAATATCCTTTTAGCTGAACTTGTGTCAAAACAAGTTTCAATAAAAGTAGCACGCGAAGGTTTTGGGATCATCGATCCTTTGGGAGCTTGTTTCACCATTGAGTGGTTTTATCCAATCAGGAAACAAGCGGACAACAGAGCGATGAGCACAATAACCGGAGCATAGTTTATGCTTTCGAAGTTAGTTTCGCAAGCGAAACTTTGAGGTTAAGCTACTAAGAGCACACGGAGGATGCCTAGGCGCTAGGAGCCGATGAAGGACGTGGCGAACAACGATACTGCCTCGGGGAGCTGTAAGCAAGCTTCGATCCGGGGATGTCCGAATGGGGAAACCCGACTGGTGTAATAGCCAGTCACTTCTGCCTGAATACATAGGGCAGCTAGAGGCATACCCAGGGAACTGAAACATCTAAGTACCTGGAGGAAGAGAAAACAAGAGTGATTCCGTCAGTAGCGGCGAGCGAACGCGGAACAGCCTAAACCAGAGAGCTTGCTCTCTGGGGTTGTGGGACGTCTCACATGGAGTTACAAAGGTTTAGATTAGACGAACAGGTCTGGAAAGGCCGGCCATAGAAGGTAAAAGCCCTGTAATCGAAAATGTGAACCCTCCGAGACGGATCCCGAGTAGTGCGGGGCACGTGAAACCCCGTATGAATCCAGCAGGACCATCTGCTAAGGCTAAATACTCCCTAGCGACCGATAGTGAAGCAGTACCGTGAGGGAAAGGTGAAAAGCACCCCGGAAGGGGAGTGAAATAGAACCTGAAACCGTGTGCTTACAAGAAGTCAGAGCCCGATCGATGGGTGATGGCGTGCCTTTTGTAGAATGAACCGGCGAGTTACGTTCCCATGCAAGGTTAAGGCGAGAAGCCGTAGCCGCAGCGAAAGCGAGTCTGAATAGGGCGCTTTAGTATGTGGACGTAGACCCGAAACCGTGTGATCTACCCCTGTCCAGGGTGAAGGTGCGGTAACACGCACTGGAGGCCCGAACCCACGTACGTTGAAAAGTGCGGGGATGAGGTGGGGGTAGCGGAGAAATTCCAATCGAACTCGGAGATAGCTGGTTCTCCCCGAAATAGCTTTAGGGCTAGCCTCGGAAATTAGAGTCGTGGAGGTAGAGCACTGATTGGGTGCGGGGCCCGCAAGGGTTACCAAGCTCAGTCAAACTCCGAATGCCATAGACTTATATCCGGGAGTCAGACAGTGAGTGCTAAGATCCATTGTCAAAAGGGAAACAGCCCAGACCATCAGCTAAGGTCCCCAAGTGTGTGTTAAGTGGGAAAGGATGTGGAGTTGCACAGACAACCAGGATGTTGGCTTAGAAGCAGCCACCATTTAAAGAGTGCGTAATAGCTCACTGGTCGAGTGACTCTGCGCCGAAAATGTAACGGGGCTAAACACACCACCGAAGCTATGGCTTGAATCGACTTCACTGCTTCTTTGAGGTAGTGAGCCTGAGTTGAACATTTTTGTCAGACTTGAGATGAAATCAAGGATGACCAAATGCTCTCAGGGGTTAAACACACTTCGAAGGCGGAGTGAAGTCGATTCAGGGGTAGGGGAGCGTTGTATGTAGGTTGAAGGTGTACCGTAAGGAGCGCTGGACAGCATACAAGTGAGAATGCCGGTATGAGTAACGAAAAGATCAGTGAGAATCTGATCCGCCGAAAGCCCAAGGTTTCCTGAGGAAGGCTCGTCCGCTCAGGGTAAGTCGGGACCTAAGGCGAGGCCGAAAGGCGTAGTCGAAGGACAACAGGTTGAAATTCCTGTACCACCGTAAACCGTTATGAACGATGGGGTGACGCAGGAGGGTAGTGACGCGGACTGATGGATGTCCGTCCAAGCAGTGAGGCTGATGTGTAGGCAAATCCGCACATCGATAAGGCTGGGCTGTGATGGGGAGTGAAAATTACAGTAGCGAAGGTCATGATCTCACACTGCCAAGAAAAGCCTCTAGTCAGGTGAAGGTGCCCGTACCGCAAACCGACACAGGTAGGCGAGAAGAGAATTCTAAGGCGCGCGGAAGAACTCTCGTTAAGGAACTCGGCAAAATGACCCCGTAACTTCGGGAGAAGGGGTGCCTCGGTAGGGTGAATAGCCCGAGGGGGCCGCAGTGAAAAGGCCCAAGCGACTGTTTAGCAAAAACACAGGTCTGTGCGAAGCCGCAAGGCGAAGTATACGGGCTGACGCCTGCCCGGTGCTGGAAGGTTAAGGGGAGCGGTTAGGGGTTAAACCCGAAGCTGTGAACCGAAGCCCCAGTAAACGGCGGCCGTAACTATAACGGTCCTAAGGTAGCGAAATTCCTTGTCAGGTAAATTCTGACCCGCACGAATGGCGTAACGACTTGGGCGCTGTCTCAACGAGAGATCCGGTGAAATTTTAATACCTGTGAAGATGCAGGTTACCCGCGACAAGACGGAAAGACCCCATGGAGCTTTACTGCAGCTTGATATTGGATTTGGGTACGATCTGTACAGGATAGGTGGGAGCCTTTGAAGCATGAGCGCCAGCTTGTGTGGAGGCGACGTTGGGATACCACCCTGATCGTATCTAGGTTCTAACCTGGTACCGTGATCCGGTACGGGGACAGTGTCAGGCGGGCAGTTTGACTGGGGCGGTCGCCTCCTAAAGAGTAACGGAGGCGCCCCAAGGTTCCCTCAGAATGGTTGGAAATCATTCGAAGAGTGCAAAGGCATAAGGGAGCTTGACTGCGAGACCTACAAGTCGAGCAGGGACGAAAGTCGGGCTTAGTGATCCGGTGGTACCGCATGGAAGGGCCATCGCTCAACGGATAAAAGCTACCCTGGGGATAACAGGCTTATCTCCCCCAAGAGTCCACATCGACGGGGAGGTTTGGCACCTCGATGTCGGCTCATCGCATCCTGGGGCTGAAGTAGGTCCCAAGGGTTGGGCTGTTCGCCCATTAAAGCGGTACGCGAGCTGGGTTCAGAACGTCGTGAGACAGTTCGGTCCCTATCTGTCGTGGGCGTAGGAAATTTGAGAGGAGCTGTCCTTAGTACGAGAGGACCGGGATGGACGTACCGCTGGTGCACCAGTTGTTCCGCCAGGAGCATGGCTGGGTAGCTACGTACGGACGGGATAAGCGCTGAAAGCATCTAAGCGTGAAGCCCCCCTCAAGATGAGATTTCCCAGTATGTAAGACCCCTTGAAGACGACGAGGTAGATAGGTTGGAGGTGGAAGTGCAGTAATGCATGGAGCTGACCAATACTAATCGGTCGAGGGCTTATCCTAAACAACACCCCAAAAAGTGAAGCGAAGCTTTGAAGCGGATGCCGAATACTTTTCGGGGACCCCGATCCAACATTGGGGAAATGCTACGGATTCTAAACAACGCAAAGACGTTTCGTATCTAGTTTTCAAGGTTCAAAAAATCTTGAAACGATTTTGAAGCTGCATGCCTTATCTAAGGCTTGATATTTTGCTGGTGAGCAATCATTGAAGCAAAGCGCAGCGCAAAAATCACGTTTGGTGGCGATGGCGGAAGGGTTCCACGCGTTCCCATACCGAACACGACCGTTAAGCCTTCCAGCGCCGATGGTACTTGGACCGAAGGGTCCCGGGAGAGTAGGACGCCGCCAAGCGAATACATATTCCCTGATAGCTCAGTTGGTAGAGCACTCGACTGTTAATCGAGTTGTCACAGGTTCGAGTCCTGTTCGGGGAGCCACCTGCTTCCATAGCTCAGTAGGTAGAGTGCATCCATGGTAAGGATGAGGTCACCGGTTCGATCCCGGTTGGAAGCTCCAGATCTTCTTTAGCAACTTAGAAGCAGCATGAACATGTGGCCCGTTGGTCAAGGGGTTAAGACACCTCCCTTTCACGGAGGTAACAGGGGTTCGAATCCCCTACGGGTCACCAACACGGAGGCTTAGCTCAGCTGGGAGAGCATCTGCCTTACAAGCAGAGGGTCGGGGGTTCGATCCCCTCAGCCTCCACCATTCATGTTTCAATCTTGAATTGGACATGCTAGTTACATGAACAATATTGGGGATTAGCCAAGCGGTAAGGCAACGGACTTTGACTCCGTCATGCATAGGTTCGAATCCTATATCCCCAGCCATTTTCACTTCAATTAAGGTGAAGATCAGCTTTGAAGGTGAACCGAGGTCTCGGCAGCGCCTTGAATGCGAGCCATTAGCTCAGTTGGTAGAGCACCTGACTTTTAATCAGGGTGTCGAAGGTTCGAGTCCTTCATGGCTCACCAGTGTTTTATCTTGTGCGCGTGTGGCGGAATTGGCAGACGCACTAGACTTAGGATCTAGCGTCTTTGACGTGGGGGTTCAAGTCCCTCCACGCGCACCATATTTGCGGACGTGGCTCAGCGGTAGAGCATCGCCTTGCCAAGGCGAGGGTCGCGGGTTCGATTCCCGTCGTCCGCTCCATTTGCGCCCTTAGCTCAGCTGGATAGAGCGTTTGACTACGAATCAAAAGGTCGGGAGTTCGAATCTCTCAGGGCGTGCCATTTTAAGTTCATATCGGGATGTAGCTCAGCTTGGTAGAGCACCTGGTTTGGGACCAGGGGGTCGCATGTTCGAATCGTGTCATCCCGATTTGCTTAAGTATTTGGTCCCGCAAAAGTAATCGGCGTTTGTTTCAAAGCTTAGTCTCACTTTTGTGGGTTGATATGCGGGTGTAGTTCAATGGTAGAACTCCAGCCTTCCAAGCTGGTAGCGTGGGTTCGATTCCCATCACCCGCTCCATAATATAGCAGGACATCACCATGTGTGATGTTTTTTTACATATCTGGACGATGTTTCTGCGAAGTGTTAATGTACTAAAGAAGAGACTTGCCAATGGCTTCAGGGCTTGTCGCATATGGGATGTTGGCGCTTTTCAAGGGAATGAATTTTGTCGTTCTGGCTAATTTTTTCGGTTGAAAAGTGAAGATTTTCGCCCGCATTTATTGTATGATGTTAGGAAGGCGTTATGTTCTAGAGATAAACCGCGTAAAAAGGGCTTTGAGATGGGAGGAGTAGCATGACTGAACTTACAGTAACCGCAAAGAGTAATTCCAACAATCTGCTGCGGCGAGATGTACGGTTCCTTGGCAATATTCTTGGAGAAGTTCTTGTCCACCAAGGAGGCAACGAGCTTTTAGATATAGTTGAGAAAATTCGCGAAACGAGCAAATCGTTGCGATCCGTATTTCTTCCTGAATTGTTCGCAGATTTTAAGAGAATCATCAGCACGCTGGAACCGGACATCCGTCATCAGGTGATCCGCGCATTTGCGATTTACTTCCAATTGGTTAACATCGCCGAGCAGAATCACCGAATCCGCCGGAAACGCGATTATGAGCGCTCCGCTGGTGAAGGCGTTCAGCCGGGATCCATTGAAAGTGCGGTCCAGGATCTGAAAGAACGCAACATTCCTTTTGAAGAAGTTCAAGAAATTCTCGAAAATCTATCCCTTGAGCTGGTCATGACAGCTCACCCTACTGAAGCGATGCGCAGAGCCATTCTCGACATCCATAAACGGATCGCCGAGGATGTGATGCTGCTGGACAACCCAACATTAACATTCCGCGAAAGAGAACAGCTGCGGGAGAAGCTTCTGAATGAAGTGATTACACTGTGGCAAACCGATGAGCTTCGTGACCGTAAGCCGACCGTTCTGGATGAGGTCCGAAACGGAATGTATTATTTCCATGAGACACTGTTTCACATTCTGCCAGAGGTTTATCAAGAACTGGAGCGTTGCCTGAATAAGTATTATCCGGGCCATCATTGGCATGTTCCGACGTATCTTCGTTTCGGATCGTGGATCGGCGGAGACCGGGACGGTAATCCTTCGGTGACGGCGGACGTGACCTGGAAAACCCTCGAGATGCAGCGTAAATTGGCAATCCGAGAATATCAGCGGATCCTGCGTGATTTTATGAAGTATCTCAGCTTCAGCTCGACCATTGTCAACGTATCCGACGAGTTGATTGCGTCCATTGAGAAGGACCGCCAAAACGTTACGCTGAAGAAGATGGAAATTTGGCACAATGAGAAAGAGCCGTATCGTATTAAGCTCGTTTATATGCTGGCCAAAATCAGTCATATTCTCGATGACGACATGATCGGCAGCGAGCGCTACCAGTCACCGGAAGAATTCATTGAAGATTTGAAGATCATCGACCGCAGTCTGCGCTTCCATTTTGCTGACTATGTCGCCGATACGTACATTCAAAAGCTGATTCGCCAGGTTGAATTGTTTGGCTTCCATACCGCAACCCTGGATATTAGACAACACAGCAAAGAGCATGAGAATGCGATGGCTGAGATTTTGCACAAAATGAACGTTACCAGTGATTACGTGCAATTAAGCGAAGATGAGAAGATTGCACTCCTGAACGGCCTGCTGAATGACCCTCGTCCGCTGACGACTCCTTATCAGGAGTACAGCGACAGTACGGAGGAGTGTCTGGAAGTGTACCGTACCGTATTCCGTGCTCAGAAGGAATTCGGCGTGAAGTGCATATCGAGCTATCTGATCAGTATGTCTGAGGGCGCAAGCGATATTCTGGAAGTGATGGTGTTCGCGAAAGAAGCCGGATTGTTCCGCAAGGATACGGACGGCACGGTTGTTGCCACCTTGCAGGCAGCACCGTTGTTCGAGACGATCGAAGACCTGCACGCAGCGCCTGAGATCATGCGTAAGCTCTTCAGCCTTCCGATCTACCGCGAAGCCGTAAGCGCGATGAATGACTTACAGGAGATCATGCTCGGCTACTCTGACAGCAACAAGGATGGCGGAGCCATTACGGCCAACTGGGAGCTTCAAGTGGCGCTTAAGGAAATCACCGCGGTTGCCAACGAATTTGGCATCAAGGTGAAGTATTTCCATGGGCGGGGCGGATCCTTGGGACGCGGCGGCATGCCGCTGAACCGCAGTATTCTGGCACAGCCGGCGTCCACGATTGCCGGCGGCATCAAGATTACGGAGCAGGGAGAGGTCATCTCGTCGCGCTATTCCCTGAAAGGGATTGCTTATCGAAGCCTGGAGCAAGCCACTTCCGCGCTCATTACGGCATCGATCAATGCACGTTATCCGGAAACCCAATCCGTCGATAAAGAATGGGAGGAAATCGCCTCCCGGATCTCGGAGGCAGCGCAGAAGAAGTATCAGGATCTGATCTTCCGTGACCCGGATTTCCTCAGCTTTTTCAAAGAATCGACGCCGCTTCCGGAAGTTGGCGAGCTAAATATCGGTTCACGCCCATCGAAGCGCAAGAACAGCGACCGTTTCGAGGACCTGAGAGCCATTCCTTGGGTGTTTGCATGGACCCAGAGCCGTTACCTCCTCCCGGCATGGTATGCGGCTGGTACGGGCTTGCAGAGCTTCTACCAAGGCAAGGAAGAGAATCTGAAGGTGCTTCAGAAGATGTACACGGACTATCCGTTCTTTACTTCGCTGATTGATACCCTTCAGATGGCACTTGCCAAGGCCGATCTGATCATCGCTAAGGAGTACTCCTTAATGGCGAAGGACGATACGTCACGCGAGCGCATCTTTGGATTGATCCAGGAAGAGTTCAACCTGACGAAGGATCTCGTCCTCAAAATTACCGGGCAGCAGGACATCCTGGATAATCAACCGGTCCTGCAGGAATCGATTCGACTCCGCAATCCTTACGTCGATCCGCTTAGCTACCTGCAGGTACAGCTGCTCAACGAGCTCCGCAGCTTAAGAGAGCAGGGGCAGGATGACGCTGAGCTGCTTCGGGAAGTGCTGCTTACGATTAACGGCATTGCCGCAGGGCTCCGGAATACGGGCTGATCCCGGCCAAAGTTGCAATGTATCGATAAAGCACGGCAAGACAACGATCTTCATGAACAAGGCGAGGCTCGCTCGAGCCTCGCCTTGTTTTATACCGGATCGATCGCTCTTATTCATTTTGGGAGCACGGGGCATGATAAGTTTTGATCCATTCGAAATTTTCGGTTGGATTTCTAATAGTTGTTGATTTTTAGAAACAGTTGAATTACCATTTGAATGATGCTTTTAAAACAACGTTACCCATCAGACCATTCTGGGGGAGTTATGGTGGAAAATTTGGATGTAAGACTGGCAAAGCTGGCCCGCAAAGGCGATCAGCGAGCGTTTGCCGAAATTGTGGAACTGTACAAGGATAAGATCTTTCATTTAGCATACCGAATGCTAAGCAACCGCCATGAGGCGGAGGACGTCGTACAGGAGACGTTCTTGCGTGTCTATAAAAACCTGGATCGTTATGACGAAAACCAAAAATTCTCGACCTGGATCTACCGGATCGGGACGAATCTTGGTATAGATCGGCTGCGAAAGCGCAAGCCTTCTTTCTCGCTGGATGCGGAACTGAACGACAGCGACGGTATGGACGGTTATTCCCTCATCCCGAGTGACAATCGCACACCGGAGAGTGAAACGCTTCTGTCGGAAACGCAGCGGATCATCCACCAAGCGATCGAGGGGCTTCCAGCCAAGTACAAGACGATCATGATCCTGAGGTATATACAGGATTTATCGCTGCAAGAGATTAGCGAGATATTGGACTTGCCTGTAACAACGATCAAAACGCGAGTCCACCGTGGACGTGAATTCCTTAGGAAAAAGCTGGAGCATAAATTGTAAGAAAAGCCGGGCCACTGCAGGGTGGTTTTTTCTTGCTGACCCAAAGACGGCGCCCGATTGGCGTTGTCGCCTAAGATACGGCCATGAATCGGCAAGGGCTGATTCCCACGATTCATCGGACTCTGCAGACAAAATTGTTTTTTTATCCGAAAATATTTGAAACATCCGTGACTCCTGCACGTATGAACAATAAGCAAGTCTTATGTCCCCCGACGGGGAATGGACCCAGCAAAGAGATTGAACGAAAGGATTGGCTCACAAATGGATTGCAAATTAGCCGTCTCTTTGATGCATGATTATCTGGATAATGACTTGTCCGAGCCGAAGCAGCTTGAATTGAAGCAGCATTTGCAGGAATGCGCCGAGTGCCGAGTCAATTTCGAGAAGCTGGAGCATACCGATATGCTTCTATTTTCCTTAACTCATCATGCGACGAAGCCATCAGATGATCTAGCAGACCGCATTATGGGCATGCTGCCTAAGCCTAAGAAGCAGAAGGCATGGGTTACCTGGGTTAGGAATCATCCTGCGCTTACGGCGGCAGCCATGTTTGTCGTGGTCATGCTCTTTAGCACCATCAGCTTCTGGAACCAAGAGAACCAGCTGGTTGTGAAGAGTGATGAATTCGAGAAGCTGGTGATTGAAGGTGACACGGTCATCATTCCTGCCGATCAGGTCATTGCGGGAGATATAACCGTTGAGAATGGGAAGACTAAGGTCTATGGCCAAGTGAATGGAAATCTCACGGTCATTGACGGGGAGTTGTTCCAGGCCTCCACCGCTCATATAGCAGGTCAAGTTAAAGATATTGATAAGGCAATGGATTGGATATGGTACAAAATCTCCAATCTGTTCACAGATGTCGCTTACCGATAAGAATCGCCTGCACCTTACTGAATACAAGCGCCTCTTTTCAGTGAAAAGACGGCGCTTCTTTTATTACAAAAATCTGCAAAAAGCAGGTTATGGACGAGGCATTCGCTTGCATCGGAAAGATTAACGTTATAACCTAGAGAGTGTAGAGTACATACTACATATATAGTCTCAAGCGTTATGCATGAGGACGTTCAAAAAGTTCCCAGTGAAGGGCAGATTTTTTGAACCCGCACTTAATGGAATTGACGGGGGTTGCTGTATGGAGTATTTCACGGATATGACCTGGGGAGAAACCATCAAGGATATAATCGATATTCTTATCGTTACCTATATTATATATCAAATGATTCTGCTCGTTCGGGGCACAAGAGCTGTGCAGCTGTTGAAAGGAATCTTGGTACTGGTCGTTATTTGGGCGCTCAGCACCTGGTTCGATCTGTACACGCTCAAATGGCTGATGAATCAGATCTTCACGTTCGGGGTGCTGGCCATCTTTATTATTTTCCAGCCAGAGCTTAGACGTGGACTGGAGCAGCTTGGCCGCGGCAAGTTCTTCGGACGAACGGCGGACGCCGATGAAGAGACCCATAAATTAATTAGCGAAACCATTAAGGCCGTTAATTATTTGTCGAAGCGAAAAATCGGTGCCCTCATCGTATTTGAGCGGACAACCGGCCTCAATGAGTATGTCGAATCCGGCATTCCGATGCGATCGGTGATCAGCTCGGAATTGTTCATTAACATTTTCATACCGAACACGCCGCTTCATGATGGAGCGGTTATTATCCAGAACGGACAGATTGCCGCGGCGGGCTGTTACTTACCCTTATCGGAGAATCCTTTTATAAGCAAAGAGCTTGGTACCAGACACCGCGCAGCCATAGGAATCAGTGAAGTGGGGGATGCGATCTCGGTGGTCGTATCGGAGGAGACCGGTCAAGTATCGTTAGCATTGAATGGGCAAGTGGTTCGGGATATCAAGGAAGAATCCCTCATCTCCAAGCTGTATGAGGAGATGCGTCCTGCCGCATCCACGAAGGAGAAACGCACGTTCTTCTGGAAACGGAAGGAGGGCCGTAATGGATAAATGGATTAAGAACAATACAGTCAGCAAGCTGATTGCATTGGCTGTCAGCATCTTGTTGTGGGCGATGGTTCATATGGACAGCGGCTCGCCTCCTCCCCCGACAACCTTCTACGATACCCGTGTGATTGAAGGGGTCAAAATTCAAACCTACGGGTTCGATGATGGCGAATATGCTTTAACGGGTATCGACAAAGACCGCGTGACGCTGGAAGTGAGGGGCAAACGGTCCAACATCACCCTGTTTACGGATGAGTACAAAGTAAAGCTTGACCTTAGCAATGTGAAGGAGCCCGGTACCCATACCCTTCCTTTAACTGCTTCCGTGCCGAACGGAGTGGAGGTCGTATCGATGGATCCCAGCATGGTTACGGTGACCGTAGAGAAGCGGGTCTCCAAGTCGGTGACGGTAAGTATTGGCACGAAGGGCGAGCCAGCCAAAGATTACCGGGCCGGGACACCCGTGCTGATCGACCCACGCCAAGTCACGGTGACGCTGCCGGAATCCAGGATGGAGAAGCTCGGTCAGGTGAAGGGGAATATTGAGCTGGACGGAGCCAAGGAGAACATTACGGAGAAACGCGTCAAGCTGACGGCATATGATAAGGAAGGCGTTGTGATGGAGGATGCGGTCATCGAGCCGAGCAGCGTAGCGGCCGAAGTGCCGATTGAGCCTGCCTTTGTGACGGTGCCGCTGGAGCTGAAATATACGGGAAGATTGGCCGAAGGGCTTGTGCTTTCCAAGGTGGATCAAAAGGTCAAGGAAGTCAAGTTGTTCGGGAGCAAAGAGGCGCTTGCAGGAGCAGAGACCTATATCGAAGCGATTGTGGATTTGTCTGAAATTAACAAATCAGGAACAACAGTACTTACGGCCGACTTGACGCCGCCTGAAGGTTTTGAGAAAATCGAGCCGAGCTCTGTCGAAGTTGAGGTTACGGCCGTATCGCATGGCGAACGGGTCATTAGCGGAATCCCGATAACCTTAAAGGGAGTAGCTTCGGGCCTGGAAGCTGTTATCCTTGAGCCCGAGGAGAAGTCGATATCACTTACGCTTACCGGAGCGCCCGACCTGCTGAATAGTCTGACTCCCGAAGATATCGGGGCTCAGGCCAATCTAGCCGGGTTGAAGGCGGGTATGCATGAAATTCCGCTTCAAATTACGCTTCCGGATTTCATTAATCGAGCCGACAGGAATCGACTGGTTGTGAAGATCGAGCTGAAGGACAACTCTACGCCGGTTACAACCAACCCGGGAACCACGCCGAAGGATGACGGCAAGGATAAAGACCAGACCGATCCGCCGAGTACCGGAACAGGCAATGAGCAGGGGAATCAAAGCGTAGCGCCGCCCGTAAATTCGGGAACGGATGCCAGCGGAAACGAAGAGGAACCGGCCCATCCACCGGCAGATGGAAGTGCTGACGATGGGGATACGGGTACAGAAACACCGAATGAGTGAAACATAAAGAAATGTAGATAAAGGGGAAGAGAACACATGGGGAAATATTTTGGAACAGATGGGGTAAGAGGGATTGCCAATCAAGAGCTGACTGCCGAAATGGCTTACAGCATCGGCCGCTGCGGCGGCTATGTACTAACGGGGGATAAGGAGAAGCCGACTGTCGTGATTGGCATGGATACGCGCGTATCCGGAGCTATGCTGGAATCTGCATTGGTGGCAGGACTACTGTCGATCGGTGCGCATGTTATTCGTCTAGGGGTTGTTAGCACCCCTGCGGTAGCGTACATTACAAGATTGTTGAAAGCCGATGCCGGCGTTATGATCTCGGCCTCGCACAATCCGGTTGAAGATAACGGAATTAAGTTCTTTGGCGGAGACGGCTTCAAGCTGTCCGATGAAACGGAGCTCAAGATTGAAGAGCTCATGGATGCGGAGAAGGACGAGCTTCCGCGTCCGATCGGAGCCGAACTGGGCGAGCTTCGCGTAGATAATGAATCGAAATTTAAATACTTGGAGTATTTGAAGACAACTATCAGCAACCGTTTCGACGGCCTGAAAATCGTGCTGGACTGCGCGAACGGCGCAGCTTACGAGCTCGCTCCGAAGCTGTTCCGCGAGCTTGGTGCGGAGATTATTACGATCGGCGCTGAGCCTAACGGTCTAAACATCAATGATGGCTGCGGATCGACACATCCGGAGAAGCTGGTTGAAGCCGTCCTTGCCCACGGCGCGGATCTGGGACTTGCTTTTGACGGAGATGCGGATCGTCTGATCGCCATTGACGGGAAAGGCGAGGAGGTTGATGGCGACTTCATCCTGTGCATCTGCGGAGATGCAATGAATCGTGCTGGCAAGCTGAAAGCAGGAACGATTGTGTCCACGGTCATGAGCAACATCGGCTTCTACAAAGCTTGCGACAGCTTGAAGCTGAAAACGGCCAAGACGGCCGTTGGCGACCGCTACGTGATGGAAGAGATGCGTCGCGGCGGATTTAACCTCGGCGGCGAGCAGTCCGGTCATGTTATTTTCCTGGACTATAACACAACCGGTGACGGAATTCTGACAGGCATTCAGCTGGTGGACACCATCGTAGCTTCCGGCAAACCGCTGCATGAACTGAAGAACAGCATGCGCAAGTATCCTCAAGTGCTTGTTAACGTGCGCGTTGGCGATAAAACGAAGTACCAAGGAAATAAGGCAATCGAGTCTGCGATTTCCGAGGTAGAGCAGATTTTGGGAGATAACGGCCGGGTACTGGTTCGCCCTTCCGGTACGGAATCCCTCATTCGGGTTATGGCCGAAGGTCCGGATAAAGACGAGCTGGATCGCTATGTAACCCAGATTGCCGATGTCGTGAAGCGGGAATTAGCCTAAGGCTAAAGTTGGATTTTTCAAGGGTGGAACACCAGTTTATGTAAGGGCCAGTGAACTAGAACAGCTGATAACTGGCCCGCATATTCCTGGTATGATGCAGCGCATGAAAGCGGAAGCAAGCCTTGCTATGACTGCATATGCTGCAGGTATAGGCTCCGCATTCCTGATGCATGGATTCAAGTAGTCTGGAAGGCCGATTCTTGGTGGAGCTCGAAAGAGAAGGCTAGCCACTAAAGTTGCCAAACCCTATTCGGGTGAATATAATATAGAATGTCATTCAAGAATGGAAAGAGAGGGTTGTGAGGTAGACCATAAGCTTCATAAGCGCCAGAGCTTGAAAAATGCGCGGGGAAATCGTTATGACGAATCGATGTGATAACGAAACGGCACAATCAAGCTGACGAGGTGGAGGTGTTCGGATTGTTCGGCGGGGACCTCCCGGGATTGCACCAGAACCGTAAGCTGAACGCGGAAAAGGAATGGGCGACCGTTCTTACAACGCATCAGCAGGTGCTCATCGTATTTCATAAAAACATGAATGTGCGAATCAAGTGTGCGTACAGCGCGGTGGAAGAAGAGTGCATTCATGATTGTTCAATAGCTTAAGGGAAAGCTATCAAGCTATCGTTGAACATTGATAATTGAATAGATCATTCTTCTTTCGTAATACCGCACAGCAGGTGCGCATTCTTCTTTTCGCATAACCATTACTTTTGGAAACCGAACGGAGGAATCATACAATGTGTGGTATTGTCGGATATATTGGAAATCAGAAGACGCAAACGGTGTTGCTGGAAGGACTCAAAAAGCTCGAGTATCGCGGATATGACTCTGCAGGAATCGCAGTGTTCACCAATGAAGGGCTTCGCATAGCCAAGGCACAGGGACGTCTGGCCAATCTTGAGGAACGGCTGGAAACAGCGCCGCTGGTCGGTACGGCCGGGATCGGTCATACCCGCTGGGCTACGCATGGCCGTCCATCGGATGTCAACTCCCATCCGCATACGGACGAGAGCCAGAAGTTCTCGGTCGTACACAACGGGATCGTTGAGAACTACCTGGAGCTGAAGGAAGAGCTGATCCAGCAAGGGCATCACTTTGTGTCCGAGACCGATACGGAAGTGATCTCGCATCTCATCGCCCGTGAATATGACGGAGATATCGTGAAGGCGGTGCAGAAGGCGATCAAGTATATGAGAGGGGCTTTTGCACTTGGCGTACTAACGGAGTACGAACCGGATAAGCTGGTTGCCGTTCGTCAAGCCAGCCCGCTCATTATCGGCCTTGGTGAAGGCGAGAACTTTATCGGTTCTGATATTCCGGCGATTTTGAAATATACGCGGAACGTATATATTTTGAATGACGGCGAGATGGCGCTGCTCACTGCAGATGCTGTCGAATTGATGACGATCGAAGGGAATTTTATTTCTCGGGAAATGATTCGTGTCGATTGGGATGCCGTCACGGCGGAAAAAGGCGGGTTCGATCACTTTATGCTGAAGGAGATCCACGAGCAGCCGAAGGCCTATCGGGATACGATGCTGGGCCGCGTGGATGAGAGCGGACGGAAAGTCGTCCTCCCTGAGCTGAAGCTGACGAACGAGCAGATCGCGAATATTCGCAATGTCCAAATCATTGCCTGCGGAACGGCTTACCATGCCGGTCTTGTCGGACGCAGCGTGATCGAGGGAATGGTACGTATACCTGTCGAGAACGACGTGGCTTCCGAATATCGTTACCGTTCGCCGATTGTCACGCCTGAGACGCTGGTCATCGTTGTGAGCCAGTCCGGCGAGACGGCAGATACGCTGGCAGCCCTTCGTGAAGCGAAGAGCCACGGCGCCCATGTTCTGGCGATTACGAACGTGGTCGGCAGCTCGATCGCCCGTGAAGCCGACGACGTGCTTGGTACGTTGGCAGGACCTGAAATCGCGGTTGCTTCGACAAAAGCCTACACCTCCCAGCTGATCGCATTCTATCTGCTTGGTCTGTATCTGGCTCAGGTACGCGGCACGATGACGGAGGACGCTGTTGCCGAAGTGATTGCTGCGATGGAGGCTCTGCCGGAGCAGGTGGAAGCGATGCTGGCGAATGCCGAATCGATCAAAGCCTATGCCGAGCAGATCGCCAAGCATGAGCACCTGTTCTTTATCGGCCGCGGCCAAGATTATGCGGTAGCCCAGGAAGGCTCCCTGAAGCTGAAGGAGATCTCCTACATCCATTCTGAGGCTTATGCTGCCGGTGAGCTGAAGCACGGCACGCTCGCTTTGATTGAGGAAGGGATTCCGGTGATCGCTCTTGCAACCCAGGAAGCGGTGCTGGAGAAAACCGTAAGCAACATTAAGGAAGTGAAAGCGCGGGGTGCGGAAGTCATGGCCATTACCTACGAGGAGCATGTGGCTGACCTGCTGAAGTCGGTCGACCAAGCCTTCGCGATTCCAAAGACGCTGCCGGTACTGACGGCCGCCTTGTCCGTGATCCCGCTGCAGCTGCTTGCTTACTATGCTTCCCTCGCTCGGGGCAATGACGTGGATAAGCCGCGGAACCTGGCGAAGAGCGTGACGGTAGAGTAAGCGTGGGCTTTGCTCGTAATTGTGTGAATGTATTAAGTATTCTTTGTAACTTGAATAATAAAGCTTGTAACCAATAAAAGAAGTATGTATATGGAAACCATGGATTGTAACTTCTAAACCAAAAGAGCTCAGATTAGTCTGAGCTCTTTTGTTGTTTAATCAAGAAAATCAGAGGGTTTAATATAAAAAAGGCTAACAGCATTCTAGGAATCTTGTTGTACCTTCAGGTTCCCTAGATTAAAACTGGAACATAATAGCAATTGATAAGAAATGCTCGGACCGGGAAAATGATATATTTGTTTCGTAAATCATGAAAGCAAGGAGTGATTGAAGGAATGGGTGACGTGATTTTAACAATGCAGCTTTCGCTGGACGGCGTCGTGTCGGATGAAAATCAGTGGATGACATTGAGCGAAGAGATCTTTGAGGATTATTTGGAATATTACAATACTGTCGATACGATTATCGTAGGCAGAAATTCGTACGCTTCGTTAGCCCAGCATTGGCAGCAGGCGGAGCATTCTTCCAATGCGCTGGAACGGGCCATCGCCATGCGCATGAACGAGATCTCCAAAGTGGTCATTTCCAGCTCCAAAGTCGATTTGGTCTGGAGAAACTCGCAGCAGATTGGGAGTGGCAATACCTCGCTCGCTCGTGAGCTGGAAGCACTGAAAAGCCGGGTCAATCGAATTTCCGTCGAAAGCGGAGTAAAGACATGGCAATCTTTCATCCACAGCGGACTTTACGACGAGCTGTGGCTGCTCGTTCATCCCGTCATCGCTTCCCGCGGCGAGCGCTTGTTCGCTTTGGCCAACAAGCAGCAGTCCCTCCGGTTGATCCGCTCCAAAACATACAAGAACGGCGTCGTCGGCTTGCATTACCAGCGAAAATAATTTAAGAAAAAGGAGGGGCGAGAACTGATGAACAACGTTATATCCAAAGATGGAACGGCCATCGCCTATGACCAATACGGCAACGGTCCGGCTGTGATCCTGGTAACTGGCGCTCTAGGGTATCGCAAGTTCCCTTCGCAAGAGCAACTGGCAGATTTGCTGGCGAACCATTATACCGTGATCAATTACGACCGACGCGGGCGGGGAGACAGTGACGACACACCGCCCTATGCGGTGGAGCGCGAGATTGAAGATATCGATGCACTAATAGAATCCGTGGGCGGGAGCGCCTATTTGTATGGTGTATCGTCCGGAGCAATTCTCGCCCTGGAGGCCGCTGATCGGTTGTCTGAAAAAATCCCAAAGCTGGCGCTGTATGAACCGCCCCTCATCCTTGACGCAAGCCGTCCGCCTCTTCCCCTGGATTACGTCGAGCAGTTGGACGAGGCTATCTTGTCCGGACAACGCGACAAAGCTTTGGAAATTTTCATGACACAGGCGCTGCTTATTCCGGAAGAATACTTGGCTCCGCAGAAGGAAAGTCCGATATGGAGAGATTTTCTGGCTGTTGCGCATACGCTCGCATATGATGGAAGGATCGCACGTGATGTGATGATCGGCAAGCCGCTGCCAACCAGCAAATGGGCTCGAGTAACGTCCTCCACAGTGGTAATTTCCGGCGCAAACAGCGAGCCTTTCTTCCATGAAGCTGCGAAAACATTGGCCCATCATCTCGTAAAGGCGAAGGATCGGGTGCTTGCGGGACAAGATCACAATGTCGATCCTGCGGCTCTCGTTCCTTTACTGGTCGAATTTTTCAACAGTTAAGGATACTTGGGCAAGGGATAAACCAGAGCTTTTATCTCCAAAGATTTAACCCAGTCCAATTAAGAGACGACGTTAGAGAGACTTAATAAAACACAGAAGAAGTGAAGTGTCTGAAAGTTAATTATTCTTTCTAAACTGAATAATATGATAAGCAACACAAGAGCCCCTCAAGTTATTTAACAGAGGGGCTCTTGTTATTGCAGAAATCAAGGACACTTGGGTAGGCCATGCATTATGTAAAGTCAAAATAGCCGTGAATGATTGAGCCTGGCCAAACCACGGTGACGCATCCATCCTCGACTAAGTCAAAATCCTTCTCAGGCTTACTCTCGTTGAATCGAGTTGGCCGAAATAAAGTAGGGAGCAGGGGTTTATCGTTCTTCGTATTGAATTCCCCGTTCGTTAAACACTTTCATGACCACAAACATGGCATCCAGCGCTTTGGGAAAGCCTGCGTAAGATACGCAGTGCATGACGGCCTCTACAATCTCATTTGGCGTAAGCCCGGCATTCAAGGCTGCTTCGATATGGAAATCGAGCTGAGCCGCTGCGCCTGAGGCAAGCATAGCCGCTATGGTAAGCAGGCTCCTTTGTTTTAGATCCAGGCCTGGACGGGAATACAGCGAGCCATAAGGGAACTCGACAATCAGCCTGGCCATATCCGGTGAGAATTTTTCCATCTGTTTGACCGTTGCGTTCAGTCGTTCTTCACTTACCATCTGTTGCAAAACTTCGATTCCTTTATTATAGCGATTCGACTCCATAAACGTCCTCCGTAAGCGTTAATCTAGACTAAGCAATCGGGTAAGAATCGGCGGGATTTCTTGCGGATCCACCATGACCTCGATTACCGTAGCCGTATGGGACTGCAAGGCTGACTGAACCGCCCTCGTAATGTCGGCTTCATTTTCGCAGCGGAATGCCATGGCGCCCATGGATTGGGCAAATAAGCTCACATCCAGCGGTCGTTCATAGACAGCGCCTACCGAACGCCCGGTGTTATAAGACATTCCCTTTTCCACCATATCTAAACGGCCGTTATTCAGTACAAAGAAAATAACCGGAATTCCATGGTTCACGGCTGTCGATATCTCGGTGCCGTGCATCATGATGCAGCCGTCGCCGGTCACGCAGACGACAGGGCGATCGGGCATGGCAATTTTCGCTCCGATCGAATAGCCGATCGCTGCCCCCATAGCGATGAACACTTCATCGAAATAGAATGTCCCGGGCTCGATGATCTCGAAGTTTTGTACGGCATGAAAGGAGTGACTCCCTGCATCCCCGAAGAGAACTGCCTCTTTCGGGAGCACGGATCGCAAGCTTCGGAACGCCGTTCCCGCTGACAACACGGATTCCGCTTGGGAGGTCGCTGCTGCCGCTTGTGCCCGGGCAATCAGCATCTCATGCTCTTTGGACGATGCCCCGCTTTGCGAGATGAGTTGAGTCAGGTTAGAGCGGATATCGCCAAGAATCAGTTGCGTCGGCGCCTGAATGGTTTTACCTGCGAACTTAAGGTCATACTCAAATTGCAAAACCTTTTCCGGCTCCATATCGGGCGTAAATCCGGACAAGGACATATCGCACAATTTGCTGCCTACGACGATCATCAGGTCAATGCCGGATCTCATATAATCGGTTGCATGCTTGGAACCGCCGAGACCATACCCGCCTAGGTATAAGGGGTGGCTGGTAGGAAATGCTCCTTTCGCACCCGGCGTGGTCATTACAGGAATCCCCCAATGCTCGGCCATGATCCGCAATGGTTCATAGGCATCCGCCATGACGGCGCCTTTGCCCAGAAAGAGGACGGGCTTCTTAGCCTCGCCCAGCATCGATATCGCCTTATCGATATCGGGGGATACAACTGGTGAAATGTGGTCTGGCAAAGGCAGGTAGAAGCTCTCGACTTCCTCCATCAGCACATCAAATGGGATACAAAGATGAACAGGGCCTTTTTCACCCGTGTAGGCTTTTTCCAGGGCATGTTTAAGGTACAAGTAAAGAAGGTCCCCACGTTCGATGCGGGCACTGAACAAGGTAACGGGCTCGAACATCTTAACCAAATCGGCCCCAAACTGGCTTGAATCCTGACTTAAAGCGCGCCCAGTCTCCCGCATCGATGGCTGTCCGGTGATGAACAATACCGGTAACTGGAACTCTTTGGCCTGCCCGGCGGCTGTGATCAGATTCGTTCCTCCCGGGCCGGAAGTACCAATCGCGATCCCCATTGTTTTTTTCGCCAGTGCATAGCCTGACGCCTCAAACCCAGAGCCAGCTTCGTGACGACCCAGCACATATTGAATACCATGGCTTTCAAGCTCCAGCATCAGCGGAGAAATGGACTTTCCGGGAATTCCGAATACGTGAGAAATCCCCCAATTTTTAAAATGCTCGACTAATAGGGTATACACTCTCTTTTTCATCCTATCACCCCTGCAAATTGGTTTTTATTGTCGCCGTTTTGTTCAACAACCGCTCGATTTGTTCTGCGGGTAAAGGTGGGTAATAATAAAACCCTTGCACTTCATGGCAGCTTTGACTACGCAGGAAATCCAACTGATCCTTGGTTTCTACGCCTTCTGCGATAACATCGATGCCAAGCTTATGAGCCATCGCTATGATCGTAGCCACAATGTCCGCGTCATTCGAATCCGTCATAATATTCCTGACAAAGGATTGATCAATCTTCAGCCGGTCAATCGAAAACAATTTTAAGTAGTAAAGATTGCTATAACCCGTCCCAAAGTCGTCGATGCAAATTTGTATGCCTAGTTCCTTCAGTTTCCCGAGTACCTCGATCGCAACATCGACATTCATCGTCATCGACTCGGTAATCTCGAGCTCCAGGTATTGGGGATCGATGTGGGTTTCGAGTAAAATCTCTTTGATGGTGTCTACCAAATTATATCTTGAGAATTGGCGAGAAGAGAGATTGACCGATACGCTCATAGGAGGGAACCCCTTATCCTTCCATATTTGATTCTGAAGGCACGCGGTTTTGAGCACCCATTCCCCAAGGGGGACAATGAGTCCTGTTTCCTCGGCGATCGGGATGAACTTAGTTGGAGGGACCAAGCCGAGAGTCGGATGATTCCAACGAACGAGCGCCTCGGTACCGATGATGTTCCCAGTCAGAATATCGATTTGGGGCTGGTAATATACCACGAATTCATCTAGGTCTAACGCTTTACGGATTGAATGCTCCAAGGTAAGTCTTTCAATACCGCTGCTGTTTGGCACAGGTTTGAAAATGTTATAATTGTTCTTCCCGTCGTCTTTCATCCGGTAAAGAGCAATGTCGGCATTCTTCATGAGCACCTCGACATTCGTGCCGTCTTGAGGATAGAAGACAACACCGATACTGGCCGTTATATAGAATTCATAGCCGTCTACCGCAAATGGTTTCTCAAATGCTTTTATAATCTCTTCGGCAACATGAATGGCTTCCGTATGATCCGTAATCTCTTGCAGGAGGATCGTGAATTCATCCCCGCCCATTCTGGAAACCAGTTGATTCGGAGCATGACAGCAAGTTTTCAGACGTTCGGCAACCAGCTTCAACAGCACATCACCGTTGTTATGACCCAGCGTGTCATTAATCTTCTTGAAGCTGTCCAGGTCGAGAAACATGACGGCGAAGATACTGTTTTCGTTCACCCCATGCTTCAGGAGCTCATCAATATGCCTGGTGAAGAATCTTCGATTCGGCAAACCGGTTAAATCGTCATGATAGGCTAAATAATTGATTTGCTTTTGCGTATGATAACGCTCCGTGATATCCCGAAACTGTGCAAATGCGCCCATGACCTGCATATTCTCATCACGAATAGGGAAGGCGTCAAACAGGCAGACCAGCTCATCTTGGCCCGTCCGAGGGTGCAGCATGAATTCCATATTTTCGTATTCTTTTCCCGTTTGAAGGACCTCTTTAATGAACTCATTTGTTTTGGCATCCGGAATAGGTTTATTAGTAACATCCTGCTTCTTGGAACCCGTTAAAATTTCAGCAAACTTGTTAAACTCGGTTATGTTCCCATCCCGATCCGTAATGATGATGCCGTTTCTTGTTGTTTCGATAACCACCTGGTTCAATATGTGCAATCGTCTATTTTGCTTTTTCAGCAGGAGCTCTCTTTCGATTGAATCTACGACCGTACTCAGCATCGCCAGCAAAAATGGGTTATGCTGATCGATCGTCGTCATAATCGTAATGGTTCCAAGCAGGTTGGAGATATCTGTATATTGGAAGGGGACGGAATAACACGCGGAGGACCACAAAAACTCATAATAATGCTCGTCCCCGACAAGCTGAATGGGCTGACGATGATCCAAAACCAAATTAATGCTGTTAGTTCCGGCTTCTTGCTCGTTGAACACGAGGCCAATCTGTATGCCCGATTGCTGAACCACACTCTTGATCGCTTCATCCCCGGCCATTTCCAGAATACAGCCATTCTCATCGGAAATCAGGATCAGCAGTGGAATCCCTTTCATGAGCTCCAACATCCTATGTACAAAAAAATTGATTACCGACAATATTTCTTCGTATTCGGCCCGTTTTAGATTCAAATCGCCTTCTGATAAAAAGGTCGAAAAAGAGGGAACCCCCCGTGGATCAATACCTAGCTTCTCACATCTCTTTTTAGACTCCGAGATCAAGGATACTTTCGTCAAAGCAATCCCCATCCCCCTTCGCTCCATGAAAATGCAGTAAAATATACTTAGATCATGAGCAATCCTGTTATATATCACATTAGACGACACTTAAAGTTTTTTGTCAAATTATTTCTGTTAGATTTTGGGTGAAGAAAGTAAATAAATAAAGAGGCGGGGCATTTTGATGATCAATCGAAAATCATTCCGTTGTTATAATAGATTATGAGTTCATATTTTTATGAAAGAAGGCAAGGGGATATGAGGAAATTATTAAGAAAAGTATGCATGGTCGTAATGGGAATATCCATATTAAGCTTATTAGGATGCAGCGAGTTAAATAAAAAAACTGCCAAAATCATCGAGGAAAGGTTATCCGAAAAATACAATGAATCCTTTGAAGTAAAATACATAGGGGAACGATGGGGGACGAAAAGCAATAATACAGTAACTACATATGTTAAAGCATTAGATTCAGACATCATGTTTACTGCCGTAATGGATACCTCGGAAAACATCGTTGAAAATTATCCGGAGATGCGGTTAATGCATAAATTTGCCTCCGTTTTTAATAAGGCGATTGAAAATCAAGGGCTAGATGCATCTTCGTGGGTCAATATCCATCCGAAACAACCTATTGAAGTAACGAAAGATATGACGATTGAAGACTATCTTGAAAAATCGAAAGCAGAGTATATCCATGTTGAAATTGTCATGAGACATGATGAAAGTATTACAGCAGAGAAATTAAAAACGATTGTTCAGCAATCCTATGATCAGTTTAACGGCCCTTCGATTTCCGCAACGTATTGGATATTTAATGATGATGAATATATAAAGGTGAATGAATTTTTAGAGAAAGTAGCAAATATAGATCCTTCTTCTTTAGAAAGTTATAAATATGATCGTACAGTTTTCGTTGAATTAACGGAAAATGGTTTCGTAGATTCGGATGAAGATATTAATAAAAGGCTGGAAGGAGGGGGGGACTATAATAGCCTTCATTGATTACGAAAAAATGACCGATATCGCTAATCAATAAAAAAGGATGCAGCGCTTACTAGGGAAACGCTGCATCCTTTTATTTGGGGACAACGGAGACTTAAGACTTGGTCAGGTTTTAAGATGCTCCCGCATAGAAGACCGTTTAGATGAGCGGTACTAGATCTACCGCTTGACTAAGCCAAAGCACCAGCAAAAGCGCCGAGCGTCTTTTTGCATGCCGAGAAGGATTGCAGCTCAATGCAAATCCGTGGCACCGCATTTCTGTCCGCTTCCTGGTTACGTATAATCCAGACCCCTTCATTAGAAGGAAGTATAAACAAAATATCCTCGATTGCCGTCTGATTTCCGCTGCCAATTCTTATCGTGCTTAGATTGTCCATGGTACAGGCATTCGTTTGAAAATCCTGCTGCCATTTTGCAATCAGCTGCTGCTGACCGGATGAAAGCTCGTCATTGAGAGGGGAGGCAGGGGATTCACCTGATGTCAGCCGATTCCACAATTCTTCCGTGATCACAGCCTTGGATTCGGATAAAGTCAGCCCTTCGGCTTTCGAAGGCTTCACTCCATAGAAATGTGCTAGCTCTTCTTCCCAATCCGCCGGCTCTGTCCAGGTAAGAAAATGAAGTGTATGATTGTCAGACAAGTGGTACAAATACCGCTGCTGCAGCTCATGGATCGTGAGTACTTTGCTGGAATTCCGATCGGTAATCCCTCTTAGCATATAATTGCTGTGCAGCAAATGCTGAATCATTTGCGTAATTTCGGAAGTGAAACGAACCTCTCCATTCTCCTCATCCATCGATTCTATAAAACCTTTGGACATCAAGCTATGTGTAGCTGCCTGAAATAGAAGCTCCCATTTGTCTTCAGACAGATCTCCATAGTATGCCTTCATAAGTCCTGCAGCCATTTCCTCCCCTTGATGAACGGCCAAGGCGTATCCCAGCTCTTCTAATGAAAATACAAAGGTATGCTCGCTCATGTAAGCAAATCCTCCAGTACAGATCTATTTCGTTTCCTTTCCGTTACGGCTGATCAGCCCCCGCAGGCGCTTCGTGACAGACTGAATTTCGGAATCGGTCAACAAATAATACGTATTCACAGTCCAGGTCTCTCTGTTTTTCAAATGAAAAATCAGCACAGGCAATTTCGGAAGCAGCCACTTTCGAATGGAAGGGCCGCTGTAGCTGATGCTTGTAATCTCCGTCCAGGCTACGGTCCGCGTACCGTCTGAAATGGAATGTTGATCGTAGGTGAGCAGCTTCGCGTCTGATTTCAGCGCCTTAGGTAAGCTGACAACCAAATATCCTCCAAAGAACGGAATCCCGATTATGGCTGATGTGATACAAAAAAACTTGCGAATAAAGGAAGTATCCATAAAAAAAGCCGCGTACAGCAGAAACAGGCAGGCCAGCACAAACAGTAAACTGCCAAGGGATTTACCCCATGCTACGGATTTTCGATAAGATATTGCGTTCATGATTTAGCGCCTTCCTGAAATTATTTGAACAGTCCGCTAATCCAGCGAACTCCCTTTTCGACCACTTTAGCCGCGCCATCACCGACAAAGGCTCCAACCGTACCGCCTACATAGGAACCGATAGCCGCACCGACCGGACCGCCAATCATTGCACCGACGGCTCCGCCTGCTACAGCGCCGCCATAGGTCGCGGCTGTTTTTACAACAACGTTGGATGCGGCTACGGCTACTTCTTCCCCGTTAAGCTTGCCTTCACGATACTTGCTGACAAGGCCGGAAGCCTCGCCGATCACATTAAAGGTTGCGTTAATCGGGAAGATCTTTTTGGCGATCATCCCAGGGATTTTCTTGGTAGCGATCCCATACCTGCCTTTTTCGACACCAGCTATAACCTGTCTGGTCCATTGAGGAAAGTTCTTAGCTTGACTAAAGCCTAACCCAAAATTGAGACCGAATTTGCTTGCTACTCGATCAAAGCCTTTTATGCCTTTCATGATGAAGCCTGGGTTCACAATCTGGCGATTGATACCTCTAGCCAGGTTTTTCAAGAACGTATTGTTGCCTTTGCCTTTAACCCATGGCGCATTATGAATTTTAGCTCGGGACGGATTTCGGGGATCTACCCTGAATCGTACCGTATTAGTTAAGACTAAGGAAGCGCCCACAGAGCTGTAAAGGAGAGTTCCCCACTTCTCCAGATTATCTCTCACTTGTAGCGTGTTGTTTAACACGTCCTGGGTTTGATCAATCGGATCGGCGGCCGTCCTTGCCTGCAACGAAGCTTGAGTGGAATCGGCCTCCGTAAAGCGGTTGACTATGGTATGTAATTCCGTGCTGACCGAGCCCACCGCTGCCGTGAAGCTATCCATTTGTTGACGGGCCAGTTGGAAGTTTTGATAGAATTGTTGCCTTGTCGTACCTTCCCAACCGCTTTCAAGGATTTGGATCTGCTGGGTAAGGTGGCTGCAAATTTGCACCCCGATTTCCCGAGCCTGTGCAAATTGTCGGGATATCTCCATAAGTCTTTCCGGAGGAACTAATATTTTGCCCACGGCACTCACCTCAACAATGTACAGATTAATGTAATTATTGTAGTAAAGGTCATCCGTCTACACAAAAGGAACAAGTAACAGAATAGTAAAAAAATCGCTAGGTCCTTGGAACCATTTCCCTTTTCATCAAGGTGGATTCTTATTTTTTCCATCTGGATTTTGTGATACGTTTACATGAGTTAAGGGCCACTGTCTACCAGGTCATCGATGACTGACACCAAGCCCGCAGTTCGCAAACAAGACGCAACTTATTTGTGCACAAATAGTTGCGATGCGATAATTGCTATATTTTATACTTTGATCGAGAAGAGGGGATTAGATGGATTGGCTTGAGCGGATGAACCGGGCGATGGACTATATCGAATTGAACTTGGCGGGGGAGATTGAACTGAGTGAAGTTGCGCTTAGAGCTTGTTGTTCATCTCATCAGTTTCAAAGGATGTTCTCCTTCATCACCAATGTAACACTGGCGGAGTATATTCGGCGCCGAAAGCTTACCCTTGCCGCACTCGAATTGCAAAATAGCGATTCGGCGAGAGTCATTGATATTGCCATGAAATACGGCTACGAATCCCCGGTTTCTTTCGCGCGAGCTTTTCAATCGCTTCATGGGGTTACGCCGGCAATGGCTCGCCAAGCCGGAATTGCTCTTAAGGCCTATCCACGCCTCTCCTTTCTGATTACGATCAAAGGAGTAGACGCGATGAATTATCGCATAGAAACGAAGGAATCATTCGAGGTATTTGGCATGGAACGAGTTTTTCGTAGCGAAGGAGGCGGTGATGCACCGAACACGCCGGCACAATTCTGGCAACAATGCCACGCCACTGGTGAAGTAGAGCGACTTGCTGCTAATGCCGGCAACTTGCCCCGTTTTTTGAGTCCGGATTCATACAAAGTACATGGGATTTGCAGCTACAAACATACAGGAAATGATACCTTTCCGTATATGCTGTGTGCCTTTAAAAGCGAAACCAGTAACACGAATGGATATTCTACCATAACGATTCCTGCACAAACATGGGCGATCTTCCCCTCGGAACCCATTGCTTGGGATGCGTTCGGTGGAACCATCGAGACGTTGTACCGGCGATTTTATACGGAATGGCTCCCAACGTCAGGCTATGAGCAGGTGGATGGAATGGAATTGGAAATCTACGGCGAAATAGCAGGGCTACATTCCGTTGAACTGTGGTTCCCCGTAAGAAAAGTCTAGAGCACTCTTCCGATTTTGAGCACGAGTCCTTAATATGCTATGCAAAAATATGGAACAAAAGGGAGATGGGATGATGTTGAGAAAATTTAATCCTCCAGGAATGGCCTCTTCAAACATTTATCATCATGGAGTTGAGGTCACGTCTTTCCAGCGCATGCTGTTCATCTCCGGTCAAGTGGGTGTAGGTCCGGATGGAGTTCCCGGCAATGATATTCGGCAACAAACGGAGTTGGCGATCAACAATTTATATAAAGTTCTTGCCGACGCAGATATGGATGCAAACGATATCGTAAAATCCACGATCTATTTAACGGATGAAAATCTGCTTGGTGCCTTCATGGAGGCGGGGGCAGGTTCCTTGCCTACCCCTCCCCCGGCGACAACGTTAGTTATTGTCAAAGCTCTCGCTTCGCCGGATTTGCTCGTTGAGATCGAAGCCGTCGCGGCGAAGTGATGCTCTCGTCAAGGGAAAGGGGAAGGAAGATGAGCTATTCAGCGGATCAGACTGCCGAGGAAGCCGTCCCTTCTTCATTAAAAGAAACGGATTAATACTAGTGCAATAAGGAGGATGCCGATTTCCGGCATCCTATTTTTAGTGTGTTTAACCCTTGATACAGAGAGGCGGAAGGTTATTATTAATTCTTGTAGGTTATCTAACCGATCAGCACATGATCTTCCGCATACCCGATTTTGGAGGAGCGTTTTTTCTGAGCCAGCGCATAAGCGAGCGTTAATGGACCCAGCCGCCCGGCAAACATCGTGACAATCACAATGAATTTGCCGGCAGGAGACAGCTCACTCGTGAGTCCCATAGACAACCCGGTTGTGCTGAAGGCCGAAGTCGCTTCAAAGAGAACCTCTAGAAAATGCTCCTCCAGCATTCCCTCGGATACCGTGAGCAGGAGGGCAACGACAAGTACGGCTACCAATGAACTCATAACGACAGCTAGTGCGCGCAAGACCGTTTCAATCGCAATTTTGCGCTGGAAGGCATGGACTTGGCCGCCGCCACGGAAGGTTTGGATGGTTGCCAGTATGAGTACCACAAGCGTATTGATCTTGATGCCTCCCCCTGTTCCGCCTGAGGCTGCTCCGATAAACATCAGAATGATGATAATGAACTGGGAAGCCGCCAGCATGCTGCTGATGTCAATCGTGTTAAACCCGGAGCTTCTTGGGGTCATGCCCTGGAAGAATGCTGCGAGCACCCGCTCGCCTCCGTTCAAATGCCCGAAGGTAGCCGGATTCCAGCTTTCCAGTACGAGAATCGCTGCAAAGCCGAACACGCATAGGATGCCCGTTCCAAGAATGACAATCTTGGAGTGAAGGGACAGCTTCCTCCAAGAGCGCTTGCGGAACAGATCGACAACGACAATATACCCGAGTCCGCCAATAACAAAGAGCAAGACAATCGTTATGTTGACGACAGGATCGCCGACAAAGGAAGAGAGACTGTCCGACCAAAGGGCAAAACCGGCGTTGTTGAAGGCAGAGACGGAATGAAAAAGTCCATAATAGAGTGCTTGTCCCCAGCCGATCTCATGCCATCGAATGGCGAGGAGAATCGTTCCGAGCGTTTCAAAGGCAAATGAGATCAGCACCATATACAGGGATAGTTTGACCAGTCCCTGTGCCGATGTGGAGTGGGTCGTTTGTTGAATCATGAGACGCTGCTTTAACCCGATTCTTTTCCCTAACACGATGGCAACCATGACACCAAAGGTCATAAAGCCCAACCGGCCGGTTTGAATCAATATCATAATGATGACTTGGCCAAAGGTTGAGTAGACGCTCCCGGTATCCACGACAACTAGGCCATTCACGCAGATTGCGGAAGTGGCAGTAAATAATGCATCCAGCAGTCCTACGGATGTACCGCTGGCGGAGGACAGTGGAAGCGCGAGCAGCAAGGTACCGATCAAGATTAAGATGGTAAATACGATCAGGATGAGCTGAGGGGGGCTCATATTGCTTTTTTGTTTGTTGATGAACATTTCGATTTTGCTGGGAGCGGATCGTTGGGTTGTTGCGTTACTATCCATAATCCTTCTCATGGTCAAGGGGTGTTGATGCTTGACTTAGGAAAAACGAAGTGTCTGCGACTTTCCCCTGACTTACCTTTAAATACTTGAATTCCCGATCGGTTTTTATACGCAACAAACCGGTTTCGAAATCCGTATTCAGTTCCTTGAAGAACAGCCCCTCCGCGACAACGTCCCCTTCGTCTTCACCTTTACGGATCAGATATAGTCCATCTTTGCTGACAACCGTAACCGGAATTCCACGCTCGTGAGTCTCCACGATGTGTTGATCCATTCGCTGCACAGCCACGATGTGCAGATCCGTCTCGCCGATTCGATTAAGCAGCTCATTGACGAATGAACCCTGTGTGATTTCCTGCCACCGTGTTTGGCCGGATTGTCCGATGACCAGCTGCGTTATCTGATAATGCTTGGCGGTCTCGGCGATGATGTCCGAAGCTTTATGACGATTATCATTAGGCTTGGTGATGAACGAAGCTCCATATTCATCGCAGATGGTTTGCCAAAGGGCCATGAATTTTTCCTGCTCGAGATCGAGTTCATCCACAGCCGAGGGAATGACGCTCATCACATAGAGGGGACATTGCAGTAGTTTGGCGAGCTCGCCTCCTCTCCGAATCAGCCGTTCGCCGTTCGGCCCATAATAAACACACACCATAATTTTTTCATGATGTATCATGAATGCATCTGCTCCTTTCTGATCAAGCGGCTTGAGTCTTCTGAACCCAAGGAAAAAAAGCCCGGTAGCAGAGACAATCTGCTTCCAGGCTTTGGACTGTGTTCCGAATAAACAAGTCAAAGTTGCACGGGCGTTATCTCTCGAGACGCTGACGAGGTTAGCTGTCGGATTCGGGTCTGAGAGTCCCCGTTCTTTCCGGCTTGGAAAGAATTCACCCCTGAAGCCGTTAGCGGCTTCGCTGGTTCCCCCGCTCCCCAAGTGGTGGGGATTAAGCGATCAATAATATAAGATTATCGTAGTATATACTAAGCTAGGTAGATCTAAATGTAAACCTTGATCCCGAAGTGTCATGTGACGTTATTGAAACGATGCAGCTTAATCTATACTTAGGTATTCTACGCGAGTTCCCTCGCGAGGTTTCGGACTTTCAATAAATATTCGATCTTGCTCTAGTTAGTTATTCGGTCTCCTTGACGGGATTCGACAGCTTAAGCTTGGTAACCAACGGTTTTATCGTCAGCCCCTGTGCAAGAAGCGAGAACAGGACGACGCTGAATGTAAGGACGAGGATATCGTCGCGCCCTTCGAAGGAGGCGGGCAGGCTTAGCGCAAGTGCAATCGATAAGCTCCCTTTTAAGCCGCCCCAATTCAGCAGAGCTTTCCAGGATGACGGAAATTTCCGCAGGAAGCTCAAGCTGGTATAAACAGCGACCGTTCTTCCAATCAGCACGATAATGATGGAGGCGATAATCAGCGCCCATTTATCCGTGAAATCGATATGCTTGATTTCTAGGCCGATCATAAGGAATATCAATGAATTGGCAACCAGGGTAATGACATCCCAGAACGAATTGATATTCATCTTCGTGGTTTCGGACATCCCGATCCGGCTGCCGTAGCTGCCGAAGATCAAGCCGCTTACGACGACGGCGATAACTCCCGAGACATGAAAGTGCTCGGCAATAAAGTAGCTTCCGAAAAACAACAACATCGAAAAGGCAATCTCCAGCGGATAATCGTCATAAAAACGAATGAGCTGTGAGAACAGAAAGCCGAGGATGGCTCCAATCGCAATCCCTCCCAAGCTAAACTGAAGAAAGAGCCAGATCCCGCTGCCTATGCCTGCCCAGCCCATCTCTATATAGGAGAGCAAGTATACGGATGAAATTTGGAATAACACGACGGCGATGCCGTCATTGAAAAGCGACTCCCCTTCGATGATGGTCACCATTTTCTTGGAAACACCAAGGGATTTGAAGATGGAGATTACGCTAATCGGGTCCGTTGCGCTCATAAGCGCTGCAAAGGTAAAAGCTACAGGTAAAGGCAGTCCCATGATTCCATACATCGCCAGTGCGATAATAAGGAAAGATAGAAAGGTTCCGCCGATCGCCAGAGCAACCACCGGCTTGCTCTGCTGCCGTAAGTGGGAGAAAGGAAGCTTTAATGTGGCGTCGCCAAGCAGGATAGGCAGAAACAAGGAGATGATGATCGCCTGGAATACATTGGATTGCGTAATAAAAGTTTCGGCTTCGTCCAAAACGGGAATATGCAGCAATCCGAGCAGCAAACCTACCACAACGAGCGCAATCGAATAAGGCTGGTTTACTTTTTTGGCCAATGCGATAACCCCCATCGATATCGCAAGCAAAATTAACAATTGAACGAAGATCTCATTGAAATGATGCATAGAGCACCCCTCGCCTCAGGATAATTTTTTCAGTCATTGATTGTATCCGAAATTACGCGATTCGCAAACCAAAATAATGGGGAAGAGAGGGACTAGTTAAATATTATCCATCAAAATGAGTAAGGGCATGCATAAGATGGTTACTCGTTGACCAAAACATAAGGGAATCATTGAACGATTGAGGAGACAAGTCTATGAATGAGCTATGGAATGAGATCTGGAAATCCCTTATTTTAATTATTTTTGGAATGCTGGTGCTCCGCATATCCGGTCGAAAATCAATCTCCCAAATGACCGTACCCACAACCATTACGATGATTTCCATCGGAACGATCATCGTTCAACCGATCGCCGAAGAAAACTTAGTTCTGACCTTTGCAGCGGCTCTGGTCTTTATTCTGGTTCTCATCCTGGTCGAATTTATGCAAGTGCGTTGGAGCCGTTTTGAGAGGTGGATAAAGGGACCAGCCGTTATCGTTATAGAGAATGGGCAGCTTCAATTGCAGAATATGAAAAAGCTAAGGTTAACCGTGGATGCGCTTGAGATGAAATTGCGGCAGCAGGGGATATCCAAACGAAGTGATGTGAAAACGGCTACGATCGAGCCCAACGGACTGCTTGGTTATGAACTGCAGGATTCCGCAAAGCCGGTAACCTTATCACAGTTGGAGGATTTGCTATCTCAATACTTTACCGGAGCAGGTACAGGACATCCGGCTGTTGAGCCAAAGACTCCTGATCCGGAGGTTAATTTGTTTAGTGAAATCAAGGCAGGAAACGAGCACGTAAATAATAAGCGGCTTCAGTAAAAAAGGCATTCCCTGCTTCAGGGAGTGCCTTTTGGCTTATCAAATTGCTTGCAATTAACAGTCCTCATAACACCATATGTTAATTTGGTTACCGTACAGATCGTAGGTGTGGAACAGTACCAGCGTCTTGGGATTCCCGGCGAAATCCGTAACATGCCAGCCCTGTTCTTTCAAGCGATTATGGGTTTCGAAGAAATCGGCCTTTTTTCGGATCACCCAGTACGGCCGTGCAGCGACCGTCAGCCTGTCCTTGGTGTGATCGGGACGGGCAGTCTCAAGGTAGACCGGCGCGCCTTCGTTCGTCATGATCACGATCGCGGAAGTGCCGTCCTCGCTAATCCGTTCGACCTTGCCGCCCAGATTCGTCTCATACCACTGGATCGCATCCTCCAGATTATCGACGCCAAAGCGGGGGATAGCCTGAAATGGAAAGCGTGCCGTAGGGGCCTTGGCAACCCATTCCTCGGTCCCGGGTTCGGGCTCGATCGCTGTTAATCGGTTGCCGACCGGGTCGTAGAAGTCAAAGGTGCGGTCGAAGGCTCCTTCCGTAATTTCAGTCACTTGGATGTTCTGATTGCGAAAGTATGTATGTACCGCATCCAGGTCGGTTGCCGTAAAGCAAAAACGGACATTTCCGTTCCGGCCCCAATCCACCGCAAAATGGGGATGCCCATGCTCTACGGACTTGATATGAATACAGCCGAGTGCAGGGAATGTCAGGGTGGCCATTTTTTCGACCGGAAAATCTTCCTCGTATGTCACTTTCAAATCCAAGTGCGTGCTGTACCATGTGATGAGCTCCTTGAACCGGTCCCAAGGGGCAATAATAAATCCTCCATCAAAATCATCGAGCTTTAGCGCAGGCATTTACGAAACTCCTCCTTAGCAAGAAAGTTTTGGGAACGAACAAACCCAGTATAAACCTTCAAGTTACTTGAAGGTCAACCCATGGTTGACTGCATGACGGGAATTAATATTTCGAAGGAGTCCGAGTCCTCAAAATGCCGCTCGATCCGTTTGCCGGAAGGCTTAAAGCCGAACTTCTCCAAAAATCGGATCGTCCGCATGCAGATAAAGATATCTTCCCAAGAGCTGTCGACGGAGACGAACAAGGTAGGAGGCAAGGTTTCCAAGTATGCTTCGGGTGGAAGCGATTGTGAACGGCATTTTGCATTAGGATCCCGGCCCAGTTGGTAGCCGACTTCGATCAGAACGCTGGACTCCCGGGAATCCAGGACCCGGATCAGGCCGGTTCCTTGGGGGCGGATGCCTGCTTGACGCAGTTGCTGAAGGGCATGCTCGCAAGCCAGCGAATAGGAATGAACAGGCTTATGGACTTCATAAGGCTGCCATAGCAGGGTCAGGGGTTCGTCCCATCTAACAAGATGAAGACTGCCTGGCCCCGGTTCCATTCCGTTCAGATATTGGCTTGCAATCTGTACGGAGAGAATTCGGGCTTCCGCCTCCCGTCGCCAGCGCTCCAGCAGCCGGGAGCGTGTCTCCTCATCCGATTCAAGGAAACCTCGGATGTCGTTAAGGCTGATTCCCGCTTGACGGAGGCTGTTTACCAGCTTCGCTTCGTGGATTTGATGGTCGCCATAAGTCCGGTAGCCGTTGGCCTGGCGCTCTGCAGGCACTAATATTCCTTTGGATTCATAAAAGCGAAGAGCACTGGGGACGATGCCTGTGCGCTCCGCGAAATCGGCAATACTCATCATACGCAATCACCTGTATTCGGAGGGATTCACTTCGTCCCGTTAGGTCTGTGCCGGAGTATGGGGGACGGCAAGCTGTGAACAAGTCTCATGACGATCATGTTGACATTCTTTCTCTTGATAATGAGCTCGTATTGCTTCATATCTTAGCACGATCCGTAGAGATGCAGACCTGGGATTTCATTAGGAGGCGTAAGAATTTTTCAGAGAAAATAGGTTGTTCCATGATGAGAGCTAGCTTTATATTTATTGGAGATGGGCAGGAGAAGAAGAACATCCGCCGTTATCATCGAATGGAACGAATTGGGCCGAAGGCGAAAGCAAAAGGTTTTGGAAGAGATTTGGCGAGGAGAGAGGAGGAGGGGGAAGACACTTATGGGATACCAACAAGCGCTGGAAGCATACATATCGGCAACGAACACCCATGATTTCGATCAAGTGGTTAAACTGCTGGATGAGAATGCGGTTTACTGGTTCTCGGACCGCAGCTGCGTTACGAAGGACGAGATCCGCGCTTACTTCGAACATGCCTGGGACGTCGTTCGGGACGAGGTTTATTATGCCGAGGACGTGCAGTGGATTGCCGAGAATTCCGGGATGGCGGTCTGTATCTATACCTACCGCTACGAGGGATATGCTCAAGGCAAGTTTACTACCGGCAGGGGAAGAGCGACCAATGTTTTCGTGCGGACCGGGGAAGGAGTTTGGAAGCTGAAGCATGAGCATCTTAGCCCGCTGAAGTAGAGGAATCGTCTATATAGGTGAAGGGAGCTGTCCTATAAGTAGCTTGTCTGCTTAGGACAGCTTTTTTCTGTTACCAGGACATTAATACCGAAAATAGAACGGTCTGTACATAAAGCGTTTGATTAGGAGCCTTGCTTCCTTGAGGCTGGACGCTCCTGAGATTTGAATTTATTAACAGAATATAAAATTACAAGATTTTATCCCTAATCTATGGAAATGTATCCCTTCTCAATTTCTAGGGAAGGTTCCATGATACAAATAGATTTAAAATTCAATAAACCGCTGAAAGCCGGGGAAGGAGGCTGTAGCAGGGCTCGGGGCCAAAAGGTTGAAGGTTTGGACATGGAGAAGGGAGATGAGTCTGCCGTACATATTTTTGAGATAAAAACGGTAACCGCTTTCATTTATCGCAGGATTTCGATCACCATGCGAAGCTGGACCAGTCATCAAGATGAACGCCAAGCAGAGACGTTTCATGTATGATTAACGGCTTGGGCTATGACGTCTGCAAGCCGGTTATGCGATGACATCACGGACAGAACAGACATTTATGAAAAATGCTGTATCCTTTTGCAAATCGAAATTTGAGAAATTGAGGTGAAACGGTCATGCCATTCATGATCAAAAGGTTTTCGAAATGGCTCACTGGGGTGCTTGTCCTGCTCCTAGTTCTTACTCCGCTTGCCCCTGCTGTGTCAGTATATGCTGCAGAGGGCGATCTTCCCCCTCCGGCAACGGTTCCTGCTGCGGATTTGTCAGCGGAGCCCATCACGGTAACAAATTCCACGTACGGCAAGAGTCCGACCTCCATGAACGATATAGCAGCTAACCAGGATCCGAAAGCCCCGCAAAATCTAAGATTGGTCAGCGTCTCCCATAATATGGCGATTTTTGAGTGGGATTTCAGACCTAAAGAGGACGATAACAATATTCAGGTGTGGGATGCCGATACAGGCAAATGGCTGACTTGGGGGAACTATTGGACCCGGGCCGTGACAGGCTTATCCCCGGAAACCACCTACCGCATCTATATTACATGGAATGAAGATACGAAACAGGAGCATAAGAGCAATGTGCTGGAGTTCACGACAACGAGGGATGTCACCGAGTATAAAGAAGCTCCGTTAACGCCGCCAAGCGGTCTTAAAATTACGGACGTAACAGAGGACTCCGTAACGCTGGACTGGGGCTCAAGTCCGGGGGCTACCGCCTACGACATTTACGTCAATGGGGCATGGGCAGGGGGAACCTGGGAGAATACCGCAACCTCATCGACCTACTCCCCTCTTGAAGCAGGGCAGACATATAAATTTATGGTTGGGGCGCAGCGAACGGTGAACGGCGCGCTCGAGACGTCCGCGAACAGCAATACGGTTACGATCACATGGGGCGAGCTGGCTCAGCCTGAGGGGCTGCAAGTTGTAACGGCGACGCGGTCGACGGTATCGCTAGGCTGGGCTCCGGTTCCAGGCGCCACAACCTATGATATTTACCAGGATGGCGTAAAGATCGGCACCAGCGAGCAGAACCGGTATACGGTTGCTGGGCTCGAAGAAGGAAAGACCTATTCCTTCAAGGTGACGGGAGCAAATAGCCTGTGGACCTCTCCTGAGAGCGATGCGGTGACTGTCGTTCCTGGCAGCAATTATAACAATATTACGTATTACACGTCGTGGTCCGCGAGTACCGATTCCAATGCCCGCAACCTGCAGCCTGACGATTTGGACGTGTCCAAGCTGACGCACATCAACTATGCTTTTGCCGACATCTGCTGGAAGAAGTTCGGAAGCGGGGCGCGAGCCTGCGAAGATCCTAACATTCCCGCCCAGAACCGGTACGTGTATGACGGAGAAATCGTCATCGGCGATCCGACCTTTGATTTTCAGAACTTCAAGGCATTTGAATCGATTAAAGCAGCGAATCCGCATTTGAAGCTGTTGGTGTCGGTCGGAGGCTGGACATGGTCCGGCAATTTCTCGAACATCGCACGGACGGAGGAGACGCGCAGGGCATTCGCGAACTCGGCGGTCCATTTCCTGCGGGAATACGGCCTTGACGGCCTGGATGTCGATTGGGAATATCCTGTGGAAGGCGGTTTGGAGACCAATTCCCGGGGACCTGAGGATAAGGAAAACTTCACGCTGCTCATGAAAGCAGTCCGTGAGGCGTTGGATGCAGCAGGCAGTGAAGACGGAAAGTACTATCTGCTGACGATCGCGTCGGGTCAAGGCGACAATTTCACGGTGAACGCCGATTTTGAGAATTCCGTGCAGTATCTCGATTTTATTAATATCATGACATACGACTATAGCGGAAAGACCGATACATTAGGACACCATAATGCACCGCTGTTCTATGATAAGGCCCTGCCAACCAGGTCGGCAGCAAGAAATCATGTGCTCGGCGGGCTGATGGGGCATTTGAACGGCGGCGTGCCTCCGCATAAATTGATTGTCGGCGTTCCTTACTATGGCAAGGGCTGGGACGGATGCGGACCGAATGGGCAGTACCAGGCTTGCAAGGGGGGCTCAAGCGTCGGAACATGGGAGAGTGCCCTGTTCGACTTCAGCCATCTTGAGAACGATTATATCGGCAAGAACGGTTACAAGCGATACTGGAACGAGTATGCGAAAGTGCCTTATCTCTATAATGATCAGAACAAAGTATTCATCACGTACAATGACGAAACTACAATGATGTACACCGCATCCCTCGTCAAAACGCTTGATATCGCCGGGGTCATGAGCTGGGATATTAGCGGTGACCGGAACTATACGCTGACAAATCAGCTTGTTAAAGAACTGCCGATTAACGGCAAGTCGAATGATGCTGCACTCGGAGCACCTAGCAATCTGAAGGTGTCTGGCGTTACATCCAATTCCGTTCAGCTTGAATGGGATCCGGTTGAAGGAGCTTCCACCTATGAGGTGTATGTGAACCACGCGCTTTCCGGGTCGATTGAGGGCAAAGGCGCTTACACGATTCATGGTCTTCAGCCGCTGAACAGTTACAAGATTCATGTGCTGGCCGTAGACCGTACAGGCGATGAGATTCATCGTGTCTCGAGCGCATCAAAGCAGCTCAATATCACAACGTCCGGCAGCAGCTCGGGCGGATCGGACAGCTCCGGCGGATCAGGCGGATCAAGCTCAGCCCCATCTCCTATACCTCAGCCGCCTAAGGGCAAGGATCAGTTGGACGCGAAGGTAGTTTTTTCGGGAGATAAAGCCGTCATTACAATTCAGGCAGCTGCGGCTGTTCAGGCCATTAACGCTTCGGATTCCGTCTACTTCCGAATTGATGCCGGCGACAAAGCGAAGCAGGCAGAGGCAGAAATACCGCAAGAGGTCATTGCAGCCGTTGCGAAAAAAGGACCAAACGCCAGCCTGTCGATTCTTGTAAATGGAACCGAGTACAGGATTCCGGCTGCGCTTATTACGGTTGCCGGCCCGGTAAAGGTATCGGTTGCAGCCCCTTCCGAGGCAGACCTCAAGGGAGCCGAAGCGCTTCTGAAAGGGAAAGAGGTGCTAAGTACACCGCTTCTGTTCAAGCTGGAGCAGCTTCATGCCGACCAAACAGCTACGGAACTTAAGCACTACGGAAAATTATACGTAAGTGAATTTATCACGGTAGATGCCAAAGCGATTAACACGAAGCGAGCAACCGGCGTCGTTTATATTCCGGGGCTGAACGAGCTGCGTTCGGTGCCGACGCTGTTTAAGGTGAATGCAGACGGTACGGTGAACGTGGAAATTAAGAAAACCGGCAATGGCATCTACGTGCTGGCACAGCAGGATATGAAATTCAAGGATGCGATCCCGGCCTGGGCAGCGAAGGATGCAGCACAAGCCGCCGCGAAGTGGATCGTATCCGGGGATAATGGCGGTAACTTCGTTGCCAATAAATCCATCACCCGGGCTGAAATTGTGGCGATCATCGTCCGCGCGCTCGGTCTCCTGCCGGATGAAAGCTATGCGAACTTTGCAGATGTAGATCCAAAATCCGCCTATGCCGGAGAAATTGCTGCGGCTAAGGCAGCGGGACTGGTGAAGGGCAGAGCAGGGGATATCTTTGATCCGAGCAGTCCGATTTCCCGCGAGGAGCTTGCCGTTATCCTAGACAACGTGCTGGCTTATGCCCGCATGAACAAGGATGCAGATGCCTCCGTGCTCGATGGCTTTAAGGATCGTTCCGCAGTTTCTTCCTATGCGAAGTCGGCCGTTGCATTGGTCGTCAAACACAAGATCATGAACGGCGTATCCACAACAAAATTTGATCCGAAATCCGATGTGACCAAGGCACAGACGGTGGTTACCGTAATGAGGACGCTTCGCGCACTTGGATTACTGAACTAGATGACTCACCCAAAAGGATTAAGGGTGCTTCTCGAGACAGAGCGAATGGTTCGAGAGGCACCCTAATCTACATCGCTATGACCAAGAGGTGAACCGCCTGAGTGCGAACATAGCAATTAAAGAGAAATCCCGCTAAAGAACCCATGTTAAGATAGACCTATCAAATGGATGAGGTGATCAAATATGGCGCTGAAATGTGGTAATATCTTTGTTAACTTGCCGGTCAAGGATTTGGACAGAACGAAGGACTTCTTTACGAAAATCGGATTTGAATTCAATCCGCAATTTACGGACAAGAACGCTGCGTGTTTGATGATCGGCGACAACATCTTTGCGATGCTGCTGGTGGAGGACTATTTCAAAACCTTTACCAAAAAAGATCTGTCCAACGCGGCCAATACGACCGAGGTAATCTTGGCGTTGTCGGCCGAGAGCAAGGAGCAGGTTGATGAAATCGTCAACAATGCGCTGGCTGCAGGAGGATCGCCTTCCAATGATCCGGTGGATCATGGCTTTATGTACAGCTGGAGCTTCCAGGATCCGGACGGTCATTTGTGGGAAGTATTGTACATGGATCCAAGCAACGTTCAATAATAACCATCCATAAGGTTTGATGGTTGCTGTATTCTAACGGGACAGCAAAGCATGCATAGGAAGCGGCAGGTACGCCAGACATAATCGGGCGTACCTGCCGCTTTCGTTTTTGAGATACACACATAGAAAAATTTTAAAGAGGCCAGATTACTGGCTTTACTTTTAACTGGAAATCAATTATAGTTGTATGTACAAACAACAAATATAAATCACCAATGATTAATCTCCTCTAGATATCGCTCTTTTCCTTCTTCAGTTCTGGTTTCAGGAGGTGAATCAAGCACGATTGAGATGCTTCGCAAACCGCCGATTGATATGAAGATATATGATGACAGGAGTGTGATTCCTATGGAAAGAGTATTAATTATCAATGCCCATCCCCTCGTTACGAGCGATCATTCCCTTAGCCTGCAGGTTCTTAACCGCTTTATAAGCAAGTACAGAGAGCTAAACCCCGATCATGAGTTGCAGCAGATTGATCTGTATCGTGAGGAGGTGCCGGCCATTACGGCCGATATGCTGAACGGTTGGGCTAAGCGTGAGACCGGGGAGCGGCTAACGGATGTCGAGGAGAATTTGATGCTCCGGATGTCCGAGATTCTGCGGCAGTTCAAATGGGCGTCCAAATATGTGATTGCCATGCCGCTCCATAATTTCAATATTCCGTCCAAGCTCAAGGACTATATGGATAATATTATCATCCCGAAGGAAACATTCCGTTATACGGAGAACGGGTCGGAAGGACTCCTGACCGATGGCCGGAGCGTCGTAGTTATCCAGGTATATATACGAATGGCGACTGGTACAGCGAGGTTGAATATTCGCATCAATATTTGAAATCGATGTTTGCGTTTCTTGGTATTACGGACTACAGGATTATCCGTGCGCAGGGGCACGCGGTCCTGGATCGGAGTGAAATTTTGGCTGAAGCTTTCCAGGCTGCAGAGTCGGCGGTCTTGCACTGGATTAGGGACGAGGACCTTCGGACAGGGATAACATTCAGGTCATAAAATCATCTTTGAAAATGAGATGGGAGGGTGATTATGGCTTATACGATGATTTTGATCATTCACGTGATATCGGCCATCGCCATGATCGGCCCGGCATTTTATCTGCAGCGGTTTCTTGTTTTCCCGCAGGCTTCCGCAGGAGGTGCCGGTTCGCTGAGATACGCGCACGGGACTGCCCGGAGGCTGGATCGTTTGACGGATACGGGTATGATCCTTCAGCTGGTCACGGGACTGCTGATGGGATGGATGGAGCCGGTTCTATTTCAGATGCTGTGGTACGTTGCGGCCCTTGTGCTGGTGCCCGTCATCGGCCTTTACATGAAATTTGCGGTCAGGCCGCGAATTCGGTCCTTGTATACGCTGGTAGAGTCATCCACCGTATCGCAAGCCGATCTGGAGCGAACCTACCGACGGTTATGGTCGCAGGCATTGCCCCATATCCTCATTGTTCAAGGGGGATTGTCATTCTGATCTTGCTGATGGTGTTGAAGCCTTAGTATGTATGGGGGGATGAATGATACGCGAGCGGAACACGAACGTATGCATGACGGACCACGAATGGATGCATGCACGTATGCATAACGGACCACGAATGGATGACATGCACGTATGCATAATTGGGGCGCGAACGAATGTAGTACACGTTACATGCTGGGCATGAACGAATGTAGGTGTATGTATGCATCAGCTGGATACGACCAAGTAGTGCACATGTGTATACGGACACACGAACGAGTGCATGCACATATGCATCAGCGGGTATCCCCTATGGATAAAATGAAACAGCCGCCAGTTCTCTGAGGAACTGGCGGCCGCTTTGGTATTACCGATTCAATGGAATGGACCGGCGTTTAGGCCGACGCCTCGGTCGTCACTTGCCATAATACGCCGAATTTATCTTCAATTACGCCGAACAGCGCTCCCCAGAATTGGGGCTTCAGCGGATCGACAACCTTCCCGCCCTCAGACAGCCGGTCAAATGCTTCATGCGCCTCGGCATCGCTGTCAAACGCCAGGGTCAGATGCATTCCATTCCCTCGATCCAGCGATTGATACATGGAATCGGACATGTAAATGGGAACCCCTCCGGCAACAAGGCTTAAATGCAAAACCTTGTCCTTCATTTCTTCGTTGGAGCCGGGAAGCTCGCCGAAGGTTTTCACGGACAGGATTTCGCCTCCCAGTGCGCTCGTGTAAAACTCAGCCTGCGCTTTAGCATCCTCGGAGAATATGTACGGTGTCAACTTCGCCATAATCAACATCCTTTCGAAAGTAAGATTGGAGCCTTTCCTTGATTCAAGTATATAGGTATCCATACTCCCGAATTTCTTATGGATTGCTAACTTAACCTTCCTCCGATATGAACCCTTAGGCAGTCTATAAAATCGGAGACAGCAGGCGCGAGATCGACTCCTTAAATTTGATCCATCTGGACCGCTTCTCATATTCCTCCAAGGTGAGCAGGCTGGATACGCGCAGATCGTGATGGAAAATCTCCGTCAAACGCCGGGACAGCAGCTCATCATAAAGGAAGGCGTTGACCTCGAAATTCGCCGGAAGCTTCGGACATCGATGTTGGCCGTGCCGACCGAGGAGATGGTCTCATCGATAATGATGGTCTTGGCATGAATGAACCCGTTATTGTACAAATACACATTCGCCCCGGTTTGCAGCATCTCTCCAATATAAGACCATGTCGCCCAATAGACGAAGGGATGGTCCGGCTTGTCCGGAATCATCAGATGCACCTTGACCCCGGACAACGAAGCGATCCGAAGCGCGTCAAACAGGCTTGCATCAGGAATAAAATAAGGGGTCTGGATATAGATCGATCTTTTGGCCGAAGTGATCATCTTGATATACCCGTTCTTGATGTGCTCATACTCGGAATCCGGACCGCTGGTTACGATCTGAATACCGACGTTACCCGGTGAATTGATCTTGGGGAACAGATTCGGCTCGTAGACGATGTCATGGTGATGCGATGCCTGATTCCAGTCCAGAATGAAGCGGACCTGCATCGCATAGACGGCTTCTCCTTGTATGCGCAGATGCGTATCCCGCCAATAACCAAACCTTGAGTTCAACCCCAGATACTCGTCCCCGACATTAAAACCGCCGACATACCCGATATCGCCGTCAATGATGACCAGCTTTCGGTGATTGCGGTAATTGAGCCGCAGGTTGATGAAGCGGAGCTTGGAAGGGAAGAAGGCCTCGGCCTCTCCGCCCGCTTCCCGAAAAGCCTTAAAGAACCCTTTCGTCAATTTTCGCGAGCCCAGCTGATCATAGAGGACGCGAACCTTGACGCCTTCCCGGGCCTTTTTCGTCAGCAGGGCGATCAGGCGTTTGCCAAGCTGATCCCGCCGGATAATGTAGTACTGAATATGTATGTATTCCTTCGCTTCCTCGATATCCTGAAACAGGCGCTGGAATTTGTCGCGGCCGTCCGTAAAAATCTCGACATTGTTATCGTCCGTAAAAATGGCTTGATTCTCGTTGAGCTGCATATGGATCAGATCCCGGTTGTCCTGTGCGGCCCGATTCGCGAACGAAAAGTCTCCCCGATACATGGAATCCATCTGGGAGAGCAGCACCTTCTCGATTCCGGTCTTCTGAAGATCGTCCCAATGGAACAGTCTCACGCTTTTTAAGTTTTGGGCAAATAAAAGGTACAGCGCAAACCCGAGAATCGGGATGAAGAACAGCACCAGCAGCCACGCCCACGTGGAAGCGGCATCGCGTCTCTCCTTGAAAACGACCACGATGGCGAACAAGATATTCAGAACGATGACCAGACCCAAAATAATGGATGTCACATGCATTGCAAAAAATCCTCCTAAACTTCAGCCTCGCCCTTGCAATCCTTCATATTATACGTGAGCTGTTAGGAGAAGTATATAACCGCAGTATGGATTAATCGCTTGATTTTTAGTCAAGTGCCTGTTTCATAAGGTAAGGGAGCGGCGAAACAGCGCGCTCGCCATTTGAATCCCTGCCGTCTGTCATGATACGATGAATGAAACTTTGTGGAGATAAGGAGCACCCTATTTGATAAGAATGAACAAATTTTTCAAACTGTGCTTTGCCGTCATTCTGATCCTGGCCATCATATATTTAGGATCGCTCGTCGATTTTATTTTCAAGCCGGTCCTCTCGTTCTTCTCGATTACGCTCGTGCCGTTGATGCTGGCGGGATTCTTCTTTTACCTGCTGCGGCCGCTGGTCGATTTGCTTGAAAGATGGAAGCTGAACCGATCGCTGGCGATCCTGCTGCTGTATGTCGTGTTCGCGGGAATCCTGACCGGCTTTATTCTGTGGGTATGGCCTTCGCTGAGGGATCAGGTCGTTGCGCTGGTACAGAATGCGCCGGCACTGTTCGCCGCCCTGGGAGATCAGCTGCACGAGCTGGAGCAGAGCGGCTTTCTGCAGGATCTGTTTCCCGGAGACGTTACCCCGTTGACGCAGCTGACCGACTACTTGAACCGGGGCTTCTCATTCCTCACCAACTACATCATAAACCTGTTCTCCTTTGTGTCGAATTTCGCGATCGTGCTGTTTACCTTCCCGATTCTTCTGTATTACATGCTGAAGGAGGGGGCAAATTCGGCAAAATGTTGGTCAGCTTTCTTCCGAACCGCTTCAAGGACGAGGGGGCATCCGTGCTGGATGAGATCAATAACGCCCTGAAAGGCTTTATTGTCGGCCGGGTGCTGGTCAATCTGGCCCTTGGCGTGCTGATGTACATCGGCTTTCTAATCATCGGGCTGCCGTATGCGCTGCTGCTGACGGTGGTGGCCGTCATTGCCAACTTTATTCCGTTTATCGGGGCAATTCTATCCTCGATTCCGATCGTCATTATCGGGTTCATCCAGTCGCCAGGAACCGCGATATGGTCGCTCCTGGTCATTTTGGCCGCCCAGCAGATTCAGGACAATTTGATCGGGCCGTATATTTTCGGCAAGCAGCTGGACATTCATCCGGTTACGATCATCATTTTAATATTGGTGGGACAAGACATCGGCGGCATTATCGGGATCCTGCTTGTCGTTCCGATCTATATGATCGTGAAGATTATCGTAAAGAGAGTGTACCAATTGTTCTTTAAGGAAAAATGGGAGAAGGCTTAGTCTGCTGATTTTCAAATCGTGGCGACACCTTCTTGACACAGATGGTTATGAAAAAAGCCCAGCGGGTTACGCTGTCATGGACATCGTACGGCTGCGGCTTTGTTTTTTTGTCTATGTGATTTGGCCCGATGCTTGTTCCAGCGCATCCAGGTTATGCTGCAAATCCTGCTTAAGCTCCTGTATCCGGCGCTTCAAATGGTGCAATATTTGAACCCGGATCTCGGCTTCCCGCTCTTTCAGGCAAAAAGCGGAGCAGGACAATGCTGCATGCTTGTAATGGCTGCCGTCATTCAGGATGACATGCAGCTTTTCCTTGTATAATCTCTTTACAGATCCGCTGTCCGGCTTGATTTCATAATACCGGCTGGTTTCAACGAGCAGCTTCCATTCGCAGGTGTGGAATGTGAACCGATCCCGCTCCAGCGTGCCGGTTACCTGAATGAACCGTGTGCCTTTATCGAACGTATTCAATAGACATTGTGACCTCCCTTATGATGTCATGTTGATGTAGTACTGAATGATTATACAGTCTGTCCATGTTTATATTCTAATGGAAATAATTAGGTAGTCCCTTCTGCTCAAAGAAGGCCTATTTTCGGATGAAAATAGAATAGATATGGGGGAATTTGCTCACGCTAGGTTAATTCCATTATGTGTGACATAATCATGCTGTTTTGAGTCGAAAATTATCAAATCAAGGAGTGGGACAAACATGAGATTTCAGTCGAAGGTTGTCATTGTAACCGGCGGCGCGAGCGGGATTGGTGAAGCGACGGTCCGGCTGTTCGCACAAGAAGGGGCAAAGGTGGTTATAGCGGATTTTTCAGATCGTGGACAAACCCTATCGGATCAATTAAGACAAGACGGATATGAGGCGCTGTTCGTGAAGACCGATGTGACCAAGGAATCGGAAGTGATCCGCATGGTCGAGCAGACGGTGAGCCATTATGAGCGCATTGATGTTTTATTCGCCAACGCGGGGATTGCGAAGGATGCACCGGCCGATGTGCTGGAGCTCGACAATTGGCAGCGGACGATCGATATTAATTTAACGGGCGTCTTTCTGTGCGATAAGTACGTGATCAAGCAAATGCTGTCCCAAGGCACCGGCGGCGCGATCGTAAATTGCGGCTCGATCCACAGCCATGTCGGCAAATCCGGGGTAACCGCTTATGCTTCAGCCAAAGGCGGGGTGAAGCTGTTGACGCAATCCATGGGGGCTGATTATGCTTCGAAAGGCATCCGGATTAACGCCGTATGTCCCGGATATATCGACACCCCGCTGATCCAGGGGCGGACGGAAGCCATTACGCAGCATCTGGTCGGCCTTCATCCGATGGGGCGCTTGGGACAGCCGGAAGAGGTAGCGAAGGCCGTCTTGTTTCTGGCCAGTGATGATGCATCGTTTATAACAGGAACGACCCTTTTGGTTGATGGAGGATATACAGCGGTTTAAATGCCTGCACAAGAAAGCCCCGAGAGGACTGATATTATCCCCTTTAAGTAGACAGTGTGTAAAAAGCGCATTAAAGTCTACTTTGGAGGGGATTTTTTCCATGGGCGAAATAAGAAAGACATATGACATCGAATTTAAGCGCAAGGCTGTTGCGATGTTCCTGGAGGAAGGTCTTGGCTACAAGACGGTAGCCAAGACCTTGGGCATCGATGATAGGATGGTTCGAAGATGGGTGGCTCACTACGAGCGAGAAGGAATTGAGGGTCTCAAGGAAAAAAGAGGCACCTCGACGGGTTCGAAGAACGGGAGACCGAAGAAGGCCAAAACCTTGGAGGAAGAAGTCCTGCGGCTGCGAGCGGAGAATGCCTTGCTAAAAAAGCTATGGGAACTGCAAAGGGGGCAAGAGCAAAGCGACGTCAAACCTACCAAGCCATCGAAGCGCTAACTAGCAACTACCCCGTGGCCTTGCTGTGTGAACTGGCAGGTATCGCTCGAAGTAGTTACTACAAATGGGCAGCCAGAAAGAATAATCCAACGCCCAAACAGATCGATGAGCAGGCTCTGAAAGAGAAGATTCTAGAGTGCCATACTCAGCTAAAGGGCATTTACGGATACCCACGGATTCGTGTCTGGCTAAAGAAAACCTTTGGCTTGAACGTCAACCATAAGCGTGTGTACCGGCTGATGAAAGAACTGGGGATTCGTGCGCGCATTAGGCGAAGGAAGCCATACTTTGGCCGTCGGGAGGCAGGGATTACCTCAACCAATGTACTGAATCGGGATTTTAACGCCACGGCACCCAATACGAAATGGGTCACCGATGTGACCTATCTGCCAATCGGCTCTCGCTTTCTGTACCTGTCGGTTATTTTTGACCTGTATAACAACGAGGTGGTTGCCTTTCGGATCGGACGCCACAACAATTTAAAGCTTGTGCTGGAGACCGTACAAGCAGCTGTACATAAACGCAAAGTAGCCAACCTGCTGCTCCACAGCGACCAGGGCTTCCAGTATACTCACAAGGAGTACCATGCTTTTTTGAAGCGTAAGAAAATTAAAGTGAGTATGTCGCGTAAGGGAAACTGCTGGGATAACGCTTGTATCGAGAGCTTCTTTGGACACCTGAAGTCAGAATGTCTTCGACTCGACACTTTCTCGACCGAGGAAGAGCTCGTAAAGGCAATTGAACGATATATCCATTTTTACAACCATGAACGTTTTCAACAAAAACTAAACAACCTTAGTCCGGTTGAGTACCGAACTAGGGTTGCTTAAGGCTGCTTTTTTAGGCTGTCTACTTGACAGGGTTAAGTTCAGACTCGGGGCTTTTTGCATATTCCAAGGAAGCTCTATTATATCGAGGGCGAATTATATAATGCTGACACCAGCGCTTCCGTAGCCAGCTACGGCAGTAGCGATCGTGATTCCTGAAGCCGTAGCTGAGAATACCATCAGCAAGCGGGTATTGGCCGCTACTGGAATGGCCAGACCGTCCACAAAACCGTTGCTGACTGTACCAAGGGCAAGAACGCCGGTAAGCGGAGGAGCCAGCGTTACAACCGCACCTGGAATTGGGGTGAAAATATTGCTTGTTGCCGGGGCGCTGTACAGCTGTGCTGTGATCGTAACGGTTGTTCCAACCAAGGAGAGCGCTACCGTAGTGCTGAAGGTTGCCGAGATCGCATCAATGGTGCCTGCTCTCGGCGTGTTGAATGCAAAGTCAAGCAGTGTTCCCCCAGCGCCGGTAAGGTCGACGGTTCCGCCAGCCAAGGTGACCGCTGGTCCGGAATTGCCGAAGCCTACCAGTCCGACCGTTCCAACCAACCCGCCGACAAGCGTTGTCAAGGCAAGCGGGATACCGGAAGCGAACGGAATGATGGCGCCTCCGCCAGGTATCCCCGGTACACCCGCAGGTCCTGCAGGTCCGACAGGTCCCGCAGGTCCGACAGGTCCAGCCGGCCCTACCGGTCCAGGGATGCCCTGTGGTCCTGCAGGCCCTGGAATGCCTTGCGGTCCCGCAGGTCCGATCGGCCCAATCGGTCCGACAGGCCCAACCGGTCCAATCCGCCCGCGCGAAACTCTTGGACAGCGGCGCACAAGCACCAGATCCTTTTTACCGTGATCGTGTTTGCCTTTGCCATGATCGTGGCATTTCTTTTTAGCGTGAAGCACTTTTTTCTCTATTTTTTTAGGTGAGCACAATTTCTTTTTTCTAAGAGAACGATCCAAATTCAAGCACCTCCTTTAGATTTGTTCTATACTACGCAACTTTTGCCTTGGGGGCATGGGTTAATAGCGTATTCCTGGTAGAAGGATGCCTATTATTTGCTAGAATGTACGGTTGCCCTATAGTAGGGGGCCCACCGATTCCGTCTGAGACAGGCCCGGCGCGGGCTGAAATGAGCGGGGGATAAAGACAAGCAATAGGATGTCATCCAGCGCACGAAAAAAATTTTTTTTTCGGGGAAGTACGAAGTCTCCTTTGCCACCTTTCGTACCGATCATTAACCGCATGAAAGATCAATGGGATGAACTTCGGGGGCTGGGTGGCGATAATCCTTGCTGTTAAGCGGATTGCACGCTCCGGGCAATATACCGAGATGAGCTGCCGCCCCCCCAATCCTCGGTTAACGGAAGCATGAGGTCACCTTCGTACCGGCATGGAAATGACTCCTGAAAGGGATCAAAAATGCGCGAAACGGGTTTGACTTTTCCTGGGTTTCCTTTTATCATGAACACACGCTTAGTTTCCGGCATGCACATGACGGAAAGCGGGGGAACCAGTTTTATCAGGGGCGAGTCACTTGATTTCAGAGTGTAGGGTACCATCTTACCCGAGTCCGTCAGCTAACCTCGTCAGCAGTGGATGGGTCTTTTATACATAACCGATGTTCATAAACAAAGGCCCTTGATTCTCTATAGGGGCCTTTTTCTCTATGTTGACCCCCTGCTGGCGGAGCTGTGTCCAATTCCCCTGTTCGGAGGTCTTTTTTGCGTGGACTTTGAATGGGATGTGAAAGGAGGACGACAGGCTGTAATGTGTCTTCAACTGAAGTGGTCTAGAAGAGGCGCTGTAGTTAGAGCAACAGGGCGATGCAGGAGTTCGGTCCCTTGAAGCCTGATGATGGTGCGCGGGGACAAGAGCTTCAAAAATCCCCAGTAAATCTATCTATAAACTTTGTTATTTGCGTGTCGTTGATTGTTCAACTGGTTACTTAAGCTCATCGAGTTGATGCCGGGTGTTTAAGAAATTCTTTGGGTCATTATCGAGGATTATAGGAGTTCATGTGATTAACGAAAGGTTGTGGAAGGATTTGAAGAAAGTGATTGTGCTGGTTTGGTGTTTGATTATGGTGGTATCCTTGGCCGCTTGCGGCGAGAAAGGGAGCACGCTGGAGCAGGCGATTGAACGTGGGTATGTCACGGTCGGCTTTGCGAATGAGAAGCCGTACGCTTACAAGGAGGCGAACGGCGAGCTTACCGGCGAGGCGGTCGAAATTGCCCGCGTCATTCTGGAGCGCCTTGGCATCAAGGAAATGAGGGGGGAGCTTACCGAATTCGGGTCGCTTGTAGCGGGGCTGCAAGCCGACCGGTTCGACATGATAACGGCCGGGATGTTCATTAATCCGGAACGCTGCTCGGCAGTCTTGTTCGCCGATCCGGAGTACAGTATCGGGGAAGCGCTGGCGGTAAAGAAGGGGAATCCGCTCGGGCTTGGAAGCTATGCAGATGTTGCCAAGGATGATGATGCCAAGGTCGCCGTCATGACCGGTGCCGTCGAGATCGGATACATGGAGAAGTCGGGCATTCCTTCCGAGCGCATTGTCCAGGTGCCTGATCAGGCTTCGGCAATCAGTGCGCTGCAGGCGGACCGTGTGCAGGCAATCACGATGACGGGACCGTCGCTGCAGGCAATGCTGGATTCCGCAAGCGATGAGAGCATCGAGCGCGTAACCGACTTTGAGCAGCCGGTCATTGACGGTGAAAGCGTGCGCGGGTACGGCGCGACCGCATTTCGGAAAGCGGACACCGAATTTCAGGAAGCCTATAATGCGGAGCTGCAAAAAATGAAAGAATCCGGCGAGCTCCTGGAAATCTTGCAGCAGTTCGGATTTACCGAGGAAGAGCTGCCGGGCGACATGACAGCGGCTGCGCTCTGCGGGAAATAGCATGCCGAACTCCTGGATTGAGTTCCTTCCCACACTGTTGAAGGGCGCGGAAATTACGGTCCTGGTCGCGATATTTTCCGCCATGCTTGCGATTGTTGCAGCCTTTGCGGCAGGACTATCCCGGTTATCCAAGCTGTGGATCCTGCGCACGCTAGCCGCTGTTTATGTGGAGGTCTTTCGGGGTACCTCCCTGCTTGTTCAGCTATTCTGGCTGTACTTCGCCCTTCCGTTCATCGGCATCGAGCTTCCGAAAATGCTGGCGGCTATTTTGGCAATCGGGCTCAACTTCGGTGCGTACGGCTCGGAGATTGTCCGCAGTGCGGTGCTCGCGGTACCCAAAGGTCAATGGGAGGCAGCGGTCGCGCTCAACCTGAAGCCCTGGCAGCGGATGTTGAACGTGATTTTGCCGCAAGCAACGCTTAGGATGCTGCCGCCGTTCGGGAACCAGCTGGTGGAGCTGATTAAGTCAACGTCGCTCGTCTATTTCATCACGATGGCGGATCTGACCTATCAGGCGATGGTGCTCCGCAACAACTATATTGCCTGGACGACGGAAATTCTTGCGCTGCTGCTCCTGTTGTACTTTGTGATCGCTACGCTCGTTGCGGTGGCGGTCCGGCTGCTCGAGCGGAAATTGACGGCGGGGAGGATGTAGCCTATGTGGGATTGGAATTATGCATTTGATATTTTACCGGAGCTGCTGCGGGCGCTCCAAATGACCGTATGGGTAACGCTCTGTGCGTTCGTGGTTGCGCTTATTGTTGGGTTGCTGCTGGCTTTTGCCGCGCGGAGCCGATTTAAGCCACTGTCGCTGATCACCAAAGGAATCATTGAGTTTATCCGAAACACGCCGCTGCTCGTGCAAGTCTTCTTTCTGTATTACAGTCTGCCGCTCCTAATGGGCATCTCGATCCCCGCCTTCTATGCTGGAGTGATCGGACTGGGGCTGCATTACAGCACCTATTTGTCCGAGGTGTACCGATCAGGCATTGAAGCGGTACCGAAGGGGCAGTGGGAGGCGGCAACGGCGCTGAATTATACGAAGGCCCAGACCTGGCGCAGCATCATATTGCCGCAGGCGGTACCGCCGATCATCCCGGTGCTGGGGAACTATTTGATCGTGATGTTTAAGGAAACGCCGATTTTGTGTGCGATTACGCTGGTGGAAATGATGATGACGGCTAAAAATATCGTGTCCCAGTCCTTTCGGGCGTTCGAGCCGTACACGCTGGTCGGAATTTTATTCCTGATCATCAGTTATATCGCGTCGCTGCTGGTTCAAAGGCTGGAAAAGCGCATGAATCTGCAGCGGGGACAATGAGGAGGGAAAGCGATGAATGCAGTTGTGATCGACGAACAGGAGGAGGCCCTGCCGTCCCGGACGGAGGAAAAGCCTTCAACCGGTATGCAGCCGATCGTGAGATATAAAGGGGTCACCAAATCCTTCGGCGAGCTGCAGGTACTCAAAGGCATCGATTTGGAGATCCAGCCCGGAGAGAAGGTGGCCGTGATCGGTCCGAGCGGTTCGGGGAAGACGACGCTGGGCCGGATGCTGATGACGCTCGAGGAGCCGACCGAAGGCACGATCGAGGTCGACGGCGAGCTGCTCTGGCATATGTACCATAAGGGAAAGCTCGTCCTGGCGGACGAAAAGCATCTGCACCGGATGCGATGCAATGTCGGAATGGTGTTCCAGCATTTCAATCTGTTCCCGCACATGAATGTGCTGCGAAACGTTACCGAGGCTCCGCGCAAAGTGCTCGGCTTGTCCAAGGAAGAAGCGGAGGAACGTGCAGTGTCCATGCTGGGCAAGGTAGGCCTTGCCGATAAGCTGAAGATGTATCCGGCGAATCTGTCCGGGGGACAGAAGCAGCGTGTCGCCATAGCAAGAGCGCTCGTTATGCGGCCGAAGGTGATGGTGTTCGACGAGGTGACGTCCGCACTGGACCCCGAGCTGGTGGGCGAGGTGCTTGCCGTGATCCGGGAGATCGCCGAGGAAGGCGAGATGGCGATGCTGCTGATTACGCATGAGATGGATTTCGCTAAAGAGATTGCCGACCGGGTGATCTTCGGCGCCGATGGCCGGATTGTCGAGCAGGGAACGCCGGAGGAGATTTTCGATCATCCGAAGAGCGAACGGCTGCGGAGCTTTTTGCAGCGCTTCCGCTCCGGTCGCGATTAAAACGTGGTGATGAATCAGGAAGGGGGGGGTGATTCCTATGGCAGTTGAGACACGTACCGAAATCATTTACCGAAGACCGGAAGCGCAGGACGGCACCCGGATCTGGGAGCTTGTCCGCGACACGGGTTCACTCGATCTGAACTCCCCGTATTGCTATATCCTGCTGGGCGATTATTTCAACGATACCTGCATGATCGCCGAGCATGAAGGGGAGATTGTCGGATTTATCTCTGCATTTCGTTCGCCACGAAATCCCGAGACGCTGTTTGTATGGCAGGTGGCGGTGGCGAGCTCGCATCGGAGGCAGGGAATCGCCCGGACGATGCTGGAGAGCATTCTGAACCAACCGGCTTGCCGCGGTGTCCGATTTATTGAGGCGACCGTTTCGCCCAGTAATATCGCATCCCGGCGGTTATTTCTCGGCTTTGCCGAAGAGAAGTCGATCCCCAGCACGGTAACCGTCGGTTACGGGGCGGATCTGTTCCCGGATGGAACGATCCATGAGGATGAGCCGCTGTTCGTGATTGGCCCTTTTTTCAATGACATTTAAACAAAATGGAGGGAAATATGGACAACCAAGTCATGGAGATGCCGAAGCTTACGGTGTTTGACAAGCTGGAGTCGGAAGTAAGAAGCTATTGCCGCAGTTTTCAGACTGTTTTTGACAGGGCTAAAAATGCAAGGCTCTGGGATACCCGGGGCAATGCGTATATTGATTTCTTCGCCGGTGCCGGCGCGCTGAATTATGGACATAACAATGAAAGGATCCGCCAAAAGCTGGTGGACTATATGATGCATGACGGAGTTACGCACAGCCTGGACATGGCCACGGACGCGAAGGAGCACTTTCTGATCCGATTTGAGGAAGTCATTCTGAAGCCGAGAGGTTGGAACCACAAAGTGATGTTCCCCGGGCCAACAGGCACCAATGCGGTTGAAGCCGCGTTGAAGATCGCCCGGAAGGTGACCGGACGCTCTACGGTATTGTGCTTCACGAACGCCTTCCACGGCATGTCGCTAGGCTCGCTCGCCGTAACGGGAAATGCCTTCAAACGCCAGGGGGCCGGCGTCGATCTGAGCCATTCGGTATTTATGCCTTATGACGGATACTTTGGCGAAGACGTGGATACGATGGCATATATGGAGAAGCTCCTGGATGATCCCGGAAGCGGGATACCGCTTCCGGCTGCAGTCATCGTGGAGGCGGTTCAGGGGGAAGGCGGGTTGAATGCCGCCAGCAATGAATGGCTGCAGCGTCTTTCCCGTCTGTGCAAGGAAAAAGGCATACTGCTCATTCTGGACGACATCCAGATGGGATGCGGAAGAACCGGAACCTTCTTCAGCTTCGACGATGCCGGCATCGAGCCGGACATTATCTGCCTGTCCAAATCAATTGGAGGATACGGCCTGCCAATGGCCATCACGCTGATGAAACCCGAGATCGACATTTGGCAGCCGGGCGAGCATAACGGCACCTTCCGGGGCAACAACCTTGGCTTTATTGCCGCCGCGGAGGCGCTCGATTATTGGGCGACGGAGGAGTTCAAGCTTGAAATCGGCATCCGGAGCAGCCGGATTCGGGAGACACTGGAGAGCATGACGAGGGAATGTTCTCTGGGCGGTGAGATTCGCGGACGGGGAATGATTCAAGGGATTGCCTTTGATAGACCTGAGCTTGCGGGCAGACTGTCGGAAATCGCCTTCGAGCAGGGCTTGATCATGGAGACATCCGGCCCGCATGGTGAAGTGGCGAAGCTGATGCCGCCGCTGACGATCGAGATGAGCACATTGAACGAGGGGTTGGAAATGTTAGAAACCAGCATGAAGCGTTTATCTATTGAGGAGGGCTAATGATGATTGTGAAGCATTTGGAGGACATTATGGATTCGAAGGACGATATCGATACGGAGACATGGAATTCTAGAAGGCTTCTGCTGGCCAGGGACGGGATGGGCTTCTCTCTGCATGATACGCTGATTAAAGCCGGAACAGAGACCCTGATCTGGTATAAACATCATGTCGAAGCCGTGTACTGCGTCGAAGGCGAGGGCGAAATCGAAGTAGTCGGGGGAGAGACCTACCTGATTGAGCCCGGAATGATGTACGCGCTTGACGGACATGAGAAGCATTACCTCAGAGCCCGTTCCCAGATGCGCATGGTGTGTGTGTTCAACCCGCCGCTTACCGGTGCCGAAGTGCATGACGAAGAAGGCACGTACCCGCTGTTATCCTCTATTACGGACTAAGGAGATGATAAGTGATGAGCTATAGCCAAGAATCGACCCTGCAGGATAAGGAATTGGATCTGTACCCTTCGAGGCAGCATGCGGAGCCTAGAATCTTAGAGCGACAGGACCCGGTTGTTCATTCGGAGTGGACACCTGACGCCGCATTGTCGAAGGAGCAGTCCGATTTCTATGAGCGTAACGGCTATTTGTTCCTGGAGGGGTTCTTCGGTGGACAGGAATTGAGCCATTATCAGAAGGAAGCCCGTGAATTGCAGGTAACAGCGGGGACGTCCGAAGACGAGGAGGTGATCCGGGAGCCCGGCGGAAACGAGGTTCGATCCGTTTTTGCGGTGCATAAGAGCAATCCGGTATTCCAGGAGCTGTCAAGGCACCCGCGTTTGCTGGCGATCGTGGAATATCTGCTGGGAAGCGAGACCTACATCCATCAGTCCCGGATTAACTATAAACCGGGGTTTACCGGGAAGGAGTTCTACTGGCACTCGGATTTCGAAACCTGGCATGTCGAGGACGGCATGCCTAGAATGAGGGCGCTCAGCTGCTCCATAGCCCTTGAGGACAACTATCATTTCAATGGTCCGCTCATGGTCGTTCCGGGCTCCCACAAAGAATTCGTGTCCTGTATCGGAAAGACGCCGGACAATCACTTCAAGGATTCGTTGCGGAAACAGGAATACGGGGTACCGGATCATGACAGTCTGACGCGGATGGTAGAGAAGAGTGGAATTGATACCCCTATCGGGAAGGCGGGCTCTGTCATTCTCTTCGATTGCAACATCATGCACGGCTCGAACAGCAACATCACGCCGATGCCGCGCAGCAACATCTTCATGGTCTACAACAGTGTGGAGAACAAGGTCGTCCAGCCATATTCAGGCCAGAAGCCTAGACCGGAGTATATCGCAACACGTGATCATTTATGATCAGCCTGTCTCTCATAGGCTCGATCATCGGCATCAACGTAGTGTATGTCTCGATTTTTTCGCTGCGCTTGATCCTGATGATCAAAGGCAGAAGAGGGATTGCCTCTCTTCTGGCCATGCTGGAGGTTTTTGTCTATCTGCTCGGCCTGAACCTTGTCCTTCAAAACGTAGACAATCCCTTTAACATGGCAGCGTACTGCCTCGGCTTTGGCCTTGGCGTTTATATCGGAAGCCGGATCGAGGAATATTTGGCCCTTGGCTACCTTGTCGTTCAAGTCATCGTCAACTCCCTGGAGACGGATTTGGCAATGAAGCTGCGAGAGAAGGGCTACGGCGTCACCTCCTGGGAGGCGGACGGCAAGGATGGCAAACGTCTGGTGTTGCAGGTACTTGTGAAGCGAAAGAACGAGCGGCGCTTGATGGAGACGCTGAACAAGCTTTCGCCGCAGGCCTTCATCATTTCCCATGAGCCGAAGAACTTTAAGGGCGGCTTCTGGGTCAGGTTGACCGAGGGACGGAGACCGTAATTCATGAGGTCCGAAGAGAGTATGTGCTTCAAAGCGAAAAGCTCGCTTTCTGGAATCCGAAATTCCAAAAAGCGGGCTTTCTTTCGGGAAGGGCGATAGGGAGCTGCAGCCGGGCGGCAAAAAATCGGTATCCAGCCCTCGGCGTGCTTGCGGGATCGAAGGCGAAATGCCTCGTTGAACGGATTGGCGTTCGTCTCATTCCACTGAAGTCAGCGGTTGACGAACGGCGGGTGAACCGCGGCCTCCTCCTGATACCAGAAAAACGCATAATCCGTCATGGTGGAGGAGCTTCCGAGCTGGCGCAGCATGGCCGCAATATTGCCGCGATGATACGTGCCGTGATTCACTACATGCAGCACGATTTCGGACTGGCGGGTGTCCCGAATGCCGGCATACGGATTATCCAAGGTGATCAGCTGTTCGAGATCCGGATGGCCGCGGAAAAAAGACAGATAACCATCGGACAGCTCGATGAACCGCAGCTGCAGCTCCTCGGCGCCGAGGTCTTCCAGCTCTCCGCCCATCTGATGGGCTTCCGTCAATGCATCCTTCATATCCGAGCCTGTCAAAACCTTCAGCCAGCTGAAGTCGACGGTATAGATATGAATCAATGCGGCGGCTACGGACGGGAAGACGCTGTGGATCTTTTGGTTGTACAGCTCGCCGGGCAGCTCCAGCAGCCGGTTGAAAATCGCTTGGTTCGCCCATGCATGGTATTGATACATTTTTACGGGATATGTCATTTCAATCATCTCTCCTTTAACGCTTGGGTTTCGTTCTTGAATCCAGTGTAAACAAAAAAGTATGACAGCGGACTGTCATACTTTACGAGTAGCGTTGCAGCATTTTTTGCAATTTGGATTTCATCATGCTTCTAAGCTCGGCAGGCTCGATAATCTCGATATCGTCCCCGAAGCTCATCAGGGTTGACCAGAACCACCAAGATTCCGGCTGTTCAACTTTGAACGTCAGGCGGAGCGTACCGTCCTCCAGAAATTCACGGTGCACGTCATAGAATTGATCCATGGCTCTGGCGAGGGCGTTAGGCGATACATGCAGCACGACCTCCCGGGCATCGGGCGATGATTCCCAGGCGCGGCGTTCTTCGTCCCTTGACGAAGCCTGGCGCCCCGGTCCCTGCGTGTGTTCCTCCGCATGGTTGCGCTGAAACGGCTCCGCCGAGGAGGTCAGCTCCGACATTCTGGAAATGCGGAACTCCCGATAGTCCTGCCGCGTCCGGCAGTATCCATACAGGTACCAGGCACCGAATTTATACATGAGGCGCAGAGGCTCCACCTTGCGGTGGATGCGCTCGTTCTTGGCGCTGATGTACTGGAAGGCCACGGTCTGCCGGTTGGTGATGGCGCCGCGAAGGAGCCTCAGCGATTCGTTATGGGTGCGCCAGCTGCCGATGTCCATCGAAAGCCCCTGGGGCCCTGTGTTTCCGGAACGATCGATCGTTTGCAGCCGTTGGATCGTATCCAGCGCACGCTCATCCTCGAACACGGTCGACATGCTGTGCAGGATGGTGATCAGGGCGCTGACGTCATAGGAACCGAGCAGGCTTTTATCCATCTTGTACTGCTCCATGATGCCGTAGCCGCCATTCACGCCTTGGTACGATACGACCGGAATGCCGGCCGCGCAGATGGCGTCAATGTCCCGGTATATGGTCCGCTGGGATACGTTATATTTTTCCGCCAGGGCGGACGCCGATAAAATTTCGTTATTAAGGAGCATGTAGATCATCGATATGAGCCGTTCCAGCTTCATGAGACCATCCTTTCAAGAGAATACGGATTCATTCTCCATTGATTCCGTATTATATCATAGCAAGGTTGTAAACATGTTGGATGATTCCATTCCGCACGGATTTCACGTACAATAAAGGTGCAAGCAGATAAGACCAAGGAGTGTGAACGCGCATGGCCCGTACCAAGACGCAGAAGGCGCGCCGCAAGGCGGAACGCGCAGGCACATGGAGTGCCGTCATGATGAGAAAGACAAACGAGGATTTCGGCGCACTGTCCCAGCATGTGAGAGTGAAGCCGGGCAAGCAGGAGCAGCTGAATAAGATCAAGCATAAAAAGCGGATCGGAGACGATGGCGCTTTTTTTATTGGGTTACGGGTTGTGGTATAGTACGCTAGAGAGGTTAGCAAGCAGGATGGAGGTTTAGCATGGCAAAGCAAAAATATTACGTGGTCTGGGTCGGCAAAGTTCCCGGCATTTATACAAGCTGGGCCGAGTGCCAGCAGCAGGTGAATCAATATACGGGCGCAAAGTTCAAGGCGTTCGAATCTAGAAGCGAAGCGGAGCAAGCCTTTGCCGCAGGATATAAAAACTACTGGGGACAATCCTCGGCCGGACAGGGAAGCGCGGGATATAAGCGCAGCCGGTCCATGGCGGCGGAGGATCCGGGCGAGATCGACTATGACAGCATCTCGGTTGATGTGGGAACACGGGGTAATCCCGGACCGGTCGAATATAAAGGCGTAGATACCCGAACGGGGGACATCCTCTTCTCCTGCGGGCCGATTGCGAAGGGCACCAATAATCTCGGCGAGTTTCTGGCGATCGTCCACGCCCTGGCCTATCTGAAGAAGATCGGCAGCAGCAAGACGGTGTACAGCGATTCCCTGAACGCGATCAAATGGGTGAAGCAGAAGAAGGTGGTGTCGACGCTGCCGAGGGACGCCTCCACCAAGGAAATCTGGGATCTGGTGGATCGCGCCGAAAGCTGGCTGCGTAACAATACGTATTCCAACAAGCTGCTCAAGTGGCAGACCAAGAGCTGGGGAGAAATTAAAGCCGACTACGGGCGTAAATAGAGACATCAGGAGGAGGCCATACAATGACGTATAAAGCCGTTTTTTTCGACATTGACGGAACACTTGTTAATGAAGAGAAGGAAATTCCGCAGGATACGATCGAGGCGATTGCACAGCTGAAGGAGAGCGGCATCGATGTATTTATTGCAACCGGGCGGGCGCCTTATTATTTTCAGCACTATGCGAAGCCGCTCGGCATCGATTCCTTTGTCAGCTTTAACGGCTCTTATGTCGTGTACAAAGGAAAAGTCGTGCATGAGCACCCGATTCCGGAAAAAACGCTGGAATTGCTGGAAAGCACCGCGCTTGCGAACAACCATCCAATCGTGATGCAGGGGGCCGAAGCAGGGTATGCCAACTACGAGGAGCATCCGTTCGTTGCCGAATCGTTCCATGATCTGCGGGTCGAGGTGCCCGGCTACAGAAGCAGCTACTGGAAGGAAGCGAAGGTGTATCAAGCGCTGCTGTATTGCGAAGCTCACGAGGAATCGCTGTACACGTCGGCCGAAGCTCCGTTCGGTAACCTGAACTTCGTGCGCTGGCATCGGGTGGCGATGGACGTCATTCCGGGAGGCGGCTCGAAAGCGAAGGGGATTGAAGCGGTGCTGAAGCATCTTGGAATTACCCCGGCCGAAGCCGTAGCGTTCGGGGACGGGTTGAACGATAAAGAAATGCTGTCGTACGTCGGGCTCGGCATCGCCATGGGCAATGCGCACGAAGAGGTGAAGCCGCTGGCCGATTTCGTCACCAAGCATGTGAACGAAGGCGGCATTCGCCATGGGCTGCGGCATGCGGGATTAATTTAAGGAAGCCAAGGGCAGGGGATAGCTGTCCTTGGCTTTTTTATATAGATATGCTCATATTCGGGACAGCTGGATCAGATACAAGAGAACTGCCGCATCCCAAGTTTTTGTTTTTCTGCAGCCGTCTCATCGTTCCAACACGGATACTCCATCGGCCCAATGGCCGTCACGGCGTATGATGCGAAAAAATCCATGCCACAGCATGTGGATAAACGTTGCGCCTCGCGGAGAGGAACTTGAATTCCGCTGTGCATAACATCGCTAAAAAGTTCGTTATACACAGAGTTATGAACATCATCCACGGATGCTATGGATATTTGAGCGCCCAGGCGCTTTTGGAGGGGGGAGTTATCCCGGATTTGTGAACAAATGTGGAAAAGTGCAAGGATAACAAAGCGAATGGGCGGCTCGCCCAGAAAGTTATCCCCATCCTCGCTTGTCATTCCGCCTCATGCACCTGCTTGTAATATTGGTTCGGGGAGATCCCTACATATTTTTTGAATACTTTGCTGAAATAGAACGGGTCGTCCAGGCCGGTTAAATATCCGATCTCCCCGAAGCTCAGATGGGTGGCCTCGATCAGTTCCTTAGCATGGTTGATGCGGACCTGGTTCACGTAGCGCATGATCGTATGGCCCGTGAGCTTCGCAAATACTCGGTTCATATAGTCGTAGTTGCATTCAAAACGCTGCTCGATGTCGGCGCTCGTGATTTTCTCGGCGTAGTGCTCATGAATATAATCCAGAAGGGCATGCACTTTCATGTAGGTTTTGGTATACGGACTGTTCTGCTCCAGCTCATCGAACAGGCTGTGGCGCGACAGCTCGATCAGCATCTCCATGAATTTCAAGGCGGTCATGGTGCGGTTAAAATGCTTCCGCCGATAGAGCTGCAGCATTTCTCCCAGCGCGTGAACCATATGATGGAGACTCTTCTTCTGCGTCAAGGAGCAGTTCTTCGGAAAATATAGCTTCCTGCTCCCGTTTCCGCCGCCAGGGGCCTGGCTGTTTGTCATGATCCACTGCTCGGCCAGCAGCGAAAGCGGCTGCTCCGGCACGGCCTCGATGCAGGGATGCTCGAAGTGGATATAGTAGTAATCGCATGTATGCTTCTCGATTCCTTCATGGTCGACATGCGGCTCCAGCACGAGCAAATCGCCTTTTCGCAGGATGTAAGGGATTCCGTTCTCCCGAATATGAAGCTCGCCCTTCTTGATGAAATAAAGGATGTATTCATGCGTGTTCCGTTTGAAATGGATCCAGGGATTTTTGTATGAGACAAAGCCCATCAGCTTGATTCTCGGCACGTAATCGGCATTCATCGCCAGCATGGAAATGCACCCTTTCCAATGACGCGAAGTCGTTTTTGTACAAAAAGAGTAACTTTCACACATTCCCGTTCATTGTAACACAGCCTATACTCATGGTGAATGAAACGAAGGACGTACAGGAGGATGGTTCACCGTGACACTCAGAATAGGCGTGATCGGTTTAGGCGGAATCTCAGGCGCCCATATCGCCGGTATTCTGGCCAGTCCTGATGCCGAAGTGTGGGCGATCTGCGACAGCAGCGAGGAGGCGCTTCAGGCGAAGGGCGACCAGCTCGGCGTGCCGGAGTCGCGCCGGTATCTGCATCATGAAGCGCTGCTGGCCGATCCGAACGTGGATGCCGTTACGATCGGAACGCCGAATCACAATCATTATACGATCGCTTATGCGGCGATCAAGCACCGGAAGCCGTTTGCGCTCGAAAAGCCCGTCGCTTTGGACACCAGGGAAGCGGCGATGCTTAAGGATTTGCTCCTTCAGGACGAACTGCCGCATATGATTTGCTTCTCCTACCGGTATAAGGCCGCCGTCCGCTATGCCAAGTTTCTGATCGAGCAGGGCAAGCTTGGCGCGATCCGCCATGTGTACAGCCAATACTTGCAGAGCTGGGCGATCCCGGAGCAGCTGCCGCTGGTGTGGCGGTTTCGGAAGGCATTTTCCGGATCGGGTGCTTTAGGCGATTTGGGATCGCATATACTCGATATGGAGCGGTTCCTTGTCGGGGATGTGGAGCGGGTGTTCTCCGATGCCGGCACGATCATCCGGCAGAGGGAGCTTCCGGAAGGCGGGGGACAAGGCCCGGTCGACGTCGATGATTACTGCCACGTCCTTGCCCGTATGGAAGGAGGCATCTCCTCGACGATGACGATCTCCAGATTCGCTTACGGCCGGGGCAATTACCAGCAGCTTGAGATTTATGGCGAGAAGGGAGCGCTGGTCTATAACCTGGAGGAAGCGGACAGCTTATACGTGAATCTGGCGGATGAAGGGGATACCGGCTTCCGGAAGGTCGACATTCCGAGGGAATATCAGGCGGATCAGATGCAGGCATTTTTCAATGTCGTGAACGGGAAGGGAGACGGATTGGACGCGACGATGACGGACGGATACATCAATCAGAGAACGATCGACGCGATCATCCAGTCCTTCACGGAGGAACGGTGGATACCGATAACCAAGGAGGTTTCAGCAATTGGCTAATATCAACGTAACGGTATGGAATGAATTCAGACATGAACGGCATAATGAGGCGATCGCAAGCATTTACCCGAAGGGGATTCATCAGGCGATCGCGGATTTTCTGGAGAAGGACGGTGAGCTGAAGGTGCGCACGGCCGTCCTCGACGATCCCGAGCATGGACTGACGGATGACGTGCTGGCGTCAACGGATGTCCTGCTCTGGTGGGGCCACGTGGCCCATGGGGAAGTGAGCGACGATATTGTGGAGAAGGTGCGCCAGCGCGTCTTGGACGGCATGGGGCTGATCGTCCTTCATTCGGGCCACGCATCGAAGATCTTCCAGCGTCTGCTCGGCACGAATACCGGGGCGCTCAAATGGCGGGATGACGGGGAGAAGGAGCGGCTGTGGGTGATCGATCCGAGCCATCCGATCGTCAGCGGACTTGGGGAATATATCGAGATTCCTAAGGAGGAGATGTACGGCGAGCGCTTTGAAATTCCGGCTCCGGATGAGCTCGTCTTTGTCTCCTGGTTCGAAGGCGGCGAGGTGTTCCGCAGCGGCTGCTGCTATAAACGAGGGCGCGGCAAGCTGTTCTATTTCCGGCCGGGTCATGAGGCGTTCCCGACCTACTATCAGCCGGAAATTCAGCAGGTGATCACCAATGCCGTGCATTGGGCGGCGCCGCTGCAAGGGTCGAAAACCTCCTATGGGCGTGTATCGCCGCTGGAATATAGCCATACGACATAACATCCAGCAGCCAAAATCCAATGGATCTAATGGCAATATGCAGAGGCACCTGCTAGGGCGCGTTATTTCTCGGGCATCCCGGTGAATAAGGCCCCCGCCAGGTGCTTTATTCTTGTCTGCAATAGGGGCGATTGATGGAACTATCCGGATTTACGTCATTAATCATTCATGCACTTAAGATAAACCGATATCGATATTTGCTCCGGAACGCTGTATAATGTACGAAAATTCGTAAACGACACGAGCAAAGTGGGTTGGAGCATGGAACAGGACAAGCAGCGCCTCAGCATCGAGGCGGCAAGATTATATTATTTATCGGATTACAGCCAGCAGGACATTGCGGCAAGATTGGGCGTCTCCCGTCCGACGGTCTCCAGGCTGCTTCAGCATGCCAAGGAGCAGGGATATGTGCAGATATCGATCGTGGATCCGCAGGAGGATCTGGATGCGCTGGGCGAACGCGTCAAGAAGCGGTACAAGCTGGATCAGGTGCTGGTGAGCTATTCGCCGATCAATGAATATCGGGAGATTCAGAAGCATATCAGCAGGAAAGCCGCCGACTATTTGCATGAAATCGTGAAGGACTCGGACATTATCGGCGTGACCTGGGGAACGACGATGCACGCGGTCGCGCTTCAGCTGCGGGACAAGCCGGTCCGCGGTGTCGAGGTGGTGCAGCTGAAGGGCGGCGTGAGCCATTCGCAGGTCAATACGTATGCCGCCGAGACGGTTCATCTGTTTGCTGAGGCGTATCATACGCTGGCCCGGTATTTACCGCTTCCGGTCATTTTCGACAGCGTGGAGCTGAAGGAAATGGTGGAGAGGGACCGTCATATTCAGCGTATCATTCAGCTTGGCAAACAGGCGAATATCGCGATCTTTACGGTCGGCACCGTCCATGAGGATGCGCTTCTCTTCCGGCTCGGCTATCTTAGCGAAGAGGAGCAGCAGCTGCTTGCGCGCGTCGGCGCCGGGGATATCTGCTCCCGCTTCTTTGATGCGAAGGGCCGGATATGCAGCGAAGAGATCAACAACCGGACGGTGGGGATCGATCTGGAGGCTCTTCGGGACAAGGAGAGATCCATCCTTGTCGCCGGCGGAAGGAAGAAGCTGGCCGCGATTCGGGCGGCGCTGGTCGGAGGCTACGCGAACACGCTCGTTACGGATCAATTTACGGCGCAGGCACTGCTCGGAACGGATTGAACGATAGGGAAGCTCGTTAAATGAATAGCTCGTAAAGAAAACCTTATGAACGGGGAAGAAGGCTTATGCGGCTAAGCTCCGGTTCATAAGGTTTTTTGCTGCGTCTGGCGCCTTCCATTTGATCAAGCGGGTGGTTAGTCTGATTATGTTTACCCGAACAGGGTATAGAGCATAATAAGCAGACTCCTGTGTAAGAAAATTCCTGAATGGAATGATCATCGAGTGGCGAACAATGATAAAGATCATTGCCATAAATCGGCATGAACATAATTTCATAAGGTGTTTTACATATGTTCAGAGCTGTGATATGATGGTTCCCGTTGATAGGTTTTTGATAGAATGATAGCGCTTTACAGAGGGTTGAAAATGATGACGAAAAGGAGTGTTTTCAGCAATGAATATTGCAGGAATGATTGATCATACGCTGCTCAAGGCGGACGCAACCGAGACAGAGATTCGGAGAATAACGGAAGAGGCCAAGAAGTATGAATTTGCTTCGGTATGCGTCAACCCCGGCTGGGTTAAATTTTGCGCCGAGCAGCTGGCAGGAACGAAGGTAAAGGTATGCACCGTCATCGGATTCCCGCTGGGTGCGACAACTTCGGCCGTCAAGGCTTTTGAAACGAAGGATGCGATTGCCAACGGAGCCACTGAAGTGGACATGGTAATTAACATCGGCGCGCTGAAGGACGGCAATAACGAATTGGTGCAGAGCGACATTCAATCCGTGGTGGATGCGGCGGCAGGCAAGGCGCTGGTCAAGGTCATTATCGAGACAAGCCTGCTCACGGATGAAGAAAAGGTGCGGGCATGCGAGCTGGCGGTTAAAGCCGGCGCGGATTATGTGAAGACCTCGACAGGCTTCTCGACCGGCGGCGCGACACCGGAGGACGTGGCTCTGATGCGGAAAACGGTAGGCGAGAGCACAGGCGTCAAAGCTTCCGGCGGCGTTCGCAGCAGAGAAGACATGGAGCGAATGATTGAAGCGGGCGCAACGCGCATCGGCGCGAGCTCGGGCGTTAAAATTATGGAGGGCGGACAATCGACGTCATCCTATTAGAGGTTGTTCAAAAAGTCTTTAGATCACGAAATGAATCAAGAAGTAACTCGGCATCGAATCTTGAACTCTGCCGGACCTTCCGCTGAAAACTCGACTTATTGAACACGTTCTATTAAGGATCAGCTGCTAGAATTGGTGTTTCAGGCAATCTGTAATGTTCTACAAAAAAATCACCTATGGGGGAACAACGACGATGAAATATTTAATCGCCATATTGGGCTTGCTGGTCGTTTTCGGTCTGGCGTTCATCATAAGCAACGATAAGCGGAACATCCGCTATCGTCCGCTGGCCGTCATGATTCTGCTTCAACTGATTCTCGGATTTATTTTGCTGAATACGGGCGTCGGTGAGTATCTTGTTAGAGGGATCGCCAATACCTTCGAGGCGCTGCTTGGATATGCAGGGGAAGGGATTGAATTCGTGTTCGGCGGGATTGCCAATGAAGGTGCCGGACCTTTCTTCCTCAATGTGCTGCTACCGATCGTGTTTATTTCCGCGTTGATTGGTATACTTCAATATATTAAGGTGCTTCCGTTTATCGTACGATATATCGGTTTGATCTTAAGCAAAGTCAACGGTATGGGAAAGCTGGAATCCTATAATGCGGTAGCGTCAGCGATCCTTGGGCAATCCGAGGTGTTTATTTCGGTCAAGAAGCAGATTGCGCGTATTCCGAAGCATCGGATGTATACGCTTTGCGCATCGGCCATGTCCACCGTGTCGATGTCCATCGTCGGTGCATACATGACGATGATCGAGCCGCGCTACGTCGTAACGGCGATTGTGTTGAACCTGTTTGGCGGATTTATTATTGCATCGATCGTCAACCCTTATAAGGTGGATAAAGATGAAGATATCCTGGAAGTTCAGGAGGAAGAGAAGCAGTCCTTCTTCGAAATGCTGGGCGAGTACATCATGGACGGCTTTAAGGTCGCCATCACGGTTGCGGCGATGCTTCTCGGATTCGTTGCGCTCATCGCCATGATTAACGGGATCTTCAACCTCATCTTCGGGATTACGTTCCAGCAGCTGCTTGGATTTATTTTCGCTCCGATCGCCTTCGTTATGGGCGTGCCTTGGACAGAAGCCGTGGATGCGGGCAGCATCATGGCTACCAAGCTGGTATCCAACGAATTTGTGGCGATGCTTGATCTGGGCAACTTTACGAACCTGTCCGAGCGTACAATCGGTATCGTATCGGTATTCCTCGTTTCCTTCGCGAACTTCTCCTCGATCGGCATTATTGCCGGAGCCGTCAAGGGCTTGAACGAGAAGCAGGGAAATGTGGTTGCGCGCTTCGGCTTGAAGCTGCTGTATGGTGCGACCTTGGTCAGCGTGCTCTCCGCTACCATTGCGGGCCTGTTCCTGTAGGACCGTCACAAACAAAACCATGGGAAGCACCGTAACCGTATGACTTTTGATGGAACATCAATTATGTTAAGGGGGAGCTTGGATATGGAACGTTTCAAACGAATTCACCTGATCGTGCTTGACTCCGTCGGGATCGGCGAAGCGCCGGATGCGGCCGACTTCGATGATGTCGGTTCCGATACGCTTGGTCATATCGCCCGGGAGTGCAAAGGACTGAACATGCCGAATATGGCTTCGCTCGGCCTGTCCAACATTCGTGAGATCGAAGGCATTCCCGCAGCCGATCAGCCGCGGGCATTTTATACCAAGATGCAGGAGGCTTCAAACGGCAAGGATACGATGACCGGCCACTGGGAGATCATGGGCCTGTACATCGATACCCCGTTCCGCGTGTTCCCGGAAGGGTTTCCGGATGAGATCATTCAGCGCATTGAGCAGAAAACCGGCCGCAAAGTGATCGGCAACAAACCGGCCAGCGGCACCGAAATCATTGCCGAGCTCGGCGAAGAGCATGTCAAGACCGGTGCTTTGATCATTTACACCTCCGCGGATTCCGTGCTCCAAATCGCCGCTCACGAGGACGTCGTTCCGCTTAAAGAGCTGTATGAAATCTGCGAATTTTGCCGCGAGATCACGCTGGAGGATCCTTATATGCTGGGCCGCATTATCGCCCGTCCGTTCGTCGGAGAGGCTGGCAGCTTCAAGCGCACCGCCAATCGTCATGACTATGCCCTTAAGCCGTTCGGCAGAACGACGATGAACGAGCTGAAGGATGCTGGCTTCGATGTGATCGCCCTCGGCAAAATCTCGGATATTTATGATGGCGAAGGCATCACCAAGGCCGTGCGGACGGTGTCCAATATGGACGGAATGGATAAAATGATCCAAACCATGGACGAGGAGTTTACCGGCCTCAGCTTCCTCAATCTGGTCGATTTCGATGCGGTGTACGGTCACCGCCGCGACCCGAAAGGTTACGGCCAGGCTCTGGAGGATTATGACAAGCGGCTTCCTGAAGTGTTCGATAAGATGACGGAGGAGGATCTGCTGATCATTACGGCCGATCACGGCAACGACCCGACCTATAAGGGAACGGACCACACGCGCGAATACGTGCCGCTTCTCGTATATTCGCCGCGCTTTGAACGGGGCGGGGAGCTGCCGCTTCGCCGTACCTTTGCCGATATCGGGGCTACCGTAGCGGACAACTTCGGCGTGAAGCTTCCGGACCACGGCACCAGCTTTTTGAACGAACTGCAAACCAATTGAATGAGTGGAGGAATGGGACATGAGTACACATATTGGAGCGAAACCGGGCGAGATTGCGGAATCCATCCTGCTGCCGGGGGACCCGCTGCGGGCTAAATACATCGCCGACACGTACCTGGAAGATGTGATCTGCTACAACGAAGTACGGGGGATGCTCGGATTTACGGGCACTTATAAAGGCAAACGCGTATCGGTACAAGGCACCGGCATGGGTGTGCCGTCGATTGCTATTTACGTGAACGAGCTGATCCGGGAGTACGGCGTCAAAAATCTGTTTCGGGTCGGTACTTGCGGCGCAATGCAGGAGCATGTCCACGTCCGCGACGTCATTCTCGCCCAGGCGGCATGCTCGGATTCCGGCATGAACCGCCACCACTTTAACGGCTACGATTATTCGCCGATTGCCAGCTTCCCGCTGCTGCTCGGAGCGTATGAGCGCGGAAAGGAAAAAGGGCTCAATATGCATGTCGGCAATATTTTTACATCGGATGTGTTCTACCGCGAGGACAAATCGGTCGTTGAGAAGCTGATGCAGCATGGCGTGCTTGGCGTGGAGATGGAGACGACGGCGCTCTACACGATTGCCGCAAGATACGGCGTCAATGCCTTGACGATTCTGACGGTAAGCGACCATCTGCTGACTGGGGAAGAGACGTCCTCCGAGGAGCGCCAAACGACGTTTAACGACATGATGGAAGTCGCGCTGGATACGGCGATATCCTTATAAATAAGGCCCGAGGCAAGGGGAAGACAGCTTTAAAGCCAAGGGCGCGCCGTAACGAGGCTGCAGCACGATGATCGCCGCAGATGCCCGGACGGCGCGCCTACGGTTTGGAACGGCACGGTATGCTGGTTTCGCTGCAATGCATACAGCGAGGCTGACGGATGAAGGAGTTACGATCATCGCATAAGAGTGAGGAGAATGTACGATGAGAATGGTTGATTTGATTGCGAAGAAACGCGACGGCAAGGAACTGACAACTGAAGAGATCAATTTCTTTATCGAAGGATACACGAAGGGAGATATTCCCGATTACCAGGTCAGCGCCATGAATATGGCGATTTATTTCCAAGACATGTCGGACCGGGAACGGGCCGATTTGACGATGGCGATGGTGAACTCCGGAGAAACGATTGATCTGTCCGCAATTGAGGGAATCAAGGTCGACAAGCACTCCACCGGTGGCGTCGGCGATACGACGACGCTTGTACTGGCACCGCTTGTAGCCGCACTGGATATCCCCGTGGCGAAGATGTCCGGGCGCGGGCTCGGCCATACCGGAGGCACGATTGACAAGCTGGAGTCGATTCCGGGCTTCCATGTGGAGATCAGCAAGGAAGAGTTTGTGAACCTGGTCAATCAGCATAAAATCGCGGTCATCGGGCAGACGGGGAACCTCACTCCGGCCGACAAGAAGCTGTATGCCCTTCGGGATGTCACGGCTACCGTCAATTCCATCCCGCTGATTGCAAGCTCGATCATGAGCAAGAAAATCGCTGCCGGCTCCGACGCCATCGTGCTGGATGTCAAGACCGGCGCGGGCGCCTTCATGAAAACGGTGGAGGATGCGAGGGAGCTGGCGCATGCCATGGTGAGCATCGGCAACAATGTCGGCCGCAAGACGATGGCGGTCATCTCGGACATGAGCCAGCCGCTGGGCGTTGCCATCGGCAATTCGCTGGAGGTGCAGGAGGCGATCTTGGCCCTTCGCGGCGAAGGGCCGAAGGATCTGGAGGAGCTGTGCCTTGCATTAGGCCGACAGATGGTCTATCTCGCCCGTAAGGCGGAGTCGCTGGAAGAGGCGGAGGAGATGCTGAGAGAGGTCATCCGCAACGGCAAAGCGCTGGAGAAGTTCAAGGAATTCATCCAGAACCAGGGCGGTGACCCGTCCGTGGTGGATGATCCGGACCGGCTGCCGAAGGCGAAGTATCTGATCGAGCTTCCGGCTCAGCGGGACGGCGTCGTGGCCGAGCTCGTCGCGGACGAAATCGGCACGGCGGCAATGTGGCTCGGCGCCGGACGCGCGACGAAGGAATCCGAGATCGATCTGGCTGTCGGCCTGATGCTTAACAAGAAGGTCGGCGATACGGTCAAGAAGGGCGAATCGCTCGTGACGATCCACGCGAACCGCGAAGACGTGGAAGACGTGAAGCAGAAGCTGTATGAGAGCATCCGGATTGACGATCATGCCGATGCACCGGTTCTGGTGTACGACATTGTAACGGAATAATCGGGATTGCTCGAGCCGTTCGGGTGCACTGCGCTTGGTAACGACAGCCATTCGGTGATGCCGGGCTAGCGATTACCTTCATTTAACGGAAGAACAAGCAAGCTTATGCCTGTCCCTTGATGCGCAAGAGAAGGGGCGGGCTTTTTGTGCATGAAAAAAGGGTCATATTTCAGCTGATACCCCTCATAGAATGATAATGGGGAAAGGTAAAGCAACGCTTATGGGAGAGGCAGATCGCCGGTCAAGAGCCAACCTTGGATGAGGGAGGCTTGTGCCATGACCATTGATCAGTTGATTGCTTTGCTTGGACTTATCATTATGATCATCGGGCTTGCGGTGAATAAGAAACAATCTTAGTCCGCCGGTTCGAAGGAGCTGTCGCCAGGCAGAGAGTTGCTGCGCTGGCGGCGGCTTTTTTTTTCATGTCCCTGTGTCTTGGCACGGAGGAATAACTGCGGCTGGGAAGGGAACCCTACCACAGAAATGAAAAATTTCATTGCATTTTCTTAAGAGAATCTTATGTCGATAGGTTGATAGAGTTGGACGAAAGTCATATACTGAGGTTGCAATGTTCTCCATCATTCATCATTTATTGGGAGGAAATCATGCTATATCTAACAGCGTTTGTCATATCGATGGTGCTGGTTCTCGTGCTGATTCCGCCGTTTCGGAAGCTGGCGATCAAAATTGACTTTGTGGACAAGCCAAGACCTGACTCCGAGCGGAAAATTCACCGCGAACCGATTCCGCTGACTGCGGGAATCGCCATTTTCATCGGATTTTTCATTACGTATTTTGCACTGACCGGTACGATCTCCAGGGAAGCGGTGGGGATTTTTATCGGGAGCGTCCTGATTCTCGGCATCGGGCTTGTCGATGACTGGTACAAATCGCAGGGGAAAGAGCTCGCCTCCCTGCCGAAGCTGATCGTTCAAATCTCCGCCGCCGTCATTGTATACAGCTACGGCATCCAATTCGAGGGCTTCAACAACCCGTTCACCGGCCATTACATCAACCTGCCAGAATGGCTGCAGCTGATTTTGACGATCTTCTGGATCTTCGGCGTTACGACGGTTATTAATTTCTCGGACGGCATTGACGGTCTAGCCGGCGGGCTGTCCGCCATTTCGGGCGGAACGCTGTTTGTTGTCGCCATGACGATGGGACAGAGCGAATCCGCTTTGCTGGCTGTAATTTTGGTGGGCGCCGCGCTCGGATACCTGCGCTATAACAAGCCGCCAGCCCGGGTGTTTATGGGGGATGCGGGCGCTACCTTCCTCGGATTCATCCTCGGCATTATCGCCTTGGACGGGGCATTCAAGGGAGCGACGCTGGCTTCGTTGTTCATCCCGATCTTTGCCCTGGGCGTTCCGATCATCGATAACGTGATCGTCGTTATTCGCAGAATGCTGCAGTCGAAGCCGATCTACCAGGCGGATGCCTCGCAGGCGCACTATCGCCTGCTCGCAACCGGGCTTAACCAGAAGCAGACGCTGGTTTTCCTCTGCCTTCTGAATCTGTGCTTCGGCCTTACGGCGATCATCCTGGCTTTGAATGAAGCCGGTGCCTAGGCGCATAACAGCGACCAAGCATAAGAGCAGCGAATAGGTCATATAACATTCCAAGAATCTCGTCTCCAAAGCTGGCGGCGGGATTTTTTTAGATATCCGAAGGTATAAGCATCGTCGGATCTGCAGCCTGATATAGCAGGAACTACCGTTAAACGCGGTCTGCCTTCTTTGAGAGCGCGTCGATAGACGTTTTTCTTTTACGCTATCAAAGATACGAAGCCAATACGCCCGTCAGAAGCAGATAGTATTGAACGGTACGAAACTAACCTGCTGTTAAGATCAGGCGATCAGGCCTATTGAACGAAGGAGGGGAAACAAGGATGAGCGATATGTCAGGGAAAATAGCGATCATTACGGGGGCCAACTCGGGTATGGGGCTCGCATCCACGATTGCGCTTGCCCGTATGGGGGCGCATGTGATTATGGCTTGCCGAAGTCAGGCGAGAGGGGAGGCGGCGCTTGAGCAGGCGAAACAGGCATGTAACGGATGCGGTGACATCCGTCTGATGCAGCTTGATTTGGGTTCATTCTCAAGCATCCGGCAGTTCGCATCCGAGTACCAAGCACAGTATGACCGCCTTGACGTCCTGCTGAACAATGCGGGCGTCGTCACGATCAAACGGGAGACGACGGCCGACGGATATGAAGCGATGCTTGGGGTCAACCATCTGGGCCATTTTCTGCTCACGAACCTGCTTCTCGGTCCGTTGAAACAGGCGCAGCAGGGGAGGATCGTCAACGTATCCTCCGGCGCGCACAAAATCGGAAGAATTCATTGGGAGGATCCGAATCTGTCCAAAGGCTTTCATGTAGCGAAGGGGTATGCCCAGTCCAAGCTGGCTAATATCCTGTTTACGAAAGAGCTGGCGCGCCGCCTGTCCGGGACGGGGGTGACGGCCAATGCGCTTCATCCTGGCGCGGTCAGCACGAGCATCGGCGTAAACAGGGAGACGGGGTTCGGCAAGGCGGTGCATCGGGTGCTCCGGCCGTTCTTCCTTACGCCGGATGAAGGCGCCAAAACCGCAGTATATTTGGCTTCGGCTCCGGAGGTGGAGCAGGTGACGGGCGAATATTTCGTCAAGTGCAAGCCGGTTCAGACGGAGAAGGCCGGCGATCCGCAGCTTGCGGCTAGGCTGTGGGAATGGAGCGAGCGTCAGACGGGATTGACGGGACAGGATTCAATCTAAGACGAATAAACGGGGATCCTCAGATCATCATTGATCTGTAGGATCCCCGTTTATCGTTATAGTGGAATAGCTGACGGCTTAGGGCGATGCCCTGACCGGTTGTCAAGAGCCCTTGTGGGCTTTCAGATTGATGGCGCTGCGCACAAAACCGTTCGTGCCCTCGAGCAGCCTTGCTGCCTCTTCGGCATTCACGTTGGCCAGCAGCATGACGATGGCGGTTTTGACATGCGCTCCAGCCTCGAAGTAAGCCTTCTCTACGTCCTCGTCGGATGCGCCGGTAGCTAGCGTGATGATGCGCTTGGCGCGGTGTACAAGCTTGTTGTTGGATGGATTGAGATCGACCATCAGGTTTTTGTACACTTTGCCGATCCGGATCATGGCTGTTGTTGTCAGCATGTTGAGTATCAGCTTTTGCGAAGTGCCGGCTTTCATTCGAGTAGAGCCCATAATCACTTCCGGCCCGACGACGGCTTCAATCACGAAATCGGCATCCTGATGCATCGGCGAGTTATAGTTGTTGCAGAGGCCGATCACGACCGCCCCGAGCTTCTTGGCACGCCGCATAGCCCCGAGCACATAGGGAGTGCGGCCGCTGGCAGCGATGCCGATCACGACGTCTTTTTCATTGATGCCGTGCTCATTCATGTCCTGCTCGCCGAGCTCTTCGCTGTCCTCCGCTCCTTCGATCGCTTCCTTCACCGCTCGGAAACCTCCGGCGATAAGACCTTGCACCATCGACGGATCCGTCCCATAGGTTGGCGGGCACTCGGATGCGTCAAGAATACCGATCCGTCCGCTCGTTCCTGCACCGACGTAGAATAAACGGCCGCCGTTCTGAAAGGCTTCTACGATAAGATCAGCCGCCTTGGCGATGGTAGGGATCAGCTCCCGAATCGTGTCGGTGATCAGGCTGTCCTCATTATTAATCAGGGTCATAATTTCCTCTGAGCTCAACTGATCAATGTTCTGCGTATGTTCATGAGGCTGTTCGGTTGTCAATTGACTGAGAATGTTCGTCATGAGAGGTCTCCTTTTTGAAGAATTAAGAAAGCGTGCCGTGTGCGGCTGCTGTATCCGGGCATTTACCGTTTGCCGAACGAATAAACGTCGGGCAGAACCTTATGTAGGTGGTACAGCTGATCAGCTAAGTGGCAAGGGCAGCGGAGCTGCGCCGCCACTTCCTGTGCCACGTACTTTCTTAAGTCTAGAAATATGGACGGGGCCTGATAACGGTTACAACAATTCGCCTGGATCATTAGGCTCCGTCCTGGAATAGCCGGTATGCCAGCATGGCGGCACCGTGCGCCGGTGCTCGGTCGTGCGTTGCTTCCGGGAATTGCAGCCGCGGGTAGCGTTCCCGTATCGCCGTTCGATAAGCTTCCCGGAATACGCGTGAATGCTTGAAGATCGAACCGATGCACACCACATCACTTGCCACGAATTCATGGTGCTGCATGATGAGCGCGGAAGTCGTATCCGCGAGCTCGGCGGCCTGCGAGCGGAGAATGCCAAGAGCGGCGTGGTCTCCGGCTTCCGCAGCTTCAATACAGCAGCGGGCGAAGGAAGCGATGCTCTGCTTCGTTATGGCAGGCTGGTATATATATGATTTAAGATCGGCGATATGGCCCAGCGGATAAGCCTTCAGAATCAAGCTGCTCATCCGAGTTGGCGGCAGAATCCGCTCATGGCTTTTAATAACCGACTTCAAAGTCTGAAGCCCGATCTGATACCCGCTGCCCTCATCGCCGAGAATATGCCCCCAGCCGCCGACACGGTGGATGCTCCCGGATTTCGTAATCCCGTAAGTATTGGAGCCGGTTCCTGAAATGATCAGGATTCCGTATTGGCGCTCCAGTACAGCCATTAACGAAATCTCGGCTTCGGAGCGCATGTAAATACGCGGAGAGAGCTGCCGTTCCAGGAAATGCGATTCTAGAAACTGGTGAACCCGCTGCCGTTCCTCGTCCGAGCTTATACCTGACATACCAAGGCATATTGCCGAACATGAAGCTGACGAAAGATTGAGCGGCTTCATGAGGCCCTCGATCACCGTTTGAAGCTCTTTCATCGCCCCGTCAAAGGTAACGATATAAGGATTAGTGGAACCTCCAGTGAAACGGGAAAGGACTTGGCCGCTGGCGTTGATGGCTGTTGCATCAGTCTTTGTGCCACCGCCGTCGACTCCGATAAAAATTTCCATTTTGAACCACTTCGCTTTCTATATTCAGTATAGGAGAAAAAAGAGAGGTTGTAAAACAAAATTTTAAATTATGAATTAAGTATTGAAATATTATTTCACACAATTTATAATGAACTCAATCCGCTGATATTGAAAGCGATACCAGTCATGCTTTCGATCAAATCATGTCATTAAATGTTACATATCTTGTAGATCAGAGGATGAATCGTAAAAGGGGGGCAAAGGATGAACGGCGGATTGGTTCGATTGCGTGAGGTCTTTGAAACATTAAATCCGTCCGAGCGCAAAGTTGCAGCCTTCATTTTGCAGGAGCCGGCAGAGATGATACAGATGTCGGTCGCGGATCTGGCGGTTCGAAGCGGTTCAAGCCAAGCCGCGATTGTAAGGCTGTGCAAAACGATGGGCTTCAAAGGCTATCAGGATCTGAAGCTGAAGGTAGCTGGCGATTTGCAGGAGCCATTAGCCACCGGGTATCAGGATATTCGGCCCAATGACAGCATTTCTGCAATCATACAGAACGTCTCGAACAATAACATTCAATCGATTCGGGATACGATGAAGATTATGGAGGAAGGGAAGGTGGAAGAGGCCGTATCGGCCCTTGATCAGGCGAAGCGCATATTTATGTTTGGCGTAGGTGCTTCCAATCTGATCGGGATGGATGCCCAGCAGAAATTTTTGCGAATCAACAAGGTATGCATTTCGTTCCCGGACCCCCACGTTCAGCTGACATCGGCCGTAATGCTTACGCCCGAGGATGCAGCGGTATGCATATCTTACTCCGGTGAAACGAAGGAAGTGATCCGTGCAGCGAGCATCGCGAAGGAGAACGGATGCAGAACGATCGGCATTACCAAGTACGGGGATTCGACTTTAAGCCGATCGGTGGATATTCCGCTATATACCTCTTCAACGGAGAACGAAATTCGCAGCGGCGCAATGTCCTCTCGTATTACACAGCTTAATCTTATCGATATTTTATATCTTGGTGTCGCCAGCCGGAACTACGAGAGTTCGGTGAAGTATCTGGATCAGAGCCGGCAGGCCATCAAGCGGTTGTAGTTTTTCCGGCTTAACCACAAATATATTTTATGATAAGGGGAGTAGTACATGAAGAAGAAACGTTGGCTCACATTGTTGGCTTCATTAATGCTGGTCTTCACGGCAGCATGCGGAGGAGGGGGAGGAGGGACCAAGACGTCGGACGGCGGAACCTCCACCACGCCGGAAGGTAACGGAGAGGCCGCGCCGAAGCCTGATACGGTCGTCGTCTGGACTTATCCCGTTCACGGCAAATATGAAGAAGAATTGAAACAGCATGTGGCGGACCTGAAGGAGAAGTACCCTCACATTACGGTACAGACCGAAGTGCTGTCCTGGGCGGAGGGTCCGAAGAAATTCGACGTTGCCTTGAACGCCGGAAATCCGCCTGATTTGTACTTCCATGCGGTTGACGGAGCCTACGTGGACACCGGGCTCGCGCTGGAGCTTACCCCTTACATGACCGACGAGATTAAGAACGACTACCTGCCGGGCACATTGGAGCTCGGACAGATCCAAGGCAAGCAGTACGGCCTTCCGCTTTACCAGTCCCTCTGGGCATGGGGCGGCAACAAAAAGATCCTTGAGGAGGCCGGGATCGACTGGCAGTCCATTCAGGAAAACGGCTGGACCTGGAGCGAATTCAAGGAAGCTGCCGGCAAACTGACAACAAAGCTGCCAAACGGGAATACACGCTACGCATTGGTTACGGATGGAACATCCCTGGACTTCATGGAAATGCTGACCCGCAGCAACGGCATGCCTGACGTCCTGAACGATAAGGGCGAGTTCCAATGGAATGACGAGCGCATTCTGGATACGATGACCTTCGTTTCCGACCTGCTGAAAGCCGGCCATATGCCTGCGGAAACCGCGGCAATTACGCCTGCTAAACGGATGGACCTGTTCTATGCCGAAGAGGCGGCGATCGTATCCAAGGCGATTCCTTACTATGACGTTATGCTGCAAAACCGCGCGAAGGATATCGACAGCGGCACGGTTCAAGGCGAGAAGATCGAATTCGTTCTGCTGCCGGTGCCTCACAATGACGGTGCAGAACGCAAGACGTCCATGTTTGGCGAAGGCTACGTAGCTTTCAGACAGAAGAAGGATAAAGGAGAAGAGCACGCAAAGAATACGTTCCTGATCATGGAAGGACTCAGCGGCGCTAAGGCCGGTAATTCTGCCAACGAGCTGGTGCTGCCGTTCGTTCGTAAATCCCAGGCTGAGTATTTCGAGGGTAAAGGGCTGGGCTCCGAGTCGACGATCAAAGCTGCTGAAATCTTTGCGAACTTTAGAGACAATCCGGTAACCTTGAGCCTGAATGCGGAAGATTCCGCGAACCAGAAGAAATTCAAGGAGCAGGTCGTTAAGCCGAACATTCAAGCGCTGTTCTCTGGCGAGAAGACGCCGGAGCAAATCGCACAAGACTTCATTGACAAAGGCAAACAAATTTTAGGACAGTAATTTCAAGTAACCAGGGGGTGTCCCGTTGTCCTTATCAGGAGCGCGGCCACTCCCTTTTTAACCGCGATTGTAACCTTAGGTTCATATCCGGCGCTTTCCGGTAACCGGATGATACAAGCGGTACCCCAAGTATTGCCAAGTCAAAAATGTTCACCTGTGCGGAAGGAGGAAATTACCATGCAGACGGCCCCGGCTCAGTCTCGGCCGCCGCGGACCCCGATGAAGGGGTATATGCGCGAATACGGTTGGGCGTACTTATTCATCCTGGCCCCGGTTTTACTGTTTTTAATATTCACGCTGTATCCGGTCGCTTCCGCGTTTTTGATGAGCTTCCAGCAGTACAGCGTCATGGGCTCCGAATGGATCGGAACCGATAACTACACCCGAATGGTAAAGGACGAGGTGTTCTGGAAATCGATGTGGAATACGGTGCTGTTCACCGTTGGTACAGTACCGGTCAACATTATCATCACGTATGCCTTATCCTTTTTTATTTTCCAAATGAAGGATAAGTGGCAGACGTTCTTTAAAGCGACCATGTATCTTCCTGCCGTCGCTTCCGGCGTGACGATCTCCGTCGTGTGGCTGGCGATTTTCGATCCGACCCATGCCGGCCTGCTGAACCGCTTCATCGGCTTGTTCGGATTCGATCCTGTGATCTGGCTGGGAAAATCGGATACGGCGCTGTTCTCGCTCATCCTGATGAACTGGCTCGGCTCTCATGGCGCAGGCATTATCCTGTACCTTGCCGCCATGGGCGGCATTCCGAAATCGCTGTATGAAGCGGCGGATATCGACCATGCCAGCGGCTGGTCCAAATTCTGGCGCATCACCTGGCCGCTCATGAAGCCGACGACATTATATCTGCTCGTGACGGGCGTGATTACGTCCTTCCAGGTATTTATCTCGGTATATCTCATGACTCAGGGCGGACCGAACTTTGCAACGACGACGATTGCCTACTTGATCTACAACACGGCATTCAACTTCTACGAATTCGGGCTGGCATCCGCGCAATCCTTCGTTCTGGCGGCGCTCATCATCGTCATTTCGGTTATCCAGTTCAAGTATTTCTCATCCGACGTCGAATACTAACGACTTCGCTTATGCTAAAGAGGGGGTGCACCCATGAAATCAAGATCGAGAGTGATTTTGCTCGTCTCAGCCTCGGTCATCCTGGTCGTATGGAGCATTCTGACCATCATTCCGCTGTACTGGATGCTCATCGGATCGGTCCAGGACACCAAGTCGGCTGCTTCGTTTATTCCGCAAATGATTCCAGACGTGCTGTCCGTGGCCCCGTATGAACGTTTCTTCAGCAAAACAAACGTCATGAGATGGCTGTTCAACTCGCTGCTCATCTCCTCCATCCTGACGGTGACGAACGTGTTCCTTGCATCGCTCGCAGGTTATGCGTTCGCGAAGCTGAAGTTTCCGGGGAATAAGGCGGTCTTCTGGATTTTGCTCAGCACCATGATGATTCCGGCTCAGGTTACACTCATTCCGCTCTATATTTTGATGATTGACGTATTTGATCTCGGGAATACATATACGGCGATTCTTCTGCCGAGTATCGTGAGCGTAGGAAACATCTTCTTGATGAAGCAGTACATGTCATCGCTGCCGACCTCGCTTATTCACGCCGCGCGCATCGACGCCTGCGGAGAGTTCGGGATCTTCTGGAAGGTCATTCTGCCGATGGCAAAGCCCGGTCTCGCCGTTCTGGCGATCTTCACATTCGTGGCATCCTGGAACGATTTCTTCTGGCCTTTCCTCGTGACCAACACGACGGAAATGAGAACCATTCAGGTAGGTCTGGCTTCCTTCGTTTACGCGGACACCACGGATTTCGGCGCACTCATGGCTGGAGCAACCGTCGCGGCCTTGCCGATGATGATACTGTTCTTCTCGCTTCAGCGCTATTTCCTGCAAGGCATCACCATTGGAGCCGTTAAAGGCTAGAAGGAGGCAACGTTATGGCACGCGTAGAATTTCGGAACATCCGAAAAGAATTTGTAGACGATAACAAAGGAACCTTCACCGCGGTTGCGGGATCGAACTTTGTCATTGAAGATAAAGAATTCGTTGTATTCGTCGGCCCTTCCGGCTGCGGGAAAACGACCTCGCTGCGCATGATCGCGGGCTTGGAGCGGCAAACGTCCGGCGATATCATCATCGGTGATCGGGTCGTGAACAATTTGCATCCGAAGGATCGCGACATTGCGATGGTATTCCAGGATTATGCGCTGTATCCGCATATGACCATCCGCGAGAATCTGTCGTTCGGCTTGAAGAATTTGAAGAAGCCTAAAGCCTATATCGAGCAAAAGGTTGCCCAGGCCGCTTCGATTCTCGGACTCGAATCGATGATCGATCGCAAGCCGCGCGAGCTGTCCGGCGGACAGCGGCAGCGCGTGGCCGTGGGCCGGGCGATCGTCCGCGATCCGCAGGTGTTCCTGTTCGATGAGCCGCTGTCGAACCTCGACGCCAAGCTTCGCGTGCAGATGCGGGTCGAGCTGTCAGAGCTGCACAAGCGGCTTGAAGCGACGATCGTTTACGTCACGCACGATCAAGTAGAGGCGATGACGCTTGGGGAGCGCATCGTCGTCATGAACAACGGGATCATCCAGCAGATTGCCTCGCCGACGGAGCTGTACGCGAATCCGCAGAACATGTTCGTTGCGGGCTTTATCGGCTCCCCGCCGATGAACTTCATCGATGTGACGAAGGAAGGGAATGTGCTCCGGATGGAGGGCGGCTCGTTTACCATTCCTGACGCGATGGCGCGCGGCTTAAGCAAGTATGAGAACAAGCCTCTGATTCTCGGCGTTCGGCCGGAGCATATATCCGGCGAGGATTTGCCGGGAACGCCGAATCACGAGTACACGTATGCCGGAAAGATACAGGTCGTCGAGCATCTCGGCTCGGAGAATCTGGTATACTTCCGGATCGGCAACCGGACCGTAACGGCGAAGGTGCATCCGGAGACGACGGGTTACCCGGGCATGGACAAAACGTTTATTTTTAATTTCGACAAGGTGCATTTCTTCGATCCGGAGACGGAACAGCGTATCGATTGGTAAACAATCTGGAGGAGGAGAGGGAAGCTTATGCGCAAGCTGAATGATGTGTTAAAGAAGACGGGAGTTGAGGTATACCGCGAGATTACGAGCGTGGCACTGTACAGCATGATCACCTCGCTGGTGCTTGCGGCGGTCGTCATATTCGCTCCGGTGCTTGCGGCGCTGCTGCTGCTTCCGGTGCTGTATATGCCGCTGTTTTTCGGAGTCTGCTATGCCTACCACCGGAAGACGGAAAGAGGCAAGCCGGTGCTGAAGGATGTGTTCGAGGGGGCCGTCAAGGGGTTTCTGCCTGCCGTTGTCATGGGCTTCTTCTTCGTGGTGATGATCCTTATCCTATGGTCCACCTGGTGGTATTACGGAGGCAAAGACGGTATCGGTTACCTAGCGATCGGGGTTTTTCAGACATACTTCGTCATTATGGCCGTGGTCTCCCAATTCTACACGCTTCAGCTTGTCATTCAGGAAAACATGGGGATCTTCAAAGCGATGGCGCACAGCGTGAAGCTGTTTCTGCGTTATCCGGCTTATACGCTTGGGGCTTGCTTTCAGGCTTTATGCGTGGCCGTTCCGCTTCTTCTCACCGTGGTTGGCTTCGGCTTTCTGTTCAACGGCATGTGGGCGATATTTCAGCATAAGGCAGCTTATAATGTCTTGAATCCCGAGGAGGCGAAGCCTGCGGCTGACGGCGCCCTGTCCTCGGAGCCAGGAGGTGTCAGCATATGAGATGTTTAACCGGAATCGACAGGCTGGCGGGGTTGAAGCATAACAGCATCATCGGCCGCCGGCTTGGCGTGATTACGAATCCGACGGGGCTCACGTCGGATTTTCGTTCTTCGATTGAGGTCATTGCCGGTTTGCCGGAATCTGAATTGACTGCCTTATTCGCCTGCGAGCATGGGCTCCGCGGAGAGCTGCAGGCCGGCAAGCATGTTGACGATGAAGTCGATCCCATCTTCGGCGTACCGGTATACAGCTTGTATGGGGCAACGCGCAAGCCCGATGCGGTGATGCTGGAGAAGATCGATACCCTCATCTTCGATATTCAGGATCTTGGCGTGCGGTTCTACACGTACATGACGACCTTGTTGTACGTTATGGAGGCCTGCGCGGAGCACGGGAAGAGCCTGATCGTTCTGGACCGTCCGAATCCGCTCGGCGGCAATCGGGTGGAAGGCGGCCTTCTTGAGCCGGGGTATGAATCGATGGTGGGCGGGTGGCAGATCCCGATCAGCACCGGGATGACGATCGGCGAATATGCCCGGATGGCGAATGATCTGAGGGGCACGGGCTGCGACCTGGACGTCATCGGGCTGGAAGGCTGGAGCCGGGCGATGGACTATGCGGATACAGGTCTTCCGTGGATGCTCCCGTCCCCGAACATTCCGACTTTAGATACCGTCCGTTTGTACAGTGGAACCTGCTTCTTCGAAGGAACGAATCTGTCGGAGGGCAGAGGCACGACGCGGCCGTTTGAATGGATCGGCGCGCCTTGGATCGACGGGGAGGCGCTGGCCAAGGCGTTTAACGCCCACCAGCTGCCCGGCATTCATGCCCATTCCGTATACATGACACCGACGTTCTCGAAGCATCAAGGCGTAAGCTGCGGGGGCGTCATGCTGTTCGTGACGGACAGCGCGAAGCTGGAGGCGGTCCGCGCAGGCCTTGTGCTGCTGCACCTGGTCAGCCGGATGCATCCGGATTCGTTCCAATGGCTTACGCCGCCCGAGGGGCGAAACCGTTATTTCATTGATCTGCTTACGGGCAGCGATGACGTGCGGAAGCATATTCATGAAGAAGAAGGGCTTCGGCGCATCACGGAGCAGTGGGAGAGCGATGCGGATCGGTGGAGAACGATGAGAGCCCCTTATCTTCTGTACGGGGAGGCATAATCCATGATACTCGCACCTAGGAAGCAGGGGGAGCCGACTGTGGTCGTCGGCCTGATGTCCGGCACATCCCTTGACGGGATCGATGCGGCCATCGTCCGGATTCACGGCAGCGGCCTTACGGCTTCCGCCGAGCTGCTTCATTATTATAGCCGCTCTTATGAGCCGGAGTTTCGCCGGCGGCTGCAGGAGCTGTGCGGCACCGAGCACTCCAGCAGCGCTGCGGTTTGCAGTATGAACGCCTACCTCGGATATCGGTTCGGAGAAGCCGTGCTGGAGGCGATAGCGGATGCCGGGATGCGGATCGAGGATGTCGACCTCGTCAGCTCGCACGGGCAGACGATCTGGCATCTTCCCGTGGCGGAGCCGGATGATCCGTATTCAACGCCGTCCACGCTGCAGATCGGCGATATCTCGGTCATCGCGAAGCATACGGGCCTACCGGTTGTCGGCGATTTCCGCCCGGCGGACATGGCGGTGGGGGGCCAGGGCGCGCCTTTCGCTCCGTACGGCGACTTGATCCTGTTCCGGCATCCCGAGCGCGGCAGGCTGCTTCAGAACGTCGGCGGCATCGGCAACTGTACGGCGCTTCCTGCGGGAGCGGGCCCGTCCGAAGTTCTGGCGTTTGATACTGGGCCGGGGAATATGGTGATCGACGCGGTTGTCCACGCGCTTTCGGAGGGCCGTCTCTCCTATGACGAGGGCGGAAAGTGGGCAGCTCAGGGGAAGCCGGATCAAGCGCTTTTGGAGGAGATGATGTCCCATGCCTATTTCCGGACGCCGCCGCCCAAATCAACGGGCAGGGAGCTCTTCGGCCAGCCGTATGCGGCTTCTTTTCTTAAGGCAGCGAGCGCGCGAGGTCTTTCGGATGAAGATATCGTGGCGACGGCCACGGCCTTCACGGCGGCTTCCATTGCGGACAGTTATGAACGGTATGTATTTCCGCGAGTTCCCATTGCTGAGGTGATTGTCACGGGCGGAGGAGCGCATAACCGGACGCTGCTTCATATGCTGAAAGAACGGCTGCCAGGACAAAAGGTAATGACCTCCGCCGAGCTCGGATGGAATGACGATGCGAAGGAAGCGGTCATTTTTGCTCTGTTAGGCAATGACTTCGTGCACGGCGTGCCTAACAACCTGCCGGCAGCGACGGGAGCGCTTCGCCCGACCGTGATGGGGAAGCTTGCGCTGCCGTAGAAGGAAGGCTGGGTTAATAGCCGCAGCGTTTTGTTTTAGCATCCTGCGAGGGATGCTTTTTTTTTGGGGGAAACGGGATGTTTCCTGTCAAATTGCTAGTCTATCGGGTTCATCAGTCATCTAAGGCATGTCTTGACCTCGGCTCACCGAAGCGCACCGTGTACCGCTCTCCGCGCACCATGCATCGCCTACCGCGCACCATACACCGCTCTCCGCGCACCATGCATCGCCTACCACGCATCACACACCATACACCATACCCGTACACCTTGCATCCTAAGGAGATGTGCATCCGGTTGACCCAATAGAGGTTATCCTTCAACTTCTCAATGCGGTATGATGGTTAGGAAGCGACAGATACAGATCGATGATGGAAACGAAAGGAGAAACGAAGATGAAGGAGAGCTTTGATCCAACCCTTATTGATCGGTTGGAAAGTCCGGAACGTAAGCGGGAGCTTCCGGCAGCCGTGCTGCTGGAGAAGCTCCAGGTGAACGGTGAGGTGGACGTGCTTGATATTGAGGCAGGAACCGGCTATTTTTCCATACCGGCTGCAAGCATGACTGCTGGAACCGTATTTGCCGTAGACTTGGAGCCGGCGATGCTGGAATTCATGGAGAAGCGGGCAGCAGAAGAGGGATTGACCAATGTGCGAGTAGTGAAGGGACAGGTGGAGCAGCTGCCTTTCGAGGATGAGGCGGTCGACCGGATCATCGCGTCCCTGATCCTGCACATTACGGACGAGCTGGAGGCTTCCGTTCGCGAAATCGCAAGGGTTCTAAGGACGGGTGGGCGCTGCTTATGCCTGGAATGGCAGGCGGATCCGATGGAGCAGCGAGTTCCCCGTCCGAACCGTGTCGATCCCCAAGTGATGCAGAACCTGCTTGAGCAAGCGGGGTTGCGGGTGGAAGGACTCGAGTATCCGACAGAGCGCCACTATCTGATTTTGGCAAGAAAATAACATCGTCTGCTACGAATTCGTGAAATTGCAGGGAGAGCCTGGAACATACTGGATGTTTAAGCCGTCTATATGATCAAGGTGATCTGGTTTGATGGCAAAATCCAAGCCCGTGGTCCTGTTAAGCATTTTGCTGCTGCTGATAAGTATGTATGCCGTGAACCTTCCTAAGGCTTCCGCCTGCTCCTGTGCCGAGCCGCCTACGATTGCCGAAAGCCTGGAGCTTAAGACGGCGATTTTTGCAGGCAAAGTGACGAGCATATCGGGGCCGCCGCCTTTTCGGCTTTTTTCATCCGGCGCAGATCCGGTTATGGTAACGCTCGAGGTTTCGAAGGTATGGAAGGGAGAGCTGGGCAAGAAAACGACGATTTCCACGGCAATGTCTTCTGAGAGCTGCGGCTATGACCGATTTTCGGTCGGCGATGAATATCTAATATTTGCGTATAGGGAGTCCGGGAATTTGGAAACCCGGAATATGTGAAGGGACCAAGCTCTCCTATCCTCGGCTGCCAATGAACTAAAAGAGCTTGGCAGCGGCTACCCACCCGTAGACGGCCAGTCCCTCGGTGATCCCGCCTCTTCACACAGGAGCACGCTCGTTCGGGGAAGTATAGCCGTACTGGTGCTGATCCTGGTTCTGGGCATTTATTTTTACCAAAAGAAGAGGAAACGACATCTAAATTGAGACAATTGGGTTGTAGAAGGCTATGGGGGGGTGCTTGGCAACACATCGCGGCGATCAACCGACCAGCATGGCTTTCATTGTTTTCGGTTAAGTTCACTCGCAAATTCGAAAATACATAATGCACTTCCCAGCATCCGCAAGGGCTTCGATTCCTGTAACCTGAGCCGGTGGCTTGCTTTTGGGCATGATACCTTTATCGCCGTTTTTTGGGCGTGAAGGTTTTTCTTTTTTTTGTCTTACGAAAAGGTGCCCGAACTACATCCGCCATCCAAGATCCGCTCTCCCACACCATCATCCGGCCGTTCCAAACCCTGCCTTTTGGGGAAAGCTATTCTCCATGATTGCAGGTCACTAAGTGACGATCCAAGCAGAGAATGATCAAATCATGCCTGGAAGATACCGGTTATACAAAAGGATTGAGGTTTTTGCTCCGCAAGGAGTAGAATAAAGATAGGTAAGGGATGATCGCATTTTGTAGAATTATGCATCAGCGAATCATGATCCGAAGGAAAGACGGATACACTTTACGAGACTCAGCCTTATTGGTTGTGGGGGGAAGCATGGATTTTCAGACCTCGGCCAGCTAAGGCTTTTTACTATGTAACGGCTGAAGCCAAACACACACAGCATAAGGAGTGGATCGATTGATTATTCTGAAGACACCGGAACAGATTGAGAAGATGAAAAAAGCGGGAGAGATTCTGGCCGATTGCCACCGGCATATCGCAACCATGATCAAGCCCGGCGTGACAACGCTGGAGATTGATCAATTCGTGGAGGGGTTCCTTGCCGAGCGCGGCGCGCATCCGGAGCAGAAGGGATATCACGGGTATCCGTTTGCCACCTGCGCCTCCGTCAATGACGTTATCTGTCATGGGTTCCCGAGCAACGAGCCTCTTAAAGACGGGGATATCGTCACCATTGACATGGTGGTGAAGCTCGACGGATGGCTGGCGGATTCCGCCTGGTCCTATCCGGTCGGGAATATTTCGGAGGAGGCGCAGCATCTGCTGGATGTGACCAAAAAATCGCTGTATCTCGGAATCGAGCAGGCGGTCGTGGGCAATCGGATCGGCGATATCTCGCATGCCATCCAGTCCTATGCCGAATCCGAGAACCTGTCGGTGGTACGGCATTTCGTAGGGCATGCTATCGGCGAGAACATGCATGAGGAGCCGCAGGTGCCGCATTATGGACCGCCACATCGCGGAACGCGATTGAAGGAAGGCATGGTCATCACCATCGAGCCGATGCTGAACATCGGGACGTACAAGTGCAAGATCGACGCCGACGGCTGGACTGCCAGAACGATGGACGGCAAGTGGTCTGCGCAATATGAGCATACACTGGCGATTACCAAGGACGGCCCTGTTATTCTTACGGAGCAATAAGCGGAGGCACCTGCCAACTCGAAGCACGGAACTTGCTCCAACGAACAGCTGCCTAACAGCAGGGGCGATGCTCAGCCCCGGATACCTGCAACCCAGCGCCACCCCCAAAGGGCATCAACGGAGCAGGCGGAACCCCTCAGAAGAAGCGAAGCGTGCCCCTTTATTCCCGGATTTCGACATTGGGAAGTCAGTTCAAGGAAATCCGGGAATAAGAGGGATCGTAGGAGGGATCCGCATGCGGAGTGCTGAGATACCCAAAGACCTTGCAGGGTTATCCACGAGCATAGGCCGCTGCATCAGCGCGTTCGCCAAGGATAGACGGAAATCGCAGTTTTTTTTATAATAGAGTAACCATTTCACTAGCGAAGGGAACATGAACCATGACGATACGTAAAGCACTAACGGTAGCTGGCTCGGATACAAGCGGCGGAGCGGGTATCCAAGCGGACCTCAAGACGTTTCAGGAATTTGACGTGTACGGCATGACGGCGCTGACGACGATCGTCTGCATGGAGCCGGCAACCTGGGATCACCAGGTCTTCCCGGTTGAGCTTGGCATCGTGGAGACCCAGTTGAAGACCGTGCTCGAGGGCATCGGCATCGACGCGATGAAGACGGGCATGCTCGGTTCGGTTGATATTATCGAGCTGGTCGCCAAGTATATTGACAAGCATGATCTGAAGCGCATCGTGATCGATCCGGTAATGGTGTGCAAGGGCACGGATGAAGTGCTGCAGCCGGAAAATACGGAGGCCATGCTGGAGTTCCTGCTGCCGCGTGCGGATGTCGTAACCCCGAATTTGTTCGAGGCTTCCCAGCTTGCCAAATCCGGACCGATTACGACCTTGGAGCAGATGCAGGAAGCGGCGGCGATCATTCATGGCCGCGGCGCGAAGCATGTCCTGATTAAGGACCGCGGCAAAATCCGCGAAGGCAAAGCCATGGACCTGCTCTATGACGGAAAGACCTTCGAATGGTTTGAAGCCGATGCGATTCTGACCCAGTATACGCACGGTGCCGGCTGCACCTCATCAGCCTCCATCACGGCAGGGCTCGCTAAAGGCCTAACGGTCCGTGAAGCTGTGCAGCAGGCCAAAGCGTTCATTACCCAAGCGATAAGCAACGGCTTCCCGCTTAATCAATTTGTCGGACCAACCCGGCATTCCGCGCATCGCAGCACAGCGGCGAATTAAAGAAAACACAAATTTCTGCAAGCTTATGCATTTTGGATTCGACCAGCGGCCGCTGGCTGCAAGAGCATTTGCTTAAACCTTTCTTCCCCGGAAGAAAGGTTTTTTTGTTGTTATATGACTTCGATGCATATACTGGATAGGAGCAAAGGCTTGCACCATTTTCACTCGCGCCGTGCAAAAGTATACAGCAGCCTAGGTCCTTTCCCGTATCATTATGTGCTATAATTTATTCAGATCTAAAGAGAAGCAGGAAAAAATGTATAGGGGTTGAGACATGTTTCAGGACATTTTGGAATTTTTGAGGAGTTTTGGTCCTTTAGGGTTGTTTATTCATTCATTTGCGGATGCCGTGATTTTTCCGATTCCCGCCTTTTTTCTACAGGTTTCCTTGAGTATTGTTCACCCGAAAGATGCGCTGTGGCTAGCGACTTACGGCTTTATCGGATGTCTGCTGGGAACGCCGCTGGGGTACGCGATTGGAAAGCTGCTTGGGAAGTCGGTATTATATAAAATTTTGAAAAAGCAATGGATCGACGCGGCAACCAATCTGTTTCAGAAAAACGGCGAGGCTGCGATATTAATCGGTTCGTTTACGCCGATCCCGTTTAAGGTATTTACCATTTTGTCCGGATGTCTGAACTTCCCGCTCTGGAGACTGATGGCCTATGCGGCCTTGGGTAGAGCGACCAAATTTTATGTCGTGGGGACTTTGTTCTACCTGTACGGCAATGCAGCCGAAGGAATGGTGAAGGATGTATCCCTGTACATCGCCCTGATCGCGGTTCCTTTAATATTGATTGGCATTTATTTCAAACGAAGACGTAAGCGTAGAAAAATGCAGCAACAGCAGGCGGAAGCTGTACCTAGTGCCGATCCGGTGGAAAAACCGGTTCTGGAGCAAGTAACGGATCAATCGCCGTCTGCGTAATGCTTGATCTTGCAGATATACAAAAGGAGCAGCCGGGGTAGAAACCCGGCTGCTCTTTGTGTCCGTTGCAGAGATCATGAAGCTTTAAGCCAATGGCTGATGACAGGGGACGGAGCCCAAGGTTTTAACCGATACGGAAAATTTTGCTGATGCCTTTGGTGGTAACCGGCGTGTAGGTCGGCGGTGAGGACAGAGGAGAAACCGTGTCCATCGTAAGATACCCGTGCAGCGGCCCCCGGTAGACTTCCGTCAGCTGCGGAGAGTTGGAGAAATCCTCAGGCGTCACCAAATGACATGGCTTGTTCACCGGCCGAAGACCGGCCTGTTCGAAGACCTTCGCGACAAAGTGGGAGCAGAAATACGCATCGTCGCGATCGATATGAAGCCGAAATAAAATGCCTAGCAGTCCAAGCAGATTATATTTATACCGATCCTGGTTTCGCATCATTTCTTTAACAAGATTGTACATCCTCTGGTAATCCTCATGACTGACACGACAGCGGTAGACGGCACACGCAGAGGAATAGAAGAAGGGGTCGCGGAGATTTTCACGAACGAGGCCGCCATTGAAGGGGTTGTTCGCTTTCTTCCGCCCGAAGCTGTACACTTCGCGTAATTCGGAGTCAAACGCGATGGATGCATGATTTAGCGGGGCTTTCGTGAAATATTGGATCATTCTGCTAAACCAGGTGCCCGTGCCTGTAAGCACAATCCAAATATCTTGTTCCGTGTACATACTTAAATAACTCCTTTGTTAACGTTCCTAACGAATCACACCAAATGAAGTGACTTGCTTTCTTTCACAATAAACGAAAAGGCAAAGCTGTTCAAGTCAAAAATAACCAATTTCTCTCAATTTCACTAGATTAGCTTTGGAATTGTCACCATTTATAGGAAGCCTGATAACAATATATTCGCTCCATGTCCAAATTATCCTTTTCTTGGGGCAATATAAAATTGTTTAAGGGTGTCATTGCAGCAATTGGCATCGGTACAACGATTAAGTCTTGCTACCGTTCTAGCAATCCACTACATTATAAAAAGGTAAGAAAAACGTCTATCGACGTACATTCAAAGAAGACACGACCGCGTTTAGCGGTAGTTTCTCTTGCGATATCAGAAAGCTGACGCCGCGAAGTTTATACTGTCTGATATCTTAAGAAAGGAGCGGTTTAGCATGAGTAACGGAAGGATGGGGCTGTTAAAGGAGCCGAAGCAGCGTAAGCTCCTGTTCAGCGCCGGCATCAGCTGGATGTTTGACGCCATGGATGTGGGGATGATCTCGTTTGTTGTCGCCGCCCTCGCCGCAGAATGGTCGCTGAGCTCGCAGCAGGTCGGGATATTGACAAGCACGACGTCGATCGGGATGGTATTCGGTGCGGCGATGGCCGGTTTTCTAGCGGATAAATACGGACGCAAAAATATTTTACTCTGGACGCTGCTTATTTTCTCGATCGCGAGCGGTCTTTCGGCACTGGCCACCGGCTTTATCATGCTGTGCTTGCTGCGCTTTATCGCAGGGTTCGGTCTTGGGGGAGAGCTTCCGGTGGCCTCCACCCTCGTTTCGGAAAGCATGCCGGTCCGGGAACGGGGAAGAGCGGTTGTCCTGCTTGAGAGCTTCTGGGCTGCGGGGTGGATCTTATCCGCATTGATTGCGTATTTCGTCATTCCGGACTATGGATGGCGAACGGCCTTTGTCATTGGGGCGCTGCCGGCCATATACGCGCTGTACCTTCGCCGCGCAATCGAGGATTCGCCGCGGTATATGCGGCAGAAGAGCGCCCGGAGGCTATCGTTTGGAGAGCGCGTAGCCTCGGTTTGGTCGACCGAGCATCGGCGCACGAGCATCATGCTGTGGGTGCTCTGGTTTACGGTGGTCTTCTCCTATTACGGCATGTTCCTGTGGCTCCCGACGGTCATGGTAGACAAGGGCTTCAGTCTGGTCAAAAGCTTCCAGTACGTGCTGATTATGACGCTGGCTCAATTGCCGGGCTATTTTACGGCCGCTTACTTTATCGAAAGGTTCGGGCGGAAATTCGTGCTGGTCACGTATTTGGTCTTTACGGCCATCAGCGCGATCTGGTTCGGTTACGCGAATACCGAGGCTTCGCTTCTCGCTGCGGGCATCTGCCTGTCCTTCTTTAATCTCGGAGCATGGGGCGGATTGTACGCGTACAGTCCGGAGCTTTACCCGACGAAGGTTCGTTCGACCGGCGTAGGGCTTGCGACCTCCTTCGGCCGGATTGGCGGCGTTATTGCACCGCTGCTTGTTGGCGTTTTGAAGCAGCAGGGAACCCGTATCGAATTGATTTTTGTCATGTTCTTTGTGACGATTTTGATTGGGGCGCTGGGAGTGCTCCTGCTGGGGAAAGAGACCAAGGGGCTGGAGCTGGCGGATGAGTAAGTGCAGGGACTCTGAAGCCTTCTCCAGCCGGTATGCGATAAAATCGGCAGTTGGCCATTAAACGAGCACAAGGGGCATTCCGATCAGGTCTGAAGACCTTCGGAATGCCCCTTGGTTCGTTTGAGCCGGATGGATGGAATTGTACTCTGGGTCTATATTCTACAATTATACTTCCATTATTGACGGCATAATATATGGGCTTCGTCCCAGCTCCCGTTTGAAATAACGGTTAAGGGCCGTGTTCGTCATCTGCTCCCAGACCGCGCGGTTATATTCACGCTGCTCTCCGGCTTTGTTCAGCTGCTTGCGGAGCATTGCTTCGGCTCGACGCAGCAGCGGCTTGGAGTCCTGCATATACACAAAGCCGCGGGTAATCAGCTCCGGGCCGGACAGGAGCTTCCGTGTTTCCGGATTAATGGTGATCGCAACGATCACAACCCCGTCATGGGCCAGCTGCACCCGTTCCTCAAGCAGCTCCTTCTCATGCTTGCGCAGTTCGCCGTTATTAATGTAGATATCCCCCGAAGGAATGTTGCGCCCTTTCTTTGCATAATTGCGGTAGATCGACAGCGTATTGCCGATATTCAGCAAGTAGACGCTGCTGTCCGGAACCCCAACCTGAGTGGCCAGATGTCGGTGATTCAGCAGCATCCGGTACTCTCCATGGATCGGCACGAAATATTTAGGGCGCAGGCTGCTGATCATCAGCTTCAGATCCTCCCGGCAGCCGTGCCCGGATGTGTGAATGTCAAGAATCGAGCCGTATTTAACCTCCGCGCCGGCACGCATCAACAGATCGATGCTGCGGTTCACGTTCTGGGTATTCCCCGGAATCGGCGAGGACGAGAAGATGACGGTATCGTTCGGATGAATTTGAATGGACCGGTGCGCCCCGGAAGCGATGCGCGTAAGAGCCGCATTGGGTTCGCCTTGGCTTCCGGTGCAGATAATCAGCACCTGGTCGTCACGGTAACGGTTGACTGCCTTGACGTCAATCAGCATGCCTTCAGGCATGCGAATATAACCGAGCTCCTGCCCGATGACGAATACCTTCTCCATGCTGCGTCCGACGATGGCAATTTTCCGTTTGGTTCGGATGGCAGCCTCCACAACCTGCTGCAGCCGGTGGACGTTGGAGGCAAATGTGGCAAACAGGATCCGTCCGGGACACTCATGGAACAGGCGGAGAATGGAGTCGCCTACCGTACGCTCCGAAGGCGTAAAGCCGTCGCGTTCGCTGTTGGTGCTGTCCGCCATCAGCGCGAGTACGCCGCGTGCGCCAAGCTTTAATATTTTATGAAGATCGGCGGGCTTATCCTCCGGCGTGAAATCGAATTTGAAATCCCCGGTATGTACAACAGGACCGTATGGAGTTTCGACAACGATGCCAAAGGCGTCCGGAATGCTGTGGGTTGTCCGGAAGAAATGAACGGACAGATGCTTGAAAGAGATGGTCTCGTCCTCATGGAAGAGCCGCAGATCACTTTGATCCAGCAGTCGATGCTCTTCAAGCTTGGCACGGACCAATCCGATGGTCAAAGGGCCTCCGAATATCGGCATCTGAATTTGACGAAGCACATAAGGGATAGCCCCGATATGGTCCTCATGGCCATGCGTCAGGAACAGACCCTTAATTTTATGCTTGTTTTCAATCAAATACCGGATATCCGGAATAATGTAGTCGACACCGCTCATTTCGGCATCGGGAAATTTCAGGCCGGCATCAATGAGGATGATTTCGTTTTTGAACTCGACGCCATACATATTTTTGCCGATTTCCCCAAGCCCTCCCAGCGCGAACAGTCGAACGGGCGGTGCGGTAGGCCTCGGCTTTTTGGCCGGCTTGGCATTTTGAATCTGATCGTTTAGCAGGGGTTTAGACATAATGTGAAAGAATCCTCTCTATGGTAATTAAGGCGTAAGCCTGGAATGGTAATTTTCTTCTCTACTTAAGATATCAGAAAGTTCAAGCTTCGTGAAACGGTTTTCTAAAATCATGTTAATTTTGGCTGGTACAGTCACCTATTTTTGTTCCCCCCTATATGCTGAAGAAAGGGGAGGGACTGGTAATGAGCACACGGACAACACTGCTGGATACGGATGCCTTGTTTCATCTGCCGGAGGCCTGGCAGCTTGAAGCCGCTGACAGCCTGATAGCGAAAATGACGGATAAGACCGCCAAATTCCCTTGTATTCCGGCCGTTCAGGGCCATGCTTTGAAGCATTTCCGATACGGCTTTCTCAACCTTAGCAGGTATTCAATCGAGGAAGCATCCGGTGAATTAGCTTCACTGCTTCATGAGTATGGGCTCCATTCAAGAGAATACGGAAACTATACATCGCTGGTGGTTATGATCCATACCGGAAAGGATGGGGACGGCCGCAATGGCGTCGAATATTACGAGAGGCTGTTCTGGGCTCTGCTGAGCCGGGCAACAGCGTATGACCCGCAGCCATGGCCCGAGTCCATACCGGATGAGCCGTCACATCACTTATGGGAATTTTGTTATGGCGGCGAGCCGTATTTCGTTTACTGCGGGACGCCGGCGCATGAGAAGCGCAGGAGCCGGCATTTTCCTTGCATGATGCTTGCGTTCACGCCGCGCTGGGTTTTGCGGCAATTCAACGCCAAAGCCCGGCAGGCTCAGCGGACCAAGAAGCTGATCAGGGAACGCCTAGAGGCGTATGATGCCGTGCCGCCGCACCCGGATTTGAATTTGTACGGACAAGAAGACAATTACGAATGGAAGCAATATTTCCTTGACGACAGCGCCGAGTCTCCGATTCGCTGTCCGTTTGTCCGGATCCATAGGGAGGTCCGGCAATAATCGGTCACCAATATATTAGGAACGCTGTTCTAGGGCGAAACTCTCGCTTTAAACGGCGTGTTTTGCTTGTTCGCTGGTTGTTGACCATTTTGTTGTCCTTCGTTGGCGTTATCTACTGCGATCCCCGCAAAGGATACGAATCTTACGGGAGACTATGTATAACGGTTCCGATCAATATGGGAATGCAGATCCCTAGGGCTCCGAACAGGCGGCCCTGAAGCCGAAGCCGGCGACGAGCACGATATAAATAAGACCCCGAGCAGATGAACAGCCAGAACAATATCGCCACTGCTTATTATAATGTAGAGACACTGGTGAAATATATTAAGAGGGTAGAGGCAGTACCCCCGAAATTATAAATTTTTGCGATATTCTGAAGGCGTGCAGTTCATGATTTTGCGGAATACCCGAACAAAATAGCTGATATGCCCGAATCCGACATCGAGTGCGATGTCGGATATTTTATGTTCCGGCTGACGCAGCAGCTCCGCTGCCTGCCGCACCCGATAGGAGTTCATATAATCTACCGGCGTCTGACCGGTCATCGATTTGAAGAAGCGGCAGAATTGACCCTCGCTCATCGGGATCAGGTCGGCCAGCTCGCTGATTCGAATCGGGCGATGGTAGTTGTTTTGAATATAGACGATCACCTTCTTCAGCCGCTCGGTTCTTGATGTATCGGCCGCATCGGAACGGCTGCGGTTCACCAGCCTGCCGGATGCGGCGGCGTGATGGAGCATAAGGTACAGATGGCCTTTGATTGCGGCTTCATAACCGGGCGGCGGCTGTTTGGATAAGGCGATCATGTCCTTGATATGCTGGAGCAGCGCACCATCCGTCTCGGAGGTAATCAGCCTAGGAAAGGTGGCCTTCCGTTCCTGAAAGGGAACGATCATGCCTTCCTGGAGCGCATCGTACTGGGCGCTTGCGAGCATGCCGAAATCGAATACCATGGCACAGAAGCTGCAGCCTTGATCCCCTCGGGCGTGGCCGGTATGGATATCGGAGCCGTCGATAAACAGGGCTTCGCCAGCGCGAACCGGAACATATTCGGTATCGTTGATTTGGAACAACACCTCGCCTTCGATGCAATAGAAGATTTCGGATTCCGTATGCCAGTGGGAGTCTACAACATGAGCCCCCGGGGCAAATTGGTACCAGTAAATCCCGAACGGAAAGCGTTCGCTGCCATGAGCCTTGCTTTCTTTGAAGGACCGGTGCAGCGTTTGATCCATGCTTGAATCCTCCTTCGGGCTTTTCAGGAAATGAATGGGTTGCATCTAAACGTCAAGATTGTGCTATAAAATGACCGGATATTGATAGTTCCATTAAAAATATATCAGTATAATGACATTATAACGCTTTCAACCCAATAATCAATTTTCAGAATATAGAAAGGCGGTTCCTATCATGAAATTTACGGACGGCAACTGGCTGGTACGTGAAGGCTTCTCGATTGCAGGAGCGGTACAGGCCTATGATTTTGCAGTGAAAGGCAACACGCTCACAGCGTACGCCTCGACAGCCCCGATTCCAGGCAGAGGAGCAACTATCAACGCGCAGCTCATTACCGTGCAGTTCCATTCTCCGGCTCCGGGCGTGATCGGCGTCAAGCTTGTCCATTATGCAGGCGTACGCGACCTTGGACCGGCATTCGAGCTGTATAAGGAAGAAGGCAGCCATGCAGTTATTGAGGAGAATGGCGAGGAGGCTGTGCTTCGCAGCGGAAACTTGAGCGTCGTCATCAAGAAAGGCCCGCAGTGGTCGGTTCATTTCTATCGTGGAGACGAGCGTATCACGGGCAGCGGCTTCAAATCGATCGCCCACATCGTTGAGGACGGCGGACAGACCTACATGCGCGAGGAGCTGGATCTTGGCGTAGGCGAATGGGTATATGGGCTTGGCGAGCGCTTCACGTCCTTCGTGAAGAACGGCCAAACCGTCGACATCTGGAACCAGGACGGGGGCACAAGCTCCGAGCAGGCTTATAAAAACATCCCGTTCTACATCACGAACAAAGGCTACGGCGTATTCGTGAATCAGCCGGATCTCGTCTCCTTCGAGGTGGCCTCCGAGAAGGTGAAGAAGGTGCAGTTCAGCGTTCAAGGCGAGTCGCTGGAGTACTTCATCATCGATGGTCCCGATCCGAAAGGCGTGCTCGATAAATATACGAATCTGACAGGCAAGCCGGCGCTGCCTCCGGCCTGGACCTTCGGCTTGTGGCTCTCAACCTCGTTCACGACACAATATGACGAAGCTACGGTCAATTCATTCGTGGACGGGATGCTGGAGCGCGACATTCCTTTGCACGTCTTCCATTTCGACTGCTTCTGGATGAAGGGGCTGAATTGGACCGATTTCCAATGGGATGAGGAAGTATTCCCGGATCCGGAAGGCATGCTGAAGCGCCTGAAAGAGAAGGGCCTGAAAATTTGCGTATGGATCAACCCGTATATCGCCCAGCGCTCGCGTCTTTTTGAGGAAGGATGGGAGAAGGGATATCTCGTGAAGAAGCCTAACGGCGACGTGTGGCAGTGGAATCTGTGGCAGCCGGGGATGGCGCTTGTGGATTTCACGAATCCGGATGCATGCGAATGGTATGCAGGCTATCTCCGCGAGCTGGCGGACATGGGCGTGGACAGCTTCAAAACGGATTTCGGCGAGCGGATTCCAACCGATGTCGTATATTTCGACGGATCCGATCCGCATAAAATGCACAATTATTACACCCAGCTCTACAACAAAGTGGTATTCGAAGTGCTTGTGGAGAAATTCGGGAAAAATCAAGCGGCCGTATTCGCGCGTTCCGCTACGGTTGGCGGACAGCAGTTCCCGGTTCACTGGGGCGGCGATTGCTACGCCGATTACGAATCCATGGCAGAGAGCCTTCGCGGCGGCTTGTCGCTCGGCCTAGGCGGCTTCGGCTTCTGGAGCCATGATATCGGCGGCTTCGAGAATACGGCGCCGGCCCATGTGTTCAAGCGCTGGTTGGCGTTCGGTCTCCTGTCGAGCCACAGCCGCCTGCACGGCAGCACGTCCTATCGGGTGCCTTGGGCATACGACGAAGAGGCCGTCGATGTTACGCGCTTCTTCACCAAGCTGAAGAGCCGTCTAATGCCGTATCTGTTCAATACAGCGGTTCAAGCCTCGGAGCACGGGATTCCGAGCATGCGGGCCATGTTCCTGGAATTCCCTGAAGACCCGGCCGTCGAAATGCTGGACCGTCAATATATGCTTGGCGACTCGCTGCTGGTTGCTCCGGTCTTCAGCGAGAAGGGAGAAGTATCGTATTATCTTCCGCACGGGCGCTGGACGCATCTGCTGACCGGCGAAACGGTGGAAGGTGGTTCATGGCGCAAGGAGACCTATGATTTCCTCAGTCTGCCGCTCTTCGTACGGGGCAACTCTTTCCTGGCGCAGGGCGCTAACGACAACCGGCCGGATTATGACTATGCAGACGGAGTGGAGCTGGGGCTGTATGCCTTGGAAGATGGTCAAGAGGCATCGGTAACGGTGCGCAACATGGAAGGTCAGATTGAACTGTCCGTACGCGCTGTCCGTGTTGGAAACCGGATTAGCCTGACATCCGAGGGCAGCGGCAAGCCGTTCTCCGTGAAGCTGTACGGCACGGGCGAAGCTGTCTCCGTAGACGGAGAAGGGGCGACTCTGGCGGAAGGCCGGATTGACGTGGCCGGGGGCCGGAAAGCGGAATTCGCCGTTCAACTGAAAGGATAGTTTTCGGAAGCGCAAGATTGGCTGCTTGTTAATAAGGAAGGTGAGCCCGGACCAGCCCTGTGCTGGAGTCGGGCTTCTTCCATCTTTTGGTTGATCAAGAAGGGATGTTTATCCTGATATAATTGGGGAGCGGCAGGGAGTTTGGGCCACCAACGGCAATTATTTGTAACCGTTTCCTCGGATCTGCCGACGTCTATGCAAGACAGGAGCGAAAACCATTCGATGTTATCGTATTTCATTCAACTGATGAATGATATGAAAATCCGAACGAAATTGATTTTATCCTTTGTCGTGGTCGTATTTGTTCCGGTTTCAATCGTCAGCATTTTCCTGACGGGAGAGCTCCGTAAGTTTGCATTTAACAATGCCTTGGAGCAAGCGTACCAGAACGTGGACCGGGTGAAGAAGCGGTCGACAGAGGTACTTAACGTGTCGGATGATCTATCCTACCGGCTTTCATATGATGAGCGGCTCAAAAACCTGGCCAACCGCCAATATGAAAGCGTATACGATGTGTTTGTCGCCTATCGTGCTTATCCGGATCTTCAGCAGGCGAAACAGATGTATAAAGAGATCTCCAACATTCGCTTTTACAGCGAGAACCAGACCATGCTGAACAACTGGGAATTCATCTATCCGGAAGAAGAGATCCGGCAGGCGGAATGGTACGTCCGGGCCCAGGAAAATATCGGCGTCATTCACTGGGATTATATTGTTGATGAGCGTGACGGGAAGCACTACCTCAGCCTGATCAAGGGAGTGGACCTGGGGAGCAAAGACAACCGCGGCGTGCTGGTTATCAACGTCAACACGGGCATGCTGAATACGATTCTGAATCAGGAATCGTTCTACACGATCATAGCGGACAGCAAGAACAATATCGTTGCTGCCAACCGCCCGGATCTTTACGGCAGGACGCTGTCCGAAATCCATGATGATTCCGGCACGGTTTATCAACCGAGCGGGTCCTACGAGGCGGTCATTGATCGTGAAGCATCCAAGGTGCTCATTGAACCGCTGAATCCGGAGATGGGGCAGAACAGCCTAAGAATTATCTCGATCTTCTCCATCGACAGCATCGTAGCCGAAGCGAACCGGATTAACCGGCTGGTGATGACGGTCATCATCATTAGCCTGGTGCTGGCCGTCCTGCTGATCTACAGCTTCTCCTCGCTCATTTCAAACCGCCTGCTAAGGCTTAGCAAGCATATTACAAAGGTAGGGACCGGGAACCTTGCCGTGGCGATGGAGATTGACGGCAAAGACGAGATCGGGCAATTGTCCCGCCAGTTCAACTCCATGGTCGGAAGCATTAATGAGCTGATGAACGAAGTGCAGGAATCCAATTTGCAGAAGCGGCGCTTGGAGCAGAAGCAAAGTGAAATCAAGTTTAAAATGATGGCCAGTCAGATCAATCCCCATTTCCTGTTCAATGCCTTGGAAGCGATACGGATGGAGGCCCATTTGAAGGGCGAGCGCGAGATCGCCCGAATCGTCCGGCTGCTCGGGAAGATGATGCGCAGCAATCTTGAGGTCGGAAGCGGAAAGACGACGATCAAGGACGAAATCGAGATGGTGCGATGCTATCTGGACGTTCAGAAATTTCGGTATGAAGACCGGTTGAAATATGAGCTGGAGGTGGATCCGGATGCCGAGCCGGTCAGGATCCCTCCGCTGATTATCCAGCCTCTCGTTGAAAATGCCGTCATTCACGGCATGGACCACAAGGAAGACGGCACGTTTATCCGGGTTAGGGTTACAGCCCAGCGTGGCATGATTCTCGTCGTAACCGAGGATAACGGGGCAGGCATTACTCCGGAACGGCTCGAGATGATACACAGCTTCCTGAATGAATCCGACGAGCATGAGGGCGGCCGAATCGGCTTGCGCAACGTGCATGTCAGACTCCAGCTGACTTATGGCCCCGAATCCGGCTTGGCCATTTATAGCGAGCCGGGAGAGGGCACCCGTATAGAATTCAGTATTCCGACAGGAGGAGAAATCGATGATTAAAGTGCTGATCGTGGATGATGAGCCTAAACTGCGTCAAGGTTTGAAGAGTATAGTGCCTTGGAGCGAGCTGGGGTACGAGGTCGTGGACACAGCTGCCAACGGAAACGAAGCGCTTGAGAAGCACAAGCGTTATGCGCCGGACGTCATGCTGGTGGACATTCGCATGCCGGGCATGGACGGTCTGCAGCTGATCGAGGCGGTCCGCTCCGTCGATCCGGCGATTCATCTTCTGATCCTCAGCGGTTACGCCGATTTCGATTATGCCAAGCGGGCTATCTCCCATCGGGTTGACGGATATTTGCTCAAGCCGGTAGATGAGGATGAGCTGTCCGCTTACCTGATGCAGATGAAGGAAACGATCGAGCAGGAGCGTCAGTGGATGGCGCTGAATCAGGCCGCCTCGGAAATCAGCCGCGAGCAGCTCATTCAATCCTGGCTCCGGCAGGAACAGGAGGCGGGAGTGGATGCGGCATCCCGCCAGCTGGCCGAGCAGCTGGGACTTGCTTGGGACCATTATCAGGTTGCACTTGTTTATGTTCACGGCTCCGATGAATCGAGCGATGAACCGGATCGCCTCCTGAAGGAAAAGCTGGTGGAAGCCTTCGAGAGGGAGGGCAGCGGCATCGTATTTTCGTTGCATGGCTTCCTCGGTCTGCTTATGCCGGTACCGGTGCTGTCCGCCTCCGGAAGGAAAGAGCTGCAGGGCCGGCTCGAGACGGCAGCAAGCGCGGCCGGAGCCGCTATTACGGCCGCCATGGGGCAGCCTGTGCGGGAGGCCGCCGATACCGTCAAGTCCTACCATGCGGCCAAGAAGCTGCTGCGGCGGCGATTCTTCTATGCCCCTGGCGAGCTGCTGTACCCGGAGTCGGTGCCTTTCGGCGGCGAGAACGGGGCTGAGCCATCGGAAGGGTATGAGCCCGGTCCGTTCATGGAGCAGCTGTACTACGCAGTGGACGTCGGCAACGCGGACATTCAGCAGAAGCTGCTCCGCTCCGCCGCCTTGGGCATGATCCGGGATCGTTATTCCGAAGCGGACATGAAGAGCGCCTTCGTCGAGCTGCTGACCAGCGTGCATAACAAGCTGACGCTGCATCATACCGAGCTGCAATCGCGGACGAAGGAATACTCGGACCGGATAGCTGCAATCTTCCGCCAAAGGACCGTATTTGATCTGTGCCGGCACTCCGTCCAATTCCTGGAGGAGCTGGTGTGGCAGGCGGGCAGAGGGGGGCGGGATCAGGAGATGAAGCGCATACTGGACCTGATCCAACGAAATTACAGCGACAATATTAAGCTGGAAACCTTGGCCTCGGTATTCAATTACAACAGCGCTTACTTGGGCAAAATGTTCAAAAATACAACAGGTGAATACTTTAACACGTATCTGGATAAGGTCCGAATCGACAAGGCCAAGGATTTTCTGAAACAGGGGATGAAGGTGTACCAGGTTGCGGAGAAGGTAGGGTATACCAACGTGGATTACTTCCACAGCAAGTTTAAAAAATATGTTGGAACCTCGCCGTCGAATTATCGCAAAGAGCTGGAGCTTTAAGGGAGCAGTGTGTTATCTCACGTCACGGCGGATGCCTTGGACGGGATAGCCGGCTGCAGCTTGATGCCAAGGCTTGTTCCGGTGCTTTTCGCTTCCGCAGGTAAGGGCTGCCTTGATTCTGCCCGAAGACGCGTCTATGGTGCGCGTCTATTTTTGTTTGTCCCTCCCCATAGGATATGGCCGGGATCGGGAGGAACAATGTCTAATTTTCATATGATTTTTGCACGAATCCTTTGGGTACCCCCTTCCTGCGGCTTCGTTTATCATCAGGGTATACAAGAGAGGAGGGGTTGGCTTGAAAGCGGTAACAGAGAGAGAAGGCAGCGTCCAACCTGCCACCAGAAAGAAGAAAAAGAAAGGCTTTTGGGCCACTTTCAAGGAGCAGAAAATACTGTACGGCATGTCGCTGCCCTTCATCATTGTCGTGTTCATCTTCAGTTATTTGCCGATATGGGGCTGGCTCATGGCGTTCCAAAGCTACAGGCCGGGCAGAAGCGTATTTGAGCAAAAATGGGTCGGGTTCGATCACTTCGTGGCCCTGTTTACGGATGAAAAGTTTTATCTGGTTTTGCGAAATACGCTGGCTATGAGCTTTATGGGGCTGATCGTCGGCTTCACGATTCCGATCCTGTTCGCTGTGCTTCTCAATGAGCTTCGTGGAAGCGTTTTTAAACGGACGGTTCAGACGATTTCGTATCTTCCCCATTTCGTATCCTGGGTCGTTGTAGCCGGGATCGTGACCAAAATGCTGTCCGTTGATGGAGGCGCTGTCAATCAGCTGCTGATGTGGCTCGGCATCATCGACCAGCCGATTCAGTTTATGGCGCAGGGAAGCTGGTTCTGGTATATCGTAACCGGCTCGGATCTGTGGAAGGAAATGGGCTGGAACGCGATCATCTATTTGGCAGCGATTTCAGGCATCGACCAAGAGCAGTTTGAGGCCGCCAAGGTCGACGGCGCAAGCCGCATCCGCCAGATTTGGCATATTACGATTCCAAGCATTGCGCCGACGATTGCGATCCTGCTCATTATGTCGATCGGACATCTGATCAGCATCGGCTTCGAGAAGCAGTTCCTGCTCGGCAACCCGCTGGTGGTGGATTACTCCCAGGTCCTGGATCTCTATGCATTGAATTACGGGCTTGGCATGGGACGCTTTTCCTTCGGTACGGCCATCGGGATGTTCAACTCGATCGTCAGCATCATCCTGCTGCTCGTCGCGAACGGCGTTTTCAAAAAATTTACCAAGCAATCGATTATGTAAGGAGGAGGGACCCGCATGGCACGTACCAAAGCAGCATTCAAGCCCTCGCTCTCCGACCGGGTGTTTGATATTGTGAACTACACGTTTATGACGCTTGTCATGATCGTGACCTTATATCCTTTTTTAAACGTACTGGCCATTTCCTTGAACGACTCCGTCGATACGGTGCGCGGAGGAATTACGATTTGGCCCCGTAAATTCACTTTCGAAAATTACGTACAGATTTTTCAATACGAAGGACTGCTCACCGGAGCGAAAATTACGGTCCTTCGGACGCTGACGGGAACGCTGCTCGGCCTGCTTAGCGGCACGATGCTCGGTTATGTGCTGAGCCGGGTCGATTTTCAGGGCAGAAAGTTCATGTCGACTTTTCTTGCGCTGACGATGTATTTCTCGGGCGGCATGATACCGGTATTTATTCTGATCCGGGATCTGAACATGATGAACACGTTCCTGGTCTACATCATTCCGGGAATGGTAAGCGCGTTCAACGTGTTCGTCATCCGGTCATTCATCGACGGCCTGCCGTATTCCTTGCAGGAATCGGCCAAGCTGGACGGCGCCAATGATTTTACGATTTATTACCGGATTATCCTTCCGCTGTGCAAGCCCGTGCTCGCAACGATTGCGCTGTTTCTGGCCGTCGGGCAGTGGAACTCCTGGTTCGATACGTATCTGTACAACGGCTCCGCGCCTCATCTGACAACGCTTCAATTCGAGCTGATGAAGGTGCTGCAGAGCACGCAGGGTCAGCAAAGCGGCATGATGACCGGCCAGAACATGGCCGAGATCGTGAAACAGGTATCTCCGGAATCGATTAAGATGGCCATTACGATTGTGGTCACGGTTCCGATCCTGATCGTCTACCCGTTCCTGCAGCGTTACTTCGTGAAGGGCATGACGCTCGGCGCAGTAAAAAGCTGATGGCTTACAGCTATCAAGCAGGCCCTTATGCCTGTTAAACGATAGATTATTTACACTTTAGATTAGGGGGTAAAGCAATGAAACAGAAGAAGAGATTATCGTTGCTGTTAGCGGTCATGATGATGGCAACGTTCGTTCTTGCAGCATGCGGCGGTGACAGCGGCAATAGCGCAAACGGCGGACAAAAAGAAAACGGCGGAACGGATGCCCAGCAGGAAGAGAAGCTGGAGCCGATGACGATGACCTATTACAGCGCGGACTCCAATGCAAACTGGGTGAATATGCAGGATGCCGTCGGCAAGAAGTTGACCGAGAAAACCGGTGTTACGATTCAAGCCGAATATGCAGTTGACGGCTCCAACCAGAAGCTGCCGCTGATGGTCGCGAGCGGTGAGTATCCGGACCTGGTGTTTGCTAAGGGTGACGCTAACCTGTTCGTGGATGCGGGCGCTTTTATTGATCTGACGGATCTGATCGAAGAGCATGCGCCGAACATCAAGAAGGTGTACGGCGATTACATGAGCCGTCTGAAGTGGAGCAACGAGGACGAAGCCATCTATGTTCTGCCGACGCTTGCAGCGGTGGATCATGAAGCGCTTGATGCCGGAGGCACGTTCCAGATTCAGCATGAAGTGCTGAAGGAGCTTGGATATCCTGAGCTCAAGACGGTGAAGGACTACGAGAATGCACTGAAAGAGTACTATGAGAAGCATCCGACCATTGACGGCCAGCCAACGATTCCGCTGACGCTGAATGCGGACGGATGGAGAATCATGATCTCCGTGACGAACCCGGCGTTTATCGCAACCGGCGTATCCGATGACGGTGAATACTACATCGATCCGGAAACGACGGAAGCTAAATTGCACTACAAGCGTCCGGAAGAGAAAGAGTACTTCCGCTGGCTGAACCATATGAATGCTTCGGGCCTTTTGGATAAAGAAACGTTCGTTCAGAAGACGGACCAATATGAAGCGAAGATTTCCTCCGGCCGCGTGCTCGGCGTGATTGACCAGGAGTGGGGCTTCGGCAATGCAACGAACGCGCTGAGATCCGCCGGCAAGGAGAACCGTACCTATGCGAGATTCCCGATCCAGCTGGATGAAACGACGAAGGATGCAACGTTCCAGGATACCGGTTATGTCGCCGGATGGGGTGTAGGCATCACGTCTTCCGCGAAGGATCCGGTTCGGATTATCAAGTTCCTGGATTACCTGGCTTCCGAGGAAGGGCAAATTTTGATGAATTGGGGTATTGAGGGCGAGCATTATAACGTCGTGGACGGCAAGCGCGTCATTCCGGAAGAGGTCCAGGAGCGCAAAACCTATGACAATGCCAACTTCACTAAAGAAACGGGCATCGGTTTGTATAACGCCATCTTCCCGCGCTATGGCGACGGCGTGAAGGATTCGACGGGCAACTACTATACGACGAACTTCCCGGAAACGATCAAAGAGAACTACACGCCATCCGCCAAGGAAACGCTGAAGGCTTACGGCGTTGAAATGTGGAAGGACCTGTGGCCGAAGAAGGAAGAATTCCCTGTGAAGCCGTGGGGCGTAGCTTACAACATTCCGGTGCCAAGCGACTCCAACATTAATATTACGTACAAAAAAGTGGAAGAGATTACACGCAAGCGCATTCCGGAAATCATTCTGGCCGATCCGGCGAAATTCGATCAGCTGTATGATCAGTTCATCAAAGAGCTGAACGATGCCGGAGCGGAAAAAATGGAGAAGGAATATACCGAGCTCGTGCGTCAGCGCGTCGAGCTGTGGAACAGCTAAAGTTCAAGAAGGGGCCGGCCTCGTGCAGGCCCCTTCTTATTTCGGGGACCAACCTCGGCGCAGGACATTTAATATTTTTCAGTTACAGGTTCGCAGATGGGAGGGTCTGCCCTCGAAATGGAGAAATACAATCAAGAAGAAATCATTAGGAGAACAAGAACTCGCTTGGCGCACAATGGCAAATCGACGACTATGAGATGATGCACGTTACGCGAAAAGGAGGAGATCAAGCTGGAAACGAATCCGCGCAGATCCTATAAGCTATGGTACGACAAGCCGGCTTCCGTATGGGAAGAGGCGCTTCCTCTAGGGAACGGACGCCTTGGCGCAATGGTGTTCGGGGGCATTCAGGAGGAGCGTATTCAATGGAATGAGGATACACTCTGGTCCGGATTCCCGAGGGATACGAACAATTACGAGGCGCTTCGTTATTTGCAAGCGGCCAGGGAATTGATCGCTTCCGAGAAATATGCGGAGGCCGAGAAGCTGATTGAGGAACGGATGGTTGGCCGGAATACGGAAGCCTTTTTACCGCTCGGGGACCTGCTGATCGAACAAACGGGGATCGATGACGGGCAGTCGGATTACCGGCGCGAGCTGGATCTGGGCAATGGGGTTGCTTCGGTAGTGTTTCGGACCGGGCGAGGTGAGCGCTTTCAAAGGGAGATGTTTATCAGCGCGGCGGACCAGATCGCGGTGATCCGGTATACGGGCAGTGCCGAAGGGAGCATTCATCTGAAGCTGAAGCTGCAGTCGCCTCTGAGCTATGAGACTGATATTACGCCCGGCGGCGTTATGCGGCTGTTCGGACATGCGCCGACGCACATCGCGGATAACTACCGAGGTGACCACCCCCAATCGATATTATACGAGGAAGGAAGGGGGCTCCGATATGAAATGCAGGTCGCTGTCCGGGCGGATGGGGGCCGCATCGGCATACACGGCGATGTCCTGACGGTTACCGGCGCCGGTGCCGTGACGCTGCATGTTGCGGCAGCCACGGACTTCGAAGGCTTTGACGTCATGCCGGGGGCTAAGGGGAGCGATCCGGCAAGGCTGTGCAGCGCCCGTCTTGAAGCTGCTGCCGGGTATGATGACGAAGCCTTGCGTTTGCGGCATACGGAGGAGCATTGGGCGCTCTTCGGACGGGTGGCGGTGGAGCTGGGCGATGCCGAGCATCGTGCCCGGATGGAGGCGATCCCGACGGATCAGCGCCTGGCGGCTTACGCCGGAGGTCAGGAGGATCCATCGCTGGAGGCGCTGATGTTCCAATACGGGCGATATTTGCTGATGGCAAGCTCCCGCCCCGGAACCCAGCCGGCGCATCTCCAAGGGCTGTGGAACCCTCATGTTCAGCCGCCTTGGAACAGCAATTATACGACCAATATCAATACGGAGATGAACTACTGGGCAGCGGAGACGGGCAATCTGAGCGAATGTCATGAACCGCTGATCCAAATGGTCCGGGAGCTAGCCGTCAGCGGAGCACGGACGGCCAAAATTCATTACAATGCCCGGGGATGGGCCGCACATCATAATGTTGACCTATGGCGAATGGCTAATCCAAGCAATGGAAGGGCCATGTGGGCGTTTTGGCCGATGGCCGGCCCTTGGTTGTGCCGCCATCTATGGGAGCACTATGTATTCAACCCGGATCCGGAGTACTTAAGGAACACGGCTTACCCTCTCATGCGGGAGGCGGCGCTATTTTGCCTGGATTGGCTGATCGAAAACGGTGAGGGACATCTGGTTACCAGCCCGTCGACATCGCCGGAGAATCAGTTCTTGACGAAGGAAGGCGTGCCATGCAGCGTATCGGCAGGGTCCACGATGGATATGGCGCTGATTCGCGAACTGTTCCGTCATTGCCTTGAAGCCTCCGAGCTGCTGGAGATCGACCGGGAGCTGCAGGAAGAGCTGCGGAGCGCGCTGGAGCGGCTCCTTCCATATCAAATCGATGATGACGGGCGGCTGATGGAGTGGAGCAAGCCTTTTGCGGAGGCGGAACCGGGCCATCGGCACGTATCGCATCTGTACGGCCTGTATCCCGGCACCGATATCACTCTGCGGGATACGCCCGAGTTGGCGGAAGCTGCCCTGCAGTCGCTCATGTCCCGAATCCGGAGCGGAGGCGGACATACGGGCTGGAGCTGTGTGTGGCTCATCAATCTGTTCGCAAGGCTGCAGCAGCCGGAGCTGGCTTATCAATACGTGCGGACTTTACTAACCCGTTCGGTTCACCCGAACCTGTTCGGCGATCATCCGCCGTTCCAGATCGACGCCAATTTCGGCGGAGCTGCCGGCCTCGCCGAAATGCTGCTGCAGAGCCATCTGGGCGAGATTGTGCTGCTGCCCGCGCTGCCGGCTGCATGGTCCTCGGGTGCCGTCCGCGGCTTGAAGGCGCGGGGCGGCTTCCTGATTGACATGGAGTGGAAGGACGGCGCATTGGCATCGGCGTCGATCACGTCAACCCATGGGCAGCCTTGCAGCGTCAGCTGCGGGATCCCGGTGCGGGTGCAGCGTGAGGACGGATCAGCTGCGGCTTCGGGCGAGCGCTGCTCCTTCGACACGGTCAAGGGAGAGACGTATCGCGTGCTCCCGTTAGAGCGTGCCTGAGCCTGTTAGGGAGGGCATCTAGGCAGTGTGGCTGTGGAGGGCGCTTAGCCGCGTGGTTAGTGAGGGCTCTTGGCAGTGGCTGTGGAGGGTGCCAGGTAGTGTGGTTAGGACTGATATGTAGTGTGTGGGAACGTACAACAAGTCCTCAAAAGGGACTTGTTTGGCTAACTGGGGTAATATTTCGAGTAACAAGTCCTTAAAAGGGACTTGCTCGGGGACCTGAGGCGGAAATTCGAGTAGCAAGTCCTAAAAAGGGACTTGCTCAGGGATCTGAGGCGGAAATTCGAGTAGCAAGTCCTTAAAAGGGACTTGCTCGGGGACCTGGGGCGGAAATTCGAGTAGCAAGTCCTTAAAAGGGACTTGCTCAGGGATCTGAGGCGGAAATTCGAGTAGCAAGTCCTTAAAAGGGACTTGCTCAGGGACCTGAGGCGGAAACTCGAGCAACAAGTCCCCTAAAGGGATATGTTCGAGGAATTGAGATAAGGGTTGCTACTTTTGGAGGATGGAACGAGCGAAAATACCTTTTTAACGACAGATAATGGTTATGGGAGGATGGGGAACGGCTATGATTAATGAAAAATTACCGAAAATGTGGTACGGCGGCGACTATAATCCGGAGCAGTGGGACGAGGAGATCTGGAAAGAGGACGACCGCATGTTTAAGCTGGCTGGCATCGATGTCGCGACGATCAACGTGTTCTCGTGGGCACTGAATCAACCGGAGGAGGATACTTACGATTTCGCCTGGCTGGATGAGACCATCGACAGGCTGTACCGGAATGGCGTTTATGTCTGCCTCGCAACAAGCACGGCCGCTCATCCGGCTTGGATGGCGCGGAAATATCCGGATATTCTGCGCGTCGATTACGAGGGCCGCAAGCGGAGGTTCGGCGGACGGCATAACTCCTGCCCGAACAGCCCTACGTACCGCAAATATGCGAAGCTCATGGCAAGCAAGTTAGCAGAGCGGTATAAGGATCACCCGGCTGTTCTGATCTGGCATGTATCGAACGAGTACGGCGGCTACTGTTATTGCGACAATTGCGCGGAGGCATTCCGTGTGTGGCTCAAGCAGCGTTACGGGACGCTAGATGCGCTCAATAAAGCATGGAATACCCGCTTCTGGGGGCATACGTTCTACGACTGGGAGGATATCGTCGTCCCGAATGCACTGAGTGAGGAATGGGGCGGCAACCGGACGAATTTCCAAGGAATTTCCCTTGATTACCGCCGCTTCCAGTCTGACAGCCTGTTAGACTGCTATAAACTCGAACGGGATGAGCTGAAACGCATCACACCGGATATCCCGGTAACCACCAATCTGATGGGCTTTTATCCGGAGCTCGACTATTTCAAATGGGCCAAGGAGATGGACGTTGTCTCATGGGACAATTATCCATCGCTCGATACTCCGTTCAGCTTTACGGCGATGACGCATGCGCTTATGCGCGGGCTTAAGAGCGGGCAGCCGTTCATGCTGATGGAGCAAACGCCGAGCGTTCAGAACTGGCAGCCGTACAACTCGGCGAAGCGCCCCGGCGTCATGCGGCTATGGAGCTACCAAGCGGTTGCCCATGGGGCGGATACGGTTATGTTCTTCCAGCTGCGCCGTTCGATCGGTGCCTGCGAGAAATATCACGGCGCGGTGATCGAGCATGTCGGCCATGAGCATACCCGCGTGTTCCGTGAATGTGCGGAGCTGGGCAAGGAGCTGCAGCAGCTCGGGGACCGGCTTTTGGATGCACGCTCCGAGACGAAAGTAGCGATCATGTACGACTGGGAGAACCGTTGGGGGATTGAGCTGTCCAGCGGTCCGACGGTCGCGCTGAATTATGTTAGCGAAGTGCATAAGTATTATGATGCGCTGCACCAGCTGCATATTCAGACGGATATGATCAGCGTGGAAGAGGATCTGTCCCAATATGACGTTGTCATTGCTCCGGTCATGTATATGGTGAAGCCGGGATTCGCCAAGCGCGTCGAGGAATTTGTGTCTCGGGGAGGCACTTTCTTGACCACCTTCTTCAGCGGCATTGTCAACGAAAACGATATCGTAACGCTGGGCGGTTATCCAGGCGAGCTGCGCAGTCTGATGGGAATTTGGGCCGAGGAGATCGATGCCCTGCTGCCGGGACAGCAAAATCAGATGATCATCCGGGGCAAGCATGGGGAGCTGAAAGGCTCCTATGACTGCGGCATTTTGTGCGATGTGATTCATGCGGAAGGGGCAGAGGTCGTTGCTGAGTATGGCTCGGACTATTATAAAGGCATGCCGTCGCTTACGGTCAACCGTTTCGGCCAAGGCAAAGCCTGGTATGTTGCATCCAGTCCGGACGCGAAGTTCCTGCAGGATTTGATGAAAACGATCTGCGCAGAGCACGGTATTCAGTCGGTGCTGGATGCGCCGGCCGGCGTGGAGGCTGCCCGCAGGGTCAAGGATGATAAGGCATTTACTTTCGTGCTTAACCATACGGCGGAAGCTAAGACCGTGCCATTAGGGGATGTGGTTTACAAGGATTTACTGACGGGCAAGGAACAGCAGAAGCAGTGTGAAGTCCCTGCGCGGGGCGTCATGATTTTGGAGAAGCTGTAGATCGGGCAAATTGAGCAGCAGCATGTAGCGGCGGATCGCCGTTAAGGCGAAGGAGCTGAGCCATACTGAAAAAGCAGAGCAGCAGGGAGCATTCCCTGCTAGCTCTGCTTTTTTCGCCCGCGAGACCGCCCGCGAGACCGCCCGCGAGACCGCCCGCGAGACCGCCCGCGAGACCGCCCGCGAGACCGCCCGCGAGACCGCCCGCGAGACCGCCCGCGAGACCGCCCGCGAGACCGCCCGCGAGACCGCCCGCGAGACCGCCCGCGAGACCGCGTTACATGAAATCGGTCAAACGCTTGCGGAATTCCTTCGGCGATATGCCTTCCTGCTTCTTGAACACGAGGCTGAAGTACTTCTCGTTCTTGAACCCGACCATCTCGGCGATCGCCGCCATTTTCAGCGCAGGGTTCTGCAGCAGGATTTTCGCCTTGGAGATCCGGAGACGGTTGATATACTCCGGTATGTTAACCTGATGCTGCTGCTTGAATTTACGGGAGATGTATTCCCGGCTCACATGGAACCGGCTTGCGATCTCGTACAGCGACACCTCGTTCTGGTAGTGCTGCTCGATGTAGTCCGTAATGTCGCGGATCAGCTCCCCGCCGGACTGCGTTCTGGACAGCAGGACGGAGGAAAGGCGGTTCATCAAACCCGTCCAATAGTGCTGCCATTCGGCAAGCGAGAATACGTATTTATTGGGATTCGGGGACTCCAATTCGGAACACGCCTCCCGGTAGAGCTTGTGCACCGGTTCGGATCCGGCACCAGCCGTTTCATAAATGACCTGGTTGGCAAACCGCTCGATGTCCCGGTCCCACTGCGCTAGAAGTTCAGGTGTAATCACTCCGGTTTTGCGGATTTCGTGCGTCCACGCTTCGACTGCATCCGCAATCAGGTTAGGCTGTCCGCTGAGAACGGCAAGCTTCCAAGAATCCTCATAGCTTCCGAACTGGAGGGCCTTGGGCAGATCCCCGGCAAGGCTTCGGACCTCGTCTCCGTCATGGATGAAATGGCTGAGCACCGTCAAGTCGCGCGAAGCGAGAGAGGACAGGCATTTGGCATACAGCTTGGGCATGTCCCCGGGGTAGCTCCCCGCCGGGCTGGTGCCAAAATGCATATGCCGCGACAGCGTCCGGTGGATCCCGTCGTTTATATCATGAAGGCGGGCGGTCAGCGCGCCGATCTGCTCCCAGACGAGGATCACGATTCGTTGATGGGAGCCGAAATGGCGGAATGCGATCCCGACGCCGTCCTTTTGCAGAAATTCATTGCAAATATTCAGCAGGGCAAACATAAGAAGATCGAGATGATGGCCGAAACGCTCGAATAACGTACTGTCCGATGGATCGATCTGCAGCACGGCCAGCCGTACGCGCTCCGCTGACTCCGGAACGATGCCTTCAGTCTTCAGCCGCCGTGCAACCTGGGCATGGGCGCTCGGATCCTCGAGCAAGCTTGTCAGCAGCTTCTCGGAGTACACCGGCCGGTATTCGTTGACCTGCACGTGCTGCTGCTGCGCAGCCCGGCGCTCCGCTTCCTCCGCCCGCCAGGCCGATGCCGCCTTGTCGACGGCTTCATTGATGGCAGCCTCTTCGATCGGCTTCAAAATATAATCCGTACCGCTATAGCGGATCGTATTGCGGACAAATTCGAAATCATCATGCCCGCTGATGACGATGAATTTCGTATCCGGGTAATGCTCGTGAATCCATTTCATGAGATCGACACCGTTCTTCAGCGGCATCAGCATGTCCATCAGGACGAGGCTCGGGCGATAAGAGGGGATCATCTCCATTGCTTCCTGCCCGTTGGCGGCCTCCTGAATTTCGGTAATGCCATGCTCCTCCCACCGGACAAGCAGCTGAATCGCTTTGCGCACGCGGCTCTCGTCATCGACGATCAATGCCTTCATCCGTTTCACCTTCCACATGTATAGTCAGAACAACACGGAAGCCACGCGGCTGGTTGTTCTCCAGATTGAACCCGGATTTTCCCCGGGAATACAGCTTGAGCCTTGTCATAATGTTGATGAGGCCGATGCCGCTTTGGTCCTCCTTGTCCTCAGAGCTAACCTGCAGCTGCTCCAGGTCCAGCTCCTCCAATTGACGCAGCTGCGCTTGCAGCGCTTCGAACTGCTCCTCCGGCATGCCGTTGCCGTTATCCTCGACGGTAATCTGCACGAGCGAAGGGGAGAGACGCCGGCTTTGAACGAGGATATAGTTGTCTTGGGCGACCGGGTTCATGCCGTGCTTGAAAAAGTTTTCAACTAGCGGCTGGATCAGCATCTTCGGTATAGTCATTTCCAAGGTGGACTCTTCCACATCGTACCTGAAGTCGAACCCGTTCTCAAATCTCTCCTTCTGCAGCTCGATGTAATCCTTGATGTGATTCAGCTCCGTGCGAAGCGTTACCGGTTTATCGGTATTGTACATGCTGTAACGCATCATCCGGGCAAGGGCCGAGATAAGAGAGTAAATTCTCTTCATATCATGCTCAAGCGCAAGCGTGCCGATGGTCTGCAGGGCATTGTTCATGAAATGCGGGTTCACCTGGGCCTGGAGCGCCCGGAGCTGGTTCGTCCGATTGGCCAGCTTCAGCTTGTATTCCTGCAAAATCAGGTTGTTGATCGTATCCATCATGCTGCTGAATCTGCGGTACAGAATTCCGATCTCGTCCTTGCGGTCCGATTCGATATCAACCGTCATGCGCCCGCTCTTTACCTGGCTCATAAATCCGACAAGCTCCCGGATCGGAGCGGTAATTCGCACCGAGATCCAGATCATGGCGGCGATGATCAGGATGAACGATACCGCAAGCAATAAAATATTGATGAAAGCCGCCTTGTCCGCGCTGCTCAAAATATAGGAGGACGGAATTTCCTTAATCATCGTCCAATTGCTGACAGAGGTCTGGACGCGGTTATACACATAAATGTTGTCGTTATGTTCGAAATAGCCCTGCTGTTGTCCCGATTCCATGATGGTCTTATACCAATCCTCGCCAAGGGGCTGCCCAATTCGCTTTTCGTCTCCGGAATACATGACAATCCCGTCTTCGCTTGTAATGTATAGCTGCTCGTTCCCAGGCTGGAATAATTGACTGCTGATCCGGCTGAGGAACGTCATGTCCAGATCAATCGCGAGCAGCCCAAGCCGGTCCGAGGATGGCACGCGCTCGATGACCCGATACAGCGTCAGCACCTTGGTATTCTCTTCATAGGGATAGGCCAGTTGAAAGCCGTAGGTATGCAGGGCATGAGGCGGCTGGATAAACAGCTTTCGGCCCTGCAGATCCGGAATTTCCCGATACAGACTGATGTCGCTGGCTTTTCTCGCTATATCTTGTGCGTACAAGGTGGACTCCCGCTGACCGTCTACGTACAGATAGACCTGCCGCGTTCCGGTAATGGCATGATACATCGACTGCATCGTTGCAGACTGCCTGCCGCCAGTGCTGATGTTGCCGTGGCTGTAATACAGGCTGCGGAAAAACTCAGGATCGGAATAGACCGTCAAGGAGCTCCGGTTCAATTCTTCCAAATCACTCTCCAGATTCATCCGCCCCTGGTAAAGAAGATTTTGGTTCTCAACCACCGCCCGCTCCTTTAACGCATTGGTCGTCGTGACATAACTGATGATCAAGGCGGCTGTCGTCGGGATGATCGTGGCCAGGATCATAAAGGCGATCAATTTTGTGCGTATGCTGTTCCAGTTCAAATCTTTCACCCGCCGATCAATTTTCTATACCTATTCGTTCACATCCTAGGGTAGTGCTATGTTACTAATCTTAGCATAATTGAATCAGAGAGAAACGAAACGATAGGACAAGCGGAGGGGGATTTACATGTATAGCAAAAGAACGGCTGCGCTGATGCAGCAGCTGGTGTATATTGGACCCGCGCTGCTGTTTTTCGGCATTACGATCATAATCCCGTTTGTCATGGGAATGTATTATTCCTTTACGAATTGGAACGGCGTATCGGGCAATGTCGAATGGGTGGGACTCGATAATTTCATCAAAATATTCACGAGCGACCGCGCGTTTGCCGACTCCTTTTGGTTTACAACCAAGTTTACGATTGTCGGCGTCATTTTAACCAATCTGGTGGGATTTTTCCTGGCCTACTTCCTGACCAAGAAGATCAGAGGGCGGAACTTCCTGCGGACGATCTTCTTTATGCCGAACGTGATCGGCGGTCTGCTGCTTGGTTTCATTTGGCAGTTCATTTTTATCAAAGGATTTGCGACGCTTGGAGATGTAACCGGTCTCGCGTTTTTCCAGCTGCCTTGGCTGGGGGATGAGGTTACCGGATTCTGGGGAATCATTCTGGTATTCGTATGGCAGTCTTCCGGCTATCTGATGATCATCTACATTGCCTCCATCACCAACGTGTCGAAGGAAGTGCTAGAAGCCGCCGAGATTGACGGGGCGAACCGCTTCCAGGTGCTGAAAAATATTATGGTGCCGCTGATTATGCCGGCCGTAACCGTCTGTCTGTTCCTTGCGATATCCTGGTCCTTCAAAATGTTCGACCTGAACCTGTCGCTGACCAAGGGCGGACCATACGGCTCGACCGAGTCGCTTGCGATGAACGTGTATAATGAAGCTTTCCTGAATAACCGTTATGGATTGGGTACGGCAAAATCCTTGATCTTCTTCATCGTGGTGGCCGTCATCACCCTCATTCAGGTCCGCCTGACGAAGAATAAGGAGGTTGAAGCTTGATGAAGACCAAATCCTCACAATCGGCATCGGCCCTGATCCTGCAAGTCGTGATGTTTATCATCGCCATCCTATTTTTAGCGCCCTTTTACTTCCTGCTCGTCAACTCGGTGAAGTCGCTGGGCGACATCATGGTCAACGCGGCCAATTGGCCGAGCATGTTCCACTGGGATAACTATTCGAAGGCATGGGAGCTTACGAGATTCCCGGAAGCCTTCACGAATTCCCTGATCATTACCGTGATCAGCAATCTGATTATCGCGCTGCTCAGCGCGATGGCGGCCTACCGGATGGTCCGCGCGAACACGGTCTTTAACCGCATCGTGTTTATGATCTTCGTATCCGCGATGGTCATCCCGTTCCAGTCCATTATGATCCCGCTGCTGCAGGTGGTCGGATGGCTGAACGTCAATAACAGCATGGTCGGCCTGATTCTATCCTACCTGGGGCTTGGCATTCCGCTCTCCATCTTCTTGTTCCACGGATTTGTAAAATCGATTCCGCTGGAGATCGAAGAGGCGGCTACGGTAGACGGGGCATCGTCCTACGGCGTGTTCGGCCGGATCATTCTCCCGATGCTGAAGCCGATGCTCGTAACGGTCATCATCCTGAACAGCTTGTGGATCTGGAACGACTATCTGCTGCCGTCCCTGATTCTGCAAAGTCCGGAGCTGCGGACCATTCCGCTGGCGACCTTCGCCTTCTTCGGACAGTATTCCAAGCAGTGGGATATGGCGCTGCCGGCACTGGTGCTCGGGATTACGCCGATTATCATATTTTTCTTATCGTTGCAGAAGTATATTGTCGAAGGCGTCGCGGCCGGCTCCGTCAAAGGCTGATCCGCTTGCGAATGGCCATCACCGCACGATAGTCACCGTGATTTAGGTTTCTCAAACTTTTATATATACATTTTCTCAAGGGGGTAACACGCAATGAAAAAAATGAAATTGACCCTGGTCATGCTGCTGGCATTCTCGATGGTCCTTGCGGCCTGCGGCGGCAAATCGTCGGAAGAGGGAAGCGGCAACAGCGATGCAGCTTCCGGTGATGTAAAAACGGTTAAGATCTTCCAATTCAAAACCGAGATCGTAGATGGTCTGAATGAGCTGAAGGTTGAATTCGAAAAAGAGCATCCGAACATCAAGCTGGACATTCAGACGGTCGGCGGCGGTGCAGACTATGGCGCTTCTCTGAAGACAAAATTCGCTTCGGGCGACGCACCGGACATTTTCTCCAACGGCGGTTATGCCGAGATGGAGATGTGGTTTGACAACCTCGAAGATTTGTCCGATCAGCCATGGGTAGCCGATCTGGTCGATATGGCGAAGAAGCCGATGACTAAAGACGGCAAAGTATATGGCATGCCGATGAACCTTGAAGGCTGGGGCTATATCTACAATAAAGATCTGTTCGAGCAAGCAGGCATTACCGAGCTTCCAAAAACCTACTCCCAGCTGGAGGATGCCGCGAAGAAGCTGGAAGCAATCGGCGTAACGCCGTTCGCGAACGCTTATCAGGAATGGTGGCTGCTGGGCAACCAGGGCATTAACCCTGCATTCGCGCTGCAGAACGATCCGGACGCGTTTATTAAAGGCTTGAGCGACGGCACGGAGAAATTCGCGGGCAACCCGCAGTTCGAAGCATGGGCTAAGCTGATGCAGCTGACGCTGGATCACGGCAACAAAAACCCGCTGACGACCGATTACAACACCGCCGTATCCTTGCTGGCAACTGAAAAAGCGGCCATGATGCAAAACGGCAACTGGTCCCAAACGGAAATCGACGCCATCAATCCGGAGCTGAACCTGGGCTTCCTGCCGATGCCGATGGGTGAGGATGCCGAACAGAACGACAAGCTGAACGTCGGCGTACCGGCCAACCTCGTCATTAACAAAAACTCACCGGTAAAGGAAGAAGCGAAAGTATTCCTGAACTGGCTCGTCACTTCCGATATCGGGAAAGAGTACATCGTGAAGAAGTTCAAATTCATCCCGGCTTTGTCCACAATCGAAGCAACCCCTGAGGATATGGGCGACCTGGGTGCGTCGGTATGGGAATATGTGCAGGCCGGAAAAGTGCTGCCGCAGCAGGCTCCGAAATTCCCTGACGGCGTAACGCAAGAGTTTGCGAACTCGATGCAGGCCTACTTTGCAGGCAAATCCGATGTGACAAAAATGCTTGAGGATATGCAGGCTTCATGGGATAGTTTGAGTCAGTAAACCCAATCAGGAGTTTGAATGTCTGAAGCATGAACAAGATGCACCGCTCTCCTGACCGGCTTTGCGGGACACAGGAGCGGTGCATTTTTATTAAAACCAAGCGCAAGAGGGAGAGATGGAGGATGAGCATTCACAAGTTTCCCCAGGATTTCAAATGGGGCGTAGCAACGGCCTCTTATCAGATCGAAGGAGCTTATAACGAAGACGGTCGGGGCATGTCGATCTGGGACACCTTCGCCCATACGCCGGGCAAGGTCAAGAACGGAGACAACGGCAACGTTGCCTGCGACAGCTATCATCGGGTGGAGGAGGATGTGCAGCTGCTGAAGGAACTCGGCGTCAAGGTGTACCGCTTCTCGGTATCCTGGCCGCGCGTGCTTCCAAGCGGAAGAGGCGAAGTGAACCGGGCCGGGCTCGATTACTATCACCGATTGGTGGACGCGCTTCTTGCGAACGGCATCGAACCGTTCTGCACGCTGTACCATTGGGACTTGCCGCAGGCGCTGCAGGATGAGGGCGGCTGGGGAAGCCGCGGGTCGATCGACGCATTTGCCCATTACGCGGAGCTAATGTTTAACGAGTTCAAGGGTAAAATCAAGCACTGGATCACGTTTAATGAGCCGTGGTGCATGGCGTTCCTCTCGAACTACCTTGGCGTTCACGCCCCGGGGAACAAGGATTTGCAGCTGGCCATCGACGTCAGCCATCATCTCCTCGTCGCTCACGGCAAGGCGGTTAAACGCTTCAGGGAGCTTGGCATTCCGGGGGAGATCGGCATTGCGCCGAATACGGCTTGGGCGGTGCCATACCGCAATACGGAGAAGGATATCGAGGCCTGCCTCCGGATCAACGGCTGGTCCGGCGATTGGTATCTCGACCCGATCTACTTCGGAGAGTATCCGAAGTTTATGCTGGAATGGTATGAGAAGCTCGGATATCAACCTCCGGTCGTGGCGGGAGACATGGACATTATCCGTCAGCCGATCGATTTTATCGGCATTAATTATTACACGTCCTCGATGAATCGCTATAATCCGGGCGAAGCAGGCGGAATGCTGTCCAGCGAAGCGGTGTCGCTCGGCGTGGCCAAGACGGATATCGGCTGGGAGATTTACGCGGAAGGGCTGTATCAGCTGCTTCGTTACACGGCCGACAAGTACGGCAACCCGAATCTCTATATTACGGAGAATGGCGCCTGTTACAACGACGGCCTCGAGCAAGACGGACGCATTCACGACCAGCGGCGGATCGATTATCTCGCGATGCATCTGATTCAAGCCAGCCGCGCGATCGAAGACGGTATTAATCTGAAGGGCTACATGGAATGGTCGCTGATGGACAACTTCGAATGGGCGGAAGGCTACGGCATGCGCTTCGGTCTGGTGCACGTGGACTATGATACGCTGGTCCGCACGAAAAAAGACAGCTATTACTGGTATAAAGGCGTTATCTCTAGAAACTGGTTCGAACGATAATTCCAAACGTCAGAAAATGAAACTGCTCCGACAATGCGAATTGCGGAGCAGATTGCATATGGAGGCACTGATTATGATCAATCCGAAAATTCCGAAAATCTGGTACGGCGGGGATTACAATCCCGAGCAATGGGATAAAGCGACGATGGACGAGGACATGCGGATGTTTCCGCTGGCGGGAATCGATGTCGCCACCATCAATGTGTTTTCCTGGGCTCGAAGCCAGCGTGATGAAGAAAGCTATGATTTTGCTTGGCTCGACGAGATTATGGACCGGTTAGCGGCGGAAGGCATCAAGGTCTGTCTGGCAACCAGCACGGGAGCCCATCCGGCGTGGATGGCCAAGAAATATCCGGATGTGCTTCGCGTCGACTACCAGGGCCGCAAGCGCAAATTCGGTGGGCGGCACAATTCGTGCCCGAACAGCCCGACATACCGCAAATACGCTCCGCTCATGGCCCGCAAGCTGGCCGAGCGGTACAAGGATCATCCGGCACTGGTTATCTGGCATATATCGAACGAATACGGCGGCTACTGCTACTGCGACAATTGCGAGCGGCAGTTCCGCGTCTGGCTGCAGAAACGCTATGAGACGCTGGAGAAGCTGAATGCGGTATGGAACACCGGCTTTTGGGGCCATACCTTCTACGATTGGGACGAGATCGTCGTGCCGAATGTGCTCAGCGAGGAGTTCGACGGCAACCGGACGTTCTTCCAGGGCATCTCGCTCGATTACCGCCGCTTCCAATCGGACAGCCTGCTGGAATGCTACCGGCTGGAGCGGGACGAGATCAAGTTGGTGACACCGGAGATTCCGGTGACGACGAACTTGATGGGATTTTATCCGGAGCTGGATTATTTCGAATGGGCGAAGCACATGGACGTGGTCTCCTGGGACAACTACCCTGCCATCGATACGCCGGTCAGCTTCACGGCGATGTCCCATAACCTGATGCGCGGCCTTAAAGGCGGGCAGCCGTTCATGCTGATGGAGCAGACGCCGAGCGTTCAGAACTGGTCGCCTTACAATTCGGCGAAACGGCCGGGCGTCATGCGGCTGTGGAGCTACCAGGCCGTCGCGCATGGAGCCGATACGGTGATGTTCTTTCAGCTGCGCCGTTCCATCGGGGCGTGCGAGAAATTTCACGGCGCGCTGATCGAGCATGCGGGGCATGAGCATACCCGGGTGTTCCGCGAATGCGCGGAGCTCGGAAGCGAGCTGCAGCAGCTTGGAGACCGGATCCTCGACGCGCGCTCCAGAGCCAGAGTGGCGATCCTGTACGATTGGGAGAACCGCTGGGCGATCGAGCTGTCGAGCGGACCGACCAAGCAATTGAATTATGTCGATGAAATCCATAAGTACTATGCCGCCTTGTACGAGCAGAATATCCAGACGGACGTGATCGGTGTGGAGGAGGACCTGGATAAGTACGATGTCGTGATAGCGCCTGTTCTGTATATGGTGAAGCCGGGTGTCGCCGAGCGCGTGGAGCGCTTCGTGGCAAGCGGCGGAACCTTTATCACAACCTTCTTTAGCGGGATCGTCGATGAGCATGACCTCGTAACGCTGGGCGGCTATCCCGGCAAGCTCCGCCAAGTGACGGGCATATGGGCGGAGGAGACCGACGCGCTGCTCCCGGAACAGCAAAATCATATGGTGATGAAGCAGGATTGGGGCCCGCTGCGTGGAAGTTATTCCTGCGGCATTTTGTGCGATGTCATCCATGCGGAAACGGCGGAGGTTCTGGCCGAGTACGGAACCGATTTTTATCAGGGCACCCCGGTGCTAACGAGAAACCGGTTCGGCAAGGGGCAGGCCTATTACGTTGCCAGCAGCCCGGATGCGGCGTTCCTTCGGGGCTTTATGAGCAATGTATGCGAAGAGCAGGGGATCAAACCGCTGCTCGATACACCGGCAGGGATCGAGGTTGTGGAGCGGGTGAAGGAGGGGACTTCCTTGTTGTTCATCATGAACCACAACGCCGAAGCGATGGCATTTGATGCAGGATCCGCCAACCAAACGGATCTCCTCACCGAGCGGCCGGTTACGGGGCATGTTACGATCCCGGCAAGGGGCGTCATGATACTCGAGCGGCCAGCAGCGGACGGATCCGAATTGTAGGATCAGGAGATTACAATCGGACGTTGGCAAGGAGGCAGAAGCAGTGAGTATCTTTTTTCATGAAGAGCAAGGTGTATTTCATCTCCAAAGTGATCATTCGAGCTATGTGATTCAGCTCGTTCGCGGCTTATATCCCGCCCATGTATATTGGGGACCGAAGCTTCGCGATTCGCAGGTGGAAGGGCTTCTTACGCGGAGGGAGAGAGCTTCCTTCTCGCCGTCGCCGTTTCGGGACGACGCTTCCTTCTCGTTTGACAGCCTGCCTCAGGAATATCCGGGATACGGGAGCGGCGATTTCCGTCAGCCGGCCTATCAGGTGCAGCTGCCCAACGGAACGACGGTGGCCGAGGTCGAATACGAAAGCCATCGGATATACGGCGGCAAGCCGAAGCTTGAAGGTCTGCCTGCGGTTTACACCGAGCAGGACGATGAAGCCGATACGCTGGAGCTCCGGCTGGTCGACCGCGTGAGCGGCTTGTCCGTTACGGTGTCCTACTCCGTAATCAAAAGCTACGATGCGATTGCCCGCTCCGTATTATTCCGCAATGAAGGGGCCATGCCAATGACGCTGCTGCGGGCGATGAGCGCGAGCGTGGATTTCAGCCACAACCGATTCGACCTGCTCCACCTGCACGGCGCATGGGCCAGAGAACGGCACGTAGAGCGGAGAAGGCTGTCGCCGGGAATGCAGGGGGTCGAGAGCCGGCGGGGCGCGAGCAGCCATAACCATAATCCGTTTCTGGCGCTGCTCGCCGACGATGCCGGCGAGGAGCACGGAGAGGTCTACGGATTCAGCCTCGTGTACAGCGGCAGCTTTGCGGCGCAGGTTGAAGTGGATCAATATGAGACGACCCGCGTCGTTATGGGCCTCAACCCCTTCGACTTCTCCTGGCTGCTGGAGCCGGGACAGGCCTTCCAGACGCCGGAGGCGGTCATGGTATTCTCGGCCGAGGGGCTTGGCGGGATGTCCAGGCGATATCACAAGCTGTACCGGACCCGGCTGTGCCGCGGCGCTTTCCGTGACGCCGTCCGTCCGGTGCTGGTGAACAACTGGGAAGCGACGTACTTTAACTTCAATGCCGAGAAAATCGAGCAAATCGCCAAGGAAGGCCGGAACCTCGGGATTGAGCTGTTTGTGCTTGACGACGGCTGGTTCGGCAAGCGCAACGACGACACCACCTCGCTCGGCGACTGGGTGGTGGATCGGAACAAGCTGCCCGACGGTCTCGAGGATCTCGTTCAGCGCGTCACCGACCTGAACCTGCAGTTCGGCTTATGGTTTGAGCCGGAAATGGTGTCGCCCGACAGCGACTTGTACCGCCTTCATCCGGATTGGTGCCTGCATGTGCCGGATCGCCGGAGAACGGAAGGAAGACGGCAGCTTATCCTCGATTTCTCCAGAGAAGAGGTATGCGATGCCGTTGCGGGCATGGTGCGCGACATTTTGAAGAGCGCCCCGATAACGTACGTGAAATGGGACATGAACCGGAACATGACGGAGATCGGTTCTGCAGCGCTTCCGCCTGAGCGGCAGCGGGAAACGGCCCACCGGTACATGCTGGGGCTGTACCGCGTGCTGGAGCAATTGACATCGGAATTCCCGCACATCCTGTTCGAGAGCTGCTCGGGCGGCGGGGGAAGATTCGACCCGGGGATGCTGTACTATATGCCGCAAACGTGGACAAGCGATAACTCCGACGCGGTCAGCCGTCTGAAAATCCAGTACGGGACAAGCCTGGTTTATCCGCTGAGCTCGATGGGCGCGCATGTGTCCGCGGTTCCGAATCACCAGGTACACCGGCATACTTCCCTGCGGACCCGGGGGCATGCTGCCATGTCGGGCAACTTCGGGTATGAGCTGGATTTGACGGCCTTTACGGAGGACGAAAAGAACGAGGTGCGGGAGCAGGTGAAGCTGTATAAGGAGATCCGCCACTTGGTTCAATTCGGCGATTTCTACCGGCTGCGGAATCCGTTCGAGGGAAACGAAGCGGCATGGACGGTGGTGTCCGAAGACCGCTCTGAAGCGGTGCTGTACTATTTCCGGATTTTGAGCGAGGCGAATGAGCCGATCCGCTATTTGCGGACGCGAGGTCTGGATCCGGATGCGGAGTACCGCTGCCTTGAGGATGGCGCCGTCTACGGGGGCGACCGCCTCATGCATGCCGGATTGGCCATACCGCCGATGCATGGCGATTTCCAGAGCTTTTTGTGGAGATTTAAGCGGGTATAACCTAACCCTATCCAGACAGGACGCGTCGTTCGAGCCTTTAGGATGAACATCGTACGGGCAGCAGTAAGAATGGGCTTGAAGAAAACTGCATCGACTAAACATCAAAAGCAAAAAGCAGCCGAAGAACCGGCAGATCATGGGGATCTGCCGGTCCGGCTGTTTTTTTTGTGGTCAGGTTGGCTGAACCAGCCTACTGCGGGGTACCCGGGACATCCGGGGATGCCCCGGTCGTGATCGAGTATTTGCCCCGCTCCGTCAACAGCACGACCTGATCCTCCCTGACTTCCGTTCCGGTGAGATCGTCAAGGCCGATGACAAAGCTATCGCCCGGAAGCGGCGCTTCGTGGCCGGCGGTGATGACGACGCCCGGTCCGTGCAGGAGCAGGCAGCGGCTGTCTCCGTATCCGTCGATCGACTGGTTATGGTGTTCGCTGACGTCAAAACGCTCAAGACGCAGCTGCACCCGGTCGCGATCCCGCTCCTCTTCCTTTTCAATCATCAGGGTGTGATTGCTCTTGCCGTTAAACCAATTCGTTACGTCTTGCAGCGATGGGTTCATGGATGCACCTTCCTTGGATGAGGTTTTCCATAGTTTGTCCATTTGGAGGTTCTCTTATTTGGGTGAGGGGGAGCGGTCGGCCCAGCCTTATGAAATTTTTATATGGATCAAACCTTCTTCTCACATTTACATGATAATATAGGTAAGGATACATACCTGAACGTTAAGGAGATTTTAGAGCTATGCGGGGAAAGGGGTATTATTTCCTGGCGATGCTGTTGATTGCCGGAAGCTGGGTCGGGAACATTTGGTATGACCAAGCGAATCGCTTGGAGCGAACCGTATTCTTGGAGCATTACATCGAGGTCATCCCCGAAGCAGGCGACTACTTCGACTTGTACTATTTGGAGGACAAGCGGCTGGAAAGGAAGCTGATCGACATTTATATTGAAGGCTATCCCGGGCTGCAGGTGAGTCCTTATCCTAATTATGCAGAATATCGAAAACAGTCATTAGGGAAAATGATCGTGAGCTTCGACAGCGCAGATTCGGGGCAAGAGCCTCCGGAAATAAAAGAGCCAGCAGTCATTAGACAAGTAACCGCCTTATATAGTGACGGATCATCGGAAAAGGTGCACATCGGAGAAATCCATCTTGTGCCCAGGGATCATGTAAATCGAGACCATGATCCCATACAATGGACATCAGGTGCAGGATCCTCGGACCATTCCGGATATGATCGGTTGGCAGTCCGGCGTCCGGTCAATCTGACCGGTCTATCCTCAGTTTATATGAGCATGGTTGAGGAAGGGGATTTGCTGGTGCATGCGGACATCGTAAAACGGACACCGGGCGTCAGTCACCGTTCGGAAGCACCCTCGGAAGCCGAAATCAAGCTATCGGGTGTCCCGATTCTTGACCTTCCGCTGCCGGTCCGGCTCAATCAAGGGGATTCCGTCAAGGTCGCTTACAAGTTTAACCTGTCCTCGCCTGCGAAGCGGATGCAGGTTTACCAGCTGCGCCTTCGGCTTGAGTATGCCGAGGGCGATCGGGCACCCTGGCAAAGTGTCCATCATTTTGCCTATTACCCTTCACCGACGGAGCGGGAAATTACGGAATACGTCCGGGAAAGAAGGGGAGCGTTATGAGCAGCGCCTGTTACCGTATCGCCTGGGGACTCCTCCTAGTATTGATCAATGTGAGAGTGGGGGGATTGGACCTCCTGCCGGACCCGCTCGGCTATCTGCTGGCTGCATCCGGCTTATGGACGCTCTCCGAGAGGAGCCGTTTCTTTCAGGCAGGAGGAGCAGCAGCCCTGCTGCTTCTGATCGGGTCCATTGCCCGGATGATTGTTGGGGAGCCGGGGACAGGCTTCTTAAACGGCCTGCCGCCTACGATCTTAGAGCTATCCCTTCGATTATTGGACATGCTGCTTAGTACGCTCCTTATTTACGGGATCTGTAAGGGGATCATGTCGAGTTTCTCGGGTGAGTCTTCGCTGAATATAGCCGGTAGAGCTCGGGTTTGTCTTGGGTGGTTTATGACCGTACAAGGGCTATGGCTTGCATCTTATCCGTTCACTTTGAACATTGACCAGGATATGATGGCCATTTGGCTGTTCATCTTGGCTATAGCCGTTCTGATTTCCCAAGCTGCGGTGCTGTTGATGCTGAGGGCGGCCGGAAGATCATGGCGGGAGATGGAGGAAGGGAAATAACGCCCTGATCCTTAGTCGCCCCGGCTCGATTTATCTTTACTGGGGTGGTACACGATGGTAACGCCCAGTTGATTATATATTTCTTCGGTGTAATGGTGATCCGGGCAGTGCTTAATCAGCGCCATGTCGTCATAGCGCGAAACGAGTCTCTGTTCGCAATCCGGACAGCGGTCCTGAAAAAGATTTTTCAGTTTACTGAACACACCTGTACACCTCCACATTTCCGATATAAATACTTGGTTTTAATTATAGATCAGGATCCGGGCACTTTCAATAGCCACCTGCGCCCAGATTTGTTCATTTTCGTACCGCGTGCATAGGCTCCACGGCGGAGCGGGGCGTGGCATCTATATGAAGGTGGTCAATCAATCTAATAGAACGGAGATCGATCATCATGATCATGCAGCTCGTCATTATGGTCTTAATCGGCCTTATCGGCTCTTTCTTCTCGGGACTTCTCGGGATCGGCGGGGCGATTATCAATTTCCCCCTTTTATTGTACATGCCTGAATGGTTTGGCCTTGAAGTGTTTACCTCCAAGGAAGTGGCGGCGATCAGCATGCTGCAGGTTTTCTTTGCTTCCTTGTCAGGGATGCTGGCGAACCGGGTAAGCTCCCGTAAAGGAGAGGCCTATATCCATCGGCCGTTGGTATTGCAGATGGGTGTCAGCACGCTGGTCGGAAGCTTAATCGGAAGCCTGTCCTCCATGGTCATGAGCAGCGCGGCCATCAATGTGATTTATGGTTTCCTGGCGGTTATCGCGGTTCTGCTCATGATCGTTCCTACGCGGGCGACGATGGAGAGCCGAACGGTGCAGGAGGTTACCTTCAATCCGTGGATCGCCTCGGGATCGGCATTTCTCGTCGGAGGGATTGCAGGCATCGTTGGTGCGGGCGGGGCATTTATTTTGATTCCCATTATGCTGACCGTCCTGAAAATTCCGACAAGGATCACGATTGCCTCTTCGCTTGCCATCGTGTTTTTGTCTGCCGTCGGCGGGGTGATCGGCAAATTGGCTTCGGGAGACATTCCGCTGTGGCCGTCCCTGTTCGCGGTTGCGGGAAGCCTGCTCGGGGCACCGATCGGCGCGATGGTGAGCCGAAGACTGAATGTCCGACTGCTCCGGTATGCACTGGCTGGTTTGATTGCACTCACCGCCGTTAAAATCTGGAGCGATATTATCGGGTAAGTAATGGATGAGAATAGAGCATGATGGATATATGATGAGGAGGAATGGAGCATGTTATTCAATCGGTTAGGTTCTTCGGAGCTGCTGGTAAGCGAAATTGGTCTTGGCTGCATGTCGCTGGGTACGGAGGAAGGAAAGGCTGTTAAGTTGATCCATGAGGCGCTGGACCAGGGCGTGAACTTCCTCGATACGGCCGATCTGTACGATGAAGGACGAAATGAGGAATTGGTCGGCAAGGCCGTGCGCGGACGGCGCAGCGATGTCATCATCGCGACCAAAGTCGGGAACCGGCGCGTGCCCGGCCAGGAAGGCTGGGTATGGGATCCCTCGAAGGCGTACATCAAGTCGGCCGTGAAGGACAGTCTGCACAGGCTGGGAACCGATTATATCGACCTGTACCAGCTGCATGGAGGGACGATCGACGATCCGATCGATGAGACGATCGAGGCGTTCGAGGAGCTGAAGCAGGAAGGACTTATCCGCTATTACGGGATATCGTCGATTCGCCCCAATGTGATTCGGGAGTATGCGAAACGCTCGAATATCGTGAGCGTCATGAGCCAGTACAGCATTCTGGATCGGAGGCCTGAGGAAGAAGTGCTGGATCTGCTGAAGGAGCAAGGCATCTCCCTTATCGCCCGGGGGCCGGTTGCGCGAGGCATCTTGTCGGGAAGCGGCGAAGCCAAGGCGGAGAAGGGCTATCTGGATTACAGCAAGGACGAGCTTTTGAGCCTGCTGAAGCAGCTGGAAGAGCATGCAGACGGCATGGATGTGTCCCATCTCGCCATTCGATATGCATTATCCCATGCTGCTGTGGCCTGTACGATCCCGGGAGCAAGCTCGCTGGATCAGCTGCTTCATAATCTAGCCGCCGGCGAGATGGAGCCGCTGTCTCCGCAGGTTGTTCAGCGGGTTCAGGCGATCACCCGGGCCAACCGGTATGAGCAGCATCGCTGAACCATTCATGCGGTCAATGATTCAGTCCGTAAATGATTGAGCGGATGAATTGCCAGCAGGCACTGCCCGCTATCCGTTAGGGATAACGGGCTTTTTATAGTGGCAGTCTGGATTTGGTGCCGCGTCCTAAAGGGCAAGGTAATTAATTCCGAAAGACATGGTATTTCCAAAAGGCAAGGCTGTTCCGAAAGGCATGGCTATATGATTTAGCACTCCAAGCCTTTTTGACCTGATCTTGAGATGGCCTTCCGTTTGGCCTACAATGATTTGGCCGCGTTACAAGCTGCGCTACGTTATACGCATTTTTTTGTTCATTTAGATGCATTGGTTAAACTTTTTTTCCGCCCTGTTCGTTTTCAATACAGAAGCCGCGCGGCTTAACGAATCAGGTCCATAAGAAATAGCTGAAAGGGTTATTGCATGATTACCATCGAGCATTTATCGAAGACGTACCGGAAAGGGGCATGGGCGCTCCTTGACGTGTCGCTCCAATTGGATAAAGGCATGACCGGATTGCTCGGGCCTAACGGGGCGGGCAAAACGACGCTGATGCGCATATTGGCGACACTGCTGGCCCCGACATCCGGACAGGTGAGGGTAAATGGCATTTCGATCACAAGGCCGGAGGAGATTCGCCCGATGATCGGTTACTTGCCCCAGCATTTTCATATTTATCCGCAGCTGACGGGCAGAGATTATCTCGACTACGCAGCCGTAATGAAGGGCATAAAGGATCGGGAGGCGAGGAGAAAGGAGGTCGCCAGACTCTTGGAGACGGTGAATCTCCAGGATAAAGCCGACAAGAAGGTTCGTACTTATTCGGGCGGTATGAAGCAGCGCCTGGGCATTGCTCAGGCCCTTCTCGGATCCCCCGATATCCTTATCGTGGATGAGCCGACCTCCGGCCTGGATCCGCAGGAACGGGTCCGGTTCCGCAACGTCCTTACCCGCTTTAGCATTGACCGGACCGTGCTGCTGTCCACGCACATCGTCGCTGACATTGAGAGCAACTGCCGCCGGATCGCCGTCATGAACATGGGGAGACTGGTCATGTCCGGAACGCTCGGCGAGCTGCAGGCCTGCGGCAACGGACAAGTGTGGGAAGCGGTGCTGTCAGCCGATGCGTTCTCCCGCGTAGATCCGATGCAGGTTGTATCCACGAAAGCTGTACCGGAAGGCATTTTGTGCCGTTTTGTAGGAAAGAGGCCGTTTGCGGGTGCGCACCCGGCTGAACCGTCCCTGGAGGACGGCTATCTGGCCCTGCTGCGGAGGGATCGGGATGTGTAAATGGTGGAGACATGCCGTGCTGGAATGCCGGCTGCTGTTCGGCAATCCGGTGTTTGCATCCTTGCCGGTCATCTATGCGATTTTGTTCGCCATGAACATGTTGAATAGCGGAGGCGGCACCGAGCAGAACCTGTATACGATGGCTTACAAGTTTCATATGCTCGGGCACACGATGACGCTCGGTCCCGCGATGCTGATCGGCATCTTATCCATGCGAAGGGATGTTTTACGGCGCTCGTTCGAGTGGAATCACAGCTTGCCAGTATCGTTCCTGACGCTGTTATCGTCCAAATATGCCGTAAGCATGCTGTATTTGTCCTTGTTCACGCTTCCGACAGCGTTTATCTTCTACACGATCTCGATCAGCCAGGGGATTGCGGGCGGAATCGCTATGCATTATACGATGCAATTCGCCATGCAGTACGAGATCTCGTATATGGTCACCCTTGCGCTGGCCATGGTGCTGGGGGCCAGCATTCCGAATCGGATTGTCTATTTGATCGGCTTTTGCGCATGGATGTTCGGCACCTTTTTCATGGATATTTTTATTATTACTCAGCTCGGATGGTATCCGGCCGAAGTCTTTCATTTGAATCAGTTCTTCATTCAGTCCGAAGCATTACAATATGAAAATTGGAGCTATGCCCTCATATCTGCGGATATCTCCCGTTCGCGCTGGTTCGTGCTGGCCTTTACGGGGTTGTTGCTCGCGGTAAGTCTGCTGCTACTGAACCGGAAGCGCCCGACGATGCATGTAAAAAGGATTTGGGCGGCGGCGGTGGCAGCCCTCGTGTTGGCTGGAGCCATCTTCATGCCATACGGCAGCTTATGGGCAGAGCGGTATGAGCAGCTGGGCAGCAAGCTATCGGACCCATCCATCGGGCTTACCGATGATCCGGTGCCGGCAACGATATTTACGGTATCCTCCTATGATCTCGAGCTGAAACGGCTCCCTAACGATAATCTGCGAGTCACAGCCCGGCTTCGAATCCCCGCTGGGGAGCTGGCAGGGAAGTCGGAGCTTCCGCTGACGTTGAACCGTTTCTTCACGTTGGAGCGTGTTCGAATTCAAGGCAACGACGCTCCTTACCGGAGGCGGGGGGAGATGCTGACAATCAGTCTTCCGGCGAATTCGCGGCAGGAAATCGAGGCCGAGCTGGTTTATTTCGGAAGCGTAATGGATTACCGCACCGATTATTCGCGTAATGATTTTGCGGCCTTCAGTCTTGGAGACGAGGTGAAGCTCGAGGGCCATATGGCCTGGTATCCGCTTCCCGGCCACCAGCATGTTTACCTCAAGCAGGTCGAGACGTCTTCGCCTTACATTACCTTGGCCCGGCGTTACGGGATTCAGCGGTATTCTGTAGGTGATATGAAACTGAAGGTAGAGGGATATTCAAAGCCGCTATACAGCAGTTTGAAGGAAGTCGAGCGAGGGCCCGGATACCAGATCTTCGAGTCGAAGGGGATCGGGCAGAATGTTTCCCTGTACGGGGGAAGCTTCTGGACCGAAGTGCATCGGCCGGATTTCAAGGTGCGTATTGTGACAACCCCATACCTGGAAAAGTGGGCTGAGGGACTATTGACGGAACTGAAAGGGAAGTATGATTATTTTGCAGCATGGATTCCGGGAATGTCCACGGACATCGACACCATTCTGTGTTTGGGACAGGGGATCGAGTGGCCTCACGCGGAGCATTCCCTCATCCTGTCCTCAAGGGAGTATACCTACTTCAGCAGCAATCTGCCGGGTGAGTGGGTGAACTACATGCTGTTTGGCGATCAGCCTGCTTATTATGGCAATTATGAGCATCCGGAGCAGGATGTCCGGAATAAAATCGGCAGCCTGTTCTGGTACGTGTATTATATAGAGGAAAAAGGGCTGAGCGATAAACAGCTGCGCAGTGCTTACGGACACTTAAGATCAGTCCAGGAGCTCCTGTTCAAGAACGGGGACGGGACCGATCCGCAGAATAAGATCGGGATCGGAATGGCAAGACAAGTCCGGCGGGCGATGAAGGAAGGAAAGGCAGAACAGGTCAAGAAAGTGCTCGCCCATTATTATGGGCACGGCCTTCAGTTTCCGGATACGGAACGGTATCCTGCGATGAAGCCGGAGGCTCCGGTCACTTATGAGGAATGGGTGAAGCGATGGAAGCAGACGGTTGGGGAATAACGGCTTCTGCATGCGATAACAGTGCCGAGATTCAATCGGGAAGGCATCGATTGATGGATGAGGCACGGAATGGGTAAATTACGGATATATCGATCCAGAAAGGGGGGAGGGGCATGATTTCCGATCAGCAGCTGTCCGAACGGATGGCGGCGGGTGATCAGGAGGCGTTCGAGCTGCTGGTCACCCGGTACCATGGTCCGCTGTTAAGCTATACGACAAGGCAGCTGACCGACAGGCAAAAGGCGCAGGATATCGTCCAGGAAACGTTTATCCGCCTGATCCGGCATCTGAGGACCCATGGGACGCTGGAACATGTCAGATCCTGGCTGTACCGCGTAGCCCTGAACATGTGTAAGGATTACTGGAAAAGCGCAGCCTACAGGTCCGAGGGGCTTGCCGGTGAAGAGCTGCCGGATGCCCATGATCCCGCACCCGGGGCGCAGGAATTGATAGAGAGGCAGGAGACGTCCCATGAAATTGCGGTGTCGCTCGGTACTTTGCCGGACGTTCAGCAAGAGATCATTACGCTAAGATTTTTCCATGACCTTAAGCTTCAGGAAATCGCGGATCTGGTGGACCTCCCCCTTAGCACGGTAAAGACGCATCTATATAACGGATTAAGAAAGCTAAAGAAAACGCTGGTCCAAGAGCAAGGAGAATTGGTTCCGATGCCCCCGGCCGGAAGATCGGAACGGGGAGGCCGTTCCAAGAGAAAGGTCCTGAGCCGTTCAAGCACGGAAGAAGAGCCGGATGACCGGCGCAAGGCTACAGAAAGTGAGGTGTGTATCCATGGATCATCCATTCGATCGTGAATTGGGAAAACTTGAGGACGAGCTGCGGGGACCGCTTCGGCGCGCGATTCTCCCTCCGCCGACACCGGAGGAAACCTCACGGCTCATTGCTTCGCTCCAAGGGGAGTTCGATCTGCTTAAGGTTGAGCCGGAATCACCGAAGCTTGATTTCAATCCCCAGGTGGATCCGCCGTCGCTGAAGCAGATCCTCCGCAGCCAGCTCAGGCTGAATCAGCGATCCATTCTGCTGACCAGCAGCGCGGTATTTCTGATGCTGGTGCTGCTGATCGATCCAGCCTATCCGCTGGATCACTTCGGTGGGCTTCCCGGCGGCATATTTCCGCTGATTACCCCGCTTCTGCTCATCGTGTCCATGCTATTCAGCAGCCGTACATGGGATAAAGGGATGCGGGCTGTGGAGACGCTGACGCCGTATCCGCCGGCGCTAGTCTTGTATACTCGGCTGCTGCTCGTCACAGGCATCGTGACCGGAATGGCACTGCTCAGCACGATCGTTATTGGCTTCAAATCGATGCAAGCCGAAAATTCAACGTTCCTGTTCGGGCCATTCGTTCTCGAATGGATGGGCATACTTCTGGTCACCGGCGGAGCCGCCATGTATATGCTGTTTCGGAAAGGAATGATCGCCTCGCTCGTCTCGGCCGTCCTTGTGTATGGACTCTGGATCATCCTCCAAGGACAAATCATGGATCACGGGGTTTCCATGAGCGGCAAAATGGCAACGGATATCGTGCTCCTGATCATCGGCGTTTCACTGCTCGTATCCTCTTATGGCCGCAGCCTCAAATGGAATGCTGCGTCCTGGAGAGCTTCCACATGATTCGGATCGAAGGACTGGAGCGGCAGGCCGGCACGTATCGGCTGGAGATCGAGCGGGCGGTCATTTCCTCCGGCCTCAACCTGGTCGTTGGCGCGAACGGAGCCGGGAAGACCACGCTGATCGAGCTGCTGACCACGCTTCAAACACCGGACGCGGGCGACATTTTGTACAGCGGTAGGAAGGCTGCAGACCATCTCCCGCTCATCCGGAGCCAGATCGGGTATGTTCCGGCCGATATCGAGCTGTACGGGGATATGAAGGCAGGCAAGCTGCTGAAGTATATGGCTGAATTGAAGGGAGTCTATCAGCCGGAAGCGATCGACAAGCTGATCGGGGACTTCAGGCTGGAGCCGTTCCGCAAAAGCAAGGTCAAGCATTTATCGCAGGGGGTGCAGCGGCGCATCGCGGTCGTGCAAGCCCTTTTGGCCTCGCCGTCCTTTCTGTTTCTGGATGAGCCGCTGAACGGGATGGACGCCGAGGAACGCAAATTTCTGATCACCTACCTTACCCAATACGCCAAGGGGAGGATGGTCATTGTCGCCGCCCACGAGCTGAACGAATGGGAAGAGGCGACGGATAATGTCATCTGGATTCACCGGGGGCGCCTTCGGTACAACGGATCGCCGCAGCAATGGAAGCTGAGCGTAGCCTCAAGCGTATGGGAGGGGGAGGTGGACCTCAGCGACTTTGAACGAATTCCGCAAGAGAGGCTCATTCATTTTCAAATGACCGATGAACGCATGAAGGTCCGCCTGATGGCCAAAAAGCAGCCGGGCCCCGAATTTTTGGAGAAGGAGCCGACACTGGAGGATGCCTTTTTCCTCCATATGGATGCATTGGCGAGACGCGGCTAAATGTTCTTCTCTTTTCGCTCTTGTAAATAAACCTAATATATGAAAAAATCATCATCCGTTTGGACGATGATTTTTTTCTTTTCCGCGGACCGTGACATTCGTATTGGATTAAATCTCCGTTTAGGATGGGTTTAACCCTTTCCCTTCTTTCTGTGTCTCCAGCGATAGATCCAAGCTGCAACCATGGCCGATGGCCAGAATGAACTCTGCGCGTTGTAGTGAAGCTGCTCTTCCTGAAAGGACATCTTTTTATAATACTCTTCCTGACTGATGCCTTTTCTTCGAGGGTCCTCATTCAGTTCCTTGATATAGCGATACTGGACAGGGATCATGATCAGAAATGCTGCGAACAGAACGCCGGCGATCACCCACAACATCGAACCCATAAGTTCACGCTCCTTCGTATCGTCAGACCTATGCTTTTATATACGTCATATATTGGATGCGGTTTCAACAATTATCTTCAGGGCAAATCAATCTTTGGGGATCCGGGTAAAAATAGTTCGTATAGTGCGTGCATCATCACGGATGTGCGTATGAAATCATCGATACGAGAGGAGACGTATTATGGGAACCGCAGGACAACAAGGAGTCGAGAAGGTAGCGCTGGTGACCGGAGCAGGAGCAGGAATCGGCAGAGGCATTGCGAAGATTTTGGCGGAAAAAGGGTATCGGCTCGCGCTCACCTACAACTCGAGCAAAGACGGGATATTATCCGTTGCCGAGGATATCGGCCATATCTATGGCAAGGAGCCTCTGATCATCCAGAGCGATCTCACGATTCGGAGCGAAGCGGAGAACACGATCCGCAAGACGGTGGAGCAGCTTGAACGCATAGATCTGCTGGTCAACAATGCCGGGATCGGCTTTCATAAGGAGCTCACCGAAATGGAGGAAGAGGAGCTGGATACGACCATCAACCTCGATTTCAGGGCTCCGTTGCTGCTTAGCAAATATGCAGCCAGGGAAATGATTGCCCGCGAGATCCCTGGCAATATCATCTTTATCACCTCCTCGCGCGGCGAAAGAGCTTACCCGAAGGACAGCATTTATGGCGGCATGAAGGCAGCTTTGATTCGTGCGGCCCAGTCGCTGGCGCTGGAATGGGCGCCGCATGGAATCCGGGTAAACTGCGTCGCGCCGGGGGCTACGGTTCACAAATTGGAGCAATCCGCCGAGAAGGAGCCGCTTGGAGATAAAATTCCGCTGGGGAGGCTCGGAACCCCTTCCGATATTGGTGAAGCGATCGCTTGGCTATGCTCGGATGCAGCATCCTATATTACAGGCATCAACTTGCGCATCGACGGGGGGCTCATCCTTCCGGGGATGCCGGAGGATACGTCGCCGGAAGCGGGATACGGCTGGGGCAAGGTAAATCCGCACGGTGAGGATAAAGATCAATAAAAGGCCGCAGAAAAAAAACTTCTAATTCCGATGAAAATAGTTGGTAATGACTCTTTTCAAACTGTGGAAAGTATGAGAGAATGATGGAAATCAGCAATCATACTATTTTCCATATGAAGAAAAGGGAGGAAACATCCATGTCAGAAGAACGTCAACTATCGATTGAAACGTTAGCGGTTCATGCCGGCCAGGAGCTCGACCCGACAACCCTATCCCGAGCCGTTCCGCTCTATCAGACGACATCCTACGGCTTCAAGGACAGCGAGCATGCGGCAAACCTGTTTGCCTTGAAGGAATTCGGCAATATTTATACGCGGATCATGAACCCGACGACCGATGTATTCGAGAAGCGGATCGCGGCGCTGGAGGGAGGAGCAGGCGCACTGGCGACAGCTTCCGGACAAGCCGCTATTACGTTCTCGATTCTGAACATTGCCGGTGCGGGAGATGAGATCGTTTCCTCCTCCAGCTTGTACGGCGGCACGTATAATCTATTCTCCACCACGCTGGCAAAGCTCGGAATCAAGGTGCACTTCGTCGATTCCTCGAATCCGGAGAACTTCCGGGCTGCCATTAACGACAAGACAAAAGCGCTGTTCGCTGAGACGATCGGCAACCCGCAAGGAAACGTGCTCGACGTGGAAGCGGTTGCGGCAATCGCCCATGAGCATGGCATTCCGCTCATCGTAGACAACACGTTCCCGAGCCCGTATTTGCTGCGCCCGATCGAGTATGGAGCCGATATCGTCGTTCATTCGGCAACCAAATTTATCGGCGGTCACGGAACATCGATCGGCGGCGTTATCGTCGACAGCGGCAAGTTCGATTGGAGCGCAAGCGGCAAATTCCCTGGATTGACAGAACCGGATCCAAGTTATCATGGCGTCGTGTATACCGAGGCCGTCGGTCCAATTGCATATATCATCAAGGCGCGCGTACAGCTTCTGCGGGATATCGGGGCTTCGCTGTCTCCATTTAACGCTTGGCTGCTGCTGCAAGGATTGGAGACGCTTCATCTCCGCGTGCAGCGCCATAGTGAGAACGCGCTGAAGGTTGCCGAGTATCTGGAGAAGCATGAGGCCGTCGAGTGGGTCAGCTATGCGGGGCTGCCAAGCCATCCTTCGTATGAGCTGGCGCAGAAGTATTTGCCGAAGGGCCAAGGTGCTATTTTGACGTTTGGCATTAAGGGCGGTGCCAAAGCCGGGCAGAAGGTCATTGAGAACGTGAAGCTGTTCTCCCATCTGGCCAACGTCGGCGATTCCAAATCGCTGATCATTCATCCGGCCAGCACGACGCACCAGCAGCTGAGCGAGGAAGAACAAGTCAGTGCCGGCGTGAATCCCGAGCTGCTGCGGCTATCGATCGGTACGGAATCCATCGACGACATTCTGTATGATTTGGAGCAGGCGATTGCGGCCAGCCAGAAGTAAGGCCAATCGAACTATTTTCAAATAAGATGTCAGGGCACTTTCCTCATTAGGGGAATGGTGCCCTTTTTTTGATGCTAAATGGCAGCTAAGCCATTGTATTGAGAGAGTCGAGCCAGGGATGGCCTTCTGGAAATTGCGTCCGAAGCGCATGGGCAAGCCATACTCTAGCCGTGTCGTTGAGGCAGGGAAGGACCTTCATGAAATCCCGCTCATCTTTTTCGCGGATATTCTTGCTGCCCCCTTTGTACAAGAGCTGTATCTCCGGCTTCAGGTAGGGGACTCCCTGTTCTGTCTTCAAGGCTATATCTCGGAGCGGCCTTCGGATCGATGGTTCCCTGCGATAAATCCAATGGTCCCCTTCGGTTTCCACCAACATGATTTGAAATGAAAATGGGGCTTTATGATCCTTGCTGACCCACACATCCCCGACAGAATACAAATATTCGCCTTCCTCCCATAACGACAAGGTTCCTTGATCAGCTTTGTACAGCGCCCAGTCTTGGGCTAATGCGGCGTAAACGACGGCCTGCTCTTCACGAAGAATCAGGATATCGATATCGTCATGTTCTCGGGTCTGCTCCCCCAAATGCAAATCCAAAGCCCAACCGCCTGCGACATACCAATGCACAGGGATTTCGGCAAAAATCCTGACGGCATCCGGTATGCTAATGGGTCTCCAATGATCGTAATCGGTTCTCATGTCGATCTCTCCTTTTCGTTTTCCGGCATGAATCCATTCCTCCATTTTAAATGTTCTATACGTCTCGTCAAATGGATGATGAGCAGATGTGGCCCATAAAGCACCGTGCCATGGAACATGGTTTCTTGGCGGGCGTGCGCCCCGCTCGTATTATGTACCGAGATTTTTCAGCGGCTTTTATCCCGTGTACTGTATATTTCCAAATGTTTCATAATACGCTGTAAGGTAGGCGGCAACATCCAATACATGGCGAAAGGGAGTAGAACGATAACCATGACGGAAAGGCAATGGGGAACCGGCAGCGAATGGGGAGAGCGTTTAAATGGGGAAGCCGTGAATGCCGTGGACTTTGCGGCCGGCGATTCCTCTCCCGAGACGGATCTGCTGAAGCATTTTGCGATGGCGGGCGGTATAACGCATGAGGAGGTATTGTTGCTGTTGGCGGCCCCGGAGGACATCGACGAAGCGCTTCGGGTTTCGGGAATTCGGCACAGCGGAACCATCAGCCCCTCCTTGCATCGGCTGCTCGGATGGAGTGACAGGAACCGGAGGCTTAAAGTCATGAGCCGCACCGCCGTCCCTGAGAGGATAGAGCGCGATATTCGCCAAGGAGCCCAGGGCATCGGACTGATCCGGGGCGAGGAAGCTCTCCAGCATGGACTGCTGCAGGAAGTGTATACGGCCTGGCTGAAGTCGCGGGGAGAGAAGTCTTCCATGCTGAGACGGAGGCTGATTATGCTGTGGACGGCGTACTGGGTCTCGGTATTCCAGGCAGCGAAGGGGGCTCGATGTGCGGTAAGCCTGCTGGAAGACCCGGCGCTGTCCCATGCGATGGAGGAGCGGGAAGCGCAGGACGCCCAACTGGAGTCGATGTTCCGGGCGTTGGAGCAATGCGGGGAACAGGACATGGAGTGCCAGCTGGAGCTTCTGGCCGTTCAGCCTGAGCACGCCGATGAATTTATGGACATCCATCATTTTATCGAGGAGGTTGCGGAGCAGACGCTAATGGACCAAAAGCGTTTCGTACGCATCCGGTACGGAGCCCTGCTGGACGAGCGAACAAATCCGGCTGCGGCAGCGGAAATCGCGCGGATGGCGGATGTGATCGTCCTGGATATGGAGGGCACCGAAAGTGGGGGAGATCCGGGATTGACCGAGGATGCGGCGAGGGGCTTTGCCGATATCATCGAGCGGATTCGGCGCATCAAGCCGCAGTTAACGTTAAGGATGAACGGGGCGGGAACCGGCGACCTGAAGATGGTTTACCGCCATGGAATCCATGAGGTGAGCTGCAGTTCTACGGATCTTGCCGCCGTGCGGATTTTGGGGGCACGGCTGGAGCTGCGCAGAAGATGCTCCTCATCCCAAACCACCCAAACCACCCAAACCACCCAAGCAACTCAAGCAACCCAAGCAACTCAAGTTTCTCAAGGATAAACCGGAATGAGAGCGCTTCACACTTAGACTAACATTAGATGTAACCGACAGCGAGGATCGGACTTATTTACGGATTGAACGATAACGAGTAAGCCTTTTGCAAGGGACATTCCCGCAGAAGGCTTTTTTTATTGAAGTTTGCCTGTTTAATTTTTTATGATCATCCGGCAAAAACTGGTTTACAAACGGGACATTCGTGAGTATGATATAAGTATAAAGTTGGTTTAGGGAAAATAAATTGTATAAGATCAAAAATGATTTTCATTCTCATTTAGCATGCTGCTTCGGCTTAGCCGGGGCAGCATGTGCCATTTTTAGGGCATTAATAATGGGTCTCATTCTCAACTAGGAAGGTGATTGTAATGGAACTGATGCAAAGTCAAACAGCTGCAAGCATATCTTCAATCGAACATGGAGCTGATCCGCGCGAGCCGCGTCAGCCTGGAAAATGGGATATCCGGAGCCTGCTCTCTAATCCGGAGGTGCTGGCTGCGCTGGGCAGCGGGGTTCTCATGCTGGCGGCTTGGATGGCCGGCCAATGGTCGGAACCGTTGTCCGTTGCGCTGTATGTGATCTCATACGCCATTGGCGGCTGGGTCAAGGCGAAGGAAGGCGTGCAGACGCTGCTTAAGGAGCGCGATCTGGATGTGAATCTGCTCATGATTGCCGCCGCCATGGGTGCCGCCTCGATCGGTTACTGGAACGAAGGGGCGATGCTGATTTTTATTTTCGCGTTAAGCGGAGCGCTGGAAAGCTACACGACCGAAAGAAGCCGCAAGGACATCTCTTCCTTAATGGAGCTGCAGCCGGAAACGGCGCTTCGTATCGAGAACGGGAACATGGTCTCGGTATCGATCGCCAAGCTTGAGATCGGCGATTTGATTCTGGTTAAGCCGGGAGAACTGATTCCGGCGGACGGGAAGGTGTATCGCGGAGGCTCGTCCGTGAATCAGTCGTCCATCACCGGCGAATCGGTTCCGGTCGATAAAGCCGTAGGAGACGAAGTATTTGCAGGAACGCTTAACGGAGAAGGCGTCTTATACATCGAGGTTACAAAGTCGGCGGACGCGACGCTGTTCGCCAAAATCATCCGCCTGGTTGAGGAAGCGGAAAGCGAAGTGCCGGCATCACAGCGGTTCATCAAGCGGTTCGAGGCGATTTACGCCCGGGTCGTCGTCGTCGTGACGATCGCTCTGATTGCTTTATCTTCACCGCTGTTCGGCTGGGATTTCAGCACAGCCTTTTATAAAGCGATGGTGTTTCTTGTCGTTGCTTCCCCTTGCGCCCTGGTATCCTCGATTATGCCGGCGATGCTGTCGGCGATTTCCAACCGGGCCCGCAAAGGCGTGCTGTTTAAGGGCGGTGCGCATATTGAGAATATGGCGCGTACAGCGGTCGTTGCTTTTGACAAGACAGGAACGCTGACGCTTGGAACGCCGAAGGTAACGGATTTCATTGCGGGTGAAGGCTGGGACGATCGTGAACTGCTTGCCATCAGCGCATCGGTTGAAAAGATGTCGAAGCATCCGCTCGCCATAGCGGTTGTAAGAGCTGCGGAGGAATCCGGAGTGCCTCTGAAGCAGGTAGAGAACAGCCAATCTTTAACGGGATGGGGCATGCAGGGCGAACTGGAGGGCGACATCTGGAAAATCGGCAAGAGCGATGTGCTGGATGCCGTAACCGATGAAGCAGAGCTTTCCTTATCTCATCAAGCTATTAAAGATCAGAACGACCATCCGTCACAGACCGAACGCCCGAACGGGAAGGCCGGATGGATTGCGCAGCGTCAACGCCTGGAATCCGAGGGCAAGACCGTGTCCGTTATTATGAGAAATGACGAAATTGTCGGCATGATCGCTTTACAGGATGCGGTGAGACCGGAGGCTGCTCTTGCCGTTAAGCGGCTGCAGTCGATGGGGATTCGCGTGGCGATGCTGACCGGAGACCGGAAGGCTACTGCACAGGTTATCGCCGAGCAAACCGGCGTCGATATGGTCTTCTCCGACCTGCTGCCGGAAGATAAGGTCAACCATATCAAAGAGCTGCGTGAGCGCCATGGGCATGTTGTCATGGTCGGCGATGGCGTTAACGATGCGCCTGCGCTGGCAACGGCCACGGTCGGCATCGGGATGGGCGTTTCGGGAAGCGGAACGGCGCTGGAAGTCGCGGATGCGGTATTGATGAACGATAATATCGATGAAATCGCAGGTACCGTGAAGGTAGCCCGCCGGGTTCAGCGGATCGTGAAGCAAAATATGGTGTTTGCGATTGCGGTCATCCTTACCTTGATTACGGCGAATTTCCTGGAAGGCGTGGCGCTCCCGCTCGGCGTAATCGGACACGAAGGCAGTACGATTCTCGTCATCCTGAACGGATTAAGGCTTCTTCGCTCGGGAAACTGACCGCTTAGGGAAAGAGATTCAAATGATGATGCCAGCATAACGGATCCCCTTTCTTTTCGATATTCGAGAAGGAAGGGGATTTTTCATATAATGAAGCAGAGAGCAGACGTTTGTAGCGAATCTCGATAAGGAAAGGCGGAGGAGAATGGCGGCATTCTACGATTCGCCCAGGGGCGAAGCTTATGAGTGGCTGATCGATTTTGCGACGGAGCGTGCGGATATGTTCATGGTGGCAAGGAGGGGCTACCTTCAATGCATTGACGGCGAAGATCGATTCATGCTGGCTGGTGAGGGCAATCCGGAATGGATGGAAGGGGCAGGGCGGATTTTTGCACTGCTTGAGCCTTATCTCGTTGAGGAGTACACGATAACGAGCGAAGAGCATGAACTAAGGTTTGAGAGGGATATAACGCCGGGGAGGGGAATCGAATATAGCCCAGGGTCATTTTATATGTACCGGTGCTGCAAAGAATCTGCGGCTGTGTTGAAGGAGGCTGCAACGGCATTATATGATTGGCAGCATCCCCGGTTGCCAGAGGATTTGACGTTTGTGGACCATGAGGGCCGGGAGCTCTTGTATCAAGTTGCTCATGAACGTATGGGCGGTCTTCAGGTTGAGGAAGACGAAGCCAGAAGGCTTGCGCAAGAGGTACCCGGCTTGTTTTTGTGCCTGCCGGAGCATCGGGAGTTTGAAGCGTTTTGGGAAGCAGTTCTGTTTCACCAGCCGCGCAGATTGGAGATATTCGGATTTGGCATTACGGAAATACCTGGGTCCATTCGTCAGCTGACGGACCTGCGGGAGTTGATGGTTCACGAAAGCTATGTGACCCGCCTGCCCGAGGGAATGTTCGAGCTAAGGAGACTGGAATCGTTAACCGTGTATACAGCGAATTTGCTGGAAATCCCGGCGGGGATCGGCAAGCTGAGTTCACTTCGACATTTGACCATCGCATGTGGAAGCTACCATGACTCGGTCGACGTTATTTTGCCTAGGCAGGATGTATCGTTAAACCGCATTCCTCCCGAGATCGGGCAGCTGTCACGGCTGGAGAACCTTTGTATTAATTATACGGCGATCACGGACGTGCCTGTTGAGCTGCGAGAGCTTAAGAAGCTGCGGTGGCTGAGCCTGGGCCGAAACCGTTTGGCGAGTGCCCCGGCTGTTATTGGTGAACTACCGCAATTGGAGTATGTCGACCTCGACGATAATCTGTACAATCCACGGTCGATGGATTGGAACTCATCGCTGTAATTTTTCAAAGGTTTCACAATAATTTCATCCTGGTTGCAGCATGGTCTATTGACATGCGGTCAATATAGAATCATAATAAATATTAATTTATAATGATTATAATTAAGCGTTACATATACAGGAGGGAAACGACATGTATAAATCCGTTATTATAGGTACCGGCCCCGCTGGCCTGACTGCTGCAATCTATTTGGCTCGCGCGAATCTGAGCCCGCTCGTGATCGAGGGGCCACAGCCTGGCGGCCAGCTGACGACAACGACTGAAGTCGAGAACTTCCCGGGCTTCCCTCAAGGAATTATGGGTCCCGAGCTGATGGACAATATGCGCCAGCAGGCTGAACGTTTTGGCGCTGAATTTCGTACGGGCTGGGTCAACAGCGTAGAGTTCGGCGAGCGTCCGTTCAAGCTGAACGTTGAAGGCTTGGGCGAAGTCGTAACGGAGACGCTGATCATCTCCACGGGCGCAACGGCCAAGTATCTTGGCATTCCGGGCGAGCAGGACAATGTAGGCCGTGGCGTAAGCACCTGCGCAACATGCGACGGCTTCTTTTTCCGCGGCAAGGAAATCGTCGTGGTTGGCGGCGGCGACTCCGCATTGGAGGAAGCAAACTTCCTGACACGCTTTGCTTCCAAGGTAACGCTGGTGCACCGCCGCGATGAGCTGCGTGCGTCCAAAATCATGCAGGACCGCGCACGTGCAAACGAGAAGATCGAATGGGCGCTGAACCGCACGCCGCAAGAAATCATTGCGGACGAACAAGGCGTGAAAGGCATTAAAGTGGTGAACAACGAAACGGGCGAGGAAGAGATGATCGAAGCAAGCGGCGTATTCGTGGCCATCGGGCATCATCCGAATACAGGCTTCCTCGGCGGAAGCATTACGACGGATCCGAACGGCTACATCGTGACGACGCCGGGTACGTCCGAGACGAATATTCCAGGCGTCTTCGCATGCGGCGACGTGCAGGATACCCGTTACAGACAAGCGATTACGGCTGCAGGCAGCGGCTGCATGGCGGCAATGGATGCCGAGAAGTACATCGAGAGCTTGGAACATAACGCGGTCGTATTGTAAACTGATAGATAGAAGAAGCAACGAAAATCATAGCATAGAGGAGCTGGATGAACCATGGAAAACGTCATTGTCTACACATCGAATAACTGCCCGCACTGCAAGCAGGTCAAAGGCTTCTTGTCCGAGCAGGGCATCGAATTCGAAGAGCGCAATATCGAGCAAAACGAAGAATATGCCCAGCAAGTATGGGATATGGGCGTACGCGCTGTACCATTGACCATTATCGGCGAGCACCGCATTCTCGGCATGAACAAGCTTCAGTTCAACAAAGCTTTGAACCCGGAAGGCTAAGCTTAAGCTGCATGAACCTGTGATCGTCTATACGAAGAAAGGCTCTTTCCCGCGAAACGGGGAAGAGCCTTTTTCATGTTGGATGACCGGACGCGCCGGTCTGAGAAATCCTGCCCATCATTTGTCGAAGAACAGACTCATGATCAATTGAAACACAATGTACACGCCTACGCCGGAGCCCATGAGGGTGAAGCCGGCTTTTTTCTTGCCCTGAAACAGCCTCATAATGCCAAGGCTGAACAGCGGGGCAATCACAAGGAGAAACAGCAGCACGGTAATAAACATTTGCGGGGAAATATCCTCGGTGCTTACATAGGTCATTAGAGCGTTTCCTCTCCCTTTGCTATAACATCACACGCGTTTCATACCGAAACGGTGGTTGAACATGACAGAACAAGATTAATTATAGCGGAAAACGAAAGATTTTGCCTTAATCCGCCACAAGGGAAATATGGCAAAATCTAGTCATTTACGTAGCTGGAACCGAAACTCTGACCGGTCCGAGGAATTGCGAAATGGCGGAATAAGCAGCGCCGATCATCGTTGAACGGCTGCCGAGCTCCGCAAAGCGGATTTCCATCAGCTCTTTGTGATATGGCAGCGTACGCTCGGCAACGACCTGCTTCAGCGTGTCCCCGATCCAGGCCCTTGCATCCGACAGCGGTCCCCCGATGATGACCGACTGCGGATTGAACCCGTTCACCAGATTCGTGATGCCGATCCCCAAATAGCGCCCCAGCTCTTGAAAATGGCGGATGGTCTCCGCATGGCCTTCCTCGGCATGGCGGATCAATGCCGAGGTTCGCCTTGCCGGAAGCCGATCGCCCTTATCGTCATATGATTTCTCCGAAGCATACAGCTCCCAGCAGCCCCGGTTGCCGCATGAGCACGCTTTGCCATCGGCCTCGATCGACATATGCCCGCTCTCCCCGGCATACCCGCGGGCACCCTTGTACAGCTCGCCGTTAATGATGATGCCCGAGCCGATCCCGCTCCCGGCGCTGATATACAGAAGGTGGCGGGCATCCTGTCCCGCCCCGAACCTCAGCTCGCCTTGGGCGCCCGCATTGGCCTCATTGTCAATGGTCACGGGAAGACCGAGCTCCTCCTCCAGCCGCTGCTGCAAGGGCACCATATCCCAACCCAGGTTGGGGGCAAAGAGGACGGTGCCGTTGCCGTCCACCATGCCCGGCACGCCGACACCGATCCCGATGATGCCGTACGGCGATGGAGGAGCCTGCTGCATGAGCTCCTTAATCATTGCAATCATGCGCTGCGTAACAGATTCAACATCATGCTCCGCAAGCGAGTCGTCTGCCTCGGCGGCGATGTTGCCTTCAAGGTCCGTCAGCACGCCCGTCATTTGGTTGACGCGCAGCTCAACGCCGACCGCGTAGCCGGCTTGGCCGTTAAAGAGGAGCAGCTGCGGCTTTCGGCCGCCGCTGGATTCTCCGGGGCCGATTTCCTGAAGCAGATGATGGGTCGCCAGCTCCTGAACGAGGTTAGAGACGGTGGCTTTATTCAGCCCCGTCAGCTCGGAAATCTTGGCACGGGACACGGGAGCATGCCGGCGTATCGTTTCGAGAATGATCGAGCGGTTTATTTTCTTGACCAGAGCCTGGTCACCGGTAATTTTGGTCATAGATATATTCATCCTTTTAGCTTGCTGACTGAGACTAGATATGCTCATAGTCTAGGCGTAAAGGAGGGAAAATGCAACAGGTCGAGGAGGAGCAGGGGGACCAAGGGCCTTGTTGAACGGATGTGCCTTGGAAGGGCAGCCACATGGCGAGAAGGACAAGTGTGCCAACGCGGGCAAACCGGTTGCAAATTACTTTGTTTAACCAATAGACAAAGTCCGCCCAACTGTGTTAGGATATCCCTGTAAGCGTTAACCACACCTTATCAAGGTATAGGAGGACTCAATCAATGGCTTATTTTAATAACATCGGCAAAGTAGAGTATGAAGGAAGCAAATCGACCAATCCTTATGCTTTTAAATTTTATAATCCGACCGAAGTGGTAGCCGGCAAAACGATGGAAGAGCATTTGCGTTTCGCCATGGCTTACTGGCATACATTAACCGCTGGCGGCTCCGATCCGTTCGGCGCAGATACCGCCGTTCGCCCTTGGGGTCAATACTCCGGCATGGACCTTGCGAAAGCCCGCGTAGAAGCCGGCTTCGAGTTCATGGAGAAATTGAATCTGCCGTACTTCTGCTTCCACGACGTGGACATCGCTCCTGAAGGCAGCAGCCTCCGCGAGTTCTACAGCAACATCGACACGATTGTCGATTCTATTGAAGAGCACATGAAATCTACCGGCAAGAAGCTGCTGTGGAACACGGCGAACATGTTCACGAACCCGCGCTTCATGCATGGCGCAGGCACGACCTGCAATGCGGACGTATATGCCCATGCCGCCGCACAGATCAAGAAGGGCCTTGAAGTGGGCAAGCGTCTCGGCGCTGAGAACTACGTGTTCTGGGGCGGCCGCGAAGGCTACGAAACCCTGCTGAATACCGACATGGCGCTTGAGCTGGATAATCTGGCCCGCCTGTTCCATATGGCTGTCGATTATGCGAAGGAAATCGGCTTTGACGCCCAGTTCCTGATCGAGCCGAAGCCGAAGGAGCCGACGAAGCATCAATACGACTTCGATGCTGCAACGACGATTGCGTTCCTGCAGAAATACGGCCTCGATAAGCACTTCAAGCTGAATCTTGAAGCTAACCACGCTACACTGGCTGGACACACGTTCGAGCATGAGCTTCGGGTAGCGCGCATCAACGGCATGCTCGGCTCCCTCGATGCGAACCAGGGCGATATGCTGATCGGATGGGATACGGATGAATTCCCGGTAAACATCTACGATGCTACCCTGACCTTGTACGAAGTGCTGATGAACGGCGGCCTTGGCCGCGGCGGCGTGAACTTCGACGCGAAGGTTCGCCGTCCGTCCTTCGAGCCGGAAGATCTGTTCCTGGCCCATATCGCTGGTATGGACACCTATGCCAAAGGCCTGAAAGTGGCAGCGAAGCTGATCGAAGACCGCGTATTCGAGGACTTCATCGAGAAGCGCTACAGCAGCTTTAAGGAAGGCATCGGGGCAGACGTTGTGGCAGGCAAGGCGACATTGGCTTCCTTGGCCGAATACGCCCTGAACAATGATTCCCCTCGTAAAAATGAATCCGGACGCCAAGAAATGCTTAAAGCGATCCTGAACCAGTACATTCTTGCGAACTAATTCATCGAACAGCTGATATTGCTGTACCATGAAATTCAAACCTTCACCGGCTCCCCCCAAGGAAGCCGGTGTACTTATTTCACAAACTTGGAACGTTTGGAGCCATTCCATTCCGAGATATCAGTTTCACAGGATTGATGTTCAAAATGAACCGTTAGGAGGATGCAGATGAGTTACGTGATCGGAGTTGATTTGGGCACCAGTGCGGTGAAGACGGTGCTGGTAGACCGCAGCGGCAATGTTGTCGCCGAGCATTCGGAGTCGTATCCGCTGAGCCAGCCGAAGCCCGGCTACAGCGAGCAGCGTCCCGAGGATTGGGTAGACAAGACCCTGCTGTCCCTGCGTCTCTTGCTTGAAGAATCGAAGATATCCGCTTCGGACGTGGAGGGACTTAGCTTTTCCGGGCAGATGCACGGACTGGTGCTGGTAGACGGCAAGGGGACCGTGCTGCGTCCGGCCATCCTGTGGAACGATACCCGTACGACGGCACAGTGCCGCCGCATTGAAGATACGCTTCAGGAGAAGCTGCTCGGCATCGCCCGCAACCGCGCGTTGGAAGGGTTTACGCTGCCAAAGATATTATGGGTGCAGGAGAACGAACCCGAGCTGCTGAAGCAAGCGGCCCTGTTCCTGCTGCCGAAGGATTATGTGCGCTATCGGTTGACCGGGGAGTACGCGATGGATTATTCCGATGCGGCGGGAACGCTGCTGCTGGATGTAGCAGCAAAATCGTGGAGCACCGACATTCTCGATGCCTTCGAGCTTCCTCATTCCATTTGTCCTCCGCTCGTCGAGTCGTTTGATCTGTGCGGGACGCTGCTGCCGGAGATTGCACGGGAGTCCGGCCTGCTGCCGGAGACGAAGGTATTCGCAGGCGGCGCCGACAACGCCTGCGGCGCGATCGGAGCCGGCATTCTGGCCGAAGGACAGACGATGTGCAGCATCGGCACGTCCGGCGTGGTCCTCTCCTACGAGGAGCGAAGAGAGGTGGATTTCGAAGGCAAGGTCCACTTTTTCAATCACAGCGAGAAAGACGCGTACTACATTATGGGGGTCACCCTGGCTGCTGGATACAGCCTGACCTGGTTCAAAGATACGTTTGCGCCGGACGTCTCCTTCGACGAGCTGTTAAGCGGAATCGGCGACATTCCGGCCGGCAGCGGCGGCCTGCTGTTCACGCCGTACATCGTCGGCGAGCGCACGCCGCATCCGGATGCGGATATCCGCGGCAGCTTCATCGGCATGGATGCAGGGCATAAGCTTCCGCATTTTGCGCGTTCGGTGCTGGAAGGGATCACGTTCTCGCTTCGTGAATCGATCGATATTTTGCGGGCATCGGGGAAGCGGATCGACCGCGTCATTTCCATCGGCGGCGGAGCGAAGAACGAGGACTGGCTGCAAATGCAGGCCGATGTGTTCAATGCCGAAATCGTGAAGCTGGAGAGCGAGCAGGGGCCTGCAATGGGCGCGGCCATGCTAGCGGCATACGGCGCCGGCTGGTTCCCGAGCCTGCAGGCATGTGCGGAGGAGTTTTTGCGCGAAGCCCGTACTTATAAGCCGAATCCGGATACCGCGCAGCAGTATGAGAAGCTGTTTGGGCTGTATCAGACGGTATATGGCGCTACTCGGGAGCTGGGCAAAGGATTGGCCGAGTTTCGCGGGTAAATTGAACGAATTGTAAGGAAACAGGTCGGGGGAAGGATCCCCTGGCCTGTTTTTTTTATTTGAGGCATTCGTTCCCGTCAAATGTGAACCATTCGTTGCATTTGCATTGCTGCCTAACGGGGTTTATGATGGCCCGAGAGGTGTATATAAGAAAGGGGAGGCATAAACGATGCAGCTTACTGATATATTGAAGCGTGACAAGCTGGTGGCAATTGTAAGGGGAATTACGAAGGAGCAGGCGCGAACCATCGGTGAAGGGCTGACCCGGGGCGGCGTTCGGCTCATGGAAGTGACCATGAACACGGAGGGGGCCTTGGATATGATCTCCGATTGGCGCAGCCGTTACGACGGTACCGCGTATGTCGGCGCCGGTACAGTGCTGGATGTGGACATGGCGAAGGAGGCCGTCTCTGCCGGAGCGCAGTTTCTCATTTCGCCGAATACGGATCTGGCGGTGATCGAGTATGCGCTGGAGCGGGGCATTGATATATGGCCGGGGGCGATGACGCCGACGGAAATCGTGGCCGCCTATTCGGCGGGTGCGGAAATCATCAAGCTGTTTCCGATGGCCAGCCTCGGGCTTGCTTATCTGAAGGAGCTGCAGGGGCCGCTGAGCCATATTCCGCTGCTTGCAACCGGAGGGGTCACGTTGGATAATCTTGAGGACTATTTTGCGGCTGGGGCGGCAGCGGTAGGTCTCGGAAGCGCTCTGATTCCGAAGGATGCGCTGCTGACCCAGAATGTCGAGACCGTGGCGGAGCGGGCACAAGCCTTTGTTGACAGGCTGAAGCAGGTCTAGTGGAAGAGGAGTTCGAGAGATGGGCAGATTACAATGTGCTTATCGTTTTCCCTGAGGCTTCCCTCGATCCATAGGACAAGCGAACGCGAGCCTGATATCTATGCATCTGATATATGATGAGGAGCGTTAAATTTCAGGATGATGGCATTCCTCATTTTATAGGTAACAGTTCTGGCATCTTTTTGTAGCTTCCTACATAAGGAATATATAGACAAGTTATGGTATTATTTAGATAGCTTGGTAATATGGCGTTTCAGCGGAGTGCTTATCCTACATAGAACCTGCAGCCGATGCTGAGAAGCGATGGTAAATTCCAAGACATGGGGAGGAGCGAATAAAGTGAAATCGAATTCAACCGGAAAGAGGAAGGCACACGTTAAAAAGACCGTGGCGGCTGTCACGGCAATGTTATGCATGGCTCAGCCGGCCTGGGCGGCATCGGCTACAAACAGCAGCGCGCCTGCTGCTGAATCCGTTACGGTAAACAGCAGTGACGGCAGCATCAGCGTGACCGACAACGAAATTCCGAAAGGCGCCAAAATTTCGTCCAAGAAAGCGGAAGAAATTATCCGGAATGCGTTTCCGATCCTTAAGAATGTCAAAGTCACAAACGCTCAATTTTCGGAAACGGATAATTTTGGAGGCAACACGCTTTCGTGGGACTTGCAATTATCGATTACGAGAGGGTACTCGAGTATTGGATTCAGTGCACAGGTCAATGCCGTTACCGGGGAGATCATGAATGTGCATATTCCGAACGGGTTGAGAGACGACACCGACAAGCCCGTATTGACACGAGAAGCCGCCAAGGAGAAGGCGCTGCAGTGGATCAAAACGCACACCTCCGACGTCAAAGTGGAGGACCTGAAGGAAAATAACGGCTATTTGGGAATGCAAGCTGCCTTGTTCACGCCGCCGGTATTCGCTTTTTATTTCCAATCGACCGTGAACGGCATCGAATCCGACCTGAACAGCATCAATATTTCCTTGGACGGACAGGGCAATGTCACCAGCTATAACCGCAGCTACAGCAATCAGAAATATCCTTCGGCGACGCCTAGGCTAGACGCGAACGCGATCCGCAAGCTCTACGAGGAGCAGTTCTCGGTCGACTTGGCCTACGTGCCGGAAAATAGGGATAATAGCAATGGGAAGAGCAAATATTTTCTGGGGTACATACCGAACGAGCAGGCGGGATCGTACCTGGATGCGGATTCGGGCAAGCCGATCGGCTACATGGGGATTGAAACCGAAATTATCCCGGTAGAGGATGGACGCATCCCGGCGGCGAATGAGACCTTCAAGCCGCGTCAGGGCACATTCTCCGGAGGAAATGATGCCGCTGAGTGGGTGAAGTCCCTCATCCCGGTTCCGTCCGGCATGAAGCTGGAGGCGAAGTCGCTGGGCAACCGGTGGAATAACCCCGAGGTGCGTACATGGAATATCCGATGGATGGAAGAGAAGGGTGCTCCTTACGGAGCGGGGGAAATGGTTTCGGCCGAGGTTGATGCCAAGACCGGGCAATTATATTCCTACATGAGATACCGCTATGATGTCTTTGAAGCAGCGGAAGTGAAGCAGCCGATCTCGCAGCAGGCCGCATTGAACCAGGCATATGAGGTGGTATCGAAGCTGGTGCCGAACGCGTCTGAAGAGTGGAGGCTGACCATGGCGGAGGGGCCGTCCAAAGGGAGCAAGAGAGGCTCTTATCAATTCAACTTCCAGCGTTATGTCGGCGATATTCGGATTATGGGCGATTCGATCAGCCTCGCCATTGATCTGAACGGCCAAATACAGAACTTTAGTCTGAATGCGGCTGCCAACCTGTCCGAGCTGAAGGCGGATGCCAAGCCGGCCGTGACGCCGGAGCAGGCCAAAGCGAAGTATTTGGGCGAAATCGAGCTTAACCTGAAGTATGCCTATTACGGCGGCTACCGGACGATTGCCGGTGAAATGGAAGAGCCGACCATCAAGCTGGTCTATTATCCATCGCATAAGCAGCAGAAGGAATATTACGGCGGGATCCATCTGCCGTTGGATGCAGCAACCGGAAATTGGCGGAATTTTGTAACGGAAATCGGAACAAAGGACGTTCCGGCCGTGACGGACATTGAAGGCCATGCGTCGGAACAGGCGCTGCAAGAGCTGGTGAAGTTCCGGGTGCTGGAGCCGGACAAGGACGGTAAAGTATATCCGGATCGCCAGATAACGCTCGGGGAATGGTACCAGCTGGTCGCGGCTTCCGTCAACCCGTCGTATAAGGATATGTACAATAGCACCGTCGACCCTTATGCCGGGCTGCAGCCGGACCATCCGTATTATCCGGCCATTCAAGTCATGGTAGGGCAAAACTGGTTGTCCTACGATCCTGAAGGCACGCTGCCGCTGGATCGCAAGCTGACCCGGGATGAGCTGGCAGGCTCGCTGACCCGCATTCTTAACTACGAGAAGCTGTCAAAAGTATTCAGCCTTCCTACCGATGTGCTGGGCGTATCGGACGCGCAGGCGATCACCAATAAAGGAGCAGCCCTGATCTCCATGAAGCTGGGTCTGCTGCCGGCTGTTGACGGCAAGTTCCTGCCTCAGCGCGAGGTGACCCGAGCAGAAGCGGCTGAAGTGCTGGTTGCGCTCTCGAAGCTATCGGGCCGCAGCGATTCCTTCATGTCGACGTATTATTGGTAAGCTTCGGTATTCGTGCTTGATCGACATAAATATAATCCTTAAACACTGAGAAAATATGGTACAATGGAGGTGTTTAGGGATTAGGTAGATGAAGGGCGGTATACCGATGAAACGAGGCCGATCAACGATAGCCAAATTATTGCTCGCAGGGAGTTTAGCCGTAACCGTGGCAGCTGTCCCCGAGCCGGCTAATCTTATAGATGTGTATGCTACTTCGAACAAACCGGTCATCAAGTCGGTCGGTGCTATCCAGGAGGAGCTGCTGGCGGCTATGAACGACAGACAGTCCACCGTGCGGTTTGCTTATCAAGGGGAAACCAAGTCGCTGAAGTCCCAGCTGAAGGATGCGCTTGACCAGGCGATGGCCAGCGACCCGTATATCCACTACACCATTGCAAGCTACAGCTATGACTATCATGGAACAGCTAGCGCGGCAAATGTGACGGTCCAGTTAAGCTATCGCGAGACTGCGGAGCAGACCCGATATGTCGATATGCGGTCTGCCGCGATATTGAAGAGCATCATCAAGGCAGGGATGAATGATCATGAGAAGGTGAAGGCCATCCATGATTGGGTGGTCCTGAATTTGAAATATGACACGACCCTGACGAAATATACCGCTTACGATGGATTATACACGGGCAGTACGGTATGCCAGGGCTACTCCTTGCTGACCCATAAGCTGCTTAAAGAAGCCGGTATTGAGAATAAGATTGTGGAAGGTACGGCGTATTCCCCGGATAATCCGAAAGGTCAGCTCCATGCGTGGAATCTCGTGCTGCTGGACGGCAAGTGGTACCATATGGACACGACATGGGACGATCCGGTCCCGGACCGCCCAAACGAGGTATCGTACACGTATTATCTTCGGACAGATAAGCAGATGGGCCGGGATCATACTTGGGTGAAGTCCTACCCGAAGGCGGACACTCTCTACCGTGACACCCTGTCGTCGCTGACCCGCAAGGACCGGGCGAAAGCGGCCGTTTATAAAGCGATCAAGCAGGATCTGGAATATCATCTTTATGATGCAAGTGCGATCGTCAGATCCTATAAACAGCTGCAGCCTCTCGTGAAGGACGCCCAGGCTGCGAAGAGCCGTAAGCTGGTGTTCCGATATGACGGCAGCGAAAACGAGCTTGTTCAGACGCTCCAGCAATTACAGCTGAAGAACAATCTGGGCTCTATCAAATATTATCACAGCGCATTCGAGGATACGGATGATTTGAGAGTGCAGATCGCCTGGTAGCATGGAAGTGGGTGCTCAATACAAGCGAGTCAAACCAAATGTAAGCCAATAATGAAGAAAGGGCGGTCCCCCGTAGATTTTATTCTACGGGGGACCGCCCCTTTGTATGCCGTCGTGACATTAGATATGCTCTTTTCCCTTATGGGCAGAACAATGACAGATTCAAAATCGCAAAAGGTATATACTTCTTCGCACTGCCTTATTTGGAATCGGTGCTTAAGTCGCATTCCTGCAGCGGCACGATACGGCTCTTCTTAAAGAGCTTGTAGCCAAACCAGATGGCCAGGAAGAGCGGGATGCTTACATAGGTGGCAATGATGGTCAGCCAGTCGATTTCTCCGCTGAAATTCCCTTGGCCGATAATGGCAACAAGACAGAGCAGGAAGGCGAAGAGCGGTCCGAACGGGAACCAGCGTGCCCGGAACGGCAGCTCCTTCAGATCATGTCCTTGCGCGATATACGCCTTGCGGAACCGGTAATGGCTGACGGCAATCGCGAGCCAGTTAATGAAGCCGCACATTCCCGAGGCGTTCAGAAGCCACACATACACAACGCCATCCCCGAAGAAGGAGGCCAGGAAAGCGAGCATTCCGACTGCGGTCGTCACGATCAGGGCCGCCACGGGAACGCCGCGGCTGTTCAGCCGGCTGAGCCACTTCGGTGCCATGCCCTGCTTCGCCATGGAATAGAGAACGCGGGTGGAGGCGTACATGCCCGAGTTGCCGGCCGACAGGACGGAGCTGAGAATGACGGCATTCATGACGGAAGCGGAGAAGGCAAGTCCGGCGCGTTCGAACACGAGCGTGAATGGACTGACCCCGATGTTATCGACGCCGGATTGAAGCAGACTCGGATGCGTATACGGAATCAGCATGCCGATAACGAAAATCGCGAAAATGTAGAAGATCAGAATGCGCCAAAACACTTGGCGGATGGCCTTCGGCACATGCTTTCTCGGATTTTCGCTTTCGCCAGCGGCAACCCCGATCAGCTCGGTTCCCTGGAAGGAGAAGCCGGCTGCCATAAATACGCCTACCAACGCGAAGAAGCCGCCGTGCACAGGACCGCCGTCCATCGTAAAGTTCGAGAAGCCGACGGCTTTTCCGCCAAGGATGCCGGCGATCATCAGGATGCCGATAATCAGGAAGATGATGACGGTCGCAACCTTAATGATGGCAAACCAATATTCCGATTCGCCGTACCCTTTGCTCGACAGATAGTTCAGGCCGAACATGATGGCCAGAAACAGAAGGCTCCACAGGAAGGACGGGCTGTCCGGGAACCAGAATTTGATAATCACGGTAGCCGCCGCAAGTTCAGCGGCAATGGTAACCGCCCAGTTGTACCAGAAGTTCCAGCCGACGGCAAAGCCGAAGGCGGGACTGACGAACCGGGAGGCGTAAGTGCTAAACGAGCCGGCATCCGGCAAATACGTGGCCAGCTCGCCCAAGCTGGTCATCAGGAAGTATACCATCAGGCCGACGGCGGCATAAGCAATGAGTGCCCCGCCAGGGCCGGCGGAGGATATAGCCGTTCCGCTTGCCAGAAACAGGCCGGTGCCGATGGATCCGCCCAGGGCGATCATCGTCATATGACGGGCCTTGAAGCTTGGCTTCAGGGAGGCTGCTGGTGCTTTTCTAGAACTCAAGATCAAACACTCCTTCTATATAGTAAAAGATACGACTACAAGTCATTTTACCCCGAATAAAAAGAATAGACCCCAGGTCCTGTACCTGCGGTCTATGTGTAATCCGCATCAAACCCTCCATGAAGATAGCGCAACACGGGCGATTGCGTCATGCAATTCCCGTGACAGTTCCGTCCCTTTCGGCAACGACCCCAGCACAGAATACAAGAGTATATCCTGCACTTCGGCAGCCATGCCTTTCATCTGCGCTTCCCCGGCTCCTCTTCGCCTCGACGCGATTACTGATCATGTCTGCAACCTCTACCTCATCTTGGATTGATGAGGCTATCCTTCTATTCAGTTCTAACAAGAGATTCCTAGTATAAATCACATCGCGTGTGAGAATCAATGGTTAATTTTGTCGCCTGGAGTGTTGATCCGATTTCGTCCCGGCCATCCGCTTTAGGGGGCATGGACGGCATGACGCCCGCTTACGAGCGGGTACGCTTAGCCATTTGTTGCCACACCGTGCCGGCCGCTTCCTCGCCGGATTCGATCCGCTCCAGAGCCATGCGAGCCTGCAGGCTGACCTCGAATTCAGGGTCGTTCGCCGCCTCTTCAAGCGCCGAGCGCGCTTCTTCGGTTCCGACCTCATAGAGGAAGCGGGCGGCGCGCCAGCGTACGATCTTGCTGGTATCCTTCAGCGATTCGATCATAACCGGCGTAGCGGCAGCATCGCCGATATCGGACAGCGTATCGCCGGCTGTCCGGCGTACGGCCGGTGCGTCGTCACGCATCGCCTCGTACAGCAGCTCCATCGCTTCAGGCGTGCGAATGTCCCCGAGATAAACGACGACAAGCCGGCGGATTTGCATCTTCGGATCCTGCAGCGCTTTGCGGAGCAGAGGGATATGCTTCTCGCTCGGTTCCAGCACCTCGAGTGCCGCATAGCGGACGCGCCAGTCATCATCCGAAAGGGCGGTCTCGATTTCTTCATCGCTCAGCTTGCGCCGCTGCTCCACGAATTCCTCGTCGTTGGCGCCGTGGGCGATCGCCTGCGCCACGACGCGATCCAGGCGCTCCTGCGGAAACGCCGCTTCCAGCTCCTGCTCGACCTCGCGCGCGATATCGGCAAGCTCGCCGTAGCGGACGCCGTATTCCTTCAGCTTGCGCTCTTTAATGAGGGTAGCGGTCGCAACCTCGGTCACCGCTTTGGTGAACCGGTCGGACAAGGCGATTCTCTCCTCCTTGGCGCCGCTCTTTACGCGGATCTGCATCGGAATGCCGCGGAAATACTGCACGAACACCTGGGCTTCGCCGAAGGCGGCCTCTTGTTCGCCTTCATTCAGTCCTGCTGCCAGACCCTCCTGGCCGAATATCTCCTGAACGGCGCCCAGGATGGAAGGCCAGTCCGCATTGCCTTTGCGATCGAGCGCGATGAAGTCCGCTGTATGGAACACGCTTTTCACACCAGGGATGTGCAGCAGCTGGCGGATCCAGGATGGAGCAGATCTTTCGTTTTCAACCGTATATGTTTTGCGTATGCCCGGCTCCAGCGTTTCGTCCAAGTGAAGCTTCATGGAGTTCGGGCTCGGGGTCGGTTCGATGAATGTAATCTTCATAGTTCAAGTATCGCCTCCTTATGCTCCTATTGTACCTCAGTTCCCCGCGGGAAAAAACATCGCATCCCGGCCTGGCCACCGGCAAGAGCGAATTTTTGGATAAAAAGAGGAAAGGTTTGTCAAACTATCCTTGAGCAGGACTGATTGACCTGAAGGCGACTAGCCTGACAGGATACCTAATTCTGTGCTTCTTACGGAGGACTTACATAGAAGCTTATATAGAAGATTTAGAAGAGCGATTCCAAAGTGGAGGGAGAAGACCGGGCATGTACCGTAAGCAGGAGAGAACGCTGGCCCTGGTGTGCTGGATCGTTGCCGCGATTATGCTGTACGGCGCCGTGAAAGGGTATCTGCGTTTCATCCATTTTTTCGGCTGATGCGAAGGAGAGGATGCGTGTTAGGCGGTTGCTAAACCGGAGCGATCCCGGATAACTCCGAGACGCCTGAGCAACCCGAGCAGCTATTAATATGAAGGAGTGAGCCTTAATGTCTTCACTGGATCCGGTATTAATGAGCCGGATATTGACCGGTTTGACCCTGTTTGTTCATATCGTGTTGGCGACGATCGGGGTGGGCATCCCGATTATGCTGGCACTGGCCGAATGGAGGGGGATCCGGACGGGAGATGACCATTATACGCTGCTGGCGAGGCGGTGGGCGCGGGGATATGTCATTACGGTTGCGGTAGGGGTCGTGACAGGGACGGCGATCGGACTGCAGCTGAGCCTGCTGTGGCCGACCTTTATGCGCGTAGCCGGGAAGGCCATTGCACTACCGCTGTTTATGGAGACCTTCGCTTTTTTCGTGGAGGCGATCTTTCTGGGCATTTATTTGTACACCTGGGACCGGTTCAAAAATAAATCGACGCATTTGCTGCTGCTCATTCCCGTAGCCATCGGCTCATCCGCTTCGGCTTTCTTCATTACCAGCATGAACGCCTTCATGAATCAGCCGCAAGGGTTTGAGCTGGTTGACGGCGTGTTCACGAACGTGAATCCGTTTGTCGCGATGTTCAATCCGGCAACGCCGACGAAGGTGAGCCATGTGCTGGCCTCCGCGTTTACGACGAGCGCAGGCGTGCTGGCAAGCATTGCGGCTTTTAGCCTTCTTAAGGGAAGCACGCATGTATATTTTAAAAAGGCGCTGAAGCTGACCGTCGTCTCCGCCTTCGTATTTGCGGTTGCCACGGTGGCCATCGGGGACTTTTCGGGCAAATTTTTGGCCAAATACCAGCCGGAGAAGCTGGCGGCGGCGGAGTGGCATTTCGAGACGATGACGAGGGCGCCGCTCATTTACGGCGGCATCCTCGATGAGAATCATGAGGTCAAATACGCTTTGAAAATACCGTACGCGCTCAGCATTTTGGCAGGCAACAACCCCGCAACGAAGGTCATCGGGCTGAACGAGTTCCCCGAGGATGAACGGCCGCCGCTCTCGGTCCATTATTACTTTGATCTCAAGGTGACGATCGGGGCGCTTCTCGTGCTGATTCCGCTGTTATATTTGTTTCGCCGCAAGCTTCCGGGCAAAAAGCCTTATCCAAAATGGCTGCTGCTCAGTATAGTGGCATTAGGGCCTTTAGCGATGTCGGCGATTTGGCTGGGGTGGTTTTTGGCGGAGATCGGAAGGCAGCCGTGGATCGTGCGCGGCTACATGAAGGTGGCGGACGCGGCGACAACCTCCACCAGCGTCGGCTGGATGCTGCTCCTGTTTATCGTATTGTATCTTGTGCTGTCGGTGTCTGCGATTCGCGTGCTCAGCCAGCTGTTCCGGAACAAGAGCGCCGAAGAGGAAATCCGGGCGCTGGGACTTGAAATCGAAGGAGAGGACCGCGCATGAGCTATGCAATGGTAGCCATTACGATATTATGGACATTTCTGTTCGGTTATTTGGTCGTTGCTTCGATTGATTTCGGCGCGGGCTTCTTCAGCTTTTACAGCGTGCTCACCGGACATCGGAACAAGATCCACAACATTATTCAGCGGTACTTGTCTCCCGTATGGGAAGTGACCAACGTCTTTCTGATCTTCTTCGTCGTCGGGCTGGTCGGCTTCTTCCCGGACGCGGCCTTCTATTACGGAACGGCGCTGCTCGTGCCCGGCAGTTTGGCGCTTGTCCTGCTTGCCATCCGCGGAGCGTATTACGCGTACCATACGTACGGGAGCCAGACCGAGACCCGGACCAATAAAGTCTATATGGCCCTGTACGGGGCGACAGGACTCCTCATTCCGGCTGCGCTGTCCACGATCCTCGCGATCTCCGAGGGGGGAATCATTGATAAGGATAACGGGAAGGTTGTGCTTCATTGGTACAGCTTCTTTACGAATCCGTACACCTGGTCCGTCATTATTTTGGCGCTGGTGAGCGTGCTGTATATCTCGGCGATGTTTCTGACCTACTATGCCCAGCGGGCAGGGGATGAGGTTGCCTTCGGGATCGTTCGGGGGTATGCGCTGGCATGGAGCGGGCCGACGATTCTCGCATCCTTATTCGCCTTCTTCCAGATCAACCATCAGAATCCGGTGCATTTTCAGAACATGCTGCATATGGCCTGGATGTTTATTGCTTCCTTCTTATGCTTCTGCATCGCCGTTTATCTCGTTTGGAAAAAAATCAAGCTGGGCCTGGCCTTTGTCATGGTGATGCTTCAATTTGCGTTTGCCTGGTATGGATACGGCAGGTCGCATTTGCCGTACATTCTATACGATTATATTCACGTCCATGAGAGCATCACCAACGATACGATGGCAGTCGCGCTCATCACCGCATTTGTGCTGGGGCTGTGCGTGCTGATCCCATCGCTGATCCTGCTGATGCGCCTGTTCCTGTTCGATGCGAATTACATTCGCGGCAAATCCGCGAAGAGAGGGTGAGACGATGGAGGATTTCGGTATCTTTGTTGCCCCGTTTCTGACCGTAGCGGCAGCCGTGGTGTTCCTGGCCGTCTATGTCGTCAAATATAAGGACCCTTCAGATTAATCAGGGGGAGTATTATTCGTGCCGTCGATTTGCTGATTCGCTGCATTTCATTTGCGTTATAAGAAACAACAAAGCGCAAAAGTTGAGCGGATAGGCCGGTACAGGGTACAATACTGGATATGGAAGGAGGAGGCTGCATGCCAAAAGTCCGCTATAACAATATCGATAATGTCAGCACGGACAAAACGTTAAAGCAGTTTAAGCAGTGGCGTGACGAGCGCCGTCAGAAGAAGAAGGACTATTCGTATGTCATTCCGAACCTGACGCCGGATTTGCCGTATTTGCACAGCAACCGGCACGAAACCTCCGTTACATGGGTCGGGCATGCGACCTTTTTCATTCAATATGAAGGTATGAATATCGTTACCGATCCGGTATGGGCGCGGAGAATGGGATTTACAAAAAGGCTCGGTGAGCCCGGAATTCCGATTCAAGACATTCCGCCGGTCGACGTCATTCTGATCTCGCATTCGCATTACGATCATATGCATTTTGCGTCCATTCGGAAATTGTACCGGTCCGAGACAACGATTATCGTCCCGGTCGGACTGCGGCGCAAGATGGTCAGAAAGGGCTTTCGCCGCGTGATCGAGCTGCAATGGTGGGAATCGGCCACGATCGGCAGCGTGAAAATATCGTTTGTCCCGACCCAGCACTGGACGCGGCGCACGCCGTTCGACACCAATACGTCGCATTGGGGAGGCTATGTGCTGGAGCCGGCGCAGCAGGAAGGGCGGACGCAAGACGACGGCGCGGACCAGGACAGCTGCGACGTGGCACAGGGCGGGGAAGGAGCACGCCTGCTCCCGCCGAATCTGTATTTTGCCGGGGACAGCGGCTATTTTCAGGGCTTTAAACTCATTGGCGAACGGTTCAACATCCATATCGCCTTAATGCCGATCGGAGCGTATGAGCCGGAATGGTTCATGACCTCCCAGCATGTCAATCCGGAGGAAGCGCTGCAGGCGTTCCAGGACGTAAAGGCCGAGACGATGATCCCGATGCACTACGGAACCTTCAAGCTGGCCGATGATACGGCCAAGGAGGCGCTCGACCGCATGGAGGCGGAACGCCAGCGCCTTGGGATCGCAAAGGAACGCATCCGGGTATTGAAATACGGAGAGACGTTCAAGATCCAGCCGGAATGCCGGAATGCAGAGTCATAGTTCCCTGTCGATGATGCGGGGGGACGCGTGAATTGAATTGGACCTCTCACTATTCGCTGATTGTCAGAGCGGGTGGTGGGAGTTTTTTGTTTAAACTGTTTTTAATCCGCCGATACGCTTCGATAACTGCCGGACTTATGCTATAATGTGCTGTAACCACAGTGAAAAAGGATGGTAATGCGATAATGATCAGTACAAGCGGCGTAACGCTCCGCTATGGCAAACGAGCACTATTTGAAGATGTAAATATAAAATTCACGGCAGGCAACTGTTATGGCCTGATCGGCGCCAACGGGGCGGGCAAATCGACATTTCTGAAAATTTTGTCCGGCGAGATCGAACCGAACCAAGGCGAGGTTCATATGACCCCGAACGAACGCTTGGCCGTTCTGAAGCAGAACCATTATGAATATGACCAATATCCGGTTCTGGAGACCGTCATTATGGGACATGCGCGTCTGTACCAGATCATGAAGGAGAAGGATGCGCTGTATGCGAAGGCCGATTTTTCGGAAGAAGACGGTATGCGCGCAGGTGAGCTGGAAGGCGAATTCGCCGAATTGAACGGCTGGGACGCCGAGCCGGATGCGGCTGCACTCCTGATCGGTCTCGGCATTCCGCGCGAGCTGCATGACAAGAAGATGGCAGAGCTTTCCGGTAACGAGAAGGTGCGGGTTCTCCTCGCCCAGGCGTTGTTCGGACGTCCGCACAACCTGCTGCTTGACGAGCCTACCAACCACTTGGACCTCGAGTCGATTCAATGGCTGGAGAACTTCCTGATGGATTACGAAGGCACCGTTATCGTCGTATCCCATGACCGTCACTTCCTGAATAAGGTATGTACGCATATTGCGGATATCGATTTCGGCAAAATCCAGCTCTATGTCGGCAACTACGACTTCTGGTACGAGTCCAGCCAGCTGGCGCTCCAGCTGCAGCGTGAATCCAACAAGAAGAAGGAAGAGAAGATCAAGGAGCTTCAAGCCTTTATCCAGCGGTTCTCCGCCAACGCTTCGAAATCGAAGCAGGCGACGTCGCGGAAGAAGCAGCTGGAAAAAATCACGCTGGAGGATATCCGTCCTTCCAACCGGAAATATCCGTTCCTTAACTTCAAGCCGGAGCGCGAAGCAGGCAAGCAGCTGCTGACCGTTGACGGAATCACCAAGAGCGTCGAAGGCGAGAAGGTGCTGGATAATGTCAGCTTCGTGGTGAACAAAGGGGATAAAATCGCATTTGTCGGGCCGAACAGCTTGCCTAAGACGACGCTGTTCCAGGTCATCATGGGCGAGACTGAAGCCGAATCCGGCGAATACAGCTGGGGGGTTACGACAACCCAAGCCTATTTCCCGAAGGACAACTCGGCGTATTTCGACGGCGTGGATCTGAACTTGGTCGAGTGGCTGCGCCAGTATTCCAAAGACCAGGACGAGACATTCCTGCGCGGATTCCTCGGACGCATGCTCTTCTCCGGCGAAGAGGCTTTGAAGAAGGCCAGCGTATTGTCCGGGGGCGAGAAGGTCCGCTGCATGCTTGCCAAGATGATGCTGAACGGCGCGAACGTGCTTGTGTTCGATGAGCCGACGAACCACTTGGATTTGGAATCGATCACGGCCCTCAACAACGGGCTGATTGATTTCGACGGAACGATTCTGTTCACTTCGCATGACCATCAGTTCATTCAGACGATTGCGAACCGGATTATCGAGATTACGCCAAGCGGCATCATCGACCGCGTCATGAGCTATGACGAGTATCTGGAGAGCGAAGAGATCAAAGCTCTTCGTGAACGCATGTATGCTGTAGAAGCTACCTCGTAATAACGCCGCGCCGGGTCCTCCCGGCAAGGGAACGTGAGGTACGATTAAAAAATGCTGCATCTCTTCATGAAAGAGACGCAGCATTTTTTTTCGCGTTTTCGGATAGCAGCGGTGGCAGGCTCTTTTAGGAGCCGCCGGTGCGGCGACGCTGATTGTTTGGTTTTTTGTTATTTTGGCTTTTCAGTTTAGGGGTTTGGCCAGGCTGGAACTGCCCCGGTTTGCCGGCAGCCGAGTTCTGCTGCTTCTTCTGCTCCAGCTTTTGACGGATGGCATCCGCCAAATTGATTTTTCGCGATTCCTGATTCTCGGGCATGGGATCACCCTCTCCTTCGTGGTTTAGCTGTTCTCATTTTATTCGTTTTTAAAACCCCCCGCAAGGGTAACAATAATTAATACTGTTTTTTACGAATGACCCGGGCTCGATGCGGTACATCCGGTGAAGGCGCTTATTAACATCGACGCGACAAGAATAGCCATAGCCGGTGTGAATATGGATAGGATCAAGAGGTTCGCTTCATGCTGCCTTGTTAAGCTGAGTTAAAGGAGAGACGCGCATCGTGGATGTCTATGAGAATATAAAAAAGGGGGAGCGCGGGGCATGGGTCAGCATCGGGGCATACCTGGCGCTCTCGGCATTTAAAGTTGTAGGCGGCAGCGTATTTGCCTCCAGCGCTTTGCTTGCCGACGGCTTTAACAATATGACGGACATTGTAGCTTCGGCAGCCGTATTAATCGGCCTGCGCATCTCCCGAAAGCCGCCCGATTCCGACCATGCTTACGGGCATTTAAGAGCCGAAACGGTCGCTGCACTGATCGCATCATTTATCATGGCGTTTGTCGGAATTCAGGTGCTGGTTGAGGCGGGGCGGTCTTTTTTTGAAGGGGTCAAGCAAATCCCGAATGTATGGTCTGCGGGCGTGGCTTGCATTTCCGCGATCGTGATGCTGGGTGTGTACCGGTATAACCGGAATCTCGCCCGGCGCATAAACAATCAGGCCTTAATGGCTGCGGCCAAGGATAATTTATCGGATGCATTGGTCAGCGTGGGGGCGGCGGTAGGCATCATCGGCTCACAGTTCGGTCTCCCTTGGCTTGACACGGCCGCTGCAATTGCGGTAGGTTTGCTCATATGCCGGACAGCCTGGGGGATATTTAAAGAGTCGACCCACAATTTGACCGATGGCTTCGACGAAAGCCGCCTGTCCGATCTGCGGGCTACGATTGCTAGCACCCCCGGCGTGGAAGGGATCAAGGATATGAAGGCGAGAATCCATGGCAACCGGGTCCTGGTGGATATCGTTATTGAGGTAGATCCTCATATCAGCGTTCTCGAGGGGCATCGGATCAGCGACCGGATCGAGGAAAGAATGGAGAAAGTCCATGACATCATGAGCGTGCACATCCATGTGGAGCCCAAGGGAACTGGATGACCGTGTCCTGAAGCGAATCATAAGCATAAAACGCAAAGAAACCGTTCTGTTATGTAATGCGGGTAAAGGACCCAGCCATTGACGAATGAACGGTTTCTTTTATGCGCTTAATACTTTATTGCTTAGCAAGCAAAAACAGACTTACTAAAAATTATGTGTTTAATAGAGCAGCTCAGCGGCTTTAGATTAATCGACGTAAATCCAAGCGGTACCGAGCCAGGTATAAATTTCAACCCATTCTCCACCGCGAGCGTCTTCAAAGCGATTGCCGGTTGTATCGACTTTTTGCGGTGCCAAAGCGCCGACTTTTTTGCCGTTAGGCGCGTTATAGAAGTAGGTAACCTTGGTCAGCTCATGCATTGGCGTTGGGTTCAGGACCACTTCGTCAGGCTTAATGATCGGCTCTTCCGTATTGTTGTACGTTGCGTTTGTAACCGTTCCGGTGATCGGATCTGCGCTGGCAACGGCTGTAAGGGACAGGGCCAGAGCAAGTGCTGCGGTAATGCCTAAAGTTTTTTTCATCAATAAACTTCCTCCTTGGGACCGTAGAATGATTTGACAAAAACGTAATACCACAATCTGGATAACTTGAATCACTAAATTGTGGATCTTTTCGCTCAAAAAGTGACAAGCCTGTCTTCTTCATATATACTTTGAGACGAAAGAAGCCTATTATACAGCGATATTTTTACTTCGTAAAGGGGGGACTGCGATGGCGCGCCGAAAAAAAAGAGCCGGTCGATTTTTCCTGGTCATCCTGATCCTTTTGCTTGTCGTAGCCGGTGCTGCCGTCTGGTTTGTATATCCTACCCAGACTCTTGATTTAAAGTACCGCACCGTAGATTTCAAGGAAAAGCTGATGACGATGGTTTCGGACCGGGACACCCGCATGAAGCTGAGTATTGAGGAAGTATCGCAGCTTAGCAAAAAGAATTTGGTCAAATATATGAATACCCATGACTTGGGCGTTGAAATTACAGGGGCCGATTTTCAAATGAACGGCACCGTGATGACAGCACAAATGAACGGCCGGTATGGCGTGCTGCCCTTTGGTGCTGTTTTGAAATTTCAAATGTCGGCAAGAGGAAGCCATCTCATCCTGAATCACCAATCCACGACAATCCGGGGCGTCGAGGTGCCTCAAAAGGTGTTCATGCTGGAACCGATTGAAATCTCGATCAAGGATTATCTGCCGGATTTGGTAACCGTTAAGGATGTTAAGTTTTTATCTGACGGACTGGAGCTGAATTTTTCGCTCGATTGGATGTCCATACCGTCGCTGTTTAAGTAAGCGGATAGGCGAAAGACCCAGAAATCGAATCCATATTCGATTCTTCTGGGTCTTTTTTGATGTCAGGAATTTTTCAGAAAAACCAAGAAAATTTAATATGTAAAGATTGACACGAGTATTTTCGCCTACTATAATCATTAATTGTTTAACAAAAAATCTTTTAGTACTAAAGTATTTAGAGAGCCGTGTTTCGAGAGACCCCGGGCTCTAAATCAATCGGTGCTGGATGGTAAAGGAGCGGGCGGGACGATGCCGATTCGGAATGAAATCCTGGAGTTGGAGATGTTATTCAAGAAGATGCTTCGGACGATTCAGAATGAATGGCAGAAGGAAGGCTTCCCTAAACTAGGCAGGACGCAATATACGGCTTTGGAAAAACTTCATGAGCAGGGCCCCCTTCGGTTGTCGGATTTGGCCGATTCGATTCATGTTACTTGCGGGGCCGTGACCGGTATCTCGGACAAATTGATTGATGGCGGATTTGCCCGCCGTGTTCGGGATCAGGTGGATCGCAGAGTCGTGCATCTTGAAATTACCGAGCAGGGCAGTGAGCTGATTACCCAGCTATCCAAGAAGCGGAATGAATTGAGCGAGATGTTGTACGGTTTTTTGACGGATGAAGAAATTAAGCAGCTCGGCTGCTTGTACCGAAAGATAACAGCGAACATTGAGCATATCCAAGGTAAGCTGTCCACATAGAAAAATCCGTAGTTGTGCAAACTTACTTAAGAAAGAGAGTGAAGCGATGATGAGTACCCATACTGCGGTTCGCCCCGGCGAACCTGTTAAGAAAGGGCCAATTATAGCAGCCCTGATGATCGGCGCTTTCGTCGCCATCCTGAATCAGACCCTAATGAACGTTGCTCTGCCCAGCATCATGGAGAATCTGGCCATTAAGCCGACGGTTGCCCAGTGGCTGACAACCGGCTTTATGCTCGTAAACGGCGTTCTTATTCCTGTAACGGCTTATTTGATCGCGCGTTTTTCGACGAGGCAATTATTTATAAGCGCGATGCTTCTGTTTACGATTGGGACATTGGTCTGTGCTATCAGTCCGAATTTCGCATCCCTGTTGACCGGACGTCTTGTCCAGGCTGCAGGTGCAGGCATTCTTATGCCGCTGATGACAGTTGTGTTCCTGAACATCTTCCCGGTGGAGAACCGGGGCAAAGCGATGGGCATGATGGGTATCGCGATGATCTTTGCGCCTGCAATCGGTCCGACGCTCTCCGGCTACATCGTGGAGCATTACGATTGGCGCGTTCTGTTCTATATGATCCTTCCGTTCTCGGTGATCGCTACGCTGATCGGTATTTTCTTCCTGAAAAATGTCACGGAAGTCAGCCGGCCAAAGCTGGATATGCTTGCCGTCATTCTGTCGACGCTCGGGTTCGGCGGCCTGTTGTACGGCTTCAGTGATGCTGGCAATGACGGATGGTCAAGCACGCCGGTCATTTCGACGCTTGCCGTCGGTACGGTTGCGCTAATCCTGTTCGTGTGGCGCGAGCTTAAGGTCAAGGATCCGATGCTCGAGTTCCGAATCTTCAGATACAATATGTTCACGCTGACCACTCTCATTAACGTCATTGTTACGATGGCCATGTACGCCGGTATGATTCTGCTGCCGATTTATTTGCAGCAAATCCGCGGCTTCACTCCGGTTGAATCCGGATTGCTCATGCTTCCGGGAGCGATCCTGATGGGCATTATGTCCCCGATTACCGGCGCGATCTTCGACCGGGTCGGAGCGAAGTGGCTTGCCGTAATCGGCCTTGCCATCACGGTCATAACGACTTGGGAGTTCAGCAATCTAAGCGAAACGATGTCCTACGGTATGATCATGATCATCTATACGGCCCGTATGTTCGGCATGTCGATGCTGATGATGCCAATCCAGACCGCCGGACTGAACCAGCTGCCACGCAGCCTGAACGCGCACGGAACGGCCATGTCCAACACGCTCCGTATGATTTCCGGCTCGATCGGTACAGCCATTCTCGTAACGGTCATGTCTACGCAAGCTCAAAGCCATGGCGAGGCTTTGATGAAGACCGGTACGTTCGATCCGAATAACCAGGCGGATCTTCTTCGCCTGAGCCATGAGTCTACGATATATGGCATTAACTACGCCTTCGTCATTGCGACTTGGATCGCTGTCGCCTCGCTTATTCTGGCCTTCTTCATTAAGAAGACGAAGCCGGCGAAAGAGCCTGCCCCTTCGGGAACCAAGGAAGCGGCAACGACGGTGTAATGGAACATTACCAGATAACGAACTAAAAACGGGTGTCCCCCCTGCAGCATGGCCGCAGGGGGGACACCCGTTTCTTTTTGTGCAGAGGAGGAGGTTGCCGTTCCTCTTTATGTCTAAGCTGTAAGCAAAGAGCTTCTGATATCACTACATGCTTCGTCTGCGTCCGGTAAATAGAGTAATGATAAACAGGACGACGAAGATGAAGAACAGCACCTTCGCGATGCTGGCGGCAGCTTCTACGATGCCGAAGAAGCCGAAGATTCCTGCGATCAGCGCAATAATCAGAAAGATTACGGACCATTTCAACATAAGGATTCACCCTGCTTTCTGAATTGATTTTTGGAACAGTTTGAAGCAGTCGGATATGGTTCCTTTAGGGTGCCGGCAAGCCGAATATCCGGACCGGCTGGAATCTGACGTGGATCGTCTCTATGCGGCACCCCGCCTTCGTAGTGTTCTTTAACCGCGGCGATCCGAGCTGAAACAAGGCTGCTTGGCCGTATCCCGTGAATAAAGGTGCAGCTGGCCGGAGCTTGTTTCGCGGGCTGAGGGATAGGGTAACTATTGCGTAACCAAAACCAACATACGGGAAGGAGAGGTCGTACATCATGCTAACCCAAATCAGTGTTGCGATCATTGCTGTTGCTTTCGCGGTCCTGGTCGTTTATCTGATCAAGACGTTGAAGGCAGCGACCCAATCGCTCGAAAAAGTAACCCAAACCCTTCAGGAGGTTCGAACCACGATTGACGAATTGAGCTATGAAGTTAAACAGACGATCCGCAACACCAATGATATAACGGTCGATGTTCAGCACAAAATGAAGCAGATCGACCCGGTCATGGACACCGTTCGTAATCTGGGAGAAGCGCTGAGCGAGGTAACCTATGCGGTTAAACAGATATCCGCCGGCATGGTCAGCCGTTTCAAGCAGGCCCGGCTTGAGAAGAAGCAGCCGGTGGAAGCCGAGCAGCCGAAACATCTGCCTCTGACGGCCGAAGAACGTACGTTGCAATCCTATGACGCGGTATACCATCAGCAGGAGCAAAGCAAGCCGTCAAAGAGCCGGAATTGGCTCGCTTACGTAGATACTGCGATCGGGCTGTGGAACAGCTTCCGCCGCCAAAAAGCAAGATAAGCTGACGCTGATGTCAGGATGCCATTTTTACGTAAGCAGTTAAGCGGAAGAAAGGAGGAGGTCGCATGTGGAAGGTCATCGTCTTAGCAGCGGGACTTTTGATGTACTTGGGGGGTGAAGCGGGGAATCCTGCGAACACGGCAGGCATGTCCCCGGGGATCGTTCATGCCGCAGAAGCCGGGCAAGCACACAGCAGCGACAACTCTCCGCAGAGCTACGGATCGTTAAACGGCATAACCTTGACGGATCGCAAGCAGGACGTTATACGCAAGCTGGGAATGCCAGACCAGGTCAAGCGTGATGCTATAAGCGGAGTGACAGAGTTTCATTATAAAGATATGGAAGTCGGGATTCGACGTGGCTTGACCGAGTATGTTCATGTGAAGCCATCGGCCAAAAGCTTCCGGGTTGAGGACCGGTCGGTTGGAATGACTTCGGCACAGATCCGGACGGCGCTGGGCAAGCCGTACTTTAAAGCGGAGGACGGCGATGTATATTTGAACAACGGCCGTGCGCTGAAGGTATTTAAGAATCGTGAAACCGGACAAATAACCGGCGTTGATTTATTTTTCGATTATCTGGAGTAAAAGGTGTTTCAAAGCAGAGCGTTATGGTTAATAACCATTGGACTATAACCTATTATATCGAGTAAATCATCAAATAGGGGAGGTTTTCGTTATGGCATCAACAAATACGAAGTCTTATGCGAAAGTGGTGGAGAACGGGACGCTGGCCGTTCAGGAGGTTCAAAATCTGAGGCAGTCCGGTTATGATAACGACCGCATATATGTACTGGCTCATGATGCGAATCATACGGACCGGATTGCTGACGTATCGGATGCCAGCACGGTAGGTTTGAAGGAGGAAGGGGTAATCGATGCGGTGGCGAATTTCTTCCGCTCGCGCGGCGATGAACTGCGTGCCAAAATCGTATCCCTAGGATTTACGGAGGCGGAGGCGGCTTTCTATGAGAAGCAACTGGATCTTGGCAAAGTGCTTGTTGTTGCCAAAAGAGACGATTGACCTAAGCAGAAGCGGTGTCTGTGTTGATATTGAGGGAAGGCACAAGTATAGCGGGTCAAAGCATAGATAAGGAATGGGACTTTGAGAGGTCTCATTCCTTATCTGTGTTTTGCAAGAATACGTTATGGCCATCCGCTAGACGATGGAAATATCATGGAGAAGAGCCTTTTTCTTAGATGAGAGATTAGGATTATTCGTATAGTATACTAGTAGGAAAAATAGATTTCTTTCGTATCAGAGAGCGTTGAAGGAGAGGACAATGAGAATATTAATCGTGGACGACAATCCGACTAACGTCATTATTATTCGAGAGATCTTGAAGAAAGAGAAGTATCGGGACACGCTATCTGCATCTTCAGCGCTTGAAATGTTCGAGCATCTTGGCCTGGAAGATCACGGAAGGGCGAAGTGTCCCCGAAGAGCCGGGATTGACCTGATTCTGTTAGACATGATGATGCCGGAGATGGACGGAATCGAAGCTTGCCGTATTGTCCAGCAATACGATCATTTGAAAGATATACCCATTATTATGGTCACCGCCGTCGGCGATTCGAAGAAGCTTGCAGAGGCATTGGATGCCGGGGCCGTGGATTACGTGACCAAGCCGATCAATAAGGTAGAGCTCATGGCGCGTATTCGCCTCGCGCTTCGGCTGAAGCATGAGAAGGATTGGCATATTGAGAGAGAGCAGCGGGTCCAGGAGGAACTGAGGCTGGCGGCAAAGGTGCAGAACGCGGTGTTAAGCTCTCCGATTGAAGATGAATTGCTTGAAATTCACGCGCTATACCAGCCTTCGGCAGAGCTCGCCGGTGATTTATACGCGTGGTATCCGCTGGGAGATGGACGCTATGGCGTCATCCTGCTGGATATGATGGGGCATGGGATCACTTCGTCCCTCTTTTGCATGTTCATCGCTTCGGTCCTCAAGGACACGGTGACCACCTATGTTGAGCCGGAGAAGGTCATTCAGGAATTAAACCGCAGGTTCAACCAGCTGCATATCGAGGATCAATTGATCCAGTACTACTTCACGGCCATCTATCTGGTGGTGGATACCCGCCTGAAGCGGGTGGACTATGTAAACGCCGGTCATCCGCCCGCACTTTTCTTTGGGGAAGATGGAAGCGTCCAGACTCTGGATCAAGGCTGCTGCCCGGTCGGTCTGTTCGACCGGATTGACGAGATGGAGCCAAGAAGCCTTCATTACGAGGGCGACGGCCATTTGGTGTTGTACACGGACGGGATATTGGAACAGGTTCCGGGGGGGCATGACGAGAAGCTGGAAGATCTGAAGCAGCATTTGAGCGGCCCTCATCACTGGAGAGAGAACGAAGTCATGGAGCGCTATTTCGTCGACGATCCGTCCCAGGAACGTGAGGATGATAAATGTTTGGTCTGGATCACGCTTAGAGAGAGGGAGAGAACAGATTCATGAAACTTAGAAGCAAGTTAATTATCGGTTTTTCGACCTTGCTTGCCCTTATGCTCGTTCTTACATTGATCGGATATGACCGGGTCAGTTATATGAAGAGCCAGATGGATACGATATATGATGAGCGCTATGACAAGGTTCGGACTTCAAGCGCTCTTCGAGGTGAAGTCAATGACATGGCGCGTTTACTTACAAATGCGGTCATAAGCAATGATCAAGGCACCTTCTCCGTATCAAGGCAGCAGATCGAGACGATGACGGAGGAAGCATTCGAATATTTCAAGTCAATTAGTGGAACCGTCAATACCGCCGAGGAGCAGCAGCTCCTTACCCGGATTGATAAGGCGCTCAATGACTATATCGTGTATCAGAATAAAACGCTGGATCTGCTCTCGAAAGGCAGCTCGGCGGAGGCGAACACACTCCGCAACACCACGGGGCAGACCGTCCAGGAGGAGGCTCTTTCGAGCCTGAATGAGCTGAGTGCCTATCAAAATATGAAAATCTCCGACGATATTGCCGCCGCCCGGGCTGCCTATAACCGTTCGGTCCAAATCTTCATCTATATTATGGCAGGCGGGCTGCTGATCGGGCTTCTGGTTATAGCCTGGATCCTCCCAAGCATTACCCGAGGCATTAATGTGGTATCCATGATGCTGAAGAGCTTTGGGGAAGGCCGCCTGAAGGCGATCCGCCGCATCAAGGTAACGTCGAAGGATGAGTTTGGCGATGTGGCGCGCGTATTCAAGGAACTGTCCGATGACATTTTGGAGAAACAGCAAATTGAGCAATCCTATTTGCAGGCCCAGCAGGATCAATCCTGGATTAACTCGAACATGGCCAAAATGACGGAGCTGCTGCAGGGCATCCATTCGCTCGAAGAAGTCGGGCAGCGTTTCATTAGTGAATTTACGCCGGTGCTTGGCGCGCATTACGGCGCGATTTATATCCGCCAGGAGGACAAGCACCCCAACCGGTTGGAAATGAAAGGATCCTACGCGTACGAAGGAGATGGGGAGCCCAAGGATGCCTTCATGGTTGGAGAAGGGCTTGTCGGGCAGGCGGCGCTGGATAAGAAGCCGATTTTGCTGAATAGCCCGCCTGAAAGCTATATAAATATTCAATCGGCCTGGGGCGCCGCTAAACCAAGCTCCATTATGATTTACCCGCTGCTGTTCGAGGGTGAGGTGCTGGGGGTTGTGGAGCTGGCATCCTTTGAAGAGAGAACGGTGCTGCAGGAGCAGCTGATGTCCCAGCTTAGCGAGTCCCTCGGCATCATTCTGAATAATATTATGGGGCGTCTGCGGGTTGAACAGCTGCTTCGGGAATCCCAGGCGATGACGGAGGAGCTGCAGGTGCAATCCGAGGAGCTTCAGACCCAGCAGGAAGAGCTTCGCCGCACCAACGAAAATCTGGAGGAGCAGACGCAGGCCCTTAAGCGCTCGGAGGATTTGCTGCAGCGTCAGCAGGAAGAGCTGGAGCACTACAATACCGAGCTTGTAGCGAAGACGCGTGCGCTTGAAGAGCAAGTGCAGCAGGTCGAAGAGAAGAACTACGAAATCGAGAAGGCGCGCGAGCAGCTGGAGAAACAGGCGCAGCAGCTCGCAACGACAACGAAATACAAATCCGAGTTCATGGCGAATATGTCCCATGAGCTTCGAACGCCGCTGAACAGCTTGCTTATTCTCTCTCAGCTTCTGACCGAGAATAAGGAAGGAAATTTAAGCGAGAAACAGATCGAATATGCCCAGACGATCTATATGTCCGGCTCCGATCTGCTTAAGATGATCGATGAAATTTTGGACCTGTCCAAAGTCGACGCCGGCAAGATGGAGATCAATTACGAGGAGGTTCAGCTGCCGGAGATCGAAACCTTCGTGGAGCAGAACTTTGCAGCGGTTGCGGCCCGTAAGCAAATCGACCTTCATGTACGCTTCGGGGAACGAATCCCGGAATCCATCGTAACCGACGGACACCGGCTGAAGCAGATTCTACGCAATCTGTTGTCGAATGCATTTAAGTTTACGACGAGCGGTTCCGTGGAGTTGAAGGTGGAGCTGGCGGAGAAAGACCAGCTGCCGCCAAATCTGATTGCGGATGCCGACTATATTGCTTTCTCCGTGCAGGACACCGGAATCGGCATCCCGGCCGACAAGCAGGACTTGATCTTCGAAGCGTTCCAGCAGGTCGATGGCACGACAAGCCGCAAATATGGCGGTACCGGCCTGGGGCTGTCGATTAGCCGGGAGCTCTCACGGCTTCTTGGAGGCGGCATTGTGTTGGAATCGGCTGAGGGACAAGGAAGCTGCTTTACGCTGTTCCTGCCGACCCGCCTGCCTGAAGCAATCTCTCGGAGTAAGGGGGAGGCAGCGGCATCGATCGAGGCGCCAACGACCGAATTGGTAATGCCGAAAGCGAAGCTTGTAGCCAAAGAGGTTAGGCCAGCAGTCCAGGTTGACGACGACCGAACGAATTTAGGACCGACCGACAAGGTGCTCCTTATTATTGAGGATGATATCAAGTTTGCGAATATTTTGCTGGATATGGCCAGAGGCCGCGGCTTCAAAGGCTTGGTTGCCTTACAGGGCGACATCGGCCTGCAGATGGCCAAGTCGTATAAGCCGGATGCCATCATCCTAGATATCCAGCTTCCGGTCATCGACGGGTGGTCTGTCCTTGGCGAACTGAAGAGCTCGGCTGAGACCCGCCATATCCCGGTGCATGTCATTTCGGTCGTGGATGAAGTCAAGCAGGGGCTTATGATGGGCGCCATCGCTTATCTGAAGAAGCCATCGTCCCGTGAAGCGCTCGAGAACGCATTTACGCATATCGAATCGTATACGGAGAAATCGATGAAGCATCTGCTCATCGTCGAGGATAACGACGTTCAGCGCAATTCGATCATCGAGCTGATCGGCCACGATGACGTGTCCATAACGGCTGTATCCACAGGGGCCGAGGCGCTCAGCGAGCTGCGGAAGAAGCGATATGATTGCATGGTGCTGGATTTGATGCTGACGGATATGACGGGCTTTGAACTGCTGGATCAAATTCGTGACGACGAGGATCTGACGGATCTCCCGATCATTATATACACCGGTAAGGATCTGGATTCGAAGGAAGAATTGCAGCTCCGGAAATACGCAGAATCGATTATTATCAAGGATGTGAAGTCGCCTGAACGGCTTCTGGACGAAACAACGCTGTTCCTGCACCGGGTAGAGGCTGATCTGCCGGAGGACAAACGGAAAATATTGCAGAAGCTTCATAATAAGGAAGAGCTGTTTGAAGGCAAGAAGATTTTGCTCGTAGATGATGATATCCGGAATGTTTTTGCCCTCTCCAGCGTGCTTGAAGGATACAACATGGATGTGACGTTTGCCGAGAACGGCCGCGAAGCGATCGAGCTGCTTCAGGAGAATCCGGATTACGATCTGGTCTTGATGGATATGATGATGCCGGAGATGGATGGCTACGAAGCGATGCGCCGTCTGCGGGAAATGCCTGAGTTCGAGAAGCTCCCGATTATTGCCCTGACAGCTAAGGCGATGAAGGAGGATCGGGCGAAATGCATTGAGGCGGGAGCGTCCGATTATATGAAGAAGCCGATTCAAACCGAGCAGCTTCTGTCGTTGATGCGGGTTTGGCTGTATTCGTAAACGGCTTTTATGGGTAATGAACAAATAGCATAGAAGTCTGCGTTCAAAGAGCCGGTTTTTTCAGCACTTTGAACAACCTCTATAAACATTTGGAAAGCGGTGCAGAGGGTAATGTCATCTAAGGACCATACTGAATCAGAAATATGGAGAGAAGATAACGGCAAGGAGCTGGAGCAGATCGAGATCGAGCTGCTGCTGGAAGGCATCCATCGCTTTTACGGCTATGACTTCCGCAACTATGCCATCCCCTCCCTCCGCCGGAGAATTTGGCATCATGTCCATGCGGAGGGCGTACAGACCATATCGGCGCTCCAGAATAAAGTGCTTCATGACCGCGAATGCTTCCAGCGGTTGGTATATAATCTGTCGATCCCGGTAACGGAGATGTTCCGGGACCCGAATTTGTTCCTGACGTTCAGGCAAAAGGTCGTCCCGCTGCTTCGCACGTATCCGTACATTCGGATATGGCATGCGGGCTGCTCGACGGGCGAGGAAGTTTATTCGATGGCGATTCTTCTTCACGAAGAAGGGCTGTTCGAGAAGTCCCGGATCTATGCGACGGACATGAATTCCCGTTCCCTTCAGCAGGCCAAAGAAGGCGTGTTCGACATTAGACGGATGAAGCAGTATACGAAGAATTATATGGAGGCGGGCGGTACCCGTTCGTTCTCCGAATACTATACAGCGAAATACAATTCGGTTATTTTTCAACCTTTCCTGAAGAAGAACATGATTTTTGCAGAACATAACCTGGCAACGGATCGCTCCTTTAATGAATTCAATGTGATCTTTTGCCGCAATGTCATGATCTACTTCAACGACGAGCTTCGGAATCATGTACACGGACTCTTCCATGAAAGCCTGAGCCACTTCGGGATTCTGGTTCTCGGAGCGAAGGAGTCCATTCATTTCACGGATTATAGCGATTCGTACGAGGCGCTGGATCGAGTCGAAAAAATTTACCGGAAGATTAATTAGAAAGCTTTTCTAGGAGGATTCCATGGGGTTTCACGAACCGATTCATATATTGCTGGTTGATGATCGTCCTGAAAACCTGCTTGCCCTTGAGGCTGTTCTGGACAGCGAACAGTATACGCTGGTTAAAGCAACCTCGGGGGAAGAGGCTTTGAGGTACTTGTTGAAGTATGATTTTGCCGTTATTGTACTCGATGTCCAAATGCCGGGCATGGACGGGATCGAAACCGCAAGACTGATTAAGGCGAGAGACAAGACGAAGGATATCCCGATCATATTCATTTCCGCTAACAGCAAGGAAGCGGAGCATTTGTTTGCCGGTTATTCCGCCGGCGCCATCGATTATATGGTGAAGCCGTTTATCCCTCAAATCTTGAAATCGAAGATCGAGGGCTTTGTCGATATGTATCAGACGAATAAGCGGCTGAAGATTCAGTCGATGCAGCTGCATCAGAAGACGCAGGAGCTTGAAAAAATCAATCAAGAGCTGATCAAGGCCAAGGAAGAGGCCGAAATCGCCGCCAAAGCCAAGACGGAATTTCTGGCCATGATGAGCCATGAGATCCGCACGCCGATGAACGGCGTCATTGGCATGATCGATTTGCTGATGGATACCGATCTGGAGGAGGAGCAGCGGGAGTATGCAACGATTATCCGGAAAAGCGCGGACTCGCTGGTTGCCATCATTAACGATATTCTCGACTTCTCCAAAATGGAATCCGGCAAGATGGAGCTGGAGGAATATCCGTTTGATCTTCATTCCTGCGTACAGGAAGTGTTCGGCCTGTTCTCCGGTGAAGCGGCCAAGAAAAGTCTGGAGCTTTCCTATTACATTGAAGATTCCATTCCATCGATGGTTTTCGGCGATATGGGACGTCTGCGTCAGGTCCTGATCAATCTCGTCTCCAATGCCGTGAAATTTACGAATGAAGGCGGCGTCTATCTGGTCGTGTCGCTCACCCAGGCTGAGGGGGACCAGTTGACGCTTCAGTTTACTTTGAAGGATACGGGAATCGGAATTTCCGCCGAGAAGATGGACCGCTTATTCCAACCGTTCTCCCAGCTGGATTCCTCGATGACCCGCAGATACGGCGGCACCGGATTGGGTCTGGCCATCTGCAAATCGCTGGTTCAAATGATGGGCGGCCAAATCGTCGTGGAATCCAAGGAGGAACAAGGGGCGACCTTTGTGTTTACCATTTGTGTCCGTGCGCATGAGGAGGATAACCACCGTTTGCGGGAAGAGCAGCAGAACTCAAAGTACAGAGTGCGCGGAGTAAATCAACCCAGAATTATGATCGTGGACGACCATCCGATAAATCGCAAGCTGATGGACAGCATGCTTGGCAAGATGGGCCTTCGTGCAGATATGGCAGAGAACGGCAAGCAGGCTGTCGACCTCGCGGCCAGTTCCAAGACCTCCTATGATTTGATCTTTATGGATTTGCAAATGCCCGTCATGGACGGCCTTGAAGCGGCACGTCAGATCCGGGGGTTATGTTCAGAAGAGGACCGTCCGGTGCTTGTGGCCATGACCGCTAATGTGATGGACGGAATCCAGAAGCGCTGCCAGGAGGCCGGGATGGACGAGTACCTGAGCAAGCCGGTCAAATTCAGCTGCGTGGAGCAGCTCTTGTCCCGTTATATTCCTTGGGAATCGGAAGATCAGAGGATGCATGCTTCCCCGATACGGATTGGTAACGCATAGGGCTTGCAGCGGGTGCAGCAGGATCTGCGAATTCCCATAAATTAGCTTCGCCGCATTTGCTGCATTCTGATTCAACAAGCAACATATCGGGTTATGAAAAGAGAAAACAAATTTCGGGAGAGAGTGTCTATGAATACAAAAACGAATGATAAGTTCAATGCCAAGACTCATATGAATGATGGTGTATGCACCGTGTTTTTGAGCGGTGAACTTGATTTATCCGTCGCTCCTGATTTTCGGTTGGTCATGGAACCCCTTGTCGGCAACTCTGAAATAGACTTGATCGTCAACATGAAGGAAATGACATACATTGACAGTACAGGCATAGGTATTCTTCTATCGATCCTGAAAGCGAGACACGGCATGCAGGCCCGTTTTGCGGTTGAGGAAGTTCCGCCTCAAATTCAGAAGTTGTTTGATATGACGGGTATTGCGAAGTTCTTTCAGACATAGAAGAATTCCCATAGGAAAGGATCGAAAGAGATGAATTCAGATGTACAAACCGTAACACTGCGTTTGCCGGCCAATGCTGAGTATGTGGATATTGTCAGGTTGAATTTGTACGGGATCGCCTCGAAGATGGGGTTCTCGTATGAGGAAATTGAAGATATGAAGGTCGCCGTGTCCGAGGCATGCAACAATTCGGTACTGTATGCGTACGGGCAGGAAGGCGGCATGGTTGAGGTTCTTTTTCAAGTGGCCGATGAGTCGTTATCCATTACGGTCAGAGACGAAGGGGAGAGTTTTGACAGTGTGGGAACGGTTGGCAGCCCGACCCTCCATGATAAGGATCTCAGCGAGGTCCAGATCGGAGGACTCGGTTTCTATCTGATGGAGGCGCTGATGGATGAGGTGAGCGTAACGAACCAGACAGGGAAGGGAACCGAGGTTACGCTGACCAAGCGCCTTGCAAGAAGTGAGGAGCGGGTATGAGTGATAAGGCGACTCCCCCAGAGTCCAGAGATGAAGCCGTAGACTTAATACGGGAATATCAGCAGACGAAGGATAACGACGTTGCAACCGTGCTGATACAAAAATATGAGCCGATGGTAAAAATGGCGGCAGGCAAGATTGCCCGCAATCGCCCCGACCTGTACGAGGATCTGTACCAGGTGGGCCAGATGGCTTTAATTCGCTTGCTTCAACAGTATGATATCAGCTTAGGGATTCCTTTTGAGCCCTATGCCATGAAGAGCATGATCGGTCATATGAAGAACTTCCTCCGGGATAAGTCATGGTATATCCAAGTGCCGCGCCGGATCAAGGAGAAGGGAGCTTTGGTGCAGCAAGCCATCGATGAGTTAATGGTGAAGCTGGAGAGATCCCCTGATGTGAAGGAGATTGCGGAATACTTGGATTTATCGGTTGAAGAAACCGTCGAAGTGCTGGCCGGACGCGAATGCTATCATTATGTATCATTGGATTCTCCGTTATCCCAGGAAGAGACGGGGGCCACGCTTGGTGAATTAATCAGCTCGGATGTGAATGATTTCGATTCCGTGGAGAAGCGCATGGATCTTCAACAGGCGATGAGCCAATTGAAGGAACAGGAACAGAAGGTGCTGCTGTTGGCATTTCAGGAGGGACAGTCCCAGCGGGCAATTGCCCAGCGGCTGGGGGTATCGCAAATGAGCGTTTCCCGTATCCAGAAACGCGCAACGGAAAAACTGAAGCAGATCATGTCGAGCAATCTCTACTGATATGGACAAGCCTCGGGATTACAGAAGCAGAAGTAACGGCATATAAGGCATGCTTTCCCCTTAATGAGGATAAGCGTGCCTTTTTTGGAATTAATAAAGATATACGCTCATAAGTGGAGGTGGGAGATGATGCTAAGACCGGATCAAAGCGATGGCCGTGATGTATATTCATTTGCAGGAGGATGGACGTGGTTTGATGTCCGGACGAATGACTGGCTGTCTCCGTGGATCGGCGAGCTCCGGATGCAGTACCCCTATTCGGGGGAATGGTTTGACCTTGCCTCGTCTTTAAAGGGGCGGAATTACTTGTCCGTCCGCTTTAAAGGGGGAGTGGAGCCCGTTCTTATGGGCACGATGCTTTACCATGTTACGGAGGGGGCTCCGCAGGTCAGCCGTTCGGAGCAGTTTTATTTTTATGTGGAAGACGGGATTCTGATCACGGTTAATCTGGATGATTACACACGCAGTGCCATGGCTGAGGAGGACAGGAGATCGATGCTCCATCAGTGCGAGCGGCCGATCGATGGTCTCTGTGTTCTTGCCCGTACCATCCTGCATTATTTCCATGAGGGTATGGATCGTTTCGAAGGGAATCTTCGCCTTGTGGAGCAAGACATGCAGAAGCACAACCGGCGATCGCTATTGGACCGGATTTTGACAGCGCGGTTTGAGCTGCTGGATTGGAACAACTTGTTCATTCCGTTTCAAGAGCTGATTGCGGCGATGAAGGAAGGATATCATGACAGCCTCGAAGGCAGCCGTTCTTTTCAGCAGCTTCGTCACCGGGTGGAGAGGCTTGAGCAGCTGTTCCGCCATTATGAGCGGGAAATCGATACGCTGGTATCGATTGATGATGCGGTGTCCAGCTTCCGGGGCAATGAGATCATGAAGACGCTGACGATTTTTACGGTCGTGTTTACACCACCTACCGTGATCGGCGGGATTTGGGGAATGAACTTCGAAAATCTTCCGACCATTAAAACATCATGGGGATTTACCGTGATCATCCTGATTACCCTTATATGGATGTCAGGCATCTATCTATGGATGCGGAGTAAGGGATGGACAGGGGATCTGCTTCGGGTGAAGTCCAGAGATAAAAATATATAAGATTCAAAATAACATCTACAAGATAACGAACAAAGGTCCCTTCCTAGGGCTTGCAGCCAACCTTAGGAAGAGACCTTTCGCTTTATGGGTTGCAGGGAACAAGGGATAAGAAATCCGTCAACGCGGTTACCTTGCCTGATCGACATAGCCTTGCAGATCCGCTATAAAATCGCCGATCATCGGCACGTTGACGAAGAAGCTGAGAATGTAGCCGAGGAGACCGAGGACAAGCGCAGTGCCTAAGGTCAAGCCAAGACCCCGGGCAAGCCCTGCCGTCAGATTAGCGATAATGCGTTTCTTGGGGTTCATATAATTGTCGATCAAATCCTTCATCTCGGACTTTTCCAGAGTCCCCGCGATTTTGTCGAGCCGCGAGTTCAGCTTCTTCACCTCGTGCCGGAGCTCAAAGGGATGCTCCTGCACATCCTCAGGGACGGCAGCCTTCCGTTCTTCGTCTTTCGTCCGCGATTCGTAGCGCGGCCTACGCTCGCTTCGAGAAAGGCCGGCGAAACGCGACCCGCTATTATACGGATTTGCTTTACTCATGGATTTTCCCCCTTTCATGATGGGATATTCATGAAGACATCTTTCGGCTGAAAAAAAGCTTCCCGGCCGGAACAACAATGGCCAGCTTTAGTCAGCTGGCCATGAAGCGACCTAATTCGGCCGTATGTCGAAGGCTTAGTAATTCGTCGTTTGTTTCAAATCGCGGTTGACGTCGGAGGAGGTTTCCATCGCCTTGTCCTTCACATCTTGAGAGGCCTTGGATACCTCATCGGATACATCCGCAGACGCCTCCTTGATACTGGACATCACGCTGCTCCGGCCTTCGTTCACTGAGGCCATGACTTCCGAGGCCTTGCTGCCCACGGTCTTGGCCAGCTCGGTTGCTTTATCGCTTACCGAACTGCAGACCTCTTTGGTTTTATCGGTCACGACACTCAGCTTCTCGGACAGATCCCCGCGAAGCTCACGTCCTGGCTTTGGTGCGAACAGCAGCGCTGCGGCAGCGCCCACCAACGCTCCGATAAATACACCTTTGAAAAATGGAGAGCCGCTTTGAACTGGATATTCTTGTTCTGTGTGATTCATAACTTTCACTCCTTTAAGTTAATATAATGTGGAATATGAATACGAGACTTTAGGCTGTGCGTCGTTTAAACAATTTGGCAACGAGGCCGAGCAGGAACACGAAGATGGCGGTTCCGATAACGGCTGGGACGATCGCAAATCCGCCAATGACAGGGCCCCAGGCTCCAAAGAGCCACGGTCCGATCCAGGCGCCGATGAAACCGGCGATCATGGACCCGACGATACCGCCCGGCATTTCATGACCAACCAGCGCATCTCCGATAATCCCGATGATAATTGCCATGACGATGCTAATAACTATGCCCCACATAAAATCGCCTCCTTTTCAGAGCAATGACTTTCGAGTGGGCTTGCTTATCTCGTATTTAAACGGGAGCCCTGACCGTGAAACAAGATCAACAACAATCGACAATGAAATTAATGTCCGCCCGTTGTGGAATTTTGGCTCATGCCATTTGCTGATATTTGTCTTATACTGAATACAGATTGGCAAAAATTCAGGTTCATTGTCGGATGCGCTGTCAATATGACTCAAAACCTATTCACATAGGAATGCGCTGTATACGGAATATAGAAGGAGTTCATGCTCATGGAAAATGTATTGGTTCAAGAATATCGGGCGGACATGGTGGAGTGCGCCCACAATGGACATATATGTATCGTGAATGAGGAAGGAGCGATACAGGCATATACAGGCGATCCGGGTTTTGTCGCGTTTACCCGTTCTTCCGCGAAGCCGCTTCAAGCGATTCCTGCCATTCGAGGAGGAATGGCGGAGTTCTACGGATTAACGGACGAAGAAATTGCCATCATGGTCGCTTCGCACCGCGGGGAGCCCCGTCATATTGAAGTGCTTCAGCAATTCGCGCGCAAGGTGAACATTCGTGAAGATCTTATGGTTTGCGCACCCAGCTGGCCGCTTGATGATGCAAGCAAGGAAAGCCTCCTGCGCACAGACGGAGACCGGAGCCGCTGGTATCACAATTGCTCAGGCAAGCACTACGGCATGCTCGCATATTGCCAAATGGCCGGTCTGCCTTTAAGCGGCTATGACCAGCCGGATCACCCGCTGCAGCAGGAAATCCTAAGAACGATCGCCGATCTCGCCGGGCTTGCTCAAGGCGACATTCGAACGGGAACCGATGGGTGCGGGCTGCCGGTGTTCGCCATGCCGCTGCAGGCGCTGGCGACGGCCTACATGAAGCTGGCATGTCCTGACCGGATCAAGGACGAGGAAACAAGAGAGGCTGTGCTGACCATAACGTCTGCGATGAACGCATCCCCGTTCATGGTAGCCGGCAGCGGCAAGGTCGATACGGTTCTTCTGGAGGATAGCAACATTGTGGCGAAGGGCGGTTTTAAAGGAGTGTACTGCTTCGGTCTTAAGAAGGAAAAACTAGGTGTTGCCTTTAAAATCGTGGATGGATCGGAGGAGGAATGGGGCTGGATTGCAAAATCCATCTTGGAGCAGATCGGTTATGCCAATAAAGAAACCATTTCGCGCTTGGCGCAGGCATTCCCGACCGACATTCTGAACGACAGCGGCCGCAAGGTCGGCAGGGCGGAGACGGTCTTCAAGCTGGGCCACGGTCCTAGTCCGAACTGATTAGATCAATTTCCGCCGGGGTATTGATTAGTAAAACGGCGGAGGTGAACCGAGCATGATCAAAATCATGACGGCTGCGGAAAGACATACAACCCATCATAACGGAATACACGGTGAATTCAGCTTTTCCTTTGGAGATTATGTGGATCCGCATAATGAGCATTTCGGGAGCTTGCTGGCTCATAATGAATATAAGCTGGGTCCGCTGGAGGGCTTCGATCGAAGATTTCACCATGACCTGGTCATCGTTTATGTCGTGCTTGAGGGAATGCTGACGTATGAGGACGACACCGGCAATCAAGAATTGAAACCGGGGACCGTACATGTCGTAAACACGGGATCCGGCGTATATCATGCCGAGAGAAACAGCTCTCCCGCGGCGGATGTATCGTATTTGGAGATGTGGTTCCTGCCGGCCGAACCGGGTCTTCCATCCAGTTATCATGAAGGTGCTTTTGCAGGGCAGCCGCAGAATCCACTGTCTCCGATCCACATAACAGGAAGCGGGGCGGGGAGCCTGCCGATGACATTGGATGTGAAGATGTACAGCGGCAGGCTGGAGACCGGACATGAACTGACGTTGCCGTCCGAGGATCGAAGGATCCATGTATATGCCATTAGCGGCCATGTCGAAATCACGACGGAGGAAGGGGTGTTCGACCTTACCTCCGGAGATACCGCTCGAATTCAGAAATGCGATAAGGTCAAATTTCGCGGGAATGCGAGTGAAGGCTTCTCGGAGATGATGATCATTGACATGCCATAGGGATGAACCCAATAAGCCCCCGGTGCTCGTTTAGGACAGGTGAGCATCGGGGGCTTTGGTATGGTAAATGCGTTTATTCTGCAAGAGCGTCAAATCCAAGATTTGATCAGGCACGGACAGGGTGCCGCGGTACTGGCAAGAATATTCAGGCGAGGGGCTAGAGAGGTTCTAATTACTTGCCCCGAAGGCGGCCGAGCTCCGAGACGACCGCTTCGACTTCCGAGATGCTGAGGTTATGTTTGGTAATGACCATTTCATATAAGTCATAAATATCGTCGTATTGGCTTACCGAAAAAGCGGAAGCCTGCATGGCGGCCGCACTGGCCATGCGCAGTTTTGATTTGATCTGTTCAATCATATACTCGACGTTGGCTTGGGTCTTTTCATTCAAATCCATGGTTAACACCTTCCTCTCAGGTGGATTACGCAATTCATCCCTGTATTGTAACACGGCCCTGACAGAACGACCAATAGTTTTGCCAAGAACGAGGAGAATGGGGTAAAATCAGGGAAAACCCGTTGCCCATTTTTCGATTCCGGCACGAATGGAATCCATGGGCTGGATATTGATGAGGAGGTCCGTCATGAGCGATCAAGCAGGCAAGCTCCCGATGGCACAGACTGCAAGAGTCAGGATGTCGGGCCAGGAGCTGGGGCCATTTTTTCGGGAAATTTCCAAACGGCATGACGCTGAAGATGTTGTGTTCTTATGCATTGGAACCGATCGTTCGACGGGGGATGCACTGGGGCCGTTAACCGGAAGCCGACTTCTGGAATACGGCTTCCCGCTTGTGATCGGAACGCTGCAGGAGCCCTGCGATGCCGGGAACCTCGAAACCCGGTTGAAGGAGATTCCGGAAGGAAAGATCATGATCGCCATTGACGCTTGTCTGGGCCAGCCTTCTTCCGTAGGCTTTTTCTACACGATGGAGGGTCCGCTTACGCCGGCCGCGTCCGTGGGCGGCAAACTGCCTGGCGTCGGCCAGTATAGCGTTGCCGCCGTTGTCAACGTCCACGGACCGAAGCCCTATTGGACGCTCCAGGTAACATCCTTGTATCAGGTCATGCAGATGGCGGAGCAAATCGCTTCCCAGGCCGCCTCGGCCTTTGGCCTTAGGCCGTGAGACATTCGTTTCAACCGGGGATTTTTGGTTTAATTATAGAGCATTCTTTTATAAAATGTGGGTGTCTGGCTGACGGCACCCGCTGGATAGAAAGAAGGGTATCGCTATGGAAAAAGTACAATGCAACGGCACCACAATTTGTTATGTCGATCAGGGACAAGGGGAGCCGATCATCCTCCTCCACGGATTTTGCGGAAGCTCTGCCTACTGGGAGCAGCTTCTGCCGCAACTTCCCGGATATAGACTCATTGTACCGGATCTCCGGGGACATGGCCGGTCCGATGCGCCGATGGGATCGTATACCATCGAGCAGATGGCGGATGATGTACAGCTCCTGATGGATGAGCTGGATATTCAGAAGGCTGTGCTGCTCGGTCATTCGCTCGGGGGCTATATCACGCTCTCGTTTGCCCAGCGTTACGCTTCTCGACTTCACGGCTTCGGCTTGATCCATTCGACCGGCTATCCGGATTCTGAGGAAGCGAAGGAGAAACGGGTGAAGGCGGTCAGTACGATACAAGGCGAGGGCATCACCTCCTTCGTGGATAACCTCGTGCCTGGCTTGTTTGCGCCGGACACTGAGAAGCTTAAGCCGGAGTGCATCCAGCGGGCGAAGGAAATCGGGTATTTGACACCTCCCCAAGGCGCAATCGGCGCTGCCTTGGCGATGCGGGAGCGTCCGGACCGCCGGGATGTGCTCTCTGCTTCGACGCTGCCGATTCTGCTGGTAGCCGGAGAGAAGGACGCCTTAATTCCGCCGGAACGCAGCTTTACGACAGACCATGACAATGTGACGAAGGTCGTAATTGAAGGAGCAGGCCATATGAGCATGATGGAGACGCCGGAGAAGCTTGGCGAAGCAATCGTTGCTTATATGAAGTCGCTGCATGCGGAAAGTGAATGAGCGTTTTAATCGAATAGATGCATACGAATGAGCGGATATTCCCGAACAGGGGTATCCGCTTTGTTCTGGCCGCTGGCTTTCTGATTCCGAATAGCCTACAATTTAAACGTCAGCAATACACGGTAGATTAGCCATTGCCCATGTCAGGGATAATAAGGGGAGGCAAGCTCATGTTACGGAGAGATTATCTTATGCGGATGGTAGAGGATATGACCCAAATGATTGCCAAAGTATTTGCCCTGAAGCAGGAGCGCAAGCATACCGAGGCTTTATGGGAGCTCGACGACATGCTCCGGCGCCAGTTTCGTCTGAATTCCAAGCTGCTGCGTTCACTGTCGGCCTCCGATATCGAGCAGTTGTTTTACAATCACGGTTACTTGGAAGCAGACAGGCTTCAAGGGGCTGCCAGGCTGCTTGAAGAAGAGGCGGAGATCGAGCAGGAGCTGGGCCGTGAGGATGAGGCTGTTCATCTCTACACCAAAGTGCTTCAGATGTATTTGAAATCCGCATTGAACGGGGCCGATCCCGGATTATTCGATTTGCCGGGGAGAATCCGGAGCGTTAAGGAACGGCTCCGCGCGTACGAGCTGCCCGCTCGGCTGGTTCGTGACGATATGGCCTATGCCGAGCAGGAAGGACGTTACGCGGATGCGGAGAATCTGCTTTATCAGCTTCTGCAAAGCGGGGGGATCGATGCCGATGAAGCGACCCGCTTCTATCATCGGCTTCTGCTGAAGCCTGCGGAGGAGCTGGAGAGAGGACAGCTCCCGCTTGCGGAGGTTCATGAGGGCATGGAGGAGCTGAGCCGGCGATTCATGCCGGGGAAGCAGGAAGAACTGTCCGGCCGGGAGTAGCCGGTCTATCTAATAAGGAAAGTGAGATGTACCCTTTGGAAGCTTTAAGAAAATTGATTCATAACATCATGGAGCAGTCTGCGTTAATTACAGCGACACTGAGTCAGCTTCGCAAACGGGAAGGCATGACCTACAGCAAGGTGACGGTCAAGCCGGTCGAGCTCAAGAGCAAGCTTCATTACCAGTTTGCCTACTATTCGGGCACCAAGGTGACGCACCAGAATGTGCCGACGGAGGAAGCGGAGGCCGTCCTGATCGATATGTTCGAGAATGTCTTCCGCCAGGCGATGATTTACACGCCGGAAGCCGATTATCAGGTTCTGATCTCGAAAAAATACAAGGTGTCGATTCTGACAAAGTCCCCGACCAAGACGTCTGTGGACATGTCCCATAACCGCAAGAAATCGTACATTCTTGAAGAAGGCGAGCCGGTTCCGTTTCTGGTAGAGCTCGGCATCATGAACGAGGACGGGAAGGTATTCGCACGCAGGTACGATAAATTCAGGCAGATTAACCGCTTCCTGGAGATGGTGGAGGATGTCCTCCCCCATTTGCCTGAGGATCGTCCGCTGACGATCGTGGATTTCGGATGCGGCAAATCGTATCTGACGTTCGCGCTGTATCACTATTTGGCGGTGAAGGCGCGCAGAACGCTGAATATTGTCGGATTGGATCTAAAGGCGGATGTGATCGAACACTGCAGTATGCTGGCGAAAAAGCTGAATTACAGCCAGCTGCGTTTTCTTGTCGGCGACATCGCGGAATATGACGAATTGGAGCGGGTCGATATGGTCGTCACCCTGCATGCTTGCGACACCGCAACCGATGCCGCGTTGGAGAAAGCCGTACGCTGGGGGGCTTCGGTCATTCTGTCGGTGCCTTGCTGTCAGCATGAGCTGTTCGCCCAGATCAACAGTCCGGTCATGGAGCCGCTCTTGTCGCACGGCATTTTGAAGGAGCGCTTCTCGGCGCTGGCCACGGACGCCATCCGGGCGAAGCTGCTGGACCTGATGGGATACAAGACGCAGCTGCTGGAGTTTATCGATATGGAGCATACGCCGAAAAATATTTTGATCCGCGCGGTCAGCGGCTCTGCCGGAGAGCGGGATAAGCTGTGGCAGGAATATACCGCATTTCGCGATTTTCTGAAGGCCGATCCTTATTTGGAGCGGGCCTGCAGGGATTTGCTGCCGGATCAATCATCGATTTAACGTTAATAATCAGGGCGACAGAAGCGGGAGTGTCCGCTTTTGTCGCCTTTTTGTATGCCCTCACGCACTGAACCCCTACGATGCCAACCATATATCAAGCGGGCGGGGGTTCGCTTCAAATTGCATCAGGAGCGGCAAATCAAAGCGGCATCTACACACTTTAGAAATCGTTCGTTCCTGTAGAATATCCTCCCCCGGGCATGTCCACACTTGCTAATAGATCTTGAATATGGGAAATATGAGCCGTTCATCGTTTATACGTTCTAACCCTTAGGAGGAAGCGGCGATAAGGACGGCGAACGGACGGGAGGGGAGGCGGCACGAATGGCACAGAGGTGCTCATGGTATGGCGGTCTGCTGCTGACAGGGCTGCTCCTTACGGCCTGCAGTCAAACCGGCTGGTTCTTTGATTCGGATTTGTATTTGGCGGCTGCAAGCTGGGCGGGTCTTCTTTTGCTGGTTTTCGGTCTAGCGCGGATCAGCGGATACCGTCGGTCCTCTCACCACCGGGCTGCTCTTCCGGTTATTACGAGAGATCCTTACCGGGCAATTGCAGCGGTAGGTATCGGGGGAATCCTTGGGATCTATGTGCTGCATGGTCTTCAAGGACCCGTCAGCATGGAAGGTACGCTGAAGGAGATCGTCCTGTGGGGACTTTACGGTTCGTTTGCGGCGGCAGCCTGGGAAGTAAGCAGGACAGCGGAAGGCATGGCATCCTTGAGGCTGGGATGGCATCTTATCGGCGCGGTGTTATGCGGAAGCGCGCTGCTTCACGTCTATGGCGTGCTGGATCTGCCGTACGGTATCTATCATACGGCAGATCCGGCCGTTAGCGCGACTGGCGCGAGGCTTGGCGGCCTGCTGCAGTACCCGAATACGTTCGGGGCCGTGATGGCCGCCTTCCTGCTTGAGCGCCTGTTCGCGCTGGCGCCCGCGCTGCAGGCACGGCCGGGCGCGCTCCGCGCAGCGGCTGCGCTGCTGCCGCTGCCGCCCGCGCTGCAGGCACGGCCGGGCGCGCTCCGCGCAGCGGCTGCGCTGCTGCCGCTGCCGCCCTACACCGCCGCGCTGCTCCTCACGGAGTCGCGCGGCGCCTGGCTCGCGGCCGCAATTGCGTGCGCGGCCGGGCTGGCCCTTGAGCGGCGGCGGATTGCGCCGCTCCTTATTGCCGCCGCCGCGCCTTTGGCGAGCGCGGCGCTGGTGTACCGCCAGCTGGCTGATGCCAAGCTGGCGCCCGCGGTGCTGCCCGGCCTGCTGTGGCTGGCCGGGCTTTGGGCCGGCGGCGTGCTCGCCGGCCTGCTGCTGTGCCGCTTGCGGCACAGCGGGGGCCCCCGGCGGCGCGTGCTTGCGCCGGCGGCCCTGGTTGCTGCTGCGGCGGGATGCGCCGCAGCGGGGCTTGCGATCCTGCACCAGGTGCAGGATCGGGCGCTTGGCGGCGCGGCTACGCTTAGCGCGCGCCGCCTGATCTATAGCGACGCGTGGCAGCTGGCCAAGTCGTCGCTGTGGCTGGGACAGGGAGGAGAGACGTGGCGGCAGTCTTACCGCGCCATCCAGTCCCAGCCTTATGTCGGGGGCGAGGTGCACAGCGGGTATCTCGATATGCTGCTCAATACGGGCATTATCGGCCTGCTGATTGCCTGTGCCGCGCTGCTTGCTTTGATTGCAGGGATCGGCAGGGCATGTCCGAGACTGCTGCCGCCATTTCTCGTGCTGACGGTGCATGCAGCCATCGATTTTGATTGGAGCTATCCGCTGGTATGGCTGCTTATGCTGTGGCTGTCCGCAATGGGAACAGGAATGGCTCCTTTGGCGTGTCGGACCATGAGGCAAGAAGAAGGGGAGAACGCTTTCGTGCGAGAAGTTTCTATCACAGAACGCCCCCAACCCATCGGTGCATTGCGTCATCTCCTATCTAAGCCGACTGGAATATGGAGCCGTACCGCATCCCAGCGTTCGGGGCTGAAGGGCCGGATGTCATTCCCGCCCTCCGAATTGCGAAGACCGATACTGTGCTGGCGATTCCGTCTGCTGCACTGGATCTCGTCCCGTAAGCCGACCGTACGGTACTACCGACATCAACGCACCGACTCCCCCAAGGAGGGCTTTCGGCGATACTTCCCGGGTACTCCGCTTAAGCCATTCTGTATGCCGCACCGGTTTGCGCTCCGGCTGTCCGCACAATGGCATCGTCTCCCGCTTCTCCTTGGGTTCCTATGCTGGGCGGTCTTAACCGCTTCATTGGGCATGAGCGAGATGAAGCTTCGATTGGCGGCTTCAGCGGGTGAGGCGGAGCGGGGCGGGTTGCTCCGAGCCGCCTTGTCGTGGAATCCCGCAAATACCGCGGCTGCGTTCGGCTTGTCCGAGCTGCTGCCGCCAGAGCAGCAAGTGATTGTGCTGGAGCGAAGCCTGCGTTATGCGCCTCAGCATGCAGGTTTGAGCTGGAGGCTCGCGGAAGCGCATGCGTTGGCAGGGCGTGCCGATACGGCCGCCGTTTGGTATCGCAAAAGCCTTGAGCTGGATCGCTACAGTTCCGATAAGCAGACGCGGGCGGTGCTGGCGCTAACCTCGCTTGCCGTGAAGCAAAGCGCCGCCGGGGATGTGTCCGGAGCCGGACGCTCCGCTTCGGCGGCAATGGGTATGCTGAAGCGCTACCGCGCTCTCGCCGAAGGGGTTCATGCATCGCCTGGTCTCCGGAACGACCGGCGATTTCATTTGACGGCGCAAGCCCAGCGGCAGGCTGCCTTTTTAGAGGGATGGAGCGGGCGCGGGAAGCGGCAGCTGATCCGGCCGCGCCCGGGGCAGGCCCCAACACACCCGCCACTGCCCTAGCTGCTGCCAGCTCGCGGAAAGCTCTGGCTGCCCGCTTAAAGGCATGCTGTATTCACCGAGGCTTTGTGCGCTCCAAGTAGCGCGAATGCTCCCACCGCAAGCCTTGCTTTACATAGCTAGGTTGGCCATGCTCCGTCCCCAGCATTGCTGCTCCCAGCGCAAGCATTGCTGTTAGTTACCTAGACCATGCTGCTCTCGCTGCAGGTAAACTGCACATTTAGAGCTCCCGCGCTCCCGCCGGATTCTGCCGCTCCCACCGGGTTCTGCCGCTCTCACCGAAGAAATTGCCACCCTAGCCGCGAGTCTGGCAGCAACCAGGGGCGGCGCTTGTTACTTAGGCCAAACGCGGACCACGATGGCCTAACCGCCAAAGGCATCGCGGAATGCCGATGCGAGCTGCCGCTCCGGAACCTGCCACAGCTCCGCGATCTCGCCGCAGACCTCTTTTTCCCACCAGTCGCACAGCAGCTTTTTATTGCTGTAATTATCATGAATCCAGATCAGGTTGCCGATGACTTTCCGGTAGTACAGCTCCTCTCCTTGCTTAACGGCTTCCGGCGGAATGAATTGCTTCAGACGTTTGGCCGTCCGGTACAGTTCCTTGCTGCAGGCCCGCCTGATGCCGCGCGGCGAGGGGATCTTGCTGCCCGGTTGTTTGGTGTTCGGAGAATACATCGCTATTCACTCCTTTTGCTTCACCATATGTCCTTCTTCGGGCGAAAGTCACAGTGTCTCCGGCAAATGGGCGCAGTAGAAGGCATGTCCGGGGCTATGGTAGAATAGGCTAGTAGAAGAAATCAGCGCAAACAGAAAGAGGTGGGCCTTGGCGTGGAGTTCTTTTACGATATTGTCGGCCGGTTGTTTGAATGGATTCAGCAGCTGGGATACTTTGGGATTATGCTTGGCTTGATGGTGGAGGTGATCCCGAGCGAGATCGTCTTGGCCTACGGTGGTTATTTGATATCGCTGGGCGAGGTTCATTTTCTCGGAGCCATGCTGTTCGGGACTGTCGGCGGCGTACTGGCGCAGCTGTTTGTTTATTGGATCGGCCGCTATGGCGGCAGGCCGTTTTTGGAGAAGTACGGGAAGTACATATTGATTAAAAAGCATCACATGGATTACGCTGAAGAATGGTTCGCCAAATACGGCACCGGGGTTATTTTTACGGCGCGGTTTGTGCCTGTTGTGAGACATGCTATCTCGATCCCGGCAGGGATCTCGAAAATGCATGTGGGCCGCTTCACGCTCCTGACGACGCTGGCGGTCATTCCGTGGACGGCTTTATTTTTATATCTGGGCTGGATGCTGGGAGACCGATGGGAACAGATTGGCGAGAAGGCAAAGCCTTATACGCAGGAAATATTGCTGGGGGCTTTGGCGGTCATGATTCTTTATTTTTTGATCAAATGGATAAAATCAGCGAAAGTGAGGTCGAAACAAGATGAGTAAACATGTGGCTTCCTATTTGGGAACGGGTATCACCCCGCAGCAGTTTGTTGAAGGAATGCAGAAGAACCAAGAGGCCTTCAAAGCGGGATACGAGCAGTTCGAGTGGGTGAATCCCGAAGATCGGGAGTTCTTCGAAAGTCTAAATTACCGCGATGATCTGAGAGTGCTTATCCTGGCAGCGGATTGGTGCGGGGATGTTGTCCGTAACGTGCCGGTCGTATTTCGGGCAATGGAAACGGCGGGGATCCCGACAGAAGTGTTCATTCTGGAACAAAATTTTGAACTGATGGACCAGTTTCTTACTATGGGCGGGCGTTCGGTGCCGGTCGTTATTTTTGCCGATACCGGTGGTTATGTGATGGGGACTTGGGGGCCTCGGCCTGCGCATGTCCAGAAGCATATGATCGAGTTTAAACAGAACAATCCTGACCGCGAAGCCGCGGATTACCAGGACAACCTCGCTGCTGCAAGACAAAAAATCATCCAATCCTATGGGGAAGGATATGAGTTTCATGCCGTCATCATTAAGGAACTGCGTGAGCTCATTTCGGGGTTTTAAACGATGGCGCTTCATATTGAAACCTTTAGCTTGGGCCCTCTGGAAACCAATGCGTATTTGCTGACAGGCAGCGAGGAAGGCAAAGCGATCATCATTGATCCGGGCATGAATCCGGCTCCGCTTGTGAAGCGGATCGCGGATTTGGAGATTGAAGCGATCCTGCTGACGCACGCGCATTTTGATCATATGGGCGGCGTAGAGGAGATTCGCAAGCTGAAGGGATGCCCGGTTTATCTGCACACTATGGAGAGCGAATGGCTGACCAATCCGAAGCTGAACGGATCGACGAGATGGCCGGAGGTTTGTCCGCCGCTGTCCACCGATCCTGCTGAATATGATCTGGCAGATGGGCTAGAGCTGCAGCTGATCGGCGAAACCTTCAAGGTGTACCATACGCCGGGCCATTCGCCGGGAAGCGTCAGCTTTCTGTGTGGAAATGATCTCTTCTCAGGGGACGTTCTGTTCCGGATGGGGGTTGGACGTACCGATCTCCCTGGCGGGCGGGAACGGGATTTAATCCATTCCATCCAAAATACGCTGTATTCCTTTTCCGACGAGGTTGTCGTATATCCCGGACACGGACCCCGGACCAAAATCGGATATGAGAAACAGCATAATCCGTACGTGCCGGCCAGAAGCTAACATAATTACGACAAAAAACGAGAAATTTGTCTAGACAAACGAAGACAAGATTGATACAATACGGTTAATTAAATGTTACCCATTGCGAAGCACGCAGACTGTGGAATCCGTCCCGGTTTGCGTTCTTTTATTTTATGGGCCTTTATGCGCGGTTTTATGTTGGGGTTGGATGTTATTAGGGGGAGTCGCTGTGAGAAAAGATGAGTTGTCGCTTTTGGACGGATATGTAGCCGGAAGCAAGGAAAGCATGTCGAGAGACCATCATCTGCGAGCGCAACCGGAGATATCATCAATCGTGTGGAGTCGGCTGGTAAAGGGGGAAATGCTCGTCCGGCAGCCATGGCATCAGCGTCTGCAGTATAGAAGGTACCATGAGTAGGTAGGCTTGCATGGAGGCAGAGCGGATAACGTAGATCAATCAGGGCAAGGTGAATATTGTAGGTCAATCAGAGCGGATAAGGTAGCCCAATCAGGGTAGGACGGATAACGTAGAACAGTCAGGGCAGGGCGAGTAACGCAGATCATTCAGTAATGCAGAATCAGTTTGTATTATAGAATTAATCTGTATTGTAGAATCTAATAATGTAGAACAATACATGGTTAAGGGTTGATTTAGGGAAATGAGTCGAGGGCACCTTTTTATGATGGCGTCGATGGAAGTCATATTTGTTGTCATACAGGTATACCTTGAAGCTCCTTATTTAGGGCGCGGTGTTCAACATGCGTTCTAAATGAGGGGCTCTTTTATTTGCAGCAGCTTTGTTGTTCAAGCTGTCCTGGAGAGCAAACTACCTACTTTGTCCGGAACAAGTCCCTTTTAGGTACTTGAGAAGCGCAAAGGGCCCTCCATTGCCAGAACAAGTTCCTTTTAAGTACTTGAGGAGCGCAAACGGCCCTCAAATGCCGGATTTAGGTACTTGTGGAGCGCAAACGGCCCTCCAATGCCGGAACAAGTCCCTTTTAGGTACTTGTGGAGCGCAAACCGTCCTCCATTGCCAGAACAAGTTCCTTTTAGGTACTTGTGGAGCGCAAACCGTCCTCCAATGCCGGAACAAGTCCCTTTTAAGTACTTGTGGAGCGCAAACCGTCCTCCAATGCCGGAACAAGTCCCTTTTAAGTACTTGTGGAGCACAAACCGTCCTCCATTGCCAGAGCAAGTCCCTTTTAGGTACTTGAGAAGCGCAAAGGGCCCTCCATTGTCAGAACAAGTTCCTTTTAAGTACTTGAGGAGCGCAAACGGCCCTCCAATGCCGGAACAAGTCCCTTTTAAGTACTTGTGGAGCACAAACCGTCCTCCATTGCCAGAGCAAGTCCCTTTTAGGTACTTGAGAAGCGCAAAGGGCCCTCCATTGTCAGAACAAGTTCCTTTTAAGTACTTGAGGAGCGCAAACGGCCCTCCAATGCCGGAACAAGTTCCTTTTAAGTACTTGAGGAGCGCAAACGGCCCTCCAATGCCGGAACAAGTCCCTTTTAGGTACTTGTGGAGCGCAAACCGTCCTCCATTACCGGAACAAGTCCCTTTTAAGTACTTGTGGAGCGTAAACCGTCCTCCATTGCCGGAACAAGTCCCTTTTAAGTACTTGTGGAGCGCAAACCGTCCTCCATTGCCGGAACAAGTCCCTTTTAAGTACTTGTGGAGCACAAACCGTCCTCCATTGCCGGAACAAGTTCCTTTTAAGTACTTGAGGAGCGCAATCGGCGCCCCAGCACGCGGTTTACTGCCCCTGCACATAGCCTGCTGCTCTTACGCTAGGGCCATTGAGGCCCTAGCGCCCTTGGCTTTGCCCTATCGGAACCCTTAGCTTTGCCCTATCGGAGTTCATGCACGCATCCTATTAGTTGCCCTTGCGTGTTATACCGATAAAAGAAAATATAAATCGATTTGAACGATTCCATAGAGCAGATCGTATTACGATGGAAGAGAAAGAAGGTGATGGTTTCGCAATGATCCTTGAAGAAGAGGATTGGATACGAAAAGCGCAGCAAGGCGATACGAATGCAATGGGGCAGCTTTTTAAGCACCATTACAGCTTTTTATATAAATACCTGCTGAAGATCACGATGGATCAGAACGTGGCAGAGGATACCGCTCAGGACACCGTGATTCGGTGCATGGAGAATTTGCAGCGATATAACGGGACCTCGTCCTTCTCTTCATGGATGATTACGATTGCCACCAGGCTCTATATCGACCGCACCCGAAAGCGGAAGCGGGAGAAGAGGTGGCTCGAGGAAGAGCACCAGCGGTCGGTCAGACGGCTTCGCTGGCAGATGGAGCGGCAGGGGGAGGAGTGGACCGATTTATTGGATGGCCTTGCCGGGTTGTCCGAAGAGCATCGGATCGCGATTCTGCTGAAGCATTATTACGGCTACAGTTACGAAGAGATCGGCGGTATGCTCGGCATACCGGAAGGTACGGTTAAATCTAGAACCGCTTATGGCATTAAGCAATTGCGGAAGGAGTTGAAGAAGGATGGCGAACAAGCCTGATAGGGAGGACGAGGTTTTGCTGGAGGGCTTAAGTAGGGACCTCGAGCGCCTGGAGCGGGTGTTTGACGAGGGACCGTCGCCCTCCTTGGAGGAATTTCAGCTGCTAGCGGCGCATACCCTTCGGCGGAAGCGGCGCCGGATGAAATACGAGCTTGTGCTCTTTATGCTGACAGCCTTGCTCATCGTAAGCATCGTTTGTATGGCAGCGATGGCCGCTCCGATGGTGCTGATCTTGATCCATGGAGCCAGCATGCTGGCAGGCATCGCGATTCTCGCAAGCTCCAGGAAACTAAGATCCGCAGGAAAGAAGGGATCCCATGAATGATGTAAGCACGGTCCCGTTATGGTTGATTGTACTGATTGTCGTGCTGGTTCTGACTCAGGGAACCTCCCTGTTCGTTGACGCGCGCAAGCGCGGGCTCGGGAAATGGGCTTGGTTCTGGGGGATATGGGGCTCTACCACGTTTCCGCTGCCGCTGCTCCTTTATGTTTTGCTGGTTGTTCGGAGACAACAAAACGGGAAATGAGGGGACCGGTTTCTATTAAACATGAAGGGTGATCAAAATGGAGATCAATTGGGGATTAATCTGGCCGATTATTGCGCTGCAGGCTGTGCTGGCAGTAACGGCCCTGGTGTCTTTAACCAAGGCGGAAACGGAACAAATTCGAGGACCGAAATGGATGTGGGTGCTGATTATCCTGCTTGGGAACATCCTCGGCAGCGTCGCTTACTTCATCGGAGGGAGAAGGGCTTCATGATGGAACCTGTGCTTCGCATTCACAACTTGACCAAACATATGGGGAGCTTGACTCCTGTCAAAGGCATTTCATTCAACCTGGAGCGGGGCAGCTGCACCGCACTGCTCGGACCCAACGGAGCCGGCAAAACCACGACCATGCGCATGCTGGCAGGCCTTTTATCACCATCTCAAGGAGAGATCCGATACGGGAATTCTGGGGAAACCGGTGCGGATAACCAGCGATGGCAAAAGCGGATCGGATACCTTCCCCAGTACCCGAAATTTTACGGTTGGATGTCCGGCCTGGAATATTTGATCTTCAGCGCCAAGCTGTCGGGCTTGCCCGGCAAACAAGCCAAGCTGCGGAGCCTTGAGGTGCTTGAAATGGTCGGCCTGCAAGAGGCCGCCAATCGCCGGATATCAGGGTATTCCGGAGGAATGAAACAGCGGCTAGGCATCGCCCAGGCGCTAGTGCACGAGCCGGAAATGATTTTGCTGGACGAGCCGGTATCCGCGCTTGATCCAATCGGGCGACGTGAAGTGATGGATCTGCTGGACCGGCTTCGTGGCGAGGTGACGATCCTGTTCTCGACGCATGTGCTTCATGACGCAGAGGAGGTCTGCGATCACATGGTGCTGATGGTCGACGGACGAATTGCCGAACAAGGCGAATTGTCCGAACTGCGGGCGAAATACCGTCAACCGCTCCTGCTGCTGGAGGTTGAGCCTGGGGAGCGGGAAGCTGATTGGCTAAGAAGTTTACCGGGGAGACATTTTATCGAAGAGGCCGAAATTCGCAATCGAGCTGCAAGGCTGGTCGTTCAAGATATGGATGAAGCAAGGGCGGCATTGGTGCGGGAAATGGCCGATGTCGGAATCCGGTTTCAGCGCATCGAAGCAGGGGCTTCCTCATTGGAGGATATGTTTATGAAGGTGGTAGGGGCATGAGCATGTTTTGGATTCATTTTAAAAAAGAAATGTTGGAAGCCGCACGGTCATATAAATGGATATGGGTACCTGCGGTATTCCTGCTCCTGGGCGTCATGCAGCCGGTCATGATGTATTACTTGCCCGACATCCTGATGATGTCCGGCGATATTCCGCCGGAAGCGGCTGCATTGATTACGGTACCGCCGCCTGAGGAAATCCTGGCCTCTACTTTGAGCCAGTTCAGCACGATTGGTCTGCTGGTACTTGTGCTGTCCGCCATGAATACGGTGGCAGGGGAGCGCTCAAACGGAACGGCGGAGCTCGTGCTGCCCCGGATGTCATCCGTGCTGCCCATGATGATCGCCAAGTGGGCGGCGATGATGTCTCTGCTGATTCTTTCGTTCGTCCTGGGGTATGCAGGATCGGCTTATTATACTTCTCAGCTGATCGGTACGCTGGAATGGGGCCCGATGCTCGGGGCGGGTGCATTCTACATCGCTTGGCTGGCTTGGATCGTAACCCTGGTGCTCCCGCTCGGGGCGGTGCTTCGCGGTCCAGCTGCGGCATTCATCGCTTTGGGCTCGGCGGCCGCGCTGACGATGCTCGCTTCCTTGCTCCCTTCGCATCTTCAATGGAGCCCTGGCCGTTTGAGCGCAATCGCTACGGAATGGCTTACAGGCGGAGATCCATCAGCGTGGGCACCTGCAGTGTCGGCCGTGTGCTTGATGGCCCTGTCAACGGTAGCGGCGACTCTGCTGCTGAAGCGTCGGCCGTTGTTGCCGCAAGCCTAGTTTCGCCGGAGTTCGGTTAGATTTCCTTATTGAGCATGGACATCTCTAGCTTTTTCTAGTAGACTATGGAGATAAGGATAGACAACTCAGGAGGTAGACGATGCTTCGTTTAGGGGAAAAGATTACAATCGTCGCGGACGCCTTTGAGCAGAATCTTCCAATCGGTCAATACGGATATTTGATCGCCTATGACCGAAATCCGGACAATGCGTTTGATTACGTTATTCGGATTCCGAACCTCAACCGTAATTTTTTCGTTCCGGCAAGCGATGTCGAGCTGGAATCTGTCGTGTTGAAACAGGAAGCCGAGCGGATCGAGCGGGAAGCGCTCATCGATTTCGCCCTGTCGACATATAACGAGAAGCTGTTCCATCAGGTGATGAACGGCGAACTGCAAGCTGTTGAAGAAGAGGAAGAATCGAAAGAAACGATGTCCCAGGCCGATTTCATCAAGCAAGTGAATCTTCGTGCCTGGATTTAGAAGAGTCGGCTTTAGCCGGCTCTTTTTTGTTTGATATCAGAAAGTATAAGGCCTCTGGCGATCTGCTGCCTGATAACGAAAGAGAAATTAGCCCCGTTATCCATCGTTCAGTGCTCCTAGTCATCCTAAGTTCGCACGGATTCGTCCTGGACAAGCCTCGCGAATGATTCATCCCGGAAAAAAACGGTGGGGACCCGAGCTTTCCGTTTCGATTGAATCTTGCATGCTTCTACAATATAATGAGAAAAGTTATCGAGACAGACTTTACCCCTTTCATCATCAGGGGCACGAAGGAGGAAGTCCAAGCCATGAGCATTACGGTCAAAGATGTTCAGCATGTTGCCAAGCTGGCCCGTCTGAACTTGACGCCGGAAGAAGAAGAGATGTTTACCGGCCAACTGAACGCGATTTTACAATATGCCGAGAAGTTAAATGAACTGGATACAGACGGCGTAGAGCCAACCACGCACGTTCTTCATCTAAGCAATGTCATGAGGGAAGACGAGGTTCGCGAGAGCCTGCCGATTGAGAAGGTGCTGCTGAATGCGCCGGATGAAGAAGACGATCAATTCAAAGTACCAGCTGTACTGGAATAGCCCGAAGGGAGGAGACATACTTGAGCCTGTTTGATTTGAAATTGTCGGAAATACATAACAAGCTTCATGATAAGGAGCTTTCCGTATCCGATTTGGTGGACCAAGCCTTCACAAGCATCGGTGAGCGTGAGGACCGTGTGAAGGCTTTTATTACGTTGGATGAAGAGGGAGCGCGTTCGGCGGCCAAGGCCTTGGACAGCAAGCTGGCCTCCGGCGAGAGCCGCGGTTTACTGTTTGGCCTTCCTGCCGGCATCAAGGATAACATTGTAACGGAGGGACTGCGGACAACCTGTGCAAGTCAGTTCCTGTCCAATTTCAATCCGGTGTATGATGCGACGGTTGTCGGCAAGCTGCGTCAGGCGGATATCGTGACGATCGGCAAGCTGAACATGGATGAATTCGCGATGGGGGGCTCGAACGAGAACTCCAGCTTTTATCCGGTTCGCAATCCGTGGGATCTAGAGCGGGTTCCGGGCGGCTCAAGCGGCGGTTCCGCTGCGGCTGTAGCTGCGGGCGAAGCTTACTTCACGCTCGGCTCCGACACCGGCGGATCGATCCGCCAACCCGCTTCCTATTGCGGCGTGGTCGGACTGAAGCCGACGTATGGACTCGTATCCCGTTTCGGCTTGGTTGCATTCGCATCCTCGCTCGACCAGATCGGACCGATTACGAAAAATGTCGAGGATTCCGCGTACGTCCTGCAGGCGATCGCCGGATATGATCCGATGGATTCGACTTCCGCCAAAGTGGACGTGCCGGATTATTTGAGCGCGTTGACCGGCGACATCTCGGGACTGCGTATTGCCGTGCCGAAGGAGTATCTGGGCGAAGGCGTCGATGCCGAAGTGAAGGAAACGGTCATGAATACGTTGAAGGTGCTCGAGAGTCTCGGCGCCGTATGGGAAGAAGTTTCCCTTCCGCACACGGAATATGCGGTAGCGACGTATTACTTGCTGGCTTCCTCGGAAGCTTCTTCGAACCTGGCCCGTTTTGACGGCGTACGTTACGGCGTTCGCGCCGATAACTCGGGCAGCCTTATCGATCTGTACCATGAATCCCGCAGCCAAGGCTTCGGGGATGAGGTAAAGCGCCGGATCATGCTGGGAACATATGCGCTCAGCTCCGGTTATTACGATGCTTACTATTTGAAGGCGCAAAAAGCGCGGACGCTGATCAAGCAGGACTTCGACAAGGTATTTGAGCAGTATGACGTGGTGATTGGACCAACCGCGCCAACGACGGCATTCAAGCTGGGTACCCAAGTCGATGATCCGCTGACGATGTACTTGAACGATATTTTGACGATTCCGGTCAGCTTGGCCGGTGTACCGGCCGTGAGCGTGCCATGCGGATTTGCGGACGGATTGCCGGTTGGCATGCAGATCATCGGCAAGGCGTTCGACGAGTCGACGGTTCTGCGCGTGGCGCACGCCTTCGAGCAGAATACGGACCATCACAAGCGCCGCCCTGAGCTGTAAGACGCGTGGAAGAAGGAGGGAAAACGAGAGAATGTCTACATCAAAATATGAAACGGTCATCGGACTGGAAGTCCATGTCGAGCTGCACACGAATTCGAAAATTTTCTGCGGATGCTCCACGGCGTTCGGGGCTCCGCCGAATACCCATACATGCCCGATCTGCCTCGGTCATCCCGGCGTACTGCCGGTGCTGAACCGCCAGGCCGTCGAATATGCGATGAAAGCTGCAATGGCACTGAACTGCACGATCAGCGACGTCAGCAAGTTCGACCGGAAAAACTATTTCTATCCGGACTCGCCGAAAGCCTACCAGATTTCGCAATATGACCAGCCGATCGGACTGAATGGATGGATTGATATCGAGGTAGACGGGAAGACGAAACGGATCGGGATTACCCGTCTCCATTTGGAGGAAGATGCGGGCAAGCTGACGCACGTTGATGGAGGCTACGCATCGCTCGTTGACTTTAACCGGGTAGGAACACCGCTGGTCGAGATCGTATCCGAGCCGGAAATTTCCTCGCCCGAGGAGGCGAAGGCCTATTTGGAAAAGCTGCGTGCGATCATGCAGTACTGTGAAGTTTCCGACGTGAAGATGGAAGAGGGCTCGCTTCGCTGCGACGCCAACATCAGTCTCCGTCCTTGGGGACAGAAGGAGTTCGGAACGAAGGCCGAGCTGAAGAACATGAACTCCTTCCGCGGCGTGCAGCGGGGTCTTGAATATGAGCAGTTCCGTCAGGCTGAGGTGCTCGATGAAGGCGGTGTGATCGTTCAGGAGACCCGCCGCTGGGATGAGGCGCAGGGCAAAACGTTCTCGATGCGCGGCAAGGAGCAGGCGCATGATTACCGCTACTTCCCGGATCCGGACCTGGTATCGGTGCATATCAGCGAGGAGTGGAAGGAAGCGGTCCGCGCGACGATTCCGGAGCTGCCGGATGCGCGGAAAGCACGATATACTTCGGAGTATGGTCTCCCGGATTATGATGCGGCCGTCATTACGGCTTCCAAGCCGCTCGCGGACTTTTTCGAGGACAGCCTGAACTATACGAAGGATGCCAAGTCGGTGTCCAACTGGATCATGGGCGATTTGCTGGGGTATTTGAACGCGAACAATCTGGAGCTTTCCCAGGTCGAGATTACCGGACAAGGCCTCGGTGAAATGATCGGCTTGATCGAGAAAGGCACGATCAGCAGCAAGATTGCCAAAACGGTCTTTAAGGAGATGCTGGAAAGCGGCAAGCTCCCTGCTCAAATCGTTGAGGAAAAGGGACTTGTCCAAATCAGCGACGAAGGCGCGATCAAGAGCATTGTGGAGCAGGTGGTTGCGAATAACCCGCAATCCGTGGAGGATTATAAGGCCGGCAAGCAGAAGGCTATCGGCTTCCTGGTTGGTCAAGTGATGAAAGAGAGCAAAGGAAAAGCAAATCCTGCGCTCGTGAATAAACTGCTGGTAGAAGTGCTAAACGGCTGATCAAGGCGATCTTGGCATCAACCTATACCAGCAGGGATCTATCCGATATGAAAGGAGCTTGTCCCTCTGACAGGGGCAAGTTCCTTTTTAAAATATGCGAAGAAGGAGCTTACCTCAATGATTACCCGTTTATCTCTTGAAGACCGGGACACGGTACAGCAAATATGGAGTCTGCAGCATATGGCCTATCCGCTCGAGGCCGAATTGATCGGCTTCTCTGAAATTCCGCCCCTGCTCGATACATTTGAGACGCTGCGTGAATGCGGGGAAACCTTCTATGGGTATATAGATGATGATGGAGAATTGATTGGCGCCATCGCGGTTGAACCGGAGCCGCATCAGGTAACGATCTCCCGAATGATGGTGCATCCCGGCCATTTCCGGAAAGGGATCGCCGGCTCGCTGGTCCGGCACGTCCTGGACAGCTACGGGGAAGTTCCTTTATTTATCGTTTCGACGGGAACGCGGAATACGCCGGCCGTCGCCCTGTACGAGAAGTTCGGTTTTGTGAGGGATCATGCCTTTGAGGTCGCTCCGGGTGTGGAGCTGACCGAGTTACATCTCAGGGTTCACCCGTAGAAAAAACAAGTTTAAACTTCAACGCAATCATCATGAGGAGGGCACTGCATTTTGAATAATCCATGGGTGATCGACAATGTGACGATACTGCTTCGTCTGCTGCTCTCCATGCTGCTTGGAGGCCTGATCGGGTTTGAAAGGGAGCGCTCGAACCATGCCGCCGGTTTGCGTACGCATATTCTGGTATGTCTCGGCTCTGCGTTAATTATGCTGCTATCCATCTACGGCTTTGCGGATTTTGTTGCCGAAGTCAATGTGCGGATCGACCCTGCGCGTCTGGCTACCGCCGTCATTACCGGCATCGGATTTCTTGGAGCGGGCACCATCCTGTTCACGGGCAAATCGATCACCGGCTTGACGACGGCAGCCTCGGTTTGGGTCGTGGGCGCCATCGGGCTTGCCGTGGGGGCGGGTTTTTATTTTGCGGCAATCGTGTCGACGCTGTTGATCCTGTTAAATCTGGTGGTCTTCAATAAGCTGGAGCAGCGTTATATACGGGGAAGCAAGCTCCATCTGATTACCGTGCATGCTGCAAACACGCCCGGTGTCCTGGATGAGGTATCCGGGATTCTTGAGGAGCAGGGCTTCGTTATCAAAAAATTGGTCGTGAATGAACGCAGTACGGTTCCTTACGGTGAATTACAGCCTGCGCTTCCGATGCTGGAGATTTCCCTGCAGGTTTTAACCGACCGGAGATTCGAGCCGGTTGAAATTACGCGGCGCATACGGACCATTGGGCAAGTCTGCATGGTGACGGCGGAATGATACATGATGAAGGATAACGTTACTGAAAAATGGCAGCTGCTGATCAAAGGCAGCTGCCGTTTTTTTTTAGGGGAAACTCCTGGCCCTGCATAAGGCCCTGGAAGGGCTCTATCCAGTTTTTTGCCAGTTACTTCACGCTTTGGTTAGGGTACTATCAAAGAAAACAGCGAACGCCGCGATCTACGCAAACACGGTATGCCGGAAGGAGGGAAGGTTATGCGTACAGCACCGGAACGAAGAGCCGCTCGCGGGAACAAGCCGCGCAAAATTCGTGTGAAACGGTATCGGGGCATGCGGGGCAGGCAGCGGAAGCGCATCGCCCTTTTATTGGCTGCGCTCATCCCGGGCATGGGTCATATTTACCTTGGCATGTACCGCCGGGGAATAACATTCATCATGCTCCTGCTGCTGGATATCTCCGCATTATTGTATTTTTCCTCGATCGGTATGCAGATTAATGTTCCTTTACTCGTCGTGCTTGGCCTGCTGATCCCGGTCGGCTATTTCTATAATGTGTATGATGCGCTGCAATCAGCCGAGGTGATCATTTCCCATAAGAGAAGGAGCGAGGGCGGCGGAGCCTCGGTTATTGACGGAAAGCGAAGAGGAAATCCATTTCGCGGCGAGCGGGGAGCTGCCTTTGGCATTACGCTGGTCGGCTGCGGAGCCTTGCTCATCTTATTCCATAACAAACCGCCGTGGCTTCAAGCCGTTATTCGCGATTATGGCACGGAAGCTACTGCAGTGGTGCTGATTGCCGCCGGGATATGGGTTGCGGTTCGGGAAGCGACTCGGCATCGAAAAAGCACACACAGCTTTCGCGGACGGGACGCTTCTTCCCAGGAAGACAAGCAATTAAAGATATAGCATAAGCGGCGAAGGGAGGAGACGGATGAAGCCTAGAGTTAGAGTAGGGCGCTATACAGCGGCGGTATTACTGATCAGCACCGGGGTATTATTGCTGATGGACGAGTGGAAAGGGACAGACTATGTGTTCTTGCTCCAGTGGTGGTGGCCGATGCTGTTCGTGCTGCTCGGGATGGAATACTTGGTGCGTTATTCGTTGTCAGTCGTTCTGGGACGCCGGAAGGAATTCCGGTTTCGCCCCGATCTCCGCGGCGTCGGCCTTGCCGTCTTTCTAACGGCGTCCGTATTCGTAATCTCCCAGCAGGAGCATTTTCTGCATTTATGGAACCGCGTCAGCTTGAATTTGACAGCGGCCGGCGTCGACTACAGCGAAGCGGCGGACAATCGCTTTGACAAGCCTGTACTGGAAATCCCGGCTGAGCTCAGCACGGAGAAGATCGTGATTGATCATCTGAACGGCGACATTTCCATCGTGCGGCGGAATGTGGATGATATTATCGTTGAGGCGGAGATTTGGGTCGATCAGGAGGAGCCGAGCATGGCCGCAGCCATCGCTGAGCAAAGCATCGTTGAAGCCACGGAGGGAAGCACCGTCACGATTCGCTCGAAAGGAAAATCATACGGGGAATCGGGCAAAAGGCAGCCCCGTATCAATCTTAATATAACGCTGCCGGATGACAGACGGTTCAATATGGAAGTACGGACGATGAACGGCGCGATCTCGCTTAGAGACGTGCAGGCGATCGATAAAATCTCGCTCGAAACCGGCAACGGTCCTATCTCGCTTGCCGGCATCTACGGAAACGTGACGGGGAAGACGCTTAACGGGGAGGTTATGGCCCGGGGGATTATCGGCGATGTCAAGCTGTCAACGAACCGGGGGAGCATGACCGCTGTCGACATTGCAGGCGAAACGGATCTCAGCTCACAAGTCGGCAACATGACGGTTAAGCGGGCATTAAACCATATTCGTGTTCAGACCAGAAACGGCCATATTCTGGTTAGCGACGTTCCGGCCGATCTGAGCGCAGAGTCGTTGAACGGCAGCGTGACGATCCGCTCAACGAAAGTCGGCGGCGATTGGAACATCTACAGTGCGGTGGGAGAAATGAAGCTCCACATTCCGCTTGAAGGGGATTACAAGCTGGAGGGGACGATCAGCTACGGCCGTATTTTAACCACGCTGCCTAATCTGTTCATCGAGCAGAAGACGATTTCCGGGGAATCCGGCGCTGGCGAGCATTCGATCAAGATTGAGGGCAACAGCGATCTGAACATCTACCGAAGCTACCCGGAAAGCTCCGAGAGCATCAACAACAGGGGCATGGCGCCTCTGCCGCATTGACAAAAATCCAACAGCCGCCGTACAATAAAGGATAAGAGCGGCTTAGGCTGCGGATAATCCTAGTTCAACTTGAAGGCGGTGGGCAACCATGGCAACTTCCGTGCAGCATGCGCTGGAACAACTTAAAACGACCGGTGTCCGTATTACGCCGCAACGTCATGCGATTTTAACATATTTGGTGGAATCCATGGGCCATCCGACTGCGGATGATATTTATCGGGCTCTGGAGCCGAATTTTCCAAGTATGAGCGTAGCTACTGTATATAATAATTTGAAAATGTTTATTGAAGCCGGTATGGTGCGCGAATTGACTTACGGCGATAATTCCAGTCGTTTCGATGCGAATGTATCGGATCACCATCATATTATTTGCGAGAAATGCGGAAAAATTGAAGATTTCAGCTACCCGTCCCTTAAAGATGTGGAAGTGCAGGCTGAGAAGTGTACCGGGTTTGAAGTAAAGGGGCTTCGGATGGAGCTGTACGGGCTCTGCAAGTCCTGCAAATAAACATCGGTTAAGTAAGAAGAACGCGCGGAATCCACGATTCCACACGTTCTTATTTTTTTGAAGCCATTTGTAGGCGTACCCAGAACATGAATAGCTGGGGAAACGGCGGGGATAAGGAGGAGAGGTATTGGCAAGGAGAAGATATCGAAGAAAGCGTCGTGCCAAGAGAGGCTCCTTTTATATAGGTGTCATACTGATTGCTGCGGGGATCTGGTGGATCATGAATGATTTGGCGTCGAATTCGAAGCATATCGTTCCGGACTGGCTAGGAATGGACAAGCCGATCTTCGTTCAAGGAGAGCTTATGGAGCATTCTGCCCGGGGGACAAAGGCGGATCTGAAGCTGCCGCTGCCGGTGATCCAAGAGGCGGTCGACAGTAATATCCGTTATGAGCCGGATTCGAAGTCCATTATTATAACGACCACGGAATCGGTGCTGCGGATGAAGATTGGATCCCGGGAGGGCGAGCTGAACGGCAAGCCGCTAACTTATCCGGTTGCACCCGAGCTCGTTGACGGCATCGTGTATGTTCCGATGAAGTCGCTTAAAGAGCATTACGGCATAGCGGTACATGAGGATGGGGCCGACGGCGCGGTTATCCTGATGCGGGCCGGCGATTCGATTCAGCTCGCTGAGGTCGCGCCGGCCAAGCCTGACGGAACGGTTGCGATGAGAGAGGGCATGGGGAAAAAATCGCCGATCGTGCTCGATCTTTCAGCTGGGCAGCGTCTGCGCATATGGCGTGAGGAAGCAGGATGGTATTTTGTACAAACGGATAACGGATATACCGGATATGTTCCGGTGGAGCGGGTTGCGAAGAGGGATCTGAAGGAAATTCCGGTTATCGCCCAAACGCCGTCCCGAGCGGAGCGCGAGTGGAGGAATAAATCCGTTAATTTGGCGTGGGAGGCCGTGTATACGAGAAATCCAAGCCCTGATCATATTGAGCCGATGCCTGGCGTGAATGTGGTCAGCCCTACTTGGTTCAGCATTTCCGATGCGGAAGGCAGCGTCAAATCCAAGGCTTCGTTGCCGTATGTTAACTGGGCGCATAAACGGAACATGGAGGTGTGGGGTCTGCTGGACAACAGCTTCGACCCTGAGCTTACGACCGAAGCGCTGTCGACGTATGAACGGAGATCCCGCACAATCGGGCAAACACTTTCCTATGCCAAGCAGTATAAGCTTGACGGAATTAATATCGATTTTGAGAATGTTCATACCAAGGACAAAGATAAGGTCGTGCAATTCGTGCGTGAGCTGAGACCGTTCGCAAAGGATCGGGGCTTGATCCTCTCCATCGATGTGACGCCGAAGTCCAACAGCGAGATGTGGTCCCTGTTTCTGGATCGAAAACGGCTTGGGGAAGCGGTCGATTACATGATGGTAATGGCTTACGACGAACACTGGGCATCCAGTCCTCGAGCCGGATCGGTCGCCTCGCTTCCATGGGCGGAGCAGTCGGTTAGACGCATTATCGAAGAGGATGGAGTACCGCCATCCAAGCTGGTATTAGGCGTGCCGCTATATACAAGGGTATGGACAGAAAAGAGCGATGGAGGAGAAGTCAAAGTCTCGTCCAAAGCCATTGGGATGGAAACAATGCAGACTCTGCTTAAGGAGCGAAAGCTTTCGGGAACCCTTGATTCAGCGACGGGACAAAACTACGTACAGTTTAAAGAAGGCGGCGCCACGAACCGAATATGGATGGAGGATGGCGTATCCCTTAAAGCCCGCGTTCAATTGGCTAAAAAGCTGGAACTTGGCGGCATTGCGGCATGGAATCGAAGCTTCGCAGTCCCTGAGGCATGGAAAACGCTAAACACGATCCATGATTAGATTTACGGCAATCCTTGTGTTAACTATTGAGAAAATAAATAAAACCGGTTATCCATTAGGGTAACCGGTTTTTTGTCTGTTTATGAGGTTTATAAAAGGGCTGGCGGCCAATCCTTGGATAGGCCGATCTTGAGCGGTCTGCTAGGTCGTGCTCTTCTGTGACTCCAGTTCCTCTGCGGTGATGTTGGCCTGGTTCGGATCCAGTGTCAAGATGGTGTGGCAGAACATGCAGCGGTCGGTTTTACCCAGCATCTTGGTCAGCTTGTCGCACTCCGGACACTGGATTTGAACAGCGCTCGTGGAGAGCATCCCGGCCCAGAAGTAAATGGCCAGACTGCCCATCATCATAATGAGACCGAATACTAACCCGACTCCTGCAAATACTTTGCCGGCTTGGCCCCAGAAGACGATACCGGCCGTTCCTAGGACCATGAGTCCCATGCCCAGCATGGTCAGCAGCAGGCCCCATGTGCGGAAAGCGTTGATTTTTGCGTTCTTAAAGATCATGGCTTCATAATCTCCTGTTCTTAAAATGTTTAATGGACTGTTCCATGAATAAAACGAGCATAGTTTGATTACAGCATCTAAATAATGGGTTGCATTCTTGCTAAGTGAAGCAATCCGGTGTCCCTTTTTTCTTATCTCCTAAAAGAAGGAACTGACATGGACATGTAGAATTACATTATAACTGAAATGGCTGAAGTTCGCCAAGGAATGTATGGAGGGGAACCGTGGAATTAGCCAACTTTTCTTTATATTATGGAAATACGGTAGATGAAGGAGCTATTGGAGCGATCGCATACCGTAATAAGAACGATGCAGTACTTGGCTCGCCTGTTCATGATTTTGAGATGAATCTCGTTGTCGTCTATGATGGAATACCTGACGAGCCTCCCAACCAGCATTCTGTAGTGAACGGTGATCGGTGCCAGGTGATCAGCATCGGCATGGATGCATTGGAGCATGAGCTTCTTGAAGGGGAGCATAAAGTATTGATTCGGTGTTTTCTCGAAGGGGATATCATTAGTGATCATGAGGATCGCCTCGCCAAGCTTCGACGTGATTTCTTAAGATTCGCCGAGCCGATTCGGGAGCGAAAGCTGTTTATTGGGTTTGCTCATTTTTTGCAGAAATATGTGGACATCAAGTTGCTGATCAAGCAGGACCGGATTTTGGATGCATATCATACGCTTCTGGACGGGCTTCATTGCTGGGCCGAGCTGGAACTGATCGAACGGGGCATTCATCCGGAAATTGCGGTATGGGAGCAAATGACGGGACTCAATACACCGGTACGGAAATTGTACGAAGAGCTTACGGTCAGCACGGAAACGCTTGATCAGCGGTTAGAGCTTGCGCTTCTAGCCTATGAGTTCTCGATGGTCTCAAAGCTGGAGAAGTGTGCGGCATTGCTTCTGCGCGTGATGCGCAGTCGCCGCACGCCGTGGACGATTCAGGAGCTGATCCTCCATCCGGAGCTTGCCCCGGTGGCTGCAGAGCTCCAGATCGTACTGCGCAACCTGGTGTATCGATCCTTGGTTAAGGAAGCGCCTGTGTGCAAGGAGTCCCGGCATAACGGCTTCTCTACCATCCGATATTATTCGGAGTGCTGAAGAAGGACGAGAGTCCTTCTTTTTTTGTTTCTTTAATAAGCGTCACCCGGAACGTGATGTGATTTTATTTTGTTCAACAAGTGATTCACCCGGAATGTAATGTAATGATGGATAGACAAATGAAT
>NZ_JBBOPV010000001.1:2222500-6712231 GCF_038003785.1 Paenibacillus sp. FSL W8-0919
TCGCCTCCTAAAGAGTAACGGAGGCGCCCCAAGGTTCCCTCAGAATGGTTGGAAATCATTCGAAGAGTGCAAAGGCATAAGGGAGCTTGACTGCGAGACCTACAAGTCGAGCAGGGACGAAAGTCGGGCTTAGTGATCCGGTGGTACCGCATGGAAGGGCCATCGCTCAACGGATAAAAGCTACCCTGGGGATAACAGGCTTATCTCCCCCAAGAGTCCACATCGACGGGGAGGTTTGGCACCTCGATGTCGGCTCATCGCATCCTGGGGCTGAAGTAGGTCCCAAGGGTTGGGCTGTTCGCCCATTAAAGCGGTACGCGAGCTGGGTTCAGAACGTCGTGAGACAGTTCGGTCCCTATCTGTCGTGGGCGTAGGAAATTTGAGAGGAGCTGTCCTTAGTACGAGAGGACCGGGATGGACGTACCGCTGGTGCACCAGTTGTTCCGCCAGGAGCATGGCTGGGTAGCTACGTACGGACGGGATAAGCGCTGAAAGCATCTAAGCGTGAAGCCCCCCTCAAGATGAGATTTCCCAGTATGTAAGACCCCTTGAAGACGACGAGGTAGATAGGTTGGAGGTGGAAGTGCAGCAATGCATGGAGCTGACCAATACTAATCGGTCGAGGGCTTATCCTAAAAGCTTTACGAAGTAAAGCTCGCTACGGAAGCATGAACAAAAACCCCAAAAAGTGAAGCGAAGCTTTGAAGCGGATGCCGAATACTTTTCGGGGACCCCGATACCACATTGGGACAATGCTACGGATTCTAAACAACGCAAAAACGTTTCGTATCTAGTTTTCAGGTGATCAAATCATCACTTGAACTGAATAATGTTCCCTGATAGCTCAGTTGGTAGAGCACTCGACTGTTAATCGAGTTGTCACAGGTTCGAGTCCTGTTCGGGGAGCCATTTATGGAGAGGTGTCCGAGTTGGCCGAAGGAGCACGATTGGAAATCGTGTAGGCGTCAAAAGCGTCTCGAGGGTTCGAATCCCTCTCTCTCCGCCACTATTATTTAAGTAAGGCCCGTTGGTCAAGGGGTTAAGACACCTCCCTTTCACGGAGGTAACAGGGGTTCGAATCCCCTACGGGTCACCATCTTTCTTTTAAAAAGACTTGATTTCGTCGCCGGTTATCTGGTATAATAGAAATCGCTTTGTTACGGAGGCTTAGCTCAGCTGGGAGAGCATCTGCCTTACAAGCAGAGGGTCGGGGGTTCGATCCCCTCAGCCTCCACCATAAATAACAATGTAACCCTTTTATAATGACGCGGGGTGGAGCAGTTCGGTAGCTCGTCGGGCTCATAACCCGAAGGTCGCAGGTTCAAATCCTGCCCCCGCAACCAATTATATCGCATTAGCGATAGTGCCTCGTGGAACTGTGGTGTAGAGGCCTAACATGCCTGCCTGTCACGCAGGAGATCGCGGGTTCGAATCCCGTCAGTTCCGCCATTTTTTAACTTTTGGGATGAGATGAGTGTCCGATATGGGATTCGTCGAAGTCACGAAGAGCGTAAGGCTCGGTAGCTCAGTCGGTAGAGCAGAGGACTGAAAATCCTCGTGTCGGCGGTTCGATTCCGTCCCGAGCCACCATGTTTCACAATTGCATACGCCGGTGTAGCTCAATTGGTAGAGCAACTGACTTGTAATCAGTAGGTTGGGGGTTCAAGTCCTCTCGCCGGCACCACTATGGAGGATTAGCGAAGTGGCCAAACGCAGCAGACTGTAAATCTGTTCTCTTACGAGTTCGGTGGTTCGAATCCATCATCCTCCACCAGTTTTATAGGGGCATAGTTTAAAGGTAGAACAGCGGTCTCCAAAACCGTTAGTGTGGGTTCAATTCCTGCTGCCCCTGCCAATCGAAAATTTATAAATATGGCGGTCGTGGCGAAGGGGTTAACGCACCGGATTGTGGCTCCGGCATTCGTGGGTTCAAGTCCCATCGATCGCCCCATATTTCAAAATCATATTGGGGATTAGCCAAGCGGTAAGGCAACGGACTTTGACTCCGTCATGCATAGGTTCGAATCCTATATCCCCAGCCATGATTTCTGCGGACGTGGCTCAGCGGTAGAGCATCGCCTTGCCAAGGCGAGGGTCGCGGGTTCGATTCCCGTCGTCCGCTCCATTTTTATTTGTGGCGCCATAGCCAAGTGGTAAGGCACAGCTCTGCAAAAGCTTTATCCCCAGTTCGAATCTGGGTGGCGCCTCCATTTACCAATCTGTGCCCTTAGCTCAGCTGGATAGAGCGTTTGACTACGAATCAAAAGGTCAGGAGTTCGAATCTCTTAGGGCACGCTTTTATGCCGGTGTGGCGGAATTGGCAGACGCGCGCGACTCAAAATCGTGAGGGAAACCGTGGGGGTTCGAGTCCCTTCACCGGCATCATGCAAAAGGAATGCAAGACGATTATCGTCTGCATTCCTTTTTTGCGTTTTTCGTCTGATGATCGGTTGGTATGACAGCGTTCAACTGCAGTGAGATGTGCTTCTTGTCGAAGTGCGTTGTTCCTATGAAAGAAGAGCGCGGGTTTCTATGGATCGAGCACCGTTTGGATGCAATGGCGAATAGGCGATCCGGCCCGCTTTAAAATGGGCCAGGAATGGATTGGACGCAGGTCTATAGAAGGCCCCGACTTAGGTCTAGGTGCAAAAACCGTCCGCAGTCCGTTTTAGTGAAGCGTGAAATTACCTAGAATAGAGTCATAAGGTTGAACACATAAACAACGATCAAACGACAGAAAGGCGGTGTATAAATGAGATATTCGAGAGGAAACGGATTAAGTCTCCTGCTGATTGGTTTAGGGGTTTTGATTCTTCTGGGTGTATTCGCTCCTCTGCTCGGATGGTTGTTCAGTCTTTTGCTTCCCGTTCTGATGATCGCTTTGGGATATTACGGAATTCGGAGAGGCAACGCTCTGATCGGGTGGATCATTCTCGGTATCGGCGTCATCTGGTTGATGGGTAAGCTGTCTTGGCTCATCGGTCCGGTACTCGGTATTATCCTGATCATCTATGGGTTGTCCCGATTCAAGAAGGGAAGACCGCGTTACTAAATGCGATTATAGGATAACAGCCAGCTGAAGTTAAGGATAAGAAGTTGATAGAAGAGGAGGGCTAAACCCAAATGAGTGTTTTCAGACGGATACGAGATATTACCGTTGCAACCTTGAATGAAAGACTCGAGCAGAGTCAGGATCCGGTCAGATTGATCGACCAGTTCCTTCATTCGACAAGACAAGACATCACGGAAGCCGAGAAGCTTCTGCAGCAATGCCAGACTCACTCCAGGCAACTGAAGCAGCAGGTTGACCAAGCCGAGACGATGCGGGATAAGCGTGAGGAACAAGCGCTGCTTGCATTGAAAGCCGGTGAGGATCATCTGGCGAAGCTGGCACTTCAAGAGAAGCTGATCTATGAAGAAAAGATTGAACAATACCAAGGCTTGTTGTCTACCAGCCTGGAATCGCTGAGAGAGATTGAAGAGCAGCTCGGGGAGCTCCGCATGGAGTATCAAACCGTATACAGCAAGCGTCAATACTATGTTGCCCGAATGGAGACACTCCGTCTGCAGCAGAAGATGAATGAACGCACCGGTGCATACGGTGGTCAAGATGTTCCGAAGATGTTCAACCGGCTCGAGGATCGCATCAGCGATTGGGAGCTTGAAGCCAGAAGCTTGCGCGATTTACGCCGGATGGGCCAGGAGTATGTGGAGCAGGCAGGCAATACCGTCTCTTCCGTACTCGAAAAGGAGCTTGCCCGTTTGAAGCAAAAGCTGAATGACAGCGGAAAGGAGTAATCATGACTAGATTGTACCGTTCTACCCGAGACAAAATGTTTACCGGGTTGATCGGCGGCCTATCCGATTATTTCGGAGTCGAATCGACCATCCTCAGAATTATATTTGTAGTCAGTATCTTTTTCACTGGCGGTACAACACTATTAATTTACCTGATCGCGTCGTTGGTTGTTTCCAAAGAGCCGCCGTATTACCACGATCCATACGCACCTCATGGAAGACATGGAGGACATGGAGGCTATCGTTTCAATGATGCACCTGGACCCGGATATAACGGCTATAACGATAACTATGGTCGTCCAGGATATCCGAATGAAGGCGGCTTTGGACCGAAATATGATCGATCCGGCCGGCCGGATCCAGGCTATGGTCCCCGGAATAACGCATCCGCCGATTCCGGTCTGGATGCGATGATGCAAGACATCGAGAAGAAGGCATTGCAAAAAGAAATTGAAGAGTTGAAGAAAAAACTATCGGATTATGAGAAGGGAGATAAGTAACATGGGAGTATTTAAAAGAATTAAAGATATGACAAAGGCGTCGGTGAATGAGCTGCTGGATAAGGTAGAAGACCCGATTGTGATGTTGAACCAGTATCTGCGCGACATGGAAGCAGAAATTCACGAGGCTGAAGTAACCGTAGCGAAGCAAATGGCGAATGAGCGTCGGATGAAGCAGCGCGTGGACGAAGCGGTTAAGATGGCTGCACAGCGCGAGGCACAAGCCGAGCTGGCTCTGAAGAACGGTCAGGAAGAAGTTGCACGCAAGCTTCTGGAGGAAAAAATCTACTTCGATCAAAAAGTTACCGAGTACTCCGAGCTGCACCTGCAATCGGAATCCCAAGCTAAAGAACTGGTTGCCCAGCTTCATCAAATGAAAGACGAGTTTTATAAAATGCGCAACAAGCGCAATGAGCTCGTAGCTCGTGCGCAAATGGCCAAAGCCAAGAAGCAAATGTCTCAAGTGAGCAGCTTGCATACGATTGAGAGCGGCAGCGCTTCGATGGGCTTCCACCGCATGGAGGAAAAAATCATGCAAATGGAGGCAGAAGCGGACGTGCTTCGCGCACCATACCGTCCGAACAACGCGGCTTACACCAGCCCGGTGGATGCCGAGAAGCAGCTGAAAGTCGATGAGCAGCTGGAAGCGCTAAAGAACAAACTGAACAACACCTCGAAATCGGAGTAATTGTTCAGGAAACTTAGCAAAATAAATGAAAAACCGTATGCGAAATTCCGGGTTCATATGATATGCTATACGGATGAAGCAGTCCGAGTAGTATAGGACAAAGCCATACCGTGAGGGGCTCCTCATGGATATGGCTTTTCCCGGCTTTATATTTCGTCATCAAGGAGGTGCGACATGGATCGAAACCGCTGGATCGCAGTAGGGTTCATCTGTTTAGGTTTTATTATGCTCTTCGGCCGATGGTTCGGTTTCTTTACCATTGTCGCCCTGTTGCTCATGTTTGCAGGCGTGCTTCAGGTCCGCACAGGCCAAGTGAAGAGAGGCTACATTCTGCTCGGGGTCGGAGCTGTCATGCTGATGCTGGAGCACCTCATGCTGATTATCGGCGTCAGCCTGATCTCGCTTGGCATTTTCTACGGAAAATCCAGACGGGCGCATGGTACAACCGGCTATGTCCAGAAGCAAAGCTTTATGTCCAACTTCGATTGGGACCAGTCGCCATGGGTTATGCGCAGTCTGAGCATATGGCATGTGCTCGGAGAAGCTGATGTGGACCTGTCCCTGGCTCTGCCGGAGGAGCGTCATACGGTTATGATGTTTCACGGTTTGCTTGGGGATATCGATCTGATGATCCCCGATTATTACGGGGTGGAAATCGAGGCCTTCATCCTGTTCGGATCGATCCATATGGGCGACCGGAAGGAGACGGGCATCATGAATCGCGTACGTTATCAATCTCCCAACTATGAGACGAGCGAATATAAAGTGAAATTCATCGTTTCGTATTTAGGCGGAGATTTGAGTATACGAATGACGTAAATGACTTATTCATACATTGGATTTGGATACCAATCAGGAGGGTTGCCCCGTGGAAACGGAAAAAAAAGCAAACATCATAACCCGTAGCATGCGCGAGGGAGCCCTTCTGGGATTGGTTGTCATGCTGATCGTGTTGTACTTGCTGTATACATACGGGTACTTACAGCCGTTTGAGACCTGGAAGGGGCGGATTGAAGCGCTGATCACCATCGTGCTTCTGCCGGTCGGTCTTGGGGCCATTTATGGGTTTTATCAAGGATATCGGGTCAAACGAAGAATTGATCTTGTACGGGAAACGCTGGTAAGCTGGGAGAAGGGTAGTCTGACCGATGTGATGCCGGATATCGGGGAGGACGAAGTCGGACGGCTGGGCGAGCAGCTGGTGCGCATCAGCAAGCGTTGGGAGGACCAGGTCTCCTCCTTGCAGCGGCTGTCGACCAATAACGCCCAGCTGGCGGAGCAAGCCCGGGTGACGGCGATCGTCGAAGAGAGGCAGCGACTGGCCCGCGAGCTGCACGATGCGGTGTCCCAGCAGCTGTTCGCCATTTCGATGACCGCCACGGCGGTTGGCAGAACGCTGGATAAGGATTTTGACAAAGCCCAGCGCCAGGTGGCTCTGATCGAGGAAATGTCGGCGGTTGCCCAGTCCGAGATGAGGGCGCTGCTCCTTCATTTGCGGCCGGTCTATTTGGAGGGTAAAGCCTTGGAGCAAGGTCTGCGGGATCTGATTAAAGAACTGCAGATTAAAGTGCCGATGGAAATTACGTTTGAAATGGACGAGGATATTCACTTGGTGAAGGGAATCGAGAACCACTTGTTCCGGATCATTCAAGAGGCCATGTCCAACACGCTTCGTCATGCCAAGGCGGACAAAATGGATATCCGCATTCACCGGAGGCAGAATACCGTTCGGGTAATGCTCCGCGATGACGGTGTCGGGTTTGAGCTGGATGACAAGAAGCAAACCTCTTACGGCCTGTCGACCATGCAGGAACGGGTCACGGAGATCGGGGGCTCCATTCAGTTTATTACCGCCCCCGGCAAAGGAACACGTATTGAAATTACGGTACCGCTGATGAATGAAGAACGCAAACGGGGGGATAGCGATGGAAACACCGATTAAAGTGCTGCTGGTGGACGATCACGAGATGGTCCGGATCGGCCTCGCCGCCGTGCTGGGCACGGAGGATGGGATCGAAGTTGTAGGGGAGGCAGGCAGCGGTGAGGAAGGCATCCGGCTTGCTCAGGAGTATCAACCGGATGTGGTGCTGATGGATCTGGTGATGGATGGAATGGACGGGATCGAGACGACCCGGCAGCTCATGAAGCAGTTCCCGAATCTCAAGGTGATTGTGCTGACGAGTTACCTGGACGACGAGAAGATGTATCCGGTCATTGAAGCCGGCGCCTTTAGCTATCTGCTAAAAACATCCCGGGCCTCCGAGGTTGCGGACGCTATACGCGCAGCGGCACGCGGACAGTCGGTTCTGGAGTCGCAGGTCGCTTCCAAGATGATGAATCGTTTCCGTCATCCGCAAAACGAGGCTCCGGCTCATCAGGATTTGACGGACCGGGAAATGGAGGTTCTGCGTCTGCTCGCCCAAGGCAAATCGAATCAGGATATTGCCGATGAGCTTATCATTGGAATCAAGACGGTGAAATTTCACGTTACGAATATTCTGGGCAAGCTTGGCGTTGAGGATCGTACCCAAGCGGCTATATATGCGTACAAAAATGGGTTGGCTGAGTAGAAGAGCCGGCTCATTTTTTTATGCCTGCTTGTATATTTTCCTCCCGAATCGGCGATCCTTTTACTAGATTGATAGATTGCACGGGGAGCGTGACGAGCGGTGAGGAGAATATCATTTCAAATATTGGGGATGGTAATGGTGCTATGCAGCTTGGTGGGAATACTGGTCGGATTTTCAGACGTAAAATCCAGTCCGTTGTCCGGAAGTGCTCATGAAGCACCGGCCGCAGCTGCTCAAGCAGAGCGCGATTTGCGGCTTCTCCTCCAGCTTGGACGGGAGCATGTGGATTCGGACGTTCGCTTCACCGTTAAACTGCAGGGTGAAAGTCAGGCGGTCTCCAGAGACCAAGCCATGGCTTCCGCTGAGCAGGTTGCACAGGCACTCGGCCTTCCTGCAGTCACTGCAGGAAAGGTGCATGGAAACGAAGTGTTCCGTTCCGAAGGGACTCTCGAGGGCCTTCCGGTCCAGATGGATTGGGCGCTTACCCATCTAGGGGGAAGCTATGTACGGGTAATGCTGACCGCCGAAGGGGAAGCGCAGGGCGAGCGGATGATTGGGATGCAGCAGCGCGTGCTGGATGAACTGGCTCATGCCGGCGTCGAGGCCGCGATGAATGCTGCCGTTCAAGGCTACAGCGCAAGGCAAGAAGGAGCTGCCGAGACGATCGGTCGGCTTGAAGGGGATCTTGGCCGGACATTGACGATGCGCTTGGTGGAGGATTATGAAGACGGAAAGACGGTCAGCCGATCCTACGAAGCTCCAGCGCTGGGCACTTTCGTCAAAAGCGGGGAGCAACCGATTCATATGCAGCTGGCAGTGCATGAAGATTCGATGAAGAAAAGTAGTAGAATCACGATCGGATTTCCCGTCATTACTGTAGAATATTGAAAACAGCATCTGAAACTATAATGAAAAAATGCGGAATGAGATAGCATAGTTGATATGAATGTGCTAAAATGTCATCAAATCAAAGAAAGTCCAGATGCATAAAAATACACTATATTACATAGAAAGAATGAGGAGCCATGGCTGAAAAACAAAATCTAGATACATTGAAGGCACCGGGAGCGGTATTTTTCATCTTTGGGGCGACCGGTGATTTGGCAAGACGCAAGCTGTTTCCGGCGATCTACAGTCTTTATCGTGAAGGGAAACTGGAAGAGGATTTTGCAGTAATCGGCGTGGCGCGTCGTCCGCGCACCCAAGAGGAATTTCGGGAGGACGTTTACCGTTCCATCCAGGAATTCTGCCGGTACAGTTCCGAGCAGGATCAGGAGTGGAATGCCTTCGCGCAGCATTTTGAATATAAATCATTAGACATTAACAATATCGACGGCTTCCGTGAGCTTCGCGAACAAACGGAGCAGCTGGAAGCGAAGTTCAACATCCCGGGCAACCGCCTGTTCTATCTGGCTCTTGCACCGGAGCTGTTCGGCAGCGTATCGTTCAACCTGATGAAGGGCGGCATGCTGGAAGGCGCAGGCTGGAACCGTCTTGTGATCGAGAAGCCGTTCGGCTACGATCTGGAGTCGGCTGCCAAGCTGAACGAAGAAATTCGCAAAGTGTTCAAAGAAGAAGAAATCTACCGCATCGACCATTACCTCGGGAAGGAAATGGTTCAGAACATCGAAGTCATCCGCTTCGCCAATGCGTTCTTCGAGCCGCTCTGGAACAACAAGCATATCGCTAACGTTCAAATTACGCTTGGCGAGACGGTTGGCGTAGAAGAGCGAGGAGGCTACTACGATCATGCCGGCGCCCTGCGGGATATGGGTCAGAACCATATGCTGCAGCTGCTGACGATGATCGCGATGGAGCCGCCTAGCCGACTGCTTGCCGAGGACATTCGGGATGAGAAGGTCAAGGTGCTTCGTTCCCTTCGTCCTTACGCTACCCATGAGGAAGTGGCGAAGAACGTCGTTCGCGGCCAATATACAAGAGGCTCTGCGGGCGGCAAGGAATTGCCGGCATACCGGGAAGAGGATAAGGTGAACCCGGAATCCAATACGGAGACGTATTTTGCCGCAAGAGTCTTTGTCGACAACTTCCGCTGGGCAGGCGTTCCGTTCTACATCCGCACTGGCAAGCGTCTTCCGGTCAAGACGACCGAGGTGGTCGTGGAATTCAAACGGATGCCGAACAACGTATACTTGGGCCAAAAGCATTCGCTTGAGCCAAACCTGCTTGTTATTCGCGTTAACCCGATGGAAGGCATCTATGTGAAGATCAATGCCAAGAAGCCGGGCTCTGAATCGGAAATCGCGCCGGTGGCCATGGATTTCTGCCAAAGCTGCATCGTCGGCATTAACTCGCCGGAAGCGTACGAGCGGCTGCTGCATGATGCTGCCCGCGGAGACTCCACTTATTTCACCCGCTGGGATGAAGTCGCTTCGGCATGGTCCTTCGTGGATCGCATCGCAAGCGCTTGGAGAGAGAACCAGGGTGAGCTGGAGTCCTATCCTGCCGGCTCCTGGGGCCCGGCCAAGGCCGACGAGCTTCTTAAGGAAGACGGCTTCCACTGGTGGCCGGTGAACGGTCAGCTGGAAGATAATGTGGTTTGGCTAAAAGGCGAATAACGCGTTCGATATATGCCTAAAAATCATCCCCATGCGCACGTGCGTGGGGATGATTTGCGTATCAATTGTGGTACAATGATATACATGACTTTAGTAATGAAGGGATTTGTGTGATGGCAAAGCTAAGCGATGAATTAAAGCAGGAAGTGGATAAACGCCGTACGTTTGCGATTATTTCCCACCCTGACGCCGGTAAAACAACGCTGACCGAGAAGCTGCTCCTGTTCGGGGGCGCCATTCGATTGGCGGGAACTGTTAAAGCGCGCAAGGCGAGCAAACATGCGACAAGTGACTGGATGGAAATCGAGAAGCAGCGCGGTATCTCGGTCACTTCATCCGTCATGCAATTTGACTATCTTGGGCATCGGATTAACATTTTGGATACCCCGGGCCACCAAGATTTCAGTGAAGATACGTACCGTACGCTGACCGCTGCAGACAGCGCCGTCATGTTGATCGACGTAGCTAAAGGGGTCGAGGCCCAGACGATCAAGCTGTTCCAGGTGTGTGCGAAGCGGGGCATCCCGATTTTTACGTTTATCAACAAGCTGGACCGGGAAGGGCGGAGCCCGTTCGATCTGATGGAGGAGCTGGAGCAGGTGCTCGGCATCCGTTCGGTTCCGATGAATTGGCCGATCGGCTCCGGCCGGGATCTGTGCGGCGTATATGATCGGGTGAAGAATCAGGTTGAGCTGTTCCAAGGAGATGACCATTCAACGATCAAAGTGCAAAAGGTTGAAGGCTATGAGGACCCGCTGATCCGCGAGATGGCCGGCGATTACTTGCATGATCAGCTGTGCCAGGATTTGGAGCTGCTCGATGTAGCGGGCGATCCGTTTGATTACGAAAAAGTGCTGCAGGGGCAACTGACCCCGGTATTCTTCGGCAGCGCCATTAACAATTTCGGCGTGCAGACCTTCCTGGAGAATTTCCTCCAGCTGGCGCCGAAGCCCGAGCCGCGTCGCAGCACGGAAGGCATGGTGGAGCCGACGGACGAGAAGTTCTCGGGATATGTATTCAAGATTCAAGCCAACATGAATCCGGCGCATCGCGACCGTATCGCATTTTTGCGTATCGTATCGGGCAAGTTTGAGCGCGGAATGAGCGTGAAGCACGTCCGGGCCGGCAAGGAGATTAAACTTTCCCAGCCGCAGCAGTTTCTGGCGCAGGACCGGGATATTGTCCAAGAGGCGTATCCTGGCGACATTATCGGCCTGTTTGATCCGGGTATTTTCCGTATCGGAGATTCGCTCAGTCAAGGACGGGAGGTCGTGTTCGATGAGCTGCCTACGTTCTCGCCTGAGATCTTTGCCAAGGCTACCGTAAAAAATGCACTCAAGCATAAACAGTACCAGAAGGGGATCGATCAGCTGACAGAGGAGGGCACCATCCAGGTGTTCCGGACGACCAGCTTCGATGAAATCATTCTCGGCGTTGTCGGCCAGCTCCAATTCGAGGTATTTGAGCACCGGATGAAGGCCGAATACGGGGTTGACGTTCAGCTTCAGCGGCTGCCATACCAGTTCGCCCGCTGGATCGTTGATGACCAGATCGACCCGTCCAAATTCCGGATTAACTCGACATTGGTGAAGGATAAGAAGGAAAACTTCGTGGTGTTATTCGAGAACGAGTATGCGATGAGAACCGCGATGGAGAAAAATCCGACGGCTAAATTTTTGGAGACTGCACCGTAAGCTCTCCTTGATATAAGCAAAAAAACAATCCTCAGGCTGTTCAAGCTTTGAGGATTGTTTCTTTTGCGGCCGCCGGCCGTCTTAGCCTTGCGTCAGGTTCCCGGGGGTGACGTGCTTTAGATGCTCGTGAAGGGAGGAGACGAGCTGGTTTTGCTCGGAAGCATCCATGTCCTTCCACATCATTTCAAACATTACCCCTAGTCCCGGCAGGGCGGCTTCCGGCCCGTCGACGGAACCCTCGATCATGGAGCGCAGCTCTTCTTGGTCCTGATTATGGACTTTGTGAATGACAGCTTGCCGTAGATCTAACAATATGGACATCGAAATGTTCCTCCTTGTTTATGAAAGGGTCATTGGTAATGTACCCGTAGAGAGGCAGTTACATTCAAGTATTCGGGACAGTATGGTATACTGAAATAACGAATAACCAGAACAATGCGGAATGGATCTAGGCTCGTGGGAGGATTATATAAATGGCGAAGAAACAGTACGCAGTAATCGGTATGGGACGTTTTGGCACGAGTGTAGCGAAGGAATTAAGCACCATGGGCTTTGATGTATTGGCCGTGGACGCAAGTGAGCAGCGCGTGCAGGAAATCGCTAATATGGTCACGCACGCGGTATCGGCGGATTCGACTGATGAAGAAGCGCTGCGGGCGCTAGGCATTCGCAACTTCGATGTCGTTGTCGTGGCTATAGGGGAGGACATCCAGTCCAGTATTTTGACGACATTGATCTTGAAGGATCTTGGCGTGCCGGCGATCGTCGTCAAGGCAAAAAATGAACTGCACGGCAAAGTGCTCCATAAGATCGGGGCGGATAAGGTGATTTTCCCCGAACGGGATATGGGGCTCCGGGTTGCGCATCATCTGGTGTCTCCGAACATTTTGGACTATATCGACCTGTCGGATGATTACAGCATTATGGAGATGCAGGCAACGGGGGAACTGCTCGGGCACAATCTGAGAGAGCTGGATATTCGGGCCCGGTTCGGCTGCAACGTTATGGCGATCCGCAGCGAATCGGATATGAACATTTCACCCCATCCGGAAGACCGCATCGAAGAGGGCGACATTCTCGTTATCGTCGGTCACAAGAACGATCTGGCGAAGCTGGAGCTGGCTTACCCGAAATGAACCTAATATCGAATCAAGCCGGCTAATAGCCAGGCTATGATTTCTTTCTTAAATGTATAGAGGAACGGTGGATAGAGCGATGGAGATATTATCGCCGCAGAATGCCCGTGTGAAGAGCTGGGCTCAGCTGCAAGAGAAAAAGCATAGGGACAAGCAAAACAAGTATGTGGTTGAGGGGATTCATCTGGTGCAGGAGGCGCTGTCCTCGGGTGCGGATGTCGAGTGCGTTGCCTTTGACATCGAGCGGGGCATCCCTCGGGAGCTTACTGGCATACCGGACACGGAACAGGGTGTAGAATGGATCGGCGTATCCCATGCGGTGATTGCCAAAGTAAGCGATACGCCTTCCCCGCAGCCGGTATTTGCCGTCGTTCGCAAGGAAGCCGGGCAATGGCAGGATCTGATCATGCGTGAAGGCGGCCTTGTGATGGTTCTGGATGGTTTGCAGGATCCGGGAAATGTCGGAACCATTATCCGTACGGCGGATGCAGTAGGAGCTGCAGGCGTTGTGCTTGGCCGAGGCTGCGCCGATGTATACAATCCGAAAACGCTTCGCTCCACGATGGGATCGTTATTTCATTTGCCGGTGCTTGAAGGCGATCTCCTGGAGATTTTGCCGGAGGCTCGAGCGAAAGGTGCCCGGCTGGTGACCACGCTGCTCGAAGGAAAGCGCTCATGCTTCGAGTATGACTTTCAAGGAACATGCTGGATCGTCATCGGCAGTGAAGGAAGCGGGGTATCCCCTGAGGTTGCAGCTCTGGTGGACGATGCGATTCGTATCCCCATGCCTGGACAAGCCGAATCGCTGAACGCGGCGATGGCTGCCTCCGTCCTTATGTATGAAGCGCTGCGTCAGCGGGAATACAGCGACAGCAAGACTGGACATTGATCGAGTTTGTTCGATCGGCTCCAGTCTTTTTTACTTGATAATCGATTCGTCGATGAGAGAGTTCAGGATATCATGGAACGATCTTACAGGATGGGCATAACAGCCGTCTTATACAGTTTCGTTGGATAGGGAATGATGAAAATGATACCGGGGAGAGGGGAAAGCGGCATGTACGAGCAAAAAACGAAAGAGACGGAAAACAGCGTCATCGAATTTATCGAGCAGGTGGACAATCCCAAAAAGCGGGAGGATGCTTATCGTCTGCTGGACATTTTTACGGAGACGAGCGGTTTTCCGGCAAAAATGTGGGGGCCGAGCATCATCGGATTCGGCTCGTATCACTACCGGTATGCTTCCGGGCATGAAGGCGATGCGCCGTATGTCGGCTTCTCTCCGAGAAAGGCGAAAATAAGCCTGTATTTTGCGCCCGGAGATGAGCAGCGCGAGGAGCTGCTGGCAAGCTTCGGCAAATATACCGCCGGGAAAGGCTGCGTCTATATCAATAAAGTTGCCGATATCGATGAAGAGGTGCTTAAGCAGCTCATTCGGCAATCCATCGATTTTCTCCAGCGAACCTATCCGGTTCAGGAGTGAGTCTTTGGGGAACGACGCGTATGGCTTAACGGTATGGAAGACAGGCAAGTTATGGCAGTTGACATGAAACTATTTGGTTTCATATAATGCTATTATGAAACCAAACGGTTTCGTAATATTGGACAAGCGAGGTAGGATGATGATGGACAACGCAAGCGGTGCTAAACTGCCGGATATACGACATACGCTTACTTTAAAGGCTCCGATCGACAAGGTGTGGCAGGCGGTTGCTACATCCGAAGGGATTGCGGCTTGGTTTATGCCGAACAACTTCGAGCCAGCCTTGGGCTTTGAATTTCAACTGAATGCCGGGCCATTCGGCATGTCCCCATGTAAGGTAACCGAGCTCGACCCGCCCCATCGGTTAAGCTTTAATTGGGGGAAGGACTGGACGCTAACGTTCGAGCTGGTTGAGCAGGGCGAGCATACCGAGTTTACGCTTATTCACGGCGGCTGGACTGCTGATCAGGTTACGGAATTCGGGGAAGCTCACGAGCTTGTTCGCGGGCGCATGGATAACGGCTGGGCAGGCCTTGTTCAAAAGCTCGCCGGATATGTCGAGGGATAAGCCATGTCCGGGGCCGCTCCGAGGCACGACGTTTTTCAGGCGATCGCCGATCCAACGCGCCGCAAGCTTCTTGGCCTTTTGAGCGAGAAGGAAATGCCGGTCAAGGATATTACCGGGCATTTCTCCATGACCCGGCCGGCGGTATCGAAGCATCTTCGCATTCTGGAGGAAGCCGGGCTTGTGAAGGAACGCAAGGTCGGACGGGAGACGCGATATCGTCTGGATGCAGGGCCGCTGCAGGATCTGAAGGACTGGCTGTCCTATTTCGATCGTTTCTGGGAAAACAAGCTGTCGATGCTGAAGCATTATGTGGAGGAGGGTTCGATGGATCGAGAAACGCCGGAAGGCGAGATCCACACCCTTTCCTTAGCGCCACGAAAGTCTCGCCCGAATCAAGAAGAGCAGGGATAACGATCCCCTGCTCTTCTTTTTTGCCGGTTGTCCGCATACCCTCTATACAGGAGGAGCTTGCCAGGGTGATCTTGCCGCATCCAGGACGCCCGAATAGGGGGGATACAGTTTGAGACGAAAGAGATGGGGAAGCAGGCGTTTATCCTTTCCGTCCCTGTCATGGCCGAAACCACGCCGAGCGTTCAAGCCGTCCAGGAGAGGGTTCCGGGCGGTACCGCCGAGAAGCGGGGGCCGTCCACAGGTCGCTAAGCGGCGCAGCAGGAAGAAATGGTGGCTTATCGCGATCGTGCTAATTATCTTTGGAATTACGCAGTTTTTTATGCATATTGAACGGAATCTCAGGCCGCCGATCATGCATCTGGCCCAAATCCGGGTTAAGCAAATCGCCACGGAGGCAATCAATAAAGCGATCACTTCCCAAGTAACGCAAGGCCAGGATTTCGAGAACCTGGTGAATTGGAAAACGGACAGCAGCGGTAAAGTGACGGGCTTTATGCTGAATTATGCCGAGCACCTGAAAATCACGTCGCATACGACGCAGGTCGTTCAGCAAACGCTGGATGATATCCACAAGCGGAAGGAGCATATCCCGCTGGGCCAAGTGCTCAAGAGCCCGATCATCGCCTCGTTCGGTCCCCAGATTCCGCTGAAAATCGAGCCGCAGGGAGCGGTAAAGGTGCAGCTTGACACCCGTCAGCAGGGAGCCGGGATCAATATGATTCTGGTCGAAGTGTTCGTCCATATCGTGACCGAGGTAGCGGTGGTCGTCCCGTTCGATATGGAGCCGCAGACCGTTGAGACCGATATCCCGATCTCCTACCTGCTCGTTGTCGGGGACGTGCCTATGTATTACTATGACGCACAGGGCAAAGCCGTCGGCGAAAATAAAGCGAGCGCGCCAAGCATTGCGATCCCTCCGCCTTCCTCCAATGAAAACAGCGCAAAAGAGGGAGAGCCGCAAGGAAGCACCGGAGACACGCCGCTCATTACGCCGCCGTCAGGCACCACGAGTCCAGGCGCTACATCCCCAGGCTCGACTCCTGCACCGGGGGAAACGCCTGCAGGGGAATCCGACAGTCCGGCCCAGCCCGAAGGAGGAGGGACGGGACACTAGGGCTGCTAAACGAAGCAGCAGGCTCTTATCATAAAAAAACGCGTCCTGAAGAGCTTCAGGAACGCGTTTTTTTCTTGGATCTTTTCTCCTCCAGCTCCCAGCGCTTCAGCAGGGGATAAGGGTCAAAGGCCCATTCGGTGTGGCCGGTATCCCGGTAGATGCCGTAATGCAGATGCGGAGGGAATTTTCCCTGGGTGCCCGGCTTGCCGTAACCGGAGCTGCCGACCCAGCCGAGGGTCTGTCCCGGCTTGACCACATCTCCGAGGGCGATGCTTTTGTCAAAGCCCTGCAAATGGGCGTAATAATGATAGTGATTGTTCAAATCCCGAATGCCGATGCGCCATCCGCCGTATTTGTTCCAGCCCTTGATCTCCACCACGCCATAGCATGTGCTTCGCACGGGAACGCCGTGAGAGGCAAACAGATCGGTGCCTTCGTGAACTCTTCTTCCTCCCCAGTTGCGCCCCATACCGAAGGTGCTTCGGTAGGAGTAATTGCTTTTGACGGGAAGCGGGAAGGCATGGTCGAACAAATCCAGTTTGCCGAAGGTTTCATACAGCTTGGCATACTGCATAACCCGCTGGACGGCCCGGGTGTTCTGATAATAGGACCATAAGCCGATGCTGAAGTCATCGGCAGCATGGCCATACGGGGCCAGTCTGGCCGCGACGGAATAGAGCAGGTCCATATCATCGTTAGGATCGGCTTTACCGTCTCCGTTCCCGTCAAGACCGATACCCGAGAACACGCTGATGGACATCGGATCGACGTCCTCCTGATCGGGATTTAACGGTCCTGCCCATCTGGTAGGAGGAATGAAGATGCCGAGGGTTCGTTCGGGATGCTTTCGATCCCTGGGATGAACCTGGGTCAGCGTTCGTTCATACTGATCAATGGCCGCGAGCCGGTACCAGGGAATTTGGGTTACAGCGGCAACCTGGTCGTATAAAGATTTCCTGGCTGCGTATACCGCTTCAGCATTGCCGCCCGTGGAGCTTGCCTCGACAACTGCATGGGACGGCTCCGAAGACTTTACGGGCTCTGCGGCATGTACCGTTCCTTGTAAACAGCTGATCGACGTTATGGAGGCCACAGCTGCAAGCATCCCGCGGCGCAAAGCGCGGCTTGAGCATATCGATCGCATGATCCTCAATGTGTTCTTCACCCCCTTTTTAGACTGTTATTATTGAGGGTTCTTGTACGCTTCGAAAATCGGCGTGCACCGGCGATGCGAAGCCTATAGACAGATGGTGCCCGCCGGTCGGATAGGAATGCCTACACCGTAGGGTGAATCAAATCAAGGATTTTTATCCATGCCGTACGTAGATGAATGTTATATCGATGAGGACAGGTAATATGATGGTTTTCATGATATAATATGGAACAGTTAACGTGAGTTTATGAACTTTAGGCAAGATCAAACCAACGAAAGAAGGTATTTTCTTTGTCCAAAACCAAACAGCCAAAACCCGACTGGATTCGAATTAAGCTGACAACCGGCGATAATTATAAGGAAATCAAGAGCATGATGCGGTCCAAAACGCTTCATACCGTGTGTGAAGAGGCACGCTGCCCGAATATTTACGAGTGCTGGGCGAACCGTACCGCGACGTTTATGATTCTGGGGGATATCTGCACACGTGCTTGCCGTTTTTGCGCGGTAAACACGGGGCTTCCGACGGAGCTTGACCTGCAGGAGCCGGAGCGTGTAGCCGAGGCCGCCGAGCAGATGAACCTCCGGCACTGCGTCGTGACAAGTGTGGCGAGGGATGACCTGAAAGACGGAGGCGCGTACATATTCGCCGAAACGGTGAAAGCGATCCGAAGACGCCTTCCGCTATGTTCGGTTGAAGTGCTGATCCCGGACTTTATGGGCAGCGAGGAATCGCTGAAGATTGTTATGGATGCGAAGCCTGACATTTTGAACCATAATATCGAGACGGTTAAGCGCATGTCGGATCGGGTACGGGCTAAAGCGAAGTACGACCGTTCCCTCCAGTTATTGAAGAATGCCAAAATGATGCAGCCGGATATTCCGACGAAATCGAGCATTATGCTGGGTGTCGGTGAAGAGTGGGATGAAATTCTGGAAGCGATGGATGATCTTCGGGCCGTCGATTGCGATATTATGACGATCGGCCAGTATTTGCAGCCGTCGCCTAAGCATTTGAATGTGGAAAAATATTATACGCCTGAGGAGTTCGCCATCCTGAAGGAAGAGGGAATGAAGCGGGGCTTCAGCCACGTGGAATCCGGTCCGCTGGTACGCAGCTCCTACCATGCGCACGAGCAGGTGAAATCGGCTGCACGGAGCAAGGAAGAAACGGTTCAGTCTTAATCCAGTCTCAGCGTGTTAGAAAGGCAGGGATGCTGTCATGATCATTATCGGCAACAAAAGCTATGAATTGCTGAAGGACTACCGGAACGGTTGGAATCTGGAGGCTTTCCGGGATCGGTACAGCGAGGTACTGGACCGGTATGACTATATTGTGGGGGATTGGGGCTACAATCAGCTACGGCTAAAAGGCTTCTACCGCGACAACCATCCGAAGGCCGCCAAGGACTCCACATTCTCCAGCATGTCTGACTATATTAACGAGTACTGCAATTTCGGCTGTGCCCATTTCGTGCTCCAGAAGACAAAGGAGCATAAGGAGCATAAAGAGCCGAAGGACCGGGAACCCCGGGATACAGTAGAAGTTAAGGAAGTCCGGCCTGATGAGGAGAATAGAGGAAACAAGGAGGCCGCACAGGACGGAGCGGTGAAGAGCAGGAAGGACGGCCGGGACCGCGAAGTCCGGGAAGCGAAGCGGGAGCAGCGCGAACAGCGTGATCAGCGCGAGCCGAGGGAGAAGGGGCCGAAGGCTCCGAGGTCCGCTACTTCTTGAATCCCGTCTTGACTTGAACTTTATATCCTAATAAAAAAGATCGGATCTCTGCACCAATGGACAGAGGCCGATCTTTTTGTATGCTTGATTAACCAAGAAACGCATCGCGAACCCGGTTCCAGAACGGAAACGGACGGTATCGGGCAAAGCTGACCTGCTGCTCCGCCACCTGACAGCGAACGGAGATAAGATCATCGATCGAGATATTGATATGATCAATCGTAAGCAGCAAGCGCTGCTCCTTGCGCGAAAAAATATCACAATGATGATGCTTGGGCAGAAGAAGCGGCGAGCCGAGCGTTCGGAAGATGCGGTTGTTGATCGAGGCAATCTCCGCGATCTGCAAGGCATCGATCGAGGGATGGACCATCGCGCCTCCGACACTCTTGTTATAAGCCGTGCTGCCGGATGGGGTGGATACGCAAATGCCGTCTCCCCGGAACATTTCAAAGGTTACATCGTTAATGTCAATCTGGGCGACGACCGTCCCGTCAACGCCCTTGAGCGTAAACTCATTCAGCGCAATATAAGATGAAGTCCCTGACTTCTTATGGATCTCCAGTTGTACCAAGGGATACTTGACGAGACGCGGCTCCACGGCTCCCGTCTCTTTGGTGCCGCTCATATGATCAATAAGTTCGTTCAGCTCGTCAGCTTTCCAGTCTGCATAGAACCCTAAATGACCGGTATGAACACCGACGAAAGCCAAGTCAGGTATACGGTCAATAAAGGTATGAAATGCGTGCAGCATCGTACCGTCTCCACCGATCGAAACGACAATCTCGGGAGATTCTGCATCCAGCACAAACCCCCGCTGTTCGGCCAGCTTGTGAAACTGCTGGGTCAGCTCAACAGACAATGGGTCACCGCGGTCCAGAACATAATATCTCAAGTTGATAAGCTCCTTTGTAAGGTTATATAAAGATGATAATCAATCTTGGAGAATAACACAATGTTCACCTAGGGATTTTGCGGATTTTTTGATGCAGGCCCCTGATCAGACGGATCAGCAACGAGCAAGCGATCATCGTGCCGATCGTTAAGGAAAAGGCCGCCATAATATGGGTATACCCGCTTAAGGCAGGAGTCGAAACAACAGAGGAATCCATCCACGCAGGCATCGAAGTCCCCATCACCGTCTCCCACAGCAGGATGACGGCCGAGGCCGCTATAATCCCGTGGATCAGCCGTGCGACGGCAAACGGGAAGTATCGTAAATTGGTAGAGTTCAAAATGCTGACGATTTGCGCATGAACGGACAAGCCCCCCCATGACAGGATAAAAGCCGCGGCTGCAGCCTTGTAAGGCAAGGGGATGAAGGAACCGGCCTCCCCGGCATAACGCGCCCCGAGCGTTACCTCAAAGATGCCGCCTACCAGCGCGGTCGACAGGGCTTCCGGCATCCCGATCAGCGACAGCAAAACCTTGATCAACTCGGTGAAGCTTGTAACCACACCTGCGCGGGTCCAAAGCTCCAGAAAGACGGAAAAGAATACAACAAGCCCTCCAACGACAATAATAAGCTGAAGGGAGGATTGAATCGCTTGGCTTACCAAGGTGCCGAGATCTCGTCCATCCTGCAGTCTTGCGGCATGCATCGCTTGGAACGCGGCCTTGATCCGTCCCGGCTTCCCGCCTGCGATATTCAGCGTGTCTTCACCGGAATGGTCGGCGGATTTGCGTCTGCCGTGAAACCGCATCAGCAGACCGACAACAAAGCCTCCGCCATAGTGGGCGATCGCAAGGATCAAGCCGATCTTCGGGTCATGGAAGAAGCCGACCGATACCGCGCCAATCAAAAAGATCGGGTCAGACGAGGTGGTGAAGGCGACAAGACGCTCGCCTTCCTCGCGGTTCACCATTTTTTGCTCCCAAAGCTTGGCCGTGAGCTTAGCGCCGACCGGGTAACCCGATACATAGCCCATCGCCGCAACAAACCCGCCTGCCCCGGGTATGCGAAACAGCGGGCGCATCAAGGGATCGAGCAGGGTGCCGACCAAATGCACAACCCCAAATCCCAGCAGCATTTCCGATATCACAAAGAAGGGGAACAGGGATGGAAACAGCACATCCCACCAGATGGAGAGGCCCCTGAGAGCAGACTCCAGAGCAGCCTTCGGATATATAGCCATTAGAACGATCACGCTGGTCAATGCCATTACCAGCAGCAGCCAGCCCGCTTTTTTCATGGTCATGTAATCATTGCCTCCTGGCATCGAAGAAAATTCGCAGAGATAGGTCTTTTCTAAAAATGTATGCCGGGATTAGGACAAACAGTCTAAAAAAACATGAGTAAGCGGTTTCAAAATTGCTTTATTTTCCGGAAACATGTGCTATAATAAAAAACATCAAAGCACATCTTTCGTATTATGTTTGGATGGAGTGATGATCATGAGCATAGTCGCAGGTATTCTGGTATGCGCCTTCGTTTATGTTATACGTGCTTCTCTCGTCCAGAGTGAAGAGGACTGGCGCAGTTATTAATAGCATTTAGAAGGGGCTCCCGTTGGGGTGCGCCTTTTTTTGTTGTTTTTTGCTATAATAGAGAAGTGCATCCATGTCGAAAATTATATATATAGATGGGAGACCTGAACGGGTATGAATCCGCATTTGAGCATCTATGATAACCTCGGGGGGGCCGAGGGGATCCGGTCTTTAGTCGAGGCATTTTATCCGAGAGTTCAGCAGAACGAGCTGTTGGCACCGTTGTTTCCGGAGGATATTGAGCCGGTAATGGAGAAGCAGTATATGTTTTTAAGCCAGTTTTTCGGAGGCCCCGCGCTCTTCTCCGAAGCGTACGGTCACCCGATGATGCGGGCAAGGCATCTTCGATTCCCGATTACGGAGCGTCATGCCGAGGAATGGCTCCGCTGCATGGAGGGGGCATTGTTGGAGATCGGCGTGGACGATGAGCTTCGCGAATTTGTGCTGCAGCGCCTGTCCGGCCCTGCCCACCATTTCGTGAACACGCCCCTGGACTAAAGGCAGGATGAGAGTACGCAAGGGAAGGGATGGGAAGCGAAGATGAAATTGGAGCCCTTGTATTCCATCAAGGTGCAGTGTATCCACTGCGAGCATGAGTTTGAAACCTCGAGGGTCCGGCCTAGCTTTAAAAAGGCCTATCGGACGGATACCGATTTTTGCGCGTACTATAAGTCGGAAAATCCCGATTACTATGTCGTCAGGATCTGCCCGAGCTGCGGATTTGCCTCCACGGAAAATTCCCTGATCAAAATGAATGACAAGCAGAGGTCGGCTTTTCAGACGCAAATAGCATGCCGATGGGAGAGCCGCGACTTCGGAGGCCGGCGCAGCCTTGAGGAAGCGCTGGAGACGTACAAGCTCGGCTTGCTCTGCGCGCAGATCATCGGGGAACGCGAGCGAATCATCGCAAGCTTGCTTCACCATATTGCGTGGCTGTACCGCTACCAGGAGAATCAGGAGCAGGAAAGGCGCTTCTTGAGGTATAGTCTTGAGTCCTATATCCGTGTGTTTGAGCTTGAGGGAGTAGGGGCCAATGACGCAAAGCTGCTGTATCTCATCGGGGAAATTCACCGAAGGCTGGGACAATACCAGGAGGCGGTGCAGTGGTTCGCAAGAGTGGTTCAAGACCAGAAGATTGTGGATGCCGCAATGATTCGGGCTTCCAGGGAGCAGTGGCGGGTCGCTTCCGAACAGCTGAGGGAAGAGAAGGGCCACGCACTGGGAGCGGAGTAGCCGCTTCATCCAGAGGAACGAAAGCCGGCTGAAAGGCGCAGCTTAGAATCGATAGACTTAGCTTGGAGCTTGCCGCGCTCCGGATGCATCGGACTTGCGGGGAGCAGGGATATCGACTCCGAAGGGTAGAACCAAGCGGCCGGCTGTCGTCATTAGCGGAGCCGCTGGTCTGTAAGCAAATAATCGATGTCGCTGTCGAGCACGGTTACTCGGTTGTGGCAGCAGGGGAAGATCAGCAGCTTTTTCTTGCCTTCCCTGACGCTAATCAGCTCCTTGGGCTTCATGGGAAGCAGAACATTGTCGGTCCCGCAGAAGGGGCATGTTTGTACATATACGTCATTTCCGACGACATCATAGGGCCATGTGTTTGAAAAAGGTATCATGAGTTCTCCGGACGGCCCTGTTCGCTCTTCTGCTCCGACTGCGGCTCTTCCTTATCGTTCTTCGCAAGCTCGGCGATCTTCTGCATCAGGATATGCTGCGGCATGTGCATAAGCTGCTCCAGCGGAACGCCCAGCTGCTTGGACAAGGTTACCGCCGTCTCTGGTGAAATTTGTAAAGGTCTCATCGCTTATCGATCCTCCAGCAGTAATTTTAATATATATAGTTATACACTTTTCACGTCGTTCATACAAATATGAGCGTCAAGCTGGAAGAAAAAAACTCACTTCATTTTTGAAAGGCGGACTATGGATATGACACTTCAACAGACCTGGAATTTAGAAACCATTTTCCCGGGAGGCTCCTCGTCTCCGCAGCTGGCCAGCTTCCTGGAGACGCTGGAGAAGGATATGCAAGCCCTCCAGCAGGATGTAAGAAGCCTCTCCGTGCCGGATTCGATCGAAGGCACACAAGCATTGGAGGCCTTTTTGGAGCAGTTTCAGAGCTGCTATGCCCGCGTACGGGAAGCCTCAGCATTTGTAAGCTGCTTGACCGCACAGAACGTAAACGATAAAAAAGCCGTTCAGCTGTCAGGGCGGGTCACCTCGCTGTCGGCTACGCTCCAATCCGTGAAAAGCCGGTTCGATAATGTGCTTCGCGGCATGAACGATGAGCTCTGGACGGCGTGGACAGGCACCGGGGCTGCGTCCAAGCTGGACTTCATCTTGAATGAGAGCCGGAACCTGGCGAAGGAGAAAATGAGCCCTGAGCTGGAAAGCCTGGCTTTGGCGCTCGCCGTTGACGGCTACCACGGCTGGGGCGAATTTTACGACACCATCGTCAGCAAAATTCAAATTCCGTACGAAGAGAACGGCGAGACCAAGCTGCTCTCCGCCGGACAAGCCTTTAACAAAATGCACGATCCTAACCGTGGGGTACGGCAGTCGATGTTTGAGAAATGGGAGGCAGCATGGGGCGCAGCGGCGGACTACTGCGCAGATACGCTTAACCATCTGTCCGGCTTCCGGCTGAAGCTGTATGAGAACCGGGGCTGGGACGATGTGTTGAAAGAGCCGCTGGCGATCGGACGGATGAGCCGCGAGACGCTGGATACGATGTGGGCGGTCATTCAGGATACGAAGCCGGTGCTGGTGGAGTATTTGAATCGCAAGGCGAAGCTGCTTGGTCTTGAGGGGCTGTCCTGGACTGACGTGGATGCGCCGATCCGCACGTCCGCAGCTAAAATTTCTTATGATGACGCGGCAGCTAATATCGTAGAGCAGTTCCGCAAATTCAGTCCGAAGCTGGCGGACTTCTCCCAAATGGCGTTCGATAAAGGCTGGATTGAGGTTGAAGACCGTCCCGGCAAGAGACCTGGCGGCTTCTGTACTTCGTTCCCGGCCAGCGAGCAGACGCGGATCTTCATGACGTTTGGCGGGACCGCCTCGAACGTGTCCACGCTGGCTCATGAATTGGGACATGCGTACCATCAGTTCCTGATGCGCGGAATTCCTGTGCTCAACCAAAGATACGCGATGAACGTCGCCGAAACCGCTTCGACCTTCGCGGAAATGATCGTATTTGACGCGATGGTGAAAGGGGCGTCTAGCGAAGAAGAGAAGCTGGCATTGCTGGAGGAGAAAATTCAGAACAGCGTTGCGTTCTTTATGAATATTCATGCAAGATTCCTGTTTGAGACCCGATTCTATGAGAAGCGGAAGAGCGGGCTGCTCAGCGCCGAGGAAATTTCGGATCTCATGGTGGAGGCGCAGAAGGAAGCGTATTGCGACGCCTTGACGTCTTACCATCCTCATTTCTGGGCATCCAAGCTGCATTTCTATATTACGGGTACACCGTTCTATAATTTCCCGTATACATTCGGCTATATGTTCAGTACTGGCCTCTACGTTCGTGCCCTTCAGGAAGGTCCTGCTTTTGCTGAGAAATACGATGCGCTTCTCCGTGATACAGGCGTCATGACGGTGGAGGATTTGGCGAAAAAGCATCTGGACGTCGATTTGACCCAGCGCGATTTTTGGCAAAGCGCGGCGGATTTATGCGTATCGGATATCAGACAGTTTCTGCAATTAACCGACCATTTGGCATAGGTGCCGAATGCTTCGGGGAAATGCGATAAAAGAAGCTCCATGCGGGCTTCTTTTTTTGTCGCAAAGGGGAGAAAAATGCCGGAAGATACAGAAAAGTTTTTAAATAATTGTGCAATTTTAGTAATATATACCCAATTATGTTGAATTATGTTGATCGAGCTTTTCCATTCCCTTATAATGAGTCATAAGCCCTAATATTAGGGAGGATTTACTAATAAAGGAGGGGTGACGATATGGTACAATTGGATCAATTATCGCTGGCTAGACAGTTGGATATCGTGTTTCGAGAGCTGGAGGAAGAACTGGGGGGATTAACCTCCGGTACGGTATTTGTACAAATACGAAATAATATCATCGGCAAATTCGGTATCCGGCACAATCCGTTGGCTGGGCGAAACGGGGTGATTGCACCTTGTGAGGAGGGGCTAAGCGAAGCGCAGCAGTATTCGTTTCGGATGATGGCGCTTGAAAGCCTAAAGCATAAGCGGCATTGGACGCACGGTGAAATCAGTTACGAGTTTATGGTGCGGCAAGGCGTGGTTGTCGTGGATGCAATTCTCGAGTCGAACTACAATATGGCGAGCTTAATGATACGATATCCCCGGCATACATATCCCGAAGCTGCTTCGAAATCATGAAATTATTATTCGTTCATACCATATAACGGCGAAAGAGGCGATCTTTGGGGAGAAGATCGCCTCTTTCTATTATGGCTGGAGGGAAGAGATGCGATTACAGGTTCGAACGACCCGATAATTGCTGCTCAGCCAGTTGTACCAGACGCTTAGTGATGTAACCTCCCAATGAACCAGTTTCACGGGAAGTGTAGTTACCCATGTAGCCGTCTTGAGGAAGAGTTACACCCAGTTCTTGAGCAGCTTCTACCTTCAATTGTTGAAGAGCTGCAGTCGCTTGAGGAACAACCAGGTTGTTAGAAGAACGTCCTTGAGCCATGTCATGTCACCTCCTTTGAGATTGTATGAGGATATTATGACCTGAAAGATAGGGGTCTCATTCGCCATCAAGGGAGATACGGAGCTGGTAAAATTAGGGGGGCGGGCATCGAGCTATTGATTATGGAGCATCACCAAAAAACAGCCCTTCAAGATCGAAGGGCTGCCATTCTATCAAGCAGTAAGTATGTCGCTTCTGACGATTCTTCCAATATGGTCACGTCCGTTTAAATGTCGATCGATTATGCCATTAGTCGACATTCGCGCCATGAAGAACACGGATGCGGGTTTGCAATTCAACGGATGCTCCAGCCTCGAGATGAATCAGACCAGTCTCGGCGCTCGATAGGTTCAAGTTGGGTGCATTTGGAAGCCATGTGTAAGGCTCGATGCACAGGAACTCTTCAGCTTGGCCCTTCGTATACAGCACCCAATGCTTAAAATACTGGCGATCGGCCGAATAATGGATCTCATAACCATCGTCCCGTTTAAGCAGTGCAAGGGCAGGCTTGCCTTCCGGTATTTTCAGAATCGTGTCCAGATCCGTATCCTTCAGATTTAATCCGGTATTAAGGCCTTCGAGATGCCCCAGCGCCGACGTATCTCCTGTCGGAATCAGCTCGTTATTAAGCGTATAGATCGAGTCGACAGGCACTTCCAGCGACCATCGATGCGGTTCGCCGTCAAGCAGGAACCATGTATGATAACCCATGCCGAATGGGGCGGGTTGTTTGCCGGTGTTCGTTATGCGCAGATTTTGGACCAATTCGGTTCCCTGGAGTCGAAAGTTCATTTCCAGCTTCAGGGGGATCGGAAACTGCGACATCCATTTCGGATCATCAGAGGTCACGAACTCTGTCGAAACCGCACAGCCTTCATCATCCTCTTCGATATCGCTTACGCACCAAGCTTGGGTCCGGTGCAGTCCATGGATATGATTATCGCCTGCCGTATTTTGGTCGAATTGATACGTTTGGCCGCCGTATTCGAACCGGCCTTTGGATATCCGTCCCGGCGGAATGAGCATCGGGATGCCGAAGTGGTACGGCTTTTGGAGATAGAATGCAAGCTCGCTTTCATCCGGCCTTCGGAGGATTTCACGCTGTTCTTCGATGTCTTTAATCCCAATCACGTTGTTACCTAGACGAGGGAGGAGAGTCACTTCGAGACGGCCGCTGTTTAAGATATAGGTGTCGTAACCATTCCACTGGCCTTTGGTCACTTGATTCATATCGATGCTCCTTTACTAACAAAAATCATGGTCTGGACGATTAACCACATCATAACAGATTTTTAAGCCTCGCGTACAACAAAAGCTCTAAATCGCCGGGGGCATGCCTTCGCAGGATCTTGGAATTGACAAGGTGGTGTAAGAGATTTATTATTGCATGTAATAGTGATCAATGATGATTGAACACGATGACAAGGACAAGTAGGCAGATGCGGTCGCTCCTTCAGAAAGCCGGTGGCTGATGTGAACCGGTGGAGCCGCTTTGCTGAATGGACCTTTGAGTGCTGAGCTGAACAGGATAAACATGAACCGTGTTAATTCCTTAATATGCCGGCCGGGTATTCTCCGTTACAAGAATGGAAGGCTGCAGCTGTCAAGCGTACGATGCTGCTGCGGCGAATAAGGGTGGCACCACGGTCTCACGTCCCTTGCGGATGTGGGGCCTTTTTTTGTTGGATTTTTATGAAAGAAATAGAAATGGAGGACTATGAAATGAAAACCGTATTATCCGGCATTCAACCAAGCGGCAACTTGACGCTGGGCAACTATATCGGAGCCATTAAAAATTTTGTGAAGCTCCAGGATGAGCACAATTGCTACTTCATGGTCGTGGATTTGCATGCGATTACGGTGCCGCAGGAGCCAAAGGCGCTCCGTGAGCGTTCGGAAATGGTCGCGGCATTGTATGTTGCGGCCGGCATCGATCCGGCAAGAGCGAATATTTTTATGCAGTCGCATGTTCCGCAGCATGCTGAGCTTTCGTGGTTGATGACAACGCTCGTGCATATGGGCGAGCTTGAGCGCATGACCCAGTTCAAGGATAAGTCGGAAGGCAAGGAATCGGTGGGGGCAGGTCTGTTCGTGTACCCGGCGCTAATGGCAGCCGATATTTTGCTGTATAATGCCGACCTCGTTCCGGTTGGGGACGACCAGAAGCAGCATTTGGAGCTGACGCGTGACTTGGCCGGACGGTTCAACCATCGCTTCGGGGAGTTCTTTACCGTACCGGAGCCGTATATTCCGCAAGTGGGAGCTCGAATCATGTCGCTGGACGATGCATCTAAAAAAATGAGCAAGAGCAGCCCGGTTGAGGGAAGCTATATTGCCATGCTGGATACACCCGACCAGATTCGCAAAAAAATTAGCCGCGCCACAACCGACTCCGGTACCGAGGTTGTTTACGATCCTTCAACGAAGCCGGAGGTCAGCAATCTGATGAGCATTTATTCGGAATGCGCGGGCATTTCCCTGCAGGATGTGCAGCATCGCTTTGAGGGGAAAATGTATGGTGCGTTCAAGAAGGAGCTTGGCGAGGTGGTTGTGGCTGCGCTTGAACCGCTTCAAAAGCGATATTATGAAATTCGCGAATCCGGAGAAATTCACGACATTCTTGCAAGAGGGGCAGAGCAGGCACGCAGCAAAGCCGCCCAAATCTTGGACGGCGTTAAGGATAAGATGGGCTTTCTGCCTGCAAAATAATTGCTCTATGCACTTTGGAGGCAAACGCTTCGGCGCCGAGAACCCGACTTAATGAAACTTGATTTTAAGACGGCTTGCGCTTGGACTTGATGATAAAGCCCCAGCCGATGTTAAGAATCGACAGAATGCCGAGACCGATGGCAATCAGCCAGTTCGTGCTGATCATTATTGCGCAGGCGGTTAGAAGGACGATGGACGAGACGGCAAACCATAGGGATAGACCTTTGCTCATATGAAAAAAAACCTCCAACATAAAAAATAAAAAACTACGTATAAGGCTGCGAGATGAAGCCATAATAAGTTTGCAAGCTTGCACTGGAATAACAGACATTCAGTGAAGGGAGATATTTAATATGGCACAAGGTCGTTCCCGCAGCAACAATCTGGTTGTACCTCAAGCAAGACAAGCACTGGAGCAGCTGAAAATGGAAGCTGCTCGCGAGCTGGGTGTGACTATTCCTCAAGACGGATACATGGGCAGCTACACATCCCGTGAAACCGGTTCTTTGGGAGGTTACATCACGAAGCGTCTGGTACAGCAAGCTGAACAGCAACTTTCGGGTTCTGGACGCACACTGTAATTTCTTCTCATAAGGGACTTACCGCCCGGGGCGCTATAGATGCGCTCCGGGTTTTCATTTGATTCTTGGCGAACGTCCCCGGACACGGGGCCATACATAGACAAATTGTGCCTTAAACAACGCCATAACGTCAAGGAAATATCCTTGGCAAATGTCACTGAATTGTCATATAGATACACCGAATTCCGAAGGATTGCTAAACACTTTTTACTAATGATATGATAAACTTTATAGCGGAGGCAGTACTTCCTCCATAACGACAGATACAAGGAGGAACGTTTACACGTGGGTAATCACTTGAGATATCAGGCTCCTTCAGAATCCGCAGCACTGGCTTCCGCAGCGCCTGCACCTCCCGAACAAGCGGGGACTTGGAAAGATTTTATAACAGTGACCAAACCCGGAATACTCCGGTCTAATTTGATAGCAGCATTTGCCGGATTTTGGCTGGCGTCGCGCTGGGACATCCAGTTCGGACTGCTCGCGATGACATTGCTTGGAACTTTGCTCGTCATGGCATCCTCATGCGTGTTTAACAACTATTTCGACAGAGAACTCGATATGAAGATGGAACGGACGCGCGATCGTTCTCTTCCAACCGGACGGCTGACGCCAAAGGTTGTTCTTTGGTATGCCATTATACTGGGTGCATTGGGACTAGCGGTGCTGTTCCTGTTCTCCGGCGTCCTGGCGGGGATCTTCGGCGCGATAGGCATGTTCGTTTATGTCGTCGTTTACACGCTATGGCTGAAGCGCACCTCGACATGGAGCACATCCGTCGGCGCCATCTCCGGCGCAATGCCGCCGGCTATCGGCTATGTGGCGGTATCGGGACAGGTAGATATGGGGGCAATTCTGATCTTTGCACTGCTCTTCCTATGGCAGCCGCCGCATTTCTGGGCACTCGGCATTCGGCGGGTAGAAGAATATCGTGCAGCAGGATTTCCGCTCCTACCGGTCGTCAAGGGCATCAAGCGTACGAAAATTCAGATGATCCCTTACCTTGTCCTCCTGCTGCCGATTCCGATTCTGATGTATGTATACGGATACGCAGGCATCTTCTTCCTGGTTATCGGTCTGCTCCTGGCGATGGGCTGGCTTTATACGGCTTTGAAGGGATTCACGGCGAAGGATGATGAGGCTTGGTCGAAGAAAGTATTCATCTTCTCGATCAATTATTTAACGCTCAGCCTCATTGTTCTAATCCTGAATACCACCTTCTAAGATTTGAATAATCAGGTCGGCTATGGTCGTTAGGTCGGCGGATAGGGGATTACGTAGCGGTCATAACGTTCAGTATGCAGGACAGGCATATGGTTCCATAAGAATCAGGCCGGGAAGAAGGGAGAAGAGCAAGGGGAATGAACGCATTCAAGCGCTATAAATGGACTTGGATTTTGCTGGCCGTCTGCGTGGTCGCGGCGGTGTACCTCGTATACAACTCACTGGGATTCGGGAAGGATAAACTCCCGGTCATTCGTGAAGTCGGCAGTTATTCCATGGAGAATGTCGACGGCAAAACCATCACGTCAGAGGATACGAAGGGAAAGGTCAAGCTGATGTACTTTTATTTCACCAGCTGTCCGGACGTTTGTCCGGTTACGACGCTGATCCTCTCGCAGATTCAGGAAGAGCTGAAGAAGGAAGAGCTGTTTGGGGGCGAGGTGAACTTCGTGTCCATTTCCTTTGACCCGAAGACCGACACGAAAGAGAAGATCAAAGAGTTCGGCGACCGCTTCAATGCTGATTACAGCGGTTGGTACTTTCTAAGGGGAGACCAGGAAGAAACCCGGAAGCTGATGCAAGATTCCTTTAAAATCCCGCTTCTCGGCAACGATTCGACGAACTTCACCCATGGTAACTCCATCGCTCTGGTGGACCGGGATAACAATATTCGCAAAATGTATAATGCCGGCGTTCCGTCGGATGTAAAAACAGAGGATATCATTCAAGACATCAAGACCTTGATTAAAGAATAGGACTTATCCGACAATTCGAATAGAGGAAGCAAATACGGCGGCGCAGGAGAATCATCCTGACCGCCGTTTCTTCTTACTTGGGAAGGAGAGCCGTATCCGAAATTCGAAAATGGAATAGGCTGCAAGCTTCGAAAATCCCTTTATAACAGGGGGCTAGGGCTAGTATTCTTCAGGCGGCGGGTAGATGATGAATTCCTCCAATCCCGCTTTTTCCAGCTGGGCAATTAAATATTCATCTGGCGTGCCCTCTACGCCTGCGTACCCGCGGCGGGTGTAAATCTGCTCGGCATCCGGGAATGCGTCGCGCAATATCCCGCGAATCCTTTTGCCGGAGCTGTCGTTGTCCATGAACAGATACACCTCCTGATCGCGCACCTGCTTTTGCAATGCGTCAAGCTTGGCACTGTTCAACGTACCGAATGTGCATAATATCGTAATATCGGAGGTAAGCAGCCGGCGGAGACGGCTGCGGTCGTTCTTGCCCTCGACGATGATAAATATTGACATGCTGTTCACCTCTGTCATGATACGGCGTAGCTTGGCAGCATTCCCCGGGAAATGTTGGCGTTCTGGTCGAAAGATGTATATATAGTGTAGCTTGTTTACCGCCGTTCATGCAAAACAGAAAAATGCGGCCTTCCAGCAGGAAGACCGCTTCAGTAAAACTCATGTATTCTAGTAGAAACAGCTGCTCAGGATAATCACGAGAAGAATATACAGAACCAGAATCATTCCTACCGAATTTCCATAGGCCGGTGCATGACAATGTTTATGATGGACATGACTCATTCGTTTTCACCCCTTGGTTAAATGTCCGTGGTCAGTTGCCACACTGTATTCTATGTCCATTTACCCAATAGGATTGTGTATTGGCCCACTTGATGCGGTTTATGGAGCCCATATCCGTGATGTTTGTCAGAGCGGTGATACCGGTGTCGTCTCCGGTGCCAAGGTGGCCGAAGGCTCGACACGTTTCTGATGCGGGAGCAGAAGGAGAACGGTCATCAGCATAAGAAAGGCAATAAAATAAGGCGATACGATCGTCCGCAGCTGCCCGGCTGCAATCGGGCCGACAAAGGAACCGAGCGACATGGCGATGGACTGCAGCGAGAATACCCTCCCGAGCCGGGTGCCCCCGCTCAGCTCAATAAATAGCGATGATAAGGCAGGGAACAGCAGGCCTTTAGACAACCCTAATACAAATAAAGTAACCGTCAACGGCAAATGATCAGCTGCGGCCAGCAAATAAAAGCTGATGGCCAGGCCAAACACGCCGGCTGCTACCCGGGCCCGAGGGGGATAGCGGTTCAGGAAAAGCATGCTCAGGGTAACAAGCGCCCCCAGGCTGATGACGGAGAAGAGCAGTCCGGTTGACATGATGCTTGCCTGCCCGCTGTCACGGAGCGGAATCTCAAAGAACAATATGCCTTGGGAGCATGCGATGACAAACGGGAACAGATAAAGCCGAAGGCTAAAGGGCAGCCGGGTTGTTCCCTGGTTAGGCTGGGCTTTGGCTTCCTTCTTGCCGACTGTCTCTGTTGCCTGCCTGGGGAGGCTAAGAAAAGCCATGATTCCCGTAAAGATGAGAAGCCAGCCGAGGCTCTGAAAGGTGCCCGAAAATCCGGTGTTCGCTACGATAAAGGCTCCGGCTGCAGGCGAAAGAACGGAAGCCAGGGTGTGTACAAGGCCGTGCCCGGACATGTATTTGCCTTGCGTCACGGGATCTTTGGATAAGGATGCGAGCAGGGCAAGACATGCAGGTGACAGGAAAGCCAGCACAAAGCCGCTGATGGAGCGGAGCACAAGCAGCTGCCAGGGAAGCTGGACATGGGCCTGCAGCAGCAGAATGATGCCTGCCGCAGTCAGGCTGAAAATAATGTAGCGCCGGCTGCCGTGCCGGTCGATCAGGCCGCCGGCAATCAGATTGCCCGGCAGATGGGTCAGGGCATATATGCCCATCATCCAGCCGATAAAGGCCGGAGCGGCCCCAAGCGAGATGGCGAACGGCGTGAGCACGGGATATTGGGCGTGCAAATCAAAAAACGCCAGAAATAAAAACATGTATAGCCATAAAGCGGTTTTCAATATGGCACCCTCCTATCCGGCAAAAGATCGTTATGATACTACTTGTACGCTCCAAGGGGCAGGCTTATACCTCTTAGTAAAAAGACCCGGTTGGCTGACAGCATCCTTGGGAATCATGTATAATTAAAAAGACGGCCGTCAAACCGCCGTTTTATTAGCGACGGGAGTGAAGGATATGGATACGCAAGTATGGATGGAGTTTCTGAAGCAGAACTGGCTCGTTATCGCAATCGCGTTAATTATTCTGTTTGTCGTTTTGAATGTGGTGAGAACGGTCATCAAATGGGCGATCGCCGTCCTGATCATTGTAGGCCTATTGGTCTATAGCGGAATATCGCTGGACAAGATCGGGGAGGTTGTATCGACGGTAAAGGATGAAACCATCGATACCGTCAAGACCGAAGCGCTGAATTTGATGATCAAGGAAGCGAAGGAAGCAAAGTATACGTCGAATGGAGACGGAACCTATTTCATTACGGCCCCGAACTTGGAGCTGAAGGGAAGTGCAGGCTCCAATGAAGTTGAGGTAACATTTCGCGGGGTATCGGTAGGAAAGTGGGACATGAACGACACCATACGCAGCTTTATCAACGATGCCAAGAACAATACGGATTCCAAATAACGAACAACCATTTTATCTAAATAAAGGTGCAATCAGACCCGGCTAAGCAGATCCGTTGTGCAATAGTAACTTGCCAGCTCATCTGCGGCCGGTTGTACCAACATCATTGGGAGAGGGGGAATGCCGTGTGATGTCCGCATGGATCGATAGTGTGCGTGACGGAAACGGAATTACCGTTTTGCTGCTGCTGATTGTGGCCTTCTCCATGATACAGGGTTGGAGACGGGGAGCGTCCCGTTCAGCCGGGAAGCTTGTTTCTTTTCTGGGGGATGCCCTTCTCCGGATCGGAGGTCTGGTGATATCCATCCCGTTTACGTTGTGGCTGTCGCCAAAGGCCGGGGAATGGTTAGGCGCGATCTCCGCTTTACCGGACCGGGAATTGCGGTTCTGGGAGCAGGTGTATTATACGGCGGTGAAATCGCTGGCTGATTTTCCGCTCCTAAGATTTGCGGTCCTGTTTATGATTAGTTACGGATTGATCGTATTTATGCTGCGGCTGCTGATCTCACTGATTTTCGGCGGGGGAAGCTTGTTCCGATCCGGGAGGGAAACATCCGCATCGCTGCCGAGCCGGCTGGCCGGCACCGGCATCGGGGTGCTGATTGGTGCTGCACGCAGCATGCTTGTCATTGCTGTGCTGTTCGTGTGGGTCAGCCTCAATCCGGATCATGGATTCAGCCGTTATGTCGAGGCTTCCCCAATCTATTCGCAGGGAGCAAGGGCTGTTCTCGAGCCGTTGTCGGGATCGCTGGTACGGGAACAGCTGCCGGTCTTCGCCCAGTCGGTTCAAGATGAACTAAGCGGCATCATGGAGCGGAAATACGAGGTGATCGACCACCGGATTCCGGAGGGGATCGAGCAGACGGCGGCGCATGTGGTCAAGGGGGCTTCGACCGATAAAGAGAGGGCCCGCAAGCTTTATGATTGGGTCGGCAGCCGGATATCCTACGATCATGAGAAGGTTCGGCTCTATGAAGAGCAGAGGATTTGGAAAGAGCAGACGCCGCAGGATACGTACGATACCCGGCTTGGCGTCTGCATTGATTACGCCCGGCTGTATGCGATGATGGCGCGCTCACAGGATTTGGACGTGCGCGTCGTAACCGGGCGCGGCTATAACGGCCAGGGCGGCTATGGGCCGCATGCCTGGAACGAAGTGTACTTGAGCGAGGAGAAAAAGTGGGTTCCGCTGGATCCGACATGGGCCCAGAGCGGGGACTGGTTTAACCCTCCGCGATTCAATGAAACGCATATTAAAGAGAGGGTATTTTAATAGCGAATCGAACCAGGGGCGGACCCAAGGCTAAGGGGTCCGCCCCTAGTGAATTCGGAAAATGTCATCCGGATGAAGTGGGGAGGCTTTTTGTGATAATATAAGTTTATGTAATGTGCATAAAAGGGGAGAAGCATACGTGAGAGGGTTTAGGCCGGATAAACGCAAACAAGATGAGGGAGATGCCGGCAGTCAGTTTAATCTGCGAGTCAACCTGTTCTTTTTTAGCACGTTTATTATTTTCTGTGTCATCATTATACGTCTGGCGATTCTTCAATTCGTGGAAGGGCCTGAGCTTAAGGAAATGGAGACCGGGGGTCAGATCAAAAACTTCCCGCTCCAGCCGATCCGTGGAAGCATCCTTGATGCATCGGGCACGCCGATAGCCTACTCAACACCTTCCCAGGCGCTGTATCTTACGCTGATGAAAGATTACAGCAACTCCGACCGCGGCAAGAAGAATCGGCCGGAAATCGAGAAGCTGGCGCAAGAGATGGTGGATGTCTTCAACCGGTACGGCGATCCCAAAGCCGAGAAGATGACCGTGGAAGATGTCATCAAAGCGATGGATCTGAACTTTAACAAGCAGCCGGGGTATGAGCCGCGGCGAATTAAAGCCAACCTATCCTCGAAAGAAGTCGCCTATTTCATGGAGCATAAATCCCAGTATCCGGGCGTCGAGATCGTGGAGGAAAGCGAGCGAAAGTACAGCGAGGACCGAATTGCGGTACAGACGATCGGGTATTTAAGGGAGTTTAAAGGCCAGAAGGATTTGGATAAGTACAAAGCCATTGATCAGAAGAACAAAACCCAGAAGGACCCGGGTCTGATCTATTCGGAGCAGGAAAAGGTCGGTGTCGACGGGCTTGAAATGATGTTTCAAGATGAGCTGCGCGGGAAGAACGGCTATATCAATATTCCGATCAGCCCGCAAAATATGGCCAACGGCGTGCCGACTATGGTCCCGCCGCAAAAAGGCTATAATATCCACTCGACCATCCATAAAGACATTCAGCTCGCCGCACAGCAGGCGATTGTCGACCAGCTGAAATGGCTTCACACCAATCCTGTGTCGGGTAAGCTGCATACGAATGCCAAGACGGGATATGCGGTAGCCATGGAAGTGGACACGGGGAATATTGTTGCCATGGCCAGCATTCCGGATTATGATCCGAATGTATGGGAGACCGGAACGGATGATTGGGATTCGGTCATGAGTCATTACCGCAACGGAACCATATGGCCATACAGCTCAGGACGTTCCGGCAACAATCTGGAGTCGACCGTCCTGCTCGGCTCCACGATCAAGCCGCTGAGCGTATTGATCGGACTGAATGAGCATTTATTTGGCCCGAACGACTATTATCCGGACCAAGGGGCGGCGTACTTCGGTAAGGATAACTCGAGGGTCTACAACTCCGGGAGAAAGGCGAATGGATCAATCAATGCGCGAAAAGCTCTTGAGAAATCCTCCAACGCCTTCATGGTCGATTGGGTCGGGGAGAAGCTGTTCAACAAGTACGGCTCCAAAGCCGTCGAAGTTTGGGACGGATACATGAAGAAATTCGGGCTGGGCGTATCCACTGAATCCGGCCTGCCGAACGAGCATAAAGGCATTATCGAGTATACGAACATCGAGCAGGCGGGCAGTTATCTGGCAGCGATGGCTTACGCTTCCTTCGGCCAGTCCGGGAAGTACACGACGCTTCAATTAGCGCAATACGCAACCATGCTTGCAAATCAAGGAGCCCGTATTAAACCTCAGCTTGCCAGCAAAATCGTGGACCAGAACGGCAAGGTGGTCAAGAAATTCGGACGTGAAGTGCTGAATCAGGAGAAATTTCCGCAGCAGTACTGGAATGAAGTGATTCAAGGGATGAATACCCAGAATCTTCGGGCGTTTGAGGATTTTCCGTATGATTTTGCCCGTAAAACCGGTACGTCCGAGCAGGAGATTTATAAAAACGGACGTCGTGACATCGTAGACAATGGCGTGTTTATCGCCTTCGCTCCTCGGCAAAATCCGAAGCTGGCGGTTGCCGTCGTCATTCCGGAAGGCGGCTTCGGTTCCCAAAGTGCGGCTCCGGTGGCACGTAAGATCTTCGATGCATACGATGAAATCTACGGCCTCGACGGCACGCCGCATCCGAAGAACAAGGATGAGCAGGAAGGCAACGGAGAATAGGCATAACGAAAAAGAAGGCAGCTTTCAAGCTATAAGGGCTTGGCTGCCTTCTTTCTGTTTATCAAGGGAATTGAAATCAACCGGCAGTTGTATAACATTTTACGTATTTGAACTAACTTCCGTTGATTGGTTCAACTTATAGATATAGCTATACGTGGGCATCCGGTGCCTTATCTGCAACGAGATTCAAGACGATGCCGAATTCAAGCAGCGCCTTCAACTCGCAGAGCACCATCGTATATCCTCCCATCGAATCGATGGCCTGGCGGGTAACGTCAGCATCCGTCCCTTCGAATCCGGTATGGATAATCGTCACGAAGGTGCCGCCCTCGCTTCGAGGCACGAACTCCCATTCCGTCGTCGTGCCGTCCGACGATTGGATAACAATCCGGCGGTCGGTCTCCAGCTCTTTGACGAGGATCGTATCGGATACGCCGTACATTTCCCAGTCCCAACGAATTTCTTTACCGGCTTCCAGCTTGCCGGTGGATCGGGTGAACCAGAACTTGGTCGTGATATCAGGATCGACAAAGGCCTCAAAGACCTCGGAAACCGGTTTGCGGATCAGCATTTCGGCTTGAACGGCAACAGCGGAACTCTGGGGTGATTTCATGGGACACGCTCCTTATTCAGTTTAGAGTTTCCAATAGGTTAGCACATTATCGCGGACTTGACTTCTTATCCCTTGCTCATTTGTCCGAGCGTTCGGTTTTGAGCCCGTACCTTTTGTGGTAAAATGTCGTTATGCTTATCGTGTGACTAGATTAGGAGGCTTAAACAATGAATCGTAAGTACCGATTGCTGGCTTTAGATATGGATGGCACGCTGCTTCAGGACGATCATGAAGTGTCGCCGGAGACCGTCCGTTGGATCAAGGAAGCGGTTCGGCAAGGCATCCATGTCTGCTTGTCCACCGGACGGCCGTTTCAGGATGCATACCCGTATGCGAAGCAGTTAGAGCTGACCACCCCGATGGTAACGGTCAATGGCAGTGAGGTGTGGCGTGCTCCGTATGAGCTGTATCGGCGTTCTCTGCTGGACAGCAAGCTCGTTGCCGAGATGCATGAGCTTGCCGTTGAAACCGGAGCCTGGTTCTGGGCGTATTCTGTAGAGAGATTGTATACCCGGGAGAGCTGGTGCGAGGATGTTGAGAATCAGGAGTGGCTGAAATTCGGCTATACGTCGGAAGACGATGAGGTTCGCCATCGCATCCTGATGCAGCTTCAGGATATGGGGGGACTGGAAATCACCAACTCCTCACCGGTGAATCTGGAGATCAATCCGCAGGGCGTCAACAAGGCGACAGGGATCAAGCAGGTATGCGAACTGCTCGGTCTTGACATGTCCCAGGTTGTGGCCGTTGGCGACAGCTTGAACGATCTGGCCGTCATCCAGCAAGCGGGGCTTGGCGTCGCCATGGGCAATGCCCAGCAGACGGTGAAGGATGAGGCTGATCTTGTCGTGGCCAGCAACAATGAGAACGGGATTGTGGAAGTGATCAGGGATCATATTTTGATCGAAGGGTGATTAACGGATGGACGTATTAGGCTGGATTATTGTGATCGCACTGTTCATCATCGGGATGGCCGGCGCGATCTACCCGATTTTGCCGGGGGTTATCGCCATTTATTTGGCATTGTTCGTATACGGCTGGTTCTTTACGTTCGCCCATTACGACGCATGGTTCTGGACCATTCAGACGATCATTTTGGTCGTGCTGTTCATAGCCGATTATGCAGTCAACGCATGGGGCGTGAAGAAGCTTGGCGGCTCGAAGGCCTCGATATGGGGGAGCACGATCGGCCTGATCATCGGCCCGTTCGTCATTCCGGCATTCGGTCTGATCATCGGCCCGTTTATCGGCGCCTTTATCGGGGAGCTGCTGGCGGGCTCGGGAGCGGGCAAGTCGATGAAGGTCGGACTCGGTTCGGTGCTCGGCTTGTTCAGCAGCATCGTGGTGAAGGTCGTATTGCAGCTTGCGATGATCATTGTGTTTATCGTTTGGGTGTTTTAAGCAGGCGCGAGGGGTGCTTAACAAGCGCTATTGGAGGAGAAAGAAGGTAAGGAATTGTCTAAGAAGGAATCATTCATAAAAGGCACGATTATCCTGGCCGTGGCGGCGCTGGTCGCCCGCGTGCTGGGACTTGTGCAGCGGGTGCCGCTGGAGCACATGCTAAACGATGTGGGGGATGCTTCCTTCACGATTGCCAACAATGTGTATTTGATGCTGCTGACCGTCGCTACGGCCGGTATTCCGAGCACGCTCAGTAAAATGGTTTCCGAGCGGCATGCGCTGAATAAGCCGGCCGAGGCTCAGCGCGTATACCAAGCGGCGCTGATCTTCGCCGGAGCGGCTGGCGTTGTCATGACGCTGCTGCTGTATTTCGGAGCGCCGTATTACGCGACCCATGTCGCGGAGGTGCCGGAATCGGCCGCGGCCATTCAGGCGCTGGCTCCGGCGCTGCTGCTGTTCCCCGCTATCGCCATGATGCGGGGGTATTTCCAGGGCCGCAACAATATGTCGGCCGGCGGGATTTCCCAAATCGTGGAGCAGATTGCAAGAGTGCTGACTGCTATCGGTCTAGCCTATGTGCTGCTGCGGTTGGGGTATGACGATACTTGGGTAGCGGCTGGGGCCTCCTTCGGCGGCGTGCTCGGCAGCATCGGCGCCTTCGCGGTCATGCTGTATTTCGCCGCGAAGCTCCGGCGCAGTGACCGGGAGCAGAAGCTGCCCCCGGCAGACCGTTCGATTCCGCTCGGCGGCATCTACAAGGATATTTTCAAGTTATCGATTCCGATCGTGTTGTCCTCTCTGGCGGTCCCGGCGGTCAACTTCATTGACGGCTCCATCGTCAAGCCGCTCCTGACGGGCGAGATCGGAGCGGCGCAGGCGACCGAGGCGCTCGCCGTATTGGGCACACGGGCGCAGAGCGTTGCGGGCATCCCGCCGATCCTGGCCATTGCCCTCAGCACATCGCTGATTCCGATCATATCGGCGGCGTTTGCCAGACGTGATCAAGAGCATCTGGAGCGGCAAGTCACGCTTGCCATGCGGATCGGGATTTTGACCGGCATGCCGGTGGTCATCGCGCTGGGAGTAGCGGCTTACTCGGTGAACGGTCTCTTGTTCAGCTCGCTGGGCGGCAGCGGAATCATTGCATTTCTGACTTTCGGCACCATTTTCCAGATTACCATGATGACGACGAACTCGATCTTGCTCGGCATCGGAAAGGCCAAGCTGTCCATGATTCACGTGATGATCGGCGTTGCCGTCAAGCTGGCGGCCAGCTTCCTTCTGGCTCCCTTGTTCGGCATCTACGGCATCATTGGAAGTACGGCGCTGTGCTTCCTGGTCATCACGCTGCTTAACATCCGGTCGATTAAATCGATTGTATCGTTCTCGATATTGGGAAGCCGCTGGCTGGGATTCCTGTGCACCGTCGTAGCGGCAGCGGGAATCGGCTACGGGTTGAACCAAGCGGGCATTCAACTGGTTGAGGTGATCCCGGCACGATTGGCATTCCTGTTAACATGCATCATCGTCGGAATTGCCGTCGTTGTGATTTATCTCGTGCTGCTTGTCGTGTTCGGCGTCATTCGCCAGTCCGAGCTAGGCAATTATCCGCGTCCACTCCAGAAGGTATTCCGCCCTCTGATGAGACTGGCGCCTTCACGGATGCGTGAGCGGGGATAACTTTGCGTCTATATAATCGATAGTGGAAAATGTATTTGCAGAAGGACTGTTCTGATCCAAGGGATCGAGAGCAGTCCTTTTTTCAACTATCCATGCTTTGGTTGGTTCTCATGAGCGACATCGTGGGCCATGGCCGTCTTCTCCAGCTGGGCCCGGTGCGCGTGGGTCATATCGAACAGCAGCGGCCGGACCGGTTCACGGAATAGCCGAAGCTTGGCGGAGCTGCGATACCAATCATACCGCGGGATCGGGCCGGAGGGCGTATCCTGCCACACGGATTCCAGCTCGGGGCTGTACAGGCGTTTCCCTGAAGGGAGCCACTCGGATTCCAACAGCACGCTGCTTTCCTTGCCGTTGTTAATGGCCGCCTGCTTGTCCGCGGTGAAAAGCGCCGGCCAGTATTCGGAGCGCGATCCCCGGTGCGGGGTGGACCGGGCGAAAGCGAGCGCACGACGGTGCACCTCCTCGTATCCGAAGAGCAGCCCGTAGAGCGATTTACCTGCTTTGATCCGAGCCGTCAGGCTGTCGAATTTGGGAAGGGTGAGCCCCGCAAGCGGCCGAAGCGGGAGCTTATTGCCTGCAGCGGAAGGGGCTACGCCCCTGGTAAGGGCTTCTTCTTGCCCAAGGGGAAACAAAATTTGATTGAATCTCGCGAGCTCATGCAAACGAAAATACGGATGCTTCAGAACCCGGGACCGAAAATACGGGTCCTGGGCAACCCGGCCTTCAATGTAATTCTGTTCATTTAGGATGAGGGCAACGGCGAGCATAGCGCCGTGATCGGGTTCCCGCCAGAAATGCTGCCAGAAGGGAAGCATGAAGGCCGAGACATGAAAGCATGGCAGGAGATGAAACAGCGGCTCGCCCAGCTTCCGGCTGTGCATGTACAGCAGCAGCTGGGGGTAGGCGTCCTGAAAGATCAAGGCGTTGCATCGTTCTAGAAAACGGTACAGATTCACTTGAAATTCGGAATTCGTTAGATCCGACAGCAAGCCTCCTTGCAGGTCGCTCATGTTCCAGCCGGCATTTCGGGAGACCATATGGGCAAGAAAGGCCCAATGCAGCTCCGGAAAGGCTTCATAGCAGCTAAGGTAGGCCTGCGTGCGCGAGATGTTGCTCCGATTGGCATCCATGACGGTGCTTTGAATGGATTCCACTATTTCTTGTTCCCTGGCATTAAATCCGTCTACGGAATTCACGGCCCGAATAAAGGGCAAGCTCATGGCGGGTGGGCTCGCGTTCATTTTTATTTCCTTGTGCTGCCTGCGGGCGATACGCTTTAGCTCGGACCGGAGGCTTCGCGCTGCGACCGCCTCCCAGCTCCAGTCCTTCCGGCCATCCCGGAGCTTGGAGGATATTTCCCAGGAGGTCACCCGTCCAGTCAAGGCTTCGACTGCGGCTTCCGCCAATGTGGACACCCATCTGCGTATGGATCCGGACCACGCCTGTTTGTCTTTTTCGCCTTGCTGCATCCCGTTCTCACCTGCCGTTAGTCGCTTGGTCATCTTGGCGATTGCTCTATCTTGGTATTGTCAGTATGTCACGAATATTTGACTTCCACTCCACATTTTGATTCACTAAAGTTGAACCATTTCGACGAAAAGGGGAGATCATCCATGGACAAAATCACTTCGGAAGCCGAATTTCAGGTTGCTATCCAGTCTCCGCGCTTGACTGTCGCAGTATTCAAAGCAGACTGGTGCGGTGATTGCAAGTTTATCGATCCATTCATGCCGGATGTTGAGCAGAAATTCTCGAACCAGCTGACCCTGGTAGAAGTTGACGTCGATGCTGTCGGCGATGTAAGCCAGCAGCAGAACATCCTCGGTATCCCTAGCTTCGTCGCCTATGCCGACGGACGGGAACTTGTCCGCTTCGTCAACAAATTCCGCAAATCCCGCGAGGAAATCGAAGATTTCCTGCAGCGTGCGGTGGATGTGTACGAAACGATTCATAAGTGAGCATAACGGGAATGATGCACAACGCACCGTCGCCTATGGATGATCCCTTGGCGGCGGTGTTGTTTTTGGCAATAAGCTTCTCCTAATTTTGAACATTTTGTCACAATCGTTAAAGTGACCGTCGCGGCATAATCAGGTATAATGAAATTTAGACTGCAATAAGGAATCCGCTATTGATGGCGGATTGTTAAGAATATAGGCAGCAGGTGAGATTAGTGAATGATAAACAATTAAAATGGCTGAGTTACATAACATGCGCAGTCATGTTCTTCGCCACCTTCGGGGGCATGGTCGTTACCAAGACCGACTCCGGGCTTGGCTGTGGACAAGAGTGGCCGCTGTGTAACGGAAAGTTTATTCCCGCTTACACCGTCTCCTCCTTGATCGAATACTCGCACCGCGCTGTCAGCGGGATGGCCGGCTTGGCCGCCCTGGCTTCCCTGATCGCATTTTGGAGATACAAGCGTGACCGCAAGGATCTGATGGCTTATGTGGTCATGACATCGGTGTTCGTGATTGTACAAGCGATTATGGGAGCGCTCGCAGTCGTCAAGCCTCAGTCGGCGGCCGTGATGGCGCTGCATTTCGGCTTCTCGCTCATCGCATTCGCTAGCTCGGTTATGCTTGCGCTGGGCATGCGGAGGGTAGAGAAGGCGAAGATGCCGCTTGGATCGGAGCGGCTGCCCCGGGTCAGCAATGGTTTTCGCCGACTCGTCTGGGGGGCGACGATTTATACGTATATCGTGGTATATATCGGAGCATTCGTAAGCCACACCGACTCGAGAGAGGGGTGCTCCGGCTGGCCGCTCTGCAACGGGGAAGTGATTCCGGAGCTCGGCGGCGGCGTGGGCATTGCCTTCATGCACCGGGTGGCGGCTCTTCTGCTGCTCATCGTAGTAGCCGTAATGGGACATTTCGCTTATTGGCGAAACCGGGACAACCGCGAAATTCAGATGCTCGGAGTTTCGGCAACGGTGCTGTGCTTGCTGCAGATTTTCAGCGGCGCCATCATTATGGCCACGATGCACAATGACGAAGTCTATGTATTCTCCGCGCTTGGTCATACCCTTCTGATCTCTGCGCTGTTCGGCGTGCTCAGTTATTTGAGCGTGAGGGTATGGCAGCTAAGAGAATTGGCACCGGTCGAGCAGCAGGGCGAATTGGAGCTGCGCGGGGAGAAGATCGGCTAATTCCCGTCACTACAGTATGCAACATGGAACATTTTAATATTTGTGCAGGCGAAGTCCCCGAAGCGAAACATGCTCGAGGACTTTGTTGTACCCGAAGGAGTGGAGCACTTGATTTACCAGAATCTACGCCAATGGCTTGAAACGCTTCGCAAGGAAAATGATCTTGCTGTCATTGAAGCACCGGTGGATCCGTATCTGGAGCTGGCTGAAATTCACCGGCGCGTGATCGAAGAGGGAGGACCTGCCCTGCTGTTTACCAATGTGAAAGGGACGCCTTTTCCAGTGGCAACGAATCTGTTCGGAACCGCGCGCCGGGTCGACATGGCATTCGGTCCGCGCCCGGAGCAGCTGATGAAATCGATCATCGGGGCAACCGATAAGCTGCTGCCGCCTACGTTTTCCGCGCTGTGGAATGAACGCGGGCTGTTTAAGGATATTTTAAAGGTAGGGATGAAATCCGTGCCTCAGCAAGAAGCGCCGGTGATGGGCGTCAAGGTGACGGAGAATCCGCTCAAGCAGCTACCGCGGTTGACCAGCTGGCAGGAGGACGGCGGACCGTTCATCACGCTGCCGCTCGTCTATACCGAGAGCCCATCGAAGCCGAAGGATCATAATCTGGGCATGTACCGGATTCAAATTTATGATGACTCGACCACCGGAATCCATTGGCAGATTCATAAGGGAGGCGGCTTTCACTACTTCGAGGCAGAGCAGCAGAATCAGCCGCTGCCGGTGTCCGTCTTTGTCGGCGGCCCACCTGCGCTGATTGCCTCCGCTATCGCACCGGTGCCGGAGCATCTGCCGGAGCTGCTGCTGGCTTCGCTGATTATGGGCGGCAAGCTGCCGATGACGGACAACCCGCTTGGCGGACACCGCATCCCGGCAGAGGCGGAATTCGCGATCAGCGGAATCGTACCGCCGCATGAGCGCCGTCTGGAAGGCCCTTTCGGCGATCACTACGGCTATTATTCCCTTGCGCATGACTTCCCGGTGCTTCATGTGAAGAATATGTGGCATCGCAAGGACGCCATTTATCCGGCAACGATCGTCGGAAAGCCGCGGCAAGAGGACTACTACCTCGGCGAGTTTCTGCAGCGCCTGCTGTCCCCGGCCTTCCCGATGGTGATGCCGTCGGTCCGCTCGCTTTGGACCTATGCGGAAACCGGCTTCCACGCGCTGACGGCGGCGGTCGTTCGGGAGAGCTATTCCCGCGAGGCCCTCGTCTCCGCGTTCCGGATTCTGGGCGAGGGTCAGCTGTCGCTCACCAAAATGCTGATGCTGACGAACCGGCCGCTGGACCTGTCGGATTTCAACGAGACGCTTGAAGCGGTGCTGGAACGATTTAATCCGGCAACGGATTTATTCATATTTAATAAAACCTCGCATGATACGCTGGATTATACGGGGCAGAAGCTGAATCACGGCAGCAAGGCCGTGCTGATGGGGATCGGGGAGCCGATCCGCGAGCTGCCGCGAAGCTACGATGAAGGGGATATTCCGGGAATTTCCCAGGCGGTCGCATATTGCGGCGGTTGCCTTGTCGTATCCGGGGCATCCTATGAGAAAGAACCTGAGCTGGCCCAGCGCGTCATGGAGTTCATGCATGCCCGCAGCACGAAATGGCCGCTGGTGATCGTCGTGGATGATGCCAAGTCGACGTCCGCCACGCAAACTTCGTTCTTGTGGACGGTATTTACCCGCTTTAATCCCGCAACGGATATCTTCGCCGCCAGCGAGATCGAGCATCATCATCTGTCGTACAAGCTTCCGCTGGTCATTGATGCCCGCATGAAGCCCGGATACCCGGATGAGCTGTTCCCGCGGGAGGATATCGTAAAGACGGTGGATGCCCGCTGGAACGAATATTTCGGCAAATGACCAGTCCATCCTAGAGGGAATCAGGGACATTTTGACGTAGGAGGTGCGGCCAATGCTTCGTTTGTTGCTTGGGGAACAACCGCGGCAGAATAACGGGCTGCTTGAAGAAGCGATCGAATCGATGGTCAAGACGAGCCAGCTGCTGAAGAAGGAAATGGAGAAGAATCAGGACCCGACGCATGACTTTCGCAAGCTTGAAATATGGACGCGCGGTTTGATCGTATCGCTCGATGAGCTGGAGCAGAGCTGGAATGCAGCGAAGCATTTCAGCCGGTCGGTCAACTCGGGATATGTGGATGACATGTCGATTGAGGAGCAAGGGGAATACCGGCGCTATGTTTATTTCTATAAGAACGGATTTATTCGGGTATTCTCAATCCTTGACAAGCTGGGGACAGTGCTGAACGATCTGTACGATCTCAACACCTCGAAGGTGAAGGAGCATTTCTCCTACTTCACCGTGCTTCGCCAGTTCAAGTTCCTGAAGGCGCACGGCGAGCTGTCCGCAGAGCTGGAGGCCATAAAGGAGCGCTATAAAACGCCGATGAACAAGCTGCGGAAACGGCGCAACACCGAGATTCATTACATGAATTCGGAAATGCAGGACGACCTGTGGCAGCGCCATCAGGGATTGTCGGAGCGAATCGAGCTGGAGGATATCGGGCAGCATTTGGACGAGCTGGAGCAAGGGCTTGAGATGGTGTGCCAAAGCCTGAGAGCATCCTACCGGTATACGAACCAAATGTGGGCGAAGAACGGGATCCGGGCTTGATAGAGCCGACCATGAAATTCCTTTTGACAAAAGGGCGAAAAAAAACTATACTAACAATTGCATTCATGAATATGATTTGAAAAACACATCAATATAACGAAAAAATTTCATATCGAGTTTTCTTATCGAGAGAGGCGGAGGGACAGGCCCGATGAAGCCCGGCAACCGGCTCCAGCGTTGATTGCAAGTGCAATGAACGCAAATGGAGTGACATGGTGCTAATTCCTTCAAAGCAGCGCGACGTAAAGGCTGCTTTGACAGATGAGAAAAGGCGTCGACTTTATGTAAAGAGAGCCCTTTTTGATTCTGCAAAAAGTGGCTCTTTTCTTTTGCGGGTAAATAGATATGAAACGTTAGCACGAAAAAAGGGGGATCACGGTTTGATTGAACTGAAGCAATTGACGAAGCAGTACGGAAAAGCCGGCCGAACGACCACAGCATTATCCGGATTGAATTTGTCGATTGAAAAAGGAGAAATATTCGGTGTCATCGGACATTCCGGGGCAGGCAAGAGCACGCTCATCCGCTGCATGAATTTGCTGGAACGTCCGACGTCCGGCGAGGTGTGGGTAGGCGGCGTCAACCTGACGAGCCTCGGAAAGAAGCAGCTGCAGGCGGAGCGGCGGAAGATCGGCATGATCTTTCAGCATTTCAATCTGCTGTCCTCGGCAACGGTCTATGACAACATCGCCTTTCCGCTTCGTCTGATCAAGACCTCGAAGGCGGACATCGAGCGCAAGGTAGGCGAGCTGCTGAATTTGGTCGGTCTTGCGGAGCATCGGGACAAGTACCCGTCCCAGCTGTCGGGCGGCCAGAAGCAGCGGGTAGGAATCGCCAGGGCGCTTGCAAGCGACCCGGAGGTGCTGCTCTGCGACGAGGCGACCTCGGCCTTGGACCCTCAGACGACGGATTCGATCCTGCGGCTGCTGCTGGATATTAACAAGAAGTTTAACCTGACGATTGTGCTGATTACGCATGAAATGCATGTCATTCAGAGCATTTGCGACCGGGTAGCGGTCATTCACCAAGGCGGCATTGTAGAACAAGGTCCGGTGACGGAAGTGTTCCTGAAGCCGAAGCATGAGGTTACGCGGGAGTTCATCCGTCAGGAGATGGACAACGGCGATGCATTGCGATTGGCGCTTCAAGGAAAAGACGGGGGTTCCTCGCAGGCGGTGCAGATCACGTTCCTCGGGTCGAAGACGTACGAGTCGATCTTGTCGCATACGGTCCATGAGACCGGGGTTAACTTTGCGATCCTGCAGGGGACCATCTCAACGATCAAGGAAACGCCGTACGGGCAGCTGATCGTGCGGTTTGAAGGCAGCGAAGGCGCGATTGAAGACACGATCCGCAGACTGCTGGATCAAGGATTAGACGTGGAGGTGATTCATTGATGCTCGGACTGGATTTTTCTCAGGTGGATTGGAATGAGATTGGCACGGCGACGCTGGATACGCTGCGCATGCTGGGCGCTTCGGCCTTGTTCAGCTTCATTATCGGTCTCCCGATCGGGGTGCTGCTCTATATGGCTGCAAGATCAACGTCAGGCTTGGTTCGCTTCGGCTACTCCATCCTGTCGTTCATCGTGAACATTCTGCGGTCGGTTCCATTCATCATTCTGATCGTAGCCATGCTTCCGATTACGAAGTCGATCGTCGGCGTATCATACGGCGTGCTCGGGACCATTCCTCCGCTTGTCGTCGGCGCGGCGCCGTTCTTCGCGAGACTTGTGGAGACGGCGCTGAACGAAGTGGATAAAGGCGTCATCGAAGCCGCCCACGCCATGGGCTCGTCCACCAGCCAGATCGTGTTTCGGGTACTGCTTCCGGAGGCACGCCCGGGCTTGCTGGCAAGCATGACCGTCACGATCGTGACACTCGTATCGTATACCGCGATGTCCGGCCAGGTTGGCGGCGGCGGTTTGGGGGATTTGGCGATCAAGTACGGTTACTACCGTTATGAGACGGAGATTATGATTTTGGCCGTTGTCTTGATGATTGTGTTGGTGCAGCTCCTGCAGATGGCGGGAGACCGGCTGGTGCGTCATTTTACAAGAAAATAACGGATTGCTGGAGCAACAAGGAAGACATCATATAGATAAACTATTTTCGGAGGGAGAGTTTTAGGATGAAAAAATGGGTATTGGCATTCATTAGTCTGACTTTGGTCGCGGTGCTGGCTGCTTGCGGCAGCAAGCCTGCGGATAACGCATCGGAGCCTGCGGATACAAACGGCGCTGCGGGACAAGAGAAGGTAACCATTAAGGTGGGTGCTTCGCCGGCACCGCATGCAAAGATTCTTGAGCATATCAAACCTGCGCTCGAAAAAGAGGGCGTGAATCTGGAAATTGTCGAATTCACCGATTATGTGCTGCCGAATACGAAGGTCGACTCCAAGGAGATCGACGCGAACTTCTTCCAGCATAAGCCGTATCTCGATAACGAGATCAAGGAACGCGGATTGAAGCTGGAGTCCGTTATCGCCGTACACGTTGAGCCGCTTGGCGCTTATTCCAGAACGATCAAGTCGGTCGACGAGCTGAAGGACGGCGCCGTGGTCGCCATTCCGAACGATCCGTCCAACGCGGGCCGTGCGCTGACCCTGCTGTCCAAGAACGGCGTTATCAAGCTGGCGGACGAAACCAAGCTGGAAGCGACCGCGAAGGATATTACGGAAAATCCGAAAAACTTGGAGTTCAAAGAAGTGGAAGCTGCCATGCTGCCTCGCATGCTGGATGAGCTTGATCTTGCTGTCATCAACACGAACTATGCATTGGAAGCCGGCCTTGACCCAACGAAGGACGCGCTGTTTATCGAAGACAAGGATAACCCTTACGCGAACCTGCTGGTAGCTCGCCCGGACAACAAGGATTCGGAAGCTATCCAGAAGCTGGCGAAGGCGCTGACTTCGGAAGATGTGAAGACATTTATTGAACAGGAATACAAAGGAGCCGTTATCCCGGCATTCTAATGTGCAGATGTAGGCAGGATGCCTACGGAAGCGGATCCGGCCCGGATTATGGTTAGACCGGTTAACTCCGGACAGAAGGATCTACTGAATACAACGAACTTTTCGTATAAAAGGGGCATCCCGACCATGCTGCGGCTTGTGCAGCTAATCGGGACCCCTTTCTTTTCTTTTGAGGAAAGAAAATGGCCGCTCATATCTTGCAGGATTCCGGTCTGTCCTCAAGTTGTGGGGAAACAGCAAATCTTTTATACTGAAGGAAGGCGATACTCGAAGGAGGGAAACCATTGAAGGGAAAAGTGGCGCTGATTACCGGCAGTGCGACAGGACTCGGAAAAATGACTGCGCTGTCGTTAGCACGGCAGGGATGCAGTATTGTTATAAATTATGTCAACAGCAAGAATGAAGCGGAGGCGCTCTCCCGCGAAATTGAGAGCTTCGGCGTTAAATCCATCGTGGTAAAGGCCAATATTGCAGACGAGTCCGAGCTGTATTCCCTAGTTGATCAGACGGAACGCGAGCTCGGCACCGTGGATATCCTGGTTAACAACGCGGGTCCTTTCATCCGGGAAAGGCGCCTGTTCTCGGAATACAGCCGGGATGAAATCGTACATATGGTGAACGGCAACCTGACCGGCGTCATGCTGCTTGACCATCGGGTGCTGCCGGCAATGAGGGAGAAGCGATGGGGACGGATTATCCATTTTGGCTTCGGCCATGCCGGGGAAGCGCGCGCTTGGCCCCAGCGTGCCGCTTATGCGGCGGCCAAGGTGGGGCTCGTATCCTTCACGAAATCCTTGGCGGTCGAAGAGGCACCCTACGGAATTACCGTCAACATGATCTGCCCTGGCGACATCCGCGGGGCGAACAAGGAGAAGACGATCGACGAGGTGGCCGGCATCCATGACGGCATGACGCCCCGGGGACGCTCGGGCAGCGGCGAGGATATTGCAAGAGTGATTGAATATCTGTGCATGGATAAATCGGACTTCATTACAGGCAACATTATGGATATATCCGGCGGGCTGGATCCGATTCGTCCTTTGATCAAGCCGGAATAAGCAGGCCATACCATACCGTAACAAAAAAGAGTCTTGGATCCCGAGGGGAGCCAAGACTCTTATACTAAACACAAGATTAAAATACTTGCACTACTTCTTGAATGCCTTCTACTTCCTCAACCAGGGCGCGTTCAATCCCTGCCTTCAAGGTGATGGTGGAGCTTGGGCAGCTGCCGCATGCACCCATCAATTTCAGCTTAACGATGCCGTCTTCAACGTCGACCAATTCCACGTCACCGCCATCGCGCTGCAGGAACGGACGAAGCTTATCAAGCACTTCAGCCACTTCATCGTATACAGTGGTTTGCGTGTTATCGCTCATCTTGTTCAACTCCTTTCCTCCCTATATTATAGTACATAAACCGGCAAATTAAAATGCCAATCTTAAGGCGGGGCTGTGACCGATGACCATCTATATTGAATTTTGCACAAGCAACTCCTATTTCGGAACGGATCAAGCATTGCAGAAGCTGGAAGGTCAATACGACTGCCAGGTGATCGAGTACGGCTGTCTGACCAGCTGCGGTCAATGCTATTTGATGCCCTTTGCGTATGTGGACGGCGACTGGGTGGAAGCGCCCACGGCGGAGGAGCTGTATGACAAGATATGCCGCCGGCTCGAAGCTTTGGTGGAAGGGAGGGAGCCCGAAGATTGAATCGGGCTCCCTATCCGCTTTAATGAAGCGGGATCGCTGAATCTATGATTCGCCTAGTAGTGGCGCTTGGATTTCCAGAGCACGCCGCTCTTCAAAATCCGCGGCACGCGTCCGATGACCGAAGTATTGCCCATCAGTCCGAAGCCCGCATGCTTGCCGAGAGAGCCGAGGGTTCCCTTCAGCTTCAATGGCGATACCTTCGGCACATCATCGCGCCATAATGCCTTCATGACGTGGCCGACCTGCTCGGCTTGCGCGCCGGCTGCCTGGGCGCTCGGTACGAACGGAAGGCTCGCGCAGTCGCCGATGACATATACCTCCGGATGGGAAGGAACCTGATAGTATTGGTTCAGCAGAACGCGTCCGCTGCGGTCTTTTGGCAGATCGAGGTCCTGCACCACTTTTACAGGCTGGATGCCTGCCGTCCATACGGCCAGATCGGTGGCGATCGGCGTATCGAGATTATAGACGGCATCCTTCTCCACTCTGGATACCGAGACCCCGCTGTGGATATCGACATGATGCTCCTCGAACCAGCGATGAATATAAGCGGACAACCGGTTGGGAAAAGAAGAAAGCACCCGCTGTCCTCGGTCCAGGATGGCGATATTGAGGTCAGGACGGCTTTCGCGAAGATCGGCCGCGAGCTCGATTCCGCTTAAGCCTCCGCCGATGATATGGACCTGGCTGTACGGCTTCAAATTGTTCAGCCGCAGATAGGTTTCCCGGGTCGCGGCGAACGACTGCAGGCTGTAGGTATACTCCTCCGCGCCCGGTACTCCGTGGTAACGATCCGTGCAGCCAAGCGCAATGGCGAGCTGATTGTATTCCACGGGATCCTGGTCCAATATGTTCACGCGCCGGTTCTCAAGATCAATCGATGTGACTTCACCGTACAGGATCTGAAGCCGGTCATAAACCGGGAACTTAACACGAACGGCGGTATCGGCCACCGTGCCGGCTGCCAGCGCGTAGTATTCGGTCTTCAGTCCTTGGTAAGGCATGCGGTCGATGAGCACGACCTCCACGTCCGGGGGAAGATAGCCGCTGAATAATTCCTGAATTAAGGCAAGACCACCATAGCCTCCGCCGAGAATGACGAGCTTGTTCATAAAATTCTTCCTTTCTCAAGAGATAAGAATGAGAGATTGTTCGTAGGTGCCAGTCGCAAGAAAAACGCCGCTAGAAGCGGCTAGGGATCCCCACACTATAATATCTCTTTAACCTGTTTTCCGTTATTTCGAACGCTGATGCGGGTGCCGAATTCTCCAGATGGTTGGGGATTAGGCTGATCGATCGTTTATTCGTAAACCTTGATCTCGTTATAGAACGTGTCCCGTTCAACCGGGATGCGGCCTGCGCCTTGAATGAGCCATACGAGCTCTTTGCGCGTAAGGCCTTCCGGCGTCAGTGCCCCTGCAGCATGGCTGATCCGTTCCTTCAGAATCGTGCCGTGCACGTCCGAAGCGCCGAAGCTGAGCGATACCTGGGTCAATTGCGGGCCGATATTGATGAAATAAGCCTTGATGTGATCGATGTTATCCAGCATCAGCCGGCTGATCGCAATGGTCTTCAGATCCTCGTAGGCAGAGTTGCGGCGCATGATGCCGGCATTTTTACTCTTCGGCTGCATAGACAATGGAATGAAGACAAGGAAGCCGCCGGTTTCATCCTGTAGATCCCGAATCTGCATCATGTGCCGGATCCGGTCCTCATGGCTCTCGATCGCCCCGTACAGCATGGTGGTATGGGTCTTCATGCCGAGCTGGTGGGCGGTGCGGTGGACTTCAAGGTACTGGTCGACATTGGCTTTGTCCACCTTCATTTTCTGACGGTACTGGTCGGACAGGATCTCGGCTCCGCCGCCGGTGAGGGATTTGAGGCCCGCCTTCATGAGCTCTTCCAGCACTTCCTTCGTGCTCAGACCGCTGATGCGGGTGAAGAACTCGATCTCGGCTGCCGTGTAGGCCTTCAGGGTTACGTCAGGGAAACGCTCGTTCAGCGCTTTGAGGGAATCGACATAATATTGGAACGGCACATGATTATTATGTCCGCCGACGATATGGAATTCACGGATGCCCGGGTGGATATGCTGTTCAACGTATTCGATCATCTCGGGACCGGACAGCGTATAGGAGCCTTCCTCGCCCTGATCCTTTCTGAAATTGCAGAACGCGCAGCGGGATTCGCACACGTTCGTAAAGTAAAGGCTCATGTTCTCGATAAAATATACTTTCTTGCCGTTCTTGCGTAGATTCGCTTCATTGGCCAGCTGCCCGAGGGTCAGCAGGTCGTCCGTCTGGTACAGGTACACGCCGTCTTCGAGGTTGAGGCGCTCGCCGCTCCGTACCTTCTCAATGATCTCAGCCATTCTCCGATCGGTAAATGGTGTTATGATTGTGGACATACTTCCATCCTCCTGTTCACACTTCAGCTTCCGTGAAAATCCGGCAGCTGAAATGATCATTAAGTAATCACTCCCCGCAGGGAACGGTCCGGTTCTCAAGGGTACAGCATCAACGTAACGATAGGGCTGAATAAAAACCAAACTTTGTGAAAAAATATACAACTGTAGACCGCCATAACCTTTTTCCCACGCGAGATGCGGGAGTGTGACAATAATCTGACAGTTGCCGCCCATGTTCCTCCCCTATTATAAACCTGACCCTCCGGGGTAGCAATACAAATAGACGAATTGGAAAAAGGGAATCCGCAGGAAGAAGCGGCGGGCATTTACGGCCTTGAGGGATTGAGGGAAGAGGAGTATACTTAAGAGTGAACGAAAAGGAGGGTGACCTAAATGATTACAATCAGCGACACAGCTGCAGAGCGTTTGAAAGAGATGCTGGCTGAGCAGGAAACACCGAATATGTTCCTTCGTTTGGGTGTCACGGCCGGCGGATGCAGCGGTTTTTCGTATGCGATGGGCTTTGACGACCAGGAGACGGAAGATGATGTATATATGAACGTTCAGGATATGAAGGTGGTTGTCGAGAAGGACAGCATGAAATATTTGAACGGTCTTGAAATTGACTTTGAGGAATCCGGCATGACCGGGGGCTTCACCATCCATAATCCGAACGCTACCGTCACTTGCGGCTGCGGCTCGTCCTTCCGCACGAGGGAAGATGCGGGTAAGCCAAGCGCTGAGCCTTGCTAAAACCGGAGTTTCGGCGTTAATGGATTTCGAATGTGTCGAACTGAGGGCTTGTGAAAGCATAGCCATGATTGTGGTTTGTACCGGTAAAAACGCAGTCCTCAATCGCGATATGGAATAATAACAATTCTGAGTAAGCGTTTTGGGATTGTGGATCACGACCTTCATGACGGTGAATAAACCGATATGGAGGTCGTTTTTAATGTCTCTGAAAACTCCTTTGTACAGTAAATGAATAATTATTTATTATATGGGTGAATGCGATTTTAATGGTTATACTGAAATCTATGGTTCAGCAAGTGCAAAAGAATTAAAAGATCTTCTGGAAAATAACCCTGAAATTTTAGTGATTGACACTGAAAATGGGGACCAGCTACCTCTAGGTCTTTTTTGGAAATATGAACTTAGTAAGTAGGTGGTGAAAAAAATTAGATTTTCTTCATTGCAATATGCCTTCATTATTTTCTCAATGTTTGGGATCTGTTTTTTTATTAATGGTTTAATCATTCAGAATATTCTTGATCAAATTGTGAGTCACAAATTTAATATTGTAATTCAAGGAATATTCGCATCCTTCTTTGCACCTTTCTTGATTGGAGTTAAGGAGAAGCGAGTCACAATACTTAATTTTATCAAAATTGTTGTTTTAGTAATTCTAGTTCAACTAGTACTACCACTTGCTTCCTTTCAATTAATACGGCCGCTTTATTCAAGATACGAAAGTATTTTTTATATGGTAGCAGAAATATTACCATTTTTTGTATTTGAAATGAACTATGTAATTATGTCAATAGTAATTAATATTATTTCACTTTCTTTCGGCCTTTATATCGGTAGGAAACTAAACGGGGAGGCTCTATTGTAGAAACCGTATTCCTTCGATGGCCCATAAAAAATGCAGCTTTTCTTCATCGACGAAGAAAAAGCTGCATTTTTTTAGATAGCAGAAAAGTATAAACTTCGCGGAGTCAGCTTCCTGATATCGCGATGAAAAACTACCGCTAAACGAGGTCTGTCATCTTTGAATGTACGACGATAGACGTTTTTCTTATATTGCCCGCTCAAGCCGGGAAAAAGAACGTATCGTTCAGCATCAGCACAACCATCGCTGCTGCGACCAGCGAGAAGACGATACAGCCGGCTCCCAGGCCTCGGCGCTTATCCTTGATGAACCTGAAGCCCAGCACGAAGATAACAACCGTGACCGCTGCAAGGGCAAGCGACATGCCAATCATGGCAATCCAGTACAACACTTCAAACAAGCCAGCCAAAATGAAAATCCTCCTTGATCTAAAATCCCTATGTGTTATTAGTTATGGACATCCTGATGGTTTTACTATACGACAGAACACAGCATTTGGAAAGCATACCGGTACAGACGACACGATAATGCCAAATTATTAGGCATACCGTCACGGACAATCATCCAAGAGGATACAGGGCGGATCGAATACGATAACGTATGTCATGATAAAAGGAGGCGAAAGCAGCATGGCGGGAAGACAGCTGGCCAGCAAGTGGCTCAAAACGGAGGCGCTGCTGACGGATCCGCAAGTTGCTCCCTACATTCCGGCTACGATGCCGTATGCAGCGGATACTCTGGTCTCAATGCTGGATGAGCACGGCATGGTTGTGATTAAGCCGATCGTAGGAACTGGAGGCAACGGCGTGATCCGGGTACTGCAAGACGGAACAGGTTACTTGATCACCCATAAGAGGCGTTCCGTTCATGTAAATACACAACAATCTATGCAGTATGTGTTGTCCAGAATGAGGCTCAGACGACGCTACATCATCCAACAAGGCATTCATCTGGCCAGTATTCAAGGCCGTCCGCTGGATTATCGGGTGAAAGTGGTCAAGGAAAGGGGCAGATGGGAATTCCGCGCGATGCTGGGGAGACTTGCAAGTCCGGGGCTGTTCGTCACGAATATTTGCAAGGGTGGATCACTGCTCCGGCTGCGTCATGCGCTTCGTTTATCCCTGCCGCACATCAATGCTTGGGAGAAGCGGAATGAAATGCGCCATCTGACCCGGCAGTGCATCGCCATTCTGGAAGCAAGATTTCCGGGGATCGGCGAGCTTGGCTTCGATTACGGGCTCGATCATGAAGGGAAGATTTGGATTCTTGAAGTGAATACAAGACCGGCCTAATAAATACGAAATTTTCCATATTATATCGTTTATACGAATTATTCATAGGGTAATAAAAAAATAACAATATATTATTGATTAAATTTTTTTATAGGAAGTTGTTCACGATCCTGTGTATAACAATTATCCCCATAATCCACTTTGATATGACCTCGTTTTTAACACTTACCAACAAATTATACACAGGATTTCCACAGAAGGTTGTGGATAAGCGAACAGTTGTTCCGTTTTTCTATGTCTGATATGATAGATTCAGGAAATTTGAGGAAGGGTGTGAGAGGGATGGCTATGTTGACGGATGAGATGCTGCTCGATTCCTATCATATGGCTGTTGAATTGAAGTTAGAGCGTGAGTTCATTACTCTACTGCTGGCCGAAATTCATAAACGGAACTTGGACACCAATTCCGGCAGCATCCTGCATTAATTCACATTTTTCGTATAAAGATCAGATAGATTACGACGCTGCATGCGTATAATGCGGGATGAAACAACCTGGTTCTACATATGTAGATCAACCGAATAGAAAAGGTATCTTCGATGGAAGGATCATCCCTTCTGATCAAAGATACCTTTTTTCTTGCTTTAAACACTGCTCTATTGCAGCAATTTCATAGATAGTAGATTCTTAGGCCGTGATTAAAGCTTCATGTTGCTGCTGTGGCCCGGAGCCAGTCTTGCTTCCGGATCGATGTATACTTTCGCGTTGTTGATCGCGGTAGGCGCCTCGCCGAAGCCGACGGCGATCAGCTTGACCTTGCCCGGATATGTCGTGATGTCGCCGGCCGCGAAAATGCCGGGAATGCTCGTCTCCATGCGGGAGTCGACGACGATGGAGTTGCTCTCGATCGCGATTCCCCATTCCGAAATCGGTCCAAGCGAAGAAACGAAGCCGAAATTGACGATCACGTCATCCACTTCGATCTCCTGTGTTTCCTTTGTTTTGATGTGGGTCAGCGTCACCTTGCTGATCGTATCTTCACCGTGCAGCTCAGTGATCTCTGTAGGAGTAATGATATTCACCTTGGAAGCCATCAGCTGCTCGACGCTGTGCTCATGCGCGCGGAACTTGTCGCGGCGGTGAACCAGGGTCACCTGCTCGGCAATCGGTTCGATCATCAGCGCCCAGTCTACGGCCGAATCACCGCCGCCGCTGATCAGCACCTTCTTGCCTTTGAAGCGGCTTAGATCGTTTACGAAATAGTGAAGATTGCTCTTCTCATATTTCTCCGCGCCCTCGATCTCCAGGCGGCGGGGCTGGAATGCGCCAACGCCAGCCGTAATGATAACCGCCTTGGCGTGGTGCTCTCCGAGATTCGTCTTGACGACAAAGTGGCGTTCTTCCAGCTTTTCGACAGACTGGACCTTCTCCTCCAGGCGGATATCCGTGTTGAACAGATCCATCTGTTTGGACAGATTGTCCACAAGCTCCTGGGCCGTAACCTTCGGGAAGCCTGCCACATCATAAATATATTTCTCAGGATACAGCGCTGCCAGCTGGCCGCCAAGCTGAGGCATGCTCTCAATCAGCTTTACCGACGCTTGGCGCATCCCGCCGTAAAACGCAGCAAACATCCCTGCAGGTCCGCCGCCGATAATCAATAGGTCGGTCATGCTGTTGTCTTGTGGCGTCGTTGTCATGCGGTAAGCACCTCCGTTTATTAGGGTTCTATTCGAATCAGACAGACGATTGTCTAAGATTATGCTGATTCATGAATTCCCTAACTATTATAATCGTCACGACCCGGCATGAAAAGTCGAGAATTGAGCTAAAATACCTACACTTGCGATGATTGCGCTTACTTTACACGAGGGGGGATGCGATGCGGCGGGGCCTACATATTAACTGGCAAAAAAAACTTGATCTTTGCTTGCTTTATGCATATTATTAACGTGATAACTTGTGTTCATAGCAGGTTGACTGAATAGGACAGCATCTGGATAAACATCCGAATCCACCCGGGTTTTCGGGCCTGGACGAGCATGGACGGACACAGTCAGGTCAAATCGTGAAATGGGCTCTGATGAGGGGCTCTTCTCTTTTTTTGCATGCTTTTCACAAAATGTTAACAAGTAAACCATACTATATATATAAAGAGTCAAGCCGGAAGGAGCAGGAGAATGAGCAGCATACCGAAGATCGTAATCCTTGGTGCGGGTTACGGGGGCATATTGACAGCGCAGCGGCTGCAAAAAGAGCTGAATTATAATGAGGCCGACGTTACTTTGGTGAATCGACATGACTACCATTATATAACAACGCATTTACATATGCCGGCAGCAGGAACGGACAGCATCGAGAATACGCGGGTATCCATCTCGAAGCTGATCGACGAATTCAAGATCGATCTGGTGAAATCCTCGGTTCAAGAGATCCGACTTCATGATAAGAAGGTTATTCTTGAGGATGGCACCCTATCTTATGATTATCTCGTGATCGGACTCGGCGGCGAGCCGGAGACGTTCGGCATTCCAGGGCTTGCCGAGCATGCGATGACGATCCGGAGCATTAACTCGGTGCGGCTGATCCGGGAGCATATCGAGTATCAGTTTGCTTTGTATAAAAATGAACGCAGACCGCAGGAGCGCATTAACTTCGTCGTTGGCGGCGCGGGCTTCAGCGGCATCGAATTCGTCGCGGAGCTGGCTGACCGCATTCCGAAGCTGTGCAAGGAATATGACGTTGACCCGACGCTGGTGAACATTTACAACGTAGAGGCTGCGCCGTCCGCGCTGCCGGGCTTTGCGCCGGAGCTGGTCGATTACGCGATCCGCGTGCTGGAGAAGAAGGGAGTCACCTTCAAATTCGGCGTAGCCATTAAAGAGTGCCTGCCTGGCGCCGTCCTTCTGAACAACGGGGAAGAGATCCGTTCCCAAACCGTTGTGTGGACCGGCGGGATCCGGGGGAACCGCCTTGTTGAAGCGGCGGGCTTCGAGACGATGCGCGGCCGCGTCAAGGTGGACGAGTATTTGCGGGCTCCGGGATACGAGAACATTTATATTATCGGCGACAACTCGCTGATTTTTAATGATGAAGGCCGTCCTTATCCGCCTACCGCCCAGATTGCCATGCAGCAAGGCGTTTGCTGTGCGCAGAATATCGTGGCTTCGATCCGCGGCAAGGCGATGCGGAAGTTCGAATTCCATAACAAAGGCACAGTTGCCTCTCTCGGCAAGGGAGAAGGAATCGCCGTCGTCGGCGACAAGAAATATCAGGGCTGGAAGGCCGCTCAGCTCAAGAAGCTGGTGGATTTGCGATACCTCTTTATTATCGGCGGCATTCCGCTTGTCCTGAGAAAGGGAAGGTTTCTGTAAATGAGACACTGCAGCGTTCAGGTGCGGGGACTGCTCACGAGAGAGGAGCTGGACCGCTATAATGCATTGATGGAGGTCGGCTCCTATCTGGAATCGCAGGAACGCTACGACCTGGCGTATACGATCCAGCAGGAAGTGGATATTCTCATCCTTCCCGCCATTGAGCGACTGAAGGAAAAGGGGCGTGCCCGGGACCGGGCGACGGCCGAGTATTTGGAAAGCCTGAGTAAGCAGGAGCAGGAAGACGACGAGTAAGAGGGATGACGTCTTGGAGTGCCACGAAGCACATGAAGATTTTCATTCTGCATTCTAGTATAGACGATCGCTTTCTTGGTTCTAATCCCAAAAAAGGTGGAAGACATGCTCGAAGAGAGCACCTGTCCTCCACCTTTTTCGTTTAAGGGAGCGGCTTGGTGGTCGAAGGCTTTCCCAAAGGAAAATCTTGCACCGCACACACATGCCTAGAGTGAATGTCTCCGTTGGATAGAGGCTCCCCATTGAAGTGGGGACAGCGATGGGAACTATAAGCAGTTCTCGCATTGTCCCCCAACACAACAAGAGGGCCCCGCCAGATCAAAGATCTTTTGGGAAACCCTCTTAATTGTTGCAGCGAATGGCGACGTTTAAACCTTCATAAGCTCGGTAAACGAGGCTTGGTCCAGCAAGTTGCCGACATAGAACGGCCCGAACTCGCCAAAGCGTGCGCTGACTTCATCAAAACGCATTTCATAGACAAGCTTCTTGAACTGCAGCGCATCGTCCGCGAACAGGGTAACGCCCCACTCCCAGTCGTCAAAGCCGACGGAGCCGGTGATGATCTGCTTCACCTTGCCGGCATATCCGCGGCCGATCAGGCCATGGCTTTGCATCATCGATCGGCGCTCATCCATGCTCAGCATGTACCAGTTGTCCGACAAATCGCGCTTTTTGTTCATCGGGTAGAAGCAGATATGCTTTGCTTTCGGCAGGGATGGCTTCAAGCGGGCCACGACATGCGGATTTTGCATCGGATCCTCGTTCGAGGAGCCTGCCAAATAGTTGCTCAGCTCGACGATGCTTACGTAAGAGTAGGCTTTGGTTGTGAACTGAGCGAAGGTTGTTTTGTTAAAAGCATTCTCGATCGCGTTCAGTTCCTCCAGCGTCTCGCGCAGGTGCATGAACACAAAATCGGCCTTCTGACCGACAATCGTATATACGGCGGTGCTTCCCTGCTTGGCTTCGTCAACGGCAGCCCACTCCTCAAGGAAGCCGTTCAGCTCGTCCAGCGCAAAGGCGCGAACCTCATCGTCCGCGGCTTTCCAGGCGGACCAATTGATCGTGCGGAAATCATGCAGGGCATACCAGCCTTCAAGCGTCATTGCAGCTTCGTTCATGAGATCACTCCTAAACAATATGTTCGATAGCTCCCGAGCGGATCACCGCTTGCTATCATGACAACTCCCTACATTGTACTGTACACGCGGTCCGCAGAGCAAACGCGTCACAATTCATTCACGGATTGTTCGTTGATCTGTGACATTTTTTTTAGTAAACTAGCTATTAGCTGAAGCTGAGGCCTTGCTGTATCTTGCTGCACAGCAGCAACCTGATAGGCTGCTATGCGTAGGCGATAAAGAAGAGGTGAATAAGGCGACCATGCTTCAATTTATTCCTGTACTTGTACTGATGATTCTATTCTTTGTCATGATGTTCGGTATCGGCTTTATCCTTAATATGCTGATGAAGACGACCTGGTTTCCGTGCTTTTTGTTTGTCATCGTCATTCTGCCGGTCGTTGTATACAGCTTGTGGGATCGGAGTCAGACGCCGTTTTGGACTCACGTCGGATCATTCCAGCTGGTGGATTACCTGACCGGCGTTGCCGGACTGATCGGCGCTTATATGAGCGGATGGACGATCAAGACTTTGCGGATCAAAGGCTTTAAAATGTTTTAGAACATGCAGCAGCGATTTCATAGGAACATTTTACGCACATGCGGCATATCCGCTTCAAGGGATTTGAAGCAGGAGCAATAGGCGAATAGGATGATGGCGGCGGCTCTTCGATACTGGGGGCCGCCGCTTATTATTCGCTCTGAACGAATGAGGCGCTTGCATGGAATTCCAATATTTTTGATGCAAAAGAACCGACTTCCGATCCCTTGATTTGTGATAGAATAGAGGAAGTCTATTTTTGGGCGACAGGGGGAGCAACAGCGATGCGCATGACTAATTTTTTATATTTTACCGAGAATCACCGTTACTGCGTATACCGTGACTTCTGTTTGAGCAGCTTGGACGACAAGATGCTCGGCTCGATATATCAGCCGATGGTAGGCGCCTTTGCGATCAGCCTGTACCGTCTTTTCGTCCAGCATGTGCCGGCCGAGAAGGTCGGGTACTCGGCGATCGAACAGCAGCGGCGGCTGTTTCTGACGCTGGGGCTGGAGCCCAGTGAGAAAGGACGCCGGTATCTCATAGAGCAAACCTCCAAGCTGGAGGCGGTAGGCTTGCTGCAGACGAGCCGGATGTTCGTCCCCGAGACGGACGACTACATCTACGAGTATGAGCTGCAGGCTCCGCTCAGTCCTGCCGAATTTTTCAACACGCAGCATTTGACACTGCTGCTCCGCGATAAGGTCGGCAAATTCGCCGTACTGTCGCTCCGCGAGGAGCTGTGGAGCAAGGAGCCCCATGAATGGTCGGGCATTTCGCTGAACAAGGAGAACATTTCGGTTCCCTTCTATGATATTTTCGAATTGAATACCCATGTGATCGATTACGAATTGGAGCAGGCTCTGGAGGAGGTAGCGGTGTCCAGGCCGGCCTTGCCGCCGACCCCGCCGGGAGAAGGGCTCAATTATGCGGACATTATCCTCCGCTTCCCGCGCGAGTCCCGCAATCGGGTGTTCGTGGAGCGTCTCCGCTACGATCATGAGCAGATGGGGATTGTGAATTACGTGGTCCGCAAGTATGATCTCAGCGTTCAGGACCTGTGCCGTCTTCTGGACGAGGACGGAATCTTCACCGAGCACGGGGAAATTGTCCTGGACGATCTGCAGCACAAGGCGAGCCTTCATTTCCGCCAGGGAATGAAGCTTCAGGAGAAGAGGCAGATTACGGCCGGCAAGGTGGTAGCCCTGCATCAGGAATTGAATACGGATCCGGATAAGCCTGCCGAGGAGCATGCCGTGCAGATGGAGTATTACGTCGAGGTGCCTGCGCAGTTCCAATCGAAGTGCGATATTCATCAATATAATATGATGCTGCGCAATGAGCCGTATACCCGGCTGCTGCAGACGTTCTTCCCGGGGACCGTACCCGCGCAGTTCCTGGACATTTTCGAGAAGATCGACCTTAGTTACAAGCTGCCGGGCGAGGTCATCAACGTACTGATTCATTATTTGGTGTCGTTGATCGCCGTCGGCGGCGAGCAGCGGATCAACCGTAATTTCGTGGAGGCGATCGCCTCCAACATGCTGCTGAAGCAGGTTAACAGCTATGAGAAGGCTGTTCAATATATAAGGGACCAAGCCAAGATGAAAGGCAAGCAGAAGCAGGGCTCAACACGCACGCGTACATACGCTAGAAGCGGACAGGCGAAGCCCGAAATTCCGGTGGCGCTGGAGACCGATAAGGGCGAGGCGGTAACGGATGAAGAATTCGAAGAGATGATGAGGTTCGCTGCAGAGATGCAGGCCGGCAATAAGAAAGGCGTATAAGAACCAAAGATCCTATAGATGAAGGAGGGAGAGAGATGGAATCCCTTGGCGAGCTGCTGGAAAGTATGAAGAGCTCTGCGCTGCGGCGCAGAACGGCCGAGATTACGGAGGAGCTGCTGAAGAATCCGCTTATTCAGGCGATGCGTGCGGAATATCCGGAGATTGACGACCGGGTGCTGCGCATCAATTTAAGCAAGCTGTACCAGTATGCGGGCGATCAGGCCAACTGCAAGCAGTGTCCGGGACTGGACCGTTGCCCGAATGATTTCCAGGGACACTACAGCAAGCTGGATATTCAGCGAGTCAACGGAACGGTGGAGATTTATGAACGGAAAACGCCGTGCTCCCTGCAGGTTGCCAAAACGAATGAGGATCAGATCCGGAAGCGGATCCGCAGCTTCTATGTCGACGACAAAGCGCTGAATAAAGGCTATGACCATATGGAGATTATGGCCAAGGACCGGCTGAGAGCTCCCGGAGTTCATCAGGTGTTCAAGTATATTAAGGAGACGAAGGAGAATGGGCTTAGTCCCCGGGGATTGTATTTGACCGGATCCTTCGGCACCGGCAAGACCTATTTGATGGGCTATCTGCTCTACGAGCTGGCGATGGCGGGGTATTCGGGTGTAATCGTGTATATGCCTGATTTTGTAGAGGATCTAAAAACGATGATGCAGGACGGGCCGAAGCTGAAGGAAATGGTCGAGACGATGAAGAACTGCGATCTGTTGATCTTCGACGATATCGGCGCCGAGAATTTAAGCCCTTGGGTACGGGATCATGTGTTGGGGTCGATTCTGAATTACCGGATGAACCGCAAGCCGACCTTCTACACGTCGAACTATCCGCTGGACGGACTCGAGCGGCACCTAAGCTTTACGAGCAAGGACGGGGAAGAGGCCCATAAGGGGCAGCGGCTGATGAACCGCATTGCACCGTTCGTGGACGTCGTTCATTTATACGGCGAGAATCAGAGGGGAAAATTCTAGGCAAGGCTGCTGCCTATAGAAATGTAAAAAAGCCTGATCCCTTTAGCGTCACAGGACGCGATGACAGGGATCAGGCTTTTCTTAGCGCAAGGAGCCGTCAATTAGCCGACCAAAAATTTGATAATGACGAATCCGAAGAAGATGATGGTCATGAAACCGAACATCCCAAGAAAGCCCATCATCAAATCGCTGAAATCATTGCGCGGTTCTTCGTTGATGTGCTCCCGCGGATCGTTCATGCGCACGTTTACATCCATGGTGCTTGCCTCCTCAAAAAGGTGAACATTCCGTATGCACGGCTAAGACAGGTCACCCGACTTATTATTAGTAGTATACCCAATGTCCAAATCATTTGTAAAGATTGCATGAATATTCCGAGAAATCCCCTTTCTTTAGGTGAGTATATTTCACTTTTTCTTAAAGTTTGTGGTATACTAAAACCGTCGACGCATTCGACATTATGATTCGCGCTATATCTTGAAATTATCCTGTAAGGAGGAGTATACAATGGCTATCGTTAATGTTACCGATCAAACCTTCGCCAACGAAGTGGAAGGTCAAGGAACGGTTGTAGTTGATTTCTGGGCCCCATGGTGCGGTCCTTGTAAAATGCTCGCTCCGATTCTGGACGAATTGTCCCAAGAACTCGGCGACGATGTAAAAATCGCAAAGGTGAACGTGGATGAAAATCCGGAATCCGCAGCACGCTTCGGCGTTATGAGCATTCCGACGATGATTTTCTTTAAAGACGGCCAGCCTGTCGATAAAGTGGTAGGGCTTAACTCCAAAGAAGCCTTGAAAGGCATCATTGCGAAGCATCAATAATGCTTGATATGCAAGTGCCGCTACCGCAATAAAGCTTCCATAAAGCGCCTTCGGTCAACAATCCGATAGGCGCTTTATGCGGTTTATCATCAGGATTTTGCAGCATTCGATTACTGCCGCTTCCGGGTACAATATATAGACCCCGAAACAGCGCCATCTTGATCGAGCCGCCCGCTGGCGCCTTTGGCGCCACGAACAAAACCGTTGACCTATACATTGCGGATTGAACGTCGCTTTTTGGATTTTTTGCAGCAATCTCATCATAATCATATATAATCTTCTTGGAGAGGAGGAAGAAGATGGACGACTTCGGCAAACAACTGCAGGAGCAGGAGAAGGCCTTGGAGAATATCCGGCACAAGCTGGCGCTGCTGCCCGACCAGCCCGGGTGCTACCTGATGAAGAACCGGGAAGGAACCATTATTTATGTCGGCAAGGCCAAAGTGCTGAAGAACCGGGTGCGCTCTTATTTTACCGGCAGTCACAACGGCAAGACCCAGATGCTGGTGGCCGAAATCCGCGATTTCGAATACATCGTAACGGGCAGCAATATGGAAGCGCTCATCCTGGAGTGCAACCTGATCAAAACGCACCAGCCAAGATATAATGTACTGCTGAAGGATGACAAAACCTATCCATATCTAAAAATTACGAACGAAGAGCATCCACGCCTGGAAGTAACGCGCCGGGTGCTTAAAGATAAAGCCAAGTATTTCGGACCCTACCCGAACGCCTATGCCGCCCAACAGACGAAAAAGCTGCTCGACCGCATGTATCCTTTGCGCAAATGCGGGGTTATGCCGAAAGAGGTGTGCTTGTATTATCATATGGGCCAATGCATGGCTCCATGCGTGAAAGAGGTGCCGAAGACCGCCTACGAGGAGATCACCAGCGAAATCACCTCCTTTCTAAGCGGCGGCCATGAAGAGATCAAGAAGGAGCTGCAGCGCAAAATGCAGGAAGCCGCAGAGGACCTGTATTTCGAACGCGCCAAGGAGCTGAGGGACCAGATCATCCATATCGACACCTTGATGGAGAAGCAGAAGATCACCACAACCGACACCCGGGACCGTGACGTCTTCGGTTATGCCGTGGATAAGGGCTGGATGTGCGTGCAAATTCTGTATATGCGCCAGGGGAAAATGGTGCAGCGCAACAAGTCGATTTTTCCGTTCTACGGTGACGCGCACAGCGACTTCATGTCCTTCATCGCGCAGTACTACAGCGATAACCCTGCCGTGCCGCAGGAAATCCTGCTTCCGGGGCCGGTCTTGATCGAGGAGGCCGACTCCGATGCGCAAGACAGCATCGCGGCCAAGGATGATTCGATATCGGAGGGAGCAGGCAGCCGAGCCGCTGCTTCCAACGAGAGCGGCCTGGCCCCAGGCGCCGGTGAGGGCGATACCGCTGGATCGCCTGCCTTAGCAGTCGCTGAGGACCCGTCCGGCTCAGGTTCGGCCGGCGGTCCGGAAAGCCCCGGGCAAGGGGAGGAGGCCGAACGTCTGGCCGCCGCGACAAAAGCCGAGAACGAGCGGGCGGAGGCTGCCGGCCTGGTGGACGCCGCCGGAGGTGCAGCCGCCTTGCAGGAATGGCTCGGCGTTAAGGTGCATGTGCCGCAGCGCGGCTTAAAGCGCCAGATGGTCGGGATGGCGATTGAAAATGCAAAGGTTGCGCTGGATGAGAAATTCCGCTTAATCGAACGAGATGAGGAGCGGACATCGATTGCCGCGGCCAATCTCGGCGAAGTGATCGGCATCGAATCCCTGAACCGGATCGAGGCGTTTGACAACTCGAACATACAGGGAACGAATCCGGTTTCGGCGATGGTCGTGTTTACAAACGGGAAACCGGATAAGAAGGAATACCGGAAGTACAAAATCCGCACCGTGCAGGGGCCGGATGATTACGAGACGATGCGTGAGGTCATCCGGAGACGGTACGAGCGGGTGCTGAAGGAGAATCTGCCGCTGCCGGACCTGATCGTGGTCGACGGCGGCAGGGGACAGATATCGGCTGCGATCGATGTGCTGGAGAATGAGCTGGGACTGTTTATTCCGGTCTGCGGGCTTGTGAAGGATGCCAAGCATAGAACGGCGCAGCTGATGGTCGGCGATCCGCCGCAGCCGGTGTCCCTGCCGCGGGACAGCCAGGAGTTCTACCTGCTTCAGCGCATCCAGGATGAGGTCCACCGGTTTGCGATCTCCTTCCATCGAGAGCAGCGCGGCAAATCGATGGTTTCGTCCAAGCTGGACTCGATCCCGGGCATCGGCGAGAAGCGGCGGAAGCTGCTGCTGAAGCATTTCGGCTCGATCAAAAAAATAAAAGAGGCTTCAGTCGAAGACTTTAAGCCCCTTTCGATCGGTGAAAAATTAGCTACAGATATACTCAATGCCCTTCGTGATGAGGAGTCGTGACATACGGCTTCTCTTTTTTTGTTGGATTCAAGCGATAGATCACGTAAGCCACGATTGCCGGCAGCACCATATAGAACAGGCCGATTAGCACATTAGGGGCCCCTTGAAGCATGACCAGGCTGATTCCCATGAGAATGCTGTTGAAGACGACATGCGAGAACATGGCCGCAATATATCCGTATTTCAGGAAAATATAGCTGAACAGCAGGCCGATAATGACCAGCTCAATCGGGCGGGATACGACTGGGTAAATCGGATACAGCGTATGGCCTAGCGCCCAGATGATCGAGGTGATCAAACTCGCGACAAAGGTGCTGCGCACGATTTTCTTCACCATTCTAATGCCGAACAGCCGGTATACCGCTTCCTCCGAAATGCCTGCCAGCCAAGCCATCAGCGGAAACAGCCATGGATAGAGCATGTTGTAAGGCGACTGCGAGGCATCGGTCGTGGACCAGGTGTTCAAGGTCAGGCCGAGCGCGATGAAGATCAAGGACTGAATGCCGAGCAGAATGAGGGCCCACAAATAGCCCACCTTCATGCTTTCCAAGACATAGCGGCCGTACCCGGGCTCCTTGGCACGCGGCCACGGATTAAGCCCGTCTTCCTTTCGCCATAGACCGCTTCCGCCGACAAGCGAGAAATAGAGCAGGGCGGAGAAGACGAGGGAGTAGATGGCGTAGAAGATCATCATCCCGATGATGCCGGTCTCGGACATTCCTTGTGCCTTAAAGACCGGAACCAGGTTGTACGTATTCAGCATCTGGATGACAAACAACAGGACGGACAGCAGGATACCGCGCTTAAACGAGGTATAGGCTCTGGTCTTGACGCTGTAGACGATGGCCAGGATACCGAGCACAAGCGTAAACAAACCGTACCCGACCAGCGTCAGCAGCGTTGCATCCTGCGTCTGCTTGTTCACATAGGCAGCATGCGCTGCCGGAACCGAGAACGCGGGCTCGAAGGAACGCAGTGTCCCATGTTCAAAGGTAAACTCCAGCTGCAGCCTCGAATCCCCGATGGCGGCTTCCGTGACGGTATATCTCAGCTTAGGTTCGCCTTCCCGGGTAGAAAGCTGCAGCTGCGTCGCATCGTATCCGGCCCACTTGAGCCACGGCTCCGCGAGCGCCTGCTTCTCGGCCAGCGTCATGCCTTCCTCAACCAGAAGCAGCATTTGCTTCCGGACCTCCCCTTGATTCAGCTCGATCCTGTCGTAACTGGAGCGGGCGGAATCATAGGAGAATCCCGCGATGCCGGCATTCTGCATATGCACATCCACGTTCAGCGCATCGCCACCCGGCAAGGTGAAGCGGACGCGGTATACGTCATATGGGTATTTGGCTTCGTAATTCTTGTTATACTCCTTTAGCTTCTTTTCCTTGGCCAAATATCCGTACAGCTCGGAGTTGGACTGGTATGTAACAAGGGGGTCTTGCCCTTCGGAAGCAGGAAACCCTAAACGTTCGCGAGCGAACCGTGACGCCGCTTGCGCAGCCTCATCCTTGGAAATGATTTGCGGATAGGGCGTATCGGTCGACTCGAAGGAAGTGGATGGGAGTACCTGGAATATAAGAAACAGGATCAGACCGATGATGGCCGGTGCGATAAGCTTCTTTAGGTTAGGCGTCAGCTTCAGGGGCTCTTCGGCACGGTTCATGAAATTCCTCCTCTTAATTTTAGTGCTTTCCGATATGAATAACCGGCCCCGCAAAAAGCGGATCATAGAGTCAATATAACATACATATGAAGAACAAGCCCTGCTTATCCCAAAGGGCCAATAATGAAATAAAACGCTGAAAATGAATGAAAGGTTTCGAAAACGTTAGAGAACCATATCCTTGTACTCTTGAATATGCCCAATTCGCGCTCATTTAAAGACTTTTTGGTAAAAAAACGACGTTGGGTTCGCTTCCGGATTGCGTTATAATCACATCATGCTTCAAGGAACCGAATAAACCAGCCGAATTTCGTAATGAGAACGGGGGAACCATGTAATTGGGGTGAATTTCATGATCTCTTTCGGATCATGGATAGGGCGGCCTGTGATAATGCCCGAATCCGTCAGCTAACCTCGTAGGCTGTTGCACAGGAACCAGACCGTGAAGGGCACTGTTTTCCAGTGTCTTTTTTCTTTGATTTTTTTGGAGAAGGTGAAACTTTGAACTCAAAAATGAAGTGGCTTAAGCTGTCACCTCCGCAGATCCTTGCGCTCGGTTTTGCGGCGGCGATCCTGGTCGGTACCATTCTGCTCATGCTGCCCGTATCCAGCAGGACCGGCGAACCGATCAGCGGGATTGACGCCATGTTTACGGCGGCTTCCGCCGTCTGTCTGACCGGGCTTGTTGTCGTGGATACAGGCACAAGCTTCAGTGCTTTCGGACATACGGTGATCCTTCTGCTCATTCAACTCAGCGGGCTCGGGTTTATGACGATGGCAACCCTGTTCGCCCTGGTATTCAAGCGGAGGATATCGCTCAAGGACCGGCTTGTTCTGCAGGAAGCGATGAATCAGTCCTCCATCGAAGGGATCGTTCGTTTGATCCGGCGGGTGTTTATCTATTCCTTGACCTTCGAGGCGTGCGCTGCCGTACTGTTTACACTGCGCTGGGCATGGGATATGCCTATTGGAAAAGCCCTCTATTTTGGGGTGTTCCATTCCGTTTCGCTGTTTAACAATGCAGGCTTCGATCTGTTCGGTGATTTTCATAGTCTCACGGATTATGTCGATGATCCGTTGGTAAACATCGTATCCATGCTGTTGATCATATCCGGCGGCATCGGGTTCGTTGTATTATCCGATTTGATCGATTTCCGTCAAAAAAGGAAGCTGTCGCTTCACTCCAAGGTCGTTCTCTCGATGTCGGGGGCGTTGATCTTCATCGGGGCGATCATCATATTTATTTTTGAGTTCACCAATCCGTTAACGCTGGGCTCCTTGGACGGGGGAGGTAAAGTGCTCGCCTCGTTCTTCCAATCGGTCAGTCCGCGAACAGCGGGCGCGAATTCGATTGATATCGGCGGCCTAAGGCAAGCTACGCAATTTTTCATTATTATACTTATGTTTATCGGAGCGTCGCCGGGATCGACCGGGGGCGGAATCAAGACGACAACCTTTATGGTGATGGTAGGGGCCGTATTCGCAATGATGAGAGGGCGTGAGGACATCGTCTTATTCCGGTTTCGCCTCGCTCAGGAGCGGGTCTTAAAGGCGTTAACGATTGCGCTTCTTGCGCTGCTGCTCGTATTGACGGTATCCATGATCCTGTCCACGACAGAGGATGCGGATTTCCTGGAGATTCTATTCGAAACGACCTCGGCCTTCGGTACCGTCGGCTTGTCGATGGGATTAACGCCGGATTTGACGGTGTTCGGCAAAATATTGATCAGCTTAACGATGTTTGCCGGACGTCTAGGTCCGCTGACGCTGGCTTATGCACTCGGTCCGAAAAAGGGTAAAGAATTGTATCGTCATCCGGAAGGCAAAATGATTATTGGATAAGGAGTATAGGAGAGACATGAAACCAAAGCAATTTGCAGTGATCGGTTTGGGGCGGTTCGGCTCGAGTCTGGCACTGGAACTAATGGAACTAGGCTATGAGGTTCTCGGCATTGACCGGAACGAAGAGGTCGTCGAGGATATGAGCGAGTATCTGACCCATACGGTGGTCGCCGATGCTACGGATGAGGAGATGCTGAAATCGCTCGGCATCCGCAACTTCGACTGCGGGATCGTCGCGATCGGAGACGATATCCAGATGAGCATTCTGTCCGCCATCCTGCTCAAGGAGCTTGGCGTATCGACCGTCGTGGCCAAAGCGATTTCCGTGCTGCACGGCCGGGCGCTGCAGAAGCTGGGTGTGGACCGGGTCATCTTCCCCGAACGGGATATGGGAATCCGTGTGGCTCACCAGCTGGTTACGCCGAATCTGCTCGACTATATCGAATTATCTAAGGATTATTTGATCGTGGAAATGACGGTAACCGATTGTATGGACGGCAAGACGTTAAGCGAACTGAACACGCGCGTCCGTTACGGTGTCACGGTGGTCGCCCTCAACAAGCGATCCGGCATTATCGTCGCGCCGACGGCGATGGACGTGGTCAACGCCGGCGATGTTATGGTCGTCATCGGCTCCAACGACAATGTGGAGCGGTTTGAGACGGAAGTCGTGAATCTGCAGCAGAAATAATACAAAAAAACCTGACGATCTCTAGGTCGTCAGGTTTTTTCGCTGCTTCTCTTCCGCGAGGCTTCGGAAGAGCACCTCGGTTTCGTTAATCCAGCGGCGGGCGGCGCTGCTAAGCTCTGAAGCATCCCCGTAAATCAGGGAGGTCGTCCGCCGCGTCTCCATGAGCGCGGGGATGTGAATGTCCACAAGCCCGTTGTCGGAGAGCAGCTGCGGACGGAGGTATGATTTCGGAAGCAGGGCCGCTGCTTTGCAGGTCGGGATCAAGCGGACGATCGCTTCGAAGGAATCGATCTCCATCCGAATATCGGGCATGATGCCCCACCGGTGAAACAGGTCGTCCGTCAGCTTACGGTACCAGGTGCCGGTCGAGAAAATAATCATCGGAAGCCCCTGGAGGTGCTCGACCTCGACATCCTCCAGCTCCGCCAGCGGATGGACGGCGGGAATGACGAGCTCCAGATGATCGTCAAACAGGGGAATGCAGTTTAGTCCCGGTTGGTTGATGGAAGAGGCGACGATGCCGACATCCACCCGTTTATCCCTTACATAAGAAACGATCTCATGGGTTTTGCCGGTAATCAGCTTGATTTCCGCGGCGGGATGCCGCTCCATGAACGCGTTGACGAGCGGGGGCAGCGTCGTCTGCAGCGTCGTAAGGCTCGCGCCCAGATTAATCGAGATCTGCTCCCCTTCCCGATAGTGGGCGAGCGTCTGCATGAGCTTCAGCTGCTGCTGGCGCTGCTCCAGCGCAAAGGTATATACGATCTGTCCGATCGACGTCAGCTCAAGGCGCTTGCCGCGCCGGTTGAACAGGGGCAGGCCGAGCTCGTCTTCGAGCTTGGCGATCTTCCGCGAGAGCGCAGGCTGGGACAGATTCAGCAGCTTGGATGCTTTATTGATGCTGGATTGCTCCACCACAACGGCAAACATGTCCAGATCTTCGAACATGATATTCCTCCATTATATATAGGATGGTGTTCCAATATCCCCTTATGCGTATAGATTATAACGATTAATAATTATATTGCAATTCCCTTATAAGAAAAAAAGGAGTAACATGAAACATGACACAGGATGTTCACACGTTTGTGGAAAAAGGGAACATTTTGTCGTTGCACGCGAAAAGCACAGTATAAGTAAGTGTAATTGTTCCGTAAATAGGAAAGAGTGAAATTGAAAACGCTGCACATTGGAAAGGGGAACGTCAACAGATGAAAGGGTATTATTCCAGAAAGCTGCATTCCTTACTCGGTGTCATACCGCTTGGAGCATTTCTGCTCAGCCACATGATATCCAACTTTCAGGCTTTCGAGGGTGGAAAGGAAGGCTTCAAGGGAGCCGTGAATTTACTGAACAGCTTGCCTCTAATCTTCTTCCTTGAGCTGTTCTTGATCTGGCTGCCGCTGATGTACCACGGCATTTACGGTCTGTACATTGCGTATCAGGCCAAAAACAACATCGGCAATTACAATTATGAGCGGAACATCCGTTTTACCGTTCAGCGGATTACCGGGGTTATTACGTTCGTATTTGTGATCTGGCATATGTACGACACCCGTTTTCAGATCATGATCGGCAAGATCACCCATGATGATCTGGGTGCCGTCATGCACGATATCGTGAGCAATCCTGTATTATTTGTTCTGTATATTATCGGCGTTGTATCGGCTACGTTCCACTTCGCGAACGGCCTTTGGGCATTCCTCGTCAGCTGGGGCATTACCGTCGGCCCGCGCGCGCAGCGAGTATCCACATACATTTGCATGGGCTTGTTCGTATTTATGAGCGTCCTGTTTATCCTTGCGATGACCGGATTCAGAAACTCCGAGTTCCAAGCTGCGCAAGCAGCGATCGATGTAGTTAAGACAGTCTTGGCTTAAAGTGCAAGTTCAAAAAGCCGGTTTTTCAGCACCGAGAAGGTTGGATGAAGTTAGGGACTGAAGGGCGGAGCGTACGATTTGGGTACGTGAGCACTGGAAGGCCCGGCTGAGTTCAAGATTCGATGCCGAGTTACATCTTGATACACTACGTGATCAAAAGACGACTTTTTGAACAACCTCTTAAAGGAGTGAACGTATAAATGGCAGCATCTAATATTATCGTAGTGGGCGGCGGCCTTGCCGGACTGATGGCAACCATTAAAGCGGCCGAAGCAGGAGCCCATGTTCATCTGTTCTCACTGGTACCTGTGAAACGTTCTCACTCCGTGTGCGCGCAAGGCGGCATTAACGGAGCGGTTAATACGAAAGGTGAAGGCGACTCCCCGTGGGAGCACTTTGACGATACGGTTTACGGCGGGGACTTCCTGGCGAACCAGCCGCCGGTTAAAGCGATGTGCGAAGCCGCTCCGGGCATTATTCACCTCATGGACCGCATGGGCGTTATGTTCAACCGTACGCCTGAAGGCCTTCTGGATTTCCGCCGCTTCGGCGGAACGAAGCATCACCGCACGGCGTTTGCTGGAGCGACCACCGGCCAGCAGCTGCTGTACGCGCTTGACGAGCAGGTGCGCCGCTGGGAAACTGCAGGTCTCGTGACCAAATACGAGAACTGGGAGTTCCTGAACGCGGTTATTGATGACGAGGGCGTATGCCGCGGCATTGCCGCCCAGGACCTTCGCTCCATGGAGATCCGGGCGTTCAAGGCAGATGCCGTCATTCTGGCCAGCGGTGGCCCCGGCATCATTTTCGGTAAAACGACGAACTCGGTTATCAACACCGGTACGGCAGCAAGCGCGGTATACCAGCAGGGCGTATACTACGCTAACGGCGAATTCATCCAGATTCACCCGACCGCCATTCCAGGCGACGACAAGCTGCGCCTGATGTCGGAATCGGCCCGCGGTGAAGGCGGCCGGATCTGGACTTATAAAGACGGAAAGCCTTGGTACTTCCTCGAAGAGAAATATCCTGCATACGGCAACCTCGTTCCGCGGGATATCGCGACTCGCGAAATTTTCTCCGTATGCGTGGACATGGGCCTTGGCATTAACGGCGAGAACATGGTATACCTGGATCTCTCCCATAAGGATCCGAAGGAGCTGGACGTGAAGCTCGGGGGCATCATCGAGATCTATGAGAAGTTTATGGGTGACGACCCTCGCAAAATTCCAATGAAGATCTTCCCTGCAGTCCATTATTCCATGGGCGGCATGTGGGTCGATTACAACCAGATGACGAATATTCCTGGCCTGTTCGCAGCCGGGGAATGCGAATATCAATATCACGGAGCCAACCGCTTGGGCGCGAACTCGCTCGTATCGGCCATTTACGGCGGCATGGTCGCAGGTCCGAAGGCGATCGAGTATGTTAAAGGCTTGAAGAAATCGTCCGAGGATATCTCCTCCAGCGTCTTCGACCGGTACACGAAAGAGCAGACCACGAAGTACGAAGGGCTTCTGAAGATGGAAGGCACGGAAAATGCTTACGTGATTCATAAAGAGCTTGGCGAATGGATGACCAACAACATGACCGTTGTCCGCTACAACGACAAGCTCCAGGAGACGATCAACAAGATCAAGGAATTGAAGCAGCGCTACCGCAACATCAACATGACCGATACGTCCCGCTGGAACAACCAAGGCGTGGCATTCACGCGTCAGCTGTGGAACATGCTGGAGCTTGCGGAAGCAATGACGCTTGGAGCCCTGCTCCGGAATGAAAGCCGCGGAGCTCACTATAAGCCGGAATTCCCTGATCGCGATGACGAGAATTTCCTGAAAACAACGAAAGCGAAATGGACGCCAGAAGGACCGCAAATCTCGTACGAAGAAGTGGATGTTTCCTTAATCCCGCCGCGTATTCGCGACTATTCGAAAGAAAAGTAAGAAGGGGGATTTACCATGGCTCAAACGGCAGCCGCCTCAAAGACAGTAAAATTTATCATCACTCGTCAGGACAACCCGGAATCCAAAGCGTATACAGAGGAATTTGAGGTTCCGTACCGTCCCGGCATGAACGTAATCAGTGCGCTGATGGAAATTCAGCGCAATCCGAAGAATGCGCAAGGCCAAACGACTTCCCCGGTATGCTGGGATTCCAACTGCCTGGAGGAAGTATGCGGTGCCTGTTCAATGGTCATCAACGGCAAGCCGCGCCAAGCCTGTGCGGCGCTGATCGACAAGCTGGAGCAGCCGATCCGCATCCAGCCGATGAAGACTTTCCCGGTCGTGCGCGACTTGGTCATCGACCGGAGCCGGATGTTCTCCGCCCTGAAGCGGGTTAAAGCCTGGATTCCGATCGACGGCACGTATGATCTCGGTCCCGGACCCCGCATGGCGGAGAAGAAGCGCCAATGGGCTTACGAGCTGTCCAAATGCATGACGTGCGGCGTATGTCTCGAGGCTTGCCCGAATGTCAACGAGAAGACCGACTTTATCGGTCCAGCGGCCATTTCCCAGGTCCGCTTGTTCAACGCCCATCCAACGGGCGAGCTGAACAAGGAGGAACGCCTGGAGGCGCTGATGCAGGACGGCGGCATTGAAGGCTGCGGCAACTCGCAGAACTGCGTACGCTCCTGCCCGAAAGGCATTCCGCTAACGACATCGATCGCGGAGATGAATAAAGAAACAACGAAGCATCTGTTCAAGCGCTGGCTCAGCGTCTAGAACCGAAAAGCTTACGAAATGGCAACAACAGCGCCTGACCGCTTGTATCATTCGCGGTCGGGCGCTGTTTTGTTGTACGATAATAGCAGAACTTTTTATCTAAAGGTGGTACGCACTCATGATTACAGAAAGACCGATTACGATTCAGGATTTGAGCCGGGACCTCGCCGCTTTAGGCGTTAAGGAAGGGATGACGGTGCTTCTCCATTCTTCGCTTAAGAGCATCGGCGGATGGATCGTCGGCGGGGCTGAAGCCGTCATTCTCGCGCTAACGGAGGTGCTGGGTAAGAAAGGAACGCTGGTGATGCCCACACAGTCCCCGAACTTGACGAACCCGGAGACCTGGGGAAATCCGCCCGCCGATCCGAAATGGTGGCAGCTGATCCGGGACAGTATGCCTCCCTTTGATCCCGATGCTACGGTAACCTCGGGAATGGGGGTTATTCCGGAAACGTTCCGTAAGCAGAAGGGGGTCATCCGGAGCCTTCATCCGCATGTCTCCTTCGCGGCTCGAGGCCGTGCAGCGAAGGGGCTGATGGACCCGCATCCGCTGACAGACGGCCTCGGGGAATCCTCGCCTCTGGCCCGGCTGTACGATGCAGACGCCTTCGTGCTGATGCTCGGGACCGGCTATGGCAGCAATACCTCCTTCCATCTGGCCGAGTATCGCGCGGCGTGGAGGGGCAAAGAGCATATTACGTCCCAAGCGCCGGTATCGAGAGCTGGAGGCAAGACGGAATGGGTGTCCTTTTCGGATATCAATTATCATGCCGACGATTTTGAAGCGTTGGGGGCTGCATTCGAGCAGGAGTGCAAGGAAGCCTGCAGTTACGGGAACGTAGGCGCAGCCTCTTGCGTCCTGGTCAAACAGCGTAGAATGGTGGATTTTGCCGTAGAGTGGCTTGCCCGTAACCGGTAAAAGTCGGATTGCCAAGGAACGCCAGTTGCATGAGCTCCTCTCCAAGGGTAATAAATGATTAGGTGTAATGCGGCCGGAGTACGAACGATCGATATGGGGCCGTAGGAAGGAGGGGACGCTCATGAGCTGGTGGATGTGGCTGCTCAATTTGGCGGGGTTGATAGCCTTGATTTATGCGTTCTACATGATGGACAAGAAATGGTCAAGCCGGCCGCTGCTGCTCGCGCCTTTGCTGATTTATGTGCTGGTGTCGGTGGAGGATTTGCTTGGTTGGATCGATCTGATGGAAATTGTACCAGGCAAGGGAGGGATGCGTGCTCTCATTGTGATCTTCTCCTTGTGCTCGGTTGTCTTCTATGTGCTGTACATCTTCGATAAAATCGCGGATTCCGTGAACCGGCATGTCGATATGAAGACAACCCTCATCCGAATCAGCATGGCCGCTGCCATGTGTATTTTATTTTTCACGCTGGTCTATATGTCAATCTACAAGCTGTTTGGCGGTGTATCCTTTGAAGGGGATAATCTAGGGCAGGACCCGCTGTCGCAGTTCATTACGTTTCTATATTTCAGCATGGCCACGTTTGTGACGGTCGGGTATGGGGATGTAAGTCCGGTTGACAACACTTCAAGACTGGTCGTCATCTTGGAGATCGCTTTTAGCTTTATCACCGTTGCTTATGCGCTGTCCATGCTTGGAACCCTGCGGCAAATATTCAAGCCGGGTAGTGATCGGCCTGAAACCTACAGCACTGAAGAGGGCGAACCGGGAACGGCCGCCCCGCCGCATGAGCGCAAGCATTTTACCCGATAGTCAGCCAAATTTGATGAGCGCAGGAATTGATTTCGGCTCAAGGTGCTTTGTCAGCTGACGCTGACGGGCAGCTGTAACACCCAGCAGTCATCAATAATTGACATCACACGTTGATAGGCGTACAGCCTGCAAGGGAGTGGGGATCAATCGACGCCATCAAGTTCCCGGGTCCGCTCTCGTGGATGGCTATCCCCGGTTCACGGCTTCAGCAGCTTTTTGAGAATGCCTAGCCCGTTTTTTGACGGATACCGGAATTTAAAGTCGAACCGGTTCGTCTGCTTCAGCACGCTCTTCATATGCGAGAAGGTGTAGAAGCTGTACTGCCCGTGATACGAGCCCATCCCGCTCTCGCCGACACCGCCGAACGGCAAATACGGCGTAGCCAGATGCATGAGCGTATCGTTGACGCAGCCTCCGCCGAAGGAAACGGAGGACAGCACATGCTCCTGTAGGTCCTCATTCTCGGTGAACAAATAGAATGCAAGCGGCTTGGGGCGTGACTGAACGGCCCGGATCGCTTCGTTCATGTCATCATAAGTCAGGATCGGGCATATGGGTCCGAAAATCTCCTCTTCCATCACCGGCATATCCCAAGCTACTTGATCAAGAACCGTTGGTTCAATGCGGAGCTTGTCCTTATCGGCCTTGCCGCCGTGCCGAAGGTGGCCGTTATCCAGAAAGCCTGCCAGCCGATTGAAGTGCTTCTGCGACACGATTCGGCCGTAATCGGGGTTGTTCAGCGGCTCAGGGCCATAGAATTCAATGATCGCTTCCTTTAAATAGGCGATGAACGGCTCTTTTACGCGGCTGTGAACCAATACATAATCGGGTGCTACGCATGTCTGCCCGGCATTCGTGAACTTTCCGAAGGCAATGCGCGATGCCGTCAGCTTCAGTGGAGCGTCCTCATGGACGATGCAGGGGCTTTTGCCCCCGAGCTCGAGCGTGAGGGGAGTCAGGCGCTTGACTGCTGCTTCCATCACGATTTTCCCCACATTCACGCTGCCGGTAAAAAAGATATAGTCCAGCGGCTGCTCCAGCAGCACGGTGCTGACCTCGGGTCCGCCCTCAACAGAAGCCACGTACTCCGGCGGGAACGTTTCTTCCAGGATGGACGTAATGAGCGCGGAGACGGCCGGCGTCAGCTCGGACGGCTTTACAACAGCGGTATTGCCCGCAGCCAGTGCGCCGATCAGGGGAGAGATGGCAAGCTGCCAAGGGTAATTCCAAGGAGCAATAATCAGCACGCTGCCGTACGGCTCGCGATAGATCATCCCCTTGCTGCCGACATGCGTCAGCGCCGTTTTCACGCGCTCGGGTTTGCTCCAGCGCTTTATATTTTTCAAGATATGGGAGAGCTCTTTGTAAACGATGCCGATTTCTGTCGTATAGGCTTCCTGCTCGCTCTTGTTCAGGTCCTGGCGCAGCGCCTGGATTACCTCGCTCTCTCTGGCGACGATGACCTCGCGGAGTCTGGTGAGCTGCCGGATCCGGAATTCCGGCTCCTTCGTGAATCCTTTCAGGAAAAACTGCTTCTGCGATGAAACTAATGACGGGATGGATTCGTTAACAATCATAAGCAGCTGCAGGCTCCTTTCCATGGGCATAGACTTGTAACGATTTATCGTATAAAAGTAATAAATCTAACCGTGCTATCGAGCATGTCCTCAGATAAGTTCATGCCAATACACTCAGGGTGTTCTTTTCCATATTATATAGGAGGATGTCCGATTATGAAAAATTCATCCACAGGGCCGCAGCGGTCATCCAGCCAAGCGGATGCCAAGCCGGCAGCGGGCACGACCATGACGCGGCGCAGGTTTCTGAAGCATGGGGCGGCTGCCGTCCTGGGAGCAGGCCTTGCGGTGGGTGCCTACGCCTCCTTGTGGGAGCCTAACCGGCTGGAGGTCAGGCGGCTCACACTGGCGCTGAATGGTCTGCCTGCCGCTTTCAACGGCCTGAAGGTTGTTCAGTTCAGCGATATGCATCTGGGCTTTTATGCAGGTGCCAAGGCCGCCGTGCGGGTGGTTGAAGCCATTAACCGGGAGAAGCCGGATCTCATATGCTTTACAGGGGATATGGTGGACGGGGAGGTTGATGCTTTGGAGGAAGCGATTCTGCCGTTGTCCGGCCTCGAAGCCGCGTTCGGAAAATACTCGATCCTCGGCAACCATGATTTCTACGATGTAGAGAAGCTGATCCGGATGGAGGAGAAGGCGGGATTCACCGTGCTTCGTAACAGCCATGCCAAGCTCAGACGAGGCGGCGAACAGATCGCGGTTGTGGGCTTGGATGACGGAATATGGGGGCATCCTGATCCGGCATCGGCGCTTGAAGGACTCCCGGAGGGGATGATCAAGATAGTGCTGATGCATGAGCCGGACTATGGTGATACAACTGCGGAGTACCCGGTTCATCTGCAGCTGTCCGGCCACAGCCATGGCGGGCAGGTACGGCTGCCTTGGCTTGGGGAGGTTGTGACGCCACCTGGGGCAAAACGTTATGTACAAGGCTTGTATCATGTCGGCAGCCGTGGGATGCCGCTGTATGTCAATCGTGGGATCGGGATGACGCAGCTGCCGATCCGGCTGCTATGTCAACCGGAGCTGACGGTATTGACGCTCCGGGGGGCAGACGTGTGATCGTGAAAGTCTTGGTGCCAAATCGCCATCATAGTATTGATAAAGAACAAGTTGCAATAATAACAAGATGCGATACCATTCAAATGGCCGTGCATGTCCTGGCGAATGGATCAATATGAAACGTACAATTTGAATTTTTGTTACACAATTGAAATATACCTGTTATGAAACTCTAACAGCGAGAGGTTAAACTTATCACATGACCCCCTTTTGAGAATATATATGATGCTTTTGGATCCGCTGTGCGGGTCCACTTTTTTTGTTCCTGTGTATTATTTATGGATCTGCAATAAAAAAACAGAAGGGGTACCCCTGTTAAAGAGGTACGGCAACCTTCTGTTTCTGCTCGTAATAGACCCATTCCTTAAACCCGATCTCTTTCAGAACCTTGGCCACTTCCTCGAACTCGTCGCCGACCCGGGACGGTTTATGCGCGTCGGAGCCGAAGGTCACATCGACGCCGTAATGATGCGCGACCTCCAGAATTTCATTGGACGGATACCATCCGCCGCACAGCTTCGTTTTGCCGGAGGTGTTGATTTCGATCGCCAGCCCGGATTCCGCGATGACCTTCAGCGTTTCCTCTATCGCTTCGTCTGCCTTGATTTCGGAGAATAACGGATAGTTGCCTTTCATGGCATCCATGTGCGCGATAATTTGAAACATCCCGCTTCGCGCGGACTGCCGGATCAGATTGAAATACTCCTCCTTATCGGCCACTTGCTCGGACGGAGTCAGCTTCTTCCACCGGTTTTTATTAAATATGCTGACGCCTCTCACGTGGTGGATGGATCCGATAATGTAATCGAAAGGGTAGGCAGACATCGCCTGTTGATATACATTGGCATGCTCAGGAAAGAAGTCCGATTCGATTCCCAGCAGTACCTTGATCTTGCCCTCGTACTCCCGTTTCAATTGCAGCACTTCCTGGACGTACCCGTCAAAGTCGGCTTTAGCCATGGAGATAGAAGGGAAAGGATGCTCCTCCTCGCTTCCGAAGTATGGCGTATGGTCCGAAATCCCGATGACTTGTAAATCCGCGGCAATGGCCGCTTCGATATAATCCCGGATATTGCCGTCCGCATGGCCGCAGCGGAAATGGTGGGTGTGCAGATCAAATTTCATGATAAGCCCTCCTTCATGCTGTTATCGTCATAATAGCATCCCGATTCTGGTCATGATCATCGTGACTTACTCGGTGCTGATGAATTGCGTTTCCGGCATGCCCTTCAAGTCGCTTAAAAATTGCCGCATGGCCGAGCTTACATAACGGCCGCTCTTATAGATGACGCCGACCGGATGGCTTACCTCCAGCTCGCTGAGCGGAACGATCTGCAGGGTGCCGTTTCGAAGCTCTGTCGCTACGGATTGCTTCGAAATGATGGCAGCGCCAAGATTAATCTCAACCATCCGTTTGATTTCCTCGCTGCTGGACAGCTCCATGACCACCTGAGGATCGATGCCGTGTTTCTTCATGACGTCGTCGGCGAAACGGCGGCCAACGGTATCGCGCGATAGCAAAATAAGAGGCGTGCTGCCAAGCACATCGATGCTTGCCTTGGATAGTTTGGCCAGCGGGTGCTGAGGGGATACAACTAATTCAAACGTATCGTAGTACAGGATGGATGTGCTGAGGTTGGGATTGCGTTCGATCAAATAACCGATTCCGATGTCGATGAGACCATTCTCCACGCTATGGTAGATTTGCGAGGATGCCATGGATTGAATGGTTGTTTTAATGTGGGGGAACTGATCCTGGAAGTAGGAAAGAACCCGGGGCAGAATCTGAATGGCGATGGAAGTGGTCGTACCTAATTGAATATGCCCTTGAGGCGTCTGGTCTAGATCCGACAGCCGCTGCTTCAGCTCGTCCACGATGCTCAGAATTTGCTCGGCATGCTCCACGAACACCTGTCCACGGTCGGTTAACGTTACCGGTTGGCTCCGGTCTACCAGCACGGTTTTGAACTCTTCCTCCAAGCTCTTGATCTGAGCCGATACGGCCGGTTGTGTCAGATTAAGAAGCTCTCCGGCTTTGCGAAAGCTCATCGTTTTGGAGATGGTAATTAGCGTTTCCAATTGGCTGATGTTCATAGCCTTCCTCCTTACTTGATATGATTCTTCCGCTCGTAAATCCACGTGCAGCCCGCTTTATTTAAATTATAGGGTATTCTGCCTGAAGGAGCAATTGAGGCAGCATTCCGCTTGTGTCAGCTAAAAAGTTTCGAAATCCGGACATTTATTATTAAAAGATTGCGAATGCATCCGATAATAGTAAAGTAGACATAGCTTCAGGTGAGACCAAAGTACCTTTTAAGCGAATGGATGACCGAATGCGAAATCGACGTTATTACGATAGCTCCAAAGTTGGAAGAGCTGTTGGAATAGGGGGTTGTCGCTAATTTGTGATGATTTATTAAAGGGTATCCATTATAATGTTTAAATAAATCGTTGGGACTTTGGGACCCTGACCAACAACCCAGTGAAAGGGGCGAAAGTAAGGAATGAAAGCGGAAGTCATCAATCCTTTTTTAGAGTCCGCACGACATGTGATCGAGCAAGTCATACAGGTTTCACCTTCCACGGGGAATCTTGGGGTCAAGGAGATCGGATTTATCGAGAATCATATCTGGATCCAAATCGGAATGACAGGGCAAATGAACGGGGATATCGTATTTGGGATCCAGGAGAAGGTAGCGCTGCACATGGTATCGGCCATGATGGGCGGATATGTCATTACCGAAATGGACGAGATGGGACAGAGTGCGATATCAGAGCTGGGCAATATGATTAGCGGCAATGCCAGCATGATTTTGTCCAACCAAGGAGTAAGCGTTGATATTACGCCGCCGCGGGTGATTAAATCGGATCATGCCTCCGGCCTGTTTCAGAAAAAGGCGCTGTGCATTCCCCTCATGATGGAAGGCATCGGCGAACTGGATATTCAAGTCATGATTTCGTAAAATAAGACCAAGTGAGCCGCCGGGCTCCTGCAGAGCAATGCCGGGAAGCCGGCAGGCACTGGTAGGCAGCTCTAGCGGCAAAGGAAGGGATAACGAAATCATGCTCAAAAATAAAGTGATCGCGGTGACGGGCGCTTCCAGCGGCATCGGGGCCCTGATAGCCCAGCGGCTGTCCGACGAAGGCGCGGTCGTTATACTGGCCGGACGTTCGATGGAGCGTCTGCGGGAAGCCGGCAGCCGCTTGAAAGGACCCCATGAGCTGGTCGTCATGGACGTACAAGACCCCCATCAGGTGGATTCGGTGTTGAAAGAGGCATCCCGGAAGCACGGCAGAATCGATGTGCTGGTGAACAATGCCGGATACGGCAAGTTCGAGGCATTCCTGGATATGCCTGCCTCTGAATTTGAAGATATGATGGACGTCAATTATATGGGGATTGTACGGTGCACCCAGGCAGTCCTGCCGGGGATGCTGGAGCGAGGCGACGGGCAGATCGTCAATATCGCCTCGATGGCAGGGAAGATCGGCACTGCCAAATCCACTGCCTACTCTGCCACGAAGCATGCCGTATTGGGACTTAGCAATGCTCTGCGGCAGGAGCTGCGGCATACAGGCATCACCGTCTCGACCGTCAATCCGGGACCGATTGATACGCCGTTCTTCTCCTTGGCCGATCCTTCGGGCGGATACGTCAAAAATGTCGGCTGGCTTATGATGAAGCCGGAATATGTAGCCGAACAGGTCGTCAAGCTCATTATCAAACGCAAGGAAGAGCTCAATCTGCCAAGATTGGCCGCTGTCGGCATTCGCTTATATCAACTGTTTCCGAGATTTGCGGATCGTGTATCCCATCGGTGGATGAATCAGAAATAAACAACAGCCTACAGGCTTTCCGTCTCCGCGAGAATGTCGCGCAGCAGGCGGAGAGCCTGTTTCGTCTGCCCGGCATCTGCCGAGAGCAGGGTGATCGCCTGGTCCAGCCGTTCCTTGTAGCGATCCGGCTTGAGCGGGAAGGACTCGATCATGGCCACCGCGCGCTTCTCGTTAATGCAGTAGGTCTCATTCTTGGCGAACAGCACTTGATTCAAGCAGGCAATGCACCGGTAGACGTGGCCGGCAACGTAGGTGATGTCGTCTTTGGACGCGTTATCGTCCGCAAACATCAGGGAGAAGGATGCCTCGAAGGTGAAAAATCCGACGATGGCGCTCTTCAAAGCTTGAGGATAAGGCTTCGTCTTCGCCTGAAGCGTCTGAATGCGGTTATCCTTATCGGACAAAATGCGGCAAACAGACAGCTCACCCATATACATCACATTAAGGTAAGCGTGCGGATGCCCGGTCTGGTAATGGGCTGAAACCGATCCCTTCGTGCATTCCTCCACGATTCTGGACACGCGGTGAATATCGCGGAATAAGAAATCCACATGATACCCCTCGATCACTAACCAGCCGCCCCCGTTAACCCAGGCACCCCATTCCCCGAGCGAAGTGATAATGCCCTCGCGATGCTCGTCATCCAATTTTTTCGCCGCCTTCGCGATATGCTCGACCTGGAATCCCTCGGATTCATCATAATAAATGCCGATATCGATATCCGAATCCGGCCTTGCTGTCCCTTTGGCTCTGGATCCGCCAAGCACGACGCCGACAACGCCGGGCAGATGACGGAGTTCTTTCGTGATGTTATCAAGCAGTGCTTCGACCTTTGCAGTCATGGTAAATCTCCCCCCAGTCATATCCTTTTAATTCATTTTACACTAAAATCGGCAAATAACAGGTGGTTATGATAAAGCGAAGATTTTCTTCCCAAATGCTTGTCCGAAAGGTTGTATTTGGTGAGCGCCCGGTTTTGGCATATAATGAGAAGGAACGAATGAGACCCGATAAAATAAAGGATGGACGATCATATGACTTCAACTACGTTTCATACATTGGGAATAGCAGAGGATTTAACGGCAAGGCTCTCGGAATTCGGCATTGTGGCGCCGTCACCGGTTCAGGCCGAAGCCATTCCTCCGATCCTTGCGGGCAAGGACGTGCTTGCAACGTCCCAGACGGGAACCGGCAAGACGCTGGCTTACCTGCTTCCGATCCTTCAGGGCATCGACCCGGAGGTAAAGGCAGCACAGAAGCTGATTGTCGCTCCAACCCAGGAGCTGGCGATCCAGATCGTTAGAGAGGGCGAGCGTTATGGGGAGGCTCGCGGCATCGGCGTCATCGGATTAATCGGCGGCGCGGCGGCCAAGCGACAGATCGAGAAGCTGAAGCAGCATCCTCAGCTGATCGTCGGAACGCCGGGACGCATCCGGGAGCTGATCGAAATTCGCAAGCTCAAAATGCACCAGGTAACCACCATCGTCATTGACGAGGTGGATCAGGTGTTTCAGTCAGGCGGTGCGAGCGATGTGGAACGGATCCTGCGCAGCGCGCTGCGCGACCGTCAGCTCGTATTCCTATCGGCAACGGTCGGTCCTGAGACGGCCGAGCTGGCTAAGAAGGAAATGGATCAGCCGGTTGAGATCGGGATCGATCCGGAGCGCCGGACGCCGTCCGGTCTGGAGCATTATTATTTCGTATCCGAAGAACGGGACAAACTGGACATGCTTCGCCGGATCGTCCGCCATTACGATCCCGAACGGGCGCTCGTCTTTGTGAACGCCACGGAGGATCTGGCCGAGGTGGAAGCCAAGCTGAATTATCTCGGCTTGAATGCAGCCGCCTTGTACGGAGACGCCGACAAGCTGACTCGGAGCCGGGTCCTGAACGCATTCAGGGAAGGGCGGACGAAGCTGCTTGTAGCAAGTGACGTTGCTGCCCGTGGGCTGGATATCGAAGGTCTCGGCATGGTCATCAACTATGATCCGCCGATTGATGCCGAGCACTATACCCATCGTGCAGGACGGACAGGACGGATGGGGCGTAAGGGGCTTGCGATTACCCTTGTGACTGACCGGCAAACCTTCATTATGCGTAAGTTCAACCGCGAGCTGGGCATTTCGATCGAAGAGAGAGTCCTATACGGCGGGAAAATTCGCACGCCACGCTCCGCTTCGGAGCGGGACAGTGCCGGTCGTGGTTCCCATGCCGGCAATCGAGCGAACAAGCCGGCTGCCCGGAAGCCGGCGTCGATCAGCTCGAAGGGACGGGCAGGCAACGGCAAAGCGAACGGAGAACGTCCGAGCGAGAGGGAGCGCGACCGCAAGAACAAGGGTGCGCCGAAATGGCTGAAGAATAAACCGCCGCGGGGCTGACCTGCGGCACGGCTTATATTTATCCAATACGAATCCGTAGAATCGGCTTAGAGCCGGGCCAGGCCCGGTATCCTCAACTGGACGCACAAGCGCTCTGACCGAGGCAGGGTTCGGTGTTTTTTTAAGTAGAAGAGGTGATGTGGTAATGAGTGAGCAGCCGGTGTTGTCTGTTCAAGGATTAAGCGGCGGGTACAGCATAAACCGTCCGGTTCTGCATGATATCACGTTCCAGGTGCAGCCGGGGGAGATGGTCGGTCTGATCGGATTGAACGGGGCGGGGAAGAGCACGACGATGAAGCATATCCTCGGACTGATGAATCCGCAGAAGGGAGAGATTGAGGTCCAGGGCAAGCGCCGGACGGAGGACTCCGAGGCGTATCACAGTGCACTGGGCTTTGTTCCCGAATCCCCGCTTCTGTACGATGAGTTGACGGTACGCGAGCACTTGGAATTTACGGCCCGTTCCTACGGCGTTTCCCGCGAGGATTATGAATCGAGGGGGGAGCAGCTGGCGAGGCTGTTCCGGATGGAGGAGAAGATGGACAGCCTGTCAACGCATCTGTCCAAAGGGATGCGTCAAAAGGTGATGATCATGTGCGCATTCGTGGCCAGACCTTCCCTTTATATTATCGATGAGCCCTTCCTCGGGCTGGATCCGCTGGGGATCCGCTCCCTGCTCGATTTCATGCTGGAGCTAAAGGCTTCAGGCTCTTCCATCCTGTTAAGCTCGCATATCCTCTCCACCATCGAGAATTATTGCGACCGGTTTGTGGTGCTGCACCGCGGCAGCATTATTGCCCAAGGAACACTGGAGGAAATGCGGGAGCAAGCGGGAAGACCGGGCCTTCCGCTGGAGGAGCTGTTTAATGTATTGGTTCAAGGCGGTAGCGGCATATGAACTTGCGCGAGCTGTATGATAAACGGCGCGGCCAGTTCTGGGGCGATATCCTGCCCTATCTGGGTTATGTCATACAAAGCGGGGTCGCCGTCGTTACGCTGTTCTTGCTGATCGCGTTCGCGGCGTGGTATACGGCCTTTCTGCAGCATATTCCGCAGGGGCTCCCGATTCGCTGGATCATGCTGGTTATTTTGCTCCCGATCGTCATTAACAGCAGCGTACGCACGTATCTGCGCTCGGCGGACACCGTTTTTCTGCTGCCGCAGGAATCCCGAATGAGCACTTATTTTCGCAAAGGCTGGATTAGCGGTGTCGTGTACAAAATCATCGGTTTAGGCATCGTGCTCCTTATCTTATGGCCTCTGTACATACGCAGTGATACATCACCTAAGACGCTTCTGGTCACATTCCTGGTGCTGGTTGCCCTCAAGCTGCTCGCCAGTTACGGAAGCTGGAGGGAGCAGCTGATGGTGTCCCGTACCGCGGCAGGCGCTTACCGTTTACTGCGGTGGGCCGTTTCGGCGCTCGGCATTGCCGCTTGGCTGTGGCATCCGTCCGGGCGAAGCCTGATTTTTATCGCGCTGCTCGGTCTCGCGTATGGGTTCGCTGTGCGCTTTCCTGTCCGGCACCTTGTTGCTTGGGAGCGGTTAATCGCCATTGAACGCAGACAGGCCGGACGGGTCATGCTGGTGCTGAGCTGGTTCGTGAATGTGCCGCAGCGCGAACAGCGCGTGCACGCCAGGAAATGGCTGTCGGGATGGGGAAGGGGCATTCCATGGGGCAAGGACGAAGCCTACCGGTATTTGCTCGTCAAGAGCTTTGCCCGCAGCGATATCTTGGGCATTCTGGTGCGGGTCGGGCTACTGGGAGTGCTGCTCGTATGGCTCACCCGGGATGACTGGGCTTCGGCAGCCGTATATTGGATCGGGCTCTTGATCATCGGACTGCAGCTGTCCGCCCTGCGCAAGCTTCATCCTGAATCATTCTGGCTGCATATTTACCCGCTCCCCGAGGGGACAAGGCGGGAGAGCGAGAACAAGCTGATCTTTCAGGTGCAGCTGTTCTGGGCCGTGCTGCTGTGGCTGCCGTTGATCCCGGCCGTTCCCGGAACGCCGGATCGGACGCTTCTCACGCTGGCAGGAGGGATCGCGCTGGTTCTTTTGTCCCGCTGGAACGCCGTGCGAAAGAACCGGCGAGCCGACGATGATGATGAATAGATAGGCGAAGATGATGATAAAGAGATAGACGAAGATGATGATAAATAGAGGAAGGCCGGGATGCATCCATCCCGGCCTTCCTCTATTGCTTTCGTATGAATAGTAGCCGTATCAGCAGCAGAAGCCGCAGTGTCCTTCGGGGTCGGACGACCTGTCATTATCCGTGCCGCCAGCTAGGAAGTGGCTTAGACCCAGAAAGAACGAGTGATGATAACGAGCAGGATAAAGAGAACCAGAATGGCTCCTACTCCGTATCCACCGCCATATCCGCCGTATCCGCCGCATCCTCTTACATCTTCAACTGCACCCATGTTCATTCCCCTTTCACTTAGTTGAATTGTAGTACATGGTATTGTATGTTGCAGGGGGGCTATGTGTATGGGCGAGCGTTTATTTATCACAGAAAGATGATCTGATGCAAAGCGGGACAAGGGTCTATCGGCTTAAGCCTGCTGCAAATCCTGAATTCCTTGGTAGATCAGGTCGAACAGATCCTCCAGGTACTCCTCTTCAATGCAGGAGAATGCAATCCGGAGATCCTCTTCGCCCAGGGCAATCGTCCCGACGCCGTATTGGCGGATCAGATGGGACCGAAGCGCTTCAGCCGATACCGTCTTCAGCTTCAGGCACATGAAGTATCCCGAGTTAAACGGATAGTATTCCCAGACATCACCGTATTTGCCGCTGTCGAGAATGGCCTTTACTTTATTGGCGCGTCCCTTCATGATGCTGAACTTCTCTTGCTTCTGCTCCTCGAATTCCGGAGCCTTCAGCGCTTCGAGGACGAACGATTGCGAAGGATGCGGACCGCTGGAGATGGTTGCCCGGATGATGCCGAGGGTCTTCTGCTCAAGTACATCCAGCACATCCTGGTTCTCCGAGGCGAAGGTGATGAAGCCTACGCGGAAGCCCCACACATATTCTTCCTTCGTAGCGCCGTCGACTTTCACAGGCAGGATTCGCGGATGGAGGCCGGCAAGATGACCGAACAGCGATTCCGTTAAGGAGTTCTCGAAGAACAGTCCGAAGTATGCGTCATCGGTCACGACGACAACATTGATGCCGGCTTCGGCGGCTTCCGTAATCGCGGATACGATGGCTGCGCCTTCCTCGGCTCCCGGCGTGTAGCCTGTCGGGTTGTTCGGGAAGTTCAGCAGAACGATCGCTTTGCCTTTATCCTTCTGGTTCAGAAGAGCCTCGCGAAGTCCCTCCGCATTAAACTTCATATTTTCAGTGAAAAGAGGATAGGTTACATGAACGCCATGGCGGCGGATGCCGAAAGTCAGCTCGTAATTCTCCCAGTTCTTGTCCGGATAAATGACCGCATCGCCCTCATCGGCGAACAGGTCGGCCACGATGCTGAGACCATGAGTCAGGGCATTGGTGACGATCGGATTGCTGAAGCTCTTTCCCTCCAAGGACGGATTCTCACGGAGCATCTTGTTCCGCCATACGGAGCGCAGCTCGGGCTTGCCTGCCGGCGGGGCATAAGGATACAGATCCTTCGGCTGGAAAGCCGAAAGCTTATCCTGAATCACGCCAAGATGCATCGGGATGCCGCCTTCGGTGGCGATGCCGATCGTTGCGTTATATTTCTTCGCTTGGGCGGATGCCTCCGCCGACTGACTCAGAATTCCTTCCTTCGGGAAGTATATTTCTTTGCCGAGCGTGGAGAGCATGTCATACACATGCGGGTTGCCTGCTAACAGTTTCTCGTTCAATTGTCCAGCCAATGGGTTCATGAAATGGTTCCTTCCTTCCGAGTACTTTTGGTTAAGGTAAGAGGCGAATGCATGAAAGCTTCTTACATTTTCATTGCCTTTCATTATACCATCAGACCCGGGAACCGTCACGGATAAATGCCCAGACTTAACGCGGTCCAGGGTAATATTTACAGATGTGCGCAGCCGTCTCGCCGTCCCGGGTCCGGCCGCGTTCCTCAAGCCGTCCGATCATGTCCTGCAGCCGGTCAGGCTTCAAATTTTGGCCGAATTTGAATTTGGCGCTCATCCGCTTCGGAACGAGCTTGATTACCGCTACACCCTTGAGCCGGGAAGCATAGGCGCGGTCTCCGGCGTCGATGGTACGGTAGCCGCCCTCGGGCTGGAGCTTGCGCATCATGGCTTCCATCGCTAATGCTTTTTCCTCAAGATCATGGACGAGGACGGCTTCTCCTGCTGCCGTTACGCTCTTGAAGTAGGCCGTAGCGGGACATGCCATTTCCGGATCCGAGAAATAGGAAGGGATCAAAGCATACTCATCGGCCACCGTAAAGCTGACGGCGGGAGTGCGGCGCAAGTGCTCCATTTTCTCGCCCAGCCGGCTGCCGTGAAAGTAGAAGCTCCCCTGTACATAAACAAAATTCAGCGGCGTAACCCGCGGCAGCCCGTGTTCATCCACGGTTCCAAGAAAGCCGAAGCTCATTCCGTTCAGGAAGTCTTCGATCTCCTTCGGATCCTCGATTGCAAATTCGTCTCTTCTCATGGTATTACGCTCTCCCTCCATCGCATTGTGATGAGTATCAGCATACGACGAACATTGACAAGGAAAAAGCGCCAATTTACATTAATTTATATAGTCCAATTTAAAATAAGGGAGGTCCCTTCGGTGGAGCTTGGGCTTCCGTTCGAGACATACGTCGAGCAGTATAAATATAAATATTTGGCGCTTTATCATGCCATTCGCGCTGCGATTCACAGCGGCAGACTGCCGGAAGGGACGCGCCTGCCCGCTACCCGGGAGCTTGCCAAGCTTTACGGCATATCCAGAGGCTCCGCTGCGCAAAGCTATGACATGCTGATGGCGGAAGGTTATGTCGTCTCAAGGCAGGGAAGCGGCACTTATGTCGCCGAGGGGATCACGGTGCCTGAGCAGCCGCCTCCTGTCGAAGCGGTCCCGCTGCTGTCGGCCTGGGGCCGGCGGCTTGCGGAGCTCCGGGACGAATCCGCCGAGGCCCGCCGGTCGGAGCTGGCTCCGCCTGAAGGAACCATATCCTTTGCCGATGCGCGCATGCCGATGGAGGATTTTCCGTATGACGAATGGCGAAGCGCGTTGAACTATGCCGGCGGGAGCGGAGGGAAGGAGCTGTCCTCCGGCGCTCCGCCTGCAGGCGCGATGGAGCTTCGGCGGGCGATTGCCGGACATCTTCGGTTTACGCGGGGCATCCAGGCGAAGCCGGAGCATATCATAATCTTCAGCGGGTCGATGCAGGGCATCGTCCTGCTCTTCCAGCTCCTGCTGGACCCCGGCGACCGCGCGGTGATCGAGGATCCCGGCTACGACGGGATCCGCCGGGGCGTGTCCGCTACCGGCGGGATTCCGCTGCCGGCTCCGGTTGATGCTTCCGGGCTTGTCCCCGCCGACTGGGACGCCAGGCTTCTGGTCGTTAGTCCGAGCCGGCAGTACCCTACGGGAGCCGTGCTTCCGCTAGAGAGGCGGCGGGCGCTGCTGAACTGGGCGAGAACCCGCCAGGCTTACATTATCGAGGATGACTACGACAGCGAGCTTCGCTGGGGAGGCAAGCCGATCGAGCCATTGAAGATGCTCGATGACGAGGGAAGGGTGATCTTCGTCGGCTCCTTCTCCAAGACGATGTTCACCGGTCTGCGAATCGGTTATGCGGTGCTCCCTCCGAGTCTTACGAATGCCGTCGTCAGGGCCAAGTCGCTGTATGATCCGATCTCGCCCGGCGTGCTGGAGCAGCGGGCGTTGGCACGGTTCATCGCCAGCGGCGGTTACGGGCGGCATCTCCGGCGGATGACCCGGCGCTACGGCGCGAGGTATCAAACGCTCCGCGAAGCGATGGACGCTCATGCAGGCGGCTTATTCCGGCTCCGGCCCTGCGACGCGGGGCTTCATGTATATGCCGACTGGCTGCAATCGCCCGCCGAGTATCACGCGTTTCGCCAAGCCGCACGCAATCGCGGCGTGCTGTTTCGCGATGCGACCGTTTACAGCTGCACGCCTGGTCCGCCCGGCGCATGCTTTGGATTTTCCCAGTTGGAGCGGGCAAATATCGAAGCAGGCGTTCTCCGTTTGGCATCGGCATGGGCGGACATGCAAAAAAACGGAAAACCGGGTATGATGGAGAGAGAATATTTTTAAAAGAGATGAGGGGGAATGACGTGATGCTGAATGCATCGCCGTCTTCTTTTGTAATAATGCCCGCGCTCGCGAAGATCGTCTGCGAGCCGGGCTGGAAGTGGCAGAAACGCGAGCGGCCCATGCAGAACTACGATTTGTTTTATGTATGGAGCGGTGAAGGTACGCTGGAACTGAATGATAAGCCGTATGAGATCGGTAAAGGAAGCTGCTTCCTGTTCCGTCCGGGCGACCATACCAGCGCGACGCATAATCCGCAGAAGCCGCTCGTTTTAACATATATACATTTTGACGTGAAGGAACCGGTTACGGACATTCCGGCCCCGTACCGGCAGCTGGGCGAGACGATGGATTTCGAATATTTGCTGGCCCGGTATGTCCGGTTGTATCTGGACAAGCCTTACGGGGCGGAAGAAGAGGGCCAGCTTATCCTGAAGCAGCTCATGATTCATCTGCTGCGGTCCGACCTGAATGAGCCTGTCGTAAAAAAAGCCAGCAACCAGCTGATGGAGGCGATCCACGAAATCGCCAATTATGTGCGCCAGCACCCGGGGATTCCGCATCGCGTGGAGGATTTGGCGGCAAGAGCCGGACTGTCCCCGCGTTATTTCTCGATCAAATTCAAGGAGCTGATCGGTACGCCGGTCCAATCCTATATTATCCAGATGCGGATCGAGCGGGCGCAGCATCTGCTGGTGCACCAGGGAATGAATGTCACGGAAGTGGCCGACGCCCTCGGGTATCGCGACATTTTCTTTTTCAGCCGGCAATTCAAGCAGTATACCGGAAAGAGTCCGTCCGAAATCAGGTGATTCCCCCGCTCCCTACCGTTCACGCATGCTCTTCGCGAAGCGGAAGGGGCCTCGGGGTTTCAACGTAAGCAATTTAGGGTAATCCTCGCTTACGGTATATAGAGAGCAAGTGAGCTTTGAAAGGGGGTGTACGGGAATGAGCCCAAGAAGACGGGTGCGCGGGCGGTTTTTCAGTCGCGGCGGCGGCAGTATTTTTCGAAATCGGCTGCGCCGCATGAAGTCGACCATAAACCAAGGGCATCTTGATGTATGGTTTTGATGGAGCCTGAGTATTTTGTCCGGGGATAACAGGCGTGACCCCGATTTTATATACGATGATCCAAAGCTAGCAGCCCAGCCGGGTGATCTTCAAGTGCCTTGTACATACCTGGTTGGTGAGAAGCACCATGTTGGAATTATTTTATAAGTTAAACGTAAAAGGGAGTCCGGGAGGGCTCTCTTTTTACATGGGACTTGCGTGATGCCCCTTGGCTTTATGCTCGAGCTCTAAGTTTCACGATTGAGCTTGGGACCGACCCCGTGTATGATCAGTTTACGGATATTCGGAAGCGGTTTATAAGAGGTTTTCGAGTTGCGGCAAGGTATAAGGCCAAGCAGGGAACTGGCGACTGCATGATTGAAAAAGCTGGGGGGATGGAGTTTATGAAAGCGGCGAATCAAAAGACAGCTCTGGTGACAGGCGCATCCAGCGGCTTCGGACTGCTGATCAGCATCGAGCTGGCGAAAGGCGGGTATGATGTCGCAGCCGGGATGCGAAGGCCGGAGGCAGCCGGGGAGCTCCTGCAGCAGGCGGCGAAGTTCGGTGTGGCTGAGCGGATTCGAGTGATCGAGCTGGATATTTGCAGCGAAGAGCAGGTACAGGCAGCTGCACGCTCCGTGGAGCAGGAGCTCGGGCGCCTGGATGTGCTGGTGAATAACGCAGGCATCGCGGTCGGCGGATTCGTGGAAGAGGTGCCGCTCAGCGAGTGGAGACGACAGCTCGAGACCAATGTGATCGGAACCGTCTCCGTGACGCAAAGCATGCTGCCGTTGATGCGGCGGACCGGTAAATCCAAAATGATTCTGATCAGCAGCATCAGCGGCGTTGTTGGCTTTCCGGGGTACGGCCCGTATGCCGCTTCCAAATTTGCCGTTGAAGGCCTTGGCGAAAGTCTCGCCATGGAATTGATGCCTCTAGGCATCGATGTGGTGCTGGTGCAGCCCGGCGCTTACGGCACGCCGATCTGGAGGAAGAGCTTCGGGGAGTTGAAGGTGAGGGAGGGTTCGCCATACAGCGGGATGCTGAAGCGGGTATTGGCGTACTCCGAACGGACCGCCAAAAAGAGCGGGGATCCGCTCGAGGTTGCAAGGTTGGTGGCTCGAATCGCCGGTATGAAGCATCCGAGCTTCCGGTACCGGCTTCCCCGCAGCACCCGGCTGACCGGGCGGATCAAGGCATGGCTGCCCGACCGCTTCTTTCAGCGGCTGATCGTCCGGCTATTGGGAAGAGAATAAGGTCTAACATTGTCCTTGTTCGATAGGGACGCAACGGGAGTCATTGCGGTCATGAATGAAGGCATCCGCAAGGACGTTCTTATTTTTCCGTACACAGCTCCTTCTCCAAGCACGCATCCCGCTTCTGCTTCTTGTCTGCGGGCGGATGGAGGATGCCGAGCAGCTCGCCCATTTTAACCGTCGTCCCGAGGGTAAGATCTCCCCGGGGGGTAAAGGTGCCGCTCTCGGTCAACAGCACGACGGTTGAGCCGAATTCGAAGTATGCAAGCTCATCCCCGATCTGCCATTTCGTCACGTTCTCGTCGGCATAACGGATGCTGCTTACGTTCAATGCTCCGACCTTGACCACGGCAACCTCACCGAAGTCATGCTTGATATAGGTAATGAGCCTTTCGTTGCGGCTAAGCACCGACCGGATATGGGTCATGGCAAAATCGTTGACGGGATACACCTTGCCCTTGAGGTGCTCCCGCTCGATCTGCACGCCGGTAACGGGGGCGTGAATGCGATGGTAATCCGTCGGGCTTAAATATAAGACGAACGCGTAACCGTTCACATAATTCTCGATTCTCGGAGACTGCGCAAGCAGCTCTTCAATGGTGTAATCCTGTCCCTTGACGTTGAGGATGGTGCCGGTATCGATGGTGCCCATGGCGGTAATCGTCGCATCAACCGGGCTCACCATCGCGTCGGCGGTCGTATCTATGGCCCGCAGGCCGAGCTTTAATCGGCGGGAGAAGAATTCATTGAGCGAGCGGTATTCATGCAGCTCTTTCTCCGCTTCATGCGCCGGGATTTGGTATATTCGAATAAATGCAGGGATCAGATGACGGCTCAACCGGCTGTGGGAGAACTGCCCCACCAAATGGGACAACCACTTTCGGGAGGAGAGCTCTGTCATCAGACGCAGCAATCGTTTGGCCATGTTATTCTCCTTTTTTGTGCAAAGACCTAAGCTATCGATGATGCTTGAAAAGCAATCACTCTGATATTGACATAGAATCGGCTGGAAATCAACAAACAGGCCTTGAAGAAAAAAAGACCCTTGCCAAATCAGGAAAGGCTGTGTATTTTAAAGTTAACATAAAACCGAATAGGGAATACGGGTGCTTGAGTGAATCAGGCTGAGATTGCAGCTGCTATCCGCTGTTGACCGTTAATCTGAACTGGGTAATGCCAGCGTAGAGAATATCCGACCCTGCTCATATTAGGGCCTAATTTCCGTCTGCGCGTTTCCAGACGGTTTTTTGTTGTGATTTTTTTCCACTTTTAAAAAATTGCGATGGAGAGGGGTAATTGTACGATGGAAACGATGAGGCAAGGCATAATGGGGGCTCAGCCGAGAAAAGGGCTTAGACTGAGCGATATTTTGGTGACGGTGCTTGTATCGCTGGTGCTGGGCGTGGTGTATCACTTTTGGGGATCGGTATACAACCTGCTGAAGCCGCTCTTTTTCGAAGCGGACGAATTGCTGTATGGCATGTGGTTTGCCGCGGCGACGCTGGCCTATCTGCTGATCCGGAAACCTGGCGTGGCGATCATTGCAGAGGTTGCAGCCGCGCATGTCGAAGTGCTGTTCGGCAGCGGGTGGGGGCTTACGCTCCTGATGTACGGCTTGATTCAAGGCTTGGGGGCCGAGCTCGTATTTGCCGCAACCCGCTACCGCAGCTCTTCTGCCTTCACGGTGGCTCTGGCGGGGGCCGCTGCCGCCGTCGGCTCGATGCTCCTTGATTTCTTCTACAGCTACACGGACGATCTTCAGACCTGGATGTTCCTGGCGAAATACGGCATGCGGATCTTCAGCGGCGCCGTCATTGCAGGCCTTCTGATGCTCGTCCTCGCCAAAGCGCTGGAGCGTACCGGCGTAACCTCCCTGCTGCGTCCGGCATCGCAAAAAGAATATGAGGCGCTGGACGATTCGCGCCATGTCTAAAATGCAAACGGGCGTACACTTCGTAAACACGGTGGATGCGCCTAATGATCCGCAGGAGGAACCGGCGCTTTATGTAGAAGGGCTGCGCCTTAAATACCCGGGCGAGGAGCGGCTGATGTTTAAAGATCTTTCGTTCTCCGCCGCCCGCGGAGAAAAGGTGCTGCTGCTGGGTCCAAGCGGCTGCGGCAAATCGACGCTTCTTCAGGTGCTGAGCGGGATGATTCCCCGGGCGACGGAGGTGCCGATGAAATGCCAGGCGCAGAAGCTTCCCGTTTCCTGGGGATATGTGTTCCAGGATCCGGACACCCAGTTCTGCATGCCGTTCGTCGACGAGGAGCTGGCATTCGTCCTGGAAAACCAATGCGTTCCACGGGAGCAGATGGAAGAGCGGATGCAGGCAGCGCTGCAAGCCGTCGGCTTGGAGCTGGAGTCGCTCCATGTCAAAATCGCGCATTTATCGCAAGGGATGAAGCAGCGTCTTGCACTGGCTTCTGCCCTATTGCTGGAGCCGGAGGTGCTGCTGCTGGATGAACCGTCGGCGCTGCTCGATCCCGAGGGCCGCGAGCAAATCTGGACGGCGGTGAAGGCTGTGTCCGCAGGGCGCACCTTGATCATCGTGGAGCACCGGATTGAAGAAATGGCTGAATATGCAGACCGGGTCGTGCTTTTTGGCCCGGATGGGACGATTCTGGGTGAAGGCACGCCGGCCGACGTATTCGCCCGCTATTCGCGGGAGCTGAAGGAATTCGGCATCTGGTATCCCGGCGTATGGGACGATTATGCAGTGTCCCCATCCGGCATGGAGGTGTTTGCACCGCTTGGAACCTCCTCCGGCGGATCCCGCCAGGATGACTCCTTCGCCAGGGATTTGGGAAAAGCCGCTCGGCTACAGAACCGGGAACGACTCCATTCCGTTGAGGAGTCCGGACGGCTTACCGGAGCCGACTTTACGTCGGCAGAACAGAGCAAGCCTGCCGTTCAGCTGGCCCAGTTCTCAGGCAAGCGGTGGGACAAAGCCGTTATTACCGTCCAAGGGGCGGAGGTGTATCCGGGCGATTTTATTGCGATTGTCGGGCCGAACGGAGCGGGGAAGAGCTCGCTGCTTCTGAGCCTGATGGGGCTGCTGAATGCGGAAGGCATGTACCTCCTCGGCGGGGGGGAGGTTCCGTTAGGGAAAGGAAGACGAAACCGCAAACAAAGGGAACGGATGCTCCGCCGAATCGGATTCGTATTTCAGAATCCCGAGCTGCAATTCGTGACGGAGCGCGTTACGGATGAGGTGGCGTACTCCTTGCTGGTGGACGGCATGTCCGCGGATGAGGCGGCTGAGCAGGCCCGCCGGACGCTAGAGCGATTCGGACTAGACGGCAAGGAGAGCCGGCATCCATACCAGCTATCCACGGGCCAGAAACGCCGCCTCAGCGTGGCCACAGCCATGGCCAGACAGCCGGCGGTGCTGCTGCTGGATGAGCCTACGTTTGGCCAGGATGCACGGAATACCTTTGCGATTCTGGAGATGTGCGAACGGCTGCGCCAGGCCGGGACGGCGATCGTGATGGTTACCCACGAGATGCGAATCGCCGAGCAGGCGGCCACCCATATTTGGGAGATCCGTCAAGGGCAGCTGGTCTCCAGGATGGCATCGCCCAGGCTGGCGGCAAGGAGAGCTCCCGGCTTCCAGGAGAACGGTTATCCGCCAATGAGGGCGGAGGACGAAGCCAAGGAATTTGGCGCCCGTGAGGACAACAAGGAATCTTCCGGCAGACCGTACGCGGAGGTGAGGTCATGAATATATGGAATCCGGTCCGCATCACGTGGCTGCACCGGGCAAATCCGGTGGTGAAGCTGCTTCTCGTCTGCTCCCTGTTCCTGATGACGGTGCTGACGCATGACATTGACTTTGTGGCGTATCAGGCGCTGATCTTTATGCTATGTCTCCTGGCGCTGTCCGGTGTCCGCACATGGAAGATGCTGCTGTTCTTCATTCCGTTTCTGCTCGCGTTCATCTCTTCCTCATCCTCCATGATGCTGTTCGGGAAGGGAGACACGGTTTGGTGGGAATGGGGTCTGTTCAAGGTATCGGAGGAAAGCTTTTATCGTGGATTGCATCTGGGGTTTAAAGGCATCGCTTTTGCCTGCGAAGGTCTTCTGCTCGTGACGACAACGTCGTCGGTCGATTTGTTCTACAGCCTGATGCAAAAGCTGAAGCTTGCTCCCAAGTACGCCTACAGCTTTATGGCTTCCATCCGGCTTTTGCCGATGGTGTGGGAGGAATATGTGATCCGCCGGCAAGCGCTGAAGGTGCGGGGAGTGGTCCCGATCCGCGGTGTCCGCGGGGCGGTGAACCGGGCAGGGATGTATGTGGTGCCGCTTCTGGCACAGAGCATCCGCCGGGCGCACCGGGTTGCGGCGGCGATGGAAGCCAAGCGGTTTGACGGTGACCGGGGACGGCGCAGAACTTATTTTTACCCTTCGCGCTACTCCCGCTATGATCTGCTCACCATCGCACTTTTAGCGGCGGCGGCATATGGCGCTTATGCGGCTGCGGGGCATTTTCCATGGTTCGGCATCGGGGATGTGCGCTTTGATTAAATTCGAGGGCATTTTGCGTGAAAGTTCGTAATTTCACGTAAGATGCCCTTTTTGCGTTTGGCTGGCGCTGCATGGGACCAGTGAAAAAAGAGATGGATTTTTCGTTCGAATGGTATATAATACGGTTGGTACCAATATGTTATTGTTGGTACCAACCTTGCATACCTGGATCGGTATGCGTTCCACTTGGAGGCTGCACCCATTAGAGGTGCCAACAACACAGAACAGCACATAACACTCTTTTGAGGTGACAAGAACAAAAACGACAAGTTACGGCATTGAGGTGACAAGAACAGAAGAGACCAAGCACACGTTGAGGGATAAGAACAGGAAAGACAAAGCACGCCTTGAGCGGACGACAACCCGGTCAGAGGCAAAGCGGGAGTGAAGCGCCGTATCCAAGTGGCTCAACGTAAGAAGAACAAGGAGGCTCGAATATGCGGGAGCGTATTTTGAAAGAAACGATGCGTTTGATCCAGCAGAAGGGATTTGCCTTTACCGTCAGTGATCTGGCGCAGGGGCTTGCGATCAGCAAGCGGACCATTTATGAGCATTTTTCCTCCAAGGAAGAGATCGTCGAGTCGATCGTTGATAGCTTAATTCAGCATATCCAGCAGCGGGAGCGGGAAATTGCGGAAGATGGACAGCTGGGCGTTCTGGAGAAAATCCATCAAATCCTGATCTGTTTGCCGCAAGAGCTTGAGAAGATGGATATGCGCCTTTTGACGGATCTCAAAAAGTTTCATTATAACCAATGGGAGAAGCTCGATACCTTTTTCAGAGAAGAGTGGGGCATCGTCAGCAAGCTGATGGAGCAGGGGATGGCTGAGGGCGTCATCAAGCCGATCTCGCTTCCGTTGTTTATCGATCTGTATCTGGGCGCAATCCAGCAAATGTACGACTCCCGGGCAACGGTGAAGCATCAGATGCCGCTTGGGGAGCTGCTGAAGTCGATCATGGATATCCTGCTGTTCGGCATCGCCGCGGGGCAGGGAAAGGAGAAATGAAACGATGCACTGGTTCTATTTAGCTCTGGCGATCTTGTTTGAAGTAGCCGGCACCATTAATATGAAAATGTCGGAGGGATTTACGAAGCTGCTGCCGAGCGTGCTGCTGGTCGTTTTTTATGTATGCAGCCTGAGCTTTCTGACGCTGAGCCTGAAGCAGATCGAAATTTCGGTGGCGTACGCGATCTGGTCCGGCCTCGGCATTATGATCATCACGCTGATCGGATATTCGTTCTTTTCGGAACAAATTAACGGTTTGAAGATATTCTCGATTCTGCTGATCATCGCAGGGGTTGTGCTGCTGAACCTGTCGGGCGGCGCCCATGCGCAGGAACAGCCGAAGGCGGAGCAAACGGACGTTCAGGCAGGTTGAAAAAAGGCCTTGGATCCGGCCAGTGGAATACTCGGGCAGCTCTTTTGAATGCGCAATAATGTACTATACCCTTTTCGACCGGCCGCTCTATAATGCAAGGGAATTCCTTGTAAGGAGCTGCAGGTCATGAATTTTTCTTCGTTCTTTATTTATTGCTTTATCGTTGCGTTCTCTCCGGGGCCGTCGAATATCGTCATTCTGGCATCGGTCCAGCAGTCGGGGATCAAACGAACGCTCCGCTATATCGCCGGGGCATCGATCGCTCTTTTCCTGTTGATTGCCCTATCTGTCGTCCTCGGCGAGACGCTGTCCTCCGGAATGCCGTTCATTCTGCCGGTGCTGCGGGTAGTAGGCTGTCTCTTCATGCTGTATCTGGCGTATCAGGTATATCATATGGACGTTTCCAACGCGTCGACAAACCAGACGGCTTCCTTCACATCGGGGTTTTTGATGCAGTTTCTGAATCCGAAGGTCGTGTTGTTTACCCTTACGGTCATTCCAAGCTATGTCATGCCCTATTATACCGAGGGGCCGGTCATTTCCGTCTTCGTTGTCGCTGTCTCGCTGATCGGGCTGGCTGCGTATATGACCTGGGCGGTGTGCGGCAATCTGTTTCAGGGCGTTTTGCAAAAATACCGGAGAACGACCAACACGGTCTTGGCTTTGTTCCTGCTGTATTCAGCCATCGTCGTGTCGGACCTACCGAATCTTCTGAGGGGGTGATGGAAGATGGAGCGGTTTATCTATAAAAAAGCGTGCGGCATCACGGCCCTGTCCGCGAGCTTTACCGATTTCAAATATAAGAAGCATTACCACGAGGAGTACGCTCTCGGCGTCACCCTGCGCGGAATTCAGAAGTATTCCCTCGACGGAAGCCAGCAAGCTTCCTATCAGAGCGGCGTGATGCTGTTTCATCCGGAGCAGAGCCATGACGGCTGGTCGCAGGAGCGCACGGGCATTGATTATGTGATGATCTACATTCATCCGCAGCTGTTTCATGAGCTGATCCAGAAGAGGGACATCATCCGCTTCCATACGCCGATCGTGTATCATGCCGGCCTAAGGCAGAGCATTCTGAATGTAACGAGGGCGATATTCACCGGCAAGCCGGAGGCGCTGTGCAGCGAGCTGCTGCTGGGGCTGGCGGGGCATTTTAATGAAGATATACTGAGGTTTGAAGGTAAGCGGGACAGCGGATTTGCCAAGAAGGCGAAGGCGCTGATGCAGGAGCATCTGGATCATGTGCTGCGATTGGATGAAATCAGTCATGCTTTCGGCATGTCCAAATATCAGTTCATCCGTTCCTTTAAAGCGAACACCGGCATGTCGCCTTACCAATATTACTTAAACTGCAAGGTGGAGCGGGCCAAGCATCTCATCGAGGATAGCCGCGACGTATATCTCGCCGTTTCCCAATGCGGATTTACGGATCTTGCGCATTTGAACCGGCATTTCAAAAATGTGTACGGCACGACGGCCTATGATTACATGTCCCATTTGGAGCGATAATCTGTTTCTTGTCCGCATGGACAATATGCAGGGGAAAGAGGCGGTTAGCATCGGCGGCAGATGAGCGAATGAGCGGATGAGGGACCGGTCGGGGCTTTAGCCCTTTGCTCGTCCGACCTAATGATCAAGTTAATGGGAGCAACCCTCAGGAGACCCGCGTGTCGGTTCGCCCTAGGGTTGCTTCTTTGGGCTGCGGGGAGGTAACGGCCGCATCGCTGCCTTGCTTGCTTCAAAGGGTTTGGAGATCCGGCGAATCGATGTTAATCTGTAGTTGAATCTAATCAGGATAAGCATGCAGCTGCATGAACAGAGATGGAAGGAATTATGGCCATGGAATACCTATATGAATCAGCACCGCGCAGTTTCGAGGATTTTGCCAGCGGCCGGGTGCTTTACAACGCTCGAGGCACAACCTCGTTTCCCGTAAGACTGGCAAGCGAGCTGGCTCAGCGATGCTTTCACCTTCTGGAACAAAAGGGGGCTGAGGGCCCCTACACGTTATATGATCCCTGCTGCGGAGGCGCGTATTTGCTGACTGTGGTCGGGCTGCTTCATGGACGGCGGCTGGGCCGGATCATCGGCTCGGACATTCAGCCCGATGTGCTCCCCATCGCGGGAAAGAACCTGTCCCTGCTGCGCAAGGAGGGGCTCGAGCAGCGAGCCGAACAGATCAAGTCGCTGTATGAACAATACGGAAAGCCGTCCCATCGGGATGCGCTGCAAAGCGCAACTCGCCTGAAGGAGCTGATCGCCGAATCCGCGATCGAAGAAGCGGCATGCTTCCAGAGCGATATTACGGATCCGAAGGGGGGGCTGGACCGAGCCAGAGGAACTCACATCGTTATGACGGATCTCCCTTACGGGGACTTGGTCAGCTGGAGCGGCGGAAGCGGAGAGCCGGTTCAGCGCTTTTTCGATCAGCTTCACCCGATTCTCGATCCCGCCTGCTCGGTGGTCGCAGTCATTTCCGACAAAGGCCAGAAATTAAAGCATGACCGTTTCAGAAGGCTCCAGCATATGAAGATTGGGAAGCGGCAGGCCGCGATCTTTGAACCGCTAGGGAATTGACGCGCTGAGCCGGTCGGATCGATGGCTATACATAGGGGCATCAGGTCCCGGCGAAAGCATAAACGGCTAAGAGGGAAGGCAACAGCTTGTCAGCGGAACCATAATCCGCTAAGAGACGGCTCCCGTTTGCCGGTTTTAATACAGGCAAAATAGGGCCAGTTAGAGAGGGCCAAGCCCGGCCAAAAACTCTAAACAACTAAAAAGACGGCTTCCGTTTGTCGGTTATCATACCGGCAGAATGGAGGCTGTTCTTGTATGTAGTCCGTGTTACTAAAAAGGCATGCATAAAAAGCTCCTCTTGATTGCGTGGAGAAGGTAAGGTAAGATGGAAAACAAATAAACCAAATTGTTTTCCGTGATTTCTGCGTGAGGACTGAGAATGGATAATAGATCATGGACAAAGGAGGATGGGAATGAACCGAACATTAAAATCACTGATGCTCGCTACCGATATCGGATTTATCCTGTATTGGCTGCTCATCGGCTTCAGCCTGATTCCGAAGGAGTATCTGTATCAGGATTATGACAATCCGCTGCTGGTGGCGTGGAATTTATCGTTCCTTCCGCTGGATCTGCTGATCTCCGGAACCGGGTTATGGAGCATGTATCTCTACAGGAAAGGCCATATTAAATGGCGGCCGTGGTGTCTGGTTTCGCTTGTGCTGACGTTTTGCTCAGGGCTGCAGGCCATTGCATTTTGGAGCATCCGGCTTGATTTCGATCTCTTCTGGTGGCTGCCGAATCTGTTCCTGATGCTGTATCCGCTCTTCTTCCTGCCGAGGCTGATCGGAAGCGGACGTTCTGTGACCGGGAAGGAGACGGTGGCGCTATGAAGGACAAAATCGCCCAGGCCGCCGTTCAGGAAATCGCCCAGCGTGGACTGAAGTTCTCCATTCGGGATGTTGCAGGCCGTCTCGGGATCAGCACGAAGACCCTGTATCAGCATTTTGAATCCAAGGAGGAATTGGTCGACCATATCGTGGTCCAGTCCATCGGGAATATGATGGCGGAGGAGGAGAAGCTGATGAAGGACGAATCGATTCCTTTAACGGATAAGCTGTTCCGGGCATTAACGCTCCTTCCGCAAGGCGTCGCCTTCCACGATATTCGCGTGATGAAGGAATTGGAGCTCCGGTACCCGGAGCAGTGGAGGCAAATCGATGCCTACATGAATACAGGCTGGGAGAATATCCGGCTGATTATTCACGAGGGGGCTGCTGCAGGCATCTTTCGTCCTTTTGATGTCGAGCTGTTCATTCAGGTATATGTAGGGGCATTATATCAGCTGATCGACCAGTATGCTTCCGGTGGCCGGCTGACGCTGCAGCAAGCACTGGAGCAGATGGTTGACTTCTTGATGGAAGGCATCCGTTCGCCCGCTAACCGGTAAGTCCCCTCCTGTAGTCCGCCAAGCATACAAACGCCACGCAGATGTGGAGAACTTGCGGCTGCTGTGCAGCCGCTTTTGGCTTTCCTGCGAATGCGTCACCCGCATATTCGCTTGTCTGCCTCCCGTACATGATTGGATCATGATAGGTTAAAGATTGCATTGGATCAGAACGTATGTTCGATTAAAGTCTAAAAAATAAAAGCATTTCCTGTGGAATGCCTGCCCGAAGGTAGAACTCATGCAACGACTCTCCCGGGCCAATGGTCAAATCCGCCGTCAATAACGCAACCGCAAACCGATTCGCCTGACGTTCAAGCTTGCCCGGACTGAAGTAGGAATGCTCCTCAAGGAAAAATCGGCTGATTCCCTTATGGAGCCGATCGTGACCGAGCTCATGGGCGCAGACGAAGCGCTGCCACTGCGGCGGCAGTTGACTATGAATGACGATAAACCTGCGTCTTAATTTGCGGAAATACAGCCCCTTCGTTGTCTTGCCGAGGTCCGCGTACCGGATATGAATGCCGAGCGAAGCCGCAATTTCGAAGGGGCAATTGGTATGATGTTTTCTGACAAGCTGACGGATTAACGGTTGTAAAAGATCATCCATGCCGGTTCACCTGCAATATCGAGATTGTTATGGGTTGTCGTAGGGTTGTAATCGCTATGTACTCCTTCATGACATGCTATTTTTTCCGTTTGTTCATCTGCTTGGCTTCCCAGAATAAGCCGGTCAGCACATCCTTGATGCGCTGCTTGTCCTCCTGGTTTAAGGGGATTCCGTCGAACATCAGCTCTCCGTCGTCCTCCAGCATTTTTTTGAAATCCCGTTTATCTTTGGCCGTGGCCCAATCGGGAACGGTCAGGTCCTCATGCAAGGAAAGCTCCGAGTCCAAATAACCGGCCTTGCTCATCAGTTCTTCATAGGGAACCCCGAGCGCATCGGCAATTTTGCGAAGCGTCTGCGGCTTGGGGATGCCGCGCAGCCCGTTCTCGATCCTCGAGATTTGCGATCCGCTGATTTCAGCGGCTTGCGCGAGCTGATTGATGCTTAACCCTTTGTCTTCCCTCATCTGCTTCAAGTATGCTCCAAATCTGTGATCCACGCTCCGGCCACTCCTCACCATAATCCATCTGTAACCTCTGTTTATAGTATAAACCCATCCGATACCTTTGCCAACAGGTAAAATAAAAACAAAGGAATATTGCCAAAAGGCAAGAATATGAGAGCGAGAGGGCCCATTTCTTGAATTTCGCAGCACAATTGAACGTTTACGAAGATCTCCAGATAGTGGTATTATAACGAAAAATACGAACAAATATACGAACAGTCGGCATGGCCTTGATTTTCTGCCAAATGGCAAAGGAAAGCCAGGATAAACCATCAATGGGGAGTGAAACGGTATGAATCATATGTTACCTGAATTGGATCGCAGAAAAACCCAATACGCGATTGAGGCGGTATTCGAGAAGTATCGAATTTATAAAACGATAACGTTTGAAATGAGGGAAGCGAGCGTGACGGCCTCTTACACCGAGCGGTTCCACGGACCGACGAATGTGACCTCGGATCAGACGGCAAAGGTAGCGATATATAATGTAGACATGCCTGCGGCAAGGAAGCACTACTGCTCCACGATCGAATCGATCGTGGAGCGGCTGGGAGAACGCGAGCAGCTGCTGATAAGGGAACGGTACATGAAGCAGGACGATGTGTACGACTACAAGGTGTACAACCATATTTTTGACCCGCCGGTCAGCAAAGACACGTATGTAAAAATCCGCACCCGAGCTTTTTATAAAATGGCGCTGGTGCTTGCCGATCTGGGCCTGTTATCGCTGGATACCCTCGTAAAGCCCCTAACCCGGCTGAAAAAGAATGAAGGGGCGCAGGCGGTAGGCGCCTTGCGATAAACGCGGCCCATGATCGGGGGAGTTCCGACGCGGGAATGTGGATCATGCAAGGTTGATTGGCTAGGCGATTCCCAGGATGACTTTTTGGACAACGGATGGATGACTCTTATACAATAGATGGATGGCTGCGGGACTAAACCGACTCTGCTGAGGGTCGGTTTTTTTCGATTCGTCCTGGGCATTGACAAGGAGTTTGTTGAGAATATATTATATTCGCATACCTAAAAGTATGTAAGCATAATATGAATACACAGAACGAGGTGTAGGCCGAAATGGATTCCAAGTCCAGAATCATAGAAATTGCGTTGAGTTTGGCGGAACGCCTGCCTCTTGATAAAATCAACTACGCCGATATCGCTGAAGCGGCCGGGGTCCATTGGACAACGGTCAGGCGCCATCTGGGCAGCAAGGAGCAGATGAGGGCCTACCTCGCCGATCAGCTAAGCGATCAAGGGAGGGATCCGGCCAAGGCCGATACCCGTACGAAAATATTGGAGTCAGCTCGAAGCGTATTTGCGCGCTGCGGTTACAATGGTGCTACGCTTGATCAGGTCGCTGCCGATGCCGGCATGACCAAAGGGGCGGTATACTGGCACTATGCCAGCAAGCAGGATCTTTATGTGGCACTGCTCGAGCATAACGTTGCCGCGCAGCGGCGGCTGATTCCCATGCAGGCACAAGCCGTCCTGGAGGCTGAAGATCCGATCCAAGCTCTATCGACCTGGCTCCGCGGGCAGTTCCGTGCTTGTTTGGAGCATCCGGACTCCGCGCTGTTGTTTCTGGAGTTTCTTGTATCCAGCCGCGAGCCGGGTATCCGGGAGAAGCTGGCGGCTGTATTCGACGAGCTGCATGAGCAGGTGTCGCTCATGCTCGCCGAGCTCCAGCGAAGCGGCCGGCTGTCCGGCAAGGCGGATGCTAAAGCGATGTCCGTGTATATTCAATCCGTGATGCATGGATTGATGGTTACCGCTGTCATCCATCGGGACGATATGGAGCTGGATTCGATGATGGACGATTTTGCCGGCATGCTGTGGAACGGAATAGATCCTCGCCCCTCTCCCGAGCGCTGAGCAGCACGGGGAAATCTCTAAATGCGTTCACAGGCGGACAGCTTCTTACCGCGTGCCTCTCCCGGCGCGCGGCGTACTGATGACTTCCGCACGATGATCAGCGTCGACGCTCGGATGACAGCCTTCAAAGCTAGGTTTACACCACCCAATTCGCTCTGACAGAGGCTTAAGAGTCTCTTAGACGTTTGGGTGGTTAATCCGTATTTTTATGTCATTTACATACCAAAAGGTACGTGAAGGATATACTTTAAAGAATTGAGGGATCAGCATGTTATATGTGCTTGGAACAGCAATCGCTATTTTATTTCTTTTATATATATTTAGCGTATTCACAGTACGCCGCGCAGAGCGATTATATCCGCCTGCCGGATCGTTTGTCGAGGTAGAGGGCGTTCGGCTGCATGTCCACGACGAAGGAACCGGACAGCCGATCGTATTTTTGCATGGCGGGGTGCTGTGGGGGGAGGACTTCAAAGAAGCTTCAGCTTTGGCAGTCCGCCAAGGGTACAGGGCGCTAGCCTTTGATCGGCCCGGATACGGGTACAGCGGAAGATTCCGCAAGGGAAAACCAACGCCGAAGGATCAGGCAAGGCTGCTGCATGGCGCGCTGCATCAGCTCGGAGCTGAGCGGCCGATCCTGGTCGCGCATTCATGGAGCGGGGTATTGGCGCTGACCTATGCGCTCGATTATCCGGATGAGCTGTCAGGGCTGGTTATTATAGGCGGAGGGATGTATAGAAAGCATTATCCGGCTGCGGAAGGAGACCTGCTGTCGAACCTCGTGACAATGCCGATTCTCGGCAGCTTGTTCCTCCATACGCTTCTGGTCCCGATGGGACGGCTGCTATCGAACGGTATGATGCGGGCCACCTTTGCTCCCGAAACGGTTCCGGAAGAGTACGGAAGGGCCGTCCGCGCTTTATGGTTCAGGCCCGGTCAATTTCGGGCCAACCGTGAGGACGTGATGGCATTCGTCCACGCGTGTGACGAAGTTTCCGGGAGATACGGGGAGATCACGGTGCCAGTCGTAATCACAGCCGGCGAAGCGGATCCGTTTCCAACGCTGGTGCACAGCACCTGGCTGCACCAGGATATCCCACACTCCAAGCTTATCATGCACCCCAATGCCGGACATATGATTCCGCAGCTGCATCCCGGCATCGTGATGGATAGCATACACGTGTTGACCTCGCTAGAACAAGACGGGGCAATCGAAGCGCACTAGTGGCAGGGATTCGGGAAGGTATCGTCTTTTTACCGCCGCAAGTCATCCCAAACTTCGCCGAATGTTCGCCGTTTCCCCGTCTTCGCTTGGTGCGAACCGGTGTAAGATTATAGCATCGGGAATGAAGGAAAGGGCAGCACCGTTAACCCCACACAGGAAATGTGAACCGGCCATGGAGCCGGTTTTTTTTATGCGGATAAGGTCCCTAGCCTCATTCCCGGTTCATTACAACACAGGAAGGAGGGGGCCGTATGAATGGGCAAACGAACGAATGGATAAGCAAGCCGTTTTATCACCGGATGCCGGATGCGCTTCGGCTATGTGTTCGATGAGGGAAGCGATCAAACAGGCCGTTATGGAATTGGTGCCGGAGCTTGCGGGACGGATTTATGACGTGCACCCGCCCGAGAGCGCTGTAGATGATCTTTTTGCGGTTCTGCAGCTTGGCGAGGATGTATGGAAATCACCTTGGGCCGGTTATCGGCAGGTGATTAGGCTGAAGCTGTTCGTGGGCGAGGCTATCGTCTCCCGGCAGCTGGATTCGCAGGCGGAGCGGCTCATACAGGGACTGCATCGCAAACGCGTAACAGGTCCGGAGAACCGCGCCTTCAAGCTTCATTATCTCGGCGTTCCGGAGGCGGAGCAATGGGATTCCGGTCCGGGCCGCACGGTCCGGATTATCCGTTTCGGCGTTTATGTTCCGGAGGCGTCAGCCGGCGGCGGAGACTCCGGCGGCATCGTCGAACCGGATGAGTGGCTTTCCGCGCTGATCGCGTGGACTTCGAAGCAGCTCGGAAGCAGCTGGAGCGTGTACCGCACGGCTTGGCCGGCGGACCGGGAAGATCATGCCGTGCTGTGGCGATTGTCGGGGTGCGAGACGAAGATGGCGGGAGCCTCCGTCTACGAAATCAGCAAGAGCTTCACAGGTCATGTGGCGTCTACTTCTTCAGAGCATGAACAGTTAACGGCATTTTCGCTGGTGGAGTCGCTTGGCTCCCAGGCCCAGCTGCCGCTTGATCCCGATGCTGGCCGGTATTTGTCCGTCGCCGGCATTTCCGGCGATTTGGAGGCCGATCCGATTTTGAACGGTCAGCTCAAGCTGACGCTCATCCAGCGGCAGATGCGTTCGGCGCAGGAAGCCGCAAGGATTCGCCGCGTTCATGTTCAACCGATCCTAAATTAAGGGGGACTCGAAATGGCGGGTAAGAAATCAACCAAGACGGAAGTGAACAGCGGCAGCGAACCGCGTTACACATTGGCTGAGTTGACGGTTCATGCCAAGGAGCGGTTCGGCGTCCGGCCGGAAGTCATTGCCGGCGCGATGTACGGAGCAGCGGGCGAGCTGTTTACTGTGGCCGAAGTGCAGGAACAAATCAAACATTTTATGAAAGCGAAGGTGGATTAATCATGGCGGGAGGAACATGGGAGAGCACGAATAAACCGGTATTGCCGGGTTTGTATATGAATTTTAAAGCGGCGGCAGCCTCAGCGATTCAGGGCGGCGCACGCGGAACGGTCATCGTTCCCGTTAAAGCGAACTGGGGGCCGGTACGCGAGTTTGTCGAGATCGGAAGCGAGCATGCGATCGGCGAGTCGTTCTCCGCAGATCAAGATAATGGAGCAACCGCTTATCGGACGCTGTATCTGGCGCTGCTGGGCGGTCCGAAAAAGCTGCTCGCGTACCGTCTTGCAGACAGTACGGCTTCGGCTGCATCCGTTACGCTGCAAAATGGCGAAGCGACGCCGTCCGATGTGCTGCAGCTTCAGGCTAAATACCCGGGCAGCCGCGGAAACGGCTTCTCGGTAACGATTCAGCCGTCGCTGATGGATCCGGCCGCTCGGGAGCTTCGGCTGTATGAAGGGGCCAAGCTGCTTGGCACCTATGTTGGCGCGGACGGTACGGCCGCATCGATCGCTGCGAAGGTGAATGAGGACGAGGAGAACGTCTGGGTAAGCGCAACTGTGCTCGGCGACGGCAGCGCAGTGCCGGCCGACGTCAACGGCGCGGCATTCACCGGCGGAACCAGCGGCAACAGCGGAATTACCAATGCGGATTATCTTGAGTTTCAAGAAGCCGCCCAAGGCCAGCAGTTCGATGTCGTGGCGCTGGACTATGCGGCCGACATGTCCTTGCTTCAGAGCTTTGCCGCTTGGGTGAAGCGTCTCCGCCAGGAAGGCCGCGGGGTTATGGCCGTATTCGGCGGAAGCGCGGCCGACGATATGTCCAAGGATGCGCCGAAGACTGCAGCTGCCCGTTCGCTTGCACTGAACCACGAAGGCGTCGTGAACGTCGGCACCGGCGTACGCTTGTCCGGCGTCGATTACAGCTCCGCGCAGACGGCCGCCTATGTGGCCGGTTTGATTGCAGGTCAGCGGCTGAACCAGTCCGCTACATACGCGGTGACGCCGTTTGAGGATGTCACCCGCCGCTGGAGCCGCTCGGAACAGGAGCTTGCGGTTCAAAACGGCGTTTTCCTGCTGATTTTTGACGGACGTCAGGTGAAAGCCCTGCGCGGCATCAATACGCTCGTGAATCCGGCGGAGGGCCAGAACAATGCGTGGAAGAAAATCCGTTCGATCCGCGTCATGGACGCCATTCATGCCGATCTGCAGGCGGCCGCCGAAGGCACGTACATCGGCAAGGTGAATAACACCGAGGAAGGAAGGCTTGCCCTGATCGGCGCCGTGAAAGAATATTTGGGCCAGCTGTCGCTGAGCAACGTCATCGAGCCGGACGGCTATGACGTCATTCTGGATCCTGCCTATTACGGCGATTCCGCCGTGAAGCAGCCGGAGCCGGATCAAGTGTTCCTGCAATGGAACGTGAAGCTGACCGATGTGATGGAGCAGCTGTTCGGCACGTTTTACGTGCAGTAAAGGAAGATGGCCTCCGGTAACCTAAAGAGCCGCGTCGCACGAGCTTAGGACGATTCGGGACGAAACGGATGGGATCAGTCCGGACGGTTCGGCTTACTGTGCCGTGAGGTCCAATCCATATCCAATCATTCAAAAATGCTGAGGAGGAATATCTATGTTGGATGCATCAAGAGTCATTATGGGAACGTATGGCCAGGCCTATATCGACGGGGTATGGCAGACGCATATTAACAAGCTGGAAGCGAGCGTGGAGCTTGAGAAGCGCGAGCTGAAGCTGGTCGGCAACGACTGGACGGTGCATAAGAGCGGGAGCAAAAAAGGCACCGGCACGATGAGCGGCTATAAGGTCACATCGGACATGATCGCCCGCGGCTTTACGAAATTCGATATTATTTCCAAGCTGGACGACCCGGAATCGTACGGTCACGAGCGCGTGCGCCTGATCCGCTGCATGCCGGACAAGATCCAGCTCGCGAACTGGACTGCGGGTGAAGAAGTGCAGGAGGAGACATCGTTCACCTTTGAGGGGTACGAGTTGCTGGACCCGATTACGGCGGACTAATGATTTTATCGTATAAGTGAAAAAAGATACATGCAGCATCGATCGATGATTCATGCCTTGAATGTTGGGAGATGCTGCTCTTTTTATGGGAAAAGAGATGAATGGTTCACACCTTGAATAATCGATGGAGTGAACGATTGAAAGGCTAAAGAATCGCGAAAGGGGACGACGATATGAGCTTGAACGAGCATTTGAGCGAAGAGCAAATTTTGGACAGCCTGTTCGAGGCGGCGGAGAAGCTGCCGGAGGAAACGGTGCGCATCAAGCGGCTCGATATGCAGATTGTGCTGCACGGTTTGACTTCGAGCAAGGTGGACAGCATCCGCGAGCGCTGTACGGTCCGCCGGAACGTGAAAGGCGCGGTGGATGAGAAGGTGGATACGGAGACGTTCAACGCGCTCCTGATTTCGGAAGCGACCGGAAGCTTGTCCGTCAAAGGGCTTACGCTGAACGGCTGGGGCGATCCGCGCATTACCAGCCGCTTGAAGCTGTCGGGCGGAGAGCAGGCGGTCCGCCGGATGCTGCTCGCCGGGGAGCTGGATGCCGTCGGCGATAAGGTGCTTGAGCTGTCCGGCTTCGGAGTCGAGATCGCCGACCTAAAAAACTGATCGGCTCCGGGGGAATGACTACGATGCTGTACCACTTATGGGCCCGGCATCACCTTCGCCCCGGAGAGTTTTGGCGGCTGCCGCGAGGCGAGCGCTTATTGCTGCTCGCTTTTTCCCAGGAGGAAATGGACCGGCTCGCTGATCAGAGCGAAATGTGAGGAGGTGAATCGATATGGCTGAAGCCATGAACTACCGGATGAATCTAGTCATTGATCCGAAAAACGTCATCAAGGCGAACCGCGAGCTGCGGGCCATGGAGCGCTACTTCGAACGCATCCAGGGCCGGGTGCTGCGAATCGGCAGAACCCGCATGGCACCGGAAATCGTGCTGAAGGACCGCGCCTCCAAAGGCCTGGACAACCTGCTGGCCAAGATCAACCGCGTGAAATCGCAGGTGATCAATGCGTCGGGGAACGTGAATATGAACGTGAATGTCAAGCATTCCGCCAAGCCGCTGAACTTCGATCCCTTAGTAAAGGCGCTTAAAGAAAATACAGTTGCCTTGAAGGGCCTTGCCGACGCGCTTGCGAAACTGCAGCTTGGCGGCGGGGGCGTAGCTCAGAAGCCGAAATCCAAGCTTGATCATGCCATCGATATGTTTGGCGCAATGAAAACATTCGGCGGCGGTGCTAAAAGCGTAGGCGAGCTGCGCGATAAGACGAAAAAGGTAGGCGATGCCTGGCTTGGAAATGATACTAAAGCGAACAAAGACTCCTCCAATTCGGAGAGCTCCTACCCCAAAGAATCCAGAGTGGAGCGAGGGAGAAGGCAGCGAAAGGGGAGGGGATTTAGAACGATCGCTGCCGCGGGGGATTTGATTGAAACCGTAGGTAATGCAGGTACGGGGATTCTCGGAGGAGCCAGAGACTTCTGGAAAAGCGGAAGTGCGCTTTTTGGCGGTGGCAGCGGCGGTGGTGGCAGCAGCGCCCCTGCGACCAGCGGGATAAGCGCAGGAAGCAGTGCGGCTGCACAAGCAGTGGCGAATCCTGGCAGCAGGGCTGCCGCGACACCGGCCGATAAAATAGCGGACACTGGCAGTACGGGATCTGGAGCGGCTAAAGGCACGGACAACGGGGCAGCTTCGCAAGCGGCGAAAGCAGCAGATCCAAAGGTTGCTGCTTCCAAGGTGTCAGCAGGAGCAGCTCCAAGCAAGCTTGCTTCCGGCTTTTTAAAGGGAGCAGGCAAGCGAATTTTGGGGCCTTTAGGCTTCTTAGCTGACGTTAACGATATTGCGGCGGCCAAGCCCGGAAAAGAGCGTAATCAAGCGATCGGCTCTGCCGTTGGCGGTGGTATAGGCGCAACGATCGGCGGCGCGATCGGGTCCGTTATCCCGGTGGCCGGCACCTTGGTCGGTTCGACCGTCGGCGGCGCTGTCGGAAGCTTCGTGGGCGAAAAAATCGGCGGTGCAATTAACGGGATCACGAAAACGTTCAAATCGGGCGGGGATAAGGTATCGAAATGGTTCTCCAACACGTTCTCTTTCGGAAAAAAGAAAAAGGACGTTGTTGCCGAGGCCAAACCGGTTCCGAAGCCGGCAGCACCAGCCGTTTCTGCCCCAAGCTCCATGATTGCCAATCCGGCACCAGCAATACCTGCAGGTCCGGCAACCCCACGCCCGCCATCCGCCCCAGTCCTTCCATACTCCGGATCATCGTTTGGCCCACCGGCCATTGATCCCGCCCGGAGCCAGGCGTATGCCGCCGGCAAGCAGATGTCGCCGCAGATGGTTCAGATCAGTCCGGAGCAAATGAGCGCGCTGACGGGATATTTGCGGGATTCCAAAACGGAGGCGACAACCAACTATAATCTTCCGCCTGGAGCGGTGCAGGTTACGGTGCGTGAGGAGCATCCGGTGGATGTGGAGGGATTGATTCTGCAGGTCGGGCAGCGACTGAGAGCGGAGTTGATGAAAGCATCCCAGAACCGGAAGCCGGCTGCGCCTATGCCATATTAACGGTTGGAGGCACTAGGCAGGCAAGAAACTTTAGCAGCATTTTAACGGAAAGGAGGGGCCGGCGATGGAGTTTATTTTGAAGAACGGCAAGGGGAAGGAATTTATATTTCCGGTTAATCCCGAGGAAGTGACCATTTCACGGCAAAAGGGCTTTGAAACGGCAACGATTCTAACCTTTGGCGAGTTTGATTTTCCGCAGGGAAACAAAATCAAGGAAATATCCTTCTCTTCTTTTTTTCCAAAAGAGTTCGACGAATCATACTGCAAAGGAAGCCGGGATTCGCACCCGAAACCGCAAACGGCCATGAATACGCTCAATGAGTTCCTGGTGTCCAAAACGCCGCTTCAGTTTATCATTACCGAAACCGCGGTCAATGTACCGGTGTTCGTGGCTTCCCATCAAACGACGTTTCGCGGCGGGGAGCAGGGGGATGTGTATTTCGACCTGACCCTCCGGACGTGGAGTGAGATGAAAGTAGCGAAAACCGCCGGCGCATCGGGCATCAACAAAAAGCCGCGGGCCGACATGAAGGAGAAGAGCAAGACTTACACGGTCAAGCCGGGGGACTCCCTCTCCAAAATCGCCAAGCTGGAGCTCGGGGACAGCTCGAAATGGAACCAGATCTATACACTGAACCGGCAAGCGATCGGCAACAATCCAAATGCCATTAAACCCGGTCAAAAGCTGGTGCTGCCATGAGTTATAAAGTGATTTTGCAGGACAAATACGATTTGTCGCCTCTGGTGGAAGCTATCAACTTAAGGGATTCGCTGGAGCAGGTCGCCTATCAAGGCACGGTGAACCTGGTGGTGACGCCGGACTTGCCGCCGATTTCGCCCGGGATGGCGATTCGGATCAGCGGTATTCCCTATGGGAAGAAGGATTATGTTCCCCTGCTCCATCCGGTTGTGGTTTGGGAAGCGGAGACTACGAACAATGGCGTGAAGCGGATGACGCTGACGATCTATGACCGGACGGTCTATCTGGATAAATCCGAGGATGAATATTTGTTCCCGGCAAAACAGACGGCAACGCAGCGCTTCAAAAAGTACGCGGCCGACTGGAACATCAAGCTCGCCCATCTGCCCGATACCGAAAAACAGCTCGGACGCTCCGTTTACCGGACGCAGTCGATCTATGCCAGCATGTTCGCGGATTTGCGGGAAACGGCCAAGGCCGGTGGCAAGCTGTACCATCCGCGCATGGTCCCTTCGGGACTTGAGCTGTATGAGCTGGGGTCAAACCGCGAGGTATACGTCTTAGAGACGTTAACCGATACGATTCAGCAGCGGACGCTCGAAGGGGCGGCGACCAAAGTCAAGGTGCTGGCAACATCGGCCAGCGAGACCGGGAAGGAGGTCCCTTCGAAGGTAATGGCCATCGAAGAGAAGGATATCGCCAAATACGGGCAGCTGCAGGCGATCATCCAGGATGATGAGGTGAAATCCGCCGCGGCCGCGCGTCAGCTGGCCCGAAGCAGGCTCCGGGGGATCCGGGAGACGATTACGGTAAACGCTCCGGACATCAACACGATTCGCGCGGGAGATGCCGTCATGCTCGGCTCGTCGAAGCTGCTTGTGATTTCGGTCAGCCGGGAGCTCGGCAACCCGGGAAGCATGATGCTGGAGCTTGGGAGCTATGACGATGTAAAAAGGAGGTTTTATCTTGAGTAAAGACCCCTATGGACAATTGGCATCCTCCTTGCTGTCTTCCTTCCATAAGCAGACCCGCCAAGCGATCGGCGGAGTGGGAGCCGTACTCGGCACGATAACCTCGACCGGAATCAAGCTGGATGATTTCAAGCATGAGCTGCAAGAGTATATGGTTGCCGAGCTTCCGGGCCAATTGTCGCTGCCTCGCCGAACCGTAGAAGGAACGATCAGCGGAGATGGCGGCAAGACGGCCGTCTCTTTGGAATTGGAGGAAACGGAAGTGGAGGAGGCACAGTGGAAGCTGAACCAAGGATTACAGCCCGGCGATCGAGTGCTGGCGGTACGCGTCAACGGCGGCCATGACGTCGTCGTGGTGTGCAAGGTGGTGAGCGGCCATGGCTAATTTGTTCCCCGAAACGGAGGACATGATCTGGACCGATTCAGTTGGGCCTGAAACGTCCGAAGATCACGGGGCCGTGTTCGGGCGGAGCTGGAGGTTTGATTTTGAAGCCGGAGAATTTGTCATGACCCCAACCCGCAAATTGGTTGCCGCGGATGAGAAGGATGCATGGGTTATCTGGTGTGAAAAAACGATTCGAACCCCGCGCTACCGGCATTTGATCTATTCACGCGGCTATGGCAGTGAATTGGAGGAGCTGATCGGCAAAGGGCATGGCCGTCCGCTATTGGAGAGCGAAATCCGGCGGATGGTATCTGAAGCGCTGCTGGCGGATGCCCGCACGGAGAGCGTGGATCAATTCCAGTTTGAATGGGAAGGGGAAGCCTGCCGTTTCAGCTGCCGCATCACGAGCGTACGGGATGAGACGGAAATGATAGAAAGCGTGGTGATGACCTGATGGCCGATGTGCCGATGTATTTGCAGGAACAGACGGAAGAGAACATTTTGAACCGCATGCTGGCAAAAGTGCCTTCGGATATCGATAAATCCGAGGGCTCTTTTATTTGGGATGCGCAGGCGCCGGTGGCGTTCATGCTGTCCGAAGCGGCCCTGTGGGCCCAGGAGCTGCTTCGCCGAGGGTTTGCCAGCACGGCGGCCAGCGACTCCCCGGATATCCGCTCAGCCGAGCTGGATCTTCGGACCGCCGAGCATGGCGTCACAAGACGCGACGCGGTAGCTTCATCGGGAAGTGTCGTGTTTATGGGGAAACCGGGCACGAATGTCCCGAAGGGAACGTATGTGGCGACGAGACGACCGGGGAGTCTTCGGTAGAGTATGTCACGACTGCGAGTGTCACATTGGGGCAGGAAGGCACCGGAACGGCTCCGATCCGTGCCGTAACTCCAGGGAAGAGCGGCAATGTGCCGGCAGGGGTCATCCAGCTGATGATGACCTCCGTCAGCGGCGTTACATCTGTGACGAACCCCGAGCCGACGCGGAGCGGGACCGATGTGGAGACGGATCAGTCGCTACTTCCACGAGGTCATTACCTTGGACGAGCTGGGACAGATGCCTTTAAACAAATTTGCAGGAGGTGCCTGAATTGGCCAGTAACACACCGAATTTAGGATTATTGAAAAAAGACCCGATGACGGATGGCAACGAGACATTCAACATCGAGACGATGCTGAACGAGAACTGGGACAAGATTGATGAGGCAGTGGGGAGCTGTGAGGCTGAAATAACTAATTTAAAGCAATCTGGCGTTGACGGGAAAATTCGATTGGAAACCGCCATCATCGCCAAAGAAGGAACGGTTTCCAAGCAAGGGCAGATTGCAACGTTTGAGGAACTCGATGACGGGATTCGTTCCATCCCGACCGGTACAGATACAAGCGACGCAACCGCTGTGGCTGGAGATATATTGGCATCTAAAACGGCATACGGTCCAAACGGGAAAATAACCGGAACCATACCTAACCTTACCGGTATTAGAACAGCTACAGGCACGGCTAAATGGCCGGATGGAGCGCTCGCTGTTTATCCCGAGAAGGGTTATCAAAAAGGTGGTGCTGGTGATGGAGAAATAAAAGTTACAACTGCACAATTACAAGAAGCTGAAGTAGCGCTTCGCTCCGAAAACATCAAGAATGGAGCCAATATTTTCGGCGTGGATGGAAAGTCTGCCGTAGTTGATACGACTGACGCTTTACTCAATCCACAGTATTTGCTTGTTGGTCAATCGGGATATGACGACGGCGTTAAAAAAAACGGGCTGATGCCAAATCGAAGTGCGGAAAACCAACACATGCCGGGTTTAGAACAGACACTGTGGCCTGGGGATCGGTATTTTATCCGCCCTCCACATGGCTATTATGACGGAAATACCTGGGTGGCAGCTACCGAGCCTGACTTGAAGCCTGAGAACATCCGCGCAGGTGTTAGGGTAGGTGGACCGGGGGGACCTGTGGGGACTTTTTCTCCAGGAAGCCGTAAGATGGTAACGAATTACCTTCCAGAAAAGGAAATTCCAGATCCTAACACTTGGTTGATCATGGACTTGTTTGTCATACCGCCAAGTAGCAATTACGTAGACGTTTTTACCACTAAAAATAACACAATTGACAAGATAGAATCGTTCACTATGACGGACGATTCTAGCACAATAAAGACCGCTGCACTAGTCCTTATTGATGAAGCGGGGGTAATGTACACGCTAGTGACGTCGACATCAGGCGGCGCTGATATCAGGCAGAACCTAACGGGATTTTACATCGCCAGAAAAGATCGTGCAGGAAGCATGTACAGCAGACCGTTTGTAGGAGATACTGAACCTAACGTTACACCAATGCCAGCGTTCCCTGCTAACTTTAATCTTCTAGGGCAACTGCGATTCTGTAGTGCCCACATGTACTCGGGCAATGATATGAGGCCTATAGCAAGAGCATACGCCAGAGACTTAGTGGTTGTTACAACTTAAATAACAGTGACTATGGATTTGTGCGTCATATACCAGAAAGCATCTGATCAGATTGGGCAAATTCAGGAAGTCATTCTAGATTTGACGCCAAGATTGACGGTGGACGAGAAGAAAAACTGTACTACGACTACTACGATCCAGAAACAATTGAACCAATATATCTGATTTACACTGGTGATTGCTGATCTGACCGAACGATTGAAAGCCACATCTTTGAGAGCGCCAAAGACAAGTCAACAATCTCTTCCCTGGAGGATACCGTGGGGGCGCTATTCTTGGAAGTGGCTGTCCTGAACGGAGGTGCTGAGTAAGATCCGGTAATGATAGCCTTTAAGACCTTTGTCGCCGCAAAATTTATCTCACCGAAAGAGTACACGCTAATGACAAATGTTGAATATGCAGCATTGGGTGCTACAATTCGTTAGCCATTTTTATAATTATAACTTTAAAAAAACATTATCAAGTGGTGTCCGACTTTTCGTTGAGATGAAAGTTGCAATTACTTAGCAATACTAAGCCCATTATGTTGTTTCATTAACGGTCGTTCTAATTTCACCTTACCGAAAGGAGCCCCCATGCTAACCCAACACATCACGGATGCACTAGCATCCCGACTAAACAGCTCCTTCCCCGGCATCCCCCTGATTTCCAAGGAGGATGCCGTTCCTATACCAGAACCACCCTACTTCCATACCGAGCTGGCGTTAGCCGAATTCGAGCCGATATCGCAACGACGATATGCGGCTCGTTTTCGTTTCCGCATCTTTTATAAGCCTGCGGCGGGGCAGCCCGTGGCGGGGATCATGGACGAGATGCTGGAGAGCTTGACGGAGCTCGAAGTGGAAGGCCGACCATGCCGGGCGGCGGCGGTCGCATGGGAGCGGCCGGAGAGAGAAGGAGCTGCGGCGGAAGACGGATACTTCCGCGCAGAGTATGTTATTCAGGTATCTTCGGATTCAGCCGAATCCGTTCCAAAGATGCAAACCTTACAACAAGGAGGCGGTTTGAAATGAGCAAGAAACAGGCAGCACCGGCGTTTACGAAACACCAGCTGGTACAGTCCCAGCAATTCACCCATCGGGAGAAGGATGTGCTGAACGCCATCTTGGCAGAAGAGACGTCGTACACCGTCCAGCAAGCGAAGGAACAGCTTACCACATTTTTGAAAAAGGAGGTCATTTAAATGGCCGGAGGAACATGGACAACACCTAACAAAGTAAGACCTGGGGTATACACCCAAATCTCATCGCAGGAGCAGCCGATCGGGCGCGTCGGCGAACGCGGGATCGCTGCGCTGGGACTCTCCCTTCCATGGGGAGAGCCGCATAAGCTTCTAACCATCAAACCAGGCAGCAATCTGCTGGAGGAATTGGGCTACGATATCACGTCCCCTCAGTTGCTGCTGGTAAAAGAAACGCTCAAGCGGGCAGGAACGCTTCTGCTGTACCGCCTGAACAGCGGCGTTCAAGCTTCAGGAGCCGTAGCAGGGCTTAGCGTGACCGCTCGGTACGGCGGGGAGCGCGGCAACGATATCCGCATCGTGATCGAGAACGCGGTCGATGATCCGGGCAAGTTCGTCGTCAGCACCCTGCTGAGCGGCAAAGCCGTGGACAAGCAGCTCGTTGCGAACGCCGAGGAACTGCAGCCGAATCTGTATGTAACCTTCGCGCCGGATGCCGGCGATTTGGCCGCAACGGCTGGATTTGCGCTGACAGGCGGTGCGAACGGGACCGTGACGAACCAGGAGCATGTCGATTTTCTGGCTGCGCTTGAGGTTCAAGACTTCCAGACGGTGGGATTGGCTTCGGACGATCCTACCCTCAAATCGCTGTACACGGCGTTCATCAAGCGCTTGCGCGAGCAGGAAGGCAAGAAGGTGCAGGCCGTGCTTCCGGATTATCCGGCGGCGGATTACGAAGGCATTATCAGCGTGAAAAACGGCGTTGTCCTCACCGACGGCACCGTCGTGGACAAGGTTAAGGCGGTTGCCTGGGTGACGGGCGCCACGGCTGCTGCAGCCGTTAATGAGTCGCTGACGTATGCGGCTTATGATGAAGCGGTCGATACCGATATTCGTCTGAGCCATACGGAAATTGAAGAAGCTTTGACGAAGGGCGAATTCCTGTTCAGCTACAGCGGCGGTAAAGCCGTGGTAGAGCAGGACATTAACAGCTTTACGTCGATCGAGCCGGCCAAGGCGCGCCATTTTTCCAAAAACCGGGTAGTCCGCGTCCTGGACGGCATTGCGAACGATCTGAAGCTCATCTTCGAGCAGTCCTACATCGGCAAAGTCGACAACAACGTGGACGGTCGGACGCTGTTCTGGGCAGAGTGCGCTGCGTATTTCGCTTCCCTGCAGAATATCGGGGCGATCCAGAACTTCAACGCGAATGAGGATATTGTGGTGACGCCAGGTACCGAGGGTGACGTGCTGTTCGTCGATATCAAGGTTCAGCCGGTCGATGCAATTGAAAAAGTATACATGAAAGTGAAGGTGGTCTAAGATGGCATTTTTGCGTGCAAGCGATACGATTTCGGGACAAGAGGGCAAGGCATTCGTCAAGATTGGCGACCGTATGGAGGAAATGTTTTATATCAAAACGCTGGAAGCTACGGTGGAGAAAGAGAAGGCTGAGCTGAAAACGATGGGCCAGCGCGCCGTGCAGCATAAGGCGATCGGCTGGAAGGGCAGCGGCACGATGACCATCTATTATGTCACCTCGCTGTTCCGCGAGCTGATGATGGAATATATCCAGACCGGACAGGACGCTTATTTCATGATCGAGGTCCGCAACGAGGATCCGGGCTCGTCCACCGGACGGCAGACGGTCATCCTGGAGGGGGTCAACCTCGACAGCGTCATCATGGCTTCCCTGGATACCGAAGCGGAGGCGCTGGAGGAAGAAGTGGCGTTTACGTTTGAGAACGTGCGGATCGAAACCCCGTTCAACCCATTGGCCTAATACGAACAAACAAGAGGAGGAAGGAAAATGAGCGATTTTAGCATGTTTTTTGCAGGTCAGTCGCCGGCGGAGATCACGGAGGAATTCGTGGTCTCCATTCGTTTCAAGGATGCGGAGGGCAAGCCCGTTCCGTGGAAGCTGCGCAGCATTACGGAGGAGGAGAACCAGGAGTGCCGCCGTGCCGCCACCCGCAAGGTGAAGGGCAAGAACGGCGTGTATACGCCGGAGATCGATCCGAATGACTATATGGCGAAGCTGATGGTGACGAGCGTCATTTACCCGGATTTGAAAAACAGCGAGCTGCAAAAATCGTACGGCGTGCTTGGTGCAGAGTCCCTGCTGCGCAAAATGCTGCTTCCGGGCGAGTTTGCGGCGCTCGGCGAGCGCGTGCAGGCCCTTAACGGCTTTGACCGCGATATGAACGAGCTGGTGGATGAAGTAAAAAACTAATCAACGAGGGCGACGGCGACGCGAACTATGCGTACTACGCCCTCCACGAACTGCACATCCTTCCTCATGAGCTCATGGCGATGACGGTCCGGGAACGGGCCGCCATCTATGCCATGATTTCGATGCGGGTGGAGAAGGAGAAGCGGGAGCGGATCCGGAAGCGAAGATAGATTTTAGAAGAAGGGGGTGAGGGAATGGCGAGTGTGGGAAACCCTGCATTTTTTCTTAATCCAGCCCTAATCAGCCGAGTTACGGGACTTGTAAACGGTATGAATCAGGCTTTTAATCAGGTGAATAGTGCGATCACCGCTTCGACGAGCGCTATGCAGAATTTGAACAACCAAATTGTTAACGGTGCCCAGCAGGCAAGCCAGCTGAGCCAAGTAATGAATTCGATGAAAAAAGCGTATTCCCATATGCAGTTCGTAGTAGAGACCGTGATTGTTCCAGCGGCGGAAGATCAGGCGCTTAAGGATCTTTTCAAGATCAGGGTCGGCAATCCCGAGATCGGTACGGCGATGTTTGAAACATTCAAAAAGGATGCTCTATCTGCCGGTTTGGACGTCAAAGAATCATTGAATAATGCATTAACGTTCATGTCCATGACCAAAAATTCAGATCAGATTTCAGAGCTGAATAACTTTGCGGCAAGGCTTAGCAAGCTGTCTCCCGGGGAAAGCAGCTCAACAGACGCAGCATCGGCCATTATGAGCGCCATGCGGGGAGATACCGATGCATTGGCTGAACAATTTTTAATCCCTGAAGTCCACATGGATTCTTTCAAAAATGAGATTGAAGCGTCAAAAGGAAATTTTGACGCATTTCTCGTTTCCATGGATCAACTGCTCCAGAAAGCGGGAATGACCCAAGAAGGGTTGAACACTATGATGGATTCACCGGTAAATCAATGGCAGGCGCTGCTTGGGAACGTGAACAATTCATTTTCTCAGATGGGGACAGGTGCTCTGGAGTCGCTCTCCCCAATTCTTGATATGCTGAATGCGGCATTTGCATCAGGAAGTTTTGAGCCTTTTATTTTGATCATTTCGATGGGGCTGACCTTAATAGCACAGCTATTTTTATGGGTAGCTCAGATCGTGCCGCCGGCATGGGAATTCCTGAAGAATGCCATCTCATCCGTCGGATTTGTACTCTATCCGTTAATAGCTGGGATTTTATTATTGCTCAGCATTTTTACAATTGGAAAAGTCTTGACTACCGTATATTCGACGGTCGTTAATATCCTGTCTACAGCCTTTAAAGGTTTATGGGCCGTAATGAACGCGAATCCAATCATGCGGATTATTTCGTTGATTATTGGCATTGTCACGGTTATTTTGACTTTAATGTCGGCTTCGCAAGGCGTTAAACAAGCGTTTAGCAATGCTTTCGGATTTATTGTCGACTTGGCTCAGAATACGGTGAATACCGTTATCAAAATTATCAATGGCATCTTAAACTCGGTTAACAAAGTTACCGGGTTCTTCGCGAATCTGCTTGGGGTAGAAGCTAAAAAAATCGAATTAATTGAATTTCAGGCTGATTATTCTGGCTTTAAAGAAGCCGGTCAGGATGCCATCGAGGAATTCTCCATGGATAACCTCAAGAAGAAATTCATGCCGGAGCTTGATATGGGGCCAAGTTACGAGGACCTCCTCAAACAAAACAACGCCGGCAAAACCGGCTACGACGTCGCTTATCCTAAAGCTGCGCCGGCTCCAGCCATGCCCGCCACGCCTATGCCCGCGATGCCTGCCATGCCGGCGGCACCGGTGCCGGTTGCCCCTGCGGGTGGCAGCATTGATTCCATCGGCCAGGTGAACAACACGGTTGATGTAGCGAGCGAGGATCTCAAAGTGATGCGCGATTTGGCCGAAGTGAACGCGATCAGCAACATGATCACGTTAACGCCGACCGTGCAGATGACGACAGGGGATATTAATTCCGGCGCAGATCTCGATACGATTATGTCCCGAATTAACCGGACGCTGGAGGAGCAGTTCGTATCCAGCGCGGAGGGGGTGTATCTGTAGCATGAGCGATTATGGGCTGTTTCTGAGTTTTAATAATCAACAGGAAGTATTCCGCTTTCCGGTCAATCCGGAACGGATCGAGGTCAAGGACGGCAGCGAGGGGAAATCCTACACCGTGGCCGGACTTGGCGAGATCAACGCGATCCTGTATCCGAAGCTGACCGAAATATCGTTTGAAAGCTTTTTTCCGGGACGAACGTATCCTTTCGTCAATACAAGCAAGGACAAGCTGAAGCTCCCCATCGATTATGTAAACACCATCAAGGGATGGATGGAGAGCCGAAGACCAGTGCGATTTGTCATGACGGGTCTGGTCCCCGATCCGCTCAGCGGTACGGACAGCGGGAATGTGGTACGGGCGATGAAATCCTTCGGCATCAACATGGCGGCCTCCATCGAGAGCTTCAGCTGGAACACGATGTCCGGTTCGCCGGAGGATATAGAATTTTCGATCACCCTCAAGCGCTATGTATTCTATGGCGCCCGCAAGGTTGTGCCGGCCAAGGACAGCAAGGCGGCCGCGGTGAAGACCAAGGAGCGTCCGGATGACCGGAAGAAGCCGAACTCGTATACCGTAGCTAAGGGGGACACGCTCTGGAGCATCGCCCAAAAGCTGCTCGGCAGCGGCTCCCGCCATACCGAAATCCAAAAGCTGAACGGCATCAAGGATCATGAGGTCCGAAAGCTCGCCGTCAGCCGGGTGTTGAAAATCCCTTAAAGGAGGTGACGGCATGATCGAGCTGATGATAGACCGGAAGAACGGAAGCGTGTGGGATCTCGGGCAGGTCGTCACCGACATCACATGGAAGACAAGCCGTCAGGCGAAGCCGGCCAGTCTGGATATTCGCTTCGTGAACGACGGTTTGGCGCAGAGCCAGCAATTCCAGATTGAGAACGGCGACATCGTCCGGTTCCGCAAGGATGATAAGGACTTGTTTTACGGTTATGTTTTCTCCAAAGAGTGGGGCATGGATGCCGAGGTGAAGCTCATGGCCTACGACCAGCTGCGCTACCTGTCCAGCAACGACACCTACCGGTTTACGAACGCCAAGGTGGAGGACATTATCCGCAAGATCGCCAAGGACTTCAATCTGAAGACAGGGACGCTGGCCGATACGGGACATGTCATTCCGGCGATGCTGGAGGCCGACAAGAAGCTGATCGATATTATCTGCAAAGCGCTGGATGCGACGCTGATGGCAACCAAGCAGTACTATATGTTTTACGACGAGTTCGGAAAGCTGACGCTCAAGAACATCAAGGACATGCTGCTGATGCTGGCCGTTGGGGAAGACAGCCTGATGACGGATTTTTCCTATAAAAAGAGCATCGACAACGAGACGTACAATCGAATTAAGGTGGTTCGCGATAACAAGCAGACCGGGAAGCGGGACGTCTACCTCTATCAGCACGGAGAGAACATCGCCCAGTGGGGCCTTCTCCAGCTGTACGAGGTTGCCGATGAGAACATGAATCCGGCGCAGCTGAAGCAGCTTGCCCAAAATTTACTGGAGCTGAAGAACAGGGAGCTGCAGACGCTCTCCATCGAGGCGATCGGCGATCTGCGCGTCCGGGCAGGGAACACGATTTACGTCAATCTCCCCGGCGAAGGCTTGAAGCCTTATCTCATCGATGAGTGCTCGCACAAGTTCTCGGACGGAACGCATACGATGTCGCTGAATATGAAGGTGGTGTAAGTCATGATGCTGGATATTATCAAAAAAGCGAGCCTGAGCGCCGTGGGAAGCACGAATCCCGTAGCGGTGCTGTATGGCACGGTAACATCGGTGAATCCTCTGGAGGTGAACGTGGATCAGCGTTTCAGCCTGACGGAGGATTTTTTAGTGATCGGAGAGTCCATGACGGAGTACAAACTGAATATTGACGGTCAGGAAGTATTGATCCGCAAAGGGCTTGAGATCGGGGATACGGTGCTGCTGCTCCGTTACCAGGGCGGACAGACGTATCTTGTGCTGGATCGGCTGGTGAAGCCGTCATGATTCCGCAGGGAGGCACGATTCAACCGGATACCGAAGTGGTGGAGAGTCTGGACCAGCCGAGCTTGACCTACCGATTGAACCTGGAAGAGGGGACGTTGTCCGGTCAAATTGATGGACTGGAGGCGATCAAGCAGGCCGTTGCCAAGGTGCTCCAAACCCGCCGCTTCGAGCACCTGATCTACAGCAGCGACTACGGCCATGAGCTATATGATGTCATCGGGCGTGACCCGCTGTGGGCGTATGCCGAGATTGAGCGCCATATCAAGGAAGCGCTGCTTCAGGACGACCGGATTCTGTCGGTCGACGACATGAATATTTCTTTTGCCGGGGAGACGGCAATGGCGGAATTTACGGTCCGAACTGTGTATGGGTCGTTTGCGATGACGAAGGAGGTGAGGGAGGATGTATGAGGATCAGACCTATGAAGCGATCCTGGAACGGATGCTGGGCCGGGTGCCGGATGGACTGGACAAAAGAGAGGGAAGCATTATCTTCGATGCGCTTGCCCCAGCCGCCGCGGAGCTTGCGCAAGCTTACATTGAGCTGAGCTCCTCCATGAACTTCAAGTTTGCTGCCACGGCTTCCGGTGAGTTTTTGGACCGGAGCATCGCCTGGTCGGGACTGACGCGTAAGCAGGCCACGAAAGCGCGGCTGCGCGGACGTTTTATAGGAGAACAAAATTTACCGGCGGAGGTTCCGATAGGGAGCCGTTTTTCGCTGGATGCGTTAAACTACACGGTCATCGACCGGCTGGACGCGGGCGAATATATGCTGGAATGCGAAACGGTCGGCAAAGAGGGCAATCGGCGGTTTGGCACGCTGCTGCCGCTTGAGTATATCGAAGGCTTGGTGAAGGCGGAGCTGCTCGAATTGCTGGCGCCTGGGGAAGATACCGAGTCCGATGAGGCGTTGTATGATCGTTACCGGGAAAAAATCTCCCGACCCGTCACCAGCGCGAATCGAAATCAATATGAGCTGTGGGCGCGGGAGCAGGCCGGCGTTGGCAAAGCTAAAGCCTTTCCGCTATGGGACGGGCCGGGAACGGTCAAAGTCGTTCTGCTGGACAATGAGATGAGATCGCCCGCGCCATCTATTGTAGAAGCTGTGCAGCAGTACATCGATCCCACGATGGACGGGATGGGCGAGGGAGCTGCTCCAGTCGGATCCGTTGTGACGGTGACCGGGGCGGTTGAAGTACCTGTCAACATTGAAGTGCAGGTTACACTCCTGGATGGTGCGGGCTTGGACGGCGTCCAGCAAGCGATTGAGCAGGGCGTTCGGCAGTATTTGAAGGACCTCGCCATGACGGATCCACTGGTCCGGTATAACCGGATTGCCAACGTCATCCTGGATATTCCCGAAGTGATCGACTACGAGGTGCTGACCGTCAATGGAGGGACCGAGAGCGTCTTGATTGAACCGGAAGCGGTCGCCGTACTGGGGACGGTGACGGTGCGATGAGCAAGGCAGAGGTCTGGATGGGATATCTCCCGTCCTTTTATCACGGCATCCGGGACATGAAAGCCATCGCCAATGCGGAAGGAGCTGAGCTGGACAAGCTGGATGAGAGTCTGGTGGATCTGATCGATCAGTACTATCCGGAGACCGCGACCTGGGCGCTGTCCCGGTATGAGCAGGACCTGAGCATCCCGGTGAGCCCGTCCAAGCCGCTCGAGCAGCGGCGCTCGGTCGTCATTTCGAAGATGCGGGGAAGCGGCAAGGTGTCCGCTAGCATGCTCAAAAATGTCGCCCAAGCCTACGAGCGGGGCAGCATCGAGGTTTCTGTTCAGCCGGCCGAGTACAAGGTGACGATTCATTTCAGGGATACCCTCGGCATTCCGCCGAATCTGAGTGATCTTCAATCGGCGATTGAAGCGATCAAGCCCGCGCACATGGCCGTCGACTATGCGCTGCGTTACCTTACGATCGCCGAGGTGGAGGGCATGACGGTGGAGCAGTTATCGGCTACGACGCAAGACAGATTGTTGGGAGGAGGAGCATAAATGACGAATCCGGTAACACCGAATATCGGGTTGAACAAAATCGATCGGACGTCGCCGGCAACGACGTATTTCGATCTGGAGAAATATATCGACCAGAACGCGGACACGGTCGACCGCTTTGCCGGCGAAGCGAGCCAGGCCATCGAGGCGCTGCAGCAACGCCTGGACACCGAGGCGCGCCGGGAGGTCGTCCTGCAGCCGGGGCTGCAGATCGTGAACGCGGAGCGAAGCGCGCCCTTTTCGCTGAGCGGGATTAAGGGGCGGACGTTGGTGAATTTGGCTGGACGAATGAGCAATCGTTCCGTTAATGATCCTGCCGTAACTACTCTAAGCGTTGGGAATGGAACAACTGGCCGTAATACGGAGACTATTAACGTATCCGTTAAAAATACAAATGAGGGATATATTGTTTTCAGGCAAGTAGATGGAAAGGAATTTACCCTAATACCCGATAATTACTATTTAATATCAATGGACGTTAAAGTAAATAGTATTTCCGGCCCGGGTCAGTTAAAAGCTGGTGCAACTTGGTATGGTGCGGTAGATGTTGACAACACTTCAACCGGGGTTTGGCAAAGGGTTTACCATTCATTTAAAGCAACAGCGGAGCGGACTTTTCTGCATCCTATTGTCGGTACTTGTTATGCGGGAGACGTATTTGCAACAGCGAATTTTGATGTGAGGAATGTAAGTTTATATGAGATTTCTAAGGCAGACTATGATGAATTACCTTCCCTCTCCGAGTCGCAAAAGAATATAGAATATCCGTACGTAGACAGCGTCCAGCCGGTACGGAACCCATATGCGACCCGGTACGGGGAGAACCTTCTTCCACCGTTTTATGAGGCAAGTTATCGGACGAAAGCGTCAAGAGTGGCGATCGTTAGTCCTTATGAACTGGCATTTCAGCCGGGAGGAGATGGGGATTTTACAGCGCTCCATGTTCCGGTAATTCCATACTGTGACTACACATTTTCCTATGAACATGAGGGGTACTCGCCGGCGGAGAACGCAGGGCTTGCATGGGGCGTGACGGGCGAGGATTATATGACAGGAGTAAGCGGGTATACGTATGACCTAACTGGTACGTTTAATGTCGGGAATCGGCACCGCATCGCAGTTGTGTTCAGAAGTTTTGACACTTCTAAGCAGACATCTTGCAGAAACCCGATGCTTACACTCAGCCCCACTCCCAAACCGTTTAAACCACGCGAAGATTCTATGCTCGCGCTGCAGACGGACTTATACGCCGATCCTGCAACCGGTGAGAATGCTGACGAAGTGTTCGAGAAGGACGGGCAATATTTTAAGATGGCGAAGTGGAAAAAGGTTGTATTGGATGGGGCATTAAATTGGACAATTGGACCATCATCAGCAGCAGGATACAGGCAAGTACAAGTAACTAGTTTTCCAGGAAACGCCGTGCCTGGATCAGGCATTGTTACAAAATTTAACGGCAAAATAATTCCTCAGGGGTCCACTGTAGCTTCACCGGACGTTAATGCTATATCATCGGATGGTAATTTTTATATTTCTATTTCAAACACAGACAGCGGTTGGGGCGATGGTTACACGCCAACGCCTGACGAGATAAAAGCGTATTTTATGGGTTGGGTAATGCGGGACATGAGCGCCGGCCCATATACCGACCCAACAGGCGTGGCGCAAAAAACCTGGACGCCAATAGGATACACGCCTCCCGCAAACTGGAATAGCACTTGGGTGCATTTACGAAAATCAGTTCCAGTATCCGAGATCTCGCCTTCTCTTAATGATAAAACAATAACGTTATACCAACTGGTATACCAACTCGCCACACCAACAGTCGAGCCGATCGTATCCGAAGGTATGCTGACGTTTAACGAAGGCTTAAATCAGGTCGAGATTGGGACGGGAATTGTGTTTCGGGAGCCTATTGCAGCTGTGAAAGATGGGGGTGGTAGGTGGAACTTAGGGAATACGCTTGCTTGGACTAACGCTCCAGGATTCAAAAATAAGGCAAGAGACATTATAGGAGTATATAAGAACAGCAGGCTTGACACTGGATGGGTACGGTTTATAACAGATAAAGTTGGGGCTGCTGTACAAGAGCCGTCACCTAACGCCTTATATGACCCAACGGCTACCTATACAGTCACCTACCGAATGCTTGACAATTCACCCATTGTTCCATTCAGCGGATCATACACAACCAACGAAAAAGCCATGCTACAAGAGTTGACAAATGTTGTGCAACAGAATACGTCCGCTGTATCCGTGCTGATAAATAAGAAGGCTGATAAGGACGCGCCCGGATGGATTACTCCAACATTGTTGAATGGGTGGGCTAGCAGGAATACAGGATACGACGCGCCATTAAGTTACAGAAAAATTGATGGACTAGGTGTACAGGTGCGTGGGATTATTCAACTCGGAACAACTGGTACAGTTTTTTTTCTTCCTGATGGTTATAGGCCTGAAAAGACGCATTTTTGTAATGTGATGGGCTACATGCAGTCCCAAGCATCCTATATTTATCCGTATATTACAGTGACACCTGACGGGGACTTCCGAATTGATGCGGTTACTTCCCCGCCAACGTGGTTGATTATTGATACGATTATTCCACTCTAAGGAGGTATCCCATGAAAGCCGTACCTAAGGTAAATATTGACGGCCTCTATCTGGAGGACGAACTCGTGGACGATACCTTTACCGGTGTCGTCCCTTTTTATTCCCCGGCTCTACCCATTTCCAATGGACCGGAGCATCTAGATACAGTTATCAATGTCTCGAATGCTAGCACCGGAGATGAACTAGTCGACCGGGAACCGGCAGGCTATATCGTCGGCATCCCGGTTCCACCCGGTCTCTTCCACCCGCGCTTCGATCTGGAGGCGTGGCGGCAATACGAGGACTTGATCCAAGCAGCGGAAGCTGCCTATCAAGAGGCGATGAGGGCATGGAACTCCACTCCAGAGGAGGAGCGGGGCAACCGGCCGGTCTTGAACATTCCACCGATGCCCGCCCTATGGATCGAGGGGCTAACCCCCGAGGAAATCGAGCGAATCACTGCACCCCAGCCGCAAGCCCCAAGCGAGTTGGACTGGCTGGGCACAGAGCTGGTAGCACGGGAATTGGAGATGCTGGAGATTCGCCGGCAAAACGAAACACTTGGCGCGCAAGTCGTAGGGCTGGAGCTACGGCTGCTGTCGCTTGAAGGCAATCCATCCGAAGGAGGGGAGTTGCATGTTTGAGAACGATTTTGAACGCTTGAAATATTACTACGAGAAAAGGTGGGCACAAAAGCCCCAGCTTCGACAGTACGTAGCGTTTGGCGTCATTACGCCAGAGGAGTACAAAGCCATTACAGGCGAGGCTTTTTGATTTCGCATTATCTGCGTAAGCCAAAAAGACTTCAACGGAGAAGGCGGAATGCTGCTGAAGAAGCGAAGCGTTCGCCTTTGTCCCCGGATTTTAACCTTGCTTAAAACTCTTCACAAAAAAATCCGGGGACAACAGCGATCGGAAGCAGGATCCGCATACGCAGTGCAGATAAGCCAACAAAGGTTAGGCAGGATCCGCATGCGCAGTGCTGATAAGCCAACAAAGGTGAGGCAAATCCGCATGCGCAGTGCAGACTAAGCCAACACAAGCTTCAAGCCCTCGGCCCGCCGAGGGCTTTTTCATCCCTTCAATCATAAAAAGGAGGAACGATTATGTATGAGCACATCGGTCAACTGTTTAAGATGCTGGTGGCTGGGACGGGTGCCGTAACCGGATATGTCTGGGGCGGCTGGTCGCTGCCGCTGCATTTGCTGCTGTGGTTCGTGGTGATCGACTGGCTGACCGGCTGGGGGGCGGCCTGGATGAATGGCGAGCTGCGGAGCCGAAAGGGCTACGCCGGCATCGCCCGGAAAATCACGATTTTTCTCATCATCGCGTTAATGCACCTGGTTGACCGGGTGCTCGGCGAGATGAACTATTTTCAAAACACGGTCATCTTCTTCTACCTGGCCAATGAGCTGCTGTCCATTCTTGAGAATGTTGGGCGGATGGGCGTACCGATTCCGCAATCGCTGCGTAATGTGGTACAGGTCTTCCAGATCAAATCGGAGGAGGGTGAGAAGAAAACCGCCGGGAAAGGAGACAAAAAGGATGAAGCCTCATGAGTTTATCGCCAAGCTGGCTCCAATTGCGACCGAGGACATGAGAAAATACGGCGTTCCCGCTTCGTTGACGCTGGCGCAAGCGATTTTGGAGTCAAACTGGGGGACGAGCGGGTTGACGCAAAAGGCCAATAATCTGTTCGGCATCAAAGGAACGGGTCCAGCTGGCAGCGTGACAATGCCGACAACGGAGTACCGGGGGAACACGCCATATACCGTCCAGGCCCAATTCCGCAAGTACAACGGCTGGCACGAATCGGTGGACGACCATACGAGACTGATTTTGAACGGAACGAGAGACAAGCCGAAGCGCTATCACGGGGTTTTATGGGCGGACTACAAGACGGCGGCCACGGAGATCTGGAAAGGCGGCTATGCGACAGATCCCAAGTATCCGCAGAAGCTGATCTCGATCATGGAGCAATATTCGCTCCACCGTTATGATCTGCCTAGTCCCGAGGAGGAGGAACGCATGAAAATCGAACAGTTAACGGCCGAGCTGCAGAAAACCCAAGGAGAACTGCGGCAGCTGGCTAACCAATACGCTTCGGCTTTGAACACGCTGAGCGAGCAGGGGAACACAATCAAGCAGTTGCACGCGAGGCTGAAGAAGCTGGAAACCCAGCAGCCTGATCAGGTTCCGGCGTGGGCAGAGGATGCCGTGAAAGCGGCCAAGAAGGCGGAAGCGCTGAACGATCCTGACGGCAGCTACGATTTTTACCGGATGCTCACAATCCTGCACCGCATGGGGATATTTAGCGATCCGAAGAAGTGATCCCTGATGAGGATCGAGCTTAAGCGGCTTGCGAAGCGATATGAGGATGCTGTAATGCCATTGTGGATAGCTGCCCCTCCTGTCATGACGATGGGGGAGGCGGCTATTAAATCTTTTGAGGAGAGTGGGTTTTAGGCGCCGTAGCATGCTATCGCAAGGAAGCACTCGAGACACAGGCGAAATCCTTCCTCATAAATTCGATACCCTGCCTGCCAATATACATACGTTCCTCTCGACCCATCCGTTATCCTACAACCTTCCCCCCTAATGGCCGCAACCCGTTCAATATATTGAATATCCTGTACAAAAATCCCTTTGGGTTCCATTGGCTCCATACTCCATACTCCATACTCCATACTCCATACTCCATATTCCATTCCTTACCTCATTAAAAGAGTCCTTTTCGCTCCTTCAAGTTCAAAAAGACAAACTGATTTATGTAAGTTTATCTAACCTTCTTGAACAGGATATTTAGTTATTTTTGTAAATTGGGCCGCTCCCAGGAGATTGTATTTTTCTTTCCGATGCCGGATGGCATATAATCGGAAGTACATCTCGCGTTAGAACGACGACAAATAGATAAACAGGAGTGAGGAAACATGACGCTGAAGGAGCTTAGAGAGCATCGCCAATATCCGGAGCAGACGAAGTCCGATGCCTCCCGCGCGGTGTATGAACGGGACTATTCCCGTTTGATCCATTCGCCGACGTTCCGACGGCTTCAAGGGAAATCGCAAGTGTTCGGTGCAGGGACCGGCGATTACTACCGGACACGGCTGACGCATTCGTTGGAAGTGGCGCAGATTGCCAGGGAGGCCGCAAGGAGCCTTGCCCGCAGCTACCCGGAAGTGCTGCCGGAAGCGGCAGAGAATGCAGGGCTGATGATTGATCCCGAGGTGGTGGAATGCGCGGCGATTGCCCATGATTTTGGACACCCGCCCTTCGGGCATAAAGGAGAGGAAGTGCTCCAGGGCATATTGGAAAAGCTGATTGATCGGAAGACCGAGGAGGCGCTGACGCGTCAGCCGGGAATCCCGTCGCCGGAGCAGGCGGCACAGGTGCAGCAGGCGATGCGGCGGAAATATGAGCATTTTGAAGGCAATGCGCATAATTTCCGGCTGATCATGTTCCTGGAGAAAAGGGAAAACGTGAATGGGCTCAACCTGTCCGACGCGGTGCTGCTGGGGATCAACAAGTATCCCTTCTCCGGCTTGGAGAATCCGAAGGGGATGTACCGGCACGAATGGGAGTATATCTCGCACATCCGGAAGGAGTGGGGCATTCCCGGCACTCAGCGGACGCTCGAGGCGCAGCTGATGGATTTATGCGATGACATCGCCTATTCCGCCCATGATCTGGAGGATGGGATTAAGGCCGGCAAGATTGAGGTGCATGAGCATTTTCTTCGGGACAGCCATTTGAACAAGCTGATCGTGCAGAAAATCATGACCTTGGAAGACGAGGTGTGGAAGGGCTGGACCAAGGAGCGGATCCATCCGAAGGTGGAGTCGGTGCTGGACGAGTTCCTGCGCGTCTGGAACGAGAAAATGCCGACCTGCGAGAATGATTACTCCCGCACCCGGCGCGAGGTGAAGGCTTATTGGGTCAGCCTCTTCGTCGGCAGTCTCGGTGTCATCCCTAACGGGAACTGGAAGAAGGTCACCTTCGTCAAAGACGGGGCCGAGGACGAGGATATGCTGCGGACGGTTAGTGTGCTGAAGAGCTTTGCCTGGGTGACGATGATTCGCGACCTTCGGGTGCAGCGGCTGCAAAAGCGCAGCGAGTGGATCATCAAGCGGCTGTGGGACGCCTTTCTCGATCCTGTAGCTTCGCAAGCCATTATTCCGTCCGACTGGCTCCAGCGCTACGAGGCCGACCAGAAGCGGGAGAATCCTATCTGGACGTGGGAGCATATGGTCATCGATTATATTGCGGGCATGACCGATGCCTTTGCGGAAAAGATATACAATGAGCTGTACGGGCTGAAGGTGGGATCCATCTACGACCTGGATTAAAATCGGATCGTGTGGCGACCCGGATTAATGAAGGGAAAGCGACGTGCTAAGCCCTTGGAGGTGGACTTATTGAATCAATCATTAAAGCTTAGCGTGCTCGATCTCGTTCCGCGCCTTGGAGAAAGCACGTTTGAAGAGGCTTTGCAGCAGGCTGTGGAATTGGCCCGCCACGCTGAAGCGTGGGGGTATAACCGGTATTGGGCGGCGGAGCACCACGATCTGGAGCATTTGTCCTGTGCTTCTCCCGAAATATTGCTGTCCCATATCGGGGGGCGGACCGAGCGCATCCGGCTTGGCTCCGGCGCCGTTCTGCTGCCACATTACAGCCCGCTCAAAGTTGCGGAAAACTTCCGCATGCTCGCAGCATTATATCCCGGCCGCATTGATCTTGGCGTCGGCCGGGCTCCCGGCGGCTCGGCGCATACGAGCATGGCGCTAAGCGGAAACTTCCTCGGCCATGTCGCCGATCTGCCGAACCGGATCCGGGCGCTGACCGAGCTGCTGGAGGACCGTTACCGGTACGAGGACGTGCCGGTTGCGGCCAAGCCGGTGCCGCGGATTGCTCCTGCGCTCTGGATGCTGGGGACGAATACGAAGAGTGCCGGCTATGCGGCCGAGTTCGGGACAGGCTACGTCTTCGGGCAGTTCATGAGCGATACGGACGGCGCCGAGGTGCTTCGATCCTATCGGGAAGCATTCAGACCTTCGGCTCACCTGAAGAAGCCGCAAACGATCGTGGCAGTGAGCGTCATTTGCGCGGAAACAGAGGAGCTGGCCCGTGAAATGGCTGCGGCAGCCGCACGCCTCAGGCAGGAGCGCAGTGGGCAGCTGGGGCAGGACAACGCTGCCCGGCCAGGTAAAACCGTGGGCGATGGGCAAGATGGGCAAGATGAGCATAATGGACACGATAGACAAAACGAGCACAATGGACACGATAGACATGATAGACATGATAGACATGATAGACATGATAGACATGATGGACACGATGGAGGATCCTTCCCTCGGATTCTAACGGGTACCGCTGAAAGCGTAAAATCGGTGCTGAAGGAAATGGCCGAGAAGTATGCGTGCGACGAATTTCTTATCGTAACCCCGGTCGCCGATTATGGCGCGCGGCTGAAGTCGTACCAACTTTTGATGGGGATGTAGGCATTACGGATTCTTGATTGCGCTAAGCATGACCATGGGGCTGATTTTCAAGGAACAAGCGGTTAAACATATATAGTAGAAGAGATGATATTGTGACACGAAAAATGAGCAACCGAATAAATAGATCGGGTTTATTCCCGGCGATGGAGAAGCCGACCTATCTATACACCTTCGCTTCCCATGAGGCGGAGCTGGAGCTGTGCAGAATGGAGCTGAGGGCGCTGTTCGGACACGAGCCGGATGGTACAGACTGGTTGGAAAGCGATACCTGGGTTGACCCGGACCGAAGCCCGTTCGTGACCGCATGCGTCGAGGTTATAGCGGCAGACAGCTCCATCGAGCAGCTTGCGGAACGAGCTGCGGGCATCCCGCTTAACGGAGGGACGTTTAAGGTGATCGCTCTGCAGGCTGGGAATCATCAATCGTACAAAGAACTCCGGGCGATGGAACGGATTGTAGGTGGAAGCATGAAAGGCCGGGCCGACATGAAGACGCCCGAGCACCGGTTCGGCCTGCTGTCGGTTCAAGGAGGGTGGAAGCTCGGAGTGCTCCATCTCCCGCGGCGGGCTTGGCACCAGCATAAGCAGAAGCCGCAAAATTACTCGACCGGCCTTACATCCCGCCTCGCACGGGCTCTTGTCAATATAGCAGCACCGGATCCACGTGCTAAGCTGCTTGACCCCTGCTGCGGGATGGGCAATGTGCTGATTGAGGCGCTGTCTATGGGCATCCGCTGCGAGGGCTGTGACATCAACCCGCTTGCGGTACGGGGAGCCCGAGTTAATCTGGCTCATTACGGGTACGATGACAGCATCGTGGCCATAAGGGACATGAACACCCTGGAAGGGCATTTCGAGGCCGCGGTTCTGGATCTTCCCTACAATGTGTGCTCCGTATTTCCGGAAGAGGATCAGCGCCGGATGCTGAACAGCCTGCGCCGATCGGCAGACCGGGCGGTAATCGTGAGCACCGAGCCGCTGGCTGAGCAGCTGGAGCAGGCGGGATGGCAGGTGCTCAGCAGCTGCGCGACCCGCAAAGGAACCTTCGAACGAAGCATCTGGCTGTGTGAGTAGTAACTAAGCAACGACCGGGAGAGCCAGGCGAGTCTTTCAGTTTTAGACAAGGTAACCTTCGTCCGAAGCATCCGGCTATGTGTGTAGCCAGTCACCGAAGAGAAGAGCCCCCACAGGTGTTGCGCTATAAGTAAGTTCTCGTCCCAAGCATTTAGCTGTAACCGCGTCATCGACCGGCAGAGCTGGTTGAGCGGCGGCGGGACTAAGGCTGCTTGGAAGGGGAGCGGCGGCAACCCATTCTTCGGGAACGAAACGACAATGCTATTCCTCGGGAACGTAGCGGTATTTATCCAAATCGATCATGCCGCGATGGTTAACGCTGACCCCTTCTCCTTGAAGATACAGCTCCTGCATCATCCTGGACTCGTCATCCTGGATTGCAATTTCTCCCTTGGCATTGACGACCCGGTGCCACGGCAGCTTATGGATGCGGCTGAGGGAGTGAAGGATGCGGACGACCTGCCGCGCGCCTCTCGGACTGCCAGCCAATCGGGCCACTTGCCCGTAGGTCATGACATGGCCTTCGGGAATGCTCTTGATGATTTCAATTACACGCTGCGTAAAGGGCTGCATGGGTGATCTAACTCCTTTTTTTAAAACATGATATCCAAAAATAAAAGGACGCTGCCCGGCGGAAATCCCGCCATGAGCGTCCTTTCGCCTTGTGCTAAAGAGAGCTGCCTTTCCGGAAGTTTCACCAGGAAAGACTAATAGGATCTGCTGTAATCAATGACATTGCGGATCAGAGTCCCGTCCTTGACGTACGATTTCAGATTGTCCAGAAAAATCTCCACAGCGCGTTCCCCGTACCGGTCGGTGTCGCCCGCCATATGCGGCGTAATAATGACGTTGTCCATCGTCCACAGCGGATGCTCGGGCGGAAGCGGCTCCTCCTCGAACACATCGAGGCCGGCTCCGGCAAGCGCGCCGGATTGGAGGGCCTGGATCATATCGCTAGTAATCACCGTTGCGCCCCGTCCCACATTAACGAAGAACGCGGAGGTCTTCATTGCGGAGAAACGCTCGTGATTAAAAATATCCTTGGTTTGGGCCGTCAGCGGTAAAATGTTGACGACGTAGTCGCCTTGGGACAATGCCTCATCGATTTGATCCACCGTATACATCACGTCCACATGCGGATCCGGCTTGCCGGAATTCCGAACGCCGATCGTCCGCATGCCGAAGGCCTGCGCAATGCGTGCGGTATGGCTGCCGATCTGGCCGACGCCGACGATCACGATCGTTTTTCCCGCGAGCTCGGTGAAGGTTCCGGACGTATCCCAGCGCTTGTTCGTTTGCTGGCGGACGGCGAGGTGGAGATTGCGGTTGAAGGCGAGAATCATCGCAAAGATATGCTCCGTAATCGGAACGCTATGTACTCCGCTGGCGTTCGTCAGCAGGATTGCTCTTTCTTCGAATTTTTTCAGGGGCAATTTATCCACGCCTGCCGACCATGCCTGAATCCATTTCAGCTTGCTGTCTTGGGCTAGTGCTTCCTCCTCGATCGTACGCGACCAGCCGACCAGAATGTCGGCGTTACGGATCATTCCCGGAGCAAGATCCTTCGCTTTGGTGACGGTCAGCTCGTAACTGGGGGCGATTTCCTTGATTTTTTGCCGCTGCTGGGGTGTAATGTCATGTAAGGCAATGATTTTAGGCATGGTACTACCTCCTTGGAATGTAATGAGAGCCTGGGCATAAATTACATCTATTTCGTTCATCTTATCAGATATTGCGGTTTTCCGCATAGCCGCTGACAATCGAAAGGAAGTGAACAGGTTTGACACACACGGATTCGAATGCGATGGATCGTCTGTTTGTTGCCGTCCATTTGTGGCCGGATGCCTCTGCAAGTCTTGCTGCATGGGCGGACAAGCTGAAGCCGCAAGCGTCGTTCCGCAAATGGGTGCATCCGCAGGATTATCATATCACCGTTCAATTTCTGGGCGATACGCCGAGGGAGCGTATTCCCGAGCTGACGGCCGGGCTTGCGGCGGCAGCTGCAGAGCATAAGCCGTTTTCCTTAGGGGTACACGATGCTGGGGTTTTTGGCGCAAGCGCATCGCCGCGAATTTTATGGGCTGGAATCCGGGGTGATCTGAACGCCCTGGCGAAGCTTCAACGCTCCGTCGTATCGAGGATGGAATCGTACGGTTTCGTACCGGAGGATCGCCCTTATCGCCCGCACATTACAATTGCCCGCAAATTTCAAGGGGATGAAAAATTTTCAATGGACATTATTGGAAGCCCTCCTGTAAACATCCAGTGGGACGTTCATGAACTGGTTCTTTTCCGAACAAATTTACATGCGGCCCCGATGTACGAAATCGTTGGAGTGGCGCGGCTTTCAACAAATTTCTGAAATTAAAAATAAAATGTTCATAAAATTACCATGTTTTCAATGCCCAAAAATGTGGTTACATAGTGTAGGAATGTGCCGACATTATAGGAGGAAAAATATGGTTATTAAACTGCTACGGCAAAATCGCTGGGTTGCGCTGCTTCTTGGTGCGCTCTTGGTGAGTTTGTCTCTTATAAGCTTGCTTGGTATGCAAACAACAGAAGGGGAGCAGCTGGAAGCGAAGCCAGGGTTTGCGATGACAGCGTTGGCTGCGGAAGGCGTCCCCAATCCTGCTGGGAATAAAGCTAAGATCATAAGTAATGGGGAACCTGTCAACATTTTATCTTCAATTGTTTACCAACCATGGAATATGAAGGGCGAAGATATGCTCTCCTTTCCTAATATAGAGCGTGGCACCACCGCCACCGGGAACCCGATTTCACAGTCTAAAGCGAAGACGGCTAAAGCGCCGAAGGCCAAGACTGCCGAGGATACAACGGGGAACAAGAAGGGGACGCATGTCGCCAAGTCACAGGCCGAAAGCCTAAAACCCCCCACAACTTTATTCTTCACGAGAACAAAGACGTTGACCCAGGATCAGAAAGACCAAGCAACCTGGACCTACGATTTGTCAGCTGAAGAACTGCTTCTGCTCCAGAAGATTGTCATGGCGGAAGCGGAAGGCGAACCGTACGAAGGCAAAGTGGCAGTTGCCAATGTTGTCTTAAACCGGCTGCGGTCAGCCAATTTTCCCGATACCATTACTGAAGTCATCTATCAAAAGCATCAATTCAGTCCTGTTGCGAACGGGCGTCTTAAGCGTGTCAACCCGAACGAAGAGACGATCAAATCCGTCAATGCGGCGCTTCATGGCCATAAGGCGGTTCAGGATGACACGTATTTTTTTCTGTCTTTAAAGCTTGCTCAGGATTTGACCGTGCATCATTCCCGAACGTTTGTGAAAAAAATAGGAAACCACTCTTTTTACAAGTAGTCCCCGAACGGGTAAACTAGGTTGTAGGAGGTGTGTTTAACGATGAAAATAACGTACTACGGCCATTCTAGCATTCTAGTGGAAGCGGGCGGAAAGAGCGTCATCATTGACCCGTTCCTATCCGGAAATCCCGGCTCCGGCATCTCGCCCAGCGATGTAAAGGTGGATGCGGTGGTGCTCACCCATGGGCATTCCGACCACTTTGGCGACTGCATTGAAATTGCCAAGAACAACGATTGTCCCATCATTGCGGTCTATGAGCTTGCCGTATATTGCGGGAACCAGGGGGTCAAATCCCATGGTATGAACATCGGGGGAAGTGCGCAGTTTGACGGCTTCAAGGTGAAGTACACCCCTGCGTTTCACTCCTCATCCATCTCGGTGGGAGACACCTGGATTTATGCAGGTCAGCCAGGCGGCGTCATCCTTACGATGGGAGGCAAACAGTTCTATCATGCGGGCGATACGAGCCTATTCGGCGATATGAAGCTGATCGGCGAGATGAATAACATCGATGCAGCCGCGCTTCCGATCGGCGATTTGCTGACGATGGGACCGGAGGATGCTCTCCTCGCGGCGCAGTGGATTCGGACCAAGCACGTCATTCCGGTGCATTACGATACGTTCCCGGGCATTCGCCAGGATGCGCAGGCATTCTGCGAGGAGCTGGCCAAAACCGGCGTATCCGGGCATCCGCTGAAGGCGGGAGAAAGCCTGGAGATTTAGATTCATTGAAGAATAGATTCATAGCAGCAAAGATTCAATATCTTAGCTATCTATAACAAAAGCTTCCCCGTCTGAATAGCGACAGGGAAGCTTTTTTATTATGCGGTCGATCGGGAATGAATCTATTAGAATAAAGCAGTTGAACATCGTGAGAATAACGATCAACCCTAAGGCTGATCCGAGACTCGTGGAGCCTCGTCGCCTATCGCTGGCAGCTGCTCATCCGTCAACAGCTCCATGACCTCCGCGGCGCAATGCTTCGGCGCCAGATGCGAGGAACGCGACTGGGCGGTGGAGGTGCGATGTTCCTGCACCTGCTCATAGTGATTGGACAGCAGATCCAGCCATTTGTCGATCACGGATGCGGAATCCAATATTTCGGCATATCCCTTGCTGACAAAGAAATTGGAGTTCTCCTCCTCCTGTCCCGGAATCGGCTCATAGAACAGCATGGGGATGCCTTTTGCCACGCCTTCCGTACAGGTCATGCCGCCCGGCTTCGTAATCAGGAGGTCGGATACGTCCATCAGCTTATGTATATCGTCACGGTAGCCCCAAACGTGGATGTTGGGGTGCTGAAAGATCGGGTCCTCGCGCATGCTTGCTACCAGCTTCTCGTTCTGGCCCATACAGAAGACGAGTTGGATATCGTCCGCTCTCGCAGCCAGCTTGCTCAGAAGCTCCTTATTGAATACGAGTCCCCAGCCCCCTCCCATGATCAGCACGGTAGGCATGCTGTTGATGCCCAGCTCCGCCTCCAGCGCCTTCCTGTCGCCGCTCTCCCAGAATTTCGGATGCACGGGTATGCCGGTCACGCGGATGAACTCCGAAGGAACTCCCCGGTGCATCAGCATCTTTTTCACATGAGGGGTAGATACCAGATATTCATCCACCTCCGAATTGACCCAGGTGCCGTGGGCATCATAATCGGTAATCAGCGTATAAAGCGGAACAGAGAGCCCTTGGCGCTTCAAACGGGAGACGACCGCGTTCGGAAACGGATGGGTGCAGATGATCAAATTCGGCTTCAGCTGCTCGATCACGCGCTCGGCCTGTGCGTAGAAAATGCGATGCAGCGCCAGCCTCGTCAAACGGTTTAACGATTTCTTATATTGCGAACGGTACAGCATCCCGACAAGGCGCGGACGGGTGCTGACGGTTTTGCGGTAAGCGGACAGAATCAACGGGCCCACCGTCGGGTTCAGAAAATTACCCAGCTCGATGACGCGGCAGTGGATCCCGGGATTCATCCGCCGGATGCCTTCAGCCAGCGCATAAGCTGCTTGCGTATGCCCCGTACCGAATCCTTCGGAAAAAAGGAGCACTCTTGGATATCGCATGATTTCACCTACTTCTTTCTCCCTCTATCTTACAGAACAGGAATCATTTTTTGAAGAGCGCGTGGAAAAAAAGAGCATGCGTCCTATATATACGCGCCGATGGGGGAAAGCATTTCAATTATTTTGTCCATCCACCACGGGGATGCGTCCTTGCCCAGACCTTTTTCTTCTATAATATAGAGATGGTTGAATAGAGCTCCCGAGGGCTCTATGATCTAAATATGAAATAAACCTATTGCAAACCGGATGACAATCTGGTAAAGTAAATTTTGACCAAATGACCAAAAGTGTATTTCGGTCAGTTTTGAGAAATCGGACGAAGTGCGCTTATTACAGGAGGAGGGGTTGGCATGTCAGCTGTGGACCGTCGGAAGCAAGTGCTTGATGCGGCCTCCAAATCGTTTGCCTTGTTCGGCTACAAGGCGACGACGATGGAACAGGTGGCGAAGATCGCGAATGTGGGGAAGGGCACGATTTATACGTTTTTTACGAATAAGGATGAGCTGTTTGACGAGATTTTGCACTCGGCGATCATGGAGATGAAGCGGATGGCCGAGCGGGAAATCCGGGAGGACAGGGAATTCTTCGACAATCTGTATCGTGTGCTGGATGTCCTTCTGGAGTTCCGGAGCGAGCATGAGCTCTTCATTAAGCTCTCGCAAGAGGTAAGAGACATCGGGACCCCTAAGGCGCATGAAGGATTGACCAAGGTAGAGAACGGGATTGTCGGCTATTTGAAGGGGATTGTGGAACGCGCCATGGCAAGCGGCGAGATCAAACCGCTGGATGCCCAGGTGGTATCCTTCGTCATGCTGAAGCTGTACATTGCCCTTACAACCGATCTCAACCAGCTGCATGCCCCCCTGAGCAAAGAGCAGATCAAGGAATATATGATGGTGTTTCTGGCTGACGGGTTAAAGACCTCGAAGTAAGAAATAGAAAGGGACTCCTTTCTTGGTCTGCCGCATTTAGGAGACCTTCCGTTCACGGATAAGATCATAAGATCAGCGGGTGAATGAGGAGGTCTTCTTGGATCGGTCATTTTTTTTCGTCTCGACTGACCAAATGAGCATATTGGTCATTATGTACTGGCTTGCCATGTAATACCTCCACGAATGTGGAGCATGTCGGCATGCAACACCGTTATTTAGAGAAAAAGGGGAGAGACTCCGATGAAGTCATTATCTGTATTTGCAAAAGACATCGGCGCGGCGCTTCGTAATCCGAAAATTCTGATTCCGATCATCGCCGTGCTGTTCATACCGGTGATGTACAGCGGTATGTTTCTTGGGGCCTTCTGGGATCCATACGGGAAGATGGATGATCTTCCTGTCGCCGTCGTGAACAACGACCAGGGAGCCGTATTTGAAGGCAAGGAGCTTCAGGCAGGTAAGGACCTGGTAGCCGAGCTCAAGAAGGGTAAAGATTTTAACTGGCAGTTCGTGAACAAGAGCGAAGCCGAACAAGGAATGAAAGACAATAAGTATTACATGACGATCACCATTCCTGAGAACTTCTCGCAGCAGGCGACGACGTTAATGGATGAACACCCTCAGCCGGCCCAGATCGTATTCGAGCCGAATGAGGGCTACAACTTCCTCGCCGCCCAGATCGGCGGTACGGCAGTGAAGGAAATCCAGTCCAAGGTATCCCAGAAAGTGACGGAGGCCTATACGGAAACGCTGTTTGACCAGATCGGCAAAGTGTCGGATGGTTTGGGTGAAGCCGGAGACGGCGCATCCAAGCTGTCGGAAGGCGCGATCAAGCTTGATGACGGAGCCGTGAAGCTGAAGGAGAACCTGGCGAAGCTCGTTAGCGGAACCCAGGAGCTCCAAAACGGCTTGGCCCCTCTGACTAAAGGCGTCCAGGAACTGAACAGCGGCGCCGGCAAGCTTAGCACGGGGGCAGGAACCCTGTCCTCGGGCTTGGAGCAGCTGAAGAGCGCTCACGGCCAGCTTACAGCCGGGGCCGAGCAGGCAAGCAAGGGCGGCGCGAAGCTGCAGGCCGGGATTGAAGCTGCGGCAACGGGCAGCGCGAAGCTGAACGAAGGCCTGCAGGCCAACCAGGCCGGTGCCGCGCAGCTGGCGGCCGGTGCGAACAGCGCTGCCGAGGGCAGCGGCAATTTGAAGGCAGGGCTTCAACAATCGCTTGAAGCTGCGGCTTCCCTTGAGCAAGGGGCTAACGCGGTCGCAGACGGCCTGAAGCAGCTTGCGGAAGGGAACCCTGAGCTTGCGCAAAGTCCGGAGATGCAGAAGCTGCTGGCTGCCAGCCAATCCGTTGCTTCCGGTACTTCACAGCTGAATGCAGGCCAGAAGAAGCTGGCCGAAGGCGCAGCAGCCCTGGATCAAGGGGTGCAGCAGCTGAATGCGGGAGCGGGCAAGCTCAGCAGCGGTGCTTCGGAGCTTGCCGCAGGCGGCAAACAGCTGGCATCCGGCGGTAAGGAGCTGCTGGCCGGCGCGAAGCAGCTGAATGCAGGACAGACGCAGCTGGTTGACGGCATGAAGCTGTTTGGCACGAAGCTTGGCGAAGCGGCAGCCGGAGGCAAAGAGCTCGCAAGCGGCGCCGCAACGCTGGCGCAAGGCACGCAGCAGCTGGCAGGCGGAGCAGGCAAGCTTGGCAGCGGCGTAGGCGCGCTGGCCGACGGCTCGAAGCAGCTGGACTCCGGCGCTGGTCAGCTGGTCAGCGGCATGAGCGAATTGAAGGACGGCAGCGGAGAGCTGGCCGGCAAGCTGAACGAGGCTGCCGACAAGACGGGCGATATCAAGACGACGGACGAGACCGTCACGATGTTTGCCGGACCGGTGCAGATCGATGAGCACAAGGTGAACGAAGTGCCGAACTACGGCACGGGCTTCGCGCCTTACTTCCTGTCGCTCGGCTTGTTCGTCGGGGCCTTGATCTCGACGATCATCCTGCCGATTCGCAACTCCTCCGTGCCGGATGCATCCGGCTGGAACCGATTCGTCAGCCGCACGCTTTCATTTGCCGGTATGGGCATGCTTCAGGCGCTGCTGGCGGTCATCGTCATGCTCTACGGGCTGAAGCTTGATGTGCAGAACGTACCGCTCTTCTACCTGTTCTCCTTCGTGACGAGCCTGTCCTTCATGTTCCTGGTTCAAGCGTTTGTCACTTGGCTTGATCAACCGGGGCGCTTCGTTGTCATCGTGATTCTGATCTTCCAATTGACGACGAGCGCAGGTACCTTCCCGCTGGAGCTTATTCCGGACTGGATGAAGGTGCTGAACCCGCTGCTGCCAATGACCTACAGCGTGAAGGGGTACAAGGACGTCATATCGACGGGCAACTTCGACGGCATGTGGAGCAATACGGGCGTGCTGGCCGGATTCGGCCTCGCATTCCTGGTATTGACCGCCATTTACTTCTTGTCGAACCGTGGTGTTAAGAAATCGGTAAATGCCGAGAACGCAGTATCGGCATAAGATGAAAGCAGTCACGCAGGCTTAGCTTAAGCCGAAGGGTTGGCAAACTTGATGAAGGCACAACCATGTGCTGCAGGAGCTGGTAAGCTTGAAGGCACAACCATGTGCTGCAGGAGCTGGTATGCTTGAGGCTACAACCATGCGCTGCAGGGGCTGGTAAGCTTGAAGCTATACCCATATGCTGCAGGGTTGGCAAACTTGAAGGCACAACCATGTGCTGCACGGGCAGCCAAGCTTGAAGATACCATCTATGCTGAGGGGGATAACGGCCTGAGCATAAAGCATATAAAACAGAGAAATCGAGAAGGTGCCATTCAGCCGATGCGCCGAAGCAGCGATATGCGCTGTATCCACAAGGGGCTTTCCAAGGTCATAGGACCTGGGGAGCCCCTTTTCTGTGCTTATGAATTCAACGGGAATTTTGTGGCTCGAAGGATAAGGAGGGAAGAGAATCGGACATGGAGGGGGTTCGGAATGTTATATTTGCATTATTTTTTGCACTATTCTACATGATTTTAAACATCTATCTATGACGCATTTTCTTAAAAGTAATTCTTATCATCTTCATAAAAAGTTTGAATTGCCCCCATCGTGCGACGGTGATACAATAATCTGTACTAATTAATCTAACGTATCAGGTAAGGAATGACCTTTGTCCATTTTGCACTAAACTGCATCATTTCTAATCGGTGTTCTTGCTTCAGCATGGGGATCGATGCAGGGTCGTATGCTTTTAGTTCATTCAGCCGCATTTTATTCTATAACAAGAAAGGTTGCATTCTATGAAACATACCGATTTTCCCCAGAAACAGGGCCTCTATGATCCGCAGTTTGAAAAAGATGCGTGCGGTATGGGTTTCATCGCCCATATCAAGGGCAAACCATCCCATGCCATCGTCAGCAGCGCGCTGACGATGCTGGCCAACATGGAGCATCGCGGCGGTCAGGGCAGCGAGCCGAACTCCGGCGATGGCGCAGGCATTATGCTGCAAATTCCTCATGCCTTCTTTGCCGAGGAAGCGGCGAAGCTGGGCTTCGAGCTTCCTGAAGCCGGACAATACGGCGCAGGCATGCTGTTTCTGTCCCATGACCCTGAAGTTCGTGCCGCACATGAAGACCAGCTGGCCGCGATTATTGCCGAGGAAGGGCAGACGCTGCTCGGCTTCCGGGATGTCCCGACCAACGACGAGATGCTCGGCAAATCCGCAAAATCGGCGAAGCCGTATGTCCGTCAGGTATTCATCGGACGGAGCGAGGATATCTCGGATGATCTTGCTTTTGAACGCAAGCTCTACATTATTCGCCGCCGCGCCGAGCTGGCGATCCGTTACAGCGGCAAGCCCGAGGGCGACAGCTTCTACGTGTCCAGCCTCTCCTGCCGTAAAATCGTATACAAGGGCATGCTGACGACGGAGCAGGTGGGCCAGTTCTACCTCGACCTGCAGGAGGAACGCCTGGAATCGGCCATCGCGCTGATTCACTCCCGGTTCAGCACCAACACCTTCCCAAGCTGGGAGCGTGCGCATCCATACCGCTTCATGATCCATAACGGCGAGATCAACACGCTTCGCGGCAACGTGAACTGGATGCATGCCCGCCAGTCCCTGTTCAAGCACGAGCTGTTCGGCAGCGATCTGGAGAAAATCAAGCCGATTATCAACCCCGACGGGTCGGATACCGGCATGTTCGACAATACGTTTGAATTCCTGTATCTCAGCGGGCGCTCCCTGCCGCATGTGGCCATGATGATGGTTCCCGAGCCATGGAGCAACCATGAGAGCATGGATGATACGAAAAAAGCATTCTACAAATACCACAGCACCTTGATGGAGCCATGGGACGGCCCTGCGGCGATGGCCTTTACGGACGGCGTCCAGATCGGCGCTACGCTGGACCGGAACGGTCTGCGTCCGTCCCGTTATTACGTTACGAAGGATGATCTGATCATTCTCTCCTCCGAAGCGGGGGTACTGGATATTCCGGCGGAGAACGTTCTGTACAAGGACCGTCTGCGTCCGGGACGGATGCTGCTAGTAGACACCAAGGAAGGCCGCATCATCTCCGACGAGGAGGTCAAGGCGGCGATCGCGGCCGAGCTGCCGTACGGGGATTGGCTGGAGGAGCATCTGGTCGAGCTGCATGACCTTCCGGATGCGCCGGAGGCTCCGGAGCCGAAGCACGAGAACGTGCGCCAGCTTCAGCAAGCTTTCGGTTATACGTACGAGGAGCTGCGCAAGGTACTGGAGCCGATGGCGATCACTGGTGCCGAAGCCATTGCTTCCATGGGGTACGATGCGCCTCTGGCGGTATTGTCCGAGCGCCCGCAGCGCTTGTTCAACTACTTTAAGCAGATGTTCGCCCAGGTTACGAATCCGCCGATTGACGCGATCCGGGAGGAGCTGATCACCTCGACCGCTACGACGATCGGACCGGAGCGGAACCTGTTGAAGCCGGAGCCGGAAAGCTGCCGTCACATCCTTCTCGATTCGCCGGTGCTGTCCAATGAGGACTTCGCGAAGCTGCGCCATGTTCGCCGTCCCGGCTTTAAATCGATGACGATTCCGATCTTCTTCCCGGCGGCCGAAGGGGCCGAGGGTCTCCGCAGAGCGATCGATACGATGTGCGAAGCGGCGGACCGCGTCATCTCGAAGGGACATAACATTCTGATCCTGTCCGACCGCGGCGTCGACAAGGACAACGCGGCGATTCCATCGCTGCTGGCCGTCTCGGCGCTGCATCATCACCTGATCCGTCAAGGGACGCGGACCAAGGTTGCGATTTTGCTGGAATCCGGCGAGCCGCGGGAAGTGCATCACTACGCGCTCCTGCTCGGCTACGGCGTGAGCGCCGTCAATCCGTACCTCGCGTTCGAAACGCTCGACGATATGATCCGGGAGGGCATGCTTCGCGGCATTTCCCATGAGAAGGCCGTGAAGAACTATATTAAAGCGGCAAGCAAGGGCGTCGTGAAGGTCCTGTCAAAAATGGGGATCTCCACCATCCAATCATACCGCGGTGCACAGATTTTCGAGGCAGTCGGCCTGAAGGAAGATTTTGTCGAGAAATACTTTACCCGCACGCCATCCCGCATCGGCGGAATCGGGCTCGAGGAAGTTGCGCTCGAGGCGCTGGCCCATCATGAGCGGGCCTTTTCCGATAAGGACGGCAATGATAAAGTGCTGGATTCGGCCGGCGAATACCAGTGGCGGGCTGACGGGGAGGAGCATCTGTTCAATCCGAGAACGATCCACCTGCTGCAGCAGGCGGTACGTACGGGCGATTACGCCACCTACAAGAAGTATGCCGAGCTGGTGCAGGGTGAGAACGAAGCGCATCTGACGCTGCGGGCTCTTCTGAAGCTCAAGCCAGCGGGCGCACCGGTTCCGCTTGATGAGGTAGAGTCGGCTGCGTCGATCATGCGCCGCTTCAAGACCGGCGCGATGTCGTTCGGTTCCATCAGCAAGGAGGCCCACGAAAGCCTGGCCATCGGGATGAACCGCATCGGCGGCAAGAGCAATACCGGCGAGGGCGGTGAAGATCCTGCACGCTTTGTGCCGGATGCTAACGGCGATTCCCGCCGCAGCGCAATCAAGCAGGTGGCATCGGGCCGCTTCGGGGTAACGTCCAACTACCTGGTGAACGCGGACGAGATCCAGATCAAGATGGCTCAAGGCGCGAAGCCGGGTGAGGGAGGTCAGCTGCCTGGGCGTAAAGTATATCCTTGGGTGGCTGAAGTTCGCGGCTCCACGCCGGGGGTTGGCCTCATTTCGCCGCCGCCGCATCATGATATTTATTCGATCGAGGATTTGGCGGAGCTTATCTATGATTTGAAGAACGCGAACCCGCGTGCGGACATCAACGTGAAGCTGGTGTCGGAGGTCGGGGTCGGCACGATCGCTGCAGGTGTGGCGAAGGGCCGGGCGGATATCATTCTGATCAGCGGTTACGACGGCGGCACAGGCGCTTCGCCGCAGGGCTCCATTCGCCATGCCGGCATGCCGTGGGAGCTAGGACTGGCGGAAACCCACCAGACGCTGATCATGAACAACCTGCGCGACCGCGTCGTGCTGGAGACGGACGGCAAAATGCTGAACGGACGCGACCTCGTTGTGGCCGCTTTGCTCGGGGCTGAGGAATACGGGTTCTCCACGGCGCCGCTCGTGGCGATCGGCTGTATCATGATGCGGGTATGTCAGATGGATACTTGCCCGGTCGGCGTAGCGACCCAGAATCCGGAGCTGCGCAAGAACTTTACGGGGGATCCCGAGCATGTCGCCAACTTTATGCGCTTTGTCGCTGAGGATATGCGGGAGATTATGGCGGAGCTCGGCTTCCGCACCGTAGACGAGATGATCGGGCGCACCGACTGCCTGGATGCCGTGAAAGCCGATAATCATTGGAAGAAGAAGGGCGTCGACATCTCGGCCCTGCTGTACTCGCCGGAGCTTCCGGAAGGCAGCACGCGGTATCGCTCCCAGCGGCAGAACCATGGGCTTGAGCAGACGCTCGACATGCGTTCCCTTCTGGAAGCCGCCCAGCCTGCGCTGGACAGCGGCTCTCCGGTAGAAGGCACGTTCCCGATCACGAACGTGGATCGTGCGGTAGGCACCATTCTGGGCAGCGAGGTTACGCGCAAATACGGAGCTGCCGGATTGCCGGAGGACACGATCCGCTTCAGCTTTACCGGATCGGCTGGTCAAAGCTTCGGCGCTTTCGTGCCGAAGGGAATGACGCTGACGGTAGAAGGCGATGCCAATGACTACATCGGCAAAGGCCTGTCCGGAGGCAAGCTCATCGTGAAGCCTTCTCCGAAGGCGACCTTTAAAGCGGAGGAGAACATTATCGCCGGTAATACCGCATTCTACGGAGCTACCGGCGGCGAAGCTTACATCCGGGGAATTGCAGGCGAACGCTTCGCGGTTCGTAACTCCGGTGCGAGCATCGTTGTAGAGGGCGTAGGCGACCACGGCTGCGAATATATGACCGGCGGCCGGGTGGTCGTGCTTGGCGAGACGGGACGCAACTTCGCGGCCGGGATGTCGGGCGGCGTCGCTTACGTCTATGATCCGGATGGAACCTTCGTCCAGCGCTGCAACCTGGAGATGGTGCTGCTTGAGCGGGTGGAGGAGCCGAAGGAGAAGGACATTCTGTTCCGGATGATTCAGCAGCACTCCATCCACACGGACAGCGTGCCTGCCCAGCAAATTCTCGGGGAATGGGATGAGGCGGTTCAGCGCTTTGTTCGGGTTATTCCGAAGGATTACAAGCGCATGCTGCAGCAGATCGAGAAGGCGGAAGCCCAGGGCCTGGCGGGTGAAGCAGCGCTGCTCGCTGCATTCGAAGCGAATATGAAAGAATTGGCTCGCTCAGGCAGCTAAAGGCCGATAAGACTTTTTTACGCATAAATAAGCTGCATTGTGTTCTTTATCAGAATACAATGCAGCTTTTTTTCATATATAAGAAAACGATAAGGCTGCACTGCATACTCGTACATGGCGAAGGGGCGGCGAACCTCAATATTCGACAAAAATAGAAGCTTTCGCGGAGGACAATGCTTCCACCAGACGACACCATCATAAGAAAGGGTCCGGTATAATATTGGTAAGTAAGTTGTTTGTCGGTAAATCGTACATAACAACGTTGAAGAGCAGTAAGGGATGGATTAGGGAATATAGTAGATAGGAGAGTCGTTTAAGAAAATGAGTATGGACAAGGAGAGAAGCTCAGGAAGCACCGAGCAGAAGCTTGACCGACTGAAGACGGATCTGGACATTCACAAGCTCATGATCCAATTAGGAATCCATCCTGAAAAATGGCTGCAGGCAAAGGAACGTCAACAAGGACAATAACACGGTCAACATATGTGAATACTGTTGCACAAAAATCCCCGGCGGACGGATCGACAGGATCAAACCCGCCGGGGATTTCGTTGATTTGCCGTACGTACGGCAAACGGGCATGGAAGAATAAAGCCGGGAACCCCTTATTTCATGGAGCGCTCCATTCGCACAAAAGCGATGAACCGCTTGGCTTCTTCCTCCGTCAGCTTGCGACCATCGATCGTGAGATTAAAACGCTCCAGCAGATCGTCGTCGGAAAGCTCCAACTGGTCGACAAACTCACGTACCTCCGGCTCCAGGACTGCTTTTGGCAGTGCCGTTCGTCCGATGAGATAATCTATCGATACGTCAAAGAGGTCTGCAAGGCGGGTCAATGTTTCAAAATCCGGTTTGCGCCGGTTTTTTTCATAATGGGATAGTGCCGCACGAGTGATTCCGACAGAAGCAGCAAGCTCTTCTTGGGTCCATCCCCGCTGTTCGCGTAATTCAGAGATTCGTTCTCCGTAGTTCATATGCATTGATCCCCCTTTCGATGGAGTGTTTGTATCTATAGAAGCTGATTGCATCGATCTGTCATCTAGATGCCTGTGACCGAAATTATGGGAAAATCGGTATTATGCGGTTGACTAGATACAATATGTATCGTATTATGTTGAGTAGTAATGACAGATACGATTCGTATCTGCAAATCGGTCAATGGGTGACATTTAGTATCATTTTATCCAGCAAGGAAACGTCCCATACCAAAAAAATCGATAAGGGATGGCGGAGATATCTTATCATGTTACACGAACGGCAGCACCAAATCACCGTTAGCATTCGCCTGCTGCGAATCGGAGAGATGACCATTCATGGGAAAAGCCACCCGGTTACTCCGCTTGAGCTGGTTCCGAATGGGCTGGTATTCCTATGTCCGTGGAAAATCCCAATACAATCTAATGTTTTACTCGGTTATGTGATTGACGATCGGGTGGACCATCTTCTGTTAACAGGAACTCTTGAGGATCGGGGGCTCTTTCAAGGTCATTATATGTACCGGTTGGAGTTTGAAGCGGACCGCGAACAGAAAAGCCGGATCATCGGTATGCTGAACAGAATGATGCTCCAAGAACTCCAGCCAAGCAGGCTAAAATTGTACAGCTGAAAAAATACCGGACATCCCAGACATGACCGCTGACAAAAAAACTTATGACTTAAGATGTGATATACGAACTTCGGCTCATTGTTATTCTACTATATTTACGATGCCCGGTCATTAGTTCTTTTACCTTAAATCAGAGCGTCCTATATGGCGAAAACCTTGACGATTTAGCTCGTAACGGCATTTACATGACCCATGCGAACTACTCTCCCGATACCCCTTTTTGGCGTGAATCATGATTGATTCAGCTATAATCCACGCAATGCTCCTCCTCATAATACGACAGAATAAGTTGCAAATCGACAGATTTCGAGCGAGGCATTTTGTTATTGTATGTTGGCCTTATAATCGTGGTGATTTATTAGGAGGGCAGCTTCGAATGAGAATATGGAGAAAATGGTGGGTGTGGCTGCTCATCGTTCTTGTGGTTGTCCCTGCGGGTTATATGACGTATGTGTACCAGTCCATCAAATCGACAGCGAATCAAATGTACGAGGAACGAGAGGAAGGATTGCCGCCGGTAGTGCCAGTGTCTACTGTCGAGCAGAATGTCCCCGTCAAGCCGGATAAATTGAAGAATGCGGATCAGCCGGTCCCGTTTACGGTGCTTATGCTTGGGGTGGATGAACGACCGAACGACAGGGGGCGCTCGGATACGTTGATGCTGATGGCCGTGAACCCTGCCAAGGGCTCGATCATGATGTTCAATGTTCCGAGGGATACCCGAACGAGCATCGTCGGCCATGGCAAGGTTGACAAAATCAATCATGCATACGCCTTTGGCGGTGTAGATATGTCGATTCGTTCGGTCGAGAACTTCCTTCAGTATCCGATTGATTATTACGTTAAAGTCAATATGGAAGGCTTCTCGCAGATCATTGATTCCCTCGGCGGCGTAACGGTACGCAACCAAATGGAATTTGATTATGCGGGCTATCATTTCGGCGAAGGCATTCTGAAGCTGAGCGGGGAGGAGGCTTTGGCCTATTCACGGATGCGTTTCGAAGACCCCAAGGGAGATCTGGGGAGAAACGCTAGGCAGCGGGAGATCATCAAAGGAATCCTCGATAACGCGATGAGGATAACGACGGTGTTCAAGCTCGAGGCACTGCTGGATGATGTCGGGGGCAGTGTCAAAACGGATATATCCTTTGATGAGATGAAACGGTTCGTCACCGATTATCTTCAGAAGCTGGATCGGATCGATCAGGTGGAGATCCAGGGGCGCGGCCAGACCATTGACGGAATATGGTACTACATTGTCGATCAGAACGAGAAGGAACGCATTCATTCTCTGCTTAGTGATTTTATGGGGGGCTAGGGCGCGTGTCCTTATCTGGCCTTAGTCAACGAAGAGGTTCATGAGGAAAAGGAGGTGCAGGTTAACTGCCTCACCGCCGTTTCCTCTTTTTTATTCGGTAAAATAGGAGCGCTTTCATTGGAAGCCGGATGCTTGGTCCAGACTGCCTTGTTCCTGTATTCCATCCTCTCTTAGCCGGAAGCTAGCGTCCGATAATTTTATCGATCGTGGTCTCGAATATGTCCGCTAGACGCGTCAGAGTCTCCAGATTGGGTTTTCTTCGGTTTTGTTCGTAATGCGATAGGGATGCACGGCTAATTCCTATTAACTCTGACAGCTCTTCTTGAGTCCATCCTTTCTGTTCCCGCAGTTTCGCTATGCGAGATCCATATGTCATTCATATTCACCTCACTACACTCATCAAGGATTTTAAAGAAATCAATGACTTGCTTCTAGGTTTATCATGATACAAAATGTATCCTAAAATAGGAATATCGTCAATACATATTGTATCAAAGTGTTAAAAATGAAACAAATTGTATCAAAGAATATCGCGAGCCATTTTTTTCTGTTTTATTTGACAAAGGTCAGCATATTTTATAATATTTTTGGTGTGGATACAAAATGTATCATGACGAGATGAGCATAACAGCTTATGAATCCCGGAAAGGAGATGACGGGATGAGTGAAGGGTTGATGTATTGTGTCAGCTGCTGCCGAATACTGCCCGTGACGGAAAGCTACACTTTGTATAGAACCGGATTTTATAAGCACAATGTCCCTGCGGGGATGTGCAAGGAATGCCAGGCGGGTTTATCGGAGGACCGCAAATAGCATTGCAGGGTTACTGGGGTTGAGGGGATTGGGCTGGAAGTTGAAGCTTGGCATAAGGCCTGTTATGACTGCGCACATTTAGTCTTTTGTTCTGGTATTGTATAATGGGCATGTTTCAAAGGATAGGATACCAGGGCAAAGGAGAGTAGATGATGCAGCAGGAACCGCTTGTAAGGCTGCTCGGCGTGACGAAGAAGATATCGTCCAAGGTGCTGGTGGACAACGTAACCTTTGATATACCGCCGGGCCAGATCTTCGGATTTCTTGGACCGAACGGCGCGGGCAAGACGACGACCATCCGGATGATGGTCGGGCTGATGTCCATCACGGAGGGGGATATCGTGATCGGAGGCTACAGCATCCGGTCGCACTATGAGCAGGCTGCCGCATTGATCGGGGCCATCGTCGAGAACCCGGAGATGTATAAGTATCTGTCGGGGTATAACAATTTGAAGCATTTCGCCCGGATGATGCCGGGAATATCCGAAGAGCGCATCCGCGAGGTGGTGGAGCTCGTGGGGCTTGAGCATCGAATCCATGACAAGGTTCAGACCTATTCACTCGGGATGCGCCAGCGGCTGGGCGTGGCGCAGGCCCTGCTTCATCGGCCGAAGCTGCTCATCCTGGACGAGCCGACGAATGGATTGGATCCGCAGGGGATCCGCGAGCTGCGCGACTACTTGCGCAGATTAACGCGGGAAGAGGGGACGACGGTGTTCGTTTCCAGCCACCTGCTGTCTGAGATGGAGCTGATGTGCGACCGCGTCGGCATTATCCGGCACGGCCGCCTGATCGATATCCGGCAGCTTCGGAGCGAGGACGGCGAGCGGACGGCCGAGGAGACTGCCTTTACCGTTCATGACGCTTCTGCGGCTGCCGCATTGCTTCAATCCTTCGGGGCGAAGACCGAAGGGAATAGGGTGATTGTCCGGGGCAATCCGGAGACCGTCGCGGATATCAATGCCCTTCTGGTTGAAGAGGGAATCCGCGTATTTGCGATACAGCCGGTAACCGAATCGTTAGAGGATCAGTTTTTGGAAATGACGGGAGGGGATCGCCATGTGGAGTAGCTTTCCCAATCTGGTCGCCAATGAGAATATGAAAATCTATTTCCGCGTAAGGACCTGGATCATGCTGGCGATCCTCGTGTTTTTCAGCGCCGCGATGCCGGCGATGCTGTATGTAACGGGGGCTGCGATGGACGCATGGACCGTCTTTACATGGACGGAGAGCTTTACGCTCTACCTGAGCGCGATCTTCACCGTTGTCATTGCCGCTGACATCGTAGCCGGGGAGTTTGCGGCGGGGACGATCAAGCTGCTGCTGATCCGCCCGCTCCGGCGGGGGAAAATATTGATGTCAAAATGGGTCGCCGTCCTGCTGTTCATCCTGCTCTGTGCCGTCCTGACAGCCGTGGTCGGCATCGCGCTGTCACAGCTGTTCTTCGCGGGCACGGGCGGCCTGGGCTCCGGTTCCGGAGCCTCATCGATGGTAAACTCATTGCTGCTGCTGCTCACCGATACGATCCAGCTGGTCATGATCGCGCTTGTTGCGTTTATGCTGTCAACGCTGTTCCGGTCGGGCAGCCTCGCCATCGGCATCTCGCTCCTGGTCTTGTTTACGAAGGATCTGTTCGGCTTTATGTTGAACCCGGATAAATACGTATGGGCGAAATACATCCTGTTCCTTCATATCGACCTGAGCGGATATATCCAATCGCCGATCGGTCCAGGCGGGGTTTCTCTCAGCTTCTCCATCTTCATTTTGGCCGCGTACAGCCTCGTCTTTCTGCTGATTACCTGGTGGGCCTTCGCCAAGCGGGATGTTGCCGCGTAGACACGCGAGCTGATGGAAGTTTTCGTTCGGTCATCCATATTCTGCTGTGCATTAGGGGAAAAAATAAGAGCTCCTTCGGCCAAGTGAATGGCGGCTGAAAGGGGCTCTTTTGCTTGGAGGGCCTTGGAGGGTAAGGGAGCGGTAGGCAGAGGATCCGCCCTGCCGGCAAGCTGAGCTTCCTGCAGGAACGTCGTTTCTCGAAGCCGCGCGCAGAGGCTGAAGGCCGAGGCTCGCACATCCGCCGAGTCAGCCTGCTTCCGGCTGCTGCATCGACGGTGCGGCCTCCGATTGCTCCGATGCGGCACCTGCTGCTTCCGCATGCTCCATCCGGCTGGCCCCGTTAAGTAATCCGCCTTCCATGATAATCAGGGAACCGGCGTAGACATCGCCGTACATCTGTCCGCTTGGGGTTATGGTCAGCTTGCCCTCGGCAATGACGTCCCCGTATACCTTCCCGGCTACAATGACCTCCTTGGCGGAAATATTGGACCGGCACGATGCGCTCTCGCCAATGGTAACGCTGCCTTGGCTTTCAATCGCTCCGTTAAACCGGCCGTCGATCCGCAAATTATCCTCGGACTGCAGCACGCCCTCAAACTCACTGCCCGGGCCGATCAAGGAATCGATAAGATGAGCAGATGCTTTGCGTTTCTTTTTCTTCATAATCTGTTGTCCTCCTTACCAATCAATTAAATTTCTGGATTATTGCACATAACGCATAGGATCGACGGTCTCGTCGTTTTTGACAACCTGAAAATGCAAATGGGGCCCTGTGCTGCGACCTGAAGATCCCAGCTGGCCGATGATCTCGCCCTGGGCAACCTGGTCTCCGACCGAAACGCTCAGCTTGTTCAGGTGCATATACCAGGTCTCAAGGCCGTTAGGGTGCTTAATCACGATGTACAGCCCACGTGCGCCGCTGCGCTCTGCCGCGGTAACCTGCCCGCTTCCTGCCGCATAGATCGGGTCGCCGATTTTGCCGGCAATATCGATACCGGCATGATAGGCGGACCGGCCGGTGAACGGATCGCTGCGGTAGCCGAAGCTCGAGGTCAGCCTCCGTGAGTCAGTCGGCCACAGCGAAGGAAGGCCTTCCCGCCGCTCCTGGGTTTCCTGGGCTTGGTCCAGCGTTCGCGGAATATGGCGCTCCAGCTGGGATAGCAGCTGCTGGATTTCCTCGAAATCATCCCGAATGTCGCTCGCCATATCCAGCATTTCGTTCTCATGCACGGCAATGTATTCTCCGCCGACATGCAGCTGCGCGTCATCGGACATCGAGGATGTCGGCGTGCCTGATAAAGACCCGTGCTTCTCGATGAATTGCTGGAGCTGCTGCTCCAGCTGCTGAACGCGTTCCATCTGCGCCTTCGTTTCTTCAGCCTCGCCCGACAGCTGGATGATGGCTTTGTTCAAGCGCTCGATGGCTTCATCTTTGTCGCTGACGGTCACTTCCATCTTCAAGGCTTCGAGGCTCTTGAGCGTCAACTGCTGCTCCAGAGTCGAAATGGTCTGAGCCGATTGGATCTGCAGCGACACGATCAGTCCGGCGATCGACAATACCGCGGCTGCTGGCACCGCGATCATGAGAGGCTTGGACAAATGAAACTGCTTGACGGAATGCTGGGCATCCCGGAGCACCAGCAGGGTTAAGCGTTGGTTACGGTGCGCGGTTTTCATGGCATCTCCCCTCCATTCATGTTTAGTGGGTATAGCATCCTCCGCAAGACTTGGCCAGCTCCTTATCTTCTATGTATTCTACTCTTTCGAAAAACATGTCAAAAATGAGATGTAAACGTATATTATTCAAGCAGGTGTGACATTGGGTAATTGAATAAATACATAATTAATTGGTCAAAGCTGTAGTTATCTGTCTTTATTTACGCTACTTATCCACGATAGCTGAGACGCCTAGACCAGCAATGTCTGTTTAAAAGAAAAGACCACTATTATTTCCGTTAGGAGGCTGCCGTATGGTGTGGCTTCTGCTTGTTCTCATTGTGTTTATTTTGCAAATGGCAGCGGTGCTGCTGCTTGAATTCCGCAATCCTTCCAAGACGGTTGCATGGATGTTTATTCTGTTCTGTCTCCCGCTGCTGGGATTCGTGATCTATTTTTTCGTTGCACAGGATTATCAGAAGCGGCTTAAGATTCGCCAAAAAGGTTCCCGGCTGTTTCGGGAGATGAAGGAGCATTTCTGGGACCGGGCGGCTGTCGTCCTGCGCAAGGAGGATATGAACAATCCCGGCTTCCATCATCATGATCGTCTGTTTAATCTGTTAAAGCATTTATCCGAAAGTCCCATCACCGGCTGCAACGAGACCCGTGTCTTAACCGATGGCAAGGAGACCTATGATGCGATGCTCAAAGCGATGGAGGAGGCCAAGGATCATATTCATGTAGAGTTTTATATTTTCAGAAATGACCGGATCGGTACGAAGTTTCAGGATGTGATGATCCGCAAAGCCAAGGAAGGGGTCAAGGTGCGTCTTGTATGCGACGGGCTGGGGAGCTATAAATTGAAGAAAGCGTTCATACGGCGGTTTAAAGAATCCGGGGTTCAGTTCTATTTCTTCCTGCCTGCCATGGTATCCATGTTCAGCCGCAGAATCAATTACAGAAACCACCGGAAGATCGTCGTGGTGGACGGTACCGTCGGATTCCTCGGCGGCATCAACGTCGGGGATGATTATCTCGGGGAATATCCGGACATGGGCTACTGGAGGGACACCCATCTGCAAGTAGAGGGAGATGCGGTCTATTTTCTGCAGAGCGTATTCCTGCACGACTGGAAGCTGGCATCCGGCGAAGCGATCTCGAATCCGAGCCTGTATCCAGAGCACCACTGTACCGGGAAGGAGCAGGTGCAGATCTTGAGCAGCGGTCCGGATACGAGCTGGAATGCCATTCATGAGATGTGCTTTGGGGCCATATCGGTTGCCAAGGAGCGCATTTGGATTACATCGCCGTACTTCATTCCGGATGAAGGGCTGTACGAAGCGTTGAAGACGGCGGCGGTAAGCGGCGTCGACGTGAGGATTATTATTCCGGATCATGCGGATTCGCGGCTCGTCAAGCTGGCGTCGCTGTCGTACGTGGAGGAGCTGCTGGCGGCCGGAGTGTCCTTTTATGAGTATGAAAAAGGGTTTATCCATGCCAAGGTGCTGATCGTTGACGAGCTCCTTGCCTCCGTAGGCACGGCAAATATGGATATGCGGAGCTTCTTCTGCAACTTCGAGCTGACGGCTGTGATGTTCGACGAGCAGCCGATCCATCGGCTGGTATCGGATTTCAAGGAGGACCTGAACCACAGCAGAGCCATCGAACTGGAGACATTCCATGCGAGGGGTAGATGGCAGAAGGCAGCCGAAATCTTGTGCCGGATGCTGTCCCCGTTGTTATAGCCTCCATTATAGGCAGCATTAAAGTCAGCTAATGATGGAATGACATGCATATAGAGGTTGATCTTTGAAAATGGTAGTAGCGGCTTTCATTAATATGATAGAATATTTATAGGAGTGCCGCTAATAAATATACAGTAGCTGAGGTTCATAATGAACGGGGGAGATTTATGTCAAATGATGTGAAGATTTCTGTACAGCCGCACACACAGCCGGAACCGCAGTCCGTGCCGCCGCTGAAAGCGGACCAGCAGAAGCCGGAGAATCCGAAGAGCGGATCAATTGCTTTAAAGCTTCTCCGTCGTCTGGTGTTCTTAACTTTCGGTGCAATGCTGATGGCGGTGGGACTGGAGATTTTTCTGGTGCCGAACAAGATCATTGACGGGGGAATTACCGGCATCTCGATTATGGTGTCCCATATAACCGATGTCCCGCTCGGGATATTCCTGACTTTATTCAACCTTCCGTTTCTGTTTATGGGTTATAAACAGATCGGTAAAACCTTCGCTTTATCCACGTTGTACGCCGTACTGGTCATGTCGATCGGAACCTATTTTCTTCATCCTGTCGCTCCGATTACGATCGATCCGCTGCTTGCTGCCGTCTTTGGCGGAATACTCCTTGGCGTGGGCGTCGGTCTGGTCATTCGATCGGGAGGATCGATGGACGGTACGGAAATTGTAGCGATCTTAATTACCAAGAGAACGCCGTTCTCGGTCGGGGAAATCGTGATGTTCATCAACGTATTCATTCTCGGCAGCGCAGGCTTTATCTTTGGCTGGGATCATGCCATGTACTCGTTGATTGCTTACTATCTGGCATTCAAGCTCATCGACATTACGATCGAGGGCATCGACCAGTCCAAATCGGTTTGGATTATCAGCGATAAGCATAAAGAAATCGGCGATGCGCTGACCCAGCGGCTTGGACGCGGAGTTACTTATCTTGAGGGCGAGGGAGCCTATTCCGGGGACAGCAAGAAGGTGATCTTCGTGGTCATTACCCGGCTTGAGGAAGCGAAGCTGAAATCGATTGTGGAAGATTGGGATTCGCAGGCCTTCGTGGCAGTCGGCAATATTCATGATGTCAAGGGCGGCCGGTTTAAGAAGAAGGCCATTCATTAAACGTTATACAAGCTTGAATAGTTCAGGGTTCCACCTGCTTGCTGGTACAAGAAGCGGGCGGAGCCCTATTTTTGATGTCAAAAGCTAATCTCTACACGATGGAATTCCCGCTGCGATTTGTAGCCTAGGTGGGGCTTTTCGTCTTCTTGTAATGGCGTATGATGCGGGCGATTCTGTGGACGGCGGCCGACTGGCCGATGGCTTGGTTTACCGTCCCGGTGAAATATAACCCCGTTTCCGGGTGGTGGAAGGCAAATGCGCCGGATTGGCCCCAATGGCCGATTAAGCCGTCTTTCATGTTCAAGAGGGACAATGGCTGACGTACAATGCCTGAACCGTAGAAGAAAGTGCCGGGTGCCCATAGAAATTTCCATTCCATGAGCTCCTTCAGATCCGTCTGCGGAAATAGAACGCCGTCGAAAAACGCTCGGAGGAAGGTCATGGTCTCTCGGGCCGTGGAAACGATGCCGCCTTCGGGTGCGATGGAGGACATGTACAAGGGGATTTGAAGCCGGGTTTTCCGGTAATAAAAGGAAGCGGGTCTTCCATCAAGAGGGTCCTTGTATACGTAGGTCTGGGTCAGTCTCAGCCTGTCGAAGATGCATTCCTTGAATGTTGCCTCGATCGGCTGCCCGGTTACCGTTTCAATCAGCTTCCCTAACAGCTGATAATTGGTGTCGGAGTATTGGGCTTTATTCTTCATGCCCGGCGGGAATTTCGGACGAAGCTGCCTGACGGCTTCAAGCGTCTTCTCTAGCGGCCAGGACTGGTCTTTCCCGGCGATTAAGTCGGCGAATACGCGTCCCGAGAAATAATCTGGAATGCCCGAGGTGTTGGACATCAATTGCTTGATCGTGATCTCCCGGGAATAGTCGACGTTCTGGTAAACGTGAATGCCCTTGATCATCGCCTCGGGCAAATATTCGCCAATCCGATCATCAAGCCGAAGCAGCTGCCGTGAACGCAGCTGCAGAAGAACGGCCGTGACGTACAATTTGGTTACGCTGGCGATAAAAAAAGGGGTCTCCGGCTTCATTTCCCCGGCGCTGCTGACGATCGACAGCGACCGATCCTGATTCTCGACGCACATGACGGCGCCGAATATATTTCTTCTGCGCGTCATTGCCGCCATCCAGCGATCAAATCGCATTTGATCCAGCGGCGATGGGCCCGCCTTTTCCTTCATCTTCATGCCTCCCTAAACACAGAATTGAAATGCTTGACCATGGAAATTCAAAATCCGGAACCATGGAATTTTCAAAACCTTGGATTTCTAGCAAATCCTCCGAAATCATGCCGAAGGAGAGGCGGCTGTTCAAGTTGGTTCCGCTTGCCGCAAGCGCGCCGCGCGAATGAAATCCTCGGCCGCCTCATTCATCATGGCCATTACCTGCTCCTCGTTGACACTCGTTGTAAACAAATCGTTGGCGACCATGACGGACAAGCCGGTCTGGAACGTCTGCATTTTGATTAAAAGCGCCCGAAGCTCCTCGCCGGAAAATCCCGCTAAGCCGGGATCCTCCTTCATCAGCTCGACCACCTCATTAAGCTGTTCTTCGTTATGCTTCATATACGGATTGTTCTTCATGATTAAATCCCGGTACAGCAGGGGAAATTCCCTGGCGAAGCGCAAACTGGCCATCCCGATATCCCGAAACGGCTGTCCGGTCCGCTGCTCGGTAATCATCTGCTTGGCTACGTGAAGCGCGTGCTCCACCACTCGCTGCAGAAGCTCCTCCGCATCGGCAAAATTAACGTAGATCGGGGCGATCGAGCATCCCAGGCGGTCGGCCACTTTCCGGATGGAGACGGAATCGAGCCCGTCCGCACGGGCAATGTCAAATGCGGCCAGGATGATGTCTTGTTTGGTGAATTTAGGCTTTGGTGCCATAGGTATGCTCCTTGTTCAATAAATATAACACTTGATATATAACATATGTTATGTATTGATTATAAGGGATTATTTTCCTGATTGCTAGTGGGATGTCATGATAATCGATTTGTAAATCCAGTAAATTCCTTTTATAATAAGAACGTATGTTTGCTATAATATAACCATAACATTTTCGGAAATAGAGCAGGTTACGACAAGGAGGCGAAGGGGATATGGCGCAAACGACTTATGAGAGCATTTCGACCAAGCAAACGCTCAATCGGGTGAAAGAAGAGCGGATGCCGTTTGACTGGTCTATCAATCCGTACAGAGGATGCGGACATGGCTGCAGCTTCTGCTATGCACGCGCCTTCCAGTCCTTTATCGGGATGGGGGCGGAGGATGAATTCCAGCATCATATTTTCATGAAGACCAATGCGGCGGAGGCGCTGGCGAAGCAGCTGTCCGATACGGCTGCCAAATTCGGCCATGATATTGAAGCGATGCGGAGATCGATCGGGCAGGTGACAATCGGGACGGCTACGGATCCGTATCAGCCGATCGAGGGAAAGGCGGAGATCACGAGGGAATGCTTGAAGCTGCTGGCGAAGTATCGCATCTCAACCAGCATTACCACCCGCTCGCCGCTCGTGCTGCGCGATATGGACATCCTGACCCGGATGGAGGACGTTTCGGTCAATATCAGCCTGAATACGCTGGATGCAGATCTGATCCGCAAGCTTGAGCCGGCATCGCCGCATCCTGCAAGCCGATTGGAGGCCGTCTGGAGGCTGTCTTCCGCCGGCATACGGACAGGCGTATTTGCGGCACCCGTCCTGCCCTATCTTACCGATGGGGAAGAAGGGCTTAGGGAGCTCCTGTCCAGGGTGAAGGAGCATGGCGCTTCTTTTGCCATGATCTCGCTCTTGAGGCTGTCACGCGACGTTAAGAAATGGTATATGGAGACGCTCAAGCTCCATTTCCCTGAGGTCGTGCCGTCTTATCGGGAGCTGTACAGATCGGGAGCTTACGCCGAAGAGCAGTATATACGAAGCTTCAAAATGATGGCCGCCCGCCTCTTGTCGGAGTATGGACTGGGATGGACGGCAAGTCGCCCATCGAATCCAACCACGGGATCCTACGATCCCGCGACGGAAAGAAGGACTTCCCGATTGGCGGAAGGCATTGATTCAGGCCATGTTGCAGGGGCAGGCTCGCATGCTCTATCCGGAAGTGCAGGTTATAAGGAAGGGGAGGAGCGGGGCCGGGAAGCAGCCCCGCACCATTCCATCCGCCAGCGCAAGCTGCCTCAGCCTGCGGCACCCGTCTCCGCCGAGGATCTGAAGCCGGAGGTTGAGCAGCTATCATTTCCGTTTTGATGCCGGCTTCCCCTTGGCATTCAGATGCCGGATGATGTCTCCGATCGGCTGGGGAGGCAGAGCCTGCAGCAGGTCGCCCCTCTCTTTAAGGCGCTGCTCGATGTTCAGCAGGTGGAAATCCGTCGGAGAGACATCCCGCTGAACCTCTTCCCAAGTGAGCGGCGTGGATACCGTTGCGAGGCGTCTGGCCCGGGGAGTATAAGGTGCGGCAAGCGTTCTTCCGCTGTAATGCTGCAGATAATCGAAATAGATTTTGTCGCCGCGGTTTTTCTTCAGCCGCTCGATGGTAAACAATTTAGGGTGTTTCTCCGTTACGTATTGACCGACGAATTGGCCGACGGAGCGAAGCTCGTCGAACGTAATGCCTTCGGGAATCGGGACGATGATCTGCACCCCGGTTGCCCCGGACGTTTTCGGTACGGAGGCGATTCCAAGCGAGCGCAGCACATCGCCGACGATGGCCGTAGCTTCCATGATCCGCGGCTCCTCGGGAAGCGACGGGTCCAGATCGATCATCCATTCGCATGGCAGAACGTCACCGGCCAGGTGGAGCGAAGGATGGAATTCCAAAGCAGCGAGGTTGCCCAGCCATAAGAGCTCGGGCAGCCCGTTCAGCATGACATAGTTGATGCCCTCGTGCACGTAGGTACTGACAAAGGGCGGGAGCGGCTCGGGCGCATTTTTTTGATAGAACGATTCTCCGTCCACGCCGTGGGGATAACGGATGGTTGTCAGCAGCCTGCCTCTGCAATAGCGGAGCAGGTAGGGAGAGATCGCCGCGAGCTTTCGCAGATAGATGGCTTTAGTAATGCCAACCTCGGGCCACAGCGGCTTGTCCGGATTGGTAATCTGAATCTCTTGACCTTCAATGGTCAGCGTTCCTTTGACGGTACGGGCCATAGCCGTTACACCCCCTCAATCGACAGCAGCTTCGGATGCCGCATCATTCCGTCCTGGCTCCACTCCAGGAAGGTAACCGTAGCGGTCAGCGGCTTGCTAAGCCAAGCGAGCTGCTCCTTCTTCAAATCTGCGTGCAGCGTCTTCCAGCCGGCACCTGACGGATGCAGGCCTGCATATTCTAACAGCCGCTGCTTGGTCTGTTCGTTCAGTCCAAGCGATGCCCTGCCGGTATAGTTGTTCTCATCGTCAGCCAGCACGAGGCTGGCTACGCGGCCTTCTCTTATGATCAAAGCGACAGCCTCCGCCTGCATGGTGATGGCGATCTTTTTTTTGTACCAGTCCCGGTGCTTCTTCCCTTCACGGTAAGGGGAGGAGAGACGTTTCATAACGATTCCCTCCCATCCGCGTTCCTCGGCCCATGCCCACAGGCTCTCGCCCTCCAGGAACAGATCGGCCGTCAGGATTCCGGGCGTAGTGGAGACGATCTCCTTCAGCCGATGATGCCGGTCAAGATAGGGCAGCTTACGCATATCCTTATCGCCGTCGACCAGAATGTCAAACAGCACATACGTGAAGAGCGGGGCGCCCGACCGAACCGAACGTGAACGCTCCCGCTGAAGCACCTTCTGGAACACCGGGCGTCCGAGCTCTGGATGAAAATAAACCACTTCGCCGTCCAGGAGCAGACGATCGTGCTGCAGCGTCGACAGTGCGGCAACCACCTCGGGATAGAGGGTTGTTTTGTCCAGCAGCTTCCGGGAATAGAGGGAGACTTGGCCGTGGTCGATGCCTGCAAGGATGCGCACTCCGTCCCACTTCAGTTGATAGCCCCAATCGTCGCCGGTTTCGATCTTCTCCGTGGAGATCGGCGCCATCGGCTCTTTAGGCAGCAGCTCTCGTAAATGTCCCATTTCGTTCAGGAGCCTGCTTCAGATTTCTTGGCTTTGGCGCGGCGCTTTGGCTTCGGCGTCTCATCCGTATCGTCGCCGCTCGCTTTCGCGGCCGGCTCTTTGGCTGCCGTCTTGCGGGTTGTCTTCCGCGGCTTCGCCTTCGTTCCCGGATCGGTGCCGATCGGCTTCACTGCCTCGATGCTGGCCTGAAGCGCGGCCATCAGGTCGACAACATTGGTTTCCTGGCGGGCAGGGGCGATTTTGATTTCCTCGCCGGACACCTTGCTGTTGATGGCCTCCAGCAGACGCTCCCGGTAATCATCCGTATATTTCTCCGGGTCAAACGGCGTCGAGAGCTGATCGATGAGCAGCTTCGCCATATCCAGCTCTTTGGAGTTAACCTCGGTCTTCTCCGGGAGATTGGGTACCTGCGATATCGGACGGATTTCATCCGGATAAAAAATCGTTTCGATCGACAGGCACTCATCCAGCACCCGAATCGCCGCCAGACTGCTCTTGGAGCGGATGGAGATTTTGGCGATCCCGATTTTTCCGGACTCCTTCATCGCCTCCATCAGCAGGCGGTACGCGTTCGCGCCCGCTTGATCGGGCGAGAGATAATAGGTCTTCTGGAAGTAGATCGGATCGATTTCCGTCAAATCGACGAAGTCGAGAATCGTGATGTTTTTGCTGTTTTGCTCGGCCAGCTGCTCCAGCTCGTCTTTTTCAAACAGCACGAACTTGCCTTTTTCATACTCGTACCCCTTCGTAATTTCCTCCCATCCGACTTCCTCTTCGCAAACCGGACATTTGCGGACATAGGAGAGCGGACTGCCGCATTCCTTGTGAATGTAGCGCATCGATATATCCTTGTCTTCCGTGGCCGAGAACATCTTAACCGGCACATGCACCAGGCCGAAACTGATGGCGCCTTTCCAAACCGTATGCATCTATGAAACCTCCTATCTGTTTTTGGAATGAATCGTATGAACAGGATGTAGACGTATAATCTGCTTCTATTAGTGTGCCCAAAAAAAGATGCTCCTATGAGTCATTGCCGGTCTTTGCATAAACCGGGAGCCGACCGGGGAACATGATGGGTCTTTGAATAACCCCCGGGGACTGAGGCACATGACTGTTCTTTGAATAAACCAGGGAGAATCGAGGCATATTGACGGTGAACACTGCCTTAGCAAGGAGAGTGATCTTTAATGGATAAGCACAGGGAATCAGAACCGTCGGAAGAAATTCAGAAGGATCGTTCCTCGGACCGCGCTTTTGCAGAGCCGATCAGCGGAGACGTGGTGGATTGGCACAGCATGACTTCGGAGGAGAGCGACATCTCCCGGGAATCTACCATGTTTGACATTGACCGAATGATCAACGAAGGTCTTGGCGGGGGGAATGTCACGATGGACAACGGGCTGATCGGCCCTTCGACCACCGATACGATGGATCTCGTCGACGAATCGCCGAGATCCAAGAAAGAGAGGGAATAGGAATGGATGTACAACGCGCCGTCGAAATATTCGAATCCAAGGACACGTACAAGGTGAATCTTGAAGGCGAGCCGGTCTGGATCGAGCATGTGGATCAGCAGAACGGCATGGCTACCGTCCAGGTCGGGTCTCGTCCTACTAATACGCAGACCGTGAAGGTAGACCGGCTGGAAGAGGGCGAATAACCTTTAACCGGGGGCCTTTACGTGGATGAAAATACACCTTAACCGGTGGTGTTGTGTTTTATAAAGCACCACTTGGGTAAGGTGTATTTTAATTGGTGTGAAGATGCTAACGGAGTTTTCTGAAAAACATGCGAATATCATCCGTCAATAGTTCAGGTGCCTTGATGGGGGATGTGACTTTCCTTGCAGGGGGAAGAGAGGACCGATATAATGAAGATCAAGCATTTTATAAGGCTGGATTATTTCATTAAAGGTGGGTTAAATCGTGAATAATGGCCGCACGGATGGCCGGTTTCAAATGATTTCAAGCCGTCTGGAGGAGACGGAGCAGCTTGCCGCCTGGTTGGCAGAACATGCACAGCCCGGGACGGTGATCGGTCTGGACGGAGATCTTGGAGCGGGGAAAACGGCATTTTCCCAGTATTTCGCAAAGCATCTCGGCGTAGCCGGGGTGGTGAACAGCCCGACGTTTACGATTATTAAAGAATATAACGGGCGGCTGCCGCTCTATCATATGGATGTATACCGGCTGTCCATCGATGAAGCGGACGAGCTGGGTCTGGATGAATACTTTTACGGTGACGGCGTCTGCCTTGTGGAATGGAGCAGCCTGATCACGGAGCTGATGCCGGAGCAGTATCTCCATCTTTCGATTGCCATGACGGATGAAGGAGACCGGTTGATGACGCTGACCCCTCAGGGGAAGCTATACGGCGATTGGTGCCGGGACTTGAATGAAAAATGGGGTAAACAGGAATGAACAACAACGACACGAAGCCGCAGAAGCGGTTTTTGGCGCTGGATACGTCCACGTCTTCGCTGGCGGTGTCCGTGATGGATAACGATCAGCTGTTAACGGAAATCAACACGAGCGCGGAGCGGAACCATTCTGTGTATCTGCATCCGGTCATGGCGCAGGCCTTGGAACAAGCCGGCATCGGCATGGATGATATCGACGGCATTGCCGTCGGAGTCGGTCCGGGCTCCTATACCGGAATCCGGATTGCGGTAACGGCTGCGAAGACACTGGCCTGGGCGAACCGGATTCCGGTCGTCGGCGTTTCGAGCCTGCATGCGCTGGCTTGGGGCGGGCTTCAAGCTGGCAGGGACCAGCATGAAGCAGCAGCAGGGAATCATTGGGTTATCCCCCTGCTCGATGCAAGACGGGGGCAGGTATATACGGCTCTGTTTGCTGCAGAAGCAGCAGGCTCGAAGTCGAAGGCACCAGAGCGGCTTGCGGCAGACGGCATCCGTCTGATGGAAGCCTGGGTGGATGAACTGAATGAGCGAATCGGCCAACTGTGCGAGCAGGAGCGCCCGTCTGCTGTTTATGTAGTAGGCGAGACGGATCTTCATGCCGAGGCGGCCCGCCGTTTGTCATCCTGGTTCGGCGATCACCTGCAGCTGGTGCCTTATGCGCTCGAAGGGCGCTGGCTTGGCTATCTTGGAGCGGCTCGTTTGTCGGCCGGGGATTCGGATGAGCCGCATACGCTGATACCGAACTACACACAGCTTTCCGAAGCGGAAGCGAATTTGCTGCGCAGGCGGTGAAGTCAGGAGGGACGTTCATGGAGCAGGAGTGGAAGCCGGATGCGCAGGAGGAAGGCGCGCTGTCCTTCCGGCTGATGACGCTAGAGGATATTCCGGATGTTCTTGCGGTGGAGCACGAGGCCTTTTCGGTGCCCTGGACGGAAGAAGCATTTCGCAATGAGTTGAAGCTGAATCATTTTGCACATTATATGGTGATGGAATACGAAGGACGCTTAATTGGATATGCAGGGATGTGGACGATTGTTGACGAAGCCCATGTGACCAATATTGCATTGCTCGAGGCCTATCGCGGACGGAAGTGGGGCGAACGGCTGCTCAGCGAGCTGATGAAGACGGCGGCATTTATGGGGATGGAGAAAATGACGCTGGAGGTCCGTTTATCCAATCATGTCGCTCAGCGCTTATATATGAAAAAAGGATTTAAGCCCGCCGGCGTCCGCAAGGGTTATTATTCGGACAATCAGGAGGACGCGCTGATTATGTGGGCGGATCTGCCTCCCTATCGGGGGGACGAAGGCATGGAAGGAAGTCATAAATAGTCATGATAGATGAAAGAATAGATCGGGAGCATAGCTGTATCTTGGCTATTGAAACCAGCTGCGACGAAACCTCGGTTGCGGTCGTGAAGGATGGGTACGAGGTGCTCTCGAGCGTCATTGCAAGCCAGATTGAGACCCACAAAGCTTTTGGCGGCGTAGTGCCCGAAGTGGCCTCAAGGAAGCATGTCGAGAGCATCACGATGATTATTGAACAGGCGGTGGAAGAGGCCGGAATCGAGATGAAGGACATTTCGGCCGTCGCAGTCACCCAAGGCCCCGGCCTGGTCGGTGCGCTGCTGGTCGGCGTTATGGCAGCGAAGAGCCTGGCCTTTGCGCTCGGCAAGCCGCTGATCGGTACGCATCACATAGCCGGGCATATTTATGCGAACCGGTTCGTTGGGGATATAGAATACCCAAGCATGGCCCTGGTCGTATCCGGCGGGCACACGGAGCTTGTTCTCATGAAGGAGGAGGGGAGCTTCGAGCTGATCGGCAGGACGCGGGACGATGCGGTCGGCGAGGCGTACGACAAGGTTGCACGCGCGCTCGGCTTCCCGTATCCCGGCGGACCTCATGTGGATCGGATGGCGCTGGAGGCGCCGGACTCCATTGAATTGCCGCGGGTCTGGCTGGAACCCGACAGCTACGACTTCAGCTTCAGCGGATTGAAGTCTGCCGTTCTGAATGTCGTTAATCAGAGTAAAATGCGCGGCGAGGACGTCCGGATCGAAGCCATCGCCCGCGGCTTCCAGGAGTCCGTAGTGGAAGTGCTGGTCGAGAAGGCAGTCCGTGCCGTCAAAGAGTATGGTTCAAAGCAGCTTCTCTTATGCGGCGGCGTGGCCGCCAACAGGGGCCTGCGCAGCGCGCTGACGGATCGCTGTCAGGCGGAAGGCATCCGGCTCACGATTCCGCCGTTCCAATATTGCACGGACAATGGCGCCATGATTGCAGCGGCCGCTCATTTAAAGTGGAAGCAGGGCAGCTTTACGCCGCTGGATATGAAGGCCGATCCCCAATTGCCGTTGGAGGATTGGGCGAAATTTTAGGCCATGCGCGGCGTTTGCGAAATGCTGGGAAGGAATAAGCAGAAATTTAGAGCCTGTCGTCTCTGTTTAAAGGGACGGCAGGCTTTTTGCTATGCTTCGGAATATTGCATGTGAACTTGTCATCAGCCGGGATCAATCATTGCTTCATGGTGGTGATGAATTGAAGATAAGGTGATGGCTGTGTTAATGCTCACCACGCGCGATGGGACATAGCAAGACGGAGGTACAGCCCCGTGTTTACATGGAGCGGCTTCTTCGTGATTGTGAAATTCGGATGCTGTCAAGTTGTGAACAAAGTTATCCACATATCCGGTAAAAAATGTGAATAAGTAAGAAAAATGTCGATAAACCGGACTTCTGAAAAGGAATGAAATAAGGGGACATGATTTTCATTTTTGCCGGTGGATTCTGTGGATAATGTGTATAACTTAGTGGATAATGTTGGATATCAGGCCGTGAACGCTCGGATAACAACAAAAAAATGGCCATTTCGGCCATTTTTAAGTTTGACTTATGCACCAATTCTGGGGATAAGTTTGTGAATAAATCCAATCCTTCATTTGAAACGATTTTGTGAATTTTTTTTGAAGGTGATTAGAAGGTCCCAGAAAAACATGGCGCCGATGTCGATTCAACATCGAATCTGGCCCGGACCAAACACCCCGTCACCGCCTCGGACCGTCAACATGAGACGGCTTAGAGGGCGGCTCGTTAGACGGGAGGGACATTAGTCTTCCAGAAGAGCTTCCCACTCTGCAAAAATTTGATCAAGCTGCGCTTTCTTCTCATCAAGGGACTGCTGCCGCTCCTGAAGCGCCATGTAATCCTGATAAATCTCAGGTTGCGCCATTTCTTCCTCCAGCGCGGCAATCTCGGACTCAAGGGTATGAATCTGTTCCTCCAGGCTCGCCAGCTTGCGCTGCCGATTCCGTTCCTCGCGCTTGGCCTGCTTTTCGGCTTCGAAAGAAAGGGCCCCCTGCTTCTCAACAGGGGTCTCCTGCTTGGCCTGAGGCTTTATAGCATGCCGGGCGAAAGGCTCGGACGGTTCATCGTCCATATCCAGAATCTCCTGCTTTTTCTCTGTATAATCGTCATAATTACCCAGGAAATGTTGAATGCCGTCCGGATGAAGCTCGATGATCCGTTCCGCCATTTTGTTGAGGAAGTAGCGGTCATGGGAAATGAACAGCAGTGTTCCCTCGTAATCGATCAGAGCCGATTCAAGCACCTCTTTGCTGAATAAATCCAAATGGTTCGTCGGCTCGTCGAGAATAAGCATATTGGCTTCAAGCAGCATCAGCTTAGCGAGCGACACGCGTGCTTTCTCGCCTCCGCTTAAGGAGCTGATCTTCTTGAGCACGTCCTCGCCGCTGAACAGAAAATTGCCGAGAACGGTGCGAATTCGGGCTTCCTCCATATGCGGATAGGCGCTCCAAAGTTCCTCAAGCACGGTATTGCTTGGATTAAGCTCCGATTGCTCCTGGTCATAGTAACCGATCTTTACCTTGGTCCCCCATTGCAGCGATCCGGCAGTCGGCTTCATCGTTCCGATCAGGCATTTCAGGAGCGTAGACTTGCCGACCCCGTTCGGACCGATCAATGCAACCGTCTCCCCGCGATGCAGATCGAAGGACGCATGCTCGAATAATGGCTTGCCCGGCTCGAAAGCGACCGACAAGTCCCGAACCTGCAGCACGTCCTTGCCGGACATATACTCAGGCTCAAAGGAGAAATGGGCTTTTTTCAAATCCCCCATTGGCTTGTCCAGACGTTCCATCTTTTCCAGCGCCTTGCGGCGGCTTTGCGCCCGCTTGGTCGTTGACGCCCGGACGAGATTGCGCTGGATAAAGGTTTCCATGCGCGCAATTTCCTCCTGCTGCTTCTCATATTGCTTCAGCTGGGATTCGTATTCAGCTGCCTTCAGCTCGATATAACGGCTGTAGTTGCCCGTGTATTTCTTGGAATGGCGGCGTTCGATTTCGACAATGGTCGTAACAAGCCGATCCAGGAAGTACCGGTCATGGGATACGACCAGCAGCGATCCTGAATAACCGCGAAGATAATCTTCAAGCCAAGTCAACGTGGCGATGTCCAGGTGGTTCGTCGGTTCGTCGAGCATAAGCAGATCGGGCGCCTGCAGCAATATTTTAGCGAGAGCAAGCCTTGTTTTCTGACCGCCGCTCAAAGTAGAGATGGGCGTATCCGGGGAGAAGCCGCCAAAACCCATCCCGTGAAGCACGCTTCGGATGCGCGTTTCGATCTCGTACCCGCCTTGGTCCTTGAACCAGTCGGAACGGATCGCGTAACGGTCCAGCAGCTCTTGATATTTCTTCGGATCCTCGCTCGATTTCGGGTCGGCAATTTGTTCTTCCATCGAACGGAGCTCGCGCTCCGTCTCGAGCAGCGGTGCGAACACGTCCAGCATCTCATTCCAAATGCTCCGTTCCGATTGAAGACCGCTGTTCTGGGCAAGATAGCCGATCGTCGTCTCCTTGGCTTTGAATATTTGGCCTCCGTCGTAGGACATTTCCCCCGCCAAAATTTTCAGCAGGGTGGATTTGCCGGCTCCGTTCACGCCGACCAGTCCGATGCGTTCACGCTCCAGCACTTGCAGATTAATTCCTTCAAGCACCGGGGTTACTCCATATAATTTCGTTATGCCATTGGCCTGCAGCAGCATAGATGTGAAACCTCCATCAATCGATATACTTCAATTAAGAAATGGTTCGTAATACAGTAAGTTTACCTGAAAACGGTGGAACAATCGACCTTGATATTGACTTTGCGTCTTTCTTGGCTAAAGGGAGGAACAGTGGTAAACTAGTCTTAATTAAACGTGAGAGGAAGAATCACGTTGTCGAAATTTGATGAAGAGAAGATTTCAGGAAGCATGAAACAACAGCTGCGGGAGCAGATGACAAGGCTCCGGAGCGAACTCTCCCCGGAGGAGCGGTCGGAACGCTCGCGTCAGGCATGCGGGCATGCATCCGAATTAATGAAGCAGCATTCATTCAAGAGCATGATGATTTATGTTCCTTTCCGCTCCGAGCTGGATACGAGGCCTTTGGTGGAATGGGCCTGGCAGGAGGGGATTCGGGTTATCGTCCCCCGGAGCATTCCGAAAGACCGCTCCATGGAGCTGTATGAGATCCGCTCGTGGGACGAGTTGGCCCCGGGTGCATATGGCATCATGGAGCCTGATCCGAAGCGGGTAAGCAAGTATTCGGCCATGTCTCCTGATGTCATCTGGGTACCCGGGCTTGCCTTTGACCCCGACGGCGGCCGCTTAGGTTACGGCGGCGGTTACTATGACCGGCTGTCCGGCGCGCTTGAGCCGGATTCAAGGACGGAAGAGGCGGAAGAACGCGGTAAGTCATGGTGGATCGGTCTCGGTTATGAAATTCAGCTCGTGAATCAGGTCCCGATGGATGAGCATGACCGGCGATTGGACGGCGTGATCACGGACAAGGGTTACTATAGAGCGGGCATTCGCTCGCAGCGGAGGGATATCGGATGGAACTGAGTCATTTTAACCAGCAGGGCAGAGCCCGTATGGTTGACGTGAGCGATAAGGACATAACGGCCCGGACAGCCGTGGCGAAAACGACGGTGCGGATGCATCCGGATACGCTCGCGCGAATTCAAGAAGGAAAGATCGGCAAGGGCGACGTCCTGGCAGTGGCTCAAGTCGCAGCGATTATGGCTGCGAAGAACACGTCAAACTGGATTCCGATGTGTCATCCTCTGCCTCTCACCGGCGTGAACGTCGATTTCAGCGACAATGGAAGCGATGAGCTGTATATCGAAGCAACGGTGAAGACGACAGGAAAGACCGGGGTCGAGATGGAAGCCCTGACCGCCGTTTCGGCTGCGGCATTGACGGTATACGACATGTGCAAGGCGCTGCAGAAAGACATGATCATCGGTCCGACCATGCTGGTCAGCAAATCCGGCGGGAAGAGCGGGGATTACATAATGGAAACAACTTAATATCGCTATACCGGAGATTCGGATAGAGTGGGAAGGAGAGAGGCTCATGCTGTGGAAGACGGCGATCCTGACGGCGAGCGATAAAGGCTCGCGAGGAGAACGTGAGGATACAAGCGCTCAGGTGATCCGGGAGCTGGTAGAGGAAGAGCTGGGCGGTGAAATAATCGAATACCGGATCGTGCCGGATGAGCAGGATGAAATTATTGCTGCATTGATTGAGCTGACGGATTATTACCAGGTGGATCTTGTTCTGACCACAGGCGGGACAGAGCTTGCCGTCCGCGACGTTACGCCGGAGGCGACAAGGCGGGTCATTGAACGGGAAGTGCCGGGCATTGCGGAGGCGATGCGGGCAACCGTGATGCAGAAGAACCGGAGCGCCATGCTCTTTCGGGGCGTCTGCGGCGTTCGCGGCCGCACCTTGATTGTCAATCTCCCGGGCTCCCCGAAGGGTGTGCATGAAAATTTGGCTGCCGTCATGGACCAGCTTCCTGAAGCGCTGCTGATGGTGACCGGCCAGTATCGGGAGCAGCTTTAAGCATAGCCGCTGATTTGGCAGGCTTGGATTTAACAGTATCGATCATTCACTAGATAAATATGTAAATAATCTGTCACGATTGCAGACTGTATATGTGATTTACATTATGGTATGATGGCGATATATTGTACGAGGTTAAATGATGAATCGTCCATTGTAATTGTCGGTTTGGTTAACACCTGTGAAGTCAAAGGTTTGACGGATTGCTTTAAGACTTTCCTGAAGTCCTTGAATGGCAATAAGCAGGACAAGGAGGAGAATAGATATGGGCTCTACGATCGGAGTGCCGGGCATTATCCTGCTCGTGATCTTGGCGCTGCTGCTGTTCGGTCCGAACAAGCTTCCTGAATTGGGACGGGCTGTCGGCAGAACATTCCGTGAATTTAAGAACGGCACGCGCGAGATTCTGGCGGAAGATGAAACACCGGCTAAGAAGAAAGAGGAGGCTCCCCAGCAGGCTGTAGCACCCAGCAAGTCTGAGGACAAGCGTCTTCCGGAATAAGCATATGCATTAGCAAGCTGTGAAATCCCTCCTCCATGGGAGGGATTTTGTTTTGTCAGGGTCACAATAGGGTGGTGTCTATCATGTCAAAGCCAATGAAAGAGATGGCGCTTGTGGAGCATTTAGGCGAGCTTCGCAAGCGGATCATCGTCGTGCTTGTCGTATTCGTGGCTGGCCTCATCGGCGGAATATTTGTCGCGGAACCGATCTATCATTACTTAACGGCAGCGGAGCAGGCGAAAAATTTCGAGCTGCATGCCTTCTCATTCTGGGACGGTATTGGAATTTATATGAAAATTGCCGCGATCTTCTCGCTGGTCATTTCCATCCCGCTGATCTTTTACCAGCTGTGGGCGTTCGTGAAGCCGGGATTGCACAAAGACGAGCAAAAAGCGGCAGTAAGGTATGTTCCGTATGCGTTCATCCTGTTCATCGTAGGTATCGTATTCGGATACTATATTGTTTTTCCGATGACATTGTCCTTTACCACCATGATTACGAAGAGCATGGGACTTACGGAAACGTACGGCATTACGAATTACCTGAATTTTATGTTCAATCTGGTGCTGCCGCTGGCGCTCTTGTTCGAGCTGCCGCTGGTGGTCATGTTCTTAACCCGAATCCGGATCCTCAATCCGCTTCGGTTGCGGAAAATGCGGAAGCTGGCTTACTTTGCGCTCGTATTCATCGCGGTGGTCATCACGCCGCCGGATTTCATCTCGGATTTCCTGGTGACGATTCCGCTTCTGCTGCTATATGAATTCAGCGTGTTTCTGTCTTCAAAGATCTATCGCAAGCAGCTGGAGGCGGATATGGAGCGGGACAGCCGTTATGTCTCGTTGGATGAGGACACTGATTGATATTTACGTACACACCCCGACAGTCTGACTTTGTACCGGTACCGGTCTTAGTCTGATTGCCGGGGTTTTGCGCATATAACACGTTGAACTCTTCCATAAACCAAGGGTGAATACTCCGATAAACAGAAATGTCGATCTGACAGCTCCTTCCCCAGACCAGCTCTACCAGTCTGGGACAGTCTTCTGTCAGCTGATCGAATCCGATTCGAATATTTGACGGGGGAGATATCCTATGAGATCAGCCGCTTGCTCATCCATAAGCCCCTACAATGGCGGGAAGATTTAAAGGCATATTTCGGCGGGGCATGGATACAATGGTGAAGTGGGTTTTGCGGACAAACCGAAGGAGCGGGAACCCTCAAAAAAATGATCAGAAATTGATGCAAAGGACTTGAAATCTTCAATCAACTTGAGTATCATAAAGTTGGTTGTTAGCACTGAGACCTGTCGAGTGCTAATACATAAAGCTTTGAAAAAAGCATTACAACATATTTAAAGGAGGCTATTTTTTCATGATCAGACCTTTAGGTGAACGCGTATTGGTAGAACCGATCGAACAAGAAGAAACTACAGCATTCGGGATTGTACTTCCTGATTCCGCTAAGGAAAAGCCGCAAGAAGGCAAAATTATCGCTGTAGGCAGCGGCTCCCTGAAAGACGGCGTTCGCGTACCTTTGGAAGTTAAAGAAGGCGACCGCGTAATCTTCTCCAAATACGCCGGCACGGAAATCAAATACGAAGGTAAAGAATATTTGATTATGAAAGAAAGCGACATCCACGCGATCTTAGGCTAATGCACGCCTGAATATATCTTGTTTCCATTTTTTCTATAAATCCACTAGGGAGGATGTTATACCATGGCAAAAGACATTAAGTTCTCTGAAGACGCCCGTCGCGCAATGCTTCGCGGTGTTGACGCTTTGGCAAACGCAGTGAAAGTAACGCTCGGACCGAAAGGCCGCAACGTGGTGCTTGAGAAGAAATTCGGAAGCCCGCTCATCACGAACGACGGTGTTACCATCGCAAAAGAAATCGAGCTGGATGATGCATTTGAGAACATGGGTGCACAGCTTGTTAAAGAAGTTGCTACCAAGACAAACGACGTTGCCGGTGACGGTACAACGACGGCTACGGTTCTTGCTCAAGCCCTGATCACGGAAGGCTTGAAGAACGTAACGGCAGGCGCAAGCCCGATCGGCATCCGCAAAGGGATCGACAAAGCCGTTCGTGCAGCGGTTGAGGAGCTTCACAACATCTCCAAGCCGGTTGAGAACAAACAATCCATCGCTCAAGTTGCAGCCATCTCCGCAGCGGACGACGAAGTCGGCGAACTGATCGCTGAAGCTATGGAAAAAGTGGGCAACGACGGCGTTATCACCGTTGAGGAATCCCGCGGCTTCGAAACCGAGCTCGAAGTGGTTGAAGGTATGCAGTTCGACCGCGGCTACATTTCTCCGTACATGATTACGGACACGGACAAAATGGAAGCGGTGCTTGACAATCCTTACATTTTGATCACCGACAAAAAAGTAACGAACACGCAAGAAATCTTGCCTGTTCTTGAAAAAATCGTTCAACAAAGCAAGCCGCTGCTCTTGATCGCCGAAGATATCGAAGGCGAAGCGCAAGCGATGCTGATCGTGAACAAGCTGCGCGGTACGTTCAATGCGGTAGCTGTTAAAGCTCCAGGCTTCGGCGACCGTCGTAAAGCTATGCTGCAGGATATCGCTGCTCTGACAGGCGGCCAAGTGATCACCGAAGAACTGGGTCTTGACCTGAAATCCACTTCGCTGGATCAACTGGGTACGGCTCGTCAAGTACGCGTAACGAAAGAAAATACCATCATCGTTGACGGTGCCGGAAGCAAGGAAGACATCGAGGCTCGCGTGAAGCAAATCCGTTCCCAGCTCGAAGAAACGACTTCCGAGTTCGACAAGGAAAAACTGCAAGAGCGTCTTGCTAAGCTTGCTGGCGGCGTAGCTGTCATCAAAGTCGGTGCTGCTACTGAAACAGAGCTGAAAGAACGCAAGCTGCGCATTGAGGACGCCCTGAACGCAACTCGCGCTGCAGTTGAAGAAGGTATCGTATCCGGTGGCGGTACGGCTCTGATCAACGTTTACGGTGCCGTAGCGAAAGTAGCCGAAGCTCTTGAAGGCGACGAGCAAACTGGCGTGAACATCGTGCTTCGCGCACTGGAAGCTCCAATCCGTACGATCGCTGCCAATGCGGGTGAAGAAGGTTCCGTTATCGTGGACCGTCTGAAGCGTGAAGCAGTGGGCGTAGGTTACAATGCTGCAAACGGCGAGTGGGTGAACATGATCGACGCAGGTATCGTTGACCCTGCGAAGGTTACGCGCTCCGCGTTGCAAAACGCTGCATCCGTTGCTGCAATGTTCCTGACTACCGAGGCTGTTATCGCCGACAAGCCTGAGCCTGAAAAAGGCGGCGCTCCAGACATGGGCGGCATGGGCGGCATGGGCGGCATGATGTAACAAAGGGGTCAAAAACCCTATAATACCGCATAATGAAAGGCTCCCGAGAGGGAGCCTTTTTTATATTATTGAAAAGATGGAAGTGATCATATCTCTTCTATTTCAGGTTTAGAACACGCAAAATTGGTTGAGGCTGAAGTCCGACGTTTTGCGAAGCGGCTATTAGAAAATGTCGTCCATTTCGAATGGCCGTCATGAGCTCGATAGCCCTTGGTTTTTGGCGTAACCCGCTCGGACATGGTTCATCCTGAACATTCATGAATATACTGTTCGTAAATGATTCAGGAGGAGCCAATGGACCTGTGTCCGAGGGGGGCTGTCGTTTTTACCCTGATACTTCCGTCCAGCGAGAGAAGAAGCTACGGACTCTTTATTAGGTGAGGCATTAAAAATAATTGAACAAGCAATCAAGGACGGACCCAAGATACCCAGACAGCAATCACAGGGATATGGCATTTAAAATCTAAATTGAAGACCGTAAACATGCCAGCAGAGAGGATCTCCTTTTACATTTAAACCTTCACGGGAAGGTTTACACATGACGGAGTGCGGAGTGATGAATTTGGACGAAGATGAGGGAAAACGGATCATTACGTTTATCGTAGTAGCTGTGATTATTTTTTCACTTATAACCAGCCCCGCGGAAGGAGATGGGGGAGATGACAATATTCCGATCATAGTGAACTAGTGATGGGGGTAAGAGCAGTGAGGAAGAATGGGAACAGTGGTAACGGAAAGAACAAAAAGAATGGAAAGAACAAGAAAAACTCACTGCCCCAAATATCCCCTCAACAGATTGCAGTCATCGTCGGATTGCTTACAAACGCGTTGGAGGTCGAGTCCGTCTTAATCGACAGGGATCAAAGAATCCAAATCTTATTGGAAGGATCCATAAGGAAGAAAACAAAAGCAGATAAAGTGGCAGAAGAACTGGATGATATAAGTGTCAGCGATCTAATAGAAGCTTATATTCTCCGATGAGCAAATATGATATAGGGATTTCTCTGTTTAATTCTTCCACACTTGCCCATACTAAAAATATATAACGATAATCGGAGTGTGGGCGTTGGTGATTGAACATGTTGTCATTCTAATTCGCAGCATATCGGCATTTGTTCTATTGCTGATCATTACGAGATTCTTAGGAAAACAGACATTATCCAACATGAATTTCCATGAATTCGTAACTGCAGTTATTTTAGGGGCCATTGCTGCGAACTTTGCTTTTAACGAAAAAATAGAAATCGGACATTTATTAATCTCGCTCGCGGTCTTTACATTCACTTCGTATGCACTTTCTAAAATTGTGATAAAAAACCGGAAAGTCCGCATGTGGACTGAAGGGACACCGACGATTCTTATCGAGGGTGGAAAAATTCTCGAGGAGAATTTAAAGAAAAACCATCTAACATTAGACACATTAAATCAGATGCTGCGTCAAAAGGATATTTTTGATTATGGCGAAATCGAATACGCTTTATTGGAGATCAACGGGAAAATCTCAGTGATGAAAAAGAAGGAATACCAGAATGTAACGTTAAAAGACTTGAGAAAGGGATCCAAAGACGTTGGACAATTTCCGATTGAACTCGTAATGGATGGTCAACTATTAGAGGGGAATCTAAAGGTCAACAATATCCCTCCGGAGTGGGTTACAGATAAACAAACCGCTCGCGGGAAGCAGCTGGAAGATGTCTTTTATGCAGTAAAGGGGAGTAACGGACAACTGTATATTGATTTCTATCATGATAAAATAAGCCACCCCATCGATATAGAATAAATCAGGAGCACGTTAACCAAGAAATCGAAAACTCCCGGAGCGAAAAAATCGGCCCGGTTCTTAAATACAGCCCGTCCCCTTTATATCAAGGAGGCGGGCTGTGTTTTGTAAGGGATCCCGGTATACAAGTCTAACAAAGGAACTATTTCTCGTCCCAAAGTCACAAGCTTGTCTCCATTTTGTTACAACCGCGTAACAGAAACGGGGGCTGCCTTCCAATATAATGAAAGGAAGTGAATTGGAGGGGGAGAGGACATGAATAAGAAACTTGCGGCTGGAGCAGCGATTCTGCTGATGTCCGCGATATTGGCGTGTACGCCTGCACCGCAGCAGGCACAGGCAGCTGATCAGATAGAGCTGCTGGTAGATGGAGAGGCGGCAAAGGCTGCCGGGCAGCCGTTTTATAAAGGAAAGACATTGTATATTCCGATTAGAGTACTGGGTGAATTCTATCCGTATACGTTTCATTGGGACAATAAAAGAAAGATCGCTACGCTAAAGTCTTCGGATGGAGCCAGCGTTTTTAAAGCGGGAAGCAAGCTGGCAACGGCAGTGGGAATGGGCGAAGTCGTATTATCAGGTCCTGTTCTGCTGAAAAATGGCCATTTGTACTTTCCTGCATACGATCTGAACACTTTCACGGGGGCGGAGCTCGTTACGAATACCTCCGGCCGGGTTGATATCCGTTCCGGCTCGATGAGCACGAGCGTACGTGTTCCGACCGAACCGATCGCTGTAGCGGAAGAGAATCCGAAGGTGAAGCTGTACCCTGCCTTGAAGGACGGCGATAAATACCGCGGATTTATTTTGGAGGCTGAAGGCAAGCGATTGCGGTTTAACTGGGAAATTCCAAGATTTCCGAATCGGCCGCCTCAGCTCTTCTACGCGGACGTGAACGGTGACGGCAAGCCGGAAGCGGTTGCCGTGTTTGTGACAGGCTACGGAACCGGGGTGTATGTGCAAGAGATTCACGTCGTCAGTGTGAAGGACGGGAAAGAAATCAAGGTAACGCCTCCGGAGACAGCGGCAGAAGAGGTTGTCGCATCGAGCATTCAGCTTGAGGGTTCAGAGCTGCGGATCGACCTGAATTTACGAGGGAAGTCTCCTAAAAAGCTCCAGCTCCGAATGTCGGATGCGTTTCCCGATTACTCATACAGGACGGAGATCGGCTTCGGCGGGGTCACGTATTATCGGGTGGAGGGGAACAAGCTGATTGCAAGTTCGGCGGGGGATATTGGGTTTGCTTATTATATCGGCGACTTTGAGTTCACATATGCGAACGGTCCGGACGGCCTTCGTCCAGAATCCGTCAAGTTGAAGAACCTGATTGATGAAATCTCGGTAGAAGGTCAGGACAAGCCTGCAGGGAAATAAACGACGGATTCAATACGAGGGTGAGGAGGAACTTATATGGATCAGGGACCGTTTCGTTCCATCGTGACGACCGAGGAGGAGCTCCGATCGATGTTCGGGGAACCGAATCAGGTGGTCAAGCATAAAATGATACATGCTTTGGACAGGCATTGCCGGGACTTTATCGCCAAGAGTCCGCTGCTCTTCATGGCTACGTCGGATGCATCGGGAGCATGCGATGTTTCGCCTCGCGGCGACTCCGCCGGCTTCGTGCATGTGGTGGATGATCACCATCTGGTCATCCCGGAGCGGCCGGGCAACCGCCGCTTCGATTCATTTCGAAACCTGTTGACAAGTCCGGGGATCGGCCTCATTTTTGTCATCCCGGGATTGAAGGAGACGCTGCGAATCAACGGCCAGGCTGTGCTTATCCGTGACGAAGACCTGCTGGAGAAGCTTTCGGCACAGGGCAAAAAGCCATGGCTCGGCATCGGCGTCACGGTCGAGGAATGTTATATGCATTGCGCCAAATCGTTCATGCGTTCCGGAGTTTGGGATCCGAATACATGGCTGCCGGCAGATAAGCTTCCGAACCCATCCCGCATTATCGCCGATCATGTCAACCAGGAAGGCGTGTCGGAGCAGTCGGTTGCGCAAGGCTTGCAGGAAAGCTATACGAAACGTCTGTACTAACGGGGACGTCCATATCGATGCGTACGCGGAGCATGATCACAGACGCAAAAAGAAGGCGTCCCGAAAGGTCAAATGATCTTATGGGACAGCCTTCTTGCATTCCTGCGGATTCACACGAGGAGTTACCATTAACCTTCCGCGGCTAGGGGATATAGGCTAATCATCATCCCTGCGGTTGCTCTTGGATGCTGCGACCACAAAGGCAATAATGACAAGCGGAATAAAGATAAACCAGGGAATCGTGATCGTGGTCCCCAGCAGCATGGCCAGCAGCAGGAGGACAACCGCCCCGATAATCAAATAGAGGCAGCCTCTACCGAACGTCTCCATCTTCCATCAGCTCCTTTGTTTAGGATAACGTGAAAGACAAGAGCAAAGTTCCATTATTTTTTCCAATCATGAAAAACTCTAATTCGGGATATTCCTATTGCCACAGGCTGCGATCGCCGCGATGACATGTACCCATAGCATATCCGATGACGTTAAAACGCCATACCGTAACCGACAAGCTTTATGCTCACTCATGAATGGGTGTTTCAATGGTTTGCGACTACATAAGAATTCATAGGCCGTTTACAGTGCCATCACGCCCTGCGGTCACGCTGGCCTCCGTAATCGGCTTGGTGCAGCTTTAGTGTAAAATATGAAAAGCATACCAGATCAAGTGTTTTTTCAAGCAAGACAAAAGCGCCCCGCCATCGTCTTAGTGAGACGAATGGCAAGGGCGTTTGGTGGTTAAACGGCAGAATGGAGCTTAAGGACGACCAGCCCCAGGTCGGCGATATCGATCAGACCGTCGCCGTTGATGTCCAGTTCCCGGGTATCCTCATTCACGGCCGTACCCACGAACTTGGCGACCAGCATGACATCCAGCAGGTCGACGGTGCCGTCATGGTTGACATCCTCTGCTACGGCTTTGACAATGCTCACATGCTTCACGATATCTTCGCTGATGTGGTGGAGCTCGCCTGTCTCGTCTGCATTCGCCAATGTCCAGGAGGAGCCTGCAGCAAGCGTAACGGAGGCATTCCCTATCAGATTCAATGCCTTGAAGCTGAGCGTGAACACATCGGTGTCGCCGATGACGCTGCGGTCTCCGGTCAGACTGGAGGTAATAACGGCTTTACCAGGCTCCAAGGTGGTGTTCATGTACGTGCCTTCGCCTGCAAACTGGCCGGCCTGTGCGACGTCGACCAATTCCAGCTTGGATGCATCGTAGCTGATCCGCGAATGCATGCTGTACAATAGATCGGCATCCGCTGCCTTAACGGTCACATCAAACGTTTCACCGGTTTTGGTTTCCGCAGGTGCTGCGAGATCGAACCGGATCCGATCGTTCCCCGGGACTTCCGGTTCCTTCGCCATATTCATCGTAATCCGATACATTTGAGTCCGGTTAAAGGACGGGGCATAGTACAGATGGCCGTCCGGCCCGAGCGTGAACGATTCGGTATCGGCCAGCTCGATGAACTCGAACGTAGCCGGATCGATTGCATACAGCTTCTTCGTCAAATTGGCGAGCAGAATGCCTTCCTTGCTCCAAACCAGATCATAGTTGCCCCAGCGAAGAGCGGTGCCGCTGTCGGCTGGATTGACGTTAAAGTACTTGATGACCTGAAGCGTATTTGGCTCCAGTGCAAATACATAGCCGTTCACGCCGCCCCAGAGCAATCCGTCCGGACCGAAGGTCAGGCCGCCGATAGCAGGAGGGTTGGACAGTCCGGGAATGTCCAGCGTCTTCTCCAGAATCTTCTCCTCCTTAACCGTATCCCACACGAATAGCTTAGCTTCTGAGGCCTTCGGATCAACGGCCATGCCGCCGTTAATGCTGGTGGATCCGTACAGCTTGCCGTCTTTGTAAGCTAGGGAAACGACGCTTTGATCTTGCACGACGTTTCGGAACACGCGATAAGCGGCGGAAGGGTCCGCTGCGGTCGGATCAAATACCGTAATGGCTCCTCCAAGCTCGCCGTAGGTCGAAACGGAGCCGAAGTAAATTTTGTCGCCGGCAAGGGTGCTTGCGCCGATTCGGTCCTGGCCGTTGCCCAGCGTGAACAGCTTCTTCGGATTGCCGGTTCCGTCCGGTTGACCCAGATCGTATTCATAGATATCCCCGCCAGGGTAAACGCCGAAGTACATCCGGTTGCCGTAAGACTCGACCGCGCCGGCCTGCCCCATGCTGAACGTCTTGGCCGTATTCGTTGCAATATCGTAGGCGGCCGCCTTGGAAGCCTGCATGCCGGTAACATAAATTTTGCCGTCAGGGCCATTCACGAATTTGTGGGTAATGGTTGCTGAAGGCGGTAAAATATTTTCATATCGCTTGACGGTATTCGTCTGCGGATTGAAGAACACGATAATGCCGCTGAAATTCATCGTAACCAGGCTTGTGCCCGGCAGATCGGGATCATCGACCTGCACCCAATTCGCGCCCCGGAACGCCGTTTCGTATTCCATTCCGGAATCGGCGACTTCATGTGTTACGATATCAAAGGTTTTGATTTTTTTGTCGGCTGGAAAGTAAATTTTGCCGTTCAGAGATTCTTTCGGCAGATGAAGGCCTGACGAGCTCTTCTCGATCACGACATCGAGCCATTCCCCGGCTTCGATATCATAAATGTAGCGTTTTTGCGGCGTATCGTACCGGATGACCAGGAACTTGTCGTCAACAATGCTCAGATCATACACATACCCGGTTTCGTTAAGGGAGGAAGCAATCTCAACCTTTTCCCCGGTCTCGACATTCACTTTATAGACTTTGCTGTGGGACGTACCTGCATAAATATATCCGTTGCTGTAATCGATGGATCGCACGTATTGCTGACCGGCTCCATCAACCATAATGCCGTAGTCGCGGCTCTCCTTGGTGGCCGGATCATACTTCAATACCCGTCCGCCGGGTCCCGCTCCGATATAGACAGCTCCCGCCTCATCGATGGCAAGACACCAGAACACGCTCTCGGTCGGATGGGTATACACTTTCTTGACGTCCTTCGTAACCGGGGAGTAAGCCCACAGCTGCCCGGCCGAGGTGATATACACCGTGCCGTCCGGCGCGATTTCATGGTTCCACACTTCGCCGCCGCCTTCAAGCGGTAAACTGCGGATGACACGGTAGTCATCGAGATCGACGACGTGGAACATCGGAGGGATGCCTTTTACGGTTGTGTACATAACGTTTTTGCCGTCCTCAATGCCGGCTTCGCCGTCCATCAACCCGACAACGCCGGAAATCGGAAGCGTCCTGAATTCAGGCTCGCCGAATTGAATGTCATCGAGGCTTGCTCCAGGCTGACCTGAAGCCTCTCCGATCGTAATCAGCTTCACTACATTTTCGGAGACGGATTCCATGCCGTTCAGCTGTGCTCCCTTGGCGAGCATGAGCCACGTGCTTCCGCTATCCGCGATGACGTTGAACGTCATCTTAGCGATATCGCTGTCACCATCGATGGCATCCGGCAGGCTCCCCTCCAGACGAATGCTGCCATTCTCTTTATCCGAGGAGAAGGAGGCTTGTGCATCTCCAAACGCACCGGCAGGCTTCACCTCGGCGATCTCCAGCATGGAGGGGTCGTAATAAATGGAGGCGGTAACGCTGGAAATGTCCGCGCCTTCCGTCAAGCTCAGCATCGTGCTGATGGTATCCCCTTGTTCTGCGCTAGCTGGAGCGGACAGCGCCAGCTTTCCCGGAAGCTGGACCGGTTGTTCGTAAGACATCGTAATGTCGTCATAATAAGCGGTTGCCCGGCTGTAAGCGGTCGTGTACAGAATAATTCTGGCATATGCCGCATTCGCCGGCGCTTCCAGGCTTGTAGATGCCGAGGTCCACTGCTTCACGGGAAAGCCCTTCGAGGTGTCGTTATGAAGCGGCTTTTCGGCAATGGATTTATCGGCCGCATCGAAGTAACGGAGGTTCAAGCTTGCCGTCCCGCTTTCTTCCATATACACCGAGGCGGTCACGGTATAAGTGACACCGCTCGTAATATCTAGCTTGCCGCTCATGAGAGCCACGGAATTGCTTTGCGACGTATCGGTGATTTTCAGGCTCTGATTGCCGCTATGGCTGTTCTCCGTGGAAACGGCATAGGTATATTCACCCTCCTTCACAGCAAACATGCTGCTCCAGCCCGGGATGGCGGCTCCAGGAGCGCTATCCTCAAAACCAGGATTGGTTAAAGGCATGCTGACGGATTTGGAAGCCGCCGCCGTAACGCCCGCGGGTGCAGGCTCAGAAGCTGCAGCTGCAGGAGACATGGATAGAAATAGCGAAACGGCCAGCGTGATTGACAGCAGGGAAGCGAGGCTTTTCTTCATTTTTCGAAGGCTTTTATACAATGAAATCCCTCCCGGTAATAAGATTAGGAATGTCTGAATGGATATAAGGAATCGGCTATTCATATTGCTGCCGCATGACAGCTACAGTTTTATGGTGACTTGCAAGCAGGCTGACTCGGTACAGGCTAGCTTGGAGAATCAGACTTTTTGCCTGGGTGGGGGGAGATTTGGAACAACAGCTCCTTCATCGTCTCTAGCGGCAGAAGCCGAAGATCGTTCTTGCCATGTTCATTTACATAGACCTCGGTTGTAATCGCTTTCACGCCGTGTAATTGAAGAGTGGCTGCACCCGGTTTTAAAGCAGTGAACGTCACCTCTGCGACTTGAAGCTTCTTCTTATAGGACGTATCCTTGCTCTCCTTGCGGATCAGCGCAGCGGAAACCTGGCCCTCCTTGGTCTGCGAACTGGATGGGTAGTTGATATACTGATTCGAAATCTTCATCCCTTCATATCGAAGTTGGCTGGAATTGAATTTTAGATTGAACTGCAATCCATATAAATCCTGTAATTGCGAGGCATTTATGCGAATTTTGACCTTGGATCCCGGCTTGAGGGCATTAGGCACTCTCACCAGCTCCAGTTGTCCGCCTGCTGCGGATGCAGGGTAGGGGGCGAACAGACTGACGAGTAGAAGGACGATCATGACCGTTAAACCGTATTGTTTTCTCAATATGATACACCTCCAGTGATTTTGAATGTTGTTTTGTTGAATCAAAGCATGCTTGCTGACCGGGCACGACCTCCTTCCCTTCGCATTCATCTTTCAGAAATCACTTTATTTATTCTGGTATCCATGAGGTATACAAAAATGATAATCTCATTCAAAATTACTGTCAATGTCCTTAAATAGAGAATAAATTGGTGTAAATGTGGTGTATGATCTGTGTAGAAAATGCTGGATATGGTATACTATCCCTACTATGAACATTGCCTTGTTGGTGAATGGGGAGTCTTGACGATGAGCAACAAACCTGATCGTGTCACGTTTCAGAAGCGGTTGGATGAGATGGTAAGCACGCTTCGGCGCGACATTCTCACCTCGGTCCGCCCGCCTGGGGATTATCTGCCTTCCGAGCTGGCGTTGGCAGAGCAGTACATGCTTAGCAAAAAATCCGTCCGCAAGGGACTTGAGCTGCTTGTGGAGGAAGGGTTGATAACGAAAGAACCGCGCGTGGGCAACCGGATCAACGCTCCTGCTCCTGTGCCGAAGGTATCGCTGAAGCTTGGATGCTATCCTTCTCTGGATGATGAGATGGATCTGAAAGGATTGCTTGAACAGTTCCACGCGCAGTATCCCCACATCTCGGTGGATACGATTACACTGCCCTACACGCACTATCCTGAAGCGATCCAGGGGTATTTGGAAAACGGATGGGTAGATGTACTTTCGCTAAATACGTGGAATTTCCGTGAAATGCTGGAGCATGGCGAACTGGATCGGTTTCTTCCGCTGGAGCCGGATCCGGAGGCGTATTCGTTTCTGGGGGATTATCTGGCGCATGAAGGCAGGCTGTATGCCCGGCCGCTTACATTTTCGCCGGTTGTGCTGTGCTATAACAAAACCCTATTCCGGAAGTGGGGCATGCCGGAGCCGGATAGTAGCTGGTCATGGAAGCAGCTGGCGGAGACGGCAGCTCACATCCAAAGAGAGCACCAGTTGTTCGGCTTCTACGCGCATATTGCCTCAACGAACCGTTTCCCGATCGTATTGCTGCAGAAGCACTTTCGGTTTGCGCAAGAAGAAGGCGGATATCGTTATGATGATCCGAAGCTGTGGGACAGCCTCGGCATGTTCCGGGAGTTAATCTACGGACAAGGCTTGTCTGCCTCTTTCCTGTCCGAATCGGACGGGGACGCCGAGAAACTGTTTTTGCAGCAGAAGACGGCCATGGTGATGACGACGTATTATGGATTAAAAATGCTGAAGCAAGCCGATTTCGAATATGATCTCGCCCCGCTGCCTTATGAGCAAAGCGCGAAAACGCTGCTGCTCGTGACGGGGCTGGCCGTCAACCGGCAATCGAAGCAGAAGGAGGCGGCGCGCCTGTTGGTTGATTTTCTTGGCTCGGCCGCGGCCCAGCTGCATATCCGCAAGGAGACGCTGAGCATTCCGGCCCGGAAATCGTCGGCCGAATGGGACGGCGCGGAAACGATGTATCGACCGTCGCGCTTTAACCTATATCGCGAGATCGTCCCAACCTTCAGCAGCTATGCGGACTTGGGCATCACGATGGAGGAGCTGCATCGGCTCCGGAACGAGCTGAAGCTGTTTTGGGCGAATATGGAGCAGGCCCAGGATGCCGCCGCACGTCTTGCAAGCAGGCTTGGAGTGAAATCCCGACAATAAGCCTGTCCCTGCACGGGAACCTCGCCGGATGGGATAGCATATAGGCAGGAATGCAAGCATCGGGACTGAAAAATACGATTCGTGGTGACCATGGATCGTATTTTTTATTGCAATAGAGATGAAAAAGGACAGGTTTGTTCCTTTTTTATAACCCTAAGGATGCAAAAGTCAAAATAGTGCACATCAAGGCAAAAATCGGCTCTACAAGAACGGTGAGACTCCCCCTATCATGAATCGTAATCATGATCGATTCGAAGGGAGCACGACGTTATGTGGAGCAGTGCGATTAAAGATGCCGTAGAGAAAATCCGGAGGAACATGGATGCCTTCGGGACCCGATTCCCCCACGTCAGCAAGGACGGCGCCTATTTGCTGAATGATAATGACGATTGGACAAACGGCTTCTGGAGCGGTCTTCTCTGGCTATGTTACGAATATACGGGCGACGAGGCCTTCAGATTGGGAGCCGTGCGAACGGTAGAAGACTTCCGCCAGCGCTTTGCGGACAAGAAGGTGCTTGATCATCACGATATCGGATTTCTGTATTCCTTGTCCTCCAAAGCGCAGTGGATCGTCGAGAAGGATGAGAGCGCACGCCAGTTGACGCTTCAGGCTGCGGACTTGCTGCTGAAACGCTGGCGTCCAAGCGGAGGATATATTCAAGCATGGGGTCCTGAAGGAGATGAGAAGGAGGGCGGCCGCATCATCATCGATTGCTTGATGAATCTGCCGCTGCTGTTCTGGGCGGAGCAGCAAACCGGTAAGTCCCAGTATCGGGACATTGCGATCATGCAGGCGGAGAAGACAAGGCGTTATCTGGTGCGGGGAGATGACAGCTCATACCACACCTTCTTCTTCGATCCGCATACCGGGGAGCCGATTGGAGGGGCCACGCATCAGGGCTATACGAACGGCTCGACATGGACGCGGGGACAAGCCTGGGGGGTGTACGGATTCGCACTGGCTTATCACTATACAGGGGATCGTGTATATCTGGAAACCTCCAAACGAATGGCGAAATATTTCTTGAAGCACTTGCCGGAGGATCATGTTGCCTTTTGGGACTTTAATGCTCCCGTAACCGCCGATACCTATCGCGACAGCTCGGCCTCGGCTATTGTGGCGGCAGGTTTGCTGGAACTGATTGGACATTTGGAGGATGGGGATCCCGATAGAGCACGCTTTGAACAAGGACTGCAGGATTCCATGACCTCGCTGGTACGGAATTATTCCACCGTCGGCCAAGAGGCGGAGGGCCTGCTGCAGCACGGTTCTTATCATGTGCGCGGCGGATTGTCCCCGGATGATTTCATGATCTGGGGGGATTATTTTTACCTGGAGGCTTTGATTCGTATGGAGACCGGAAACAAGGGGTATTGGTATGAACGCTGATGCCACGGAAGCTTTGGTGAAAGCCCTTTTAACCACGCTGGATCCGGAGGATCCCGCAATCGGTCCGATGCTGAATGCAGATGATCAAGGTCATCGGCACGATGTACTGGGTAAGCTGCATGCATACTTCTCTTGCCGGAGAACAGCCGGATGGTGGATGAGCCGTGAGGAGAAGCGGATGATCACCGATTATGTGAAGCAGCACTGTGGGGATGAGCTGGAAATCGTCATGAAGACGGCGAATGAGGTGATGCAGCAGACGTTCCTGTTCCGCTTTCTGTGGGATATGGAGCGGAGCGTCGTTCCCGTTACATTTGACGGTGATATCGATTGGTGCCATATTCCCGATCAGGACGTAGAGTGGGCTTACATGCTGAATCGCCACCGCTATTGGGTGGCGCTGGGACAAGCGTATGCGATGACTGGCGATGAGAAGTATGCGGAGGTGTTCTGCCGCCAGCTTGAACACTGGATCGATCGGAATCCTGTCCCCGAAGAGCCTACGACGGATACGTTGACCTGGCGCCCGATCGAGGCGGGGCTGCGCAGCGCGAACTGGATCAAGGCGCTTCGATACATGATCGGCAGCCCATCCCTTACTCCGTCGCTGCTCGGTAAAGCGCTGATTTCGCTTCACGAGCACGGGGAGTATCTGGCCGCTTCCTTCACCAGCTGGAAACATATCAGCAATTGGGGCGTCCTGGAGACTTGCGGCTTATACCATATTGCGTTGTTCTTTCCCGAATTCACCCAGTCGGCAGGGTGGCGGGAAATGGGCGAAGAGAGATTGAAGGAGACGGCAAGGCTCCAGATCATGGCGGACGGCATCCACTGGGAGCAATCGCCAACGTATCATCACGAGGTGCTGGCTTGTTATCTTGACTGCGTCCACCTTGCCAAGCTCAACGGGTCGGAGCTTGACGACTCATTTTGTCGTACGGTCCTCGAGATGGCCGAAGCTTCCTTGTACTGGGCCAAGCCGAATCACAGGCAGCCGATGCTGGGAGACAGCGACGATAGCGATATCCGTTCCATTCTGACCTTTGCCGCATGGCTGTTTGAGGATTCCGTCCTGCGCTTTGGCGGACATGCCCGGCCGGATTACGACAATGCCTGGCTGTTCGGCATGGAGGGAATCCGTGATTACGAAGCGATGGTGCCTGTAGAGCCGCCATCCATGAGCCGGGCTTTTCCCCATTCCGGTCATTATACGATGCGAACGGGCTGGGACGAAGAAGCGCTGTACCTTTATTTTCACTGCGGTCCGCTCGGGGGAGGCCACGGTCATGCCGATATGCTGCACATCGATCTCCATGCCTACGGCCGCGACCTGCTCACCGATCTTGGACGGTACAACTATAGCGATCATACGCCGCACAGAAAAGCATTAAAGGAGAGCTCCGCCCATAACACGACCGTCGTCGACGGAATCGGGTTCACCGGGATCAGGGATACCTGGTCTTTCGACCGGATGGCCGGGCCGATGGGCTGCAAATGGATCAGCAAGCCTGACTTTGACTATGTCGAGGGGATGCATGACGGCTATCTTTATGGGAATGAACCGTTAATTCCGCGCAGAAGGATCATCTTTATCAAGCCGTATTTCTGGCTGTTGATCGACAGCTTGGCGTGCCGTGAGCAGCATACCCTGACTCAGCACTTCCATTTTCCGCACCCGCCAGGCGAAGTTCTGATGGAAGCAGACACCAGGATTTGCCGTACAAACACCCCCGGGGAAGCGAATCTTTCGATTATCCCCATAACGACGGCCGACCAGTGCGGGGAAGTGGGCGAGGGCGTGATCTCCCGCGAGTATAACCTGCTCGAGCCTAATTCGAATGCGTCATACTCCCGGACAGTAAGAGGATGGATCAGCATCATGCAGGTGCTTTATCCCCATCGTCCAGGCGAAACAGCCTCTCCGCGAGTCCGCAAGGTACCGGTATATCGTCATACGGGGGAGCAGGTTCATGACGGGCAAGCCGAGGCTTGCGGCGTTCAGCTCCCGGGAATGGAAGAGGAGTTTATTCTCGTTGTTAGCCACCGTGCACCGTCGGGTCATTTTGATTGTTATGTGGTGGAGGGCATGCAGATCTTCGGAGAGGTTGTGCTGATGACCCCTCAAGGAAGAAAAATGCAATCAACCGTCATCATTTAATGCATGCTTCCAGCACAGAGGATTGATAGAATAAAGAGGACAAGGAGCATAAGAAAGGGCAGAGAAACATGTTCAAATTTACCTTCTACAAACGCATCCAGCTGTCGTTTCTTTTGCTGATCTTCATTCCGCTGATAGCGGTTTCTATCATATCGTTTGTTCTGATCCGGGATACGATGGTAGAGAAGCTGCAGCTCAGCAACGAGAATGTCCTGAATGTCATGACGGATGAGCTGAGCAAAACCATTGACGATATCACGTTTGCCTCTCATTTTATCGTGAACGATACAAGTGTTCGCAATATTCTGAAGTCATTCGCAGACACCGAGAGGCTGGCAACTTATGAGGATTATGTGCATTTTAGACAAATTCAGGACATCTTTTCCCTGATTAACTCCAAGCCGCTGAATAATAATGTCCGCATGTACCTGGTCAACCCGCAGCAATTCGTCATCTCTTCCGGCACGGAGGATTTGACCACGATTAACGGAAGCGTTGACGAACTGATGCAGCGCGTTGATCTCAACAAACCGGAAACCCTGCAATGGCTAGGAATGGCCGGCGGTGACTCGGCGGGGAAGGGGAAAAGCTACTACATCGCCAGGGTGATCTATGACAGCCGAGAGAAGAGGCAAGTGTCCGTATTGCTGTGCGCCATTTCCGATAAGTACTTCAACCGGCTGCTCGGTACGGTCGACTTTGGCAAGGTGGCCCTCTTTGATGCAAACGGGGAATTCATTGCAGGTCATGCGGAGCTGATTCCGCATCATACGGAGACCAAGAGCAGTGTCCGATCGGATAGAACCATTTTGAAATCGAACTGGAAGCTGGCCTACGAAGCTTCGGAGAAAGAGTGGTCGGAGCCAATTTCCCGGACGTTTTATACCGGTCTTGCCGGGGTTCTTCTGCTGTTTCTCGTGTTCTCCGGGATGTCTATCCTGATCGCCAAAAGGCTGCACAGGCCGATTCTCAAGCTGCAGCGAGTGGTGCGGCAGTTCGGAATGGGAAATCTGGACGTCCGGCTGGAGGTCAAGGGCAAGGATGATATCGCTGAGTTGAGTCAGACGCTGAATACGATGCTGGATCAATTACAGCGGCTGATCCATGATATCGAACAGGAGCAGGAACAGAAGCGGGTGATGGAGCTCGAAGCCTTGTTTATGCAAATTCGCCCTCATTTTTTGATCAACACGCTCAATTCGATCAAATGCAGCCTCATCCTGACGAAGGATACGCTTCACAGCGGAATTATCGATTCCCTGATGAGCTTGCTGCGAGCCTATCTCAAGGTCAATGAGCCGGCCACGTTGCGCGAGGAGTGCAAGCTGCTGGGCCACTATGTCGACATTATGAAAATCCGCAACGAAATCCCGCTTCGCTTAGAGGTCGATCTGGAACCGGAAACCGAAGGGCTCATATTGCCAAAACTCATATTGCAGCCGGTCGTTGAGAATGCCATCGTCCACGGACTTGTCGATCATCAGACGCCACGTATTCAGGTCCGCTCCAGACGCGACCCGGACGGAATCAGGATTGAGATTATCAACAACGGTACCCGGGCCGAAGAAGGAATGCTCGAATGTCTGAACCGCAGGCTGGGGAAACCAAGCGATGAGCAGGATGGAGCCTATGAGAGAGTCGGTCTGATGAACGTGGTCCAAAGACTCCGATTGACCTTCGGGCAGGAAGCGAGGCTGACACTCGCCAACCTTCCGCATGAGGGGATGTCTGTTTTGCTGTACTTGCCCGTAAGTCAACATCATGGTTATCTACCGGAGGGAGAGGAAGAGTAATGTATAGAGTTATGCTCATCGACGATGATGTTCCTATGCTCAAGGTATTGCAGCAGATGATTGACTGGGAGGCCAACAATCTGCAGATTGCCGGCAGTACGTATTCCAGCGCCAAAGCGCTGCATATGTTTGAGGAAGTGCAGCCGGATATTGTCATTACGGATATCGGACTCCCGCAAAAAAACGGCATTGAGCTGGCGGACCATTTTATGCGCGTGAAGCCGGAGGTACGGATTATCTTCCTGACCTGCCATGAGGATTTTCATTATGCCCAGCAAGCCGTAAAGCTGCAAGCGGATGATTATCTGATCAAGGATCAGCTTACAGCGGAGCAGTTGGAACAGAGCCTCGGCAAATCCATGAACTTGCTAAAAATGCGAACCGGTCTGATTCATCGCGAAGGGGCCAATTACAATAGTCAGCTCTTTCGGCAAGACCTGCTGCAACGGGTGATCAATGGCTCGCCGTCCGAAGCCACTCAGGCTTATGCAGCGCAGCTCGGCATCTCCTGGACCTATCCGTGGTTTGCGTTGGGGCTGGTCAGCATTCGACTCTCCAGCTTTGACAAGCGCTTCAGACAAACGGAATTGCCGCTGATTTTATACGCCGTTTATAATATTGCGACGGAATTGTCCGAGTCGTACGAAGGGATTACGCCGTTCATGGAGCAGGGGAACATTGTGATTCTGCATAACTTTAGGGTCAATCTGGCGCAGAATGCCAGCTTGCATCTTCATCATTATTTGCAGCGACTGCGTTATCAGTGCCTCCACTTTCTCAAGATTCAACCGAATGTTGTCTCCGTCACGGACAAGATGGAATTAAGCTCGATCGGCTCCGTCTATCAGGATATTTTTCATGGAAAATACGAGTTTTATGAAAATACCGACTATACGATGCTGGAAGCTTCGCAAATCCGAACACGGTGGTTCCAAGCCGCGCCTCAGGGGTTTCTGGACAGTTACGTTTCGGAGCTGGAACGGATGCTCATGAAGCAGGATCTCGACGGTATACGCGCTGCGCTGCAGAAGATCGCCGGAACCGCGAAGGAGCTGTCGATTGATCCGGGCGACTTTGCCCGGGATCTTTCCTCCATGCTTCGCAGCATCGAGCTGATGTTTTCCAGTCTGAAATTCGAAGAGGATCTGTTCGCCTATCTCGGTTTAGCCCGCACCTTGGAGGATATGATGGAGCTGGTGGAGAGAAGGCTGATCCAGACGATCGGAACGCGGAAAACGGGAGCGGGAAGCCCCACGAACGAGCCGAAGCTGCAGGTGATCCAGCAATATATCGATCAGCATCTCGACGATAACATTACATCGATCGATATGGCACGCTATCTGTTTTTGAACCCGAGCTATTTTTCCCGGTATTTCAAACGGTTGACAGGGCTCACCTTCACGGATTACGTGCATCAATACAAAATGAAGATGGCCACCAAAATGCTTAGAATGTCCGGGCAGAATTTGGAGTCTCTGGCTATGGAATTAGGCTATTCGGACCGTACGTATTTTTCGAAAGTGTTCAAAAAATACGTGGGGACCACCCCGAGCGAGTATAAAGCGAAGTACACCGCGCGAAAGTAAGCGGGCCGATAGTATTCAATTATTTGGAATAAGCATTAGAAGCGTAGGCTCCACTTTGTGGGGCTTTTGATTTGGGGTCCCCGCAAAGTATTTGGAATAAGCATCGAAGCGTAGGCTCCACTTTGTGGGGCTTTTGTTCTGGGGTCCCCGCAAAGTAATTGGAATAAGTATCGAAGCGTAGGCTCCACTTTGTGGGGCTTTTTTTAGGTCAAAATCTTGCACATGGCTGGTCAGAATCCCTCCTTCTTGCCGATGGCGGATGTATTACTATAATGACAACTTACAAATTGTTGAGGTGATGCTTCATGGAGGCTGTACAACGACCAGTGCCCAAGAGCCGGCGGAAGTTTTGGACTCCCAAGCGGAAAGAGGCTTTGATCGGGTGGCTGTTTCTTGCCCCGGAAATCGTCGGGATGCTGTTATTAAATGTATTTGCCCTTGGATTCTCTTTGTATTTGAGCTTATCCGATTGGGATATGCTGTCGGGTGTCCAGGGTATCGAATTTACCGGTTTCGATAACTATATCAAGATGTTTCAGGATCCAACCATCATTCAAGCGATAAAGAATAATTTGATCTATATGGTTCTTACGGTGCCGATCCCGATTGCCATCGCCCTGGTGCTTTCGGTTTTGATTCACAACAGTGTGTTCTTCAAAAGCTATTTTAAAGTCGCGTTCTTCATTCCGTATATTTCTTCGATTATCGCGGTCGCTGCGGTGTGGAGCGCATTATTCCATCCATCGCTGGGACCGATCAACCAGTTTCTGATGGAGCTCGGGATCAGCAATCCGCCGAAGTGGCTGGTCGATCCGAAAACGTCGCTCCTGGCGATTTCGATTATCAGCTCCTGGGCGGGCCTGGGCTACACGATCATTATCTATATGGCCGGGCTTACGAACATATCGAATGAAATTTATGAAGCGGCGGATATTGACGGTGCCGGTGCAATTAAAAAGTTTTTTGCGATCACGGTTCCGATGCTCCGTCCAACAACCTTCTTCCTGTTGATCACGATGTTGATTGGTTCGTTTAAAGTGTTTGACATTATCGCGTTCCTGACGGAAGGCGGACCGAACAATTCTTCTACCGTGCTTGTATTCCGTATCTATGAGGAAGGCTTCCAATATTACAATATGGGATACGCTTCGGCCATTTCCTGGCTGCTGTTCGCGATTATCGGCCTGATTACCGCGCTCACCTGGAAGATGAGAAATGAAGAATAGAGAGGGAGAGGATTGTACATGCAGTTGCTTCGAAAAAACATGTCCAAAGGGGTAATCACCCTTTTGATGGGGGCATTGTCCATCGTGTTTCTCGTTCCGCTCATTTGGATGATTTCCGCGGCTTTCAAATACGAGAAGGATGTTATGCGCTTTCCAATTCAATGGATACCGGAAAAGGTGAATCTGGCGTATAATTTCAAGACGGTTTGGATGGGGAGAGTTCCCTTCTATGATTTCTATTTTAATTCTTTTAAAATAGCCATTATCACGACCTTAATCACGCTGATCATCTCATCCATGGCCGCTTATGCGCTAACGAAGATCCGATTCAAGGGACGGAATCTCGTCTTTATGGCCCTACTCTCGTTCATGATCATTCCGGATCAGGCGACGCTGATTCCGCGGTTTCTGCTCATTCGCTGGTTTGGTCTCTACAATACGCATGCGGCCATCATCTTCATGAGTATGTTCTCGATCTACTTCACGTTCCTGCTTCGTCAATTCATGATCGGGATCAGCGATGAATATTTGGAAGCTGCGAGAATTGACGGTGCGGGCCATCTGCGGACATTTGCTTCCATTATGGTTCCGCTGTGCAAGCCTGTGCTGGCTACGGTAGCGATCATTAAATTCATTTGGACTTGGAACGATTACCAGAATCCGCTGATCTTCCTGCTGGACAAGGACCTATACACGATTCCGCTGGGGATGACGCTGTTCCGTGATGACTATACCAACAACTATGCCATTATGATGACGGCGGCGGTATCGGCGATCATTCCACTGGTCATCGTGTTCATCGTATTGCAGAAGCAGGTCATAAACGGTATCGCTTTAGGCGGGGTAAAAGGTTGATCCGAAGCCTAATGTGAAAAGGCCGAAGGTTTCGCAAAAGTCAAAAAAGTAATCCTAGAACCTCAAAATTGTGCACTTGATCGGCCGTGCCGGTGCCTATAATGAACATGAAAACAGCACAACAACTAATTTATCTGTGCAGGGGGAAGTAAGATGAAGAAAAAAGTCAAACACAGATTATCCATCATTCTAAGCACGGTTCTGGCAAGCACCCTGATTTTAAGCGGCTGCGGGAATTCCGGTTCAGAATCGGGTGCCGGCAAGGCAGACAATGGGGTTACCACCATCAAGTATTACAACTGGGATAACGAGGCCCAGCAGGCGGGCACGGATGCCATGCTCCAGGAATTTATGGATCAAAATCCGGACATCAAGGTCGAGCATGTGGTGCTGGTTCCCGGCGATTCCGTGGAAATGCTGAAAAAGCTGGATTTCCTGATCTCTTCCGGCGAAGCGATCGATGTTATTCAATTCCCGAGCTTGGGCGGAGTTCTCGAGCGGGCTGAACGCGGAGCTCTTGCTCCTCTGAACGAGTTCTACGAGAAGGAAAGCTTGGTTCCGGAAGACGAGTATTTCGTAAATCCCAAGTTAGGCGACAAGTATTATGGCATGCAGTATACCAAGAGCACGAACTATGTCATGCTCAATAAGGATGCCCTGGATGAAGCGGGACTTGAGGTTCCGAAATATGGTTGGACATGGGACGACTACCGCGAATACGCCAAAAAGCTGACCAAGGGCGAAGGCGTTGACAAGCGCTACGGATCTTATTTCCACACATGGGAGCTTTATATGAACGCTCCGGCCCAAACCATGATGAAAGATCCGTTCGTCTATGAAGACGGAACGACGATTCTGGCGGATCCGACATACAAATATTTCTTCCAGCTCCGTAAAGACATGGAGGAGAAGGACAAGTCGGCCAAGCCTTACAGTGACGTGCTTGCTGCGAAGCTGAACTACCGTACGGAATTCTTCAATGAAGAAGCCGCTATGATTCTTACAGGCAACTTTACGATCGCAGACCCAGGCAATACCGAGCAATATCCGCATGAGTTCAAAACCGCCTTCGCTCCTGTACCTGTGCCTCCTGCTGGCTGGGAACCGAAAGAGTATGAAGGAAAATACTTCACCAGCGGCAATATGCTGGCAATGGGCGCCAACTCCGCCAACAAGGCAGCCTCCTTCAAGCTTATGAGATTCATGACAACAGCCGATTCGGACAACAGACTTGAGTTCTCTGGCTACAAAAAGGCGAATAACGAGGAATTGCTGACGAAGCTGGTTGCCGGCAAAGAGGATATGTACGATATGGATTCGTTGAAATATACGCTGTTCAGCGATGAAATCCAATATCTGGATGCCGCCAAAGTCATGATCGCGTCTACCGCGGAATTGACCAAGATCATAAATGACGGCTTCTCTAAATTCATGCTCAGCAATGAGCCGATTGATGAGGTTCAACAATGGATGGTCGATGAGGCCACGAAAATCATTAACGAAAAAGGCGTTATCAAGTAACAGGGATAGCACAGGGTAAAGAATCCTGGTAGGAATCGGGCTTCGGGGGGCCATTAAGCCGGCTTCCCAAAGCCCTTTTTTTTCAACTGTAGAGAGTTGGAGGGGAAAGCATGTCAATAACAAGAAAGCTAGAGGAGCAGCTAGCTGTTCCTTCGCCGGAGCAATTAGCTTGGCAGGATATGGAGCTCGGGATGTTCTGCCATTTTGGAATCAATACGTTCTGTGACCAGGAATGGGGGGGAGGCAAGGATGCTCCGGCCTTGTTTAATCCGGAACGCCTGGATGCCAAACAGTGGGCCCGGTCCGCGAAGGAAGCCGGCTTCCGTTATCTCATACTGACGGCCAAGCATCATGACGGCTTTTGCCTGTGGCCGACGGCGACGACGGATTACTCCGTAGCCTCGAGCCCGTGGAAGGAAGGCAAGGGCGATGTCGTGAAAGAATGCGCGGAAGCTTGCCGGGAGGAGGGCATCGGCTTCGGTATTTATGTATCCCCTTGGGACAGGCACGAGCCGTGTTATGCCGATCCGCAGCAGTATGATGACTTTTATTGCAGACAATTGGAGGAGCTCTTAACCGGCTATGGTCCGCTTGTGGAAATTTGGTTTGACGGCGCGGGATCGGAAGGCCGCGAATATGATTGGCCGCGAATCATGGGTCTTGTGAAAAAATATCAGCCAAGCGCCATGGTGTTTAATATGGGCGCGCCCACGATTCGGTGGGTCGGCAATGAGGATGGTGTCGCTCCGTATCCTTGCTGGAACACGGCCGATTCTTCTCGGGGCAGCATGTTCAGCGAAGAATCGCTGAAATGGCTGACGGAGACGCCGAGCTGGGTGCCCGCAGAATGCGATGTACCGATCCGAAAAGACCGCTGGTTCTGGCATCCGGACGAGGAACATTTGCTGTTGTCTCTTGATCAGCTTATGGACATCTATTACCGGTCGGTTGGACATGGAGCGACCTTGCTGCTCAATGTCGCTCCGGACCCCCGGGGACTGCTTCCGGAGGCCGATGTAAAGCGGCTTCTGGAATTTGGCAGAGAGATCAAGCGTCGGTTCGGTTCTGCCCTGGCCGAAGGCTCGGGATCGGGAGAGGCCGTTCAGTTAATCCTTCCCCAAGCATGCGTGATCGATCATGTCGTGGTCATGGAGGAGATTGCATACGGGGAAAGGATCAGTCAGTATGTGCTGGAAGCCTTCGTCGGTGGAGAGTGGCTCGAGCTGACACGCGGCAGCGCGATCGGTCACAAGAAAATCGATGCGTTCTCTCCGGTAACGACCGACAAGGTGCGTTTGCGGGTACTGGAAGCGGCCGCAAGTCCGGTCATCAAAAAATTGGCGGTTTATCGCTGCGGGCAATAAGCCTTGGATCCTAACATAAGGTGGAGGAGAACTGGAATGGGAGTGCTCACTTGGAAGAACGGACAATACCTGCTGGACGGGCAGCCTTACCGGATCATATCGGGAGCGGTTCACTATTTCCGTGTCGTTCCTGAATATTGGGAGGACAGGCTTTTAAAATTAAAGGCCTGCGGCTTTAATACCGTTGAAACGTATATCGCATGGAATGTGCATGAACCCACAGAAGGGGAATTTAACTTTAGCGGGATGGCCGACGTTGGATCGTTTATCGAATTAGCCGGGAAACTCGGCTTGCACGTCATTGTCAGACCCAGCCCGTTTATCTGTGCGGAATGGGAATTTGGAGGTTTGCCGGGCTGGCTGCTAGGTTATGGAGAAATCCGGCTTCGCTGCAGTGACCCGCTCTATTTAAGTAAGGTGGATCATTATTACGACGAGCTGATCCCGAGAATGGTTCCGCTCCTGTCTTCGAACGGAGGGCCGATCCTGGCTGTTCAGGTCGAAAATGAATACGGCAGTTACGGCAACGATCACGCTTATCTGGAGTATTTGCGCGCAGGACTGGTGCGGCGTGGCGTCGATGTGCTTCTCTTTACCTCCGACGGGCCAACCGACGAAATGCTGCTGGGCGGGTCCATCGACCATGTGCACGCGACTGTAAATTTCGGTTCCCGGGTAGAAGAATCGTTCGGCAAATACCGCGAATACCGTACGGATGAGCCGCTGATGGTCATGGAATTCTGGAACGGCTGGTTTGATCACTGGATGGAGGACCATCATGTCCGGGATGCGGCCGATGTCGCCGGCGTACTGGATGAAATGCTTGAGAAGGGCTCCTCGATCAATATGTATATGTTCCATGGCGGAACCAACTTCGGCTTTTACAGCGGAGCGAATCACATCAAGACCTATGAACCGACGACGACAAGCTACGATTATGATGCCCCTTTGACGGAATGGGGGGATAAGACGGAGAAATATGAGGCGGTGCGGACTGTGCTCGGCAAGCATGGTTTTAAGCCGGGTTGCGCCTTTCCGGAGCCCATTCCAAAGGCGGCCTACGGAAAGGTCGCTTTGTCTGAGATGGCCGGTCTGTTTGCGGATGCCAATCTAGAGCATCTCTCAGAGCCGAAACAAAGCGTGTGCATCAAGCCAATGGAAACATTCGGACAGTCCTATGGCTTTATCTTGTACAGCACCTTTATTCCGGGACCAAGGCAAGGACAGCAGCTGCATATTCAGGAGGTTCGTGATCGCGCCCAGGTATTTCTGGACGGTCGGCCGCTTGGCGTTATCGAACGATGGAATTTGCAGCCGCTCGATATTACCGTACCCGCAACGGGAGCAAGGCTGGATATTCTCGTCGAGAACATGGGCCGGATCAATTATGGGCCGCTGATCCACGATCCCAAGGGAATCACGGAGGGCGTGAGAATCGATAACCAATTCCTGTATAACTGGACGGTCCGGACCCTGCCGCTTGCGTCCCAGATGCTGTCATCCCTCTCTTATAAACCGGTTATGGATAAAGGGCAGGCGGAGCATGAAGAGCTGTCTACGTCGACGTCGGAAGACACGGGTCTGCCCGGATTTTACCGCGGCAGCTTTCAGGTGGAGGACATCGGGGATACGTTCCTTCGCTTTGATGGCTGGACGAAGGGTGTCGCCTGGATTAATGGCTTCAATCTCGGCCGGTACTGGAACGCGGGGCCCCAAAAGGCCTTGTATATTCCCGGCCCTTTATTGCGTAAAGGGGAGAACGAGCTGGTTCTCTTTGAACTGCATGGCGGTCCCGAATCTTGCGAAGTTGAGCTGTCAGATCAACCAGACCTGGGACAGACCGCGGCAGTGGATGAAGCCGTGCTTAATTTCGTACAGGACGAAGAGGACAAGTAACCTATAACGACAGAATTATGCTGCAGTTTAGCTTGTTCAACGACCCGGGCAGAGAGGCTCTCTGGCCGGGCTTTTGCTGTATATGCCCTAAAATAGGGTCCGGTGCCTATCATGCAATGAAAGGATTGACAGCACGGCTTAAGATAATGGCCGGACGAATGCGGGGCTGCTTGGGAACCGGTCCTGTATGTATTTTCAAGCTTGTATGGACTTGAGGCTCTTTAATAGGTTTATATGTGTTCAAATTGGTTTCTTTTTGTTCGTTTTTATCTTACATTAGGGTAGGGAAGCGGCTTTATCACCGGATTGGGAAGGAGAAGACGATGAACGATTATCATGGAAGAATGAACCGGATTGTTCGGAATGTTGCGGAACAAGCATGGAGGCTGCCCCTGCAATCCAGCGGACTGTGGTTTCATGGGGATGTGCGAGACAACTTCTATTATGCCTCCTATTTGTTTGCAGCTTCGTTAGACCTGGAGCATGATCCGCAGTTCAACCGGCAGGAGGGTAAGCGGCTGGCAGAGGAGGTTTTGGGTCGTGTGCTGCGGCTGCAGGACCGGGATGCGAAGAGTCCGATGTACGGACACTGGCCGCTGAACCTGGAACCGAAGCCGGAGGCGGCGAGTCCGCACGTGCTGCCGGTGGAATTGATGGGGAGCTTGATGTTTTTTTTCCATCACAAGTTTGAAAGCGGGATGAACGAGGGCCTGGCGAGGGAGTTTGAGGCCGCGCTGGAACACATCTATCGCGGAGGTTTTTTTCGCAAGCCGCTCACGGTGTGCAACCATCATGAGGCGAAGTATACGGCGGCCAAGCTAATATTCGGCCAGCGGTTCGGGGATAAGGAGCTTCTGGAGGACGGAAAACAAAGCCTTAGGGATACCCTGACTCTGCTCCGCCGGGAGGGTATGGCTGAGTATGGGTGCCTGCCGTGGTTTTGGCATTGGACACAGGCGTTCACCTGTGCGCTGGAATTGGCGGAGGAACCGGAAGTGAAGCAGAAGCTTCATGAACTGTTGGATGAGCTGTGGAGCCTTCGCGCGTCTTATTACCTGAAGGGGGCGTGGGTAGGAGCCCACTCCAGGGGATGGCCGCATGATGCTCCGCGGGATGCCAATGTGCTTCACGATTATGTCCAGTTCGGTGATTTTAGCCTTCCGGAGGAGATGCCGCGCACGGAATATGCCGGTTTTCTATTCCACGAAGCTCCGGAAGCTGCCCGGCACCTTGCCCTGCATCGAAGCGAACCGGCGGAAGTGCGCAAGGTGCTGATGAAATCGGTTGACGGCGAGTTGCGAAAGCTGCACTCCTATGCTTATGTGACGGAGGATTTTGCGGCGGGCGGATTGTGGGAGCGGGTCCGGGAGTTCGACAACGAGCAGCTGCGCTGGATGTTCAGCCTGCCTGTCCGTTTAGGCGGGAAGGCGAATCAGCTGTATTTTTTCCATCCGGGGGAGGGATACGATCCTTCGGGAAGCGATCCTCGTCACCAAAGCGAGTGGATGGAGGTGCTGTATCACAAAAATGTGGTGCTGGCGCTCTATCCGCTGCCTGAACTGGCGGTTGCCAGTGGCGAAGAAATCGTCGGCGTTCTGCCGGAAGGGGAATGGTTGTACGAGGCCGAAGCTTTGTACGGCAAGGTAGATGAGGTTTATTTTGCCATACATTTAAGCCCGGGGACGGCTTATGACATTCGGGCGCAGTCCGGATATCAACAGATTGTTTGCCGAGGCGACGGAATTGCTCTCGCCGTAGAGGCGGTGTCCATTCGGGAAGCGGAGAACAGAGGGATCGGACAGCTGGCGGCGTTCGCACGGCAAATGTCCGGGCAGAGGCCGGAATTCAAGACAGACGGCGGGCTTGAGGTGGCGTATACAGGATGGACGACGGAAGACCGACTATTTTTGAAGCATAGGGGTTCAGGCAGCTCGGCGAGAATGATCAACGGGGCGGAATGTACGTTTGAACCGTATTCTGTGTAGTTATCGAACAGAAAAGAGGGACTGGCGAGTTAACCCGTCCTTTAAAGTATAGGAAATGTTGAGCAGATGCGCCGGTTGCGGACTCTCTGAGTCTTCAATCGGCGTTACTTTGTTGCTAGCCGCATTCGATGTCTTTTTAATCGAAGTATATTAATTTATTGTTGTAACTGTAATGACAAGTAGTTATATCCTTTGCCGAAATTGACAAGTACTTGTACGTAGCCGATTCATTGACAGCCTAGATCGTCGGAGTGTGGATATAAAGCCGATACTCCCCATCCGATCCGTTTTTTTCATGGCTCATTTAAACGGTATCATTTTTTGACATGATTTAAAGTTATGATTAACCCATCAAGTAATAAAACATAGGAATCACAATTTAAAGAAGAGGAAGGGATTGAATATGGCAAATTACAGTATTGAGGAAAAAGACAGCTTTATCGTATTAGGAATCGGAACGGAGCTTCAAAGCGACTACACCGACTATGCCGGCATCAACAAGGAGAAGGCCGACTTTTGGAAAGCCGTGAAACAAGATGGAAGACTTGACACATTAAAGGCCGTGGCCGCAAATGACTATATTTTTGCCGTAAACGAAGCCGTGAACAACAAGATGATGTATTACGCTGGCGTGTTGACCGAGGCATCGTTACCGGAAGCGACCAGAGTCATCCAGTTTCCTAAAGGGGAATACCTCGTTGTAAAAGGAGAAGCGCAGACGGCTGAGGAGTTGAGTCAAGTGCTTACAGGCATTGCTTTTGGACAAGTGCTGCCGGAAGCACAAGATTTTGCCTATGTCGGCGGGCCCAACGCGACGGTGGAGATGGGGCAGCGAAACGGTCTCGTATTTGGTGAAGTGTGGATTCCGGTCGTAAGAAAATAAAGAGACTCGCGATGCTTTCGATGCGAGTTTTGTTCGAAGCAGGCTCGAGGAAGTAACGCTCACAAAACTAAGTTGATGCTTTCGAAGGGAGTTTTGCTCGAAGTAGTTCGAAGAAGTAACGCTCACAAAACTATGTTGATGCTTTCGAAGGGAGTTTTGCTCGAAGTAATTCGAAGAAGTAACGCTCACAAAACTAAGTTGATGCTTTCGAAGCGAGTTTTGCTCGAAGTAATTCGAAGAAGTAACGCTCACAAAACTTTTAGGAGTGATGAACATGTCCCATATCGTTGATTTTAAAAACGTATCCACAGTCGGGTTAGAATCTTCGCCCGTAGCCGAAGCGCTGGCTGGTTTACGAGCGAACGAAGCCCGTTACTTTATGAACAAATATAAGCATGAATTTACGGTTGTACCCGCCAGCGAAAGCCAGGAAACCCTGGATTATGTAAACCGAATTTTGAAAGAAGAACGCGATATTGAGTTTGCGGCCAAACCTTTAGAAACGTCGCGTTTCCAGGTGGAGAATATCCAATGGGCCTTCGTTTTTTATGAGGATGGTCTAGGGGTCAACGTCATGTATACGGTGGATGATCCTAAGAAGCGGGCCGTTGGCTTTAAGCTTTCTGAGGGGATGGAGGTGCCACAGGAGTTGGAAGGGAACTTTAAGTTTGCCAGACAGAAGTCCAAATTAGCCGGAACCATTCGGGGCTCGTTTTTCGTAATAAAAGGAGAGTATTAAGGAAGTAGAATTTCTTTTCGACAAGCACTTCCATGTATATCGAAACTCAAAGGGAAACGAAAACTCCGTGAACGACATAAATGATGATGAATTTGTTGTCGGACGACAAAGAACATACAGTCAAAGAACATATAGTCAAGGAGCATAAAAGACAAAGAATATGTAGAAATTGAAAGCCGCATAAATTGCGGCTTTTCGTCTTACGTATCTATTCAGGTTCAGGCTCTCTTTTGAATCAACTACCTGAACATGATAGTATCGAGGATAGATAGACGGCAGGCTAGTATCGAGGGAGGGAAAGAGCATGGCCAATATCAAAGAAATCGCAAAGCTTGCGGGCGTGTCGGTATCCACGGTATCCCGGGTGCTCAATAATCATCCCTATGTTCGCGAGGAAAAGCGAGCGCGGGTCCTGGCGACGATGAAGCAGCTGAAGTATGCGCGCAATATGAACGCCGTTCACCTCATTACGGGCAGAACGATGAATATCGCCATTATGCTGCCGTTCATTAATCATGCGTACTTCTCATTACTGATGGAGGGAGCCGGGCAAGAAGCGCTGGCGGCAAGCTACCGGCTTATCCTTTGTCAGACGGGATATGCGCAGGACAAAGAATTGGAAGTGCTGGAGATGCTGCGGAACCGGGAAATTGACGGGATCATTATTCTATCGTCCGCCGTTACCCCGGAGCAGATCGAAGCCTACTGTCCATATGGCCCGATTGTTTGCTGTCTGGATGCGGGGGAGCGATTATTTTCTTCTATATATATTAATCATGCGGAGGCTTTCCGGCGTGCCATGCATTATTTGATTGACCGGGGACACCGCAGAATCGGATTTACGGTAGGAAGGCTGGACAGCCCCAGTACGAGAGCACGCAAAACAGCCTATGAGGAAGTGCTGAAGGAAATCGGAGAGCCTTACCGTGAGGAATGGATATTGGATGGCTGCATTGATCTTGAGGATGGTGCGGCAATCATGAACCGGCTTATGGATATGAGAGAACGGCCAAGCGCCCTGCTCGTGACGGGGGACCATGTGGCGGCCGGCTTGATCTACGAAGCGGAGAAGCGGGACATATCCATCCCGCAGGAGCTTGCGGTCATCGGATTTGACAATCAACCCATCGGCAAAATGCTAGGCCTCACGACGATCGATAACCGACTGCTCGATATGGGTTCAGAGGCTTTCAAAATCGTGTATGCCCATATTCAGGGAGAACGGAAAGACCCGGTGCGCAAGGAGCTGCCGTTCGAATTGATTGAGCGCTCGTCCGTATAGGAGTTTAGCCAAGTTCTTACAAATAGATTACAAAGTTCGACAATTGTGATATCCTTAATGTACAAGTGCTTTGTTTCACAACATCGATTAACGTCTGCAAGCGAGTTGCAGGCGTTCTATTCTGTTTTATGAGAGAAAGGAGCCTACGCCAGTGGATGTCCTGAATCAGTTTAAAAAAGCTTCGCGTATCCAAGTCATTCCGGTCATGCTCATACCGGTTGCTTTGGGGGCGCTTGGCGCTTATGTTTGGACAGGCCGTTTCCATATCGGGCTTTTTTTATTGACCTTGATCGGAAGCGGGGCCGCCCATTTGTTCTCCAATATGGTGAACGATTTGTGGGACTATAAGAACGGGACCGATACGGAAGCCCAGGAGGACGTCGATGCGATCTCCACGAATTCAGGTTTTCTAACCAAAGGCATCTGGTCCATCCGCAAATTCGAGAGCGTTACCTGGACGCTGTTCGGAATAGCCGCGTTATGCGGGATTATTCTGAGCTTGATCAGCGGCTGGTGGGCGCTTCTGTTCGGCGCGCTCGGCGGACTCATCGCTTATTTTTACGTGGCGCCGCCCGTTCGGTTCGGATACCGGGGCAAGGGCTACAGCGAAATTGCGATCCTGTTGTCCTTCGGTATTTTGCCTGTTATGGGAGCTTTCTATGTCCAGACGTCAAGCATGGATCTTCGGGCCCTGCTGTTGTCGCTGCCGATCGGGCTGCTCACGACGTTGATTTTGTTCAACCATCACTTCCTGCATTGGCAGGCGGATCGTCAGGCCGGAAAAAGAACCCTTGTGGTCGTATGGGGGGAAAAGCGGGCGTTGACGTTTTCACGGGCGCTGCTGCTGCTGGCCTGTCTGTCCCTGGTTGCCTGCGTCCTAGCGGGAGCTCTTCCACCTTATGCGATTATTGCTCTGCTGACCGTTATTCCATTGTATCTTGTGTATGGAAGACTGAAGGATAGCAATCGTTCCGAAGCTTACTTGCCGCTGATGGGCGCGTCAACGATGACAACGATGCGCTGCGGCGGCGTGTTGATCCTGTCGCTGCTCGTCCAAGGCATAATCCAGGCATTCTAACCTATTTTTGTGAGAAAGAAGGAGACCTTAGATGGAACAACAACGTGTTTTTGGTGATTTTCATACCATCCTGTCGGAGGGCAAGGTTTGGAAGATCGGCGGCTTTCCGCTGCCGGACGGTTCCTTCTGGGAGTACCGGGAGCCCGACGCTGTCGTTATCGTGCGCAACGGCATCCTGTATGTGCGCGCACCGCTGAGCCGCCAGCATAATCAGATTCAGATTCTCGACAATGCCAAGCATATGTATTATTCCGTGGAAGAGGTTGAAGTGCCGGAATCGGGCGAAGTGACCTTTGAGCTTCAGATCCGTGCCCGTACGCAGGGCACCGTTCCCGGTGATTTGTACGACGGTTACGTATCTTTGAATCTGCTGGATTTCTCAACCGGAGCGGCGCTCGACTTCTTCGCTTCGAACGATAAGTATGCGAGCGTGTATGCGGTGCTGCCTTTCCCTGGCGTTCAGGTGCCGGAATCGGATAAAACCCGCTTCTTCTGCATTTTTAAAGAGGAAGATACACACTTCAAGCCGCAGGAATTCAACACGTACACAATCACCTATAACCGCAGTGAGGACGAGGCGGTATTCTACGTGAACGGACAGGAGGTCCGCCGGGAGAACAATATTCCGATCAAATTCAACAAGTTCACGATTGCGCTTGGCATCATGACGGAGAAGGATCTGACGCCGCAGGGCAGCGTCTCGGTTCATGGTCAAACCGTCATTGCCGAGTATTCCCCGGTAACGGTAACCATCAAGGAATAGCTGCTATCCATGTAAAAAAGCGAGTCGCGCTCACGTTAGAGCGCGGCTCGTTTGCGTCTTAAGGGGAGGGGGAGTGGTTTGCTCGGATAGTACTGGGGGCAGGGAGTGGATTGGTTTGCTTGGGTAGCGCGGGAGCAAGGGGGAGATTGGTTGTTTGAGTAGCATGGAGGTTGGAAGTAGATTGGTTCGTTTGGGTGGCACGGGAGCTGGGAGTAGATTAGTTTGGTTGGATAGCATTGGTGTCTGGGAGTAGACTAGTTTGCTTGAGTAGCGCGGGAGAGTAGAGGCTCGAACATGTGCATTTCTCCCGCGTCGACGATGGCATCTACTTGAGCGTTATGGCCGCCCCCAAGCGAACGAGCCAACAGGTCCCGATAAGGGATTTGTGCCCCGCCCAAGCGGTGTCTATGGACAAACAAGTCCCGAAAAGGGACTTATGCTGCGCTAAAGTGGCGCCAACGAGCCAACAGGTCCCGATAAGGGATTTGTGCCCCGCCCAAGCGGCGTCTATGGACAAACAAGTCCCGAAAAGGGACTTATGCTGCGCTAAAGTGGCGCCAACGAGCCAACAGGTCCCGATAAGGGATTTGGGCCCCGCCCAAGCGGTGCCTACGGGGAAACAAGTCCCGATAAGGGACTTATGCTGCGCTAAAGCGGCGCCAACGAGCCAACAGGTCCCGAAAAGGGATTTGTGCTGCGCTAAAGCGGCGCCAACGAGCCAACAGGTCCCGAAAAGGGACTTGTGCTGCGCTAAAGTGGCACCAACGAGCCAACAGGTCCCGAAAAGGGACTAATGCTGCGCTAAAATGGCGCCAACGAGCCAACAGGTCCCGAAAAGGGACTTGTGCTGCGCTAAAGTGGCGCCAACGAGCCAACAAATCCCCAAAACGGACTTGCCCCCGGACTCCCCGTCCTGCCCATACATCCCCCTATAGCCCAAAAAAGCCACCCGCAAAGGGTGGCTTTCGTGTAGGTTCAATCTTTACTTCTTCAGATCTTCAATCGAGTTCACGTCGACATACGATGGAACGACGAGGCCGGTTTTAACGCCTTCCATGTTAGCGCCAAGGTCTTCGACCTGATCCTTGAACTTATCCCAGTAGTCGGCATGCGTCAGCGGGAGCCATGCGGCAACCGTAGCGTCAACGTCGCCGTTGGCGACCCCGGTCCACATTGGGCCGGCTTCGACTTGAAGCGCTTCGACCTTAAAGCCGAGCTTCTCTTCCATAATGACCTTCAGCAGATTGGTGCTGGCGATTTCGGAGTCCCAAGCAACATAGCTGAATTTAAAGCTTTTGCCGTCAACGGGCTGAACGCCTTGCGTCCATTCGTTCACTTTTTCGCTGTTGGCTTCCATCCATTCCTTAGCGGCAGCTTCCGGATTCTGTCCTTCCTGGATGGCGGTCATGATTTGACCCATATCGTCCGAGGTCCATTTGAAGTTGCTCAGGAACTGATAAGCCTCCGGCTGATCCTCTTTCAGGCCTTTACGAACAACCGTGTGAATTTCTTCGGCTTCACCATAAACCTTCTTCGGATCCTCAAGATACTTCAGATCATACTTGGAGAACATCCAGTGCGGCGTCCAGCCGGTAATGATGATCGGTTCTTTCTTCTTGATCGCCTTATCAAGCGTAGCTGTCATTGCTGCACCGGAGCCTTCGATCAGCTTCCAATCCGTCAAGCCGTACTCCTCAATCGCGGCAGCCGTGGCTTTCATAATACCTGCGCCTGGATCAATACCGATGATTTCATGGTTTACCTGCTCGCCGATCGAGCCGGCGGCTCCGCCGTTTGCGCCTTCGCCGCCCTGGGCTCCGTTCGTGCCGCCATTGCCGCCCTGTCCGCATGCGGACAGAAGGAGGACAGCCGCCAAGCTAAGCATCAACCACCATTTCTTGTTCTTCAAGTTAAGCACCCCTCTTTTTCGTTTTAAATATATTTTGTGTAAAGCGGTCCAGGACAATCGCCAGGATGACGACAGCCAGACCCGCCTCAAACCCTTTACCGATCTGCAGCTGGGTTACTGCACGGTAGACCTCGGCGCCGATGCCTTGGGCACCGATCATCGAAGCGATAACAACCATCGACAAGCACAGCATGATCGTCTGGTTAATCCCGGCCATTAAGGTCGGCATAGCCAGCGGAAGCTGGACCTTGAACAGCTTCTGTCCGGAAGTCGAACCGAATGCATCCGCAGCTTCGGTGAGCTCGCCGGATACCTGCATAATCCCCAGCCGCGTCAGACGAATCGTTGGCGGAATCGCAAAGATGACGGAAGCGATAACGCCCGGAACGACCCCGAGGCTAAAGAACGTAACCGCAGGCAGCAGATAAACGAAAGCGGGCATGGTCTGCATGAAGTCCAGAATCGGAATGATGATCCTGGATGCGGTTTTGCTGTAGGCTGCCCAAATGCCGAGCGGCACCCCGAGCACGATGGAGATCAAGCCTGCCGTGATGACCAGGCTGAGCGTGCTCATCGTTTGCGGCCAATACCCGAGGTTCTCGATAATGAGAAACCCGATGACCGTGAACAGCGTCAGCGGCAAGCGGCCAAGCAAATACGCGAGGACGGCCAAGATGACGATGAACAGATACGGATGGGGCAGCATGAACACATCTGTAAAAAACTCGACAATTCCTTCAATAATGAAGGAGATCGCATTGAAAAAGCCCGAGAACGTATCTCCCATCCACTCCACCAAGGAATCGATCCAGCTTGCGAGAGGAATCTTAGGCATCTTGCGTCACCCCCTCATTCTTGGATTCCCCGGCCAACGCGCCAAGCACGGCCCCGCGGACGATAACGCCCATCAGGCGGCCATTGTCATCCACAACGGCAAGCGGCACTTTGGACATGCTCGTAATTTCGAACAGCTCGTTGAGCAGGGTGTCCGGGCCGACTCTAGGACCGTCCGTTATCAAAATATCCTCCAGCTTGCGATGGTTCTTCATCGCATCGGAAGCTTCCTCGGCGGTGATGACCCCGAGCAGCTTCTTGGCGCGGTCAATCACGAACAGGTTCGAGATGCCGCGCTCGCGCATCAGCTCCAGCGCAACACGCGGACCGCGGTCCAGCGTAATCGCTTCGGGCCGGCGCATAACATGCGACGCCGTCAGTACCTTCGACAGATCGACGTCCTCCACGAACCGCTCAACGTAATCGTTGGCCGGCTGTGTCAGAATTTCCTCAGGCGTTCCGATCTGCACGACCGCGCCGTCTTTCATCAGGGCGATGCGGTCTCCGATGCGGAGCGCCTCATCCAGGTCGTGGGTAATGAACACGATCGTTTTTTTCATTTTGTCCTGAAGCTCGATGAGCTCATCCTGCATATCCCGGCGGATCAGCGGGTCGAGCGCGCTGAACGCCTCATCCATGAGCAGAATTTCGGGATCGTTGGCAAGCGCCCGGGCCAGCCCGACACGCTGCTGCATGCCGCCGCTGAGCTCATCCGGCATTTTGTCCTCCCAGCCCTTGAGCCCTACAAGCTCCAGCGCCTTCATGGCGGCTTCGCGCCGTTTGGATTTATTGACCTTCTGAATTTCCAGGCCGTACTCAACATTGTCGAGCACCGTACGGTGCGGGAACAATGCGAACTTCTGGAACACCATGCTGATCGTCTTGCGGCGTACCTCGCGCAGCTGTTCCTTATTCATTTTTCTCAGGTCCTTGCCATGGATCAGAATTTCTCCTGAAGTCGGTTCAATCAACCGATTTAGCAAACGTACTAGTGTGGACTTGCCGCTGCCGGACAGACCCATGATGACGAAGATTTCGCCTTCCTGAATATCAAAGCTGACACGGTTCACGCCAACCGTTATATTTTTCTCTTTTGCAATTCGCGCTTTGGACCAGCCTTGCTCCAGCAGCTGAAGCCCTTGCTCGGCACCAGGGCCGAACAACTTGCTGACATTCTTCACTTGCAGAATAGCCAAGAGTGACTCCTCCTTTTAATGTGTAGAGACGCGTTCGTATTAACCTTAATGCAACCCCGATCCGTCACTGCCGTCTCGTAAACCCATGTGCATCATTGTAACAATCGATACGTAAAGTATCAAACGTTATATCCGTACGTAAAGTACGTACAGTAAAAACTGTACAAAGTTATCCTCCCAAATCCTTTCGTATGCTCCCTTATGCTTAGTCATCGCTGTTCTTTACTTTTAAAATAGCTTTCCCTACAATAGACGAGAGAATGTGTGTGGATTGGGTTTGTTTAGATTCGCTCCAGATCGTTCACACTACAACTCGAGTCCAATCAGTTTTGTTGTATGGCATGACTTCTTGGATGGTTACAGAAAGAGGAGGCTGCAAGCATGAGCTTGTACCAGTTGGATGAGGAACGGCAGGCTGCTGTGCAAAAGATTCGTAAGCGTGTCATTGAAAATATTGGACGAAATATGGACTTGTACGGCATACCGCTCTCAACAGGTCATTTGTATGGTCTGTTGTATTTTGCCGATAAACCGATGAACCTGGATGAGATGGGACAGGAAATGAAGATGAGCAAGACCAGCATGAGCACCGGCGTGCGAACCTTGCTCGATAATAAGATGGTCAACAAGGTGTGGGAGAAGGGCTCCCGCAAAGACCTCTATGAAGTGGAATATGATTGGTATCAGACTTTTGTGGACTTTTTCGACATTAAGTGGAGGAAATCGGTGGAGAGTAACATCCTGGTCCTCCGCAAGGCATTGCAAGAAACCGAGAAGCTCCTCAAAGAATATGAGGATGATCCGGTTATGGTGGCTGTGCTTGAGGCCGATCGGACCAAGATGCGTGAAGCCGTGGCTTATTACCGGTGGCTGGAGCGGTTGATCGACGCCTTTGTTGACGGAGATATTTTTAAATATGTTCCGAAAGAGCCGCCGGAGGGCGGTTCCTGATCTTGTAAGCAGCTGAAATTCCTTATAGTGCGAGTTCAAAAAGTCGGATTTTCAGCACCGAGGCGCATGCTTCCGAAGTGCGTTTTTTTCAAAACGCTTTAGGTTGGATGAAGGTAGGGACTGAGGAGCGGAGCTACACGTTTTACAGAAAACATCTTGGCGAAAGCATCTGCTGTTTTGGGTACGTGAGCACCTGAAATGTTTCCGTAGGAAACATACTTCGAAAGCATAAGCTTAGGCCCGGCTGAATTCAAGATTCGATGCCGAGTTACTTCTTGACTCCCTTCGTGATCAAAAGATGACTTTTTGAACAACCTCTTTTATAATACGAGTAAGGCAATGCTTACCTAACAAGGTACAACCTGTTCACCGGGTTGTGCCTTTTTTTGTTGGGTCAGGGACGGGGAGGGAGCCGGCATCATAGATCCGGCATCGCGCGTCAAAGCTTCACCCTTGTTCCCCAAGAACATTGAGGGAGGGGTTACATATGGTACATTCGAAATCCTGGCATGATCAAAGATTGGTGGAAATTCCGCATTTTGCATCCGAAATCTTGGGCAACACCCGCAGCTTGTTCGTCTATCTTCCACCCGACTATCACGAGAATACGGAGCGTCGTTACGCCGTACTCTATATGCATGACGGACAGCACGTCTTCTCCGCGGATGCGTCGGGGGAATCCTGGGACATGCATGTTACCGCAGACCGGCTTGTCGCCGAAGGACCGATGGACGGGATCTTGATCGTTGGCATCGCGACCGTGCCGGATCAGAGGCTGAACGAGTATTTTCACGAGCATCCGAACATGCACCTTGCATTCAAACCGCCTTTTGATGGCGATCGGTATGAGGCGTTTGTCATTGATGAAGTGATGCCGTACATCAACAGAACCTTCAGAACGCTGACCGGTCCCGAGCATACGGCGATGATGGGCTCCTCTGCAGGCGGAATCGTCACCTACAATATCGGCTTTAGACGTCCGGATGTGTTCGGTCACATTGCGGTAATGTCGCCTTACTTCGTTAAGGCCGATTTCGATGAAAAGGGCGAGCTTCGCGAAATTCCGTTTTACCACAGATACGGAACGCATCCGAAGCTTCGGGTGTGGCTGGATATGGGCGGAGCCGAAGGGACGTTCATGGAGAAGTACGCCAGAGAAGAAGCCGAACGGCTGGTCGCCGACGGGTTTGTGCCCGGAGAAGACCTTATGCTGTACCTGCATCCGGGTGCTGGTCATAGCCAGAGCGATTGGGCGGCAAGAGCCCACGCCCCGCTGCTGTACTTCTTCGGACGAATCGGGAAGCCTGAAGCTCTCGAGATTTGCGGGGGCGAGATCGTGGGGGTGAAGGGTCCCGACAAGCGGATCAATCCGGTGGTGACGTATACGAGCGGTTTCATGCAGACCGTCATGCGAGCGACATATACGGTTCTTGACCCACAGCTCCTTGAAGTCAAGCCCGACGGCACGCTGATCGCCAAATCGCCCGGAACGACGCGGGTGATCGTCCAATATGGGAACTGTACGGCGGACAAGGAAATCACCATTGTCGACGCTTTGCCGGAACGGGTTAACGTAACGGTCACGGTAAAGGTCCCGGCATCAACGCCGACCTATCCTTCGCTGTATGCGGGGATTGAGGTCAAGCCGGCGGGAGACGGGCTCTACAAGGGGAGCGCGATGATCCCTCACGGTCTTACTTTTACGTTCAAGGTATCGCATGGGTTCGGCCGACATGAGCGGCTGAAGCCGGATTCGGGAATCACGCGGCGGTCGTTTGTGGCGTCTTCCGATCAGGAGCTGTATTATGAGGTAGAAGGTTGGGAGATATAGAATTATTGGAACAAAATCGGAGGTTATAACATCATGACGATTAGATCGGCAAGACCGGAGGATGCAGCAGCTGCATCAAAACTGCTATACGACGCCCTGCACGACATTGCGCACCAGTTGACAGGGGAAGAAAGCAAGGAAGGGGCTGTCCGTGTTCTGGAGCAGTTTTTCCGGGAGCATGAGGGCAGGCTTAGCCATAAGCAGGCGGCTGTAAAAGAGATCGAAGGCAAAGCAGCCGGAATTATCGTGGCCTACGGAGGTGACCAAGCGCCGGAACTGGACCGCCCGATCATCGAGCGTTTGCGCCGTCTCAAGCATGACGATACATTGACGCTGGATAAGGAAGCCGATGTCGACGAGTATTATATCGATACATTGTCCGTATCCCCGGCATTCGGCGGGCAAGGCATAGGTTCTGCATTAATCAGCTATATGGAGGAGCGGGCAAGGGAGCTGCAATATCGTAAAATCGCGCTCGCTGTCGTACACGGGAATGACCGGGCCTATGCTCTATATGAAAGAAGGGGCTACGCCACCGATAAAGAAATCATGATTAACGGACATGTGTACCGTCATATGGTCAAGCTCTTGTAAAAAGTAATCCAAGAAAATTATTTTTAAACCGCCTATTTACAATTGGTAATAGGTGGTTTATTATTAATCCAAGACGATCTAAAAAATTAGAATGAATAGAAAGATTAGAACAAACGACTAAAACAGATCGAATTATGTAATTGGAATGAATAATAATTATTGGAACGGAGTGATTCATATGGATTCGAATCAAAATCAACAGGGCATGTTCGACATTACGGTGGAACAGGCGAAGCTGCTCGGGAGCTCACAGCGAGTCAAGATCATCGGGAGCTTGACCGATACGCCGAAAACCGCCAAGCAAGTAGCCGATGAGCTGGGCGAATCCCCGGGAAGCATCCACTACCATATCCAGAAGCTGTACGATGGAGGCCTGATCGATCTGGTAGAGACCCGTACGGTTGGGGGGATTGTTGAGAAATACTACAAATCCAAGGCCAAATGGTTTAACACGACAGGCCCGCAATCGCTGGATCCGGCGCTGGCCGATGATTACAATGCGGTTTCCAGCACGAAGATCCAGTTGCGGCTGCAGCTGACGGAAGAGGAGCGGGAAGAGCTGGCGAAGGATTTTAGATCGCTGCTAGAAAAATGGGTCAAGAAAACCATCGCCGCCAAAGACGATTCCAAGGAGTATGCGATCGGCGTCAATTTAGTCTCTACCGAAGAGGCGTCTAAGAAATAAGGAGCTTGCTTCCGAGCCTCCCCAAAAAACGAACTGAAATGGAGTGTTAAAACGATGGAAATTTTTAAGAACCGCAACTTCCTGCTCCTCTTTATCGGCCGCATCTTGACGAATATCGGCGACAGCTTATACGCTGTTGCCGCCATGTGGCTCGTTTACGATTTGGGAGGCTCGACGCTCTACACGGGTCTGGCCGGGTTTCTATCCATTCTGCCCCGGGTCATCCAGATTTTCTCAGGACCGCTCATCGACCGCTTTCCACTGCGCGGAATCCTGGTTTACACGCAGCTCATCCAGGCCGGATTGCTGCTCATCGTGCCTGCTGCCTATTATTTCGATTTTCTGACGGTGGGGCTGGTGCTGACCATTACGCCAATCATGTCGACGCTCAATATGTGGGTGTATCCGGCTCAAATGTCGGCACTGCCAAGAATCATTGACAAGAAGCAGCTGACGCAGGGCAATTCATTGTTTACTCTGGCTTACCAAGGCATTGACGTTGCGTGCAACGCCGTTTCGGGCGGGCTCATCATTCTGCTAGGCGCCGTATCGCTGTACGTGTGGAATTCGGTCGGTTTTTTCATCGGGGCGCTTCTGTTTGCCCAGCTTCGCATCAAGGCATCAAGTTTAACTTCATCTAACAACGCACAAACGAATGGAGATAAAGAAAATCCTAAGGACGGTTCATCGCCAATCAAACGGAAAAACGCCTTCCGTTTATACATCGAGGATATGAAAGCAGGAATGCGATTCTTCATAGGGACACCGCTGGCGCGGATTCTGTTCGGCGTCATTGCCATCAACGCCGTCGGAGGCGCAACCTTTACGGTCATGCCGGCCTTTGCCGACAGTCTCGGCGGCCCCGGCGTCTACGGCATTCTTCTTATGGCGCAAGCATGCGGAAGCCTGCTGGGGGCGCTGGCGGCTCCGTATTTGAAGCTGGAGAAATACCGCCTCGGGATGATTTACGCGATGGCTTTCTGTGTGGCGGGAGCCCTTTGGTGCTTGAGCGTACTGACGCCTTGGACTTGGATGGTGGTTCTGATTTACGGCCTGGCCTGGTTTCCTGGCGGCATTACGAACGTCATCATCAATACGGTCATCCAGAAGTCGATTCCTGAGAAAAATATGGGGACGGTCTTTGCGGCTGCCAACGGATTAAGCGGGATTGCAATGCCGCTCGGCAGCCTGATCGGCGGAAGCTTAGGCATGATTCTTGCCAGCTCCTCGATCATTGCCGGCTCCGGTCTGGTCGTGCTGCTTGTCGGTCTGTACTGGATCTTCGATCCGGTAACGCGGGGTCTGCCGGCTCCGAATGATATGGATGAGAGCAGCTTCGCGCCGGCAGCAAAGAAATCCCCGGCCGGTATTGTATCAACGGAAGCATGATGAAACTGTATTTCCGGTCTTCCAGACCGATTCTCGGAGGAGGCAATGTGTCGGGCTCATGCATATTGCCTCTTTTACGCATATACCGGAGCATCCGCAATTTACGGATTGGATTCACGAAAAAGCAAAAGGCGCGCATTCATGCTTGTCAGGCTAGTCTGCATAATGTGAACAAGTCCCTCATAGACATGTATCAATCAAGTCAAAACATGTATTGAAGGGGATGATGACATGCGCCGGATTTCATGGGTGCTGCTCGCTGTCGTATTATGCATGGCAACGATACTGGCGGGATGCGGGAAGAAAAATGCGGACAGCGTTGTGAAGGATCTGAACAAGGTGGCAGATAAGCTGGAAAGTGCAAAGGGCGCTTACCAGGGAGCGGGCGTCATGACCATACATACCGGTACGACGCCGCAGGAGTATCAAGTTGAGGTATGGTACCAGTCTCCATCTTATTATCGGATCAGCTTGGCCAACGGGGAGAAGGACATTAAGCAAATCGTGCTCCGCAACGATGACGGCGTATTTATTCTGACGCCAAGCTTGAACAAAAGCTTCCGCTTCAAGAGCGATTGGCCGGATAACCAAGGGCAGGTATATCTGTATCAGACGCTGCTCAGCAGCATCCTGAACGATAACACCCGCCAGTTTGCCGAGGATAAGGACAGCTATGTATTTGACGTCGCGGCGAATTATCACAGTCATTCGCTGATCCGGCAGAAGATCTGGCTTGCGAAGGACAATTATTCGCCGAAGCAGGTTCAAGTTTCCGATTCGGAAGCGAACGTAGTCGTTGAAGTGAAATTCAATAACTTCACGTTCGATACGAACTTGACGAAGGAATCCTTTGACACGAGCCGGAACCTCTCCGCGATGGGCGAAACCCAAGGCATGCTGGCCGAAGTGGATGAGAACGGGCTCCCGATCGCTTCCGGTACCGAGAACGGCAATGCGAATGCACCTGAAGGATTGACGGAGACGGCCACGGGCAAAGACATGGGGTCCTTCGGCATCGTCTATCCGGAATATGTGCCTGCCGGTGTAACGGAAAAGGATACGATGGAAGTGCCGAATAGCGAAGACCATGCGGTGATTCTGAAATATGACGGGGTATACCAGTACACGATTATGGAATCCAGACCGAAGGACCGTGTCGTATCGCTTGTGCCGGGCGAAGCGGTGTACATTGACTTTACGACGGTTGGACTGCTGACCGGCGACCAGCAGCGAACGCTGACTTGGAGCACGGATGGGGTCGAATATAGACTGACGAGCGCCAATCTCCCCGTCGAGGAGATGAAGAAAATCGCTGCTTCCATGCAGGGACAATCGGGTAAATAATACGATGAAGGCGGATACCAAGCTTGGCGGAAGGAACATTCCGACAATGAGGCCATTCGCCTCTTTTTCCAAATAAAGGACCTTTGAGGCAGGCTGCGATATGTTTTGCTGCTGATTTACCAAGGGATCTCCATGCTATGCGTTTCATGGTACCAGCCATGGACGAAAAATGGGCAGGAGGTGTCAATTGACAGTTGCCTTCGGGAACATTACCATTAATCTATTATTAGCCTACAGCTTTTTCAAAATGGTAAGAAGGTGACTGGAATTGCAAGCGATATATCGACCTACCCTGGCGGACATCAACTTGGATCATCTGCGTGCCAACTACAACGCCTTTCGTGAAGCGCTGCCTACAGACATGCTGCTGCTTGCATGCGTGAAGGCGAATGCGTACGGACACGGGGCCGTGGAGGTGGCGCGCGAGCTTCAGCAGCTGGGTGCGGACTACTTGAGCGTTGCGTTTCTCGATGAGGCGCTCGAGCTGCGTCAAGCCGGGATCACGCTGCCGATCCTCGTGCTCGGCTATACACCGCCGGAAGGCGTGGAGGTTGCGCGCCGGCATGACGTAACGATCACCCTGTTCAGCACGGAAGTGCTCCAAGCGATCCAAGCGCTGCCTGCGGAGCCGGATAAGCCGCTGAAGGTACACATCAAGATCGACAGCGGGATGGGTCGTCTGGGCCTGCTTCCCGGCGAGCATGCCCTTGCGTTTATCGAAGAGGCGTTCTCGCTGCCGCAGGTCATTGTCGAAGGAATGTTTACCCATTTTGCAAGAGCAGATGAAAACAACAAAGACTATACATTGGAACAGTACCGCCGTTTCAAGGGCGTAGCGGACACGCTGCGGGATAGAGGCAGACATATCCCGATCATACATACGGGTAATAGCGCCGCCGCCATCGATACACCCGAGCTGTCCTACAATATGGTGCGTGTCGGCATCAGCTTGTATGGACTGTATCCCTCGGAGGAAGTGAATCGAAGAGCGGTGAGCCTTCACCCTGTCATGACGTTAAAGACCAGGCTGGTCTTTGTCAAAAATCTCCCTCCGCATTCCGGAATCAGCTATGGTTCGAAATATGTCACCGAGCAAACGGAGACGATCGGTACGCTTCCGATCGGCTACGCAGACGGCTTTTCCCGGATGCTGAGCGGCAAGGCAGAGGTGCTGATACGCGGCCGCCGCGTCCCTGTTGTCGGAAATATCTGTATGGACCAATGCATGGTATCGCTCAAACCATTTGCCGAAGAGTCGGCACAAATTCAAGCTGGTGAAGAGGTTGTACTCATCGGCCAGCAGTCTGGCGAGTGCATTACGGCAGATGAGCTGGCTGCCAAGCTGGGAACGATCCACTATGAAGTCGTCTGCATGATTGCCCATCGGGTGCCGCGCCGGTATATACGGGATGATATACCCGTAAAGACGCTGAACCCGCTTTGGACCACCCCTTGAATAAAAGACGCCGCATGTGTATTTTAAATCAAGGAAGACAGCAGGAGGAATCTGGACGGTCTTTGGCGAATGATGAATATGTCGCTAAAGTCTGTACGAATGTGTCGATTGTAGTTTATAATGATATGCAGCATACATGATATACCTTCGGCATATATATTCTTTTGTATAAATTTCCTTGAATAATGTAATACTGGTGCACAGGGCGAGAAGGTTGTGGGGGTGTAATAGAAGGTGGCCAATATGCAGAACACCAAACGAATCATGATCAGTTTACCGGATCATCTTTTGCAGGAAGTGGACGGGATCGCGCAGCTGGAGAATTCCAACCGCAGTGAGCTTATTAGGCAAGCCATGAAGTTGTACCTGAATGAACGGAAGAAGCGATATATTCGCGAATCCATGCAACGGGGTTATATGGAAATGGCCAAGATTAACCTAACCATGGCTTCTGAGGCGTTTCACGCGGAGGAAGATGCAGACAACACTCTAGACCGCTTAGTAAGCGGGGTGTAGACAGTGATCGTTAAACGGGGCGACGTATTTTTTGCGGATTTATCACCCGTTGTCGGTTCGGAGCAGGGAGGCGTAAGGCCGGTCCTTGTCATTCAGAACGATATCGGCAACCGGTTTAGTCCGACGGTAATTGTTGCAGCCATTACGGCACAAATTCAAAAAGCCAAGCTGCCGACCCATGTCGAAATCGACGCGGCGTCGCATGGATTTGACCGGGATTCCGTTATCTTGCTAGAGCAGATTCGTACGATTGACAAGCAACGGCTAACCGATAAAATCACCCATCTTGACGACGAAATGATGAGCAAGGTGGATGATTCCTTGCAGATCAGTCTGGGCTTGATCGATTTCTAGCGAACCGAACAAGTATATATGCGTTTAGATCATATAGGTATGTGCAAAAAACCTCAAGGAGAGTGTCCTTGAGGTTTTTTGCGGCGCGTTGAGTAACCGGGTACAGCATATGTATCGTATTCTTGACGTGTGCTTGTTTAGGGCCCGCCCGGCGACAGAGCTAAGCCAAGAGGTGGAGTGCGAAGTCGGCTGTGGGCCAGAGGCCTTAGCAGGAGCAAAAGACATACAGCTCATGGCTTTTGGCTGGGTGAGGCTTAGAGGTTATAGCTCATGGCTTTTGGCAGGGCAAGGCTTAAAGATTATGCCCCGGGCGCCGGTATGAGAAAATAGGCGGTGGTAACAGCGGCTGCAATAAACAACAGGCATATTAAGGACCATGTCCATGCTTCGTTGATCTTCATCGTGATGTCCTCCTACATGTGGTTGAAGTTGGGCGAGTCCGGTATATGGCGGGGGAGTCCTGCCGCCCTCTGGATTATTTCAAGCATGACCCGGACGACGCTTCATGAGCACGGGGTATACCCTTAGCCTTGGCAGCGATCGAAGATCTGTCCGCTAAAGCTGCCTCAAATGCTAATTGATCGTTAAGGTATTTATAGAATATAAAGCGAATCTTAAAAACAGATGAAAAAGACATGAAACGAAGCTTAAAGCTGCCTGCTTTACGGACGTAAGGTGGAAATGCCAGCGGAGATTTGGGATAATAGCTGTACAAGTTACGTTGAAGATAGAAAGAGGGATATCATTGTCTGATTTGGAAGCCGTAATGGAAGCGAATGAGGAACAAATTCGAAAAGAAGAGCTGAAACGGATCATTAAGCAGATCTCCAGGGAGCTGCAATTGTCCGAGAAACAGGTGCGTACGACCGTAGAGCTTCTGGATGAAGGCAATACGATACCGTTTATTGCGCGATACCGTAAGGAAATGACAGGCGAGCTGGATGAGAACCAATTGCGCAGCATCGAGGAACGGACAGGCTATTTGCGCAATCTCGAGGTCCGAAAGCGGGAAGTTATTCGCATTATTGAGGAGCAGGGCAAGCTGACCGAAGAGCTGAAGGCATCGATTACAGCCGCCGTCAAGCTTCAGGAAGTAGAAGATCTGTATCGCCCTTATAAGCAAAAGCGCAAGACCCGGGCCAGCGTGGCGAAGGAGAAAGGCCTTGAGCCGTTATCGGAATGGATCTGGTCCCAGCCGAAGCAGGGCGATGCCCTGGCCGAGGCTGCAAAATATGTCAACGAGGAAAAAGGAGTGGCTTCTCCGGAGGAGGCGCTTCAAGGCGCCATGGATATTTTGGCCGAAAACATTGCGGACGATGCCAAGATTCGCGCCTGGGTACGGCGCTTCAGCTTGGACCACGGCATTCTGACCTCGGAAGCCAAGGATGCGGAAGCGGAATCGGTGTACGAGAATTATTACAGCTACCGGGAATTGGCGAAGAAAATGCCGCCGCATCGGATTCTGGCCATTAATCGGGGAGAGCGTGAGAATATACTGAAGGTCGGGCTCGAGGTTCCATATGAGTCCATTCATGCTTATATCGGCAAGCAGGTGCTGAAGGGCACATCTGTTGTCACCGATATCTTAACGGCCGTCATTGAGGATTCCTACAAGCGCCTGATCGCGCCGTCGATCGAGCGCGAGGTGCGCGGGGAGCTCACCGAGAAGGGGGAGAACCAGGCTATCTCGATCTTCGCCGGCAACCTGCGCAGCCTGCTGCTGCAACCGCCGGTGAAGGGGCGCTGCGTGCTGGGTGTGGATCCGGCCTACCGGACGGGCTGCAAGCTGGCCGTCGTTGACGAGACCGGTAAGCTGCTGGAGGTGGCGGTTACGTATCCGACGCCGCCGAACAACAAGAAGCGGGAGGCTGCCGCGAAATTCAAGGAGCTGATTGCCAAGTATGGCATTAAGCTCATCGTCATCGGCAACGGCACAGCTTCACGCGAGACGGAGCAGTTCGTCGCCGAAGACGTGATCGCAGACATCGGAGATCCTGAGCTTGCTTACCTGATCGTGAACGAGGCCGGAGCCAGCGTCTATTCCGCCTCCAAGCTGGCGCAGGAGGAATTCCCGGATCTGGATGTGGCGGAACGCAGCGCGGCTTCGATTGCAAGACGGGTTCAGGACCCGCTGGCCGAGCTGGTGAAGATCGATCCGAAATCGATCGGCGTCGGGCAGTATCAGCATGACGTGACGCAGAAGCATCTGGAGGAAAGCTTGAAGGCGGTCGTCGAGTCGGCGGTTAACCATGTCGGCGTGGACGTGAATACGGCCTCCCCTTCGCTGCTCTCTTATGTATCGGGCATCAATGCCACGATTGCGAAGAATATCGTGAAATACCGCGAGGAGAACGGGAAATTCGTGAGCCGCAAGCAGCTGCAGAAGGTGCCTCGCCTTGGAGCCAAGACGTTCGAGCAATGCGTGGGCTTCATGCGAATTTCTGACGGCGAGAACATTCTGGACCGGACGCCGATCCATCCGGAATCGTATCCGGTGGTGGACCGGCTGTTCCAGGAGCTCCAGGTAGGGCTGGACAAGCTCGGCAGCAAGGAGCTGGCCGAGCTGCTGGATGCCCAGCAGCCCGAACAGCTCGCGGTGAAGCTGGATGTCGGGGTGCCGACCCTTCGTGATATCCTGGACAGCTTGCAGCGTCCGGGACGGGATCCGCGGGAGGAGCTGCCGCAGCCGATCTTCCGGCACGATGTTCTGAAGATCGAGGACCTGGTGCCGGGAATGGAGCTTCAAGGCACGGTTCGCAACGTGATCGATTTCGGCGCTTTTGTCGATATCGGCATCAAGAGCGACGGCCTCGTTCATATTTCCCAGCTTAGCGATGGATATGTCAAGCATCCGATGGATGTCGTTTCGGTCGGTGACAACGTGACGGTCTGGGTGCTGAATGTGGATTTGAAGAAAGGCCGCGTCGGACTGACGATGCGAAAGCCGAAGGATCAGTAATTAATACGGCGGAAATGGAACTGACGTCGAGGCAAGAGGCGTATCTCCTGTTATGGGGATACGCCTCTTTTTTTGGGGTGCGTAGATTCAAGGCAAGGCCTAATCGAAATCGGGCGAAATCGTAATGTGTTGTTCTCCGGCGGTCAGCCTTCCGGTTTATTAGTCCAAATAGGAAGCCTTTGGGGAAATGCGGACAACTAGTATAATCCAGCGAATTCTAGGCCAAAGAGCATTGGCTTGTGCCTACGCAGCATAAGTATTAATCGGCAAGGATGGCCTCGGTGCATCGGATAAGCTTGTCTTCGAGTCATTCCGGGTGGCCTCGGTACTCTGGATAAGCTTGTCTTCAAGTCGCTCTGGTGACCTCGGTATTCCAGATAAGCTTTGTGCTTCGAGCTGTTCTGGGCGGCCTTGGTATTCCGGATAAGCTTGTGCTTCGTGCCGTTCTGGGTGCCCTCGGCGTCCCGGTTAAGCTTATGCTTCGAGTTACTTCGGCTCGTCCTGCTTGTCGCTCGAGTCGTTCTGTTTCTTTTTTGCGCGGAAACGCCGAACCTTCATCAGATTGCCGCACGCCTTCTCGTCACAATAGCGCTTGGAGCGGTTGCGGGTATCGTCGTAATAGACCCACAGGCAGTCCGGGTTGGTGCAGATCCGAATCCGGGAGGCTTCGCCTTCCGCCAGCGTAACGGCGAAGGAGCCTGCAATTTCGGCGATGGCGCCTTGCCATCCGGATTCGAGCGGCCTGTAGCCGATCGCCATCGGCCCATCCATGCCGGCATGAAGCCGCCGGACGAGCGGACCGCCTTCCATCCAGCGGTTTAGCTCCTTGACCTGGCTCTCGTGCAGGGCTTCTCCAGTAGCGATGGACCGTACAACACCCAGAAGAAAGGAGCGGAACGATCGAAGCTTATCCATCTCTTGAGCGGTCGGCAACGCGGACACGCGGAGGCGGTGATTGCGGATCAGCTCCTCTACCCAATCCTTACGTTCCAGCCGATCCTCAGAGCGGCCGCTGCCCCGCCAGTCGCGCCACTCGCTATTCAAAAAATCATCCCATAGCATGGTGATACATCCTTTCTTGGCTGCTTCCTATTGTAACAATCAAACATGAGATTTGCCAGTTACTTGAAAATAGAGTGAAGGTATGATAAGTTGGTTGTAACGGTCTAAACATCATTTGATAGTTACATGCTTTGATCGCTAATATCATGGGGAGGGCGATGAGGATGAGTTTACGGGACGTGCTGCTTCAGAATTGGGATTATGTGATGGATCAGGAGGATTGGTACCCGCCTGCGCTCGATGCATTAAAGGATGTGACAGCGGAGCAAGCGTTGTGGAAGCCTGAAGGGAGCCCGGTCAACTCCATTTGGGAGAACGTGCTGCATCTGCTGTATTACAAACAGCGGCTGCTTGCCCGGCTTGAAGGGACAACGCTGCGCCATGAGGCGGCGGATAATGATGAGACCTTCATCGTTCAAGAGCGGAGCGAGGAAGCATGGCAGTTTGCTCAAGAGCAGCTGAAGGACGTTCATGCAGCGTTAAGGCAGAAGATCGAGCAGCTGCCGGAGGAGGAGCTTGAGGAATCGCCGCAGCGGTTTGTTAGCTTAATTACCCATGACGCCTACCATATCGGACAGTTGATTATGCTGCGGAAGATGCAGGGCTCGTGGCCGGCCAAGCGCCATTTCTCGTAGCCGCTGTTCAAGAAGCGACGAGGACAGCTATTATCCATGCATGCAAAAACAAGCCGGACGAAAGATGTCCGGCTTGTCGTTCATACATACCTTGGCTATTGATCATGAGCGGCGCGTCTTATCTGACATTCGATTTCTCGCCCGGGGAGTTCCGGTAAAAGAACCAGCATTCGTTCAGCAGCTTGATCTGACGTCTGTCCTTTTTGCGGAAGGCGCGCGTCAATTGATTGCAGAGCCATTGCGGCAAGGGTATCTCCTCCTCTTGCTAATTCCATCTGTATGGATAGCATATGGGGAAAAGGCCCAAAGCGTGCAGGTCTACATGGATTTATTGCCCTTCTTCCTCATACCACTGCTCAAGCTGAGCTTGAAGTGCACGGATTTCGGTCAGCAACGCAATGAGCGGATATTCGCTCTCATTCAGGGAAGCAAAGGATTGCTCAAGTTCATTTATGTACTCCAGTCCGTTCCGGATGCTCATGGATTCCTGAAGCAAATCCAGGCTGTCACACTCGGCTATGGCAATCGGCAGCCGCGGCTTGCCGGGAGCGGTCAGTTTGTCGATCTCTTTATTCAGGCGCAGGTTCAGCGCGCTGAGCTGATACGCATAGTCGCTGGGCATTTCCACAAATTCCAGCTCATGCTGCCGCTGTAGGATTACGTAACGCATCGTTGGCATGTTCGCAGGTTCTCCCTCCATGACTTTCTACTTGACAGTGTAGCCCAGAGGGAAGTTAAAATTCAAGTAGCATTTACAAGCCTAGGAAAGGAACAGGCAGGAACCATGAAGGAAATGAGCAACGAGGAACTGCAGGCCTGGGTTGAAAGCGTCTCGTTGAAGAGCTTCGGGGTACCCTTTAGGCATAAAGCAACGTTTAACCGCCGTTTATCCTCCACCGGAGGCCGGTATTTTCTGAAAAGCCATCACATCGAAATCAACCCTCACCAGCTGGCCGCGAATGGACCGGAAGAGGTGGAGAAGATCATTAAGCACGAGCTGTGCCATTACCATCTTCACCTGGCGGGGAGGGGCTACCGTCACCGGGATCCCGACTTTAAACAGCTGCTGCAGGCGGTGGGAGGCAGCCGGTTTTGCAAGTCGCTGCCGGCGGCAAAGCCGGCGGGCAGGAAGCCGGAGCCTTATCGATACAAGCTGCGATGCGGGGCATGCGGAACCGAATATTTGCGTAAGCGCAAAATGAACCCGGCGCGTTACCGGTGCGGTCGCTGCAGCGGACGTTTGACGCTTCTACAGCTTGACTCCCCCAAGAAGTCATGATAAATTATTACTAGCTAATCGACTTGACGTTCCCCGATAGCTCAGTTGGTAGAGCACTCGACTGTTAATCGAGTTGTCACAGGTTCGAGTCCTGTTCGGGGAGCCATTTCATGGAGAGATACCCAAGTGGCTATAAGGGGACCCTCTGCTAAGGGGTTAGACTGCGTAAGCGGTGCGAGGGTTCGAATCCCTCTCTCTCCGTTCAGATACACACCATGGGAAGCTCCCGTCACATCAGTGACCGGGGGCTTTCTTGCGTAGGGATGATATGGACCGGAAGCTTTATTGTATGGATAGCGAACAACCAACTAATTGGGCAGGTCATTCCGCAGTATCAGGGAAATAGACATCTGGAGGGAGAAGAGATGAAACAGATAATTGCCATGGGCGGCGGGGGGTTCTCCATGGAGCCGGACAACCTGCTGCTTGACCGGTATGTACTGGCGCAAGCTTCGAAAGAGTCACCGAAGGTATGCTTTATTCCGACGGCGAGCGGAGATGCGGACAACTATGTGGAGCGGTTCTATACTGCATTTCGTTCGCTGCCCTGCACGCCGTGCCACTTATCCTTTTTCCAGCCCAATTTCACAGATCTGAGAACCTATGTGCTTGAGCAGGACATCCTTTATGTTGGAGGCGGCAATACCCGAAACATGCTGGTGCTGTGGAAAGAGTGGGGCCTTGATCGAATCCTGCAGGAAGCCTATGAGCGTGGAGCCGTTTTAACCGGACTCAGCGCAGGGTCGATCTGCTGGTTTGAAGAAGGCGTTACCGATCCGCTAAACGGCCCGCTGTATAAACTGAACGGCCTTGGTTTGCTCGCGGGGAGCCATTGCCCGCATTATGACGGAGAGAGCAAGCGGAGGCCCGCTTACCATGAACTGATCCTTCAAGGAGAGGTTCGGCCTGGTTATGCCGCAGACGATGGAGCCGCATTGCATTTCATCGACGGGCGCCTGCACGGTGTCGTCAGCTCGAGGCCCGACGCGAAAGCATACCGCGTAGAGCGATCCGGGGATACGGTGAAAGAGCATGAACTCCAGGTGAAATGGCTGGGTTAATGGCCTTTTATGGTGTCTGCAAAAAAAATATAAAAAAATGAAAAAAAGGGCTTGTCATCTTTTTTGAATTTATGCTATACTCAATCTTGTCGTCACGGCGACGTGCTTAAAGTGGCCCGTTGGTCAAGGGGTTAAGACACCTCCCTTTCACGGAGGTAACAGGGGTTCGAATCCCCTACGGGTCACCACTTTCATCATCGCATCACGGATCATAATCCGGATGGTTGGGAAGTCTTTATGGCAGCTGCATGATTGTCATCGAGAGCCATTAGCTCAGTTGGTAGAGCACCTGACTTTTAATCAGGGTGTCGAAGGTTCGAGTCCTTCATGGCTCACCAGTTTTTTCGATAAAGTGATCGATTCGCTTCATCTTTATATTATGCGGTAGTGGTGGAATGGCAGACACGCTATCTTGAGGGGGTAGTGGGTGTATACCCGTGGAGGTTCGAGTCCTCTCTACCGCATACATGAATGGAAATGAGAAACCCTGTACGGTACAGTGCAGGGTTTCTTTCGTATTTATGAACTTTATGCGGAGGATGCACCCGACTTTTTATTACACATATACGCAAGAGATAATGTTTCATATTTGCAGAAGAGGTTAATATCATACCGTAGACGAGTACAACTTCTAAAAACCTATAAGGAGTGATTCAGAATGGCTAACAACAATAATGGTAAGATGAGCCGTGAAGAAGCAGGACGTTTAGGTGGGGAAGCTACAGCAAATAATCATGACAAAGAGTTCTATCAAGAGATTGGACGCAAAGGCGGCGAAGCCACTGCGGAGTCTCATGATAAGGAGTTTTATCAGGAGATCGGGAAGAAGGGCGGCGAAGCCACTGCCGAATCCCATGACAAGGAGTTCTACCAAGAAATTGGCCAGAAGGGCGGCGAAGCCACCGCGGAGTCTCATGGACGAGAGTTCTATGAGGAGATCGGACGCAAAGGCGGCGAAGCAACCTCCGATTCCCATGACCGTGAGTTCTACCAGGAGATCGGGCAGAAGGGTGGACAAGCCCGAAATGACAGCGACGGCAATGACGGCAAGATGAGCCGTGAGGAAGCAGGGCGGAAAGGCGGCGAGGCAAGAGCACGCCAGCGCCGCGGTGATTAACATTATCGCCGAATCGTTCGGAAAAGGCAGGCTTAGCAGCCATTAGGTTTGGTGCTAGCGCCCATTCCAAAGCCCCGCCAAATGCTCCATGCATGCGGGACCGCGTAGATAAGCCTGCAAATCGACGTTTAACAACCGAGGCAGCTGTGAATCCATACTGGATACGCAGCTGCTTTATTTGTGTCTATAGGATGGGGCAGCACGTTTCCAGCGTTTCCAGCTCCCCCTCATGCATTAAGCCTTAAAGGCGGTGATTAAGATAAGGCGGCATAGTTTGAAATCGGCATACATATTTTGAGCGAAATTCGCTGGACAAGGATCCTTATGTGAATATATGATAATGATAACCATTCTCATTTATGATAGGGGTTTTTTACATATGGATGTGGCCGGGAATAGCCAGGTACTGAACGGAATTAAGGAATTTGGGGGCCTGACGGCCTGGTTGTGGAATATTGAAATATTCCGGGAGCAGGATTTGCCGCTCGATTACCAGCTTACGATGCAATCGGCACTTATTCTGCAGATGGGAGGGGAATCGTTCCTCCATACGGGGGAGCAGAGCCTGCATATGCGCAAAGGCAGCGTTAAGATCTGCCGGGCAGGTTCTACCTTCTGTCTGACCAAGGCCGGTCGTGAAGAGAGGAAGAAGCAGGCGCATGCCGTCATCGCCATTCTTTATTTTGCTTTCTATGAAGGGCTGCCGGGGAGCGGGCACCTTCGTGAGGCGGATGACTCCGTATTGATTCCTTGCGGAGAGTTTTGCGAAGCCGGCCTGCCGGAATCGCTGTACAGCTCCTGCAGCTCGCTCTATGAATATTTTCACAGCGGAGACAGGATGAAGAAGTGGCGGGCACAGCTTGACTTTCAGGAGCTGCTGTACACGATGATTACGGAATCTGTTTCAGGTCAATCCGAGGGTAAGCGGCAGGCGCTGGAGCGGGCCAAAGACTATATGCATGAGCATTATGACGAAGAGCTGACGCTGGATCAATTGGCAGATCTGGCGGGCTTTAGCCCGAAATATTTTGCCGAAGTGTTCAAGAACACCTACGGCCACACCCCGATGGATTATCTATCGGGCATCCGCATGAATAAGGCGAAGCTACTGCTATTGCGGTCCGAGCCTTTGCTTCGGGAGGTTGCGCATCAGGTGGGATATAAGGATGAGTTTTATTTTAGCCGCAAGTTCAAGAAAAGCTTCGGCCTCTCTCCATCCGAATACAGAAAAAAACGAAAAAACAAAATCGCCTTGTACGGCTCGACCTCGCTCCTCGGATATGCGATGCCGCTCCAATTCGTCCCTTATGCCGCGCCGGTCCACCCCAAGTGGTCCCCTTACTATTATCATGCCCTTGGCTCTGAAATCCCCGTGCATCTTGACGCTTACAGACAGAACCACAACAAATCCGCGAATCTGGAAAGGCTGGCCACAGCAAGCCCGGAGCTGATTATATGCGCACAAGAGGTCGAGCTTTGGGAACGGGAGCTGCTGGAGAAGATTGCGCCTATATACGTGATGCCGGGGGACCGGGAGGGATGGCGCGTTCAACTGCTTGCTTTAGCGGACAAGCTGGGCAGGAGGCCGGAAGCGGACAGCTGGATCGAATCGTATCAGGAGAAGACGGCGAATTGCTGCAGCGCAATTGAGAATCTTCCGAATGAGGAGAAGACGGTCCTGACGCTTCGCATCCATCAGCGCGAGCTTACGGCTTACAGTCATCCCGGTATGAAGGAACTATTGTACGATCGTCTGAAATTGCAGCCGGCGCTTGAATCCCTCCTTGAAGCTGACCGTCATGGTCTTGAGGATTTGAGCGTAACGGCGATTAAGGAATGCGGAGCGGATCATATCCTTCTCCTTGTTCGTCAGGATTCGGAAACACTCGCTTTTTGGAAGCAGGTGCAGGCGTCGCCGGAGTGGCTGATGATTCCTGCCGTAAGGGAGGGTCGTGTGCACCAGCTGCCCTCTTTCCCATGGCGGGAGTATTCTCCTGTCGCGATGGAACGAATGACGGAGGAGGCCTGCAGGCTCTTTACCGAAACTGCCCGTATCCGGAAATGATCCATGGGCAATCCGCATTTCGTCCATGGCGAAATGAATCGCTATCCCTTAACATAATCAATAATGATAATCATTATCAACTATGGAGATTTGAAAGGGGAAGCAGGAGAGAGATGAAGAGAACGAAATGGATCTTGGGGCTGTTGCTTACGGCAGCCCTGGTGCTGTCCGCTTGCGGCGGCGGAACGAATAAATCGGAGGATGCAGGCATCGCGGCAACCGGCGGTTCGGAACCAGCTGGAGCAGCGAATGCGGATGCCGGAACCAAAGAGAAAGAAGAAACGGCACCGGCATCGTCCGAAACGAAGGTTGTCAAATACTTGGATCAGGAGTACACGCTTCCGGCAAATACCGAGCGGATCGTGATTACAGGTGCTGTCGAGGCAATGGAGGATTCCATCGTGCTGGATGTGAATCCGGTTGGAGCCATCTCGTTCTCCGGCGAGTTTCCCCCAATGTTTCAATCGATAACGAAAAACGCGCAGTCGATCGGAGAGAAAACGGAGCCTAACTTTGAGACCATTTTGTCCCTGAAACCGGACGTGATCCTCGGTTCGACGAAATTCAAGCCGGAGGTTGTCGAGCAGTTGAATAAAATCGCGCCGACGATTCCGTATTCCCATGTGTCGACCAACTGGGAAGCGAATCTGAGATTGCTTGGGGAGCTAAGCGGGAAAGAGGAACAGGCCGAGCAGGCCATCAGCCAATATCAAGCGGATCTGGAGGCGGCCAAAGCGAGTTTGGGCGATAGCCTGAAGGACAAGAAGGTCGTCGCGCTCCGAATCCGTGCGGGAGAGATGTACATTTATCCGGCTGGCGTATTTTTCAATCCGGTGTTGTATGAGGAATTGGGGATAGCGGTACCGGCTGAGGTAGCGGCTGTAGAGGCGCAGGAGCTGATCTCGAAAGAGAAGTTCGCCGAGATGAACCCGGATTATGTATTTATCCAGTTCTCTCCTGACGAGAACAAGGATACACCGAATGCGCTGGAGGAGCTGCAGAACGATCCGATCATGAGCAATTTGAACGCCTTCAAGAACGGCAAGGCATTCGTGAACGTCGTGGATCCGCTTGCTCAGGGCGGAACGGCGTACAGCAAGATCGAGTTTCTGAAGGCGGCTGTGGAGCATCTGGCGAAATAAAAATCACGGCACAAACGGATAAGGATTGTTGTTCATGGGATTCAAGAAATCGCTGCCGGCTGTCATCCTGGTGATGGCCCCGGCAGTATGCTTATTGCTGATGGGGGCTTCCATCCTGTATGGGGCCAAAAATATTACGATGAATACCGTCTGGGATGCCATCGTTGCCTTCGATCCGAACAGCGTGGATCATCAGATCATTCGGAGCTCCCGGCTCCCCCGGGTCATCGGGGCCATGCTGATCGGCGCTTTTCTTGCGGTTTCGGGAGCGCTGATGCAGGGCATGACGAGGAACTATCTTGCGTCCCCTTCGATTATGGGGGTGTCGGACGGCTCGGTGTTCGCGGTCACGCTGTTTATGGTGCTGATGCCGAATGCCTCCTCCGGCCTGTATATCGCCAGCTCGCTAGTCGGCTCCGCGATCGGGGCCGCCGTCGTATTCGGCTTGGCTTGGCTTATACCGGGCGGCATGCGTCCGGTTCAGCTCGCCATACTCGGCACCGTCATCGGAACGTTTCTCAGCGGTACGGCGGAGGCGATCGCGGCTTATTTTCAAATCTCACAGACGGTCAGCTTCTGGTACAATGCCCGTCTGCATGCGATGGATCCGGAGCTGATCGAGCTGAGCCTCCCCTTCGCGGTGGCCGGATTGGGGCTTGCCTTAACGCTTTCCAAATCGGTTACCCTCCTTTCGCTCGGAGACGATACGGCTAAAGGACTTGGCGTGCGGCCATGGATCATTAAAGCCTTGGCGATGCTGGCGGTTGTCATTCTGACCGGCGTGTCGGTTGCGCTTGCGGGGAAAGTGGCTTTTGTCGGGTTGATCATCCCCCATATTGCGAGATATTTGTCCGGCTCGGATTATCGCTGGATCGTTCCCGTTTCCGGGGTGCTTGGCGGGTTGTTTCTGGCTCTGTGCGATATTCTGGCGCGCTTCGTCAATTACCCGTTCGAGACGCCGGTCGGCGTGATCACGTCCATCATCGGCGTTCCCTTCTTCCTGTACTTGATCAAAACGAGGGGAGGGGCACAGCGTGCGTAATGCTACCGGCCGGTTCGGCCTCGTGTTCGGCGCAGGGATTGTACTGGTGCTGGCCGCCTTTTATTTCAGCTTGACGAGCGGAACGTTTGATATGTCCGTCGCGGAAGTCGTACGTACGCTGCTGCGGATCGATTCAAGCCACGAATTCGATCTCGTCGTCTTCGAATTCCGGCTGCCGCGAATCGTCCTTGGCGCGCTGGTCGGCTTCGCGCTCGGCACAGCAGGGGGAGTCATACAAGGCGTTACCCGCAACGGACTTGCGGATCCGGGCATCCTCGGCATCAATGCCGGAGCAGGCATGGCGGTTGTGCTGTTCATGTTCCTTTTCCAGGGACAGCTGACGATAACAGGCTGGGCCGGCGTCATGATGATGCCGATGTTCGGCGTGGCGGGCGGTTTGGCCGCTACCGGAGCCATCTATATGTTTGCAAGGGAAGGTGGGAGGCTCGATCCGCAGCGGCTCATTCTGGTCGGGATTGCAATAGCTTCCGGTTTCGGGGCGGTGACGATGTATTTTTCACTCAAAATGAATCCCAAGGACTACGAAATGGCGGTTGCCTGGCTGGCAGGAAGCCTTCACAGCGCCAACTGGAAGTTCGTGGTGACGATGATTCCCTGGCTGCTCGTTCTGCCGGTGATTATTTGGAGCCGTGCCCATGTGCTCGATCTGTTCCAGCTCAGTGAGGAGAGCGTGAAAAGCGTTGGCGTATCGGTGGAACGCGAGAAGAGGGTTCTTCTGCTCTGCAGCATCGGATTGGTTAGCGCAAGCGTCGCCGTATCGGGCAGCATCGGCTTTGTCGGCCTGATCGCTCCGCACTTGGCCAGACAGCTTGTCGGGCTGAAGCATCGGTATATGCTGCCGGTCAGCGGCCTCGCCGGCATGGCGATCGTCATGATCGGGGATCTCATCGGGCGAACAATCTTTGCTCCTGCAGAGCTTGCCGCAGGCATCGTCGTCTCGGTGATCGGCGTTCCTTATTTCGTTTATTTATTGTTTCGCATGAGAAAATCTTGATCATCCCGGGGAGGAACAATGAACCGATATCAGAAGCTTTCGGCCTTGGACCGAGAACTAACCCTGTATTTGCCCCCCTCTTATCACCATTCGGACCGCTGCTATCCTGTAGCTTATGTTCAGGACGGCGGCGATTCCTTCATGGATTGCCTGAATTATTTAGAGCATCTGTTCAACGACGGAAGGCTCGGAGAGCTGATCCTGGTCGGGATCGCGACGGAGAACCGGAATGATGAATATACGCCATGGCCGGCGAAGTCGCTGCTTGAAGGCCGTCCTCCTTTTGGGGGACGGGGAAGAGAGTACGTCGATGAAGTCGCCGATCGCATCAAGCCTTACATTGACGAACGTTACCGGACGCTGCCGGAGGCGGAGCATACGGGGATCATCGGCGCCTCGTTCGGCGGGCTGATCTCCATGTTCGCAGGGTATTGGCGGCCGGATACGTTCGGACGGATCGGCATGCTATCGGCCTCATTATGGTACGAAGGCGTCATGGAGTTCATCCGTGGCCATGAGAAGCTGCCGCCGGGCCTCCGGGTCTATATGTCGGTCGGTCAATACGAAGGTGCGTATAAGCAAGGAATCCAGCAGTTTATGACCCCGAGCAATCTGGAGGCATACCGCATTTGGACGGGGAAAGAAGGAGCGGATTCCAGGGTTAAGCTACACGTGGACTCGGATGGAACCCATGATCCGATTTTTATGTCCAGAAGATTCCCGGATGCCGTATCGTGGCTGTTTGCCGAAGATGGCAGGGGGGCTGAGAAGTCCCGGGCAGCAGCGGAGCATGATGCAAGCACAGCGGGACAAGCCGTTGCGGCGGAAGGAATACGCGGCATCCCGGAGACGGCTGGGCCCGTTTATCGCATATCAGGCACGGTTACATGGAGCATGCAGTCGGAGTCGACTGGGCGCGTATACCGAATATCCGTGGCCGAGCCGATGGGACCGCCGCCTGAGTGCGGCTATCCGGTGCTGTATTCGCTTGATGCCAACGCATCCTTCGGGACGCTGGCGGAGGCGGTGAGGCTGCAATCCCGTACACCGCGCGGCATAACGCCTTCCATCATCGTCGGGATCGGCTACGACAGTGACAGTCCGATCGTGACGGATGAGCGGTTTTACGATTATACCGTGCCTGCAGCGGCACAAGAGCTCCCCGTCCGTCCGAACGGAATGCCGTGGCCGGAAACCGGCGGCGCCGAAGACTTCCTGGATTTTATCGAGCTTCAGCTGATCCCCCGCATTGCGTCGCGATATCCGGTGAATCCCGAGAAGCAGTCGGTGTTCGGCCATTCTTTGGGCGGTTTCTTTGTGCTCTATGCGCTGTTCACGAGGCCCCACATCTTTCGGCGGTATATTGCAGCGAGCCCATCGGTCTGGTGGAAGCAGCATGTGCTGTATAAGACATGGGAGGTCTCCAAGCCATTCCTTCAGCCGTTCGACTTGCAGCGGGAGCTGAGCATTTTTGTCGGTACCGAAGAAAAGCCCGCCATGGTCCAAGATGCAAGGGATTTATATGAGAAGCTGCGAGAGCACCGGCATTTGCTGCATACCGAGCTTCATGAAATCGAAGGGGAGGGCCATGTATCCGTGCTGCCGTCTCTGGTAAGCCCGCTTCTTCGTCTGATCAGTTCATAATAGGAAGCAACGCAGATATAACCAGTTATAACAAAACAAAAGCAGTATGGGACCCGATGGATCCTATACTGCTTTTTTTATAATGTGCTCGTATTTGAATCCGCCCGCATAGGCTGCAGGCCGCCAGGGTGGCGAACTCCGGGAATGGCGAATGTACGAAAAGCGAGGCGAACGATGAGTCTGGTTATTCCTCCGTTTCTCCGGTAGGGTCATCGTCCAGCGCGGAGGAATATTTCGGATAGAGTCTGCGGATGCATTCGGGACAAATATCATGCGTGAATTCGATGGGAAGGCGGCTCTCAAGATAGCTTTCCACCGGTTCCCAAGTCTCTTCCTGGCTGACATGCTTGCATACGGCGCAGATGGGGATGTGCTCCGGGAGCGGAAGGCTGCGGGCAATCGTCTGCTCAAGCAGGATTTGCCGCTGCTTATACTTTGTAATGTCGGTAAAGGAAAGGATGGCGCCGTGAATGAAATTGTCGCTGCTTACGGACAGCGGCTGTACCTCGCATAGCACCCAGAATACTTTACGGTTCCTGGAGACCGAATACTCCAGGACGCAATCCGGCTGGCTGCCTTCCAGAACGGCTCTGACCGAGGATAAATAATGTTCACCATCCAAGCAGCCAAAATCGACCTCCCCAAAGCACCAGGGCATAATATCAAAAAATGATGCCCCTTGCCATTGAAATTCAGGCGAGACACCATATCTTACGGACATCGTTACAAGCGGATCGTTTATCTTATCGATCATGCCGTCGGGCGTAATGATCATTAAGCCCCTGTTCAATGCATGGACGGCATAGTTCCAAGCTGTGCTCATGGTATCGTAGGGCAAAAGGGTTCGCTCCTCTTACGAAATAGACTCATGGGTAAAAGGTACAACGATCCATGGGTCCTATGGTATAATTTAGGCAACATAGTTAGATTATACACGTTTTTAAGTGCTTTTGCAAGAGTAAAATACGTAAATAAGTTATTTTCTTTGGAAAGAGAATCAGGAAGGCGGTTGTTTGATGCAGTCTATTTACCAACGAATCGAACATCTGATAGAAAGCCGGGGTATGACGAAGAAGGCGTTCTGTGAAACCCTCGGGATCAGCACAGGGAATTTTGGTGACTGGAAGCGAGGGAAAACAACGCCGAGTACGAATAAATTAATTGAAATAGCAGCATTTTTCTCCGTTAGCCTGGACTGGTTGATTATCGGGAAGGGCAAGCCCACCACCCGGGTGAATGAAACGAGAGAGGAATATGAGGCGGAAACGGCGCTATCCGCGCTGTCGGGTCTCGAAGAGCGCGAGAAGGAGTTCATCCGGGAGTACCTTGAGTTTTCGGCTTACCGCAGGGATAAGCGAAACGAGAAGACTTAGCGTCAAGGCTATGGCGTGCGGGAAATAATTGGATCTTTACAATTGTGGATTATGGCTATATAATAGGGAATGTTCTGCTGAAGAACTTCTTTATTATATGCGGTAGTGGTGGAATGGCAGACACGCTATCTTGAGGGGGTAGTGGGTGTATACCCGTGGAGGTTCGAGTCCTCTCTACCGCATTATGATTGAATCGGCATAAGAAGCTGTTGTTCAAGCGTAAGCTTGGGCATCGGCTTTTTTTGTTGTCTCGAACGCCCCGGTTTGACTCTTTCCTGTGCCGACAAAGCCTTTACATACCGTTTCAATTTGTGCCACAAGTTTAAAGTCTTATTGTAGCGTTCATAATAGGGCATGAAGGAGTGAGGCGAGTTATGAAACCATTGTACACGGCTGACGTGAAGGTTGTTGGTGGACGCGAGGGCTCGATCCAGTCGTCCGACGGAGCTCTTAATCATAAGCTTAGCATGCCGAAGGAGCTAGGCGGGCCCGGAGGGGAAGGAACCAATCCGGAGCAATTGTTCGCGGCGGGATACGGGGCTTGCTACGAAAGCGCGCTGGCGAATATCGCCCGCAAGGAAGGGGTAACGCTCAAAGACGTGACCATCCATTCCCAGGTGATGATCGGCAAGGATGAGGCGGACGACGGCTTTAAGCTGGCCGTGAAGCTGAAGATTGAGATGCCGGGAATCGAGCGGAGCCAGGCCGAGGAGCTTGCCAAAAAGGCGCATGCTTTCTGTCCGTATTCCAAAGCGACGCGAGGCAACATCGATGTGGAGCTTAACGTAGTCTGACGATTGAAATAGAAGGGGATTGTCCTCCATGCGGGATAATCCCCTTTTTTATGGCACAACAATATGGAACTTCTTCCATACTCTCCCGTATTCCTTTATGAAAAGGCAGCATGAAAGGAGCGCATACTATGCGTATTGAAGAGATGATCGCTGAACGGTTTGTCTGCAGCAAATGCCGCGGGACGCATTGCGAGACGAAGGAAGTATCCATGTCGGGAGCGGGGCTCAGCAAGCTGTTCGATATTCAGCACAATCATTTTTTATTTGTATCCTGCACCCATTGCGGGTATGTGGAAGTGTTTAATCCGGATATTTTGGAGGGGAAAAAGCGCGGCCAAATCGGCTCGATCCTTGATGTGTTCTTCGGTTGACATCGCCTTTAAAATTCTTTAATATGACTAAGTACCAGAAAGTACAACCAGTCATAAGCAATTACAAATCAATATAAACGGGTGATGACATGCCATACAAACCGCAGATTACAGATGTAACCAAAGCTGGGAGCAATGAGAAGGAAGGGTTGTACGAATTCATTATCCATTTGGCTGACGGAACGGATTGCCGCGTGTTCTACAACCGGTTTCCTGAATGGAAGATGACGGCGCTGAGCCGGCTTGGGAAAGTGCCATGCCCGGTATGCCGCAAGGATTTCATTTGTAAATGCATGGATAGATTTTCAGATGATTTCGATCAGCAGATGAGAGACGGCGAGTGGTTGAACAAAGCGGTCGAATCTGAATAAGGCGACTTATGATGAAGCGCGGGAATTTTCCTGCGTTTTTTCTTATTGGGCGAGTTTTCGAGTGTCGCATCGTAACCAAAGGAGGGCAGGTTGATTATGAAAAAGCCGAGCAAGGATAACGAAGAATACGCTATCGTGTTGATTGACGGGGTGTGTCACTTGTGCCAAGGCTTGACCCGATTTATTATCCAGCGGGATCCAGCCGGCCATTTCCGGTTCGCGTCGCTCCAATCGGAGATCGGGCAGTCACTGCTGGAGCAGGGAGGACTGATGCCGGATGGCGGGGATACGATGGTGCTGATCGAAAAAGGAAAGTACTACACCCGGTCGCAGGGGGCGCTGCGCATTGCCCGGCGGCTCCGCTTTCCGTGGCCGCTCGCCTATGCGATGATCATCGTGCCTCGTCCGATCCGGGACCGTGCGTACCGCATCGTGGCCAAGAACCGTTACCGCTGGTTCGGCCGCTCCGAGGCATGCATGATACCGACGCCGGATATCCGGCGCCGGTTCCTGTCGTAATCCCCAGAATGCGAATGGCCCCTATGAGCGGGGAGCCCGGAACCCGGCCGCGACGGCCTCCTCCTCGGTGCAGAACCATTGCTCCTCCTTTGTCCGCTCGTAGTACGGCGATTCGGGTGTGTGGTAGATCTTTTCGCCTTTCGAGTTGATGTTCCCTTTGATGCTGCAGCCGGACTTGGTGCTGCCCGCAGCTCCTGTCTCTGCCGGTTCCGGCGATTCCCCGGATGCGGCGCCGGTTGCAGCGGTTTTGGACTGCTCGTCCCCGTCCTGTTCTCCAGGGTGGAAGCCGTCCTCCTGCGCGTAATTCTCCACGCTCCAAATGCCGAGCGCCTTTTCCCTGCTGATGCGCTGAAGATCATTGAATTTATCGACATAACGGACGTTCGGAGGATAAATATAGGCTACCCGCGCCAGTCCCTGCTCGAGCAGCGCTTCTTGGACCATTTTTCCGTCTACATAAACGTACGCAAGCAACCGAGAGTACTTATCCCTGTTCGGACCGATATCGAATTCCAATTCGAGCTTGTCGGCTTGCTCAACGAGCTCCTTCGTGAAAGCTTTGGCCTCCGGTCCGAAAGGCTGGACTCCCAGCTTGGGATGGCTTGTTTCGGGCGTGTCAATCAGCAGCATCCGGACGTTCTCCTTCTTGCCTTCAAACATAACGCTGATCGTGTCTCCGTCCACCGCCTTGACGAGCTCGACGGGTACCCGGGGCAGGTTCAGGTCGTCAGTAGGATAAGAGCCTTGCTTCCCGTTCGGACTTTGGCTTTGTGCCGCCTTCGTGGACGTTGTCTGCTCCGTTTGGGAGGCGGCAGCTGCCTTTTCGTTCGAAGCAGGGGGCGCCAGCGGCTGGCTGCAGCCGGACAACAGCAGCAGACCGGTTAACAGTGCGGTTAAGATTCGTTTCTTCACGTGATGTCACTCTCCTGACTAGGCTGTATGATATGTATGGGTAGGGATTAGGAGACTCTATTAACCCATCCTATATAAGGAAGTTCTATATACGAAATATTTGCTCCAAGCTTTTATAGTATTGCATATATCCTTGTTTTGGCAATAGCGGCAAAGGCATATATCCTACAGAAAAATAATGCTTGCCGTCTGCTGGCGGCTATGCTATTCTAATGTCAAATTATAACAAGTCAACGGAAGCACCGTTCATGAACCGCAGGGTTGCGGTATGAATGGTGCTTTTTTGCGTTGTCAGGGAAAGGAAGAGGGGATATATGCAATGCTATCGGTACGATTCGTGCTGGCCGTACAGGATTCCAGGTATGTAGAACCGCTGCTGAACTACGTAAACGGAAGCTCCTATAGCTCGTCGATGCAGATAACCGCCTTCACACGGCAGGATGCGTTTCTTCATTATATGGAGTCGGGAGAACCCCCAGCTCTCGTGGTTGGAGATGCAGAGATGCTGATGGCATGGTTCCAGCTTGGCGACCCGACTGTGCCTTGGCTGCTGCTTAACGACGGTGCTGGGATGCCTGCTTCTTGTCCGGCGGGAGGATCCCATACTGCCAAGTACCAGCCGCTGCCGAAGCTGCTGGAAGCGATATCCGCCCGCTGCCACGGAAGCAGTACCTTATCGGGAGGCAGCAATGGGATCAGCGGCGGCGCGGGACTCCAGACCGGAATGGCTGCCGTCATCGGAGTTCTTTCTCCCTTGAGCGGGTGCGGCAAGAGCACGCTGGCGATGAATATGGCCAAGCAGTTTGCCGTATTGGGACTGCGGGTGTTTTACCTCAATTTGGAGAGCGTCAACAGTAGCGTGCTGTTTCCTTCAGGCTGCGACGGAATGGTGGGAAGCTTTTCCCGGCTTCTGTACGATATCAAGGCCGCTCAGGAAGGCGGATCAGAGAATGTTCTTCAGGTTATGCCGTACCGACTCAGGCATCAGGGGCTGAAATGCGACACGTTCGAGCCGAGCCTGCACGTGAAAGAGATCATGGAGATGACAAGGTCCGATACGGAGCTGCTGCTTCGATCGCTTGGATCCGCCGGCCAGTACGATGTCATTGTTGTGGATACGGATGGAGCGTCGGGGGTCCGGGAGGAGAGGCTGCAAGCGGTGCTTGAGCATACCGGTGCGTTGATCTGGGTCCTGCTGGACGATCCGATCAGCATGTTTAAAAGCGGAATCCGGATCGACCAGCTGCTGCAGTCGGGCGAGAGCTTCTCGGGCGGCTTGATGAAGCGGAGCAGGTTTGTTGTCAACCGTTATACCGGACAGCTTGTGAACAGGCCTCCTCGGCAAGACATCCGGATCGATTGCATGCTGCCTTATATCCCCTCCTGGAAGCAGCTTCACCAGCAGGAGCTGCTGCTGATGTCACCGATATACCAAAGGGAAGTTCTGAAGCTGTGCCGGCAGCTCCTTGGGGGTGGAGATTTCGGGCTGTCCGGCGAAAATAGGGGGGAACTCTATGCATGAGGAGCAGTTCCGTTCGGTTAGGGATCAGATTCGGTCGGAGCTGGATATGACCGGCAGCGTCCATAATTCCGAATTCATGGCGCGCATAGAGGACTTGGTGTGGAGGAGACAGGAGCTTGCAGGACTGACGGCCATGGAGAAACGGACTTTGGTTCGCAGAGTGTACGATTCCTTTCGCGGGCTGGATGTGCTGCAGCCGCTCGTCGACAATCCCCGAATTACGGAGATTATGATTAACAGCCACCGGGAGATCTTCATCGAGCAGGACGGAGAGGTGAAGCAGGTGCCGCTGCAGTTCGAATCGCAGGGAAGGCTGGAGGACATTATCCAGAGTATCGTGGGGAGTGTCAATCGGGTCGTGAACGAGTCTGTGCCCATCGTGGACGCCCGGCTGAAGGATGGGTCCAGGGTGAATATCGTGCTTCCGCCTATCGCGCTTAAGGGGCCGACCATGACGATCCGAAAGTTTCCGGATGCGCCGATGACGATGGAGGATTTGGTGGGACGGGACGCATTATGCCCGGAGGCGGCAGAGCTGCTTCGAATCCTGGTCAGGGGCAAGTACAACATTTTCATCGGCGGGGGGACCGGCTCGGGGAAGACCACATTCTTGAACGCACTTTCCCAGTTCATCCCGCCCGATGAACGGGTCATCACGATTGAGGACTCCGCCGAGCTGAAGATTGTTACGGTGCCGAATCTGGTATCACTGGAGACGCGGAATGCCAATACGGAGGGACGGGGCGAGATTACGATCCGTGACTTGATCCGTTCGTCGCTGCGGATGCGCCCGAATCGCATCGTTGTCGGCGAGGTCCGCGGCAGCGAGGCGCTGGATATGCTGCAGGCAATGAACACAGGGCATGAAGGCAGCCTTTCGACTGGCCACGCTAATAGCGTGAGGGATATGATCAGCCGATTGGAGACGATGGTGCTGAGCGGCTCAGAGCTGCCAATCAGCGTTGTCCGTCAGCAAATCAGTTCGGCTGTCGACATCTTCATTCATTTAACACGGCTTAGAGACCGTTCGCGTCGTGTGACGGAGATCAGTGAGGTGGTCGGGATGAGCGGCGGGGAAGTGCAGTTAAACCCGTTGTACCGCTTTCAAGAAACCGGGGAGGCTGACGGCAAGGTGCTTGGCCGTCTCGAAGCCTGCGGCAATCCGCTGCGAGGGACGGAGAAGCTGCGGATGGCCGGCATTACCGCCTGGCCCCTGCAAGGGGATGGAGGTGACTCTTATGAAGGCCAGCAGCCTCATGAGATCCGTGAAAGCGGATAAAGCGGGAGTGAAGCCGAAGAGACCAAAGGATCGGATAGAGCCTCAGCGCCAGCAACCCGACAGCAGCAGCCGGCTGCCCGACTACAGCGTGTACGTATTGTCCAAGCGAGAGAAGGTGCTATGTATACTGCTCGGCGCGGTGTTATTCTTCGCGATCGGATATCTGTTTTATCATCATGTGATTTTGTCACTTCTTCTTGGGGCAGCGGGATTTGCCGTTCCGAAGTTTTGGCGTCGTCACAGGCTGGAGCAAAGACGGAGAACCTTGAATCTTCATTTCAAGCAGACTTTGTACTCCTTGTCCTCTTCGTTGTCGGCCGGACGATCGGTGGAGAACGGTTTTAAGGATGCCGTACAGGATCTGCTCCTGCTGGATCCGGGCGGGGAGAGCGACATGATCTTTGAGCTAAAAGTCATCGGATCCCGGCTGGAATACGGGGAGGCGATCGAGGCTGCTCTCCAGGATTTTGCGCGAAGAGCCAGTATGGAGGATATTACGAATTTCGCCGATGTTTTTACGACTTGTAAACGAACCGGCGGGGATCTGGTCGAGGTCGTTCGAAGAACCTCTTCCATTATTGGAGAGAAGCTGGATATACAGCAGGAGATCTCCGTCATGATCGCCCAGAAGCGCTTCGAATCCAAGGCGCTGCTGGCTGCTCCGTTTTTATTGGTGCTGTTTATGAATATGACTTCGCCGGACTATATGGAGCCTATGCACAGCGGGGCTGGGATCTTTATATCTACCGCTGCTCTGATTGCTTTGGTCGGGTGCTTTTGGTGGATTACCAGGATGATGAACATCAAGGTATAAGGAGGTGAGGGAAGCGTGGTGGTATGGATATCCGCGCTGCTGATGGTTCTGCTCGGGGGTGGTTGGGTGGTGCTGAACCGGATCGGCGGTGAACGGTACCGGCAGCTGAGCAGGCTGCCCATGGAGGGACTGCGTCTGCAGAAGCTGACGCCGCCGCTGGTGTATTTGCTGGAGCGAAGCAAAGTTCCCATGAGATTTCCGATATGGTTCTACCGGATTCAAGGCTCGGTCCAGAAACTGCACGGATTGCGGCGCAGTCCGGAAATGACGCTGCTGTTCATGGCTGATGCGCTTGCTTATACTTGGCTGATTTGGATCGGGGGCTGCATTTGGTCATTGCTTACGGGCGAACCCATGGGAATGATCGCGGGATTTGGCCTAGGTGTACTACTGCCGATCGCATTGATCAGAGATATGCAAAAGAAAGTGCTGCTGCGTGAGCAGGAGATCGTAATGGAGCTTCCGGAGCTCCTCAGCAAAATCGTGCTGCTGGTGGGTGCGGGCGAGACGGTTCAACGGTCGATCGCGCATTGCGTGGAGCGGAGCAAGGACAAGAATCATCCCCTCTATAACGAATTGGGGAGGATGCTCTTGGAATGGGAAGGAGGCCATCCGTTCCAGCAGGCTTTCGAGCAGTTTAATAAGCGCTGCGGCGTCCAGGAGGTTTCGATATTCACGACGACGGTGCTGCTGAACTTCCGGCGGGGAGGAAACGACTTTGCGCTTGCCCTCCGTGATTTATCCCGGGTGCTGTGGGAGAAACGGAAGGCCATCGGCAGAACCCGAGGGGAGCAGGCATCCTCGAAGCTGGTGTTTCCGATGGTTGTTATTTTTATGATTGTCATAATATTGCTCGGCGCGCCTGCGTTTATGATGATGAACATGTAGAAGGGATCGGTGGATGCAATGATGCTGACCATACTAAAGAACAGAATGAAGCGGTTATGGAAGGATGAGAGCGGGATCGGTACGTTGGAGATGATCCTCATTCTGGTTGTTATTTTAATTATCGCTCTAATATTCAAAGATGAAATTACGGAGCTGGTAGACAAACTGTTCAGATCTGTAAACTCGAAGTCTGAGGAGTTCCTTGAGTAGGCGGCAGCCTGGAAAATGGAGGGACGAGTCGGGAAGCTTCACGATCGAGGCTTCTCTCGTTCTTCCGATCGTACTGGTTGTAACCGCGCTGCTTCTGTTCCTCTGCCTATATATTTACCAGAAATCCATGCTGGCTCAGGCTTCGGCTGCTGCGTCCGAGCGCACGGCATATATCTGGGACAACAGCCATAAAACGGCACCCTCCGGATCCGTGGAGCAAGGATTGCATGATTCATTGTATTGGCGGCTAACGGATGATCAACTGCTCGGGACCTTGTTTGGTTTGTCAGGCGGGGAAGCACCCAAGAGCATATCGATCCCTCAGGGAGAGAACCGGGACGGAAATCTTCCTGAACTTAAGATGTCCAAAGGAAGCACGGCCGTACCGGCCGGAATGAGCGGGGAGATGCAGTACAGCAACCAGCTGCTTATTCGCAAAGTAACGACCTCTCTGCATCAACAGGTATCGTTAACGCCGCTAAACCGTTTATTGGAAGATGGGGGACGGATCCAGGTTAGCGCGCAATCGGTCGTGGTTGATCCGGTTGAATTTATTCGAACGGTTGATGTCATGAGATACTACGGCTCCAAGTTTCAGGGCGGGAGGAATCGGACGGACCCATCAGCCGCTAGGGACGTATTACGGAAGTTCGGAGGTACGAGATAGTCATGGCGAAGCTAAGAAGAACAGGCATTGCCGGAGGAAGGAAGGGACTGTCCACTGATGGATCAGTATCCATTTTTCTGATTATTGCGTTAGCCGTGGTATTTATGTTTGTGGCAGTATTCATTGATTATTCCCGGATCGCTGCGATGAAGGTGCAGAGCGAGAGGCTGACCCGAGCCGCCGTCCGGTCCGTGATGTCCTCTTATGATCCCGGGCTCCAGCAGGAGTACGGTCTTTATGCCTCAGGGGACACCAGCGGGGATCTGATCATGGGAAAGGTGCTTAACGAAAGCTTGAATCCCGGGGAGCGGAGCGATGCTTTTCACCTGCTCTCCATGGAGGTCGACAGCTCCAGTCTGCAGCTGCAGCGTCCGCTCGGCGAGTATGAAATCTTTAACCGACAGATTTTGGAGGATATGAAATACAAAGCTCCGATTGATTTCACGCTGGAGCTTGTCTCCAAGTTCAAACCCCTCTCCCAATCCATGAAGGAAGCTTCCAACACGGTGGATGTGCTCCGGAAGCTTAGGAAGCTGTATGACAAGCGTGAAGCTGCGCTTGATGAGATGCTGGACAAGCAGCGCAAGGCGGGAAAGAATGCGGAAGTGCTATCGAGGCATATCATGGATCCTCTCGGCACATCTATCGAGGATGCTTCATTGGGCGGTAGCATTCGAACCGCGGCGGATGCAGCATCGCAATATGAGGATTACTGGACGAAGAAGCAGGAGGATGCCGACAGGCCGCCCAAGGAGAAGCTGTATACCCTTTCCATTATGGCTTACGAAGCAGGCGTTTCGTCGATCGGTTCGCGAATATCAGCCGAGGCGAGCCGTTTGCAGCGGGAGAACGACCAGCTGCTGACCGAGGCTTTGAGGCTGTGGGAGAAAGCCCGAACCCTGAACGAAGAGATGAAGCAAGTGATTCAGGAATCCGAGAACCGCTCCTCTAACGCCGGTTACGATCTGGTTACACGTGACAACACGCCTGCCGCATCTGCCTCGGAGGGCACGGACGCCGAGACGATCCAGGCCATCCGGAAGCAGGCCGGTCAATTGATCCATGGCGAAGAGTTGTTACATGGTCTGAAGGAGGACATAAGATCCCAGCAGCTGCAGGAGCAGTCGGTACAGCGGTCCGTTTCATCGCTTCGTTCCTCATTAGGAGGCGGTGGAGCGAAAGGGGCTGTGCTGGAGGCGAGCCGAGTTGTCAGAGAATATATTTCGAGCTACGGAACTTCAGGGCCGTCCAATGTTGTAGACCGTAATCAGGCGAAGCTGGAGCAGTATCGTTCTTCGGACAAGGAGCGGAAGGCAATGGAGAAGCAGGCAAACGGGAAATTGAAGGAGGCTTCCCGGGTCATTAGCGCGATTAACGGGCTTGAAGGCCAAAGTCAGGCAATCCAGGACGAGTTTCGAAAACTGCAAGCCTATTACGATGAGAGTCTTCAATTTAATCAAGAACGAAACGATGGAGCTTCGGGCAGATCCATGGATGATGACCCGTATGACGCGGGCAAAGCTGCGATGGATAATATGGACGGAATGTTTGGCTTCATGGGGGAGGCTCTTGGCGGGGTAAGGGACGAGCTGTTTCAGAATGAATATGCCGTTCATTATTTTCAGCATTTCGACCCGTCGAAGCTGTCCGGGATCATTAGCGGCTCATCCTCCGTAGACGAGCTGGCGGGGGAGTTTGCGATTGCCAATCAGGAGGTGGAATACATCCTTTACGGCTTTCACAATCCCGCCGGAAATATTTCTGCCGCGTATGCTGAAATATTTGCCTCCCGGCTCGCGATTCGTACGATGGAAGGCTTCGTCGTCAACAGTAAGCTGGGAAACCCGCTAGCCATATTGGCTGCTGCTCTCCTGTACGGAATTGAAAAGGCAATCGCGGATATGATTGAGCTGTGCAAAACGGGTGAGATTGAGCTGTCCAGGTACGCTCCGGTCAAGCTGACGTATCGCGATCATTTAAGAATATTTATGTTTATTCACAGCAACAACGAGAAGAAGCTGTCCCGCATGCTGGCTTTAATCCGGCTTAACACCGGAGTCAATCCGGCTGAGCGGATGACGTATGCTTCCGGTGAAGTGAAGACGGCAATGCGAATATGGTTTCTCCCCGGGTTATCGAAAGCGCTGGGTCAGGTATTCGGCAGCGCGGACGAGGTTCAGGGCAACCGTTATATCGTAACGCGGACAGCGGATTTTTCTTATTAGGTCAGGAGCTCATGGAATGAAACGATCTACAGATTGGGCAAAAGGCGGCCGTAGAGGCGGAGCTGGAGGAGAACGGGGCAGCATCGTTGTCGAGGCAGCGCTAGTGCTGCCGATGTTCATGTTTTTTGTGATCTTTCTTATTTATATGGTGCAGATGACATTGATTTCAACCGCACTCCATGGTACGGCTGCGGACGCAGTCAAGATGGTCGCCTCCCACATGTATCCGGTGTCGCTTGCCGTTCAGCAGAATTCGGCAGGTGGGGAAGCGGTAGAGTCGGAGAGCACATCCCATTGGGAAATTCCGAGGCTATCTTTAAGCGACTGGGCCTCACAGTACAGTGATTCGCTGCCTTCACCTGTCAACGAGTGGATTGTTCAGGCTGTTGCCACGGGTGAGGAGCCGCTGCAGCAGCTGAAGAACCAGACCGTCGAAGCGGTATTGGATCCTGTGATTAAACCTTTGCTGCAGCCGTTCACGCAAAGCGGCCTTCTGGATGTCGACAGGATTCATGTATCCAATGTGCGCGTGCCGAATCTAAAAAGCGGACAAAGTCCGTACTTTGGAATCGAGCTCAATTATGATCTGCCGATTCGGGTGCCTTTCCTGAACAAAAGCATCGTTCTGCAGGCGAAGGCCCAAGAAAGGCTGTGGATCGGGGATACAGGAGAGGGCGGGGAAGGAACGGGCGGGGATGGCAGTGCGCCCGGCGGGACGATTCAGCTGCTCGAGAAGCCGAATCCTGCGGTAGCAAGCCGGCAAGCGACCGTAAAGGTGAAGGTGGAGCCCGGAATGGATGCGAATCTGTCCGTTTATTACAAAAGCGGGCAGAGCACGGCCAAGTATTTGGGCTGGAAAACGGCGGACGAACACGGCTATATCGAATGGGAATGGAATGTCGGCTTCAACACAACGCCCGGCACTTGGCCGTTCGTAGTGGAGACGCGGAATGGAGAACGACTTGAAGTGATGTTTACCGTGGTGGCTAGGCCGTGAGCAGGCAGAGATCCTGCCGTTTTTCGAACTCACCGGGCACTGCATATTCAGTAGCTTGAGCGATTCATCAAGGCGGACGGACAAAGTCGCATTCATGGAGGCTGGGTGTGGCCCTGTTCGTTTCGGTGCGGTATCCTGCCCTGAAAGGAGATGACTTCATTTGGGAATGGCTTATGGTATTTGTGCCATGTATTTGATTGCTGCTTTTATAACGGATCTTCGCTCTATGAAAATTCCTAACCTGCTTACGGTTGCCTCCATGGTTCTAGGGCTTACCTACCACGGTGTCCTGTCAGGGGGCGAAGGGCTGCTGTTCTCGCTGCAGGGACTTGGCACAGGTTTTTCCATCCTGCTGGTCATGTATGTAATTGGAGCGGTGGGTGCCGGGGACGTCAAGCTGTTTGGAGGAATCGGGGCCTGGACCGGACTGTGGTTCACGTTACAGTCGATCATGTACTCGGTTCTGTTTGCGGGGGTGATTGCACTCGCCATCTTATTATGGCGGCGGGAGACATTTCTCAGATTGCGAAAAGTTATCGGCAGTATGATGGGAGTACTCATGTTCAAAAGCCTTGCGCCATGGCGGAGCAGCCAGGAGGAGCAGCTGCGGTTTCCGTTCATGATCGCGGTGCTTCCGGGGGTCATCAGCGCGTATATAATGCTCCATATGTAGGAGGTGCGATTCGTGTTAGGGTTGAAAACGGATTTTGTTCAGAACGACAGGACCATGATGATCCTCGACCGGGAGCAGGGAATCCGTGCCGATGAACTCAATGAAGTACAGTTAGGCATGATTCGTTCGTCAAGCATTCCCCACTTTCTGAAGCTGCATATCAAGGAAGTAGATTACAAAATCACGATGGAATATGACATTACCGGCAAGAAAATGCTCTCCCAAGCATTGAAAGCCGAGCGCATGTCTCTGACCGAGTATTACGGATTGCTGCTTCAGATTGTGACGGCATTGCATGACAGCAGTCTGTATATGCTTAAGGCCGAAAACTTCATTCTGCACGAAGATTACATATTTATTGCTGGATCCTTGCGGCTGGGGACGCTGTATTTAACCTACCTTCCGCTCGAGACTACGGATGAAAGCGGCCAGCTGAGGTCATCCCTGAAAGAATGCATGACAAGACTTCTTGCTTCCGTAACGGAGTTAAAGGGAAGAGGCGTTCAGGCTTTAATGTCATTTTGCGGGGAACAGAGCTTTAGTCTCCCCGGCTTGAAGAGGCTGATCATCGAGCTGCTTGCTGGTGAAGATGATGGCGTTATCTCTGGACGGACGGATACCCGGCCGGAATTAAGCGTAAGCGAGCCGGGTATCCGTCCTGTTCGGTCAAGCGTGCTGAACTCCGGCAGCACAAGCCCGAATTCCGGGAATGATCAGGCTGGAGCCTGGTCAAGGACCGGGCAGGAAGCGCCCGTTGACCGGAGCAATCTTATCCGCAGTATTCATTCAGCGGGCCATTCAGGAATGGAGCGACCGGAACGGATCGATAAGCCGATTCGCCCGCGCTTCGGGGCTGCCTCATGGCTCCCGGATCGGAATGAGGAAAGCGCGGAGCCTGAAGACCCTGAGCAGTCTTCCCCGCTTCGGACCTATATATTATTAGCATGCATGCTGGCTGCTGCAGCAGTCTGGCGATTGCTGTATTTGAGCCGGCCATCTCTGCTCACCCTCGGATTATCCGCAGGTATTACGATTCTGCTGGCCGCGGCAGCATGGCTGGGATGGCAGGGGAAGCTGCAGACATTATTCCGCAGGACGGACCAATGGTCAGGTGCGCTGCCGGCGATGGAGTCCACCGAGCTTGAACATTACGGCCCCTCCGCATGGAAGGCGCCTCCCCGGTTTCAGGCAGACCCGTTATCCGGACTGCTAAATGGAGGAGAGCATATCCATCGGGAGGATCGTCTGGATGATCGGAAGACACTTGATTCAAAAGAGAAATGGCGATGGAAATCTCCAAGAACGGATACTGAAGCCGATGAAGGATCAAATCAAAACGTGGAAACTCCGTTCCATGGTGGAGCCTCGCTGCGGGGTGGAATAGGGGCCAGTGGTTTCACGGACAGGGGGATAGAACCAGGCAGCAGCTTTGCTGGACAATCCCAAAGTCCGACCAATGACCAGGGACAGTCTATGGCAGGCCGCAACAAGGAAGCATACAAAATTTTAGAAATGTATTCCCAACCAGGAGCAAGCTCTTCTTCTCAAGGATACGGAAACGCCGAAGCAGCAGCTGGTGAGGAGGATTACTACGCGCATTTAAGCGAGCATACCGAGATCTTATCCTCGTCAGGGGATGGCGGAACGGTTCTGTTAAGTCAGGGTTTTGTTCCCGGGAAGCATCCGCAACGACATGCCTATTTGGAGGTCCGCTCCCCGGAAGGCGGTGTGCCAGAGCGGGTCGAAATTAACCAGCCTCACTTCATTATCGGCCGGTCTGCCGAGGTGGCGCAATATGTGGCTCTGGGTGTAGGTACATCACGGGCTCATGCGGAGCTGTCGCGCGGAGCTGAAGGGTATGTGCTCAAGGACTTAGGATCAAGAAACGGTACGGTACTAGAAGGTGAAGCCATGGTTCCTTATAAAGAATATGCGATAGCAGAAGGGAACGCATTTATCATTGCCGGCTGGTCCTTCACGTTCAGAAGCAGTTTGGATGGATCCGGTGGCTCTATGCACGTTTCTGAACGCTCTTTTAAGTAAATTTCTTTTTTATAAGAGCCAGCACACCTTTTAAGGTGTGCTGGCTCTTTGTTAATTTTGAATCTAGCATCGTGAATCTACACCCAAAATCCATTCTGAATGTAGACCTTCATTCACCTTCGGTAACGCTGCTAGGATTTATGATCTTTGATTTCTTCGTGAATATGGTAAAATACACCTATTCGCTTATAAGGACTATCATGAGAGGAACGAGAATTTTGCGCAGAAAAATTAAAACCAACCTATTCTACTTGGCTGCAGGAATATACATTGGCATTGCAATCGTATCCTTTATTCCGTGGATTGACATCGGCGTAAAAATTACTGCTTACACAAGTATCATCGCATTATTAATAACAATCTATGACTCTTCCAAGGTTGCCCTGGCGTTAGCTGCAGCAGAAGGGAATCCGCGAAAAGAAAAAGTCCGCTATGTTTTTATGTTAGCTATGAAGATCTTATTGGTCATTTCGCCATTTGCGCTGTTGTATTGGATTAATTATGAGGATGATGAGGCAGTTATAGCAAGAATAAGCAATTACGTTACATTTGCTGCCCTTGGAGTTGTATTCTTTACAAGAGGAATGGAATTAAAAAGTCAATCAAACGACAGGCAAAAGGGAATGTAATCGATGTCCTCAATAAGACGGTCCAACTTTGAATTTAATCTCAACCCACTAATACCATAGAGATTAGTAGTGATCATAACCTTTTATTCATTTATCATAATCACTTTATTAAATCTATTCATAATAAACAACGCCACTATCTACCACTCCACCGCTTCAGTTCCTATAGACTAGAAGCCAAAGAAACGATTTCTCGCCAATACCGTTTGTTTCGTAAGCATAGTTAGTTCTATAGGGTTGTACTACCTGGGTGCTGATAGTAAAAGCTTTTAGTAGGATTTGGATAAATGGTGTAATTCCCCATCTCATCACAAGTGCTCGGCCCGGTTATTCCATCGGATGCTAATCCTTGTCGGGATTGAAATGATTTCACGGCCGAAACAGTGTTTGATCCGTACTGTCCATCGATGGAGCCTACAGTTGACATGTACCCCGTTGACCACATATTTGCTTGAACTGCTTGAACTGCTTGAACTGCTTGAACATAATCACGGGATGATCCTTGTCTTTGAGTTGGCCAACCTGAAAAATTAGCATAGATTCGATGAAGCCCGATCCGTGATATTCTGTTAAGATAATCAGATTCGTCTTGCGTTCAATGATGAGTTTAATTATAAGCATTGGCAGGTACATGGCAAAGATTATTAACATTGAATCCTCACAAATCAGATTTTTAAATTAATTTGTTTAGCGACTTCAAGTAAGTAATCTATACTTACTTCATCGAATACTGTAAGTACTGAATAGACGTAGTCATTTGATATTATGTGAATAACCTTTCTATGTTGGCCCTCAACCAATATTGCTGGCAGTCCATTTATATTTGAGACATTTATATTTGCGTCTGAATAAATTCCCGAGTTGTAATAATCTATTGCTTCCTGTTGAGTAACATTTGATGCAGATTGAATTAAATCAACCGCAGCACCACTACTAAGATTATAGTTAGCTACTATTTCAAAGCCTATTCCATTATTTGTGGAATAGGCTCCTACCAAGTCCACAATTGGATTTTGGTTTACTTCACTGGATGATAATGTGGCTGTCTGTTTCGCTAAATTAAGAGGGATGTGAATTTCATCTTCTGGGATTGCACTAATATCCTGAAAGGTGATTTTGTTGTTAACTGTATCGTCAGGTGTTGTAGTCTCAACTATCTCACGTGCGTCTTCATTTTGAATATCATAACCAGTTTTTTCTGTAGCAAATGCAGTGTAAAGCTCCACCACCAACTAATAATACTGTAGACAGTAATATGCTTAGTTTTTTATTCATTGGAAATTTGCACTTCCTTCCATTTTTTTATTTCTAGTTACTATATACTAGACCTTCATTTACCACACCGCCTGAGCCTGATCTATAGACTAACACCTAATGACAATTTGTACCGCCTCCTCCGTTTGGAAAGAAAGAATAATTAGTTCTATAGGTTGTGCTCCCTGGATGTTGATAGTAAAAATTGGGGGAACTAGGGGATGGGTAAACAGTGTACCGCCCCATCTCATTCCAAGTGCTAGATCCAGTTACCCCATCTGATGTTAACCCTTGTCGGTGTCGTGTCTGAAATGACCTTACTGCGGAAACCGTGTTAGTTCCATAGACTCCATCAATATTACCTACTGTAGACATGTAATATATATAAACCCGAAAAAAATAAAAAAAGTTACAAAAACTTAGGAAAAAATATTAAACATAACTTGCTGGATCAGACAGTAGCTAACCGTCAGCAGTTGGTTTAGATCGTAAGCCAACAATTTACTGGATTTCACGTCCCCAGTTGTAGTTCTTTGTCTGCAAACCAGTCGCATTCGGCTGAGGAACTTCAACTCGTCTTTTATCCGCTCTCATATTTTGCAGATCCTAAAAAATAGGGCTGTTCCAAATGGTCAATATTTCATGACCTTTTGGAACAGCCCAGATTGCAGTTCTTCCAGCTTTCAGTATGATACTATCGTTAGAATTATAAGCAATCATTTATTAATGAGATGCTGATACGGTGTATAATCGATATTTTTCTTCTGGAGGAAATTCATCAAGAATTTGTAGTCGCGCTTCGGCGTGGCTACGATGTAGCCTTTAATGCAGTGGTCGCGGGTTACTTCGGTTGCCCCGGATTCGACGGCGATCTTGCCGATCTCGGCTGCAATCGAGTGCTTGGCGATATCGCGGAATGGACCGGGAACCGGCTGAACCAGCTCGTCCAAAAAGGCCTTGGATTCATCCGTCCACAGCGGGCGGCTCCGTTCCACCCAGTAATTTTGCCAATCCAGCTTGGATTTGCCGTCGGCCTTCGGCAGCACCTTCAGGAACTTGCGGAACATGAAAAATCCACCGATGCCCATCAGTCCGAGCATGACCCATCCCCAGAACGCGATGGTATTCATGAACCATGACGGCGGCGCGCTGGACGACAAATACCCCAAGACGGCCCCTGTGCTCTTCATCTTGTATATCACCTCGAACGATTTTTGTCACATGACAGTTTCATGAGAATTATAACGCATTTCTAGATTTATTTCGATATACAAGCTAAAATAGGTGTAATTGTGTGTCACAAAGGGGGAAATTTTATGTTGAAAATCGGGTCCCATGTGTCCTTTTCGGACAAGGGGTTGCTGACTGCAGCGACAGAGGCTAAATCATACGGCTCCAGTTCGTTCATGATATATACCGGCGCTCCGCAAAATACACGGCGCAAGCCGATTGAATCGATGTTTATCGAGGAAGGCAAGCTGGCCATGCAGGAATGCGGCATTGAGGAGATTGTGGTGCATGCGCCTTATATTATCAATCTCGGCTCGTACAAGCCGAACACGTATGAGCTTGCAGTGAGCTTCCTTCAAGAGGAGATCCGGCGCACCCATGCCGTTGGCGTGAAGAACATCGTGCTTCACCCGGGAGCATACACCGATAAGGATGCAGAATACGGCATTGACCGGATCGCCGAAGGCCTGAATGAGGTTCTTGGCGGTACCGATGAGACGGAAGTGCATATCGCTTTGGAGACGATGGCCGGCAAAGGCACCGAGATGGGGCGCTCCTTCGAAGAGATTGCTTCAATTATCGATAAGGTAAAATATAACGACCGGCTGGCGATCTGCCTGGATACATGTCACATTCACGATGCAGGCTATGACATCGTCGACGATCTGGACGGTGTCCTGGAGAAGTTTGATCAAGTGATTGGCCTCGACCGGTTGACGGTGGTTCACATTAACGACAGCAAAAACCCGCGCGGCGCGGCCAAAGACCGCCACACCCCGATCGGAACAGGCTGGATCGGATACGATGCGATTCACAGGATCGTCCATCATGAGAAGCTCCAAGGCCGTCCGTTCATCCTTGAGACGCCGTGGATCGGGAAGGATCCGAAGACGCAGCGTCCTATGTATGAGATCGAAATCGCGCTGCTGCGCGGTGATGTGGAGCAACGCTTTGGACAAGCATTCATTCAGCAGGTCGAACAGCTGCATGAATTTTTTGCGAAGGAAGGCATCGAATCCCGTTCGTTCGTACTGGATACATGGAATTTGTTGAAAAACGATGCTAAGGCCAAAAAAGCCGATCCTCGCGAGCCGATGGAACGCTTATACGATATGGTGATGTCCGCCGAGCTGTTCCCTGAGCTTTCGGAAGAGCAGGTCAACCAGCGGCTGATCGCCTATTTGTCCGGAGCTTCCCTTACGGCTTAATCGCCTGAAATCGAATTTACAGCAGCAAGCTGGGCGGCTGGCCAATGGTACGGGAACAGTATGGCTAATACCGGCATCCAGTGCGGTCCGGGAGCGCCAACACAGTGGATGACACGAATCCTCCGCTGGAAGAGCTTCCGGGTCTCGCGGATGCACGAGCTGAATGATGGATGATGAATGCGGAAATCATGATGCATTCCCCGTAAGGATGAGCATGTACTAACTGAAGCGATGATGCGATGCATTCCTCGACAGATTGAGCATGGCCGAGTGATGTGCATCCCTCGTATGAATGAGCATGGATAACCGACAGATGTGCATCCGCGGATGAATGAAGCTGTTATAACGAAAGATAATGTATTACCCTTGTTTAGAATGATGTATTAGATATAGAGGAGGATCACCAAGACTTATGGAAATTCACATCAAGAAAGACCGGCCATCCCCTGCGGACCAATATCCTAACCGAGCCCGTATGCTCATCTCCTGCCCGGACGGACCAGGGATTGTAGCGGCGGTCTCCCAGTTTCTGTATCAGCATGGCGCGAACATCGTGCAGTCGGACCAGTACACCATGGATCCTGACGGCGGCATGTTCTTTATCCGCGTCGAGTTTGACCTGGAGGATCTTACGTCCAAGCTGCCGCAGCTGGAGGAATCGTTCCGCCCAATTGCGGACCAATTCAGGATGGAATGGAAAATTTACCATGCCGCGCGCAAAAAGCGCCTTGCGATATTCGTTTCCAAAGAGGATCACTGCCTCGTAGAGCTTCTCTGGCAATGGCAGGCGGGAGATCTTGATGCCGATATCGCCCTGGTCGTGAGCAATCACCCGGACATGAGGGAGTACGTGGAATCCTTCGGCATTCCGTATCACCATATTCCGGTAACGCCGGAGACGAAGCAGGAGGCGGAGAAGCGGCAGCTGGAGACGATCGGCGACGATATCGACGTCATCATTTTGGCGCGCTATATGCAAATTATTTCGCCGACGTTCATCGAGCATTACCGCAACCGGATCATTAACATCCATCATTCCTTCCTGCCTGCATTTGTCGGCGGCAAGCCTTATGCACAAGCTTATAACCGGGGTGTCAAAATCATCGGTGCCACTGCTCACTACGTAACCGAAGAGCTTGACGGAGGTCCGATCATCGAGCAGGACGTACAGCGGGTGAGCCATCGCGACGACGTCAACGAGCTCAAGCGCATCGGCCGTACGATTGAACGCGTTGTGCTGGCAAGAGCCGTGAAATGGCATGTTGAGGATCGGATTTTGGTGCATAACAACAAGACGGTTGTATTTAACTAAACGTACAAAATAATCAGCTTAGCGAAGTCATCCATATAGTCTCGACACGTACTACAATGGAGCAGCCTGACACTTTAACGCTGCAATGGATTGACTGAAGATCCCGCTCCTTTTTGGGGCGGGATTTTTTACATGCAGGGGATCATTTTATGGAATGGTTTGGATCGGAACGCGACTTTTTTGAACCGGTAACGGAAAAAAAGGTCAAACTTTTTCCAATATGGACTCGTCTTTATATTCGAACCGCGAGATCGGTTACAGATTGCTCCAGAATGCTGCTTATACGCAGATGGAAGTAAGGGGAACACCAGGGATTACATCATCAAAAAAACATTAAACATTGGGAGAGGGGAATCATCAGTTGTCGTTTTATACACGAAGAATGCGGATGATGCTGCCGCTTGCTGCGCTGCTGATCACAGCCATGCTGTCTTTGGCCCTGCCGGCGCAGCTGGTCTTTGCCGACGGGCCCGGCATTTCCATCAAGAGTGAAGTCGGTTATGAAGGTAAGGTAAAGTTTGATAAATGGAACCCGCTCAAGCTGACGCTTACGAGCGACCAGGACATCTCCGGCGATATCGTCTTACAGATACAGAGCCAGAACGGCGCAGGCTTTCATACCTCCTACGTGCAGCATGTCGAGCTGCCGAAGGATACACCGAAGGAAGTCGTCCTCGGGCTGCCGGGCACGATCCTGAATAAAGATAACAACCAGATTCTGTTCTATGAGGAATCTTATAAGAAGGGGAAGCCGATCCCGTTTGCATCCGGAAAAAATTACGTGCAGGCGAATCCGTATAACGGAGCCCTGATCGGCGTGCTGTCGGATGACCCGGACACCATGAATTTCATGAACGTGCTCAACGGCAAAGGCACGAGCGTCAACATTATACCGTTGAAGGCGGCGGGCATTCCGGTTGACGCCATGCTGCTAAGCGGGCTTGATGTGCTGGTTATCAACAATTTTGCATCCGATACGCTGTCGGAGCCGCAGCGTCAAGCGATTGTCGGCTGGGTGAACGGCGGAGGGACGCTCGTTCTCGCAGGCGGAGCAGGCTATGCCAAGACGGCGTCACCGTTTGCCGAGATTGCGCCGGTAACGGCTGACGGTACGACGGCAGTTACAGCGCTGCCGGAGCTGGAGAAGCTTGGCGGCAAGCCGCTGAAGCTGGACGGGGACTTTACCATCTCCACGGCCACTCCGGTAAAGGATGCGAAAACGGAGATGCAAGCTTCAAATGAACCGCTCGTTGCCGTCCACGACTATGGTCAGGGCAAGGTGCAGTATGCGGCATACGATCTGGCCATGGAGCCGGTCAGCTCATGGGCCGGTCATCCGGCTGTATGGACATCCGTCTTGCAAGGCAGTCTGCCGGTCGGGTCGCAAAATATGTACTACAACCCGCTGATCGACAATCTGAACTATGTGCTGGACTATTTTCCGTCCTTATCGATGCCTTCATTTACACCGCTGCTGTGGATGCTCATCATTTACGCCGTCGTTGTGGCGCCGGTGCTCTATTTTATCTTGAAAAAGTTCGACAAACGGGAATGGGCCTGGTTCCTGATCCCGATCATCGCCTTCATCGCCAGCGGCGCGGTGTATATGGCCGGTTCCGCTGACAAGACCAAGGAATTGGCGCATACGATCAATATCGTTGAGATGAACGGCCACGGCAGTGCTGTCAAAACGACGGCCACCGCGTTCTTTACCCCGCGCAGCGGCAATTATGAGCTGGAATTTCCGAGCGGCATGTATTTGAGAACGTCAGGTTCCCGTTCCTCTTTCGGCGGAGGAATGGACGAGAGCAAGAGCTTTGTCCGAAAGAACCCGGACTCGACGACGGTAGAACTGCGCGATATGTCCCAGTGGTCGCTCGCCAAGGTGTGGGCCGAATCCGGGAGCCCCGAGGAGCTCGGACGGATGGAGACGGATTTGAAGCTGGATGCCAAGGGGCAGCTGTCGGGAACGGTCATGAACGACACGACCGGCGATCTTACCGAAGTGGTGCTGGTAATCGGGGGCAAAGGCTATAAGCTTGGCGATATTCCGAAAGGAGGATCCGCTCCGATCCCTCAGGATCCGAAGCAGATTTTGAACTTCATGGGCGGGGATATCGCCGGAATGCTGTACCCGTACTCGCAGAACGATGACAAATATAGACAGCGGGACATTATATCCAACTACACCTTTTCGAAAGGAACGGTCAACACCGACAAAGCGTTTGTTCTCGGATGGAACACCGAACACTTGACGAATTATACACTCAAGAAGCAAGCGGTACGAAGCGACCAGTTGAATTTCTGGGTACAGCCGGTGGCCATGACATGGGGCACAAGCGGGAAGATTAACGTTCCTTACGGCTTCCTCGCACCGGAAATTTCACAGGTGAACGCACCGATATTCAATGCATATGGAAATGGCATCGAGCTTGGGCAAGGTTCCCTCATTGCGGAATTCCCGCTGATTTCCGACCAGGAGGTCGTCTATTCCGAATTTTCCATTAAAGGCATCAAGCCAAACAACAATGTCAAGATGGAAATCTGGAATGCGCAGAAGAATGAGTGGGAGCCGGTCAATGGATCCGGGAATGAGCTGAAGGTCACGGAGAACCCTGAACGGTATATCTTGAACAACCGCATCCGGTTCATGCTGAATGCTAACGATCAAACCAATTTCCAAATGCCGGAGCTGTCTGTAAAGGGGGAGGTTAAGCCATGATCGAGATTCGGAATCTGAGCAAACGATACGGAACATTCCATGCATTAAAGGATATCAGCCTCTACATTGAGAAGGGTACCGTATTCGGATTCGTCGGACCGAACGGGGCAGGCAAATCGACGACGATGTCGATTTTGGCTACGCTGATGCTGCCAACCTCCGGTGTCGCCAAGGTAGGCGGCTACGATGTTACCCGGCATCCGAAGGAAGTTCGCAAACGGATCGGCTATATGCCGGATTTCTTCGGCGTTTATGATCAGCTGAAAGCTACGGAGTATTTGCATTTTTATGGAGCGAGCTACGGGATTCCCCGCGCCGAGCGCGAGCAGCTCATTCCGCAGCTGCTGGAGCTGGTTAACCTGACCGATAAGGCGGATACGTATGTAGACAGCCTCTCGCGGGGGATGAAGCAGCGATTATGCCTTGCCCGCTGTCTTGTTCATGATCCGGAGGTCCTCATTCTGGATGAGCCGGCGTCGGGGCTCGATCCGCGGGCGCGGATCGAAATGCGCGAAATTCTGAAGGAATTGAAGCAGATGGGCAAGACGATTATCATCTCATCGCATATTTTGCCGGAGCTGGCGGAAATGGTGGATGAAATCGGCGTCATTGAGCACGGCGAAATGGTGGCGCAGGGCAAGGTATCCGATATCCAGAACCGTCTGCGGGTTACAAAAGTCATCCATATCCGCACGCTCGAGCGAGGTGAGGAGCTGGCCGAAAAGCTGCGGGATGAGCCGCTTGTGACGTCCGTCTTGACGGACAACACCGGGGTTCACGTTCATTACAGCGGCGACGATGTACAGCAGAGCGAGCTTCTGCGGAAGGTGATCTCCTGGGAAATCCCGATTGTCTCGTTCCAGGAAGCACAGAGTAATCTGGAGGACGTATTTCTCGAAATTACGAAAGGAGGCCCGCGCGAATGAATTGGAGCAGAAGATTGATCAATCCGGTAATCGACAAGGAATTCCGGCTGCGGATGCGTTCGACCCGTTCAATGCTGTCGGTGTTGTTTTATATACTGGCGCTCGGCACGATTGCGATGGGTTTCATTTATTTGTTTCTGTATTTGGGCAACCGGGGACCGCAGCGGTTCGATCCGCAGGTAAGCCAGATGATGTTCTATGTGCTGAGCTTTGCCCAGCTGGTGCTGATCGCCTTCATGGCCCCGGCATTGACGGCCGGCGTCATCAGCAGCGAGCGCGAGAAGCAGACGCTGAGCATGCTGCTGACGACCCAGCAAAGCTCGTCAACGATCGTGCTCAGCAAGCTGGTGTCCGCGCTCAGCTTCATGGCGCTGATCGTGCTGGCGACGCTGCCGGTGTACAGCATCGTGTTTCTGTATGGCGGCATATCGCCGAAGCAGCTGATATCGGTCTTTCTATTCTATCTGTTTGTGATGCTGCTACTTGGAGCGCTCGGCGTCATGTTCTCGACGCTGTTCAAACGGACGATTGTGGCCATCATCGTGACATATGGCGTGGGACTTATCATTTTCTTGGTGACGGGTCTTCTCTATTTGTTCTTTATGGGCATCGAGCAGCGGAATATGTATGTGACAGGACAGCCTCCTGTCGCAGGCACCCACTCCTGGGTCGGCTATCTGCTGGGCTTGAATCCGGCCGGAGCGATGATGAGCCTGTTCGACTCTTCGTTCTCGAAGGAGGCCTTTCTGCTCTATGGCGGCAATCTGAACAGCAAAGCGCCGATTGAGCTGTGGCTCGAGTTTGTCATTGTGTACTCGGTCGTTATCGTGCTCGCGCTCTGGATTGCCATTCGGAACATCCGGCCTGTCGCTCGGCGAAGAAAGGGTGAGGAGCCTGCCGAACAGCTTCCGCAGGATCACAGTACGTCCGAAAATGGTATGTAATGAAGGTTATGCAACGGATCTGACCTGAAAGCATTTGAAGGATCTGAAGGAGGAGAAATAAGTGGACAACATCATGCGCGCAATCGAGGCGGCACGCCGGCGGCTGCAGCGCTTCCGGGCCATCGCTTATGCGCTGTACGGACTCGCGGCAGGCTTTGCGGTTTCGCTGCTCCTGCTGATCATCGGGCGTTTCGTGCCGATATCGTGGATGAACATCGTGGCGGCTGCCATTCCGGCGGCCGGCCTCCTTGCGGGTCTTCTTTGGGGATGGCTTAGCCGGATTCCGGCGATGGACGCGGCGGCGGCAATGGATCAGGCATCCGGGGGCCCCGAGCGAAGCGATATGATGGTGACCGCTTTGTCCTTCCGGGAGGAAGATTCAGCGGCCGCCCGCTGGCAGCGGGAGCAGGCGGAAGCTTACGGCAAGCGATTCACGGAGCAATTGCCCGAGCGTCTTCCCTCCCCCCGCCGTAACCGTCAGCTGCTGATCTGCGCCGTTGGTCTGGTCGCCGTTGTGGTCCTGGCGCTGATCCCGAACCCGATGGATAAAAAGGTGGAGGCGGCAAAGGAACAGAAGAAGTGGATTCAGGAGCAGGCCGCCAAAACGGAAAAGCTCGCCGAACAGCTGGAGAAGGAGACGCTGGACCCGGTCGATCGGCAAAAGCTGAAAGAGAAGCTGGACGAACTGAGGCAAGCGCTGGCTAAAGAAAAGCAGCCCGAGCAGGCGCTGGAGAAGATTGAAAAGGCGATGGAGGAGCTGGAGAAGCTGGCGAAGCAGCAGGAGGAGAAGGCCAAGGCCTTATCCGAGCTCGCCAAGCAAATGCAGCAGCAGAAGGCGCTGTCCGAAGCGGGTAAGAAGCTTGAAGAAGGAAAGTCCGAAGAGGTCAAGCAGGAGATGAAGAAGGTATCCGAGCAAGTCAAGAAAATGCCGCAGGAAGAGAAAGACCGTTTATCGGATGCCCTGAAAAAGCTTGCGGAGGAAGCGGCCAAGCAGCAGGGAAATGAAGAATTGGAAAAGGCGTTGTCCAAAGCGGCCGAGGCGCTAAAAGAAGGCAAGCTGCCGAAAGAACTCGAAGAGGAGCTGCAGAAGCTGGCTGAAGAGCTGGCCGAAACGGCGCTGGCAAAGGCTGCTTCGGAGAGCCAGTCGGAAGCGGCAGCGGCCTTGGCCTCATCCCTCGCATCACAGGGATTGGCCATGGCGGATCAGATGAAGGCAGGAGGTATGTCGGTGTCGGACGCTTGGGCAAACGGCGGAAGCGCGGAGGCGCTGGCGCAGGCTGGCCTTGGGGAAAGCTCGGGAGAGCAGAGTGAGAACGGCGGCTCCGGTTCCGGCGCGGGTTCGGACCAGCAGGGATCGGGGAGCGGCCAAGGCGCAGGCAGTGGCTCCGGTTCTGGCAGCGGCTCGGGTTCAGGGGCTGGGTCTGGCAGCGGCACCGGTTCGGGTTCCGGCAACGGGGTAGGAAGCGGCGCAGGGCTCGGCAGCGGAGGGCGCGAGCTTGTCACGATTCCTCGAAATTACAAGGGCGGCGGCAACGTCCAGAACGATTCGGGAGAGCTTAACGGCTCCGGCGGCGATATCCAGAAGGGCGGCATATCGCCGACCATTCCCGGCACGTCGCGTCCGTACGAGGAAGTGTACCGGGATTATGAGTCCAAAGCCAAAAACACGCTGGACCGCAATCAGCTGCCTGATCAAATGCAGGGGTTGGTGGAGGAATATTTCATCCAGATCAATCCGAATCCGTGAGGCTTTAGCGGCTAAATAACCGGCTGCAGCGAACGTTGAATTTATTTAGAAGACGGAGGTTTAATCCATGTCGGATATTGCAGTGAGACCCCAGGAATGGATGGAGAGCATTTCTGGACTGAGGGAACATATCGGCAAGGTCATTGTCGGACAGCAGGAGGTCGTGGAGCAAATGCTCTGGTGTATCTTTGCCGGAGGCCATGCCCTTCTGGAGGGGATACCGGGACTAGGAAAAACGATGCTCGTCCGCACCGTCTCCGATGCGCTGGACCTGTCGTTCTCCCGGATCCAATTCACGCCGGACTTAATGCCGAGCGACATTACGGGCACGAATATTTTGTCGTTCGGGCAGCATGGAAGCACGGGGATGACCTTTCAAAAGGGGCCGCTCTTCAGCAGCATCGTGCTGGCTGATGAGATTAACCGGGCTACGCCGAAAACTCAGTCGGCCCTGCTCGAGGCCATGCAGGAGAAGACGGTGACGGTAGGCGGGGAAACGCACCGTCTGCCTAACCCCTTCTTCGTATTGGCTACGCAAAACCCGCTCGAGAACGAGGGAACCTATCCCTTGCCGGAAGCGCAGCTGGACCGGTTCCTGCTGAAGATTGAAGTATCTTATCCAAGTGCCGACGAATTGAAGGAGATCGTAAAGCGGACAACGTCGTCGCATACGTTCCAGGTCGAGCGGCAAATGACGGGCGATGACCTGCTGGAGATCCAGCGGGGGGCGAAGGAAGTGCTGGTCGCGGATGAAATACTGGATTATGCGGTCCGACTGCTCATGATGACGCATCCTGAGGAGGCGTCCGCGCCGGAGGCGGTCAAAAAATACGTCCAATTCGGCTCCGGTCCCCGCGGCATTCAGTCCATCATCTCGGTCGGCAAGGTCCGGGCGTTGTGCAGCGGGCGGATGCATGTATCCACCGGGGATATCCGAGCGGTCGCGCTGCCAGCGCTGCGCCACAGGCTGTTCCTGAACTTTGAGGGGCAGGCGATCGGAATGACGACGGATCAGGTCATCCAAGAGGTGCTGCAGGCGCTGGAGGCCTCCGCGTGAGCGGCGCCGGTCATTTGCTTCTGCCGGAATGGCTTCCGCGGCTTGAGCGGCTCACGCTGTCCGCGAAGCGGCGGGTTGCGGGAACCCAGCAGGGGAAGCGGCGGTCCCGCCGCCTCGGCTCCTCGCTCGAATTCGCCGATTATCGCCTGTACACGCCCGGCGACGATGTGCGCAGGTTCGACTGGGACGTGTATTCCCGTACCGGTAAAGCGTTTGTCCGCCAGTTCATGGACGAACAGGAGCTGACGGTCAGCATCTTCGTCGATTGCTCCGCATCGATGGGAGCGGTGATATCGTCTGCGGAAGGGGAACGTCCGGAGGGAGCGGCGGATCAGGCGGTCCACGGCAGCCCCAAATGGCGGCTTGCCCGCCAGCTGGCGGCAAGCGTCGGATACATGGCGCTCTCCTCATACGACCGGCTTCAGATTGCCTGCTACAGCCGCACCTTGTCCGCCCGCCTGCCCGTGATGCGGGGCAAAGGTTCGGCGCACCGGCTGTTCTCGTTCTTGCAGGGCGCGCAGACCGGCGGTGAAGGGAGCCTTGCCGCTGCGCTCGGACAGCCCGGCGCGCTGCCAAGGCATCCGGGCATGACCTGGGTGTTTTCGGATTTTTGGCTCGAAGGCGGCGAGGATGAGCTGCTCAGGGCGCTGTCCCTGCTGGCCGGCAGCGGGCAGGAGGTTGTGCTGGTCCATATTTTGTCCCGGGAGGAGCTCGACCCCAAGCTGACCGGCGATCTTCGCCTGATTGACAGCGAGACGCACAGCGGGAAGGAAGTAGCCTTGACGGGCAAGGTGCTGGAAGCGTACAAAGCCGAGCTGGAGCGTTACCGCCATATGCTGTCCGGCGTCTGTGCGGAGCGCGGGATGACCTACGTGCTCATTCCGGCCGACATGCCGCTGCGGGATGCCATGTTTGGCGTGCTGGCGGGTGCGGGAGTAGTCTCAAGCTAGCATCTGCTGCATCCAGCTAGGCTTCAACCCGTGGAGCCATAGCGGGCTGCTCGTTCTAAACTACGGACCGCCCGCACTTTCCCGGAAGGGCTTGCCGGGCTGCGGCAGTAAGGGCGATGGTAAGGTGGCTGCAGGCTTCGGGCAAGCCTCAAGAGCGATCCAGCATGCCTCGAATTATGCATCGTGCGCACAGGGGGAAACGCACAGTGTCCTAGGCGGGCTGCCACCAGGGAGCGAGTGCGAGCAAGGCAAGTGGTGCCCGCGGGCCGCCACCAGGGAGTGAGTCCGAGCAGGCAAGTTGTGCCGTGGACTGCCACCAGGGAGCGAGTGCGTGTTAGGAAGTTGTGCCCATGGAGTAACGCCAGTGGCGAGTACGAGCAAGGTGAGTGGTCCCGCGGGCCGCGCCGCGTGAACAAGATTGCGGTATGGGAGTAAGGAGGGAACGTGTTTGTGGGGATTCAATCATGGATGAGCCTATGGTTCGGTCTAACGCTGCCGGCCATCATGCTGATGTATATGTTCAAACGAAAATATGTGGATACAACGGTTCCCAGCCACCTGTTGTGGGAGCGAGTGCTTAAAAACCTGGAGGCCAACAGGCCGTGGCAGAAGCTGCAGAACCGGCTTCTGCTGTGGCTTCAGCTTCTGGCTGCCGCGTTGATGGTCTTCGCGCTGATGCAGCCCTTTATGCAGGTGTCCGGAGGCAGCGCACATATCGTCATCGTTGCCGATACCTCGGGCAGCATGAGCGCGCAGATGCAGACTGAAGGCAGCGGGGAAGGAGAGGACTCCTCCCGATTGGAACAGATGAAGGAGCGCTTGAAGGCCTACGTTCGGGATCAGGGGAGACGGAGTGAGATCACGCTGCTGTCGACCGGATCCAGCCCTGTAACGCATGTATCCCATGAAAGCGACCGGGGCGCGATCGATGAAGCGATTGAAGCGCTGCATCCTTATTACGGAACGGCATCGTATCGGGAGACGCTCTCGCTTGCCGCGGCATTGACAAGGGAGGAACCCGATGCTGAGGTTGTCATATTTACGGACAGCCATTGGCGGCAGGATCCGGTCCCGATAGCCTTCCAGGTGCCGGTATCGGTGGAGACGATCCAGGGGGCGGCAAAACACAACGCATCGATCGAGCAGTTCGGCGTTTCTCCGAAGGGGGGGACAGGATCTTCGTACGAAGGCGTTGCGGTGGTCAGCTCGAACGCGGAGGGGGCCTCCTCCGTCGAGGTAAATCTGTACGGAGACAGCCAGCTGCTCGCGAGCAGAGTCGTTGAGCTCGAACCCAAGAAGAAGGCGACGGCATCCTTCTCCGATCTTCCGTTTGCGGAGGTCTACCGGCTCGAGCTGGCATCCGAAGATGGCTATGCGGCCGATAATGAATCATTTGCCTTCGGAACCGGCCGCAGCTCCGCAAGGGTGCTGCTGTTAACCTCAGGCAATCTGTTTCTGGAGAAGGCGCTGCAGCTAAGCGGAGCGGAAGTGACTCGGATCGCCGTGAACGGATCAGCCGGTGGTCAAGGCGACCAAGCTTCGGGAAGACAAGGGGAAGGCGGTCAGGACGAAGGCGGTCAAGGCGCAGAAAACAAGAATGACCGTACAGAACCGGATATTCCACCTGTTCCGGACGGCGAATTCGATCTGCTTGTTATGGACGGAAGCATTCCAGAGGGCTTCACGCAGGGGAAATGGGCAGAACTGGCCCGGCAAACGCCGCTGTGGACTATCGGCGGAGATGGACCGAAGGTCGGGAGCGAGGGCGGGCGGCCTGTCCTGGCCCGGCATCCGCTCACTTCGTATCTGACCATGTCGGGCGTTTATTTCGGCAAGCTGATCGATCAGCAGCCGGCTTGGGGAGAGCCGGTTATCCGGCTGGGGGAGCAGCCGCTCGTATATGCCGGTGTGGCGGAAGGCCGCCCGAGATTGTCCTTCCAGTTCCTGCTGCAGGACAGCGATCTGCCTCTGTCGCCTGAATTCCCGGTATTGGTGAATAATGCACTCGATTGGATGACTTCCGGCTCAGGGACCGGGCTTGGGCGATTCCTGGCCGGGGCCCAGGCGGATATTCCTGTAGCGGCTGATGCGGTATCCGCCAAGTGGGTACCCAAGAGCGGGCTTGCTCTTGCGGACGGACCGGATACCGTCGAGGTGCAGCGGAGCGAGAGCGGCATTTCAACGGTGCAGACGGTACCGGACGTTCCGGGACTGTATGCGTTCGAACAACAGAACGAAGCGGTAGAGACGACGTCGTATTGGCTTGCGGTGACGGCTGATCCGTACGAAGCGGACCTGAGCACGACGCAAGGTCCGGCGGTGAGCCAGACCGGCTCTGGCGCAGCGTCCGGCGGAGGAGATCAAGGCAGCGGCGCTTCGGCTGCAGAGCAGCGCAGAGCGGCCAGCCAGGCCGGTTCGCTTATGCCTTGGCTTGCTGCGCTGGCGCTGGCCGTGATCGCTGCAGAATGGGGGGTGTACCAGCGTGGGCGTTCAATTTAGTCATCCATGGTTGCTGCTGCTGCTGATCCCGGCAGGGATCTTTCTGTATTATGCATACCGGTCGGATTTCCGGTTAAGCGGCTTTCGGCGGAAGCTGGCGCTGGGTCTGAGAACCTTGGTCATTTTGCTGCTCATCTTCATGCTGTCGGGCCTGCACGGGTTCACCGTGCTGCGGGATAAACAGGTCGTCTTTTTGGCGGACCGATCGGACAGCATGGGAGACCCGTCACGGATCACAAGCTGGATCGGCGAGTCCATTGCAGCCAAAGGGGAAGAGGATACAACCGCGGTCGTCTCCACGGGCCTCGAAGGCGCAGTGGAGCGGCGTCTCTCGGCGGACGGGTCGGCCGGCGCGTCGCTGGATGCGCTGCTTGAAGGGCGGTTCACGGGACTGGAATCGGGCCTGCAGCTTGCCGGAAGCCTTCTGGATGGAAACGGCGATTCCCGAATCGTGCTGATCTCCGATGGGGAAGAGAATGTCGGAAGCATGACGGCCGCCGGAAGGCTGCTGAAGGATCGAGGCATCGCGGTGGATGTCCTCCCGGCTCCGAAGCAAGAGATCCGGGATGTCGCCGTCGAGGAGCTGAAGGTGCCGGAGAAGCTCTACCAAGCGGAATCCTTCTATGTGGAGGCGCTCATTCGCAGCACCTTCAAAACCGCCGGTGAGCTACGCATTTATGAGGACAACCGGGAAATCGGACGGGAACGCGTGGAGGTATCGCCGGGGGAGAACCGTTTTGCGATCAAGGGACTTGCCAAGAACCCGGGTCTTCACAGGTACCGGGCTGAAATATTCATGGACGGGGATGAATCTGCGGCCAACAATGCCGCATTTGATTTTACCCGGGTCGACGGACCGCCGAGGGTGCTGATCGTTGAAGGCACCCCGGGGACCTCCGGCAACATTACGGCGGCTCTTGAGTCCGGCATGATCGGTACCGAGGTCATTCCGCCGGAGCTGCTGCCGCTCGATGCCGCGAAGTACGCCGCTTATGACAGCATCATATTCAACGATGTTTCGGGCAGCCGTGTCGGTGGAAAACAAATGGAGCTGATCGAACAGGCGGTTCGCAGCTTCGGCATCGGGTTCATGATGGCCGGCGGCGAAGACAGCTTCGGGATGGGCGGCTATTTCAAGACGCCGATCGAGAAGGCGCTGCCAGTGTCCATGGAGCTTGAGGGCAAGCGGGAAATCCCATCGCTCGGGCTGATTCTGGTCATTGACCGCTCGGGAAGCATGAGCGGGGAAAAGATCGAGCTTGCGAAAGAATCCGCGATGCGCACGGTGGAGCTCCTCAGGCCGAAGGATACGGTCGGGGTGGTCGCTTTCGACGACGCGCCTTGGTGGGTGGTGCCCCCTCAGACGCTGGAAAATAAGGAAGAGATCATCAGCAGCATCCAGTCGATCCCGAGCAACGGCGGCACGAATATTTATCCGGCGGTTTCATCCGCCTTGGATGAGATGCTGAAGATTAAATCCCAGCGCAGGCATATCATTCTGATGACGGACGGCCAGTCGGCCTTCAATTCGGGATATCAGGATTTGACCGATACAATGGTGAAGAATAAAATCACGATGTCCTCGGTAGCGGTCGGCATGGATGCAGACGTCAACCTGCTGCAAACCTTGGCGGAAGCCGCCAAGGGACGCTTCTACTTCGTGGAGGACGAAACGACGCTGCCAGCGATTTTCAGCCGGGAGGCCGTCATGATGGCCAAGTCTTATATTGTCGATAAGCCGTTCGTCCCCGCGCTTCAGCAGGCGGGAGACTGGGCAAGCCTGTTTCAAGAGGGCGTCCCGGGGCTGTACGGTTATGTGGCGACAACGCCGAAGTCGACGGCTCAGACGGTGCTGGCCAGCCCGGAGCCGGATCCGGTGCTCGCCCGCTGGCAGTACGGCTCGGGCCGGAGCGTGGCATGGACGAGCGATTTAAGCGGGAAATGGTCGAAGGAATGGGTGTCCTGGAACGCCTTTGCGGATACGCTGACGGAGATCGTAAAATGGACGTTCCCGCAGTTTACCTCCTCACCCTATGAGGTTACGACGGAAACGGCCGGGAACCAGGTGAGGCTGCAGGTAACGACCAACGGGGAGAAGCCGCCCGAGAAGCTGAATGCGGTCATTGGAGATGACGAAGCCGGCGAGCAGAAGGTGGAGCTGGTTCAGGAGGCGCCGGGCCGTTATACAGGGCTTGTGAATGTGACGAAGCCGGGCGCTTTCCTCCTTTCGCTCGAGGATGCGAGTGGAGACGGATCGAGAGCGGCAGCGCCGGGAACGGGCTTTGTCGTCCCTTATTCGCCGGAATACCGGATCTCGTCCGGGGACGGCGAGGAAGGGCTGACCCGTCTTGCTGAGCTTACGGGCGGACGCGTGCTGTCCTGGGATAACCCCAAGGAGGTATTTGACGGGAAGGCGGCTTCCCGGATGCAGCTGCATGACTGGAGCTATCCGCTGTTAGTTGCGGCCCTTCTGCTGTGGGTCGCCGACATCGCCGTGCGGCGCCTGGCGCTGCCATGGGCCGCCCTCGGCGCCCGCCTGGCCGCCCTGCTCCGCAGGCGGCCGGCTCCCGCCGGCGAGGCCGGGCAGCGCACCGGCCTCGAGCGGCTGGCGGCGCGCAAAGCCCGCGCCGCCACCTTCTACGGCGGCGGCCAGGCATCGCCGCCGGCCAAGGCGCCGCCCGCGCAGGAGCGCAGCGGCGCAGGCGCTTCCGCCGGGGGCGGGAACCCCGCCCCGGCGCCCGGCGCGGCTCCGGCTGGGGGCCGCAAGGCCCAGCCGGAGGCACGCGCACCGCACCGCGGGGGGCAGCCCCGCTGCGGGAGAGCGGCCGGCGAAGGCGAAGCCGGCCGCAGGGGAGGGCGCGCGCCGCGGAAGCGCGCCGCCTCCGCCGCCCCCGCCGCCGAAGGCACCGGGGGCGGAGAGCGCCGGCCCGAGGGAACCGGGCCGGCAGCGGGAGGAGGCTCCTCCATGGATCGCCTCCTCCAGGCCAAGAAGCGGGGAACCCGCCGATGAGCTTGAATGCCAATCCGAAGGCTCCGGCCAGACCATTTGTGTCTGGACCGGGGCTTTTTTTTCGTACAAGGAAGCCAGCTTGGGGATGGACGGAGCCTAAAACGGCAGGCGTATTCGGGAGTCTGGAACGTCCTGATGTTTTCCTGGGGAGTGGATTCCCGGGCCTTATTTCCAGCGGCTCGTTTAAGATTTGCTTCTCACGGTTATAACCCGTCTAATAAAGGAAATAATGCAGGAGGGACATTCGCGGCTTTTGTGTCAATTTGGAAAACAACGAAAATTACGTTATGGAAATGAATCACGTCTGGTGATACAATAAGAGTCAAAATGATATTCTCAACATTCCTAACTGCCCTCATTGCTACATAACAGGGCCGAAGGGGCGTAAGATGACTTCATATTCGAAGCTTACGACGGAGAAGATTTGAGGAGGACGAATCATGACAACTGAACATAATCAAACGATCGACAACCTGTCCATCGCGACGATTCGGACGCTGGCGATCGATGCGATCGAGAAGGCGAAATCCGGTCACCCGGGCATGCCGATGGGCTCTGCGCCAATGGGCTATCAATTGTTCGCGAAGACCATGGTCCATAACCCGGATCAGCCGAGCTGGATTAACCGCGACCGCTTTGTGCTGTCGGCAGGCCACGGTTCCATGCTGCTGTACAGCTTGCTTCACCTGAGCGGCTATGATCTCTCGCTGGAGGATCTGAAGCAGTTCCGTCAATGGGGCAGCAAGACGCCGGGCCATCCGGAATACGGTCATACGGCAGGCGTAGACGCCACGACAGGACCGCTTGGACAAGGCGTTGCGATGGCAGTCGGCATGGCGATGGCGGAAGCGCATCTGGGCGCGACTTACAACAAGGACGATTTCAAAGTTGTCGACCACTATACGTACGCGATCTGCGGCGACGGCGACCTGATGGAAGGCGTTGCTTCCGAAGCGGCTTCCCTGGCTGGCCATCTGAAGCTTGGCAAGCTGATCATGCTGTATGATTCCAACGATATCTCCCTGGACGGCGAGCTGAGCCTGGCCTTCTCCGAAAATGTAGCGAAGCGTTTTGAAGCTTACGGCTGGCAGGTGCTGCGCGTCGAAGACGGCAACGATCTGCCTGCCATTGAGAAAGCGATCGAGGAAGCGAAAGCCGAAACCGGTCGTCCGACGCTGATCGAAGTGAAGACGATCATCGGCTACGGAAGCCCGAACAAGCAAGGCAAGGGCGGACATGGCGGTACGCACGGCTCCCCGCTCGGAACCGAGGAAGCGAAGCTGACCAAGGAATTCTACAAGTGGGTATACGAAGAGGATTTCTATGTGCCTGAAGAAGTGCGCGAGCATTTCGGCAAAGTGAAGGAGCGCGGAATCGCCGCATACCAAGCTTGGGTCGATCAATTCGCGAAATATAAAGAAGCTTACCCTGAACTCGCAGCGCAGTTCGAGCGCGGCGAATCCGGCAAGCTTGCTGAGGGCTGGGATAAGGATCTTCCGAAATACAGCGCCGAGGACAAAGCCGTTTCCACCCGCGTTGCATCCGGCAAAGCGCTGAACGGCCTGACATCCGGCGTGCCTCATCTGCTTGGCGGCTCTGCGGATCTGGAGAGCTCCACAATGACGCATCTTAACGATCTGCCGTCCTTTACGCCTGAAAGCTATGAAGGCCGCAACGTCTACTACGGCGTTCGTGAATTTGCGATGGCCGGCGCGATGAACGGGATTGCGCTTCATGGCGGATTGAAAATCTTCGGCGGCACATTCTTCGTGTTTACGGATTATCTGCGTCCGGCTATTCGTCTGGCTGCGCTGATGAAGCTGCCGGTAACTTACGTGCTGACGCATGACAGCATCGCGGTTGGCGAAGACGGCCCAACCCACGAGCCGATTGAACAGCTCGCGTCCCTGCGCATTATCCCAGGCCTGACCGTGATCCGTCCGGCGGATGCCAACGAAACGTCGGCTGCATGGGCTTATGCGGTTGAAAATACGGACCGTCCGGTTGCTCTCGTGCTGACACGTCAGAACCTGCCGATTCTTGCAGGCACGGTAGACAACGCCCGCGAAGGCATCAAACGCGGCGCTTATGTCGTATCCGATGCCAAAGGCGGCAAGGTGCAGGCGCAAATCATCGCGACCGGCTCCGAGGTGCAGCTTGCGGTCAAAGCCCAAGAGGCGCTCGCTGAAGAGGGCATCCATGTCCGCGTCATCAGCATGCCAAGCTGGGATCTGTTCGACAGCCAGGATCAGGCTTACAAAGATTCCGTCCTGCTTCCGGACGTGAAAGCCCGCCTTGCCGTTGAAATGGCCCATCCGTTCGGCTGGGAGCGTTACGTCGGCGAAAAAGGCGACATTCTCGGCATCTCCATCTTCGGTGCTTCCGCACCTGGCGACCGTGTCATTGCGGAGTATGGCTTCACCGTTGAAAATGTCGTCAGCCGCGTCAAAGCGCTGCTGTAATTCATTTAGAACGAACTCCATAGGATCAACCGGCACCCGCTTCATGCGGGTGTCGTCATATATCTTGCTTTACATATTTTGGAGGGGAGCAGAACGATGTCGCAATTCAAGAATGCTACGATTACTAAGGCAGCCAACATTTATTATGAGGGGAACGTGACGAGCCGCACGGTGGTCTTGGAGGATGGCCAAAAGGTAACGCTGGGCATCATGCTGCCGGGCAGCTACGAATTTGGCACGGACGGCCCGGAAATTATGGAGATCTTGTCGGGCGATCTACGGGTTCTTCTTCCGGGTGAGCAGGAATGGCGGGAGATTCAGGGGAGCGCCACCTTCGACGTGCCGGGCAACTCGAGCTTTAAGCTGGAGATCCGCACCGTTACCGATTACTGCTGCTCTTATCCGGCGTCCTGATCCAAGGCGCGAAGCTTCGACTGCCGCGCTCGGTAAATCAGCAGGGGATCACTGATTCTTGCTAGTGGGTCGATCACACAAAAAAAGACCCGTTCCCCGGTCCGCGTGTCATTGACGGATACTTAGGGAAACGAGCCGTTACGATGTGGATGCCAGCTATTACGTTATATGTCAGCTTGCATCAATCTGACGTTGAGCTTGCCTCAGCTTGCTTTTGAGCTTGTCTTAAAGCTTACTTAGAGCTTAGAGCTTAGAGCTTGCTGATTGCATGACTTGAGGATTTAGAGCTCGGCTTTGATTTCGGCTTTGAGCTTATTGCAGCTCCGTGCCTCCGATTTTCTGGCCGATCCATGCCTCGTAGCATTTCACGACAGCGGACAGGTCCTCCTCGCCGTAGCCTTCGCTGGCTCCGGCCTGGAACAGGCTCTTCGCCAGATTCAGCATCGGGGACGGCATGCCGGCACTGTCGGTGAGCGAGGATGCCAGCTTCAAGTCCTTAAGCATAAGCGCCAAGGAGAATTGATTGCTGAAGTCGCCGTCGATAATTTTGCGGCCTTTCAGCTCCGCCGCTTTGCTGCCCGCCGAGCCGAGCTGAACCAGCTCGAGGAAGTTATCTGCCGGAATGCCGGATTTGGCGGCAATGGCGAACCCTTCGGCAAGCGCCAGATTATTGATGCCGACGATGGTATTATGCGCGAGCTTGGCCACCGCGCCGCTTCCGTTCGCGCCCATGTGGATAACCTTTTTGCCAAGCGTCTCGAATATGTCCGACTGAGCCGCTATGACCTCAGCATCGCCGCCGACCATGAAGACCAGTGTTCCGTCAATCGCGGCAGGCTTGCTGCCGGTTACGGGCGCGTCAAGGAAGGATGCGCCAAGTCCGGAAACGGCGGACGCAATTTCTTTGACGAGGCTTGGGGAGATCGTGCTGCAGTCGATGACGGTCATGCCCTCCCTTAGCGAGCCCAGCAGACCGTTCTCGCCATAGAAGACGTCCCGGATGGATTCATCATTGCTTACCATCGTGATAACGACATCTTGTCCTTCTGCGGCTTCGCGCGGGGTATCCGCAACGGAAGCACCCTGTTCGGCGAGCGGACGGCATTTTTCACTGGTCCGGTTGTACACGGTAACGTCATAATTCTGTTTAAGCAGGTTGGCTGCCATGGGTGCGCCCATGGTGCCGAGCCCGATAAAGCCGATTTTCTTCATAGCTATCACCTTCGCTTATGGATTCCTGATCCATTCTATCTTAGCACGTGTTTCCGAACCGAAGCCAGTCTTCACCGGAGGAAGCGCCGGATTGCCGGATTCGAAGGAACGATGAAGAATGCATGACGGTTCGCTTGCGGACCTTGCGGTCCCTATCAAATTACAGTATCCTATTCCTAAATTCACAGGAGGTTTAGAGGCATGTCTAAAAAAATCAAATTTGATTATAGTAAAGCACTAACTTTCGTCAATCAACACGAGGTGGATTATTTCGCGGAGCCGATCCGCACCGCTCATGAGCAGCTACATAAAGGCACAGGCGCCGGCTCCGATTATTTGGGCTGGATCGACCTTCCAACGAATTATGATAAAGAAGAATTTGCGCGAATCCAGAAAGCGGCGGCTAAAATCCAGAGCGATTCCGACGTGCTGATCGTCATTGGCATCGGCGGCTCCTATCTCGGCGCCCGCGCTGCGATCGAGATGCTGTCCCATTCGTTCTATAATGAACTGCCGAAGGACAAGCGCAAGACGCCTGAAATATATTTTGCAGGCAACAACATCAGCTCCACTTATGTGAAGCATCTGCTTGATCTGATTGAGGGCAAGGACTTCTCCGTCAACGTAATCTCCAAATCGGGCACAACGACGGAGCCGGCCATCGCATTCCGGATCTTCCGTGCCGAGCTCGAGAAGAAATACGGCAAGGAGGAAGCGCGCAAGCGGATCTACGCGACAACGGACCAAGCGAAGGGCGCACTCAAGAAGCTTGCCAATGAGGAAGGCTACGAGTCCTTCGTGATCCCTGACGACGTAGGCGGACGCTACTCGGTACTGACGGCCGTGGGACTTCTTCCGATCGCAACCGCCGGCATCAACATCGAAGAGATGATGCAAGGCGCGGCTGATGCTGCGAAGGAATACAGCAGCCCGAACGTTGCCGAGAACGAAGCGTACCAGTATGCCGCTGTTCGGAACGCGTTGTATCGCAAAGGCAAGGCTATCGAGATTCTGGTTAACTACGAGCCTTCCCTGCACTTCGTATCCGAATGGTGGAAGCAGCTGTACGGCGAGAGCGAAGGCAAGGACTTCAAGGGCATTTATCCGGCATCGGTGGATTTCTCGACCGATCTGCACTCCATGGGCCAATTCATTCAGGAAGGCAGCCGCAATATCTTCGAAACCGTCATTCAGGTGGAGAACGTTTCCGAGCACATTACGATCGAATCGGATCCGGAAGATCTGGACGGCCTTAACTTCTTGACCGGAAAAACGCTGGATTTCGTCAACAAAAAAGCATTCCAGGGCACGATGCTGGCCCATACGGACGGACAAGTTCCGAACTTGATTGTGACAATTCCAGATTTCACTCCCTATTCGTTCGGATATCTGGTATACTTTTTCGAAAAGGCATGCGGTATCAGCGGCTACTTGTTGGGTGTGAACCCGTTTGACCAACCGGGCGTAGAGGCTTACAAGAAGAATATGTTCGCTCTGCTTGGCAAACCGGGATATGAGAAGGAAAAAGCCGAATTGGAAGCGAGACTTTCCGAATAAACCTGACACATCATGGAATTTTAACGCAAGACGCTGAAGAAAGCAGTTCGCCGGCATATTTTTTTGTGCCGGGAACTGCTTTCTTGGTAATTTGTTCGTTCTCGGGTTCACCCGCGGAAGCTTGCATCCATATGCGGGCATTGCTTGTTATGCCGCTTCGGGGTAGAGAGCCCGATAGTAAGGGGTGGTTATTCATTCATGTTGGATCGTTACAAGACGGTGCGTCAGGCAGGCTCCAAGGAAATCGTCATCAAGAAATCCCGATTCATCGGTCATGTGATGCCGGTTGCGACCGAGGAGGAAGCCATCGCATTTATTGAAGACATCAAGAAGAAGCATTGGAACGCGACGCATAACTGCTCCGCCTACATGATCGGCGAGCGGGACGAAATCCAGAAGCAGTCCGATGACGGGGAACCGAGCGGTACGGCCGGCAAGCCGATTCTGGAAGTGATCCGCAGCCAGGGGCGGAAAAATATAGCGATCGTCGTCACCCGGTATTTCGGCGGCATCATGCTGGGTGCGGGCGGACTTATTCGGGCTTATACGGACGGAGCGGTTGCCGCCATTGAGTCGGGGGATCCGATTACGAGAGTACTCCACCGGGAGGTTTTCGTGGAACTGGATTATACTTGGCTCGGAAAGGTAGAGAACGAGCTCCGCAACCGCGGTGTCCGCATGGGAGAGACGGGCTTTGCCGATACAGTGACATTGACCTGCTTGCCGCTGGACGGCGAGGCCGAGAGCTTTATCGCCTGGATGGTTGATTTGACGCAGGGGCAGTCCTTGATCACGGAGGGAGAGCGGCTTTATTTTATTGAAGGGGAATAAAATAATATGGCAAGAAGAGCAGTTGAACGCGAGTTGTCCAGGGAGCGGATATTGGAAGCAGCCAGGCATTTGTTTATAACAAAAGGCTACAGGGCCATTTCGATGCGCAGCATCGGGCAGCATCTGGGTTATAGCCACGGCTCCTTGTACTATCATTTTAAGGAAAAGGCGGAGCTATTCTACGCCATTGTCGTGAAGGATTTCAATGATCTGAATGATTTGCTGTTGGAAGTGTCGGGAAAGCCTCCCTGTGACGGAGTTTCGAAGCTGGAGCAGCTGATGCTGGAGTTCGTCCGTTTTGGTCTGGACAATCCGTACCAATACGAGATCATGTTCATGATCCGGGACGAGGAGCTGCTGTCCTACTGTCGCTCTGAGCAGGGGCGTTGTTTTGAAATGTTCGCTACGCTTGTCCGTCAATATTTGCTTGAGGAGAACTATAGCGAGGAGGAGCGGCGCACCGTTCCGCTGACTTTATTTTTGTCGCTGCATGGCTTTATATCGTATTACATTCAGGACCGGATCGGTTTTGAAGAGATCAAACCCGCCGCACTCACCCATATCAAGGTACTATGCCGAAGCTTGTACAGCCGGGTCTAGTCCCCGTTTTTGCCGTACCGTTTTCGCTTGATGCTTCAATGGATTACAACGATGTTGCGTTGAAACGTCAATCACCTGATGTAACATCAAGACAGACATCACGCTCTAGCATGATGCCTGTCTTTTTTCTGATGGCATACTCCGAAAGCTTAATTATCCCTCCATGATCTTCACATGGTACTGCCGCTGCCGCGGTCCGTCAAATTCGCAGAAATAAATGCCCTGCCAGCGTCCGAGCAGCAGATGTCCGTTATGAATAATGACGGTCTGGGAAGGGCCGCATGTGATGGATTTCAGATGGGAAGCCGTATTCCCTTCGGCATGACGGTATTTGGGGTGCTCCCACGGATACACCTCATCCAGCGACATCAGCACATCCCGTCTCACGTCCGGATCGGCATTCTCATTAATGGCAATGCCTGCCGTCGTATGAGGGCAGTAGATCAGCGCTGTCCCTTGCTGAACCCCGCTTTGCTTCACGAAGGAAGCAACCTCCCGGGTAATATCCCTCAACTCGTCCCGTCCCTGTGTACGTAATTCCCCTGTAAACAGCAAAATAAAAACCTCCTCAACTTTTTCCATATTTATTATTATTTTACCCTATAAACTGCAAAAGATGGATTGACGATCGGATTCCGCATTTGGTAAAGTATGTTTAAGCAAAAAAACCAAGTATACAAATAGGAAATATAAAGATGAATTCTGCGTACGAGTCGACCGGAAGTAAGTTCCGGAGGCGGGAGGGGTGCATTGTGACAACATGGATACGCCATAAGGGATGGACATGGGGATTTCGGAGCACGGTACTGCTTTATTTTTTTGCCCTGATCGTGCTGCCGATTTTTGGCGTATATGTACAGTCTTTTTCTGCCGGTTGGAGCCATTTCGCCGAGAGCATCGTGGAGCCGATCGCCTGGAAGGCCGTGCTTCTAACGATCAAGCTTGGCTTGATCTCTACCTTGATCAACGTGCTTATCGGAACGATGATCGCCTGGGTGCTGACAAAATACCGCTTTCCGGGAAGAACGCTGCTCAATAGTCTGGTGGATTTGCCCTTTGCCCTTCCTACCGCGGTCGGAGGGCTTATGATATTGCTCTTACTGGGACCTGGAAGTCTGATCGGCGAGGCAGCGGAGAAGCTGGGTTTCGAGATCGTGTTTCATCAGCCGGCCATCGTCATTGCCATGCTGTTCGTCACGTTTCCGTTCGTCATTCGGGCGGTTCAGCCGCTGCTGGAGGAGCTGGATCCGCTTGAGGAAGAGGCGGCCTATACGCTGGGAGCATCCAAGACAACAACCTTTTTCAAGGTCATTCTGCCTTCTATGCTGCCCGGCATCATCAGCGGAGGGATGCTGGCATTTTCCAGAGCGCTTGCCGAGTTCGGCGCAGTCGTATTGGTAGCCGGAAATATCCCTGGACGAACGTTGATTGCCTCCGTATTCATTTTCGGAGAAATCGAGAGTGACAACCCGGCAGGGGCCGCAGCCGTATCCGTTATGCTCCTTACGCTGTCGTTCCTCATCTTATGGATCATCAATACGGTTCAGCAGAGGGGGAGACGGATGTGAGAAGGCTGTGGATCGGATTAACCTATGCCGTATTTATATTTCTCCTCATCATTCCATTGTCCCGCATCGCCATTGGGGCATTTGAGAACGGGCTTGATGGATTTGCCGAGGGGCTCTTTCGCCCGGAGGCGCTGCATGCCTTGATGATGACAGGACTTATCGTAATCGTTGTTACTATACTTAATGCTTTGTTCGGCATTATGATGGCGCTCTATTTGGTCAGGGCGAATTGGCTGAGCCATAAAATCAAAAGCATCCTGAACAGCATCGTCGATCTTCCCTACGCCGTTTCCCCGGTCATCGGCGGCCTTATGATTGTATTGCTGCTGGGTCCCGACAGTATCATCGGCGGATTTTTTGAAGGAATCGGCTTTAAGGTAGTTTATGCCTTCCCGGGCATGGTCATTGCCACCCTTTTTGTGACGTTCCCGCTGATGGTGCGCGAGGTGATGCCGGTGCTGCAGGAGATCGGACATGATCAGGAGCAGGCTGCCGCTACGCTAGGAGCTTATAGCTGGACCACGTTCCGCAAGGTGACCTGGCCCTCCATTCGCTGGGCTGTCGTATACGGCCTCGTGCTTACGGTCGCCCGTTCTCTCGGCGAATTCGGTGCTGTGCTGGTGGTGTCGGGCAATATCATGAACAAGACGCAAACGGCGACAACGCTTGTTTATCAGGATGTCGAGAATTTTAACGTGGCTGCCGCCAACGGAGTGGCTCTCGTGCTCGCGGCTTTTTCCGTGGCGCTGCTGCTGATGATGGAGTGGGCCAAGAAAAGAAAGGAAGTGCATTGACATGCATGTTGAAGTTCGCGATCTGAATAAGCATTTCGGTACGTTTCACGCGGTAAAGGATGTCAGCTTCGAAATCGAGAAGGGGCATCTGATCGGGCTTCTCGGTCCGAGCGGCGGCGGCAAAACCTCGATTCTGCGCATGCTGGCAGGGCTTGAGACCCCGGACTCGGGCCAGATTTCCTTTCACGGCCAGGTGGTCAACGACCTGCCGCCTCAGGAGCGGGGGATTGGATTCGTTTTTCAAAATTATGCATTGTTCAAGCATATGACCGTATATGACAACATCGCATTCGGCTTGAAGATTAAGAAAGAGCCGAAAGCAAGAATCAAAGACAAGGTGACGGAACTGGTGGAGCTCACCGGGCTCAAAGGATTCGAGCACAGATACCCGCATCAATTGTCAGGCGGCCAGCGCCAGCGCGTCGCCTTCGCAAGGGCACTAGCTCCGGAGCCGCAGCTGCTGCTCCTGGATGAGCCGTTCGCGGCGATCGATGCGAAGATTCGCCAGGAGCTCCGCTCCTGGCTGCGGGAGCTAATCGAGCGGGTGGGCATTACGTCCATTTTCGTTACCCATGACCAGGATGAGGCCATCGAGGTTGCGGATGAAATCATGATCATTAATCAGGGGCGGGTCGAGCAGAAGGGAACGCCTTGGGATATTTATAAGGAGCCGAAGACGCCGTTTGTTGCGTCCTTTATCGGCGAGTCCACCGTCATTGCCAGTGCCGGCGAGCTGAAGGGCTTCGAAGCGGCCGTGAACAAGCACGCTACGCGCGCGCTCATTCGGCCGGAATATATCGAGCTCGGCAGCGAGCATGATTTCCCGGTGCTGTCCGCAACGGAGACCGGGATCGTTCGCCATCTGCATTTCCGCGGAAGCGAATGGCTCGTTGAGGTCGAGGTTAAGGGCCATAAATTAATCACGTATCGTTCCTTGGAGAAGGAGACGCTGCATCCGGGGCAGCAAGTCCGGGTGCTCGTACATCGGGCTTATCTGTTCAATGAGGAGCACAGCTGGATTGAAGAGAATCGACTAAAGGTCGATCCGATGCCGATCATGATCTGACCGTTCTAACTATACGGAGGGAAGTGGTATCATGCGAATCTTGAGAAATCACCCTGTCTCATTCCTGCTGATCGGCATGGCGCTTCTCTTCGGCTTCCTGATCGCCGGATGCGCTGAGAAGGAGCCATCCCAAGAGGTAACCGTCCGGCCTGGCGAAAGGACGCTTGTCCTTGGCGCATACAGTGTCGCCCGGGACGCCATGCACGAGATTATTCCGGCCTTCCAGGAGAAGTGGAAGGAGCAGACGGGTGAGACGATCCGTTTTCAGGAATCGTACGAGGCATCCGGAACCCAGGCACGCGCGATTACAGGCGGTTTCGAAGCGGATGTGACACTGCTCGCCATGGAGGGGGACGTCGACAAGCTGGTCAGGTCGGGCCTGGTGTCGAAGGAGTGGAAGAATCAAGCTTATGGCGGCATGGTGACGCGCTCGATCGTCGTGCTGGGCACAAGGGAAGGAAACCCGAAAGGGATTCGGGATTTTGACGACCTCACGAAACCGGGCGTGAAAGTTCTGTATCCGAACCCGAAGACGTCGGGAGGCGCCCAGTGGGATATCAACGCCATTTACGGCGCAGGGCTGAAGCAGTCGGAAGCGAAGGGACAACGGGATCCTGCGGCAGCGAAGGCGTTTCTTGAAGCGGTGCATCGGAACGTGGAGTCGCTCGACAAGAGCGGCAGGGCGTCCATGGCTGCCTTTGAGTACGGGGTCGGCGATGTCATTGTCACGTATGAGAACGAACTGTTGGCACGCATCGCGCAAGGGGTGCCTTATGATATCGTGGTGCCGGAACACACGATGCTGATCGAGAATCCAGCCGTTGTGGTCGAGAAGTATGCCGAGGAGCACGGGACATCCGATGTGGCTGAAGCCTTCGTTCAATACTTGTATTCACCGGATGCGCAGCGCATCTTTGTCAAGCATGGCTTCCGCCCGGTAGAGGAAACGGTTTACGCCGAGACGAAGGACCGCTTCCCGAACCCGCCGGGGCTGTTCGATATCGAATATTTGGGGGGCTGGGATACCGTCCGCGAGACGCTGTATTCCAAGCGCGGCGTCTGGTATCAGGTGCTGGCCGGCTTGTAACCTCTTATAACCAGGATGCCGCATACGGAACGAGCCGGCGGGGGAGATCCCCGACCGGCTCGTTTTCGGTGTGTCCGCGCTTTGAATGCACGCAGCATGTTATTTGACAGAGTGGCCGATGCAGCTCGGGTTGCTTGAAGCTTTGCGTTCCTCCCACTCTTCCCTCAGTACGCCCATGCGAATGGAATCATAGTAAACCCCATTATAATATCTGCATTTTCTCATGCGTCCTTCCAGGCGCATCCCGATCTTCTCTGCACAGCGCATCATCCGTGGATTTCCGGACCAGGTCGTAATGCCGACCCGGGCGATATCGAGATGACGAAACAGGCAATCCACCCACAGGGACAGCGCCTCGGTTCCATAGCCTCCGCTCCAATGCTGCGGGTCATAAATGGTAATGCCCGCTTCCAGCCACTTCGAGGGCTCATGCTCCCAGTAGAAGGTCACGAGCCCAATCGTTTGACCTTGGACTTCAATGAGCAGATCACTGGGAAAACGACCGGATTCGAAATCGGAGCTCCACTGTGTTTCAAATACCTCATAGGAGACATGCTTTAAGGGAAAGTAGGGGGCGTCGTATTGTTTCCACATCGGGTTGTCGGTACCGTATATAAGCTCGTAGAGAACAGGCGTATCCTCCGGACGACGGGTTCGAAGCGTTACTAGCTTGCCTTGAATCACGATATTTTGCATATGTAGATCATTCCTCCGCTTTTTTGAAAAGACCGCAAACCGGTGCTTGATTGCACATCCATTGTACCTCCGCCTGGGGGGAATTACCAATGCAAATGGATAATGGCGCCATTGTATGCAACATTAGGATACATTAAAGCGTCTCTATAGGTTAGTAGCGAACTATCCATAAAAAGGGGCGTTTACCATGCGGAAATGGACGGTTATTGCCTGTGCTTGCTTGCTCATATGGCTCACTGCCTGCGGTCAGGGGGACAAGATTCAAACCGCTGGCGGGAAAAAGGAGGAGCAGCAGAAAAAAATCAAGGTGTTGTCGGAAACGGAACGTAAAAACGTATTGGCCAAGGTCGATCAAGGCATGACGCAAGCCGGGCGTGATTTTGCGCTGCGGCTGCATCAATCGCTCGCAACGGAGCTGGAACAAGAGAACTTGATTCTATCACCTTACAGCATTACCCAAGCGCTTGCGCTGGCATACAACGGCGCTGCAGGGGATACGGCGGCCGAGATGTCCGCCATGCTCGGCTGGATGGACCAGCCCCTGGCAGACGTCAATGAAGGGAACCACCAGCTATCAACGCTTCTGGAGCGCGGAAACGGCGTAGTCCTGAATGTGGCCAATTCCGTCTGGTATCAGCAGGGAGTGGCTATGAAGAAGGACTATCTGAACACGCTTCAAGACAGCTATGGGGCAGTGGCCAAAGGGACCCATTTAGGGGAAGACAAGGCTATGAACCAGATCAACGACTGGGTGAACAAGAAGACGGAAGGGATGATCCCCTCCATCTTTAGCGAGCCTCCAGGCGGCGTTGCTGTATTGATCAATGCGATCTATTTCAACGGGGGCTGGAAGGATGAATTCGATCCGGCGAATACCGTGGACGAGTCGTTTACCTTGGCCAACGGCAACAGTAAGCAAATTCCGATGATGAAGCGGGAAGGTAAATACGAATATAAGGAAGGGGAGGATTGGCAGGCCATTCGCATCCCGTATGCTGAAGGGCAGATGCATATGCTGGTCATCCTGCCGAAGGCGTCCTCTTCGCTTGCCACACTGCATCAGGAGCTGTGGGAGGATGCGTCAGCCTGGGAGGAAGGCTTCTCCTACGAAACGGTTAAGCTGAGCCTGCCGCGATTTAAGGCGGAACAGTCCTTTGAGCTGCCGAAAACGCTGCAAGGGCTCGGCATGGTCAAGGCATTCGATCCGCTTGAAGCGGATTTTACCGCCATGGCCGAAGGAGGAGACGGCTTCTACATCGACGAAGTGAAGCATAAAGCGGTCGTTGACGTCAGCGAAACCGGGACGAAAGCCGCTGCCGTTACCTCGGTTGGGGTTGTAGCGAGCGCGGAGCCTCCTTCCGAGCCAATCGAGATGGACGTCAACCGCCCGTTTTTCTTTGCGATCGAAGATCGGGACACGGGTTCATGGGTATTCATTGGGTCTGTATTTGATCCCCGGGCATAATATACAATAACGATTCAGACCCTCCCATTATTTTTACCCAAAAATAGGCAACTTTGTTATAATGATCGAATAAGACTAAAATGTATAACAAAGGGAGACTCGGATTGCCTATGTCCATGCCGAAACCGAAATTATTCATCGGCTCCTCCAGAGAGTCCATCAAGTATGCCCGAGCGATCCACGAACAGCTCAAACGGACGGCACAGGTGACACCCTGGTATGGCGGTACGTTCGGGGCGAACATGTATACGATGGAGGCTTTGGAGAAGCAGCTTGCGTCCAGTGACTTTGGTGTGTTCGTATTTGCTCCAGACGATGTGGCGTTGATTCGAGGCAAGCATGTCTTTGTAACCCGCGACAATACACTGTTTGAAATGGGCCTGTTCTGGGGAAGGCTCGGAAGGCGAAGGGTGTTCTGCATCATTCCCGATCACGTGGAGCCGGATGAGGAGTCCGTGCAGGACGTGACGGTTAAGGAATATCATCTGCTCTCCGATCTGCAGGGCATTACGCTGCTGGAATACGAGCTGCGAAGCGACAACGATTATAAATCGGCGGTGGATGTCGCATGCGGGCATATTATGCATGCAATCGAAGCGGAAGGAGCTTATATCAGCCCGAACGACGTGATTGAGCAGAAGGAATTGGAGCTTAGGCGCAAGCAGAGCGTGCTGCATTTTTTCTGGGAATATAACCGGAATGTGCATGTAACGGATGAAGCCGAGAAGTATCATGCGCTGAGTGAAGCCGTACGCAATTCCCTGCTGCCGCCCGGCAAAGGCGATTACCGGGTAACGGGGGCAGCCTTCTGGGCCCGAAAAGGAGATGAGGGAATCGGGCATATTGGGGGTAATGTAGGAAGAGGGAGATTTTTCCCGTTTGGCGAGAATCGTTCCCCGAGCAACCAGTCGATTTATGTGATGGATGTCTATAATAGTGGAAAATGGGCATTTTATCACGAAGAGGAAGTTGCGCAGGTGTATGTGTTCTGCTATCCTTTAGGGGAGAATCATGTGCTGTCGGTGCATTTTACAGGACATGACGTTCTTTCGGAGGACGAACTCGCGGAGATTGTGGAACAGAACCGTGAGCTGCTTCGTACCATCAGGCATTTAGTTGGAGGGGATTCGCCATGAGCAGGAATGAGAGGAAAAAAACAACTTCATCAAGTCAGCCGCAAGAGTCCGCCAATGGGAGCTGGGTGGTTCGGGGACCGGTGCCGATGCTGAGTACGCTGAAATCGCGTAATCGAAAGGTAAGGCGCCAGAGCAAGAATAGCGTGTATGTCGGCCCTTCGGTTGAAGGTGTAGATAAGAAATATGTCAAGGTTATCAGCGGAGCCGTTGATGATAATAAGCCCTCATTTGCTTAGATCATAAGGTTGCTAAATGGATTGCTAAGGCTTGATAAGAATAAAAGACAGGAGACCGCTTGGCATGGGCCGGGGCGGTTTTTTGTTCATTTGAAGGGCTGCTTTCGCTTGCTTTTGGGCAAGGGAGGTTTGGAGCGACGCGATCCGTACCCGGGAACGAGATCCGCGGGACAAGCGTTCACCAAGAAACCAGGAACTCCTAGTTAGATAGATGCGGTTAGAACGGAGGAGATGCAGATGGAGGATCGGCTTACTTTTTTAGGCACGGGGGATGCGATGGGAGTCCCTCGGGTGTATTGTGATTGCCAGGTCTGTAGGGAGGCACGAGAGACGGGGATGAATCGCCGGCTTCGTTCCTCGGTGCTGGTGGAGGGCGGCGGAGAGGAATTCATCATCGATTGCGGACCGGATTGGCGCTTCATGATGGAGCGCCTCGGCAAGCGAAAGGTGAGGGACATGCTGATTACCCATGCCCATTTCGACCATATCGGCGGACTTCCGGAATGGAGCGATGCGTGCCGGTGGCTTGGGGAGAAAGGGCGGCTATACGCGCCGGCCGAGGTGGTGGAGCAGATTGTCCGGCAATACCCGTGGCTGCCGCGGCAGATGGAGATGACCGCTGTGGATGATGGAGTGACGCTATGCGGCTGGGCCATAACCTGCTGGAAAGTAAACCATGGCAAGAACGGCTTCAGTTACGCGTACCGATTCCGCAAGGGCGATTATCATTGGGTATACAACTCCGATTCCATTAACCTGAGCGCCGGGGAAAAGGAACCCCTGCACGGCCTCGATCTGCTTGTGCTGGGGACCAGCTTCGTGCATGAAACGGCACCTTTTGAGACGCGCTCCGTCTATGACATGAGGGAAGCCGCGGAGCTGCTGTCCGAGGTAAAGCCGCACCAGACGATCTATACCCATATGTCCCATGACGTGGACCTCCGGAAGGCCCTCCCGCTGCCCGAAGGGGTTCGCGTGGCGAAGGCGGGCATGACGGTGGGCTTGCACAAGTAAAGGGTAGGAGCGCAGCAAATCCGTTGGGCTTCACCCCTATACGGATCGAAACCAGATGGCCGTGCCCGGATGTTGTCCGTGCGCGGCTATTTCTTGTTTAGGTGATTCGAAGGGAGCGGGACAGGATCGGGCATCGAAGCAGCGGAGGGAACGAATCGATACACGGTATACCAACCACTATACAACATTGATGCAAGTGAGAAGATGGGTAGCTTGTACCCCTTTCGATTCCGTGCTTTTATATTTTGGAACCTTATCAAGAAGCTTTAAGGTTGAATTTTAAGGTTTGCAAGAGCCTCGTGTTTCTGGTACAGTAGGTTCTCACTCGGAAGAGGGAGGGAAGCCGCATGCCTTTTTACAAGCCGAAGGAAATTGCCGATGAACTCGGGATCAGCACAAGCGCGTTAAGACATTATGAATCCTGGGGCGTCGTGCCTGCACCGGAACGGAGCGCGAACGGGTACCGTTTATATACGCAAGTGCATCTCGCTTATTTCCGCTGCCTTCGGGCCATGTTTCCCGGATTCGGATACGCAGTTACCTACGAGGTGCTTCGTCATGTACAAAATGAACAGCTGGACGCAGCGTTATGGCTCGTGAATGCGGAGCAAGTCAAGCTTATGCAGGAGAAGAAAACCGCCGACGAAACGCTGGCCATGCTGGAAAATCCGGAGCTGCCCATTGAGAATCAGAAGAAGCTGAAGCCGGTCATGACCATCGGTGAGGTGGCCGAAGCAACGCATGTGGAACCCTCAGCCATCCGTCATTGGGAGAAGGAGGGGGTGCTGACACACGATCGGAATCCCGAGAACGGATACCGGCTGTATACGCCGAAGCATGTTCGTCAAGTTCTGCTGATCCGATCGCTGCGAACGACCGTATTTTTTCTCGATAAAATCAAAGAGATTGTCCAGGTGGTGGAGAACCAGAGCATCGACCATGCCAGAAAGCTGCTGAAGCAAGCGCTGGCCGGCATTCATCAGCGGAATCGTCGGCAGTATATCGGGATTCAGAAATTGATGGAGCTGTGCATTGAGGTGGGGCTCATGGGGGCGGACGAGTCCGCGGAGCACAAGCCGATTCATACATTTGATCCGGAGCGGGACCGTTAGCTGAAGTCGGAGGGGTAGAGGAATTCGCTTGATACAGGTTCGTGAACATAGAACAAGCCCCCGTCAGAGACGGAGGCTTGTTGCAGCATTATATACATTAGCTCGGGTTGAGGATAAAGGTATCAATGACGTGCTTGACGCCGTCCTCGTTATTGCTCTTCGTCACAAAATCGGCGATTGCTTTCAGCGGCTCAATGGCATTGCCCATCGCAACGCCAAGTCCTGCCGCTTCGAGCATTTCATGGTCATTCCAGGAGTCCCCGATCGCGATGGTTTCTTTCAGATCGCAGCCGAAATGATTGGCCAGGAACGTAAGCGCATGGCCTTTCGTCCCCTCTTTATGCATGAACTCCAGAAAATGCGGCTTCGATTTCGTAATATGCACGTCTTCGCCCAGCAGCTCGCGGAAGATAGGAATGAGCTCGTCCAACACGTCCGGATCATCGATAATAAGCATTTTCGGGGTTGGCTGCTTCACCATCTTCATAAAGTCCGGCTCTATATAATAAGGGGTCCGGTTCAGTGCGCAGTAGTCGATCAGCTTTTGGTTTTCCTCACGGGCATAGAGCTTGTCGTCGATATAGGTCTGCAGATGAAGATTGTGCTCCACGCAGTATTCATAGAGCTTAACGGCGGCATCGATCGGGAAATAGCGCTCGTACAGCACCTTTTCGTCCAGCAGGTTTTTGATGAGGGCACCTTGATAGGTAATGATCGGAACGTTAAGTCCGGTTTGTCTGGCTATCGCTTGGGCTGATGCATAGGCACGCCCCGTAGCGAGCGTGACAACGACGCCCTTCGAAACGGCCTCTTCCAGTGCTTCCTGGACCCCGGGCGTAACCTCCTTGTCATCATTGATCAGCGTGTCGTCGATATCGATGGCCATCAGTTTGTAGGTTGTCATGGTCTTCTCTCCTTTGGTCGTCTCTGGTCTCTATCTGTATCTGCCTTCTATTGTACCTCTAAACGGCCTCCGATTGTACCTTTGGCGGCACGGATTTCAATTCCGCAACCACCATCCCGGCCAAAATGCATACACAGCCGATACCGCCGATGAATGTAAGCCGCTCGCCCGCGAACAAAATTCCGGTCAGCGCGGCAAAAACAGGCTCTGTCGCGAAAATGATCGCGACCCTGGACGGCGTCGTATACTTCTGGCATACCGTCTGGATCCAGAAGGCAAAAGCGCTTGTGGGCCCGATCGATACGGCAAGTGCCCACAGCACATGGGGCCGGGTCAGCTGCTCAAAGAGGGCAGCGGGATCCGAAACAGGCTCCGTCAAGGCAGAAGCGGCGAGGCTAAGCAGTCCGACGACCGCCATTTGCAGCGCCGCGAGCGGCAGGGCAGGGTAGCGTCCGGCATAGATCCCCGTATAACCGATATGCAGCGCAAAACCGATTGCGGATACAAAGATGAGGAGGTCACCGCGGTTCAGGCTCATGCCCGATCCGGAGAAGGTCAACAAGTACAGCCCTGCCGCTGCAAGCAGCGCGCTGAACCAGGTATACTTGGAAATCGAATGCTGAAGCAGAGCAAAGGACAGGAAGGGCACCAGCACAACGGATAGTCCGGTGATGAACCCCGCGTTCGAGGTCGTTGTGTACAGCAATCCCGCGGTTTGAAAGGCATAGCCTATGAATAAAAAAAGGCCCAGCACGCACGAGTGCAGGAGCATTTTAAGGTTCATTTCCTTCCATTGGCTCCGATAGAAAACGGTAATGATGATGGCCAGCAGCAAGGCGGCGCCGAGAAAACGGACGCTGTTGAAAGCCATGGGCGGAAGCACGCGTACCGCATGCTGAACGATGAGAAACGTACATCCCCACATCATGGCGACCAGAAGGAGGCTGAGATCGGCAGCGCGAGATCGGTTCACGATGGTGTCATCCTTTCAAATTCGTATGTAAATGTTATCTAGCATAATGAAAAGCCCGGATGCGACCGGAGCGGGCTAGTCGTTAAAGCTGCTGCACCCCAAGTGCTCGGGATCAGACGTCATTTCTTGGCTGGGTCTGGCATCGCAGTGCAGGCAAGTGATCAAATTGTATCCCAAAATGAAGAATCGGACAACCGTTTCAAGGGGTCCTCAGATGGAAGGTCTGGACAAAAAGAGGATGATTTTGCTATACTATTAAACCGAACGTATATTCGCTTTCGGGTGATTGTGAAGCGGGTATACAGCGCTATTATAGGACTCCAAGACACATGGAAGAGCTGAGAAAGGAAGAATTGCATCATGATGGGAAGAGCACATTTAATTATCAGCACAGGGGTCACGTTATCGGTTATGGGCATGAGCGGGGTTCAGGTGACGCTGCCCGCCGCCGCGGTGGCCTTAGTCAGCTCGCTGCTTCCCGATATTGACGAGCCGAATTCCCTGCTGGTTCGCAAGGCCATTCCTGCCGAAATACTGCGCCTGCTGCAGCTGGCCATGATCGGGGCGGCTCTATTCGTATTGTTCTATGGCCGCGACTATGCGCCCTGGAATTTCGCCTTGGCCGGACTAATCGGGGTTGTATCCTTTCTGCCAAGCAGGACGCTTCGGCATGTCGTCATGTTTCTGATCGGGCTTGGCCTTATCGCCTTCGGACAAGGCTTCAGTCAATGGAACCTGATTGCAGGCAGCGTACTGATCGTGGCCTCGCTTGTCACCCATCGCGGGTTCACGCACACGATTTACGCCGCTTGCGGCTGGTGCGCGCTCCTGTATTTTGCCTCACAGGGCAAGGAGGGAGCGGAAAGCCTGTGGTTTGCCGGGGGCTTGTCGTATTCCATCCATTTGCTCTCCGATGCCTTGACGAATCGAGGCATTCGGCCGCTGCCGCCGCTGAAATGGCGAATCAAGCTGAAGATCATGAGCACGGGGAGCCGCTGGGGCCGCACGGTGGAGAATATTTGCATTCTGCTGACGCTGGTGCTGTTGTGGTACGTGTTCATGGCATCGGGCTAATCCCGTTCGGAGGAAGCCTTAAGGAACAACCTCGGTCCGTTAGATGTATGCGGATAAAACGGACAAAGAGAAGACCCGCCCACAGCAGCGAGCGATTGCGCTTTCGCTGAAGGGCGGGTCTGTTTGTGCCGCTTGGGGAGGATGCTATTCCTCGAGGAAGATGAGTCCTACCAGATCGTCCATTTCGAGGTTGCCGAAATAGTGCTTGACGTCAACGCCGGACAAGGCGGCGCGAACGGTTTGCTCCTCGTATTTTTTGCCGCGGAGGAGGTTTTCGATATCGGCGACATCGCCTACACCGAAGAAATCCCCGTAAATTTTAATTTCTCCGATATGCCCCTCACGAATATCCATCCGGATATCGATAATGCCGACCGGAAATTTCTTGGCATGCTTCACGTTGCTCTCCGGCGACAGGCCGTAGTTCCAATCCCAATTCTGATAACGCTCTTTGGAGATTTGGTTGATGATCTCCCAATCCTTGTCCTGCAGCACATACTGCGGCACCTGGTCCGGCTCCATGCCAAAAATGGAACGCAGCAGCTCTGCGCGGAACTCCTCGATCGTCATGTCGGTGCCGAGCAGCTCTTTGATGTTGGCTACGCGGCTGCGCACCGATTTCGTGCTCTTGGATTTGAATTTTTCCGGATTAGCGTTCAAGGAGGCCTGTACATCATCCAGGTTCAAATCGAACATGAGCGTTCCGTGGCTGAACATGCGCCCGCGGGTGGAGAATTGGGCATTGCCCGATATTTTCTTCTCGCCGACCTGAAGGTCATTGCGGCCGCTTAATTCTGCAGGCACGCCCATTTTTCGCAAAAAGTCGATGACAGGCTGCGTGAACTTCAGGAAATTGTGGAAGGATTGACCGTCATCCTTCGTAATAAAGCTGAAATTGAGGTTGCCGAGGTCATGATACACCGCGCCTCCGCCGGACAGCCGGCGAACGACCTGGATGTTGTTGTTGCGGACGTACTCCTGATTGATTTCCTCAATCGTATTCTGATGCTTCCCGATAATGATGGAAGGCTTATTAATGTAAAAGAGAAGGTAGCTCTCGTCCATGGACAAGTGCTTCAAGGCGTATTCTTCAATCGCCAGATTGATGGCGGGATCGTGGATTCCCTGATTATCGATAAACAGCATAACATCCTCCGTCGTTACATGTATTTAGATTGGAATTGCTTCTTATTCACTTATTGTAAACCAATTGCAGTGCGAAAGACAAAGCATTCCGTATTGACGTTTGGGTGAAGGTACCCACATAATGATGGCATTGCGAGCAGCAAGTACAGGAGGCGTGAGAAATGACGGAAACCAAGCAGTCTTGGATCGAAGTATACGGTCACGGAGGCGATATCGAGACGGCCGCGGCAAGGTTTGGACAAAGGGCGGAGGCTATTCTCGACTACAGTGCCAACATTAATCCATTAGGCCCTCCGGTGGAAGTTATCGCAGCATTGCGGGATGGTCTGGGAGCGGTCATTCGTTACCCCGACCCGGGGCATCGCCGGTTCAAGGCGATGCTTGCCGAGCATGTGGGAGCCGGGACCGAAAATATCCTGGTCGGAAACGGTGCCGCGGAATGCATGGCCCTGCTCTTGCTGGCACTAAGGCCTGAGATTGTCGGCGTTGTCGATCCCTGTTTCTCGGAATACCGCGAATTGGCTCTTAAGTTCGGAGCGGATATACGCTCCGTAAGCGGCGAGAAGGAAGGGGCATGGCGCGCGTCCAGCCGGCGGATCATGGAGCTGTTGTCCGGCTGTGACCTGGTGTTCCTGGGTCAGCCGAACAACCCGAACGGCGTACAGTACAGCTTGGAAGACATCCGGGCAATCGCAGGGGAGGCGCAGCGGGTGGGTACGTGGCTCGTGCTGGATGAAGCGTTCATGGATTTCATTCCGCATGGAGAGAGGCAGACGCTGCTGCCGGAGCTGTCCTCTTATTCAAGGACCGTCATTATAAGATCGATGACCAAGTTCTATGCGATACCGGGACTGCGCCTCGGTTATGCGGTCGGCTATCCTGACGTCATCCAGTCCATGTCAGCCATGCAAGTGACATGGAGCGTCAACGGACTGGCCCTGTTGGCAGGGGAAGCCTGTCTAAGAAGCGGCAGCGAGTATGAGCGGCGAACCCTGGAGCTGATTCATGGCGAGCGTTTGAGGCTGACCGACGGGCTGCAGGCGCTCGGTGTGGACGTGACGCCAGGGGAAGTCAACTATTTGCTGGGAGAGCTGCCGACCGGTTGGACGGCAGCGGCATTTCAAACGGCAATGGGCAGGCGCGGTGTCCTGATTCGAAGCTGCGCCATGTATCCCGGACTAGGAGAACGCCATTTCCGTCTGGCTGTAAAGGATGGGGAATCCAACAGCAGGCTGCTGCAAACCGCTGCGGAAGTGCTCCAGGGCTCGTCTCGGCCGGAGGCGTAAATGGCGGCGCCCTACGTTCCACAGTGTCGAGGCAGCAAGCCTAAGCTTGCTTTACCTGAGGGACAATCGGGTTCGAAGAACAGATTTGTATCTCGAATTCACCAGTCTCCTTCGAATACTGCAGTGATGGCGAGGAACGAGCCAAGCGGGTGGGGAATATGGACAACCAGCCCTCCAAGCATGCCCTACCATGCATCGTGCACACAGGGAGAAGTATGAACGATCTTTAAACTCCCCGTCACTTCGCAGTGACTTTAACCGGGGAGCCATTTCAAATGTTTAGAGCAGGGAGAGAGAGACGTGGCAGTACCTTTTTTGCACATTACGGAGCCATGCAGTTATTCGTCCGCCGTATGGCCCGGCCTGATCGTTTCATCCGAGGGCTACCCGGAGCACCCGCATATCCGCATATCGCTCCCGCAGCCGGCGGATGCCTTGGGCAGCGCGGTGTATGGCGGAGGCTATGCAAGACTGAATCATATCGTTAACCGGTATGTGGACCGGCGCTACGATTGCAGTGATCCCGTGAAGGACATGCACAGCTTCATTCGCGGCTGCGGATACCCGGAGGATGCGACGGCCGGGTTATTAACCGCCGTCCGGCTGAAATATGCGTCAATCTGGGAGGAGGGCGGCTCCCAGGCTTCCATTCTGTGCTGCTCGACGGCCGGAACAGGCAATGCCGCGCGGGCAGGCATCAGCCGGACCACCTTCGCCGCCTATCAGCCTGGCACGATCAATATCATGCTGATGATCGACGGGCGGATGACGCCTGCCTGCATGGTGAACGCGATCCTGACCGCTACGGAAGCGAAAGCGGCAGCGCTCGGTGATTTGGGGATTGCAGATCACGAAACCGGGGCTGCTGCTACCGGGACGACGACCGATGCGATCGTGCTCGCCGTCAGCGGGAATGAAGCCTACGGGGTGGAACACCGCTATGCCGGCACCGCAACCGACCTCGGCGGCATGATTGGACGCCTTGTGTATAACAGCGTTACGGAAAGCGTTCGAACAGAAAGAGAAGAGCGGTTATGACAGCGGTCTGGATCCTATGGGCGGCCGTTGTGATCGATCTGCTGATCGGTGATCCCAGATGGCTTCCGCACCCCGTCATTGGCATAGGTAAAGCGATCCGTGCAGTGGAGAAGCGGATTCGCACCCGTACCCAATCGCCGGCAGGATTGAAGCGGGCCGGCATTCTGCTCCCGCTCATTGTTGCAGGCGGGGCGTATGCGATTACGCTGCTGCTCCTGCTGCTGTGTGCCTCTATTCATCCTTGGCTGGCCGCAGGCGCAGAGGCGGTGCTCATTGCGACAACCATTGCCGTAAAAGGACTGCGCGATGCCGGCCTTGAGGTGTACGGCCATCTTCGTGCCGGAGACCTTCCGGCTGCCCGCCGCTCGCTGGGCATGATCGTAGGAAGGGACACGGCCCATTTGGATGAGCCGGAAATCGTACGGGGTACGGTGGAGACGGTGGCGGAAAATATCGTCGATGCGGTCATCTCCCCGCTGCTGTATGCCCTCATCGGCGGGGCGCCCTTGGCGATGGCTTACCGGGCGGTGAACACGCTTGATTCGATGGTGGGGTACAAGAATGAGAAATACGAGCATCTTGGCTGGGCATCGGCCCGGCTGGATGATATCGCGAACTGGATTCCCGCCCGGCTGACGGCGGGGCTGGTGGCGATCTCGGCCGCGATGTTCTCCTTGCCTTGGCAGAAGTCCATCGCTACCGTCCGAAGAGATGCGAGGAAACACCCGAGCCCAAACAGCGGATTTCCGGAATCGGCGGTGGCCGGTGCGCTCGGCATTCGCCTTGGCGGGGAAAATTCTTATCAAGGGATCGTTTCGTTCCGGGCATATATGGGAGATCCGGAGCGGGCGCTGAATGCGGAGGACATCCGCATCACGACCCGGCTGCTCCTCGCGGCTTCGGTGATTTTTACCGTGATCGGCACCGCCGTATTGGCGATCGTTATCGCCGCAGGCGGGGGAGCATGGGTATGAGGGAGCCGAAGGATATCGTGAATGCAAACGATGAGGACGTAGGACTGGATGCGATACAAAGCAATAAGGCAATTGACGCAAACGCCGCATTGGAAGCGATCGATGGGGATCAGGCAAAAGCCTTGAACGAAGCGAACGACGTGAATGAGGCGATAGACGCGATTGATGCAAAAGACGCAAAAGACGCAAAAGACGCAAAAGACGCAAAGGACGCAAAGGATGCAAAGGACGTGAAAAATGCACATCCTGCACACTTTGCATACCATACGGAGGATAAGAGGGATATTCAACTACTTGAAAAAGATACGAGTCCGCTGCAGGTTGTCCTGCACCTGGTCCGGCACGGCGTTACGCGGTGGAATCAGGAGCGGCGATACCTTGGCCATGAGGATCAGGGCGTGATCTCCGCGGAGCTGGAACAGCTGGCCCCGCTGGCGCGGCGGCTCCAAGGCCTGCAATGGGCACGCGTATACTGCAGCGACCTGCTCAGATGCAAGCAGACCCTTCGCTATTTGCTGACTGGTGACGAGGTCCATAGCCCGGGTCTAATCGGGAATACGGAAGTTTTGCCAATTCCGGGAGCGGTGTATGACCGCAGGCTGCGCGAGCTTCATTTCGGGGAGTGGGAGGGGAAAACCTACGAGGATTTGAAGAATAACCCGTTATATCGCCGCTGGATTGAGAACCCTGCAGCTGTTACTCCGCCGGGCGGAGAGAGCTGGGAAGCCTTCGCGTCCCGGATTCAGCATTTTTTGGCGGGATTGCACCAAGATCTATGCCGCAGCTTTGAGAATGACGAGAACGGTGAAGCCAGGGGCCGGGATTCCAAAAGAATTCCCGACTTGCTGGTCGTCACGCATGGCGGCGTGATTCGCCAGATCGCGGCGGCTACGGTTCCGGATACCCCTTTTTGGAGCCTGCGCATCCTGCCGGGTGAGGAGCTGAGGCTGAAGCTGGCATGGAACGGACAGAGCTGGCAGGGTAAGATAATGGGCTGACAGCCCTGCCATACCAATGGGCAAGCAGCGTAGGCAATCCATAAGAGGACACATCAATGGAGCGCCAGATCGAGATGCAGTATATGCTGGATGCCCTGCACGCCCATGACCCGGTATCCCCTGTCACGAAAGCCGGCTTGAAGATAGACGTGACGGGCATGCTCATTGCGGGCGTTTACCGCCAGGGCAATCTCGTTCACTCCCGGCAGTCGCGAGCGAATAAATTCGGGCAGCAGGCGCATGGCAGCCTGGCCGTAGCCCCGCCCCTGCTCCTTGTGATCAACGGATAGGGCGCGAAGGAGCACGGCGCTTTGGTTCGGCGTATAACGGGCGATACGTTCCCCGCGATCCAGGACGAAGAAGGCGACGGGCTTATCCGCCGCGAGCAGAACGACCGGCAGCTTGTCCTCCGTGGGCGGATAACCGTGCTTCTTCATCGCATCGTCCGGAAGCAAAGTGAATCTTCGCTGGTGCTCCGGGAGGGAGAATTGACTCAGCGCGGGAAGATGCTCGGGTTCCAGAACGGTCAGACGAAGTCTCTCCGGCTTTTGGTTTGAAGGAATTTTCATCACGGATTCACTCCCCGTTTTCAAAAAGATGTGATTTCAGGCGAATAATGAACGATAACGAGAACTATCAGTACCATTATACTCGAAGAATGGGATAATCCTTTAGTTGTAAGGGCGGGGGTTATCCCCTATAATCGTGTTCAGAGAAATCCAGCTTGGCTATATAAGCATGATTCATATGATTTGCGAGGGTCCTGAACAGGCAGCCGGGTATTGACGGACTGCCATTCGGGTTAATAGGGAAGCCGGTGCAAATCCGGCACGGTCCCGCCACTGTGAAGCAGGAGACTCCTCCTTAATGCCACTGGGCGCTGATGCGCTTGGGAAGGCGGAGAAGTCGTTAGGCCTGTAAGTCAGGAGACCTGCCCTCGGCAATGAATGACGGTCCTTCGAGGAGAGGATTACGTTCACTTGGACCCGTTTTGATCGCGGGAGCGGCAGGAGCTGTGGAGGTACAGCTTTCCGGCAATAAGCCGCTTTGTTGATGATCAATGCTATATGTTCGCAGGTGTCCTGAAGCTGAAACGTAATCCCCGATTCCTTATTCGTCAAGGAATCGGGGATTTTTGCTGGAGAACGAGAAGGCAATGCCGGCCTCCTGTTTCCCGCTCCGGGGAAACACCGGTATTCCTCTTCCTAACGGATAGCAGGGGTACCCGGAGGTTTAGGTCCCGGCGGAACCAGCCGGCTCTCCTTATACATGCGAGGACAGTCGTTTTCATACCCGGTAAGGATCGGAATTGAAGTTGTGAAATATGCAGGCTAGGGTTCTCAATGATGACGTAGGGGGAAACAAGAAAATGAAAGCAATGTTGAAATCATGGTCCGTCTTGATCGTGGCGATGCTGATGGCGCTGTCGCTGATCGCCTGCGGAAACGCCGAGGATGCCGCGCCGAATAGTGCGCCTTCGGAAACGCCTGCCCAGCAGGAGAAGCCGGCTGAACAGCCTGCGGAGGAGCAGGGTGCGCTGAAGACGCAGTATCCGCTCACCGTTAAGGATGCGACCGGAACGGAGGTCACCTTCGAGAAGGCGCCGACCCGTATCGTATCCCTGGCTCCGTCCGAGACGGAAAAGCTGTTTGCCCTCGGGCTGGACGAGGAAATCGTAGGCGTGTCCGATCTGGATGATTATCCGGAAGCCGCGAAATCCAAGCCGAAAATGGGAGGCTTCCAGGTGAATGAAGAGGCTGTAATCGCAGCCGAGGCCGATGTCGTGTTCAGCGCGTCGATGAATGCGGAAAACGCGGAGAAGCTCCGCGGGATGGGCGTGAAATTGTTCGTTAACGATCCGTCCACGATTGAAGAAGTCATGTCTTCCATTACGCTGGTCGGACAAATTACCGACCGTCAGGAAGAAGCGCAGGCTGTGGTCGGGCAGATGCAGCAGGAGCTGGCAAGCGTTACGGAAGCGGTGAAATCCGTGAAGGAAGAGGACAAGAAGAAAGTGTACGTCGAGTTCTCGCCGGGCTGGACCGTCGGCAAAGGCGAGTTCATGGATGAGATGATCACGCTGGCCGGCGGCGTCAACGCAGCCGGGGATACAGAGGGCTGGTTCGAAATTAGCGAGGAGAACATTATTGCGGCGAATCCGGATGTCATTCTGTATTCGAGCAATGTTGTCGACGAAGCCACCAAGAAAACGCTGGACCAGATGATTAAAGAGCGCGACGGTTGGGATCAGATCGAAGCGATCAAGAACGACCGGGTCATTGCGATGGACGATAATCTGCTGAGCCGTCCGGGGCCGCGCGTCACGCAAGGTTTGATTGAAGTGGCCAAAGCCGTTTATCCGGAACTGATGACACCATGAGACAAAAACTGGCGGGTTACGGAACGGCCGGCATTGTCCTGCTGCTGTTGACTTTGATCGTCAGCCTCGGAATCGGCTCGGTCCACCTGCCTGTTAGCGAGATTGGAGCGATGCTGCTGCATCGGCTGCCTTGGCTCGGCGATGCGATCGTCCCCGGCTGGGAGGTATCCTCCGAGCAGATTTTAATGAAGGTGAGGCTCCCGCGCATTCTGCTGGGAATGCTGGTCGGCGCCTCGCTTGCGGTGGCAGGAGCGGCGTTTCAAGGCGTGCTGCGCAATCCGCTGGCTGATCCTTTTACGCTGGGCGTGTCTTCCGGAGCAGCGCTTGGAGCGGCGTCCCTCATTTTTTTCGGGATGGAGTATTCCTTTGCCGGAGGCTACACGCTGCCGCTGGTTGCCTTTCTGACCGGAGCGGGTACGCTGTGGGTCGTTCTGCTGCTGGCACGGGATCAGGGGAAGCTGCCGGTGCACGGACTCATTTTATCCGGGGTCGTAATGCAATCCTTTCTCGGCGCCGTCGTTTCCTTCTTAACGGTGATGTCCAAAGACACGGTGAACCAGATCCTGTTCTGGACGATGGGAAGCTTGAGCATGCGCGGATGGTCCTACGTGGCCATCCTTTTCCCGTATTTTGGGGTAGGGCTTATTTATTTGTGGAGCCGCTCGCGGGCTTTGAATCTGCTGTCGCTCGGCGAAAGGCAGGCTGCCCATACGGGACTGAACGTGGATCGGCTGAAGACCAGCGTTCTGGTCGTAGCTACGCTTCTTGCAGCCGCGGCCGTATCGGTCTCGGGCGTGATCGGATTTGTGGGACTGGTCGTGCCGCATATGATCCGGCTCATGACGGGCTCGGATTATCGTGTCATTATTCCGATATCCGCGCTGGGAGGCGCTATATTCATGGTGTGGTGCGATACGGCGGCACGATCCGTGCTCGCTCCGACTGAAATTCCGCTCGGGGTGGTCACTGCGTTTATTGGCGCTCCATTCTTTGCGTACTTGCTCTACCGGAACAAGAAGCGGCGCAGGGAGGGATTCTCATGATGATCGTTGCCCAAGGGCTGTCGAAGGCCTATGGCCGCACGCAGGTATTGTCGGAGGTCGAGCTTCGGGTCCGAAAAGGCGAATGGTGGGGCATCATCGGGCCGAACGGCAGCGGCAAGTCTACGCTAATGCAGCTGCTGTCCGGTGTGGAGCGGCCTTCCAAGGGAAGTGTTCGGCTTTTGGACCGCGATATCGGAAGCTATAGCCGCAAGGCGCTCGCCCGAATTATTGCCGTGCTCCAGCAGGAGGGACTGGACCCGACTGATTTTACAGTACGGGAAGTGCTCGAGATGGGGCGTTATCCATTCCTGAACTGGCTTGGTCGGGAGGAGCAGGATGCGGCACCCCTGATTGACAGCATCATGGAGAAGCTGGAGCTTCGCGATATTCAGGAGCGGCGTCTTACGGAGCTGAGCGGCGGCCAGCGGCAGCGGGTTGCGCTCGGCAAGGTGATGGTGCAGGAGCCGTCGCTCTTGATGCTGGATGAACCGACGACCTACCTCGATATTCATTACCAGCTTCAATTCATGGAGATGGTGGATGCTTGGAGACAGACGTCGAAAATTACCGTAATCAGCGTCCTGCACGATTTGAATCTGGCCGCGCAGTTTTGCGATAAGCTGCTCGTGCTTCATGAGGGGCGCGTTGCAGGAATGGGGTCACCGGAGGAAGTGCTGACCGAGGCGTATATCAGCCGGATATTCCGGGTCATGCCTTCCGTCGTCAAGCACCCCGAGAACGGCGCGCCGCAGGTGCTGCTCACCGCGAACCGGTCGAGAAAATAAGGACCGGCAAGCCTTGTCCTTGCCCGGAGCGCACGGATTCGGATAAAGTAAAAGCAAGCGAGATAAGTAAAAAGGAGGCTTCGTGCATGAAGGAGCTCATGGACCGATTGACGCGATCGGTTGGAACAATCACCGCGCCCGATGCCCGGGCGCAGGCGGAAGCCGCCGCCTATTTGGACAAGCTGACGAAACCTCCCGGGAGCCTTGGCAAGCTGGAATCGCTGGCGATTCAGCTCGCGGGAATTACGGGGACGATCAAGCCCTCATTCGAGAAAAAGGCCGTCGTGGTCATGGCCGGCGACCATGGGGTGTGCGAGGAGGGCGTCAGCGCCTTCCCGTCGGAAGTAACGCCCCAGATGGTCATGAATTTCCTGAACGGCGGCGCTGCCGTCAATGTATTGGCCCGTCAAGCGGGCGCGGACGTGCTGTGCGTGGATATCGGCGTTGCGGCGGACCTGTCCCATGAACGTCTCCTTTCCCGTAAAATTAATAAAGGAACGAAAAATATTGCAAAAGGGCCTGCGATGACGAGGGCGGAGGCGGAGCAGGCGATTCTGACCGGCGCCGAGGTAGCCGCCGAGCTCTACTCCCATGGAACCCGGGTGTTCGTGACCGGGGAAATGGGGATCGGCAACACGACGCCGAGCGCCGCCGTCTTCGCGATTCTGTCCGGCAAGCCTCCGGCTGAGGTCGTGGGGCGGGGAACCGGCGTTAGCGACGAGCGGCTGATGCATAAGATCCGCGTTGTCGAGCAGGCCATTACGGTCAATGGCCCCCTGGCTGAAGATCCGGTGGATGTGCTGGCCAAGGTCGGCGGGTATGAGATCGGCGGTCTGGCCGGACTCATTCTCGGCGCGGCGGCCAAGGGTTGCCCTGTCGTTATCGACGGCTTCATATCCAGTGCAGCCGCTCTGATCGCTGCGGCGATTTGCCCCGAATCGCGTTCCTATATGATCGCTTCCCATAATTCGAAGGAGCGTGGACATGCCCTGCTGCTGCAAGTGCTGGAACTGTCTCCGATGCTGCATATGGACATGCGTCTTGGCGAAGGAACCGGGGGCGTGTTATGCCTTCATATGATAGAAGCCGCCTGCCGGATTATGAGCGAGATGGCAACCTTCGAAAGCGCGGGAATAAGCGGAGGCGAATTATGAACCCATTAAGCTCGCTCGTAACGGGAGGCGCCCGGAGCGGCAAGAGCTCGTTCGCCGAGAAGCTCTGCATGAAACGGTCGTCCTCGGGCCTTTATATTGCGACGGCTCAGGCGTATGACGATGAAATGAAGGAACGGATTCGGATTCATCAGGACAGGCGCAGCGATGCGGATTATCGCTGGGAGACGGTCGAAGAGCCCGTCGCCTTGCCGGAGCTGCTCGAAACGCTCGGCCAATCGGCATCGGATGCGCCAGCGGTCGTCGTGGATTGCCTGACGCTGTGGCTAACGAACGTGCTGCTTCAGGTCGAGCCGGAAGGAGCTGCGGCTATGGAGGAACGGCTGCAGCTGGATATCGGCAGGCTGGCCCGAGCCGTTCAGACGTATCCCGGAACGGTGATTCTGGTAACGAACGAAGTGGGATCGGGGATCGTCCCCGAGTACCCGCTCGGCCGAATATTCCGCGATTGGGCTGGGATGATGAACCAGCGGCTGGCACGGGTCTGCCATGAAGTATTTCTCGTAACCGCGGGGATTCCGATGGAAATCAAGAGCAGGGAGTATCGAATATGAACAGGATGATGGAAGCGGCTGCGGCCGCTTTTCAATTTTTATCAAGGTTTCCGATCCGGCGGGAGATTCCCTTTACCCCGGAGGTTCAGCAGCGAAGCGTTGTCTTTTATCCGCTGGTAGGGGGCGTGATCGGCCTGACAGTGGCACTGCTGGGGTGGGGATTAAGCTTAGCTCTCCCGGTCTTTCCGGCATCGGTTATCACATTGACCGTCTGGGTGGGGCTGACGGGCGGTCTTCATCTGGACGGATGGATGGACAGCGCGGACGCCCTCCTTAGCCATCGGTCGCGGGAGCGGATGCTCGAGATTATGAAAGACAGCCGGGTTGGGGCAATGGGGGTTATCGCCTGCACGCTGCTTCTGCTGCTGAAGGCTTCGCTGATTCAATCGATTTTTGAGCTGTCGGGCGGGGACTTGAAGCAGGAAGCTCTTCTGCTTGTGCTCGCACCCGTCTGGAGCCGTTGGTTTATGGTGCACGCAATGTACCGCTGGCCTGTAGCAAGAGGCAGCGAAGGGCTGGCTGCATTGTTCAGCGGATTATCCAGCCTGCGGAGGCTGCAGGCCGGCTTGATGGCGGTTCTGGTCACGCTCGGGGTCATCGTCATGCTGGGGCTGGTCACGGATTCAACACATCTTTGGATCACCGGATTAGCGGCACTCGTTCTTGCGCCGTTCCTTACCTGGTTGATTGGAGCGGCCGTGGCAGGACGTATGAGCCGGCGCCTCGGCGGCCTCACGGGAGACACCTACGGCGCATTGAATGAACTGCTTGAAGCAGCCGTTCTGTTATTTGTGGTTCTGCTCCTCCAGCATTGGGGATAGGATAGAAGTAAATGAATTTATCTTGGTAATCCGATCTGTATAATCGAATTGATCGGATGCCGGGAGCACCAATTTCCGATAAGAATCGGGAAGAACGGGTAATGTAATGTTTAGAGTGGGCGGTGAGTTGGAAATGAATACATACTAGCGCACTTATCCCCACAAGGATGGTACAACTTAATCCGAAATGAGAATGGAGGAAGCAAAGGATGGAAACGCTTTGGGTCGTTATCAATGTCCTTGTTTTGATTCTGCTGGTCGGTATTTTGTACTGGATGCAGAAAAAGCATTACTCGTTTACCAAGCGTGTCTTCGCGGGCTTGGGTCTGGGCGTTCTGTTCGGCGTCGTTCTGCAGCTCGTTTACACTTCTGACTCCGATATCGTGGCCGATTCAGCGGATTGGTTCAATTTGGTCGGCTACGGCTACGTCCGGCTGCTGCAGATGATGGTCATTCCGCTGATCATGGTATCGATCATCTCGGCTATCACCAAGCTGAAGGGCGGGCGCAATCTCGGGAAAATGAGCGGGCTCATCATCGCCGTGCTAATGCTGACGACCGCGGTGGCCGCGACCGTCGGGATCACGACCGCGCTGTCCTTTGATCTGTCTGCGGTCAACATTCAGGGCGGAGCGGCAGAGGAGGAGCAGGGCGCACTGCTGCAGGAGCGGCTTGGAGACATCGAGGATCGTACACTGCCGCAGCAGATCCTTGATTTCATACCGAGCAATCCGTTTGAGGATATGACGGGCGCGAGAAGAACGTCCACGATCGCGGTCGTTATTTTCTCGGCCTTCATCGGGATTGCCGTGCTTGGCCTGGACCGGAAAAATAAAGAGCAGGCCGATACGTTCCGCGGCATCATCTCCTCGGTCTATGGGGTTGTCATGCGCATCGTGACGCTTGTGCTTCGCCTGACGCCTTACGGCATTCTCGCGTTGATGGCCAAGACCATCGCGACGACGAATCTGCAGGTTATTTTGAACCTGATTGATTTTGTCTTGGCTTCCTACGTGGCGTTGATTGTCATGTTTATTGTCCATCTTGTGCTGCTCGCCTTGTTCGGCTTCAATCCGTTTACGTATGTGAAAAAGGTCTTCCCGACGCTGACGTTTGCGTTCACCTCGCGCTCCAGCGCGGCGACCATCCCGCTTAACGTCCAGACGCAGAGCAAGAAGCTCGGCGTATCGGAGGGGATCGCGAATCTGTCCGCATCGCTTGGCGCCACGATCGGGCAGAACGGCTGCGCCGGCATTTATCCTGCCATGCTGGCCGTTATGATCGCACCGACCGCCGGCGTTGATCCGACCTCATGGTCCTTCATCCTGACCTTGATCGTCGTCGTCATGATCAGCTCATTCGGTGTCGCCGGCGTCGGGGGCGGGGCTACGTTCGCATCGCTTATCGTTCTCTCCACGATGAACCTGCCGGTAGCGCTGGCGGGACTGCTGATTTCTGTCGAGCCGCTGATCGATATGGGCCGGACGGCGCTGAACGTCAATGATTCCATGACGGCAGGCGTCATTACGGGGAAAGTGATGAATGAAGTGGATAAGGATGTATATAACGATAAAAACATTCAACTAGATATGGTCCAGTAGTAAACGCTCAGGGATTCAACAGCCATCCTGGGATGTCTCGGACCGTGCATCGTGCATAGCGGGAAAAGCAGAGCAGTATCCAAAGTAAAAAAAGGCCATCCGGCAAGGCGAAGATAACGCCTTGCGGATGGCCTTTTTGTCGTATGAAGGGCTATTCGTTCAATAGCTTAGCTAAGGAGCGGACCTGGATTACCCGATGACGGTCAGCTCCTTCGGAAATGTGGTTAGCACCAGGGCGCCGGTCTCGGTAACAAGGACATCGTCCTCGATGCGTACGCCGCCGACATGCTGTACATATACGCCGGGCTCGATGGTAAACACAGCGCCGGCCTGCAGCACATCCTCGTTCAGCCCATGCACGGACGGGTATTCATGGACATCCATCCCGAGGCCGTGACCAAGGCGATGAACGAAGGCGGGGCCGTAACCCGCATGCTCAATGACGGTTCTTGCCGCCCGGTCGATCGATCCGTATGTAACACCGGGTTTCACCGCCTGAATCGCGGCTTGATTCGCGGCCAGAACGGTATCGTAGATGCGAACGGCATCCGGCTTCAAGTCGCCGACAGCAAAGGTGCGGGTAATATCCGAGGCATAGCCGCCCGCATATACGCCCAGGTCGAACATAAGCAGATCTCCCGCTTCGATCCGTCTGCCCCCCGGCACGCCGTGAGGAAGCGCCGTGTTTGGCCCGGACAGCACCATCGTCGCGAACGAAGGGGCATCCGCTCCGAGCTTCTTCATCAAATATTCCAGCTCGGCCACAAGCTCCAGCTCGCTAACGCCGATGCTTGCCTTTTTCAAGCCTTGCCGCAGCACCTCTTCCACCAGCTTGACGGCATGCTTGATCAGCGATACCTCCTCCGGCGATTTCCGCACCCGCAGCTCGCGAAGAACGGGACCGGCATCCTTGAAGGCAGAGGCGTCCACATGCTGCTGCAGCTGCTCGAAGCGGGAGACGGTCAATTGCTCCTTCTCCACAGCCACCGTGCCGGCAGAGCCGCGAAGGGAGCGCTGAAGCACAGCATACGGATTATCGGTATCCTGATGCGTCACGATGTTCTTGACGGACGATGCCGCCTCGGCAGCGGCGGCATCCAGGGCGGGTACGATCAGGACCGGCTCGCTCCCTGAGGAGAGGAGCAGGCCGAGAAAACGCTCATGGGGATCGCTGGCAAATCCGGTCAAGTAATAGACATGCTTGGGATCCGTGATCAGCGCATGATCCCAGCCGTGCGAATTCATGGATTGGAGCAGCGTGTTTAAACGTTCATTCATCAGGGTTCATTCCTTTCATGGTAACAACGGTCGTATAGCTACTAATGTAAGGGTATATCGTTCGGCTGCCGAAGTAAAGTTTCCCTTTATGAGAGCTAGTCCTTTCTATATAATGATCCATAGTTAGAAATTACATAATGCTGGAAGGAGTACTTATTCATGGATCCGAATCCGTTTCAAGAGAACGGGCAGATGCCGCCGCATGAGCCGGGGAAGCAGAAGAGCTATTCGCTGAAACCACCGGTTGAAGGGCTTGGGGGCTGGCTGGTCCTCGTTCAGATCTCCATTTATTTTTCATTGATTACGATTACCGCCCTGCTCATTACGAATGTGCTGCCGCTTTATGAGTCCGAAGTATGGGATGTGCTCACAGATCCGTCATCTCCTTATTATGACGCCATGCTGGCCCCGCTAATTCTGTTCGAGACGGTAATGAATGTTTTATTTGTGATTGGCCTCATTATTGCATTGTTCCTGATGTACGGCAAGAAAAGGGCATTCCCGAAATTGATGATCGGCTATATTATCGCCAGCCTTTTGTTCGGCATTGCAGACTTCGCCGTTGCCAGTCAAATCGAACTGCTGGCCGAGACCGACGACGGGCAATCTGCAACCCAAATTGTCCGCTCCATGATTTATGCCTGCATCTGGATTCCGTATTTCATCCGGTCCGAGCGGGTGCGCAACACATTTGTAAATTAATCCCTGATCAGAAAAATAAGGCGTAATCCCGCTTCCTCCTGTACAATAGACCTCATAGCAGTCATCGTCATCACAATCTGACATTCAACATTCATCGACTCGGAGGTAGCACATGACAGCGCATCAATATCAGATCGATTATGCCGTAATGGAGGATTTGCCGGCTATTGTCGACATCTACAATTCTACGATCGAAAGCCGAAAGGTTACCGCCGATCTGGAGCCGGTGACGGTGGAGAGCCGCATTCGCTGGTTCGAAGAGCACAGCGAGGACCACCGTCCGCTGTGGGTTATGCGTTTTGGAAGCGAAATCGTCGCCTGGATGAGCTTTCAATCCTTTTACGGGCGTCCTGCTTATAACGGAACAGCCGAAATCAGCATCTACGTGAATGAGAAGTTTCGGGGGATCGGCGCGGGCAGCATCCTGATCGCCAAGGCGCTGGAGGAATGTCCGCGGCTTCGCGTCAGCAATCTGGTCGGATTCGTATTTGGCCACAATGAGCCCTCCCTTAAGCTGCTCCGGAAATTCGGCTTCGAACAGTGGGGGCTTCTCCCGGGCGTTGCCGAGCTGGACGGGGTTAAGCGGGATCTTGTCATCGTGGGCCGTTCGGTTTAAGCCGGCATCCGGAGGATTGGCGTATTGAAAGCCTTCCTGCATGCAGTGAGGCTCCTGCCCGGCAGGCGATCCTGGCTGCATCAACGATCCAACCCTTTATCCGGCAGGACTGTTCCATGCGAGTCATGGGCAGTCCTTTTTGTTGTTTTTTTATGTAGATGAAATTCGTCACGTTGACAGCCAGCAGGATGCAAGCCGCTTCATTCCTTCGTCGATCTCTTCCTCCAGAAGACCGCCGAACCCGACGATGAATGCTCTGCGATCCGTTGCCGTGCAGCTACGGGTGTCAGGGAGCCACGTATAATCCGCAGCGCTTACGCGGATTCCCGCGTGTTCGGCCAGGGTCTCGAGTTCATGGGCGGACAGCGGATGCGTGATGGACAGCATGAGATGAAATCCCGCTCCATTCCCGCTAATGACGGCCCGTTCTCCGAAGTATCGCTGGATCGAAGCAATCAGGCGATCATGCTTCTTTCTGAGCAGCATCCTCATTTTGCGGAGATGCCGGTCTACATAGCCTTCTTTCATAAAGCGTTCGAGGGCCAGCTGCTGCAGTCTGGAGGCGGTGCATTCCAGGAACAAGTGGAATTTCAAATGATGGTACGCCGGCAGCAGGACTGCGGGCAGTATCATATAATGGACCCCGATCGCGGGGGACAGAACCTGCGAGAACCCGCTCATATAGATGACCCGGCCGTCGGACCGGAGGCCCTGCAGGCAAGGAATGGGCCTGCCGTAATACCGGAATTCTCCGTCGTAGTCATCCTCGATAATAAACCCTTCGGTCTCGTGAGCCCATTGAAGCAGAGCCAGCCGCCGCGAGATCGGCATGGTGACGCCGGTCGGGAACTGATGCGATGGCGACACCGTTACTAGCTTGACCCCGCTCCCTTGAAGGTCTTCATGGCGGATGCCGTCCTCGTGCACGGCCAACGGCATGACCTGAAAGCCGTTTTGCCTGAACGCTTCGGGATACTGGGGATAGCCCGGATTTTCAACGCCGACCCGGTCCCCGTATGGGCGTAGCAGGCGGCAGATGATATCCAGCAGAGGATAGGGATCCGAACCGATAATGACCTGCTCGGGCGTGCATTGAACCCCGCGCACGCTTTTTGCGTAGGCTGCAATTTCACGGCGAAGGCCCTCTTCTCCCTGTGGATCGCCGTAAAACAGCATCTCCGCTGCGCACTCCTCCTGCAGGCATCGGCTGTATGCTTTCCTCCAGGCTGCGATGGGAAAATGACGATACTCATTTTTGGACATATGAAAATCAAACGGAAAATGATGATGTCGCTTGAGCTTCGGGCCGTTCGTCGGGGGCGGTGCTGCCGGGAGCGGAAAGATATCGTCCGGCGTCTGCACAAAATACCCGCTTCGCGGTCTGCTGACGATAAACCCTTCGGCGAGCAGCTGCTGATAAGCCATTTCGACGGGCGTCGTGCTGATTCCAAGAAGCTCAGCCAGCTTGCGAACGGAGGGCAGACGGGCTTGATTGAGCCATCGGCCGGCGATAATCTCCCGCTTCATGTACTGATACGCCTGGACGTACAGTGGCGCGGAGGAGCCCGCGAGAGCGGACATCATCTCTGTTTGGTGGATCGGAACCTGAATCTGTTTCATGCAAAATCTGTCCCTTTTATAGATTCAAAACTGTATATTCAGCTATGGTCAATTCATTGATATAGTATAAGGGATTTAAGCTGGAAACAAAACAGGAGGGCACATTTAATATGAGCATACCATCCACGTTATGGAACCCTCGGCCGGTACGTTTGCTGGAGGGAGAACGGGTGTATCTAAGACCCGTATCGGCTGAGGATGCCGAAGGATATTTTCAAATGCTGTTCAACCCGGAGATCAGGCGGCTGACAGGGACCCGGCGGGCATTCACGCTTGAGGAGGTCCGCCGGTATATCGAGGCCAAATCAGGGGACAATGCAGCCGTGCTGCTTCTGATTGCGCTTCGGGATGACGATGCGGTAATCGGCGATATTGCGCTGCAGGACATCGATCAAGTTAACCGGAATGCCAACTTGCGGATTGCGATTGATTCGGAGCAGCATCTCGGTAAGGGATACGGACCGGAATCGATCAAGCTGCTGCTGGAATATGGCTTCGGCATTCTGAATCTTCACCGGATTGAGCTCCAGGTGTTCGATTACAACGGGCGGGCGATCAAAGCCTATGAGAAGGTGGGCTTTAAGAGAGAAGGCGTGCAGCGGGATGCGCTGTATTACAATCACCGCTACCATGATTCAATCTGGATGAGCATGCTGGAGGATGAATATCGAGAGCGTTACTGCCCGCAATGACTAGCGTGGGAGAGAACGTTAGGGAACAGCAAAAGGAGGCAGGAGATGCGCAGAGGGCAAGGATTGTTCCGAAATGCAAATCTTCGCCGGATCTCTCCATACCCATAAGACTGAAGCTTTCGCTAAACTAGGGATTATCACGTCATGCGAAAGAAAGGAATGAAAGTTTCATGGGATCGAAGCTTCGGATCCATCAGGCTGACGGCTGTGATTTGAACGCTGTCGCAGCTTTGTTTAATCAATATCGCATGTTTTACGGTAAGCCGGATGATGCGGCCGGAGCGGCCCGGTTTATCGGGGAGCGGCTAGCGCTGCGGGACTCCGTCATCTTCGTTGCGGCTGCATTTCAGGAGCCCGCAGACGCCGCGTGGGAAGCTGCAGGCTTTGTGCAGCTGTATCCGTCCTTCTCTTCCCTTTCGATGTCCCGGTTATGGATCTTGAACGATCTTTATGTCGCGAAGGAATTCCGGGGGCATGGGATCGGACGGATGCTGCTTAATCAAGCCAAGGAGCACGCTGTGCGGTCAGGGGCCGCCGGGCTTACATTGTCAACCCATCCCGGGAACCTCGCTGCGCGCAAGCTCTATGAATCGGCCGGATACGTGGAGGACAGCGAGTTCGTATGCTACAACCTCTCGCTGCAGAATACAGCCAGATAATGCATTCCTCTCGAGCAAACGACGGCGGCGTCCTGAATTAGGACACCGCCGTTTTTAGGTAACGTTACAGTTATTGATAAATCGATTTTAGTTTCCGAAATACCTCGATTCGCGCGATTTTCAGCTCCCACATCTGGTCGAGCAATTTACGCTGCATGCTCTCATCTTGGGTTGCCTTCAATTCGGCGTACAGCTGGTGCATCCGGTTGTTGATTTGATCGATGCATTGCCACAGCTCTTGCTCGGAATATTCCTCTTTGTCTGAGCACATCTCCCGCGGTTCCTGCATCTGCTTCAGCGTACTAATAATTTCGGTTTGCCAATGCTCATCACCCAAACGAATTGCCAGATTCAGAAGATCGAGATAGTCATCGAGGGATAATGAGGCGTGCTGCATATTATGATAATGCATGTGAACGTCCCCCTTAATGTACGCTTTGTGTTTTACCAAGTATTATACTAGGAATTGTAGTAATTTCAAGCGGCAATTGGGATGCCCCCGGGTAAAATGTATAACGCTCGCCTATTAGAGCTATAGTCATTGCGTCTTGGACGTGAGCTTCAGGATGGAGTAGGATGGAGGGAACAGCGACAGTTTTTGGATAAGGGTGAGCTTTGTGATTTCTTCTTTCTTAACTACGATGGTCGGCGTGTTCCTGCCAATCTCTTTGCCCGTGATCGGCGGTGCGCTGCTGAAACGGTTCAAGGGACTTGAGACGAAGGCGCTCTCGGCCCTGTCTCTCTATGTCATGAGTCCGGCACTCATCTTCGAAACCTTGGCGAATGCTTCCATAACCTCTGGCGAAGTGAACGTCACGATCATTTTCTGTCTTTTGAATGTTGTTGTGCTGTGGCTTCTCAGTTCGTTAGCCGGAAAAATGCTCGGTCTGTCCCAGACGGAACGGTCCGGTCTTGCACTGACCACGATCTTTACCAACAGCGTGAATTACGGTCTGCCGCTCGTTCTACTCGCTTTCGGACAGGCAGGTCTTGATAAAGCCTCCGTCTATGTGATCGTACAGATTATCATTATGAATACGCTAGGCGTTTATTTGGCGGCGAGATCCCATTTCTCGGCAGCCAAAGCCGTAAAATCCGTCTTTACGCTTCCTTCGGTATATGCCGCTATGCTGGCTGTGCTCATTCGCGTGACCGGATTCGAGCTTCCTCAAGGACTGGATACGGGAATATCGATGCTGTCAGCCGCTTATGCCCCGCTGGCGCTGGTGATCCTGGGGGCACAGATGGTTGGCGTTCGTGACAGCGATGCAGCCCGTTCGGTATCGAAGATCGGATTCTGGTCCGGCATGAGCATGCGGATGCTCGTCGCCCCGCTTGTGGCGTGGGGACTGCTGGCCGCATTGTCGATCAAGGGAACGCTGTTCGCCGTCATCCTCATCCTGTCGGCCATGCCGGCAGCGGTTAATGCCGTCATTCTGGCGGAGGAATATGATGCTGCGCCAAAGCTCGTATCGCGCTGCATCCTATGGACAACTCTGGCGTCCTTCATCTTGCTGCCTCTTTTGATCGGTATTCTATAGACGCATAAGGGTGGCCTTGCCGCCTGGTTCAAGCCGTGCACGCGCGTGTAATGAGTAGTAAGCTTCGAGAGCATTCCAGCATCTTACGCATGCGTAGAACGGATGGAGGTGGAGATGATGAGCAGGCGCGTTGATCGCGATGTAGAAATCGAAACCCGTAACGTGGAGGAGAGGAATGACTCCAGCAGGGTGGCATCTACGTTAATCAAGTATGTGGCATATCTGATTATCTTTTTCGGATTTTTGTATTTCCTGATTAAATATGTTTTCCCGATGTTCTAAGCGCCCGGATTCCCGAAAAGGAGCCTTCTCTTAGCGTTGTTGCCAAGGAGGCTCCTTTTTGTCATGGAGAGAGTTTTATAAATGCGTTCATTTTGGGTGAATCATGCTCTTTCATGCACGGGGAGCATACATACGGTATCATCGATCCGAAGCTTGACTGCAAGCTGTGGCAATAAGGGGTAGGCGTTCGGGGAAACGGATGAGTTGACTTTATAAAATTTAGTAACTATAATAATTATATAAACATCGTTTTTCATAAACATCGGTCTTCGTTATTATTTCGCAAAAAGGGCACGCTGTAACCGATGAGGTTCCATTCTGCCCGCAGCTTTCGTTTGAAAGTTTTGGTAAGAGCTTGTTTTAACACGGAGCACGTTTTCGTTTCTAAAATAAAGGAAGAGTCAGGAGTGAGGGAATGTTGGCTGTTTTGCATCCAGCGACGAAGCTGGGCGCCGTCTCGCTGCGCATTAGCGATTTGGCGCAATCGGTTCGTTTTTATACGGAAGTGGTAGGTTTAAGAATGCTGCGACAGCACGGCAGAGTTGCCGAGCTTACGGCAGACGGCAGAGAAACCCTGTTAACGCTTGAGGAGATTGAGGGGTTCGAGGAGTCCAAGACACGTACAGCCGGGTTGTACCATTTCGCCATTCTGGTACCGGACCGGGTTAGTCTGGGGCTTGCGCTGCGGAATTTGCTCGCCCATCATATTTCAGTCGGTCAAGGGGACCATCTGGTCAGCGAAGCGCTCTACATTAATGATCCGGATGGCAACGGCATCGAGATCTACGCCGACCGGCCTCGCGAAACCTGGAAGCGGGATGCTCAAGGGGAATACATCATGACAACCGATCCGGTTGATATCGATGGATTGCTTGCTCTGTCCGCGGATAAGGAATGGAACGGACTTCCCGAGAACACCGTCATCGGACATGTGCATTTCCATGTATCGGATCTTCACCAGGCCCGTGCGTTCTACTGCGATACGCTTGGGTTTGAGCTGACCGCCCATTACGGCGGAGCCGCCCTGTTTATCTCCGCAGGCGGATATCATCATCATATCGGGTTAAACACATGGGCCGGTATCGGCATTCCGAATACGCCGCGCCGTGCAGCCGGTATCGAAAGCTTCACCATCTTGCTTCCAAGCGACGAGGAGCTTCAAGCAGTAACCGGGAGAATCCGCGAGGCAGGCTTTACTCCTGTACAACGGGAGGGCGCTTGGTTCGTTCAGGATCCGTCGGAGATTTGGATCCGGCTGCTGGTCGCATAAAGATAAATCCTGGCGGATACCATCCGTCAGGATTTTTTTGCTTGGGAGACAAGGAAGAAGAACCCTCGCCCCCATCTCAATCTAACAGCACTTAGATCCGATTCAACTGTTCCAGCGTCTGGAGCATATGATCCGCCAAATTCGGGATGTCCTCCATCTGCTCCTCGTTAATGGTGCGCGAGAACCGTACCTCGGTCATGCTGCGATATCCATCTGCTTCTTCTCCAACGATGTAGGTTACGGTCTGCACCGGGGGAATCTCGGGTTCCCATATGGCGGCAACGATCCGGGAAATTGCCGCGCATTCATCTTCAATCCTCTTCACGTTTTTATAAAAGCGGACTTTCAGCTCGCAGCCCGGCTGCTTCCCCGGTGTTTCCAATATCTCGGCCGCAAGCTCCTGAAGTCCGGCATCAAGCCGAATTTCCGCAGCTGCCTCCTTCAGACCCCTCAATTCAAACGTCAGGCTGAAGCTTCTCGACATGACGGCCATGTCCAGCAGATCCTCCCGACCGGTAATGAGGACGAGCTCATCCAGATTGTCCAAGTCGTATATTACGTTCTCAATGCCTACTTTTAAATTTTCAAATACCGTCGGGTCAAACATCGTGCACATCCTTTTTACGATTCATTGAACATCCTTCCATTCGTGGTTAATATACCATACTTCATTCTGTATTCGAAAATTTGCGAGCGATAGATCAAGGCGGACGACAGCGGTTTTGAAGAACGTCCCGTTCGGCCGGCAGCCCCATCTAAAGGTTCCCGTTCGGCGGCAATTCCAGGAGATTGGAGGGTTCGAGAGGATGAACATGACTTGTAAGAGTGAAGATAACCCAAAATGAAAGAGACTGGAAGTATTGACCAATGGGAGGAAACCGGATATGATCATCCATAACAGTAAAATTAATTTTACCGGTAAAAAATACGGAGGTGGATAAATGGATTTTACTGCAGTCTACAAAATTTCAACGCATGAGCAGCTTAAAGCGATTGCCGATCCCTTGCGGACGAAAATGCTGATGAATCTTGTGAAAAATGAATATACCGGCCAGCAGCTGGCAGAAATGCTTGGGATTACCCGCAATAATATCTATTTTCATCTCAGGGAGCTGGAGAAGCACGGCGTTATCCGGGTTGTCCGGAAAGAGGAGAAGAACGGCATCGTTCAGAAATATTACCGGGCTGCTGCAAGCCGGTTTATTCCCGAGGAGCATCTGCTGCCCAGCCTGGATTTGGTCGAAACCTCAAGGCAGGTATTTCTTGAGACGCTCGATACTACGCGATCCCAAGTCGAGCATGCGCCAGCAGCATCCTTTGCCTTGGATCCCACCCATGAGAGCAAGCGAAAGAACATTGCCTCCACTTACAGCTTCTATGCAACGGAGGAGAGCTTCCACGCGTTTATTGAAGAATTCAAGCAGCTGATGGACAAGCATTTCACCATGCGGAATACGGAAGCAAGCGAGGCTTCGCGATCCGAAGATGAGAAAAGCTACCGGATGTCCTTGATCGCGTTTCCCGATGGAGACGAAGGGACGGACAGTCAAGAACGACAGCAGGATGGAGGATAGAATACATATGGAAAACAAGCGGCATAACATCGTCATCGATGATGCCTGGTTTACGGTATCCGAGCTGGACGAGGCGACCTATGCAATCAGTGAATTCGGCCATTGGGAAAAGGTCCACTCCTATTTGCTGCTCGGCAGTGAACGGGCAGCGCTTATCGATACGGGGCTCGGCATCGATAATATCAGGCGGATGACCGATCAGCTAACCGACCTTCCCATTATGGTGCTGACGACTCACGTTCACGCCGACCACATCGGAAGCCACGGCCAGTACGATGAAATCTACGTGCATGAGGCCGAGGAGGACTGGCTTGTCAGCGGAATCAAGAAGCTGTCGATCGAACAGATCCGGAAGGATATTTCGCGTGACATTACGAGACCGGTGCCGGCTTCATTCAATCCCGTTACGTATACACCGTACCAAGGACGCCCTACAGGTCTGCTGCGGGACGGGGACGAGATTGAATTGGGGAATCGAAGGCTGGTGATCTATCATACCCCGGGCCATTCTCCCGGACATATCGCTGTTCTCGATACGAGCAGAGGCTATCTGTTCACCGGGGATTTGCTGTATGACGAAACTCCCGTATACGCGTTCTATCCGACGACGAGTCCGGAGGATCTCGTCCGCTCATTGGAACGGATTGCGGCTATCGAAGGCGTAACGCAAATTTACGGGGGGCATAACCGGCTCGGGCTTCCTCCGGAGCTGCTGGAGGTTGTCCGGGAGGCCGCCAGGGAGCTTAAGGAGAAGGATCTGGTCCGCTTCGGGACAGGCATCCACCGCTTTGATGGATTTTCAGTACAATTCTAACGGACAAGGTTTGCGGCCAGATCAGCATGTCTCGCCGGGGCAATTGCCTTGGCAATGCAGCACAAATAGCCTCCGGCAGATATGTTGTTCATCTGCCGGAGGCTTTTTTAGGTGAAGAGAAGGGCTCAATCCATATTTTTGCCGTAGTAAATTTCGTTCATTTCGAGCGTCAATCGCTCGGTAATTTCCTTCTGCTCTTGAGGGGACAGCTTGTCTTTCGTGTATCCGAACAAGTAGTTATCCAGGTCGAATTGCTTCAGCTTGCATTTGGTGTGGAACAGATTCTCCTGGTACACGTTGACGTCGATCATATCGAACATCTCTTTGACCTCGTCCGGGATATAGTTCTGGATCGAGCTGATCTCATGGTCGATAAACAGCTTATGGCCGTGAATATCGCGAGTGAAGCCGCGGATTTTGTAGTCGATGGTCATGATATCCGTATCGAAGGAGTGGATCAAATAATTCAGCGCTTTCAGCGGCGATATTTCGCCGCAGGTGGACACGTCGATATCGGCGCGGAAGGTGCTGATGCCTTCATCCGGATGGAATTCGGGGTACGTATGCACGGTAATATGGCTCTTGTCGAGCTGAAGCATCACGTTGTCCGGCAGCGGACCCGGTGATTCATCATATGATTCCTCGGGGACCTCGACGACCGGGCCTTCGGATACCAGGACCGTTACGCTGGCCCCCTGCGGAACGTAATCCTGCTTGGCGATGTTCAGCACATGCGCGCCGATGATATCGGCGACATGGCTTAGAATTTTCGTCAGCCGGTCGGCATTATACTGCTCGTCAATGTATTCGAGATAAGCCTCCCGCTCCTCCCTCGTTTTCGTATAGCATACATCGTACATATTGAAGCTGAGAGATTTGGTCAGGTTGTTGAAGCCATGTAAGGTGACACGCTGTTCCGGTGTAATATCCATATGAATTTCCCCTTGTGATTGATATATCAGGTTCGTGTTATTCTTTCCCATCATGACGATTCCTAGTCGATGCTTCGGGATGTCGCCAGATATCATGATGTTCTTACCCGAATTAAGGCGGGGAGTAACAAAAGGATTGGATGAGGGGATTAAATTTGGGCCCCTTGTGGAGCGGAATTTCCATAACGCGAAAAGAAGGATACCTTGCGGTCGCAAAGTATCCTTCTATGGTAGGGGATGTTTTGAAGATACGCTTGCAAGATGAACCTTTGGTTTGCTGCCAAAGCTATCTTGATTTCCCCAAAATTATCCCCCAATTATTCGCTCCTGAAGCTATTGGCAGCAGAGAAGGCCCTGTCCCGATTCCATGCGGGATTTCAGGCTTGCGAGCATATCCTCCCACGCTTTAACATGCCATGACCTCGCTGCTTGCCAGTGGGCAGAGTCCTTCCAGCCACGATGCTTAAGCGTTACCCGGGTCCCTTCCGTCTCTGGGGCGAGAATGACTTCAACCCAAGTAAGCTCATCGCTGCGGTTCATGATGTCCGCAAACGGATCGGGCCCTTTCCATTCAAAAGCTAACGTGTGCGGCTCCTGATACTTCAGGATAGTGCATCCGGTTGTGCTCATGCTGCTTTTATCCCCGGGGTTGAAGTAAAGCTCGAATTTTCCTCCCTCCCGGGCTTCAATATCGGCTGCCGGCGCAAACCATTCCGTAATGCGTGCAGATTCCGTCCACGCGCGCCATACGAGCGTTATGTCAGCCTGGATCTGTGCTTCCTGCGTGATGATCATATCCACTTCTCCTCCATTCAACCGGTAACCCTGACAACGGATTTAGCTTAATACATTCCTCTTGTCCCATTATAACGGGGAAAATCGGACGGGAATTCTTCTACTTTGCTGAGTTGCTCCGGTCCTTTTCGAACAGCAGCAGCGGCAAATTCACGACGATGGGCGGATCATACGGCTGGGGCTCCCTAAGCGTGATGGCCACGCTAATATCCGTCGTTTCATTGATATGAACAGGCGTGTCCAGCTTGCCTCGCAGCGAATGGTTCAGCAAATAGTAGTCCTTCGGATTCAGGCTCCACGGAATGCCGGCTGCCAGTACGTAATATGTGCCTGGAGGAATCCCGGTAATGACGCAGGTTCTCCGCTTCAGGTTAACGGCGGTGCCGGCGGCGGGTTTCTGATCAGGTACAGGTCTTGGGAAGAGCCCCACGTAGATGATGCCGTGAAAAGCGGAAGGGGCCTCGATCCGGCAATGAACCCGCGGCAGTCTCCCCGATTTCTCGTCTTTGAAGCTGAGCGGCTTATGTCTATATTGATTGACATATTGATGAAGGGACTCGGAGACGGAACGGAATTTGCTCGGAGAGAGACCGACAAATTGCTTGAAACGCGAATTGAAGGTGCCCGGGCTTGTAAGTCCGACATGCATCCCGATCTTGACCAGCAGGGAGGGGGCTTTCAGCAACTCCGATTTGCCGGATTCAACCCGGAGGGCGGATAGATATTGCCTTACCGATATGCCCGTGGCTTTTTTGAATATTCTTGAAAAATGAAACGGACTGTACCCCGCCTGATCCGCCAGCTGCCGGGTAGTTAAAGGCTCGTCCAGATGCTCCTTCATATATTGGATGGCTTGGGCAATGATTTCGCCATGCTCTTCGTTCATTTTGTAGAATCACCAACTTTTGATGATAAGATTTGCGATACCCGTTATGACAGACCGATGCCTAGTTTTCTGATGATCTACTATCTTCTTTAACCCCCATGCTTTTTCCTGCCTGATCCGGTTGCCCATTCATTGAAACACCGTTAAACTTAAAGGATGGTATGTTTGTTAACGGTCGGCGTCGCTCGAACCCCTGCCCGGTAAGAAGGACGCGATCATGCGGCTTCAGCTTACACGGTGCGATCTCTTCCCTGTGGGAACGGTTCGTGGTCCGGGGCATGCCAAAGATGGCAATCGATCCAGCTCGATCGGGCGACAGGACGAATAAATTAGTTGCAAAGTAGTGATATAAGGAGTTTTTATCCATGAATGTGGAAACGAATGATAGAGAATCCATGAATATGGACGCCGCTCGGGAGTACCTACAGCGGTATTATGGTTATCCGGATTTTCGGGAAGGGCAGAAGAAGATCGTGGACAGCCTGCTGCACGGAAGGGATACGCTCGGCATTATGCCGACCGGCGGCGGAAAATCCATCTGCTACCAAATTCCTGCCCTGATGCATCCGGGGCTGACGCTTGTCATCTCGCCTCTGATATCCTTGATGAAGGACCAGGTGGATGCATTGACGACGGCGGGCATCAACGCCGCTTACATCAACAGTACGCTGAGCGGCAAAGAAGTGAACGAGCGCATTCGCGCGGCCAAGCGGGGGGATTTGAAGCTGCTGTACGTCGCGCCGGAACGGCTTGAGCTGGACTGGTTCCGGGAGGAAATGGCCAGCCTGGATATCTCCATCGTCGCCGTAGACGAGGCGCACTGTGTGTCTCAGTGGGGGCATGACTTCCGGACAAGCTATCTTTCAGTTGCGCCATTTGTCGCGGAGCTGCCCGGAAGGCCGATTGTTGCGGCATTCACGGCAACGGCCACACCGGAGGTCATGGAGGATATGCAGCGTCTTCTCCGCCTAGATGACCCGCAGGTATTCGTTACAGGGCTTGGCCGCGACAATCTTGAAATGTCGGTGCTGCGCGGGGAGAATAAGCGGGAGTTCGTACTGAATTACGCGGCTTCGCACACCCACCAGCCGGGCATCATCTACGCGGCCACCCGCAAAGAGGTCGATGATCTGTGTCAACGGCTGCAGGCCCATGGATTGCTCGCAGGCCGGTACCATGCCGGGATGAGCGATGCCGAGCGGGCCGAGAGCCAGGAAGCGTTCCTGTATGACGATATTCGGGTGATCGTCGCCACGAATGCGTTCGGCATGGGGATCGACAAATCGAATGTGCGTTACGTTATCCATTACAATATGCCGAAAAATATGGAGTCCTACGTGCAGGAGGCGGGCCGTGCGGGAAGGGACGGCGAGCCGAGCCAGTGCATCCTGCTGTTCAGCGCGCAGGACATCATGACCCAGAAGTTTCTGATCGAACAGAACCCGCAGGATTCGGAGCGCAAGCATAATGAATACCGCAAGTTACAGCAAATGATCGATTACTGCTATACAACGCGCTGCCTGCGCAGTGCCATGCTGGATTATTTTGGGGAGGAGCACGACGATAAGCCGTGCGGCACATGCAGCTCCTGCACGGACGATCGGGAGCTGATCGATATTACCGTGGATGCGCAGAAGATCTTCTCCTGCATTCATCGGATGCGCGAGCGGTTTGGCGTGTCTATGGTGGCAGCGGTTTTAAAGGGCTCACGTGCCAAAAAGGTTCTGGAATACGGCTTTGACCGCCTGCCCACCTATGGCGTCATGTCGAATCGAACCGAGAAGGAAATATCCGAGACGATCAATGTGCTCATCTCGGAGGGCTATTTGGCGCTGACAGAGGGACAATATCCGGTCGTGAAGCTGCAGAGCGGGGCTGCTGAAGTGCTCAAGGGCCAGCGCGAGGTCATGCAGCGCGTGCCGAGACCTGCACGCACCGCCGGCAGCACGCGCAGCGCCAGCCGCCGCGATTCATCGCCATCGGCGGTCAACGAGACGGTGTTCGAGCAGCTTCGCCTCATCCGGCGGGAGTTGGCGAGCAAGGAGCATGTACCTTCCTACATCATTTTCAATGATGCAACGCTGCGCGAAATGAGCGTGGTCTGCCCGCAGACCGAGGACGAAATGCTGCAGGTCAAAGGTGTAGGGGAAGTGAAATTCCGCAAGTACGGTCGGCCGTTTCTGGAGTTTTTTCAAAATGGCCCGGGGGTTACGGCGGAAAGTGATGACTTGTATGATTATGAGTGAGAGGCAGTCGCAATCCCTGCGATGAAGAGGCGTTAGACCTGCGGATCGCTCGCTGCCTGTACGGAATTTGAAGAGAAGGATCGTGAATCATGAAAGTCATTTTATCTACCTTGAACGCAAAATATATACACACATCTCTTGCCATACGCTGCTTGAAGGCTTACAGCGAGAAGGATTTTGATATCGAACTGGCGGAATACACCATTAAGGACCCGGTTATGAACATCGTCTCCGACCTGTTTCAGCGCCAACCGGATGTGATCGGATTTTCCTGTTATATTTGGAACATCGAAGAGACCATTAAAGTGATTGATATCGTCAAGAAGATTATGCCCGAGGTTACGATCGTTCTCGGCGGACCGGAAGTTTCCTACGATACGGATTATTGGATGAAGCGGCTCGTTAACGTCGATTTTATCGTCATGGGCGAAGGGGAGGAGACGTTCCACCATTTGCTTCAGACGATCGAAGGGGACCGCAAATTCCATTTTGTGTACGGCATCGCTTATCGCAAGCAGGATGAGGTCATCATCAATCCCGGCAGGCCGAAAAGCATACTGGCCGAGCTGCCCTCGCCGCACCGCTTTCCGGAGGACATTCCGCATCTCGGCAAACGGGTGGTGTATTTTGAGACGAGCCGGGGCTGTCCTTTCAGCTGTCAGTTCTGTCTTTCGAGCATCGAGGTCGGCGTGCGTTATTATGATATTGAGCGGACGAAGGCCGACATTTTGTATCTGATCGAGAATGGCGCGAAGCTCATCAAGTTCGTCGACCGGACCTTTAACATTAAACGGGATTATGCGCTGGAAATGTTCGAGTTCCTTATCAAGAACCACGGCGGCTGCGTGTTCCAGTTCGAGATTACGGCCGATATTATGAGGCCGGAGGTGCTCGACTACTTGTCGAAGAATGCGTCGCCGGGCATATTCCGCTTCGAGATCGGCGTTCAATCCACGAACGATCCGACGAACGAGCTGGTGAAGCGGCGGCAGAACTTTGCGAAGCTGTCCCGGACGGTAACGATGATCAAGGAAAGCGGCAAGATTGACCAGCATCTGGATCTGATTGCAGGCCTGCCGCTGGAGGACTATGATACCTTCCGTAAAACCTTTAATGATGTGTTCGCCTTGGGGCCAGAGGAGCTGCAGCTGGGCTTTTTGAAGATGCTTCGAGGAACGGGGCTCCGCATTGATGCCGAGAAATATAACTATACGTACATGGATCATGCGCCATACGAAATTTTGAGCAGCGATGTGCTGCCCTTCTCGGATATCGTACGATTAAAGCGGCTGGAGGATGTGCTGGAGAAGTATTGGAACGCGCACCGGATGGACCACACGGTCAACTACTTAATCCGGCACGAATTTGCTTCTCCATTCGATTTCTTCCAGGAGTTTGGAGATTATTGGGAGGGCCAGGGCTGGCAAAAAATCGGCCATCAGCTCGAGGACCTGTTCACCCGCTTGACGGCTTTTTTGGAAGATCGCCAAACGCCGAACATGGACATCATTACCGGGCTGATGAAATTCGATTATTTCCTGGGCCATAAGTATAAGCCGCGTAAAATATGGTGGGAGCACACGCAAAATAAAGCGGAGTGGTCGGCCAACGTACGGCGGATCCTGGAGCAGCCAACCGAGCTGTCTGACGGCTTCGCCGAGCTTGGCATTACGGAGAGAGAGCTGCAGAAGCATGCAATGATCGAGCTGCTGCCCTTCGACCTACAGGATGTTATCCGCGGCGGCGGGACCGGTATCCCGCTCGACCGGGAGCAAGGGCGTGCAGCCACGCTGCTGCTCGTGCTATACCAGCAGGATGATCGCGGCCAGCCGCGGTATTTCACGATGCCGCTGGCGGGGGCGGCTGCAGGCGGGGAGCTCCTTGGTTAAAGGAGCTCCGGGAAAAGAGAATAAGGCGCCTGGAGCGTGAACAAGTCCCTATTCGGGACGTGTGTGGAGAAAAGCGGCGCCGGAGCGTGAACAAGTCTCCTTTCGGGGCTTGTGTAGGTTCCAAGGTAACCTGCAGAAACCTCAAGTGTTAAAATCAAGGGGTTTCAGGTAACTGTATCTCCTCAGGGAATTAGGTAATGATCAGTTACAGTAAATTCTCATTAATAGGTATCTGCTACTCCTCGAGTAGGTTAACGGTTTGCCCCTTTCTAGAGAGTTGATGCTGCTACAGTATAATTCGATCCGATAATCGGTACGCTAGTGGCATAATACGATGAAAAAGGAGGGGGACTCGGGATGAACGAAAAGCAAGAGCACCGTCCTGATCAAAGCACCCAAGAGGAGCCGACCATCGCCCCAGGCATGGAAACGAATAATGATTTGCGCGAGGAGGCCACCGACGAGGAGATCCAACGGGGCGATTATACGGAAGTCACCCAGTTCGTCATTGACCGAACACCGGATGACGAGTAAATATAGTCGGAGAAACATGAGCGGGGTGGTTGGATAGACGCTCAAGTTGCACTTCGCGTTATAGCAAAAGGGATGCCCCTGGTCCATGGACCAATAGGCATCCCTTTTTTACATTCGTTTTCAACTACCCATGACAGCCACTGCTTCCCTTACCTGTTCAATCAAGCGTCTTTGGGGGTCGCGTCTGCTGAACTCTTGTCTTCGGCACTCGCGTCTTTCGCAAGCGCGTTTTCGGGGCTCGCGTTTTCGGTACGCGTGTCTTCGGCACTCGTGTCTGATGCATTCGCGTCTTCAGCACTCGCATCACTCGCGTCCCTCACATTGGCGTCTTCGATACTTGCAGCATCCCCAAGGGTGTCTGCAGGCGTATGCCGCTCCAACCAGTCCAGCAGATGCGCGGCGACTTCATCCCGGTTGATCTCATGCAGCATTTCATGTCGGCCGCCGGGATACAGCCGGTATTCCAGGTCCGCAATGCCGTATTCCCGATACAGTTCGATAAGCTGCCGGACGCCCTTGCCGCGCTGGCCGACCGGGTCCTCCTCGCCGGAGAAGATATAAACCGGCTTATCCTTGCGTAGCCCTTTCATCAGCTGTGGCTTGTGGAGCTGCAGCAGCAGCCGGAAGAAATCCCGGAAGAAACGGGCGCTGCATACTTGCCCGCAATAGGGGTCGTCAATGTATTTATCGACCTCGGCCTCGTCCCGGGACAGCCAGTCAAACGGGGTGCGGATAACGCCGAAGCCCTTGTTGTAGGGCCCGAACACGATGGCATTCAGCATCAGGCTGCGGTGTGTACTGCCCTGAAGGCGCATCTGCGCCGATGCAAGCTGAATCCCGAACGGGAGCATCTTCTGGGGCCCGTTCGTGCCGGAGAGGATGAAGCCGTCGAAACGATCGCCGTGAATGCACATGATTTTCTGGGTGAGGAAGGAGCCCATGCTGTGCCCCATTAAGAACAGAGGCAGGCCCGGGTATTCCTTCCGATGCTCGGAAGCGAGCAGCAGCTGATCCTCAATCATGCCTTCGAATCCATTCTCTCCGGCGTCGCCGAGACGCTCGAGGTTCCCGGCCGTCAGCCCATGCCCGCGATGGTCGTTCGCGTATACCGCATATCCGTGGTCAGTAAGCAAGGCAGCGAGCTCCTCGTAGCGTTTGCCGGTTTCGCACATGCCGTGGGCGATCTGGACGACTGCCCGAATCCGGGTCTCGCTGTCCGGAAGCCATTTATATACATGGATCGGCATGGCTTCAGCATTCAACATGGTAAACGTTTCGCTTTGCATCTAGGACTTGCACCTCCATACAGACAATATTTACCCTGCATTGCCTCGTATGTCTCTGATGAGTGGAGCCGTGCTGCTTAAGCTTAAGGAAGATAGGAACGAAGAACCGTGGATTCCCCGTCCAGGGTGTAAGTTCCCAGGTTAGCAGGGAGCAGGAAGCATTGGCCGGACGTATAGTCGATCGAGCCTCCGTCCCAACGCAGGGTTCCCTTTCCGTCACAGACGACGATAATGGTAAAGCTGTCCTCGGATGTCGAGAGCTCCCATGCTCCGTTAACGACGCCTTTCTCCACGATGAAGTATGGCGATTGCGCGAGCTGGAGCCATTCCCCCGGAACAGCGCCTTCCGTGCTCATCTTCGTGGCCCCTGAGCCTTCATAGGCTGTGACATTGAGGGAATCCTCAATGTGAAGCTCGCGCGGCTTGCCGTCGAGCCCTGGACGGTTGTAGTCGTAAATCCGATAGGTGGTATCCGAATTTTGTTGGATCTCCGCGACCACAACCCCTGCGCACAGGGCATGAACGGTGCCTGCCGGTATGTAGAACGTATCGCCGGCTTTCACGGGCACCTCTTGAAGCTGCTCCATGACGGTGCCGTTTTCCATCGCTTCCTTCAGAACGTCGCGGGTAACGCCTTCCTTCAGACCGTAAATGATCTTGGCGTCCGGCTTTGCATCAAGCACATACCACATTTCCGTCTTGCCGAGTTCTCCCTTCGGAAGACCTTCGTAATCATCGGTCGGATGTACCTGTACGGACAGATTGTCGTTGCAGTCAAGGAGCTTGATCAAGAGCGGGAAACGTCCGTTCACTTCGGAAAAGCCTTTCGCGCCGAACCATTCGCGTCCGAGCTGTTCGCGGATCTGGTCGAGGCCGCGGCCAGCCAGCTCACCGTTTACGATCGTAGTCGTGCCGTTCGGATGGTCCGCGATCATCCAGCCTTCGCCGATATGCCCTTCGGGAAGCTCCAGGCCGAACTGCTCCAGCGCGCGGCCGCCCCATACACGCTCTTTAAATTCGGGTTGAAACAATAGTGGATAAGGTTTCGTCATTGTTAATCAACTGCCTTTCATCATGATGGTATTGATGGTTGATAAAATGGTTGTGCCTCATTGAACTCTTATCATAACGGCTTTTTTCGTTCCAGCGCAATAAGATATGGCGCATCCGGCCGCTGCAGTCCCCGGTACACGATCGTCTGAGCCGTGCTCCATGGCAGGCTTGCGGCCCAGTCCTCAACAGCGGCGGCCTCCGTGTCGCCGCCCCGGTGGCCGGGATACAGCACGATGGTGATGATGCCGCCGGGCCGCAGCAGCTGCAAGGAAGACTCAAGAGCGGCAATGGTGCTTTCAGGCACAGTCATAATCTGCTTATCTGCCGTGTCTGCCGGGAGATAGCCTAGATTAAACATGACGGCTCCGATCCGGCCATGAAGCTGCTCGGGAACGCAGCTATTCATGCGGGCATGGCTTTCAAGGCGCAGTGATACCTCTCCAATGGATGCTTGAGGCTCCTTGGCAAGCCTGCTGCGCGTCAGCTCCAGTGCTTCCTCTTGAATATCGAAGGCGTATACTTTGCCTTTCGAGCCGACGCAGCGTGCCAGAAACAGGGTGTCGGCGCCCGTACCGGCTGTGGCATCCAGCGCAGCCTCCCCCGCCCGAAGCCGCTCCGACACGAGCTTATGCGCAAAGCTCAACACGGAAAGGAAACCCATTACGCATCCCTCCACAGCTTGCCCTGCCATGTATCCCGGCGTTTCAGCTCGGCATCGATGCCGTTGAGAACCGGCCATTTGTCGAGGCTCCACATCGGCCCGATGAGCAGCTCCCGCGGCGCGTCCCCGGTCAGGCGGTGGATGATCATCTCAGGCGGCAGGAATTCCAGCGTGTCGACGATCAAATTCACGTACTCGTCACGTTCAAGGAATCGCAGCAATCCAGCTTCATACTGCTTCACCATCGGGGTTTTGCGCATCAGGTGCAGCAGATGGATTTTGATGCCCTGGACATCCATCTTTGAGACCGCCTTGCCGGTAGCAAGCATCATTTCATGGTCCTCCTGCGGAAGACCGTAGATGATATGGGTGCACACACGGATGTTATGCTTACGCAGCTTCTCAACGGCCCTGAGGTAGCATTCGGTGTCATGGGCGCGGTTGATCAGCTCGGAAGTTGAGTCGTGAATGGTCTGCAGCCCCATCTCCACCCATAGATAAGTTCGTTCGTTCAGCTCGGCCAAATATTCGATGACATCGTCAGGCAGGCAGTCCGGGCGCGTTGCGATCGACAATCCAACCACGCCGGGCTGCTTAAGGATCACTTCATAATATTCGCGAAGCACTTCGACCGGAGCATAGGTGTTGGTGTAGGCCTGAAAGTACCCGATGTACTTCGCGTTCGGCCATTTCAGATGCTGTCTGTCCCGGATCGTATTGAACTGGGTGACCAGGTCATCCCGACGGCTCCCGGCAAAATCGCCGGATCCGCGTGCGCTGCAGAAGGTGCAGCCGCCCTTGGCAATCGTTCCGTCGCGGTTGGGACAAGTAAAGCCGGCATCCAGCATGACCTTGAACACTTTGTCCTGGAATTGGCTGCGCATCTCGTAATTCCATGTATGAAATCGTTTATCCCCCCATAATCTTGGGGTCTGAATCACTGTTGTACTCATCGCTTCTCCTTTACAGCACATCGATGGGCTGAATACGTTGTAAGCAGCTAAGGCCAGGCCCCGGGATTTCTCCAAAAGGATACGGCTTTTTCGGCTGCTTTTTCTTTGATTTGCGGTTTACGTCTATTGTAGCAAAAAACAGCCTTTATCGTCATATGGGGGTCTTACAGCCTAATTCTTCATTGTTACTTGAATGGGCCTCCCTTAGTTGGTATATTTAAATTAGAAAAATAAATATCTGTTTCAGGCTGTTTTGGTACGGGTATATATACGGAGAGGATTCATATTTGTAAGACGTCATGGATACAATAATACCGTGAGGTGATTGCGAATGAATTCATCGACAGTGAAGTCTGACAGAGATAAAATCGCTGTGGAACTTACCCCGAATGAAGCTTTGGCTCTGACCGGCGTGGAATTTAACGCCGACCATGATGTGAAGGCTTCGGCACAACGTAAAATTCGGGCCGCCTTTGAGAAGACATTTGATTTTCAAGCACAGGAAAGGTAAATATTTCACAGTTTAACTACCGCGGAACCCCAATTCCAATATAAGAAAGAGGAACCTGTTTCTTTTCCGAGAGGGAAAGATAGGGTTCCTTTTTCTATTGGCTCTTTACTTTTGGCTGTAACTTCGTCACAATAATGCAGTATCGGGATATGACGTCCCAATTCATTGGACAAGCTTGTGGAGGTATGTGATGCGTTTACGCGGGAGAAAAGGTATTCGGGAAAATCTGGAGCAGCAGGAAGACCTGGTCGTTTTGGACCCCGGTCAATATAGAGGAAAGTGGGCCGAGCTGTTCGGCAACGAACTTCCGATCCATGTCGAATTTGGCATGGGCAAAGGCCAGTTCATCAGTCAGATGAGCTATAAGCACCGGGATGTCAATTTTATCGGCGTCGATATGTACGACGAGCTGATCCGTCGTGCAAGCGAGAAGGGCCGGGGCGTATGGGCTTCGGAGGGAGTGGATACCCCGCCGAACTTGAAGCTGGCGCTGTTAAATATCGAGAACGTCGAGCAGGCTTTCGCTCCGGGAGAGATCGAACGGATTTATTTGAATTTCAGCGATCCGTGGCCTAAATCGAGACATGCACGCCGCCGTTTGACGCATCCGCGGTTCCTGGATAAATATAAGGTGATTTTGAACGACAGAGGCCAGATTCACTTTAAGACGGACTCGGTCACGCTGTTCGAATTTTCGTTGAATGCTTTCGCGGATTACGGTTTGCAGATGACTAATATTTCCTTGGATTTACACCGCGACGGGCTGAACGAAGAGCATGTGATGACCGAATACGAGACGAAGTTTGTCGGGCAGGGGATGAAGATTCATCGCTGCGAGGTCCTTATGGGGGAAGCAGCGCTTGAAAGCTATCGACCGAACCGGCTGGAGAAATACGGAAAATAGTGGAAGGCGCAATGCCAGCTCCGTGCACTTCCTATGATAACGGTTACACGACTAATTATAATAGTAGAAAAAGATCGAACTTGCACCGATTCACATCCGGATCCTCGGGAAAATGGTCGATTATGCAGCTTCGTGCGGCATGGGATGGAAACGCGGTTTGTCAAAAAAAGGTGTACTCCAATTTCTAGGAGTACACCTTTTCATTTTCAAGCATGTCGATGATGCTTTTCGCGCTTTGCATGGGATGAAACCGCTCGATGTCCTTCAAATTTCGCTCCCGCTGTTCCTGGATGCGGTCGTATTGGTGAAGCAGCATGTTCATCCATTTGCCGATGACCTCAAGCGAGGTAATCGGCTCCCCAAGGCCTTGAGCCGTAAAATATTGGCAATTCTCTTCCTCCTGTCCGGGAAGCGGCTGATGAAACAGCATCGGAATGCCTTTGGCCAGCCCTTCCGTACAGGTCATTCCGCCAGGCTTCGTGACGAGCAGATCGGACACTTCCATCAGCTTGTCAATTTCGCGGGTAAAGCCCAGCAGCCGGATATTCGGGTGCTGGAAGCGCGGGTTGGCTTCCATCTCCTCCCGGGCCTTGTCATTGTTTCCAAGGCAGAAGATAATCTGGACTTGCCTGCTCCACCGGGTCAAATATTCGTTAACGACCTCGTCGTTCATAATGCCCCAGCCGCCGCCCATAACGAGAACGGTCGGCATATCGGACAGATTGAAGCGCTCGCGGATTTCATCCTTGCTTGGATGCGTCCAGAAGTCGGGGTGGATCGGAATGCCGGTCACCTGGATTTTCGCCTGGGAGACGCCGCGGTTCAGCAGCTTTCTCTTCACTTCCGGCGTCGAGACGAAGTAGCGGTCGACTTCCGGACTGATCCACGTATCATGGGCATCGTAATCGGTAATAACGGTACACAGAGGCACATCGGTGCCCAGCCGCTTCAAACGGGATATCACCGCGCTTGGAATGAAGTGCGTGCACACGATGATGTCGGGCCGAAGCGCCCTTACCACGTTCTTGGTGCTTGTATAGAAAATCCGGTGCAGCGCTAAAGCAGTAAACCGGTTAAAGGACTTCTGATGGCGGTACATGTACCCTACGAGTCTCGGGCGTGTCGTGATCGTCTTCCTGTAAGCCGAAATGATCAACGGAGCGATCTTGGGGTTCAGGAAGCTTCCGAGCTCTAGTACCTTCGTTTGTACGCTAGGGGACAATTGGCGCAGGCTGCTGGAGAGTGCGTGGGCGGCCTGCGTATGACCGGCACCGAACCCTTCAGATAACAGCAAGACTCTTTTTTTAGCCACTACTTTTCACCCGTTCTGCAGCGTTATTCTTTAACTTTAACATATCGGCTTTAGGAAGAGAATGCAACTATTTCCGGCTGCTATGAGGAGGGACTATGGTCCCGGATCAAGAAATCAATGCTGCCATGCGCTGCCGCATCCTGCTTGCTACTTAAGCCACTTGACGGCGATGCGGATTTTGTAGAAAAGAAGGGTCTGCGGACTTTTGACTTCGGTAAAAGGAGCCGCTACAATGATTCAAACGGACAGCAAAAAGTTTATTTAAAGAAAAGAGCGTGATGAATCAAAACTTTTTGGTTGTCTGTTACGTTTATTCATTGGCGGACAAGTTTGCGGTAAAAAAATTAGGCGGCCAAAAGAAATAAAAAGCAAGAAAACAGATGAAAATAAGAACTAAAGCCGTTTGAAACGAAGTTTGCTGCCACGCTGGACCGCAAGCTGAGCTCTTTTACGAAGTTTTTCGGTAAATTAGAGCATTCCACGCTTTTGACAAAAGATACGAAAGTGTGGAAAATCGTGTATGACGTGCGAAAAGCAGCCCCGCGGCACCGAGGCTAAGATCTAGAAAAGACACAAGACAAAAGTCAACAGGGTCATAAGAGCAAGAAAAAACATGTAGAGAGAAAAAAACACAACACATTCTCGGGTTATAAAAAAGGGGGTAACGGAGAATCATGACAGACGCCATCTTTATCGCGCTCCAATTATTTTTGGCCGCGGTGGGTGTGTACCAGTTCGTATTCTCTTTGTTTGGTCTGATCAAGAGAAAGAAGAAAAAGCACTTTGCACCGAATAAATCCTTTGCAGTCCTTGTGGCTGCACACAACGAAGAGCAGGTTGTCGGGGCTCTTATGGAGAACCTGAAGCAGCTCAATTATCCGAAGGAACTGTACGATGTATTCGTCATCTGCGACAACTGTACAGACCGCACAGCCGACATCGTCCGTTCGCATGGGATGAATGCGTGCGTGCGCACGAATCAAAATCTTCGCGGGAAAGGGTATGCCATCGAGTGGATGCTCAAAGAGCTCTGGGCGATGCCTCGTCAGTACGATGCGGTCGTCATGTTTGACGCCGACAATCTGGCGGATCCGAATTTCCTGATTGAAATGAATAACGACCTTTGCTCGGGAGCGAAGGTCATCCAGGGATATATCGACACCAAGAACCCTGAGGATTCCTGGATCACGGCCGCTTACGGCGTATCCTACTGGTATATCAACCGTCTGTGGCAGCTGTCCCGCCACAATTTGAATATGGCTAATTTCCTTGGCGGCACCGGCATGTGCTTCGAGACCAATCTCCTGAAGGAGATGGGCTGGGGAGCTACGAGCTTGGTGGAGGACCTGGAGTTTACGATGCGCAGCGTGATGCGCGGCGTATATCCGAAGTTCAACTATGACGCCAAAGTGTTCGACGAAAAGCCGCTGACATTCAAGGCTTCGGCCAGGCAGCGTCTGCGCTGGATGCAGGGTCACTTTACGGTTGCCCGTCGTTATTTCTTCCCGCTGCTGTGGCGTGCCATTAAGGAGCGCAGCCTCGTGAAGCTCGACTTGGCGCTGTATGGGGTCAACGTGTATATCGTCCTGCTGACGTTCGTGCTGACCGCCATCATTTGGGTCGATAATTCGTTCTTTGACGGTCCGAATATCGCGAACCTGTACGGGCATTTGCCGATCTGGCTGAGCTTTACGGCGATTGCGGCGAACGTGTTCACCTTCATGATCGCAATGATCCTGGAGAAGGTGAAGTTCAAGAAGGTATACCTGTACCTCGTCCTGTTCCCGATCTATCTGCTGTCTTGGTATCCGATTACCGTCTATGCCTTCTTCACGCAGAACAACAAAACATGGAGCCATACCGAGCATACACGTGTCGTTCGGCTTGAGGAAGTACAGAGCAAGCAAGGTTAATTAAATTTTGCGAGCAGTGTTGACATAGTCCAGTGTACTTGTTATACTGTTCTAGTCTTTGTAACAGAATATTCTGATTGCAAGTAGAAGCACCGCTTCTCACCTGACCGACATAGGTTGGCTGGTTTGATCACGAAATCAATGAATGGATTAAGTTTCATTTTTGAATGAGTTATCAAATAGGGATGTCGGTGGTTGAACCGTCATCCCTTTATTTTTTTGCAAGCAGGAATCACAAGTTATCTGGAGGTGGAGGACTATCAGTAAGGAACATATGATCAATGACGAGATTCGGGCCAAGGAAGTACGTTTGGTCGGCCCGGAGGGTGAACAGATCGGGATCAAGCCGATTCGTGAAGCACTGCAGATGGCAATTGATCTCAATCTGGATCTGGTGAACGTGGCCCCTCAGGCGAAACCGCCGGTATGCCGCATCATGGACTACGGTAAATTCCGCTATGAGCAGCAGAAGAAAGAGAAGGAAGCGCGCAAGAACCAGAAGATCGTGGATATCAAGGAAGTATGGTTCCGGGCCAACATTGAGGAGCATGATTTCCAGACCAAGCTCCGCAATGTCGTTAAGTTTTTGAAGGACGGCGATAAAGTGAAATGCTCCGTGCGTTTCCGCGGTCGTGAAATCACCCATGCGAACATCGGCCAGAAGATTCTGGAGCGCGTGAAGACGGAAGTGGCGGACCTCTGCGTCGTCGAACGTCAGCCGAAGCTGGAAGGCCGCAGCATGATTATGATTTTGGCTCCTAAAGCCTAAGAGAAATTAGAGGAGGAAGTACAACAATGCCTAAAATGAAAACACACAGCAGCCTGAAAGGCCGCTTCAAGATTACTGGTACGGGTAAAGTTAAACGTTACAAAGCTTACAAAAACCACTTGCTGTCCCACAAATCCAAGCGTGCGAAGCGCGTATTGTCCAACAGCCCAGTAATGGCGCCTGGAGATGTTAAACGTTTGAAGCAAGGTCTGGCTAACTTGAAATAGTAAACAACATTTATTGGGAGGTCTTTTGATATGGCACGAGTTAAAGGCGGATTTGTCGTTCGTCGTCGACATAAAAAAGTATTGAAGCTTGCTAAAGGTTATTTTGGTTCCAAACACCGTATTTTTAAAACTGCAAACGAGCAGGTTATGAAATCCCTCGTTTATGCATACCGGGATCGCCGTCAAACGAAGCGCAATTTCCGTAAATTGTGGATCGTTCGTATTAACGCGGCTGCTCGCCAAAACGGTCTGTCCTACAGCAAAATGATGCATGGCCTGAAGCTTGCTGGCGTGGATATCAACCGCAAAATGCTGGCTGATCTGGCTGTGAACGATCTGAACGCATTCAACTCTTTGGCAACCGTTGCTAAAGAAAAAGTGAACGCTTAATACTACATGTATGAAGAAACCGCCGAATTATTCGGCGGTTTCTTTGCGTATATCAGGATATCTTAAGGATTCGGCAATGCTGGTTAATTCGGTATCTTTATACATGAAATCGCCGTCTATATTTGCTGTATAGGGCCATGAAACAGGCAAGCCTCCCCCTTCCGGAATAGATTGAAATGTATATTACCTCAAGGAGGGATTTTCATGGAAAAGCCTGTCAACAAGGCGAAACTGAAGTCGTATGTGGGCAAGCGGATTGTTGCGTATAAGAAAGACGGAACTATGGTGACAGGCAAATTGGTTAAGGTATCCGGGAGCCGTTTGTTCGTTGAACCGGGCGGCAAGCAGGTAAAGACCAAAGCCATCGTTCCTCTCGTGCTGTTCGACTTGCTTGCGATCGGCACCGCGCCTTACGCTTACGGCGGGTATCCCGGGTATGGGGGATATCCCGGATATGGCGGATTCTACGGCCCTGGTTACGGCGGGTTTGGCGGACCGTTCGGCGGATTCTTCTGGTAAAGACTAGGGATACCACACTTTTTCCATTTCGTAGCATTGGCTGGTTGAGATGATTCGGGTTACCGTATAACCGAGCTTTCTGTAAAAGGCGAGCCCGCCCCGGTTCCCGACGTCTACCATCACCTTCGCTCGCTTGCAACCGCGGGATACAGCGAAACGTTCGGCATGCTCCATCAGGCGGATGCCCCATTGCTTTCGCTGTACGGCGGGTGCGACGGCCAGCATATCGATATACAGCAGCTCGCCATGCACCAGGAAGTGGATGAAGGCGAGGACTCGATCCTCCTGTCCGGCTGCAACCAGGGTTACGCCGCGCCGTAATCGGGCAGGGATATCTTTGCGAATCGCATGGATCTCCTTCGGGCTCATATGGGAAAGAGGGACGAGCTCGGATTCGATCAGCTGCAGAATCATGACGTCATCCTGCCCGGGTTTCCAGTAGCGGATCATCGTTATTTCTCTCCCTTCTCTCGCCGAGGTTTGCTGCTCAATTTATCATATGTACCAGGCTCTGGGAGCGTGTTTAGCGGCAATGGCCGGAAGCTTCGAATTGCGTAGTGAATGAAAACCTCTCATGCGAAGTAAAATAAATGTGTTGACTTCTGGATTGGAACGATCATATAATGTTTCTAAACATTTTAACGAATATATCCAATCGGCAATGATGAGGACGAAGTTTAAAGGGCTCTTTTGCTCAGAGAGTGGATGGATCTGCTGAAACCACCACCAAAATCCCTTTTATACGAGCTCACCTCGGAGCTGTTTTCCTGAAAGATGCTAGGCTATGACTTTACCGCATTAAGTCGTAACAGCATTTATTAGGGAAAATCGTGTAAGTCCACGTTACGGACTGCAGATATTGAAGAGCTGGTGTTATGCGAGAGCCTTCATACCTGCTGAGGCTTTACACTGCGAGGTGTAGAGCAAACATGGGTGGTACCACGGAAGCCAGAACCTTTCGTCCCTCACACGGAGATAATCCGGGTGTGGAGACGGAAGGTTTTTTTGTTGCTTAGATCATGGTGGAAATTAGAGCATGCCAATATTTGAGAGGAGGATGACTGATGAGCGCGCAAACTCCAGAAGTGCGGTCTACAGAACAATTACGTGAGAAATGGATGAAGCCTGAAGTGATTACCGGATCGGAAATCTTGCTTCGGAGTCTTCTGCTCGAAGGTGTCGAGTGCGTTTTCGGATATCCGGGCGGAGCCGTCCTGTATATCTACGATGCAATGTATGGTTTTGAGGATTTCAACCATGTCTTGACTCGTCACGAGCAAGGCGCCATCCATGCAGCCGACGGATATGCCCGGGCAAGCGGTAAAGTAGGTGTATGTATCGCGACCTCGGGACCGGGGGCAACGAACCTCGTAACCGGGATTGCAACAGCCTATATGGATTCTGTTCCGCTCGTTGTCATTACCGGTAACGTAGCAACGACGCTGATCGGAACGGATGCCTTCCAGGAAGCGGATATTACAGGCATCACGATGCCGATCACCAAACACAGCTATCTGGTGCGGAATGTCGAAGATCTGCCGCGGATCATCCACGAGGCCTTCCACATCGCGTCCACGGGACGTAAAGGGCCGGTGCTGATCGATATTCCGAAGGACGTATCGGCGGCAACGACGCTGTTCAAGCCGGAAGATACCGTCCACCTGCGGGGCTATAACCCGCGAACGGTACCGAATCGTCTGCAGCTCGACAAGCTGGCCCGCGCGATCGAGGATGCCGAGCGTCCAATGATTCTTGCCGGCGGCGGCGTCATATACTCCGGCGCACACGAAGGGCTGCTGGAATTCGTCAACAAGACGGGCATTCCGATCACGACGACGCTGCTCGGGCTGGGCGGATTCCCGACGGGACACGAGCTCTGGACGGGCATGCCGGGCATGCATGGCACGTACACGTCGAACCAGGCCATTCAACAATCCGACCTGCTGATCAGTATCGGAGCGAGATTCGATGATCGCGTTACCGGCAAACTGAACGGATTTGCACCGAATGCCAAAATTGCTCATATTGACATCGATCCGGCGGAGATCGGCAAGAACGTGCCAACCGATATCCCGATTGTCGGGGATGTCAAAACCGTGCTTGAAATGCTGAATCCGCTCGTCGGATACGCAGGCAAGGCGGATGCTTGGAGAGACCAGATCGGCAAGTGGAAGGCGGAATATCCGTACCGCTACGTGGATTCGGATACCGTACTCAAGCCGCAGTGGGTTATCGAAATGCTGAACGAGACGACCAAGGGCGAAGCGATCGTAACGACGGACGTCGGACAGCACCAGATGTGGGCGGCCCAGTATTACAAATTCAACCAGCCGCGTTCATGGATCACCTCCGGCGGCCTCGGCACGATGGGCTTCGGATTCCCTTCCGCCATCGGCGCCCAAATGGCCCATCCCGACCGGCTCGTCATCTCGATCAACGGGGACGGCGGCATGCAGATGTGCTCCCAGGAGCTTGCGATCTGCGCCATCAACAACATTCCGGTCAAAATCGTGGTCATCAACAACCAGGTGCTTGGCATGGTTCGCCAATGGCAGGAGCTGATCTACGACAACCGTTACAGCCACATCGATCTGGCGGGCAGCCCGGATTTCGTCAAGCTTGCTGAAGCTTACGGTGTGAAAGGTCTTCGCGCCACGACGAAAGACGAAGCGCACCGCGCTTGGGCCGAAGCGATGGAAACGCCGGGACCGGTGCTCGTCGAGTTCGTGGTCGAGAAAGGCGAGAACGTGTATCCGATGGTACCGCAAGGGTCGACGATCGATCAAATGCTGATGGGGGATGCGTAAGATGAGTACAAAACATACCATTGCCGTACTAGTAAACGACCAGCCGGGTGTCCTGCAGCGGGTTTCGGGACTGTTTGGCCGCAGAGGCTTCAACATCGAGAGCATTACCGTGGGGCAATCGGAGGAGCAGGGGCTGTCGCGGATGGTTATCGTGACGACAGGAGATGACACGACGCTGGAGCAGATCGAGAAGCAGCTATACAAGCTGATCGATGTCATCAAAGTCATCAACCTGAGCTCCAAGCCGATGGTCGCAAGGGAGCTTGCCCTGATCAAGGTCAAGGCGGAGCCTTCCGCCAGACCTGAAATCATGGGCGTTGTCGAGACCTTCCGGGCTTCGGTCGTCGACATCGGTACCACCAATCTGATGGTTCAGGTTGTTGGCGATACCGTGAAGATCGATGCGATGATCGAGCTGTTGAAGCCTTACGGGATCCAGGAGCTGTCCCGGACCGGGGTTACCGCGATGATTCGCGGTAATGCGTAATCATCCGTTCGCTTTTTGATGCTTTTCGCTTCTGAGCTTCAAACCATCAATATCAGCAGACACCTGCATGGCATGAGCGGGTGTTTCAGCAGACCGGGCCACTAAGCCGGGTCGATTGAAATACCCGCTCATCATGAAGGGTCTTTAAAATTAAAGGAGGACTTATCCAAATGGCAGTTACTACTTATTATGAACAAGATGCAGAGCTTAGCGTACTTAAGGACAAAACGATCGCGGTAATCGGCTACGGCAGCCAAGGGCATGCCCAAGCGCAGAACCTGCGTGACAGCGGTCTCCAAGTGGTGATCGGTCTTCGTGAAGGAAAATCCTTCGACAAGGCGAAAAACGACGGGTTCGAGGTGCTTTCTGTAGCGGAGGCTGTAAGCCGTGCGGATGTCGTTCAAATCCTCATGCCGGACGAGACGCAAGCGTCGGTGTACAAGAATGACATCGAGCCGAACCTGAAAAAGGGTGCAGCTCTGATGTTCTCCCATGGCTTCAACGTTCATTTCGGCCAAATCGTGGCTCCTAAAGACAACGACGTCCTGCTCGTAGCTCCGAAATCCCCGGGCCACATGGTTCGCCGCACGTATGTTGAGGGCTTCGGCGTACCTGGATTGATCGCGATCGAGAAGGACGCGACCGGACAAGCTAAGGCAATCGGCCTTGCTTATGCTAAAGGTATCGGCTGTACCCGTGCAGGCGTTATCGAAACATCCTTCCGCGAAGAAACCGAAACCGATCTGTTCGGTGAGCAGGCTGTACTGTGCGGCGGCGTATCCGCGCTGATCAAAGCCGGTTTCGAAACGCTGACAGAAGCCGGTTATGCTCCGGAAATGGCTTACTTCGAGTGTCTGCATGAACTGAAGCTGATCGTTGACATGATCTATGAAGGCGGACTTGCGAACATGCGCGACTCCATCAGTAACACTGCGGAATACGGCGACTACGTAACAGGCCCACGCATCGTTACCGACGAAACGAAGAAAGCGATGAAGGAAGTATTGTCCGATATTCAACAGGGTAAATTCGCTCGCGACTTTATTCTCGAGAACCAATCCGGCCGTGCATTCCTGACGGCTACTCGCCGCAACGAGTCCGAGCACCAGCTTGAAGTCGTTGGCGCTCAGCTTCGTGAAATGATGCATTGGATCAAGAAATAAGAAGATTTAATGTCATTAGAAGATTTATGGCTTCCAGCCTTTTCTATGGGACGGGTGAACAGCCTGGAAATAACAGATTTAAAAAGGAGGAACCGCTATTAAGGCGGCTCCTCCTTTTATTTGTATTGGCCGAGGACGGTTATGGCCCCACCGGAGAAAGCTAGCGCGTAAGCAGATGTGCTCCGGTACTTTCGCTCCGACTGAAATCGTTTAAACGCTGTGAGGGGCTAATATTGTGAACAACTTGTCCAAAGTGGCGTTATTTTTACAGGGTGTTCCAGGATTTGCGTCTTACCAGGCGTAAGCTTGCGGCGCAGGGCCACCCGGACCAGGGAAAATTTCATCCAGCCGCTTCATAACCGATTCGTCGAGCTCCACCTCGAGGCATCTCAAGGAGCTTTCGAATTGTTCCAAAGTACGCGGACCGATGATCGGTCCAGTGACGGCCGGATTTTTAAGAAGCCAGGCCAGTGCCACGTTGTCCTGCGGCTCTCCGAGCTCCTGGCAAAGTGCGGCGAATTGCTCCAGCTGGGCACGGTGCTTCTCGATCCGCTCCGCATTGCCGCCGCTTCTCGAACCCTCAATCTTCTTCAGCGCGTTGCGCCCCAGCAATCCGCCGTCGAGCGGACTCCAAGGAATTACGCCGAGACCGAGGCTCTGCGCTGCTGGCAGCACTTCAAGCTCAGGGAGCCGGCAGGTCAGGCTGTACTTATGCTGCTCGGATACCAGACCAAGGAAGTTCCGGTTTTTGGCAGCGGCTTGAGCAACGGCGATGTGCCAACCGGCGAAATTGCTGGAGCCGACATAGCCGATTTTTCCCTGATGCACCGCGACCTCAAATGCTCCCCAGAGCTCGTCCCATGTTACGGATGAATCCACGTGATGCATTTGATACAGCTCGATATGATCGGTCTGCAGCCGCTTCAGCGACCCTTCAAGATGGCGCCGGAGCTTGTAGGCGGACAAGCCGGCTGCATCATTGGGACCGTCGAGTGGATCGCTCATCGCCCCGTAAAATTTCGTGGCCAAAATGACCTTTTCCCGACGGCCGCCGCCCTGCTTGAACCACCGCCCGATTATCGTTTCGGTCAGCCCGGCGTTCTCGCCCCAGCCGTAAACATTAGCGGTGTCGAAAAAATTCACGCCGGCATCCACCGCCGCATCCATGATGCGAAAAGCTTCCTTCTCATCCGTGGCAGGTCCGAAATTCATCGTACCGAGACACAGACGGCTGACTTTCATGCCGGATTTACCTAGAGAGGTGTACTGCATGAGGGGATCATCTCCTTGGTGGGTATTGGTAATAAAAACGATTACATTTCTATTGTAGCGCATGAACAGAGAAATGTAACCAAAGCGGTGCGGGTAACGTTAATAAAGGAAACGGAGGATTTTTATAAGGAGGGACGAGCATGAGTTCTCGTTGCCGAAACGCAATCCGCTTGCGAAAGCTCTCGTTATTTGGATTGGTGGCGGTATTACTTGCGATTAGCGCTTGTGACAATTCCCCTGCAGCCCAAACGGACGAGAACGCCCATAGAGCATTGCCGGAGTTGTCGGATGAGATACCCGCAATTCAAAATGCAGCATATACAGAAGGCACCAGGCGGTTGGTCCAGGATACTTTTGATTCGATCCAGACGATCCAGAATAAGATCCGGAATGAAGGGCTTCCTTGGATGATGGAGACGGAGGAAGTGCGTATTTCGCTTGCGGAATATGTCTTCACCCTGAAAACTAAAGAGCTGATCTATGCCCTAAATCAGTTGACCGTGAAACCTTCGGGCGAGGAGGTGCTGCGGCATATGATTACCGAGGCGCTGACCGTGCACCATGCAAAACAAATTGGAATCACCGTAACGCCGGAGGAAGTCAAGGGTATGATCGACATGCAGAGGCGTGCGATGAAGGGCACCGGCCCGAAAACATCCGCGGAGCAGCTGACCTTATACATTATGGAGCAGCGGATCCGAATCACGGGACTGAGCGAGGAGGAGTTTTGGAATAGCGAGGAGTTATACAGCGCGTACGAGGCGGCGATTTACATGAATAAGCTTATGGGACATATCCTTGCGGATGAAGACCTGAAAGGGACGGAAAGCTATGAGGCGCTTCAGGCGGAGCTTTATAAGGATTTCCGGAAAAAACATCGCATTAAAGTGCCCGATCTAAGCGAGTTGGAGACGCTATAACGGGCGGACAAGCAAGCTGGCGGCTCCTCCAGCTCGCTTGTTTTCCATGCTCACTTCTGGACCGGGTTATGGCTGCCAAAGCACGGCCAGCAGCCATAACACCTCGAATCGGCATCCGAAGTCCCCTGGTGTGCTGGTGAAGGACAGACAGGCAGCAGGCCCCATCGGAGCGACACCCGAATTCTCAGGGCGGCAGCTGAACCGAAGGTTAGAAGACGCTCCATCGCCGCAACACCGAAGGTCCCCAAGGTGGCTGCTGGGTGCAGCTCAGGCAGTCGGCCTCATCGAAGCAACACCTGAAAGTACCCAGGGTGGCTGCCTAAGCGGAGCCAGGCAGCCACCCCATTCCCACCCCAAGTGAGCCGAAGGGAACGCGGGCCCCCAAGAGCTTCGAAGCAGCGGAGAGGACGAATCGATTCCGGAAAAGCGGAGCGTTCGCCTTTGGAGCCGAATATCCACCGCTAAATATATAATCATGAAATTCGGCGACAACAGCGATTGGAGGAAGGATACGTACTCGGAGCAACCCCAGCAGCAGTCAAGATACATCATCCGAGCTTCCCCAGCAGCAAGCAGTGAGATACGCCATCGGGGGAACCCAATCAGGCAGCAGAGCTACGCATTGCCGCAAAACCCGAAGGTCCCCAAGGTGGCTGCTGGGTGCAGCTCAGGCAGTCGGCCTCATCGAAGCAACACCTGAAAGTACCCAGGGTGGCTGCCTAAGCGGAGCCAGGCAGCCATCCCCTTCCCACCCCAAGTGAGCCGAAGGGAACGCGGGCCCCCAAGAGCTTCGAAGCAGCGGAGAGGACGAATCGATTCCGGAAAAGCGGAGCGTTCGCCTTTGGAGCCGAAATTCCACCGCTAAATATATAATCATGAAATTCGGTGACAACAGCGATTGAAGGAACGATACGTACTCCGAGCCCCCCCAGCAGTAAGCAGTGAGATTCTAACCGGAGCAACCCTAACAGCAGTGGAGGAATCCCACCAGCAGCCAAGAAACATACTCAACTACGTCCAGTAAGTGGTCCACACATCCAAGCGACACCTAAAGTTTCAGGGCTGCCGAAGTGCAGCCAGGCAGTCGGCCCCATCGCCGTAACCCCCAATATTCCCCAGGGTGGCAGCCCAAGCGGAGCCAGGCAGCCATCCCCTTTCCCACCCCAAGTGAGCCGAAGGGAACGCGGGCCCCCAAGAGCTACGAAGCAGCGGAGAGGACGAATCGATTCCGGAAAAGCGGAGCGGTCGCCTTTGGAGCCGAAATTCCACCGCTAAATATATAATCATGAAATTCGGCGACAACAGCGATTGGAGGAACGATACGTACTCGGAGCAACCCACGAAACTCCCCACGAAACTCCCCACGAAACTCCCCACGGAACATCCCACGGAACTACCTAGGAACTCCCGTCGAAGCACCCTCCCCAGCAGTAATACCCCCGGTCACATCGTCAACGCGTTCCCTGCGGATCACTCCCCCACTTATAGGCAAAACAAATTAAGTTCATAGTTTCTATATCTTGGTCACCGTGAGGGAAGTATGTTACAACAGTAACTAGATGACTTTACGAGAAGCGTATTATAAATAAGGAGTGACTAACCGATGGCAGAAACGAAGAAAATTGCCGTAATCGCCGGGGACGGAATCGGTCCTGAGGTCGTGGCGGAAGCGGAGAAAATTATAAAGCGGACCGAAGAGGTCTTCGGATATTCCTTCACGACGGAGCACGCGCTGTTTGGCGGCATCGCCATTGACGAGAAAGGCACGCCGCTTCCGGAAGAAACGCTGAGCGTGTGCAAAAGCGCCGATGCCGTGCTGCTTGGAGCGGTAGGCGGTCCGAAATGGGACAACAATCCGAAGGAGCTGCGCCCGGAAACCGGATTGCTCGGCATTCGCAAAGAGCTCGGATTATTTTCGAACCTGCGTCCGGCTGTCATTTTTGACTGCTTGAAGGATGCCTCGACGCTGAAGCCGGAAGTGCTTGAAGGCACGGACCTGATGGTCGTGCGAGAGCTGACAGGCGGCATCTACTTCGGAGAGAAGTTCAGACGCGAAGGTGCCGGCGGCGAAGAAGCGGTCGATACCTGTGTTTACAATACGGCCGAGGTGGAGCGGATCGTGCGCCAAGCGTTCGAGATCGCCCAGAAGCGCCGCAAGAAGCTGGCGTCCGTCGATAAAGCGAATGTGCTGGAAACCTCCCGCCTCTGGCGTGAAACGGTCAACCGCATCGCGCCGGAATATCCGGATGTGGAGCTGGAGCATGTGCTGGTGGACAACTGTGCGATGCAGCTTCTGCGCCGCCCGTCCAGCTTTGACGTCATCGTGACCGAGAACATGTTCGGAGACATTCTGAGCGATGAGGCGGCGATGCTGACCGGATCCATCGGCATGCTGGCATCGGCATCCATGGGCGAAGGAGCATTCGGCCTGTACGAGCCGGTTCACGGTTCGGCGCCGGATATTGCGGGACAAGGGCTGGCCAACCCGATCGCGACCATTCTGTCGGTTGCGCTCATGTACCGCCTGACCTTCGGCTATGCCGATGCGGCGGACGCGATCGAACGCGCGGTAGCTGAAGTATTGGATGCTGGACACCGGACAGCAGACATTGCCGTCGATAAGAGCAAAGCGCTCAGCACTACGGAGATGGGCGACCTGATCGCGGCGGCCATCCGATAATCTGCTCACTGTTCAAGGAAAATTCTTATTTATAATAATTATAAAAAAGTAACCTCTATAATCTTGACTTTGCCAAGCCTCGATGATAACATTTCTAGTGAATGTTCGTGGGAACATAGATTTGTTACACATTTTAATATGTTCTACATATGTTAAGGAGGAATTCAATCATGGCAGAACGTTTGGTTGGTAAAGCAGCTCCAGATTTCACGATGGAAACCGTATCGGGAGACGGTAAAGATTTTGGGAAAGTCAGCCTGTCCGACTACCGCGGTAAATGGCTCGTATTTTTCTTCTATCCGCTCGATTTCACTTTCGTGTGCCCGACTGAAATCACGGCACTGAGCGATGCTTACGATCAATTCAAAGCATTGGATACCGAAATTCTTGGTGTAAGTGTTGACTCTATCCACAGCCACAAAGCTTGGATCAACACATCCAGAGACGCTAACGGTCTGGGAGCATTGAACTTCCCGCTCGCTTCGGACATCACGAAGAACGTAGCAAGAGACTACGGCGTTCTGATCGAAGAAGAAGGTGTTGCACTTCGCGGCCTGTTCATCATCGATCCAGAAGGCGAACTGAAATACCAAGTGGTTAACCACAACGACGTGGGCCGCAGCGTAGAAGAAACACTGCGCGTGCTTCAAGCGCTTCAATCCGGCGGATTGTGCCCAATGAACTGGAAACCAGGCGACAAGAACCTGTAAGCCTTTGTTGACATCCGAAAACCCTCATCATCTGACAATTTGTTCAGAAGATGGGGGTTTTTTTGACAGAGTGTTCGGGCCGGAAACAGGGAACACTGGTGTTTAGACAACTGTTATTTCGTTGATATATAATAGGGAAAACTAGTCTTCTCGTAACCAATTAGGCTTAAAGGCCCAAATTTTGTGAAGCCACCGAGGGTTGAAGGAATTACAGGGCGTGAAAGCGAATACAATATGGGAAACGGTGGAGAATTGATGGAGGAGGGTGAACGGTATGAGTTTTTGCTGTGGGGCTAGTATGATGGGTACAAAGGGTACACTTAAGCATTATCGCACTCAAGTACATAATGTTCCCCTGCTGCTGTGTCCGGTCTGCCATCGCGTTGAAGTACATCATCGCGTTGAGAACGAATATGAGATCCTTGCCGAATATGCTCATGGGGACGGTGCCTCCCAAGTAGATTTTCAGGATTATGTGATGGAAGATGAAGATGCGATTTTTGAAAATGTGGTCAACCGGGAATCGGAGGATCCTCTTACCGTTGTTCAAAGCCAGATCGATATGTCGCTGGATCTCCTCGCCGTTGCAAAATGGATGCAGGACGAAAAGTGGCAGGGTGAACTGAAACGGCGACTGGCTGTCATGAGCCAGCGAAGACTCCGCCTACAGAAGCAGCCGTAATCAGTGACCTGTATAAGCCTCGTTCTTCGGGGCTTTTTATTTTTGGTATATTTTGGGGTGTTTCAAATGTGAGGAAAATGGGTATAAACTTCTTATTGTTGTTTGAAGCAGAGTTAAACATACATAAGAGGCATGTCTTTAGTCGGAATATTGGTATTTTTATGAAGATATCCATTTTTCGACAGGATTTCTGATTGACGTTTCTTTCCCATGATGACTATCATGAAAGGAAGCAGATTCAGACTGCTAATGATTCAAAGACGGACAAACTGTTTTTTGCAACAATTGATTGTCGGTTTGGTGAGTTCAACTTTTCATGAAAAGGGGGAGCCATCTTGTTGAGTCAAATCCGTGAATCTGAGCTGCAGGCGATTCGGTCATTTCATTCGAGCCAGCTAATTAGGAACAAGTATGAGAACATACTGGAGAATCTCGACAGCGGGATCATCCTCTTTGATAGTGAGGGTGTACTTGCTTTTGTCAATGTTCAAATGGCAAAATTGCTTGGCGTACCCCGCAAATCGCTAACCGGTTGCACATTAACCCAGCTGCTGCGTCATAAACAGCTGTCCCGATTTAAGAAGAAGAAAATCCTCCGCATTTTCAGGGAGACCGTGTTCCATCGCAAGCGCTACCACGAGCTCGTGGACGAGTATGGTCGGTCGTGGCTCATCACGATGACCTATGGGGACCAGATGGAAGGGGATTTTTTAATCAGCGTCAAGGATGTTTCGGATTTCAAGCGAATTGAGCAGACAGCCTACCAGAACGACAAGCTTGCCATGCTCGGTAAAATCTCCGCCTCCATCGCCCACGAAATACGAAATCCGCTGACTTCGATCCGGGGCTTCATCCAACTGCTTCGCCCCCATCTGGTGAGTCTCGGCAAGGAAGAATATGCCCGGATTATACTGACGGAGATCGATCGGGCAAATGATATTATATACGAATTTCTGAATTCCTCCAAGCCATCCGCTCCGGAAACCAAGGTTGTAGCCGTATCCTCGCTGCTCAAGGAAGTCGTGCTTCTTACCGAGAGCGAGGCGCTGATGAAGGGCTGCCAAATTAACCTACATACAGAAGAGATGCCACCGGCGTTTATATCTGTCGATGTGAAGCAGATCAAACAGGTGATTCTCAACATTATCAAAAACGCCCTTGATGCAATCAATGAACAAAAGGTCGAGAATTTTACCGGCATGATTGATATTTCAGCCCGCGACAACGGTAAAAACATTAGCATCTGCATATCGGATAACGGGGCCGGCATGGATCAGAATACGCTGAACCATCTGTTCAATCCGTTTTTTACGACGAAGGAGAGCGGTACGGGACTGGGTCTGTCCGTCAGCTACAGCATTATTCGCAATCACGGCGGCTCGATTGCCGTGGACAGCCAGATCGGTGAAGGGACCGAGTTCGTGATCACATTTCCGAAGCTGGAGGCGACTGAGAGCCCAAAAGCATCAAATGTAAGGATATAACCCAATCGGAGCCAAGCTCCATAAGCAGAAAGCGGCTGTTCCGATGGAATGGTCTTTTTCTTTTTTCGGAAAAAAAGCTTTCTTATAATAGGGGGACTTTCTTCTTTACATTTCTCATCGGATTCAAGTATGATGAAGAGAAACTTGCCGAGAGGAGTTTAGCTTAGAATGATCAAGAGTAGTCAGACAAAGATTGTGGACTGCACCATTCGTGACGGCGGATTGGTGAATAACTGGGATTTTAGCGTTGAATTTGTACAGCAATTGTATGCGGGCCTGAATGAGGCTGGCGTGGACTATATGGAAATCGGTTATAAAAATTCGCCAAAGCTGCTGAAGGGCGCAGATCAAGCCGGTCCATGGCGCTTCTTGGATGATGATTTTCTGAAGGAAGTCATCCCGCATAAAGGCAAAACCAAGCTCTCCGCTCTCGTCGATATCGGTCGTGTGGACGAGGATGATATTTTGCCGCGCGAGGAAAGCCTGCTGGATCTGATCCGGGTCGCATGCTATATCAAGGATGTGGATAAGGCGCTTGCGCTTGTACAGACCTTCCATGATCGGGGCTACGAGACTACCCTTAACATTATGGCGCTCTCCAACGTAATGGAGAATGAACTGCTGGAGGCTTTTGAGCTGATCAAGGAAAGCGTCGTCGATGTCGTTTACATCGTGGACTCCTATGGAAGTCTGGATCATAAGGATATCGAATACCTCGTCAATAAATTTAAAACGCATCTGCCGAATAAGCGCCTTGGTGTGCATACGCATAACAACATGCAGCTTGCGTTTTCGAATACACTCGTTGCAGCTGACCTGGGTGTGGAGCTGCTGGATGCGTCCGTGTACGGAATGGGACGGGCTGCTGGCAATTGTCCGACGGAGCTGCTCGTCACCCATTTGAAGGGAACCAAGTACGAGCTTCGCCCGGTTCTGGATATCATTGAGCGCTTCATGATCCCGCTGCGGGAGAAGGAGGAGTGGGGTTACATCATTCCTTACATGATTACCGGTACGCTGGACGAACATCCGCGGTCGGCCATGGCGCTTCGGGCATCGGAGGACAAGGATAAAGTTGTAGATTTTTACGATAAGCTGACGACACCGGAAGTAACCTTCGACAAAAAGAAATAACAATCGCCCTAACATTCGGTGGCTATTGAGATGGATAGGCAGCAGCGAAACTCTTGAGGAGGGAAGCTGCTGCTTTATTTTCCGAGATGATAATTTCCATAAAATACATGTTGAAATTATGAATACAGCATGGTATATTTATTTTTGTCTTCACGACAGTTACTGGATTATCGGGACGTAGCTCAGCTTGGTAGAGCACCTGGTTTGGGACCAGGGGGTCGCATGTTCAAATCGTGTCGTCCCGATTGGCTTACGAAATAGGCCCCGCAAAAGTAATCGAATATGCTCTGAAGCATAGCGCCGCTTTTGTGGGTTGATATGCGGGTGTAGTTCAATGGTAGAACTCCAGCCTTCCAAGCTGGTAGCGTGGGTTCGATTCCCATCACCCGCTCCATACTTTAGCAGATAAGAACCCTTGAGATTCAAGGGCTTTTTTTGTGTCGTTTAAACGTGATGGTTCGCTTGCTGATTTCATGCTTGCCATTGACAACCAGATTTGTTACAATGTCGGTGAAATCAATTCCAAGAATGCGAGGTAACCATAGTCCGATGAAGTAAGATACCCTTTTCTCTGACAACTGCAATGATGTTGCAGGCGTTTCTCTACGGTGCTAGAGAAGAGATTTGGTGTGTCTGAAAAATGGGATTCGGGGTGCCTTTTTTTATTTTCTGATTTAAAGGACTTCATTCCGGGTTGATAAGCAATTCCCACCCACGGTCAGCGGGTTTCTATTCGGATGTTCGGCATCCGAACACAACAGCCTGTATTTTGACTAAACAGCGCATGCGCTGAATGCGGAGGAGTTGTCGTATCAACGTCCATTCATAAACACATCCGCATCTCTTTCTCGATGATCCGCCGTAGGCCATGGCCTGCGGTTTTTTTAATGGATTTTTCAGGGAGGATGAGGTTATATGACAATGATCTTAAAGGCTAAGGATATAGGAATGGAGCTGCAAGGAAAGCCGCTGTTCGAGGGGATACACCTGGAGGTGGCAGAGGGGGAGCGCATCGCCCTGTATGGACGAAACGGAATGGGGAAATCCACGCTGCTGTCGATCCTGGCAGGAGAGCGCCAGCCGACGAACGGAACGGTCGAGGCTGTACTGCCAAGGGAACGATGGGGCTGGATGCGGCAGCAGGATGAGCCTGACGAATCCGAGATGACGGCGCTCGAAATGGTTCGCAGCCGCAGCGAATCGTCCCTTTGGGAGCTTAAGCAGCAGCTTGCCGCTATAGAGAAGCAGATGCAGGCAAGTGACGCTGATGCTATGGATCGGCTGGTTGATCAGTACGGGAATCTGTTAGAGCGTTATGAGTCCGGTGGAGGCTTCCAGTGGGAGACTGAAGTCGAGAAGGCCATGACGATGCTCGGCATCGGGCCGGACGTATGGCCTGTCCCCTATAACGAGCTCAGCGGTGGACAAAAGACCAAGGTGATGCTGGGCGCTCTGCTCGTACGAAACCCCAAATTTTTGCTTCTGGATGAGCCGACCAATCATCTGGACAGCGAGAGTCTGGTCTGGCTGGAGCAGTGGCTTGTTTCCTCATATAAAGGGACCGTGCTGTTCGTATCCCATGACAGGGAATTCATCGACCGTGTCGCCACCACGGTGTGCGAGCTGTCCGCCACCGAGCTGCGGAGGTATCGGGGGGGATACACGGATTACCGGAGGGAGAAAGAGCGTGAGCTGCGTGAGCAGGAAACCCTCTACCGCAAACAGGAGCTGGCCCGCAAAGCGCTGGAGGAATCGATTCGCAGATATGAGGAATGGTTCCATAAAGCGCACAATTCGGCAGGGGATGGAGATGTCCGGATTACGGCTAGCTACTATAAAGCTAAAGCGAAGAAGAACATTTCGCGATACCATGCCAAGGAGAAGGCGCTCGAGCGGCTGGAAGCGGAGCGTGTAGATAAGCCGCGGAGCGATCCGAAGCTGAAAATGGAGCTGGAAGCGGAGAATATCGGTGCCAGAACCCTGCTGCGCGTGAAGGAGATGAGCTTCGGATTCGGAGACCGCCTGCTGTTTGACCGTTTCAGCTTTCAGTTGAACCGCGGGGATCGTCTCGCAGTCCGGGGGCCGAACGGAAGCGGGAAAACGACGCTGCTTAAGCTTCTGCTAGGCGAAATAACGCCGACGGAAGGAACCGTCGCCTGGCATCCTGCCGTCAAAATCGGGTACTTCTCCCAGCAGCTCGAAGGGCTGGAGGATGACATGACCTTGCTGGACAGTCTGCTTGCCATTCCTGGAATGACGCAGAGCCATGCCCGAACGCTGCTCGGATGCTTCCTGTTCCGCCGGGACGACGTCTTCAAGCAGATCGGTCAGCTCAGCATGGGGGAGAAATGCCGGACCGCCTTCCTGAAGCTGTATTTTAGCGGGGCCCATCTTCTGGTGCTTGATGAACCGTCCAACTATTTGGATGTGGATACACGCGAGGTGATAGAAGAGGTCCTCGTCCGCTTTCCGGGAGCGATTGCGCTCGTATCGCATGACAGATACCTGGTTCGCAAAGTCGCCAACCGGCTTCTGACTCTGCAGCCAGGCGGAGCTCCAGTCTGGTTCGAGGGGAGCGTGGCAGAAGAAGAGGAGCATATGGCCCGTGTCGGGGTGATCAGGGGAGATACCGACAAGGAGAATCGCAGGATGGAGCTGGAGTACCGGATTCAAGAGCTGCTTGGACTCTCGGCCGGAGAGGGTGGAGCCGAGCAGGCGGAGGATTGGCTCGCCGAAATCCGAACGCTCCGGAATGAGCTGGCCCGGCTGCAAGGTGAATAAGCGCGTGCCAATACGGGTAAACCTTCTTGTATAAGGCATTTCGGGTAAATGCAACTTGCCATATGTCGAAAGGTTGCATATAATATACCCTATAAATTCGATTTGCCATAGTGTTTAAATGCATGGATGGAGAAGAGTAGTCAGTGCTTCCGTACAGGGAAGAGATGCCGCAGATTGAGAGCGTCTCGATGGAATCAGGCTGGTGAAGTTCGCTCCGGAGCAGTTCCCTGAACACGGCAGAACGCCGTACAGTAGGGGATAACGGGTCCGATTCGTTACGTCGGTCAAGTGAGCATGTGTCCGCTTATATTAGGGAATGCCGGTGTGTTCAAGCCGCATTCTTAAGAAGCTGGTATGCTAACAAGGGTGGTACCACGGTCTTTTCGTCCCTTTCTGGGAGAAAAGGCCTTTTTTATTTGCAAGGAAAAAGGCAAGTACGAGTTCATGAAGGGGTGTGCGAACAGCAATGAAAGAGAAATTGGAAGCATTAAAGCAAGAAGCATTAGCACAGTTGCAGGACGTAAGCGATCCGCAACGCTTGAATGATCTGCGGGTGAAGTACCTCGGTAAAAAAGGAGCGCTGACGGAAATTTTGCGCGGCATGGGCCAGTTAAGTGCCGAAGAGCGCCCGGTGATCGGACAGGTGGCGAACGATGTCCGCGGAGCGATTGAGGAGGTCATCGCCAGCAAGCAGGAGGCGTTCCTCCAGCAGGAGACGGAGGAGCGGCTGCGCGCGGAGAAGGTGGATGTTACGCTGCCGGGAAGGAAGCTTGCGCAAGGCGCGATTCATCCGCTCAGCAAAGTCATCCAGGATATCGAGGACATTTTCATTGGAATGGGTTACCGCGTCGCCGAGGGGCCGGAGGTGGAGACCGATTATTTCAATTTCGAGGCGTTGAATTTGCCGAAAAACCACCCGGCGCGCGACATGCAGGACTCCTTCTATTTGACGGAGGATTTGCTGATGCGTACCCAGACTTCTCCAGTGCAAGCGCGGACGATGCTGGCGATGGAAGGGGAAGTTCCGGTTAAAATCATCTGCCCGGGCCGGGTATTCCGCCGGGACGACGATGACGCGACCCACTCGTTCCAGTTCCACCAGATCGAAGGTCTGGTCATCGGGGAGAATATCCGGATGAGCGACCTTAAGGGAACGCTGCTGCAATTCGTACAGGAAATGTTCGGGGAGAATACGCAGATTCGCCTGCGTCCAAGCTTCTTCCCGTTCACCGAGCCGAGCGCCGAAGTGGATGTGTCCTGCGTGAAGTGCGGCGGCAGCGGATGCCGCGTGTGCAAGCATACCGGCTGGCTCGAAATTTTGGGCTGCGGCATGGTTCATCCAAAAGTCCTGGAGATGGGCGGCTACGATCCGGAAAAATACAGCGGCTTTGCATTCGGCATGGGAGTCGAGCGGATCGCCATGCTGAAATACGGCGTAGATGACATCCGGCATTTCTTCAACAACGATACGGCATTTTTGAAGCAGTTCACGCGGATCTAACTTAAACAAGATAAGGGAAGTGAATACACAATGAGAGTTTCAACGGATTGGTTGTCCGATTATATATCGCTCGAGGGCGTTAGCGCCGAGGAGCTTGCCGGGCGGATTACGTCAGCCGGCATCGAGATCGACGTCATCGAGAAGCGGAATCAGGGCATCAGCAAGGTCGTCGTCGGCTACGTGAAGAGCAAGGAAAAACACCCGGACGCGGATAAGCTTAACGTCTGTGTAGTGGATGCGGGGCAGGAGGAAGACCTGCAAATCGTGTGCGGGGCAAAGAACGTTGACGCCGGACAGAAAGTGCCCGTCGCTCTTGTCGGCGCGAAGCTTCCGGGCGGCCTGGACATTAAGAAAGCGAAGCTGCGGGGCGTGCTGTCCCAAGGGATGATCTGCTCGGCCAAGGAGCTGGGCATGAACGATAAGCTGCTGCCGAAGGAGCTGCAGGAGGGAATTTTGGTGCTGCCTGCCGATACCGAGATCGGCAAGCCGATCGTCGATGTGCTCGGCTTGAACGATGAGGTGATGGAGCTGGATCTTACGCCGAACCGTTCCGATTGCTTGAGTATGCTCGGGGCAGCCTACGAGGTAAGCGCGATCCTTGGACGGGAGCTGAGCCTGCCAGAGCCGGAGAAAGACATCGTAGAGGTGCATGAGCGCGCAGCGGATCATATCGCAGTGACCATCGGCGCGAAGGAGCAGTGCACGCATTATGCAGCACGCTATATTAGCGGAGTTACGATCGCTCCATCCCCGTTGTGGATGCAGAACCGGCTGATGGCGGCAGGGATTCGCCCGATCAATAATATCGTCGACATTACCAACTACGTCATGCTGGAGTACGGACAGCCGCTGCATGCCTTTGATGCGGATCGCCTGGAGAACGGCGCCGTGCACGTTCGGATGGCCGAAGCCGGCGAGAAGATGGTGACGCTTGACGGCCAGGAGCGTACGCTTGCTCCTCATATGCTGGTCATCGCGTCCGGCGGCAAACCGGTGGCCCTTGCCGGCGTTATGGGTGGCTTGGATTCCGAGGTTACGGACAATACCGTGAACATTTTCCTCGAATCGGCCAAATTTGACGGCGGCACCGTCCGCAAAACATCCCGACAACTGGGGCTTCGCTCCGAAGCCAGCTCGCGCTTCGAGAAGGAAGTGGATCCTGCGGCAGTTATCCCGGCATTGAACCGGGCGGCCTCCCTGATGGCGAAATATGCCGGGGGCAAGGTGCATCAAGGAATTGCCGAAGCGGGATCAGCGGCGTCCGAGCCGAAGGTGATCACGCTCTCGCTCGAGAAGCTGAACCGCTATCTCGGTACCGATCTGTCGCTGCTGGAGGTGAAGACGATCTTCTCCCGGCTGCATTTTGCAAGCGGTGATGCCGCTCAAGGGCTGGTGGACGTTCAAGTCCCTACCCGCCGCGGAGACATTACGCTGGATGTGGATCTGATCGAAGAGGTTGCACGCTTGTACGGCTATGACAACATTCCGACCACGCCGATCGAAGGGCCGACCACGCCGGGCTCCCTTACGAAAGCACAGGCGATCCGCCGCTCGCTCCGCAAGCTGCTGACGCATGGCGGCTTCCAGGAGGTGCTTGGGTACTCCTTCATTCATCCGAAACAGGCCGAACGATTTACCGCGTTGGAGCAAGAGGGCAAAGCGGTCAAGCTGGCGATGCCGATGAGCGAGGACCGCAGCGTGCTTCGGACCAGCCTGCTGCCGCAGTTGCTCGATATTGCCGCTTACAACCTCAATCGCAAGCAGCCGGATCTTGCGTTGTTCGAAATCGGCAACCTCTTCCACACGCATGAGGAGGTTCTGACGAAGCAGCCGCAGGAGCGTCCGGTGCTGGGTCTGCTGCTGTCGGGCCGGACAGGAGCGAAGCAGTGGAATGTGCAGCCGGCGAAGGTGGACTTCTTCGATCTGAAGGGTGCGATCGAAACCGTGCTGGATTATCTCGGCATCGCCGCAGATCAGATCAGCTATGAGGCGAACCAGCCGGCCGGCTTCCATCCTGGCCGCTCGGCATCGGTATTCGTCCAGCATGGAGGCAACAAGCAGCTTCTTGGCGTGCTGGGACAAATCCATCCGAAGCTTCAGCAGGAGCTGGATTTGGAGGATACCTACGCTGCGGAAATATTGCTTGCCCCATTGTATGAGCTGACCAATGACCGGGTGGCTTACCGTGACTTGCCGAGATTCCCGGGTATGGAGCGGGATCTGGCCATCGTGGTGAATGAAGAGGTTGAGGCAGGCTCCTTGATTCAGGTCATTCGTGAGAATGCCGGTGAACTGCTTCAGCAGGTTCAAGTATTCGACGTCTTCACCGGAAGCAAGCTTGGCGAAGGCAAGAAGAGCGTTGCGATTTCCCTGATGTACCGTCATCAGGATCGGACATTGACCGATGAAGAGGTTGCTCAGGTAACCGAAAAAGCCGTAACGGCGCTTCAGCAAACTTTTGGCGCAGAATTGAGAAAATAGCAGGAATTGTGAAAGCCCGCATCGAATCCTTTACACATCAGAGATTCGATGCGGGCTTTTTGTGGTCGAGCCTAAGATCGCTTGGAAGCGATTGTTTCGATCCTCGGTCCCGGAAGGTGCAGCATGAGCGTTTCTTCGCAGCATTTTTGCGTAAGAGTTGCATCCGGACGCCCGTTCGGTAGATAATGATAACCACAAGCGGCTATTGTCATAAATCAAGCTTCGGTCTGTGTCTCTACCATTCGTCTGCACTTGAGATCTCATATATAATGAAGGAAGAGGGATAGGCCAATACATCATAGATTGCACACATAATAGAAGGAGGGCACAACCGTGACAACACCGGATCGTAAAAGCGTCACCGTAGACATCTACGGGACTTCCTATAAACTTGTCGGCAGCAGCAGCGATTATACGAAACAGGTCGCAAGCTATGTGGACGAACGGATGCGCACCATATCCAAGGCGCACACCCGGCTGGATACTCCGCGAATTGCCGTCCTTGCTGCGGTACATATGGCTGAAGAAGCGCTGCAGATGCAGCATTATCAGAATGAGGCTAAGCAGCTTAATGCGGAGCGTAACGAGCTGCGTTCCGAGCTGGCGCGTGTTCAGGGGCTGCAGATTGAGCAGCAGGAAAGGCATCGCCAGCAGAGCGAGCTGATGGAACGCAAGCTTGCGGAGCAGACCGCTCTGGCTGAGGAATATCGGAGCGCGAAAGAGACGCTGACGGCTGAATCCGAGCGGACCAAGGAGCTGCTGCAGAAGGAATCTGCGCGTGTGTCTGAGCTGCAGCAGGATAAGCAGCAGCTGGAAGGGCAGCTGAAGAAGCAGCGCGAAGAGCTTGAGCGGCGGCACCAGCAGGCGCTGGAGGAAATGAAGCGGCGACATGAAAGCCAGCTGCAGCAATTGAACGGAACCCATAAGCAGGCGCTGGAGAAGCTGGAGCAGCAGTATCAGGCTTCCGCCAAGGAGGAAGCCGAGAAGCATGCCCAGCATGCCAAGAAGCTGGAGGAGTCCTTCAAGCAGGAGGCGCTTCAGAAAGACCGGCAGCATACAGCCGCCGTACAAGAGCTGGAGAAGCAGCTGTCGGATCAGCGAAGCCGGGGAGGTCAGCTGCAGTCGCGCCTGGCAGCGGCCGAGAAGGAGCTGGGCGTAGTCAAGAGCGAGTCCCAGAAGCTGAAGGAGGATTTGCTTCAGGCAAGGCAGCAGGTCAAGAGCGCCGAGCAGGAGCTGCAGAAGCTTCGGAGTCAAGTGCAGCAGCTGAGCGAGGAGCGGGACAGCCTGAAAGCCGAATCCGCCAAGTCGGAAGAGGAGCGGCGCCGCCTTCAGAAGCTCGTTGTGGATGCGAATCAGACTTCGAGGAAGCAGCAGGAGGAGCTGCAGCGGTTGAGCCAGGAGCTTCAGTCTTGGCGTACGCTGGCCGATCAGCGTAAAGTGGAGACCGGCGAGCTCGAGATGCGGATTGTGGAGCTGATGGAAGGCAACGAAAGCCTGGAGGAAGGCATGAGAGGCCTCCAGGATGAAATCGGCGTTCTGAAGGACGAAGCCGAACGCGCGAATGCCGATCGCAATGCGGCCCGGCAGGAATTGCTCGAGCTTCAGCACCGGTATGACGAGCTGGAGAAGCTGGGCAAGGAAGCGGAGAGCCGCGAGGAAGAAACGCATAAGCTCTATGCGATGCTCGAGGAGGAATACGATACGCTTTCAAGTCAGCTGGACGAGCTTCGCCGCAAGGCAAATGCAAGCGAGGAGCACAGTCAGGAGCTTGCGAAGCGATTAAGAGAGGCAGAGGAACGGGCGGCTCACTGGCAGGAGCAATGCGAGCAGTGGATGGCGGAGCGGGACCAGCTCGCGGAAGAGACGGAGCGGCTTCAGGCCGAACGCGAGGAATGGAAGACATCCCGGGACGCGCTGGAAGAGGAGCTGACTTCCTGGCAGCGAGAAATCGCTTCAGCTAAGGAAGCCTGCGAGCGAATGGAGAGCGAGAAGAAGGATGCCGAGGCGCAGTACGCCGAGCTGGGCGAGCAGTATGAGCTCGTTATGCATCAATACCGGCTGCTGCAGGCCGAACAGGAGCTGAAGGCGGAGCAAACCGCCCACCTTGAAGAAGAACATAAGAAGCTGAAGGAAGAGTACGCCAAGCTTCAAGTCGAATATAATGAATGGATTGAACTGATCGAGCAGGACCAGCGATAATCCGAGGGTCTGCTTCCGTATTCTGATCAGTACGGTTGTGGAATCATCCCATTCTTACCAGCGGCAAAAACCTCCGGTTGCACAGAGAGGAAGTTCTCTCTGGCAATCCGGAGGTTTTGTTTGCGTCTTGCTGCTGGTGCTATTCTTCAACAATAAGCTTGGAGATCATCGCGCCATGGCCGCTTCCGCACATAATGGAGCAAGAAATTTCGAATTCGCCCGCTTCGTCCGGGGTAACGACCGTGGAGTTGTTTTTGCGGTCAAGCTGCAGGCCCAGAGCCGGGATCATGACCCCATGATTGCCTTCCTCGTTCTCATACGTAATTTTGACGGGAACCCCTTTTTTCAGACGGTATTCCTCTTGGTCGAACTTGAAGTTCGTTCCCTTGATGACGAGTTCAGCTTCCGGCGCTACGCCTGTATCGGTAATGCCCGAATCTCCTGCGGATTCATTCTGATTTCCGCCGCCGCATGCAGCCAGCACAAGCAGAAGCATAGAAGATATAAGCAGTGCAATCGCTTTTTTCACTATGATCTCTCCCGACTATGAAATATTGGTGAACTTTACCTATCTGTTTTTTATCATAGCGCAGAAAGAGCGGGCATGCACATCGCTGTTATGAAAAATTGGTGAACTCAGCGCTTAAAAATATGTCTGAACAGGACAACACCCCCCTGTTAGTGGCAACAGGGGGGTGCTGAGAAATATCCGCCGTACTTTCGAAGAAGGGCGGTTAGCCGCAGGTGTGTGCTACGAATTCTTGCGGCGGCTCTTGCCGGCTTCAAACGGTGTGGCGACCGGGATGAACAAATCGATGATCCCGATAACGAGCGCGGCAATTAGAGCGCCCAATACGGAGACGCTGACGCCTCCAACGATAAATTGGGCAAGGTAAATGACAAGGGCGCTCACGAGAAAGCCTACGATCCCGCGTCCAAACGGGGTGACCCTCTTGCCGAAGATCCCCTCAATCGCCCAGCCAAACAGAGCGATAACCAGCGCAAGCAAGAGCGCACTTCCGAATCCGCCGACGGTGAATTGAGGAACAATCCATCCCACGACCATAAGTACAAGCGCGGCAACGATAAATCGAACGACGTGCCCGAGGAATTGCATGGTACTTGCCTCCTTAGAAATAGGACTAAGAATGTTACGCAGAAATTATTTTGTTCAATTGAGCCTGCGGTTATGTGTGGAAGGATTTTGGTTTCCATGGCGAATTTCCATGGCTTTCGTTATAATATATGCATTGATTGAGAGGAGTTGTGAGCTTCTTGAACGACAAGATTTTGCAAACGTTGGAATATCGAAAAATTTTAAATACATTGTCGCAGTATACCCAGACCTCGATGGGAGCCGAGAGAACGGAGCAGCTTCGGCCCGTTGCGGAGCTTGAGGACGTGAAGCATCTGCTCGCGGCGACCGACCAGGCGTACACCGTCGATCGGCTGAAGGGAACGCCTTCCTTCAGCGGCGTTACGGATATTAATGACGCATTAAAGCGGGCGCGGATCGGAGGGACGCTGAATCCGCATGAGCTGTTAGCCACGGCGAACACCATCTTAGGCTCGCGGCGCATTAAGCGTTTCATCGCAGGCATCCATGAGGATGAACCCATCGACATCCTGTTTCATTTGAGCGATTTGATCTCGGAGCAGAAGCCGCTGGAGGATGCGATCCGGGCATGCATCGACGATTCGGCCGAGGTGCTGGATACGGCAAGCGCGGAGCTGGCCCAGATTCGGCGCGAGCTGCGAAACGGCGAGGTGCGGATCCGGGAGAAGCTGGAATCGATGATCCGCTCCCAATCGGTGGCGAAGATGCTGCAGGATCAGCTGATTACGATCCGCGGCGACCGTTTTGTCATTCCGGTCAAGGCGGAGTACCGTTCATACTTTGGCGGCATCGTCCATGACCAATCCGGATCCGGCGCTACCCTGTTTATCGAGCCGGAATCCATTGTGGCCATGAACAACAAGCTTCGGGAGACCCGGATTCGGGAAGAACGGGAAATTGAAGTCATCCTGCAAAAATTGACCGCACAGGTCGGCGAGCAGGCCGACGTGCTGGCGATTGACGTCGATCTGGTCGGCCAGCTGGACTTTATTTTTGCCAAAGCCCGCTTGGCGCATGTCATGAAGGCTTCGCTGCCGCGAATGAACGACCGGGGATATATCAAGCTCCGCAAAGGCCGCCATCCGCTAATTCCGATGGATCAGGTCGTGCCGCTTGATGTCGAGCTGGGCAATTCGTATACTTCGATCATCGTGACCGGCCCCAACACCGGAGGAAAGACCGTTACGCTGAAAACGATCGGGCTGCTCAATCTGATGGCGATGTCCGGTTTGTTCATTCCGGCCGAGGAAGGCAGCCAGATGTGCGTATTCGATGCGATTTATGCCGATATCGGGGATGAGCAGAGCATCGAGCAGAGCCTGAGTACTTTTTCCAGCCATATGACCAATATCATTCGCATTTTGACCCAAATGACCCCGAAAAGCCTAGTATTGCTGGACGAGGTAGGGGCAGGTACAGATCCGGCGGAGGGCTCCGCCCTCGCGATCGCGATCCTCGAGCATATCCATTCCATGGGTTGCCGCATGATTGCCACAACGCACTATTCCGAGCTGAAAGCCTACGCTTACGAGCGGAAGGGCATTATTAACGCCAGCATGGAATTCGACATCAACACGCTGAGCCCAACCTATAGGCTCCTCGTCGGCGTGCCGGGACGAAGCAACGCTTTTGCGATTGCGGAACGGCTCGGTCTGCCGGGCTCCATTCTGGAATTTGCCCGGGGTGAAGTGAAGGAAGAGGATCAGCGGGTCGAGCATATGATTGCCTCTCTTGAGGAAAACCGGCATACTGCCGAGGTTGAACGCGAGAAGGCGGAGCAGGTCCGGAAGGAAATGGAGGAGCTGCGCGCCCGTCATCGTGAGGAGCTTCAGCGGCTGGAGGACCAGCGCGATAAGCTGGTTGATAAAGCGCGCGTCGAAGCGAAGCAGATTGTCGATAAAGCTCGTTCCGAGGCGGAACAGATCATATCGGATCTGCGCAAGCTGGCCCAGGAGGAAGGGGCATCGGTTAAGGAGCATAAGCTGATCGCGGCCAGAAAGCGGCTGGAGGAAGCCGAGCCCGAGCAGGGCAAAAGGCCGGGGGCCCAGCGCCAGAGCAAGCAGCAGCGCAGTATCGAAGCCGGTGACGAGGTCCGCGTGTACAGCCTGAACCAGAAAGGCCATGTGGTGGAGCTCGCAGGATCGAAGGAAGCGATCGTGCAGCTTGGCATCATGAAGATGAAGGTCGGGCTCGACGATTTGGAGCTGCTGTCCAATCCGGCTGCAAACGCCAAACAGGCGCAGAAGCAGCATGCCACGGTGCTCAAGCGAACGCGTGATGCAAATATCCGCAATGAGCTTGATCTTCGCGGCGCCAATTTGGAGGAAGCGTTAATCGAGGTGGACCGCTTTATCGACGAGGCGTTCCTCGGCAACCTGGGCCAGATTTACATCATTCATGGCAAAGGTACGGGGATATTGCGAACAGGCATTCAGGAATATTTGCGCAAGCATAAGCATGTCAAAAGCTACCGCCTCGGCAACTACGGTGAAGGCGGAACCGGCGTTACGATTGCCGAGCTGAAATAAGGAAGAGCAAAAATCAGGAACCGTTTTCTCCTTCATACGTATACAATACACCATAGGGATTAGTCCGGCGGGATTCTTGACCTCACCAGGTCTTCAGAGTCCCGCCGAGGTTCGGGGAGGAACTATTGGGAATGATGGAAGCGATTGATCATTTGCTGACCCACCCATTGGGCGTGCTTGTCGGGTATTTTTCGGTGGCCATATTAGCGCTGATCGTGTACCTGTATTGCTTTGAGCTGGTCACCAAGTACAACTGCTGGGATGAAATACGCAAGGGTAATGTGGCCGCAGCCATGGCAACGGGAGGCAAGGTATTCGGTATTTGCAATGTTATGCGCTACAGCATTACGGCCAACACCTCCATTTACGGTATGATTAAATGGTCGTTCTTAGGGTTTATACTGCTGTTGGCGGCATATTTGCTGTTGGAATTCCTTACTCCGGTATTCTCCGTTGATGAGGAAATCGGCAAGGATAACCGTGCCGTCGGCTTAATTGTGCTGCTGATCACCGTATCTTTATCTTACATTATCGGCGCCAGTATTACGTAGGGCTGCTAGTACGGGAGGAAAAGTACGATGAAATATTTGCCGCGGGTGCTGTTTGCGGCCGCCTTGATCTTCTTTGTGGGGGGCATCGTTTATTTGATGTCCCAGTAAAATATATGAACCGACCTATCATGGGCCGCTTTAATTAGGAAAGGAATGAATGTAACGATGGAGCCAACGGTATGTCCATGGTGTCAAAATGAAATTGTGTGGGACGAAGAGATCGGTCCCGAGGATACATGTCCCCACTGCTCCAACGAGCTGAAGGGGTACCGGACCCTCAGCATTTCCATTGACCGGGAGGATGAGGAAGCCGATCCGGCGGATCTGGATGAAGTGGACGAAGAATCCTTTGATATCTCCGAAGATGAGAAGCGTGAGCTTCACCGCATATGGGGATCCGATACAGAGAACCTCTCTTCGCTGCGAACGGTGGATAAGTACGGAGAGGATCATGATTTGTTTGCATTCGAGGAGGCCGTGGAAGCGGTTCTGGACGAGCAGGACGAGGTGCCGGAGTGCTTCCATTGCCGGGAGTATATGCTCCATGCGGGCACGCAGCGCGTGACGGAAGAGGGATTCCAGCCGGCTGTCGCCTCCTTGCTGCAAGGACCGGTGCTGAAGCCGCCTTTCGACATGAACGTCTACGTGTGTCCAGGTTGCTTCCAGGTACAGTACAATCTGGCCGAGGACGACCGTTTGCGTTTGATTCGAAGCTTCATCCAGAAAAAGGAATAGCCGTAAGGATAGGCGAAATGGCCCGTCTTAGGGCTTGTTACAGGGAACCGCTAAGGAGCGGTTCCCTTTTTTCGTTATGAAGCGGGCACGGAAAGGGTAAAATATCCGAGGACTTTCAGTGTAACTGGCAAGGGAGGAACTGCAGATGAAATGGACAAAGGACCCCCAGGCTATCCTTCTACTTTCCGTTCATGGCCTCTTCATTCTATCGAGCGCGCTGTCGGGCACATTCCTGAACGTGTACCTGTGGAAGAGCCGGCAGGATTATTTGATGCTTGGCTGGTTTACGATTGCCCAGCAAGTCGCTTTGGGGCTTACCTTCTGGGCTGCGGGGAAATGGGTGAAGGAGCACAATAAGATGAATGCCCTCCGCCTCGGAATTGCCGTTTCCGGCATATTCTATATGTGCGTGCTGTGGGCAGGAGGTCAAGCCGTTGATTACATTTGGCCCCTCGGCTTGCTGTTCGGCGTATCGCTGGGATTGTTCTGGCTGGCCTTTAATGTCGTCTATTTCGAAGTGTCCAGCGCGGAGAACCGGGACTGGTTCAATGGCTGGATCGGGCTGCTGGGCTCCATCACCGGCATTATCGGGCCGTGGTTGGCCGGCTGGATCATCACGATTATGCACGGAGAGTCCGGCTACAGGTTTATTTTCACGGTCTCGATGATCATTTACGGCGTAACGGTCGTTCTTAGTTTTTTTCTGCACAAGCGTCCGGTCCAGGACAGCTACCATTGGCTCGAAGCCTATCACCGGTTAAAGGAAGGCGGAGTGTGGAAATATGCCGTATGGGGGCTTGCCGTGCAGGGGATGCGGGAAGGGGTATTTTCCTTTCTCATCACCCTGCTCGTATTTGTCGCTACCGACCGTGAGGCCAAGCTCGGCCAATTCGCGCTAATCACCTCTGCCGTCTCGCTAGTCAGCTACTGGATATGCGGGAAATGGTTCAAGCCGAAGTACCGCAAAACCGGTATGCTCATCGGCGCAGCGTGTATGCTGCTTGTCATTATGCCTTTGCTTCTGGATGTCAATTATACGACCCTGCTGGTGCTTGGTATCGGTACCTCGCTGTTTATCCCGCTGTACATGCTGCCGTCCGTATCGGTAAGCTTCGATCTGATGGGACTTAACCGGGAAAACGTGGAGAAGCGGGTGGAGCTTGTCGTGCTTCGGGAGCTGAGCCTCACTTTGGGGAGAATCGCAGGACTTTTGGTCTTTATCATGGTGTTGTCCATACGGCAGGATACGTTAACGATTACCTTGCTGCTTTTGTTTTTGGGCGCTTCGCCGATCGGCTCATGGATCTTTATGCGGAAGCTGTTTACCGGGGACAAACAAGCGACCTATACTGGGAAAGCCGACTAGGAAACACGGGGAATCAGTCATTCAAAAAAAAGGGTATCCGCGGGTTCGTGCCCGGGATACCCTTTGCTGCATTGGCCAGCATGTCTATTCGTTCTTGATCTCGACCGGACGGGTCAAGGACAGCCACGCCAGCGCTTCGGGCTCACGGCCTGCAATGGCTTCAGCCAGGAGCTCTGCCGCAATCATGCTGAATACCGTACCGTTGCCGCCGTATACCTCCATGAAATAGCTGTTCGGGTATTCGGGATGACGTCCGATGAGGGGCATGCCATCCTTCGTAGACGCGAAGATCCCCGCCCAGGCGCAAGCCATTCTTACGCCTTCCAACTCGGGGAACATACGGCCGATTTCCTTCAGCAGCCTGTCGCTTCGTTCCTTCATGAACTGATACGGCCTGCCGGAAGGAGGGGGAGGCTCGTCCAGTCCGCCGGCCATAATCCGGTGATCCGGCGTTGTTCTGAAATAGAGATAGGGATTGCCGGACTCCCACAGTAACGCCTGATCGTGCCAAGAAGATAGATCGGATACCGGCTCGGTCATGATCGCATACGTGTTGGTCAGCACCACCTGACGGTCCGGCTTCCAATCCTGCATGGCATAACCTCCAGCCCATACGGCCTGCTTAGCCGCCACCGCCCCCCGCTGCGTATGGGCCACTACGCTGCTGTCGGTATATAGGCAATCCAGGACTTCACTCTCCTCATAAATCCGGAGCCCCTGAAGGCTAGCGTCTTTCAGTATGCCGTGTCCGAGAAGGTAAGGATTAACCTCGGCGTCTCCACGGGTATATAGCGCCGCTTCCTTTGCGAAAGGAAAGGCGGCCTTGATTCGCTGGCGGTCCCAATACTCCACATCGAAGCCGCAGCGCTTCAGAATATCATACTCATGCCGAAGCTTGCCGGCATCCTCAGGCGTGCTCGCATAATAGAGACTGTTTCTTTCCGTGAAGGATGAATCGATGGATAGCTCTCCGGCTATATCAGATAGTCGTTTCACCGCATCTTTGCACATCCGGTAAAAGGCCTTGCCCTGCTGTTCGTTAAACTGCTGAATCAGCTCGGAAAGCATCCGGTCGTTGGCGAACTGCAGAAGTCCCGCATTGGCCGAGGTGCTGCCGCCGCAAACGCGCCCTTTTTCCAACAACACGGTGTCCACACCCTGTTTCGTCAGTACGTAGGCCATGGCCGCTCCGCTGATGCCCCCGCCGATCACAAGAACATCGCAATGGATCTTATCTTCTAAACGGGGGTATTTCGCTATGGGCTTGTTGTGTAAAAATGTCCAGGGGGTGGTGCCGCCGGTCAATATCATGTCCTTCGTGCTTCCTCCTTCAAAACGTATGGGGCGATCCATATTAGTTTTGGATTCCTGTCGGGGATTTATGAGGCCCGGAACATAGTTTTTATTGCCCGAGGCATACTAGGGTTGCGATACTTTATGGCAAAGGAGAATGACAACGACATGACATCCAATCATCAAATGGAGCCGCTGACCTTCAAAGAGCTGGACTATATCGCGGATTGCCTATCGAATGAAGCGATGCTGGCCAAGCATTGCGCGGCAACTGCGGCGGCAAGCAAGAATCCTGCGATCCAGCAGGCACTGATGGGGTTTGCAAGCCGTCACGAGCAGCATATGGATACCCTGGTGAATTCGCTCCAGGCACACAGCGGAATCGCGCCTGCACAGCCCCAGTAACCTCAACCTTAAATACTTCGAGCACATGAACATAAGGAGGATTATTAATGGCATCCATGGGCAATGCTTCATTTTTACCGGAACAGGATATGCTCAGCACGATTTTGGGTGAGCTGAAGCGAACGGTTCGCGAATATACGACGGCCACAACGGAGTCATCCTGCCCCGCCGTCCGGCAAATGTTCGAGAGCCTGACTGCGGACACGTTGAAGCTGCAGGGGGAGTTATACAGCCTGATGAAACAGCAAAACATGTATTCCGCCGGATCATATGCGCTGAAGGTCGATGTGGACAAGCAGTATAAGCAGGCACAGCAGTCCGTCCAAAAAGCGCGGGATCTAATCAGCCAAAAAAACGCAGCGATGGGTCCGTTCGCACACCAGCCGAATGTTGCTTCCCATGCGGCAAACGTTCCGCCGCTATCCTAAATGCAGCCATGCTTTTCCCCGCATAAAAACCGATGGTTCTTGCTGCAGCTTTCGCGGGAGCAGCCGTCGGTTTTTTTGTTTTGCACATCCCATGTGAGTTATTGTAATATAGGTATTAATCTCTGCTTCCGAACCCTGCAGCTGATGAAGGGATCGAAAGCAAGTGCTGGAGGATACGTATATGGAAGAGCTAAGCGAATTGAAACTGAAGGTGCTTGACCTGCTGAAAGAGGACGCGAGAAGATCGCCGGCTTTGCTCTCAACCCTTCTTGGTGTCGATGAGGAAGAAGTAAAGACCTCCATTGCAGAGCTTGAGCGGGATCATGTGATCGTGAAATATGCGACAGTTGTCAATTGGGGCAAGGTTGAGGATGAGAAGGTAACGGCGCTGATCGAAGTACAGATTACGCCTGAACGCGGAAGAGGCTTCGAAGGCATTGCGGAGCGGATTTATCTGTTCCCTCAAGTGAAGTCGGTCTACCTCATGTCCGGCGCGTATGATCTGCTGGTTGAAGTGGAAGGCGCCAATTTGCGCGAAGTGGCCAATTTTGTGTCCGAGAAGCTGTCACCGATTGATTCGGTACTGTCGACCAAAACCAATTTTATTTTGAAAAAATATAAACAAGACGGGATTATTTTTGAAGAGCGTGAAGAAGACAACCGTCTCCTGATCTCGCCGTAAAGGAAGCGTGTGCTATGATTGTGAACGAACAGCAGCTTGCAGAACAAAACAGGAAATCGATGAGCTCCTATCTGGCGCCGAGTGTTAGAAATATTCAGCCTTCGGGAATCCGGAAGTTTTTCGATCTGGTCAGCGGCAACAAGGATATCATCACGCTCGGAGTCGGCGAGCCGGATTTCGTAACTCCGTGGCATGTCCGCGAAGCCTGCGTTTATTCCCTTGAGCGCGGGTTTACCGGCTATACGTCCAATGCGGGCATGCCGGAGCTGCGCGAAGCGATTGCGGAATATTTGAACGACAGCTTCCATGTCGCTTACGACCCTGCGAATGAAATGATTGTGACCGTCGGCGGAAGCGAAGCGATCGATCTGGCGCTTAGGGCCTTGATCGTTCCCGGTGACGAAATTTTGATACCTGAACCGTGTTATATTTCTTATTCTCCGATTACCTCGCTGGGCGGCGGGGTGCCGGTTGGCATCGAGACGAAGGCCGAGAATCAGTTCAAGCTGACGGCCGAGGCCCTCGAGGCGAAGATTACGCCGAAGTCGAAAATACTGATTCTGTGTTATCCAAGCAATCCGACAGGGGCTATTATGACCTATGAGGATTGGCTCCCGATTGCGGAAGTGGTGGAGAAGCATGATCTGATCGTCATCTCCGATGAGATCTATGCCGAGTTAACGTACGAAGGCAAGCATGTCAGCTTTGCCCAGGTTCCGGGCATGAAAGACCGCACGATTCTCGTCAGCGGTTTTTCCAAGGCATTTGCAATGACGGGCTGGCGTATGGGATATGTGTGCGCGCATTCCGATCTGATTGCTGCCATGCTGAAGATCCATCAGTACACCGTCATGTGCGCGCCTGCGATGGGACAGGTGGCCGCGCTGGAGGCGCTCCGCAACGGTATGGGCGAGAAGGATCGCATGGTGGAGTCGTATAATCAGCGGCGCAGGCTCATTGTCAAGGGATTGTGTGAGGTCGGGCTGGATTGCCATGAACCGCAAGGGGCCTTCTACGCATTCCCAAGCATCAAGCGGACGGGGTTAACATCGGAGGATTTCGCCCAGCAGCTCCTGACAGAGGCCAAGGTCGCTGCCGTTCCAGGCACGGCTTTCGGATCGGGCGGGGAAGGCTTTATACGCTGCTCTTATGCAACATCCATATCACAGCTGAACGAAGCGTTGGAGCGTATAGGAAAGTTTATGGAAAAATTAATATAAGCAAGGAATTCGTTGTACGTTTTCCTTGAATTAACAAAAGTTTTACTTTTCATTGGTCAGAAATATGTTATAATTTTATTTTGGGAGCAGAATTTTACTTTCCAAGGAGGGATCACCAGTGTTTTGTGATTATGAATTGTCAAATTACCGTGGTGATTATACGGCTGAAGACAATGATCACGGTAAATGGTCAATGAAATCAGCGAAATCCACTCCTCAGGAAATCACCTTGGAAGACGAAATTCACATGCTCCGCCGGAAGATGGAGCAGATTTTTCTTGAAGAACAGTCCTTCACTTCGGAGATCGTGATCGAAATCAGCAGTTTGCTGGATTTGAAGATTAACGAGTACATGAAAGCCAACCCGAAAAAGAAATTATAAACGCGAGTATCCTGATACATGAAATATATAAAGATAAGGCTGTTCTGTGGGTGATCCAATTACCCGCGAGAGCAGCCTTATTCGCATCCGGGCATTCCTTTTTGGCTTGAAGCGATTGGGGAAGTTGCACCGGGTTGTGCTATAGTTGAGCATAATAAGATGATATATAAGAAAGCTGCCTGAATCGGGATAAGGAGGAGACGCGTAAATGAAGATATACACGAAAACAGGGGATGCCGGTGAGACTTCCATTATCGGCGGACGTGTTCCTAAGGATGATCCGCGGATCGAAGCGTACGGTACGATTGACGAATTAAACAGCTTTACCGGACAGGCCGTGTGCCTGGCGAAGGAGAGCGGGTTCGAGGAGCTGGCCCGGCAGCTGGTCCAGATCCAGCATGAGCTGTTTGATTGCGGCTCGGATTTAGCTTATGCAAGGCCACGCGAGGATAAATACAAGGTGAAAACCGGCCTGGTCGATCATTTGGAAACGTGGATGGATGAGCTGGAGGAGGGCAATCCGCCGCTGGAACGCTTCATCCTGCCGGGAGGAAGCCCGCTGGCGGCCGCCCTCCATGTATGCCGGACCGTCTGCCGCCGGGCGGAACGGCTGACCGTTACGCTGCAGCGCGACATTGAGAGTAATCCGGAGGTACGCCGTTATCTGAACCGGCTGTCGGATTATTTCTTCGTGGCGGCGCGCGCGGCGAATGCCCGTGCGGGAATACCGGATGTGGAGTACGAGCGCAGCGGGAAGGTGTTTCGATAATTGATGGACTCGTATTATCCGCCGATCAAGTATGTCATATCCGGGCATGAGGAGGGCATGCTGCTAAAGACGATCCTCCAACAGCGGATGGGGGTATCCCGGAAGCTGCTCTCCCGGCTTAAGCTCACCGAAAAGGGGATCATGCTCAACGGCGAGCGTGTGTACATCAGCGTCAAGGTTAAGACAGGAGATGTCGTTGAAATCCGCATGGAGCAGGAGCGCTCGGATGATATTTTGCCGCAGCCGATGGATCTGGACATTATGTACGAGGACGAATTCATCCTTGTACTGAACAAGCCGGCAGGGGTCATTGTACATCCGACGCACGGGCATTATACGGATACGCTGGCCAACGGCGTCGTTCATTACTGGCTGCAGAAGGGCTGGAACTACCGCTTCCGGGCCGTGCACCGTCTGGACCAGGAAACATCGGGGGTGCTCGTTATTGCCAAGAACCCTTATGTTCATCAGCATATTTCCGAGCAAATGATCGCCGGGACCGTGGATAAAAGATATGTCGCCTTCGTTCATGGACGACCTGAGCCCGCCGATGGCGATATTGACGGACCGATCGATCGGGACCCGCTCGAGCCTCACCGGCGGATCGTTACGCCGAGCGGCTACCCGTCATTGACCCGCTACAAGCAGGTTGCGGCATACCGCGACGCTTCCTTGGTTGAATTGAAGCTGGAGACCGGCAGAACGCATCAAATTCGGGTGCATATGCTAAGCATCGGTTGCCCGCTGATCGGCGATCCGATGTACCGGCATCCGGTCTACAGCCGGGTGTCGGGGGCGGAATGGGCATCCTCCGCAAATACGGACCCGCTACCGCCTGTGCTATATGAGAAGGTGGCGAGGCTGGACGAGAGAATCGGAAGACAGGCGCTTCATGCCTCGAGCCTTACGCTTGTGCATCCGATGGATGGACGGACGGTCCAGTTCCGCGCACCGCTGCCGGATGATATGAATCGGCTGAAAGCATGGCTTCAGGAGGCTGAAAGGGCAAGATCTTAGCAGTTTTTACGACATAAGAAGGAGCACATAACGTATGAGCAAATTGAAGGTATACCAATATCCGAAATGCGGCACATGCCGGAATGCCGTGAAATGGCTTCAGAATGAAGGCTATGAGCTTGAGCTCCAAAATATTTTTGAAGAGGCCCCAAGCAAGGAAGAAATGGCCGATCTGGTTGCCAAGAGCGGGCTGGAGCTGAAGAAGTTTTTTAATACGAGCGGCGAGGTTTACAAGGAAATGAACCTGAAGGATAAATTGCCGGGTCTTTCCGATGATGAGAAGATCGAGCTGTTGTCCGGCAACGGCCGGTTGATCAAGCGTCCGATCGTGACGGACGGCAAGCAGGTGACGGTTGGTTTTAAGGCCGAGCAATATCAGGAGGCTTGGGGCAAGTAGGATGGCAGCCCCACCGAGTCAGCGGCGGGTATAAGAACCCTCCGGTCAACCCGGACATCAATCGAAATCCGAAATCGTCTCAAAGCTGAACGCTGGTGCTGGGGTAGATGGAGCATCATGCCGCCAACGGAGTCACCCGGCCCCGGCAGCCTAGCCCTATCAGCGGGATACAACGAGGAAGCATCTTAAGGTCATGAGACCAAAGGATGCTTCTTTTTTGCGGATTTTTGAACCAGGCTGGTCTTCAGATGCCACCCGGATGAAAGGAATGGGCAGTAAATTCAAAGAAACGCCTTTAGACAAGCCCAAGATCCGAGGCTGATATGGTATAATGGCAAGGAATCATGATGGTAACCCATGCATAACAGAAGTATACAGTTAGGAGCGATATTACGTGATACCCCATCAACAACCATCCTTAATGCTCGTAGACGGGATGGCTTTATTATTTCGAGCTTATTATGCTACCGCATCCAGCGGATACATTCGCCGTACGAAATCCGGTCTGCCTACCAATGCGGTCTACGGATTCCTGCGTTATTTATGGGATGCAATCGATAAATTCAACCCGACCCATGTCGCCTGTTGCTGGGATATGGGATCGAAAACGTTCCGTTCGGAACAGTTTGCGATGTACAAGGGGAACCGTCCGGATGCGCCGGATGATTTGATCCCCCAGTTTTCCCTCGTACGAGAGGTGACCGAATGCCTCGGAATGCCGAATTTGGGGGTCGAGGGCTACGAAGCCGATGATTGCATCGGAACGTTGTCCAGACGGTTCGGCGGTGACATGAAGGTAATGATCTTGTCAGGGGACCATGATCTGCTGCAGCTTGTCAACGAATCCACCTCCGTCATTATTATGAAAAAAGGCCACGGCAATTATATGGTGTATACTCCGGAAACTTTGTATGCAGAGAAAGGCCTCCTGCCGAAGCAGGTCATTGATGTGAAGGGGCTTATGGGCGACACCAGCGACAACTACCCGGGCGTGCGCGGGATCGGAGAGAAGACGGCGGTCAAGCTGATTCAGGAATATGAATCGGTGGAAGGGATACTGGAAAATCTGGATGCCCTAACGAAGGGGGTTCGGAGCAAGATTGAAGCCGATCTGGATATGCTTCATCTGTCCCGTCAGCTTGCCGAGATCCACTGCGAGGTTCCGATGGAATGCGAGCTGGATCTATGCCGGTTGGCCGTGGATCCTGAACGTGCCCTGCAGAAGCTGGAAGAGCTTGAGATGAAGAGCCTTAGTCATCTGATCGGCGCTGCGGTGGTTTCCTGACATGGCCGGCCGCGGAACCTTCCCGAAACGGCCGATCATGATCACTGCGCTGTTAGCGGTGCTGCTCCTGCTATCGGCATGCGCTTCCGGTCGTTCTTCGGGAAATGATGCTCAAGATATGACGTCCGGCGGGGAAGAACCGGTGGAGCTCTTGGTATCCGCAGCCGCAAGTCTTAAGGACAGTATGGAGGAGGCAGGGCGGCTGTTCGAAGAGCAGCATTCCCATGTCCGGATCCGGTACAATTTCGGCGGCTCCGGCTCTCTGGGCCAGCAGCTGGAGCAAGGAGCCCCTGTCGATTTATTCGTATCCGCTGCAGTGGAGCCGATGGATCGTCTTGTCGATAAGGGGATTGTAAAGGCCGACTCGGTTCAGCTGATGTTCCGGAACAGCCTTGTGCTGATTGAGCCTGGGCCGAAGCCTTCCATCAAACAGCTGGACGAGCTGTTAAGACCGGATGTCCGGATTGTGGCGGTCGGTCAGCCCGATACCGTTCCGGCCGGCGAGTACGCTGCGGAAGCGCTGCAGCATGAAGGGCTATGGGACGAGGTGGAGTCCAAGGCCGTGTACGGCAAGGACGTGTCACAGGTGCTGGCTTACGTGGAGTCTGGCAATGCGGATGCGGGATTCGTCTACAAAACGGATTTGACCCATTCGTCGAAAGCCTTATTGTCCATGGAGATCAATCAGGGCCTGCATCAGCCGATCGAGTACCCCGCAGCCGTGCCGGTACAGGCCAAGCATCCGGAGGAGGCAAGCGAGCTGCTGACTTTTATGAAAACGCCGGAAGTGAAAGCGATATTTCAGAAGGCAGGCTTCGACGTGGTGGAGGAATCGCCGTGACGGAAGCCGAGATGTTCTGGATGCCGGTGTGGCTGTCGATAAAAACATCACTGCTCTCCAGCATCATTACGTTTATACTAGGTACTGCGGCAGCCCGGTGGATGTCGAGGCGCCGATTTGCCGGCAAGACGGCGGTCGAAACGCTGCTTATGCTTCCGCTCGTCCTGCCGCCGACGGTTGTCGGCTTTCTTCTGCTCGTTATACTGGGCAGAAATAGCTGGGTAGGGATGGCGGCGGAATGGCTGTTTGCAAGACCGGTCGTATTCAGCTGGGGGGCCGCCGTCATCGCGGCGATCGTGGTTTCGTTTCCCCTGGTTTATCAAAGCATGCGCGTCGGGTTCGAATCGGTGGATGCCGAGCTTGAGGATTCGGCCCGTTCGGCCGGAGCCGGCGAATGGCAGGTGTTCCGCTGGATTACGCTGCCGCTCGTGCGGCGTGCGGCGGTCTCGGCCTATATTCTGGCGTTTGCCAGAGGATTGGGCGAATTCGGTGCAACGTGGATGGTGGCCGGCAACATTCCCGGGGTGACACAGACGCTGCCAACAGCGATTTACGTTGCTGTAAGCAACGGTGACAGCCGGCTCGCCTGGGCCTGGACCGGCATGATCGTCCTCTTTTCCTGGCTGCTCCTGGCAGCTTCGGGAACGGGGCGAGGCCCGAGCAAGAGGGATTAGGCTTGACGGAAGAGGAATGTTTCCATATGCTGACGAATAGAGCTTGTTTAACAACCCAAGAGAAAGAGAGCACACGTGGAGAGGATGAGTAGCATGAGTTTACTTGGAGCTATTGAGGCAGGAGGAACGAAGTTCGTTTGCGGAGTTGGAACTGCGGACGGTACGGTCGTGGAACGGGTAAGCTTCCCGACAACAACCCCTGAGGAGACGATGGCGAACGTCTTCAGCTTTTTTGCGGATAAGGATATTGAAGCGATCGGCGTAGGTTCGTTCGGTCCGATCGATCCGGTGAAGGGCAGTCCTACATATGGCTGCATTACGACGACGCCTAAGCCGCATTGGAGCAACTATAACATCGTAAAAGCACTGGAGGAGCGGTTCGGGGTTCCGATCGGCTTTGACACGGACGTTAACGGGGCCGCGCTTGGTGAATATACTTGGGGAGCTGCTCAAGGCTTGGACAGCTGCCTGTACATTACGATCGGCACGGGTGTGGGAGCAGGCGCTGTTGTATCCGGCGAGCTGATCCACGGCTTGTCCCATCCGGAAATGGGTCACATCTATGTCCGCCGCCATCCGGAGGATCGTTATGAAGGCACATGCCCGTACCATGCAGACTGCCTGGAGGGACTTGCTGCAGGACCTTCGCTCGGCAAACGCTGGGGGGTTCCGGGGGCGGAACTGACACCGGACCATCCGGCTTGGGAGATGGAAGCGTACTATCTGGCTCAAGCACTGATGAATTATGTGCTGATTCTCTCTCCACAGCGGATCGTTATGGGCGGCGGCGTCATGAAGCAGGAGCATCTGTTTCCGATGATCCGTACCAAGCTTCAAGAGCTGCTGGCCGGCTACGTTCATCATCCTAGCCTGCGCGAGAACATCGATCAGTTTATCGTGCCGCCGCAGCTGGGCGATAATGCGGGGCTGTGCGGCGCCATCGCGCTTGCCAAGCTGGCTCTTGCCGAGAAGTAACAGAAAGCCCGAAGACTTCGTGACGGTAAACGGATAGATCTTTATAAAATCTGTTGGCTCCCGTTACAAATTATGGTACTATATAGCCAACAGTATAACATAGTGAAACGGGAAGCACCCTTAACGACGCTGCGGCGGAGTAGGGGTGCTTTTTTGCGTTGTCTTTGGTTGTACTGAAGAATGTGATAACGGGAGGTAGACAGGACATGCAAATTGTGTTCATGAATCAGATGAGCAGGACGGACGAGCAGGGGCATTCGAGTTTCGCCCAGGTGTGGATCGGAGAGGAGGAGGGCGTCTGGAGCCTTGGCTGGCGGGACATCGAGCCGGAGGGCGAGGCCGCAGATGACGATTGGTATGAAGGAGGCTCGTGGAATGAGCTGCTCTGCGTATACCGTCACCATTTGGCCAGAAAGCTGGCGGAGGGGTATCGTCCGATCATCGAAGGGATATTTAACGAGACCGGAGAGATCGGCGGCAGGAACCTCCATATGCAGAAGCTTCAATGCTACAGCGAGCTGTACGGCTCGGAGGAGCTGTATACCGAGCTGTGCGCCTGGAGGCGCCGGAAGGCGGCTTCCGGGCGGAAGGCTCCGTACTTTATCGCCAGCAACCGGGTGCTGCGGCTCATCAGCGCGTTCGTTCCCCAGAGCGAGGAGGAGCTGCTGCAGCTTCCAGGAATCGGGCCTGCCAAAGCTTCCGAGCATGGGGCGGAGTGGCTTGAGATCACGGCGAAGATCAAGCGCAAGACAACCTTTCCGCTAGACTGGGTTTATCACCAGCTCCCGGAGGATGTGTTCGTCTCCTGGTTGTATAAGCAGAAGGAGGAGAAGTACAAGCAGGAGCTGGAGCGGTACCGGATCCGACGCTCGATGCTGCTTGGCATTGCCGAGGGAGCGACGCTGGAGCAGCTGGAAGAGCGAACGTCGCTGTCCCGCCGCGATCTGATCGAGCAGCTGGAGGGGCTTGAGAAGGAAGGCTATGACACCGAACAGCTGGTGCAAGCCGAGCTGTGCACCGTGCCGGATGCTGAGCAAGCAGCGGTATGGAAGGCTTTTGAGGAGCTTGGCGATACGTTTCTTAAGCCGGTTCTTCAGCGGGTATACGGCCAAGAGAAGGGGGGAGAGGAGGTTGGCGGAACGGAGAAGCTGTATGAGCGGCTGCGCCTGATCCGGATCCGCTTCCGCAGAGAGGAATCCCGCCAAGCGAGTGCGGGGTGAAGCAAGAATAGACTGCAGGGTAGCGCTGTCCCATGAGTAGAACCTTCTACTTGTGGGACCGTTTTTTTAATGAACGATTGCTGCGAGGGAAGCAGCATTTCACATAGAAAAAGAGGAGCCCCGCAAGATCTAATGATCTCATGGGACGCCTCCTCTTTAACAACAAGCTGCTGTATATGCGGTGAAATTAAATCCAGTCCTTTTTTCGGAACAAATAAAACATCAGCAGGCCGGCGAATACCATGACCCCGATCACAACGTAATACGAATATTCCCAATGCAGTTCCGGCATATTGTCGAAGTTCATCCCATAGATGCCTGTAATCAGCGTAAGCGGGATGAAGATGGTCGTAATAGCGGTAAATACGCGCATGATTTCGTTAGCACGATTCGCAATACTCGACTGATACGCTTCCCGCAGGTTGCCCATCAAATCGCGGTAGGTTTCGAATGTTTCCGAAATTTTCACGGCATTCTCATAAATATCGCTGAAATATTTCTGCAGCTGATCGTCGATCAGCCGAAGATCCTTTTTGTTGAGCGTATTGATAACTTCCTTCTGCGGCCCCAGCACCTTCTTCAGCCATAGAATCTCGCTTCGCAGGCCGATAATTTCGCTGAGATGCGTCTTCTTGGTATGAATAAGAATGTCTTCCTCCAGCTTCTCGATCCGGGCTTCGATCCGGTCGCCGACCGAAAAGTAGTTGTCCGTGACCAAGTCGATCAGCAGGTAGAGGAAACGGTCAGGCGTGCTGACCTCGTCTTCCCATAGAAGGGGCTTGACGGTCCGCAGCTCGTGAATTTTCTGTTTCGTGACCGTGATGATGAAATGTCTGCCCAGGAAAATATTGAGGGCCCGGAGGAAAATCTCCTCGTCATCAAAACGGATGCTGTTTACAACGATAAAATAGTGGTTTTCATATATTTCGATCTTCGGACGCTGCTCCTCTTCGCTCAGGCAGTCCTCCACCGCAAGATCATGCAGGGAGAAAAGCGGCTGCAGCTCGGCTAAATCATCGACATCCGCATCTAGCCAGTAAAAGCCGCTGGCCGGTGCCGTCAGCGTCATCTGGATATCGTCAACAGGGGTAAATACACCCGCATCAACCAACCGGATTTTCATCTGATATCACTCCTTCTTCATTCGTACATTAAAGGCACAGGATATCAGCTTAGCCGGTGTACGGGCTTTGTTGATTTTCTCCTAAGAGAACTATGACAAAAGCGCATGAAAAATAACGCTGCCCTCTGCCGGTAAGCTGATCCTGGTCCTATGCGGTTGTGCATCCTTCGCTTCCACGTTCTGGCTCGGGTCACCGTCCATTTTCATGTTTCACCTCTTTCATCATGGGGCTAAATAGCACTTGTCTAGTATAACGCCGGGTTTGGGAGCTTTCAAGCTGTAATCGGGTCAAACAGAAGGCGTTAATACAGGGTATTGAGAAAGGGGTGTAATGTGACGGCTCGCTTGAAAAGATGCTTGACGAAAATATTCGGATGATATAAAGTAAGTATCAATATAACCATACAACTAAATACAGCGAAATCTTATCAAGAGCAGGTGGAGGGACTAGCCCTATGAAACCCGGCAACCGGCGGCAATATCGCACGGTGCTAATTCTTGCAGGATATACGATTCATGATTGACCGTATAGCCTGGCAGATGAGAGAGGAGCATTGTAGTAATGTATACGACGACCTTTCTCGACCGAGAAAGGTCTTCTTGCGTTTATACAGTCAAAGCGCTCTGACTCAAGCTGCAGCGGATGTACCACTACATATTTTGAAGGAGTGAGCTTAAGGTGCCAATTAAAATCCCTGATGCCCTGCCGGCCAAAGAAGTGCTGGCTGGAGAGAACATTTTTGTTATGGATGAGAGTCATGCCTTTCACCAGGATATCCGCCCGCTGCGGATTGCGATTCTGAACCTCATGCCGACGAAGGAAACGACGGAGACCCAGCTGCTGAGGCTGATCGGTAACTCGCCGCTTCAAGTCGATGTTGTATTGCTGCACCCAAGCTCCCATGTATCCAAGAACACATCGGCTGAGCATTTAAAGTCGTTCTACAAAACGTTCGAGCAAGTGAAGAATCGCCGGTTTGACGGCATGATTATCACCGGCGCTCCGGTGGAGCAGCTCGAATTCGAGGAGGTCAACTACTGGCAGGAGCTCACGGAAATTTTTGAGTGGAGCAAGACGCATGTGACCTCGACCATGCATATTTGCTGGGCATCCCAGGCCGGCTTGTACTACCATTACGGCGTGCCGAAATACAGCTTGGAAGAGAAGTGCTTCGGCGTGTTTTCCCATACGGTCAGCGAGCCCTGTACGAAGCTGCTCCGCGGCTTTGACGACATGTTCTTCGTTCCGCATTCCCGCCACACCGAGGTCCGGCGCGAAGACATTGCGGGCATCGATGACCTGGTCATTCTGTCGGAGTCCGAGGAGGCAGGCATCTACCTGGTAGCAAGCAGGGACGGCAAACAAATATTCGCCACCGGCCACTCGGAATATGATCCGGACTCCTTGAAATGGGAATATGACCGGGATGTTGCGAAGGGATTGGATATTGCGCTGCCGCGCAATTATTATCCGAATGACGATCCGACCAGCAACCCTCCTTCGATCTGGCGGGCCCATGCTAACTTATTGTTTACGAATTGGCTCAATTACTATGTATATCAAGAAACCCCATATGATATCGGTCCACAAATATAGAAGCCGCCAAGGAGGAAGTTGTAATGGAGAGAAAACCGCTGAATATCGAGAGCCGGCTGGCGCAGATCGGATCGGTGCATGAGCCGGTGACGGGAGCCGTCACGTTCCCGATCTATCAGGCGACCGCATACCGTCATCCGAAGCTTGGCCAAAGCACGGGCTTTGATTATATCCGCACGAAGAATCCAACCCGGCAAGTGCTGGAGGATTCGATTGCCGAATTGGAATCCGGCGATGCCGGCTTTGCCTGCAGCTCGGGCATGGCGGCCTTGCAGACGATATTTGCCATGTTCAGCCAAGGGGATCATCTGATCGTATCTCTGGATCTGTATGGCGGAACCTATCGGCTGCTGGACAGAATCATGTCCAAGTTCGGCGTGAGCGCATCGTATGTCGACACGAATGACCTGGACGCGCTGGAGCAGTCCCGAAAGCCGAATACAAAGGCGGTATTTATCGAGACCCCGACCAATCCGCTGATGATGATCACGGATATTGAAGCGGTCTGTACATGGGCCAGACATCATGGACTGATCACGATTGTAGACAACACGCTGCTGACACCGTATTTCCAGCGGCCGATAGAGCTTGGGGCGGACATCGTCATTCATAGCGCCACCAAGTATTTGGGCGGACATAACGATGTGCTCGCAGGGCTAATCGTAACGAAAGGCAAGGAACTGTCCGAAGAAATCGCCTTTTTGCACAATTCCATCGGAGCGGTGCTAAGCCCTTCCGATTCTTATCAGCTGATGCGGGGCATGAAGACGCTGGCGCTCCGCATGGACCGGCACGAAAGCAATGCGACTGCAGTCGCAAACTTTCTTACGACTCATCCGGCAATCGCAGAGGTGTTCTACCCTGCGCTGCCTGATCACCCGGGTTATGAGATTCAGCACCGGCAGTCCAGCGGAAATACAGGCATCTTCTCCTTTAAAGTGAAAGATGCCCGCTATGTAGAGCCTGTTTTGCGCCATATCAAGCTGATTGCCTTCGCGGAGAGCCTCGGGGGCGTTGAATCGCTCATGACTTATCCGGCGGTGCAGACGCACGCAGACATTCCGGTGGAGATCCGCGAGGCCGTCGGGGTGGATGAGAGACTGCTGCGTTTCTCGGTCGGCATCGAGCATGCGGACGATCTGATCGCGGATCTGGATGAGGCCTTGAACGCAGCTGTGGCCGAGGTGGAAGGAGGCGTTCTGGGATGAGCATCGATAAAGGCGTACGCATAGACGCGAAGGGTCGAAAGCATTCCGGCCCGAAAGGACGGGAAGCGGAATCGCTCCGCTTCGAGACGAAGCTGCTTCATTTCGGCGGGGAGATCGACCGGGCCACCGGAGCGTCAAGCGTGCCGATCTATCAGGCATCGACCTTTCACCACGAGGATATCTACCAGCCTCCGCTTCATGATTACAGCCGATCCGGCAATCCGACCCGCCAAGCGCTTGAGGATTATATCGCGCTGCTCGAAGGCGGTGTTCGCGGATTCGCTTACGCTTCCGGCATGGCAGCGATCTCCAGTTCATTCATGCTGCTCTCGGCAGGCGATCATATGATCGTCACGGAGGATGTGTATGGAGGAACCTACCGTCTATTAACCAGCATCCTGAACCGGATGGGCATTGAGAGCACCTTCGTGGACATGACCGATCTCGATCAGGTGAAGGCGGCGCTTAAGCCGAACACCAAGGCGGTCTATATGGAAACGCCGTCCAATCCGACGCTGAACATTACCGATATCGGCGCAGTGACCGATTGGGCGAAGGAGCATGATCTGCTTACGCTTCTGGATAACACCTTTATGACCCCGTACTATCAGCGGCCGATCGAATTCGGCGTTGATATCGTCATTCACAGCGCCACCAAATTTCTGGGGGGACACAGCGACGTTCTCGCAGGTCTGGCGGTTGCCAGAACGGAAGAGCTGGCTGGGCGGCTGAAGCAGCTGCAGAACGGGCTCGGCACGGTGCTTGGCGTTCAGGATTCGTGGCTGCTCATGCGGGGAATGAAGACGCTAGGCGCGCGGATGGCTCATTCCGAAGAGAGTGCCGCCAAGCTGGCGGCATGGCTGCAAGGAAGAAGCGATATCGAGCGCGTCTACTATCCGGGTCTCTTGAATCATCCGGGTCGGGAGATTCACGAGAAGCAATCGAGCGGCTATGGGGCCGTCATCTCGTTTGACGTCGGTTCCGGAGAGCGGGCCAAGCAGGTGCTGAACCAAGTGAAGCTGCCGCTGGTAGCGGTCAGCCTGGGAGCAGTGGAGAGCATTCTGTCCTATCCGGCCATGATGTCCCACGCGGCGATGGGGGAGCAGGTTCGTCATGAACGGGGGATTACGGATGGACTGCTGCGTTTCTCGGTCGGACTCGAGGATGTGGATGATTTGATTGCCGATCTGGATCAGGCACTTGCCGGCAGCCGCTACTGAGCGAGAAGAACGGCGATAAAATCCCATGGAACATGGCGCTCCGACTGGGTCGTTCACAATATTTCCATATTTTTATTCGGCATCCCGCCCGCAGCGGGATGTCGTTTTTGTTGCCGGATTGTGGTAGGATGAAAAGACGAAGTTTTTGAAATTTTTGTTGAGTTGTCATTTTCTCGGATAAGGGAGGCTGCAAGAAATGAGTGCGGTAAACCGTATTTTGGATAAAGCTTTACGCGGTGAAAGACTAAATCTTGAGGATACTGTAACGCTGTTTGAAAGCGATGAGGTGGAGAAAATAGGGCATGCGGCGAATGTGATGACCAAGCGTCTGCATCCAGACCCGATCACGACATTTGTCATCGGCCGAAATATCAACTATACGAACGTCTGCGACGTTTATTGCCGCTTCTGTGCTTTTTACCGGAGACCGGGCTCGTCGGAAGGATATGTACTGCCGGACGAGACGATCTTTCAGAAGATTCAGGAGACCGAGGACGTTAACGGAACCGAGATCCTGATGCAGGGGGGAACCAATCCGGATCTGCCGTTCAGCTATTACACGGATCTTCTGCGCAACATCAAGAAGCGGTTCCCGAATATTACGATGCACTCCTTCTCGCCTGCGGAGATCATGAAGATGGTCGAGGTGTCGGGCTTGTCGCTGGAGGAGGTCGTACGCGAGCTCCGCGATGCCGGACTGGATTCGCTTCCCGGCGGCGGCGCCGAGATTCTGGATGACCGGATCCGGAAGAAGGTCAGCCGCTTGAAGGGCTCCTGGCGCCAATGGATGGATGTCATGCAGACGGCTCACCGGCTCGGCATGAACACCACGGCCACGATGGTCATCGGTCTCGGCGAGACGATGGAGGAGCGGGCGCTGCATTTGCTGCGCGTGCGGGATGCGCAGGATGAGTGCATTCAGAACGGCTGGAATTCCAAGGGCTTCCTTGCTTTTATTCCATTTACCTTCCAGCCTGACAATACGAACCTGAAGCGCGAGCGAGAGACGCCCGAGGCTTACTTGAAGACCGTTGCGATCGGCCGCCTCGCCATCGATAATGTGCCGAACCTGCAATCCTCCTGGGTAACGATGGGACCGGAGATCGGCAAGCTGTCGCTTAGCTACGGTTGCAACGACTTTGGCAGCACGATGATGGAGGAGAATGTGGTTTCTTCTGCCGGTGCCGTATACAAGGTTAACATCGAGTCGATTCTGAAGCTGATCCGCGAGACCGGCAATATCCCGGCCCAGCGGAACACCCGCTATGAAATCCTCCGCGTGTTTGAGGACAACAGCAGCGTAGAGCGCGATTTTGTCATGCAGAACTAATTCCAAATACTTAGATGTCTTGCTTGAGAAGCGGATCGGGGAACAGCCCCGGTCCGCTTTTTTTGCATGCCGGTAAGCGCCCGGCCCTTATTCATTCCTGCGCTTAAATATTCCTTGGACTTGCTTGTTTTTCCAAGCAGGTGTTCCGTATATCCCCGAGCGGGTCCCCATATACTGAAAAGGGATTCGAAAGGAGTGATTCCATGGAACTGTTCAGCATTTCTGTCAGTGCACGGACCGAAGACGAGAAAAGAGCGTTTCACCGTATATTGTCAGACAAGCAGAAGGAGTTACATAAACAATGCAAGCAGCTGAAATTCACGTTCAGCGCTTCCGAGGACCGCGTCATTTGGACTTGCTCCGGCAAGCTCCCGCTGTCATCTTGGACAGTCTCTGCCGAAACCCTTCGGCGCCAAGTCTCCGAAGCCGTAACGGCTTATATTCTCGAGGAGAAGGAGCAGGAGATTGCTGCACGGTTAATGTTCTCGGAATTCGAGTTTGACGATGAGGAAGAGGCCGATCGGATTCTGCAATGGTTTCTTATGCTGTTGACCAAGGAAGAAGGTCCTTCGGGCGACTTCTGGCGGAGCCGCAGGCGTAAGTTGTCCGATGGCATTTATCAATGCCTGCTCGAGAGCCCGGAGCTGAATCTGGACGGGTTCATGACCTTCCGGCTTCAAGGATATGAAGAGGAGCTCCGCGAGATGGCAGAGTATGCCGTAGATGAATTTATGCTGGATCAGCAGTATGAGGAATTTGTGAGCCTGCTGAAATATTTCGTTTATTTTCAAGAGCCTAAAATGCCGCTGGTCCATGTTATTCATAAGGGAGACGAGGATTTCCTCCTGCTGGACGGCAATTTACGGCCGATTGAGCGCCCTCGGGAGGAGGGGCTTGTGATGGAGCGGCTGGATCAGGAGATGGAAATCGAGGACATGGTTGTCAGCACGCTGATTTCCGTATCCCCTGCCCGGATGATCATTCATACAAGGCAGCCGGAACTTCCGGTTATCGTGACCCTTGCCCATATCTTCGATAATCGCGCCGAGGTATGCTGCAGCTGTCCGGAATGCAGCGCGCTTCTCGGGAGCGGACGGATGATGACTTGACGTTTTGCGCGAGACAGGATTATAATTACTGATAAATTCACGTAAAAAGCTCTGACAAAGACATGAATCAATTCGGACCAGACCGCTTTCAGAGAGAGGAAACATCGGCTGAAATTTCCTCCGGAATGCCATTGATTTACCCCTTTGTAGCTGTGCTGTCGAACATCCTTCGGGCTTAGTAGGCATCACCGGGTCATGACCGTTACCTCATGCTGATGAAGGATCCTCCGAGTCTAATGTGTGCGCACGGCTGGAGCGATCGAATTAGGGTGGAACCACGGGTATAACACTCGTCCCTTTGCGGGACGGGTGTTTTTTGTTATTTATAGGCCCGCGAACAGCCTTCACCTAAGCCTAGCTATACGGGGATGAAAGCTGGCACGCACGGGATTGAGCCTGTCCTGCAGAATGTCAATGAACGTGAAAGAAACATCATTTTGGAGGAGGAATGCAAGGTGGCTATCAGTATCAAATTACCTGACGGCTCCGTCCGCGAGTACGAAGCGGGCAGCAGCATTGAGGATGTTGCCGCTTCGATCAGCAGCGGGCTGAAGAAAAATGCGGTTGCAGGCAAACAGAACGGGATTTTGGTGGATTTATCGACACCGCTTCAGGACGGGGCGTTGATTGAAATCGTAACCCAAGACTCCGCGGAAGGACTGGAGGTCATCCGCCACAGCACCGCCCACCTGCTGGCCCAGGCAACGAAGCGCCTGTTCGGCGCGAAGGAAGTAAAGCTTGGCGTGGGTCCTGTGATCGAGGACGGCTTCTACTATGATATGGATCTTGAGGAGCCGCTGAATCCGGAGGACCTGCAAAAGATTGAGAAGGAAATGGAGCGCATTACCCAGGAGAACCTTCCCATTGTTCGCAAGGAAGTCAGCCGTGCGGAAGCGCTGCGTATCTTCGGTGAGCTGGGCGACCCATACAAGCTCGAGCTGATCAATGCTCTGCCGGAGGACAGCGTGATCACGATCTACGAGCAGGGCGAGTTTTTCGATCTATGCCGCGGGCCGCACGTGCCATCTACTGGCAAGATCAAGGTGTTCAAGCTGATGAGCGTTGCGGGCGCTTACTGGCGCGGTGACAGCAAGAATAAAATGCTGCAGCGCGTATACGGAACGGCTTTCGTGAAGAAAGCGCAGCTTGATGAGCATCTGCATCTGCTGGAGGAAGCCAAGAAGCGGGATCATCGCAAGCTGGGTAAGGAGCTCGAGATGTTTACCTTCTCGCAGCTCGTCGGACAAGGACTGCCGATTTGGCTGCCGAACGGAGCCAAGCTTCGCCGGACGCTGGAGCGTTATATCGTCGATATGGAGGAGCGTCTCGGATATCAGCATGTGTACACGCCGGTACTCGGTAACGTAGAGCTGTACAAAACATCCGGACACTGGGACCACTATCAGGAGGATATGTTCCCGACGATGGCTATGGACAACGAGGAGCTTGTGCTTCGTCCGATGAACTGTCCGCACCATATGATGGTTTACAAGAGCGGGATGCACAGCTATCGGGATTTGCCGATTCGCGTAGCGGAGCTTGGGATGATGCACCGTTACGAAATGTCGGGAGCGCTGACCGGCCTTCATCGCGTGCGGGCCATGACGCTGAATGATTCCCACATCTTCTGCCGCCCGGACCAGATCAAGGACGAGTTCGCACGCGTCATTCAGCTGATCATGACGGTGTACAAGGACTTCGGCATTAGAGACTACCGCTTCCGCCTCTCCTACCGGGATCCGCAGGATACCGAAAAATATTATCAAGACGACGAAATGTGGGAAATGTCCCAGCGCATGCTGCGCGAGGTCGTGGAGGGCCTGGATATGCCGTTCTACGAGGCTGAAGGCGAAGCGGCCTTCTACGGTCCGAAGCTTGATGTGCAGATCAAGACGGCGCTCGGCAAGGAAGAGACGCTGTCGACCGTCCAGCTGGACTTCCTGCTTCCGGAACGCTTCGAGCTCGAATACGTAGGCGACGATGGCCAGAAGCATCGCCCTGTCGTTATCCATCGCGGTATTATCAGCACGATGGAGCGCTTTACCGCCTTCCTGCTGGAGAACTTTGCGGGTGCGCTGCCACTGTGGCTGTCCCCGGTTCAGGTGAAGGTCATTCCGGTTTCGGGCGCATTCGAGGACTATGCGAAGGAAGTGGCCGAGAAGCTGCAGCAGGCAGGCATTTCCGTCGAAGCGGACCTCCGCAACGAGAAGCTCGGCTACAAAATCCGGGAAGCACAGCTTGAGAAAATTCCTTACATGTTCATTGTAGGCGAGAATGAGAAAAATGCGGGTGCGGTTTCCGTCCGCAAACGGGGCGAGGGAGATATCGGCGCCCAGCCGCTCGGCGAAATCATCTCGAAGCTTCGGGAAGAGATCGACACGCGCCTTGTCTAATCGCTGATTGAATCGGCACTGCAGCTTGCACGACTGAAGCTCGCAATCCAATAAATCGTAAACTGCAGATCCCTCTGTTATGATGTATATTTCATTCGGGATGTGGGAACCCTCGCTATTAAGGGGGAGGTACTCACATGATCAAATGGAAAACATGGCAGAGGGTTCTTTGCGGTTCCGTTCTGTCAGCTATGATATTCAGCACATGGACATCTTCAGCGAAAGCCTACAATACCATTTTAAGCGAATCATACAGCAGGGTCGATAGCAGCCATATTATCGAAGATACAAGGGGAGGGGAAGTCGGGGGTTCCGAGTACGTCGATCTGTCGGTATTCTATGCCATGCGGGCCGCCGGTTTATCCGATCTGAGCCGGTATATTAATCTGCCCAAAGCGGCGCCGGAGAAAGCCGGGCCAGCCAAGAAGCGGGCATCCTCCATGCCGGTGCTTGCACCGCCGGAGGATCAGGTGCTTCATACGGTAAAAGTGACGGCAACAGGCTATACGGCAGGATATGAATCGACGGGCAAGAAACCGGGTCACCCTCAATACGGAATTACCTATTCCGGCGTTAAGGTCAAGCGCGATAAAAATACGCTGTCTACGATCGCGGCAGATCCGGATGTGTTTCCGCTCGGAAGCATCCTGTACATTCCGGGCTACGGCTATGGGATCGTCGCTGATATTGGATCGGCGATCAAAGGCCGGAAGATCGACCTGTATTTTGCTACGACCAAGCAGGTGTTCCAGGAGTGGGGAAAGAAGGATGTCGAGGTTCAGGTCATTAAGCAGGGCAGCGGCAAATGTACGGAGCAGATGCTGAGAACGTTTGGCAATGCGATCGAGACGTACCGGTTTCTGCCGTCCTCGGTGCTCGAGGAAGCGATCTAAAGAGCATTCCGAAACATCGATTTGAGCCGGGAGTTCACCTCGCGGAATTTCAGAATAAGGTCACCCTGTTCATCACATACTACATTTCGGGGGGCAAGAACCCCTGAAGAGGATGAAGGTATCGATAAGAACAGGGAGGTGAACATTGTGCCTAAAAAGAACAAAGTGCAAGAGAACTACCAAACTCCGAATGAAAAGTTCAACGCCGAGTTCGCTGAAGATACCAGCGGAATCAAGAGCAATCCTAAGGGGAACGCTAAAGTTCAGGAGAACTACAAAAAACCGAACGAGAAGTTTGACGCCGAGTTTGGTGAGCTGAACCAGCCAGGCGACCACCCGACGAACCGCTAACCATTCATTATTGATGGTAGATCGTTCGAGTTCAGATAAAAAGACCTTCGCCTAGGCGGAGGTCTTTTTTTGTAGATCCTAGATAGTATATAATCTTCGGAAGATGTGCTGCCCGGCACCGCAAGAAAAACTAACGCTAAACGGTCAGTCTTCTTTAAGAGTACGTCGATAGACGTTTTTCTTATGACAAGCCCAGAAATATCCAGCGCCTCGGTCTCGAGACCGAGAATAGTTTCATCCCGGCGCCGCTAACCGATTTCCCCCATCATGTAGTACACTGTAGGTAAGCTACAAATAGAACTACGAAAGCAAGGGGATGACCATGAGTAGAAAAGGGTGGAGCAAGCTCAGCAGCGGTTTGCTGCTCATCGGGATCGGTGTATTGTTTCTTCTCAATCAGATGAATATTGTAGATGTGGATCTCGGATATATTTTCTCAACCTTCTGGCCGGTGTTCATCATTTGGTTCGGACTGCAGAGCTTGATTTATGCACGCGGAGGAGGGCTGTGGGGGGCCGTCGTTCCGCTGATCATCGGCTTCTACTTCCTGGGCCGCAATTTGGGGGTTGTCGACTTTTCCTTCGGCGATCTGATTAAATACGCGATCCCGCTTATATTGATCGGATTCGGTCTGCAGGTGATTTTTAATCCGAAGCATCAAGCACCGCCGCCGTCCCCGCCCAAGCCTGACGATTTCACCTCCTCACGGGGAGAGAGCTATCATGATCTGCCAGAGCCGCCGGAGGCACAGCCGTTGGATTCTTCTTTGGATGAGGAATTCGAGCGCAGATTCGGAAAGCAGGACAGCATGGACAAGACCGACAAGGGCCGCATGAGCGGTATGGGCGGCGGAGCAGAACGGAAGACAAGGCACAACGAATCGGTTAAGGGATACCGCTGGCAGGGCAATCATCATGCGGATCAACGGAATGAAGAACACGGCGGTGAACGGGACGATCGCAGAAAATATCGGGATTATATCGGTATGGATGGCCGGGATTCACAATACGGGAGTGCTTACGGTCCAAACGAGCACGACCCTAATGATCATGGCCCATACGGCCGTTACGGCCATGACGGTCATTATGGACACCATCATGGACATTCCAATCATGATACGGTGAACAAGTCCTCTTTTATCGGGGATGTTCATATGGGCAAGGATTATTTTCAGCTCAAGCCGACGAATATTTCCCAGTTTATCGGCGACACGGTGCTTGATTTAACCAAAGCCCAGATCCCTTACGGGGAAACCAAAATCAATATCTCCGCATTCATCGGCGATGTCAAAGTGTTCGTTCCGAATGACTCGGATGTCGGGATCCATGTATCGACCAGCTCATTCATCGGCGATATGAAGGTGCTGGAGGAGAAGCGGAGCGGGTTTATGGGAAGCACCAGTCTGGAAAGCCCGTATTACAGGGAAGCGGGCAAGAAAATTCGAATCAATGTCAGCGTCTTTATCGGTGACGTTAAAGTGAACAAGGTAGGGTAACGCCATGGGATTTTTAAAGAACACAAAATGGATCATCATGGTCAATTTCCTTCTGATTGGAGCCGGAGTCGCTGTATTCCTGTATGCAGCGGACCGAACCGGTTCTATACATATAATAGATAACCGGCTGTGGTTCGTTTACGCGGCCGGTGTCATTCTGTTTTCGGGCATCGCCGGGTACATCGCAGGCCAGCGAATTCAGCGGCCGCTCGATCTTCTTCATCTAAATATGCTTCAGGCAGCGAAGGGCAATTTGACGGTTCGGCTGCCTGTCATTGAGGATGGTTCGTTTTCCAGAGTATATGATGAATTTAACGGCATGATCGAGGCGTTGGAGAAGAAGGTAAAGATACTGCAGCGGCTGGGCGAACAGGAAGTGATGGAGAAGGAAATCGCGGCTGAAGCCGCCGTCCTGGAGGAGCGGCGCCGAATGGCGCGCGATCTGCATGATACGGTTAGCCAGCAGCTCTTCGCCATCCACATGTCGGCCTCCTCGCTGCCGGCCGTACTGAAGCGGAACCCGGAGCATGGGGATCAGGTGCTTGGACAGCTTATCGAGATGTCGCACATCGCACAGAAGCAAATGCGGGCATTGATTGCACAGCTGCGCCCGGTTGAGCTGGAGGGTCGAACGCTTGAGGAAGCGCTTGAGAAATGGTTCCCCGACTACTGTCGTCAAAATGGTCTAAAAGGCATGAAGGACGTGGAGCTGTACGGCGGCGTGTCGGAGGCGATCGAGCACCAGCTGTTCTTGATCATACAGGAGGCGGTTGCCAACATTGTCAAGCACGCGGGTGCGGGGCTTGTCAGCATGTCGCTGCGGGAAGATCAGAAACGGGTCGTGCTCAGCATCAGCGATGATGGCGTCGGATTCGACGAGATTGCCGGAAGACAGGGCTCTTATGGACTTTCAACCATGCGCGAGCGGGCGGAGAAGCTTGGCGGGCAGGTCGAGATTATCAGCAAAAAGGGAGCAGGTACGACTGTTAGAGTCAATATCCCTCTGTTTGAAGACGAGAACGGACATGAAGATAGCGGCAAGGATCAGACGGAACGGGAAGTACCGGCAGGCGCCGGCGCATTGGAAAGGGGAGCGGAAGAATAATGAGTGGTGTAATTCGAGTACTGCTGGCTGATGATCATGATATGGTGCGGATGGGGCTAAAAACATACTTGTCGCTTGATCCCGGCTTTGAGGTGATCGGCGAGGCGGCGAACGGGCAAGAGGTTATTGACATGCTGCGCAGCGCGGATGACAGCTCCAGACCGGATCTGATTTTGATGGATTTAATGATGCCGGTTATGAACGGAGCGGAGACGACGCGGGCGGTGATGTCGGAGTTTCCCGAGCAGAAGATCGTCATTCTAACCAGCTTTCTCGAAGATGATCTGGTCGTGGAGTGTATTGAGGCGGGCGCGGTCAGCTATGTGCTGAAGACGGTATCCGCCGATGAGCTGATCTATGCCCTTCAGGGGGCGTTCAGGGGCATGCCGGTCATGACGAAGGACGTTTCGGAAGCGTTGACCCGGGGAATCCGGCGGCATATGGTGAATGAAGACGAGTCCGGATTGACCGAGAGAGAGCGGGAAGTTCTGCTGCTCATCGCCGAAGGAAAGAGCAACAAGGAGATCGGGGAGGAGCTGCATATCAGCATTAAAACCGTCAAAACCCATGTCAGCAACCTGCTGATGAAGTGTGAGCTGGAGGACCGGACCCAGCTTGCGATTTATGCCCACCGGAAGGGCTGGGTCAAATCGTCGTAAGCGAGGGAAGCTAAATCCCGTCTGATAAGGTTTTTATCTGCCTTTTAATTGTTTTTAAGGTACTATTAAGGTTTATAGTACACAATAAAGACAGTTAATCAATGAAACCGCTTGGAAGCAGGCGATTCAAATAGGAGGTAAACACCCATGGACGATCCAAGAAAGCGATATGGCTATCCAGATGATGAGCGAGCGAACAACGAACCCGGCAATGAGCCGAACAGACAAGAGGAGCCATCCTCGGGCAGCTCTTCATACTACTATTCGTACGGACCCTTTCAGTCCCTATCCAATGAGGGAGGCAACGAGCCAACCGAGGAAAGCCCGTATCGGAGACGGGAATCCCAAGAGGTTGAGGTTACGGCACCGCAGCCCGTAAAGCCGATTCCGTCTTCCGGCTATGCCCAATCGCAATCGGCCGGACAACAGGGCGGCAGCGGGGGACCGTCGGACGCCGTGACAAGGAATACGCAATGGAACTACAGCTCCAAGCCGAAAACGTCGGTCAAAACGGTGCTGCTGTCCTTTCTCGCAGGCGTCATCGTCATCTCGAGCCTGATGTTTGCGGCAGACCGGACGAATCTGTTCACGCCGGACGCGGCCTTCTCATCCGAACAGCCGTCTCAGGAAACGGCGGCGCCTGTCGATAGCAACGGTAACGGCAACGACAGCGCGACAACGGCATCCGCGATGATTCCAACCAACCAAGGGGACGTTTCGGCTGTCGTGGATGAAGCCGGCCCTGCCGTTGTCTTGATCGAAACGCTGGTCAACAGCCGCAGCGGGCAAAGCTCCAATCCGAGTCTGAATGATCCATTCTGGTATTTCTTCGGCGGGGGCCCGTCCAGTCAGCAGGAAGACAGCGGCAATAGCGGAAACAGCGGTAATGGCGGCAATCAGCAGCTCGTGCCTTCGGGTCTCGGCTCCGGCTTCATATTCGATAAGTCCGGTTACATCCTGACGAACGAGCACGTTATTCATGGCGCCGACGTCATTCAAGTTACGGTTCAAGGCACCAAGAAGCCGTATGAAGCCAAGCTGCTCGGCTCCAGCTACGAGCTCGACCTGGCCGTGCTGAAGATTGAAGGGGATAACTTCCCGGCGGTTAAGCTGGGCGACTCCGATTCCCTGAAAGTCGGCGAATGGCTGGTGGCGATCGGCAACCCGAAAGGGTTCGATCATACCGTAACCGCCGGCGTGTTAAGCTCCAAAGAGCGCGAAATCGATATTCCAGGAACGAATGGGGAAGAGGACCGCAACTATCAGCACCTGCTGCAGACGGACGCCTCGATCAACCCGGGAAACTCCGGCGGGCCGCTCTTGAACCTGAAGGGTGAAGTGATCGGGATGAACGTGGCCGTCAGCGCGGAAGCGCAGGGCATCGGCTTTGCGATTCCGTCCAGCACGATCAAGGAAGTGCTGGAATACCTGAAGAACAACCAGGAAGTTCCGAAAGAGCCGGAACCGTTTATCGGAGCGGAGCTGGCAACCGTCACGCCGCAAATTGCACAGCAGCTTGGCTCGAAGGTAACCGAAGGCTCTTACGTCAATCGCGTCGTATTCCGCTCGCCGGCGTATGAAGCCGACCTTCGCCAATATGACATCATCATTGGCGTGGATGGTGAGAAATACCCGACGCATACCGATCTGGTCGAATTCATTCAATCGAAGAAGGTCGGCGATAAAATTACGCTTAACGTCGACCGCAACGGCAAGAAAATCGACCTGCCGCTGACGATTGGGGACAGAAACGAGTTTGAGGCTTCCCTTCAACAGCAGCAGCAACAGCAGCCGTAAGCACTGACATAGAAGCGATACAAGCGGAAGGGTGGATTCCCTTCCGCTTGTCTTGTGCTTGGACCGGCCGATATAATGGATTGTAAATGACGTAACAATTGAGATGCTAGCAGATAGAGGAGATGTCGCCGATGCGGTCCCGAATTTTAATCGTGGATGATGATGAGAAAATTATTTCGATGCTTCGAAGAGGGTTGGCCTTCGAAGGTTATGATGTGTTGACGGCCTCGAACGGGGCCGAAGGCTTGAAGCTGATTTTGAGCGAAGATCCGGATGTGGTCGTGCTGGATGTCATGATGCCCCAAGTCGATGGATTTGAAGCGCTGAGAAGGCTTCGTGAAGGGGGCAGCACGGTGCCGGTGCTGATGCTGACCGCGAAAGACGAAGTCGAGAACCGCGTGAAGGGGCTCGATACCGGCGCGGATGATTATTTGGTCAAGCCGTTTGCGCTGGAGGAGCTGCTCGCTCGCGTGCGCGCGCTCTTGCGGCGTAAAACAGGGGAGGACTCAGCCTCTCAGCGGCTGACCTTCGAGGACCTTGTTATGGACACCGATGCCAGGGAGGTCATCCGGGCGGGACAGCGGCTGGAATTGACCGCGAAGGAGTTCGAGCTGCTCCATCTGTTTATGCAGAACCCGAAGCGGGTGCTATCCCGCGATTTGATCATGGATAAAATATGGGGCTACGATTACAGCGGGGAATCCAATGTGCTGGAGGTCTACATCGCCATGCTCCGGCAGAAGACTGAGGAACATGGAGGGAAGCGGCTGATCCAGACGATCCGCGGTGCTGGCTACATTCTAAGAGGTGACAATTAAATATGTCCATTCGTTTAAGGCTGACCGCTTGGTATACCGGAATTCTGTTTGTGACGCTGCTGATATTCAGCTCAGCGGTGTACGGCTTTGTGCATTTGTACACGTATGAGGAACTGAAACAGAGGATTGTCAAACAATCAGGCGAGATGGAGCTTGGAACCGACGGCTATGAAGTGTTTCCTAGTCGTGATACAGCCGACCGGCTCGAAGCAGCTGATTTATTTATGCAGACATCGACTACGGAAAGACCGACATGGCGCTCTGATAATATGATCTTTAGCGAGGTTCAGTTTGATATTCCTCCTGCCGACAATATAAAAAAATACGACAATAAGTTTACACGCATGAATATCAACGGAAACTCTTTTCTTGTATATCAAAAAGCATTATTTAAAAACCCTAATCAAACCATCTTGTGGCTTCAGATTGGTGCCAATACTAGGCTAATCGACCAAACGCTGGACCGGCTCCAGTCGATTCTGATCATGGGTTCGGCCGCAACGCTGGTGATTGCTTCCACCTTCGGTCTGTTCTTGGCGCGTAAATCGATGAATCCGATCGGCAAAGTGACCGAGGCCGCAGAACATATCCAGAAGGGAACGGACCTTAGCGTCCGGATTGAGTACGACGGTCCGCAGGACGAAATCGGACAGTTGATCGGCACCTTTAACGCGATGCTCGAGCGAACCGAAGGCTTCTATAAGGAGCTGGAGGACGCCTATGCCGCCCAGCGGCGTTTCGTCTCCGACGCTTCCCATGAGCTCCGCACCCCGCTGACCACGATCCGCGGCAACGTCGACCTGCTGCAGAAGATGTGGACGGCGGAGCAAGGCGAACGAATGGATATGGACGATGAAATGATCAAGCAAATTTCGATCGAAGCGGTTGGAGACATCTCAGATGAGGCCAAACGGATGAGCCGGCTCGTGAACGATATGCTGTCTCTTGCCCGCGCGGATACCGGTCAGACCTTCGAGCTGTCGCCGATTCCTTTGCAGCCGCTCGTTGAGGAGGTTGCGCGGCGGGCACAGTTTCTGGAAAAGACCGCAGAGTGGCACGTCGGCCGGCTGTCGGTTCTTAACGGGGTGTATGTCGAGGGGAACAAAGATTATTTGCAGCAGATGCTGTTCATATTTATCGAAAATGCATTCAAGTATACGCCGGAAGGTGAGGTCAGTCTGGACGCCGTTCTGTACAAGGGACAGGTCGGTCTGAGGATTTCGGATACCGGAATCGGGATGGACAAGGACGAGGTGCCGTTCATCTTCGAACGATTCTACCGCGCGGACCAGTCTAGAGGCGTTACCGCCGGAACGGGCCTTGGGCTCTCGATTGCCAAGTGGATCATCGATGAACACAAGGGCTCGGTCGAGGTCGTTACCCGCAGAGGGGAAGGCAGCACGTTCATTGTATGGCTGCCGGTCGTCTTTGCTCCTCCCCTGGAATAGGGTATAATGGTCTATGAACCTAAGGAATACAACGCGAAAGCAGGTGAGGATCATCGAAGTCATCAAAATATCGCCGAGAGGTTACTGCTACGGCGTCGTGGATGCCATGGTGCTGGCACGTCAGGCCGCCCAGAACCTGGATCTTCCCCGGCCTATTTATATACTGGGCATGATTGTGCACAACAGTCATGTCACGCAATCTTTTGAGGATGAGGGCATCATTACGCTGGACGGTCCGAACCGGATGGAAATATTGAAGCAGGTGGACAGCGGGACGGTTATCTTTACCGCACACGGCGTTTCGCCGGAGGTTCGCAAGCTTGCCCGGGATAAAGGGCTGACCACGCTGGATGCGACGTGCCCGGACGTGACGAAGACCCATGATTTGATTCGGGATAAGGTTGCGGACGGATACGAAATTATTTATATCGGCAAGAAAGGCCACCCCGAGCCCGAAGGGGCGATCGGTATCGCGCCTGAGCACGTCCATCTGATCGAGAAGGAAGAGGAGATTGATCAGCTTGAGGTGGACGCATCCCGGATCATCATCACGAACCAGACCACGATGAGCCAATGGGATATCAAGCATATTATGAAGCGCCTGCTGGAGAAATTCCCGGGTGCCGAAATCCATAACGAGATTTGCCTGGCGACGCAGGTGCGGCAGGAGGCCGTAGCGGAGCAGGCAGGGCAGGCGGACCTCGTAATCGTGGTGGGCGATCCTCGAAGCAACAACTCGAACCGGCTTGCTCAAGTCTCCGAGGAAATTGCCGGCGTTCCCGCGCACCGGATCGGCGATGTGACCGAGCTGAAGCGCGAGTGGCTTGAAGGCATAAGCAAGGTGGCGGTCACCTCGGGCGCCTCGACGCCGACGCCGATCACCAAAGAAGTCATCGCATACCTTGAGCAGTATGAGCATGACAAACCGGAAACTTGGGAAATCAAGCGTACGGTGAACATGAGCAAGCTGCTGCCTCCGGTACGTGCGAAAAGCAAGACGCAAGCTTAAGTACCATAGATATTTATGAAGAAGCCATTGCGGTAATTTCGCAATGGCTTTTTTTTGTGTCAAACCGTTGTTTATGCCACCCGGATGCTGCTAGCTCGTTGAATAATATCAATTTTCTTTAAACCGGGGGTAGTAAGAAGTAATTTACCGATGAAGGGGCCGCGACATGCTGCCCTCCTAAGAGTCCTTTAAGGGCTCTTTTTTCATTTGGATACATTTCGATTGAATATTATCATTTTTCGTTGATCAGGCAAATATTCATGATCGCCTCTTTCAACTAGAATGATAGACATTAGAGATACTTCATGGCATAAACATACGGGGGGTTGGAGATGGCACAAATATCCGTTAAGCAGGAACCTGTTCCTAAACGGAAGAAAGACAATTTACTTGTTCGCTTTGCCAAACAGTGGGACATCCAGCTTATGGTGCTTCCCGCGCTCGCGCTGATTTTTATATTCAGCTATATCCCGATGTACGGGATTTTGATGGCGTTCCAGGACTACAACATTTTCAAAGGCATGGGCGACAGCCCTTGGGCGGGACTGAAGCATTTCCGGATGTTCTTTGAATCTCCTGAATTCATGAACGTCATGCGCAATACGATCGTCATCAGTTTGCTCAAATTTCTAATTGGCTTCCCGGCGCCGATCATCTTGGCGCTGATGCTGAACGAGGTCCGGCACATGTTCTTCAAACGCTTGGTGCAGACCGTCAGCTATCTGCCTCACTTCTTATCCTGGGTTATCGTATCAGGGTTCGTCATTTCCCTGTTGTCCACGGATAACGGGAGCGTAAATATTTTGCTGATGAAGCTGAACCTGATCGAAGAGCCGATCAACTTCCTGTCCTTGCCGGAATACTTCTGGACCATTCTTGTAACGACGGGAGTTTGGAAAGAAATCGGTTTCTCGTCGATCGTATATTTGGCAGCCGTAGCGGGAGTGGATCCGCATATGTACGAAGCGGCTGACATGGATGGAGCCAGCAAGTTCCGCCAGATTTTCACCATTACACTGCCTTCGATCATGCCGGTGGTTGTCATCTTCATGATTCTTGCGATCGGCAACCTGTTGACTGCCGGGTTTGAAGACATCTTGCTCTTGGCAAAGAACCCTGTGCTTAGAGAGGTGTCCGATGTTATTGATACATATGTTTACCGAATCGGTATCGAAAACTCCCGGTTCTCCTATGCAACGGCTGTAGGCTTGTTCAAAGCGGTAATCAGCGTGATGCTTCTGACGATCGCCAACCTGATTGCACGCAGATCGGGCAACAGTCTATGGTAAACGAACATTGTGATGAAGGGAGCGGGTAGATTTGGTACGATTAGGATTCGGTGACCGCGTCATGCAGGTTGTCATCTATATCTTGCTTGCATTGTTGGCTTTTGTGACCTTTTATCCGTTTTGGAACGGACTTGTCATATCATTGAATTCCGGTTCGGATACCGCCCTGGGCGGAGTGACTTTCTGGCCGAGAGATTTTACGCTGGAGAACTATGAAATCGTCTTCCAGGACAAACGGCTGCTGAACGGCTTCGGCATATCCGTAGCCCGGACCGTGGTCGGTACGATCAGCTCGATTTTGGTGACGTCGATCTTTGCTTACGGGATGACGAAGCGCGAGCTTATCGGACGCAAATATTACATGGTGATGTGCATCATTACCATGTACTTCGGGGGCGGCTTGATTCCGACGTTCATGCTCGTCCGCAGTCTGGGTCTGATGGATTCCTTCTGGGTGTTCATTATTCCGAGCTTGGTAAGCGTGTGGAACATGATCATATTCCGAACCTTCTTCCAAGGGCTTCCGAACGGGCTGGAGGAGTCTGCCAAGATTGACGGCGCAGGCAATTGGGGGATTTACTTCCGGATTATCCTGCCGCTGTCCGGTCCAGTTATCGCGACACTATCCCTGTTTACAGCCGTGGCGCACTGGAACGAGTGGTTCTTGCCGAGTATCTACATTACGAAGGAAGAGCTTCTGCCGATTCAGACGATTCTGCGTCAAATTCTGAATTCGAACATCATGTCCGAGCAGATGAGCCAGCTCGATTCCTCGTCGGCGGCAGCGCTGTCGAGAATGCAGAGCGTAACGACCAAATCGTTGTCCATGGCAACGATGATCGTGGCAACCTTGCCGATTATTATGGTGTATCCGTTTGTACAGAAGCACTTTGTAAAGGGTGTACTGGTAGGTTCATTGAAAGAGTAGAACCCGAGAGTCTTTGCAAATATTCAAAGAGCGGCTTTCAATCGGCAATATGCAGGGTGAAATGGTTTGGTTCATCTATCTATTGGACCTGGAAGCCGCTGGAATCGAATTTTGCATAATCCTGAGCATCTAAACATGTTGTTTGAAGCATTCGCTTTAGACATAAATATCAAGTGGAAATACGAAAGGGGAATTAGAGAATGAGGTTGAGAAAGAAATCTCTGACCACATCGATGACCGCTTTGCTGGCAGCAGCGCTGATGCTGTCGGCATGTGGCGGCGGCGGTGGCAACGGCGGGACGAAGACGTCCGATCCGGCTCCTAGCACGGGCGGCGATACAGGCACGCCGACAGAGCAAGCGTCCGACAGCAAGTACGTGCTGGGTGAGCAGCCGCTTGAGTTCAGCTTCTATGGTCATTACGATTGGTATACGATGCCTCCTTGGGGTGAGGACGACGCTTCCAAATGGATTAAAGAGAACAAAAAAGTCGATGTTAAAGCGATTAACTCCCAAGGCAACGCGCAGCAAAAATTCAATACGATGATCGCGTCCAAAGAGCTTCCGGACGTTATCTGGCTCGATCGCGGTCCTGACGTGGAGAAGCTCAGAGAGGCGGATATGCTCGTGCCTTTCGATGAGTATTTGGATAAATATCCGAATCTGAAGGAATGGCTCGGCGAAGCCGGGATCAATATGCTTCGTTCCGATGACGGGAAGCTGTATCAGTTCCCGAACTGGTATACGAGCCAGCCGAACGGCAACGCCGGTTACGTCGTGAACAAGAAGATTTACAAGGAGCTTGGAGAGCCGAAGCTCGAGACGACCGAAGATTTGGCGAATTACTTGGCGGCCGTCAAGGCGAAGTACGGCAATGAAGTCGTACCGTTCGAGCCGGGCATTGAAGGCCAAGGGATCGATGTATTGTACTCCGCATTCAAGGAAGATGCGCTGACTCGCTGGATCGCGATCCGCGGCGTGCCAAACGGCGACAAGCTGACCTCGATCTTCACCGATCCGACGTATCGCGAGTCGATGCAGTATGCGGCGAAGCTGTTCCGCGACAAGCTGATTTCGCAGGATGCCCTGACCCAAACGAACGACCAGGTTAAAGAAAAAGTAATGACGGGCCGTGTTGCAGTCTACGCTGCATCAAGCCCGACGGAAAATGCGATGAATGCTCATGCCGAGCTGGCCAAGAAAGATCCGAACGGCGGTTATTTCATGATCTGGCCGATTGCTAAGGAAGGTCTGGATAAGAACAAAATTTATCCGGGTACCTATACGCAGCTGGGATGGAACGTAAGCGTCATTACGAAAAGCGCGAAAGATCCGGAAGCCATCTTTGCTTTCCTGGATTGGTATACGGGTCCTGAAGGACAAAGCGTCCAAATGTGGGGCCCTCCAGGCGGATATTGGGACGGATTTGAAGAAGACGGAAAGACACCGAAGTTTACTGAGAAGTATATAACGGATGCAGAAGGTCTGGCTAAGCTTCAAGCAACAACAACGAATATCCAATGGAACGGTAATACCGTATTCGTCGACACCGCAAAAGCGAAGTACGAAAGCACACTGCCTGAAGAGCAGCGCAACTGGTCGACTCGCTGGCAGTACGAAATAACATGGAAAACGCAAGCGAACGCAACGGAATTCATTAACCTGGATCCGTCACCTGAAAGCGAAGAAGGAATTATTCGTCAACGTATCGAAGATATCTATACCGAAGCTAGAGCGAAGGCTCTGTTTGCGAAGGACGATGCCGAAGTGTTGGCCGTGCTGGATAAGGCAGAAGCCGATGCTCAAGCAGCAGGCTACGAGAAGCTTCTTGCTTTCAAAACCGAAAGATGGCAAGCAAACCTCGCCAAGATGAACGGCCAATAATACCATATGGAATACCGAAAGGGTATGCTGCGGATGCAGTATACCCTTATCGGAATTTTAGGGGGAGTAGATGCCCATGTATAAAGTGCTGCTGGCAGATGATGAAATACTGGACCTAGAAGGCATGAGGAGCTTTATTCCATGGGAAAGCCTCGGCATGGAGGTCGCGGCTGCGGTTAATAACGGATTTGCGGCATGGGAAGTGCTGGAGAAGGAGCCGGTGGATATTCTCGTCACCGATGTTCGAATGCCCAATATGACCGGGATCGAGCTGGCACAGAAGGCGCAGAAGATGAATGAAGAGCTGCAGGTTATTTTCGTGAGCGGTTACCAGGACTTTAGTTACGTTAAACAGGCAATCGCGCTCAAAGCATGTAATTATGTGCTGAAGCCGATGGAGGATGAGGAGCTTATCGAAGCGCTGACCAAGGTCAAGCAGGAGCTGGACCGCCTTCGCGAGCGGAAGGAGACGGAGCGTGCCTATCAACAGATGGTGCCGATCCTGAAAAACCAATACTTTCTTCAAATTTTGCAAAAGCCGTATGATGGAGCGATGCTGGAGATTATCGAACGGGAGTACAGACTGAATGAAATCGAATGGCCTGTCCGTGTAGCACTCTTGGAAATCGATGATGTCAGTACCTGGCGCAGCAGCTATGAGGAGAGGAAAAAGGGGACAGGGGTTAACGAGCAGTTCTTCGCGAAGCTGCACATGCTTCTGGAGCAGGCCGGATTCCGGCATGTATGCAAGGTTACGGACCAGCGAATGGCGGTGCTGCTGGACAGCAAGCACGATAAGCCGGATATACAGCTTCTCCTGGAGCAGCTGAAGGACGATTATGCCTTAACCGTAACGGTTGGCGAGGGCGGCGTTGCCAATCAGCTGGAGCAGCTGCACGCTTCTTATCTGACGGCGGTGGAAGCATTAGATTATAAGATGTTCCGCGGGAAGGGTCAGTGGATTCTTTATCACGAGGTTCCGACCGAGGATCGTGAGGACGCCAAAATTCTGGACATACGCCTCGATTCCTTGTTCACGGCGATGACCAATTACGATATTGTACGGATTCACGACGAGATCGAAGCGATTCAAGCATTGGCCTCAAACATCAGATCCAAATTTACAATCCGTAATTTGGCCATTTATATCATCATGAAGCTGGATGCACATCTTCACACGATGCATGAGGATCTGTTCCGCATGCTTGGGATTGATCTGAAAAATTTGGATATCCTTATGCAGTTTGAGACGATGAATGATATTTTCGCTTGGCTCCGGATGAAAGTGTTTGAAATTTCGGAGCAGCTCAACTTCCGGCAGCATTCCAGGAACGGCCGGCTGGTTGAGGATATCATCAGCAATATCCGCGAACGAATGCATGAAAATATTACTTTACGCGATATGGCGAACCGATTTTCGTTTTCACCGAACTATTTAGGGGTTCTCTTCAAAGAAGAAACCGGATACAATTTTAGCGATTATGTCATCAAGCTTCGTATGGAACGGGCGAAAGAGCTGCTGGTTACGACAAAGCTTAAAATATATGAAATTGCATCCCAGACCGGCTATCAGTATCTGCCCTATTTCAGTCGGCAATTCAAAGAAATGTACGGGATGACGCCGCTGGAATATCGGCGCAAGCACGCATAGCCTTCCATACTATACCGTAGATAATGAGGTCGTGATTGGTCATGACGGGGAAATTCGAACGAATCCGGGTCAAGGTGCCCTTCGGCTATAAATTAATGATATCTTATTGCGTGTTCATCATTATTCCCGTGCTGCTGGTCGGGAACATCGCCACCCAGATCTTTGTTACGTCCATCCGGGAACAGACGCACAATAACATACAAGGCACGCTTCATCAAATGAATAATAACATTACGTACAAGATCGAGGATATCGTGCGGATTTCGGATATGCTGTATTTCGATACCTTATTCAACAATCGCCTTCGTTACACGGAGAGCCAGTGGGTCAGTTACGATACCATGGTCAAGGTTTTGATTCCCAAGCTGGAGACGGCCATCAGCACGGCCAATCGAAAAATATGGATGTCGATCTATTTAAAGAATAACGACCTCGGAGAAGTGTATGATAATTATTCGAATTCCGATCCGCTTGATGCGGATAAACGGCTGTTCGATATTTATCGATATGACCGCCTGGTTGACAAAACCTGGTACAAGCTTTATCCGCCGGAAGAAGAATACGGAACGACGCTGCAATGGAAACAGATCGAGTATGATGCTGCCCAGGGCCGCATCTCGCTCCTTCGCCGTTTGATCGACATCACCACGATCAAGCTGCAGGAAATCGGATTTATGCGGATCAACGTCAGCCTGGATTATTTGTTCGAGAGTATGGACTATAAAAAAATCGGTGAAGGAACGGCCCTCTATTTATCCGACTCGCAGGGGCGAATCATCCTTTCCTCGGGCGGTGTGAAGACGACCGTCTTCAGGGAGAAGGAGCTCCGCAATAACGGCGACTTGCTCATCCGGGAACCGATTCCTCAGCTTGGCTGGGAATTGATCGCTGTTGTCCCCGCGCCAATCGTCGAGAAGGATACAGTCAAGATTCGCAACCTGACGCTGTTGATCTGCCTCGTCTGCATCGTGGTGTTCTTCGTGGTGAGCCTGATCGTCTCGAGGTATTTTAGCCTCCGCGTGTCTAAAATCGTCTCAGTTCTGGATTCGTTCCAGGAAGGGGAATTCCATAAGCGGGCCCATTTCAAAGGCAATGATGAATTCTCGCATATCTCATCCGCGCTCAATGAGATGGGCAGCAACATCGGCAGACTGATCAACGAGGTGTACCTGGCCGATCTGCAGAAGAAGGAAGCGGAGCTGGAATCGCTGCATGCGCAGATCAATCCGCATTTTCTGTACAATACATTATCCTCCATCAGCCGTCTGGCCCGCTTTGGCATGCTGGATAAGCTGCATCGGATGGTTCTGGATCTGGCCAAGTTTTACCGCCTGTCGCTCAATGACGGCCGAAACATTATTTCCGTCAAGAACGAATTGGAGCAAGCACAAGCCTATGTCGATATCCAGAAGATTAAATACGATGAACGAATGCAAGTCAGCTATGACGTAGAGCCGGAAGTCGTCCGGTACGAGACGGTGAAGCTAATTCTTCAGCCGTTCATTGAAAATGTGCTCGAGCATGCCTGGACCGGGGACTCCATTCATATCCGCATCACGGCCAGGGTGCTTCAGAATGTGCTGGAATTCCGGGTTATCGATAACGGGGTTGGTTTCCCTCCTGACCGAAGGCTGGATAACACCGGGGCTCAGAATCTGACGAACGCTGGCTACGGGATCCGTAACGTGGATCAGCGAATCAAGCTGCACTACGGCAGTCAATACGGGGTTACCTTGTTCAGCCGGGCTGGGATCGGAACCACGGTAAGAATCGTTATCCCGCTGGTTAAGCGTAAAGTGTCGGAGGGACGCGACAAACCGATTCCGTAAGTACACCAACAGCTCCCCTTTTCAAAAGGTCCAGGATTTGGGCTTGACGGAAAGGGGCATTTTTTGTATAGTTACTTTAATAGATAAAAGCATAAAAGCTTAAAAGCGAACAAGCGCTTAAGCGTGAAAGTCTATAGTGGAATCAGGAATAATTACTGAGCATATTGAGGAAAGAAGGGCTAAGCATGATCGTAATAACTTCGAATCAAACACCGGAAGAGCAGATTAAGCATATTGTAGGCGAGATTGAGAAGGAGGGGCTGCAAGCCCATGTATCGCGCGGTGCGGACCGAACGGTGATCGGGCTGATCGGCAGCGTCAATCCGAAGCTTGCCGAGCATCTGCGTCAAATGAAAGGCGTAGAGAACGTCATTAAAATCTCTAAATCTTATAAGCTTGCAAGCCGTGATTTCCATCCTGACGACACGGTCATCGATATTAAAGGAACGAAAATCGGCGGCGGCAATCTGGTTGTCATGGGCGGTCCTTGTGCCGTGGAGTCCGCGGAGCAGATCGACGAGATTGCAAGGCTGGTTAAGGCGGCCGGCGGACAGGTGCTTCGCGGGGGTGCTTTCAAGCCGCGAACAGGACCATACAGCTTCCAGGGGATCGGCGTCGAAGGGCTGATCATGATGGCTGAAGCCGGGCAAAAGCATGGCCTCCTGACGATTACGGAGGTTATGACACCGGAGTACGTTGATATTTGCGCGGAATACGCGGATATTCTTCAAGTTGGAACACGGAATATGCAGAATTTCGATTTGCTGCGCAAGCTGGGCACTTGCGGAAAGCCGGTGCTGCTTAAGCGGGGATTTAGCGCAACTTACGATGAATTTTTAAATGCGGCGGAATACATTCTTGCCGGGGGGAACCCGGATGTAATGCTCTGTGAGCGGGGAATCCGAACATTCGAGACCTATACCCGGAATACATTGGATTTATCTGCCATCCCTGTATTGCAGCAGCTCAGTCACCTTCCGGTCATCTCGGACCCAAGCCATGGAACAGGCCGCCGGGAGTTGGTTGAACCGATGTCGAAGGCTTCCGTAGCCGCAGGCGCGGACGGACTTATTATTGAAATGCATACCGACCCGGATAATTCGATGACAGGAGATGGCGTACAGTCCCTGTTCCCGGATCAGTTTGCCGCTTTGCTCAAGGATCTGGAGCAGCTGGCTCCGCTCGTGGGCAAAAGCTTTAATACTTCCAAGGCTCCGGCATCCGATTTTGCCCGCGTATAATACGCTTCGTACCTGATCGCAATGTCGATGCGATGCCGGGAGAAGCAGCCGGGAAACCGCGGGAGAAGTTATGAATAGCGGATATGGATAGGCAGAGTCACAGCATAGCTATGAAGACACTTGCACGTTATTTGCAGGTGTCTTTTTCATGCTGTTTTACTTTAATTGGTTTCATATGTCAATTTATATGACATGGTTTTTAAAAATACCTTACATAGCTATTGACGTGAGGTTATCTGCCAGCATATAATGACGAAAAGAAAACGAAGAATATAGGAACATTGTTAAGCTGTTTTAATCTTAATGTTCGGAAATTGGGAGGAAGAGACATGTCGGTAGAGAAATTATTGCATACAATTCAAGAGAATAACATTGAGTGGGTCGATTTTCGTTTTGTAGACTTGTCGGGACGGGCGCATCACATTTCCCTGCCAGCTTCAGAAGTAGATGCTGAGACGTTTGTGAACGGGGTAGCCTTTGACGGATCTTCTATCCCAGGCTTCCGCGGCATTGAGGAATCGGATATGGTGATGATGCCGGATCCAAATTCCTACTATATCGACCCGTTTACAGCACATCCTACCATCAATATTATGAGCAACATCTATACGCCGGAAGGTGAAGCATATGAGCGTGATCCGCGCGGCATTGCGACACGTGCGGAAGAATATCTGCAGCAGTCCGGTGTAGGTACGGCAGCGTACTTCGCGCCTGAATCCGAGTTCTTCCTGTTTGACGATGTCCGCTATGAAAGCACGATGAACAGCTCCAGCTACTTCGTGGATTCCGAGGAAGCTAACTGGAATACGAACCGTAAAGAAGAAGGCGGCAACCTCGGCTTTAAAGTCGGCGTAAAGGGCGGTTATGTACCGGTGGCGCCGGTGGATACGCAGCAGGATATCCGCAGTGAAATGTGCAGATTGCTGAATGAAGCAGGACTTCGCGTGGAGCGTCATCACCATGAGGTGGCGACGGCAGGGCAAGCGGAAATCAACTTCCGTTTCGATACCTTGAAGAAAACAGCAGACAATCTGTTGATCTATAAATACATCGTTCATAACACGGCTCGTCAATACGGCAAAACGGCAACCTTCATGCCGAAGCCGCTGTTCGGGGACAACGGAAGCGGGATGCACGTTCACCAATCCATTTTCAATGGCGATACTCCGTTGTTCTACGAGAAAGGCGCGTATGCTAACCTGAGCGAAACTGCGCTTCATTACATCGGCGGTATTCTGTACCATGCTCCGGCACTGATCGCCCTGACGAACCCAAGCACCAACTCCTTTAAACGTCTGGTTCCAGGTTACGAAGCACCGGTCAACCTCGTGTTCTCCAAAGGCAACCGTTCCGCGGCCGTTCGGATTCCGGTTGCCGCAGTAACCCCTAAAGGCTGCCGGATCGAGTTCCGTACGCCGGACTCTACGGCGAACCCTTACCTGGCATTCGCGGCAATGCTGATGGCAGGTCTGGACGGAATCAAGCGTAAAATCGATCCAACGGCTCTTGGATACGGGCCATTCGATAAGAACATCTACGAGCTGTCCGATGCCGAGAAGAAGGAAATCCGCAGTGTACCGGGTTCTCTGGACGAAGCGCTGGATGCACTTCAGGCAGATTATGAGTTTTTGACCGAAGGCGGCGTATTTACGAAAGACTTCCTCGATAACTTCATCGATTTCAAGCGTGCCGAGGCCAAAGCCGTTAACATCCGCGTTCATCCGCACGAGTACTCCCTGTACTACGATCTGTAAGAGATCAGCTTCATTTAGCGCCGAGGGCTTATAATTAAGCCCTTGGCGCTTTTTAGGTAGTCACCGGGAGCGGCAAAAAAATTGTGAATAATTACACTTGAAGGACCATCAGATTGTTGCTATGATTAGCGTTAAATCAATAAAGCGATAAAGGGAACACAGAGAAAGGGTGGAGAGTCAATTGAGCAAGAGAGCCTTCAATTTTAATGCAGGACCTGCCGCATTGCCGCTGGAAGTGCTGGAGCGCGCGCAAGCGGAATTCGTCGATTACCGCAATACCGGCATGTCGATCATGGAAATGTCCCACCGTGGTGCCGTTTATGAAGCTGTACATAATGAAGCGCAGGAACGCCTGCTGTCACTGCTGGGGAATCCGTCCGGTTATAAGGTGCTGTTCATTCAGGGCGGTGCGAGCACGCAGTTTGCAATGATTCCGATGAATTTTTTGGGACAGGGCCAGGCCGCCAATTACGTCATGACGGGAAGCTGGGCCGACAAGGCGCTCAAGGAAGCGAAGCTGATCGGGGAGACGCATGTTGCCGCCTCTTCCGAAGAGAGCAAATACATGTCCCTGCCGAAGCTTGCGGACATCCAATTGTCCGACAATGCCGCTTACCTGCATCTGACCTCCAATGAGACGATCGAGGGCACGCAGTTCAAGGACTTCCCGGATACCGGCGCAGTGCCGCTGATCTGCGATATGTCCAGCGACATTCTCAGCCGTCCTTTTGACCTGAGACGATTCGGCATGGTCTATGCGGGCGCGCAGAAGAATCTGGGACCGTCCGGGGTGGCCGTTGTGATCGTTCGAGAGGACCTGATTACGGACTCTCCGAAGCATCTGCCGACGATGCTAAGATATAACACGTATCTGAAAAACAACTCCCTGTACAATACGCCGCCGTCCTTCGGCATTTACATGATTAACGAGGTTCTGAAATGGATCGAAGAGAAGGGCGGGCTTGCAGGGGTTCAGGATATGAACCGCAAGAAGGCCGCGCTCATTTATGATGCCATCGACAACAGCGGCGGATTTTACCGCGGCTGCGTGAATCCGGACAGCCGCTCCGATATGAACATTACGTTCCGCCTGGAAACCGAGGAGCTGGAGAAGGAATTCGTGAAGGCTTCCGAGAAAGAAGGCTTTGTGGGACTTAAGGGGCACCGGAGCGTAGGCGGCTTGCGGGCATCCGTATACAATGCGGTTCCTTACGAGAGCTGCAAAGCGCTTGTGGACTTTATGGAGCACTTTAAGAACAACCGCTAATGTGATATAAATCCAACAACAGACCTAAACCCTTCCCTGATAAACAGCGGAAGGGTTTTTCTGGAATCAGCCTGAAAAGTCCGGCGGATCGGTTATAATAGAAGAAAACGTTAAAGAAAAGGTGGACAATACAACATGGCACTGCATATCGTACTCGTTGAACCCGAAATTCCAGCCAATACGGGCAATATTGCCAGAACCTGTGCGGCTACGGGCACACATCTGCATCTGGTTCGACCGCTCGGCTTTAATACCGATGACAAGACCTTAAAGCGGGCTGGCCTGGATTATTGGTATGCCGTACATATTGAATATCATGACTCCTTCGAGGAGCTGAAGGCGAAATATCCGGACGGGCGCTATTTCTATGCTACGACGAAAGCCAAGAAGCGGTATATGGACATTCAATTTCAGGATGAGGATTTTCTTGTATTCGGGAAAGAGACGAAGGGGCTGCCGCCCGAGCTGCTGGCTGCCAATCCGGAGTCCTGCATCCGGATGCCGATGACAGACAAGGTCCGCTCCCTTAATTTATCCAATTCGGCGGCCATTATCGTTTATGAGGCTTTGCGCCAATTGGATTTTCCAGGGATGGAATGAGTCGTGCTGACGCTTAAATCATTCGGAAAAACCATCCAGTATACCTATAAGATATCGAAAAAACTAATAAATTCTTAAAACCAGCAGGATTCGACAGCTTTTTATCGAACTATACTACTAGGCCCTTATTATCAGTTTGAGAATTCCAGAAATCACTTGTTGAAGATGAAAGAGGTGTACAATTGTTATGAAACCTGCTGGTGTAGTTCGAAAGGTCGATCAGCTGGGGAGAATCGTTCTTCCAAAGTCTCTGCGTAAGAGATATCAGATGAACGAGGGCGATCCCGTAGAAATTCTTGTGCAGGGGGACCACATTATTCTGGAGCGTTACCGTCCCAAATGCGTCTTTTGCGGCTCGATGGACGGCGTAAGCGAGTTTAAGGAGCGTTATATCTGCACACAATGCATGTCGGAGATGCAGCAGCTTCCGAGACATGCTTGATTCCTAATATAAAGGTTCTATCGTCTCATTTGATAAGCATCGCGGACAGCGGTGCTTTTTTTTATCGCAAAAAAGTAAAAGACCCCCTCATAAGAAGAGGGAGTCATGCCTTACAGGCCTTTGGTTTTGTCATCATTGTAGGCTGCGGTCAAAATGCCGACCATATAAAGGGCAAATACGATCATGACGATCCAAAAGGTTAATGAGAAAGACATTACGGCCACCTCCTGCTAAGCTAATCTATATTATAACCATCTTAGCCGAAAAAATAAATGATAATATGAAAACTGCCCCTTTATTTGAAAAACAGGAAGTGTGTCGGCACCGGACGGAGTTGTCCGTCCGAGGGCTTGTTCACAACCCGTCCGTTCAGGACGAGGGAGGAGGAGCCGCCCCCATCCAAGTTATATGCGTCGATCACGCCAAGTTTAAGAAGCTTGTTCTGCAGCTCCTGCAGCGTAGCACCCGACTTGCCGTTCTCATCATATCCTTCCGTGACGAGAATCAGCAGCTGATCGTCCTTATAATTGCCGATGACGGTGCGCGGAGCACGTGCAGGCGTGCTTCTCCACTTCTCGGGAATGGTCGTCTTTCTTCCGTTCTGCAGCAGCACCGGCACAAAGGTGGCTCCGAATTTCGGGCTTAGACGGTCAAGCTGCTGTTGACTGTAAAATTTGCCGCCGATCAGTTTTCCGGAGGTGCTCATTCCGACGAAGGCCAGATCCTTAAAGCTAGGCTGAAATCCGGATACATAGTGGCCCTCGTAAAACGTCGTGCCGAGCGGGAAGCGGCCCTTGTTCCCATCGGCGTATCCGCCGGCATTAATGCCGGCTACGGCCCCGTGCCGGCTGACGGCCCGCATCGTCGTTTCCACCGTTCCGGGCTTGCCGCTTTCGCTGCCCAGGGACATGCTCATCGCGGAAGGGTCCTTCAGCTTGACCTTCATCGCATAGCCATGGTAGGGGCCGGGATTGACTTTATACAATTCAATCCGGATCCGGTCGCTGTGAACCGTCTCGATGGGGGCTCCCAGCTTTGAGGTGATTCTCCGGTTATAGATTTGCTCGGGCTTTGCGGCCTGCGTCTTGGCTTTTCCCAGAAGGGATCCTACCTTGGCGGTCGTCTGTTGATAGAGAACGGCCGTCTTTTCAATGGAGGATACGGTTTGTTTGGCAGCTGCGGCCGCTTGGCCGAGATCGCTCCTGATCTTCGCCGACTGCTCGGAGATATGGCTGTCGGCTATGTACTCCGAAGAGTGCAGCGTGATGCGCGGCGGCTGGGTTAATAGCCACATGCACAGCAGCATGCCGATGAAAGGCGCGATGGCAAGCATAAATAAACGGTTTACCTGCTTTGGTCGGATATATTTGAGCTTGCTCACTTTAAGAGCTCCATTTTGCGTTCCAGTTCTTTGAGCTGTTTCTCGACCTCGCTAAGCTGGCTGTACAGCTTGTTGCTGTTGTCGGTTTTGCCGCTGGCCTGATCTTTGGTGAAGGTCAGCAGCTCGTTGAAGGATTGAACCTGACTCTGCATTTCGTCCAATTCCTGTACCAGCTCATTGAAACGCTGATCGTATTCCGATTTGAACGAAGCCATCTGCCTATTGGTATCCTCCTGGAGCTGGATAACGACCTGTTCCTTCAAATGGTTACTGTATAAATAGGCTGCGGTAGTGCCCAGCCCAATCAGTACAATCCAAAATACCCAGAACCATCTGGCCGAAGGTCCTTTGCGCTGCATTTCCTCACGGGACTCATAGGGGGTATTGTTTTCTGATTCCAACACCGGCATTTCATCACCCCTCAAAATCTATCATTTTTTCCAGATATCTATTCTATCATGTCAGAAATACTTTCGCAAAGACGAACAAAAGGCACTTGTTTTATGAAAAAAGATTGCTTAGAAAGTTAGAGTGGGATACAATCTGTATAGATTTGTTTATCAAGTAGGATACATATAAGACATTCGCCATGCTTATTTTGACTTCTCTGCGTCTTCAGGATTAAGTTCGCCACGGATCTGCATGTGATTCACAGTTCGAAATGTCGATCCATGCCGTAAACAACGTAAATTCGCATGTCGGATGTATGCTTCGTGATGATGCCGCTTACTTAGAAATAGAGATATCAAGACGAAACAGGAGGTCTATCGGAATATGAATCAGGTTTGGCGGGTAGTTATCGTCGGCAGTCAACCTACAAGCATGCTGGGAACGAAATTGATATTGGAGGAGGAGCGGGACCTGACCGTCCTGGGGATGACCTCTTCCGGTACGGAAGGGGTGAGGATGGTCGCTGAGCTGTTACCCGAACTGGTCTTATTGGATTACCAACTTCAGGACCAGACCTCGGAAGCGATCCTGGAACAGATGAAGCAGTTGTCCCCGAACACCCATGTGGTGGTCATGACCGACAACGACGGCCTTCCGCTGCTTCAGTCCTTGGTTAACCGGGGAGCGAGCGGGCTTTTGTCCAAGCAGGCCTCGACCTTTCAGCTCATCCATATGATCGCCGGTCTTCGGGAGGGGGTAGCTTCTCTTCCGCTGGAATGGGTAAAACAGGGGATATGGCCGCTGACGGCCTCGGCGATGAACGAAGGCGGGCTGCAGCTTTCTGAGACGGAGGCCTTTATCATGGAACGGATCGTGCAGGGCATTACATACGATAAGATCGCATCTGAAATTCAGGTCAGCCGGCGCTCCATCGACAACTACCTCCGGAAAATTTATGTCAAGCTTGGCGTATCGACCCGGGCGCAGGCCATTGAGAAGTATGCGCTGTATACCCGTCAAGGAAGGCAAATATATGCTTAAAATTTTACATAAGGTATAATATATAGATATCGGGAATATTTTTTAGAGGTTGTAAAGAGGCTCCCTGAATATAAAACCGAGGTTTCCATAAACGGTTAGAGGAGGGATTTCCATGCAGTATTCCTTTGCTTCCCGTGCACAGACCCTGTTGTCATCCCCGCTGCGCAATATCCGTGAGCTTGCGAAGCGGGATTCTTTTATTTCCTTGGCAGAGGAGCTGCCGGCTGAGGAATTATTCCCTATGCATTCGCTGGCCGAGGCCGCTACCTCTGTACTAACCGCCGATCCGGAAGCCTTGCAGTACGGGGAAGCGGAAGGCTATCGCCCGCTGCGTGAGTGGCTGAGCCGGGATCTTGCCAAGCGCAAAGGACTGAGTGTCCAGCCCGGGAATATACTGCTGACAACGGGTACACAGCAGGCCATTGATTTGCTGGTCAGGGTGTACGTCGAGCCGGGCGACGCGGTTCTCGTGGAGAATCCGACGTCACCCGGTCTGCTGCAGGTGCTCCGCCTCCAAGGGGCTGAAATCGTGCCGGTTCCGGGAGATAGCAGCGGCATGCTCCCGGACCGGCTGGCGCCGCTGATTCGCAAGCACAGGCCAAAGCTGCTCATGGCAGCGCCGAATTTCACGAATCCGACAGGTGTCATGTGGAGCCTGGAACGGCGAGCACAGGTGCTGGAGCTGTGCGTGCAGCACGGGCTTCTCATCGTAGAGGATGATTCGTACGGGGATTTGTATTTCGGAGCAGCCGGCGGGCCGGATCGGAAGCAGCGGCTTCCATCCCTGTTTTCTCTGGAGGAGAAGCAGGGAGCGCATGTGCTTTATGTCGGCTCGTTCAGCAAAACGGTAGCTCCGGCGCTCCGCACGGGCTGGGCGGCAGGCAGCCCGCAGGTCATTGAGATGATGACGGCGGTGAAGCAGATGGCGGATTGGCAATCCAGCATGCTGAATCAGCGGATGCTCCATCATCTGCTGGAATCGAATCACTTTAAGCTCGAGGACCATATCGAGATGCTGAACAGAGAGTACGCCACGAGGCTTAAGCTCATGGTGGAGCTGCTGAAGCGGAGCGCCTGGAAGGATGCTAAATACGAGGTCCCTCCCGGCGGCATGTTTCTGTGGGTGGAGCTCCCTCCCGGCTTGAATGGCGATGCTCTTCTGCGGGCTGCATTAATGAAGGGGGCTGCTTTCCTCCCGGGATCGATGTGTTCGGCAGGAGGGGAGAATGCCGAATGCATCCGGCTGAACTTTACCCATCCCGGCCGCGATGAGCTGCTGCTGGGCATGAACCTGATCAGTGAAGCCGTCATGGAATTTACCGCGCGGAATTAACCGTAGCGTGCTCAGAATCCAGTTTGCACAGCGGATATAAGCTTGCTGGGATCCAGTATGAACAGCGGAATTAAGCGGGCTCAGGATCCAGCATGTACAGCGGAATTAAGCGGGGTTAAGATACAAAGACAGCTGCAAGTTACAGCTACAGCCACGAGTTACATCTACAGTAAGATACACGATGAACACAGGCTGCCGATTCAACCAGCGTTTGGTTGGAGCGGCAGCTTTTTTGGGTTCCCAAAACGCCAGTTTTATCTTTATATGGCTTGACTCTGCGGACCAGCCTTGATCCATTGGAATCATCTGTTCTACTCAAATTGGTAACGCGATCCTCTCGGCGCACGGTATAATGATGACTGCTGCACGATGATCAACGTAGACGCTCGGACGACAAGCCATTAAGTCCCGTCATACTAGCGGATTCGAGCACGTTGGCATAATCCGCGAGGGCTTGGAGACCGGCCGGGGTAAGGAGATATCGTCCCCGCCCGACCCGCCGGAACCAGCCGTAGTAATTGCGCTGCAGGATGGCTGCAGCCGAGCCAACGCCGCTCCGGTCACGCACAGCTGCGGGCGATATTCCCGGCAGGGGAGCGTCAGGATTGGCCTCGGCAGCGGCAGACGCCTCGCCGCTTTGCCGCAGCGTTTCCCGCTGCTCATTCTCCGCGCTGTATAGGGCAGCGGCGACGCGGAGCGTCTTCTCGCGATAAGCCGTTACCAGCTTGGCCCGGGTGACGCCGCCCGTGTTGTAGTCGCCGCTGCGTTCCCTGAATTCGTTCAGCAGCCGCTCCTTGCGCCTGATCGCCGTTCGTCCCCGGGTGACGGCGATCTCCGGCTCGCAGAGCACCTCCACAAACGGGGCCTTCGTCTTGTAGAAGGTGACCGTAATGAGCCCGAGGCCGAGCCGCCCGCATAATCCGGTCAGCTCGGACCAGCGCTGATTGACGGCCCCTTTCTTGGCCCGGCTCTTCTCTACGGCCAGGTACACATAAGGCGTCAGTTTCAGGCGTTCGAGCCCTTGGAGAAGCAGCGCCAGATTGAATGTTTTTTTCATCTCCACGATCAGGGGCTCGTCCGCTCCCTCCTTCATTCCGACCAGGTCGCAATTCCGAACCTCCCCCTTGACTTCATACCCATTTATTTCAAAAAAAGCCTTCAATGGAGCGTACAGCTCGGCTTCATGCTTGATCGCCATGATTGCCCTCCTTGATTATTGCATCTGCTCGAATGTTACGTTCATGTAAAATCAGTATAGCATGAGGACCGCATCGTGGCGTTCCCGATTGGGATAAGACGAGCGGCGCTCAGCAAAAAAGCTCCGGCTTGACTTCGAAAATAAGGTCAACTATTCCGGGCAAGGCGCATAGGTATGTAGTACACTTTTTCGAAATCGAATGTTTCAAATGACGCTGTGGAATGGAAGCCAATCCCCATAAACAGACTCATAGGAGGTAGCGAAAATGGATATTTTCGAACGCATAGCATCATATAGGGCAGAGAGCGACCGTTTGGCGTGGAGCGGCACATTCAGGGAATATATTGAATTATTAAAGAAGGATCCCTCTCCAGCCATGACGGCTCACGCCCGTGTGTATGACATGATCGAATCCTACGGGATCGAGGAGAGCGGCGGCCGGAAAAAATATAAGTTTTTCGAGCAGGAGATCTTTGGACTGGACCGGGCGATTGAGAAGCTGGTCGAGGAATACTTCCACTCCGCAGCCCGGCGGCTCGATGTCCGCAAGCGGATCCTGCTGCTGATGGGGCCGGTCAGCGGAGGAAAATCCACGATCGTTACGATGCTCAAGCGGGGGCTGGAGAAGTACTCCCGAACCGACAGCGGTGCGGTGTACGCCATTTCAGGCTGCCCGATGCAGGAGGAGCCTCTTCATTTGATCCCGCTGGAGCTGCGGCCGGAGATCGAGAAGGAGCTTGGCGTTCGCATCGAGGGGAACCTGTGCCCGGCCTGCCAGCTGCGGCTGAAGACCGAATACGGCGGCGATATTGAGAGCGTGAAGGTTGAACGGGTGCTCATCTCGGAAGAAGGCCGGGTGGGGATCGGGACATTCAGCCCTTCCGACCCGAAATCGCAGGACATTGCCGACCTGACCGGCAGCATTGATTTTTCTACCATCACGGAATACGGCTCCGAGTCGGATCCGCGGGCATACCGGTTCGACGGGGAGCTCAACAAGGCCAACCGGGGGCTGATGGAATTTCAGGAAATGCTCAAATGCGATGAGAAGTTCCTGTGGAATTTGCTGTCCCTGACGCAGGAGGGGAACTTCAAGGCCGGACGCTTTGCGCTGATTAGCGCCGATGAGCTGATTGTGGCCCATACGAACGAAGCGGAATACAAAGCCTTTATCGCCAATAAGAAGAACGAGGCGCTCCAATCCCGGATGATCGTCATGCCGATCCCGTATAACCTCAGGGTCAGCGATGAAGAGAAAATCTATGCCAAGCTGATCGGGCAGAGCGACATGAAGCATATCCATATTGCGCCGCATGCATTGCGTTCCGCCGCAATATTCTCCATATTGACCCGTTTGAAGGAGACAAAGAAACAGGGAATGGACTTGATCAAGAAAATGCGCATGTACGACGGCGAAGAAGTGGAGGGCTACAAGGAAGCCGATCTGAAAGAGATGCAGAGCGAATATTTAGAGGAAGGCATGTCCGGCGTGGATCCCCGGTATGTCATTAACCGGATCTCAAGCGCTCTTATTAAGCAGGATCTTCAGTGCATTAACGCGCTGGATATGCTGCGGGCGATTAAGGATGGGCTGGATCAGCACGCTTCCATTACCAAGGAGGAGCGGGAACGGTATTTGAACTTTATTGCAGCTGCGCGCAAAGAGTATGATGAGCTGGCCAAGAAGGAAGTGCAGAAGGCGTTTGTCTATTCCTTTGAAGAGTCGGCCAAGACGCTGTTCGAGAACTATCTTGATAATATTGAGGCATTCTGCAACTGGACCAAGATCCGCGATCCGCTGACCGACGAGGAGATGGATCCGGATGAAAGATTGATGCGTTCCATCGAGGAACAGATCGGGGTATCAGAGAATGCCAAGAAGGCCTTCCGCGAGGAAATCATGATTCGCATCTCGGCATATTCGCGCAAAGGGAAGAAGTTCGAGTACCATAATCATGAGCGCCTGCGCGAAGCGATCGAGAAGAAGCTGTTCGCAGATCTCAAAGACATCGTCAAAATCACCACCTCCACAAAAACGCCGGATGCGGTGCAGCTGAAACGCATTAACGAAGTCAGCTCCAGACTGATCGAGGAGCACGGCTACTGCCCGGTCTGCGCCAATGAGCTGCTGCGGTACGTAGGCAGTCTGCTGAACCGATAACTTTCGTCCTGAGAGCTGGCGTCATCCACCGTTCTTGCGGGAAGTGAGACTAAACGTCAGGAGCGGAAGGACTCGCAAAAAAATGAACCGGCGGGGGCATAGCCTGTTTTGGAGTCAGCCCGGTCAGCTGTTAGGGATTACGCAGAGGGAGAATGCTTGGGAGCGGTAATCCAAACGAAGGTTGAAGGCGAGCTGCGCTGGCGGTAAATGGTTACCGCCAGCGCAGCTTGTTTCTGTCTGCATGGGGGTATCGAAACTCGTCCGGTATGATCGCATTTTCGATTTAACTTGCATATTCAGGCAATGGCAAGATGTGATTTTATACACTCAATTAGGACTTTAGAATTATGCCTTGATTGGTAAATATAGTCTATAATGAACCCTAAGTACTTAGACCTGTAACAGGGATCATTCTATTTAGGAGTGAAGGATTTCGTCATGATGGATGTTTCACCGAAAAGACGTCAGCAGCTGGAGTATATCGGACTACGTGAGCATGATTTAGAGCTGCTTGCACAGCACCGCGATGTGTTTGTCAAGGTGGTCGAGGAGGTGGTGGACCGGTTTTACGCGAGAATCGGCGAACAGCCGCAGCTCATGCAGATTATTAACCGAATGTCGACCATGGAGCGGCTGAAGGAAACCCAGCGGGTATATTGGTTGTCGCTTGCAGAAGGCCGGGTGGATGAGGCCTATCTCGAGAACCGGATTAAGATCGGACAAGTTCATTCGAGAATCGGGCTGAATACCGATTATTATCTCGGCAGCTATATGCTATATTTGGATATTGCAGCAGATCTGTTTAAGCAGCTGCTTCCTGAGCAATGGACGCATGTCGTGCATGCGCTCAGCAAAATGTTCAATCTGGATTCTCAGCTCGTTCTGGAGGCTTATGAGATGAAGGAGAAAGAAAAAATTCAAAATTTGGTCACGGATCAACAGAAAATGTTGGAAGCGATTACAGAATCGGTGCAGGAGCTGACCGCCATGATCGTTGAGCTGGATCAAAGCGCAGCGCTGATGGCCGATAATGCCATGAAAACCGCGGAGGCTCAAGAGAAGGCCCATACGCTGACCGCCGAGCTTGGCGAGGAGATTCTCCAGATCGAGCAGATGGGCAGCCTGATCCGGGAAATCTCCGACCAGAGCCATCTGCTCGGACTGAATGCCGCGATTGAGGCTGCGCATGCCGGAGAGCTCGGAAGAGGCTTCGAGGTGGTGGCGGGCGAAGTGAGAAAGCTCGCAACACATTCTAAAAAAGCGATGGAAGAGATCCAAAGCAAAGTCAGCGGGATTATACGCAAGCTGGGCCTGGTGGAGCAGGAGTCCGAGAAGACCTCGGTGAACGCCCGAAATCAGGCGGCAAGCTCCCAGGAGCTGGCGGCTTTCGTGAAGATGATGGAGAAGCTCGCGGATGACCTGGAGGCTTTAAAGCACGAGTATGACGTGCACAAGCATGATCTGGAAGCTGAATCGGCTCCGATGAAGTCCGAGAAGGCCACCGTTTGATTCGAAAGCGAAGGCGGTGCTTGGCGATAAATCTTACAGATGAACAAGAAAGCAGCATCCACGGACCGGAGCGATTGCACCGGGAGGATGCTGCTTCTATTTTTATTAATGCGGAAGAAACGAATCGAAGCTGCGACAAAAGTCATTCAAATAAATCGCCGGTGGAGCTTCTTGCCGTCATAGGAGAATAGAATCGGCTTGCCTTCGATCATGCTGTGCAAATGCACCGGCTTGCCCCAGAGCCGGTAAACGTACGGTATTGTGCGCTCCATGTATTTCAGATCAAGCTCGATGCCTTCGAATAGATGCTTGATCATGAGTTCACCGGAACGAAGATGGTCCCCGTCGGTGACGACCAGATAGGGGTTGCCGCCGTTTACGCGGGAGACGACGAGCTGATCCCGAATGTTTTCCCACGCTTTGTCCGTAATTTTCCACTCAGGGCCCTTCTTCTCGAATACGTACAGGTCCAGATCCTCAACGAGCTCCTTGGTCAAATAATTGCGAAGGAACGAGATGTCGGAGTCGTATTCCCTCACGTCGAACATCTTCTCCCGGTCCCAGCGCCGTTCGATGTCCTCGAAGATTTTAAGACCCAGATAGTACGGGTTCAGGCTGTGGCGCAACGGCTGGACGACGGAAGCGTTCAGCTTGGCGAATTCCACCGTTTCCTCGCTGGTCAGGTCCATCTCCCGCAGTATGCGCTGATGCCAGTACGAGGCCCAGCCTTCATTCATGATTTTCGTCTCCATCTGCGGCCAGAAATACAGCATCTCCTCGCGAAGCATGCTCATGATGTCCCGCTGCCAATCCTCAAGAATATCGGAGTGCTCCTGAATAAACCACATGATGTCCTTCTCCGGCTCAGCCGGAAACCGCTTTGGCGCGGCGGGAGCCTGCTCCGCCTTTTCTTCCTCGTCTTCATCCAGCTCCCATAGATCATCGTACCGGCCGGGAGGCTTCTGGCGTTTGGCCTCTTCCCGCCGCTCCAGCATCCGCCGCTCGTTATAGCGCTGCTTGTCGAGTTTTTCGGGCTTCAGGATTTGAGGGTCGACATGCTCCTGGATCGCCAGAACCGCGTCAATGAATTGCTCGACCGCTTCCGTTCCATGCTCCAGCTCATAACGGGATATCCGCTCGGCGGTAGCGGACATGCTCTCCACCATATTGCGGTTGGAGACCGAAAAACGGGCGTTGTTTTTGAAGAAATCGCAGTGGGCGAGCACATGGGCGACGATCAGCTTGTTCTGAATCAGTGAATTGCCGTCCAGGAGGAAAGCGTAGCACGGATTGGAATTGATCACGAGCTCGTAGATTTTACTGAGACCGAAATCGTATTGCATCTTCATTTTATTGAAGGTTTTGCCAAAGCTCCAGTGGCTGAACCGCGTCGGCATGCCATAAGCGCCGAAGGTGTATATGATGTCTGCCGGGCAGATCTCATACCGCATGGGATAAAAATCAAGGCCGAAGCCTGATGCAATTTCGGTAATCTCTGCAATGGAGCGCTCTAACTCAGCAATCTCGTCTTGGTGCACGAGGATCCCTCCTTCGTTAATGGAAACCTGGTTCTTATCATATATATGGGAACTTGATGGAGATATGCGGGCTCAAGGGAGGAGTCGGGCGAAGAATAGGCTTGTTAAGAGAGCGGGCGGTGAAAGCATGGAGACCACTTTTTGGTGTAAAAAAATACCATGCCGAGACTGTCGATCACGGATTTGCCCTCATGCCAATGTCAGGATGTTCGCGGAAATGATTTACGCTATAATATGAGATAATCCGCTGCGTTGGCATAATCCACCAGTTAATCAACCTGTGGATAATTAGAGGGACAGGGAGGCAAAGGAATGATTCCATTTCCTAAACCGGATGTCGAGCAATTTTTCCAGACTTATTTGATTCGTAATTTTGCTGTAAGCGCAGATGAGTCCAGACTGGTATTCAGCAGCAGCATGAACGGAAAGTTCAATTTATGGGCGATGGACCTGAGGGAGGAGACGGCATATCCTTACCCGCTTACCTACAATGACCAGGCCGCAAGCTTCATTAAGCTGGACCCCAAGGGGCGCCATATTCTTACGGGGTTTGACCGCGACGGCAATGAGAACTATCACATGCACGCGCTGCGCTGGAGCGGCGGGGAAGCGATTCCGTTATTCGAGGATGCCAATCCGGATGACAAGTATTTCTTCGTACATCTGTCCGAGGACGGCAGAAGGCTGTATTACGTCACATCGGAAGGCAACCCGTCCTGTCTGAACTCCCTGGTCTATGATCTGGAGACGAGAGAGAAGAAGCTTCTGCATGAAGGCCGGGATACGGCCACCGAGCTGTCTGCCGTGAGTCCTGACGAGAAGACCATTGCTTATACGAAAATGTATGCCAATACCTATTACATAAGCTATGTACAGCGGGAATCCGAGGAGCCTCTGTGTCTGACTCCGTCGCCAGAGCAGGTGCATACCGCCGGCGGCGTGCAGTTTATCGACAACGATCATGTCGTGTTTACGACCGACTATGATTCCGAGTTTTCTTACGTCGCCGCGTATCACATTTCCCAGCGGAAGTTTGAGCCGCTGTGCCGGATCGAACGGGAGAGCGTTCAGCTTCTACGCTGGCATGAGGATTCCCGAACGCTTTATATCCTGACGGAAAAAGGCGTGGAAGATAAGCTGTATGCCTATTCCATGGACAGCAGCGAATTGACGGAGCTGCCTCTGCCGGCGGATATCGTAGAGCAGCTGAACGTGACGAAATCGGGGACTCTGTACCTGCTGGCCCGCGGCGCGGTCAAGCCGCTGAATATTTACCGCTACAAGGACGGCAGCTGGACCATGCTGACGAAGAACGTGTTGACAGGCTTGACAGAGGAGGATCTGTGCTCACCTGAGACCGTTACGTACCCGTCTTTTGACGGCATGGAGATCGAAGCGCTGCTGTTCCGGGCCAAGGAGGGAGTGGCTAACGGATACACGATCTTCTGGCCGCATGGCGGTCCGCAAGCCGCAGAGCGCAAGCAGTTCCGGGCGATGTTCCAGTATCTCCTGGCACAGGGATACCATATCTTCTGTCCGAACTTCCGGGGCAGCACAGGCTATGGCAGCTCCTTCGTCAAGCTGGTGGAGCAGGACTGGGGCGAAGGGCCGCGCAAGGATTGTCTTGCAGGAATGGATTGGCTGTTCGAACAGGGAATTTCAAGCCGGGAAAAGCTCTTTGTTATGGGTGGAAGCTACGGCGGTTATATGACCTTGCTCCTGGCCGGCCGCAATCCCGAGTACTTCAAAGCGGCAATTGACATCGTGGGGGTGAGCAATCTGTTTACCTTCTACAACTCGGTTCCGGATCATTGGAAGCCGATCATGGAGCGTTGGCTCGGCGATCCGGAGCGGGATCGGGAGCGGTTCATCAAGGATTCGCCGATCACCTACCTGGACAACATGGTGAACCCGATGCTGATCATCCAGGGAGCGAATGACCCGCGTGTCGTTCAAGCGGAATCGGACCAAATCGTTGAGGCGCTTCGAGCCAAGGGCCGGGACGTCGAGTATATCGTGTTCGAGGATGAGGGACATGGCATCACAAAGAAAGCCAACGAAAAAATTGCCTATGCCCGCATGGCCGAGTTCCTGCGGAGAAATCAATAATCGGATCACAAAAAGGCGCCTCGCATCAAGCGATTGCGGGCGCCTTTTTTATGGCTGCAGCGGACTGTTCAGTGCTCGCGAGGGGGCGACAGGTGCTGGGCTTTAAGGCTTTTGTGGTTCGCTGCCAAGATCGGCGCTCGGGCTCCAGACCCGGATGTTGTCGTCTTCCAGAATGCCCAGGGTAACATCGGAGATGTCCGGGTTTTGCAGCAGCAAGGAGTTGACCCGCATTTTGGATACGCTGGCCTCGGCCAGGGACATGCCTTGCCGCAGCTCGATGTATGCCTCGACATGGTAGCTTCGTCCTTCCTGCACGATGCGGAGCCGATTGATGTCACGCACATCCGGGTCCGCAAGGATGATCCGGGAGATCTTCTCCTCGACATCCTTCGGCGCTGAAACGCCGATCAGACCGACCATATTGTCGTACCCGACCTTGAAGGCTACGCCGATCATCAGACATCCGATCAGAATCGTTGCGATGCCGTCGAGGATCAGGAAGTCCATGAAGTGGGCAAATACGATGGCGATCAGCGCAAACAGCGCTCCCAGCGTGGCGACGATGTCTTCATAGAACACAAGCCGGGTAGGCGGTGCGGCCTTGCCGGCGTTTTTGAAGGCGGCCGGGAACATGCCGAGTCCGGCAGCTTCGGTCCGGGTTTCTTTTAAAATCTCCTTCATCGCCTTCATCAGGATACCGCCGTCAATCAAGACCGCTATAGCCAGGACAATGAAGTTCAGCCAGAAGCTCGTTGCCTCCTCCGGATGCTTCAGAAGCTTGTAGCCTTTATGAATGGTTTCATAGGCCATAATCGTTACGACGATGACCGCAACCATACAGACCAGATTGATGACCCTCCCGAACCCTGTAGGGAACTTCTTGGTCGGCTTTCGCTCGGCGAGCACGCTGCCGACGAATACGAAGCCCTGGTTCACGGCGTCGGCGACAGAATGCATGGCGGAGGCGAACATCGTCCCGCTGCCGCTGACGGAAGCAGCGATCGCTTTAATGATCGCAAGTCCCGTATTGCCAAGCGATGCGATGGCCGAAGACGTGTTTCCTTTCTTAATGAGCTGCCACAAGTTTTTCATCCAAACCCTCCGTCGATCAGTGTCAATTTCCAGGTGATTTCCGAAATCTATATTATCACAGGATACCGAATATATGGTGATTTTTTCCTCCAGCGTACGGCCGTTTCCTTAGTTTACCCGAAGTTAAAGCTCATTCTCCATGAATTACTCATAACTTTATTTCTTACCCAATACATTAACAATATAGTGGAAAATAAAGGATGGGTGGGGCGAAGCCGTTCTGGATGCGGCGAGAAGGGATTGAAGGTTGAACCATTGGGTAAGGAGTAAGGACATCTGCCTTGCAGCAATGCGAAACAATGCTAAGGAGGAAATGGGAATGAAGGCGTTGACAAGTCCAGAGGCAGGAGTGGCTCAAGGAAGACAGGATATGGGGCTTATTATTTGCTCCGGATGTGAAGAAATGGTTGATACGATCCCCACCGACGGCGTTAAAATCATTCACGGATACTGCGGCAAAGGAGAGTGCGAGCGAAGTACTGCCCAGAATTCATAAGTTCATTAATCTAAGCAAAGCATGCCTAGGAAGTGCATTCCGGGGCATGCTTTTTATTTTCTGCATTTTATTTGGCGTCAGGCATGAGATGGGGACCCGAGGATCATCAGGAGAACAATCTTTATCAATTTTTTTAATAGGCCATACAAAAAATATTAATACTTTATGTCATCATTTTAGACGAAAATATGTTGCATATATAATATATATGACGTATTATATCCGCAAGCAGAGGAAATGGAAGCAGGAGGGATCACTATCGAACTGACGCCAAGACAGCTGGAAATCGTCGATATCGTAAAGAAGCATGCCCCGATTACGGGAGATCAAATCGCGGAGCTGCTTAACGTTAGCCGGGCTACTCTGCGTACCGATTTATCCAAGCTTGTCATACTGGATTACATCGATGCAAAGCCTAAGGTTGGATATTTTCTCGGAAAGCGGGGCGAGCCTGATCGGGAGGAAAAGTTCCGACTGCTCAAAATGAAGGTTGGCGACCTCCACGGCGTTCCGATCATCATAAGGGAGACCACAACGATCCAGGAGGCGGTTGTCGCCCTGTTCCTTGAAAACGTGGGGAACCTCATTGTGACCGATGCGGACGGCCATCTTGCAGGCATCGTGTCCCGCAAGGACCTGCTCAAGGTGACGCTGGGGAATCCGTCGGCCTCGTCCATGCCGGTCAGCCTTATTATGACGCGCCGGGCGAATGTGACCACGGTACAGCCGGAGGATACGGTGCTTGATGCCGCCCGCAAAATCATAACAAGGCAGATCGACAGCCTGCCGGTTGTCGTTCCGTCAGAGGACGGCAATCCGGATCACTGGAAGGTTGTAGGACGCATTACCAAAACTAATATCATCAAAATGCTGCTCGACATGGTAGCCGAGGAATAGTGGGAGGAATCGGATGAATCAGGCATCGACTCATTTTATAGCAATCTGTTCAGATTCAATCGGGGAGACGGCCGAAGCGGTCGTACAGGCAACGCTGCGGCAGTTCGAGCTGGAAGACGCCGAAATCAAGCGATATATGAATGTTCGGGACGAGGAAGAGCTTACGGAGCTGATGGAGGAGGTTGCCAGACGGGGCGGATTTGTAGCATACACGCTGGTGCAGCCGGAGCTGCGGGAAGTAATCCGGGAGGAGGCGGTAAGGCTGAATATCCGCGCGGTCGATATTATGGGACCGATGATGCAGGCCTTCGCCGACACCTTCAACGATTATCCGAAGCGGCTGCCCGGCTTGCTGCATCGCCTGGATGATACGTATTTCCGCCGAGTGGAGGCGATGGAATTCGCCGTTCAATACGATGACGGCAAGGATGTCAGCGCGATCTTGAAGGCAGACATCATCCTGCTTGGCGTTTCGCGAATATCCAAGACGCCGCTGTCAATGTTTCTTGCTCATAAAGGCTACAAGACGGTCAATTATCCGATCGTGCCGGATTTGTCTCCGCCTTCGCAGCTTCAAGAGGTGAAGACGGGGACGATCATCGGCTTGACGATGGAGCCGGAGCATCTGCTGAAGATCCGCAGCGAACGGCTCAAGGTGATGGGGCTTCCGAATGAGGTTCAGTATGCGACCCTTGAGCGGATCCGCGAGGAGCTCGATTATGCGCTGTCGTTGTATGAACGGCTGGGCTGCCCTGTCATTGATGTGACGGATAAGGCCATTGAAGAGACGGCGGGGCTGATCACGAATTTATTGAAATAATATGTCCATAGAAGTTTGTTTTAACGATACGATGCAGGCAAGAGAGTAAAATGATTTCTGCGATTGCAGGAACATTTTACGTGCTTGCCCACGACATGCATTCAATCTGTCCAAATTATATGACGGAACATATAGGAGAGGGAGGGTACGATCAATGGAGAGCTCATTGGCATTGGAGTTGGTACGAGTAACGGAGGAAGCGGCGCTCAGGTCCGCCCGGTGGACCGGCAGAGGAGACAAACACAGTGCCGATGAGGCTGCGACGCTTGCGATGCGCAAGCACTTCGATTCGGTCGCTATGAACGGCGTGGTCGTGATCGGTGAGGGCGAGATGGATGAAGCGCCAATGCTGTATATTGGGGAAAGAGTAGGCAGCGGCAAAGGACCGAAGATGGATGTTGCCGTTGATCCGCTGGAAGGGACTGAAACGGTGGCTAGCGGCTTGAATAATGCTCTATCGGTGATCGCGGCAGCTCCGCGGGGAAGCCTTCTGCATGCACCCGATATTTATATGCACAAGCTGGCGGCTGGTCCTCGGCTCGCGGGAAGGCTGAGCCTGGACGACCCGATCGAAGTAACGCTTCAGAAGGCGGCGGTCATTCTGGATAAGCCGTTATCGGAATTGACGGTATCCATTCTGGACCGTGAGCGTCACAGCGCCATGATTGCGGCTTTGCGGGAATCGGGGGTTCGAATCAAGCTGCTCACTCATGGAGACGTGATGGGAGCGATCGAAACCTGCACCGACAGCGAGGTCGATCTTTATGTCGGGTCCGGCGGGGCGCCTGAAGGGGTGCTGGCCGCGGCCGCGCTGAAATGCCTTGGCGGCGAGCTTCAGGGCCGGCTGATTCCGGTTACGCCGGGCGATATGGAACGCTGCCGCAGGATGGGGCTTCAGGATCCCGAGCAATTGCTTCGGATGGAGGATATGGTAGGAAGGGAAGGCGTGCTGTTCGTGGCGACCGGGGTAACGCCCGGGGATTTTCTGCAGGGCGTCAAATTCCTGCCGGGACAGCGGGCGGAGACGCACTCGGTCCTGATGCATTCGGGTACGCAAACGGTCCGTTATCTGCGGAGCGTCCACCAGCTGTTCGCGGGATCGGGAACGCTGGCGGCTGCGGCATCATCCTGATCGATCCCTCTTTGTGCATGCGCACAAGCCGCCCGCCCGGGTTTCCCGTGGCAGCTTTTGTTTGAGTTATTGAATTCGTGCCGGCTTGAATTCAGCTGTGCCGCTTGCGTCCGAGTATGATCCAAGCACCTCCGAGCACGAGCAGAACCGCAATGACAGGCTGGATCACGGACAAATAGTTCAGCATCGGACCAATGGAGAAGACAACAAAGAACAGCAGGGACAGCACGGTCAAAATATTGATGGGGATCAGCAGCCATTTATTGCGCGAGCCGAACCAGTAGAATTCGAACAGGCCGGCTGCAACGGCGAGAATAAATCCCGGCCACATCGTGTCCCAGCTGTCGAATAAGGAAGCGATCTGGCTGACGACACCGGCTGTCAGCAGGATTCCTCCCGGGATGAGCAGGCCGATGCCTTGACGCCCGACCAGCGAGAAATACATCCAGTGGAAAAACAGCCCCAGCGGAATCACGAACAAGGTTGGCCAGAAGGTGGCAAAGATGGAGCCGGCGCCAACGGAGCCGCCTTGATTGAGCAGCAGGTAAGCACCGAGCAGAATGAGCAGGGGAGCGAGGATGGTACGTTTCAACATACGAGCTTACTTCCTTCCTATAAAGAAATAGTTAACTCAAGAATACCATGTTCTGGATGAGGATGTCCTCGGTCCCGAGTATCCCGCGGAACTGGACCAAAGTCTAGGATATTGCAATGAAGCAATTTGACATAAAGAAAACAGCTCTGCATGATGCTAACTGCACAGCAGAACTGTCTTTGAATAACCCACCATTTAAAGCCCTACTTAAAAAGTCGGGAACGACGAATTTTTAGAAAAACAGCCTCTTAAACGGCCGGTTTCTTGGTATACATCAGGCCGACGGTATGCGGTCCGCAATGGCTGCAGATGACGCATCCGGCCGTGGAGATGGCAACCTCCCGTGCACCGGTCTTCTCCTGCAGCTCCTTCTGCAGGAACCGGGCTTCCTCTTCCGCCATCGTATGTACAACAATGATCAAATCATTGTCCATGTCCTGGACCTGAGCGAGCGCATTTTGGATCATCTGGTCCAGTGCCTTTTCTTTCTTGCCGCGAACCTTGTAGGCAGGAATCATTCCGCCGTTGACGACTTTAATCACCGGACGGATCTTCAGCAAGCTGCCGATGATGTTCTGCATGCCGGAGCAGCGACCGCCTTTATGCAAATAATCCAGCGTATCGATAACGAATTCGCACTCCACTTCATTGACGGTTCGGCTGAGCAGCTCCACGATTTGAGGAATGGAGGCGCCTTGTTCGGCTGCACGCACGGCCTTCATCACGAGGAGTCCGATGCCGCAGGAGAGATTGCGGGAATCGAAGACGGTAACCCGGCCCTCAGGCAGCTCGCCGGCAGCGATCAGCGCGTTTTGATACGTCGAGGACAGCTCGGATGAAATGCTGAGAAACAGTATATCTTCGCCCTGCTCGATCGAAGGCGTGAAGGCGGCGATGAAGTCAGATGGGGAAGGAGCTGCTGTCTTTGGCAGATGGCCTACCTGGTCGACCTTGGCGTACAGCTGCTCAGGCGTAATATCCACGCCGTCACGCAGAGATTGCTCACCAAATACCACATAGAGAGGAATAATTCCGATATGATGCTTTTCTATCCATGCAGAGGGCAGATCGCAAGTACTATCAGCGAATATTTTAATTTTTCCAGACATGAACATCTCCCTTTATCAACTATTTTGCTCTGTACTACTAGCATACCTTGTTTGATAGTAAAAGTGAATGATATTGTCAGGCGGGCCGGGTGGCGGCAGGAAATATTAAGAAGAATTGGTAATCGGCCGCAACCTTCATCGGTCCTCCTTCGTCCGTAATGATAGGAGGTGGTTTTATGGGAAAGAGAGCAGCTCGGAACAAGCTGGTTGCACTCACAACTGCGGCTGTATTGCTTCTGGCCGTTACCGCGTGCAGCGGTGAACAACCGGCAGCAGAGCCCCCGGTCGATCCGAATCCGGTTGAAGAAGGAGTACAAGAACCGGTGCAGCCGGCGGAGCCCAATCCTGAAGAAGGCGAAACGCAAGAACCGGTAAAGCCGGGAGATCCGGAAGAGGGTCAGAGCACTGAAACGAAACAGGGGACCGGTACCTATGTGGGTCAAATTGATAATCATTCCGTAGAGATTGAAACCGAAGACGGACCGACCGCCTTCCGTCTCGGGGATCATATGAACGAAGCCATTGCCGGACTCCAGGGAAATGAAGAGGTTGCCTTCGAATATTTCGAGGAGCCGGTTGAAGGCGATGAAGGGCTGAAGCAATTGATTCTGACGAAAATAACGGTCAGGCAGTCCGGCAGCGGCTCGGATTCGGATACCTCGCAGCTTCCCGCCACGAAGGAAGTGGAGCTTGAGCTCGAAGGCATGAAGGAGACGAAGACCGCCAAGCTGGCTTCAGGAAACGGGTATTCCTTGTATATATTCGATATCTTCTCGTTTGACGCGAAGACCGGCAAGCTGACAATGAATGTGGATCCAGATTATTATGTAAAAATTACGAAGCTGCCCTCGGATTACAACGGGGACATGCTGAAGCAAGAGGCCGAGAAAGAATTGGCCGAAGTGGGTAAAGTCCTTGAGGCGAAGGAGAATGAAAGAAATCAGGCGCTGAAAAATGCCCCCGTGTACATGATTGCCCGAGGGGAGCAGCTGACCCGGGAATATATCGTAGCGGAAATCGATGGTCAAGGCTTTATCTTCCGTGTGAATATCCCGCATCGCGAGCCGACCGAGGGCTTTGTGCCACATGCGTTTGCATCGCTAGCTACGATCGTTAACCAATAACTCTCCACTTATTTAGATAAAAGAAACCGCCCGGCGTAAGGGGAATCGCGAGCCGACTCCTTGCCTCCCGGGCGGTTTTGTTATTCCCTCAATGCTGCGTGCTATTTAGAAGCTTCGAGATATCTCTGAATAAAGAGCTTTGCGTTGGCGTCCTTCTCCGTCCCCTCACGAATCCCTGCGTACATCTCGTTCTTGAGCACGGGAATTTCCTCGCCCAGCTTGCTTCCCATAATATCGACGGCATACACATGCTCGGTGCCGTCTTCCTCGTCGACCCCCTTCAGAAGCATCTCCGGTGTCACAAGCGCTTTCAGCTCGCCGTTCACTTCTGCTTCCAGCGGGCGTACCATGCCTTGATTGCCGACCCAGTCAAATGCATTCTTATCCATGATATAAAGGTCAGGCCTTTCGGTTGCCAGCACGAGCAGCGCTTTTTGCAGCATGGCGGCGTCCTGCGGATTGTTCGAGTCGAGCGCCGGCACATAATTAATGTTAACGGTTACGCGTTTCCACTCGGGAAACTGTGCCAAAATCGCGTCTTCAATCGGCTTGACATCCGTACCGCCGTCGGGGTTGAAATACGACCCCAGGAACATCACGGAGAGGTCTACCGGGGGCAGCTTTGCCAGCCGCTCTTTTTCCGCCTGATGGTTAAAGATGCTGATCGCGATATACACAAGAATGCCAAGAATGGCGATGCCCCCAAGCAGATGAAATTTATAATAACGGAAGAAATGGTCGGTTTTCTCGGCAGTTCCGGCCAGTTTTTTGTATTTTCCATACCGCTTCTGATTCAATTCCTCCAGAGACTTGCGGTTCTCTTCATCAAGAATGAATTTGTAGGCCTTGGTAATCTCGGCGAAGCGGGCTTCAATCTCTTCCGCCCGGTCCGGCTCACGCCTTTGCTGCGAACGGGTCTGACGCATGAGGAGGGTATACCTGTCATCAAGCTGTTCCCGGGTCGCATCCTCCGGCAAGCCCATTCGTTCGTAGGCTTCTTTCAATTGATCCATCCATGTCACCTCTTCTATACTGTGAGAGTTTCCTAGTTACCAGTATATAGTGAAGAGGCATACTTGCACAAACGTTTATAGACGGTGCAGGCGAGTCGGCATTAGGACGATAAAACCCAGCCGCAACGAAGAAGAGCCAGAAGCAAGCGGGGCGGATAAAGCTGGAGCGGTATGAAAAATATAGGGAATATGCCATTCAATAATTTGAAGGATTATGAATGTTTATGATTATTTTTGATTGTTTTTTGCGCGAAATATGATAGGATTAGATCTGGAGGGGATTCATTATGCTGACTGAAGAAAGATACCGCGTTATTTTAGAGCGCTTACAAGAGCGCGGGGTCGTCAAATTGCAGGAATTGGTCGAACTCCTGGAAGCATCGGAATCTACAGTGCGGCGTGATTTGATTGATCTTGAGGAACGCCGCTTATTAAAGCGTATTCACGGGGGAGCAGCGCTGCCGAGTCAAAAGGCCCCCGAGCCGGGAATGGAAGAGAAATCATTCAAAAACATTCAACAGAAAAATGCCGTTGCCAAGCTGGCTGCGCAGCAGGTACAGGATGGCGAGAGCATTTATCTGGATGCGGGAACGACCACATTGGCGATGATCCCGTTTATCGAAGCAAGCAACGTGACCGTTGTGACCAACGGCTTATCGCATATCGAAGCATTGGTAAGCAAACGCATCAACAGCTATCTTCTGGGCGGCATGATGAAGATTCGCACGAAAGCCGTAATCGGCAGCATAGCTCTTCAAAACATGGATAACTTCCGCTTTGACCGCTGCTTTCTCGGGACGAACGGCGTCGATATCGAGATGGGGTATACGACGCCGGATCCGGAAGAAGCCTTGATCAAACGGCGGGCCCATCAGCTGTCCGCTACCAGCTATGTTCTTGCGGACTCCAGCAAGATCGGAGAAGTCACGTTCGCTAAGCTGCTGGATTTAAGCGAAGCGACGTTGATTACCGAATCGCTGCCGGAAGCCTGGCGGAAGTCCATAGCACAGAAAACCAACATAATTGAGGGATCATGATGATATATACGGTAACTTTGAATCCTTCCATCGATTACATCGTGGAAGTGGAGCATATCGAGCTTGGAAGCTTGAACAGAATGGCCCGGGACTTGAAGTTCCCGGGGGGCAAAGGCATCAATGTCTCGCGGGTATTGAACCAGCTCGGCGCAGACAATACCGCGATCGGCTTTCTTGGTGGATTTACCGGGCGGTTTATCGACGAGACGCTGAGAAAGGAAGGGATCGTCACCGACTTCGTGAGGATTGAAGATGATACAAGAATCAACATCAAGCTTAAGCACGGGGACGAGACGGAGATTAACGGCCTCGGGCCGAGCATCCGGCAAGAGGAGGCCGATGAATTGGTCCATAAGCTGTCACGGCTTCAGCCGGGCGATATCGCGGTACTGTCCGGAAGCGTTCCGCCATCGCTTGGCTCAGGCTTCTACGACCTGTTAATTCAAGCGTGCAAGAAGAGCGGAGCCGAATTCGTGATCGATACGACGGGGAATGCGCTGATGAAGGCTTTGGCTCAGCAGCCGCTTGTCGTCAAGCCGAACCATCACGAGCTGGCCGAGTTATTCGGCGTCCCGATGGATTCGCGCGATAAGCTTGTCATGTACGGCCGCAAGCTGCTTGAGCAGGGTGCGCAGCATGCGATGATCTCCATGGCGGGAGAAGGAGCCCTGCTCATTACGGCTGATCAGGTTTATCACGCCAACGTTCCGGCGGGAACGGTCCGGAATTCGGTAGGCGCAGGCGATTCGATGATTGCCGGGTTTGTCGGCACGCTGTCTCTGGGGCACAGTCCGCTTGAGGCATTCCGGACCGGGGTTGCATCGGGAAGCGCAACGGCGTTCTCGGACGATCTGGCAGCCAGAGAAATGATCGATAAACTTCGTGAACAGGTCACGATCACGCCATTGTGAGGACATGCATGTTTGCAATGCGGCTGCGAAACGGCAGACATCTAAGGCAGAAATTAAGGGAGTGTTATCCATAATGAGAATAACGGAATTAATGATTCAGCAGACCATGATTATGGATCTGCAAGCGGTAACGAAGGAGGCGGCGATCGACGAGCTGATTGCCAGCCTGGCCGCAAGCGGACGAATCAATGATCCGGTCCTGTTCAAGGAAGCGATTCTGAAGCGGGAAGCGGAATCGAGCACGGGGATCGGCGGAGGCATTGCGATGCCCCATGCGAAGACCCGGGCGGTGAACGAGCCGACCGTCGTATTTGCCAAGAGCAGCAAGGGTGTGGATTTTGAGGCATTGGACGGCGAGCCGGCTTATGTGTTCTTCATGATTGCAGCGCCTGAGGGCGCGGGAAATACCCATTTGCGGACGCTTGCTGCACTTTCCAGGCTGCTGATTGATGCCGATTTCATCAGCCGGTTGATGGAGACGAAGACGCCTGAGGAAGTAACGGCGCTATTCGATGCCAAGCAGGCGGAAGAAGAAGCGGCAAAGGCCGAGAAGGAAGCTGCCAAGCAAAGGAAAGAAGCAGAGAAGCAATCGGACAAGCGTCCGGAGTCTGACAGCGCTATCGAAGCCGCACCCGTTCAGGACGGAGCAGCCTCCGGTGAGCAAGGCGCCTTCGTCGTTGCCGTAACGGCCTGTCCGACCGGGATCGCCCATACGTTTATGGCGGAGGACGCGCTCAAGAAGAAAGCCCAAGAGATGGGCGTCGAGATTCGGGTGGAAACGAACGGCTCGGAAGGGGCGCAGAACATTTTGACCGAGGAGGAAATTCGGCGCGCCGCCGGCGTCATCATTGCTGCCGATAAGCAGGTCGAGATGGCCCGCTTTAACGGCAAGCCGGTGCTGCAGCGCCCAGTCAGCGACGGCATCCGCAAATCGGAGGAGCTGATTCGAAAGGCAGCGAGCGGTGATGCGCCGATCTACCGCAGCGAAGGCGGCGGGACATCCGGAGAACAGCAGGGCGGACACAGCGGCATCGGCAGCAAAATTTACAAGGATCTGATGAACGGGATTTCGCATATGCTGCCATTCGTTGTCGGCGGAGGCATTCTGCTGGCCGTATCCTTCCTGATCGAGCAGCTTGCCGGTGAGAATCATCCGCTCTTTCAGCTGCTGCAGACGATTGGCGGAGGAGAAGGCGCTTTCCACTTCCTGATTCCGGTCCTTGCCGGATTCATTGCCTTAAGCATCGGTGATCGTCCGGCATTGATGCCCGGCATGGTCGGCGGCCTGATGGCGCTGAATTCGAATTCCGGGTTCCTCGGCGGTTTGGCTGCCGGCTTCCTTGCCGGATATGTCGTCATTCTGCTTCGCAAATGGTTTGCCGGCTTGCCGAAGGCACTGGACGGCTTGAAGCCGATATTGCTGTATCCAGTCGTTGGTTTGCTGATCACCGGTACCATCATGTTTTATCTGTTCGATCCGTTCTTCAGCTGGATCAATCTTGGCCTGACCGATATTCTGAACAATCTCGGAACGGGCAATGCCGTCATTCTTGGTCTGATTCTCGGCGGAATGATGTCGATTGACATGGGCGGCCCTTTCAATAAAGCGGCTTATGCATTCGCTATCGGCGTATTTACGTCGAGCGGCAATACGAACGGCGCGATGATGGCGGCGGTGATGGCCGGCGGCATGGTTCCTCCTCTGGCAATCGCCCTGGCTACGACGTTCTTCAAGCGCAAATTTACGGAACAGGAGCGCAAGTCCGGGGTTACGAACTATGTTATGGGTCTTTCCTTTATCACGGAAGGCGCGATCCCATTTGCCGCTGCCGACCCGCTGCGCGTACTGACATCGTGCATTCTCGGTTCGGCGGTTGCCGGCGGATTGACACAGCTGTGGAGCGTTAACGTTCCGGCCCCGCATGGAGGGATTTTCGTAGCGGCTTTGGCCAACCACGCGCTGCTGTTCCTGCTGGCCGTTATCATTGGCGCGGCGCTGTCAGGTGTACTGCTGGGTCTGTGGAAGCGGCCGGTTGAAAGCAAATAGAGCAGTGGATTTTAGCCCGATCTTACCGGCATTATCTCTTGAATGTTGCTGGTTTTAAAGCAAAAATATCTCCAAATACTTGATGCGAGTTGGAATAAGAGGCGGCAAGCCCCTTTCCAGCTCTTTTTTTACGTTGTCCCGTTTAACATAACACAATTCCTACGATGAAAAGCTCCCAGAAGATGCTGATTTAGGGTACAGTATGTACAGAGGCTGGTGAGTCGATGAATAAGCAGAAGCATCTGTGCTCACCGTTTATTGCAACATCAACCGAAGGGAGAGGGGACAAGTGAATGGACGTCATAACGGCCATGGACGAACACCGGAGCAGCTGATCGGGGAGATGAATCGAACATCCGCTCCGCACGGAATGGCTGCGGTTTGGTTTTTGGGACAGGAGAGCGTTGTAATTAAAGGCGGGGAGACCGTTATTTATATCGATCCTTATCTGTCCGACGAGCTGGAGCGGAAGAGCGACCTCCAGCGGGCTTTTCCAGCTCCGCTTAAGCCGCAGCATGTTACGAATGCCAATGTGGTGCTGATTACGCATGAGCACGATGATCATATGGACTTGGGGACGATCTCGGTTATCGCCAAGAATAACCCGGACACCCGCTTTGTCGCGCCGGCAATCTGTCATGAGGCGATGCGAGACGCAGGAGTTGCCGAAGACCGGCTGCTGGCTGCCGCGTGCGACCAATGGCAGGAGCTTGAGGGCTTCCGCTTGATGGCGGTGCCGGCGGCTCATGAAGTGCTTGAGGAGGATCGGATGCTGGGGCACCGGTATGTCGGGTATTTGATTGATATTTCGGGCGTGCTAATGTATCATGCTGGCGATACCGTCGTTTACCCGGGTCTTGTTGAGCGGCTGCGGAATCACGCGATTGACATCGGCATGGTGCCGATCAACGGGGGAGACGCCTTCCGTAGGCAGGATGGGATCGTGGGCAATATGGGCTTCCGTGAGGCGGCTGAGCTTGCTGCAGCAGCGGGCTTCGAGCTGACGATCCCACTCCACTATGACGTATTCCCGTTGAACGGGGAAAGACCGGGGCATTTTATCGATTATTGTTATGAGAACCATCCATATATGAAGACCAAAGTGATGGCGCGAACGGAACGATTGATTTATGTCAAGGCGTAGCCCTTCGTACAGGTGGTTTTGCACTTATAGAGTGGAATTTTTTTGAAATCAACAAGGATAAGGCCGCAATTTTTCGATTTGACGAGCATATAAATGAGACATGCCTTATAAATGGAGCTGTTGGATATGCTGTCATTTCGAAAACATGTCATCATCGTGATCGGAAGCTTCCTGATCGCGATGGGGACCAATTTCTTTCTTGTCCCGCAAAAAGTGCTGGATGGCGGCGTGATCGGTATTGCTCTCATTGCTAATTATGTGTTTGACCTACATATCGGCTTTGTCATCATCTTGTGCAGTGTCCCCATATTCATTGCGGCTTGGGTCCTTAATCGTGAAATATTTTACAACAGCTTATCAGGCATGCTGATCTCTTCGTTCGTCATCGATTTGCTGTCCCCGTATCAAGGGGATGTATTACGTGTGTTTGCCCCCGGCGCCATACCCAGCGCCATGATTGGCGGCGCTCTGATCGGGACAGGCCTTGGTCTGATGCTAAGAAATGACGCAAGTACGGGGGGAACGGACCTGCTGGCGCATTTTCTGTCCAAGTATGTGCCTCTGAATGTCGGAATCATCATCCTGCTGATGGATGCGGTGATCATCGGCATCGGAGGTGCTGTTCTCTCAGGCAATACGTTTGTTAACTCCATCTTCACGATCTTGTCTGGGGGCGTGGCAACCGGGCTTTGTACGCTAAAGCATGGTCATCGAAGAACGAGAAGGTTATGATCGGCGTGCTTCAACAAGCACTGCGGGAACGGCGCTTCTGAATGCACGCAGCAAGCCGTCGGCGGGGAAGAGAAGAGGGGACATCATCTAAAAAAGGACTGCCACAGCGAATGCGCGGCAGTCCTTTTGCATACGTACAAGTTAGGCCTTGGTCTTCTTGAATGCATCGATATATGCACGGGCCTTCTCCGAAATCAGATCAAGGTTGCCGCTCTTCATCGCATCCTTGGTTAAATCTGAACCGATTCCGACTGCAAATGCACCGGCCTTGATCCATTCATGGAGGTTATCGAGGTTCACCCCGCCGGTAGGCATAATGTTCGCCTGCGGGAGCGGGCCCTTAAGGGATGGGATCACGGATGGCGAGTACAGATTGCCCGGGAACAGCTTAATGACATCCACACCGAGCTCTAGGGAGGCGACAATGTCATGTACGGTGACGGCCCCCGGCATTACCGGAACGCGGTAGCGGTTGCAGAGCATGATGGTGTCCCGGTCAAAGCCAGGGGATACGACAAACTCCGCACCGGCCAGGATGGTCAGTCTTGCGGTTTCCGAGTCCAGCACGGTGCCGGCGCCAATGATGGCATAATTGTCGGCTTGCGGATCCTCCGAGGAATACATTTTTGCCAGCCGGGTGATTGCTTCGGTGGCGAACGGAACGGTCATCGTCACTTCGATCACTTTGATACCGCCTTCAATGGCACGCTGGGCGACCTCGACGACTTCTTCCGGCGAGTCCCCGCGAAGAACCGCCACGACGCCGGCATCATGAATTTGTTGGATCAGTCTGAGTTTCTTCATAGTAACACTCCTATCGGTTATTAAATGAATGGATCAAGGCCTAGCGTAAATACTGCTGGAGTGGAAAGACGTAAAACAGCCTATGCCTCTTAACGCTCGATGTGGGCGGCTTGTCCGCGGCGCTGCAGCACTTCGTCCCAAGTCGGAAGGGCTTCCCAGTCGCCTGGAGCCTGGATAACCATCGATCCGGTCAGACCGCCTAACGAGAGCGCTTCCTCCGGCGACCAGCCCTTAGCAACTCCGGCGAGGAAGCCGGCACAGAACCCGTCTCCAGCACCTACCGTATCGACGACCTGGTCCACTTTCTCAAACGGAAGGGAATACGTCTGTTCTCTGTGCACAATCACATTGCTTCCGTTGAAGCTTTTGATTATGCTCATCCCCGGCAGCTTCCGGAGCTGCTCGGTAATGACCTCTTCATCCTCGGTCTTAAACAACAGCTTGCATTCGTCATATCCAGGAAGGAAATAATCGCAGGAAGCCGCAAGCTCCAGCAAGACGGGACGAGCCTCCTCTATGCTCCACAGCTTGAGTCGCAGGTTCGGATCAAAGCTGATCCGGACGCCATGCTCCTTGCATAGGGATACCACATGCCGGATCGTTTCCAGGCAGCTGCCGCTTAGGGCAGCAGTGATGCCGGTGATATGAACGATCTTAGCTTGTGCTATGTATTCGGCATCCACATGCGCAGGGGTCATCCTGCTTGCCGCAGAGTCCTTGCGGTAGTAGTAAACGGAGGACTGTCCGCGAACGGTCTGCCGCAGCATAATTCCTGTCGGCGCTTCATCGGTCTGGGTAGCCCTTGAAACGTCGACACCCTCTCCCCGAAGCGTTTTCAAAATGCCGGTGCCGACCGGATCGCGACCGAGTCTGCCGAACCAGCCTGCCGTGCACCCAAGCCGCGCAAGACCGATTGCAAGGTTGCTCTCCGCACCGCCGAAGGACTGGGCCATGCTTCCTCCTTGGCCGATGCCCCGGGGCCCTTCCGGATAAAATAATCCCATCGACTCGCCGAATGTGATGACATCCAGCTTTGGTGTGTCACTCGTCATACATGCTGCCCCCTTTATAAACAATACCATTATTTTAACACTTTACCTTGCCATGGGGGATAACTCAATATTAAAGTTCCCAACATAATAAACAACCCCCTGACCGTGAATGGTCCGGGGGTGAGCTTCGGCCAAGACGCCGAATCCTATTTAGATGTTTTGTTGATGCGGGAGATTTAGAAGCCTTTGTATTGAGGCTCCTCCTGTTCAAGCTGCTGCACGCGCTGAGCTACTTGGTCTACGATCTGCTGGGTTTGCTGAGCCGCTTGGGTGAACATGTTCTTAGCGTTCTCATCCTGTGTGGACAGAGCAAACTGCTCAAGGCTGGCTTGCGCGCTTTTCAAGGAAGAGAGGCAGGTTTTGACATCGGATGCTACGGTCATGGTTTGTTATCACTCCTTTCTTGAACTAATGTACACATTTCGGCCAGGAACATGCGTTTAAGACGGACAGGAAAATAGTGGCGTGATTTCATAGCGTACTTTTGTCCATAATTTATAAAGATGATATATCGCGACAACCCATCAAGGATTGGAGGGCACTCTTATGCCGCAATGGCTGGAAATTATCCTACGGACGCTGTGTGCTGTAATTGTTCTGTTTTTGCTGACCAAAGCCCTTGGTAAACGGCAGGTTACGCAGCTGTCCTTTTTCGAATACTTAACGGGAATTACGATCGGCAGCTTGGCTGCTTACATCTCGCTCGATTTGGAAGCCAATTGGTATCTTGGACTGATTGCCCTGGGAGTGTGGGTGCTCTGCTCTTTGCTGATTGAATACTCCCAAATGAAGAGCAAGAAGGTAAGGGATTTTATCGATTTTAAAGCTACGGTGCTCATCAAGGACGGCAAAGTTTTGGAAGACAATATGAAAAAAGAACGTTTGACATCCGATGATCTCATGCAGCAGCTGCGGAAGAAGGACATTTTCCAGATTGCTGACGTCGAATTTGCCATCATGGAGTCCAGCGGGGATATCACCGTGCTGCAGAAGCGTGATACGCTTCCGGTCACGCCGAAGGATTTGGGCGTTAAGATTGCCCCTGAAAAAATGCCGCAGGCGGTCATTATGGACGGTAAAATTTTGGATGAGCCGCTGCGCGTCATGGGGTTCAGCCAAAGCTGGCTTAAGGATGAACTGGACAAGCAGGGCGTCAAGCTCAAAGATGTGTACTTTGCACAAGTGGATACCTTTGGCGGATTGACCATTGATTTATATGACGACCAAATGCAGCAGCCCCAGAACCAGGAGAGAGCCTTACTGTTCGCGAATTTGAAGAAATGCCAGGCGGATCTGGAGCTGTTCAGCTTAAACACCAAGGACAAGGCGGCCAAGAAGATGTACGAGGAAAGCGCCAAAGAGATGGCCCGTATTCTGCAGGAGGTTAAGCCCATTCTGAATACTTGATAAAAAGATCTCCAGTCATAATGCCGCCGAAAACGGAATAGGATATTTTTGTGTATCACAAAACGGAGCCGGATGCCGCCGACTCCGGGGGTACAGCAGACACCGCTTACAGGGCGGCTGAATGCTTGCTCCTGCCCAGACACAAGAAATAGATTCATCTTCCTGAGGGATGGGTCTATTTCTTATTATGGAAAGCAAGGATCGAAACGACCAGAGTGGCGAACGAAATCATTAGAGCCAATGCTTCATTCACGCCCATGCCTATCACCTCCCGCTGCCACCCTTGTTTGCTGGTTCTACTGTACTATATAATATGCCAATTTCTTACAATAAAAGAACTATTTTCGGGAAGCGCTTTCATGAAAAATTCTAATTTTTGTTAAATTTTTCGGTACAACCAGCGGTAGATCAAGCGATTGATGGTAACATGCATTCATCCGCCGAGATTCATAGGGCTTGCCGTTTACAAAATGGAAGGGAGGTAGCATCCGCCTCCCACCTATCTATCTATTTTGTTTATCCGGGTGTTACTAACGACCAGCGGTCATAAGATCATGCTGCATTTCGCCGCTGTCGCCTTCCTCTGCGAAAAAGGGAGGCGATCCAATACAGGATCGGAATGCATTCGACGAGAAGGAAAAACGCAATCATCGAGGAAGAACTAAAATCCTGCTGGAACAGGACCGGGTTCTTGGAATATTGGAACGCCAGGATAGAGCCTGTTCCGCCGATCACCGCAATCAGCGTGGCGTCCATTTCCTTTAGCGCAAGCAGCTTGGCAAGGCACCGGACACTGATATGGATCAGGAATGCGCTATGCAGGAACATGGAACTGCTCCACAATCCGATCATGAACGGATCGGAATTGCCGAGGAACCCTTTTCCCGCCCGCAGCAATTCCACGAGCGGGTACTGCAGCTCCCGGCCGATATAGGGGCCGAAGCTTAGCAGGGAGGAGGCCCACTGGAGCAATACGCCAAGTGCAACCATTGCGCTTGCGGCCGCAAGGTTTCGGAATGCCTTCCGATCGATTTGAAGGTAAGGGGCGAGGAACAGAAACACGACCCATTCCGCGATATAGGCGAGGGTGGTCAGCGAATCCTTAAAGACGTCCCCGTAGTTATGATGTCTGTACATGGCGGGTACCATATTGAAGTCCGCATCTTGGAAAAAAAACATGTTCATGAGCAAAATCGTCAGCACAATGACAATGAACAGCCCGTCGGAGATATAAACTAGCGTCTCCATCCCCCAACGCGCGGTAAGGGTGACGACGAGGCCGACGATCAAGATGATGAACCATTGCGGCGTCTCCCGCATGTAATTGGTGTCGAAGAATAGGGTAAAGCCCTCGATATCGAGCCCGATATAATTGACGGACCAGAAGAGAATCAGCAAGATGATCGGATAGTGGATCCATTTTCCCAGCAGGTCCTGGCCGAAGTCGATCCAGGAGCGGTCGGGATCCCAGCGCCCAACCTTGACGGTGAACCATAGAAGGATCAAGTTGGCGCCCCATCCAATCAGGATGGCCATCCATCCCAAGTACGCCGAGCCCCACAGCAGAGGGGTAACTAAAAATCCTGTCGGGATCGCATTCAGGTATACGAAGGCGAATCGGAACAATTGCCAAGGGGTTTTATTCACCATCGCGAAAAGGGCTCCTTTCAAAGTTATTGGTCAAGCCAGCCAAAAGCAAAGCGAATCAGCTGGTTCGGGGTCGGCCATCCGTTCATCCAAAGCGCGAACGCGCTCCATATCGACATGACGACAATCAGAGCGAGCACCGTCCATTTCTCGCGGCCCGGCTTTTGCCTAGCAACGAACCATTCCAGTAGGGAATACGCTAAAAACACAAAGAATAACATCCCCTGATGCCTCCTTATTCAGGCTTGGATTTGAGCACGGAACCGAAATTACGGACCTTGACGTCCGCTACGATCTCGATTACAGCCTCGTTGGCATAAGCCTGGGACCAGTTACTTCGAACCTTCTCCCAATAATCGGGATAGTTCCAGTCAAGGAGCATGCCGAGCTGCAGGATGTCGGCGCGTTCCCTTTGAGAGGTGCGTATGGCCGTTGCCAGGTGCTCCTTGATCACCTCGTTCAATTCCCGTTCGATGGCATATTTGGCGGATAGCGAATCCGTCTGAATGCCGTTCCTCTTGAATATGACATCGCCGATTCCTTTTAGCTTGATCGTAAACACGGGACGGCCGTCCACCAACCTTACCGACTTCTTCGCCCGGTTTTGGATTAGATACACGCTCGCTTTTCCGGATTTATCCCAGCTCACCGTGTATAAAGAACCCCTTAGCTGATTTTCAGCCCAGCTGATCGTCAGCGAAGGCTCTAGCGGAAGGGTGGTACGAAGCCTGTGATCTTGAAATAGCGCGGTTCCATGAACGCCGACCCAAGGCTCCGGCTTGCCCTGATCGGCGATCATGGGCTTCATGCCGGCGCTCAAATAGGTCAGCGCATAGCCCTGGTTGGCCGATGCCGCGACGAGGCAATCCAGAAAAGTCGTGCCGATGACGTTATGCTGATCGCCTATCCGGGCCAGAACTTCGGAAGGCATTTGCTCGAAGACGGGGGTCAGGGAGGCTACTTGTGTCGCCTTTCCCGGTGCTACGAACAGGTAGGTATCGAGGTCCGTCGTCGGCTCCCGCTGAAACCAGTCCATCAGATCGTGCAAGCCGTCCTCTGCATAACGATGACCAACCACGACGGCTCGTGTATGGCTGAAGTCGAAGCGACGAGTCAAATCCCGCTGAATTAAACTCAGTGCATCCTGAACGGTAACGGAGCTTTTGGTAACCATCGCATACGGATCCCCGCTTGCTTGGCCCCCTGCCTGGGAACCTGAAGTCAGCCGGTTAGGCAGCGGGGCGCTGATCGTAACCTCGACGGTATTAGGCTGCTTCCCTTTGTCGATGTACATCGCAAACACGAAAGTCTGTTCGTTGATTTCGACTTTGGTCATCATGAATCCGCAGCCGGCAAGGGTGAAGAGCGGCGTTATGACCAGGAGAAGTAGGACTAACGCTCTCATGGCTTTTGTCTCCTTGTGTTGTTTCCAGAAGCATAGGTTTTCGGACGCTTCTTCATCATTTTGGAAGGAGCCCTGAAAAACGCGTCTTTCCAATCTGACCGGATCAGGGGAGCAATGGGCTGCAAATAGGGCGTTCCGAACGATTTCAGGGAAGCCATATGGCCGTACACCAGAAATGCAGCTGCGAATACGCCGATGAGCCCGAGCGTTCCTCCCAGAATCAGGATCGGGAAGCGCAGAAGGCGGAAAGCCAGCCCGAGCTCAAAATTAGGAATGATGTAAGAAGCGATGCCCGTAATCGATACGACGATAACCATCGGGTTGGAGACGATGCCGGCCTCGACCGCCGCTTGTCCGATGACGATTGCTCCGATAATGGAGATCGTCTGGCCGACGGGTTTCGGAATGCGGGTGCCCGCCTCCCTAAGCGCTTCAAACGTCAGCTCCATAATGAGCGCTTCCGCCAGCGCCGTGAACGGAATATTCTCCCTTGACGCCGAGATCGTGATCAACAGATCGGTCGGAATGATGGAGGGCTGGAATGTCGTGATGGCCACATACAAGGAAGGCATCAGCAGGGACATGAGTCCGAACGCGAACCGGACAAGCCGAATCCAGCTTGAGGAGTAGAAGCTGTGGTAGTAATCCTCGGACGATTGCAGCAGCGACATCAAGGTTACCGGTACGATGAGAGCCGACGGCGTCCCGTCCTGCATGATGCCCACCCGGCCTTCGAGGAGCGATGCCGCTACCGAGTCGGGACGCTCCGTATATTGGAACTGGGGAAACGGAGACCGTACCCCTTCCTTCATCTGCTCAGATAAGGTGCTGATCCCGAATGTTCCGTCAATATCGATCGCAGCGAGATGCTGATTGACCTCCTGTACAACCTCCGGCTTGGCCAATCCTTCGATATAAACCATATACACGGCTTTTTTGGTATACCTTCCAATTTGGAATCGGATCGTCTTCAGGTCGGGGTGCCTGATTTTGTGGCGCAGCAGCGATAGATTGGTGCTGATATCCTCGATAAAAGCTTCCTGAGGGCCATTCACGACCAGCTCGTTCTGGGATTCGGATACGGCTCTTTTCTGATACAACACAATATCGAACAGGTAAGCTTCCGCGGTCTCCTCGATAAGAAGAACCGCGCTGCCCTCGACGATCGCGTTGGCAATATGCTCTGCTGAATCGGAGCGTTCGAATGGAATCGACAGCAAATCTCCCCGGTCCAGCCGGTCGATAAAATCATCGAAATGATGCTCAACCTTGGCCGATTCCTTAAGCAAAGGGGTGACGATATGCCCGTGCAAGGAGCTAAAGTCAATGATGGGCCCTATAAATATCAACGTGCAGTCAGACCCATGAAGCCTCAAGGACTGATAGCTTACATCCCCGCAGCCGGAAAGCCGGCTTTTGACATTCTCAAGCAGTTCGCTCTTTACATTGGCACTGGATCTCATCTATGCTCCCTCCCTTTCAGATTAGTAAGAGTAAAGAATGAGTGAATGATTGGGCATTGCCGCCGATTGAGGGCGATATCCGTGGATCATGGAGAGATTTGTTCTTAGGATGCCGTACTCTTAGCAACTTATACCTGAACTTCCAGAGAAGTTGACGCATGAAAAATGCACGTTTTGTTGATTGCGGTGTTAACCGGGCAGGCGGCTCTTGATGGAAGGGGCTTTTACCGCATTTTTCGTTTATAAGTAACTGCATCCGAAATTTGTGCAGGAAAACTTCAGCTTCCAGAGAACTTAGTTAGCGAGGTGGGCTGTGATGTCAAAATATGCGCTGGATGTACCCGCTCTTCAGGCCAAGCTGCATCAATACTGTCTGCATGTGACCGGGGAACGCTGGGAAGCTGAAGATCTTCTGCAGGAAACGATGATCAAAGTGATGCGGGCGGTTGAAATCAAGCCTGATCGGCCAATTACCAATGCCTATTTATATCGAATAGCAAGCAATGCATGGAAAGACCGATTGAGGAAAGAGAAATCCGTCAAGAGCGTTACGGATGAGGAGCTGAAGGACAGACCCGGCGAGGATGGCGGATTATCAACGAGGGAGCTTCTGGAGACATTAGCAGACCGGTTATCTCCACGCGCGATGGTCATTTTGCTGCTGATGGACGTGCTGGATTTCACAGCCGGGGAAACGGCTGATTTTCTCTCCATGTCGGAAGGGACGGTACAAGTGTCGCTCGGCCGTGCACGGGCCAGGCTGAGAAAGCTGCACCAGCTGCAGCAGGCAGGCATTGAAGCTAAGCCGGAAGTGAGGACCCATGCGGATGCAGCCGAAGGGCTGGATATGGACGCGCTCGTGGACGCTTTCCGGAGAAGGGATCCGAAAGCGATCTGTGCTTCATACCTCCAATTGACCAAGCTGCGCATCCGAATCAGCAGATTGAGACGGGTTCGCGGTTCTCTTGCATTTTATATGGAGGATCCGGACGGGAATGTGTGGATGATTACGGAGTAAGCAAGTTTTTTGGGGAGGATTGTTTGGTTCTAACGTGAAATATCGTTATTTAGGTGTTGGAACACAATCAAACTCGTAATGAGAGAGGAGACTGGAGATTGGCCAAACCCCAATTGTACGGCGTAGGTATCTTTGTGCCGGTGAGTAATTTGAGGCGTTCTGCGGCATGGTATGCCCAGATGCTGGGACTCGAGATCATTCATACGGATGAACCCGAAGCGATTGTCATGCGAATGAACGATGAGAAGGTGAGCTTTTGTCTGGTGCGTTCCGATGAGATAAAGCAGCCGGTGTTTCCTAAAAATAATTACGGTGTAGGACAGTATTTCAACATTCATGCCAAGGATGTTGAAGGAATGCATCGGCAGCTGAAGGCCAAGGGAGCGGATGTGGGCGATATTGAGGATTTTGAGGGGTTCAAAGGCTTCTCCCTGACGGACCCCGACGGCAACCGGTACGGCGTAACAGCTTAACCAAACGGAACGGCGGTGCATGCACAGACAGGAAAGCTGGCTCTGAATTTAAAAAGAAAAATACCGCTACAGCAACAAAACACCCGCTGCATTGCAAGGGACGGCTCCCCGTTTATAAGACAGGGATCCGAACACCTTCGCATGGACGGGTGTTTTTGTTATTGAATTATAAGGAATGCATGTTGGCGATATCCATCGCTAGTCCTGATCCCTGCAGTGCTCCTCGGCCGCCGAAGTAAACTCTTCCTCATTCTCGTTTGCCAGCTTATCGCCGTATTGGTCCAAACGTTCAGGACTGCTGGACGGACCGTCGTTCTTAGGTTTACTGTTTCTTCCTGTCATGCTGTACTCCTCCTTATGCGAAATATCCATCGAATTGCGGGCGCTTCGAATAAGCGAAACGATCGCAAACGTTTATGTTGTTCCAGTTTCGGTGCGGGATTATGCACGGGAAAGCTCCTTTTTCGTTCATGAAGTTTAAATGAATGCGTAAAGCTGCCTTGTCCCTTCCCGCCGAGTCATGATACCATTATAGAATTTAGTAGATTCATAGATTCAGCAAACGAAAAGATACGGATATCATGGAGGTTCCCAATATGAAGCTGGTGTCATGGAATGTGAACGGGCTGCGTGCCTGTGTGAATAAAGGCTTTCTCGATTATTTCAAGCAGACGGATGCGGATATATTTTGCGTGCAGGAAACGAAGCTTCAAGAAGGGCAGATCGGAGCTTGAGTTAGGCTCCGACTATCGCCAGTACTGGAACTACGCCCAGAAGAAGGGATACTCGGGAACGGCCGTGTTCACCCGATTGGAGCCTCTGTCCGTCCGTTACGGGATCGAGGAAGACGAGGAGCCGGAAGGAAGAATCATTACGCTGGAGTTTCAGCATTTCTACCTGGTGAACGTCTATACGCCGAACGCCAAGCGCGACCTGAGCCGGCTTTCGTACCGGCTGGAGTGGGAGGAACGGTTCCGCCGTTACTTGCAGCAGCTGGATGCGGTCAAGCCGGTCATCATTTGCGGCGATTTGAACGTCGCCCACCAGGAGATCGACCTGAAGAACGCGAAGTCCAATCTCGGCAATTCAGGCTTTACACTGGAGGAGCGCGGGAAGATGACCGATCTGCTCGCAGCAGGCTTTATCGATTCATTCCGATTCTTTTATCCGGACAGGACGGATGTATACAGCTGGTGGTCGTATATGGCCAAGGTCAGGGAACGGAACATCGGCTGGCGAATTGATTATTTCCTCGTATCGGCCCGATTGTCCGAGAAGCTGGTCGATGCCGAAATCGATTGTCATGTGCTGGGCAGCGATCATTGCCCGGTTCGGCTGACGGTCAGCAAGGAACTGAAGGCGTAAGCCCGGAAGAAGGAATAATAAGATTCGGCCAGGCTGCATAGCATGGTAGTAGTAATCAGCCAAGTACCTCTCTTTTAATGAATGGCGGGGGCAAATCCCCGATCGATTTTAGAAGGGGGGTATTTTATTTTTGCCGTCAAAAGGTTTCCTCTTTGAAAAAAACAGTTACAATAGAAAGGGACAATCGGGATACATACGTATCATTTGAAACGATAATGAGTGTAAAGAGAGGAACTAAATCATGATTATTAAACCTAGAACACGCGGATTTATTTGCACGACGTCGCACCCTGTCGGCTGCGCTGCGCAGGTTCAGGAGCAGATCGATTACGTGCTGAAACAGCCTGGCATACAAGGTCCCCGTAATGTACTTGTGATCGGGGCATCCACCGGATACGGATTGTCGGCGAGAATCGCCGCTGCGTTTGGTGCACGGGCAAACACGGTAGGAGTATATCGTCCGAGCCAGGGAACCGAGAAGCGCACCGCTTCGGCAGGCTGGTACAACTCGGCTGCTTTTGAGCAGGCAGCGGAGGCGGCGGGACTGAAGTCCTTCAGCGTAACCGGCGATGCATTCACGGAGGAGACCAAGGCGAAGACGGTCGAGCTGATCAAGAAGGAGCTTGGAGAGGTAGATCTGGTCGTTTACAGCGTGGCCTCCGCGCGCCGGACGCTGCCGCGGACCGGAGAGACGGTCAGCTCCGTCCTGAAGCCGATCGGCCAATCCTACACGAATAAAACGGTCAATTTCCATACGGGAGAAGTTACCGAAGTAACGATTGAGCCGGCTACCGAAGAGGAAGTTCGAAATACCGTCGAGGTCATGGGCGGCGAAGACTGGGAGCTGTGGATCCAGGCGCTGTCGGAAGGAGGCGTGCTGGCGGACAATGCCACCACGATTGCGTTCTCCTATATTGGCTCCGAGATTACGAAGGCGATCTACCGGGACGGGTCCATCGGTCAAGCGAAGGATCATCTGGAGGATACCGCACTGAAGCTAAACGAGGCGCTCGCGGGTCGCGGAGGCCGCGCTTACGTGACGGTCAGCAAAGCGCTGGTTACGCAGTCAAGCTCGGCGATTCCGATCGTGCCGTTGTATGTTTCCGCTTTGTACAAGGTGATGAAGGAGAAGGGGCTGCATGAAGGCTGCATCGAGCAGATTTATCGTCTCTTCACTGACCGTTTGTACGCTGGGAAGGATGTTCCGGTCGACGAGAAAGGCCGGATTCGCATTGACGACTGGGAGCTTCGCGAGGACGTCCAGCAGGAGGTTGCTGAGCTGTGGAGCAAGGTCGACAGCGATAACATTGAAGAGCTGACGGATTTGGCGGGGTACCGCCGCGAGTTTTTCCAGTTGTTCGGATTTGAGACCGACGGCGTCGATTACGATGCGGACGTGAATCCGATCGTGGAGAATCCCAAAGCGATCTAGGTTCGTCCATGAACAGGCAGGCAGGCTCCCCGGAAGGGGAACTGCCTGCTATCTTTTTATCGGGATAAACATCCGGATGACCGAAGCATCGGCGTCGTCCCGACGTTCCAAGGCATAGCATCCGGGATCCGGATTCATGTCGAGCTGCTTCATCCGCTGCAGGACATACGCATAAGATTGGTCGATATCCTCCCTGTCCGAGCGGCCTTCATGCGTATACATCGCGTATTCCTGAGCCGGTATCGCCAGACTCACCATCCCTTCGGGAAGACTCCCCAGCGCCGTCACTTCGATACCGGCGACGTAATGATAGATTTGCTGCCGATTCATAACCGCGGCGACATAGGAAGGCCGGGGCGTGGACCGGCGGTACGGGATTTCATGCAGGCGGCTGACGAGCTCCTGCCACAGCTTGGGTTTGAGGGTATGTGTCATATAGAAGGCGGTAAAGGGTGCTTTCATCTCCAAACCGACGATCAGGATTCCAGGCTTGACCACCCGCTTGACAGCTTCCGTGTCATGCTCTGCCAGCTCCCGCCGCTGGCGGGAAGTCAGGATGGAATAGCCGCCGTGCTTGCCCTCCGTTGCGTACAGCGGGACGCCCAGCTCGGACAGCTCATGGAGGTAGCGGAGCATGGTACGGTAGGAGACCGAAAACTCCTCGGCTATTTCGCCGACGGTGAAGCTCCGCTTCTCATAGACGCGCTGCATGACCTTGAGCATGCGTTCGGTTTTCGGCATGGAATCGATGCTCCTTTTTATTTCGTACTGTGACAAATTCTGTCATAGTTTCAGTATATAATGAATTTGTAAAAATGAAAGGAGGATATAGGATGAGCGCTCAGCAACGAAATGAGGCTGCGTTGACGACGAAGGAGGCATTTCAGGCGGTCGGCCTGAAATGGGAAGGAACCTTTGCGGATGCGGCCGCAGGAGGGATTCGCGCCGTTCATCGGCAGCTGCAGGAACGGCTTGAGGAAATTCCGCATGCCATACATAAGGACACGATGCTCGGTTTATCGTACCATGCGTTTCCTGGTGGAGAAGGCTTTATCCATTATGCGGCGGTTGAAGTGGAGAAGTTGGGCAAGGTTCCTGACGGCATGGTGAACGTGTCGGTTCCGACCCTGACCTATGCGGCTTGCCAGCACAGCAAGGAGCAGGCCATCGAGGCATCGTATACGAATATTTACAATTGGATTAAGGAACAAGGATATAAGGAATATAGTCCGGACCATTTAACCCATTTCGAGAAATATCCGATGAGCCAGGACCCGTACGACGATCATCCCGAATTTGTCATCATGATTCCGGTCGAGACGTAATCACCTCTGCCGTTCATCCTGATCCCGGTGTGCTGAGCATCTTGGTGCAGCAAAAACGAAAGGAGCAGCCGCAAGCGGGCTGCTCCTTTCGTGATATGCTCCTCACTTGCGGCCTTCCTTCGGCAAACGGATGGCCGCAATTATGCGTGCCGTGCTGCGGGCTGCAAGCTTAAGGATTACTGCTTACGGATGATCGGGACCCATAACTCGTTCTTGTCCTCATCTGGCGGGAGATAGCACTCGATGGCCGGCAGCGGGGCAAGCTCATAGGCTTGGGACGGAATCCATTCGGAATACAGGCGTTTCCACATCTCCGCGATTTGGCCAGGGTCGCCCCCCATTTCAAATACGGCCCATGCGGAATCGGGAAACGAACGCTGAATAAGAGGCTCCGGCGGCGTTTGCTCGGACACAACCGATAAAATATAGCAGAACGTATCCTGCCGTCCGTAATCGCCGTCGGCACAGACGCCGAGGAATCCGCGGATCGGATGATCATGCCTTTTAAATGGCCACAGCTTGTGGAAGACATCCTCCTCCGCCGCTTCCTGCCACAATCGGGGGACGACATCATACGCATTCTGAGTGCTTACCTCTTTGGAATAGCCGATAATCGAAAACGCCGGTATTTCTTCAATCCTGTAATTCATTTCTGCCGCTCCTTTCATGGAAACTTGAAAGAAGATGCGGGGATAGTCCTTCAGCTTCGTTCCGGCAAGCCGGGCTGCGGAGGGAGTGGTTCCGTGCATGTTCTGGAATGCTCGCGCAAATGCCTCCGGCGAGTCGTAGCCGTACTTCAGCGCGAGATCAACGATCTTGATGTCGCTGTTCTGAAGCTCATACGCCGCCAGCGTAAGTCTTCGCCTTCGTATGTATTCCGATAGCGTAACCTCCGCAATATACGGGAACATCCGCTGAAAATGATACACCGAGCAGCAGGCGATTCGTGCGGCTTCCGCGAAATTGATCTCTTCGGTGATATGCTCTTCCATATAACCGATCGCATCATTCATGCGCCGGACCCAATCCATCTGACCCATCTTCCTTTCATGATCCAATATAACGGAGTGTCGTCTCCGGCTGCCTAGCAGATGCTGCACCATATCGGCAAGCCTCGATGCGATCGATATCGTTGAACGCCTATTTCAACGGGACCTGCTTGGACAATGCTTCAAACTGTCCCAAGTGCGGAGCGATCTTCTTATAGATGCTCTGCAAATATTTGCGGTCAGCGTCGTTCTTCCGCTGCTCCGCTTCCGTGCCCAGCGGGAAGATCGTGTAGCTCTTGTTGACGGAACCATTCTTGTACTTGACGTCGAACAGGTTGCCTTTCTTCCAGGCTTGATGCAGGCCCTTATTCGTTCCCATGATCTCCAGCGTTTCCTTGCCATTCGTATAGGTGAAGCTGAAGTCAGGGTCAGCAACGGCTTGAATGACATCATATCCGTTTGTAAACACCCCATCCTTAAAGATCCCCTTTTGAATCTGGTGCCATCTTACGGTCCCGTCTGCTTGGGTCACCTTATGCGTAAGGACGCCTTTTCCATTCATCTGATCACCGGACCAGCTTCCCGTGTAAACGACTTTATGCTGCTCGCCGTCCTCGATGTATTGATTGATGTACTTCCCGCTTCCGGAGCGTTTGCCATTCACAAAATCGCCGGAATATTGCTTCTCCGTTCCCCATTTTATCGTTCCACGACCGTTAGGCTGCCCGTTTGAAACTTCGCCGTAGTAGGAGGTGCGCTCGGACATTTGTATCCGCTCTTTCGCCGCTGAAGCATCGGCAGAAGCCGCAGCCGGAATGAGCGAAGCGACGGTGAGTGAGGCCGCCAGCGCCGTTGTCAGGGTGATTGCCGTCATTTTTTTCATGTTAAAAAATTCTCCTTTTCTTAGATGATCCTCTATTACATTCGCGTAAAGCCGGCGATATTCCTTTTTAAGGGAATGAAAGCAGGGAGGAGCCTGCCGTTAACACGAGGATTGCGCCGTTAAGTTCAGGATGCCAGGCACCAAAATTGATTGCGTAATGCCAAAGGCGCTATACTAAAAATCATAGGTTTCTTTTTGGTTTAAGCAGGACGGCGGTTTTTTTGTGAATAAATCGTGAACATTATTGGTAAACACCATGGGCCTGCGAGCAAAAAAAGTTTAACATTCCTATGTAATGTCTTTATACTTTAAAGCAGTAGACTAACACATCAAGCCAACGAATAATAGGATTGGCAAAGGGAGGATCACGCTTGAACTCGAATATCAAAGTCGGAATCGTAGGTTATGGCAACTTAGGCAAAGGCGTCCAGAAGGCAATCGGACAAAACCCCGATCTGGAGCTGGTCGCAATCTTTACGCGCAGAGACCCGCAGCAGATGCCGGAGGTATCCGGTGTGCGCTTCGAGCATATCTCGGCAGCGGAACAGTATATCGGCAAAATTGACGTTATGATCCTGTGCGGAGGATCCGCAACGGATCTGCCTGAGCAGACTCCACAGATCGCTCGTCTGTTCAATACGGTAGACAGCTTCGACACCCATGCCAAAATCCCTGAGTTTTTCGAGCAGGTAAACGAGGCAGCACAGGCTGGCGGCCATGTCAGCGTCATCTCGACAGGCTGGGATCCGGGGCTGTTCTCCATGAATCGCTTGCTTGCCGAGTCGATTCTGCCGGAAGGCCATGATTACACATTCTGGGGCAAGGGCGTGAGCCAAGGTCACTCTGATGCGATCCGTCGTGTACCAGGCGTAAAGGCAGGCGTACAGTACACCATTCCGGTACAAGAGGTTATCGATGATATCCGTTCCGGCTCGACGCCTGAGCTGACGACCCGCGAGAAGCATATCAGAGCCTGCTACGTCGTTGCAGAGGAAGGGGCCGACCAGGAGCAAATCCGCCAGACCATCGTTTCGATGCCGAACTATTTCGCGGACTACGACACGACGGTTACCTTCATCACGCAAGAAGAGCTGGACGCCGAGCATTCGGGCATGCCGCATGGCGGCTTTGTCATCCGCAGCGGCGTTACCGGCAACGGCAGCAGACAGATCATCGAATTCGGTCTGAAGCTGGACAGCAATCCGGAGTTTACCGCCAGCGTGCTTGTAGCTTATGCGAGAGCAGCCTTCCGCTTGAGCGGGGAAGGGCAGAAAGGCGCCAAAACGGTGTTTGATATTCCGCTCGGATACTTGTCCCCTAAATCGGCCGAAGAGCTTCGTCGCGAGCTTCTATAAGCCGTAAGAGAAGGCCTTCCCGTAAGAACGTTCATCTTGCGGGGGGGCTTCTTTTTTTACATGTAGGGTTTGAAAAACATGAAAAGGCCGTCCCGCAGCAGAGAATTCCTGCTGGCGGGACGGCCCTGTTATTGGCGTATACCCTCTTAGACGATGCCTTGGGCGATCATGGAATCGGCCACCTTCAGGAAGCCTGCAATGTTCGCGCCGGCCACCAAATTGCCGGGTACTCCGTATTGCTCTGCCGCATCTACGGCATTGTTATAAATGTTCTTCATGATTTGATGCAGCTTTGCATCGACTTCATCAAAGGTCCAGGCCATGCGCATGCTGTTCTGGCTCATTTCCAGCGCGGATACGGCCACGCCGCCGGCATTTGCGGCTTTCGCCGGTCCAAACAGGACACCTGCCTCGAGGAACAGCTCGATTGCATCAAGCGTTGAAGGCATGTTAGCCCCTTCGGCAACCGCCTTGACGCCATTGTTGATCAGCGTCTTGGCAGATTCGGCATCCAGCTCGTTTTGCGTAGCGCATGGGAGTGCGATGTCACAAGGAACCGTCCAAATGCCGAAGCATCCTGGGTGATACTCCGCATGCGGATGGATGCGAACGTATTCGCTGATCCGGAGGCGGTCTCTCTCCTTGAGGAGCTTAACGGTTTCCAGCTGAATGCCCTCAGGATCATAAATATATCCGTCCGAATCACTGCAGGCTACGACGCGGGCGCCGAGCTGCTGGGCCTTCTCGATCGCATAGATAGAGACGTTACCGGAGCCGGATACGATCACGCGGCTGTCTTTGAAATCAAGCCCTTTGGAAGCAAGCATCTCTTGCGTGAAATAAACGCAGCCGTAACCTGTCGCCTCGGTCCGGACCAAGCTGCCTCCGTAGATGACGCCCTTCCCGGTCAGAACGCCGGATTCATGTCCACCGCGAATGCGCTTGTATTGACCGAACATGTAGCCGATCTCGCGAGCGCCTACCCCGATATCGCCTGCAGGCACGTCGGCATCAGGTCCGATATGGCGGTACAGCTCTGTCATAAAGCTTTGGGTGAAGCGCATGACTTCCTGGTCCGATTTGCCTTTCGGATCAAAGTCGGAACCGCCCTTGCCTCCACCGATCGGCAGGCCGGTCAGGGAGTTTTTGAAGATTTGCTCAAAGCCGAGGAATTTCACGATGCCGGCATAGACCGAAGGATGGAACCGGATTCCGCCTTTGTATGGACCGAGGACGCTGTTGAATTGAACGCGGAAGCCGCGGTTCACTTGGATTTTACCCTGATCGTCCGTCCATGGGACACGGAAGGTAATCATTCGCTCCGGCTCGACAAGACGCTCGAGGATTCCATGCTCTTGATACTTCGGGTGTTCAGCCAGGACCGGCACGATGGAATCTACGAATTCCCGAACGGCTTGATGGAACTCGGTCTCATGCGGGTCACGGGATACGACTTGGGAATAAATGGACTCAACATACGCTTGGGCAGCAGCAAGAGGTGAAGAAACAGAAATATTCGTAGTCACTTTTATGATGCACTCCTTCAAATCGTTAAAGTAGGTTGTCGTGAACGTCCGGCAGCAACAGGGTAGGACCATTGTCCAAATAATTTGCACTAAATCGATAAATCATTGTCACAACTGTATGTTAGGTTGATGAGAATTTTATAGAATTTCGGCGTCATTTTCCAATAAAATGTTTTTTATGGACCTATTAAATATTTCTATGCAGGTAACATTTTATGTGAGTTTAAGGCCGCGAAAGTGCCGAAAAATCAGGGGTTTTCCTGCTTTGGACAAACTTGAAACATCAGATGTTTCAAGCATCTGCACGGCTGTTTTCTCCGCTCCCGTCCGCATGCTTTCAACTTCAAAACGGATATGAAAAAAAAGATCGAAAAAAACCCCCTCGCAAGATTTTTCTCGATCTTTGTTTGATTTTAGTGTAAAATGAATCATTTAACTACTTGGATATATCTATGAAGCCTTCGCCGAATACGTCGCGAACGTCATGAATTGTAACAAATGCGTTTTTGTCCTCTGCGCGAACGATCTTCTTCAGCATCGATACCTCCTGCTTGCTGATCACGATGTACAATACATCCTTCGGCTGACCGGTATAATAGCCATATCCTCGCAAAACCGTTACTCCCCGGTCCATAACCTCCGTCACCCGTACCGCAATGCGGTCGTGGTGGGTGGAGATGATCGTGACGGCTTTTTTCGGATTCAGGCCTTCGATAATGAACTCCATAGCCTTGGTACCGATATAGAGAATAACTACCGTGAACATGACCTTCTCAATTCCGATGACGAAGATGGAGAGTCCCGCTACAATCAGGTCGAAGAACAGAAGGGCGTAGCTGATATTCCAGTCCCAATATTTGTTGGCGAGCCGTGCGAGTATGGCCGTACCCGCCGTCGTTCCGCCTACCCTGATGATGAGCCCGATGCCGACCCCGGCAAGGAGCCCGGCGAATATCGCATTAATGACCGGCTCGCTCGACGAAATTTCCCAATGCTCGGTCAGATGCAGGAACAGGGAATTGAAGCCGACAGCAATGATGGTGTAGACGGTCGTTTTCTTATCAAGCAGCTTATAGCCGATAATCAGCAAAATGCCGTTAATGACGATGCTGACGAGCGCGGGGGACCATTTAAGCAGGTAATATAAAATAATCGAAATCCCCGTTACGCCGCCTTCCCCGAAATCGTTCGGAATAATAAACAGGTTGACGGCAAGAGCGAACAGGAAAGCCCCTACCAGCAGCATAAGCATGTCGAAAAGTCTTTTTTTCATACGAATACCTCCACTGAATCTAAACTCACAAAAAAAGCGATTAAAGGAAAAAATCATCCTTTAATCGCCTTATGCAAACGTAAGTTGCGCAGCTCTTTTGATACTTTTTATTATATAGGAACATGACATGACTTGTAAATCATTTTCGATCCGTGTCCTCTCTGAACGGACAGAATAGGAGCGCAACATTTCAAAACGGCCCCTATGGTACAACTGAAAGTGAAATCAGAGGGAAGGGATGATATACATGAGTAAGTTAAATGGAAAAGCAGCACTCGTCACGGGAGCCAGCCGGGGGATCGGAGGGGCGATAGCGAAACGCTTGGCTCAAGAAGGGGCCTTAACAGCCGTTCATTACGGCAAGAACCGGGAAGCTGCCGAGGAGGTTGTGCGCGAAATCGAGCGAAGCGGGGGAAGGGCATTCGCGATCGGGGCTGTGCTGGATACGGTCCAGAGCGTCGAATCGCTCTACGCTGCCCTGGATGAAGAATTACGGCAGCGGACAGGAGAGACGGGGCTCGACATTTTGGTCAACAACGCCGGGATCGGCCTGGCCGTGACCATTGATGAGACATCCGAGAAGGATTTCGACGAGGTGATGCGGGTCAACGTAAAAATGCCGTTTTTCCTGATCCAGCAGGCGCTGCCGCGGCTGAGGGACGGAGGGCGCATCATTAATCTGTCGTCGGCAACGACTAGAATATCGCTGCCGGCCGTTCCGGCCTACAGCATGACCAAGGGAGCGATTAACACGCTTACGCTGTCGCTGGCTAATCAGCTTGGCGCGCGGGGGATTACGATCAACGCCATCCAGCCGGGGTTCATCGCAACCGAGATGAATGCCGCGATGCTGCAGGATCCGGCCTCCCGTCAATTCGGCGCGGAATACTCCATCTTTGGCAGGTGGGGGGAGCCGGCGGATATCGCCGATGTGGCCGCTTTCCTGGCATCCTCGGAAAGCCGCTGGATCACCGGACAGTGCATCGATGCAAGCGGCGGATCGCATCTGTAACGGAATGCAATGTGCACAAGATTACACCCCGTATGCACAGGCTGTGCGCACGGGGTGTTTAGATTTTTCTTTACTTTAACTTGGGAAGCTGGCAAACCTACGCCAATACCTCTACGGTGAAGCCCCCGGGAGCTTTCACATAGAAGGTCCAGCCGTGGGCCCGCTTCGGAGACGACGCCTCGAAGCCGTCCTCCGTTAAACGCCGATACATCTCGTTCACCTTCTCCTCATTCTCCTGGATAAAGCCAATATGGAAGGTTTTCGGATAATGCACTTCGGTTCCCTTCATCAGCGTCAGCACAAGCCCGTCATCGTCAAACAGCGCGGCAAAGGCTTCCCCGCGCTCTCCACCGATCTTCAACCCGAAGTAGGTTTGCAAGAAATTTTTCGCAGCGGATACATCCGTGACGGTCAGATTAACGTGATTCAATTTCATCTGCAACACTTCCTTTCAGAAATTGGAAATCTAAAACCAGCTTATCACATTCATGCAAATGCGAAGCTTACGGGTGAGAAGCATGGGTGTTGCGCAGGAAATCCGTCACATGAGTTTAAGGTTATGGTGCAATGTCAAACGAAAATGCTGAAATAGTTAAACACCCTTAAAATTCCCATCGTTTGTCGAAAGAGAGTTTTGGATATCTATCTTAAGGGTTACTGCTTAACATAAGTGTATTATTTTGCTGCCAATATCAGCTGTTCCGCCATCGCATGCAGCTCCCATACATCACAGGTTTGATTGGCCAGAATGATGCTCGTCGTTTCAATTTTTGGATAGTACGCAAACATGACGGCTACTCCGGCATTAGAACCCTCTTTGTACATACGAACGAGATTTCCCTTAAGATCATAGGTGAAATGAAATCCGTACCCGTTTATGACCTTTCCCCATTCATACGCTCTTTCGATGTCGGTTTGCGGCTTCATGATTTCCCTGGTCATCTCAACGGACAGAAGCTTCCCGTCCGCCAAGGAACGCATGAATACATCAAGATCGCCGACTGTGGTATAGGCTCCTCCGTCAGCAGTACCGATTGGAGGGAAGGAGTAAATATTCTTTTTCCATATCATTTCATTGTCCTCGTTGAAGGCAGCGGCATATCCTTCAGCCACCGCCATATCGCCCTCATCCTTAGCGATAAAGGACGTGTGCTTCATTCCGCAAGCTCGAAATATGTTCTGTGCCACATAATCACGGTAGTTTTGACCGGTTGCTTCTTCGATGGCAAGTCCAAGCAGCACAAAAGCACAGTTATTATAGCTGACATCCGTTCCCGCCTTGAACTTCGGCTCCTTATAGGCAAACTGCGGAATAAAATCAATGCAGTTTCTTATTGAATAGTTGGGCTTGCTGATAAACAACGCCTCGTAGCTCTCTCCCAATTCTTCGTCTGCGTCGTCTGCGATGCCCGAAGTATGCGTGAGTAGATGGGCAATTGTCACATCATCAGGAATTTTGGTGCCGGTCAGGTCAATAATGTCCGTTATACGGTCGTCAAGCCGAATCATTCCCCGATCAACAAGCTGCAAAATCGCCACTGCTGTAAACAGCTTCGTGACCGATGCGGTATCAAACCTTGTATGGATCGAATTCGGGACTTGGAAGCCGCGATGAGCCATGCCGTATGCCCGTTCCAAAATCGTATCGCTGCCGTCTTTGATAAGAACCGCTCCTGCGAAATGATGCTCCTCGTAATATTTATTGAATAAGGAATCAAAATGATGACCCATTACGTTCCCTCCCCTTAAAATCAGCAACCTTATTTTACCAATCCATAATGGATATGTACCGATAAAAAACAACTATATCCATTCTTGCAGCTGCAATGAAAAACATAGAAAGGGCTGCAGCAGCCTGCCTCTCGGCAAGCAGCCACAGCCCCTTCAACGTGTCCGGGCGCGTACCTTTATTATTCTTCTCCCGTGGAGATCGGGTTCTCCTCGTAGCTGATCCAATCGCTCCAGCTTCCGGCGTACAGCTTCACGTTCGTATATCCGGCCTCCTTCAAAGCGAGCACATTCGGGCATGCAGAGACGCCGGACCCGCAATAAACGATGACCTGGGCATCCTTTGAAATCCCTGAAAAATGCTCCTGGAGCGCTTGCGCATCCTTCCAATGCCCGGATGCATCCTGGACGCCTTTCCAGAAATAGTTGACCGCGCCCGGGATATGGCCGGCCTTCACGTCCAGCGGCTCCTCAATGCCGGCATAGCGGCGCGGATCGCGGGAATCGATAAGGATGTGCGAGCCGTCCTTGGAAGCGGCACGCACATCCTCCATTGAGGCGAGCATGGCCGGCTGAAGCGACGGCTCATACGTCACCGGAATGACGACAGGCGTCTCGTCCGTGACCGGATAGGAAGCCTTCTTCCAGGCCGTAAAGCCTTCGTCCATCACGTAAGCCTGCTCATGTCCCGTGTATTTCAGCATCCACCACAGCCGGCTGGCTATCATGCCGCCTTGGTCATCATAGATAACGACACGCGCGTCCTGATGGATTCCGGCTTTGCCAAAGGCCGAGGCGAGCTGCTCCATGTCCGGAAGCGGATGGCGGCCACCATGCTGGGCTGCAGGAGAGGAGAGGTCCTTCTCCAGGTCAAGATAAACGGCCCGCGGAATATGCGTCTCGTCATAAGCGGTACGGCCTTGATCCGGCTGACCCAGGGCAAAACGGCAATCCACGATGACGAGATCGGGCTCGTAGAGCCTTGCCAGCAGCCATTTCATCGATACGATATGGTTCATAGAGATTTTTGAGCACCGCCTTTTCATTTTCATTCGAAATGATGAATTCGTAATCGAATTATATCATATTGCTTGCCGCGCTCACGTATATAAGTAAAAAGCCGGCCCGTCTCATAGAATAGGAGAGAGGGCCGGCGTATAGGCAAATCGGTTAGTGAATGAATGATAGCATATGCAGGATAAGTAAGATAAAACCTTATGTTACTTAAGAGCTTCCAGCAGCATGGAAGTGTAAGCGGCTGCGCCTTCCGGCTCCAGATGAACGCCGTCCGAGCGGAAATATTCCGGATGGCCCTTGCTGGCCGAATACCAATCGATGAGCTTCACATTCGGATACCGGTCTGCAGCGGCTGCCAGCATCTCATTGACGTTCTGCTCCCACTCCCGGGGTACCCGGGTATTGACGAGCAATATGCGCTGCGCGGGCTCGAGCGACTTTAACAGACTGTCCAGGTCCTTCTGCGCAAAGGCGCCGTTCGTCCCAAGCCCAATGATGACGGTGCCGCCTTGGATTCGGTTATTCGCCTGCAGCCCGGGCAGGAGATCCCTCGCCTGCCGCATTTGACGGCCGATAACCGCATCGACATGGATGCCGGGGATCGCCTTCTCCAGATAAGGGGAGACGCCTAGCATGACGGAATCGCCGATCGCTGATACGGCAGCTCCTGATATCGGCTCTTTAGTCTGAGTGCCCGGTTTCGGACTTGCCGGCTGCTTCGAGATGCCGCTGCTGCCGGAGTCGCTTTCCGACGGCTTTTCTTGGCCGGCCGGCTTCGAACCGGACGAATCCTTGGCGGTATTCCCGGATGGCGAAGGCGGCGCATCCGACTGCTTACCGCCTGTCTCAGAGCCTTCCTTCACAGCCGCATCCTTCCCTGCAGAGGGAGGCATGTCATCCCCTTGATCTTGAACTCCCCTATGGTCTTTCAAGCTGGAATTGGTATGGGACTGAGCTTCGTCTCCGGGATCGGCCGCCTTGGCAGGCGTCGTTGGCTCCGGCGTCGGTTTCCCGTCATTCTGGCCGGAACCTTCCAAGGGAGCTGGAGGATCGGCAGGGTCCTTCCCGGCTTTGTCCGGTTCGGTGATTGTTTCTTTCGCTGGCAGATGCGTAATCGTTTCTTCCGGCGCTCCGGCGCCGGTTGGATCGGTTCCGTTCTGATCCAGGTCCGGTCCCGGAATATGAAGCATCGCTGCGATATCACCGGCCGTCTTCGCGTCCGAGACGCTGCTCATCATGCCGGTACAGAATATCCCGATCAGGATAAGCGAGCTGAACGAGACGATCCAGCCTTTCACGGAAATGGAGGCCGGGCGTTTCCGGAGCGATCTCAAGCGCTCCTTCAGCTTCCGGAACCCGCCCCGGCGGATCGGCTGCTCGACATATTTCCAGGACAGGGCAGCCAGCACGATGCTCGCCGCCACCTGCAAGACGATCTGGGGCATGTTGAGCCCGCTGACGCCGGAAGATGGGGAAAACAATATCAAGACAGGATAGTGCCACAGATAAATTCCATAAGACCGAACCCCGAGCCACAGCAGCGGCTTCCCGCTGAACAAGCGGGACAGTCCGGTTGCCGGGTGGGCCAATACGGCTACGAGCACGGCCGCTGCAATCGAGAAGAGAAACATCCCGCCCCGGTACAGGAACGGATCGTAACGGTCTACCTTCCACATCATGAGGAGCACAACGAGCAGGGCCAGCATGCCGATCAGGTTCAGCGTACGCCTGACGGCAGGCGACGCGGAAACGGGGAGCTTCCAGCTGGGCCAAACGATGGCGAGTCCGGCTCCGATGAGCAGGCCGAAGGCTCTTGTATCGGTCCCGTAATAGACACGGCTTGGATCCGTTCCGGGCTGATACAGCACACCCATGACCGCGGCCGACAGAAGGGCTCCCGCCGCGATGAACGCGAACAGCTGGCCTCTTCGCGGGAACAGCTTAAGGCCGGCCAGCATGATCAGCGGCCACAACAGATAGAACTGCTCCTCTACAGCCAGCGACCAGAAATGCCCAAGAGGCGAAGGGGGACCGAAGGATTCGAAATAGGATTGCTGCTTGAATATAAACTGCCAATTGCTTATGTACGTGATCGCCCCGAGCACGTCGCCCCTAAGGTTTGGCAGACGCTCGCGATCAAACAGGGTTACCCATGCAACGATGAGGAGGAGCATGATCATGATGGCCGGCAGCAGACGCCGAAACCTTCGGACCCAGAAGTCCTTCAAGTCGATTCGGCGGTGATGATGCCACTGCGATGTAAGGATGTCCGTGATTAGATATCCGGACAGCACGAAAAACAAGCTGACTCCGAGGAATCCGCCGCTTGCAAAGCCAAAGCCCCAGTGATACGCCATGACGCCGATGAGCGCCAGGGCGCGGAGCCCGTCAAGACCGGGCATATAACGCGAGTGCGACTTACCGGATCCGGGCACGGCCCACTCCCCCTTTCGAGCGGCATGGGCCTGCTCCGCCCTGCAACAGCTGCCGTGATAATATGTAGGACATATTCACAAACGTCTGGATGTCTAGATATGGATGTGTCATTTGGAACATGGTAAACCTTCCCTTTCATTTAGCAGAAGCTGCAGCTTATGTAATAATGGATCGAATTCTGCAAAATCCTGCAACAAGATGTCATAGCTAATACTATCATCTTCGGAGGAGTAGAAGGTGACAAAATAATGAACCTGAGGCTACAGCGAGATAACAATATGAAGACAGATTATTCATTTGATTTCGGTGCGGCTGTGCTTGCCGGCGTGCCGGCTCGCATTCGGCTTGTTAGCGGCAATGGGTAGAGGGATTGAGGCACAGCGAGACGAGAGCAATCCCCATAAGAAAGAGGAGGCAGTACCTCCTCCGTTTGCGATGAATCCCATTTTCAAAAGGTTATTTTTCTCGCGGGGCGAACAGCTACACAGTAGCTCCTTCCCGTTTCCGGAAAAATGTCTTCAGCGCCTCGTACACCTCGCCCTTATCCTTAATGACATGATACATAAACTGGTCCAGCTTAATGTTCTTGTAAGCGGACATCAGCGTACTGCTTCGGTTGTATTGGTTGACCTCGCCGTATCCGAACATATTGCTTACCTTCAGCAGCTCGCCGATCAGCTTGACGCATCGTTCGTTATCGGAGGTGAGGTTGTCGCCGTCCGAGAAATGAAAAGGGTAGATGTTGTAGTTGGCAGGAGGATACCGGTTATGGATGATGTCGAGTGCCTTCTGGTAAGCCGATGAACAGATCGTGCCCCCGCTTTCGCCCCGGGTGAAGAACTCCTCCTCGGTCACTTCCTTCGCTTCGGTATGGTGGGCGATAAATACGATTTCCACCTTTTCGTACTGCCTGCGGAGAAAGCGGGTCATCCAGAAGAAGAAGCTTCGCGCGCAGTACTTCTCGAAGGAGCCCATACTGCCTGACGTATCCATCATGGCGATAATAACGGCATTTGATTCAGGGACAACCGTATCGTCCCATGTTTTGTAGCGGAGATCGTCGGGGCTGATGCCATGGATGCCGGGCTTGCCGTCTCTGGCGTTGCGCCGCAGATTTTCAAGAATGGTCCGCTTCTTGTCGATGTTGGACATGATGCCTTTCTTGCGGATATCGTTAAAGACGATGGATTGCGTCTCGATCTGCTCCTTGTCTTTGGGCTGAAGATGCGGGAGCTCGAGCTCCTCGAACAGCATGTTCTCCAATTCCTCCAAGCTGACCTCGGTTTCCACAATATCATAGCCCGCCTGATCGCCGGCCGATTCCCCTTTACCGGGCTGGGCGGAGGCAGGGTCGCGTCCGAGAACGTCACCGACCTTGCTGTCTCCGTCTCCTTGACCGACATGCTTCTGTTTCTGGTAATTATAGATGAACCGATATTCGTCAAGACTGCGGATCGGAACTTTAATGATCTGCTTGCCGTCGGACATAATAATATTTTCCTCGGTGATGAGGTCGGGCAGGTTGCGCTTGATCACTTCGCGGATTTTATGCTGGTGGCGAACCTGATCCTGGTAGCCTTTGCGGTGCAGCGACCAGTCTTCGCGGGATACGACGAACGAGTGTGCATCTTTGCTTTGCATGGACAGTCACCTCCCAAGTTGGCGTTGACACTGCTGCCTTCATTCGGCTGTAGTATTTCATTATATTCGGAAGAAAGAGCGATATGTGAGTGCGAATCGGTGCAAGCCATGAAAAAGACATCTTCCCGCCGATTCGGCGAACAAGATGTCTTCGCGATGGGTTAGGCATATGCGATTATCCGTTCAATACGAAGAGGAATAATGCTCCTATCGTTAGTACGACGACGCCGTTTACGATCGTAGCGATGACCGCAACGGTGCGCTTGCGGATTTTGGAGAAGCACCCAACGATCCCGAGAATGAGTCCGGCCAGATTGATGATCATGACGATGATGAATACTGCGGCCAGCGTAGTCATCGCCTCCACGGTTTCCTGGGTCGGCTGCAGCACGCCAGCCTCGGTGATATACGGCTCGACCATTGTCGTGCCGAGCGCGCCCAGAAAAATATAACCGAGCAGCGTTACGATCGACAGGATGAACGAAGCAATGCCGAAGCGGGAGTGCTTCCGATCCTCGGGAGGGATGAAGGTCGTTGTCGAATGGCTTGAAGCAGGCTTGTCTCCGGAAGGCGACGAGCTAGAATGTTGATCCATGAATACAAATCGCTCCTTACTTGGAATGACTTTCGATATACATGCCGTCCACAGGGAAGCTTGATTAGGCATCCTTATTAATTTTTCACAAAATGTACCTTAAATCAAGTCCAATCCTGCCGCCAACCGGTGGAAAAGCTTCGTATCATCCGGTAAACTTAAGGCATAGCGGGGCGGATAACGCCCGTATGAGAAGAAAGGATTGAAACCAATGCGTCGGACATTTATAGCTTGGGGCTCGGTCTTGATGGCGCTGTCCGTGGCGATCGGAGCTTTCGGAGCGCATATGCTGGAAGGAAAGATTTCGGCAGATGAGCTTGCCGTATATGAAACGGGTGTTCATTATCATATGATTCACGGGATTGCTGTCCTGATCGCGGGCATTCTGGCAGGTGCGCTTGGAGAGTCGCGCAAGCTGTACTGGGCGGGAACGCTCTTTATTGCAGGCGTGATCATTTTTTCAGGCAGCTTGTACGTGCTCAGCATCTCGGGTGCTAAGTGGCTTGGAGCCATTACGCCGATCGGCGGCGTATCGTTCATCGTCGGATGGATTATGCTGCTGTCGGCAGCGTTGTCCCGAAGCAAGGCATAAGAGCATGGCAGACAAGAAGAAACGGCTTCGTCCATCCCAAGGAAAGGGAGAGGGCGGGGCCGTTTCTTTATCTTTCTGCAACCCTATTACAGACGTTCAGCTGACGCTGAACTCGTCAATTTCATTGAGCTTGAACGTATATACCTGCTTCTCGTCGACATGATAGACGTTGACCAGGAAATTGCTCTCATCATAATTCAGAATACGGCACGGGAGGCTGGTTTGTTTGCCGTGGCGATTGGTCGTCAGGCGAACAAGGCGATTATCCTTGCTGTACATTTTAATCCACTCGAAAGGATCTGTTCCTGTTTCGGGAGCCGAAGCCGTGACGGGAGGTTTGCTGGCCGATACGTTCTGCGCTGCAGGCGGGGATGCCGCTTGGGACGGTTTGGTCTTCTCGACAGGGAGAGAAGCGGGAGTCATCTTCTGTGAGGCTTTCGTGATGACGGAAGTTTTCTTGGCTTGGACCAATGTATTGATGATTTCACCAAGCTCCATGCCGGATTTGATCCGGAAATCGACGACTTCGGATTTGCCGTTCAGCATTTCAAGCAAATATTGTAAAGCCAGTGCGTTGGAGGGGCTTTTAACCAAAATATCAACGTTAAATAAAAAGCCGTGGTCCTCGATGTCAGGGTTTGTGTTCATAGCTTTTATCATTCACCAGCTTTCATATGTTTCTACTGAATCAAATATACCATAATTTTGAGATTTTCATAGTCCTAATGTCACACGCTCGTACATGATTATCTTCGCTTTAATAGACATTTGCACAAATTCCGCTGAGATGAACGTCTCAGGCAGCGAAAGGGCCTTTCGCACCATGTCGGCAATAAAAGAATAAACATAATTCTAGACCTGATGTGAGAGGGGGTTAAGCCGATTGGTTACGCTGCTGCCGATTGACATTGAAGGACACACCGTCATGGGGGTCGAGGTTAAGCTGCCAAAGACGACGCTGCTGGCCGTCTATACTTCCCGCGGTTATATTATGTGCGGCGCGCTGGATGTCGGTCTGCTGAACGATAAGCTTGCGGACCGGAAGATCATTGCAGGGAGAGCCGTAGGCGTGCGAACATTGGAACAGCTTCTGGAGGCACCTCTGGAATCGGTGACGCTGGAGGCGGAGAAATGGGGCATCCATCCGGGACTGCAAGGCAAAGATGCAATTCTTCGGATGTTGTAATGGTGTTTTATGCAGCAAGGTGATTTCGTAAATGAAAGCTCTCCTTTCCCAGGGCATCGAGAGTGTCAGGATCGTAACATAAAAAACGGACACCGATCATCGTGGTGTCCGTTTTGTTAGTGATTAAGCTGCAGCTATTCGAACAGCTTCTTCAAATTTTCGTGATATGGCGCCTGTACAACGCCCTTCTCGGTAATGATCGCGGTGACGTATTCGTGCGGCGTTACGTCGAAGGCCGGGTTATACACCTTTACGCCTTGCGGAGCCGTGCGCTTGCCGAAGCCCTCGGTGATTTCCTCCGCCGGTCGCTCCTCGATCGGAATATCGGCGCCGGTAGGCGTCTCCAGATCAATCGTAGATAACGGGCAGGCTACATAGAACGGGATGCCGTGCGCCTTCGCCAGAACGGCTACGCCATAAGTGCCGATCTTGTTGGCGACATCGCCGTTCGCGGCGACGCGGTCCGTTCCGACGATAACCGCCTGCACCCACCCCTTGGACATGACCATGGCAGCCATGTTGTCCGCCAAGAGGGTTACGTCGATGCCGGCCTGCTGCAGCTCGAAGGCGGTCAGCCGCGCGCCTTGCAGCACGGGACGGGTCTCGTCCGCGAACACCTTGATCTTCATGCCCTGCTCATGGGCAAGGTACATCGGCGCCAGCGCGGTACCGTATTTGGCCGTTGCCAAGCCGCCTGCGTTGCAATGCGTAAGGATGCCCATGCCGTCTTTGAAGAACGGCAGCGCGTTCTCGCCGATTCGGCGGCAAACATCCTCGTCCTCCGCGCGAATGGCTTCTGCTTCTGCCAGGAATGCCGCATTCAGCCCGCTGATATCGAGGCCGTCCGCAGCGAGCTTGGCCGCGGCAAGCTTCATCCGGTCCAGCGCCCAGAATAGGTTGACGGCTGTCGGTCTGGAGGTGGCCAGGTATTCGCTCGTCTTGACAACCTGCTCGAGCCATCCGCCGGCATCGCTGCCTTCATAACGGAGTCCTCCAAGCACAGTTCCGAAGGCGGCCGCGATGCCGATCGCCGGCGCGCCCCGAACCTTCATGGAATGAATGCCTTCCCAGACTTCCTCGGGGGTATAGAGCTTCAGATAGACGATTTCTTCGGGCAGAAGCCGCTGGTCTAACAATACCAGGTGGTCTCCGCCCCAATATACGGAGCTTAGCGGTTCATGGGTGGTGGAATTATCGGTGGTCATACCGCTCATATCGATACCTCATTTCCTTGGGATGCTTGTTCGACCAATGTTACGATATCATCAATGGATTGAATGGAGCGGTGGTGCCGCACCAGGCTCTTGCCGATTGCCAATGCTTTACGCTGAGCCGCTTCCCTGCCCTTGTCGCCCGGGATCGTGTCGATATCGGCCACGTGAGACAGGCCTACGATGCGCCGTATCATTTTGCAGCCGGCAAATCCGGCGGTATCCTTTAGAATCTGGGAAATGTAATAATCCTGATAGCCTGCCGTACGGGACATCTCGTCTTGCAGACCTTCATTCCAGAGCAGGCGGAAACCGCTCTCGAAATGCGTCCATACGCCCCGCGCCATCTCAATAAGTCTTGCTTCACGGGCAGCCCGTGTCTGCTCATCCGAGGACCATCCGATCTGCGACGCATAGTTGAGCAGCAGATTGCCGATGACCGCGCCGATATCGAATCCCATAGGCCCGAAGAAGGCGAATTCCGGGTCGATGACCTTGGTCGAATCCGCCTTGACGAAGATGCTTCCTGTATGAAGATCCCCGTGAAGCAGCGCCTGCGCCTGCGTCAAAAACTTATGGCGAAGCAGCGTGACTTCGAAGTGAAGCTCCGTATCGGAACGAAGCGCCTCCGCCTCATCCTCGATCGCCTCGGAATAATTGTTGTTGTCCGATTTCCGGTAAGGATCCTCGAAGATCAGATCCTCGGTGATTTTGCATAAATCGGGATTCACGAACTGGCCGGCAAGCACCTTCTTCTCCTGCTGATTCATCCCGAGATCCGACGTGTAGAAGAGCGTTCTCGCCAAAAACTCCCCGATATGCTCGGCGAATTTCGGATAGGCTTGGCCTTCGATGAGCCCTCTGCGCATAATCGTATATTCGCTCAGATCCTCCATCACGGTATAGGCAAGCTCATCGGAATATCCGTAGACCTCAGGTACAAGTTCCGGGCAGATCTTATGCTCGGTCTCTAAGGCCAATCGCTCGATTCGCGCACGGTCCAGAGACAGCGGCCACGATTCGCCGACGACCTTTGCATAAGGAACGGCCTGCTTGATAATGATACTATCAGCCGTATTTTTGGCGGTGACGTGAAACACCAGATTCAGATTGCCGTCGCCGATTTCCCGGCACTCCAGCTCGGCATGCTCCGGGAACCGGCCCGGGATACTTCTTGCTAACTGTATAGCTTCCTCTGCGCTCAGCGGATGATATGCAGACATGGATGGTCACCCCCAAATATAATAGAAGAAAACTTAAAGCCAACTTTTTTGCTTGGTATTACCTAGTATAACGGTTTTTCGCGAATTTTGTATAATTTTTTGGACGGCTGCGGAATATGCGAAAGGAGTATGATTCGCATATCGAATCAAGGGGTAAACTACAAATAGACGCCCAAGCGCAGATTTGTGCTCCTATATAATTGAAGGATTACGTGAAAGGCGGCATGCCTTGCAGCAGAAGGATGCCGACGGCTGACGGCCGTTCCTTTGCGTGCCACAGGGTGCATTATATATAGAAAAGGAAGGGATTAACCATGGCAAAAACATCGTCTAGCAAATCCGCAGGAAAAACGAAAAGCTCCTCGCTGGAGCAGCTGTTGAACCAGCAGGTTGCAAACTTTAACGTGCTCTATGTGAAGCTTCATAATTACCATTGGTACGTTACCGGGCAGCAGTTCTATTCCCTTCATGTGAAGTTTGAAGAACTGTATAATGAAATTACGCTGAAAATGGACGAGGTTGCAGAGCGGCTTCTTGCCCTCAAGGGCAAGCCGGCGGCAACCATGAAAGAATATCTGGACCTGGCAACCGTGCAGGAAGCATCCGGCAATGAGGATACGAAGGGCATGGTGCAGGCGCTGATCGAGGATTTTGCCACGGTTTCGGAAGAGCTTGCAGAAGGGATCGAAATGGCCGAGGAAGCAGGCGACGCCCCGACGGCGGATATGTTCACGGGCTTTAAGGCCGACCTTGAGAAGCATATGTGGATGCTGCGCTCTTTCTTGGGATAAAGAGGCTGTTTCATAGGATGAAGTTTAGTTCACCTGTTCTTCATGGCATAAAGAAGGATCGTAATCGATCGCCAATCGCATCACAAGCTTCATGCTGTTAGACTTGTACCGTCCGGCGACGAGCGTTTGTGAAAGCCGTCGCCGGGTGCTGTGGCGTTTAACGCATGCAGCATCTCGATGGCAGCTAGCCATGAACAGGGAACAACAAGCAGGTTTGACCGCCGATGGGTCAGGCCTGCTTTTTAATTGTTGATGGGAAGTGCTGGTTATTGGTGCCCTTAGTTTCGGTTATGCTACAGGATAATCGGAGGTTATGACGATCAGGTGTTGTTTTGATGAAGGGGAAGTCTGCCGCTTAGCCGTAAAAGGCTTGTCCGGTTGAAATGCATCCTGTTTTATTATAAAATGGCTTGAGAATCAGTGAGAATCAGTTTAGAATAATTATAAATAAATAATCACTTTTCTTTCTTGCTTCTTTTTATGAAATCAGGGCGTACAATCCTGTTATCATATAGGACCATAATACACTACCTATTCAACGGAGGGAATCTAATATGTCAACAAAGTTTGTCATTGAAGGATTGAAAGCACAAATCGAAGGGAAGGAAATTCTTAAGGGGATCAACCTTGAGATGAAAGGCGGCGAAGTTCACGCCATCATGGGACCTAACGGTACAGGTAAGAGTACCCTCGCTTCCGCTTTGATGGGTCACCCTAAATATGAAGTAACGGAAGGTACGGTTCTTCTGAACGATGAAGACCTGCTCGAGATGGAGGTTGACGAGCGTGCACGCGCCGGATTGTTCCTCGCCATGCAGTATCCAAGCGAAATTGCCGGAGTAACGAACTCCGACTTCCTGCGCAGCTCCATCAATGCACGCCGCGGCGAAGGCAATGAAATCTCGCTGATCAAGTTTATCCGTCAGATGGAAGGCAAGATGAAGGAGCTTGAGATGAACCCAGAGTTCGCTCACCGCTACTTGAACGAAGGCTTCTCCGGCGGCGAGAAGAAGCGTAACGAAATTCTGCAGATGATGATGCTCGAGCCGAAAATTGTCGTGCTTGACGAAATCGACTCCGGTCTCGATATCGATGCTTTGAGAATCGTGGCAAACGGCGTGAACGCCATGAAATCGGAAGAGCGCGGTTTCTTGATTATTACCCACTATCAGCGCTTGCTTAACTATATTACTCCTGATTACGTACACGTTATGATGCAAGGACGCATCGTGAAATCCGGCGGTCCTGAGCTGGCCGAGAAGCTGGAAGCCGAAGGTTACGACTGGATCAAGGAAGAGCTGGGAATTACCGATGAAACTGTAGGTCAAGACGCGTAAATTGACGGGAGGAGGAAACGATATGACTACACAAACCATTCTTCCGGTCAACGCTGAGGCTTTGAAGGCATTGTCCGAAAGTAAACAGGAACCGGCCTGGCTGACAGAGAGCCGTCTGGCTTCTCTGGAACTGGCTGGCCAGTTGGAATTGCCAAAGCTGGAGAAGCAGCGCATCGAGCGCTGGAACATCCAAAGCTATGGCGAATATAAAGAAAGCAGCAAGCTAGCTTCCTTTGAAGAATTGCCAGAGCATGTTGCGAAGCTTGTCGAAGGCTCCCGTGAGGGCGGCTTGATCATTCAGCGCAACTCAGGCACGGTCCATGTAAGCCTCGCTCCTGAGCTTGCAGCGAAAGGCGTGATTTTCACCGATCTGCAAACCGCGGTTAAAGAGCACGAGGATTTGGTGAAGCCTTACCTGCATCAAGCGGTTAAGCGGGATGAACACGCAATGGCGGCTTTGCATGCGGCGGTGTGGAACGGCGGGGTATTCCTGTATGTTCCGAAAAATGTCGAAGTCGACGTTCCAATGCAGGCTGTGCTGCTGGCAGACGACGCCGGTGCAACCTTTGCTCCGCATATTCTCGTCGTTGCCGAAGCGAACAGCATGGTCACTTATGTCGATAACTACGTGTCCGATGCGTTGAACGCTTCTGTGACCCATAACGGAGCGGTGGAAGTGTTCGTTAAAAACGGCGCCAAGGTCCGCTATGCATCAGTGCATCAGCTGGCTGCTGAAGCAACGGACGTCACGTATCGCCGCGCGGTCGTCGAGAACGACGGCTCCATCGAATGGATTGTCGGAGAGATGAACGACGGGGATACGGCAAGCGATACGATGAGCGTTCTTAAGGGCAACGGTTCGACATCCGATGCGAAGGTCATCGCGGTCGGCTCCGGCTCCCAGAAGATCAATTACACCACCCAAGCGAAGCATTTCGGCAAGAGCTCGGCGTCCCAGATGATTACCCGCGCGGTCATGCGCGAAGAAGCGCAAGCGATCATTAACGGGATTACGAAGATCGAGAAGGGTGCAACGAAGGCTGACGGTCAGCAAACCGAACGGGTGCTGATGCTTAGCCCGAAAGCGCGCGGCGACGCCAACCCGATTCTGCTCATCGATGAGGATGACGTAACTGCAGGTCATGCTGCATCCGTCGGTCAAGTGAACCAGGAGCAGATTTACTACCTCATGTCCCGCGGAATTTCACGCACGGTGGCGGAATCGCTCATCATTTACGGTTTCCTCGCTCCGGTCGTCAGCGAAATCCCGCTGGAGGGACTTCGTGACCAGCTGCAGGGGCTCGTTGAAAGGAAGCTGGGACAATGATTGCCCGGATTCGAGAGCAATTTCCCATCCTCCATCAGGAGATCAACGGACATCCGCTGGTCTATCTCGACAATGCGGCGACTTCACAGAAGCCGAAGGTCGTAATAGACGCCGTCAAGCGGTATTATGAATGGGAGAACTCCAACGTCCACCGCGGGGTTCACACGCTCGGCAGCCGTGCGACGGACGCCTATGAAGGAGCACGGGAGAAGGTCGCCCGTTTCATTAATGCCGAAAGCTCCGAGCAAATTATTTTCACGCGCGGCACGACGACGGCGCTGAACCTGGTTGCCTCGTCTTATGCACGCTCCGTATGCGGTCCCGGCGATGAAATCGTCCTGACCGAAATGGAGCATCACAGCAATCTCATTCCGTGGCAGCAGGTGGCCATCGCCACCGGCGCTACGCTGAAATATATTCCGCTGCAGCCTGACGGCACGATTCGCGTCGAGGATGTCGAGGCGTTGGTCACAGACCGTACGAAGCTGGTAGCGATCGCTTATGTCTCCAATGTCATGGGCGTGATCCATCCTGTGAAGCAAATAGCCGAAATCGCTCACCGTCACGGTGCCGTCATCGTTGTAGACGGTGCGCAGAGCACTCCGCACATGAAGGTGGATGTTCAGGATATAGGCTGCGATTTCTATGCCTTGTCCGGACACAAGATGTGTGCTCCAACCGGCATCGGGGCGCTCTACGGCAAGAAGGCGCTGCTGGAGGCAATGGAGCCGATCGAGTTTGGCGGCGAAATGATCAACGATGTCGGCTTGTATGAGTCGACGTGGAAGGAGCTCCCTTGGAAGTTTGAAGGGGGAACGCCGATCATTGCCGGGGCTGTCGGTCTTGGCGCAGCCATCGATTTCCTTCAGGAGATCGGCATGGATGCCATCGAGCAGCATGAAGAGAAGCTCGCTGCTTATGCGATGAATCGTTTGTCCGAGCTTGAGGGCGTGACGATTTACGGCCCGCGCGAGCGCAAGGTCGGGATCGTTACCTTTAATCTCGGCGATATTCATCCGCATGATGTGGCAACCGTTCTTGATGCGCAGGGCATCGCGATCCGGGCAGGCCATCACTGCTGTCAACCGCTGATGCGCTGGCTGAAAGTATCTTCTACGGCACGCGCAAGCTTTTATCTGTATAATACAGAAGAGGACGTTGATCGGTTAGTTAGCGCCTTAATCCAGACAAAGGAGTATTTTGGCGATGCAACTTGATGATTTATACAGACGTGTCATCATGGATCATTATAAAAATCCCCGCAACCGCGGAAAGTTCGAGGACGACGCGGTAACGGTCGATTTGAACAACCCGACGTGCGGAGACCGAATCTCCTTGCAGCTGAAAGTTGAGAACGGGGTCGTGGCTGATGCCAAATATACGGGGGAAGGCTGCTCCATCAGCATGTCTTCCGCCTCGATGATGACGGACGCCGTAAAAGGCAAATCGCTCGAAGAGGCGCTGAGCCTGGCGGACCGGTTCTCCTCCCTCATGCAGGGCGAGGACGTTGAATTCGAAGAGTACGAGGATATTGAAGCCCTATCCGGTGTTAACAAGTTTCCTGCCCGCATTAAGTGTGCAACACTCGCGTGGAACGCACTCCGAAAAGGAATAGACGCGAAGTAAGCGAATGACAATAGATCGATAGGGAGGTAAGTCAAATGGCTAAAAAGGCACCCGAATTAGAAGAGTATAAATATGGTTTCCGTGACGAGCACAAAGCCGTTTTTCAAACTGGTAAAGGATTGACCCGCGAGGTCGTTACGGAAATTTCCAAAATCAAGAATGAGCCGGAGTGGATGCTGGAATTCCGCCTGAAGGCGCTGGAGCAGTTCGAGAAGATGCCGATGCCTCGTTGGGGCGGCGATCTCGATGAGCTGGATTTCAACGACATCCAGTACTATGTAAGACCGTCCGAGAAGCAAGGGAAGACTTGGGAGGAGGTTCCAGCCGAAATTAAGGAAACCTTCGACAAGCTCGGGATCCCGGAAGCGGAGCAGAAGTTCCTTGCAGGCGTATCGGCGCAGTACGAATCCGAAGTGGTATACCACAACATGCAGAAGGACCTTGAAGATCAAGGCGTTATCTTTATGGACACGGATACCGCTCTGAAAGAGCATCCGGAAATCTTTAGAGAATACTTCGCAACAGTCGTTCCGCCGGCAGATAATAAATTTGCCGCGCTGAACAGCGCGGTATGGTCCGGCGGAAGCTTCATCTATGTTCCGAAGGGCGTGCAATGTGAAATTCCGCTGCAGGCGTACTTCCGTATCAACTCCGAGAACATGGGTCAGTTCGAGCGTACGCTGATCATTGCCGACGAAGGCAGCTTCGTGCATTATGTCGAAGGCTGTACGGCTCCGATCTACAGCACGAACTCGCTTCATAGCGCAGTTGTCGAGATTATCTGCAAGAAGGATGCACGTGTTCGCTACACGACAATCCAGAACTGGGCGCCGAACATCTACAACCTGGTGACCAAGCGCGCGGTTGCGGAAGAGAATGCAACGATGGAATGGGTCGACGGCAACATCGGCTCCAAGCTGACCATGAAATACCCTGCCGTTGTCTTGAAAGGACGCGGCGCCAAAGGCATGGTGCTCTCCATCGCGGTTGCAGGCAAAGGCCAGCACCAGGATGCAGGTGCGAAGATGCTTCACTTGGCTCCGGACACCACTTCAACGATCGTATCGAAATCGATCAGTAAGCACGGCGGTAAAGTAACCTACCGCGGTCTGGCATCGTTCGGCCGCAACGCCGAAGGCGCGAAGGCGAATATCAAGTGCGATACGCTGATTCTCGATAATGAGTCGACATCCGATACGATTCCATACAACGAGATCAAGAACGACAACATTACGCTAGAGCATGAGGCGACGGTATCCAAGGTATCCGAGGATCAGCTGTTCTACCTTATGAGCCGTGGTCTTACCGAGGACGAAGCTACTCAGATGATCGTTATGGGCTTCATTGAGCCGTTCACGAAAGAACTGCCAATGGAGTATGCGGTCGAAATGAACCGCCTCATCAAGTTCGAAATGGAAGGCTCCATCGGTTAATAACTTCCAAGCAGGATTAGAATATAGGCTGACATCGAAGAATGGGCTGCCCGCGAGATCACAGATCTTGGGCAGCCCATCTTTCTGTTATTGCGAGGTATTCGCTGAGGCAAATATTTCTCATTTCGCGGTGGTTTCGAGTTTTTTCAGACATTGAATGTGCATCGTCGCTACTCGGACAATAAGCCTTACAAAAGAGCGGGGCTTCTCCAGGAATGCAAACCTACCAACATTCGAATAAACTGCGAGCTTGTTCCGTATATAACCGGGGAAGCCTGTGGGACGGCTTGCTTTACGATGTTTTGGCGGTAATCTGTTCTACAAATAAATTCCCCGGACGATTTGCTGTTTCAATCGCCGGGGAATTTTCGTTTATGTATATACGTAAGGCATGAGTTCATTTTAGAGCAAGATCTCCTGGATCTCGGTATCCGGTTCCTTGGACAGATCAATAAAGCGCTCTCCGGCTTGAACGAGGGGACGGAAGTAGTCCGACTGGTTATTCGCAACGATGATGCCTGATTCGCCGGTTGTCAGGACGACTTTTTTACCGATGAAATATGGAAGCATCTGCCGGATGAACGCATGAGTCGCCTTCCCGTTCAGCTTGCCGAAGCTGAGGCCGTAGAGCTCCCGCAGAACGGTCAGCAGCTGCTGCTTGGATTGATACACCCGGTTGGTCGTCATGGCGCTGTAGACATCGGCGACTGCGCAAATCTGCGCGTAGGGGTGGATCTGATCCTCGCCGATCGCTTTCGGATATCCGGAGCCGTCGCCCCGTTCATGATGCTGGAGGGCCACGGTTGCAGTGATTTTGTCCTGCGTTGATTCATAGATCATTTCGTAGCCGTAAATGGTGTGCAGCTTGACTTGCTCATATTCGTCCGGTGTCAGCTTGCCGGGTTTATCGAGTATTTCCCGGGGGATTCGGCACTTTCCGATATCATGGAGGAAGCCGGCTTTGCCGATGTCATACGCTTCCTGCTCAGAATAGCCCATCCATTCGGCGATATAATAGGACAGCATTCCAACTTGAATGGAGTGGCGGTAGGTGTAATCATCCTTGCCATTAAACAGAAGCAGGAGAGAAACCACGTCCTTCTGTTCGCTGAGCGAGTCGACGAGCGGATGAAAGGTGTCGTCGACGACGGATTCATTAAACTTTCCCGTCATTGCCGCTTCCTCGAACATGGATCTGCACCCGTCGAACGCGAGATTGAACTGCGGTTGAACCTGTCGGAACGATTCCGAGATATCGGATAGCAGCTCGATGGATTCTGCAAGCTGGCGGGGGGAAATATCGATATAATCGATGCCGTGCTGAAGGAGCTTGGATATGTCCTCCATGCGCAGAATCGTTCCTTTGCGAAGAACATGAACGCCGTTACTGTTGAATGCATCTTGTTGGATGTGATCGCCGGGTCTCAGGTCCGTGACATGTACTCTCAAATCATTGCACCTCTTGCCCTTATATAAATGAAAAGTTAAGACCATCTTAGCAAGAAAATTATGGTTTTACAATGATTGAATAAGTCTTATAGCCTAGCAGTCGGGTCCCATGGGCCAGTTTGCGGGCCTTTCCATTCGGAGCCGTCATCCCAGATTTCCTTTTTCCAGATCGGGACGGTTCGCTTCAGCTGCTCGATGGCATACCTGCTTGCTTCATAGCAGTCGTTTCGATGAGGCGAAGAGACGGCAATGACCACGCTGGTTTCACCAATATCGACTGTGCCAATGCGGTGGGAAATCGCGCATAAGGTGCCAGGCCACTGATTGGAAATGTCTCGACAAATTTGCTGCAATTCTTTTAGCGCCATGGGGATATAGGCATCATACTCTAGCGTAACCGTTCGTTGCTCTCCGGTCATCTCCCGGGTCGTGCCGATAAAAGAGAGCGTTGCGCCATGGTTGGCATCATGGACCTTCGCCACGGTCTCCTCGACCGAGAGCTTCTCGGACGTGATCAGACAAGTTCCATCGGGGGACTGAGCGCTTCTGCAGCGCTGCTCCCCGGCACCGTCTCCGCCGGATACAGGCGGAATCAGAGCAACCTCATCCCCTGACTGAATAAGCTGATCCTCCAACGCATATTCTTGATTGATTGCTACGAACGAAACCGCGATCTGCTGTGCGGCGTCCGGGTAAGCGTCGCTAAGCTTGTGCTTTAATTCTCCGGCTGTAATCGGAAGGGCGGGTACGGAAAACGCAAGCGAAGCGGAACCGATTCGATCGGCCAGCCCCGCGAATAATAGGATCGGAATAGTCGTCGACATTTTGCATCACCTCATAATTCTTCTGGGCTACAATATACCATATTCCTCGTCAAAATGTTATGCTTGAAAGACCGGAAAATCACGTGATACGAACATGGGAGGAGGCCGCCTGAATGCTGAAGAAGAGCCATGACCAGAAGCTTACAATCCTGTATACAAATGATATACATAGTCATTTTGAAATGATGAGTAGCGCGGCGGCTATTATTTCCCGGGAAAGAACGGCCGCGCAAGGCCCGGTGCTGGTGCTTGATATAGGCGACCATATGGACAGAGCCGCTGTCGAGACGGAAGGCTCGATGGGACAGGCGAACGTGGATATTATGAATTTGACAGGATACGACGCAATTACCATCGGCAACAATGAAGGGCTTACCTTTCCGGCGGATGTGCTGGAACATCTATACGCCGGTCTTCAATGTCCCGTCGTCTGCTGCAATATCCGCGAGACCACGAGTGGTGCCCCCCCACGCTGGATGAAGCCGAGCATCGTCGTTGAGAAGGAAGGCATCCGGGTGGGAATCACCGGTGCGACGGCTGCTTTCGCGGGGTTTTATCAGCTGCTGGGCTGGGAGGCTTCCGACCCGGATCAAGCGATCGCGGAGCAGGTACGGCTGCTGTCGGATCGATGCGATCTCGTCATTGTACTGTCGCACCTCGGTTTAACGACGGATAAACGATTGGCGGAAAACATTGAAGGCATCGATATTATTTTGGGCGGTCATACCCATCATGTGCTCGAGGACCCGCTTGTCATCGGTGGCACCGTCATATGCGGTGCCGGAAAATTCGGGAATTATGTCGGTCGGCTAGTCATGGAGCGGAGCAGTGAGAATGATCGATTTATGAGCAGGGAAGGGCTGCTGCTTTCCGTGGATCAAGCGCTGATTGAGCCGATTGTCGAGCAGGCGATTATGCGGCATCATGAACTGGCCGAGCAGCGGCTGCAGGAACAGGTAGCGGTCATTGACCGCAAGCTTCCGATCCATTACGAAGAGGAATCGCCATTTGCGAATCTGCTCGCCCAGGCGGTGCTGCACCATACGGGAGCCGAGTTTGCCATCGTTAATTCCGGGCAGCTGCTCGGACCGCTTCCGAAGGGTGAAATCAGCGCCGGCATGCTGCACAGTCTGTGCCCGTCCCCGATCAATCCCTGCGTCGTAACTCTGCGTGGAGAGCATATTTATCAGGCGCTGGAAGAGAGCCTGCTTCTGGAGTTTAACAACAAGAAGATTACGGGGTTCGGATTTCGCGGTTATATATTGGGCTGTTTGGCAGTGGACGGACTACAGGTTCATTATGATCCATCGGGATTGCCTTACCATAAAATCACAAGCATTACGCTGGGCGGACAGCCGCTCGAGCGTACACGGGAATACAGGGTAGGCACGCTGGACATGTTCACGTTCAAGATCGGCTATGAAACACTGGCTCTTGGTACGGACACGGCTTATATGCTTCCGGAATTTATCCGGGATTTGCTTAGGGAAGAGCTGTCAAGACCCGGATCGCTTGACGAGACGCTTGTTCCCCGCTGGATATCCTGAACATCTCCTTCGACTAACTTCCTTTGGCCGAGCATACATATGAGGAGGACAAAGGTTAAAGGAAGGGGATGGACATGGATTTTCTTACATCCATCATATTGGGAATTGTAGAGGGCTTCACCGAATTCATCCCGGTATCCTCTACGGGGCATATGATTTTAACGGCAAAGATGCTCGGATATGACGATCAGACGCCCATCATGAAGACGTTCGAGGTGGTCATCCAATTGGGAGCCATATTGGCGATCGCGATCGTCTACTGGAACCGTATCCTTACACTGCTTGGATGGAGCCGCAGCGAGCCGATTGCCAAGGCAGCGCCGAAGAGACTGAATCTGATCCACGTTTTGTTGGGGATTGCCCCGGCGCTGCTTGTTGCCTATTTCGCAAGAGATTTCATCAAAAGCCTGTTCCATGCTCAGACCGTTTTGTTTGCGCTTGTCGCAGGGGGCATTTTTATGATTTTCGCGGAGTGGTACAATAAACATAAAGCTCGATTGACCGCTGAAGATGTGGATGATATGACGTACAAGCAGGCGTTTTTGATCGGTTTGTATCAGATTATATCCGTATTGTGGCCGGGGTTTTCCAGGTCGGGCTCCACCATCGCCGGAGGCATGATCAGCGGTGTCAGCTACAAGGCTTCGGCTGACTTTTCGTTTCTGATTGCAATTCCGATTATGTGTGCCGCGTCCGGCTATGAGCTGCTGGATTCTTACCGAAACTTTACGTCGGACACGATCGGCGTATTTATTGCAGGTTTTATTGTTTCGTTTGTTGTCGCTTATTTTGTTGTCTTGGCCTTTATGAAGCTTATACAGAAGATCCGGCTTACGCATTTTGCGATTTACCGTTTTGTTCTGGCTGCCGTATTCTGGCTGTTTATTATGCACTAATATACAGAATAAAGAACAGGTTAAGCCTAAACCATCCGGTTTTTACGTACAGCACCCTGTAAAGGCCAGGCGCATAAATCCCATACGTGTGACGAATAGCAGAGGAAGTGACGGATTGCGTCTAATACCTATTGATGCGTTGAAGCCGGGAATGGTAATTGGTAAAAAAATATATAACAGTGACGGTCTGGTGCTGCTGTCCGAAGGTGTGGAGTTGACGGATCGCCTGATCCGCCGTCTTGGCGGGCTGGAGATCAGTTATGTGTATATCCAGGATGCGATGACAGAGGATATCGTGGTACAGGAGCTGCTGTCGGAAGAAACACGGCTCAGGGCCATTCAGTCAATCCGGAGCAATTTCAAAAAATTGGAGAGTCGTCCGGATCTGGGAGGAAGCTTTCTCCATCTGGGAAAGGCCTTTTCCGGCGTCATGGAAGCGATAATGGATGAACTGTCGGAGCACGAGGAATGTATGGTGCTGCTGACCGATATGAACACCAATGATTACAATTTGTATCGCCATTCATTAAACGTATGCTTGTATACGACGGTGCTGGGCTTATCCTTCGGTTACAGCCGTGAGGAGCTCCGGGTGCTGAGTCTCGGGGCACTCCTCCATGATATAGGCAAGACCAGAATATCCCAGTCGCTGCTGCAGCGGCCGGGACGTCTGAGTTTGGAGGAGTTTCGCGAAGTACAGAGACATACGGAGCTCGGTTATCAGATTCTAAAGAACGAGCCCAACATTCCGCTAATGGCGGCGCACTGCGCGCTCTCCCACCATGAACGCCTGGACGGCAGCGGCTACCCCCGCGGGTTGAAGGGACCGGAAATTCACGATTATGCCAAGTGGGTTGCAATCGCCGATTCCTATGATGCCATGACGACACAGCGGGTATACAAGCCCGCGCTGCTGCCGCATCATGCGGCAGAAGTGATGTATACCGGGTCGGGGACGCTGTATGAACAGAAATTTCTCGAAGTGTTCCGGGATCGGGTCGCGATATACCCACCCGGGATCACCGTGAAGCTCCACACAGGGGAGAGCGGGGTTGTCTCCAAGGTTCATCCCCATGTACCGCACCGTCCGGTCGTTCGGGTGCTAACGGATGCAGAAGGGGTGCCGCTAGCCGCGCCTTATGAAGTGGATTTGTCCAAAACACTGGCCGTCATGATTGCCGGTATCGGACAAGCTAACGTGGACTGATTATTGTTAACTAGGAGGTAGACTCGTGAGACAGGATAGCCACCCGACACCGCTGTATAGATGGGGGCAGCAGATTTACCGCTGCCGTAAAGCCATTGTTCTTGCCTGGTTGGCTTTGTTTTGCGTGCTGCTTCCGTTTGCGCTCAAGCTCCCTTCCATACTGGAGCATAACGGTTTTACGCCGAAGGACAGCCCTTCACAGGTCGGGCTCGAGAAGCTTGAAGAGGGGCTCGGACTGTCTGCGGCGTCCCTCGATATTGTAGTGGTAAGCAGGACGAAAGAGAATTTGACGGCCGGGACGGCGCAGAAGCGAATTTTGGAGGAGCTGGCGCCGCTGCGGTCACTTCCGTATGTTAGGGATATCTATATGAATACGTCCTCACGCCAAACCGGCGAGGACCATATCGTTGCGGTGAAGGTGCTTCTGAATCTGGACGCGTCGGAAGCGCTCCGGCGATTTGGGGAGATCCGCAGTAACGTGCCCGACATTGTCGGTGCAGACGCTTATATTACCGGGAATACCGCCGTATTCGCCGATATGAATGAGGCCGTGAAGAGCGATATTATCCGGGCGGAAATCATCGGCATTCCTGCTGCGCTGCTAATCCTTCTAGTGGTCTTTGGCACATGGACGGCTGCAGTTCTCCCGCTGATCGCCGGGCTGGTGAGCGTCGCGACCACGATGGGAGCTTTGTATTTCCTGGCGCTGGCGGACGGGTCGATCAGCAATTTTCTGCCGAATGCCGTTACGATGCTGGGATTGGCCGTGGGCATTGATTATGCATTGCTTATTGTTAGCCGTTTCAAGGAAGAGCTCAGGAACGGGGACGTGGAGAAGGCCCTGGCGATTACCTGCGCGACAGCCGGAAAAGCGGTGATGTTCTCCGGGGGAGCCGTTCTGATCGGATTTGCGGCGATGAGCTTTATTGATCTGCCGATTTTCCGCTCCTTCAGCATCGGAGGCATTACGGTCGTGGTCGTATCGGTTCTTGCCGGTAATACGCTCCTGCCGGCGCTGCTCGGTATTCTGGGAGAACGAATCCACGCCCTGCCCCTCCTTCCGAAAAGATATAGATCGCGCCGTGAAGTTGTCCTTCCGTCCGGGTTCTGGCGAAATGTCTCCCGATTTGTGATGGCACATCCTGTCATCATCTCCGTAGCTGTTATCGCGCTGCTGTTGGCAGCCATTTATCCGGTAAGAAACATGAATATCGCCATTCCGGCTGCCGAGGTGCTGCCGCCGAAATATGAATCCCGATACGGCAATGATTTAATGACGCGCGCATACGATGTACGCGAGTTGAACTCCATTGTGGTTGCAGCTGAGCTTCCGGCCGCCTATGACGATCCCCAAAGCATCCGCGCGTTAAAGGCTTATACGGACGAAGTGCGGATGATGCCTGGTGTTAAACAGGTTGACAGCTATCTGAGCATCGGCCGGGGATCGGAAGAGAAAGTGGCGAAATATTTGTCCCGTGCGGATATCCGGGAGCAGCTGGAGCAGTACCGGCTGGTTCGTGATAAGATGGCGGTTGTAGCCGTAGTCCCGGAATACGGGGAGGCGCATGCATTGACGGCTCAGCTTGTCCGGGATCTGAGAATGATGGATACGCCGGGTCTGGTGACGCATGTTACCGGAAGCCCGGCTTATAAGCTTGATATTATGAACAAGATGCAGGAACACATTGTGCTTGTGCTGGGCTTTGTATTTGCCGTGACGTATGTGATTCTGCTGATCGCATTTCGCTCCGTGCTGCTCCCTCTTAAGGCGAGCCTGATGAATATGCTCAGCCTTGGGGCAGGGCTTGGGGTCGTGGTGTGGGTGTTCCAGGAGGGAATCGGTGCGGATTGGCTCGGGGTATCTTACACGGGAACGATTTTCGCCCTGCTGCCGATTCTGATCTTTTGCGTAGTCTTCGGCATCTCCATGGATTACGAGGTCATGATGATCTCCCGCATTATGGAGAATTATGAGCGCACGGGGGATAACGAATACAGCACAGCCGAAGGTCTTGAGAGCACGGGAGGATTGATTACGAGCGCGGCCCTGATTCTTGCCGTGGTCGTGGGCGCATTTATTTTTACGGACAATGAAGTTATGAAAGCGATCGGGCTCGGGCTGACGGTTGCGGTGCTTCTGGACGCGACCATCATTCGGGTGCTGCTCGTACCGGCGTTTATGAAGCTGCTCGGGAAGGCCAACTGGTGGAGCCCGCGTTGGCTGCTGCCGAGGAGGATGGCAGTAACGACTGCGGAGGACCCGCTGGAGCCGGGGCCGGAACAGAAACCAGCCCAATAACGATACAGGTACATGCAGAGACCTTCTATACAGATATGCTATAATCATATAATGAACCATGAACTGTCAGCCGTCCGGGTACATAAAGACGTTGTATCTGATTGAACCGGTAATTCAAAGAAATAAGGTGAGTAAACCATGAGTAATACAGCACAGCCAACACCACCGGCCCTAAGGCCGATTTCGCCGAGTTATGATCCGTGGGATCCCATTACATCCTTGCGTCAGCATGGCAAGCATGTGCTGACCAGCGTGGAAATGACCGTAACCCATCTATGCAATATGCGGTGCGAGCACTGTGCCGTGGGGGATATGCTGGTGATGAAGGAAGCGCCGATGCTGCCGCTCGATATGATGCTAAAGCGGCTGGATGAGGTGGAGCATCTGCAGACGATCAGCCTGACAGGCGGCGAACCGGCTTTTCTTGGCAAAACGGTGGATGATGTGATCGTGCCGCTCCTTAAATATGCGAGAGAACGGGGGATCCGAACGCAGATCAACTCCAATCTGACGCTGGATATCAGCAGATATGAAAAAATGCTGCCCTATCTGGATGTCATGCATATCTCCTTCAACTACTTAAACGGAGATGATTTCTACGAGGTCGGTTTTGCAAACAGCGCTCGTCCGGTCTCCAAGGAGACAGCATATCGTATGTATGATACGATGCTTCTTAATTCGGAGAAGCTGAGTGATGCGGGGATGTATATATCCGCCGAATCGATGATTAACTATCGAACCCATCAGAAGCTGGGCGGAATTCACAAGCTGATCAAGGAGATGGGCTGCAAGCGGCATGAGGTGCATCCGATGTATGCTTCGAATTTTGCATCCTCGCTCCCGGTCTTGTCGCTGGCCGATACGAAGGCAGCCATACACGGCTTGCTGGACGCGCGCGATCCCGACATTTGGATGCTGTTCGGAACGCTGCCGTTCTTTGCTTGCAGCTCGGATGAGGATGATCAGGCATTGCTTCGACGTCTCCGCACGGAGCGCAATGTTACGGTCCGGAACGATCCGGACGGGCGCAACCGGGTAAACGTGAATTTATTCTCAGGTGACGTATACGTGACGGATTTTGCTGATATTCCGGCTTTTGGTAATATTAAAGGACAGAGGCTTGATGACATCTTTGAAGCATGGTCGACGGGGCACCCGCTGAATCAGACCGTAAACTGCCATTGCGATGCGGTAAGCTGCTGCGGGCCGAACCTGCTGGTGGCGGACATGTATTACCGGGGTGTCGACTTCAAGTCCAGAAAAGCAAAGACTAACTAGAATCCGGAAAGAAGGCGTATCATCATGACAGAGGGATTTGAGGTCGGGAAACTGATTTTGAATTTGCTCTTGGTATTACTGCTAGTACTGCTGAACGGCGTGTTCGTGGCTGCCGAGTTTTCATTAGTCAAAATGCGGCAGTCGCGGCTAACCCAGCTCGTAAGCGAAGGGAACAGGCTTGCCGGCTTTGCGCTAAAGGTCAATCAGAAGCTGGACGCCTATCTGTCGGCTACGCAGCTGGGGATCACGCTCACCTCGCTGGGTCTCGGATGGATCGGAGAGCCTGCGATATCGGAGCTTCTTGTCGCCCCGATCATGCACAGCATAGGGTTTACGGATGAACGAGTCATCACCACGATCTCGGTTGCGGTCGGCTTCTGCATCATCACGTTCCTGCATATTGTATTAGGGGAGCTTGCGCCGAAATCGCTGGCCATTCAGAAAACCGAAGGCACTGCGCTGATTCTGTCGGCGCCGCTGCTTTGGTTTTACCGGATCTTTTTGCCCGTGATCTGGGTGCTTAATGCATCGGCGAACCGCATCTTGAAGCTGGTCGGAATCGAGCCTGCCAGCGAGGCGGAGGCTGCGCACTCGGAAGAAGAGATCCGCATCCTGATGAACGAGAGCGCGAAGAGCGGCGTTATCGACCAGAATGAGATGCAGCTGATGGACAACCTGTTCGATTTCTCCGATTTGAAGGCCCGTGAAATCATGCTGCCAAGAACCGACATGATCTGTCTGTTCACGAATTACTCCCTAGAAGAAAATCTGCGAATTATCACCGAGACGAAACATTCCCGCTATCCGGTCGCAACCGACAACAAGGACCGCATTATCGGATTCGTCCACATTACCGATCTTCTGCTGGCCGAGCCTGACAAGCAGCGCAATCTTGCGGCGCTGGTCCGACCGATTATGGACGTTTCCGAGTCGATGGAGATCAGCCAGGTTCTGCGCCAAATGCAAGCCAGACACGAGCAGATGGCCCTTGTCGTGGATGAATACGGAGGAACGGCAGGGATTCTGACCGCCGAGAAGATTCTTGAGGAGATCGTCGGGGACTTGTATGATGAGTTTGAGGACGAGCGCCCGGAAGTGGAAGTGCATGACCATTATATCTCCGTAGATGGACGCATGCTTATTGAGGACGTGAATGATTTGACAGGGCTCTCGATTGAAGAGCAGAATATCGACTCCATCGGCGGTTGGCTGTTCAACGAGCTGGAAGGCAACCCCGTCGTAGGGAGGAAAGCAACGTTTGACGGCGTTGTGTTTGAAGTCGAGGAGTCTACCCGTCTGCGCGTAACCCGAGTCATTATTCATCAGAAGCCGGAGGGCAGTCTCTGATAGCACGGCTAGATTCTATGGATTAGGAAGTGGACTATGTCGATTAAGCAGCTGATATTTATCGCGCTGGGGCTCTTGTTATTGTACGGTATGTTTACGGTGGGAGCGCCGTTTTTACTGGCGATCGTCATTGCGATTTCCCTGGAGCCGCTCAATCGGCTCCTGATCAATCGGCTTCGATTCAAGCGCCTGGCTGCAGTGACGGTGACAAGCACGCTGTTCCTGCTGCTCCTGCTTGCACTCGCGTATTTGATCGGAGTGCAGGTGTTCAGCCAGCTCGTCGAGTATTGGAGCCGGGCACCGCAATATTTTGAAAGTGCGAACGAGTTTTTGCAGCATACGATTATTCAAGCACAGGACGCGTTAAACGGCATTTCGCCAGGGCTGGCGGACAGCCTGACACAGTTTATGTCGAATATTTCATCTTATGTCCAGTCGCTGGTCAACTCGGTATCTTCGGCCTTTTTGTCCTTCGCCAAGTCCTTGCCGAATCTGTTTGTCACGTCCATCGTATTTTTTGTCGCTGTGTATATGTTCGCCTACAGCCTGGACACGATGCGCGAAAAAGTACTGTCTCTGTTTGACGAGTCGTCCCAGTCGCAGGTGAATGAAGTGCTGCTCAGCTTGAAAAAATCCATTTTCGGATTTTTAAGGGCACAGCTTATCCTCAGCTTGTTCACATATGTCATTACATTGCTCGGACTATTGGTGCTGGGGATCAATTACCCGCTCGCCATTGCGCTCCTGGTTACGATTGTCGATATCCTTCCGATTCTCGGCGTCGGCTCCGTCTTGGTGCCGTGGTCGATCTACCAGCTTGTCGTGGGGGATATCTTTACGGGAGTCGGCCTTATCCTTCTATTTATCCTGATTACGGTCATTCGCCGGGTACTGGAGCCGAAGGTGATCGGGGATGCCGTGGGCATCGGCGCATTGCCTGCGCTGATCAGCATGTATGTCGGCTTTAAGCTGGTCGGCGTGATCGGGTTCTTTATCGGCCCGCTCGTTATCATTATTTACGCCGCTATGCGCAAGGCCGGCTTGTTCCAAATTAAAATCAAGTTTTGACACAGCTGCACCAATAGACAACCCTTTTCGCGGTAATTTTTCGCGGGAAGGGTTTTTTTGTCATTTTGAAGTTCATTTTCTGGGCGATTGACATATGTTAATTACGAAGAACCCTATAAGAAGAACCGCTACCGTAAATAGAGAAGGAGGTATCCCCTTTGAAGGCAAATCCAGAGGAGCGTGTATATTCCGTATTCCATTCCCCGTTTGATCCTTGCCCCCCCAAACCGTACAGAACGTATGTCGTGCCGGTCAATCAATTTATTGTCTTTCAACCGCCGGGCCTGCCGCAGTTCAGTCCTGCCGAGGCGTTAAGGCATGGAACGCTGTGGCCCGCACTGTACAGTCCGTACACATCACGTAAATTTAAAGGAGAGTGAAAGGCCGTGACTGATGGAAGACCTCAGGCCGGAGATCCGAAGTACTACGAATTGCTGGAGCAGCTGCAGGCATTGGACTTTGTCCTTGTCGAGCTGAACCTGTACCTAGACACCCATCCTGATGATCTTAAAAGCATTGAACAGTTCAATAAGCTGACACAGGAGCGAACGATCCTCGCGAAGCATTTCCAGGAGTTGTACGGACCACTCCAGAATTTTGGCCGTGCTTACTCCAAATATCCGTTCGAATGGGCTCAAGGGCCATGGCCTTGGCAGGTGTAGGAGGGTATACCAACGGGCTGCAGCCGATGGTGTGCCGATTGTTGCATGCAGCCCGTAGAAACGCGTAGAGCTAATGAAGGAGGCGTAAAAGAGTCCATGTGGGTATATGAGAAGAAGCTTCAATATCCGGTGCGGGTAAGTAAATGCGATCCGAGAATGGCGAAATTTCTGATCGAACAGTACGGAGGAGCGGACGGAGAGCTTGCAGCGGCGCTGCGTTATCTCAATCAGCGTTATACCATCCCGGATAAGGTGATCGGCTTGCTCAACGATATCGGGACGGAGGAATTTGCCCATCTGGAGATGATTGCCGCGATGGTGTTCAAGCTGACGAAGGATGCGACCGTGGAGGAGCTTGAGGCGGCAGGTCTCGGCGCACACTATGCGAATCATGACAATGCACTGTACTATGAGAACGCAGCCGGGGTTCCTTGGACCGCAAGCTATATTCAGGCCAAGGGTGATCCGATCGCCGATTTGTATGAGGATATTGCGGCGGAAGAGAAAGCGCGCGCTACATATCAGTGGCTCATCGATATGACAGATGATGTGGATTTGCAGGACAGTCTTAAATTTTTGCGTGAGCGCGAAATTATCCACTCGATCCGGTTCCGTGAAGCGGTGGAAATCATTAAGGATGACCGGGCGACCAAGAAAATCTTCTGAGGATAGGGCTGCATGCAGGGTATGAACAGAACGCAAAAGACAGGCCGGAGGGCAAATATGCCCCTCATGCAGCCTGTCTTTGTCATGTGCATAGCGTTAGCGGTATTTTCTTAGACGATGCCACCAGTCTCAAAGCCCAACTGAATCAATCCGGTCAGCTGGCCGGGTGGAGATAGGGCAAGCTGACTTTGAATGTCGTCCCGCGTCCGAGCCGGCTCTCCACCTCGATGGCCCCGCCATGGGAGTCAACCAGCTCCTTGGCGATTGCAAGCCCCAGCCCCATGCCGCCCTGGTGACGGGCGCGCGCTTGGTCGGTACGGTAGAAGCGATTAAAGAGATACGGAAGATGTTCCTCGTCAATCCCCGGGCCCGAATCCCGGATATCGATACGAAGCCGCTTCGAGTCCTCGTCTTCATGAAGCGAAACGTAGATGTCCCCGCCTTCTGGCGTGTACCGGATCGCGTTGATCAGAAGATTCAGAAATACTTGGGTGATCCGGTTCGGATCGACCGGAACCGTCGTATTGGCCGTAGTGCTCGTGAATCGTACAACCAAAGCCTTGTCCTCGGTTTCGGGCGAGATCCGTTCGATAAGCCGCTGCAGCAGCTTGGTCATATCACAAGGCTTCACGTCCAACGGGAGCTTGCCTGCCTCCGCAAGGGACAGCTGATGCAGATCACCTACCAGACGGGTCAGTCGAATCAACTCGTCTTGAACCGGAAGCAGGCCTGTAGGCTCGATCGGTTGTCCGGACTGCTGCAGAAGATCGAGCTTGCCGCGGACGATGGTCAGCGGGGTGCGAAGCTCGTGGGCGACATCCGCAACCAAATTGCGGCGGACAACCTCGGCCTGCTTCAGCTTGGAGGACATGCCGTTAAAGGCAAGCGCCACCTTTCCGTATTCATCCTTCGAGACAACCGGAGCCTGGATGCCGTATTCGCCTTGGCCCAGGCGGTCAATGAACGGGATCAGCGCCCGAAGCGGCGACGTCAGCCTTCTGGATATCCAATAGGCTGCACCGAGTGACAGCAGCACGAACAAGAGCGCGCCGCCTCCCAGCAAAATCGCGATGGAGGTCGGCGTACCGATCCGCAGCTTGGTCAGATTGGCCACATCCGTATCATAGTAATAGAGCTTCCCGATGAGCTTTCCGTCGGCCGTAAGCTCCCGCATGACGCCCAGGTTCCGGATCAGTTTTGGCTGGGCTGTCCCTTGGTGAAGCAGTAAGGTTTGGTCCGGCGATACGAGCAGAATGCTTTCCTGGTGACCGGTTTTCCGCACGGGCTCCTGCGCGCTTGCCTCGGTCTCTACACCGGCGAAGCTCCCCCCGTTCTCTGTATAGTAACGTGTCAGGCTCTCCGATATTTCCAAGAGCTCCTCCTTGCGGGAAAGCTGCAGCATCACGTCCATGGAGTCGCGTATTACGATATAGGTCAGCATCACGAATACCGCGCTCATCCCTACGATGAACGAAGCAATGACGAAGAAGATTTTACGTCCTGCGCTCATGGCTGCTCAAACCGATAGCCGAATCCGTATACGGTTTTAATATAGACGGGGGCTGCCGGGTCATCCTCGATCTTTTTACGAATCCGGCTGATATGGGCATCCGCGGTTCGCTCGTCATTGTAGATGTCATCTTCACCTGCCGCTTGCAGCAGCTGCAGTCTGCTGTATACGACCTCCGGCCTTGCAGCGAGGGTAAGCAATATTTTGAACTCGGTCGGCGTCAGTTGCAGCTCCCTTCCGCCCTTCCACACGCGGCACGAGGATTCCGAGATTGTGAGCTCTCCCCGTACCAGCTTGTCTTCATGCACCATGTCCTGCTGATCCATTCGGCGCAGCACCGATCGAATTCTGGCCGCAAGCTCCCGTAAGGAAAACGGCTTCGTCACATAATCGTCTGCGCCGACCTCCAGCCCGATCAATTTATCCGTCTCCTCGATCCGGGCCGTCACCATAATAATACCGACCCGGCTCGTTTTTCGAAGCTCCCGGCATACCTCGATCCCGCTCATTTCCGGCAGCATCCAGTCCAGGATGACCAGGGACGGCTTAAACTGCTTGGCTTTGTCAAGCGCTTCTTTCCCGGAGGCAGCCGTTATAATCCGAAATCCCTCCTGGCGGAGGAAGGGCTCCATAAACTCGATAACCTTGCGTTCGTCATCCACGAGCAGCAGCGTGTGCGACATTGTGCGTTTCCCCTCCTATGTTGAGCCAATGGTAGGCGTAACCTTGATTTTCCCCCATTATATACGGTTTCCAGCCGACTTTGGAAAATTTCACGCAACCCGCAACGGATCGTCACAGGTTCGCAACATGACGGTGATAGGATGATGGCATGAATCATACCGATGATCAAGAAAAGGAGCAGGATGATGAAGGAAAAAGTGGTTTCAAAGGGAAGGGAGACCTTCTTTGGCGGGACGTTCGTCGGATTGGCCTGGCTGCTTACGGTCTGTATCGCGGTTCAAACCTTGCTTGCAGGTCTGGCGCTGTTTCGTGATGGATCGATGTGGAGAAGCCATGTCATGTTTGTTCATATCTTTGAGATCGTGCCGCTGCTCATGCTGATCGCCGGATTCGCGGGGAGCATGGCGGCTCGTTACAAGTGGAGCTCGCTGGCGCTGCTTTTGCTCGTTTTCGCACAGTATTTCACGGCCAATGTTCCGGCAGCAGGGGCATTGCACCCTGTCATGGCGATCTTCATGTTCTGGCTTTCGGTAGAGACGGCTCGCGCTGCCAGACGAAGCCTGCGAAGGGGGAAGGAGACCGGGACATGAGAGGCTTTCCGCTTCTAATCATGGCCTTGGCTTGCGGGTTTGCAGGAGGTGCCGCATTGAATCATATGATTGCGATTGCCGGCAGCCTGCTCTTCGAAAGCGATATGCACCTGCCTCGAGGGCTGGGCTTTCTGCCGATGATTACATCGATTCTGTGTGCAGTCACCGTCATGGTCTGGCAGCCGGGCAGGAAGAAATGAATCGGCAAACGAAGGGGGTCATCCCTCTACAGCAAGCGACACCCATACCAGCAAAGCATACACCAGCAGAGGGAGTGCGATCCCAGCAGTCATCAGGAGCCAGATGAACGGGGTTCGAACCATCTCGCCTACAACCTGCAGAGGACTGCGGATATAACGTTCTTTGCGAAGACGGCTGATCATCTTCTTCAAGATGGCGGCCTGTTCGTCTTGTTCGTAGCGGCTAAGCTCCTTCAGCAGCTCCGATTCCAGATTGTGAATGTGCTGGGTCTGGGAAGATTCGTTCGGCAAGGACATCTTCTTCATCCTTTCGTTATTCCTCTATAGGTTATAACCACAACAAGTCCTTTGTAGTTACGATTTTTTTATGCCGTGCGCAAGAAATGTCGTTTGCAGTTGAGAATGCCTTCCTTTATGATGAGGGGAGACAGAGACAAATCATAGGAGTGAAAGGAAGGACCAGACTTGGAAAAAACCGCAACGTTGATCAAACCGGAAGCGATGATTTTCGACATGGACGGAACCCTGTTCCAAACGGAGACGCTTTTGCTGCCCGCCTATCACAAGCTGTTCGACATTTTGCGTGAAGAGGGCCATTACGAAGGCGAAACGCCGGATGAGGAGCTCATGCTCAGCTGCCTGGGGATGCTCCTTCCGGATATTTGGAAGAAAGTCCTGCCAAGCGGTACGCCGGAGGCTCACCGGAGGGCGGACGAGCTGCTGCTTCAGCTGGAGCTTGAAGGCTTGGAGAATGAGGCCGCGGTTCTGTACCCTGGCGTTAAGGAAACGCTGGAGGAGCTGCACCGCCGCGGCGTCCGGCTGTTCGTGGCCAGCAACGGACTGGAGCATTATGTGAAAGGCATTGCCGAAGCAAGAGGAATCATGCCGCTTTTTGAAGGAATATACAGTGCAGGCGAGCATCAAACATCGACGAAGGTCGACCTTGTTAAACTGCTGCTCGATCAGCATGACATCGGACATGCTTGGATGGTCGGCGACCGTTCATCCGATGTTGAGGCAGGCAAGGAGAACGGACAGACGGTCATCGGCTGTCACTATGCCGGATTCGGAGCGGATCAGGAGCTAAAGGGAGCGGATGTTGTCATCCATTCGTTCTCACAGCTGCTCCGTCTGCACGATCAGGCGGAGTAAGACGGACGATGAATCGAAACAAAAAGGCTGTTTCCAAGAGAGTCTTCTTGGACAACAGCCTTTTTGCCGTTCTGCTATTGCTCAATGTCCGCATGATATCCGGTTAAGCATTCTTTGCCGCTTTTCTGTGGTTGTATACATACAGCGCATATTCAAGCGGTCTCACGATGGATACGCGGTAAGCTTCCAGATCTCCGACCTGCGAGAACACTTCCCGGGAAGGCTTCGGGTTGACCTCGATCAGAAGGACTCTGCCCGATTTATCGACCGCCAAATCGAGGGCGATCTCGCACAGTCCCCCGTACTGACCGTCGAGAAATTGCGCGATGTCCACTCCCAGCTGACCGGCATCCTCCCGGACCTTGAGCCGTTTGGCCGGATCCGAGATCCACTTCTCCAGCAGCTCCTCCATCATGGCGGCACGGCCGCCGCCGTGCAGATTGGAGGTTACGCTTTTTGGCGGCCCGACGCGCCCGACGCAGCCGGTCACTTCCCACTGGCCGGATCCGTTTTTCTGAACGAGCATCCGGTAGTCATGCACCCGGCCGTCCGGGAGCTCCAGATGGAGTCCCTCCTGAACCAGGTATCGGTCCTTCACGCCCCAGCCTGACAAGTATTGGCCAAGAAAACCTGAGGGCATCCGCTTCGGCTTGATGATGGTGCGGTTGGCGTTACGGCCGCGGACTTCATAGGTGCCGGGGACCCCGGGAATGTGGGAAATCTTCAGTATGCCGCGTCCGCCGGTGCCGTTGATCGGTTTAAAATAGACCGTATCATGTTCCTTCAGCATTCGGTGGACGTCATTCACGCTCTGTACGATCCGCGTATCCGGCAGATGCGGGCGGAAACGCTTCTTCGTATATAAAATCTGATGAATGGTCCATTTGTTCCGAAGGGGCCGATTGAGAAACAGCAGATGCCTGTAGCGCGCGCGGAACCGCAGCAGCTGCTGGAAGCGGGCGCTTTTTTGAATACGGCATCGGTCGAAGATCATATGCGGAAACGGCCGCCATCTGCGGCCCCACCTGCGGGATGTTGGATCATATTCCATGGCGTTGATCAAGCCTTGCGCCGAATTGACGTCCGCGGGGGTGAACACAAATAGATCGAGCCCGAGCGATTTCCCTTCCTTGATCATATGCTCGTAGATATGCCGCTCTTCCAGTCTTTTTCGGTCATCGAGGTAAAGCGTCATGATTCCTAAGACAGGTTTGGACACAAAAATTCACCTTCTTGAATAGATTCAGACATCACAGCGAAAGGAACTTGAGGGAGCGCCCATGACTCCGTTCATAACCAGCGTAGGCTTGCCGGTGGGGCCGAGTTCGATTTCAGTCGCTTGGAGCCCTGCCTGAAAGCATATTTTGAGGCTTGCGATATGGTCGGCGGCCACCTTGCAGCGAAGCCGCCCGAGCCGGCTCAGCTGAGAGCGGATCAGGGAAGAACCGATTCCTCTGCTTCGGTAGAGCGGATGAACGGCAATCAGACAGGCGCTCTCCCCGTAATCCTCTGCATAACACATCCCGATCGGAATGCTGCCCACATCGCCGCGAACGGTGGCGGCGATGATGGAGGTGCCGGGCTTCTTCAATTGTTCGTAGGTCAGCGAGCTGAGGCGCTGAACGCCGGTGAGGGTTAAACGCTTATTGCCGTATCGCCGGAAAAAGTCCCGGCACTGCTGCCGGACATACGGCCATTCATCCGGGCGCGAGATTGAGAGCTGCGTGATCTCCACATGATCCCTCCTTTCGTGGAATCGCCGATTGGTCCGGCGAACCGGACCTATCGTTGATTGATTAGATAGCTGGAGTACTGGAATATTCGCTCCAGCGATTTTTTGCGAATGGCAGGCTCATCAAACTTCATCGGTCTTGAGTTGGCTTCGAAGAACCAGAGGATGCCGTCGCTGTCGATGCCCAGGTCCATGGACATTTCGCCATGTGCATAGCCGGAGCATTTTTCGATTTGCCTAGCGATATGCAGGGCGGCTTTACGGACTTCGCCCAGGATCGTTTCGGCCTGCTCCTGGCCGAATACGATCGGCAGCAGCTTCTCGGGGTCCTCAATCGTTCCTCCGCGCGGAACATGGGTGGTAATGCTCTTGGCGCCGGCCATGCGGGCGCCGATTCCGGTTACAGCCCAATTGCCGGACTCCGTCTTCTGGACGAGTATGCGCAGATCGAATGCCCGGCCGTGCACCTGTGCAAGCTCGATGCCCTGCTGGATCAGATACGAGCTTCCCTTCGTTTCTTGATAGATCCGGTTCCACAGCCGCTCGATGGAGGCTGCCTTGTAGGTCGTGCTGTTCTTGTGGTTTTGAATCTGGATGCGGTAAGGGAGCGGGCGGTTTTTCTGGAATCGTACGCTCATGATGCCTTGCCCGGCCTTGCCGTCCTCCGGCTTCAGATACAGATAGGGCTTTCTCCGGATCATCTCATGCAGCGTGGGGAATCCTTTGAGACGTTTGGTGAGCGGCGTCCATTGCTTGGTCAGGCGCGATTTGTTCAGCCATGAGAACAGCCGCCACTTATTGAAGAAGTACGGATTGTAGAGGTCGATTCGCGGATGCTGCTGGATCTCCTTGATTTTTCGCCGTACCCATGGAAGAGCTTCGTCGTCGCGGTTGGGAATCCGATTATAAATGACCTGGGGCAGAGGACATAGCTTCTGCTCCCAGGATTGATCGGCGCTGTTGAACATATAGCCTTTAACTGTCGGGGACTGAAGCTTGAGATCACGCACGGTCATGACATAGACCAGAAAGCCCATATCTCTGCCGGTCTTGATGATTTCTTGAAAGTTCTGACGGTTGCCCCTGAACAGGTTCTGCGGATCATGCATGGTCAGTATCGCTACGACCGGTTTCCCATCTCCTTCAAGTCGACTGGTCACGAGTCATTCCCCCTGTGAAATCCGGCCAGATGCATACTGTACTCCATCACATGATCAACCGACGCTCTGCCTTCTCCCTTGAGCGCAGGATGATTGAAGATCGATCTGCCCGGCTTGGAATTCGCTTCAAACATCCATATTTTCCCGCTGTCATCAATCCCGATATCAAATCCGATTTCACCCAGCAGATGAGCGTGGTGGTTTTCAATAGCCTCCGACATGGCAATCGATGCTTCTTTGGCCCGTTCAAGCACTTCATTCGCTTTTGAACCGAAGGCTCGGGAGAGCGCTTGCTCCGGGGTCAGCAGGGAGCCGCCGTTTTTGATATGCGTCGTCACGCTGCCTCTTCCCGCTTTCTTGGCTCCAATCCCGACAGGGGTCCAGCGGTTTCTGCCGTTTTTATGCATATGGAACCGGAAATCGATCGGGCAGCCGTCGATTTCGATCAGCCGGATTCCCTGCTGGATCACGTAGCTCTTCAGCTTGGACCCGTGCTTGGATTGAAGCATCCGCATCAGGCTGCCGAAGCTCGGAAACTTTAGCAGCGTATTGCCGCCGTTGCCGTGGTATCTGGCGTAATATCCCTTTTTCGGGAGATAGGTTAAGCGGTAAATGCCAAGGCCCAGGCTGCCGGCGGACGGCTTGTAGTAAACGAAATGATGGCGCTCCATCATATCCTTGATCCGCTCCGGGCTCGGATTGTTATAGGTTTCTGGCAAATATTTGCCGGCCTGCACGTCGCCGTCCAGCTTTGAATAGATATCGGATTTATTAAAGAAGCACCAATTGAAGAATTTGATATTCCGTTTGAGGAACCGGTCTCTTAATTGATTGGTAAAGGGCGAAAAGTCGGTTTTTCGGCTTGGAAGCCGGTTATAAACAACATCCGGCAGCGGCACCGTTTTACGGACAAAGCCGCCGCCCGTGCCCAGCATATAGCCCTGCACGGTATTTCGCTGCCAATTGATGTCCCGCGGGGTGAAGGCATATACGAACACCTTCTTGTTGCCCTCCCGCAGAAGCTGGCGGATATACGAGGTGCGGGCACCGAAGGGATTGGAAGGATTGTGAGGGCCGTCGGACAGCACGCCGACCACCGGGCCGAGCTCGACTTCTCCGTCGCGCGGTGAATGGATATAGACCGGCCCGGACCTCGGTACATGGAGATTGTTCCGCGTGCCGGCACTCACATAGATATGCTTTCCCGATCGGTCAATCGGCTTCACCACCGCGTTCACCGAGTCGGTGCCGATGCGGAGCCTGATCGTTTTCCTGCTCGAGAGCCCCAAACTTTTCATTAAGGAACCGGACAAAAAGACGACTTTTTCGGGCTGCTGCGAGAAATGAATATTACCGAAATTCAAACTCATGTATTTACCCTCCTAAGTTGTCGAAGCAATAAATAACGGGCATATTGAATCGGATGTTCGACGGACCGCCGGGCGGCCTTGGAATCCCCTGTCAGCACGAATGCGCGCCGGCCCGGCTTGGAATTTGCCTCAAGGATCCACACCTTCCCCCGGGTATCCACCCCGAAATCGATCCCGAGCTCTCCAAGCCGGCCGAAGCCTTCCTCAAGAAGAGGGGGAATCCGGGCGGACAAATTCCGGATGGTGTCCATAATCGCCCGCGCCTTCTCTTCACCGAATTCGGATATTAGATAAGGAAGGGCCGGATAGGCTGTGCCGCCTCCATGTAGGTTGGAGGTCATTCCTTGCTCGGCGCCTTGGCGAACCGCAATGCCCGTTATGGACCAGATGCCCCGGTCATTTTTTTGAACGAGTGACCGGACGTCAAAGGGGTTCCCGTCTTGGTTATGAAGCTGCAGGTAGGGTTGAATGATAAACCTGCGCCTTCCGGTAAAGCTTCTCACCCAGGTGTTCAGCTCCTGTGCCGGAATGGTCTGCCGGAATATCGTATTGCTTCGATCTCTTCCTTGCAGCAAGGCGGTATGGTTCTCTTTCAAGGATATATATAATGAATGGCGCCCATGGGAGCCTCCACTGGGCTTCATAAAGATGCTGCCGTTCAGCGCAAGCAGAGCTCTGCTTAGCGAATCGGCTCCGGTATAACGGATCGTTGCCGGCAAATGAGGCCTCAGCAATGGGGAGCGCTTGAGCAGCTGATGCACCTTCGCCTTGCCCGGCAATCCGCGTGACCATAGTTTGGATCCCTGCTGCAACAATCGGCTGATCCATTCGCCGGCGGCTGCCGATTCTTGGCCGCTGCCGTGCAGGCAACGGTCATAAATGACGTCAGGCAGCGGGAAGCTTCCGCTGATCCAGCCGTCGCCCGGATGGAAGCGGTAGCCCTTGATGCTGACTGCCCGGTTGCCGGCGGCCTGAGCAAGCGGAAGGCCGGCGTCCTCATCCGGACAAAAAACAAATACCTTCATTCCGAGCTTCTCCGCTGCCAAGCTGAGTTCCCGTAAATAATGCTTCTCGGCAAAGGGAGGCGAGCCCGGTCTGCGGCATACCATGACACCGATGGTGCCGTTTATGCTAGAAGACATAGGTTTCTCCTTTTAAAAGCCCGTCAAGTATTGACAGTATTGAACAAGGCGGACGGCCGAGGGCCTTACCTTGGAGGTGGCGCTCAGCGGAGCGTTCTCGCTTTTGGAGGGCTTGGAATTGACCTCCAGCAGCCAAATCTGCCCTTTCGTATCAATCGCCAGATCGATGCCCAGCTCTCCGAAGTGGTACGGGAGCGCCGCCTCTAATCCGTTGGCGATGTCAAGAGCCGCCCTGTTCATTCTGGCGGGCGCGGTCTGCTTCAGTGATTGCGGGATGCCGCTCATCGCCAGCGCATCCTTAACGGGGGATAATGTGCCGCCCCGGGCAAGGTTGGAGACAAAATGATTGCCGCCCGCAATGCGCGCGACGACGGAAGTAACCGCCCATTTTCCGCTTTTGTCTTTGTGGACAAGTGCCCGGAAATCGACATTGCGGCGATTGATTCGGATCAGATCCAGCCCCTGCTGGATCTGGTAACGCGTTTTTTTAATTTTGCCGGATAAGCTGCGGAACAGCTTGGAAAGCGAGGAGTAGGAGTGTTTACTGATCCCTTCAAGGGAGGTGGTCATCGTCTGATAGGTGCCGTTCCCTAAGCGGGTAATCCGAATAATTCCTTTGCCAAGGCTTCCCCGAACCGGTTTGAGGAAGACAGTCTGATAAGCGTTGCACATTTTTTTGAGCATCGAGTAGCCGCCGAGCAAATAGGATTCAGGTAAATATTTTTGCAGCTTCGGGTCAGGTGCAAGCGCCTCGAAGACATCGGATTTATCCAGGAACTTTTCATTGAAGATATGTGTCCCGAATCGCGATTTTACTTCTCTCATAAAATGCTGTACGCTAGGACTGTTCTCCAGTTTGCGGGTAGACAGCCGGTTATTGATGACGTCAGGAGCCGGAACGGTTACCTTTTTCCAACCATCATGATAGGAAACGGCTTCGAGTGTGGAAGGGTTGGTACCGATCATGTCAGGGGTGAAAAAGTACACATAAGCGCCCAGCTTTTTGCAGGCGTTTACCATTTCCAGGCAGAAGGAAGAGATCGATCCGAACGGTTTGGCGGGGTCATCCGGCTGATAGCGGCTGACCATGACGCCGATAAGCGGACCGAGCCTCAGTATTCTTTCCGCGGGGAAGTACTTGACACTCATGAAGGAGCTTGGAAGAAGTCCGGATTTGTTGAATAACGTAGGGTTCAGGCGAAGCGACTTGGATTTTCCTCCCGGACTGACGCGTATTTCCTGCTTGAAGGAGCCGAAAGCAAGCTGTATCGGTGCATCTGTTGGAATTCGGAGCTGTCTAATAAGCCGGTCCCCCAGCTTGATATCGTTCTCCGGCAGCCCGGCTGAATGGATCAGCGATATCGTGGTTCTGGTGCGGGACATGGATTTCGATTTGGACATCTTGGATCTCCTTCCGACAAACAACTGGATGTCTAGGTGAACAGACGAAGACTTCATCTGATCATTTGCATGTAATGCATCATATGAGGACATATATCCCTTGGTGATTGTACTGCTCGTGAAAAAGGAGTGTAGGAAATGCCGAACTGGCTGTTTATTTTGGTGAACGTGGGGGTCGCTGCATTCGTCGGCGGCATCACGAACCACTTTGCGATCAAAATGCTGTTTCACCCGCGCAAAGAGGTCACCTTTCTGGGCCGCCGCCTGCCCTTCACCCCGGGACTGATTCCGAAGCGGAAGGATGAAATCGCCGAATCGCTAGGATATGTGGTCTCGGATTATCTCGTGACCAGCGAAGGCCTGCAGGAATTTATCCGCAAGCCGGCATTCCGCGGCAAGGTTGAGGAGGCAATCAACCGTAAGCTTCAGGAATGGAACGGCTCGGAGGACAGCATTCACGAATTGGCGCTGAAGGTATGGAGCGCGGAGGAATGGGAGGAGCTCAAGCTTCGGGCGGAGCAGGCCGCTCGCAGACTGACGGCCAAGGGAGCGGCTGCGGTCTGGCAGGAGTATAGGCTGCATGAGAAGCCGCTGAAGACGCTGATTCCCGGCTGGTCGAAGGAAACATTGGAAGGCTGGGGCGAAAAGGCGGCCGATATCGTGCTGAAGGAGCTTGGGAGTACGCTGATGTCAGCCGAAGGCCAGCGCATGCTGACTAAAATGGCTTCATCCTTAATGGATAAAGCCGGCGGTTTTCTCGGTACCATGGCAGCGATCTTCGTAGATGAGGAGAAGATGGTGCAGAAGCTGACGCCCATGCTCATTCAACAGCTGGAGAGCGAGAAGGTCCGCGAGGCGGTAGCGGACATGATCGCAAGGAAGCTGGCGGAATACGGAGAAATGCCGCTTGGCGAGCTGATCGAACAGGCTGCGGGTGAACCCGGCTTAGCCTTGATCAGCCGCAGACTGGATGAGAGCCTGCCATGGTCCGAATGGCTCGAGCGGCTGGGGCAGCTGCGCCTGGCTACGATCATCGGCCCGCGAATGCCGGCAATTGAAGCAGTGCTGCCGGGCTTATTGGATAAAGGGCTCCGGTTCCTCGAGCGCAGTATTCCGGTAGCGATGAAGGCGGTGAATCTTCCGCAGCTCGTTCAAGAGCAGGTGCAGAAATTTCCCGTCGAACGGCTGGAGCAGGTCATTCTCAGCGTATCCGGGCGGGAATTCCGGGCGATTACTTGGCTGGGGGTCCTCCTTGGCGGATTCATCGGGTTGTTTCAATCGCTGCTGACGATGCTCTGGAGGTAAGGAATCGGCAAGTAAGCAATGCGAATCTTTAGGCGGTGAATAGACCGCCATTTATTTGGAGGGAATCGAACATGAATATTTATGATAAAGCGCATGATTTGGCAAAAGCGATGAAGGAAAGCCAGGAGGTCCAGGAGATTACGGCAGCGATGAAGCTGGTGGAGGCAGACCCTGACAGCAAGCGGATGCTGGATGATTTCCGCCAGCGGCAAATGGAGATGCAGCAGCGCATGATGTCCGGCGATATGCCGTCGCAGGACGAAATGGAGAAGATGGAGAAGTCGTTCGAGGTGCTGAGCTTGAATCTGAACATCCGCCGCCTCTTCGATGCGGAGCGGCGCCTGAGCATCATCATCGAGGATGTAAACAAGATCATTTCGGACAGCCTGGCGCATTTGTACGCCCCGAATCAAGCCTGAGCCGATCCGTTTTTTGCGAATCCTCGAAAAAAACTGAAAACTTGTCTCATAAATCGCAGCTTCTCCTCATAGAGTAGGAATATAGATTTCAAGAGTAGAGGAGCTGCGAAACGTCCATGAAAAAGAAGAGAAACAAATTCAAGCACACGGCGTATCTGCTGATAGCACTCGGCATGCTTGTATACGCCCTTCCCAGCATTTCGTTCTCCGGAGGGTTCTCATGGGTATCTCTGTTCGGCGCGGTTTGGGCCGGGTTCGCCCTGCTTGTCATCGCCTCGCATCTGTATTACCTGATCGGCGTTGATGAAGCGAAGCAGAAGGCGCTTGACGAGATCCGCAAGGAGAAGATGCGGCAGTGGGAGCTGAAATGGCCGGAGGAGCAAAAGGGCCAGGAAGCCAATTAAGCCGCAGAAGCGGTCAGCCTGGCGGGAACTTGCGGGCTTTGAGGACTGCAATCGACGACCGTTGAACAAAAAAATGAAAAGAACTCCCCTGTACGGTGTTACGATGCATTTGGCATGCTTTGCTCCGGCAGGGGAGTTTTTTTGTGCGTTGCGAAGCGTTTGCCGCGACGATATGTATCCTGAGCACATGCGATCATGTCAAAACGCCACACACGCAACCGAGGCTGTCGTCTTGCAACGTTGACTGCTGCAAAGGCAAGCAGCCGTTCCGGTTCGGAATGCCGCGAAAAAATGGAGGGCATGGTTTCCGGCAGCATGACAAACCTCCCGGAAATCGCATGGTAAAGCCTTGCGATTATGTTATACACCTAGTTATGTTTAGGCTGCACCCGTGATATAATAGATACAGTATGATACAGATAGGGACTAGGGGGTATAACAGTTGAACGCACGTGATGATACGATTACCAAGCATGAGCAGCTGGTTCAACATATTGAAAGCCTGAAGATCGGAAGTAAAATTTCCGTTCGCCGGCTGGCCAAAGAGATGGGCGTGAGCGAAGGGACCGCCTATCGGGCGGTGAAAGAGGCGGAGAGCCTTGGGATCGTGGTCACGAAGGAGAGAATCGGCACCGTTCGCGTCGAGCGCAAGCCCCGGAACATTTCCGAGCAGCTGACCTTCGCCGATGTGGTGGAAATTGTGGAAGGCCACGTCCTCGGCGGCGCACAGGGCCTGAACAAAAGCCTGCACAAATACGTGATCGGCGCCATGAAGGTGGAGGCGATGATCCGATATATCGATGCCGGAAGCCTGATGATTGTCGGCAACCGGGAGGACGCCCACTCCCTTGCACTGGAACAGGGGGCAGGGGTGCTGATTACCGGCGGGTTCGGAACGAGCCGTGAGGTCAAGCAGCTGGCGGATCAGCTGGACCTGCCGATCATTTCCTCCCGGCATGATACCTTTACCGTAGCCTCGATGATCAATCGCGCTATTTTCGACCGGTTAATCAAGAAAAAAATCATGCTGGTTGAAGACATCGCTTTGGAAAAGCCGAGAAACCATCAGCTGAAAAACTCAGTGACCGTGAAGGAGTTTAAACGGATCACGCAGGAAACGGGCCAGAACCGCTATCCGGTCACGGATGAGTGGAACCGGGTGATCGGCATTGTCGGGGTTCGGGACGTTGAAGGCATGGCGGACACGCAGCCGATCGAGAAGGCGATGACGCGAAATCCGGTGACAGCCGGCATGAAAACGTCGCTTGCATCGGCCGCCCAGATCATGATGTGGGAAGGCATCGATTTTCTGCCGATCGTGGACAAAAACCGCAAGCTAATTGCCACGGTCACCCGCAAGGAGGTGCTCGGCGCGCTCCGTGATGCGCGAAACCAGCCTCAGCTCGGCGAGACGTTCGATCAGCTGATCTGGAACGGCATTGCGGAGGACCGGGATGAGGAAGGACATCTGTTCTTCCACGGTTTCATTACGCCCCAGATGGCGACGGATCTGGGTACGATTTCGCAAGGAGTGCTGACGACGGTGATGAGTCAAGCTGCCGTCAAGGCTGCTAAAGATATCAGCGGCTGGGATTACGTCCTGGATCATCTGTCCACGTATTTCCTCCGGCCGGTCCAGATCGAGGATCCGATTCTAATTATGCCGAAGCTGCTGGAGATCAGCCGCAAAACGTGCAAGATGGAGGTTGAAATCCAGCACCAGTCCAGTACGATCGCCAAGGCGGTCATGACGATGCAAGCGATTGATCACGGATAGGAAAAAGGATCGCGTATAGGAAAGCACGGATAAGAAAGCTATACGATCGCTGGCAGGAAAGGCTAATGAACCGGCGGCGTACGGAAACATTCGGGAGAGTGGAAGCAGCAAAAGGGCATCTCGCAGGTTAAATCAACCTTCGGGATGCCCTTATTGATGTACAAGCAGGTCAAGCATGTGTAGAAGCTGCCTGGCTTGCGGTGGGATATACTAGGCTACACGGCCATCAGCCTTCGGCGCGTGCTTTCCTCAATCTGCTGTAATAGGACCGGCTTCGGATTCCGGCAAAAAGGTTAAAGGCGCCGAGCACCAAAAACGCCGCTTCGACGATGACGGCCGGGGTCGATCCCCTGAACAGGAACATGCAGACGAGCGACAGCGAGATGAGCATAATGCCCATGTACAGATTCATCATGGCCATATGGAAGCCGCGGTCGGCCGGATCGGCAACGCGCCGGGCCCGAATGCTGTACAGCGCGGCGGCGATGACGGACAGCACCAGGATGATGAACAGGGCATAACGGATAACGGTTATCATGGAAAAGCTCCTTTTTTGGTTCACAACATGTCCGCTTGGAACGCAGCATGTCGATCCGATTCAATCTTGGCAACGATATTGTATCATGATCCGGTCGACTTTGCATCCACGGGGGTGACGGTGAACCAGATCTGAAGCACGCCATCCACAACGAGCATGGTTCGGATCTGAACCTTGTAATCCTTCTCTCTGACGGTATAAATCTTGTCATTGAGCAGGGAGCGGGTAAGCTTGCTATCCGTGTCGATATCGAAGACGCTGCGTCCGCGAAGAACCGCGAGATCTTCCGACATCAGCTTGACGATCTCTTTCGAAATCAGTGGATCGAGCGGCGCGCTGACATTCTCCTCGCTTCGGATTTTAATTTCCCGAATGACGGTGGTCTGCTTGTTGTACTTTTTTAACGTCGCGATATCATCCTCATATTGGGTGATCTGAAGCTGCTGGGCTAGATTCGTCTCCCACAGCTTATTGTAGGCTGCATGATACAGGGAGTTGTAGACGATGCTGCCGACGATCATCCCCAGCACGAAGATGGAAGCGGCTTGATAGAAAGGGCGGAATCGGTGGGGAGGAGGCACTCGCATAGGCTACCCCTTGTTCGAGCACACCCATTTGACCAGCTCGCTGCCCATATGTGCTCCGAGAAATGCAAAGCATAGATATAGAATCTGCTTGATCGCAGGCGAAAGATTGCCTCCGAGCATGTTGCTCTCAATAACCCGCATCGGATCGATGGTGCCCCCGATTGCCGCGGCCAACGCCCATATTTTGATTCGGTCGGCGATCTCCATCATCGTATGGGTCGGGGGCTGAAGGGACAGGACGGCACCTATGCCTCCTACCATGGCTCCTCCCAGCACGATGCCGAAGGCTATGAAAAAGTCAAGAATCGCCTTGGATAAAAACACGCCCATACTCTTTATCCCCTTTCTTCTCGTGGCGGTGCTGCCGCCACTTGCGACTGCCTGTCCGCAGGCGCTCTAGTTTCATTATATGGGCGGGCCTTGTGGGATTATGATAAAATGATATAAGGACTTTTTAATGAACATGATCTGTTTGTTCGATTGATATAAATGAACCGGCGAAAGGAAGGCGTTACGATGAGCTCTTTCGTGCATTTGCACGTGCATAGTGAATACAGTTTGCTCGATGGAGCGGCACGTATCGGCGACCTGGTGCGGGAAGCTGCGGAGCTTGGAATGAAGTCGCTGGCGCTGACGGATCATGGCGTCATGTACGGCGCGATTCCGTTCTACAAAGCTTGTCTGGCCCATGGCATCAAGCCGATCATCGGCTGTGAGGCATATATCACGGCAGGCTCCCGCAAAGAGCGGGGAAGCCGGAAGGATCAGCCGATCTATCACCTGATTCTTCTGGCCAAGAACGATATCGGTTACCGCAATCTGATGAAGCTGTGCTCCATCGGCCATCTGGAAGGCTATCATTACAGACCGCGGATCGATATGGAGGCGCTGGCAGCCCATCATGAAGGCATTATCTGTCTGAGCGCTTGTCTAGGCGGGGAAGTGCCGCAGCATTTGCTGCATGGGCGGGAAGCGGAGGCCAGGGCGGCCGCGCTTCGCTACCAGGCTATCTTCGGAGACGATTTCTATCTGGAGCTTCAAGACCACGGGCTGCCGGAGCAGAAGCGGGTCAATCCGCAGCTGATCGCGCTTAGCCGCGAAACGGGCATTCCGCTTGCGGCTACGAACGATGTTCACTATCTGACGCAGGAAGATGCCGAGGTGCAGGATGTGCTGATCTGCATCGGCACAGGCAAGACGGTGGAGGATGAGGACCGGCTGCGGATCCCGACAAGCCAGCTGTATTTGAAGGACGGCCGGGAGATGGAGCGGCTGTTCCCGCATGTGCCTGAAGCGATCGCCAACACGGCCCGAATTGCGGATCAATGCAGCCTTGAGCTGGAATTCGGAAAATCCATTTTGCCGGAGTACCGTTCCCTTCCGGAAGGGACAAGCTCCGCGGAATATTTAAGGCAGCTGTGCGAGAACGGGCTCCGGGACCGATACGAGAATACCGAACGCTGGCAGTCCCCCGAGCTTAAGGAGCAGCTGGAGCAGCGTCTGAGCTATGAGCTGGACGTGATCGAAAGAATGGGCTTCAGCGATTATTTTCTGATCGTGTGGGACTTCATCGCGTATGCGCATCGCCAAGGCATCGCGGTCGGACCGGGCAGGGGCTCCTCCGCGGGCAGCCTTGTCGCTTATACGCTCCGGATCACGAACGTCGATCCGATGAAGTATAAATTGTTGTTTGAACGGTTTCTGAATCCCGAGCGGGTCACGATGCCGGATATCGATATCGACTTCAGCGACGAGCGGCGGGATGAAGTTATCGATTATGTGGTGAACAAATACGGCCGGGAGCATGTCGCCCAGATCATTACGTTCGGTACGATGGCAGCGCGTGCAGCTGTACGCGATGTGGGACGCGCGCTCAACGTGCCGTTCGGCGACGTGGATAAAGCGGCCAAGCTGATCCCGAACCATCTGGGCATCAGCATTGCCAAGGCGATGGAGCAAAGTCCGCAGCTGAAGGAGCAATACGAGACAAGACCGAAGGTGCGCGAGCTGCTCGACATGGCGATGAAGGTCGAGGGAATGCCCCGCCATGCCTCTACGCATGCGGCGGGCGTCGTCATTTCCCGCGATCCGCTTACCGATGCCGTTCCGCTTCAGGAGGGCAGCGAGCGGACCGCGCTGACGCAGTATTCCATGGAGCATCTGGAAAGCGTCGGACTGCTCAAGATGGATTTTCTTGGCCTGCGCACCCTCTCCATTATTGAACGGACGCTGAAGTGGATCCAGGAGCATCGGGAGGAGGCCCTGGACCTGACGCAGGTGCCGGACGACGATCCGCTTACGTACGAAATGCTCGGCAAAGGCGAGACAACGGGCGTGTTCCAGCTGGAGTCCGCCGGCATGCGCCGGGTCCTGAAGGAACTGAAGCCTTCGGCCTTCGAGGATATCGTGTCCGTAAACGCACTGTACCGTCCGGGTCCGATGGAGTTTATTCCGAAATACATTCAGGCCAAGCACGGCCGGATCGAGGTGGAGTATCCGCATCCGGATCTGATCCCGATCCTCGGCGATACGTACGGGATCATCGTGTACCAGGAGCAGATCATGCAGATTGCCTCAAGCATGGCGGGCTTTACGCTCGGGGAGGCGGATTTGCTCCGCCGGGCCGTATCGAAGAAGAAACGCGAGGTGCTGGACCGGGAGCGGAGCCATTTCGTTGCAGGCAGCCTCAAGATGGGATACGGCGAGGACGACGCTAACCGCGTGTACGATATGATCGTGCGCTTCGCGGATTACGGCTTCCCTCGGGCGCATGCGGCGGCGTACGGCGTGCTCGCTTTTCAGACGGCCTATCTGAAGGCGCACTACCCGGTTCAATTCATGGCTTCGATGCTGACGGCCGTCATGGGCAGCCACCGAAAGGTAGCCGAATACGTGCTCGAAGCGCGGCGGATGGGCATCGAGGTGCTGCCGCCGGATGTCAATGAGAGCGGGACCTATTTCACGCCGGTGCCGGTGCCCGCAGGATCGGCAGGCGCGGAGCGCGGGCCGGAATCGGCGGAGCCATCCGCAGGGAGTATCCGCTTCGGGCTGGCCGCGATTAAGAACGTCGGCACCCAAGCGGTCGAGAACATTGCGGCCATCCGCAAAGAGAAGCCGTTCGAGAGCCTGCTGGACTTCTGCCGCCGCGTCGATCTTCGCGTATGCAATAAACGCGTGATCGAATCGCTCATTCAAGCCGGGGCGTTCGATTCCCTGCCGGGCCACCGCTCCCAGCTCGTCGCGATGCTTGACGAAACCGTGGAAGCGGCCGTCAAGTGGCGCAAGGAACGCGATGACCTGCAGATTCAGCTGTTCGACTTCGTTGAGACGCCGAACTGGGATATCGAATATCCCGATATTGCGCCCTATTCTCAAGGCCAGCAGCTTGAATTCGAGCGGGAGCTGCTCGGGATGTATCTGTCCGGGCATCCGCTCGACGGATTCGACGAGATTCTGGAGGAGACCGGGGCGGACCGGCTGATGGAGCTGCACGAAGCGCAGGATGAATCGATGGCAGCAGTAGCCGGCATGGTGGTCTCCCTGAAGACCATCACGACGAAGCAAGGGAAGGCAATGGCCTTCATGGAGTGCGAGGATCAGATCGAGCGCTGCGAAGTGGTGCTGTTTCCGGAAGTGTGGAAGCGAAGCGCGCACCTGATCGAGAAGGGGGCCCTGCTGGCCATTCGCGCCAAGGTGCAGCTGCAGGATGAGGGCTTCAAGCTGCTTGCCGAAGAGGTGGCGCCGCTTGAAGCCGGGACGCTGCGGCAGCTGGTGCAGCGCAGCAAGGTCCGCGCGGCAGGCGGCGGACGAAGCCGTCCGCAGCAGACCTCCGGCGGCGGCATGCCCCGGCGAGAGGCTGCCGCCGAGCCGCCGGCCCCGGAAGCGCCGAGCCGCCGGCCAGGCGCTTCCGCTGCAGGGCTCGCTCCGCAGCCGGATGCGGGCGCATCGCCGGCGACGGCGAAGCCCCGCGAGGCCGCGAAGCGAGCCGCCCGCCCGGACCGGCTGAGCCCGTCAAGACCCGAGCAGCGGGTCTTTATCAAGATCAGCCGGGAGGCCGAGAAGCCGGAGCTGCTGGTGAAGCTGAAAGAGCTGTTGCAGCGGCATCCGGGGGACATGCCGACCGTACTGTTCTACGAGCGGAGCCAGAAGGTGCTCGCCCTGAGCGACGCGTATCGGATTAACCTCTCCGATGAGCTGAATGCCCAAATGATAAGCATGCTGGGCGAAGATACCGTAAAGGTTCGGTAAGCCTGAAAAAATAAGAACGTTTCATATCCCTCCCGCATACAATTAGGACACTACAGCAAAGTGGCCGAGTACTCCCTGGAGGTGATCCGGGCACAGGATTTTGCCCATCCACCTATGGAGCTATCGGCTGATCGTAAGCGGGAGGGATTATTATGTCACTGGACTTGGCAGAGAGCATGCTAAGCCGCAGGGGGGTCAGCATTACCGCCATTGCGGACATCGTATTTCAGCTGCAGCAGCGGTATCATCCGGGATTAACGCTGGAACAGTGCGAGGACAGCGTCCGCGCCGTTCTTGGCAAGAGAGAAGTGCAGTATACGTTGTTTACGGGAATTGCGCTCGATGAATTGGCGGAGAGAAAGCTGCTGCCGCAGCCTCTGCAATCGATCATGGAGAACGACGAGCCGCTGTACGGGGTCGATGAAACGATGGCGCTCGGGGTCACCAGCATTTATGGAATGATCGGGTTGACAAGTTTCGGATATTTGGATAAAGAAAAAATTGGCGTTATTGAAATATTGAATGAAAAAATGGATGGAATTCATGTATTTCTCGACGATTTGGTGGCAGGCATCGCAGCAGCGGCGTCCTCGCGGATCGCGCATAACAATCCCGATGCGGCAAGCTATTCCGCGAGTTCTGACGAATGACCGCGAGCCCTGTCGTTTAAGGGTCGGCGGCCGGTCAGGCCGCTTTTCAGCCCCCTGCTCTCTTTGTTGAGGTAAAAACTGAAGTATGTTATCATTATCCATTATATCGGCTCAGGATATGCCTGTGGAACGAGATTAGGGGGATCTGAAAGGCATGTGGACGGTTATCTATATTGCGCCAACTGCGAAGGTGGCGGAAATGATCCAAACCAGGCTGACGGAAGAAGGTTTTTTGGTTAAAAGCCGTCCTGTGAATTTATCCAAACAGCAGTTTGAAATATTGGTACCCTCCGGAGAGCTTGAGGAAGTACAGGAAGTGTTGAATTCGATATTGCACCCATAGGATATATGGGCTACATAGCGAAGCATGTGTACGGATCGGCGAAGTGTTATCTACGGCGGCCATTCAAATTTAGGGCTGAAGAGGTGTAGTTGTGTTCAAAGACTTATTTCAGAAAAAAAGGAAATACGCAACGATCCCATCAGAGCGACTTGGGACGGCAGGGCAGCCTCAGGAAGGCGAACGCCCGAAACGTGAAATTCCGGAAGGCCTGATGAACAAATGTGCCAAGTGCGGCACGATTCAATACAGTAAAGAGCTTGAGAAGAATCTGAAGGTGTGTCAGGAATGCGGCCATCATATGCGTCTGAACGCGTTAGAGCGGATCGGCATGACGCTGGATGAGACAGGCTTCGAGGAGTTCGACGCCGATATGATATCCGTGGACCCGCTGAAGTTTCCGGGCTATGCGGCCAAGCTGGAGCAGCAGACGATGAAATCTGGTCTTCGGGACGCGGTCGTTACCGGCCAGGGAACCATTCTGGGGCAGCCGGTCGTGGTGGCTGTAATGAGCTTTGATTTTTTCACGGGCAGCATGGGATCGGTCGTAGGGGAGAAAATTACCCGGGCGATCGAGATCGCAACGGACAAGCGTCTGCCTCTGATCATCTTCTCGACGTCCGGCGGAGCCCGGATGCAGGAGAGTATTCTGAGCTTAATGCAAATGGCCAAGACGAGTGCAGCTCTGGCGAGATTCAATGAGCAGGGCGGGCTGTATATTTCCGTTATTACGGATCCGACCACCGGCGGCGTATCCGCAAGCTTTGCAACGCTTGGCGATATTAATATTGCTGAACCGGGAGCCGTATTCGGCTTTGCCGGCCGTATCGTTATCGAACAGACCATTCGCCAGAAGCTGCCGGATGATTTCCAGACGGCGGAGTTCAATTTGGCGCATGGTCAGCTTGACATGGTTATTCATCGGAAAGACATGCGTTCCATGCTGGGCAAGCTGCTGGAGATGCATGCTGTGAAAGGGGGATTCTAATGTCAGGCGTACTGCCTTTTGAAACGCCTCTTGCAGAAATGCGCAAGAAGATTGAAGAATTGAAACAGTTCGGTCAAGAAAAAGGGATTGATTTCACGGATGAAATCGCCCGTCTTGAAGAACGATATAGCCGATTGGAGGAAGAAATTTATTCCTCGATATCCCCGTCACAAAAAATGCATCTGGCCCGCCATCAGCAGCGGCCGACATCGCTTGATTTGATCCAGCTGATCTTTACGGATTTCATCGAGCTGCACGGCGATCGGCTGTACGGAGACGATCTGGCGGTCGTGGGGGGACTTGCGAAGCTGAACGGCGTGCCGGTAACGGTGCTGGGCCAGCAGCGGGGCAAGGATACGAAGGACAATATCGCCCGATTCTTCGGAAGTCCGCATCCGGAGGGCTTCCGCAAAGCGCTGCGGCTCATGCAGCAGGCGAACAAGTTCAATCGTCCGATTATCACTTTCATTGATACGAAAGGCGCATATCCGGGTAATACAGCTGAAGAGAGAGGCCAGTCCGAGGCGATTGCCCGCAACCTGCGGGAAATGTCGACATTCGGCGTGCCAATTGTTTGTGTGGTCATCGGCGAAGGTGGAAGCGGCGGTGCTCTTGCGATGGCCGTAGGCAACCGTGTCCTCATGCTCGAGCATGCGATCTACTCGGTAATCTCGCCGAACGGCGCCGCTTCCATTCTGTGGAAGGACGCTTCCAAGGCGGACCAGGCGGCCGAGGCGATGAAGATCACGGCACAGGACCTGCTGGAGATGGAAGTGATTGAAGAGATCATTCCGGAGCCGAAGGGCGGTGCCCATCGCAATTACGAGGAGACGGCCAGCGCGATCCAAAGCGCCCTGATCCGGCATTTGACCGAGCTGTCTGCGATGGATGCTTGCGAATTGAAGGAAGACCGGTACCGGAAGTTCCGTAAAATCGGCGAATTCGATTTCGCAAAAAACGAGCAGCAGGATGCCATCATGTAAATGTTTGCAAGTTTGACGATATGACAAAGTTCCTATACAAATGAAACTTTTTGTAGTAAATTTAGTTGTTGGAAAAAGAGATATAGAGAACCTTGAAAAACGGAGGAAACCCAAATGCGCAAAACTAAAATTGTATGTACCATCGGTCCTTCCAGTGAATCGTTGGAAAACACCAAGAAGCTCATTATGGCCGGCATGAACGTGGCTCGCCTGAACTTCTCCCACGGTGACTTCGAGGAGCACGGCAACCGGATCAAAAATATCCGCCAGGCTTGCGAAGAACTGAACAAAACGGTAGCGATCCTGCTTGATACCAAAGGACCGGAAATCCGTACCGGTAAGCTTGAAGTGGAACCGATTGAGCTTGTACAGGATGAGTACATCACCCTTACGACCGAGGAAATCCTCGGCGACAAGAATCGGATTTCCATTACGTACAAAGAGCTGCCGAATGACGTTCAGGTTGGATCCACGATCCTCATCGACGACGGTCTGATCGGTCTGACCGTTGTAGAAATTCAGGGCACGGAAATCCGCTGCCGCGTCGTCAACGGCGGCACCATTAAGAGCAAAAAAGGTGTGAACGTACCTGGAGTCGCGATCTCTCTTCCAGGCATTACGGAAAAGGACGCGAGCGACATCGTATTCGGGATCGAACAGGGCATCGATTTTATTGCGGCTTCCTTCGTTCGCAAAGCAAGCGACGTGCTTGAAATTCGCGAGCTGCTCAAGAAGCACAACGCCGAGCACATTCAGATCATCTCGAAGATCGAGAACCAGCAAGGCGTTGACAATCTGGATGAGATTCTGGAAGTATCCGACGGCTTGATGGTTGCCCGCGGCGACCTCGGTGTCGAAATTCCGGCTGAAGAAGTACCGCTTGTTCAGAAGCGCATGATCGAGAAATGTAATCTTGCAGGCAAGCCGGTCATTACCGCTACGCAAATGCTGGATTCCATGCAGCGCAACCCTCGTCCTACCCGTGCGGAAGCTAGTGACGTGGCGAATGCGATCTTCGACGGCACGGATGCCATCATGCTGTCCGGTGAAACGGCTGCCGGTAAATATCCGGTCGAATCCGTTCTGACCATGTCCCGCATTGCCGAGAAAGCGGAATCCGCGCTGAACTACCGCGAAATGTTCCTGAAGCAGCGCATCGCGCAAGAAACCAGCGTAACGGAAGCGATCAGCCAATCGGTTGCCATCTCCGCGCTGGATCTGAACGCCAAGGCGATCATTTCGTCCACGGAATCCGGCCAAACGGCGCGCATGGTATCCAAATACCGTCCGCAGGCGCCGATCATTGCCGTAACGACACAGGACAGAACGCTGAGACGCCTCGCTCTGACTTGGGGCGTAACGCCGGTTAAAGGCGAGCTGGCTACGTCGACAGACGAAATGTTTGATTACGCTTTGCAGGGCGGTGTGAAATCCGGCCTGGTGAAGGAAGGCGATCTGGTTGTGATTACGGCAGGGGTACCGCTTGGCCGTTCCGGCTCGACCAACCTGCTCAAAGTAGATTCAATTCCTGCGCAGAAATAGTTCTGTACAGAAATATTCATATTCAGGATCCCTTAGGGAGTCTAACGATAGCCGCGTTAGAAGCAATGGACGATTTTCGAGCCATTGCTTCTTTTGCATAGAGAGGGGGTGTGCATATTGACGAAAGGCTCCATATCCAAGCTCAGCCGCTGGTTTCACACATCCTTCCGGGTGCGCTATCAGGAAACCGACCAAATGGGCGTCGTCTATCACGCGAATTACTTGAACTGGTTTGAGATCGGCCGCACCGAAATGATCCGGGAGCTGGGATTTTCCTACCGGGAGATGGAGGAGGCAGGCGCCTTGCTGCCGGTTGTCGATCTGGACGTAAAATATCATCAGCCTGCCCGCTATGATGATCAGGTAACCGTATTTACCCGGATGATTGATTTCTCGCCTCTTCGAATACATTATGAGTATGAGGTTCGAAGAATGTCCGGCGAGGTGCCGTCCGATCCGGATGACGCCACGATGATGGCGCTGCCCGGCGAGCTGTTGACTTCGGGCACAACCCGCCACGTATGGTTAAATCGCGAATGGAAGCCGTCCAGACTGGATAAAAACGTGCCAAAGCTGTATGATGCATTGAAGGACACCCTTTTGGGGAGGAAGGAGTAGCATCATGATGAAATGGGTACTGGCGGCGGTCATTTTCGTACCGGCGATCGAAATATTCGGCTTCTCATTCGTAGCGGAGCGGGTCGGCGGCATGAACACCCTGCTGCTGACGCTGCTGACCTCGGCCATTGGCGTCGCCATGATGAGGTTTGAGGGACGGAAGGCGATGGAGGACGCAAGGCAGAGGATGAATGCGGGGATGGTTCCCGGTTCCACCATGGCCGATGGCCTGTGCATTTTCCTCGGCGGTCTGCTGCTGATCCTCCCGGGATTTGTGACGGATATCATCGGCTTTACCCTCGTATTTCCTTTAACCCGTCCGCTTTACAGGCTTTTGCTCCTTGCGTGGATGAAGAAAAATATGAAGAACGGCAAAATCACGATTTTTCGCAGATAAATGAACAGGGGTCGATCCCTTCCGTAGATGCTGTTGCTCTACAGGGGGAACGGCCCCTGTTGTTCTTATATCCTTTATGGCGGTTGCTGCGAATAATTTGAATAGGCCTGATACCGCGCCGCTCGCTAATGGTATGGCGGTTCAGCGACGCTGCCACCGTACCTCCGTGGACACCGCCATCGCGACTGACATCGCCACCACTATCGCTATCGCAACCGCTACCGAATAAGGATCGATTCCTGCATCATCGGCTCAATCATGGCCTTTTTTTCGCTATGCTGCGGTATGATTTGGCTTGCTGGCTCACGAGTGGCTTCATCGGAAACGTCCGCCGATAATATAATTTCGCAAGTCTCTAAAGACATGGGCTCTATGGAATGCATCCAAGATGACAAGGGCAATCGGGCCGATAATCAGCCCAAGAATGCCGAACAGCTTGAGCCCGATAAACATCCCGAGCAGCGCCGCGAGCGGGTCCAAGCCGACACTGCTGGCAAGCACCTTCGGCTCCAGAATCTGGCGCACCACGAGGATGACGCTGTACAGGACCGTAAGTCCAATGCCGAGCGTAAGATCGTCGGACATAAAGGCATACAGGGACCAGGGAATCAGGACGATGCCGACACCGAGGTATGGCAGCAGATCGATGAAGCCGATCAGCAGCCCGATGGTGAATGCGGACTTAACGCCGAGCGCATACAGCGTGATGATCACGATGCAGGCGGTGATGGAGATGAGAATGAGCTGGGCCCTCGCAAACCCGAACAGCGCTTTTTTCAGATCCGAGAAGATGTAGGCCATAGGCTTGCGGATCACGTCAGGAACGAATCGAAGGATGGCCCGGTTATGACGCTCCCAGCTGTTGCTGAGGAAGAAGGTGGACATGAGGACCACGATCAGGATCGTTCCCATATTCGGCAGCGAATAGATAATTTGCAGGATTCCGTTAAAAATGCCGGTGATCAAACCCGTCACGGCATTTCCGATCGTCTCGGTCGTTCTGCTTATATTTTGGTTAATGGTGTCATGATAATTGGGGTTATTCTGGTAGAAAAGACTAATCTCATTCACAATATTTTGAAAGCTGTCGCTGCGCGTCCAGCCGGTGATCCATTCCATCCACGAGTCGATATGCAGGTCGAACGATTGGGACAGCGTGATCAGTTCTTTCACCAGACGGGTAACTGCAGCCGTCAGGATCAGCATCGCCGCTCCGAAATAGACGATGATGGACAGCGTGACCGCAATGAAGCGCGGCAGCTTGACTTTTCGCTGGAGCACGTTAACCAGCGGGTTCATGGCGTAGGCGATGATCCAGGCCAGCAGGAAGGGATAGAGAAGGGGCAGCAATACATAAATCAGGTAGACCGTGATGAAGAGAGCGGACAGAACCCACACTCCCCGGCCGATCCGTTTGAGCAGTATTCGTTCCAAATATATGAACCTCCTTTCCAGGCTTGTCAGCAGACAAGCGGACCCGTACACATTTATAGGTATGCAAGGAGGAGAAGGTTTTAGGCTAGGAAGTTTCGAATTCAATAAACCCCGGCGGATCGCCGCTTTTTATCCCGATTCTTTTCAAAATTCGACAATGACAAAATTCACAGTTATAATGGAATTGTAAGTGATTTCAAAAAAAAGTTTATGGTGTCGATAAAACATTTTGATGCGGCGAATGTCTCCGCTCTTGTTCACATATCAGACAAAATCCAGTATGATATGAGAAGGTTTTATGACAAGGACCATAGCATTTTTTTTGCGTGTTCTTTTTTATCCGACTTCATGAAAATGTTTTCATGAATGTCAAAATAGTACCGTTTATCCCGATCATAAAGGAGAGATGATGCATGACAGCTACTAAGGGTTTGGAAGGCATTGTAGCTACCACTTCTTCGATTAGTTCGATCGTCGACGGCGTTCTGACTTATCGGGGATATAATATTGACGATCTCGCAGAGCATGCAAGCTTTGAAGAAGTGGCTTATCTGCTCTGGTTCGGCAAGCTCCCGAATGCGGAGGAACTGAAGGCGCTGAAGCAGGACCTCAGCGATTATGCCGCAATTCCGGATGAGCTCATCCAGCAGATCAAGTTGTATCCGAAGGACGCCAACACGATGGCATCGCTCCGCTCGGCGGTTTCCGCGCTTGCGCTGTATGACGAAGCCGGCGACGATATGAGCCGTGAAGCGAACGAGAAGAAAGCGGTTAAACTGCAGGCGCAGCTCCCGACGATCGTCGCTGCAATCGCGCGGGTTCGTCAAGGCAAGGAACCGGTCGCGCCGAAAGCCGGCGTATCCGTGGCCGAGAACTTCCTGTATATGCTCAGAGGCGAACAGCCTGACGAAACGTCGATCAAGGCCCTGGATCAAGCGCTCGTGCTCCATGCCGATCATGAGCTTAACGCTTCAACCTTTGCGGCCCGTGTAACCGTAGCCACGCTGTCGGACATTTATTCGGGCGTTACCTCCGCGATTGGCGCTTTGAAGGGGCCTCTGCATGGCGGCGCGAATGAAGCCGTTGCCAAAATGCTGAATGAAGTCGGCTCCATCGACCGGGCGAAGGCTTACATCCAGGAGAAGCTGGACAACCGTGAGAAGATCATGGGCTTCGGTCACCGCGTTTACAAGAACGGAGACCCTCGTGCGAAGCATCTTCAGAAGATGTCGCGTGAGCTCGGAGAAATGAAGGGCGACACATCCCTGTACGACATGTCCGTCGTGATCGACGAAACGGTAACGAGCCAGAAGGGATTGAAGCCGAACGTCGATTTCTATTCCGCATCGGTTTATACCCAGCTTGGCATCGAGCAGGAGCTGTTCACGCCGATCTTTGCCATCAGCCGCGTGTCGGGATGGACAGCGCATATTCTTGAGCAGTATGAAGGCAACCGGATCATCCGTCCGCGTGCCGAGTACACCGGCCTTACCGATCAGAAATATGTGCCGGTAGAGCTTCGCTAACTTGCAGGAAATCATGTACAATAGGCATAGAGAACCGCTCAAACGCGAGTTGATCGCCTTAAGGCGGAGTTCTCTTTGCCTATTCGTCCGGTATTCGTATAACGAAGCTCCGGGCTAGAGACAAGAACCAAATTTTAAGGAGGAACTCATACTCATGAAATTGGAAAAATTCGCACTACCAACCGAAGGCGAAAAAATCACCATCGACAACGGCAAGCTGCAGGTTCCAAACAATCCGATCATCCCTTTTATTGAAGGTGACGGAACAGGGCGCGACATCTGGAAAGCTTCCAAGCGCGTGCTTGACGCCGCTGTAGAGAAGGCATACAACGGATCCAAGAAGCTTGCCTGGTATGAAGTGTTCGCAGGTGAGAAAGCTTATAATACATACGGAGAATGGCTTCCTAACGATACGCTCGAAGCAATCCGTGAATACATCGTTGCCATCAAAGGACCTTTGACGACGCCAATCGGTGGCGGCATCCGTTCCCTGAACGTTGCTCTGCGCCAAGAGCTGGATCTGTACACTTGCTTGCGCCCGGTCCGCTACTTCAACGGCGTGCCATCCCCGGTTAAACGTCCTGAACTCGTGGACATGGTTATTTTCCGCGAGAACACGGAGGATATTTATGCCGGCATTGAGTACAAGGAAGGCTCCGAGGAAGTGAAGAAGGTGATCAAGTTCCTCCAGGAGGAAATGGGCGTTCATAAGATCCGCTTCCCGGAAACGTCCGGTATCGGCATCAAGCCTGTATCCTCCGAAGGCTCCAAGCGTCTTGTGCGCGCAGCTGTGGAATACGCGATCAAGCATGGCCGCAAATCCGTAACGCTGGTGCACAAAGGCAACATCATGAAGTTCACCGAAGGCGCCTTCAAAAACTGGGGCTACGAAGTGGCTGAAGCCGAGTTCGGCGATAAAGTGTTCACTTGGGCACAATATGACGTCATCAAGGAAAAAGACGGCGTAGATGCAGCGAACGCAGCACAGAAGGCCGCTGAGGAAGCCGGCAAAATCATCATCAAGGATGCGATTGCCGACATCGCGCTCCAGCAAGTGCTTACGCGTCCAACCGATTTCGATGTCATCGCAACGCTGAACCTGAACGGCGACTACTTGTCCGACGCGCTTGCAGCGCAAGTAGGCGGCATCGGTATCGCTCCGGGAGCGAACATCAACTACGTGACAGGTCACGCGATCTTCGAAGCTACTCACGGTACGGCTCCGAAATATGCGGACAAAGACGTTGTAAACCCTGGTTCCGTTATCCTGTCCGGCGTTATGCTGCTTGAGCATCTGGGATGGCAGGAAGCTGCGGATCTGATTTACAAAGGTATGGAAACCGCGATCAACAACAAAACCGTAACCTATGACTTTGCACGTCTGATGGAAGGCGCAACGGAAGTGAAATGCTCCGAGTTTGCGGACGAAATCATTAAAAACCTGTAAGGGGGAGAGCCATCATGGCGATTACTCGTAAAAAGATTACGGTTGTAGGTGCTGGCTTTACTGGTGCGACTACCGCACTAATGCTTGCTCAAAAAGAACTTGGTGACGTCGTTCTGCTCGATATCCCGCAGCTTGAAAACCCGACCAAGGGCAAGGCGCTCGACATGCTTGAGGCCAGTCCGGTTCAAGGCTTCGACAGCAACATCGTCGGCACATCCAGCTATGAGGATGCGGCCGGTTCCGATATCGTCATCATCACGGCCGGCGTTGCGCGCAAGCCTGGCATGAGCCGTGATGATCTCGTGAATACGAATGCGGGCATCGTCAAGTCCGTATGCGAGAACGTGAAGACCCATGCTCCGAATGCGACCGTCATCATTTTGAGTAATCCGGTGGATGCGATGACCTATGTAGCGTACAATACGCTCGGCTTCCCTAAGAACCGCGTCATCGGTCAATCCGGCGTGCTCGATACCGCTCGCTACTGCACATTCATTGCGCAGGAACTGAACGTATCCGTTGAGGACGTTCGCGGCTTCGTGCTGGGCGGTCACGGTGACGACATGGTTCCGCTCGTTCGCTACTCCAGCGTCGGCGGCATTCCGATCGACACGCTGATTCCGGCTGACCGGATCGAAGCCATCGTGCAGCGCACCCGCGTGGGCGGCGGCGAGATCGTCAACCTGCTCGGCAACGGAAGTGCTTACTACGCGCCGGCTGCATCCCTTGTGCAAATGACGGAAGCGATCCTCAAGGATAAGAAGCGGATCCTTCCTGTCATCGCGCTTCTGGAAGGCGAGTACGGCTACGATAACCTGTTCATGGGCGTTCCGGCCATTCTTGGCGGCGACGGCATTGAGAAGGTGTTCGAGCTCGAGCTCACGCCGGAGGAGAAGGCGGCGCTCGACAAGTCGGCCGAATCCGTACGCAGCGTTACATCGGTCATTTCCCTTTAAATCCGGCAAGGGTTCACAAATTTGCCTCTAAATCCAATCCCGTCCCGATATTCGGGGCGGGATTGCTTTTCATTGGATGGTCTGTCCAGTATAATAAGGACGATGATTCGTAAATGACATATATCACACTTTGAACGATGGAGGAATTTGATTATGTTGACGGTAACATTTTTCCTGCATATGGTTGGAACAGCAGCGCTAGGGTTCTATTTGATTCTGCCGTTTGTTGTCGGCGGCATTCAGAAGCTGTCTCTCGCTGCTCAAGAAGGCGCCGTGAATACGGTTCGGGTAGCGAACCGCTTTGCCCAGTATGGACTCGTGCTTCAACTTCTTACAGGCGGTTACATGATGTCACAAGGCGACTATTCCGTGCCTTGGATGATAATCGTGACCATTCTTCTTCTTGCTATGTTCGCAATTGGTGGAATTATGAGCAAGCCGCTGAAGAGCGCGCTGGCAGGCATTCGCGAGAAGAAAGAAGTGAAGGAAGAGACAAGCAAGCTTGGAACGCTGAGCGCGCTGCTGGCACTGCTTCTGCTTGTAATGATCTTCTTCATGGTGTACAGCCATATCATCTAAAATTGCTACATAGAACCAAGAAGGTGCTGTCCCCTGCGTGGATTTTTCTACAGGGACGGCTCCTTTCCGTTTATGGATAAAAAAAGGTGGAGAACAGGCTAGTTCTCCACCTTTTTGGTTTTCTTATGAAACGTTTGATCATCCCGCATTCGGGTAAATATCATATCGAAGGCTTTTCACTCGTATAAAGAGCCGAGTCGTACACATCCTATGAAAGGTTGTCTTACAGTCCGTGTCCAAAAAGTCGGATTTTCAGCACCGAGGCTTATGCTTCCGAAGTGCGTTTTTTCAAAACGCTTTAGCGAATCCTTCCGAAGTGCGTTTTTTCAAAACGCTTTAGCGAATCCTTCCGAAGTGCGTTTTATTCAAAACGCTTTAGGTTAAATGAAGCTGGGGACTGAGGAGCGGAGCTAAACGTTTTCGCAGAAAACGCCTTCGAAAGCATCAGCTGTTTTGGGTACGTGAGCACTTGAAATGTTTCCGCAGGAAACATGCTTCGGAAGCATCTACTTAGGCCCGGCTGAATTCAAGATTCGATGCCGAGTTACTCCTTGACTCACTTCGTGATCAAAAGACGACTTTTTGAACAACCTCTACAGCTAACCTGAAAGGAGACATGTGAACATGACACAAGACCAACAAAAACAGACAATGCCCCCTCAGCACCAGAATCATCGGCCGGGTTCCGAGACGGAGATGCACCCGCAGCCGGAGTTCGAAAGCAATGCGTATAAAGCGGCCGGCAAGCTGGAGGGAAAGGTGGCGCTGATTACCGGCGGAGACAGCGGAATTGGCCGGGCGGTAGCGGTTCACTATGCCAAGGAGGGCGCCGACGTATCCATCGTTTATTTAAATGAGCATCAGGATGCCGAGGAAACCAAACGGCAGGTTGAGCAGGAAGGGAGAAAGTGCATCCTGATTGCAGGCGATGTCGGAGATGATGCCTTTTGCCGCGATGCGGTGAAGGAGACGGTGGAGAAGCTGGGAAAACTGGACATTCTCGTGAACAATGCCGCTGAGCAGCATCCGCAGAAGAAGATTGAAGATATTACGAAGGAGCAGCTGGAGCGCACGTTCCGTACGAACATATTCGGCATGTTCTTTATGACCCAGGCGGCCATGACGCATCTGTCTAAGGGCAGTGCGATTATTAATACCACATCCATTACGGCTTACCGGGGAAGCCCGCAGTTGTTGGATTATGCTTCGACGAAGGGAGCGATCGTAGCCTTTACGCGGTCCCTCTCCATGAACGTCGTCGGACAAGGGATCCGGGTCAACGCGGTAGCACCGGGACCAATCTGGACGCCGCTCATCCCGTCAACCTTCCCTGCGGATCAGGTCAGCGAGTTCGGCTCGACCCAGCCGATGAAGAGACCGGGGCAGCCGGAAGAACTGGCGCCTGCATACGTCTATCTCGCCTCTTCGGACTCTTCATACGTTAGCGGGCAAGTCATTCACGTGAACGGCGGCGAAGTGATTAACGGTTAGGCTGGAGGATACCGAACCCTAATCTTTGAGCATCAGCGGATGATCAGGCGTAAAGCCGGGGCGATCATCCGCTGTTTTTTGCTGAGGTGCGCGGAACACGGTTAAACGGCGGTTACGGTGAAGCTGACGTTAACGCAATGGATACGTTCGGCGCTGGATTCTATGGCTTTAGAGGCGACGGATCCGGATGGAAGGGTGCCCGAATCGCGGATGGCGTGAATCCGGGACAGCGTCAGCCGAGTCTCTGCCGAGCGTCTGCCGGAACGTTGGAACGGATGATGGATTCGGGCTCATCGTCGCCGATCCTATCGCCGTATCATATCACCTCCTTCTCTATTAACATATGCGAGGTTTATAGATTGGTATGGTTATTCAATGCATGTAAACGGCACATTTCCAGCCATGCGTTCAAATTCAAAGTAAACCCTTTCATGGCCGGTTTGTTGTGATATGATATACCTTGGGACTAACCAGGATACCTTAGCGGCAAGCTGGTCATCGAAAGAGAGGTTGAAAATCAAGTGATGAAGCATTTTGAAGAAAGCATGTACAAACTGATTGTGGAGACGTCCACGAATCTTCCGGGAGATGTCCGCAGAGCGGTAAACCGCGGACGCGCTGCAGAGGATGCGGCTACGCGCGCGGGGCTCGCCTTGGCAACGATCGCTCAGAATATCGAAATGGCCGAGCAGGAGGTATCGCCGATCTGCCAGGATACGGGAATGCCGACCTTTATCGTACATACTCCTGTAGGCGCCAACCAAATCGAAATGAAGAAGGCCATATATCAGGCCGTCGTCCGCGCAACCAAGGATGGCAAGCTCCGTCCGAACTCGGTCGATTCCTTGACAGGAGCCAATAGCGGGGATAACCTCGGACCCGGAACGCCGGTCATTCATTTCGAGCAGTGGGAGCAGGACAAGATCGATGTCCGTCTCATTCTGAAGGGCGGCGGCTGCGAGAACAAGAATATTCAATACAGCCTGCCAACGGAGCTTGAGGGTCTCGGCAAAGCGGGCCGTGATTTGGACGGCATCCGCAAATGCATTCTTCATTCGATCTACCAGGCCCAAGGACAAGGCTGCAGCGCAGGCTTTATCGGGGTCGGCATCGGCGGGGACCGGACAACAGGCTATGAGCTGGCCAAGCAGCAGCTTTTCCGTCATCTCGACGATGTGAATCCGAACGAGGATTTGGCAAAGCTGGAGGATTATATTCTCGAAAATGCAAACAAGCTGGGCATAGGCACCATGGGCTTCGGCGGCGAAGTTACGCTGCTGGGCTGTAAAATCGGCGTCATGAACCGTCTGCCTGCGAGCTTCTTTGTCTCGGTTGCGTACAACTGCTGGGCGTTCCGCCGACAAGGTGTCATGATTGAGCCGGCGACCGGCGAAATTGCGGAGTGGCTGTACGAAGCGGGCAACGAGGTACGGATGAATGCAGCGAGTGAAGCAGCCGCTGCGTCGGCAGGCTCTGCCGCGGTGCAAGGGCAAGGACGGGAGATCGTTCTGCAGACGCCGATCAGCGAGGAGCAAATCCGCAGCCTCCGCGTCGGCGACGTCGTTGTGATTCGCGGGGAGATGCATACCGGACGGGATGCGTTACATAAGTATCTGATGGATCATGACGCACCGATCGACCTGAACGGCGCGGTCATTTACCACTGCGGGCCGGTTATGCTGAAGGACGAGGAAGGCTGGCATGTGAAGGCGGCCGGACCGACGACAAGCATCCGCGAGGAGCCTTATCAAGGGGAAATCCTCAAGAAATTCGGCATCCGGGCGGTTATCGGAAAAGGCGGAATGGGTCCGAAGACGCTTCAAGCCTTGCAGGAGCACGGCGGCGTATATTTGAACGCCATCGGCGGCGCGGCCCAGTATTATGCCGAGTGCATCAAAAAAGTGAACGGCGTGGATTTCATGGAGTTCGGCATTCCCGAAGCGATGTGGCATCTCGAGGTCGATGGATTTGCCGCAATCGTTACGATGGATTCGCACGGAAACAGCCTGCATGCGGATGTAAGCAAGGATTCCGCCGCCAAGCTGGCCATGTTTAAGGATCCGGTCTTTTCATAATTCATAATGATGAAGCAGCATCGATTGGCTTTATGCCGATCGGTGCTTTTTGCATTTAGAGATTGCTGGCGGGAGGGATCCCCTTCGTCTTACGGATTTAACGTTGCAGGATGACGGGGACAAGGTTTATGATGGGAAGCAAATACATCGAATGCAAGGCACAAGAGGAAAGGGAGAGAGCATGAAGCAGTTTCGCAACCGTCTAACCCTGATCATGCTGGTATTGATCGGTTTATCCATGCTTGGCGCCGGTCTGGCCATGGTAAAGGTATTTAAGCAATCCCATATTCAGCTGCTGGAGGACAATATGATCCGGGAGATCCGGCTTCTGCAGACGATGATGGATTTTCCGGATACCGACAGCCCGGATGCCGTCGAGTATTATACGAACCGTTCTCTTCAGCTTGAAGAGCTGTCTGATGCAAGGGTTACGTTTATAACGAAGGATGGACGGGTGATCGGAGATTCCGAGAGCAACCCCGTGACCATGGATAATCATGCTTACCGCGAGGAAGTCTTGGAAGCGGAGAAGACCGGCAAAGGGAGCACCATCCGCCGCAGCAGCACGCTGGGGCAGGACATGCTGTACGTCGCGCTGCCCGTTAAGGTCGGCGATTCCTTCGATGGCTTCGTGCGACTGTCCCTCAGCCTCAGTCAGGTCGACCAAGGCGTCCGGCAAGGCTGGACGGTGATGGGCATTGGTCTTGCGATTCTGTTCCTCGCAGCGAGTCTTCTGAGCATTCGCGTGGCGAAGGGGCTGACGTCGCCGCTCGAGAAAATCACGAGAGTCGCCAGACGCATTGCGCGTTTGGAGTATGATGCGCGGGTGAATATTAACCGTAAGGATGAGATCGGCCAGCTGGCGCAAGCGATCAACGGGATGGCCGACAGTCTTCAGACCCAAGTTCGGACGATCCGGGACAATGAAGATTTGCTCCAGAGCGTCCTGAACAACATGACAGGCGGGATCGTCATGGTGAACGGATCGGGCCATATTATGCTCATCAACCGGGCGGCCGAGAGAATGCTGGGCGTTGACGCCGAAGTGATTACCGGAAAATCGTATCGGGAGCTCAAGCAGCATTACGAGCTCACGAAGCTGATGAAGGAAGGGCTCGAGAACCGTAACAGCTTCCATGAAGAACGGAATCTGTATTACCCGGTCGAATCGATTGTCCGGCTGGACGGGGTCCCGATGGTGCAGGAGGATGGGGCCTACCGGGGCATGCTATTCCTGCTCCAGGATGTAAGCGACATCCGCAGATTGGAGAGAATGCGAAGCGAATTCGTGGCGAATGTATCGCATGAGCTCAAGACACCGCTTGCGGCCGTTAAGGGGTTTGCCGAGACGCTTCTTGGCGGCGGCGTGTCGGATGAGAAGACCGCCAGATCGTTTCTCCAAATCATCTATGATGAATCCGAGCGGCTCAACCGGCTGATCGGCGATATTCTGGAGCTGTCTTCCATCGAGTCCAAGCGCGTTCAGATGGACTATTCGCCGATCCATCTGCAGGCATTCTTCGAGACGATATCCGAGATGATGCGCACGGTGGCGGAGAAGAAGCGGATCAGCCTCGAGCTCGACGTGCCAGAAGAGCTGTTCATGGAAGGCGATGAGGACAAGCTGCGCCAAATCTTCATGAATCTGTTATCCAATGCGATCAACTATACGCAGGAGGGCGGCAGGGTCAAATTGACGGCACGGGAAAAACTGCATAACGGCCAGTCCGAGGACATCGTCCAGTTCATTGTAAAGGATTCGGGGATCGGTATACCGAAGAAGGATCTTCCGCGTATCTTCGAGCGGTTTTATCGGGTGGACAAAGCGAGATCCCGGGGATCAGGCGGTACGGGACTTGGCCTATCGATCGTTAAGCATCTGGTGGATATGCATCACGGCCGGATCGATGTGGAAAGCGAGCTGGGCGTTGGGAGCTCCTTCATCATCGAGCTTCCCGTTCTTCAGGAACACGAGGAAGCGGGAATTTAACACAGCGTTAACATTCAGTTTATATACTGAAACAAGTAATCCAATCCATACACAAGGCGGGGTTAATATTGACTCAACGTTTACTTGTTATTGAAGATGAGCCTACACTGTCTCGTTTGTTATCGTACAATTTGACGCAGGAAGGCTTTGACGTCACCGTTGAAGAGCATGGGACGGCAGGTTACGAAAGAGCGTCGCAGGAGGAGTTCGACCTGATTCTGCTCGATGTCATGCTGCCGGGCATGAACGGCTTTCAAATTTTAGAGAAGCTTAGAGGCAAAGGCATTAAGACGCCGATCATTATTCTCACGGCGAAGAATGCAGAGGAGGAAGTCGTGCAAGGCCTGAAGATGGGGGCGGACGACTATATTACGAAGCCGTTCGGCGTTTCCGAGCTGCTGGCCAGAGTTTCGGCCGTCATGCGCAGAACGTCTGGTCAAAGCGAGGAAGCGAAGGTTTCGGAGCAGCAGGCGAACGTGATCTCGCTCGGACAGCTCGAAATCTTCCCCGAGAAATATGAGGTGCGGCTCGGCGGGCAGAGCATTAATCTCCGTCCGAAGGAATTCGAGGTGCTGCTCTATTTGGCGAAGAAGCCGGGCGTCGTCTTGACGCGGGACGATCTGATGAACGTCGTCTGGGGGTTCGATTATATCGGCGGCCAACGCACCGTTGACGTCCATGTCAGCTCGCTCCGCAAAAAGCTGGAGCTCGATCCGGAATCCGTGCATATCGATTCGATTCGCGGCGTCGGGTATAAATTGGTTGTTAATACGAATAAAGCTTCCCATCATTCACTGTAAATGATGCGGAGGCTTTTTTTATGCCAGCTGTTAAAGGAAGCTAACGACACTAGCAACTCTATCGGATGCCAATCCCCGCTTGCTGCGGGGTTATTTAGTTCCAGGGGATCGTTTTTCTGAGACTTTGGTTACATATCCAGCCAAGATTGGCGCGCGATTTACACGGCGTTAACATACCGAATATATACCGATAACAATCCTTCGATATGATGCGTCTAAAGAACCATTAGGAGAGGATGGAGCCGATGACGCTGCTTCGGAAAACACCGGGACGACAGGTCACTCAAGGGGATCAGGCGGTTCAAGGGAAACGAGTGGATCAAGGGAATCAAGCAGGTCAGAATCAACGAACGGTTCAAGCGGCTGGGGCGCCGAATGCGGTTCATGGAATCGCGGAAGCTCTCGAGGATCTGACGGAGCAAACGAATCAAATGAATCGAATGAATCAAGCCAGTCAGGCGGAGGAGCGGTTACAGGATCCGGAAGCGAGGCTAGCGCCGCAGGCATCGGGCGAGCTGAAGGAGCCGTCCATGATGGAATATATTCGAACCGTGCCTGAAATCAGCGAGACCGAGACATGCCTTGATGTGCTGGAGCTGTTGATGGGCAACCCGGGCATCCCGTGCGTAATCTACTGCAATACCCCGGGGAACCCGTCCGGGCTGATTATGAGAGACGCCTTCTTTCAGCGGATGATGGGCAGGTTCGCAGTGGATTTATATTACCCGAAGCCGGCGTTCCAGTTCGCGGATTTGAGTCCAACCATAGTCGAAGCGGATGAAACCGTCTCCGAAGTGTTAAACCTGGCGCTGCACCGCCCGGATGACAAATTTTACGATTGCATCATTGTAAAACAGCAAGAAGTGCTGGCCGGCGTGCTCACCGTTCGGGACCTTATGAACTTGTCCGGTAGGCTGCAGCTGGATGCGGAGCGGAAGAGAGAGCTGATTCTGACTGGAAGCTACCGACACACGAGCAATATCGAGGCTTCGCTCGATGATGTTAAGGCAGCCGCGGACAAGACGAGAGCTGAATGTGTCCGAATGCGCGAATTTTCCGAGACCGGGGCGGACAAGCTGGAGCGGGTATCCTCGTCCTATGCGGGGCTGATCGGGGATATGACCCGGCGCGGCGATCAAGCCGAAGAGCTTGTGCGCCACGCAGGCCGCATCTCCTCCATTACGGGCACGATAACCGAGCTTGCCAATCAGAGCAGCCTGCTGGCGATGAACGCGTCAATCGAGGCGGCCCACGCCGGAGAGCATGGACGGGGCTTTCAGGTTGTAGCAGGCGAGGTCCAATCCTTGGCGAAGCAGACACGGAAGCTGGCGGGCGACATCTCCGAGCTGCTAGAGCATATCCAGCAGCTTGCTGCGGATACGGCAGCTGCTGCGGGATCGGCGCTAAAGGAGCTTCAATCCTGCGAAGGCGACGTCGAAGAGGGAACCCGTCTCTTTTATGAAATGCAGCAGGCGGTTCATGAAGTGGAATTGTCCGGGAGCCAGGTCTATGAGCTGGCGGTTAATACGGTACAACGCGTGCACCAGATTAAGGAAGAGCTGGCCGGTATGAACGCTTCGTTAGAGCCGAGGGCGGAGCAATAAGATGTGAATCTGCAAGTCTAGCATTCTATTATAAATTTTACACTGCGTTTACATTTCTGAAAAACTGCAATTACATTAGGGGATTAAGATCTATATTGTAAGACGGTTAGTAAAGACAACAACCATTTTGAAGGAGTGGATTCGTTTGTTTAGAAAAAGGGGTCGTAAACCAGCAGGCATTCTCGTTCTGGTGCTGATGCTGAGCGCCATTCTCGCAGCTTGCGGAGGCGGAAACAGTACAACGGGCAGCGCGTCGGGAGAAACGAACAGTAACGGCAGCTCTGCTCAACAAGAAGAAAGCAAAACGACGGATGCTTTGTCCGGAACGATTGAAATCGATGGATCCAGCACGGTGCATCCGTTGACAGAAGCGATCGCTGAGGAATTCGGAGCAGCAAATCCGGACGTACGCGTTCCAATCGGAACCGGCGGTACAGGCGCAGGCTTCAAGCGCTTTGCAACCGGCGAAATCGCAATTGCGAATGCATCCCGTCCAATTAAAGATACAGAAGCGGAAGAGCTCAAGAAGAACAATGTTGAATACAACGAAGTTCTGGTTGCTTATGACGGACTGTCCGTCGTTGTCAATCCGGATAATGATTTTGTAGATAAGCTTACCGTAGATGAGTTGAAGAAAATCTATGAGCCAAACAGCAAAGTAAAAACATGGGCGGACGTACGTGAAGGCTGGCCTGCCGAGGAGATCAAAATCTACTCCCCTGGTACGGACCATGGAACCTTCGACTACTTCACCGAAGCCATTAACGGCGAAGCTCAATCCAGCCGTAACGACAGCCAGATTACGTTCAGTGCCGACACGAATGCCGTTGTACAGGGTGTTGCCGGCGATAAGAACTCTATCGGATATTTCGGATTTTCCTTCTACGAAGAGAATCAGGACAAATTGAAGCTGGTTCCGATCGACAACGGTACTGCAACAGTAGCGCCAAGCATGGAAACGATTAAAGACAACAGCTATGCTCCATTGTCCCGTCCGCTTTACATCTACGTAAGCAAGAAGGAAATGGAACGTCCTGAAGTGAAGGCTTTCGTAGACTTCTACCTTGAGAATGCCGGAAGCTTGGCGGGCGAAGTTGGCTTCGTTCCTCTGCAAGATGAGCAATATGAAGAGGAAAAAGGCAAGCTGGCCCAATAATTGAACGGTTATTCCAGGTAATAGAAAGGGAAGAGGAGAATGAACAAAACATCATCCGTGGCGGGTGCACCTAAGCAAATGACGTTTCGTCGCAGCAAAACGCGCCTCTCCGATAAAATCATTCCGATTCTGCTCGGCATGTGCGCACTGCTATCGGTCGTCACCACCATCGGGATTGTATATACACTGTTACAGGAATCCATCATCTTCTTTAAGGAAGTGCCGGTGTGGTCCTTCCTGACAGGAACGACATGGAGTCCGATTCTCCCTCCAAAAGAATTCGGCGTGCTGCCCCTCCTGGGCGGCACACTGCTGATTACAGGCATTGCGATCTTATTCGCAGTGCCTATCGGCTTGGCATGCGCTATTTATTTGAATGAATACGCTCCTGCCCGGGTTCGGGGGGTAGTCAAACCGGTACTTGAGGTATTGGCCGGAGTACCGACGATTGTTTACGGTTATTTTGCATTGGAAGCCGTCACGCCATTCCTTCAAAAGATTTTTCCCGATATGGGCATATTCAATGCGCTTAGCGCAGGGATCGTCGTCGGCGTTATGGTGCTGCCGATGATCTCCTCCCTGAGCGAGGACGCCATGCGGGCTGTGCCGAAAACGTTGCGCCACGGCGCCTATGCGCTCGGGGCTACCCGCTTTGAGGTAGCGCTGAAAATCGTGCTGCCTGCAGCCTTGTCCGGGGTCGTGTCTTCGTTCGTCCTGGCTTTCTCGCGGGCGATCGGCGAGACGATGATCGTTACCGTAGCCGCGGGGGCAACGCCGCAGCTGACATTGAACCCGCTGGAGAGCATCCAGACGATGACCTCGTACATCGTTCAGGTCAGCATGGGTGACGTACCGCGCGGTACGATCGAGTACGGTACTATTTTTGCGGTAGGTTTGACGCTGTTCGTCATTACCTTCTTGCTTAATATTTTGGCGCAGTGGGTCGCTCGCCGCTTCAGGGAGGAATACTAGATGGAACGTTTGAATCTGGGAGACAGCAAGAGAATCAACCGAAGACGCATTAGTGACCAAACCCTGCATATGATTTTTCTCGCCTGCACCAGCATCGGCATTCTTGTCCTGATGGCACTCATCGGCACGATCGTGATGGACGGAATTCACCGGCTGTCGCCGGACTTATTCACGAATTATCCTTCCCGGATTGCGGACCGGGCCGGTCTGAAGTCGCCGATTGTCGGCACGATTTATTTGCTGCTCCTGATGGCTCCGCTATCCTTCATCCTGGGCGTCGGGGCAGCGATCTTTCTTGAAGAATATGCGGGACGCAGCCGCTGGGTTCGGCTCATTCAGCTGAATATCAGTACGCTTGCAGGCGTTCCTTCTATTATTTACGGCATTCTGGGCCTGGCGATTTTCGTCCGCGGCATGAATCTTGGACGCAGCTTGCTGTCCGGGGTCCTGACGATGACGCTGCTTGTCCTTCCGATCATTATCGTAGCGGCACAGGAAGCGCTCCGCGCCGTTCCGAAAAATCGGCGGGACGCCTCCTATGCGCTTGGCGCGACGAAATGGCAGACCGTATCCAAGTCGGTCCTGCCGTCGGCGATGCCCGGCATCATGACAGGGGTCATTCTGGCTTTGTCACGGGCAATCGGGGAAACCGCACCGCTCATTATGATAGGCGCCTTAACGTACGTAGCCTTTTTGCCGGAAAATCTGCTGGATTCCTTCACCGTAATGCCGATCCAGATCTTCAACTGGATATCCAGACCAAGTGAAGCATTCCACGAGCTGGCGGCATCGGGTATTATTCTGCTTCTCATCATGCTGTTCATTATGAACATTGCAGCGGTATGGATCCGGAATAAGTATTCGAAGAACATCTAAGACGCGCAAGAGACGATAAGGCAGATCGAATCGTAAAAAAGGAGACATGAATAAAATATGGAAGCCATCATACAGATTGAGAAACTGAACCTATACTACGACACGTATCATGCGCTCAAAAATGTCGATCTGGACATACCCGAAAAAACAGTCACCGCATTCATCGGACCTTCCGGCTGCGGTAAATCGACGCTGCTTCGGACCTTGAACCGCATGAATGACATGATTCCGGCAACCCGGATCGAGGGCAGCGTGCGGATCGGCGGCACCGAAATTTACGGCGAGGACGTTCATGTGGAAGCCCTGCGCAAGCAGGTCGGCATGGTGTTCCAGCAGCCGAATCCGTTCCCGAAATCGATCTATGACAATATTGCCTACGGACCGCGCCTGCACGGCATCAAGAGCAAGTCCGATCTGGACGGCATCGTTGAGCAGAGCTTGAAGCAAGCTGCGCTGTGGGAAGAGGTCAAGGACTATTTGAAGCGTTCGGCGCTGAGCCTTTCAGGCGGTCAACAGCAGCGTCTGTGCATCGCGCGTGCGCTGGCCGTTCAGCCGGATATCCTTCTCATGGATGAGGCGACCTCTGCGCTTGACCCGATCTCGACCCTGAAGATTGAAGAGCTGGTTCAGGAATTGAAGAGCACTTATACAATCGTTATGGTTACGCACAACATGCACCAGGCCGCTCGGGTATCTGGCCAGACGGTGTTTTTCTTGAACGGTGAGGTGGTGGAGTCGGCTAGCACCGACGTTCTCTTCTCCACGCCTTCGGATGCCCGCACCGAGGATTATATTTCCGGCCGTTTCGGTTAATGGTTCAATTATCATCTTCTTAAGCATAGATAGGAGGAGCACCACATGATCCGGAGAATTGAGTTTGACCAGCAGCTCGACGAGCTGAAAACATTACTGCGCGAGATGGGAAAGCATATGGAGGAGGCACTGGCCTTGGCCGTACAGTCTCTGCAGACCCTGGATGCGGACAAAGCCCAGCGCGTCGTTGACAACGACGTCCAGCTGAACGCGATGGAAGAGCAGATCATGGACATCGGCTCGCGCCTGATCGTCACCCAGCAGCCGGTGGCGAAAGATTTGCGGCGCATTCTGGTCGCCTTCCGGATCGCGAGCGATCTGGAGCGGATGGGGGATCTGGCACGCGACGTTGCCAAAGTCACCCTTCGCCTCCAAGGCCAGAAGCTGATCAAGCCTTTGGTGGATCTGCCGCGCATGTCGGATCAAGTGCGGGCGATGGTATCGGAATCCATCGAATCCTATCTGACGGAGAATACGGACCTGGCTTATAAAATGGCCCAGGACGATGATCAGGTGGATCATTTGTACAGCATTATTTTGCAGGACCTATTCGCTCACCTGACCTCGGATCCGGATACGGCGAATCAAGCGATGCTGCTGGTCATGGTTGGCCGGTACATCGAACGCATTGCCGACCATGCGACCAATATCGGGGAAAGCACGGTTTATCTGGTGACGGGACACCGTCCGGACCTGAATCAATAAGATGCTTTAAAGAACGGGAACGCCGGCTATATGCCGGCGTTTTTTTATGCTACGGCCTGCCATTAAAGCAGCAACCGCAGATTTAATGCAGATCCCCCGGATTTATCCGAGCGTCTATTAGGAAGCATTCTTCATTTTTTAAGTAAGACGGGAGGATCATTCGGAATTTAGCGGTAACCTATGTTATCATGAGGTAAGGAAGAATTATGGGTGCGAGGTGTTCTATGGACAAGCTGATCCTGATTGATGGAAACAATATTATTTACAGGGCGTTCTTTGCCATGCCGCCGCTGACGAATGCGAGCGGCCAGCAGACGAACGCCGTTTACGGTTTTACAACCATGCTGCTTCGCCTGATCGAAGAGCATAAACCAACACATATGATGGTGGCCTTCGATGCGGGCAAGGAAACGTTTCGGCATGCGGACTATCAGGATTACAAGGGCGGCCGCCAGAAGACGCCGCCGGAGCTGTCCGGACAATTTCCGCTGCTGAAGGAGCTGCTTAAAGGATTGGGCGTTTCCCAATTCGAGATCGGCGGATATGAAGCCGACGATATTATCGGAACGATTACGCGCCAGGCCGATGAAGCCGGCCGGAAGGTGATGGTCGTGTCCGGGGACAAGGATATGCTGCAGCTGGCATCCGAGAATACGACGATTGCGATGGTCCGCAAGGGCGTCACCGAAATCGAGTACTACGGACCGGAGCAGATCAAGGAGCGTTACGATCTCACCCCCGAACAGATCATTGATCTGAAAGGCCTGATGGGCGATGCCTCGGACAACATTCCCGGCGTTCCTGGCGTCGGCGAGAAGACGGCGCTTAAGCTGCTGCATGAATTCGGTTCGGTAGAAGAGGTTGTCGCCAGCTCTGGCGAGCTGAAGGGCAAGATGAAGGAAAAGATCGAGGAGCATGCCGATTCGGCGATTCTAAGCAAAAAGCTGGCGACGATCTTCCGCGAGGTACCGCTTGAGCAGACATTGGACGATATGGTGTTTAATGGTCTCAACGAGGAGACAGCCGGCCCCGCGCTGGCGAAGCTGGAATTCAAATCGTTGATCGAACGGCTTGATCTCCGCACGAGCGGAGGCGGCTCGGAAGCCGAGTCGGAGCCGCAGGCTCAGATCGACGTGACGATCGTGGATGAAGGAAAGCTTGCGGAGCTTGCAGGTGTACTGGAGCAGGTCAGCATCCTGCATGTGGAAACCCATGGCGATAACCCGCATCATGCGGAGGTGATCGGCGTGGCGCTGGCCACGGAGGACCGCCAGTTCTACATTCCGTTCGACGTGCTGAAGTCGGAGGCGGCGGAGCCGATCCGGACGTGGCTGGCCAGCAGCGACATTCCAAAACGCGGGTATGATCTTCACCGGATCGACCTGGCGCTTCATTGGCAGGACATCCCTTTTGCCGGCGCGGCGTTCGACGTTCATCTGGCCGGGTATTTGCTTGATCCGACAGAGGCGAACCAGAGCCTTAGCGGATTGGCTGCGAAGTACGGCCTGTCGTACCTGCAGGCGGATGAGGATGTGTTCGGGAAAGGGGCAAAATACAAGGTACCGGACACGGACAAGCTCAGCGAGCATATGGCCCGCAAATGTCTGGCTGCCGCCCAGCTGATTCCGCTCCAGGAGAAGGAATTGGCCGATAATGAAATGCTTCCGCTGTTCTATGATCTGGAAATGCCGCTGTCCCGGATTTTGGCCGATATGGAGAAGCAGGGCATTGCCGTCAATGTGGAGGATCTGAAGGAGCTCGGGCGCGAGTTCGAGGCGCAAATCGAGCGGCTCGTTCAGGAAATTTACGAGATTGCAGGAACGGAATTTAATTTGAATTCTCCGAAACAGCTCGGCGAAATTCTGTTCGTTAAGCTGCAGCTGCCTGTCATCAAGAAGACCAAGACCGGTTATTCGACGGACGCCGAAGTGCTGGAGAAGCTGGCGCCGTATCACGATATCGTCCGGCTGATTCTCCAATACCGGACGCTTGCCAAGCTTCAATCGACGTATGTTGAAGGTCTGTTGAAGGAGATTTCCGGGAAGACGGGCAAGGTGCATACGTATTACCGTCAGACTATCGCCGCCACGGGACGGCTGAGCAGCCAATATCCGAACCTGCAGAATATTCCGATCAGGCTGGAGGAAGGACGGAAGCTGCGCAAAGTGTTTGTGCCTTCCGAGCCGGGCTGGAGCATTTTGGCCGCGGACTATTCGCAGATCGAGCTGCGCGTGCTTGCCCATATTTCGGACGACGAGCGGCTGAAGGAAGCGTTCCTGCATGATATGGACATTCACACGAAGACGGCCATGGATGTATTCGGCGTCGGCGTGGATGAGGTTGATGCCAACATGCGCCGGTCCGCGAAGGCGGTCAATTTCGGCATTGTGTACGGCATCAGCGATTACGGCCTGTCGCAGAACCTGAACATCACCCGGAAGGAAGCGGCGGCTTTCATCGACCAGTATTTCGAGGTGTTCCAGGGCGTTCGCCGCTACATGGACGAAATCGTTAAGGAAGCCAAGCAGAACGGTTACGTGAAGACGCTGCTCGAACGCAGACGGTACCTTCCCGAGATTAATGCAAGCAACTTCAACCTTCGTTCCTTTGCCGAACGGACGGCGATGAATACGCCGATTCAGGGGACGGCCGCCGATATTATCAAGCTGGCGATGGTTCATATGGATGCCGCCTTGCAGGAGCGCAAGCTGAAGAGCCGCATGCTGCTGCAGGTACACGATGAATTGGTATTCGAGGTGCCGGAGGATGAGCTTGAAATCATGAAGGAGCTTGTGCCTGAGGTGATGAGCCATGCGCTAGCGCTGTCGGTTCCGCTGAAATCGGAGGTCAGCTACGGCACGAACTGGTACGAGGCGAAGTAGAGTCTCTGCTGGCCGATGGGGCAAGGCAAGGTGGTGCCGTTAGGAGCTGTAGAAAGCGATACAGCTGCATTCGTCGAGGGCGATGTGGAGTAACGCGGCGAGGCACGCGGGTACGATGGTTTTAGCGTTGCGCAGCTACGCGAACGAAAGTGCCGGTCGGTCCGTGGATTTACTTTGGCGGCACCGTTGTCGGCATCGCCTGTCTTGAAGTCAGCGGCAGCAGGTCGGCGGGACCAAAGTCATTTAGGATAAAATGCCACAGGTTTCCACCCCAGGTGGGTGCCGCTCCATCCCATCTTCCGGTATAATGAGGTAGAGGTGAAGTTATTATGCCGGAATTGCCGGAAGTCGAAACAGTCAAACGAACCCTTAATCAATTGATTAAAGGCAAATATATAGATCATGTGACCGTAAATCTGCCGCGAATCATTCAGCGGCCTGACGATGTGGATGCTTTTGCATTTATGCTGAAAGGCCATACGATTGAAGGTGTCGAGCGCAGGGGGAAGTTTCTGCGCATCTTGCTGGACGGGCTTGTGCTTGTCTCACACCTTCGGATGGAAGGCCGCTATGGGCTCTACCGGAAGGATGAGCCCGTAGAGAAGCATACCCACGTCATTTTTCATTTTTCGGACGGTACGGAATTGAGATACAAGGACGTGCGCCAATTTGGCACGATGCATCTGTTCGCACCGGGCGAGGAGTTTAACCATCCGCCGTTATCGAAGCTTGGCTATGAGCCTCTGGACGATACGCTGACTCCGGATACTTTCAAAGAAGTGATCGGCAGCAAGAAGACGAAGATCAAAGCGGTGCTGCTGAATCAGGCATATGTCGTCGGCATCGGAAATATATATGTCGATGAATCCTTATTCCGGGCCGGCATTCATCCGGAGATCCCGGCCAATAAGCTCGGGGACGATGAACTGTCCCGGCTGTACCATTCGATTGTGGCCACCCTGTCCGAGGCGGTAGAAGCGGGCGGGTCCTCCATTAAGTCCTATGTTAACGGTCAGGGCGAGATGGGCATGTTCCAGCACAGTCTCAAAATCTACGGCCGGAAGGACGAGCCCTGCTACGGCTGCGGCGGTCCGGTCTTCAAGACGGTTGTCGGCGGAAGGGGCACGCATTACTGCCCTTCATGCCAGCCGGACAGGAAGTAAGGAACTGGGCGTGCACCCCTTCTTTTCTCCACTCATATAATGAGGAGACAATTGGGAAGCTGATCAGGCTATTAGCTGCCATGAAATAACGGCTAAGCGAAGGCTTGATGGGTTCTGCGAAGGAGGGAAGAGAGGGTGCTCAGTCATTTTTTCTCGCCCATACTGCTGGCTATGGCGCTAAGCTTGGACGGGTTTGGGGCAGGGGTTACATACGGTCTGCGCAAAACCAAAATCCCGCTGCTGTCCGTTCTTATTATCTCGCTGTGTTCGGGACTCGTGCTTGGCGTCTCCATGCAGGCGGGGGCGCTGCTCCAGCGGTTTTTGTCCCCGTCAGCGGCATCGGTGATCGGGGCGGCCATTCTGATTCTGCTCGGCTTATGGTCGTTATATCAGCAGGTTTGGGGAACAAGAGATCGCAAGGTAAGGGCGCATGGAATCGATCAGGGGATTGCGCACTACGGAACGGACGGACCGCGGGCTGACGAACAGTCGGGCGTGAACCGGGAAGAACATGCGGGTGGCGGCGAAGCTCTGCAGAAGGCGGTTTTCTCATTTGAAATCCGCAAGCTTGGCCTCGTCATCCAAATTCTGCGGAGCCCTGTCCAAGCGGATATGGACAATTCCGGGAGCATCTCTTCATGGGAAGCGATGTGGCTAGGCATTGCGCTGTCGCTCGATGCATTCGGAGCCGGTCTTGGCGCGGCGATGCTCGGTTTTTCCCCGCTCGGCACGGCTTCAGTGGTCGCACTATTCAGCGGGATCTTTCTAATGCTGGGGATGAGGGTCGGACTGCGGTTTGCATCAAAGAACGGCATGCGTCTGATCTCGTACCTTCCCGCGTTATTGTTAATCATCATGGGTATAATGAAGCTGTTATGAGGTGAAGTCATGAATATCGGTTTAACCGGAGGAATCGCAACAGGCAAAAGCACCGTGTCCTCCATGCTGACCACGAAGGGGGCGCTTCTCGTCGATGCGGATGTCATCGCCCGGGAAGTCATGCTCCCGGGTCATCCGGTGCTGGCTGAGGTGACCGCTCATTTCGGACAACATATTTTGCTGGAAGACGGAACGCTCAATCGAAAAAAGCTGGGGGAGATCATCTTTCGGGACCCCGAGCAGCGGGAAGCGCTGAACCGGATTACCCACCCGGCCATTCGGCAGGAAATCCGGGACCGGACGGAAGCCTACGAACGCGATTATCCAGACCGCCTTGTCGTGGCGGATATCCCGCTGCTGCTGGAGGCGCGTGAACAGTATTCTTTTCTGGAACAGATTGTCGTCGTCTATGTTCCCAGAGAGCTGCAAATCCGGCGACTGATGGATCGTGATGCGCTGACGGAAGGACAAGCCGCGGCCCGTCTCGGGAGTCAGATGGATATTGAAGCCAAGAAGAAGCTTGCGGATATCGTTATCGACAATAGCGGAACGCTGGACGAGACGAAGCAGCAGGTGGACAAGCTGTGGAACAGGATGGTTCGGGTATGAAGTGGCTCCGTAAAAAAAGAGTGCTGCTTCTGCTGTTTGTATCTTTTGTCGGGCTGCTGTTTCTGAGCTCGAATTGGATGACCTTGCTGTACCCGATCGAGTACAGGGACGAGATTCGAAAGCATGCGGACTATTATGATGTCGATCCGTTTCTGGTTGCCTCCATTATCCGTGTAGAGACGAACTTCAAGCCCGGCAAGGAATCCAAAAAGGGAGCGCTCGGGATTATGCAGCTGATGCCGGATACAGCTAACTGGGCGATGGAAATGGCCAAGCTTCCTTCCGTGACGCTGTCCAGCGTCAAGAATGAAGTGGACACGAACATTCAGCTCGGAACGTGGTATATTCAGAACCTGCATCAGGAAATGGACGGCAATCCGATTGCGGCTATCGCTGCGTACAACGCCGGTCCGGGAAACGTTAAGAACTGGATCAAAAAGGGCATGTGGGACGGCACGTACGAGAACGTTAAGCGGATTCCGGTCGGAGAGACGCGGCATTATGTGCAGCGTGTCATTTATTATTATAATCAATACACGAGTGTGTATAATGATCGATTCTAAGCCTATACGAAGAAAAGAGCGTTGACAGCTCTTATCAAGCCGCCAACACTCCTTTTGAGTAAGAATCAATTATTGACCGGAGAATTGACCAGCCAATTGTTGCTCGGCCAGGGTTACCAGGCGCTTCGTGATGTAACCCCCGATCGAACCGTTCTCGTAGGAAGTCATGTTACCTTGGTATCCGTCTTGTGGGATGGAGATACCAAGCTCTTGAGCTACCTCGTACTTCAACTGCTCAAGAGCAGCGTTTGCGCGAGGCACAACCAGGTTGTTGGAGTTGTTGTTGCTTTGTGGCATTGTAGTTCACCTCCTTGAGTTGGTAAAAGTATTATGTCTCCGGTTTCGCATTTTCATAACAACAAAGACAGAACATTTTTTGGTAATTTTTGCAGTCCGATTGGATGAAGACTTTCGTGTAGAGGAAGTGACATGATTTTATGAAATGCCCATATTGCGGCTATGCCGGTACGAAGGTGCTTGACTCGCGTCCGGCCAACGAGAATAAATCCATCCGGCGCAGGAGGGAATGCGAGCAGTGCAGCCGTCGTTTTACAACGTTTGAGATGGTGGAAGAAACGCCGCTGATCGTCGTGAAGAAGGATGGCAGCCGGGAAGAATTCAGCAGGGAGAAGGTGCTGCGCGGTCTGATTCGGGCCTGCGAGAAGCGTCCGGTCTCGGTGGATCAGTTGGATATGATCGTATCCGATGTGGAGAAGGCGCTCCGAAATACGGCCGCTGCCGAGGTGGAGAGCCGTCAGATCGGTGAGCTGTTGATGGAACGGCTGTATCCTGTCGACGAGGTGGCGTATGTGAGGTTCGCTTCGGTATACCGCCAGTTTAAAGATATCAATATGTTCATGAAGGAGCTGAAAAGTCTCCTCTCCAAAGATACGGACGAACATAACCTCTAAGAGCGCCTGCAGCCCATGTGCTGCCGTGGGCGCTCAAGGTCCCTTGTGTCTTGTATTCCGTGTTAAGTGACGTTATATTATGAAGCAAAATGCTGCATCTGTTCTTCGAACAAAAAGTCCAGAAAATATGTTGACAGGCCTGCAGAAATTTTATATGATATAGAAGTCGCTTACGGGGCCTTAGCTCAGCTGGGAGAGCGCATCGCTGGCAGCGATGAGGTCAGGGGTTCGATCCCCCTAGGCTCCATACTATAAAGAAAGTCCTTGGATTTCCAAGGACTTTTTTGTTTTTATTGGGCTTGGGCGAATTTATAATACGTTTCCAGTGTGACGAAGGTGATAGCCCAATTTTTGTATCAAAGTGGAAATATAATAGTCGTCTTACAAGGTATCCATTGAAAACGCTTAAGGTCTGTTATCCTCTGTCCAGCGTCATGCTTCGGTAATGTTTAGGGGAGGTACCCATGATCTTTTTAAACATTTTGGAAAACAGCAGAGGGTCGCTATAGCCGACAGAACGAGCGATATCGCCGATCGACAGCTCAGCGTTTCCCATCATTTTGCATGCCATATCGATCCTGTAGCGAATCAAATAATCCTGAATGCTTACGTTCATTTGTCGCTTGAATAATGAGCATAAATAGCTTCGATTCAGCCCGATAAAATGTGCAATGTCCTCGATGGTGATTTTTTGGGAAAAGTTCATTTCGATAAAATCCTTCACCTGCTCAACGTAAATTTCCGCCCGGCTATCCTTCTGAATCGGGGGCGTTTCGGGTCCGGATTCCACCAACAACGATAACATCAGATAGAGCAGCCCCGTTAGTCTGGTTTCGCGGGCTTTATGGCTTTCACTCGATTGGGCCATGAACTGCAAATACTGATAGATCCTATCGTCTCTATCATAATAGAGGATCGGAGATGAAGGGGTTAGTCCTGCTTGCTTAAGGAGTGATTCGGCCAGCGTACCGTTAAAACCGAACCACCCATATGACCAAGGGTTGACTTTATCGGCCTGATAATAGGTTACGACATTGGGGCAAATCAGGAACCCCTGCCCTTTCCGGAGGCGATACCTGCTTCCCCCTACCTCGAAGATTCCTTCCCCATTGAAAATATAATGGAGCAAATAGTGAGTCCTTATAGCAGGCCCGAAGCCATGACCGGAGATACAATCCTCCATGCCAAATTGAGTGAGATGCAGTTCGGTGTGCTGTTTACTTCTCGGCAAATACTCAATCACAAGCATAACCCCCAATGATATAATAACTATCATAATAACATAATAAGCGAGCACCGTGCCATGTACGAAATATCAGGTGTGGTATATCATTTTTATGTGTCTGCCGCATTTCTGCAATAACCTGATCAATCCTTAAACCATGTTTTTTTTGATTCAGGATATTCATAAGCAGGTCTTCTAAGGCAGCGACATTATACATGAAGCTTCAATGGAAGAGAAAGAGAGGATGTAACCAATGGGCGTAACGGTGCAAGAGCAAACAGGGTTGTTTCATTTACAGTCATCCAACATGAGCTATTTGATTCAGATCGTGGACGGTTATCCTGTACATGTATATTGGGGAGGCAAACTGAAGCAGCGGGAGAAGATGAGCGATCTGCTGATCCATACTCCCGCGGGAGCTGGATTGGACCGGTTGCCGCAAGAATACCCGCAGTACGGCAGCGGAGACTTCCGTAATCCGGCCTACCAAGTCGAACTTGAGGATGGAACGCGGATTACCGAGCTCAAGTACGACGGCTACCGGATTCTGAAGGGAAAGCCGCAATTAAGTGGACTTCCGGCGGTTTATACGGAGGACGAATCCGAAGCGGATTCACTCGAGCTGATACTAAAGGATACATATTCGGGACTTAAAGTTGTCCTTCTCTATACCATCTTCGCGGATCGGAACGTGATCGTTCGTTCAACGCTGCTCAGTAACGAGGGGGACAAGAAGCTGCGGCTTCGCCGTGCCCTAAGCGTAAGCGTCGATTTGACCGGCAAAGGCGATATGGAAATCATGTATCTTTCCGGAGCCTGGGCTCGGGAAGGAAATATCAGACGAAGACCGCTAGTGCAGGGCGAAACCCGCATCGATAGCAAAAGAGGCATGAGCAGCCACCAATTCAACCCTTTCGCCGCGTTGGTCAGCAAGGAAACGACGGAAGATTGCGGTGAAGCTTTCGGCTTCAGCCTAGTGTATAGCGGCAGCTTTGAAGCTGGAGCAGAGGTGGATTCATTCGGCTCAACGAGGTTTAGCATCGGCGTGAACTCTTTTGACTTCGCCTGGCAGCTGAATCCGGGGGACAGCTTTCAGACGCCGGAAGCGGTGATGGTATACTCCGGACATGGACTTGGAGAGATGTCGCGGACGTACCATCGTTTGTATCGTACCCGCCTTTGCCGAGGGAAGTATTGGGACGAAGAACGGCCGATTCTGGTCAATAACTGGGAGGCCACCTATTTTAACTTCGATGCGGACAAGTTGGTATCGATCGCAGAAGAGGGGGCCAAGCTAGGCATCGAACTGTTTGTGTTGGATGACGGTTGGTTCGGGAAACGGGATTCCGACAATTCGTCGTTGGGCGATTGGTACGAGGACCGCCGGAAGCTGCCGGGCGGGCTCGCGGATGTTGCGGAGCGCGTCAATCGGCTCGGCCTGAAATTCGGGCTCTGGTTCGAGCCCGAGATGATCTCCCCGGACAGCGAACTATATCGTAAGCATCCGGATTGGTGTCTTCATGTTCCGGGCCGGAGGCGGACCGAGGCCAGATGGCAGTTAGTGCTGGATTACACTCGCCAGGAAGTGCGCGATTACATCTACGATTCGCTGTCTGCGATATTCACCAGCGTGCCGGTCTCTTACGTAAAATGGGACATGAACCGCTGCCTGACGGAGATCGGTTCCGCTGCCCTGCAGCCGGAGCATCAAGCCGAGACCGCTCACCGCTATGTGCTTGGATTGTACGAGCTGCTCGAGCGCATCACTGCCGATTTTCCGCATATTTTGTTCGAAAGCTGCTCCAGCGGCGGCGGACGTTTCGATCCCGGCATGCTGTATTACATGCCCCAAACCTGGACAAGCGATAATACCGATGCGGTCGAAAGACTGAAGATTCAATACGGCACCAGCCTTGTGTATCCCGTAAGCGCAATCGGAGCACATGTGTCGGCGGTTCCGAACCATCAGGTTGGACGAATCACGCCCCTCGAATTTCGAGGAGATGTCGCCATGTCCGGAAACTTCGGATATGAGCTGGATCTTACGAACTTCACCGATGAAGAAAAGGAAACGGTCAAACGCCAAGTCGCGACCTATAAGCAGATTCGCGGTCTGGTTCAGCAAGGCGACTTATACCGCCTGAAGAGCCCTTTTGAAGGAAATGAGTCCGCCTGGATGTTCGTTTCGGAAGACAAGGAGGAAGCCCTCGTTTACGCTTTTCAAGTGATGGCCGTGCCGAACGCGCCTTTGCGGACCGTGCGCCTTGGCGGACTTGACCCGGAACTGGAATACGAAGTGGAGTCCTCGATCAGCGGAGAGAAATCGATCTATGGGGGAGACAGACTGATGCAGCTTGGCCTGCCCCTTAAATACGAACAGAAGGACTATCAAAGCATGTGGTTCAGGCTGAAGGCAGTGAAGCCTGACCAGGTTTAATATCAAGTCCTATGCCCGATTGAGAAATCATCGACGAAGCTAAGCCCCTTTCTAAGTGAAAAGGGGCTTTTGCACGCAGCAAGACAGACTCGGGAGGTTGTAGTCATGTTTTTTATCCGAAACATGAATTTTCATCAAGAGCCTCCAGACATTGCCGTCGTCGATATCCGCATGCCGCTTATGGATGGATTGCAATTGATCCAGTCCCTTACATCGACCGGTCATCAAATGCAATTTATCATCCTCAGCGGGTATGCCGACTTCGAATATGCCAAACAAGCGATTAAATACGGGGTTTCCGGGTATCTCCTTAAACCTGTGGATATCAGTGAAATGAAGAATACGCTAAAGCGGGTAAGCGAGCGTATCAAAGAGGACCGCCTGAAACAGGGGCAGCACCAGATGAAGGCTGTGAACCGGAACTGGTTTTTGCACGATCTTTTCGCTCCGCAGGATAAATCCAAAGACCCCGCCGCTATGAAGAGCATGGCAAAAGAGGCCGGGCTGCTGTGGTGCAGCTACGAGACCGTTGCGGTTTTTCCGCGGGTTTCCGAAGTCGAGCGCCCCGATGCGCTGCAGAGGCTTGATCATGCGCTGAAGCCGATCATTGAAGGCAGAGATATGGGGGTGGTTACCGTTAGTCCCCCGTACGTCATCCTGCTCCTGCGAGAGCCGCTGCGCAGCAAACAGCGCCGTGAGGAATTATACCGGGAGATCGCGAACGCTTCGGGCGACTACCGATTCGTCGCTGCAACCGGGGGAACGGTATCGGTGCCCGAAGAGATTAACCGCTCATTTTTAAAAGCGCAGGAATTGATCAAGCAAGCCTTTTTCTGCGAGAAGGGACGTCTGCTGGGGCCCAATCCTTCGCTTCATTCTGTACCGGAATCCACTCGGCCGTCGAACCATAACGTCGAAGAGACGATGGAGGAGCTCGTCTTCCGCTTGTATTACAGCTTGGATGCAGGCAACCAGACCATGATTCGTCCATTGTTGGACGAGGCGGCTGCATTTTTCCTTACGCAGGAGCCGGATGAAAGCTTTGTCAAAGAATCGTTCTTCTTTCTATCCAACGCCGTCATTCATAAGCTGACTGCGGGCTCCCGAAAGGAAATGAAGGGGACAGAGGAGGTTTCGCGATTTTTGAAAGGGATATTCGAATTCGAGTTTCTGGACGAGCTGATCGACGAGACCTGCCGTTTTCTGCTCGGATTAGCGGAGGACGCTGAACCGGAAGGGAAGGAAAAAGAATTAAAGATCATGATCAACATCATTCATAGGCATTATGCCGATAACCTGAAACTGGAAACATTGGCCGGGATGCTGAACTACAGCACGGCATATTTGGGACAGCTCTTTAAAAATAAGACTGGTGAGTACTTCAACACCTACCTGGACAGGGTCCGGATCCAAAAAGCCAAGGAGCTGCTGGAACAGGGAAAGAAGGTTTATGAGGTCGCCGAACTCGTCGGTTACACAAGCGTCAATTACTTCCACAGCAAATTCAAAAAATACGAGGGCCGTTCACCCTCTGAATTTAAAAATCCATAATTTGTGGATGATTTTTACCGAAATCCGTGGTATGGGCCGCTTCTCTCCTATGACTTATGATGAAGTCTAGGAGAGGGGGGGAAACATGAAAGCGATAACATTAAAAACAGAAAACGGATACAAGAAGACAGAGCAATCCAAGAGGACTGCATGGAAGGTGTTCAAAAACCAGAAGTATCTTTACTTCATGTCCATCCCGTTCGTCCTTTGGGTCTTTGTCTTTCAGTACCTGCCGCTATGGGGCTGGACAATGGCCTTCCAAAAATATAGACCCGGCGCAAGTTTTTTCGAACAGAAATGGGTCGGATTCGAGCACTTCCGCACGTTGTTTCAGGATGACCATTTCTACCAGGTGCTCCGAAATACGCTGGCCATGAGCTTTATGGGACTGATCGCGGGCTTCATCATACCGGTCGCCTTTGCCCTGATGCTCAATGAGGTTCGTTCACAGGTTATGAAACGTTTTGTGCAGACCGTGTCTTATCTGCCGCATTTTGTTTCGTGGGTTGTAGCTGCGGGCATCGTGACCAAAATGCTCTCGACGGACGGCGGCGTCGTGAACAGCCTGCTCATGAGTCTCAACATTATCGATCAGCCGATTCAGTTTATGGCACAGGGGCAATGGTTCTGGGGGATTGTAACGGGAGCGGACATTTGGAAGGAAACCGGATGGAACGCCATCATCTACTTGGCGGCTATTTCCGGAATCGGCCCTGAGTTGTACGAAGCGGCACGGGTCGACGGCGCAAGCCGGCTGCGGCAAATGTGGCATATCACGCTGCAGGGGATTCGGCCGACAATCATCGTGCTCCTGATCATGTCCATTGGCCATTTGCTCGGTACAGGCTTCGAGAAACAGTTTCTGTTAGGCAATCACCTGGTCATCGATTACTCCGAAGTGCTTGACTTGTATGCGCTTAATTATGGATTGGCCATGGGACGCTACTCGTTCGGGACGGCGATCAATATCTTCAATTCGGTCATAAGCCTGATCCTGTTGTTTGCGGCTAATGGAATATTTAAGCGCTTTACCAACGAAAGCATTATGTAAGGAGGAAGACATGGGGACTGTCAAGAGTACTGCATCGGCCGGTCGAATGAAAAGCAAGCTGAAGTCAAAATCACCGCTGGACCGAATACTGGAAGTGTTCGTTTATCTATCCATGATCGTGGTTACCGTTCTGACGATTTATCCGTTTTTAAACGTGCTGGCGATCTCCTTTAACGATTCGGTGGACACCGTCAGAGGGGGGATTACGATCTGGCCAAGGCAATTCACGTTGCGAAATTACGAAATGATTTTTTCTTTCAGCGGCTTGATTACCGGATTTAAAATTTCCGTACTGCGGACGGTCATTGGCACCTTAGCGGGCTTGATTAGCGGTTCCATGCTGGCTTACACGCTTGCGCGCAGGGAATTCCAAGCAAGAAAATTTATTTCAACCTTTCTGGCTATAACCATGTATGTTTCGGGCGGACTGATTCCGGGGTTTATCCTGATGAAGGATCTGCATCTCATCAATACGTTTGCCGTTTACATTTTGCCGGGCCTCGTAAGCGCGTTTAACGTTTTCGTTATCCGTTCCTTCATTGACGGTCTGCCTTATGCGCTGCAAGAATCGGCCAAACTCGACGGTGCCAACGATTTTACGATTTACTGGCGCGTCATCCTGCCTCTTTGCAAGCCGGCGTTAGCCACTGTAGCGCTCTTCTTGGCGGTAGGGCAATGGAACTCTTGGTTCGATACCTATCTGTTCAACGGGTCCAACGAATCGTTGACAACGCTGCAATATGAGCTGATGAAAATTTTGCAAAGCACAACAACCAGTGCGACCAATTCCCAGGATGCTGCCAATATGGCCCAGCGCATGGCGCAGGTTTCGCCGGAATCTGTTAAAATGGCAATCACGATCATCGTCACGGTGCCGATCCTGGTCGTCTATCCTTTCCTGCAAAAATATTTTGTGAAGGGTATGACGCTCGGAGCCGTGAAGAGTTAAAACGAAGATACCGGTATGTCCAGACCTATCGCCCGTCTTTTACTTTATTGTCGATACTTATTATTCATTGGGGGTTAAGCTTCATGAGACCGAAATTAAAAAGGGTGGCGGCGTCTTTACTGGCGCTGACTTTAGTTGCAACGCTTGCAGCATGCGGCGGAAGTGATGGCTCGTCTGCAGCTCATTCAGATAACGATTCATCCGGGGCGAATAGCAATGATCTGAAGCCCATTACATTTACTTATTTTTCGGAGGACTCCAGCACCAACTGGAATAACATGAACGACGAAGTCGGCAAGGTAATCACGGAAAAAACCGGCGTGACCTTGGACGCGGAGTTTGCTGTCGGCGATCCGGTTCAAAAGATTTCGCTCATTGCAGCAACCGGCAATTACCCCGATTTGATCGCAGCCAAGGCTGATGTCGGCAAGCTTGTCGACGCCGGAGCGATCATCGATCTGACGGATTTGATCGACAAGCATGCACCGAACATCAAGAAAATGCTTGGAGACAAGCTTGTTCGCACGAAGTACAGTTTGGACGACCAAGCGATCTACGCGATCCCGACCTGGTCGGCCGTCGATGAGGTGAAAATTAAAGCCGACGGAGGGTTTGAGCTTCAGCACCGTGTCGTCAAGGAAGCCGGGTATCCGGAAATTCGCACAGTAAAGGACTTTGAAAAAGCGATACAGGATTATATTGCCAAGCATCCGACAGACGAAAACGGCAACAAAAATATCGGCTTGTCCTTGAACGCCGACGATTGGCATATGTACCAAGTGACCAATTTGGGATTCAAGACGACCGGAGGACCGGATGACGGGGAATATTACATTGATCAGAAAACGCACCAAGCGACGTACCATTTCCGCCGTCCGGAAGAAAAGGAGTTCTTCCGCTGGTTGAATCATATGAACGCCATTGGACTGCTGGATCCGGAAAGCTTCGTGCAGAAGACCGATCAGTTTAAGGCGAAAGTGGCTTCGGGCCGGGTTCTTGGTCTTGCCGCACCGGAATGGGAATATGGAGACGGGGAAAACGCGCTGAAGGCAGCGGGCAAATTCGACCAGACCTACGGTCATTATCCGGTCACGATGAGCAAGGAGTACAAGGACACGAGCTTCTGGTCTGCCGGCTTTGACGGAGGGTACGGAATCTCAATCTCCAGCACATGCAAGGATCCGGTACGTGCCATTAAGTTCCTCGACTTTTTGGCATCGGAGGAAGGACAAATTCTGAATAACTGGGGTATCGAAGGCAAGCATTACACGATGGAAAACGGGAAGCGGACGCTAATTCCGGAGGTACAGGAGCGGGCGATCAATGATGCCGCGGCGTTCCAAAAAGAGTCCGGTCTCGGACTATACTGGAACTTGATGGTCCATTACGGCGACGGCATCAAGGATTCTACCGGCAACTACTTCACGCGGAACTATCCGGAGCTGCTGACCGCGAATTATAATGAAGCGGAAAAGGAAACGCTGAAGGCTTATAAGGCCGAGCATTGGAAGGACCTGTTCCCTAAAGAAGACGAATTTCAACCGAGAGCATATGGAGCAGCATACACGATGTCGCTGCCAAACGATGATCCTGCTGTAATCCTGGCTGCCAAAATGAAGGATATAACATGGAAACGAATCCCGGAGGCCGTGATGTCCAAGCCGGAAGACTTCGACAAGATTTGGGATGCCTATATGGCAGAGCTGGAGAAGGCCGGAGTTAAAGAAATGGAAGAGGCTTATACCAAGCATATCAAAAATCGGGTCGAGCTCTGGTCTACTCAGTAACAGGTGATAAATTCAAGCACGATCAATTATTGCATTGACTTAATGCGTAATTCGTAAAGCGTCTGTGTTAATTTTTCAAGCCCATCCAACAACAGCCTTAGCCCTGACTCATCGGGGACTAAGGCTGTTATTTCCTTAAGGGACTTACCGTGCAATTTGATGAGTTCGTGCTGTTATCCATTTTTGCGTATGCTGTATAGTGTCTAGTTACGTCTGCGGCTGCACATCCCGTTCAAAAGCGACGATCCAATCGCCCTGAATCGCGGCATAGCCGGTGTCTCCCTCCACAACGAGGCCATACAGATTTTTGACATCAAGGAATTCTTTCCGGTCTCCATTATCAAATTCGAGGGTGATGTAATAATACGTTCGTGATGAATTGCTGGAATGCATCATGCCGTTATCTCCACTGTGATGATTCGTATGGTGACGGACGTCAATGCGTTTAGAGACAACCCGGGCATACTCTGACTTGCGGGGCGATTTGGCGTTCTTAACATAACGGGCGCCATTGGAGATGAAGCCCACAATCACAATCACGAATACAATTCCAAACAGAATGGGGACCAGCGTAAACATAAAATCAAAGCCTCCGCCAAAAGACGGTCCTTGCGGCATCATCGACGGCACTCCTCTCTGTCGTTATTTTTCATTGTATATATGTACGGTAAAATGGATTGAAATGTTTCAAAATTTGGAAACATGATGGCCCTGAGCGATCTGTACGCAACGACTTCAGGAGTATTTATCCACCATTTCTAGTAAGTATTTTCGAAATTCTTCAACATATGATCGAGGCTCTACGATTTCTAGATTTGTGCCGAAACCTGCTAAAAATTGAAAACCAATGCTGTTTTGAGGGACATGGATGGTGACCAACAAAAGTTCAGAACTATAGGGTTCAATACTCTTTCGGCCGTATCTTTCAATGAATTGATCTTTTATGCCAGGCGAAATCAACGCCTTGACTGCGACTAATTCGGGTTGATAATTTGCTTCCTGCTCTTGCTCCAGCATATCGTCTCTAGGACTGAACGTTGGTCCATTCATGTGAAGATGATCGATCCGGGATAATTTAAAAGCTCTATATCCCATGCGTTGCAGACAGAATCCTTTCAGGTACCAACTCGTTTCGCTAAAATGGAGCTGATAGGGCTCGACCGTTCTTTTCGTCACAGTGCCATTCTTATCTATATAATCAAACGAAACTAATCTTCTCTTTAATATGGCTTCCTGGCAGGTCCTCAAGATTTCAAGCATCTCCTTCCGGCCCTCCCAATCGTAAAATGACAATCGGACTGAATGATTCAGAGACCATGGACTGACCATGGCTTCTATTTTTTTAATCGTCATTTCAACTTCTTCGCTAACGAGAATTTTTTCCAATCCGCCGAGCGCGGTTAATATATTCTCTAAATCGGAGCTGCTTAAGAGACGTTTATCGACCTTGTATTCATCCAAAATGCCGTAGCCGCCATGAACTCCATTGACCGCATAGATCGGGATGTTGGATAGACTCAGTGTTTCCATGTCGCGAAGAATCGTTCTTTTGGATACATGAAATAATTGCGCGAACTCGTTTGCTGAAACGATTTCTTTTTTTAACAATATCATGATGATCGAAATGAGCCTCTCAATTTTGTCCATATTCGTCCCTCATTGCTTTTATATTTAATCTAAGAACGGTGACAGAATGCTGTCACCTTTTATACATTATACTTCATGTATCACTAGAAGGAGGTACTGCTTTATGTCAGCTATTGCCTATTTAAACTTTGATGGAAATGCAGCACAAGCGATTGATTTTTATGCAAAAGCTTTCAACGCGATTGAAGTGAAGAAAGTTAAATTTGGGGATATTCCGCAAGATCCAAACTATCCATTGCCCGAAAATGAGCTGGATATGATCATGGAAGCTTCGATCGAATTCGCAGGCGGGAAGATCATGATGTCGGACATTTTGCATTCGATGAAGAGTGTGACAGGTGAGCTGGTGAAAGGAAACAATATTCTGATTAGTCTAGTCATCGATGATAAGCAGAAGCTGGAAAGCTACTTTTCTAGTTTATCTGAGGGTGGTTATGTGATCATGCCGTTATCCAATACACCTTGGTCTTCGTGCTTTGGAATGCTGGTTGATAAATTTGGAGTCAACTGGAAATTTAATCGTGACGCGGAGCTGTTTCTTGATAACGTAATATCCAACAGACAATAGCTTATTCTTACAAATGGCCTTGAAACTGAAGGCCATTTTTTTATATACCGATGGAGGCACGATTTCGAGGAAATGAAGTGAGCTTTTTTTCATGCGAAAATTCTAGGGAGACAGCGAAGTCCTCAGAGGGCTTGTTCGATAGCCTTACTCCAGAGAATAAAATGTTAGTTCAATTCAAAGAAGCCAGGACTCGATAAATCGGAGGTCATGGCTTCTTTTGCCTGGTAATAAAAGCGCCGGGCTATAATGTAATAATCAAATGGTACGGCTAATCACAGCCCGAAGAAAAATGCATGAAATCGGCTGATTTAGGTTTCAGGGATGCTTGCGGATGATCGAATCATCCTCTTCCATGAACGGCCACGCTGGGTATTCCACCGGGAGCCTGCTCACTTCGTCAAGCCGGGCGAGCTCGTCAGCTGTCAGCACGATGCCGCTCGCCTCCAGGTTATCCTGCAGCTGATCCGGCCGCTTGGCACCGATGATGACGCTGGTTACCGCAGGCTGGTTCAGCAGCCAGGCGAGGGCGATGCGAGCCACTGTGGACTCGCGATCCTTCGCGATGTCTTCCAGCACATCGATGATGTGATAGGATTTGTCTACATCCACTGGCGGAAAAGCAAACTTGGTGTGCCGGTCATCCGCATTTCCGTTGCGGCCGCGGGCGTATTTGCCCGATAGGAATCCGCCGGCCAGCGGGCTCCATACGAGCAGCCCCATATTCTGATCCTTCAGGACGGGAATGATCTCTCTTTCAATCTCGCGTCCGGCCAGCGAATAATACGACTGACTGCTTTTAAACGCGTGCAGACCGAGTTCTCTGGAAATGCCGCGGGCTTTCATCAGCTCCCAGCCGGTCATATTGGAGGAGCCGATGTAGCGGACCTTGCCGCTGCGGACCAGGTCGTCCAGCGCGCGCAGCGTCTCTTCCCAATCGGTCAGCTGGTCCGGATTGTGGATCTGGTACAGGTCGATATAATCGGTTCCGAGCCGTTTCAGGCTCTCTTCCACCTGACGCATAATGTGCAGCCTGGACAAGCCCAGGTCGTTAGGCCCGCTTCCCGTGCGTCCTCTCACCTTCGTAGCGAGAATAACGTCTTGCCGTTTCGATCCAAGCGCTTTACCGAGAATTTCCTCTGAACGACCGCCGGCGTAAATGTTGGAGGTATCAAAGAAATTGACACCCGCATCTAGCGCCTGCCCGACGAGTCTTGCAGCGTCCTGATCACCCAGGCCGCCAAAAACGCCCCACTGGCCGCCGCCGCCAAACGACATTGCCCCCAGTCCGATCTCCGACACCAGCACCCCTGTATTTCCCAGCAAATTGTATTTCATCTTTTATCCCTCCAAATTTTGTTTTATATTGATGGAGACGGGGATGCACAAAGAAAGACGCAAAAATACGGAAATTTTTTAAAAAATAAATGCGAATAGACGCCAGAAACTCAAAATTCAGGGGAGGGGAAGATAGAATGCAGGAAAGAAATATAATGGAAAAATTACCGGTGCGGAAGACGAAAAAGGAAACAGGGAAATCCGAACAGCCAGCGGCAGGCTGGAGCCAGGCGGGAATTACGCCGGAAATGCTGTGGGATCAATACTATAAGCCGATTGCTGCTTTTGTCGCAAGAAGAACGAATCATCACCCCGATACAGAAGATATCGTGCAGACGGTATTTATGAAGGCTTACCGGAACCTGCCGGAGCTGCAGGATCCGAACCGGCTGCGAGCCTGGCTGTACCAGATTGCCCGGAATACGGTAGCGGATCATTTCCGCAAGGAGAAACGGCTGGATGAGCTGCCGGAGCAGATCCCAATCGTGATGGAAGAGGAAGACGAAGATACCTTGCAGGAGGCGATTTGCGGGATGAAGGGCGTCATTCCCTACCTGCCGGATAAGTATCGGGAGGCGGTCGAGCTCTCCGAACTGAAGGGACTGTCGCAGAAGGAGCTGAGCGAGCGGCTCGGCATTTCTTATTCTGGTGCAAAATCGAGGGTACAACGGGGCAGGGAAATGGTGCGGGATTTGATGAATAGCTGCTGTACGATACGGACCGACAAGTACGGCAACATCATTGATTACCGAGTGAATTTGTCCAAACCGATTGTCTATGGACGGGTCGCTAAGAAACCGGTGAGACGAAAGACGGCGTCCTCAATAGAACGATGATGAAGAAGGGAAACCACCATCGAGACCTCGATAAGATACGGCGATGGAGATGGAACGTTGTATCGACTTATGCTTCCAATGATATATGTCAGTAATTGCGAAGAGACCCTGAAGCTTTTAGCTTTAAGGGTCTCTTTTAGATCGGATTAACTTTTCAATATGAACCCAATCCGATTGTGACTACTTTTTATCCTGTTCGAGCAGCTCGATCAACAGCTTCAATTGAGGAAACGTATCCATGTAGGCATACGCGTATTCTCCCTGGGCATTTTCCCCATGCTGCAAGACAGGTATTTGATTACGCTGCAAAATGCTGATTTTCTCCTTCATGCCTTCCACAATAAATGCGATATGGTGAAAGCCTTCCCCGTTTCGGTCCAAGCTTTCTCGCCATGTGCTTGGATGATGATCCGGCTCGATCAGCTCCAGCTGAAGCGAACCCATGTCGAAGAAAGATAGCTTTGCGCGTGCCTCAGTAGGAATGCCTCGGAACTCCGTTTTTTCGATTGCGAAACGATCCGACCAGAACCAGCCCGGATTATCAACGCCGAAGAAGTCTGCGTATACCTGACTCGTTGCTTCAATGTCATTGACAAGCAATCCGATTTGGGTGATGACGTTCGTTCCTAGAATGCTCTGATCCATATATCAAAACCGTTCGCGGATAACAACTTGATCGACAGGGAAACGGTTCGTTGGATACGCCGGCTGTTCAGCATAGCCTAAAGTCAACATCAATACCGGAATATAGCGGTCGGGAATGTTTAATTCTTTTCTTAGAGCTTCTGCATCATATCCTCCCATTGGCCCTGAATCAATTCCATGGGCTTTTGCGGCTAACATAAGCTGCATCGCTGCAAAAGAGGCGTTTCGAATGGCATCATGTATCCCAGCATGCCCGGCATTTTTGTAATGATTGTCTATATCGTTGACGATTGAGTTTTTAACTTCCTCTGTCATGAAGCCTGCACGAACCGATTCTCCATACACGTTCTCAGCATTTTCATTCGCTTTCGTGTCACCGAGTACAATGACTACCGCAGACGCGTCAGCAACTTGTTGTTGATGATAGGCGATAGGCAGTAAACGCTCTTTGTTTTCTTGATTCTGAATGGTGACGAATTTCCAATGCTGAAGGTTCCAAGCCGATGGAGCGGTTGCGGCTGCTTCTAGAATCTGATGCAGCGTACTTTGTGGAATACCGACCCCGCTTTGATACTTTCGTACGCTGCTGCGCTCTTTCATAACTTTAATGACGCTGGTTTCAACTACTGTCGCCATGACAAAACACCTCTTCTAATAGAATGAAAAACGGTTCATTAGCTTCTTTTACAATTGACTTACCAAATTCCTGAGCAGCTCATATGCTTGCGTAAGTGAGATCAGCAACCTCCTTTCTCGATATGATGAAGACGCTGCGACATCGCCTGCTTAGGCTTAGGCGAGCTGACTCTTTGAAGTGAATTCATAAAAGCCATTTAGCATAAAGTGGAAGCTCAGCGCTATTGACCAAATGGTAAGTTATAACTTTACAGTTGTCAAGTATAACTGACTAAATTTTCAATTGAATTTGACTTTCGGGAAATTAAAACTTACCATTAGGATGAATAGGCTTGTAGCGGAGGTGCTGAATAATGGGGGAGATACGTAACGCCGAACGTACCCGAAAGAGGATTCTTGAAGCAGCAAGAAAAGAGTTTTTCGAGAAGGGATATACAGGCGCGAGGATAGAGGCCATCGCGGTAAACGCTGATGTGAAGAAGCAATTGATTTATCATTATTTTAAAGGGAAAGAAGAATTGCTAGTGGCGGTTCTCGATCAAATGACAGTCGAATTGCCGGAGTGGACTACCCAATTTCCGTCAGATCCTGTACATACTGCGGAGCATCGTTTCCAAGTGAATTGTCAAACAAGAATGGATTTCTTAAAGTTCACGGTTTGGGAAGCACTTGAAGAACAGCCGCAGCAGAATTCGAGGAAAAAAAGAAGAACGGAAGCCCTTCAATCGTACGTTGATGATATGAAATCAAAACAAGAAGCCGGTCTTGTGCCGGAGGACTTGGACCCGGAGCTTTTGACTTTGGCTATTAGCGCATTGACTACGTACCCGCTTATTTTTGGGGATGTTACCAAGATGGTGACTGGAAGCGAGCCTACTGACCCGCAATTTCAAGAAAAGTGGTCAAAATTTCTTACGAAGATCAGTGCGCGGATTTTTGGTAAGGATGACTTTATGAATGAGTGAAGGGAGTCACTCCTATTCGAGACATGCAAACAACCGATCCAGGACCGGACCGGTTGTTTTGCATGTGCGAGCTAGGCCTGGGAGAACAAATAATCTGAACGAAGCAGCTAAATCCGGGTCAGTTCCCGCGAATCCGGAGCCACATGGCCACTAATCGTCCGGGTCAGTTCCCTCGAATCTGGTGCCACATGGTCACCATATCGATCCAGCCGCGATGCTCGGTGATCTTGCCGTTCTCGACACGATATTGACGGTACAGCGTGACATCAATCGAGTTGCCCGTAGGCGCAGTTCCAAAGAATATGCCTTGGTGCGTGCCTTTTACCGTCATTCTGACGAGTACCTTATCCCCTTGACCAATGATTTGTTCCACCGTGTAGCGTTTATCGGGAAATGCCTCCAGGATCGTGGCAGCAAATCTTTTCAGACCTTCCTTGGATTCGTAAGCGAGCTCCTGATAGTCGTCGGACAGAAACCGATCCACGCAATTCAGTTCACTTCGATTCCAGAATGCCTCGATAAAGTCGCCAACCAATTCCACATTGCTCTGTTCTATCGTTTTCATTCCCAAACATCTCCTTTTCTTAATTAGATTGCCGTAACGAAGACAGTCGTTCGAACCTGCCGAAGTTAAGCCTTTATTTGAGGCAAAAGTGTTGCCGTATCAAACCAGCCGTGGTGTTCGATGATTTTTCCGTCGATTACCCGAAATTCGCGAAATTGAGTCGCCTTTACCGTTTTGCCTGTAGGAGGGTTTCCTGCAAAATGGCCAGCATGCACCGCTGTCATGAACATTCTTGCGATGACCTTCTCTCCTTGAACCAGGATCTCATCCACAGTGAAGCACCGATCCGTGAACGCCTCAATCATTTGCGGGACAAAGAATTGATCCGTCTTCTCCAAAACATGCTGATTTGCAACGTCCTCGATAAAAGCGGTTATCGTCTCTACATTCTTTTGTTCCATCGTGCTCATACAAACATCTCCTTTTTAGATATGGTTTGGATTGATCCCGAAGAGGGACAAAGGGATGCAATCGGCTAATGCTTGGAATCCCTTATCGTTCGGATGAAGATGATCGCCGAAATCATAGGCGGGCAGCAGTTGTTCGGGATGCTGCGGATCAGCCAGCCCCTCGTTAAAGTCTATAATGCCGTCAAATCCTTCGTTGGCGAGGATCCAGCGGTTCACTTCTTGCCGGATGATTTCTTTTTCATTTGTGTAATAAGGGGCATTCCCAAATGGCGGGAGCGTACCGGCAAAGATGCGAAGTCCCTTCTCATGCACTCTGGCTGCCGTTTCCTTCATTCCGGCAATGATCTCGTTGGCGCTTGCATTTCCGATCCCAATATCGTTAATGCCTGCGAGAAAAATAACATCCGTAACACCACAATGAGAGAACACATCGCGTTCCAGGCGGGAAAGTATGCACTCTCCGCCAAGGGGCATTCCGGCATCCGGGCCGTTTGTCAAAATTTGATTCCCGACGATCCCTGCATTGAGAACAGAGACGGGAAGCGCAATTTGTTCCCGATCCAGCCGCTCTTGGAAAAAGTCCGGCCATCGTCGGTTCGTGCCTGGGGTAGAAGTGCTTCCTTCCGTAATGGAGTCTCCAAGAGCAACAATGACACGAAACGGATCACCATAGCTCAATACCTCTAGTCCGGATAGCCAATAATAAGAATGTATCTTATTCCGAAAATGTCCCGTGCCGCTGTCGTCCGTTCGGTTTCCCTCAGCAACATAGGTGATGCTAGGAGGGGAAAAATGCCAAGTTGAGGTCCTAGTCGATGCCGGAATATAGATGCTGATTGCAACATCGGTATTTTCATGAAGCTGAAGATCGATAGGATCGGTATAAATTTCTTCTCCGGCAGGAATGGTGATGGTTGTATGGCCATGTAAGGTCACATGCCGACAGGTACCGGGAACGATAAGACCATCCTCTTCGGATAAAGCTGCGGCAACTTTACCGAAGTGCACAGGCTCGGAACCGTAGAGATTGGAAAACTTTAACCGGAGCTTGGAACCGAATGCATGCGGATGTACAATCATTCGTAAGGTTTGATCCTCGAACCGTTCTTCAGCAACCGTTCGATCCTCATACGTTGGACTCGCGAACCAAGAGCCGATCCATTGGTCCTCAGCATGCTGCTGTTCATTCATTGCCAGGTTGACCTCCTTCACTAAACGTTACCGTTAGGTAACATATTATCGAAAAAAAATTAGTTTGCTGCTGCGGCTGTGGGTGATGCGGGTGTCGTTGCAGCCATTGTAATCGTTGATGGTTCTGCTGCAGCTGCTGCTGATGGAGCTGTTGCTGCCGCAGTCGTTGCCGCTGATGCTGCCGCTATCGTGACTGTTGCGGTAAGCTGCTTGGTCAGCTGTAAGAATCGGTCGACTGAGCTGAGAACCCTGTCTCTCAAGCCATCATCCAGCGGAGCGCCGTCTGATCCGAATGTATTGGATCCATACCCGATGGAGATCCACTCGGGACAATTAATCCCGTGCAAATTTCGCACAATCGCTTGCAGATGTGTAAGCGAGCTGACTCCGAGCGGGCCGCCAGCCGAGCTTATGGCAAGCACCGATTTGCCAGCGACTTGATTAACGTTTACATAATCTAAAGCGTTCTTGAGTGCGCCCGATATGGAGCCGTGGTATTCCGGGGTGGCAAGGATCAAACCGTCCCCATCTGCGACGGCCTTCAGCATATGCTGTACGTTCGGATGAAAATCCCAGTTGTCCGGTGAAAAAAGCGGCAGCTGCAGCTCCGACAAATCGATAAATGTAACCGAAACATGCTGAGCCTCCATTAGGCTTTCTATGTAACGGAGAAGGAGCGTGCTTGTTGCGTTATGACGGTTGCTTCCTGCGATCATGGTTACTTTCATGTTGAACATCACCTTTCTAAAATGGTCGACTTCGGATCAGTGGATTTGCATGCCGCCGGCTGACAAACAAATCCGTTTGTGATAATATGTGACTATAAAGTCACTTGTTATGTCTTCATCATACGTGACTGAATGGTAACGTGTCAAGTGGATTTAAGCCCTTTTTTTTCATAACGTCAGAAGGAGGTGTAGCAATTGGAAAATAACATATTCAAAGCGCTTGCGGATCCCAGCCGCCGTAAGCTGTTGGATTTGCTTCATGCATCGGACGGACAGACGCTGAACGATCTTTGCATTCCGCTCGATATGTCCAGGTTCGGCGTCATGAAGCATCTTAATATTCTAGAAGAAGCTGGACTCATTACCACAAGAAAAGCAGGGCGGGAAAAGCTGCATTATTTGAATGCGGTCCCTATACGTCAAATCTACGAACGATGGGTCACCAAGTTCACCGAACCTTGGGCAATCGGATTGTCATCTCTTCAAAATGAATTGGAGCGTGAATTAATTTTGGAAAACAAACCACAACATATCCACCGGATAGCGATTAAGGCAAAGCCTGAGCAGGTGTGGCAAGCTCTTACGGACCCTGTCAAAACATCGAAATTTTGGTTCAATTGCGCCATTCGATCTACGTGGGAAGTTGAATCTTCATTTGAGTTATGGAACGGCGAAGAGAAGAAAGCGGAAGGGGTCATCCTGGAGATAGACCCTCCTCATAAGCTCGTGATGAGCTGGCGTTTTATTTCATTTCCCGGTACGGAGAACGACTCCGCATCGCAAATTACTTGGGAGATCGGTGCACATGCGGAGCTTCAGGGCGTAACCCTTGTCACGGTTGTGCATGATCAATTCGAACAAGCGGTAAGCACTGCAAAAATTCTGGAGAACGGATTGCCTGTTGTGCTTTCAGGCTTGAAAACTTTGCTTGAAACCGGGGAGATGCTCGTTCAAGAGAACCATTCCGGTTCTGCCGAAGATCGATAAAATCGGGGTCCCAGCCTTCTGGCTGATAATTCTGGAGGACCCGTCTCTTGCAGCGATGCCGCCAGGGACTTCAACCGCAGTTTGTACATTATGAAAAACCCGCTAGACTCGAGGATTCTCGAAGGTTTGGCGGTTTTTTTGCTATGTCGTAAAACAAACTGGTAATTTCATTTGCAGCATGTTATATTTTGGATAATTCTGCATGGCATGGTGGAGGGAACACAGAATGAGAAAAAAGAAGCTGGTATTCATGTCGGTCTCACTCTTCTTCCTGTTGGCCTTGTTAGCGGCATGCAATGCTTCCGGAAAGCCGGTTTCGGAGCCGGAAGTCCAAAGCAACGAGCAAATGAAACCGGCAGAAAACGAGAAGGATCCGCAGAAGCCGGAAGATAACGACCTTGATCCAAGGATCGCGGCCGGAAGAGAACTCATAACAAGGTACATCGTAGATTACTATAAATTCACGACTCCTGAAGCATTTCAGGAAGGGTACTTGAATGTTCTGTTCGATATATCCATGCAGGACCATCCGAGATACAACGGCTTGAAGAATTATCACCCGGATGACGTGAAGGAGCACAGCAAGGCCGAAATCGATACGATCGAGAAAGAATCCGTTGAACCCAAGGAGGAAGGCGGCTTCATTTACAAAGCGACGGTCACGGATAAAGTATTCTTTAAAGAGGTTCCCAAGGACGAACAGCCTTTCTTTTACGAAAAGAATGACTATGAGCTTCATATTAATCAGGATGGCAAGGGAGCGTATAAAATCTTTGATATTTCATCGAAGCAAAGAATTTATTTCCCTGATATGTAAAACGGAGGTGACGAAATGGACCGGAATGTTGACCTCACAAAATCAGCAGCTGACCCTGAACCTGAAGAAGATCAAAATAAAGAAGACGAACGGCGCCAAATGTCGACCAGCAGCTCGCTTCTGGAATCAGCCATCGACAGGTTTGCCCGGGAAGGCGGATTTGACGATTTACCCTTGAAGGGAAAACCCATCAAGATCGAAGACGGGGATGTTCTGACAGGGATCATGAAGAACGCGAATTACCAGCCCGCCTGGATTGAGCTGAGAAAAGAAATCGCTGCCGACATCAAGCGGCTTGTGGACCGTTCAGACCCGAGCATGATTTCAGAGTCAGAGTATGAGGCCATTAATCAAAAAATTATTAAGTACAACCGGACGGTTCCGAATTCACAGCTGCAAAAAGGGCTGCTGTCGGCAGCCAATTTGCATGCAGCCTTGGATAAATGGGAGTAACACGGCCAAGAGACCTTAAGCCACGAGCTCAAGGTCTCTTTTGTATTTCGATGAAGCTCTTGATGATGAATGGATCCGTTAATTTTATACACTGACGGTAGGCTCAACCACCGTGATGGTATTATTGACTGAATCCAGATTAACCATGGCGCCAATCGGCAAAGCGGCTTTATATAGGCCATGACCTGTCGCGAGGTTTGTGATCAGCGGCTTACCGAGCGGTACGATGAATTCGTCGATGATATCCTGATAGGACTTGCCGTATGCAGCCTGACAGCCCGTACATTCCCCTGTAATGATGCCAATGCAATCGCGGAATTTTCCGGCCAGCTTCAAATCATTCAAGTATCTATAGACCGTATTGGTAGGCTCATGCGTTTCTTCAAGGACGAGAATTTTACCGCGCGTATCGATTTCGAAGGGGGTCCCTAACGTGTCTACAAAGGATGTCAGGTTACCGCCAATGAGCGGTCCCGTAACATTCCCCGGAATCCGGCTCACCAGCGGCATGCCCGGCGGATTCTGAATCGGACGGGATAATGAATATAGGGACGTCGCGGCAAAAAACTGGTCAAAATTATAGGAGGGCGTATCGGGTTTGAAGTCAATCAGCAGAAGGCTATGGAAGGTGATCAAATCCACAAGCTGATGCAGCGTATTTAACAATACCGTTATGTCGCTGTAGCCTGTAATGATTTTCGGGTTATTCCGAATCACGCCATAATCAAGGTAGGGAAGGATTCCGGCTACCCCGGTGCCGCCTCTTGTGGGCAGGATCATTTTAACCTGCTCGCTCTGGAACATCATCATCAAATCGGATGCCCGCTGTTCGTCCGTACCGGCAAGAAACCCGTTTTGCGCATATACATACTGGCCCAACACGACATTGAACCCGAGTGCTCTCAGAAAATCGATCCGTGCATCAATGATGTTAGCCGCGAGCGGGCTGCCTAAGGTCACGATCCCCACGGTATCGCCCCGCTGCAATATTGGCGGACGTATCGGCATATCCTTATCTTCCTCCTTTGAACATAGAAGAAGCCAATGTCTTGAGTGCTTCTAGATTATATTGGAAAGATCGACCGCACATTACTACTATAGAGCTTTGCCGAACAAAGAAACCGCTCTTTCGGAATGGTTGGAAGCCACTGAGGTTTAGCGAAGGGGCGGTTTTCTTTGCAAAAAATCTGCCAGCTCCCAAGCTGCAAAGCATGGCCAGAGCGCGCTGATGGCGCGAAGCGCAGGCGTTTCCCGCCAATGGCCGAAAGATACAGGAGGATTATAAAAAACGTTAAATATAGATACCATATGTTAAATTTTTTCAGTGTTCTCCTGCTTGTAAACGCTTTAATATCGATTTATGACATGACTGAACGGAGGGGGATTATGAAACTAGCAAGACGTTTCTGCAGCGTGTTATGGATGGCCGCATTGATGATGCTGGCAGCGGGATGCAGCGGCATTGACAGCCGGATTGCCGAATCAGAGCGGCCGATGGACCCTGTGCGGATCACCGCGTATATGGCCAAAAATCCGGTGGCGGACATCCTCCGCGCCCATCTTCCGGAATTCGAGGAGAAGACGGGCATCCAGGTGGATTTTCAAGCGTTGACCAATGAGCAGCTCAGCCAAAAAATGTTCGTTCAAATGACGGTAGGCAGCGAGAGTCCCGATGTATTTATGATCCGGCCGCTGGAGGAGCTTAGCCTGTATGAAAGCAATGACTGGCTTGCACCCTTGGAATCGTATGCTGTTTCAGACCCCCGCTATGATTTTGCCGATTTTTCCGGCACGGCGCTGGAATCGGTGACGGTTGAGGGCAAGCTGCTTGCCGTCCCGCTGTCGACTGAGCAGCAGATTCTATTCTATCGGAAGGATTTGCTGGAAAAGAAGGGAATCGAGGTGCCGCAAACGTTGGACGAGCTGGAAGAAGCAGTCAAGCAGTTGCATGATCCCGAGCATGGCGTCTACGGCTTTGTTGCAAGAGGGCAGCGAAGCGCTCTCGTCACTCAGCTCTCCTCCTTCATATATTCCGAAGGCGGGAATTTTCTGAACGAGGATCAGGCTGCGCTAAATACGGAAGAAGCGCTTAAGGGAATGAAGCGGTATGTGAATCTGCTCCGGAATTATGGGCCTCCCGATGCAATCAACTTCAGCTGGCCGCAATCCGCGGATTTGTTCGCCCAAGGGAAGGCAGCATTCTTTACCGATGCCAGCGCGATATACTCCCTGCTATCGCAATCGGGGCTGAATAAGGAGAACATCGGGTATGCGATGTTTCCTGCAGGCGACGCGGGCCGCAAGCCCTACAGCACCACCGCTTGGGGCATCGCGATGAATGCGAACTCGCCGCGCAAGGAAGCCGCATGGGCATTCATCGAGTGGGCTTCAGGGAGAGAGATGGTGCTGCAAGCCCAGAAGATCGGAAACCCGGGAGCGAGAAGCTCGCTCTGGCGTGACGAGGAAGGCATCTCCGGCTTTCCGGAAGGACTGATCCCGATCATTAATGAATCGATTCCGATCGGAATGAGCTATGACCGCCCGAAGGTCATTCATGTGAAGGAAGCGCGGGACATCATCGGCAGCATTGTCGTGAAGGGATTGGTCGGGGAGGACATCGAAGCAGCGGCCGAATCCGCGAACGTTCAATTGCAAGAGCTGATCGACAGCGAGAAGTAGAGCAGCTTGCTCTGACAACGGGGGGATGATCGATGAAGCGGTTAAGAACAAGTACATTTGCAAAGCTGACCACCTTGCTGGCGGTCTTGGTGATCCCGACGATTCTGCTGTATGCCTATTCCCATCAGGTCAGCATTAACGTGGTCCGATCGACCGTGGAGGTGGGGCAGCACAATCGATTGACATTTTTCATGAGCCAAATGGACACCATGGTCGACCAGCTGACGAAATATTCGGTGATCGCAAGCAGCGACGACGGGATCAAAAGTTATTTGGCGGAGCGTCCCCGTAGTACCCCGATGCAGCGAATCGACAGCCAGCAGCGGATTATGGACATGCTGAATATGCAGATAGCGACGAGCAGCTGGGACAGTCAAATTCTGATGTACCTCACGAAGTATCAGGAATTGCTCACGACGGATCTGTCGGCCAGGTATGATGCCGAGTACTTGGCCCAAGCCCGTATGCAGGTCTGGTCCTATCATCACGATTCGCAAGGCCAGGCCTATTTCAGCTGGATGAGAACGCCGGCTTCCTCGAAGGAGCTGGTCGTGGAGATCCGGTTTACCGACCAGAATGTAATCAATATGCTGAACCGATTGAAGCAGGATGGGGACAGCGAGCCGTTTCTGTACGCGCCCGGCAAACCTGTCATTGCAAGCAGCACATCGGTAAGCGAGACCGTTCAGCTAGCTGCAGATGCTTTAAGGGACATGCAGCTCGGAGACCAAGGCAGCCGAATCGTGCAGTCGGGGAAGGGCAAATACGTCATGAATTACGTCCGGTCCGGCAGCCTGGGCTGGTATCTGGTTGATTTTGTCCGGCTGGACAGCGTGTATTCTCCCATTACCTTGAGCAGCACCCTCTTTTACATTTCCGTATCGCTTCTGCTCGTTCTCGTCTTGCTGCTGACTTTGCTGCTGTACCGTAACGTTCAGCGCCCGATTTCCCGGCTGCTGCATGCGGTTCGAAGGATCCGGGACGGTCAATATATGACCCGTCTGCAGGATGCGCCGAAGAATGAATTCATGTATCTGTTTCACGCCTTCAATAATATGGCCGAGCAAATCGAGGATCTGATCGAACGGGTATACAAGGAGAGCCTGCGGTCCAAGGAAGCGACGCTTAAGCAGCTCCAATCGCAAATCAATCCCCACTTTCTGTACAATTGCTTGTTCTATATCAAAAATATGGCGAATCTCGGCGAGAAGGAAGCCGTTGTAGCCATGGCCCTGAACCTCGGGGATTATTACCGCTATACGACCCGGTTGGAGAAACCGACCGCGCCGCTTGAAGAGGAGGTCAAGCTGGTGGAAAATTATTTAACCATTCAGATGCTTCGTCTTCAGCGATTAACCTTCGAGATCGAGATTCCCGAAAATATGCAGCAGCTTGAGATTCCGCGTCTCCTGCTCCAGCCTATCGTAGAAAATGCCGTTATTCATGGCGTGGAGGATCAATTGGATTTTGCATTCATTCACATTCACGGTGAGATCGAGGGGAGCCTGTGCAAAATCGTGATCGACAATAACGGCGATGGCTTGGACCGCGCCATTCTGGCTAAGCTGCGGCGGCAGATCGAGGAGCCGCTCCACGAGCGCGGAGGGTTCGGTCTGTGGAACATCCAGCAGAGACTGGTCACCCGTTACGGCAAAACATCCGGACTGTCCTTCTCGGAATCGCCGTCCGGCGGGCTGCGGGTTGAATTATGCTGGAACGATCCGGATCTGGAAAGGGAGGAATCCGCATGTATAAATTGCTGATCGTTGATGATGAGGCCAGCGTGGTCGAGGGGCTGGCGCATACGATTCCCTGGGACCGAATCGGGATTGACGAAGTGCACAAAGCTTACTCCGGCTTCGAAGCATTGGAAATCCTGCAGACGCAGCCGGTGGACATTATGATATCCGACATCAAAATGCCGCGGATGAGCGGTCTCGAGCTTATTGAAATAACGAGAACGAGGTGGAAGAAGCTTAAAACGATTCTGTTGTCCGGGCATGCCGAGTTTGCTTACGCGAGGGAAGCCATTTCGCTTGGCACTTCCGAGTATTTGCTGAAGCCCGTTAGCGACGAAGTCGTCCTGGCTAAAGTAGGGAAGGCGGTGGAATCGCTGCGGCTGGAGCGGGAGTCGGACGAAACCTATAACCGGGCGGTTCAGGCCTTCCGCGCCAATCTGCCCCAAATGCGCAGCGAATTTCTGAATCAGCTGCTGCAGGGCATGAACTCCCCGGAGGACGTATGGACCAAGAAATTGGAGCTGCTTGAGATGAGCTCCGCGATCTGCAGCGAAGCAGCCCTGATGCTGGTCCGGATGGAGGACCGGCTGACGGAGATGAGTCCGTACGACTCCTCGGTTATGGAGTATGCCATCGGCAATATGGCCGACGAAATTTTCGGCGACCGGTTTCGTTTATGGCGGTGCCGGGACATTCACGGGTACCTTGTATTTTTTGTTTTTGACAGCCATGATCCGAAGGAGGAGCGTCCGCCCGATACTGCCCCGGAATACGAGCTAAAGCACTGCGCGTCGCAGCTGCAAATGAACGTCAGCCGTTATCTGAAAGGAACGATTTCCGTGCTGATCGGCAGGCGGGGCCGCTTTCCGGAGGATGTCCGCAAGCTGTACCAGGACAGCCTACTGGCGCTGCGCCGCCACATCGGCAGCCACAGCGATATGTTCGTGTACGCCGCGGACGAGGAGGAGCTCCATCCGGTACGTTCCTTGCAAAAATGCTATGAGCCGCCGCTGCTGCATCATCTGCTGGAGTCCGGCAGCTGGGAGCTGGTCAGGGACAAGCTGGAGCAGATCCTGAAGGAGCTGTCGCTCGCGCACAGCCAATCCCAGGAGCATGTTACCGAAGCCTTTTTCTTCATTTATTCCTCCCTGAGCGCTTATGCGCATAAGAACGGACGCAGCTTGAGCGATTACCTGGGAGCATCCCTTGCGGACGTGACGGGACTATCCCAATGCACGAACGCGGCCACGCTCGGCAAGTGGGTAAACCAGGTGCTGCCGCTTCTGGAGCAAAGCGCCGAGCGCGCGACCCGAAGTGACCGGAGTGCAGCCGTGTCCCGGATGAAACGGTTCATCCGGGAACACCTGTCCGAGGATATTTCCCTGCAGGCGATTGCGGATCATATGTACATGCATCCGGTGCATGTGTCGCGTCTGTTTAAGATGGAGACCGGGTCGAATCTGAGCGATTATGTGCTCCGACTGAAGATGGAGCAAGCAGCGGAGATGCTTGCCGACCATTCCTTGAAAAACTTCGAAATTGCCTTGAAGCTGGGCTACCAGAATCCGAATTATTTCATCCGGGTGTTTAAGAAATACTATTCCGTAACGCCCCAGGAGTACCGAAACAACCTGGAGGCCGGGAAGCCGTAACTCCAGGCTCTCGCCCGTATACCGTCCGTTTTCAGCGGTTTGTTATTGCTGGAAGCGGGTTTTTTTATGTGCGCCGGCTGCTGCAGCCGCTTGCCCGGCATCGTGTTAAGGAAGGAGAGCCGATGTTAAGCCTCTATCATTTAACCCTGTCCATTAAGCGCTTACAATGAATGGTGTAAAGGCATTCCACTATATACGAGGGGTGAATGATGAGATGAAGAAGAGCACGATTCGATGGATAACGGCCGTTTTGGCCCTGATTTTGACGGCAGGATGCGGCGCAGGGGGAACGGGAGGCAGCAGCTCGGGGAATGCCGATCCGGGCAAGGAAACCCTGACCTTCTGGATGAAGAAGCAGATGTTCGAAGAGCAGAACCAGATGATTCAGGAGAGAGCACAACAGTTCGGAGAAGAACATAATGTGAACGTGAACGTGGAGTTTATCGCGTACGAGGATTTCTACCCGAAATGGTCGGCAGCGATTGAATCGGGGACAACGCCGGACGTTTCCTTTTTCGGATATCAGGAGGTCGGACAATTCTATGCCAAGGATGTTCTGGAGGATGTGACCGATCTTGTCGGAAAGGTAGAGAAAGCAAACGGGGAGATTCAAGACAGTCTGAAAGCATCCGTAACCTTTGAGGACAAGCTGTACGGGGTACCGCTCTGGACCGAGTCGACGGCGCTGTACTACCGCAAGGACATGCTGCAAGCCGCAGGGTTCAGCGAGCCGCCGGCAACGTGGGAGGAATTCCGCGAAATGGCAAAGGCGCTTACGGATCCTTCGAAGGGCATCTACGGGGCCGGGCTTGGATACGGCAAGGGCAATTCGGACGCCGAATGGCTGACCCGGGCGATAATTTGGTCCCATGGGGGATCGCTTGATACCGAGGACGGCAAGACCGTGGTCGTCAATACGCCTGAAACCCTGCAAGCGGTACAACTGATCAGGGACATTTTCATTGAGGACAAGGTGACTCCGCCAAGCTCCATCGGTTGGGATGACAGCGGTAATAACAAATCGTATTTAAGCGGCCAATCGGCCATGATCTTTAACGTCGGCAGCCTGGCGGCAACCATCAAGAACGACAATCCTGAATTGTATGAGAATACGGGCATCGCCATGCTGCCGGCAGGACCGAAAGGAGCCGTTGTGCCTGGGATCAGCAACAATCTGGGCATATTCAAGGCATCCAAGAACAAAGACCTGGCGAAATCCTTCATCGAATATATGACGGATAAATCATGGTACGGCACGTGGGTGGAGAACGGGGCTCCGTTGACCGGTCCGATCTATAAGGAGCTGGCAGCCGAAGCGGTATGGCAGGAGGAGAAGAACAAGGGATTCGTCGACTCCATCGCTCATTTCGCCTTCCTCGGATACCCGGGGGTGTATAATCCGAAGGCTGGAGAGATTTACAACCTCCGTTATGTCAACGACGTATTCCAAAAAATGCTCCTCGATTCCGGCTTTACGGCCCAGCAAGCAGTGGAAGAGCTGCAGGCCAAGATCGAGGCGGTATATGCCAAGTAAGCGACAGGCGCGCTAGATATCACCAAGTAAGCGCCGCCAGACGCTAGATATTCACACAACATCAGGCTTCGTAGCCCGGCCTAAGCTCTAAGGCTTGTCAGGGCTGCGGCGTCACTTGAGGCAACAGAAAGAAGGTGCTATCCATGAAAAGCTTGGAGGTTCAAACGACGCCGGGAACTCTTCCGGCATCCGGAAGGGAGAGAAGCAAGAGCGGCAGCTGGCTGGCCTACCTGCTCATGAGCCCGGTGCTGATCTATTTGCTGGCCGTCATGGCGATTCCATTCGGCTGGGCGGTTTATCTCAGCTTGACGAATAAGGTGGTCGGGGTTCCCGAAACGTTCGTCGGCTTGCGGAACTATGCGGAGCTGCTTGCTGATTCCGTGTTTTGGAAGGCGGTCTGGAACACGCTGGTCTTTACGCTTGTCGCGGTTATTTTGAAGGCGGTATTCGGCATGATCATGGCGCTTGTGCTCAACGAGAATATCGTTGCCCGCAACTTTTTCAGGGTGATGCTCTTTCTCCCGTGGACGATCCCGACGATCGTCTCCGTGTTTACCTGGCAGTGGATCTATTCCGACGTCGGCGGCGTACTGAATGCGCTGCTCCTAAAGACAGGGCTCATCGATAGTCCCGTCGGCTGGCTGGCCACACCGGATCTCGCCATGTTCTCGGTCATTCTGGTCAACGTCTGGCGAGGCATTCCGTTCATGGGCATCGCCATACTGGCGGGCCTGCAGACGGTGTCCAAGGAAATGTACGAAGCCGCCATGCTGGACGGGGCTGGAGCGATCAAGCGCTTCTTCTACATGACGCTGCCTTCGGTTAAAGAAGTGACCATCCTGTCCTCCGTCATCACGACGATCTGGACGCTGAACGACTTCGAGATCATCTGGCTTCTCACGCGGGGCGGCCCGGACAACGGCACGCAGGTTCTGTCCACGCTCAGCTATACCGTAGGATTCCTGAACATGAGCCTCGGCAAAGCGATTGCGATATCCGTCATTACGCTGCCGCCTTTGATCATGCTGATCAACTATGTGACCAAGCGTTCGCTGGCGTCCGACAAGTAAGGAGTGATTTTTGATGAAAAATACGCTTGGCAAGCAGATCACGGTATATGCCACACTCGCCCTGCTGCTCTTGTTCGCGCTCTTTCCTTTATATTGGATGGTCATTACGTCCTTCAAGTCCAATGGAGAGATCTATTCCATGACGCCTACGTTTTGGCCGAAGGAGTTCCTTGGAACCGCCTATGACAGGCTGATCAACGAAAAGGGCTTCATGACGAATATCAAAAACAGCCTGCTCGTCTCGCTGATCGTGTCCGTATTTTCGATCGTGGTCAGCATGCTGGCCGCATATGCGATCTCCAAGCTCAAGTTCAGAGGGAGAAGCTTCATCTCCAAGAGCATCCTGTACGCGTACCTGATGCCAAGAGCGGTTCTGTTCATTCCGCTGTATATGCTGGTGACGGCCATCGGCATCAACAATTCCATATACGGGCTCATGCTGATCTACCCGACGATTACGATTCCGTACGCTACATGGATGCTGATCTCCTACTTCAAGTCCATTCCGGACGAGATCGAGGAAGCGGCCATGATCGACGGGTGTTCCCGAATCAGCACCATGACCAAAATCATCTTTCCGCTATCGGCGCCGGGCATTGCGGCTACCTTTATCTTTTCGTTCACGCTGTGCTGGAGCGAGTATCTGTACGCCCTGGTCGTCGTCACCAAAGGCGCGGACAAAACGATCACGCTGGGGCTGTCGGACATGATCGTGGGCGACGTCTTCGCTTGGGGACCGCTGATGGGAGGCTCTATCGTCGCATCGATTCCGGTCATCATCATGTACCTGTTTACATCCAAATATATGGTTAGCGGGATGACGGTAGGAGGGGTTAAATAATGAAAGGGAAAAAAGTGCTGGTCACCGCTACGAATTACTCCAGGCTGTGCGCGAATGCCAAGCAGCTGCTGCTGGATAATGGCTGCGAGATCATAGAGAACCCCTATGGACGTCCACTGACGTTCGGGGAGCTGAAGGAGGTGGTAGGCTCGGTCGACGGCGTCATTGCCGGCGTGGACACCTGGAACGAGGACGTGTTCAAGCTGGCGCCGCAGCTTAAAGGGATCGCCCGCTTCGGCGTCGGCGTGGACAATATCGACCTTGAAGCGGCGCGAAAGTACGGCATCCAGGTCACGAATGTTCCGAGAGGCAATGCCAATGCGGTAGCCGAGCTGGCGGTCGGCCTCATGATTGCCGTGCGCCGGAGCATTCCGCTGCTTGACCAATCCACGAAGAACGGCGGCTGGGACCGGTTTGTCGGCTCCGAGCTTGCCGGCGGGACGGTCGGTCTCCTTGGATTCGGAAATATCGCCCAGCTGACCGCCAAGAAGCTTAGAGGTTTCGATGTCGAGCTTATCGCGTACGATAAATATCCGGATGCAGCCAAGGCGGAGGAGTATGGCGTGAAGCTGACAACCTTCGAGCAAGTGCTGACGGACAGCGATATCGTCAGCATGCATTTGCCCAGCCTGAACGAGACGTACCATATTATGAATGACGGGGCTTTCTCCATGATGAAGTCTTCGGCAGTGTTCATCAATACGGCCAGGGGAGCCGTCGTGGACGAGCAGGCGCTCGCCAGGGCGCTCACATCGGGCGCCATCGCCGGGGCAGCCATCGATGTCTATGAGGCCGAGCCGGTATCCGCCGACAATCCGATCCTGCGGACCCGTAATCTCATCACGACGCCGCATACCGCGGCCGAGACGTACGAGACGTATGAGCGGGTCAGCATGGTTACCGCGCAGGCGCTGCTGGATATATTCGAAGGACGCGAGCCGCAGCATTTGTTGACGCCGAGAGCGTAATCAATCACGCATAAACGATGCGAACCTAATGAGGAGGGGACGCCTATGTATCAGAACATTACCAACGGCAACTGGCCGGTTATGCTAACGCCGTTTACGGAGCAGAACGAAGTGGATTACGAGGCCCTGGAGCGGCTTATCGACTGGTATATCGAGCGGGGGGCCGACGGCCTGTTTGCCGTGTGTCAATCCAGCGAAATGTATACCTTGACCCTGGAGGAGCGCGTACTGATCGCCGCCTTCGTCAAAGCGAAGACCGCCGGCCGGGTGCCGGTGATTGCATCGGGGCATGTATCCGATGACTTTGAAGACCAAGTCGCGGAGCTGAACGCCATCGCGGAAACCGGTGTCGACGCCGTCGTCTTGATCACGAATCGGCTCGCAGGTCCCGATGAGTCCGATGATGTGTGGCTGGCGAATCTCGATAAGCTGCTCGCGCGCATTCCGGAACACGTACCTCTCGGGTTGTATGAGTGTCCGGCCCCGTACCGTCGTCTGCTGACGCCGGAGATGCTGAAGAAATGCTCGGATACCGGACGCTTCCGGTTCATCAAGGATGTGAGCTGCGATCTGCAGCTGATCGGGGACAAGCTCAAGGCGGTTCAGGGAGGAAGCTTGAAAATCTTCAACGCCAATACGGCGACGCTTCTCGGCAGCTACCGGCTCGGGGCCTTCGGTTTCAGCGGCGTGATGGCCAATTTCCATCCGGAGCTGTATACGTGGTTGTTCCGGAATTGGGAGAGCCGGCCGGAGGAGGCGGAGGAGCTGTCCGATTTCCTCAGCGTCGCCTCCTTCATCGAACGACAGCTTTATCCCGTGAACGCGAAGTATTATCTTATGCTCGAAGGCGTGCTGACGAACTATCGCTGCCGCTCGAAAAACCATGAGGAGTTCAGCGCCACCCAACGCTTGGAGGTCGAGCAGCTGCACCGGCTGTCCAAGCGGTATGCCCAAAAGTTTCCGATTTCATCATAAGGCTTGGATTTTGCAAGCAAGGACCGGCTCGCGACCGCCTCATTAGGGGGCGGCTGCGAGCTCTTTCAATAAGCAGAGGCACAGAGGGAGGAGGTAGAGGAAGGGGAACAGGTCGAGCATCACGATGGAGTTGAGAGCTGCTCTTTTAGGCTGGTAACGATATTCACCTCGGAAAAAACGATATGGGTCGAAGGAGAGGTATAGCTCGCGATGCTGTTCACGAACGCCTCGATTTCCCCCAAGTCCGCCGCGCAGATCCTGACGAAAAAACAGGCCCGCCCCGCTGTTCGCCAGCATCCCAGCACGCGGGGATGTGCTTGGGCAAATGCCTTGAATTTCTCAAAATCCCCGTTTCTTACGGTGACCTCCATGATGCACTCAAGCCCAAATCCAAGCTTTTTCCGGTCGATCCCGATGGTGTACCCGGTAATGACGCCTTCGCTCTCAAGCCGGCGCACCCGCTCCGTTACGGATGGAGGGGAGAGATTTACTTTCTTGCCAAGCTCCCGCATGGACAGTCTGGAATCCCGCGAGAGCTCATCCAGAATGGAGAGATCAATGTCGTCGAATTTCATATGAAACCTCATTTCATAAATTATGTTGTATTTGTTAGTTTATCATACATGAATGATTTCAATTGTAAAGGAACTCGAGGGGGTAAGCCTTTATAATGGAGAAGTGGAAGGAGGGGATGACCTTGGCGAGAATTTCTTACTCCAAGTCAGGGGATACGCCATTTCAACAACTGCTGGGTCATAATGAAGATATTCGAGCACAGTGGGTGGAGCTGGAGGAAGCTTTTTACCGCAGCGGCCGATTAAGCCAAGAATTAAAAGAACAAGTTCGCCGTACGCTTGCTTTCGGGAACGGGTGTAAATACTGTCAAGCGAAAGGTAAGCCGTCAATCAGCCACGAAGATTCCAGAATCAGCTTGGCGGTGGCTTTCGCGGATTTATTTCTAAACCACCGCGACTCCATCAATCAGAATACATTCAACGTGTTAAGAAGTGAATTTTCGGAGCCTGAGATCGCGGAGCTATGCTCCTTCGTGTGCTTTACCACTGCTTCCCAAACGTTCGGGGCGGTGATGGATCTGCAGCCCTGAAATAACCCTAACAGCCAAGGGCTTTGGATCTAGCTGTCACCCGATATGAGCAGCTTTCTTCTACAGAAAGCGCTGGCAACATCTCAGCGAAAAAAAGATCAGCAGCTCGGAGCCGTACGTTCATAACGGCCTGATCTGCTGATCTTTCATTTTACGGCATGCTCTGATTAATTCTTAGTCCACACGCCAATCTTGTAAGCACCATCGGACAGTCGGTCCGTATTCGCAAAATCAACCGCCGGCCGGTTCGAGGCTGGATCCAAGATAGCGATGGTCAAATCATAGGTACCGTTTGGCAGCGCGGAAGTGGAGAGAGAACCTGACACCGTATGCAAGCCGGTTCTCCAGGCTGTTAAGTTTGCGGTTGCCGTTTGACGTGCCACGATGCTCCCGCCGCTTCGAAGCTGAAGCTCGATGGGCCAGTTGAACGGGAAATGCTGGACGCCCTTGTTCTCCACGACGACGGATACGTCTAGCGTGCCTCCGTTCTGCGCTTCCGGGTAGGTGGCCTTGTTCAAGACAAAGTGGTAGCCCATTCGTTTCTTCAGCCGATCCATATTGCCTTGAAGCGGATTGCCCACCGCCAAGGAAGCGGGGGCGTTCGGTCCGAGCCAGCTCGGCTTGCTCAGCTCGGTCTGCCGCAGCGTCTCATTAAAGCCGCTGCCTGTCGTTAGCGCAGCATTCATACCATAGGCACCGCCGTAAAATTCCCCACCGGAGATGCGGACATCCCAGAAATTCGGATGACCCGGCTGCCGCTGGCCGATATCGTCCCAATAACCGTTCTGTGTGCCCGTATACCAGCCCCATTCGGAATCGAAGCTTGGCTGGTCGCCGAAAACGTCATTATACATACCTAGAATAAGGCCTTTGTTGTTATTCTTGGCAAGGTCCACGCTTCGCCGGATCATTAACTGCGTGTGATCCTCCTGATCGGCAAATGCATCGATGTAGTGTTGAATGTATTGGTTGGAAATTTCGTTCGGTGGAAAGGCTCCCGTATAGTTGCTTTCCCCGTTCGGTCCTACATAGGGCCAGGTGTGAAATTCAGCCCAATGGCCGAGCGAACCGATTTGCACGAAAGCAATCGGGCTGTCAGGCGCGTTGTAATGCTCCGCTATCGCCTCGATGGCCAGCTTGTGCCTCGCAATCAAATAGTCGGAGCTGTAATTCGGGGAGAAGCCGATGTTGTTGCCCGTACCCATGCCTCCGGTTTCATCATGATAAGCCTTGCCCGGCGATTGTCCGAGTCGGACCATATCGTTGTACAGCCAGTCCGGAATGTCCCGGTGAGGGACGCCCGAAGGACTGTCCATAATAAAGCGAAGAACGACTTTGACGCCACGGCTTCGCCAATGGTCGAAATGATTGGCTGCTTCGATTGCACTGAAATCATACTGCCCCTTCGCGGGCTCCAGCTCTTTCCAAGTGACGCCGACATATACAAGACGGTGGTCCTGAGGATAGCCGGTGGATTTTGCGGAAGGGGCCCAGCCCTTAAATGGATTGTTGAGCGGATCATCCAGCTCGGTTGGATAGAATTCGACCATGTTTTCTCCGGGATTCCTTTCATCAAGGGTATAAAGCGGGAGCGGCTGGTTTTGCCCCGGCAGGCGATGGGTATCCGAGTTGTTATCCAGATATCCGAGGCTAACGCTGCCGCCTGCGGTTAGTCCAAGCGTCTGAAGCGGAAGCGCAACTTCAATGAGGGACGAAGTCCGTGTAAATTGAGAGGAAGGAAGCGAGGAGGACCAATTCCAGCTCCATGTGCTCCCGTTGCCTCCATAGCGGTACAGGGAATCATTTTCGAGAAGCCACTCAATCCCTGTTGCTCCCCAGCCATAAGCCTGATACCCGGTAACAGCGCTTCCGTCCGTATTCAACCAGAAGCTGCCCATGGTCGTGCTCAGACCGGAGCCTTCTACAAGGAGATACAGGTGTTGCTCGTCGTGGGAAGCCTTCAGAACTTTGGCGGCTCCGGAATTCGTGGAAAGGGCCGGAATCCCTTCCCAGTCGCTTGCATCGCCGTCAATCTCGATTGAGGCCGTTTCCGCAACCGAAATCGAGACGGGAAAAGGGGACAACGTCAGAAGCAAGGCCATCATCGCTACAATCATCATTTTCATTGAATTACCCCGTATTCTCATATCAAACCTCCTCCTACAAATATGGGCGTTCGTATAGCTGCAGGCTTACACTCGGCAATCCTGGCTATCGCGATTGGCTCAAGGCTCACCCCCTTTCTTTGTATCGGGATCTTTCTGAAAAAAAGAGCACCGGTTCAGGTGCTTCATGCATGTGCGAAATTTGGAAATTAGCTGTACGCCATGTGCCAATCTCCAGTGCGCGCGGTGCGCAGTCATGGAGCACGGTTGGACGGCAGCCTTCCATCTAGCCGGCTTTCAAAATTCACTTAAGTCGAGCTGCGTACGATCAAGCGGGTAGGCAGAATCACTTTCTTCGGCAGCAGCCGATTTCCGTTGATGCGGTCGATCAGGTTATCAACGGCGACCATGCCGATTTCCTTGGTTGGCACGTCGATCGTCGACAGCGGAGGATTGGAGTACTTGGATACCTCAATGTTGGACAGGCCGATAACGGCCACTTCATTCGGAACGGAAATACCGTTGTTGTACAACCCGTTAAGAGCGGCCATCGCCATCAAATCGCTTCCGGCGAAGAAGGCGGTAGGATATTTGCCGGTTTGGCATAAATGATTGATTTGCTCGATACAAACCGCCTCATCCCATAAGCAATCAATCACCCAATCCGGATTCACTGACAATCCGGCCGCATGCATGCTGGCGTAGTACCCTCGATAGCGGCGGCTGTCCTTCAAATTTCCCGTCAATCCGCTTCCTCCGATATATCCAATCCGTGTATGGCCTTTCTCGATGAGATGGTTCACCGCCACCGAAGCCACATTGTAATGATCGTAGCCCACGTTATCGATATCCCCGCGTTCCGTATCAATCCCTACGATGTAAGGGACCTGCTTGCGAATATACTCGTAGGTTTCGCTGTTCAACGACTCCATCAGGATCAGGCCGGTAATCGGTTCGCTGAACGTATTGAATAGGATTTTGCGATCATCCAGCTCGATGCCGGTCCGAATAAAAGAGATGCTATACCCTGCACTGAGAAGCCGCTCTTCTACGCCGGACAATATCGACATGAAGTACGGATCGTTGTACTTATCTTTCGTCACGCTTAATACGCATCCGATTTTGATATGTGACTTGCTGTCGGTTTGATCCTTGACTGCGACTTTGCGCTTGGGGCTGGAACTGATTTTATAGTTGAGCTGCGTAACGGCCTGCCATACCCGTTCCTTGGTCTCTTCCGTGATTTTATATTTCGTATCATTGTTTAAAACTCTGGACACGGTGGCAGTGGATACATTCGCTAGCTTCGCAACATCCCGAATCGTACTCATCGTTAAAACCATTCTCCTTTTTGTTACAAATGATCACCATTTATGAGTTTATAGGAATGTTACCTTCCAAACAATGATTCATAAGAACTTTGTGTTTTGTTTCGTAGTTTGTTACGTTGTTTATTTGCGTGACTACATCTTATATGAGTCTTGCTTCAAAATCAATAATAACATGATTCTGTCGCGAAATGTTACGTAAAAATGATAAAAAACCAAAAATTCTATTGCAAGATGAAGTTTGGATGATATAACATGAAATCACTAAACATATAATATTTTTTACGTAAAAACAACGTAACAAACCATGAAACAGCGTGAAGGCGTTCATTATTCCAATGGGGGTAAACCGTGAAATGGCGATTCTGATGAATTTTAAAGAGTGTGCTGCAATTTGCAGCTTCGATGTTCTGCCTGAGGGTCTGGAAGCAAAGTTCAACATGTATACACCGAACAACAATTCCGAGCTTATCCCGCGAACATACCTCTCGGAGCTCTTCGAGTCCTATCAAGTACCTAATCATCTCCGGCAGCGGCTTGTAGAAGGCATCGAGGAGATCGAGCAAAACGACGTATTGTTTCACTTCACCAAATTTTTGGTGGAGGACATGTGTTCCGCGCGCGAGCGGTGCGACGAGACACCTTACTCGAATATGACGCCGGGTTGCATGAGACACCATGGAGATCTCTATTCCTTCCTACTGCTGCTCGCCTGTGTCGTTCCGTCCATGAACAAGCTGCGGCGGCGTTCAGTGCCCCAAGCGTACTACGAGCACATCCCGCATCAGCCGCTGAAGCATCAATTGGAAAAATTGGCGCTCTACGGCGATCCTAAGGTTCATGATTTTCCATGGGTGATGAATTTCTACACCTGCTCCATCTTTCTGTTAGACCGGTTCTATTTCATCCCCTACCGATTCGGGGACCCGTTCACGATGTTTCGGCAGGTGGATACGCGAGAGGTGATAGCGCTTCGGCATGCGGGGGAAGAGTTTCGCAGCGACGGACAACGAAACGGCATCAACGATGTGATTGACGTGGAAGGGAGCTTCACTTCGGAGTGGCATGAGAACGAGACCTTCATCATTGCCAATCGGATCAATCCGATGGGATTCGTGGAACGAGAAACGACGCCGATCCTGAAGCAGGAGTGGGAGCGGGTCCTGGAAGTGGGGGATACGCTTCTTGCCTTGCATATACCGTCGGGTCCAGGCTATACGCCGGAGCGGATTAAGCAATCCATGGCCATGGCGCTTGAATTTTACGACCGATATTTCCCCGAGCTGTCAATCAAGGGTTTCTGGAGCTCGAGCTGGCTTTACGATACCCGGTTATCGCTCGTTTTGGACAATGAAAAAAGCAATATCGTCCGCGTTCAACGGCAGTTTTACAATTATCCGACATTGGAGGGGGACGGCATGCTGCGCTATGAAGTCTTTGGCGATTGGAAGGCGGACCCAGTCGTCAGCCCCGTCGAGCTGACGACTTCTCTGCAGCGGGCCGCGGCCGGATATATGAAGGCAGGGGCAAGGTTCAACACGCTGAGCATGGTGGTGCTTAGGGAGGATGTTCCGCGGATCGGCAGCATGCCATATATAACGGATGCAGACCGGGAGCGGTTCCTGCAAACCGTGGACAGCCACTTGCCGAAACGTACCGGGCGTATCCCGCAGGAATAAAATGAGACAGGCGCGATTGCATAGAACGAGTTTAGACAAAATACGAATCGCTGGAGGTAATGGAGTTGAAACTGGCATTAATCGGAGCAGGACAACGAGGCATGATCTATGCAAGGCATGCTCATCAAAGTGACGAGATCGCCGCGGTGGTCGAGCCGGACTTCGCGAGAAGAAAGGCGGCCGCGGACGAGTTCCGGATTCCGCCGGAGCGGCAATTTGCATCCATTGAAGAATTTTATCGATTAGGGAGTATTTGCGACGCCGTCATCATCTCTTCCATGGACCGGGATCATTATGCCCAAACGATGGCAGCGCTTGAGCTCGGCTATGATATTTTGCTCGAAAAGCCCATTTCGCCAAGTCCCGAAGAATGCATGAGAATTCAGGAAAAAGCCGGTGAAAAGGGCCGGAAAGTGATTGTTTGCCATGTGCTGAGGTACACGAATTTTTTTATGGAGATTAAGAAAATCATCGATAGCGGGGAACTCGGCAAGGTCGTCACCATTCAGCATAACGAGAATATCGGCAATTTCCATATGGCCCATTCCTTTGTCAGGGGCAATTGGAGGAGAAGCGATCTGGCCAGCCCGATCATTATGCAGAAATCCTGCCACGATATGGATGTTTTATCCTGGCTCGTGGACAGCGGCGCAAAGCGGATCTCTTCTTACGGGGATCTCGCTTATTTTAAAGAGGAGAATGCACCGGAAGGCAGCGCTGATCGATGCTTGGACTGCAAGGTTGCCGCAGATTGCCGCTTCGATGCGAGAAAAGCCTATCTGCCTGTTCGAGGGCAATGGCCGGCTACGGTCGTTTCGGCTGATCAATCGGAAGAGGGGCTGCTTAAGGAGCTCGAAACAAGCCCATACGGACGCTGCGTGTATCGGATGGATAATGATGTGTGCGATCATCAGGTAACCCTGATTGAGTTCAAGAACGGGGTAACGGCCACTTTTAACTTAAGCGGATTTACCAATAAAATGTACCGCACCATCAAAATCATGTGCGAGCACGGTGAAATTCGGGGCGATGATACCTTGAATGTCATCGAGGTCACTCGATTTAACTCCAATATGGCCGAAGCCCAGCAGCAAACCGTCATTCGGCCGGCTGCCGTAAGCGGTGGGCACAACGGCGGAGATACGGGGCTGATGATCGATTTTCTGGAGAATTTGAAAAACCCTGATTTCAGCAGCAGATCCTCCATCGAAATGTCGGTAGAGAGCCACATCATGGCCTATGCAGCGGAAGAGGCGAGAATGACCGGTACCGTAATCGATATGGATGAGCTTAAGGCGAAGCTGCGGCAAAGCATTACAGCCTAATCGTTCGAAATGCAAAGTTAAAGGTGGTGAGGGGATGGGCTCCGTCGTTAAGGGGTTTCTCCATGAAATCAAGAAAAATCGAATTCTGTACTTTATGTGCGTACCTGCGCTTATCGTGCTGATCATGTTCTCGTACATCCCTTTTGCGGGCGCATGGATGGCTTTTACCGATTTTAATGTGGTGGACGGGATCTTCGGCAGCAAGTTCGTGGGGCTGGACAACTTCAAATTTTTTTTCTCGGAGAACAGCATGGGGTGGAAGGTGATCTACAACACGCTGTATATCAACTTCTTCGGTCTTATATTGGGGATCGTCGTCCCGGTGAGCATAGCCGTCCTGCTTCAGGAAATCCGGCATAAGGCTTACAAAAAAATCGCCCAAAGCATGATGTTCTTTCCCTACTTCTTATCTTGGGTCGTCGTCGGTGCGATTCTGTACGGCATCTTTTCCACGGATGTGGGCGTTGCCAACAACATTTTGGAGTTCTTTGGAGCCGATCCGATCAGGTGGTACTCGGAGCCGAAGTATTGGAAATGGATTATCATTCTGTCGAGCGTCTGGAAATGGAGCGGGTACAATTCCATTATCTATTTGGCGGCGATGTCCAATTTCGACGGGAGCTTGTACGAAGCGGCTAAAGTCGATGGAGCCAGCAAATTGCAGCGGATTTTTTACTTAACCGTCCCTATGTTGAAACCGACGATCATCGTCTTAACCCTGCTCAGCGTGGGAAGGATCTTCTATGGCGACTTCGGGATGATTTACGGCATCGTTGGCAACAACCCGGTCCTGGCCGATGAGGTAACGGTCATTGATACCTATGTGTATCAGTCCATGCGGACGCTGGGCTTCTCTTACGCGACGGCCATCGGATTGTTTCAGTCCCTGATGGGGTTAATCCTGATTACGGCTGCCAATCGATCGGCTAAGAAAATAAATGACGGAGAGGGTCTGTTTTAATGATTGGAAAGAATCGATTGCTCGGCGATAAGCTGGTCATCGCCTTTGCTTACGGTTTCGTCGGCTTATTCGCACTCGTTTGTCTGTATCCTCTTGTTTTAACCTTAAGCGTATCCTTTTCTTCAGAGCAGGCCGTCGCAAGAAACGGCTATTCCATCCTCCCCATGAGCCCTACCTGGGATACCTACAAATACATCTTCGTTAACAGCGGCATGAAAATACTGAAATCCTACGGCGTGACGATCTTCATCACGGTTGCGGGGACGACGGGCGCCCTGCTCATTACGAGCCTGATTGCATTTTCCCTGTCCGTCAAAAAGCTCAAATACCGCAATGTGCTGGCCTTTATCAGCAATTTTACGATTATTTTCTCAGCAGGCTTGATCCCGTGGTACATGGTGAGCGTCAATTACTACGGATTAAAGGACAGCATTCTGGCCCTCATTCTGCCTTCCATCTTCAGCGTCTGGAATATGTTTCTTATGCGCACGTATTTTGCGAGCATCTCGACATCGCTTTATGAGGCTGCGGAGATGGACGGCGCCAATTATTTTACGATCTATATGAGAATAGCCCTCCCGTTAAGCAAGACCGCACTGCTTACGGTCGGTTTAATGTATGCGCTTCAATATTGGAATGATTGGTGGCATGCGCTCATCTTCATTCAGGATCAGGATTTATTTCCGCTGCAATATTACCTCTACAACATTCTGTCTAACGTCAACGCGGTCAGCTCAGGGCGCATTCCGTCCGGTGCATCGGGCAGCATTACGCTGCCTGCGGAGACCGTGAAAATGGCCGTTACGGTCATTACGATCGGGCCGATCATTTTCCTGTACCCCTTCGTTCAGAAATACTTCGTGCACGGGATTATGGCCGGTGCAGTCAAGGAATAGACGGCGCATGCGCGGTTACTGCCGACTCAGGCTTTACATAGATGAATTTTGTTTATTTGGGGAGGGTCTTAAATGATGGCAAGGAAAATGCTGATCTTGTTGGCTTTATTGATTGCATCCGTATCGGTTTTAGCAGGATGCGGCGGCGGGAAAGAGGGGGAGGCCGCGCTCGAAACCGTGACGATTCTGTACCCTGGCGAGCGAAGCGATCGGATGGATGAATTTCTTCAGAACGAATTTGCCGACAAAATGGCGTCCGAGCTCGGCTTGAAGGTGGAGGTCGTATTCGTGCCTTGGGCCCAGTATTGGGAGCAGAAAGATATCATGCTGGCGGCCAATGAACCCATCGATTTATATTGGGACGGTCTTCCGGATCTGTCGACTATCGTAAACAAGAAGCAAGCCATGGCGCTGGATGATTTGATTCAGCAGCACGGTCAGGATATGTTAAAGGTGCTGCCGAAGGAGCAGCTTCAAGGGGCAACGATTGACGGAAAGGTCTATGGCATTCCATCGGCATACGCGCCGTCCTCCGCGATGTATCAGCTGGTCGCTGTTCGTCAGGATATCCTTGAAGCCGTAGGAATGTCGGAGGTGAAGACCCCGGACGATTTGAAAGAATTCGCAGCAAAGGCAAAAGAGAAGTTTCCTGAAATGAAAGGGCCGGCGGATATTATATTCAAGCCGTTAACCCGCTACTTTGCCGATGAACAATATAACTGGATCGCGGTCGAGGATTTGGTGGTATTCGGGGAAGACAGTAAGAAAGCGTACAGCTATTATGAAACCGAGGCGTTCCAAGAGGTTGCCAAGTTTAACCGCAGCATGTATGACGGCGGGTTATATACGGAGGATCTGACAATTAAATACAACGAAAGAGATTCCCGCATGCAGACAGGATTGTACTTATGGGTAGAAGGCTCCTTGGGCAAAGAAATGGAAATTATCGATGCCGTCAAGGCGAATGCTCCGGAAGCCGAAATTAAAACTTATCTGTTAGCCGAAGAGAAACCGCGATATGTTACGGCAGCAGGCGGGGAAGTTCTAGGTATGCCGGTAAACGCTCCAAATCCGGAAGGCGCCATGAAATTTATCAACTGGATTTACAAGTCGCAGGACAATTATTTGTTCGCCTTGTATGGCGTCGAAGGCAAGGATTACGAAATCGTGGACGGACGAATCAAAAAGCTGACCGCTAGCGAATTTTTCTATGAGTGGATGTTCAGAAACCAAAATTATCAATTGTTCGGGCCGGAAGTGGCCCAGGCGTCCATTGATCAATATAAAAGCTGGGACGACGATGCCGTCCGATCCGCCTCATTAGGGTTCCGGTTCAATAATGAAAATGTCAAGCTCATCGAGACAGCCCTGAAGGAAGTAGCAGGCAAGGATATGGCCGCGATCCGTTCCGGTTTCGTGGATTTCGAAACGGAATATCCAAAGGCGATCGAGAAGCTGAAAGCGGCGGGCATTGATGAATATGTAGCGGAGGTTCAGCGTCAGCTGGACGAGTTCTTGGCGAACCAAAAATAAAGAACAAGGAAACGACTCAAGGGATGTTTATATCCGGCTTGAGTCGTTTTTTTTATCATGCGTATCCGTAAGTTGCGGGGATAGTTAAGGGTGCTTACCGGCCCTGCAAAACATCGAGAATCGTATCGACGACGAGCTCCGGCTGATCATGAATGACCATGTGGCCGCTTCGTTCGGCGACGATCAATCGGCTGTCGGTCGAAATATCCAGCATCTTTCGCTGTCCGGCCTGCCAAATTTCCTCAAGCTTCCGACCGCCGGCTTCCGAAATGCCCGCTTGGGCATAATCCTGAGGGAGCCCCCGGGCGATCACTCGCACCGGCAACGCCCCCAAATGCTGCCCCCGAATGGCATCTTCAGTCGTATGAGCCAGCTCCGCCTCCTCTTCCTTCGCTTCGAAGTAGCTCGGCTGTGCAATGACATTGATAAATTGCCCGCGGTCTTCCTCGGCCACGAGACCCTTCAGCAAATCGTCCTGGAACAGGCGCAGTATGCCGGACTGCTTGAGCAGCTTGAGCGTGGAGGCTGGCGGGTTGCCGGCAAAATTCTCCGCTTCCAGTATCGCTTGGGTATCCCTGGCATCATCCTCGGGTCTGGCATCGATCAGCACCAGGCCCATCACCTCATCCGAGTAAGTTTCGGCGAACAGCCGGGCATACATCCCGCCCAAAGAATGACCGACCATAAGGTAGGGGCCCTCGATATTTTCCTGCTTCAAAGCGCGATACAGCTCGCTGACGATTTGATCTCCGGTGCGTTCGCGGCTTGCCTTCTCGCTCCAGGCATAACCTGCGCGGTCGTAGGTGACGACCGTTGCATACGGGGCTAGCTTGTCCGGAATGTCGCGCCAGGACAGGCTCGTTTCGCCGCTTCCGGCTTCGAATACAATCGTCGGGGAACCGCTGCCTGCTTTCACCACATGCAGAGCATAACCGCCGACATCGACCATTTTGCCCGGAGGCGGGTAATCCTTCGCCGCTTGTTTGGCAGCGATAGACTCATACACGAAGCCGGCGACGAGCGCCATAACGACAACAGCAAAGATGCTCCCGAACCCGTATGCAAGCTTTCTCCATATTGAAGCTCTCTTCTTCTTTTTGTCCTTTTTCATGGATGGTTCCTTTCCCGATTTTATTTAGTACAATGTACCAAAAAGGTTTTTAACACGTTGTACTAAAAAAGAAAAGGGCGTATAATAGAGCCATGCCAAAAATCGTGAATCATGACACCCAAAGACGCTTGGTCGCAGAGGCTGCATTAAACGTGATCCGGCGCTCGGGCCTGGAGCAGGCAACCGTACGCCGCATCGCGGAAGAGGCGGGATTGTCCGTCGGTTCCATGCGCCATTATTTCTCGACGCAGGTTGAGCTGTTTGCCTTTTGCATGAATATGTTCGTCGAGCGGGTCGAGCACAGATTGGAGACATTCGAGCTTCACGGGCCTTTAATGGAGGACTTGAAGCGGCTGCTGCTGCAATTTCTGCCCGTCGATGAAGAGAGAACGCTGGAAATGGAGGTGTGGTTTGCGTTTCATTCGAAGGCGCTGGTCTATCCCGAACTAAGGAAATTAAGCTCGGAAATTCAAGACGGGATCCATAAGGTCTCCCGTTTCGTGGTGGACGAGATCGTCAAGAACCAGCTGGCAAGCCCCGACTTGAATATCGATCTGGAGACGGAAAAATTGTTCGCGCTGATCGACGGGCTCGCCATGCATCGCATGATGCAGCCGGATCGGCTGCCAGTGGAAAGGCTTGAGGCTCTGGTAACCTCCCACCTGGAGTCGCTCTGCGCTCAACAAGGCAAAGGAATATAACCTATCGACAGGAGGAATGAAGATGGCGAAGCATGAAAAACGGACGGACGGAAAGCACGCACAGCTTGCTCCTAATCCGATCGTCCCCGGCTGGTACGCGGATCCCGAAGCGAGAATATTTGAAGGGCGGTACTGGATCTATCCGACATACTCGGCTCCTTATGACGAGCAGACGTTTTTCGATGCGTTCTATTCCGAGGATCTGGCTAAGTGGACGAAGGTGGAGCGCATTTTGGACATCGACCGGATTCCTTGGGCGAAGCGGGCATTGTGGGCGCCGTCGCCGATCGAACGGAACGGACGGTATTATTTGTACTTTTGCGCCAATGACATTCAGAGTGATGACGAGTACGGGGGAATCGGCGTCGCCGTCGCCGACAAGCCGGAGGGGCCTTTCCGCGACGCGATCGGCAAGCCGCTCATCGACCGCTTCCATCATGGAGCCCAGCCCATCGATCCGCATGTATTCATCGACGATGACGGCACCGCGTATTTGTATTACGGCGGGTGGGGCCGCTGTAATGTCGTCAAGCTGAACGAGGACATGATCAGCCTGGGTCGGTTCGAGGACGGCAGCACTTATGCGGAGATTACGCCGGACCAATACGTTGAAGGACCGTGTATGGTCAAAAGGAAGGGGCTCTATTATTTCATGTGGGCGGAAGGGGGATGGGGAGGACCGGATTATTCCGTGGCCTACGCCTGCGCCTCTTCTCCCCTTGGCCCGTTCGAACGCGTCGGGAAAATCCTGGAGCAGGATCCGGACGTGGCGACGGGGGCCGGCCATCACGGCTTCATCCAGGCGGGCGAAGAGGAGTGGTACATCGTCTACCATCGACGGCCGCTGACGGAGACGGATCGGAATCATCGAGTCCTGTGCTTGGACGTCATGGAGTTTTCGGAGGATGGACGGATTTTGCCTGTGAAAATGACGTAAAGAAGCGCCTGCCGATTTAACGGCAGGCGCTTCTTTACGGTAAGTTCTGTTGCTAAAAGCGGTAAATGCCGAAGGGCGGGATATGCGCCCGAGAGCGGATGCGCTGCCCTTTAGAACGTGACCGGCAGTGAAGCCAAGCTCTGCGAGGAGAGCGTAAAGTGCCAGGCGATATCCTCCCTTGGGATGGCGAGCTTCAGATTCGGCATGCGCTTGACCAACGTGCCGAACGCTACATCGCCTTCAACGCGGGCAAGCGGCGCCCCCAAGCACATGTGAATCCCATGCCCGAATGCGAGATGGCGTTTGATCCGACGCGCAACATCGAGTTCTTCCGGATCGGTAAACTGGCTTTCGTCCCGATTGGCCGATTTCAACACGGGGATCACGATATCCCCTTTCTTAATCCGCTGTCCGCCAAGCTCAACGTCTTCGGTGGCATAGCGCGGTCCCGAGGCCGTAGCAGGTCCGTTGAAGCGAAGCAGCTCCTCGACGGCTGACGGCACGAGACCGGGATCGGCTTTGAGTTTCTCCCATTGCCGTGGATGGTCCAGCAGCATCAAGGTTCCAGTCGCGATCAGGTTGGATGTGGTTTCGTGGCCGGCAAAGATCAATAAGGTAATCATCGAGATCAGTTCATCCTCGTTCAGGCGGTCCCCTTCCTCTTCGATGGCGATCAGCTGGCTGATCAAATCCTCGGCCTGGCGCTTTCGTTTATCCGCTACAAGCCGTGCGGTATATTCGCCGAAGGCGCTCATATGGGCTGCGACCGTTGGATCCTGCTTCTCATAGCCAAGGCCGCGTGCGAGCGCCTCAGACCAAACGCGGATTTGGTCCCGGTCTTCCAACGGTACGCCCAGCATTTCGGAAATGACATTGATCGGTAACGGATAGGCATAATCCTTGACGATGTCCATCCGCCCTTGAGCTTGTACCTGGTCGAGGAGCTCGTCGGCAATTTCTTGAACGCGGGGGCGCAAGCTTTCCATGTATCTGGGCGTGAAAGCTTTGGAAACCAGGCCGCGCAGCCGCTTGTGATCTGGCTCGTCGACGAATAACATGGATTTGCCGGTAAAAAAGGTCGCTGGAGCGGATGCTTCCGCCGTTTCGGCGAGCGTTCTCCGAATGTCTTGATAACCGTCGAGCGAGCTGGGATCCACGGTGAAGCGAGCGTGATCCTTCAACACCTGGATGGCTTCCTCCATCTGAGTGACGATCCACGTTCCCCCGGAACCGCCTAGCGGATTCGGAATCGGAATCACGGCACCGCTAGCGCGAAGCTGAGCGAATAACGGGAACGGGTCTGTATCGTTCTTCCCGCCAAAAAAGCTGAATCCGGCTTGATCTGATGCGCTTAGTTTCGATCTGTCCATGGTAACCATCCTCTCTCACAGGTCGATTTTGTCTCCCCACTCTAAATGGCAAGCAGACTTCAATATCTGCATTCCTACCAATAAACAACCATTTCCTCCTTACTTGAGCCACGTTAAGAATAGTAGATATTTCCGATGAATAGCTTCCGGACAACGATAACCTCCCTCCTAATGAATGATCTGAATAATGAACAATTGTTCATTATAATTATAGATTAGTGATCAGATCACGGTCAAATTCAGGCGTCCGTATGGCGGATCGTCGAACCGGCGCCGCAAAATGACATGGTCACGGATTTGAGGAGCTACGACCCTACACACAAGTACGAATGTTTGGCCGGTCCTACTCGAATCATGATTGCGTTTACAAGATTGCCCCGATAATTCGGATGTTTTCTAAAGTTCACAGGATATTTTGCCGTCCGAAAGCGACCTATAATAGCCCTATAAGCGGTTGCTTGTAACTCAAGCGGCGATTCCGTTGGGAAAAAATAAAGCGGATTCACAACATTCGTCTCCCGATCGAGACCGGGCAGAAAGGAATCGAGATGCTTCAAGAACAATGGAACGCAAGCGGAATTAGGGTTACCAAGTTTTAGGGATTTACATGAGGAGGCCTACAGATGAAGATTGAAAGACATCCGGAAAATCCGATCGTGGTGCCGGGAGGATACGAATGGCGGAAAGTTACCGTATTCAATCCTGCCGTCATTATCGAGGACGGGAAATTTTACATGATCGAGCGGACTGCCGGTTCGCTGACGCCATGCAAAAACTTCCTCGGATTGCTGGAAAGCGAAGACGGCGTGCATTTCACGCACGTGAAAGACGAGCCGATCGTGACGCCGGACCAACTCGGGTTCCCGTACGGCAGCGTGCAGGATCCGCGCATAGTCAAGATTGACGACACTTTTTATATGAACTACGCGCTGCGCCCTTGCGCCATGAGCTATTATCCGACCGGACGGGGCGTCCCGGAGCGTTCGATTCCGGAATATCCGGACGGTTGGGGCGAACAGGAAGGCCACTGGCTGACCCGTTCTTCGATCCTCACCTCCAAAAACCTGATCGATTGGGAGTTTTTGACCGACACGACGCCGCTGGACATCAATGACCGGGACAACATCCTGTTCCCTGAAAAAATCAACGGCAAATACGTGCTGCTTCGTCGGCCCGAAGAATACGTGGGGGATCAATACGGCACGGACAAAGCGGCGATGTGGATCACGTATTCCGATGATCTGATTCATTGGGAGGAGCCAAGACTGTTGGCCAAAGGGGAGAATCCGGCCTGGGAATCGCGAAAGATCGGCGGATCGACGCCGCCGGTTAAGACGGACCGCGGATGGCTCGTCTTGTATCACGGCGTGGACGACGAGGTGGTATATCGCGTAGGGGCGATGCTGCTTGATCTCGATAACCCGGAAAAAGTCATCGCCCGGACCCGGAATTTCATCATGGAGCCGGAGACGTATTACGAGAAATTCGGGTACCAGATTCCGAACGTTATTTTCCCGACCGGCAATGTGGTGAAGGACGGTCTGTTATACATTTACTATGGTGTGACCGATACGGCGATTGCACTGGCGACCGTGCCTCTGGACGAGCTGGTGGATTATATATTGAACGAACCGCAAAGCTGATCAGGAGATGACCGCGATACCGCGGTTCATCATGATAACAATTTGAAACCGCATACAGTCATTTTTACAGGAAAGATAACCCGTTGTGATCGTAAATACCCCATTTAATGTTTTTATCTCGGAGACTTTTATTATGACGAAAAGAGGGCTGGTTATGAACAAAACAATCAAAGGCAAAAGAATGCTGCTGCTCGGACTGGTCGCGATGATTACACTCTTCACTGCCGCCTGCGGCAAGGACAACGCTGGAAGCAGCGGCAGCGGGGCCGAAGGAGAGCAAATCACGCTAAATATGATGCATCCATGGACTTCGCCTAACGTGGACAACGAAGTGTACAAGGCCCGGATTGCCGAATTCGAGAAGCAGCATCCGAACATCGTGATCAAGCAAGACGGCGTGCCGGCCGCCCAATACAAGACCAAGCTGCGCACGCTTGCGGCAGGGAACAATCTTCCGGATATTAACGTGGTCTGGCCGGGAGCGGACCTCGATCCGCTGGTGGCGGGGAATTTGCTGCAGCCGATCAACGGCCTGATGGACAACTGGTCCTCGATCCTGCCGGAATCGGCGCTGGCCGGGTTCAATGTGGACGGGCAGCAGTACGCAGTGCCAACGAAGCAAAACTTTGTGGATATCATCTATTACAACAAGGACATGTTCGCACAAGTCGGCTATGATCAGTTCCCCGATACGTACGATAAATTTATCGATGCCGTTAAAAAGCTGAAAGAGGCGGGCATTACGCCGATTTCACTCGGGAACAAGGAACAATGGCCGCTTCAATCGTCCTATATTTCGATCATCGGCGACCGTTTTACGGGGAGCGATTTCTTAACGAACGTCCTGGAGAAGAAGGCCAAGTTTACCGATCCGGAGTTCGTGAAGGCGTTGTCGGTCATCGACGAATTGACCAAGCTGGATGCGTTCAATACCGACGCCAACAACATGGACTCGGTGCAGGCGCAGGATTATTTCATCCAAGGCAAAGCCGCTATGCATATTTCGTCCGCCACGGTTGACGGCCGGGTTCGCATCAACAACGAGGAAGGCGACAAGTTCGGCATTGCCCTGTTCCCAAGCGTGGAAGGCGGCAAAGGCGATCCGTCCAAGAGCGCAGGCGTCGTTCAGTACGGTATTGCGATCAAGAGCGGGCTGGACGAGAAGAAACGGGAAGCCGCTGAGGAGTTTCTTAAGTTTTTCGTCAGCGAGGATTTGTACAAAGAACTGATCAGCAGCGGCGTCGTCGTCCCGGCGAAGGTAGAGGTGCCGGAAGATGCGAGCCCATATCTGAAAGAAATGCTGGAATTGACAGGCAATGGCACTGCCCCGGTATTCGACAGCGTTATTCCGACCCAAGTGGTTGACGTGCTTCAGAACGGACTGCAGGCGCTGACCGTCGGCCACGGGACGCCGGAAGAGGTTGCGAAGGAAATGCAGGAAACGTTTGACGACATGAATCAATAGCGGTAACTGTAACGTAATCATTCAATCATTCAATCATTCATCCTGTTGCCCAAATCCGAAACGATGTGGAAAACCCGAACTTCAACGGGTTTTCTTCCTTCTTCGGGGGTTGGGCAGGGGTGCAACAAAGGAGGAACCCTGATGCAAACGCTAAGAGGAACCAAACTCGCCATATTCCTCGGTTTGTTTCCGGCGCTGATCATCTATCTGGGCATTGCCATCGTTCCGATCGGGTTGTCCTTGTATTATTCCCTGATGAACTGGAACGGGATCGGCTCGATGACTTTCGCCGGGCTTGATAATTATGTAAAAATTTTGGGCGACGACACATTTTGGCTTTCGGTGAAAAACAACGTCATCATCATGGTGACCGGCCTGATCGGACAAATTCCGCTCGGCCTGCTGCTTGCCCTGCTGCTTAACCGAGGCATGAAAGGGTCCGGTTTGTTCCGAACCATCGGATTCATGCCGGTCGTCATTTCCTCGGTCATGGTCTCCCTCATCTGGGGCATGGTGTACAACACCGAATACGGCATGCTGAACAACCTGCTCGGCATGATTGGGCTGGACGGCTGGAAGCAGAATTGGCTGGGGGATTCGACATGGTCGATGCTGTCGATCAGCATCGCCTATATTTGGCAGAACTGCGGCCTTTATATGGTGATCTTCCTGGCTGCACTGCAGAACATTCCGGAGGAAGTCAACGAGGCTGCGGAGCTGGACGGGGCCACCGGCCTGAAGCGAACGCTGCGGATTACGATTCCGATGATCCGGGGAACGATTATGGTCGGCGTGGTATACAGCATCAGCAACTCGTTCCGCGTTTTCGACCTCATTCAGATCCTGACGGGCGGCGGCCCGGCGCACCAGACGGAAGTTATGACCATCTACATGTACAACAGCGCGTTCATCAACATGCGTTACGGTTACGGCAGTGCGGTATCCATCCTGGTTCTGCTGTTCAGCCTGATCGTCATTACGCTCATCAATCGGGTCGGCCGGGAGAAGGACGCTTAACGAAAGGAGGAAACGCCATGAAGAGAAAGTCGGGCCTGTTCCAGTTATTCGCATACACATTTTTGGGCCTGTTCGCTATTATGAATATAATCCCGCTCTTTTGGATGGTGGTCAACTCCTTCAAGGAGGAGCAGGAATATGCCGCCTCGCCGTTTTCGCTGCCGCATACGCTGCAGTTTTCGAACTACGCCAAGGCTTGGGAAGTTGCGAACATGGACGTCTATTTTTTGAACAGCATTATCATCACGTTTGCTTCCCTGATCATTACGGTGCTGCTGGGAGCACTTGCGGCATATTTCCTTTCCCGCTTCCAGTTCAAGCTGCGGGGCGTGACTTATAGCTTGTTCTTGCTGGGGATGCTGGTGCCGATTCATGCAACCTTGATCCCGATCTTTTTGATTATGCAAAAGCTGCAATTGCTCGATACGTACTGGTCGCTGATTTTGCCGTATACGGCTTTTCACTTGTCATTGACCGTGTTTATCCTAGAGGGCTTTATGCGGGGATTCCCTAAAGATCTGGAAGAGTCGGGCGTCATGGACGGGGCGGGGGTGTATCGCATCTTCTGGTCAATTATTTTGCCGATTACCCGGCCGGCTCTGGCGACGGTCATTATATTGAACTTTATTTATAATTGGAACGAGTATCTGTTTGCGCTGGTCCTGATCACTTCGACGGAGCTCAAAACGCTGCCGCTCGGGCTGGCCAATTTCGCCGGCATTGAAACGGCGAGCCTTACGCTTCAAATGGCGGCTCTGACGATCGCGCTCATTCCGATCCTGATCTTCTACCTGCTGCTGCAGAAGCAGCTCGTGAACGGAATGACGGCAGGCGCGGTCAAAGGCTAGTGCGCGGGTAGGCGGATGGAAGGGGAGAACAGCATGAAGACCCGTTACGGAAAATACCTGGGAAATTTCGGCTTGAAGCGGAAAGCGCTCGCCATTTTTCTTCTCTTCGTCATTTTGCCTACGTTCGGCGTCGGCGTCGTCGCTCAATATAAATTCAATCAAGTCCTGATGGACCAATTCATGAACTCTACCAAACGGAATTTGGATAACGTCGCGAGCCAGCTCGGCGAGCAAACCAAAATGGTGGAGGATATCGCCAACTATCTCATCCTAAGTCCGGATATGCGGTCCTTCCTGAGGCCATCACCTCCCCTAAGCAGCGGCCAGCAGGCCAATCTCAAGCGCAACATCGAAGAATTCCTTACCTTTCAGCTCATGTCCCGGAGCTATATCCGCTCGATCGAAATTTCCGGCTATAACGGAAGTTTCATCGAGATGGGCGAGCCGTTCAGCGGGGATGAATCGATGTGGGTGCGTCAGGCCGAGGCCCGCAAGGGGGGCATTGTCTGGACGGAGGGGTACAGCCTGAACAGCGATTGGTACGGGCCCACCCGCCTCCTCTCGATGTTCCGGATTTTGAATTCGTACAATGACATTACGAAGCCGCTAGGCAGGCTGACCATCCGCATGGACGAGGCCGGCATCGTCAATCTGCTCGAGAAGGGGATTTTCGAGGAGGATCAGGGAAGCGTGTTCATCGTTGGGGAACAGGGTCAGATCGTACTCGGCTCCCGCGGCGCATTGAGCGAACAATTTGCGCCCGACGAAACGCTGGTGAACAAGCTTTCCTCCGGAAGGGAAGGCTTCTTTCATTATCCGGTTGAAGGCAAACGCTATTTAACCTTGTACAAGCCGATCGAAAGCACGGGCTGGAACGTCGTGGCCTTGATTCCCGAGGCTACCGTGGCGGAGGAGTTCCGCGGCGTCAAAATGCTGATGCTGTTCATACTGGCCGCGATTTTGCTGCTCGGTTTGACGGCGCTGATCGGCTTTCATTATACGATCATCACTCCGATACTGCGGCTGAAGAAGGAGGCGAGCCGAGTCGCCTACGGGGACTTCAACGCCCGCGTGCCGATCCAATCCCGGGATGAAATCGCGGAGCTGAACCGGACGTTCAACGAAATGGTTGCCACCATCCAGCAATTGATCGAGCATAAGTACAAGCTGGAGCTCCGGGAGCGCGAGTCCGAGCTGAAGCTGATGCAGAACCAGATGGATCCGCACTTTCTTTACAATACGCTGGACATGATCCGTTGGACGGCTAGATTAGAGCAAGCGGAAAAATCGAGCCAGCTGATCGAAATGCTGTCCAAGTTCTTCCGCGCCAGCGTTAATAACGGCAGCTACCGGACGACGCTGCGCCGGGAGATGGAGTTCGTTCAATCGTATCTGTATCTGCAGCAGCGACGTCTTGGTGACAAGCTGACCTATACGTTATCGATGGAAGAAGGCCTGGAGGATACGCCAATGCTGAAAGCGACCATCCAGCCGCTGGTGGAAAATTTCCTCAAGCACGGGTATGACCGGGGCAAACCGATGAATGACATCCTCGTGAACGCTTCCCGGGTCGCCGATGAAATCGTGATCGACGTGATCGACAACGGCAAGGGAATGCCGGCCGTTCGCCGCCAAGAGGTGATGTCATCGCTTCAGGGGAGGGCCAGGGAAGGGGGCCGGCAGGGAGCGATGTCCAATATTCATGAGCGGCTTTCGATCTTTTTCGGACCCGGCTATGGGCTCGAGTTGGTCAGCACTTCCTCAAAAGGCACCTGGGTCAGGCTGAGGCTTCCTGGGGGAGATATTCAAGATCAAGGCGGTGATAAGCATGGACAATCAATGGACGGTTAGGGGCAAGCTTGTCAATATGCTGATCGTGGACGACGAGCCGGTCATCTGCGAAGGATTGCGGCGCACGATCGATTGGGAGCGTCTTGGCGTCCGGGTCGTGGACGTAGCCTATGACGGGGCGGAGGCACTGCGGCTCGTCGGGGAGCGAGACGTGAATGTCGTCTTGTCCGACATCCGCATGGAGGGGATGGACGGACTTGAGCTGGCGGAGCGCTTGAAGGAGCGGTTTCCGAATGTCCGCATCGTCATGATCAGCGGCTACGAGGATTTTGAATACGCGCGTCAGGCGATTCGTCTCGGCGTTAGCGACTACCTGCTGAAGCCGGTCGATATCGATGAATTGACGGAAGTCGTCAAGGCCATTGTCGAAGGCGTTCGGGGTCGGGAAAGAGACGGGGGCATCCAGGAAGCGAAATTATGGCTGTCGAATATGGCGCGTCAAGGGACTGCTTACGGCAAAGAAGCCCCGCCGTCTCTTCATGGAGCGGAATTTCGCGTGCTGGCAACCCAGATGGTACGGTTTATGGAACGGTTCGGTGAGCAGCCTCCGGAACATTACGACGAGATTCAGGACGATTGGGTGGATCGGCTGCATGCAGAGCTGCGTTGTCCTTTTCTCCGCTTGATTTCTGTATTTGACCACGAAAATCTGTTGTATACGCTGATCGTATCCGAGATCCGAATGGATCTCGCTGCCTGGGACCGTCTGCTGGAGGCGGCCGAGCCCGTGCTGCAGAAGGCCGGGATATGTTGCGGAGCTTCCGGGCCCTACGGCGATTTGACAGAGACGGCCGAGCGGTGCGCGGAGGCTAGCCGCCTGCTGCCTTATCATTTGCTGGAGAATAAGACGGTGCTGCTTCCGGATTACCCGCGCACGGCCGGGCGCGGCCCGGGTACAGCCACAGCCGACTTCGATGCGGAGGCTGCGGCACGGAATCTGATGGCGGCAATGCTCAAGCGGGATCATAACGAACTGGATGCGCTCGTTGCGGAAATGTTCGCTTTTTTCCGGGAAAAGCGGTTTTTGCCGGAGGAACTGTGGATCGCATATGAAGAATTGGCCGTGTTGATAAGGCAGCGAATGCGGAGAAGCGGCCAGACCGGGCTAGATGATGTCCATCTGGCAAGCCCGGATATGAACCACTTCAACTCTTATGGCTCATTGGAGCGTCTCGTGCAGGGACATATGCGGGAATGGCTGAAGTTCATCGAGCGGTCCGGCATGGATAAATCGTACTGGATCATCGAAAAGGCAAAAAAGTATATGAACGAGCATTACCGAGCCGATTTAAAGGCCTCTGAAGTGGCGTCTTGGCTGAAAATAACGCCCAGCTACTTCAGCTATATTTTTAAGCAGAGCACGGGAAAGGGCTTTACGGAATATATGAACGAAATGCGGATGGAGCATGCGAAAGAGCTCTTGGCCACGACGCATGACAAAGTGTTTGAGATTGCGGACAAAGTAGGGTATAAAGAATACAAATATTTTGTATCCGTATTCAAAACGTACACAGGGATGACGCCGAAGGAGTACCGCGGACTCAGCGCCGCGAGGGACGCGGGCGGCAGGGTGCATTAAGGGCCGAAGCCCACATCGATGAAGCGGGGGAATGAAAAGATGGAAAAATATAAGTCTGCCCGAGTGCCGTTGGAAGAGCGAATCGAGGATTTGCTCGGAAGAATGACGTTGACGGAGAAGGTAGGACAGCTGAACCAGCGAATGTATGGGTGGAACGCCTATGTTAAAAAGGACGACGGGTTCCATCTGACCGAAGCGTTCAAGGCCGAGGTGGCTTGGGGCGGCGGCATGGGCGCGCTTTACGGGCTGTTCCGCAGCGATCCGTGGTCCGGTGTCCACTACGGCAACGGCATTACGGCGGCGGAGAGCGCGAAAGCGGCTAATATGGTGCAGCGGTACGTGATGGAGCATACCCGGCTCGGCATTCCGGTGCTGCTGGCGGAGGAGTGTCCGCATGGGCATCAGGCGCTGGACGGGACGCTGCTTCCGGTCAACCTTGCCGCGGGGGCTACCTGGAATCCGACGCTGCTTCAGCGGGCTTATGGTTTGGCGGCCGCCGAGATCCGGAGCCGCGGAGCGCATATCGGCCTCGTGTCGGCGCTCGACATCCTCCACGATCCGCGCTGGGGCCGGTCCGAGGAATGCTACGGCGAGGATCCGTACTTGGCGGCCCGGTTTACGGAAGCGGCCGTGCGGGGTATGCAGGGCGAGACGCCGGAGGAGATGGCCGGGCCGGATAAAGTCGCGGTCGTGCTCAAGCATCTATGCGCCCAAGGCACCGCGCAGGGCGGGCGCAATGCGGGACCGGCTCCGATCGGGGAGCGCGAGCTGCGCGAAATCCACCTTCCTGCCGCCATGGCCGGGAAGGCGGCCGGCGCCGCCGGTTTCATGGCGGCGTACAACGAGATCGACGGCGTGCCCTGCCATGCGAATAAGCGGCTGTTAACCGGCATCCTTCGCGAGGAGTGGGGCTTTGACGGCATCGTCATGGCCGACGGCGTCGCAATCGACCGGCTTCTGGCGCTGACAGGCAGCTACGAGTCCGCCGCAGCGCTCGCCCTGGACTCGGGCGTGGATCTCAGCCTATGGGATACGGCATTCTCGACGCTGGAAGGCGCAGTACGGCAGGGGCTCGTTCGGGAAGCGGACATCGACCGTGCGGTGCGTAGGGTGCTTTGTCTGAAGTTCAGGCTGGGACTGTTTGACCATCCATATGTCAGCGAGAGCGGCCCGATCTCCATTGTCGGCCGTTCCGAATTCCGCGAGTTGAACCGGCAGGTGGCCAGGGAATCCGCCGTTCTGCTGAAGAACGAAGGCGGCCTGCTGCCTTTGGGCGAGGAGCGCCGCCGCATCGCGGTGATCGGCCCCAACGCCGATCAGCTCTACAATCAGCTCGGCGATTATACGAGCGTTCAACGCGAAGGCACCGGGATTACAGTGCTGCAGGGCATGCGCATGGCTGCACCTGCAAACGCGGACATCGTCTACGCCAAGGGCTGCGGCATTCGCGATATGTCCGAGGAGGGCCTGGCCGAGGCCGTGGAGGCGGCGAAGGGGGCGGACGTCTGCGTGCTCGTGCTGGGCGGCAGCAGCGCCCGCCGCTTTGACGGGATGTTCGACAGCAATGGCGAGGCTATCGTCCCCGAAGGCGAAACGAGCAATCCTTCCGAGATGGACTGCGGAGAGGGCGTCGACCTGGCTGATCTTGCGCTGGGCGGCCTGCAGCAGAGGCTGCTGGAGGAAGTGGCCGCGACGGGAACGCCGGTAGCCCTGGTGCTCATCCAAGGGCGTCCGCATGCGCTCGCCGGCGTGGTCGAGCACTGCGAGGCCGTGCTGTGCGCTTGGTATCCGGGGCCGGAAGGGGGCGCCGCAATCGGCGAGCTGCTGTTCGGCAAGGCGAACCCGAGCGGCAAACTGCCCGTATCGATTCCGCGTTCCGCCGCACAGCTGCCGGTGTATTACAACCAGAAGGATCCCGGCCGGCCGCGTGTGTACGTGGATATGCCGTCCGCCCCGCTTTATCCATTCGGTTACGGGCTAAGCTACACGGAATTCCGGTACGGGGACGTTCGGCTATCGCGGGGTGAAATCTCGGTGTTCGAGCTGCAGGAGGGCAGGAAAGTCGCCGTGACGGTCCGGCTCGCCAACACGGGCCGTAGCCCCGGAGCGGAAACCGTTCAGCTGTATATCTCGGCCCGCGAATCGGGCATTACCCGCCGCATTGCCGAGCTGAAGGCGTTCCGAAAGCTGGAGCTGGCACCCGGCGAGGAGCGGGACGTTACCTTCAGCTTGGGCCGGGAGGAACTGGCTTTCTGGAACCGGGAGATGTCGTTTGCGGTCGAGCCATGCCGTGTGACAATCGGGATCGGCGGTTGTTCGCAGGAGCTCGCCAAGGCGGAGCTGATCATTACGGGGGAAGGCAGCGGAAATGCGATTTTGAACTAAGGCTTACTTAGAGGGTCATCCCGCAAAAGCAGATTCTCAAAGCTATGCAATGCAATGAGCTGCGATAGATGGAAAAGCATCACCGACTCCATTCACGGACTTCTTTTTCCTTGTGGCCAAGAACGGAAAAGCTTCCGATATCCTGGAAGTCGTGACTCCTTCGGATAACGGATGGATTTTGCCTGGTACAATGACGTAAAGACAGCGCCTGCCGATTTAACGGCAGGCGCTTCTTTGTTGTTACGTTAGGGTTGGGGCATCTTGGCTGAAAAAAACGAGTAAATGATGCCTTCTTTACATAAACCGTGATCTCCGTTGAGCGGCCGTTAACAATCTCTCTTTACACTCTATAGTTGAATATAGAATTGGAAGAGGGGAACCGAATTTGAAGTATAGAAAAATGAAGGCGGTATCGCTGTTCATGGCGGCGGAAATCACGATTGCCTCATTATTTTCCACTGGCACCGTTTTCGCAGACGCGGGAGTCGATGCGCCTCAAACGCGCAACGTTCAAACCCAGCAGGCCGCAGCTCCAATGGCCGCTGATTTTGGCATCACGGAAACAGATTATCCGGAAGCCTATGTGAACGAGCCTTATTCGGTCACGGTCGATGTATACGGCGGACAAGCACCTTATACATATGCTGCCGCAGGTTTACCTGCCGGCTTGTCGATGAACCCGGATACCGGGATCATCGAGGGCGTCCCGGCACTGGGAAGAGAGGGCCTGCATTCCGTAGAAGTAACGGTTGCCGACAGCTCCCCGGTTCCGTTCACGGCACGGCGGGAGTTTACGCTTCAGGTACTAGGCTTGCGCCAGACACCGGTTTCGGCAGCGGACAAGCTCGACATGAAGATGATCGGTCATTATGCTGTTGGCACTTTCAATAAGGATGGCGGCGTGGCGGAAATCGTCAAGTACAACAAGGAGAACCGCAAGCTTTATTTGGTTAACGGCTCGACGCAGCCGGCCAGCTTGGAGATCATTTCGCTGGAGACTAACGGGAGTCTTGTGAAGGATAAGGGAATCGACGTCCAGGCGCTTGCCGAGACGAATGGCTTCAAGTACGGCGATCTGACGAGCGTGGATGTGAATACCGAGAGCAAGCGGGTCGCAATCGCGGTCCAGGAGCTGGATCACACGAAGCCCGGCAAAGTGCTCGTGCTCGATTACGAGGGGGTTCTGCTGGAAACTTATGAGACCGGCGTTCAGCCGGATATGATCAAATTCACGTCCGATGGGCGTTATCTCCTGACGGCGGATGAAGGCGAGCCCCGCACCGAGACCGCTCCCGATCCCGAAGGCAGCATTACGATCGTGGACACGGTTACCCATGAGGTTAGGCATCTAAAATTCGACGATCCGTCGGTCATTGACGATACGGTACATATCCGCGGCTCTGTTGGTGCGGACGGTCAAATCCGAAGCGCCGGCACCAAGGCGGACGCCATCCGCGATCTCGAGCCGGAGTATATTTCCCTCTCGGAGGACGAAACGACTGCATATGTTTCCCTTCAGGAGAACAATGCGATTGCCGTAGTGGACCTGGCAGCGAAGACGATTCGTTCGGTCAAAGGTCTGGGCTACAAAGATTTCAGCAAGCCGGAACATGCGCTGGATCTGCTGAAGGACGGGCAAATCAGGTTCGAGAACGTTCCGTTCTACGGCATGTACATGCCGGACGGCATCGCGACTTACAGCGTGGGCGGGCAGCAGTTTATCGTGTCCGCTAATGAAGGCGACGCAACGGGCTGGGATGAGCGCACCAATGAAAGCAAAGTAGGAGATATGAAGGCCCTGCTTGATCCTTCCTCTCCGGCAGCCCAATTTCTGGCGGATAAAGGAACGACCTACGATAAGGTTGAAGTTGCGAGCGATATGGGAAGCGACGGATTGTATATGTACGGAGCGCGCTCCTTCTCCATTTGGAACGCGGATGACATGTCCCAGGTGTATGACAGCGGCAGCGACTTTGAAAAAATTACGGCAGACCGCTTTCCCAAATACTTTAACGTAAGCAACGACAAAAACGAAATGGACGGCCGAAGCTCGAAGAAAGGTCCTGAGCCTGAATATGCAGCAGTCGGCAAGGTCGGAGCGAAAACGCTGGCCTTCATCGGCTTGGAACGCATCGGCGGCGTGATGACGTATGACGTGACGAACCCTTCTGTGCCCGAGTTCCTGAACTATTTCAATACGCGGGATTTCGAGGGAGGGATCACCTCGGACTCCGGGCCCGAGGGCTTGGAGTTTATCCCGGCGTCGGATAGCCTGACCGGGCGGCCGCTTCTGCTCGTAGCCAATGAGGTCAGCGGAACCGTGGCGCTGCTCGAGCTTCAGGTTACCAAGATCACGCTTGACCAAGCCTCGCTCAAGCTGACTGCGGGCGGAGCCGCCGTGGGTCTGAAGGCAGCGGTAGAAGCTTCGAATGGCGGCTCCTCCGAGCTGGAGTGGAGCTCGTCGGAAGAAGCGGTTGCGACCGTGGACGCGAGCGGAACGGTGACTCCATTAACTCCCGGGGAAGCCGTGATTACCGTCCGGAGTAAGGATGGTTATGGCTCTGCGGAGGCTAAAGTGACCGTAACGGACGGTCCGGCCGATGAGGAAGGCTGGAAGCTGACGGTCATGCATACCAATGATACGCATGCCCATTTGGGCGATGTGGCGAGACGGGCAACACTGGTGAAGCAGGTGCGTGAGGAAGGCGGCAACAGCCTGCTCCTGGATGCAGGTGACGTATTCTCGGGCGACCTGTACTTTACCAAATGGTTCGGTTTGGCCGATCTGGCTTTCATGAATTACATGGGCTATGACGCCATGACGTTCGGCAACCATGAATTTGATCAGGGGACCAAAGCGCTCGCGGAGTTCGTATCCAAGGCACAGTTCCCGCTGGTGAGCGCTAACGTCGATCTCAGCCGGGACGCAGCGATCTCGCATCTTCTCAAGCCGCCGGCCGTCATGGATGCCGCCCAGCCGAAAACGACGGCGAACAGCGGGGTGTACCCTTATGTGACGATGCTGGTGGACGGGCACAAGATCGGCATATTCGGTCTCACGACCGAGGATACGGCCGAGACCTCGAGCCCGGGCAAAGACGTGATCTTCAATGAAGCGGCAGCCTCGGCCAAATCGACAGTCGAAGCGATGGAGAAGGACGGTCTGAACATCATCATTGCCTTGTCGCACCTGGGCTATGCCAAGGACAAGGAGCTGGCTGAAGCCGTTGAAGGCATCGACCTGATCGTCGGCGGACATACCCATACGAAGCTGGATGCCCCCGAAGTTGTGACGGACAGCCAGCATGAGACGCCGACCGTCATCGTGCAGGCGAATGAATGGGGCAAGTATCTTGGCCGCGTGGACCTTGAATTTGATGAGCACGGCAATGTCTTGACGGAGGAAGGCAAGGTTGACGGCAAGCTGCTGGCGGTGGACGCCAGCGTGGAGGAGGACGAGCAGGAGAAGGCGATGCTGGCTCCTTATAAAGCCGAGCTGGACGAATTAATGAAGCAGGTGATCGGCACGGCAACCGTCAAGCTGGACGGCGAGCGGCAGAATGTCCGCTCGAAGGAGACGAATCTGGGCAATCTGATCGCAGACGGCATGCTCGCCAAAGCTAAAGAGCTTAAAAACGCCGACATCGCCCTGATGAACGGCGGCGGGATTCGCGCCTCCATCGACGAAGGCGAGATTACGATGGGCGAGCTGCGGACCGTGATGCCGTTCGGCAACACCTTGTTTGTCCTGGACCTCACCGGACAGCAGCTGAAGGACGGGTTAGAGAACGGAATCAGCGGGGCCAAGCTGGCGGATCTTCCAGGCAAATTCCCTCAAGTTGCCGGTATGAAGTTTAAATGGGATCCTTCCGCTCCGGCTGGAGACCGGGTGTACGATATTATGATCATGAAGGACGGCAGCTACAAGCCGCTCGTTCCGACCGAGAGCTATCGTATGGCGACCAACAGCTTTGTAGCTAACGGCGGAGACGGTTATAAATCCTTTGCCGAAGCGATTGCGGAAGGGAAGTATAACGAGGATTTGGGTTATCCGGATTATGAAATTTTCATGGAGCATGTGAGCAAGCTCGGCGGAACGGTGTCACCGAAAGTGGAGGGGCGGATCACCGAACAGAAAAAACCTGCAAACCCCGGAAACGGAGGCGGGACGACTGACCCGGCCCCTGGATCCGGCTCCGGCGGCTCGGGAGGCAGCAGCACTGCGCCGTCTGTAACGCCGCCGGCAACGGGCGGAGAAGCAGCGCCCTCCGGTGTCCTTGAGGGGAACGATCTTATCATCAAGGCGGACGGTGCCGTTGATCGGATCACGTTGAAAGAAGAGGCTTGGAACAGGACCGTAGCCGCATTGTCCGGGGAACAGCAGGAGCTGGTCGTGCGTGCTCCTGAAACGAACCGTGCTGCGGAGCTGTCTATTCCGGCAGCATGGGTGAACCGCGCGGCAGCGAAATCGAAGCAGGCGAAGCTGGTGCTGGAAACAGCGTCTGGTGCGATCCGCCTTCCGATTGAGGCGCTTAAGGGCGAGGGGAATGTTAGCTTGTCCGTGACGCCTGTTGACAGCGCGGTGGTATCTGCCATGAGCGGCAAGGCCGCTTCCATGGGGGCCAAGGTGGCCGGAAACGGCGGAGCTCGGATCGGCGCAGCAGTGGGGCCGCAAGGCAAGGAGCAGCCGATCAAGGATTTCGGCAAGCTTCCGGTAAGCCGAATCCTGCCGCTCCCGGCCGGCGCGAATCCGGCTTCAGTCACAGTTGCGATCTATGACGAGGCAGCGGGTGTCTTCCGGTTCGTCCCTGCCGTGCAGACGACCTGGCACGGACAGCCTGCCGTCGAAATCAAGCATGCGGGCAACGGCATTTATACATTGCTGGAATACCGCAAAACGTTTGAAGATCTTAACGGGCACTGGGCCCGCAAGGAAATCGAAGCGATGGCTTCCCGCCTGCTGGTAAACGGCGTCAGCGCGACCTCGTTCGCTCCAAGCAAGGAGATGTCGCGGGCCGAGTTTACGGCGCTGCTCGTACGGGCAATGGGATTGAGCCCGATCACGGGCGGCGGAGACTTCCGCGACGTCCGTGAAGGTGACGCTTATGCAGGAGAGATCGGCGCTGCCGTCCAGCATGGCATCATCGAAGGCAGCGGGGGCAGGTTCGCGCCGAACGCCGCCTTGACCCGCGCCGAGATGGCCGTGATGCTGAATCGTGCGATGAATGCGGCCGCCGCCGTCCCTAGTAACGACGGAGGGCAAGAAGATTCGGCTGCATTCCGGGATCAAGCGTCAATTCCGGCTTGGGCCGTGAACGATATAAGCCAGCTGGTGGAGCTGAACATCGTGCAGGGCGATCACCGCGGTCGATTCGCGGCACAAGCGGCGGTTACCCGCGCGCAAGCTGCTCTGGTCCTGATGCGTACACTTCAAACGCTGGGCTTTATGGATAAAGGCGTAGAATAAAACGGCAATAACCGTCCTGATGGAATCCATCGGGACGGTTATTTGAATTATGGAGAATGCGTTAGCCCTTAACCATCTAAATATTCGCTCGCTATTCTCAGCTTGAGGTCTCTGTCATCTGGTCCGAGCCAGGCGACGTTCCGATGCGAAGCCGTGATGATATATGCGCCATCTCCCGCAGTTCTTCAACGAAGGAATCATAGGTGAACAACTGCTCGATATGAAAGACGCCATGCGGCATATCGGAAGTGTAGAGCCTTCTAGCCACGATTGCAGCCGCTTTTGCAGTGAGTTCGGCCTCGTGAACGCCTTGCAGGAAGCATTCCACAAGCGCGGGCTGGTCCTGCTTCTTACCCACCGCATCGACTTTTAATGCGAACATGGGCTTACCGATCCGCATGGATGCAAAGGCTTTAACAGCAGCATCCCGAATCCAGGGGATATTCAGCAGCTTGAGGCTGCCCATCCGTTTGAGGCAGGATAATAACCCGGTGATGAAGGGGCGGTCAAAGCAAAGCCGTGTCGATACGCTTGGCACTTGAAGCGTACGCGGCAATATATGCTGATCGGCAAAATTGAATCGATATGCTGTGCGGCTGCCCTGTCCGTTGCCGAAATCCGTTTTGCGCCCGTCGGCAAAGCTGGTATGCTGTATCACTTTCCCTTGCTCCATCGTCGTAAAGTTGGAGCGCAAATTATCAACGGTCCATTCAATGGCCGCTTTACCGTGGGAATCTCCGAGACCCAGCATAAGCGATATATAGATAGCCTCTGTAACATCCAATTGCTGCTTGGCATGGAGCGATAGAAGATTCGACATGCCCGGTGCAAGACCGACGCTCAGGATGGCGGTAGCCCCATGAGTAACGGCCAGGGGATGCAGCAGCTCCACTTGAGACAGCAATCGATAATCCGCCGAAAGGTCTATATAATGGATGCCTTGCCCGATACAGGCTTGAACGAATGACGAATTCTGTTGGTCCAAGCACATGATGACCAGCTTAACCTCGGACAACAACGCGGGGTCTACGCCTGCATCCGCATCGATGCGCAGCGGCTCCACGCGGCCCTGCGTGGCGCGGCTGAATGCTTCCGCCCGCCCTTGACTTCTTCCTGCAGCGAAGACTTTGCCGGGATAGAAGAAGGCGAGGTCGTTGCATATCATTTGCCCAACCTGGCCATATCCGCCAATGACGACGATTTTATCTTTCAACATCCTGTTTCCTCCGATTGTTTAGAAATGGACTTGCTTCGGCGCTCCAGGTACGCTCCATAACCCAAAGCAGCGCAGGAGCATAGGCCGATGATCACGTTGATTCTAAAAATCCGTTCAAAATCAGCAAACGATAACTCCGTTCCCGTATGTCCGGTTACCATGCCGAGACCTAATGCTGCACCTAGGGCCATTCCGGCATTTCGTGTCAGTGCAATCATGCCTCCAATCGAGCCGGCATACCGGAAGAGGACGCTGCGCATGATGTAACCGTTGTTTGGCGCAGCCAGGCAGCCCATGCCCAGCCCTATCCAGGCAAGTACGGCTACCAAGCCGGGAACCGTCATATCAGCTAGAAAACAAGAAAAAACCGCAAGTCCAGTTACGATAAAAGCGAGTCCGGTCAACATGAGCAGCCGGGGATTGATTCGATCGGATAAATGTCCGGACACCGGGCTGGATATGGCAAATAGCAGGGGATAAGCCGTCATGATCAAGCCGATATACACGGGAGGATATGAGGTCATATGGGACAAATAAAAAGGCATGACAACCAATACGGCATTAATCAGCACAAAGGAGATACAGCTTATGACTAACCCCGATGAGACTGAAGGCACGCGCAGAACTTGCAAAGGCAAAAAGGGGACGGGCATGCGCAAATCCCGCCGCAAGAACAAAGTGAGCACGAACCCGCCGCCGCCAAAAACCGAAAGGATGATTGGGGAAAACCAGCCCTGCGCATTCCCGCTGGATAACCCATAAGTCACCGATGCGGCAATGGCAACGAATAACAATGCGCTGACTCGGTCTATGGATGGCAAATCGCCGTTAGGACGCTGCATGGGGATGAATCGCCAAGCGAGTGCAGCCGCTCCGGCTGCAGCGGGCAGATGTACCAGGAACAACCAGTGCCAGCTTAACCGTTCGGCAATGAGTCCACCGGCGAGCGGGCCGGTCATGGCTCCGAGGGCGACGACCGAACTCATGATGCCGAGGGCGCGGCCTCTTTGTTCTTTAGGGTAACAAAGCTGGATCAGCGCAATATTGGTTGCTTGAAACATGGCGGCTCCAATCCCTTGGAGGATTCGAAACGAGACTAGGACAAGGACGTTTGGAGACAAGGCAATCAGAAGAGAGCTTACGGCAAAGATCAAATAGCCCATATTATGAATGAGACCATGCCCGTAACGGTCGCCCATTTTCCCCATGATGGGCAGCAATGCCGTAATGACAAGCAAGTATGCCGTCGTAATCCACTGCAGGATATCCAAATCCTTTTGGAATACCGATGTAAGAGAAGGAAGCGATACATTCACAACGCCGGCAGTAAAATGGGACAGAAATGCGCCAGTACAAATTGAAAACAAGAGCCACCATCGATGTTTCGCTGTAATGATGAGAGCCGGATTGGTATCGAGATTCATGGGAAGCCTCCCTTGGATTTTAGTTTAGTAACTAAACTATTTATCGAAAAAAAATAGTTATTTGCTCAGCATATTATTTAATATCTCAATGCTCTTCTCAAAAATTTTTATTTCTTGTTCGCTGAGCTGCGATCTCAGCTGATTATAGAATTCGAGATGCACGGCCTCGTGAGCCCGGTAAGCCTCCTTTCCGTCTTCGCTGAGCGAAACGATCGAGCTTCTTGAATCATGTGGATGGGGGGAACGGATCACAAGCGATTTAGCCTCCAGCCGATCAACCACCTGCGTAATGGCTCCCTTTGTCACGCCAAGCCGTGCTGCTAGCTCGCTCATGAGGATGGCTCCGTCATAACCGATGGCGTCAATCGTATGGATCTCGCTCGGCGTTAATTTGCCTGCATGGCCGAATGTATGAGGCTGGCGCTCCAGGCGTCTCAGCTGCAGAATCAACCGGCCTAAGTTCTTGCTGCCCCGGTTCGCTTCCTGATTGGTTGGGTTGGATTCATTATTCATGCCATTAGTTTAGGATCTAAACAATAGGCTGTCAAGTATGGTGTGAGCCTGAGCAGCAAGATCGAATCAGATGGCCAGTTGACATTCAATTCGTATTTCACTATACTGTCTGTAATCTTATATAGGATATACGTTGAAAGAGCCCAGTAGCTTGCTTAATCCCTGTTCCAGAAAGCCGAGGAGGATGGAACCTTGGCACATATTAAGCCGGTGAAATACACTCTGGAGTATCTCGGGTAATGCCGAGCGGGAAGAGGCGAACGTTAACTCGCCGACGAGTGGCATCCTTGCTTGCGGCCTAGGCGCCGGCGCTTGGAGGGGTGCAATCTGGGTGGTAACGCGGTGTTCAATCGTCCCTGTGTCTGTGATAGACATGGGGGCGTTTTTTTATGGTTTTAACCTAGCCTTTAAAAGCTGTTTCACATGCAGAAGTATTGAATTCAAGGAGTGGAATGTAGACATGAACATTATCGATGAACTCGAGTGGCGCGATGCCATCAATCAGCAGACGGATGCCGAAGGCCTCCGCGAATTGACGAATGAAAAATCAATCTCCGTATACTGCGGCGTCGACCCGACCGGCGACAGCATGCATATCGGGCATTTGATCCCGTTTATGGTGCTCAAGCGCTTCCAGATGGCAGGACACCGTCCGGTCATTCTGATCGGGGGCGCGACCGGGACGATCGGCGATCCGAGCGGACGCCAAACCGAGCGCTCGCTGCAGACGCTCGAGCAGGTACAGGCCAACGTGGACGCCCTGACCGAGCAGATGAAGAAGCTGTTCATCACCGAGGGCGACAACCAGATCCGGTTGGTGAACAACTACGATTGGACGAAGGACATCGGCGTCATCGAATTTTTGCGCGACTACGGCAAAAACTTCAGCATCAACACGATGCTGGCGAAGGACGTCGTGGCAAGCCGGCTGGAGAGCGGCATTTCCTTCACGGAGTTCTCGTACCAGATTCTGCAGTCGCTGGATTACCTGCATCTGTACAAGAATTTCGACGTGCAGCTCCAGATCGGGGGCTCGGACCAATGGGGCAACATCACAAGCGGCCTTGACCTCATCCGGAAAAAGGAAGGCGCGGACGCCAAGGCGTTCGGCTTGACGATTCCGCTGATGCTGAAAGCCGACGGCACGAAGTTCGGGAAAACGGCCGGCGGCTCGATCTGGCTCGATCCGAAGAAGACGACGCCGTACGAGTTCTACCAGTTCTGGGCCAACACCGACGACCGCGACGTCGTGAAATACTTGAAGTACTTCACGTTCCTCGCGAAAGAGGAGATCGAGGAGCTTGCCCATAAGGTGGAGACCGAGCCGCATAAACGCGAAGCGCAAATAACGCTTGCCGAGGAAATGACGCGGTTCGTGCACGGCGAGGAAATGCTGGAGCAGGCGAAGCGCATTACGGCAGCGCTGTTCAGCGGCGATATCAAGTCCTTGACGGCCGATGAGATCGAGCAGGGCTTCAAGGAAATGCCGACCTACGAGGCAGGTCCGGAGACGAAAAATATCGTGGATTGGCTGGTCGACCTCGGCATCGAGCCTTCCAAGCGGCAGGCGCGCGAGGATATCAACAACGGCGCTATCTCCATGAACGGCGAGCGCATTAGCGATGTCAGCCATGAAGTAACCGCCGACCAAGCGATCGGCGGCCGGTTCATCATCATCCGCAAGGGGAAGAAGAACTACAGCTTGGTCAAAATGTCGTAAGAACATCCTCTGATTTCAGACGATAACCTAAAAGCGCCCCAAGATCATTCGATCTTGGGGCGCTTTTTTGCCTGTTGCTCCCGAGGCGGATTTAAATTCCGTTTAAATAAGCATGTTAACCTTCTTTCATCAACCATCACGATGATTGGAGGAAATCAAGTGAAACAGAACAATCAATACCAATGGGAGCCAAGAAGCGGGGATTGGGCAGTCGAAGCGCACGGGCTCGTCAAAACGTTCGGCGATAACAGGGCGGTGGACGGGGTGGAGCTGAAGGTCCGGACTGGGAGCATATACGGCGTGCTCGGACCCAACGGTGCGGGCAAAACGACCACGATCCGGATGCTGGCAACTCTGCTACGTCCGGATGCCGGCTCGGCGCGCATCCTCGGCTACGATGTGCTGAAGGAAGCGCAGATCGTCCGGCAATTGATCGGGGTCACCGGCCAGTACGCGTCGGTTGACGAATCGCTCAGCGCGACCGAGAACCTCATCATCTTCTCAAGGCTGCTCGGGCTTGGACGCGCGGAAGCGAAACGCAAGGCAGGACAGCTGCTTGAGGAGTTCGGTTTAACGGAAGCGGCAAAGAGGCCGCTTAAGCAATTTTCCGGCGGCATGCGCCGCAGGCTCGATTTGGCGGCAAGCCTGATTGCCCAGCCGCCGCTTATTTTTCTGGATGAGCCGACAACGGGTCTCGACCCGCGAACCCGATCCCAGATGTGGGATACGATCCGCCGGCTGGTGAGCACGGGGTCGACCGTACTCCTCACGACGCAGTACCTGGAGGAGGCGGACCAGCTGGCCGACCGGATAGCGGTCATCGATCACGGCAGGGTCGTTGCCGAAGGGACCGCCGATGAACTGAAGGCATCGGTTGGCACCTCTTCGCTCCATTTGCGCGTCGGGGATCCGGCGAACATCGAGCAGGCCCGCCAAATGGTTGAACGGGTGCTTCAGGCGCCTTCCATGGTATCCCCGGAGGCCGGAGCGATCACGGCACCGATGGCGAATGCAGATCTGGTCACGGACCTGCTGATTGAGCTTCGCGCATCGGGGATCGGCTTAGCTGAGATGAGCGTCCAGAAGCCGACGCTGGATGAGGTATTTCTGACGATTACCGGGCATGCTGCGAAGGCTCAAACATCGCATCCGTCCCGGGGACCACATTCAAAGCAAGTTGAGGAGGCAAGCGTATGAGCAGCGTGATGAAGATGAAACCCGGTACCAATTCCCGGCTGAAAAACCGCACCAGCTTCGGCCAGTCCCTGCGCAATTCGTTTACGATGGCGTATCGGGGGCTGCTGAAGATCCGGCGAACGCCGGAGCAGCTCTTTGACGTGACGATGCAGCCGATTCTCTTTACCTTGATGTTCACGTATATTTTCGGCGGCGCCATCTCCGGCGACGTGCAAAGCTACTTGCCGGTCATCATTCCCGGCATTCTCGTGCAGACCGTTATCACGACGTCGGTCGTTACCGGCGTACAGCTGCGAGAGGATATGGATAAAGGCGTGTTCGACAGGTTCAAATCGCTGCCGATCGCGCGAATCGCGCCGCTTGCCGGCGCCCTGCTGGCGGACACCGTCAGGTATACCATCGCAACGGTCCTGACCTTTGCCATGGGATATGTGATGGGCTATCATCCGGGCGGCGGCTTGGGGTACGTGGCGCTCGCCGCGCTCCTCGTCATCGTCTGCTCTTGGGCGATCAGCTGGATTTTCGCCTTCTTCGGGGTGATCGCCCGTACGGCCTCCAGCGTGCAGGGCATCTCGATGATCGTTTTGTTCCCGCTCACGTTTCTTTCCAATGCGTTTGTGCCGGTCGAGACGATGCCGGGATGGCTGCAATGGTTCGTGAATATTAATCCGATATCGCATCTGGTTACGGCCGTCCGGGACTTGACCAACTCGGGAACCGTCGGCTGGGATCTGTCCATTTCGCTGATCGGCGCCGCCGTCATCGTGGCGGTATTCGCTCCGTTGACGGTTCGGGCTTATATGCGCCGGACCTAAATATACTCAATTTAGCATAGACAGCATAAAACGGCATCGGTAAGATGGAACGTAACGCAAAGGTCCGGGAGGATCCATGGAAGAGCACCCGAGCGAAGGGCCTGACGCGAAATGCGAAGGGAGATGGAGAAATTGCCCCAAACTGCAACGTTTCACAATCCGATTGTCGAGCAAGCGGCTGATCCTTGGGTGTGGAAGCACACCGACGGCTTCTATTATTTCATGCATACGGCCCGGGATCGTATTGAGCTTACGAAATCAGACTCGCTGAGCCGGATCGCCGAAGGCCGGAAGAAAACGATTTGGGCGCCGGAGCCGGGAGGTCGATACAGCCATAACTTATGGGCTCCGGAAATTCATCATGTTCAAGGTAAATGGTATGTTTATTATACGGCGAATGACGGGGGAGGCGACGATACCCGCCGGATTTGCGTCCTGGAGAACGGTGAAGACGACCCCATGGAGGGCGAATGGACATGGAGGGGGGCGCTTGACACGCCCGTCCCGGGTTTGGACGGTACCGTGATGACGCTGCAGGGTCAGCTCTACTTCCTGTATGCCGGATACGGCCGGTTTCCGGATTACGGCTCGGCAATTTATATCATGCGTATGCTTGATCCATGGACGCTGACCGGCGAGCATGTCCTGCTTACAGCTCCAACCCTGGAATGGGAGAAGCAGGGGGGCATGGCCATTAACGAAGGCCCTGTCATTCTCCATCGGAACGGCCGCATCTTTCTTGTCTATTCCGCCAGCACGACATGGTCCGAGGATTATGCGCTGGGCATGCTGACGATGGACGCGTCCAGCGATCCGATGAATCCGGATGCGTGGACGAAATCCCCGGAACCGGTATTTCGCAAAAGCGTGGAGAACGGTATTTATGCGACCGGACATAACAGTTTTACGAAGTCCCCGGACGGGACGGAGGACTGGATCGTCTATCATGCCCTCCCTGAACCGGGAGCGGATACCCGCTTGCGCGCCACCCGCATTCAGAAGTTCGGATGGCATCCGGACGGAACGCCGGATTTCGGAATTCCGGCAGGCGATTCCGACGCGCTCTACGTCCCTTCGGGAGAATGATGCAGGAGATCCGTATCCCATTGAAAAAGGGCAGCCGATAGCAACGAAGGATCCGAAGTAAAAAGCCTTTTATTACAGAAATTTCGTAATAAAAGGCTTTTTTTATTTCGGGATTATTGATTGTTTCAATCCAAATAGATCGATAGCAAATTGAATTAATGCACCCGAAAACCTTGTCACTATTGGGGTTTTATCTGTATTCGACCCCTCGAAACGACTTTTTGTTGTACGATATGGGGAATTGCTTGAAGGAATAATAATTACAAAATTAATGTATGAAAGCGTTGACAGATGATGAAATCATGCCTATACTTCGATTAAAGATACGGTTTTATTGTATTAAACAAGGGTGTTTGTGGAGAGGCCTAGGCATTTTGATCTCGAAAAGGGGGAAGCAGGCAAGAGCGCGTTTTTGGAACGGAAGGCGTCAACCAATTTTGATTATGGGAGGATTACGATGAAAGCGAAATTTAAGCGTGTGATTCATTTATTCCTGATCTCCATACTGATGATTTCGGCCATAACCGCGTGCAGCGGCGGCGGCTCCGGGAAGGAAGAGTCGGAAGGCAATGAAGAGGCCGTGTCCACCGAGAAGAAGAATGAGGTCGAGTTTACGGACATTAGCGCAAGCATCCGCGGCAATACGGCTCCGACGCAAGAGCAAATCGACGAGGTGAACAACACGCTGAACGATACATACCTCGGCGATGTATACGACGAAGTCATTCCAAGCGATTACTCCGCCTATCCGTTCAAGGAAGAGGTCGTGCTGGATGTTTGGATGCCTGCCAACTCCAATATACCGGATATGAACAACCATGCCGTTCAGAAACAGATCGAGAAATTGACCGGGATCAAGGTGAATTTCATCACGCCGCCGGTAGGACAGGAAGCGGATGCATTCACGCTGATGATCTCCTCCGGCGAGCTCCCGGACATCATCATTGAACCGGGCCGGTATCCCGGGGGCCTTGAAGCCGGGGTTAACGACGGCGCTTATATCGACCTGACCGACCTGATGGAGAAGCATGCTCCGAACTATACGGCCTGGCGCAATTCCCACGAGATGAGAAGAAAGACGACGGTGACGGACGACGGGAGGCTGCTCGGCTTCTACGGAATCGCTCCGTATTCGGAATGGACCTGGTTCGGCATGCTGATCAAGCAGGAAGCGCTCGACAAGACGGGGATGGAAGTGCCGAACACCATTGACGAATGGTACGCGTTCTTGAAGAAATGCCAGGAGGTCGGATACAAGACCCCGCTGAACTACGGATCGAGTTACGGCCAAATTTTTACGGGCATCATTAACGGCGCTTACGGCGTATGGGACTGGACCTTCCAGGACGAGAACGGCAAGGTGCAATGGGGGCCTGCGCAGCCGAAAGCGAAAGAGTACTTGGCGACCATGCAGAAGTGGAACAAGGAGGGTCTCCTTAACCGCGATTGGGCAACGGCCGACTTCAACCAGCGGATGGCGAGCGCCATTTCAGACGATACGGCGGTCATCATGGACTCCCCGGATACGATGTGGAGCTATTGGAAGGAACAGAACGACATCGATTTCGTTGGTGCGCTGAATCCGATCCTGAACGAAGGCGATAAATCGGCGACGACGTACAAAAACTTCATGCGCACCGGCACCGAGGCGGCGATTACGACCCAAGCGGACAATGTGGAAGCAGCCATGGCTTGGCTGGACTTTAACTACAGCAAAAAGGGCTGGGAACTGATCAACTTCGGCGAGTATGGCACCGTTCATTTGGTGGATGACAAGGGAATGCCGTATTTCCCTGAGAACAGCTACATTTACAATGATCCGGACGGACAGCCGGTCGCCACGACGCTGTGGAAATACCGCATGCACAGCTGGCCGAACATTCGCGACGAGCATCATGCTAACCCGTTGATCGTGGCAAAGGGAAGCTATTCCGGAGATATCCGGAAATATTGGACAGAGAACATGGACACCAGCATGGCCATGCCGCCGATCACCTTCACCAAAGAGGAGGCATCGCGCGAAGCCGAGCTTGGAAACCAGCTGTCTACGCTTCGGGGAGAGTATTTTGCCAAGATCATCATGGGCGAGCTGCCTGTGGATGCATATGACCAGTTTTTGAAGGAAGCGCAGAGCATGGGCTTGGACGAATTCTTAAGTCTCCATCAGGCGGCGCTGGACCGGTATAACCAACGATAGCTTCCATATCGGGAATAGGTGGTTGAATCATGGAGATCATTCGAAAAAACAGGAAGATGAGCCCGGCTCCCTCGGAAGCCAAACTACGGAAGAGCCTGCTGATCAAGCGGGATATGAAGAAGAACTGGTTCGTATACTTATTGGCGCTGCCCGTGATCGCATGGTACCTGATCTTCTGCTACGGCCCTATGTGGGGCGTCATGATCGCTTTCAAGGATTTCAAGCCGCTGCTTGGATTCGGGGAAAGCGACTGGGTAGGCTTTAAGCATTTCATCGATTTTTTCCAAGGACCTTATTTCTGGAGGGTCGTCAAGAACACGCTGATGCTGAATGTGTGGGCTCTCGCCTTCGGGTTCACGGCGCCGATCATTCTCGCTTTAATGCTGAATGAGGTCCGGTCGTCCAAGTTCAAACGAACCGTGCAGACCGTTACGTACATGCCGCACTTCATTTCATTGGTCGTCGTGTGCGGGATCATCCATATTTTCACGGCGGATGAAGGAATTATTACTCAACTGCTGCAGTTCATTACAGGCAAAGAGTACTCTTCGCTCCTGGGGTACTCCTCATTCTTCCGGCCGATCTATACTTTCTCCGGCATCTGGCAGAGCATCGGGTGGGACAGCATCATTTATCTGGCCGCCATGAGCGGGATCGATCCGGCATTGTACGAGGCGGCTGAAATCGACGGCGTCAGCAGGGTTAAGAAAATGTGGTACATCACCTTGCCGCAGATCAGTCCGGTCATCATTATCTTGTTTATTTTCGCGATCGGCGGCCTGATGTCATCCGGCTACGAGAAAATCATTCTGCTGTACAATCCGCTCACCTACGAGACGGCCGACGTCATCGCTTCCTACGTGTATCGCCGGGGCCTCAGGGAAGCCAGTCTGAGCTATTCCGCCGCGGTGGGGCTGATCAGCTCCATCGTCAACTTCGGGCTGCTCTGGGTGACGAACTACATCGTGAAGCGCAGATCGGAAACCAGCTTATGGTAGGGGAAGGAGATGGCCATGATCGATAACAAGAAGATCAAAGCACGAGGTAAAAGAAAGCATAAATCGGTGGGAGACTTCGTATTCGATTTCGCAAACTATACATTATTGGCCGCGTTGACGCTGGTATGCTTCTACCCGATCCTGCATATCCTGTTCGCTTCGGTCAGCGACCCTACCGCTCTGATTGCGCATAAAGGCGCGCTGTTCAAGCCGCTTGGATTCACGCTTGACGGATATAAGCTGGTATTCAAAGACAACAGCCTGCTCAACGGGTACAAAAACACGATGATCTACGTCGGGCTCGGCACGCTAGTCAACATGGTGATGACGATATTGGGGGCATACGTGCTGTCCAGACGGGACTTGTATTTCAAAAATTTCATCATGATCCTGATCACGATCACCATGTTCTTCGGCGGCGGCCTGATTCCTTGGTTCCTGCTGATGAAGGACATTGGGTTGTACAACAATCTGTGGGCCATGATTCTGCCGACCGCCATCAGCACATGGAACATCATCATCCTGCGGACCGCCTTCCAGGCTATACCGAGGGAGCTGGAGGAGGCGGCCGTGATCGACGGCGCAGGCCAGGCGAAGATTCTGGTCAACGTCATCCTGCCGCTGTCGAGAGCGACGCTCGCCGTCATTTTCTTGTATTACCTGGTCGGGAACTGGAACTCTTGGTTTAATGCGATGGTGCTGCTTAAAGACCGGCAGCTGTTCCCGCTGCAGCTGTTAATGAAGGAAATTTTGGTGGCGAACGACGCCACGGCAACGTCGATCGGAAGCGCCGGCGGCGTCGTCATTAACAGCGCCCAGAGCGCGAACGCTTTCCGGGAGCTGGTGAAATACTGCGCGATCGTCGTTTCGACGGTGCCGATTTTAATGGTATACCCGTTCCTGCAGAAGTATTTTGTTAAAGGCGTTTACGTAGGCTCGATAAAAGGATAGATACAACAATGAATCGATGAGGAGTGGATGACATCTTGACGACAGAAACAAACCATACGCAGCCTCCGCGACCGGAATATCCGAGGCCCCAGTTCATGCGCAAGGCATGGCTGAGCCTCAATGGAGAGTGGGAATTCGGATTTGACGATGGAGATGTCGGCGAGCAGGAACGGTGGTATGAGGCGGACGGCAACGCTTCATTCCTCCGAAAGATCAACGTGCCCTTCGCGTTCCAAAGCAAGCTGAGCCGCATCGGGGATCCCTCTTTTCATGACGTGGTGTGGTATCGAAGAACCTTTCACATTCCGGATGATTGGAAGGGAAAGACCATTCTGCTTCATTTCGGCGCCGTCGATTATCTGGCAAAGGTCTGGGTTAACGGGCAGCTTGCGGCTGTTCATGAAGGGGGCCACACACCGTTTCATGCGGATATTACCCGCTTCCTCGTTGAAGGGAGCAACACGCTGGTGGTCAGGGCCGAGGACTTCAGCCGTGATGTTACGCTGCCGAGGGGAAAGCAATACTGGCTTGAGAAATCGGCCAGCATCTTCTACACCCGGACGACGGGCATTTGGCAGAGCGTCTGGCTGGAGCCTTTATCCGCCGTGCACCTTAGAAAAACGGTGGTTACGCCGGATATCGATCGGAATGAAATCCGGATTCGCACCTTCGTTGAAGGATTGAAGGCGGCAGATGATATAAAGCTTCAGGTTACCGTAACGTATGGGAACGAAGTCGTGGCCGAGGATCAATATTCGATCCGCAGCGTCGAGCAGCTGCGGACCATCGGCCTCGGGGATTTCACGGATCATGGCCTTGGGCGGCTGTGGAGCCCCGAGCATCCGAATCTGTACGATTTGGAGCTTCGGCTCGTATGCGGCGGAGAGGTCGTCGATGAGGTTGCCAGCTATTTCGGCATGCGGAAGGTGTCGATCGAGGACGGCAAGCTGTGCTTGAATAACCGGCCGTATTATCAAAGACTGGTGCTGGACCAGGGGTATTTTCCGGAAGGCATCCTAACCGCTCCTTCGGACGATGCGCTGAGACGCGACGTGGAGCTGACCAAGGAGATGGGCTTCAACGGCGTGAGGAAGCACCAGAAGACGGAGGATCCAAGATTCCTCTATTGGTGCGACCGGCTCGGGCTGCTAGTGTGGAGCGAGGCGGCGAATGCGTACGATTATTCCGAAGAATATGTACGCCGTTTCACCAAGGAATGGCAGGAGATCATCGAGCGGGATTATAACCACCCGTGCATCGTCACCTGGGTTCCGCTGAATGAAAGCTGGGGAATACCGAATGTCCGCATGGACAGCCGGCAGCAGCAGCACGGGTTGGCCATGTATCATTTGACGAAATCGCTTGATGATACGCGGCCGGTGGTGTACAACGACGGCTGGGAGCATATGACCACCGACCTGGTCACGATTCACGACTATGAGAGCCGTCAAGAGGTGCTGGAGAAGCGGTATAAGAGCGTGCAATCCGCCGTGGAAGCGATGCCGGCCAACCGCAGCATTTTCGTCGGAGGCGCTTCCTATCAAGGGCAGCCCATTCTCGTATCGGAGTTTGGAGGCATCGCCTTCAAGAAGAGCGAGTGGGAGGGCTGGGGATACTCGGGGGCTGACAGCGAGGAGGATTTCCTGATCCGGCTCAAGGCCGTCGTCGACCCGATGCTGACCTCGCCGGTCGTTCAAGGCTACTGTTATACGCAGCTGACCGATGTCGAGCAGGAGATCAACGGTCTGCTCACCTACGACAGGCGGCCGAAAGCGCCGCTTGCGAAGATCCGCGGGATTATGACGGGGACGCTAACCGAGCCGCTTAGTCCGGAGCCGGATATGCGTACCGAGTCGCCGCAGGCTGATCCCGAAATGGCAAGATAGGCTTTTGTAAATAAGGATTTTGCAAAAATCCACAGAGTGACTTTCAATCAGCAATATATAGAGCGAAGCGGTTTAGTTCGTCTATATATTGTACCCTGGAGCGGCTTGAATCGAATTTTGCAAAATCCTGAAATATAAAACAATCCAGACATAAAAGGAGTAAACCATGACTCATTCATCTAATATCCCGCGCCCCGAGTACCCGAGACCCCAATGGGTCCGGTCCGATTGGGCCAATCTGAACGGCCAGTGGCAATTTGAAATCGACCACGGCAAGAGCGGCAAGGACCGCGGCCTGACGGATCCCGGTTGCCAGCTGTCCGGGACGATCACGGTGCCTTTCTGTCCGGAGAGCAAGCTCTCGGGCGTAGAATATAAGGATTTTATGGCCGCGGTATGGTATAAACGGGAGTTCACCGTGCCGGAAGCCTGGGCCGGGGGCAGGATCCTGCTCCACTTCGGCGCCGTCGATTATGCAGCCGAAGTATGGGTGAACGGGACGGTCGCCGGCTCGCACCGGGGAGGGTACACGCCGTTTAGCTTCGACATTACGTCCCATGTCGTGCCGGGCAGCAACGTCATTACAGTATACGCGGAGGACGATGTCCGTTCGGGACGCCAGCCGCGGGGCAAGCAGAGCGGATTATACCACTCGCACGGCTGCGACTACACCCGTACGACAGGAATATGGCAGACGGTATGGCTTGAGCATGTGCCAAAGGCTTATATGGCGTCGATGAAATTGGTGGGGGATCCGGATAATGCCTGCGTGCATCTCGAGATTGCGGTGGAAGGGAATGCGGCCGGGGAGCGGCTTGCCGCTTCCGCCTATTTCGACGGCCGGCTTGTCGGCGAAGCCGGCGCGATCGTATCCGGACCTTCGGTTAAGCTGACCGTTCCCTTGTCGGAGATCCATCTGTGGGAAGCAGGAAACGGGCGGCTGTACGACCTGGCCCTGTCTTTGACCGACCAGGGCAGCCCAAGCGATTCCGTCCAATCGTATTTCGGTCTTCGGACCCTACGTCTTGACGGCATGGCATTCCGGATTAACGGCAAATCCGTGTTTCAGCGCCTTGTGCTGGACCAAGGCTTTTATCCGGACGGCATCTACACGGCGCCGAGCGATGAGGATCTTCGCAGGGATATAGAGCTCTCCATGGAGCTCGGTTTTAACGGGGCCAGGCTTCACGAGAAAATCTTCGAGCCGCGTTTCCTGTACTGGGCGGATCGCCTAGGCTATCTGGTATGGGGCGAGCACGCGAACTGGGGCTTGGACATCTCGACGTCCGAAGCGGTGTCCCGTTTTCTGCCGGAATGGCTGGAAGGCGTAGAGCGGGATTTCAATCATCCCGCGCTTGTCGGCTGGTGCCCGTTTAACGAAACGTGGGATAAGGATGGCACGAAGCAGCATAACGATGTCCTTCGCATCGTTTACGAGGTGACGAAGCGAATGGATCCAACCCGTCCGGTGATCGACACCAGCGGGAACTTCCATGTCGTCACCGATATCTTCGACATTCATGACTATGATCAGAATCCGGAGACGTTCCGCCAAAAATTTGAGTCGATGAAGGACGGCGGCGAGGTTTACAATACGTTTCCGAACCGGCAAACCTATGGAGGGCAGCCGTATTTCGTCAGTGAGTACGGCGGGATATGGTGGAACCCGGACCAGAAGGACGGGAAGGCCTGGGGGTACGGCGAGAGACCGGCTTCCGAAGAAGAATTCCTTGCGCGTTACGAGGGGTTAACGAGCACGCTGCTGGATCATCCGATGATGTTCGGATTCTGTTACACGCAGCTGTACGACGTGGAACAGGAAGTCAACGGGTTGTATACCTACGAAAGAAAGGCGAAGTTTGACCCCGAGGTCATCCGCCGCATCAATTCGCGTAAAGCGGCCATCGAGGATTGATATCCGGGAGCTTGCCATCCTGTGGCCGATGCCCGCTAAGCAGGAACTAATAACGCTGCCCGCAGCGGTTTCGAAGGCGGGCCGTGCCGAATAGCCGTTTTGGAGCATGATCATACATGTACCGAAAGGAACGTGAACCGGATGATGAACAAGAATTTCAGGAACACCTTGCTGCTGTCGATATGCGCGCTGCTTGTTTTTCCGATCGGCCAGACCTCGCAAGCGGCCTCCGTTCAGAACAACTTCTATAACGTTGTCATGCAGGAGGGGGCAGACCCTTGGGTGTATAAGCATACGGACGGGTATTACTATTTCACGAAAACGACCGGCGGCAACGTGACGATCTGGAAATCCGCCCAGCTCACTACGATTGATGCGGCCCCTACAGCGGTGGTAAACACGGTCTGCTGCAACATTTGGGCACCGGAGCTGCATTACATTGACGGCGCCTGGTATATTTACTACGCCAAGGATGACGGAGACAATGTCAATCACCGCATGTACGTCATGGAGAACAAATCGCCGGATCCGACCCAAGGCACGTGGGAATACAAGGGGCAGATCACCGATCCGACGAACAAATGGGCGATTGACGGGACGGTGCTGCAGCTCGGCGGGGAGCTGTATTTCATCTGGTCCGGCTGGGAAGGAGACGTCAACGTCCGTCAGAACCTGTACATCGCCCATATGAGCAATCCATGGACCATCGACTCGGAGCGGGTGGAGATATCCAGGCCGACGTACAGCTGGGAGACGAATCATGTTCCCCATGTCAATGAAGGACCTCAGGTCATCGTCCGGGACGGTCTTATTCTTCTTGTCTATTCCGCAAGCGGAAGCTGGACCAACGACTATTGCTTGGGACTGATCACCGCGAGTGTATCCAGCGATCCTATGGATCCCGCTTCATGGACCAAGCGGGACCAGCCTATTTTCAAGTCCGGCAACGGGCTTTACGGTCCGGGCCACCATTCGTTCACGAAGTCTCCGGATGATACGGAGGACTGGATCATGTATCATGTAGCCAAATACAATAATGCCGGGTGGAACCGGGAGGTTCGGATGCAGAAATTCACGTGGCATGCGGATGGCACGCCGAATCTCGGCGAACCGGTCGATCCGAACACGCCGATTCCTCTGCCTTCCGGCGAACCGGCCCATCTCCGGTATGAAGGGGAGGAGGGAGCTTTCGGCGGGGCGGCCTATGCATCGGAAAGCCCGAACGGCTCAGGCGGCCTGAAGGCAGGTCATATTGATACCCCGGAGAGCTTCGTGGATTTTAACGTTCACGTCCAGGAGGCAGGCGAGTATATTTTGCTTGCGCGCACCGCCAACGGGACGGCTGGGGGCGGCTGGTCCTATCTGCAGCTGAGCGTAAACTCGGGCGAGCCGAGCCGGTTCCACATCACGAATAAAGGCTGGGAGAATTGGGGGCTGTCCACAGCCAAAGTCCAACTGAAAGCCGGAGCCAACAAGATCCGGTTTACGAAAGGTGAAGGCTACGGTGAGATTGACTTCTTTGATATTAAACCGGCGAATTAAGATGCAGGACACGGGTACCGCGTGATTGAAATGAAGGCGAATCCAATCGAGAGGGGCTTCCGGATTTTCCGGAGGTCCTTTTCCTTCCATTATTCATATTCCGCAATCGATCAGCATCATGAAAAAGCCAAGCGGCAGCACCGGCAGGCGTCATTGTTTTTCACTACCGTTCGAAGTAAGATGATTGTAACGATTAAGATAAAGGGGAGCGGATTCGTGCTGGAACTTAGTTTTAACGACCCGGAGAAGCTTGTTAAGGTAACCCATGCTTTGTCGACGCGTTCCCGGGTAGATATTCTTCGCCTCTTGAATTCCAAAAACTTAAACATTATGGAAATCGCGGAGACGCTTAATCTTCCCGTATCGACCGTCGCCAGCAACATCAAGGTATTGGAAGCGGCAGAGCTGATCAATACGGAATTGCTTCCGGCATCCCGCGGAGCGATGAAGGTATGCAGCCGGAATTATGATGACATTCATATCGCCCTTAATTTAAGGAATACCATGCCCAAAGGAGTCATGCATGTCTATGAGGTGGACATGCCCATCGGGCATTACAGCGACTGCGAAGTGCACCCTACTTGCGGAATGGCGAATGCCGAAGGCTACATCATCAAGGAGGACGAACCGGCGAGCTTTTATCATCCGAAGCATGTGAACGCTCAGATCATCTGGCTGCGCAAAGGGTATTTGGAATATTTGCTGCCGATGGATATTCCGGCGGGTGCACGCATCGAATCGCTGGAGCTGTCGATGGAGATGTGCTCCGAGGCGCCCAATTACGACAATAACTGGCCTTCTAACATCTCGGTATGGGTGAACGAAGTGGAGATCGGCATGTGGACCAGTCCCGGCGATTTCGGCGACCGGCGCGGAAAGCTCAATCCGAACTGGTGGTATGACTGGGCGACGCAGTATGGGTTTCTCAAAACATGGCGGGTCGATCATGAGAAGACGACGCTGGATATGGAGAAGATTTCCGACGTTACCTTAAGCGATCTTCGCATCTCGGAAAGCCCGAAATTGCGGCTGCGCATCGGCATCAAGCCCGATGCCGTGCACCAGGGCGGGCTGAACCTGTTCGGCCGCCAATTCGGAGATCACGAGCAGAATATTTTGATGCAGGTGAAATATACGATGGACCCGGAAGAGGAAGACGTTTAAAGTTGGATATTCGGCATTTGAAACGGCTGCACAGGAGGATTTTCTGTGGGCTGTTTTTTTTCGTTTGAACTAAACATGTTTTACGGTCAAGGAAGGAAGATGAATTTCATCTGATTATATATGATGTCATATTTAAAATACTTCGAACAAATAGGTCGTTATTAATTGCATTAATTCCATTTATAGTGTACATTAATGTTATCCGAATTGGATTTAGGAATCATATATGAGGTCGTTCTGTATCTGAGGTTGTAAGTATCATTCTATGCAGGACCCGAAAGTCCATACGAATCAAATGAACGAGAACAAGAGAGGATGAGTGAGACATGTACCATTCCATGAAGCAAATCAATATGGGCGTTATCATTTGCAGGCATTGCAGCTCTCTAGTAGATACGGTGGACACTAATAAGATTGCCGTGTTTTACGGCGTGTGCGATAAGCCGGAATGCCGGCAGCTGCACAAGGCCGGCGAGGGATCGGTACGATCCGCAGAGGCACCGTAACGAAAGCGGATGCTGTGGGGATCTAGTCTAGGAACTAATTTCATCAGATGAGAAACTCGAGGATAATCAGAAGAAGGCAGCCGCTGTTCGAGCGCTGCCTTCTTTGATTGGAGAAACTAAGCGGCGGAATGAACCATTCTGAATTCCTGTTAGGCTATTAATAACCTTTCCAGACCAAAACATTGCAGAGGCAGGAGGGGGCGCGCACAATATTTGAAATTTCATCGCTTCCGTAACGCACCGCAATAAGTTTGCAACATGAGGCTGATATGATAAGGGTCAAGAAGGGAGAGGGAAATCCGGTTTGGCTTGTTGTGTTGAGGCAAATGACTTGTCCAGGTGTTCCCGACAGGCGTCTTGGTTAACGGCCGGATTTCCGCTCCGGAGGAGGAATCCATTGATGAAAACTTATCCAGAATACAGCCGCGTCACGGATGGCAAAAAACACGCAAAGCTCATCTTGATTTTAGCTGTGGTCGCTTGCATTCGTCCGCTTATGAGCATGCTTGGCCTGCTGCAGCAAATCGGGCAGCCCGCCGGCAGCATTATTTTTACGGTTGCCATTTCCGTCGTATGGATTGCAGCTGCCGTGCTCGCGCGAGTGAAGCAGCCTGTAATGACGTTGATGTATACCGGCATTGTATACGGCATTCTGGTCATCCTGATCAGTGCCGTTCTCTCGCCAATCCTGACCGGCGAGCTCCAAGGACCGGTGACGAATCCGTTTGCCATCGTCAGCGTTCTGATAACGAACGCCATTTGGGGGATCGTCACGGGCGGGATTGCTTTGGCGTGGATGCGTGCGGTCAAGCGATAAACTGCTTATTGCAGCCCGGGGTCATGCTTGGGGATTAGTTAGTCGCAAGCATGTAATCTTAAGAGCCAGAAATCGTGCAACCCATGATATGCCGGAAATCCCGGCGGGTCATGGGTTTTGTTTACCCGGCCGGATAGGCCCGTATATCTTCACTGCCGTTCACCCCTGTTATTTTGTCACCTCCATATCATCACAGCTATATCCCAGCTGCCCTAACCACTGCTCAGATCGCTGGAGCTCAGGTCCTGATGCTCAGATCGCTGCCTCCTATATCCTGTCTTAAATATTATGCTAGTCTCAGGCATGCAAAGCTAAATCCGGCGTATGCTCTAAGTCCGAAGGCAAGGCACTTAGGAAACAATAGCTTATTTTACATAACGATCTACTAAAGGGGACGTTCGGATAACATTCTCTTACTATAATGGATCTGATACAAAACGCATAAGGAGAGTGTGAAGATGAAGCTGGCGATCCTTGGAGATTTGCATTATCACGAGGCGGACGAACAGATTGGCGCATGGGTGATGGCGAGGGATGCGTTTTATACAAGAATGCTGCACCATTTCATGAGTGCTGAAGCGGATATGCATATTTCGCTCGGTGATCTTACGAATTTCGGTACGGTGAGAGAGATCGATGAAGTCTATGGAATCATGGAGCGTTACGATGCGAACTTTGTTCATGTGCTCGGGAATCACGACACCTATTCCCAGTCCAAGCGGGATTTGCTCATGAGGACGGGCCAGGCCCGTTATCAGGCGCTCGACATGGAACAGGCAGTATTCGTATTTTTGGACACGACGAGAGAGATGGATTTAACGAACTGGGGAGGCTGGCTTGACGAGGAGCAGCTGAGCTGGTTCGAGCATATCGTTGTCAGCTCCGGCACGAAGCCGATGCTTGTGTTCGCGCATCACCCGGTGCATCTGACCACGACAGGATCGGATCGGGATAAAGGCTCGATTGACCCTTCGATCGATATGTGGCGGATTTTAAGCCAAAAACAGGGCCCAGCCGTATACTTCAACGGGCATACCCATGTCGATTCCATTACGAAACAGAACAACTGGACCTTCGTGCAGCTGTCCGCTTGCTTGGACCAGCACGCTTATCGGATCGTCGAAATGGAAGGCGATTATATTCACATCCATGCCGTCGACATTGATGACATGGAGCTATCGAGGCAGCTTCCCGAAATTCACCGCCATATGAAGCACTTTAGTCCGAATGCAAATGCAAGAGGTGGGGAGCTTGAGCGGGCGTGCAGCATTTTGCTCGCGAGAGGAGACGCCGAGCTTGAAAATACTACAGCAGTGAAGGCTGGCAGCAGCCATGGTTAATCAGACACCATCCAAGGCCAACCGTTCCTATTCGGAAAAGCGGGGGAAGGTTGCGGGCTCATCCGCCGCTGGTCTGCGGGAGCTGCTTGAGCTGCGCCGGAACGTGGCATCGATTCGGGATGTCAGGCAGCTTGAAGCTGCCCTAACATTCAGCAATACATTAAGCTGCGTATTCATGCTGACAGGAAACATCGGCGTTATCAAAGGCTATGTGGATTTGTTCAAGCAGCATGACATTCCGGTATTCGTTCACGTCGAGAAGATCGGCGGCTTGTCCTTCGATCAGCCGGGATTGGAATATTTAGCGAATGCAATCAAGCCTGACGGCATCATTACGACGAAGATCCAGGTCGTGAAGAAGGCGCAGAAGCTGGGGCTCACCACCATCCAGCGCTTCTTCCTGATCGATTCCGAGGGGCTCGCCAACATCACGCAATCGCTGGACCAGGTGCAGCCGGACGTTATTGAGATTATGCCTGCCCGGATTCCGGAGGTGCTGGGAAAGATAAGGGAGATGACGAAGCTCCCCATCATATCCGGGGGGCTGCTTACGCAGCGAAAGCACGCGGAGGAGTGCCTTGCGCACGGGGCGACCGCCATTTCCTCTTCAAGCCCTTCGCTGTGGAAGGAAAGTTTTGGCTTAACGGATGTTTAACAATTCAAACATATCCCGTTAACATATGGGCGATAAGATGGAGGCAGGTTGAAGAGACAAACCTGCCTTTTCTAACCACACAAGTAAATAGCCGATGGGGTTGGAGTGATGGAGAAACCTGAACAGACCATGGAGTCCGTATCTTAGACTTTTGCATGGTTTGGTTCAGGTTTCTTTTTGTCATGCCCAGACAGTCCTGATAGACCGGGTCCCAAACGGCATTAAGGGGAGGATTTTGCAAAAATCCAAAGAGTAATTTTGAATCAGCCATGGCCCCAACGAAATGGTTTAGTTCGTCAATATATTTTGCCCGGGAGCGACTGAAATCGAATTTTGCAAATTCTTTAGAAATAAAACTATGGGAGGAAATGAAATGAAAAGAAGAAAAAGACGCAGTTTCTTAACACTCATGCTGGGGATGGCCATGATGCTGTCCGCATGCGGCGGCGAGTCCGGCGGCGGCGCGGCAACGAACGCGAGCGCAGTCTCGGCGAACACGGGCAATGCCTCCGGCGAGAAAATCCAAATCAAGTATTGGTACGCGTTCGGGGAGAAAATCGAGGAAGCCAAGCAGGAGCTGGTCAAACGGTTCAACGAATCCCAGGACAAGATTGAAGTCGTTGCGGAATACCAGGGCAATTACGATGACCTGCACGCCAAAGTACAGGCTGCATTTGCGGCTGGCGATGCTCCGGCCGTAACGGATCTGGAAATCGCCTCGACGGGCACGTTTGCCAGATATGGCATGCTGCAGGAGCTGGCGCCTTTTGCCGAAAAGGATAAGGACCAGCTGAAGATCGATGATTTCAATCCCGGTCTGATGGGAAATGCCTATGTTGATGGAAAGCTGTACGGACTTCCGTTCATGCGCAGCACGCCGATCATGTATATGAACGTTTCGCTGCTGGAAAAAGCAGGCCTTGATCCGGCCGGACCGAAGACATGGGCCGAGTTCGAGGAATACGGGCGCGTGCTTAAGGAAAAAGGGATTACGGCCATGACGATGCCGGTCGACATCTGGTTCTACGAAGGGCTTGTCGCCCAATCCGGCGGCCAAGTGCTTGCCGAAGACGGCAAATCCGGCCTGTTTAACACGCCTGAAGCGGTAGAGCCGGTTGAGTTCTGGAAGAAGCTTGCGTCGGAAGGACTCATTAAAATTCCGGTCGGCGATGAAGCGGGCGCGACGGCGGATAAAGACTGGGCGAACCAAACCTCCGCGTTTAAATTCGGTTCGACGGCAGGAGTAGCCGGGGCGATCGATATCTCGAAGGGAAATAACTTTGAATTTGATACGGCGTTTATGCCGGCAAACAAGTCTTACGGGGTGCCTACAGGCGGATGCCAGCTCGTTATGACATCCAAGCTGAGCGAGGAAGAGCAGGCTGCAGCATGGGAGTTCATCAAGTTTATGACGACAACGGAAAGCACGATTTACCAAAGCAAGCACGTCGGTTACCTGCCGACCCGATTGTCGGCGCTGGAGACCGAAGAGATGCAGTCCCTCTATAAAGAATATCCGCAATACAAAGTGGCAGTAGATCAGCTGGAATATGCGAGACCGCGTCCGATGGAGACGGCCTATCCGGAAGTGGCCAAACTTGTAAAGAGCGCGATCGAGAAAACGCTGCTTGATCCGAAAGTAACGCCTCAGCAAGCGATGGACGAGGCGAACGAAAAGGCGAACGCACTGCTCAGCAAATAATCGGGAGGTATGTGAGATGGGCAGAATCGAGCTAAAAGGAATCAGCAAGTTTTTCAAAGACGAGGAAGTCATCAAAAATTTGGATCTGACGATTCGGGACGGTTCCTTCACCGTCCTCGTCGGACCGTCAGGCTGCGGCAAATCGACAACGCTCCGCATGATAGCCGGCCTCGATGAGCAGACGAAGGGCGAGATCTGGATCGATGACAAGTGCGTAAACGGGGTCCCTCCCGGAGATCGCGACGTAGCCATGGTGTTCCAAAACTATGCCCTGTACCCGACGATGAACGTCTACGACAACATCGAGTTCGGGCTCATTAACCGCAAGGTGCCGAAGAAAGAGCGGGAGAAGCTGATCAAGGACATCGCCGAAATCGTCGGCCTTAGCGATTATATGAAAAAGAAGCCGGAAATGCTGTCCGGCGGGCAAAGACAACGCGTGGCGCTTGCGCGCGCCATGGTCAAAAAGCCGCAGGTTTTTATCCTGGACGAACCGCTTTCGAACCTGGATGCGAAGCTGCGCCACCAAATGCGGACCGAGCTGATTCAGCTGCACGAGCGGCTCGGCACCACCTTTGTCTATGTTACCCATGATCAGGTTGAAGCGATGTCCATGGGGGATGAAATCGTGATTATGAACAAGGGTGTTATCCAGCAGGCGGCTTCGCCGATGACGCTGTACAACGATCCGGCGAATGTATTTGCAGCCCAATTCATCGGTACGCCGGCTATGAACATTTTGCCAAGCCAGGAGCTTCAGCTGCCTTCGGCCCAAGGGAAGCGGCATGATATCGCCAGCTTCGGGTTCCGTCCCGAGCATGCGCTATTCCATGCCCCGGCTGCAATCGAAGGACTTCGGCTGGACGGGATGGTGCTGACCCGCGAAAGCCTTGGCGCGGAAAATATTTATCAAATCCAATCCTCGCTCGGCATGTTCTCGGTCAAGACGTTTCTTGAACCGCTCACATCGGATACGCTGGTTACGGTGACGGTTCCTTATGAGCGTCTGTACTATTTCAATAGCGAAGGCCAAAGGCTTCGGCAGGTTGAGGTTCGGCGTGGGGAAGAGATCGGAACGGCACAGGCTCCTGAATTGGTATCGGTAGGCGGGGGGCTCTAGCATGACATCTCGTTTGTGGGAAAAGCTTAAGCCTTATGGCATGATCTCGCCTTCGCTTGCCGTATTCGGCATATTCTTCATCTACCCGATCTTCTATATGATCTATCTCAGCTTCTTCGATTGGAATTTCGTCAGCCCGACGAAGAATTATGTCGGCTTGCAAAATTTTACGGATTTGCTGTCGGATAAAGAGTTCATGCAGGTGCTCCTGAATACGACCATCTACACCTTTGCCACGGTGTCGCTGACGCTCAGCATTTCGCTGGCCATCGCCCTCTGGCTGAACCGCTCGGGATTGTTTTACGGATTCGTGCAAGGCGCGATCTTCAGTCCGCACATCATTTCCCTCGTGTCCATCTCCCTGCTGTGGAGCTGGCTCATGGATCCCGAATACGGATTGCTGAACTGGGTGATCGGTTTGTTCGGCCTGTCGCCGCTGCAGTGGCTGTCCCACCCGGACACCTCGCTCATGTCGCTGATTCTGGTCGCCGTATGGAAGGGCATCGGGTTCAACACGCTGGTCTTTATTGCCGGCCTGCAGAGCATCCCGCCGAGCATTTACGAGGCGGCCGCGCTTGACCGCTCGAAGCGGTGGCGGACGTTTCGGAAGCTTACGCTGCCGATGCTGTCCCCGACGCTGTTTTTCTTGGCGATTATGAGCATGATCGGCTCATTCCAGGTTTTCGAGACGATTGCAATCATGACCCAAGGCGGGCCGGTCAATTCGACCAATACGCTGGTATATTACATTTACGAATACGGCTTCCGCTTCTTCAAGATCGGATATGCATCGGCAGCCGGCGTCATGCTGCTCATTATTGTCGGCGTGCTTACGATCATTTACTTCCGCATGCTATCCAAGCGCGTCCATTACAGATAAGCCTGGTGCGGCATAGATGAGTTAGCGGAAAGGAGAGGACGAATTCAAGTGAGTGCAATAGAGAAAGCAGTTCAAGCAAGAGAGTCGTCCGAACGGAATTTAAGGCCGGAGACATGGAGCGGAGTCAAGGTGATGAACGGCATTCTGAAAGCCTTGAATATCATCGGCATGCTGGGCCTTGTGCTGATCTTCGCCCTGCCTTTTGCATGGATGATCTCGACGTCGCTTAAAACCCTGCCGGAAACGATGATTTTTCCGCCGGAATGGATTCCGAACGACCCGCAGTGGCAAAACTTTATTCAAGCCTGGAACTCCGGACCGTTCCTTCATTATTTCTTCAATAGCGTTTTGATTGCGGGCGGTATTCTAATCTTGCAAATGCTGACCATGATTCCTGCGGCTTATGCTTTTGCGAGATTTCAATTTCCCGGTTCAGGCATCCTGTTTGGATTCGTCATGGTGACCTTGATGATTCCATCTCAGCTTATTTTTCTCCCGGTTTATCTGCAGCTTAGCTCGTGGCATTTGCTGAACACCCATTTGGGGCTGATTTTGCCTTTCGCCTCCAGCGCCTTCGGCATTTTCCTGCTAAGACAGTCCTTTAAGCAGGTGCCGGAAGAGCTTATTGAAGCGGCGCGGCTCGATAAGGCCAAGGAATGGAAGATCATGTGGAAGCTGATGATTCCGATGGCCCGTCCTGCGCTGATCACGATTGCACTGTTCAGCTTCATCAGCCACTGGAACGATTATTTCTGGCCGCTGGTCATGACGACGAATGAAACGGCAAGAACCCTGCCGCTCGGGATTGCGAAAATCCGGGAAACGGAGGGCGTTGCGACATGGAATATTTTGATGGCGGCGAACTTGATTCTCGTCGTGCCGATCCTGATCGTGTTCTTTTTCGCGCAGCGCTCGATTATTAAGGCGTTCGTGTACAATGGCGTGAAGTAGATTATGAAATTCGTGAAGGTTCATATGACGAAACGAAAGAAGTCCGGCGCTTAGCCGGACTTCTTGTTTGTGTATGGAAGGCTCGAGAACGATTACTCGAGGAATTTCAAAGGTCTATCAGTCCCGATTCGCCAGCTTTGCCAGCAGACGGATAATTTCGATATACAGCCATACGAGAGTGACCAACAAACCGAAGGAGCCGTACCATTCCATGTATTTCGGAGCACCCTGATGCGCCCCTTCTTCAATGAAATTAAAGTCGAGCACGAAGTTCAGTGCGGCGATAATGATGATGACAATCGAGATGCCGATTCCGATCGGCGTGCTGTCATGCAAATACGGAACGGTAACGCCGAACAATCCGAGTACAAAGCTGAGCAAATAGACAAGCGCCACGCCTGCCGTAGCTGCGATGATTCCCCGTCGGAAGCCGGGGCTCGCCTTGATGAGGCCGGTCTTGTACGCAAGCAGCATGCCCAAGAACACGCACATCGTCAGCAGGGCCGCCTGCAGCGTAATGCCGTAATAGAGGGATTCATAATTGGCCGATAATGCGCCGAGAAACAATCCTTCCGCAACCGCGTAGATCGGTGCGAGAAACGGCGCCGACTTCGGCGCGAAGCTGATGATCAGCGCCAGCACAAAGCCGCCGATCGCACCGCCGACCATAAGCGGGAACATATCGTACCCGTTAAAGAACATGACCCAAGAAATGACTGCTGCCCCGATAAGCAGCGCAAGCAGCATGAACGATTTGTTCACCGTTCCGCCGATGGTCATCGTCTCTTGGTCATTGTAATGCCTGCTCCTCTCAAACGTATTCTCATTAAGTGTTGGATTTCCGCTACGACCTAACAAATGAATGCCTCCTAAATAACTATTTTTATGTCCATTCTATCATAGGTTGTCATATTTTAGGAGATGAAATCTTTTCGCATCGAAATTCCTCGCCTGTTTCGCGGAGCGGACAATGAATTGCGTGTGTGTATGCAATTTTAGACATTCAAATTTAATGTGTCCAAAATATTAGACGTCGTCCAATCAAGCTCATGTTACAGATTCAGCCGTTTGAGCTTATTGTAGAGCGTTGCCCGTGAAATGCCGAGCTTCTTCGCCAGCGTGTATTTATTCCCTTTAACAGCTGCAAGCGCTTCAAGCAGCAGCTTTCGCTCGTACTCTTCAAGCCTTGCTTGGTAAGCAGCACCGTTGATCGGCGTGGTGCCCGTGTCATTTCCCTCCCCCGGCTGAGGACTCTTATCGCCGGAATACATATGGTCCGGCAAATATTCGCGCCGAATCTCTCCTTCGGTAGAGAAGATAACAAGCCGTTCGATGGTGTTGCGCAATTCGCGGATGTTGCCCGGCCAATCGTACCTTAGCAAATCTTCGAATACCTCCGGCGTAAACGAATGGATATGGCGGCCATAGACAAGCGAGAATTCGTGAAGAAAGGACTGCGTCAGCTCGTAGATATCCTCTTTGCGTTCGCGCAAAGGGGGAACGTCCAACGTCACGACGTTCAGGCGGTAGTACAGGTCCTCACGGAAGCTGCCATCTGCAATCATCCGTTTCAAGTCCCGGTTCGTGGCCGCGATGATCCGGCAGTCGGCGCGATGCAGCTGCGTCCCGCCGACAGGGAAATAACTTCGCTCCTGGAGCACGCGCAGCAGCTTGACCTGCAGGTCGAGAGGCATTTCCCCGATCTCGTCAAGGAATAAGGTGCCGCCGCGGGCCAGCTCGATCTTTCCTTTCTTCCCTTTCGGGTCCGCACCGGAGAAAGCGCCCCGTTCGTAGCCGAATAATTCGCTCTCGAACAATGCGGCCGGAATGGCTCCGCAGTTGATTGCAATGAAGGGGGCGTTCGCAGGCTCGCGCGATTCGTGGATCGCTTTGGCGAACAATTCCTTCCCCGTTCCGCTCTCGCCCTGGATCAGCACCGTCGCTTTCGTCGAGCTGATCTTCTTGATCGTTTCGATGCTGTTTTTAATCGCGCGGCTCGTTCCCTTAATATGCTGAAAAGGGTCTCCCGCAGGGCTCAGCATCGCCACTTCCTTCTGAAGATGATGGACCTTGCTTGTCATCTGCAGCAGCTCTTGATGCAGCCGCATTTGGGTGGTCAGATCCGTTTCCGCTGCAACGGCGCCGATAATCCGATCCTCGAGCGTAACCGGATTGGAATTAATCAGGACGAACAGGTCGTGACGCGGCCGATGCTGCATTTTATGGGCAGGCTGGCCGGTTTCTAATGTGCGAAGGGACTGCAGCCGGTCGACGGGAAAGAAATCGGAAGCAGGCTTGCCGATGATATCCTCCCTCGGAATGGAGAAGATATGCTCTGCACCGGAGGTCCAGACGGCAACGCGTCCTTCCTCGTCAATCAGCGTGATGGCAACGTCCGGATCCAAGGTATTCAGCGTTGTTGTGAAGTAAGCCTCCAGCACCCGGTGAGCCTGCACCAGCGCATCTACCATATCCTGAGCGGATAGATAGCCGACCGCTTTGCCGTTTCGCTGTACGATCGCCCATGAACAGCAGGTAAAGGCAGCAGAGGCTTTCGTTAATGGCTCATCTGCGTTTATGGTCTCGACATGAATCAGGATATCTTGAATATTCCGTACGGGATCCGCAGCCGATGAAGGCAGCAGCCCATATTTGCCGGTCTCGACCCTGACAAAGACAGGGGTACAGCCCGCCGTAACCAGGGCATCCCGGATTGCTGCCGGGTCGGTCAGATCAACAATGATGCAGTCCGTGCGGATGAGCTGCTCCACGCTCGGCAATCGATGCTTCATTCGGTGGCCCCCTAGATATAGAAAAAGTAAATGCTTACAAACTCATGTTAGGGCCATTATACCGAGCCTGTTTTTCAGTGTAAATCACTTGAACATATTTTTGACGACCATCCATAGATTCGCAGGCTTTTCCGCCAAGCGCCGGGTGTAATACGGGTACCACATGCTGCCGTACGGCATATAGCAGCGGATCCGGTAGCCCTCCCTTGCCAACTGCGCCTGGTCGCTCATCCGCAGGCCGTACAGCATCTGGAATTCAAAAGCGCTTGCCTTGATGCCGTTCTTATGCGCGTATTCCTTGACCCAATTGATGATGCGGTCATCATGCGAGGCGATGGCGGTGTACACGCCTTGGTCAAGATGCATTTGAATGAGCGTTTTGAAGTTATCGATCACTTCGCTCATTTGCTGATAGGCAACGGATGCCGGCTCCTTATAAGCTCCTTTCACAAGCCTGAGGTTTACGCCCGCTTTGATCAATTGCTTCACATCCTCCCGTGAACGCAGCAAGTAGGCTTGAATCACGGTCCCGACGTTGGTCAATCCTTCCCCGTGAAGGCGAAGGACGATATCAATGGTCGCTTGCGTATAGGGCGAATCCTCCATATCGATCCGTACGAAGTTGTTATGCTGTTTAGCCTCGGCGACGACGTCCCGAATATTGCTGTAGCAGGCTTCCGGGTCCAGGGCCAAGCCCATCTGCGTCGGCTTTAACGATACATTGGAGTTTACCTTCCGTCTGGCGATCCCGTTAATTAAGCGTACATATTCCTCCCTGTAGCCTGCAGCCTCCGATAATTGCTTGATTCCCTCCCCCAGATGATCCAATGTGACCATGATCCCGTTTCCGTTCAACCTCTCGATTTCGTCCAGCGCTTCCTCCAAGCTGCTGCCTGCAATGAATTTTGCAGCTAATTTACGGCCGTACCGAAGGGCAAGATGCTCCACCAGTTTATTGCCGGAAACCGATAACAATACCTTTCGATAGAGTTCGATACTGTCCACGTTTGATTTCTCCTTTCAGGCTGTCATTGCTGACGCAATGAATCTTTACTGGATGACTGCAAGCAAAAAACGTTCCAGACGAAAAAACAAGCACCGTTGGCATGATATTTGCTTATTATCCTATAAGTGCGTGTTCAAAAAGGTCGATTTTCAGCACCGAGAAGGTTGGATGAAGCTAGGGACTGAGGAGCGGAGCGTACGTTTTGGGTACGTGAGCACCGGAAGGCCCGGCTGAATTCAAGATTCGATGCCGAGCTGCTTCCTGATTCGCTTCGTGATCAAAAGCGGACTTTTTGAACAACCTCTATAAGACCGGTGGAACAGGATTTGGCGATTCCACAACACATGTGAAAGGGTGGTTAACGTTTATGAGAACCGAATTCAGGAACGAGTCGTTTGTCAACTTCAAGGATGAGCGCAACAATGCGGAATATGACCGCGTGCTCGAGCAGACGGAGGCGGGGTTTGGCAAAGAGTTTCCGCTAATCATCGGAGGCGAGCGCATCATGACGGAGACCAAGGCCGCTTCCATTAATCCGGCAAATAAAGCTCAGGTGGTCGGTATCGTATCGCAGGCGGACGTACAATATGCGGAGCAGGCCATCCAAGCCGCTGCGGCTGCTTTTGAGACTTGGAAGCGGACCGATCCGAGTGAGCGTGCGCGTTACTTGTTCCGTGCAGCGGCTATTTTGCGCCGGCGCAGACATGAATTTTCCGCCTTGATGACGATTGAGGCCGGGAAGACCCGGGTGGAAGCGGATGTTGAAACGGCGGAGGCGATCGATTTCCTGGAGTTTTACGGGCGCGAGATGCAGCGGCTCAGCCAGCCGCAGCCATTGACGGTCAGCCAGGAAGAAGAGAACGAGCTGTATTATCTGCCTTTAGGCGTAGGCGTCATCATTCCGCCATGGAACTTTCCGCTGGCGATTATGGCAGGCATGACGATGGCTGCCGTTGTTGCCGGGAATACCGTCGTCTTGAAGCCGGCGAGTCCGACGCCTGTCATCGCCGCGAAATTTATGGCGCTGCTCGAAGAGGTGGGACTGCCGGCGGGCGTCGTCAATTTTGTACCCGGACCGGGCGGCGAGGTCGGCGATTATCTTGTTGACCATCCGCTGACCCGTTTTGTCAGCTTTACGGGCTCCCGCGATGTAGGACTCCGCATTAACGAACGGGCAGCGAAGACCCAGCCTGGACAGAAATGGATCAAACGCGTCGTTGCGGAAATGGGCGGCAAGGATGCGATCATCGTCGACCACGATGCCGATCTCGATCTGGCGGTGGACGCCATTACGCTGTCCGCCTTCGGTTTCTCCGGCCAGAAGTGCTCGGCTTGTTCCAGAGTCATCGTCCATGAGAAGGTCTACGATACCGTCCTGGAGCGGGTGGCGGAGCGGGCAAGCCGGCTCACGATAGGTGCGCCTTCGGCTGCCGGAACGGATGTAGGTCCCGTGATCGATGAGAAGGCTTATCTGAAAATTCAGGAGTATATCGAAATCGGAAAACAGGAAGGTCGCCTGGTTCTTGGGGGCGGCACCGGAGATCCGAACGGATTCTTTATCGAGCCTACGATTTTTGCGGATGTGGACCCGAATGCCCGGATTTCGCGGGAAGAAATATTCGGTCCGGTGGTTGCGTTCACGAAGGCGCAATCCTTCGATGAGGCGCTGGCGTTCGCCAATAATACGGATTATGGCTTAACCGGAGCCGTTATTTCGCGCAGCGGGGCGAATTTGGAGAAGGCAAGACGCGAGTTTTTCGTCGGCAATCTGTATTTCAACCGCAAATGCACTGGCGCATTGGTCGGAACGCATCCGTTTGGCGGATTCAATATGTCGGGTACGGACTCGAAGGCCGGCGGCCGGGATTATCTGCTGTTGTTTACCCAGGCGAAGCTGGTAGCCGAGCGCTTCTAAGCAGATGAACTCCGGTCATATCGTCTAAAAAATTAGACACCACATCATGATGTTCAATTGGAATGTTTTTGAGTATAGTCAAGAGAGAGCAGTTACATGACTTGGAAGAGAGCCTGCGGAAGGAGGAGAACCTGTTGCTGGGCTATCAATTGGTGCAAGACCAAAGCACGAAGCTGGCAATAACTCCTGAACTGAAGCAATCGATTCATATATTAACCATGTCCGCCGAAGACCTTATCCGGTACTTGCAGGAGCAGGAAGCCGAAAATCCGGTCCTTGAACTGGAATTCGGACGGGATTTCGACGTGTACGGCCGTAGCAGCAGGGCCGCAATCGGCAACGGGCGCGAGCTGGACCCATTACGGAACGCAAGGCAGGCGCAGGACACGCTGGAGTCAAGGCTGAGGAGCCAGCTGCGTCTTCTCTCCCTCCCGAAGGAGGTATACCGAATTGCGGCATTTATGGCGGGCAACTTAAATGATGACGGCTATCTGGATCTCCCGGTCATCGAAGTTAGACGAAAGCTAGGCATATCGGAGGAGCTCCTTCGGACCGCGCTTGAGGCATTGCAATCATTGGAGCCGGCCGGGGTCGGCTGCAGGGATTTACGGGAATGCCTGCTGCTCCAGATCGTGAGAGATTCAGCGGCTCCCCCGTATGCCTATGAAATCGCAGACCGGTACTTGCCTGAGCTGGCAAATGGGAAGCTGGGGAAGGTTGCCGCGGCCTTGCACATCCCGATGGAGAAGGCAAGGACGGCATCGGATTATATTCGCGGCTTGAATCCGCGTCCCGGGCTGGCGTTTGCCGCAATAGAGACGCAGTACATCATCCCGGATGCGATCGTCGAAAGCCATGGGGATGGCTTCACGGTGTCGATGCATCCGGCAAATCTCCCCAAGCTCTCCATTAACAGCTCCTCCAGGGATTGGGTGATGCTGCGGGGATCCGCCGAAGCCTCTTCATATTTGAACGGCTGCGTCCGATCCGCACGCTGGTTGGTTCGGAGCGTGGAGAAGAGGAACCGGACGCTGATGAGGGTCGTGATGGCCATTATGGAGGAGCAGCGAAGGTTTCTGGCAGAAGGAATCAGGGGCATTGCCCCGATGAAGATGAATACGATCTCGGCCAAGCTGAATGTGCATGAATCGACCGTCAGCCGGGCGGTGCAGGGGAAATTTGTGCTTACGCCGCACGGCGTGCTTCCCTTGAAATATTTTTTCTCAACCGGATTATCAACCATTGGCGGGAGAGGGATATCCTCCCGAAGCGTGAAAGCGCGAATCAAGGAGCTCATCGACAACGAAGATAAGAACTGTCCCTGCTCGGATCAGCATATTGCCGATGTACTGGGCGCGGAGGGAATCCGGCTGTCGCGCAGAACGGTTGCGAAGTATCGGGAGCAAATGCAGATTATGCCCTCCGCCTTTCGCAAACGCAGATAGAAAAGGGTGCCCTCGGAGTGATGTATCCGAGGGCACCCTTATTTTGACTCCGCCTTCCTTAAAGCGAAAAACGGATGCCTCATTACCGCCGTATGCCCGCTGGATCGGCATCGTCCTGCTCTTGTGTCAGCGAGCCCGCAAACGAATCGATTCCTTTCATCATGATATCAAGCGACTCCAGCACATGATAGAAGATTACCGGAGGCACGGTTTCTTCGTCCGGTATTCCGGCCTCCTCCGCTAGGCTGATGATATGGTCATAACCGATAACCAGAACGCAGATCTGATGCAGAAACCCGGCCGATTCAAGGAAGCGGCGGCTCTCAGGGCTCGTAGCCGAGCCTTTCAAGGAAGCGGCGTTCCGAATATCGCTGCAGAGCTTGAAGAGATTTACGGCCAACGTTTTCAGAACCGATGACAGGTCTGCATAGACGCTCTTGCTGCCGGATGAAGCGTCCCAGCGGCTCGCCGCAAAAAACTCAATGCGCGTCATATGCCTCAAATAAGAGACGGTCCGCTCCGTTAATTCGCGATTTGCTTGGGGCATGACGGCATCCCGTGCCGAATCGATACGGATCCTCTTGAATCGGGAGGCGGCTTCGGCCAGCCGTGCTGCATCCAGCTGCAGCTGCTTCGCGGATTCCCCGAAAGTCCGGGTCAGCCGCGCCGGTACGTTCATAACGGGATCCGTGGAATTGCCCTGGCGCTGTCCCTCGAGGCGTTCTTTTGCCATCCATAACCGATATTTTAGTCCCTCGGTGGCTGAGACCAGCTTGTGCGTTAGCTGATGGGCGGCGACATTCAGCGATGTTGAAAGGATCCAGTCGGCCGAATGAGGGCCGTTTACGTGAAGGTCCGGATCGATCAGGTCGTAGTTTCCTTTATCCTCAAGCATCAGCTCCAGTGCCCGGTTGGCAAGCACCTCGTTTAAATTCACATTCAAAAGATGGCTTGATGAACCATGGATATAACCTGCAATAAACTGCTCCGAATGCTTTCCTTCCTTGATTTCATCGGCCGCCTTCATGATGAGATTTCCGATTCGTCCGGGCACGATCTCTTGATCGATACCTGCACGGACTGCTGCACTTTTGACGCAGGCCAAAGCTTTAATAAACTGGCCATGGACGGGGGCATTCACCTTCGGATATTGCCCGGCAGCCCGCATCGTCTGGACACCGTAGTAGGCATGGGACGGCACCTCAACCGGCCCGGTCTTGTCCCGTTCAATTCTGATCATCATCTCATCCCTTTCGAAAATGTTGTGTCGTCATTTCTTATGGGGAATACAAGCAATTTTCGTGCCAAGCGATCGATTGACCCTTAGCGGATCATTCAATCATTCGTCCATTCATTAATCCGACAACCGCTCATATATTAATCCGCCAGCAAATTGCTATCCCTGCCCAATGTTTAGTAAACTGATGGAAAAATCACGATAGTAGGTGCATGAGATGAGTATTGAAATTCGAACAGGGCGCAGGGACGAGCTGCAAGAGATTATGGCGCTGATCGCCCGCTGCGTGAAAGTCATGCAGGCAGGCGGAAGCGATCAATGGGACGAGCAGTATCCGAACCGGGACGTGATCGGAGAGGATCTGCAGCGGGGGACGCTGTTCGTAGCAGAAGGGAATGAGCGGATTCTTGGCATCGTTGTCCTGGATGAGCATCAGGATGAGCAGTACGGGAGGATCGATTGGAAGCAGACGGAGGGGCCGCATCTGATGATGCATCGGCTTGCCGTCGATCCACAAGCGCAAGGCCAAGGGGTTGCCCGCAAGCTGATTGAATTTGCCGAAAACTATGCGGTCCGTGAAGGGTACACCAGCATCCGGCTGGATACCTACAACAAAAATACGGCGGCATTGAAGCTGTATCGCGGGCTTGGCTACGAGGAGCGGGGCGAGGTGAATTATCCGGGCAAAACGGCCAGCTTCCCGGTATTCGAGAAGGTATTTTCAGAGCGCGTGGAGTAGATTTTTCTATAATGATAAACAGCTAAGCGGGGTGCACGATGGGGGGCGGCCCCGTTTTTTTTTTTCATGGGCTGCCTCAAACTTCGAAGCATTGAATATTGAATTGAATTTAGAAAAATTTCTAAATAGATCTTGAAATCCGCTCCGAACTGAGAGATAATGTATTTAGAAGAAATTCTAAATAGAAACAGGTGAAGCACATTGGGTTTTCCGGAAACCTTCAAGGCGCTGTCAGATCCCGTTAGGAGGGAAATCTTGATCATGCTCCGCAAAGGGAAGATGTCGGCAGGTGAAATCGGCCAGCACTTTGACATGACGGGCGCAACGATCTCGTATCATCTGTCCCAATTGAAGAAGGCGGGACTTATCTCGGAAACGAAATATAAGAACTATATTTACTACGAAATCAATGTTTCGGTTATTGAGGAAATCATGCTGTGGTTCTCACAGTTCAATGGAGGTAAAGAGGATGGAAAAAAAGAATAAATCCGTGCTTATTTTGACCACGCTGCTGTGCTTGCTGCCAATCATCTTGTCGGTCACCCTGTACGATCGGCTGCCGGATCGGCTGGCCATTCACTGGGATGCGGCCGGCAATCCCGACAATTATGCATCGAAGGCGGTTGCGGCCTTCGTTCTGCCGCTCATGTTGGCCGTGATGAATGTGATCGTAAATGTTGCGCTCAATCACGATCCGAAGCGAATGAATGCAGCACCTGCATTAAGAATGTTCGGATATTGGTCCATTCCCGTTTTGTCGTGCATCCTGACGCCTGTCACGTTATTTAAAGCGATGGGCGCCGATATTCCGATTGATACCTTCGTGCCTGCACTAGTGGGGTTGCTGTTTGTCATCATCGGAAACTACTTGCCGAAGAGCAAGCAGAATTATACCGTGGGCATCAAGCTTCCATGGACCTTGAACAGTCAGGATAACTGGAATCGGACGCATCGTTTTGCAGGGTATGTGTGGATGGTGGGCGGATTGCTCTTGATGGCAGTGGCGTTCCTGGATATCCAGGGAATCTATGTCACATTACCGATTATCGTGCTGATTGTCTTTGTACCGGCAATTTACTCTTTTTCCCTATATAAAAGAGGGGTGTAAAGCGACGGATTTTAAAAGCAAATAGGATAAGACCGGAAATAACCGGGCTTATCCCATTTTTTATCCGCCGCGTGCCGGCCAGCGGCAAACGGCTCGATCGTTAATGGATGGCTCGTTAACCTGCGGTCAACGGTTTTCGTTACCGTAAGGATCGATCGTTTGAATGGTTCCGTCCTCGTTGTACTTCAGCTCGGTGAACTTCACGCTGCGCTTATTGTCCGCACCGCCGGACAGGGAGCTGTCATGATAGAACAGGTACCATTTATTTTTAAATTCCACGATCGAATGATGGGTCGTCCAGCCGAGAACCGGCGTAAGGATCGTTCCTTTGTACTCGAACGGGCCAGTCGGGCTTTGGCTCGTCGCGTATACGATCTTGTGGGTGGAGCCTGTCGAGTAGGACAAGTAATAAGTGCCGTTGTATTTATGCATCCACGGGCCTTCGAAATATCTGCGGTCTTCATCGCCTGCCGGAATCGGCTTCCTGTTCTCGTCAACGATTGAAATTTCCTGCGGCGCGGCTTTGAATGTCAGCATATCGTCGCTAAGCTCGGCCACGCGCGGTCCTAACGCCGGCGCATCGGCGGCCGGCCCTTCCGCATCCGGAACGAATGTGCCGGTCTGCCATTTCTCCAGCTGGCCGCCCCATAGACCTCCGAAATACATATAAGCCCGGTTGTCATCGTCAACGAATACGGCGGGATCAATGCTGAAGCTGCCCGGAATATAGTTCGGCTCCGGCGTAAACGGTCCGGAAGGGGAGGAGCTGGTGGCTACGCCGATCCGGAAAATCCCCTCGTGATCCCTGGCCGGAAAGTATAAGTAATACGTGTCGTTTTTGAATGCGGCATCCGGTGCCCACATCTGCTTTTGCGCCCAAGGCACATCCTTGACATGAAGCACCTCGCCGTGATCCACGCAAGGCGCATTCACATCCTCCAGCGAGAACACATGGTAGTCCTCCATATCGTATTGGTCACCGTTATCATTGGACGTATTGTCGTGATCGAGATCATGGGACGGATAAATATAAAGCTTCCCTTCAAACACATGGGCGGAAGGGTCGGCTGTGTAGATATGGGTTACGATCGGCTCGTTCGGCCGTACAGGCTTGGTCATTTGGACATCCTCCTTCATTTCATTGCATGTAAGCGTTTATATCAATTGTAGCAAAGCCGAAGGATCCAGAACACCTAAGAAAATTAGGTATTATACCTAAAAATTTTAGATCTTCTCGGAAGAAGGAGGAATCATCGTCCCGACTCATTGGCGACGAGGCAGAATCCAATGGGAGGTTAATCTTTAAAGATAAGACAGGAACAGCGTGGCGATGCCAAAATAGATGATCAGGGACAAAATATCGTTAATCGTCGTAATCAGCGGGCCCGAAGCGACAGCCGGATCGACGCGAAGCTTGAACAGGATAAGCGGTATGACCGTTCCGGCCATAGTGCCGACGATGAGCGTAGCAATGAGCGAGCTGCCGACAACCAGTCCCAGATATAAATTTCCCTGCCAGATGTACGCGATCACTGCGATGAAAATGCCGCAGATCACCCCGATCATTATGCCTACCTTAAGCTCGCGAGCCAGCAGCCGGACGACAACCGGTCTGGACAGCTCCTTCGTTGCCAGGCCTCGAATGATGACGGCCAGCGACTGGGTTCCCGTGTTCCCGGTCATGCCGGCAATCATCGGCATGAAGAAGGCCAGGGCGACAACCTGTTCAAGGGTTTGCTCGAATACGGAAATGATCGTCCCCGAGATCAGTCCGATGAAGAGCAGCAGAATCAGCCAAGGCAATCGCCGCGCAGCCGCGTTAACGGCCTTCGTATGGAAATCGATGGATTTGCCTCCGGTAGCATTCATCTTCTGAATATCCTCGTCGGCTTCCCTGACGATAACGTCGAGAATATCATCAACGGTAATGATCCCGACCAGCGTACCGTCTGCCTCAACGACCGGAATAGCTACAAGGTCATATTTTTGAATAAGCTGCGCAACCTCCTCCTGATCCGCATCGACAGGCACGGACAGCACGCGGCCGTTCATAATCTCTACGATGGTTTCACCGGGTTCCGCAAGGATGAGGGCGCGGTAGGATACGACCCCAACGAGTTTCCGCTCCTGATCGATCACATACAAGTAGTTAATGGTTTCGGCGATGGAGACAAAGGCCTTCAGCTTCTGTACGACATCGGAGACGGTATAGTGCTGGGGGATCCAAACATATCTGTTGGTCATGATGCGTCCCGCTGTTTCCGGCGGGAATTTCATGATGTTCTGGACGAATTGCGATTCCTCGTCACGCATGCCCCTCATCAGCTCTTCTTTTTGCTCTTGTGACAGTTCATCGAGCAAAATGGCCAAATCGTCATTGTCCATGAGATCCAGGATGAGGGCGGTTTTCTCTTGGTCCAGTCGACCCAAAACATCAATTTGCTGGTCGTGCTCCATCTCCTGAATCATATCGGCAAGCTGCTCCTCGTTCAGAAACTGCAGAAAGCGGGCTTGCTCCATATCGCTGAGTTGGCTATGGATCCTTGCCAGATCATAGGGGAGAAACTCATCGATGATTCTCTGAAAATCGGTTGAGGTACTGGCTTTCAGGCTCTCTTTAATGTCCGGTATCCATTGCTCCAGCGTTCGAGCATTCACAACAAGAATTCCCCTTTCATTCCATCCAGATGATAATGAAAAGATTACGTATTATAGGGTTCACCATCACGACTTGTTCTTAAACAGTCCAGGTGCAGCAACCGGCCGAAAGAAACAGGACCACTGCCGGGAGAGAGTCCGTGCCAGGAGTTGCAAGCGGTTTCAAATTCAAATAGAATATAGGCGCACGAATTAATGAGTAGGGGTGAGGGTATGAAGTACAGACGTCTCGGCAAAACGGAACTGAAGGTATCGGTAGTCGGCGTAGGAACATGGCAATTTGGCGGTGATTGGGGAAAGGACTTCAACCAAAAGGAAGTCGACGCCATCTTAACCTGTGCGAAGGAGCTCGGTATTAATTTGTTGGATACTGCAGAATGTTACGGGCCGCACCATTTGTCCGAAAAATTTATCGGTGATTTCTTGTCGCGTGACCGCCGCGAGGATTGGGTGATCGCCTCCAAGTTTGGTCATAGATGGCACGAGCATTGGGAGGAAGCCTGGGATGCGAAGCAGATCCGGATTCAGCTCGAGGAATCCCTTAAAGCACTGCGTACGGATTACATCGACCTGTATCAATTTCACTCCGGCTCCGATGCAGTGTTCAATAATGACGATATGTGGACAATGCTGGACAAGCAGGTCCAGGCGGGTACGATACGTCATCTGGGAATTTCCATTGGAAGCAATACGAACCTGTATCAAACCGACAAGGCCGAGGAGCTTAATGCCAAGGCCATTCAGGTCGTCTATAATCGTCTCGATCAAGCGCCGGAGGAGGAGGTTCTTCCATCATGCATACGCCAGGACCTCGGCGTATTGGCGAGGGTGCCGCTTGCAAGCGGGTACTTAAGCGGGAAGTACAAGCCGGGGACGGTATTCAGCGATAATGTGCGCAAGAACCGTGATCAGGACGAGATCAATGCCAAGCTGAAGCTTGTGGAAGAGATTCATAGGAATGAAGTGCCGGAGGGCGTCCCAATGGCCGAATGGGCATTGGCCTGGTGCTTGAAGCATCCGGCCGTCAGCTGTGTCATTCCGGGCTGCAAGAGCGTCGAGCAGGTCGAGATGAATGCGAGAGCGGCAGAGCTGGATATGGTCAGCGACAATCATCCCGGAGCGTGGAAATCATAATAACGATAAATCGAATATGAATTACCGGATCCGTCACGGTGCGATAAGTGACTTGTTGATCCGGTAGTAAGCAAGCAAAAACACGCCTGAAAAGGCGTGTTTTTTGCTGGATTCATCCCCCGCAGCTCGTATATAAATCTATTCATTTTGGAGGGACTAGTACGGGATGATAGACGCTAACCGACAGATTTTGCTATAGTTATGTTATCTTATATAGCTCGAGATTTTCGGGGAGGAACCAGATGAAGCCCATTAATCAACTTAGCGTACAAGACGAATTTGTTGGATTTTACTTATTGAAGGAGCTCAATCTCAGGCAAACGAACGGCACGCCGCCGAAGGACTATTTCGACATCATCCTGTCGGATTCGAGCGGCCAGATATCAGCCAAGTATTGGGACGTGTCGATTCAGGATAAGGAAACGTTCTTTCCGATGCAGCTGGTCAAAATCCGGGGGACTGTCCTCAGCTACCGGGATCAGCCTCAGGTAAAAATCAGCCGGATTCGCAAAGCGACCGAGGAGGACGGGGTATCGATCACTGATTTTGTCAGGGCTGCACCCATACGGCCCATTGATTTGCTGCATACGATCAAGCTGGCAATCCAGGATATTTCGAATCCGGAAGTCAAGCTGATCGTGCAGTATTGCGTGGATAAGGTGGAGGAGAAGCTGATGCATTATCCGGCTGCCAAGACCTATCACCACGCCTATTTTGCCGGTTTGGCCTACCATATTGTGCGCATGCTCGAGATTGGCGATTTCATCTGCAGGCAGCGGCCTTTCCTGAAGCCGGATTTCATCAAGGCCGGCATCATTCTGCATGATATCGCGAAACCCGAAGAGATGATTGCACAGATGGGGATCGTGACGGACTACAGCAATCAAGGCAAGCTGATCGGACATATCGTCCTGGCGTCCAACTGGATCGTCGAAGCCGCCGTCGCGCATCATATTCCGCTCGAATCCGAGGTCGTTCTTGGATTGCAGCATTTGGTCCTGTCCCATCATAATCTGGGAGAGTGGGGAAGCCCGGTTCAGCCGCAGACCGCCGAAGCGGTCGCGCTTCATCATATCGACCTGCTGGACGCCAAGCTGCAGATGGTAGAGGATGCGCTCGATACGACGGCCGAGAGCGAGCCGTGGACGCCGATGGTACGAGGGCTGGACAATAAAGCGATCTACCGGCTTAAGGTCTAGCCAACCCTCAACTTGGGCTATAAGTGATCAAATGATCGCTTGGGATGAAGGATATAAAGGGATGATTTCATTTTGCTCAACTATATTTGGTTGGCAGCAATCGCATGGTTTATGGGGTTCTTCCCTATGCTGGAAATTTTCATAGCGGTCCCGGCTGCCAAAGGTTTAGGGCTGGATATCGTTTCTTCCGTGTTCTGGTGCTGGCTCGGGAATTTTTTCGTGATTCCGTTTATTTCTTATTCTTATGACTGGCTCACCAAATTCGATAAAGTTAAAACCTATTTCATGAAACTGGCAAGCTCCAACGCCTGCAAAAAATTGAATAACGGAGGATTTGCGCTCGTTCTGATTGCAACGCCTTTATTAGGTTCATGGGGAATTGGAGTTGCGGGAAAAATGATCGGCATGGATCGAAAGCGGCTTTTTTTAGCATCAGCCATAGGCATCGCGATATATGGAACGATTGTAGGCATCCTTACTCAACTCGGAATCGAGGCTATTTTTAATCCAAACTAACGTTTTTTAGCAGAGCGTTTAAATCCTATTTTCCTATTAAAAAAAGAAAGAAGAAGGACATCTTCCCAAGAATCCGTACGGATTTAGGAGATGTCCTTTTGCTGTACGCCGGAGGGCTGCAGTCCTCCGAGCGGCAGGGAGAACCGGATGACGGCTCCGCCGTTCACCCGGTTGCCGGCCGATATATTCCCGCCATGATGCCCAACCAGCAGCTTGGCGATATACAGGCCAAGCCCCGAGTGGCCCTTTAGCCTGGCGGATCGGACGGATCCTTGATAGAACGGCTTGAACACCTGCTCCAGGTGTTGCTCGGCGAATCCGGTGCCGTTATCCGCAACCTCCATCGTGATCTGCGTATCTGCAATTTCCACACGCCATATGATGGTCCCGTTTTCAGGCGTATGCCGGATACTGTTCCCGATCAGATTGTCCAGCACTTGGATGATCCGACCGGGATCGAAGACGACGGGAACCGTGGCGGTCCGTTCATCCTTGAATTCCGTTCGGAATGAGATGCTCTTATGATGGCATAAGGACTCGTATTCGGCTTTTTTCTCATCCATGAATTCCCTGATGTCGAGTGCAACCGGATTCAAGCGAAAGGATACCTGTTCCAGTTCGGTGATCGCGTTCATGTCCTGCAAAAGATTCGTGGCACGCGATGTATTGCGCTTGATCACCTGAACGTACCGGTTCCGTTTCTCCTCATGCTCCTCCCCGATCATCCGCTCCAAGTTTTCGGCGTGGCCCTGAATAATCGTCAGCGGCGTGCGCAGGTCGTGGGCCAGCGCGGCAAGCATCGTGCTTCGCTCCTGCTCCAATTGCCATTCCCGCTCGATGGAGCGAGCAAGCTCCCTGCGCATGTCCTCGAATGCGTGTGCCAGCTGGTTGACCTCGATCACCGAAGAGTTTCCGTCCATGGCGAATTGCAAATCACGGGCCTTAATCCGTTCCGCTCCCTGAAGCAGCTGCTTAAGCGGCCCGCCGATGCTCCGGCTAAACCGCCGGCCGAACAGGTAAGTGAAGATGGTGATGAATAGGAACGGAGTCAGGAAAAAAACCAACATTCCAAGAGGAATGAACGGGTTAAACGAGGGATCCGCCGCGCTTACCTTTAACGAATAGCCGACCAGCAGCGCTCCGAGCAGCTCGCCACGGTCCGATAGGACCGGAATGTTCTGAATGATTTGGTTGACGCCGCTTTCCGTTTTATTTAATCGGGTCACCAAGTCCTGCTGGGTGTGCTCCTTCTCCAGCGTGAGATTTCCGTACAAGGGTTCGCCTGATAAAGCCATGACCTTATAGGATAACCCCTCGGAAGGGATGAGTCGCTTAAGCTCAGCCTGTCCCTGACCGCTCATGATCGATTCGCCGTTTGTACGCGCATACTCAGAGATGGCAGGGATCTGTGCTTCATAGTGATTAGCCGGAAGCAGGACGCCTTGGTTGAACAAATAGTTGAGAAGAATTATAAGCAGCCCCCACGTTGCAAGCGTTGCGAGCAAACTGCAGGTCAGGATGTAGGCGAAATGACGGGCGAAGGTGCTTTTGATTGACCGCGCCTTCATGATTTCACTTCCCATTTATAGCCGATGCCCCATACGGTTTGAATATAGGTTCTTTCTTCGGATACAGCGGCCAGCTTGGAGCGGATTTTTTTGACATGCTCCGTGATGGTGGCGTCATCGCCCTCTGCGTCATATCCCCACAGCTTCTCGTAGATTTGCTCCCGTGTAAAAACCTGTCCCTGATGCATGGCGAGGAGCTCAAGAATCATGAATTCCTTGTTCGTCAAAACGATCTCCTGCCCCCGGCAGGTTACGGTTCGGCCGAGGCAATCGACCGTTAAAGGCGGAAAGCGGAGGATGCCCTGCTCCTTCTGCGTGCGGATGCGCTGCTCCCGGCGGAGATGGGCGTGAACTCTCGCTTTCAGCTCAGCCATGCTGAACGGCTTCAGTAAATAATCGTCCCCTCCGGCTGCCAAGCCCCGAATGCGGTCTACCTCGCTCTGGCTTGCGCTCAAAAAGACGATCGGGCAGGTCATCGTTTCCCGGAGCACGCGGCATACTTCAAAGCCGTCCATATCGGGCATCATTACGTCCAGGATGATCAAGGAAGGCTCAAGCTTACATAGGCTCAGCGCCTCCTGCCCACTGGCTGCAGTCAGCACTTGGTAGCCGTCGAGCTCAAGCGCGTCGCGTATAAATGAGACGATGTCCTCTTCGTCGTCGACAAGCAGAATCGTCTCGTTTAATCCGTTCATGTCGTTGTTTTCCTCCAATCGCTAAACCTGCGAGAATCAGGATCTTCATAGTCTATATCAATTTTCTAAAGAAAGAATAAAGAATACCCCGTTCGTTGAACCAAAATCATAGATCCGGCAACGGGATAGCGGACTTTATAGATTCTTTATCATTGTACCTTAACCTTGGAATACATGGGTAAGGAGGGAAATGAATGGACAAGAATTCGCAACAACGCTTGACGATGATCGACAGTTTGAGGGGATTGGCGTTATTCGGCATATTTTTAGTCAATATTACGTTCTTTACGACCTCGCTCCAGACGATCTCCTTCGGCGTCGAATTATGGAACGGATGGCTGAATCAAGGACTGATGCTGCTGCGCGGCATCTTGATCGACGGGAAATTCATCTTGATTTTTTCTTTTCTGTTCGGCTTCGGCATGGTGTTAATGCAGGAGAGCAGCCGGAGGAAAGGAGGCCGGTTTCATCGCGTATACACGCGCAGGCTGTTGGCCTTGCTGGTGTTCGGGCTGCTGCACGGCCTGCTGATCTGGTATGGCGACATCCTGACACATTACGCCATTCTGGGGTTTGTGCTGCTGCTGTTTCACCGCTGTAAGCCGCGTACGCTGCTGATCTGGTCGGTGGCGCTCCTCCTGGTTGTTCCGGTCCTGCTGACGGGAGCCAGCCTGCTGTCACCCGGCGCCGGAAGCCAAGCGTTCGAGCCGATAAGCCAAGCGGATGCCTATCGGATGGGGATTTACTTTCAAGAACGCGATGCGGCCATTTACGGCGAGGGCATGTTTCTTCAGATCACGGCTCAGCGCATCAATGATTACATCGCCTCGTTGTTCAACATGCTCGTCTTTTATCCGCAAATTCTCGGGATGTTCCTGCTGGGCGCTTACTTCTGCAAACAGCGGATTCTTCACGATGTGGACGGAAACCGTAAGATTATAGCAAGACTGATTTTGCTCGGGGCGCTCATCGGTTTTCCGCTTCAAGTGATGATGTCGCTGGCAAAAGGGCTTCCGTCCTGGGTCGAAGCGGTCTCCCTGTTCGTGGGGGCGCCGCTGGTGACGCTGGCCTATATCGGTGCATTCGCCCGTTTATACCAGAACAGCCGCTGGAATAACGTGCTGAATGCACTATCCCGCCCTGGAAAAATGGCGTTTACCAATTATTTGCTTCAATCCGTCATCTGCGGTTTGATCTTCTACGGCTACGGGCTCGGGTGGTTCGGCAAGGTCGCGCCCGATGCGCAAATGCTGCTGGCGTTGTTCATCTTCGCCCTGCAAACGGCGTTCAGTATATGGTGGCTAAGACGGTTTCCAATCGGGCCATTGGAATATGTGTGGCGGCTGGTCACCTATTGGGGGAACCCTGTAAAGCGGAGCGGGCAGGACGTATCGCATCCCCGGCAGCAACGCGGCACCTTATAAAATCTTCAACAGGGTTATCTTACGACTCCTCGCCCCTCGCGGCGGGAGTCTCTTTTTTTGACCATACGAAGCTAGAGGGGGTTCCCATGAAGTCTCTTCAATGACTTCGAGGCGGTTTGACTGCCGCTCTTGCTAATCGGAACAAGAGGGAGCCGTATACAGGACAGAAGGCTCGTTTAAAACATGAAAATCGTATTATATAATTTGAAAGTGCATTATCAATATTTAAGATGGGTTGTGCGATCCTGAAAGGATTGCGTTATGATGCTAGGTATAACACGATGGAGGTGGAGGGATATGGCAGGATCGGCAATGATGCGTGACAGACGATTCATGCGCAGAAGAGTGTTTATGACTTTGCTGCTGTCGTACTTATTGATCTTGCTTTTTCCGGGGCTTGTTTTTGCCGCAGTCTATAATCGAATCGAGGGCGTCATGGTAGATAACGCCAATAAGCTGAACCAGGCTTTGATTCAGCAGGCGCAGCAGATTGTTGACAGCAAACTAGAGGAGATGTACCAGCTATCACGCAACATTACGTCCCATCCAGATATGAAAGCGCTTTTAAGCATGGATGGCATAACGAACGGCAAAGAGAACTATGCCTTCTACAATTTCATGGAGGAAATACAGCGGTACAAAAACAACAACAGCTTTGTCCGCGAGCTGTACATCTACTTCCGGAACAGCGACATCGTTCTGACGCCGGGTCTGAAAACGAGTGCCCATTTGTTCTATTCGAGGCTTTACGCATACAATGGCATGACGTATGAGCAGTGGAAGGACCAAATATTGAATGCTCCTCATTATAATTCATTTCTTCCGGTGGAACCCATCGGCCGGCCCAATGATAAAACGGAAATGCTGACCTATGTTCACTCGTTGCCGTCGGGCGAGAGACGCGCTCCCGAAGGCGCCTTGGTGATGTTAATCGATAAACGGCAAATTCATACATGGCTGGAGGAAATCACCCGGTCGAATCAAGGGACGATCTATATTAAGAACGCTGAAGGGCAGGTTTTGCTGCATACGGGAAGCGGCGAGAGCCTTATGACAATGCAGGAGGGGAATCCGAGCACGATCAGCGTGTCGGCTCATTCCGCGCGCAGCGGGTGGGAGTATGTGTCCGCTGTGCCGGATGAGGTATTTTGGGGAAAGGTAGGAACCGTCAAAAGCTGGGCGCTCAGCGTGCTGTTCATCTATTTAGTCGGGGGGATCGGCGCCTGCGCCTTCTTAACCTATCGGGCGTATCAGCCGGTGCGGGAAATCATCCGATTGATTTCGGAAAAAAAGCAGCCGAGCCCTTCCGCTTACGGCAACGAATACGAATTCATCAAGACTGCCGTGAAGGATGCTTTTGTCCAGAAGGATGCAATAAACGACAGGCTCAAGGAGCAGGTGCCCGTCATCCGCTCCCACTTCCTGCAGCGGCTGCTGAAAGGTCATGTGGATGCCCAAGCGGTATCGGACCATTCGCTGGAATTCATGGAGATCGGGTTCAGGCATGCTTACTTTGGCGTCGCGTTGATCAAGCTGTGCGGAATGGGAGCGGAGGAACAGGAGAAGACGGAGAGGGTCTGGGCGATCATGCGTTTTCTGACAGGGAAGCTCGTGGAAGACCACCCGCTTTACTGTTTTCATTGCGTGGAGCTGGACAAGGATCTGGTTGCCGTCGTACTCAATGTTTCCGAGAAGGATCACCATCAAAAAGCATCGCTGTACGAATGGCTGGGGAATATTCAGGAACTGATCAGCGGGCAGTTCGAGACCGGCGTGATCGTTGCCTTGAGCGATCTCCACCCGGGCATGGAACAGGTCCCCGTATGTATGGACGAAAGCATGAAAGCGCTGGATTATTCCATTTTCACGGAGAACCGGTCCGTGCTCGTCTACGATGATATGAAGCACAGGTCGGGACTGGTCTACGATTTCCCGGTGGACACCGAGGTTCAGATCATTCACGCGGTGAAGAACGGGGAAACGGAAAAGGTCGAGCAGCTAATTGGAAACCTATACCGCAGCAATTTAGAGATGGAGCATAAGGAGCCGGAGCTGGCGAGACTGCTGTTCGCCAATCTGCTCAGCACGCTGCTCAAGCTTTTGAACGCCCTGAATCTAAAATACGAGGATCTGTTCGAACCCGGGCTGAAACCGCTGGAGGTCATCAACAAGGCGGATAGCGTCGAGGACATGTATGCCTTTGTGCTGTCGCTCTTTCAACAAGTTTGCGAGCAGGTGCGAAAGAAACGTGTAAACAATGCATCGGCGGTCGTGGATAAGGCCAAGGCCTATTTGGAGCAGAACGCGGATGACGCCATGCTGAGCCTGGCCGCGGTTGCGGAGCATTTTCACATTACGCCTCAGTATCTGTCCGGGCTGTTCAAGAAGAGCAGCGGCATGAACATGTCGGACTATCTCGCCCAGATCCGCATTCGAAAGGCCAAGGAACTGATGAACGACCCGGATATTACCATTTCTCAAATCGCCCGCCTCGTCGGATACAACAATGATGTCGGATTCATCCGCGTATTCAAAAAGCATGAAGGGATCACGCCGGGGAAATACAAAACATTGGTTGAAAACAAGTAGTTGTCTAGCAACTGCTTGTTTTCTGTTTATGCACTCTAATTTGTTACATGTGAGTTAATAAATATCACATAACGTGAAGGTTATAGAACGATTTCGTAAACATTGTAAACGAAATATTAAAAATTGCGTCTTCATTCTGAAGAAATGTAAACGGTATTAGAAATTTTGGCAATGTACGAAAGCGCGACCATTCCCTAAAATTCAAGGAGAACCCGATAAGGGGAGCGATATTCGCAGGATGAACACGAGGAGGGGGAATAGTTAAAATGAAAAACCGAAATGTCATATTTGTTTCCCTAATAATGTCATTTGTATTGGCATTAACGGGCTGCAGCGGAGGTGGAGGCAAATCTGATTCCGACCAAAACGGCGAAGCCGATCCGGCCAAGACGCAGCAGGAAGGGACGCCGAAGGAGGTCGGCTATCCGGAAAGTCTGACGTACTGGGTAACGTTGAATTCCAACGCTTCCGCAACCCTTCAAAATGCCGGTGAGATCAAGGCATATCAAAAGCTGGAGGAAATGACGGGAACCAAGGTGCAGTTCCAGCACCCTCCGGCAGGATCGGAGCAGGACTCCTTCAACATCATGGTATCGTCCGGCGATCTGCCCGACGTGATCGAGCACAACTGGTCCGCCGTTTCGGGCGGTCCCGACAAGCTGATTGGAGACGGCACCCTGATTCGCCTCAATGAGCTTATTGATCAGCATGCCCCGAATTTAAAGAAGGTGCTCGACGAAAATCCGGAGTATCGCAAAATGATTACTTCGGACGACGGAAATATATACGTGTTTCCGTTTCTGCGGGGCGACGACTACCTGTTGACCTACAACGGGCTGATCATCCGCCAGGATTGGCTGGACAAGCTGGGACTTGGCATGCCGGAAACGATCGAAGAGTGGCATACGGTTCTGACCGCTTTCAAGAACGACGATCCGAACGGGAACGGACAGGCCGATGAAATCCCGCTTCGCCTGGATCCGGGTCAGCTCTCTATGAATAAGGCGTTTCTGGGGGCATGGGGGATCACCGACTCCTTTTACCAAGTGGACGGGGTCGTAAAATACGGTCCGATCCAGCCGGAATTCAAGGAATTTTTGCAAACGATGAGCCGGTGGTATGCCGAAGGCCTGATCGACCCGGATTATCTCTCAGGAGACTCCAATCTGTGGGACGCCAAAATTACGAACAACACGCTGGGCGCCTTCACCGGCTATACGGGCAGCGGCATCGGCCGCTATCTGCAGATGATGGAAGGGAAGGGCGGCGGCTTTGATCTTGCCGGCGCGCCGAACGTGGCCTTGAAGAAGGGGGAGACGCCGCCGCTGGGCCAGAAGGATTCTCCGTTTACGGGGTACGGCGCCGCCATCACATCCAAAAACCAGAACCCGGAGGCCACCGTCAAATGGCTTGATTACAAGTACGGGGAGGAAGGATCACTGCTGTTCAACTTCGGCATCGAGGGAGAAAGCTACGAGATGGTTGACGGGTACCCGACGTATACCGAGCAAATCACGAAAAACGATAGTCTTCCGATTGCGCAGGCCTTGGCGCAGTATGCGATGGCCGGATACTCCGGTCCGTTCGTCCAGGATCGCAGGTATATGGAGCAGTATTCCTCGCTGCCGCAGCAAGCGTCGGCCATCGAAGCCTGGATGAATGCCAAGAACGACCGCTTGATGCCGGTCATTTCCCCGAACGAAGAGGAATCGGCCCGGTACGCATCCATCATGAACGATGTGAAAACCTACTACGACGAAATGCTGAACAAATTTATCATGGGCGTGGAGCCGATCGACCAATTCGAAGCCTTCGTCGAAACGATTAAAGGCATGGGAATCGAAGAGGCCGTCGCCATTCAGCAGGCCGCGCTGGACCGCTATAACAGCCGTTAACAATGACTTGTTTGAATCAAGAAGCCGGGACCGCACCGATATATGGGCTCCGGTCAACCTTAGCAAATAGCATAAAGGAGGGACAACTGTGGAGTTAGGCAGGAAGGATGCAGCATCCGCCCGAATCAGCCAACCCTTCGGCGTAAGAGTCAGGAAGGATTTCAAGCGCAATCGGTTGATTTACCTCATGCTGCTGCCCGTCGTGGCTTTTTATGCCATCTTTCATTACGGGCCGCTGTACGGGCTTCAGATCGCCTTCAAGAACTTTTCTCCGGGCAAAGGCATCTGGCATAGCGAATGGGTAGGCTTTCAGCATTTTCAGGATTTTTTCACCGGCTTTTTCTTTGAGCGGGTATTGCGAAATACGGTGTTACTCGGCTTATATGACCTGATCTTCGTGTTTCCCGCCTCCATCCTATTGGCGCTTATGCTAAATGAAGTGCGAAGCCGCTTCTTTAAGCGGACCGTGCAATCCATCACCTATATCCCCCACTTTATTTCCGTCGTGGTCGTGGTGGGGATGATGGTCGATTTCATGTCGACGGACGGACTGATCAATCAGATCATCCAGTTTTTTGGAGGGAAAGGGGTCCCGTTTCTGCGGCTGCCGGAATGGTTCCGGACGCTCTTTACGACTTCGGCGATTTGGCAGGGCGTCGGTTGGGGCTCGATCATATATCTGGCGGCAATCTCGAACATCGACCCTTCTCTTTACGAGGCTGCTAAAGTGGACGGAGCCGGCCGCTGGAAGCAGATGCTCCGCATTACGCTGCCCGGCATCATGCCGACGGTGATCATTTTGTTCATCTTGCGGATCGGCAGCTTCATGGTCTTACAGGATGAGAAGATTCTGTTGATGTACAATCCGTCCACGTACGAAACGGCGGATGTCATCGGCACATACGTGTACCGCAAGGGGATATTGGAGGCGAGCTACAGCTACGCCGCAGCCGTGGGCATGTTTAATTCGCTCATTAACATGGCGCTGCTGCTGGGAGCGAATTATATCAGCAAACGCTATTCCGATACGAAGCTGTGGTAGTAGAAGGAGGCAGACAGCATGGTGCATAAAAAAAGCTTTGGCGAGCATGCGTTTGATATAACCAATGTCGTTCTGCTGTTCACCTTGTCGGCCGTTACGCTGTACCCGATCGTTTACGTGCTGTTCGCTTCGATCAGCGATCCGAACCAGTTCGTGCAGCACCGGGGGATTTTGTGGTGGCCGGCCGGATTTTCCTTGGATTCCTACAAAATGGTGTTTGAGAATCCGAACATTCTAAACAGTTATCTGAACACGTTGTTCTATGTCGTCGCAGGAACGACGCTTAATATGGTGATGACTGCGCTCGGGGCTTACGGGCTATCCCGCCGGAACGTGATGTGGGGCAGCTTGATCATGATATTGATCGTGTTGACGATGTTCTTTGACGGTGGCCTCATTCCCAAGTATTTGATCGTTCAAGGACTGGGCTTGACGGATACCTATTTGGCATTAATTATCCCGAGTGCCATGACCACCTGGAATTTGATTGTGATGCGGACCGCTTTCCAAAGCGTGCCGGTATCGCTAGAGGAGGCGGCCCGCATCGACGGGGCCAATGACTGGACGATTCTATGCCGGGTGGTCATCCCGCTCTCGATGCCGGTGATGGCCGTCATGATTCTGTTCTATGGCGTGTGGCATTGGAATAAGTGGTTTGATGCGCTCATCTATTTGAGAGATCGGGATTTGTTTCCGCTTCAGCTCATTTTGCGGGAGATTCTGGTCCAGAACGATACGAACAGCATGATGACCTCGGTTGGCGGGGGAGACCGAATGCCCGTGGCGCAGACGATCAAGTATGCAACCGTAATGGTTGCAACGCTGCCGATCCTGTTCTTGTATCCGTTTTTGCAGAAATATTTCGTCAAAGGCGTCATGGTCGGCGCGATTAAGGAATAGGAGGGGAAACGGCATGTGGGAGCAGGCTATGGAGGACGCATGGAAGAAGACGCTTGGCAACCTTCGTCGTGCCCCCGGCTTGTTCCCCCACATTACCTCGGAGAAGAGGTATGAATGGGGGGAGAACCGGGATTGGATCGAGGGATTTTATACCGGGATGACCTGGCTCTGCTACGAATATACCGGGAAAGAGGAGTTCAGGGAATCAGCGCTTATGCAGGTGGAGAGCTTTCGGGAACGGCTGCATGTGACCCGGCGCAACCTGGATCATCATGACATCGGTTTTTTGTATCAGCCCTCCGCCGTGGCGGCATGGATCATCGACCGGGACGAGGCTGCCAGAACGCTTGCGCTGGAGGCGGCGGAGCATTTGATGCTTCGCTGGCGTCCCGAAGGGCGTTACCTGCAGGCATGGGGACCGAAAGGCGACCCGCAGAACGGCGGTCGAATCATCATCGACTGCATGATGAATCTGCCGCTGCTGTACTGGGCGTTCGAACAGACTGGCGACATGCGGTACCGTGAGGCCGCGGAGCACCAGGCGGACAAAAGCCGCCGTTATTTAATGCGGGGCGACGATTCGTCATATCATACGTTTTATTTCCGGGAGGAGAGCGGGATTCCGATCGGAGGCGGAACGCATCAGGGGTATCATGACGGATCCACCTGGTCCAGGGGACAGGCGTGGGCCGTGTACGGGTTCGCGTTATCCTATCGCTATACGCAAAATCGAGAATACCTGGAGACCGCGATAAGAGCCGCCCGGTATTTTATCGGACGCCTTCCGTCAGATGGAATTCCATATTGGGATTTTGACGCGGAGATTGCGGAAGATACGCCCCGTGACAGCTCGGCATCAGCCATTGCCGTCTGCGGCATGCTGGAAATCCGCTCGCTGCTGGAAGAAGACGATCCGATCAGGGCTGAGCTCGGCTCCGCGGCCGATCGTCTGCTGAAAGCGCTGGTCGAACGCTGTGCGACCCTGGACGACGACGGTGCGGAAGGGCTGTTGAAGCACGGATCGTACCATGTGCGGGGCGGGAGAGGTCCTGATGATTATATGATTTGGGGCGATTATTTTTATGTGGAAGCGCTGATGCGCAGCATCAACGGGAAAGCGGGGTACTGGTATGAACGACAGCGCGTTTGAGACCCGGGCGCTGAGTTCGTTGTCGAAAGTGTTTACGGATTCGGAATTGAATGATCCGCCATGTCGACGGACAAGCGCCTTGCGGCGGGAAATCGTGTCCTTTCAAACCGCCTACCGCACAGGGGAAAGGCTGAGGGATGTGCGTGTCGAGGCAAAGGCCCCCGAAGGGTTATCCGTATCGGTGTATGCGGTCGGGCTGGTTCCGTCCGAATTTCCGATTTATCCGGACCATGACGGGCATATCCTGCGGTCGACGCCGGGGCTCTACCCCGATCCGTTGTACCCGCTGGATCCGGAGAATAGGGTTCATTCCCCGGGAAATCAGTGGCGGTCCGTATGGTTGGAGGTTCAGGTGACGGAGCGGGCCGAACCCGGCATTCATGCGATCGAGGTCGTCTTTTATTCCCAGCATGGGGAAGAGCTTGGCGGGGAACGGTTTGAAGTGGATGTGATCCCGGCTTCCCTGCCGAAGCAGCGGCTGATCCGGACGGAATGGTTCCACTGTGACGGTCTGGCACAATTTTACGGGGTGGAGGTGTTTTCGGAGGAGCATTGGCGCTTGATTGAGCGGTACGTCGAGACTGCGGCGGAGCATGGCATCAATATGCTGCTTACTCCGCTGTTCACGCCGCCGCTGGATACCGCCGTAGGAGGAGAGCGGCTGACGGTCCAGCTTGTGGATGTGGAGAAGTCCGGTGACGGATATGCTTTCGGCTTCGATAAGCTGGAGCGCTGGATCAAGATGGGGCAGCGGCTTGGCATCGAATATTTCGAATTTTCGCATTTGTTTACCCAGTGGGGAGCAGCTCATGCGCCGAAGATTATGGTCCGGGAGGACGGGGAGACGAGGCGCCTCTTCGGTTGGGACACGGATGCGCTCGGGGCGGAGTATCGGGAATTCCTAGCCCGGTTTCTAAAGGAGCTTGTACAGCTGATCCGAGGGCTTGGCATTGAGGACAGGATATTCTTCCATGTATCGGACGAGCCCCATTTGGAGCATCTGGAGACTTACCGGAAAGCGGCGGAAATCGTGGATGTAGCGGTGGGAGATTATCCCCGGATCGACGCACTGTCCGATTATGCGTTTTATAAGGAGGGGCTGGTTCCGAATCCGATTCCGGCGACGGACAAGCTTCAGCCGTTTCTCGAATCCGGAGTTGCCCCCCTGTGGACCTATTATTGCTGCAGCCAATATAAACAGGTGGCAAACCGCTTCTTCTCCTTTCCGTCCGAGCGGAACCGCATCCTCGGGCTGCAGCTGTATAAGTACCGGATTAAGGGCTTCCTCCATTGGGGCTTCAATTTCTGGAACTCCCAATACTCTAAGCGGCCGGTGAACCCCTATCTGACCACCGATGCGGATATCGGCTATCCATCCGGCGATGCCTTTCTGGTATATCCGGGCGAGGACGGTCCCGTATGCTCCTTACGGATGAAGGTATTCCGCGAAGCGCTGCAGGATCTCAGGGCGCTTGAGCTGCTGGAGCAAACCATCGGGAGGGACGAAGTTCTTAACATGATTGAGGTGTCGCTCGAAGCGCCGCTGTCCTTTGAGCGCTACCCGCGGGATGCTGGATGGCTGCTGGATTTGCGAAACGCCGTTAACGAGCAAATCAGAGCAAGTATGATGGAACGATAAACCCGAAGTAAATCCTTGTGAGAGGGAGGAATGGATGATGAGCTTCAACTTCAAGCGCTGGCTGTCCATGGTTCTGGTCATCGCGCTTACGGCGGGGGTGTTTCCTGCGGCGGGAAGGCCTGTTTCGGCTCAAGGGGCGGCACCGGCCGGCAATTTGCTAATGAATTCGGATTTTGAAGCCGTAACGGCCAAGTCCACCTGGCTGGACCAGGTCGCGCCGGAGCATGTCAGCGAATGGAGGGCGGCCGGAAACCCGGTGTTCGCGGTGGATCAGGACGTGTATTATAGCGGGAGCCGCTCGGTTTCCATTTCCGGCACCGCTTCCGGCACCGACCGGGGAGCGATTACGCTGCCTGCGGCAGGGATTGAAGCCGGCAAGAGCTACTTGCTCACCGGCATGTATAAGCTCGAGCAGGTGACGGATCAGGTCGTGGTACGCTTTCAGTACAAGCGGAACGGCTCGAGCAGCATCAGCTATGCGGTCCAAGGGCAGAAGGGAACCCGGGATTGGACCCGCTTCAGCCATGTCATCCATGTCGCTTCCGATATGGATGCCAGCCCGCAGGGAAAGGTGGAGGCGTTTCTGGAAAAATCGGCGGGCACGGTATGGTTCGACCAGCTTTCCCTTCGGGAATATGTCCCGCTTGAGGAATTTACGCTCGATCCGCAGATCATCAGCTTGAGAACGGGCGAAGCCGGACGCATTCAGGCATCCTTTGCACCGGAGAATGCGTCCGATACCTTCCTGGAGTGGAGCTCCTCCAACACGGTCACGGCGTCGGTGTACCAGACGGGAGAGGTCGCGGCGCATCATGCGGGTTATTCGGTCATTTCCGCCGCCTCCCATTCGTCGGGCGTAACGAGGCAGGCCGTGGTCACGGTGGACACTCCACCCGGGTTGACTGCCGAGCCCTATGCGGGCACCGTGAATGAAAACGGCGTTTTGGACGGGCAGCTGACCGCTGCGGACAGCTCCGGTACCTCCGGCGGCTCCGTTTCCTTTGAGCTGGCGGCGGCGCCCCGCCACGGCACGGTAAGCGTCTCTTCCGACGGTTCGTTCCGCTATTACCCGAACCGGGATTACGCCGGCCCGGATTCCTTCCTGTTTGTGGCCATCGGCAAGGAGGGAGGGCCCGCCGCCGCGGCGGCCATGATCGAGGTGCTGCCGAAGGACGGGCCGCCCGTGCTTGACCTCCTGTGGTACTCCACCGGGAAGAACACGCCATTAGAAGGGCGGATAGGCCGTCTTCTCTCGGAGGAGGCTGTGGAGTGGACGCTGACCGGCGCTCCGCGCGGCGAAATGTCTCTAGCTTCGGACGGTTCGTTTACTTATACGCCTGCCTCGAATGATGTCGGCTACGATTCATTTGAAGTGACGGCAACGACGGCGTCGGGGAAATCGGCTACGGGCAAGGCCTATATTTTTGTTATACCGGATGAGACAGACTTGATGGGGAAGCTTGCATCCAGCGGCAACGAAGGCGTCCATCCGCGCGTTCTGGCGAATGCGGAGGATTTTGCCCTAACCCGCAGCCTGATCGGCAAGGATGAATACGTCACGGCTTGGTTTGAGCAGCTGAAGCGGGAAACGGATCGGCTGCTGGATGCGGAGCCGTACGGTTATCTTCCGAACGGGGGGAGCAACAGCAATGTGCGGGATTTGCTGATCCGTACGGCGATGATGTACCGGCTAACCGGGGATGAGGCTTACGCACAGCGGGCCGTGCAGGAACTTGAATCCGCCGCGTCGTTCCCGGATTGGGGAGGCCGCTATAACAATATGCTCTCCTTAACGTATATGACGCTTGGATTTACGCTCGCTTACGACTGGCTGTACGACGCCATGACGGAACAAGAGCGGAGCATGGTCCGGGAGGCGGTCATGAAGCATGCGTTCAGTCATGCACTCGCTTGGTACCGTGGGGAATTCACCCATAATGGGGAGTTCAACAACATCAATTTCGTGGATAACGGCAGCTTTGCCGTTGCGGCGCTCGCCATGCTCGGCGATGACGAGAAAGCGACTCAAGCCGGACTGGAAATTCTCCGGGGGTCCTACGGCAAGCTGCAGCATACGCTTCGATTCTTCGCGGAGGACGGCTCATGGCCTGAAGGGCCGCATTATTGGCAGTACGGGACCGAGTTCCTTTTTTATAAGATTGCTGCAATGCATAATACGCTCGGAACCGACTATGGCTTGGCGGAGCTGAAGGGCGTGAAGGCATCGGGGGAATATCCGCTGCATTTATGGGGGCCGGGAGGATTTTTTAACTTTTACGATTCGGCAACGCCGAACGTGCATCCCCAAACGCTCTGGATGGCCGATTTCTACGATCAGCCGCATTACGCCTGGTATGCGGGGGAGCTGACCCGGCGGGAAGGGGCTTTTTCCCCGTACTATCTGCTGTTCTACCGCCCGGGCATGTTTGACGAGCAGCCGGCAGCGCTCGACCGGGTATTTACCGGAATCGAATCGATATCCATGCGCAGCGGCTGGTCAAATCTGAACGATGCGTATGCCTCGATAAAGGGGTTTAACGATACGCTGCTCAGCCATATCGATATGGACGCCGGCACCTTTGTATTTGATGCGCTGGGAGAACGCTGGGCAACCGATTTGGGGATGGAGAATTACAGTCTCCCCGGCTTCTGGGATTATGCCGGCGGTCAACGCTGGACTTATTACCGCAAAGGCGCGCAGGGGCAGAACGTCATGGTCATCAATCCGCAAGAAAACCCTGTGTTTATGCAGGATTACGGCGCCAAGGCACCGCTTGTCCGGAGCGAATCCAAGCCTCGCGGCGCATTTGGCGTGATCGACCTGACCGAGCGGTATCCGAAGGATGCATGGTCCTACAAGCGGGGATTGATGCTGACCGGCGATCGCGAGCAATTGATTGTTCAAGACGAGTTCGAACTCAAGTCGCCGTCCGAGCTGTATTGGTTCATGCACACGGAAGCCGAGATCGACGTGCTCGGCAGCGGACAAGAGGCCGTGTTGACGCAGAACGATAAGAAATTGTACGTGCGGATGCTGGACGCTCCGGAGGGAGCGGCGTTTAGCGCGATGAAGGCTGAGCCGCTGGAAGGGACGCCGAATCCTTCGGGGCAAACCGTCAATCACGGCATTCGGAAGCTGGCCGTCCATATGGAGGGCGTGACCGGAGGACGTCTGTCCCTGTGGATGGTTCCGCTGACAGCCTCGGCACCGCTGCCGGAAGTGTCTCCGGACGTCCGCAGCCTCGATGATTGGACGATCCCGGATGGTCCGCTGCCTGAGAAGGTTCCGCTGCCTGAAGCCGAATCCATCCTCGTGGACGGGACCCCTCTCGCCGGATTTGACCCGCAGCGCACGTATTACGAATGGACAGTGCCGTACGGGGAGCGGTCGAAGGTGCCGAAGGTCGAGGCGGTGTCCGGTCATGAGGTTTCGGTCCAGACGGCTGAAAGTATTCCGGGAAAAACCTATATTGACGTGACCGATCCGTCGAGGCCGGAAGTGAGCAACCGATATACGATTGCCTTTACGGTCGGACCTTTGATCGGCGATCCCCCTCCGGGCTTCCGTCTGCCGGTCCGGGAGGTCACGGCCAGCGCAGTCCCTCAGGCGAACCAAGGCCATACGCCCGATAAAACGATGGACGGAGACATGATTACCCGCTGGACCTCGGAGGGACCGCAGTGGATTCAGTATGACCTCGGCGAGGCCAAGCAGGTTGGAGCGGTATCGATCGCGTTTTTCAGCGGAAATACGAGAAAGTCCTATTTCACCATCGATGTTTCAGTGGACGGTGTTCATTGGGAGCAGGTGTATGCAGAGGGGGTCAGCTCGGGATTGACGGCCGAACCGGAGGTGTTCCTTTTTCCGGAAGTCACCGCGAGGTATATCCGGATTAACGGTTCGGGCAATACCTCGAATCAATGGAATAATTACGCGGAGGTCGGCATATTTAAGCCGATGAGGGGAAACGCGGAAAACAGCATTTTACGTGATGCAGGTTAAGGAAGCATCTATAGCCTGCCAATCGAAAAGGAGCGTAGTCGAAATATGAACAGGATGATCGGCGGGAGAGGACAAACGCTGCGGCTCGGCTTCATCGGTCTGGGCAAGCGCGGCAAAAGTCTGCTCGAGCTGCTTGTAGAAATGCCGGACGTGGAAATTGCGGCCATATCCGATCTTTACGAGGATCGGCTTGAAGAGGCCGCGAGAGTGGTAACCGATATGGGCAGACCTGCCCCAGCCAGCTGCTCGGATTATCGCGAGGTCATCGGTCGCGAGGATGTTGAGGCGGTTATTATCGCCTCATCCTGGACCAGCCACAGCGAGATTGCCATAGCGGCCATGCAGGTCGGCAAGCCCGTGGCGTCGGAAGTGGGGGGAGCCGCTTCTTTGGAGGAATGCTGGCAGCTCGTGCGCACGTATGAAGCGACCGGCACGCCTTGCATGCTGTTGGAAAACTGCTGTTACGGCCGGGAGGAAATGGCGCTGCTGCATATGGTCCGTCAGGGAGTGTTCGGCGAGCTGATCCACTGCCAAGGGGCATACGGGCATGATCTACGGGATGAGGTTGCCAAAGGAATAGAGAACCGCCACTATCGCATCCACAATTACTTGCGCCGCAACGGCGACGTGTACCCGACGCATGGTCTGGGTCCTGCCGCCAAATTGCTGAATATCAATCGCGGAAACCGGATGACCAAGCTGTCCTCCATGGCGACCAAATCGCGCGGCGTAAGGGATTGGGCCCGCCGGCATTTGGGCGAAGACCATCCCGTGGCACGGACGGAGATGGCCCTTGGCGATGTCGTAACAACCATGATTCAATGTGCGAACGGGGAGACCATTCTGCTGACCCACGATACGTCGCTGCCCCGTCCATATTCCCGCGGCGGGCGCGTTCAGGGAACCCGGGGCATCTGGATGGAGGACGGAGGCGTCATTCACCTGGAAGGACGAAGTCCGCTCCATGAGTGGGAACCCTTTGAGCATTACCTTCAGGAATACGAGCATCCGCTGTGGACCGAATACATGCAAGACGGCGTGCGGGGCGGCCATGGCGGGATGGACTATCTGTGCCTCCGCGCATTTGTCGAGAGTGTTCTTCAGGAAAGGGAGATGCCGATCGACGTCTATGATATGGCGTCCTGGATGGCGGTGACCGCCCTGTCCGAACAATCGATCGAGACTGGAAGCGCCGCCGTTGCGATCCCGGATTTCACCAACGGGAAATGGATGAACAGGGAAGCGGCGGAACCCGCCGGCATTTCTTTTTAATACAAAGCCTGGCCTCGAGTCCGTTGCCCTTGTATTTGGCGATTCACCACACCAAAGCACCTAAGCTTTAAAATAAACTCTTGCAATTCCTTTGCCGTGTGTAATACAATGCTTTATAAATTCATAACAAGACATGCTGCAACAAGCAATGATGGAAAGAGTAAGCGACAGAAGCTTCCTGACAGGAAAGGGCTGCCACCGACTGAGAGCGCCCGGGTGAAGATTCTCCGCCGAAGTTCATTCCGGAGCCGGTATTCCGATAGCTCGCATTCCAAAGAATGGGAAGCGGTAGGTTTACCCGAGGCCCTCGCGTTAAGAGGTTCAAGTGAGATAAGCGAAGAAGGAACTGTTTTTTTGCATATCTAATAAGGGTGGTACCACGACTCCTCGTCCCTTGCGGCGGGGGGTCTTTTTTATTTATATCAGATCATACACATAAGGGAGAGATTCGATATGAGTCAAGGACGTTTGGAGCAATTGCGATCAGAGCTGGATTCCGTCAATTTGCAGCTGCTGGAGCTGCTGTCGGAGCGGGCGCGCCTAGCCCAGGAGATCGGGCAGGAGAAGCAGAAGCAGGGAGTGCCGAATTTCGACCCGGTACGCGAGAAAAAAATGCTGGATGCCCTGGTCGAGCACAACCACGGCCCGTTCGATAACGAAACGGTGCGGCATCTGTTCAAGCAGATCTTCCAGGCATCGCTGAAGCTGCAGCAGGTCGACCATAAGAAGCATCTGCTCGTCAGCCGCAAGAAGAAGAAGGAGGACACCTTGATCCAGCTTGGGGATACGGTCATTGGCGGCGGAACGCCGGTTATGATTGCTGGACCATGCTCGGTTGAGAGCTACGAACAGGTTCGCCAGGTCGCAAAGGCCCTGAAAGAAGCGGGCATCACCGTGATGCGCGGCGGGGCGTTCAAGCCGAGAACATCGCCGTATGATTTCCAAGGCCTGGGCGTTGAGGGGCTCAAAATTCTGAAGGAAGTGGCTTCCGAATTCGGATTGAAAACGATCAGCGAAATCGTGGATCCAGCTCATATCGAGCTTGCCTGCGACTATATCGATGTCATTCAGATCGGCGCCCGGAATATGCAAAATTTCGAGCTGCTCAAAGCAGCGGGCGACGTCAAGACCCCGGTTCTGCTGAAGCGCGGGCTTGCGGCTACGATCGATGAATTCGTGCATGCCGCCGAATACATCGTATCCCGCGGCAATACGCAGGTCATGCTGATCGAGCGCGGAATCCGGACCTATGAGAAGGCTACAAGAAATACGCTGGACATCTCGGCGGTGCCGATCCTGAAGCAGGAAACCCACCTTCCAGTGCTCGTGGACGTTACGCATTCTACGGGACGCAAGGATATTTTGGCTCCATGTGCAAGAGCGGCCCTCGCTGCCGGCGCGGACGGCGTCATGGTGGAGGTTCATCCCGATCCGGCGACCGCTCTGTCCGACGCGGCTCAGCAGCTGAATATTCCGGAGTTCCAGGACTTCCTGGACAATGTGAGAAAATCCGGCTTGCTGCCGGCGCACTCATTGGTATAACCAATTGGGAAATAAAGGGTTGACAAATCGCTGTTCATTCCCTAACATAGTTATCAATTCAATCGCATAATCCAAATGTTTCGATTAGAAATAGTAGAAGCGAAATGACTTTTCAGAGAGCCGTTGGCAGGTGCGAAACGGTAATGTCGTTCCCTTTGAACTCGTCTATGAACAGCTGCCTGACAATGTAGGGTAAGCCGGAGTTCCACCGTTACAGGGATAGATGGTGATGGCCATCGAAGAAGATCATTTTACTTGTAAAATGAATTAGAGTGGTACCGCGGGTTCAACCTCGTCTCTATAGCAGAGACGGGGTTTTTTTGTTGGTTAAATTCCGGGTTTAACCAACCCCGCTTGAAATAGATATAGATCAACGATAACTTTCCGGGGAGGAATCAGAAATGACACGAAGCATTATCGTCCTTGACACAACCTTGCGCGACGGAGAACAGGTACCGGGCGCGAAAATGAACGTGCACCAGAAGATTGAATTTGCCCAGCAGCTGAAACGGCTGAACGTGGACATCATTGAAGCGGGCTTTCCTGCTTCGTCGGCCGGGGATTTCGAGTCCGTCCGGGAAATTGCACGAACCGTAGGTGACAGCGTCTCGATTACCGCGCTGGCGCGGGCCGTGAAGAGCGACATCGACGCGGTGTACGAAAGCATCAAGCTGGCGCAAAACCCGCTGATTCATATCGTGCTCGGAACCTCGAATATCCATGTCGAGAAGAAATTCAACCGCTCCAAGGATGCGGTGCTGCAAATGGGCGTCGATGCGGTGAAATATGCGAAAACGCTGCTGCCGCAGGTGCAATATTCCACAGAGGACGCTTCCAGGTCCGACTTCGAATACCTGTGGACAACGATCGAAGCGGTCGTCAAAGCGGGGGCAACGATGATTAACATCCCCGATACGGTCGGTTATGCCGTGCCGGAAGAGTTCGGCGAGCTGATTCGCAAAATCAACGAGCGGCTCAAAAACCTGAACGATCAAGTCATTCTAAGCGTTCATTGTCATAATGACCTGGGACTCGCTACGGCCAATACGCTAGCAGCCGTGAAGAACGGCGCCGAGAAGGTGGAGTGCACCATCAACGGATTGGGAGAGCGCGCCGGCAATACATCGCTGGAGGAAGTGGTGATGGGATTGAAGGTGCGGGAGAATTATTTCAACGCGAGCACGAACATCCGGACGAAGGAGCTGATCAAGACCTCCCGCCTGCTGACGTATTTGACGGGGCTGGATGTGCAGGTGAACAAGGCCATTACGGGCGAGAACGCCTTTGCCCACTCCTCCGGCATCCATCAGGACGGATTGCTGAAGGATAAGCAGGTGTATGAGATCATGTCGCCGGAGGAGGTTGGCGCCGACAGCATGGAGCTGATTCTGACGGCCCGTTCGGGAAGACACGCCTTCCGAAACGCGGTCGAGAAGCTGGGCTTTGACGCAGGCGAGGGCGAGGAATTCGAGGCGCTGTTCGCGAAATTTCTTCAGTTGGCCGACGCGAAGAAGGAAGTGTACGACCATGACGTCTTTTACCTGGTTACGCATCACCGGACTTACGAAGACGCCGGCAGCCATCTGTATGAGCTGGATTCCTTCCAGGTCGTCACGAATGCCCTGCACCCTACGGCTACCGTCAAGCTGAAGAAAGGCGGGGAGACCGTGCAGGACAGCACGGTGGGAGACGGCCCGATCGATGCGCTGTACGGCGCCATCAAGACGATCGTTGGCCTGGACGTTGAGCTGAAGGATTACAAAATCAACAGCCTTTCCCGCGGCAAAGAGGCCATCGGCCGGGTTAACATCCGAATCGAGTACCAAGGGAAGAGCTATTCCGGCCGCGCGATGGACACGGATATCATCAAGGCCAGCGCGCTCGCATTCCTGAACGGAATCAACGCCGTGCTGTTGGACGCTGCGCAAGAAGTGCAGGCGTAGGCAAGCAAGGAGCGGAAGCGCAGGAAACCCCGTCTTACGGAAAGTGAGGCGGGGGTTTTCGCGTTTGGGTTGTTACGTGAGAATGGACCTTTGCTCAAGTCGGGGAATAGGCTGGCGAAGCTTATTGACCGATCGTTACAAAATATATATAATGAGCTGGAAACTTAGGAAAGGAGCCGTTTACAGTGAGAACAGCATAGCGTATTTTCCGGACGTTGAGGCCGGGCAGCATCGTCCTGCAGCCATTGCAGGCTTCGTTTAGACAGGGCGGGCGGCGATAAAGTCGTTTAATTACTTCAATTTTGTACTGTGTAGTAAAAAAGTTGAGACTGCTAAAAAGCAGCTCCCAGAAAACGTTTGACGGTCCGGTGTCAGCCCGCTAAGAGGTTCGGTGAATGGTTCGGTGAGGCCCTATAAAGTCTGGTGAAGAAGGTAATCCCGGTACAGTTCCGAGTGAAAGCCCGAGTGGGCCCATGTCCGCTAATAAGAGCCTGGTGCGGCATAGACGATGACCGACCAATTTTTGTACCAATCACTACAAAAATATTTGTGAAGGAGTGGATTTTGTATGCCGTTATCCATTTATATTATGGGTCTTATGATTTTCTCCATGACGACCTCCGAGTTTATGGTCGCGGGGATCATGCCTGCACTGTCTGCGGAATTCCAAGTATCGGTGGCAGCGATCGGGTACTTGATCACTGCATATGCCGCGGGGATGATCGTGGGAGGGCCGCTGCTGACCGCTGTCCTGCTGAAAGTGCCGCGAAAGCAATCGTTCATGATCGTCTCCGCCATCTTCTTGGCCGGTCAGGTGCTTGGCGCTATGGCTCCAAGCTACGAGGTGATGATGGCGGCCCGGATCATGACCGGCCTATCCTCCGCCGCGGCCTTCGGCATATCGCTGACGATCTGCTTCAGCCTGGTGGGCCCGAGTGCCAGAGGACGTGCAGCCTCGATCGTTCTAGGCGGATTGATGGTGGCTACCGCCATCGGCCTGCCGCTTGCAATCTGGATCGAACAGCAATTTGGCTGGCGAGCGAGCTTCTGGGCGGTTGTGATTCTATTGCTCATATCGGGACTTATCGGCCTGTTCACGATCCCGTCCATGCCGAAGTCCGAGAAGATCAGCTTTCGGGAGGAGATCGGCGCGCTTAAGAATCCTAGGCTGTGGGCGGCATATTCCACCAGCATGCTGATCATCGGGGGGACCTTCGCCGCGTTCAGCTATTTTTCCCCGATACTCACCGATCTGTCAGGCTTCGGTGCTGAGACCGTACCCATGCTGCTCGGCGTTTACGGCATCGCGACGGTCATCGGCAACATCGTTACCGGCAGGCTGGCGGATCATTACATGATGCCGATTCTGACGATTGGCTTGACCGCACTGACCGCTGCGCTCGTGATGTTCGGCCTGTTCGTTCACAGCCCCGCGATCGCTGTGATCTCCGTTGTGATCGTCGGTCTGGTTGGCGTGCCGATGAACCCTGCGATGGCTACCCGGGTAACGCGCGTAGCCGATACGGGATCCATTGTTACGACGATTCACAGCTCGGTGATCAGCTTGGGGGTCATGGTAGGGTCTTCTTTAGGCGGGCTGACGATTGATGCTGGACTGGGCCTGGCTTCACCGCTTTGGGTCGGCGCCTTGCTAGCCGTTCTGGGCCTGTTGTCCCTGCTGCCGGCTGTACGTGGAGAAGGCCGAGCAAAGCGGGTGACATCCAGCCATTAATCTGGATAAGCCGCCCCCAGCCTGGAAAATAAGGCTGTAGGGCGGCTTGCATCTTTGCTGATCTTCAGCTGAACTGCTTCGTTATGCCTGCCATAAACTCCTCATCCGATGTTTTGCTTCGCAGATCCATCAGGTAATGGGCATCAGCCCCAACCAAATAACGGAAGCGATCGGACGGATCGGTTGCCGCTTCGAAGATCGTTTCCGCTATGAGCTTCGGTTCGGAAGCATGAACGTCAAAGCTGTTCATCTGTTTTTGCAGAACCGTTTCCGTATACGAGGCGTAAGCATCGAGCGACGTATCGGTCAACAGATCGAGGGAGCGTCCGGTAAAATCCGTGGCCACGTTGCCGGGTTCTACGAGCTTCACCTTGATTTGATGAGCAGCCATCTCGTAAAAAAGGGATTCCGAAAAGCCTTCGATGGCCCATTTGCTCGCATGATACAGCGACAGCAGCGGAAAAGCCACTCTTCCGCCAACGGAGGATACATTGATGACCGTACCGCCGTCGCTTTGCCTGAAATGGGGAAGAAGTGCTTGCGTCGTGCGAAGGACCCCAAGTACGTTGACATCGAATTGCCGCTTGATTTGGGCTTCCGTCGCGGCTTCGAATGCGCCTATCGCCGCGTAACCTGCATTATTCAGCAGGACATCGATTTTGCCGAACGCTTTCAGAAAATATACGAGCAATCGCTGCGGTGCGTCGTTTATGTGTCGGATCTCTTCCTGGAAGATCTGAGAGATTCCTACCCGACGCTGTTTGACCGTCTGATTGCAGCACAGCAGATCCGATATCGAAACTTGGAGACTTTTTTCGAGGCAGGGATGGAGCAAGGCGTCTTCAACCGTTTGAATGCCGCATTGTTTATGGTTCAAGATGATGCCGTGCTTCGGCGGATCATGGACCCGCTGTTCTCGATTCATTACGACATGACCTTAAAGCAGGCGTTGATGGACTTTTACCAGTTGAAAAAATACCAGTTGTTCCAGCCGGATCATGTTGATTCCGTGCAGGATTCGAGAACGGAACAGGAGATCGTGAACATTCTGAAGATGATCACGTAATGTCCGACCGGAAACGACCGTTGACATATCGATAATTCACGATATAATGATTCGTATGAAACCAATCGAAATCTTCAAAGCACTGTCCAATGAATCGCGGCTTGATATTTTGCGGTGGCTTAAGGAGCCTGAGCAGCATTTTACGCCCCATGAAGGGATTGATATGAGGGAAATCGGGGTATGCGTGAGCCAGGTGACCGAGAAATTGAATATGACGCAATCGACAGCTTCGCAATATCTGTCCATTTTGCAGCGGGCCGGACTGATCAAGACCGAGCGGATCGGCAAATTTACGTATTACAAGCGTGATGAGGAAGTCATCCGTCAAATCGGCGAATATTTGAAGCAGGAAATATAACCTACAAGAACTGAATGCTTCCTTGGCCAAGGAATATTCAGTCTTGTTCCGCACTACATATCTACATATTACGATATGTATATTTATTGGTTTCATATATCGATATTTTGCGATATTTAAATATATAAGGAGTGGAATTATGAAGAATGCTTGGAAAATATACTTGCTGGCTATCGTGAGTTTTTTAGTAGGGACATCGGAATACATCATCTCGGGGATCTTGGACAAAATCGCGGATTCCCTCGGCATCACCATTACGGCCGCGGGCCAGCTGATTACGATTTTCTCGCTGGTGTACGCCGTTCTGACCCCGGTGTTGATGGCGCTGACCGCGAAGCTGGAACGCCAGCGGCTGCTGGTTTATTCGCTCGGACTGTTTGTTGTTGCGAATCTATTGTCGTTCGCGCTTCCCGGCTATGTTCCCTTTGTCATTGCCCGCATCATTATGGCGATGGGGGCAGGGATGGTGGTCGTCACCGCGCTCGGCATCGCCGCCCGCATCGCACCGCAGGGCAAGCAGGCAAGCTCCATTGCCACGGTTGTCATGGGCTTTACCGCTTCGCTCATTATCGGTGTCCCGCTCGGGCGCGTGACAGCCGCCGCTTTCGGCTGGAAGTCGGTGTTCGGCCTGATTGCCGTTCTGGGTATCGTAGCGATGGTTGTCTTATATAAAGCGATTCCGAAAATTCAAGGCGATGCTCCGGTTCCGCTGCTTCAGCAATTTGCACTGCTTCGAAAGCCGAAAGTGGCGCTCGGTTTGGGAATAACCTTCTTCTGGCTTGGGGGATATTCCGTAGCTTATACGTATCTTTCCCCTTATCTTCTAAGCGTCAGCGGCTTGGGCGAACAATGGATCAGCGCAGCGCTGTTCGCTTTCGGCATTGCGAGCCTGGTCGGGTCGAAATTCGGCGGATACAGCACCGACCGGTGGGGTGTATCCTTGACCCTTACCTTCGGGATGATCATCCACATTTTTGCGTTAGCCCTGCTATCGTTCACGAATGCATCCGCTGCAGCTTTTCCAGTGTTCGCCATGCTGATCCTATGGTCTTTGTCCGCCTGGTCGTCCGGTCCGACACAACAATTCAACCTGGTCCAGCTGGAGCCGGAATCATCCGGAGTCATGCTGGGACTGAACCAGTCGGTGATGCAGCTGTCCATGGCTGCGGGGGCCGGACTCGGCGGTATTGCCGTTAATAGCATATCTCTATCATCAATCACATGGCTTGGGGCAGCGGGTGTTGCGATTGCTGTGGGGCTGGCACTGGTGCTGTTCCGTATCGGGAAGCAGGAGAAGGAGGCCGGACGGACGGTCGTATCTTCCTGATCCTAAGGCTTATTCGCCGATTCCGTCTGCTGCGGTTTCGTGGTATACATCCTCCTCTTCGGCGCGATTTGACGCTCTAAATGGGTCCAAGGTATGATAGGATCAATAGAAAGCGAGAATTTGGCTCCAACTTTGCGGAGGAGGAAATACGTTTGGCTAGACTAAAAGACATTGCCGAGCGGGTCGGGGTATCCATATCCACGGTCTCGCGGGCAATCAGCAACGATACAAGCCGTCCGGTCAGCGAAGACACCAAGCAGAGAATCAGGGAGGCGGCGCTTGAGCTGGGGTATAAGCTTCAGGAACCGATGCAGACAGCACGTGATAATGGAACGGAGATCAAGCGAATCGTCTGTATCGTTCCTCAGCTTCTGATGGATGACCATCCTTATTTCTCGAAGGTTCTTGCAGGCTTCCATGAAAAAATGGAGGAGCTCGGACAGCCTCCGGCCATCGTTCGCACCTGCGAGGAGGTTAGCGATGCAGAACGGCTGCGGCTGATGCTGAAGGAGACCGGGGCCCAGGGCTTGGTTGCGATCAGCTGGTATGACCAGGAATTGTTTGAGCTCATCCAGCAGGAAGGCGTCGCGATTATGGGGGTAAGCTTAAACGATGAAAGCTTGACCGTCCCGGTGGTGGATTGTGACCGGGTGCTGTCCGCCAGATCCGCGGTGCGCCACTTGATTGATCAAGGGCACAAGCGGATCGCTTTTATCGGGGGACCTGCCTATTCCAATCAAATGGAGAGCGAGGAGCGGTATGTCGGCTACAAATTCGCGATCCTTGAAGCGAATCTGGAGCTGCGGAAGGACTGGATCATGAACACGGGCTGGAACGTGGATCGAAGCTTTAGCCATATGAACGATTTGCTGGGCAAGCTGCCGAAGGCGGAATGGCCGACGGCGGTATTTTGCGCAAGCGACATGCTGGCGATTCCGGCCATGCGGGCGGTGATCGAGAACGGCGGCACCATCCCGGGCGATATTGCGATTGTCGGCATGGACAATATCGATGTAGCGCAGTATACGACCCCGCCGCTCACGTCCGTTTCGGTGCCGAAGCATGAAATCGGCAGAGTCGCCGCGAAATCCATCGTCGATTACTTGGACGGACATTTCAAGGCGGCTACCAAAATTTTGCTGCCCTGCTCTTTGATCATTCGGGAGTCCTCCAGATTGGATCGGATATAATAGTTTGGCCGTGTGCAATTCGATCACGAGTAGGAAATAGGCGTAAAAATAGCAGCCGCAAGCTTGCAAAGCTTGCGGCTGTTTTTGCGCTGTTTTTGTAGTGTTTTTTTCTGCTTTTGTATTGTTTTTCAGCTGTATTTGTGATGTTTTTTGCGCCAAAATTCCAGGAATAACACCAAAATTAATCCAAAAAAATGTTTGACAATTACGATGCGGCTATATTATCATGGGAAAAAAATCAAAGGTTTTTGGATATTTTTGATCATGTTTTGGATTTACCCAGCACCTTCCTCTATAGAACTCATTTTGTCTTGTCTTCGTTTATTTTGCTTGTATAACAAGCTTTTATATATACGAGTCACCGTCCCTAAATATCTCGTCTAACCCCATTATTCTAGAAACTGCCTGCTTAAAGAGGTCCAAATTATCATCCAAATGATATCTTTTAATTTGAGTCTATATCCAAAAAGGATTAAACCCCATGTCACATGGGTTTAATGCATAGATAGCTTCATGGTTGCCAATGTGGCACAACGAACAAACCAAAAGGGGGAAGATGGTGGATCTCATTTTCGAAAAAGCTTTATCGTATGCAGGAAGGGGGAAACCTTCATTTTTTTAATCACAAAATTGCAAGCGCTGTCATTTCGGGGCAGTCTACACCGATTTTTCGTCCCCCTACTATTTCTCAATGAGGTGATGCTAAATTGGCCAACACGTCGCTGCAGTCTCCAGCCATCGCGGCAACTGAAACGAAACGCAGCCGCTATAAGTGGAACCGGATCTGGCGTAATTGGCAGCTGTACGTCCTGATCTCTCCGGTCATTGCCTACTACATCCTGTTCCAGTATGTGCCGATGTACGGAATCCAGATTGCATTTAAGGATTTTATTGCAACCCAAGGGATTTGGGGCAGCCCCTGGGTCGGACTCGACCATTTCGAACGGTTTTTCAACGGCTATTATTTCTGGCGCCTGATGAAGAATACGCTCGGAATCGGGCTGTACAGCCTGGCCGTCGGATTCCCGGTGCCGATCATTCTGGCGCTGCTCATGAATGAGGTACGTGCCGAGAAATTCAAGCGATTCGTACAGACGATAACCTACGCACCGCATTTCCTGTCGATCGTCGTGGTCGTCGGGATGATGATGATTTTCCTGTCGCCGCGCTACGGCATCCTCAATCATTTTATTGAGATGTTCGGCGGCAAGGCGATTAATTTCATGACTGAGCCGGGCTGGTTCAAAACGCTGTACGTGCTGTCCGATGTTTGGCAGACCATGGGATGGAGCTCCATTATTTATTTGGCTGCGCTCGCCGGCATCGACAACCAGCTGCATGAAGCCGCGAGGGTGGACGGGGCTACACGGCTCCAGCGGATCTGGCATATTAACATTCCCGGCATCATGCCGACGATCATCATTTTGCTGATATTGAACATCGGAAGCATCATGAGCATCGGCTTTGAGAAGGTGCTGCTGATGCAGAACAATTTGAACATGGAGAGCTCCGACATTATTGCCACCTACGTGTACCGGATGGGGATCCAGAATGCCGAATACAGCTTCTCGGCCGCCGTCGGATTGTTTAATTCCGTCATCAACTTCGTCCTGTTGGTTGTCGTGAACTTTATCTCCAGACGCGTGAGCGAAACAAGTCTTTGGTAGGGGAGGGCGCTTTAGTATCATGCAAATCGAATCCAGGGGAGACCGCATCTTCAACATCATTAATTACACGATCCTGATCCTCGTCACGCTCATTGTCCTGTACCCGCTGCTGTTCGTGCTAAGCGCATCCTTCAGCGATCCGCAGACGGTTCTTCGGGGCGAAATGCTGCTGTGGCCAAAAGGCTTCAATCTGAACTCCTATGTCAAAATATTTCAAAATCAGGATATCATCAGCGGCTTTACCAACACGCTGATCTACACTTCGCTCGGGACGCTCATCAACCTGACAATGACGATTCTTGCGGCTTATCCGCTGTCGCGGAAGGACTTTGTCGGGCGCAATGCGATCATGGCACTGCTCGTTTTCACGATGTTTTTCAGCGGCGGGCTGATCCCGACCTATCTGCTCATCAAGAACCTGGGCATGCTGAATTCACTTTGGGTCATGATCATACCGAACGCCGTATCCATCTGGAACATCATCATTATGCGAACCTTCTTCCAGCAGTCCATTCCGAACGAGCTGCAGGAGGCGGCGACCATCGACGGCTGCTCGAATATCAAAATTTTGACCCGGATCATCCTGCCGCTGTCGATGCCGATCATTGCCGTAACCATTTTGTTCTATGCGGTCGGACACTGGAATGCGTTCTTCAACGCACTCTTGTACTTATCGGATAAGGAGAAATTTCCGCTGCAGCTCATCCTGCGCGAAATTCTCATTCAAGGTCAAACGAATGACATGGTGAAGATGTCGACCGAGTCGGCAATCAAGCAGCAACGGGAAGTGGAAGGCATCAAATATGCGGTTCTCGTTGTCGCGAATTTACCGGTGCTCGCGCTCTACCCGTTTCTGCAGCGGTACTTCGTGAAAGGCGTCATGATCGGAGCCATCAAAGGATAATTCCTTGCATGGATAAATGAATGGATGATGAGAAAAAGGGAGGATGAAGGATGAAGCTGAAGAAATGGGGAGGTCTTCTGCTGACCTGCGTATTGTCGGTATCGCTGGCGGCCGGCTGCGGCCCGAACAATCCGGGAGGGTCGAAGGAAGGGGAAACGCCTGGCGAAACGGCAGCCAATTTGAATCAGACGGGGTTTCCGATCGTGAACGAGCCGATTACGGTGACCGGCTTTGCCGGAAAGTTCTTTGCCAACGCGGATTGGAACAATATCAAGCTTTGGAAGGAGTACGAAAAAACGACCAACATCAAGGTCCAGTGGGACACGGTGCATAAAGACAATTTGGCGGAAAAACGGAATCTGCTCCTCGCCGGCGGCGATTATCCGGAAATGTTCTACGCTTCGGCGTTCCCGCGGGCAGACCTGCTGAAATACGGCAAGCAGGGGGCGTTTATACCGCTGAATGATCTTATCGATCAGTACGCGCCGAACTTTAAGGCCCTCATGGAGAAGTATCCGATCATCGAGAAAGGGATTACGATGCCGGACGGCAATATTTACGGCCTGCCGACGCTGTATGATCCGGAATTCAAATCCGTGCTGTACGGCACGCCGTGGGTGAAGTCGGAATGGCTGACCAAGCTGGGATTATCCGAGCCGCAAACGCTCGATGATTTTTACAATATGCTGAAGGCGTTTAAAGAGAACGATCCGAACGGAAACGGCCAGAAGGACGAAATCGCCTGGGGCGGCGTCGGAGCGGCGGGCATCGTGAATTATTTGCGCGGTTCGTTCGGTCTCAACAATCACGGAACGTCGAATATATACGTCGACTCGGATCCTGAATCCGGAAAGGTCCGGTTCATTCCGACCGATCCGCGGTATAAAGAGCTCCTGCAGTACGTAAACAAGCTGTACAAGGACGGCCTGCTGGAGCAGGACATCATGTCCGTAAAGAGCACCGAGGTGGATGCGAAGGGCGTGGAAGGCCTGCTTGGCGTCGTGGATAATGTGGACCCGGTCGCCATCTATAACCAGGAAGGTTATGTGGGCCTGCCGGTGCTGAAGGGACCGCATGGAGATCAGATGTACACCGCAACCGGATCCCCGCTCGGCAATATCGGCATGTTCGTCCTCACGGATAAAGCGAAACATCCGGAAGCCATGATCCGCTGGATGGATTACTTCTACAGCGATGAAGGCATCAGGCTGTTCTTTATGGGGTGGAAAGACGAGACGTATAAGGAAGATGCGGACGGTAACGTGGATTACGTCGACGAAATCAAGAACAACCCGGACGGGCTGAATCTGGACCAGGCGGTCGGACAATATTTGATCTGGCCGGGCGGCTACTATCCAGGCTTCGTGACGCAGAAGTATTTTAAAGGGGCGGAAGGGCTTCCGACCTCCGTGGAAAATGCGAAAAAAGCCGAGCCTCACGTTATCCCGCAGGACAAAATATGGCCGCCGTTCAACTTTACGGCCGATGAGCAGTCCGAGCTTACCGGCATTCAGACGGACATTACCACCTACGTGGATGAAATGAGGGATAAATTCATTTCAGGCAACGAGTCCTTTGACAATTGGGACCAATATGTCGCCAATCTGCAGAAAATGGGACTCGACCGCTATCTCGCCATTTACGAGTCGGCGGCGGAACGCTACAACCAATAAACAAGATGTTCATACAACTGTGAATGCGTGTGTGAATGCAAAGGAGCGACTTGACATGACACAACTAAAAGCAATCCTGATCGGAGCAGGCGCCCGCGGCGCCGGGGGCTATGCCCCGTATGCGCTGGATTACCCGCATGAGCTGACCTTCGTCGCCGTGGCCGAGGCGGATCCTGTGCGCAGACTCCGGTTCGCCGAGAATCACGGTATCCCGCCGGAACGATGCTATGAATCCTGGGAGCCGCTGCTGGCGGAACCCCGGCTTGCCGATATCGCGGTTATCTGCACGCAGGACCGGATGCATTACGGACCGACGATGCAGGCGCTGAAGCAGAAGTATCATGTGCTGCTGGAGAAGCCGATGTCTCCGGATCCGAAGGAGTGTCTGGAGATGGAGCAGGCGGCAAGGGAGAACGACCGGCTGCTGACCATTTGCCACGTTCTTCGGTATACCCCGTTTTGGAGCACGATCAAGCGCGTGATTCAGCAGGGGACGATCGGGGAGATCGCTTCGATCCAGCTGAACGAGAACGTGGGGTATTGGCATATCGCTCACAGCTTTGTGCGCGGAAACTGGAATAACTCTGACAAGGCGAGCCCGATGATTTTGGCCAAATCCTGTCATGATATGGATGTGCTGTCTTGGCTGATGGACCGGCCCTGCACGCAGGTTACGTCCTTCGGCTCCCTGATGCATTTTCGCGAGGATCAGGCGCCGGAAGGATCGGCTGACCGCTGTCTGGACTGCAAGGTAGAATCCACATGTCCTTACTCGGCCCCCCGGTTCTATTTGAGTGATCAGTACAAGGGATGGGCAGGGCATTTTACGCATGAGCTGACCAAGGCGAATATCATTCAAGGCCTTCGCGATACCGACTACGGACGCTGTGTCTACCGGAGCGACAATAATGTGGTCGATCACCAGGTCGTCAATATGGAGTTTGAGGGCGGGGCCACCGCCATGTTCAGCATGTGCGGGTTCACCTACGAGCAGGAACGCCGAATCCAGATCATGGGGACGCGCGGGGAGCTTCGCGGCGAGGAAGGAACCATCACGGTGTACGACTTTTTGACCGGACAGAAGACGGAAATCTCCATCCCTTCCCAGGCAAGCGGCCACGGCGGCGGCGACAGCGGGATCGTGGCGAGTTTCCTGCAAGAGGTAAGAGGCTATAGCGGCCAGGAGAGCCTGACATCGGCCAGCGCCTCCGTCCGGAGTCATCTCATTGCCTTTGCGGCGGAGGAATCCCGCCTGAACCACGGAAAGTCCATCAACCTGAACGAATATGCGCGGGAGCTGATGGCGCAGGAGTCTGCGTCGAAGTAAAGCTGCGATTGCGACAATAAGCGGGTGGAGTAGTAACGGTAAAGTAAAATATGGGTGGAAGCAAACGTATGGAGGCAAACGTCAATCGTAGGGGATAACAGTAATTGAAGTAATGCGAGTGGAATCAAATGAGTGGGATAGAAAATGATTGAAACGACAGGTGGATTCATAGATACTTGATTGAGTAGATGGATTAGTTGGATTAGTAGGTTAGTGGAAGGAATGGTTAGATGGGGAGACTAGTTTGTTTATTTTCAATATCTCATTATATGAAAAAATCGAAATAAGGTAGATGGAGCGCAGCACCCAAGGTGGTGCTGCTGAGGGCAAGCAACAAGAAGGACTTCGCGCCCTGAAGTGGCGCCCAAGCCAGCAGCAAGTTCCGAAAAGGGACTTGTGAGGCCCGAAGAGGCGCCCAAGCCCAAGCGAGCAACAAGTCCCGAAAAGGCATGAGCGTTGCATAAAACCTATCACAACTTTTGCTGAAGTTACTATTTCTGTAACTACCTGTATCTTTTTCATGGACAAAACAAAAAAAGGCTCCTAATTTAGAAGACGTAGCACGTTGTCCACGACCTCTAAAAAGGAGTCCAAACCATGGATAACGTAACCCAAAACACTGTCGTTCGTCAACTGCTTTCTTTACTGCCTTTGGATGTACACGATCGACTCCTTCATGCCGATCGCTACGCCAAGAAGCTCACCATCAACAAAAGCATTCTCATTTTCATTCTGGCTCAGCTCAACCATTGGCAAAGCTATATCGAGATGGAAGAACAAATTTATGCACATTCTGACATTCGGTCCATCCTCGATCTGCCCAGCATCAGCGCAGCCCAATTGTCACGGAAACTCAGCGAAATCCCGACGGAAATCTTGCACATGCTTTTTCTCCATAGCGTTGCCCGTGTCCAGAAGCTGACGGCTCACCAGCAGGGCATTTCTTCAACCATTGGACCTCTGGCACTCATTGATTCGTCGAAAATCACACTCCCCTTGGTACTTGGGGATTGGGCCAGAGTTTCGCATACCTCCAGCGGGGTAAAGCTGCATGTGCGGCTCGTAGCCGCTTCACCCGAAGTGGTATATCCGGACGCTGTCATCCCATCGACTTTAAACGTAGGCGACCGAGCCGGGGCGGTCGAACTGGTCACCGAGCAGGCGGCAACTTATGTCATGGACCGTGGTTATGATAGCTACAAAAACATGGATAACTGGATGGAGCGCGGCATTCAATTTGTCATGCGAATGAGAGATCGCACCTCAATCCATGTTGTGGAGGAACGAGAAATCCCTCCAGGAAGTCCGATCACACGAGATGCTCTTGTGAACGTAGGTAGCGGTTGGCGCAAGATGAAGGAACGAGTCCGGCTCGTAGAGTTTTATGATGAGCAGGGGCGCTTTTATCGCCTACTTACCTCTCGACAGGACATAACGGCCGAAGAAGTAGCTCATATCTACAAATGCCGATGGCTTATTGAACTTTTCTTTAAATGGATAAAGCAGCATCTGCGCCTAAAAAAACTGCACAGCTATAAGCCGCAAGCGATATGGAACCAGATTTACCTTGCGCTGATCGCTTACGTGCTGGCACAGTATATGCAGCTACGTCTAGAAACCAAGAAAAGCGTTTGGCGTGTCCTTGAATTGTTTCGAATTCACATGTATCATCCGTGGTCCCAGTTCTTGAATGCTCTGTTTCGAGCACCTACGCGAACAACTTCTGGAAAGCCACGCGGTGCACCAAGGAAGGTACCTGAATTACGAACGAGCATTGGCATTTTTAAAACAAGCAAAGTGACTTAGGAAACAAAAATCTTGCACAAAATACATTTTATAGGAAAACGTAGCTACATTTAAGAAAGTGTTGGATCTTTTGGTGTAATTCTCGAAAAAACAACTGTAAATTAATTGTTCTTATTCAGATTTCATCCAAGTGATTGCTGATGTAAAGATTTATGCAACGCTCATGCCGAAAAGGGACTTGTGCGCCCCGAAGAGGCGCCCAAGCTAGCAGCAAGTCCCGAAAAGGGACTTGTGAAGCCCAACGAGGCGCCCAAGCGAGCAGCAAGTCCCGAAAAGGGACTTGTGCGCGCCGAAGAGGCGCCCAAGCGAGCTGAATCCCGGCAACCGGATTCGGCTCGTTTTTCTGTGCATAATGGCGGCTCTGTTCCATACATTGGCACGGAGTCGCAGCCCATTGCATCAATGCGGCTCAAGCCGAATCCGATTGCTTTTTTGATTTTTTGGGCAGCATTTTACGCAAGCCGTGCAAGATGAGCAGCACCAATGGGAAAAGAAAGCCGACGGTGATCGTATATGGAACCCAAATGGTTGCGTCCCATTGCAGCTTGAACGGAACGTTGGGATAAATGAAGACGGAAACGGCGGCCAGAATCCACCCTAGAGGCATGACCAGCGGTTGGTAGTTTTTAATATTGAAAATTTGGCTAATACCGATCACAATGCCGTAGAAATATAAGGAGATGCGAAAAAACAGCGTGATAAACCACATAACCGCCATAACAGCTTCAATGCGCTGAAGAAAATTTCCGATATTGATTTTCTTGGCCAGCATATAACTGGGATACATATTTCTAGCCGTAATGTCCGGGCCAAGGACCAAAATCGATAGCCCAATAATCAAGAATAGCGCGGCAGCACCAACCAAGCTTCCGATATATACGGCTTTGTAGGCTTCCGCCGATCGGTTGACGGCACCTGGAAAGATGACCATCAACACGATGTGAGGCAGGAAGGCAATGCTGACGAAAGAGAGTGCGGCCGGGAAGATAGGGCTGATCCCCGATTCAAGAATGGGTGTCGCATGCTCCCAATGAATCTCCGACAGTAATAAAATGCTCATCGACAGAAACAGGAGCAGGAACCATGGAAACAGCATTTCCGCCGCACGGGCCAGCACCTCCAGCCCCAAGCGCACGCCCAGCACAGCCAGAGCACCGAAGAGGAAAATGATGGCTTGAATCGGGGTTTCCGGCAGCATCTGGATGGTCATGAAGATGCCGATTTCGTGCAATACCGTGGCAGGACCGCCTAGGAACAACGTAAGCAAAAGCAGAAGATTGACCGTTTTGCCGATCCATTTCCCAAACAGCTTCTCGGTCCATTGCATCAAATTTGCTTCCGGGTGCTTTCTGAACAATTGCAGCTGCACCGCCAAGATGATGAATCCGAGACCGCTCCCCGCCAGACAGGCGATCCAGGCATCTTGTTTAGCAATGGAGGCCATTCCCGATGGAACGATGAGAATCGCGCTGCCGATCGTATACAAAGCGGTTAAAATGCTGACCTGGCGCAACGAAATTTTTACTACATGCATCTTTTACCGCTCCTTTTCCTATTGAATCAAACCGAACATTGAGAGCCAATGACTGAACGGTTTGAACACGATCGTTATCAAGGACACTGGGGTAGGGATATCATTGAAGATCGTCTGAGCCACGCTAATGCCTATGCCAATCACCAAGAATGCAATAAACCCCCAGATTTCCCTGTATTCTTGTTCCCGAAGCATTCTCGGCAGTTCAAGCCAGACGATTACGGCGGCAGATACTGCAATTATCGCAATATTTAGCATGGTCCAGCCTCATTCCTTAATATCATTGAGAAAAGTATCATTGGTCGTGCCAGTTCGCCGGATTTTGTAATCCACATGGATATTGGTCTTCAGGTTGGGGAAATATCGTTCATTCCACGTTTTCTCCATCTCTTTCCATTCTCTCGGATGCGAACGGCGAAAGGCTTCTCCGAAGCCGAATATGTCGACTTTAAACTTCGATTGCACTTTATCGACAACAGACTCCAAGCTTCGTTTTAAGTTTTCTTCCATTTCAGCTTCCAGTTCCCTCACGGTCGCGGGCTCAGACAGATCCAAGCCGCTGCACTCCACGGCTCCGATATTCCCCTCCATATTAATCCGGATGTCCATTTCGGGACGAGATTCGACGATTCTTCCCTTCAGCTTACTGTCGGTTCTCAGCGTCTCGATGATAATCTTTCCTTCATTCTTGCAGGGGATAAAGCTTACAGAGCTTTTAACGTCCCCGCTTATTAGTCGATAATTTCTGCTATCCTTTTCGTTTAACCATCCGATCAGCTTGTCGAGTTTGAAAACGGCGAGCCCCGAATATTTCAATTGACCTGGAGTGTCGATGTTTTCCACATTCTTTCTCGTTCTCCCGATATCTCGATCCCCAGTTATGATCAGTCCTGTAAGCACGGGATGCTTTCCGCTGCTGGTGAGGTCGTTGATCAATTCATCCAGTGTGACAGTCATGCTTGCTGACCAAGCTTTCTCGGAGGTCTGAAGGGATTCATAAAGTTTATTGGCAGGGATCGTTTCCATTTGAGTCATAATTTTCAGGGTTTCCTCTGCCGTTGCCCCTCTGGTAATAACAAGGTAGAAATCCGGTCTGAATTCGTGATCCCTGGATAACAGGTCAAGCACTTTGGCAATTCCCTCCCTTGCCATCGCCTCGTCCATCAGAAACATCCGCAAATGGGAAAAATAAATTTTTCGCGGGCTAACCTGCGTCATCCTTCGAGAAGCTTCAAAGATCGTATCGCCTTCAGCCGTATACAAAGTAGCAGGAGCTTGGGGCCCTCCGCTTTTTTTCGAGGTGACCTGCCCGGGAATTGCGACCTGGACGGTTAAACGGTAGCGGTCATCAACCCAGTCAACCCCTGCGGCAACCGCGATGGCCAATTCATTCAATTCTCTGCGGTTCCAGCAACCGCTCAGAAGAAGAGTGACGACGATATGTAAGAGAATCAACGCCAATATCCGTTTCATTGGATTTCCCTCGCTTTCCCGCTGGTCTCAATCTGTCTATTCTCTCGATTTCTGAGGTGGCGTGCGTTTTCTGCGCTTATAATTGGTCTGGTTAATCAATCGGGGGCGGCTTGATAACAACCAGTGCGGCAAACGGAAGATCGAATCTTTTTGCCCCTCCGGAATTAACGGCGCGAAAGGGGACATATATGGAATTCCGAACGACCGAAGGCTGCATAAATGGAGGATAATCGCGATGACCCCGACTAAAATGCCGAACAGCCCGAAGGATCCGGCAAGCGCCATCAGCGGAAACCGGAGCATCCGAAAAGCAATGGACATGTTAAAGGACGGCACCACAAAGCTGGAAATAGCCGTAATGGCAACAACGATGACCATCGCCGGAGAGATGATCCCAGCTTCAACCGCAGCTTGCCCGATGACCAGCGTCCCGACGATGGATATTGCCGAGCCGATATTTTTCGGCAGCCGTACCCCCGCTTCCCTCAGAATCTCGAAGGTTAGTTCCATAAGGACGGCCTCGACGAACGCAGGAAACGGGACTTGCTCCCGCTGACCGGCCAATCCGAATATAAGCCGCGTCGGCAGCATTTCCTGATGAAAAGTAGTAATGGCTATATAGAGAGAAGGCCCAAGCAAAGAAATGAAGATGCTCAGGTAACGCAGCAAACGCAGGAAAGAACTGATATCCGCACGCTGGTAGTAATCCTCCGCCGCATGCAGGAACGAAACAAAAAGTGCCGGAACGATCAGAACGAACGGGGTTCCGTCCACGAGAATGGCGATTTTTCCTTCCAGCAGCTCGGCCGCGATCACATCGGGACGCTCGGTATTATAAACCGTGGGGAATGGGGACAGGGTCTTGTCCTGGATCAGCTCCTCGATATAACCGCTCTCCAAAATGCTGTCCACGTCGATTCGATCAAGCCGGGTGCGGACCTCCTCGACAATCTTGTCATTGGCAATGCCATGAATGTACATGATGGCAACATCGGTTTGGGTAATTCGACCGATCTGCTTCGTTTCCATCCACAGATTCGGATCCTTGATCTTTCGGCGGATCAAGGCCGTGTTGGTTCGCAGCGACTCCGAGAAGGATTCGCGTGGACCGCGGACGACATTTTCCGCCGAGGTTTCCATGACCCCGCGGTCCTTCCAACCCCGGGTGCCTGCCGCGATCCCCCGATCCAAGCCGTCAATCAGAAAAATCGTGTCTCCTGACAATAGAGCATGGAACAGCTTTTTATAATCGGTTATCGTCTGGATCTCATGATTGACGAGAGAGACTTTTTCTAATATTTTTTGCCCGTCGAAAGGCTGCGAATATTCGTTATCTTCCTTTACGAGGGATTTTGTAATGTCCGCCACGACCATCATGACGGATTCCGAGATGACTTTTTGGTCGGCCAAGCCGTCCGTATAGAGGATCGCCATATAATGTTTTTCCTCTTCATCAAGCGGAATTTCCCTGATCACGATATCGGTGCTGTTGCCGAGGGTGGTTCGGATATGCTCCAGGCTGCTTGTGATATCCGGTTTTAAAGCATCGGTATCATTCGTCGATGAGTTGGCCGGTGGGATTTCCTTGGTAGTGTTTTTGCTGGAATGGCCGGTTCTTCTTCGATACCGCATGGGAATATCCTTCCTCTCACAGATGCTATTCCCACATTATTACCGAAGAAAACATGCTGTAAACTTATGTCAAGGCGGGCAAAATGAGCCCGTCATACTCATGATGAAAACGACAAAAAACCAGGTCTGCATCCGGGGGATGCAGCCTGGTTATTATGGTTTACGTATGAATGATATTGCACATCATCGTATAAGGTTTTTTGGACCCACGATAAAAATATAATACTACAACGGAAAGTATAAGTCTATATTTTTTTCCCGAAACCCCTATACTTAAAGCTATTCTTTAAGGGAGGGAGCGTAGGGTTATGCGGAATGGGAAGGAAACGGAAGAGCGTGAATATCTTGCACATGTTCAGAAGGAGCTTCAGCGAACGCTGGCAGAGCTGGAAGGGAAGGTATCCGATTCGTATCGGGACATCATAGAGGCGAAGAAATACCTGTGGGTCAATATGGCGCAGCTGGATGCCGCGGAACGAGCGGCGAACCGCGTGGATATTTCGTTGTCCATCGATGCCGGGGAGAAGACGGTGGCCCGGTTGCAAAAAATACGCAAGCTGTTAGGCTCGCCTTACTTCGGCAGAGTGGATTTTCGTACTAAGCGGCAGCCGGATGCCGGCGCTTATTATATCGGCATTCATTCCTTTGTCGAAGAAGAGAGTCAGCATCACCTGATCTACGACTGGCGGTCGCCGGTAGCCAGCCTGTTCTACGACTACGAGACGGGACCGGCATCCTACCTTGCGCCTGCGGGGATCGTTGACGGCGAGATTACGGCAAAGCGGCAATATAAAATCAAAAATGGCGTGCTGGAGTACATGATCGAGAGCTCGATGATTATACATGACGATGTTCTGCAAAAGGAGCTGAGCAGCACTTCGGATGAGAAAATGAAAAATATCGTGGCTACCATTCAACAGGAGCAAAACGCCATAATCCGGAACGAAAACGCAAACGAGTTGATCATTCAGGGGGCGGCCGGATCGGGAAAAACCTCCGTCGCGCTGCATAGAGTGGCTTATCTGCTGTACAGATATAAGGAAACGCTCAGATCGAGCGACATTCTCATCATCTCACCGAACAAGGTGTTCTCCGACTACATTTCGAACGTCCTGCCGGAGCTGGGCGAGGAGAAGATCATGGAAGTAGGCATGGAGGAGCTGGCTGAGAAGGAGCTGGCGGGCGTCTGGGGCTTCCAGACATTCTATGAGCAGGTGGAGGAGCTGCTGAACGGCGAGGATCCTGGCAGCGCCGAGCGCATCAGGTATAAGGCAAGACGGGAATTTGTCCTTGAGCTTGAAGCTTTCATGAGCTATGCGGACAAGCATTTCTTCGAGCCTGCCGACATCCACATGGACCGAGTGCAGCTGCCGGCACATGAGATTTGGAGCGTTTATGAGCGGAATATACAGCTGCCTGTTAAACAGAGGCTCGAAAAAACAGCGCTTCTGCTAGCCGCAGGAGCGCGGACGGATGACGGGGAGCGGCTCACGAAATCCGAAACGAACAAAATCAAAACCGCGGTCAAGAAAATGTATAAACTCCAGCAACCGCTCGGCCTGTACAAGGCGTTTTATGCGCATGCCAATCAGCCGGAGCTGTTTAAGATGAAAGGGAAGAGCCTGATCGAGTATGCCGATGTTTTTCCGCTGATCTACCTAAAGATGTATTTGGAGGGCAGCTCGCCTTACGACCGGGTGAGACATTTGCTGGTTGACGAAATGCAGGATTATACGCCAGTGCAGTATGCGGTGTTGTCCCGCTGGTTCCCATGCAAGAAGACGATACTCGGTGACAGCAAGCAGTCGGTGAATGTTTATTCCTCCAGTACGCTGCAGACGATCAAGACCATTTTTCCGCAAGCGGATATCATTGAGCTGTCCAAAAGCTATCGCTCGACCCGGGAGATTATGGAGTTTGCCAAGGAGATACAGCCCGGCGGCACGATGATTCCGATCGACCGTCATGGCGAACCGCCGCGCATCCTTTCTTGCGACAGCCATGAACAAGAGCTGGATATGCTCAGGAAGCTCAGTCAAAGCTTTCTGGAGTCGGATTATCATACGATGGGGATCATTTGCAAGACGCGGGCGCAGGCCAGGCAGGTATATGATGCTCTGAAACATCTGCAAGAGAACGTCCATTTGCTCGATTTCGAGAGCGAGCAGTTCCGGGAGGGCATTACGGTGACTTGCTCGCATATGGCCAAAGGCCTCGAGTTCGATCAGGTCGCCATCCCGTTTGTGAATGCCGCATGCTACCGTTCCGAGATGGATCGAAGCCTGCTATACATCGCCTGTACCCGGGCTATGCACGCATTGGCCATAACCCATACAGGCCGGAAATCTCCTTGGCTTCCTTAGGGAAACCGATGAGCTTTGCGTCTACAACTCATTAAGTCCACCTGGTTTGTATTGGCAACCCCCATGTTATCAAACGGGGTTCTGATTTGCACTTCATGGTGTTATCCATTTAATTTTAGGCGAATGATGCAAAACGGGTTCTCAGAGGGATTTTTCATAACATTTTCTGTTTTTTAGGAGTTTATATTGTTAGGAGAGTCATTAATTCTAAATATGGGAGGGATAATCTGAAAAAATTCTGATTTACGAAGAGGTTTATGCAGAGACTCCTTTATCAAATCTAGTGCAGAAAAAGGTTCCTCCACAGAAGATGGTGGTGGTAGTGTCTAAGCAGATCCCCCCCTTCCTTATTGTTCGAGTGGTACCTTTGACTCGACTTTAAAATATGTAAAACGGGTGAATTGGAAAGAAACTATCTCACTAGATTACAGTAATTAAATTTGATCCCTGCCAAGGCAAATAATTAATGATATCCGGAGGTAAGGCTAACTTGAAAAAGAAAACAATCATTAAAACAATCATTGCTTTAGTAGCAGTATTTTCAGTTGTTGCAATGAGCACCGCAGCATTTGCAGCCACATCAGCCCCTATTGGTTCTAAAAACAATCCAGATAAGCTTATGGCTACTACTCGAGAAGAATCGAAACGGACTTATAAAGAGGTTTACGAAAATACACCTTTCATTATTGATTCTAGAACCGGTAAGCATGTTGAAAAGCCCGATATTGACTTCTAACAAAAAACTAAACCCTAGTTTAGGGTTAGTCAGATTGTCGAGAGACCCTGTGCTTTTTTCAAAGTACAGGGTTTCTTACATTTCAAATGGTCGGTGCGAAGCATCGACACGTCCCTTACCATACCGTTCTGGATAGTGTGAAGTACAATCATCAAGATATCCCCAGAAAATCTCGTTGTCTTTAAAGCGATTACAAAGATTCCATTGCCAATATCGCGAAGACGGAAGGAGGACTATTTTTTTTATAGAAACTAATAAGATGGAGGTATCACAGCTTTGAACGAAAGGGGGAACATTCGGACAAGGCAAACTTAACGAAAGAGGAAGTGATATGGGAAATTGGACTCACACCGAATACTTGCTGACTTTTTTAAGAAGACGTGGCCGATTTATGTGTTGTCGATTTGCTGTCATTTGGTAGCCAATATGTTTCATGTCAATTTTCCGCGTGTGCTCGGTCATTTTACGGACGATCTACAGGACGGGCTGCTGTCTGCAGGCGGAATCGCATCGTACAGCTGGACGCTGCTCGGTATCGGGATTGGCTTCGCGGTGATGGGGGGCATCGGCCAATACCTGGTGATGTATACGGGACGGTACTTCGAATTCGTAAACCGTCGTCGGCTGTTCGTTCATTTCACCGGGCTGAGCGAGCGGTTCTATTCCCGGAACGGCGTCGGCAAGCTGCTCAGTTATTTCATGAACGATGTGAAGACCGTAAGGGAATCCATCTCCATGGGAGTTAACCAGTCCGTGAATGCGTCGATTCTGCTGGTGTCCACCATCGTCATGCTGATGATTACGAATGTTCCGTTCTATGTGGTGGCCGCGTCCATCGCTCCCCTTCTGCTAATTCCGGTGATCGTCGTGTGGCTGGGACCGATTATTCGGAGCAGATCGCTTGCGGTGCAAGAGGCGCTTGGCGTCATGACCGAATCAGCGGAGGAGCAGTTTGGCGGCATTCGCGTTACGAAGAAATTCGCGGTGGAAGATATTATGAAACGCAGATTTGGCGCAACGGTTGACAGCATTCTGAACAAGCAGCTAAGCATGGTGCGCGCCTCATCGCTATTCCAGTCCATCATTCCGTTTCTAGGTGCTTCTTCGCTCATCATCGCGCTCCTGTTCGGCGGATACCTGACGGTGATCGGACGCATGACGGTCGGAAACTTTGTTGCACTGACGCTGTACATCCGCATGCTGATGAACCCGCTGCAGCAGATCGGGAACGTCATCAACGCGGTCCAGCGGGCTAGGGCTTCCCTTGACCGGCTGAACGCCCTGCTTGACGAGCAGCCGGATATCAAGGAATTGCCGAATGCCAAGGAGCTGGATCCGGCCCGCACGGGGATCGAAATACGGCATTTGAATTTCGCTTACGATCGACCCGGCCACGGGGAGGATGAAGCCAGGGACGTGCTTCGGAATATCCATTTGAAGGTCCCTCCCGGGACAACGCTGGGCATTATCGGTCGCACCGGCAGCGGAAAGACCACGCTCATGAAGCTGCTGCTTCGCACTTACGATCCGCCGCCGGACACGATCCGCATCGGCGGCGAGGATATCCGGAATCTCACGCTTAAGAGTCTGCGGGAAGGGATCGCCTACGTTCCACAGGACGGGTTCCTGTTCAGCTCGACCATTCGGGAGAACATCGCTTTTTATAATCGGGATACTGTGCTGGCTGATGTCGAGGAAGCGGCAAGGAAGGCGAGGGTGTACGACAATATCGCAGAATTCCCGAACCGGTTCGAAACGCGGCTCGGCGAGCGCGGGATTACGCTGTCCGGAGGGCAGCGTCAACGTACCAGTCTGGCCCGGGGCATTATCAAGGACGCCCCCATCCTTATCCTGGACGACAGCGTCAGCGCCGTCGACGCGGTAACGGAGACGGAAATCATGGAGACGATCCGCCGCATTCGGCATGGAAAGACGACGATCATTATCGCTCACCGGATCAGTGCGCTGAAGCATGCCGATCACATTATCGTTCTGGACCGGGGGGAAATCGTGCAGCAAGGCACGCATGAGTCGCTGCTGCGTCAGGACGGGGTGTATCGGATGCTGCACGATATCCAGGAAGAAGGGATGGTGCACCATGGCACAGGCCATTAACAATTGGCAGATGGATCAGAAGGCCGATCCGAACGCACCGGTGCCTAAGACGAAGCCGGTCTCGACCATCCGCGCGTTGTCCGGTTACATGAAAGAGCACCGGCTTACCTTTGCCGCATTTATCGGCTGTACCTTGATCGCCATTTCCGCCGAGCTGCTGCAGCCTTACTTGATGAAAATCGCGATCGACGATAACCTGTTGGTCGGCAAGAATGATGTCCGTGGATTGATGATCATATGCGCCATCTACTTTCTCTTGTCGCTCATAAGCATGGTCTTCACTTATTTGCAGAACAATCTGCTGCAGAAGGCCGGACAGAGCATCGTTGCAAGTATCCGGAAGCGGCTGTTCGCGCATATATCCAAGCTGTCGATGTCCTACTTCGACAAGGTGCCAAGCGGCAGTCTCATCACGCATGTATCCAGCGATACGGAGTCGGTCAGCCAGTTCTTCAACCAGGTGCTGCTAAGTGTCTTCCGCGACGGATTCACCTTGATCTTCATTTTGGTGATGATGTTCCAGCTGGACGTGACGCTTACCCTGTACTGCCTCATTCTGCTGCCGATCATTGCAGGAATCGCGATCGCCTTCCGTCGTTATATGCGGCATACGTATCAAATGGCAAGAACGCGGCTGTCCCGGCTTGTCGCGTTCACAGCGGAGAACTTATCCGGCATGAATCTCGTCCAGGCATTCCATCAGGAGGAGGAGCAGGAGCGGCAGTTCAAAGAACGCAACGATTCCTATTTCAAGGCGAATCTTCGGGAAATCCGGACCAACGTGCTGTTCAACCGGACGTATGAAATTTTGAACAATCTGGCGATAGCGGTCGTGACCTGGCTCGGCGGGCGCGCAGTGCTGGGCCTGACGCTCGAATTCGGCGTCCTGTATGCCTTCATTACGTACATCCGGATGTTCTTCCAGCCGATCAATACGATCACTCAGCAGTGGAATACGCTGCAATCGGCGAGCGTGGCGATCAACCGGATCTGGGGGTTGCTTGCGGTTCAGCCGGAAGTGACCGATCCGAAGACGCCGGTCCGGATGGATCAAGCGAAGGTTCAGGGGCGGATCGATTTCAATCGGATTACGTTCGGTTATGGGGACGGAGCGCCGGTCATTCGGGATCTGGACCTTCACGTGAAGCCCGGCGAGATGATCGGCATCGTCGGCACGACGGGAGCGGGCAAAAGCTCGCTGATCAGCCTGCTGTGCCGCTTCTATGATGTACAGGAAGGAAGCGTCAAAATCGACGGCATCGATATTCGGGAGATGGCGCAATCCGACCTGCACCGGATCGTCGGGCTGGTCCAGCAAGAGCCCTATCTCTACTCCGGGACGGTGCTGGATAATGTGCGGCTGTTCGATGACAGCATCTCCAAGGAGCGGGTGATCGAGGCATGCCGATTTATCGGTGCAGACCCGATCATTCAGGGGATGAGCAAAGGATATGACACCCGGCTGTCGGAGCGGGGCAGCGGCCTTTCCGCAGGCGAGCGGCAGCTGATCTCCTTCGCCCGAATTATTGTATTCCAGCCGAAAATTCTGATCCTGGACGAAGCAACTGCAAATCTCGACTCGCATACGGAGCAGCTGATCCAGAATGCGCTGCTTCTCGTCGCCCAGGGGCGGACCACGCTCGTAATCGCCCACCGTCTGTCGACGATCATGGGGGCAGATCGGATTCTGGTCATGAGTAAAGGCCAGATCGCCGAGCAGGGCACGCATCAGGAGCTGCTCGATTCACACGGGTATTACGAGGAGTTGTATCTTCACTCCCAAGGGCAGAAGCAGAAGCGGGAACGTGCTGGGGCCGGGCTATACCGGTCACAGTAACGAAAGTGAATCTTTAAGGATAGAGGACGGGGCCGGGAAGGAGGGCTTCGTCCTCTTTTTAGTCATATGATAAAGCTATGGATAATCAATGTTTTTAATATTTTTCATAAGCTTCTTTCTCATGATAGCATACCCATATAAACGGCAGATGGGGAGGGATCCAGTGAGACTTGTAATCGCCATGGTTTTGGTGGTTGTTCTGTCAGCTTGTCAATCCGAACCGAAGAAGGGAGAGGCGGAGGATATGAATATGAATCAGAGTCTCATCGAACACGCTGAGCAGGGGAACACCGAGCGTGTAAAGGAACTGCTGCAAGCCGGAGCAGCGATCAATGCAACCGACGAGGCCGGCAGAACAGCGGTGATGGCTGCTGCCTACAACAATCATATTGAGACCGTGCAGCTGCTGATCGAAGAGGGGGCGGATATCGATATCCGGGACCGCAATCTTAATAATGTATTTCTCTATGCCGGTGCTGAAGGGCAGCTTGAGATCTTGCGATTGGCGATTGCGGCTGGCGCAGATCCGACGCTCACCAACCGATTTGGCGGAACGGCTCTGATCCCGGCTTCGGAACGGGGGCATGTCGAAATCGTGCGCGAGCTTCTGACCCGGACGGACGTCGATGTCAACCATGTCAACAACCTGGATTGGACAGCCCTGCTTGAGGCTATCATTCTTGGAGACGGCGGAGAGAGGCATCAGGAGATCGTCAAATTGCTGATTGAACATGGGGCCGACATTCATCTTGCCGACGGTAACGGGGTAAGCCCGCTGCGGCACGCGCAGGAGCGCGGGTTTAAAGAGATCGAACGCATATTGCTGGAGGCCGCCGGGTCTTGATGAACGCGGCATACATCAGTGAAGCAGAAGAGAGGGGATTTACGGATGACAGAACAACGACAGGGCGCTGCCTGCTGGCTCTTGAACGTTCGGCTGGAGACAGGCTATCGATATGAGAATGATGTGGTGACGAGCACGGAAACCGCGATTTTTCATGTGAAAATAGAGAACGGCGTGTTCGCCGAGATCCGCCCGGGGCATGACCTTCCCAAAACAACGCTGCCGGTACGGGATCTTAGCAAAGGACTTATGCTTCCCGCCTTTCGGGACATGCATATCCATCTGGACAAAACGTATTACGGAGGCCCATGGAAGGCGCCATCCGTTCCGACGAAAGGCATTGTCAGCCGGCTGGAGGAAGAGGAACGTCTTCTTCCCGAGCTGCTGCCTGTGGCCAGAGAAAGAGCTGAAGAACTCTTGGACCTGTTGATCCGCTTCGGATCGACACAGATCCGCTCCCATTGCAATGTGGATCCGGTCATCGGCTTACATAATCTTGAAGCAACGATGCAAGCGGTGGAGCATTACAAGGATAGGGCGTCCGTCGAGATCGTTGCTTTTCCGCAGCATGGCTTGCTGCGGAGTCAATCCACGGCCCTTGTAAGGGAAGCACTCCGTAACGGAGCATCGATTGTGGGCGGGGTCGACCCGGCGACGCTGGACGAGAATATGGAAAAATCCCTTCAAACCGTGATGGAGCTGGCGGCCTACGCGAATGCCGATATCGATCTTCATCTCCACGAGCCGGGCGATGTCGGGATGAAGACGTTCCGGCATCTGGCCGATCTGACGGAACAGGCCGGCTGGCAGGGAAGGGTTACGCTCAGCCATGCGCTGGCTCTGGCTGATGTCTCATCGGCTGAGGCGGCCGAGATGGCATCACGACTTTCAGAGCTGGGGATTTCCATAGCCTCGTCCGTATCCTTGGGCCGTACGATTCCGATCCCGCTGCTTAAACGCCACGGGGTCAGTGTATCGCTGGGTCAGGACAGCATTATGGATCACTGGTCGCCGTTCGGCACGGGCGACAATCTGGCGAAGGCGGGCACGCTGGCCGAACGCTTCGGACTGAGCGATGAGCGTTCGCTGGGACAGACCCTCGGCTTCATTACCGGAGGAATCACGCCGCTGGACAGAAATGGACAATGGGCGTGGCCGAAGGTTGGCGATGTGGCCAATGCCGTCATCGTAGCTGCCAGCTGCTCTGCCGAAGCCATGGCGAGAAGGCCTGAGCGCAAGGCTGTGCTTCATCGGGGCCGGTGGGTCTACGAGGCTTGACCCAAGCATTGGGGAGACATGGAGATTTTATCTTGGGTGTGGTGGGTGGTAGACATGCCCGTATCAACATCAGCTTCCTGCAATGGAGTAAAAGTTCGAGCTACCGCCGGTCCGCTTAACTAATAAAGAGGGTTTCCCAAAAGTCATCATAACTGAGGGACGACCCTCTTTTCATTTCGTCAAACAAACGGAATCGATAGCGGCACATCCAACATCGATTCCGGCCGGATGTTAAAGAATATGCTTGGTCAGCTGATATAACTTCAGCGCGTCCTTCTTGCTAAGTGTAGGAAGATTGAGATCAACCGCCTTCGTCCGGTCCCAAGCGATTAGAGGCTGCGGCGGCGGGTTGTCCATCAGCTTAATGATCGGTTGAATACTCTTCTCCACCGGCTGTCCGAAGAGTTTTCCCATTACGCGCTGTATTCCCTTGAAAGGCTGGGCCAAATGATTCGTGCCACTATGAGTATATCCGGGATGGTTAAGGATGAAACGCGTCTTCCCTGTCTTGTGGTTCTCGGCATACGCAACCCCGAGCAGATCATTTGCCCGTCCTCCCTGCAGAGTCGCCTTCAGCAGACTATACCCCTGTTGAAGGGTAAGATCATCGTAATGTACGACTCCCTTCGTCATTCCGGTGCCTCCGATGCTTACAATGACCGGGTTGGACCCCCTCTCTAACAATTCCGTCAAACCATAACTCAGAATAAATCTGCTGACATAATAGAGCGCAAATGTGCTTTCAAAACCATCCGGGGTCAACTTCCGTTTAGGAAATAGCTGCATCGCAGTAAGTACCAGCCCGTCAAGCGACGCGTGGCGTTGTTGAACCTCTTTAATGATCCGGCGATTCTCAGACAATGATAAGAGATCAGCTTGAATAAAGGATGCCCGGTCCGCGGCGCCGAGACGTGCAGCCTCATCCAGAAATTCCTTGCCCCGAAGACGGTTGCTGCCGGTCACAGTCACCCTGGTGCCCTGGCGTAAATAGTGGATGGCCAGTCCTTTGCCCATTCCGGAAGTGCCTCCTGCTATAAATAAGTCCTTCATCCTTAACACTCTCCCATAAATTAAGCTATATACGTTGACTAGGCAACAGTTGTCAATTAACATATTAGAAGCAATATCCAATTCTAATCAATAAGCAAAAAAGTCGATCTGTTGTGTAGTCAACAATCGATCGAAATCGTATTTTTCCCGGCAGGTGATCGCGGGACAAGGAGGTGATGTGGGATGGGTTTAGTGAACCCGAATGACCCTCGCGCGAAGCGAACGAGGAAATATATTCAGAAAGCATTTACAGATTTGCTCGCAGAAATGGACTTCGAGGACCTCTCGATTCAAGATATTATGGATCGGGCTGAACTGAACCGAGCAACCTTTTATAACCATTATCAAGATAAATATGAATTGCTTGAGTTGACCATGAGCGGCGCATTTACAGAGATTCTATCTAAATGGATTCCTCCTGGTACGCGAATGCAGGGTGCAGAGCTGTTGCGTAATCTAATGCTGGCGGTCTGTGAATGGCAGATTGAAATGACGAAGCAGCTGAATGCACGGCGGACCCTGTCGCAGGCGATGGAGGACAATGCCAAGCAACAACTGTACAATGGCATCATCTCATGCATGGAGCATGTCAAAGACCTCTCGGCGGAAGAACGCCGGAGAATGGAATGGGTCGCAACGATGATCAGCTGGTCGATCTATGGGGTGGTTGTGAAGTGGTGTCAATGTCAGGAAGAGCCAGCGGAACAATTCATCGAGCAAGTACTACCCTTCCTCATGTCGAACTTGCGTACGCTTGATCTGCATGATTCAAAAGAGGAGTTTTAAGGGCAATTGAATTCTATGCAACTCCCTAGTCTTCGCAGTCACTTATGGTGTGGTTCTCCGTGATGAATCTTCAACTAAACAGCCAGTAGCTTTATGATATGCATCGTCAGTCTAATACTTTTATAGCTGAGGGTGTTCCAAAGTCTACTTTTGGGACACCCTCTTTTATTTTATATGCTGCTTTTGCTGTATTTGCAGAAAATATTTTGGAACTATAGCCGTACGATTTGAAATTCAACGCTTGCTATGACATTGGTGTTATTGTTTACACTTGGCGTGAATACATGAGGAAGGGTGATTGTTTATGGTATTTACTCAGGTGACGGTAATGGGGCTTGGCCCCATGGGAAGATCGCTGGCAGGAGCTTTGCTTAAAAAAGGTCATTCGGTGACATTATGGAACCGCTCTCCGGGGAAATCGGATGAATTAATTAGCTTAGGCGGAGTATTGGCTCCTACCGTTGCTGAGGCCGCTTCAGCAAGTTCGTTAATCGTGATCTGTGTGTTGAATTATGATGCGGTTCGATCCATTGTGGAGCAATCCGGTGATACGCTTCGGGGAAAAACGTTAGTGAATCTCACCGGCGGCACTCCATCGGCAGCAAGGGAGATGGCAAAATGGGCATCTCAGGCGGGCATCGACTATTTGGACGGATCGATCATCGTTCCGGCAATCGGCGAGCCTTCTGGCGTCATATTGTACAGCGGGTCGGAAAGTGCGTATAAGTCTTATCACAGCACATTGATGAATCTGGTAGGAACGTCCACGTTTCTTAGTACCGATCCAGGACGAGCATCCGCGTTTGACATCGCGCTGCTTGACATTTTCTGGACTGCCATGAGCGGTTATATTCATGCCTTGGCACTTGCTGATGCCGAGCAGATTCCGGTAACGAGCCTCGTACCTTATGCTCGTGATATTGTTGGAATGCTCCCTGACATTATGTCCGAATTTGCCAATCAATTTGATAGCGGCCACTACCCTGGACAAGAATCGAATCTTCATTCCACCGCAGCAGTCATGCAGAATATTATCACCGCTTCCAGGGAGAGCGGAATCGATGTTAGCATCATGAGTGAGGTCAAAGCTTTAGTGGATAAGGCAGTTGAACTTGGTTATGGTGCACAGGACTTCTCCCGGTTGGCAGAAATCATCCGGCAAGGAAGCAGAGTCAAAGGGGCGTAACTGAACGCGGATCCTGCTTAAGACTTTCCTTCATAGATTGGATTTGTCCATTCAATTCCGTGCGGATCCCGGTCAGCTTCTTGATCGTATCATCGATTTCCTGCAGATACGACTCATACTCGAGCAGCATGTTCTCGCAATGCCGAGTGGCATCGATAAGCGTCTGGGAGTCGGTACAATTCAAAGTGCGTTCGATTTGTTCGGTTGTCAGTCCCAGGCTCAAGTAAGCCTTGATTTGTTTAATCCGATCAATGGCGGTTTCATCGTACACTCGATACCCGTTTTGTAATCGGAAGACCGTAATCAGGTTCTTCTGTTCGTAGTACCGAATGGAGCGAATGCTGGCTCCCGTTCGTTTGGACAACTCGCTAATTTTCATTGAGCAGCGCCCCTTTGCGTTAAAGGTTGAAAAAAAGATTAAAGATCTATACCTCATATGAGCATATCGCGGAGTTTCGTTGCAGCCAGTGATAGATACCGGTTCTTTCAATATCAGGTAATAGGATATCCATAAAGATACATTATTCTTTATGAGGGATCAATCTTAAGCCGCCTTCATGCCCAGCTCATGGCCGGGTGATGAAGGCGGCTTGTTCGGTTCTTTTATTTTGGATGAACAGGGAGGGTTATTTTCACCGCGGTGCCGTAGCCTTCCTCGCTTTGGATATGCACCCCATATGGAGGGCCGAACAATAGCTGGATGCGGCCGTGAACGTTGCTGATGCCGATACCGGATAAATGATGACGCCTCTTCTCGTTAACCTGATCCTCCGAATTTTTCATCCCCACGCCATCATCCATAATCTCTATGATCAGATTTTCCTCAAACCGATGAATGAAAATATGAATGTTACCGCTGACATTTCCAGGGTAGGCGTGAAAGAATGCGTTCTCCACAAAGGGCTGAATAATCAGCTTGGGAACAAGCAGAGGCATGCAATCCTCCGCGATTTCATAATGTACGCCGATCTGTTCGCCATATCTGATCCGGTTAATGAACACATAATGCTTCAGGGACTCGATCTCCGTTTCCACAGTGACCATATCTTCCGTCGAGCCCAGCGTGCTCTGGAGCAAGGAGATCAGACTGTCGATCGTTTGGTCCACCTGATCCGTGTGGTGCATTTTCGATAAGTATTTGATAGAACTTAATGTGTTGTAAAGAAAATGCGGGTTGATCTGCATCTGCAATGCGTTCAGATCCGCTTTTCGGCGCTCCTGCTCCTCATGGACGAGCCGCTCGGTATACTGGTCAATTTCCTTAATCAGCCGGTTGTAGGTTTTGGCCAATATATTGGTTTCATAACTGCCGTTTTCCTCCAAAGGATGAAATATCAGATTATCCCCCTTCGAGGTTTTCATCGTCTTGACCAGCTTGTTCAACGGATGGGTGATCCGCCGGCTTAGGAAGTAAACAAAAACCAAGCTAACGACCAGTACAACGCTTACAACCTTGAAGATTTCGGCAGACAGGCTGTAAAGAGGCGCAAAAGCGGCTCGTTGGTTGATTTCCTCCAGCAAATAGGCATTGAACTCGGGAAGATAGTAGGAAATATAGGTCTCCTTATCCTCCGATTCGGTCCATACGCCGTCCTGCTGGGACGCAGCCTGAGTTGCCAGGGACAGCCGTTCAGTGTCCCGCTTGCTGATCGAATCCTTGTCACTGCTGGACAGGATCGTACCATCGGATGATATAAGCGAAATATGAATGCCTTTGGCGATATAGGCATTGTATTTTTGTTTGATGTTTTGTTCATCCATCACGACAGCCGCATACCCGTACATCAAACCCGTACTGCTGTCCACCAATGGCTTTGTCGCAAAAATATAGTTGTCATAAGGAACGGTTTCCGCAAATAAATCCGGGCTGCTGTGGTAGCTGATCCGATTGGGGATGTTCCCGTCAGTGGTCATGTACGTAGAGACGATATCCTGTGGAATCTTGTCCCATTTGAGCGCGTTGCTGGAATAATGTCTCCCGCCTTCGCCGGGAAGGCCGGATACAATAATATGCGACTTTTCAGGACTCAAATATTCCTTGTACACATCGATGTACCTGCCCAGGGTGATGGCCAGATTGATTTGCTCCAATGTTGTATTGGCAGGCTTGGTAATATAATCCTTGAATTCGTGGCTGCTGTTGATTTGAAGCATGGCATTAACCACCTGGTCGTTATACCTGAGCAATTCATCCTTTGCGATATTCATGTTGGCCGAAGCGTTCCGGACGACCTGGTTGAGCAGAATGCGTTCTGCAATATTGGACGACGCGACGATGAGCACAAAGGAAATAATCGTGATCCCCGACAGCATCAGAATGAGCATCTTAATGAAGATGCTGTTTTTTCGAAGCATGGCAAGCACCTGACTTTTTCTTTAATGAGAGATTTGATGGCGGTATTCGACGGGGGTCATTCCCGTCATCTTCTTGAACACTTTGGAGAAATAGTTATGATCCGAGAAGCCGGTCAGGCGGCTGATCTCCGACACGGAAAGCGATGGATCCAGCAGAAGGTCCTTGGCCTTATCCGTGCGAACCCGATTAATATAGGACGTAAGGTTCTCTTGGGTGCGCTGTTTAAAATACGACGACAAATAGGTGTAGTTCAAATGCAGCGCGTTTGCCATTTCCGATAATGAAATTTCATTGGCATAATGTTCATTTACGTATTCATAGATCTGGTGCAGTATGATCGATTGCCGATAATCCTTGCCTTGAACGACATGTCTAACCTTCTCCAGAAATTGAACCATGATATGTTCCAGCTCCTCGATATCAAAGGCAAGATCAATCATTTTGAAGAGCTTCAGCTTGGAGGAGCCAAGCTCGGCTATCGGCTGTTTGAGCTGCTCCAGTGTAAAAAGGGTAGAGTAAACCAGATTCTGGCATAGCCGCTTCAAGCTGTATTCGTCATACGAGAGATGAGCCTTCGTCTCAGAGAAAAGCGCTCTTATCATCGCGATCGATTCGTCCGTCGAAAACGTGCGCAGCGTGCTGATATATTGCCGTTCATCGAAGCTGGTTTTCTCGCCGCTAATCGTAATCTCGTCTTCAGCCACCATGGCTTGCCCGCTAAAATACAACAGCCTTCCGAGATGTGACGATAATCTCTCGTGTTCCCCTTTAAGGGAGCGGAAATGATCAAATGGATGCGAGAGGACATAGCATATATATTTCAACGAATCCTTGACACGCTCCGCGAATCGCCGCAAGGCGGCGATGACTTCTACGGATTGCGAAGAATCATAATTAACGAGCAGAAGCGATTCATTTTTCAGGAACGCGCAGCAATGTGCCAGACCCGCTAACTGCTCAGAGGCCAGGCCAATGATCCGATCCTCGATTTGGCTCTGCGTCCATTTCGTCCGGGATAAGAGCGGGGCTGTGCTTGCTTTGGCTATGATGAAATGCTTTCGATTGAAAATGTGAAGAAGCTCCAGGCTGATATCGTCCCTGACTTCCTGATCCGTTTCGTGATCCAGCCATCGGCCCAGCATAAGCGCGGGATCTTTTTTCGCCGGCTGGCTGCCAGGGCTGTTCAAATTCATGCTGCTGCATAAGGACTGAATGAGCGAGACGAGTTCGGTTGCCGATACTTTGGGTTTGAGCAAGTAGTCCGTAACCCCGTATTTAAACACTTCGCGCACATAATTGTACTCGCTATAGCTGCTTAACACGACGATCTTGATGTCGGGATACCGTGCACGCATCGTCTTGGTCAGCTCCACGCCGTCCATCACGGGCATGACAATATCGGTAATTACGACATGGGGGTCGGCCGCTTCGATCAGCTGAAGCGCTTCTTGACCATTCGCAGCTTGGGCGACGATCTCGATTCCATATTCGCTCCAATTACATAGATGTAATATGCCGGCACGTAAAATGGCTTCATCATCCACAATCATGACCCGATAGGTTGCGATAGGGTTATCCATGATTACACCTCGTTGCAATTTCTTATTTCCTCATCATATACCAATGTGAAAGATAAAGGTATGATGGAGCTTTGAATGAATCCAACATGCAATAATTATTTCTACGACCCATAATTTTTACTATAATAAACAGGCGTTTGACAAGAGGGCCATAATTAATACGATTTTAGCTTGAATATGAATTATACTTCCCTATTTTGAATGACATAGAATAGAGATCGGATCATGAAGCGCTTACAAAATATATGAACAAAAGGGGTTGTACAGATTGAAAAAATTGCTATCCGTATTGCTGCTCGTCTCCATGACAGCTTCGTTATTGGCGGCCTGCGGCTCTTCAAAGTCATCGGATTCAGGCCAATCGGGAACAGGAAGTGAAGGAGGCTCCGCAAGCAAGAAGGTTGTGGCATGGGCATGGGATCCGTCCTTTAACGGAGCTGCCCTGAAAATCGCCGAAGAATTGTATGCCAAAGAAAATCCGGGCTTTGAACTGGAAGTCGTAGATATGGCAAAAACGGATTTGGAGCAAAAACTGAACACCAACCTGGCTTCCGGCGTTAAGGAAGGCCTTCCGGACATCATTCTGGTGAATGATCCGAATATTCAGAAATATGTAACCGCTTATCCAGGCACATTTGCAGACTTTACGGATAAGGTTGATTATTCCCAGTTTTCCCCGTACAAAGTGGATGCGCTTACGATCGATGGAAAAGTATACGGCGTTCCGTTCGATATCGGGGTCACCGGCATGTTCTACCGTTCCGATTATTTGGAGCAGGCCGGATTCAAGGCGGAGGACCTAGAGAACATCACCTGGGATGAGTACATTGAAATCGGCAAAGTCGTAAAGGAAAAGACAGGGAAATATATGTCGACCATAAACCCGAACGACGAAGCGCTGACCTCGATCCTGCTTCAATCCGGCGGATCCTGGTACATCACGCCGGATAACAAAGGCAATTTTGTTGACAATCCGGTCATGACGGAGACGCTCCGTGTGTACAAAGCGATTGCCGACTCCGGAATTGCCAAGCCGGTAACGGGCTGGAGCGAGTTTGTAGGCAGCTTCAACGCCGGCGATGTAGCGACGGTCGTATCCGGCGTATGGCAGATTTCCTCGATCATGGACGCCAAGGATCAAAGCGGCAAATGGAGAGTGGCTCCGATTCCGAGATTGAATGTGGAGGGCGCCGTGAACGCTTCGAACGAAGGCGGCTCCAGCTGGTTCGTCCTGGAAGGCTCTGCGAACAAGGATCTGGCGATCGATTTCTTGGCGAAGACGATTGGCGGCAGCAGTGAATTCTACGAGCGCTTCCTGAAAGAAAACGGCGGCGTCGGCTCCTACATTCCTTCCTTCTCCAGCGAAGCTTACAGCCAGACACCGGAATTTTTCGGCGGACAAGCCATCTATACCGATTTCACGAAATGGTCTACCGAAGTACCGGGCATTTCTCTGGGCATGTACACGCAAGAAGCAAAAGATGCACTGAAAAATGAACTGCCTAACATTTTGAATGGATCCGACCTGACCCAAAGCTTGGCTAACATTCAGAAATTGTTCGAACAGCAAGTGCAATAATTTTAAAAGTCAGCAGGTGGTAAGAAATGGGCAGTAAATGGAATAAATCGAATCTCATGGGATGGCAGTTCGTGCTGCTGCCTTCGGCGCTCATCTTATTGTTCAGCTTCTATCCCATGATTCAATCCTTGTTGTTATCGTTTCAGTCGGGAAAAGGGAATGTGTACCATTATGTCGGGCTGAGCAATTATGCACGGCTGTTCTCCGATCCGATGTTCAAGCAGGCTGTACTCAATACGCTGTTATACTTGGTCGTTCAAGTTCCGATCATGCTCATGCTGGGTCTGGTCATTGCATACTTCTTGAACATGCCGGGTCTTAAATTCAAAGGCTTTTACCGCACCGCCATCTTTCTTCCGTGCGTAACCTCGCTCGTTTCGTACGCTGTGCTGTTCAAAAGCATATTTGCAGTGGATGGAATTCTGAACCGGATGCTGATGTCGATTCACATCATCCATGAGCCGATCGCCTGGCTCATGGACCCGGTGTGGGCGAAAGTTGCTATAATTGCAGCGATTACGTGGCGCTGGACAGGCTACAATATGATCTTCTATCTAGCAGCGATGCAAAATATCGACCCAAGCGTCTATGAAGCGGCTTCAATAGACGGAGCCTCCAAAACGCGGCAATTCTTCAGCATTACGGTTCCTATGCTGAAGCCGATCATCTTGTTCACGGCGATCATTTCGACGAACGGAACCCTGCAATTGTTCGATGAGGTTGTGAACATTACGAACGGCGGACCCGGCAATTCCACGATGACGATTTCCCAATACATCTATAACTTGTCGTTCATGTATACGCCTAACTTCGGCTATGCGGCAACGGTATCCTACGCCATCGTCATTATGGTTGCGGTGCTGGCCTTTCTCCAGCTGAAGGTCGGAGGTGAGAAGAAATGAGGAAGGTTTCGGCAGCAGCTATCCATCTGTTTCTAATCATTGCATCGGTGGTTTCATTGTTTCCTTTTGTCTGGATGCTGATCGGCATGACGAACAGCTCCTCCGACATTGTAAAGGGCAAATTCAGCTTCGGAACGGAGCTGTCTACCAATATGACCAAGCTTCTCGATATGACGGATCTCGGCGGGGCCTTTTGGAACTCCGCAGTGATTGCGGTGATCGGCACGGTCTGTACCTTGATTCTAAGCTCCATGGCCGGATTCGGATTTGAGATTTATCGGACGAAGGGCAAGGACCGGTTGTTCGGCATCCTGATGCTGTCCATGATGATGCCGTTCGCGGCGGTTATGGTTCCGCTGTTCCGTATGTTCAGCTCGATGGGGATGCTCAATACGCCAACGGCCGTGATTCTGCCAACCATAACGACGGCGTTCATGATTTTCTTCTTTATGCAAAACACAAAATCATTCCCGCGCGAGCTCTTGCAGGCGGGACGGGTAGATGGACTCGGCGAATGGCGGTTGTTTACACATGTCTATATGCCGACGATGAAGCCGACGTACGCGGCAGCCGCGATCATAACCTTTATGAACTACTGGAACAGCTTCCTGTGGCCGCTCATTGCCTTGCAAACGCCGGATAAGAAGACGCTTCCGCTTATTGTCTCGTCACTCGCTTCCTCTTATAATCCGGATTACGGGATGATCATGGTTGCCATCGTGATCACGACGCTCCCGACGGTCCTGATCTTCTTCTTGCTGCAAAAGCAGTTCGTGCAAGGGATGCTTGGATCCGTGAAGTAATATAACAACCGGAGGTGATCGACAAACATGCTTACGCAATTCAAAAATGGCTTACTGCACGGGGCGGACTACAATCCGGAACAATGGCTGCATGATCCGCAGGTGCTGCAATCGGATATTGAATTGATGAAGAAGGCCGGCTGCAATGTCATGTCGGTAGGGATATTCTCATGGGCCGTGCTGGAGCCCGAGGAAGGGAAATATAATTGGGAGTGGCTGGACCGAATCCTGGATTCGCTGCATGAGAACGGAATCTCCGTATTTCTGGCGACTCCTTCTGGAGCCCGTCCCGTATGGATGGCACAGAAATATCCCGAGGTGCTTCGCGTTTCAAGTGATCGGCATCGCAATCTTTATGGGGCACGGCATAATCACTGCTATACATCTCCGATCTACCGCGAGAAGATCAAGCAGGTGAATGAAAGACTCGCTGCCCGTTATGGGAATCATCCAGCCGTGAAGCTCTGGCATATTTCCAACGAGTTCGGCGGAGAATGCCACTGCGATTTGTGCCAGGAAGCGTTCAGAGGTTGGCTCAAGAAGAAATATGGTACGTTAGACAAGCTGAATGCAGAGTGGTGGACCACCTTCTGGAGCCATACGTATAGCGATTGGTCCCAGATTGAATCCCCTGCACCCCACGGAGAAAACGCGACGCACGGGATGAATCTGGACTGGCGAAGATTCGTGTCGGATCAAACCCTGGATTTCATGAAGCATGAAATCGCGGTTGTGAAATCCGTGAATCCGGAGCTGCCGGCTACGACCAATTTCATGTACTACTATAATGGCCTGAACTACTTTAAGTTCAAGGATGCGATTGATATCGTATCCTGGGACAGCTATCCAACCTGGCACAAGAAGTCCGATTTCGAGATTGCCGTAGACACCGCCATGAATCATGATTTGATGCGATCCATCAAGCGCCAGCCGTTTCTGCTTATGGAAAGCTCGCCGAGCATGACGAATTGGCAGAGCGTCTCGAAGCTGAAGAAGCCGGGGATGCACATCCTGTCTTCCTTGCAGGCCGTCGCTCACGGATCCAATTCTGTGCAGTATTTCCAGTGGCGCAAAAGCCGCGGTTCCAGCGAGAAATTCCATGGAGCGGTCGTCTCCCATGACGGCAGCCCGGATACACGTGTATTTAAAGAGGTCACCGAGCTCGGAAATATGCTTCAGAAGCTGTCTCCCGTTGCTGCAACCGAAAGCCGCGCAGAAGTAGCCATCGTCTATGATTGGGAAAATAAATGGGCGATTGAAGACTCCCAAGGACCGCGCAACAAAGGGATGGGGTATATCGAAGAAGTTCAGTCCCATTACCGGGCGCTGCTGAAGCAGGGAATTACGGTGGACTTCGTGGATATGGAATGCGATATAGACAGCTACAAAGTGGTTATCGCTCCCATGCTCTATATGCTGCGCTGCGGATTCGAGCGCAAGCTTCGCGCCTTCGTTGAGCAGGGAGGAACCTTGGTGCTGACTTACTGGAGCGGGATCGTGAATGAGAATGATCTGGTGTTCCAAGGGGAAGCGCCCCATCAACTGAGCGATGTGGCGGGTGTCGTCAGCGAGGAGATTGACGGCTTATATGATCATGAACAAAATGCCGGAGAAGTTGTGCAGCATATAGCCGGTCTTGAGCAGACATCGCTTGCAGGCACTTATTCCTGCAGCAAGCTCTGTGACCTGGTTCATCTAAAGGGCGCCGAAGCATTGATGGTGTACCAGGATGATTTCTATGCGGGCCGTCCTGCACTGACCAGACATACATATGGTGAGGGCGTATGCTACTATGTGTCCAGCCATTTTGAGGATGGCTTTTACGATGACTTCTACCGGGATATAGCGGCAGCTGCATCGTTATATAAGCCGGTAACAGCGGTTATGCCTGAAGGCGTATACACAACGGTACGTTCCAACGAGGAGAAGGAGTATCTGTTCGTTCATAATTTTTCGGGCAAAGAGGTCGTTATGCCGGCGCTGGGTCCAGCGTGGCAGCCGGTTACAAGCGATGATGGATTGAATGCAGCTTGGAACCTGAAGGCATATGGTGTTCTTGTGGCTGAGCGCAGTGTAGGATAGCTGAATTGATTTGTAAATAATATTTTCTCGAAAATATGAAGCCGCGAAACCCTTGATTTTACCAAGGGGTTTCGCGGCTTCCTTTCATGAAACTCGATTTCTGCCAGTATTCGCGCAGCGATTTGCGACTCATGGCCGAACTTATAGCTTTCGAACTGTCATTACCGAAGGGTGCTCTTCACGACGAAAGCGTCTCCGCAAGGAGAAGGGTCCGATGGAATTGCAGTAATCGTCAAATTTTGAAGCATAAGCCCTCCGTGGCGTGCTTTCAGCTTAGGATTGCTGCCATTTACGCGGCACTGGGAGAAAGCGACGTCGGATAGACGAGCCATTCTGGAGAGTATGCCACCTACCAGCGGCGCCTCCACGATCCATTCCGCAGAGGTTTGCGGACCGCGGTATCGGCGGCTTATACGGAACGTCCAGCCTTTTGTCACATTCCGGAGGCAGATAATCCAGGTGCTCCCGCGCTTTTTGGCAATGACGGCCGACATGCGGTCCCCCGGACGGACAGGCAGCGGAATTAAGGTTGCTGCGGCGGGAAGGATCTCCCACCACGCATAATAATAAGGCTTGCCGTTTATCAGATCATGGCCAGTGCCCGTCTGAATCAAGCTTTGGTTGCCGAAGCCATCGATCCCGATCCAAGCGGATGAATAGGAAGAGCCTCCACTTGGGCGAAGAAATGGAACATTCCACTCCCCGGATATTCGCCTAAACGCACCTTTTGCCCCCTTGATGCTGTAGCCGGACCAATTATTCGAAATCCACCCGATGTTTCGCTGCGGCTTGGCCGCGGATTCAAAGCGGCAGATGTGATGTGTTCTCATTCTAGCAACGGTTCCCATAGATCCACCGCCTTTAATAGATTGATAATATATCTAATGATGCTGAGGCCGCGGTGGTATGGGTTTTCTGCTAGAAAGGTTTAGAAGCAGGCGGGCTTACGGGATGGATTTTTCGGATCAAAAAGGGGCTGACCCATAAGTCATCGAATCATGATGGCTTTGGGGCTGCCCCTGTATTAATTTTGTCGCTCACCGAGAAAGAGACAGGAAGGACGTAAGGTTGCCGACTCTTTCTAAACGGATGCTGCTCTCCACTTCATCGACACCGGGTAGTGGTCGGACGGATAGGCCCCGTCGTAAGTATCCCGGTAAATGATCGTCTCCACCATCTCGACATCATGTGTCGTAAAAATATAGTCGATCGGTTCGCCTTCGAGTCCACCCTTGAAATCATGGAATGTGCGGCCTGCCGGTTCGTCCAGAAGCTCGTAGGCGTCTTGAAGCGCCTCCCGCAGTATCGCGATTTCCGCTTCACCGGGCCCTGCATTCAGATCGCCCATAAGAATAACCGGAAGCGCTTCTTCCTTTCTAAGACGCTGAATATGATCGAGAATGAGCTTGGCGCTTTCCTGCCGCGCAACTGCGCCCATATGGTCAAAATGCGTGTTCACGACGTAAAAACGTACGCCAGTGTCCTTCGTGCTTTGGAACAGCCCCCATGTGCAAATTCGGGGATAGCTGCCGTCCCAGCCGAGGCTTCCCGGCTTCTCCGGCGTTTCGGACAGCCAGAACTGCCCTTCCTGCAGGATAGAGAAATCGGCTTGCTTGTAATAGATCGCGCAGTGTTCTCCGTCGCGGTCGCCTTGTCCCATCCGTCCCGTTCCGATTCTGCCGTACTCGGGCAGAGCTTCGTCCAGATCCCGCAGCATCGCCCCGGAGCCCTCCTGAGTTCCGAACAGATCGGGGGATGCGTCTGTAATGACGGCTGCAGCTCGATGCTTCCGGTGAGGCCAAGCGTTGCTGCCGTCGCTGTCCACATTCACGCGTAAATTGAAGGTCATTGTTATCACATTCATGTCATGTCATTCCCATCTACTATGATCTAGCCAACAAGAGGCCGGAATAATACTACTATATCCGCTTTGATGGTCTTCATCAATGACATGCGGACCATGCGCAGCCATCCGCTCATCTTTATTTGATGGAGCCTTCCGTCAAGCCGCCGATAATATACTTTTGCGTAAAAACGTACAGAATTGCAATCGGGGCCATAGACAGCGAGAAGGCCGCAAAAGCCAGATTATAATCAAAGCTGGTCTCCGTCTTAAAATTGTAAATAAACAGCGGCAGTGTCCAAAAATCCGGATGTCGGTTCAGCATGATCAGCGGGAGTTGGAAATCATTCCAAATCCAAAGACTGTTCAATATGAGGATCGTAGCGATGATGGGAAGCATCAATGGATATATAATCCGGCTGAAGGTGTACCAGACGCCGCAGCCGTCAATTTTTGAGGCCTGATCGAGCTCAAGCGGAATATTTTTAAGAAAGCCGACTCCTAGAAACAAGCCTTGTGAAAAGGACAGGGTAACGTACATCATAATCAATCCGGTCTGATTCAGAAGCTCCAAATTGCCCATATGCCTGTAAATCGGCAGCATGATAGCCTGGAAGGGGACGAAAATCCCCATCAGGATGATCGTATACACCCACTTGAAATACAGCTTGTTCATGTTTCGCGAGATGGCATAAGAGACCATCGGAATGGCAATCAGCATGAACAGAAGAGATATGATGGTTATAAATGCGGAGTTCTGAAGCATTCCCCAGAAGTTGGCCTTGTTGATGACGGTCGAAAAATTATCCAGGTACAGGCGGGTCGGCGGAGCGAAAAAATTCGATGTTGTCTCGTCCCGGGTCCTTAAGGAAATGGAAAGCGCCAGATAGAGCGGACCCAGTATGAACAATGCACCGATCGCAAGCGCAGCATAACTGATGATTCTAAACGGCAATCGTGTCTTCATTGCTGTCCGACCTCCTTCCGGGCCAAAAGCTTAATCTGTATGAACGAGAGGACGCCAATCAGGATAAATACATAGATGGCTTCTGCCGTTCCGTACCCGAATTTCATCTCGCTCATGCCATGCTGGTAAATAAGGAAGCCCATCGATTCTGTCGACTTGGAAGGTCCGCCATTTGTCATGGCTACGATGTAATCAAACACGGTGAGGCCGCCTTTAACGGCAAGCACTACATTGACGGTCAGCATCGGAATCAGGTATGGAATCGTGATCGAGAAAAAACGTTGTACAGGCGATGCGCCGTCTATAACAGCTGCTTCGATAATATCCTTCGGCACGTTGGACAAGCCGGCGATAAAGATTACCATCGGGATCGCAAAGCCCTGCCAGATGTTTGTTAACGCAATGCCCAGGATAGCTGTGTCGGGATTGCCAAGCAAATTAAGCGACAGCCACTCGATCCCAAGCTTTTCTCCTATAGGCGGAAACAAGGAGTAGAAGAACTGGTTAAACATCAGGCCGACGGTAATCATGCTCAGCACGGCCGGGAAGAAGTAGATGGACCGGAACAGGCCGCGAAGCTTCAAGGGACGGCTCAGCAGGAGAGCGAGTACAAGTGCAACGCTGAGCTTTCCAAAAACGACAATAACGGTATACAGCAAGGTGAAGCTTAGGCCGTTCAAGAAACGTTTATCTTGTAATATATCAATGTAATTTTGAAAGCCGACCATGTCATACGATAGGGAGAACCCGTCCCAGTTCGTCAGACTGTAATAGAATCCGATAAAGACCGGGGCCAGGAAGAATAAGCAATACAGCAGTACCGCAGGCAAGGTCATCATGAAAAAGACGGTACCCGGCTTTAACCCGCGAATGTTCATACGTTAGCCCTCCCATCAGGCAGAGAGGCGAAGAATCCTGGAGTGGTGCCTCATAACCAAGGTTTTTCGCCTCATTGGCATGTTTTATTGATTAAACTTGTTGTAGAATATCGTATCGAGGGTTATCAGGTATTGGTCAACATCTTTATTAAGGAACATTTCCTGTGTTGCTTTGCCTACATCGGCATTGATCCCTGGAGGCCACAGCCGTTCGATTGTCGGATATACCTTGCCGTCCGATATCAGCTGTGTCAGTGAGCTGATCTCAGGAAGCCCTGATTCCACATCCTTGATACCGGAAGGATAGCCGGCGGTGCCTAAATAGGTTTCTACGTTTTCCTTCGTGGACATAAATTCAATGAACTTTCGGGCTTCTTCTTGATTTTTACCTTCTGCTGGAATACCAATGGCCGTATCAACGGATACCTGTGTCTTTAAATCTGCAGGGTTTTCGGTCGGGAGCGGAAACATGGCGAAATTCAGATCGGGATTGGACTCTTTAATTTCTTTGATTGCCCAAATGCCTGTGAACCACATCGCAGTTTTACCGTTGGCGAAATCACGAAGCGCGTCATCATAGCCGGTTCCCATATTGTCTTTTTGTCCGTATTGACGAAGCGTTAGCAGATTTTCTGCAAAAGGCTTGAATGCCGGATTATCCGTGATGTGTGCCTTGCCGTTCATGACATCATCAAGGAATGACTCGACGTTTGGAATCGTTTGTCCCATTTTGTAGACGACCTCCTGACGGATGCCGTTAAAATCCTTATCGTGGAAGTAAAACGGTGTGATGCCTGCCGCCTGAAGCTTCTCGGCCGTCTCGATCAGTTCGGCGTAAGTTGTTGGAATCTGAAGATTCTGGCTTTCAAAAATATCCTTGTTATAATACATCCCCAGTGTAGCCAACCCGATCGGGACCATATAATTTTTGCCGTCGATTTTACTCAAGTCAGCAATGGCAGGCTGGACGTTATTCATGAGCGGATCATTGGTCAGGTCAACGACCCGGCCCTCCTTGGCCATTTTTTGGAAAATGGGATTGTGAGGATAGTGGGTGAAAACCGCCGGGGCGTCATTGGTCGAAACCCTCATCGTCCATACATTTTCAGGATTCGGCACATTGTTTTGTTCCACCTTTATGCCCGGGTTAGCCTGTTCAAATTTTGTGATTAGCTCGTTGACAACATTGACGGCCTCTGATTTCATTTGAAAGTATTCAATTTTGACGGGTGCACCATCGGAGTTCGCGTTGTTGCTGCCTGCTTCGTTCTCCGCATTTTTTGAGCCTCCGCCAGCACAGCCGGCCGCTGTCATCATGGCTAGCGAGATCAGTGCTGCCAATCCGCTTTTCATAAACCCCTTTTTCATCATTTCAGCTCCTTTTGAGTGATGTCTGTATCGAGAACGCTTTCATTGTAGCAAGGAGTCGCATGCTGAAAATAGGAATAAACTGACTGTTTGAATAGGATAAATCTGTTGTTTTGCATCGCATTCCAGCCTATATTTTTTTATTGCTTCGGTCTTTTCCCGGCGTAGCACCGTAAACCTTTCTATACATCTGGATGAAATAAGAATAGTCATTAAAGCCGACCTCGCTGGCAATCGTTGCAATCGGCAGTTGATAGGTTTCGCTTTCCAGCAGCTTTTTGGCCTTTTCCATTCGTACAGACAACAGATACTGGGCGAATCCCACTCCGCATTTTCGTTTGAATAACCGGCTGAGGTAGCTGGGATCGACAAAATACCGCTGCTTCGCAAGATCATCCAGGACGATTTTGTTCTTGTAATTCATTTCGACAAATTCTTTAATGTCCTGAACGATATCCCGATTTGGTTCGGTTTGGCTCAATTGCTCAACAACCGCACGCAGCTTCGCAATCAGCTCATCACAGGCTTCATGGATCGATGCGAATTCGAAGAGACTCCGTTGTTCCAGGTAGGAGCAAGCTTCGCTGCAGGAACGTCCAATAATGGTATTGATTATATTGACAGTCGCAGCAAGCCAGTCTTGCACCATATGTACGGAGAACTGCTTCTTGATGCAATCGGCAAGCCAGGAATGGATCATATTCTCCATTTTGGCCATTTGATAGCTGCCTGCCTGCTGGCTGAATATGCTCGTCCATTCCTGAATGTACGCCGCATCATAATGATAAATCTGGCCAATATGCTCGATCCGTACAGGTTGACCGATGCCGTTCAAGAAGCTTTGCAATGCCGCAAGCTTGGCTTCCCTTAAGGATGTGTCCAGCTGGCGCAGATCGCTTAGCGCAGAGCTGATTCCAATGCCAGTGCAGGTCAATCCCGTCCGTTCGCTCAGCGTACGGGCGATTCTGTCGCACAGGAAGTGGAGGCTGACCTGTCCTTCTTGATTGGCTGCGGACTGTGGTTGGATCCATGCGATCAGAAGCTGAGGCTGAAATTGATCCGTGATCAGTATGGAACGAAGGTGGTGACTCCCGAACACCTCTTTGGAAATTTCCCTTAGTTCCCTGCTCTGGGAAGGGGGATGCACAAACACGATCGTATGAAATGCAGAGCTGCTGTTGAGCTCGAAGGCAGACTCAAGAGTCAGCAAGCTTCGATGATCGGACGTTTCATAGAAGCAGGAGAGCATTGCCTGCTCAATATGGATTTCGCGGCGCTCGGCATGATGCATCTTCAACTTATTCAGCAACGAGTTTAGCTCCTGCCGATCTACGGGCTTGAGCAAATAGTTCTCCACCTTATATTGAATCGCTTCGCGTGCGTAAGTAAAATCTTCGTATCCGCTAATAATCGTGACAGGCATGGAAGGGTGATTCTTTCGGATATAGGCTGCCAGCTGAATGCCATCCATCCCCGGCATGCGAATGTCTGTGATCACAAGGTCAGGCAACGCTTCATCGATCACATTCTGAGCAGCAGTGCCATCCTCAGCTTCGATTACTCGCACACTTCCGTCCCAATCATGTATCATCTGTAGAATCGCTTTCCTGGCGAAGAACTCATCATCTGCCACTAATATTCTCATCGGTGTCCATCTCCCTGTTGTACGGAATATGTATCATAATGGTGGTCCCGGCTTTCTCTTCGCTCTTGATATTCATCCAGGAGCTTTCACCGTAAAAATGCTTAATCCGGGCATAAACGTTTCTCATGCCGAAGTTCTGGTCAAGGTTCTCCACCATCTCCTGCGGGTCTTGCATCAGCATCATTTTCAGCTCACTCAGCTTCTCCTTCGAGATGCCGACACCATCATCATAAACGCAAATATATAGAAACCGGTGGCGTTTCCGGATTGTTAATCGAAGCTTACCTGTACCGCCTTTTGGCTCCAAACCATGGTAGAAGGAGTTTTCGATAATCGGCTGGATTAAAAACTTTAGTATTTTGCAAGAAATAACATCTTGATCGATCTCGTACTCAACCTGGAACTTGTTGAAGAATCGGATCTGCTGAATTTGAATGTAGTGCTCGATGTTCTCAAGCTCTTTTCCGATCGTTACGACATCTCCATATTTGACGTTATAGCGGTAAATGCTGGACAAGCTTTTGGTCATAGAGGAGATATGCTCCATTCGGTGGAGCTCGGCAATGGAATGAATGGCATTTAAGGTGTTGTACAAAAAGTGCGGATTGATCTGCGACTGAAGCATTTTAATCTCCGCTTTTTTCTGCAGGCTGCTTGCCGTAATTTCGGAATCTCGGCTTGTTCTAATCCGCTCGATCATAGCATTGTAGCTGTTGATCAGCCTTCCGATCTCATCCTCCCGATGGCTGTGAATAACGGTGGGGGTCAGATGCTCTGAATCCACGATTTTCATCGTGCCGCTAAGCTTTAAGATCGGATGGATAAAATAGCGGTGAAAAAAGAACGCCAGCCCCAAAGCGGCGATAAGTGCCAAAATACTTATGAGCACATAGTTCAATGTATTGCTTATAAATGTATCGGTAATTTGTGCGACAGGGATATAGTGGATGACTGTCCAACCGGTTACCGGATTGACCGTGCTGCTGATCAGATAGGGCTTGTTGTTCCAATTGATGCGCAAAGTCGGGTTGTCTCCTGGTGCAGGACTGGAGATGAGGGATGTAAAAGACTGGACTTGCTCCGCATCTAGCTCATTAAGCGATCCGTTTGAGGAATACACGACCGTTTCGCCCGACAAAATCATCGTTCCAAGCTTTAGTCCATCATTGGAAATGCCACCGAGCATATTCTCAATGGCTTTATCGTAAATATCGACTTTTGCATAGCCTTCTTGACCGCTGTGTATGTTGAGGTCGGATAAATAACGCACGATGGATATTCGATGACTGGTGCTTTTCGTATTGGCTTCCTTCGAAATATGGACAACATAATCATTGTTTTTAAGACGGCTTTCTCCGATTTCTTTCAATGTGTTTCTGATTTTTCCCGCCTTTTCCGGCTGGCTGCCATAAATGCTTCCATTCGGGGCAAGCACCGATATCATGGCGATGCTTCCGTTAATCAGCACAAGCTGTTGCATGGAGGTATACATGTAGTTGGCATCCGCAAAATATTCTTTGTCTGAAGAACGCTTGGACTTTTCCAGAATAGAGCTCAGCTTAAAATTCGTTAAATAAAAAAAGGAATAGCGGGCATGATTCGCAAAAAAATCGTTGATGCTTACATGGGTCCGGCTATCCAGCTGCTGCAGGATTTCCTCGTAATCGGAATTTGTCTGCTTGTACAGCTGTATACCCGACAGGAACATGGCCGTTATGACCGGGATCACGATAATGAGCACGTAAGTTAAGACAAGCTTGCTGCGAAAACTCGATCTGTGGAATTTTCGAAGCAAGTACGGCTGCAATTTCGGCATGGGATCACCTTTCTTAGATATGGAGTTTGATTGGCCGTATATGTGCGGTAATCAGCTTCATTATTTGTCATCAAGGACGTCTTTTCAATCCATTTTGAATAAAAACCTGATTTCAGGCAGTTGGGACGGGTCAAATGTTAATTGCGGCAAGCCATATTCATTAACACTCCAAAAAAATGGAGGTCATTTGGCATGCAGCTTAGTGCATATTAGCAACCCGCACTAGATCTATTCAATAGATAATTAACTAGAATTATTTGGTTGTTCGCCCCGAAAAAAAGTTCAGAATATCCGGGCTGTCATGTAAATAGAGATGAATATACGCTCTCGTAAGCGTATACAAAATCTGGATATTTACTAGATGCTGGGGCAGCCAAAGGGAGGGAGAACAATTGAAATCATTCAAGAGAGGACTGGGGTTCGTAACTACGACCTTGCTGAGCGTTTCCATGCTGTTCGGTTGCGCGGGGGGCAAGGATACGCCCGATGATGCGGGAAGCGGGGGGACCGATAGCGGAGGAAAGACCGTCATTAACGTTACGTTCCGGGATGACGGGATCGGCGAGAACGGTTCGTTTTATAAATGGCTTAAGGAAATGTCCGCAGCCTTTCCGGACAAAAGCGTCGAGATCCGGCCGGCACCGATCCAGGCCTCCGAAGGCGACTATTTCGCCAAGGTTGCACTGGCGCTGAAATCCAAGGATACCGCGCCGGATATCGTCACGGAGGATACCTTTATTTTGAACTCCGATGCCAGCGCCGGCTACCTGGAGCCGCTTGACGAACGATTGACGCAGTGGGAGGACTGGGGCAACGGCTCGTTCATCGAGGCGATGAAGAAGGGCGTGACCGCCAGCAACGGCAAGGTGTACGGCGTTCCATACAATACGGATTCGCGGGGATTGTGGTATAACAAGGACATTTTCAAGCAGGTCGGGCTTCCGGAGGACTGGCAGCCGAAAACTTGGGAGGATGTGCTGAATGCCGCCCGTACGATTAAGGAGAAGGCGCCGGATATCGTGCCGATCTGGATGAACATGGGCAAGGCGACCGGCGAAGCGACTTCCATGCAGACCTATGAGATGCTGCTCTACGGAACGGGCGAGCGGTTATACGATGATGCAAGCGGCAAATGGATCATCAAAAGCCAGGGTATCCTGGATGCCCTGACATTTGTAGAGACGGTCAACAAGGAAAAGCTCGGGCCGCCGCTGTCGAAGGTATTGAACGGTCAGGCCGGGAATACCGCATCCCGGGAGTATTTGCCGCAAGGCAAGCTGGCGATATCGCTTGACGGCTCCTGGATTACGGGCAACTATCTCGAAACCGGGGCCGCGCCTTGGCCGGAGTATAAGGATGTGCTGGGGTTCGCGCCGATGCCGACCAGCCAAGGCCAGGCTCCGGGCTCGATCACATTGGCCGGCGGGTGGGCGCTGTCGATCCCAAGCAACTCCAAGAACAAGGAGAAGGCCTGGGAATTCATCAAGTTTGCCTTGAACAAAGAAAATACGCAGAAGCTGGTCATGTCCTCGGGCAACATTACGGTCCGCGCCGACGTGGCGAAGGATCCGGAGTATACGAAGATGCCGTTTAACGAAATCGCGACGGAATATTTGCAGAATGCGGAATTCCGTCCGGCACAGGAGAAGTATCCGGAGGTGTCGACGCAAATCCAAACGATGGTTGAATCGGTCGCCACGGGCACCTCGCCGGCTGATGCGATGAATAAATACGCTCAGGACGTTACCCGGATCGTCGGCGCGGAGAAGGTTATAGAGAAATAACCAGGCCCATCCACAATCGTTTAAATGGATGCCAACGCTTGCTCAAGGTCCCGATCGTTAAGGGAGGCCTTGGGCAGGCGGCTTTTCACGATCATCAGGAGAAAAGGGGAGAGCTCACGCATGAGCAGTCTAACGGCGAACGACGCTTTGAATAAGCGCAAACCATCGTACCCTTGGCTCTTTTATCTGCTTCCCTCGATTGCGATCATGCTTGTGTTTTTTATTTATCCGATTCTGCTGACCTTCTATTATTCGTTCACGAACCTGGCGTTAACGGGCGAAGCCGCGAGAGAGCTGAAATTCATCGGATTTGAGAACTATGCAAGAATGTTTCAAGACCCTACCGTTCGCATCAGCATATGGAATACGCTCGTATTCCTGATCGGCTCGGCCGTCATTGGACAGCAGGTGCTCGGCTTCCTGATCGCGCTGCTGATGAAGCAGCGAAACCGGACATTTCGGCGGGTCATCGGCACGATTGTCCTCGCCGGATGGGTGACCCCGGAAATCGTATGCGCCCTGTGCCTGTACAGCTTCTTCGGCGATGAGGGCACTTTGAATGCCATCATCGGCTTCTTCGGGTTCTCCGAAGTGACGTGGCTGTTCACGGTTCCGATGCTGACGATTATTTTGGCGAATATCTGGCACGGCACCGCCTTTTCCATGCTGGTGTTCCAAGCCGCGCTCGACGACGTCCCGAATGAGATCGAAGAAGCGGCAGTCGTCGACGGGGCGTCCAAATGGAAAATCTTCACGAGCATCATCATTCCGTATATTAAAGGGACGATCACGACAAATATGATGCTCGTCACGCTGCAGACGCTCGGCGTGTTCGGGCTGATCTATGCCATGACCGGCGGAGGGCCTGGCAATTCGACGACCACGCTGCCGATCTTCATGTACAACCAGGCTTTTGTCAATTACCAGCTGGGCTATGGAACCGCGATCTCGCTGCTGCTGCTGCTGATCGGCATCGTGCTCAGCCTTCTGTATATTCGATCGATGAAAGAGTAAAGCGGGGGTGAAACGATATGAATGCCAAACAACGCAAGCTCGTGTATCGTATCCTGCCGTATGCCGTCCTTGCCGGAATCGGGATATGCTTCCTGCTGCCGCTGCTGTGGGTACTCGTAGCATCCGTCGATCCGAATGCGATGCAATCGCTGAAGATGCCGAGCCGCATCACCGGGGCGAACTACGCGGAGGTCATCACCAGCAGCGAGAATCAGCGGGCGTTCCTGATCGGCCTTATCATGTCGCTTGGCCAAGCCGTACTGGTTGTTCTGCTTGCGCTGCTCGCCGCTTATCCTTTATCCAGGTATCAGATGAAATATAAGAAGCCTTTCATGCTGACGATTCTGTTCATGACCTCGCTTCCGATAACAGCCGTTATGGTGCCGGTTTACCAGCTGTTCCTGGGGCTGAAGCTGTATGACAATATCTTCGGCGTCATCCTGTTCTATGTGGCGTCGTCCATGCCTTACGGCATCTGGATGATGAAAAATTTCATGGATTCCGTGCCGAATGATCTCGAAGAAGCTGCCTGGGTGGACGGGGCTTCGGTGTTTACCGGCATCCGCAAGGTCGTTGCGCCGCTGATGGTCCCGGGCATCTGCACGGTCGCGATCTTTACCTTCTCCGGCAGCTGGGGCAATTTTTTCGTGCCGTATATCCTGCTCCAGTCTCCGGAAAAATTTCCGGCATCCCTCAAGCTGTACCAGTTCTTCGGACAATACGGCATGGTCGAATACGGCAGTCTTGCTGCATTTTCGGTGCTGTATGCCATACCGGCGATCATCCTGTACATTTTGTCGCAGCAGTTTATGTCGAAGGGCTTCGGGCTCCAAGGCGGAACGAAGGGGTAAGCGACACTCAAAAAGGCACCTCCTTGCAGCCGTTCGGCTGCAAGCGGGGTGCCTTTCCATTCATATTTTGAAAGTGCGTGTCAGTACAGCCGGTAAACTCTGGCTTCATAGGGGCGAAGCTCGATCTGGTCTTGCCGTTCGTCCGGCACGGGCTCGTAATTGGAAATCAGCAGCTCCTGCGATAAGCCGCGAAGGTCCTTCGGCCACTCCATCCTAGGCATGTCGTCAAAAAAATTAAGGATCACGAGAATGGTATCCTGCTCCCATGTACGGGTGTACACATACAAATCGGGATCCAGGGGAAGGAGCAGCTTATATTCTCCGTACACTAGCGCTTTATGCTGTTTACGAAGGGCGATCAGCTGCCGGTAGTAATGGTAGATGGATTTCGGATCTTTCATTGCTAATTCCACATTCACTTCCGTATAATTCGGGTTCACCTTGATCCATGGTTCTCCGGTCGTAAATCCAGCCTGAGGGCCGCCATTCCATTGCATGGGAGTACGGGCATTATCCCGGCTCTTTGCGCGAATGGCCGCCATGATCCGGTCATTCGGCTTGCCTTGAAGCTGGGATTGCCCGTAATAATTCAGGGTTTCGACGTCCCGATAATCGCTGATGGTCTCAAAGGCTGCATTGGTCATCCCGATTTCCTCGCCCTGGTAAATATAAGGGGTCCCTTCCAAGGTAAGCATGAAGGTTGCCAGCATCTTGGCGGATTCGACGCGGAACTGCTGATCATTGCCGAATCGGGATACCGGTCTTGGCTGGTCGTGATTGCCCAAGTAGTTTGCATTCCAGCCCTGGTTATGAAGGGTGGTTTGCCAGCGGCTCATAACTTTTTTAAGTTCAAGCAGGGTCCAGGACCGGGCTTCCCATCTCCCGGTTCCCATCGAGACGGAATCCAGTGTCATATGTTCAAATTGAAACACCATATCCAGCTCGTGCCGTTTATCCCCAACGTATTGCAGCGCCTGTTCCGGGCCAAGGCCCGAGGTCTCCCCGACCGTCATAATGTCGTAATCCATCAGCACTTCCTCGTTCAGCCTTCTCAGCAAATCATGGACTTTTTCCAAATTCGAAAAAAGCTGATAGGCCCTCACGACCGGCAGATGCTGCGGATTATCGGCATTAGGCAATCCCTTGGCTTTCACGATATGAGCGATGGCGTCAAAGCGGAAGCCGTCAACTCCCTTTTCCAGCCACCACCGGATCATGTCGTACAATTCGTTGACCATTTCTTCGTTTGCCCAGTTGAGATCCGGCTGATGCTTGGAATACAGATGCATATAATACTCGCCGGTCTTCTCATCGAACTCCCACACCGAGCCGCTGAAATAGGACTCCCAGTTGTTGGGGAACAGGCCGTTCACGCCCTTGCGCCAGATATAATAATTCCGTTTGGAATTATCGATTGAGGACCTCGACTCTATGAACCAGGGGTGCTTGTCAGAGGTATGGTTCAACACAAGATCCATCATGATTTTCAAACCTCTTGCATGTGCTTCCCATAAGAGCTCGTCGAAATCCTCCATCGTCCCGAACGCCGGATTGATCGCATAATAATTGCTGATATCATAGCCGTTATCCATTCCGGGAGATTCGTAGATCGGGCAGATCCATAGGACATCGATGCCGAGATCCTTTAAATAATCGAGCTTGGAAATAATTCCGCGAAGATCGCCTTTCCCATCCCCGTTGCTATCTTTGAAACTGACGGGATAGATCTCGTAGACGACCGCCTCCTTCCACCAGGCTTCCAGCATTCGCCATTCCTCCTGTCCGTCTAGTAAGTGGTCGAACCGAATAACTCAGCCTTGTCCCCCTTGAAAAGCGGGGTATTTGGTCATGCCGCCGTCCGCAAACAGGGTAATGCCCGTGACATAACTGGATTCAGAAGACGCCAGCCATGCAGCTGCGGCGGCAATTTCCTCCGGCTTGCCGATATACCCAAGCGGAATCAGGGCTTCAACACTCGCCTTGGCTGCAGGATCGGAAAATTTGGCAGCATTGATCGGGGTGTCGATTGCCCCGGGTCCAAGGTTATTGACCCGGATTCCCTTCGGCGCGAATTCCAGCGCCAGCGTTTCGGTCATCATCTTGATCCCGCCCTTGCTAGCGGCATAATGGAGAAAATGAGGCCATGGAATCCTCTCGTGTACGCTCGAAACGTTGATAATCCGTCCCTTGATCCGGTGTTCGAGCATGTAATCGATTGCCTCACGGCAGCCTAGAAAGGCCCCCGTTAAATTCACGTCAAGCACTTTTCTCCAGTTATCCAGTGTCAAATCCTCGGAAGGCACCTCGTTTTCGATGCCCGCGTTATTCACCATGACCTCCAAGGAGCCGAAATGATGATGAGCGGCGGCTACCAGCTTCTTCACATCCTCCTCCTTGGTTACGTCGCCATGCACGCCAATGGCTTTTCCGCCGAAGGATTCAATCTTCCGTACGATGGAGTGCACTTCATCCTCGCTGCTGAGGTAATTGATGACTACGTTCATTTTTTCTTGACCGAATCTCAGAGCGATTGCGCGCCCGATGCCGGACGAAGCGCCGGTAATAACGGCCGTGTTTCCCACCAGATCTTTGTACACCATGCATACCTCCTATCGACCGTGTAATGGAATACAATAATATAATTAACCGGATTTCTTCCTTTTCAATATGGACGAGTGGGATCGAACCGCCGATAGATGATGACAGTCCTGAAGCATGATGTCTGTATACGTTTTCTTTTTTGGAAGTATTTGTTATACTTCATTGCAAGTGATTAGCGTGTTTTGTGCGTGGACGCCGGATTCGTTAATTTGGGGAAGTTCGAGAAAAGGGATCTGCGGAGCAGAAGGGTAGAAGGGGAGAGGGGCAGAAAGCTAGAAGGGTTAAGAGCAGAGGAGCAGAAGAGCTGAAGAGTGTAGGCTCTAACAAAGGAGGAATATGTGCTATGGCAGTCAAACGAATTATGGCTAATATTGAAACGGGACGAATTGCGGAAGCTAAACGTTTCTATCAGGACGTGCTCGGTCTGGAACTGCTGATGGATCACGGCTGGTTTGCTACCTACGGGTCGGCGGAAACGATGCAGGTACAGATCAGCTTTGCCGAAGAGGGAGGATCCGGCACGCCCGTACCCGACCTTTCCATCGAAGTCGACGATGTCGAGGCGGTGTTGGCCGATATGAAAAACGCCGGCTTCCCTGTCGAATACGGCCCAGTGGATGAGCCTTGGGGCGTTCGCCGATTTTTCGTACGCGATCCGTTCGGCAAGCTCGTCAATATTCTGATGCATTGAATCCATATGAGGCGACATCCATCCCGGCATGCATCGGACCACGCTTGAGTCCAGAAAGAGCGTACGTAATGATTCAAACAGCGCCGCCATGTTCCCGTTTGGCCTGCCGGCCGCGCGTAGTCTGTGATATACTGTTTATATAATAAACAATTTAATGGCTTATCGGGACTAACAGCCTTCGGAAAGGACGCATAGGTTATGTCAAAAGATAAAACGACAGAGCAGGATATCGGAGCAATGCTCCCCGGCGGCGCTGCGCTTAGCTGGGGATTGGTCAAGCCCCCTCAGCGCGGGCCGAAGAGGGAGCTGAGCATCCGGCAGATCGTTGACGCTGCAATCGAAATAGCCGATCGGGATGGGTTGTCCGCCGTTTCGATGAACCGGGTGGCATCGTCTTTAGGGTACACCGCCATGTCGCTGTACCGCTACATTCCCAGCAAGGACGACCTTCTGCTGCTCATGCAGGATGCGGTCTGCGAGGTTCCGCTTCCGGATGAGGATGCTCCGGATTGGCGGGACAACATGCGCCTATTCGTCAAATTAAGCATGCAGGTATTCCGGGACCATCCCTGGTTCGGCGACATTCCAATCTCCGGCGTGCCGATAACCCCGAACAATCTCCGGGTCATCGATTGGGGATTGCGCTTCATGAGGGATTTTCCGCTGAATGACTATGAAAAAATCTCTTTCATTCTGCTGCTGAGCAACTATGCGAGATCCAGCGGCCTCATCCAACGGGATATGGATCTTGCGCTCAAATCAGGGTCCACCGCGGAGCGTTTCAGCGGGACGGACTATACCTTGGCGCTGAAGGCGCTCGTGAAGCCCGAGCAGTTCCCGTTCCTGTACCCCGTCATCATGTCCGGCGTCTACACGGAAGAGAACCCGGGAGAGAATCCGATCGGGAACGACATTGATTTCGGGCTGGAGCGCATTTTGGACGGAATCGAGCACTATCTGGAAATGAAGAAGAAGGAGCAGGGGAAGGAGAAGGAGGAGGCTAACGGGTAGCGAGGTTCCGGAAATTATAAGTTTAAGAGATCGTGACAATAGGAAAGAAAAAATGCAAAAGCGATCCGATCGGATCGCTTTTTTTGTCCCTGATGGGAGAAGTCATGGACGATTTGAAATTGAGACTTAAGGAATACGCCAACTCCCGGGTGGCATTAGGGATGATGATATTGCTGCTTGTGACAGCCAACGCGAGATGTTCCCTTAGGAGAGGTCAAGCGTTTGCCCATATTACCGGCGGCCCGCTCTTCTGCGGAATGACCACATGCCCCATAGCAATGAGACGAGCAAAATGAGCAAGCACCACCCGATTGCCCATCCGATAAACTCGCGTATCGAAGCTCCCATCAGCAATCCGCGAAGGGACTCGATCACCGGCGTAATGGGCTGGTTGCTTGCAATCCACTGCAGCCATTCCGGCATCGTATCCGTCTTGACGAAGGCGCTGGAAAGGTAAGGCAGAAAGAGCAGGGCGAACCCGTAGCTCCCCGCTGCGGCAGGGCTGCCGGCGACCATGCCGATCGCCGCAAACAGCCAGGTGAAGGCGAGGATGAACAAGGCGATAAGGGCTACCGCGAATACCCAATCGAGTATGCCGGCAGTAGGCTTGAAGCCGACGAGCAAGGCAACCGCGAGCACAACGCCGGTTGCCAGCAGATTGCGGGCCAGACTAGCGACGACGTGTCCGGTAATGACACTAACGCTGCGAATCGGCATCGTCCGGAACCGGTCGATAATGCCGTTCGTCATATCTTGCGCGACGTCGACGGCCACCGAGGAGGAGCCGAAGCCCGCGCATAACAGAATAATTCCGGGCACGACGTAGTTTACGTAATCGCCGCTGGAATCGATCGCTCCGCCGAATACGTACGTGAACAGCAGCATCAAGAGCACCGGCAGCAGAATCGCCATCAGCATCGCATCCGCATTGCGGAGGCTGTGGCGGAGGCTGCGTCCGATAAAGACGCTTTGGGTAACGGCAAGCGATGTTTTCTTTGCGGTGTGAACAGGTTTGACAATCATACGATCTCCTCCATTTTCTTTTCAGTCAGCGCGATGAATACTTCATCCATGTTCGGCCTGTGGATGCCGACCCGCGTTTCCGTCGGAAGCTGGCGCATAAGCTCCTGAAGCGTGTTTGCAACATCCCCTATAGATCCGCTCGTGGGAATGCGATGAATGACCTCATCCTCCGCGTTCCGCAGCTCCAGTACCTCGCCCCCGACCCGGGATTTTAGCTCCTCCGGACTTCCTTCCGCCACGATATGCCCCCCATCAAGCACCGCAATCCGGTCGGCAAGCTGATCCGCTTCCTCCAGATATTGCGTAGTGAGGACAATCGTGATGCCTTGGCTTTTCAGCTGCAAAATCATATCCCACAGCGCGCGTCGGCTTCGGGTATCAAGCCCGGTCGTCGGTTCATCCAGGAACAGAACGGGTTTTGGCACGACGAGACTGATCGCCAGATCCAGGCGCCTTTTCATGCCGCCGGAAAAGGTGCCTGCGCGCTTGGATCGTGCCGATGCCAGATCAAAGTAAGCCAGCAGCTCCGTGCTTCGAATGCGGGCCTCTGCTCCCGTGAGTCCGGACAGCCTGCATATCATCCGAAGATTTTCTTCGGCGGTCAACACTTCGTCCACGGCGGCGAATTGACCGGTAAGACTGATCGATTGCTGTACCTTCTGGCGCTCCCGGCTCACATCGTACCCGTTAATTAGCAAGGTCCCCGCATCAGGAGTGACCAAGGTTGACATGATGTTGACCAAGGTGGTTTTACCGGCCCCATTGGGACCGAGCAGGGCCAACACACTGCCCTCCGGCACTTTCAGATCGATTCCGTCCAGCACCTGCTGGCTGCCGAACCGTTTGTACAGTCCTTGAATTTCCACGGCATATTTCCGCATGATCGACGCTCCTTTATTAATTGTGTATATAATAAACAGTTTATTTCTTAATCAGTATATTATATAAACAGTTTTATTTCAATATGATTTTTTTCGTTGGCGAGAGGTCCTATAGAGACAGGTATAAAGGAGGGGGCGATGAAGCCTCTTGATGAGATCATGCCGGTAATCCTGAGTTTCATTTTGGACGGAGGTTATTATTCTGTTCGTTCGAATTGAAGGCCCTGTATCAAGAAAATAACCAGCTTTGTTGCAAGGGCGATTAAAGGGGAGAGGAGCTGATAAAGGCAAGAAGCCTCCGCAAGGATGCAATGTACACATCCAGCGGAGGCTCAATCATGCTTGCCTGCAGTATGTTGTTATGACGGGTCTGCCCCGTCCTCAAGCTCAAGCTCGATGACGGTATTGCGTTTGTCCGGGAGCGGGAAGGTGAAGTGCTCCGGACGGGCAAAGCTGACGAATGCATCCTCGGTGAATTCGGCTGCACTCCACGGGCGGCCGAGCAGCAGCTCGTAGCCGTCAGCCAGAAGCCGGGCTTTCTTGACCTTGCCCGCCAAGCCGACGAGATTGATGGGCCCGATCGGCTCCTCGAAGACGTGGGCATACAGCTTGTTGCCTTTTTGGGTATACCGTCCCCATTCCGGCTTCGGAAATTCGGCGGCTGCGCATCCGTAAATGCTGTCGCTGTTGCGGCTCATCCAATCGCCGATTTCCGCGAGCACATCAAGGCTTTCCTTCGGAATGACGCCTTTGGCGTCCGGCCCGACATTAAGCAGCATGTTGCCGTTTTTGCTGACGCATTCCACCAGCTTGCGGATGATCGTGGTCGCCGATTTGTAGTTGCGGTCAGCGGCCGCATATCCCCAGTTATTGTTCAGCGTAATGCATGCCTCCCAAGGAATGGGTGCGCCCGTTACATCGACAACGCCATGCGGAGGGATGATCTGCTCGGGGGAAGCGAAGTCCCCGCTGTATATGGACGGCTCGGTCGTATAGATGCTTCCGCCGCTCTCGCCGCTGCCCTCCAGCCGATTATCGATCAGGATATGCGGCTGAAGCCCGCGGATCATCTTCATGAGCTCGGTAGCACGCCATACTTCGCCGCGCATATTGTCATATGAGAAGTCGAACCACATAATATCCAGTTTGCCGTAATCGGTCAGCAGCTCGCGGATCTGCCCGTGCATGTAGTCCAAATAGCGGTCAAAGTTGTTCGGATCCCGCTTAAAGGCTTCGTTTCCTCTCATCGGATGAATCCGGTCTCCGAAGGCGGGATAGTCCTCATGATACCAATCGATCAGCGAATAATAGAGCCCGACCTTAAGCCCTTCTTCCCGGAAAGCTTCCAGGAACTCTCTCACGAGATCCCGGCCGGCTTTGGTATTGGTTGCTTTATATTCGGTCAGCTTGCTGTCGAACAAGCAGAAGCCGTCATGGTGCTTGGCGGTCAGCACCGCATACTTCATGCCGGCTTTTTTGGCCGCCTTGGCCCATTCGCGAGGATTATAATCGACGGGGTCGAATTCATCAAAATAGGTCTGATACTGCTCGATGCTCATCTGTTCCGTGCTCCGGAGCCATTCGCCTCTAGCCGGGATCGAATAGAGTCCCCAATGGATAAACATGCCGAAGCGGTCGTTCTGGAACCAACGTACGCGTTCATTTCGTTCGAGGATGACTTGATTTTGCGAAGCGGTAGTTGTCGTCATAGGATCAACCTTTCGGTACTAGGATTTGTCGGGTTTGATTTTAACAAGAATATGTTAGTATGAATAGATAATTACTTAACTCTGACGGGTATTATAATAACTTTGAAGGAACATGGAAGATGAAGAGTGAACGAAGCGAGCAAGAAGCGATTCAGCAGATGCTCTTAAACATGCAGGTTCAAATTTTGGAAGCGAAGAAGACGCAATGCTGGCCGGAGTGGAGAGAGCTGGATTACACCGTGTCCTATAATAAGCTCTATTTCATCCTGGAAGGGGAGGGCTGGGTGAAAATCGGAGAGGAGGAGCTGTATCCGAAGCCCGGCCAATTGATTCTGATGCCGGCCCGGACGAAGCAATCCTATTCCACCATCAGCGACCGGCCGTTTCTGAAATACTGGTGCCATTTCTCGGCCGCCGTAGGCGATGCGGATGTGTTCTCATGGCTGGATGTTCCTAGGTGCTACGATCTGGAACAGCCGCTGGAGATGTCGCATTTGTTTCAAGAGCTGGTGGATGCCCATCATACCGAAACCGTTGCCGCCCGCTTGAAGGAGAAATCGGTTATGCTGGACATCCTCTCCAGGGTGTTCTCCGATCAGGAGCCGCAGATTCATTCGCACCGGACCGGGGACATGGAACGTCTTAATAAGGTGCAGCAGTATGTTAAAGATCATCTGCACGAGGAGATCACGCTGGAACAGATGGCGGGAACCCTGCATTTGCATCCGAATTACTTTATTAAATACTTCAAGCGCCACTTCGGGATCACGCCTCAAAAATATTTAAGCGTCAAACGGATGGAGCGCGCTAAGCTGCTGCTGCGGACAACAAGCCTCAGCATCAAGGAAATCGCCGATGCGACCGGCTTCGAGTCGGCGAATTATTTCTCGAAAACATTCCGGAAAGAGGTGGGCTACAGCCCTTCGGAATATCGAAACAATATCTGAGCGTCCATGGCAGCGGCGACGAACGGCTGCCGGGCAGGCAATACAAACTAGGCCAATCGGAACGTACTCCGATTGACCTTGTTTTTTTGCGTCACGTTCATCTGATCAGGGGATGCCTACAGCCCTTTGCCGCCCAGCGGTTTTAGCTTCAGGGGCTCCGCGCCGGCGATCAGCTTGCGGCCGCGCTGCAGCAGCTCCGATGTGTCCGCTCCCTGAAGGGAAGCGGCATGTGCCTCGGCGCTGCTCCATAATTCCGTGACCCATACCGCATTCGGATCGCTGTCCGAAACATTGACGATGTACAGCTCGCAGTCCGCATTATCGCTCAGCATGTCCGCAGCCTCAAGCAAAATGCCTGCCAGCTCGTCGCGCTTGCCCGGATGGGCAATTAATTTTCCGTACATGGCGAATTTTTCCATGGGTATCACTCCTCGTATGTCTTCATTTCAGTCAACAATGCCTCGTAATGCCGGGCCATGCCGCCCGCAACCTCCCACAGCCGCATGATCAGAGATCTCGGCTCGAGAACGGTCAGGGCTTTGCCATAAGGGAGCAGGAAGTAGGGGACATACGACATCAGGGAATCGGCGGCCAGCCGGAAATGAGCTTCTTCAGGCAGGCGCTTGACCAGGGTGTGCCCGAACAGCCAGTGCTGGCACAATTCGTTCAGCGTAAACTCATGGCCCCGGATGATGACGTATTCCAAGTTCTCCGCATTGCCGGTATCCGGAATCAAACCGCCGAGCAGTACATCCTTGGCCGAGAAGTTATCCGGCCGCTCAAAACGATGATCGGTCAGCTCCAGCCCGGACATGCGATCGACGCGGAAGCTTCGTACCTCCTGGCGTAATCGGCAAAAGCCGGCGGCATACCAATGGCCCTTCCAATGGACGATGCTGTACGGGTCGAATTCCCGGACGGAGGCGTCCTTCTCTCTTCCTTTGGAATAAGTCATCTTCAGCGTGATGCCATGTGCCGACGCATTCTCCAGCGTTCGGAGCAACGATCGGATCTCTTGGCTGACAGGGGGCTGAAGGACAGAGATGCCCCCGCCGTGCAGCTCGATCTGATGAAGCTGCTCCTCGTTCGTATAGCGCTTCAGCTTATGGATGGCCCGCTCCAGGGCTTCCGTAAACGGATAACCCGCTTCTCTTGCGAAAATGGAGGCATGCACGAGCGCTTTCTGCTCGTCCGCATCGAACATGAGCGGGGATTCGGCAAAGGCTCCGAGCAGCCGGTAGCCTCCGTTCGGTCCCGAATCCGCAATGATCGGCGCCCCGCTGGCGCATAGGGAATCGATGCAGCGATAGACCGTGCGGATATGAATTTCCAGCTCATCAGCGATTTGTTGAGCCGTTATTTTTCTGCCCGATCGAAGCATCCACAGGATGGACAGCATATTATCGGCTTTAGCCATCGGTGAACAGCCCCTTTCGCGAATCATGCCGGAAGCCAGTAGAGGCTCTTTTTGGTTTCCGATCCATTAAGGGGAATGCCGTTCAAGCAGCACAGCTCCGAATTCATGCCCTTAGTGGCCTTTTCATCGGGTACAACATCCTGAACGGCGCTCCCGCTTGTATCGATTGTATCGTCTTTAGACGAGCGGGTCCATGCCCTTGTCGATCCAGGTATCATAGGTCGGACCGTAAAGCTCAGGTATCCGGATGCCTGCCTGCCGCATAAGCACGGTCATCTGTCCGCGGTGATGGGCTTGATGGACGATGAGGAATTGCAACGACTCTCCGTTTCTCCATGCCTCTCCAGCGATATCATGCGACACGTATAGATCCTGCTCCGTCCACTGAGACTTCACGGCATCCAAAAAGGCACGGCTTACCCCGCGGTAGCTTTCCAGAATGACGCTCGCGGAATCGGGAATTTGCTGCTCCCGCGACGGGCCTTCAAAACTCAAACCGAGCATGCTCATATACTGAATCGACATGACCAGATGCCAGGCGAGCTGCCCTACGGAACGGTGCTGTTCCGTGATGGACTGCTTCAGCGATTCATCGGTCAAAGCGTTCATTACCCGCTCGGTGATTTGAACCTCTTTGGTCCATAGTTCGCAAAAATCCTCGATATTCAACATTCAACCAACCTCGCTTTTTTAGTGGGTTATCCATAGGGCAAGTATATTCCCGAATCCCTGACAGTTACGGTCAGTGATTCTTTGTTTGCACAGGCAATTCGGCAAACTGGAAGAATTTCACCGGGAGGATGCGTGCTATAATAACTGTAAAAAAGCGGGAGGGACTCGAAATTATGTCATCAGCAGATATTCAATTTACCGGAGGCAACAATATTGCACTGAAAATTCCGAAATTCAAATACGAGGAAACCGTAAGGTTTTACCGGGACGTTTTGAAGCTTCCGTATTTGGGGTTCAAGGACGAATCCCACGCGTTTAGCCTGGGCCCGAACACGCTCTGGCTCGATTGCAAGGACTCCTATCCTCAGAACGATGTGTGGCTGGAAGTGCAAGCGAATGATCCGGAACTTGCGAAGGACTACTTGCGGGAGCAGGGCGTTGATCGGCGGGACGAAGTGGAAATTTACGAAAATTCGAAGGGGTTCTGGATCTCGGATCCGTGCGGGACGATCCTTCGGGTTAATCCGAAGCCATAGGATCGTAGCGTAGAGAGCGGGGGATTCCGAAAAAAACAATAAAAAGCCAAGCGGTTCCGCGACCTTCCGAAAAGGCCGGGGAAACTTGGCTGTAACATTTGACATTGGATAGCAGGCTTATGGTCAAGGCTTCAGGACCACTTTGGTGCAGTCGTCCTCATGCTCATAGAAAATCCGGTAGGCTTCGCTGGCTTTCTCAAGCGGAAAGCGGTGGGAGATAATCTCGGTCGGATCGATCTCCCCGGCCGTGATTTTCTTGAACAGCTCCGGCATATAGTGTATGACGGGCGCTTGCCCCATCGTGAGCGTGACGTTTCGTTCGAAAATATGACCCAGCGGGAACATATTGTACAAAGATCCGTACACGCCGGTAAGCTGTATGGTCCCGAATTTCCGGACCGCTTCGATGGCGATGTCGATGGCGCTCAGCGTGCCGCCCTGGAGCTTCAGCTTTTGGCCGATGGCCTCCATCGCCGTTTTTTTGCCGTCCATACCGACGCAATCAATGACGATATCGGTACCGCCTTTCGTGATTTCGCGAATATACAAGCCCATATCATCGTAGTCCTCGAAATTATAGACTTCAGCCTGGTTCATTCGCTTGGCCTTATCCAGACGGTAGGGCACTCGGTCGATGGCAATGACCCGCTTCGCTCCCTTCATCCAGGCGAACTTCTGGACCATCAGTCCGACTGGCCCGCAGCCCAGCACCGTTACCGTATCACCCGGTTTGACGCCGGCATTTTCAACGCTCCAGTAAGCGGTGGGCAGCACATCGGAGAGGAGGAGCAGCGCTTCATCCTCAAGCTCGCACGATTCCGGAATGACCAGAGGCATGAAATTCCCGTAAGGCACCCGTAAATATTCGGCTTGGCCGCCGGGATAATTCCCGTAGCGCGCGGTGAAGCCGAGGTATCCGCCGGAATGGACATCCGGATTGCCGTTGGAGCTGTCGCATTGACTCTCCATATCGTGATTGCAGTAATAGCAGTGTCCGCATGATACGTTGAACGGAATCACGACCCGGTCCCCTTTTTTGACGCGGGTTACGTTGGAGCCGACTTCCTCCACGATCCCCATGGGCTCATGCCCGATGACATAATCCTTCGCCGCCGGCATACCCCCTAGATAAATATGAAGATCCGAGCCGCAAATCGCCGTCGATGTAATTCGAACGATGATATCGTCCTCGGTTTGGATGGATGGAGCCTCCACCTGCTTCACTTGAATGTCCTTGGCTCCCTGAAACGTAACTGCTCTCATCAAGAATCCCTCCTTAATCAAGATGCACTCGGAAATCTAATACCCGATATGTACATATAGAAACGAACTGCCAAGTCGGCAGGAGATTATTTTGAATCTGCCTCTGGCCATTATCATGCCCCTGCATGATTGTTCCATACGTGCATATCATGGGGCGGCCTGCACGTTTTGGCTAAAACGTACTGCTTTCGTATACGATACGATCGGCATGGGCACCTCATCGGTTTGTAAAAAAGCGGGAAAAAACAAAAACACGGATGCCCCGGTGGGACAATCCGTGCTCTTTATGCGTTCGTTCAGATGTGTGACTGTGTATAGGATGCTGGCAAAGGCTGGCAAGCATTGCGCATAATTAAACCAGCTTCATATACTCCACGATCGTCAGCAAGCCTTTATCGAAATTTTCCAAATTAAAATGTTCGTTCGGCGCATGCAGATTCTCATCCGGCAAGCCAAAGCCCATCATCACGGCAGGGGCGTTCAGCGTGCTGGATAGCTTCTCGACGATCGGAATCGATCCTCCGTCTTTCGTGAACAGCGCGCGTGTGCCGTACACGTTCTCGAAGGCGTCTGCGGCTTTCTGCAGCATCGGATGGGTGGGATCGATGTTGAAGGCGAATGCCTTTTCCTTCGGCTTGAAGGTAATCTTGGTGCCGACCGGGGTGTGGGCATACAGATGCTTCTCGATCACGTCGAGAACAGCCTGCGGATCCTGGTTGGCCACCAGACGGCAGGTGATTTTCGCATGAGCTTCCCTCGGAATGACCGTCTTGCTGCCTTCGCCCTGGAATCCGCCGTATACCCCGTTCAGCTCAAGCGTTGGGCGCGCGCCGACGCGTTCCACGAAGGAGAAGCCTTCTTCGCCGTAGAGGGAATCCAGCCCGAGATCCTTCTTGAGCTTCTCTTCGTCAAACTCCTGCTTGGCGAATTCCTCGCGCATTTCAGGGGAAAGCTCAAGCACGCCGTCGTAAAAGCCGTCAACCGCGACGCGGCCTTGCTCGTCATGAAGCGATGCCAGCAAGGACACCATCGCATGCAGGGCGTTCGGCACGCCGCCGCCGTATGTACCGGAATGAAGATCGGTGTTGGCTGTTTCAAGAGACAGCTCGAGGGAGCATAATCCGCGAAGGCCGGTCGAGATCGCAGGCTTGCCCGGAGCAAGCAGGGAAGTGTCCGAGATCAGAATCGCATCGGCAGCCAGCTTGTCCTTGTTGTTATCGAGATACAGCGGCAGGTTCGGGCTGGATACCTCCTCCTCCCCTTCGATACAGAACTTAATATTGACAGGCAGCTCCTTCTCCTGCTTCAAAATGGCTTCGACCGCCTTAACATGCAGAAACAGCTGGCCCTTGTCGTCGGTAGCTCCGCGTGCGTACAGCTTGCCGTTCCGTATCGCAGGCTCAAACGGCGGCGTCTCCCACAGGTGAAGCGGATCAACGGGCTGGACGTCGTAATGGCCGTAAATCAGCAGGGTCGGCTTTCCTTCCGCGTGGAGATAATCGGCGGTAATGATCGGGTGTCCGTCCGTCTGGTGAATTTCAACATGCTCGAGTCCCGCCTCGGTCAGCTTGCCTGCAAGCCATTCCGCAGCTTTAGCAACATCGCCTTTATGCTCGGACAGGGCCGAGATGCTCGGGATCGACAGCCATTCTTTCAGTTCGTTAAGATGAGTCTCCCGGTGTTCAGCGAAATACGCTTTATAATCAACGCTCATGATGGTTCCTCCTTCGATTTACATTGGCATTCGAAAGATGCCGTATCTTCTTATTCTAACCGTTTTTCGGCGAATGCGAAATATGAGGCGGAAGAAGGATGCCATTGGCTGGGACAGAAGCAAAGGATACGCCCGCATTTCCGCGGCGTATCCCGTCTTGTGAAGCCCTGATTAGAATTCCTCGGCAAAAATATCCCAGCCGTTTCCGATGACCTGACGACGGGGGAGCTGCTCCTGCGGCTGCCGCCCGGAGGAGTGTTGAAACTGGTGCTGGAAATGGCGCTCTTGCTGCTCGAGCAGCTGCTCCTGCTGCTGTTGAAACATATCGTAATAATCGCGTTTATTATGCTGCTGAATCATTTCGCCCTGAACCTGCCCTTGGTTCGGGCAGTCTTTCGGCGGGCCGATCACGACCGTATCCTTAATTGGCGCAAGGGTTTCTTTCACTTTCGCCTTATTCAGGCAGTACGTGTGCGCGAAGACGCTGGCCGGTGTCAGCCGCAGAAGATCGGACCCCCCGATGAACTCCGGAACCGGAGCGTCAAAGATGGCCAATAAATGCGTATCGTCAGCCGTAGCGATTTCGTAATGCCACCAGCCTTGAGGCACGAGGGCGACCTGACCCGGCGTAATCGGAAAATTCAACAGCTCCTTCGTAAACGGGTTGATTATGGAGACCGTTGCCGCGCCCGTGACGGCATACACTAATTCGGATGCGTTCTGGTGGATGTGCGGCTCCACGACATTGCCCCTGCTGAGATAGATATCCAGCAGCGAGGCATTGCCAAGCGTATTCAATTGGTTGATGGATAGGGAATTGATAAAGTTCTGGCTATCCTTCGTGAAAAATCGGTTTTGGTTGACGTCGTAAGTAAACCGTACAGACGGCGAAGTGAAATCCATATAAGACACTGCCATAGCTGCTTCCGCCCTTCTTTTTTCGGAGTAGGCATGAACCTATAGAATACGGTATGACGGTGGACAGAAGGGCGTGAGCCCATTTTTTTCGAGGCTGCAGGCTAAATGGCGGATTGCTTTGAGATAAAGCCATAAATATGACGGAGCGGCTCGTGTCTTTATCAAACCGAAAGACGGCTCTCGCTTTCATGAACCACAGCTTTCGCTTTCATAAATCACTGCGAGCCGTCTCCTAACGCGCCTGTTAATCAGGCGGCTGGCGATTCGGACAGCGGCTTTCTTCTCCCGGCGGAGAAGCTGACCAGCCCTGCTGCCAGGCCAAGCGCAAGCACAAGCGCCCCGAGCCATGGGTGGTATTGGAGCGTGGAGGATGCGTTGACCATGAAGCCGCCGGCGCCTGCGCCAGCCGCAAGACCAAGGTGAATGATAGACGTGTTCAAGCTCAAGATCAGGTTCGGAGAGCCCGGGGCCTGCTGGATGAAATAGCTCTGTACGGCCGGACCCGCAGCAAACATCGAGATGACCATCATGCCGATGAAGGGAAGGCCGATCAGAGGGGAGTGCAAGAGCGGGAGAATGGCGAATACCCCGATGTGGATCATCATGCTGGCGATGATGACTTTGGAAGCGCCGAACCGGTCCACGCCATATCCTCCAAGCTTTGCGCCGACGGCGCCCAAAACGCCAAACACGAGCATGACGATGCTGATTCCTGCTGGAGGAATCCGGAAGATATCCTGCAGAAATGCCGCAATGAAGGTAAATAACACCGAATTGCCGGATTCCCGGAATAGCGTAAGGAGCAGGGCGCTGACAATGACGACGCTGCCGAGGACCTTGAACTGCTGATGAAACGGTACCGGCTCATCTCCTTCCACATTAGGCAGGAGACGCGCGAGAAGGAAAACAATCAGCAGGCTGAGCAGGGCCAGCAGCAGGAAGATGGCCTGCCAGCTTAACGCATTTGCGATCATTATGCCGATCGGAACCCCAAGCACCATGGCGCTGCTGAAGCCGAGAACGATCGTTCCGATGGCACGGCCGAGATGCTCAGGAGGCGTCAGCTTAGCGGCCGCTCCCATGGCCGACACCAGATATACGCCCGAGCTCACGCCCAGCAGGACCCGGGATCCCATTAGCAGCCATATGTCATGGCTGGCAAAGGAAACGAGGCTTCCGGCGATATATACCAGGAGCGAGCCAAGCAGCACCTTTTTTCGGTCCATGCGTGCGGTAAGGGACACCAGGATCGGTGTTCCGATGGCAAAAGAAAGCGAATAGGCCGTAATCAATTGGCCGGCGAGCGCAAGCGAAATATGCAGATCCTCCGATATGGGGTATAAGATGCCGGAGACAACCAGCTCGGAGGTAGCGGTTAAAAACACCCCGAGCGTAACCAAATACATTGTGAGTCGGTTCATTCGAATCCATCCCTTCAGCTTTGTGGAATATCCGAGTTTACCGGATCATGGCTAGCACATGCCGATTCGGATGTTTAACATACGCGAGATCTCTTTGTGTTTGTATTATAAGTAAGCCCCATATATTATGTAAGAAGGCAAATAAAATAGATATTATCCAACTTGTTTGATTAACTAACGATTAGTAAGTTTGAGAGGAGGAATGAAGCAGTGAGCATGTTAAGGAATGAGGTTCAGGGAACAGAAAGCCATGCTGAGCAAGAGCAAATTCATCAGCCTCAAAATAACCATGGGGCTGGTGAAAACTCGGACCTGTACGATTTCAAGCACATCTGCACGGTTCTACAAATACTCGGCGCAAAATGGGCCTTTCTCGTCATCGCGCAGCTGGCGCAGGGACCTAAACGGTTCAACCAGCTTCATCGGGACGTCGCGGTCGTGAAGACGCAGTCCCTCACCAACGTGCTGCGGCATCTGGAGCTTTCCGGGATCGTCTCCCGGACGGTAATTCCGACCGTGCCGGTGTCGGTGGAGTACGCCCTGACGGCAAAAGGCATGGATTTCTTGGATTCATTGACGGCAATGGAGCGCTGGGCCAAGAAATGGGGAGCCGAGCCGCTTCGGCAGACCCAAACCTAACCGGCAGGCAGCCGGAAACAAGCTCAATTCACGGGATGTCACCCCAGGAATTGAGTTTTCTTTTTTATGAAAATTTCGTATTCTTATATATAACTTTTTCAAGTATGTGAGAACACTGGAGGTGAAATGACGGATTGGGAAAGCCGAAAGCCAACCTGCTGACCAAACTGCTGATTTCCTATTTTCTTGTGCTGTTGTTTCCGATTGCCATGATTTTGTTCTATTACTACCCATATTCCGCCGATGTCGTAAAGGAGAAGGAGCTGGACTGGAATGCGCATATTACCGAGCAGTTCATGACCTCAATGGATACGTTCACGCGGTATGTGTATAACCTGCCGTACGAGCTTGTCCAGAACCGCGAATTCAGGATGTACAAGGCGGAGGAGAGCGACTATCAGCGCGTGCTCATTGCTAATGAAATGAAAAAATACAACGCAACCGATGCCTTTATCTACAACACGCTGCTGTATGTGAAGAACATCGGTTATTTGTTTTCCAAGACTGGAAGCGCATACAGCGTGCAGGATTTGGCGATCCCTGGCGTGGGATTCTATTATGAGGACTGGCCGCATGAGGAGATGGTGGACACGCTGAACACATTAAACCAGCCCATCGTGCGCCCGGTGGAGAACGTCATTATTCCCGGCCATAACCGGCTGAGGCTGCTAACCTTTCTTCAGCCGCTCCCGGTCGGCGGCTCCAATTCCCCGGGCGCCGTCCTTATTATGGTCCGGGAGGACACGATCCTTCGGATGATGCGGTCGGTGTCCGAAATTTATACCGGGGATTTTTTTATTTTTGACAATGAAGGACGGCCTCTTGTCGCTTCAAACAAGAAGATCTACGAGGCGTCCGATGATATGTCGGCGCTCGTAAAGGGCATGGGAGCAGACCCGGGGGCCACATCCGGAATTGAGCGGATCAACGGGATTTCGTATCTCGTCTCGACGTCGGTATCGGATAAGAACGGTTGGAAATATGTGAGCCTGATTCCGGTGTCGGAATCGCTGCAGGGCCTTCGGACCATCCAATGGAACACGGCCCTCCTCGTCGGGCTTGTTTTGCTGCTTGAGGTTATCGTGGTCTACATATCCATCCGCAAAAATTATCATCCGATCAAGCGCCTTGTCGATGTGGCGGTCAGCTTGTTCGAGCCGCAGCAGCGAAGGCCCATGAATGAGATCGATACGATCCGCTATACGCTAAACGAGCTGTCCGCCGCCAACAGCAGACTTGACGAGAGGGTGAAGGGAACGTTGCCGATTATGCGGGACAATATTCTGTTCGGGCTCGTCGTCGGGCAATACGGGACATGGGAGGCGTTCGCGCAGGAGGCGGACAAGGTCGGAGTCGCGTTTGACGGTTCCCAGCCAGGCAGCGAAACCAAGCCTCAGGGCTCCCCATTTCACGATCCTCCATCTCCGATCGACCCGGCCCAAGAAGCACCACCTGCTGCTGTGCCGGTCGACCCAGCCCAAGAAGCATCATCGCCTGCTGCTTCGGTTCTTGAGACGATGCAGGGGGGCGATCCGGCTCTGCCTGGCGGTACCATTCTTACGGTGGCCGTGCTGGCGTGCGAATCCGAGGAAGAGTTCAATACTGCGGCGGATTTCTGCAGGCAAGCCGAGGATCGCTGGCCTGACGGCGTGAACGGATATTTTTGCAGAAGCGTGTATCATCATGAAATCGTCCTGATTTGCGCTCATCCACCGAGCTTTCCGCTTCAAGCTTTTTTGACGCAGCTTCAGGAGGAGCTCGTCGGCGCAGAGGGGACCCGGGTGATGATCGGTATTGGCAGGCCGGGAGATTACCGCTGCCCGAGGGCGGCGCAAACGTCATATTTGCAGGCGCTCCGGACGGTGGAGCATGTGCGGGTTCGCGAAACAGCGCCGGTGCTGACCTTTGACGAGATCGGAGCAACGCATTCGGGCGCCGTCTCTTACGTAGCCGAGATGCTGCAGTCGCTGGAGCTCTCCATCCTGAAGAACGAGCCCGAGATGGTGGCCGGCTTGACCGAACGGCTGATCGGGTATATCCGCAGTGACGGCATGCCGCCGCATATGATCCGAAGCGTGTATTTAAACACGGTGACCGTCATCATCAACGGCCTGCAGCGCTTCCGCCGCGAAGATCAAACCCTGCTGCGGCTGACAGACGCAGCCTTCAAGCCGCGTTATACCATGGAGCAAATGATCGGAATTATTCGCGAGAGCAGCTTGAAGCTGTGCGAATTCATCCGGGACACGGTCCCTGCCGCACGTACGGCGACACGGGAAGAGATCCTGGCGGTCATCGATGAAAAAGGGTTGGATCCGAGCTGCTCCCTGCAGCTGATGGCTGACCACTTCGGCATGTCCGTATCGAATTTCAGCCACCATTTCAAGAAAACGATGGGACAAAATTTCAAGGAATACATCGAGCGGCTTCGCATTCAAACATCGATTCAGCTGCTGCGGGAGACTGACGAAACGTTGGAGTCCATCGCTCAGAAGTCGGGATACACCAATACCTCGAGCTTTATCCGGGCCTTTAAAAAAATCATGGGCACCACGCCGGGGCAATACCGGAATACTCACAAAGATGCATGAGGACCGATGGCGTTGAGCCTGTCCGCCCAAAGGACGCTAGGCACGCGATTCTCTCCCGGCGCGCGCTGAAATAATGGCTGCTGGACGCTCATATTCGCTCGGACGACGCGGCATGCAGCTGACAATTTTTGAATATCTACAAATTTTGAATGTCCGCATAGAGAGGCAGATCCCTGATTTGCCTCTTCTTTGGCGATATAAGCGCTTTCAAAAAATGCGTATCGGTAAAATACTGCCCGTTTACGCGGCTTCCCGCCTCCATTTAGAGTCATAGGTGTCCGATCAGGGCAAGCAAAGCTGCGGCAAAAACCCGAGAGGGATTGGATGCTGCAAATAAATAGCTGGAGGTAGAACAATGCGGAAAAGAGTAAACGTTTACATCTCACTCTTCTTGGTCATGGCGATGCTGATGGCCGGATGCAGCGGTTCCGGAAGCGGAACGGACGATTCAGCCGAACCACCGGGTAACACTTCAGACAAAAAAGTAAAGCTGACGGCCATCATGACCAAGCATGCTTTGACAAAGCCGCTGGCTGAGATGGAGTGGCTGCAGAAAGTGGAAGAAGCCGCCGGGGTGGAGATCGAATGGCAGGAAATTACGGCCGATTGGGGACAGAAGAAGGGAACGATGCTGGCCAGCGGCGACATTCCGGATTTGTTCATCGGACCGAATGTGATCACGGACGCGGATTTCGCCCAGTTCCAAGGACTGTTCCAGGACTTGTCCGGCATGCTTGACCAGGCACCGAACGTGCAGAAGATGTTCAACGAAAAGCCGGATACGAAGCTCATCGCTACCCAGCCCGACGGGAAAATTTACGGGCTTCCGAAATATCAACGCTTCTGGCCCGCTTCGGCCAGCCGTCAGTTCATTAACCAGAAGTGGCTTGATGAGCTCGGGCTTACAATGCCGACGACATGGGACGAATTGTACGAGGTGCTCGTCGCGTTCAAAGAGAAGGATGCCAATGGCAACGGCGACCCGAATGACGAAATACCGATGGATTGGCCGGGAGGCATCGGCGGATATTTCAACCCGGCGGTGATGCTTGGCAGCATGGGGATCACACTGACGGACGGGAGCCCGCAGGGCTATTTTGTAGAAGACGGCAAGGTGAAGAATTATCTTACGGACGAGCGCTACAAGATGATGGTCGCGTTCCTTCATAAGCTGTATCGGGCGGGATTGATCAATCCGGAAGTGTTTACGCACGACTATACCAAGTATCAGTCCGTTGCACGGGGCGAAGGGGATACGGCGAAGGTCGGCTTTACTTGGGGCTGGGTGGCTTCCGATCGGTTCGGACAGCAGCTTGCGTCGCAATACGCGTCCATGCCGCCGCTCAAGGCGACGGCCGATTATGCCGGAGAGCTGTCCTGGAGCTATGACTACTACTCGCTCAACTACGGAACGAACCATATCGTCATGTCGGCAAAGAGCAAGCAGAAGGAAGCGGCGATGCGGTTCATCAACGAGCTGTACGCGCCGGAAGTCGGGATGCAGGTGCTGTTCGGATCGATCGGGCCGAATATTAAAGACAATGGGGACGGTACATACAGCGTTCTGCCTCCGGCGGATGACAAAATGGACCCGGGCACGTGGAAATGGACGTCGACGATGGCGGATAACGGGGCTTTTTATATTCCGGATTCGCTGGAGCTGACGCTCGGTACCGATATGCAGGAGGTGCTCGGCCAATCGGAGCCGCTTGCCGAAGCGCTGGAGGTCGATCCGGAGAAGGATGTTTTTCCGGGCATGTTCATTAAATATTCGACGATGGACAACAACACGATGAGCCTTAACAACACCAACGTCATGAATCTGGCCGAGTCCAGCTTTGCCAAATGGGTGACCAAGGGCGGCATTGAAGCGGAATGGGATGCTTACGTGAAGGAAAGCGAGAAGGCCGGCCTCAATCAAAACCTGGAGATCATGCAGAAATATTACGACGAATACATGAGCAAGAACTAATCGGGGATAACGGGCGAGACTAGGCCATTTTCAGCGGGTGAAGATGGCCTCCTCCCCCTAGCTGCGAAGGAGGGATATCATGCGGTCACCCAAAGGCATTCAGAGCTTTAAACGCGATTATCAATTATGGATTATGATTTTGCCGGCGATCCTCGTCATTCTGGTGTTCAACTACATCCCCATGTACGGAATTCAGCTGGCCTTTCGGGATTTTGATTTCACCAAAGGCCTCACCGGCGGGGAATGGAGAGGGCTTGCTTATTTCGAGCAGTTCATCGACAGTTATCTGTTCACGGATTTGATGCGCAATACGTTTCTTATCAGCCTGGCTTCGATTGTTCTGGGCTTTCCGGCTCCGATTATTCTGGCGCTGATTCTGAACCAGATTCGAAAAAAGCGAATGAAAAAGCTCATGCAGACGACGGTATATTTGCCTCATTTTATTTCCGTCATCGTTCTCGTGGGCATGCTCAACGTGCTGCTGTCCTCGGAAACCGGCGTGGTCGGTCATTTCATGAAATCAATCGGGCTCGAACATATCAATCTGCTGGCCTCAACCTCGACCTTTATCCCGGTCTACGTGCTCTCGGATATTTGGCAGCATTGCGGCTGGAACAGCATTATCTATCTGGCAGCGTTGTCCGCAGTAGACCCCCAGCTCTATGATGCGGCCAAAATGGACGGCGCCAGCCGCTGGCAGACGATCCGGTACGTGGATATTCCCGCGCTCGTGCCGACGATCATCATTTTGTTCATTCTCAGCATGGGCAGCATTCTCAGCACCGGCTTCGAGAAAATATTCCTGATGCAAAACGCTCTCAACCTGCCGGTATCCGAGGTCATTGCGACGTATGTGTACAAGATCGGCATTATCTCCAACCAATTCAGCTTGGCTTCAGCCATCGGGCTGTTCAATACCTTGATCAATTTCGTGTTTCTGTTTGCCATGAACGCCATTTCGAAACGCGTGTCCAATACGAGCCTATTCTAATGAGAGAGGGGAGGAGGAACGGCCATGGATCACATAAGTGCCCGGGTCACCGGTAAAGAATTCGCCTTCAGGGTCGTCCTGGCCCTGTTGTGTGTCGTTATTTTTCTTTTGATCGCATACCCGTTGTATTTTATCGTTATCGCTTCCTTCAGTGATTCGACGCTGGTATCGACAGGCAAAGTGCTGTTCTTTCCGAAAAACATCAGCTTCTTCGGATATCAGGAAATTTTCAAGGATATGCGGATTTGGACCGGCTACCGGAACACGGTGTTTTACACGTTATTCGGGACGCTCGTGAACATGCTGTTCACGCTGCCGGCGGCGTATGTGCTTTCGCGGAGGGAATTCCGGGCGAGACGGATCATCATGTTCTTCTTCGTGGTGACGATGTTTTTCAATGGCGGTCTGATTCCGACTTACCTGCTGATGAAGGATTTGCAGCTGACCAATACGATCTGGGTGTTCATCCTGCCTTTTTCGGTGAATGTGTTTTACCTCATCATCGCCAGGACGTTCTTCGAAACGTCTCTGCCGAAGGAGCTGCACGAGGCGGCCGTGATGGACGGCTGCTCGCATTTCACGTTTTTTTTCAAAGTGGCGCTGCCGCTGTCCAAAGCGATGGTGTCGGTCATCGCCCTCTATTATCTGGTGGGGCACTGGAACGATTTCTTCACAGCGCTGATCTATATTCGGGATACGAAGCTGCAGCCGCTGCAGATCATCCTGCGGGACATCCTGTTGTCCAATCAGGTATTTGCCAACGGGGCAGGCACCGGCGGCGATGCGGGGGGATATGCTCAGCGGTATGCGGATCAGATCAAGTACGGGGTCATTATCGTTTCGACGCTTCCGATTTTGGTCATTTATCCGTTTATGCAGAAATATTTCGAAAAAGGCGTCATGATCGGTTCGATCAAAGGGTAACGGTGGAAGAGGCGTGCCGGGCAGCGCAGGGGCTGGTCGGCACGCTTTTGTGCGTGCTGCCAGAGGCGGCGCGGGGGAGTGACAAGGCGCCGGCAGGGGCTTCACAAGTCCCGAAAAGGGACTTGCTGTCGTGAAAAAGCGCCGCATGGACCTCACAAGTCCCGAAAAGGGACTTGCTGTCGTGAAACGGCGCCGCATGGACCTCACAAGTCCTCAAAAGGGACTTGCTGTCGTGAAACGGCGCCTAAACGCCGAACTGTTTTAAGTGGTGGTCCAGGTGCTTGTATAACCCAATTCCCCATTGTTCGGCGGTCAGCTTGCCGAAAAAGGGATGCGGGTGCGGCGTGATTTTCGCCGGCCCGTCTTTCTGAAGCTGGACGATTTTTCCCTTCAGAGTTTCTTTTTCCACCTCAAAATCGCGATCATCTGCAATGATTATGCTGGGGATCGTGGACATATTGCGAGCCGGGGGCTTCGCATTATAAAACATCGGTTTCACAAAGCGGCCGATCAATATCCCCAGCCAGCCTCTAGGAGGGAAAGAATTCCCCATGGCGATATCCTGGAAAGCCGAACAATGGGCTAGCATCTGGGCGACGTTCATTTTGCCCCACTGCGGTTGTAAGCTCGGATTTAGATTGTCGATACGGTTCATGAGTTCTTTAACATGGGCTTGATTGAACATGGTTTCCATGATTTGATTGCTCCTTATTGGCGAGGTGTAATCACAGGGCTTTCCTGAGGCCGACTCAATCTCGGAAACCATTATACCAATTCATTTAAAGACCGATTTCTTTCCGATTGCTGTATCTCACGATGATTCACGTCAGTTTTAGAGTCATGATGCTGCCCCGGGGTTACTGCATCGGCTGGTTTCTGTTGGGTCTATCTTGTTCGGGTGGGTGCTTATCTTGGTCCGAAGAACCTTTTTAGATGATATGACAGATCGAATAGAGACCAAGCTCTCCTCATTACAATGGTAAAGGCAATCTTAATCGAAAGAAAGATGGAAAACTAACCATGAGGAGGATATTCCGATGATCCAATTATGTATGGTGAAAAGAGGGCTGCGGCAGCTGGCCTTGATCGGATTGCTGATGGTCTCGATCAGCAGCCTTGGCCTGTCTGAATTCACAACGGTAAAGCAGGCCGATGCGTTTAGCGCAGAAGCGGCCAGGCCGGCAACATGTTCCGCAGCTCCGTGGGAAGCGACGGCTACCTACAGCGGAGACAGCGAGGTGTCGCATCAAGGCAAGCTCTGGACAGCAAGATGGTGGACAACGGGCGAGGAGCCGGGAACGAGCGCTTCTTGGGGAGTATGGGATGCCCGAGAGACTTGCGGAAACGGGGGAGGACGTGATGAAGACGGTAGGTTTGAACCTGAACCCCATTCCGCATCTAACGATACTTCTTGCGCATCGTCTTCCTGTCTGCACAGTGCGTTGAAAAATGCCGTTCCAGGCGGCCGGATCGTCCTGGAGCCTGGCACCTACACGGGAAGCTTCTCCTCGGATGCAGGCGGGACCTCGGAGCAGCCCATCGTCATCGAAAGCCGGGATGCCGCGAACCCGGCGGTCATTTCCGGATATTCCGCCGGCTCCGGCTACGCACTTCGGGTCCGGGGAGACCATTGGATCATCCGTAATCTGAAGCTGACGAACGCCCAAAAGGGCATATTGCTTGATCATTCGAACCACACGCTGGTTTCCGGCGTAGAGGTCTTTAACATCGGCTACGAAGCCGTGCATTTCCGGGACGGCACTTCATACAGCACCATTGAAAACTCGCGGATATACAATACCGGCAAAACCGGCCCGGGCTTTGGCGAGGGGGTTTACGTCGGTTCGGCGGAAGGTGCGTCATATGACCAGAATACGCATTACAATACGATCCGGGGCGTCATTTTCGGCCCGAACATTACAGCCGAGCATATTGACATTAAGGAAAGATCGATCGGGACGCTGGTCGAGAATTGCACCTTTTACGGCGAGGGAATCAGTGGAGCGAATTATGCCGACAGCTTCGTGGATGTGAAAGGGAGCGGGGCCATAATCCGGAATAATACCGCTTACCAGAATGGAAACAGCGTCATTGTGGATGCCTTTCAGCTTCATGAAATTGTACCGGGATGGGGAATCAGCAACGAATTCTCCAATAACACGGTGTTTCTGTCCGATCCGGACGTTTATGTCATCGCAGCCTATGGTAATACATCGGCCACAGCCTCCCAGAATACGAGAAGCCCGGTCGGCAATATGTACAAGGGGAACGTGACGGTTGCGCCATGATTGACAGGGTCAAGCGTTGTAACGATGACTCCAGCAAGGGCTCAGCAACGACGCTCGGACGATTGGCCATCGGTTGCTCTCCCAATGATCTTTTATAAAATGTGAATTTTAATATTGGAAGCGTCGTGACAGAATGTGAAGGTTCGTGTTGGATGATGAGCATGGGTATAGGAGGGAGGGGATCAGCTGCGCTTGTAGGGATCAGGAGAAGCTGCCGGTGCACGGACTCATTTAGAAATAAGAAACCGAACAGCTATACCTCAATCTTCGGAGGTCTTTTTTAATAGAGAGTCCAGTTTTTTGTGCAAATGCTGCAATTCTTTATTGTAGTGCCTGTAAGTTATGACACCAATAACGGATTTTATGCCGAAAAAGAGGATGGCTGCAATAACAATCAGCAAATAATTGTGAGCCATTTGACTAAGCCAGCTGTTGATCTTTTCCATGATGGACCCCCTTTAGGAACAGTATTCCCTTGTAAACAATAAATTTATGCCACGTTGGCCGTTGATTTACGCTGCGGTTCGGCCATTGCTTAATAATGAGAGACAGATAGGAGGCATGATAAAATTGTAGATTGATTTTGACGCAAAAAAACAACAGGAGCATCGCGGGGCGATGCTCCTGTTGCGATAGCGGAACTCCGCCCGGAGAAGACTAGGCAGTATAGTCTACCGGGCTCCTCTTTGAAAGGACTAACCCGCACCGTCTGCCATACTCTGCTTCGTGAATCAAGCCCGTATCCTCTTCAGGCTCCGCTCGAACAACAACCAAGCCGTACCGTCTACCAGACTTTTGCTTTATGGCAACCAAGCAAGAGTCCGCTGGCTGACTCCTCGTTCCTAAAAATCGGAAAAATCCTCGCTCGGCTGCGAATCCGACGGAATTGTAAATGAAACCGTCGTGCCTTGATTCCGGGTGCTCTTGATCACGAGACCGGAGCCGAAGGTTTGCAGCAGCCGCCGATTCGTATTATAGAGACCGATGCCGCCTTTTCTCTGATCAGGAGCTTGCAGGAGCTGGGCGACGCGGTCAGGCTCCATACCGAGGCCGTTATCCGTCACTTCAACGGCAATGGTTTCCTCCTGCCTAGCGATTTTGATCGTTATCGTACCGCCTCCGGCCCTTGTTATAATACCGTGCCGTACCGCGTTCTCCACAAGCGGCTGAATGGCCAGTGGCGGGATGAGGACACGAATATCCCGGTCCACGTCCCATACCACGTTCAAACGTTCTCCGTATCGCTCCTTCTCGACGTATAAATAGGCCTGGATAAGCTCAAGCTCCTGCTGGAGCGGAACCAGTCGATCCTGATTCCGATAGTGGAAGCTGATCTGCAGATAGGAGCTGAATGCCTCGCCAAGGCTCCGCATGCGATCGACGTCCAAGTCGCTAAGCGCCATGATCGAATTCAAGGTGTTGAATAAGAAATGCGGGTGAATCTGCGCCTGCATATAGGCAGCTTCCATTCGCAAGCGATCATCCACGGAATGCTTCAACGTAATCAGCGAATGGATACGGTATCTTAATTCCACCGGGTCCACGGGCTTCGTCACATAATCATTTGCGCCGGACTGGAAGCCGGCATACACATCGGCTGATTCGCTCCGCGCCGTCAGCAGCAGAACGGGCAGCTCCGATGCGTTAAAGCGTTCCCTTACGTTGCGCGTAAGCTCGTAGCCTGACATCTCCGGCATCATGACGTCCGCAATGAGGAGATCCCATGGCTGCGAGCCGAGAAGCTCCAGCGCTTCGGCAGCCGAGGCTACGAATTTCAGGTTGTACGGCTCCGCTGATAGTATGCCGGCAAGGATCCGCAGGTTAACAGGATCGTCATCCACGGCCAGGATGCTGACGGGATGACTTTGGGCCAAGGAACCCGTCGGTACCTGAATAGGAGAATCGCCTTTGGCGAGGTCCCAGCTGGCCGCGAGCTCTTCGTAGGCAGCTGTGCCTACGGCAGGTACGGGAACCTGCTGCGGTGACGTGCTCTCTGTTCTCGTGTCCGCAAGCGGAAGTGTGAAGGCAAACGTCGTCCCGCTTCCTTCTACCGATTTGACAGACAGCTCGCCGCCGTGAAGCTCAACGAGCTCCTTGCTGATGCTGAGCCCAAGGCCGATCCCCTTCGCGTCATTCAACCCTTGATTGCCCTGCTCGTACGGAAGAAAAATGCGCCTTATCGTTTCAGCGTCCATCCCGATGCCCGTATCCGAGACCGTGATGGTCATTTTTCTGCTATCTGCAGCGGCAGAGACGGTAATGGTTCCTTTCTCCGTGTACTTGATGGCGTTGTGGATCAAATTGAGCAAAATTTGAACCAGCCGCTTTTCATCCGCCTTGACGGCTGGAAGGGAGTCCGGGATCTTCATCTGGAGTCGAACGGCCGTGCTTTCCGTCATAAATTTTACAATATCGAATACCCCATTAACGACGGAAACCAGGGATACCTGGGTCGGCTGCAGCTGAATCTGCTTCTCTTGAAGACGCACGGCATCCAGCAGGTCATTTAATAAATGCGACATGCGGCGGCTGACCGTGATCAGAAGGTTCAAGTCTTCGCTGCTCTGCTTGCTGAGGGTTTCCTTTTCCCGTTCGGCGAGACTTATGGCAATATTCATGATACCGTGCAGCGGCGTGCGCAGCTCGTGGGACGTGTTGGCCAGAAAGCGGTCCTTCATTCGGTCCGCGAGCTTCAGTTTATCGTTAAGTTTGCTGATTTGATGAATGTTGCGGAAGTATCGCTTAAACCAATAGGCTGAAAAACCGATTAGGGCCGCGAGCACATCCACCGGATAATATACGGACGGCAGCTCCCAATAATTACTGATCGCCCCCCATATGACACTCGCCATCACGCCGCTGGCTGATAGCAGGAGGAATATCGCATCATCCCGGCTGTCAAGGACCATTCGCGTAAATACGTAGACCGAGAGCAGGACCGGCAACAAGTAAAAGAAGGCAAATACCCGGTATTCCACCATCCCGTGAACCCAAGGCCCCGGAGCGGCAAAGACCACGATCGTATAGAGGATCAAAAGCCCGCTGAAGGCGTTAAACCACAAGTTCCGTTTTCGGGCGGTAAAGCTGCGGCTCAGCTTCCAAATGAAATAGGAGAGCCACGAATAGGAGAGGAAGGTTACTTTAAGCTCCCATTCATAATTTAAAGGGACCCACTTCATCAAGAGGCTGTCGTGCGATGTGACGACACTCAAAGCTGCCGATACAAGCAGCAGGAAAAAGTCGAGCAGAGACCGTTCCCGCGGATTGAATAAGTATAAAATGCAGGCGTACAATCCGTGCAGCATCAGGACGACAAACGTAATTTGCTGGAGATCGACGGAGACGCCGTACTCATCCTGGATCGCCTGGTGCGATCCCAGCTTGATCGGCTTTGAGATTCCGCCCATGTAAGGATGCTCATAGTTTGCGACCCGGATAACCAGATCAAGCTCCCGAGCCTCCCGGTCGGGAACATAATCGACAACGAAAGAGGTGCGGTTCGGCTGATAGGAAGCTTGGCCAGTCTCTCCTGTCCTTCCCATAGAAGCTACCGTTTCGCCGTTGATGTCCACGGTGGTCGCGGATTGAATCTCCTGAACCCAGAACGAGAGTGGGGCCGCAAGCGGACGATCCAGCAAGATGCGAAGCCGGTACGTCCCGTTTCCGAATGATGATTTCACTTCATGCGCCCGGCCTTTATTCCAGTCTCCAGGTACATGCACGAAGGATGACGTCTCAGACGTCTTCAGCTCCTGTTCATTTGCCAAGGTGTCCGGGTAGAACGCCCATTCTCCGTCCAAATTGATGGGCTTGGAGCCCAAGAGATCCCAGCCTCTCAGATCGAGCACCCCATCAGAGGCTTTCGGTTGATCTGCAGGAGGGGCGTAGGCTTCAAGCCAAAGCCAGCGGATTCCGAGGAGCATGCTCAGAAAAACAACGAATGCCGCAACACGGTGGATAAATTTGGTAAAACGAAAACGTTCATGGTTCTTTGCGCGTAGGGTTGTCACCGTTCACGTTCCTTTTTAAGAAGTCTTACTTTCAAATATACGCAAAATTACATCAGCCGTACAGACATTTCCTATTTGAGCACGCGGCCCAAGCCAATGGAAAACGGATTTGGAAATGCGATGAATCGAGAAGAGGGCAAGCTTGTGGGGCATCTGTTCATAAAAAAACCGGCGGCTTTTCGTAAAAGCACAAAGCTTTCGAAAAGCGCCGGTATGATTCAAAAGGTGGACCTTGCGCTCAGGCGCAAGCAAATCCGGGGGCAGCTTACATGCCTACGTGTTGACCGGGCTGGCTGCTCTCTGAGCTCCGTTCTTTCGGCGTGAAAGGCCACCAGTTGGCCCGGCCGAAGATGCGTACCATGACCGGCACGAAGAACGGAAGAAATACGAGGGCGTACAGCACGAGTCCGACCAGCACGACGGTGGCGATCTGCATCATGGACAGGACGCCCGACGGATACATCGCGGCGAACGTTCCGCCGAGAATGACGACTGCGGACAAGATGACCGTGCCCATATTCCGCATGGCGTGAAGGATGGCATCCTTGACATCCCAGCTCTTGTTCTCGTTAAAGCGCGCCATCAGGAAGATGCTGTAATCGACGCCAAGCGCGATCAGCATAACAAAGCTGAAGAATGGCGTCGCCCAGGTAATGCCGGAGTAACCCAGTCCGTGCACGAAGATCATCTCGGTTACTCCAACCGAAGTAAAGTACGTAATAACGAGGGAGATAATGAGATAAATCGGCATCACGATGGAACGCAGCAGCACGACGAGAATAATAAAGATTCCGCTGAGCATCAGAATAACCGTACGGGTATAGTCCTCGTCCGAGATGCTCTGCAGGTCATGGTTCGTGCTCGTAATGCCGCTGATGGCGACCTCGGCGTTTTCCAGCTTCGTATCCTTCACCGCGCGGGCAACGGCCGCCTCAATCTGCTCGACGCTTCCCAGCGCTTCCTCGCTGTACGGGTTTGTCGACAGCACGACATCGAGGGTCATGACCTTGCGGTTATCGGATAAGTACGTATCGAACACCGTCTGCATCTCGTCGTTCTCCAGCGCTTCCTGCGGAATGAAGAACCCGCTGAGCTCATCGTCCTGGAGATCCTGGATCTGCTGCAGGTAGTCTTGGGCCGAACTTAAACCGTCGGTAATCTGCTTCAACCCGTCCGCGCTGGAGTTCAGGCCTTCCGTCAGCTCGCCAAGCTGTCCGGTGAGATCACCGAAGCCGTCCGCCAGCTGTTGCTGGCCGCCCTGCAGCTGCTCGAGCCCGCCTGTAATGGATGGGATCTGGCTCACGATGCGTCCCTGGCCGTCCGCGGCCTGCGAAAGTCCGGACTTGAGCTCACCGATGCCTGCCGCCAGCTTTTGAAGCCCGTCTGCGAGGGCGGTCTGCCCGGCGGCCGCTTTGGTGTAGCCCTTGTTGGCTTCCGATAGACCGGCGGCCGCACCCTTCATCTGCTCGGAAATCTGTCCGAGTCCTGCCGCCAGCTCGGCAGTGCCGGCAGCTGTCTGGGTCACGGTCCCCTTAATCGTCTGGTAGTTCATGTCCTGGAGGATTTCAGGATGACTGTTCTCAAGACCCGAGAAGGAGGCTTCAAGCCCCTTCAGTGCAGCCGCTACGCTTCCAAGCTGCTCCTGAATTCCGCTTACGCCGCCGTTTAGCGCCGCAAGTCCGGTATCCAGCTGCTTGTAGCCCTCAAGCAGCTTGGCATGCGCGTTCGCAAGCTCTTTCGCGCTTTGCGCCGCTTGCGTAAGCCCGGACTCGATTTCGCCGGCTCCGGCGGATCCGCTTTTGATCCCTTGCTCAATGGCTTTGAGGCCTGTTGCAAGCTCAGTCATGCCGGCCTTCAGCTCGGCCGTTCCTTTCGTTAATTCCTTTGCGCCGGCAGCGGCTTCATTCAGCTTGGGCGCATTTTCGCTCAGCTGCTTGCCTGCCTCGGATAAACCGCTCTGAATTTGTGCCAGCCCGTCATTCGTTTCCGTAAGGCCCTCATTCAGCGTTTTCACTTGAGTCGGAATGAGGAAGTCATGTATTTGCTCGCCGGTCGGGCGGGAGAGGCTGCGAATGCTGGATACGCCTTCGACCTTTTCCACTTCCCGGCTGATCTTCTCCGCGAGTCCCATATATTCGGCCGTATCCATCTCGTCATCATTCTTAATGACAATGGTGGAAGGCAGCGATTGTCCGGGACCAAAGCTGTCGGAAATAATGTTGAAGCCTTTGACGGACTCATAGCTCGGACCGATCTCCTCCAAACTGTTGAAGGACAGCTTGCCGCTGTATGTCACGAGAAACGGAGCCACGATAACAGCCACGACAAGCAGCGCGGCCCAAGGCCTTTTAAGCGAGAAGGATCCGGCCGCTCCCCACAGCTTGTTCTCGCTGTGCTCCAGCTTCCCGCGGGAAGGCCAGAACAGCTTCTTGCCGAGCACCGCCATAAAGAACGGGACGACGGTTATGAGAGCAAGCAGCATGACGGCGATGCCGACGGCGACAGCAACCGCGGATTTGTACAAGATGAATTTCGACAGGCCGATCGCTATAAAGCCGACGAATACGGCCAAACCGGAATAAAAGACGGTGCCGCCCGCTTTCCGGTACGTTTCGATGATTGCCGACTTCGTATCATCCGAGGCTGTCAGCTCCTCCTTGAAGCGGCTGATCAGCAGGATGCAGTAGTCGGTCCCGATGCCGAACATGACGGCAACCATGAAGATCTGCGTAAATGTTGAGATCGGGAAGTCGAACCGGTCGACGAGGAACGAGACCACCGATTGGGACACGATGTAGCTGAGACCGACGGTGAGCAGCGGAACGAATGGGGCGACAAAAGAACGGAATACGATGAAGAGGATAAGAAGAATAAAGATGACCGTAATATATTCCGTTTTCTTGAGCCCTTCTTCCGAGCTGACGATCGTATCTTCATTAATGAGTCCTTCACTCGTCAGATAATGCTCCGCGCTAACGCCTTCAAGGATCTGATCGACTTGCTCAGGCAGCGCCTTGACGGCCTCTTGGCCTCCGCTGACCTGCAACGCCGTCATGATCGTTTTGCCGTCCTTGGCAATCAGCGTATCTTCAAGCTCCTTCTGGGTGAACGGCTCATTGATGGAGTCGATATTCAGGCTTTCCTTTCGGTCGTTCAGGCTCTGAATCCCCTGCTTAATGCTCTCCTTATCGGCTTCGCTCAAGCCATCGGGATTATGAAAGACTAGGGCAACCTGATGTAAGGTTTCTCCGCCCTCGCCTCCCGATGCTTCCTTAAGAATTTCGGCAGCTCTCGACGACGTGTAGCCGTCAGGAACGGACAGCTGACCCTTCTCGCGGACGAGATCCGCCATCGACGGTGCCGTCAAGAATAGTGAGACGGCAGCAGCAAGCCACAGGACAATAATGAGCCATCTTGCTTTTAGTATGGCTTTCAATTTTTTCTCCCTCCTGATTCCTGCATCAATTGACCCAGCTTCTCGAACATCGAGATAAACATTTCGATATCTTTTTCTTCGAAATGCTTTAGGTACGGGGAAATGATATTCCGTACTTGCTCCTGGGCCGATTCGAAAATGGATGTACCATAGTCGGTTAACGCCAGGTAGACCTGCCGCCGGTCCGCTTCGTCGCGGGTCCGGTATAGGATCCCGGCGTCAACGAGTCGGTTGACGATGGCAGTGATCGAGCTTTTGCCTACGGCCAGCGTGTCGGCCAACTGCGAAGAGGTGCACTGGGGCATGCTGTTGATCAAGCGCACGACCTGGAATTGGTCGTTCGTCAGATCCTCGCCAAGATGTTCCCGCATTTCGGCACTAATGCGCCGGGTAACCAACTGGTAAACATCCAAATACCGGTCGATCCACTGCTTCGCTTTGTCATTCAACCGATAGCCCTCCTTTCCCGAGCCATATAGTTCGTGTGTGAAATAGTTTCATTATTGAACTATATGGCAGCTGGGGGCAAAAGTCAAACAGCTTGCTTATTGAGGCTGATGACCGGGGAATGGCCATGAGGGGGCGGGGAGATTTATTCGCATGTCCACCAAGCCGGCTTTTCTTGCGGCGCTTAAAATCCGCTTGAAGCCATCCTTTTACGATATGATCGATCGCTTGGCTTATATGAAGCCCGGGACTACCGGGATACGCCTTTTCGGATGCGAGGAGGCTCCCTCCGAGATCTCGCACGGACACCAATCAAAACATTCGTGGAGACGATGTAATAATTAGAGAATCAAGCTGAAAGGAAGCGAATTATTCAAAAGGCACGTTACGGACCGGGGCGAGTCGCATGCCGATGGTCAGACCCAACCATACGAGAAACAGCGTGACCGGCATTGCGATGGCCAAGCCAAGGGCAAGGGCTCCGAGATCGATCATTTTCTGGTGGATCAGATTGTATAGAGCGTAAGCTCCAAAGGGAATTTCAAGAAGAGCAGCGGTAATCACACCGGGAGTGTATTTCCGCAGCAGGACGGTAGCCCCTACATGCTTTATTCCGTCCAGGAGGAACACCGCAACGAATCCGGCGTATAGAAACGGCATGCTGCCGACCGTGTCATAACGAACAGCGGCATGCCAGGTTACGGAGGTGAGCACGAAGCCGAGCACCAGTACGGCAAATGTAAAAGAAAGCGTCAGATTTTTATCCCACCTTATCGGGATGGACGATACTTTGGAGAGCCATGGGCTGTCTTTGTTCCTCCTAATCCAGTGCTCCATGCTTGCGATTTCCTCGCCATCGTGCAGGAAGAATACGACTGGCAGCAGCCATAACAGCATTTCCGAGTTCCAATCCACCATCATCACAATTCTCTCCCTTCAAAGGTCCTTCAACAGAACAAAAAGTTGAGTAGACACTCAAATTATGAGTATAAAATTAGCTGATGCTTTAGCGAAAATTGCTTAAGCAATCAGCAGGAAATCATCTTATGCAATACGCCAGGACAGCAGCCTGCTTAAAAAAGGGCCTTACAAGGATTAACCATTATGACAATATAAACATATTGGTATGCATTACCGATCCCGTCGGATGTTTCCTAACTCCATCCGTGCATCAGCAAACGGACAAGCTCCCGGACATACGCCTCGCCACCAAGCGGCATAAACTCCTCGCCGAAACGGGAATGGAGCATGAAGTAAACGAGAATGGAAGAGGTGACCGTCATCATGGCGACTTGGACGGTAAATTCCTGAGGAGGCCCGGATGCTCCCTGGCGTTTCAACATATTCCTGCCCGCCGTACCGAATCCGTCGATCAGGCTGGCAACTTCAGCCGATACCTCGGCATCGTTAACTAACTCCGGGGACCAGATGAGCATGATATATTCCTGATTCAATTTCAGAAACTCGAGATACTTCAAGCCATAGCGGACCAACGCCTCTTCCGTCGACAGCTCAGCCAGCGCATCCGCATCTGCTTCTACTTGCGGAATAAAGGAAAAGTTGCGAACGATATCAAGCAGCAGCTTCCGTTTATCACCGAAATGATAAAATATCAAGCCTTCGGCTACCCCGCTCTCGGCAGCGATTTCCTTGGTCGTTGTGGCATGGTATCCCTGTCTGGAGAACAGGCTTAAAGCTGATTGAAGAATCCGTTCTTTTTTTGCATTCGCTTTGCTGGTTGGCATAAGTAAATACCGCCTTTGTGGTTGGAATTTCGGTCCTGATATGAACTTCGTTTTGAAGGGCTGCCGATTCGAAAAAGAGCGGGACATTCATCATTATGATATCGGTATACGGGCCCAAGCGTCAGGCGAATATCGACCTGAAAGCGGAAATTGAGTGTTTACTCAATATTATTTTTTCACTCACTCGTTGTCAATAGGGCTTGGAAAGGACCGCGTAGGGTCGATCGGATTCTTCGAGTACGGTTCTGGTGGATACATCTTTACATAATAGGAAAACCGCGCGATAAGCGCGGCTTCATGACGGGGTCAATTCGATTCCCTGCAGCCGATAATACTTCTCCAAAAAATCGCGAAAAGATCGTGCGGCTTGGGATAAATATCGGGACCGCAGCCAGGCGATGCGGAAGGTGCGGCGGGCTTCGGGCTGCTCGATGCGCAGCTTGACCAGCTTCAATTCCTCGCCGCTCTTGCATTCGCCGATGAGCGCTACGCCGAATCCGCTGCGCACGAGTTCGGCAATCGTGCGGGGATCCTCGACCTCGCATACGACGTTCGGGATGAAACCGGCCTGGCTGCAAAACTCGTTGTTCATTTTTTGATAGGGATGCCCTTCCTTATAACCGACAAAGGGCTCCTGCGCGGCCTCGCTTAAATGGACGGAGGCTCTTGAAGCCAGCCGGTGGGCCGGAGGGACCGCCAGAAATACTTCTTCGTCGAGCAGGGGAAGGTGGTCGATATCCGGATGCTTGATCGGCATGGATGTGAGGAAGAAATCGACCTCGCTGTACTCGATTGTCTGCTCCATGTCTTCCATAGAGGATTGAACGATGTGGAAATTGATCTCGGGATGCTCTTCCAGGAACAGTCGCAGCGGCTCGCGAAGCTGCTCCATGTTCGATAAAGCCAAATGAATGCGGCCGCGCTCCAGCCCCGCCAGATCGGCAACCTCCCTTCGTCCTTCCTCCAGCAATTGAAGCGCCGCCCTGGCTCTGGCCAAAAACGCTTTGCCGTAGGCATTCAACCGGATATGCCGTCCCTGCCGTTCGAACAAGGGGGTGCCGAGATCCTCCTCCAACCGGGAAATCGTCTTGCTCAGGGCAGGCTGCGCAATGCGAAGCTCCTGGGCGGCTTTGGTCATATGCTCAAGCCTGGCGACCGTGACAAAATACTTCAGCTGCAGCAGCTCCATCGTATCTCCTGCCTTCCTTATATACTTCAGTATATATATACATGGATTATTTTATATTTTTTATTATCTATTGGTGATTATAGAATGAAGTCGAGAGGAAGATCAATCGATAAAAGGGGATGAGATCCATGAAAGCAGCAGCTTTTTCTTCGATCGGGCCGCCGGAGGTCCTTCGCATCATGAACTTCGAGGATCCGCAGGCAGGACCGGGCGAGGTGCGGGTAAAAGTCAGGAGTGCGGGCGTGCAGCCTGCCGACTGCGCGGTGCGGGGCACCGGATGGACGCCTCCGCCGTTAACCTTGAAACAGCCTCAAATCGTAGGAAATGAGTTTGCCGGCACGATCGATCAGGTCGGGGAGGGGGTAGCCGGCTTCTCGCCGGGGGACGCCGTGCTCGGATGGTCGCTCCTAGCCTGTTATGCGGAGTATGTCGTCGTCAGTACGGATCAGATCGTGCGAAAGCCTGAATCCATGAGCTGGGGGGAAGCCGGCGTCCTGAGCGCCTCCGGGCAAACAGCCCATACGGCCCTGGAGCAGCTGCGGGTAGGGGCCGGCGACACCGTATTGATTCATGCGGCTGCCGGCGGGGTAGGGACCTTTGCCGTCCAGATCGCCTTGGCCCTTGGAGCCAAGCAGGTCATCGGAACGGCAAGCGAGCGGAACCATGATTATCTGCGCTCGCTTGGCGCGGTTCCGGTCCTCTATGGTCCGGGTCTGGTTGATCGAGTGAGGGAGATCGCTCCCGAGGGGGTGGATGCAGCTTTGGATGCGGCGGGCGAGGAGGCTTTGCGGGCATCGGTAGAGCTGGTAAACGACAGGAGCCGGGTCGGCACGATCGCCTCGTTTGAAGCGGTGCCTGAGCTTGGCGTTCTGGCGATTCGCAGTCAAAGATCCCAATCCCGGTTAAATGGGCTGGTTCGTTTATATGAGCAGGGAATGCTTCAGATTCACATTTCGCATGCGTTCCCGCTCAGCGAAGCTGCGAAGGCGCACCGGCTGGTGGAAACGGGACATGCCCGCGGCAAGACCGTACTGGTCATCGACTAGCCGCCTTAAGAGCCTGTTAGCAGGCTGACGCTTGGCGGGAGCTGCCTTGGATTCGAACAAAAGGAGATGTTCCATAAGATCATTTGATCTTGCGGACATCTCCTTTATTACGTTGGATGGCCTGCGGCCTTGATTATATCAGCTTCAGCACCTCACACAGGCGGTACACATAATGGACGCCGCGGATTTGATGGTGATTCAGGTGATTTAAATAGACAAGCGTCTCTTTAAACAGCCTTCTTGCATTATGGACCTGGTGGTGCTGGAGCTCTTGCAGCACATCCTTAATGACCTCAAGCGGATAATTGGCCGAACGGAGAATGCGGATGATCAGGATTTGTCGGACCAGCGCCCGGTTGAACGTCCGATAGCCATTCTCTTCATCGCGCGGCAGCGTTATGACCCCTTCCTTCTCCCAATGCCGGATTGCCGTGGCTTCAACGCCGGTTTCGGCGGCGACCTCGCCGATGGTCATCTTATCCTTGCGGCCATGGGAATCGGCATCATCCAATTGCTCCGTCTCCAGAATGCGGATCGTTCGTTCGGCAAGGGTTTTGTCGCGATGGAGCCGGGCCTGCACTTCATTGATGATCCATAGCGCTTCATCAAGCTCCTTCTCCTGCAGCTTTTTCATCACTTTCTTCGTAACATCGACGCCGAAGCCCGGAAACATGGCCCGGATGCATTCAAAGTATGCCGCATGCTCCTCGGTGTAGATCCGGTAGCCGCTTGCAGTGCGTTCAGTCGGCGGAACGATGCCCCAGCTCTCATAGTGCCGAAGCGCGCTTGTGCTGATGCCCAGCTTTCTGGCGATCTCGATCGGCCGGATTCCCATGGTTTTCTACCTCCTCCGGATGGGCTCGTACAATTACGTTTCTGGGTGGATTGTACCATGACGGACCACGGGAATGAAGCGGATCCTTGTATACCATTTCGATCACCGGATGATGAACAGCAAGTTAAAAGGCTAGCGGGATATTTTTGCAGAAACGCAGTCGCTCAACATTATCACTAAACCTTAAAGCACCATGACGGGATTGAGCTCAAAAAATCGCGATGCGCCAAAGATCGGAATCCTGAAATTTTGTACTTGCATCAATGTTGTAATATGGGGATGTAATCGGCGCTGGTGCTTCCGAAGCGAGTTTTGTTTCGACGTAACTCCTTCCGAAGCATATGCTCCACAAAACTGAGCGGACGCTTCCGAAGCGAGTTTTGTTGTGATTTATCTCCTTCCGAAGCATTTGCTCCACAAAACTGAGCGGACGCTCCCGAAGCGAGTTTTGTTGCGATGTAACTCCTTCGAAGCATATGCTCCACAAAACTGAGCAAATGCTTTCGAAGCGAGTTTTGTTGCGATGTAACTCCTTCGAAGCATATGCTCCACAAAACTTTTAGGAGGTTATCATGAACGGATCCATCAAAATTCGCGGCGCAAGAGAAAACAATCTGAAAAACATCTCCCTGGAAGTTCCGAAATACCAGCTGGTCGTCGTAACCGGCCCATCCGGCTCAGGCAAGTCGACGCTGGCGATGGACACGCTTCAACGTGAATGTCAGCGGCAATACATGGAATCCATGGGCATGGTGTCGGATTCGGTAAGCAAGCCGAAGGTGGACGCGATCGAAGGGCTCTCGCCTTCCATCAGCGTAGGCCAGCACATCACGAACCGGAACCCGCGCTCCACGATCGGAACGGTGACAGACATCTACACGCTGCTGCGGATTCTGTATGCCAAGCTGGGTGAGCGGAAATGCCCGTCCTGCGGCGATACCGTCGTGCCGAATGTCGAAGGCGAGTCGTACCACGGCGCTTCGGAGGACGACGAGGCCACAGACTCCTATGAGACGGTTCACTGCAGGCGATGCGGACATGCCATGGAGAAGCTGACGATGTCCCATTTTTCCTTTAACAAGCCGGAAGGTGCATGCGGCACCTGCAGCGGGCTCGGTCACACCGTGGATTTAAACCTGGAAGCGGTGTTCCGACCGGAGCTCAGCCTGCGCGATGGCGCGGTCACCATCTGGTACAGCGTGCTTATCGATTACAACACGAACATTCTGAAGGCCGCGGCGAAGCACTACGGCTTCACGTTTGACGAGCATTTGCCGCTCCGGGATTACAGCGAAGCCCAGCGGGACCTCCTCTATTACGGCGTGGAGAGCGAGGCGTTCAGCCGCCATTTCCCGGACGTTAAGCCGCCGAAGTCGGTCGGACAGGGGAAGTTCGAAGGCGTCGTGACCGGCATATGGCGAAGGTACCGGGAGAAAGGAAGCGAATCCGGCGAGGCCGCATTATTCCATGAATCCGTCTGTCCGGATTGCCTAGGCACGAAGCTGAAGGCGAACAGCAGACGCGTACTGGTCGACGGAACGCCGATCACGGAAGTGAACGCCTGGTCCATCGGCGAGGCCCTCCATTGGATGGAAGCGCTCATGAAGAAGCTGAGCAGCGACCAGCTGTTCATTGTTGAGCCGCTCATTCATGATTCGATTGTCCGCTTGAAGCGCATCATCGATGTCGGTCTCGGCTATATGACGATGGACCGGCAGGTCATCACGATGTCGGGGGGCGAGGCGCAGAGGCTTCGGCTCGCATCCATTCTCGGCTCGGGTCTCACGGGCGTGCTGTATATTCTGGATGAGCCGACCACCGGACTGCATCCGAAGGATACCCGCGGCTTGATTCAGGTGCTGAAGCAGCTGCGGGATCTGGGCAATACGGTGCTCGTGATCGAGCATGACGAGGACGTGATGCGGGCTGCCGACCATATTATCGATATTGGACCTGGTGCGGGAGCGATGGGCGGAACCGTTGTCGGACAGGGAACGCTGGCGCAGTTGATGGAACAGCCGGCCTCCGTGACCGGAGCGTATTTCCGCGAGAACGATGCACAGAAGCCGCCGCGGCGCAGACGCGGCAACGGAAGCATGCTGACGATCCATGACGCGCATCTGAGAAACCTGAAGCATATTACGGCCTCCTTCCCGCTCGGCACGCTGATCTCCGTAACGGGCGTATCGGGCTCGGGCAAATCCACGCTGCTGTTCGATCTTTTGGCCGAATCGGGAAGCGAGCGGAAGACGCCGCCGGGATGTAAAGAAATAACAGGGTGGGAGGCGGTTGGCCAGCTGATCACCGTCGATCAATCTCCGGTATCCCGCATGCAGCGCTCGAACGTGGCCACATATACCGATGTGTACACCCATATTCGGAACTGGTTCGCCGGGCTGCCGGAAGCCAAACGGAACAAGTTGACGGCCAAGCACTTCTCCTTCAACACCCAGGGCGGCCGATGCGAGACATGCCAGGGCTTGGGCGTCGTCCCGCTGCACATGCATTTTCTGCCGGAGATCGAGGTTCGCTGCCCGGATTGCAAGGGGAAACGCTTCAAGGAAGAGGTGCTCCGCGTGACATACAACGGCTTCTCCATCTCCGATCTGCTGGATATGACGGTGGAGGAAAGCTTGTCCGTTCTGGAAGACCAGCCGAAAATCATGGATTTGACCAGGCTGCTCTGCGACGTGGGCCTTGGTTACCTGAAGTGGGGGCAGTCGGTTCGCACCCTCTCGGGCGGAGAAGGACAGCGGATCAAGCTGGCGAAGGAGCTCAGCAAGAAAACGAAAAATCATACGCTGTACCTGCTCGACGAGCCGTCTACCGGTCTTCATCCGGGGGATGTGAAGCAGCTGCTGGTCCTGCTGAACCGTCTGGTCGATGCGGGAAATACCGTGATACTCGTGGAGCATAATCTCGATCTGATTTGGAACTCCGACTGGATTCTCGATATCGGGCCGGGCGGCGGGGCAGCCGGCGGAGACGTGGTAGCCAGCGGCACGCCGGAGGAGGTTGCGGCAGTCGAAGCCTCGCATACCGGCCGGTTTATCAAGGAAACGTATCTGTCTTAACCTTGGGAGGAGGAATCTGACATGGGAATCGGAACAGAACAAAACGCTGCGGAAGAGAAAGGCAAAGTAACGAGGACCACCGTCCGGTATTTTACCGGACTGCTGCAGGCTGCAGGCATGCCGAGGCTGGTGCTTGCGGCAGCGATCCTGCTGAGCCTGGTCGGGGCGGTGACGGGACTGGTCGTCCCGCTCATCACCGGCCGATTCATTGACAGCTTCTCGACGGATTCGTTCGATTTGCGCATGGTCGCGTCGCTGGCTGCGCTCTTCCTGCTTGAAGCTGTAGCCAGCGGACTGTCCTACTACATGCTGGCATACGTCGGCAACCAGATGGTCAATAAAATCCGCAAACGGCTCTGGACCAAGGTGCTGTCGCTGCCGGTCCCGTTCTTTGACCGTCACCGCTCGGCCGAAACCATGAGCCGGGTAACGAATGATACGAACGAGATCAAGACGTTGATCACCGATCACCTTATCGCCTTCTGCTCCAATCTGCTGACGGTGATCGGCGCGGTGGCCATTCTCTTCTATCTGGATTGGCAGATGACGCTGATCATCCTGGTGGCCGTGCCCGTAGGTTTCGGCATCCTGATGCCCATCGGCGGAAAAATGTACAAAATCTCCATCAGCATGTACGGGCAGCTTGCCCAGCTTTCCGCGATGCTGACCCAGGTCATCAGCGAGATCCGCCTCGTCAAGGCGTCCAATGCGGAACGGAAGGAAGAGAAAAGCGGCTTCGGCGATATGGACAGCCTGTACCGCTTCGGCATGAAGGAAGCCAAAATCAACGCGGTGCTTGTTCCCCTGATGTCCATGGTGATGGTTGTGCTGCTCGTGGTCATTATCGGCTACGGCGGCGTTCGCGTCTCTTCCGGCGCGCTTAGCGCCGGAGAGCTGGTGTCGTTCATCCTGCTGCTGTTCCAGATCATGTTTCCTTTCAGCCAGTTTGCGACATTCTATTCTCAACTGCAAAAGGTGATGGCCGCTACGGAACGGCTGCGGCTGATTCTGGAATACCGGTCGGAAGGGGACGACCGTGCCGTTCGCCCGGCACCCGAGGGGCACCGCGACTTGCGCTTTGAGGATGTGACGTTTGCCTACCATGAAGGCGAGACGATCCTGTCCGAGGTGACCTTTTCCATTCCTGCCAAAAAGGTTACGGCCCTTGTCGGGCCGAGCGGGAGCGGGAAGACGACGATATTCTCGCTGATCGAGCGCTTCTATGCGCCAAGCGGCGGAGATATCGTCTTCGGCTCGGAATCGATCCGGGACTACTCACTGGACTCCTGGCGGCGCAAGATCGGTTACGTATCCCAAGACAGCCCGCTCATGACCGGGTCCATCCGGGATAACATCGTGTACGGGCGCGAGGAGCCGGTGACGGATGAAGAGGTAGCGGAAGCGGCAAGGCTTGCTTATGCCCAAGGTTTCATCGAGTCGCTTCCGCGGGGATACGAGACGGAGGTCGGCGAGCGGGGGATTCAGCTGTCCGGCGGGCAGCGGCAGCGCGTGGCGATCGCGAGAGCGTTGCTCCGGCAACCGGATATTTTGCTGCTCGACGAGGCGACCGCAAGTCTGGACAGCGACTCTGAGCATGAGGTGCAGAAGGCGCTTGGCAACCTGATGATCGAGAGGACAACGGTTGTGATCGCCCACCGGCTGTCCACCGTAGTCGCGGCTGATCAGATCATCGTGCTGGAGCACGGCAGGGTTACCGGCAGCGGAACCCACGAGGAGCTGCTTGACAGCCATCCGTCGTATGCGGAATGGGCCAAGAAGCAGTTTCAGACGGGAGAACAATAGAGAACGCTGAAATGACCCTTCCAAGAGCAAGCCTTTAGGCACTGCTCCCGGAAGGGTTTTTCACTGCCTCCGCGTACTTTGTCACACATCATTCAGGGATATTGACCGTAGACCGGCCGATTTCAAATGGAGTGTAGACTCCCTCGTACATGAGGTGCATGGACATCCCTGCCGCGGCGTGTTCCAGGTTGTGGCAATGATCCATCCAGAGTCCGGGATTATCCGCAACAAAAGCGGCTTCATACACTTCGCCTGGGGCTACGTTCAAGGAATCGGTCCACCACGGACTGCCCTGAACCGGTATGCCGTACCGGCTCAGCACCAATAGGTGATGGCCGTGCAGATGCATCGGGTGATCCATGAATCCGCGATTGACGAATTTCATTTTGACGACATCGCCTTCACTTACCATCAGCGAGGGCGTATCCGGAAAGACATACCCATTGATCGTCTGTAAATTGGTCATGGTTCCGTTATAAAATCCAACCCGATTGTCCAGTACCAGCGTAAACGCCTTGTCATATTTCGTGTCGGAATCAAAGGGAACCGGCGCCGGAGCGCCATAGTGTGCAGGGTCAAAGATCGTTCCCTCAACCCCGGGAGCCGGCATGTCGTGATCCGTGGCCGAGAGGACAACGGCCTCGCTGGTTTCGTTGATCGTACCCAGGCTGTGCGACACCGAAACGGCATGCTCCGGCATGACCAAGGCGAGATCATACCTTCCGCCGGCGGCAAGCAGAAGCGGCCGGTCTTCCATCCATTCCGGTCCGTTCAGATTGACCCCGTCTATGGCGGCTACTCGATACCGCGCCCCCGATACGTAAAAAATACGCGGCATGTTATGGGCGTTAATGAGCCGGATACGGACGGCCGTACCCGGTTCAATGATCCGGCGCGACAGCACGCCAGTGGGACCCAGCGTAATCGTGCTGCCGTTGCTCGTCCCGTGAGAGTGGGACATGACGGTCATATCGACATCCTCCGCGATACCTTCCTTCGGTTCGATGATCAGCGTGCCGTAGAGTCCTTTGGCAACTTGAACCGAGGATTGTTGATGCGAATGATACCAGTAAGTTCCCGTCTGATTGGTAATGAAACGGTAAACGAACCGTTCTCCCGGCATCACAGCATCTTGCGTCAGCCCCGCTACGCCGTCTTCGCCGTTCGGGACATTCAGGCCATGCCAGTGGATGGTGACGCCATCCTCGATATCAACGTTGTGCAATACGACTTCGACCAGGTCACCTTCCTTTACTCGAAGCTCTGGTCCCGGGACGGTTTGATTGAAGGTCCAGAGTTCCGTATGTTCTCCGGTGGGAAGCGTTGTTATCAGCTTTGACGCTGATATTGTAAAAGAGCGGTCCGGCGGCGCATCTTGCGGACCTCTCAGGTCCTCGACGCTGACGGCTTCCGGGCTCATTACAGCCGCAGACACAGGCGAGTCTGCATGATCGAGACCTGCAAGATTGTGGCTTGCATTGGCGTGGCCTCCATGGGAGCTTTGGCTACCGTGATCCATCATGCTCATCCGATCCGGAAGTCTGGATGATAGCAGGCCGGATGCAACGATCGTCGAGACGACAACAAGAAGCACCAAGCCCTTTTGGACCATGCGGAGGAACCGTTTCCCTGAGTTTTCTTGCCTGGCTAACTTTCCGCCTGCGGCTTGACGATTCAGGTGCCTTCGATAAGTGAAGGCTTGGAAAGCAACCGCAAGACCAAACCCTGCCCAAACCCCATATAACGTCCCGAATCGTAGCGGGGATTGCGCGAAGAACAGCATTTGGATCGCGGAAGCTGCGGATGCGGTAAATGCTGCCGAAAACGGCAGGAATATGATGGGATTAGATAGCCCTCCCGCTCTCCCCTTCGTGGAAGAGAAGGCGAGCTGTTCGCGCCGATAGAGTTCCGGAAGCGAGAACATGAAAATGGCGAACATGCCGCATAGGTACAGCGGCCACTGGATCAGCACCTTGTCTTCGACGAAGGACCAGTCGGTCATCCACATCCGAATCGTTGCGGCTAGCTTGACCGTGGTCAAGCAGACGGCCGGCCATAACCGGAATCGCAGGCTGCGCAGATGGGTATGGAACGATTCCGAAGTGTTATGGTCAAGCACATGTCGAGCTCGGGAATAGACCAGCCACCAGAGCGGCACAAGAGCGATTGTGATTCCGTATTCAATCATAATCCAAGTTCTCATAAGTTCAATTCTCCTTCGCCTTTTCATTGATGTAACCAGTTTACCGTCCGATTGTGTAGAACTTGTGGAAACGATCTTTTGATTATGTGTAAGAGCACTTTTTATGGCCATATCCGGGTTATAATGGCTACAAACGAATGAGGAGAAATTATGCTTATGGAAACGAAACTTATGATAGTAGAGGATGAAAAGGCGATGCTCGAGTCGATGAAGCAATATTTAGAGGCCGAAGGCTTCCTCGTATACGCAGTTACCAATGGTCTTGACGCGGTGGAAGCCGCACGCAGGGAACGGCCCGCGATCGTAGTCCTTGACTGGATGCTTCCGGGTAAGAGCGGCATTGACGTTTGCAGGGAGTTACGACAGGTCAGCTCTTGCGGCATTATTATGGTAACGGCCAAAACGGAGGAAACGGATAAAATTATCGGCCTGGAGCTGGGGGCGGATGATTATATGACCAAGCCCTTTAGTTTGCGGGAGCTTGCCTCCCGGATCCGTTCATTGCTTCGGAGAATCGATCCGAGAAACGACGAACCGGCCGACCTTGAGCGGGGAGATCTTCGTATTTCCTTGACCAAGTGCCAGGTTACAAGAAACGGCGCACTCATTCCCCTGACCCCGACCGAGTTTAAAATTTTGCTGACACTGGCTTCAAGACCAGGCGTCGTTTTCAGCCGGCTGCAGTTAATAAAAGCCGCCATGGACGATGATTTCATGAATTATGAACGCACGCTGGACTCCCATATCAGCAAGCTTCGGAAAAAGCTGGAGAATGATCCGGAGCGGATGAAATATATTCAGACGGTGTACGGATTCGGATACAGGTTCGGTGAAGAAGGATGAGTGTGCGGGGCAAAATCTTTTTGGCGATGGGCGTCCTGGTAGTCCTTGTCAGTGCGGCCTATATCGGGACGACGCAAGGTTACCTGGGTAGCCTATTCGCCCGATATTACACGGATGGCGGTGGAAGCAATGAAGGAATGATCTCTTTGGAGGGGGTAAGCCAGTATATCCTCGCAGAGATGAAGATCAAGGCCTTCAACATGACTTTGTTTATTGCGGGAGCGGCATTGATCCTCGGCTACTGGCTTTCTGGGCTAATCATGAATCCCTTGAACAAGCTGATACGCGTCATGCGCCGGGTAGCGGGCGGTGAGCTTGCCACCGAAGTCCCGATTGAACGGGCCGATGAATACGGTCAGGTCGGCGAGGCATTTAATTCGATGACGACCCAGCTCCGCGACTTGATGGATAATCGAAAGCGCCTTGTTGAGGATGTAGCGCATGAGCTTAGGACGCCGCTGGCGATCATTCAATCCAAGCTCGAGCTGATTCAGCAGTCTCAAGGGACCGTTAAGCCGGAAGCGCTGCTCTCCGTGCATGATGAAGTGCTGCGGCTGATCAGGCTAGTGGATGAACTGCAGTTGCTGAATACGGCGGAAGCCGGAGAGCTTATATTAAACAAAGAACCAACGAACTTGCCTATGCTTATGGAGGAGCTGATTGAGCTGGTGCAGCCGGAAGCGGATGAATATGGGGTTAGTCTGGCCGTATCTTGTAACGAAGATATGCCGACGGTATGTCTGGATCCTATACGGATAAAGCAGGTGTTTCTGAATTTATTGACGAATGCGCTAAGACATACGCGGGAAGGCGGGAAGATTACGGTCTGCATGCAGATCATTCATGATTGCGTCTCGATTTCGATCACCGATACCGGATCCGGAATTCCGGAGGGAGCGATTCCGCATTTGTTCGACCGGTTCTATCGCGCCGATGCCGGAAGAGGAAGAATCGCCGGTGGCTCAGGGCTCGGACTGTCGATTGCACATCAGATCGTTTCAGTCCATGGGGGAAGCATCCAGGTACGGAGCGAAGTGGGGGTCGGCTCCGAGTTTACGGTAAAACTTCCATTAGGATGAAAAAAACAGCCCACCTACAACACGGGAATAGATGGGCTGCAGACCACGAAGCGGTCTCTTCTTTTATGTACTGAAAGCGTTCAAAGCCTTGGCAGGCGAATGAGGCATTTAATCGGTCGCCTCTTTCGCCAACTGGTCCATGATGCCGTTCAAGTCCGTGACCAGCGCTGCCATAAGATCCGCGGCATCCGACACCTGCCGGATGGATGCGGCGTGCTCTTGGAAAGCTTCGACGATGTCGTGAGCGTGGGCGGCCGTATCGTTCGTAAAACGGGTCATTTCTTGAATCGAATGATTCATCCGGTCGGAGCCGGCGGACAACTGCTGCGTCGCGGCGGATATTTCCTTCATCTGGTCGGAAGACTGTTTCACGGCATGGTGGATGACATCAAACGAGGCCCTCGCCTGATCGACGACCTGTACTCCCGAGCTCATATTGTCGTGGACTTGGCCGATGCTGCCGAGCAGATCGGCGGTTTCCCTATGTATGCTGTCAATCAGTTCGGTGATTTCGCCGACAGAGGCCGAGGATTGCTCGGCGAGCTTACGTACTTCGCCGGCAACGACGGCAAATCCCCTGCCAGCTTCCCCGGCTCTTGCCGACTCAATCGACGCGTTTAATGCCAGGAGATGGGTTTGGCTTGCAATGCCTCGGACTACCTCGAGAATATCACCGATTCGGGAGACGTGCCGGTTCAGCACCATCAACGTATTCCGGCTTTGGTCGACCGAGTGACCGGTATTCTTGATTTCGGATAAAATATTGCCGATGATATGACTGCCGAATTCCGCCTGTCGCGCGGATTCCTCGGAGGACCCGGCGGCTTCCGACGCCGATGCTGCCGCATGGCGGATGCTTCCGCCAATTTCGAGAATGATGGCACGGTTTTGCTCCATCGCAGCCATCTGTTCCCTCGTTCCATGAGCAATGTCCTCGATGATCTTCCCCAGATGTTGACTTAGTCCGGTGCTTTGCCTGGATTGCCCGGCCAGCCGCTCAGCGGTCTCCTTCAATTGGCGGGTGGAGTCGGCCAGCTTAGACGTGATGTCATTCATCATCGCTGCACGCTGCTGATGCTGCGCCTCTCTCAAGGATGCTTCGATCCGCAGAGTGCTGTGAATTTGCCAGCTGGTTGCAGCCGAGGTAAGAATGAGAAATACCGCATGAATGATCAGCATCGTCAAGGAATAGCTCGTCGTTCCAAACACAAGCTCCGGAATAAGAAGAAACCCGAGAATATGCTGCGCGGCAAATATGCCGGTCATGCAGAAGATGAGCTTTATATTTTTATAGTAAGAGAGGGCCGCGATCACCATGAAGATGGAAAAGTGAAATTCGACATGCCCCCCTGCGCCGGCAATGATCGAGATGCTGCCAAGGGTTAGGACTAAGGTATGCATATAGGGAATACTCGGGTGGTCCGGCTTGCGGCTGTAAATGACGAGCGTAACCGCCAGCAGCAGTGCAGGCAAAACAAGCAGCACGTTCAGGATGGCTCCGAATTGGCCTTCCATTTGGGCAGAGGAGAGCATCTCCTGGGCGTGCATGTTTTGGTCGAACACATGGAACCTGCGGGCTAGAAGATGTACAATAGCGGTAATTCCGATAATAGCTAGCGATACGGCATTCATAAGTTTGTTCTTACGGTTCATCATGGGCAGGGATCGGACTCCTTTTCATTTGGCAGGGTGCAATAGTAGGTTCTGCGTATACCTGTGCTTGGGATAAGTACAATGGCGCAGAGGAAGTGCTTTTCTTCAGATCAAGAATTCTGGACTTAAAATATACAGCTTAAATTTTAAAGATTTCTTGTAATTATGTTATCGGCCGCATGGCTCAAAAAATAAAATTTTATGCCATTGGTCCTTCGTGAACATGTAAAAGATCAGCGTTAAAGTCCGGTGTTAGAAGGGGGAGATCTAGGGTGACATTGCAGCAATTGAAGTATGTGATAGAGGTTGCGGGCCGGGGCTCGATGAATGAGGCGGCCAAGCGTTTGTTTATCTCTCAGCCCAGTCTGTCCAATGCGATCAAGGACCTGGAGGAGGAGCTTGGGATAACCATTTTCGAACGGACGAACAAAGGAATCATCCTGTCCAAGGAAGGGGCCGAGTTCCTAGGATATGCCCGGCAGGTCGTCGAGCAGGCGGAGCTGCTGGAGGGAAGGTACCTGAACGCCAAGCCGTCACCGCAGCATTTCTCGGTGTCGACGCAGCATTATGCTTTTGCCGTGAATGCCTTCGTCCATTTGGTTCAGGAGTACGGACAGGAGGAGTACGAGCTTGCGCTCCGTGAGACGAAGACTTATGAAATCATTCAGGATGTGAAGACCTTCCGCAGCGAGATCGGAATCCTGTACCTTAATGAATTTAATGCCAAGGTCATCAACAAGCTGCTGAAGGACGCCGGTTTAGAGTTTAACAGCCTGTTCACAGCGAAGCCGCATATTTTTATCAGCGTCCATAACCCGCTTGCCAAGCAGTCCATCGTCACGATCGAAGAGCTGCAGCATTATCCGTACCTGTCCTTCGAGCAGGGGGAATACAACTCCTTCCATTTCTCCGAGGAGATTCTGAGCACGTTGTCGCATAAAAAAAGCATCCGGGTCAACGACCGTGCAACTTTGTTCAATCTGCTGATCGGCCTGAACGGCTATACGATTTCCACGGGCGTGCTCAGCGCGGATTTGAACGGCAACGAGATCATTCCCGTTCCTCTGGCGTGCGATGAGACGATCAACGTCGGCTGGATTCATCATAAAAATATCGCGCTCTCCAAGCTGGCCACGGCCTATGTGGAGGCTCTGCATGCGGCGATTGCCGATTGACCGGGCTTTCGCACAGGGCTGTCATAGCTGATCTCGAATCCATAATATATCTGAAAGCATCCTCCGGGGTAATGATAGGAAAGACGCTTTGTCTTTTTTGATCATGGCACGGGGGATTTTTTATTTCGTAGTCTAATATAACATATATTTGTGCGAGATATTGCATATATGTGAGGTTTTGCATACAATGAAGTTGTAATTGATAGGATCGTTTCAGATTCATCATCCATTTAGGAGGGAATTTATATGGCAAGTCACTCGTTAAGCGCTTTCTTGCAGCAGAATTTAACCGAACTCAAGGAGCAGGGGCTCTATAATACGATCCAGCCGCTCGAAAGTCCGAACGGTCCGGTCATCAAGATTCAAGGACGCGAATTCGTGAATTTGTCCTCCAACAATTATTTGGGCCTTGCCAATGACGAGCGGCTGAAGGAAGCGGCAATCCGGGCAACCCGGGAGTTTGGAACAGGAAGCGGCGCCGTGCGCAGCATTAACGGGACGCTGTCGCTTCACGTGGAGCTTGAAGAGAAGCTGGCCCAGTTCAAAGGAACGGAAGCCGTGCTGTCGTACCAATCCGGGTTCAACTGCAATATGGCGGCCATTTCGGCTGTGATGGGAGCCGGGGATGCCATTCTCTCGGATGAGCTGAACCATGCTTCGATCATCGACGGCTGCCGTCTGACGAAAGCGAAGGTGATTCGCTACAACCACTCGGATATGGATGATTTGCGGACAAAAGCCCGCGAGGCGAGAGAATCCGGGCAATACAATAAAATTATGGTTATTACCGACGGCGTATTTTCCATGGACGGCGATATCGCCAAGCTGCCGGAAATCGTGGAAATCGCGGAGGCCTATGATCTCATTACTTATGTTGACGATGCCCATGGCTCCGGCGTGCTCGGGGACGGAGCGGGGACGGTGAAGCATTTCGGGTTGTCGGACCGGGTTGATCTGCAGATCGGAACGCTGTCCAAGGCTGTCGGCGTGGTCGGCGGTTACGTCGCGGGATCCAGGGATTTGATCGACTGGCTCAAGGTCCGCAGCCGGCCGTTCCTCTTCTCGACCGCACTGCCTCCAGGTGCAGTTGCAGCGTGCATTACGGCGATAGATATCCTTCAGAACAGCAAGGAGCTTCAATCGAAGCTATGGGAAAATACCCGCTATTTGCAGGAAGGGCTCCGGCAGCTCGGCTACTCGACCGGCGCTACGGAAACCCCGATTACGCCTTGCATCATCGGGGACGAATCGACGACTCAGAAGTTCAGCACCCGTCTCTACGAAGAGGGAGTGTACGCCAAAGCGATCGTGTTCCCGACGGTGCCGAAAGGGACGGGGAGAGTACGCAACATGCCTACCGCGATCCATACGAAGGAAATGCTGGACCGCGCGCTTGCGGCATACGAATCCATCGGACGCGAGCTTGGTCTGATCTAAGAAGGAGGCATGATTCATGAAACGAATCTTGGTCACGGGTGCACTCGGTCAGATCGGTTCGGACCTGATCGTGAAGCTGCGGCAAATATACGGCGACGAAGCCGTGCTGGCAACGGATATTCGTCAATCGCAAAGCGAGGCGGTGCAGAGCGGACCGTTCAGGCTGTTGGATGTCACGGACAGCAAGGCGTTCTATGACGCGGCTAAAGAGTTTCGAGCGGATACAATAATCCATCTGGCGGCTCTGTTGTCAGCGCGGGCGGAATCGAACCCGGCGCTTGCCTGGAATCTGAATATGGGAGGCCTGTTGAGCGCGCTGGAGACGGCACGGGCGTTGTCATGCCAGTTCTTTACACCGAGCTCGATCGCAGCCTTCGGGGCGGATACCCCGAAGCGTGCGACCCCGCAGGATACGCTGCAGCGTCCACTGACGATGTACGGAGTCAGCAAAGTGTCTGGCGAGCTGCTGTGCGATTATTACCATCATAAATACGGCGTGGACACGAGGGGACTCCGTTTTCCAGGGCTAATCTCCCATTCCGCGCCACCTGGAGGAGGAACGACCGATTACGCGGTCGACATGTATTGGGAAGCGGTTCGCAGCGGCTCATACACCTCCTATATCGCGAAAGGAACGTACCTCGACATGATGTATATGCCGGATGCCATATCCGCGATCATAACGCTGATGGAGGCAGACGGTTCCCGGCTGAAGCACCGGAACGCCTTTAATGTGACGGCGATGAGCGTTGAGCCTGAATCGATCGCTGCCAGCATCCGCCGGCATATCCCGGACTTTAAGCTGGATTATCAGGTCGATCCGGTCCGCCAGTCCATTGCGAACGAATGGCCGGACGCGATTGATGCAACTTGCGCACGCGAAGAATGGGGATTTGATGTACAATATGATTTGAACCGCATGACGGATGATATGGTATCAAAGCTTACGGAAAAGCTGCGGGCGGATCAGAGCAAAATCAGCTAGCCGTTTTAGGTACCGAAGGAGGATATTGTACGATTGGAACCCATTCATAAAAAGGTAGGGAGAAATTTACAAGCCATTCGAAAATCGAGGAGCCTTAGCCTGGACAATGTATCGGAGCTGACCGGCGTAAGCAAAGCAATGCTCGGCCAGATCGAGCGGGGGGATTCGAACCCGACGATATCGGTGTTATGGCGCATCGTAAGCGGTCTGGGGATATCATTCACGACGCTGATTGAGGAAGCGGAGACCGAGGTGACGGTCGTATCGCCTGAGGATGTGGAGCCTTTCCATGAGGCAGAAGGCGCGTACCGGGTGCATCCGTTGTTCTCCTACAACCTTCGCACCAAATTCGAGTCGTATATGGTCATCATGGATCCCGGCTGCGATCATGGATCGGAAGCGCATAACGACGGCGTTGAGGAATATATATTTGTCCACCAGGGAGAGCTCGAGCTCTGGCGGGAGGACGAATGCTATACGGTGCCTGCGGGAAGCTCCGTGCATTTCGCGGCCAATCGTCCCCACCGTTACCGGAACCCGGGGAACGAGATTACGAAATTTTATACGATTATTTTCTATGCGGATGCCGCGGCACGCGGATAAGCGGCCTGAGAGCGGGAAAGCCTCAAGTGCCGAGGCGTATCCAACCTCATGGTATCCACAGCAAGTACAGGATCGAGCATCCTGTGCTTGCTTTTTTTGCGGCTTTAGCCAGTTGAGCTCGCGAAGCGTGCGAAACAAAAAACCACCCGCTATGCGGGTGGAGAGATCGAGGTTTGACCAACAAGACCATTCCGATAAAATTGAGATGTTCAGGCTCAATAATGAAAGGAATGGTCTTAGATGGCAAACAAGAGCTATAGTTTAGCTCACACGAAGTGGATGTGCAAGTACCACATTGTGTTCACCCCGAAGTATAGACGGAAAGAGATTTATAATCAAGTGAGGAAAGACTTAATCGAAATATTCAAACGATTATGTAAATACAAGGGAGTGGAGATAATCGAAGGTCACATGATGCCCGATCATGTACATATGTTGGTAGCAATTCCCCCAAAAATCTCAGTATCATCATTTATGGGATACCTGAAGGGGAAAAGCTCACTCATGATATTCGAGAAGCATGCTAGCTTGAAGTATAAATATGGTAATCGAAAATTCTGGGCGGAGGGATACTACGTCAGCACAGTGGGCTTGAATGAAGCCACCGTGGCAAAATATATCCGTGAGCAAGAAGCACATGACCAAGCAATTGATAAACTGAGTGTGAAAGAGTATGAAGACCCATTCAGCAAAAACAGTAACAAGAAGAAGTAAACCAGTTTAACTGGTAAGTGAAAGTGACAAATTACACTGAGCCTGAGCAATTTTATTGTCAGGCTAGCGTCTTTAGGCGCAGTTTGGCAACAAGGGGTTATACCCCAAGAGCAAACCACCCGTTTGACGGGTGGTTCTGATTATGGAGATCTTTGCGAAATCAGCTCTTAAACCTACGACCGTGATAAGAAGTGAAAATTCACCTTGATAAAATAAGTTTACTTGTGTTAATTTATTTACAAAAGTAAATTATTTTGAGGTGGAGACATATGCCCGTTTCGGAAATCCCTTTGCGTGAACTGAAAAAAGCCAAAAACAAAATCGCGTTGTATGAATCGGGAATCGCGCTGATGCGTGACCGGATGTTCAGCGAGGTGCTGCTGGAGGACATTTGCCGGGCGGCCGAGATATCGAAGGTTACTTTCTTCAAGTTCTATCAGCGCAAGGAGGATGTCCTGATCTATTTTATGCGGATATGGCTGACGAAGCGGATCATTGAGATCGAACAGGAAGGAAAAAGCGGATTTGCAGCTTTTCGGCATCTGCTGGATCAAGTGGTTAAAGAGCATGAAATCCGGCTGGGAATTATGCCAAGCCTGATCTCGTTCTTGGCCGAGGTCAAAATGCAGCCCTGCATGCCGGAGCTCAGCGAGGCTGAAGTCGCATTGCTCTTTCCGGGACAGGAAGAGATCGGGAGAAAGTCTCCCGATATGTACCGGCTGTTTCACCGTTTCATGACGACAGAGGCTGAGGCGGGGCGCTTGAATCCGGCGATGTCGGTGGAGCAGGCGGTCGAGTTCTGCTTCACCGTGTTCTATGGGGCGTTCTTGACCGCGCAGCTGTACGGTTCGGAGGATATCGGAAACGTGTATGAGAACCATCTGCGTTTACTTGAAATGAAGGAAGGAGAGTAACGGCATGAGCAAAGTGACGCCCGGGCGTTATACCGCCCAGATGGAAGGCTCATTTGTTGTCTTTATCATCGGATTTCGGATCAACAAGCTGTGGGCCGTGCACAAATGGCTGCCTGTTATGAATTCCATGTCTCCGATGCTGCAGGAGCTATACCGGAACAAGGAGCTCGGATTCATCGATGGTACCTTCCACGTGTCATGGCGGGGATTGACGCTGATCCAATATTGGAGAAGCTTCGAGCAGCTGGAGCACTACGCCCGCCATGGCGCCAATCATCTGAGTGCCTGGCGGAGGTTTAACCAAGCCGTCGGCACCGGCGGCGATGTCGGCATCTTCCACGAAACCTACCTCGTTCAGGAGGGGCAGTATGAGTGCCTGTACAATAACATGCCACGGTTCGGCCTTGCACGGGCAGGCGCGCATGTGCCTGCAACAGGACGCAGAGAAACGGCCGGCCGCAGGCTGGGCAGGGACAATGAGCCTGCTGTCCCAACGCCTCCGAACAGGATGTCCCGGTAGGGAACGGAGCTCCCGGGGACAAAGCTGTTTTCTAAAAGAAACCTTCATTGTCCCCCTGCTTCGTTTCATATCGGATTCGGATCCTAACCGGTCATGCTGATCCGTCTCTCCTATCGGGCTAATACCAGAGACATGTTTTTCAACTCCTCTCCATAAAAGTGTTGGTAAATCGCGCGTTTTCTTCTAATATGAAGCTATTACATGAAATGCGGAGAAAGGGAGCAATCGAGTTCCATAGAAACGCAAGGCTTGAAATTAGAAAGCGCTTCCAGAGGTCCGGCGGTTCCGGACCAAACACGGTCAGCGTGTCTATCGGCATGGCTGACGTATCGGTATGGATGAACAACCTTTTGGGTAGGGGGATGTCTATGGGGAACAAAGCTTGGTTTTACCGTCAGCTGCTATCGTATATGCCCGTCTTTTTTATTGTCATTTCCTTTGTGTTTTTCGTATTTTTCCAAATGCTTGGCGAACAGTCGCGGCAGGGAGCGGTGCAGGCCAATGAGACGATGATCCAGCAGGCGATGCGGTCGGTGGATAACTCGCTGAAATCCATCGACCAGATGCTGGTGCAGGAGCTGCTGTTTAATCCGGATTTGTCCGATTTTTTCAGCTCCGAGGACCAGGATGACGTTTACTTGAACATGCAGGCCGTACAGGCGATGAAGCAGTTCAAGGTGTCCAGTCCCCTTGTGGATTCCATGGCGCTGGTACGCACGCAGGACGAATATGTTCTAACCACATCCTCCGCCTTCAAGCTTCAGGACTATGCGGATTATGCTTTCCTTAAACCCTACTTGAGCCGGAAAAACAGCGAGGCCCATTGGAGCGGCGTCCGGGATTTTCGGGAATTCAGCTTTAACAGTGCACGGCAGACGGTCACGCTGGTTCGGGACGCACCGTTCGTATCCCGCGGCCGGGGGCTGATTGCAGTCAATATCAAAGTGGATGCCATTTTCCAAATGGTTCAGGGGATGTATAACTCGGATGTCAGCTTTATCCGAATGAAGGATGCGGACGGCCATTCCATGACGCCGGGCACGATGGCGGCGGAGGAGAGAGAGCCGGTGTCCAGCGCAGTTTCCCCGTACACGGGCTGGGTATATGAGGGCGGCCTGACGCAGGGCAGAGTAGTCGGCATCGTAAGCCAGCTGTACAACGTGTGGTTCATGGTAGGCATATTGATGTGTGTGGCCGGCATTGTATGGATCGTTTATGTTACACGCAGAAACTACAAGCCGGTAGAGGCCATCGTGTCTCAGGTTCAGAAGTATACACAGACCAAGACGAATGCCCTGCTTCACGGCCGCAAGCAGGATGAGTTTGCTTTCATTGAATCGGCGCTTGAGAGCATATTGGAGCAGTCCAACAGCTTTCAGCAGCAGCATCGCGAGGATTTGCTGCTTCGGAAGGCTTATTTGTTTCAGCAGCTGATCGAGGGGCAGTATCCGCTGCAATTGGAGCAGTGGAATGAACAGAGGGATGTCATTGAGCTGCCGGATCTGGCCTCTCCTCAGATCGTCAGCGTGATGGAGATCGATAAGTACGCTCACTTCTGCGAACAGTACCGGGAGCAGGATCAATATTTATTGAAATTTGCTTTGAAGAGCGTTGTTCAGGAGACGGCAGCTGCACGGGGAGCCGTCCTTTGGGCGGAATGGACATCCGCATCGAAGCTGGGCGTTATCATCCAGGTCGATCCGGCTCAGGATAAGATGCAGGAGGCTGCTGTAATCTTCGAAGATGCCCGCCGGTGGGTGGAGGAGCATCTGAAGCTGACCGTAACGATTGGCATGGGAAAGCAGGCAGAGCAGTATACGGAAATTCCGGAGTCGTACAGCCAAGCGCTCAAGGCATTGAAATATAAAATGATTCTCGGCGAGAACAGGATCATTCCTTACGGACAAATCGCCGGCGAGGAGCGCGGACATGCGTTTGATTTTCTGAATCAGATCCGTTCCATCGCCCAGTCCTTCCGGATGGTGAATCCGGATTGGCGGGAGAAATATAAAGCCTTGATCGAGCATATTGAGAAGAATATGCTGGACCGGGACGGGGTTCACAGTTTAGCGGATTACTTGATCTATGCGCTCGGCCGGGAGTTATCCTGTATGGCTAAGGAGTTTCAGGACGTTTGGCTAAACGAGGGCCAGCCTCAACTGCGGCATGCACTGCAGCGATCGGACACGCTGGAGCAGCTGCAGCAAAACTGCGGCGAGGCGCTCTCGTCCTTGTACGAGGGCATGGCAGCGGTCCTCAACGGACGCAATCACGCTGATACGATCCGGCGAATTCGGCAGTATATGGAGGAGAATTCGGCGAATCCCGATCTGTCGCTGAACTACTTGAGCGAACAGTTCCATATGAATTGGAAGACGCTCAGCAAGCTGTTCCGGGAGGAGACGGGCCAGAAGTTCGTTGATTATTTGATTGAGCTGCGGATCACGCATGCCCGAAGGCTGCTAGTCGAAACGACCCTGCCCGTTCAGGAAATCGCGACCAAGGTCGGATACTCGAATGCCATCTCATTTGGCCGGATGTTCAAAAAAACAGTGGGCCTGTCCCCTGGCGAATATCGGGACCAGGCGGCTTCCGGGGACGCAAATCGGATCGCCGAAGGCTAGAACCGAGACGCGCCCCAGATTCTGGACGAGGCTTCAAAATCCCGCGGAATGCTCTATTCTGCGGGATTTTTTTCATGCGGGGAGTTTGGTTTAGCGGCGGAAAAAGGTTTATCCGTCTGATGCTTGCCTGATCTATGGCATCCAGTCTGCTTCGCGGAAATACGTTGGGCCGGCGAATCTTGTTTATTGAACAGCCGGGGCGGCTTCCCCTAGACTAAGGGTCATCAAACCGATAAGGAGGGGTAGCCCGGTGGCTCGCATGAGCAAAACAATGGAAGCAACGGCCGGAATGAATGTCCCATTGCACAAGCCCGGAAGCAGAACAAGGAAGAAGCTGATGAAGCATTGGCAATTTTACCTGCTCGTGTTCTTCCCTCTGCTGTATATCGTCATCTTTAAATACGTTCCGATGTTCGGCGTTCTGATTGCATTTAAAGAATACAACGTCGTTCAGGGAATATTCGGAAGCCCCTGGGTGGGATTCGATTATTTCAAGCAGCTGTTCGAGGCTCCGTTCTTCTGGCAGTATGTCAGAAATACGCTGGAAATCTCCTTGTACGGACTGCTCGTCGGTTTCCCGGCGCCAATCCTGCTTGCACTGGCCCTGAATGAAATTCGAAACGGCAGGTTCAAGAAGACGGTTCAAATGGTCACGTATGCGCCTTATTTTATTTCGACCGTGGTCATCGTTTCGATCCTCATCGTGAATTTATCGCCGAATACCGGACTCATGTCCAATCTGTATCGGGCGCTAGGGCTTGAGCCCGTCGATTTTCTAGGCATCCCGGGGTTGTTCAAGTCCATCTACGTCTGGTCCGATGCATGGCAGTTCACCGGTTATGGCGCCATTATCTACATCGCGGCCCTCGCCGGCGTGAATCCGGATCTGTACGAGGCGGCCAGGGTGGATGGAGCGACCCGGCTTCAGAAGATCATCAACATCGATATTCCGAGTCTGTTTCCGGTTATCGTCATCCTCCTGATCCTGAATCTAGGGAATGTAATGAGCCTTGGCTTCGAGAAAATCTATCTTATGCAGAACCCGCTCAACCAGAATACGTCGGAGGTCATCTCCACGTATGTGTACAAGGTCGGGCTGCTTGGAGCGAACTTCAGCTTCTCGGCAGCGATCGGGCTGTTCAACTCCGTCATTAACTTTATTTTGCTGGTTATCGTCAATTTTGTGTCCCGCAAGGTATCATCTACGAGCCTGTGGTAAGAGAGGAGGATTCGCATGAGCAGAACCGCTATTCGGGAGTCTGTCCAGGACCGGTTGTTTCTCGGCTTGGTGTATTTGTTTCTGTCGGTTATTCTGATCGTCATTCTGTTTCCGCTGCTGCACATTGTAAGCGCATCCTTTAGCTCTCCGGGGGCTGTATCCTCCGGTAAAGTGTGGCTGTGGCCGGTCGATGTGACGCTGATCGGGTATAAGGCCGTATTCCAAAATTCCAATGTGCTGATCGGATTCGGCAACTCGCTATTTTATGCGGTGGTCGGCACCCTCGTGAACGTGGCGTTTACCGTCATGCTGGCTTACCCGCTGGCCAGAAAAACGTTCTATGTCCGCAATATCATTATGATGCTGCTGGTGTTCACGATGTTCTTCGACGGGGGCTTGATCCCGAACTACCTGCTCGTCAAATCGCTGGGGATGCTCGATACACGATGGGCGATGATTATTCCGGGAGCTCTGGCCGTATTTCAGGTGATCATTGCCAGAACGTTCTTTCAGACCACCATTCCGGAAGAGCTGGCCGAAGCGGCAGAGATGGACGGGAGCAGCGACATTACCTTTTTTCTAAGAATTGCCCTGCCGTTATCCAAGCCGATCATTGCCGTGCTGGCTTTGATGTATGCCGTCGGACATTGGAATTCCTACTTCAACGCCTTGATTTATTTGAAGGACAGCAGCTTGTTCCCACTGCAAATTTTTCTAAGGGACATTCTGATTCTGAATTCCGTCAGCGCGGAGATGGTCACCAACGTGAACGAGCTGCTTGTCCGCGAAGGGATGAAGGACCTGCTGAAATATTCACTGATCGTGGTAGCGAGCGCGCCGGTGCTGATGATTTACCCGTTCGTGCAGAAGTATTTTGTCAAGGGCGTGATGATCGGTTCACTCAAGGGATAGCTCACTGGAGTGAAGCCGAAGGGAAGGAGGTGAGGCACAGACTGTCATGCAAGCGATACAACAGCTATGGGGGTAAATGTAGAAGCATTCGATTGGAAGATGGTAAGACATGCGTTCTAATTCCATTCCTGAGGAGGAGTTCGTTTGAAGAGAACCATCGTATGGCACTTAAGTTTGATTATGGTCATTGTCTTGGCGCTATCGGGCTGCTCGAAGCCGGCAGAACCCAAAGGAGAAGGGGGAAGCACCGCTAAGACGGGGGAACCGGGATCTCCGGTCGAATTGACGGTATTCGCGCCCCAATCCGCAGGGATCGAAAGCCTGGACGTCAATCCGTTCTCCAAGCATATTGAAGAAAAGCTGGGCATCAAGTTTAAATGGAATACGACCCCGGATGCCGTATTCAACGACAAGAAGCTGCTTATGCTGGCCAGCGGAGATTATCCTGCCCTTATTATGAACGCCGGCATCTCAAAGGCGGATCAGATCAAATACGGTATGCAGGGCGCGTTCATTCCGTTGAACGATCTGATCGAGCAGCATGCGCCGAACATTAAGAAGGCGATGGAGGAGATTCCGTACCTGGCCCCGGCCATGACGGCGCCGGACGGCAACATTTATGCCCTGCCGAAGGTGAATGAGTGCTTGCACTGCACATATGGCCAGCGGATGTGGATCAATACGACATGGCTGGAGAAGCTGGGACTTGAAATGCCCCAAACCACGGATGAATTCTATGAAGTGCTGAAAGCCTTCAAGGAGAAGGACCCGAACGGAAACGGCAAAGCCGATGAAATTCCGCTGACCACCTCGCTTGACGTATGGGGAGGAGGAGTTGACGCCTTTTTGATGAATGCCTTTATATATAACAATGGCACCTCGTATTTGAGCGTGAAGGACGGAAAGGTCATTCTGTCCGCGACGGAGCCTGAATGGAAGGAGGGGCTGAAGTACTTACGGAAGCTGTACAGCGAGGGCTTGATCGACAAGGGCGCGTTTACGCAAAACGGCGATGCCGTCAAGCAGCTGGGGAATAAATCCGAGAATGTGGTCGGTGCGGTCGGCTACGCCCTGATCAGCAGCATGCTGGATACAACGGACGCGAAGCCGCGCCATAAGGAGTACGACGTCGTTCCGCCGCTGAAAGGACCGAACGGTGTACAGCTGGCAGGCTACAGCGTAGGCGCGGGGGATGGTTCTTTTGTCATCACGAATAAAGCGACGGAGGAAGAGCGGATCGCCGCCATTAAGCTGGCCGACTATCTGTTCTCGGAGGAAGGGACGGTCATGACCTCTTGGGGGTTTGAAGGGGACGGCTGGAGGAAGGCGGAATCCGGTGCGCTTGATTACAATGGCAAGCCGGCCAAGTATGAGGCCCTGAAGCGGGATGTGCCCGAAGGGACGCCGGATGTTACTTGGTGGCAGCTCGGGACGATGCTGATGGTCAACTCGATCCGCGAATCGTTCGTCGCGCCTGAGGATCCGCTGGGCAACGGAGCTTACGAATACCGGCTGTGGCTTGCTGCCAAGAAATATGAGCCGTTCGCCAAGCCTGAGCTCGTGTACCCAACCGATGTGTTCATCGATCCGGCCGACGCCACGTTCATTGCGCAGATTCAGAAAACGATTCAGGATTACGTGAAGTCGAACCTGGCCCAGTTCGTAACCGGCAGCAAGGATATCGAGAAGGATTGGGACGCTTACGTAAGCGGGTTTAAAGGGCTGCAGCTGGATAAATATCTGGAAATTCACCAGAAAGCGCTGGATAACCAAGGTTCGTAACAGACGGGAGGTTTATCGCTTGCAAAATAGGATCGAATACGCGGCTCGCATCCAGCCGACACAGCGGCAATTGGCCGTTCAAGACATGGAGTTTTACGCATTTATCCACTTTACGGTTAATACGTTTACCGATATGGAGTGGGGAACGGGGAAAGAGGACCCTGCGCTGTTCAATCCCACGGAGCTGGATGCGGATCAGTGGGTAGAGGCCTGCGTCAGCGCCGGCATGCGGGGGTTGATCCTTACATGCAAGCATCATGACGGGTTCTGCCTGTGGCCGAGCCGGCATACCGAGCATTCCGTAAAGAACAGCCCTTGGCGCGGCGGCGGGGGCGATGTGGTACGGGAAGTCGCGGAGGCCTGCCGGAGGGGCGGGATCAAGTTCGGCATCTACGTCTCCCCTTGGGACCGGCATGAGCCGACGTATGGAGATTCGCCGCGGTATAATCAATTTTTTCTGAACCAATTAAGGGAGCTGCTCACCGGGTACGGCGAGTTGTTCTGCGTATGGTTCGACGGCGCCTGCGGCGAAGGGCCGAACGGCAAGCGCCAGGAATATGACTGGGAGGCGTATTACGCCCTGATCCGGGAGCTGCAGCCGGGAGCCGCCATTTCCGTATGCGGTCCCGACATACGCTGGTGCGGGAATGAGGCGGGGCACTGCCGGGAGTCCGAATGGAGCGTCGTCCCTGCGTCGCTGCGCGAGAACGAAGCGATTCAGGAAAAATCCCAGCAGACGGACGATCGTGAGTTCGCCCGCCGTTACAGCTCTAGCGAGGAGGACCTTGGCAGCCGCAGCGTCATCCTGAGTGAGCGCGAGCTGGTGTGGTACCCGGCCGAAGTGAATACGTCGATCCGCCCGGGCTGGTTCTACCATGCTTCTGAGGACGACAAGGTTCGGCCGCTTGCAGAGCTGCTGCATATTTATTACGGCTCGGTGGGGGGCAACGCCACCTTCCTCCTGAATATTCCGCCGGATCCCCGCGGGCTGATTCACGAGAACGACAGGCAGCGGCTGCGGGAGCTGGGCGAGGTGCTGCGCGCTACGTTCAAGACGAACCTCGCTGCACAGGCGCATATTGCGGCATCGGAGACGATGCCGGGGTCGGATGCCGCGAACATGCTGGACGGGGACAAGGACACGTATTGGTGCCCGGAGGAGGGCACCGAATACGCCGTGATCGAGGTCGATCTCGGGAGCGAGCAGGAGTTTGATCATATCGTGCTGGCTGAACACCGATACGGGCAGCGGGTCGAACGGTACGAGCTGGAGTACAGGGAGGACGGTGCCTGGAAGCCAATCTGCCGCGGAACGGTCATTGGCCGCAAGCGGATCTGCAAGTTTCCAGCGGTACGGTCCAGGTACATCCGGTTTACCATTTTGGAATCGCGATGGTGTCCGAACATTTCCGCGATCGAGGTGTATCGGGGCGTTGACTGAAGCTGGGTTGAACCCCTGCGGTTGGAGCTGACCGAGAGCGTTCATTGATGAATTAATGAACTAAACATGGGGTTGGATGCAATCTTGGGGCTGGATCGGCGCTACCATTGGTCATGGGGGCAATACCCGGGTGCTACCATTGGCCATGGGGCAAGACCGGGCGGCTACCATTGAGCATGAGACGAGACCTGGTGCTATCATTGGTCATGAGGCTAGGCCTCGGGCTACCATTGGTCATGGGGGCAATACCCGGGTGCTACCATTGACCATGGGGCAAGACGGGGCACCGATGAAGCGCTCTTGGCGCGTCCCAGGGAGCGTATCACGACTTCATGTTGGGCCCAAACACATTCGTACTTGCAACAGGGCGGCCATCTTCTAGGAGGATGGTCCCCTTTTTTATCGAAATCATTTTTTTCTCGTGCAAGTTCCGCGAGTTCGTTAGTATGATATACGAAAGATTGATCCAAATCACGATAGAGAGGATGCATCGCCGAATGAGCAATATTCCAACGTTCGAGACCCGGCTTCTCAGCTCCTTGTCCAAAGTGTTTGCCGATGAAGAGCTGGCAGCCGCACCGTATGATGCAGGGTCGGCTTTCCTGAATGAGACGTTTTCTTTTCAAGTGGCTTACCGCTCAAGTCAACTGATGAAAAATATCCGCGTCGTTGTCGAGTCCGAGCTGAGCGAGTACATTTCCATTCGCTCTGTAGGTCTTGTCCCTTCGGACCTGCCGACGTACCATGACCATGACGAGTTCATATTAAGAAGCACCCCGGGGTTATACCCGGATCCGTTATTTCCTCTCGCTGCAGACGCAGCTGTAACAGGGCGTCCGAGCCAGTGGAGAAGCTTATGGGTTACAGTTGAGCCGGATTCCGGCAGAGCGGGCGGTACATACGATATCGGGCTCCGGTTTGAGACGGATTCGGGAGAGAAGCTTGCCGAAGAGACTTTCCGGCTGGAGCTGATCCCAGCTGTGCTGCCGGCGCAGACGCTGATTCATACCGAGTGGTTCCATACGGATTGCCTGGCAACCTACTATGGTGTCGATGTGTTCAGCGAACGTCATTGGCAGCTGATCGAGCAGTATATCCGGACGGCGGCAGAGCACGGGATGAACATGATGTTGACCCCGCTGTTTACTCCCCCGCTGGATACCGAAGTGGGCGGCGAGCGCCCGACGGTGCAGCTCGTGGATGTTGAGGTTCTCGGCGATGGCTCCTACCGGTTCGGATTTGACAAGCTGGACCGCTGGACCGATCTGTGCGACCGCTGCGGCATTCAATACCTAGAGTTCTCCCATTTCTTCACGCAGTGGGGGGCGAAGCACGCGCCGAAAATTGTGGCGAACGTAAACGGGGAGACCCAGAAGCTGTTCGGCTGGGAGACCGATGCATCGGGTGAGGAATATCAAGCCTTCCTTAGACAGTTCATTCCGGCTTTAGTGGACTGGATCGAGGATCATGGGCGTGACGACAGATGTTATTTCCATGTGTCCGATGAGCCCCATGCCTCCCATATTGAGGCATACGGCCAAGCGAGCCGTTTAATGAACGAGCTGCTGCCCGATTACCCGATTATCGACGCGCTTTCCGATTTTTCGTTCTATGAGGAAGGGCTTGTAAAGCGCCCGATTCCGGCAAGCAACCATATCGAGCCGTTCCTCGAAGCCGGAGTCGAGGGGCTGTGGACCTACTACTGCTGCTCGCAGTATAAAGAGGTGTCCAACCGGTTCTTCAACCTGCCGTCCGCTCGAAACCGCATTCTTGGCATGCAGCTCTATAAATACAACATCGAAGGCTTCCTGCATTGGGGCTACAATTTCTGGTACTCCCAGTACTCGCGGCGGGCGATCGATCCTTATCGGGTAACCGACGCGGACAGCGGCTTTCCGTCCGGCGATGCGTTCCTGGTTTATCCAGGAGAGGACGGACCGGTGGAGTCGATCCGGCTGAAGGTGTTCCATGAAGCGCTTCAGGATCTCCGGGCGCTGCAGCTGCTGGAGCAGCAGATCGGCCGTGAGGCCGTGCTGGAGGCGTTGGAGGAAGGGCTGGAAGAGCCGATCACATTCAAGACGTATCCGCGTGATGAGAAGTGGCTTCTGTCCAAGCGGCAATGGATTAATGACAAGATTAAGGAGTCGATGGCGGTTAAATAAGGGAAAAGGGAGCAGAGGTGGATGGTCACCGCGCGTACCGCTATATTCCCGAGATCGTCGCTATTACAAAGCCAAGACAACGACATAATTACAGGGTTCGTACTGGTGATATGCGTAGCTGCTATGATTGCATAATCTCTATTCCCGGCCACTCTCACGATATTGGTCCCTTTCAAATGCTTGCCGCTTCGATACAATGTATCGGAGCGGCTTTTCGTTTTGCCCAAACCAGTAGGCTCCCACGGCTCCCTAAAGGTGGATTGGTGACATGACAAAGGAAGGAAGTAACTTGTTTTGCCGAGAGGAGTTTTTTAGATCTAAAACTTTAATAACTTGCAACAACCTAACTTAATGATTGGACGGATAGCGGCCCGAACAGGTGAAAACTAGGGTAGAATTAAGCAGTGCAGTACCAGCGATCATCGATCTTAGGGGCTGTCAATCACAGATATAGAGTAATTCGATTCAAAAAGGCACCGGGTGGTTGTTAAACTTTTATCACGATTACCGTATAGGAAATTGCGAGTTCTGCTTCGATTCCAACGCCGAATTTCGTCGGCATGGAACAAACTGTTTTCTTTTAGCCATCATTGGACATGGGGCGTCACGTGGCAAGGCAACCACACCGGTCATGAAAGCGACATGTCGTGGTTCTAGTGGACCATTCAAAAATATGCCATGATTGTGGCAAGGGGGTTATGGGATGTATTCCGATTTTACGTTAGCGGATGACCGTCCGGCTTATATACAGGTCAAAGATTATATGAAACGGCTGATGACGACCGGAGCGCTGCAGGCGGATCAAAAGCTGCCGTCTACGCGGGAGCTCGGTTCGCTGCTTCACGTCAGCCGCAACACCGTGCTGAATGCCTACTCGGACCTTGAGGACGAAGGCTATATTTACGCCGTCAAAGGCCAGGGGCATTTCGTGATCCCCTCGATCAACACGAATGAAACGGAAGCGCAGCCGACAAATGTACAGATGGACTGGACTTCGCGGTTGAACGACTACGCGAGGCTGGCGGAAGCGAATGACTTGATGAAGCACGGCATCCGTGCCAGCAAAGGGGCGATATCGTTTACGAGCATCGCACCCGATGAGAAGCTGTTCGATCTGCAAAATGTAAAGCGCGCCTTCCTTGACCGAATGTCGCTGGAGGGAGAAGTCCTCCTCAATTACGGCTATGCCAAGGGCTACAAGCCGCTGATCGATTATTTGCTTCACTATATGGAGAATAAAGGCGTTGATGTATCGGGCAAGGATCTGTTGGTGACCAGCGGCTTTACAGAGGGACTGAGCTTGGTGCTTGCAGCCTTGAATAAAGGCCATGGCCGCATCCTATGCGAGAATCCGACCCACCATACCGCCATTAAAAATTTCAAAATGCACGGTTACGCCATCACCGGCGTTCCGATGGAGCAAGATGGCATCAGCTTAACGGACCTTGCCCGCGAGCTCGCGGCTCGCCCTTATGATTTGGCGTACCTCGTGCCTTCCTACCATAATCCAACGGGGATCGTGATGTCGCCGCAGAAGAGGCTCGAGACTTTGCGGCTGCTCAGCGAGTATGAGACGCCGGTGATAGAGGACGGCTTCAATGAGGAGCTCCGGTATTCCGGCTCGCATATCGCGCCGCTCGTCGCCTGTGCCGGCGGGGGAAACAACAGCGTAATTTATTTGGGCAGCTTTTCCAAAATTCTGTTTCCAGGACTGCGCGTCGGCTGGGTCCTCGCGGATAAAACCCTGATCGATTACCTCGAAAGCGTGAAGCGTGCGCGCAGCATCCACACCTCTACGCTGGACCAGTCCCTGCTTTACCAGTATCTCTATAACGGCAATTTCGAGAAATACCTGAAGCGGGCCAAGGCGGAATATAAGCGAAAATATGAGCTGGCCAAAAGCTGCTGCGAAGAATGGCTGCCGCAGCACCGGCTGTCCGGAGACGGCGGGCTCCACGTATTCGTTCAATTCGAGCAAGGCTTTCGGACGCGCGAGCTATTGGAAGCCTGCTCCGCGCAAGGCGTAGTGTTTACGCCTGGGGATATTTTCTACACCGACGGCGGCGGGCAGCATACGATGCGGCTTGGATTCTCCCGCGTTTCCGATGAGAACATCCGGAAGGGGATCCGCATCATCGGCGAAACCGCCAGGAGGATGGTGCAGAGATTGTGAGGCTTTAGATGTCTAGTTTAGGTGTTTCCGAAAGTGGAAGGCTTGGAAAGTAGAAGAACTTGATTGCAGATGGGCTATATTAGGTGTTCTCGAAGTAAGGCTTCGAAAGTAGAAGAACTCGAAAGTAGAAGAACTTGAAAGTAGATGAACTCGAAAGTAGACGAATATCATGCTTGAAGGAACTAAACACTGCAGCGAAGTCCAGAAGGAATGGGACTGAGCCTTGGCTGTCTACCATGTCTAAGTAGGCGGTAGCCGGAGATGTGGGAGCGTTGGGGCTGCTTCAACTAGCAGGTGGAGTTCGGAACTATGGAGCCGAAGCGGCTGCATGTCTGGTGGCGGAGCAAGTCCCCAAAAGGGACTTGTGCGGTCGAAAAGGAGCTCCGGTGGCCAGCAAGTCCCGAAAAGGGACTTGTGCGGGCGAAAAGGAGCTGCGATGGCGGAGCAAGTCCCGAAAAGGGACTTGTGCGGTCGAAAAGGAGCTGCCGTGGCGGAGCAAGTCCCCAAAAGGGACTTGTGCGGTCGAAAAGGAGCTGCGATGGCGGAGCAAGTCCCGAAAAGGGACTTGTGCGGGCAAAAAGGAGCTGCGATGGCGGAGCAAGTCCCCAAAAGGGACTTGTGCAGGCGAAAAGGAGCTGCGATGGCGGAGCAAGTCCCAAAAAGGGACTTGTGCGGTCAAAAATGAGCTGCGGTAGCGGAGCAAGTCCCCAAAAGGGACTTGTGCGGTCGAAAAGGAGCTGCGGTAGCGGAGCAAGTCCCCAAAAGGGACTTGTGCAGGCGAAAAGGAGCTGCGATGGCGGAGCAAGTCCCGAAAAGGGACTTGTGCGGTCGAAAAGGAGCTGCGGTAGCGGAGCAAGTCCCCAAAAGGGACTTGTGCGGTCGAAAATGAGCTGCGATGGCGGAGCAAGTCCCGAAAAGGGACTTGTGCGGTCGAAAATGAGCTGCGATGGCGGAGCAAGTCCCCAAAAGGGACTTGTGCGGTCGAAAAGGAGCTGCGATGGCGGAGCAAGTCCCCAAAAGGGACTTGTGCGGTCGAAAAGGAGCTGCGATGGCGGAGCAAGTCCCCAAAAGGGACTTGTGCGGTCGAAAAGGAGCCTGCCGTGGCGGAGCAAGTCCCCAAAAGGGACTTGTGCCAAGCAAGAGCAGCACAACAACCGCATCAACGGAGCAGGCGGAATTGGACCGTAGAAGCGAAGCGTGCCCCTTTATCCCCGGATTCCAACAACGGAAATGGGATGACAGGGAATCTGGGGATAAGAGGGATCGGAGGTACAATCCGCATGCGGAGTGCTGAATAGCCCCACAGATGGATCGGAAACAGCAATCCGCATGCGGAGTGCTGAATAGCCCCACAGATGGATCGGAAACAGCAATCCGCATGCGTAGTGCTGAATAGCTCCACAGATGGATCGGAAACAGCAATCCGCATGCGTAGTGCTGAATAGCTCCACAGATGGATCGGAAACAGCAATCCGCATGCGTAGTGCTGCATAGACCCGCAGAAGGAACGGGAACTGCAATCCGCCGCATGCGTAGTGCGGAATAGCCCCATAGAAGGGATCCGAGGCACAATCCGCATGCGGATTGCGAAGCAGGCCCACGGCAAGCTTTCCACTTGGGGGCCAGCTCACATTACATGAAGGAGGTCACACATCATGAAAGTCGGCGTCATCATGGGAGGCGTTTCATCCGAGCGGGACATTTCGCTGCTCACGGGTCAGGAAATGATGGCTCATCTGGATCCGTCCAAGTACGAGGCCATCCCGATTGAAATCAATGACAAGCGCGACCTGATCAACAAGACCGAAGGGATCGACATTGCCCTGCTTGCACTGCACGGCCAGTACGGGGAGGACGGTACAGTACAGGCCACCCTGGAGTCCATGGGCATTCCATATACGGGCAGCAGCGTATTGTCCAGCAGTATCTGTATGGACAAAGATGTCAGCAAGAAGCTGCTTCGGTATGAAGGATTGCATACAGCCGATTGGATCATCGTCGGCAGTCTGGAGGAGCTGGCTGCGGCGGATGTGGAGTCGCTGGGATTCCCCGTCGTGGTTAAGCCGAATACGGGAGGGTCCAGCATCGGGACTCGTATCGTGCGGTCCCGGGATGCGCTGAAAGCGGCAGTGGCGGATGCCCTCCAATGGGATCGATCGGTCATGATCGAGCAGTGGATAGAAGGCCAGGAAATCACTTGCTCCTTTTTGGACGGAAAGTTGCTGCCGATCGTGTCGATCAAGCCGAATGCCGAATTCTTTGATTACACATCCAAATACGCGGAAGGCGAAGCCGAAGAGCAGGTGATCGAGCTGCCGGAGGAACTTCAGAGGAAGGTATGCGCGGCAGCGCTTCAATGCTATAAGGCGCTGAAGTGCAGCGTTTATGCGCGGGTCGATATCATCCTGAAGGACGGCGTTCCGTTTATATTGGAAGTCAACACGCTGCCGGGATTAACGAGAACGAGCCTGCTGCCCAAAAGCGCGGCGGCGGCAGGCCTCTCATTCAGCATGCTGCTGGATGCCATCATTACGTCATCTTTATCGGAACGGTTAAGAGAAAATACCACATACAAGGAGTAGAGCGAATATGAATACAACGAATAGCTTCCTGACGCCGATTGTGCAAACCATGCCGCCCTCAGGGATCCGGCAGTTCTTTAATGCGGCCGAAGCGGATCCGGAGGTGATCTCCCTGGGCGTCGGCGAGCCGGATTTTGTTACCCCGAAGCGTGCCATTGAGGCGAGCGCCCGGGCGCTGGAGAGCGGACGGACCATGTATACGCCGAATGAGGGGCTAATGGAGCTGCGGGAAGCTATTGCGGAGTATTTGTACAGCCGCTTTCAGCTGAGCTACGAGCCGTCGCGGGAGGTGCTGGTCACGGTGGGCGGCAGCGAGGCGATCGACTTGGCGCTGCGCGCCCTTGTATCCCCGGGCGACGAGGTGATCATTCCTGTGCCGGGGTATGTTGCCTATGCTCCGCTCGTCAGTCTGAATGGCGGACGTGCCGTGGAACTGGAGCTGACTGCCGAGCAGGATTTCAAATTGACCGCCGACGCGCTGCAGCAGGCGATTACACCACGAACCAAAGCGCTCGTCGTGAACTTTCCGAGCAATCCGACGGGGGCTGTGATGACGGCTGCCGATTGGCTCCCGATTGCCAGACTCGCGATTCAGCACAATCTGGTTGTCATCTCGGATGAAATGTATGCGGAGCTTACGTACGTCGGGGAGCATACCAGCATCGCCTCCCTGCCGGGGATGCGGGACCGCACACTCGTCATCGGCGGTTTCTCGAAAGCCTTCGCCATGACGGGCTGGCGGGTCGGGTATTTATGCGGAGAACGGGAGCTGCTTAAGGGGATGATAAAAATTCACCAGTATACGGCCCTCTGCGCTCCAATTATGGGACAGATCGCAGCGATTGAATGTATGAGAAACGGGCAGGAGGACAAGGAATCCATGAAGGCGGCGTTCGATGAACGCCGGAAGATGTTCGTTCAAGGGCTGAACGAGATCGGCCTTCCCTGCCGCGAGCCGAAGGGAGCCTTCTATGCCTTTCCGAGCATTGCCGGAACGGGGCTTAGCTCACAGCAGTTCGCCGAACGGATGCTGCGCGAGGCGAAGGTGGCAGCCGTGCCCGGCCACGTATTCGGTCTTGGCGGGGAAGGATTCATCCGCTGCTCCTATGCAGCTTCCTCCGCGCAGCTCCAGGAGGCGGTTGAGCGGATCGGCCGTTGGCTGAAGTCGGCGGAGCTTCTGCCTTCCGTTCATGCGGCTTTCCCTACAGAATTCTCGAAAGCTTGCGGTAGTCTGTCGCTGTAATCCCTTCAAGCTTGCGGAAGATCCGGCTGAAATAATGGATATCCGGGTAGCCGATCCGGTCTCCGATCGCTTCAATCGAAAGATCGGTTTCCCGCAGCAGCCGCCGTGCTTCGCGGTGGCGAACCGATTGAACAAACTCGCTTGGCGGCATCCCCGCCAGGCGCTTAAACAGCTTGGCGGTATGATCAGGGCTCAGCATCAGATGCGCCGCGATCCGTTTATTGCTCCAGTCTTCGGCTGGAGCTTTTTCAATGCGGGCAATCAGATCCATCAGCTTGCCGTCATGGGGCGACGTTTCCGTCAGAGCCTGGGAGGAGTGGGTGCGGAATAACTGAACGAGAATATCCAGCATCAACCCTTTACAGACAAGCTCATATCCCGCGGGACGGAGCGTAAACTCCTCCACGACCCGCTCCATTAATTGAACGCAGGAGAGCGGAGGCGTGTAAATCGTCCGGGAAGACAGCGGAGGGAAAACCTCCGAGATGGCCTCCCTGGCAAATTTATCCGCCGCTACGGCGGCTTCGTTCACAATCATGTCCGCTTCGGTCTGGATTTCAAGCTCTCCGAAAAAATCAAAGTGAATGCCGAGAAAATGCGCTTCCGGGATCGAGGTCACTTCATTCTGATGGTAAACGCCGGAGGGCAGAAAGATGAGCTGGCCTGCCTCAATAACATGGCGCTTTCCGTACATCGTCGTGACGGCCTCTCCTTGGCTGACATACAGCAGCTCGAAATCGTACAATCTGCGCTGCGGAAGAGCTCCGGTCCCCATTCGTTGAAGCTGGGCGTAATGAATGCTGGGAGACCACTGCTGAACCGGGGCGAGCCGCTGCAGAGGGTATTCCGATGCCTCGACGGCCATAAGCTGTTCCTCCTTTTTAACCTACATAACCCTTCCTGGCAACATAACGAAATTGTCCAAAAAATCGCTTTTCTATCTAAATCAATCAGACGAGTCTTTGTTTATTATATAAGTATTATTACATGACATTCCCTGCCTTTCAACTTGACGGAAAAAGTCAAATGATGCGTTTCTAGGAGCTTTCTTTCATTTTCATGGCTAACCCGGCATCCGTGGCAGGCTAGCAGCAAACCAAAACAAATGGGGAGGTATTCGTTATGAAGAAAGGGATCAACATTTGGTCGTTTCGGGGAGATGCGTCTATTGCGGAATGCATCCAACTGGCGAAGGAGGCCGGCTTCGAAGGGATCGAGCTGTCGCTGAATAAGGATGGAGAGCTTGGCCTTCAGGCCGGCGATCAGGAGGTTAAGAACATCAAGGCTCAGCTGGAGGACGCGAATCTGGAAATCGCCGGGCTTGCTACTGGCCTGTACTGGGATTATCCGATGACAAGCGATGACCCGGCAGTGCGCGAAAAAGCATTCGATATTTGCAAAAAACAGCTCGAGCTGGCTGCAGCTTTTGGAGTGGATGCGATCCTGGTTATTCCTGGCGCGGTTGGCGTGGACTTCGTCCCCGGCTCCGCGGTTATCGATTACGAGGTAGCTTACGAACGGGCGCAGGAAGGCATCCGCAAGCTGGTTCCGTATGCCGAAAGCGCGGGGGTGGCGATTGCCATCGAGAACGTTTGGAACAAATTTTTGCTCTCTCCATTGGAGCTGCGCACCTTTATTGATGAGATCGGCTCCGATTATGTCGGCTCCTATTTTGATGTAGGTAACGTCGTGCACAGCGGTTATCCGGAGCACTGGATTCGCATTCTGGGATCAAGAATCAAGAAGGTTCATTTCAAGGATTACCGCAGACAGGCGGGAGGCTTGCACGGCTTCGTGGACCTGCTGGCTGGAGACGTCGATTACCCTGCCGTGGTCGAGGCATTGAAGGGAATCGGCTATGACAATTATGTCACCGCGGAGATGATCCCTGCTTACAAGCACTATTCGGATCAGATCATTTTCAACACCTCGAACGCCATGGATGCGATTCTTGGCCGGACGCCAACGCTGCGTCAAACGGCCGTGCGTGAGCAATTGGGACAATCTTAAGAGAAGAAGAGGAGGGGATCAGCATGCTGAAAATCGGACTGTTGGGCTTTGGTTTTATGGGACGTATGCACTTTGACAATTACATGCGGCTAATGGATGAAGGAGCGGATATCCAGCTTGCCGCGATTTGCGATATCCGAATTGATGAACTGAAAGAGAGCAAGGCTAACGGCAATATGGCGACCGAGCGGGAAGTGTATGATCTTACGCCTTACCGGCTGTATGACCATATCGATCGCATGCTGGAGAATGAGGAGCTCGACATCGTCGATGTATGCTTGCCGACGAATCTGCACGCGGATATGACCTGCATGCTGCTCGAACGCGGAATTCATGTCTTATGCGAGAAGCCGATCGCAGGCAGCTCGGAAGAAGCCTGGCGGATGGTGAAGACGGCTGAGCGTACGGGGGCAACCCTAATGATCGGGCAATGTCTTCGCTTCTGGCCAGCGTACGAATATTTGAAGGCTTGCCTGGAGGACGGGCGTTACGGACAAATCGTAGCCGGCGAATTCTTCCGCGGCTCCGAGCCGCCTAAAGGCTGGTTCCTCGAGGGAGACAAGAGCGGCGGCTGCATCACGGATATGCATGTCCATGACGTCGATATGATCCATTGGCTGTTAGGCAGACCGCAGCATGTATCTACTTTCGCCAAGAATATCATCGAAGGAAGCTCGTACGATATCGTGTCGACGCATTACAGCTATCCGGACGGCAAGGTCATTACGGCCAGAGCGGATTGGACCCTGCATGGCGACCACGGCTTCTATATGGGGTACCGAGTGAACCTGGAGAAGGCTACGATTGTTTTTGAAAACAATGAAGTGAAGGTGTATCCAGAGGACGCGCCGGGCTTTACGGCTGAGCTGTCAGGTGATTCCGGATATTACCGCGAGCTCCGCTATTTCATTGACAGCGTGGCACAAGGGAAGGCTGTAACGGTATGCACGCCGGAGAGTGCCGTAGGCTCACTGGAAATCATCGAAGCGGAGATCCGCTCGGCCAAGGCTCAGGGAGCGCTGGAAGCGCTGTCCGGGAAGCAGAGCGTATCGTAAGCGTATAAATATTGTATCCCTAATAAAACGGGGCTGTCCCAGATGCTCCCCATATGGTAGACAGGCGAAACCATAAAGCCTGCTACTGTAGGGGGAAGTTCATCTGCGGGACAGCCCCGTTTCTTTCGTCTCACAATTGTGAAGTATTCGTTAGGCGCTACGCACGGAACGTCTTCAAGAAGTCAACCGCCAGCTTAATATCGGCCTCCGGATTGGCTTTCACTTCACGTTCGATCGTCAAATATCCAGTGTAGCCGATATCCTTCAAGGCTTGAAGATATGCAGGCCAATCCACGCTGCCTTCGCCGAGCGGAACTTCACGGAACTTCTCGCCGGACTCCGCCATGTCGGCAATCTTGTCATGATCAAGTGCCGGCGCTTCATAACCGAAATCTCCGTACACGTCACGCGGATCCACAAACTCGGCCAGCTTGATACCGTCCTTCGCGTGCGTGTGGACGATGTAATCCTTCAGATTATATACGCCTTGGACTGGATCATCGCCGGTAACCATCACCATATTGGCCGGGTCAAAGTTCACGGATACGCCGTTCGAGCCAAGACCGTCCAGGAAGGACTTGAGATGGGCGGAAGGCTCCGGTCCCGTCTCGATGGCAAAGAACGCGTTCATGGATTTGGCGAACGTGCTAAGCTCGAGGCAGGCGTTGTGCATCGTCTCGTATACGCGGCTGTTGCGGTCCTGCGGCACGATGCCAATGTGGGTGGTCACGATATTGGTGCCAAGCTCAAGACCCAGCTCCATGATGCGTTTCGACTTCTCGATTTTGGCCCCATTTTCGGACGGATCCTGGAAACCGTGGCCCCCCAGGTCTCCCACCAGCGCCGAGATTTCAAGGCCCAAGGATTCAATATAATCCTTCAGTTCCTTCCGTGCGGACGCGGACAGATTGGCCGGATCCATCTCTCCATGAACAGCGTAGATCTGAACACCGTCGGCACCAACATTTTTTGCCTTAACCAAACCTTCTCTTACGCCAACCCGAAAGCTGTCAACAATAACGCCGATTTTGTTCGGCATGATAGGCTTCGACATCGCTTAAACTCCTCCCTCAATCTTTGTCGTCGATCGTTTGCTTCTATTGATTGAATATCAAAAATGAAAAGCTCAGCTTTCGTTCCACACTTTGCGCACATACTCCAGGCCCAGCTTGGTTCCGGTGCGGCAATCCTCCATGCCTTCGAATTCAATGGAAATGTAGCCGTCATAACCGGATTCCTTCACGATGCGAATCACTTCTGGAATCTTAATGTCGCCTTGGCCGACAATGGCACCGCGAAGCCAGTTACCGCTAGACGTGTTAAACCAGCCTCCGCCTGGAGGACGGCTAGCCGGACGGTAATAGAAGTCCTTGAAATGCACCATGGAGGCGAGACCGATATTGTTCTTCACGGCTACGGTGGATTCCTCATCCGCACACATGAAGTTGCCGACGTCCAGCGTCGTCTTGAAGTTTGGATGGTTAACGGTTTGGACAAGCGCTTTCACCCGGTCGCTGTGCTGAATGAAATATCCGTGATTCTCCACGCTGGTGATAATGCCGCGCTCGGCTGCATAATCCGCGATGATGCGGCAGGCATTTGCAAGGCGAGGGAGCTCCTCGATAAAATGAACGAGCGACAAGTCCTTGGACGTTGCCACGTCATGGCGCATCCGCTTTACGCCCAGGGCTGCTGCAATATCGACTTCGCTTTTTACGCGCTCGATCTCTGCCTCATAAGCGGCATCGTCGAGTTCGGCGAAGTTCGCGCCGATGGCATAGTTGGAGAGCTCGAGCCCTTTGGCGGCGGCATGGGACTTAATCGTATCGATGAGCTCCGGATTTTCCTTTAAATTGAATCCGAGGGGCACGATCTCAATATGCTCACCGCCGATTTCGGCAATGTAGTCGATCACGTCGGTTATGGTCATTTCACCTTTGTTCATGGCCTGGTACAGGCTGTACGAGCTTACGCCAAGTTTCATAGCAGAACTTCAGCTCCTTTTTCGGCGGATTCATAGATACCGCACAGAATTTTCATAATCTCCACACCGTCTTCCACCGGGCTGAGCGGCTGGGTTCCGTTCTCAATGCTTGCGATAAAGTGGTTGACCTCACTCTGGAAAGCGGAATTGAAGTCAAATCCCTTGTGGTCCGTTTGAGGCTGGATGTTGATGATCGTATCATGCTTCTCGGTGACGATGACAACTTCAGGATCGATCTCGAATCCGCCCTTGTCGCCGTACAATTTGACGGACTGCTGATTATCCTTCGCATGCAGCGTAAAGCTGACATCAACCAGCAAGGAAGCACCGTTTTCAAATCGGATCATCGCATTGGCCATATCCTCAACCGTATTCTTCTCTGCATCATAATCTGCAGCTTTATAGAACGACAGATTCCGGACATTGGAACGGTTGCCCAGCTTGCGGTATGTATTGGCGCTGACCGCTACCGGCTTCGGACGTCCCATCATGTACCAGCACAGATCAATGACGTGAACGCCGATATCGATCAATGGTCCGCCGCCTGAACGTTCAATGTCGGAGAACCAGCCGCCCGGATTTCCGAGTCTGCGGATCGAAGAGGCCTTCGCAAAATAAATTTCCCCGAACTCGCCTTTGTCCGCGAACTCGCGCAGCATTTGAGCATTCGGATCATAACGTCTGACAAAGCCGACTTGAAGCAGCTTGCCGGAGGATTTCACCGCTTCCTGAACGCGCAGCGCTTCCTCGACCGTACGGCACAGCGGCTTCTCGACGAGGACATGCTTGCCGGCGTTAAGAGCGGCAATGCTGATCTCGGCATGGGTATTGTTCCAGGTACAGATGCTTACCGCATCGATCTCAGGATCGGCCAGCAGCTCGCGATAATCTGTAAATACTTTGGTAGCGCCGTACTTTTCAGCCGCAAGCCGTGCGCGTTCTTCATTTAAATCACATACCGCGAGCAGATTCGCGTTCGCGTGTTTTTGGTAGGATTGCAAATGCATAGCAGAGATCGAACCAGTTCCAATGACCCCAACATTAATTGATTTCATGATTTCACTCCTCTGAATTTACTGCATTACACTTCTGTATTATAATGCTTCTAAGGAAAGACACCATGATAAACCGTGCTTTTTGTTTGTACGATCGTGCTGTCTTGATCAAGTTCAAAGGAGACCAGAGCATTGGACCATACACTGCGGGAACCGATGACGATGCCGGACCCCCAATTTCCGATCAAGGTTCATCTCTGCCAGTTCGAGGGCAGGGGACAGGTCATGTTTAATCGCCACTATCACGAGCATTTGGAAATTTTATATTTTGTCTCCGGAGAAGCAATGCTGGAGTGCGGTTCCTCCACCTTGCATGCCCGCGAAGGCGATTTGATTGTCATTAATCGCAATGAGCTTCATTATGGAATCAGTCAGTCTGATCATTTGTTCTATTATGCGTTAATCGTGGACTTCTCGCTGCTCCAGAGCCATTCCTTGGATGCGCCGGAGATGAAATTCATTACGCCGATTACCCAAAATCGTCTGGTGTTCGCCAACCGGGTTAACGGAGATGACGTTCTTTCATCTATGCTGGCGATCATCCAAGAGCTGGAAAAGCGGGAATTCGGTTATGAGCTCGCCATTAAATCCGAGCTGTACCGCTTGCTTACGCTGCTCTTGAGAGGCTATGTTGCAACCGTTCTCACACAGGATGAATATGTGGAGCGGATGAAGAACGTAGAGCGTTTTGCCCCGATATTCAAATACATTGAGGAGCATTACAAGGAGGAGCTTTCGGTCGAGCTGCTATCCGGGATGGCCGGTCTCAGCCGATATCATTTCAGCCGGTTGTTTAAAGAGCTGAGCGGAAGAACCGTAACGGAATATGTTAACGAGACCCGGATTAATAAAGCGGATTATCTGCTGCGAAGCAGCCCGCTTACCGTCTCCGAGATCGCGGTAGCGACGGGGTTCAAGGATATTTATTATTTCAGCCGCATCTTCAAGAAATATAAACGGCTTGCCCCTTCTTTTTTAAGAAAAAACAGTGCTGTTTCTCATTGATCTGTCATAAGCTGATCCATGTGCAGGCAGTTCATACGCCGTGCCGCTGTATCATAGGATAAGACTGTAGACATATAGATCAATGCATCCTATAATGAATATCATTATCTTAAATGCATAAGCGGGCGGAGATCATGGAGGACCCTTTTGCTATGGATGCGTATGACGTGCGCATTTTCGGCAGATGCGGTTCTTTTTTAGCTATCTGAAGCTATAAACTCCGGAGGAAGCTGCTGCCAGATCTCGCAAAAAACTACTGCTAAACGAGGTTTGTCTTCCTTGAAAGCACGTCGATAGACGTTTTTCTTATATCAAGGCGTTGGGGAAAGAGGTGATTGACGGTGAACGAAGGGTTATCCGCAAAGCTGCGGGCCCAATATTTACAGGACATGGAGAGGGGCAAGCTGGATGTTCTGGTGATCGGCGGTGGCATTACGGGCGCCGGGATTGCCTGGGACGCCAGCTGCCGTGGAATGACGGTCGGCTTGGTGGAGATGAATGATTTCGCCTCCGGAACAAGCGGCAAATCCGCCAAGGTGATCCATGGCGGATTGATATATCTCAGGAAAGGGAAGCTTCGTTTGGTACGCGAGTCTTGTACCGAGCGGGCATTGCTGCGTCGCTGCGCCCCCCATTTGGTGAAACCGCTTCCAGTGCTGCTGCCGATTTATAAACATCAGCCCAGCGGTTATTTGGCGAGTTCCATCAGGCTGTATGCGTATGATCGGCTTGCCGGTGCGAAGGCTAGCCGTCGGGGAAGGATGTACCGGCGGGAACAAACCCTGTCTTTGGAAAACCTGCTGAATTCGGACGCGTTAAAAGGGGCGGCCTACTGCCGTGAGTACCGGGCTGATGATGCGAGATTGACGATTGAGGTGCTGAAGGCTGCCCGGATGAAGGGCGCGCTGATGGTCAATTACGCAAAAGTGTTGGGTTTTATCTATCGGGGCGGGAGGATTGCAGGCGTCCGTGTCGAGGACCGCTCAAGCGGAATCCGATATCCGATCCTCGCCCGCCAAATTGTGAATGCCGCCGGCCCATGGGCGGATCAGGTAAGGCAAATGGACAACTCGCTGGCCAGCGAGCAGCTGCAATTGACCAAGGGGGTGCATCTTGTTGTCGATTATAACAAACTCCCTGTTCGTCAGGCTGTTTGTTTTGAAGGTCCCGGAGGAAGGAGAGTCCTCGTCATCCCTAAGGATTCTAAGACTTGCATCGGTATGACCGGGACTCCGTTTGGAGGAGGTGTCGGGACACCAGATATTACGGACGAGGATAAGCGGTATTTGATGGGCGCCGTCAACGGCTTGTTCCCCGGAATCCGCCTGGAGCATGGGGATATCGAATCAGGCTGGTGCGGATTAAGCGCGATGTTCAAGCCGGAGAACAGACAGTCTCCCGACATGACCGGGAAGGATGGCATTCTCATATCCGAATCAGGGTTGATCACAGCGAGGCCTGGAAATCTAACCGGATTTCGCAAGAGGGCGATGTCCGTTGTGGACCTCGTGTCTAAGCACATCCAGGATGAGGATGGAACGATCTATCCTCCTTGCATGACCGACCGGACGCCAATCAGCGGAGGGGACCTGAACGGTCTTACTTATAAACGGTTCAAGGAAATGATGGTCGAACAGGGTGCCCTTCAAGGAATCGGAGCTGACCCCATGCGAAGACTTATAGCAAGATACGGGTCGAACGCCAAGAAGCTGCTGGACATTTATCGGGCTTCGTCAGCTGAGGAAAAGGATGAATATAAGCTGCTGCGGGCAGAGCTGATCTATTCAATCGAGCATGAAATGACCGTTGCCGCCGAAGATTTCCTGCTGCGGCGAACCGGCTGGGTATGGTTTGAGCGGGAGACGGCCGAGCGGATGATCGCTCCCGTCATGGAGATCATGGGCGAGCTGCTGGATTGGGATGAAGAAGAGCAGGCCAGGCAGTGGCGTTTGCTTGAGGATCAGCTTCAGATGGCATGGGGGCTTGGAGGAGGCAACCTACTTGAGCGGTTCCCCTTGGAGCCTGACCAAGATCCCGCCGAGCTGATTGTGTCGGATGAGGCAGCGAAACAGCTAACGCAAACCTAATGGTCCCCATTTTCGGCATTCGAACCGAATGATCCCCATGATTCACTTGTCAAATGGAATAACTGGTTGTAGTATTAAATTATCGATTATAGAGCTGGGCGGAGATGATGAGAAGCCCTTTGCATAACGGAATCATTCATTTTGCATGAATGAGCATCTTGCTATGCAGAGGAGCTTCTCATTTTTTATGGGCGATTTTAGAAATCCGGCTCCTTTAGCAAGTGGTTTCGGCAAGGACTAACCGGCTGTGCCGGAACATATGAATACTAGACCACGTGCGGCTCCGTTTTCGTAGTCCCACGAGTCAGATTGTGAATCTATCAAAATTCCAAGATGGAACATGCAGAGGAGATCGAGTATGGATCATTTTTCAGGGTATATCTTTGACTTGGATGGCACGATTTATTTAGGGCCGGAAGCGATCGAGGGGGCCGTAGAGGCCGTCCGTTATTTGCAGGGCTTGAATAAACGCTTGTTGTTTCTGACGAACAAAACGATCGATTCCCGAGAAAATTATTTGAAAAAGCTAGGGAAGCTCGGAATCCGGGTGGAGCTGGATAACATTTTGAATCCCGCACTCGTAACGATTCATTATTTGCACAAGCATCATCCGGGGGCGAAGGTTTATGTCATCGGCGAGCCGATATTAAAGCAGGAGCTGCTGGATAACGGGATTACATTTGCTTCCGCGCCGGAAGAGACGGACGTCGTTGTCGTGTCCTGGGATCGGGACTTTCATTATAAGCATCTGGACTTTGCATACCAATCGATTAAGAGAGGCGCGGCCGTTATCGCTACGCATCCGGATCGAACATGCCCGATGCCGGGAGGCGATATTCCTGATTGCGGCGGCATGATCGGGGCTATTGAAGGCACGACCGGCATGAAAATTACAACCGTCATGGGTAAGCCCTCCGTCTTGACGGCGTTGACGGCACTTGATATTTTGGGAGTTAAGGCTGAAGAGTGCCTCATGACGGGAGATCGTCTGGAAACCGATATTCGAATGGGCAATCAGGCCGGGATGAGCACAGCGTTGGTGCTTACCGGCGTCTCGACTTCGGAGGATTTGAAAGACAGCGATGTGAAGCCAACCTATATTCTGGATTCGGTCCACGATATTTATCGCAGCCGTACCGTGAAAGAGGCAAATGAAGCGGGTTCTTAAGGTACAAAAAATAAGCCCGGGCAGCTGGAGAACCGGAGATGCTGCTCTTGGCAACGAGGTGAAGACATGAGAACAAGTGTAGAAGGCGCGCAGCGAATCACGTACTGCTTGAAGCGCAAACCGATCATTACATCTTTGATGAATGCTGACGAGCTCCCCTCCGTGCTTGCAACCGAATCGAACATCGTGTTTATTCTGAGGACCGATATATTTAATATCGAGTCGATCGTAGAACAAATCCAGGAGGCCGGAAAGCTGTCCTTCGTTCATTTCGACCTGATCGAAGGGATTGGGAAGGATCGGGCGGGAGTAACTTATTTGGCTGAAAAGGTAGGCATCGACGGCATTGTCACCACGAAGAATACGATCATCGTCGAGGCCAAGAAGCTTGGCCTGCTGACCGTTCAACGACTGTTCGTATTTGACTCCGTTTCGCTGGATAACGGGATCAAGATGATTAAGGCTTCGAATCCGGATGCCATTGAAGTGCTGCCAGGCATGGTATGCGAGCGGATTATGGACCGGATCCGGGCGGAAGTCGATGTGCCCGTCATTGCGGGTGGATTAATGATTGATTTGGAGGATTTCGATACGGCTCTAAAGAGCGGCGTCATCGGGATTTCGACCTCCAGTAAGGAACTATGGCGCTGGCAGGATGAGCATATGCAATAAGACCGGCCAGCGAGGGGGATAATAGAACGGTTGCTGATGAGGAGTGAACGAAAATGTACGATATTTCACTGGATATGCAAACGATGCTGATGCGGCTGCTGCTTGCAGCTCTGCTCGGCGGGCTGATCGGTTGGGAACGGGAGCGCAGAAATAAGCAGGCTGGACTGAAGACCCATCTGTTGGTTGCCGTGGGATCAACCCTCATCATGTTGACCTCCATTTACGGATTTGACTCCTTGCTTATCAATCATCCCAATGCCAGATTTGACCCTGCGCGGCTTGCGGCGCAGGTGGTAAGTGGTATCGGCTTCCTTGGCGCGGGCGCTATCCTGCGGCGTTCCAATCATATTATTTCAGGCCTCACCACAGCAGCAACGTTATGGGTAGCTGCTGCCATCGGGCTCAGCGTGGGGTCCGGGTTTTACTGGCCGGCGGTCGTTACGACTGCCATCGTGCTGATCAGTACGCTTGTGCTGAACAAGCTGGAATCCCGGTTTTTGTTCATTAAGAAGTCGGGGAGCCTGAAAATCATGATTGAAGCGGGTGATCGGCCCGTGCAGGTCAGCATCATTACCGATCTTCTCCAAAAGGCGAACATGACCGTCCAGGGCATGATCGTCAATAATGACTCTGCCGATGATGATTCAACGAAAGTAACGATGGAATTCCGGGTGTATTCATTTAACAGCAAAGGCATCGATGCCTTATTCGAGCAGCTGTGGCAGGTCGAGGGGATCAAGCAGGTGCGGATGAATTGGCGGGATTAGGTATGTATTTGATCGGAAATAGCATCGCAGATAAGGTTTAGCCATGGAGCCGTACATTTGTACGGCTCCATTTCATTATCAGACCCCAACACTTCTCCATTAAGGTTGCACCCCATAAAGAATGTCCATCACCAAGATTTCCTTTTAGAAGATAGATATATAGATGGATGGATCGGCTTCTACTTCACGGCCGGAGAAGGAATTCATTTCCTTGCTGCTTCGCATGAAAAAGGCATGTAAAGCAAATAATGGAGGTAACTCGAGCTTTGCATGCTGGGAGGAAACGAAATGCTACGCTACCGGCCTCGCGGCCGCCGCTTCGCCCCAAGGAAGGATGCGCCGGGGCAGGAAGCTTCCCGGAAAATTGCGGGAATCGAGCCGGCCGACCATTTACAGGAGCATCTGGACCGCATCCGCACAGAACTTGGGAACAGCCCGGATATCATTTTCCGGCAATTGAAGCTTGGAGGAGCGTCCGAGGCCAATTGCGCCATCGTTTATTTAAACGGGCTCAGCGATCCGGAAATGATCAATCACGATGTGATGGAATCGCTGCTGCAATTAAGCAAGGAATTCCTGCAGAAGGAGCGCAGCCCGGCCGATTTTCTGGATATGGTCATGAAAGACGGACTTGCGATGGGCGAATCCAGAATGAGTGCAGATTGGAATGAAGCGATGCTGGCGATATTGTCGGGAGACACGGTCATCCTGTTTGAGGGGGCGGATCACATCATTATCGCAGGCACTCAGGGCGGGCAATGGAGATCCGTAACCGAGCCAACCTCGCAGCTGGTAGTCCGCGGCCCGAAGGACAGCTTTGTGGAGTCCATTGCAACCAATATTTCACTCATCCGGCGACGATTAAAATCTTCTCAGCTATGGCTCGAAACGATGAAGATCGGATCGGTCACCCATACCCACGTAGCCATCATGTACGTCAAGGGCAAGGCGGATCCGGGGATTGTCAGGGAGATCAAGGACAGGCTGAACCGGATTGAGATTGAAGGGATATTGGAATCGGCCTATATTGAAGAATTCATTCAAGATAAGACCATTACTCCGTTTCCAACGATATATAACACGGAGCGTCCTGACGATGCGACGAGCAAGCTGCTGGAGGGCCGGATCGTAGTCTTGGTGGACGGAACCCCTTTTGTGCTGGTGCTTCCAACGGTATTTGCCCATTTCTTTCAGTCGCCTGAGGATTATGCGCAGCGTTTCGATATCGCCATCGTCATGCGGCTCGTACGCTATATCAGCTTTATTATTTTGATTCTGGGTCCGTCTGTTTATATCGCATTAACAACGTTTCACTATGAAATGGTACCGACGCAGCTGCTGATCAGTCTGGTTGCCCAACGTGAAGGCGTCCCCTTTCCGGCTTTTATCGAAGCGATGCTCATGGAGGTTGTGTTCGAGATATTGCGGGAAGCCGGTGTCAGGATGCCGCGGGCGATTGGGCAGACGGTTTCGGTTGTCGGTGCGCTCATCCTCGGACAAGCTGTCGTTGAAGCAGGTCTCATTACGCCAGCGATGGTTATCGTAGTGGCATTGACCGGTATTGCAAGCTTCACGCTTCCGGCCTACAACCTGTCCATCGCTGGACGGCTGATTCGCTTTGGCTTCATGGTTCTCTCCGGCATGTTCGGCTTCTATGGGCTGACCTTGGGCGTCATCGTGCTGATCGCGCATATGAACAGTCTCCGGTCCTTCGGTGTACCCTTCATGTCGCCAATCAGTCCATTCCGGCTCAGGAATCAGAAGGATGCGATCATCCGTTTACCCTTTCAGCCGCTGCAAACTCAAGCTGCGGAGTCTTCAACCGGATTTGGAGCGTCATCGAATCAAGACACTTCCTTGGCTGGAGACTCGGATGGGAGGATGAGCGGGTCGGGGCAACAAGGTGCCGATGGCGGAAGCGCTTCGGGAAGGGGGCAGCATACGGCTGCGAACGGAGCAGGAGGAAATCGTAACTCATGATGGGAGGCGAACTGAGATATGCGCAAACATCAAGGGCTGACCATTCTGATCATGTGCTGCTGTCTCGGCCTACTGAGCGGCTGCTGGGATGTGGTAGAGCTGAATAAGCGTGCAATTGTCTCCGGTATCGGCGTGGATTGGAAGGAAGAGGAGAAGGAATATCTCGTTTCCTTCCAGACGGTCATCGCCGATGAAATTTCGGGGAAGGCCGGCAGAGGAGCAACGCCTACCTCCGTATATAAGGCATCAGGGAAAAGCGTGGTCGAAGCGATGCGCAATGCTTCCCGCAAAGTGCCCCGTATCATTTCGCTCGCCCATACCGGTCTGATCGTCATCTCGGATCGCGTGGCGAGAGAGGGCATTATCGATCTCTTCGATTATTTGGACAGAGACTCCGATATCCGGCTGAATGCCGAAGTATTGATTGCAACCCAGGGACAAACCGCAGAGGATGTCGTGTCTGCAATGACACCGATTGGAAAAATCACGGCTTTTGCACTCGAGCAGAAGATCGATTTAACGTCGGGACAGCTTGGAGAGAATTTTCGGATCGAGGTGGATGATGTCATCCGTGGATTGCTTACCCCGGGAGGCGGGCCTTTGGTGAACGGAGTGATGATCGAAGGCAGCGCCGAAAAGGCATCGAAGATGGAAACCTTAAAAAACGCGAAGGTAGAAGGATTGGCGGTCATCTCCCAAATGGCTGTATTTAAAGGGGATCGTCTTGTGAGCTGGTTAAACGCGGACGAATCCCGCGGCACCGTTTGGATCCGGAATAAAATGAAAATCACGCCGATCCATTTGAAGTTACTTGATCAAGGTGGAGAAATATCGCTTGAAGTTATGCGGTCCAAAACAAGGCTGCTCGCTGACTTAGAAGATCCTGCGAATCCGATTATTCACATTCACGTGGAGCCTAATTTCTCGATCCGTGAAGTGAACAGCGCGATTGACCTGCGAAATCCGGCAACGATGAAGCTCCTGGAGGACGCAGCCTCGAAAGAGGTTATTCGTATTATGGAGCTAGCCGTTCGTAAGAGCAAGGAAGTGAATAGCGATATTCTGGGATTTGGTCAGGCTGTGGAACGGTCCGATCCGTCCGCTTGGCGAAAGATGAAGAATCGCTGGGATCAGCTCTTTCCACGGGTGCAAGTGAAATACCATGTGAAACCGGTGATACGAAATTCTCAAATGAGGGATCGTTCCGTTCTATACAAGATCCACAACCAATGAAGGAGGAGAGTCAAATGGAAAAGGTGAAAATCAGCCCATTTCAATTCTTCTCGATATTGGTTCTGTTTCAGTTCGGCACGACGCTCGTCGTAAATTTGGGACTTGAGGCAGGCCGGGATGCATGGATAGCCGTGCTCATCGGAACGGTGATCGGCATGCTGATCTTCTCCTTGAATGCGTATTTGTACACGGCATTTCCCGATAAACTGCCAGTGGAGTATTATCGATTATTGCTCGGGAAATATGTCGGCAGCCTTGTAGGACTAGTCTATGCCGTCCTTTATATGTTCACAGCGGCTCGAGATCTCGTAGACGGGGGACTGCTGGTCATGGCGTCCGCCGCGTTGAGGGAAACGCCGCTTCTGATCGTGAATCTGCTCATGATCATGGCGGTGGCCTATGTGCTGCATCAAGGCTTGGAGGTGCTGGCACGGACGGCTACCATCTTTTTGGCGATTATGTTTATGATCGGGGTGTTCAGCGGGATCGTGATTCTATTTTCCGGGATCATTGACCTTCAGCTCCTGCTACCTGTCATGGGTGAAGGATTCCAGCCGATTCTAGAATCGGTGCTAAAGAAAAACATTCATTTTCCGTTTGGCGAGCTTATCTGTGCGACGGCCATCTTTCCGGCTGTTAACCATACCAAAAATGGGGTGAAAGCAGGACTGCTGGCGATATTGGTTACCGGCGTCATCCTGGCTCACGTGTCGTTGATCACGATTTCAGTACTGGGAGCGGATATTACCGAACGGGCGGTATTTCCGCTTTTGACCATGATGGGGAAGGTAGAGATTTCGGAATTTATCGAGCGGACGCAAATTCTGATCGTGATGGTTCTGATCATCGGCGTGTTCTTTAAAATCAGCCTATATTATTATGCAGCATTGATCAGTTCCTCCATATTGTTCAAAATCCCGTATCGTAAATTAATTTATCCCTATGCACTGGTCATACTCGGCCTCTCCATTATCCTTGCCCGCTCTTACAGCGAGCATCTAATGAAAGGGGGAGCCTACCTGTATACGGTGTTCCCGTTCTATTCCATCGGTTTACCGCTCCTGCTCGTGATCATATGTCTGATCCGCAAAGCCATCCTCGGAAGGCGTTCCGGTTCTGCACCCGGCCCGGGTTCGGGACCCGCTTCCGGTTCCTGAATCCGATTCCCCAGACGCTCTAGGGGGGCTCGTTTCATGCTTCCTCTTGCGGAAGCTGCGATAAAGATCCGGAATAACCAGCAGAGCTAGCAAGAGGATCACGGTGATTCTCTCAACGGGAGAGAAGAGCGTGAAACGCCAGTTAATGATAAAGTTGTACCACGGAAAGCCGAAGAGGATGTCCGTAAGGATCGTTATGGTCAAGCATAATACGGTGGTTAATAACATGATCGAATATTTTTTCAGGAGCATGCAACTCACCTCGCCTTTCGTCTTAGGGGGTCAATCGGATTGGCGCCTCTTATAACCCCGTCCTGTTATAGTATGGAGGGGAGGGAGGTTAAAAATACCGAAGCGGGAGAGCGGGTCATGCGGTACGCCATCATGATGCATACCATGCTTTCGACATTTTTTTTAAAAAATGCTTGCTTTTTAACTTTATTCGTTATATACTCTTAATTACGGTGATCACAACGAGTTGATAACCCAAACACATGCGGTCGTGGCGGAATTGGCAGACGCGCACGGTTCAGGTCCGTGTGGGCTAACCCCCGTGGAGGTTCGAGTCCTCTCGACCGCATCTAATGTAACAGCGAATAAGCTCTTGAATTTGTCCTTGCGGCAATTCAAGAGCTTTTTTGTATATCTGAGTTTTCCGCAGCTCGTATCATCGGTTGAAAGCGTGACGAGGGTTGTACGAAAATAAGAAACAGCTCCCTTCGGAGCTGTTCTCATGCGCTGAGTATCCCACAATTCAATAAGTGGGGGTTGCATCTGCATTAAGTTTGTCTGCCGGCACCGTGCACTTAAGCACCTTGATAGGGATACGTTTCATCCATTACTGTCTTTGGAATGCTACCTTTAGGCCCAGTCCAATGTAGATTGCTCCAACGAATTTGCCGCTCCACTGGCTTAGGCGCCTGATCCATGGCGTCCGTTTAACCACTCTTCCAAGCGTGGAGACACTTAATACAATCGTGGTTGTATACAATATGCTTAGAATCACAAAAATCAATCCCAGGACTAAGAACTGCCCGACCGCTTCACCGCGTTCGTGATGAATAAATTGAGGCAGGAATGCCAGAAAGAAGAGGGCCGTCTTCGGATTAAGAAGCTCAGCAACAGTTGCCGAGACGTAGGATTTCAGGGAGCCTGCCGATTCAACCTGGGGCATTTGCGGTTCGGAGGGCTTGCTTAGGATTGCGCGAATCCCTAGGTATAGCAAGTAGGCTGCGCCTGCAAATTTAACAACATTGAAGGCAAGTGCCGAAGTCATCAATATTGCGGATAGACCTACCGTTGCAAATAAGGTATGAAGGAAATCCCCGGTAGCGATACCGAGCCCAGCCATAATGCCTCCTCTTCGCCCGTTCTGAACGGTACGGGTAATGGTGAGGAGAACGGCGGGTCCTGGAATCAAAAATAGACCAAGAACAACGATGATGTACGTCATAAGAGTCGGAAAATCGAGCATTTGCATTCCCCCTTTATGGTCCTAAAGCGATGGGTCTGTCGTTACTCAAACCATCCTGTCCCTATATTAGAGTCAGATGATTCAAATGGCAAGCAGGTGAATCGATACTTATGCTGCTCTAGAACCTGCCGGATAAGCGTTTTTTCCTGTTCCGTTTTATGGGGTGTTGCCATTATACTTATAGTAATTGAATGGTCTTGGAGCTGGCGTTATGTTATCGCCGTTCCATCATGGATAGATTGACAGCAGGGGGAATTTGACCGGGAAGGGGGAGTGGTCGAAATGGCAAACGTACGAAACCGGTTCGGCACATGGTTGCTGCTGGTCGTCTTGCTGTCCGTGACAGCCGGTTGTGAGGCGCCCGATTCCGGGAGCAGCGTTGTCGCTCCTGCTCCCGTATCGCTTACGCAGAACCATGACGGGAAGCGGAGCGATTCGGACGGATCGGCATCCGGCGGGAAATCCTCGAAGACGGATCAGTCCGGGGGGAACCCATCAGAACCTGCCGGCCAGGGTTCAAGTGGCGAAGCGGATGGAAAGAGCAAAGACGAAGTGGATCTTACGGATGTTACGGCCATGTGGCTTATCAATCACCAAGCAGGCTGGATTGGGGGAGACGGATGGATTGCCTTCAGTGATGACGGTGGAACCGATTGGGAGGTGCAGGCTTATCCCGAGGAGACGGTTCGCCAAATCTTTGCCTTGAACGCAAACCACGTATGGGCCGTCATGGAGAACAATGATTTATATCAGTCGACGGACGGGGGACAGGTCTGGAACAAGATCGGCAGGACGCCGAATGGGGGATTTCTTCATTTCGTATCGCCGGACACGGGGTTCAGCGGATCGGCGAGAACGGAAGACGGGGGGAAAACCTGGGGAGAATCCGAGGGTCCGGATACGACTCGGAAACCGGAAGATTTGCGGGAGCCGTTGATTGGCTGGCGGCTTCAGAATCACCAGCAGGATCTTCACGGTCATGGCGAATGGCTGTAACATAGAAGAAGATCAGGCAGGCGGCATGGAAGAAATCCACACCAACGTAAAACAAGCAGGCACGGGCAAGAGGAGCTCTCTTATCCGGCCTGCTTGTTTGCTTTATATTTTTGCTCCTGCGGTTGTTTCCACCGGGCGCTTCCCTCAGGGCAGCTCCTTAAACAGGATTCGGCAGCTGAGCCATATGCCTCCTGCAATGCCGAGAATACCGCCGGCGGCTACGCTGCCGACCAAATCGTAGGAGTGCCATCCCAGCAAAAAACCGAAGCCGCTGCCGAATGTTGTTCCTGCCAGCAGACCCAGCGCAGCACCGTTCTTCTGATTGAAGCTCATGCCAGACCATCACCTCAACGAACAATATTCCCAGTTAACGCCGTAAACATGCCGGCAAGAAGAAAAAAAGCCCGGCAAACCTTAATCCGGGAAAGGTCGCGCAGAGCAGTTGATGAAGAGGTTATGAGTTCATTTTCGTTCTTGCTCTACGAATGTTTGTTCAGGATGCAGTCTGCAAACAGGACCGATTTTGGAATGCGGAAAAATTGTTCCGCTTTCTCCTGGAATGCTGCCGATGGAACCGTTCCTTGATGCAGCCATTTGCGGAATGTGCCGGGATGCACGCCGATCCAGCGGCTCACATCGCTTACCGACAAATCGTGCACCATGCATAGGCCTGTCAGGATCCGGTTACTGACCGGCGAGCGTGTCAACGTCCGCTTCATAAAGCGCGACGGTGCAGGCTGGCAGATCAGCGGGGACTGCTCCAGCAGCTCCTCCCGGAACAGAATATGACGGGGATACCCGAGGTAACTGCAGGCTTTCTCCAGATTTTGCTTTCCGGGTACGCGTCCCTCATATACCCAAGCACTGACGCTGCGCGAGGAAACTCCCAATTCTTCGGCAAGCTGAGACAGTTTGATGTCATTGGCCATTAGAATGGCAAGGAGGACGCGGTTGCGAATTTGGCAGCGGGTCGGCCTCCGAAAGCGCTTGACTCGCACGCCTTTCCCCAAATATTTCCGATTGATCAGGGACCACGCCTCAATGGAGTGTTTTTCTTGCTGCAATGGTGTAGGCATAATTCCTCCGATTTTTTTTAACACAATACTACAATATTCGACACTAACTTTTCAATAGCCAACGTCTAAACATTTGTTTCCATTTCGTTGTTGCATAATCAACGTGTACTGCGACAGACCTGTGAAAGGAGTGCTTGCCGTACCCAGAAACACGCCGCTGGAGTATGAATCCGGCAACGTTACAGTGATGATGTCTCGTCGGCTCAACGAATATCAAATGATCTGTATCTCGTAGGGTGTACAGTTGGCTACAAAGCTTAAATGTTTCATTAGACTTGTCAATGCTAACAAAAAAACCTGCCGCCGGCCGGTTCTATTCGCAATTTGGTTCAATAATCCGGATGATCCGGGCCGGCTGCCGATGGCTGCTGGGAATGGATGCGGAACTCGCTTGGTGCGATGCCGGTCCACCGCTTGAATTGGCGGCTGAAATGCGCATTGGTCTTATACCCCAGCATCATCGCAATATGGTCAATGCTTAGGTCTGTTTGCTTCAACAGCCGCTGGGCCTCATTCAGGAGGGTTTCGGATAGAAACTTGCGCGGTGCTCTGCCGTATACCTGCCGAAAAATCCGATTAACCTGCGACGGACTAAGGTTCAGCGACTTGGCGATGTCTTGGATCCAGGTTCGCTCGGTCTCCTGAATTTCACCGTGAAGATGAATATATCTTACGGAGTCCTCGATTTGCTCGGCGATCTGACGCGCGATGGATTCTTTTCTGGATAAGGTGACGGATGTGGTCTGAGACAGCTGTCCGACCAGGGAGCCGAGCAGTTCGAATACGGCGGCATGGACCCTCATCTGTTTGGAGGCCGGCAGCGGGCTGGATAAGTGCTCTGTGGCCAGATTGTACAGCGTAGACAGAGAAGAAGACAGTCCCTGGGCTAAAGCCGAATCTGCCGGATAATAAATGTCCTTGCAGCGGTTGAGTTCTCTGCAAAAGGATGTATCGTGAACGCTGAAATGAACGGAGAAGTAAGTGAAACCCTGCGGACCGGCACACGTGCAGGAATGTGTCATGCCGGGGCGAATGAACAACAAGTCTCCAACGGACTGCTTGTACAGCTGTCCATTGACCACCATATTCATCTCGCCGTCCATCATCCAATGAATTTCGTACATGGAATGCTCGTGGGACGGATAAGTCCAGCGGGAATCCACTTTTCTTGCATGCAGCCCCAATAATTGAAAAGACATGCGAACATCGGGCAGACGACCTAAATACGCGGCTTCGGAAAGCTTGGTCACAGCAAACCTCCTCGGTATGTCCTGTATTCCCGTAACGGTTAGACTCATCTTAACAGAAAAATTATGCGTGAAAAGGGTAAATCGTCGTAGAGATTAGCGCATCGTCATGGGCGATCGGTGGTGCTATGGTAGTAATATCAACCCGATGGGGAAGAAATGGGGGCAAGCCTGAATGAGAATTATTCGATTTCTGGACGGACAACGGAAGCGGCTGGCAGCCGTTACGGATGATGAAACAGCCTATCGTCTGCCGCAGCCGGATTTTATGACTTTGATCCATCAAGCCAGGGAGCGCGGGATCTCTCCTGTTCAATTGGTTGAAAACGCTTTTAGTCCAACAAGTGAGCTGGCTGGTGATTGGACTTCTCTGCATCTTGTCACGCCACTGGACGCGCCGGAAGTATGGGCGGCGGGTGTTACGTATCAACGAAGCCGCGAAGCACGAAATTATGAAGCTACGGATGGAAGACTGGATGCGGAGACATTTTACGATAAAGTCTATGACGCTGAGCGGCCGGAAATCTTTTTCAAATCCACGGCCGCCCGCTCCATCGGACCGAACGAGGCCGTCACGCTGCGCAGCGATTCCACATGGCAGATTCCAGAGCCTGAGTTGGGACTAGTCCTTGCCGCTGATGGAAGTATAGTGGGATACATCGTGGGTAATGACATGAGCTGCCGCGATATCGAAGGGGAGAACCCGCTGTATTTGCCGCAAGCAAAAATATGGCGCAATTCCTGCTCCATCGGACCGGCCATCCGGCTTGCGGAAACGGTGCAGAATCCATATGCATTCAGCATCGTCTGCGAGATTTACCGCGAAGGGCGCATGGTCGTGAAGAGCCAGGCAAGTACAAGTGAATTAAACCGAAAGCTGGATGAACTGGTCTCGTTCTTGGCAAAGGACAACGATTTATTCGATGGTACGGTGCTTTTGACAGGCACAAGCATTGTGCCGCCTAATGATTTTACGCTTGAGCCCGGAGACCGGATTGAAATTTCGATCAGCAGTATCGGTACGCTGGTGAACCCTGTTTTATCAAATTAGTTTTTAATAAGGAGGGCGTATTCCCATGACGGCATTTCAAAGAGAGCAAGTATACAGGAACTATATCAACGGAGAATGGGTGAAGGCTGCGTCCGGAGAAACCGAACCCAGCATCAATCCGGCAAACCGGAATGAGGTAGTCGGTTATGTACCGGTTTCCGGTATAGAGGATCTGAACCGTGCTGTCGCAGCGGCCAAAGCAGCAGGCCGAGCCTGGCGGCGATTAACCGGCGCGGAACGCGGCAATGTTCTCTACAAGGCGGCGAGTGTGCTGGAACGCCGGGCCGACGAGGTCGCCGAGGCGATGACGAGGGAAATGGGCAAAACGCTTGCAGAAGCTAAGGGAGAGACGATGCGCGGCGTCGCGATCCTAAGGTATTACGCCGGCGAAGGGATGCGAAAAATCGGAGATGTCATTCCTTCGACGGACAGCGAAGCGCTGATGTTTACGACCCGTGTACCGCTTGGCGTCGTGGGCGTCATTGCCCCATGGAATTTTCCCGTAGCGATTCCGATTTGGAAGACGGCCCCGGCTTTGATATACGGCAATACCGTTGTGTTAAAGCCGGCGCAGGAAACGGCGGTCACGGCAGCCAAAATCATGGAATGCTTTGAGGAGGCGGGAATTCCGGCAGGCGTTCTCAATCTTGTATGCGGCAGAGGTTCGGTGATCGGATCTGCGCTTGCCGAGCATCCGGATGTCAACGGGATAACGTTCACAGGTTCCAACGAAGTCGGAAAACGGGTCGGCGCCGCCGCTTTGGGGCGGGGAGCCAAGTATCAGCTTGAAATGGGCGGCAAAAATCCGATCATTATCGCGGCAGATGCGGACCTGGACTTGGCAGTCGAGGCCACCATCAGCGGCGGCTTGAAATCCACCGGCCAAAAATGCACCGCCACCAGCCGGGTCATTGTGGAGCGGAAAGTATATGAAGCCTTTAAAGAAAAGCTCCTGTCGCAAATCCGGGAGATCCGGTTGGGGGACGGCATGTCTTCCGAAAGCTGGATGGGACCGTGCGCGAACGAAGGACAGCTCGAAACGGTGCTGAACTATATTCAAAAAGGGCAGGATGAAGGCGCCGTGCTGCTGACCGGCGGAAAAAGAGCGGACGGTCCAGGGCTTGAAGAAGGGTTTTATGTCCAGCCAACCGTATTTGAGGGGGTCGAACCGCATATGTCCATAGCCCGGGAAGAAATCTTCGGCCCTGTGCTTGCATTGATCGCGGTGGATTCCCTGGAGGAAGCCATAGAGACGGCCAATGACAGCGACTTTGGTTTGAGTGCCTCCATCTATACGCAAAATGTCGGCGCAATGCTGTCTTTCATCCGGGATATGGATGCCGGATTGGTCAGGATCAATGCGGAAACGGCCGGCGTAGAGCTGCAGGCTCCGTTCGGCGGAATGAAAATGTCGAGCTCGCATTCCAGGGAACAGGGGCAAGCGGCCATCGAGTTTTTCACATCCATCAAAACGGTTTTCGTTAAGTCTTAGGCGGCGGGAGGGTGCCATGCACGAACAGATTATGTCGATAATGGGGGAGAAAGACTCAAGCTGTTTCGATATTATGGCGTATGCTCCCGGGGCGGCGGGACGGCTGCCTTTAACGGATGACTTGCTGCGGAACGCTCCGAGCGGCGACTTGTTCGGCATGTCCCAGAATGTCGGGATGGGCTGGAAGCCCGGGGAGTTGAACGGAAAACAGTTTCTGATCCTGAGCACGCAGGGCGGAATTCGCAACGAGGACGGCAGTCCTGCCGCCCTCGGTTACCATACGGGCCACTGGGAGGTCGGCCTGCTCATGAAGGCCGCGGCGGAAGAGATATCGGGCCGCGGTGGAATTCCGTTTGCCGGCTATGTCAGCGACCCTTGTGACGGCCGATCCCAGGGAACGACAGGCATGTTTGATTCCCTTCCATACCGGAACGACGCTGCCGTGGTGTTCCGCAGACTGATTCGCTCCTTGCCGACGCGCAAAGGGGTGATCGGCGTCGCCACTTGCGATAAAGGTCTGCCGGCGATGATGCTTGCGCTTGCGGGCATGCCACAGCTGCCGGGTGTGATCGTTCCCGGGGGCGTCACCCTTCCGCCTGTCGATGGAGAGGACGCCGGCAAAATTCAGACGATCGGCGCACGGTACGTCAGCGGCGAGCTCTCCCTGGAAGCGGCGGCGGAGCTCGGCTGCCGGGCATGCGCTACACCGGGAGGAGGCTGCCAGTTTCTAGGCACGGCGGCAACAGCCCAGGTCGTCGCCGAGGCGATGGGCATGACGGTGCCGCATGCCGCGCTTGCACCATCCGGGCAGCCGATCTGGATCGAAATGGCTCGGCAATCCTCACGCGCACTCATGGTCATGGAGTCCGAAGGGCTGAGAATGGCGGACATTGTCACCGATGCGGCGATTCGCAATGCGATGGCCGTTCATGCCGCATTCGGCGGCTCTACCAATCTGCTGCTCCACATTCCCGCCATTGCCCATGCAGCCGGTTTAACCGTGCCTGCGGTGCAGGACTGGATCCAGGTCAACAAGCATGTGCCGAGACTGGTCAGCGCCCTGCCGAACGGCCCGATCTTCCACCCGACCATTCGGGTGTTTCAGGCCGGAGGAGTGCCTGAAGTGATGCTTCACCTCAGGCAGCTTGGCATACTGGATGAGTCCGTGCTTACCGTAACAGGTACGACGCTGGGCGAGGTGCTCGACTGGTGGGAATCGTCGGAACGCCGTCATCTGCTGCGGAAGCAGCTGAAAGAGAAGGACGGGGTTGATCCGGATAGTGTCATTATGAGCGCGGAGTATTCGCGGCGTCTTGGCATTACCTCTACCGTAACGTTTCCGACCGGGAATATCGCTCCGGAAGGCTCTGTGATCAAATCCACATCGATCGACCCTTCGGTACTGGATGACCATGGCGTGTATCGTCACAGAGGCAGAGCCAAAGTATTTACAACCGAACGCGAAGCGATCCGTGCGATTAAGACCGGCGGAGTTCTGGCAGGCGACGTCGTCGTACTTCTCGGGCGGGGTCCGTCAGGGACCGGGATGGAGGAGACTTACCAGCTTACGTCTGCGCTGAAGCATCTGTCTTTCGGCAAATACGTGTCGCTCATTACCGATGCCCGGTTTTCCGGTGTTTCCACCGGGGCATGCATTGGCCATGTTGGCCCCGAAGCGCTGGCAGGCGGGCCGATCGGCAAGCTTCGGAACGGTGACTTGATTGATATCGTCGTGGATCGCAACACGCTGGAAGGCAGCATAAATTTTGTCGGTGAAGGGGAAGTCGAGGTTTCGCCGGAGGAAGGCGCTCTCATCCTGGCACAGAGGCCTTTCCATCCCGATATGCGGCCGGATGAAGCTTTGCCGGATGACACCAGGCTGTGGGCTGCGCTGCAGTCCGTCAGCGGAGGGACATGGAGAGGAAATGTGTACGACGTGGAACGGATCATAACCGCTCTGGAAGCCGGCAAAAAAGTACTGGGCTGGCACTGAAACAATCACTTTTTGTACAATCATCATTTTCATGCCGGAGGTTGCTTAAATGAATATGATCACGAACCCCATTCTTCGCGGTTTTCATCCCGATCCGTCCATATGCCGGGCAGGGGAAGATTATTATATCGCCACATCCACCTTCGAATGGTTCCCGGGCGTACGGATTCACCATTCCCGGGACCTGGTTCATTGGAAGCCGATACAATCTCCGCTGACCCGGACATCGCAGCTGCATATGGAAGGCAACATCGATTCCGGAGGCGTATGGGCTCCCTGCCTCAGCTATGACAACGGCGTGTTTTATCTGATTTACACAGATGTCAAAAGCCGGGTCGGCGCTTTTAAAGATACCCATAATTACCTTGTGACGGCGACGAATATCGAAGGCCCGTGGTCTGAGCCGGTGTATTTGAACAGCAGCGGGTTCGATCCTTCCTTATTTCATGATGAGGACGGACGCAAGTGGCTGGTCAATATGATTTGGGATCACCGTAAAGGAAAGAACCGGTTCTCGGGCATCGTGCTCCAGGAATTTTCCGTTCAGGAACAAAAACTGACCGGGCCCGCCGTTAACATATTCAAGGGCACGGAATTAGGGCTGACGGAAGCACCGCATCTGTACAAATATAAGGGGTATTATTATCTGCTCACGGCTGAAGGGGGAACCGGTTATGAACATGCGGTGACGGTAGCGCGATCCCGTACGTTACAAGGGCCCTATGAGGTCGATCCTGCCAACCCGATCCTTACTTCATACGGCAGGCCGGATTTAAAGCTGCAGAAGGCCGGTCACGGCAGCCTCGTCGAGACGCACACCGGCGAATGGTACATGGCCCATCTGATCGGCCGGCCTGTCAATGGACAGTTTTGCACACTTGGCCGTGAGACGGCTTTGCAGCAGTGCACGTGGAGCGAGGACGGCTGGCTGCGGCTTGCGAGCGGTGACCGATATCCCGAGGTTCAGGTGCCTGCACCAAAAATCAAGCCGCATCCTTTTGAACCGGCACCGGAGATGGACCACTTTGATCAACCCATGCTCCGGAGCGATTGGAATACGCTTCGTATTCCGCCGGATCCGACGTGGCTGAGCCTTACGGAACGTCCCGGTTACTTGCGCCTGCGCGGCATGGAGTCGATGAGCTCGACGCACAGGCAGAGCATGGTCGCCCGAAGACTGCAGGCTTTTGCGTGTGAAGCCGAAACTTGTCTGGAGTTTGCACCGGACCATCCGCAGCAAATGGCAGGGCTGATTCTGTATTACGACACGAAAGACTATCTTTATTTACGGGTAACTTATCATGAAGAAAAAGGACAGTGCTTGGGAATCATTCAGTCCAGATACGGGGGTTACGATGAGCTGCTAGAGGATATTCCGCTGAAATCGGTGAACGGAATCCGGTTAAAGGTTGTGGTCGATCATGACCGTGCCTGCTTCTACTATGCGTTACAGGACGATCCGTCCTGGTATCCCGCAGGCGGATGGTTCGATATCACGCATCTGTCCGATGAATCTCCCGATTATATCCGGTTTACGGGAACCTACATCGGTCTTTGCGTGCAGGATCTTGGCGGGACCCGGAAGCACGCTGATTTTGATTACTTTGTATACAAAGAGACGAACAGCACGACGATCTAAGCCGATACTGATATGCCCCCCAGTATGACATGGCTTTTCAAATTGATGGAAGAAAAAAAGAGTTCCTCGCCTCTTGTCTAGCAGTTTTGACAAGAAGGCGGGGAAGGTTTGTACGTTCGCCCATATTATTCGATTTCGATTTGAAAAACGACCGGTACCGAACTCTTAACTGTTACGGTTTGTATCGACAAGGCTTCATCGTTTCGATCCCATGTCGGCTTCTCATCGAACCCGAGCACACGAATATCCCGGATGATGCCATGATAGTGGGGGGAACACTCTTTCAACGAGCGGATGCGGACGATGCCATCCTCAGGATAAGCCAAAACCGTTGCATACAGATAACATCCTTTCATTGTGAAACGGATATCTTCGCTTGTGAAGTCTGTGGCCGTTCCGTCCGTGAATTGACCTTCTTTAATTTCCGTCGGCCCTTCACCGAATGTTTTCCAAAACGTTGACCCGTATATCGCTTCTCCATTGACCTGCAGCCAATCTCCGATGGCAATGAGAATATCTCGGTCCTCGGCGGGGATCGTTCCATCTGCTTTGGGACCAATATTGAGCAGCAAACTGCCGTTTTTGCTCACGATATCAACCAGATTCTGAATGATTTCGACTGGCGATTTGTATTCATTATCGGGCGTATAGCACCAGGAGTTCCTCGCAACGGCTGTATCGGTTTGCCAAAAGTACGGCTTCAGTTCCGCAAATTGGCCTCTCTCTACATCAGGGACGGCCGTGCCAAACATATAAGCGTCGTGCTTGTAATTGATGGCAAACGGGTATCCCCATTCGTCGCCCTTATTATAATAATAGGCTGCGAATTTCTTCAGGTACGGTTTAAAAGCGCTGGTCTGAATCCACCAGTCGAAATAAAAAACTTTAGGGCGGAAACGGTCGACCAGCTCGCAGCACCGGAGCAGCCAGTCCTCCAAAAATTCATGACTCGGAGGCGAGCCTGCCAGATCTTGATGATCCGGCTCCGGCATTGACGGCCAATAGAAGTCGCCGCGTGCAAGCGGTTCCCGGATTTCCGAATCGAAATCCTTGCCGTGAGACAAGAAGAACCAATGCTCCGCACGGTGAGAAGAGACGCACAGCTCCAGTCCCTGGCGTTCGAAAGCGGTTTTCATTTCAGCGAGAAGATCCCGGCCTGGCCCCATCTCATAGGCGTTAAACCGGGAGAGTCCGCTTTTGTACATTTGGAAACCATCATGATGTTCGGCAACGGGCATTACATATCTGGCCCCGCTGCGTCTGAATAAATCGGCCCATTCTTCCGCGTCAAACCTCTCAGCCTTGAACATCGGAATGAAATCCTTGTACCCGAACTGTTTGTGTTCTCCGTAAGTAGCAATATGATGCTCATATTCCTCTGAATTTTGAATGTACATATTGCGTGGATACCACTCGTTTTTAAAAGCGGGTACGGAGTATACACCCCAGTGGATGAAGATACCGAATTTGGCATCTCTGTACCATTCGGGAACACGAAATGCTCCAAGAGATCCCCAATCGTCTTTGAATCGCCCTCTCGCAATCGTCCCGTCGATCACTTGCAAATATTCATTTCTATCCATGAAGTACAATTCTCCTTTTCGGTTCATGTTCTCTTATGATAGCGCTATCGTAGAAAGGAAAGAATGGATAATACTCATCTCATCGTGGATTTTATTAACCTGTTACGGCCGGAGAGGTCCATTTATATTAGGATCATTCCATGTGGTTCAACAGCGTCAAAACGGTGGGTTGACTATGCCTACAACGAGGGCATATAGCCGACAGTGGCTTTGGCGGGGACTGGCTCAGGCGGGGGCGGCAGGCGTATGGATTGCCCAATGTCGGCCGGTGAGGCCAGGCTGCGGCTTCGAACCACTGCATGAGAGCGATTTCCTTTTCCGCACGAACGGGGTATGATAGAAGTGGGAATTTTACATAGCGAAGAGATGGAGGAACCAATCGTGATTAAACATATTGTGTTTTTTAAATTAAAGGAGCCAACAGCCGAAAATATTGAACGGACGGTACAAGTGCTGCGTGATATGGAAGGGAAAATACCGATGCTGAGATCGATCGAGGCCGGTGCCGATGTCATCCGTTCGGAGCGCTCGTACGATTTGGCTCTCATCGTTGAAGTCGATTCGCTTGAGGATCTGCAGGCTTACGCGGTTCATCCGGTCCATCAGGAAGTGATCCGTTACATTAATACCGTCAAGGATCATACGCTCAGCGTTGACTTTGAAGTGTAGCCCGTTGTTTGATAATCATTTAACAGCTCTGGAGGAGATTGACCGTGTATTATGTAAATCAGGAACAAATTGAACGGCGGCTTGAGGCTATTCCCGAGATTGCGGAGGGACTCAGGAAAGCAGCGCAGTCATGGGACGGCGGACTTGTGCTGGGAATGATGCAGGAACGGGCCCTTCATCTGGCGATCGAGGTCGTGACCGATGTCGGAAGCTATCTGATCGACGGCTTTATTATGCGGGATGCAAGCAGCTACGAGGATATTATGGATATCGTCTACGAGGAGAAGGTCTTTCCTCAAGACGTGCACGCCGTGCTGCTGGAGCTGGTTAGGCTCCGCAAGCCGCTGGTTCAGGAATATTACGATTGGGACAGGCATTCGCTGCATCCGTTAACGGCGAAGCTGCCGGATGCTTTGGAGCGGTTCGCGGCGCATGTTCGCGAGTATTTGAAGAATGAGCTTTAAGCGAGGAAAAGGATTCTAACCGTGCAGCGCTGCTTGGCGACGCATTTGTAAAACATCCGGTCCGGGATATCCCGGGCCTTTTTCGTGTTAGACAGACCCTCTTCATAACCTCCCGAGAAAAATGTAAAAAGCTGTGTCAATACAAGCCCATCCTGCTTATAATGCATCAAGCGACTAGGCATTCGCCCGGTCGGATGAAAGGAGGAGTTCCCTATGACGGAGTGGAGCGCGCTTGCGGCTGCTGTTGGAATTATGATCGTTGCCGGCACAGCGATCGTGATGATGCTGTCCCTTCGCAAGCTGCTGCAGCATACGGAAGCCGTTCTTGCCAAGCTGGAGCAGGATAGCTCGCAGCTGGCGCAGGAAGCCTCGCAAGTGTTGAAGCAGGCCTCCGTATCGATGGAGATGGTACAGCGGCAGCTGGCAGCGGGCGAAGCCTTAACTGCTTCGCTGAACGATGCAGCTTCGGCCATTGCCAAGACGGCGGATGCCGTTCATGCCGTAGGGAAGAAGGCTTCGATAACGGCGATTGAGCATCTGGAACGGGCGCGCCTCGATAATGAAAGGCATATCGGGGAGATGTTTCGATGGATTGATGCCGGCATGACCTTATGGCACTCATGGAGCAGATACTCTTCCGCCAAATCCGGCGAGGGGCAGGCCAAATAGAAGGGATGGGATTGTATGAACGATAAGAGCAAAGGACTCCTGTGGGGCGTATTGATCGGCAGCGTTGCAGGCTCCGTGACGGCGCTTCTTCTCGCACCGAAATCCGGAAAAGAGCTTCGGGGCGATATTGCCGAAGGCGCCCGCGGCATCGGGAGCAAGGTGCAGGAGGCAGCCGAGAAGGTTGGGGAGCAGGGCTTGAATCTGGTCGGCATTATGACCGATCGCGCTGAAAACGTGATCTCTGACATTCAGGCATGGCGCGGCCGTAAAGAATCCTGGCTGGAGGAGGAAGACATCGTTCAAGTGTCGTCTTTTAGCGATGATGAGGCTGAGGAGGAAGAGCAGTTTATCAGCTTCATTCCGGAGTCCAAAGATCCGCAAGCATAATCGCTGCGAGGTTCGCGGCCACCATATCGAACATAGGCGAAAGCCGGGACTGCTATAGATGCGGGCCCGGCTTTTACTATGCGCATTTCACAGCAGGAAGAAGGAATTTGATCAGCGTTAACGTTGAAAATCCGAGCAAGCTAGTAAGCGTAGCTCTCAGATCGGCGAATTGGCGTCAAGGGGATTTAGGAGGCTTTCCGTGAGTGTCATCCATAGTTCATCTGTGGTCTTCCAGCGCTTGTCTAATCCTGGCGCACCTTGTTGAAGATAGGGGGGAATTGGGGTAAGATTTAGGTACATTTCGAACCGAAATGACATATGGTATCACGTAAACCATGAATATGATGAGAAGGAAGCGGTGGGTTCGTGCAGCAAGCAATCGCAATACTAGACTCAGGTGTGGGTGGGCTGACCGTCGCTAAGGAAGTGATGAGACAGCTCCCGAGAGAGAAGATTATTTATTTCGGAGATACTGCCCGCGCACCCTACGGACCCCGTACACCGGAAGAAGTCCGTTTATTTACGGAACAGATTGTAGATTATCTAATCCAATATGATCCCAAAATGATTGTCATCGCCTGCAATACGGCTACGGCGGCGGCGCTCGATTATATTTCCTCCAAGGTGCCGGTGCCTGTCATCGGTGTCATTCATCCGGGCGCGCGAGCCGCGATCAGTGCAACGAAAACCGGCCGTGTCGGTGTGATCGGCACCGTCGGGACGATCGGAAGCGGAGCATATACGGCGGCTCTGAAGCAGCTGTCCCCCTATGTGGAGGTTGAGAGCCGGGCTTGCCCGGATCTCGTTCCGCTGGTGGAACACGGATTATTCCGATCCAAAGATTCGCTGCAGGTTGTCGAAGAATCACTGAATGGAATGAAAGACTCATCCATTGATTGTCTGATCCTTGGCTGTACGCATTATCCATTCCTGATGGATCCCATCCAGACCGTTATGGGGCAGGATGTGAAGCTAATCAGTTCGGCTGACGAGACGGCGCGCGAGGTCAGCACGATTCTGTACGACAAGGGACAGCTCGCCAGCAATGACGAGAGTCCGGTCCATCAGTTTTTTTGCACCGGAGATCCGGTGATCTTCCAGAGCATCGCTAAGGAATGGCTGGGGGATCATATTAAGCGGACGCCGGTGGTATGGCAGATTACGAAGCTATAATTCACGAATCATCATCGAGCGAAAAGGACGAAAGGAGCGGGCCGGCAGGGAAGAAATCCCTGCCGGCCCGTTTTGTGACCTGCCCCTAACGGTGTATGGGATAGGGATCGCGTATGGTTAACGAGTCCGGCGGATCAAGCGGCCGTATCATCCGCCTTTTCAAAGGCACATGATGGACAAACCGCAAATCATATATATGGAGTGGACGATAATCGAAGCGGCTCTGGCCGCGGAAAGGAATCCACTATGCAGCAGTATGTCGTTCAGAAAGGCGATACTTTAAGACGCGTCGCGGCACGCAACGGCCTGGCGCTGGAACAGCTGTTAACGGCGAATCCATGGGCGGCCCAGCAGCCTTATTTGAAAAAGGGGCAATTGTTGTATCTCCCTTCCTCATTGCGCCGGAGGTACATCATTCAAGAGGGGGACACGCTGGAGCGCATCGGCGCTGCCTTCCGGTTATCCGTAGGCGCTTTGATCGACCTGAATCCCGGGTTAACGGATCACAGCCTGCCTCCTGGCAAGACAATGGTTCTGCCGGCTCCGTCATCCGCGCATCTGATCAGGCTGGCGGGCGAGTACGGCCCGAATGAGCTTGAGCGCGATATTCAAGAAATGCGCATAAGGTACCCGGCCCTAAAGTGGACGGTGATCGGCACAAGCGTTCTCGGCAAACCGATCTATGCCGCTTCCATCGGCGTCGGCCCGAAGACGCTTCATATGAATGCGGCCCTGCATGCCAATGAATGGATTACCGCCCCGTGTCTGTTGCGGTTTGCAGAGGATTACGCCAAGGCGCTGTCCGGAAGCACGCGCATTTATGGAGGGGACCCGGAAGCATGGTATACGGAATATACGCTATGGATCGTGCCCATGGCGAATCCGGACGGCGTGGAGCTGGTGCAGGAGGGGGTAACCCCGGACCATCCTTATTACGACCGGCTGCTTGATTGGAATTATGGGCGTGAGGATTTTCGCCGCTGGAAGGCCAACATCCGCGGAGTCGACCTCGGCGATCAGTTTCCCGCGCACTGGGAAGAAGAGGTGGAGCGCAGAGGGAAAACGGGGCCATGCCCGCAGGATTATGCCGGGACCGATCCGCTGTGTGAGCCGGAGGCTAGAGCCTTATACGAGCATACCCTGGACATATCCCCTGTAAGGGCGGTTTCCCTGCACAGCCAGGGGAAGGAGATCTATTGGAATTACAGGGATTATGAGCCGCCTGAGACCGAAGACTGGGCAAGGATTTTGGGCAAGGCAGCGGGCTACCGCCCGGTCAAGCTGCAGGGCAGCGATGCCGGGTATAAAGATTGGTTCATTCAGCATTACCGGAGACCCGGCTTTACCGTTGAGATCGGGCTTGGCGTAAATCCGCTCCCGCTGGAGGATTTTGAAGATTTATGCGTTGAGGCAGGCTCCATTGCCGCCGCGTTCATGTCACTGAAATAACGTTGGGATTTGAAACGGAAGCGATGCCGAGCTCGTATATCCTTTAGGAGCAGCCGCTGCATGGAATCTCCTGCAGCGGTCTTGTTATTTTTCGCCACGGCTTATGGCTTAAGACCCGGCCAAACGGAAGGCTGAGGAACATTGTATAGAATAAACCGTCTTATAGACCGGAAGGCTGTAATTTGAAGATTGGGTAATGATAATCATAACTGCGGCTCGAATGGAGGGATAGCATCATGAAATGGAGAAGATTATGGTCGCTGCGGCGCTGGTCGCATGTATTTCAGCGTATTTTCGGTTATATCGCCTCCTCCGAGGTTTCACTGCCGGACAAGCTCTTGTTTCTGGTTCCGGTCATACTCTACTGGGTGCTCCCGGATCTGATGCCTCTGCTGCCGATCGACGATATCGGCTTTACGATGCTGCTGATGAACTGGTTCGTTTCGCGCGTCGAACGAAAGTATCCCCAATTGCTGCAGGACAAGCAGCGGCGAACGGTGAAATAAGGCTGCTTAAGCTTTGCATATCCAGAGGAAATGGCCTGGTTCTACCGTACGGGAGGGAATTGCCTCATTACCCTGCTCTTGCGCATATTCCTCACTATGGTCTACAATAAACTATTGAATGCATCATCTTAGAGGAGATGAACGAATAGTGAAATGTAAAATCACCCGCAATGCGGCCAAGGTTATAAAGCGTGAAATGGCGAAGGAAGAGAATGCAGGAAAGCTGCTTCGGGTTATCGTGACCCATGCGCACGGCGATCATGCCCACTACGGGCTTGATTTCGATACGCCGAAGGAGAACGACGAAGTGGTTGCGACCGATAAAGAGATTGATGTGATTCTGGAAAAGGGGCAGCCGTTCCTTGATGGCGTCAAGATTGATTATCTCTACTTTCCACAGGAAGGCTTCGAAATCACGAATCCGTCCAAAGGCAATCACGGCGACCACTAGGTTGCTGCAGTAAAGAAGGTATGAAACATGGCAAATGATATAAGAGTCTGCGAGAAATGCAAGCATACGAGACTGAAGACCCTTATCCCGAAAATCAAGAAAATGGCGCCTGACGCCGAGATCAAAATTGGATGCAAATCTTACTGCGGACCGTGCGGCAAACGTGCATTCATTTATATCAACGGCCGATATGTCAGCGCGCCGACGGAGGATGAAGTGCTCGCCAAGGCGCAGCCGTTCGTCAAGTAGATTCCAGGCGAGCATAATTTAACGGCTATACCCTGACAATTCCCTTATGAAGGGTATAGTTCCTGCCTTGTCCATCCATGCTAAGAAGGCAACAGGAACCTGAACTTCAGAAGGGAGCAACCAACATGAACAGCCACGATTCCAGTCTTCATTCCAACAATCCCAGCAATAGCGCTCTGGATTCCGTAGAAAAGCTGCACCGTGCCGTATCCTCGGCAATGTCGCATCCTACGGAGCAGCTGATCCGGCAGGCTGAGAATTCCCTCTCCCACACGGAGCGGGCGGTTTCTCAGGTGATGGAGCAGGGAAGTCCGAACGCCGTAGAATTGGCGGAAGAGCTGTTAGGCGAGGAGAAGGAACGTCTGTCCAAGCTTCGTTCAAGCAAGAAATAGGTATGAATCCTGTGCAAGCCCGCTATTCGAGCATTAAAGCTCTATAGCGGGCTTTTTTGTAGTGTGCGGCCCAATCATCCGGCCCGTTTATCGATGCGCACCTGATCGGCCGACATCCAGGTCATTTTCCGCAAAATAAAGCCCCTGTATCCACTTGGCTGCCCAAATGGACGAACAGGAGCTATTGATCAAGGTTTTGAGATTGCAGAAGAACTCGAAGCTTTAAATTGACGGAGCAAATCATACATGATCACCTGATCCGACACCTGCAGCATTTCCTGCGTTTCCTCATATCCCTGGCCGCAGGCCTGAATATCGGTCGGCTGACGGCTAGCCAGATCATAGCAGGTGCCGCCCTGAAGTCCGGCGGCCTCGGATGGCAGATAGAACACCTTCCCGTCGGAAAATGCCCCGGTGCGCAGCGGAATCAGCCGCTCCTCGTCTCCGAATAGATGCCCGCCGATCCAATAAGGATCTGCCGCTATCCCAAGCAGGTGGAGAATCGAAGGCGCAACATTCATCATGCCGGAGGGTTCCGGATACACGCCCGCACTGCCGCCGTCCGGCAAATGAATGAGGAGCGGTACTTGATTCATGATCTGCTCCATATCGAGCGGACTTAGCTCGCGTCCCAAAAATTTCTCGTAGTCCTCTTTTTCCTTAATGGAGTTGTCATGGTCCCCATAGATTAACAGGATGGTGTTATCCCACAGCCCCTGCTCCTTCATCTGCTCGACGAGCTCGCCGAACGCAGCGTCAACGTAATGAACCGACTGAAGATAATCCCCCAGCATCGATCCCTCGAGGCCGCCGATGTCCAGCTTGCGTTCCGCTTCGGGGAGATGATATGGATGATGGCTTGACAGGGTGATAAGAAACGAATAGAACGGCTGCTTGATATTTTTCATATAATCGAGCGACTGGTCGAATAAGGCTTTATCGCTCAGGGACCAGCCCAGCACATCGTTCATCACGAAATCTTTCTTGCTGTAAAAATGGTCGTATTTCATCTCGCGGTACATCGTCGTCCGGTTCCAGAAGCTTGCATCATAGGAGTGAAAGACGTTGGCGGAATAGCCCTGGTCCTTCAATATTTCCGGAAGGGTATCGAAATCCCGGTCCGCGTAGCGGGTAAATACGGAGCCGGTCGGCAGCGGCAGCAGCGAGCTGTGCGTGACGAAGTCGGCGTCGGAGGTCCGTCCCTGTCCGGTCTGATGATAAAAATTGCTGAAATATAAACTCTCCTTCATCAGTTTATTGAGATTCGGCGTAATTTCCTGACCGTTCACGGATTGTCCGATCACGAAGTTCATCAAGGCCTCCGTTTGAACCATGATGACATTGCTGTCTTTATACTTCCCGAACAACCCGCCTGCATTCGGCTGGGTGGACCTCCTGGCCTCAAACCATTCCCGAATCCGCTCGATCTCCGTCCCGGCGAGCTTCGGCTGGCTGATGACATGATCCCGGCTGTAGCGATACAGATCATAGCCATGAAAGCCGATCAATCCGGTAACGTTATACAGCGTAATATTCCACCAGTTGCCTTCGAAGAGGCCGACCGCCCACGTATCCGACGCCCGTTTAATGGGAAGCAAGGTCATGCCAAGACCCAGGATAAGAGCGAGCGACCCGGATACGAGACGAAGGATAAGCCTTCTTCTTCGCTCCTGCCGAAGCTCCCCTGCAAACGATAGTCCGCGTGCCGCACCGGATCCATTTTTACGCAGCAGCATGGTGACAGTGAACGGGATCATGACCAGCCAATCGATTATAAAGAACAGATCTCCCGCGTCTGTCAGGGACCGGATGCTGTCGCCCAGCGAGCTGACCTGGCCGGCTTGAAGCAGCACCGGCACCGTTATGAAATCGTCGAAATAGCGGTAGTATACGAGGTCTGCATAGAGGATGCCGGTCCACAGCATGTTTAACAGCGTCAAGGAGACGAGCCTTGCCTTAGGGGGAAGCCACAGGGTCCAGAACGAGACGAGAAGCAGCGAGCCGACAGCAATGACATAGTCCGCCTGATCGAGCTTGATCTGGGTCAGCCGGAGCCTGTCGTCGAACAGAACCAGCTTGTACATCATGAGTATGAGAAAGATCCAAAATGCCGTGTATCTGTAGTGTAAAATACGGGCGACCCGACTTCGCAGGCCACGCCTGGCGTGAAATGATAGCAATGTTAGATTCCCTCCTTCTATCATCGGGAGTTCCCCGATTCGAGCCGGTGTTATCGATGATTACATTTATAACATAAATGAGGCGCAAACTCATATGTCCCCCAAGAGGATGCAAGCTCTCGAAAGAGCAAAAAGCCGCCCTGCAGGCGGCTCTGGCGTGATAGGCGTGATATAAAGCCTTGCTCCAGCTTTACGATTGTTCAGGCGCAGGCTTACGCGGAGGTAACGGGCCTAAGTACTGATAGTACTGGCATTCGATCCGGCCGTTATACAGCTTGCGCCGCTTGTCCGCCTTGCGGCCGAAATAATGCTCGAACTGCTTGGTCGGGCTGAGCGCGAAGAAGGACCATGTCGGCAGCGCCCCGGTCATCGTGCCCAATTGGCGGATCAGCCGCTCTACTTCCGGCTTATCGCTCAAGCGCTCGCCATACGGAGGGTTCGTGATGATGCAGCCGAATTCTCCTTCAGGCAGCGCTTTGGCGGCAGGGAGAATCTTAAAGTCGATCTCGCCGGCAAGCCCGGCGCTTTTGGCTGCCGCCTTGGCCACTTCGATCGCCTTCGGATCGATATCGCTTCCCGCGATGTGAAGCGGGATGTCGTCGGTTATGGCATCGAACGCTTCTTCTCGCGCCTCCTCCCACAGCTTATCCCCGATGATATCCCAGTGCTCGGAAGGGAATGAGCGGCGCAGACCCGGCGCGATATTCCAAGCCTGCATAGCGGCTTCAATCAATATGGTACCGGAGCCGCAGCACGGATCATACAGCGGACGGTGGGGACCCCAGCGGCTGATCTGCAGGAGGGCGGACGCCATCGTTTCCTTCAGGGGCGCCTCGGTCACGAGCTTGCGGTATCCGCGTTTATGCAGAGCCGGTCCCGTCGTATCGAGCGTTAATAAAGCTCGGTCTTTCAGCAGCGACACTTCGATGACGTACCGGGGACCGTCTTCGGGAAACCACTCGGTACGATGCGACAGCTTTAGCTTCTCCACGATCGCCTTCTTGACGATCCCTTGGCAGGCCGGAACGCTGCTCAGCTGGGATTTATGGGAGCGTCCTTCGACCGGGAATTCCCCGCGCGCGGGAATCCACTGCTCCCAAGGGAGCGCTTTGGTCCCCTCAAAGAGCTCGTCAAAGGTCATCGCTTTGAATTCGCCCATTTTCACCAAAATGCGGTCGGATGTCCGGAGCCACAGATTGCAGCGGCAAATATCGATCAGGTCGCCGGAGAAGGTCACTCTTCCGTTCTCTACTTCCATATCGGTATATCCGAGCTCCTTCAATTCCCGGGCGACAATAGCTTCAAGGCCCATAGGGGCGGTTGCGATCAATTGTAATCGAGGCATTAACGGTGTCAACTCCATTTAACATGTGTACGGCGCTTCACGCCGCCGGTTCAATCTTTATAGTATAGGCGATTGCATTCGCCAAGACAATTGTCTTATGATAGACCTCGTTAGGTTTAACGGATCATTTTAAGGCTTAAAGCCTGAACCAAAGGAGGCGGCATCACTTGCTGACGACCCCTGACGATTATGTTAATCAATTATATCCCGAAGATGACGAGCTCAAGCAGGTACTGCAAGCCATTAGGGAAAATGGGATGCCCGAGGTATCCGTAGCACCCGCTTACGGCAGGCTGCTGACACTGCTCGTGCAGACTTCAGGCGCGCGCAGCATACTGGAGATCGGCGCCCTCGGCGGCTACAGCGGCATCTGCCTCTGCCGGGGTCTTCCGGCTGATGGCAAGCTCACCTCGCTCGAATTGAAGGAGGAGTATGCGCAGCTGGCCGGCCGCCATCTGGAGAAGGCGGGCTTTAAGGATCGGGTGGAATACCGAATCGGTCCTGCGGCGGACAGTCTGGCCGAGCTGAAGCGGGAAGGGAAGACGTTTGATTTTTTCTTCATCGATGCCGATAAAGAGAATTACCCGCTGTACCTGGATTATGCCATCGAGCTGGCGAATCCGGGAGCGCTGATCGCAGGAGATAACTGCTTCCTGCGCGGAAGAACGCTGAATTCGGATAAGAACGGTCCATCGGTGCAGGCCGTACGCCGGTTTAATGAACGAATCGCGACGGATGACCGGCTTGTGAGCACGCTGCTCCCTGCTTACGACGGGCTGATTCTGGCACGAGTAAAGTGAATGTACCCACAAAAAGGGAGATCCCGGACGTAGGCCGCCGGGATCTCCCTTTTTGTGTATGGGTTCTTATGTGTGCCGCTACCGGAATTTCGGAGCAGGCTTGCTCGCAAACAGCTTCCTTCTTACCCACAGCATATTGATGATCAGCAGGCAGCCGGAGGTGATGAACAATCCCTCGATCCCGATAAACCCGGCTAAAAAACCGCCGATGACGGCGCCCAGCATATTGCCGAGCGCGAGCGAGCTTGTGTTGAAGCCGAATGAACGGCTCTCCATACCGTCCGGCGTGTACGAGCGGATCAGCGCATTGACGCTCGGCAGGAGTCCGCCCATAAAGACGCCCATCATGAACCGCACCAGGATCAGCTGCCACACGGACTGTACGAATGCCTGCGGGATCAAGGTGAGCCCGGTGCCGATCAAGGCGTACGTCAATATCCGATGTGCACCGACCTTGTCGCTTAGCCTTCCGAGGATCGGTGAGGCGATCATGTTGGAGAGACCGGTTACCGCAACGACGAAGCCGGCCCATATCGCGATATCCTCGGCCGTGCCGTGAAGCTTCTGGACGTACAGTGGCAAGAGCGACATCGGACTGATCATTGCGAACTGCAGCAGAAACGTAACGGCGAACAGTGACGGAAGCTGCGGAATATGGCTGAGCTCCTTCAGGCCGCCGATAACCGAGACCTGAGGCGTGTGAGCGGCTTGCTCCCGGTCGAATTTTTCCTTAACCAGAAACAAGGCAAGCAGCGAAGCGGCAAATATCAGACCGCCCGTAATGAAGAAGATCGGACGGTATCCGACCCAGTTGGCCATGACGCCGCCGATCAAGGGGCCAAGGATCGTTCCGGCAACTTGTCCGGATTGCATGATGCCCATGGCAAAGCCCATCCGGTTCTTCGGCGTGGTGCCCGATACAAGCGATATCGCCGCCGGGTTGAAGCCGGAAATCGTCCCGTTCAGCAGACGCAAGGCAAGCAGATGCCATGGATGGGTGGCAAATCCCATACAGCCGATAACGATCGCCATGCCGAACCCCGAACGAAGCAGCATCAGCTTGCGGCCGTACTTGTCGGCCACCTTCCCCCAGATCGGTTGAAAAATAAATGAGGTCAGGAAGTTGGCTGCGAATATGAGTCCTGCCCATACTCCAATTTCCCGTTCCCCCGTGACATGGAGGTCCTGCGCCAAATACAGTGTCAGGAACGGGGTGATCATCGTCATCCCGGAGTTGACCAAAAACTGCCCGAACCAAAGCACAATGAGATTGATTTTCCAACGGTTCAATGTGCTCACTCACTTCCTTTCTAAGCTGTCCAGCCCGAAGTGATCCGGGCCCTCAAATTATGCATACCCTAAAAAATGCCGTTCTTTCAGTATAACACATCTGAAAAGCGCCAAATGTTGACAATGTCATAAGATTGTCATCTGATTTTCATAGGATGTCCATGTAAGACGGTTGTTACTTACTTTTAAAAAGGGCATAATGAACATTAGGAAACTTTATACACATTGATGAACTATGATGAACTATTGATGGGGGCCTAATCATGACCTACAACGATCAATTTATCCGCGCATGCCGCAAGCAGGATATCAGCCATGTTCCTGTATGGTACATGCGGCAGGCCGGGCGCTATGACCCGGAGTACCGAAAGATTAAAGAAAAATACTCCCTTCTGGAAATTTGCAGCCAGCCCGAGCTTGCGGCTGAAGTGACGCTGATGCCGGTACGGAAGCTCGGTGTCGATGCGGCGATTCTATATTCCGACATCATGAATCCGGTTGCTTCGATCGGGGTCGACTTCGATATTGTGAAAAATATCGGGCCCGTTATCGATCAACCGATACGCACTGCAGCCGATGTCGAGAAGCTCCGCCCGATTGACGTGGAGGGCGATCTCGGACATGTGCTGGAAACGATCCGAATTTTGGACAAAGAGCTGGAGGTGCCGCTCATTACGTTTGCGGGCGCACCGTTTACGATTGCCAGCTATTTGATCGAAGGAAGACCTTCGAAAAATTATCTGCGGACGAAAGAGCTCATGTACAGCGAGCCGAAGGTATGGTTCTCCTTGATGGACAAGCTCGGCGATATGGTCATCGCTTATCTGAGAGCGCATGTGAGCAATGGCGGCAAGGCGTTCCAGCTGTTCGACAGCTGGGTCGGCGCGCTGTCTCCTCAGGATTTCCGCACCTTCGTCCTGCCGACGATCGAACGGATTTTTGCGGAGCTGGCGGATTTGAACGTGCCTAAAATTTATTTTCCGGGCGTCAGCTCCGGAGAGCTGCTGCCGACCCTGACGGAACTCCGGGCCGACGTCATCGGCCTCGACTGGAGAGTGTCCATTAGCGAAGGGCGCCGCCGCTTGGGCGGTAAATATGCCGTTCAAGGCAACCTCGATCCGACCGTGCTCACAGGTCCGATGCCGCTGATTCAGCAGTATGCGAAAGAAATTATCGATCAAGGGATTCAAGAGCCCGGCTTTGTGTTTAACCTGGGGCATGGACTGTTTCCGGAAGCATCGCTGGAGAAGCTGCGCGAGCTGACCTCCTACATCCATGAATACTCGGCGCAGGCATTAAAGACCGCCGCACAGCGAGCTTAGAGAACGAATACTTAATAGCTAGAGGTGAGAAGGTTATGAAGAATAAAATTGGCGTGTTGGTCATGTCCTACGGAACGCCGGAAAGCATGGAAGGAATCGAAAGCTATTATACCCATATCCGCCGGGGAAATAAGCCTTCCGAGGAGCAGCTGCGCGAGCTGACGGAACGCTATGAGGCCATCGTGGGAGGCGTGTTCCCGCTCCGCGAGAATACCGACCGGCAGGTTCGTACGCTGCAGGACACGCTGAACGTGGATCCCCGCGCGACGGATGTCGAATTCGTTTGCTATCAGGGACTGAAGCATGCCGCTCCGTATATTGAAGACGGCGTGGAGAAGATGGTGAAGGACGGGATTACGAAAGCGGTCGGAATCGTCCTTGCGCCCCATTATTCTACGATGAGCATCGGCTCTTACGTGAAGCGGGCGAAGGCGAAAGCCGACGAGCTTGGACTCGACATTTCGTTCGTGGAAAGCTATCATCTGCATCCGAAGCTGATCGAGGCATTTGCGGACCGGGTATCGGCGAAGCTGAACCAGTTCGAGGAAGCTGGAGCGAACCGGGATAGCGTGCGCGTACTGTTTAGCGCTCACAGCCTTCCGGAACGGATTCTCTCCATGGGCGATCCTTACCAGGATCAATTGCTGGAGACATCGAAGGCTGTAGCGGAGAAGGCCGGCGTGAAGCATTGGCAGTTCACTTGGCAAAGCGCGGGACGGACGGCGGAGCCGTGGCTAGGCCCGGACATTCTGGATACGCTCCAGACGCTGAATAAAGAGGAGCAGGTCGAGGATGTGCTTGTCGCTCCTGTCGGCTTCGTCTCGGACCATCTCGAGGTGCTTTATGACCTGGATATTGAGGCGAAGAGCATCGCCAAAGAAATGGATATGCGGCTTGAGCGGATCGACTCGTTGAACAGTGATCCGCTGTATATGGAGGCGCTCAGCGATTCCATCATTACCCTTCTGAAGCTGTAACCCCACACGCCTAGCGTTTATACGAACCGGATCATGTCAAGGCAGAACCCCCCGTTAACCGGGGGGTTCTATTCTTTATAGGGATGCTGGTATAATGGGAGAAGCGACCTAATGCGAAGATCTCATCAGTGAATGAAGGAGTGCCCTATGCATCTGTCACGATCGGAGAAAAGCAAGGCCAAGAAGAAGGCCCGTAAGCAGCGGAGCGGACAGGTATGGTTAATCCTTAACCTTTGCCTGATTATGATGATCGCTGCTCTGCTGATCTATTATTTTAAGTTTAAGCAGCACGACCCGGCCGGGGGAACGGCCTATCCGGATCAGGCGGGCATCGGCATGGAAGGCGGCAGGGAAGCGGACCCGGGATCCGGGAAGGGCGCTGGCTCCGGCTCGTTCGATACCGGCGAATTGGAAGATCCCGATTTGGAGATTCCGGTTGCTGAAATAGAGAAAGTGCGGGATTCCGGCGAGGAGGAGCGGGTCGTTCTGCATTTTGCCGGGGATAGTTTATTCTCGGGCAAAGTGGAGAACGCCCTTAAGCAGCATGGCTATGATTATCCGTACCGGCATCTCGGCACGGCGTTTCTGGACGATGATCTGACCGTCTTAAACCTGGAGACTCCGGTGACAACGCGAGGTGTAGCCGCCGCGAATAAACAATTCGTGTTCAAGTCATCGCCGGATGTGCTGCCTGCGCTGCGGGCTGCCGGGGTCGAGGCCGTAAATCTGGCCAATAACCACATCCTGGACCAGGGTCAGGATGGGCTGCTCGATACGCTCAAGCACCTGGACGATCACAAGATACGCTACGTAGGGGCCGGCAGGAATGAAAAAGAGGCCTTTGCGGCACAGTATTTCGAGCTCAAAGGAATGACGGTGGCACTTCTCGGCTTCAGCCGCGTGCTGCCCGAAACGACTTGGTATGCGCTGGAGAACCGGCCCGGGGTCGCCGGTGCTTATGATCATGTTTTGCCGAAAGCGGTTGAAGCTATCGCCGCGGCAAGGCAGAAGGCCGATCTCGTCATCGTGATTCCGCATTGGGGTCAGGAGTTGCATAAGACGCCGGATGCGAACCAGATCAATCTGTCCCGCGCCTTCATCGAAGCCGGCGCAGACCTGATCATCGGCGGACACCCGCATGTGCTGCAGGGACTGGAGCAATATAAAGGAAAATGGATTGCGTACAGCACGGGCAATTTTATTTTTACCAAATCCTCCAATGCCGATACGTGGAAGACCGCGGTCTTTCAAGCTTCCTGCAACAAGCAGGGTGCATGTGACATCAAGCTGACGCCATACCGGACGGAAATCGGACAGGTCATTCCGCTCGAAGGCAAGGAGGCAGAGGCCGTGCTGAAGGAAGTCCAGTCCCGATCGATCGGCGGCGTTACCGTTACGCCTCAAGGGGAGGTAATCCCGGGAACGGCCAAGGAAATCTAAGCTACCAGTTACACCAAGGAGGTGCCATCATGAACAATTTATGCGTGGCCCATCGCGGCTTCTCCGGCAAAGCTCCCGAAAATACGCGCGCGGCCATTCAGATGGCGATGGATGAGCCATTCGTGCATTGGATGGAAATCGACGTGCAGCTGACCCGGGACGGCGTTCCCGTCGTCATCCACGATTTCAGCGTGGATCGGACCACAACCGGGCGCGGGAAGGTAAAGGACCTGACCTGGCAGGAAATTCGGAGAATGGATGCAGGCCAGTGGAAAGGACGCCAGTTCAAGGGAGAGCAGGTTCCTTCGCTGGACGAAGTGCTGCAGATGGTCAAGGGACGGCTGAAGCTGAACATTGAACTCAAGACAAGCGGCGATATGTACCCGGGCTTGGAGGAGGCCGTTCTGGAGCGGATTCGCGCACACCATATGCTGCCGGATGTGGTGCTTACCTCCTTTGAGCCGAAGGCGCTCATCAAAGCGAAGGAATTGGAGCCTGAAGTTCGAACCGGACTTATTATCGATGCGCATCCCCGGAATTTGATATCCCGGCTTAAGCAAATGAAATGTTCGTTTTTATCAATCGGATACTCCCATCTGGATGCGGCCTTTGCAGCCGAGCTGGTGCGGAACGGGATCACGCCGATGGCCTGGACCGTGGATGATGCCAAGAGCATGCGGACACTGGCCAAGATGAGCCCGGACATTATGATCTGTACGAACCGCCCCGATACGTGGGGGCAGATTTTTATTCAGAAAATCGCGCCCAAAGTTCCGTTCTGGCGACGAAAATGGAGGTTCTAATACCATGTGTGCATTAGTGAGTAACGTATATTGTGTCGGACGCAATTATCAGCTGCATGCGGCAGAGCTCGGCAATGCCGTTCCGGAGGAGCCGATGATATTCCTCAAGCCTTCCCATGCTGTCGTTCCTTTGGACGGCAGCGTGCTGCAGCTGCCGCTGGACCGGGGCAGCCTTCATTTCGAAGGGGAGCTGGTCATCCAGGCAGCCCGGGATTACGAGCCGGGGATGAGCGTTGACGAGCTGGTCGATACGATGGCGCTCGGCATTGATTTTACGCTAAGGGACGTGCAGTCCGTTATTAAAGAAAAGGGACACCCTTGGACCGCGGCGAAAGCCTTCAAATCGTCCGCTCCGCTGACAGCATCCATCGCCTTTCCCGGCACGGAGTCGCTGGCGGATACGGACTTTACGGTTATCAAGAACGGGGAAGAGGTACAGCGGGGGAATGTGAAGGATATGATTTTCTCCCTTCAGACGATTATCGACTATATCGGTAAGCATTACGGCTTGGGCAAAGGAGATTTGATCTTTACGGGAACGCCGGCGGGTGTCGGTCCGGCCGTATCCGGCGATGTATTCGAGCTGTATTGGGGCGATGTCCGTCTGGGCCGCTGCGAAATCGGTTAAGCATTACGCGATAGGGTGGAGGGGTCCTAGAATGGATTGGTTGATCGGGGCCGTCTGTGCGGCGATGGTGGCCGCAGCGGCTTACCGGAGACGATCGCTCTCGGAATCCGGCGCGGCCGCCGCGATTCTGATGGGTACGATTTATTACGGAGCGGGGAACTTGTTTTGGTTCGGGACCCTGCTTCTTTTTTTCATCACCTCGACGCTGTTGACGAGGTACGGAAAGAGAAGGAAGGCAGAGCTGGAGAAATCCTATGCGAAGACCGGACGCCGCGATGCGGGGCAGGTGTTCGCCAATGGGGGCATCGGCATGATCCTGTGCCTGCTGCATGCTATTCAACCCTCCGAGCTTTGGGTGATGCTGTACATCGGCGTCATGGCAACGGTAACGGCGGATACGTGGGCAACGGAGCTGGGAAGTCTAAGCCGCAAGCAGCCCCGCTCCATTCTTGGCGGCAGGAAGCTGACAGCCGGCGAATCTGGCGGCATAACCTGGCTCGGATCCAGTGCGGCCGGGGCGGGAAGCCTGCAGATCGGAGCCGGAGGGTGGCTGCTGGCTGAATGGAGCGGGATGGATCCCTCCTTTCTGCCTTACCTGGCGGCAGGACTGACCGGAGGGCTGGTCGGTGCGTTTGCGGATTCGATCCTAGGAGCATCTCTTCAAGTTATGTACCGCTGCCAAGTTTGCGGCAGAGCGGTTGAGGTCTCCCGGCATTGCGGCAAGGCAACCGTCTATCATCGGGGCTTCCGCTGGCTTTCCAATGATGCGGTTAACCTGATCAGCTCGCTGCTCGGAGGGGCCGCGGCTTACGGGACGGCGCTTCTATTTACGATTTATTGAATTACTGACGGCTAAAGAGCGAAGCGAACACCGAAATTTATATACAGAAGTAGGGATCAGAAGAATGAATATCTTGACCGTTGAACAGTTGACGAAGAGCTATGGAGAGAAAATCCTGTTTCAGGATGCCTCCTTCGGTATGGAGGATGGGGATAAGATCGGCATCATTGGCGTAAACGGCACGGGAAAGTCCACCTTTCTGCGGGTTATCGCCGGCCTGGAGCCGCCGGATTCGGGTAAAATATCGATCGGCGGACGCATTCGGGTGCGCTATCTTTCCCAAAATCCGGAATTTGCTCCCGATAACACGGTGCTGCAGCAAGTATTTGAAGGCGAGCTGCCGGAGATGAAGGCGATCCGGGAATATACGGAAACGATGGAGCTGCTGGAGCTCCACCCGCATGATGAGGCGCTTCAGCAGAAGCTGCTGAAGCTGAGCCAGCAGATGGACAATCTTCAGGCCTGGCAGCTGGAGAGCGACGCCAAGATCATTCTGTCCAAACTCGGAATCCGGAATTATGATGCCAAGATGGGGACGCTGTCCGGCGGGCAGCGGAAGCGGGTCGCTTTGGCCGCCGCATTGATTCAGCCCTCGGATTTGCTCATCTTGGACGAGCCCACCAACCATATCGATAATGAATCGGTAGCCTGGCTGGAGCAGTATTTGCAAAAACGCCGGGGCGCGCTCCTCATGATTACGCATGACCGGTACTTCCTTGACCGCGTGGCCAACGTGATGCTGGAGCTGGACCACGGGCGCCTATTCCGGTACGAGGCCAACTACAGCCGGTTTCTTGAATTGAAGGCAGAGCGGGAAGAGCGGGAAGCGGCATCCGAGCAGAAGCGGCAAAACTTGCTTCGAAATGAGCTTGCCTGGATCCGCCGCGGCGCGAAGGCCCGGACGACGAAGCAGAAGGCGAGAATTGAGCGGTTTGAGAAGCTCAAGGAGCAGGAGCCGGTCCACAGCTCGGGCGAGCTGGACGTCTCGGTTGCCTCGACGCGGCTCGGGCGCAAGATTTTGGAGATCGAAGGGCTTCGGAAAACGGTCGGCGACAAGGTTCTTATTGACGATCTGTCCTATATTGCCGTTCCTGAGGACCGGATCGGGATCGTCGGTCCTAACGGCAGCGGCAAATCGACCCTGCTGAATCTCATCGCAGGCCGGCTTGAGCCGGATTCCGGGAAGATCGTGATGGGTCCGACGGTGAAGCTCGGTTATTTCACCCAGGAGCATCAGGAGATGGACGGAAGCCAGCGGGTGATCGAATATATTAAAGATGAGGCGGAGGTCGTCCGGACAGCAGACGGCTCTGCGATTACGGCAGCCCAGATGCTTGAGCGCTTCCTGTTCCCTCCGGCGATGCAGTGGACGCCGATTGCAAGGCTGTCGGGCGGCGAGAAACGCAGATTATATTTGCTGCGGGTGCTGATGAGCGCTCCGAATGTGCTGCTGCTCGACGAACCGACGAATGATCTGGACATCCAGACGCTGTCGGTCCTGGAACAGTACTTGGATGAGTTCCCCGGGGTTGTTATCGTCGTGTCTCACGATCGTTTCTTCTTGGACCGTACCGTCGATAAAATCATGGCTTTCGAAGGCCAAGGACGTGTGCGTGTGCACGTAGGCTCATACAGCGAGTATGCGGAATGGATGCTGCGCAATGGTGGGGAAGCTTCCGGAGCATCAGGAAGCCGAGATAGCGCCGGTACAGGAGCAGCAGGAAGCCCATCGGGGGAAGGGAGGGCGGCAGGCAGCGGAAACGGCAGCCCGGCGAAGGAAGCGCCTCGTGAAAAGCTCAGGTTCAGCTACAACGAGCAGCGGGAGTTTGAACAGATCGATGGTTTGATCGAGGCAGCCGAGAATAAGCTCGCCGCCGTCCAGACCGAGATGGAGGCTGCCGGAAGCGATGCTGCGAGGCTCCAGGAGCTGCTTCAGGCACAGGAGGCATGCGAGCAGGAGCTGGAGCGGCTGATGGAGCGCTGGACGTATTTGAACGAGCTGGCGGAGAAGATAGAGCAGAGCAAGAAGTCGTAACTCGCCGTTCGAAGAAAAAGGGACGCCCGTCGGCCAATGGCCGTAGCGGGCGTCCCTTTTTACCGGTTCGGAGCTTATTTCTTTACATCTTGATTATTTGACATAAGCGGCAAGCAGCTTCACCGTATTTAAAACGGCCTGTTTATGCGTTCTTTCCATCGCATGGGATGCGTGAACGCCCGGTCCGATGAGTGCTGCTTTGATGTTGCTGCCTGCGCCGAGCGCGGCCGATGCATCCGAGCCGTAATGAGGGTACACGTCAACGGCATATGCAATGCCTTCCTGTTCGGCCAGCTGGATCAGACGGCTTGTCATTTCATAATCGTATGGACCGGAGGAATCCTTGGCGCAGATCGAAACGTCGGTTTCCTTGCAGCTTAAATCATCGCCGATACAGCCCATATCCACGGCGATGAGCTCCTTGATGTCCGAAGGAATGTAAGCTGCGCCGTGTCCGACCTCCTCGTAGTTCGAGATCAGTACTTTAACATTGTATTTCGGCTTCCAATTCTCGCGTTTCATGCTCTCCAGAAGGCCGAACAGCGCAGCAACGCTTGCCTTGTCGTCAAGATGCCGGGATTTGATAAAGCCGCTTGGCGTAATGACCGCACGGGCGTCGAAGGATACGAAATCGCCGACGCCGATGCCGAGCTTCTTCACATCATCCGCAGACTCAACCCATTCATCGATTCGGACTTCCATATTGGCTTCCTCGCGTTTGAACTCGCGGGCATCGCTGTAGACATGCACCGATGGGTGCGTGGACAGGATGGTCCCCGTATATTTCTTACCGCTGCGGGTGTGAATGACGCAGTATTCGTTCTCAATGCTGTTCATCATATAACCGCCGACGGAAGTGAGCCTCAGCGTGCCTTCGGATTTGATGGCGCGAACCATGGCGCCGAGCGTATCCACATGCCCGCTCAAGCCTACCGTACGGCTGGTATCCTGTCCCGTGATGGACAGGATCGCCCCGCCTTTTTCATTCCAGGCCAGCGGGACGGAGAGGGAGGCAGCCTCCTTTTCGATTCGTTTCATGATATGTCCTGTATATCCGGTCGGACTTGGGGTATCCAGCAATTCCTTCAACAGATTGAGGATATAGGTTTCATTCGGTTGTATCGACATCTAGCAACAGCCTCCTCGGAGTTGTATGTATGAGCTTGGAACAACAAATGGAAGCATAGGATGTGAATCCATAGGCAGGAACCGTTATCTAGAGCTTCGGACCTTCCTTGGATTCTTCCTTCTGCTCTTCCTCCAGCTGGTGATCCGCGGCATGCATTTCAGGGGTGTATCCCGTAACCTCACGGATATGGATGAGCTGCTCTGCGAGCGAACGGATTTCCTTCTGCATCTGATATTGGCGGTAGATGCCGAATGCTCCGACGATCAATCCCCCGATCAGCGAGCAGCCAATAATCAGCAGGATTAGCGGGATGTCGACGGTACCGAACAGCAAATTCACCTGTACCGGATTGACGTTGATGACGGCAAATACAGCCGTGATTAATGCAAACAGCAGGGCAGCGATTAATGACCATTGAATCTTCACTGGGAACACCTCCTTCCTCACACAGTATAAAATCCCTTGCCTGCAAGGGCAAGGGATTTTATTCCACCGGTCAATTGAGATCGATTGAAACGCGGGTAAGTGCTTGATCGTTATTTCGTCAACTGCTCCATTTGGTTGATAATATCCTCGAAAACGCTCATCGCTTCGCGAATCGGCTCCGGCGAGGACATATCCACGCCGGCTTTCTTCAGGATGTTAATGGAATAGTCGCTGCCGCCGCTCTTAAGGAAGCCGAGGTAACGATCCACCGCAGGCTGGCCGTCTTCCAGAATTTGCTTCGAGAAGCTCGTTGCAGCGGAGAAGCCGGTTGCGTATTTGTATACATAGAAGCTGGTATAGAAGTGAGGGATGCGGGCCCACTCCATTCCGATCTCCTTGTCTACCTGCATGCCTTTACCGTGGTACTTGACGTTCAGGTCGTAATAAATGTCCGATAGATCCTGAGCCGTCAAGGATTCACCGCTCTCGGCGCGCTCATGGACGATCTTCTCGAATTCGGCGAACATCGTTTGCCGGAAGACGGTCGTCCGGAACTGATCGGCATAATAAGTGAGCAGGTACATCTTCTGTTTCGGATCCTTGGCGTTCTTAAGCAGGTAATCCATCAGCAGCGCTTCGTTCGTTGTGGAAGCCACTTCAGCCAAGAAGATCGTGTACTGCGCATCACGGTATTTCAAGTTGTTGTCGGAATAATACGAATGCAGCGCGTGACCCATTTCGTGAGCAAGGGTGAACATGCTGTTGAGGTTATCCTTATGGTTCAGCAGCACGTAAGGATGGGTGCCGTAAGCGCCCCAGCTGTATGCGCCTGTACGCTTGTTTTCGTTCTCATAGACATCGATCCAGCCGTTGTCATAGCCTTCCTGCAGACTCTTCAGGTAATCCTCGCCAAGCGGGGCGAGTCCTTCCTTGGTCATCTGCTTCGCTTCCTCGTACGTAATGTCCCACTTATACTCTTCGACAAGCGGCGCGAACAAATCGTACATATGCAGCTCATCCACGCCAAGCAGCTTCTTGCGAAGCTCCATGTAGCGGTGCAGGAGCGGGAGGCTCTCGTGGATCGTATCGATCAGGTTGGTGTAGACTTCCTTCGGAATGTTATCGCCATATAAAGCCATCTCCAGCACGGACGGATACTTTCGTACACGCGAGTAGAAGATGTTCTTGTTCACATTGGCATTAAGCGTTGCGGCCAAGGTGTTCTTCTGCTTGCCGTAGGTTTCGTAGACGGCTTTGAACGCACGCTCGCGGACTTCGCGATTCGGACTTTCAAGGAATTGAATGTAGTTCCCGTGGGTCAGCTCCACTTCCTTGCCGTCCTCGTTCTTGATTTTCGGAAACTTCATATCAGCGTTGTTCAGCATGCCGAATATGGTCTGCGGCGCAGAGGATAGATTTCCGACCTGGGCCAGAAGCGCTTCTTCGGTTTTGGAGAGCACATGGGCTTTCTCCCGCTTCATTTCAACAAGGGTGAATTGATATTCCTTCAGCAGGGGATCGGCAATCAATTGATCCAGCTCCGCATCGGAGAGGGCCAGAATTTCCGGCGTAATGAAGGAGAGGGATTCGCCCACCTCAACATTGAGCTTTTTGGCTTTGGCGGACAAAGCCTGATATGTAGGATTCGCGGTATCTTCGTCATGATGCATATGAGCATATACGTACAGACGCTCGGCATGGTAGGAAATTTCGTCTTCGAGCTCGAAGCATTCCTTGATTGAAGCGGCATTGTTTAATTTGCCTTGATAATCGGCCGTTTTCTTCAGCAGGTCCTTCAGCTTGGCAAAGCTGTCGTCCCATGCCTGTTGATCGGCGAACATGTCCTCAAGCTTCCATTGGTGCTCCTTCGGTACTTCGGAGCGTTTCAGTAGTTGTTCCATAGAGATCCTCCTTGCATGATATGTATTATTTGGAGTCCGGGCTTCCTCAGTATAGGCTTCGGAGCGGGCAGCGGCAAAAGGCAGCAGGCAGAGGACCAGCGTAATGCAAAGCGCCTTGGAACCTTTCATGGCACAACCTCCTCGAATTCATCGCATTCGAGCGATAGTATGCCGCGTACCCGGCTCTTTCATCCTTATAAATTATGAGGAACCCAGATTAATAAAAGTGTATACAATAAGGTAAAAGGCAAACAAAATGAAGGCGGCGGCAATCAGGGCCATTCCGCGGCGCAGCCTTGCCGGGATCCGGTCACGATTCAGGATCATGATGGCGCCAAGGCTGAACGCCAAAATAATGAAGATGACAATATTCGTGGTATCCATCGTTTACACCTGCTTAAAGGAAGCCATGATGTCCTGCCATTCCTCTTCCCGTCCTTCGAAATCCTCTTTGGGGAAGCGATTCCTAGCCCATTCCATCAAGGCCGGCCGGCTCATGAAGGTATGCGTCTCTTCGCCCCACTGGTCGGAAATTTCGCGGAGTACAATGTAGCGGCCCTGAACCTCGACCGTCATCATGTTCCACTTGTCTTTTTTGTATATTTCATGTTTTTTGATCATATGCATTCTCCGTCCGCTACTTAGGCTTTTGGGTCAATGATAACGCACACAAGGGCTCAAAAGCAAATCATGATGACGTAAAAATATCGGTCCAAAAAAGCTCCATCTGGGGGTTTGACGGATTGCATTGTCGGAAAACATGGGATATAATATGGATATTCGCCATAGATGGCGGTATTTTTAGGAGGTTGTTCATTTGAAAGGTACAGTTAAATGGTTTAACGCAGAAAAAGGTTACGGCTTCATTTCCGTTGAAGGTGGCGAGGATGTATTCGTACACTTCTCCGCAATTCAAGAAGAAGGTTTCAAAACTTTGGAAGAAGGTCAAGCGGTAGAATTCGAAATTACAGAAGGTAACCGTGGTCCTCAAGCAGCCAACGTAACAAAACTGTAAGCTAACTCCGAAGAGGAGATCTTATAGAATTACCTAGGCATGAAGCACAGTTCTCCCTGAGAACTGTGTTTTTTTGCGTGGGATGGCCTGTTCACGGGTACAGCTGATCCATCATGGTTGGTATAACATGATTGTCTTCTTGGGGATAGCTGGAAGCAACGGCGTTACACCATGGCCTTCGTGCCGTCAATGACGTGTGTTATTTGTGCAAAATGACCGATCATATTATAATAGGTTTGATTTGGATAGGTATAAAAAAGACAACCATGTGGAGGCAGAGTTCATTGAATAATCAAGAGCTAAGCCGCAAGGTTCCGCGAAGCCCGGTTGGATTGATGAGCCGGGTATACCGATATATTCTCCCGGAAGTGCGGGCTGAATTGGAGAAGTGGCGCCGGGAGGCTGAGCAAATTCCGGATGAGGAGCTTCGGAAGCAGGCGTTGGCCAGTATAGAGACCAAAAGATTCCACTGCCAGGGAGGCGCGGTATATGCCGCCGCCAATTTGCCAGAGAAGCATATACTCATCCCGTTGATTGTTGCTTACCAGACGATCAGCGATTATCTCGATAATTTATGTGACCGCAGCACTTCGCTGGATCCGGCGGATTTTCGGCAGCTCCATCAATCGATGCTGGATGCCGTTACGCCTGAAGACGAGATGGCGGATTATTACTCGCTCCGAACCGAGAGGGAGGATGGAGGCTATCTGGCCGGACTGGTGCAGACATGCCGGGACTGCATCGGCCAATTGTCGGGATATGAGGCAGCAAAGCCATACATAAGGAAATTGGCCGGGCTGTACACGGATCTGCAGGTTTACAAGCATATCCACCCGGATCAGCGGGAGGCTGCATTGCTTGAATGGTGGTCCCAGCATGCCCATCATACGCCGCACTTGCGGTGGAATGAGTTTGCTGCTGCAACGGGATCCACGCTGGGCGTATTCATGCTGTTTTTGGCTGCGACCGATCCGTTTTTGGATGATGAGGATGCATCCAGAATTCATGCCTCTTATTTTCCGAATGTATGCAGTCTCCACATTATGCTGGATTACCTGATTGATCAGGACGAAGACAGGCTGGGCGGCGATCTGAACTTTTGCAACTACTACGAAGATGCCGATACGATGCTGAACCGCATTGCTTCCATTGTCGATTGGGCCCGGAAGGATGTCAGAGCAATTCCCTCCACCCCTTTTCATCGGATGATCATTGAGGGATTACTGGCGTTATATTTATCCGATCCAAAAGTCAGCGAGCAGCAGCTGGTTCGCACCGTGTCCAAACGCCTGATGAGGAGAAGCCCGATGACAAGGCTGTTCTTCTACGTCAACAGTCGTTGGATTCGCAAGCATAAGCATGAGTGACATAGAAGGAGGAAACAAGAATTATGACAGCAGTCAAAAAAATTGCAGTTCTTACGAGCGGCGGGGATTCCCAGGGGATGAACGCAGCGCTTCGCGCCGTGGTGCGCAGCGGTTTGTATTATGGGCTTGAGGTATACGGGATCCAGCGCGGATACCAGGGGCTTCTCGAGAACGATATTATCAAGATGGATCTTCGCAGTGTTGGGGATATCATCCAGCGGGGAGGCACGATTCTTCGGTCGGCCCGATCCGCGGAGTTCAAGACGCCGGAAGGGCAGCAGAGGGGCGCTGATGTGCTGAATCAGCACGGCATCGACGGACTCGTTGTCATCGGCGGCGACGGCTCTTACCAAGGCGCTAACAAGCTGAGCAAGCTCGGCATCAAAACGATGGGTCTGCCGGGAACGATTGACAACGATATTTCCTTTACCGACTACACGATCGGCTTTGACACCGCGGTAAGCGTCGTTGTCGATGCGGTTAACAAATTGCGCGACACGATGTCCTCTCATGCGCGCTCATCCGTCGTCGAGGTCATGGGACGCCACTGCGGCGACATTGCGCTGCATGCAGGGCTTGCCTCCGGCGCAGAGACTATTTTGGTCCCTGAAGTGGAATTTAACCTGGATGAGGTGGCAGAGCGCCTCAGAGAGAACTTTGCGAAGGGCAAGCGCCACAGCATCATTATTGTAGCCGAAGGCGTGGGCCGGGGCGAAGACGTTGTCAGCAAGCTGAAGGAATGTCATGCTTCCATCGACGCCCGCGTAACCGTGCTTGGACATATTCAGCGCGGCGGTGCGCCAACGCCGTTCGACCGCAATCTTGCCAGCCGTCTCGGCGACTTCGCCGTACGCAGCCTGATCAACGGAGAATCGGATAAAGGGTGCGGCATCATCAAAGGCGAGCTCGTCCTGACCGATATTGACAAGGTCGTGAATACGAAGAAGGAATTCAATCGAGAGTTGTACGATCTGGCACTTCGTCTGTCGCAGTAATCGAATTACGGATTTCCTTTAATGCACAACCAAAAGAAGACCGCCTTCCATTGCAGAAGCTGAAGCGCTGCAATGGAAGACGGTCTTTTTTAATCGGGCTATTGATGATGAGGAAGCGAGGAAGCGGCTGATCGAGCAGGCATCTGTTGCTCGGTGAATCTGCGCTGGATCTTGACCAGGCGCCTCAGCATAAGCGCTGCACCGGCGGCAAGGCCCGTTATGAGGCCGATCCAATAGCCGAAGGCGTGCCAATCCGTGTAATTGGCCAGTACATATCCGACGGGCAAGCCGATCACCCAGAACGAGACGAGGGCCAGGATGAAAGCCACATTCACATCTTTGTACCCCCGCAGCGCTCCCTGCGTCGGTGTCGCAATGGCGTCCGAGATCTGGAAGAAGATCGCATACAGGAGAAACTGCTGGATGAGTGCGATTACGGCAGGTTCATTCGAGTACAAGCCCGCAACCTGGCGTCCGGCAACAAGCAGAATGACGGCCGTTATCAGCGAGAGGATGACGGCGGTGCCGATCCCAAGCTTGGCGTACTGCCATGCATCCTTCATCCGACCCGATCCGACCTCGTAGCCTACCAGGATCGTTAAGCTCATGCAGATGCTCAGCGGCAGCATGTACAGCGTGGAGGCAAAGTTCAAGGCTGCTTGGTGCGCGGCGATCGTAGCCGTATCAAAGCCGCTCATCAGCAACGTTACGGCTGCAAACACGGCGGTTTCCAGGAAAATCGAGAAGCCAATGGGCAATCCGATCTTCAAATGTCCCTTCCAAGCGCTGAAGGAAATCTTGGAGAAACTGCGGAAGATGCCGTATTCAGCAAACGGGTGCACCCGGTGGACGGTTATGATCGCAATGACCAGCACCGCCCAGTAGGTAATGGCGGATGCAACGCCGGCCCCGACGCCTCCAAGCCTGGGAAAGCCCCAAAAGCCATAGATAAAGAGGGCATTCAGCCCGACGTTGATCGGAAGCGTAATCAGGGTGATGACCATGGAAATTTTGGTTTGTCCAAGGGCATCGATAAAGCAGCGGAGCACCGTATAGGCGAACAGCGGAATAATGCCTGCCGAAATGGCGGCCAAAAACCTCGCGGCGACATGGCGAACCTCAGGCTCCAGGTTCATCGCTCCGAGAATGCTCGGGACGACGGCGTATCCCGCAGCGAGCACGATAACGGCCAGCAAGATGGACAGCCACAGTGCCTGGTTAACCTGATAGGCCACCTTGTTCTCCTGGCGCCCGCCGACTAGCTGGGAGACGACGGGGGTAATTCCCATCAGAATGCCGCTGAGTCCGGTCTGTACCGGAACCCAGATGCTGGTGGCGATCGCAACGCCGGCCAGATCGACGGAGCTGAATTTGCCGGACATATTCGTATCGAAAAAAGTAATGGCGGATAAAGCCAGCTGTGTTACGAGAATGGGGATGAGAATGACGGCGAACTGCCTCAGTTTCCCCTGGATCGTCGTGGTAGATTGCATGCTGCATATTGCCTTTCTCTCTTTAGTATTTGCACGCTGTCCGAATGCGAGCGGTGACCATTCGTTAGATTCGCGCCACACCGCGCGCAGTAAAAGAACCAAAGAATGACATCCTTTTAGGCTCGGACCGGGAAAGTGCATGTCCCACAATCATCATAGCATCCGATGTCAAGACATGAATCCTTCGCCAAGCCTCCATATTCGTAAATGGAGCGAAAGGTTCATTTACGTCCATATGCCGGCCGAAATAACTCAATCTCTCCGTTCAGGCATGGGAGCGCAGCCCTGTTCGAGCAGTCTCATGAAAAAGAGCCCGGCCGCATGATCGGCCTGGCTCTTAAGGTTTATTTATACTTCACGCCTTCCGTATAACGGTTGGAGGCGTTCCAGAGCAAATACTCGTCGACTCCGGTATCTTTCAAGGCCCGAATCTGCTCTTCAATCTGTTTTTTCCCGTATTTGATATAATTCCCTTTGCCCAGCCAGCTGGCCGTGAAATCCTGAATCCATGGGCGGATGATCGGCTTATTGTCGCCCAGCTCTTTGAGTTTCTTGTGGGTATCCTCCATCGATCCCTTGATGGTCTGGTACGGAGCCTTATCCGGCACCTCGGCGCCGAACCAGCCCGTCGTGTAGTGGCTCGGGTATACCATCGGGCTGATAATATCCACATTATTCGATATCTTTACAAAATCCTGGCCGATTCCTTCTGCTGCCGGCACCGATGCCGCGTAGCCGAAAATATCGACGGAAACGCGGATGCCGAGCGGTGCAAGCTCTTCACGGGCATACTGGACGAAATCCGATACGACATCGACGCGGGACTGCTCGGTTTTCACATACTTCAAAGTGTCGGCCCGCTTCTCAAAGCCTTCCGGGAACCGGACATAGTCGAACTGGATCTCCTTAAAGCCGAGCTTGGCTGCTTCTTTGGCGATTTCGATATTGTAATCCCATACCTCTTTGCTGTACGGATTGACGAAGCTGTCTCCGCCGCCGTTGGTCCACACGGTGCCGTCTCCTTTGCGGAAGGACAGCTCCGGATTCTTCTTGGCCAGGATCGTATCCTTGAACACGACGACACGGGCGATCGGATAAATGTCATGCTTCTCCAGCCGTTTCATCAGCTGATGGATATCCTTGATAAAGGGCTGGGACTTTCCAAGCTTTTGAAGCTTCGGATTATCGGTTTTGTACGTTATGTAGCCTTCGTCGTCCTTGATATCGATGACCATGGCGTTCAGCTCCGTTGTGTCCATCAGGTCAATAAGCTGTGTCATTCTGGAGCCGCCGGCACTGTAAGCTGTTACATAAATGCCTTTGACTTTCGGTGCGTCGACTTGCGGGTCGATCTCGGTCGTATTCGGCTTGATGCCGTTCTGTCCCTGACCCTTCCCCTGATTTTGATGCATGCTCTGAATCACGGCGGAGTTCCAGGAAGCCTGCAATTGGGTTGTAAGCGGGCTCTCCTGCGCGCCGGAGCCGCCAAAGCCCGCGGCAGCCAAGATGAAAAATGCCAAGATGATGTTCATAATTACTCTCTCCCTTGTCTACATTCACCATGATTATAATGGAACCGCAGCTTTCAAAAAGAACAGGTTTGTTACATTCGCCCAAGATATGGAGTTAAAGCATGCGGTATTGGTTCATTAAACGGGTGAAGGGCAATTTAAACGACTTTTCCATATTTACCGAAAGTGGACATAATTACGATAGGAAATTGAAGGGAGGACAGTTAATTGCAGACGGATCGCCTAGATCAACGATCCTGCATCGGATTTTAGAAATGCACCGGCAAAGACGAGAGCGATCATGTTTAGGATGAGGGGCTTAAGCTTTGCCAAGCCGGGCTGTCGTCGTAGGAGAATTCGGGCAAAAAATGCCGTTGTTCAGCGGCATGCACCGGTGAACAACGGCATTGATCTTGCAAATATTTCAAGCGGATATTCCATTAATGCAGCAGCGTGTGGCTTTGGTGTTCGCAAATGCTGTACTGAATAATTTCCAAAGCGTCATCCTGCTCCAAAATATTCAGCCCGTCCCTCAAAACGATCATGGAATTTAGCTCGCTCTGTCTGAAGAACGGAATCATTTCCGGGAACCACTTCATGACGATCTGTGACAATTTTACCGTTTCCATTTCCATAAAAAATCACCCTCTCCTTCCAAATTTGGTCAGGCAGGACGTTCTTATTGTAAAACGGAAAAACATTAAAATTGGGGCAACGAAGAGTAGCTCATGAATATTGTAGGAACCTGGCATTCATATTATACCACAAAAATTGCCGTGTTTTAATCTTGGCAATTAGTTCTTGCGGAACTGTCCCATCACCGCAACCGTCTCCACGATGTTGACGAAGGCGTCCGGATCAGTCTGTGTAATGATATGCTTTAATTCGGCGAGCTCATATTTCGTCGTGACCGTCATCAGCATGTCCTTCTCCTTGTGGCTGAACGCCCCCTGGGTTTTGATCTTCGTAACGCCCCGTGGGCGCTTGAGCAGCTTCTCCAGCAGGGCCTCGGTCTGATTCGTTACAATGAACACGGTCACTTTGATATGGCTGATGTGCAGCATATCGATCATTTTGCCCGCCAGGTAAATGGACACCATGGAGGCAAGCGCGAGGTTCCAGTCGTTCTCGAGATAAGTGACGGCCAGGATAACGATGGCGTTCAGCGATACCAGGACGCTGCCGACCGGAAAGTCGCGATATTTCGTGACGATGGAGCCGATGATGTCAAATCCCCCGGTCGAGCCGCCGACCCGGAAGGACAGGCCGGTTCCGAAGCCGACCAGGATTCCTCCGAAGACGGCAGAGAGGAGCATGTCGGTGGCGACGGCGCTGACCGGAATGATCTCGAGAAACACCGTTGTCACGAGGACCGAGAGCACGCTGAGCACGACAAAATGTTTTCCAAGCTGGAACCACCCTGCAAGGAGGATGGGGATATTGAGCACGAAATACAGGATGCTGATATTAAGCGGCGTGAAATAACCGATCAGCATGGCAACGCCGGAAACGCCGCCGCTGAGCAGATGGTGCGGAATCAGAAACAGATTGAAGCCTGCGGCAATGATGATGCCGCCGAATAGGATGGAGAAGTAGGTCCATAGACGCTTCAACATAGGAATCACCTCCCGGTTATTATGACTTCTTGAAGCTTGCTGGTATTCCAGAAATGTTTTGTGATATAATGTATTGGATATTCTTGAGTAGTCCGTTACAATGATAACTTTTTGGAAGCTTATCAGGATGATTATACATTAACCAGTTACACCGCTGGTGATCAGAGAGAAATATACCGGTTCACCTCATGCAGAAAATCCTGCTGGCCGGGAAAGCCTATAAACGTTACCACTACTTAAGAATACAGAGAAGAAAGTGGAGTCCACAGATAGAAGGAGTATGAACCTATTGAAAAATTTTGCAGATTTTGGCTTGGAGCCCCGAGTGCTTCAAGCGATTACGGAACTTGGATTTGAAGAAGCGACACCGATTCAATCCCAATCCATCCCGATTGCCCTCACCGGAAAGGACATGATCGGACAAGCACAGACAGGTACCGGTAAGACCGCAGCATTCGGCCTTCCTCTTATTCACAAAATCGCGAAAGAAGAAGAGCGGATCGTCGCTCTCGTCATGACGCCAACCCGCGAGCTCGCCATTCAGGTTGCCGAAGAGATCGGCAAATTGTCCAGATTTAAAGGGATCCGCTCCCTTGCGATTTACGGCGGACAAGATATAGGCCGGCAAATTCGCGCTTTGAAAAAGAAGCCTCAAATTATTATCGGCACACCTGGCCGATTGCTTGACCACATTAACCGGAAGACCATCCGGCTTGACGATGTTCAAACCGTCGTGCTGGATGAAGCGGATGAAATGCTGGACATGGGCTTCATGGATGATATCCAATCCATCCTGAAGCTGGTACCGGAAAATCGCCAAACCCTGCTGTTCTCCGCAACGATGCCTCCGAACATCCAGAAGCTGGCTTCCCAGTTCCTGAAGGATCCGGAGCATGTATCCGTCATTCCTAAGCATGTGAGCGCACCGCTGATCGACCAAGCCTACATCGAGGTTCCTGAGCGTCAGAAGTTCGAGGCGCTGAGCCGTCTCCTCGATATGGAATCGCCTGAGCTGGCGATTGTATTCGGCCGCACGAAGCGCCGTGTAGACGAATTGGCCGAAGCGCTGCAAAAACGCGGTTATTCCGCAGACGGCCTCCATGGCGACTTGTCTCAGCACCAGCGCGACACCGTTATGCGCAAGTTCCGCGACGGCAGCATCGATGTGCTGGTAGCAACCGACGTAGCCGCTCGGGGTCTGGACGTATCCGGCGTAACGCATGTCGTCAACTTCGACTTGCCGCAGGATCCGGAAAGCTATGTACACCGTATCGGCCGTACGGGCCGCGCAGGGAAAGAAGGAACGGCATGGTCCTTTGTTACCCCGCGTGAAATGGATCATCTGTACTTCATCGAGCGCGTTACCCGTCACCGGATTCCGCGCAAGCCGCTGCCAACAATGGCCGAAGCCATTGAAGGCAAGCAGCGCGTCATCGCTGAACGCGTATTGGAAATCATCGACCAAGGCGAGCTGACCGAATATAAAGGGCTTGCCATTCAGCTTCTGGAGCAGTATGACTCCGTTCAGCTGCTTGCAGCTGCGATGAAGCTCCTGACCGGAGACAAGAAGGAAGCAGCCGATATCCACCTTACGCCGGAGGATCCGATTCGCGCGAAGCGCCGGAAGCCGGACATCCGCAGCGGACGCAAGCCTAGCGGCGGTTATAACGGCCGCAGCGGAGGCTATCGCGGTAACCGCGAAGGCGGTGGCGGCAACCGCGGAGGCTACTCCAAGGGCGGCTACGGCCGTGACGGAGGCGGCAGCTACAATAACCGCGATGGCGGCTACAACCGTGACCGCAACAACAGCGGCGAACGTAAGCAGCGCAGCTACAGCGGCGGCGGCGAACGCCGTCCGAACCGCAGCGGAGACGAGTAATCCGATCGGCAGCGGCAATAGCCCGCTGGCCATCGCTTGAATGGAATGAAAAAGACGAAGCACCTGCCCGCATTCGCATGGGGCAGAGGCGCTTCGTCTTTTTTTACGAGTTCAATGGTGTTTAGCTTAGCTGTATCATGCATTTAAGCTGCTAATTCATCCATTAGATATAGAATGTGCTAAGGATAATAACAAGCAGGATGAAGAGAACCAGAACTACTCCAGTAGTTCCGCCATAACCGTAACCGCCTACGTTAGACATGCATATTCCCTCCTCTGATTAGTGAGAATTGAAGCATTGATTTGAATGGATTACGAGATATCCTATGGTGATATCAGGTTATGCGATTGGATATTCACCCAGACCGCCGCAAATTAGGCTCTGGTCATGCCTATGCGATATAAGGTATATTAATAGATACATGCATGCTTTGAGTGAGGAGGAAAAGATTTGGAAATGAAAGGAGCCATGGGTGGCTTATATAAGCTCACCGAATGGATTACCCGCATCGCGTTTTCTAATATTTTATGGGTTTTATGCACATCGCCATTCCTGTTTATCGTACTGACCAAATTCCTGATGGCCGTCCAGACGCCGGATGCTCATAACGAGCAGCTGCTGTCGAACTGGATTTTGGGGATCTTGTCGCCTTTTGTGCTGTTCCCTGCAACCGCTGCCCTTTTTACCGTAGTCCGCAAGTGGGTGATGGGGAACCCGGATGTACCTGTATTTAAAACGTTTTTCAAGGGCTATAAGGAAAATTATAAGCAAAGCATGATCGGCGGATTCGTCTACACCCTGCTGTTCGTGATTATGTATGTGGATTATACGGTGTATATGACGCAGCTTGGAGACGGCTTTCAGCTCGTCGGCATCGTTATGCTGGTGCTGCTCATCGTGCTGTTCGTCTCGTTGTTTAATTTCTTTTCCATGACGGTCCATTATGAGATGAAGACGACCCAGCTTCTGAAAAATGCGGTCCTGCTGACCTTGATTCGTCCGTTCCGGGTGTTTTCGACGCTTGCCGGAAGCGCTATCTTGGTATATATCGGCACGCAAATGCCTGTGCTGTTCGTGTTCTTCCTCTTCTGCCTGATGGCATTGTTCGCGTTCTTTAACTTCTATGCAACGTTTACCAAGATGCAGGAGCAGCAGGAGAAGATGAGACAAGCCGAGGAAGAGGAATCGGAGACGGAGCAGGCGCTGCTCGAAAGCATGGATAACGTCAAAACCGAGGATAAAGGATCGAAACCGCGAAATTCATAGGTTTACTTTTGCGGCAAAACCCCCTATAATAAGACTACATCCTGCGATGTTCGTTTCGGTTTTCCGTTGTTTTGAACCAATGACGATGTCTAGGGAGATCAATATGTAACCGTGGCTGGAAAGCCCTGTCTATATGACAAGGGGAATTCATAAGCGGTTCTGCGGTCACCCACCTGCTTAAGCAGGTTCGAAGACAATGTTTACCGGACGGCATAGGCGGGTTTCGTACTGATTATGAAGCGGCATCTCTTTATTTCGAATCCGAAGTGAAGAGATGCCTTTTTTTGCTGGATATAAAGGTTTGCTGAAAGCCTAAACAATGTTAAACTAGTAGGTAAAGGAACGGTCATTTATAAAGGAGGAACGGTCTTTGTCATTAAAACGAGTTCTAATCGGTATCGTGCGCAGCTATGACGGCACAAGCGACCGTGCGAAAGATCCCAAGCTGAAGACGCGTTATTACAATCTTTCAAAAGAAAAGTGTTTTGAAGAGGTTACCTCGACACTCAAAAAAATTCCGGGCTATAAAGTGCTGCATGAAGTAAAGTCCGTTGGAGAAATCACACTCGAGAAAAGAACGTCCTTCGGACGAACGCTGGACATTACCGTATCCGTGCTGGGCATCAGTCCCGTACGCAGCGCAGTTGATATGTATTCGGCCTCCCGCGGCTCGCTGGGCGACCTGGGGGCGAATTACCGGGTCATCCTGAACCTGTACGCTGTGCTGGACAAGAAGCTCGGCAAGTATAAAGTGGATGCTTAGGCAATAGATAAAAGCGGGAGAGCTGCTCTCCCGCTTTTTTAAAGGTGATGCTTTTATTTTCGTATGTAACCGCGGCTAAGCGGTTCTATCGAAGAGACTTCACGGCATCGACGGCCGCTTCGTAGTTCGGATGCTCTGTCATTTCACCGAGGTATTCCACATAGGCGATCTTGTCTTCCTTGTCGACCACGAAGATCGAGCGCATATCAAGCTGGAATTCCTTGATGAGCACGCCGTAGGCTTCCCCGAAAGAACGGGATTTGTAGTCCGACAGTGTAATGACACGGTCGACGCCGGCTGCTCCGCACCAGCGGGCTTGGGCGAACGGCAGGTCGGCGCTGATCGTCAGCACGACAACGTCGTCTCCGAGCCCTGCGGCTTCTTCGTTGAAGCGGCGGGTCTGCGCATCGCATACGCCGGTGTCGAGGGAAGGGACGACGCTGATCAGCTTGATTTTGCCTGCAAAGTCCTTAAGGGATGCATCCTCCAGCAGGTTTTTGCTCACCGTGAAATCAGGTGCCGAATCGCCAACCTTAAGCTGAGGTCCGATAAGTGTAATAGGATTGCCCTTGAATGTGGCAGCCCCCGTGCGTTCTTGAGCCATGAGAAATCTCCTCCTTGGATATCAAAGTTTGGTGATCAGGTTCATGGTACATTATAATCTTTTTAAAAAGGATATGTCCACTTTCCGGACGTCCTGTTTGGCTTGGAAGAGGAGGATGCTATGATATTTGTTCGTTATGAGAACTGGAGAAGCTATCTCCGTTATTATCCCGTCACTTCGCTGCTGCTGGTTGCAAACCTGGTGATGTTCTTTATTACGGTCTTCGACGGCGGCTCCCGAAATCCGATCACGCTGCTGAAATACGGGGCGCTGACGGATCTGCCGCAATTTACGGGGGAACCTTGGCGTTACGTGACGGCGATGTTTTTGCACAACGGGTTCGATCACCTGCTGTTTAACAGCTTTGCCCTGCTCGTCTTCGTCCCGCCGCTGGAGCGCATTATGGGAAGCTGGAAGTTCGGGCTGCTCTACCTGCTCAGCGGCATTCTGGGGAACGTGATCGCCCTGGCTTATTACGGCCGTATGGAAGGCTATGAGACTCTTGTGGGCGCGTCAGGCGCCATCTACGGGGCCTACGGAGCCTATCTGTATATTGCGCTCTTTCAACGGCATGTCATGGACATGGCGTCGCGCAGGACATTGTTCACTTTGCTGATCTTAGGGATTGTCCTCTCCTTTACGCCGGGAATCAGCCTCGTCGCGCATTTCGGCGGACTGATCGGCGGGTTTTTCCTCTATGGTCTGATGATTCGATTATTTAAGCAGAGGACTTAATCAGATCTGTAGAGGTGCTGTAACAAATATAATGAATGATCCGATAAAGTTTTCTAGGGAATGAGAATGGAGCGATAAAAGGCGTGGAATTACGACAGTTGCAATACTTTGTAAAGGTTGCGCAGAAGGAACACGTTACCCAAGCGGCGGAGGAGCTTCATGTGGCTCAGTCAGCCGTCAGCCGTCAGATTCATCAATTGGAAGAAGAGCTGGGTGTTAATTTGTTCATGCAGAAGGGCCGGAATCTGCAGCTGACTCCGGTCGGACAGCTTTTTTGCAAACGGGTGGAAAGCATCATGAAAGACTTGGAGCGGGCGGTCGTCGAAATTCATGAATTTCTGGACCCGGAGCAAGGGGAGATTCGCATCGGATTTCCTCACAGCCTTGGCATACACTTGATTCCTTCGATTGTAGCCGAGTTTCGGAAGAAGTATCCGAACGTCAAATTCCGGTTCAAGCAAGGCATGTTTCCGACGCTGATCCGGGATGTGGTGACGGCGGAGGTGGATCTGGCCTTCGTGTCGCCGTTTCCGGAACGGCATGAGCAGGTGGATGGAGATATCGTGCTGACGGAGGAGCTGTTCGCGATCCTGCCTCCGAATCATCCGCTGGCCGGCGAGAAGTCGATCAAGCTGGAGCAGCTCAAGGATGAGCGGTTTGTGCTGTTCAGCAAAGGCTACTCCCTCCGTCCGATCGTCTGGCATGCTTGTCTGGAAGCCGGATTCACCCCGAAGATCGCCTTCGAGGGGGAAGAGACGGATACGATTCGGGGACTGGTTGCAGCCGGCATGGGGGTTAGTCTGCTCCCCGAAATGGCGCTGTTTCAGACCAACCCGCTTCAGCCGGCCCGTGTTCAGATTTCCGAACCGAAGGTTACGCGTTCAATCGGCCTGATTCATCGCGCGGATGAGAAGCTTCCGCCTGTTGCCCAGGCCTTCCGCACATTCCTCCTTCAATATTTCGGGATTGATCCATCCGTCAAGCCGGAAGGAGAAGAAGGGGAGTCGGTTTCATCTCCCTAGTTAGCGCATTGCGGTTCGTTATTCGAATTATCATAAGTTTCCACAGAAAAAGGGCTTCCCTTTACGCCGGTAGCGGCTGTAAGGGGAGGCCCTTTGCTTGTTGCATCTTTGGATTGTCATCCGATCATGCCGCTAGCGGCCCGATCGGGGGTGATGGTAAGCAAGATTACTCTCGATTGCTTGTAAAGATCATAATGTAACGGATCAGCTCCAGCAAGGAAATCAGCGCTGCTGCGACATAGGTCAGAGCGGCAGCATTCAGTACCTTGGCCACACCGCGTTCTTCGTTGTTCGCAATATAACCTTCCTGAACCATCAACTGGCGGGCACGGCTGCTGGCGTTAAACTCGACAGGGAGTGTTACCAGCTGGAAAGCCACGGCGCAAGAGAAGAAGATGATACCGAGACCGACGAGGTTCATCGCCTGGAACAGGAACCCGGCAATTAGGAGAAACGGTGCGATGCCGGAAGCGAAGTTAACGACCGGGAACATCTTGTGACGCGCCACCAGCATCGGATAATGCTCGGCATGCTGGATTGCGTGGCCCACCTCGTGACATGCTACCGAAACCGCAGAGATCGAACGCTCGTAATATACCGGCTCCGACAAGCGAACCACCCGTTTAACGGGATCGTAATGGTCGGACAGTGCGCCCGGCACCGGTTCGATCGGCACATCGTGCAGACCGTTGGCGTCGAGCATGCGTCGTGCGGCATCATAGCCGGTCAATCCGGTGCTGTTGTCAACCTTAGCCCATTTATTAAACGTTCCTTTTACCCGGAACTGTGCCCATAAAGAGAAAATAAAAGCGATGATAATAAGAACAAACATCCAGTCAGCGTACATTTATCATACCCCCATCGTAATAAGATTGTGACTGCTACATGACTACATCGACGTGAATTGATTCAGCAAAATTTGAAGTGACTCGATACATGCAGCTCCTTTGGGCAAAATATTCGCAAGTACCTCCCGGGCCTGACTAGGCTTCATCTCACGAAGAAGCGGATTGAGCTCCTTGACGTTGCGCTCCAGCTGCTTCATCTGGATTTCCAGTTCGGTCAGCTTTTCGGTCATTTCGGAATCATTCGGTACGGATTTCCACCGGTTCAATCTGTCCTTAATCTCTTCGAGAGTATATTTCTCTTGCTTCAACTGATTAATACGTTCGAGCGTGCTTAAGGTTTCGGAACTGTACAAACGGTAATTTTTTAACGTCCGTTTTTCAGGGGAGATCAATCCCAGCTTGGTGTAATAATCAATGGTTCTTTCACTGATTCCGGCTGCCTTCGCCAGCTCTCCGATCCGGAAAAGGTTTCCTTTCATGATCCCCATAATGAAATCACCTCACAGGTTCTTTGATTGGACATTAATGAAAGCAATATATTTTCATTTTAATAGAAATATGATACATGATTCGGAACCGTACAGTCAAACGTCATAGTTGTGACGAATATGCTGGCCGATGCCCCTATACCGCTTCCTAAGAAATGTACGGAGAGTTTGCACTGTAAACACTATATGTTATATTTTATTACATAAAACGGCGGTTTGTTATCATTTTTTTGAAAAAAGCCGTTGAAATCGCGAAGGATGCTCCCTATAATAACAATAAGAATTTGAACTTGTGTTATATTATATGACATGAAGGGGAGTGCAAGGCTTGATGAAAAAAAGATGGATTGGTTTAATGGTGGGGATGCTCGCATTACTGGTGTTTCCGGTTAATGCGTTCGCCGCGGAAGAAGGGGCCTCAAACGTTGAATTGACGGCGGGATTAAACTCCGTATTCGTATTTCTGGCTGCCTTGCTTGTATTCTTTATGCAAGCCGGCTTCGCATTGCTGGAGGCAGGCTCGGTCCGGATGAAAAACGCCGGGCACGTCGCTGGGAAGACCTTCCTCACCTTCGGCATTTCGATTGTCGCATTCTGGGCGTTCGGATTTGGTCTGGCCTTCGGCAACGGCAACAGCTTCTTCGGGTTTGAGGGCTTCTTCCTAAGCGGAGATAATGCCGCAAGCTCATTCGACTCATTGTCGATTTATGATGTGCCGACAACGATTATGTTCTTATTCCATCTGTCCTTCGCTGCCGTATCCTTGGCAATCGCCTGCGGCGGCATGGCAGAACGCGCTAAGCTCAGCGTGTATATCGTGTTTGGACTGTTGTTCACGATCGTCATTTACCCGGTCGTTGCTCACTGGGTATGGGGCGGCGGCTGGCTCGGTGCTCTGGGGATGCAGGATTTCGCCGGTTCGACCGTCGTTCACTTGACCGGTGCTACGGCAGCTCTGGTAGCTACTATTCTGCTGAAGCCTCGTCTTGGCAAATACAACAAAGACGGGAAGCCCAACAGCATTCCCGGCCATAACCAAGTGCTGTCGGTTCTCGGTGTATTTATCATTTGGATCGGCTGGTTCGGCTTTAATCCGGGCAGCACCATTTCGGCGCTGACGGACGGATTCTTCGGCTTCGTTTCTTTAAATACGAATATCGCAGCGGCAGCAGGCGCGCTGGCAGCCCTGCTCATTTCTTGGGCGGTGCTCGGCAAAGCCGATATTCCAAGCATGCTCAACGGTATTCTGGCTGCATTCGTTGCAATCACCGGCGCTTGTGCATTCGTAGAGCCATGGGCCGCAGTCGTTATCGGTGCGATTGCAGGAACGATTACCTTTTTCACGGCGCAGTGGTTTGACCGCAAAGGCATCGACGATCCGGTATACGCGTTCTCCGTGCACGGCGTCGCCGGAATGTGGGGGGCGGTATCCACAGGCCTGTTCGCGGCTCCACGACTTGTTGAAATTACCGGCGTCGGTAAAGCAGGACTGTTCTACGGCGGAGGCTTCGGCCAGCTTGGCGTGCAGCTCCTCGGGCTGATCGGCACATTCGCATTCGTGCTCGTGATCTCCTTTATCATTTTGTACATTATGAAAGTAACGATGGGTCTTCGCGTAACGGAGGAAGAGGAGTTGATGGGTCTGGACATCAGCGAGCACGGAACGTATGGTTATCCGGAGCAAATGAAGCTGATGACCGAATCCGAAGTAAAATCGGGCAGCTTCCGTACCGGACCGAATCCGGCACCGGGCAGTGATCCTGCGCTTTAAGCATTACTGTCATGTGAATGATTGAATAAATAAGGAGGCCGCAGCATGGAATCCAAAGCATCCGTCAACCGGCTTCCGGAGCATTCGGAAATGCCGGACATTCAGAAAGCAAATTCAGTCGAGCAATTGCGTGATGTACGGATTACATGTCAACAGCAGCTGCTTGATCTGCGCCCCAAGATGGAGTTTTTGGAGTGGGTCGCTTCCGTGAACAGCATGCATGACCAGATCAACAGGCGCGCAGCGGAGCTCTGTGAGCAGAACATGTGGGAGGCCGGCTTCGGACGGCTTCCCGCACGTTATGCTTTTGTTGCTTTTGGCAGCATCGGAAGGCAGGAGGCGACATTATGGAGCGATCAAGATAACGGTCTGATCATCGGCGATGAGATGCAGGGGGAGGATCTGGCATATTTCCGCGAATTCGGTTTGAGACTCGCCGACATGCTGGAAGTGCTGGGTTATCCAAAATGTCCGGGCAGGGTGATGTGCTCCGAGCCCTTGTGGAGTATGCGTCTTGAAGACTGGAAGAATCAGATCCTTGAATGGAGCAGTAATCACGAGTGGGAGCCGATCCGGAATCTGATCATAGCCTCCGATCTTCGCCTCATCGCCGGATGCCCCGAGCTTTCTGATGCATGGCTGTCCCATTTCCGAAGCTCGGTGGCGCAGCATCCGGGAATTACGCATGCCGTGTTGCGAAACACGGTCCGGCATAAAGCTACGCTAAACGTGATGGGCAGAATCGTGACCGAAAGGTTCGGCGAGCATGCAGGCGATTTTGACGTGAAATACGGGATGTATATCCCGCTGGTGAACAGCATTCGAACGATGGCGCTACAGCGGGGAATTATCGAGCATTCCACCTTGAAGCGGATGGAGAAAGTGATGCTGCTCGAAGGGGATAATTTGCTGCTCGAGAGCGTGCAGCGCGCATTCCTTACAGCCTTGCGTTACCGTAACGATACTCCTTGGCGCATCGAGGATGGGCTGGTCAAGAGCAGCGGTTATATTCAGAAAGAGCAGCTTAAGAACAAAAACGTGCAGTATGAGCTCCGCGATACGCTGGGCGTGGTGAGACGGATTCACCGCTCCTTGCAGCGAGAGCATCGTTTTGCGGAAAGGAGGAACCTATGACAGAGCCAGTCCAACCGGGCGGAGGGTTCTGGAATATGCTCCGCCCCCGCAACATCCATTCCGCCATCACGTCAATGCGCGGTGCCCAGACGGCGCAGCAGCTTGCCTTTATCCGTTCGCAAATGAAGGATAACCGGAGGCCGGAAGCTTTGGGGACGCCCCTGAACGAGTTGGAGGTCGTCGTGTTCGATCTGGAGACGACAGGGTTCCATCATCAGCACGGTGATGAAATCTTATCGTTCGGAGCGGTCAGGGCCATAGGAGAGCGAATCATCGAAGAGGATGAATTCCACATGATCGTTAACAGCGGCGCTCCGGTGCCTCCTTCGATCACGGAGCTGACGGGCATAACGCAGGCTATGGTCGATGAAGCCCCGCCTTTAGTGGAGGGGCTTCGCGATTTCATGAGCTTTGTCGGCGGCAGTGTTCTGGTTGCCCATGCTGCCGCGCATGACCGGGGGTTTCTGAATGCGGCGCTGTGGAAAACGTCTAAGGTCCGTCTCTCCCACAGACTGCTGGATACGATGATGCTGGCACAGAAGCTCTTCCCCGGACAAACTGGCTACAGCCTGGATGAGCTGCTGCAAAGCAGCGGCATTCCGGTGGAAGGAAGGCACCAGGCATTGTCCGATGCCCGGATGACCGCCCGCCTGTGGACGCGCTATATACGGGAAATCCAGGAGCGGGGCTTTGCCGAAACGCTTGGCGATATGTACGTTTATTTAGGCAAGGATTGAATCGCAGCACGAGCCCCGAGCCGTTTCCGGCCGTTGAAGGGCCAGTAGCAGTATCGTTCAGCAGCCGGGGTGGGCTGTCTAACCATCGTCCCGGATCTCGAAGGTATGAGGGAGGAGCGATTGTATTTTCTTAACCCCTCGTTCATCCTTGTCCATGCGTGCTTCAACCCGGTAGGCGTTCAGCTTAAGCTCTTCTGTCCCGGTTCCAGCCGGTGTGCCGATGAGATAAATACTGAACAGGCCGCCGAAGGCCTGCAGGTCGGCAAGGTCCTTCCGTGAGGGCTCCGGGTGGGAGGAGGGATGGCTGTGGAACAAGCCGATGATGCCGCGCTTCGACAGGAGAAGGCGGGTCCATTCCGCCGGCTCAAGCCGAAAATGATGCAGCGGATCCTCGGCGGTATTCGGTACAGGTATAAATTCCGATACGCTTATCGGTGCATTTTGATGATTCCCCTGCCCGATAAGGATTCCGCATGCCTCTTGAGGAAGCGCGGCGTATGTATAAGCAGCCATCTGCTCGAATACGGGCCTGCAGAGGAGAATGGGGCGGAACGGATTCTCTGATTTATTCATGGTCATCCTCCAATTACTATCTTCGTGCTGCGTGGTTTGAAAGTTGCCGGTTTCAGGGTACAATAGGTATTGGATGCTGATTGATATTAGCGGGGATACGCTTCTTCAAAGCAGCATCCTACTAAGTATAGCAAAGGAATCCATACCCATGAAACGTAACATCATGATCCTGGTTCTGATCATTATCGCGGCGGGTGCCGTCATTTATAATCAGGCCGGCGACGATATCGAGGCCGTCTTCTTGCAGGAGAAGCCTCTTCCGACCGAGACGGGAGCCAAAGCAGGGCTGCTCGCCCCGACTTTTACGCTCCAAGGCTTTGATGACAAAGAGACGTATTCCGCCGGAGGCCCGCGTGATAAGGCGCTGCTGATCAACTTCTGGGCGTCCTGGTGCGGTCCCTGCCAGCAGGAAGCGCCGGAGCTTAACAAGCTGGCGGAGCAGTACGCAGATGAACTGGAGATTTACGGGATTAATGTAGGCAAATACGATAATAAGAAAAAAGCAGAGCAGTTTATTCAAGACTACAATCTTCGTTATCCGATCCTCACGGACCCGAAGGGGGAGGTGTTCGAGGGGCTGTACCATGGCCAAGCCTTCCCTACGAACGTCCTGATCGATCGCAACGGCGTCATCCAGGAAATCATACTCGGTGCGCCTGATCCGAAAGATCTGCACAAGAAGGTTGCGAAGCTTGTCAAGGAGTAAGCGGCGGCATATAAAAAAGCGCAGGTATCCGATCTTGCTTGGATACCCGCGCTCTTTTTCGTTAAGTGGAGTAGTGATTAGTGATTGACCAGCCCCTGCCGTTTCTCGGCTGCATGCACATGCTCCGGCGATATTTGGCCGAGGAGGGCATATCTCATACTGTCGACCAGCGCCTCCCAGCTCGCTTCGATGACGTTGCTGGATACGCCGACCGTATTCCATGAATTCTCGAAGTTTTTCGATTCGATCAATACGCGGACCTTCGCGGCAGTGGCGTCTTTATCATCCAGGACGCGCACTTTATAGTCGGCCAGATGCATTTCCTTAAGCGTTGGAAAGTATTGAACGAGCGCCTTACGGAGCGCGTTGTCAAGCGCATTGACCGGTCCGTTGCCTTCAGCCGCCGTGTAGATGCTCTCCCCGGCAACGTTCACCTTAACGAAGGCCTCGGAGACTACCGGCTGTCCGGCTGCCTTCTCGACAAGCATTTTGAAGGATTCGAAGGTGAACAACTCCTTCAGCTCCCCGCTCGCTTCCCGCAGCAGCAGCTCCAAGGATGCGTCGGCACCCTCGAACTGGTAGCCTTCATGCTCAAGCTCCTTGATCTTTCCGATAATATGCTTTGACTGCTCGCTTGCCGGATCGAGCGCTATGCCCATATCTTGAGCCTTGGAGACGACATTGCTCTGGCCGGCCAGCTCGGATACGAGCACCCGCTGCTTGTTCCCGACCTTCTCAGGCTCGATGTGCTCGTACGTCCGGGAATCGCGCAAAATGGCGGAGACGTGGATGCCGCCCTTGTGGGCAAAGGCCGCATTGCCGACATACGGCTGATTGACCGGCATGTTGACATTGGCAATTTCGCTGATATATCTTGCGGTATTGGTCAAGGTCCGCAGATTCTCTTCGCCGATGCATTCGTAACCGAGCTTCAGCTGCAGATTCGGGATGATGGAGCACAGATTCGCGTTACCGCAGCGTTCCCCGTATCCGTTCATCGTTCCCTGAACGTGGCGGACCCCGGCCTGTACAGCGCTTAGCGTATTGGCTACCGCCAGCTCGCAGTCATTGTGCGTATGAATCCCCAGGTTGGCACCTGGCAGAGGGCCTTGCAAAGAAGTGACGATCTGCGAAATTTCATGCGGCAGGCTGCCCCCGTTCGTGTCGCACATGACGAGCCAATCGGCGCCTGCTTCACGGGCTTTGGACAACACGGCAACCGCATACTCCGGATTATTCTTATAGCCGTCGAAGAAGTGCTCGGCGTCAAAGATAACCTCGAGTCCCTTCTGCTTAAGAAAGGCGATGGAATCATAGATCATGGACAGATTCTCTTCCAGCGTCGTCTGAAGCGCCGTATGGACATGGAAATCCCATGACTTCCCTACCAGCGTCGCGGCCTGTACGCCCGACTCCTGGATTCGCTTCAGATTCGCATCCTGCTCCGCAACGGAACCTTTGCGGCGGGTGCTGCCGAACGCCGTTATTTTGGAGGTTAAGCGAAGCTCCTGGACTCTTTTGAAAAACTCGATGTCCTTGCTGTTGCTTCCCGGGATCCCGCCTTCAATATAATGAACACCAAGAGCATCCAGCTTCTTGGCAATTTTGACCTTGTCGTCCGCTGACAGGCTGACTCCTTCGCCTTGGGTTCCGTCGCGAAGCGTCGTATCAAAGATGGAAATGGACTTAGACATGATGTCCTCCTTTTTGGGTGTCCGGGATGGACTGTTTTTAGTTTGTGTGTGATTCATTCATAGCGCTTGCATTCCAGATGCCGCAAGCCTGAAGCAGTGCTTCTTATGATGCTTGTTGGTATACGATTTTCTTATAATTTTGTATTATAGCATTTCTTTGCGGGAAAGTAACAGAGTAAAACAAACTTTTAAGAAAGCAAGCCGTCTTGACCGTTCGATTCGTCGAGGGGTATGCTGTAGGCGTCAGGAATGTAACCTTATCCTTATCGAATATGAGATTAACCGCGTCTCGGATTTAAGATAGAACCGTACCAAACAGAAAGAAGGTATCCCCATGGGACATATTGATGATTATTATCCGGCCAGCGGCCGCGTCATTCTACATGTGGATATGAATGCTTTTTACTGCTCGGTGCATGAGGCGGAAGAGCCGGAGCTGTATCGCGGCAAGCCGACGGCCGTCGCCGGGAGCGTCGAGCTGCGCAAAGGGGTCATCGTTACCTGCTCCTATGCTGCACGTGCCCTCGGCATTCGCACGGGAATGAATGTAAGGCAGGCGCTGCGGCTGTACCCGGACCTGATCATCATTCAGCCTGATTTCCATCTGTACCGGAAGTACTCCAATGCGTTTATGAATATAGCGTATGCTTACACGCCGCTGCTGGAAGCGACGTCGATCGACGAATGCTATCTGGATATTACCGGCTCCAAGCAATTCGGCACACCGCTCGATATCGCGAAGGAGATCCAGGAACGGATCCGCGAGGAGCTGTCCCTGCCATGCTCCGTCGGCATCGCGCCGAACAAGCTGCTCGCCAAGATGGCGTCGGACATGAAGAAGCCGAGCGGGCTCTCGGTGCTCCGGATCCGGGATGTGCCGAATGTGCTGTGGGGCAAGCCGTGCGCCGAGCTGTTCGGCATCGGCCGCAAGACGGCCGAGAAGCTTCGCAAGCTGAACATTCTCACCATCGGCGATCTGGCCAAAGCCGATGAACATTTGCTGACTTCGGCCTTTGGCGTGACGGGGGCTTGGATGAAGCGCGCCGCGAACGGGATTGACCATTCACCTGTCGTGGCGGAACGGGAGCAGAGCAAATCCATCGGGCACACGACGACGCTGCCGCAGGACGTCACCTCGAGTGACGAAGCGAAGCGCGTGCTGCTGAATTTAAGCGATCAGGTTGCGCGCCGGCTAAGGCGTAAGGGCTTGATGGCCAGCGGGATCCAGATTACCCTGCGCACGCCGGATATGAAGACGATCACCCGATCGAAGCAGCTTTCCGTTCCGACCGAGAATACGGAAGACATCTACCGGGAAGCCTGTGTATTGTATGATCGGCATTGGAAGCAGGAACGCCCGCTTAGGCTGCTCGGCGTCACGCTGCAGCAGCTTGCCCGGAAGGAGGAAGCGGCGATTCAGCTCGATCTGTTCGATTATGAGAAGCAGCCGAAGAAGGAGTCGCTGACCCGGGTTATGGACGAGCTGCGCAATAAATTCGGGGAGAGCGCCGTGCTGACGGCCGGCATGCTGGGTGATGATCCGTCGTCCCTCATCCGCGATCATAAACGGAGAGGAACATCGCTGCAGATGGACTTTGCCAGAGAGCATGGCCAATCGCGAAATAACGAAGATTAGACGTCGTTTTGTCGGAATATGTTAGGAAATTTATTTGTATTCCTAAAAAAATTGTATTAATATATGAAGATGGCGGAGCAAATCCGTTGGCTTGTATTTTGTTCATTTAAAAGAATGTTTATAGATATACAGGAGGAAGAGAGACTATGGCTAAATACACCTGGGTTGATAAAGATACATGCATCGCATGCGGCGCTTGCGGAGCAACAGCCCCTGATATTTACGATTATGATGATGAAGGCCTGGCGGAAGTAATCTTTAACGGGGACAATAACCGCGGGGTGACGGAAATACCGGAAGACATGCACGACGATATGCTCGATGCTTGCGACGGTTGCCCGACGGATTCGATCCGCATCGCTGACGAACCGTTCAACGCTGAATAATTGCGAGTCGGCTAAATACTATAACATCCTATATTTATGAACTCATAACTTACGTCCCCTGCCTGCAGCGGCAGGGGACGTTTTTCGTATGCGCAAATGACGATAATTGCGAGCGACATACACGAGAGAGTGGCGTAAGACTAAGATGACATGGGGCAGAAAATATGGGGCTAGCATGACATAAGGACATAAGGCTAGAATGACATATGGCATCAATCTGTAATTTATACATATTCCGGATGCAGGATCCGATATAAAGGATATGGACATATCCAGATCTAGATAACAATTGAAGCCGTATTGGAGGCTCTCATATGAACAATTCAATGTACCTTAAAAGGTATGTGGAGACCCATCCCGATAACAAGATGGCCTGGTATTTGCTGGGCAAGGAGTACGAGCGGGCAGGAGAGCAGGGCAAGGCCACTTACTGCTATAACCGGGCTGAGGAGGTATACGAGGCCTTCGAGCTAAGCAAAGTCCCTTCGGACATATGGAAAAATTACGAGCAGCGTCTGCTGCAGCTCGAGCGGGAGAAGGAGCTCAAGCGGAGGCGGAACCGGCGCTGGCTGGTAGCCCTCGCGCTGCTGCTCCTCGTTCTCATTCCGCCTGCGCAAGCTCCGGGATATCCGGGAGGATTGCCGGCGGAAGCCGATGCTCAGCCTGAAGCCCCGGCTTCCGCAGCGGCGATCAGGCAAGCGGTGGGCGAACGTGCGGGTAAACCGATGTTCACAGCTGTGGCCGAAGGCAGGAACGCAGTAGCCGGCGACGGGGCGGACGAAGAGGGAGACAGCGCATTGCCTCGCCTTCTAATGCATCCCGAGCAATTACCTTCATGGTCGGTTGCGCTTGGTATGCCTCTCCGGGGCAAGTGGCTGCTCTGGAGCAGCGATATGGAGCGGTTATATGCATTGCATCGGGACCGGGCAGGGGAAATAGCGATTACGCCGTTCGAAGGAGCTGCCGGAGAATGCGAGTGCGAGCCGCAAAGCAGTGCGGGATTGGCCCGCAGCGCGAAGCAGTGGGCGGATCTGCAATTGGAGACGGCCGTGCTGGAGAAGGCGGTGGAGAACTATCAAACACGGCACGGGCGGCTGCCGAGTTCGCTGGATGAGCTGACTCGGCCGTTTCCGAACAACTGGCTGTCCGGGCGCTCGACTGCGATGGAGGACATGTTTGATGTCCTGATTCAGCTGAAACAGGACGATGCCCCTCCCGGCAAGGTACAAGACGATGCCAAGGGGAATGCGGAAGAAGGAGAAGCGGCGGACAAGCCCGGATACTGGGGCACCTCGCCGGACGGAGCTCCGTATTTCAAGGAGCCGCTGCAGGTCATCATTGACAAGGACAAGCATCGCCTCGCCGTGGTCAGCGGTAAGATCATGCTTCGGAACTATGCGGTCGGGCTTGGCGGAGCCAAGACGCCGCTTGGGGATTTTCAGATCAGCGATAAGGTGGTTAACCCGAATGGGACGACCAGAGGCCCCTACGGCACACGAGGCATGCAGTTATCCGATACGCAGTACGCGATACACGGCACGGAGGATTTGGACAGCATCGGCGCGGACGAGTCCGAGGGCTGCATCCGGATGCTGAAAGAGGATGTCGAAGAGCTGTTCGATCTCGTTCCGATGGGAACCTCGGTGAAAATTCGGGAAGGGGTTCTGCCTGACGACCTGTGGACGCCGAAAGAGCGCTTCAAGCTGAAGCACAGCCAGGGTCAGACCAACCCCGCCAAAGTGTATCACTGGCTTGATTAAGGCTGGGAAATCACAATCAGTACGATAATGAGGATAACAAGGAGTGCGATGCCTGTGCCGATCCACAGCAGAGCTTTCTTGTTAACCTCTTCTTTTTTTTGCTGCAGGACTGGAGGCTTTCGTTTGGCTGACATATGGCGTTCCCTTCTTTCTCAATGAAATAATCGCTGATTTCCTTATATTGTATAGGGTTTGCGCCCAAAAATCCATAACATGTCCGTACGCAAGCGCGCCCGGTTTATGCCCAAAAACTTTCTTTTTGCGGCGGAAACGGATAAACTGAAGGGTAGAGAAATTAATTGGATGAGAGGAAGAGTCGATGTGCTGTACCGCAATATAGGCAAACCTTTATTTTTCAAAATGGACCCGGAAAAGGCCCACCATCTCGTGGTCGGCGGCCTTGGGCGTGCCTCCGGCGTCATCGGCGCGGAAGCGGTCATGCGGGGGATGTATGGCGTGAGCGAAACCCCGGATTTGGCCGTGGACCTGTTCGGACTTCACTTCCCGACACCGGTCGGGCTTGCCGCCGGTTTGGATAAAAATGCGCAAGCCGTCAAGGGATTTTCCTCCATCGGCTTTGGTTTTATGGAAGTTGGTACGGTTACGCCGAAAGCCCAGCCGGGTAATGAACAGCCGAGGCTGTTCCGTTTGCCTCCGGATGAGGCGCTCATCAATCGAATGGGCTTTAATAACGAAGGCGCCGATGCGATGGCGAAGAGGCTGTCCGCGCTCAAGGAGCGCCGGATTCCGGTAGCGGTCAACATCGGTAAAAATAAAGTTACGCCGAACGAGAAGGCGAATGGCGACTACGAGGCCTGCATCCAGGCTTTGTTTCCGTATGGCGATTTTTTCGTGGTGAATATCAGCTCGCCGAACACGCCGGACCTGCGGAGCTTGCAGCACGGCAGCGAGCTCTCGTCATTGCTGGAAGCGGTGATGAACGAGATGAACCGGCAGGCGGAGATTCACGGCAGCCGGAAGGCTGTGCTCGTCAAGATTGCGCCGGACGTGAGCGATGCCGAGCTGGAGTACATGGTGGAGACGATCCGTGCCAGCGGGGTGTCCGGCATTATTGCTACCAACACAACGCTCTCCAGGGAGGGGCTTACGCACACCAACGCCAAAGAGACCGGCGGGCTCAGCGGGAAGCCGCTGCGCGAGCGCTCGACTGAAATCATCTCCAGGATTTATAAGCAGACCGGCGGAGCGCTGCCGATCATCGGCTCCGGGGGAATCTTCACGGCAGCCGATGCCTATGAGAAAATACGCGCAGGCGCCAGCCTGGTAGAAATTTATACGGCACTTATCTATGAAGGGCCCGAGGTCAACCGCAAGCTGCACGCCGGTTTGAGGCAGCTGCTGGCCAAGGACGGCTTCAGCCATATTTCCGAAGCTGTCGGGGCGAATCATCGGTAAAGGGGTAAAGACAGGAGGCAAGGGCAATGGACGTTAGAGACTGGGGGACATTTTTGCTTCCGTACGAGCAGACCGTTGAAGAATTGAAGGTCAAATTCAAGACGATGCGCGCAGAGCTGAAGAAACGGGAGGAATATGCGCCTATCGAATTCGTAACGGGCCGGGTCAAGCGGATATCGAGCATTCTGGACAAGGCAAAACGCCTTAATGTTCCTATGGATCAGCTGGAAACCGGAATCGAGGATATCGCGGGCATCCGGATCATGTGCCAATTCGTGGAAGACATCCGGCGGGTTGCCGAGTATATTCGGGCACGGAAGGACCTGACGGTATTATATGAGAAGGATTATATAACAAACTTTAAGGAAAGCGGCTATCGCAGCTTCCATATGATCATCGAGTATCCGGTGCAGACCGCGCTCGGGCAGAAGAAGGTGCTAGCCGAGATTCAAATCCGGACGCTTGCGATGAATTTCTGGGCTACGATCGAGCACTCGCTCAGCTATAAATATAGAGAAAGCCTGCCTGACGATATCCGGGAACGTCTGAAAAAGGCCGGAGAAGCGGCGAACACGCTCGATACCGAAATGTCCAGCATCCGCGAGGAAATACTGGAAGCGCAGCGTCGGTTCGAGGATGATTCCAACATAACGACCCAGGTGCTGCATGCGATTCACCAGCTGTATTTTTTCCACCTGGTCAACGAAGCGATCTCCTTCCAGGAGCGCTTTAACGCCATCTGGCAGGAGCATGACATGGAGGAAATGAAGCTGCTCTTGGACGAGGTGAAGGAGCTGTTGTCACAGGCCAAGAAGAAAGTGAACGAGTACGATGTATGAGCGGCTGTACGTAGCGTTCCTCGTTTACTTCAACCGGGACCGGGACTATTTCGAATGTCATGAGGTGCTGGAGGAGCTTTGGCTCGATACGGATAAGGATCCGAGATACAAGGGGCTCCTTCAAGCGGCTGTCGCCTTGTTCCATTTCCGGAACGATAACATTCGGGGCGGATTGAAGATGTTTCGCAGCGCCGTAAACAAGCTCGAAGGCTATGCCGAAGATGAGCTGGGCATCCGGATGGGAAAACTGGTGGAGGAGATGCGGGAGTATGTCCGCGGACTGTCCGGGTACGAGCAATACCCGATTCCGTATCGGGATTTGACGATCGACATCGTGGATCCGAAGCTTCGGAAAGCCGTCGATGAGGCCTCGAGGCATATTCCTCCGAATGTGCCGCAGCGGCGTAAGCCGGAACGGCCGCGTGCGAAGCAAGGATTGTCCTCTTAATCCGGGAAGCGAAATGCATGGTCGGAAATATCGATCAAGGAGTTAGCGCAAGATATAGAAAAGATAAACAAGAGCTGCCCGTCAGTAGAATAATCTACTTGAGAGCAGCTCTTCTTTTTGCAAATATATCGAATCAGGACTCGGTGCCTTTATATTTATTGTCGATAAATTGCTTGATTTCATCGACGGATTTGCCTTCGTCATGAAGCCGCTTCGCATCCTGAAGCTCGGTAAGGCATATGCCGCACTGGGCGCCATGGTCCGTCCATTTCACCTCGCCGTCCTTGTTCTCGGCGATGAAGCAGCGGTGAAGGGAATCGTGATAGCCGGTTTCCTCGTCCATGCAGCCGCAGTAGCATTTGATCTCTTTAATGATATCTTCCAGTTCGCCGACCGTCGCATAGGTCGCCTGCGTATTGTCGGTGTAGCTTGATAGGAATTTCGGCATCTCGCTCACGCTTGCCGTTGTTTCATACCGTTCGGAGGCGGCCCCATGATGATGCCCTGCGGTAGCAGATTCCTTGCCGCCGCATGCGGCAAGTAGCATGCCTGACAGCATGAAGGTAAATAGGATGGCCCGAGTGCGCTTCATTTCGTCACACTCCCTTTATATTTGTCCAGGAATTGCTTGAAATCGTCCAAGCTGTACCCTTCCGATGCACCTTCCGGCTTCAAACCGCCGACCATGCGTTCCTTCTCCACACCGTTCTCGAAGTAGACAAGGGTAGGGGTGAACTCGATATTGTAATCTCTCCAGCCTTCCTGATATTCACGCAGATTGTACTGGTGCAGTGAAATGCCGGCGTCGCTGGCCAGCGGCATCAGTTCAGGGGTTGTCGCCCGGCAATGCGGACAGTCGGATGCGAAGAAGTATACGAAGAAGTTCTCCTTGTTGTTGACCTTGTCCTTCAACTGATCCGGAAGTATGATATTCTGATAGTTCGGATCATTCAGCAGCTCTTGCGTAGCCGGATTCAGGCTGGATATTTTCTTGCCGCCGTACAGGTCGCTCTTCCCGCCCGAGAGGTTCAGAATGACAAGCGCCGCAACAAGGACAACAAATACGCCTCCGAATGCGTAAAGCGCTGTGTAGTTATTCTTTTTTTTTCGATTCATGAATACACCCCTTAAGGATTAATAATAAGCGCACAAGTGAGAGTTCAAAAAGGTCGAGTTACTTTATGACCCCCTTCGTGATCAAAAGACGACTTTTTGAACAACCTCTATAAGGACTTGTCCTTTTTAATGTAGTTTATTATACAATATTAACGGTAGGAGCGGAACATGCGAAACGCCGCTACATATTGACGAAATAAGCGGGCAACAGATCTGATACAGAACAGGTAGGTACTAAACATGGCATTACGTCTGCCCTCGCCGTTTCAGGCGAAGATGAAAACACTGCTGGGACCGAACTATGACAATTTTATGAAATCCTACGAACAGCCTCCGTTTGCCGGGATCCGGGTCAACACGCTGAAGATTTCGGATGAAGATTTCCGCCGCATCTCGCCATATAAGCTGGACCCGATACCTTGGTGCAAGACCGGCTATTATATTGAAGAAGGGGAGCGCCCGGGACGGCATCCGTATTATCATACGGGGCTGTATTATATTCAGGAGCCGAGCGCCATGGCTCCGGTTGAGCTCCTTGGCGTTGAGCCGGGCGATGTCGTGCTGGACCTGTGCGCCGCACCGGGCGGGAAATCGACGCAAATAGCTGCCAAGCTGCAGGGCAAGGGGGTGCTGGTCAGCAATGACCTGCACCCGGACCGCACCAAAGCGCTGGCCAAAAACTTGGAAATGTACGGGGTACGCAATGCCATTGTGCTTAATGACAGCCCGGAGCGGATTGCCGAGGCCTTTCCCGAGGCCTTTACGAAAATACTGATTGACGCACCCTGCTCAGGTGAAGGCATGTTCCGCAAGGACGAGTCGATGCTGAAATATTGGGAGGAGTCGTCCCCGCTGACGTTTGCCGAAATGCAGCGCGACATTTTGCATTCAGCCGTGAAAATGCTGCGTCCGGGAGGAACGCTTGTATATTCTACATGTACCTTCTCGCCGGAGGAGAATGAGGGAATGATTGCAGAGCTTCTGATGAAGCATCCGGATTTCCGGGTCATACCGATCGATCATTCGGGCCCGTTTTCGCCGGGGGAAACCGAGTGGTTAGCTCGGCACATGGAACATATCTCCGCTGAAGTGCGCGAGCAGGTCGCCGGAACAGGCAGGCTGTGGCCGCATAAAGTTCAAGGGGAAGGGCATTTTGTTGCCGTTCTGCGCCGGGAAGGCGAGCTTGCACGGATGGAGGAAGCTGATGAACAAGCGCCCCCTGTTCATGTGGATACTGCTGCCGGCGGCCACCTGGCGGTTTCATCCGGTAAGGAGAAGCGAAGCGAACGCAAGGGACGGGGGTCCCTCCGGGATCCGCGCAAAGGCAATCCGCGCGGAGGCGGAAGAGGCGGTCAGCATGATTCGACTCGCCAGCAAGGCTCCGGGCGTCCTGCCGACTCCATCTCGCTGGAACCTTTTACAACGTTTCTGAGGGAGGATCTGCCAGGAACTCTACATGGTTATACGGTTACCTACGGGAATCATGTGTATTTGTCCCCGTTACCGAAAGAACGCCTGGAGAGGCTCAAGGTGATTCGCCCCGGGTGGTATATGGGTCAGATCAAGAACGAACGCTTTGTTCCCGGCCACCCGCTGGCAACCGCTCTTCGCGCTGAGGAATTCGTGCGGACGATCAGCCTGCATTCGGAAGACGGGGAAGCGATCCGTTACCTGAAGGGCGAGACGCTGTCGATACCGGAGGAGCGGCTGCAAGTTTTCGGGGCTGCAGAAGGAAAGGGATATGTGTTAGTCTGTATAGATGGCTACTCGGCAGGCTGGGGCAAATGGCAGGGCGGCATGCTTAAGAACGAATATCCGGCAGGTTGGAGGTGGACATCCGTATGAGAGCAAAGGGAAGAACGACACAGCGGTTGGATAAGGTGTTGTCCAATATGGGGTTCGGCTCCAGAGCCGAGCTGAAGAAGAAGGCCAAGAGCGGCAGCATTGTAGTGAATGGCACTGTCGTAAAGGATCCGGGGAAGCATGTGGATCCGTATACGGATTCGATCGAAATCGATGGGGAAACCATCGCCTATCGGGAGTTTGTGTATCTCATGCTGCATAAGCCTCCAGGCGTGATCTCGGCGACGGAGGATGTGCGGGAACGGACGGTACTGGATCTTCTGGATGAAAAGTATCTTGTATTCGAGCCATTTCCCGTTGGAAGATTGGATAAAGATACGGAAGGTCTGCTGCTGCTGACCAATGACGGCAAGCTCGCACATGAGCTGCTGTCACCCCGAAAGCATGTGCCTAAGACCTATCAGGCGATCGTCGAAGGACGGGTGGACGAGGAGGATATCCGGCAATTTTCCAGGGGCGTGACCTTGGATGACGGTTATGTAACCTTGCCGTCGGAGCTCGTTATCGACGCCCGGGAAGAGCAAGGCGATGGAAGCATCCGCTCCCGCATTACGCTGACCATCCATGAAGGCAAGTTCCACCAGGTCAAGCGAATGTTCGAAGCGGTCGGCAAAAAGGTGATTTACCTCAAGCGGATCAGCATGGGAACCCTCCGGCTGGACGAATCGCTCGAGATCGGCTCTTACCGGGAGCTGACGAAAGCGGAGCTGGCCGGGATCGGACGGGCGACGGACAAATAAAATGGACGAGCTAAAGATATAGACAACGATAAAAAGTGGATAAGGATGGGTAGAGAATGGCATACAAATTAGTAGCGCTTGACGTAGACGGGACGCTTCTGAATGATGAGCATGAAATAACCGAGGTAACCAGGAACACCGTGATGGAAGCTGCAAGGCAGGGGATTGAGATCGTGCTGTGCACGGGCCGCGGACCGCTCAACTCGATTCCGTTCATGGAGAGCATGGGGCTCGGCGGTTATGTAATCAGTCATAACGGGGCGGCTACGGTGGAGGTTGAAACGAAGCGAATCGTTCACCAGTTCGGCATGGAGCAAGCGGAGCTGGATCCGTTTATGACCTATTGCCGGGAGCGGGGGGTTCATTTCGACATCAATACAGCCTTCGAGATGTATGTAGACAATGTGGAGGAGCTTGCAGGCCCTGTCCGGCATATGTATGAAAATTACTTGATGATGCCGAGCAATCTCCCGGCCTGGGAGGAGCTGCCCGACCCGGTTGTCAAATTTACCGCCTTCGGCGAGCCCGGGGATATGGACGCCGTCCTCAAGGACTGGAGCACATGGACGATGACCCTTAACATGCTCCGCAGCGGCGAATACTTCATCGATCTCATGCATGCGGAGGCCTCCAAGGGCAGTGCGCTGAAGCAGCTTGCCGCGAAAAGGGGATACCGGCAGGAAGAGGTGCTTGCCATCGGCAACTATTATAACGATATTACGATGCTTACGTTTGCCGGCATGGGCATTGCCATGGACAACTCGCCGGTCGAGGTAAAGGCTGCTGCGAATGCGGTGACCGCGTCCAACAACGAAGACGGCGTTCACGAAGCTTTGGTCAAATACTGCTTGTCCTAGTGCTATTATGCTCCGCGCATAAAACAAGGCGCTGCTGCAACCACGGATATGTGGCTGCAGCAGCGCCTTATTTGCTTGAATGACGGTTCACATGAATCTACCGCAATGTCGTCAAGCATGAAGGAGCCTTAAATGTCACTGTCATTACTTAAACTGGCGCAGGCCCTTAGGCAGGTGATTCTTGAGCTGTCCGCCGGTGGCCTTGCCCCATCCGAGCGGCAGCCCGTCGGTCGTCACGAGGGTCCATCCTTTATAATCGGCTGGAACCGATAGCGTTTCACCCCTAAGGTAGGCCGAGACCTCGGCCGAATCCGGGGGCAGATCGACGGCGCGCGCGGCTTGCTCCGGCTTGCTGGCCATCGCGAGCGCGTGGGCGGGCTCGATCCGGTTCTTCTTGAGGTGGGCGAGATGAAGGCCGGCACGGAGAATTTTCAGCCCGCGCAGCTGATGCTCGCTCCAGCTCCAGCCTTCGCCGGCCGGCAGCCAGTAAAGCTCGTCCCCGAACAACAGAGGAGCGCCCGGAGGCAGCACATGGCCCGGTAAATCTTGCTCGGCCCAGGCTTTGAACGCTTCAAGGGCGGATCGCTCCTCCGAGGGCTTGTCTCCGCGGCGTGATTTGCCGCCTCGCTTGGACTCTGCCTCCGTGTGAGGCTGCTCGCCCGCTGATTCTCCCTCCGCGTTCTTGACGAGGACGGCCACGAAGTGGCCTTCTCCCCGTTCCCGGTGCGGCCACAGGCGCTTCATGCCGCGAAGCTGAAGCTCGGGATACCGGGCGAGGATGCGCTGCACCATGTTCTCGTTCTCGTCTTCATTGAAGGTGCAGGTGGAGTAGGCTAACGTGCCTCCAGGCTTCAGCATGGCACAAGCGTCCTGCACAATGTCCCATTGCCTGGAGACGCATAGCTCCACGTGGGAAGGCGACCACTCTTCGATCGCACCGGGATCCTTGCGGAACATCCCTTCGCCCGAGCAGGGGGCGTCCAGCATAATCCGGTCGAAGCATCCGGCGAAGCGCCGGGAGAGCTCGTCCGGTGCAGCACTGGTCACGACGGCATTGCAAATACCCATTCGTTCCACGTTCTCGGAGAGGATTCTGGCCCGCTCCGGATGAATCTCATTGGCGATGAGCAGGCCGCGTCCCGCCATTTTGGAAGCAATGTGGCTGGTTTTTCCTCCCGGCGCCGCAGCAAGGTCAAGGATCGTCTCTCCCGGCTGCGGGTCAAGCAGCTCTACCGCTGACATCGCCGAGGGTTCCTGAATATAATATAGTCCGGCAGTATGGTACGGATGCTTGCCGGGACGTACCGTTTCATCGTAATAATAACCTGTATCGCACCAGGGAACCGGTGTCAGCCGGAAATCCCGCAGGATGTTCCGTACAGGTTCAGCAGCCCGTTCTGCCTTCAGCAGATTAAGACGAAGGCCTTGCGTACGGGGCGTGTCATAGCTGGCAAAAAAATCGTCCGACTCCTCTCGAAGCAGCTCCTGCATACGGGAGACGAAGTCGGCGGGCAGTTGTTCCTTTCCCATCCGGTTAGCAGCTCCTTTTCGTGCAAAATATCCGTTGTTCTCTCTCGTAACCACGAGCAGCTCACGCAGAAGCAACTATAGGGTAACGGCACTTAGGAAGACGGCCGCGCCAGGACGAAACATCATGCGAATTCGATGCGGCAACTTCCCGGGCTCTTGAGGAACGGTCAATAGTTTATCACGCGGCGGCGGTGCTCGTAAAGAAGGCGTTAGTACCTGATCTGCCGCAAAAAAAGACCGCCCTGATTAAGGGACGGCCTTGGCCTTTACTGGACGGCGGCTTCCTTCGGCTCATTGAGCAATTCCTCCAAAGAGCGGTAATCGGTAACCTTATTCTTACCCGTCGTTTTTGAATGATACATCGCTTTGTCGGCTTGATTCATCAGCTCGTCCCCCTGGATGCCCTGACGGAGCACGCTGTATCCGACACTGATGGTCACGATGGTCTCCGCAGCCACGCGGGCCCGGATATTCTCGGCAACCTGGGAGGGCTTGATCTTGCGATCCACCACGAGCGCAACCAGCTCCTCGCCTCCGTATCGGCCGGTAATCCCGATCCCGTCTAGCTCCTCTTCCATGATGGCAGCCACTTGCTTCAGCACTTCATCGGCTCTGGCGTGGCCCTGGGTATCGTTCAGCTTCTTGAAATTGTCAATATCGCAGAAGATCGCGGATATCTTCAAAGCCTGGGCGGTGTAGTGATCCAGGTATTTCATGAAATGTCTCCGGTTGTATAGGCCGGTCAAGCCATCCGTGATCGCCGAGCGATAGATGGATTGCATCAGCTCTACGATCCGCCGGAACAGGATGAAGAATACAAGGGTGTAGAACAACACCGGGAGCGCGAGCGCAAAGCCCTGCAGCGGGATGGATACGATGCCTGTGTAGGTTTGTACGGCTTGAAGCGCGAACCACAGAGCGTAGGCGGCAAGTCCGACCGCATATTTCACGGGCTGCCCGATGCGCGGAACCCCTTTCGTAAAGGCGACATATAAAGCGCAGAGCAAGATGACGTCAAAATATACGCTTTGCCAGACCGGATCAATGGTGAAGGACAGAAATGATGGAAGAATCAGCGGAAGCAATAGAAGGGCGGCGGTCAGCAGCGGGAGCCAATAATGCATCGTCTTGATTTTGCGGTACAGCATGACAACGGACATATTGAGCAGCACGAATGAGAAGAGGCGGATGATGCGAAGCACGATCGGTTCTGGCGAAAAATCGACAATTCCGATCCATGCCGAATGGATGTTCAGACCCTCGTGTGTCATAATGAAAGAGAAGGCGGCTGCCATATAAATATATGCGCTCTTCCGCTGCCTGCTGTACATAAAAAGGCACATGATCAGCATCATGAACGCGATGCAAGCCCCGCAGACAGCGAATATCATTGGCAGAGGCGAAGTCGACCAAGAGGTCAAATCTGTGGACAAATGGCTTCACTCCTGTAGGTTTCCTTTGCATGAAACATATGTTCTAATATATCATATCGAAAAAGATTCTGGAAAGAGATTTAAAGAAAGAGATTTAGAGAAAGGGAGATCCCCATGAAACTTCTTCAAGCATTATTCTTCCCTCCTGAACAGCCGGGCGGCGTATCGTCGATGATTCCATATTTGCAGGAACGGTTCCATTCCTCCCGATGGGAGATGGAGATGTTCTGGCTCCCGAAGCGGATCCGCAATAAAGGCCACGAGGATCCGGTCTTCCATACCTTTGATTGGAAGGAGTTCGAGGAAAGTCCGATTGTTGCAAAATATATACAGACCTACCGGGATTATTTATGGTGGACCCGGCTGCGCATCCAAAAGCCTTATGATCTCATTCATAGCCATCATCCGATTGCAGGCATGTCCATGAAAGCCGTATTCCCGGAGGTTCCGCTTATCCAGACCGTCCATTCGAGTTATGAGCGGGAGCTGATTTTGAACGGAAAAATTCGAGAGGGCGGGCCTGAACACCGTTTTCTCACCTCTCTGTACAAAGAGCTTGAGTTTATCAGCGACCGTCTGGTGACGGTGTCGGAATCCTTCAAGTCCTATATGTCTCCATATGTGGATCAAGCCGATTCGATCGAGGTCATCCATAACGGATTCGACGATCGGCGCTTTAAGCCGGTTCCCCATGAAAATGCGGTCCCTCAGCTGGTGACCGTATGCCGCCTTGTTCCTGCGAAGGGATTGGATATTCTGCTCCAGGCTTGCGCCGAGCTGAAACGAAAAGGCCATGATTATGTCCTTCATATCATCGGAGACGGCCCTGCTCGCCAAGAGCTGGAGGAGATGGCCAAATCGCTGGGCATTTACCAGGAAACGATATTTTACGGTTATACGCTTCATCCCGAGGAATTCATGCCATTCTTTGATATCTTCGTTCTCCCATCGAGGGCGGAAGCCTTCGGCTCCGTATTCGCGGAGGCGGCGCTGAGCTGCCTTGCGCTAGTCGGCACCAATGTCGGCGGTATTGCGGAGCAGATTGAGGACGGGGTGAACGGGCTGCTGGTACCGACGGAGGATCCGAATGCGCTGGCGGACGCCCTGGAGAAGGTCATCGTGGACCCGCTGTACCGGTATGAGCTGGCCCGGACCGCGTCGGATAAGGCGAAAAACCAATATTCGTTGTCCCGTTCAGTCAATCAGCTGAAAAAAATGTATTTGAATTATCAACCGAAGAAAGAGAGCTAAAGAGCGGCTATGGCTTCATTTCGATTTATACATGCTGCGGACCTCCATCTGGACAGTCCGTTCATCGGCCTGCGGGGACTGGATGACGGGATGCGCTCCTTCATTCAGGATTCGACCTTCCGGGCGCTGGAACGGCTGGTTCGGCTTGCCGTAAGCGAGCAGGTGGATTTTATGGTCATTAGCGGCGATATTTATGACAGTTCCAACATTTCGCTCCGCGCGCAGCTTCGCTTCCTGGATGCGATGGAGTCCTTGGCGCGGGAGGGAATAGCGGTATACGTTATCCATGGAAACCACGATCCGCTGGACAGCGCGAAGCTTGCGGTGAAGCTGCCCCCGAACGTTCAAGAGTTCGGGGCCGAGCCTTCCCGGGTGACGGCCGTCCGGCGTTCGGACAAGCGGGAGGTGGCGCAGATCACCGGCATGTCCTATCCGACATCGAAGGTGACGGATAATATTGCGCTTACCTATCCGCAGGCAACCCGGGAGCTTTATCATATCGGGCTGCTTCATGCGAATGTGGATGGCGATGCCCAGCACGAAACGTACGCGCCGTGCACGCGTAAGGATTTGTCGCAGGCCGGTTATCACTACTGGGCGCTCGGGCATATCCATACCCGTCGGATGCTGCAGGAATCGCCCTATATTGTGTATCCGGGCAATATTCAAGGGCGGCATATCAAGGAAACCGGACCGAAAGGGTGCTATGTCGTCGATGTCGACGAGGGGTATAACACCGTGCTGAGCTTCCATGAGCTGGACTCCATGCGGTGGAGCCTGGTGCAAGCGCCGATCGATGGATGCGGCAGCGTGGACGAATGGAGGCAATACCTGGAGCGTACGCTCGGGCAGGTTGCGGAGGAAAACAGGGAGAAGCTCAGTTTGGTCCGGGTCATGATCACGGGCCGCAGTCCTGTCCACCGGCAGCTTGAAAACGGCTACGTGCTCGATGAGCTGCTAAGCGAGATGAGGAGAAGGGAAGCGGCTAAGGCGAAGACCCAGGGCTACGGCGGCTGCGTCTGGATCGAGGGCTTCGCGCTTCAATCCGGGGATGTGCTTGATCTGGACCGTCTGCTTGCCGAGGACAGCTTCGCCGGGGAACTGCTCCGTCTTGCTCGCAAGGAGCAGTCGGAGCAGCGCTTGCTTGCGGACGACGGGATTGTACCCTATGCATTGGCGCCGCTGATGGAGCATGCCGAAATCCGGGCGCTGCTCGAACGCATGCCCGCCGAAGAACTGCTGGACTGGCTGCGCAGGGCGGAGGAGCTGACGCTTACGCTGCTGACTCAAGAGTCTAAGCGGGGAGAAGGTGCCGGGATATGAGGCTTGAGCGGTTGCATATTCAGGGGTTCGGCGGCGTACAGGACAAGCGTATCCCGATCGAGGCGCCGGTAACGGTACTGTACGGGCCGAATGAAGCGGGTAAGAGCACGGTGCTGTATTTTATAAGAGCAATGCTGTACGGCTTTCCCGGAAAGAGTGTGCCGGCGGAGCGCGGTGAACCGGCGGATTCCGGCGTTCATGGGGGAGAATTGCGCTTCTTGGACGATGAGGGAACGTTATGGACGATCCGCCGCTTTGGTCAGCCGAGTGAGGGCTCTGCGGGAAGCCGGAAGGAACGCGTACATATCCAGAAGCAGGCCGGTGACGGCACGGTGCTTGAGCTGGGGCAGTATGACCTTGAACGGGAAGCGCTCGGCGGTGTATCGAAAGATATGTTCCGGCAGCTGTTTGCCATCTCGCTTAGCGAGCTGCAGGAAATTCGCAGCCTGCAGTCCGCCGAGATCAGCGGCTATCTGTTCCATGCCGGAATCGGCGGCGGCGCGAATATTTTGGAAGCCGAGCGCCGATTGACGCAGGAGATGGACAAGCTGTATAAGCCGCGGGGCAAAGTACAGCATGCGGCAAAGCTGCTGCAGTCCATCGAGCAGCTCAAGGCGGAGGTGACAGAGAGCAGGACGTATGTCCCTCGTTATAACGAGGTCATCGATGCTATCCGGGAAACGGAGGACCGGCTGGAGAGGCTGGAGCTTGAACGCGCGGACACTGCAGAGGATCTAACGCTGCTGCGCAAGGCGATTGATATCCGCCCGTTGTGGCTGGCTTGGCGTGAGGCCAAGCTGGAGCTGGACGGCTTGCCGGATTGCGGCAGCTTCCCGCCGGAGGGTGCCGCGAGGTGGGAGAGAATCGAAGAGGAGCTGCTGCAGCTGGAGGCGCAGATCCAGCGGATCGAGCGTGCGCTCGGGGATACCGAGGCGAAGCTTGCCGACATGCCCCGGCTGACATGGCTGGAGGAGCAGGGACAGCGAATTGAGGATTTATGGGGCAAGCGGAGTTTGTATGAGGCGGGAAACCGCGAGCTTGCACAGCTTACGGCAGAGCAAACGGCCCAGGCCGACCGTCTTGCAGGGCTGCTGCGAAGCATCGATCCGGGCTGGACCGAGGCGGAGCTGCTCGCGCTGTCCACCTCGGCGGCCGAACGCGAGGAGGTTCGGCGGCTCGGAGCTGCCTTTGCCGGCTATGACCGCCGGATGGAGCAGCTGTCGCTGGAGCTGCGCGGAGCCCAGCGGGCGGCAGTCGCTGCGGAGTCTGAATTAAGCGAAGCACGGCGGCAGCTGCGCGAGGAGATGGAGCGGGGGAAAGAGAATTTTGCGATGCTTAAGCCCCGCTCGCCACAAGAGACGGCCATGCTATGGAGCCGGCTTCAGCAGACGGCGGAGCGCTGGCGGGAGCGAAGGCTCAGCCAGGCCCTGCCTGAGCTTAAGGCTTCCGGGGCAAGCGAGCATGGCTGGCTGCCGTCCGCTTATTCGGGCCTGCTTGCCGTCATGGCCATATTAACGGTTGTCCTGGTGTCCTTCCTGTTCTGGAGCGGTGCGAACGGCGCAGCAGCTATATCCGGCGTGCTCATGCTGGCGGGTATGGTCTATGTGATCTGGAGCGGCCGAAGAAATGTGAAGGACAGTCCTTCCCGGGAATCCTCCCCTTCTGCCGGGGAGCCCGGCGGAGATGATGCCCATGAGGTTGAACAACTGTTGTCGGAGCTTGTTTCCAGTCCATACCATGCTGCCGCTGCGACGCTGGAGTATCGGGGGAGCCGACGGGCGAAGACCGAAGCGCGGCCTGCGCGGGATCCGCTCGCGGTGGAGGCTCAGCTGCGGGAGCTCCGATCGGTCATGGATGCCTGGCAGGCATGGCGTCAGCGGCTGGACCGCTTGACGTCCGAGTGCCTTTCGGCCGAGGAGAAGGTTAAGCTCCAGGCTGCCGAGCGATCGGCGATCGAGAGTGCAATTCAAAGTGAAGAGAGGCGGTTTGTCCAGCTGGAGCGGCAGTGGGAATCCTGGCTGATGCAGCGTTTGCTGCCGCAGAGCCTGTCGCCTGATGCGATGCTGGATATGTTTAGTGCGATTGAGCAGGGGCAAGAGATCGTGCGGCAGCAGAGAGCGAGAGCGGCAAAGATCGCTGAGCTAACGCGAGATGCCAAGGCTTATGCGGCTTCCTGCCTTGAGCTGGCTCAGGGCGAACAGGACCCGGAGCGAAACAGAGAGTCCCTGACTACCCCGGATGCCATTCTGTCTTTGCTCGGCGATTTGCACCGGCGCTGGAAGCAGTATCAAGAGGCTTCGGCACAGCGGGAATCGCTTCGGCATCGGCTCTTGGAGCTGCAGGAAGAAGCGGCAGCCGCGGACGAAGCCCGCTCGGCAGTGCTGCAGCGGAAGGAACAGCTGCTCGGCTTGTCCGGGGCAGCCGACGGGGAAGCCTATCTGCGGATGGGCGCTGCCGCACGGCGAAAGGAAGAGCTGGAGCGCACGGTCCGTCATCATGAAATCACGATGTTCAGCGGGCTGGGCAGCCAGCTCCGAAGCCAGGTCTTACAGCTGCTTGAATCGGCCGACGGTGCGGCGCTGGAGGCCATGCTCAAAGAGCGGGAGGCGGCCGATGCCTCTTTGGCTGAGCTGCGGGATGAGCTTCAGGAGCGGCGCGGAAGATTGCTGCAGGAGCGGGAATCGCTGGAGGCCGCCGGGAATCGCGACTCTGCGAACCAGCAGCTGGAGGAGCAGCGGGCAGAGCTGAAGGAGCTCGTCAGCCAATATGCCGTTCGCGCCATTGCAGCTGGGCTGATTGAGCGCACAAGACGCTTCTATGAACAGGAGAAGCAGCCGCAGGTGCTGCGGCTTGCTTCCCGCTATTTCTCGAAGCTTACAGGCGGCACCTACAGCAGGATCGTTATGCGCATGGGAGATCATGCCCTATTAGCCGAGCGGCCGGACGGCGGGCTTGTCGAGAGCGCGAAGTTGAGCCGGGGGACGGCGGAGCAGCTGTATCTGGCGATGCGGCTTGCTCTGGTACAATCCATGCCGCATGCGGCGGGCATTCCGCTTATGCTCGATGATCTGTTCGTCAATTTTGACAGCCGGCGGCTCGGGTATGTCCTGGAGCTGATATCCGAGCTGTCGCACAGCCGCCAGATCGTCATGATGACGTGTCATCCGCACGTTACAGATCAGATCCGGCAGCGTATTCCCGGGGCGCAAGTCATCGTAATGTAAATATAAGGGAAGACCGGTTCCAGTCGGAGGAAACCGGTCTTTTTTTCGATTAAATGCTGGTCGCTTACTTCGTGTTCGTCAAGGGGGTGCCGAACAAGGTGAGGCGCAGCACCCACAGCAGGCAGAGGCCGCCAAAGATCGGATAGAGCAGCGACAGCAGCGAACTGAAGCCGAATTGGCTGAAGAAATAGCAGAACAGCATGATCCCGAAAGTGATCGTTCTTGAGGACCATGAGGTCCACTGCTGCACCTGCAGTGTTATCCCGTATATATTCGCCACGAAGGTGCTGAAGATTTCGAGGAAGATCAGGATCAGGTAGATCATTTGCACGAACCAGCCGAGATGAGCGGCAATGCTCCCCATCGGAATTTCAAACTGGGCGATGCCGGGCATCTGCGCGGATAAGGCGAAATGGGCAGCCATCAGCATAAATCCAACCCCCGCTCCGCCGAGGATGCCGCCCCATTTTACGACATTCGTATTTTCGGTCTGATTGCCGAGGGGCACCAGTACGGGCATCGCCAGCACCAAATTAAAGGCGGTGTACAGAAGCGGGGCCAGCCATGCCGCGGGCAGGCTCTGATCCGTCGTTAAGGTGAGAAACCGGGTGGCGCCGGGAGCCTGGAACGTCTGCGAGATCACCGCAATGGATAATGTAATCATCATGGGGACGACGAGCGAGTTCATGGTCATGATGGACTGGATGCCCTTTCTCAGAATGAAGTAGGCCCCGATCATGGTTACGAACAAGCCGGTCTGATAACCGATATTTAAATGCTCCACGAACACCGACCCGGCGCCGGCCAGCATGATGCTGTTGACGCCAAGCAGAATGACGAACATGAACACGCTGATCCAGCTCCCTGACTTCGAGCCGAACAAAAATTTATTTAAATCCTCGAACGATTTCGCGCCGATCCGCCTGGAGATCATCAGGATTTTCGTGCCGAGCCAAATGAACAAACCGGTTGCGAGAATGATGGTAAGGGTTGCCCAGTGACCGTATTGGGTAAAAAACTGTAGGATTTCACGGCCGGTGGCAAAGCCTGCGCCGACGATGGTTCCGATATATGTGAAAGCGATCTGGAAAACACGGATAATATCCTTCAAGCGCTAAGCCCCCTTGCTAATGGTGTGATCGGCACATCTGTGTATAGTACAAGGTATGCCTGACCGCGCATGGACATGACTCGAACCTGTCCTGCCACGCTGGGTTTAGGGGGATTGTGCTTGGTGCTTGCGCTTCCCAGCACACTGGCGGGAAGCGCACTGCCATGCAGCGCACTGCCATGCAGCACACTGCCATGCAGCACACTGCCATGCAGCACACTGCCATGCATCGCACAAGCGAGCATCACACTGCAACATCCTTACACCGTGCTTCAGAAGGGGCACATGGTAAGGTGAACCGATGGCTCCACTCCCAATGTCAGGTATAATGACGAATTCCCGTGTAATTACATGACGGATAAGTGACGGGTGGAGCGTTTGTACTTGCCGTACAAGGGTTGAATATGTTACTTTTACGACAAAGGAATGGGTGGGAGGTCATTGTGGATGGATTGGTTAAAGGAGCGGATTGTTAAAGAGGGGGTCGTGCTGTCGGATCAGGTGCTGATCTTGGACGCCCTGCTGACGCATCAAGTGGACCCGGCTCTTATTATGGATATGGGCAGGGAATTTGCTAGGCGTTTTCGGGATCAAGGCGTGACGAAGGTGATTACGCTGGAATCCTCCGGCATATCGGTCGCGTTTGCGGCTGCGCTGGAGCTCGGGGTGCCGATGGTGTTCGCCCGGCGGAAAAAGACGCTGCTCGCCGATCCGGATGCTTTATGCGAACGGGTTCCGTCTTTTACAAAAGGGATTGTGACCGACATCATGGTGTCCAGGCAGTATATACGGGATAATGACAGAGTACTCTTCATTGACGATATTATTGCCAATGGCGATGCAGCCAGAGGCTTGATCAAAATTATCAGCCGGGCCGGCGCGGAGCTTGTTGGTCTTGGCGTCGTGATCGAGAAAAGCTTCCAGGCGGGTGCGCGGACACTCCGCGAGCAGAATGTTCGCGTGGAATCCCTGGTCACCATTTCTTCGCTGGAGGACGGACATATTCATTTCGACTAGCCGGGATGCAGGTGATCCCGATCGATCCTGCCGATGCAGTCGCATCCGCGCGCTGCCGATACCAACTGCCGCCCTAAGCGAAGCTTGGCGAACCTTGTTTTTTTAAGTGGGCAACCGCTTGTCGATTCGAATTTTCGGCCTAAAATCACAACAAATTCTTTTCGCCCCGGGCATTTTCGCTTATAATAAAGAGGTATAGGCAAGAGAGAGGAGGCAGCAACATGGGGAAACAACCTGTAACCGAGCCGTTTATGATTGAGAAGCTGAATGAAGCGAAGGTACACTTTGAACGTGCTTTGGACTGTAAACATACGGAGTTCGATGATCTATATCCCTATATGATTGAACATCCTCAGTTTTTCTGGTACAAACGATATGTTGCCTGGTCCGAACTTCTGACGATTGCCGGTCTATGCGAAGAGCTTTCCTTCGAGTGGAAGGAGCAGTTTACGCCGCAGCAAGTGGAATATATCGAGAAGCGCGTCATGTCTTCGACGGTGCTGGATTTCTGGTACGAGAAGAATGACAGCATTGAGCCAGCGCAGCGTTAATGGGAATATAGAACATCTGAGGCTTCAGATGTTTATCCATATCGTACAGGAAGACCTAAATGGTTTCATTTAGGTCTTTTTGTTGCAGGAAATGCGCATCCTATTCTAAGGGAGGGAATGATCGACTATGATTAGCGATGAACGGCTGGACGAGCTTCGCTTGTCCGGCGACCTTGTTCGGGTTGTCCGGGACGGCCTCGAGAGCAATGATATTATCGGCTTCGTCGTGGCATGGGATCCCCAGCATGTCATTATCCGCCGGAGAAATCGGCGCGTTGTGAAGCTGGACCGGAATTACAGCTACCAGCTCAAGAGCGAGCCGCGGGTAAGCCCGATTGAACCATAGGGCAGAGGATAAGCAGATGATAAGCAGGCAATAGGCAGGGCATAAGGCATAGATCAGCCGAACGTCGGACATCTTAAGCTGGACGCATGATTATTCAGAAAAGGTGTGATTAGACGCTTGGACATGATCAATGACAAAGTAACAGCTTACAAGAATGAAATTCTCAATCTGAAGCAGAGCATGCCGGAGATGGCAGAGGCTTATCATCATTTCACGGGCGTGTGCTTCCGTGAGGGAGAGCTGGACGAGAAGACGAAGCAGCTGATTGCTCTTGGCATCGGTTTGTTCGCGAACAATGAGCTGTGCACGTTCTATCATATGGAGGAAGCTCGCTCGAAGGGGGCTACGGAGGCTGAAATTATGGAGGCCGTAGCGGTCGCTTCGGCTGCAAGCGCAGGACATGCCCTGTCGCAGGGTCTGACCCGGGTACAGCACCATCTGCAATAGCCTCTAAGGAAACAACCGTCTGTTCCGAATGGATTTCGGGGCAGACGGTTGTTGTTATGTTGTGGACACCGATGGGACCCGATTCATTAAGATCAAGCAAGGTCATCCGTGTAGTCCAGTGGTAATCCGCTCAGCGGACTGGGGCGGCCTCAGCGGGAGTTAGGACGCCTTCTTCCGCCTCCGAGGTGGGCAGATTGAGGTAGGCCCGCATGCGGTCCATCATCTCCTCGCGAAAGGAGGGCCATAGAATGTTGATCGATCCAATGTAGCCCCTGCACGCATAGCGCGCCTCGATTCCTTCCTTGCCCTGACCGATGTCGAACACCTTGATCGCCCGCTTCGCGAATTCCTGCTTCACTTCACGGAGAAGCACGGCCGCCCGCTTCGCTCCGTTGCCGACCACCTCCACATACAATTGCGGGGTCTTGAAGACACCGCTCTCCTGAATGATTCGGCAATCCCGCTCAAACACCTTATGAATGAACATCAGAAGCAGGTAGCTCTTAATCAACGCCCGCTCCTCTGAGGTAACAGCCGGTATGGCCATTAACTTCACCGCCTTTATATAGAAATTGGATATATTATACGAACTTATGTTCTTATTTTAACCGAACATCCATGGTTTAATCAAGTTTTAAAAAAAGTGTTGACTCCCTATTATTACCGTGATATTATATATCTTGTCGCCGCTGATAAGAGCTTGTCTCCGAATAGCGAAGAACATGATACGCGGTCGTGGCGGAATTGGCAGACGCGCACGGTTCAGGTCCGTGTGGGCTAACCCCCGTGGAGGTTCGAGTCCTCTCGACCGCATACCTTATTTACCATGAAGAAGCTCTTGAATTTCCCTTGTGGGAGTTCAAGAGCTTTTTTGTGTGCTTCCCAAAAAAGCCTTAAACTGGTTGCTGGGTTCCAGGAGGCGCCGGGCAAGCTGTTAGCATCATGATGCGTAAAAAAATGAACACAATTCCACCGGATTGATCTACAATGAGCATTAGGCCGGATAACAGGACAACTGGCGGCCATGAGCATCGGCCGATTATCAGCAGTCGATGCCGGTGGGGAACGAGGCCGACGATAGATTAAGCAAGAAGCGGAACTGCAAACGATTCCCGCAGATTCCCAAGATCATAGAGCTGAGGGTGAGACATTGTGAGAGGAAGATATGCATCATTAACGGTAGTATCAACGGCAACCAATTTTATTATGGAGCAAGGGGATGGAAGTACACGTACATATCGAACCTATATGAAACCGAGAGAGTCCGGGCAGCTGGAGCTGAGATTTTGGCATAGCAACTCGGTCGATTCTACTTGGGATGTTGGTTCGGTCGCAAAAGGGAGCATGCCTGGGGGAGCGTGGCGCATTGAAGCGGCTTATGCTGCCGATGGCGGCATGGGCCGAGATGGACAGGTTGTACCTGGAACCAGCGTACAAATTACTTTTGACGGGAAGTCCGGTAAGGAGGTGGCTCCCGGCGAGACGTTCTGGAGCGATCCGGTACAGCTCGAACTGCCCGATGGACATGATCTGGCGTTCACGTGGACGATTAGGACGCTCTCCCCGGGGAAATCGGTGCCGTACAATACGGAGGGGCTGCTCGTATCAGCTTATGAGGCTGAGGGAAACCTGACGGATGACGAGCTTGGAACAGCGTTCATGCCGGCAGAGAACCGTTTGGTCATGCCAGCATTTATAGGATACGCCCGACCGGTCAAGCAGCGGATGATCTTCCTGGGCGATTCCATTACCCAAGGCGTAAGAACGGCTAAAGACGGCTACGATTACTGGGTAGCCCGAATTGCGGATGGCCTATCGCCGGACTACAGCGTATGGAATCTGGGTTCCGGCTGGGCGAGAGCTTATGACGCTTCGGCAGATGGCCCGTGGCTCGCGAAGGCAGCGAAAGGGGACGTTGTTGCGATCGCGCTCGGCGTCAACGATATCGATATCGGAGCGAGAAGCTCCCGGGAACTGCTGGATGACTTGTCCGCGATTGTAAGACGCTTAAAGCAGAGGGAGGACGGGACGAAACCGCGGATTATCCTCTTCACTGTACCTCCGTTTCAATTTTACCGGAGACAGGGAAGAGGTATGGCGTACCGTCAATGAAGTGATTCGCACCCGTCCTCCGGAAGGCGTGGACGCCGTGTTCGATATCACGGAGATCCTGTCCTGCCCGGCTCCGGAGGAGCATCAGATCGAGCCGAAGTATATGAGCTCTTCCGATGATCCGCATCCGAACGGGCTTGCGGGTGCGGTGGTTGCCGAAGCTTTCCTGAAATGGTTTGAAGCGCAGCCGAAAGACCAAAACGCCCTCATGCAAGATTTATCCAAGTAAACAGCAGCAGGTATGCCTGATTCCGGAAGGTAGTTAACCGAGCAGTTAACTGATCTTAAGGGAAAGCTGGTCCCTTTTGTACAGATCTGCGAATATGGCGGCAATAACCGGCGTTTTCGCTTACCAGCCTCAGCACCAATCTTTTATCGCAGTGTAGCGGCGGTTTCATAAGCTAGGAAGCAGGTGGCCGAAGGGGCCCCTGCTTTTTTTATATGCAAAGCTCAAGCAAATAAATCTTGCGTTGAAACCTGTAAGCCCGGGTAAAGTGCGGATTCCACAAAAGGATCATGGGCCCCCGCGTAATAGCTCACATCCGCAATCTCCCCGTCTAACAAGGAATACACCGTGACTAGAGCTTTCATCGGATCGACGATCCAATACTCCTTCAAGCCGCATTGCCGATAGAGATCAAGCTTCGGGATCATGTCCTTGCTTCGCGTGGACGGGGATAGCACCTCGATGACGAGATCAGGCGTGCCCATATATTTTCCCCTCTCATCGATCCGATCTTTGTCGCAAATGACGACCAGATCCGGCTGCACGACACAGATGTTTGTCTTCTCCTTCTCTAACGTAATATCGAATGGAGAAGTCAGGGGAGTGCAGGGTTTTCCTTTAAACCAGTTGTAAAAGCTGCCGTGCAGTTCAGTGACCGCGTGTTGGTGTTTGTATGAAGGGGAGGCCAGGTTATAGACGATCCCGTCGATCAGCTCGTAGCGCTGTTCCGAGCTTTCGGTCAGCTCCAGAAATTCCTCGTAGGTGACTCTGTCGTTGTCAGCCGTATACCTCGCAGCTCCCTCCCTTAGTACAAGTTCATTTGCGTCGGTATAGGTTGTTAATTTGGCAACATCTCTGCCGTTCTTCGTCACGATGATTTCCTCGCCCGCCTCGGCAAACTTTAGATATTTTCCGAAATGGTTTTGCATATCGGTGGAAGGCACTCGCATACATTTCACCTCGAATTAGCTAATTTAATGAAATATTAGCTAATTCTGAGATGGGAATCAACGAAGATAGCTAATTTGTTGACGAAATCCATATTCCGAACTAAATTGGAAGAAGAAGGATTTCGGTTTTGGGCCAAAGCATAGTTACATCAAAGGATGAAGAAGAGGCGGCCATGCATTAGGAGGGTCGTCTCTTTTTTTGCGCGGTTAAGCGGTCATCGCGTTTGTCCGCATGGCTTCCCTATGGGGCGTCTATTGGAAGCATCGTTCATGAAATAACGAAAGCGGGAATAAGTGTCCCTTTTGCTGCCGCTGAAGTGTTTTATAGTAGGAAGGAGGCGGCTTCATGGAGTCTGCGGAAAAATGCGTAATGGAAGTCCAAGCGGGCGAAATTCAGAAGTATGTACATATCGTGGAAGCATTCCAGGCTCCGCTGTACCGCTACTGCACCCGGATGTTGGGGAACCGGCAGGAGGCGGAGGATGCAGTGCAGGACATTTTGATCAAAGCGTTTGAAAAAATAGAAGGGTATGAGCCGACAGGCAGCTTTTCATCCTGGTTATACAGAATCGCATATTACCATTGTCTGAATTTACTTCGTAAGCGTAGCGTTCAGCGCAAGTTCCAGCGTTGGTTCCGGCAGGATACAATAACCGAAAGCGCAGAGCAAACGATAACCGGACGCTTATTCGGGGAACCGCTGGCTTCCGCCATCACCTCGTTAAATGCGGAGGAGCGCAGCTTGCTGATCTTACGGGCGCTTGAAGAGAAGTCTTTTGCCGAGATAGGAGAAATTTCGGGGAAGAGTGAGGGAGCGGTCAAGAAAAAATACGGCCGGTTGAAGCTGATGGAGCAGAAGGGAGGAGCAGGTTATGCGCAAGGCCAAAGCTACACTTCAAGATGAAACGATCAAGGGACTTCTCGTTCGGGGGGAGCCGGAACCCATTGATGTACGCCTAAACGTGATGGACCGGGTTCGGGAGATTCATGAGCGGCGCAGCGGCAAAAACAAGGCTCGGCACCGGACTGGAGCTGTTGTTACAATCACCTGTCTCGTTCTTGTGCTGACCTCCTTAACCGGCTACGCGGCTTCCCGGTATGTGCAAATTTTGAACTCCAAAGGGGAAGTGGTCGTTCAAACGAAGGAAATTCGAGAAGATAAGTATACGCCGCATGCCAAGACGTATATGAAGATGCGGTCCGCATACAAAGAGGATGTCCTGAAGCAGCTCAAACCGGGAGAACTGGCGGCTTATTATGTCCATGACGAAACACTGAATGCTTACGATACAGGCAATAGGGTTCAGACCGTATACCAACCGATTGTGTACAAAACTTATGCGGAATTGAAGAAGCAGCTTGAAAACACGGCTGGGCCGCTGCTTCCTGAGCCCAGATATTTGCCAAAAGGTTACACCTTTGCAGCAGGTAAGTTATTTCCTAGTATTACGGAAGGGGAGGCCGATCTGGATCATCTGAAGAAGCTGGAGCCGGAATTTATCCGGATGGCGGAATCCTCCTCCAACGGCACCAAATTGTTCATCAAGAAGTTGTCTTGGAATAAAGCGGGCAGTGCGAATGTCAGCTATACCAACGGGGAGGATACGATCCATATAACCGCCTTCGTACGGAAAAAACAACCCTCCTCGGTAGTAACCAGGAATCCCAAGGGCGTGTCCGTTGAGAAGCTGACGGCAGGCGGGCATGAGATGGTTTATATGGAGGCATCGGCAGCTGCATCGGTTGACGAAGTTTACTATAAACATAAGCTGGAATGGCTTGATGAGGAGGGTGAGGTCTTTTATAGCGTTTTCGATAATCAGGGCAGCACTCTGTCCAAGTCCGATTTCATCCGGATCGCAGCAAGCATGGTGCAATAATATCATTCCAAAGTGTCCCTTTTCAGGCGGTACAGGTGTTATACAAGTAAGGGTTTTGCAAATAACCCGAAGGAAATAAAACCATGTGCCTGTTTTGGCCGAAAGGAGATTTACCCGTGAATCTTACGAAAAAAACGATTATTGTCGCTGCAGGTTTCCTGCTGGCGCTGAGCTCGGCAAGCGGTTATACGGCGGGTGCCGCCGCCGCACCGCAGAAAGCGTCCAAAGCCCAGACCGCTTCGAGTAAGGAGCGTCTCGAGCTGCAAAAAAAAGAAGCATTTGCCATACACTCCAAAGCGAAGAAGCCGGGCGAGTTAACCGTTATGTATGATGGGACTGACAATACGCTTTCATTTAGCTTTTACTCCATAACCAGCACGGATTACGATGATTATTCGAAGCTGGTGTCTAAATACAAAGCCCCGGCGTTAAAGCAGCCGGAATGGCTTCCGGAAGGGTATGCTTTTCAATCCGGCGATATCGTCCCTCCATACTACGATTCTTATAGCGAACCGTATCAAGATATGCTAAAGGAACTCAAGGCCGAAGCGAAAGGAAAGAAATATTACGCGAAAAAAGTAAAATGGAGCGAAGCAGGGGGAGCGGCTCTCCTCTTCTCGAGAGATTCAGATATCATCCGCATCAGCGCCAAAAAGATATACCCGTTCGTTACCGAAATTACACGGGTGCCCGGGAAAGGCGAGAAGTTTGAAAGGCTGAGCATAGAAGGGGTCGATGCTCTATACGCTACGAACTCGAACGCTCTTTATTCCACGAAGTTAACATGGGAGGACCCGGAAAAAGGGCTGGAATACGAGATTTCTACCTATAAGACAAGTCCTCTGACGAAAGAAGCGCTCGTATCGATTGCGGAGAGCATCATATCGAGTAAATCTCAGAATCCATAAATCTGATCCAAGAGTCTGCCTTCCAGGCAGGCTCTTTGTCAGCTTCTTCGAAGGGGATTACCCAAACTATAACAAATATCTGTTTTTTATATTCCAATTGAAAACAAAAGCACCTCTTATTACGTCAGTGTGATTAGGAGGTGTTTAATCTTGAAAAAGTTCGCTATGATCTTCCTGTTGTTTATACTCGGTTGTCAGTCTGTTGAATCCGAACGATCCCTGGCTGATAAAGCAGAGACCATTCCTTCATCTACGTCAGAAGCAGAGCAGTATCCAGTTGCGGTTGATGTTATTGTTCCGGAGCAAGTGGGGGTTAACGAGTCTTTTACGATGAATGCGGAAATTAAAAATACAGCGGATGAAATGCTTGAAATTACTACTGGAGATCCAGTGTTTTACTATATTATTCGGGACAGCACGGGCAAGGCTATAAATACGGTTGCCAGAACGGATATCGGAATTGTACGGACTATAGATATGAAAGAGGTAATAGTAGAGAAGCATTCTTATCGGTTTAAAAATCCGGGGATATATGAGATCTCGGCAGTCCTTGAATTTACACTTCATTATGGAGACGGGAGCAGTAAAGTATACGAATTGGAAACCGAGCGAAAGAAGATTCAAGCGCTTGAGGATTGAGCTCCGTTAGGACGATTGCACTCCCGCCGAAGGAACAACTGCAATTTGTAACAGCGGCAATCCTGCGCTTATTATTCCAATATCCAACTAATAGCTTTTACATAAAGCTGTTGGTTATCTTTTGTGTGATTCGCAGTTTTGCAGTAAATTGCAGTACAGAAGCAAGTGGTAATACACCGAATGTCTTAACTATTCCCCACCGGAATGTTCCATGTCCCCTGCAGCAACAACAAAAAGGGCCGCCCCCCAGGCAGCCCTTTTTTCTCCCACCGTTAATATAGCAATCCGTTTAAAACAGCGAAGCAGTGAGCACTGCTCCTGCCACAGCGACAAAACTTAAGCCTGCTCTCTTGCCGCTTTCATCGCTGCGGTCTCTTCCTCATTCGGTCCATACACGCCCGGCGCTGCCAGTCCGGCTTGACGCATCAGGATCGTGAGCTGGCCGCGATGGTGGATCTGGTGACGCACCATTTTGTCCAATACGCCGGCATTGGTGGTGTCGATGAAGCCAAACAGCTTAACAGGCTCCCGCAGCTTGTCCTCCTGACCCTCCCATTTCGTGCGGAATTCCGCAATGGACGATTCGTTGGTACGGCGGTAAGCTTGGGCGATGGCCGCCGCGGAGCTTCCCTCGGCTGCCGGGATCTCCTGCTCCAGCCCGATTTGATTAAAGAATACGCTGACGCTCTGGGTGATATGCCATGCGATTTCGCCGAGCGTACGCGGCTGTGCCTCTGACACGGCCTGGCTCAATGAGGCGTCTGTCAGCTTGTCCAGCACCTGCAGAGTAAGATCAGCTTCCTGTTTCCAATCGTTCAGAAATTGTTCGACGGTTGCATACATGATACATCTCTCCCTTTAATTCATGATCAATTCTTAAGCAATGCTTTCAATTCTTATAGCTTTTCCAAAAAATACTACATCTATATTGTACTGTAGTATTGATAACCATGCCAGCGGAGTGTGATGAAGTTAAGGCTCGACCAGAGTGAGCATAAGCGCCACAGCTCGGGGGCTTCAGCACGGGATTAACAAGAGTGTCTGTGACAGGTTCAGCCAAGTCACGGGCCTCTTTCTTTTTCACACGATGTTCCTGCAAGATTGACTCCTTGTCGCCGCGTTATCACTAACATGGGAGATACGGCTGGCTGTTCGCAACGATTCGACAACGATAATATATCATGATATATTATAACATATATCAATTTCTTTTGGAGGAAACACGGGAGGATTGTCATGAATGAAACGACCTCGTCCAAACCGATGTACGAGAAGATATTCGATGATGTGAAGCACCAAATTATGTCCAATAGCTATAGACCCGGGGACCGGATTCCTTCGGAGAAGGAGCTGGCCGAAGCGTACAATGTGAGCCGGATCACGAGCAAAAAGGCGATGGAGCTGCTGGCAGCCGAAGGGATGATTGTGCGGAAGCCGGGGCGCGGCTCGTTTGTCGCCGATCCGGAGACAGGCATGCAGGAGGCGGCAGCGCCCGGGCGGCAGGACGGAAGCCGGGGAGTAAACGGGCATGGCCAGGAGCAGACCGTGAAGCTGATCGGCGTTGTGCTGACCGATTTTGCCGGCAGCTACGGCACCCGGCTGATCTACGGGATGGAGGATGCCGCGCGGGAACGGGATTGCTTTCTGGTGCTGCGGCGGACATTCGGCGTTCAGGAGAACGAGGAGGACACGATCCGCAAGCTGCTGCAGCTTGGGGTGGACGGACTGATCGTGTTTCCCGCGCAAGGGGAGTTCTTTAATGCCGAGATCCTTAAGCTGGTGATCGAGCGATTCCCGCTTGTCCTGATCGACCGTGAGATCAAGGGAGTGGCCGCGGCGTCGATCAGCACCGACAACACGAAGGCGGCAACGGAGGCGGCGGAGCATCTGTTCGATCTCGGGCATACCCATATTGCCCTATTGTCCCCGCCTCCGGTGGATACGTCTGCGGTGGAGGATCGGATTGAGGGCTTCGTCCAGGCCCATGCCGGTCGCGGCGTGGCCGCAGACCGGAGCTTGTGGATTTGCGATCTGACCTCCACGCTGCCCAACTCGTTCAACGACGAGAACATCGAGCGGGATATCGGGAGAATTATGAAGCATCTGCAGGAGCAGCCGGCGATTACGGCTATTTTTGCCATCGAATACTATATCGCGCTCCTGGCGAAAGAAGCGGTAACCCGCCTTGGACTTAGCATCCCGGAAGATATTTCGATTATTTGCTTTGACAGCCCGCAATTCCGCATCGGAGAAGGGTATGCCTTCACGCATATGCGACAAAGCGAGGAGGAGGTGGGCAAGCTGGCCGTAGAAAACGTGCTGGCGATCATGGAGCAGGAAACGGTCGCGAACAAAATCAAGCTTCCTGCACAGCTCATCCACGGGGAATCCACCGGTCCTGCCCGCGATGTGGGGAAGTAGCAAATAAGGGGGACACGCATAGCCGGTTATTCGACCATACCGTGCACGTGGTTAACAGATCCTATAGCAGAAGCCAAAAGGGGGACTTCGAAATGTGAAGTCCCCCTTTTCATTTCCGAAATTTAAATGGAGACTGGAACGTTACCCTAAGAGTTAGTTATGGACAGAGCAAGAAATAGTTCCACCCCACACACCCTTATCATCGTACCTATTAAGCACTGCCACCCGTCCTGCGCATTTTTAACCATCCTTAACCATTCTTAAGTGTGGTTATCGTGTTTACTCGGAGCTTTCTACAGACACACCTCTCCGTCACACATTCGCTCGTTTTACGTTTTCCTTTAACCTATATCATTTACATAACATGATATGGACCTGCCGAAGGGTTCAGAGGGGACTTTCAGGTTGGATTTATCGAAAATAACTCCATCACGTTTGCAGAAGCTAGCAAAAAAAATATATAGGCTGACGTAATGACATACTCATCCTATATATTCCATATCAGGACAACCCCGTTTTTCTTTATTGACATAATGATATGAGGTTAATATACTATATTTACTGAAAGCGCTTTATAATCAACTTGATGAACTTAAATCAAAGGGGAGGTTTATGTATGAGAAAGTGGCTGATCATGATGCTGACGGTTGTTATGTTCGGAGGGCTGCTCGCCGGCTGCGGAGGAAGCGGCGGAAGCAGCAGCGGCGGCGACAACGGGGGCGACGGTAAGAGCGGCGGTAAGGTTCAATTGACCTTTTGGGGCGATTGGGGCGGAGAGGGGCAGAAGCAGTTTGAGACGATGGTGGATGCGTTCAACAAGTCCCAGGACCGAATCGAAGTCAAATACATGCTGCAGCAGGATATGGTCACCAAGTTCCTGACGGCTGCAACGAGCGGCGGCGCGCCGGATATTCTGTTCTGGGACCGCTGGAGAACATCGCTGTACGCCCCGAAGAACGTGCTGCGGCCCATTGACGAGTACATGACCAGGGATGGTTTGAACCCGGATGATTTTTACGAGGAATCGTTAAAGGAGCTCACGCATGATGGCAAGCTCTACGGCCTGCCGTTAACGGTTGATGCACGCGCGCTGTTTTATAACAAGAAGATGTTTGCGGACGCGGGATTACAGCCGCCGACAACATGGGACGAATTGGAGCAGGCGGCCAAGACGCTGACGAAATGGAATGGCAGCAAGCTGGAGGTCGCCGGCTTCTCGATGGGCGATCCGGGACTGTTTAACATGTATCTGCAGCAGGCCGGCGGCCAGATGCTGACCGAGGACGGAAAGACGAATTTCAACAACGAGCAGGGCAAGCAAGTATTGGAGTTTTGGCAGCGCTTGCTGAACGAGGACAAAGTTTACAAAATCGGCTTTGAGGAAGGGCTTGGCGAAGGCAACGACGCATTTGTTACCGGCAAAGTGGCGATGCTGTACACCGGACCTTGGATGATGAGCACCTATAACAAATACGGCAAGGACCTGGATTACGGCATCGTGCCGCCGCCGAGCGGGCCGAACGGAGATCAGGGCAGCGTAATGGGCGGCTTCGGCCTGGTGATCCCGCAAGGCTCCAAGCATCCGGAGGAAGCGTGGGAGTTCATCAAATGGTGGACGGCGAATAAGGACAATGCACTGCTGTGGGCCAAGACCAGTCTGAATATGCCGGGCTTCAAGCCGGCGCTTGCGGATCCGTTCTTCACGGAGGACCCGCTGTGGAAGCCGTTTACGGAGACGCTGGAGTTTGCCAAGACACGTCCGACGCATCCGGGCTACTCCGTAATGGAGGAGAACGCCGTGATCCCGAATCTGGAGCTGTTCATGCAAAACAAGCAAAGCCTCGACGATACGCTGAAAAAAGCCCAGGAGCAAGGCGACAAGCTGCTTGCGGACAATGCGTCCGTGGAATAAAACGGGCCGATGAAAGGGGAGGAAACTATGGCATCCGTCAATAAGCTGGGGCGGCATCAAGCCCGAATGGCCTATCTGTTCATCACGCCAACGATGCTGCTGTTTGCCGTATTTATGGTCATTCCCGTCGTAATGGCCCTTTATCTCAGCTTCACCAACTACGACGTGCTGAGCAGTCACGATTGGGTGGGGCTGGATAATTACCGGCGGCTGGCGGGCGATACGCTGTTGTGGCAGACGTTTCTGAACGTCATGTATTACGCGGTGGTGTTTGTGCCGCTGAATCTGATGATTTCCCTGCTGCTGGCGATGCTGCTTAACAAAAGAAAAGCCGGGGTCAAGCTGTTTCGCACATTTTACTACTTGCCAACGCTAACCTCGGCCGTCGCTGCCGCGACCGTATGGATCTGGATGCTGCACCCGGAATATGGCCTGATCAACGGGCTGCTGGGGTACTTTGGCATTACGGGACCAGCCTGGGTATCGCAGACGGAAACGGCCATGCTGTCGATCATCGTCATGACGCTATGGCAATCGGTCGGCTCGAATATGATCATTTATTTGGCCGGCCTGCAGGGTGTGCCCGATTATCTGTACGAGTCGGCCCGTCTGGACGGCGCGTCGCGGTTCGCCTGCTTCCGCTACATCACCTGGCCGCAGCTGCGCCCGACCACGTTTCTCGTCAGCGTCATGGCGATCATCGGTGCACTGCAGCTGTTTGACCAGGCCTTCGTCCTGACGCAAGGCGGTCCGGCCAACGTGACCAAGACGCCGGTCTACCTGATCTATCAGCAGGGCTTCAACCAATTGCAGATGGGCTATGCTTCGGCACAGGCATTTGTGCTGGCGATGGCGATCCTCGTGTTTTCAATCATCAGCATGAGATTGACCAAAGCGGAGGAGCCGATCGTATGAGCCAGCAGCGGAAGGGAGGTCGAAAGCGATGATGGCGGAACATGTTCCCCAATCGAACGGGCATCCCCGGCCCGGTACTGAAAGGCTGGGAGCGCCGGCGAGAAAGAGAGGGCTGAACTTTATTTTTTACCTGATCAGCAGCGTGATTGCCGTAATGATGTTTTTGCCTTTTTACTGGAGCGTGCTTACCTCCTTTAAACCGGACAACGAGATGTTCAGCATGCCGATCAAATGGATAACGACCAATATCACGTTCGAGCATTACTACAATGCGTTTACAACGGTCCCGTTCGGCCTGTATTTCTGGAATTCCTTTGTGCTTGCGACAGCCGGGGTGCTGCTCAACCTGTTCTTCGGCTCGCTGAGCGGCTATGCATTTGCCAAACTGGATTTCAAGATGAACCAGCCGTTCTTCCGGATATTGCTGGTGTCCATGATGGTTCCAGGGATTGTGACGATGATTCCAAGCGTGTACGTGCTGCGGCATATTCCGTTTGTCGGCGGTAACGATTTGTTTGGCAGCGGGGGTCACGGACTGATGAACTCGTTTTGGGGCATTATTTTGCCGGGAGCCTCGGGGACGTTTGCGGTGTTCTTCATGCGCCAGTTCTTCCTGACGCTGCCGAAGGACATGATGGAAATGGCCCGGATTGAAGGCTGCGGCGAATTCAAAATATTTTGGCGAATTTATTTGCCGCTGACGAAGCCGGCGCTGGCTACGCTGGGCATCTTCACCTTTCAGGCAGGATGGAACAGCTTCCTGTGGCCGATGATCGTGCTGAACGACCCGGCCAAGGCGACGATTCAGATGGGATTGCAGGCGTTCTCTTACAATTATCAGACGGATTATGGACCGATGATGGCGGGGGCGCTGGTGGCGATTTTGCCTATCCTGGTTCTGTTCCTGATGCTGCAGCGGTATTTTATCCAGGGCATTGCATTTAGCGGAATCAAGGGTTAGGAGATAGGAGAGATCAAGATGAATGCAGCGATGACAGAGGTATGGCAAGAGCGGGCGGACCGGGTTCAGCGGGCGCTCGATAAGCGGTTCTGGAACGAGTCGATCCGTATGTACAACATTGAGACGCCGTGCGAGGGCGGGAAGTGCAATGATATTTTTCATTATTGGTGGATGGCCCATGCGGTCGATGTGCTGGTCGACGGACTTGAGCGCACCGGGGATCAGCGTTACGCTGAGCGGCTGCGGAATTTCCATGAGGGTATTCTGGCGCGGAACGGCTGCGTCTGGCCCAACGAGCTGTACGACGATATGGAATGGATGGCGCTTGCCTGGCTGCGGGCGTATCAAGCAACCGGCGAGCCGAAGTACAAAGCAGCTGTGAAGACGTTATGGGAGGACATCAAGACCGGCTGGAACGAGCAGATGGGCGGCGGGATCGCCTGGCAAAAATCGCAGCTGGATTATAAAAATACCCCGGCCAACGCCCCCGCGGCCATTCTGGCCATGCGGCTGCATAGGGAGTTTGGCAATCCGGATGATCTGGCATGGGCGCGGCGGATATACGAATGGCAGGAAGCGAATCTCGTCGATCCGGAGACGGGACTCGTCTGGGATGGCATGAACCGGACCGGGGACGGAGCGATCGACAAGGATTGGAGATTCACCTATTGCCAGGGCGTGTTCATCGGGGCTGCGGTGGAGCTGTACCGGGAAAGCGCGCAGCCCGCCTATTTGGAGGCGGCCATGCGGACGTTCCGTGTGGTGCAAAGCGAATTCACCGCACCGGAGACCGGTCTTCTGCCCGATGAAGGCGGCGGGGATGCCGGGCTGTTCAAAGGCATCCTGATCCGTTATTTGGCAGAGCTGGCCCGATCCGCGCCGGAAGCGGGGAACGTTGCGGCGTTCATCGCGGCTCAGGCGGAGGCGGCCTGGCGGTCGCAGGATGATGCGGAGGAGCAGCCGCTCTTTGGCACCGATTGGGGGCGCAGGCCTGAGCCTGACGAGACGGTACAGCTTAGCGCGCAGCTTAGCGGCGCGATGCTGCTGGAAGCGGCAGCGGAGCTGAAGCCCGGATTGCAGGGATAGGAAGAGGAGGGAAAGGGATGGAAGCACAGCGAAGCGGGCGTTTGGCGGCCGGGCAGGCCGCCCTTTGGGCGGAGCGGGCGGCCCGGATGCATCAGGACATGTTCGCCTGCTATATGAACGATGAGACCGGTATTCTCGATCAATGGTATCCCCGTTCGGAGAACCGGCCTGGCGACAACTTCTACTACTGGTGGCAGGCGCATGTCCTCGACGTCCTGGTGGACGCCTATGAGCGCAGCGGCGATCCGGCACTGCCGGAGCGGATTGGGCGGTTCTGCCGCAGTCTGGAAAGCTATAACGGCGGTACGTTCAAGCATAATTATTACGACGATATGGAATGGACGGCGCTGGCGCTGCTGCGGGCCTATGACGCATTGGGCGACCCGTGGTACAAGAAAAAATCACTGGAGCTGTGGGCGGATATCCAAACCGCGTGGAACGGGCATTGCGGCGGGGGAATGGCCTGGAAGAAAGACCAGCTCGATTACAAAAACACCCCGGCCAACGCCCCGGCCGCCATTTTGGCGGCAAGACTCTACCGGCGCTTCGGCGATGAAGCGGATCTGTCCTGGGCTAAGCGCATTTACGATTGGAACAAGGCTCATCTTGTCGATCCGGAGACAGGCTTTGTCTGGGACGGCCTCAACCGGCTGGGCGACGGCCGGATCGACAAGGACTGGAAATTCACCTACTGCCAGGGCGTGTTCATCGGTGCCGGGGTCGAGCTGTACCAGTGTACCGGCAGCGCGCAATATCTGGAGGACGCCCGGCGGACCGCGCAAGCTTGTTTTGACGAGCTTGCCGATCCGGACAGCGGCCTGCTGCCCGATGAAGGGATCGACGATACCGGGCTGTTCAAGGGCATCCTGATCCGCTATTTGCTGGAGCTGCTGCGGCTCGACCCGGAGGTTCCCCGGGTCCGCGGCATCATCGCGGCCAATGCGGAGCGCCTGTGGCGCGAAGGCATGCAGCCTTCGCCGCTGATGTGCGGGCCTGGCTGGGATAAGCCGCCGCGTCTGCCGGTGCAGCTCAGCGTCCAGCTTAGCGGACTGATGCTGCTGGAGGCAGCGGCTGCGCTGGAGGCGGGGAGTGATCAACCGTGAAAGGAGATGGCGGGATGATGAATGTGCTCCAATACGACCTTGAACTCGGCCAAAATCCTTGTGTCGATGATTCCGATTATGCTGATCTATCCGTTTCTGCAGCGGTATCTCATCCATGGCATCGTATTGGGGTCGGTAAAAGAATAATGGAAGTGAGCAGAGGAGAATGAGCATGACCAAACCCCTTAGTCAAACCGAGATTATCGCCCTGGTTGAACAAACGATGGGGCATCGCCCGAAGATTGTAGACATGTTTAAACGCTGTTACGAAAATACGCTGGAAACGACGATCCGCCGTCATGAAGACGGCACCGTATTCATGTTGACCGGCGATATTCCGGCCATGTGGCTGCGCGACTCCGTCAATCAGCTGCGGCCGTATCTGATTCCGGCAGCCGGGGACGAGGGACTGCGGGAGATTATCGAAGGCGTGCTGAAAAGACAGTGCGAGTGCATCCTGCGGGATCCCTATGCCAATGCATTTAATGAATTCGAGAACTTCCACGGCCACCATGACGATCTCACCGACATGTCCGGCTGGATCTGGGAGCGCAAATATGAGGTCGATTCGCTGTGCTATCCGATTCAATTGGCCTATTTATATTGGAAAAACACCGGAGAGACAAAGCATTTCACGGCAGCGTTCAAGCAGGCGGCCGAGCTGATTGTGCGCACGTGGCGGACGGAGCAGCGGCATGAGGAAATGTCTCCCTATACGTTTGAACGGCCGGGTGGCGGCCCTACGAATACGCTGGCAGGGAAAACCGCCTATACCGGCATGACCTGGTCTGGCTTCCGCCCAAGCGATGACGCCTGCGAGTATGGTTATCAGGTGCCGTCTAACATGTTTGCAGTCGTGGTGCTGGGGTATTTGCTGGAGGTAAACGAGCAGTTTTACCGGGACGAGGCGTTTGCGGAGGAGGTCCGTGCGCTGCGGGAGGACATCCGGCAGGGCATCGAGGAGCATGCCTTGATTGAGGATGCGGAGTTCGGTCAGGTCTACGCTTATGAGGTTGACGGACTTGGCGGGGTCAATCTGATGGACGATGCCAATGTGCCCAGCCTGCTGTCCCTGCCTTATCTCGATTATTGCGCCAAAGACGATCCCGTTTATGTGAATACGCGCAAGCTGATCCTCAGCCGCCGCAATCCTTATTATTACGAAGGGACTTATGCGAGAGGCATTGGCAGTCCGCATACGCCGAAGGACTACATCTGGCACATCGCCCTGTCCATTCAGGGCATCACGGCGACCGGGGAAGCGGAGAAGCTGGAGATTCTGGGCATGTTCGAGCGGACGGATGCCGATACGGGGCTCGTCCACGAGGGCTTCCATAAAGATAATCCGCAGCAATTTACGCGGGAGTGGTTCTCCTGGTCCAACGCCATGTTCGTTGAATTTGTGTTAAGCCTGTGCGGTTTGGAAATCAAAATGCGATAGTTTTGAAATAGCAAATCGAAACGGAGGTAATGTCGTGAAAGGGAATCCGGGAAAAAGGTCGTTATTGAGGTTGACTGCATTGCCATTGATCATGGCCCTTCTGCTGACATCAGTTATCGGGGCCGCCCCGGTCCGTGCCGCCTCGTTCGGACCGGCCGACGCGGACGCGGCGATTAAAGCGTTCAACGCCAAGTTTTGGGACCCGCAAGCGAAGTACTTCTGGGCCAATTCGAACCGCGGCGACAATTACCAGAGCTTCTGGGTCGAAGCGGAGCTGTGGGAGATGGTGATGGACGCCTATCTGAACACATCAGACCCGAAGCTGAAGGCCGAGCTTCGAACCCAGATCGACGACATCTTTGACGGCACGGTGGCTAAGCACGGCGAGGACTGGACGAACAATCCGTTTAACGATGACATCATGTGGTGGGCAATGGGCAGCGCGCGGGCTTATCAGATTACCGGCGAAGCCAGATATTTGGAGAAGGCCAAGTATTACTTCGACTTCGTGTACGATACGCAGTGGGACGACGAGTTTGCGGGCGGCGGCATTTGGTGGCTGAACAGCGAGCACAACACGAAGAACGCCTGCATTAATTTCCCGGCTGCCCAGGCGGCTGTATTCCTGTACGAAATTACGGGAGATCGGCATTATCTTGAGGCGGCGACCCGCATTTTCAGCTGGGGAAAAACGATGCTGACGGACGGGAACGGCAAAGTGTTCGACCGGATCGAGCTGGAGCGCGGTCCGGTGCCGGATTCCACGCATTATAATCAAGGGACATTCGTCGGTGCGGCGGTGGGGCTGTACCGGGCAACCGGGGACGAGACGTATCTGGAGGATGCCGTGAAGGGTGCCCGGTTTACGATGGACCGGCTGGTGGACGACAACCGGCTGCTCAATTATGAAGGGCCGAACGGGGATTTGAAAGGCGGCAAAACGATTCTGATCCGCAACCTGGCTTATTTGCAGCAGACGCTGGACGATCTCGATGACCGCGCCTATGACGATTTTGAGCGCGAATTCGACGCCTGGCTGGCCTTTAATACGGCTACGGCCTGGAGTCATCGCGGCGAAGAGGGGATCGTTGACGGGAACTGGGTGGGACAACTGCTCTCCGGCACCTATGAGTCTTGGTCGTCCGCGGGCGCGGTTCAAGCACTTACGGTTGTGGAGCCGCAGGAGGCTGCTCCGCGTTATCCGGTTAGGAACGCCTATTCAAGAATCGAAGCGGAAAAATACAATATCGGTAAAGGGTTCGTGCTGGAGGGGAGCCCGGAAGGCACGCTGCAGCTCGGCGGCATCCGTTCCGGCCATTTCGCTGCCTATAAGAACGTTGACTTCGGAACGGACGGCGCGATCGGGTTTATTGCCCGGGCCGCCAGCGGGACGGGCGGCGGCAATATCGACATCCGGCTGGATGGGCTGGATGGACCGCGGGTCGGCACGGTCCGCGTGGAAGGCACCGGCGGCTGGCATCAATTTATCGATGCAGTCGGCGTGCTTGAGGATGAGCAGGGGAATCCTGTGACCGTAACTGGCACGCATGACGTATATTTGGTGTTTAACCAAGTCAACGACGAATATCTGTTTAACTTGAACTGGTTTCGGTTTACCGAGAACGATCCGAGACAAACCGATGCCTATGCCAAGCTGCGGGCCGGTCAGCTGGATGGCGGCTCGGGCTTAAGCGTTAACGCCGAACACGGCTACCTGGAGGGAATTGCGGACGGCGCTCATGCCATCTATCGGGATATCGACTTCGGCAGCAGCGGTGCATCCGGCGTAACGATGCGCGTATCCAGCGGCCATAAAGGCGGCTCGATCGAGGTGAAGCTGGATAGTCTGGACGGACCGACCGTCGGCGTTGCCCGGATTCCTGCCCTGGGCGGCTGGGACGACTGGGTCGATCTGATGGCGCTCGTAGATGGGGAACAGGCTGTCGGCATTCATGACGTGTATCTTGTTTTTCACGGGACGGACGGCCAGGATTATCCTTGCAATCTCGATTGGTTCAATTTCACGACGGTTAAAGGCACGGGCCGGGATGCCTTCGGCAAGCTCGAAGCCGAGCATTATACGATCGGCAACGGGTTCGGCACAGAGCAGGGCGGAGGGCAGACGTATCTGGCGGGGCTGTTCGGCCCTAACCAGCCTTACGCGATGTACAACTACGTCGACTTTGGCGATACGAGCCCGGAACAGTTCCATGTTCATGCGGCCAGTGATACGGGCGGCGGCACGATTGAAGTGCGAATCGACAGCATGAACGGCCCGCTGATTGCCGCCGCTAAGGTCGACGGCACCGGCGGCTGGCATAACTTTGAAGTGTTCTCGGCGAACATTGCGACACCCGTCACTGGCAAACATATCGTGTTCCTGATTTTCAAAGGCTCGGATTGGCTGTATAACCTGGACAAATTTACGTTCGGCGATCCGGCCGTATTTACGGCCCCGACTACTCCGCCGGCGCCTGTGCCGGACGATGTGCCGCCGGGCGAGGTGGAGAACGTCCGGGCCCTTCGGGAGAACGGGCACATCCGGCTGTACTGGGATGGGCCGTACGATATGGACGGCAAGCTTGTACAGATCCGCCTGTTCAAGAACAAAAAGCAGGTCGGCGATACGCTTGAGGTAAGGCGCGGGATTCAGACTGCGCTCCTGCCGGAGGTGAAAAATCCCCGGAACCATACCGTCACCTTCGCAGCCGTGGACCATTCCGGAAATGTCTCCAAGGGGCACACCGTCCGGCTGGATGATTTAATAAAGAAATGACATGAACCAGACCGGCGTACCGCTTAAGCGGGCGCCGGTCTATTTTTGCTGGATCGTCTTCGGCCCATGGTCATGAGGCAGGCCCCGGGCCGACTCACAGGGCTGTTAAATAATGGACAATGCCTGCCGCAATTGCTTCGGCCAGCTTCATCTGCCCGTTGCGGCTCGTCAGCAGCTGCCGGTCCTCGGGATTGCTGATGAAGCCGGTCTCCACAATGACGGCGGGAACGTCGGTCGTATTCAGCAAATAGTACGGCTTGCCGACCATGATCTGGTTGCGGTTTCGGTATACTTGATTCAACTGCTGTTGGATTGCATCGGCCAGAGCCTTGCTGCGCCCTTCCGATTGATGCAGCACGATGCCGCCGCGTTTCGAGCTGTTTCGGCCCCAGTTCACATGGATGCTTACGACAAGCTCGGTCGGGATCTCTTCGCTAAGCTGCTTGCGCTGCGAAAGGTCGCGCCGATGCCTGGAGGACGTCCTGTGCCACCGGTTGTCGTCGCTTAAAGCGTAATCGCCGTCGCGATTGAGCACGGCAGGATATCCCTGCTGCCGGAGCAGCATAAACAGCCTGCGCGATATTTCAAGATTGATATCCTTTTCCAAAATATCGCCATGGGAGGTTCCCCCGTCGATGCCGCCGTGCCCCGCATCGATCAGTACGACGTCCTGGGCAAAAGGATGCAGATGGCGTGTGTGATGCTGGTTGTTTTCCCGGCCTGACGAGACAGGGGATTCTGGGATCTCTATATGCAGGCTGCGGGCGGCGGCCTGTGTGCGATTGTTATGGCTTGCGGCCTGCCCCACGGCCTGAACATGCTCCGAATGGAAAGCTGCGGCCATATGATCCGGGCATGCCAATGCCAGGAGAAGCATCCATATTCCTGCTGCCTTAACCATGATGGACTCCTTCTTTCTCGTGGATTTCGACTTCTTTAGAATGTGCAATTTGCGGAAAATCATCCCGATTCCTAAAGCTGTGAGTCTAGAAACGATTGAAACGGAGCAAACTGATAACGGGATGCGGATAAACCCTAAGAAGATCCAAAGGAGATGATGAGATGGCCAGCGGAGATGAACTGATTAAATACATTACGGAGCGATTCGTAACCTATATAGATACACCGAAGGAGATCCGCCGCCAGTCCAAGGTGAAGGAATCGTGGACAACGAAATGGTTCGGCATGATTCCGTTCTCCGTATCGCTGTGGAGAGAGGACATATCGTCCAAGCGTAAGCGAAAAACCAAATAGGGTGATATGGACCGTTCAATGGATGGGCAATAGCACACGATGAGACGTCGGCTCCCTCATGACAAAGAAACAAACACCGGGATGGATGCTTTCCGGTGTTTGTTTTTGTCTGATTTACCTAAATCCGCAAGCATGTTTAAAAACATCTTATTTAAAATAATAAATTAGCTCTCCATCTTTATCGTAATACTTATATGAATAATGACTTTTTCCAGTCTTAGGGGGAAACATCCAGGTGACACTGGCCTTATAAGGCGTAAACTCTTGTTCTATTTCCTGTCCATTTACGCTTACCTGCATTTTCGCTATTTTATTTTCCTCATTAGTGACAATCAAAAACAAGAGAGGTTCTGGGGCGAAGACGCTAAATGCTTCATTAACGTCTACTTCTATTTGCTGCCACTTATAATTTCCGTCTTTGTTTTTTTGAAATTAAATGTAGCCTGGATTATTGTCAGATAAGAAACCGGCATATCTTCGGTCATTCATGTCTTTAATTTCTACAATTTCTATTGAATTATTTTCATACCCTTCAATTGAATGAATTACTTTCAAAATAGATTCTTCATCGTTTCCATATAATTGCTGAGTATCATTAAAATAAAACGCGAAGAACCCCAGAAGAAGTAAAAATGCACCTATAAGTAATCTTTTGGGTGATCTTTTGGCTTTTTTCAACGGCTCTCGTTTTTTGCTATCGTCCAAGGCATCGGCATGCTTTTTCATTTCCTTCAAATCCACGGGCAATCATCTCCCAAACCAAGGATGTTACCTTAATTATTAAATGAATGCTCGTAATGATCAATGAAATGTCAAAAATAAAAATCAGTAAATTGCTCATGTCGATTATCCTGGATAAACATAGAACTTGCCTTGACCCACTAATCGGGGTGCCGGCAGAAACCGGGTAGTGTCCGTATTCCGGAGCGGAATCGCTACATAGATGGCTGCAGCATCAGCAGCGCTGCCGGAGACGGATGACCAGCGCTGCCATCCGGTCAAGCTGAACGGGGCACCGAAAGCGGCATTGCCATCGCCCTTCGATTTAAACACCAGTGAAGGGTGCTTTTGCAGCAGCCTTCTGAGCTCGCTGCTGCTTCGGGCCGTGAGGCTGGATGAGGTCAGCCATTGAAGATTATCATACGGGTCGGGACGATGCTCCGTGATGGACGGAGCGTCCGCCGACCATCCATGTGCAGATCCGGCTGCAACAACTCCTTTGCTGATGCCGGAGCGGTCCAATGTGCCGGAGGCCAGCGAGACGTTCGGGAGCAGCTCGCTATTGAAGCCGCTGATATAAAGCGTATCTTGGTTTGGAAGGGTGACCTCCCATACAGGAGCTCCCGTATATCGTTTACGAATCAAGCTGCCTTGCGGGAGAGATCCCTCGGGATCGGTAAGCCCCTCGGCGGCTAGACGCTGCTCCAGCGGTCCCAAGCTGAAGGGGAGGGTACCGCCGATTCCATATTCACTGAGCACATACCCTCCATCCTCGGAGGCGCTGATAATGAGGTAACCTTGAGGCAAACCTTCATCGGTTACCGTGACCAGCCAGCCGTGCGTCCCGGGTCCGAGCGGGGTGTATTCCAGCTCGGCCTCGCTCCAGGCTGTAAACGGCACATGGGCCGAGAGCTGCTCCACGGTGTCTTCCGTGAAATGGAGCAAGCTCTGCGGAACCGCGGCGGAGACCGCGGACTTCCGAATGGAGCTGTCATCCGCGAGGGAGAGGGATGGATCGGCGGAAGCGGGAGTGATTATCGCCGCTTCACTGCCGGCCGCAGCGACCGCAAGCGGATGGATGAGGGTCGCCGTACATAAGGCCGCCAGCAGCAGGGCAGACCTTGCGCGGGATCGATTGGACCGGCTGTCGTTATCGTTATTGAAAGAGCCTCCATGGAGGACGTTATTTTTATGCCAATGCAACAAATGGATCAACCGCCTTTCCTTCCCGCTATCCTAAGCGATGGGGGATATGGTGGTTCTATCATATCGGACAAGCTGTGCAAACGCTGTTGCAAGGTGTCGCGCCAGGACAGAAGGGAACGGTTCTTTTTTTGCCTTGTTTTGTAGAGGAGCGTCAAGAGGACGCGCTCACGGGCGAACACAGGTGAAAGAGGCCGCAGGTTATGGCGGAGAAGCTGATTTTCGGCTCATACTGCCACTGCATTTCCGACCTCCGGTTCCGGTATTGTTCCTCGATTTGAGCTTTCTTTTCCTCATCCTGCTCTTTCAGCAGGTCCTCGTAATAACTGTCGATTACCGCAAGTTCCTCCGCCAGCCGTTCGCGGGCCTTGGATGCCCACGTATAATCCAGCTTGCTTAAGCTGACGATCAGATGCTCCTCGAGGAGCCCCGCCGCCTCGCGCAGCGAAACGGCCGCAGGGCGGACGTGCACGCTTTCGGGCAGGCGGGGCGTCAGCTCGCGGCCATTAAGCACAGCCGGGAAATCTGTCACGATCTTCCGGGTGGACAGCGAGATGCCAACATAATGGAGTTCCTCGCGCTTCAGATCGCAGCTGAACTCTACCTTGAAGCAGACGCCGAGCCACTGCTCGTACGGCGTTGACCTTGCCCTTGGGCGCGGCTCCGTGACCGGCTGCTGGAACAGATACACGCATTTGCCTTCCTCGCGGGCCGCGTTCCAGATTTGAGCCAGCCTGCTGCTTCCGTAGCTGACGTTCTCGCGCTGGATTCGGCCGGGACCGAGCACGGGGAGCACGGGAGCGTTGCCGTAAAAGCGGGCCAGCAGCGGGTCCTGCTGCGGTGCGGACAGCTGCGCCTTGCTCTCGGCGAGCTTGGCCTTGGCCATCCGCTCGTCGTAGGCTTCCGGATCGAACACGAACTGGAAGGAGAGGGTCTCGGCCGGCGCCCCGGTACGTTCCACAAAGCTCCAGTAATAAGGGCGGTTGGTGAGCATTTTGTCGGCTTGGGGCGACAGCTTCACGGTAACATGCTCCGGTGATTTTTCAATGACGGTGCATTCGGTGGCTTCCAAATAGGCCATGAAGTGCTTCTGCACCTCTTGCGGCGTCATGGTCATATCAGGCTTCTTCCTCTCTTAAGGTTTCTCCGCTCGCTTCCTGCTCGATATCCTGCTTGATATGGTGCAGCGAGTCGCCGAGCGTATTGATGCGCCTCCGGATCTCTTCATCGTTGCCGGACTCCAGCATGATTTTGTACAGGCTCTTCTCGAAGGACTCGCTCTTCTCGTAGCGTTCCAGAATGACATCCAGTCCTCCGATAACCATCTCGAACATATTGATCTTCTCATGCAGCAGATTCAAAATATGCTCCTCGATCGTACCTGCAGTGGACAGGTTGAAGATTTGCACATCGTTGGTCTGGCCGAGACGGTGCACGCGTCCGATCCGCTGCTCCACTCGCATCGGATTCCAGGGCAGGTCGAAATTGATCATATGGTGGCAAAACTGCAGGTTAATTCCTTCGCCCCCGGCTTCAGTTGCGATCATAACCTGAGCTCTCCCCCTGAACAGGTCCATCATCCAGTCCTTTTTCCCCCGGTTCATGCCGCCCCGGTACGGCACCGATATGAGTCCGTGATCCCGGAAATAGTTAAGCAGATATTCCTGGGTGGCCCGGTACTCGGTGAACACGATCACCTTCTCGTTCATCTGGCGGATGAGCTCGATCGTTTTCTCGGCCTTGGTATTGGCTTTAATCGCTTTGATCAGATACACCAATTCCCAGATTTTATCGCGGAGCGGGGAGTCCTCCGGCAGCTTCTTGGACAGATTGACGAGCGTAACAAAGACCGCATCCCGGCTGCTGCACACCTCGCGCTGGAGGGTGACGAGGGACAGCATGCTGCTTAAATTTCCCCCTGCTGCCTGATACTGATCTTTGACGAAGGACGTGACCCCGTCGTATAATGACTGTTCTTCGGGCGATAAAGTCAGCCCGACATTGCGGACGGAACGCTTCGTAAACTTCACTTCGCCTTCGCCCCGCCGGTTGCGGATCATGACCTTGGACAGCTCGTCCTTGAGCTGCTCCTGGTTCTTCGGCTTTCGTTTATCCACAACGAAATTGGCCGCAAACTGCCCCTGGCCGCCAAGCTGGCCCGGCTTCAGGAGCGTGATCAGGTTGAACAGCTCGCTGAGGTCATTTTGTACAGGCGTAGCGGTAAGGAGCAGGCAGTATTTTTTGCGCAGTTTCTGAATGAATTGGTAGTTGGATGTTTTCTTGTTCTTGAGCTTGTGGGCCTCATCGATGATAAGCATATCGTATTCCTGATTCAGGAGATATTCGCTATGCGGATCCCGTTTGGCGGTGTCCATGGAGGCGACGACGATGTCATTCGCCCAGGAATAGGCTTTTTTCTGCGCGATGGCCGGAATGCCGAACTTGGAGTTCAGCTCCCGGACCCACTGGAGCACCAAGGAAGCAGGTACGAGAATCAGCACTCTGGATACGAGCCCGCGGAGAATATATTCTTTTAAAATAAGACCGGCTTCAATCGTCTTCCCGAGTCCAACCTCATCGGCCAGAATCGCCCGGCCCGACATCTCGAACAGCACCCGCTTGGCGGTGTCGGTCTGATGCGGAAGCGGGGACAAATCACCCAGGTGCTTGAGGCACTGAAGCTCTTCGAAGCTCGTCACCAGGCGGGATTGCTCGCCCTCAACGGCTAGCTGAGACAGCCTGAAGTCCCCCCACGGACCGCCTTTCTCAAGGCGCCCTTCGAGATCGTCCAGCCAGGAACGGTCCATCTGAAGCGGTACGGGCAGGCGCGGATCCGTCGTCATGTCTGGACCGGCAGTGGATGGCTGATGATTCATGGTGATCCCCTCCTGTTATGAAAGTTTCCGGACAGCGGTGTATGAGTAGTATGGACGAAAAAAGAAGTCTTCATAACTTGCACCTCCCTTTATGGGGTGCGAAAGGGCGGAGAGAGCGCACGGCTGCTGGAATTGGCAATTTTCAACGTGTTTTTCATAGGAGACGGGTGAAAAAGAGAGCGGGACGAAGAAAGCGGAAGCAGGAGCGGACAAGCATGGGGTTTCGCCCTTAATTTTCACATTATCGGCATAGTTTTACTATATATAGTGTAGTATAATGAATTCATTGCACTATATATGGTGTGTTTCGGCGTTTTGTATGTTTGATCCGCTACATATGAGGTTATGTTGATGGTGAACCCGCTAGCAGTATTCGTGAAAAAGCGGCAGCTGCACGGGGATCTTTACTGCTGCGGCATAACTGCGGAAGTTTTGGCAGTCCTATCGGAAATTGCCTGGATCGGTGCATGATCACGGCATCTGATATCGACGCAGGATAACCGCTCAGGGCGGTTCGTTTTTAAACGCGGTCTGTCTTCTTAGAGAACGTCGATCAACGTTTTATTTATAATCGTTATATTTTAATTAGGAGGAGTTGCTCTTGAGTACGATGCAAAGTCAGCGGCTGGAAGGTTTGAGCGAGAAGATCTTTTTGGACCGGTATGCGTGGAAGGATGCGGACACCAATAATGCGAAGGTCGGCGATGTGGTGCTCGTTCTGACGAAGGACGACCCGAAGTTCCCGACGAAGGAAGTCGGCGAAATCGTGGCTCGTGAAGGACGGAAGGTAACGGTTCGTACGCGCAAAGGCGAGCTGGTGGAGTCGGAGGTGGAGAAGCTGACGCTGACCATCGAGAAGACGCCGGAGGAAATGTGGGATCGGCTTGCGGCCGCGATGTCATCGGTTGAGGCAACACCGGAGCTGCAGGAGGAATGGCGGGAGAAGTTCCGTTACATTCTGGACGACTGGAAGCTTGTTCCGGGCGGCCGGATTGCAGCAGGCGCGGGAGCCAGCGACGAGCTGACGCTCTTCAACTGCTATGTCATCCCTTCTCCAAAAGACAGCCGTGGGGGCATTATGGAGACGTTGACCGAGATGACCGAAATTATGGCCCGCGGAGGCGGCGTAGGTATTAACCTGTCATCGCTGCGTCCTCGCCGCGCGATCGTCAAGGGCGTCAACGGTTCCTCCAGTGGCGCCGTATCCTGGGGCGGCCTGTTCAGCTACACGACAGGACTTATCGAGCAGGGCGGAAGCCGCCGCGGCGCGCTGATGCTCATGATCAACGACTGGCACCCGGATGTGCTGGATTTCATTACGGTGAAGCAGACGATGGGCCAGGTGACCAACGCGAACCTGTCGGTATGCGTCAGCAACGGCTTCATGAAGGCCGTGAAGGAGGATCTGGAGTGGGAGCTGGTATTCCCGGACACGACCGATCCGGATTACGACGAGGTGTGGGACGGCGATCTGGACAAATGGAAAAAGGCCGGACGAAAGGTCATTCCATACCGTACGGTAAGAGCGCGCGAAGTGTGGCATACGATTATCGAATCGGCCTGGAAATCGGCCGAGCCGGGCGTTGTCTTCATGGAATATTACAACCAAATGTCGAACAGCTGGTACTTCAACCCGATTATCTGTACGAACCCTTGCGGCGAGCAGGGGCTTCCGGGCTGGGGCGTGTGCAATCTGTCCGCGATGAACCTGTCGAAGTTCTACGATGAGGAGAAGCACGACGTCGCTTGGGACGAATTGGCGGTAACGACGCGTTACTCCGTTCGCTTCCTGGATAACGTCATCGACCGGACGCCTTACCATTTTGAGGAGAACGAGGCGAACCAGAAAAAAGAACGCCGCGTCGGCCTTGGAACGATGGGTCTCGCCGAGCTGATGATCAAGCTGAAAATTCGCTACGGCAGCCCGGAATCGTTGGAATTCCTCGATAAGCTGTACGGCTTCATCGCCCGCGAAGCGTATCTGGCATCCGCCGACATCGCGGCGGAGAAGGGCTCGTTCGAAGCGTTCGATGCTGAGCTGTACCTGCAGAGCGGATTCATGAAAAATATGGCGGAGGTTTATCCGGAAGTGGCTGAGGCTGTACGTGCCAAAGGCGCACGGAACGTTACGGTCATTACGCAAGCCCCTACAGGCAGTACCGGCACTATGGTCGGCACCTCGACGGGGATCGAGCCGTACTTCGCCTTCAAATATTTCCGTCAAAGCCGTCTTGGCTTCGACGAGCAGTTCGTTCCAATCGCTCAGGAGTGGCTGGACAGCCATCCGGGTGAAGAGCTTCCGGATTACTTCGTGACGGCGATGGATCTGTCCGCCGAGGATCATATCCGGGCGCAGGCAGCCATCCAGCGCTGGGTAGACAGCTCGATCTCGAAGACGGCCAACTGCCCGGCAGACTTCACGGTTGAGGATACGAAGCGCCTCTATGAGCTGGCCTTTGACCTTGGGTGCAAAGGGGTAACGATCTACCGCGACGGCAGCCGCGACATCCAAGTGCTGCAGACCGAGAAGAAAGAAGACAAAGCAGCGGAAGCTGTAACCGCGTCTTCCCAGGAAACGGCGCTTGAGCAAAGCGCGGCAGGTCAAGCAACAGAGGATGCCGCCAGCGTTCAACCTTCGGCAGCTGCCCCTGCGGCACCGGCTGGAAGCAAGAGCGGACTCGATAAGCAGTACAAGAAGCGTCCACAGGTGCTGCGCGGCGCAACGTACAAAATGAATACGCCGTTCGGTATGGCGTACATTACGATCAACGACCTGGACGGCATCCCGAGCGAAATCTTCCTGAACGTCGGCAAAGCCGGTTCGGACGTGTTCGCGATGGCCGAGGCGCTTGGACGCGTCTGCTCCCTGTTCCTGCGGTATGGTGACCATGGCAACAAGGTGGAGTTGCTGATCAAGCATCTGAAGGGCATCGGCGGCACCGGCGCGATCGGCTTCGGCGCGAACCGCGTGGAGTCCATCGCGGACGCCGTAGCGAAGGCGCTGGAGACGCATGTGGCAAGCGGAGCACCGGATCATGACCATGATCCTGCGCCGGTTGCGGCCACCATGGCTCCGGCCGAGCCTGCGGTTGCCAGCCACGGCGCACCAGCAGCCGACCATGGCCATGGCGGCGCTCACACCGGCGGCTCGATGTCCCTGGACCTGTGCCCGTCCTGCGGCGGCGCGTCCCTGATCAACATCGAGGGATGTAAGACTTGCGGGAACTGCGGGTATAGCAAGTGTTCGTAAGTGGGGATTGATGACAAAAATCGTTTTATATTTTAAAAAATGTAAAATTTAAAGTGTTATAGGCCCGTACCTTGGTGGTACGGGCTTTTTGAATGAGAATAATGCGCAGAAGGAAGCCGTGATCGAGGATAAAGCGAGTTGATTTCATTAGTCTCCCGTTATCCTGACGCTTTTTTGTTGGCAAATCTAGGAATATCCTTTATCATAAAAATAAAACTTTCGGGGGTTGAAATGGGCGGCGAATTAGTTAAGGCAGTTATAGAAAAGATACCTAGCTGGGTGTTTAGCGTTATCGGAATAGGTATCGTTGGTTTATTTTTTTATGTTTCATATTTATTGTCCAAGGGGGCTCGTAAGATATCCAGCGTGTTGGATAAGGAAAATAATATTAAAGAAATGCAGGAACAGATTAGAGAACTTGAGAATGAAAATGAATATTTGAAGGGCATATCCTCTCAATTCAGCACTGCAGTAGAGAACCTTACCACTCATATCAAAACATTTGATGCTATAAGAGTACTGTCCGACACACCAAGTGAAGCTAGATACAAATTATCAAATCTATTAGGGAGAATGACTGACTCTCTAGCAGCAGATGTTAAATTTACACCAGGAGAAAAGCATAGATGTGGATTTTGGCTTTATGATAATGAAAACAGAAAACTTGTGTTGTCACATGCGAGTTCGGGATTTCCTTCAAACTACATAAATTCTAGGTCGCTTGATGTTGATGTATCAATCGCAGGGAGAGCTTACAGGCTACGAAAAACTGTTTACGAACCTAATGTTGAAGACTCAATGGAATGGTCAAGAAATCCAGATTCATTAAGTCGTTATAAATCGATTGTAAGTATACCAGTTGTACCATTTGGGGTATTAACTATTGATGCAATGAATCCCATGATTAAGGATTCGATTGAAATTGGCGAAGCATATGCAGCTTTGTTCGTGATTGTTTCATCACAGCTGTTCATTTTTTCCGAAGATGATTTAACTGATGAAGACTTTTTTGACAGTGAATCATCATTTGATGAAGAGCTAGCATAGAGTTATAATATAAAGCAAAGGAGTGATAAGGATGATTCGAGATGAACAAGCTTTTCTAAAGAAGATCCTCGAGCTCTCTACAGAACGTGGTAAGATTGATGAAAGCTCTTATTCAAATGCACTGCGGAGGATGTTGCGACAGAAGCAAATACATGAAAAAGAGCTCGATAAAATTTACTCAAACGTCAATAAATTTCTGAGAGAAAATAAAAAGTTAGACGTACCGGACGATTCCGAAGTTGAAGATTCGCCTCGAGAGAACCATCAATATGCATGAACCTTTAAGAGCGCCAGCGGCGCTCTTTTGTATATGGAGGAATGATGTCTGTGCAATCATCACCATTTTATCACCCTCATAGCCAAAGAAGTTGCGACCACCTGATTGGGACAGGACAATTCCAGACTGCATACCCAAAGAAATCATCGAGATGGCGACAGGTTATGAAGAGCTGCAGAAATGGCGAATCAATGGGCTTTTGACTAAGAGTCCGGATGGTGTTGTGAACGTAACCGTATTGCCTCCCAATTCGATGGAAGGGCAAGTGAACTATGATGGGTATTCTTATTATTTTTGGGGCGGACACTGGAGATGCGTTGAAACGAGAAGAACGGGGATAATTTAGAACCCCTTATGGCACTAGGGAAGATATTAACACTGATACCCCCCTAACATTAATGAGATTACGCTCATCGACATTCTTGGTTCGGAGAACGGACGATGTCGTGGAGAAGGTGCAGCTGAAGATCGAGAAGAGCCTCATCTACCGCAACCTGAATATTTTTGATGACGGTGAGAGGAGGTCATAATCGGCCGATTCTGCCTAAGAGCATGGTTAGGATGAGTGGACTCAGCGGGAAGTTGCGAAAGCTAAGGATATCGCGCATGGGGGGGGAAAGTATTAGAAATTGGTTTACAGAACTTGCATTTGGAATATTGGATGTTGAAGAAGGTGAGTATTTACATTCTTTTTTGCATTATTTATGTGAACTAGCCGAAGTTGTGGAGATATTGTGGGAGAGCCGATGCAGCTCTATTGGGGTACAATGCTTCAAATTAATAAGTAGAGAAACATCTCGACTATCTATGTGGTAAAAATCCCCTCCTCCGTATCAATTAAACTGATCAATGCAAAGTGAAAGATATGTTATTATTACTGACATTATGATCGTACAAGTAGGTCTTGTTGAAACCTAATTTAGTGACAAAACTAATTACAACGGGCATTTATTATAGATTCAAATATATAACGTAAGGCTGAAACGGCTCTGGTGCCTTTTTTTAAGCATTTTCTCACGCAAGCTAACGAATACGATAGTTCAATAAAAACAGCGGCAGTCTAGGACTTTATTTTCTCGTCCATGGCTGCCGCTGTTTCAATTATTGGAATAAAACGCTTGCGCCGTTCGTAATGTATATATTAAACATATTCAATGAAATGTGGTGATTCGATTGAGCTCTACGGAAAGAATGCCTTTGTATCAGAGGGTTCAAGAGTATATACGCGACTTGATATCGTCGAATGTATTGAAGGTTGGAGACCGTATTCCTACGGAAAAAGACCTCATGGAGCGTTTCGGAGTCAGCAAGATTACGGTCGTTAATGCCCTGGCCGGCTTGGTTAACGAAAAAATCATAACCAGGGTGCCCGGGAAGGGGACTTTTGTAAGTGAGCCTGAACCTGAAATGTCGGCGACTTCTCCAATAAACTCCGTGAAGCCTGTCGATAAAGCTAGCGGAGAAATGGGGACGCGGCTAATAGGCCTGATTCTGCCCAGCATCTATGATTATTTTACGATTCGGCTTATACAAGGCATTCAGCAAGCACTCAACGAGAACGATTACCGCTGCGTGATCTATTTGTCGGAGGGCGATATTGATAAGGAAAAAGAAGCGATCAAGACATGCAGTAGCATCGGAGTGGAAGGCTTATTGATCTTCCCGGTTGATGAGGAATTATTCAACGAGGAAATCCTAAGCATGAAATTTGCGGGGTTTCCGTTTGTTCTCATTGACCGTTATCTTCCCGGGGTGGAAACGCACTATATAGCATCAGACGGCAGGCTCGGCGCTAACATGGCGGTCAATTATCTGTGGGAACTGGGGCACCGTGAAATCGCCATCTGCTCCGATTCGCCCATACAAACCGTTACCGTCCAAGAGCGGATCGATGGATATATGAATGCCTTCAAGGAAAAGGGAGCACTCATTAACCCAGCCCACATCGTAACCGGCTTTGAACTTGGAAGTCTGGAGCAAGCAGAAACCCATCCGCTGTACCGCTATATCAAAAACCGGATGGCAACGGCCTATATTACGCTAAATGGAAGTCTTGCCGTAAAAATCTACCAGATTGCGCGTCAGGTTGGATTGAAGGTGCCGGAGGACATTTCCATCATCAGCTTTGACGATCCGACCTCCATCATCGAAGGCTACAGCACGTTTACGCATGTTAAACAGTTTGAACGGGACATGGGCTACCGTGCGGCCTATACCCTGCTTGAGGTCATTAACGGCGATGACGGACATCAAGGAAAATATTTCAAAACCCTCGTGGAGCCGGAATTGGTGATTGGCGAGACGACGGGAACAAACGTCTTCTCCGCTTTGTGATATCAACCCCCGTCTCCTCTATATAAAAGGAACCTAATTACGAGTCCGACGCGCTTTCGATCGAATCTGACCATGGAAGCGACGGCTCCCCGGACTCTTCTACTAGGTCATCTGCAACTCCATCCCATGAAATCCTCCCATAAGAAGTCCTAGCTCCATAAAGAAATTCAGCAGAAGCCCTCCCAACCATGTCCAGTCTGTTTGACTTCGTACCACATTTTTGATCACACAATTTCATGTGGATATATTGAATATAATGTGCCTTCGCTTAAGGAATGCCTGAAAGGTGGAGAAGGAGACCCCCCCCATTTCTCAATAACCTAAAGAACAGGAGGTCACTCTAGGCCACCAGCAGCTTCTTTTTGATGTAACCCCCGATTATTAATCAACGAAACCACCCGTACTTTTATCGGCCAAAAAATACTTTTACCGGAATGAAGAAATTATGGAATGATTTCAACAGTATATTGAATATATTTAAACTAACGTTTAATGAAACCGCTTGCAGTAAGGAGGGGGCAGTCGATATATATAATCGAAAATCGAAGCCAATGACATTGGCTCTATTCCCAATCGATCGGGAATGGATTCGTAACCATCCGATCCGACGAAGGTAGAGGAGGTGTTCGGAGAGTGGTACCCAAAGGTGCTGTTATCCCTGGATTTGAGCAATTAAAAAAGAATAAGAAGCTCTCTAAAATCTGGCAATTCAGGCACATCTATTTATTTTTGCTTCCTGCGATTATCTGGTTTCTGGTGTTTGCCTATTATCCGATGTACGGCATCTTAATCGCATTCAAAGACTTCAAATTCAATCTGGGGATCTTGGGGAGTCCGTGGGCAGGCTTTAAATATTTCGAACAGTTTTTGAACGATTCCAGCTTTTACGATGTGCTCCGAAATACGTTATCCATTAGCGCCCTGAAACTTATTTTCGGATTTCCGGCGCCATTGATCCTGGCCTTAATGCTCAATGCCGTCATGCACAAAAGAATCAAAAGAGTGTTTCAGACGATTTCCTATCTGCCGCACTTCGTGTCGTGGGTCGTTGTCGTGACCTTGCTTCAAAAAATCCTGTCTCCGAACGTAGGGCTTATCAATGACATTCGATTCCAAATGGGTTTGGATCCGATCTTTTTTATGGGAAAGCCGGAATTATTCTATCCCTTGGTTATCATCTCCGACATCTGGAAGGGTGTAGGCTGGGGTTCGATCATTTATTTAGCCGCGTTAACGAATATCGATCCGCATTTGTATGAAGCAGCCGAAATCGACGGGGCTGGAAGGTGGAGCAAGCTATTTAAAATCACGCTGCCATGTCTTACTCCTACGATTGGCATACTGCTGATCTTCTCCCTCAGCGGAATCCTGAACGCCGGCTTTGACCAAATCTGGCTGATGCAGTCCCCGGCAACCTTAAGCGTCTCGGAGATCTTGGACACCTATGTCTTAAAAACCGGCCTCCAGCAGGGGCAACTCGCCTATTCCACGGCGATAGGATTATTCAAGTCCGCGATTTCGCTGCTGCTCATTGTGGCTGTCAACAATATATCCAGACGTGTGAGTAACGTATCGCTATGGTAATAGGCTGGCACTCAAGATAAGGAGGTGTGTGTATGGGTGCGAGGAGGCTGACGCCGGCAGATAAAATGTACATGACGCTCAACTATACGGTGCTGTTTTTATTCTGCGCTACGGCGCTATATCCATTTATCTATTTCCTGGCCCTATCTTTCAATGACGGCTACGATGCGATGAAGGGCGGAATCTATTTTTTTCCTAGAGTGTTTACATTAGAAAACTATGCGAAAGCGTTCAGCAACTCATTGATCTTGAATTCGTTCTTCATTTCCATTACCCGAACCGTTGTCGTAACGGTAGTCTCCGTATTTCTGACGGCCTTATTAGCCTACGCGCTTTCGCGGAAAGGGCTGCCCGGAAGAAAATATATCGTATTCTTCTTTTTCTTCACCACGTTGTTCAGCGGAGGTCTTATCCCGACGTTTATCCTGTTCCGGCAAATCCACATCCTGGATACGTTTTGGGTATTGGTGCTGCCGTCCTTATACAATTTCTTCAATGCGATTATTATGAAAACCTTCTTTGACGGGATCCCGGAGGGGCTCTCGGAATCGGCCCGAATCGACGGAGCAAGCGAGTTGTCCGTATTTGCAAGAATCATCCTGCCTCTCTCGATGCCGGTGCTTGCTACCATTGCCCTGTTTGTCGGGGTGGGCGTGTGGAATGACTGGTTTACCGGTCAGTTCTTCATACAGAATGAGAACCTGCAGCCTGCCGCCACGTTCCTGAACAAGATGATCAGCGAAGCGTCCTTCCAGTCGATGACGTCGTCGTCGGGAAATAGCGGATCTGCGATTCAGAACATGACCGAAACCCAGATGGAGCTGCGAGGCGTAACGCCGGAAGCCTTGAGGATGACGTTCGTCATCATTATTACGACCCCGATCATCTGTGTGTATCCATTTCTTCAGAAATATTTTGTCAAAGGCGTGTTGGTCGGTTCTCTTAAGGAGTAGTTGGTATAAAAGGCAAAGCCTCTTATATAAAACTTCCAATGGAAGGGGATTGTAGGATGAGAAAGAACAAGCGCAGGAGTGTTCTTGGCATGGCACTAATCGCTTTGCTGCTTTTCATGACAATGACGGCATGCACAGGAACGGGCGGAAAAGAGGAAGCAGGCACGAATGAACCGGGTCCAAAAGAGTCAGGGACTGAAGAAATAAAGCCGGTCACCTTGACTTTCCTCAGTGCTTGGAACGGTGGCGGAGCCGGTTTCCCGCAGGACCAGGAGAATAATCCCGTAGCCCAACAAATTAGGGAAAAAACCGGGGTCACGTTGAAACTGGAATCCATCACGACAAGCGAAGTAGAAAAGCTAAACACCATTTTTGCTTCCGGTACGGTTCCGGATATCGTTAACGCACCTTTCTGGTCTACTACTGGAGGAGAAGGACAAGTCATCAAGAAGGCGGCCACGGAAGGACAGCTTCTGGATTTAACCCCTTATCTCGATAAGTACCCGAATGTAAAAAGACTTGTGACGACCGGGATTGCGAAGGATTTTGCCGAGTTCGATCTCAACAGCCCCGAATTTGAGGGCAAGACATATCTCATTCCTACGGAGACCCCGGACGGAACCCCGGAGAGCATTCATAATTGGAACTACGGCCTATTCGCCAGGGGAGATATCCTGAAAGCCTTAAATGTAAAAGCGGAGGATATTGATACGCAGGAAGAGCTATATGAGCTATTGGTCAAGATCCGGGATGGCGGTTTCAAAGATATTGGCGGAAAGCCGGTTATCCCGGCCGGAACCATGTGGAATGGATGGGATTACGGCCAATTCCTAGCAGGGTGGACGGATTACACGATATCGGACTACCGTGAAGTGGACGGAAAACTGATCCACTGGACGCAATCCAAGGATCATGAAGCCAGACTGTTATACATGAGAAAATTAATAACGGAAGGTTTGTTCGATCTTGAAGCCTTCAACAATACGAGCACAACGGCGAATGAAAAGCTGACGACCGGCAAGCTTGCCGTATTCGGAGCCCAGCCGATGCTGGCGGATTTACAAAAAACGCTGTATAAGACGAATCCGGAAATGCAATATGAGCTGCTCGGACCGATGAAGAACAAGAGCGGAAACATTCGAACGCAAGTGGAAAAGCCGGGCCGTTCAGGATTCCCTGTCCTGTTTTTAAGCGCGGACATTAAAGATCCCGATGCGGCATTGCGGTACATTGATTATGTCAACAGCGAAGAGGGCCGATTGCTTGCGTATTTCGGGATCGAAGGAACGCACTACACGATGGAAAACGGGATCCCTCAATGGATTCCGGATGTGAAAAAGCAATTCGATGACAACCCGGATCTGAAGAGAGACGCAGGGCTCAATTATCTTCCGGGAAGATTTATCGGGGCCTTCTCCTCGGAAGTCACTTGGCCTACGCCTGAGGATCAAAAAACCGAGTGGCAAAAGCTGGAGGAGAGCTTCTCAGCAAGAATGCCGATCAAAATCATAGACAAGGTAAGCGCGAGCTACCTTGCAAGAGAGTGGCCTAAATATCAGGAATATATCGATAAAACCAGCAGTTTGAATTTTGATGAGGAATTTAAGAAGGCCTTTTTTGCGGCGTCCGATGAAGAGGCTCTAAATATGCTTCATAGTGTTCAGGAAAAATTCAGAGCGGCCGGCGTGGAGGAAATGGCGGAGTTCGTGGCTCAAAAAGCTGCGGAACGGGATGATGTAGGGTTCTAATGAAGGAAGATTGCGGGATGGTGTGGATGGTGCCGCTCCATCCCCAATCACTTTCTTAACCTTGTTTATATCGCCGCCTCCCTTTGAGTGTGTAAAATTCGGTGAAAAAATATAAACGGTTACGGAGGGAAGAAGCATGTTGAACGTTGCGATGCTAAGTAAGTGGCATGTGCATGCAGAGGATTATGCAAGAAAGCTGCAATCTCACGGTAACGTGAAGCTCGCGGCCGTCTGGGACGAACAGCCTGAACGCGGAAGGGAATGGGCTGCCCGATTGGGAGCGGATTTTGAAGCGGATTTGGATACGCTGCTGCGGCGGGAAGACATCGACGGCGTTGTGGTGGATGCCCCTACAAGCATGCACGCCGACGTCATGGTCGCTGCCGCGGAGGCCGGCAAGCATATTTTTACCGAGAAAGCGATGGCTCTTACTGTTGAAGAATGCAATCGGATTTCTGCCGCGGTACACAAAGCAGGCGTCAAGTTCTGCATTTCTTTTCCCGCCCGTACAAGGCCGCACCAATTGTTTGCGAAGCAGCTGATCGATGACCATGTATTAGGGGACGTGACGCTTTTGCGCATTCGAAACGGCCACGACGGTGCTCTGAATAATTGGCTACCCGACTACTGGTATGATGAGAAGCAAACCGGGGGCGGAGCCATGATGGATTTGGGATGTCATCCGATGTACTTAGCCAGTTGGATGTTGGGTCAGCCCAAAAGAATCACATCCATGTTCCATTACTTCACCCATCGGGCAGTAGAGGATAACGCGCAGTGCTCCATTGAGTTCGTCAACAACGCGGTCGCATTGGTCGAAACGAGCCTTGTGACGTACAGGACCCCTTCGGCCCTTGAGATTTACGGTACGGAGGGCACCTTGATGATCTCGGATGATTCCGTTCGAATCATCTCGAAGAAGCTCGAGCTACCTTTTTCGGGATGGATCTCACCGACTCAGCTCCCTAAAGAGCAGCCGCTTCCGATCATCCAATGGGCGGATGCGTTGCTTGATGACAAGCCGATGCCCTTCGGACTGGAGGACGGGACGAAATTGACGGAGCTGCTGGAAGCGGCATATATCGCACATAAGGAAAACCGAACGGTGGAGTTCAAATAACGCGGGGAGGGGATTCCATGAGAACCGTAAAAGTCGGGATTATCGGCTGCGGAATGATTGCAGGCGGGAAGCATATGCCGTGCTTGTCCAAGTTAGATAACGTACAGATGGTGGCCTTCTGCGACTTGAAGCCGGAACGAGCCGAGGAAGCCGCCAAAAAATACGGCACGCCGGACGCAAAGGTGTTTACAGATTACAAGGATCTACTGGCGATGGAGGAAATTGAGGTTGTTCATGTGCTAACACCGAACAGCTCGCACGCGGCAATTTCCATTGATGCGCTTGAAAGCGGCAAGCATGTCATGTGCGAAAAACCGATGGCCGTCACAGGTGCCGAGGCCAAAGCGATGTACGAAGCCCACTTGCGAACAGGCAAGAAGCTCACCGTCGGATACCAGAACCGTTCCAACGCCAAGAGCCAGCTGCTAAAGAAGATGATCGCCGACGGGGAGCTTGGGGATATCTATTTTGCCAAAGCGGTCGCTACCCGAAGACGAGGCGTGCCTACCTGGGGCGTGTTTCTGGATAAAGAGAAGCAGGGGGGCGGTCCGATGATCGATATTGGAACCCACTCCCTGGATCTGATCCTGTGGCTGATGGATAACTATGAGCCGGAGAGCGTCGTCGGTAGTACCTTCCATAAGCTGAAGTTTACCGAAAATGCCGCGAACGAATGGGGATCCTGGGATCCGAGCGAATTCGAGGTCGAAGATTCGGCGTTCGGGTATGTGAAATTTAAAAATGGAGCAACGGTCATCATTGAAACCAGCTGGGCCCTCAACATTGCGGAGAGCAGCGGCAACCTGCTGTGCGGAACAAAGGGCGGGGCGGATTTTGCCAAAAATGAACTGCGGATCAACGGCGAGCGGGACGGAAGCTTGTTCCTCAATAAAATCGAGGTGAATCCGAATGCAAGAGAGCTGTTCAGGGGAGAAGAATTAACGGATTTCGAATATGAAGCCAAACAATGGATTCACAGTATCGTGAACGATACCGAGCCCTTGGTTAAGCCGAGGGAAGCGATGATTGTTTCGCAAATATTAGAAGCGGTATATATATCGGCGGAAACAGGAAAAACCGTTTATTTTGATTAGGGAAGGGTTGTGAAACGCTGACCTGTCATAGCGGGTCGCCAAGCGCCGATTATTTTTCGTTTTATTAAGAATGTATTCGATCAAATACCGATCTTTATACGTATCCTTGTCTTCGTGGATGCCTCTGCATTTCGTCGAACGCATTCAAGACTGTCGATAGACAAGGAAATCGTCCATTGGAACCCGCGCCTTGCGCGGGTTATTTTAATGACTAAAGAACGTCTTATCGGCGTTAATATCCATGGATGATCCGGGCCTTTCCCGCACATCATCGTGCATCCTTACAAGCGTGTAAGGGATATGTCACCTAAATCAATGGTACCAACCTGGCGGCTCCTCTAAAATACTCCCTGGATAGGATTATTATTAAGGGGGAGTTGGCGTGAGGTTTTTTGAAATACTGCTATTCTTTTCGAGTGCGTGTTTGTTGGCATTCCAGTTCGTAGTCAATCCACGTATCCGAAGATCAGCTTTGCTCCTGACAAGCGGAGCAGGCTCCATTTTTATAGTGATCCATTTGCTTGTCGAAGGATACAGGGTTCAGCTATTGTTTTTATACGGATTTACGCTCCTGATGCTTATTCTTTCACTGATCGACGCTTTCAAAGCACCGGCAGTCGTTCAGACTGCTTCGAGAATCCGCGGGATGCTGGGCCGCCTTTTTATTGGGATGGGGTTAATCGCGACAGCGTGCTTTCAGTATGTGTTTCCCGTATTCAGCTTTCCGGAGCCAACCGGCGAGTTTAAGGTAGGCACGCAAGCTTTTCATTTCATCGATTCAAGCCGGGAGGAGACATTCGGTACAACCGCGACAGGGAAGAGGGAATTGATGGTTCAGGTATGGTATCCGGCTCAAGCCGGCACCGGGCAGTACGCTCCTTTTATCCCTGATACCCGGATTCTAAGTTACATGGCGGCGAACTACGGCCTTCCCGGGTTTACTTTTCAACACTTGAAGTACGTATCCAGTCATGCTTATTCCGAGGCCGAAGTCTCTTCAGCACAGACTACATACCCGCTGATCCTTGCGAATCCCGGCTTTGGCTCCTCCAGGTTCCTCCATACGTCGCAAGCCGAAAATCTCGCGAGTCACGGATATATCGTCGCCGTGATCGACCATACCTTCAATACATTTGCAACAGAGTTTCCGGACGGTCGAATTACGACCAGCACAACCAACGACTTATTTTCGCCCGACCACGATTACCGAACCGAAAGCGGAAATCGCGACAAATTGGGAAAAGTTTTAACAGATGATGTGGCCTTTGTGCTGGACCAGTTCGAGCTTATCCAATCGGGGCAGATTCCAAGTCGTTTTAAAGGGAAAATGGATCTCAAGCATGTCGGGGTGTTTGGTCATTCCATCGGCGGAGCGACGGCCTATGACGCTGCTTTCGATCCGCGAATCACGGCTGGAATAGACTTGGACGGAGGCCTTTACCGACTGCGTGACAGAGAGGGGCTGAAAAAGCCGTTTTTATTCATCCACTCGGAAACCGAATATGAACGATTAAAAATGGTGAGGGATGACCGGGTTTACACGGATGCAGAGCTTGACCGTATGGGCTCAACAAGAGAGTGGATGGATCAAGTAACGGAAGATAAAAAGCTGGAGCTTAAACGGATGCGCGAAACGGTCGGCGAAGGGGGACAAGTCCTCTATATTGAAAATACGGAGCATTTGAATTTTACCGATGTCCAGTTCATTTCTCCTATTTTCAAATTGCTGGGCATTACGGGAAAAACTGCACCTGAAAGAGCGAGCACCGTTATTAATGCCTATATGCTGGATTTCTTTGACATGTATCTGAAAAATCAAGGCGGAAACTTAATGAAAGGACCGGATAGCCGCTTTCCCGAGATGAAGTTCGCAACCTCGCTATTATAAATGATGGAACAAGCAGCCGATTTCGGCATGCTCCCTTATTAAGTAAACAAAGACTATCGTCACATTTAAGCATCCAGTCGCCGGTATCTAACCGGTGGCTGGCTTTTTCGTTTAGCTTGAATGCGAATCAAGTTATAGATGTGACTGCGTCTTTTTTGCTCGGGACTGTTTAGTTAGTGGGCTTATTCCGAACACATGCAGACTTTCCCACATGCATCTTGCGTAATCTGCAAAACGCCCCAAAAGGGAGCGTTATTTTTTTGGTGCTTTTTAATTAATGTCCCGCTGTTTCATGCAGGAATTTATACCTATTTTGTCGAAATCAATCGAGGTTGTTAGAAAAATATTCCTATTTGGACAGTGAAGAGAGGTCATGGAAGTGAAAAGAACGTTGTATGTTCTCGTTTTGTTCAGCTTGCTGGTGGGACTCGGATTGGCGGGGACAAACCAGGGCAGCGTCTCTGCCGAAGGGGCCGAGCTCCAGATCAAAGACATTGCGGGAAAGAATACCTATCTGATGAGTGACGGCTCCATGTGGTCCCTGATTGACGGGCGCCATAGCATTCGTACGCCAGGTAGTGTCACAGCCATTAGCGGTTATGAGTACGGGGGCATCGGGATGACGCAGGATGGCCGCTTAGTGGAATGGGGCATCGGCAAGGGACCCCAGGTCGTTCCGGGTACAAGCGGCGTGAAGCAGATTTCGGGTTCCTACTGGCTGAAGTCGGATGGTACCGTATGGAGCGGCAATGTAAAAGTAAACAATCTCAGCGGCATTCGGCTGATTGCCAATGCGGATCAGGAGCTGGCTGCATTGTCCTCAAGCGGAGAGCTGCTGCTCGAGGATAACTACAAGAACGATCAATTTAAAAAGCTCGGAATCGTGGAAAGCCCGGCTTCCGTTAAATCCATGACCGTACACAGCGGACGCGTTGCCCTGCTGCATGATAACGGTGACGTGGTTGTATATGAGACGTCCAACTTCGACGATAACGGGCGGATCATCCCGGTTACCGTGGCTCAACAGGCAGCTCATATCGTTTATGTATCGAATGAACCGACGGATCTTCTGATCGTGACACTCCAGGACGGAACCGTGTGGACCACCGGAACGTATAAAGACCGCTGGAAGCTCAAGGAGCAAATCTCGGAGCTTAGCGGGATCGTAAGGACATCCATTTACGGGAATGCGAAGGATTTGTCGGAAGGCTTCTATGCGCAGCGAAGTGACGGTAGCTGGGTACACCATAAGGATGGGCAGAACAAGAATGTGGATGTACCGGTGGTTAAAAGTTTATCCGTTGCGATATCCAATGCGACCCCTTATGTAGGAGAGTCGCTGGAAGTGAGCATCCAGGAGAACTACACCAACGGGGCCAAGATCAAGGTGCCGGTTAAAGATGCAAGCATCGAGATCGAGAAGCCGTATTTGTTGAGCGTGCAGAAGAACGGCACGTTGAAATCTGCCGGAGTCGGCAAGACGCAGATTACGGTAACATCGGGCGGCCAGTCCAAATCGGTAACGGTGTCGTCCAGCCTGCGTAACAATTTGAAATACGCGAAACAGGTCAATGGCAATGTCATGGTTCCGGCGAGATCCGTAATCCAAGCATTGGGCGGAACCTATTCGGCCAAAAGCGGAGGCGTGGAGGCGAAGTTCGGACAGACCGTGCTCTCGTTCAAAGCAGGCAGCAGCCAGGCCAAGCTGAATGAAAGCTCCATCCGTCTCAAAGCTGCGCCCATGAACGACAAGGGCGAGCTGCTCATCCCGGCCTCGGTATTATCCGACGCGCTGGGGGCTAAAACTACCTGGGATGCCAAGTGGAAGCAAGCGCATATCTCCCTTGGCAAGGATGCGACCCTGACCGTGGTTTCCAGCGAAACGGCTGGATTGATCAAAAAAGCGATGCAAGGCAATTTGGTTAAATTCATCGGCCGGACGTATTGGGTGAACGAATTCGAGGACCTGGAACGCTTCTCGAAATTGACGGTAACCGACATTTTGCCTGACGACAAGGGTGAATTCAACGTCATCTTCAAGACGGCATCAGGGAAAACGGTAAAAAGCTACCCAATGCGCTCTTCGGAAGTGACGCAGCTGTTCGCAGACCGTTCCTCCTTATTAACTTACGACCCTTATAAAAAATACAAATGGTCCGCGTCCATCTGGAAGCAGATTAAGGCCGGACAGGTTTCCCTCGGCATGACGAAGGAGCAGGTACAGCTGTCATGGGGGAACCCGGCTGCCAAAGATATAACCTCCGGCGGCGGAAAAACGATTGAAACCTGGGGATACTCCAATTTCAATATCGTCTCTTTCGTGAATGGGAAAGCTATTTTGATCATCATGTAAGCTAAATAAGATGAGCTGAAGAGAGAGCGAGTCAGGAAGAGTGGAAAATGTTTCTGAAGAAACGGTAGTGGTCGTCTTGTGAGTGGATTTCTACTGATTATGAATGAATACAATCAAAAGAAATCCGGGAACAACAGCGATCGTAAGGACATTTCATACGGCTGCCCTATCGCATCCAAACAATAGTTCAACTTATATAGACAAGCAGAGGCTTCGAAGCACGGAAGGCCTGCAGCCCGGTCATGGAAATGATGGGCTGGGGGTCTTTTTTTGTGTAGGGTTATGTGCAAGTTCGTTAAACCTTTATGAAATAACTAATTTCTCGAAATCTATTTTTAAACCATATTTGTAAAGAAAGTCGACACCCAATATTGCATTGAAGCCATATGGTTCTTTGGTAAGTCCTAGTTGGATAGTAAAATATTTAAGCACAATGTTATCAATAGAGAGATCTGAAATAATTTGCTGATAACATAATTCACTTGAACCACCTACTCCATACATCCGTACCGATTTTCCGTTGATAAAGTCTATATCTATCCCAATTGGTTCAACAACATCAGTATCAAAAATAGTTGTGGAGCATCCGGTATCCAAGAGTACATTATTCAGAAGAGTTGATTTATTATTGTAAGATAAAGGGAGAGAAACAATAGGCAAACCATTTACAAGATGGATTTTCATCGAAGACCTCTAATCCCGGTAAAGGGTTGCTCGATGACTTCAATACATTCATTTCCGGTGTAAAAAACATAGAGTTCTCTAGTTGGTTCTAACATATGAAGTTTCTTATATGAAGCCCATGCACGCTTAGGGTCGTCATAATCAGAAACAACTGACATTTCTTCAATTGTTCTTATATGGTTATTTGAATGAGTGGCAAGAGCTTCAACTAGAATCCAACGATTAGGGTAGATTTCACGGATATGGCTCCATTTCATACATGAACACCTCCGAAAATACTTATATTCATTGTACAACCCCATCTTGAAACATTCAATGATAGTGAGTTCGAAGGAGAACGAACCAGCGTATAACATCGTTTTCCTGCTGCGTCGCGTCCGCTCCTTGATCTGCCAGAGGATTTTCGATGAGGATAATCAGGGCAGACAACCCTGCGAGGCTAAGTGGCGGAGCCACCCTGTCGCTACGCTCCTTTAAGCCTCTCGGGTTCAGGAACACATAAACGTTATACGAAAGTCTCTAAATACATTCAAAATAGGGGGAACTCATGGATATCATAATGAATCTTCAACCCCATGGTTGGTTAGATATATCGATAACTTCCAGTGAAGGTGAAATAATCGAAATTCCAGTTTCATTTTTGACCGATTCAATTCATGAATTAGCCGATAAGTCCTCCCTTCTGGATAAGGATTTCAATGAAGTCATAATTACAATGCAGACAGAACCAGGTGAATTCAGGTTCAAAATAACGAGAATCACAAATTCGTTATGTAATTTTCAGGCATATGAAATGAGTGATAACTTTAGTTGCGAATTAAATGAAGAAGGCAAACTATTAATAACAGAACAATTACAAACAATTAGGCCACTTAGAATAATACATAGAGAACTAACCAAAATGAAGGATCTAGGATTTAAGGAACTCCAAGAAAGATGGAATTCAGAATTTCCTCTAAATGCATATGAAAAACTTAGAAATACGATAGATAATTTAAAGCAATTTTGAAAGTAATTCAGAGAAGAGAGACCTTCGTCTAACACCATATTCACGCTTCGGGCCATTCGGCCCTTGGTCCGGCAGGAGTTAGAAGTGAATTCGGAGAGGCATTTCAGTAGCAAGGAAGCATATTCAGCCGGACACACCCGCACCATCTAACCGCATCGAGGCCGTCCCGTTGGGACTTAAGGTGGTTGGCGTCGCGAATACAAGAACGTTAGGTGAAATCCCAGTAATACTATGATAGAGTGAATTCGATGGAGTTAATAGAAATCAAGAAAAACTTATTTACTACGCCTTAGGAATACTAACTGGCTCATTATTATTTCTGCGGATGCAAAACCGCGGTGGTTATTTGCGGAGCTCCATTTATTTCTTGACTGAGCCGGGGGAAGTATAACTTCTTGGATTGATGTTTCCCCTTAGTAGGGTGAAAACTAAAAGAAAGACCCGTGTAAGGAAGTCTCTCTCTATAGTCGCACTTCTTGTACAACTCAATTGATACTTGCTGCATTCTTAGTACGTGCGGATATGGGTGTTTTTCGGCTTCTTAATTATTTTCGTATCGATGATGAAAGCAACAATACCTCCAATTGTATATGCGATCATATCCATAGGGTCGAATATAGAACCAATTATTAGCTGTGCAATTTTATTGTGTTGAAGACCTAGAATTGAAGCAAAGTGAAAATACTGCAGCACTTCTGTGATAAAAGCCAATACAAGAGTAAAGATTACAACATAAATCGAATTAAAATCTTTCAGAGTCATAATAAAATAATATATAAAAACTACAATAATAACATCCCCAACCAATCCTCTTATGAACGGCATTTCACTAAAGAGCAAAACTATAAGTATACAGAAAATAATACACATTAAGGAAAGGCTAAAGTAAACTAGTCTTCTACTCATAAGTACACCTCTGTTTCTTGTATGAGAAATGACATCAGAGAAAAAATTTTTATAGTTATTTTATAAGGTGAAGTATATCCTATTAACTCAGTAGTGCCAATCGTCGGTTCATACATAAAGAAGGCTTCGGATTAACGAGATCTCAATGGCAGGGCCGGCCAGTTTAAATAAATTAGCAATGCCAGAAATTCGATGTGGTCTGACAAATTACAATAGGGAAGAGTAAAAAAAATAATCTATTGAGATCACTGTGTGCAGATTATAGATAAAGAGAAGGGATGTAGCTCGAATAAGACAGGGACATCACCTAACAACATATTCACGCTTCGGGCATTTGCCCTCGGTCCGTCAGAGGTTAGATGGGATTCTAGGAGGCATTTCAGCAGCAGGGAAGCGGAATCTACTGTACATATCCACACCACCTAACCGCATCGCGGCCGCCTTTCGGGCTTAAGGTGGTGGGACGTCGTGAACACGGGAACGTTATACGACGTTCTACTAATATATAAAAGAAGGAGATATTGAATGCGCATAATTAAAATAGATAAAGACATTGATTGGCTTCCAAAACCTAACCAGATCACAACGATTATATCTGACGTTATGCCTGATAGGCATTTAATAACCTGTTCATTCGTTCTAGCATTTTCAAATGAAGAAATTATTCTAACTGATTTGCATGCTAGAGGCTGGGATATACCAGGTGGACACATTGAACGAGAAGAATCTGCAGAAGAAGCAGTAATAAGAGAACTATACGAAGAGACAGGAGCAAAGATACATGACCTGAGGCTATTGGGGTTTGTGGAAATTGAAATGTTCGGAGAGAAACCAGACAATTACAAATACCCTTTTCCTAAGAACTATATGGTATTCTTCTGGTCTAATATCATTCATTTAGATGATATTCAACCGAATGATGAGATTCGCGGACGAGGACTAATAAAACCTGAACAGGTATTATATGTTCCTTGGATAATGGATAATTACGAGTTATAAAGAGGCGCTTAAAAGGGCGAAATTTCAGAAGTCATAGCAAGTATTTCGAGGAAGCGTAGATCGTCGCATAACATCGTATCTACATACGGGCCAAGGGCCATTGGTTCGCAAGTTGAATAAGGCAGAGGAGTGGAATCAGCTCACAACCCTACGAGGCTAAGTCCGTCGGACCCGGTCTCTGACGCTCCCTTAAGCCTCTCGGGTTCGTAGATACAGGAACGTTATGTGAAATCATCTGTAGAACATGTAAAACCAGGAGGAACAATGCCACCATATTTCTCAGTGCACTATTCATTTCCTTATGATTACTTCTCCAGTAATTTTACGAAGAATGTTTATGAAACTATATTTGAGTTCTTCCCTTTTAAATCGGGTTATTGGGAATCTAAGAATAACAGCCTTGAAGAAATCATATCGTGGAACTCTAAGTTACTGTCTAAAAAATTTAAGTTGGGGCTCAATCAGCACGTAAAAAATGATTACAAACAAATGTTGTTGCACTCTGATCAATATAGTCATTTGAGATTATTTTGGATTTATCACTCAAACGAAATTACATTACACCTGATATTACCTGAAGACGAGGTTGAGTTAAATGATAATACTTGGAGATTTGATGGGTCACAACTTGCCCCTTTATTACAACTTTCGATAAGACTTTGGAATAAACATAGAGTCAATACTGTACAAACATATAGAGAACTGGGTGCCCCGGTTAATTTGAGAAGGATTTTAAAGGGAGAGCTAGCATCAACAGATCCATTTTCAATAATAGGCTCTGAGCCTTTTGAAAAGCTGGAAAGACTAGAGAGTAAATACAAAACAATAATGATAGATAAAGGTGCTCTAATAATTGAACAAGATTATGCAAGTTTATTCAATGAAGACACCGGCTAAGTCTGACGACCCGCCCTACGGGCTTAAGCCGGTGAGGGTTCGTGAACACACGAACGTTATCAGAAACCCCCGAAATCTTATAAAACATAACAAAGGAAGATGAGAAATATGGATAAAGGGAGAATTATATTTTTGAATGGCGTAACAAGTTCAGGTAAAACTTCAATAGTAGAAGCTATGCAAACTTACTCTGAACCATTTTTTTATGTTGTTGCCAATGATTTTTTTGAAAATACGATTGGTGATAAACATCTGCGGAAAGATTACTGGAAGTACTTAAGTGAAGTAATAATAATGATGTATTACACAGCAAGATTATTTTCGGATAGTGGAAAGAATGTTTTAATCGATGGGATACTTGTTGAAAGACCTGAGTTAAATCCACATTACGATAAGGTCAAAGATATTTTTAATGGGTATCCTTTAGATATAGTTGAGGTGTATTGTCCTTTAGATCTTTGTCGTAAGAGAAGTATAGAACGTGGTGACAGAAGAGAAGATCAATCAGATGAGCAAAATAAAATAATGTCAAAGAACATTCGCTATAGCTGTTCAGTCGATACGAGTTTGAATACGCCAGAAGAATGTGCAGAAATTATTATCAAATCATTATTCAAAAATAATAAATAGTCGTAAATAGTATGTTAGCGACTCAAATAAGCAGGGGCATGGATAACAACGTGTTCCAGCTTCGCGGCTTACGCCGCTCGGTTTGCCCGAGGGAATTCAAGGAAGCATAATCAGGCAGACACATCGATTCTAAGTTAAGAGCTATCTAAGGGGAATCGACGTCAGGAACACAAGAACGTTAAGCGAAATTACTGCAGACAACATTACAGACCCTATAGATAAAAATAATCAACAAAACCTATAAAAGCGTTATAAAATGAGTTATACTGAGGTAAGAATAAGTAAGGAGCCGTGCGCGAACACGACTCCTAAGCACAATAACCGCATAAAGAGCAGTCGGCCGCTAAGTGGTGGTCGAAATAGACCGTTACCTTAGGGAGGGCGGTCTATTTCTTTTTCATGTAGGTAAGAAGCGCCAAAATGAACATGCCAAACATGAGCATTAAGGTGAGAGCATCTTTAACCTCCACGGGCATCACCTCCCTTCCGGGAGACTAGCCGACCGTCCTTCAAGCCGCATATTGTACCAGAAAATTATAACATATAAGACATGATGAAATACCATAAAAATACTATAAATAACTAGAATACATAGGAAACAATATAAATCTGTAAAACTTATATGAGAATGTAAATACAAAGAAGGCAGTAACACCACTTAACAATGCATCTATGCTGCGGGGCATTTCCCCCTTGGTTGTCAGAAGCAAGCTCATAGACGTTAACTCAGACAACACACGACCCGACCTAAGATAAGAGCTATCTAAGGCCGGGTCGCGTCATAGATCCGGAAACGTTATCTGCAATTCCTCAAAACCTATAAAAGGAACTATAAGATATGAACAATCATAATGATGAGAAATATGCATTAGAAGAAGCAGCAGTTAGCATATATATGAACCTATATAATCTAAACCACAAAGATAAGTTGGAAATAGCAGAAAGACGTGAGTGTCCGGATTTTGTACTAAAAAACGAGAAAGGCGATTTCATGGGTCTTGAAGTAGCTCACTTATTTTATAATTCCGAAGAAGCAAAAATGATACTAGGCAGATCTACAAACGAAATACATGGATTAGAAAACTCCAAAGATTATATAGAAACACTAAATGGACTACTAAAACAAAAAGAAAAGAAGATACTTAAGTACGAAACTATATATCCAATAACACTATTAATTAGAAATGCCTCCCCTATATTTGGAATGAGTTGCTTTCTAAGAGAAAAAAACTTGATATATAAGCCAAGTAAATATACGAATGTATGGTTTGTCTCGAAGGATGGAAACTACAACGATTGGTTAATGAAAGACTTACTTACTGTTTAGTCGAAGAAGTGAGGAACAGCAGATAACATCACATTCACGCTGCGGGCTCTGACGGCCCCTTGGTCTGCAGAAGATAAGGCGAGGAAGTTGTGGCTGCAGACAACCCTGCGAGGCCTAAGTCTTCGACCCGGCGCTACGCGCCTTAAGTCTCTCGGGTTCGTAAATGTAGAAACGTTAGTTGAAATTCGACAATCCGATAAATAGAGATTTTGGAGTTGATCAATTATGGAAAGATTGAGTGGAAAAGAAGTGAATAGTGTGGTCGCTTATATTGGAGTCAGCGGTGGCTACTTAGGAAACTTTTCATACGCCTCTCACGCTGAATTCTATCCTGCATATTGTGGCTTAGATATTGATCCTAGTGAATTTAGTGGAACAACAAGAGAAAAATTTATAGCAATATTATCTCAAGCAGATCCATTAGTTCAGTCAAAAATTATACAAGGAGTAATCGACAAATATCCTTTAGAACATTTTGAGGATCGGTTTACTGATGGGCATTTAACTGAAGGAGAATTCAAACAAAAACAAAGAATTCATGCAAGCATGTTATCATGGATACCTGATTTAAAGGGCAAAGGATTACTTGCCGTACAAGATTTAACGTATAACTACCAATTTGTACAAGAGACATTAGATCACTGTCAGACATTGATTGCGGAACATGATTCTAGAAGTGCTGTCGATCGGGCGCATACTGCCTTATATGGATATTTAAAAGAAACTTGTAATAATGCAGGGCTTACGATTACTGAAAACAATCCAAAAATACAAGACTATTGGAGTAAATTGAAACAAGAACATCCGAGTATTCTGATAGATAATGCAGAAAGCCATCTTCCTATCAATCAAATTATCAATGCAATTGGGAAGCTTTTAGAAAATTTAAATGAGATAAGGAACAATAGATCATACTCTCACCCTAATGAACAAATCATAGGAGAGCCTGAAGCTAAACTTGTAATAAATTTATTCAGAAGTATTTTGCAATATATAGATTCTAAAGTATGAATTTTGAGTGTGATATCAAGAAGTGTCGAACATCAACTAACATAATATTCAAGCAGCAGCTCCTTCGGAGCCTTGGTCTGTGGATGGATTTCGAAGAGGGATTTCAGCAGACAACCCCTTTGGGGTTCATGAATACAGGAACGTTAGATGAAATTACGATGCAAGTTCTTATCAAAATAATACGAGGTGCATAATGCCAAGACAAATTACATTGGGTGATGGAAGAACAGTAGAAGTTGAATGTGTAAGCTGCGCATTGACAAGTGGCTTGATTACTCCACCTGGTGGAGTGATTTTTGAATCAAGCAACTTTCATGTCCATCAGGATGTTGCTTACCCAATCAAAGGGTTAGTTATATTGGCTTCAAAGAGGCATTTTGGAGTTGTCAAAAAAAGTGCAGTTTGAAAACACCCTCATACAGAAATCCCGTTACTAAGCTGCTTGCGACAGCATTCTTTCGCGATAAATTGCTGGGGGCCATCCCCCTGGATTAGAGGTGTAGATCCGCTGTCTGTTGTAGTAGACCATGATGTATTTGAAGATGATCGATTTAACATAGGCCATCGGATAGCGCTCCGTGTTGATCTTGTACAGCTTTTCTTTCTTTAGCGTAGCAAAAAAGCTTTCCATCCTTGCGTTGTCATAGCAACGCCCTGTGCCGCTCATGCTCTGAATGGCATCTCGCTTAGCTAGACGCTCTCGGAATGCCTTGCTCGTGAATTGGCTGCCTCGATCGCTATGAAAAATCATTCCGCGAGCATTTCTTGCTTTACAGGCGTTCTCAAAGGCCTGGATGCAGAGGTGCTTGCACATGTTGACGTCCATGGCGAGGCCCACGATCTCTCCGTTGAAACAATCCAGTACCGCGGACAGATATAGCTTGCCGTCTGAACAAGGGACTTCGGTGATATCCGATAGCCACTTTTGGTTGGGTGCTGAGGATCTGAAGTCTCTCTGGATCAGGTTCTCGCTCTTTTGAGCTGTGGCATCCTCGCGTGTAATGCCGTTTGGATGACGCTTGGCTTTCTTCAGCAGGCCATGCTTCTTCATGATTCGGTAGACGGTGCTGTAGCTGGTCGTGATCTCTCTTTGTGACAGCGCTAGCAGAATACGTTGGACACCGTAATTTCGGTTATCTTCATGCTCTCCAATGATGTCTTTGATTTTGACCAGAAGAAGTTGCTGCCGCTCCTGTTTGGGTGAGGGCTTCAAGCTACGGTAGTAGCCCGATTCGCTGACAGCAAGTACCTCGCACATCTCCTTGACGGTCCATCGATCCCGTCGTTCACGGATGTACGTATAGAGCTGGCACGCCTTTACCGCTTCCGGTCTTTTACGAAAAAACCGAGTGCGTCCTTGAGAATTTCATTCGCGCGGCGCAACTCGCCTATTTCTCTTTCTAATTCGATTTCACGCGCAGTCTTATCGGCAGATGCATAAGCGCGTCCGCTCCCGATATGCGCTCCGTCGCCGTGCAGGGTTCTTCGCTTTCTCCATTCCTGCAATGTATAGTAGGCTACGCCTAACTGCTCGGCGGCTTTCTTTGATCCAATCTCATCGCTCAATCTTACTGCTTCTTCTTTGAATGCTTTGTCGTATCGATTCATTGTCTCCCGTCCTCTCGTCAGCTTTCATTTTATTTCATACGAGGGTATTTTTCGACTGCATTTTTATCGTAGCACTCCATTTTTACTGCATGGATGAATTAACAGATGAAGAGCGATTAGAATTTATTTCGTTAATTCATAAGCTCAGAAGTGAACAAAGAAAACGATTGGGAATTGATAAGGTCTATTATTTTTATAATGAAGATACAACACATCACTTTCATTTGTGGATGGTTCCTAGATATGAATGGATGTACCAATTTGGAAATTCAGTAGAATCATTAAGACCGGCATTATTACATGCAAGGAATAATATGAATGACGATGAGAATATGAAGAGTGTAGAAGAAGGGGTTAGCATGTTAAGAGAGGGCATGAGGGATTTTGTGAGTAGCTCAAGGTAACATCATCTAACGCCTTATTCACGCTGCGGGCATTCGCCCTTGGTCCGGACCGATGTAGAAAAAGCCGAGGGTGAATTCAGCCGGACAACTCCTACGAGGCGAAGGCTTCGCCCCGTCCCTCTCGGTCACTTAAGCCTCTCGGATTCGTGAATACAAGAAACGTTAGGCGAAATATCTGCAATAACAAATCTTTAAGGACTTCTTAATAAAGAGCACAGTCTTAAATATCATGACAAATCAGAACTAATTGATGTAGTATGGCCAGACTTTGTGGAGGTAGAAGGTTGCATTTTAATAAAAAAGTACACTGAAGATAATATAAAAATTAATATTGAACATATTATTCACCAGTTTGGGGATCGAACTGGATTTGAAGCAAGTGAAAGTCATGTACATATGATTGATATATCAAAAACCTTTAAAAAACATCCTTTAGAAGGGTTGAGGTTTGCAAAGAAGCTATTAGAAATATGGTCTATTAAACTGAAAATTGATTTTCCAGAATATGAATTTATACTTATCTTAACTTATCATGACGATGACACAATTTTACGTTTTCATAGATTAAGAGAATCAGAGGAGATTTGGATAAACATTAATAATATAGAGGATTTTGAAGAAGGGATCATTATTAGGAAAGTGTAATCAAAGCAGGCAGATACATCGCCTAACATAGTATCTACGCTGCGGGCTTTGCCCTTGGTTCGCAAGAAGTGGTGGGCGGAGAAGCTGAATCAGCTCACAACCCTGCGAGACTAGGTCCACTGGACCCGGCGCATATGCGCCTTAAGCCTCTCGGGTTCGTTAGATACCTAAACGTTAGGTGAAACCCCTGCTAAATACTTGATAAAGGCGGTGAAAGATTGAAGAGGCATCTTTTTATTATACTTTTTCTTTCAGTCTTTGTTTTCAGTTCTTGCTCGAATAAAGAACCAAATAATAGTACACCGTCTGAACCGATGCCTCTTGATCCTTTCCCGATCGAATTAAGTGCTCGACTTAGTATTTATTCAGTTGACGTAGGAAATAAGGAAGCATTTATAAAATTGATAATGACAGTGAATAGGAATACTGAATTGCACAGAAATGTAGAACTTCAATATAAAATTTATTCTCTTCATGATGGGAAACAAACTGAAAAGCTGAATAAAACAATATTGGACGAAGAAATTGACTTACATGTAAAAGAAGAAATAATTGAGGATATTTATTTGACGGATCTTGGCAAGTACAAAATTGAAATTGATGCACAATACGAGTCATGGGGTCAGAATAAGTTTTTTACTCTTAGTTTTGATGAACAAGGAATTAATATCACGCAATAAGATCGGATTTATAAAGATATGTTGTAAGTAAATCAGTAAAGGCAGGGGCATCACATAACAATATGTTCACGCATCGTCGGACAAGCCGCCTCGGTCGCCAGGAGATAAGTCGGGGAAGTGCATTCAGGCGACACATCCATTCACCCAACCGCATCGCGGCAGTCCGAGATCGTGCTGGTCGCACGACTCGTGCAGCTTAGGTGAATGGACGTCGTGAATACAGAAACGTTATAGGAAATCAGCGCGTAATAAAACAATTATTTCTTAGATGATGTCTTTGAGGTGAAGAATATTATGAAACCAATACAAGTTACCTATATTAACAGAGAGACTTAGGATTAGAAAGCTGACTAGAGAAGATTGTGATAATATTTATAGTCTTTGTCTTCAGAGTAAAACAAATGATTGGCCTTCTGGCTGGAATATGAGTAAGGAAGAGGCTTCTAATTTTCTTGACTGGCAGATCAACAAGTACGAACGCTTTGACGTAATCAATGATATGGTCCCTTTAGCCATTGAACTTTTGGAAGATTCAACATTCGTGGGACATTGTCATATTGGTGTTATTGATGAATTGAAAGAGACTGAAGTTGCTTATGGTATATCAAAGCAGCATAGAGGAAATGGGTATGCTACAGAAGTAGCAGTAACATTAACAAATTGGGCAATAGAAACCTTTAATCTTCCATATGTAGTGGCCACAATTTCGGTAGATAATACTCCATCATTGAAAGTTATTGAAAAAGCTGGTTTTATAAATAATGGGATGAAGGAACTTAAGAACTACTGTGATGAAAAAATAGCATTTAACTATTTTAGATTCTATAAAGATGATTTCAATAAATCTAATGAAAGTTGATCGAAGAAGGCGCTAACATCCTATAACACAATATCTACGCTGCGGGCCACGCCCTTGGTTCGTTAGAAGTGGTAAGCAAGGATGCCGAATCAGCTCACAACCCTTCGAAGCTAAGTCCAATCGACCCAGTCGCTGGCGCCCCTTTTTAAGCCTCTCGCGTTCGTAGATACAGGAACGTTAGGCGAAACCGCCAGAAGAATAACGATGAGGTGATCACAATGAAGGTAGAAATCATAGAAACAAAAGATATCACGACATATGTTGGGATTCGAGCAACTGCCTATATCTCTATGCTGGGAGAGAATATAAATAAAGGTTTCCTTGAATTAACGAGAAGAAGGGAAGAAATACCAAACGTTAAGAATCCGAATGTCACCTTTGGAATAACCCCGCCTAACTATAAAGAGAACCAGGGACTGGTGGACTTCTATTGCTGCTATGAAGTTGAGCCATTCAGTAAATTGCCCAATGAGATGGTACATATCCATCTACTTCCTAGAACTTATTCATTAACACACTACGTTGGTCCGATTAGTCAGACAGAAACTGCATATGAGTATACTTCAAGATGGATACATAAAAATGGATATACGTATGATGATGTGGCATATTACTTTGAGAAATACGATGAGAAAACAATAATAGAAAATGATAATGAGAAGAATGAAATCAAGATATATTGTCCAGTAAAAAAGATATAATGAGGGTATTTCAGGGCGGCATCTCCTAACAACGCCATTCACGCTGTCGCCCCCTCGGTCCACTGGAGGCATTTCGGGGAAGCAGCTTCAGTTCAGCGGACAACACCTGCGAGGCGAAGTCTTCGACCCGGCGAGGCGACCACTTCGTTTTATCGCCGTGGAAGCTTAAACCTCTCGGGTTCGTGAATGCATAAGACGTTAAGTGAAATTACTGCAATCAACATTACAGACCTTATATAAAAAATATTCAACAAAACCAATAAAAGCGTTATAAATTGAGTTATACTGAGGTAAGAATTAAGTAAGGAGCCATGCTGGAACATGACTTCTAAGCACAATAACTGCATAAAGAGCAGTCGGCCACGTAAGATGGGTCGGAAATAGACCGTTATCCTAGCCAGGGCGGTCTATTACTTTTTCATGTAGGTGAGCAATGCCAGAATGAACATGCCGAACATGAACATTAAGGAAAATGCATTTTTGACCTCCATGGGCATCACCTCCCTTCTGGGAGATTAGCCGACCGCCCTTAAATCCGTAAATTGTACTAGAGAATTTTAACATAGAGGACATGATGAAATACTACTAAAATACTATAAATAACTAGAATACATAAGAAAAAATATATCTGTAAAACTTATATGAGAATGTAATACAGAGAAGGCAGAAACATCACTTAACAATGCATCTAAGCTGCGGGGCATTAGCCCCTTGGTTGCCAGAAGCAAGCCCATAGGCGTATATTCAGACAGCACGCGGCCCGACCTAAGATAAGAACTATCTCAGGCCGGGTCGCGTCATAGATGCGGTGGCGAGATAAATAATCAAAACGGAGACTTGAAATGATTGGAATAGTAAGGCATTTTAAGGTCACATATAAACCTGAGAACAAATGGATGACAGCTAAACAATTTAATAATTGGGTAGAAGAATATGATAAAGCAGAAATACAAATCGCAAATAATATTAGTAACGATAGGAAATGGGATGTATGTTATTGTAGTAACCAATCTCGAGCAACTAGAACGGCCAAGGTAATTTTTGATGGTGAAATTATTATTACTGATCAACTAAGAGAAATAGGAATTACAGCAGTAAGTAAATCAAAAATAAAACTTCATCTCACTATTTGGCTGATCCTAGCTCGAATAGCTTGGTTTTTGTCGCATAAGTCACAAGAAGAGAGCAAGTTACAAACTCTTAGTAGAGCTAAGCTGATATTAGATGAAATAGAACAAAAATATTCAGAAACAAATGTATTAATAGTAAGTCACGGAGCATTTATTAAAACTTTAACAAAAGAGTTGGATCGCAGAGGGTATAAGGGGAAGGTAGATATAAAGCCTAGAAACGGGAAATTATATACATATAATAAACAATAATTTGTTAAGTAACTCGAAGAAGCGCCATACATCATATAACAATATAATCTCGCATCGGAACCTGTGACTCCTCCGTCCGCGAGAAGTATCGGCAGGGTGGTAGATTCAGCGGACACATCCGAACCGACTAACCGCATCGCGGCCGCTGCTGGCTCAGCCTTAAGTTGGTGGGAGGTCGTGAACACGGAAACGTTATCAGAAATTAACGACATCTAAACCATAAAAATATCGAACGATTGTTCTTCACCCCATTGGGAGATAATGGTACAATAGGAAGGGCAATTGAATCTTGGGTGGGCATGGTTTCCCTTCGAAAGGAGGTGAATCCATGCAAGTTAAGGATGCACTGACGATCATGTTTCTATTTGGATCGTTTATTCTTGCCCTTTTAACATACCTCAATTCCAACAACAAGAAAAAGTAAAAACCCACCAAAAGTTAGCGCCCAGGTGGGTTTTTGTTCCTATTCGACTCAGAAGGGGAGTCCCATCCAAGCCAATTGTCAAGCCGAGTGTTTGCCGCACTCGGCATCTTTAAAAGTATGATAACACAATTGGAAAAAGAAGTGAACCTGGAAAATACATAAACGAATAAAGCGGAACCTGGTAAAAAATTAGATAATCACCCCTTATTTGAGGACAGCCGCAAAGGAGCGTTAACTCCGTCTAACACCGTATTTACGTTGCGGCACCTTCGTTCCCTGGGGCCGCCCGGGGTTTATCAAGGAAGTGAATCAGGTGGACAACCCTGCACTAAGCGGAACTAGTCCACAAATCTTAGCGGAGGTTATTATGTCAGGTCCGATTATTGTAGTACCCTATAATCCTTCTTGGAAAGAAGAATTTAAAAGTATTGGTTTAGAGATTCGACAAGCACTTGGCGAGCTAGCTATTCGAATAGATCATATCGGCTCAACTTCTATTGAAGCGCATCGCGGCCGTTCCCTGCGGTCACTTAAGTCGGTGAGGGGTCGTGAACACAGGGACGTTATGCGCCATTACCGGTAAATATTATGGATAATATTTAAGGAGATCGTTTATGAAGAGTAAGATACTCTTATTATTTTTTATTACGATCGTGTTTTCATCTTGTCAGAATATTAGTCAATCGACTACCTTGAACAGCGAAACTAAATCAATAAAGAATTCTGAACTGCCTTCCGATGTGGTGAGTACAGGTAATGAAACAGAATCAAAAAAAATATCTGAAGGTCGATCAGATCCTGCTAACAATAAATTGTTATCCATGAGCATTGGGAACTATGAATTGACTGGGGAATTTTATGATGAAATGCTTCGAAATCCTATAGATCATGATTATGAAGTGGAATTTAATGAATTTCAAAATTCCAAAGAGATTACAACATTGGGATGGGGGGCGTTGGAAAGCAAATATGCAGAGACTTGGGATAAAGAGTTGAATCAAATATATAAGAAGCTTCTTTCTAAGTTGGATAAAGAACCAAGAAAAGCACTAATTGAATCGCAAAAAGAATGGTTACAGTATCACTTAAGGGAAACAAAATTTGTAGAGAAGACATTTATTAATAATGGTAACCTTGGATCACAAGGATCGGTAAGCCTAGGCAGGGTTATACGGGAGAGAATTAGGGAAAGAACAATGCAATTATTTGAATATCGATATTTGCTAGATGGTGAAGTTGAGTTTTTATACCAAAGTGAAAAATAGAGTTGGAATCTTGATCAAAGGTTTTTAGGTTATCGGTAATCAGCGCAACGATAATATGAATAACCCAACCGTGGTTTTATTATTGGAGGATAACAGTCATGTCTCAAGTCATACTAAAAAAGATTACTTCTGAGAACTGGAGAGAAGCTATTGAATTATCTGTAAGTGTGGAACAACAAAGATTTGTTGCTTCGGTAACACCTCCCGCTGCAATTGCTCTTGCGAAGGCTTATATCAGACCGGATGGTAGGATAGTAGAACCTTATGGGGTCTACAAACAAAATCAAATGGTAGGCTTCTTCAATTTGCACTATACACCTGCTAGTAAAGAAGATTATTGGCTCTTTCATTTTTTTATTGATCAAAGGTTTCAAAGAAAGGGAATAGGAGCAGAAACGATAAACACGCTAATTAATTTCATTAAAGAATTTCATCCTAATTGTCATCGCATTAGATTAACAGTGCATCCTAACAATGATGCCGGAATAAAATTTTATACAAAGCTTGGATTTACTTCAGAAAACACTCTTACGTATGGTGAACCTACATACTCTATTGTATTTTAGATTTATTTTAAAAATAAATTGACACCCAATGACAGTCTTGAAAGTTGATTCAAAGAAGTTATCTGAAAGATTGGCAAAAACATTATAGTGTTCATCAGATCATTGATTGGAGAGTATTTTATGAGGCGCCTGGTAATCATGACGGTTGGAAAAACGCATAGTGGAAAGACCACTTTTGCTAAAGAATTAGAATCTGTATTACAACAAGCCGTTGTTATTGATCAAGATAATCATGCTGAATTTATTAATAGCCATTATAAGAAACTTCGCCCTATAGAGGGTCCTAACACTTTAAAGTTCTCTGTAACTAATGCGATTGTTAAGTACGCTATTGAGGAAAGCAATTTCCACATTATCTTGAGTAATTCCAATTTAAGTAAATCCGGAAGAACAAATGTACTCCGACACTTTCAGGACAAAGGATTTGAAAGCATTATCGTTTACTTTGATCTACCAACAGATTTACTGAAAGAACGTGTAATAAAAACTCAAAGAAGTAAAGCTATATTTAGAAGTGCTTCGAGCTTTTTGGAAGTATTGGAGAGACAAGAAAATTCGACATTAATACAACCTAGTAAAGATGAAGCGAATTATCTATTTGACATTAAGGACTCCAGTAGTACCATGGAAATTATTCAACAAATAAAAGTTATTAGTGAATTTAGATAATTCGAAGAAGGCCGATCCATAAGATAACCAACATATTCATGCTTCGAACCTAGTGGCTCTCGGGCCGGTGGGAGTGAATAAGCAAGTAAGCAAAATCACCCGAACACATCCATCTCCCTGTGATAAGAGCCATCTAAAGGAGATGGACGTCGTGAATACAAGAAACGTTAGATGAAATCTCCGGAAAGAGCATTGTAAGACAGATAAGTACAACTTTAGTTTCAGTAAGTCAAACAAGAAACAGCATTACTTAAATTATCTTGTTTGCATGGGGCTAGATCCAAATATTAACCTTCTTACCCTTTACTCTTTTTTCTTTATTCTTGTGCCCAGTATGATGAAAGCGGCATAGATTAAGATGGCAATTGAATCGATTAACGTATTCGTAAGTGCCGAAGTATCGTAAAATGCCGTTACACCGAGAATGACCAACAGACGAATGAGTAGAAGTGACGCCAAAATTAACGCAGCAAACCGGATCTTCGATTTCTCGCTTTGAAATGACAGGATAATGAATACTATGCCGAAAGCCAGATTTTCAGCGGTGATAATGTGCCAGATATACGTAAATGTTATCCGTGCATTCAAGGCTAAATCATTTACCAAGAGCGTCGGCAGTACAACGGATTGCCCGTTCCATGCGTGCGTAACAGCAAAAAGTATGGCAAGAACGCCAGCAATCAAGCAATAATAATTTTTAATTTTGATGTCCATCACAATCCTCCTTAGTTATTTCAGGTTCCTTCTTGTGAAGATCCCGGTAAATCTCCCGAACGAACACTGCCAGCTGCTGGTCATTTTCATGGTTAAAGTCCCTTAGTGTTTTAGCTGCTACGTCGAGTAACTCACTGACCTTTTCAAGATGTGCGATTTTCTTGAGTGCTTCTGCCTTTTTGGTTTCAAGGAAGTCAGCGACCTCCTCACAATACGCAGGATCTATACTCTGCATTCGGTGGAACTGAAACTTCCCCTTGATTTCTTCTAGTGAAAAGTCCGCATACTGCATGATTTGAATATTCATCAAATCGACGATATCGTCCCTCGAATACTTGCGATAAGAATTATGTCCCCGAGACGGTGATACGACTCCAATCCGGTCATAATACCGCAGCGTATCCTTCGGGATACCAAGCATTCGTGAAACCTCTTGTATAGAATATTGTTTTTCCATATCTTCAGATTAGCATTGGAGTAAACTCCAATGTCAATCGTTTTTTCTGTCTTTCGCATGCGGCATTCATGCAATCCATGGAACTATTCTGCCAGTTATCTTAATGAAAAAAATAAATAAAGCTGTTTAACAAAGTCTAAGAAGTGAAACAAGAAGGAGAATGGGATACAATTCCAAATAGAGGCAGGAAATAGCATGTTTTGAAATCTCGGAGATTAAATCAATATCCAGGGAAGAGGTGGCTGAATGAAATTTTCATTCGAAGTTGGACATTCAGAAAAGCATATTGTGGAGTTTGAATTTAATCAATTCTTAGGAAACCTGAGTATTAAAGTGGACGGAAACGATAGAATCAATGATTTTAGAACGTTCTCATTTAAATTGACTAAAACCTATGAATTCGAAGTTGGAAATGAAGAAAAACACCAAGTTAAGATTGAAAAAATCAGAAAGCTGGTACTGGCTGGATTTAGAAAGACAAAATATAAAGTTTATATTGATGGAATACTAGACAGAGAATTTGAGGGGAGATAAAGGATATTCACGCAGCAGGCCTTATGCCCCTTGATTCGTCCGATCCCAATTATGGAGGATACCTTTAACGACACACGAGCTGGCCTAAGAAAAGAGCGATCTAAGGCTGACTCGTGCCATGAAATACAGTAAGGTTAGGCGAAATCCAAAAAAAGTGTATTATTAAAATCATTCGAGGAGGTATGAATGTTGATAGAATGGAAAGCTGTATTTATCGATCGGGATGGAACCATTGGTGGTACAGGACATTTCATGCATCCACGAGATTTTACATTATTTGAAGGGGCTCAAGAAGCGATCAATAAGCTCAAAGATGCAGGTCTTAAGGTATTTTCATTTACCAATCAACATAGGATATCACGTGGACAAGCGACAGTCGATGAATTCCGAAAACAGTTTTATTCATTTGGATTCGATGACTCCTTTATATGTCCTCATGGTCCTGATGATGGTTGTAATTGCAGGAAGCCAGGCTCTGGAATGCTCCTCGCAGCTGCAAAGAGATATAAATTGGACTTAACAAGATGTATAGTGATAGGCGACGTCGGTGATACCGATATGCTGGCAGCACATGCTGTCGGAGCAAGTAAGATACTGGTAAGAACCGGGTGGGGCGAAGGATCCTTAAACGCGTATAGACACAAATGGAAAGAAACTGAGCCGAATTACATTGCACGGGATCTTAAAGAAGCAGTGATATGGATTCTCGGAAGCAACTCATAAAAGGCAGTAGCATCTTCTAACAACAAACTCACGCATTGGGCCAGCGCTGTCCTTCGGTATATACCTGATGAACTTGAAGTAATTATCGGGTTCTCTGATAAGGTTAGTGTTTGGGACTTATATTAAGAACATTCAGTAAGTACATTTTGAAGGTTGCTATCATGGCGGCAGATATAGTTGACAACCTACTCATTCAACCGGTTTGTGGTCAGCTTAGGTCTTCCTGTTCGCACGTCTCATGCAGCTAAGGGTGAATGGACATCGTGAATATGGAAAACCTATCTGAAGCACCCAAATGCCTTTAAAGTATCTCCATACCTTAAATATGGAATTTGTTGTAGAATAATAGAGAATCTTATTAAACTCTGAACAATAGGGCTTTCACAGGGAGCAGGTATGGTAAAGAATTGAATCAAGGCAATTATAGAATGAATCTCATCAAGCCACTGAAGTTTGATCAGTGGTTATTTTATTGTTTGCCGAACTCATGCACATACTCCCGCCCAAAGAGAAATACGGTTGTCTTCTTATAAACAATTTCATATAAGTGGCTATAGCATAAGAACCAGGATAAGAATGTGGTATCTACCATCGCGATTATTAGGTCTTTACATAACAAATAACAACGGACATATAAAAAGGGAGAGAAACAGATTGAATAAAAAGCGAGCAATATCTCTCGGCAATTTGGTATTTTTGATTCCAGTCATTTTGTTAAGTGTGTTCATGTGGAATGATTACAAGAGATACATTGATGAGTATAAACCTTCCTTTGAGCGCATCTATATGCTGGATGAGGGGAAGAAATTAATTGGCTTGGCAAAACACCCGGTTGGAGAGCAGTATGATGTTTATCTTTTTGATCCCGATAAGGAAAACTTAATTACAGATACTACGATACATACCAATTTCCAAGCCGGGCTGGGGCCGGCGACTTATCAGCAAGATGGAATCATCATCCCGACCTACGACGATTCATACGGGCTGCAAATCAATTACTTCCATTCAACTGGCAAGGTTGAAGAGTTGGCTCAGGGAACGATGCACCTTCCACCCTCATGGAGTTCAAATGTTTACGCCTGGCGTGGCAGACTCATTGTAGCAGGGGAATCGCCAAATTCAGAATGGTACATAGCTCAGGTGAAGGACGGAAAGCTGAATAAAGTGAATTTAGGCGAGAAGGATCAACTTCCGTCCAGACCAGTTCGAATAGATGAAGTGCACGGGAGCTTTAAGAACGACCAGGCAGTTCCCGTATTTACAGTGAATTTAAAGGACGATAGAACGGCATTTGTCAGCGGGATATTAGACAAAAACGGTGATTTATCCGTGCTGCTTCAGAATAAGGATGAAGGGACGTTTGCTGCACAGGATCGGGCTGGCGCCCGCTTCGCCAAAGTCTTTGGGTTCAATAACGCCAAGTTGGTACGCGAAAATGGGAACTATCCTGAAGAAGCATCATTTTATAACGCTAACGAGAATCATTGGGGAGCTGCGGTTCCAACGCCAAAGCCGGTATATCAAGCTTCCGTATTCCTGTTGAATGACGAAGAAGTTCTGATTGCCGGATCTACTGCAGAAGATGAATTAAATGGATCCGTTATAGGATATGTTTTCAATGAGAAATCCGGACAATTTCAAGATGCCTCTGCTCTTCTGGAGCAGCTGTCCTACGAGAATTTGAAAAATAGCGATACTGAATTTTATAAGAATTTAGGCAGTGACGTCCTTTACTATCGCGGTGGAGATCGAACGGCAGGTTATGTTGAGATGGAACTCCAGGAAGCTAAGGTTCTATCAAGCGATCAGGTCGAGAAATGGTTGCTCACAGAAGCCGAAAACAAAGTCTCGATTCAAAGTTTCTGGAATTATTATAAGCAAGGCGGAGCGATTGTTATTAACTGGTCGGTCTGGGTCTTCATCATTCTACTCACATTCCTAAGCGTCGCAGTCGCCCCTCGCATGTTGGCGGGATCAAGAATGAAAAAAATGAGAGATGGCCAGCATATTCAGGGCCGGATTATAGATATGGAGGAATCAGGCTTATATGTGAATGAACAGCCACAGGTCCGATTTATCGTTCAGTTCGAGGATGAAGGTCGGATGAAAGAGGTTGAAATCAAGCAGGTCATCTCCTATCTGAGTCCTATTCAAATTGGAGACACCGTAATGATCAGTTACGACCGAAAGAAGCACAAAGCTGTATTTATCACAGAGGAGGATCTTAAACATGCAGCGCAGTCGTCTAAACCGGTCATCATTGAAAATGTGATACTTACTCGTATTGAACCACATGGGAAAGTGAACCGGGGGCAAGCCCTTAAGCTTTACTTCACAGCCGAAGGACGGGATTATACCGTACCGGTCGTTCAACCTTTCGGATTTGAATATCGTACGGGTGAAAGAGCGAAACTCATTTTGATTCAGGGAATGGCGAGAATTTTTAGGTACGGCGGAAATGGGAGCACGGTTAAGGAAACGGACCAACTCTCTCTTCAGGGCGAAGTGATCCATGTGCAGAAAATGCCGATCATTATTGAAAATAAGCAGCTGATGCTTCTGGAAGTCATGATTTCGAGAGGGGCAGACCGAATCCGTAAAGCCAATAGTCTCTTTGTACCTGAAAATTTGTCGGTGAATGTGGGCGCCGTCATTCCGGTTAACATGCAGAAGGAAGATTTCCAGAGAGAAACCCGTTTACTTCAAGGCAAGCAAGGTGCGGCTAAGGTTCTCTCCGTTCATTATGACGGAACGCAAGGGGAACGGCCATTGGCCATGATTACCGCAGAAAAAGACGGAATTACCTACCACATTAAACAGACTATTGAACCAGTATATGGTGTAGTGGTGGGGGATGAGTTGTGGATTGCTTACGATGAAGGTACGCAGGAAGGCATAATTATTAACTATTCTTCATAGTAGTCAGATAACTTGAAAACAAAAAGCTATAAAACAGACAAATAAGCCTGCCGCTGTGGCAGGCTGTTTGATTTGTTTAACGGAACATACATGTAAAAGCTGAATTAGCAAAGTGGAGTGCTACGATAAAAATGCAGTCGAAAAATACCCTCGTATGAAATAAAATGAAAGCTGACGAGAGGACGGGAGACAATGAATCGATACGACAAAGCATTCAAAGAAGAAGCAGTAAGATTGAGCGATGAGATTGGATCAAAGAAAGCCGCCGAGCAGTTAGGCGTAGCCTACTATACATTGCAGGAATGGAGAAAGCGAAGAACCCTGCACGGCGACGGAGCGCATATCGGGAGCGGACGCGCTTATGCATCTGCCGATAAGACTGCGCGTGAAATCGAATTAGAAAGAGAAATAGGCGAGTTGCGCCGCGCGAATGAAATTCTCAAGGACGCACTCGGTTTTTTCGTAAAAGACCGGAAGCGGTAAAGGCGTGCCAGCTCTATACGTACATCCGTGAACGACGGGATCGATGGACCGTCAAGGAGATGTGCGAGGTACTTGCTGTCAGCGAATCGGGCTACTACCGTAGCTTGAAGCCCTCACCCAAACAGGAGCGGCAGCAACTTCTTCTGGTCAAAATCAAAGACATCATTGGAGAGCATGAAGATAACCGAAATTACGGTGTCCAACGTATTCTGCTAGCGCTGTCACAAAGAGAGATCACGACCAGCTACAGCACCGTCTACCGAATCATGAAGAAGCATGGCCTGCTGAAGAAAGCCAAGCGTCATCCAAACGGCATTACACGCGAGGATGCCACAGCTCAAAAGAGCGAGAACCTGATCCAGAGAGACTTCAGATCCTCAGCACCCAACCAAAAGTGGCTATCGGATATCACCGAAGTCCCTTGTTCAGACGGCAAGCTATATCTGTCCGCGGTACTGGATTGTTTCAACGGAGAGATCGTGGGCCTCGCCATGGACGTCAACATGTGCAAGCACCTCTGCATCCAGGCCTTTGAGAACGCCTGTAAAGCAAGAAATGCTCGCGGAATGATTTTTCATAGCGATCGAGGCAGCCAATTCACGAGCAAGGCATTCCGAGAGCGTCTAGCTAAGCGAGATGCCATTCAGAGCATGAGCGGCACAGGGCGTTGCTATGACAACGCAAGGATGGAAAGCTTTTTTGCTACGCTAAAGAAAGAAAAGCTGTACAAGATCAACACGGAGCGCTATCCGATGGCCTATGTTAAATCGATCATCTTCAAATACATCATGGTCTACTACAACAGACAGCGGATCTACACCTCTAATCCAGGGGGATGGCCCCCAGCAATTTATCGCGAAAGAATGCTGTCGCAAGCAGCTTAGTAACGGGATTTCTGTATGAGGGTGTTTTCAAACTGCACTTTTTTTGACAACTCCAAAGTATTGAAATACAGGAACATATACCTGTGAGATGCCGCAGATGTATAATCATGTTAATGGAAAACACAAATGGCTAATGCACTTGTAATTAGGTTCATAGATGCTGGGAACATTAACAGAAATTAATGTAAGACAAGAATGAGACGAACTAATTCAGAGGTGCGAGATGAAGAGAAAATATGCTAACCGTTTAGATTGGAAACGTGTTTTAAAGAGAGATTATATATGCAGGTTTTTCGATGACGGGGATTTTAAAGGGCATATATCATTAATTCGTATTCACGAGGTAAAGGAACCTCTAGTAAGAAGAATAGGCGGCCAGGAAGTTTGTCTGGTTGATAATGGGTACTACTGGATGCAACACTTTCCTATTGGCTCTAATTATTGTGTTACAACAATGCTCAGTGAGAAAAAAGAAATCGTTCAATGGTATTTCGATATATCCAAGAACGTAGGGATTAATGAGCGAGGTATACCTTTCTGGGATGATCTTTATCTAGATCTAATTGTCTTTCCAAGTGGTGATTTCTGTATAAAAGATGAGGATGAGTTAGAAGAAGCCATAACTAACAATCAAATCACAGAAGATGAATATATTCTGGCCAACCATGTGATGACAGGTTTAATCAAAGAAGTTGAACCAATGGAAAACACTATTTTAAAGAACACTATAAAACATTTTAATCTTATTTCCAGGTATCTCAGAGACAGTATTAGCAATTGATAACATCGTATTCACGCTTCAGACCGTTCGGCCATTGGATTTCCTGGAATACGTCCCAGTCGTTTTGCTCCTTGAAGACTCTTGGGTCCGTGAATACAGGAACGATAGATGATGTGACCTAAACCACTAAAGGAGAAAGTTCTATGCCTCAGTTTCCTGAATTAGAAACAGAAAGATTTGTGCTAAGACAGATAACAAAAAATGATTCCGTAGATATATTTCAATATTTTTCATTGGATGAAGTAACGAGATTTTATGATGTGGAGAGTTTTACGAACATAAGACAAGCAGAAGAACTAATTCAAAGATGGAATGAAAGATTTGAAAGAAGTCAAGCCATTCGTTGGGGTATCACTCTGAAGTCGTTAAACAGAGTAATCGGAACATGTGGATTTCATGGCTGGAAGAAAAACCATTATAAAGCTGAAATAGGATATGAATTAGCGCCAGAATATTGGCGTCAAGGTTTTATGACCGAGGCAATTGAAAAGATAATTGAATATGGATTTAATGATCTAGGATTGAACCGAATTGAAGCATTTGTAGAACCAGAGAATGTGGGATCAAGAACGGTATTAGAGAAAGTCGGTTTTAGAGAAGAAGGGTTATTGAAGGAACATTATTTTTGGAGGAATCGGTTTGTTGATAATGTCATATATGCATTTCTTAAGAAAGACTATAAAGTGCATTAGATAGAAAGCAAAGTCAATTCGCCTAACATTATATTCACGCATCCGAGTTTTTTGACTCCTCGGTCTGCTTGTAGCGATCGTCAGAGAAGCAGGCTCAGGGGATACATTTGCGCCGTGGCCGGACCCTGGTGGTGCTTAAATCGGTGGAACGTCGTGAATACGGGATGCCGGGATTAAAATGTTTACATACCAGATCTCAAGAAACTGTTCAACTACAATATAACCATTGCCAGAATGTATATTATTATTCTTCGCAACCTTTATTATTAATATTTTGGGTGGTGTAAATATGGAAGTATTAATACGTGAAATTGAAGTAAGTGATTATCCCGAGGTAGTATCGTTATGGATTAATGTGTTAGGAAACCGCAAGGTTAATATTGATAATTTTTCAGTGACGTTAGAGAAAATGAATAGAGATGGGAACTATAAGACATTTGTAGCATTATTTGAAAATAAAGTGGTTGGTTTTATTTCAACGGTGCACGCGTTATCAATTGGAGATGAATTTGGTTACTTACACATCCAGGGCCTTGCTGTGCAAAAAGGGCTTCAGAATAAAGGAATAGGAACAAAATTGCTTAAATATGTTGAGGATTATTCCAAAAGAAAAGGAATTTCAAGCATAATCTTATGTAGTGGATTCAAACGCACGGATGCCCATGCTTTTTATGAACATAATGGTTATGACAAAGATTCATACTGCTTTGATAAAGCGCTTTGACTTCCATTAATAAGTTTGGTGGTAGAGCAAATTGAAGTATAAGAATATGTATTGGAAGAGAGGTAGAAGAAATGTACACACATAAATCGATTGAAACTATTGGAACTCTCACTATGCTAATACCTATTTTTATCTCTTTTTTGGTTGCATCCCTAATTTTATTTTTTATAATGATAATCCTTAAACAAAAAAATAAAATGATTAACGGTTTCACGGTCCTTAGTTTGTCAGCGATTTCGATTCTAGTTTCTGGCCAACTTTTATATAGTAGTGGGATCATTGTTGACGAGATTGGATTAAATGGAGACCCTGCTTTATTTTATAGTTTTTTAGCAATTACAGGTATGGGGATAATCAATCCGATCATCTATTTTTCTACACAAGGAAAATCAAACAAATAACTTAATTAACGTATGGGAATAGTGTTAGTTCACAAAAGAAGTATAGAGGGATCTAAGGCAGGCTCGCTTCGTGAATACAGAATTTTTGAGAAATGTCTGTTTCAGAAAATTACTTAGGCGGGGATAGTTGATGGGACTCGATTATGGTTTTATCGCAGTTATTCCTAAAGAAGAAAAAGACAGATTATTTGAGTACATAAGAAAGCATGGAACAATAGATGATGGTAACTGTGCTTGTATACATTTTGACTTGGACTCATTCATCTTAAAGTATCTTGAAGGGGGCTACGATTGGACCCCACATTATGACTAAGCTCAAGTTGATTATTTTATTGAGCCTGATGGAAAAGCAAGAATAGGGTGCATTTATATTAGAGCGTTTTATGTCCGTTATGAACATTTTAAGGAATGATTATAACTGAAATTTGCATTGGTTTGCGTTTTGATAAGGAAGATGAAGTCTTATATTTAATACAACAATACTACATAAATTAAAAAGATGGTAAAATGTAGGGTTTATATGGTGATGAAGAAAATATATAAACTCTGACGTAAGGAGAGAAAGCATATTGGGCAAGAAGAAAAAAACCTTACCAAGAAATTTTGACGAGCTAATCGATGCAGGCGATATAGCGGCATTAAAAGAGGTATTTACCAAATGCGAATGGGATGCCCGCGGCGGCTACAGCAAATCAACGGCCTTGAGCTTTTTCAATATTCCGGATGAATTGGTTCGATGGCTCGTGGAACAGGGGGCTGATCTAAATGCTAGGGACAATTACGGAAGAACGGCTTTACATAAACATGCCATGAGCTGGAACGGTAATACTGAATTGCTTATTGATTTGGGTGCAGACATAGAAGCCGCTGATTATCAAGACGAGACCCCTTTATTTGCAGCCGCCAGTTCATTTAAATCCAAATCGGTTCACACGTTGGTTACTAAAGGCGCAAACATTAACGCAAAGAATAAGATGAGACAGACTCCATTAGAAAAGGCTTTGGCAACGTGCAGGAATGCGGATATTGTCAGTATGGCGGAGGTTGCCGAGCTTTTGCTGAACGCTGGAACAACGGTAACGCCGAAAATGAAAGATTCGATTAATCGAATCGGAAACGACTTTGAATTTCACAGAGAAGGGTTTAATAAAGAATATTTGAGTCAGACCGATGAGGCACTTCTACGACTATATGAGTTATTTGATGTTCCCCCAGTAAAGAAGCGAAAGACGCATGACGGCGTCTCTACGATAACCGTATCAACCAAGGGATGGCAGGCGCAGCATCATGAACTTTGGAATTTACTTATACCTTCAAAGGGCCACGCGGCAACCGTACAAGGTGAAGTTATCCGGATTACGGGTAAGGTGTCTTACGAAATTTTAGATAATGGCGGTATAAACTGGGATAATCATTTTCGTAAAATGCTCAGTAGTTTGATTCATTACTTTAGCCTGGGTATACCGTTAAATCCCGCTTCACTTCAGGAGGCAGTAACATTAGCAAGGGAGCTTCAAAGCGGGAATGGAAATGATGAACCTGCAAGATTGTGCGAGCTGGCAGTTCATTGGGTGCTCAACAATCCAACGCCTATAACATTAGAACAGCCTGGCTATAAACGATAACATTATCGAAGGAGCAGTGAAGATGCTTTCAGAAAAAGTGATCAATTATTGCAAAAGCAAAAACTGGTGGTTTGAAGACACTACAGAGGAATATGAACACGCATTAGTAAAGTTAGGGATCGATTTGGATTCAGATTTTGCAGCGTTTTATTTGCATGCAGAGGATGGGCCGACTTTCTTAAGTAGACGACGTCAAATCTATCAGATTTGTTGGTTTATGATCAATTCTTCGGATTATAGGTTAGGCATGGAGAGAACCCATGTTGTTTTAAAGCTGCCTCAAGAGTATATTCCGTTAGATAACTTTGAAGGGGAGTTTGGCTTTTTTTATAATAAGAGCACTGACGCAGTGTTAGGCTTAGGATTAGGCCAGCAGATGGCGGATTTTTTTGCTGGTACATTGGATCCGCAATGGAAAAGCTTTAACTCCTTTCTAGAGTGGTATTTTGAACTGACAGACTCGAGTGTGACTATATAGAAAAAAAGGTCGTCAGCCACGCTGCACTGGAGCTACTCTGATGATGGAATGCTCTAGAGGAGGCATGACGGCCTCTTATTATATGTAAGACTTCGCTTTCTCAATATATCTGTAGATTTTCAAATCCATCCCATGATCTTTCTCATCGGGGTTTTCAATGTGAAATCGTTCAATCGTTCCTTCAATCTCAGGATCTCGTTCATTGAATATAGCCTGACTTTCATCTAAACGTTTGGCTAAAGCTATAATCTCTTCATTTTCGGGAGGGACTCCCTCTTCAAATCCTTTGATTAGTTTGGAGACGACTTCATTTGACTCCCTTCTTAATCGCTTAAATTCCTCCAGTCCCAACTCATTTTTGACTTGTTCTATTCTCTTACTAAGTCTTTCCTGTTGCTCAGGTGTAAAGTAATCCCATACGCCCATGTCAGTCTTGCCTCCAATTCATGAATTTTTAGGAAATCGATCAGAGTTAATCGACAAACTGTTGAATAACATATTGTATGATTGTATATTAAAAAAAATTAATGACCTATTCAATCATTGATAATATTCAGATCTGTCGCTTAATCGATAATTGCGATAAGAACTGTAGATTTTCTCAAAAAAAATCAGAGGTGGATCGGTATGGCTGAGAAAATGGATCGACGAAAGGTAAGAACAAAAGCACTATTATACAAAGCTCTCATAAAGGTGCTGGAGGAAAAAGGACCCTCCCGTATTACCGTTAGTGATATAACGGAGAATGCCGGTTTAAACCGCAGCACCTTCTACTTACACTATACAGATGCAATCGATTTACTCGAACGGGTGAAGGCTGACATATGGGCGGGCTTGTCAGAGAGGATGAAGAATCTGAATCCTTACAACTATCTCTCCTACGCTGTCAAAAATGAACCTGATCCCGCAATGGTGAAGGTTATCGAATATTACGGCGAGCACGCCGATTTCTTCAAGGTTATCCTTGGTCCTAATGGAGATCCTGCGTTTGCCGTTCGAATTAAGGAATTTTTGAAAGAACACCATCTCTCCAAAATCCTCGATATCCGACCTGATTTGGCCGACACGATCGTTCCGAAGGACTATATGATTGCTTACTTGGCTGCCTCCAATCTCAGCATTCTTCTGAACTGGATCGAAACTGGAATGCAGCAATCTCCACGAACCATTGCACTTATGATTACCAGTATTCTGAGCAGCGGGTTGAATCAATTGTACGGAATTTCCCATAATAATGGATCTGGTCCAGTAAAGGCATAAGCCTTTAATCCGTTTATCCGGATCCAAATGATTAGATGGGTGATTCGAAAAGGGGATTGCTTCAGTTAACATGTTATTAACACATTCTTCTAATAATTTAGTAAATATACCGAGGGAGATTTCAATGAAGATAAGGAATTCATCCAAGGCTAATCATACATAATAATAAATTACTTGTAACCAAGCTAGAAGAAAAGAATGAAGTATTTTATTTATTGCCTGGAGGAGGGCAAAAACCTGGCGAGATGCTTAAAGAATGTCTGGTCAGAGAATGTACAGAGGAAACAGGATATGAAATAGAGGTCCATGAATTGCTATTTGTTAGGGAATGCTTTCTAGATGAAGATATTCATAGAGTTGAATTTATATTTAGTGGGATTCTGAAAGAATCTGGTGTAACAGATGGGGCAGTAATGGACAAGAATCAGATAGGAATTGAATGGATAGAAATTGAAAACATAATGGAAGAACCGTTGTTTCCTGTAGGAATCAGAAGTCTTATTAATTCTTATAGTAAAGGAACCCACATAAAAACATATTTAGGGGAAATTTTATAGAATTTCAAGGAAGACCGGAGCATCATCTGATACCTATTTAATGCCTGAACACATTTATTTTTTGTGAGGAGGAACATTATGTTCTTTTTACAAATGTCAGGGTTTCCGGGATCAGGAAAATCAACATGAGCAAAACAAATATTTAAACAAACGAATGCAGTTATAGTGGATCATGATGTCTCTAAAACGGCACATTGACCTTTGTACTAAATAAAGGAATTTACGCATTGGAAAAGGCATCAGACAGATGGACTCTGAGAGGCGGGAGCGAGGCGTTCATAGCAGACACCTTGGCATTTTCCAGGTCTTGTGAATACGCAACGTTCAATGAGAATAGATATTATCGCGATCGGAGGGATTGTTATGATAGCAGCAGTTATAGGAAGTGTGGCTTTTTTCATCGCATCCATATTATATATTCTTCTTGCATTAGGATTGCCCTATGGAGAGTTTGCCATGGGAGGTAAATATAGAATTATGCCGACCCGCATGAGATATATGTGTGCCTTTTCTGTATTGATTCAATGGTTTGCAATATTGATCCTGTTACAAACAGCAGGACTTATCCCCTTCATATTCTCAAGTGGAATTACAAAAGGGCTATGTTTCTTCTTTGCTGTATATTTATCCATCAATTCCGTAATGAACGCTTTATCTAAAAGTAAAAAAGAGAAGTACATCATTACACCGTTATCCGTGATTACGGCCATATGTTTTTGGGTCACCGCTGTTCTTGCATAGTGCCATAATCACGCTAAGGGGCTATCGCCCTTTGACTGCCAGATGTATAATCATGGAAGAAGCTCAGACAACAAACAACCCAGCCTAAGATAAGAGTAAGAGTATCTAAGGCTGGGTCTTTTCGTGGAAACTGTAATCCCCTCGTAAGGAGAGTGAACGTTTTGAGATTGGGCCAAACCTTTTTGCAGACCAGAAAAAGGACCTTAAAAGACTTAAATTATTCTACCGACAAGGCAAAATTAAATGTAAGTACAGAGGGCTATTTTACCTTTTATCATTATACTTATGAAGGAAATATCCCAAACATCATGGCTGAAGGTCTGTGGGCACGACGTGAAGTAGCTTGTCCTGATCCACCGGAAGAGTTAATCGGATGTCATCTTGTTGAAGGTTTTATTGATCCTCTGCCGGCATGGTTAACCGAAAGCCAATATTACAATGATTTGGGGTACGAGCTTACAAGAAAATATATTGGGGACGTGTTGCTTGAGATTTCTCTTCCAATGGCGGATTTCCCAATATATATTGCTGACTATGCTCATATCCTTGAATGTAAAATGATTGAGGAAGAAAAAGGGATAGGGATTGGTTTTGAATATGACTGCAGTAATGGTAGAGAATGCACACAAGCCTATGTGAATTCCTATATCGATATACATGAATACATCGATCAACACCATGCCCCGATAGTTCAAGTTGTAAGGCTGGGGGAAGGCATTGCTATACCGAGCGAGTTCATAGAAATAAGTAAAATTCAACCTCGGAAGTAACCGAGGGGCTGCAGCTGAGTTTGGAGGCGGCTATGGAGAGAAGGAAGTGGGATCGCATTGGTTAGTAATGAAATACTTTCGCAAGCGGCTGGTGCTTTCGGATTTGATATGCATTCATTAGAGTTTGTAAGTAACTCAACAAACGAGGTATACAAATACATTAAAGGCAATAAGAGCTACTTTCTACGTTTGTCGGAAAAACCAGTCGAATACGAAATGATGATTCAGTCCGAAGTTCATTGGGTTCGGTATTTGGCTGAGAATGGTGTTCGCGCCTCATTACCAATCCAAACATTAGAAGGAAGCCTAACGACAAGTTGCAGAGATCATGAAAAATGCTTTATAGCAGTTGTGTTTGAAGGGGCTTTTGGAAAGTTCTTTAATGAGTCCCCGAAGTTATGGGGACCGCATTTGTTTTATAGATGGGGCTCGACAATGGGACTCATGCATAGATTAACAAGATCGTATGACCCAGGTGAACCAGAGCTAAAAAGGATGGAATGGAGACCAGCGGAGATCAATAACCCGCATTTACATAAAGGTAACTATTCGTTACTTCTTGGGAAACTTTTATCCATTGAAAAACAATTAGCGTCTCTGTCTAAGAACAATGACTCCTATGGATTAATTCATAATGACTTTCATCCCTATAATTTTCTCATTCATCAAGGGGATATCACGGTATTTGATTTTGATGATTCATTGCACGGTTGGTTTGCGCTTGATATCGGAATCGCAGCGGCACACGCTGTATGGTGGGGCTCACATTACCAAGAATGGGGATCGAAAAATGATTTTGCCAAGCATTTTCTATCTTCGTTTTTAGAGGGTTACTTGAAGAATAACAATTTAGATTATGAATGGATTCGAAGAATTCCTTTATTTATGGAATATCGAAATATCAGTTCTTTTTTCTTGTGGCTTGGTCACTGGGATGGGAATGAAGATAATCTATCTATATTTCAAAAGAATGCTATTACTGAAGCAGTTAAGTTCATCGAAAGAGATATGCCGTTTGAGGGATGCAATATTGAATTGTAGATGATGAGGGGGATTCGATGAACTCTCGGAGGCATCATCTAACAATATATTCACGAAGCACAAGTTATTTTTAGTGTTCAGAATTTCTTTGGTGGTGAGCGCAATGGAGCAACATATAAAAGAACTGATGAATGAGCATATACTTGAGGATGCTGCGAAGTTTTTTGGAATAGATTTGTCAGATTTAAAGTATATCGGTGGTTTTCAAAACTTTGTCTATGAATATCCTAAGAAGGATAAGCTATATATTTTAAGAATAACGCATAGTTCCCACAGGCATTCAAATCATGTATGTGGGGAAATAGAGTGGGTCCAATATCTTTATAATAATGGAGTGTCTGTAAGTAAACCAATCGCGTCCAAAGCTGACAGATATGTTTGGAGTGCTACGATAAAAATGCAGTCGAAAAATACCCTCGTATGAAATAAAATGAAAGCTGACGAGAGGACGGGAGACAATGAATCGATACGACAAAGCATTCAAAGAAGAAGCAGTAAGATTGAGCGATGAGATTGGATCAAAGAAAGCCGCCGAGCAGTTAGGCGTAGCCTACTATACATTGCAGGAATGGAGAAAGCGAAGAACCCTGCACGGCGACGGAGCGCATATCGGGAGCGGACGCGCTTATGCATCTGCCGATAAGACTGCGCGTGAAATCGAATTAGAAAGAGAAATAGGCGAGTTGCGCCGCGCGAATGAAATTCTCAAGGACGCACTCGGTTTTTTCGTAAAAGACCGGAAGCGGTAAAGGCGTGCCAGCTCTATACGTACATCCGTGAACGACGGGATCGATGGACCGTCAAGGAGATGTGCGAGGTACTTGCTGTCAGCGAATCGGGCTACTACCGTAGCTTGAAGCCCTCACCCAAACAGGAGCGGCAGCAACTTCTTCTGGTCAAAATCAAAGACATCATTGGAGAGCATGAAGATAACCGAAATTACGGTGTCCAACGTATTCTGCTAGCGCTGTCACAAAGAGAGATCACGACCAGCTACAGCACCGTCTACCGAATCATGAAGAAGCATGGCCTGCTGAAGAAAGCCAAGCGTCATCCAAACGGCATTACACGCGAGGATGCCACAGCTCAAAAGAGCGAGAACCTGATCCAGAGAGACTTCAGATCCTCAGCACCCAACCAAAAGTGGCTATCGGATATCACCGAAGTCCCTTGTTCAGACGGCAAGCTATATCTGTCCGCGGTACTGGATTGTTTCAACGGAGAGATCGTGGGCCTCGCCATGGACGTCAACATGTGCAAGCACCTCTGCATCCAGGCCTTTGAGAACGCCTGTAAAGCAAGAAATGCTCGCGGAATGATTTTTCATAGCGATCGAGGCAGCCAATTCACGAGCAAGGCATTCCGAGAGCGTCTAGCTAAGCGAGATGCCATTCAGAGCATGAGCGGCACAGGGCGTTGCTATGACAACGCAAGGATGGAAAGCTTTTTTGCTACGCTAAAGAAAGAAAAGCTGTACAAGATCAACACGGAGCGCTATCCGATGGCCTATGTTAAATCGATCATCTTCAAATACATCATGGTCTACTACAACAGACAGCGGATCTACACCTCTAATCCAGGGGGATGGCCCCCAGCAATTTATCGCGAAAGAATGCTGTCGCAAGCAGCTTAGTAACGGGATTTCTGTATGAGGGTGTTTTCAAACTGCACTTTTTTTGACAACTCCAGTTGAGGTTCTGGAACTTGATAACTCCTATTTCATTATTACTTCGTTTGAGAAGGCACCGGGAAAGAAGATTTTTTACCCTGAGTGTATGAATAATGATCCCCTCTCAGAGATGTGCGGGGAACTAACAGGACAAATTCATAAACTATCAAGAACATATGTACCAAGCAGAAAAGAATTCATGCGTCATGATTGGACGGAGAACTCTTATTTAAAGGATATAAAGAAATATATTCCCTCGAATCAGGATCGTGTGTTTGAAAGTTTCAAGCAACTCACTAGTCAGATAAATAATTTAAAAAAAGAAGATAAATATGGACTTATTCATGGGGATATTAATGTAGGAAACTTCTTTATCGATCATAATAAAATGACGCTTTTTGATTTTGATGAATGCCAATATAGCTGGTACGAAGAAGATATCGCAATTCAAATTTTTTACATGGTTTATGTGGTGCTTAATGATTCGATACCGGAACGGAATAAACAGGCCAGGAAATTTTTAAAGTGTTTTCTTAAAGGATATGAACGATACAGAAATATTGATGATGAATCATTAAATAATTTGAGTTTATTTCTGCGACTAAGGGAGTTTATCGTTTATATCGGAATGTACCGGAGTTTTGATCTTTCAAATTTAGATGATTGGACTAGTACTTACATTGCTGAGAGCCAAGAAAGATTGGAAGAAGGAGTGCCAATAGTCGAAGGGATCTTTTAAGGATTTCTTGGGGGCGCCAACTAGATATAACAATTTATTTACGTTGCAGAGGGGTTGGCCCTTGGCTTCTTTTGTATCGCGTGGAGTCCTAAAAATAGATTCAATATCTCTAAAAATCCAAGGGACGGTGGTTTAGATATGAGTATTGTGTTCAGGCCTTATGCAGGTGAAGATGATTATGAGGCGATACGCGACATCATCGTCCGAAAATTTGAAGAACCCAACAGACGATTCTATCCGAGTCTCGGTGACCTGGATTACAACCGTTCGTTTGGCGGTGAGGAATTTTTCAAAAAGTTAGTAATTATCGCAATAGAGGACAACACAATAATCGGTGCAATATGGCCAGGATATTACCGGATCTTATATTGCGTTACCTGCCCTAGGTATGCGCATGAGAGCGTTTGTCTCGGAAGAGAAATGCAAGCTTGTTTGGCGATGTTTCAGGAAAAAAGATGCTAGAAATAGGCTGTGGAAACGGTCAATCCTTGCAATATCATTGGGAACGCCAAGCATCCGAGCTATGTGGGATAGATATATCGGAAAAGCAGATTGAAAAGGCCAAGCAGCATTTGACGGCATGCGGACTTTCGGCAAATTTGATCCGTTCTCCGATGGAAGAAGAATGCGGCATACCCGAGGATTATTTTGACTTCGTTTATTCGATCTATGCCATTGGCTGGACAACCGACCTTGAAAGCACGTTTAGTCGGATCGCTTCTTATTTAAAAAAAGACGGCGTCTTTATCTTCAGTTGGTCTCATCCTATACATAAATGTGTTGTTGAAGAAAATAATAGAATTGTTTTGAATAAGCGTTATTTCGATGAATCGTGGTATCCGGTATCTCCTGATTTTTGCCAAGGGGACCTAACCTTATCTGACCGAAAACTATCAACCTATATCAATGCGATGGCGAAGGCAGGGTTTGTCATTGAACAAATGATTGAAGAAACCGACAGTGAAATCATACAAATGCAGGATGAAAACAATAATTTCGTAAAAAGAGCGAAGATGTTCCCTGTAACCTTCGTTATCAAGGCAAGAAAACTTTAGGATAAGTAAAAAGGGAAGTGGAGTGCGAAATGAAATTACGTGGAGGGGACACATCCGCACCGGCTAACCGCATCATGTGGTCAGCCTCCTGAAACGTTAACATTCGGGCTTCTGTGGAATAGGAATTTCAATTAGTAGTTCAGCCAGCCCTAAATAAATCACCGATCATAATCTCTCGGATTTTGATCGGTGATATTGCTGACGAAGAAGCCGACTGCCGCTTATCCTTGGAATTTGTAAAGCTGATGCATACCGTGTTGATACATTTGCTTTGGTGTATGCTGAAGCAATAAATTTCTAACGGCGATGGCCATCGGATGTTCCAATTGAGTGATTTTTCCAAACATCCATGAACGTTTCGATATCGTTTCTATTTTTGTTCGACGGCGTGAATCGAATTCCGCAAAGGCTTGCCTATAATCGGTATGCCTACTTATACATTCGGCAGCAACCACCGCATCCTCAATCGCTTGGCAAGCTCCTTGTCCTAGATTGGGTGTAAACGCGTGGGCGGCATCACCAATAAACAGAGTGCGGTTAGAATAGAAACGATCCATGGGAATGATATCCACAATATCACGATGGATCATCTTGTGACTTGACTTCAGTAAACTGGGAATGGGATCATGATATTTTTCGAAGTGATTTGCTAAATCAGTAACTGTATAACTGCGGAATCGATCATCGTTCTCTAGGGCATTTACCATGGCATACCAATACACTTGACTATTTGGAAGCGGGATGATCCCAAAGCGCCCCTGTGGTCCCCATGTTTCAATAAATTCTTCGGACAATCCTGTACAAGAATCAGATGAGACAATGCCACGCCAACATGTATATCCGGCGAAACGATAAGAATTTTTGTTTGATAGATGTTTTCTTACGATGGAATGAATTCCGTCTGCTGCAACCAGAATATCTCCCGTCGCATCACTGCCATCACGAAACTGGATACGGACGCCATGTTCGTCTTGATTGATCCCCACACATTCCTTTCCATATTCAACTGTACTAGGAGGCAGAGCCTCATATAACAGATTGTTCAAATCTCCTCGATGAATGGAGTACAATTTGTAAGATCCATCCTGCACCGACATCTTGATGATTTTTTTCCCTTTCTGAGTTAATGTCTGAATGCCATCCCTACCGTACCCTGCTTGTATGATTCGATCCGTAATTCCGAACGGTTCAAGCGCTTGCAGCGCATTGGGAGCTATAATGATACCGGCACCGGCACCTCCTGGCTGCGGTCTCTTTTCGTATACCTTTACCTCTATCCCAAAATATCGCAATGAAATCGCCAAACACAAACCCGCGGTTCCCCCGCCTAAAATAATGACTTTGCTTCGCATGCATATGCTCTTCCCTTCAAAGTAGTTTAAACGAAAGTTCAAATCACGGTTGAAAATCCAGATAGCCGAGAACGAAACTAGCCACTAACAAAAAAATCATAATATATGCTAAAAACTGTTGCGGATGTAGTCCCAAAATGCTTTTGACATCGGACTTATATTCCTCATCAATCCAATCGGTGTTAGGAAATATTGCGGCCAATATCATGGAAAGCCAATAATACGATGCGGTCAAGATCGCTAAAATAAACTGAAACCACAGATCCCCCTCAGTCCGGAACAGTAAGTATAGCGATGAAAAACCAAGTAGAATGGATAAAGATATCGTCTGACCGTTATGAAATTTGGCGTGCGGAGGCCATTTGGGATTAAAAATATGTTGGCTCGCCGTCTTACGGACAATCACATCGGCAAGCAAGGCACCTGCAATTGTAACAATCGCCACAAAGGAAATGATTATTTTTGATATCAAAAACATATAAAACCCTCCTATCATCCAAGTTAATGTATTCACTTTGATTGTTTCCTTAGCCTCAGTGCAGACCTCGCTTGCCTGGTGTCCAAAAAGGTTTAACCTTGATCGATGAGCGTGGCCAACCGCGCTCGCGTACAAGATGTTGGAGTACCATCTGGCAAGTTTTCGATTCCCCTGCTACATACGCTGCGCCAGGTAACGCAGGAAGATGAATTTCGGATATCGCAGAAAGCAGGGATTGTGATGCAACGGCTGAAGCCCCGTTACGATATACACGAATCAGTTCCTGTGATCTCGGCATCGGTATGTCATCATCTGGCGAATTGCTCTCCAATATGCCATAAATCTGTTCTTTCGGATCAAGCGATCGAATCATGGAACCAAATGCAATGGACGCCGTTTCTTCCCCAATAAAGAGATGATAGGATGCGGGACGGATGACAAAGTCCCCCATGGGACCCCAGAACGTCACTGGATCACCAGCCTTCACGTTACGTGCCCAGTTCTGACCGATCCCTTCCTCTCCATGGAGATAAATACGTAACTCGAATGCCTGCTCTTGGGGCGAAAATTCCCAAATGGTGTAAGAGCGGAGCGTTTCACGGGGACGCAGTATTCCTCTTAAGGAAAGCGGATCGTTAATCTGTATTCTGACATGCTGTCCAGGTGAGTAAGAAAGCTTCCCCAACGAACTGGACAAAATTCGGACGCGTAACATCGATGATGAGATTTGTTCTACTTCGGACACCATCCCTTTCGAGATGTGCTTGGCGAACGCATGATGCAAGAGGTTTTGGGATGAAGGTTGTTCAGATGTGTTCTGATTTTTTTTATTCAGGTTGTCATTCATACGATGGCCTCCTTTTATCAATTGTTTTATTTATTGATAAATAAATAGAATCCAAAAAATGAGATCGTTGAATCAACGATCATGGGTACCACGGGAGCAGTTTCTCTAATTGGATTGTTTCTGACAGCGAAATAAGCAGCCCTTCTCCGATAAATATCTTGGCCTCGCGACTGGCGTCTGGATATCCAGCCTGCAAAAACTTCATTTTTAATTGCTCATAAACTTGATCGAATCCCTTCCGAACAACATCTCGAATCTCAGTCTCAGGGATGGTGTATGCCATCATCGTCACTAATATTTCGTTACGATGACTATTCAGTAATTCATTAAATGCCTGACTCATGGCCTCTTTTAACTTGTCGGAAGGAGCCTCCACATTCAAAAAAGTCTGAAAGACCCGCTGAATAGCCTGCTCAAGCACGGCAAGATAAAGTTGTTCCTTATTGCTGAAAAAATGAAACACATACGGTTGAGTGACGCCAACAGCATTTGCGATATTGGCTGTCGTTGTTTTGTAATAGCCCTTGTCTGCGAATAACTGAATGGCGGCTTGAATAATTTGCTGCTTTACATTTGGTATCGTGTCGCCTTTAGGTGAGATCGTTAACGCCCCCTAACATTTATTTATTAACAGATAAATAAATAATGCATGTTAAACAGCACATTGTCAATAGCGTAGGTTGGGAACACTTGATTTTATAGACATCAATCATTTGTTTTGAGAAACATATTTGGCGGATGAAGGTCAATGTTATTCCAATAAAATAACTTCTGTATAACCGTTATAACTTGAGCTATACTGATGTAAGAATAAGTAAGGAACTGTTCTGGACACACGACTAACGCAGTACAATATACTGCTTAAAGAGCAGTCGGCCATACAAGCTAGGTCGAGAATAGACCGTTACTTTAGGGAGTGCGGTCTATTTCTTTTTATGGTTAGAAGCGCCGAAATGAACATGCCTAACAATAACATTTAGGAAAGTGCGTCTTTGGCCACCATATGTATTAGCATTTGCCCTTGGTTCCCAGAGTTTTTACAAGAAAGAACATTCAGACTACACACGACCCGGCCTAAGTTATAAGAGTTATTTATGGCCGGGTTGCGTCATGAACGAGGGACATGTGATGAAACCTGCGAAATATGAAATTTTTTAAAGCACATATAATAAACAAACCTAAAGGAGCGAGAAAAATGAGCCCGCCGAAACATATCCTTTCCGCTGCAGCGATTGTCGTAAATGATAAAAATGAATTATTACTAATTAAAGGACCCCGAAGGGGCTGGGAGATGCCTGGCGGTCAAGTAGAGGAAGGAGAGTCTTTAAGTCAAGCTGCCATAAGAGAGACTAAAGAAGAATCCGGAATCGATATCGAAATTATTAAATTCTGCGGCATTTTTCAGAACATTGGGAATTCCATTTGCAACACATTGTTTTTAGCAAAGCCCATTGGAGGAGAATTAACGATAACAGATGAAAGCTTGGAAGTAGGGTTCTTCCCGATCGAGGAAGCGCTTCGTAAAGTAGAATGGAAGGATTTTAGACAACGCATCGAGTACTGCTTAAAACCTGAATTGCAACCTTTTTGTGTTGAGTTTGTGGATAATAAGAATATTTGAGGATAAAAGCTTCGAGGGACGTATCATCTAACAACACATTTACGATTTCTGCCGGCTTCGTTCCCCCTTGGTTCACTAGAAGTAGGGGAAGGGAAAGATAGCGAGGTTCGTGGAGGTAAGAAACGCTCTCAGAAAAACCATGTAAAGGAGATTACCATGGGATCTAGAGTCATGCATTATTGTATAACCGCACGTCTTGCTCAAGAGTTACAGATTGATGATGATCAATTTTACTTAGGCGGGATCGCGCCTGATGTACATAAAAATATGAATACCCCAAAAGCAATTTCTCATTTTGTGAAGACTAATAATGACGGGCATAAATTTGCCGATTATTTCGGATTCAAGGATAAGTATCTGAGTTCTATGAATGAACCATTTTACCGCGGATACTTCTATCATTTAATATCGGATGTTATTTGGGTCGAAGACATTTACAACAAGAAAATCAAGTGGCTACCCCAACCCGATAAGAAGGAAGCGCAGCTAAAGTATTATCGAGATTTTTGGAGATTAAATGGAAAACTGATTGACCATTATTCCGTTGTTTATAGACCGATGGAAGTCAAGCCCATAGAGATTGAAGAGATTGATTATAGATACCTCCCAGATTTAATAAAGGATATTGAAGTTGATTTTGCTAAGAAAGATGAGGCGAAGGAGCAAGAATTAGAGATTCTTGATTTGAAAGAAGTCATCGAGGTCCTTGAAAGAACCGTTAGGGAATGTGTTGCAATTTCGAGATGAGGCATAGACAATTCGATGTAAGGAATAAACATCCATAACAATGGATTACGCTGCCTGCCGGCTGAGGCGAAGCTATATGACACGAAGTTGAAGGAATCCTCGACTTGAAGATAGGAGAGAACTGGACGAGGCTTGAGGAAATATTTCAAGAAATTGAAGTCACTCGATGCTAACCACTAATCAGGACATCCAACCCAGCACGGAGCGTCAACCGAAAGAAAAGGGCGTCTCGCAAGATCGTGATTCGCTCCCCTCGGCGATAGAAATAATAAAACCTGGTGTCGTAAGGGGAGCTTCGTAATTTGGTCGAAGTATCGATAACAGCACTATGGAATCGTTCTGTGGCACCCGCCTGCTCGTTTGATCAAATCTGAATCCTTTCTATTACTTGCCGCCTGTTACACGTATCATTTCGCCATTGACGAAGGAGTTGGCCGCGGTACCAAGAAATGTAATGAGGGATGCTACATCTTCCGGAGTTCCCAGTCTCCTTGTTGGCATGGATGAGGAGAACTTCTGCAGCATCTCAGCTGGAAAATCCCTCAAGTTACGTTCGGTGAGCGTTAGGCCTGGCAAGACAACGTTGGAATAGATTCCTTCACTCGAAAGTTCGACGGCAAGTGCTCTGCTGAAACCGTGTAGTCCGGCTTTTGCAGTCATATAGGAGGATGCACCAGCCATGCCGTCCTCCGCTATCTCCGACGAGACATGTACGATACGTCCCCATTGACCGCCTTTCATGAATGGTAGCACCGTTTTTGTAATCAGGTATGCCGATTTAAGATTGTGATCAATCATTTGAAGCCATTCCTCTGGGTCACTTTCCGCAATACGAACGGGATGCCGAGCACCGGCAACAGCATTATTGACCAGAACCGAAATGGGACCATATTTCCTGCCTACACTGGATACCGCCTCTTGGATGGAGGAACTTTGGGTTAAATCCATTTGTACAGCTTCGACTATTCCACCACGTTCTTCAATTTCCTTAACGACCGATGACGAAGCGGAGGAATCATTAGCAAATGTAAACACAACTCTGGCCCCTTCTTCTGCATACCTAAGAACTGTGGCCTTGCCAATTCCTTTTGAACCGCCCGTAATCAGTACAACTTTACCTGACAGCCCAAGATCCATATATTTTTCCCTTCAGAAAAGAAATAGACCAGTCTATATAATGTTTTTGAAAAGGAACCAACAACGTACCGATGTTTACCGGCTGTTGCTGGTACAAAAATTTAGAGTTGTTTCTGTGCCTGTACTATCAATTCCTTTAATTCTTCTGCAATGGCTAACATGGGGGCAGGGCTGCGATTCGTGCGACAAAGTACGACGGCACCCTCAATTGAGGCAGTAATTAGCATTGCGATTCGTGCAGCTCTATCGGGCCTGAATCCATGTTCGATAAGCATGTTGGCATAAGCGTTCTGCCATGCTGTATAAATCTCACTGCAGACGTTCCGAAGCCTTTCGCTTGTATGGGCGGTCTCAAGAGCAACGGAAGCGATAGATCCGGCTTTAATGAAATCGGAATGCACAAACTTGCGGGCAACATACGTTACCATAGCATGTAAGGCATCAGCTGGATCGGTTACATTTGCAAGGGCCTTTCGAATTTGTTCGGTTACCGCCTGTCCATGAATGGTTACCGATTCTGCGACTAGCTCTTCTTTCCCGTTGGGAAAATAGTAGTACAACGACCCTTTGGGCGCTCCTCCTTCCTTTATGATTTGATTAAGACCTGTAGCGTGATATCCCTGAAGTTCAATCAAATGCGAAGTGGCTTGGATCAGACGCTCGCGGGCCGATAATGATCGTTCCATTGTCAGTTTCCTTTCTGAATTATAACGATTGGTCTATATAAAAAATAGCCATTTTCGCTTTTGATGTCAACAACCAAACACAATTGATGATGTAAACTTCTGGTGTTCTAACTTTTTTATCAAAAATAGTCTATGCCTCCGTCAATATAGAGAAGAGATTAGGCTAACGTTGGGTATAGTCTCGGTTAAGAATGTCGAAATCAAACCATTCCGGCCCAATATCGCGGCGGCAAACATCATGGTTCCTCAATCAAAATCCTTCCAAGTGAAATCCACGCTTAATAGACCGATCGGCCGTTCGTTAGCTTCGTATTTTTGGGCAGAGGCCGTTTGGGGGCTTTTAAAGCAGACCAAGTTGTTATAAAAACCGAATGCATTGCAAATGGATGGCCGTACCGAATGAATGCCGCATCGATCATGTCGTTCGTCAAAGAAGATGCATGTTCCGGGAAAACGCTCCTGGTTCCGTAATTCCAAACGTTGTTTAGCAGGCATTTTCCGGATGGCCTTTTTAATTTTCACTCGTTCTTGTTGAGTAATCGGAACAGGTCCGCAGCACATCCCTTTACAGCCTTTACAAGGCAAACTTTCCATCTCCATCATCTCCATTCCATTATAATCCCTAGCGTTCAAACATGCAGACACAACAAAAAAAGCCTTTAGATCGGCTCAAAGAATGGCTCTTTAAGCGTTCTAAAGACTATAGTCGACGTGTGCTTATATGGTATATTGTAGCATTTTGTTTGAATCCTTAGCAAGGGTTGAACAATTCCCGTTCAATATTCTGAACTCATTGAAGGGTCCGAGCCATCACTATGACATGCTCAATCTGTTGATATCACTTTCAAGTGATGTCACCCAAGCGGAGCATCCGACACCCGAAAGACGGGGCACCTCGCAAGATCTTAGATCTTTTCAGGACACCCCGTGCAGTAGTAATGCGCTTTTACATTTATCAACCATTAGGCCGGCTTCTGTGCTTTCGCAGCAGATGGAGCCGCACCGTCTGACTTTCGTTTGGACAGATCCATTTTACGCTGCAAAATACCAAGCACAACATCCGCGACAATCGCCAGCACCGCGGCAGGAATGGCGCCTGCAAAGATTCGCAGGGAGTTATTGCTGTTCAGCCCAGCATAGATCTCCCGCCCCAGCCCGCCTCCTCCAACGAGGGGAGCAATCGTGACTACGCCGATGGCAATGACGGCTGCAATGCGCAGTCCCGACATGATATACGTCAGTGCAAGCGGAAAACGCACCTGGACCAGCAGTTGGAAGGGGCTCATGCCAATGCCTTTTCCCGATTCTAGGTAGCTGGCCTCCACCTGTTGTAACCCAACATACGTATTGCGCGTGATGGGATTCAATGAGTACAGGAAGAGTCCAACCATGACCGTTGTCGTTCCGAGACCCATCCATAACATGAGCACCACTAACATGGCCAAGCTCGGCACCACTTGAAGGATGTTGGTGATAAACAAAATGATTTTGGCTGCCCATTTGCTTTTGGAGCACAGGATGCCCAGCGGCACGCCGACGATGAATGCCAGTCCCAGACCGATAGCGACCATCATGATATGCTGGAGGAAGTACTCCCAGAGCAACCCCTGATTTCGTGATATATACGACAAAAAGTCTGCAAATGTTAAATGTTCACTTTCCATGCTTACCCTCCTTTAGCTGTTCAAGAGACCCTGCTCTTTCAAGTACGCGATGGCGACCTCCCGCTCGCTTTTCTTCTCAATGTCCACCTGATAATTAAGCGATATCATCGTATCCGCATCCAGGCGACCGATTAAAGGCGCAATTGCCTCCTCAATTTCAGGATGCTTTTTCAATAGGTCTGAGCGCAATACCGGGCTTGCATCATAAGGAGGGAAGAATTGCTTGTCATCCTTAAGGGTTTGCAATTCGTAGGCTTTCAGCCGGGAATCCGTCGAATAGGCTAGCACGATATCCACCTGCTGATTGGCTACCGCGCTGTATACCAGACTGATCTCCATGGGGAAAACCTGTCCGAATGTAATGCCATACGCTTTGGAGAAGGCCGGATATCCATCGGTGCTTCGCTCCAGCCAGGTGGTGTCTACTCCAAGCTTCATGTTGGCCATGTCTTTTTTGACATCGGAAATTTTGGTATACCCATTGGTTTCGGCAAGATCCTTTCTTACCGTGAATGCGTACGTATTCTCAAAGCCCAAAGGATTCATCCAAGTGAATCCGAAGTGTTCCTGAAATCCTTCTTGCGCTTCCTTCAAGACCTTGGCACGGTCTTTGCTGCCGCTGATCGGGAAATGGTTGTTGAAAATCTCACCGGTATATAATGTCGCCATTTGAACATCGTTATCTTTCATCGCATTGATGACCAATGAACTGGATGCCAGATCCGGGATAATATCCACGTTGAGATCGGTTTGGTCTTCAATCAGGGCTTTGTACATCTCGGCAATAATCTTGGTTTCGGTATAGGTTTGAGTCCCGATTGTCATGTCGCTTTGAATTCCGCATGCGGAGGTAAAAGCAGCCAAAGTCAACATGCAGGCTAACATCGGGATCCATCTCAGCTTGTTCAGATTCATCACGCCTTCCTTGTTCCGTCCGGTTTGCTGCCTACGGCTGATGTGACTCATACCGCAGCGTCCCGGGTCTGGTTCTGATGGTAGTGTTTGCTAAGCCAGCCCTCAAGCAGGCCAAGCAACGCGTCAGCTACAAGTGCCAGGAGAATCGCACCGATGCCGCCGACGAATATCATCTCGGGCTTGTTCACCCCAAGTCCCGATACGATAAGATGGCCTAACCCGCCAGCGCCAATCAAGGAAGCCAGCGTTGCCCAGCTGATGATATACACCGTCGTAATGCGGATGCCGGACATGATGTAAGGAAGCGATAACGGAAGCTGAATTCTCAAAATCGTTTGAGCAGTGCTGTATCCCATCCCCCTGGCCGATTGAAGCACGCCTTTATCCACGGAGTGAAATCCGTCGTAGGTATTCCGCAGGATCGGCATCAGGGAGTATAGAAACAGGGCTAGTACGGCCGGCTTCATGCCGATGCCGAGCAGCGGAATCAGAATCGCGAGAAGCGCCAGGCTGGGAACCGTTTGAAACAGGTTTGCAATAAAAAAGACGAAACGATTGATCCAGCCTACCCGGTTATACACGAGCAGAATGCCGATCGGTACGGCAATGACCGTCCCCAAAAGCACGGCAGAGGAGGAGAGGACCAGATGCTCCTGCAAAGCCTTCAGGATATCCGGATAACGATCCGTGATGAAACTCCAAAATGCGTTCATATCACTCACCCTCTCCGTTCTGCTCCGGAGGAACGATCGTTGGATATACCTCTGCCAGATGTTTAACGACGCTGCCTCTTGTAATGAGTCCGAGGAACCGGTTATTGCTGTCGACTACGGGAAGGTTGCTGAGCTGATGGCTGTCCATGATCTCAATAGCCTGGGCAAGCGTGCTTCCCGAAGCCACCGAATAACGAACGGGATGCATAACGTCCGCTACGGTTTTGCCTTCCTCGCCGTATTGGTCGAGCACCCGGTAGATCGAAACCGCTCCTTGAAGCTGCCGGTTACGGTCTACGATCAGCAGCGAATCGACCCGCTTACTTTCCATCATCTTGATGGCTTCCGCTAATCCTCGACTCGGGAATGCAGTGACCGGGTTCGTAATCATGACTTCATCTACAAGCGGAATCTCATAGGTGCTTTCGTTTTGCAGACGCTTCGAGCCGATAAAGTCACGTACAAAATCATTTGCGGGATGACGTAAAATGGTGTCCGGTCTGCCCGTTTGAATCACTTCACCATCCTTCATCAGAACGATGGTATCCGCAATTTTAATAGCTTCATCCATATCATGCGTCACAAAAATAATGGTTTTATTGAGCTCCTGCTGCAGCCGGATCAGCTCATCTTGAAGCTGCTCACGGCTGATGGGATCAAGAGCAGAGAACGGCTCATCCATCAGGATGATGTCCGGATCGGCCGCAAGCGCACGTACGACGCCCACACGCTGCTGTTGCCCGCCGCTTAGCTCGGATGGATAGCGTGTGCCATACGTTGTATGGTCAAGCCCGACCATGTCGAGCAGCTGGTTTACTTTTTGTTCGATTTTATCTTTATCCCACTTCTTCAGACGCGGAACCACTCCCGCGTTCTTGGCGATATTCATATGCGGAAATAATCCAACGCTTTGAATGACGTAGCCGATATTGCGCCGCAGTTCAACCGGATTCAATCGGGAGATATCCTTGCCGTCAATCAGTACTCGGCCAGATGATGGCGTGTTGAGCGCATTGATCAGCTTCATCGTTGTCGATTTGCCGCAGCCGCTCGGTCCGATGAGGACGGTAATTTCCCCTTTTTTGAATTCAAGATTAATGTCTTTCAACGCGTGAAAGCCATTTTCATAAACCTTGTTTACATGCTCCAGTACTATCATTCAATCGCCCCTTTACAAGCAGTATCCATATTATGCGGAGCATTTGGCATATCATCCACGGGGATCCCAAATTCGTTGTGGGGGAAGTTCAGTATCAGAGCTCTAGATGGCGACAGCCTTGTTATGTAGACATAGAAAATGAAGCGAACGAGTTAGCAAAAGCCTCAAAATGGATAGGATTAGACGCGTTTTTTTTAATGGTGGAGAAAGAATCAAAGAGGAAGCCCGGAGGGGACTAACAATGTAAGCCCAATAATCTTCGTTACGGCATTGACTTATATCGAAAAAATTCCACCTTTATCTGCAGTGTAGTTGTCCCAACAGTATAATCCCTTATTACACCCATTCGAAAATGTATGCCAAGACTGTGACCCCCTGGTCGTACACGGGAAAGTATGTGTCTCATACATGAATCTCTGATATGCCTGAAGTCAGGCAGCTATGTTCTAATCAACTGCCTTCCCCAGCCCCAATGGATCTATGCAAAATGCATAAGCTAGCAAATTGTCCCTTAGGAATAGGTCCGTATGCCCGCAATAATATGTTTAATACCAATACCCATTTTGCTTTGGAATGAAACAAGTAGTTCGAAAGATCGGTGGGTTGCTGGTGCTTGGGGTTCAGATGGGGATGAGATAGGCTTTCTCCTTAGAGAGCAAGCCATACAAACTGAAGGGGATAAATCAAGTCTATAAAGAGGCTTGGATGATGGGGCATAAGTCTATTACTAGGGGTGTTTACTAGGGACGGGAATACACGTAATATGGGAGTTGTAATGAAGTTTGGGAATAAGTTGTTAGGTGAAATTGCTGAAAAGTCAAAAGATTCAAGGTTGTTTTTATAAATATATATAGGGGGGCTAAATGTACAAGTATGCACTTTGCTTCATAAAAAAAGGAAGTAAATTACTCATGTTGAATAGAGATTCAGCTCCGACAAAAGGATTATGGAATGGAGTAGGAGGAAAAATTGAAGGGAACGAATCACCAACTGAATGTGTAATACGAGAATCCTTTGAAGAAACTGGAATTGTTTTAGAGAATGTAGCGTATAAAGGCGTTATCAGTTGGATTGCAGATGCAAGTTATTCAGGTGGGATGTATGTTTTTATAGCAGTAATTCCAGATGATTATCAATATATTACGCCCAAAAAAGTAGATGAAGGTATTTTAGATTGGAAGGATATTGAGTGGATATTGTCGGAAGGGAATTTGGGGGTCGGGGAGATGATTCCACAATTCCTACCGAAGGTCTTAAGCAGCGCTGAATGTTTTGAACATAAGTGTATCCTTGAGAATAATAAATTAATTTATTACGATGCAGTAAGATTACGGCAGATAGAGACAATATAAAAGATTGTTTTGGATAAGGAAGTCACCAACCTCTGCTAGCAGTCTATTCTCGCATTGAATCCTCACGGCTACTCGTTCGTCAAGGAGGCATCTCGGAATTTTCATGCTACTTATATAATGGTTGAGTAAGCCTGGATGCAATAAAAAGAATAAGGACAACAAGGTAAGACAAGGGGGATATCAAAATAGAAGATGATAAAACATCTGTTGAATTTTCTATTAAGCCCTTCACCAAATTCAGATTTTACTGAACTAGAGGTTATTGAGTACGAAAGAATGATACCTAGGCTCTTTAACGGTGAATTTGGCTATGACTCAATTTATCCTAAATATCGTTTTCTTAAGTATCTAGCTTTAAAGAATCATGTTTTGTTTCACGGATCAAATAACTCACAAATTGATATCGATCCGACATGGTCTATATTCATGCTGTATTTGATAAAAGTAAACAAGACGGAAGTTTAGAAATGGATGTTTAATTTTCAAGATAAAAAGTATCACTTTTATTCATTGAACGCATCGACAATGCTGAATAACCCTTGGACAAAAGGAACGATATACATATTACCACAAGACAAATTTAAAAAGTCTGATAACAATATAGTTCATTTTAATGAGTGGGTTTCACACGAGCATGTTAAGCCGATAGCCCGATTGGAAGTTGGAATTGAAGATTTCTATTTTCGGGATAAGGTTTCAACCCATAAGGATAACGAGTCCTTGCTAAAGACGTGGCTGCTTTATAAAGTTAGATCGAAGAGGGCAAAGCCAACAATGGCTAGGAACAGCAGATAACAAAGTATTATCTAACAGGAGCTAAACTGAATCTAAAGATGAAGTTATGTGTTTCGAACATTGTCTATTCTTTGAACCAATAAAAGCTGCCCCCAGCTATGCGGGCAGCTTTTCCTATTTCCAGAGGAATTTCCTCGCTACTCCTCCATAGATAGTCCGAGCTCTTCGTTCTGCCTTTCTTGCAGAGCTTCCTGCGGCCACAAATAAGAGTGCAGCATATCGATCGTTTCTTCAATCAAACGCTCCCGGCTGATGCCCGTACCGCCGAAAGCTACGGCTTCAACCACCCCATGCGCTGCAAGAATAAGGACCGTCGCCGCTGCGTCCGGGTCCTTGATTCGAGTCTCCTTCTGCCAGGAGCGAAGAAGTCGGGCCGTAAACTTATAGAAGAACCGCATCTCCTTGTCCGCCATGTCCTTAATCTCAGGATATGACAGCGCCATGATGTCCATTTCCCGATGAAAACCGATGTCCACCTCGTGAGCCTTAATCATGATCTCGATCACGTCCCGGATCAGTTCCCGTTTGTTCTGGCTGCTATTCAGTTGAAGAGCGCCGTGACCTCGGAGAATCCCTGTGAATCGTTCATGGAAGAGAGCCAATGCGTCTTTGAAAATTTCCATTTTATCAGTGTAATAGGAATAGACACTGCCAACAGCTACATTCGCTTCCTTCGCGATTTCCTTTGTATTCGTGGCGTGGAAGCCTTTCTCCGAGAAGAGTTTCATGGCCGCCGCAACGATCTTTTGTTTCGTTTCCATGCTTCGCTGCTGCTGGGGCACGCGGGTCTTATCCTGATCTTTCTCTGCCATTTTCATCACCTACGCCTAATTGTATTTCTCCTCCTTATCCAAAGTCAACGAAATTATGAATCATAGTTCACATTTTTATTGACAAAAATGAACTTTAGTTCATATAATCCGATTAAAACGTGAACTAAAGTTCATGTTAAAAAGGAGAGGGTTACTTTGTCTAAGCTTACCGGTATCCGCCGCGGGATTGCATTTGCCGCCATTATCTTGGGGTACTTCATGGCACTCCTGGATACGACTATCGTTAACGTCACCTTGCCGGAGATGACCCGGCAATTCAACACCGCCATGGACGATATGTCCTGGATCGTCAATGGTTATAACCTGGCCTTTGCCGTCTTCTTGATCACGGCTTCCCGAATCGCTGATCAGTTCGGTCGTAAGCGTCTTTTCCTCGTCGGTACAGCGTTGTTTGTCGTTACTTCGATTCTGTGCGGACTGTCAACCTCTGTCGAAACGATGGTCTTCTACCGAGTCTTGCAGGGCATGTCTGCAGCGATTGTCGTTCCGGTTACGATTCCCTTGGCAGCTGACTTGTTTCCGAAGGAAAAACACGGCATGGTCCTCGGCATCTGGGGGGCCATCTCCAGTCTGGCTGCTGCCAGCGGACCTACCTTGGGTGGCATTTTAACCAATTCCATCGGTTGGGAAGCTATTTTCTTCGTGAATGTCCCTATTGGGATAGCTGCAATCTGCCTGGCAATCCCGTTGATCCGTGAATCCTTCGACACTTCCGCGGGACGGAAGATCGATTGGCTGGGCGTGTTGACCCTTTCTGCCGCGATGTTCTGCATAACCTACGGATTGATTAACGTGAGCGAATGGGGCTGGGATTCGTTGAAATTTATCGGGTACATGGCTGCTTTTCTCGTTTTTATAGTTCTCTTCTTAATCGTTGAGCTTCGTACGTCTGTGCCTATGCTGCCCTTGTGGCTGCTGCGCATACTCCCCTTCAACGGGGCAGTGCTCACACTTGTGATGATTGGTGCGGGCATTACTGCCTCAACCTACCTGATGTCGTACTTTCTGACCGGGATTCTGGGCAATAGTATCCTGGAAGCAGGGATCACCATCTCTGCCATGTCACTTGCTTCAATGGTGATTTCCGCAATAGCCGGAGGAATGTCCAACAAGTATGGCAGCCGCTGGTTTGTCACCGCGGGAATGGGGATATTAGCTCTGTCTTTCTATCTGTATGGATCGCTGAATGCGGCATCCACCGAATGGAGCGTGGTCTGGCGGCTGATCTTGACAGGTGTGGGCATAGGTCTCTCTGTCGCTCCCGTTATGGGCGCCTCCATCCGCAACGTGCCGGAAGAGAAGATCGGCATCGCCTCGGGTATCATGAATATGTCTAGAGCGATCGGCTCAGTTCTGGGCGTAGCTATTTTGGTTTCTGTGCTAAATACGGCGTTAAGCCATTACAGTGGGGAGGCTGTGAACAAAATAAAGCTGCAAATCGAGAGCAGCGCCGACCTCTCGGCGGAGGCCAAGGAGGTCATCCTGGAGCAGGTGGGGCGTATGGTACAAGAGAAGTCCTCAGCCGGTGCTAAGAACGCCGAGGGGGCGATCCTCCTTCAACTGGATACCATGGAGAAGGCTCTATTGTCCGAGGCGGATGAATCGGTAAAGCAGGAGCTCCAAGCTGCTTTCACGCAGCAGCGGCAAGAGCTGGGGCAGCAATTATCCCAGGTGAGCACGGATTTGCAGGATGCGTTCGTTGCCTCCTTCAGTCGGACTTTCCATGCGGGCGGATGGTTTTTGTTGCTAGGGATCCCCTTTGCCCTGATTTCTGATCGTCGAGGTGGAAAGCGTCTGATGACTGATCCATCTATGAGGGCCTTCGCTGCCAACGAAGATGCGTGATGGGTAGAATGAATTTGACGGAATTGAGGTGGATCGTAAAGGATCTGTCCGCTGCCGGAGAAAGGTTTTTGGACTTGCCATCGAGAATAAAGAATAAAGCAATTCAATGAGGGATCGGCGGCAGAGTCGATCCTTTGCTTTCGATTGGAGGTTACGATGAAACAAGGTAAGAGCTATCTAATTGCAGCTTGTGTGTCCTTGCTAGTTCCAATCATTCACCTTGGTTTTTTAGAAATCAGCACGAACATAAAAAATTCAAAACAAAATCACGATCCAAATCTATTCGGTCAAGAGATCGTTATAAATACAGATATCACTGATGCCTTTTATTTATATTGGTATTCATATACGGCACCAGATTTCGTCCGTGATTACTTCTTAACATTGTTGTTCTTCATTGGGATTTTTTTGTTTCGGCGAATATTCAGAAGAGAGAAAGGACTCGACTCACTTGCAATTGACATGTATTCTCGCTTCGGAGCTGCCTCGATCTACTCTCGGTCGCAAGGAAAATTTAAAGGCGTCGATTTAAAGAAACATCAATGTGGGAGAGTGTTCATTGAGACTATACTGTAACGGAAGGAGGGCTACCTATTAAATATAAATCAGAGAACACGATTGCCCATATCTCGTTGCATGACTGCATCATTGCATCAACCTCAACTGAAGGGCAGAATTTATCGGTAACATTTGAGCACATAGATGTTTTATCGGATCACCCTCTTAACTACACGGGGATGGCTATGTATTCTGGAGAAGCAACGTTAACTTTTGTGGATTTTGAAATTGTGGAGTCCATTTTATTTGATACTTCAGAAGTGAAGAATAAGAGAAGAATTGTTGTAGAAATAAATGCTCAAAAGAGGGAACTTCATTATTCTGATTTGTTAGTTGATTTTGAAGTGCTTAAGGATGAGGTACTCAATAAGGAGGGGAATTATCTATTTCATAGATTTGATGGAACAACTTCAAAAAAGTACAATTCTGATTTTGGATATTGGGTTATCAAATACAAGAAACTGATTATGGAATGGGACGAATTAATAGATAAAGCGTGGTTTGAAGAAAGGTAGGATTTTATTTCCCCCACGGAAAAAAGGCAAGCTGCTTGATAAATTGAACGAAGCAACAAGTACTGGAGGACGGTATGGGAAACACGATTTCACTACCCCCAAGATTCAAGGATGTAGTTGAACCAATAAGTATGTCAAATGGATTAACCTCCGTGTTTATTGAGGTTTTAGTTATTAGCGGTTCCATGCTGGCTGGAACAAATCGAGAAAAAGAACTGATTATCTGGCTAGCACAAAGGGATCAGTCCGTCGTTGGAATAGGGACCGTTGGTTTTGATATCGATGAAATGCCTTGGACGGTCAATTCCTTTGCAAGTGAGAAGGATTTTATGATGCGAACGATTTCGCATGCGGCAAAAGGCTTAGGGTGGGAGAAATTAAGCTATGAACCACGTCAAGACCAGGTTGTTCATTGTTTGAAGCAGTTTGACTTCATGATTCAGGCGTTTAATCAAGAAGATGTGAGCATGAACAATTATATAGAGTGGGCAGAAATTGAAGAGGGTGACGATAACCCCACGATCCCAAGAGGATACCCTAAATGTGAACAACATAATATCTATTTAAGTTGCCATGGATGTATACTTTGTAATAATGGAAGTTGATTTGGAGAGTAGAAGGGATATAGAACCAAAGATAGGTGTAAGGAGTTTTAGGATGCCGACATATGAAAATAAACAAGCGCTTATTGATGAAATTGTGAGAACCTATCATTTACTTGATCAAGAGTTCGACGCCGTGCCTAAAGATCGTGAATGTTATCGAGTCGAAGAGGTAGACCGGACTCCTCATGAAATGCTTGCCTATCAGGTAGGCTGGCTGACCTTATTATTAAGCTGGGAAAGGGATGAATTCGCTGGCCTGGAAGTGATCACCCCGTCCCCACTATATAAGTGGAACCAGTTAGGGCTGTTGTATGCGCACTTTTACGATACCTATGCCGGTAGTTCATTGCATGAACTGCGCGCTCTACTCCAACAACGCGTAGAAGAGGTATGTCAATGGATTGAGCAGCTTGAAGATGAAGAACTTTTCTCCCCAGGCAAACGAAAGTGGGCTGCCACCAGCGCAAACTGGCCAATATGCAAATGGATTCATATTAATTCTGTTGCTCCGTTTAAAAGCTTTCGAACCAAAATCAGAAAATGGAAGAAAATTGTGTGCGTATAAAGGAGAATTTCTATGATCTCAATCCAAGAAATTGAATACGAACAAAAGTCCATCTTACGCAATCTCCTCGAATTATATAAATACGACTTTAGTGAATTTGATCCAGAAGATGACTTGAATGCCAATGGATTATATGAATATAAATACTTGGACCATTATTGGACGGAAGACGGAAGATACCCATTTTTCATCAAGGTCGATGATAAACTGGCGGGGTTTGCTTTAGTACGGATGCATGGTACTGAATTAAATGAAAACATTTATAGTATGGCCGAGTTTTTTGTCATGAAGAAATATCGAAAACAAAAAGTCGGACAAACCGTTGCACATGAGTTGTTTAATCGCTTTAGCGGCATTTGGAAAGTTGCTCAAATTGAGGCGAATCAACCAGCTCAAGACTTCTGGAGAAAAACAATTGACCGTTATACAGACGGAAACTATCAGGAAATACGAGAAGAGGGTTGGGAAGGTCCTATACAAACATTCTCGTCGGCAGCCCGACAGTCATGAATGATTATTTAAGAAAAGAAGATCGCCAGAAAATTATCGATTGTTTCGGCAAGAGTTATTATGAGAAATTGGTGGAGCATCTCAATATCTACTCTAGTCGATGGAAATTACAAGATGTTGATTTTATACCTTCGTACTCGATGAATTGCGTATTCAAATGCTACTCAGAATATTATGGTAATGCGGTTTTAAAAATTGGGGGATCGAAGAGAGCGGTAACCGCCGAATACCATACTTTGCGTGAATACGATGGCTGGCGTCTATGTAAAGTGTACGATGCAGACATCTCAAACGGCGTGATCCTTGAAGAGGAAATACAACCGGGACGATCCTTATTCCATGGAACTTCGCGTGATCAAAGAATTTCCATTTTTAGCTCTTTATTTAAGGATATGCACATTCCTCCACAAAATCCCGGCCATTATCCAACCTATAAAGACTGGGTAATCAGGAGTATTAACTACATTAGCAGAAGAGAAGACTGTACGGATCTATTTCCCCATATAGAAAAAGCGCAGGAACTATTTTCGTCAATCACTGAGAAGTATGCACGAAACATGCTGCTACACGGTGATCTTCATCATGAAAATATCCTTTCCAACCATGCCGGCGAATACATCATCATCGACCCGAAAGGAGTAACCGGTGATCCTGTCTTTGATATTTCACGTTTCATCCTTAATGAGTTTAATGATACCTTCTCTATAGATCTATACCTGGAAATTGAAGCTTTTATATCCGCATTAGCAAAATCACTACATATTCCTTGTAGCATCCTTAAGATCTGTCTATATATCGAAACGACAGTATGGTTGTGTGATGAGTTGCAACAGGGCGTACCTATTCATGAGTGTTCGTATCTTATCGGCAATATTCTTCATGCAAAATCGATGTTATCAAATTGACCAAAGCAATGATAAGAGTCGCCGTTTTGTGAATCCCAAATGTTTGTCTATAACAGGAAGAGGGGGAGGGTGTTTTGGAAGCGGATATGAACCAGAAGTATGAAATCAAATTTCCCTTATCGATGTATCTTCAAGTCATTTGTTATAGTATAGTTTCATTGTTGATGTTTAAGCTGGTATTCGTCGTTGATTCATTTTTCCTTGCGGTATTTCTATCTTTCCTGATCTCGGTTCAAGTAGGAGGAATAGCCGTCTTAATCCCAAGAATGCTTAGAAGAAACAGTGAGCTGGAAATTACCCCTAATAAAATTCGGATCAATCGGAAGGAAGTCTCTAAGGAAGACATTGAAAAGGTCATCATCGACGATTCTTTTACACAGAGCATTGGTATCAAGCGATACGGCAAAAGGTTAATTCTAATGGATTTACATTTCAGGTTCAAAAATAAGGAAGAGACTAATCTAGAGGAATTAACAGTGTGGGCACGTGAAAATGGAATTGCTGTAATTCGCGGGAAAATATTTAGATGGGTATAGATATTGGGTCCGTACATACTGAAGCGCTGTACTTTTAAATAAGAAAATCATACTAAAATAAATCATCCAGAATAGTGAGGACATAGAAGATGACAAAGAAGCTATATTACGAATCAGCCTATATTCGGGAGTGGGGGACGCGAATCACGCGCAAATGGGAGCGGGAAGATGGAGCTTATCTGGTCTTGGAGGCGACGGCATTTTATCCGCACGGCGGAGGGCAGCCGTGTGACCTGGGATGGATCGATGCCATCCCGGTGCTGGATGTCGTTCTTGAAGAAGGAGAGATTCTGCATAAAGTGGAGCGTTTCCCTGAGAAGGAAGAGGTTCAATGTCGTTTAAATTGGGACCGGAGGTTTGACCACATGCAGCATCATAGCGGTCAGCATCTGCTGTCCGCCATGTGTTTGGAGGTTTGCGAGGCGGAGACGCTCAGCTTCCACCTGGGCCAGGATTACGCCACCGTTGATATCGCACGAGCGGATCTGTCTCCGGACCAGTTGATGATGCTCGAGCTCGAAGTCAATGATCAGATATACCTGAACCGCAAGGTGACGAGTTATTTTGTGACCCGTGAGCAGGCAGCCGTCCTCCCGCTGGTGAAACAGCCAAAGGTATCTGAGGATATCCGGATCGTTGAAATTGAAGGGATCGAATATAACCCATGCGGAGGCACCCATGTCTCAGCCACAGGTGAGATCGGCATGATCAAGCTGCTGAGAGCAGAGAAGCAGAAGGGACATTTGCGCATTTATTTTAAATGCGGTTATCGTGCGTTGAAGGAATTCAATGCCGGAATGGACATTCTAAGCAGCCTATCCGCTAGGTTCAATACCTCGAAGGAAGAGATTCTGGACCGGATTGCAAAATGGGATCAAGAGCAAAAGCAGCTCCAGACGGAATTAAACGCCGTGAAAGCCGAGAATGATGCCTACCTGGCCGAGAAGCTATTGGCTGGACGTCAAAGCGGCCTGATCAAGCATGTGTTTGCGGACAAGCCTCTGAAGGATATGCAGAACCTGGCGGCCAAGCTCACCGACCAAACTGACGTTATCGTGCTTTTTGTGTCCAATGCAGACAACAAGGTGCTTCTTGCTAAAGGGGGAAAGCGCGAGCTCGCCTGCGGTGCGTTCTTCAAGCAGCATCTAGCTAATTATAATGGTAAAGGCGGAGGAAGCGACAACATGGCGCAGGCCGGTTTTGCCACTGAAGAGGATGCGATGGCGTTTTACCATTTCACGGCGCATTCATTGTCATCGGTTGAAGGGGAATAAGGGAATTAAGGCGGATTGTGATAATAAAATGGACAATTAACTCAAGAAATAACCCCTATAAATATGTTATAAAATGAAGTATACTGAGGTAAGAAAAAGTAAGGAGTCGTGCGGGAACACGACTCCAGTGTACAATAACTGCATAAAGAGCAGTCGGCCGCTAAGTGGTGGTCGAAATAGACCGTTACCTTAGGGAGGGCGGTCTATTTCTTTTTCATGTAGGTTAGGAGCGCCAGAATGAACATGCCGAACATGAACATTAAGGAAAGTGTGTCATAGACCTCCATGGGCATCACCTCCCTTCATGGAGACTAGCCAACCGCCCTTTTAGCCGTACATTGTACTCGAAAAATTCTCAGAGACAGATGAATATTGAAACAACACACGACCCGGCCTAAGATAAGAGCTATCTATGGTCGGGTCTCGTCGTGGATGCCATTAAACGTTTTAAGACAGAACGAAGCAAGTGAAACTATTTGCGGGGGGGACAATATGAATAAGAAGATCATAAGACTTGAAGGATTATTGGTTTTTCTAGCTTGTATTTATGCTTTTGTTCTTAATGATTATAAGTTAATTTGGTTTTTTGTACTTCTGCTATTTCCGGATTTATCCATGATCGGATATATAAAAGGAAACAAAGCAGGTGCTGTAACCTACAATCTTTTTCATACATATTTATTAAGCGGATCTGTTTTAGTAATAGGGATCATAATGAAAAGCGATATTTTGATTCAGCTAGGAATCATTTGGACCGCACATATTGGAATTGATAGACTAATGGGGTATGGATTGAAATATACAACGGATTTTAAAGATACGCACTTAGATAGGCTATAAGAGGTACTTTATAAAAGGTACTGGTCATAATCTTGCGATTGAAGAGCCGCTTAGTCATGTAAAACGAACGCATGAAAGGAATTACGAATGAAGAAATATACTGAATTTTCTTTTTACCTGCCGTTTTTTGATTTGATCGATGATCCCGATGAGGGATCCCAATTCGAACAGTTAATGGGGCAGCTGCATATAAGTTTCGATATAACCGCGTTATATCAGCGATATCTTTCTTATGGGGCAGGAAAAGGAGATATTTTTGTATTTATCAAGGAAGACGATAGGGACAGCTTTATATTCATTGATTTATTTAACGGCTTTACCGATCAGCATAACATGGTGAAATTAGGGGTTCGTTGCGACAGTAAGCTGGATGAGAAGATCAGGAACCTGCTATACCAGATATACTCCCAGGCAGAGCTCACGAGTAAATTCATTGAAAGTTATGATGATTTGCTCAAGCTTGAGACCTGCAGCGGGGATTATCCCAAAGAGATTCGGTATGGAGATTATACTTACATTAAAAACATTCATTATAACGCCATCTAGTGATGTTCGTGCTGCAAGGCCAGTTAATGCCCGCTGGGTTCAGCTGCATGTATAAGTAGAGAATAGGCCTCCAGATAAAATATTTGTAGCCGTTAAAAAAAAGATTTTCAAAACGCTGCGGATCGAGGTGAATCATGAAGAAGATCTCCGTGATGTTTCTACTTATGGCCTTCTTATTTTTGGGTTGTCAGAACAATGACACTAAAGATGATAACTGGGGAAGTAATCATCTTATTAGAAGTGGAGATATAATTGATATCATCATAAAGGATAAGGATGAAGCAAATAGAACATTATCCCCAACAGAGTTGCAGGATTTTATGAATATAATTCATGGTGGCGTATACGAGATCGGACAGCTTGATATTGGTCCAGCGGATAATGTGGTTGAAATGGCATTGAAGAATGGAGAAACGAAGAAGCTATCGTTATGGCTGGATCAGGGTGAAGATTTATTTGTGGATCATGATGATAATGGGCATTACAAGCTGTTATTAGATGAGGATGAACGTAATAAATTGATCGATATCCTTCATTAATAAGTTACTAGAAGAATACTCAAGCGATTGAGCTCGCGAGGGATTACTTTGCTGATCACAAGGGCCAGAACATCGCGAAAAACTGTAAGAAGCTTAGGGAATATCCCTAAGCTTCGTTGTCCATTACAGGAATCATACGTCACATCTCCCAAAGGAACATCCTGTCAATCTCCAACAACACTGCTGCAGTGATCGAACAGAACCTTTTATAATGTAAGGTCCTTATCCCATTATTCGTTCGCGCTCGTATCCGCATCAAATAATTCCTTAACATAGGCTTGGAGCTTGCTCTTATTCACGCCGAGCACCTGGGCATGTCCTACCTTTTCATTCGTTAACAACGAGAAAGGGGGAATCTGCTGCTCATCAATATGGTCCAGATCGAGATCGAAACCTAAAGCGGCCAGCTTCAGCATTTCTTTTGGTGATAAATCGGTTTCGATGTAGGGGCTGATGGATTCCAGAATACCGGGAAGCTTGATCAGACCCGTGGTTGACTGCATTTTCTTAGCGATTTCAGAGATCAGCTTGCGCTGACGCTCCGTACGCGCAAAATCCGACCTTGCCTCTTTCCGGAAACGCACGTATTGCAGGGCCATGTTACCGTCAAGATGCTGGTACCCTTTTTTCAAATCGATGTCGTATAGGTGCTGATCGGCTTTGCTTGTGTAATGCATATCTCGCTCTACTTCGATGTCAACCCCGCCAAGTGCGTCCACAAGAGCAATAAAGCCGACAAAGTCGGTATAGACGTATTTATGTATCGGGATATCCAGCAGCTCGCTGACGGTTTGTCTCGTTAAATTCGTACCGCCGTAGGCAAACGCCGAGTTTAATCTTCCTTTTCCATGTCCCGGTATGTCTACGTAAGTATCCCTGAGAATTGAAAATAGATGGACTTTTTTCGAAACGGGATCGATGGATGCCACCAAAATCGAATCCGATCTCCCGGAATCCTCCCCGCGGGAATCTCCCCCGAGCAGAAGAATATTGATACGCTCTTTGCCTTCCCATTTCGGGATCTCAATTGTCTGGTCTCCACCCGTGGACGAATTCGACGACGTTGCTATTGGCGGCCGGTTCGATGCGGTGGAGATGCTGTTCGTGAAGTGGACAATCGAATAGAGATAATATGATATGACGGCTACCACACTAAGTAACAATACGCTCGAAAATATCTTTAACCATTTCTTTTTCATCGTTCTAGAACCATCCTAACCTCATAAAATCAGTGCCACAGCACTTTAACAGATGATCTCCATCGGGACGAGTCCGTCACTGAAACATTCGGTACGAATGAACATTATACATTTCGCAGGATGGTATCGGAATTGAATTACCTTACACTTTCCTTACAAAATCGTAATATAAGGTAATGAAGGACGAATTCATATGCATCAATAGCCGCATCCGGTACCGGGGGGCAATATTGATATCAGCGCAGCAAACCGTAGAAAAACCGGGAAACCTCCCGTCAGCCATTGCGTAATTGACTTTAAAATGAGAGACCAGGGCTAAGTTAAATGATAGGGATCATGTGGGGAAAAGGAGGGGGATGTGCGTCTACAAAAGATAGAGATTCCGGCGAGAGCGGATGTGTCGGTCGAATCGGATATGAAGCGGCTATCGCCGGCTATCAAGAAGGCATGGGAGCGTATGAACGAACTGAATGACCTTGCGCTGGAGCTCGTTGCTAAGGCGCATCCGGACGAGGATGTAAACGAGCTGGTTCTGTCTAAGGTTGCCTTCGACGAGGAACGCCTGCGTGCGCATCGGGTATGACACAGGCGATACCCCGGCCGGGTGGCTGTATATCTACATGTTATTTAATCGAATGGAAGCGAGCAGCCATCTCATCTATTAGACTTCTTGATGATGGAAGTTTGAGCAAGCACTAGCCTTTCATGGACGCCGGTTTGCCCTGCTGCATCTCTTGAATGCGGCAATTGTGGAAGGCGGTTATTTTCCATTCCCCATTTTGTTTGATGATCACATTGGAATTGAGTGACCCACGGTCATTCGGATCTTGAGCAGGCTCGGCAAGTTGAACCTCCCCGATCGCATGAACGATCGCTACATCCGGTGTAATAAAACGCGGCTGCAGATCCGTGTACGAACGGGACACGAGGACAGAGCCTTTCAGTGGTCCGTTAAACAGCATTTGGTGGACGTCGGCGATTTGTTGTCTTCCTTTCAGGTGCTGGCCGGCGAATGTTACATAATCGGCGTCTTCGGTAAAACAATTCCCGTAAGCTGCTCCATCGCCCTTGTTCCAAGCCTCGCTTAAGCTTGCGAATAAATCACTGATCGCTTTCAGTTCTTCTTGTTTAGCCATTTGAACCAGTCCTCTCCATAGTTAATTTGGTTTGGCGGGTACAGAACCCTTGTGCTATACTTGTGAACAAATAAAATCTTGATCGATAAATAATCTTAGTGAATTAAATATCTTGATCAATCAAGATGTTTTTATCTTACCGCGGAGGTTTCACGATGTCAAGAGACAATGTTTTACCGGATGTTTCGTCCTTGCAGCAGGAATTGCTGCTTGAGTTGCGCCAGAACAGCGCGCGTGCGGTCATGTTGCATGATTTAATCTCTGAGAAAATGGGTCTGAACGCTACCGATCATAAATGCCTGGACTTTATAAATCAGGCTGGGCCTGTAACGGCCGGGCAGCTGGCTCAATTAACGGGGCTTACGACAGGAGCTGTTACCAGTGTGATTGATCGGCTGGAACAGGCGGGTTATGTCATCAGGGATAAGGACCCCAATGATCGAAGACGCGTCGTCGTCAAGCTCGTTCCGGAACGTTCCGAGCAGGTTGCGCCTGTATTTAAATCGCTCATGCAATCGACTCTTCAGATCATGGGTCAATATACGGATCAAGAGCTGCAATTTATACTGAAGTTCATCAAGCAATGTAATGAGATGACGTTAGATGAGATGAAAAAGCTTAAAGAGGAAAATCCATAAGAAGATGCTCAGACTACAAACGCCCAAGCCAAAGACAAGAGCTATAAGAGGCTTGGGTGTTTCTTGAATAACCATAACTAAAAAGGGTTCTAAATTCGTTTTTACAAGAAGGATCTAAAACATGAGAATACAATCAAAGGACGTTTTCTATGGCGATATGTATTGAATTCGAATTAGTAGAGTTGAAGGGATCAGCTGCCGAATATCGGTTTGGAAGCTGTTTGAACGAGTTGACTGGCCTTTTTGAGGTCGATCTTGAAAAGCTGGTAAGCGGAGAGATTCCATGGGATACACCCATGGAACAGGTTGTTATCTTATTAAATAATAAGCAAAGTCAGGCAATGGCCAATCGGGCATTCAGTAAAATTTTTAAACACTACAAGAAAACAGGCCAATATTTAACGCATGGAGGATATTACGCCTGAAGGAGTGGTGAATCGGTTATCACTGTGTACTGGGATGCGTAGATTATGGAGGAGGGCGTATTATGACGGAAGGATTTCGTTTAGAACAAGTTGGAGTAGAAGATCCAGGTGATGAGAGCAGAATGTCCGGGTTTGGGCAGCTTGCTTTATTCCAATGCCAAGTCGAATATCACTTTAATACGGAAGATATGCGTGTGAAGGAAGCAGAAGCATATATTGATACCGTGTTGAATGCTTTGCCGGCTGAAACGATTGATGAAATATGCGAGCGAGCATGCGAGTGGAAAAATGAAAAAATGTCCAGTGATACGGCTGATTATCCGACCGGCTTGGCTGAAGCCAGTGGGAGAGAGATATTGGCCTTTATGTCCGTAGGGGATGTTGAGCTTTATCGAAACCCTTACGACCGAAGTGATGATACATTCGGAGCCATTCTGGGTGGAGGAACCGAATGGGACGCTGAAAATGGCATGGAGATCATTATACGGGGCAGCAAAGTTCTTGAGGTGTGCGAGTATTTAGGCTATGGCGAGTATGCCATTTGGGACGAAGAAGAAGCGACGGACTAAGCTTGGCTGTAATTTTTAAACAGGGGTGATCTCATGATAATTCGAACTGCAACGAAGGAAGATATGGATCAGCTTATTCGCATGAGATGGGATTTTACATTTGAAGACGATGTGGATGGCAACTTGAAAAATGAAAAATATGATGACTTCTACGATGAGTGTATGGAGTTTTTATTAGATGCATTTGAAAGCGGGAATTGGTATATATGGGTTGCTGAAGAAAACGGCTTGCTAGTCTCCAATATGTACATAGAACTTATCCACAAGGTACCAAGACCTGGACGAATCACCTATCCATTTGCCTATATGACGAATGTCTATACAAAGCCAGATTTTCGAGGAAAAGGCATTGGTAGTCGGTTGATATCTAAAATCAATGAATGGGCAAAAGAAAACCGATATGAATTTATCATTGTGTGGCCTAGTGATGAGGGTGTTGATTTTTACAAGAAACATGGATACCAGCATTGTAAAGAACCAATGGAAAACATGTTTTGTGAGTAAAAGGGTCGGAATAAATTGTGAACAGAACAAAAGGGGGTGCCGTAAAAAGTGGAATTACTGCATGATGTACAAAGGAAACTTGATTTATTCTTTGACATTTATCAGTTAGATAAAGATCCTGCTTTCAGCAGATTTATCCCCATGGTATATGATCCAAAGCGAAGTTTGAAGAAGATTTTACGCAGCGCTTTAATGGTCTAATGATGAAGGGAAGTCCGGAGCTCCAGCGGATTTTTTTAGCTTCATTTCCAACGGATGAGGTCGTAATACAGTTTATTGAGGAAGCGGATGAAGGTGATCTTCTGTTTATGCATCATCCCATACCAATGGAGTGTGGTGATCCTCAAGGCGAGTGGGGGAGAGGTTTTTTGCCAATAACCCCGTCTCTTCTAGATGAGATTTCACGAAGACAGCTCTCGATCTACACTTGTCATGCGCCATTAGATTATAATCGTAAGATTGGTACAAATATTTCGATTTCGGAAGCACTTGGAGGCGAGATCGTAGATGAGTTCTGCCCATACGGTAACGGATACGCGGGGGTGATTTGCGATATTGATTTAACAAGCACGGATGAATTGATTGATAGATTGCTTCCGCTTTTTGAGGTGCCCTATGTTGATTTTGAGGGAATTAAACATAAACGGATTCAGCGAATTGCCATCATTGCTGGATGCGGGGATGTTGTTTCCGATATGAAAGAGGCAGAGCGCAAAGGGGCACAAGCTTATGTGACAGGAGAAATCCATTGCCACATTCATAATGATTATGGAAAGAGCAAATATAACCGGATGAAGGAATATGTTGAGGAGACTCAAATGTCTTCAATAGGTCTTTCACATGCAGCCTCAGAATTTTTTGTGATGAAAACCCAAATGAGACAATGGATTGAGCAAGAAATGAAAGTGGAGGTTCAACTGTTAAGACAGAGTAAGTGGTGGGTTTAGTAAGATGTAGAATTTCATATAACAATGTATCTACGATGAATAGCTTTCGCTTAGTCAAGGAAAACAGCACAAACCATAAATGCCCAGTCTGCGCTCACAGGCTGGGCCATTTTTGTTGCGTGCAATTACAGAATTGCAAGAATCCATCCATAAAAATAGAACTCATTATTTTCGGGGCAAGCTTGATGAATTATTTTAATTGTTCTTTTTTAGAATTCGTACTATAATTTTCATGTATTTCTTTTGTCCTATCTAAAGTTAGGAAAAAACTATCAAAATGATGATTTGTGAAATGAAAACTGTGCTATAAGAAGCGGACTAAAAGTTCTAATATTCTGCTAAGGAACATGAGTGGTCGCAAGGTACCCATCATTTTGGAATTGCCTGTTATTTTTCATTACCAGGATAGGAATTATCTAATTCTCAAGGGGGGTATCTGTCAGCACTTTTTGCAATTCGAAAGGCAATATCGTACATCAAGGGAGAGAAGTCAGATGAAGAAATCATCATGGAGTTTAATTTTATCTTTATTATTAGTTTTCAGCTTATTCCCAAGCTCGCTCGTTGCGGCAGACAGTTCCCAAGTGCTGACATTCAACAACAAGATTACGGGGGCGATCACGAATGCAGGTGATGAGTTGCACCAGTATTCATTTGTCGTTCCTTCAGCAGGACGAGTAAATGTAGAAGTATTCTCTGAAATCAGAGAAGCGCTGTTCTATGTGATGGCACCCGACGGAACAACGGAGCTTGCTAAGGAAGATCTCTATTACGGCAGTGAATCCGAGCCGAAGAAATGGGACACATGGTTAGATCTTGAGGCAGGTACATATTTCATCAAGGTTAAGCAGTATGGCAAGAACACGGGGGCTTATTCTCTTAAACTTACCCACACACCGGCCAATGGCCAGGATATCGAGCCAAATGATAGCACTGATGCAGCACAGCCTCTGAATTTAAAGGGAACCGTTCAAAAGGGCCTTATTTCCGAGTCCGATTCGGTTGATGTTTATCGATTGGATGTGCCGTCGGCTGGACGAGTCGATTTGGAGGCATTTTCATATATTAGAGAGGTTTTACTCTATGTATTGGATGGCGACGGGACGACGGAAATCACAAAGCAGGACCTGTATTATGGAAGCCTGGACGAGCCGCAGAAATGGACGCAATCCCTCGATTTGGAAGCGGGAACCTATTATTTTAAAGTGAAGAAATATGGCAGCAACACCGGAAAATATACAATTAAAGCTAATCATACTCCGGTGAAAGGAAATGATGCGGAGCCGAACAACAACACGGAACAGTCGCAGGCGCTCCAGACCAACAACAAAGCGCAGACTGGCTATATTTCCGAATCCGACGACGTAGATGTTTACCGATTCCAGCTGCCAAAGGCCGGGCAAGTCGATTTGGAGGCCATTTCTCAGATTAGAGAAGTGTTAATTTATGTACTGGACGCTGATGGTACGACCGAATTTGATAAAGCCGACCTGTATTATGGTAGTGATCAAGAGCCGAAAAAGTGGAATGAGTCGCTTGATCTCGAAGCCGGTACGTACTTTATCAAAGTCAAGAAATATGGCAGCAACACCGGAAAATACACTCTAAAAGCGAATTTTAAAGCCTATAACGGACTTGATGCTGAGCCGAATGATACGAAGGAAATGGCGCAGTCGATCCAATTGACCAATCAACTGGTGAAAGGCTGGATTTCCTGGTCGGATGATGTGGATATGTACAAATTTACGGTACCGAAAACCGGACCCGTTCAGTTGGATTTCACGTCACAGATTAACGAAGTCCTTGTCTATCTCCTTGCAAACGATGGTGTGACAGAACTGTATAAAAATGATGTGTACTACGCTAGTGACGATCAGCCGAAAAAAGTCGTACAGAAGCTTCAGCTTAAACCAGGCACGTATTATGTCAAGGTGAAGAAATACGGCGCTAACACCGGAGCTTATAGCCTGAGAATGAAGGAATTGACTCCGCCAGCAGCACCTAAAGTGAATGCACTGAAAAGCCAGTCAACCAAGGTCACGGGCAAGGCCGAGCCATCTTCTACTGTAACGGTATATTCCGGAAAAACGCTGATTGGCAAAGGAACTGCGAATAAGAGTGGCAATTTTACTGTGTCCATCAAGGCACAGAAGGCAGGGAAAAGTTTAACCGTCTATGCGACAGACGCTGCTGGAAACCGCAGTACTGCTGCCAAGGTTATCGTGAAGTAAACAAGAACAGGATTGGGACATCGGGTTGAACTCCGATCGTTACCCAATCCTTTTTTTATCGTGATCGAGAGGAACGACCATGTACACATTATGCTCATGCATACAATGCTATCACCCTTCGCCAATGGGATGTATAATAATGGAAAGTTGAATGGCTTAAGGGTTACGATGTACTAACTATATGGTTGTAGTGGCCTAAATTAACAATGAATTGATGGCCCTTGGCTTCCGCTTCTATAAATCCACTACTTATAAGGGGGATGTGCGATCATAAATATCCTATGGGATTTCGACGGGACCTTATTCAATACTTATCCTGCTTATGCCGCTATTTTTAAAGACGTGATGGAAGAAGACAAGGCGGAAGAGGAGATTCTGACCTATCTAAAAGTATCATTCACCCATGCTGTGAAGCACTTTAAATTATCCGAATCGCAAATTCGGGAAATTTTTAGAAGAGAAGAACGGCTCCTGCCTGAACAAACCCCGCCATTTCCTCATGTAGAGAACATACTATCAGCGGCTAATAAGAGCGTTATCATGACTCATAAGCCTCGGAGGGAAGTGGAGTCTATTATTAAGCATTATGGGTGGGAACGATATTTTGTAGATCTCGTTGCAGGTGATGATGGGTTCGCGAGAAAGCCAGATCCGGAATCTTACCTGTATTTGCATAAGAGAAATCAAATTGACCTTGTTATCGGTGATCGGGAAATTGATATTATCCCTGGAAAGCTCTTAGGTATTAAAACCTGTTTGTTTCAAAACAATACACCCGGAGCGGATTATTATTTATGGGATTATCGGGATTTTTTCAAAAACATTCATATATTATTAAATTCCAATCGAAGCTGGCTAGAATTTAAAATGAAAGGATACTTGTGAATGAAAATAGTGGATCTGACTAAAGAAGACACGGCTCGAATCCATCAAACCGCTAGGCTTTTACAGGAGAGCTTCGAGGCCTGGTCAACATATGAATCTGCAAAAGATGAAGTAATCGATTCATTGCAAGAGGAGAGAATTAGCCGCGTATTACTTAGCCAAGAGGGTGAAGTCATTGGGTGGATCGGGGGTCAAAGTCAATATGGCGGAAATGTATGGGAGCTCCATCCCTTGGTAATCCGTGAAGCTCATAGAAGAAAAGGGCATGGAAAACGGCTGGTTCTGGATTTTGAAAAGCAGGTTGCCCAAAGAGGCGGAGTTACGATCATGCTAGGCTCGGATGACGAACATAATCAAACGAACTTGTCGAATCGGAATATCTATACAGATGTTCCTGCGTTCATTAAAGAATTTCGAAGTGAAGATCATCCCGCAAATTTCTATTTCAAGTTGGGATATGTCATTGTCGGGATTATACCGGATGCAAATGGAATGGGAAAACCAGATATTTTAATGGCAAAAAGAGTTGAATGAACTCGAGGAAGTTTCGTTCGAACCGTATATTCTGCGAGAACTTTAAATTTCATGACGGGGGCTGATTGCGGGTGATAGTACAAATATTCATTGGTTTATCTGTTTCATTGTTTGTTATAGCATTATTCTTATACATAATTAGAGCATTTAAACAACACAAAAAGTCAAAAGGAAGCGAACAGCCACATGATAAGAGGAATTAGCTTTGAAATACCAAATAAGTATGGCAGGTTCCTTGGAGAAATATTAAAGCCCTTTGAAACCGATGAGTATAACTGGCTTGTTGGTGGTGAGGAAGCCTATTTCATCGTTGACGGTCAATTTGAGGAAGCGCTCTTTGCAGGGGCGGGGGAGATTTGGGATGGAATAACCTTAAAAAAGCTTCTAGAGGATAACGAATACTATATCATCTTCCAGGACTTGAAAGCCTTTCCTCAAGGAAAAGACATCGTAGAAGTAAAAACATATGAGGAATTTCTAAATAGTGATTGTCAGCTCGTGCTTCTGGTGGTTGATAGCTGCTTCGTCAGTATCTACTGCAAGAACAATAAGTCGATAGAAGACCTATTTAAGAATGCGCAGCATCGAGGATACGATCATGTAAGGTACATAACGGATGCAAACGATACAAGAACCGGCTTATCCGTATGGTGAAGAGAGAATGTGAACTAGAAAATAAAAAATGAGGTGGAGCTCCATGCTAAATGTAGACGAAATCGTGGAAGCGTTTAGTAAGGAAAGTTACGTATCGGGCAACCTATTGATTACAAGAGGGGGAAAAGAGGAGTTTAGCCGATCCTTCGGTCAGGCGAGCATTCAACTAGGGGTTCCCAATATGCTGGATACGAAGTTCCATATTGCATCCGTAACGAAGATGGTTATTGCCGCTGCCATCCTCAAGCTCTATGAGCAAGGGCTTATCGATCTTGAAAATCATCCTGGCAAATATGTTGAAAAATTCAACGTTCTTCACCCGAAGATTAACATTCACCATTTATTGAGCCACTCGTCGGGGCTGCAAGATATTTATGGCGTGCCTAATTTGCGTTTTGAGATGAGTCGATTGCAAGTGGAGAACCAAGATTTTATCGATTATTTAACGCGCCTTAAGCAGCAGTTTAATCCGGGTGAACAGTGGAGCTACAACAGTACGGGGTTTATCATGTTAGGATATATAATAGAAGCAGTGACAGGGATGAAGTATGAGGAAGTATTGCATACATGGTTTTTTGCCCCGCTGAAGATGAGGTCCACCGGCTTGGATAACCCGCGGAAGATAACCCCTGGACGAGCATACGGACACACGTTGGAGAACGGCAAAATCGCCAATGCCGACAACGATAAATTAAACGGTATTGAAGCACCGGGAGAGCTGTATTCTACGGTTCATGATTTGGACAGGTGGTGCGAGGCCCTTTTTAAGGGGGAGCTGCTTCAACCGGAAACTATGGATAAGATGTTCACGCCCTACTATGTTACAAGCTTTGACCCGAACCTCAATTATGGATATGGTTGGTTCTTGGGGACGGACTTTCGCTTGATCGGGGGAGGTACCCCGGGATTTCGCTCAGAAATCTGGTACTACCCTGCAAGTGATTTACGAATCATCATGTTATGGAATTACGAAAAGGTAGATTCGCATCAATTATTCCATAGGATGAAGCCTGTACTGTTCGGTATGCAGCAGCAATAGGCTCGCTTAAATGATGGCGAAAACTAAAATTTACCGGGTATGACCTTTATTTCGGCTATAGACGATTACGTAAGTTCTAATATAGGTTGAGGATACAGATTTCCCTGTTCTTGAGTTGTCATAAGTTAGCCTAAATCATGAGTGCGCTTACAAATTAGCAATATAGTCCAACTTCAGGGGAGCGATATCGATGATGAATGTGCTTTTGGTGGATGACGAGCCGTGGGTAATCGAGGGGCTTCGCACGATGGTGAATTGGAGAAATTTCGGTTTCCAGATATGCGGCGAGGCTTCGAGCGGCTCCGAAGCATTCAGTATGATTCAAGAGCTTAAACCGGAGCTGGTTCTGACGGATATCAATATGCCGGTGATCAATGGATTGGAGCTGATCGAGCGCTCGAACCAAAAGCTGGCAAGACCACCGAAGTTCGTCATATTGAGCGGTTACGATAATTTCGATTATGCGCTTACAGCAATGCAGCAGCGGGTCACGGAATATTTGCTCAAGCCATTCGACGAAGAAGAAATTGAGGCAGTCCTGATACGCCTGCGCACGAAAATTCAAGAGGAGCTTAAAGCGGAGCAATGCCATAGCCGCATGCAATTTTTGTTTACCAACAATCTATTGATCCGTTTAATTCAAGGCGAAGACAACGAGTCACTTAAGCTGCAGGCTGCAAAGGCCCTTCTTCTGCAGAAGGATTCGAAGCTGCGGTGCGTTGTGGTTGAAGCTTCCGGGCCATCCGGCGCTCTGGCCGGACGGGTTAAGAAATATTTCAAGCAGAAACCCGATCGTATATTCGAGGACAGCGCGGGGAGGATCGGGGTGATTCTGCCTGATGATGAATTCCCCTCTTGCCGGGTACATGAGCTCAGCGTGCAGCTCCACAGGGAGCTTGAGGATCCGTCAAGCCAGCCGGTCATCGTGACGATCAGCGGCGTTCTGCAAGGGATCGAGTCGATTCGAGAGCTGTATTTACAGGCGTTGGAGGTTAATAAATGCAAACGTTGTCAAGGCAGAGAAGGTGTGTATCATTATAGGGATTTAAGGCAAGGCGGAAAATCGCAGGAGCTCGCAAAGGAGAAATTCAAGGAGCTTACGGAGATCGTGATGGCGTACCAGACTAACAAGATTCATGCTGCTGTTGAAGCCGCTTTGGACTCCATGTTGGAAGGCATGCTTGATTTGAAAGAGGCCATTTCCCATGTGGCTGACCTGGAGTGGAGTCTTTGCAGGCGGATCGGAGAAATGAACGGGGATCCGGATGCTTTGATGAGAAAGCTTCACGACGGCCATGGCGCCATCGACAGTTTCGGGAACTATTCCGCACTGAAAACCTATGTCCTTGAACTTTGCTTGGAGGCGGCCGATATCCTGGCAAGGCTTGAGGCCAAGAACGAGAACAATACGATATTTCACGTGATTCAATATGTGGACCGGGAGTTCCGCAGCAAGCTTCAGCTGCAGGATCTGGCCAAAATGTTTCACATGAACACCGCCTATTTGGGCCAGTTGTTCAAAAAAGAGACCGGCAAGCCGTTTAACGACTATCTTAACGAGAAAAGAATCGAGGAAGCAAAGCGATTGCTAAGACGCACCCAAATGAAAATTTCGGACATTGCGCTTCAGGTCGGATATCCGAATACGGACTATTTTATCATCAAATTTAAATGCCTTACAGGAGTGCTGCCATCGGCGTACAAGCAGAAAACCGAGAGGGAGCCGGCTGATTGAACGGCGGGACGGTGCCAAAATCATGAAAAAACGTTTCAGATTCCGATCATTTATTAACGATATACCGCTGAACTATAAATTCATACTCATCTACGTGATTGGCGTGCTGCTCCCGATCGCGGTTATCAATATCGCGTTTATGGACCGGATGACCGGCATCATCAAAGACCGCGAGGAACAAAACCTCCAGATCTCGCTGGAGCGGGCCAGAAAAGATATTCATGAGTTCATTGACGGCGGTGTAGCGGTCAGTCATGCGCTCAATACGGACAAGCTGCTGTATGAAACGCTGGACCGAACTTACGAAAGTCCGATCCAGTTTTACGAAACGTTCGACGAACAGCTTCGAAACCGGGTGACCAGTTATATTCCCGTCAACAATCAGATTCAGCGAATCAGCATATTTACGGAGAATGATACGATCATGCCCGGCGGGAATTATCAAGTGCTCGATGCCAATGCGAAGAATAGCGACTGGTATCGGCTGTGGGAACAATCGACGTCCCCTGTTATGGTAGCGGCTTACAGGGCGACTGAAGCAAATAACCGCACAGCTACGGTCCCTTATCTGAGCGTTATCGAAAAAATGGACTATTTTGACATATATAGCAAGTATGATAAATTGCTCCGGATCGATATTGACTTAAACAAAATTTACGATGTCATCCTGCGCGAGCAGGACTATTTAAATCTCTATCTGGTCAATGAGCATAACCAAATCATTATGTCTGCGGACAGCGGGTACCAGCGGGACGTCACCGATGCTTATCCGGTGTTTCAGCTTGCTGATCACGACAAGGACAAAGACGTACATGTCGTCTCCATCGGAACGGCAAGTTACGTAAAGGGCTGGAAGCTGGTTGGCGTGACGCAGGGAACCCGTTTATCCCAAGCCATGCGCGAAATGCAGCTTTATGTGGGGATGATCGCAGCTGTCATTACACTGTTTTCGTTTATATTTATTTACATCATGCTCAGATCATACAATTATCGGGTTAAACGGTTGTCCAGACATATGCAGAAGGTTACCAACGAGAAGTTCGACCTGATCCGAATGGATGAGGGCCGAGACGAGATCGGTGGCTTGATCCAGAATTTCAATAGGATGACAGCCGAGATTAACTCTTTGATCAACAATGTGTACAAGCTCGAAATTCAGAAGAAGAACCTGGAGATGGAGCGGGTACGGGCAGAGCTGAACTTTTTGCAAAGTCAGATGAATCCGCATTTTTTGTTTAACACACTGAATGCCATATTGGTCGTCTGTACGAAAAACAATTATTCCGACGTGACGGATATCATCAAGAACCTGTCCAGACTGCTTCGCAGATTGCTTAGCTGGAAAGCGGACATCGTCACGCTTGAGGAAGAAATCTTGTTCATCGAAATGTATCTGAAGATCGAGAAATTCAGATTCAGGGACAAGATTGAGTATGAGCTTGATATCGACCGGGAAGCGCTGCTTTATAAAATACCGAAGATGAGTATCCAACCATTGGTGGAAAATGCGTGCAAGCATGGCATTCAGGCTGTGGATGGGAAAGGCGTGGTCAAAATCAGCGCGACGGTAATAGACGGCAACCTTCGTGTATCCGTGCAGGACAACGGCAAAGGCATGGTCCCGGAAAAGCTTCGCGAGGTTCTTATTTCCATGCGCAACGAGAATACGTCCGGCACCAGCATCGGAATCCGCAATGTATATTGCAGGCTTGAGCTATATTACAATGACCTCGTCCGCTTTGATATTTACAGCAAACCGGATCAGGGAACGACGGTGTTCTTCGAGATTCCTGTCAGTCTGTTGGATCATCAGGATTACGAGCAAGGAGGGGAACGGAATTGAGATTTAAAGTTCTGCTGATCGATGACGAACCTGGAGCTTTGGAAGGCATGCAATTATGGATCAATTGGGAGGAGCTTGGCTTTGACATATGCGGCACTTGCGCCAACGGCGCGGAGGGGCTGAAATTGATGGCTTCCCTTGCGCCGGATTTAGTGGTCACCGATGTACATATGCCGCTCATGGACGGCCTTGAAATGATCGGGGAGTGGCAGAAGAACGGCAACAAAGCAATCAGCTTCGCCATCGTTAGCGGATACAGCGAGTTCGAGTATGCGAGAAAAGCGATGCGTTACGGAATCGCGCACTATTTGTTGAAACCGATTGAAGCGGAAGAAGCCTCTCACGTACTGCGCGAGATTTATCGTGAATTGCTGCAGGAAGCCGAGAAGCAACAATGGAGCAGTATTGCTTCCCGGGAAGAGCAAGTTTCAAAGATCCGTCAGCTGCTAGGGCACAGTCCGGCTCCGGATAGGGACGGACCGGACGGTCTGGAGCCTTTGTCAGCCAGCCGGGACGCATGGAACATCTGCCTGGTTCAAACGGAGCCAACGAGTTACGCGGAATTGAGGGGAATCGCCAGCTCCCTGGTTGAGCAGCAAAGTGCCATGTTTTTGATTGACCTGGACAAGAACCGCTTCGGCATCGTTCTCGGGTATTCACCGGATGATGGTCAGGAGGATCCCGCGCTCCGGATGCTTGCTGACTTGTCTGCCCGATTCTCTGGTCACCGGGTGTTTATGGCCGTGGGCTCACCGGAACAATCGATCATGCGTCTTGCCAGCTGCTACAGCACCGCGGAAGAGGCGATAAAGCATAAGTTCTATGACCCCGATTATGCCGGGGTCATTTCTTACGAATCGGTCGATAACAGAAAGCTGGAATACCGTTACGCCTCGATATGCTTGGTGGACAGCGTGATGGAGGCGTTCAATCTTCTAAATGCCGCCGGTTATCAAGATACGATCGCTGCGGAAGCGGAGAGGTTTCGCAACTTGCGGCTCGCCCCTGAAACGGTGAAAAAGACCGTCATTCATTTGATGTACAAAATGAAAGAGTATATGGAGGAATCCGGCGAGCAGGCTTCGGATGTGCTGTCGAAATATGATGTATCCGCTTTGGCCGATTCGGTGATGAATCTGAACGATCTTTTGGATCTTCTGCTTAACTTTGGCCTCGAGTGCATTGATTTGCTGAGCCGTGAGCAGGCTCGTAAATCGCAGGGAATCATTCAGGAGATCAACGAATACATCCGGGAACATTACCGGGAGGGACTGACGATCAAGAAGCTGGCCGAGCGTTTTTATTTGCACCCGGTGTATCTTGGGCAATTGCTCATGAAGAAGAACGGTGTCGGATTTAACGAATGGGTGCATAATCTCCGGATTGAGGAGGCCACCCGGCTGCTTCGGCTAAACCAATATAAAAACAGCGAAATCGCGGAAAGGGTAGGATATGTGAACTACAGCCAATTTCTGAAACAATTCGAAAAACGATTGGGGATGTCCCCCAATGAATACAAAAACAGGAACTGAAGTTTTTAGGGGAAAAGCTTTAATTGTGTTATAGTTCGCGTTTGGCAGCGCTTTTACAATAAAGATAAGTTATTGAAAGGGCTTACAGTCCTTGAAGTAACCATATCATTTCGGAGGTGCTTTAAATGGGGGGAAAGAAAAAGTCGGTACTCCGGTTCAGCATGGTGCTGCTGCTTTCGCTCGGTCTCGTACTATCGGCTTGCAGCGGCGGTAACAACAAGGGAGCCGCCAAGAACGATAATAACGGACAGGAAGCCGGGGAAAATGTCGCGAATGGAGTGGAGCCGTTTGAAATTTCGGTTTTCATCGGTCAGCCCGACCAGCAACCAACACCTGACAACAAGATTTATAAATTAATCAGAGAAAAGACAGGGGCATCCTTCAAATTCGAGTTCCTAGCTGGCGATATTGACCAGAAGCTCGGCGTTATGATCGCAGGGGGCGATTATCCGGACATGATGACAGCGAATCAAAAGCTGACAGCTGCCGGTGCCTTTATCCCGCTCGAGGATTTGATTGAAGAGCATGCGCCAAACTTGAAGAAGCATTATGAGAAGTACTGGAACATGATGAAAGACCCGAACGACGGTCATATTTACAATCTACCAAACTACGGCGTAACGAATGCTGACGTTACCTCGTCTTGGTATTCGGGCCCAGCCTTCTGGATTCAGAAGGACGTTTTGGCAGAGGCGGGATATCCAGAGGTTAAAACCTTGGATCAATATTTTGACTTGATTAAACAATACAAGGAAAAGCATCCGACCATCGACGGTACGCCGACGATCGGCTTTGAAATTCTGAACTATGACTGGAAAAACTGGGGTCTGTTCAATGCTCCTCAGCATTTGATCGGTCATCCGAACGATGGCGGTGTAGTCGTTAAAGACGGCAAGGCGGAAATTTTTGCCGATAAGGACTATGCCAAACGCTATTATAAAAAGCTGAACGAGATGAATGCTCTGGGCATCATCGACAAAGAAACGTTCACTCAAAACTTCGACCAGTATATGGCGAAAATCTCCAGCGGCGCAGTCCTTGGTATGTTTGACCAGCACTGGAACTTCCAAAGCGCTGAAAACGCGCTGATTACCCAGAAGAAAGATGAAAGAACATATGTCGGTCTTCCGCTTGTCTTTGATGAAGGCATCCGGGATCATTACAAAGATCGCCCGGCTCTGAACCTCAATAACGGGTTCGGGATTACGGTCAATGCATCCGAAGAACAGGCTATCCGAATTATCAAATTGTTGGATACGCTGATTCAAGAAGATTGGCAAAAAATCTTGGCCTGGGGGATCGAAGGGGAAGATTACATCGTTAAAGACGGCCGATTCATGAAAACGCAAGAGCAGCGCGACCAGTTTACCGATGCAACCTGGAAGCTCGCGAATAAAGCCGATTCCTTCTACGGCCAAGCCCCAAAAATGGAAGGTTTATTCTCGGACGGCAACGCGACAGATGCGGCTGCCCAGCCTGAAGAAATTCTGGCAGGCATGAAAGAGTATGACAAGAACTTCCTCGCCCAATACGGATTCAACAGCTATGTCGACTTCTTCAGTCCGGCTCCTGAGAACGACATCGCGTACCCGGCATGGTCTGTCGACCTGGTAGACGGATCTGAAGCGAAAATCGTGAATACGAAGCAAAATGAGTTGTCCACGAAGTACTTACCGAAAGCCATTCTAGCTAAACCGGAAGAATTCGACAGCGTCTGGGATGAGTACGTCACTGAAATCCGCAAGCTCAACATCAAGGCTTATGAAGATCGGATTAATGAAGTGCTGCAATGGAGAAGAGACACTTGGTCTGTTAAGTAAGGCAGCGGAAGATACATGAATCGGAAACGGGAAGGCTTCATGCCTTCCTTGTTTACGAAATATGGGGTTTTGGGGAGAACAAACTTATGGAAGAGACCTTTGTCAAAGACTCTGCCGTCCGGAAGCCTAAGAAAAACAAGAAAATCACCTGGGCCGTCCTCAAAGAACAGAGACAGTTGATCTATATGTCAGTGCCTCTGATGGCTTACATCATCTTGTTTGCCTATGTTCCCATCTGGGGATGGACCATGGCTTTCCAGGACTACAAGCCGGCTAGAGACTTTAGTGAACAGAAGTGGGTAGGATTTAAACATTTTGAATTTCTTTTTAAGGATGATAGTTTCCTGCAAGTGCTTCGCAATACGCTCGCAATGAGTGTTATCAATATGATTCTCGGCTTTACGACTGCAATTATTCTTGCGTTATTACTGAATGAAATCAAGAAAGTATTTTGGAAAAGAACCGTACAGACGATCTCCTATCTTCCGCACTTTCTATCCTGGATCATCGTAACCGGGATTGTGGCGACGAGCTTGGCTTCAGACGGAATCATCAATGATGTCCTTATGAAGCTGCATCTCATCAAGGAGCCGATCCAATGGCTCAGTGAAGGCAAATACTTCTGGGGAATCGTCGGAGCGTCGCATGTTTGGAAAGAAGTCGGCTGGAATACGATTATATATTTGGCTGCGATGGCATCCATCGACCCGGCGCTTTATGAAGCTGCCGATATGGACGGGGCAAGCCGCTATCGGAAAATGTTCCATGTCACTTTGCCGGGCATTAAGCCAACGATTATTATTCTGTTGATCATGCAGGTCGGTCACATTCTGGAGGCAGGCTTCGAGGTTCAATACTTGCTGGGCAACGGTCTTGTTGTCGACTGGTCGCAAACGATTGACATATTCGTACTGAAGTACGGGCTTGCCCAAGGCAATTACTCATTAGCAACGGCTGCCGGTATATTTAAAACGGTCGTTAGCGTGACGCTGTTATTGATTGCAAACGGAGTCGCGAAACGGCTAGGGGAAGAGAGGCTGCTATAATGGCAAATCAAACAATCAGCCCTGGGCCAGCAACTGCTGCCGCAGCGCCTAAATCCGTCAGAAAAAAAAGAGTAGAGCCGATCCTTTTTAATACGTTCAATACCTTGTTTATGATTGGTCTTGTCGTTGTCACATTATATCCGTTCCTGAACACGATCGTCGTTTCCCTGAATGCGGGGAATGATACGATCCGGGGCGGAATCTATCTCTGGCCGAGGGAATTTACTTGGCAGAATTACAAGGCGGTATTCGCTTCGGGAACGATATATGACGCCTTCTGGATTTCCGTGGCACGAACGGTGCTTTCAACGCTGCTGAATCTGGTCTTGACCACGATGCTGGCGTATACGCTGAGCCGTCGGGAATATGTATTCCGCAAGCCGATTACCTTGATCTTTATTCTGACGATGTACTTTAACGCCGGTTTGATTCCTGGATATTTTCTGATGAAGGACTTGCACCTGCTGAATTCGTTCTGGGTATATGTGATCCCGTCGATGATCAGCGCATTCAATATGATCGTTATCCGGACGTATATCGGAACGATTCCGGAAAGCTTGGTTGAATCGGCAAGAATTGATGGAGCCGGAGATTTTAAAATCTTTATTCGGATCATCTTCCCGCTGTGTAAACCCGTGCTGGCAACCATTGCGCTGTTCGTGGCCGTGGGGGCTTGGAACTCCTGGTTCGATGCATTCATCTATACCTCCTCACGCCAAGAGCTGAGCACTTTGCAGTATGAGCTGATGAAGCTGCTGTCATCCAGTATGAACGCGAACAGCAACCCGGCAGTGGCTGCCGGAGCCGGGATGACGCAGGACGCTGCGGTGAACATGGTAACGCCGATTTCAATTCGCGCTGCCGTAACGGTCGTGGCATCCGTTCCGATTCTGCTCGTTTATCCGTTCATGCAAAAGTATTTTGTTGTCGGTCTGAATGTCGGCAGCGTTAAGGAGTAAACCATGACGATACATGCAATCAGTTATGCGAACCCAGTTCTTCCGGGGTTTTATCCAGACCCGAGCATCGCCCGGGCAGGGGATGACTTTTATATGGTTTGCAGTTCATTTGAATATTTCCCGGCCGTGCCGATTTTCCGCAGTCGTAATTTAGCAGATTGGGAACAAATCGGGCATGTGCTGGACCGGGACAGCCAGCTGGATCTGAGGGCACGGCGAAGCTCGGACGGAATCTATGCACCGACGCTAAGGTACCATAACGGAACGTTCTATATGATTACGACGGATGTTTATGGAATTGGGAACTTTTACGTAACCACCCAGGATCCGGCCGGCCCATGGTCCGATCCGATCCTGGTCCCGTATGGCGGGATCGATCCCTCTTTGTTCTTCGACGATGACGGCAAAGTATATGTGACCGCCCAGCAGGGTGCTGATTACGACTCCCATGCCATCCAGTACGAAATTGACATTGCCACCGGGAAAGCGTTGTCCGAGCCGGTAGTCATCTGGAGGGGGGACGGCGGTCCCTGGACGGAAGGGCCCCACTTGTACAAAATAAACGGCATGTATTACATTATGTCCGCTTCAGGCGGCACGGCGAAGGATCACCGGGAAATTATCGGACGGAGCGCGAGTCCCTATGGGCCGTTCGAGCTGTATCCGCATCCGATTCTGACACACCGGGGGATCGAGCACCCCATTCAGTATTTAGGCCATGCGGACCTCGTGGATGATATGAACGGTGATTGGTGGGCAGTATTTCTTGGCGTTCGACTTGTTGATTCGGGATACAGCGTACTCGGCAGGGAGACATTTCTTGCTCCTGTAACCTGGAATGACGAGGGATGGCCGATGATCGACAACAATGAAGGCACCGTAAATCTCGATATGCGCGTAAAACGGTTACCGGGGACGCCAGAGAGGATAAAGTCCGGGCCGATGGCCCTGTTCGAAGGCAAGGATGATTTTGATGAGCCTAAGCTCCGGCATGGCTGGACCTTCCTTCGGAACCCGGCGGAAGGAAGCTGGTCGTTAACCGAGCGAGAAGGCTGGCTTACCTTGAGAGGACAGTCCGCCGGCTTAAATGACGTGGGTCAGGTTGCTTTTGTAGGCAGACGCCAACAACATGTCCGGGCGGAATGGAGGACTTTGCTTGAATTCGGTGCGATCCGCGATGGCGAGGAAGCGGGGATATGCGCAAGAAGGGATGAGGACGCCCATTATGAAATTTTTCTAAAGCAGGAAGATGGGCGGAAGATGATCGGCGCCAGACTGACCGTAAGAGGCGAATCCAAATTGGCGGCGGAAGTACCGGTCCATGCGGACTCGGTATATTTAAAGATTAGCTCGGACGTAACCGGCTATTCGTTGTCCTATTCGCTGGACGGGCTTGAGTGGATCCGGCTCGGCAAGGGAGCCGCCAAGCCGCTGTCACCGGAGGATTTCGTAAACAAAATGTGCTTTACCGGAGTGCTTATCGGACTCTACGCAAGCGGTAATGGGAAACCCGCTTCGGGCTCAGCCAGCTTTGACTGGTTTGAGACCAGGATTGGTAAGGAGGAAGAGATATGAATGTATCGGTACCGGCCGAGTCCGCACTTAAAGACATATTCGCGGAAGACTTCCATATAGGTGCGGCGGTCAGTAGTAATACGATCAAGTCGCAGGAGAGTCTGCTTACGCATCACTTTAACAGCATTACGGCGGAAAACGAAATGAAGTTCGCCAGCGTTCACCCAGAGGAAGAGCTTTACACCTTCGAGGAAGCGGATCAAATCGTGGACTTCGCGCGCAAACACGGGATGGCTGTCCGCGGACATACGCTGGTGTGGCATAACCAGACCACCGATTGGTTGTTCCGCGACAAGCAGAATCAGCTCGTGAGCAAAGCCGTGCTTTATGAAAGAATCCGTTCGCATATCCAAACGGTAGTAGGCAGATATAAGGGCGATATTTACGCTTGGGACGTTGTGAACGAGGTCATTGCCGATGACGGCGATCAGTTGCTGCGTACCTCCAGCTGGACGGAAATCGCCGGGGACGAATTCATCGCCAAAACGTTTGAATACGCGCATGCTGCCGACCCGAATGCGCTGTTGTTCTACAACGACTACAATGAGTCCCATCCAAGCAAACGGGATAAAATTTATACCTTGGTCAAGTCTCTTCTGGACCGGGGAGTACCTATTCACGGCATTGGCCTGCAGGCACACTGGAATCTGTTCAACCCGTCCTTGGATGACATCCGGGCAGCCATCGAAAAATATGCTTCGCTAGGATTGCAGCTCCAGCTCACGGAACTGGATGTGTCGGTATTCCGTTTCGAAGATAAGCGGGCCGATCTGACCGAGCCTGAACCGGGAATGCTGGAACAGCAGGCTGAATTCTACGAAGCCGTGTTCAAGCTGCTTAAGGAATACAGCGATGTAATTAGCGCGGTGACGTTCTGGGGAGCTGCGGACGACCACACCTGGCTCAGCGATTTTCCGGTACGTGGGCGCAAAAACTGGCCGCTGCTGTTCGATGAGCGGCACAGGCCGAAGCCGGCTTTTTATCGCTTAGCTGCTCTTGCCAATCATCTTCGGCGTTGATGATAGCTGAATTTATTAAATATGAAATAGAGCTGTGCCCTCTGAATCAGGTGGGTGCAGCTCTATATTTTTATTGGGAGATTGTTGCGGTTCCTCTATACCGTTAAGACGGATTTCCTTCCATTACGAAACTAACAGGAAACCTCCGGGCAGGAGGACCGTATAATATAGGTAAATGCGGAGAGGTTCATTCGAGTTTTCTCCCAAAAAAGTGACTACTTCTTCCAATTCTCGATTAAAATGCAAAGAAAAGTAGGCTTGTCTATGGTATAATTTGCTAACAAAACAGGACATCAAAAGGGTGGTTTTATAACGATGCGTGAAGTTGGTGATGGGTATTGAGCGAGCCTAAGTTCAAAAAGTTCTTCCTCTTGATCACAATCGTCATTGTCACAAACATATTGGTTTGGTCCAGAGGCTTTCTTGGGGTATCTCTTAAAGCCGAGAGTCCCCTGATCGTTGCTTTCGGGGCTGCTTTTCTTGCAGCGAGCTTGATCGCTTTAGTTTATGGAAGTTATACATACCTGTTTAAACCGAAGCCGGTTGTGAAGACGAAGAAAGAGGTTGTTACGCATGAGGACTACGTGGAGGCCATGAGCCGCTACCGTTCCATTGCGGTGCTTAAGCAAGATGTAGAGCTTGCGTTAAATCAGCTGGACCGGATGAAAAACCGGAAGCTGAAACTGCTGGAGGTATTGGAGCAGCGATTTGATGCGTCCGAATTGAGCTATAAAAAGTTCAATTCCGTAATCCATGAGGTCGAGAACCTGTTTTACATGAATATCAAAAGCATTCTCAATAAGCTCGGCGTGTTCAGTGTCTCTGATTTCGCCGCGATTGCGGATTTGCGAAAGAACAAAAAGCTCTCAGCGCGAATCATTGAGGAGAAGATCGAGGTTTACAATGAGTACCTTAATTTTGTGAATGAATCCTTAAATACGAATGAAGAAATTTTATTAAAGCTAGATAAGCTCCTTCTTGAGATTGCTCGTCTAGGAAGCTTGGATTTAGAGAGCATTGAAAACATGGCTTGCATGAAAGAAATCGATGCTCTGATCAGCCAAACCAAACTGTACAAAGACTGAAAGGGGTCATGGAATGTCCGGCAGAGGTAAAGTCATTGGTTTTCTTGCCGCAATTGTAGTTGTCGTTTTTGCAGTCGTCTATTTCGGAATCAGTGCCACTTCGAATCTCGGGAGCGGGGCTCAGCCGCTAACACCTGAGGAGGCCACGAAGAAGCTTGATAAGCTGTACAGTAAGATTAAAGTCAAAACACCAGAGCCCATTAAAGGACAGATTGATTTAAATCCGGTGGACGTGGCGGAATCCCTGCCCGACATCGATAAGTTCCCGGTCTCGGTCAAAAACTCCACCCCTCATTTCGTTGAAATCTTCTCTTCACCCGAGAAAGCAGGGTCAGGGGTCGACGGATGGTTGAATGAGGTAGCGACGGATTTCAATAAAGCCAAAGTCACCGTTAACGGCAAGCCAGTGTCTGTGATGATCCGAAGCATTAACTCGGGAACTGCGGCAGACTACATAAAGTCCGGCAAATACGTGCCGGACGCCTTTACGCCATCCAATGAATTGTGGATGGAGATGATCAAATCGGGCGGTATTAAGACCGAGCGGATCTCGAAGAGCCTGAACGGGAATGTTCCGGGCATCGTGATCGATAAAGGAAAATATGATGAGCTGAAGAGCAAGTATGGCGAGGTTAACATCAAAACGGTAACGGAAGCGATTGCAGCCAGCGAGCTGTCGATGGGTTACACGGATCCGTTTGCCAGCTCGACCGGACTCAACTTCCTGGTCGCTGCGCTTAGCGCGTTCGACAGCAAAAATCTGCTGAGTGACAAGGCCGTCGAAGGATTTGAAAAATTCCAGGCCAACGTCCCATTCCTTGCATTAACCACACTGCAGATGAGGGAAGCCGCCGAATCCGGGCGATTGGATGCTTTTGTTCTGGAATATCAAACCTTCTTTAATGAAGCCGAGCTTCGGTCAGCCTATGAATTCGTTCCGTTTGGCGTAAGACACGACAGCCCGCTGTATGCGCTTGGGGATACCCCGGCGCTTAAGAAACAAATCTTGAAGAAGTTTGCCGACTTTGCCGCTCAGGATAAATATCAGAAGAGCGCGAGCAAATACGGTTTTAACCAGCTGGCAGACTATAAACCGGAAGCCAAAGTCGTGAACGGCGGAACCATTTCCCGGGCGCAGAAGCTTTGGAAGGACAAGAAAAATGGCGGAGCCTCCATTACGGCTGTGTTTGTAACCGACGTGTCGGGCAGTATGTCCGGTGAACCGATTAATCGCTTACGGCAATCCTTGATTCAAGGTCAGAAGTATCTGGGTTCACAGAACAGCATCGGTCTTGTCTCCTATTCGGATGATGTCACCATCAACCTCCCGATCGGGAAGTATGACACGAACCAGCAGTCCCTGTTCGTCGGTGCCGCCGAGAACCTGGTTCCGGAGGGCAACACCGCTACATTTGACGGGATTGTCGTAGCCATGAAGCTGCTGCAGGATGAAATCGCCGCGAATCCGAATACGAAGCCGGTCATTTTCGTACTGAGCGACGGGGATACGAACCGGGGCAGTAAGCTAAAGGATGTCCAAGGCTTGATTGAGGCGTTTAAAATTCCGATTTACACGATCGGCTACAACGCGGACATTGAAGCCCTTCAGAAGATTTCAAGCATCAATGAAGCTGCAAGCATCAATGCCGACACCGACGACGTTGTCTATAAGATCGGCCAATTGCTGAATGTGCAAATGTAACGCATTATATATTCGGTTAAAGGGGGTTTTTGTATGACTTTTACAATGACTGTACCAAATGAAAATGAAATCAAGACGGTGCTGGAGGAACAAGTCGCTCCTGTCGATGAAGAAATGAAGCAGCTGATGACGCAGGCCGAGACCAATGTAAAGTCCTTGATGGACATTGACCTGGACTCGCTTGAACAGCGCCGGGGTATTCTGACCAGCATCGATTCTTTCGGGATGGGCACGATGCGCCAGTCCTCTGACAAAAACTCCTTGCTCAAAGTAACCGTCGGTAAGCTGTCGAAGGCCGGCGATGAAGGCGGGCCTGTAGCCAAGGGACTCACGGAGCTTCATCTTCATCTGAAGGATCTGGATCCCAGCGGGATTGATTTTCTCAAAACAGGCTTTCTCGGAAAGCTCTTTAATCCGGTTCGTGCCTACTTTGTGAAGTTCAAGAAAGCGGATGAAGTCATTTCGGAAATCGTGGAAACCTTGGATAAAGGCAAGGCGACCCTCAAAAACGATAACACGACGCTTGAGATTGAACAGCAGTTCCTTCGGGATCTCACGAAACAGCTTCAGAAGGAGATTCAGCTCGGAATGTTCATGGACCAGCGGATTGAGCAGGAGCTGACTTTGGAGCAGGAGCGCGGCGGCGATCCGGAGAAGATTCGTTTTATCTCCGAAGAGGTCCTCTTCCCTCTGCGTCAGCGTTTGATGGATATGCAGCAGATGCTTGCGGTGAATCAACAGGGCTATTTGGCCTTTGAGGTTCTGATCCGCAACAATAAGGAGCTGATTCGCGGGGTAGATCGGGCGAAGACGGTTACCGTGTCGGCATTGCGTGTCGCGGTCACGGTCGCGAGCGCCCTGTACAATCAGAAGATTGTATTAGAGAAGATTGAGGCGCTGAACAAGACGACGAACACCTTCATCGAAGGGACAGCGAAGATGTTGAAATCCCAAGGGGTGGCCATCCAGAAGCAAGCCATTAACAGCAGTGTTTCGGTGGACGTTCTGAAGAAGGCATTTGCCGATACATTCGAGGCGATGGAGGCCATCAGCACCTTTAAGCAGCAGGCCCTTCCGAAGATGCGGGAGACGATCGACCAGTTCCGTGAGCTGGCTGACAGTGGTGAAGAGCAAATTGTCCGGCTTGAGCGTGGGAAGAAGATTGCGGGTTAAGCGTGAAGGTTGTTCGGCGTAGCACGTGCAAGTGCAGGGCTTCGATAAGTGGAGGTTGCTCAGTGTGCGCGCAGGTGCAGCTTCGAAGTGTGAAGGTAATTCATCACTTCGCATGCGGATGGTGCTTCAGTAGGTGATGCTCCTAGGCGTGAAGGGAACTCAGTGGGGAGTGCAGGTGCAGCTTCGATGCGTGAAGGTAGCTCATCACCCCGCATGCGGATGGTGCCTCCGATCGCTGTTGTCACCGGATTTCTTGAATGGGATTGGTAAATGGGGAAATCCGGAGACAAAGGCGACCACTTCGTTTCTCCAGCCCCATTCCGCCTGCTCCGTTGAAGTCTTACCGTTCGAGGCCAACCGTTGGTGGAAGCGGCCCTTCCCCCCTATCAGTGGGGGGAAGGGGGAAAGCCGCTCAGGTGTATACATCCTGAGCGGCTTTTTGCTGTGCTGGTGGTGGGGCCTCGATGTGTGAAGGTGCAGGCTCTGAAGTATTGAAGGATGCTCAAACGGAGCGTGTAGGTGCAGCTTCGAAGTGTGAGGGTCAGTGGAGCGTGCAGTTGGGGCCTCGAAGTGTGAAGGTAGCTCATCACTCCGCATGCGGATGGTGCCTCTTATCGCTGTTGTCACCGGATTTCTTGAAAGGGATTGGTAAATGGGGAAATCCGGAGACAAAGGCGACCACTCACGTTTCTCCAGCCCCATTCCGCCTGCTCCGTTGAAGTTCTTACCGTTCGAGGCCTAACCGTTGGTGGAAGCGTCCCTTCCCCCCTATCAGTGGGGGGAAGGGGGAAAGCCGCTCAGGTGTGTACGTCCTGAGCGGCTTTTTGCTGCGCTGGTGGTGGGGCCTCGATGTGTGAAGGTAGCTCAGCGGAGCGTGCAAGTGCTGGCCCCGATGTGTGAAGGTTGCTCATTACTCCGCATACGGAAGGTGCTTCCGATTGCTGCTGAATGGTAATTTCCCTAAGATCCGTTATAGTATGGTAGAATGAGCGGAGAAACTTGAGGGAACCTGCCCCTGTCCGAGTTGAGGTTTAAGTATGAGCTGGGCGGTGTTTAGGTTTGAACGGCACTGAACGAAATGAACACCATTAAAGCTATGGTGGGTTCAATACTTTTTACATTCAGGTGAATGGTTCCGTGCTGGAAAGGCACGACCCCGGACATTAGATTAGCTAATCTACGTTGGGGGCGGGCTGTTTTTGCACCAAGATGCGATTTCGGGAAAACAATTGGAATCAAAGGATGAAAGGGAGAGCGATGAAATACATTATAGGTTTCATTTTGCTGATGCTGTTGATGACGGGATGTTCAGGTAAAGAAGCCAACGTGCCTGATCTGGACAATAGGATGTCTAAGGTTTTTTCTTACGAGTTAAATCAAGTTGAACCTGAGCATAGTGAGCAGGTCCGTGATTGGTTGGCTAAAGCTAGACAAAGCGGGAAAGAGGGGCAGTTTTTTGTTCATTCATTCAGTAATGACACAGATGAATACGTGTATAACTATGTGTACAAAAAAGGGGCTTCCGATTATGAAGTTTCCTTTATTTATAATCCCGATGACCCGAGAAGCAAAGGAAGCGTACATGTGTCAGGGATCAACCATTCGGCGAATGACTCTTTTGTTAAGATCAAATTAATTAACGATTTATCGATTCTGGTAAATCTGTCCGATGACCCCATTGGAAAGAAACTGCAAGATCAATAAGGACAACGGGATCAGCATGCCACTGATGTCGGCGGGTCGGAAGAATGGAGAATTGAAGGAAGTTTTAATAGAGGCGAGGGATCGGTAACGGTGAGAAGACAATAGCATATTAGTCCAAGAGGCCGCGTTGCCGCGGCTTTTTTGTATGTAAGCGATCGGGATTTTTGTCTAATCCGCGACGAATCTTCTTGGAAAAATATGTTGACTATTTCATGGCGGCATGCTATATTTCTTTCGAATTTAATAGTAATAATTACAATTTAATTACCTCGATAATGTATTTTAGGTGGTGGAGATCAATGTGATTAAGAAGGGAATACATATCATTTTCATGGGCAGTTCAGTGATTTTCATGCGTTTAATTCGTAATTATTACAACTATAGGTAAGGGGATGTACCATATGCGCAAACGTCTAGGTATCGTATTTTTGATAATTGCAGCACTCATTTCTGGCTGCGGCAGTGTTCCTCAAAAAACGGCGACTGAGACCGCAACGGACAGAATGGATCCAAATGCTGAAGGGGTAGCGTTAAATGCTGGAGGGGCAGTGCCAAGTGATGAAGAGGCAACGCTAAATGCTGGAGGGGCGGCGCCACATGGTGAAGGGGCCGCGTCCAATGCTGAGGAGACAGCGTCAAATGAGGAAGGAACAAGCGCCAAATCGACATTCAAGGATGTAACCGGAACGGAGATCTCCGTTGACTTGCCGGTGGAGAAGGTGGCGTGTTTAACAGAGATCTGTGTAGATGCCCTGGTTGAGCTGGGATTGAAACCTGCTGCGGTAACGGCGGGAGGACTTGCGCCAGAACCGGAATTTTATGGTGAGGAAGCAGCAAGCCTCGGAATAATCGGAGGAAGCTTCTTTGAACCCAATTTGGAGGATATTTCGTTGGCGGGACCGGATCTTGTCATTGGATTGGAAGGAACCCATGAAGGGTTGCGGGAAGGCTTAGCCGGCATTGCTCCGCTGTACATCGTCCAGCCCAAGAGTATGCAAGAATCGATCGAGTTCCTGCAGCATATGGGCCAGCTGACCGGAAGAGTAACGGAAGCCGAAGCGGCCGAGAAGCGCTTGCTGGATAAATTCAATTACTACAAGGAACACAGTCCGAAGGATAAGACCGCATTGGTGATGTACGGGTCTGATGTAAATTTCGGTATCGATACGGCCGGGTCGCTTGTGGGCTCGATGCTGGCGGAAGTCACGCAATACCCATGGCCCGCACCCGAGGCTGACGGCGGCCACCAAGCAGGGGGGATGGCTTACTCGTTGGAAAAGGTGCTTGAGAATGATCCGGATTATATTTTTGTCGAAACTTTCACGTTCAGCCCCGACTCACAGCCATTATCCGAGCAATTCAAGACGAACCCGCTGTGGTCCAGACTCCGCGCGGTGAAGAATGGACAGGTTCATGAGATGCGCACATCCGTATGGGCCAGCGGCAGGGGAACGCGGTCGCTCGGCATCATTTTAGACGAAGCGATGAGCCACATGTATCCCGAGCTTTATATGAAAGCGGTGGAATAGCATTGCAGCGTATCGATTCCACCATAATCAAGAGAGCAAAAATAGGGGGAGCGCCCCTTTTTTTTGCATTGTCTTTCATGATGGCTGCTGTGATATCAATAGGCATGAAGCACGGCTACCCGGAAATATCCTGGTCAAGCTTGCAGCAGCTGCTGTTCTTTAACGGGGGAACCGAACTCGAGAGGGTGTCCGTTCTGGAGATCAGGCTTCCCAGAATCGTACTAGGATGCATGGCCGGAGCGATGCTGGGGTTATGCGGCGTTCTTCTGCAGGATGGACTTCGAAATTCATTAGCAGGTCCGGAGTTGTTAGGTGTTTCTTCGGGAGCTTCGTTTATGATGGCTCTTGTTACGGTTTTACATGTTCCCGTCTCCTATGGCATGCAGCCATGGTTTGCCCTTCTTGGAGGACTTATAGGCGGGGCTGTGGTTATCTTGGCAGCCGGGGGAAGAAATGGAGGCATACATATTATCCTTATCGGCGCTGCTGTCACTGCGATCATGAACGGATTGGTGGTATGGGTGATTACGATGGGGTCATCCAATAGTGCGAGCCTCTTGTTTACGTTTCTGATGGGGAATTTGGCGAACCGCAATTGGACTCATGTCGGTCATCTGTTGCCTTGGGCGCTCGTTACGATTCCCCTTTCCTTAAGCTTCGCCAGATCGTTGAACGTACTGCGCTTGGGGAGCGAGACGGCCGAAGGGCTGGGACTTCATGTCATGCGGGTGCGTATTTATCTGCTCATCGTATGCTGCGCGATGACGGCAGCGGTTGTATCCCAGTGCGGACCTATTGGCTATATTGCCTTGATCGCTCCACACCTGATACGGAGCTTATCACAGCAATATGACGCAAAGTTCGTTCTTCCATTCTCGGCAATGCTCGGAGCCGTCCTGTTAACAACGGCCGATATCCTGGCACGAACCATGTTTATGCCCAGGGAAGTGCCTGTCGGGCTTTGGACGACTCTAATCGGCGGACCTGTTATTATCGCATTATTTTTGCGTAAGCTTGGGGGGCGGCCTTCAGAATGAACAAGCTGATCCGTAATCGCAATCCCTATGAGATGACATATAAGATCGGACTCCTGGCAGCCTTGCTGCTTGTCCTGATTCTGTGTGTCATGCATATCGCATTTGGCAAAGTGGTGATTTCACCGCAGCATATTCTGCGTGCTTTGGCGAACGTACAAGAAGAGGAACACCATCGACAAATCATATGGCAGCTTCGATTGCCAAGGACTTTGATTGCGCTTGTAGCGGGCGCCATGCTGGGCTTGGCAGGAGCGATTCTTCAGTCCATAACCCGCAACCCGTTGGCAGAGCCGGGATTACTCGGCGTATCGGCAGGCTCGGTGTTGATGATCGTCATTTGGATCACATTTGCTGACGGTTTAGGGGATGCGACGAGGTATCTTCCTTTGGTTGCATGGACCGGCGGCATCGGCACCGTCCTTTTTGTTAACGCATTAAGTCTTGGCAAGGGAATGGATATCACCAGGCTTGCGTTAGTCGGAATACTAACGGGCAGCGTATTGCAATCTTGCACCTCATTGATACTGCTCCGGCATACGGAAGCGGTCGGCAGCATCTTGTTATGGATGATCGGCTCCCTTAATGGCCGGGTATGGGTGCATTGGGATATGCTTTGGCCTTGGGCATTAGTCATCATCCCTCTCGGTCTTCTTAGCGCTGGAGCTGCGAATGCGTTGCAATTGGGGCAGTCTACGGCGGCTAGTCTGGGCGTGTCTGTTCGTCGAATGAGATGGATGATGCTCATCCTGGCGGCAGTGCTGACCGCAGGAGCGGTTGCAGCTGTTGGCGCGATCGGATTTATTGGTCTTATCGGTCCTCATATTGCAAGGAGACTGGTAGGCCAAGATGCAAGAAGATTATTCCCTTTCAGTACGGTTGTCACAGGCGTGCTGCTGCTCGGCGCCGATGTCATTGCCCAGGCCGTATCGTTCGAGCTGCATGTATTCGGTTTAAGCTCGCAAGTTTCCCTTCCGGTAGGGGCAGTTACCGCCTTTATGGGGGCTCCTTTTTTTCTGTATCTCATTAAGCAAAAAAGAAAATCACATTGAATGTTTCAACGAACAAGGAGACAGAGACGAAGATGAAAGAAGATCAATCCCAAAAACCCTTGCTGGAAGCTCAGAACATAGAGCTGCGATATAACGACAAACCCATCCTCAAAGAGCTGTCTATGGATATCCTATCGGGTGGTGTGACTGCGCTCTTGGGCACCAACGGATCCGGCAAATCCACGCTGCTTAAAACCATGGCACGGCTGCTTATGCCGCAGAAAGGGTGTGTATATCTGGATGGGCATGCCATTGCAAAAGAATCTCCGAGGTCCTTGGCAAGGAAGATGGCGATACTCCCTCAGTCACCGGAGGTTCCGATGGCCATTACGGTCAGAGAGCTGGTAGAGCAGGGACGGTATCCTCATGTAGGTCCGCTGCGGATGTTGAAAAAGCAGGATCATGCTGCGATCGAAGAAGCGCTTGAAGTTACCGGTATGCAAGCTTTCGAGCAGCGGCCGCTGGATTCTCTCTCGGGGGGAGAAAGGCAGCGAGCGTGGATTGCCATGGCGATCGCGCAGTCGACTCCCGTGTTAATGCTGGATGAGCCCACGACATTTCTGGATGTTCGACATCAGTTGGAGATACTGGAGCTCGTTAGGAGGCTGAACCAGGAGAGGGGGACTACGATCATTGTTGTGCTTCATGATTTGAATCAGGCGGCGAGATACGCGGATCGCATGGTTGTTCTAAAGGACGGGCGGATTGTACGGGATGGTACGCCGGATCGAGTGCTGACTGAAGCTGTGCTGCAGGAAGTGTTCGGAATACACGCTACGGTGTTGAAGGATCCTGTGGCGGGAACGCCCATATTCCTGCCCCATTCAGTCGTTCATCGTGAAGGATGAGGAATTGCTCAACGCTTACAAAATCAAGGGCTGGTAGACCAGGGATCCATGATCATCTTTGGTCTATTCGCTGTGGTTTTTTTGGAGCCAAGATGATTTGTGATCCTAACGAACTGCCGTATCGAAATATGGACGTTTGACATTTTGAATAAAAGCAATTATATTAGGGTTGTCATAAATCGTAATCATTACGAATAAGATGGATTAGTCTATTTTAAGTCCAATATCAAGTCACAAGGAGAAGAATGCAATGACACAACAACAAATCCCCGTAACGGTACTCAGCGGGTATCTAGGCTCGGGAAAAACGACGGTATTAAATCACGTACTGAATAACCGGCAAGGCCTGAAGGTCGCTGTCATTGTAAATGACATGAGCGAGATTAACATTGATGCAGCACTGGTTAAGGGAGAGGCGTCCTTATCCCGCACGGAAGAGAAGCTGGTTGAGATGTCCAACGGATGCATATGCTGCACGCTGCGAGATGATTTAATGAAGGAAATCGAAAAACTCGCGAGCGAACAACGGTTTGATTACATTCTGATTGAATCCACAGGCATCAGCGAACCGATCCCGGTCGCTCAAACATTTACATATGCCGACGAAGAGACAGGGATCGATTTAACGAATCTGGCCAAGCTCGATTGTTTGGTCACCGTCGTGGACGCGAATCGATTCTGGCAGGATTTCGCATCCGGTCAGAGCCTTCTGGACCGCAATCAGGGCGCGGGAAGCGAAGATGATCGTGATGTCGTGGATTTGCTGATCGATCAGATAGAAACCTGCGATGTACTGCTCCTAAATAAATGTGATCTCGTGGATGACGCGGAATTGAACAAGCTTGAAGCTGTCCTTCGAAAGCTGCAGCCAAGCGCCAAGATCATTCGTACCCTGCATGGACAGGTCGATCCGTCGGAGATCTTGAATACGGGATTGTTTGATTTTGAACGTGTAAGTTTGTCAGCCGGATGGATCCAGGAATTGCAAAAAGAAGCGCATGTCCCGGAGACCGAAGAGTATGGAATCAGCTCCTTCGTGTATCGCCGCAGAAGGCCCTTTCATCCATCCCGGTTGGCTGAATTCATGGGGGAATGGCCTGAACAGGTTGTTCGAGCCAAAGGACTGGTGTGGTTGGCTGCAGATGGAGATGTTGCGGCAAGCTTAAGCCAAGCTGGCCCTTCGATTCAGTTTGGACCCGCCGGATATTGGGTTGCCGCGCTTCCTGCAGCCGAAAGAGAGGAGATTTTACGAACCGAGGAGGATGTACGGGTGAAATGGGACACCCATTGGGGAGACCGGCAAACCGAGTTGGTGATGATCGGGATCGATATGGACCGAGAGCATATTGAGGCTGCGTTGGATCAGTGTCTGCTTACCGATGTGGAGATGAGCTTGAATTGGGCGCGCTTTGAGAATCCATTGCCTTGGATTGCATAACTGATTATATACACTGAAGGAGCAGCAGCCATTCATGAGTAAAAGTAATGCGAGCCAGCGTCTTCCCCGTGCGAAGGGAATTGACATGGCAAATCTATATTCACCCAAAGACTGTGCCAAAAAGGCAAAGCATCTCATTTTGTCAGAAGTCAATCAAAGAATTGTGAAAGAATTTATTGGAATTTTAGGGATGAGGGAGGAGTTTGAACAGCATGGCGTGCCGGTTCCAAACAAGATTGTCATGTTCGGACCTCCAGGAACAGGTAAGACGTTAACGGCTTTTTACATGGCTAAGGTCCTTGAGCTTCCACTTGTCTTGGTTCGCTTGGACGCGATCATCCACAGTCATTTGGGGGAGACCGGAAGCAATATCCGTAAAATATTCGATTATGCCAGCGCGTTCCCGTGTGTCCTGTTTCTGGACGAATTCGATGCCATTGCCCGTACTCGAGACAACAACGATGAAGTCAAGGAGATGGCGCGTGCTGTAAACACGCTGCTCCAATGCTTGGATGACTTTGGAGACCGGAGCATTATTATGGCGGCCACCAATTTGGAAAAAGATCTGGATCAGGCGATATGGCGCCGATTCGATACGAAGTTAATCTACACCGTGCCTGAGCAGGAGCAAAGGAAGTTATACATTGAAATTCTCATTGGCGAATTTGAATGTGATCCGTCAATTCTCACTGAAACTTGCCGGCAGCTTGCAAGGTGCAGCTTTGCTGATATCGAGCAGATTGTGCTAAAAGCAAAACGTAAAGCGATTATTGAGCGAATGCCTCTTCAGATGAAGCATATGCAGAACGCGATTGAAGAGTATAAACCAATAATTGTCGCTGCTTATTAATAGAAGTCATCATCCGATTGGGGATTGACAAAGGATACACATAGAGATTACGATTGTTAATCGTAAACATTACTAATAAGGAGGATGCAAAATATGAGAGTCATCGTTACCCTGGCATGCACCGAAACAGGAGATCGCAATTACACGACAACCAAAAATAAGAAAAATCATCCTGAGCGTTTGGAAATGCGCAAGTATTGCCCTAGATTGAAAAGATATACGCTGCATCGCGAGACACGTTAATATAAGCAGCGTTATTAATCGTAATTATTACGTAAGACAGTGTTGAATGTTCTGTCATGAGGAAGGAAGAGATTGAAATGATTTTGTCCTCCATGCGCGACGTCGTGTTTGGATACGGAGATCGAACCGTCATCCAGAACTTGTCACTGGATATCCATACCGGGCAATTTATCGCGATTTCAGGTCCCAATGGTGCAGCGAAATCGACCCTGCTGAAATTGATGCTGGGCTTGATCAAGCCTTGGAGCGGAACGATTGAAATGAATCGTGTGTCGGAGGATGGATCACCAATAACGGTTGGTTATGTTCCCCAGCTTGTGGCTTCGTTTAATGCCGGTTTCCCCAGCAAAGTCATCGAACTTGTTCGTTCAGGCCGTTATCATCGTCTCGGGTTGTTCAAACGGTTTGCAGCCAGCGATCATGAGGCCGTCAAGCAAAGCCTGATGGAAGTGGGAATGTGGAAATATCGCAACCATAAGATTGGTGAATTGTCAGGCGGTCAGAAGCAGAGGGCTTGTATTGCAAGAGCATTGGCTCAGGAGCCGGAGGCGCTGATCCTTGATGAGCCAACAACCGGGATGGATGAAGCGAGCCGTAAAGAGTTATACGAGCTGCTGGATCGCTATGTGAAACAAAGAGGAAAAACGGTGATCATGGTTACCCATGCATTGGAGGAAATCGATCCTTACCTGGACCGGGTCGTCCATCTGGAACGAAAGGAGGATACGGGATGGCGATGCTCGGTTACGAATTCATGCAGCGTGCGTTTTGGGCAGGAGGCCTGATCGGTGTAATCGCTCCGATCCTCGGCGTATATTTAATGCTTCGTCGGCAGGTGCTTATGGCTGATACCCTCTCGCATGTTTCGCTGGCAGGGGTGGCATTAGGATCGTTCTTGCATCTTAATCCGACGATAAGCGGATTTGTCGTCGCCATCATCGGAGCGCTTGTCATTGAACAGCTTCGAAGGGTATACCGCACCTACACCGAGGTGCCGGTCGCCATTATCATGACCTCCGGACTGGCAGTGGCCGTCGTCCTGATGAGTGTGAATCCGCATTTGAACAAAAGCTTCAGTTCCTACCTTTTTGGATCCATCGTTGCGGTCAGTGATACCCAGCTCGCTTTGATTGCCATCGTAGCCGCATTAGGGCTGGTGTTTTTTGTAGCCTTACGCCGGCCCCTGTATAACTTCGCCTTTGATGAGGAGACTGCTGCAATCTCAGGAACTCGGGTTTCGCTTCTTTCGTTTTCATTCGCCGTGTTTACGGGCATGACGGTCGCTGCCTCCATGCCGATCGTTGGCGTATTGCTAGTATCGGCGCTTATTGTGCTTCCAGCCTCGATCGCGCTTCGGATTGCTCCCGGATTTTTAGCTGCCATGGGCGTAGCCGTCCTTACAGGATGGGTTGGCGTTTTCTCGGGACTAACCGCCTCCTACTATTTGAATTCGCCGCCTGGTGGCACCATTGCTCTCATTTTGGTAGGGTTCTTGCTCATAGCTGTATCCATTCAGAAGCTGCTGCAATTGCGAAATCGAAGAGCTGTACAAATAAACAAACCGAAAGTAAGAGGAGTTATTAATCATGATTAAGAGTTATAAACGAATCCTTGCCGCTTTTTCATTATCCGCAGCATTGGCTGTCGCGGGCTGCGGTTCTGCCAAGCCAAGTGAATCCAATGGAAGTATGAATACAACGGAAAGCCAAGTAACAGATACATCGACAGCAGCAAAATTAAAGATTAAAACAAGCTTCTATCCGATGTATGAATTCACGCGCCAAGTTGCTGGTGATATGGCGGATGTCGAGAATTTGGTTCCGGCAGGGGTTGAACCGCATGACTGGGAACCTACGCCGCAGGATATGGCAGGCATTGCTGATGCTGACGTGATTGTGTATAACGGTGCCGGTATGGAGAGTTGGATTGATCAGGTACTGGATAGCGTTAAAGATCGCGATCTGAAGGTAATTGAGGCAAGCCAAGGAATAGAGATCATGGAAGGCGAAGGGCATTCCCATTCGCATGACCATGGCGCAGAAGGTGAACATAGCCAAGAAGATGAACATGCCCATGACCATGGCGCAGAAGGCGGGCACCATCATGATCACGGCGGTCTTGATCCCCATGTGTGGCTTTCACCTGCTCTTGCTATTCAGCAAGTGCGTAATATTGAACAAGGCTTGGCCGAAGCAGATCCTCAGCATAAGGATGCCTACAAAGCGAATGCAGATTCTTACGTAAGTAAGCTGGAGGCGTTGGATCAGGAGTTTAAAGAAGGCTTGAAGGATTCCAAGAGAAAAGACTTCATCACCCAGCATGCTGCGTTCGGTTACTTGGCCAAAGAATACGGCTTAACCCAGGTACCGATAGCAGGCCTGTCCCCTGATCAGGAGCCATCGGCATCGCAAATGGCCAAGATTATTGAATTCGCTAAGGAAAATAACGTAAACACCATTTTCTTTGAAACGCTTGTCGCTTCAAACGTTGCAGAAACGATTGCCGCTGAAATCGGAGCAACCACCGCTGTATTAAATCCGATTGAAGGGTTGACGGAAGAGGATATTGCCAAACAGCTTGATTATATTGCGATCATGCGCCAAAATCTCCAAGCGCTGCAGGCTGCTTTAAATGAATAGATTCGACAAGACTTCACAATCGCTGCGCGGTGACCGGCAGACCCCGAGGCTATATTAGCAAGTTTGGCGTGTCGCGGATCGTGTTTCGCGAGCTAGCCCACAAAGGACAAATTCCAGGTATCAAGAAGTCCAGCTGGTAAGACGCACGTTTGAGTAAAGATAGAGGGCGAGGGCTAACGTACTCATTGTTTGACATCCATTCATTTCATGATAGTAGCCATATATGACATTTCCCTTCATTCTTGATAAAATACAAGGATAAATCTTTTTCAAAACATGGAGACGGTATTATGCAGGATGTTTTGTATACTCAGGAAGGGAACGTATGGTAATGAAGGAGAACAGCCAAGCCAAAGTGAAAGACATGCTGAATACGATGGCGCGAAATGGATGGAGAGTAACGGAACAAAGAAGGACGTTAGCTCAGATCTTCGCTGACCACGACGGTTATTTATCACCCAAAGATGTATATGATCAAATGTCCGTCTATTACCCGAGCATGAGTCTGGATACGGTTTATCGTAATCTTCGCATGTTAAGTGAGATGGGGGTTTTGGAGCATTTCTATTTTATGGACGGGGGATTAAAGTTCAAAGAGAACTGCACGACCCACCACCATCATCATTTGATTTGCGTTAACTGCGAAAAAACACTTCCCTTTGATTACTGTCCAATGGACCACGGTTTGGTATTACCCGGGAATTACAAAGTCTTGCGGCATCGCTTTGAGGTTTATGGATTATGCGAAGGCTGCCAAGCACTTGAGAAGGAAGAGACTTTGGAATAAGGAAAGTCTATGATAAAAAAATAATAGGCCTCTCAGCTGGAACGGGCGTATGTCTAGAGCTGGGAGGTCTTTTAGCGTAAATAGGGAAATAGCTTATGCAGCCGCATAACCAGCAAGCTGTTCATGGAACCAGTCCTCGTCAAAGTTGAGGTTACAATATCGTTTTGATAAGTTCACCTCGTATCATGCAGCGGAAAGCAGCACATGTAAGGAGTTACCCATAACAACTTGGGATATCAGAAGTTGGGTGAGAAAGGTTCCTGTTGTTGTATTGTCCGGATTTCCTTAAATAGTTAAATCGATGACTATGAATCTTGTAAATAGACTTGAGAGGATTTAAGGATAACGAAATCTATGTTTATACGAAAAAACAAACTTTTAAACTGATATTTTTGCCTTATACCATTCTCTCAACTTGGTAATATACTATATCATTCCCAAGAAAAGGAGTGGTATAGATGGCAAACAGCGATTTACGTCTTGCTCTTTGGTCTGGCCCTAATTTTTCTGTTCGTAGGATTCTCTTCAGACGCGGAGGTGTTGCAATTCGCGATCTTGGAGCATTTCGATTTGACAACATCCTTTCGAGTTTTCGGCTTAGAAATGTAGTGGAAAGCTCTCAAGTAACCCTTGTACTATTTTCGAGAATTAACTTTCAGGGATCATTCCGTGTATTCCGGGGAAGCCAAAATGTAGCGAACTTAGGCAATTTTGATAATGTAACATCTTCGCTCATTTTGGTAGGACGAAATCTTACGGATGCTGAAATTTCTCAAATTCAAAGCACAGGCAGACCGCCTAGAGACATCCTCATCATAAGACAGTAATTCCTGCAAAAGGGAACTCTCGATTTGGTTGGCAATATGCATCAGCATTATGGAACCGTGTAATTTAGGATGTAGGATTCATGGTCAACGAAAAGCAGCTCACTCCTCATTAGAGGATGGGCTGCTTTTGTGATTTTTCAAATCATCGAGAAAGAAATTTTCGATGCAGAAAGGGAAAGCTTCCATACTACGCTATCGGAATTGAACTATGATCAATATGAAATGGAATAATACATTATTATTTGTCCTGATGAGTTAGATGATGTTCATGTCTAAGAGGCGCTTAACACGAAACGGGCAGCAGGGCTGCCCGTTCTTAAAGTCAGATGGATTTCTGCAAGTATTGCTCAAGCGTCAAGTTCTGTCTCGTGATCTCTCCCGCAATATAAACGCCGACATACCGAACATGCCAAGGCTCGTACGAATAACCGGTAAGCTTTTCCTTACCCTTGCCATAACGAATAATGAAGCCGTATTTATGGGCGTTGGCTTTCAGCCACTTGCCTTCCTTCGTGCTGCCGAAGCTTTGCTCCAGTGCATATCCAACCGAGGCGCTGGAGATGTCCATGCTTAGACCGGTCTGATGCTCGCTCTGTCCCGGGCGCGCGCTGGTCTTGTTCGCTACGGCTTCGCCTTTGATGCTGGCGTTGCGTTCAAAGATCGATTTTTGCGTGGCGTACGAACGGTAGCCGGAGACAGCTTTGAGCTCAATGCCGTCCTTTTTAGCAGCAGCGAATAAATCCTCCAAGGCATTGGCCGCGATTTTTCTCAACTGCTTCTTAGGGCTTGGCCCAGAGAAGCTGAACGGAACATTGGGAACGACCAGATCCTTCGGAACATAAGTGGAAGGTAGATTTCTCTGCTTGTTTACCAGTACAACCGTGCTGGAAAGGTTCGTGACCGTTTGAATTCCGCCTATGGTTTTCACGGTCCGGCTCGGAGCGTTCATCTGCATAAATTTCGCGAAGCTCTGCGACGAGCGCGATGCAGCGGCAATCGCTTGATCAGCTCCCTTTGGAAAAGGCATGCAGGTTAAAGCCAAGCTTGCGACCAAGGAACCGATGACGATTTTCGGCATGAACGACGTTAATTTGCTATTTTTCATATGCTGTATCCCTCCTGATCCCATTACACATAGAGTATATAGGAGAAACATGTCGAAATAATATCTAAAATGTTTCCGACTTGTAACAAGAATCATAGATGCCTAGATGGAGGAGTCCTTTCCTATGAATCTACCGTCTTTTGACATTTAGATGTATAATTCAGGAAGTAAGCTATAAACAACCAACGACCCAGCCTAGGATTAATAGCGATCTGTGGCTGGGTCATTTCTATAGATTACAGAGAACCTAAGAAATGTAAAGAACACCTCAGAGCTAAATAAGTCCTGTAAGAACGCAGGAATGTGGGCTAAACAGGAATGTGGGCTAAACTGGTGAAATAATGAGGCTCAAACCAATTGATAAGGATGATTTTTTATGAAATATAGGGATATCAACAATCAAAAATATCATGTGCTCGCCAGAGGGGTTATTCTCTCGGATGGTAACCTATTAGTCGCGCACTGTAAGGGCATGGACAACACATTTCTTCCAGGCGGTCACGTAGAGTTTAAGGAAGGCATGAGAACCACGTTATCCAGGGAGATTAAAGAGGAGTTTGGACAAGAGAGTATCGTGGGGGAATATATAGGATGTGTTGAAGCTGATTTTGAGCTTCCCACGACCTACCATCAGGAACTCAATCATTTATTTCGAGTCGAGTTGCCACATATCGATCATTCAATAAACCCTGAATCCCAAGAGAACCATTTGGAGTTTTACTGGATTCGAATGAATGACATGGAGCAGCATAATCTGCAGCCATACCCCGTAAGAGAGGTTATTCAGAGATATTTTAATAAAGAAGAAGGACCGTTCTGGGAAAGTACATTTGAAGACCGCTGAAAGAAACTGCATAGCGAAGGAGGCCGTGACAAATGGAATTCTTTTTTGGCATTGTTCCCGAAGGGGATATTTATGAGAAGGTCATGAACGTAAGAGAAAAATATAAATATCTCGATGGATCGGACCCTCATATCACCGTCAAAGCTTCGTGTGGATTAACAGAGGATATGAACTGGTTTCCGGCATGCCGGAAGGTCATTTCAGGATTTCGGGACTTACAGATTACTGTTGGTGGGCCGAGATATTTTGGAGATAAAGATGTATTGTATCTGGATGTTCAGTCAGATGAGCTGATTGAGCTGCATAAACAACTTGTGTCGGTGTTTAAGCCAAACGAGGAAAGTATTAAGAAATGTTTTGAACTAGAGCTTTATAAGCCTCATATTACGGTAGCACGAAAATCAAGGTTATCCGAAGCTACCATTGAAGAGATGAGAAAGGATATCCTTCTTGACTTTGAAAATAACCACACGTTTTCTGTGTCCACCGTTAGTTTATTTTATCGAGCGAATAAAACCGAAAAGTACAGAATAAAGGAAGACATCAAGAGCATGTAATTCGGTAACGTAGAGGTCCTTAGGTCATCGTTATGAAAGGCGGTATATCCTATGATTCGAGCTGTTATTTTTGATCTTGATGGGACATTGCTAGACCGCAGCACTTCTCTATATCACTTTGTTGTTGATCAATATACGAGAATTATACATAACGCTAAAAGTATAGGAATGGAGCGATATACAAACCGATTCATTGAATTAGATCATCGCGGCTATGTGTGGAAGGATCGAGTCTACCAGGAGTTGATCAAGGAGTTTGAGCTGCCGCTGGATTGGAATGAACTATTAGCTGATTATACGAGTGGATTCAGTAAACATGCTGTACCCTTTCCGAATACGCACGAGGTTTTGGAAAGACTTAAAAACTATGGCTTTAAGCTAGGAATCATTACGAATGGATTTGGGGACTTCCAGTCAAGTAATATTGAGGCTCTTGGCATTCGAAAGTATTTTGAAGTGATTCTGATTTCCGAGATCGAAGGCATTCGAAAACCCGATCCAGCCATATTTCTTAGGGCAGCTGAACGGATGGGGGTACAACCTCAAGCCTGCGTTTATGTAGGAGATCATCCTGGAATGACATTGCTGCGAGCAAGAACGCGGGAATGAAAGGGATCTGGAAGAAAGATGGTTTTTATACAGAGCCGGTTGATTATGATGGAATGGTCAGAGATTTGCTCGAGATCGAGAGAATCATAGAGCAATGGAATTTTGGGATTAAACCCATGAAGTAGGTGACCAGTTATCATTTCACAAGCAAGCGATTATAAAATTAAAAAAATTTAGTATTACAGCAGGAAGCAGAAAGGGCGAAAGAACTATGCCATTTGATATTGAGAGTAAATTTGTAATTGCGGTGGCTTCAAGTGCATTGTTTGATTTAACAGAGTCCCATCGTGTATTTAGCGAAGAAGGAGAAGAAGCCTATCGAGCGTACCAAAGAGAACATGAGAATGAAATACTAATGCCTGGTGTTGCATATCCGCTAATAAAAAGGCTATTAAGCATAAATACTCCTCAAGATCAAATCGTTGAAGTTATCCTTCTTTCTCGAAATGATCCTGATACGGGTTTGCGCGTTTTCAAGTCTATCGAACGTTATGGATTAACCATTAGTAGAGCTGTTTTTGTGGCAGGAAGCAATCCCTTTAAATATATGGCAGCCTTTAATGCAACCCTTTTTCTATCCGGTAATCCAGATGACGTTAAAGAAGCTGTTGAACATGGGTACCCTGCAGGATGTATCTATCCTTCGGACTATGTCGATGATGAACAGGATAATGAAATACGATTAGCATTTGATTTCGATGGTATCATTGCTGATGACTCGGCTGAGTCTATATTTCAAAGTGGTGCTTTAGATAAATTTCATTCACATGAGAAGGAGATGGCTAGTGAGCCTTTGCCTGCGGGGCCGCTATTAAGATTCTTCACAGAAATCTCCAAACTTCAGCAACGAGAGATACATAAGAACCAAAATGATCCCACCTATAAACCTAGAATTAGAATAGCTATTGTTACTGCAAGGAATGCGCCTGCCCATGAAAGAATGATTACTACACTTAGAAAGCTTGATATTCGAGTGGATGAAGCGTTTTTTCTTGGAGGAGTCGAAAAAATAAGGGTGTTGAATGTTTTTATGCCACATATATTCTTTGACGATCAAGTAGGTCATATCGAGGGAGTAGCCAGAAAATCATGTTCCATTTGGAGTCGTAAATAACAAGAGAAAAAACCTTAAGACTAATAACGGATCTAAAATATAGATTTAATTGAGGTGACCACTTTGAAGTATAAAGCAATTTTGTTCGATTTTGACGGTACATTGGCAGATACATTGCCTATTTGTTTTTATTCGTTTCAAAAGGTCTTTGCTACCTATGATCAGCGAACATTATCGGATCAAGATATTGTTGCCATGTTCGGACCATCCGAGGTTGGTATCATTCAGCAGAATTTACGATGTAAAGATCGGATTCATGAAGCGATTGATGATTACTATTTGCACTACGAAAGAGAACACGACAGAATGGTATCCGGTAACCAAGAAATCCTCGAATTGATAAATCACATTCACCACAAAGGGATCTCGACAGGTATCGTAACCGGAAAGGCAAGAAGAAGCTACGACATATCCGTAAAGCATCTATTTCCAGATGATCTGTTCAAAGTGTCGATAACCGGTGACGATGTTGTTGATCCAAAGCCTCATCCGGAAGGGATTATAAAGGCAATGAAGCTATTGGGATGCTCACCTCAAGAAACGTTATTTGTCGGAGATAGTCAGGCAGATATTGAAGCTGGAGTTAGAGCCAAGGTGAAGACTGTAGGAGTGAATTGGCTCGACAATTCTCATAGCAGCGAGTTTTTAATAAAGCCTGATTATGAATTCTCCAGCATATCGGAATTTATTAAAGAACTGATTGAGAAGTAAGAGTTGAAGGAGAGTACGATTATGTATCGCTCGTATGGAGAGCTTTGATTACTTATGAAGCCATTAGGGGCAGGGGAGTAGTGGAGGAATCCGGTTCCTATAACAAAAAAATATTTGCGCATGTTACTGAGGTAAAGATGGAGGAACTCAACATGGAAGTGGTTCGGTCTACAGATTCTAGTACGATCGCTCGTCTGAATAAAGCCGTTCATGATCTACATTACTCTTTATTTCCTGAGTATTTTAAAGCATACAATTACGAAGAAATTAATCAATTTTTTCAAAAATTGATGGCAGATAACACGTCGAATCATTACTTTTATCTTCTTCATGAGAGTGGTCAAGCATTAGGGTACATTTTGTTTGAAATAAAACAGTATCATGAGAGTGCTTTTAAGAAATCATTCAAATCTATTTATGTGCACCAATTAAGCATAATTAAAGAATCTCAGAGTAAGGGATTAGGTACGCTTCTGATGGATAAAGTATGCGAATTTGCGCTTGAACACGGAATCCCCAAAATTGAGCTTGATTACTGGGTCAACAACGAAACTGCTGGAAGGTTCTATCATAAGCAAGGTTTTAAGAAATACAGAGAGTTTCTATATAAAGATTTAACTTAAGAGCCTAGTTATTTCCGTAACTAAGCTCCAACAAAAAATACATGGTGGTGGATGCATGGGCTCTAGAATTATGCATTTGATTATTGCTAATAAAATTGCAGACAGTCTAGCAATTAAAGATAAGGCGTCCTTTTTAATAGGTGGCATAGCTCCTGACGCGGTCCCCGCCAAAGACACATCCCACTTCTTCAAAGGCGAAGTTCAAAATTATACAAGATACATTGATTATCAAGGGTTCTTACATACATACCGTTCACAGAGAGAAAGTTATTATGTACTAGGATATTTTACGCATTTAATCGCCGATGATATTTGGTTGCAGGGATTTAATCTTGCTTGGCTGAAAAATAGAATGGAAGCAGATGAAGGATTGTATAAGTTATACCATCATGATTTTCGATTACTAAACGGGAAGTTACTAGAATACTATGGTGTCAAGGATGAGTTAAGGAATTGGCTTAGCATACAACCGACCATCATGGATTTGCAGGAAGTGAAGGCAAGTGAAGTTGAACAATTTATTCCTTCCGCTCTGGGCGATATGGAGTATGATCAGGACGCTTTAGATGAAAAGCTCCATGTATTTACGTTTGACCAAATCGTCGGATATATCGAAACCTCGGCAGATAAGGGCCTTATCCATTTAAAACCTATACTAACTTAACCACAGATTTAAATTCGTTCAAGGCGTTGGCAAAGATCCTGGATGAATCTGAATTTAAGAGCATAAGGAGGAACGTGAAGGCTATGATGAATGAGCAAAGGCGGTCAAGGAATTGGAGGGAGGATTAAAATAGGGAACTCTTCCTCCTTGTTATTAGTCAATATTATTGTGTCGCCCATATTTCGGGATTAGACACGAATAAATGTTTTTTTGGAGGAAGATAGGTATGAACAAAATTTACAAAGTAGTAAGCACGGCAGCCTTGGCTGCAGTTCTAGCCGGTGTAGGAGCAGTAGGAGCGGTTCAGGCGGGGAAGGGCGGTAAAGTCGAACAGGCTGGGAATGCGGTCAGTTCGAACAAAGTTAACCAGCTGACATCGGATCAGAAGCTGGTTGATGCCGCGCAGGCGAAGCTAAAGGAGTTCATTATGACCCCTGTTTCTTTCAGTAAGGCGGAAACCGTCGACTATGGTGGTGAAGTGATCAGCTTCTCCTGGGAGAAGAAGAGTACTTTGGCCGGCGAGGTCTTGGTAAAGCCTGACGGCAAAGTAGTGAAGCTCTATGTGAATCCGAAGCTCGTAGAACTGAATGATTCCACAAAATCCAAGCTGAATGCCGCCTGGAAACAGATCTTTAATAAATCTGCAGATGGTTATACACGACTGAATGTTCATTATCTGGAAGAAGGCGGCTCTACGGATATCATCGCTTACAGTAATAATGATTTTGTTAACCTTGTGGATGGGAAGGCGGCTCGTGGCGGAGGGGAGTTGAAAGAGGTCCCAGCTCCGATCCAAAAAGCGGCAGCCCAAGCACTTTCCCGAGTTGGAGCGAAACAAGGTAAAGATAACCCGAGAGCAAGCTTCGTGATCGAGCTGAACAAGAAAAAAGTGTATGCGTTAGAGTACAAGACGAATAAAGGGAATATTGAGCTTGAAATTGAAGAATCAACCAATCGACTGCTCGGGATCAAATTGCAAGCTTTATCTCTGGTTAAAGAGCTGTCCGAAGTAAGCGTGGAAAATCCTGAGAAAGAAACGCAGGCCATTCGCGAGAAGGTAAATTCATTTAGCCTGGACAAGTTAAAAATAGCAGCCGTAAAGCAGGCCAAGGAGATCATGAATCTGGATTTATCGGGGTACCAAGCAGCGCGTGAGGAAAATAGCGGAGCCCCATCTGCTTTTCATGATGCCGTCATCTTTACCAAGAAGGGCTCTCCAACTGTAACAGGTTACTTCAACTCCAAAGGCGTTTTCTCCGGCTTTAGGATTGAGCAATGAAATGACGTAACACCTGATATATGATGATACTTAAGTCATGAACAAAGGAGCTCCTCTTGGGGCTCCTTTGTTCTGTGAATTTATTGCAAACCAAGGATCGCATATTTCCGTTTCTGCATCGGGAACTTCCGTAAATGATGAGCAGTGTGAGTGAGAACAGCAAAGACGCTCCTCTCATGAGGAACGTCCCTAGTGCTATCATCCTTGAACCAGAAGGATTACTTCAGTTTGATTTTTTGTGAGTAGCTGTCGTTTTCAACGATATACAAGCCTGGATTAATCTCAAGCTCGGCACCTTCCGGTATGTTGTCATAATAATCAAATCGCTTGCTTTCTCCGGAGTTCCTTGACTGATTTTCAGAAGGTTGAATCTTGTATCCGTTAATTTTAAGACTTGTTCCTAGGAAACTGAAAGTACTGCCATTCTTTAGCTTCGTTATGACCATTAACCCATCGCCTTTCCGGTAATATTTATACTGAATCACCTGATTAGCATCCAGCTTATACTCCGCAATTTGCTCCTTGGCTTGAAGGTTCCTTCAGCCGTGTCCAATTCTGTGACAGGTCTTCATGAACAATCCGGGCTTTATCCAGTTCAAGCATAACTGGCTCATTAGAATAGTCCTGATAGGGCTGGTCCAGCATAAACATCAGGCGATTATTGTCTGCCACAAATCCATTGAGGGTAACATTTCCGACGCTCAGCTTGACATCATCAAGCAAATACCGACCCGAAACGGGCTCTGCCGAATATCCTGAAATCTGGACAATGATGCTGGCTGGCGTGTAAATCAAGTTTGTCGGTACAAAATCAAACCCTTTCACGTTGGTTGGATCGATCTGAAGGGGAATGGTGCTCAAAGGCTGGGAAGCCTGATTCTCATCAACAGTAAACGTCAGATCCCAGTCACCTTCAACCATCCTTACCGTTTCCGGAAAGGTGAAATACAGTTTTGCTTCAGCAATTTCCCGGTCGTCGAGACCTGAGATATCAAAGGTTTCTGAACGCAGCCCCGAAGCGGTTCCTCTGTTTGTAGGCTCGATTGTTTTATTTCCTGTCACGAGCACCATCTGATAATTGTCCTGCTCGGTCGAATTTCTCCATTCGTTGAGGAATTCCTTGTGTGAATTCATACTCCCAGGGATTGAATAACGAACGACCCAATCATTGCCTACACGTGCCGAGGACTTGATCGTTACGGAAGGAAAACGATCTCCCTTCAAATCATAAGCCCTTCCATTCATTTCATCGAGCTTCCCGTTAAGAGGCATTTTGACTGTTTTCCGCAAATACAGGTCTTGAAGCTCAAGCTGATAGCGCCCCGAGATGCTGGACGGCTCTTTGCCCTGGGCTACGAAATAAGAGGCAAGCTTACCTTCACGTTGAGTAAAATTGATCTGGTTGGCAATGTACGCTTCTTTCTCTCCAGTATCCAGATTGGTCAGGGTTCCGGTGTCAAAAAATGCATAATCGTAGCCGGAACGATCGGGAATCTCCAGAGAAAGATGGAATTCCAGATCAGTAAGATCATTTTTCAACGTCGAAGGGCTGCTAAAGACGCGATTCAAATGCAAGCTGACACCGCTTTGTTCGGTGTGTTCATTTAACGTTTGTCCCACGGCCGCATTTTGAAAATTTATCATCTGCGGCAGTGAGTTCAACAGTCCTGCCTGCTGCGCGGTGATGCCAAGTACAGCAATGCCCAGCACACTCGCCAGTAGAACCGCCGGCCTGTAACGAGTCTTGGAGGATGGGATCTCCGCGTGAACAGCCTGACCTCCTGTTTCTCGTTTCCACTTCCTCTTACGCTCCTCCAATGTATGAAACATGGCTTCGAAATCCGGTTGTTCCTCCGGGTAGCGAGACAGCTTTTTTACAAAATCATCCTTTAGCTCCGGCATGCGTCTCCTCTCCTTTCCAATTACCCGATGGGTCTTCTTTCAGCATTTTTCTCATTTTCTTAAGACCACGGTTAATCCGAGATTTTACCGTGCCCAGGGGCACATTAAGCACCTCGGCTGTTTCCGGCAGCGAAAGCTCAGCGGAATAATGCAGCACAAAGGCGAGCTTGGTTTTCTTAGGCAGCTTGTCCAGCTGCAGATGCAGAGTATGTACCATTTCCCTATGCTCGAAGGTCTCCTCGACGGTTGGGGTCCGCAGCGGCATACCCAACATGAAGGAGCGGAGCTCCTTGGCCCACCCGTTTTGTCTCCTCCTTAGGAACGTATTGCACTCGTTAGCCGCTATCCGTAGCAGCCAAGCTTTCGTGTTCTGCACGTTTGTCCGGTCAGCAATCATCGCTTTGAAAAAAACATCCTGGCAGAGGTCCTCGGCATCCGCCCGGCTCTGCACCATATAGCGGCAAAATAGATACACCGTCTCCTTATACGTTTCAAACAGTTGCCTGTCATCCAACTTTTGTCACTTCCTTGTTGTTAGGATCTCCTTCTATTTAATTGACGATTATCTGAGTCGAACCGTTCGCATCCTACGCATAAAACTGTGCATACGACTATGATATCTAAAATCCATGATAAGCGGTGATAGATTCGGGGTTGTGAGAAATACAACGTATTCGAGCCCTTTGAGTCCTAAATTATCAGCTGTCCATCGCCCCGCTATTCAAACGTTTTGTCACTTTACATGCTGAAGAAGGGAGGATTCCAAAACATGGTATAATCTTTTTATAACGAAAATATAAGCGGAAGCTTGGGAATATAGACAGCTAATTCGGAATACAGCTAAATGAGAAGCTATTGAATTGTGGCGGTCATATTGGATATGGGATTCGGCCTTCTGAACGTCGTAAAGGGTACGCAACCCAATTATTATCCTTAGCGTTAGAGAAAACCAAAGAACTGGGAATACGTAAAGTGTTAGTCGTATGTGATGCCGATAATATTGCTTCCAAGAAAACGATTATGAAGAACGGCGGAATTCAAGATCATGATTATATTGAAGAAGATGGAAACATCGTCAATCGATTTTGGATAGAGGTATAACCTATGTTGAGTTTTATTAGGCTTCATGAAGTGAAATTCTATTAACAAGGAGCTTAATGATGTTCTTATCGTTAGGGTTATCATTCATTTTATCTTTCTCTTATAAGATCATGGAGATCTTGTTCAGGACTTTTCAATCTCACAAGCTGGGACAGTACAGTTTATACTTTTGGGCAGTCGGCATATTAATCGCAGTGCCATTTTTTACAGAAAATAATGTTTACAGCCCGCCAGTAAATATATTTGCGATAATGCCTGTGTTTGCCATTCTTTTGGTTGGAAATTATATATTCTCACGATATTCGGGATATCATCCAATCGGTAGATACAATATAATCAATTTCGCCATTACTTATCCGATTATTGAGGAAGTTCTCTTTAGAGGGCTGATCCTTCCGATCTTGAAGCAATCCGTTCATTCCGCAGAAATTATGGAAGTCATGTTTTTGCCCGTAACGATTCCGGTAGTTATATCAGCGCTGCTGTTTGCGATTTCTCATTTGCAATACTACAAGCTATCTTCACAGAGTATTCGATATATGATGTTTGCTTTTATCGGAGGGATATTCTTTGGCGCTATTACAGACGTGACGCATTCGATTTTGTTGTCTTGTCTGCTTCATATTGAATTTAATGTATTATCTATATATTTCGCCAAGAGATCTAGCATAAATCGTGCATAAGAAAGGGAATGGTCGAGGTGGGGGCAGCTTGGAGAATAAAATCATCGTTGTAGTTAAAGGCGTGATAGCTAAAAACGGCAAGGCATTGATCGTAAAAAGATCATCAACCGAAGAGGTAGATGCGGGAAGCTGGGAAACGGTCGGCGGGAAAATTGAATTTGGTGAAGTGTTGGAAGAAGCCCTGATTCGTGAAGTGAAAGAAGAAATCGGAATTGAAGTGAACGTTGAGAAGTTATTGTTTGCAACTACTTTTTTTACAGACCCGCTCAGACAGATCGTGCTTCTTACCTATCTGTGCAGGACAACAGATGATCAAATCAAACTCTCAGACGAACATAGTGATTATAAGTGGGTAACCAGTTCTGAGCTCAGGAACTACCTGCCGCATCCCATTGCCAATGATTTCAAGAAATATAGCGTGTTCGAGACACTGGAATCTTAAAGACCATCCGTTCGGTGCCGTAGTACATAAGCTGAAACGATGTCGATATGGAATTCCAAAACATGGTATAATCATTTCAATTCAAATCAAAAGGTTGGGCTAACTTATGGAATTCATCATTAAACCAATTGCCTATGTACGTAATTCACGAACGGAAATGGAAGATGATCAATGGGGCTCCATTGTATCTGAAATTGAGCTGATAGATGATTTAAATGGGTCATCGCTTGAAGGAATAGACGATTTTTCACATTTGGAGATTATTTTTTACTTCGATAAAGTAGCGGATGACAAAATTCAATATGAGGCGAGACATCCACGAAATAATAAGGAATTTCCCATGGTGGGGATATTTGCCCAGCGTGGAAAGAACAGACCCAATAAATTAGGTTTGACTACAGTCGAACTGCTGGAGCATCATCATAAAAAATTGATCGTAAAACATTTAGATGCAATTGATGGTACGCCCATCATTGATATTAAACCGGTTATGAAGGAGTTTCTTCCCCACCGCGAGGTGAAGCAGCCGGAATGGTCTAAGAAATTAATGGAAGATTATTGGGGTTAGAATAAATCCTGTCTTCCAACAAATCAAACGTAGTAACTGTGGAAATTACACGCATCCAGGTTTTGTTGTTATAACGCTTGGTTATGAGTTAAGTCAGATGTATAATTAAAAGAATTATAGTCAACCAATGACCCAGCCTAAGATATGAGTTATCTATGGCTGGGTTATTTTTTTGATACAAGAAAACAAAGTATGCTAGGTGAGGAAGCTATGTAAAAAGGAGATTACGTCGGTATTTCTACAAAACATCTGAGAAAGGAGTAGCGAGATTGAGGATAATCGTAACTGGAGGAGCCATCATACGAGATAACCAAGGCAGGATATTGCTTCAAAGAAGATCAGATTATGGAGACTGGGGGCTTCCAGGAGGTGGAATGGAAGCAGGTGAATCCATTGAAGAAACTATGATCCGCGAAGTGTTTGAGGAAACAGGACTAAAGGTTAGACGACATGAACTTTATACGATTTATAGTGGCTCACGCATGAAATATAAATATCCAGACGGGAATGAAGTTGTATTTGTAATGTTCATTTTTAATGCAGAAGTAGATTTCAAATGGCGAATTGCCTCGGACAATAAAACCTTAATTTATCACGACCAGAACCAAGAATCATTACAATTAGAATTTAAAAGTATAGAAGACATTGAAATTGAAGAAATAAGCACAGTACAAAGACCTTTATTTGAAGACCTAAAGCAACAAGTAACAACTTTATTAAGATCATAGGAGATATTGAAATGATACAGATCCTTGAAGAACCCGTTGGAAGCACTTATAAGCAGCTTATATCATTGGCATTTAAAATATGTGATGAGTTCATTTTAGTTAAAAGAGAGCAACTGGAGTTAACGGAGAAGACGAAAATACTAATCGAAGAACTAAAGCCATACGTTAATACGGTGAAGAAACAAGAGGAATGGCCGGGAACGCGATTATTGGGACACCATGCGGACATATATTATTTCAATTGCAAGCCCGAATTGGAAGAACTGTTAATCAATAAAGCGAAGGGACTATATCGATGGAGACATCCTGATTTGCTAGAGGATTTATGCTTCTTTAAGAACAAAGAAGTATGGTTACTGACGACAGCCCACGAGCAGTTAGGATTTATCACAACGACAGATCGAGTAGAAATTTCAATGATTAGGGAAATCGAAGGGATTATGATTCAAGAAATAGCTGTTTCCTACCATGAGGTATAAAGATGGTAAACCGTATAGAGAGCAGATTTATACATTTTATGAAATTATGAAAATCATTGATGAATATGGATTACCCCAAGCCTGGAATCCAGATGGAGATAAAGGGCCGGAAAGATATATTGAAGTGCAAGTGTGGGATGAGGAAGTAATAGTAATCAGGAAATATATGTGAAGGAGCAAAGCTTAATCATGTCATCATTTCAGTATTTTAAAATGACGGAGCAATACGCCGCATTAATCGCAGGGTGGACATATGAAGAACCTTACTCGCTATACAGCATGGAGGGAGGTTTGGACGATATATCCGAGCTTATGAATGGCGACTACTACTATGCATTAGATGACACACATGAATTAGTAGGATATATATGCACTGGAAACTCGGCACGTGTACCGGGAGGTTACCTAATTGGCATCTATAATGACGAGCAATACATCGATTTGGGCTTAGGTCTAAAACCGGAACTGACGGGGAAGGGATACGGTGAACAATTCTTAATGAGCAGTCTTCAATTTATCAAAGAAGAATATGATAAATCGGATGTCCAATTAGTTGTAGTAGCGTTCAATGAACGAGCCATTAAAGTGTATGAACGTGTTGGGTTCATTAAAGGCCAGTCCTTCAAGAGTAAGGTTTCGGGTCAGGAGATTGATTTTCTGGTAATGCTTTATTCGAAGGAAAACACATCAGGTCTGTTGGACAAAGTAAACCATGGGAGGGATTCCAACGATGCATTCTATTTTCAAGCCATTGACGGAACATATCCATTTTACAGGGAATTTGAAGACAGATATTCAGCAATTCCTTACACTCAATCAGTGTTCAGAAACCGCTAAGCATTGCTCGGATGTTGGGGCAGAGTCTAGGAGGCTTGCATTATTGTTTGATGCCGATCCGGTCGCGGCCGAGACGGCAGGTTGGTTGCATGACATTAGCGTAGTTTTTCCGAACCATGCCAGAATCGATGCAGCTAGACAATTAGCCATTGACGTATTACCTGAAGAAGAAAAATATCCGATGATTATTCACCAGAAAATCTCGAAGGTCATGGCGGAACAAGTCTTTCATGTTACAGATGAGGAAATATTAAATGCAGTTGGCTGCCATACAACCTTGAGGTCCAACTCCACGTTGCTTGACCAGGTTTTGTTTGTCGCCGACAAGATCTCCTGGGATCAGAAAGGAACGCCTCCTTATCTAAATGAACTGAAAAAGAATTTACAGGAATCCCTAACACACGGCGCATTTACATATATCAATTACTTATGGGAACGAAAAGAAACCTTGAAGGTGATTCATCCTTGGTTGGCTGATGCATACGAAGAATTAAAAGAAAACATTCAATTGGATTAGCTGCAGTGTGGTGAGAAGGCGCGTTAAGGGAACAGTTATTAAATAACGTACATAGGGAGCGAATAAATATGAAGACCTTGAGTCCGGTGAAAAAACAAATTGGAGCGGTATTTGTCATTGTACATAATATGCCTAGAGCGGTTGAATGGTATCGGGAAATCCTGGGGTTACCCAAAGATGAGGAGTATACCCGGAATACGGATCCTGATGTAAAAACGATCTACTCGATTCCATTAGGAAATACGAGCCTGTTGCTCGACAGCATACATCGGGATGAGATCAAGCCAAGCGAAAATCATCTATTCTTCTTCGATACGGATGATATTGAAGCAACTTATGCGTTTATGAAGTCCAAGAAAGTAGATATTGTTTCGCCTATTGAAGGAGCTAATGGTCCAAGGTTCTTTGCGGTCAATGATAGTGAAGGAAATCGGATTATGTTTTGTGAAGAACAATAAAATGAGCGACTTAACGGCTTCCTGAAGTGAATAAACGAGGTCCAATGAAGTAAAAAGGGGGGGATAGTATGATCCTTGAAGTAGCTATGTTAAACGTAAAACCAGGACTCAGCGCGGATTTCGAAGCAGATTTTAGAAAAGCATCAAATATTATTTCTGGTATGAAAGGCTATATCTATCACGAGCTTCAAAAATGTCTGGAAGTGGAGAACAAATATATATTGCTCGTTAGATGGGATTCCTTGGAGGATCATACCGTTGGTTTTAGAGAGTCGCAGGAATACCAACAATGGAAAGCATTGCTGCACCATTATTATGATCCCTTCCCGGTCGTTGAACATTACGAGAATATAGAAATGGAATAAGGAATGTACATGATCGATCAGGCAAAAGGTCCGGTTGAACAATACGTTTAGGAGAGATGTCATTTCTATGAAAGTAGTCGAGCTCGATGAAAAAAAGCTGGTAGGAATACGGGTAGTCTGTCCTGGTGATCAATATGCCAATGAAATCCCCAAAGCTTCTGTTATGCTCAAGCACAGTGGGCGAAATCCAGGAAGTTATTCATCCGGCGAAACTTGTAGGGGCTTTTATTGTTGGAGATTACTCCGAAGAGGAAGATGGTTACTGGGTATGCGTCGAGGTAAGTGAAGTTAAAGAGATCCCTGAAGGCATGGTTTCTTTAGTGGTCCCCAAACAAAAATATGCTGTTATCACTCATAAAGGACCCAATCATCAAATCAGAAGCACCTATGAGCAGCTGCATCGATGGATCAATGATCATCAGTTCGAGCGGATTCATCGGGCATGGCATCTGGAGATATCAGATGAATGGGGACATGATCGGATCAGTGATATTGAAGTTGATTTATATGACACCATTAAATAATGCAGGATGATGAAGCTTAGATTCCAGGCACTGATGTGTTCAAAAGCAATCCATATGGCCTTGGTCTGCTCCGGCAGCCGGACGATAAGAGAGGGTGGGAATGATGAGAATCGCCTTAGTGTTATTTAACGGCGTTACATTTCTAGACTTTGTTGGATTCTATGACGTGATTTATCGTCTTAATCAGTTTGATTCGTCCCAAGGAACAACGTGGGATATTTGCGGCTTGACCGAGGAGGTTACGGATGAACTTGGAATGACGGTAAAGGTGAATGTCATCAGGCCTGATTTATCTGAATATGATTTCGTATTCCTTCCGGGAGGAATGGGAACCAGAAAGCTCATACATGACAAGGATTTCATGGATTGGATCAAGACCGCCGAATCCGTTGAGTACAAAGTCTCGGTATGCACCGGATCCTTGTTGTGGGGGGCAGCAGGGTTCTTGAAGAATAAGAAAGCCACCACCCATCCTAATGTTTATGGCCTACTGGAACCTTACTGCTTGGAAGTAGTCAAGTCCCGGATTGTGAAGGATGGTAAAGTTATAACAGCAGGAGGCGTAGCGACATCTATCGATTTAGGGGTCTATGTCATTGAATTATTCGCTGGAACGGAAGCTGCGGATAGGGTAAAAAAGCAGATTGACTATCCTTATTCGGCCGTTGGCATCGTTGAAGTGGAGGCTGGGACATGAATCTTGCCAATAAAATAACGTTATTAAGGATTGGCTTGATCCCTCTGTTCTTCTTGGCCTGCCAGCCGTATCCTTCCTGGTTGGTGAATCAATCCGTAGTCTTTCAATATTTGAACGAGTATGGGGGTTACTGGGCTGTATCCATATTTATTATTGCATCGGTTACGGATAAATTAGACGGGGATATTGCCCGCAAATATAACCAGATTACGAATCTAGGAAAATTATTGGATCCACTCGCAGATAAGCTATTAGTATCAGCTGCCTTGATCGTGATGGTCGCACAGCGGTTGATCCCGGCATGGATTGCTTTGATTATTATCGGGAGAGAGGTGTTTGTTTCCGGGATTCGCATCATGGCTGCTGCGAAAGGAATCGTGCTCGCCGCTGATCAGCATGGGAAACTCAAGCTAGTCCTTCAGGTTATTGGAATTGCAGCTGTGCTGTTACGCAATGATCCATTTACATACATCACGAGCTTTCGGGTTGATTATACGATCATGCTCATGGCAGCTATCTTAACCGTATATTCAGGATATATGTACATGAGAAATAATTATAAGGCATTAAAGCTGGAGCTCTAAGGAAGGTGCCCAATGGGGGCTCCGCCTCCGCCACAGAACGAAACATATTCCAAATGTTATTTGATAGGGGAAGGGGATATTCTTATGGGGGACGTACAAATTCAATCGCTCATTGAAAATTATTTGAATGCTTATAACTCCTTTGATATTGAAGGAATGATCAGGCTCTTGCATGATGACATTGAATTTCGAAACGTCAATAACGGTGTAGTGGATACGGAAACGAAAGGAATCGAGCAATTTCGTGCCTTAGCTGAACAGTCGCTGACGATATTCTCACAAAGATGCCAGACCATGAAGCAGATCACGATTACAGGTGATAAAGCTGAGATTGAGGTGGATTACGAAGGGGTATTGGCTGTGGATCTGCCGAATGGGATGAAAGCCGGGGAATCTTTGAAACTTACAGGAAGATCAATGTTTCTTGTGCAGGATGACAAGCTAAGGGTCATCGAGGACTATAGTTAGACCGCAATGCAGCGGAACTAGAGGGAGGCGAAGATTAGCAGGCTCCATGCCCCCCAATCTTTTTCAAAGGTTACATATAAAATAAAGGGGGCAGAAACCGTGAATGGTAAGCCTCAGCTCGTATTAGATTTAGCGGGGGTATTGGTGAGCAATTTTTCATCGACTTTTTGGCCAGCGATATTCGGAGAGTCAGGACTTTCATTTCAGCGTATTCGGGAGCAATTTGACGAAGTGCGAAAAGATCTTTGGACCGGGAAGCTCAGGGAGGGCGATTTTTGGATTTGGTTATGCAACCGCATCAAATGGGTGAATAGAGAAGAGGCCCGGAAGCTGCTGATTCAGTCACTGGAGCCGCTTCCTGCCATTCACTCCTTAGGGCAGTGGAGCCAGATCGCAGATATTCATGTTTTAAGCAATCATTGTAAGGAATGGCTGGAACCGATTCTTGACCAAATCGAGCCTCATACCAAAAGCATCACCATCTCTAATCAAGTAGGCTTATCGAAGCCAGACATCCAAATATATCACCATGTAGCACAATATTTTGATGATTATGGCGCCTCCCATCCCATGGTTCTTTATATCGATGATCAAGAAAAGAATCTGATCCCCGCTATAAAGCTCGGCTGGAACACTCTACTTGCCGACAATAAGCATCAATGGCTCCATCAAGTAGAGCCGATCCTTTCTGGAATACGCTGCGAGAAGTAGAAAGCAAGGAGGCAGAAGATCATGAAGATTTCCGTGTTAAATGGAGCGGATGCTCCCTCATATCAAGAGGTTCGACTAGACGGGCTAAGAAGGGATCCCCATGCGTTTGGCTCCACCTACGATCGGGAAGTGAAGTTCTCTCTGGAAACGGTAACGGAAAGAATACAACCGAGTCGGGATAAATTTGTTTTAGGGGCTTTTGAGGAGGATGGATCACTAGTTGGAATCGTAACCTTTATGCGAGAGAGCGGCATGAAGACGTTACATAAGGGCAATGTGTTTGGAATGTATGTGATTCCCGAGAAGCGGGGAATGGGGGTCGGAAGACAATTGATGGAGGAACTGATTCGAAGAGCCAGGGAGGCGGAAGGGATCGAACAGATTAATTTAACGGTCGTCTCCGATAATCATCCTGCTAAGCAATTATATCAGTCCATCGGATTTCAGACGTTTGGATTAGAGCGAAATGCCCTTAAGTTCGAAGGCCAATACTTTGATGAGGAATGGATGGTGCTTAGACTTTAGCATCCTTCGTTCTTTAACGATGGCTGATTTGCTTAATAGAAGTAGTAGAAAGAAACCGATTTACCTGGTCTTTTTTTGTGAGAAGTCCATGTTCCACTGTCTATACTTCGGCGCCCTTCAAGATGTATAATCATGGAAGAAGCTCTAACCACAACCACCTCCGCCCAAGATAAGGGCATTTTAAGGTCGGGGTGGTTTGGTAATGATTGGAATGTTAATAGTTTCTCACCAAGGAGTGATAGTGATGAACAAACAACTGATCCAACTATATGACTACAACGTATGGGCGAACGAGCGAGTGATGGATCATCTTGACACGCTGCCAAGCGAAGTCTTCTTAAGGGAAGTCGATCTAGGGTTTAAATCCATTGCCGAAGTGGTTAGTCACCTCGTCTCTGCGGATAACATATGGTTAAACAGAATCAAAGAAGAACAGGTCTCGACCTTCGCAAAGAAAGCATTCACGGATCTTAAGGAAGCGCGCCAGGAGATGGACGAATTACAGTCGCAAATTCGCGATTACGTATCATCGCTGACCGATGCGGAGAAGAAGGTCTCGTATACGATGGCAAGTGGACGGCAAATGGAAAATTCAATCGCCGAGATCCTTCAGCATGTCGTGAATCACGGAACCTATCACAGAGGCAATATAACGACCATGCTTCGATCCTTCGGTTATCAGGGGGTAATGACGGATTACCTTGTCTTTTTAATGAAGTGAGGCGTGTCGATGAGAGGGGGGGAGATAGATGCGGAGCATAAAGCCAGGACGTGGGCCGTCAGCCATGGGAGCGGCTGGAAGCGTTGTTGTTGGGCTGTTCGGCGTGTTCTGGACGATCTCGGCCGCGAACATGGGGGCTCCTGTATTCATAGTCATTTTCGGGATTGTCTTTGTCGGCATCGCAATTGTGCAAGGGATTTTCCATTATAAAAATGCGACGGGCGCTAACCGCATGTCGGTGTACGATATTACGGATAACGAACCAGATCCCTTCGATCGATATGTTGGTCAAGATTCGAGGCAGGATCATAAGGGCGACTTGCCGGTTCCCCAAGGTGATTTCAACTTTTGTCCTTATTGCGGAAGATCCATCGACAATGATTTGTACCAATATTGTCCGAAGTGCGGAAATGAGATCGAAACAGGATGAGGCGTCTCTCGCTGTTCAATCCCGTCTCATTCAATACGACATAAAGAGGCTAACCGCTATAGCGGTTAGCCTCTTTATTGTTGCATCTGAGCAGCATTGTATCAATCACTGCCCTATTCCTTCAACGAGCCGATCAGCAGGCCTTTGATGAAATACCGCTGCAGGAACGGATAGAACAGCACCACCGGACCGATCGTCAAAATGGCAGTAGCCATCTTGACCGATTCCTGCGGCAGCGTCTGGGTGCCGAGAATGGCACCGCTGCTCTGCATCTGCTGGATCATGCTGATTTCCGAGTTCAGTTTAAACAGCAGGTACTGAAGCGGGTAGAGCTTCTCGTTATCCACGAGCATGATGGCGTTAAACCAGTTGTTCCAGTAGGCGATGCCGTAGAACAGCGTAATCGTCGCAAGGACGGGCATGCACAGCGGAAAGAAAATCCGGAACGCGATATAGAAATCGCTGGCGCCGTCGATCTTCGCAGCCTCCGTGAGGGATGCCGGGATCTGGGACATATAATTGCGCACAAGAAACAGGTTGAACGGATTGAATACCAGCGATGGAATGATCAGCGCCCAGATCGTGTTGTTCAATCCAAGATTAAGGTTAATGAGGTACCAAGGGACAAGCCCTGTGTTAAATACCATCGTGATGAAAAAGAACAATCCGAGCCGGTTGCGGTAACGGATGTGCTTGGCGGCAAGCGTATATCCGGCCATGGACGTGATCGTTACGGCCAGGATGGTGCCGACCACGGTGACGAAGATCGAGATCATATAGCTCCGGTACAGCGGCGTGCTGCCGAACAGGAGCAATTTGTAGGCATCGAGCGACAGCTCGGTCGGAAACAGCTGGTAGCCGAATTGTTTAATGCTGGCTTCATCGGTGAAGGACACCATGAGCACGAGCAGCATCGGCAAGATGCACAGGATGGAGATGATGCCGATCAGAACGGCGTTTACGGTGTTGAACAATTTAGGTCTGGACGTCATCGGTATTCGCTCCTTTCCGAACGGTTCCGGCTCGTATTAGAACAACGCATGGTCCGGATTCACCTTCTTCACGATTTTGTTGCTGCCCCACACGAGGATGAAGCCGACCACAGACTGGTACAGGCCGACAGCCATCGCCTGTGCCGGGTTCCCGATGGTGCGAAGGGAACGGAATACGTACGTGTCGATGACATCGACGGTCGGATACAGGAGGCCGTTGTCCTTTACGATGGCATAAATCATATCGAAGCTGCCGTACATAATTTTGCCAAGCGCCAGCAGCGTCAGAATGGACACGGTCGGCAGCATGAGCGGAATGGTGATATGGCGGATGAGCTGCCAGCGGGTAGCGCCGTCGATCCGCCCGGCTTCGTAATAGCTGTCGTCAATGCCCGTGATGGCGGCCAAATAAATGACGAGGTTCATCCCGAGGTCCTTCCAGACCGCCGCGATCGTGAGGATCCAGGTCCAATATTTCGGCGATGCGTACCAGTTGACGGGATCGACATGGAAGAACGCCAGGATCCGGTTCAGGATGCCGTAGTCCGTCGACAGCAGGCTGTAAATAATGTAGCTGACAATGACCCAGGACAAGAAATGGGGGAACAAAATCGTGGACTGCGTCACCCTGGAGAACCAGCGGCTGCGAAGCTCGTTGAACAGGATAGCCAGCGCCATAGCGGCAATGGTGCCGACGATAATGAACAAGAAGTTGAGCTTCAGGGTGTTGAAGGTGACTTCCCATGCCCGGGGCGACGAGAAGAAGAACTTGAAATTGTCAAAGCCGACCCAGTCCGAGTTGAAGAGCCCGGTCTTGAAGTTGAATTTCTGAAACGCGATAAGCATGTACGGGAGCGTGAAATAGCCGAAGACCAGCGTATAGATGGCGGCCGGTACGATGAGCAGATACGCGGAGCCGTTCGAGCGGATTTCACGCAGAAAGCCGGAGCGGCTTTTTTTCATAGGAGGCACGTCCTTTCGTTTATGATGGGGCTGCAAGCGTCAGCAGTTCTGTTTCGAGTGTAAAGAGAGTTGCCGTGACCCGTAAACTATGAAAATGGGGTTTGAGCGGATTGGAAGGCAAGAAGCGGACTTTAAAAACGGGAAAAAACTTCGAATTTTCGTATTCAGGTCTGCGCCTCCAGATTGAAAGAATAGCGGTAAAAGCCTGATTTTATAAGGGGTTTGAGTAGGGAGGCCAAAGATGGAATGGAAAGCTTTGAAATATAAGAATGCGTTTTCATATTGATGAATGCACGCTGCAAATGTAAGATGAGAGTAAAATGCGGATCCGAACCCAGCGATCCGGTGGGTTGATTGCTTCAATAATCTGACATAGATATTACATATAATGACAGCGATGCTTCATAAAAGACAAATGGCAAGGGGGGAGAATATGATCCGGCAGCGATTGTTCCGTTATGCAGTGTACCGCAACATGTTTCTCAGTTTTGTTTTGCTTACGGCAGCCATGATTGCCCTTGTAACCGTCGTCCTGTTTACGATGTTCTCCTGGAGCACCGCGAAAGAGGTCGGGAAAATCTCCGAGTCGATGCTGAAGCAGAACAGCGCCGTATCCAGCGTCATCCGCGATCAGATCTATAATGTCGGCAACCTGCTGCTCAGCGACAAGGAGATCGTGAACGCCTTGTTGGATAAAAAAGCCGATCCGCTCAAGCAGTACGGCGTGTTCGGCACGCTGAACCGAATTCAGTCCACTTACCCGTTCATTCATTCCATTGGAATCTATAACGGCTCGAACAATACGTATCTCAACACGAAAGGGATTACCAAGGAGCAGGAGAAGGAGCTGCTTGAGGAGATCAACAGCAAGAATACGACGTATTTTCACCTCTTCCCGCGCAGGATATCGGTCGCCAGTTCGCCAAGCCGTAGCGAAGACGTGCTAACCTTTGTCCTTCTTCCGAGCTACTATTCGCCGCTTAGCTCCAAAGGCGCCATTGTGATCAACATGAGCACCTCCACCATTCAGGAGCTCATTGGCGGATACCGGAACGAAGCGGTGGATTCGCTGTATGTTATTGATGATCATGGAACGATCATTACACATTCGGACCGGGCCCGCTTCATGGAGGATATTTCGCAGGAATCGTATGTGCAGTCCATTCTGTCCTCCACCTCGGAAAGCGGCTATTTCACCCGCTCCATCGACGGCAGCAAGAGCATCGTCACCTACGTCAAATCGAAGGATATGAATTGGACGTTTATCAGCGTGAGCCAATATCAAAATCTGCTGTTCAACATGCAGACCTTGCGAACGACTGCGTTGATCCTTGCGTTGGCCTGCTTTGTCGTCAGCATCTTCCTGTCGATCTGGCTGACCCATCATGCGTACAATCCGATTCGCCACCTGCTGGAGAAAATGATCCCCCTTCCGAAAATGAAGGAAAACCGCCGTCAAATCAACGAATTCGCTATCCTCGATACGACCTACGCAGAGATGACGGAACGAATGCGGTCGATGGAATCCGAAGCTTCGGTCGCCCGAGAGGCCCAGGTGCTGCAGCTGCTCAGCGGCGGCGATGAGACGGCATTCCGGCGCTTGGCCAGAGACGGCAAGGGGCCGTTTTTCCTGGCGGCAGCCCTCCTTCTCGATAGCCAAGACGGCTCGCCCGGCGGTGAGGACGGGGAGCTGCAATCGTATTCCTGCGCCGCCGTCGCCCGGGCTGCCCAGCAGATGCTGGAGCCGGAGGGAGCGTGGGTGGCCGCGGTCGGGGAAGGCGTCGTAGCGGTTATTCTGCCGATCAAGCAGAACCGTCCGCCGATCCGGGTAACCGGCATGCTGGAGGAGCTGCAGGGCGAAATGCTCCGTACGCTCCGCGTATCCGTCACGGTAGGAATCGGAACGGCCGCGCAGACGTACGAGGAGCTGCGTGAGTCGTTCGATTACGCGCAGTCCTGCTTCCGGCAGCGGTTTTTCGAAGGCAAGGGCAGGCTGTTCCATTGCGATCCGGTCGTCGCCGCGGAGAAGGAGCGGTCGGATGCGCAGTATCCGGACAAGCGGGAGAAGCGGATCATCGAGGCCATCAAGCTGCAGCAGCGGGACAAGCTGGAGAAGGAAATCGACCTGTGGATCAAGGAGATCCGGGATTACAACTACCATGAAGTAATGTTTTTCATGAATCAGTTCATCGGCGGTCTGTACAAGCAGCTCAATGTCCACACGGTGAAGAGCCGGGAGAGTGCGGAGCTGTTCCTTGGCTTCACGCGGCGCATTACCCGTTTCCAGACGCTGCAGGAAACCGCGGATGCCTTGAAGGAGCTCGCCCTGCGGCTTTGCAGCCTGTCCGAGGAGTCGGGCGCGGTGCGGCATGCCGAGGTCGTGGACTTCATTCAGATGTACGTGCGAAAGCACTATGCACGGCCGGATATGTCGCTCGAGCAGGTGGCGGGCGAGGTCAAGCTGTCCCGAAGCTATGTCGGCAAGCTGTTCAAGGCGCATTGCGAGCTGTCGTTCAACGATTACTTGAATGCCGTCCGCCTGGAGAAAGCCAGAGAGCTTCTCGTGAGCACCGAGGAGTCGGTGCAATCGATCAGCGAGAAGGTGGGCATTTTGAATACGACTTATTTCTATACGCTGTTTAAAAAGCATTACCAAATCTCGCCTGCGCAGTTCCGAAGCCAGCATGCGATTGAGACGAAAAAAGCGCAGTGACGGAAAGTTAATACGCGTGTTCAAATTTTGAAGTTCAGGCTGCTTCCTGACCTGGTTCATGATGGATAGAGGACTTATTGAACAGCCTCTCTTCAAGCGTTTTAAAATGGCGAAATCGATCATTTTGAAGTATACGCAATCGCCGATGTCTCCTTAAGATAGGAATCGTACCGCAAGACCAAACCAAATGAAGTCAGGGGGAGACAGGCATGAAAAAAAGGAAAGCGCTAGCAATGTGGTTGGCCGCGATGTTCATCATTTCCGTGATCGCGGGCTGCTCCGGCGGAGGAGATGTCGGCGGGGAGAAGGGCTCCGCAAACGGGGAGAGCGGCGGAGAGAAGAAGCTGCCCGTCCGGTACTTGCTCCCGGGCACCGCGCCGCAGGATTTGGATACCGCGGTTAAAGCGATTAACGAAAAGCTTGAGGCCGACGGTCTGAACCTTACGTATGAACCGACGTACATCGCATGGGACGTATGGGATCAGAAGACCAACCTCATGATGTCCACAGGCGAAGAATTCGAGCTGATCGCCATCATGCACGATACGAAAGGGCCGACCGTGCTTGCCGGGACGGGCGGGATCATTCCGATCGACGATCTCCTGAACCAATACGGCACCGAGCTGAAAGCCTCCATGCCGGACTGGATTTGGGAATCCGCGAAAATCGACGGCAAGATCACCTACGTGCCGAACTTCTGGGCGGACACCGCTTATAATGACGGCATGTTCACGATCCGGACCGATTTGCTTGAGGCCAATGGCCTGACGCCGCCGAAATCGCCGGAGGAGCTGCTTGATGCGGCAGAGACGCTGCAGAAGAACTGGCCGCAGGACAACAAGAACGTATATATCAAAATGCTGGAGGAGCCTGCCTACTTCCTGCACACGACCTACGACACCTATCCGTTTACGGTGGCCGACAACATGATCTACATCGACCAGCAAGGGATCGTGAAGTCCTGGCTTGAGACCGAGGAGTTCAAAAAAGACGTGCAGTACATGAACGAAGCCTATGCGCGCGGACTGATCATGAGCGATCTGTTGACGACGCCTACGGAAGTCATCAACCAGGAAGAGCTGGCCGGACGTTATCTGTACCGTCCGGGGGATGTCGGCTTGAGCGACGCCATCCTTCAATCCTTCCCGGATGCCAAGCTGGATATTTACTATTTGGCTGACCAGCCGAAGTTCAGATCGTATGCGATCCGGAACTCGAACGGGGTATCGGCAACGTCTCCGCACCCGGAAGCCGCCATTCAGTTCTTGAATTGGGTATACAGCAGCCAAGAGAACATGGATCTCGTGCAGAGCGGCGTGAAGGACGTGCATTGGAAGGATACCGGCAAGAATACCAAGGATTATCTCGCCAAGAACGAGAACGGTTCTCCGACGTACGAGCTGCCGTACTGGCTGCTTGGTCACGTCCAGATGAACCGGTATCCGACGAATACCGACCCGGCGCGCCTGGAACGCCGTACAACCATCGCGGACGATGCCGTGAACAGTATTACGATCGGCTTCACCTTTGATCCGACGAATGTCGCCTCCCAGTACGCCAACTGCATTGCCGAGCTGAAGACGAGCGTCTATCCGGTCATGCACGGGGTTGTGAAATACGAGGACGGTTACGACAAAATGCTTGCTTCCATGAAGGCTGCGGGTCTTGACGAGGTCGTGGCGGAATACAAGCGGCAATTCGATGAATGGAGAGCGAGTCAGCAATAATCGCTCCTCACCTGGGGTGCGATACATCCATTAGAAACAAGGCAATCCCTCGCCCGGCTTCAGCCGGACGAGGGATTGTTTTTTGGTTGGTGCGAATCATGAAGCAGGCTGCCTGGAAATGAGACTTCAATCGATCGATATTGGCCATTTTCGAAGTTTTCCCTCAAAAGTAAAGTGTTCAAGACAGGCCTCTACGGGATAGAGTAAAGCTCATACCAAGCCTCTTTATCGAGGCGAACCCATCATAATCGCGGTTGACCTGCCAAGCGGCGGATCAGCCTTAAGGAGGACATGAAGAATGACCAATCAGGCGCCAGCCATCCGGGAAGGGTGGAAATGGTTTACGGAAAGCCGGTACGGCATGTTCATTCATTTCGGGCCATATGCCCAATACGGACGCGGCGAGCAGGTGCTGTTCCGGGAGCATCTGGACCAGAACGAATATGCACGGAGGGCCTGCGAGTGGAATCCGGAGTTTTTTGACGCCAAGCTGTGGGCCTACACGGCCCGGAAGGCCGGCATGAAGTATGCATGCTTGACGACGCGCCATCATGACGGATACTGCCTATGGGATACAGCCACGACGGATTACTCCAGCGCGAAGCAGGCTCCCGGCCGGGATCTTGTCCGGGAATTCACCGACGCCTTCCGAGCGGAGGGGCTTCGGGTGGGCTTATACTACTCCTGGATCGATTGGCGGATCCCGGCCTATTTCGACGGACCGGAGAAGGATCCGGAAGGCTGGGAGGTCATGAAGCGCTATTTGCATACCCAGGTGGAAGAGCTCGTTACGAATTACGGACGCATCGATCATTTCTTCTTCGACGGGGTGTGGCCGAGAACGGCCGAGGACCTGGACAGCGTGAAGCTGGTGGAGCGGATGAAGTCGATTCAGCCCGACATTCTGGTGAATAACCGTCTAGGGCTGTCCGAGGAGGAGAAGCTGCATGCCGACGGAGGCGGCGGATCCGGGGATTCCGAGGTGCTGGGCGACTTTGGTTCTCCCGAGCATGTCATCGTCCCGGACCAGAAGCGGCTCTGGGAGTCCAGCCAGGTGACGACGTGGCGGCTGTGGGGCTATACGAACGGCGAACGCTGGCGTCCGGCCGATGTACTGCTCGACATGCTGTGCGAGTGCGCGGAGAAGGGCGGCACGGTGGGCGGCAATCTCCTGCTCAATGTCGGGCCGCAGCCTGATGGGCAGCTGCCTCCTGCGTTCGTCGAGCGTGCCCTCAAGATCGGGCAATGGCTGGAGGTGCACGGCGAGGCGATTTATGGCTCGGACGGCGGAAACCTGACCGAGTTTATTACCTACGGACGGCAGACCATGAAGGACAATCATCTGTATCTCATTATCCGGTTCTGGGACGGAAGACCGGTGCTGCGGCTGGCGGATCTCATCACGCCCGTAAACCGGGTAACGCTGCTGACGACAGGACAGGAGCTGGATTTCCGGCAGGAGCGTGACGTGCTCTGGATCGAAGGACTGCCGAAGGAGCGTCCGACCGAGCTGTTCCCGGTCATCCGTATCGAATGCGAGGGCAGGCCCGAGACGAACCAGTGGGGACGGGAGCGTCTGTGGACGGGAGATCCATCCCGTATTGCCGATTGGGCGAGAACGCGCGGGACATCCGTCTACGCCGACGGCCAGCCGAGAGACGGAGCCGGAAAGGAGTAAAGGATGATGAGAACGCTGTTATTTTACGACGAGCAGTTCCCGTATGCGGGCGAGCGGCCAACCGCGGACGCGCTGGAGCGGATGAAGGAATGGACGGAGGTCGCAAGCGCCGAGACGTTAGCCGGTCGGTTATCGGAAGGCGGCTGGGATACGTTGATTCACCTTCACGGGCCGTATTTTCCAAAAGCGGCTTGGGAGGCGATCGAATCCCATTTGAAGGACGGCGGCGGTCTGGTCCATGCGGGTGGCGTGCCGTTTCGGCGGCCGGTCCGCGAGCTGAACGGATCGTGGCATGCCGAACGCGAGCAGCTGGCCTATCATCAGCGGATGGATATTCACGACGCGCTGGCGGTGGATGTGTCGCGGGTAAGGAAGCTGAAGGCATCTGCCGAATTTCCGATTTTGCAGGGGCGTGAGGAGCTGTTCGGCATTGAACCGACGTGGGGATTGACGCTGCATCCAACCAAGGCAAGCGATATTCCCGCCGAGATGGGGGCATGCGGTCCCATGGACGCCGTTATCTCGCCGCTCTTGATCGGCGAGGACGGAGATCAGCGGGAGCGCTGCGCACCGGTGGTGATGCTGGAGCAGCACAAGGGCGACTATGCCGGGGGCCGCTGGATTCTGATCAACCAGCAGCTGCAGGCCATATTCTGGGAATCGGAAGGTGCGGCCGCGCTGCGGGAGCTGGCTGAATATGCCGGCAGAGGCGTGACCGAGCTTTGGCTGAAGCCGAACTATGCCGCATATGAGCCGGGCGAATCGCCGCAAGTGACGATTCAGCTGCAGGCGCTGTCGCGGACGTCCGTTCCGGCTCAGGCATGGCAGTTCGAGGTACGCCTCATCAAGGACGGTTCCGGGAAGCCCGTATGGTCCGGGCAGGCGAGGTCCGAAGCCGGCGCGCTGCAGCGGGATCTACAGCAGCTTCGCTTATCCATCCCCGTGCGGCTGGAACCGGGCCTTTACCGGATCACGTGCGAAGCCGTCTCCGAGTCCGGTGAACAGCGCAATCTGACCCAGGCGGTATGGGGCGTCGACCGCTCCCTGCTGCAGGCTGGAGATCGGCTGGAGTGCGGACGCGACTATTTCCGCCGCGGCGGCCGAACCGTCCCGATTGTCGGTATGACGTATATGACCTCCGACGTTGCGCGCAAGTTCCTCCATCTGCCGAACGTGCAGCGGTGGGATGCGGATATGGCCGAGATGAAGCGGGCCGGCATCAATCTGATCCGGACGGGGATATGGACCGGATACCGGATGATCATGTTCGCCGACGGCCATGCGGCCGAGGATGTGATGCGGGCGATCGACGCCTTTATTCTGACTGCCAAACGGCATGAGCTGGAGGTGACCTTTACCTTCTTCTCGTTTGCACCGGAAGCCTGGGAAGGCGTGAACCCGTACCTGGACCCGCGCTCGGTAGAGGCACAGAAGCGATTTGTGGCTTCCATCGTGACAAGACACCAGGGGACGACCAATGTGCATTGGGATCTGATCAACGAGCCGTCGCTATTTGATCCGAAGCGGATCTTTGAAGGTCCCGTCACGATCGGAGACCGGTTCGAGCGGAAGGCATGGGCCGAGTGGCTCCGGCAGCGGCACGGCAGCGATATTGCGCTGCTCCAGGAGCGCTGGAACATGACGCCGGGCGAGCTCCCTTCGTTCGAAGCAGCTATGGCTCCGAGTCCGGACGACAAGCTGTTCAATAGCGTGCTGCAGCCGAAGAAATGGGGGCCGTGGCTGGATTTCACGCTGTTCACGATGGACATGCATAATCGCTGGGCCTCCGAGCTGATCGGGACGATCCGCCGCTGCGATCCGAACCAGCTGGTTACGGTCGGGCAGGATGAGGGCATCTGCTCCCAGCGTCCGTCGCCGTCCTTCTACGGCCCCGTCGTCGATTATACGACGGTCCATTCCTGGTGGCAGAACGATCATCTCGCATGGGACGGCATATTCACGAAGACGCCGGACAAGCCGAATTTGGTCCAGGAGACCGGTATCATGCACGTGCAGCGTCCTGACGGCATTGCCAAGCGGACGGAAGAGGAGCTGCGCAATATGCTGGAGCGCAAATATGCCTACGCTTTTTCGACCGGGGGAGCGGGGGCCGTGCAGTGGATTTGGAATATCAATTACTTCATGGATAACGCCAACGAATCCAACATCGGAGCGCTTCGGGCTGACGGCACGCAGAAGCCGGAGGCTGACGTGTCCTATGATTTCGGACGCTTTATGAACGAAGCGGCGGGCATCTTCGACGATAACCGGCAGCTGGAGGAGATCGCGGTCGTATTTCCGTATTCGAACGATTTTTCGAGCCGAAAGCTGGCGTATGAAGCAACGACAAGAGCCATGCGTACTCTTACCTTCGGCATGAATGTGCATCCGCGCGGCATCGGCGAATATCAGCTGGCCGATCTGAAGCGGCATCCGGCCAAGCTGATCATCGTGCCGAGCGCCCATAATTTCGACGATGCGGCGTTCGAGGAACTGCTTGGGCTGGCAAGAGCCGGCAGCACCGTTCTCTGGAGCGGACCGCTCCGTACCGATGCGTACTGGGGACCGGCACACCAGCGTCTGCAGTCGGAGCTTGGAGAGACGATTCATGCGAACGTTCTTCGGGAAGAGACGCTGCAGCTGGCGGAAGATCGTTATGCCGTTTCGTTCGGCGAGCGGAAGATCGGCACATTGGCGGTGGATCGCCCCGCAGGGCAGCCGGACGGCGAGCTTGCGCCGATTACGGTTCCTTTGGGTTCGGGGCGGTTCATCTGGTGTCCGCTGCCGGTCGAGCTGAACGAGCGCTGGGAGCCGATTCAGGCATTGTATTCGGAGGCGATTCAAGCGGCCGCCGTTTCGCCGGAGCTGGAATGGCTGAAAGGAGGCGGGCTGCCGGGCATTTACGGCCGCAAGCTGGCGTTTGAACGGGGCAGCCTGTACATCTTCATCTCCGAGTATGGAGTTACAACGGATATCGAGGTACGAGACCCTGATTCCGGAGCGGCCTATCGGTTTCCGTTGGAACGGGAGCGAACCGTTATGTTCACGGCCGACTCCCAAGGGCAGGTACAGACCGTATATCGTCCGGAAGAGGTGCGGATCGTGCAGCATCAACAGGCCTGATATTAGACCTGGACCGCATGCCCATGCTATACCATTAATCATTAATCGGGATGAGGGGGCTTTTTGTAGATAGGGGAGGCGGCTTCGGCAGCTAAAGACCTGTCCGTCGTCCAAGGGAGGCTCGCCGGCCGATTCGCTCGTGCCGGCGAGCCTCTTTATTCATGCTCCCAAGCTTTGGTTGGCTTGAGGTGCAGCTATTATAAATCCCGCATTGACGGCTGATAAAAAAGAACGTAGACTAGTCGGTAATAACGTTATTATACATTAACCTAACAAAAATAACGATAGTAACTAAGACATTCTTATGACATTCAATCATTCATGATAAGGAAGGTGCGCGATGGATTATAAGAACGCTTCATTGCCGATTGAGCGGCGTGTCGAAGACTTGCTTGCTCGAATGACGGTCGAGGAGAAAATCGGTCAGCTCATTCAGCCGTTCGGCTGGAAAGCCTATACCCGAAGCGATGACGGTACGATTCGGGTGACGGACGAATTTAAGCAGCAGCTTGCGGAAGGCGGCATCGGCTCTTTATACGGAACGCTGCGGGTGGATCCATGGACTGAGGTGACGCTTGAAAACGGGTTATCCCCGCGGGAAGGGGCGGAAGCGGTCAACGTGATCCAGCGCTATGCCATCGAGCATTCGCGGCTCGGCATTCCGATTCTGTTCGGGGAAGAATGCTCCCACGGGCATATGGCGATCGGCGCGACCGTATTCCCGGTTCCGCTTACGATCGGAAGCACCTGGAATCCGGAGCTGTTCCGGAGCATGTGCCGCGCCGTTGCCGCCGAAACCCGCAGCCAAGGCGGCGCAGCGACGTACTCGCCTGTGCTGGACGTTGTGCGTGACCCCCGCTGGGGCCGCACCGAGGAGACGTTCGGCGAGGATCCGCATCTGGTGGCCGAGTTTGCGGTGGCAGCCGTGCAGGGGCTGCAGGGCGACCGCCTCGATGCGGAGGACAGCCTGCTGGCTACGCTGAAGCATTTCGCGGGCTATGGCGCCTCGGAAGGCGGGCGCAACGGGGCGCCCGTCCATATGGGGCTTCGCGAGCTGCACGAAATCGATCTGCTGCCGTTTCGGAAAGCCGTCGAAGCGGGCGCGCAATCGGTGATGACCGCTTATAACGAAATCGACGGAGTGCCGTGCACGTCCAGCCGGTACCTGCTGCATGACGTGCTGCGCGAAGCGTGGGGCTTCGACGGCTTCGTCATCACCGATTGCGGCGCGATCGACATGCTGAAGAGCGGCCATAATACAGCCGCTTCCGGGGAGGAAGCCGCGGCACAGGCTCTCACGGCCGGCGTCGATATGGAGATGTCGGGATCGATGTTCCAGGTGTATCTACGGCAGGCATTGGAGCAGGGACATATCACCGAGGACGACCTGAACACGGCGGTTGGCCGAGTTCTTGCGATGAAATTCCGGCTGGGCTTGTTCGACCGTCCCTATACGGACCCTGAACGGGCGGAGAAGGTCATCGGGTGCGAGGAGCATATTGAGTTAACCCGCCGCGTAGCGGCCGAGGGGATTGTCCTGCTGAAAAATGAAGGCAACGTCCTGCCCCTGAACCCGAAGACCGGTAAAATCGCGGTCATCGGACCTAACGCCAATGCGCCATACAACCAACTCGGCGATTATACCTCCCCGCAGCCGCCGGGTCAGATCATAACCGTGCTGGAGGGGATCCGCAGATACATTGGCGAGGATGCGGACTCGCGCGTTCTGTACGCGCCCGGATGCCGAATCCAAGGCGATTCCCGAGAGGGCTTCTCCCATGCGCTGGCATGCGCGGCGGAGGCCGATGTCATCGTGATGGCGATCGGCGGCTCCAGCGCGAGAGATTTCGGGGAAGGCACGATCGATCTCCGAACCGGCGCTTCGGTCGTAACCGGGCTTGCCCAGAGCGATATGGAATGCGGAGAAGGCATCGACCGCTCCACCCTGCATTTAATGGGCGTGCAGCTGGAACTGCTGCAGGAAATCCATAAGCTCGGCAAACCGGTGGTGGTCGTCTATATCAACGGCCGACCGATTACCGAGCCGTGGATCGACGAGCATATTCCGGCGATCCTCGAAGCATGGTATCCCGGTCAGGAGGGTGGCAGCGCCATCGCGGATATTTTGTTCGGTGACGTCAACCCGTCCGGTCGCCTGACGCTGACCATTCCGAAGGAGGTCGGCCAACTGCCGATCAACTACAATGCGAAGCGGACCCGTGGCAAGCGTTATCTCGAAACGGATCTGGAGCCGAGATATCCGTTCGGCTACGGGTTAAGCTATACGGATTTCCATTACGGCAATTTGAACGTAGAGCCTGCCGTTATTCCGGCTGACGGCTCCGCTGCGGTCCGGATCGTCGTAACCAACAGCGGCCCTCGGGATGGCGCTGAAGTCGTTCAGCTGTATGTCTCCGATCTGGCCGCGTCGGTAACCCGGCCGGAGAAGGCGCTGAAGGCCTTCAGCAAAGTGTTCCTGAAAGCCGGGGAATCCCGGGAGGTGACATTCACGGTCGGACCCGAACAGTTGGAGCTGATCGGTCCCGACATGAAGGCCGTTGTGGAGCCGGGAGAATTCCGCATTCGGGTCGGTCCCGATTCGAAGCGGGGAGAAGCCGTGAACTTACGGGTTGAAGGCTAGCGACTGGAAGAAATTTATGACAACGAGGAGGATCACAAACCTTGATTCAATACAAACTCCCGAAGATTGACATCCCGGACATGAAGCTGCCGGCTGCTGTTCAGGCGACGATGGAGGAGGCCAGAGTCAAGCTGGCGCATCGCCCAAGGCTGCTGCAGCAGTTTTTGAATTGCTTCTCGAACACCCTGGAGACGACAACGAAGCTGATGGATGACGGCACCACATTCGTTATTACAGGCGACATTCCGGCGATGTGGCTGCGCGATTCCGTCGAGCAGGTGATCCATTACGTGCCTTTGGCCAAGGAGGATCCGGATCTGCAGCGGATCATCGGAGGGCTTGTGAAGCGGCATATGATGTATGCAAGCCATGACCTGTACGCGAATGCATTTAACGAATCCGCCAACGGCTGGCATTGGGATGCCAATGACGAGACCGAGATGTCGGCATGGGTGTGGGAGCGTAAATTCGAGCTCGACTCCCTCTGCTTTACGATCCGCCTTGCCTATGCGTACTGGCAGGAAACGGGACGGAGCGATATTTTCGACGAGCGGTTCAAGGGGGTCATGGAAGGCATCATACGCCTCTGGCAGACTGAGCAGCGGCATTTCGAGCGTTCAGCCTACCGCTTCGAGCGCCGGAATTGCCCGTCGATCGATACGCTCCGGAACGAGGGCATGGGCATGCCGGTCAATTATACGGGAATGATCTGGTCCGGCTTCCGGCCCAGCGACGACGCTTGCGAATTCCATTTTAATATCCCGGCGAATATGTTCGCGGTCGTGTCCCTGCGGCAAATGAAGGACATCGCTAAATGGGTGTTCCGCGACGAAGCGCTGGTTAACACCATCTCGAAGCTTGAAGAAGAGGTGGAGCACGGAATCCGGTTATACGGCACCTACCGGCATCCCGAATATGGCCTGATCTACGTACGCCTACGAAACGGACGGTTACGGCAATTACTGCCTGATGGACGATGCCGGAACACCGAGCCTGCTTTCCATACCATATCTGGGCTTCGCGGACAAAGACGACGAGATCTATCAAAATACACGCCGCTTCATCCTGAGCAAGGAAAATCCTTATTATTATGAAGGATCAGCCGCCAAGGGGATCGGGAGTCCGCATACGCCGCCCGGATACGTGTGGCATATGGCCCTCGCCATGCAGGGATTAACGGCTTCGACGGATGAGGAGCTCCGGTCGATGATCGATATGCTGGAGACTACCGATGCAGGAACCGGGTTTATGCATGAAGGCTTCCACGCCGATAACCCGGATCAGTATACGCGTTCCTGGTTTGCCTGGTCCAACAGCCTGTTTGCGCAGCTTGTTTTGCAAGGAATGAAGAAGGGCTTGGTGTAACGAAGGGCGCTCCGAATGGACCAGTACTAATACAAAGAAACCCGCTTCTTGAAGCGGGTTTCTTTGTCTGTTGAAGCATATGTTAGGAATGCCCAACCGTCATGGGATGACGGGCACCTTTACATTACTCAAGAACATTCAGGCGCTGTCCCGGACAATTAGCCGGGTCGATAGATGGATCGTCTCCGTAGGAGCGCCGGGACGCTCCATGCGGCGTATCAGCGCTTCGACTGCCCGCTGTCCCAGCTCCTCCTTGCACAGATTGACGGTAGTCAACGAAGGCGTGACAAGGGTTGCGGCTTCCACGTTATCGATGCCGGCGATCCGTGTAAACGCTGGAATGGCATGGCCTTCCGATTGAAGCTTGCGCATCCAGCGGATCGCAATATCGTCATTAGCGCCGATCCACGCGTCAGGGCGCGATGCCGGCCCAAGCTCCAGCATCCTTTCATATAATGACTGCTCCCAGGGAGCTCCGTAACGGATTCTCCATTCGGTAAGCTTGACCGCCCCTTCGGGCTGGCGGCTTATCGTTATCCTGGCACCCGTAAGGCGATCCTCGAAGCTGGGCGACCAGGTCTCATCCGTGATCATGGCGATATGCCTGCATTTCAGGGAGAGCAGATGCCTTGTGATAGCCGCTCCGGCTTCGATATTATCGTTGTTTACTTTATCGCAGGAGGTCAGGTCATCTGTATGATCAACAAGCACGTACGGACGCTCCGCGCGGGCGATGAGGCTGAGAACCGCCTCGGGAAGGTTGCCCATCACCACGATGCCGCCGCACCGGGACCAATCGAGATGGGGAGCGATCGCTTGCTGCGGCGATTGGTCGGCCCGGGCCGGTTCCGGCTCGGGGGACACGATGATCGTCGGATATCCCAGCTCGTCGCAGCTGCGCAGCAATCCGTTCAAGACCCGCTGCCAATAAACGGCGTTGGCGGAATGGGCATGACTCATGCACACGAGGATGTACGGGGCGGACGATGCTTGTTCCCGTTCCCCGATCTGCAAGGCCGGAGCTTGCTGCCGGTGCTGATATCCCAGCGTTTTAGCCAGTTCCATTACGCGCTGCCGCGTAGCTTCGCTGACTCCGGACTTTCCGCTTAGCGCCCGGGAAACCGCATATTTGGATAAGCCGAGCTCCTCCGCGAGGACCCGGATCGATACTTTTCTTGACATAAACGCTCCTGCTCTCTCATCTCATTCATAACCAAATGTTATCCTAATAAAAATAACACTTCGAAACCGGGATCACAAGCTAAGAAGCCTTAAAGACGATTTTAATTTCGAATAGAGAGCCGCTCGTCAGTTGATAGAGTGGTATAATGAACAGGGAATATTTTGAATTTTGAAAACAGTGGAAGCCTCTTGATCCGATCCAGGTCAGTCATACGAACGGTTGATTTACTAGGATAAGCGGAAAGGAACGATAACATGATCATCCTGATCAGCGGCAGCAGCTGTACCGGAAAAACGCTGCTGGCCCAAACCTTGCTTGAGACGTACCATATTCCTTATGTATCAATCGATCATTTGAAAATGGGGTTATATCGGGGGAATCCGGACTGCGGATTTACACCGCTCGACAGCACGGAGCAGATCGGCAGCAAACTATGGCCCATCGTGAAAGGGATGATCATGACGGCCATTGAAAACCGACAGCATCTGATCATTGAAGGCTGTTATGTACTGCCGCGGCATGTGAAGGAGTTGGAGGAGACATATGCTGAGCATGTCATACCGGTGTTTCTGGGTTTCTCGGAACGTTATATCGAGGATAACTTCGATTCCAAGATTATTACGCAGCGGCCAGACATCTCGGTGTTCAGGAATATACCGTGCTTCCCATCCCGGACGGGGAGCTGATGCCGACCGTAGAGGTGCGCAAAGAAGTGATCCGACTGATCCGGGGGTGGCAGGCGGATATCGTCATCACCTTCCATCCGGAAGGTCCCGGCCATGCGGACAATCGGAATGCGGGCAGGGCGGTGCGGGATGCAGCGGATTTCGTTGCCAATGTGCCTAACGCCGTTCCGGAGGTTCCGGCGCTGACGAAGTCGCCCCTATATCTGCTCATGCCGGATTATGCGGCAAGGCGTTCGTACAAGCCGGATATCGTTATCGACGCCGGGGATGTCATGGAGCGTAAGCTGCTGGCGTGTGACGCGCATGCCTCCCAGTTTTATGAATTTGCGCCATGGCAAGGAGGCTTCTTGCAGGATGTTCCGGAGCGCTGGGAGGAGAAGCGTCAATTTATTTTGAAGCATTGGGAAACCTTCCTGCGCGTGTCGGATGAGATGATCCCTGCGATTGTGGAGGGGTACGGTGAGAAGCACGCCGCGAAGATCCAATATGCAGAGCCGTTTGAGATAGCGGATTATAGCAGGAGGCCGAGCGCGGATGAAATCAAGCGGCTGTTTCCGATGCTGACGCCATCCGAGGAATCACTCCCCTGAACCGGAAGCGACCATAATGCAAATTTAGGGAGAATTGATGCCCCACTATGGCCGGATACCGTGATGCAGCGTACTAGTTCCCCGCTATTTGAGGGATCATGAATTCCGTACCCGGGCAGAAGCCGGGATTCGTCTCAGACAATAACCCGGCAAATTCAGGCTCCCGTTTGGCAAGCTCGGCATAATAATTCCCGATGATATGATTGGCGGATACGGAGCCGTTCTGAAAGTTAAGCGCGCAGGGGGAGGGAACATGGCTGTAGTCATAGGTTTTGTTCCGTTTCGGAAGCTTGTAGACAGGAGGCGGGGCATGGGCTACCACATCGAGCAGATTGGCGATCCGGTAGCTGTTCGGCACATATTGGGCAAAGGCTTTCGAAAAAGCGTGATCCCCAACGCGCGGCGACCCGAACGTAAACAGGAAGGGAGCGCGTTCCGTATTCGCGGCGACGTCTATTGCGCATAACGTTGCAAGGGCTGCACCCAGGCTGTGCCCGGTCAGGAACAAGGGCTTGTCAGGATCCAACCGCCGAAGCGCAGCCGTAAGTTGCTTGCGGGCGGAAGAATAGATACCCGTGAACCCGCGGTGGGCGAGGACGTCGTCCTTGATATAGCTGAACCGTTTTTGGGAGGCGATCGCGTCAGCGATCCAGTTGCTTGTCGAGCTGGTTCCCCGGAAGGCAATGACGATCTCTTCGTCCGACTCAAGAATAAACCCGAACCGTTCCCATACGCTAAGTAAGGATCTGGCTTCAATGGTATCGTAGAGCGAGTAATTCGCCGGAAGCACAAACGATCCGTCCGGATTCGAAAATTGCGCATACGTCTGACTGCAGACGGCCGCCAGAAAAATCGCCCGCTGCGCTTGCGCCGAGTTCAGTTCCATACTTCATCCCGTCCTTCCCTTTTACACTATATTGAGGGAATGAGGGAAAGGTGCCTATCATACCGAATGAAGGAGAATCATGCATGAAATTTGGAAGAAGTCCTCAGAAAGAAATCCGCACATCTTATGAGCTTCAGCTGCTTCAGCGCGCGCAAGCCATGGAGCCTGCAAAGCCTCCGCACCCATGGGCAGCCGAGATCGTCGTTCCTGCTTCAGGCTGTACGGCCTGCGGCTGGGATCAGGAAGAAAATCTCGTCCTGATCAGCAGCTCGGGTTACAGCGTAACGCAGCCAGGAACAGGGCAGCTGCTTCATCGAAACCGGGATGAGAATGCAACGGAGGAAGGAATGGGTCCGGATGGATTGACCTTCCGCATTCCGCATGATGAGCAGCTGATCACGATATTCGGATTCGAATCCGGGGACGGCATTCGGCTTACGAATGACGGATGGATGCTGGAGGTCATCTATCCATGGTGGCCGAGGTCCTCCGTCGTATTGGACAACGTCTTCAGGCAGGGTTACGAGTACTTGAAGGACACCGTCATGTTGGATCTGAACCGATTGGACGGAAACGTGAGGTGCGGATTTTCCCCATCCGGCAAACATTTCGTGATCCTCGGCTCCGGCGGTGCCCTGCTGTATTCCAGAGCGGCGGTCTGATCGAAAAGATGGTTCTGTAAATGTGGCAACAAAGGTCGGGAGACCACGATGTCAGAGCGTTCACATAACAAGGATTGTTCATGTCTTCATTCGCATAGATGAGCTGTCAACGGGCTTCGAGGGAAGAAGATTTTTTTGGAGTATGGCTACTTTTCCGCTCGGACCTGGGCCAATTGGCTTTTCAAACCGCCCGCGAATATGGTTTACTTAAGAACGTATTCGACCAGGTGGCGATACGAACACAACGAACATACCGAAGGTGAAAATCATGAGAATTGCTTTTTTTGACTCGGGGCTGGGCGGATTGACCGTATTATCGACGGCCATGAAGAGACTGCCGCAGGAGGATTTTTTGTTCTATGCCGACACGCTTCATGTACCGTACGGCTCGAAGGCGGCGGAAGACGTGAAGACCTATATACAGCATTCCATCGAAACCATCATGGAAGAAGAGGTCAAAGCAATCGTTATTGCGTGCAATACCGCGACGAGCCTCGCCGTTTCAGATCTAAGAAAGAAATACGACATTCCGATTATCGGCATGGAGCCTGCCGTCAAACCGGCCGTACAAATCAACCGGGACACCGGGAAAAGAATCCTAGTCCTGGCGACGCCGCTTACATTGAAGGAAGCCAAATACCGGGAGCTCGTGCATCGCGTGGACGACAGGCATATCGTGGATTCCCTGCCGCTCCCTGAGCTCGTCCAGCACTGCGAGGCCCTGAACTTTGACCCGGAAGTCATGAAGGCGTATTTCAGGAGCAAGCTGGAAGGGTTCGACCTGTCGCAATATGGGACCGTCGTGCTGGGCTGCACGCATTATCCTTTTTACAGGAACATCTTGTGCGATTTGCTGCCGAAGCACATTCGGATCATCGACGGCAGCATGGGGACCGTCAAACGACTAGTCGAGGTGCTGAGAGAACGCGGCCTGCTTGGCAGCAGCGGACGGAACGATGTGAAGCTGCTGTGCTCCGGCGGCTCGGCAGCGTACATTCAGAAGATGGAGAAGGCGCTCACGATTTACGGAGCGATGGAAGCCGGTAACCTGGCTGCAAATGAAGCCAATTGAAGGATAGGCCGATATTCATGAAGGAATGGAGCGATAGAATGCTGAGTATGCTGATCAAAAAATGCATTTCGGGGATCGCTGCGTCCTTTATCTTTACATCCGTGATGGCGCTTGTCATGATGAACCTACATTACGGATTTACCTTTTATATTGTTGTCGTCGGCATCTACAGCGTAATGATTATGCTGCTCATTGGGGTCCCGATTTCGATTGGTATCGAGCTAATTCTGCAACGGATACGACCCCGGAAGGCCATCGTTCGGGCGTTGATAACGGTGGCGCTGTATGGCGTACTCGGCCTGCTCGTCTCGATGCTGATCTTTTCCGATGCTTCCGTAAACTTCGGTCAATCGGAGCATTTGCTGTATTGGACGTTTGGTGTCGGCGCCGCACTGGTATTCATGATCGTGGATATTATCGTCAAAAAGCTGATATAGGCACATGCATAATATGATTGCAGGCGGCAGGCGGAGCTGCACCTTTGCTTGAGGCTCAGGGCATTGGAGCTGAGCTTAGCTGATCAAGATCAGGGCCTACAGCGCGGGGACAATAGCCTGCCTGATGCAGGGAAAAGCAAGTTTGGATTGAAGCCCGCAATTTTAAAAAGCACCCTTACGTGATGCACGACTGGGATTACCCGGTGTCCATCCGAAGGGTGCTTTTTAGATTAAGGAAGATTCCTTATTACATGATCATATAGAATGAGTGCAGATGTTATACTTGATCGGGCTCGCCGGTTCGTTTGCCCATCAGAAGCTCTTTGAACTGCCGGATTTGCTGTCTTTCTCCAGCCAGTACGAGCGTGGAACCGACGGAAAGGATGTGCTCCGGCCCGGGGTTTATTTTTTGCTGGTGGCGATTGACGATCGCAAGGATGCTGGCCCCCGTCCTTTTACGTATTTCGAGCTCCTCAATCGATTTGTCCGCTCCTTGATAATGCGGTTCTACGCGGATCCACTCGATGATCAGGTCTTGAAGCGACACTTCAATAGTCTCAAGCTCTTTCGGCTTGTAAACCATCCCCCCGACGATCGCAGCGATTTGTCTTGCTTCGTCATCGTCCAAAGAAATCTGGGAGAGGGTTTCTTCAGGATCATCGTCCTCAAAATGATACATCTCTCTTCGGCCGTCGTTATGAATAATGACAGCCAATTTATCTCCTGATCGGGTCTGAATGAGAAACTTTTTCCCGATGCCCGGCAGTTCGGACTCACGAATGAAACTCATATGGAGTTCCTCCTTCCATGTTTATTGATCCAGTTTGATTTTCGAGTCTTCACTGACCTCGCTGACCTCACTCACGCTGGAATGCTTTTTCTTCCCTTTCTCCACCGGCTCGCTCCATTTGAATATCCGGTTTACGCCGCGGTAGATCCGCTTCGATTCTTTCGTCAAGAGCGGTCCCAAAATAGCGAGAACGAGAACATATAGTGCGGAAAATGGCTTGATCAAGGCAGATAATCCGCCGGCCACACCCAAATTGGCTACGATGATCGTGAATTCGCCGCGCGCCATGATGGTGAGTCCAATGTTAAGCGAAGATTTATGCGACAGTCCCGCCTTCCGCCCGGCGATCATTCCGGCAATCAGGTTGCCGATAATCGTTAGAATCACGGCGCCGATCGCAAGCCAGAACGCATTGCCTAATGATAACGGATCAATACTGAGCCCGAAGCTGAAGAAAAATATCGCTCCAAAAAAATCGCGGAACGGAACGACGAGCTGTTCAATCCGTTCACTGTGCTCCGTTTCCGATAACGCAAGCCCGAATAGCAGCGCGCCGATTGCCTCTGCAACGTGAAGCTTTTCCGAGAAGCCTGCGATAAAGATCATGGTCGAGAAAACAACAATGATAAAAATTTCATTCGATGTAATACGCAGCAATTTGTTTAGGATAGGCGGTCCTTTCCTTGCGATCACGAAGAACAGCAGCATATATCCGATGGAGATGCCAACGGACAAGATGGTGGCTCCGATCGAAGCCGTTCCCCCGAGCAATAAGCCGGACATGACCGACAAGAACACAGCGAGGAAAATATCGTCAAATAAAATCATGCCGAGGATGAGCTCCGTCTCCGCGTTACCGGTCCTGCGCAAATCAACCAGTACTTTGGCGACGATCGCCGTGGAAGAAACGGAGAGCATCCCTGCGATGATCAGCGTTTCATAAAGCGGCATTTGGACCAAAAAACCGTAAGCAAGCCCCAGCACGAAATTTAACGTGACATAGATTGTTCCTCCAGTCACAATGTTTCGCCCAGATTTCACTAATTTCTGAACCGAGAATTCAAGTCCCAGATAGAATAATAGAAATAAAATACCGATTTGTCCTAAAAAATCAATAACGCCTTGACTGTCAATAAACTTGAAGTCGAGGATACCGATGGTCGGCGCATGCGGACCCACCAGCATACCGAGAACAATCAAGAAGGGGATGATGGAAAATTTAAGCTTTCCGGCAATAACGGAGGCGATGGCAACCAAAATTAAAGCGGTTCCAACCTCAAACATCATGTCGTCCATTGAAGACCTCCTTTGTTTTCTCTTTTTGGCAATCAAGCCTATAGTACATGACTATGCGAAATTTTACAAACATTCTGTATGAAAATACAAATTTCAACCGTTTAATGGATGGCCATGCCCGTCGGAACCTGAAATTCAAGGAACATTTGCAAAAACTAGGCATACGATGGGTTTATGAACACCCGCGGAGAGGAATGAATTAATCACATTATGAATAAAATCGAATCCGATCAGCTCTATCAAATATCGGAGGCAATTCTTTCGAGTGTACGAAGAGAGCGCGCCGTGATTGACCTGTATACGAAATTGGCAGAAGCAGCGCCGACTCCCAACCATAAGAGGCAGATTGCTCAGGCTTTACAGCACAGAAACAGGCAGCTAAATCAATTTATGAATCTTTATGTTGCGCTTACCGGCAATCAGCCTGATGGCGAGATCATTAATCACGCTGCGTTTGGTCATTATTTAGAAGGGTTGAACATGGCGTACGAGTCGGGAATCGAGGGGTATAAAACATACCAGGAGCAGGGATCATCCTATCGTAACCCTGCTATTCAAGAGGTGTTTGTGCACGCTGCCACCAGTGAGATCGAGTATGCGGAACGGTTTGGGGCTATGCACGAGGAGGTATTGACGGATCAGGGCATGAAACCCTTCGTTGTCGATATTGAAAAAATTACAAAACAAAATGACACGTTTCGTACAGCGATATGGACGGGGAAATATTTTCAAGTCACCTTGATGAGTATAGATGTTGGCAGTGACATTGGTCTTGAGGTCCATCCAAAGACGGACCAATTCATTCGAATCGAAGAGGGCGAAGCGCTTGTCCAAATGGGGGATACGAGGAACAACTTGAGCTTTGTGAAGAAAGCTCGTGACGATGATGCGATCATGATCCCGGCCGGAAAGTGGCACAACGTAACAAATACAGGCAATAAGCCTCTGAAAGTCTATGTAATCTATGCGCCTCCGGAGCATCCCTTTGGCACCGTGCATGAGACGAAGGCAGCCGCGATGGCTGCGGAAGAATATTCATGAGCTAAAGATCCGGCTATGACCGGAAGAAATGAAGAGCACTCCTTACAATAAACGTGGGCTGCCCGCCAGGTTTATTGGAGGAGTTTTTTTTCAAAAACAAGCGATTGACCTGGCAGTGATATCGGAAGCCATTTCGTAATTAAAGAAGAAGTATAATAATACCGTATACACGTGTGCTCTGGATGATTCACCGTTGCAGATCAAGATGGAACAGGGGGCGGAACCATGGACGGTTACATAAGGCTGATTAGAGGAGGGAAGCAGATGCAGGTCTATCAAGTTCAGGGATTCCATCCTGGTGAATTAGATGAGCTGGTATCCGAAAGCAGCAGGGAAGGTTTCAGGCATATCCGCCGGCTCGTGGATGAGTATATCTCTGGTGTTAACCGGTTTGACCGCAATCATGAAGCATTGTTCGTATGCAGATCCGAAGGTCGAATCATCGGCATTTGCGGGCTGAATCAAACGCCCGATTCGGGCGGGGACACCGGCAGGGTGCGGAGAATGTATGTGCTGCCGGAATTTCGGAGACAGGGGGTCGGGAGAATGCTGATGCAAGCAGTCATCCAAGCGGCCGCTGATCATTACAGCTGGCTGGTTCTGCGAACGGATCAGACGCAGGCCGGGGATTTCTACATCAGCTTGGGTTTCTCAGAATCTCCGCAGCACTTGAACATTACCCATTGCCTTAAGCTGGGAGGACAGAGACAAGATGATTACAGCGGCTGATGCGGAACGATTGCTCTCGTTTGCGAATATTTTCAAAGTGAAGGGAACCGATTCTACACAATCGAAACTTATAATCGATGACAAGCCATGGGCCGTTTGCCAGCTGCAGGCGTTCCGTAATATGATCTGGAAAAGTAAAGGGTGCCGCTCGGCACCCTTTACTCATCGCTTACCCTTCATAAGCTTCCTCTAATGCTCGCAGGTCAATTTTGGTTTTGGTCTGCAGCAGCGCGCTCATGACTCTCTCCGCTTTCGCCCGATCCGGATTGGTGATCATCGTGCTCAGATTTGCAGGGACAACCTGCCAGGACACGCCGAATTTGTCCTTTAACCAGCCGCATACCTGGGCTTTTTCATCTCCGCCTTCCCCAAGCTTCTCCCAATAATAATCGATTTCTTCTTGGCTCTCGCAATGGACGATAAATGAAATCGCCTCTGTAAAATGGAACTGGGGCCCCCCGTTCAAAGCGACGAATTGCTGGCCCTCCAGCTGGAATTCCACCGTCATGACGCTGCCTTCTTCCACCGGGTGATGTTCGTTCTGCTCCGACCCGTGACGCGTAACTCTTGTAATTTTAGAATCGTTAAAGATTGAAACGTAATGACGTGCCGCTTCCTCAGCTTCGTTGTTGAACCACAGGTTTGGCGATATCCTCTGAATGGTGGGATTCATCAGATGCAGCTCCTTTCGAATCTACGGGAATGGGTTTCTACTGATCCCATCGTACCATAGCCGCAGCACGGCGGTTTCTTCTAAATTGCTAAGAATGTATCTCGCAGGGTGCCCAAGATTAAGGGCGACATCGAAATCTACGAAGGCCACAGGCAGGAGAATAGCAATTGAAACTGGAAATCCATATGGTGTGGAATATTCATCCAATCAGAAGGTCTCCATCCAGCGCGAGGGCAACATGTTTGATGAAAAGCATGCAAGGCGGTTGGATGAGATAAAATGGAGGTGCGAAAGATGAGCCAAAGACACTATATTATAACGGGCACGTCGAGAGGGATCGGAGGACAGCTTGCACTGATGCTTCTTCAGCAGGGACATGCCGTCTACGGAATTGCGAGAAACCATTCGATGACACTGGATCGTTATGAGCGTTACACTCATTATGTGTATGACTTGAGTGACCCCTCGGGTCTCGAGCAGCTCATGGAGAATATCATAAGAAGCATTGAGCTTGCGGATACAGATACGCTCTACCTCATTAATAATGCCTCGATGCTGGAACCACTCGGGAAAATTGAACAATGCGGCGCAGCCGAGATTGCGAAGAATGTCCAAATCACCCTTATTGCGCCGATGATTCTAACCTCTTGCTTTTTGAACCAAACAAACAGGTATAAGGCACGGCGGAAAATAATGAATATTTCTTCGGGTTCGGGGGTATACCCCGCTCCTTCCATGAGCGCATATTGTACCGCAAAAGCCGGGCTGAATATGTTCACGCAGTGCGTAGGGGCAGAGCAAGCAAGCCGAGAGAACCCGGTTCAGATTATTGCCGTCAATCCCGGCATGGTGGATACGGAAATGCAGAGCATGGCCAGAGGACAGGATGAGAAGCAGTTTGAGCTGGCCGGTGCATTTTCCCAGGCCTTTGAATCAGGGCAGCTGCTGTCTACTGCCGAGATTGGAGAACATCTGCTTCGCATTTTAGATGAAGAGCATTCCCCTGGAGCCATCGTGAATTACAATGAGGTTTATTCCTCGAAAAGCTGATGATAAGCAAGAATAACGAGCGGAGGCGAATGCCATGATCATGCCAACCCATATTGTTGCCGTTGGCGGAATCGTTGAGAATAAGAAAGGCGAGATTTTGCTGGTCAAGGTCCGAAATGGCTGGGTCTTTCCCGGAGGGCAAGTCGAAGTCGGAGAAAATCTGATCGAAGCATTAATGAGGGAGATCAAGGAGGAGAGCGGTATCGATATCACCGTTTCCCATCTGATCGGTGTGTATTCCAATACGTCAACTTACCCGGGATACAACGGGGTGGACATGGTACCGACAAAAGTCATGATGGATTTCGTGTGTACCTATAGCGGAGGGGAATTGTGCACATCGGATGAGACATCGGACTGCCGCTGGGTACCGCAATCGGACGTTCTCCAATACATAACGGCACCGGCGATCCGTACACGGTTCCAAGCTTATCTGGAGTTTACCGGTACGATCGCTTATATGGAATACATAACGAAGCCGTCATTTGAAATGAAGCTAAAGCGTACGATTTAAAATAGCAGGAAGAGCAATCAGAAGAAGAGGGGGAATGAGGTGCTTTATCATTTCAGTGAGGATTCGGGTATTACGAGGTTCGAACCGAGAGTCCTATACAGCCAGCACGATGAGCCTGGGCGATCGATGCCCATCACGCTCCGCACTATTATGTTCCAAGGGAATGTCCAAGGGTGTGTCTGGAGGCGGTTGAAGATACGACGGAGGCGGATGTGAAGAATTTTTTTGGGCTGTCAGGAGCTCACAGAATGATGGTGATCGAATCAAGCGCTCTTTAATATAGGAGGACTAATATGGAAGAGGTTGTAGTCATGGACTACGAGCCGGAATGGCGGCATGCTTTTGCGCAAGAAAAAATAAAGATATTGTCCGCTATGACAGGTCTTGAGGTCCGCATCGAACATATCGGCAGTACAGCGGTTCAAGGATTGGGAGCCAAGCCGACGATTGATATCATGGCAGGCGTTAGTGAACTGGGGCTAGTGGATGAGCGCTATATTCGGCGCCTGGAGCAGATCGGTTACGAATATGTCCCCAAACCGGAGTTCCCTGAGCGTATGTTTTTTAGACGGGGCCTGTGGCGGGCCGGGACGCATCATCTGCATATCTACCGGTATCAAGGGAAGCACTGGGCTGATCAACTTTTATTTAGGGAGTATTTGAAAAAGGATACTGCGACGCGCGAACAGTATTTTAACTTAAAAAAGGAGCTTGAGGCACAGTTTAAGCATGACCGGGTAAGCTATACGAACGGGAAGGATGATTTTATCCGCTCCGTCATTGAGAGGGCCAGGCAAGATTCGGATTGGGTGCGCCAGCTTGATATCGGAGGGGAGTAGCATGCCAACAACCGAAAACGGGGGATATCCTGATCGTGTGGAGAAAGGACTTATTGCTGTACGCGGAACCCGTCTGTATGTCGAATTGTCTGGTGGGTCAAAGGATGCGTAACAAACGAAAGATGAAATCCGCTCACAAATATGCTATACATAGAGCAACGAAAGGCGAGTAAAAAGGAGCTCATTAAGCTGATGACAAAAATACTTGTCGTAGATGATGAATTTAGTATAGCCAGCGCGATTGCTTATGCATTGCGCAGGGAAGGCCACACGGTTGAAACGGCCGGAGACGGTCAGGAGGCGCTTGATCGCGTCGAATCGTTCGATCCGGATGTCATGGTGCTTGATGTCATGATGCCGAAGCTTAACGGATATGATGTATGCCGGCGGCTTGGCGATCGTCAGCGGCCGGCGATCCTGCTGTTGACGGTAAAAGATGACATTGTCGATAAAGTGCTGGGCCTGGAGCTCGGCGCCGATGATTACATGACCAAGCCGTTTGATATGCGGGAGCTTATTGCCAGGGTTAAAGCCTTGTCCCGGCGCAGCCGAGCGCATGAAACGGCAGAAGCGCCTGCTTCTCAAGAGAAGCTCGTCCGTCTTGCCGGCCTGTCGATTAACTTGTTAAGCCGTACCGTTCAGGCCGATGACAAGCAGCTGGAGCTGACGCCGAAGGAGTTCGACCTGCTGGCATTGCTGGCGCGAAATCCGGAGCGGGTATTTTCCAGAGAAGATTTGCTCGAGCAGGTGTGGGATATGGGATTTGCGGGCGGAACGCGAACGGTGGATATTCATGTACAGCGCCTTCGGAAAAAGCTGGGCGATTGGCATGAAGTCATTCAGACCGTATACGGGATCGGCTACAAAAGCACGGAGAACCCGTCATGAGCCAAGCCCGGCTGCGCATTGGCCTGAAATGGAAGGCGGCGCTTCTGCTTGCCCTGCTCCTCATCTCGATTCTCGTCGTGCTGAGCTCGCTGGTGCTCGCAGGCATAAGGGAGGACCAGCGCGTCCGTCTGGAGCATACATTCGCTCAGGAAGCGGAGGCGGCCAATGTACGGACGCATCAGGACTATCTAGTGAACGCCAACCGTTCGCCGGACGACTATATGGAGCTGTCGGGCCAGCAGCTGGCGGTGGATCTCGGCGCCCGAAGCGGGATGGCGGTCACGCTGTATAAGCTTGACGGTACGCTTGCCGGCACGTCGCTGCCGTTTCAGCCGAAGGCGGATGTTCAGGATGCGTTGACCTATACGGCGAAAGGAAGGTCGGCTTACATAACGGAAGGCGACCAGCTATTATACTTGGCCCCCCTCTATCTGATGGACGAGCAGATCGGTACCATTCAGTTTCACGCCTCCCTTGCGGAGCAGCATGCATTCTATCATCGGATCCAGAGATTGTTTGTCGTCACCGGAGCGGCGGTATTGATTGCCGGATTCCTCATCGGCTATCTGTACGTATGGCGTCAGGCGCATATCATCGGCAAGCTGAATAGGGCCGCACAGAAGATCGGCGAAGGAGAGTATCTGAACGAACCGACGGTAAGGCGGGGGGATGAGCTTGGCGAGCTGGCTCAAGGCATCTACGAGATGAGCGGCAGAATCTCCTCCTCGGTCCGTCAGCTGACGGAGGAGAAGCAGAAGCTGCTTGAGGCCGTTGCAAGATTGGAGGAGCTGGAACAGCAGCAGAAGCAATTTATCGGGAACATCAGCCATGAACTGAAAACCCCGCTCACCTCCATTATCGCATACGCGGATCTGCTTGAAATGTACCGGGACGATTCGGATTTATTGGAGGAAGCGAGGGAGCGGATTCGCGAGGAGGCGGGCCGGCTGTACAGCCTGGTGGAGAAGTCGCTTCAGCTGTCGTCTCTGGATATTTATGATTTTCAAACAAAGGCCGAAATCGTTCAGATCGTGCCCATCCTGCATGAGGCTGCTGAACGACTTCAAGCCAAGGCGGAGCAACTGAGCGTGACCATTCATACCTCGCTGACGGAAGGAACGGTTTGGGCAGATCCGGACAATTTGATGCATATCGTGCTGAATCTGCTGGATAACGGGGTGAAATACAACAAGCCCGGCGGAACCGTAACGATTGCCAATCACCGCGCTGTGGACCCGCAAGGCGCGGAGCAAATGGTCATTACGATCAAAGATACGGGAATCGGCATACCGGAGGAAGCCAAGGACAGGATTTTCGATCCGTTCTACACGGTAAGCAGCGACCGGTCGAGAGCCCGCGGCGGGACGGGGTTAGGATTGTCGCTTGTACGCAGCCTGGCCGAGAAACAGCACGGCACCGTGCAGCTGATGCATTCAGGCCCAGAAGGATCTGCCTTTGCCGTTACCCTTCCGATTCACCGGCCCGATACAGCACCGGATTATTTGCTCGAGAGTTAGCTCAGACTTGTATTAAGGTCTGGGCTTTTTTTATCTTTATTGGATCGTTACCGCTGGATGATCAGCGATGTTTACAAGTTCGTTACAAGCCGGATATGTTTTGGAGATATCCGTTCTTTATACTTAAGCTCAGGCAGGGAAACATACGGCGGCTGCCGGATTAAGAGGACAGCGCCGAGCTCCTTGGCAAAGGGCATAGGAGGAACCAGCTTATGAAGCGTCATGTAGGACCACTTGGTTTGAGGCTGCTCGCCACGTTTGTCGTCATGTCGTTGATCGCAGCATGCCAGTCGCAGGGACGGCTGACCGTTGTCGAACCGGGCGGCAGTCAACCTCCAGAGCAGAGCGCACCGGATTCGGGAGGCAGGCAAGGGGATCGTAAACTTACGGTCGTGGAGGGATCGTCCGGGCCAAATGATCAGCAGCTAATAGTGGACGGAACGCATCGGATATCAGCTGCAAATATCGAAGCATGGCTGTCGAAGGACGAGGTTCGAATTACAGTGACGGAAATGGTAAAGGAGGCTGCCGAAACGGAGGAGCCGGAATTTGCGTACACCTCGGCGACCGTGAATTTAAGTACCGGTGAACACCGCGAGCTTTCGAAGCGGGAGATACAGCCGCCCGCATCACAACTCGTCAAAGAACAAGTTTCGCCGGATGGAAAACACAGCTTCATCCAGAAGTGGAGGGATAAGTACACGGCCGACAATTTTATCAAGAATCTGCAAACAGGAGAGCTTATAACGATCAAAGGCGACAATTACATGGAGATCGGTGGCTGGCTGGATTCAGATACGTACGTGCTGGCTGCCGGTTCAATGCAAGGGAGAGGGGATGTCCGGCTTATTGCATCAGACGGCTCCTATTCGGTCATGCAAATTGAGGATGAGCATGTTGAATCCTACCTTTCGTTCGGTGCGAGCAAGGGGCGGATCTATTACACGGATATGAACCATGTTCTTAAGGTTATTGAACCTGGTCAGACGGAGCCGGTGCATTTGATCGATCATGTGTGGAGCTTCGAAATCTCCCCGAATGGCGAATATATCGCGGTAACGACGACGGCGGAGTCCGCTGGGGATGAGGGCAGTGAGCTGTTGATCTATGACGCGTCCGGCAGCTTGCAGGGCTCCCTGATCGGCAAAGGGAACTTGATATCCTATGTATCTTGGTCAGCGGATTCAACAAAACTTGCCTTCGATGTGTATTCCGAGAATGAGAGCGGGATGAATGGCGTATATGTGTTCGACACGGCTTCCGGGAAGGTGACTTGGCTGGCCCCTTACTATTCATCGGTTCATCCGGCAGCGCACCCTGTATACCCACTCAGCTGGAGCCCCTCCGGAAAGAAACTTGGAATTACGACGGAGGATAAGGAGAGCTTGCTGGTGACACAGGTTGTTGAGTTTAGATGATTGTTCCAAAATAAAAAAATGTAAAAATATGGATTATATTTATATCAGAAAGGGATGATGAGATCATGAAGCATAAAAAATCGATCATAACACTGGCTGTATTGGGAATGACCTTAAGTGGAGCTGCTGGCGTATTTGCAGGGGCAAATCTGCAGAAAATTACTGCGTACTTGAACCACAGCATCAGCATCAAAGTGGATGGCAAGGTCTATGATACGAGCAAAAATATGACGCCAATCACGTATAAAAATACGACCTATCTGCCGGTGCGGGCGATTGCGGATGTGCTGGACGTACCGGTTCGGTATGATGCAATGAACCGGCAAGTGGTGATCGGGACCGGGACGGATCAAGGTCAGTCCAACGAGCTTGTACCTGTACAATACAGTGAAACGCAGCTGCGGGAAATCCGGAATGCGTTCGCAAAATTCGATGGCTTTGAAACAGCGTATGCTCCTGCTCAAATGGTGAAAGGGGACGCCTATCGTAAAACGGGGGCCTCGGGGGATGGAGTTAACATCATGTTCGAGCACATGACGGTCAATATCTCGCCAAGAGACTATTCGCACGGTTATGATAGCAAGCCGGTCACTTTATCCAACGGTACGAAGGCAAAATGGTATACACCGGACGATACCGCATTGCTCGGTTTTCAATTGGATGACCGATTCGTCACGCTTAGCTCTCCGGATCACTCTCTAAGTCAATCGCAGCTGGAAAAGATTGCGGTCCATGTTGTCAAAACGAAATAACGGAGACCCATTTCAATGGAGAAAATTTGCCTGCAAGCACCTGAAACGGTTAGCCTTGCAGGCTTTTTTTGACGTAATATTTCCTGGGCAATCTGAATCAAATTTGGGAAGGAAGTATGATATGATGTAATGTAATGGAAGGGTAGAATTTGCATAATGTTGTAAATTTAGTATTTTAATAGAAACGATTGATAGAAAGGATATGAATGCGAAATGATGACTTTAATTGTTATTTTATTGTTCGTAGGATTGGCAGGCATCATAAGCAACCAATATTCCGGGCTGCGCCGAATGGAGCGGATGCAGCGTTCGCTTGACCAGCTGAATCAACAACTGCAGGATTTGAATCGTAAAGAATAGCTCAGAGATTTCCATGAACAAATGTCGACTAGGCCTACGAACGAGCCTCCTAAACTGACTCTGCCTGATGAGGCGAACGCTTATTTGAGGTAGGAGGAGTTGCTCACGACCTCCTTTGCATCGTCCCTGGATGTCTATTGGATTGCAGCCTTAAACAGCGGAAGGAGCAGCATCATGCTGCTCCTTCTGTGATTATCTTTCACGCTGTAACAACAGGTACCCGCTAATCGGGGAGGTTTGCTTGCGGAATACGATTTTAAATCCTACATCGTTATCCAGTAAGCAGGCCAGCGCTGTACGAAGCAGGGCATTCGGTCTCAAATCGCTGCGGCAAGGGGCAGCGCTGCCGATCACGCGGGCTGCGACGATTCGGCGGGCGGAGCCGGGAACCAGAGGGTTTCTTGACCAGCTGATCAGCACCAGGTCTGGCTGAGGAACGGCATTGACTTGACTCATTGGCTTCACCTCAATATATGAAAATAGGATTTCCATATATTAAATGAGAGGTTTATAGAAGATGTGCTACGCTAGGGTGGAAATTGGATAATCATGAACAAACAACACGACGATATTAGATCTGCAGAGGGACGGAACGATGTATTTTGGCCAGATGTTGATTTATCGGTTTGTTGTTGAAAAGATACCCTGGATATTTCATTCTCCTTGCACACAGGTTAGGTATCTTTTAAACCGTTTGATCCCGGCTTTGAAGGGCTCCCTTATGCTATGATGTGCTTAAAGGCCGATTTCCTTCATTGGAATAAATGAACGTGATCGCGGCTGAAACACATGATCGCATATCAAGGGGGATTCCATGAATATCGAGCTTAGGCCGGTGGATGCGAACAACTGGGAAGCGTGTATTCAACTAAAAGCCAAGCCGGAGCAGGCCGGCTTTATTGCCTCTAATCTTTATTCAATCGCCCAGGTTCAGTTTCTCGAGGGATTTGTGGCGATGGCTATTTATGCGGAAGAGACGATGGTCGGATTTACGATGTATGGACCGGATGAGGATGACGGTAACTACTGGATTTATCGATTGATGATCGATGCGAAATACCAAGGGCGCGGGTATGGCAGGCAAGCCCTCCATCAGGTTGTCGATCAAATTCGATCGAAACCAGACCGAACCGATGTTATCATGCTGAGCTATCACCCGGATAACAAGCATGCCAGCGCACTCTATGCGCAAGCGGGATTCGAGGAAATCGGAATCATGCCTTGGTCGATGGGGGAGGTTGTGGCCAAGCTTGATCTTTCGGGCAGCCTGAGCGCTGGAAATGAATCGAAGGACAACTAGATTGATGCGAAATGAGGATGAAACTATGACAATAGCGTATCATCGGGTAACGACAGAAGATGCAGCGGTTTTATCCGCATTGTTCACAGAATTTGTCGGGAAGGAATCCGATATAGAAGCGATGAAGCAGCAAATCGAACGACTATCCGCGAAGCCGGAATATTATGTAGCCGGCGCTTATCGGAATGAGAAGCTGGTCGGGACTGCCATGGGTATCGTATGCATAGATCTTGTGGGGAACTGCAAACCGTTCTTGCTCATTGAGAATGTCGTCGTTTCACCAGATGCCCAAGGGAAAGGAGTCGGGAAAGGATTAATGCAGGAACTGCAGCGTTTTGCCGAAGAGCATCAGTGCAATTATATGATCCTGGCTTCGAGCAACGAGCGGGCGGATGCCCATCGCTTCTATGAGTCGATCGGATTTGCCGGAGCCAAACGAGGCTTTATGAAAACCTTAAATGCGGGTTGAACAATGCAATGAATGGCTGGCGGCAGGATGGCTTGGAACACTTATCTCCCCCTGCAGCGGGTCGATTCGACCGCTGAGGGGGAGGTTTGTGTTAGCCTGCTTTTTAGTCATTATTAGGCTCTTATTAAGGATCCGCTTTCCCTTAGCTCCCCTGCAGGGATTGAAAGTTTAGGGATGTTTTCCTTTTAAAAAGGGAAAGGCTGAAGCCTGCTTCGGACAGGGCGTATCCGGGAGGATTATGGTGTTCCCGGCGTAGGAAGCTGATGCGTTGCGCCTTTTTGCATCAGGCTTGACAGCGACTCGGGCTCGAGATAGGTTACGGATTCGTTGACTCCGACATCGAGCCCTCCGTTATTGTACATAATCCCAATCTGATGAGTGCCTGCCGGGGACGCAATCCCTAATGCGCGGCCGTTCGTAGCCGTACCGTTCAAACCTTGATTATTCCCGGGCGTGAAGACGGCCAGCAGCTGCGACGGGTCCAATGTCTCTTCGGTAATTCCGTAGTTTTCTAGAAAATCCTGCATCGTCAGCTCATAACAGCAGGGCTGTTTCTTAATCCAGATGACCTTGGTTTCACCTGGGCGCAGGGTCGTGTCCGTACTGTACTGATCCTTCGTGATCGTCCAGCGATTGGATTTGGATTTATCGAATGGCCGGGCAGGATCGTAGTAGTAATAGATTTGATATCCTTCCAAATCGATGGTACGGTCCGTCGGATTAAACACCTCGACATAATTGTAGTTCCCCTGCTCGTTCGAGTTCGCAACCACCTCGGTGATGTGAAGGGGGGGCGTCAAGGGCTGTTTCGGCACCGTATCCTCGGTTGTTTTGCTTGCTTTTTGCAGGATGGCTTCGATCATGACAGGATAGTGGTCGCTTGGATACTGGCCGTTCTCGTGCTCGTCGATGATCGTGCTGTGCAGGACATTCCACCCTGTGCTGTGCAGAATCCAGTCGATGCGGTTATCGCTGCCTCCACCGGTGGGATCCTTGTAATTGTGGAACGTTCCCAAGTGATCGTTGGTCCGTTTTTTGGCACTGAGATGACCGTCCATCAGTCCGCTGCCGGTAAATATCGAATGCGATTCGCTGCCCGGCCGCGTATTGAAGTCCCCGGTGATCACAACCGGGATGTCCTTGTCAAAGGCTGCAAGCTTATCCATGATCAGCTCAGCGCTTTTCTGACGGGAGTTCTCCGATTGATGGTCAAGATGCGTATTCACCATATAAAAGGTTTTGCCGCTGCGCAGGTCCTGGAAACGAACCCAAGTGACCATGCGCGGAATTTGGTTGCCCCAGCTTGCCGAGCTGATGATCTGAGGCGTATCCGACAGCCAGAAGTGGGACTGCTCCAGGGGCTTCAGCCGTTCCTTGTTATAAAAAATCGCCATATACTCCCCTAAGCTTCCGCCCTCCCGTCCAACGCCGATCCAGTCATAACCGGGAAGGTCAGACTCAAGATCGACGATTTGTCGGTGTAGGCCTTCTTGGGTCCCGATGATGTGCGGCTGCTGGTTCAAAATCAGTTGCTTCATAACGGGACGCCGCTTCTCCCAAGGCTGGCTGTCATTGGCCGCATAGCGCAGATTAAAGCTCATAATCCGCAAGGGGCCAGATGAAGCTTCTGTATCTTCCGCTGCATACGGTTCTCCTGCTGCAGCCAGCGATCCGGTCGAAAGTAACATGAGCACGATCATAATTGGGGTTATCCTCCTTGCCCACTTCATTCATCCTCTTCCTCCTTTTATCTTATGGACGTTCGATCACTCCGATGACGAAGGCCCACCTCCTTTCTTATTCGCCCTTATCATAACCCATGTTGGCGGGGCGTCGTATTTACATTTTTTTAGGTTTTGACCGCTTTTATATATTGTAAGCTTCGCAGGTACGTTAATGATCAGAAGGAGCGGAACGTCTCCATGAAGAATAGGTCCTGTGTGATAAAAAAACATGCTCGGTAGGAGTTGGTTATAACGGTGGAGCAGGTTCAAGCGGATAGGATGATTTTGGAGGATTTACTTGTTTCGATTCAACGCGACATGGGTCTTGTCGTTCATGAGGCGATTTCGATTCGCCGGGGCTGGCTGAATCTGAAATGGAAATTGGAGACGGATCAGGGGACATATCTTCTGAAGCAATATAACCGGGAACGATTTAAGCTGTATGATGAGGAAGTGCTGCTGATGGCGTTCTCACAGCAGATCCGCTTGCGAACTAGAGGGGTGAAATGCCCGGCGTTGCTTACGAATGAGGGACGTTATTTCCTGAAGTCGGATCAGGGCGAGCGTTTCATGGTTATGGAATTCTGTGAAGGGCAGCTGGTTGCTCCCGGGGGAACGAATGCCGATCAAATGCGGGCGTTGGGGAGAGAGGTCGCCCTCATGCATCGGGTATTGAACGATGGCTCGCTCGGAGTGAAGGACAAGCCGCAATTCGTTCCCCCTAGCCGCATGGAGCGTCTTGACTATTGGAAGAGAGTCATGGAGCAAGCCGCGGAGAGTGAGATCCCGGAAGTACTCACGGCCCTGGAAACCCAGTATACTGCAACGGAACGGTTTCGGGATGAGTTGAACCCCATGCAGCCCGGATGGGCTCATCGCGATGTGTGGGTCGATAATTTGTTGTTTCGACCTGCAGGGGTGGCGGCCATTCTTGATTTTGACCGGCTCAACTACGATTATCCGCAGCTGGATATCGCACGCGCCGTCCTATCATGCGCGCTCCATTCGGAGCTGGATGTAGTCTTGGTTTCCGCCTTTATGGAAGGCTACCGTGAAGAACGGGAAGTGCCGGAAGGCTATCTCGTTCAAGGCATTCGCTGGCTGTGGTATATGGAGAGCGTGTGGTGGGTCAACGCTAACATTCTTGAGCATCAAGGGCCGCCTGCCCGTTTTGCATGGGAAATGGACTGGCTTGCGAAGCATTTGGACATGCTGCCGGAGCTGCTGGAACAGGTATGAGAGCTTTTGAAGGAGGGAACCTGTGGGCGGCTGTTTGTTTGCAACAGTTCAACCGGAAGTTGAGAAGGGGAGAGCGATTGCTCTACTTCCGCGTTATACACCTTCGATTAGGCATTGGTAATAGTGGATTCATCAAAGGAAAGTGTGGTGGTCTTGCAAGATGGATCAGGCGTACAATGTGATAAGCGGAAATATTGTCAGACTCAGAAAACAGCTCGGTTTGACACAGGAGCAGCTGGCCGGGAGGCTCGGGGTTACCTATCAAGCGGTCAGTAAGTGGGAGAATGGACAGTCTTGTCCGGACATTATGCTCATCCCGCTGCTTGCTGATCTGTTTGGCATCACGATTGATGAATTATTCGGCAGGTCGGAATATGCCATTGATTTGCGCAGCGGGCTTATCCTTGAATATCTGTTTAACAAGGAGGTTAAGGATAGCAGCGGCGGCGGGCACCATGGTTTGCAGTCAGAGGTAAGCTACGGCCCGGATCGGTTCGGTCGAAAAGAGAGTGCCTTGACTTTGGATGGGAAGAGAAGTTTCGTTGAGATTAGGCAGCCGCCGACTCTTCCTCAGGAAGCATTCTCGATCTCCGTGTGGTGTCGTTATGACGAGCAGACCGTGTTCCGGGGCTGGCATAGCGCTATCCTCTCTCAGGACGGGCATAACCGGAATCGGGTTCTTCAGCTTAGCACGAAGGATACGGGCATCGTCTTACACGGCTTCCTGCGTGAGCCGGATCTCTCATTCCCGGCCAAGATTGTAAAGGATCAGTGGTATCATGTGGTGGTTACCTATTCAGTCTCCCGGTATCGGATGTACGTAAACGGCATTCTGAGCTCAGAACGACCAGGAAGCTTTACGCCTTGTCATCAAGAGCCGTTGTATATTGGCAGAAAATCGACGGACGAACCTTACTTCTTCTTTCGGGGCAGTATTGACGATCTTCGTATTTACAATCGAGCGCTTCATGCAGGCGAGGTGAAGGCCCTGTTCTATGAGGGGGGATTCAAGCCGATCCCTCTGTCATATGCGATGGAGGAAGAAACGGATGAGCCTGTTCTTGAGACTTTAGAGGATATCCGCATGACCTTTCCTGAGACGGAGCTTCACGCTGCTGCGGACTGGTATCGTACATACTTTGGTTTCAAGACATTAATGGAAGAACCGGGCTTTTACATGCTCACATTATATAACAGTCCAAATCTGATCTTGGAATGTGCTCCCCGGGGTAACAATGCCACATCCTACGAGGCTTCATTTATTTTCAAAACCAATCGGGAAATCGAGGAGCTGCGCACTTATCTATCAGCCGCTGGTGCGGCGGTTGAGGAGAGCCGGGATGAAGGCTTTGCCTGGTTTTTGGATGTAATCGATCCATTCGGCCGGAAGTGGATGCTCCTTCGTGAGAAGGAGACGATCTGAGGGGAAAGGAAAGAAGGGTCGGGGGCTGCCCGATTCCTATAGGGGATCGAGAGAATGCTTGCGATTCATGTTTGTTAAAGGTAAACTGGCGATATCCATCCAATTATTTAGAACTAGGAAGTTTGACGAACAATTATAATGAAAACTCACCTCAGAACCCGCCCGTGACATTTGGCCATAGGCGGTTTTTTTATGGTATGAGGCCGCTAGGAGGATCAGACATGGCAGACAACGGGAGAGTAATGGTGGTCAACGTATCCATCGTCCATGAAGACAGGGTACTTCTCATTCAGGAGAATAAACCTTTAGTAAGGCATAAGTGGAGCTTTCCAGGCGGTCGAATCGAGAAGGGAGAGCCTATTCAAGCGGCTGCCGTACGGGAAGTCAAGGAAGAGACCGGATATGATGTCCGGCTGACGGGAACCACCGGCGTATATGAGTTTATTAGCAGCTTGAACAGTCATGTCGTCCTGTTTCACTTTGTCGGGGAAATGGCAGGGGAGGCTCTTCGGCCTGCTCCGGATGAGATTCAGGATAGCCGCTGGGTACGACTGCAGGATCTTACTAGTGGACACATCGATTATCGGGACGCGGGGGTAATGCGGCAGATTTCCGACAATCTTCTGGCTGGTAATATATTGCCGTTAACGGTGTTTAATCCGTCCTTATTCTGAGCGTGTTTTTCGAGGAGAAATCTTAACTTGCAAAAGAGGAGCTGAACACAGCAATGGGAATGTCGGATTATTACAAAGCATTGAGAGAGAAGATTGGGAACCAGCTGATTTTTATGCCAAGCGTGGCAGGTATTATCCGGAATGAACAAGGTCATATTTTGTTTGGGCGTAAGCACCGGGAGTCCCAGTGGGGATTAATCGCCGGCTCGATCGAATTAGGAGAGCTGCCAGCAGATGCCATGGTCCGGGAGGCGAAGGAAGAGACGGGCCTTGACGTAATTCCTGAACGGATTCTCGGGGTCTACGGCGGAGAGGAGCGCCGGTATACCTATGGCAATGGACACCAGGTGGAGTATCTGACCATTGTGTTTGCATGCAAGGTCATTTCGGGTGAGGATAAAGTGGGCAGCATGCAGTAGGAGTTCGGATTGAAGCTAATGAGAAGGCTTTGAGTTGGCTGTGAATGGTGCGCGGTGAGGAACCGGCTAGCATGTAATGGGGGTGAGGAGATAATGTCATCTGAATATCAAGTAAGATGGAATCCGCATGCCCTCGTGCTCGGACTTATCACTGCTTTCTACCTGATCGCCTATGGAATCGGGATCCGGCTCATCTACCACCTTCAAGCCGAAATGACATTCGGCACGGTACTGTTTGCCTCGTTGCCAATCATAACGCTATGGTCTGCGCTTTATATGATCGCTCGGGTGTCATGGATAAAGCTGCATAAACAGCATTTGTGGTTTACTGCAAGCATCGGTGTGATTCTATTATTTTTCTCTTTATATGCCTTATCACAGACTCAGTCGGAGCATCGATTTGACTATAACCGATGGGTCGGTTATCCGGAACAGCGCGCACAGATGGTCGATGCGATGTTGAAGGAGCATGATCTGATCGGATTAACGCAAGCGGAGATCATGAATGCTCTCGGTGCTAACGATAATGCCATGTGGAGCGTGAATGAAACCGATCATGCTGTGTATAATCTGGGGGCCGGAAAAGAAGATGGACGAAACGAGTGGTTGTTTATCAAGTTTGATGATCATGGGTTCGTGCAAAGCATAGAGATTCTCACAAGACCGCCAATACCAAGAACGTAAACCGATTGGATTTATTGCGATGTGTAATGATCACCGATTCCGTAGGCACCAAGGAAGGCTTATCCATGAATCCTATGACCGATTGTTAGACGGATAGAGTATAGCCTACAAGGAAGTAGGTGTGTCAACCCAATAGGGTATCATGCACATCATAACGGCCGGGAAACCGGAGAATCCGCCGCTGCTCCTCTTTAACGGTACAGGAGATCATTCGGCTCTGATGTGGATCAACAACGCTAGGGTGCTGTCTGCCAGCTATCATGTGATCATTGCAGGTAAGCTTGAGCGAGGAGGGATAAATGAGGATGAAACGATATGCAGGTCTGTTCATCAATGCGCTGGTCTGCTTGATTCTGGTTTTGCTCGGAAATGCGATGACACCTAGACCCGGCGTCAGTTCAGGTAACGGGAATCCGGCTATACTCCTGCTCATCCCGCTTGGCATTCTTTTTTCGGTGTTGGTTTATCAATGGATTCGTATACTGAAAAATGTGAAGATGGCCCCCAGCGTTTCAAGCTTGCTGATTATAGCTCTTGCCGGCTATATCATTGCTGGATATGCCTATCAGCTGCACAGGCTCGACATTTACAGGGAGATCCAAGCAGCGGCATTCGAATCAAGATATGGTGAAGCAGACTGGGCTCATATCGAATCCATTACGGACGGTATTTTATCGATCCATATGAATAATCAGTTCTTTAATTGGAACACGTATTTCATGATGATTGCCTTCTCGCTTTTACTATGTTTTTTATACAAACTGATACAGGGAATGATGTACAGAAAGCAAGGAGCTTCCGCGAAGAAATAAATTTGTAAGCAGGGTGTATATAATTTCTGGGGCAAGTGTAGTAGGCGATAAGCTGGCTTTAATTTTATAATCCTGTAAACGGTAGTTTACCAAGTGATGTTAGCTTTCTTTCAAATAACTTTTTGGAAAACACCTAGCCGTCATTATGCTATAATTGGATCAGGTTAAGATCAGGAGGCGTTTAAGATGAAAACAACAATTATAAACGGGCAAACCAATATGGGGATTAATAACGCATAATTGCCCTTAAACTGCGTGTTTCCCCGTCTATACAAAGGGGAATATCGATTTGAAAGCATGGATTTTGCAGCAGTATGATTACCACGTATGGGCAAACCGTAAGGTTTGCGAATATTTACAAGGGCTTTCGGAGGAAGTATATCGCAAGAAGATTGTCAGTGTCTTTCCATCCATTTACGACACGATGGTTCACATCTATGTCATTGATTCCGGATGGCTGTCGTTCTTTAAAGCGGGCGGAGTCACGGAAATGTCGCCTGCGTATCTGGAGAATTTGAAGGAGTCGATCGATCGGCTTGTTGCGGAAACAGAAGGAAAGCGAATCGAAGAGCTCGGACAGTTAATGGATGATTTGGCGGTGCGATTCCGGCAGTTCATCGAGTTGCATGAAAATCTCGAAACCGTTTATCCGTCCGGAGACTTTAAAGCCAGATCCCTAGAATATATCCAGCATGTGGTTAATCACGGGACGTACCACAGGGGCAATGTAACCGCCATGCTTAGACAAATCGGACATCCCGGTACGCCTACCGACTATGGTTATTATTTGTACACCTTAAGCCATTAAGTGCACTAGTCTTGAAATGGAGAAAAGCCAGGAACTTCGCGTTTCGGGCTTATCTTCATTTGTCCCACCGCACCGTTTCCGTCATCGGCACAAGAGGAGGATTGTAGTCGCTTTCGTGTCCATTATTTATCCTGATTTGTGCCATTAGACAGCCTCGGCAGTAGAATTAAGCACCAATTGAAATACAAAATTCACCATGTTTTTTTTAACATATGAATTTCATATCAATTTAGCGCACACTCCTTGGGAGGAGTGTGCGCTTTTTTGCGGTCTGGAGGAGGATGTTCTATGAAACCATTTCAGTCGGAGGGCCGCTTGGCCTGGTTTACGGGACCTGACGGTATGGATTGTTGTATCATCGCACGCGATTAGATATGTTAGGCTAAACCATATAGCTAAGCTAATGTGTTTAGGCTATACGGGAGACCCGGTCCCCGGCATTTAGAAAAAAGTCTCAATCAGGATTCGACGGCTCGCCATGAACGGAATATCCAGTTTGCCCTATTTACCGCCAAAAGGTCGAACAGTCAGCTTTATCCATCATATTAAATTCGATCATTTTCTCAAGCAGTGAGAAATCAACCGGTTGATCCCACCGTATACGCAGCAATTCCTTGGTGTGACCATAGCCGGCTTGCGCAATTTCATCAGCGAATTGACTAATCCCGGCCCGTTCAGGGGAAACAGCCAGATGCTGTTTAGATACGCTAAAGCCAATAATATATGTGCCATGATCGGTAAACATGGGCTGATTCCATGCAATTTTAGGCACTAAATTAGGGAATTTCGAAGCGACCCAACCGATCACTTCTTCCGTTCGTGCACGATGCTGCGGGTTATCGATACGCTCTAAAAATTCTTTAAAAACTTCCATGTTGTACCCTCCTAAGATCAATACGTCAATCATTCGTTTTACAAACCTGAAAGAAATGAGAGCTTGCCGGCATGTCCAATACTACAGATATAAACCGGCCGCACACACGCAGCCGGTTTATTTGTTCGGGCTAAGCAAGGGTTCAAACGATCGTCCCAAAACTTAGCCATGGGAAGAGCAAGGCAAGTTTTTGTACTGAATGCGGTTATCCTTCCAGCACCTGCTCAAACTTGCCGAACCATTCTTTCCAGCCATATCTGGCCCCTTCGAGACCATGAACATGGGAGAAGCCCGTCTGTTCAAGATGAAGATTCACCCTTCCGTCCCCTAAATCCTGCAGCGTCCAGGTAACGGTATGCCGTTCGTCACCGGCAGCCCAGGAATAGGACAAGCGGGTTGGTTCCTCCACGATCAGCACTTCGCCGTCAACGATTCCGTCCCAATATTCGTTCGGCTCATGGCGAAACTGAAAACGATGCCCCACGACAGGCTTAAAGTCATTGGCCGTGATCCACTGTGCCAACTTGTTGGGATCGGTTAAGGCCGCCCAAGCCTTCTCGATCGATGTGGTGTACTGAAAATCCAGGGATAATACTAAGCTCAATGTTTCTCCTCCTCTAAAAGCTGGCCCAAGCGCAACATATTGGTCGTCCAGTATTTGCTGTAATAAGCCACCCAATCCTGGACTTCTCGAAGCGGAGCGGCGTTCAGCTTAAATCGTGTTTCTCTGCCTACTTTCCGGTCAAGCACCAGTCCGGCCTCTTTAAGAACGGTCAAATGCTTGGATACCGCGGTTCGGCCCATTGAAAACTGCGACGTAAGTTCATGAAGCGGTTTCTCGTCCGCCTGTGACAACAGATGAATCAGTTGGCGTCTAGTGGGATCTGCGATGGCGTCAAACACATCCCTTGATGAATGATTCTCTATCACGACAACCCTCCTAAAAGAATTGATTTTCGCTGTTAGTAATCTAAAGATGTTTGAGGGGACCGCCGTTTATATTTCACCACCTTTGCAGCATGGTTTCAAGTAAAGGTTTCAAAGATGAACTAATATCCAAAGAAGGCGTCCTTTTTAATATTCCGCTTGGATATATTTTGATTTAGTAAATAGCTAGAAATAGACTCCACCATGGACTTCGGTCCTGCTATAAAGTATTTACCATTGTTGTTATGTAAGGCTTTAAACCTTTCAATTTCCTCATGCAAGTCATCCCTTGAATCAAGATAAGCTACATTTAGTGAAGTTCGGGTAGCCAATTCATCAAGCTCATCTTTGTAAATATAAGCTTTATTGCCATCCAAATAGAGCAGTTTTTGCTGCTTCGCGTCTTTACTCCCCTCGGCCTCTAACTGCTTAAGGATTGACCGGTACGGTGTGATGCCAATTCCGCCTGCGATCAGCAGCGAGGGGCTGTTATCTTGGAGATAGAAGGACCCTACAGGAGCGCTCATTTTGATTTTCATGCCGGGCTTTAATTCTAGCAGTGCTTTCTTGAAATCGCTTGGGTTTTCACCAATACGAGTTGTGATTTTAACCATATTCTCTGCGGGAGCGGCAGCTAGGCTGAATGGTTTCGTAGGATTTTTGATGGTCTTATGCGTGATGCTAAACAAACCATATTGCCCTGCTTTCCAGGTTAAATCCTTATCTTTCTCAAATAGAAATGAATATACGTCTTCTGATTCTTTGCGGCTTTCCATCAATGGCAGCTCTCTCTTTTTGAATACGGCGAACATGTCTTGAAAAAAGCTCAATATCCCCAACTCCCTTACTTATTTTGGAACAGTTTACTTTGCTAATGCGGGCATCTGTAAAGAGCATGGTCTTTACCTATAAAAACGGTCAAGGCATTGGCAGCATGGCTGCTAATTGGACACCATTTGGTGATACTTCGATTTTAGGTCACCGTTTGGTGTCGTGTCAATATCATTTTTTAAAGGTGGCTTGTGGAACGGCCAGTATCGCCTAGACTCGCTTCGGCATAAAGGCGTAACAGCCGTGCAGTACGGCAGCGAAGACGGCGGCGACTAAGTGCTGTTTGCGTTCCTGCACAGCCAGAAGCTGGGCGAGCCGCTGCCGAGACTGCGGCTGACCGGGCTGCAAGCCGATCAGTCGTATGCCATTGAGGGGGTGGCCGGTACATGGAGCGGCAGGGCACTCATGAACATCGGGATCGAGCTGCCGCTGCGCGGGGATTTTGACAGCTTGGTGTACCGGATACAGATTCAACAATAGATCATATGTACCTGAACGAAGAACGCCGTGTTGTCTGATAGACCATGCGGCGTTTTTTTGCCGTTGACTTCCACGTTAACGTCAATGTTATGAATATATAGGATCGCATCATGACATAAGGGAGGGACGATATGTGGATTACCATCCTGGGATTGGCCTTGCTGGATAGCCTTAGCTTTGCATCGATCGTCGTGACGATTTTTTTGTTGTTATCTAACGCTTACCGTCCTCTTCGCATCATGGTGTATCTGTTGAGCGTAGCCGGTTTTTATATTTTGCTGGGCATCGCACTCATGAACGGAGCGGGGGCGATGTTTGAATTTTGGCTATCCGGGTGGAAGGAGCATGCTGCCATATCGTACATTCAGCTATTCCTCGGGGTCATCCTCGTGCTGATTGGCGTGCGGCTGGACAAAAAACCGAAAGGAAGGAGCTATAAGCTGGAACGAATCAGACCGCAGGATACGTATCTTTCCATGATGAAATTAGGAATCACGGTATCCATGATCGAGGCCGCGACGATGCTTCCCTTTCTGTCAGCCATCGGACTGATGACTACGCGCGGGCTCGAGGTTTATGAGTGGATGCCCATGCTGGCCGCATACTGTGCGGTTATGATTGCACCGCCGTGCTTGCTGCTTACGCTCCGATATCTAGTGGGAGACAAGGCGAACGGATTCCTGTCTAAAATTAATCGAAAAATCGAACCGTATACTCAAGAAGCTCTTGCCGTAATTGCTACCATCGCCGGAATCTATCTCATCAGCGACGCTTCGGATGTTGTATTCTTTAATGGAGAATGAGATATGGAAGATAAGGGAGCCTTGGCATGATGTATTCGATTGGAGAAATGATTCATAAAGTCAAGATCAGCCGCAGAACGCTGCATTATTATGATGAGATCGGACTCTTAAAGCCGACGATTTCAAGGGAAAACGGCTACCGTTATTACGATGATCAGGCCATCATCAAACTCCAGACGATCCTGTCCTTGAAATCCATGGACTATTCGCTGGAACAAATCAAAGCATTATTCGATGAACAAATACCGGAAGCGGAGTCGGATGCGGACCCGTGGGTTCCACTATTGCAAGCCCAGATCGAGCAGGCTTCGAAGAAGATCGATGATCTGAAGCGCAAGCAGTTTATATTGAGAGGCGTAATTCAAACGATTGAAATGTCGGGTAGGCGAAATGATGAGCATGTTTTTAATATCATCGAAAGAATCGACAGTCCGCATTTTGTGGATCACGAGATTCCGGCCACGTTTCCAGCCGATGTATTTACCGAAGAGGAGATCGACGCGCTGAGGGAGCTTCCCTTAATCGGGAGCGAGGACCCGCGCCTGTTAACGGCTTTGGAGCTTATCAAGAAGACTCGCAAGAGCATGCGAGCCGATGAAGACGCTCCTCTGGTGGAGGATTTGGCCGAACAATGGAAGGCATGCATATCCAGTTGGTTTAACGGCGATGAGGAACTACAGTCCAAATATTTTCGCTTCATCGACGCAGCCAGTCAGGAATCGCCGCTGATCTACGGCATGGATGAAGAAGTGGTTCGCTATATCGATCACATCATGGATCATTACACGAATCGGGGAGGTGACAAGGAACATGAATCTGGAAAAAGAATTCGGTAATCGTAAGGATTTCAAGCAGCATCTTGCCTTGTTCATCGTTGTTCACATCATCGTTAATTTCTGGCTGCGGATGGACACGCCGCTTTTACCTGGACTGCAAGAGTCCATTCTGACGGGGAAGATCTGGTTCTATCATGAGGAATCGGGGATATTCGTTACGATGATCTGGTTGATCCTTATCGTCGTCCAAGGCGTGTACGTATTCTTCCGAGGAAGCGACGTCAACAAAGAATAGGGCAAACTACTAACAGAATACCCTTACGTGTAAACCAATTCACGAATCCACAAATTAGCAATGATCGGTTGTTTTTCTATAATGTTTCTACACATTCAGGCCAATCCCAGTATGGATACATGACCACCAATGGCAGAGAAACGGTACTTGGAAGTAAAGACATGAACAGCTTAGAGGAGTTGTATCCAATTAAAGAAGAAAATTAAAAGGCCTTATGGAGACTTCAAAGCTCCATAATGTAAAGCACCCGGTATTTTCGGGTGCTTTACGGAGTGCCATCGCTATCGCGTGGCGGTTTTTACCAAACTCAAACAGACAGCTTAACGGCATGGATTACTCCAGGGTTTTGCTCAATTTGACAATCTGGTCCCAGCCCTCGTCGATGCTGATTTTACCGAACATGATCGACTGCGTGATATTGTCGTATTCCTTCGTGAAGTTGGCCCAGCCGCCCTTATTCCCTGGACCGGGGTCAAACGCGGCTCCGTCCTTGGACACCTCGTTAATCAGGCCGAGGGCGCTTTTATCGACGTCCGTAAATTTGGGCTGGAGCGCATCGGCTACGGTTTTGTTAACCGGAATCCCGCGCGAAGTACCCAAAATTTCTCCGGCTTCCTCGCTGTTGACAAACCAGTCGATGAACTTCTTCGCCTCTTCTTTGTATTGACTGTTGGGACTGACGCTCCAGTACATGGAGGCTTTCAGCCAGCCGCCTGCCTGCGTTCCCCTCGGCTGGGTCGTTAACGCCAACACGCCGGGTTTTAAGGCATCCGTTCCGCCGAATTCCGCGGCATGCGCGCCCCGAAGCAGAATCTTCTCCTGAATGAGCAGGTCCATTTGTGCGTCCTGCGCTTTATCCGATACGGTGACGTCAGGCGGTGTCACGAGATTGTCCTTGCGCAGCTCCGCCCATTTGTTCATCCAATCCTTCCAGGTAGCCTCGTCATAATGGAATTTTCCGTCCTTACTCATGGAAAAGCCTTTGCCCATGCTCAGCTGATACGACATGTAGAACGCGCCGTCCGCAGTCAGGTCACGCGTGAGGTATTGGTCCTTGGCCAGCTTCGGCTTCAGGTCGCGCGCCATGGCAAAAAACTCGTCCCATGTCTTCGGCGGCTGAACGCCGAGGCTATCCATCATCGTCTTGTTGTACACCATGCCCCAAGCGTTGTTGCCGAGCGGCATCGCGTACAGTTTGCCTTGGTAGGTGCCTGTCTCAAGCAGCGCCTTATCGATATGGTCCGTCGGTATGGAGGAGAGATCCTCCAGCCGTCCGCTGGACGCCCAATCGTTGAACCAGGCGGCATCCATTTGGAAAATATCCGGCGTGTTTTTCCCCGCGGACTGGGTCGACAGCTTGTCTTGGTACCCGTCGAATGACTGGTACTCCGGTTCGAATGTGATGCCTGGGTTCTTTTCGGAGTACAAATCAAGCGCTTTCAGAGTTGCGTCATGCCTTGCCTGAGATCCCCACCACATGATTCGGAGCGTGATGGACTTGCCGTCTGCCGGCTCCGCGGATCCGGCTTCTTCTTTCTTGATTCCGCTGCAAGCGGAGAGTACCAGGGACAGTGACAACACGGCCGCAGCGCCAGAAGCGAGACGATGCCATGATTTTCTCATCGGATGAACCTCCCTTAATTAACTGATCTGCTTCTTTAACGTACCAAGTCCAGGACCTTTCTCGTAGGCGACAAAACAACGAATCATTTCAGTATTTTACGATGATCGAATGAGGAGGCGGGATGCTCATGAGTCGGAAATTTCAGAACAGAACTGATCATTAGGCTTTGTGAAACTCGGTGGGACTGCGCCCGGTATGCTTTTTGAACAGGGTGGTAAAGTACGGAACATTCCGATATCCGACCCGCTCGGCGATTTCTGCAATCAGCAGTTTTTTCTCGATAACCATGCTCTTGGCTTTTTCCATTCGCACCCTGGTTAAATAATCGCCGAAGGTTTCACCTGTAAACTGGCGGAATATGGTACTGAGATAGTTTTTGGAGATATACACCTGGTTGGCCAGATCCTGAAGATGAATGTTCTCGGCGTAATGCTCATGAATGTATTGGATGATATATTCGACCGTTTCCTTATGCTTGAGGTTTTCATTGGGCGTGTAACGCGAACAGATTCGGCTCACTTTGTCCGCTACCCATGCCTTCCACTGCTGGGCATCTTCCAATTGCCCCAATTCTTTGGTCAAGTCCGTGAGAGAGAGCTCATCGTCGAGCCGGATGCCGGACTCGTACAGAGTAAAGGAGAGGATGGCGAACAGCTGTGTTCCGATGGCGGTTAGTTCGTCGGTCTGAAGCTGAGCCGCGCCGCTGTCCTTGCGGAAGAAGTCCTCCAGCGCCAGCAGTGCTCTAGGCTCGTCAAAGGTCCTTACTGCGTCGGCCATCTCCTGGAAAAACCGCACCGGACGTATGTTCCGTCGTGCTGAACGCCGAATGCCGCCTTCATTATATACGTAGACGCAGGGATGGGCGGAATCCGGTTCGCGCCGCTCGGCGAGTGCTTGGAAGGCTTCTTCGGTGGAATCGGAGATGGCAAGCCAGTTGTCCTTACGGAGACCGACACCGATATGCAGTTTGACCCTGAGGAATCGATGCACGGACGAAATGATTCGCCCTGCCAGCGCCAGAACTTCCAAGCGGAACGCTTCGGTCGGCCACGAAAGGGGCTTATACAACAGCAGCGCCATATGGTGACTATGCAGCTCCAGGAAATAGCTGCGCAGACCGTCCTGACCGGCCAGCTCCTCTACCGTGTTGCCCACGGCAAACCGGAACAGGTGCCAGTCCCGGACGGAGATCCCTTCCATACGTCCTTGGCGTTTAATTTCTAAAGCTAGCATCATGAATTGGGCATTCTTCCATCCCAGCCGGTCCAGCATACGGGAGGAATCCGTTAGCGGGGAAGAGGACCCTCCGATGAGCACGGATTTGACCCATTCCCTTTCCAGAAACGGCTCATACTGCATGAGTCGGTTTTGCAGCTCCCGCTCTCTGTTCTCCAACGCTCGGCGCTCCGTTAACTCGCGTGTGACGCGCTGCAGCACTTCCCGGATCGTTGCCGGTGAGGCCGGCTTGGGCAAATAATCGTCGACCTGAAGCCGCAGTGCCTTGCGAGCATATTCAAAATCCGAATACCCGCTCAAAATGATGATTTTGCCGGTATATTGCTGCTTACGGAGCTGTTCGATCATGTCGAGACCATTCATTACCGGCATATAGATATCCGTGATGACGATATCGGGCTTGCTTGACTCGATCAGCCGGAGTCCTTCTTCGCCATCCATGGCCTCCCCGACGGGCCGTACGCCGAGCTGCTCCCAAGGGATTAACCGGGACATGCCGCCGAGCGCTTGCCGGTCGTCATCCACGATAGCAATGGTCCACATGATTTTTTCCCCCTTCCTGATCCTGCTGTTGATCCAGCTTCGGCCAGTAGATCTCCGCTTCGGTGCCTGGCACATCGGCACGGTTGCGAAGCGTAACGCCAAAGGGCGGACCGAAATAAACCTGAATACGTTCCGTTACGTTGCGGATGCCGTATCCGCCCGTCGGATGGCGTTTCCGTGTTTTCCAGTCTTCGCGCAGCCCGATGCCGTCGTCCCGAATCCAAATCCGGATGCCTCGGTCCTCTTCCTGACATGTCAATTGGATCCGTCCTTGGCGTCTGCCATGAAAACCATGCATAACGGCGTTTTCCACAAAGGGCTGCAGGGTGAGTTTCGGAATCATCAGATGCTGTAAATCCTTCGGGCAATCGATGTGCCATTCCAATCCTTCGCCCCACTTGAACTGTTGGATTTTCAGATAGCAATCCACGTGCAAAAGCTCTTCCTGGATCGAAATCATGGATTCGCCGCCCGACAGGCCAATACGGAACATTTGCCCCATCAGCTCGAGCACGCGGCTGATTTTCTCTTGACCGGCTTCAAGCGCCATCCAGTTCAGCTGATCCAGGGTGTTGTAGAGAAAATGGGGGTTAATCATCGCTTGCAGCGCCTTAATCTCCGCTTCGCGCTGTGCCTTATACTGCTGCTCCAGCGACTGATACAGCGTTTCGATCCGCTCGGTGAGCTTGCGGTAGCCGCTGAACAAGCTGCCGAATTCGTTGCGGTATTCGTTGGGCAACGGCTGCCTGCGCTTCCCGGGATTGAACGCCTGCATCAGCTGAATCAGTTTCCGGATCGGCCGCGTGAAATTCCGGGAAAGGAACAATGTGAAGAACAGGGACAGCAAAATGGCGACGGCTCCCACAATAGCCATCGTCCACGCAAGGCGGACACCTCCGGTAGTAATTTCCTTCCAGGGCGTAAGCTCCACCAGCATCCAGCTGCCAGGGGATGTCCGGGACCATACGGTAAGCATGTTCTTCTCAGGCAGCGAGCCGGCGGCGGTCAGAAGATGACGCGCATGCCCAGTGTCTCCGCTGACCCGCTCCAGGATGGCGCTGATTTCCTCGGGAGGCGGAGCAATCCGGGTGTGCATGATCATCCGGCCGCCGGAGTCGAGCAGGAGCCGGCTGGCCAAGGAATTATCTTCCGTCAGAATGTCCTGCAAAAATTTGACCCGGACATTGATAATCAGAATTCCGTGGTTCACACCGTCAAGTGAAGTGATTTTACGGACAAAGCTGATCACCTGCTGTTTCCCCTGCGGCGAACCGACCTCACGCTGGCCGATCCAGAGAAAGTCGGATTTGTCGATGGCCGGATACCAGATCTCCCGGCTGGCTGTGGCCAGCGGGAGGTACTGAATGTTGGCGTTGGGATCGACCTGAAGCGGATCGTTCATATAAATCTGAAAAGAAAACATCGAGCGCGAGCTGTTCAGCATTGGCGCCAAATAATCCCGATTCAGCTCGTCCCTGGCCTTCTTGCGTGCATAATAATCTCCTTTCATTGTTAAATAGTTCACCAGAGGCGAGTTGATGGACACGGCTAGCGAGGTTTGCTCCACAGCGCTCATCTGGTCGGTAAGCTGTTTGTTGAGCTGCTGCAGCACCGCCTGCTGGTACATGGAGGCACTGTTCGCCTGCTCATCAGCCGAGAAGCGATAACTAACAATCATCATGATCGTGATGAGGACCGCGATAAAACCGGCAAAACTGAAGAAAAAAACGTAATCGATGCGAAACGTGCGAAACGGATTCATGCGTTTTCTCCTCCCCTTGGAAGCCATAAGGTCGCTGAACGCGCTGCTGCCTCATTGCCAACGTTGGCGGAAGCCGGATGATCGAGATGTCCGGCTTGGCCGCCGCCTGAAGAAGAGCTGGAAGAACACGCTACAGTATCCGTTTACCGCTCTGAAATCTATCCTTTCAGCCCGGATGTGGCAATCCCTTCCACGAAATGCTTTTGCGCCAGAAAGAAAATGACCACCGGCGGCAGCACGGAGAGCAGGGATACGGCAAGCAGCTGCCCCCATGGAACGGCTGACTGGGAGTCGATAAACATTCTGAGCGCGAGCGGGACCGTGTACTTATCCACGGTATTTAGATAAATCAGCGGCCCAAAGTATTCGTCCCAGCCCCAAATGAACGAGAATATCGTTACCGTGATGAGCGCAGGCAGGGTCAGCGGCATTACGATGCGCAGATAAATGCCGAACCAGGAGCAGCCGTCGATTTTCGCGGACTCATCGAGCTCTCGCGGAATGCTGCGGATGAACTGGACAATCAGGAAAATAAAGAAGGCTCCGCCCATGGCTGAAGGGACGATCAGCGGCAGATAGGTATTGATCCAGTCGAAGGAATGGAACATCGTATACTGCGGGATGAGCGTGACCTGTCCCGGAAGCATCAGGGTCATCAGCAGGATGGAGAACCATAACCCCTTCAGCGGGAAGTTCAGCCTAGCGAAGCCAAAAGCCACCAGGCTGGCTGAAATGACATGAATGATCGTGGTCGCCACATTGAGCTTAAGGCTGTTCATAAAGAAGCGTGTAAATGTATACTTGGGCAGTGCCATCCAGCCTTCCGTATAATTTTGCCACAACCATACTTTGGGGAACAGAGTGGGTAGACTGATTTCCGGTGTTGATTTGAAGGAGGCGCCGATCCACCACAGGACGGGATAAAACATCACAAAACAGAATGCAATCATCAGCACATGGACCAGCCAGTTTTGTTTATTATGAGCACCTGTCATTTGCGACCCTCCGTTTCGGTTTCGTAGAAGACCCAGTATTTAGACGCGATAAAATTAAGCGCCGTGGCGATGCCAATGATAACGAGCAAGATCCAGGCCAAGGCTGATGCGTAGCCCATCTGCAGGGATCCGAAGGCTTTATTGTACAGAAACAGGGCGAACATCTCGGTTGAATTGACCGGTCCTCCATTCGTGACCACAAATGCCGATGTGAACATCTGGAATGCGTTGATGATGCCCATGATCAGATTAAAGAGGATAACCGGTGATAACATAGGCAGGGTAATCCGGATAAACTTGCGAAGCGGCGAGGCCCCGTCCACGGATGCGGCTTCATATAACTCGCTTGGGATTTGCTTAAGGCCGGCAAGGAAAATAATCATCGACGAGCCGAACTGCCATGCCGTTAGAAGTACCAGGGTGCCGAGGGCGGTGGAGGGGGTGCCAATCCAGTTTTTGGGGGCGATTCCGACCCATATCGCGAGCTGATTAATGAAGCCGTTCAGACCGAAAATATTGCGCCACAGTACGGCGACCGCCAAGCTTCCGCCGATCAGGGAAGGCAGGTAAATGATCGTTCGGTAGAAGGATATGCCCCGAATGTTCCGGTTGAGCAGCAGGGCTATAGCCAGCGCTACCAACAGTTTCAGCGGCACAGAAGCGATCACGTACAGAAATGTCACTTTCAATGAATTGAAGAAGAGCCGGTCGTGAGCAATATCCTGAAAGTTTTTGATACCGATCCAGCGGGCCGGCTCCAACAGCGAATATTCGGTGAAGGATAGATAGAAGGACTGAATAATGGGCCACAGCTGTAAAATGAGAAAGCCCAGCAGCCAGGGGGCGATGAACAGGTAACCGGCTAGCGGAGCGTTCCAGCGCCCTTTGAATGTTTTGTTGGCAACCGCTTCCATGCCTTTGTACAGTCCGGCCTTGTCCGGCGTCTGCACCGTTTGTGCATTCATGATTAATCACCTCTCGCCTATTGATAGCTCCCATTGTATCTTGATGAAAATTAGGCCTGTAGGCGATAGATGTACAAATTCTTTCATTATTGAATGATTTAGGATGAGATCGGGAGATAGTGCAGAGATAAGATCTTTCTTGGATTCGACGCCAAAAAAAGAACATGCCGCGACGTTATAGATACGCGCTGCTGTTTGAGTAGGAATTAGGAGGGCAGAGGCGTGGTGTTGTGCTGGATAATCGCCGGCAAACTTCCGATATGATCCAAATTCTGGCGTGATATAATGATTCTAGCTTTGGCAATAGTCCATTTTGCTTTTTAATAATTGAGGTTCCCTCTTTTCGCTATTGAGGAATATGTAATTGCTGATATAATCCTTGAAAAGAGAAAAGCAGAAACGAAGCAGAAAAAGGAGAGGGAGCAGCAATGAACTCGATAATTGAATTGAACGACGTAACCTGGAGACGGGAGCAGAAGACTGTGCTGTCCGGGGTCAATTGGACCGTCAAACCGGGGGAGCATTGGGCCGTTCTGGGTTTGAACGGGTCAGGCAAGACAACGATCCTGAATATGATTAACGGTTACATCTGGCCGACAAGCGGCAGCGTTTCCGTACTCGGCCACCGTTTCGGTACGGTAGATTTAAGAGAACTCCGGAAATCAATCGGCTGGGTGAGCTCCTCGCTCCAGGAGCGGATCCGCCCGAACGAATCGACGATTGACGTTGTCATCAGCGGCAAGCACGCCTCCATTGGTTTATATCAGAAGATTGATGAGGACGACCGGGCGCAAGCGGAACAGCTGATGAAGGATTTTAATTGTTATCATCTGCTTGGACGTACATATGAAACCTGTTCGCAAGGGGAGAAGCAAAAGCTGCTGATTGCCAGAGCTCTGATGGCATCCCCGAGACTGCTGATTCTTGATGAAGCCTGCAACGGGCTGGATTTTCTGTCTCGGGAAGCGCTATTGTCCAGCATTACGGCGCTTGCCTCGAAGCCGGATGCTCCGACGCTTCTGTTCGTGACGCATCATATTGAAGAAATATTGCCGATTTTTTCGCATTCCCTTTTAATCCGGCGGGGAAGCGTGTTTAACCAGGGAAGCTCCAAGGATATGCTGACCAGCGGCAATCTGACCGCCTTCTTCGAAACGCCGGTCGAAGTGAGCTGGCAGAACGAGCGGGCCTGGATGTCGATTCCCGATTTATCATAGGCAAACTTTCGTGAAAATCAGGGTGTCACTTACAAGCTCAGAAGTACGCTTGCTCATTCGTTTGATGGAGGCTGCTTAACGGCACCTGCGGTTCTATTTGATGTCTAGGGAGTGTTGCGGAATTGACAAATCCAACGATTGCTAGCTTAAGGCTGTCGTCCCAGGGGATCGGGAACAAGAAGTTTAATACACCGGAACAAGTCGTAAAAGGATTAGGCGCGGTTCAAGCCCAGGATTTCGGCCAGGCGGTCTGGGGAGTTGGTTTGCGAACGGCTTCCGCCGGGCTGCCGGATGTAGAGCTGGCAATTGCTGAGCGGAAAATCGTGCTTACCTGGCCGATGCGGGGAACGATTTTTATGGTGCCGGCCGAGGATGTTCTATGGATGCAGAAGCTGACCGCCCCTCGATTACAAGCTCATGACAAGCGGAAACAGGCGGAGCTCGGACTCGATGGAGAAATACTGAAGCGCTGCAGAAGCTTAATCGAAAGAGCGCTGCATGATGGAACTCCCGTACCACGCCCGGATTTGATGACGGTTCTGGAGGAAGACGGCATCTCGACGAAGAATGGCTTGGGGAACTATGTCCTTGGATATTTGAGCCGGAACGGCATGCTCTGCTTTGGACCGCGGGAAGGCAATCAACAAACCTTTGTTTTGCTCGAAGCATGGGTCGGTCAATTAAAGGAGCTGACAACCGAGGAAGCTTTGGCCGAGCTTGCCCTGCGTTACTTTACCGGGCACGGTCCTGCTACGGTTCAGGATTTTGCATGGTGGACCGGGCTTTCGCTGTCTGAAGCAAAGCGCGGCGTGGAGTCTGTTTCGAATGTTCTGCAGAAGATCAAGCTCGACAACGCAGTTTATTGGATGTCGGCTTCCTTACCGGAGCATCAGCAGGAGCAGCCAGCTGTCCACCTTTTACCGGGATTCGATGAGTATTACTTGGGCTATAAGGCGCGGGATGCCGTAATTGAACCGGAACACGATCCGAAGATCGCGCCATATCGCAACGGAGTGTTTCAGCCAATGATCGTTGTGGACGGCCGAATTGCCGGCGTATGGAGGAGGGAGATCAAGCGTAACGGAGTCGAGGTCACTTTTGCGCCTTTTACTCCCCTTGAAGAACGGAAGGAGGATATTCTCGCGGCCGCCCAGGGATATGCCAAATTTCTGGGTCTACCGCTGATTGTAAGCGACATATAGCAAGAAAAGGCTCATCATTTTCGAATAAAGGAGCGGAAGGTACATGGAAGCACTCGATCGATTGAAATCATTGATCACAGAAGTAACAGAGCTCGTTGAGGCCATGACGGAGGAGGCGTTTACTCGGAAACCGTCTATCGAGAAGTGGTCGAAGCAGGAAATTCTTGGCCATCTATGCGACTCCGCGCTGAATAATCATCAGCGGTTCGTACGGTTTCTGTTGTCCGATAAACCAATCCACATTCAGGGATATACGCAGGACGACTGGGTTCGTCTTCAGGGGTATCAAGACCAATATCAGCCGGGTGAGGTTCTTACATTGTGGCGGGAGCTGAACCGGATGATCGTTCGTGTCATGCAGCAGGCGGGGGAAGCTGATTACCGCAAAAAAGGCATCCTTGACGATGGCACGGAGGTTACGCTGGAGTGGCTGTTCGATGATTATATCGAGCACATGATTCACCATAAGAAGCAGCTCGAAGCATAAGGGGATCACTGGATGTATACCGTGATCAACCTCGGCCTGCGGTTTGTGCTGGAAATAATTTACTAGTGAACCGGTACATCATTATCCGGTGGAAAATGCAGCCTTGAACACAGAATACTCGAGAAGTGAGGGATTGTGTTGGCAACCATTGGTTTCGTCCGTCATGGGTTAACTGACTGGAATGCACTGGGCCGCGCCCAAGGACTTAGCGATATTCCGCTTAACGGTGAAGGAAGACAACAAGCCAAATTATTAGCTGAAAGATTGAAGAACGGGCCGTGGGAGGCGATCGTTACGAGTACGTTAATTCGGGCGAAGGAGACGGCCGAAATCATTGCGCATGAGCTAGGTGTGCGGGATGTTATCCAGGAGCACTGCATCCGCGAGATCGATTGCGGTCTGATCGAGGGAACGACAGAAGAACAGCGGATTCAAACCTGGGGGCAGCAGTGGCGGGATCTTGATTTGAGGATGGAGCCCTATGAGGCTGTCGCGGCAAGAGGAAGCCGATTCGTGAATGACATATCGAACAAGCTTAATCACCAATACATCCTCGCAGTAAGCCATGGCGCGGTCATTGGCTTAACCTTGCAATATCTGATGCCCCATCGTTTTAGAGCCACCTACATCGATAACGCTTCTCTAACCGTCATCACCCAAGTCGGCGACCATTGGGAATGTTCGCTGTATAACGACATAAGACATTTGCAGAAGGATAGTATTGCATATACCTATGAACCGACCAACCGAAACGAGGTGTCTCCATGAGTTACCATATAAGAGTACGGCCCACGGCATTAGTGATTCAAGATGAGCGGATCCTGCTGGTCGAGTATTCGGATGCGAACGGGATTCATTACAATCTGCCCGGTGGCGGGGCAGAGCCCGGCGAAACCATTACCGACGGCGTGCTGCGGGAGTTATATGAAGAGACTACGATAACAGCTGTTGCCGGCCCAATCGCCTTTGTGTACGAATACGCCCCGCATCATCATTCCGGTAATAATACGTCGAATATCCATACGTTATATATTGTCTTGGAATGCTGCCCTCAGGCTGGTTCTGTGGCCAGGCTGCCTGATATTCCCGATCCTGACCAATCCTCCGTACGGTGGATCCCCCTTTCACAATTGGATGACATCGTGCTGTACCCCAACATCAAACAACATATTAAGAAATACGCAACGGAACGTAAAAATATTGAATTGATCGAGGATCATCAGTTGGAGCCTTATTTTAATCCATGAAATCCCGATATCGAATTGAGTGGTCTTGGCCTTTATTAATCGCATACTCCTTACTGCTTGCCTACTGGATGCTTTGGGGTTATGGAAGGACACGGCTGCTGGAGTACAGCTACAATATCATTCCACTTGCTACCATCCGTCACTACATTCCGATTCATTCCATGGAAGCTCTCATCAATATTGCCGGAAACATCGGTGTGTTTCTCCCGTTCGGTGTGCTCATTCCGCTGGCAATTCAAGCCGGCTTTGCCAAGACCATCGCTTATTTTCTGCCTGGAATTTTACTGCTCGAGCTTATACAACTCATTACTCGCCGGGGGAGTCTGGATGTTGACGATGTGATCTTGAATACGATCGGCGTTATGATCGGCTACGGTCTTCTTCGAACCATCGGGTACATATGGAGACGTGCAGACAGATGACAAATAAGTGGATTAAGCTGCCACGCAGGGGCAAGACCTCCACCCGCGGTCCATCAGGATACCATGACAGAACGGCTTTCACGATAACGTGTTAGCTGTTCTTTTTTATGCACAAATCTGGCCTGTACGCTTAATCCGTGTGGGAAATCATGGAAAACCTGTTGTTGGATGAACGGAAGAAGTTTACAATGAAGGGAGTGGAAAATATTGTGATATAGGATACATGGTGATACCTGCTGTTACAGGAGTACGAGGTTCAATGCCCAGATGAAGCGGGTTGAAGAGTGGATCACATCACATAGCAATCCTTAAAAAGTCGTATGAGGAGGGATGTTGTGCATAATCGGACGCTAGGCGCAGTATTCATCGGTATATCCGTGGTGCTCTTCGGAATCCGTTATTTGACCGCTGCCATCATAACGATAAATTCACAAGTGTATATCCTTTTCGATGAAGCTCTACAAGACGTAGGAAAGGCTCCTGTGATACTGAGCATAATCAGCTTGGCGATCGGGCTATACCACGTCTATGGTTCGTATTTGTTCAATGGTATAAGAAGGATTTAAATCGGATCGAGAGCAACTGGAAGGAACTTGATGAATCTGGCAGTGAAGGGCGGAATCCTTAACAGCGGATACCTGATCGATGAGGGGGATGCGTTATGAATGAAGAAGCGGGCTTTTGGATACGTTTTGGGGCCTGGTTGTTGGATGCCCTGATCGTCTCTTTACCAATAAGCATTCTATTTGGAATACTGACAGGCGATTTCGAAAATGAACCGATCAGCAATTTTTTGTTAGCCTTGTACGGCATCCTGGTACCCGTTTACTGGAAAGGGTACACGGTCGGGAAGCGGATATGCGGCATTCGAATTCGCAAATACGATACGCTGGATCCGCCGGGCATTGGAACGATGCTGCTTCGCAATGTCGTTGCCGGACTCGTGTATATATTGACATTTGGGATTGGTTTCATCGCCAGCATCTTGATGGTGGCACTGCGGGAGGACAAACGCGCCATTCATGATTTCATTGCAGGCACGGAAGTTGTAAGGGGTTAGCCATGCGGAAACCTGCCTACATCAGTCTCATGATCGCATTGGTCACACTCATTATCACTGGCTGCATTATGGAAAATTCAGACCGGTCTAAACCGCCGGTTAGCGAAGCGGAAACGGTCGAGGCCGTTCATGACCGCAAGCTCATTCCGATCGCGTATGCGCAGCTTGCTTATACGAAAACCTCACCGGATTACGTATGGGAGTTTCGGACGGACAATCAAGTGGATCAGGATATTCAAGAACAATACGAAGCGCAGCACAACCGCGTTCCGGGAGCCAGCGTGCTCAAGGAAACCGAAGAAGAGATTTATTTGATGATCCATGCAGGAAAGCATCCCTCTTCCGAAGGCTTCGAGATTGTGTCGATGAGCATTGCGGAAGCGGACGGAGCTCGACCTGCCAGCCTTTTCATCGAGCTATCGCCATCTCATGACGAGGTAACCGAGGGTTACCCGGGTGAAGCGAACGTTACTGCGCTTATTCGCATGAACAAAAAGGAGTGGCCGGAAGATTTCGTGCTTCGTAGCATTCGGATGACAGGAGTGTGATACCATGAATAGCAACTGGAAAGGCATTGTATTCGACATGGACAACACGCTGCTGCGGTCGAGCATTGACTTTAACGCCATGAAATGGGCGATTTACACTTTTCTTGTAGACCATCGGGTGCTCCCGCAAGGTCTGTCTATGGACACCCATACGACCTCTACGGTCATCGCGGAGGCGATGCAGACCGGTCATATGACGGATGAACTGTCCCGGCGCATGTGGGATATCGCCAAACAGCATGAGATCAAGGGGATGGCCGGCGCCGAGCTTGAAGATGGCGCGCTGGAGTTGATCCGTCATTTGCATGGAAGTTTACATTTGTCCATAGTTACGAATAATGCGCGGGATGCAGCCCTGACGGCTTTGGAGGAGAACGGAATCGCATCGTATTTTGACCTGATCGTGGGAAGAGAACAGATGGGTTCCTTAAAGCCTGCACCGGATGGCTACTTGCGGGTGCTGGAGTTTTTTGCGCATACCACTCCAAGCCAATGGCTCTCTGTTGGCGATGCATGGGTGGACGGCAAAGCGTCCGAGTGTGCCGGCATACCGTTCATTGCCTACCGGGGAGATATCTCCAAAATGAATCGCATGGGCGTTCAGCCATTGGCGGACATTCAGGATATTCGGGACGTCATGGCGTTTGTGCAGTAGCATATGGGTTATGATTCGGGAAGCTTTTTTTCATTGGATCTCATAAAAAAGCTGCAAACTCCTGCGTGTCTCCATCTACACCACATGGTTGGGACTCAGGCTTAGACATCATCATATTACTACAAGGAGGCTTATCCGATTGAACCATCAAGCATTTATTACAGACCTGGACGGGACGCTTCTAAGGTCGGATCAGACGCTCTCCCCTTATACGTTGGAAACCATCGAGGCAGCGCTGCAGCATGATGTTGTCGTTACATTCGCAACGGCGCGCGGATATGTCAGCGCTATGCAAGTTGTTGCGGACATTCCTTGGAAGCACCCTCTGATCCTGTATAACGGGGCTTTGATCTATAACGGCCATAATGGGACGGTCATTGACGGGTATTGGCTGGATCACAAAATTTCGAGCGATATCATCCGGATCGGAAAGAAACACGGGCTGACGCCTTTTTACTTTTCATTGGATGCCGATCACCGGGAACGCGTGCTCCATGAAACGCTTTGCCGGGAGGGAGAGACTGCATTTTATCAAAGCCGCGTGAATGATCCGAGATTTATGGAGGTAGCAGCCTTACATTGTCCAGAGGGGCACCGAACATTGGCCCTGACGTATATTGGCCTGTTCGATGAGCTGGAGCCGATTCGCCGGGAGGTCAACGATTGTTTCGGAGATGTGGTGCATGCGCATATGATGCCGGACTATTACATAAGAAATCATTACTTTTTGGAATTCAGCCACGTGAATGGGAACAAACGGGACGGGCTTCGCCTATGGGCTGATCATATGGGGATTCCGCTCCAGAACACAGTTGTCTTCGGTGATCATCTCAATGACCTGGGGCTGTTTGAAGCGGGCGGCACCCGAATTGCCGTGCGGAACGCGCACGAGCGAATCCAGGAATTGGCGGATCTGGTGGTGGATTCGAACGATGCCGACGGGGTGGCGCGCTACATCCGGAAGCAGCTGGAGCTAGCAGGTACGGAGGATGCATTACGGATGGATGCCGGTTTATAGCCTTGAATAAGGAAGGAGCGAAACCTATGAAGAAAATTGAGGATGCTTTCGAGCCTTTCCCGGAACTTGAGACGGATCGGACCCGTCTAAGACGCATCCGCTGGGACGATCTTGAGGACATGTACGATTATTGCTCCGTGCCGGAGGTCTCGAAGTACACGGTGTGGGACGTCCATCAATCCCGTGATGATACGAGGCGGTTTATCGAATTTATCATGCAGCGCTACGATCAGCAAAAGGTCGGCCCCTGGGGCATCGAGGACAAGCAATCAGGCGCTTTGATTGGAACCTGCAGCTTCATCCAATGGGATAACCGGAGTCAGAAGGCCGAGCTAGGTTATGTTCTCTCGAACCGTTATTGGAATCGTGGCTACATGACCGAGGCGATTGGCCGCGTTATCGAATTCGGTTTTAACCGATTGCAGCTGGTACGGATTGAGGCCAAATGCCATCCGGACAATGCGGGCTCCTTCCGGGTGATGGAGAAGACCGGCATGAAGCAAGAGGGCAGGCTGCGCTCGTATTTGAAGGTAAAGGACCGGTTCGAAGATATTTTGATCTATTCCATCCTTAATCCGTCCCTTGTGCAAAATTAACCTTCACCAGCTCGGCAAATGCCGAGAACGCCTTGCTGCCAAAGCGGTCATTGCGACGAACCAGGCTGGTCGTTGCATGGCGGAACGCCTCCGGCACCGGAAAACTGTTCAGGTCCGCATATTCCTCCGAGAGCACGGAACTTGGAAGAAGGGTGGATGCCAGTCCGGATCTTACGATGCTTAACAGCGTATCCAGCGACGAAACCTCAATCATGTTCGTTAAAGGGATGCTTTCGCTCCGCAGCCATGATTCCAGCGCCTGGCGAAAGGGGCAGCCAACGGGAGACACCACCCACTTAGTCCGTGACAGATCGGGTAGGGAGGGAGCGTTCCATGTTGTCAGCAGACGAACCTCATCCTGCTCGCTGTACTCGGTGACCAGCTTCGCCGAAGGAAATTCTCCGGTTACAAACGCTCCGTCCAGCTGATAATTCAGAAGCTTGGAGATGAGGTCCGGCGAGCTTCCGGTAATGAAGCTGAGGCTGACATTCGGATATTTCGCCTGGTAATCGGAAAGAGCCCGAATAAAACTGCCGCAGTGAAGGGTATCGACAATCCCGATCGATAGGCTTCCGCTTGGATACGGAGCGTCCTCCATTGCGTGCACCGCTTCCTCTGAAAGACGAATAATCGAATACGCATATTCCCGGAATAGCGCCCCCTTCTCCGTAAGCGTCACCCCATGCGGCTGCCGGTTAAACAGCAAAACGCCCAGCTCTGCTTCCAGCTTTTTGATCCGTGCCGTTACGTTGGATTGAACGTACCCTAGTCCTTCAGCTGCACGCGATATGTTTCCTTCCTCTGCTATCTTCACAAAAATTTTCAGATCCGTTAATTCCACGGTCCTCACCTCCGCAAGTGGTATCAATAAAATTGATGCTGCCATAATTATCTATCATTATACTTAATTCCAGATTTTGATTACAATCACTACATCACATAACACTGGCATCGATGATGTTCAAAATCATGTGATGGAGGGGAGTGTAAAGATGAGAAAAGCATGGTGGCTTTTATTGCTTGCTGGCGCTCTGGAGGTCGTGTGGGTATCGGGGCTTAAGCATTCCGAGCTGTGGTGGCACTGGCTGATAACCGTCGCCTCCATAATATTCAGTTTCAAGGTGTTTCTTGAATCGGCGGCCAAGCTGCCGATCGGGACCGTATATGTCATTTTTACAGGCCTCGGAACGGCAGGGACCGTCATCGCTGAGATCCTCGTATTCGGAGAACAGGCCAACCCGCTGAAACTCCTGTTCATTGCAGGTCTGGCGGCAGGCGTGCTTGGGCTTAAGCTGGTCACGAAGGATTCCGAGGCGGGCGGAAAGGAGGCTGATGCGTAATGGAATGGATCGCCCTGGTCGGAGCCGGCCTGTGTGAAGTGCTTGGCGTTATCGCACTGAGACGGGTAACCCTTAACCGCACGCTCGGTTCGTATCTCTTTCTGGCAATCGCCTTGGGCTCCAGCTTCCTGCTGCTGACTTTGTCCATGACAAAGATATCCATGGGCACCGCCTATGCCATATGGACAGGGATGGGGACGGCCGGAAGTACGCTGCTCGGAATGTTTGCCTTCGGGGAACCGAAGGAAGGACGCCGGCTTTTGTTCATCGGACTGATTCTGGTTTCTGCAATCGGTCTGAAGACACTTTCGTAAGCCATATTAAAGCCAGGTCACCTTCCGCATAATTTCGAAGAACGTCAGCAGGATAATGCCCTACCTGTATCGAAATTACAATCGTTTGGGTTCTATAACTTTATCGTTTAGATGCCGAATGGATGAATCGTTGTATTTTTTATATGGAAAGGGCAGGTGTATGTCATGAAATTTAGCGAGTATCACTACGAGCGGCCTGACGTCAAAGCTTTCGAACAGAAATTTAAGGAGCTGCTGGATGCCTTCACATCCGCCGGATCATATGAAGAGCAGGATCAGGCAATGAAAGGAATCAACAAGCTTCGCAGCGAGTTCGATACGCTCCAGCAGATCGCAAGCGTTCGGCATTCGATCGATACCAACGACGAATTCTATAAAGCGGAGCAGGACTTCTTCGATGAGAACGGTCCGGTCGTTCAGGAATATATTACGGATTATTATCGGGCGCTGGTCGGCTCCAAGTTCCGCAGCGAGCTGGAGAAGAAATGGGGCCGTCAGCTGTTCCAGCTGGCTGAGCTCTCCCTGAAGACGTTCAGCCCTGAGGTGATTGAGGACCTGCAGCAGGAGAACAAGCTGACGACGGAATATGCGAAGCTGATCGCCTCCGCCAAAATCCAGTTCGAGGGCGAGGAACGCACGCTGTCCCAGCTGATTCCGTTCCAGCAATCGACGGATCGCGATATGCGCAAACGCGCCATGGAAGCATCGAGCGGCTTTATGGCTGAGAACGAGGAGACCTTCGATCGCATTTATGATGATCTGGTCAAGGTCAGAACGAAAATCGCGAAGAAGCTGGGTTTCAAGAATTATGTTGAGCTCGGCTATGCACGGATGGCCCGCACCGATTACAATGCCGAGATGGTAGCGAACTTCCGGAGCCAGGTACTGGAGCATATCGTTCCTGTAGCATCGAAGCTCAAGGAACGGCAGAAGAACCGGATTGGCGTAGACCAGCTGCTGTATTATGATGAGAACTTTGCGTTCAAATCGGGAAATGCAACGCCGAAGGGGGATCCCGAGTGGATCGTTGAGAACGGAGCGAAGATGTATGCCGAGCTGTCCCCTGAGACGAAGGAATTCTTCACCTTTATGCAGGAGAACGGCCTGATGGACCTCGTTGCGAAGAAGGGCAAGCAAAGCGGCGGATATTGTACCTATATCAGCGAATATGGGGCGCCGTTCATCTTCTCCAACTTCAACGGTACGTCCGGGGATATCGACGTGCTTACGCATGAAGCGGGGCATGCCTTCCAAGTTTACGAGAGCCGCAGCTTCGCCGTGCCGGAGTACAGCTTCCCGACCTATGAGGCTTGCGAGATTCATTCGATGAGCATGGAGTTCTTCACCTGGCCGTGGATGGATCTGTTCTTCAAGGAGGAAGTCGACAAATACCGCTTCGAACATTTGGCAAGCGCGTTGATCTTTATCCCGTACGGCGTGACGGTGGATGAATTCCAGCATTTCGTCTACGAGAACCCGGATGCGACGCCGGCTGAGCGGAAGCAGGCATGGCGCGAAATCGAGCGCAAATATTTGCCTCACCGCAATTACGCGGATAACGCCTATTTGGAGCAAGGGGGCTTCTGGCATAAGCAGGGGCATATTTTCAACACCCCGTTCTATTATATCGATTACACGCTGGCCCAAATCTGCGCATTCCAGTTCTGGAAGAAGATGCATGAGAACCGTGAGGAAGCATGGAAGGATTACCTCCATCTGTGCCGTCAAGGCGGCAGCAAGTCCTTCACGGAGCTGGTGAAGGTTGCGGGATTGATCTCGCCGTTCGAGGACGGCTGTGTCACGTCGGTCATCGGCAGCATTGAGGCTTGGCTTGATAGCGTGGACGATACCAAGCTCTAATAGAAATTTTGTACACATGCAGGAGAACAGCGGTCGGCTTCCTATGCCTCGTTGCTTTTCCTGCATGTTCTTTGAATAGAGAACAATTACATCGGCATCGCTGATGCTGCTTATGAAGGGGGATTTATCGCATGATTACGTATAAACCGCTGAGCGAGCTTCCGGTGAAGGAAGCCTCCGAGATATGGAATCGCTCGTTCGAAGGTTATATGGTCCAGGCATCCATGCCGCTTGACCGTTTTATTGCCCGAGCAAGCCATTTAGGACTGTGTATGGAAAGGTCGCTTGCCTGCTTTGTGGACGGGCACCCGGCCGGCATCGTCATGAACAGCTTCCGGGAGGTAGATGGGAAGAAGCTGGCGTGGAACGGAGGAACGGCCGTTGCACCGGAATACCGCGGCAAAGGCATTGGCTTGTCCATGATGGAGCGAAATTCGGAGCTTTATGAGGAGCTTGGAATTCAACGCGCCTATCTGGAAGCAATAAGCACGAACGCCGCAGCCATTAAGCTGTATGAACGGGTAGGCTATACCGTCATCGACAGACTTTTGATCATGTCCGCGGAAGGCACGTTAGCAGATAACGCTCAGGAATCCTCGGATGCCTATACGGTTACCCGCGGGCAAGCGGGAGAATTGAGAGCGGTTCCTTTCTACCGGTCCGGCGATGTGTGGCAGAATGATCTTCCTTGCATTCAGGACGGCGAATGCGTCCTCGTCTATGCAGGGAAGGAAATGGTGGGCTATGCTTTGTTTAAGCGAGCCTTCGACCCGAGCGGAAAGCCCGCGTCGATTACGCTGTTCCGTTGTGAAGCAGCCCCTGGCCATGCTGACGTCAAGGGGGTCATTGCCTCGGCGTTGTCGGAGGTGTATCAGCCTGAGCTTGCGGTGAGACGTTCTGCCTTCAATATCCGGGCATCCCAAGAAGCGTTGGTGCAGTCTCTTGAGCAGCTGGGACTTGCCACGTCCATGGAACAGGTGCTGATGGTCCGCCATTACGGGAACTGACTTGGGGCAGGGATAGGATAGACCCGCAATGGTTTTTGAACGGTAAGCCATGGATCGGAGGAGGTTGGACAGCAAATGAAAAGGGACATCGATTGGGACCAGTATCCGGCACTATCGAACGACATTCATTGGGGCGTTGTAAAGGCGCGGTATGTGTGCGACGACGAGCTCGATGAAGGCTTGGTCAGCAATGTGACCATCCTCCCCTTTGCGGGGGATCGGTGCGTCGTCTTTCAGGTTGCGGACGGAAGCTGGGAGCTTCCTGGAGGGACGTTGGAGCCGGGAGAAGGATATATGGATGCCTTGCGCAGGGAAGTGAGGGAGGAGTTGGGCGCAGAGCTGGAATCCTTCCGGCTGATCGGACAGTTTCACTGCGAATCGAGCGCTCCCGGCCCGTTTCGGCCCCATATTCCGCACCCCCGTTTTGTTCGAGCGGTCGGTTACGGGGAGGTGAGGCTCGCATTCGAGCCGCTTAACCCGGAGGGAGCCGAGCAGGTTATCGCTGTGGAGACCGTGGAGCTGGACGAAGCAGTCCGAAGGTTCGTTCAGAATGGACGGGACGATATCGCCGAGCTATACCGACTTGCCTATGCTTGCAGGAAGCGGGACAGGGAAGAAGCTGACTGAAGATATTTTATTATTAACCGTACATTTACGTCGTACCACCTAGGGGAGTAGATATGAGAATGGAAGAGCAGCTGATTCGTCTAGTGACGGTATGGTCCGGCGAGATTCCTGTCTCTATAACGCCAATGTCGTTCGGGCATACCAATCAGGTGTTTGCCGCAGTCTTCGCTCACCGGGAGTTGATTATCCGGACGAATACGGAGCCAGAGGTACTGGCATATACGGGGAACAACTTGAGCATTCTCGCCAGGCTCGGCTTGCCGGTACCAGCTGTTCTTGCGGTCGATCTTACCAAGAAGCAGGTTCCGTGGGCTTACATGATCCTTGAGAAAATCCCCGGACAGGATTTGCGCGACGAGCTTGCTGCTATGAGCAGAGAGCAGATGCGCGTGTTAGCCGGACAGATCATCTCATTTCAAGACCAAGCAGCCAAGCTCCCTGAAGGGAAAGGCTACGGATGGGTACCCATCGGTCGGCCGGGGCCGTATGCCTCTTGGTCCGAAATCATTGAGCGGGATTACGATCGTCATCTTCCTCATATCCTGGATGACATCGACCAGGAGCTTATTGGCAGGCTGGCTTCCATCAAGGAGCATTATGAGCCTTACTTTAAGAGAGTCCGGCCGATCTGTTTTCTGGATGATGTGACGATCAAGAATGTTATCGTACGGGATGGGGAACTGCAGGGGATCGTGGACTTCGACTGGGTCTGTTACGGAGATCCGCTGTATATGATCGGCCTCACCCAGACAGCCGTTGTTTCCGATATTGGTCCTGCTGGCATGCCTTATATCGAGGAGTTGTGCACCCAATGGGGCGCCGATGCGGACCAGCTGGCCGTCATCGATTTCTATTCAATGGTTCACGCACTGCAGTTTATCGGCTTTCACAAGAAGAACGGCAGCGATCCGGAGCGCAAGCGCCTTCGTTCCTTCCTGATCGATAAAATAGTCAATATGCCAATAAAACCGCATGAGCCCAAATAGGGTTCATGCGGTTCTCTGCATTCTCAAGCTAAGCTATACTAAAACCTAAAGGTAAACCAAACTGGACGAGAAGGCTTTGCCGCACTGCCCGAGGAAGGACTAGGAGGCGGTAAATCCGACCGGGGCTTTGTCTCTTTCCTTCGTATCGACCGCTACGTATCGGATCGCGGACAACGGAATGTACAGCATTTCATACTCATCCTTGTATTTAATGAATGTGTCCTCGATTTCCTCAAGTGTACCTCCGCTAACGCAGCCTCCGTCAATAAAATGAACGGCCGCCTGTTGTTTCAGCAAATGCTTCAGCATCATCGTGAGCTTCACTCCTTTAATTTATAGTGCCATGGACTCGTGAGCAATGGACCGGGGCATGTTGTTCACTGATCGAACCGTGTTTCATTACAGCTTGGTTACGATCTCATCAATGATCCCGTATTCCAGCGCTTCCTCTGCGGTCATGAAATAATCGCGGTCCATATCCCTCTCCACCCGTTCGGCTGGCTGCCCCGTACGCTCGGCCGTAATTTGAACCAGCTTCTCGCGGGTCTTCAGAATTCGTTTGGCGGTGATGGCAATATCGCTGGCCTGACCTTGGACGCCACCAAGCGGTTGATGGATCATAATCTCGCTGTTCGGAAGAGCCAGCCGTTTGCCTTTCGCACCGGCAAGCAGGAGAATCGCGCCGTAGGAAGCGGCAAATCCTGTGCAGATGGTGCTGACTTGTGGTTTGATGATCTGCATGGTATCGTAAATTCCAAAGCCTGCGGATACGGAACCTCCAGGACTGTTGATGTACATATGAATATCCCTGTCCGGATCCTCTGCCGCCAGGAACAGCAGCTGGGCGATAACACTGTTCGCCACGGCGTCATCAATCGCCGCTCCAACGAATATAATACGGTCCTTCAGCAGCCTGGAATAAATATCGTAAGACCGCTCGCCCCGACTCGTCTGCTCAACCACATATGGTATTACGCTCATGTCTTTTCCCTCCGTATTCATTCAAATTTCGTGATTCAGCAAGTAAACGATCCAGCCTGCGAAAAAGGTACGAAAGAAGCAGAAAAAAAACTTTCGATATCCGAGTAACGATATGCAGCTTTCGTTCGTTTACTTATAAGATAACCTGACGATAATCGTATACAAAGGAGTTGGCCGCCGATGACCATCTATCGACCGGGTGGCACAGAATCAGATACGGGTTACAGCCTCCCGGAGCTGAATGCAACGTTGCACCGGTACTGTCTGTCGCTTACAAGATCTGATTGGGATTCGGATGATCTCATGCAGGATACCTGGATTAAGGTGCTGGAAAATATGAAGGACCGAACCCATATGAACCCCGAGGCGCTGCTGCTGCGAATCGCGAAAAACACCTGGATTGACCGGGTGCGCAGGGAGGGCATTTACCGCCGGATTTTGGAGGATAAGCTGGAGCAGCTCCTCCCCACAGAATCCGATGCCCGGGAGGAAAATGCGCTCCATTTAGAAGTGACGTTTCAATTGTTGTTCAAGCATTTGTCGCCGCTGCAGCGGACGGTGCTGCTGCTTCGGGATGTCTATGAGTACAGCAGCGCGGAAACGGCTCAAATACTGGAGACGACGGAAGGCGCTGTGAAGGCTGCACTTCATCGGGCGCACAAGGTTCTCCGTGACTTGGACCCCGAAGAAGAGCTGCTTCTGGACACGCCGGAGGATGAGGAGATGGCCGTAAACCTGCAAGCATTGGCGATTGCCTACCAAGCAGGCGATGTTGAGACTGCCGTCAGGCTCATCCAATGGAACAGCAGCGAAGTCAGCGCAATCGGCATTGCACCGCTGCAGGCTCAATCCCCAAGCGCCAATGCGCTGATGCAATACAGCTGGGGCTATCAGCCGCAAGCGCTGATGGCGGCATAAGTATAGACTGCTTAACCTACCCATTATTCGATGAAAAACCAGAGCGAGCTCTGGTTTTTTTGCGTTCGATCATGAGAAAAATTTCATTAAATCAAACTTGTAATTTATTGGCGGGGACCCAGGCGTTATACTAGATAATAGCGAATCATCTAAGAGAAGAGGGAGGGTGCCTGTGCGTAATGAAGTGAGTCTCTACACCATGTGCATGGTACAGGACGGTACCAAGGTGCTGCTATTAAACAGGCCGGATTCGAAGGGATTCCCCGGGTATATCGCCCCTGGAGGCAAAGTTGATTTTCCGGAGAGCATCGTGAACGGAGCGATCCGCGAGGTGCGCGAAGAGACCGGACTTATAGTAAAGGACATTGTATACAAAGGGCTGGAGGAATCCTGCGAGCCGAACTCGGGGCATCGATACATGGTATTTAATTACTTGGCGACCTCCTTTGAAGGTGAACTGCTGGAGCAGCCTCCCGAAGGGGAACTTGTCTGGGTTGAGATCGAGGACGCGCTGAAGCTGCCGATGCAGGATTGGTTTAAGCGCAGATTCCCGCTGTTCTTTCAAGACGGAACGTTCGAGCTGAGCGAGATATGGGATGAGAAGAACGATAGAGTATTAGAAGAGACCGCTCGCTATTATCCAGCGAGACTTCCACAGGAGGCCGGTTATTCCGGATCATGACAAAGGGGTTGGATCGATGAGAGTGAGAGCGGCAATATTCGATTTATATGAAACCTTGATCACGGAATTTTCGGATGGCAAGCGGATATTCCGGAGGCAGCAGGATGATCCCGATCGGCTGGGTCTCTCCCAAGATGAGTTCAAGCGGGAATGGAGGGCCCGCCAGGAGCGGAGGATGAACGGGTCGTTCCCGACTTTTCATGCCGTGATCCGGGATATTCTGGAGCAGCGAAGCCTCTCCTATCCCCATGAACATGTGGAGCAGCTGTATCGGGCGCGAGTTGAAGAGAAGGGGCTTCCCTTTCAGTCCATTCGTTCGGATATTCTGGAAATGCTGGACCTGCTTAAGAAACGGGGCATCAAGCTGGGACTGATCAGCAATTGCACGGAGGAGGAGGTCATTCACTTTGGCAGAAGCCCCCTGGCATCCTGCTTTGATGAGGTTATTTTCTCCTATGAGGTCGGTATGGCCAAGCCGCAGAAGGAAATCTATCTAATGGCATGCGAACGGTTAGGGGTGACGCCTGAGGAGTCCATATTTGTGGGAGACGGTGGATCGGATGAGCTGCGAGGCGCCAGGGATGCCGGCCTGCAGCCTTACCATGCCTATTGGTTCAATACATATATAGAGAGCGGCTTCCGAAAATTGCATGCGCCTCTGGAAGTGCAGAACATCCTTGACCATCATTAGCGGACAGGAGGAATCGGGATGAACATCAGTCCGATTAATCATTTGTGCTTCTCGGTTTCAGATCTCGAGCGTTCGATCGATTTTTATCGGGAAGCATTTGGAGCAAGGCTATTGGTAAAAGGAAGGAAGCTCGCTTATTTTGATCTGAACGGTCTTTGGATCGCGCTGAATCAGGAAGAGACGGATCGTAGCCGAATTCACCGGACGTATACGCATATCGCCTTTACGATCGAGGATTGCGAATATGAATCGGCGCTGGCCAGGTTGGAAGCGCTTGGCGTTGAGATTGTTCCGGGACGCTCAAGAGATGAGCGGGATAAGAAGTCGATTTATTTTCTGGATCCCGATGGCCACATGTTCGAATTTCATACCGGTTCATTGCAGGATCGAATGGAATATTACCGGTCCGACAAGTCCCATATGACCTTTTATGATGAATGAAGTGGTGAAATGGCTCAAGATCAGAAGGAGGAGGAGAGAAGATGAAGATATTCGTTGCCGGAGCAACAGGCGTCATTGGACGGCTGCTACTGCCGCAGCTCCTGCGTGCAGGGCATGAAGTAACCGGGATGACACAGAGCGGGGAACGCGGCTCCACAATCGAACAGTTGGGTGCTCGGGCGGTGGTTGCCGATGCTTTAGACCGGGAGCGCGTGATGGAGGCCGTGGCAACCGTGAAGCCTGACGCAATCATACACCAGCTTACATCGCTGAGCCAATGGAATCTTGAGGACAATGCGAGAATACGGAGGGACGGCACGCGCAATTTAGTGGATGCCGCCTTGGCCTCAGGGGTACCGCTAATGATCGCTCAGAGCATATCCTGGGCCTATGAGCCGGGGGATTCCCCCGCGTTGGAATCGGTACCTCTTGATATCGGTGCCCCAGATCCGAGAGGGATGACCGTTGACGGCGTGAGCGCCTTGGAACAAGCGGTTTCCGAGATGCCGCGTCACGTCATCCTTCGCTACGGGATGCTGTATGGACCAGGTACCTGGTATGATCGCGGCGGAATCATGGCAAAGCGGATCTTGCATCAGGAAGTGCCCGCGACTGAAGCGATGACGTCGTTCCTTCATGTGGAAGACGCAGCGAATGCCGCAGCTCTCGCTCTTGATTGGCCGTCAGGCATCTATAACATCGTGGATGACGTGCCGGCCAAAGGTACGGATTGGCTTCCTGCCTATGCTGACGCGCTCGGAGCGCCAATGCCGGAGCTTCGGGAAGGGAAAGCTCCTTGGGAGCGGGGGGCATCTAACGCGAAGGCCCGCGGTCAGCTGGGCTGGGTTCCCCGTTACCCGACCTGGCGGGAGGGATTCAGGCTGAGCTTAGGTAGATCAAACGATATCGATGAATGAATAGGCAGAATCCATATCCTACTTTATGCCCAATTTACCCTCCGAAGGTAACGATGAACGCCCGGGCTGTCGATATAACAGATAGACCGGAAAAAAAGCCTTGCCCAGGCTAGGTACAAAGGAGAGAAATAAATGAGCTTACACAGAAAGACAACGAAGCTTGCTTTGGTCGTTGTGATGATGTTGGCGATGGTTTTTCCAACCAGCGTATTCGCCGCCTCCGGGGATGTAACATCCATTGAATTTGATACGAATGAAAGCACCATCCACCTGATCGTAAATGAGACTACGGAGCAGCTCCGGGTGCTGGCCAACATTGAAGGAACGACATCCAAACGCGACGTAACCAATGAAGCGACTTGGACCTCCTCCAATACGCGGATCGTCCGGGTAGACGGCGGACTTCTGACACCGCTGGAAAAGGGTTCGGCCCGAATCACGGCCAAATATAAAGGGGCCATCAAGACGATCGAAGTCAATGTCCAGTACGCCATTGATGAACTGAAGCTGGATCAGCCCGACAAAGCCGAGTACAAGCTCGGAACCGAAGGCTTGACGGTCAAAGCGTTGGCCGACGGGACAAACGATGTAACGACAGAAGCCAAATGGACCTCCTCCGACGAGAGCGTCGTGAAGGTGAATAAAGGCGAGCTGACGCTCGAAGGCCTTGGCACGGCGACCATTACGGCAGAGTACAAGGGACTCAAGGCATCATACAGCGTAAAGGTCATCGCTCCTTACCAGAAGCTTTCGATCGTACCAGGTGAAGATCAAGAGCTGTTGGTCGGGGATGCGCCGATTGAACTGAAGGTGTACGCGAAGCAATCCGAAACGGAGAGCGGACTCGGCACGGATGTCACCGATAAGGTCAAGCTGAAATCCTCCAACCCGGCTGTTGCGGACGTGGAGGACGGCAAGCTGAAGCCGGTGGCCTTGGGGAAAGCGACCATTAGCGTCAGCTATCTGGGCACTACCGCCAAGCTTGATGTGTATGTACGCAATCCATATGAAGCGTTGATTCTGGATCAGAATGATTTCGTAAAAAATCCGGTAATGTTTATGAACGAATCGGTGACAATCAAGACACTCGTTCGTAATGCGGCTACCTCTTCGATCGAAGTGAACGGAGAATGGACCTCCTCCAATCCGCTTGCCGTTACGGTAGACCAAGGCGTGCTTACTGCCCGCGCTGCGGGAACTTCCACCATTAAGGTCAGCTATCTTGGCATCAGCAAGGAATTCACCGTCAAGGTACATCCGACCGTGACGAAGTTCGAAATGGAAGATAGCGATATCGAGCTGCTGAAGGATGAGTCCCAATCTTATCCTAAAGTTACGGGGCTTCTCCTGGATAACGAGAAGAAGGATTTCAGCGGAGAGGTTGTCTGGACTTCCAGTGACGAGAACGTTGTAACGGCAGAGAGCAGCAAGTTCAAGGCAGTCGATGCAGGAACCGCTACTTTGACCGGAAAGATCGGTTCGAAAGAGGTAGCCACGGTTCACGTTACGGTGAACGAGCGCGTCCTGGTTCTATTGCCTGAAATTGAAGAGTACCAGCTAGTCATCGGCAAAACAGAGACGCTGCCGAAAGTGAACGCCGTATTTGAAGACGGCGAGGAGAAGGATGTAACCTCCCTGGTCGAATGGTCGCTTACAGGTTCCTCTGCGGCTGCGGTCATCAAGGACGGTACGATTAAAGGCTTGACCAAGGGTTCAACCACGCTGAAAGGAACCTATCTTAACAAGGATGTCAAGATTCCGGTTGCCGTTGAGCAGGAAGTGGTCAAGATCGTTGTAGAGCCGGAAACGATTGAACTTAACATTAAGAAGTCCAAATCGATCAAGGCAACAGGCTATTTCAGCAACGGCAAGACCATCTCGCTTTCATCCAAAATGAACTGGACCTCTTCCGATACATCCATCGTGACGGCGTCCAGAACATCGGTTAAAGCGGTGGCCGAAGGAACGGCAACCATTACGGGGGCTTATCAAGGTAAAGAAGTTAAGGTGAAGGTCAATGTCGTGCCGAAGCTGAAGAAATTGACCGCCAGCGACAAGCGGCTGGACCTGAAGCCGGGAGATATCAAGACGGTTACGGTAACCGCCGAGTATGATACGGGTGCGACGGCTAATGTTGCCGATAAGGTCGTATGGACGACAAGCAACGCCAGCGTTGCCAAAGTGACAAACGGACGAATCGAGGCGATTGCCAAAGGAACTGCCCGAATTAAAGGCAAATTCGATTCGAAGACCGTCAGCATTACCGTTTATGTAAAATAAGAGAAAAACAGCAGCCCGCCTCAAACCATGAGGTGGGCTGCTGTTTGTTCTGGCCTGATGTTTGTCATGTCGATACCGTGGTCCTAAAGCGTCGGACGGCTCACTGCGCAAGAGCTGCGTGCCGTAATCTGCTCCGCAGGGGCGAAGGCACCGCCGTCTTCGACGCTGCCGATGCTGACTAGGAGGTAGCCGGGGATGCGAGCTTTTTCCTCATTTGAAAGCCCTTGGTACCACTGCTCCAGCCAGTGCTTCACCATCTGGGCACCCTGGATGAAATCAAGGAAGGGAAGGCTCTCGAGGAACCCGATGCTTTCCTCTTGGACCATCGCAATTCCGCTGGCGGCAAACTCCTCCATAAGGGAGGATACCGGAAATTCGTCCCCGTACATCCAGGTTCCGAGCTGCTCGGCAGCTTCTTTGCCTGCTCGGTATGGCAAGCATTCGGCATAAGGGGTGAGCACGAGGATCGTGCCTCCCGGCGCAGTGACCCGCTTCATTTCCTTCAGCATCCTGATGCGATCCTCCATCTGAAAATGCTCAAGCACACCGGCATTCCAAACAAGATTGTAATGTTGATCTGGAAGCTGCAGGTTGCGGATATCCGATACGACGAAGGTGCCGGGAATGTGATCCTTTAAGAATGCGTTCCGACTTTGATAGATCGCTTGCTCGGAATAATCCGCCAACGTGACCTCGGCTCCTTCGGATGCAAGGCGCAGCGAGATTTTACCGGTGCCTGAGCCTGCTTCGAGAATACGCTTGTTCCGGATTTCTCCGATAACCCCGAGAATCTTATCGTAAATCGTTTGGCTGAGCGAATCCCAATGATACGACACTTCCTGTGTCCACAGCTGATCCCAAACCCGCTTCTGCCTGTCGATCTCTGGCATCGATTCTGCCTCCTCTTCATGAACCGGCGTATATTTAACGAACAGACGCCGAAACTCCTCCGATCCGCCATGGATATCCGCCAAATGCTTCCATCCGTAGGCGCCGTACTGATGAACCAGTCCTTCTTCATTTTTAGAAAAATCGGTTTCCCTTCCGGATAGTGACATCCGCTGGGCCATCGTGGCATGGTAGACCCATGACTCCAGACAGCATTTCGGCCTCCAACCGGTTCGGGTTCCCATGTAATAGAGCATGCCAAGAAGCAGCGAATCATCCTCGTATCCTTGCTTGCCGGGCAGAAAGCGGGGGTCATAGCCGCCAATCTCCCGTAATGTCGCCGCATGATGCACAACCGGGTGCACGAAGCCTTCCATCACATCGCCTCGCGAAAGCTGCTGCAGGGTTTCGATCAGCTTCCCGGAAGTTTCCGGCAGTTGAATGAATGTTCGAAGAGGCTGAAGCTCACCGCTCGACGTAACGATGCCGGGCGAAACCATCGGCTCGCCGGTACGGACAAGGTAGCGGATCAACGGCTCGCACCAGCCGGGAGGGAACAACATATCGATATGAATTTCGGATATATAACCGACATCCGGATATTCCTGCCAAATAAACTCGAAGCAGGATTGTCTTGCCCGGACGATGCCGGCGTTCGAGCCGTCGCCCAGGATTACGGGTGCATGGCCAAGGCGCTGCATCCATCGCCGAAGCTCCTCGTTGGAGAGGCAGCCTTGGTTATAGACAACGATGCCTTCATCGCCGGAAATGCGCAGGCTGCGTAAAGCGAGCTCTGCCATCTCCAAATCTTCCTCGCGCGAGTCGGTGCGAACGAAAAACGGCAGCGTATGAATCAGTTTCATATCTCATCGCTTCCTTCTATGGTATCTATGATTCGGACCATTCAATAAGCGTTGGCGCTTCATCCAGAATGGATTCGTATTGGGCCCTCCACCCATAGCGCGCCTCCGGATCGAGACTCTGGTAGCGGCGGAGCTTGTTCAGCCTGTCCTCCGGCTTCGCCCATCCGTAATGCTGAAGGCGGACAGAGGACAGCTGATGCGGCAGGTCCAGAATGTTAGCCGGATAGCGGCCGCAATGCTGCGCGGTTTCCTTCCATTCATAGTGAAAATCCGGCCGGTAACGCACCAGGAACGGCCGGTAATAATGATGGGATCGCCAGCATTCGTCTTCCCGGTAATGGCTGTTGCTCCACATATCATAAAGCCGGAAGCAGAACACATCATAGACGGATTGACGTAACATCTTCGGCAGTTCTTTGGCAAAGCACGGCTCAAACCATTCGTCGGCATCCAGATTCAAAATCCATTCGGGCTGCACCTCCGTCAATGCCTGCCACTGCCGTTTCCGAAGTTCAATCTCGTTATGAAACATGGAGTGCTCATTCACGATCAGACGGAGCGGAATCCCTTTGAGAACCTCAAGACATACTTCAACGGTATTGTCCGTGCTGCCGTCATCAATAATAACCGCTTGATGAATGTACTCGCGGTGCCGCATCAGTGCTTGCCGCAGGTAGCGTTCTCCTTCATTTTTCAGGACCATAGTCAGCGTTAAGGACGGTTGATCCCGGCCGCGGCTAACCAGTACGGGGGAGAAAAGACGGGACCCGGGCAGGCTGGGATCCGACTGAGGAGGCTGAGGAGGGACCTCCTTGTTCAGGTCAGGATCAGCTCCGGTATGCTGCATATAGGCCGCCGCATCGGGAAGATCGCTGTCCCGGTAGACATGAAATGCGGGATAATGCGTATCCACGTACAACGTAAAGCCGAGTGCGGCAGCGCGAATACTGAAGTGCCGGTCCTCTCCCCAGAACGACAAATTATAAATCGGAGCATAATGGACACCGCAGAGAAGGGCCTTCCGGCTGATCAAGGTACAGGCTCCGAGCCCGCCGACTTCATAGATTCCCGGCTCCGTCAGCTGCTGAATGAATGCTTGGTAGCGCTCCTCCTTCTGGGCTTCGTTCAGGACTTCTCCCCGATGCTGAACCCACTGCGTGTACTCGTCCTTGAGCCATACTTGGGGCTGCGGCCTGGCTTCAGGCTGCCACCTCGTCCAGAAAATTTCGGACAGAATATCCTTGTCCGATGCAATTAGATGCTACAGGGTGGCGGGATGCAGCAGCAAATCAGAATCGAGCAGAAATAGATAATCGAACCGCAGGTCAAGCGCGTATTGAATGATTTTATTTTTGTAGTCCGCGACCTTCCAGATTAACGAATCATTCCAATAATGCGTCGTTTCGTTACGCAGGTACTCGTCCCGGCGGTGGGCAGCTTGAATGATCACGCGCGGGCTTTGCAGTATAAATTCACTTAATTTCAAGCTGGAATCACGATCTGTATTGTCGTCAATGAAATAGTAGCTAATCTCAAGTCGTTCCCGATCAAGCCGGAGCAGCGAATCCAGGAAAAACTTTAAAATTTCCGGCTGCTGCCGGACAGGACTGCCGATCAGAACGCGGATTCGTTTCGTAGTCAATAGCAAGCGCCGCCTTTCTCCTGGCTTATAGGTCGTTTTCGTTTGGGTGCAGCCTGTTGCGGAAATACTCCCGGTTTGCCAGCATCGTGGCATCCTCTGGCCGATAGGACAATGCCTTCTCGTTATGTTCATTGGCCAGCTCGTACTTTCCGATCCGGTCATAGCAGACCGCGAGCTGGAGGTGGGGAAGCCAAGTATGAAAGGAGGCGTTTTGAAACCCCATATGGTCAGCGGGCAACTCAAGCCCGGTTGCAAGTGTATACCAGAAGACCGCGGTGGTGTAATCCCCTTTTTCCAAGAAGCGGTATCCGATGCGGCAGCAAAACTCCGGACGAGGCGCCGCATACTGCAGCGATCTCACCGACGCTTCGAACGATGCCTGAGCGTCGCCGAGCTCATGATGGCAATCTGCCAGCCTGCTGCAGGCTGCCAAAACGTCCTCGATCCAGCCTGATTGGGTCTCTAGAAATTTTTCGTAATATTCAATCGCCTTCCGGAAGTTGCGGTGATCTTTCCATTCATTTGCATAATAGAACAAATCACGCGGTGTGAACGCCTCGCCGGATGCCTCGAGCCTCTTATAGATCCGCAAGTTTCTGCCGGAGTCCGTGTCGATTTCCGAGCTGGCATGGGTAATCGCCACGTCACTGTGAATGATGTTTCCGTACACCTCCAAATACTCATGGACCGCACCGATCCAGCGGTAATCCCGGCTCCGCTTAACCAGACGGTTGCGCCGCAAGCTGAAGGTAACGTTGCCATATTCATCGGTACGCAGGTGATAAAGCATGGTCACAGAATCGGTGCTCGGATCCAGCGTGTCCTTCAAATGGCGGAGCTTTTGTTGATCATTCTCGAGCAGCACGTCGTCTGCATCCAGCCAGAGAATATAGTCTTTGGAGGCCAGACTGAAGGCATAATTCCGGGCGGCTGCAAAGTCGTCGATCCATTCAAAATCGTAGACCCGGTTCGTGAACGAGCGGGCAATGTTTTTGGTGCCATCCCTTGAGCCTGTATCCACAATGACGATTTCGTCCACGATATGCGATACACACGACAGACAGCGGTGAAGGACCTGCTCTTCGTCTTTGACAATCATGCACAGACTGATACTGACCAATCGCCATTCCCTCGCTTCCAACCTTCTTTAAATATTAAAGATATATTCATCTCCGCCAGTGATCTGAACCTGAAGAGATGTGGAACCATGCGATTTCGGGGCAATATCCGCGAATATCGGCGCCTGGCAGCCAATAGGCTAATAATAGATGGGAATGACTCGTCGTTAATCCACCCGTGCGATGCTGACTTCATTCCTCGAAGGGGGTCATATCTTGAGCATGCCGCTTATTCCCGAAGAGAAATTCAGACCGACCAGAGAGCAGGTCATTATCGACTTATTGAAATCCATCGCCATGGAGGAAAATGCTATCGCGCATTTGATGCATGCGGAGGCGGATAAAATAAAAGCCGTTCTTGGGCAGTCCGGCAAGCGGGTCGATATGTCCCGTGCCGACCTCATCAAGCTTGGCAATCAGGCAGCGAAGCTGATGGATGTCATTGTCATGAAGGAGTGGCTGCTTCTCCGCAAGCTAGAGAACGTCATGGAGCTGGGTGGTCAATGGGATGAAGATGATGAGGATGAGGAGTAGCCGATGAAGCATTCAGCGGGCAATGATGCCGAGCTTTTCGTGGTCAAGGAGCTGGTGTCATCGATTGAGGCTGCGGAGGCAGCATTTCGTGAGTATGTTTCGTGCATACAAGCCCTTCGAGCAGGACGGACCAGGAGTCATGAATCGACCAGCCTCAAAGGAAGCGCGGATGGGCATGTCCTCTCCATATACCAATATATTGTTGAAGCTAAAATAGACCTGTGCTGTGCTCTGACGGGCAATACGAAGGGTGACAAAGGGGGATTGGAATGAGCTGGATGGAGCTTTCGTCCGGCATGGACATTTCTGCGGATATCCGACAAAGCGTACTGCGGCTGCTTGCCTCCATCGCTATAGAAGAAATGGCCCTTGCCCATATCATCAACGCGGAGGCTGAGAAGCTGCAGTACATTGCCGGTACGCTGCATCCGGGCTCCAATCCCCCGGGAGATCTATCCTTTCCAGATTACATGGCGGTGCAGGCTTCTGCCAGAAGTCTAATGGAGGAAGTGACGATGCGGGAAATGATGCTGCAGATGAAATTCAATCAGATTGCGGCCTTGTTGAAGGATTAAAGTTAGCGGTATCTTCGATTGTAGGCATTGCTTGCGCGTAATGGAGTGACGGGAGGTGCCGTATGCGGGATGACAGTTCATCGAAAGTCAATCCAAGTGCTGTGCCGGATCGGGAGAAAGCCATTAATCAGCTGCTGACTTCCATCGCAATGGAGGAGCTGGGGTTAAGTCACATCATTCATGCAGAAGGGGAGAAACTGCAGTTTGTGCTGGGCACGATCCCTGGAGTTACAGGGCCTCCCTCATCGATTACGGATGTTCTGAAGGTTAATGAGAGCATCCGGCAGACCATTCAGGAGCTGACCAAGAAGCAGTTGGCGCTGCACAATAAATTAAGTCAGGTGCTGTCGCTGGTTCGTGGCGATCATGCACCATGCGGCTCTTGCAATCCAATGGATCCGAAGGGAGTGACCGGAGCGACAGGCGCAACTGGTTCAACTGGCGTAACCGGAGCTACGGGTGTCACAGGAGCCACAGGTGAGACGGGGCCAACCGGTGCCACAGGCCCGACCGGTGCAACAGGTGTTAGGGGTCCAACAGGTCAAACGGGTGCAACGGGGCCAACTGGCCCAACCGGGTCAGTAGGTGCAGCCGGAGTAACGGGAGCCACCGGAGCAACAGGAGCCACGGGAGCGACAGGCGAGGCTGGTGCAACAGGCGCTACAGGGGCGACAGGTGAGACGGGGCCAACGGGTCCGACCGGGGCGGTAGGAGCAGCCGGAGTGACCGGAGCAACAGGCGCAACGGGAGCGACAGGCGAGACTGGAGCAACAGGCGCCACGGGGGCGACCGGTGAGACGGGACCAACGGGCCCAACCGGGGCAGTAGGTGCAACCGGAATGACGGGAGCCACCGGAGCTACGGGGGCAACAGGTGAGACTGGTGCAACAGGCGCCACAGGGGTGACAGGTGAGACGGGGCCAACGGGTCTGACCGGGGCAGTAGGTGCAGCCGGAGTGACGGGAGCAACGGGAGCGACGGGGGCAACAGGCGAGACTGGAGCAACAGGCGCCACGGGAGTGACAGGCATGACGGGGCCAACGGGTCCGACTGGGGCGGTAGGAGCAACTGGAGCAACAGGCGCCACGGGAGTGACAGGCATGACGGGGCCAACGGGTCCGACTGGGGCGGTAGGAGCAACTGGAGCAACAGGCGCCACAGGGGTGACAGGCGAGACGGGGCCAACGGGCCCAACCGGGGCAGTAGGTGCAGCCGGAGTAACGGGAGCCACCGGAGCAACAGGCGAGACTGGAGCAACAGGTGCCAAGGGGACGACCGGTGAGACGGGACCAACGGGCCCGACCGGGGCAGTATGTGCAGCCGGAGTGACGGGAGCAACTGGAGCGACGGGGGCAACAGGTGAGACTGGAGCAACAGGAGCTACTGGAGCAACAGGCGCTACGGGGGCGACAGGTGAGACGGGACCAACGGGCCCGACCGGGGCGGTAGGGGCGGCCGGAGTGACCGGAGCCACGGGAGCGACAGGCGAGACTGGAGCAACAGGCGCCACAGGGGTGATGGGCGAGACGGGGCCAACGGGCCCGACCGGAGCGGCGGGAGCAGCCGGAGTGACGGGAGCCACCGGAGCAACAGGCGCAACGGGAGCGACAGGCGAGACTGGAGCAACAGGCGCCACGGGGGCGACCGGTGTGACGGGGCCAACGGGTCCGACCGGAGCGGTAGGAGCAGCCGGAGTGACCGGAGCTACAGGAACCACGGGAGCGACAGGCGAGACTGGAGCAACAGGCGCCACTGGAGTGACAGGCGAGACAGGGCCAACGGGCCCGACCGGGGCAGTAGGTGCAGCCGGAGTGACGGGAGCAACGGGAGCGACGGGGGCAACAGGCGAGACTGGAGCAACAGGCGCCACAGGGGTGACAGGTGAGACGGGGCCAACGGGCCCGACCGGGGCAGTAGGTGCAGCCGGAGTGACGGGAGCAACGGGAGCGACGGGGGCAACAGGAGAGACTGGAGCAACAGGCGCCACGGGGGCGATAGGTGAGACGGGACCAACGGGTCCGACTGGGGCGGTAGGAGCAGCTGGAGTGACGGGAGCAACTGGAGCAACAGGCGCCACGGGAGCGACCGGTGTGACGGGGCCAACGGGTCCGACCGGAGCGGTAGGAGCAGCCGGAGTGACCGGAGCAACAGGAGTGACCGGAGCAACAGGAGCGACCGGAGTAACCGGTGCCACCGGTGCAACAGGGGCAACTGGTGCCACGGGGCTTACGGGCCCTAGTCTCGCAGAGACTGGTTTTTCGGCATTTTTGCCGACACTTAGTTTAACGACATCCTCACAGCTAACAAACTGGACAGTGACATCACCATACTATACGGATGCAGCCTTCAATCCAGTGACGGGGAATTTCACCGTTCCGGTAACGGGCAGATATGCGATCAAGGCAACCATAAACTATTCGACAACCACAGCCCTCACGGTTTCCCTTGGCGCTGGCGTGAATCCGGCCTTTGTGGCTCGGCGGACTTCACCGGTAACAACGAACCTGATTAGCGGCCTGTTTCCCGTCTTGAATGTCAACGTCGCCCTTGTGCTGACACTTCGGGCCGTACTCGGCAGCGGGGATGTTGCGTTAGCCGGGGACGTACAATTGAATGCCGGTGACGTGGTAGGACTGTTTTACGATGCTAACGGCCTTAACATTTCGTTGAACCTGGGCGGGGCGAACTCTGCAGGCATAGTGTGGTCGATGTTCGGCTCACCTAAGTTAACGGCTTGTTCAGGGCAGCATGTGTGCTTTCGGGCATCATGCTGCCCATTTTGATGCTTTGAAAGCCTTCATAGGATGGGATTTTATCCGATCTCTCGTTTTATACTGTGTCCCGGGTTGTGGCCCATTAGACTGTCATGGAACCTACCTCAACAATTAAAACGGATTTTGTCCTGGATTTACGGAAGGTGGAGTGATAAGATTTTCTCAAATTGTATCCATGCGATCTCATCGTCCGTGATGAGAGAAAGTGGGGGGAGCGATGAACATGGTGACCGTGTTTCAGTATGATGCGTTTTCGATCGTGCCCGACAAGGGGAATCCTGCCGGAGTCGTGCTTGATGCGGATCATTTGACGGAGGAAGACATGCTGAAAATTGCCAAACAGGTCGGATTCAATGAAACGACGTTTGTCATGCATTCGGATCAGGCGGATATTCGGCTGCGTTATTTTACGCCTGGTCATGAGATGAATCTATGCGGGCATGCGACGATGGCATCCATGTATGCACTCAAGACGAGAGGATTGCTGGATGCGAAGGATACGTATACGATCGAGACGAAGACGGGCGTACTGCCGGTCAGATTCGAAAATAACGACGTGCAGCCTAGCATCACGATGAAGCAGGATTCTCCGCAGTTTGTCGAATTTGAAGGCGATGTGGACTTGCTGGCCTCAGCGATCGGATTGCATCGTGACGAGCTTGATCTGACGAAGCCGATTGTATACGGCAGTACCGGAATCTGGACGTTGTTGATTCCCGTGAAGAAGCTGGACAGCTTCAGCCGGATGATTCCCGACAACCGCAAATTTCCGGAGATTTTAACGCAGAATCCCAAAGCTTCCCTGCATCCGTTCTGCATGGAAACGATAGATCCGTCAGCCCTGATGCATGCCAGACATTTCTCGTCCCCATATTCCGGCACCATCGAAGATCCTGTTACCGGAACCGCATCGGGTGTTATGGGCGCCTACTATCTAACCTACATACAGCCTGAATGGCCTTCCATACAGATGATGGTTGAGCAGGGACAGGAGATCGGCAAAAATGGACGGGTCCAGGTTACGGTTGACCGCGAATTTGGGAAAATGGAGGTATACATAACGGGAACGGCGGTATTCGTGCGGGAATTTGAAGTGGATCCGGCGAAGGAGTAGACAATCCTATATGATTTAAAGCTATAAGGAGTGTAAAACAGGTGCACAGACAAGAAGAAATCCATATTAAACCCAAAGTAACCAAAATTTTGTTAGGCTCTCTCTTCTTCGTTGCGCTCGGAATCTTTATGCTATATGCCGGCTTAGCGGATCGTTTAATTGTTCTGGTGATCGCTGGATTCATCTGTACCGTATTTTTCGGAGCGATGCTGGTCTTTTCCACGAGTAAGCTTGTGCAGCGTAAACCGGCGCTGGTTATCAATGATGAGGGAATTATCGATCGTTCCTCCTATGTAAGCGTTGGGGCGATTCCATGGAATGAGATTAAAAGCATCGATATTTACCAAGTCATGAATGAGCGGTTTATTGGAATCGAGGTGCATCATCCGGATGAGATCCTGGCTAGGTTGCCTGAGTGGAAACAGAAGCTGATGAGAATGAATAAAAGGATGACGAATGCAACCGTCCATCTTTCGGCCTCCGGACTTTCCTGCAATTTGAATGAGTTGTTTCTAACGCTATACCGGAGGTGGAAGATCTCCAAAAATGACGATATCACCGAAATGACGGAGGTTGTGAACCATGAAGAGCTTCAAGCCTGAGATGGATACGGATACAGCCATAAGCCATCTCCGGGCAATTGAGGGTGAGCATATAACGAACGTTAGTCCCATCGAGATGGGGGAGCTCAGCAGGGTATTCCGTTATGAAAAAGACGGCAAAGCGTATGTCATTCATTTCAAGGATAATCGCGACAGTCTGGAGAAAGAACGATGGATCCATGATCGGTATGGGGCTGTATATGGCTTGCCCGTCCCGAAGGTATACAAGATCGGAAACGCAGGCGCCATCCATTTTTCAATCTCGGATCAAATGCCGGGGGTGCCTATCAGCACGCTTCAGCCGGCTTCCATCCGTCAAGTCATTCCCAGTCTGATCGAGCAGTATATTCGCCTTCACCGGATTACGGTAGGCGATAACAGCGAAGGCTACGGCTGGTTCACGCCTGAGGGCAAAGCAGCGCATGGCACGTGGACCGATTACCTCAAGGCTACCTTCGCCAAGGACCAGGGAGGATTTTACGATGGCTGGACCGATCTGTTTGACAGCAGCTTTTTGGAGAAGGACCTTTTTTACCGCTTGTATGAAAAGATGGTAGAGCTTGCTGCATTTGCGCCGAAAGAGCGCTATCTCGTGCATGGGGATTTTCATTTGGGCAATATGCTGGCGGCAGAGGACCAATTATCCGGAATTGTGGACTGGGAAATGGCGATGTACGGCGATTTCATGTTCGATGTTGCGGTCATGGATTTATGGGCGCCTCAGCTTGAGTTTCCCAAACGTTTGAAGATGGCAGTCGAGCAACAAGGTGACGACATTCCGCATTTCCGGGAACGACTGCTCTGTTACCAATTATTCAAGGGAATCGACGGGCTTCGATTCTATGCCAAGAAGGACCATGAACCCAGCTATCGGTTTATGAAAGAGCGTATCATGTCGCTGCTCTCTGAATAGTGAGTATCCCGGAATCTGATCGGCAAATGTCTCCTCATCTTGTACCGAACTCTCGGTCATGTCCAAGCAGGCGTTATCCCGGACTTTGCCATTTCGTCGGCAAGCTGGATGAAACGGTGCTGTACTCTAAGCGTCTATAGGAGGATGCTCCGATAGAACTAAAAAACCTGCCGACTACGGCAGGTTTTTTAGTTTCGTTTTCTTTTGTTTTCTAGCGGGTACGAGTTTAATCCATTGAACTTGACCATTGAACTTAGCCCAATGCAGCTTATCCGATTATCGCTCGCAAGCGATCTTATCCTTGTCACGATCCCTGGCTGTGTTGGCGTCATACAGCGCTTTGGATACATAAGGCTTGTATTTCGTCTTGCCGCCTTTGTTCTTGACGGATGCGGACCGGGCAACGCCTCCAGGGTAATCTTTATTCATCTCTTTGCAGTTTTTGTATTTTTTCACTTCGGTGGATTTGGCGTCTGCAATATCAGTGCTGGTATGACCCAGTGCAAGAGTAGTGAGCAGAGCAAGCGAGAGCAGAACGGTTATCTTTTTCTTCATGACAATCGAACTCCTTTATGTATCAATCCATTATTGATTATTTCATCCTTATCATAGTAGGTGCTTCCAAATATATCAATATGCAGGTGCATGTACCGGTGTAGTATTCTGAGACGAGCAAATTCTGACCTTGTTCCGAACGTGGTATACTGTTGTGTAACAAGCGAGAAAGAAAGGGATTGGACGGATGAGCAACCGGTTGACGGAACGAATCATTAAACAGTGGTGCGGAAAAGCCTCCTATGAGAAGGGGCATCAACTATACCGGGGCGGCAGAGTTCACATGCTGAAGCGGGACCTCGATAACCGGATATATGATGCGGAGGTCGCGGATCGAACATCCGGGATCGTCCGGATACGGATCGATGAAGAAGGAGATATCATTGCGGAATGCAGCTGCGGCTTCCATCATTCAACGTCGCATCGATGCGGTCACATGGCAGCCGTGCTGCTGACAATCCAGGAACTGGAGCAACCAAGTGAAGGTGACGAACGGAAGTACCCATCCCTGCTGCATGGTACGAAGCCTGGAGAAGAAGAGAACGGGCTGCTAACCCCGCGAGCTAAGGGCAATTCGTTCATGCCGGCGGACGATTGGGAGATGGATCCCCAGATCGGCAATCGGCTGCTCGGTCTGTTCGCCGATCCGGGGTATCGGTATTCCAGTGCTGCCTCACGTTTTGACACAAGGGAGATCTTGCAGACGGAATTTATCTTAAAGCTGATTCCATTTAGCAGCGGAAAGAATCGGTTGGGCATCGAAATGAGAGTCGGCCAGAAGCGGCTGTATGCGGTGCACCGGATTCGTGATTTTCTGGAATGCGTTAGAAGACTGGAGCCGTGCACGTTTACAAAGAACTTCACCTATGATCCGGAGCGGCATGGATTTAAGAAGGAGGATGACGACCTGCTTCAGGAGCTGATCCGTATTTACGACCATGAACGAATGGTTCAGCAGACCTTCGGCTTTTACAGTCCCCCTGGCAAAAAGGCCGGGAGTGAGCGGATGCTCTTCATCCCGCCCTCGTTCTGGCCAAAGATCAAAGCGCTGGCGGCTGCGTCCGGAAGCTGTCTGCTGTCGGTCGACGGGATCCTGACGGACAAGCTGCAAGCATACCAGGAGCCGCTCCCGATCCGGTTTGAAGTGGAACCGTCCGGAGATACGCAATATGTGATGTATGTTCAGGGGCTGGACCGTCTGCAGATTCTGGAGGAATACGGAGCCGCCGTCGTTGACGGGAAGCTTGCCGAGCTTACGCCCCAAGATGGGGCCAGGCTATCCGAGATGAAAGAACTGCTCGAGCGGACGTATCCGCCTGCTGTGCCGATATCGGGGGGCATCATGGAATCCATGATGGAGAAGGTAATTCCCGGGCTTATGAAGCTCGGAAGCGTGCATATTGCAAAGGCCGTGTCCGACAAAATGATTCGCTCCCCGCTCAAAGCCAAGCTGTACCTTGATCGGGTAAAAGGACGCTTGCTGGCCGGCCTGGATTTTCAATACGGCGATATCGTAATCAATCCCCTCGACGGAAACCGTGCAGCGCACGACGGCAGTGCCATTCTCGTCCGGGACGGAGAACGGGAACAGCGGATCCTGCGCCTCATGGAGGAGGCGGATTTCGCCAAAACGGACGGCGGATACTATATGAACGACGAGGATGCCGAATTTGAATTTCTGCACCATATCGTTCCCGAGCTGGAGAAGCTGCTTACGGTATATGCCACGTCAGCCGTGAAGGAGCGAATATTCCGGGAGCATGCTGCGCCGAAATTGAAAGTGGACATCGATGAGCGGACCGATTGGCTGGAGCTGAAGTTTGAGCTTGACGGCATACCGGAATCCGAGATTCGGAGCTTGATCCGCTCGCTTGAGGAGAAACGGAAATACCACCGTCTCCCGAGCGGCGCGCTGATGCCCTTGGAGGGCGAGGCATTGCAGGCGATCATAGCTGCCATGAACCGGTTAGGAGCATGGAGCAGCTATGCGGAGAACGGTACAGCCAGATTGCCGGCCGTTCAAGGACTGCAGCTGCTGGGCTGGGAGAGCGCGTCATCATCAGTACAACTGGGCAAATCGCTCAGACAAATGCTTCAGCATGTCAAACATCCCGATGATCTGGACTTCCCGGTACCGCCAAGCCTCGAGCCGGTCTTGAGAGATTACCAGAAGTATGGATACCAGTGGATGCGCACCTTGGCCCACTACCGGTTCGGCGGAATATTGGCTGATGATATGGGTCTTGGAAAAACGGTCCAGAGCATCGCGTTCGTGCTGTCCCTTCTACCGGAAATTCGAAAGACTGGAGAACCCGTCCTGATCGTGGCCCCGGCTTCTCTGCTTTATAATTGGCAGAGCGAGATTGCCCGGTTCGCGCCGGAGATTCGAGCAGCCGTCATGGACGGCTCCCGGCTTGAACGGAAGAAGCTGATCCGCAGTGAAGGGGAGGCGGATGTATGGATCACCTCGTATCAGCTGCTTCGCATGGACATGGCCGATTATGCAAAACGGATGTTCCACGCCGCGATATTTGACGAAGCCCAAGCCTTTAAGAATGATGCGACGCAGACTGCACAGGCGGTGAAGACGATCAGCAGCCGGTACCGGTTTGCCTTGACCGGCACCCCGATGGAAAATCGGATGGAAGAGCTCTGGTCCATCTATGATGCGGTATTCCCTGCCTTGTTCGGTGGACGAAAGGCTTTTCAGGATTTGCCGAGGGAAACGGTCGCAACACGGATCCGACCTTTCTTGCTGCGGAGGCTGAAGTCGGATGTGCTGAAAGAGCTGCCGGATAAAATCGAGACACTGCAGTCCTCAGCACTCCTCCTGGAGCAGAAGAAGCTGTATACGGCTTATTTGGCCAAGCTAAGACAAGAGACGCTGAAGCATCTCGCCAAGGACGGCTTCCAGAAGAGCCGAATCCGGATATTGGCCGGCTTGACCCGCCTGCGACAAATATGCTGTCACCCTGCATTGTTCGTGGAAGGCTATGAGGGCAGCTCCGCGAAGTTCGAGCAGCTGCTGGAGACGCTCGCCGAATGCCTCCATGCGGGAAGACGCGTCCTCGTCTTCTCGCAGTTCACCACTATGTTGAAGCTGATCAGCCAGGAGCTGGGACGGCGCGGGGTGCCGTTCTTTTACCTCGATGGACAGACCCCACCGGCCGAGCGGGCCTCGCTGTGCAGCCGTTTCAACGAAGGCGAGCGCGAGATTTTTCTGATCTCCTTGAAGGCCGGGGGAACAGGGCTTAATCTGACTGGAGCGGATACGGTGATCCTCTATGATCTGTGGTGGAATCCGGCGGTTGAGGAACAGGCGGCAGACCGGGCGCACCGGATCGGACAGAAGAAAATCGTTCAGGTGATCCGGATGGTAGCCAGGGATACCATTGAGGATAAGATGATAACCTTGCAGCAGAAGAAAAAGGATCTGATCGACGAGGTCATCCAATCGGGTGAGGATTGGCTCCCGAGCTGGACCGAGGAGGATATCCGGGAGCTGTTGATGCTCCAGCCATAAGATATGGGGGAATGGATCGAGTGCTTCACTGCCGTTCCATGCTGCGATTTTTAGACACGATTTCAGACTAGATTCCTACAGGGAAAAAATAAGGCGGTTAACCGAACATGATTTCATTTCTGCTAACATTAAAACGGCTGCTCAAGGGGCTGGTTCATGCGTTCAAGCAGCGCAATTTCGTTGCATTGTTTGTCCTGATCGTCATCATGCTGATCTCGGGGACGATGTTCTATACAAAGCAAGAGGGCTTGTCCGTGCTGGACGCACTGTATTTCTGCGTTGCTACGCTGAGCACGGTCGGCCACCCCGACTTTGCTCCGCAAACTTCACTCGGAAAGGTGTTTACGATGATCTATATCGTCGTTGGAACCGGCTTGTTCCTCGGGATGGTCGGCCATCTTGCCTATGCTTTGATCAAGAGCACGCAAAAAGAAGAGAAGTAACACTCAGACGGCCTCGAACGAGGGATCTGAACCGGGCTCCGCCTAAGGGTTGCAACGACCCGAGCATGGCGGAGCCTTTTTCATTTTTTTAGGGAGACTTGCTCTATAGTTCATCATATATTTCCGAGAAAATATGGTATAATTGGATGGTTACGGTCTTCCATTATGTCCCAAATTTGATTGAGAGCGGTTCCGGGGACACAAGTTCATGAAAAAGGAATGAGACAAGCATGCTGAAATGGTTGGAGTGGGTAAAGGAAATACAAGCGATCAGCCAAGCTGGCCTCGCCTATACCAAGGATGTTTACGACCAAGAACGGTTCGAGCAGCTGAGAGCGCTCAGCATATCGATTATGCAGGAATATACAGAAGCGGGCGAAGATAAGATCCGCACCTTATTTGCCAGTGAAACGGGATACCAGACGCCGAAGGTGGATGTGCGCGCGGTTATCTTCCAGGACGGGAAGCTGCTGCTCGTTCGGGAGAAAGCCGACGGAGCCTGGGCATTGCCGGGCGGATGGGCGGACATCGGTCTGTCGCCGTCGGAGGTGGCCGTTAAGGAAGTACAGGAGGAGGCGGGTTATGAAGTACGCGCAGTGCGGCTGCTGGCTGTTCTGGATAAAAAATTTCATCGGCATCCGCCGTCGCCTTTTCATGTATATAAAATGTTTATCCAATGCGAAATCACAGGGGGGGCTGCGGGCATCGGCACAGAAACGTCGGCGGTCGGCTTCTTTGAACGTGACGCGCTTCCCCCATTGTCTGAAGAGCGAAATACGGCCGAGCAGCTGGACCGTTTGTTTCGCTATAACAATCATCCCGATCTTCCGGTCTGGATGGATTAACCTTGTCCTGGAAAGGAGAGCAGGAGCATGATCAAGGGATTTCCTCCTTACATGAGCGATCCCGATGAAGGGGACGTGAAGCGTCAATTCAACCGGCGGGTCAATCTGTTCTTTTTCGGCGCTTTCCTCATCTTTTGTATCCTTATCATCCGCATGGCCGTTCTGCAATTCGTGGAGGGCCCTGAGCTTGCTGAAAAGGAGTCCGGGGGGGAGCTGAAAAAATTCACGCTTCAGCCGATCCGGGGAAGCATTATCGATGCCTCCGGCGAGAAGCTGGCTTATTCGACGGGGACTCATACCTTATATATCACGCTGATGAAGGATTATAACAAGAACACGGAGAGGGGGCAGAAGAACCGGCCGGAAATCGAAGCGATGGCGAAGGACATCGCAAAGGTCTTCGCCCAATACGGGGATCCGAAAGGCAAACCGATGACAACCGAAGAGGTGATTGACGCCCTGGATCTGGAGTATACGAAGCAGCACGGCTATGCGCCCAGACGGATCAAATCGGATTTGACGAAGCAGGAGATCGCTCATTTCATGGAGAACCGCTCGCGGTACCCGGGCATTCAGATCGTGGAGGAGAATGTGAGGCATTACGACCCAGACACGGTTGCGGTCCAGACGATCGGGTACCTGAAGAAATTCAAGGGCTCAAAAGATTTCAAGGAATATGCCGAAATCGATGAGGCGAATAAGGGGCAGGACGATCCAGGATTGATCTACAACGAAGAGGATTGGGTTGGCTATGACGGACTTGAGCGGATGTTTCAGAAAGAGCTGCGCGGCAAAAGCGGGTATATCAGCATTCCGATTAATCCGCAGAACATGGTGGACGGCGTCCCGTCCATGGCAGCCCCGGAGAAAGGGCTCGATGTCCATACGACGATTCATAAGGATATCCAGCTTGCGGCTGAGGAAGCCATTACCGAGCGGTTGCAGTATCTTCGTACCCATCTGATCTCCGGGAAGTATCATCGGGATGCGCTGACCGGTTATGCCGTCGCTATGGAGGTGGACACTGGCAACGTCGTGGCGATGGCCAGCATCCCGGATTATGACCCTAACATATGGGGGAGCGGGGATAAAATCACCCAGGAGGTCGTCAACTCTTCCGGTAACGGGACGATAACGATCTTCGGCTCGGGCCGGTCGGGCAATGGATTTGAATCGATGATCTATCTCGGATCGGTCATCAAGCCGCTGACGGTGCTGATCGGGCTCAATGAAGGCCTGTTCACGCCATACGATACGTACCCGGACCAGGGCTATGCCTTGATCGGCAAAGAGGGCAGTGAAACGCCGATCCGAAACGCCGGCGGTCATGTGATTGGCCGGATCCGGCCGGACCAAGCGATTCAGACCTCGTCCAATGCCTTTATGATCGATCAGGTCGGGGAGAAGCTGTATGACAAATACGGCGGTGATAAAGCCGTTAAAGTATGGGATCAGTATATGAAGCGGTTCGGACTCGGCGTTGTCACCGGCAGCGGATTGCCCCTTGAGAATGAAGGGAGGGCGGAATACCTCAATAAGGAAGCTGCAGGCAGCAATCTCGCTGCGCTGGCTTATGCCTCCTTCGGCCAAATGGGTAAATATACGCCGCTGCAGCTGGCCCAATACACGGTGATGCTGGCTAATGAAGGGAAGCGGATCAAGCCGCAGCTCGTGAGCAAGATCACCGACCAGAACGGGAACATTGTCAAGGAATTCGGCAGGGAAGTAATCGACGAAGTCAAGCTTCCGCAGGAATACTGGCAGGTTATCAAGCGAGGCATGAATACGCAGGGGATTGCCGGGTTTGAAGGCTTCCCGTACGACTTTGCCCGCAAAACCGGCACGTCCGAGCAGGATTCACCGGCAGGGAGAAAGGACAATGGCGTGTTCATCGCGTTTGCTCCCCGAGAGAAGCCGAAGCTGGCGGTCGTGGTTGTCATCCCTGAAGGCGGCTTTGGCTCTCAAAGCGCCGCACCGGTCGCACGCAAAATCTTCGATGCCTATGACGAGGTGTATGGCCTTGACGGGACGCCGCATCCGAAGCAGAAGGCGGAAGAAGGCAAGGCTGAACAGGGTGAGCAGGAGGAGAATCAAGGCGAGTAACAACACGAGTAACAATCACGAATAACAGGACGAATAACAACACGAATAACAAGATAAGTAAGTCGAGTAACTAGATCCGGGTTCAGTAGTATAGCTATTATTATTATTTCGAATAATTTTGAGCTAAAAGAAACAGGCTGCCTTCAAGAGAACACTCATCGTTCCCTGTACGGCAGCCTTTCTTGTATCTACTAATACGGATTATTCTTGACCTTGAGCACTTCGGCCAGAAATGCCAGCGTCAATCCTTGTCCCCACCCCTGAATTCGCTTGTCGGGCACGCCTATATAACCAGCAGCATTTTTCATGACGGCCGTTCCGGCCGAAACGCCGGTTACGGTCCCATCCTCGGTAATTTTGGTCAGGATGCCGTCGATCGATTTCTGGGTGTATTTATTGTAGATGCGCCCCTTGGTCAGCAATGCGGTTGCGATCCCCGCCGATCCCGACGTTTCCAGCGGCGACTGCGGATCCGTCGTAATGGTGTGCCACAGCCCGGATTCATGCTGCAGCCGTACGAGCGAGCTCAGCTGATCCCGAAGCGAGCCTTCAATGATCATGAAGGAAGGGTGCGTAACCGGTACGAGCTCCAATGCGCGCGCCATCGTAAGGGCGGCCCAGGCATTGCCGCGGCACCAAAATACCCCCGACATATGATTGCCGGCAATATTGTCCCAGCCATGATAGTACAGATTCGTCACCGGATCCTGCAGACAATTCTCATGGCCGTGGTACTGCCGCAGCCCGTCCTCGAAGTAATCGTCACGGCCGAGCAGCGCTCCAATGCGCAGCAGGAAGTAACCGGCCATGAACATCGTGTCCACCCATGCCTGCTCAGGGAAGTTATAGGCTTCGGAGTTGACGGTGTGCTGAAAGATCCCTTCTCCGAATCGAACGGCATCGTGAGTGAGGTATTCGGCCATCTCCTTGGCCGTTTCGATATAACGCTCATCGCCGTAGACGTTATACAGCGTTAAGAGGGAATGTCCGATCGAGACGCCGTTCACAGACAGCTTTGGCAGACCATCCTCCATATTTTCGTCGACCCATGTCTTCAGCTGCTCCAGATATTCCATTTTGCCCGTCGCTTCATACGCCTCGCAAACGCCGTAAAACGCAACCCCGCCGGGCCAATCCCAGCTGAAGTCCATGCGGAAGGTCCGCTCCACCACCTTATCCATGACTTGCCCGATATACTGTTCATCAAATACGAGTGCCGGCATAGCTGCAGCTCCTTTCATATTAAGCCTCCTTAAGAGGGAGAAATTTGGGGATTAACCTTTCAAGCCTGTTGTGCTGATCCCTTCGACGATATATTTTTGGAAGATGAAAAATACGATCACGACCGGCAGCAGCGACAGGGTGGCCATGGCAAACATTCCGCCCCAGTTGTTGAGCGATTCCCCATCGAGGAACAGCTTGAGCGCCAACGACACCGGGTATTTCTCCGGCTGGTTCAGGTAGATCAGCGGGTTGATGAAATCATCCCATCTCCAGTAAAAGGAGAAGATGGAACACGTGATCAAGGCCGGAACGATCAAGGGCACAACGACCCGGATGAAGATGCCGTACTTGCTGCAGCCGTCGATCCTTGCGGCTTCATCGAGCTCCCGCGGGATCGTGCGGATAAACTGCATAATCAGAAAGATGAAGAACGGAACCCCGAAGAAATGGGGGACGATCAGCGGCTTGAACGTCGAGATCCAGCCGAAATTGGCGAACATCACGTACTGCGGGACGATGACGACGTCATGCGGCAGCATCATGGTGATCATCATGCAGGCGAACCAAAATTTTTGACCGAAAAACCTTGTCCTAGCCAGACCAAAAGCCACTAATGCGGAAGATACGACGGCACCGATCGTTGAGATGATGACGATAATGAAGGAATTCTTGAAGAAGGTCCCGAAGGTCGTTCCGGCAAATCCCTTCCAGCCTGTTGCATAGTTCGAGAATTCGAGCTTGTTGGGAATGAGACTGTAGGCGGTCGTAAAGATTTCGTGATTGGGCTTCAGCGAGCTGGCGGCGAGCCACAGGATCGGATAGGTCATGCACAGGGCGAACAGCCCGACCAGTGTATGATACAGAATGCGTCCGGATTTGGTCATAGCCGTCAGTCTCCTTTCGATTCGTAATGAACCCAGCGGGTGGAAGATCTGAAGATGAGCAGGGTAAGGACGCCGACAATGACGAGCATGACCCAGGCAAGCGCCGATGCGTAGCCCATTTCAAAATGCGAAAAGGCTTTGCGGTACAGGTAAAGCGAGTACAGCAGCGTCTGATCCAGCGGACCGCCTTCACCGCGCGAGATGATATAAGCGGGGGTGAAGGTCAGGAAGGCGGAGATGGTCTGCAGCGTCAGATTGAACAAAATGATCGGGCTCAGCAGCGGGAGCGTAATCTTGAAGAATCGGTGCACGGCATTTGCGCCGTCGACGCTGGCCGCTTCGTAATAATCCTTCGGAATGTTCTTGAGTCCGGCAAGGAAAATAATCATCGATGAGCCGAACTGCCAGACCGACAAGGCGATGAGTGTCCACAGCGCCGTGCTCGGATTGCCGATCCAGGATGTGCTGGATTCGATGCCGAAGAGCGAGAGGGCGGAGTTGACGAGCCCTTGGTCGCCGAAGATTTGCTGCCACATAATCGCGACCGCGACGCTGCCGCCGATCAGGGACGGCAGGTAAAAGGCCGAGCGGTACAGCCCGACCGCCTTGGTCGCCGTATTCAGGATCATTGCCACGAAGAGTGCAAAGATAAGCCGAAGCGGGACGCTGGCGAATACGTATGTAAAGGTCACCTGAAACGATTTTCCGATTTTATCGTCCTCCGTGAACATCCGCTCATAATTGCCGAGGCCGAGCCAGCTTGGCGCCTCCATCAGGTTATAGTTGGTGAACGAATAGTAGAGGGACGACAGGATCGGATACAGCGTAAAGATCAGAAAGCCAAGAACGAACGGAGCGGAGAATACGTATCCGGTGATATGCTCGTTCTCGCGAAGTCTATTCATCATTTTCAACCCCTCGTCTTTCAAATTTGACAGCGCCCGTCCGGCGGGCGAATTCGCTGGCGGATAGTTCCATTATAGAAAGTCTGACCGAGAGGGCGTTATGAAGAAAACCGTCCATTTTGTTTAAAAACCAGAGGTCCGCCCGGTCCGGTGTCATCATAAAGGCACCCCCTGCCCCGTACCTGACGTACGTTTGAAAGGGGATGCCTCAAGTTAGGTGCATCCGGAACTACTGCTGGGATCTGGCCAGGATCGCATTCGCTTCCTTGCGGAATTCGGCAGCCGCATCCTCCACCGATATTTTCTTGTACAGGATGCGCTCGCTGAGATCGCGAAGCAGCTTCTCGATTTCCACGGCACCGATCGGATTCGGCGGATCGCCAGGGCTGCTGTTCGCCTCGGCCCAGGTGACGTAATCGAATATTTTCGCCTCATTCTCGGAGAGCAGCGGCTTCAGCGCTTCCTTGACTTTAGCGGATACCGGCACGCCACGCTCGCCCTTGATCAGCTTATTTGCCTCGATGTCGTTGATGAAGAAGCTGATGAATTTCGCCGCTTCTTCCTTATGCTTCGACGTCTCCGTGACGGAGAAATACATGGACGGCTTCAGGAAGAGCCCTTCCTTCGTGCCCGGTCCCGGCATCGGATTCAGCTCCAGCGGACGATCGGGAACGAGATTGGCAACGGCGAGAAACTGGTTGGACCAGCCCGTGCCGGAAATGGCGTTGCCAAGCACGATTTCATCCTCCTCCGCGACGCCTTTCTTCTGGGCTTCCTTATCCAACGACAGGATGTACCCATTGTCATACCACTTCTGGTAGCGGGTGAAATAATCGATAAAGGCCTGATCATCGGCATAGCCGATCGTTTTGCCGTCCGCGCTGTACATTTTTTGGCCGATCGTTCTCAGATAATACGGGAAGAAGACGTCATGCCGGTAGGCGAAGCCACCGATGAGAAATCCTTTTTCCTTCGCTTGCGCGCCCATTTTGTCCATGTCGTCCCAGGTCCAGTCCTTGCCGGGAATATCGATGCCGTTCTTCTTCATCGTCTCTACGTCGAATGTCGTCTGGAGTGCGTTGACGCCAAGGTTCATCGCTACCAGCTTGCCGTTGACCTCGCCTCCGCTCAGGGCATTCTCGCTGACGTCCGAAACGTCCAGGACTCCGCTGTCGGTGAACGGCTTCAGATCGGCAAGCTGATTGCGGCCGGCATATTGGTTCAGATAGGAGATGTCCATCTGAATAATGTCCGGAAGACCGCCGGCTACCGCCTGCGGAGCAAGCTTCTTCCAGTAATCGTCGAACGGGGCGTATTCGGGCTCGATGGTGACGTGCGGGTTCTGCTCCTGATACATTTCAATGACCTTCAACGTGTAATCGTGCCGGGACTGTCCGCCCCACCAGGCGATGCGCAGCTTTACCGGCTCCTTCTCGTCGCTGGCGGCTGCGGACGGCGCTGTATCGGTTCCGGCGCTTGCAGGCTGATCGGCCGAATTCCCGCCGGAGCAGCCGATCAGGCTTCCGAGCAAGGAGCACATGAGCACTGCGGTTAACACTTTTCTCATTCCATTTCCTCCCCTTGGTTGATGAACCCATCTGTGACTCGTTTGATAGTGCTTACATTCCCAATTATTATGTGTAACAAGGGAAAGAGTAAGGAAAAAAACCGTGCACTTTGTTCAAAAAGCAGATATGTACGTACAAGCCTAGCCCTCTTTTTTCATGTATTCCGAAGGCGTGCAGCCCATTTGCTTCTTAAACACCTGGCTGAAGTACTGGGGATTGTCGCCGAAGCCGAGCTGCTCGGCCATTTCGAAAATTTTGATATCCGGGTCCTTCGCCATCAGCTCGGTCGCGCGCTTGATGCGCAGCTTCATGACGTAATTCGAGAATTTCTCGCCGGTCTCTTTTTTGAACAGCTTTCCGAGATAGTCGGCATTCATGTACAGCATGCTGCATGCGACCAGGTTCAGGGTCAGCTCCGAATTGCCAAGCTGTTCCTCGATAATCTCGATCATTCTCCGGACGATCGCATTATATTTCATGGTGTTCCGTTCATAATTCCGCTGGGTAATTTCGATGACCGTTTCTTCCAGAAATGCCTGGATCGACTGGAGAGTCGTCATTTCCGCGATGACCGGTATCCGTTCGTATCGTTCCGCCATCTCCTCGGGATCCGTCAGCCGAATGAGGGATACATACTGCGATATGGCGTGGGACTTGGTCATCTCAATGCTCAGCTGGGCCCTCTTCAGTTCATGGATGAATTCATTCAGCGCCTGCCGGGCCTCTTGGTGGTGACCGGACCGCACCGGCATGCACAGACGCTGCTCGTCGAAGGAAAATGCACCGCTGTCGTCTTCGGATTGCAGCGTGTCGTTCGTCGTAATGATGCCGCTCTCGTCCAGGTAGAAGCGGTAATTCAGGCACTGCAGCGTGTCGCGGTACAGCTTGCGGGCCAGCGTTACGGGCCCAGGATCGCTGATGGCAACCGTCACGTCCAGCTTGTAATACTGCTTGAACGTACAGCGGATGTCCTGGATCCGGTCATGGAGTTGAAGCCCGGGACGCTCCTCAATGAGAACCAGCACATGCGGGCCGATGGTGGTGCTAAGAAGGGTGGTGTCCAGCAGATCCTCGGCAATATTCTTCACGGCGAATAGATGCTCGTAATCCGCCTCGCCTTCCAGCTGGAACAGCAGCAGCTGCACCGGCCGGTCGAAGTCGTATTGGAACAGTCTGCGATATTCCTCCAAGTCATTATGACCGTAAGTCTTGTTCGTCACGAATTCTTTCAGCACCTGCTCCTTCACATGGGGAAGCACTTTCTCGAAACGGTGCTTCATATCCTGAATGAAAGCTTCCTTGCGGCGGTGATCCGCCAGGTCAAAGGTAACCTCCTGCAGCGCTTCCCCGATCTTAGACTCATCGGTCGGCTTCAGCAAATAATGCTTGACCCCGTACTGCATGGCGCGGTTGGCGTATTCGAATTCGCCGAAGCCGGACAGCAGCACGAATTTGATGTGGGGATGGCTTGCATAGGTTTTGGCCACGAGCTCGAGCCCGTCAAGGCCGGGCATGCGGATATCGCACACGACGATATCCGGAGAATCGCTAACGATTTTTTCGTAGGCCTGGATGCCGTTCTGAGCGGTTCCCGCAAGCTCGGTTTGATAGGCGGACCAGTCCACCATGCGGGAAATACCATCCAGAATGATGCGCTCATCGTCTACGAGCAGAACTTTGTACATGGGAATCCCTCCGTTATAGTGGCAGTGATAGAATGATGCGGGCGCCGAGCCCAGGTCGGCTCTCGATATATAAACCGTAATTGTCGCCGAAGGCGAGCTTCAGGCGTTCGTCGATGTTAAGCAGTCCGATGCCGTTGCCTGTCGTCTGCAGGCTTCCGCTTCGAAGCCGGTCGAGGGTGTCCGGAGCCATGCCCGGTCCGTCATCCTCAACGATGACGCAGAAGGCATGCTCCTCCCGCCGGGTGTACAGGGCGATTCTGCATGGCTCGACCGATGGCTCCAGCGCGTAGTGGATTGCATTTTCAAGCAGCGGCTGCAGGGACAGCTTCGGAAGTCTGCGCTCCAGGTCCTCATCCGGTACGTTCATGCTAAACTCGAGCCGGTCCTCAAAACGAAACTTCTGGATGATGATATAGTTCTTGACGATTTCGAGCTCTTCTCGTAGAGAAAGAATCGGCTCCTTCAGGCTGACGGAGTTGCGAAGGAGGAAGGCCAGCGCCTGTACCATATCGGAGATTTGCGTCTGCTTGTTGATTTTTGCAAGCCAGTTGACCGACTCGAGCGTGTTGTAAAGGAAATGTGGATTGATTTGGGCTTGGAGGGCCTTGAATTCGGTCTCCTTGACGAGCAGCCGGCTCGCATAATTTTCGGTGATCAGGACATTGATTCTCTCCACCATCAGACGAAACGTCCGGTGCAGCAGACCGAGCTCATCCATCGCGACGGGCGCCGCGTCTTGGGGGAGTACGTTAGCTTCAGCGAAATTCCCTTTCTCGGCCAGCTTCATCCGGGCGATCAAGCTTTCGATCGGCTTGGTCAGGCCCCGGCTGAACCGAATGCCCAGCAGAATGGCGACGGCGAATATCATGCCGAATACCATGATGACAAGCTCTTTGATAAAAATGATTTGCCTAAAGGCCTGATTGAAGGGGGTAGCATTAATATAAGTCCAGCCCGTATTGAAGGAACGGTTATATGCAACAAAATACGTGTGCCCTTCAATCTCCCGGGTAAAATATCCGCTGCCGGATGATACGTCAGCCTGGATGGACGCCGGGTCGAAGTTCGGCCGGGTCGGGTAGATGACGTCCGTTCCCGAGGTCATGATCAGCTCTCCCTCCTCAGCTGCAGATGTACGTACAAGCTTGTCGATATTGACCCGAACTACGATCGTGCCCAGATATTGAAGGTCGAACAGGGTTCCTGAATAGGAGCGGATCTCCCTGGACAGCAGCAGGGCCGGGTCGTGTTCATCGGGGGAGAACCAGCGCTCTTCACCATCGGCATCGCCCGCAAGCTGCATGATATGCTGCATCTTGGAGGGAGCGATCGGTATGACGCTGCCGACATCGTACTGTTTGTTGAAGGAGTCGATCAGGTGGATGGAGTAGAGCATAGGCTCGGATCCCACGTAGTTGAGGAGCCGATCGACAAGGCGCTGTCTCAAGGTGAGCCGGTCATAGTCGGAGTCGCTGTTGGAAATCGCCCGTAATATTTGCTGGATCTCCGTGTCGGTAACCATGTTGAAAGATAACTGCTCGATTCGCTCAAGCTCGGATTCGATGGCTGATGAGGACAAGTGTAGGACCTTGGACGATTTGAGGTACAGCTGCCCGTCGTAGATGGAGAAGGCATACTGCTGAACGATGACCGCGAAAGTGAATGCCATGGCCACGATCAGCGCGATGAGGAGCGACAGCTTGTTTTTGATTTTCATATTTTTGTAGACTGTGGTCCACTTCCTCACGGCATCCGTCTCCTTACCTTGGAGTTGAAATGTTGTGTACACATTATGTACCGGGTTGTAAACGCTGTCAACATGGTTATCCAGCGTCGGTATCCGGCTTGCGAGGTGCCGCTTCGGCCTTTGGCAGTTGACCGGAAATTTAAACAAAATAGCCGGATAAATAGATGGAATTGCGCATTTGGGATCGTGCATAATGGGGAAAGAGCGATTTAACGGGAGGGTGCTATGATGCAGAGCGAGGACCGCTATGCTTTTGATTTCGGAACCGGGGAGCCTGCCTTGGATTACGTGAAAATTATGTCCGACACGCTGTACGAGCCGGAGCGGGGGTACGGTTTCTTATCCGCTTCTGGCCTTACGGGAATACGAAGGGAGGGGGAGACGGGACTGGGCGCTGACTTTGTCATCCCGCTTGAAGCCGCCTTTCGGGTGGACGTGCCGAAGGACGGATTATATACGCTTCGTTTGACGATCGGCGACCCGTGGTTTGCGACCGAGACGACGGTCAAGGGAACGGACGGACAGATGCTGTTGTATCAGCTGCGGACGCCGCCCGGTTATATGGAGCGTTTCAGCGTAACGTTGCCGGCAGTCGAGAGGCGGATCGTGCTTTATTTTTCTGGAAGAGCGCCGCGATTGAACGGATTGGAACTGGCACCGGCACCGGATGCTTGCACGTTGTTCATCGCAGGGGATTCAACCGTGGCGAATCAGCCTGCCGATGGCTATCCCTATGCCGGCTGGGGCCAGATGCTGCCGGCCTGGATGAAGCAGGATGCAGCTGTAATCAATGCCGCCGCTTCCGGTCGAAGCTCGAAAAGCTTTGTGGACGAAGGCAGGCTGGACCGGATATGGACTTGCATGCGGCCGGGGGATTATCTGTTGATCCAATTCGGCCACAATGACCAGAAGTCTGACCCTAGTCGATATACGGAGCCTTTTTCGACATACAAGGAGCATTTGAGGATGTACATCGACGGCTGCAGGGAGAGAAAGGCCGTGCCGATTCTGGTCACCTCGGTTCACCGGCGTTTTTTTGATGATAACGTCCGGCTGAAGGACACGCATGGAGATTATGTTACCGCGGTCCGCGAGCTCGCGCAGGAAGAGCAGGTGCCGCTTGTCGATCTGGCTGCAATCAGCATGGGGCTGTTCAACGAGCTCGGTCCGGAAGGTACACGTTCGATCTTCATGTGGGGAGCGCCGGGAGAGTGGATGAACTTTCCGCTCGGGGTTTCGGACAATACGCATTTTCAGGAGAGGGGAGCTCTTCGTCTGGCCGAACTGGTGGCCGAGGGTTTGAAGTCCTTGGCGCTTCAGCCGTTGTCCTTGTTTTTGCGGATGCAGCAGGGATGAGCGTCAGCTGATGACCTATCGTAATCTAACGGCAACCGAAAGGTAGAAGCGTGCTCCTCTCTTTTCGCCAATGCCTTAAAGGTTGTAGAGGAGCCGATGCCCTGTGCGACGAATGTTTACTATAAAGCGAGAGCTAAAAATGCGTCAGGAGGTGTTTTTCGAATGTCAAAAGGCGAGACTTTGTGGATCATTCCCGATGGCTATATCCCGCCGCAGAGCAGCGGGGAACTGACGAGTCATGAGTCGGTATGCGTGCTGAATACATCGGAGGAAGACGTGACGGTGACCATTCATGCCTATTTCGAGGATCGCGAGCCGCTGATGGGCATGGAAACGATCGTGCCGGGGAGACGTACCCGTCACATTCGTACGAGCTCGCTAAGCGCTGATGGCCGGACGATTCCCGCAGGCGTGCCGTACGCCATGGAGGTCGTCTGCAGCGGGCCCGTCTATGTGCAGTACAGCCGCCTCGATGCTACCCAGGCGGAAAATGCGCTTATGAGCGTTATGGCGTACCCCGTCAAGGGGAGCGGGAGCATATGAGCCAGGTTGAGCCTGCAGTTACTTATACGTCGGAGCTGCCCGGGGACTTTACGGCGCTGCTCGAATTATATGAGACATTAGGCTGGAACTTCCTGAACTTGAACATTGGAGACCTTCAAGCCATGTGCGCAGGAAGCTGGTATAGTGTTTATGCCTATGAAGGGAAGCGCCTCGTGGGCATGGGACGTGTCATTTCGGACGGAGTCCTTACCGGACTTCTATGCGGCATTTGTGTGCATCCGGATGTTCAGGCCAGAGGGATCGGCACCGGTATCGTTCAAAGGCTCGTCATGCAGTGCGAGAAGTTTGGAGTCATCCCCCAGCTGCTGTGCGAACAAGAATTGGAAGGCTATTATGAAAGGCTGGGTTTTACGGCATTTACGATCGGCATGAAAAAACACATAGCGCGCTAGGTCAATAGGTCGTAGCCCTGCTACCGCAGACAACAAAAAGGAAGTTTAAGCGGCGATTTGTTCCCGGCATTCTACGGGGATAGATCGCCAATTTGTTTTGCGAACATCTCTCGTTGTAGTAAGCCATGTGTTCTGCCGCTCTGCCATCATTCGTGCAGCATCCGACAAATTCTATCTCTCCTGATCCCTAGCGTCCCGATGATCATGGAGTAACTCCAATTTTCCTCCAATCGTAGGCGCGCCCCTATTTATAGTTCCTTTGTTACATCGGTTTGAGGCTTGTCGTTTCTTGGGGAATAAAAAAATCCCCTCAGATCTACAGCGTTGAATTCATTGGAATAAGAACTCTTCTTTCACTGTATACCATAAGGGGATAATACCAAATTGACTTCCCTAATTATCCACTACAAGCCATGGAAGGACAGTTCACAGACCGACTGCTTTCATTAGGCTTTCGCAATCGTTGCGTTTTCTTCTTTACGCTTCTTCGCATACTCCGCCGTGGCCGTAAACAGCACGTCAGAGGAAGAATTCAGCGCGGTTTCGCAAGAGTCTTGCAAAACGCCGATAATAAAGCCTACGCCAACTACCTGCATGGCAATGTCATTCGAAATGCCGAACAAGCTGCATGCCAGCGGAATGAGCAGCAGCGACCCCCCAGCCACCCCGGAAGCGCCTGCTGCGGCAATCGCCGATAAAATGCTGAGAATAAGCGCTGTGCCAAAATCCACCTGAATCCCGAGCGTATGGACCGCTGCCAGCGTCAAGACCGAGATCGTCACCGCTGCCCCCGCCATATTGATCGTGGCGCCTAGCGGGATGGATACCGAATACGTATCCGGGTTCAGCTTTAATTTCTCGCATAATCGCATATTGATCGGTATGTTGGCCGCAGAGCTGCGGGTGAAGAACGCGGTAATGCCGCTTTCCCGAAGGCAGGTCAGCACCAGCGGATACGGATTTTTGCGCAGCCTTGCATAGACAATGAGCGGGTTCACGACAAGCGCGATAAACAGCATGCATCCGACAAGCAGGAGCAGCAGTTTCCCGTAATCGAGCAGGGACGCTAGTCCGTTTGCGGTAATGGATTCGAAGACAAGCCCCATAATACCGAACGGAGCAAGCTGGATCACCCATTTGACGATTTGGGATACCGCATCCGAGACATTTGTCAGCAGGCTTTTCGTTCCCTCCTTAGCGCTTCGCAGAGCCAGGCCCAGCAGGATCGCCCATGCCAGGATTCCGATATAATTGGCTTTCATCAGTGCGTTGACCGGATTATCGACAACCTGTAACAGCAAGGTCCTCAGCACTTCGAGAATGCCCTCTGGCGGAGTCAGGTCCGTCGATCCCGTGACCAGCGACAAGCTTACCGGAAAAATAAAACTGGCGATGACCGCCACCAGCCCCGCCAGAAATGTGCTTATACCGTACAGGACAAGGATCGATTTCATATTCGTCTGACGGCCTTTCGCATGGTTCGAGATGGCGGACATGACGAGGAACAGCACCAATACAGGGGCAACCGCTTTTAACGCGGATACAAATAAAGTACCGAATAAACCGACTCCAGTCGCACCGGGAACAATCAGGGCAAGGATAATCCCTGCAATGATCCCCGCCAAAATTCGTTTTACAAGACTTATTTGGTTCCACTTGAGAATAATTGCTTTCATCTTACTCCTCCGAAATATGCAATTTCAAAATATCAAAACGCACCGCCTCGACGCTGCAATGTAATATAGCGCTAGTTTATCATGTAAAGTGAAGATTGTATATAACTGGTAATATATATGATTGTTTCCAGAAGTTAGAATTCAAGGGGGCGGTCGGAATGAGCAAAGCCGTCATGCGATAATATTGGAGGTGTTACCAGAGTATGTATAGACCTGGGACAGCTTTCGGGACTCGTTGGGGCCGAGGCGAGGAAGTAGGGCAGAACAAGTCCTATTTAAGGATTTGCAGGGGTCAGGAGCGCCGCAAAAGACAGAACAAATCCCGTTTCGGGACTCGTTGGGGCCGAGGCGAGGAAGTAGGGCAGAACAAGTCCTATTTAAGGACTTGCAGAGGCCAGGAGGCCCGCAAAAGGAAGAACAAGTTCCGTTTCGGGACTTGCTGGAGTCGAGGCGAGGAAGTAGGGCAGCAGCTAACGGCGTTCCCCTAAAACGGGACGTGGTGTGCGTCAACCGGCGTATCATAACAGATTCGAGTCTCTAAGGGGCGTCAACTTGTTTCAGCTCATACACGTCAATCGAATCCTCTCGAATTTCCAAGGCGATCTTCGTATCATCCTTACGAAAAAAATGCACATGACCCAGACGCTCTTCCTAGATCTCGGTTTAGCCGGAAGCTCTGATCTCCTCCAGGTAAGCCTTCGGCGGATATAATCCCTGCTCGCCTCCGATATTTTCCAACTCGTACTTTGCACCCTCCGCGATATTCGGATTCCCGAACGTCGCCTCACGCTCCAGCGCTTGCTCAGGGACAGGGAAGTCCTCATGAACGGACGACATCTTGTATTCGTTGATAACAACAGGCTTGGGGGATGATGCGCAGCCGATCGTTAAGGCGAACATGACGAGCACCAGGAACGCAATCAGATTTTTTCGCACGGGAAACCTCCTTGGCAATGGATAAGTGTCTATTAATTGCGTTGAAAAATAAGTTTCTATTGTTTCCGTTGAACCGGTCATTAGAAATCATACAACAAAGGTTAATAATTATGTCACATGCCCGTCATTTTGCTCCTATTCGAGCTGCTCGAAGTTGCTCGGTAGCTTTGCAATCCTCTGGATAGGTTTGCAATGCTTCATGTTTTTGTAACGACTCTGATCTGGTAAAAGTTTCAGATGATTTCCTCGATGGTGGAGCCCCAACAGATTTTTAGCACAAACAGACACATCGGAGGTAAATAATGTTAAAATGGAAGCGAGTTAGAAGGCTGGCATGTACATTCATAGCATGACCCGCCAGCTTGGGTCAAAGCATGAACACAGGCAAACGCAGCATCATAAATTAGCATCGGTTCTTCAAGACAGGTACCGGTGAGAGTAACGATGGAGCTTTTGTTTATACGCCATGCCCAGGCAGAGCATGCGATGAATCCATTCCGCCGTTTTAGCCTTCGAAGGACGATGCGGGCGTGGAACCTCGATGTCCTGCCGGAAGCTTCTGGGTACGAGGTTACGCGATAGGAATTTTTGGTAGAGACGGGAAGTTATTGAGGAAGGTCGTCAGGGATTAACGTGGAAATAGTCAGTTGAACTAATCAGCAATATCACGCGGTAAGGAGCGTATCCATGAACAAAATCAATGTCGGAATTATCGGCACCGGCTTCGGCGCCGAGGTTCACGCCCCCATCTTCCGGCTGCATCCGGGCTTTCAACTGAAATCGATCGCCAGCGTATATCGAAGCGATCATGGAGCGAAGCGTTCGTTTCAGGACATCGCCTTTTACAGCAACTGGCGTGAAATGCTGGAATCGGAGGAGCTGGATTTGGTATCGATTGCCTCCACGCCCGCACAGCATCACGGCATGGCGCTGCAAGCCCTCCGAACCGGGCATCATGTGCTGGTAGAGAAGCCGCTCGCCATAAATGCCGGACAAACCCTGGAGCTGGTCGAAGAGGCGAATCGGCTGAAGCGATGCGCATTCGTTAATTTCTTATGGCGGCTTACACCCCTTCGGCAGCGGATTAAAGCCATGCTGGACCAAGGACTACTGGGCCGGATTCAGCATATTCGGTATTGCGGCAGCTTCTCGGGCTATTCCACTCTGGCGGGAGGGCAGCGTGGCTGGGAGGGCCGAAGCGAGGAGGGAGGCGGCTTCCTGTTCGCCGTCGGGTCCCATATGATCGATTCCCTGATGTGGTGGATGGGAGAAGAGATTGCCGAGGTTCAGGGAGATCTCAGGACGCATATTCCGAGTTATGAAGGCAGCGACGGCCGTGAGGTGCGCAATGCCGACGATGCATTTGCATTCACGGGCCGGTTCCGCAGCGGTGCGAGCTTGGCGGTGGACGTATTCCTGCCTGGCAGAACCGGTACGGGATGGAGACTGGAGATATACGGGGATGAGGGGACGCTCGTTATGCGAGATGACCGTATGTTGGAATTCAGCAGAGGAGGAGCATTGGAGCCAGTTCAGATTGAGGGCGTAGAACCGCCGAAGGGATTGACGGTTCCGGCCGTTCATTACTACGGCGGCTTCTATCCGATGATCGACAGCATCTATAGGAAGCTGACAGACAAGCCGTCGCCGCTCGAAATCCCGAACGTTGCGGACGGACACCGAACCCAGGCGGTCATGGATGCAATCCTTCGTTCATCCGAAACGGGTTCGCGGGTACAGATCGATGATCTATCCCCTTGGAATCAGGCCATTGCCGCGAGGGGGGAGGCCTAGCATGAGACGATTGCAGATCGGCATGTGGGAGCAATTTAGCCCCGATCGGTGGGAGCAGCTGGCCATGCCGCTGATCACCGGGATGGAGGTATGCTGCCTGCCGGATCGAGCCGCTTTAGCCCAGGTCCGGGATTTCTGCCGTCAGCACGGGCTTGGATATGGAATCCATGGACCGGTGCTTGCGGAAGACGGATACCGCCTGCCTGTGTTAAATGCACCCGCCCCCCGGCAGTTTAAGGAAGAGCTGCAGTACATAACCTCCGAGGTTGAGCTGGCTTCATCCTACGATGCGGACTACATCCTGTTCCACTATCCGTTTTATCCGGTGTTTCAAGAGCCCTTCACGCCCTTTCCGCGGCTTCCCGACATTGGACACCGCTACAGCTGCGAACAGCTGGGCAGAGGGCAGTTCAGGGATATCTCCATAACCTTGTTTGAACATCTCGCCGAGCTGCAGCAGCGCTTTAAGCAGCGGATCGTGTTGGAGCATGACTTCTTCGGGGATTACGGTGACATCGTGATCGATGCATTTCTGGCCTATCCGGAGATTCGTTTCGTGCTGGATACGGCAAGGCTGGATATCGCCCGCAGGGCTTTTCCCGGATTCGCCCCGTATTCCTTTATGGAGGCGCTCGCGCCGCAAATCGATGTGGTCCACTACAGCAATGTCCGTTATGAGGGCGGTACGTTCAAGCATCATCTCCCGGTGCTGCCCGAGCATGACGAGGATGAGCGGTTCGGCGACGCATATGCCTATTTGGAATACGCAGCGACGAGGAATCATCAATTTCATGTGACGTTTGAGCACGATGCCAGTCTTGTCAGCAGGCAGGAGCTGGATGCGATTTATCGGCGAACCGCTGCACTTCTCAAAGAGAAGGAGAGCTTACCGCATTCCAGCTGACCAAGGCCGCATTCCAGCTGACCAAGGCCTCTCATGCCATGTAGGCTTGCTAAAGCACGAACCTGGTTCAGCTGGAAGGTATCCGTTACGTAATGATAACGCGAAGGATGGAGGGAAACTTATGCCCTATGCCGCATACGATGATGCGGAGCTGATGCGGATCCAGTCGGAGACGTTATACCTGCTGGACGGCCGAAGGCGGATCATCGGCATCAATGAGCCGTCGCAAGCCGCCGAAACGGCAGTGTTCGTTGGCACAACACGCTTCGGACGGGAGGTGCTGGTAGCGGCAGATATGCCGGACCCCATGGAGGAAGAGCTGCGGATGCAATGCGAACGGGGGACTAACATGAGCATCGTGCAGATGAGCAAGACGATCGAGACATACATGCCGGTAAAGCAGATATGGGTCGGGCCGGCCTATGTGTTCCCGGACAAACCGATCGAGCCAGCAGCCGATCCGGGCATCGTGTTCATTGATCAATCCAACGCAGACTTGCTGGAGACCTACTTTTCAGAGATCAAGTCGGAGCTTGAGGAACGCCTGCCGGTCATAGGCTGTGTGATCGGCGATACGGCCGTATCCGTCTGCTGCTCGGCCCGGACTTCCGCCAAGGCGGCGGAGGCAAGTCTCAGCACGGCCTCCGATTTCAGGGGGCGGGGACTCGCTGCCAAAGCGGCAGCACGATGGGGCTGGGAGATTCGGCGGTTGGGGCGTATTCCGCTATACAGCACGGCTTGGGACAATCTGAGCTCACAGCGAATTGCCCGCAAATTGGACCTTTATCAGTACGGGACGGATTTTCATATCACCATTCAGAGGAATCGCTTATGATTCAAACGCTGATTGTCGTCTTTGTCCTAACGATGGTCATTCATACGGCGGAAACATTGTCCTACTCGATCCGTTATGCAGGCGTTAAGCTGAATAAAATAGCGGTAGCGCTGTCACTGACGGGCATCGTCCTGCTGGTGTCGCGGACCTCGAATTTAATCCAGGCCCCGCTCACCGCCAAATTCGTGGATTACGCCGAAGAACACACGTCATTTGACGTGCTCTCCTATTTTCGGATCATATTGCTTGCCGCTTCGATCGGCACCATCGCAGCCATTGCGCTGTTCCCGACCTTCGTCAACCTGTTCGGACGAATCATCAACAAGCTTGAAGTAGCCGGCTCCATCCCGAAGCTGATCTCGAGCGTGACGGTCGGTCAGCTCAAAAATACAAGGCATTACATAAAGAAGCCCAATCTCAGCTTGAGCCAGTTTCGATATTTGGGCGTGCCCAACCGCTTTATTTTACTTCATGTCGTCGTGACCGCTTTTTATACCGTCGGGGTGCTTTCGTCGTTGTATGCGGCTCATCTCGTGCCCGCGCATAGCACCATGGCCTCCCAAGCCTCGGGGTTAATCAACGGCATGGCTACCATTATTTTAACGATTTTTATCGACCCTCAGCTAGGCCTGATCACCGATAAAGCTACGCGGGATGAAGAAGCGAAGAATCAGCTGGGCAAGGTGTATACCATGCTCATGGTTTCGCGATTCTTCGGAACGATGCTGGCCCAGCTCGTCATCGTTCCCGCTGGATATATGATCAGCGTTATTGTCGGCTGGCTTTAGAGGAAGTCAACCTATCCGGGATTATGGGATGCAATGATGGAGGATGATGATGCTATGATTTCATGGAAACGGATCGCGCTTGAATCAGTATTGTTCGCCATCGCGGTATGCGGCGGATATATGTTGTTCGGGGTCTTCCAGGGAATGATATTGACTCAAACCTATGTGCCCGACATTCAAAGCCAGTATGAACATGTTGAACATCTGCAGTCCCAGGTATCCTTCGGCGCTGTACTGCGCGGTGGAAAACTAATTACGGTACAGGGCGCGGCCCTATTTCTGATGCTGTGCGGCTTGTATGGAAGCATAAGATATGCGTTTGCCAGGCGGAAGCGCTGACTCGCAGCATTTTTTTCGCTTGGTTTTTAGCGGCTCTCAGGATAGCGGCATAAGTCGTCACATGCAGGTGGCCAATCCCATGCGACAGGGAGGGAGCACGTTCGAACAATAAATCGTTAATATATTACACCTAAGATGCCCCCGCCTAAGAAACGGGGGTTGTGCTTTGCAGTATTTAGGCGCACTGTAGAAGAAGCTTGTTTTATTTCGGAGGCTCACAAAGCCATGAACGATCAGGATATTATAGCCGCAGTTCTTCGCGAATTGGATCACCCAATTACTCTGGAACGATGCCGGAAATTCGAATAAACGGGTCTGAATTAATATGTAAGCGCTATATTTTTTGCTTGACAGCCCAATTGTGAACGGTTTATGCTAAATCTGCGGTCCATTGGATGACCCAATTAGTGATTGTCATGAAGGATAGAGAGGGAAATCATATGACCATTAAGAAGATTAAATATCATCGGGTATATGAGGACGTCATTGAACAGATCAAAAATTTGATTTTAGAAGGAAATCTGAGCCCCGGCGATGTTCTGCCGACCGAGCGTGAGCTGGCGCAATCGTTCGGGATCAGTCGCGGAACGCTGCGGGAGGCCTTCCGCATTCTCGAGCGGGAAGGGCTGATCGAAGCAAGGCCCGGAGGGGGGCGTTTTCTCAGCAAGGCGCTGGATGTTGCGGAGGACCGAAGCCGGATTCTCGACAATATCGAACGGGCGACGATCATTGAGCTGCTGGAAGCCCGGGAGCTGTTCGAGACGGGCATTGTGGAGCTGGCGGCCAAGCGGGCAACGGAAGAGGATATCGCCGACATCGAGGCGGCCTTTGAGAAGTGGGGACAGGTCGGGTTAGATGACGAAGACCGTTCCAAGCCGGATCAGGCCTTCCATTTATCGATCGCGAAGGCCACGCATAACGTCGTGCTCGTGAATATGATCGAGCTGCACATGGACCTGCTCCAGCGCACCTTGAACAAGACCCAAGCGATCCCCGGTCGCAAAAGCGAGGTCTATGAGGAGCATCTGCTTATTTTACAGGCGATTAAGGAACGCGATCCGGTGAAGGCAAAGCTCGCCTTGCTGAACCATCTGAGCCGGGTGAAGGAGAACATACAGAACAATTACATTCATGCATAGCAGGGGAGTGGCTTCCCCTTTTTTAACACAAATTGGATAATCCAATTATCCAATGGGCATGAGTGAATATTTTGGTAAAGAGGGACTGCAGATGAATACAGACATTCGAATTTTATCCCCCTGCGGGATGCTTGGATACGGGTTTCCGGAGCAATCCTTCATGAACGGATTGAAGTACGAGCTGCACGGCATTGTGGTCGATGCTGGCTCAACCGACGGGGGACCGCATAAGCTGGGCGCCGGCGTATCCATCGTCAGCAAGCGCGCGGTAAAGAAAGACCTGAAGATCATGCTATCTGCCGGCCTCCCCCGGAACATCCCGATCATCATCGGCTCAGCCGGCGGTTCCGGCGCCAGAACGCATGTCAATTGGACGCTTGCGATCATTGACGAAATATTGAGCGAGCTTGAGATGGAGGCGAAGGTATCGGTAATCTGGGCGGACTTCACGCAAGACGAAATCCATCAGGCGAAGAGGGAAGGACGCATTCAGCCGCTTAGCCCGAACATCCCGCCGCTGACGGATGAGATGATCGATACGACAAAGAGCATCGTGGCCCAAATGGGACATGAGCCTATCGTGGAAGCGCTTCAAGCCGGCAGCGAGATCATTGTCTGCGGCCGCGCTTATGATCCGTCCCCTTTCGCAGCGATCGGCATATTCCACGGGAAGGACCCGGGGCTCTCCTACCATCTCGGCAAAATTCTCGAATGCGGCGCGCTGTGTGCAGAGCCCGGCACGACGAAGGACAGCATACTTGGCACCATAGGGGAAGACAGCTTTACCGTTCAGTCCCTGAATCCGGCACGCACCTGCAGTCCAACCAGCGTTGCGGCCCATACCTTCTATGAGAAGGAGCATCCGTACATCCTGCACGGGCCCGGCTTTACGCTGGATCTGGAGGATTGCCGGTTCGAAGAGACGGAGCCCGGCATCGTCCGCGTCAGCGGAAGCCGGTACCTTCCTGCCGAGAAATACTTCGTCAAATTGGAAGGAGCAAGGCGCGTCGCCTACCGCACCTTCGTGATTGCGGGGATCCGCGACCCGATTCTGATCGGGAAGCTGGAGGAGGTCGAGGATTACGTCCGAAGTCAGGCGAGAGAGTATTACAGCGAAATTCCCGAATCGGATTACCAGATCCGGTTTTACAATTACGGGAAGAACGGCGTACTCGGCAGCAAAGAGACGGAGCCCTTCCAGGGGCACGAGGTCGGGGTGATGTTCGAAGTGGTTGCGAGGACGCAGGAGCTGGCTAGCAGCATATGCGCCACCGTCCGATCGACCTTCCTGCATTACGGCTATGAGGGCCGGAAGGCAACGGCCGGCAATCTGGCGTTTCCATTCGCCCCAAGCGATATCGAGTTCGGCCCTGTTTACGAATTCTCCGTGTATCACCTGATGGAATTGACCGACAATGCGTTCCGTATCGAGTTTCGAAAGGGAGGTTATAAGCATGACCGTGCTCGGTGACGTGGCGAAGGTGCTGCGGAGCAAGAACTCCGGCCCCTTCGAGATTACATTGGACGTCCTGTTTGATTCCAAAGACGATTATGACAGAGTTAAACAATCCGGCTGCATTACGAAACGAACCATCTGCGATCTGTACCGGGTCAAGGAGGAACAGATTCACCATCTGGTGTTTTTTGACCAGGCACTCGGCTTCAAAGTGACCATCTCGCGGGATATTTCGTCGGGCAGCGTCGGCGACCGCGATGTGTACGGAGCACAGCAGCATGCTCCGCTGATGAAGCTGGCCATCCATCAATCAGAGGAGGAGTAGACGATGAAGGTGCTCAGACGCTTGAGGCAGGATTGGGTATTGTACGCCATGCTGGCCTTACCTCTGCTCTACTTTTTCATCTTTCACCTGATTCCGCTCTATGGCATGAAGCTCGCCTTCCAGGATTATCGCATTCTGGGCGACCATGTCTGGGTCGGCTGGAAGCATTTCAAGACCTTGTTCAGTTCGCCGGCCTTCACCAGCGTACTGGAGAACACGATCATTATCAGCTTGATGAAAATCATCTTCGTATTCCCGATTCCGATCATGCTGTCCCTGCTCATTAATGAAGTGCGCAGCAGCAAATACCGCAAGTATGTGCAATCCGTCGTCTATCTGCCGCACTTTCTGTCCTGGGTCGTCATCGCGGGGATCTGGATCAGCCTGCTGAATCCGGCGGACGGCGCGGTCAATCTGATTGCGAATTTCTTTCGATTGCCGTCGGTCGATTATATGACCAGCAAAGAGCATATCCGCTGGGTGCTTGTTTTCTCCGAAATTTGGCGGAGCGCAGGCTGGGATTCCATCATTTATCTGGCCGCGATCATGAAGATCAGCCCGGGATTATACGAGGCCGCAAAAATCGACGGCGCCACCCGGCTCCAGCAAATGCGGTACATTACGCTTCCTCATTTGTACAGCACGATTGTAACCGTCTTCATTCTGAACCTCGGCTTCTTCATGAATGCGGGCTTCGACCAAGTGTTTAACTTTATGAACGATTCCATCATCAGCGTGGTGGACATTCTGGACACCTACGTATACCGGATCGGTATCGGAAACGGGCAGTTTGCGTATGCAACCGCGGCTAGTCTGTTCAAAGGCGTCATCGGGATCGTCCTCATCCTGGGCACGCATTTCATTTCGAAACGCATCTCGGGCAAGGGCGTCTGGTAAAGGGGGAGAATGATGAGACGGCTGGAGTTTTCGAAAATCGTCATATATGTCTTGCTGTTCCTGTTCACGCTCATGGTGCTGGTTCCCATCCTGAACCTGCTGGCGCTATCCTTGACGGACCCGGGCAAGGCCCACCTGATGGGCGGTCTGGATATCGTGCCGAAAGGCTTCACAACGATCAATTATCAGCTGCTGTTTGCCAATCCGCTGATTACAGGCAGCATCATGAATTCGGTGTGGATAACCGCTGCGGGGACGTTTCTGAATCTGCTGCTGACGTCCATGGCCGCATATGTGCTGGCGAGAACGGAGTTTATCGGCAAAAAAGCGGTGCTGTTTCTCCTGATCGTCATTATGGTATTCGAGCCGGGCATGATTCCGGAGTATCTGCTGATTAAAGATCTTGGACTTATGAATACGCTTACCTCTTTGATTCTGTATAAGGCGATTAACGTGTACTACCTGTTTATCTTGATGCGGTTCATTCAGGATATTCCGGAGGAGATATTGGAAGCCTCCCGGATGGATGGCGCCGGGCATTTCCGGCTCTACACCCGGATCATTCTGCCGCTGTCGAAGCCGGGGCTTGCCACGCTGGGACTGTTCTACGGCGTGTACCACTGGAACGAATATTTTCGGGCGACGCTGTACATCTCGGAGCCGGGCAAATGGCCGCTTCAGGTGGTGTTGCGGCAGTTCGTCGTCCGCAAGGACAACACGTCCTTGATGGGCAATCAGAATATGTTCGACAGCGCCATCAATTTCGATTTTGCTTCCTTGCAGGCAGGGACGATCATCATCGCGATCGTGCCGCTGCTGTTCCTATATCCTTTCATTTTGAAATATTACGCCAAGGGCGAGCTTGAAGGAGGGGTCAAGGATTAAGCCGGGAAGGCAAGATGTATCCGCCGCGTACGTTCATTTTCTAAAAAGGGGAGAACAAACCAATGAAAAAGGTAAGCCTGTTGTTAATCGTTGCCATGCTGGTTATGGTCATGTCCGCATGCACATCGAACTCTAACTCGAACGCGCCGGGCGCCGGGCAGGAGCCGGAAGCGGCAAAGCCTGACGGAAGCGGGGATCCCGTGACGCTGAAGATCGTGTATAAGGATGAGGGGACGGCCAATCCGGTCTCCGTAAAATTTTTCGAAACGCTGGAGAAAGCATTGGCAGAAGATGAGGGGCTGAACGTAAAGTTTGAGCTCGTCGATCTGGCGCAAGGCAGCTATGCCGAGAATTTGAATCTGCTGCTGCTCGGCGGCACGATTCCGGACATCATCTATTTCCAGGGCGGCGACCAGCAAATCTCGGAGCAGGGACTGCTGGAGGATCTGACGCCGTATATCGAAAAATCCAAGTACATCAAGGACATCATGGAGCCGCATAACAAAACCCGCATGGAGAGCTATCCGTATCTAATGTGGATCAAGCCGCTCGCGCCGAAAGCGCCGGTGATCCGCGCCGACTGGTTCAATGCGATGGACAGCTCGAAAGCGCTGATCGAAAATCCGACCGTCGACAATTATTACGCCTTCTTTAAAGAGCTGGTGGAGAAAAAGCCGGGCGAAGGCAAGCCTAGTTATGCGCTGACCGCCGCCGGCGATATTGCCGAGATCAATTTCATTTTCAATACCGCTTTCGGCCTTGACACGACTTGGCTCAAGAAGGCTGACGGAACGTATGAATATTCCAAGGTATCCCAGAACGAGAAGGAAAAGCTGACCTTCTATAACAAGCTTTACAAGGAAGGTTTGCTGGACCCGCAATTCATCACGAAGCAGTGGGACACGAAGGAGGATGCCTTCTATAAAGGAGATGCGGCCGTAATTACAGGCACCGTCGGCAAAATCTTGGATCTGTACGACGGAAGAATGCAGGATCTGGGAGGCAAGGAGGCCGAGCTGATCGTGCTGCCGCCTGCCAAGGGAGACGGAGGCCAGGGCTTCGGGGCAACCGACGTAACGAAGGAATCCCGCGGACTCGCGATTTCTTCGCAGTCCCCTCACAAGGATATTGCCTTCCAGGTGTTTGATTACTTGGCAAGCCCGAAAGGACAAATGCTGGACCGTTTGGGATTCGAGAACGAGCATTTTACCGTGGAGAACGGCGAGATTGTGCTGAACGACAAATATTACAGCGAGTGGTATGCACGCTTCTGGGAGCCGACCGAGATGAAATCGGAAACGCCGCTGAAGACGCCGCTGCTTGGCAAGCCGGGAACGGAGTCGCTGAGCATGGCTTCGGAGTTTTACACCGAGGACAACAATTTCCTGATTCCCGATCAATTCGTTGCCAACTGGGATGCGATGAACAATCTGTATAAGGAATACTCGACCGATTTCATTACCGGCAAGAAGGACCTGTCCCAGTTCGATGAATTTGTTGAAGCTTGGTATGCTGCCGGAGGTACGGAAATAACGAAATATGCTAACGAGAACATCAAGTAAGGAGCTTGAAGCTGATGACATCCTTTCGTGACCGAGTAAGGGGCGTGGTCCTATCGACTGCGCTCGGGGATGCCTTGGGGGCTCCCGTCGAGAAGCTGACCTATGCGGAGATCAAGTCCAAATACGGCCGGGTGGAGTCGCTGATGACCAAGTGGCATAAGGCGGATCTTCCCGCCGATGTCCGGCTTGGCAGGATGCGGGGGGACGGCATCGTTACGGACGATACGCTGATGACCATCGCGCTGATGAAGGTGTATATGACCGAGGGCAGGCATTTGGACGCCTACGACATGGGCAATGAATTCGTGAAGGAAATCGCATTTCGCAAGACCTACGTCCCGGAGCTGGATCAAGAGACGCTGATTATTGATCGGCTGTTTTACCCGGAAAAATATATCTTCATGCGCCATGTGCTGGCAAACTGCGATCCGCGGGAGGGCGGCATCGGCAATATGGTCAACTGCGGTGCGGCGATGTACATCGCCCCGATCGGAATCGTCAATGCTTGCCATCCAAAAGCGGCTTATGATGAAGCGATTCTGTTCGCGATGGGCCATCAGAGCAGCTACGGACTGGAGGCTGCCGGTGTGCTTGCAGCCTGCGTTGCCAAAGCCTTCGAGCCGGGCGTGACGGTGGACGATATCGTCCGTACGGCGATCGCCCTCGCGAAGGACGGCACAAAAGCTGCGATCGCCGAACTGACGGAAGCGGCCCGAGGCTTGCGTCCGTTCCGGGACGATATGGACAGGGTCGTTGAGACGTTCCAAGAGATCCTGCTGAAGTACTCGCCGATGGGCGATGACGTCAGCCGTCATATCGACAAGTTGGGCGTTCCAAGCAACCATTACACACCGAGCCGGCTGTGGTCGATTGAGGAGCTGCCGCTTGCGCTTGCCTTTATGGTGCTGAATGACGGCGAGTATTACCGGACGATTCTGGACGGCGTCAATTCCGGCCGGGATACCGACTCCATCGGCGTTATGGCCGGCGTCATCCTTGGCGCTATGCATGGCTATGAAGTGATTCGGACCGAGGACATCGAGCAGTTAAACAAGGTGAACCGTCTGGATCTATGCGGCATCGCCGACCGCTTCTCCGAAATCGCAGCCGGAATCATCGAGGAGGATCTGCGGATTTATGAAAGCAGAAAACGAGTATGGATGGATGAGTTGCTTTAAACCTTTGAATTTAAAGCGTTGAATATGAACCGTTAGATTCGAACCGTTATCAAGCAACCTGATCTGAAGAATTGTCGGTCGTTTCAGCAGGATTTCGTTATCCAAGAGAGCAGGAAATCCGGACTGTGACTTGCCGGACTTGCCAGGGGCGGTAAGGCTTATTTTGAGGGAGACATCGGTATTACACGAGGCTACCGAGCTTGCCGCCCCGATCAAGGAATGAAAGAAGGAACATGACTGGCCTTGGCACAACTTGTTCAACTGGCTGGGAGGGAGAGTGGACGTTTATGTTACCTGAGAATTATGTAGAGTCGGTCTATGCCGGATTTATCGGCATGAACATCGGCATTCGGCTGGGAGCACCCATTGAGCCAGTGGCTTGGACCTACGAACGTATACGTGACGTATATGGGGATATCCGCGATTATGTGAAGCCGTATACCACGTTTGCGGCAGATGATGATGCGAACGGGCCGGTGTTTTTTATACGGGCGCTTTATGACGATGCAGCAGACCGGGAATTGGAGCCGGAGGATGTCGGCAGAGCTTGGCTCAATTATGCCCGCGAAGGCATCGGCATGTTCTGGTGGGGCGGGGAGGATGTCAGCACGGAGCATCGTGCCTACGTGAACCTCCGCAAAGGAATCCCCGCTCCGAAGTCCGGCTCGATCGAGGTGAACGGAGAGGAAATGGCGGAGCAGATCGGAGGCCAGATCTTCATCGACTCCTGGGGGCTGCTGTTCCCCGGGCGGGCGGAGAAGGCCGCCGAATACGCGGAGAAGGCGGCGAGCGTATCCCATGACGGCAACGGGCTCTATGGCGCACGCTTCATGGCTGCGTGCATCGCCAAAGCTTTCGATGCAGCTTCCGTCGGTGAAATCATAAGCGAAGGGCTGCGCATGATTCCGGCAGATTCTACGTATGCACGCGTCGTGCATGCGGTCCTGGATTTCCATCGCGAGCATCCCGAAGATTTCAGGGCATGCCGGCAATACCTGGAGGACCACTGGGGCTATGATAAATACACCGGGGTGTGCCATATTATCCCGAATGCCGGCGTATGCGTGCTTGCCCTGCTGTATGGCGAAGGGGATTTCGCCCGTACGGTCGAGATCGCGTCGATGTGCGGCTGGGATACAGACTGCAACGCAGGCAATGTCGGCAGCATTCTTGGTGTATACGGCGGTCTGGCCGGCATTCCGGACCACTATCGCAAGCCGATCAATGATTTTATCGTTGCCTCGAGCGTATCCGGCTATTTGAATCTGGTCGACTTCCCCACCTTCGCCAGGGAGCTTGCGCTGCTCGGCTATCGGCTGAACGGAGAAACGGCCCCTCAGGATTTGGTGGAGCGCGTGAAGCCGGGCGAGGTGTACTTCGATTTTGATCTGCCGGGCTCAACCCACGGCTTCCGCACCAGCAATCCGTTCAAGACGCCTGTTGTCAGGCACTCGGTGCAGCATTCATATGACGGCAGGGGCTCGCTCGAAATTGTGTTTGACCGATTGGTTGAGGGTGACAGCAGCAAAATTTATTACAAGCCGTTCTACCGAAGAGCCGAGTTCAATGACGAGAAATATAAGCCGACCTTTGCTCCGCTGGCCTATAGCGGTCAAACCGTTTCTGCGAAAATCTATGCGGATCAATGGGAGGGTGAGCCGGTCACGCTGACACCATACGTACGCAACACTTATAATAGAGAAGAAATATTGCTGAGCCCGGTTACGCCGGAGAATGGAAAGTGGAACGATGTCGAATGGGTGATTCCGGATACCAATGGGGCCATGATCGATGAGATCGGCTGGATCTTGGAGAGCCCTTCCCCTCTCGCAGACCGAGCCATCGGCCGGCTGTTCATCGGACAGTTCCGCATTACGGGCGAGGCGAAATACGCCATCGATTTTTCCAAGCAGGCCAAGGAATTCGGCTCAGTCACCCCGTTCTCCCACCATCGGGGAGTATGGGAGCTGCGCGATGGCGCACTCTGGGGGAAGGCAGAAGGGGATGCCTCATCCTACTCTGGCAATTACTATGCGAAGGACATGGAGGTCGAAGCGGTTATCACGCCGATCTCGGGGGACAGCCATTGTCTCATCGTAAGAGCGCAGGGCGTGATGAGGCACTATTTGGCCGGCTTTGACGGTCCGAACGCCGTATCGTTTATCAAGCAGGATTTCGGAGTGAAACGGCTCATCACCGCAAGATACGATTGGGAGCATGGGCAGGAATATCATTTCAAGCTGAAAGCGCAGAAGGATCATTTCACTTTGTATATCAATGGAGAAAGTGTTCTGGAGTGCAAGGACGCTGCATTTGAACACGGCATGTTCGGGTTCGGCTGTCTGGAGGATGGGGAGCTCGAAATTCGAAAGGTTCAGGTCCGAACGTCCGTATCGTAACTAGAGACAACAAGGGAGGAGATCGATGTGGGTAAGCTGTACGTCATTGGCAGCATCAACATGGATGTGGTCAGCAGCGTATCGCAGTTCCCGCTGCCGGGGGAGACGATTCACAGCAGCGGAACGTCCTTCTTCCCCGGAGGGAAAGGGGCGAATCAGGCCGTGGCCGCCGCAATGGCCGGCGCGGAGTGTGCGATGATCGGAGCGGTCGGCCAAGATCCGTTTGGCGATACGCTCGTTTCTTCCCTGGAGGATCGGGGAGTAGAGGTGAAGTCCGTTCTAGCCAAGGAAGGCACCTCGGGCATGGCGATTATTACGGTTAATGAAGAAGGCGAGAATCATATCGTGTTGTCAGCGGGAGCCAACGGCCAATTAACGGAGGCTGATGTCCAAGCGGAGGTCCGCTTTGAGGATGTTTATGCAGTCCTGCTGCAAAATGAAATCCCGTGGGAGACAAACGTGGCTGTCATTCAGTCTGCGAGTGCAGCGGGGGTTCGCGTCTGGCTGAACCCGGCTCCTGCTCGGGCTTTGCCTCCGTCGCTGTTTCCGCTGCTGGATACATTGATTCTGAATGAGACGGAGGCGGCTGCCGTCAGCGGCGTGAAGGTGGAAGACCCGATGACGGCCGAGCTTGCCGCAGGGAAATTGTTAGGCCTGGGAACGGAGAACGTGATCGTTACACTGGGAGAGCAGGGATGCTTCTATGCAAATCGCCGAGGAGAACGGATCACCGTGCCGGCTTGCCGCGTGAAGCCCGTGGATACGACGGCCGCAGGCGATACCTTTATCGGTGCATATGCGGCAGCGAGTTCAGGGGGCATGGCAACCGAAGCTGCGCTTCGATTCGCTGCAGCTGCCGCCGCGTTAACGGTCACACGGCCCGGTGCACAGGCTTCCATCCCGTCCAAGCAGGAAATCGAGTTGTTCTTGGAGAAGCAGCCGGCATCAGCTCATTGATGGAGCACTTCTGTTCGGAGGATTTACCCTAAGCAGCCAATAGCCAATAAGCTATAGAGGACGTTTACTTAAAGCTCCCTCTATGGTTTTTTGGCTTTTTCTTAAGACTGGGCGGCTTGAACAATGTTCAAATTTTAAGTATGTACTCATTCAGCCATGTTCTTGCAACATGTTGCGGCACCCCCGTTCATACAATGTAGAGTCAGCGAAATGATGAATGAAACGGGGGATTGAATGTAATGGCCAAGCAAAAAAGAGGAAAGGCGCTGTGGCATCTGCCCAGCCGAGCCCGGGGCACGTGTCCGGTGTGCGGAAGCACGCGAACGAAGCTGCTGTATCCGCGGACGAAGACGGACGGAACGGCACTGAAGGTGTGCAAGCGCTGCGACGTCGCATCACAGGAGCGAATTGACGCGGCGGTCTGACCGGCGGTTGCGGTACTCAAAGGCGATTTGATTGTAATCAAGCCTCAAATCCTGCTCGGGTGGAGTCTCGATCTACTAAGGGGCTTTCGTTTGCTTAAAGGAATATCTTGTGAACTTTGCTGTATTGCCGGCAGGGATTAACTGGAATATAATAGGTTTACTTGTTGACTGAGCATAGACCGTTTTCCATTAGGAGGCGGTCTTTGGCTTTTTCGCGGGAGGATGTAATCGTTCGGACGAGCCTTCGCCGTTATTCCTTCTGTAACTATTTTTCTGAAAATGCAGCTAAGCCTTAAAGTTGTGCGCTCGGTTAAAATCAGTCTTGTTTTCAAAACTTGGATGTTACGGCATGCTTGCAGGAGGTGAATGGAATGTTAGAGGAACGCTTAAAGAGCTGGATCAGGGAGCATCAGCCATTAATGGCTGATTTGCAGCGGGTGCGGGAGCTGGACCTGCCGCAATGCTATATTGCTGCAGGCTATATCCGCAACTATGCGTGGGATATTCTCCATGGATATGATCGTTCCGATCGGCACAGCGATATCGATGTGGTGTTTTTTGATCCGGACGATGCTTCCGAGGACCGGGACGAGCATCTGGAGCGGAGACTAAAGGAAGAGACGCTGAATCCCAAGTGGTCCGTCAAGAATCAGGCCCGAATGCATATCAAGAATGGGGACGGGCCTTACCAGTCAACAGCAGATGCGATGTCGATGTGGCCCGAAACCGCTACGGCCATCGGGGCTAGGCTAAATCCGGCTGGAGGAATCGAGCTGATCTGCCCGTATGGACTGGAAGATTTATTCGGGCTTCGCGTCAGGCGCTCCCCCGCATTCTTAAAGCGTGAGTATTATCTGGAAAGGGTACTAAGAAAGGAGTGGGCGAGCCAGTGGCCGCTGCTTACGATTTTTGAGGATTAGCGCTTGAAGCCTGCCCTCATTTAGCGGCACATGTGGACATCGCCTAAGCTATGCCGCAACAGGAAGGGAGAGATCGAGATGAGTGATTTTCAGCAAGCCCGCGAGAAGGAAATAGCTTATCACGAGCAGTTTTACGATCAAACCGCATTGTTTGAGCAGGGGACCTGGCTGGCGCGGCCAGTAGCCGCGGTTATGGATCATCTGGAGCTGCTGAAGGTCCAGAACATGCGGGTTTTGGATTTAGGCTGCGGCGTCGGCCGGAACAGCATTCCGATGGCTCAGCGGATCCAGGACATGAACGGGACGGTCGTCTGTGTGGATCTGCTCGAGTCGGCAATCACGAAGCTGCGGCAGTATGCCGAGCAGTATGGCGTTGCGTCCCATATCGAGACGCACGTGGCGGATGCCCAGTATTTTCGAATCACGCCGGGCATGTATCATTATATTGTGGCTTGCTCCTGCCTCGAGCACCTCACCTCGGAGGAAGCGTTCGTTGCCAAGCTCGAAGAGATGCAGGAAGGCACCGCTCCCCTTGGTATCCACTGCATCATGATCAACACGAATGTAAAGGAAATAGATGTGGAGACGGGCAAGGAGCAGGAGGGCTTGATCGAACTGAATCTTCCAACGGAACGCGCCTTCTCGATCCTGCATCGTTTATATGCCGATTGGGAGATCCTATGTGAGCGGCAGGTCCATCAGGAAATTCCCGAGGTCCACGACGGCAGGGATATAATGTTTTGCGGCGAATGGATTACCTTCACTGCACGAAAAGGAGCGCGGTAAGTTTGGAGAAATATACCCATCTCGGCATTTATGGCGTATTGATTCGCAGTCAGCGCCTATTGCTGGTTCAGAAAGCCCGGGGTCCTCATCGGGGGAAATGGGATCTGCCCGGCGGATCGGTCGAGTTCGGAGAAGAGCCCGAGCGAACGCTGCAGCGTGAATTTCTGGAGGAGACAGGCCTATCGTCCGTCCAGGGAACGATTCGGACTGCGGTCTCCTATACGATGATCTATCAATATGATGAGAACAGGCTGGAGGAGCTCCATCATATCGGGATCATCTATGATGTTCAGCTGGCGGATGAGCCGGCAGGTTTGAAATCGGAAGGGGACGGCGAGGATTCGTTAGGCGCGGCATGGATTCCGCTGGAGCAGCTGAGCGGGCTGCCGCTGACGCCGTTTGCGGAGATGATGGCTGAACAGATCATGGGCGAGGACGATAAGCGGATCACGAAGAATGATCTCAAGCCGCACATGAGCGAGGAATAATTGGTTTTTCCAAAGTATTTTCTTGTGAAACGTAAAATACGGCTTCCGCGATCCAGGATCATCGAACCAGGAGGAGCATCGTGAAATGCAAAAAGCAGGCCCGAATCGGAGTGAAGCCGATTCAGGCCTGCTTCTGTATGTAATTCAGCTAGAATTTGAAAATATTGATCGTCTTCTGCAGCTGGAAGACAGCGTTGTTCATTGCCTCTGCTTCTTCGGCCATCTTCTTGATTGAGGTAATCCCCTCGTTCATGGAGGCGGATACCTGCTCCGTCCCTGCTGCGGACTGCTGGGTAATGGCCGAAATGTTCTGAATGGCGGCGGATATGCTCTGCGCGCTCTCCAGCATGGACTCGCTTTCCTTGGAGAAGGCGGCAATCTGCTCGGTGATGTACTGCACGCTGCTTACGATCTGCATGAAGACTTCCTCGGCTTCCCGGATCAGCTCCGTTTGTTGGCGCACGACATCCTCATTGATCTTAATGTTCTGGGTCGCATGCTTAATGTCTGCCTCAATGCTGCGAACCAGATTGAACACTTCACGCGTGGAGGAGGTCGATTCCTCCGCGAGCTTTCGAACCTCCTGGGCTACAACGGCAAAGCCGGCGCCGTGCTCGCCGGCACGGGCCGCCTCGATTGAAGCGTTTAATGACAGCAGATTCGTCTGATCGGCCAGCTCGGATATCGTTTCGGTAATTTTCGTAATGCCTTTGGCGTTTCGCGCGAGCGCATCAATGGATTCGGATACTTTGGCCGTTGCCTCGATATTTCGCAGCATGCCGGCCGATTGCCGGGATACCGATTCTCTTCCTTGCTCCACCAGCTGCAAAGTTGCCATCGACCGGGAGTTCATTTCATGGGTTGAGTGGGTGTAATTGCCGACCTTCTCCTCGATTTCCTTGATCGAGTCGGTCATTGCGGACACGTCCTCCGATATTTCGCCTGCTCCGACGGCCAGCTCTCCTGCAGAAAGCGATACCTGGTTCATGACCTGGATAAGCTCCTGATTTTTCGTTGATATATTCCGGCTTGAAGCCATGACGCTGCGGGTGATGTCGGAGGTTTCCTGAAGGATTTTGCGGAGCTTGTCCACCATGCTGTTGAAGGTTCTGCTGAGATCATTCATTCCGCCCATCTCTTCTACCTGGAAGGTAAAATCTCCTTTGGCAATTTTGGCGGAGACGCTGGAGATTTCGGAGAACGTGCTCGTAAGCGCTCTCTCAATGACACGGGAAAGTGGATAAGTGAGTCCGATTAGCACCGCAACAAGTACGATACCAATGACCGCTTTGCCTACGAGTATAAAGGCGATCAGCATTGGAAGCGCGAACAAGGCGGCAATGAGATAACAGGCTGCTGTGATTTTTTGAGCGATCGGGAGTCTGTTGAACCATGCCATACGAATGAATCCTCCTCAAGCTATATAGGATATTTTTACCATGATTATATCATCGTGCGACAAAAGTAGATACAAGGAATTACAAAATTTTCAATCAGGTGAGTCTAAAGACCCTGAATGAAACCCGGAAGATTCTGATCTAATGTTATCCTCGTACAGAACTCGTGAAAAAGAGAGCGGATTTGTGAACGCTTATGCGCTACAAACCCGCTCCAACGATTGTCTATTTCTCTGCCCGGAACAATGCGGAGGCCAAATATTCGGTGTTATCGAGAATCATGCGGTCATGCTTGAAGACCGTCTCCCAGAGTGCAAGGTCGAGCAATATTCCTTTATCCCGCTGCTCATAGGCATCCAGATGGCGTGTCTGTTCCTCCTTCAACTTCTCGTTGAAATGATTGTATTCCAGCACCTCGGCCTGCTTGAAGCCGCTGCCCAGCAGCGCATCGCGCCATTTCTCCCGGTCCATGAGGCGGGGGATGCCGAAGAAGGCAAGCAGCTCGTTGAGCTGCGGTTCAGGCATGCTCTTATCCAGAATCAGCTCCCTGTCCATTAAAATTCCGCCGGCATCCAGAACGCGGTAATATTCCGGAATGGAGCGCGACGTATCGGTGAAGACGGTGACCGACTCGGCCAGAATGACATCGAATTGATTGTCCGGAAAAGGCAGCGAGCATACGTCTGCCTGAAGAAATTCCACATCACTGCCCATCGCCGCTGCTCTTGCTTTTGCTTTTGTAATCATATGCTCATTCAGATCAATGGCCGTCACTTGGTAGCCTAGGCCGGCTAGGTGACAGGCCGTTCGGCCGGTTCCGCAGCCAACCTCCAGAATTCGGCTGCTCGGCCTGATAGGGTACGAATTCAGCATTCTCAGAGTGGCCTCGAATCCCCCGGGGTGGGCGCTGCCCATCCCTAATTTGGACAGCATGTTAATGTAATTCATCGAATGGATCCCTACTTTCGTTATCTGCATAAGGATATTTGTTTATTTACCATATGATTGAGGTACGTTTGGGGTTTTCGCTGAATTTACTATTTTGAGCCCTTTTTTTGAAGATATGAGCGGTTTGGGGGAAATACGCATGAAGATGGAGCCGATTCAGGCCGCAAGGAAGGTCGTGTCGGAACAATATCCGGATTGTCTGCTGGCTGTACTGGGGGGCAGTGCTTCCAGGGGAGAGCATAACGAGCACTCAGACCTTGACGTGATCATTGTAGAGAGAGAAGGCGAAGGGCTGAGGAGAAGGACGATTGAAGCTGCCGGCTGGATCGTAGAGCTGTTTATTTTATCTAGCTCCGGCTATCGCGAAGATTTTGACGCAGGCATCGTTGCGGCGAATCCGACGTTGCAGCGGATCATGGCTGAAGGCGTTGTTCTCTGCTCGCTACCGGAAGGGGAAGCCATTCGCGGGGAGGCCCAGGCTGATCTGGATTACGGCCCGCTGCCATTAACGATGTCCGATATTGACGCAGCCCGGTACATGATCACCGAATACATGATGGATCTTAAGCAGGCCAAAGGGGACGGGGAAGCCTGGTTTACCGTTCAAAAAATATCGACTTTGCTCTGCGAGTTTGTCCTGAGGGTGAACCGGCAATGGACGGGGGAAGGGAAGACGCTGTTCCGGCTGGTCTCCGGCTTCGATCCGCATTTTAGCGAGCGGTTGGTGCAAGCGCTGGAGGCGATGTACCGTACCCGGCAATCGCATCAGCTCATGAAGCTGTGCGAGCAGGTTTTGCTCCCTTACGGAGGCCAGCTGCTTGTCGGATATGAAGAATAAGGCCATCGGCTGGGGGAAAAGACAAGCGGTACAGCTGCCGTGACCGTCGTTCTTTCCGGCTCATACCTTAATATGTGATGACATCACGTATTTCAATAAATCCAGGAGGGATCGTCATGAGCGGAGCATATGGTGGAGATGTTTGGGGCACATCAACGGGTATTATACTGGTTCTCTTTATCCTGCTCGTAATCATCTCGCTTGCTTGGGTTTAATTCATCAAGGATACGCGGTGGATAGCACAAGGACTCGGCATATCGCCGGGTCCTTGTCTGCTTAAGCGTGCATATTATACGCTATTCTGCTTTGGCGATGGACTGTGCGCGGAGACGACAGCGGTCATCACGAGGTGGCTGGTATCTGTCTGGATGGCATGCTTGAACGCATCCTCGAGGGATTCGAATACGCGAGTGAGCGTTCCGTCGAGACGGCTTGCGTAATGGACGCTGCCCCCGAAGGTTCCCTTTTCCTTGGCGCGCTGCACTTCTCCGTAGATAATATCCATATAATGCTCGGTTCCGAGCGGATACAAGGCGAACTGGCAGGCGGTTTCAATATCCGCGTGTGGTCCAAGCTCGCTGTTTAACACCCCGGAATCCTCAGACATATAGACATCCGCATCCGTATCGCCTGGGCAGCCGATGGAGTAGGTCCCATTAAAGACTGTATGTACGCCGGAAGCTGCCGCATGGGCGAATATCGCACGGGTAACGTCAAATACGTGCTCGGCACGTCCGCGAACACAAGTACTGACATCATCGGTATGAATCCATACCTTATCCGTATGCACAGACTCCAACGCCCCCACAATCACTTCGACGAAGCGGTCCGTCATCGGAAATACCGAGAACCGGCAGCCAACAATCCGGCTGGTTCCGCATGCTAACTCATTCATTGTAGATTCCTCCTGCAGCATAAATTTGAGAATGCAAAATAACGCAAAAAACCGCACCCTAAGGGATAAGTGCGGCGATGTCTACGCGAAAAATACATAAACATGAACGCTACACTTCCCCACGCTAGCATGACCTAGATCGGGTAGTAAGGGTTAACGGCGGTCCTGCCGTTTCTCAGCACAAGGCACCCCTAGTACAGCAACACAAGATATGAAATTTTGCTTAGATGCCGGCCGGTCCAAGCTTTCGAAAGAGGGCGGCTTCTTACTTGGTAATTGTAACGTCTCGGCATCGAAAAAACAATGTCACTGCAGCAAAAAACCGCCATGAGGAGCTTTAATAGGCTTCCTGATGGCGGCTCTTGGTCTTGTTTCGCTTACTTGTAAACTTTCACGCGATCTTCAAGCGGAGCAAATTCCTTGTCCCCTGGCTCAGCAGCCGGCTTGCCGAATGGCATTTGTGCAATCAGCTTCCAGTTTTCAGGAATGTTCCATTCAGCTTTTACTTTTTCGTCGATCAGCGGGTTGTAATGCTGCAGGGAAGCACCCAGTCCTTCGGCTTCCAGCATTGTCCAAACGACGAGCTGAAGCATGCCGTTCGACTGATTCGCCCATACCGGGAAGTTGTCGGCATAGAGCGCAAAGTTTTGCTGAAGCCCTGCGATGACATCGTTGTCCTCGAAGAACAGCACGGTGCCATAGCCTGCGCGGAAAGAGGCCATTTTCTCAGCGGTGGATTTGAATGCTTGCTCGTCGCCCACCACTTCCTTCAGAATGCCTTCCGTAATATTCCACAGCTTGTCATGCTGCTCACCAAGCAGAACGACCGCGCGTGCGCTTTGGGAGTTGAAGGAAGAAGGCGTGTATTTCACGGCATCTTTCACGATTTCTTGGATACGCTCATCGGAGATGACGGAATCCTTGCTGATCGCATAGTAGGAACGGCGATTTTTAAGTGCGGTAAGGAAGTCTTTAGACATGTTGATAAACCCTCCTGAGTCATGGTTTGGATTGCATACGCCTGATAAAAAGATGTCCTATCATTCAAGCAAATATGCATTAAGGTGATCGCTGAAATATGTTGAATTATTATTCCTTAACAACTTACTAATTGTAAGAAATAATACTTCCGTTAGTATGTTATTATATCACATTGGTCATTGTCAACCCTGTGATTGAGAATTTATAGATGAAATACCCCGTGATTGGGAGCTAAAACAGGGGAAGGGATTTTTTATTTCCTATTTATAAGAGAGGGCGAGGAGAACAATGGAAGGATTGAGGACAACAACGGCTAATTTCTGCCAAGCTTCATATTATGAACAATTGATGAACAAATCATGCAAAGATTAATAATTTAATTGAGTTTGATTCTCAATTATACTTGTCGGTTGAGAATGAGGGTGATATAATGCTTATCAGAACGTAATTGATAATCAATCTCAATGAGAATGATAACTGAATTACGAGCTGACGAAATGATTTAGAGACATATGCATAGAAGGAAGAGCCATGAAGATCATTTACTTAGCCGCAGCCGTTGTGGCGCTTTCCATCGTCTCCTTATTTATCGGAGTCAAGGATATTTCGCCGCTGGACTTATTCTCCATGACGGAACAACAACAGCATATTATGCTCGTCAGCCGCTTGCCGCGTCTAGTCAGTCTAATTCTGGCGGGAGTCAGCATGAGTATCTGCGGATTGATCATGCAGCAGCTTAGCCGCAACAAATTCGTATCGCCGACAACGGCGGGAACCATGGATTCCGCAAGACTGGGAATTCTCGTTGCGATGCTCGTATTCACGACAAGCGGACCGCTTGTGAAAATGCTGGTGGCTTTTGTATTCGCTCTGGCCGGCACGTTTATCTTCATGAAGATCCTGGACCGGATCAAGTTCAAGGATGCGATCTTTATTCCGCTCGTTGGACTCATGTTCGGGAACATCGTAAGCTCGATCGCTACGTTCTTCGCTTATAAATATGATCTCATTCAGAACATGTCCGCATGGCTTCAAGGCGATTTTTCCATGATCATCAAGGGACAGTACGAACTTCTGTATATCAGCGTTCCGCTGGTCATTCTGGCCTACCTGTTCGCCAACAAATTCACGGTTGCCGGCATGGGTGAGGAATTCGCCACGAACCTTGGACTTCATTACCGGCGCGTCGTTAATTTGGGCTTGGTCATTGTAGCGCTGGTAACCGCATCCGTCGTGTTGACGGTCGGCGTGATTCCTTTTCTCGGTTTGATCATACCGAATATTGTAAGCCTGTATCTGGGAGACCATTTGAAAAAAAGCCTTTCCCATACCGCGCTGCTAGGGGCCGGATTCGTTCTGTTCTGCGATATCCTTGGCCGGATCATCATATACCCATACGAAATTCCGATCAGTCTGACCGTGGGCGTGCTCGGAAGCGGTATTTTCATTTACTTACTGATGAGGAGAAAGGCTTATGACTTATAGAGCCAAAATCGGCCTGCTGGCCGCGGTGGCAATTATCCTGGTGGCGGCCTTTCTGTTCATCGATCTTGGCGGCAGTTGGGATTACGCCTTCCCGCGAAGAATCAAGAAGGTGCTGGCCATTATTCTGACCGGCGGGGCGATCGCCCTGTCTACCACGGTGTTCCAAACGGTCACGAATAACCGGATTTTGACGCCGAGCGTCATGGGATTGGATTCTTTATATATTTTGATTCAGACGACAGTCATCTTCGTATTCGGTTCCTTTACGCTGTACAAACTGGGCAGCAACGCAAATTTCCTGATCAATGTCGGGGCCATGATTCTGTTCGCCGGCGTGTTATACCGGCTTCTGTTCCGGAGGGAAGGCAACAATATTTACTTCCTCCTCCTAATCGGCATGATCTTCGGAACCTTGTTCTCCAGCATGTCCTCCTTCATGGAGGTGCTGATCGATCCGAACGAGTTCCAATACGTAGCGGATAAAATGTTCGCCAGCTTTAACAATGTGAAGACCGATCTGCTGATCATGGCGAGCATTGTCGTTGCCGTTACGCTCCTGTACTTCGCAAGATTCACCAAGTATCTGAACGTGCTTGCGCTCGGGCGGGAGCAGGCGATCAACCTCGGCGTGAACTACGATTATGTTGTAAAGCGGCTGTTGATCGTCGTGGCAGTGCTGATCTCGGTTGCTACCGCGCTGGTGGGTCCAATCACATTCCTTGGACTGCTGGTCGTTAACGTTGCTTATGAATTTATGAAAACCTACCGTCATTCCTACTTGATATCAGCTTCCATACTGATCAGCGTCATCGCATTGGTTGGCGGTCAATTGATTGTAGAACGGGTGTTTACCTTCTCCACGACGCTCAGCGTCATCATCAATTTCATCGGCGGTGTTTACTTTATATACCTGCTATTAAAGGAGAGTAAAGCATGATCCAGGTTACGAACGTATCGAAAGTCTATGGCGGCAAAAAAGTCGTCGACAACGTGTCGGTTACGATCCCGAAGGGCCAAATCACGTCCTTTATCGGTCCGAACGGGGCCGGTAAGAGTACATTGCTGTCCATGATCAGCAGATTGACGGGCAAGGATAGCGGACAGATCATGGTGGACGGCAAAGAGGTCAGCCAATGGAAGAGCGGCGATCTGGCGAAGAAGGTTTCGATCTTGAAGCAGTCGAACCACATCAGCCTCCGCCTGACGGTACGCGAGCTCGTATCCTTCGGACGTTTTCCTTACTCCCAAGGCAGGCTGACGGCGGAAGATGAGAAGTATGTGGATGAAGCGATCGCGTATATGGAGCTTCAGGATATGCAGCATAAATACCTGCACCAGCTCAGCGGCGGTCAAACCCAGCGCGCCTACATCGCGATGGTCATTTCCCAGAACACCGAGTATATCCTGCTTGATGAACCGCTGAACAATCTGGATATGAAGCATTCGGTGCAGATTATGAAAATACTCAGAAAGCTTGTCACCGATCTGAACAAAACGATTGTCATCGTCATTCATGATATCAACTTCGCGTCTTTTTACTCCGATTACATCGTGGCGCTGAAGGATGGGGCGATCGAGAGCGAAGGCCGGACAGAGCATATTATTCAGAGCAACGTTCTTCGCGGCATCTATGATATGGACATTGAGATCGAAGAGATTAACGATAACAGAGTGTGTGTATACTACGCCTAACATAAGGTTGGAATATGTGTTCGGAGGATACGAGCCCGGAGCAGACCGCGAGAGGTGCGGTTCTAGCGAGTTCCTATCCGTCCGGACAGACCTGGCTGCCTTTTAGAAGGACGGCACGGTTCTATACGCCCTCTTTGTATTACAAAATCAACCAAATATTCAAAATACATGTATATCCATATTGTTCTTGATTACAGCCAGGAGGGATGAACGGTTATACATAGGATCATAACGTTGGGTAGGATAAGCTTAACCGGGCTTGACCAAAGGGTTGTATGCGACAAACATCAACGCATAAGCACGACATGAGGTCATAAACCATGTTTTACGAAATATAAAAAATCATTCAAACGGGGTGGAAGCAATGAAAAAATGGTTAGCGTTAGTTATGGTAGCAATGTTCACTTTTGTACTCGCAGCATGCGGACAGGATAAGGAGGCAACGGGAGCAGCCGGCGGTGATACGAACACGCCAGCTTCCGAGAAGATTACGATTAAGCATCAGCTTGGCGAAACGCCTGTGAAGAAGAATCCTACGCGCGTTGTCGTATTCGATTTCGGTATTCTGGATTCCCTGGATAAGCTCGGCGTAGAGGTGTTAGGCGTGCCGCAAGCGAATATTCCTTCGTACCTATCCAAATTCGAAGACAAGAAATACGAGAATGTCGGCAGCTTGAAAGAGCCTGACTTCGAAAAAATCAACAGCATCAAACCGGACCTGATCATCATTTCCGGAAGACAGCAGGAAGCCTATGAGGAGCTTCAGGAAATTGCGCCTACGATCTTCTTGGGCGTGGATACAAGCAAATACATGGAATCCTTTGAAGAGAACATGAACACGCTCGGACAAATTTTCGGCAAGGAAGCCGAGGTTGAGCAAGAGCTGAAAACGATTGAAGACAGCATTAAGGCACTGAATGAAAAAGCAACGGCAACAGGCAAAAACGCACTGATCATTCTTGCGAACGAAGGCAAAATCAGCGCATACGGACCAGGATCGCGCTTCGGCATCCTGCATGATGTGTTCGGATTTAAAGCGGTGGACAGCAACATTGAAGTAAGCACTCATGGTAAGGACATCTCGAACGAGTATATTGTAGAGAAAAATCCGGACTATCTGTTTGTCGTTGACCGCGGCGCTGCCGTAGCTACAGGAAACGGCGAATCCGGCGCTAAAGCAGTCGTGGAGAACGAGCTCGTCAATACAACGAATGCTGCGAAAGAAGGAAACATCGTGTACTTGGACCCTGACTTCTGGTACCTGTCCGGCGGCGGATTGACTTCCGTATCCGAAATGGTTAAAGAAGTAGACGCGGCCATCAAGTAATAGTGAGGACATGAAGACTCATTCATAATACAAGCTCAATTCAAAAGATGGCGGTACCGGATTATTCCGTGTCCCGCCATCTTTCGTTGTGTGCGCCCGGCATGGGCGATAACTCGGCGGTGAAAGTCCGCTACAGGCTTGGCAGTAGGAAATGTTAGCCAAGGGCAAGGGTGTCCGCCGCGAGGCGGAATCTGAAGAAAGCCGGAGGCAAACCCTCGGTCCGACGAACAGAATTTACATATAAGGCGCGGGGGTCCGGCTAAAGCTATGGTCTTGTCGTCCCTTCCCGTATGTTAGTTTCTTTGCTTTGGATCATCGATTATCGGATAATAAAGAATATGGCAGCATTCGTCGAATCAGGGTTTAAGTTGCAGGATGGCTGCAGTCTTGCAGGAAGACAGGAGGTTATATAGATGTTTCGAGATCAAATATACATCGGCGGACAATGGATCCGGACGGACAAGTCGATTGAGGTGTATAATCCGGCGGACGGCAAGGTGATCGGGACCGTGCCGAAGGCCGGCAGAATCGAGGCCGAACAAGCCGTGGATGCCGCGGCTGAAGCATTCGGGCATTGGTCGGGACTGACGGCCCAGGAGCGCGGGGATCTGCTTCGCCGCTGGTTTGAACGGATCAGCGAGCATACCGATGAGCTGGCGCGGATCATGACGATGGAGCAGGGCAAGCCGCTGAAGGAGGCGGCAGGGGAGATTGCCTATGCGAACAGCTTTGTCTCCTGGTATGCGGAGGAGGGCAAACGCATCTATGGCGAGACGATTCCCGCTTCGTCGAACAAGAAGCGGATTATCGTAACCAAACAGCCGGTCGGAGTCGTTGCTGCGATTACGCCTTGGAACTTTCCGGCCTCGATGATAACCCGTAAGGTCGCGCCGGCGCTGGCTGCGGGCTGCACCGTGGTCATCAAGCCTTCAAGCGAGACGCCGTTTACCGCCATCAAGCTGGTTGAGCTTGCGGAGCAAGCAGGCATTCCGGCAGGAGTGATCAACCTCGTGACAGGTCCCTCTGGTGAAATCGCGGAGGCGTGGCAGCAGGACGGCCGGGTGCGCAAATTGTCCTTTACCGGCTCGACCGAGGTCGGCAAGAAGCTGATGGCCGGGGCGGCCGCGAATGTGAAGAAAATATCGCTGGAGCTCGGCGGACACGCGCCGTTTATCGTGACGGCGCATGCTGATTTGGAGCAGGCGGCTTCGGGTTTGATCGCGTCCAAGTTCCGCAACGGGGGACAGACCTGCGTCTGCGCGAACCGGATTTATGTCGAGGAGCGAGTAGCTGAAGAGTTTGCGGAATGCGTTGCGCGGCTTGCTTCCGAGCTGAAGGTAGGTAACGGCCTGCAGGAAGGTACCGATATTGGACCACTCATTAACGAGGACGCAGTGGATAAAGTGGTGAAGCAGATTCAGGATGCGAAGGCGAAGGGAGGCATCGTGCTGACCGGCGGAAAGAAGCTGCCTGAGCTCGGCGGTCGCTTCGTGGAACCGACCGTCATTATGAACGCTACCGATGACATGGCGTGCATGCAGGAGGAAACATTCGGGCCGCTGGCGCCGATCACCACCTTCACCGCCATCGAGGAGGCGATTAAGCGCGCCAACAACAGTCCGTACGGGCTGGCGGCTTATGTATTCACGCAGCATCTCGGGGAAGCGGTGCGAATCGCCGAAGCGCTGGACTACGGCATCGTGGGCGTGAACGATCCCGTTCCGTCTACAGCCCAAGCGCCGTTTGGAGGCTTCAAGGAAAGCGGGCTTGGACGGGAAGGCGGGCATTACGGGATCGATGAGTTTTTGGAGGTCAAGTACATTTCGCTTGGTTTGTAGTTTGATGGCAGTGTAATTGCAGTTCATTTATGTTTATGATTTGTTCGTATATTGGCATTGGAGAACGGATCTAAGAAGGGCGATCCCCGTTGACGCTGCGGGATCGCCCTTATTGCCATGCATGATTTTATTTATTAGATGATAGCTGAATAACCTGGCCGGTCTCTGCGGATTCGTTCGCGGCCAGCGTCGCTTCAAGCGTCTTGAGGCCTTCCTCATAGGATGCCAGAACCAGGCTGGGATTTTTTTGCCGGATGGCTTCGACCAGCGCATCAGTCAGGTTTTTATAAAAGTTGGAGTTGCTGCGGTAAATCGTTTCCTTCCCCTTCTCGACAATGGACAGCGTCGTACCGTCGAGAACAAGGCGGAAATTCCGTCCCATGATTTCGACGCCTGTGCGATGGTCGAATTGGATGAATCCGGTTTGCATCTGTCCAAGCGCTCCGGATTCGAGCACGAACTGGATGACGCCGACATCCGGAATGTCCAGATCCGGGATATCCTTCACGAGAAGCAGATCCATATTCGCGTACAGATTGGTAATGTCGCCGCATAAATAGCGGACCAGGTCCAAGGTATGCGTAGATTGTTCCACGAGCTGGCCGCCCGATAGCTCTTTCTTGCGCCACCATGGTGTTGGTACAGGCACGGTGATGTAATGGGCGCGAACCATTCCGATTTTCTTGTCCTTGAGATAATCCTTTGCGATTGCAACCGTATCCAAATAACGCAAGCAATAGCCGGAAGCGGCAATAATTCCGCTGTCCGCGATGGCTTTCGCTTTGCTGCGGACAGCTTCGAGATCAAGTCCGAGCGGCTTCTCTACCATCAAATGAATGCCTTTCGCTGCCGCTCGCTCTTCCAGATCGCCGTGGCAGAACGGCGGGATGCAGATATACAGCACATCGAGCGGCTCCTGTTCGATCATGACGCTGCCGTCCGTATAATAAGCGGCTCCGTATTGCTCCGCCTGTGCCTTGGCGAGTGCTTCGTTGGAATCGCAAATGGCGGCGAGCTGCACATGCTCATGCTCGTGGAGATTTTTGATGTGTACGGCGCCCATCCCCCCGGCCCCGATTACGCCTGCTTTAATCATTGGCATTGATCACTCCTAGTGGTTAGGTTAACGTACCACACCCGTTCGGTACGTAGTCCTCGTGATTATATCCCTGATTTCCATATTATTCAACACGGTAATTTTCTCTTAATACCGGAAGACAGCCGATATAAAGCCATAGGAAGCATGGGGGCATTTAGGGATGCACGGATTCATGCACATGCCGGCTCAAAGCACATGTCAGCTTGAAGCACGCGCCAGCTGAATGCACATGCCAGCTGCATGCATATGCCAGCTTGAAGCACAGCCGGCTCGAAGCACATGCCAGCTCGAAGCACAGCCGGCTCGAAGCACATGCCAGCTCGAAGCACACGCCAACTCCACGCACATGCCAGTGCGAAACACATGCTAGCTCCACGCACCGAGCGTACGGTGACAAACTCAAGCTTTATGAGGCTGCCGTCTGTAATTACCCTTGCAATGCCCCTAGGATTAGTCCAATTCCTGCATGGTCACGGTCCGTCCCTGCTCCGATGAACGGTATGCAGCTACAGCAACCGCGAGTGCGTGTAATCCGTCCTCGCCGGTGACTGATGCTTCGGCTGCGCCGGAGGAGATGGCCGATATAAAATCACGGATCAGCTCGGCATCCATGCTGTCACCCCATGCATGATGGCGGTAGCCGGACTCATCGGTGTAGACGTGCAGCTTCTGGCTGGTCGCATTCACGCTGATCGTCCCCTGCGAGCCGATAATTTCCAAGGTAACGTCGCCCCAGGTCGGGTATTCCTTATTGCGGGACCAGCTGCAGTCTAGCGTCGCGAACACGCCGTTTTCAAATTCCATGGTCAGCATGCCGCAATCATCGATCGGCTTCTCCGAAATCAAATGGCCGACCTCGGCGTAGACATCCTTTACCTCTGCGCCGGAGATCCAGCGCATAATGTCTGCTACATGCACCGTATGATCGATGACGGCGCCGCCTCCGGAGAGAGCCGGGTCGATGAACCAGCCCCCGGGATTGCGCCCCCGGTTGGTCCCCTTCATGGCCAGGATGCGGCCTAATGCACCGTCATCCACCAATTGCTTGGCGCGGATGACCGTGGAATTATAGCGGACGGGGAAGGCGGTCTGCAGCAGCACCCCGCTTGCCTTGCATGCTTCAATCATCTCTTGGGCATCCGCTATATTGGTGGATAGCGGTTTTTCGCAGAGAACATGGACACCGGCCTTGGCAGCGGCAAGAGTATGCTCTTTGTGACGGGCATTCTCGGAAGTGACGATGACACCGTCAATGCCTTGCGCCAGCAGCTCCCGGTAATCCGGATAATAGGTCGTTCCGAAATATTCCGCATACTTGGCTCCACGCTCCGCATCGGTATCGGCGATTCCGGCCAGCTCCACGCCGTCAATCTGGAGCAGCGCCTTCGTGTAGCTGAATGCATGCATATGTGCAAAGCTTATAACGCCAATCTTCATGACATCACCCCTCTATATGAATGAGCACCGACTAAGGCTCCGGAATCTGCATCTATCAGAACCGGCTGACCGGAAGACATGGACGACAGTGCCGCCAGCGCGATGCGCAATGCCTCGAGCGCATCCTCCGCCGTGACCAGCGGGTCGCTTCCGTCCTGAATGCAGGACATGAAGTGGGCAAGCTCGCGGTAATACGGGCTCTGGGCGAGCGGGCTTTCCGGGACGATGACGCCCGGGACCGTCTCCGAACGGCGGCGCGATTTGTATACGATCGGGGTGTCCGTCCGGCTGTCGTAATCTATAACGCCCTTCGTTCCGGCTATTTCGAAATGCATGGAGAAGCCCTCATGGGCCCAAGTCCCTTCGACATGGGCGATGACTCCGCTTCGGAACCGCAGGGTCACGAGCGCATAATCGAGCTGGGCCTGATGGCGGCCGTGAAGCCCCTTGGCGTATACGCGCTCAACCTCGCCGAAGCACCAGCGCAAATAGTCGAAATCATGGATCATCGCATCGAGCGTAACGCCGCCGCTGGCGCTGAAGTCGCTGTACCAGTCATTCCAGCCGATCGGATAACCGCCGCCGCGGCCGGCCCGGATGACGGCTGGCTTGCCGATCGATCCCTGGTCCAGCAGCGCTTTGGCTTTAACATACTCCGGAAAGAACCGAAGCACATGCCCGACGAACAATCGAACCCCCTTCTCGCGGCAATAGCGGATCATGAATGCGGCATCCTCCGCGCTGCGGGCGATCGGCTTTTCGCAGATGACGTGTTTGCCGGCATCGGCCGACTTCACGACATATTCCTTATGGAGAGGGGTTGGCAGGCAAATGTCGATAACATCGATACCGGCAAGGCCAAGCTCCTGCACCGCTTCCTCGAAGGAAGGGAACGCTCGGGTGCTCCATTTGGCAGCCAGACCGCTCGCTTTGTCCGCCTGGATGTCCGCGATGCCGACAAGCTTCACGCCAGGCATCACGGCATAGGCTGAAGCGTGGGCTCTTCCCATGGTGCCCGCCCCGATAACTAATACACGTATCACTTCATACACTCCTTTATAGATGAGACCGGCGACGCTCTTGTCGGCCGGGCTCGTAAACCATGTGAACTACAATCAAATTTTCGGCAGAACAAGCCGCTTAACCGTTAACCCTTAATACCGTTCATCGCAATCCCCTCAATGAAATAGCGCTGAAGGAAAATGAACAGGATGATGATCGGAAGCGTGGCCATTACCGCGCCAGCCATCAGCAGCGGGTAATCGGTGGAATGCTGTCCCTGGAAGCTGGAAATACCGATGGAGAGCACCCGCATTTCCTCGGAGCTGGTCATGATCAGCGGCCACAGCAGATCGTTCCAGGATGCCAGTATCGTAAAGATGGCAAGGGAGACGAGCGCGGCCTTGGACAGTGGCAAATAGATGTTCCAGTAGATGCGGAAATAACTGCAGCCGTCGATTTTGGCGGCCTCCTCAAGATCCTTCGGCAGCGTCATGAAAAACTGCCTTAACAGGAATGTGCCGAAGGCGCTGAATATGCCGGGCACAATCAGCACGTAGAACGTATCGAGCCATTCGAACTCGCGCATGATGACGAAGCTCGGAATCATGACGACCTGCGATGGCACCATCAGCACGGCCAGCAGCGCGAGGAATATCGTATTTTTGAACGGGAACCGCAGGCTTGCGAAGGCATAGGCGGCAAGGGAGCACAGCACGAGCTGGCCGGCGGTTCGCCCGAGCGTGACTATGACCGTATTCAAGTAATACGTGCCGAAATCTATGCTGTCGATCACCCGGGCATAGTTATCAAAGCGCCATTCGGTCGGGAGCCATTTCGGCGGGACGGACATGGAGTCCGCGAACGATTTGACCGAGGTGGAGAGCATCCACAGAAAGGGCATGATCATGACCAGCGCGCCGACAGCTAACAGGAGATGGGCAGCCAGACGGCTCGTTTTATCGGTTCGGGTTGTCGTTTTCACGTCGTATACTCCTCCTCCCGTTATTGGTAATGAACCCAGCGCTTTTGGATATACATCTGGACCATCGTAATCACCAGAATGACAATGAACAAGATGAAGGCCTGGGCGGATGCATAGCCCATATTAAAGTACTTGAAGCCGTCCTCCCATATGCTGTATACGACCGTCCGGGTGGATTCGAGCATCGTGGCCTGCTGGTCCATCATGATAAAGATCAGATCGAACACCTGAAAGGAATTGATGAAGGACATAACCAGTACAAAAAACAAGCTTGGCGTCAGCAGCGGCAGCGTAATCCGGAAAAACTTATACAGCGTCCCGGCCCCGTCCAAGGAGGCCGCCTCGTAGTAGCTCCCCGAGATTCCCTGCAATCCCGACAGCAGGATGACGGCATTGTAGCCGATGCTGCTCCATACACTGACAAGGACGATGGAGAAGAGGGCGAATTTCTCATCGAACAGCCAATTCGGCTGCGGTAAATTCATCGCGCCCAGCACATAGTTAATCAAGCCGAATTCCGAGTTGTACAGCCATTTCCATACCATGCCGACCGCAATCGGCATCGTGATGACAGGGATGAAATACAGCGTCCGGTAGAAGACCATCCCTTTGATTTTCTGGTTCAGCAGCACCGCCAGCACCGTTGCCAGCGCGACGGACAAGGGGACCGTGCCGACGGTATACAGGAGCGTGTTCAGCAAGGATCCCGTAAACTTGTCGTCCTGCATCAGATTGACAAAATTGTCGATGCCGATAAACCGGGGAGAGGTCAACCCGTCCCATGCGGTAAACGACAGGAACAGCGATGCGGCGGAAGGAGCCATGTAGAACAGACCCAGGCCGAGCACCACAGGCAGGATGAAGACATAACCCCAGATGGCCTCGTTGATCGAAAGCTTGGAGGGCTTTCGTTTGGCGGACGTTCCCGGCGGATCCGTGGTGACTGTTACAGGAGAGCTCACAAGCAGCACCGTCCTTTCTTCATTCGTTATCGAGTAATTCGGATTAGCGAGTTGCTAGAAGAGCTGGTGTCACTTCATGATCAGAAAAGCCAATGAGCTCCTATTTCGTTTCGGTAGCCAAAATAGCGTTCATCTGATCCCCGGCATTTTTGAGAGCTTCTTCAAATGACTTTTTGCCCAGGAAGGCTGCCTGGATTTCCTTAACCTCGGCATCCTGCCATTCCGCGGTTTTCTGGGAAACGGGATACGGGACGGCAAAATCCAGACTGTCTACGAACACCTGCAGGTCCAAGGACGGAATCGATTTGAGCCAGCCTTCTTCCGTTCCCTTATAGGCAGGCATCGAGAAGCCCGATTTCGCCAGCAGCTCTTGCCCCTCTTTCCCGGACAGAACCTGGATCAGCTCCCAGGCTTCCTGCTCGACCTTGGTCTTTCCGTTGATCGCCCAGCTCAGGCCATGAACGATGGAGGCCTTCTCCTTGCCCGCCGGGAGGACCGCAACGCCAAGCTTGTCTCCAAGCAGCTCGTAGAGCTCCGGCGAATTGACCGAAATCCCCGGGAACATGGCGGCTTTGCCTGAACCGAACAGCTGGCGGGATTTCGTCTCGAGCTGCTGCTGAGCCGTAGGGGAATAGCCCTTATCGATCAAGCTCTGCTGCCATTTGAACGCCTCCAGCGCTTCCGGCGTATTGAAGCCGGAGGTTGTCTTATCCTCGGAGATGACGTAGCCTCCCGCTTGGGAGATATAGTTGTAATATCCGATTTGGCTGTCGATCGGGGCAATATAGCCGTAGATGCCGTTCGCCTTGTCGGTGAGCTTGGCGGCATTCTCTTCCAGCGTCTCCCAGGTCCAGGTTTCATCCGGGTAGGCAAGACCGGCCTTATCAAACAATTCCTTGTTGTAGTACAGACCGATGGAATCCTGGAAGTAAGGAAGGCCGTGGAGCTTGCCCTGATACGTATACATGTCGATCAGCGCTTCGTTATAGACCGAAGTATCCAGACCGCTTTGTTCAATGAGCGGGGACAGGTCTTTGATGAGACCCGAGGAAGCGTACGAGTGGAAGTTGGGACCGTTCATCCAATACACATCCGGGCCGCTGTTGCCGGCCAGGCTTGTTTTCAGCTTGGTCCAGTAATCCGCCCATGGCGTGTACGTCACCTTGACCTCGACATTCGGATGCTTCTGGTTGAAGATTTTGATCGATTGATCCAGCGTCTCCCGCACATTTTCATCCCACAAGGCGACATTGATCACTTTCTTGCCATTCTCTCCGCCGGACGCATTGCCGCCGCAAGCGGACAGAACGGCTGCGAGCATCAGGATTACGGAAAACAGGACCGCCATTCTTTTTCTCATCACATAAAACCTCCCTAAGGAACTTGGTTTGATCCAACACGTGACTCCAACTTGACGCTTGGCTTGAAAATGACTCCTCTTGCATTGCCCCCTTTATCTGTGATTAAAAAGTCATAGTTATTCCAGTGATCGAAAAAAGTTGACACAGGTATGCAATGTTTTGAGTGGAATAACGATGCTTCTGTTGCGAAAGATTATATATTTTGATTCAAAATATTTCAAGACAGCGGTTTCATTTTGTTTTAAATTATTTTTTTCACATTTTATGATGTCGCTGCTGCACCTGTGGAACTTGAGTTATTTTCGTTAATGGAATAAGTTTATAACAGATTCCCCGAAATGGTATAGTGTAACTAGCGCTTGATCCGCCAGCTCCCAGGGTACCAACCGGGAACGAAGCGATGATGAAACGAAAGAAAGGTTGAACTTGCTTGAACAATATGAAAAAAGGCGACCACAAGCTGATCCAGGCGCTGAATCGGTCCAAGGTGCTAAACAAGATAAGGACGGAGGGTCCGATCTCCCGGATCGACCTGGCCAAGAAGAACAACATCAGTCCTTCAACGGTGGCGTCCGCCGTGCAGGAATTAATCAAGGACGGCTACGTCGTTGAAATCGGAACCGGCTCCTCCAGCGGGGGCAGAAAGCCGATCCTGCTTCAATTCAATCCCAATAACCACTATCTGTTTGCGGTTGCGATCACGAATTCCCTCATCATTCTGGCGGCGATGAACCTGGAAGCGAGCATATTGAAAAAGGCCACTTTTCCGATCGACGGACTTCAGGGAAAAGAGCTCGTTGAGCGGCTCCTGCAGCTTACGGATGATTTTATCCGATCCTACGGCGGCGGAGGACAATGCGTTGGCCTATCCGTTACCGTGCCCGGAATCGTCAGCGATACTCAGGGCGTCGTCTACTACAACACCAAGCTGCGGATGGAGAACGTCCCGCTGAAACGGATCATGGAGGAGCAGTACGGTTTACGGGTATGGGTAGAGAACGATATGAACTCGGTGGCTCTGGCTGAGCGGCGGTTCGGCAATTATGCCTACTCCAACCTGATTTACATTTCGATCGGCGATGGCCTCGGATCCGGGATTCTCATTAACGATACCCTGCTTCGCGGCAAGCATGGAGGAGCGGGGGAGTTCGGCCATACCAGCGTGAACTGGAACGGCATCCGCTGCGAATGCGGAAATATCGGCTGCCTGGATACCAGCATCAGCTGGGTGGCGATCTATTCCCGCATCATAACGGCGATCGCTACGGGGCGGCCGACCTTGATCCAGGAGCTAAGCGGCGGCGACTATGCAAAAATTGACCCTTCGATGTACAAGGAGGCGCTTCGGCGCGGTGACCGCCTGGCGATCTCGATTAACGAGGAGGTGGCGGAGCATCTGGGTGCGGGCATCGTGAACCTTGTGAATATGTTTAATCCGGAGGCGCTTATTCTCGGAGGAGAAATGGCTTTGGGGAACGAGGAGCTGCTGGCGATGGTTCGCAACTATATTGGCCGGCATGCCATGCCGATCCTCGCGAATGACATGGTATTCGGGCTCGCCTCGCTGGGCGGTGACGACAAGCTGATCGGCGCAGCGGCCGTCCTGCTGCAAGATCTGTTCGGCTTCTCGCTGATCGAATCTTCGATTTGACAACGTTTCCATCAGCACGTAATCTTGGGGTACATGAATCTCAATCGGAAGGGGAGCTGACGAATTGGAGCAATATATACTGTCGCTGGATCAGGGAACGACAAGCTCGCGGGCGATATTATTTGACCGGAAAGGGCAAATCGTGCATTCCGCCCAAAAGGAATTTCCGCAGTACTTCCCTCAGCCGGGCTGGGTGGAGCAGAACGCCAACGAAATTTGGGGCTCGGTGCTTGCCGTGATCGCCACCTGCTTGTCGGAAGCAGGAGTCAAGACGGAGCAGATTGCCGGCATCGGCATCACGAACCAGCGGGAGACCGCGGTCATATGGGACCGGAAGACCGGTGATCCGATCTACCATGCGATTGTTTGGCAATCGCGCCAGACCGCAAGCTTGTGCGAGCAGCTGATTGCGGACGGACATGATTCGATGGTTAGGGAGAAGACAGGACTCCTGATTGATCCGTATTTCTCAGGAACGAAGATCAAATGGCTGCTGGATCATGTTGAGGGGGCCCGTGAGCGCGCGGAGCGTGGAGAGCTTCTCTTCGGTACGATCGACACTTGGCTCATCTGGAAGCTGTCCGGGGGCAAGGCCCACGTGACCGATTATTCCAATGCATCGCGGACGATGCTGTATAACATTCATGAACTGAAATGGGATGAAGAGCTGCTTGCGCTTCTCGATATTCCGGCCGTGATGCTGCCGGAGGTGAAGCCTTCCTCACAGGTATACGCGAACACGGTGTCGTATCATTTCTTCGGGCGCGAGGTTCCGATTGCGGGAGCGGCCGGGGACCAGCAGGCGGCGCTGTTCGGTCAGGCCTGCTTCTCGGAAGGGATGGTCAAGACGACTTACGGCACGGGCAGCTTCATGCTGATGAATACGGGGGATAAGCCCGTTAATTCCGAGCATGGCCTGATTACGACGATCGCCTGGGGCTTGGAAGGCAAGGTGCAGTACGCTCTGGAGGGCAGCGTATTCGTTGCCGGCTCCGCGATTCAGTGGCTGCGCGACGGACTCCGGATGTTCCGGGAGGCGAAGGATAGCGAGCCGTATGCACGCCGGGTAGATTCAACGGATGGCGTGTACGTCGTTCCCGCTTTCGTCGGACTCGGGAGCCCTTATTGGAACAGCGAAGCGCGCGGTGCTGTTTTCGGCCTGACGAGAGGCACGTCGAAGGAGCATTTTATCCGTGCAACACTGGAATCGCTCGCCTACCAGACGCGGGACGTGCTGTCTGTCATGATTGAGGACTCCGGGTACCGGATTCCGGCTTTGCGGGTGGATGGCGGCGCGGCTGCCAACACATTCATCATGGAGTTTCAGAGCGATATTCTGAACGTGCCGGTCGAACGGCCGGACATCCTGGAGACGACGGCGCTCGGAGCGGCCTATCTCGCCGGCCTTGCAGTCGGGTTCTGGAAGGACCAGGACGAAATCCGCAGTCTGTGGTCTGCCGGGCAGCGGTTCGAGCCGAAGATGCCGGAGGAGACCAGGGAGAAGCTGTACAACGGGTGGAAAAAAGCCGTTTATGCGACAATGGCTTTTCATTGACGGGAATTATGCTATAATAAATATTAAGTGAATACATGTCTGGAGACTTGGAGAGACCACTGGACACACAAAAACCCGGCAGACGGGGATATCGTTGTGTGTTTGTGGTCTCTTTTTTGTTGTCTTTTTAGTCGCCTCTAGATATTAGGAATTCAGGAATTTAGGGTATATAGAGCTCGGGTAAAACATACAGGGAGGGATCAGTTGTGAAGCATTTACGGACATTTTCAAGCCTGGACCGCAAGAAGCGATTCCGGGAGATGGATACCACGCATTACGAATTAATCGTCATTGGCGGAGGAATTACGGGAGCAGGCATCGCGCTCGATGCAGCAACCCGCGGCATGTCAGTGCTGCTGCTGGAAATGCAGGATTTTGCATCCGGCACGAGCAGCCGTTCGACCAAGCTGGTGCACGGCGGGCTTCGTTATCTGAAGCAGTTCGAGGTCGGAATGGTAGCCGAGGTCGGCAAGGAACGAGCGGTGGTTTATGAGAACGGTCCCCATGTCACGACGCCGGAATGGATGCTGCTTCCGATTCACCAAGGCGGCACGTTCGGCAAATTCAGCACGTCGATCGGGCTGATGGTGTATGATTTCCTCGCCGGCGTCAAGCGGGGAGAGCGGCGCTCGATGCTCTCCTCGGAGGAGACGCTGAAGAGGGAGCCTCTCCTCAAGCGGGACGGCTTGAAGGGCGGCGGATATTACGTGGAATACCGGACGGATGACGCCAGACTGACGCTGGAAGTCATGAAGGAAGCGGCGGCCAGAGGCGCGAACGTGTTCAATTATGTAAAGGCCGAATCGCTGAATTACGATGCGAACGGACGCATTACCGGCGTCACGGCCAGAGACATGCTCGATGGTGAGGTTCGGCAGGTGACCGGCAGTCAGATTGTGAATGCATCGGGGCCGTGGGTCGACCGCGTGCGGGAAATGGATAAATCCAAGAAAGGAAAAATGCTGCAGCTGACCAAAGGCGTGCATCTGGTGATCGATCAATCGAAGTTCCCGCTTCGTCAAGCCGTATACTTCGATACGCCGGACGGACGGATGGTGTTTGCGATTCCAAGGGATGGAAAGACATACGTCGGGACTACGGATACGGTATATAAAGCTGATCCCGCACGGCCGTTCATTACAATCCAGGACCGGGATTACATCCTTAAGGCGATATCATATATGTTCCCGGACATCAAGCTGTCTCCGTCCGACGTAGAGTCAGGCTGGGCCGGCGTTCGGCCGCTCATTCTGGAAGAAGGCAAAAGCCCTTCGGAAATATCCCGCAAGGATGAGATCTGGGAATCTCCGTCGGGGCTTATTACGATTGCGGGCGGCAAGCTGACCGGCTACCGGAAGATGGCGGAAACCGTCGTCGACCTTGTTGCAAAGCGTCTTCAAGAGAGAGGCGGCAAGTCTTACGGCGCCGGCATAACCCGTGAGCTTCCGATATCCGGCGGCAAGGTTGGCGGTTCCGCTCAATTCCCGGATTATGTGCGCATTCAAGCCGATCAGGGCGCGGCGCTTGGGATTGAACGGAAGCTTGCAGAGCAGTGGGCGAAAATGTACGGCTCCAATGTGGCAGAATTGTTCCGCTTGGCAGGGGAGGAAGCCGCGGGCACGGGAGCACAGGAGGAAGCGGAGGCGCTGCCGCTGTCGGTGCTCGTTCCGCTGCGGTATGCGATCGAGCACGAAATGGCCGTGAAGCCGGTCGACTTCTTTATCCGCCGGACAGGTTCATTGCTGTTCAATATCGAATGGACCAAGAGATGGAAGGAGCCGGTCATCGATTATATGGCTTCGTTACTCGGCTGGAGCAATGATGAGAAGGAGATGTACACTTTAGAGCTGCAAGAGGAGCTTGCCAGGGCGGAGCATGCCGCACCTTCCGAGGAGAGCGGGCTGGAAGCCGCGGCGGCTTCTGCAAGCAAGCTGTCATCCTGAATCCATCCCTAATGTTCAACCAGCTCCCGGGCGCGTGAAGCGGGAGTTGGTCTTGTTTTGATCGGTCAAGTTATAGAAGCATGGGCATCGGTGTGATATTCTATATACGTCGTCAAATATGAGAGGAGAGATCAACCGATGAACCACAAAGCGTATGAAGGCACGTTCCACGGCGAGCCTGCGGTATGGCTGCAGCACGGCCCTTATGAAGCGGCAATTTTGCCCGCAGTCGGCGGTAATCTTATAGCCTACCGGGATATCGAAAGCGGTTACCGGTTTCTGCGGGAGCCGGAAGCGGACGAAATGGAGTCGTTCAAGGAGAATCCCGGCGTACACGGAATCCCTGTCCTGTTTCCGCCAAACCGCTATGAGGACGGACGGTTCCCATGGAAAGGCAAGACCTATCAGTTTCCGGTGAATGAGGAGGCAACGGGCAATCATCTGCATGGCTTTTTACATACGACTCCGTGGTGGGTCGAGGAGTATGGCAGCACGGAAGCGGGCAGCTATGTCGTCGTATCGGTCAAGGTCGATGAAGACCATCCGGTATATGCGATGCTGCCTCACCGCTTCACCTTCCGTCTGCGCTACACGCTTAATCAAGACGGTCTGTCCCAGCATGTCTTGATTCGCAACGAAGGCGACAGCGACATGCCTTGCCTGCTCGCCTTCCATACAGCGATCATGGCGCCGTTTGCGCCAGGGAGCACGGCAGACGATGTGGTTGTCCGCATGACCATCGGCGAGCGTTGGGAGCTCAATGAACGCATGCTGCCGACCGGTCGCTTCCAGCCGCTGACTCCGGACGAGGAGAAGCTCCGCGGCGATGGAGTCAGCCCGTATTTTGCCGAGATGGACAATCATTATACGGCTGCTCAGCAAAACGGGAGAAACCGCATGGAGCTGACCGATACGCGCATCGGCAAAACATTCGTATACGATGTAGGCACTTCCTATAAGCAGTGGATGGTTTGGAACAACAAGGCATGTGGGAAGTTTTTCTGTCCGGAGCCGCAGGTCAACCTCGTCAACGCGCCGAATGTGGATCTGCCGGCCGACGAAATCGGCCTGTTCGGGCTGGCGCCGGGCGAGATCTGGGAATCCACCTCGCGCTTATACATGAAGAACTGATCGACAAGACTTTCAATCGAGTGAAAAAAAGCGTATTGGAACCACCCGGTTTACGGGTTGACATGTCCGTACGCTTTTTTTACAGCTGGCCAATATGGCGCGTTGTCCGAGTCCCGCGATAATCGTCGGGCAGCAGCAGCGTCACCGCTTGAGGCTACCCTTTCAAGCTGAAAGAGGATGGGTTAGCCTGGCTCCGTCTTTTCCGCACGCGCTCCGGAATGGCAAAGAACGCAATATGCATGACGACAAACAGGCACAGCGCAATGAGCTCCTCTGCGAGAATGTAATAGGGATGCGGCCCTAGGAGATCAAGCAGGGAAGGGGTATTCGGCTTATGCATCAAAAACATGTAGTTGGACCCCAGCGCTGCATTTGCCAGTCCGACCACAAGTGCAGCGGCGTTCAGGAACAGCATGGTGTGGCCGATCGATTTCCAGGTCGGACGGTATCCGCGAATCCAAGTCATATACAGTGCCGTTAAGATAATGGCTATATGGACGATAAAGAAATGAAAGAAGCGGAAATGCGGGAATGGATAATCGAGATTGGGCGTCAGAATGGCCTGAAGCGCCCCGCCGATGCCTGCAAAATAGACGAGCGGATACAGCTTTGCCGAATCCGTTAGCAGCACTGCAGCTGATAGAAATAATGTAAGGCTGCAGAGCTCAAGCGGCAGGGACGTGGCCGGATCCCATATCCCGGTGACGCCGTACCAAACATGAAGGGCTGCTTCAGGCAATACCAATGCAGCCAACAGGCCGATCCGTACCCCTTGCCGAAGCCAAGGACGGCTTCGAATCCTGTACCGGAACAGAAACAGCAGCAGTCCGAGGCCGGCCAGCATCCCGATAGCGACGAAGTGCCAGGGGGAGAAGGCGGCAAAGGATTGTGAGACGTCCGGATCAAAGATCGTTTCGATGACATAACATCCTTTCCGAAAACGTAGTATCTAAATATTATCATCCTTACATTTTGAAAGAAAGGCTGGTGTTGGATGACCATGCTTCGAGCGATAAAGCGGTTTACACTCACGATGTTATGCGCGGTGCTGCTGCTCGGGATGAGCGGGCTTACGGCATCCGGGAAAGCTGATGCGGCCTCCAAATACAAGAAGTTTTTCGATGTCAGCAGAAAGGGAGCGCCGACCCCGGGGCTGAGCGGAAACAAGGAGTGGGTGCCTCAGGGGCTGGCGCTCGTGCCAAGCAAAAACTGGATTATCATATCCCATTACTGGGGCAACAAAAACAAAAATCAAGCCAGCTCCATCTCGATCACAAACAGCAAAACGAATAAACGGATCAAGACGCTTTATTTATATGAGAGCGGAGGCAAGAAGCATACCGGACATGTTGGCGGACTTGCGGTAAGCAAGAAGCATCTGTGGATCGCATCGGGTAAAAATGTCTACCGCATTCCGCTAAGCACGCTCAGCAGCAAGAAGGATTACAGCAATATCGTCATGAGCAAATATTCGCTCGGACATAAAGCCTCCTATGCAACCTATGCTGATGGGGTTCTGTGGGTAGGCGAATATATGGACGGAGAAGATATCGGGAAGAAGCAGTGCGCCCCGGGACCAAAGGGCAAGCTGCGGGGGTATAAGCTGACTGGCAGCGATCTGTTGCCGCCTGGCCGCAAGCCATCTTACACCTGGACGACACCGGACAGGGTGCAGGGAGCGGTGGTGACCAAATCGCGGGTGCTGTACAGCCAGTCATGCGGCCGCAACAACGCAAGCACGCTCCTGATTTATACCCGCGGGACCTCGGGCAAGCCGGCGGCGACACCGCTGGCGATGCCGCCGATGTCCGAGAATATCGCGCTCCGCGGCAACGATCTGTATGTCCTGTTCGAGTCCGGGGCGAGGAAGTATCGGAACGGGGCGCTGCCCTTGAAAAACCTCTACATCGTCAATTTGAAAAAGCTGAAGCTGTAACATGAATCGGCGGTCCTAATAGCACAAAAGCACCCGCTTTCCTATAACAGGAAGGCGGGTGCTTTGCGCGTAGGACAGGAGCGTAAGCTCGTCGTCTTACAGGACCGGCTGTCTCGCTTCGGCGACCAGCCGCTTGAGCGGCTCCTGCTTCCATCTCGGGATTCGAAGATGCTTGGCGGAGGGAGCCTTCTCCCCGAAGTATACGATGCCTTGCTCGACGTCCGTCACCTTGTCGATATTGACGTAACAGTTGCCTCCGACATAGTAGAATTGTTTGCCCGAGACCAGGGAATTGATGTTGTCGGCAGTCATTCTCTTTTTTATATTATAGTTCCTGCCGTGAAAGCTGACCAAACCGTGCGATCCGGTTTTAAAGAACAGAATGTCTGTCTCCACCACGAAGTCCTCATACATGTTGCGGGATTCCGATACGCGCTTCGTCATTCTGCTTCCCCCTTTTCCTTGATCAACTATTGATAACGCTTACATTTTATCATGTTTTATTCTGGGATTAAAGAACTTTTTCGAAATGCCGCTAAAAAACCCTGTACCGTTCGGTACAGGGTTTTATTTGCAGGGGATGGCCTAGCTTGGGCAATCCTCCTGATAAGACTTTTATTGGTGTTATTTAGCCGGCGTTGCTGCTGTGTCATCGGCTGCTGTATCCTTGCCTTCGGCATCTGCAGAGCTTTTATCGAGCGTGTTGGTGATTTTCGCTTTGTCCTTAAGCTCCTGGATATAAGCCGGGGACTCCTGATACACCTTTTGGTTGACCATCTGGCCGCGGATTTCTTCCTTCTTCTCCTCGAAGGTCGGGTTGGTTGCTTCCTTGCGGTCGGTCAGCTTAATGATATGGTAACCGAAGGAGCTCCTAACCGGCAGGCTGATCTCGCCCTTCTTCAGCTTGAATGCCGCTTCCTCAAAGGCAGGGTCCATCTCGCCGCGTCCGAAGAAGTCCAGGTCGCCGCCAGTATCCTTCGTTGCATCCTGGTTCTTCTCCTTGGCGATCGCAGCGAAGTCTGCGCCTTCCTGCAGCTCCTTGTAAATCTTGTCGGCTTCTTCCTTCGTTTCGACCAGAATGTGGGAAGCCCGCACCTGTTCAGGCGTAGCGAAGCTTTCCTTGTTCTGCTCAAAAATTTCCTTCACTTCATCATCGGTAACTTTGACTTTGTCGCCAAGCAGCTTCTTGAGCTTCACTTGCTCACGCATTTGCTTGCTTAGATCCTCTTCCGTCATGCCGGCCTGCATGAGCGCCATGTTGAACTGGTCCTCCGATGGGTAGCTTGCCTTGAGGGCGGCAACCTCGGCCGTTACCTCTTCGTCGGTTACGGTGAGGGACTTCTTGTTCATCTCCTGATCAATCAGCTCATCTCGGATAATGCCGTCAAGCGTTTGTGGTCCTCCGGCTTGCACCAGCGCATCGTACAACCGATCCTTCGTAATGCTGACACCGTTGACATTCGCTACTGCTTCGTTACCGGATCCTTTGGCAAACGGAGGCACGATGAGGACGACAATCAGTGCCGCCGCGAGTACGAGGGAGGCGATCATCCATCCTTTGCTGCCGTTTCCGCCGCCGCCGGAAGGGGCTGCTTCCTCTTGCGAAGGCTGATCATCCGGGATCATCAGTCCAACCTTGTCATCCTCTTTGGACAAATCCAAGCTGCCCGAGTCGCGGAAATCCTCCCCGGAATGGCTCTCTTGCTGAATATTCTCCTCGGCTTGTCCGCTTTTCTCATCGGGCTCTCCCGGAAGATTTGGCTGCAAATCATTATCTTTCATTCAGTAATTGACTCCCTTCGATTCCAAATAATATGTTGGATCATTCTGTAACCACTGTACCAGATATGTCCGGGCTTTACCTTAAGAAAAAATAAAAAATATGAAATCAGGGATGGAATGCCCCCTAAACTATAGGAACAGCTTGCCCGCCAATCCGCAGACTATGCCCAGGATCACGACGGAGCCCGCCACGAACCAGAGCACCTTGCGGGGGAAGGATCGTCTTACCATAAACAAGGACGGCAGACTGATCGCCGGCAGCGTCAAGAGAAGAGCCGCCGCAGGCCCCGCTCCAAGTCCAGCCGCCATGAAGGCTTGGATGATCGGGATCTCCGCTGCCGTCGGGATGACGAAGAGCATGCCCATCACGGCGAAGAACATGATCGCCAATATGCCGCCGCCGGCAGCTTCACCGAGCTGAGGGAACATCCACACCTGCAGCGCTCCGAGCAGCAGCACGGCAATGAAGTACGAGGGAACGACCCGGATGACCATGTCGGCGATGCTCGACATCCAGCGTTTCCACAGCGGACGATGGTCGGTCTCGTCAGGCTGCTCCGCGGCGTCGATCTCTACAGGAGCTGCTTCCTTCGAGATCCGGTTGGCCAGGTAGCTGACACCAAAGGTCAGAAGGATCCCGAACACGAGCCGCAGCAGCGTGAATTTCCAGGACAGCACAAAGGTCATGAATACGAGTGTAGCCGGGTTAATGGTCGGATTGCCGATCCAGAAGGCGAGGGCCGAGCCGACGGATACCTTTTTCTTACGCAAGCCGACCGCGATTGGAGCCGCGCAGCAGGAGCACATCATGCCCGGTATGGATGCCAGGCCTCCGATTGCTGTGCTGCCGAAGCTGGATTTGCCCAGCACGCGCAGAAGCCAGCCTTGCGGGAGCAGAGATTGCACGAGGCTTCCCAGCAAAATGCCGAGCACGGCGGCTTTCCATACGGCTTTAAAGTAGGTGACGGCATAGTCCCAGGCCGCTTGCCAAGACGGTAAGGTGTTATCCGGTTGAAAGTTCAGGATGGATGAGCCGATACTGTGATCTACGATCGCTTTAAGGGCTTTATTGTAATACGGCCACCATTTTACATATGTCAATCCTGCCGCCGCGATCATGATAAACAGGACGATAAACCATAAGGTTTTTCTGCGGTCTGTATGATGAAGCGGCATTCGGCCATCATTGGTGTGAGTCATAGTCGAGATTCCTCCGATATATCTGGGATGATAAACATATTCCAATCCATTATTATACCATAAATCAAGCATAAGCAACTATTTTACCAGGGAATCAGATACGCGAACCAGGATTAGACTTCCTGCGGTTGATTTTTTATAATAGAAAGGAGGGTTTTGCAAATCCTGAGGTAAATGCGTAGCGTAATAAACGAAATTGTTTTTCCCCGGAGTCCTTGAGCTGTGTTTCACCGGCACCTCATATCCGGGGTTGTTGCATGTTGAATCCCTAACGGGGGTAACCGCCGTAATATATATAATGAAGGGAAGTCCTAGAAATGAGTCAATCCGACAAAATAAAGCTAACCTCTTATTCCTCCAAAGGCGGCTGCGGCTGCAAGATCGGCCCGGCCGACTTGGCGCAGGTCATACGCAAGCTGCCCCAAACGGAGCCGAATCCGAATTTGCTCGTCGGGCTGGATACGAGCGATGATGCCGGCGTCTATCGTCTTACGGATGACCTCGCCATGGTGCAGACGGTCGATTTCTTTACGCCTATCGTTGATGATCCTTACGATTTCGGGCAAGTGGCCGCAGCCAATGCAATCAGCGACATTTACGCGATGGGCGGCAAGCCGCTGACGGCGCTGAATATTGTGGCATTTCCGATTTCGACGCTGGACAAGCAGGTACTGGCCGACATCCTCCGCGGTGCGGGCGATAAGCTGAAAGAAGCGGGCGTTACGCTGGTCGGCGGTCATTCGATCGACGACAAGGAGCCGAAATTCGGCTTGGCCGTTACAGGGACTGTTCATCCGGATAAGATCAGAACAAACGCCGGCGCTAAGCCGGGCGATGCCCTGATCTTGACCAAGCCGATCGGCGTCGGCATTATGTCCAGCTCCATGAAGAAGGATTTGTTAAGCGATGATGAGATCCGCCGTGTCACGGCAGTTATGGCTGCTTTAAATAAAACCGCCGCTGAAATCATGGAGCCTTATCAAGTGCATGCGTGCACGGACGTTACCGGCTTCGGTCTCCTCGGTCATACGCTTGAAATGGCGAAGGGAAGCGGAGCGGGAATCCGGATTATCAAATCCGCTGTGCCGGTATTGGAACGGGTAAGGGAGCTTGCCGAACTCGGCGTCATTCCGGGAGGAACGAAGAACAACTTCGACCATGTGAAGGACTCCGTTGATTTTCCGGACGGAATGGACCAATACGATAAGTGGATTCTGAGTGATGCCGTCACATCTGGAGGCCTTTTGATTGCGGTGGAGGGCTCCCAGGCGGACGCGCTTCTTCAAGAGCTGCAGGCTGCGGGATTAGAGGCCGGCCGGATCGGAGAGGTCGTTTCCGAGCATGGCGGACGGATCTCGGTTGAATGGTAAGCAAGCAAGGACCGCTTGCAGGCGAATCGATATAAGGAGCGAACAGACATGTTTCAAGACATCACGGTAGAAGAACTTATGGAACTTCAGCGGAATAAGAAGCTGACATTGATCGATGTCCGTTCCCCTTCGGAATATACGGATGCGACCATTCCCGGCAGCCTGAATATCCCGGTATTCAATGACGAGGAGCGGGCTGAAATCGGAACGCTGTACAAGCAGGTCGGGGTTGATGCGGCGAAGGAGCGCGGGCTGGCGATCATGTCCGCCAAGCTGCCCGCATTCGTGAAGCAGTTTAAAGAAATCGAGGGGGATAAAGCGGTATATTGCTGGCGCGGAGGCATGCGCAGCCGAACCGCAGCGACCGTGCTTTCCCTGATGGATATCCATGTCAGCCGGATTTCGGGCGGAATCAAGGCATACCGTAAGTATGTGCTGGATACGATGGAGCGCCTGAAGCTCCCTGACGAATCCTTCGTGCTGCATGGCCTGACGGGAACCGGTAAGACAGCGGTGCTCAAACAGCTGCAGGAGGAAGGCTACCCGGTGCTCGATCTGGAGGGGCTGGCCGGGCACCGCGGCTCGATCTTCGGCCACATCGGACTTAATGCGAGCAATCAGAAGTCGTTTGACGCCAAGCTGTTCGAGCGGTTGAAACAGCTGGAGCATGCCCCGTATATTGTGTTTGAAGCGGAGAGCAAGCGGATCGGCAAGATTGTCGTTCCCGATTTTCTTATGCAGATGAAGGAGAAAGGGGTCGCGATTGTACTTGAGCTTCCGATGGAGGAGCGCATTCGCCAAATTATGGAGGACTATCGTCCCGAGGAATATCAGCAGCAATATTTGGAAGCGTATCGTCTGATCAAGGGACGGATCCATACGCCGATCGCTGCCGAAATCGGAAAGCATCTGGAGGAAGGGCGTTTCGCCGAAGGGATCCGGATGCTGCTGGAGCATTATTATGATCCGAAGTACAATTACACCGCAAGCCAGTATCAAGACAGTGAGCCGGTTACTGTCTCGGTAAGGAGCGTAAACGAAGCGGCCGATGCCGTGAAGGAGATCCTGACAAAGCGCGGACAGCTAAAAACCGGTGCTTAGAGCTCCGCATGGTCGCCCCCCTCACTTAGACAGATAATGGAACGGTTAGCAGCGGCGAATCGATCATCCAAATCATTGGATGAATAGGAAAAGATCGCCGCGTTGACCAATTTTTACTTGCGATCCTGGTGTTTTGTTCTCATGACAGAACACAACTTCAATCGCCCTAGCCTGGAGCGGATGCTTAAGTAGTCCAACTCAGGGAGGGCGATTGTTTATTTTAAAGGGTGTATTCCGCCGTGATTTGACAAAGACTATGAAAATATCGGGAAGAACAGATCCACAGCTCCTTTTCTTCATGGCAGGAAAATGGTATGATCTTGATTCGCCCATTTGTCTCGGATACGATTCCATTCGATTAAAAGGAGAACGTCATTGTGCAGGAACAGTTAAATCGGCTGAGGGTGCGAAGGCGGTGGATTGGTTTCATTTCGCTAAGTACTTTATTAGCTTTCGTCCTATTGGCTGCTCTAGTGAAGCACAAGAGAATAGATGATTGGGACCATGTGATTAGTCGATATGTTCAAAGCTTCGAACAGTCGTGGATCACGGATATCGCAGTCTGGCTTTCTTTTATTGGCTCGAGAGATCCGATTATTGTTTTGTGCCTGATTGCGATCGCTTTACAGTATGTACTGCTCAAGCATCGAACTGAGATTTTGCTGCTTATCGGAGTCATTGCCGGCTCCTCGATTCTAAATCTTCTATTGAAGCTTGCGTTCCAGCGGATGAGACCGGATATCCACCGATTGATTGAGGTAACCGGCTACAGCTTTCCCAGCGGTCATTCGATGGTTGCCTTCTCGTTCTACGGTGTTTTGGCCTATTTGCTGTGGAGGCATATTGAGTCCGGAAAAGGCCGGATCGTGCTGATCGTTATTGCCATCCTTATGATCGGGAGTATCGGCTTGAGCAGGGTTTATCTTGGCGTTCACTATCCCAGCGATATCGTTGGGGGGTATTTGGCTGCGTGCTTCTGGTTAGCCTTGTCGGTCGGGCAGTATGAGAGGTTCATGGAGCGCTTCCGTCGAAAGGATGCCGGAATGATTCGCGGGTCAGGCTAGTCATCCCCCGGACTCGCGCGCATCGTATTCGGATGCTAAAAAGGTAATTCAAGTCATAGCGGTTCTTGTGAAGGAGTATGTATCATTGTGTTCATTGCTGAGTTTAATAGGTGTAGCGTGAGGTTTAATGATGTAACAGATAAGGAGGGCTGCCTATGGCATTCGGAGCAAGAATGTTCAAAACCGGTCTCGCCGTAACCTTGGCGTTGTATATGGCGATGCTGCTGGATTTCAAATCGCCGGTCGTTGCCGCAATCGCCGCCATATTCGCCATGCAGCCTTCGATTTACCGATCGTGGAGATACTTCCTGGATCAGCTGCAGACAAGCACGCTTGGAGCGATTCTGGCCATGCTTGGCGGCTATTTCCTGTCCAATCAGCCGATCTCGGTCGGCCTGATCTGCATTGTCGTCATTATGATCTGTATGAAGCTGAAGATGGGAGAAACGATTGGACTGACATTGGTTACGGTCATCTCGGTCATGGAGGCATCCGGTCAATGGGATTTTGCTTTGAACCGGTTCATTTTAACGCTTATTGGAATTATATCTGCCTTCCTCATTAACATTCTCGTCTTTCCGCCCAAACCGAAGGAGCAGTACATTACGCGAATTCATACGGTATTCGGGAAAATGTCGCTCCTGCTGCGCACCGCGATTTCCCATGAAATGAAGGATTCGGTGTATCGTGCGGAGAAGAAGGAACTCGAGTCTGCGATTAAATCGTTATCCGACAAATACAACTTGTTTGAAGAGGAGCAGAAGAAGCTGAAGCGGGCGAAATACAGCCAGGCGAGACAGCTTGTGGTATATAAGCAGCTGCTTCAATCGCTTCGCAAGGGCTTCGAAGTGCTGGATGCGGTTGAGAACCATTATTTCCAAGCCGAGCGTACGGAGGAGATCGACCAGCAGTTCGATGCCAATTTGGAGCGCTTGATGAAGTACCATGAGCACATCTTATGGAAATTCGAGGGCAAACTGAAGCCGAACGAGGATGAAGCCGAGACGATGGTTGAGAACAATGAGGAATTTATGGCGCACGTCATGTGCGGCCCTGGAGGAGAGCCCGGCGGGCTTCGTCTTTCCGTTGTTGCCGCGGCAATGTACGATTACGGGTACCAGCTTGATCGTCTGAACCGGGTAGCGGAGCATGTGGAACGCGTGGTAGAGGATGACGGGCAGGAGGAGCCTTTATTTTCGTGGCTGAAAAAATAAGGTGACGAACGGGTTCCGTTGAACCCGCTCCGAACCCTATACGTTACGAAGAGGTCATGGAAGGCAGCAAAAAAGCCGGCTTCGCAGCCGGCTCCTAATGTTCATTATAATATTGATTCCACTTCATCACACTGCTATAATAAGCAATGTTCTGTCATTAATAAGACATAAATGGTCATAATATGACAATTATATTGTATCACAGATTTCTTACGCTGTCAACCAGTAGATTAGGGGGATGAGCAATGGCTATCAGCGAACAGGATTGGCAAGAGGAACAAGGGCGAGTTACAGAAGTTACAGGCAAGATCGGACGGAAGATTTCGGAGTTGGAAGCAGATGTCGGAGGGATACGCGAAGAAGTCATCGAAATGCGGAAGGATTTCTGGGACGAGGTAACCGTGAACTTCAGTAACCCCGATGATTTGGGCGAGACGTCAACGAACCTGAGACAGCAATCCCAGGTGTTGTCGGAACGGGAACGCGCCCATCTGCAATCAAGCAAGCTGCTCAAGAAATACCGGAAGCTTGTCGATTCCCCTTATTTCGGACGGATTGATTTTCAGGAAGACGGATGGCCGGAGACGGAGTCGATCTATTTGGGAACAGGCTCCTTCATGGACGAGGATATGGAGACCTTCCTGGTGTATGACTGGCGGGCACCGATTTCCAGTCTTTATTATGACGGAGCGCCGGGACCGGCCCAGTACGAGACGCCTTCGGGCATGGTGACCGGAGAGATGCTGCTTAAACGTCAGTTTGTCATCCATGACGCCAAGATCCAGGTGCTGTTCGATACAGGCATGACGATCGGCGACGAGCTTCTCCAGCAGGTGCTCAGCCATAGCGCGGATGATCGGATGAAATCCATTGTCGCTACGATTCAAAAAGAGCAAAATGCGGTCATCCGCAACGATAAAACGCGCATGCTCATTGTCCAAGGGGCTGCAGGCAGCGGAAAGACCTCGGCTGCACTGCAGCGGGTCGCATACCTATTGTATAAATATCGGGAGACGCTGCGGGCGGATCAGATGATCCTGTTCTCGCCCAACCCGCTCTTCAACAGCTATGTGTCCACCGTTCTGCCTGAGCTGGGCGAGGACAATATGCAGCAGACGACGTTTCAGTCTTATCTTGAGTTTCGGCTGGGCAAGGAGTTTGATTTGGAGGATGTGTTTACCCAGACGGAAACCCTTCTAAATGAAGAAGACTCGCCGGAGTATAAAGCCAGGCTTGAAGGCATCGCCTTTAAGTCCTCGGGTGCATATCTGGATACGATTCGGCGTTATAAGGAATTGCTCGAGAAGGAAGGAATGCTCTTCAAGCCGGCGGTGTTCCAAGGCAAAGTAATCGTGAGTTCCGATGAGATGGCGGCGCAGTTTTACAGCTACGACTCTGCCGTTAAGCTGGCCGGCCGCATTGATCTCATGAAGGAATGGCTGTTGAAGCGGCTGTCCGAGTTCGCCCAGCAAGAGAAAAGCGCACCTTGGGTGGAGGAGAAAATCGATCTGCTCGATTCGGAGGATTATCAACGCGCTTACCAGACGATGCGGAGAAAGCAGAATAGTAAGGAAACGACCTTTGACGATTTCGAGAAAGAGCGGGATATTCTGGCCAAAATGGTCGTCAGCGACAGCCTGAAGCCGATCCGTCGCTGGATCAAGCGGTATCGATACGTCGATGTATCGGGTATGTACCGAAAGCTGTTCCAGGACGAAGCATTATTCCGCCGGGCTGCCGGAAACACGGGTTCTTTGCCGAAGTATTGGGAGCAGATCTGCAATCTCACCGTTCAGGCATTGCATGAGAAACGGCTGATGTATGAAGATGCTACGCCGTTTCTCTATCTGAAGGAGCTGCTTCAGGGCTTCCGGACCAACACGTCGATCCGGCATGTCATTGTCGACGAGGTTCAGGATTATTCCGCCTTTCAGCTGGAATTCCTGAAACGGCTGTTCCCGCGGGCGAAGATGACGGTGCTGGGGGACTTGAACCAGGCGATCTATGCGCATGGCGAGGAGCTAGGAAGTTTGGAAAATCTGGTCAGCCTGTACGGTGAAGAAGAGACCGAGGTCATTAACCTCACTCAGAGTTATCGTTCAACGCATGAAATCGTGGAATTTACGCGGCAGATGATCCCCGGCGGAGACCGGATCGTTCCATTCAATCGAAGCGGCGAGGCACCGCAGGTCATCCCGGTCAAGGATGAAGCAGCGCTTGAGCAGGCGGTGATTCAAGACATCGCCGAGCTTCATGCCCAAGGATATGAATATGTCGCTGTGATCTGCCGAACGGATGAGGAGAGCCGGCGCGTGCACCGGCAGCTGTCGGAGAGCGTCCAGGTTCGGCTTATCACCAAGAACACGCCTGCCTTTGAGAAGGGAACGCTTGTGGTTCCGGCGTATCTGGCCAAAGGCGTAGAATTTGACGCGGTGATCATCTACAACGGTTCTGAGGAAGTATACCGCCGGGAAAGTGACCGGAAGCTGTTCTACACCGCATGCACGCGAGCCATGCACCGGCTTCACATTTACCATGTCGGCGAGAAAAGCCGTTTTATTCCGGATTCAACAAATTAGAAGAGGCGGTATCCTCTGCTAGGAATGCAATGAGGTTGATGTGCCAGTTTAGGCCGTCAGCCTCTTTTTTTGATAAAACATTTGGCCAGTGGACAATTAAGTAGGTGTTTTCCGTAAAGTTTTGCGTTTCATCCGTCTGATGATCTATTCATTTCATGAGCTTTTTTGCCGAAAAATACCTTGGGAATATAAATTCATACAAAAGGTCGGGTGCTCACGGATGAAAATAAAAACGAAACTCATACTTTCATCTACGATTCTTGCCGCGGTCACGGCGGTAATCATGGTCATTGCATTTATTTCCACAAATTCGACAGAGAGAAAGTTCAGTCAAATCATCGATGTGGATCAGAAGATCATCTATAACCTGACCCAGCTGGAATATTTATTAACCGGCATATCGAATGATGAACGGGGTTATTTGTTAACCGGCGACGATGAGTATGTCAACTCGTTGAAATCGAAGCAGCAGTCCATCGCAGCGTTGATGGAGGAGACGAAGGGATTGATGACCTCCGCCGAGGACAAGAAGGTGATTGAGGGCATCGAAGCGGGATTCGCCGATTATACCGGTGCGGTCACCGAGGTATTGAATAAGCTCGGCTATGATTCCGGATTCTATAAAGCGGTGCCTTTCCGAATCTATGAGGAGGCCTTCAATCGTGAGCGGGAGCTACGCAAATCGTTTGAAACGCTCGTTACCGATTTTACAGCCAGCAAAAATGCAGCGCTGGCCAAGCAGGCGAACCGAATTGCCGAAGCCAGCCGATTCCAGAATAACGTCATTCTATTGATAGGACTTGCCGCAATCGCGTATTTTGCCGTACAGGGATATCTGCTGACCCGTTCGATTCAGCCTTTGAACCGGATGAAGGATCAACTGTTGAAAATTGCGGAGGGAGGCGGCGATCTCGTAACACGGCTGCATATTACGACGAAGGATGAAATCCGGGATGTCGCCGACGCATATAATAAGCTGGTACAGGGCTTTAGAGACATGGTGGTGAAAATTCAAGATACGGCAGGCCAAGTCGGCGCATCCGCGTCTCTTCTGCATACGACGACCGAGGAGATTCGCCAAGCCACGCATCAAACCTCAAGCATTATGGAGCAAGTGGCTGCAGGGGTAGAGAGTCAGCTTCAGGATACGGAGGAAACGACAACAACCGTAACCGATATGGCTGAAGGAATGAAGCATATCGCAATGACGGCGCAAGAGGTGTCCGGACTTGCATCGACAGCCAACAGGCTGGCCGCCGATGGAGAGCAGGCGATCGTACAGACGTTGAATCAAATGAAGGGCATCCGTACAAGCGTGGACCAGTCGGCGCAATCCGTACGCCACCTTGGCGAGCGAGCCTCCAGCATCGGAGTCATGGGTCAGGTGATCATCGAAATTGCCGAGCAGACCTCGCTGCTTGCGATGAACGCTTCCATCGAAGCCGCCAGGGCGGGCGAACACGGCAGAGGCTTCGCGGTCGTTGCGGCCGAGGTCCGAAAGCTGGCCGACCAGGCTTCGAATTCTTCGATCGAAATCCGCCAATTTGTTCAACAGCTCCAGCAGGACATCTATGAGCTTGCGAATGTGATGGAACGAAGCACCCGCGAGGTCTCCGAGGGCATGGATGTCGCGCAAGGGGCGGAACGGGCGTTCAAAGACATCGAGCGGGCCATCGAGGAATTGAACGGTCAGATGTATGGCGTGACCGTGGCAACGGAAGAGATGAATGCCGGAGCCGAAGAGCTGGTGCACACCATCCGCAGAATACAGGACGTAACGGAAACAACGGCAGCGGGAACTCAAAGCGTAAGCGCGGCGACCGAAGAGCAGCTGGCTTCGATGGAGGAGATTGCGGGCTCCGTAGAGGATCTGAGCAGCATGTCGAAGCAGCTGACGGAGCTGATGTCCGGGTTTAAAGTGTAGGCAGTACCATAATTTATTCGGGTAAAATCGACCACCTTGATCGGATGCATATTCTAGGCGAAAGAACCTACAATATGGATACTGATAACATAAAGGTGGTCTTCTCATGGAAAGTAAAAAATGGGACCTGGTTGCGCTTGCTTCCATACCGCTCATTATGACGCTCGGCAACTCCATGCTGATTCCCATTTTGCCGCAAATATCTAAAGTCCTGGGAATAAGCTCCTTTCAAGTTAGCATGCTGATTACGGTTTATGCCGTGGTAGCCATTTTGCTGATTCCGATCGCAGGCTATTTATCGGACCGGTTCGGGCGCAAGAAGATCATCATACCGAGTTTAATCATTGCGGCGGCGGGCGGAGCGGTCTCTGCCGTGGCAGCATGGCTGCTCGCGGGAACGACATCTTATTATGTTATTCTGGCTGGCCGGTTTCTTCAGGGAATCGGTGCGGCGGGCGCATTTCCGATCGTGATTCCGCTGGTCAGCGATATGTTCAATGACGAAGAGAAGGTCAGTAAAAGCTTGGGTATTATCGAAACATCCAATACGTTCGGCAAGGTTATAAGTCCAATCCTAGGGGCGCTGCTAGGTAGCTTTCTTTGGTTTCTGCCGTTTATCGCCATTCCGGTCCTGTGTTTGATCTCGTTGGTGCTCGTCATCTTTCTGGTGAAGGCGCCCAAGGGAGATAATCATGATGAGCGATCCCTCGGCGAGTTTCTAAAGACAACCCGTGAGGTGCTTCGCGAGAAGGGACGGTGGATGTATGCCATATTTGCGATCGGAGGCATTGCCATGTTTGGCGTGTTTGGCATGCTGTTCTATTTATCCGAGACGCTGGAAAGCACATACCGCCTGCAGGGAGTCGTTAAAGGCTTGGTGCTTGCCATCCCTCTTGCCCTGTTGTGTTTGGCTTCCTACTTGGCAGGGAAATTCACCGGAAAAAACAAACGAGGGATGAAGTGGACGGGGTTTGCCGGAATGTGTCTCTTAACGGCTTCGCTGCTCGTGATCGGATTCAGCGATCAGATCTATTTCGTGATCGGCATGATGACCATCGGCGGAATCGGGATCGGAATGGTTCTCCCATGTATGGATACCCTGCTGACCGAGGGGGTTGACAAGGAGCAGCGGGGAACGATCACGTCGCTATACAGCAGCATGCGGTTTATCGGCGTATCGCTGGGACCGCCCGTCGTCTCCTTGCTGCTGGGAACGCATCACGGGGTCATGTTCGGCACGCTTGCAGCCATCGCTGCGGTAGGCGGATTGCTTACGCTGTTTGCCGTGAAACCCGAAGCCAAGAAGGATGATCCGGGGGGCGGATCCTATCGGGTGGAATTCAAGAAGCCGAAGGGAATTAAGAAAAAAGGTCTTGTCCACAAGTGAGTGGACAAGACCTTTTTTTCTTTTATGCACATGAAAGAGCTGCAGGGCGAGTTATCCGGCAGCGCTCTGATTCGACTCGTTTAAGGCAGGAGGAGCTGCCGCAGTCCCCCGCACCAGCTTCATGATGCCATATATCACGATAAGCAGCACCAACGAGATGGCAGAGAACCGGTACATCATGCCGTAGGATGTTGCCTTGGCAATCGACCCCAGCACAATCGAGCCGACCGCTACGCCGAAGTCGAGCGAGTTGAAGAACATGCCGTTAGCCATGCCGCGCTGCTTCGGATGAACCTCCTGGATCATCCAGGTCTGAATCGATGGCTGCATTGCTCCGTAGCCCAGGCCGTAGCATAGTGCCGACAGCAGCGAACCCGTTGAAGTGGCAAAGGTCAGCAGCAGCAGGCCTGCAATCATAAGAATGGCAGCCGGAACCATCAGCGCTTTATGCCCGTAGCGATCATAAATTTTGCCGGAGAACGGGCGAACGAGAATGATGGCCAGCGCATTGAACAGAAAGAAGTATTGGGGATTGCTGAGATGGGCCTCATGGCCATATAACGCCATAAAGCTGAGCAGTCCGCCGTACGTAATCGACATTAAAAAGTTCAGTACGCTCGGGAGGATCAGTTTGCGGTTAAATCCGGTCGGCATATCATCCGCCTGCGCCTTAGACACCGGCGAGGCCTCCGCCTTCGGTTTCTTGGATAACAGGATGAAGGCCAGCGGGAAGATCAGAATATTAATCAGCACGGTAAGCATCACGAGCGGCGTAAAGCCTCCGTCCTGAAGCATCGTAAGTCCGATCATCGGACCGATGGACATGGCCAGCGTCGTCGATAGACCGAAATACCCCATGCCTTCGCCCATCCGTTTGGGCGGGATCACGTTGGATGCCATCGTCGGGAACGAGGTGCTCGTCATGCCGAAGCCGATCCCGAACAGGATGCGCATCATGAGCAAAAAGACGATACCGGTGGCCCAATAATAACCAAGGGTTGCCGCCAAGGAGATGACAAGGCCGACATACAGCAGAAGCCGGAGCTTGCCTTTCTCCAAAGCTTTGCTTGAGACGAATCTTGATAGAATCGCACTGAATGCAAATAGACTTGTAATGAGGCTGACCTGAAGCGGGCTGGCCGTAAAGGCATCCTGCGCATATGCGGGCAGCGTGGTCAGCATCATCTGCAGGGTCAGGAACAGGAACAGGTTGCTGACCATCAGGGTAATGAATTCTTTGGTCCATAATGGTTGTTTCGGGTTGTTATTCGGGTTCATGTAGGCTATCTCTCCTGTTGTTCTGTAGATGTTGAAGATTATCATTGATGCGTGAGAGCGTATCCCAGAATAGCTCCAGCTGCCGGCTGTCGATTCCTTCGATGATCTGCCGGCCGCACTCGCGTTCGATCTCCGCCGTAGCGTCAATCAATTGCTTGCCGGTTTCGGTCAGATACAGCTGGAAAGCTCTGCGGTCATGCGGTGAGACTGTCTTTCGCGTATAGCCCTTCTTCTCGAGCAAATCCAAAATCCGGGTCGTCGTAGGCTGATCCTTATCGGCCTTCGCCGCGACCTCTTTCTGATTCAGCCCTTCATGCTCCCAAATGCGATACAGGACGAGCCACTGCTCGGGCGTTATGTCATACGGCTTCAAAGCATGACCGAACCATTGGGAGGCCCGCCGATAGGTGTAGCCGAGGTAAAAGCCGATGGAGGGAGTGGAGGCAGGTTTTTTCAAGAAACAAGTCACACCTTTCATTTCACGCTTTCAAAAATAGTTGTCTTAACAATTATATGTATGACATTCGTTTGACGTCAATCCCAAATAAAATAAATCGCTTTCATGACAGGGATTTCCCATTTCTTGTGGAATATGAGAAGAGGGATAACATAGTTCTAACAATTGCGAGCTATAGTTAAAATGACAAACTTTTATACCATTCAGGAGGCGAAGGAAAACATGCCGCAATTAATCAATTTTGCCCATCGCGGGGCTTCGGCAGTCTGCCCGGAAAATACGATGGCGGCTTTTGAAAAAAGCCTGGAGCTTGGTGCCACCGGCATTGAGACCGATGTACAGATGACGAAGGATGGAAGACTCGTCCTCATCCATGACGAGACGCTGAAGCGTACCGCCGGAGCGGAAGGATTCGTTAAGGATTACACCTACGAGGAGCTGTCGAAGCTGGACGCAGGCGGATGGTTCGGTGAGGCATTCCAAGGGGAGCGCATTCCGCTGCTGGAGGAGCTGCTCGAGCTTACCCAAAGCCGCGGCACGATCGTCAATATCGAGCTGAAGAACAGCTCGGTACCGTATCCGGGTCTCGAGGAAAAGGTGATCGAGGCGGTCAACCAATTTAAGATGGGCGATCGTATCGTCATATCCAGCTTCAATCACTATTCGCTCCTTCATTGCAAGCGCGTGGATTCGGAGATCCGGACGGGCATTTTATATATGGAAGGCTTGTACGAGCCTTGGGAATACGCCAAGCGCATTCAAGCCGATGCGCTTCATGCCTACAAGAAGGCTGTTCTTCCTGAATGGGTGGCGGAAGCACAACGGAACGGCGTCGTATACCATCCGTTTACCGTTAACGACGAGAACGAGATGAAATCATTGATTGAAGCCGGAGTAGCCGGCATTATTACCGATTATCCGGACGTGCTCTCCGGATTGCTGCAGACTAAGGGAGTGTGAGCTTTTGAGAAAAACATGGCTGCTGGGCTTCGGTTTTTTCAGCATTAGCATCACCTGGGCACTGTATAACGCTTTTGTGCCTTATTTTCTGGAGCGGTACATCTCCAGTGTCGCGTTGATCGGTTTTTTCATGACAATCGACAATTACTTTGCCTTATTTTTGCAGCCATGGATCGGAAGTCGGAGTGACCGGACGCATACAAGGTTCGGAAGAAGGATGCCTTATCTGCTGATCGGGATGCCGCTTGGCGCATTGTTTACGGCAATCATCCCCTTTCATAACGGACTGGCGACGCTGCTCCTGTTCATGGTGCTGATGAACCTCGCCATGAGCTTGTACCGCTCGCCAACCGTATCCTTGATGCCCGATATTACGGAAGAGCGACGCCGTACGCGCGCCAACGGGATCATTAACTTCATGGGAGGCGTCGGTTCGATACTGGCATTCGGTGCCGGATCCATTCTCTATAATGCCCATCCGTCGCTGCCATTCATCGCCGCCGCAGTCGTCACCTTGGCGTCCCTTCTTATCTTGACGGTGTTTATTAAAGAACGGAGAGATGCTCCAGGTTATCAAGCCCAGACGGAAGCCAAGTCCGCGGTATCCTTCAAGAAACAGCTGAATCGTACGACGGCGCTTCTGCTTGCTGCCATCTTCTTCTGGTTTGTTGCCTATCAAGGCGTAGAGACGCTGTTTACCCTGTACGGTAAAAATGAAATGGGACTGACGGAGTCACAGGCGTCCTTTTCCTTGACCTTCTTCTCGCTGGCGTTTGTGCTGTTCGCGATTCCCAGCGGATGGCTCGGCAGCAGGTTCGGGAAGAAGCGTGTTATCAGCATAGGCGTCCTGGGATTGCTTATTGTATTCTCCCTCGTGCCGCTGATCGAGTCGCTGCTTGTGCTGCGGATCCTGCTGACCGTGGGAGGATTGTTCTGGGCGTGCATCAACATCAATTCCTACCCGTTCGTTGTTTCTACCGGCTCGGAGGATAGCATCGGCACGAGAACGGGGATGTACTATCTTGTATCTTCACTTGCCGCCATATCCTCGCCGCCTCTCCTCGGCAAGCTGATCGACGGCATGGGCTATTCGATATTGTTCTATTGTGCGGCGGGCAGCATGCTGCTGGCGCTCATCTGCGTCCTGATGATCCGCCATCCCGAGTCATCGAGCCATAACAAGCCGCAAGCGGCTTCGGCCGGGGCGCCGTAAGCGTACGAAGTCCTGAATCTTCTCCCATGAATAAGGGATATTGCAGCCATCCGGCACATCAGCCGGGTGGTTTTTTTAAATGCTGAAAGCCCGTTCGCCGGATCATTAGGCTGACCTTCTTGGCATACACCTCAGCAGAGGATCTCGCTGCAGCAGCCCCGCAGTTCCGGGCAGCATGATCAGGTTTTACTCGGCAAGCCTCAACGCTACTTGCAACCGTCCCCAAAGCAACCGATAATAGATATGCTGGGTTCCGAAAATACATAGCGTACTCGAAAGCTGTACAAAGGAGGAGGGCCGTGATGCAATGGATCGCTATGCTGACGATGCTGATTGATCATGTGGGGCTCGTATTTTATCCGAATCAGGAATTTTGGCGGATCATCGGACGCATCGCCTTTCCCATCTACGCTTACGCCCTGGTTCAAGGGCATCGTTATACCTCCTCGAGACCGCGTTACATGCTGCGACTTGCCGTTATTGCGGTTATATCCCAAATCCCCTATCAGCTGGCGCTTGATACCCGAGGCTTGAACGTGGTCGTTACGCTGTTTGTTGGGGCACTGGTGCTCTATCTGCTGGAACGCTCGAAATCGTGGATACTGTCGTCGATGCTCATCATAGCCGCATGCACGCTCTTGAATGATCTTCCATTTGATTACGGTGCTTATGGACTCATGCTGATTCTCATCTTTCGATATGCGAAGCCGAGCTGGCTCGCCCCGCTTCATATGCTGCTGAATCTGCTGTTCCTGTTCGTCAACAACTGGGAGCTTCAAATGTGGAGCGTTATTCCTACAGTGCTTATTACTTATGGTCCGCAGATTTGGAGAAAGCTTGAAACCGTCCGGGTAAGCCGCTGGGTGTGGCGTTCCTTTTATCCGCTGCATCTGCTCGTCATCGCAGTAATGCGGATTTTCATGTAGATCGACGCACGGTCGCCCCAGAGGAGTGGATCGATACGAACCATTAGAAGGAGAGGCTTTATTGATGATGAATATTGCCATTGCTGCGGCCGTAATTTTATTTGCGGCAGCAGGTTATCTTGCGTTCATGAATTCCAGATTGATCGCAGATAAAAAGCGGGAAGCATACATTCCTCCGCCGGCTTCGGAATATACCGTTTATAAGACACCCCAATTCACGAGGGAGGATGAACGGACCCTGACACCGATCGGCGTTATGGAATATGAGGATCCTCAAGGTCCCATGAAGGTGTACTTATGCCGGGTTCGGCATAAAGCCGAGGATCTGAAGCTGGAGGAGGCGGGGGATGTATTTCTCTCCCATCTGAAAGCCGCGCGGGACCGGGGGACGCTCCGGTTCTACCGGACGGTTGAGGAAGCGCTCCAGGGCCAGGATGAGATCCGGCTGACCGAACGGCTAACGGCGGTCGCCAAAAAAAGATAACACCAAGCCGGGGCATTCAGGGTCAACCGCCCCTCAGGCGGGGTAATAAAGGGTTAAAAGACCGAAAGGAGATTTTCCGAATGAAAACATTTAAAATCGGAAGGACATCGGTCTCCGTCATTATAGGCGATATTACGACATGGACGGGCGACATTATCGTAAATGCGGCAAATTCGGGATTGCTGGGCGGAAAAGGGGTCGACGGTGCAATTCACAGTGCCGGCGGACCCGAAATTATGGAACAGTGCATGGAGATTCGCAAGCAGCAGGGCGGGTGCCCGCCCGGCAACGCCGTTATTACAGGTGCGGGGCGCTTGGCTGCACAGCATATCATTCACACCGTCGGCCCGATCTGGGAAGGAGGCGGGCGCCGCGAGGAGCACACGCTTGCGGAATGCTACCGAAACAGTCTTCTGCTTGCCATTGAGGTAGGCGCACGAAGCATCGCCTTTCCTAATATCAGCACCGGCATCTATGAATACCCGAAAGCCCCGGCCTGCGATGTTGCCCTCACGGCTGTTACGAAGCTGCTGGAGGAGGACCTTCCGGATAACCGGCTGGAGCGGATTGACTTTGTGTGTTATTCTCCCGAGAACGCCGAGCTCTATGAGAACTGGCTCGAACGCTTCACGCGGGAGAAGGAGGCTCAAATATAAGGGCAGGGGCGCCAAGGCGCCCCTCTCGTTATTTCGGTATACTTGATTACATATGGTAGGAGCCTTCCGGCTCGTTCAGCACCCATTCCAGCATGATCATCATATCGTCGAGGCGGGCCTCCTGTTGAACTAGGGCAGCGCGCTGCGGACTGCTCTCGTCCAGCTGTGCAATACGGGCGTGCAGCAGTTTTTTTTGCATGGTAAGCTCATTGAGCTTGGACTTGATCTGATTCTCGGTTCGCATATTCAACCTCCGTGTTGAACGAAATAAGTCGGTATAATTGAATATTATAGCATGGGTTGCACCATGATGTAGAAAGGTGAGATCACGGTATGAACACGGAATACAATATGAAGCAAATTGCGGCGGAGCGTGCTGCCGGTTATGTCCAAAGCGGGATGAAGGTCGGTCTCGGAACCGGTTCAACGGCTTATTACGCCATTCTCAAAATCGGGGAAATGGTCCGGGCGGGGCTCGATATCCAAGCTGTAGCGACCTCTCGGGCTTCCGAGGAGCTCGCGGTTCAGCAGGGGATTCCGTTCACCCCGGTCCGGGATATCGACCGACTGGATTTGACGATTGACGGAGCGGATGAGCTTGACGGGATGCTACGGCTAATCAAGGGCGGAGGAGGAGCGCTGCTGCGTGAGAAAATGACGGCGTACCGCAGCGACAAGCTGATTATCATTGCCGATGAGACGAAGGAGGTGCCCGTTCTGGGGGCGTTTCCGCTACCGGTCGAAATCATTCCTTTCGCCTACGAATGGACCGTTCAATCCTTGAAGGAGCTTGGATGCTCTGTACAAATCCGCCGTGACCGCGAAGGAGCCGTCTATGAGACGGATAATGGCAACTATATTGCAGACTGCAGCTTTGGGCGGATCTCCGAGCCTGAAGAGCTGGCTGCCCGGCTGACGGGCATTCCGGGCGTGGTCGAGCACGGCTTGTTTCTAGGGATGGCCGATCAAGCGATCATTGGATGCCGGGACGGGTCGGTGCGGATTATCGGAGCTGACTCGGCGAGTGAATAATCCATTTGACAGTTGAGCCTTGCGTTCATTAACCTTAATACATGACAACTTTCGGAGGGTGAAATATGTCGGATATTCAAGAACAAGAGGATTATCCATTGCATTTGATGGTTATTTTGGCAAGAGCCTATAATGCGGTTATGACGCATTCCAACCGCAGCATTCAGAGTCACGGGTTGAATTCCACGGAATTCGGCGTCCTGGATGTTCTGTACCACAAAGGACCGCAGCCGCTGCAGAAAATCGGTGAAAAAGTGCTGATCTCGAGCGGCAATATTACATATGTGGTAGACAAGCTGCAGAAGAAAAATCTCCTCGTGCGGCGGGCATCAGCAGAGGATCGCCGCGTGATATATGCGGAGCTGACCCCGGAGGGCAAAGCGTTCTTCGAATCGATCTTTCCCGGCCACCAGCAGCTGATGATCAAGGCGCTCAGCGGCTTGACCGATCAAGAAAAGGCAGAGGCGGTCAAGCTTCTGAAGAAGCTAGGCCGAAGCGCGGAGGAAATGCTCTAGCACAGGCTTTCGTCTGTTCGTACACACAATGAATGATGGGGGATACAAGGTATGCTCAAGGAAATGACATCCCAAGCGGCTAAGCTGGAGGTAAGGGAGCTGCTTGGCTATTCGGTTTTTCCCGATCCGGATCAGGTAGAGAAGGCCGTTTCACTTTATAAGGCCGAAGGCGGGAGCAAGCTCTATGGTTACGTTGAGGAGGGGCTTCTCGTCGGCATTATCGGCTGTGATATTCAGCGGGATGAAGTTACGATCAGACATCTTGCCGTACTCCCGGAGAACCGGGGGAAAGGCTATGGACGGGGGATGATATTGGAGCTGCTGCTTCAGCTCGATCCTAAGCCTAAGCGAGTTATCGCGGAGACCGACGATGAAGCGGTGGACTTTTACCGGAATATCGGCTTTGAAGTGCACAGCCTCGGCGAGAAATATCCTGGGGTTGAACGGTTCCGTTGTATTTATGAGGTCGATGAGGAGACATCGGATTAAGGGTCCTGTAATCCGAAGAACAAGCATCAGCCTGTATTCTTTTTATCCGAGGCACTGTCCCGTTTCACAACCGATGCTCCCGCTCATATAATGTCATAACGAGCGGGACAGGGGGTGAACATGTTGGTGTACCATTATACCGCTGTCGGCGATTCGCTGACCTTCGGGTTCGGGGCGATGCCTGGCAGCGGCTTTGTTCCGCTATATCGCCGGATGGCGGAAGAGAGACTTCAGCAATTTGTGGCTCACGAAAATATGGGGATCAACGGATTAACATCCGAGGGGCTGTATGAGCGGATCGTTCAAAATCCGGCCTATCGTTACCATTTGCAGCAGGCTCATATCATAACCATAACGATTGGCGGCAACGACTTGATCAGAGCCGTGAAATCCGCCGGCGGCCGTCCTGACCGGGAATCTCTGGATCGGGCGCTGCTCCGTTGCCAGTATTACATGTCTAACACCGTCAAGCATATTCGAAATATTAAGGCAGGAGGCGGCAAAGCTTATTTCATCCGTGCCGTCGGGCTGTACAATCCGTATCCTGCTTCCGGGGAAGCAGGGGAATACGTATCGCGGTTTAATCGATATCTTCATAGCCTCAGCGACGTGTACTTCCGGATTGCCGATGTGAATGCCGCATTTGCAGGCAAAGAGAAGGAGCTGCTATCGGTGGATGGGCTTCATCCGAACGGGAAAGGCTACCGGATTGTCGCCGAGCAGCTGCATCGGCTTGGGTACAAGCCGCTGGTATAACATAGAAGCATGACAAGGCCCGCTGGCAAATCGCCGGCGGGTCTTGTTATGCTTCGAAGGGATGAACTTGCTGCGGAGCTTCTTATAATGGATTTCAGGCACGTTTAGAATAAGTTCCGCCAAAAGCTCCGAACCGCCCACTTGCGTTCTTGGCGCCGCTTGTACTTGGGAAGGGATCGGTATACGCTCATCGACTCCGAGAAGGCTTCCTTGGCTTCCTGACGCTGTCCCAGAACCCGATACATGGTTCCCAGGAGGTAGTATGCTTCAGAAGAAGAAGAGTGCATGGTATGAAACTTCTGTAAATAATCGAGCGCTTTCGCGGAATCCGCCGTGCGGAACGCGTCGGCAAGCCTTAGGTATGGCCGGCCGTATTTTACCCGGGGATTGATATCCAGCGCTTGAAGGATATCCGCTTCTCCTTGAGCGGTATTTCCGGTCTTCAGGCGGGCGGTGCCGATATCATCCCAGTATTCCGCCGAATCCTGCAAGCTTTCCGAGATGGACTCCAGCAGCTTCAGCGCCTCCCCGTATTTGCGGCGCTCGATCAGCAGCCTTGCCAGCTCATGTCGCGAGGAGACGTCGCTGGGACTGGCTGCGATATTTTTTCGCAGCTTGGATATCTGTCTTGCCCGCTGAATCGGACGCGTAATGCTGGGAAACACCCCGACAAATCTGCGGTCCAGGACGTAAACGATAAGCAGAAGAACAATAATGGCGATGAACGGATTGCCGAAAATATAAAACAGCATGCCAAAAATAATGAATTTCCCCAAGGATGATCCCCCAATTTCTAGTTCATGAATTCTTACGAAATTATACCATATCCTGGGGTCCTTGGAAGATCATATTTCGATTTCAAAGGCTCTGCTCAGGCGTGACTTGCCCGGAGTACCCGGGGTATTGAAATACGGGCGGCCTCGGCCGATATACATAGTAAAGAGGTGATAATCATGGCGAAAAAGGGGCAGACATTTCATACCTACAGTTTCGAAACGAAGAAGAAGGCAGTCGCCATGCGGCTTGCGGGTAAAACGAAGAAAGAGGTGGCATCCGCCTTGCAAATTTCAGACATCGGGCGGCTAAAGGTATGGATGCGCAAATTCCGCGAGCATGGGGAGGAAGGGCTGATTGACCGGCGCAGGAAATTATTGAATCCGGCGGATCCCAACCGATTGATCGAAGAAGAAGAATAACAACCGCCTTTATTAGAGGCCTATATACGGAAGACGCGAGGGAGTAGAAGCGCCCTGGCGTCTTTGTTTTAATGACGGATGGACCCCTGGACCCGGGGGCATTTTCATTATTATTGTCCGGTCAGGTTGATCGCCCAGTTCATTTTAGCGGAAGCGTCATAGTATGGTGTATGTTCAAAAAAGGAGGGATACATGTGAGCGGAGTAGCTGGAGGATATGGTGGTTATGGATACGGCTCTTCAGTAGGTGCTATCTTGGTATTATTCATCTTGTTGGTGATCATTACTCGCGCATTTATCTAATCCATTCTTTTATAGTGAACAGAGTAATCACGACCTGCTGAAAGCGCTAGAAGAGCCCCTGCCGATGGCAGGGGCTCTTCTTCCATTATCGTTTACTTATAAGTTCCAGCGAAGAATAGAATATCGTCGCCAATTTCGACTTTTGGGTACTTAGCCGAAACCTCGATTTCTTTGGCTCCATCAATATCAACGGTGACTGTTTCAATGCTGTCGCTCGGAGTGATAACGACTTCTTTCAGGAGCACGCCCCCACTCATGATTTTTACCACGATATCTTTGTTAACCGATACAGGGAATACGGACAATTCGAGGGTTTGGTGTTTGCCTCCAGGTCTTAACGTGAATCCTTTTTCTACCCCATTAATGCTATTGAGGATGACTCCTGAACCATAATCTTTACCATTATGTACGGTGTGCTGCTTGTCCTTGGTTATAACAGAGGCATATGACAATTTAATCTCTTCCGATGTAATCGGGGTTAGATCCGATTTTTCGCCCAGTTTGATTTTCTGAGCTTTATTATCATATTCCACTGCAACGCCCAGTGCATCCGATACCGCTCGGACAGGTAGGTAAGTCGTGTTGTTATAAGAAATGGCGGCGATGCGGTTCCCCGACTGATCCTTCGGCGTCCATTGCTTTCCATTCACCTCGTAGGCAATGCCCCAGTTCAAATGAGCTGTGATCTTCTCAAGGACGGGAGCTGCACTTACACCAATCGTCATCCCGCCGACCAATGTTGCCGCAGACAGTAATGCTACAAACCTTTTCTTCAATGTTTCATTTCCTCCTTTTTACTCTTTCCCCTATGTAAGGGCATGCCAGGCCATTATACATAATTGAAGAATAGAACAGCAAGGCTCCCCGATCTGGCATATAGCAATTCCATGTGATACGATTTGACTTGTCCAATTATTGACATATACAGACCAACAGGATGGAGGAATAGGGTCATGAAAATTTTGATGGTGGGCGCATCCGGAACACTGGGGACAGCGGTTCGCAAAGAACTGGGGCAGCATCATGAAATTATAACAGCTGGACGCAAAGGTGCTGATATCACCATGGATATGTCCGTTCCTGAAAGTATCGCGAGTATGTATAAGGCTGTCGGCTCCGTAGATGCAGTGGTCTGTACCGCAGGCCAGGCTTACTTTGGTCCTCTCCACGAATTGACGCCGGAGCTGAATGAAATCGCGATTATGGGTAAATTGAAGGGGCAAATCAATCTTGTTTTGCTCGGGCTGGACCATGTTCATGATCGGGGAAGCTTTACGTTAACCACCGGCATTATTATGGACAGTCCCATTATTGGAGGTATATCTTCCGCCATGGCTGGAGGAGCGATTAAAGCCTTCGTTCAGGCTGCAGCCATTGAAATGCCGCGAGGGATACGTATCAACAATGTCAGCCCCAATGTACTTAAGGAATCGATGGATACATACGGTCCATACTTCCCGGGGTTTGAGCCCGTATCTGCCGGGAGAGCCGCGCTTGCCTACCGAAAGAGCGTTGAGGGTGCCCAAACCGGACAAACGTACACGGTTTATTGAGCAACGCGTAACCTGAAATGTTGCTAAGTAAAACATCGGAAAAAATAGGTTCGCTTCCGCTTTTGGGTTACACGAACGTAGGAGCGGGACGGTTACAGCTGGTGGAAGATGACGATGAACTGCTCAACGACATCCGGGGGTATGTTAAGAATCACGGTGATGATAGCAACTCAGTTAAAAGAAGCCGCTCATCTTAAATGAGCGGTCAGGCTGTCGAGAAAGTCTCGACAGCTATTTTCTTGTGAATTTAATTCAACACGACACCGCGTTAATGTTGTATAATGGTATTAAATAAACCGTTCGGAAGGGTGTTACATATGTTGCGTTCGAATCGAGAAAAACAGCAGGCTTACGAATTTGTTTCGATTGAAGAATTGGTTCCTCAAGATCATCTGCTCCGTAAAGTGGACAAGTATATCGATTTCTCTTTCATCGACGAAAAGGTTCGTCCGCTTTACTGTGCTGATAATGGGCGGCCAGCTATCGACCCTGTCGTGTTATTTAAAATGATTTTCCTCGGTTATTTTTATGGCATCCGTTCCGAACGCCAACTCGAACGTGAGATTCAAACCAATCTTGCTTACCGCTGGTTTTTGGGGTTAGGTCTAACCGACAAAGTGCCTGACCATTCTACGATTAGCTGGAATCGTCGCACTCGCTTTAAAGACACCGAGATTTTTCAGGAGATCTTCGATGAGATTGTGCTTCAAGCTATCCAGCACCGTATGGTGGGCGGACGTGTCTTAGTTACCGATTCAACCCACGTCAAAGCGAGTGCGAACAAGCATAAATACACAAAGGAGCAGGTTTTACAAAACACCCGTGACTATGTGAGTGAACTTAATGCTGCCGTGGAGGCTGACCGGAATGCACATGGAAAAAAGCGCTAAAGCCTAGAGAGGACGTGATCGAGGAAAAGGAAGTCAAAGTGAGCACGACAGATCCCGACAGCGGTTATATGATCCGTGATGGGAAACCGGAAGGATTTTTCTACTTAGATCACCGTACTGTGGACCTGAAATACAATATGATTACGGATGTACATGTCACCGCTGGAAATGTCCATGATTCTGTACCGTATTTATCCCGTTTGGATCGTCAACAACAACGATTTGGTTTTAAAGTCGAAGCCGTTGCTCTGGACTCCGGGTATTTGACTTCACCCATTTGCAAAGGGCTGCAAAGCCGAAATATTTTTGCCGTTATTGCTCACCGAAGATTTCACTCAACCCAAGGTTTATTCCCAAAATGGAAGTTCACTTATGACGCACAGCGTAATGTTTATGTCTGTCCAGCGAAGCACGAATTACCGTACACGACGACCAACCGCGAGGGATACCGGCAGTACGCTTCGGATCCACAGCATTGCAAGAACTGCCCGTTATTAAACGAATGCACACGGTCTCGCAACCACCGAAAGGTGGTAACCCGTCATGTCTGGGAGGACAGCAAAGAGTGGGTGCGAGGCAACCGGTTGAGTCGATCCGGGAAATATCTCTACCGAAAACGAAAAGAAACGATTGAGCGAAGCTTCGCGGATGCCAAAGAGCTCCATGGGTTTCGCTATTGCCGTTTGCGCGGTTTGCAGAACGTCAGGGAACAGGCCTTGATGACGGCAGCCGTGCAGAACATGAAGAAGATGGCGATCCACCTGGATCGCCTGGAAAAACGGGGGTAGCCCCCTCATATTTTTCTTAACTTAGTTACTTTGGAAATACAGAGAAACCCTGATCCTTTAAAAGGACAGGGTTTCTCGACAATCTGGCCGCTCATCTTAAATGAGCGGTTTTTTTTAATTAAGATACCGAGCCGAAATCCATCGAAATGGAACAAAAAAAGAAAACAATCCCTACAGTAAAATCCTGATACTGCAGGGATTGTTTTCGGGAGCCTCCGAAGAGACTCCCTCATGGGAGAGGAGAAACCGGACGAAGAGCTTATGGGGAAACGTAAGTCTTCTCCGCGGTTGTCTACGACATTCATTGATGTCGATATCTTTAGGATGCCCGGCAGGAGCGGAAATATACCTGAGTTTGAAAAAAAATGAAGAGGGGGCATGTTTCATTTTTCATATGCGGCAGGATTATGTTACGATAATCAATGCTATGGCCGTCATGGCCATGAATCTTGATGTGATGAAACGGGTGAATCGAGCAGTGAGAGTAGTATCCGGAAGTGCAAAAGGCCGACCGCTGAAAAGCGTTCCCGGCATGAGCACCCGTCCGACGACGGATAAAGTGAAGGAAGCGATATTCAGTATGATCGGCCCCTACTTTGACGGGGGAACCGTCCTTGACCTGTTTGCGGGCACGGGCGGCCTTGGCATCGAGGCGTTAAGCCGGGGAATGGATCGTGCTGTTTTTATTGACGTGGAGCAGCGGAGCATTGAGACGATCAAGGATAATCTGAAGGCTGTACGCCTGCAAGAGGCGGCAGAGGTATATCGCAACGATGCGGCAAGAGCGCTTAAGGTGCTGGAGAAGCGGGGCGCGGCATTCGATCTGGTGTTTCTGGACCCTCCCTATAAGTTCAAAAATGGGGATGAGCTCATGAATGATATGGCGGAGCGCAAGCTTCTACGCGAGGGAGCCGTTATTGTTCTGGAATATGAGTCGGGCTATGAATATCCGGAGAGCTTCGGCCATTTTCACGGCATGCGAACAGCGAGGTACGGCGAAACCGCCGTCACCATATACAGATACGAAACCGTACAAGGACAAGCTGCCGGTGCGGATGAGGAGGAATCACACGATGACAACCGAGAATAATAGTACATATCGAATTGCCGTTTATCCCGGCAGCTTTGATCCTGTGACGATGGGGCATATGGATATCATTACGAGGGCTTCAAAGCAGTTTGACTTGCTGATCGTGGCCGTTCTAAACAACTTAAGCAAAAACCCGCTGTTTACGGTGGAGGAGCGGAAGGATCTGTTGAGAGAGGCTACCCGTCATCTGCCGAACGTGGAAATCGACAGCTTCCGCGATCTGTTAGCCAATTATGTGCGTCAGCGGAATGCGCAAGTGATCGTCCGCGGGATCCGGACCGTTACGGATTTCGAGTATGAGCTGCAGCTCGCCTCGACCAATCATAAGCTGAATCCCGATGCGGAGACGATCTTCATGATGACCCATCCGAAATATTCCTTTCTCAGCTCAAGTCTGGTTAAAGAGATCGCACACTTCAACGGCGATACGACCGACCTGGTCAGTCCCGAGGTGGATGCGGCTTTGCGCCGTAAATTCAACGCCGCACGCGAACAATAATGGATGAAATCACCCATAGCGCTGCCGCAATCAGCAAGAAAAAGGCAATTTGTGTTTGAAGAACGGACGGAAATCCTGTCCACAGGTTGAAGATATTCCCGTTCTGTCCAGTCTGCGGCGGCTCCGTTCTGAAGGCCGGGACGATGGCGGCAGACAGGCTGCTTGCGGGCTTCCAGCATACCAGCATAACCAAGAATGCGAGCAAGGAATGAACGATTCGCTTCAGGATAAAGTAGCTCCACGAAAGGCCGGCATCCCGCATAAGGGAGAGGCTTTGCAGCTGGGCGCTAATGCCGCTCCAGGCGAGTACGGCGGATAAGACGGCAAGCTGCATGGCGCTGTTCGTAAAGGCGGAGCTGCTGATCGATGCGGATGCAAGGTGGATTTCCAGCAATCCCGAGGTAAAATAAGAAGGAAGCAAGGGCAGCACGTTTTCGGACAGTACCCGGGTAAGCACGGCAAATAACAGGATGAAGCCGCCGGACATCATTAAGGTTTGGACAGAGCGGGTGACGGAGTCTCCCAGCAGTCTGCCAAAGCTGCGCCCGTCCCGTTTGTGGGCTTCCAATGCAGCCGCAGCGGCTCGCTTTAATAGCGGAACTTGCCGGGCAGGCTTGTTCGGTTTTGCAACATCGTTTCGTCCATGCGGTGTTCTTCTGAAAAAACTGAACAGCCACGCGGCCAGGAGGCCGGTAATCCAGTGCACGATAAGGAGCAGGTACCCCGCCGCTGGCTGATGGAGCAGCCCGGTTCCGATGACAACCAGAATCGTCATCGGATTGCAGAAGTGGGCCATGGCGGCAAGCCTTCCCGCTTCGCCTGGGCCGAGGTCGCCCTGCCTGTGCATGGAGGCGGCGGCTTGAGCGCCGGCCGGAAATCCGGCGGTCATCCCTGTAATGAGCACCCAGCCGCCGCTGCCCGGCAGCTTGAATAGCTTTCGCATGAGCGGATCGAGCAGAACGCCTGCACCATGGGCGAAGCCGTAGGCCATCAATATTTCCACAAGGACAAGAAACGGCAGCAGTGCGGGAAATACGATGTTCCACCATAATTTCAAAGCTTGCAGGGTGGCCTGAAAGGCGGGCTCGGGCGCGCTGACGACGGCCAGCACCAGCAAGAAGGCGGCTGCCCCCAGCAGGACGGTGCTGGCGAATCCGGACTGGGTTTTGGTGGCGTTGCCTTTATTCATAAGGAATCTCCTTTCGACGTAAACATAGCTAGTACAACTTTATGCAAGGGAGACAACCGTCAGACCAATCTTGGCGCGAGGCCCGGATTTAGAAGGCGAGGGAGAATGCGATGAAGAAGACTGTTAAACCGAATGGCTCAAGAATTATACTGTATTTATTGATGGTTGGATTAATGGTGTACCTGGTCGTGTACATGCCGACACCTTATTTGATTTATCAGCCGGGCAGCGCCGAGGAGGTGCGGCCGATGATCCGCGTCGAGAAGAGCGATCCCGAGGAAGAGGGGACGTTCATGATGACGACCGTATCGGCCAGTTATGCGAACCTTGCCTTGCTGATGATGTCGACGTTCAATCCGAATGCCGAGGTTGTGCAAAAGGCTGAAAAGATGGGGGATCAGAGCAAGGAGGAATACGCGGCCACCCAGGTCTATTACATGAACTCCTCCCAATCGTCCGCTATGGAGGCTGCCTATCAGGCAGCCGGCGTTGAATATGCCATTGAGCCGGCCTACGTGTTCGTGATGTCGATCCCTGACGATTCCGCCAATGCGGATCATTTTCGGCCGGGAGACAAACTGATCCGGATTGACGGACAGCCTGCGAAGGACAACGAGAAAATCGCCGCATTGTTAAGCGGCAAGCAAGTCGGAGACAAGGTGTCGGTGGAGCTGGAGCGTGGAGGTAAAACCTTGAAGGAGGATGTGTCTCTCGTCAGCATCAAGGACGAAAAGACGGGAGCGGAGCGCCCGGGTCTTGGGGTCATGATCGCCACCATGCAGAAGGTTGCGCCGAGCAACCCGGATTACGTGATCAACTTTGCGGATACCAACATCGGGGGACCTTCGGCCGGATTGATCTTCACGCTGGAAATTTACAATCAGCTCACGCCGGGCGATTTGAGCAAGGGCTACCGGATCGCCGGAACGGGCACGATCGACAAGTCGGGCAAGGTTGGTCCCATCGGCGGCGTGAAGCACAAAATTGTTGCGGCCGACAGGGAGGGAGCCGAAATCTTCTTCGTGCCGACGAAGAACTACGAGGAAGCCAAGAAGCGGGCCGACCGGATCGGAACGGACATGAAGCTTGTACAAGTCGAGCGCCTGCAGGATGCGCTGGACTATCTGGAGCAGCTGCCGCCTAAAGAGTAAGGGGCGGCAGCCGATAGTCATGGTAGAGGTCGCGGGCGTCCGCATTCGGGTAGGCGTTGGCGTACACGGCGGCTGCTTGAAGGTCGCGCGTAAGCTGGGGATGATCCAGCGAGGCCGGTTTAATGACGACCGGAAGGGAAGCGGTCTTCCTCATCGTTCTCAGCAGTTTTTTTCCAGTCTCATTGAACCCAAGCACACGGATATAGCCCGGGCCACGGACAAGCTCGCCGGGATTCATCCCGGCTTTCTGGTGGTTCAGCATAATATGCACCAGCATGCGCTGCAGCTTGGTACGGGTGTATCGTTTGGTCTTGAGCGAATCCAGCAGCGCATCCACGGAGCTGTTATCGAGCTTGGGGAGCATTCGGCGGATTCGATACTCAAGCCCTTCGGTCACTTCCAGACACTGCGCAAGCTGGGCCGGGGGAGATGTGAGCAAGGTCTGGAACAGCGGCTGGCGGAACCTGTCCCAGTTCATCGGGGCTCTGCCCGATCGGATTTCGCGTTCCAGGATCCGCAGCGTATATTCGGGAATATACGGAGCAGCCGCTTCAATGCCTTGGTTGGCAATGATCCTGCGGACCGCCGTTGCGCTGGCGATGGATCCGGTCCCTGGCTCGGGGTCATGATACTGGGCGCTTTCCCTGGAGATGGTGAAGGGCTCTATGGAGCTCCCTAACCGGTGAAGCGCGATCAGGTAATGCAGCCCTAAGGAATTATTCGGCTTCGTAAGCAGTTCCCGCAGCCCGGCAGCGTCTTCTTCGGAAACGCCAAAGGCGGCGGCAGCCGCGGCGCCGTAGGCGGACGGGAAGCTTAGCCCTTCCGCAAGGCGCTGGTCAAGCTCCGCGCGAAGTCTGTCCGGTTCCCTGGCGAGGATGCGGGAGAGAGGGAGAAGCTGCTCCAGCGTACCGCTCTCCGATCCGAATGACAGGCAGTCCACGACGCCTGTTGCATGAAGGGTGGCGACGGCGCCGTATGCGAACCATTCCGCCGGCTGCACCGCATAGGTGACCGGCAGCTCGAGCACGAGGTCGACCCCCATGGCAAGCGCCATTTCCGTTCGGGCGCGCTTGCTGGCAATGGCGGGCTCGCCGCGCTGGAGGAACGGACCGCTCATGACGGCGACTACCGCATCCGCGCGCGTGATTTTTTTGGATTTATGAAAATGCAGCTCATGGCCGTTATGTAAGGGGTTATATTCAACCACGATTCCAACCGTTTTCACTGTACTTCAACTCCTTGCTTAAGAATATAACATAATTCGATGCCGAAACTGCAAGAATAAACGCATGCGTAAGCGGCGTTGCATGCAGTGCCTGCCGCGGCGCAAAAAAAGGATATCCGCAAGGTTCTTAAAGGTAATCCTGTTGACAAAACTCCGGCTGAATCGGTATAATAATCTTTGTTTGTTTGGAGTGATGGATATGCTTATTCAATTTCGTAAATTGACAACCAGCGATCAACCGTTACAGTTCCATCAAACCGTGGATGTTACGAATGCCGTAAAGGGTCGGAAGGATATCGTCGCCGTTCAGCCGCTGCAAGTGGATTTGAAGGCAGTTCCGTCCGTTGCAGGCTCGGTAGACGTTCGGGGAAGCTTGGAAGCTGAGCTGGAGATGAAATGCTCCCGCTGCTTGAAGCCGGTCAACGAACATCTGCACATCCCTTTTCATGAAGTATTCCAGCAGGTGGAGAATCCTGAATCCATTCAGGACGAAGATGACGACACGACATATGTGCAAGGCGAGAGTGTGGATCTCGCTCCATATGTGGAGGAAGCATTTCTTCTTCAACTGCCGCTAGCTCCGGTATGCAGGGACGACTGCAAGGGACTTTGCCACAATTGCGGCAAAGATCTTAATGAAGGCGCCTGCGATTGCGACACGGAAGTAATTGATCCGAGATTGGCCGGGCTAAAGGACTTCTTTAAATGATGATGGATAGGATACCCGTGAAAGCGGGTTGAACCGATAAGGAGGTGGGAACATGGCAGTACCTCAACGTAGAACGTCCAAAACACGTCGTGACAAGCGTCGTACTCACTTTAAGCTGGCTGTGCCGGGCATGGTGAAATGCGAGCAATGCGGAGAACTGAAGCTTGCTCATCGCGTATGTAAAGTATGCGGAACGTATAAGGCAAGAGAGATCATCAAACAATAGTCTTTTCATAAGTAGTACTTCATCTCTGGTGAGGTGCTATTTTTTTTGTCCCGGTCCTCTTTCTTTTTAACGTGACATCATTTATACTTAACATTAGTACCAGGTTCTAATATTTGCGACTAATTTACATATAGGTTTGAAGTATGGCGGCTATAATAGCGGCAGAAGGAGTTGTTTCGTCATCGATCGTTTATCTAAGAAAGACCGTCACAAGCGGCTGGTCCAGCTGATCGACGAGAATCCCTTTGTTACGGACCGCGAGTTGACGCGCCAGCTTAAAGTCAGCATTCAGACGATTCGCCTGGACCGGATGGAACTCGGCATCCCGGAGCTTCGGGAGCGAATGAAGCAGATGGCCGAGCATTCCTACGATCAGGTTCGCTCGTTGTCGCTTGAGGAAGTCATCGGAGACGTTGTTGACTTGCAATTAGACAAGAGCGGAATATCAATATTCGAAATTCGTGAGGAGCATGTATTCAGCAAAACCCGGATTGCGCGCGGACACTATGTGTTCGCTCAGGCCAATTCACTTGCTGTGGCAGTAATAAACGACGAAATCGCACTGACTTCCTCGGCGGACATCCGATTTTTGAGACAGGTTAAGCTCGGGGAGAAATGCATAGCCAAGGCTTATGTCCGGAACATTGCGGGGCAGAAGGCGAAGGTGGAAGTGTTTACTTATGTCTCCGATGAAATGGTGTTCCAGGGGAATTTCGTAATATACCGATCTGCAGGGGAATGACATAAGTGAAGGAGGAAATAGGCATGAGAATTGTCGTTGATGCGATGGGCGGTGACCATGCGCCGAACAGCAATGTGGAAGGCGCGCTGCTCGCGGCGAAGGAATGGACGGATACGGAGGTTATCCTCGTTGGCGATCAGGCGCGGATCGAAGGTCTGCTGCAGGAGCGTCCCTCCAATCTGAAGATCGTCCATGCCAGTGAGGTCATCGAGGCGGAGGATGAGCCCGTGAAGGCTGTGCGCCGGAAGAAGGATGCCTCGATGGTCGTTGCGGGACGAATGATCCGCGAAGGGGAGGCAGACGCCATGATCTCCGCGGGCAACACGGGCGCCTTGATGACAACGGGGCTGCTCGTCGTCGGCCGGATGAACGGAATCGAGCGCCCGGCGCTGGCACCCATGATTCCGACGCTTGACGGCAAGGGAATGCTTGCGCTGGATCTTGGCGCGAACATGGATTCGAAGCCCGAGCATTTGCAGCAGTACGCGCTAATGGGCAGCCTATACCGCGAGAAGGTGCATGGAATCGCCAAGCCCCGCGTCGGATTGCTCAACGTCGGGACGGAGGCCGGCAAAGGAAACGAGCTGACGAAGCACGCGTACCCTTTGCTTGAGGAGCTGCCGATCCATTTTGTCGGCAACGTGGAATCGCGTGATGTGATGAACGGCGTATGCGATGTGCTGGTGTGCGACGGTTTTGCCGGCAACATATTGCTTAAATCCATTGAAGGAACGGCCGGCGCGCTGTTCTCGCTGCTCAAGGAGCAGTTCGGCAAATCGCTCAAAACCAAGCTCGCCGCCGCGCTCATGATGCCGGAGCTGCGCAGCTTGAAGTCGATGCTGGATTACAAGGAGCACGGCGGGGCTCCGCTTCTCGGTCTTGGCGGCCTCGTTGTGAAGAGCCATGGCTCATCGGATGCGAACGCGGTGAAGAACGGGATCCGCCAGGCGCGCACAGCTTTGCAGAATCAGTTGGTAGAGAGCATTTCGAAGGAAATCAGCGGGAAGTGAGTGAGGATATGAACAAGTTGCGTCCGGTCGGAATTATTGGCACCGGCAAATATGTGCCGGAGAAGATTTTAACTAACCAGGATCTGGAGAAGATGGTGGATACGAGCGATGAGTGGATCGTCTCCCGTACCGGCATCAAGGAGCGTCATGTTGCAGCCGAGCATGAGGCAACATCGGATCTGGCCTATCATGCTGCCGTGAACGCCCTGAAATCGGCGGGCATGCATGCGGAGGATCTGGAGCTGATTATCGTGGCTACCATTACTCCCGACATGTTCTTCCCGTCAACGGCCTGCCTGCTGCAGGATCGTTTAGGCGCCAAGAAGGCGGCGGCATTTGACCTTTCGGCAGCCTGCTCCGGATTTGTATACGGACTGGCTACTGCCACGAATTTCGTGAAAACGGGCATGTACAACAATGCCTTGGTGATCGGTGTAGACTGCCTGTCGCGAATCACGGATTACAGCGATCGGAACACCTGCGTGCTGTTCGGCGACGGAGCCGGCGCAGCGATTGTCGGAGAAGTGCCGGAAGGCCGAGGGTTCCAAGCCTTTGATCTTGGCGCCGAAGGCGCAGGCGGCGCGCATCTGTACATCGAGGCTGGAGGTTCAAGACTGCCGGCATCGGCGGAGACGGTAAATACGAATAAACATTACATTTATATGAACGGACGCGAAGTGTTTAAATTTGCGGTACGGGTCATGGGAAGCGCAACGGAGGCCGTATTGGCCAAGGCGGGGATCGATAAGAAGGACATCGACTTATTCATTCCGCATCAGGCGAATATCCGGATTATCAAATCGGCGATGGAACGGCTTGAGCTTCCTGAAGAAAAGGTTGTCATCAATGTCGACAAGTATGCGAATACGTCAGCCGCATCCGTGCCCCTGGCTCTAGTCGAAGCACAGGAGTCCGGCCGGTTGAAGCCAGGCGATAAAGTGCTCATGGTAGGCTTTGGCGGCGGATTAACCTGGGGCTCGTCCGTACTCATCTGGTGACATCGCACATTTAGCGCGAATGGATCTTCGCGCATGAAGGGAGCCGACGATTGTGGGGAAAACAGCATTTATATTTCCGGGGCAGGGCGCCCAGTCCGTGGGGATGGGACAGGATGCATTCAACGCGGTCCCCTCTGCACGGGACATTTTTCAAACTGCGGATGACAAGCTGGGTTTTTCGCTCAGCTCCATTATTTTCAACGGGCCTGATGAAGAGCTTAAGCAAACGGCGAATACGCAGCCGGCTCTTCTGACGACGAGCATGGCCTATCTGGAAGCGATTCGCGGCAAAGGGATTAAGCCCGACTTTGTCGCAGGCCATTCCCTGGGCGAATACAGCGCGCTTGTATGCGCCGGCGTCCTGACATTCGAAGAAGCGGTTTCGATCGTAAGGGCGCGCGGTGAATATATGGAGGCGGCCGTTCCGGGCGGGCAAGGCTCCATGGCGGCTGTGCTAGGCGCCGAACGTCAGGCGCTGGCCGAGCTGTGCAGCAGCATTACGGCCGACGGGCATGTGGTTGAGCTTGCGAATATGAACTGCCCGGGGCAGATCGTTATTTCCGGCTCCGCCGAGGGCGTCGCTGCCGCGGCGGAACGAGTGAAGGAAGCAGGCGGCAAACGCGCCATTCCGCTTGAAGTAAGCGGGCCCTTCCATTCCTCGCTGATGAAGGATGCAGCCAGCCGGCTTGGAGACAAGCTGGAGACAGCGACCTTCCATTCTCCAGCCGTGCCGGTTGTGGCGAACGTGACGGCCCGTCCGGTGGAGGATGCTTCGGAGATCCGCGGTCTGCTGGTCGAGCAGGTATACTCTCCGGTATTGTGGCAGGACAGCGTTGAATGGATGATCGCGCAAGGCGTCGATACTTTTGTCGAGATTGGTCCGGGCAGCGTGCTTAGCGGACTCATCCGAAAGATTGACAAATCCGTCAAGGTGGTTAATGTGAACAGCCTGGAGAACGCTGAAAAACTCGAATCCTTGATGTGAATTCGAATGAAGAGAGATCCTTTTTGAAAGGAGGTACAGGTATGAATGAGGGACTGAAGGGGCAGACTGCGCTTGTTACGGGTGCTTCCCGCGGCATCGGCCGCAGCATCGCGCTTGCGCTCGCCGATCTTGGCGCTAACGTCGCTGTCAATTATGCAGGGAGTGAAGCTGCCGCTGCGGAAGTCGTGGAAGCGGTCCGCGCGAAAGGCGTATCAGCCATCGCGATTCAATCCAACGTTGGACGGGCTGATGAAGCGGATGCCATGGTGAAGCAGGTATTGGATGCATTTGGTCGAATAGATATCCTTGTGAATAATGCAGGGATTACTAGAGATAATTTAATCATGCGCATGAAGGAAGAGGAATTCGATCAGGTGATTGAGACGAATCTTAAAGGGGTGTTCAACTGCCTGAAGGCGGTAACCCGTCCGATGATGAAGCAGCGCTACGGTCGGATCATCAATATTTCCTCCGTCGTCGGAGCGCTCGGCAATCCGGGCCAGGCCAACTATGTGGCCGCGAAGGCCGGCGTCATCGGTTTGACGAAGTCGGCCGCCCGCGAATTGGCATCACGGGGCATTACCGTGAATGCAGTGGCACCGGGCTTTATCGATACCGACATGACGCGGGAGCTGTCTGAGGATATGAGAGAGGGGCTGCTTGGCGGCATTCCGCTTGCCCGGCTGGGTCAGCCGGAGGAGGTTGCCGGAGTTGTTGCTTTTCTGGCATCCGAAAGCGCCTCTTATATGACCGGCCAGGTGCTTCATGTGGATGGCGGCATGTATATGTAGAAGCCGCTTTCGCAGCCTAGACGCCTAGGGCGTCGAAACTATAACGTTTTCAAATGCCTTCTATGGCAATTTGAAGTCATATCTCGTATAATTACCAAGAGGAGGTGAGCCGGATGTCCGATGTATTGGAACGCGTGAAACGCATCGTTGTCGACCGCCTGGGTGTTGACGAAGCCGACGTGACACTAGAAGCATCTTTCAAAGATGACCTTGGAGCTGATTCTCTCGATGTAGTGGAATTGGTGATGGAATTGGAAGATGAGTTTGATATGGAGATCTCTGATGAAGATGCGGAGAAAATTACGACCGTAGGTGAAGTTGTAAACTACATACAATCTCATACCTAAGTCATAAAGTTAAGTCCCGTTCTTTAGCCAGGCGGGACTTCTCCTCATTCAATCGCCGTATTCATGCAACCAATGATAGATTATTGCTGCGATGTCCCTTCTCGTTGAATCCTTGACCGGATGAAGGGGAGGGACAAGCAGTCCATATAGAGGTGAGCTTGATGAAACGTAGAGTCGTTGTAACAGGAATGGGAGTCATGACAGCTCTCGGTCAGGACTTGGACACATTTTGGAACAGCCTGATGGAAGGAAAATCGGGTGTATCCCGCATTGAATCCTTTGATGTCAGTGAATACACCACGCAGATTGCAGCGTCGATGAAGGACTTCAATCCGGAGGATTACATGGACCGGAAGGAAGCCCGCAAAATGGACCGTTTCGTACAGTTCGCCGTTGCTGCAGGCTCGAAGGCGCTGGAGGACAGCGGGCTCGAGATCGGAAGCAATGTTGATGCAGAGCGTGTCGGCGTGTCGATCGGATCGGGCATCGGCGGTCTCGGTACTTGGGAAGACCAGCATAACATTTTGCTTGAAAAGGGACCGAAGCGCGTCAGCCCGTTCTTCATTCCGATGATGATCGCGAACATGGCTTCCGGTCAAATGTCCATTAACCTTGGAGCCAAAGGCCCGAATACGACACAGGTTACGGCTTGCGCAACCGGGACGCACTCGATCGGGGATTCGTTCCGTTTGATCCAGCGCGGCGATGCGGATGTCATGATTTGCGGCGGAGCTGAGGCTACGATCCGTCCGACCGGCATGGCGGGCTTCTGCGCGATGCGCGCGATGTCGACCCGCAACGATGAGCCGGAGAAGGCAAGCCGGCCGTTTGATACGGGCCGCGACGGATTTGTCATGGGTGAAGGCGCCGGAGTGCTTGTGCTCGAATCGCTGGAGCATGCTCAGGCGCGCGGAGCGAAAATCTATGCCGAGGTCATTGGCTACGGCCTTAGCGCAGACGCTCACCACATTACCGAGCCTGATCCTGACGGAGCGGCACGCTGCATGAAGATGGCGATCCGCGACGCGGGCATCTCGCCGGAGGAAGTGGATTACATTAATGCCCACGGCACGTCGACGCCGGTCGGTGACCGGTCCGAGACCCAAGCCGTCAAGCTTGCGCTCGGCGATCATGCGTATAAAGTGGCGGTAAGCTCCACTAAATCGATGACAGGTCATCTGCTGGGAGCCGCCGGCGGGGTTGAGGCGGTTATTTGCGGTCTGAGCCTGAAGCATCAGCGCATCGCGCCGACGATCAATCTGGAGAATCAGGATCCAGAATGCGATCTCGACTATGTACCAAATCATCCGCGCGAAGCCGATCTGGACGTCGTCATGTCCAACTCCTTCGGGTTCGGCGGTCATAATGCAACGATTATCCTGAAAAAATACGCCGAGTAAGGAGATAGTGTGTTGAGTGGAGATCTGAAGCAGTTACAGCATAAACTCCATATTCAATTTCGAAATGCAATGCTGCTGAAGCAGGCCTTTACCCACGCATCTTATGTAAACGAACACCGCTTCAGTCAGAACCAGGACAATGAACGCCTCGAATTTTTGGGCGATGCGGTTCTGGAGCTGACCGTCAGCGAGTTTCTATACAATCTGTTTCCGGACCGGCCGGAAGGAGAGCTGACCAAGCTTCGGGCTTCCATCGTATGCGAGCCTTCGCTTGTGCAGTTCGCCCTGCGTCTGGATTTCGGACGGTACGTATTGCTCGGCAAGGGAGAGGAAATGACGGGCGGACGTACCCGCCCGGCTCTTCTGGCTGATGTATTCGAATCGTTTGTGGGGGCGCTTTATCTGGATCAAGGACTGGAGGCGGTGCGTCAATTTTTGCACGATCATGTATTTCCTTCAATCACCGTCAATGGCCGTCCGCAGATGAGCGATTATAAGACCGAGCTTCAAGAACTGACGCAGCATCACAGCATGGGTGCGCTGGAATATCGCATCGTTGAGGAGCGAGGACCGGCACATGAGCGGGAGTTTGTCTCAGAGGTATACATGGGAAGCAAATGTCTTGGACGCGGAAGCGGAAGATCCAAGAAGGAAGCCGAGCAGCAAGCGGCGGCGGTAGCGCTCAAGCAGCTGAAGCGCTCGGACGGCTGATGCTTCGCTTTAGGAATAGGACAAACAAAGAGCAAAGAGCAGTCAGGCAGATAACCGGATCCGGATGAAATGACTGTTTTTTGCTCTTTTCGTTGTCCAGCTATCCTGATAGGAGAGTCGACTTTTTTCGGAAGAAAAACTCCGTCCATAGACAGCGGAAAAGCCGATTCTGCTTGTGGTACAATAGCGTAAAGAGGTGATGGGTCGTATATGTTTTTGAAACGGATTGAGCTAGCAGGATTTAAGTCGTTTGCCGATAAAACGGAGATGGAATTCGTACGCGGCATTACGGCTGTCGTAGGTCCGAATGGCAGCGGCAAGAGCAACATCTCCGACGGGATCCGCTGGGTCCTTGGGGAGCAGAGCGCCAAATCGCTTCGCGGCGGGAAGATGGAGGACATTATTTTTGCCGGCAGCGATGCGCGTAAGGCGGTCAACTATGGCGAAGTATCGCTTACGCTCGACAATGAGGATCATGTGCTTCCGCTTGATTTTCACGAGGTAACGGTGACCAGACGGGTGCACCGAAGCGGCGACAGCGAATATTTCATCAACAGGCAGTCCTGCAGGCTCAAGGATATTACGGAGCTGTTCATGGACACGGGGATCGGCAAGGAAGCCTATTCCATCATTGGACAGGGGCGTATCGAAGAGATCTTAAGCACAAGATCGGAAGACCGCAGGGGCATTTTTGAGGAAGCTTCCGGTATTGTTAAATATAAATCGCGCAAAAAAGAATCCGTGCGCAAGCTGGATGAGACGGAGCAGAACCTGCTCCGCATCCACGATCTTGTCACAGAGCTTGAGGATCAGATCGGACCGCTGAAGGAGCAGTCCGAGAAAGCGGTCCGTTACAAGGAGCTCCGCGAGGAGCTGAAGCATAAGGAAATATCGCTGTACGTATACCAAATTGAGCAGATTCATAACGCATGGAGCGAAGCGAATGCAAAGCTCGAGCAGCTGAAGGAAGAGCAGCTTGCCCTGTCAACGGTCGTTTCCGCGCATGATGCCAAGCTGGAGAGCGACCGATCGGCGCTGCGGCAGCTGGAGCAGGAAGTGGAGGACATCCAGAGCCAGCTTCTGCAATACAGCGAGCTGTTCGAGAAGAGCGAGGGGTACGGGGAAGTGCTCAAGGAGCGCCGCCGGAATCTGGAGCGCACGCGGGAGCAGCTGGAGGACAGCCTCCATTCGGGCGATACCCATCTTGCCGAGCGGGTAGGAGAGCTTGAACGCATGAAGAGCAAGCTGTCGGAGCTGAAGCAGGAGCTGATTCAGGTTCGGGATCAGCTCTCGGCGGAAGAAGCCAAGCTGGTCGGCGTCACCGGCGGGATCAGCCAGGAGCAGGAGGAGAGCCTGAAAGGCAATTTGCTCGAGCTGATGAACCGGATGGCCCAAGCGCGCAATGAAATCCGTTATGCGGATCAACAGCAGGAAGCGCTGGAGCGTCGGATGAATCGCGCACAGGAGGAATCCGGCAAATGGGAGGCCTTGAAAGAGGATCTGCTTCGCCGCAAGGAGAGCATCGACCGCAGCATCGAACGCTTCGGTAAGGAAATCGCCGATCTGCGCAGCGGGTACATCAGCGAGAGCGAGCGTTACCAGTCGCTGCAGAAGCTGCTCGATGAGACGCAGGGCGCGCTACGGAAATGGGAGCAGAAGCGGGAAGCTCAAATTGCCCGCAGGGATACCATGAAAGAGCTGCAGGATGACTTTGACGGCTTCATGCTGGGCGTTAAGGAAGTGCTGAAGGCATCGCGCAAATCGGTGCTCCAGGGTGTCCATGGGGCGGTGGCGGAGCTGATCCGCGTGCCGGAAAGGCTGGAGCTGGCCATGGAAACGGCGCTCGGAGCATCGGTACAGCATATCGTTATGGATAACGAAGCGGTATCGCGGCAGGCGATCTCCTTCCTGAAGCAGCGGCAGCTAGGACGGGCGACATTTCTGCCGCTGGACGTCATCCGGCCGCGGAATGTCTCCGGATCGGACCGGTCGCTGGCCGAAGGGGAGCCAGGGTTTGTCGGCTTCGGCTCCGAGCTCGTGCAGTACGATCCGCGTTACAGCAACATCGTCGGCAGCTTGCTCGGCAATGTCGTGATTGCCGAGACGCTGGAGCAGGCCAACAAGATTGCAGCGCGGTTCTCCTACCGCTTCCGTGTCGTGACGCTGGAAGGAGATGTCGTCAATGCGGGCGGTTCGATGACCGGCGGAAGCCATCATAAGAAAACGAACAGCCTGCTTGGCCGCAAACGCCAGCTGGAGCAGCTGGATCAAGAGATTACGGAAACCGAGCGCCAGCTGGACAAGCTTCGCCAAGGCATCGAAGGCGTACGAACGCAAATGCTGGAATCTCAGGATAAGCTGGATTCGCTGCGTAAAGCAGGGGACGACAAGCGCATTGAAGAGCAGCAGGCGGCTGGAGACCGGAAGCAGCTGGAGCATGAGCTGCGTCACGTGCTGGAGCAGGCAGAGCTTGCCGGCGAGGAGAAGAGCAGCCAGGAGCAGGAAGCGAAGCAGATTCAGGAGGCGAGAGCCCGCGCGGAGAAGCTCCTGCAGCAGCTGGAGGAAGAGGAGAAGGCGACGCATCAGGCCATTCAAGCCGCGGAATTTGCCCGCAAGGCCAATGAGTCGGCCAAGGAAGAGCTGCAGAGCCAGCTTACGCTGCTCAAAGTCCGTGAGGGCAAGCTGGATCAGGAGACCTTCTCATTGGAGGAGCAGCTGAAGCGGCTGCAATCCGATGTCGATAATCATGAGAAACAACAAAAGCAGAACCGTACGATGCTGGCCTCGGTTCAAGCCGACCTCGAGCAGAATGAGCGCGAAAGCGTCAAGCAGATCGAGAATTTGAACGAGTACAAGCTGAAGAAGGAAGAGGCGGCGCAGCAGCTTGAGTTTAAGCGGGCGGCGCGCACGGCTCTTGGCCGAAAGCTGGAGCTAGCGGAGAGCGAGACAAAGGAGCAGCGCATCCAGCTGAAAGCGGTGGAAGATAAGCTCCGCGAGACCGAAATCGGAGTTAACCGGCTCGATGTGGAGCTGGAGAATATTCTTAAGAAATTAAGCGAGGATTACGAGCTCAGCTATGAGCTGGCCAAGCAGCGCTACCCGGTGCCGGAGGACGTGACGTCCGCGCAGCATGAAGTGCGGGATTTGAAGCGCTCCATTGCTGGCCTCGGGGACGTGAACCTCGGCGCGATTGAGGAATACCAGCGCGTCAATGAACGCTATCAGTTCCTCAGCGAACAGAAGGCGGACCTGGTCGAGGCGAAAACGACGCTGTATCAAGTCATCAAAGAAATGGATGATGAGATGTCAAGGCGCTTTAAGCAGACCTTTGATGCGATTCGCCGCGAGTTCGGAACCGTATTTACGAAGCTGTTCGGAGGCGGGCGCGCAGACCTTGTTCTGATCGATCCGGATCGTCTCTTGGAGACGGGTATCGATATCGTCGCGCAGCCGCCGGGCAAGAAGCTGCAAAATCTGCAGCTGCTGTCAGGCGGAGAACGTGCGCTGACCGCCATGGCGCTTCTATTCGCCATTCTGCATGTGAAGCCGGTGCCGTTCTGCGTGCTGGATGAGGTCGAGGCGGCACTGGATGAAGCGAACGTTGTGCGCTTTGCCCAGTATTTGCGCGAGTTTTCCGAGCAGACGCAGTTTATCGTGGTCACTCACCGTAAAGGAACGATGGAAGAAGCGGACGTGCTGTACGGGGTCACGATGGAGGAAGGCGGCGTATCGAAGCTCGTGTCCGTCAAGCTGGAGAATGAAGAAGCGGAAATTGCCTGATAGAACATTTAACATGTGTGGAGGGAACTATGAGCTTTTTTAAGAGACTGAAAGAGAGCATTTCGAGCAAGACCGAGAATGTAACGAAGCAGTTCCGCGACGGACTCGAAAAAACGCGGAAGGGATTCATCGAGAAGGTATCGGATCTTGTAACCCGGCGTAAAAAAATAGACGAGGAGTTCTATGAGGAGCTGGAGGAGATCCTGATCGGTGCCGATGTCGGCGTCAATACGGTGATGGATCTGATGGACGACCTCCGGGCGGAGGTCAAGAAGCGCCGGATCGAAGATGCGGCGGATTTGCAGCCGGTATTGTCCGAGAAGCTGATGGAGCTGCTTCGCGATGACAGCAGCAACGAGCTCCGCGAAAATCCGGACGGCATTACGGTGATCCTGTTTGTCGGCGTCAACGGCGTCGGCAAGACCACAACGATCGGCAAGCTGGCACACCGCTACAAGCAGCAAGGGAAAAAAGTGCTGCTGGCGGCAGGAGATACCTTCCGCGCAGGGGCGATCGAGCAGCTCGAGGTTTGGGGCGAGCGGGTTGGCGTTGAAGTCATCAAGCAGCAGGCGGGATCGGACCCGGCGGCCGTCATGTTTGACGCCGTACAAGCGGCCAAGCAGCGGCAAGCGGATGTCCTGCTCTGCGATACGGCTGGACGCCTCCAGAACAAAACGAATCTGATGGAAGAGCTTAACAAGATCTTCCGCGTGATCCAGCGGGAAATTCCGAGTGCGCCGCATGAAGTGCTGATGGTGCTGGATGCTACGACAGGCCAGAATGCGCTGAGTCAGGCGAAGCTGTTCGGCGAGAAGAGCGGCGTAACCGGACTTGTCCTCACAAAGCTCGATGGAACGGCAAAGGGCGGCATCGTTATCGCCATCCGCCAGGAGCTGAACCTGCCGGTGAAGCTCGTAGGCCTCGGGGAGAAGATGGAGGATCTGCAGACCTTCGATTCCGAGCAGTTCGTGCATGCGCTGTTCGCCGGGCTGATCAAAGAAGAAGAAGGCCCTGCGGACTCGAATTGATCTGTATTCGCTAATCCGTTATGGAATACATCGTGAAGCATAACAAAGAGGCGAGCCTCAAGGTCTGTGACCTAAGGGCCGCCTCTTTATTATTTGGCAAGGCATGCGGGCGCGCCATGCCTCCCATCCTTTTACTGTCTAAGTTACAGGAACCCGATCAGGACGAAACGATGCGTACGAATTCGATCGACCGGAGCGGAATGATCGCCGTATCGGTCGGAGGGCCATAAATGATCGGCGGCACCTTTAACGTCACGGTGCTGTCTTCGACCGCGGTTAACGTCCCGACGATGATATCGCCGGACACCGCCACCTCGGTTTCGGATCCGATAAAGCCTTCGAGCCAATCTACAAAACGCATAAGGGGTTCGCCTCCTTTTTCAAAATCATGAACAGTGAATCCAATCAGTCTCTCTCGAGCAAACGTTACTGCACGGACGTAATATTGGCAAAAGGAATCAGAACGAGATCGCCTGAAGCCTCCCGGAGCTGGACTCCGTCGTCGGCCGTCGCCAGAACGACGCCTTCCAGGGTAACGAAGGTCGTGCCTACACGTACCCTCTGGCCGATCCGGGCTCCGAAATATTCAATCAGCTCCGGAATGATGATCAACCCGGTTCGAACCTGGTCCTCCAGCGATTCTACCCGTTCGGTTAAGTGTTCGGTTTGCCGGCTGAGAAGCTCAACTTGGCGCGATAACGCCTTTACTTTGGCAGCAAGTCGTCTGCCGAACAGGAAACAGCACATGGGTCATTCTCCTTTCTGTTATCGTTTGTATTGTTCAATGTCAGACTTTAGCTCGAGCAGGGAAGCCAGGCTTCGCTGCTCGGTGCTCTGGATGAGCGGAAGTGCGCCGTGCACGTGGCCGGGCCCGTATTTCAAAAAGCGCTCGGTGCGCTCAACCAATTCGTCCGGCGGCTGCCGGTAATCGACCACGTACTGCCCAAGCCCGAAAGAGCACAGAAGACTGTGCACTTTGCCCATCGTGCTGAAGGCCAGGACAGGCTTACCTCCCCGAAGGGCCGCAAGGGACGGGTGAAGCTTGAAAGAGATTAAATAATCGACGGATTGAATGAAGCTGTACGTCAGCTCGATATCCATCAGAAAAGGAAGCGTTTCGATCGATGCGTGCGGCGACAGCTCCTTCACCTTCTGCTGCAGCTGCAAGCATGTGCTGTAGTCGGAATAGGCATTTCCCGGATGATGGATGACCGGTATGAGTGCCAAGTGGTACCCCTTTTGGTTCAAATGCGTAAGCAGCTTCGTCATATTGTCCATCGGGAAGGAAGAATACGAGAACACGACCACGCCGATCGTCGGACGTCTCGAGAAACGCTTTACGGGAATGGCCGGCTGTCGGTATCCGAACACGATATCCGGAGCGACCTCGACATTTCGGTGAAACCTAGCCCGCTGCGCGATCGCTTGGGACCTCTCATCCCGGAACACCGCACGCTGGGCCGCCGAGATTATATCCCGGTAAGCGGAGACCTGATCCTCCGGCCAGGTGTGCTCGGGGTAAGCGTCCACAATGCCAACGCCATAGACCCAGGTAGGCCTTCCCTTGAGCTGTTCAGGGAAATAATAGTTGTTGAAGGAATAAGGCGTGATCAGATCGCCTCCGCCGATGATGAATGCATCGGTCTGATTCGGGTCCAGCCGGGAATTCCAAGGGTAGACATGGTGATTGTCAAAAACCTGGCGGAGGGTATGAAGGAACAGATCGTCCCCGAAATTCCCCATTCCGTAATATCCGGAAGCGGCAATTTTCATAACGTTTCACCTCCTTTATAGTCAAGCCGAACCGCATCGACGTTAACGGGATTTACGCCAGGCCGGGAACAGGTCCCGGCTGCGCTGGCTGATGCTGCTCCCGTAAATTACGCGGTGATATAACACAGCCGGAACCTGAACGAGAAGGTGATGTTCAAGCAAGCGGGAGGTTAGATCGATATCTTCAAATATCCGGCCGAAGCGGTCCTCCCGGTCCCACCACCCTCCGATCGCCTTCAGCGATGCTGCTCGGTACATCCGGGGAACGAGGGGATGGGCCTGCGCGAAATGTTGCGAAGAAAGGGCCTGCTCCGGCGGGTTCGCGCTGCTGATGGTGCCTTTCCAGACCGGTCCCATTTGTCTCGTACGGATCCACCACGCATAGGAGGCTGTCGCCATGCCGGCTTCCGGCGCCTGGTCAAGGGCTTCGGACAGCAGCCGCACCGTATCGGGAGCAAGCCAGTCATCGCCGTCCAGCTCCAGAATATAGCGGCCCCTGGCTTCTTCAAGCAGCCGGTTCATCATGACCGCCTTGCCGCGATTGTGCGAATGCAGGAGAATCTTAATGCGGGGGTCGGAATAGAAGCATGCTTCTTCAAGGGTGTCGTCATCCGAGGCATCATCGCCGATGATCAGCTCCCAATCCTCGCTGGACTGCGCGAGCACCGAGCGAATGCTCCAGCCCATGGTGTCTCGCATATTGTGAACGCTCATGAGAATCGAAACAGCCGGCTTCACTCGGATAACAGAACATGCTGCTTGTTGTGAAGGAACATGCAAATGGGACGGATGCTGCTGTGTAGCGGCAAGGAGAGGGGCAATATATTCGCGATCATGAAGCTGAGAAATCGGGATTCGGCTGGTGAGATTTCGGCTTCCGGAGCCTTCGATGCTTGAGCCTTCCGAAAAAGACGTTTCCATCCGGAAGATTTGGTTCTCGTCAACTGGCATCAGATCATCCTGAAGAAAGCGTGTAGCCGGAAGGCGGCTGTTCCATTCCGACAGGCGGTTTCGGAGCCATTCCCTCCGCCATAAGCAGGGGATCCCGTCCACACATATACAGACAGCTTCCTGCGGTATATCGGAAGCCCAGTCATAGGATCGGAGCCATTGCCTATGGGCAGGAAGGCTCATGCTGCTTGATATTACCCACTCGCTGCCGGACCGGCGCGCTTCCTCGAGAATCCGGTCGCGATAGGCGGCAATCTCGTCCCGGGTGAAGCCGAAGGGCCGGGAATGAAGGATGTCAAGCGGCTTCATCTCCCGCCGAGCCCTCTGAGACGAATCGTTTCCGCAATGACCTGATCCGCCGCCTTCCCGCGCTCGATCCAGCGGTTGCTGCGTGCATAGGCGATTCTGGCCTGCTTGCTCTCCTCCGAATCCGGGTGCTGTAGAATATCGCCAAGTTTCGAGATGAAATCCTCATGGGTGGTCGCGGTTCTCACATGCGGTTCCATGGCGATGCACTCCGGCAGGGCGGTCGATAATACGCGGACGCCTGCTGCCATATACTCGTAGGCTTTTACCGGATTGGTGGCAAGCGTTATCGGATGATATTGAAACGGGATTAAGGCAACATCGATATGGCGAAGATAGCGCTTGAGCTCATAGTGGGGCTTTTCACCGAGAATATGCACATTGGGAAGGTGCGAGTAATCTCCCGAGCTGCCGTAAGGAGCGCCGATCGAAACGAAATGGACATGGGGATATGCGGCAGCCGCCTTAGCAAACAGCTCATGATCCACCCAATAAGCCCAGGCGCCGATATAAGCGGCCACGGGACCTTCCGGCAGGTCGGCGGGACGCTCCGTTGCCGGGATATGAAAGAATGAAGGATCTGCTCCGTTTGGAATCAAGGTCAGTGGTTTTTCCGGGTACGCAAGAGAAAGACGGGTGTGGATCACATCGGCCGTGCACACAACATGGTCTGCCGATTCGATCATCTTCGGCTCGTATTTCGCCCAGTGCGGAAATTCATCACAGCAGTCATAGATCGTAATGTCCGGCTTGAACAGCGTCTCAATGCGTGTGCGGAGCTTGGACCAGGTCGTCCAGACGACAACCGGGTGCTCCTTGCGAAGAGCAGGAAGCTTCTTGTACAAGAACGCCTTCGTATCCGTAAATAGATAGACATTCTCTTCAATCTCTGTAAACTCTGAATCCAGCGGTGCCAGGTTTTCGAAGAAAACCTGATGACCTAGTGCGCCTAATTGAGTCATAAGCTGCTGCGGTCTTTGCTTCATATATGACCAGTTCATCGTTCTCGGGTAAATGATAACAGCCAAGAGGTTTTCCTCCTTTCTTTGGTTCTAGGGTTACTATATGCATTGATAGCTTTTAAGATTGGACGATTGAACAAAATAAGCGAAAATGGTTGATTATGATGCTAGGGACGGCACCAGAATCGGAACGATTCTACCAATTTTTCATATAATGCTCGGGATGATGATATCCATTGCGAGTGAGGAGTGAGATTTGTGGATAAAAAGGTGCTTGTCGTTTTCGGTACGCGACCGGAAGCCATCAAAATGGCTCCCTTGGTCAAGGAGTTAGAGCAGACTCCGGGCTTTACGCCGGTTGTCTGCGTCACCGGGCAGCATCGGGAGATGCTCGATCAGGTGCTTCAATTTTTCGATATTCATGCTGACATGGATTTGAATATGATGAAGGAAGGGCAAAGCCTGTACAGCTTAAGTGCGGATCTGCTCCGGGGGATGGAAATGGTCTTTCAGAAGAATAAATATGATATGGTCCTCGTCCATGGGGATACGACAACGGCTTTCATTGGAGCGTTGGCGGCCTATTATGCAAAGGTGCCGATCGGCCATGTGGAGGCGGGCCTTAGAACCTATGACAAGTACGCGCCTTTTCCTGAGGAAATGAACCGGGAGTGGATCGGCCGGGTTGCGGACATGCATTTTGCCCCGACAAGGCTGGCGGCTGAGCATCTGATGAAGGAGAATCGGACCCGGCATATCTATGTAACGGGAAACACGGGGATCGATGCGATGAAATGGACGTTGAGCGCGCCGTTTACGCATCCGCTGCAGCACAAGCTCAGAAAGGATACGCGCTGGATTCTGATGACCATGCATCGCAGAGAGAATTGGGGCGAGCCGATGAGCCATGTGTTTCAAGCGATCAAACAGCTGATCCGGGAAAATCCGGACATCGAGGTGATCTATCCGGTTCATCCGAACCCTGCGATTCAGAAGGCGGTATCGGATGGATTGGCGGGAGAGGATCGGGTACACCTGACTGCGCCGCTGGACGTCGTGGATCTGCATCATATCATGAAGCGCTCGTACATGGTGTTGACGGATTCCGGAGGCATTCAGGAGGAAGCCCCTTCTCTAGGCAAACCGGTCCTTGTTCTGCGCGACAAGACGGAGAGGCCGGAAGGCGTAATTGCGGGAACCTTGAAATGTGTCGGGACAGATACGCGAGCCGTTGTAAAGGGAATCAAGGAACTGTTATTCGATCCGAGGGCATATGCGGCCATGGCCAAGGCGGCCAATCCGTTCGGGGACGGCACCGCCTCCGCGCAGATCGTAAGCGCAATCCGCAACTATTTTGACGCATCCGGTGAGTAGGTTCTAAGCAGCTCGCTGGATTTTGCCTCCCGCAGGGGTTTATAATAGAGGCTAAGATCTAAAGCGAAAGGATTTTTTAGCTATGGCAAATACGCACGTTTATCCGCGCAGGGAGGAAATCGCTAATGCCATTACCCATGGCATAGGGGCGGCGCTCAGCGTGGCCGCGCTGGTGCTCCTGATCGTGTTTTCCAGTCTGAAAGGCACGGCTTGGCATGTGGTGAGCTTCACGATTTACGGTACGACGATGCTGCTGCTGTATTTGAATTCCACGCTCGTGCACAGCCTCAAGGAGGGGAAGGCAAAGGATTTTTTCGAGTTTATGGATCATTCCTCCATCTACTTGTTCATTGCCGGAACCTATACGCCGTTTCTGCTTGTCGCCGTCCGCGGCACGCTTGGCTGGAGCCTGTTCGGCGTGGTATGGGGAATCGCGATCGCAGGCTGCATATTTAAAGCGTTCTTTGTGAAAAAGTTTCTGTTTCTGTCGACCATCTTTTACATTGCAATGGGCTGGCTGATCGTTATTGTCTGGAATCCGCTGACCGCCGTGGTTGCGCCCCAAGGCATAAACCTGCTTGTTATTGGCGGCCTTCTGTACACGCTGGGCACGATTTTCTATGTATGGCGCGGCTTCCCGTATCACCATGCCATCTGGCATTTGTTCGTGCTGGCCGGTTCGGTGCTTCATTTCTTTGCAATTTTGATATACCTTCTTCCGATCGGATGAAGGGCCGCATAAACCGTTGATCACCAAATTGAAGGATGACAAGGGAAATATCTTGACATCCTTCTTTGTTTTATGTATGATAAGTTTCGTTAAGTGAACTGTAAAGTGTTTTTCCTTGACGAGGGGGTGCCCTGCATGAGTCAGGAGAATCGGCTCGAGAAGACGAATCGGATCAATCTGTTGTTCGATTTCTATGAGCAGCTGCTGACAGAGAAGCAGCGGACCTTTCTGAAATATTACTTCCTGGATGATTTTTCCCTGGGGGAAATCGCAGGAGAATTTGAAATCAGCCGTCAGGCCGTTTACGAGCATATTAAACGCGCGGAGCAGGTGCTGGAGTCCTATGAGGAGAAGCTTGGGCTTCTGAAGAAGCACGACGCGCGGATCCGTGAGCTGGATAAGCTTCAGGAACGGCTCGCGGTCAGCGGATTGAATGATGAAGAGAAACACGTGATGACCGATATGGTTGAACGATTGAAGATATGGGATTAAGTACGAACGGAGGTGGCGGATATGGCGTTTGAAGGATTGACCAGCAGACTGCAGAACGTATTCAGCAAGCTTCGCGGCAAGGGCAAGGTATCCGAGGAAGATGTAACAGCCGCCATGCGTGAGGTTCGGCTCGCGCTATTGGAAGCCGATGTTAACTTCAAAGTGGTTAAGGATTTTGTGGCCAAGGTGAAGGAGAAGGCCATCGGGAAAGAAGTGATGGACAGCTTCACGCCCGGCATGGTCATCATCGATATCGTTAATAAGGAATTGACCGAGCTGATGGGCGGAACCCAGTCGAAGCTGGCCAAGAGCAGCAAGCCGCCTACGGTAATCATGATGGCGGGTCTGCAAGGTGCAGGTAAGACGACGACCTCGGGCAAGCTGGCGAAGCTGCTGCAGAAGCAGAACAGCCGCCCGCTGCTCGTCGCAGGCGATATTTACCGCCCGGCTGCGATCAAGCAGCTCCAGGTGCTTGGCGAACAGATTAAAGTGCCGGTGTTTTCGCTCGGAGACAAGACAAGCCCGGTGGAGATTGCGAAGCAGGGCTTGCAGCATGCCAAGGACAACGGCCATGATTATGTCATCATCGATACTGCCGGACGCCTTCATGTCGATGAAGAGCTGATGGAGGAGCTGAAGCAAATCCACAGCGCGGTGAACCCGGATGAGGTTCTGCTCGTGGTGGATGCCATGACGGGTCAGGATGCGGTGAATGTGGCTGAGAGCTTCAATCAGCAGCTTACTCTGACCGGCGTCGTGCTGACCAAGCTCGACGGCGATACCCGCGGCGGCGCGGCCTTGTCGGTCAAGGCCGTCACAGGATGTCCGATCAAATTCGCCGCACTCGGCGAGAAGATCGATGCGCTTGAGCCTTTCCATCCGGAACGGATGGCTTCCCGGATTCTCGGCATGGGCGATATGCTTTCCTTGATCGAGAAGGCGCAGTCGAACATCGACGCCGAGAAAGCGAAGGAAATGGAACGTAAAATGCGCAACGCGGAGTTTACGTTCGAGGATTTCTTGGAGCAGATGGAGCAGGTGAAGAAGCTTGGCCCGCTTGATCAGCTGATGGATATGATCCCCGGCATGGGCAAGATGAAGCAGGCAAAGGATCTGAAGGTGGATGAGAAGCAGATGGGGCGCATCGAGGCGATCGTGCATTCGATGACGACCGAAGAGAAGCAGCAGCCTGACATCATCAACCATAACCGCCGGAAGCGGATTGCCGCTGGCAGCGGAACATCGCTCGCCGAGGTGAACCGTCTCATCAAGCAATTCGACGAGATGCGGCGCGTCATGAAGCAGTTTTCGGATATGATGGGCCCTAAGGGCGGCAAGAACAAGGCACTGAAACAGCTTAAAGGATTAACCGGCAAAGGAATGAAGTTTCCTTTCCGTTAAGAAGGATAGATGCAAGGACATCTGTTGAAGGAGGTGAATGTTGAAATGGCAGTACGTATTCGTCTGAAACGCATGGGTGCTCACAAGGCTCCTTTCTACCGCGTGGTGGTTTCTGATTCCCGTTCCCCGCGTGATGGTCGTTTTATCGAGGAAATCGGTTATTACAATCCGGTTGCACAACCGGTTGAAGTTAAGATCGATGAGGAAAAAGCTCTTCAGTGGCTTCAAAACGGTGCGCAAGCATCCGATACCGTTCGCAACTTGCTGAGCAAAGCGGGCGTTATGAAGAAGTTCCATGAGCTGAAGCATCAGAAATAAGACTGATCGCGAGGGTTATCTATGGAAGAATTAGTTCGCGTTATTGCTAAGGCTTTAGTGGATCATCCAGAAGATGTGACTGTAAAGACAGTTGAGAAGGAGCATCTGATTGTATATGAGCTGCACGTGCATCCTGACGATGTCGGGAAGGTCATAGGCAAGCAGGGGCGTATTGCCAAATCACTGCGTACAGTCGTAACATCAGCGGCAGTCAAAATGGATAAACGGGTGACCGTTGATATCATTTCTTAAAATATACGAAAGGGGGTTAGGATGCATGTCCTAGCCCTTTTTCGTACATGCTGAAGAAACCGGGGTTACCCTCATGTCAGCGATCATTCATTATGTGTGCAGGAGGAACACCATGTCAGAGAAGTTACTTACGGTAGGTAAAATCGTAAACACGCACGGCATTCGCGGAGAAGTCAAAGTGATGCCGTATTCGGATTTTGCAGACCAGCGATTTGCGAGCAAAAGTCAGCTGCACATCGTTCCGGAGCAGGGAAGCCCGATTGAGGTGACGGTGGACACGTCCCGCTTTCATAAGAATATGTATATTGTGAAATTCAAGGAGCTTCACGGCATTAACGAGGTCGAGAAATTCAAGGGAGCTCTCTTGAAAATTACGGCCGATCTTCAAGAGGAGCTTCCGGAGAACGAGTATTACTTCCATGAAATCATCGGATGCCGTGTCGTCACGGATGAGGAGCCGCCCGAGGAACTCGGCGTCATCTCCGAGATCTTGACCCCGGGTGCTAATGATGTCTGGGTCGTAAAGACACCGAAGGGCAAACAGATTTTGCTTCCGGCAATCCCTGATGTCGTGCTAGATGTGGATAAAGAAGCCAAGCTGGTACGTGTTCATCTGATGGAAGGGCTGTTATAAACAATGAAGATCGATGTGTTGACACTGTTCCCGGAGATGTTCGATGGCGTTTTTCATTCGAGTATTCTGGGCAAGGCTGCCGAGAAGGAGATTGTGAAGCTGAACGCCATCAACTTCCGTCCTTATGCGGGCAATAAGCACGGTACAGTGGATGATACTCCGTACGGCGGGGGAGGCGGTATGGTGTTGAAGCCGGACCCGATCTTCGCAGCGGTGGAGGATATCTTGTCAAGGACAGAGCTTCCGGAGGGACAGGACTCGCCCCAAGCGAATGCTGATGCTTTCATGGAACCCGGAGAGCAGAAGCGGCCGCGGATTATTCTGATGTGCCCGCAAGGGGAGACCTTTACCCAGAGCAAAGCGGAGGAGCTGTCGCAGGAGGAGCATCTCATCTTTATCTGCGGTCATTATGAGGGCTATGACGAGCGAATTCGGGAACATCTCGTGACCGATGAGCTGTCCATCGGGGATTATGTTCTCACCGGCGGGGAGCTGCCGGCCATGGTGATTATCGATTCCGTCGTCAGACTTCTGCCTGGTGTGCTGGGCAATGAGACATCGGCCGTAACGGACTCGTTCAGCACCGGACTGCTTGAATATCCGCATTATACCAGACCGGCTGAATTCCGCGGCTGGAAGGTCCCGGATATTCTGCTCAGCGGGCATCATGCCAATATCGACCAATGGCGGCGTGAGCAGGCGCTTCTGCGCACATGGCAGCGGCGTCCCGAATTGCTGGAGCGGCTTGAGCTGTCCAAGAAGGATCAAGCCTTTCTGGACAAGCTGCGCAGCAAAGCGGAAGCACCAACCGAATCATAGCATTGAGAAAGAGGCCTGGAGTAAAAGGGCCTTTTTTTCGTTTTTCTCATAATACAAAGGCCGTGCTTTACATACAGTAATGATAGTCTGACTTGTTGAGAGGGTCATGAAATCGTACGGTGTCCATGGCACGGCTGCTTCAGTTGCCGGCATATTCTATAAGGATGAGTACTGTGCTTTAAGTAGTTTTATGGGGAGCGACAACGGAGCGTAGGGGTGAGAAGGACTTATGCGGGGGAGAAGAAACGGCGGGCGGCTGAGAGCAGGAATCCAGGAGGTTGGAACAGGCACAATTCGAGTAAGGAAGGCGCAATTGACCCAGTATATTACGTTGACGGAGCAGATAGCAGGATTGCTCAACGCCTTCGCGCAGCAGCCGGAATACGAGGATTTTACCAGAATCAAGACGACGCTGCAAAGCTTGAATGAGCTTGTCTCCGGGATGGGATTTACGTCTAAGGAGCGACGGGTTTTCCGGCAGAGTGTGCAGCAGGTAGCTACGATTCCCAATACGAATAACTTGCCGCATATATGGACGAGAATCGATGCCGTGCTTGCTCTGATTCGGTCTTACGGGGAGCGCATCGGTGTTGGAGAGGTGATTATCCAGGCTTTAACCGGTTTACAGGATGTTGCTCCGGGAGAGGGAATGTCCGGCACCGATCAAGCAGAGCCAGTGAATCTGACGAACCCGTCCCGGCTTGATCGTACAGCAGCTGATAAAGAGGCTGAACAGGGGACGAGAATGCGTCTTAGCGCCGTCGTGCAAGAGATGGACGAACAGCCGGGCCGCTTCGACGACGACTCCTCTCAGCAGCCTGCACTGCCCAAGCAGTCTACGGAAGAGATGTATACGCTTCAGCAGCCTAATGAGTCGGAAACGGTATCGGAGCGTTTAGATCAACAGCTGATGAGCGGCGCACACGCGCATGCGGGGGAAATCGCTGAGCAGGATAAGCAAGCCAATGCTCCGGAAACGGCACCGCACGCTTTACTGCCTGCCGCAAGGACAAGTTCAGAGGCTGCTCGGAAGGATACCGTCCAGGAGCACCCAGAAGGCTTGCAGAGAAGGCATGAGAAGGAGCCAGGTATCGCTGATGGCCAGGGGCGCACAGCTGCAATAGGGATGTCGGGGCCGACCGTTCCTGAGGGGAAGACATTACCGGTAGCTCCAACAGAACCGGAGGAGGGATCGGGGGAAGAGGAAGCGAGAACAACAGAGACCGTCTCGCCTGCGCCTCAGCAGGGACCTGGCAGCGCCTCCGGAGGAGCAGTGAATCGTCCAGTCGCGGTTACCGGTTCAGCAGGCTTAAACAGGCCTGCAGGGGCCTCTGAATCGATTGAGGATGCCGAGTCTACAAGAGCATCCAGCTCAAGGGGACCGCATGGCCAGAAAAGCGAAACGGATCAAGCAAATCCTGCCCGTATCGAAGCGACCGGACCGGCAGGATCGGGCGTATCCGATCCGGTGGTCGGAGGCACCGTGCTGTATACCGGTGATGGCGGAAGCCAGCATGTCATGCCCCATTCGCCTGTCGCTTTTACCGCCAGTACACTGCAAGGGGTGTCTTTTAACGGCACCGATTCGTTAACGATTAGGTCAGCGGGCTTTTACTACTTGGAATGGAGGATATCACTCCCGCCCGGCCAAACAGCGCCTAGCTCGTTCGGGATTGTAATCGATGGTAATAAGAGCGGCACGGCAGGCCTTTCTTCGAATTCGGGCAAAGCCTTAGTGTCAGGATCCGCCGTCTTGAATTGTAGTGTTGGCAATACCCTTGCCCTTTATAATCGATCGGAGGCAGCAGTAACGGTAAAAGCCTCCCAACTATCGATATCCAAAATCAGAAATTAGTTTGTTGGTGCATCGTTCTATCTGTTGGGTAATAAGTATTTGTGATCAACGAGAAGTACTAGGAGGTATACGGAAATGACGGAACGTACCAATCATTACGAATCCAGCAGCGAAAAAAACGAAAATGCCGATGTCCAATTCCGCACGGTGGACGACATCCTCGAATATTACAGCAAGCGCCATAAAGGCATCCAGGATACAAAAGAATCCGTAAACTAATGAATCCCAAAGCCACTTTCGGTGTTAGCCGGCGGTGGTTTTTTAATTCGGCGATGCCAGGATATGGATGACCGAGGAGGCTGATTAACAATTTCACTTGATTCAGCCCATAAAATATGTTAATATTTCTTTTGTTGTGAGTACGGTGGTCCGCTGCGGATAATGAAGGAAACAATACATGATTTCCGGAAGATGCAAGAACGCCTGTGTGAGAGGAGGGAGTCCTAGATGAATATCGTACAAGCGATTACTCAAGAACAACTGCGCAAGGATATTCCGAGCTTTCGTCCTGGTGACACTTTGAAAGTGCACGTTAAGGTTATCGAGGGATCTCGTGAGCGTATCCAGCTGTTCGAAGGTGTAGTAATTAAACGTCGCGGTGGCGGAATCAGTGAGACTTTTACAGTTCGTAAAATTTCTTACGGTGTTGGTGTGGAAAGAACTTTCCCAATCAACTCGCCAAAAATCGAGAAAATCGAAGTGGCTCGCCGTGGTAAAGTGCGTCGTGCGAAGCTTTATTATCTTCGTGAACTGCGCGGTAAAGCAGCGAGAATTAAAGAAATTCGTCGTTAATTACAAGGCGGTAAAGGGGGCTTGTGCGTATATACAAGCCCCTTTTGTATATCCAAAATTTGCGATAGAACGAAGTAATCGTTAGAGAAGGACGGTGGATTATGCAGAAAAATCATGAGGGAGCAATGGATCCTGGTGTGGAGAAACCAGCCAAGAAGGCAAAGAATGAGTTATTGGAATGGCTGAAGGCACTTCTCATCGCGCTGGTACTCGTTGTTCTGATTCGCTGGCTTCTCTTCAAACCGTTTATCGTACAAGGTCCATCTATGGAGCCTAACTTTGTATCCAATCAAAAGCTGATCGTAAATGAGATCCTGTACGATTTCCGCAAGCCGGAGCGGGGGGAAGTCATTGTGTTCCATGTACCGGACGAAGGCAGGGATTTCATTAAGCGTGTCATCGCCGTTGCAGGAGACACTGTAAAAGTGGAAGGCGATAAGGTGTTTGTCAATGGAGAGCAAATCAATGAAACCTACATACAGGAAGCAATTGATCAGGCCCATGCTGAAGGCAGATTATACAACAATACGGATTTCCCGAATTCCTTCGTAACGGAAGGGGTCGTGCCTGAAGGGCATGTATTTGTGATGGGAGACAACCGGTCGAACAGCACCGACAGCCGGATGATTGGATATGTCCCTTTGGGGGATATTATTGGTCGGGCCGATTTGGTTTTTTGGCCGCTGAAAGATATTGGGATCGTCAATCATTAACGGTTTCGATCTAGTTTACAGTACAAGTTGTTTTCAGAGTATAGTGAGGTGACGACGTTTGACAATACAATGGTTCCCCGGACATATGACCAAAGCGCGCCGCCAAATTCAGGAGAAGCTGAAGCTCATCGATGCGGTCATCGAGCTGATCGATGCCAGGCTTCCACTCTCCAGCCGAAACCCGATGGTTGATGAGATTCTGCAGGGCAAGCCGCGGCTGATGCTCATGAATAAAGCCGATTTGGCGGATCCCGAAGTTACGCGGCAGTGGATCGCTTATTTCAAAGAACAAGGACAGCCGGCCTTCCCGGTTGACGCTTCCACCGGAACGGGAGTCAAGGAGATTCCCGGCCAGATCAAGCTGCTGCTCAAGGAGAAGATCGACAAGCAGATCGCCAAGGGCATGAACCCGCGCGCGATGCGCGTCTTGATCGTGGGCATACCGAATGTGGGCAAATCTACCCTGATCAATCGGCTAGCCGGCCGGAACATTGCGGAGACGGGAGATCGGCCGGGAGTCACCAAGGGCCAGCAATGGATCAAGGTTACCGGCGGCGAGATGGAGCTGCTGGATACCCCGGGTATCCTGTGGCCGAAATTCGAGGATCAGAATGTAGGATACCGGTTGGCCGTGACCGGAGCGATCAAAGAGGAAATTTTGAACGTGGAGGATATTGCGTTCTTTGCAATCAAATATTTCTCCAAGTACTATTGGGACGCGATGAGCGAGCGCTTCGATCTGAAGGAGCGTCCGAGCGATTTCGAGAATCCGGATGAGATCGTGTCCGTCATGGAGGCCATCGGCCGGAAGCGGGGATGCATCGTGAGCGGAGGAAGGGTGGATCTGGAGAAGGCCTCCAGCATCTTCCTGCGCGAGCTGCGTGCAGGGAAGCTGGGCCGCTACTCCATGGAATCCCCATATTAAGCCGTTCATCATAACCGTTCGCATGCAAGAGCTGCGAGCCCGGTAAAGATCAAAAAAACCGTCCTTCGGTGTTAGCCGACAGGTCGGTTTTTTTTGTCCTGAAGAATAGTGAAGAGCTGGCAATCCTTAGTCCCCTGTCGATTCGCGAAAGATCGGCTTGGTCTGGATATGGGTGACTTGGTAAGGCTGTGAAGGCTCTTTGATCCGGGATAACAGCATGTTTGCTGCCGTAATCCCCATTTCGTTGCTGTAAATGTGGACCGTCGTCAAATGAGGCTCAACGATGCGCGATTCGTTGGCGTTGTCAAATCCGGTGACGACGATGTCCTCCGGAATGTGAAGGTCTTTGTTTTTGAGCGCTTTCATGACATTCACCGCAATAAAATCATTGGCGCATACGAAGCCGGAAGGCAGATGCTTCATCTCACCCAGCCGCTTGTCCATCCAATCGGAATCGGAGAAAAATTCCCGGTCCGGGTTCAAGACGCACTGGTTAAGGTCCAAGGAAATGCCCTTCTCGTTCAATGCGCGCGTGAAGCCCGTCCAGCGCTCATGGAAGCTTTTGCAATGATGATAATCCCCGATAAATCCTAAAGTTCTGCACCCCTTATCGATCAGCTGCTTCGTTAAACGGTACGTGCTGTGCTCGTTCTCCATCAGCAGCAGGTCGGCCTCCAGATCAGGGTAGAACAGGTCTGCCGCGCAGTCGATGAAGATGGTCGGCAGGCCGAGGCTTGTAATCTTCTTGCTGTACTCCAAATCAAACAGCTCAATGCAGATCATCCCGTCCACCTTGGAGGCCTCGAAATTGTTGGGCAGCATGAGCGAGGCCCGATCGATGTCCCTGACGATATGAATGGATAAATTATAGCCTTCGGCGCTGATCCGCTTCTCCAATCCGCTGATGAGCCGTGAGCCAAAGTGGGAGTTGCTCGGCATATTCGCCGTGAGCAATGCGATATTGCCCGGAGGTTTTGTCATAAGATTGTCCGATTCCATGTACGCAAACTGCTTATATTTTAGCTCGATCGCTTTCTTAATGACCTTATTGCGGGTCTCGTCCGGGATGCTGGCGCTGCCGTTGAGCGCCTTGGACGCCGTGTTCCTAGAAATGCCGAGCGCATCGGCGATGTCCTGGATTGTGACTTTCTCTTTTGCCATGTACGGGAGTTCACCTCGAATTCAAATTCAAACCTAAAGTCCGCAGGGCGGCCGTTATGACTTGCGGCTTGATTACCTTATGTCCAATGTATAATAGATCAGACAAAATAGCAACTTAAACTTTACAAATGCACAATTATATTTACATTTACACACGCTGATAAAGTGATATAAAGCAGGGCAATCAGCCTGGATTTTTTATTATGTATCACTTAACAAGGGGTTTGGGGGGGCGTTCCCTACCAAGCTTTAATTCATGATTTAACAGACATTTCAGTGTATAAGCTAAACATATTGAACATTTATTTATTATCAAATGCACAAAAATAAATTTACAAAAGTTATTGACTCGTTGGGCATCCTTTGTTAAATTGTAAAAGCAATGAACAACCGCAGTGGGAAAATGAAAACCCTTACTGTAAACTTTTTTGAGTGAAACGGAGGTAGAAGGTTTGGAAAGCTCGGCAGAAATCGATCAACAGTCTATGGTGCGCAGAGAGAGGCGATCCGCGGGGAAGGGGCTCGAATTCCTGAAAAAAAACTACTTTCTGTACATCCTGCTTGCTCCGGCGCTTATACTGACCCTTATTTTCAAATATGTGCCGATGTACGGCGCGATCATTGCCTTCAAGGACTTCAGCCCGATCAAAGGGATTTTGGGGAGCGAATGGGTGGGGCTGAAGCATTTCGAGAAGTTTCTATCTTCGCCTAATTTCGATGTCATTTTTATGAATACGCTTAAACTAAGCTTTTTCGGCCTCATCTTCAGCTTCCCGGTGCCTATCATTTTGGCGCTGATGCTGAATCAGATCCGCAGAGCATCCGTGAAGAAAAATATTCAGCTCTTCCTGTACGCCCCCAATTTTATTTCGGTTGTCGTCATTGTCGGGATGCTCTTCATCTTCTTGTCGCCGACCGGTCCGATTAACCAGTTCGTGATCTGGATCACGGGCGAGCCTCTCATGTTCATGTCGAAGCCGGAGTATTTCCGATGGATTTATATATTATCGGATATTTGGCAGGGAGCCGGATGGGCATCGATCATTTATGTGGCGGCACTCGCGAACGTCGATCCGGAGCTGCATAACGCTGCTAGCCTGGACGGCGCCAATCTGCTCCAACGAATCCGCAACATCGATCTTCCGACGATCCGGCCGATCATGGCCATCGTATTCATTCTCGCGGCCGGCGGCATCATGTCGATCGGGTTTGAAAAGGCCTACTTGATGCAAACCTCGATGAACCTTCCGGCTTCCGAGATTATCGCAACCTATGTGTACAAGGTCGGCTTGCAATCGGGTGACTATGCCTATTCCGCCGCGGTGGGACTCTTTAACTCGGTCATTAACGTCATCCTGCTGATCTCGGTAAACTTCATCGTCAAGAAACTAAATGAGGGAGAAGGCCTCTACTAGGAAGGAGTTAAATTGTATGGCCGTCAAGCACTCGCGGTTCGACCGTTTTCTGTTAACGATCATCGGAATTTTTCTTACTCTTGCCGTCCTCATCGTCGTCGTGCCGCTGGTTTACATTGTCGTGGCTTCGTTTATGGATCCGACGGTGCTGCTGAGCAAGGGACTCTCGTTTAACTTGTCGGATTGGAGCCTCGAAGGCTACAAAAAAATTCTGTCCAATCCTGCGATGGTTCGAGGGTTCGGGAACGCCGTGTTTTATTCGGCAGCCTTTGCGTTTGTCACCGTAACCGTATCGGTCTGTGCCGGATATGCCCTTTCCGAAAATAGGCTCGCCGGCCGGCATGTATTCATGACCTTGTTTATCATCACGATGTTCTTCGGCGGCGGACTGATTCCTACATACCTGCTGGTAAGGGAGCTGGGCATGCTGAATACGGTATGGGCTGTCATCATACCTGGAGCCGTCAACGTGTGGAATATTATTTTGTCCAGAACCTTCTTCAAGGGCATCCCGAAGGAGCTGAAAGAGGCGGCCAATGTGGATGGAGCATCGGATAAGCGGATTTTCTTCGGAATCGTGCTGCCTTTATCGAAGCCGATCATTTTTGTCCTTGCCCTATATGCATTTGTCGGCCAGTGGAACGCATTCTTCGATGCCATGATCTACCTGGAGGATCCGAAGCTGCACCCGCTGCAGCTGGTGCTCCGGTCGATCCTGATCCAAAACCAGGCGGCTCCCGGCATGATCAACGACCAGCTTGCCATGGCAGAGCTGAAGCGGCTGTCCGAGATGATCAAGTACTCCGCGATTGTCATCTCAAGCCTTCCGCTGCTTGTCATGTACCCGTTCTTCCAGAAATACTTCGAGAAAGGCGTCATGGTCGGTTCCTTGAAATAGGCACCCCCTGAGCATAAATAGCAATGATATGGAGGTCATTCGAATGAAAAAGACAAGAACCCAAAGAACCGCAGGCAAGGTCATGTCGATATCGGCGCTCGCTGCGCTGCTGCTCCTTTCCGGCTGCGGCGGGGGCGGCAAGGCGGAGAGCGAATCGCCGGACGGGAAGGTAACGCTCAACTTCCTGACGCAAAGCTCGCCGCTCGCGCCGGCCGACCCGAACGACAAATTGATCAACAAGCGACTGGAGGAGAAGACGGGCATTCATATCAACTGGAAAAATTACACCAGCGACGTTTTTGCGGAGAAACGGAATTTGGCCGTAGCCAGCGGCGATCTCCCGGACGCGATCTTTGACGCCGGATACGGCGATTACGATCTGCTGAAGCTGGCCAAGGACGGGGTCATCATCCCCGTCGAGGATTTGATCGACCAGCATATGCCGAATTTCAAAAAGGTGCTGGAGCAAGCCCCAGAATACCGAAGTTTGATTACGGCACCGGATGGACATATTTATTCGTTTCCGTGGATCGAAGAGCTGGGATCCGGCAAGGAGCGCATTCAATCGGTCGATAACTTCCCGTGGATCAATGTCGAGTGGCTGAACAAGCTCGGGCTTGAGATGCCGACGACGACCGAGGAGTTGAAAGAGGTGCTGATCGCGTTCAAGACGCAGGACCCGAACGGAAACGGACAAGCGGATGAAATTCCGCTATCGTTCATCAATAAGCCGGGCGGCGAGGATCTGACCTTCCTTTTTGCATCATTCGGGCTTGGAGAGAACTGGGATCATACCGTGGTCACCGACGATGGAAAGGTCGTCTTCACCGCAGCGGAAGAAGGCTATAAAGATGCCGTGAAGTTTGTGAATGAGCTGTACGAGGAAGGACTTATCGATATCGAAGCGTTCCAGCAGGATTGGAACACCTATCTCGCCAAAGGCAAAGACCATCGATACGGATTGTACTTCACTTGGGATAAAGCGAACATTACCGGCATGAACGATGCTTATGATCTGATGCCGCCGCTTGCCGGTCCGAGCGGGGAGAAGAATGTCACCCGCACGAACGGAATCGGTCTTGACCGCGGCCGAATGGTCATTACAAGCAGCAACAAGCATCTGGAAGAGACCGCTAAATGGGTCGATCAGCTGTATGAGCCGCTGCAGTCGGTACAGAACAACTGGGGGACATACGGAGACGATACGCAGCAGAATATCTTCGAGCTGGACGAGGAGAAGGGAATGCTGAAGCATCTTCCGCTTGAAGGAACCGCCCCGGTCGAACTGCGTCAAAAAACGAGCATTGCGGGGCCGCTCGCAATCCTCGACGAATATTACGGCAAATATACCACGATGCCGGATGACGCGGCATGGAGGCTGAAGCTGATGAAGGATGTCATGGTACCGCATATGAAAGCGGAGAATACGTATCCGAAGGTGTTCTTCTCCATCGAGGAGCTGGACCGGTTGTCCACCATCGAAACGGATTTATTCCCGTACCTGGAGAGAATGCGCACCGAATGGTACCAGAACGGAAAAATCGATCAGGAATGGGATGCTTATCTGAAGGAGCTGGACCGTCTTGGACTGCAGGAATGGCTGTCCATCAAACAGGCGGGATATGATCGCAGCACGAAATAAGGACTCAGCAGCCGTGCGGTTTCCGAATATGGCTCACGGCTGCTCTTTTATATGACTACAACTAAAGGAGCACAGATCATGTCAACGATTACACAGGATAACTACCGGGGCGTATATCATTTTTCCCCGAAGCAGAATTGGATGAACGATCCGAACGGGATGGTCTTTTTCAAGGGAGAGTACCATTTATTTTATCAGCATCATCCGTTCGGTACGACTTGGGGACCGATGCATTGGGGGCATGCGGTCAGCAAGGATTTGGTGGCATGGGAAGAGCTTCCGATCGCGCTCTTGCCCGATGAGCACGGCATGATATTTTCCGGCAGCGCCGTTGTCGATTGGCACAATACGACCGGGTTCTTCGATGACGAGCCGGGACTGGTTGCCATCTTTACGCATCATGTCGAAGCTGCCGGCGGCACCGAAGTCAAGCAGTACCAAAGCCTCGCTTACAGCAAAGACAGCGGGAGGACGTGGACGAAATATGCCGGAAATCCGGTACTGAAGCATGAGAGCTACGTTGACTTTCGCGATCCCAAGGTATTCTGGCATGAAGCGACGAAGAGATGGGTCATGATCGTGGCATGCGGACAGACGGTCTGCATCTTTACGTCTCCTGATTTGAAGGATTGGGCTTTTGGAAGCGAGTTCGGTGAAGGGATCGGATCCCACGACGGGGTATGGGAGTGTCCGGACCTGTTCCCGCTGCCGGTCGGCGAAGGGATGACGAAGTGGGTGATGCTCGTTAGCATCGGCGACAATCCGGCGTATGCCGAAGGCTCCCGAACGCAGTTTTTTACCGGTGAGTTCGACGGAGCGTGCTTTAAGCCCGATGAAGCGTCGGCTAGCCGGATCCGCTGGCTCGATCACGGACGGGATAATTACGCCGGCGTCAGCTGGTCGGATATCCCGGAAGCGGATGGCAGGCGTCTATTTATCGGCTGGATGAGCAACTGGAAGTATGCAAACCAGACACCGACTTCCGGCTATCGGGGGGCCATGACCACGGTACGCGAGCTGAAGCTGGAAGAACGCGACGGCGTGGCGGAACTGATTCAGCAGCCGGCGCGTGAGCTGGAGCGTTACCGGAGACCGGTTGTGTCCATTGAGCGGGCAGACGCAGCTACGGTGGCTGCAAAGCTGTCGAAGCTCCGGCTGGACAGCTATGAAATCCATGCGGTCATCAAAGCTGACAGCGCCATTGCGTTTAAAATAAGAATCGGGCCGGAGCAGGAGACGGTCATCGGGTACAACGGCCCAGCATCCGAGGTTTATGTGGATCGGTCCAGGTCCGGCATTTCGGATTTCCACCCCGCGTTTCCCGGAAGACACGCAGCGCAAATGAAAACCAAGGATGAGCATGTGGAGCTTCGGATATTGGTCGACCGTTCCTCCGTCGAAGTGTTTGCAGGCGGCGGTCAGATCGTCTTCACGGACCTGATCTATCCGGATAAAGCATCGATGAGCTTGACCGTAGAAGCGGGCGACGCCGAGCAAGCAGAAGTGATCCGATCTCTTCGTCTCTACGAATTGTCGTTGTAACACGCAAAAATATATAGCCAGGTTAGGAGCATGAAGATATGCGTATCGGAGCAATTGAGGCAGGAGGCACCAAGTTTCTCTGCGGCGTTGGCAATGAGCTTGGGATCATGGAGGATGTCGTCCATTTTCCGACAGAGCATCCGGATGTTACGCTGTCCCGCGTCATTTCCTACTTCAGCGAAAAAAATGTGGATGCGATCGGCATCGGCTCATTCGGCCCGATCGATTTGAAGCCCAGCAGCACTACATACGGGTTCGTGACAACGACGCCGAAGCAGGGCTGGGGACATTGCGACGTGCTCGGGAAACTGAAGAAACATTATGATGTGCCATACGGTTGGGATACGGACGTGAACGCGGCAGCCTACGGCGAAACGGTGTGGGGAGCGGCAAAAGGCCTGGGCAGCTGCGTTTATATAACGATCGGTACCGGCGTAGGGGTCGGCGTATATGCCGAAGGCAGGCTCGTCCATGGACTGGTTCATCCGGAAGGAGGCCATGTCCTGATAAGACGCCATCCTGACGATCAATATGCAGGGGCTTGTCCTTATCACGGAGATTGCTTCGAGGGCATGGCTGCCGGCCCGGCGATCGAAGCGCGCTGGGGCGTGAAAGGCGATCAGCTGCCGGCAGACCACCCGGCCTGGCCTATGGAAGCCTACTATATCGCCCAGGCCGTTGCAGGGATCATTTTGACGCATTCCCCGGAGAAGATCATTCTGGGCGGCGGCGTCATGCAGCAGGCCCATCTGTTTCCGCTGGTCCGTTCCGAAGTTCAACGGATATTAAACGGCTATGTGCAGGCGGATGAAATTATGAACCGGATCGAGGAATATATCATTCCACCCGGTTTGGGCTCTCAAGCCGGACTTTACGGTGCGCTGGCACTGGGATTAAAGGCGATTCAAGACCGCCGTTCCGCCGTTTAGCAGCGATTTCTTATGCGATGGCTGCTCTGCAGCCGCAGGGCAGCTTTCGTCATAGGGACGGGGAAGATTACGAAAAAGGAGTGCAAGATCATCAGCTGCGAATAGGGAAGTTTTAAATACAAGGTTGGATTTGGAGGGAGTATGATGAAATGGTTCGCAAAATTAATCCTGTCTCTAAGCTTGGCTGTCGTGATGGCTGCTTCGAGCGCTGCAATATCGTTCGGCGCTTCCAATTCGAGCTTGGATACCCATGCCAGTTTGGTTACCCAGCTGGACAGCGCAGCTTCGGAAGCTGCAGAAGGGAAAAGCGCGATGATTAATGAAAGCGCAATCAACTCGAATGTAACGGGATGGAAGCTGCATGGCAAAGGGCGGATGGAGGTAACAGGGGAGGGACTTCGGCTAACATCGGATCCGCAAGAGAATGTGATGGCCATATCGGAAACGGTCGCCGACGATTTTATTTATGAGGCCGATGTTATGGTAACGGATCCCCAGGCAGATGCCACCCTTCTGTTCCGCTCCGGTGAAGACGGGTGGAGCTCGTACATGCTGCAGCTCGCTCTCGGTGCCGGCGTTATCCGCCTGAAGGATGCTAGCGGCGGGGAAGGTGTCCTTAATGTCGAACGGAAGGTCGAAGCGAAACCGGGAGACATATACCATCTAAGAGTCAAAGCGGAAGGAACCCGGCTTCAGGTTTACTGGGGGCAGCAATATGAACCGGTCATTGATACGGAAGCCGCTGCGCATCGGACGGGCCGCCTCGGGCTGCACGTCTGGAACGGTTCAGCGCTGTTTCAAAACATCCGGGTCAGCGATATGTCTGGCAATACGTTGGAGCCCATCTCCTCCCAAGGATTATGGCAGCCGGATTTGAAGGGGCTCAAAGGCACGGGAGAGGACGGGCTGGAAGCCAAGAAAGTATTCCGGAACCATGAGGCGGATGTTGTGCTTGAAGGCGATCTGATCCTGAACGGGCAAGGCTCGGCCGGCTTATTATTCAGAAGCAATGCGCAGGGAACGGAAGGGTATGCCGCTGTTCTTCAGGGAGAGGGGGAGCGGGTAAGGGTCTATTTAAAAAAGGCCGACGGGACGATCCTTCACGAATCCCGTGTGACTTATCCGAGTCAACGGGAAAGCCGGCATCATCTGGAAGTAAAAGCGATCGGGGAACGGATTCAAATATTCGTAGACGGTTATGAGCCGGCTGCGATCGACATGGTCGATACGGCCTTCCCTAGCGGATATCACGGTGTTATGGCCAGCTCCGGAATCGCTTATTTTCAAGACGTTTATATAACGCCCTATGCCAGCTACTATACCGAGAAGTATCGGCCGCAGTATCATTACAGTCCGATTCGGGGCTCGGCAAGCGATCCGAACGGACTGGTATATTTTGAAGGGGAGTATCATCTCTTTCACCAGGACGGCGGACAGTGGGCGCATGCTGTCAGCCGGGATCTGATTCATTGGAAACGGCTGCCGATTGCCCTGCCATGGAATGATCTCGGTCATGTCTGGTCCGGCTCCGCGGTTGCCGATACAACGAACGCTTCGGGTTTGTTCGGAAGCTCCGGAGGCAAAGGACTGATCGCCTACTATACCTCCTACAATCCGGACCGGCATAACGGCAATCAAAAAATCGGTCTTGCGTACAGCACCGACCGCGGGCGGACTTGGAAGTACTCGGAAGAGCATCCCGTTGTCATTGAAAATCCGGGGAAGACCGGCGAGGATCCGGGCGGATGGGATTTCCGCGATCCGAAGGTCGTCCGGGATGAGGCCAATAATCGCTGGGTGATGGTTGTATCGGGCGGCGACCATATCCGGTTGTTCACCTCTACCAATCTGCTGAATTGGACCTTGACCGATCAATTCGGATACGGAGCTTACATCCGCGGAGGCGTATGGGAATGTCCGGACCTGTTTCAGCTTCCGGTCGAAGGGAGCAAAAAGCGCAAATGGGTGCTGATGATCAGCACCGGTGCCAATCCGAACACGCAGGGCTCCGATGCCGAATATTTCATCGGTGACTTGACGCCCGAAGGCAAATTCATTAACGACAATCCGGCAGGCACTGTCCTGAAGACGGATTGGGGCAAAGAATACTATGCATCGATGTCTTTCTCCGATATGCCGGACGGGCGAAGAATCATGCTGGCCTGGATGACCAATTGGGATTATCCGTTCAGCTTTCCGACAACGGGGTGGAAGGGGCAGCTGAGCATTCCGAGACAAGTGTCGCTTAAGGAGACGGAGGAGGGAATCCGGATGCATCAGACTCCGATTGAAGAGCTCGCTCAGCTCCGAAGCCCCGTTCTGCACATCACCAACCGCGAGGTGGGGACTTCCGGCGAAAATCTGCTCAAAGGGATCACATCAGGCGCTTATGAAATCGAGGCGGAGCTGGAGCTGCCGCCAACCGGAGCCGCCTCCGAATTTGGGTTCCGGCTGCGTGAAGGTGACGGGCAGAGGACGCTTGTCGGTTACCGCGCAGCCGGCAGCAAGATGTTCGTAGACCGCTCCGCATCCGGCATGACGGATTTCTCGGACTTGTTCTCTACGCTGCACGAAGCCCCGCTCAAGCCTGAAGGCAACCGGATCAAGCTGCGAATATTGGTGGATGAATCCTCGGTAGAAGTGTTCGGCAATGACGGCAGGGTCGTATTCTCCGATGTCATCTTCCCGGATCCGGCCAGCAGAGGCATGAGCTTTTACAGTGAGGGCGGGAAGGTGAAGGTGGTATCGCTTCAAGTCCATGCATTGCAGCATATTTGGAGGGAGGATGAGGCGAAAGAGCCGCGGGTCGTTATGGATACCGAGACGCTTGAGCTATCCTTGGGACAGACCAAACCGCTCTTTGCTTCCATTGATAACGGACAGGGTAAAGGGGCAGACGGGATCGTTTGGTCGTCGAGCGATCCAAAGGTTGCGGAGGTAACGTCATCTGGACATTCGAGCACGGTGATCGTGGCGAAAGGAGAGGGAACTGCTCTCATTACCGCCTCGACGCCGAACGGAAAAGTATCGTCCGGCACGCGCGTGAATGTGACCAGCGGTGTCTTTCATACGAACCTTACCGGTTGGAAGTCGGACGTCTCAGCATCCCGATGGGTGCTGACCAAGGACGGCATCCGGGGCGGCCATATCGGCGATGCCGCATATATGTCGGACATATCCGCAGGCAATTTTACGTATGAGGGAGAAATAAGGCTTGGAGACAGCGGGGGTGCCGGATCCCTTCTATTCCGTGCCAGTAGGGACGGTCGCAGCGGATATTATGTGAATCTCGATCCGAATCTCAAGGCGATCCGGCTGTTTTACAAGGTGGAGGGGAGGTTCGAGGAGCGCCAGGTGCTCGCAAGAAAGGCGTCGTTTCTTCAGTCGGGAAGAACGTATCGGATTAAAGTCGAGGCGAACGGACCGCATATCCGGGTAGAGGTGGATGGCCAGGAGCTCGCGGACTTGGAGGACGGCACATTTGCTGAAGGCCGCTTCGGCGTGCACGTGTTCGGCGGCCAAGCGGCTTTCCAGCATCTCTATGCCAGCCATATGTCGAATGCCGAGCTTGAAGTGACCAAGATTGAAAATGCCGCCATGCCCAAAGCGCTGCATGCGGATCGTTCCCAGAACGGGGAGCCGGTTACGGTGCAAGCCCCTGACGGATCGGAGCATCAGCAGTGGATGCTCGTTCCGGCAGGGAGCGGGACCTATTCGATTCGAACGCTCGAAGGGAAGGCGCTGGATTTGGACACGGGCCAAAATCGGCTTCAACTTTACAGCTACCTCGGATTCAACAACCAGCGCTGGAGGCTTGAACCCAATCAGGACGGAACCGTGGCCATTGTTTCTCTCCATAACGGGCAAGCGCTGGAAGTGTCGGAAGACGGCACGAAGCTCCAGCTTGGCGAACCGGCGGGGCAGCGCAGGCAAGCGTGGAGGCTGGAGACGCCGTAACTCAAATAGCAAGGAACATGAGGACGCCATGTCGAATAAGAAAAACATGTTCGTTTACTCCCTTCGGTATCCTGTAAGGAACGAATATAAATCAGGGCCGTTTCGAACGTTTACTAGTTAATCTAAACGGGGAAAATACGCAGCCAATGACAGGAGGGGCTATGATGCCATTTCCATTCGACTGTATTAGCGACTTCATGTTTTTTGAATCAGAGGTGGACCAATCCGATGTTATTTTAATACCAGGTGCCAGCCATCCTCAACTTATGGAAAGGGCTGCAATGTTATTTCATCAGGGCATCGCTCCATGTATCCTGCCTTCTGGCGGCTCCACGCCGCATGTCGAAGCAACGGAATGGGAGTTTCTGAGAAATGTTGGAGTTTCACTAGGCGTTCCTCCAGAATCCATCCTGAAGGAAGATAAAGCAGCGAACACCTTTGAAAATGCGCGCTTGTCACTGGAAGTATTGCAGCAACATGGCATTCATCCCAGGAAGGTAGTACTGGTCTGTAAAAACTATCATGCTCGAAGAGCGCTTTTAACCTATCAATTTGTATTTCCAAGCGAGACGGTTTTTTATGTAAGCCCAGTGATCGACAAGACGGGGACTTCTAAAGACAACTGGCATCAAGATGAAGAAAAAATCAAATACGTAATGAACGAGCTTGAAAAAGTAGGGAAGTATTTCAGACCGGCTATATACCGACTGGGGTCGAGTAGAAGCAACAGTTAGAAGTTCAACGATCGGCAAACGGTCAAGGGGAAATGGATGCCCCGTTTCGAGAATCTAAGAAGAGCAAAAAGCCCGGTACATTGCCGGGCTTTTTGTGTTTGTATACCGATTACCTTTTTAAATAATCAACCATCCTCTGGTGCAATTCAAGCTCGGAGCATTGGAAGATCCGGTTAAAATCATGAGGATTACGGATCACTTCGTTTAACGTATCGATTCCATATTGCTCAATCACAAATTCCACGAACCTATAGGAGAACTGAAATCCTTTCATCGTTTCGAAGTCCCAGGTATCGTTATTCAATTCATTTGAACAAGTGGACGGTACTTTTCAAGATAGATTGATACGTATGCTCGGGTCCCGGGTTCAACGGAGATACGATTTTAAGAATATTCCCCTCATAAGTGTCCATAAACCAATTCGGCGCATCGGCTTCTCCTACTGCCCGATGGAAGGTTGGCAGATCGGGGTATATTTCAATGATTACTTTTCGCAATGGATCGTGATGGTATTTCGACGAGACTCGTTCAACATGGTTCCCGAGTTCAACGAACAAGTCATGATGCACCTTATTCAGACGCTGGTGCGTCCCCTCGCCGTCACCCTTATTGACAATGGAAATAAAATCTTGAATCGACATGATGGTGATGTCCCCCCATTCTTTCAGTTCTGTCCTTAGTTTTTCCAGAGAGCGGTACAATCTGTTCTTCACCGCGCTTTCACGCATGCCAACGATCTTGGCGACTTCAGGCAGCGTGCAGTCCACAAAAAAGCGTAATGCAATGCTTTCTTGGTCGAGCTCATTACATGCTTTAAACGCGGCTCCAATATCAATCCGATAATCAACATATTTCGTAAATTCAAGGGAGATCGATTGTGATTCGAAAGCCGTAAAATCGAATGGAGCTTCTTTTTTTCGCGACAGTCTCCGATATTCGTTTTTTAACGTATTCTGGGCAATCTTGAAGATCCATGTGAATACATTAGAGCCGGCTCTAAAGTTGTGAAAATTTTCGACAGCCTTCAAAAAGATCTGCTGCGTCAAATCATCCGCGGCCATGGGGTTCAATTTCACCGAAAAGTAGGTGCGGATTCTTTGACGATACAGCTTATACGTGCTTTCAAAGCTTGTAATGCTAGCCTGCTTATCCGGATAAACAGACTTGGTGTCCTGAGCTCCTGCCATTTTATAGAACCTCCTCTTGATTTACAATGAATTAGACACCGAAGAGAACCAAAAAGCCACGTACTTGCAAAAAAATATATGAATACATCGTTCCTATCCTTCATTGCCTGAATCATGACACGATCAGAAGATATGTCAAGATGGAAGGATGGTAAAACCAGTCGAACCAAGGTGATCGATCCAATCGGATGGGATGACGCTGGCCTAGGGATATGATACTCTAGTAAAAGGGGAGATCGATCTCGTACGAAACTGCTAGAAAGCGAGAAAATAATCCTCAAGCTAGAGTGAAGCCATCATGCTTTGTATAGGAGTACTAAGGAGCTATCGCAAATGACAGATTTATTGATGTACGAGCGGGAGTATTGGCCCCGTTATTTACATATTGCAGGTGTTGATGAGGTCGGGCGCGGCTGTTTGTTCGGAGATGTTGTCGCTGCTGCCGTTATTTTGCCGGAGGGTCTTGTGATTGAGGGGATCAATGATTCTAAGAAGCTGAGCGCGAAGAAGCGGGATGCCCTCTATGAACAGATCATGGACCAGGCGCTGGCCGTAGGCGTCGGGAGAGTGGATGCCGAGACGATCGATCGTATTAATATTAAGCAGGCCGCCCGGCTCGCGATGAAAATGGCCTTGGATCAGCTTGTTGTCACTCCCGAGTTCCTGCTTGTCGATGCCGAACGGGTCGATTGCGATATCCCGCAGCAGGCGATCATCAAGGGAGATGCGAACAGCCAGTCGATTGCGGCGGCTTCGATCATCGCCAAGGTGACCCGCGATCGGTTATGCGAAGGGGAATGGGAGGCACAGTACCCCGGATACGGGATTGCCGTACATAAAGGTTATGCCACGAAGACGCACCGGGAGCAGCTGCAGCTGCACGGACCTACGCCGATGCACCGAAGAAGCTTTCTGAAAAATATGGAGATCGAGCAATTATCGCTGTTCTAACTTTATCCCGCTAGCAGCCCGCCCTTGTCAAAAGGCGGGCTGCTGCCGATATAAATAGGAAAAGGAACGTTTGGAGGAAGCATCGTGAACATCGGATCGTTGATACGCGGGCTGCTGGGAGAGCAGAAGCCGGGAGACGTCAAGGCGCTGGAGCTGAAACCGGGTCAGGTCGTTCGCGGAGTTGTAATGAATGTATCGGATGACGGGCAGGAAGCCGTCGTACAAATTCAAGGGGTGCAGGTGAAGGCCAAGCTGGAGACTCCGCTGCGTGCCGGCGAAACGGCGCTGCTTCAGGTCCAGCCGCCGGGTGAAGGGGGAACCGCGGTTCTTAAACCGTTATCTCAAATGCCCGGCCAGCCGTTGTCGCCATCGTCAATGTCGGAGGTATTGGAATTCGCCGGACTCCCGGATACGAAAGAGAACCGGGAAATGATCCGCAGCATGCAGCAAGCGGGAGTCCCATTGACCAAGGAGCATATCGCTTCGTTTAAAGAAGCCATGATGGCTAAGCCTCCCCAAGTGCCCGCCGCGGAATGGGCGGAATCGGCGGCGATTGCGTTCCACCGTGGACTGCCGGTTACCGCGGAGAGTGTGAGAGGACTGCATCAGGCGGTGTTCGGCCCGCAGCTGCATCAGCTGCTGCAAAGCCTCGAAGGGCAGCTTGCGCATGCGCTGCAGGGGGGGACCGCAGCCGGAGGGGCGGCCGGAGCAGGAAGCGGCTTCCCGGCGGCTTCACCTGCAGCAATGCCAAGCCATACCCAAGGGCCGGAACCAGCGCCGAGCGCGCAAGCCGGGGCCGCCCAGGGCAGTGCAGCGGCGGGCAGCGGAGTGCCAGCCGGGCAAACGCAGGCTGCCGGCCCGCAGGCTCTGCTGACGAAGCTGCAGAGCCTGCTGCACCAGCTGCGCGGCGAGCTTGCGCAGCTGCCGGCTCACGCGGCGCAGCCCGCGGCCGCGCCGGCCGCAGGCCATGCCGCCGCGCCTGCGGCAACGGCGGCGCCGGGCGAAGGGGCCGCAGGCCCTTCGCCAAAGCCGCCCACCCCTGGCGCGGAGCCATGGGTGGGGCGGCTGTTGAAGCTGCTCGGTGCGGAGCACGAGCAGCAGGCCCTGCGCGGGGCAGGCAGCAGCCCCGCGGGAGAGGCGGCGCGCGCAGCGAGCGCCGCACAGCCCGGCGGGCAGCAGGCGGTAGCGCTGCCCGGAAGCGGCGGCCCGGCCGCAGGCGGGTCCGCCGGGGCGGCCGGCCCTGCCGCCGCCAATGCCGGCGGTGCACCGGCAGGCCCAGCGGGGCAAGCCCCCGCAGGCGCCGTGGCCGGGCAAGCCCCCGGCACCGGGGGCTTGCTGCCGCTGCTCCAGGCGGGCAGGCACCTGCTGCTGCTAGCGCGGCAGCATCGCCCTCGGCAGCCCGGCCGGACAGCGGCGGCGTCGGCTTGGCCCCTGCAAGCCACCCGGCCGCATCGCAAGCCCCGGCGCCAGGCGTGAACGGTCAGGGGCCGGCCTCTAATAGGGTACAGGCATCTCCGCAGCTGCAGCCGCCCGCATCCGGGATCGCTGCAGCCGGAGCGGCCGGCGAATCGCCAGCGGCTCTGCAGGATTCGCTGAAAGGGGTGCTGCTGCAGGTGATCGCTAGTCCGGATGCCCCGCCTGCACTCAAAGAAGCGGCCCAACAAATCGTACAGCATTTGACGGGGCAGCAGCTTCTGCTGAATACGGACAGGACGGCTCCGTTTGCGCAAGTCACGATGTTCATTCCCCTGCACGGGCCGGGAGGCGAGCAGACCGCATCCGTCCATATCCAGTCGCGCAGGGGGCGCAAAGGAGAACTGGATGCAACCAACTGCCGGCTGCTGTTTGATCTGGATATGAAGCATCTGGGTCATACCTTGATCGATGTGCAGGTTGTTGACCGGATCGTCAGCTTGAGCTTCCGGAATAATCAGGAATGGACCGCAGAGCTGTTCCAGGCCATGAGGCAGGAGCTTGCCTCGGGCATCGCTTCGATCGGCTATCAGCTGCTGAGCGTCAAGACCGAGCCGATGCCGGAAGGACCGCAGCAGATCGGCGAACAGGCGGTGCAGGGCACCGCTGCGGATTATATGCCGCAGACCTATAAAGGGGTGGACATGCGGATATGAACGAGCAGCAAAATGGGCTTATCACGGCAAGAAAGAAAGCCGTCGCCCTTAAATATACGCCCGGAGAGAGCGATGCGCCGGTTGTCGTAGCCAAAGGACAGGGCAAGCTGGCAGAATCGATCCTTGAGAAGGCAAAAGAGCATGGCGTGCCGGTACAGGAAGACGCGGCGTTGGTTGAAATTTTGTCGAAGCTGGATTTGGATCAACAGATTCCGCCGGAGCTGTATCAACTGGTGGCAGAAGTGCTGACCTATATATATCGGGCGGATCGACAAGCCGGGGAAGGGGGAATGCCATAATGCCGCAGGCGGGAAAGGACAACCGAAGGCAAAAGGGAGCAGCCGCCGAGGAAGCCGCGGCCATCTGGCTGCAGGAGAAGGGCTATCGGGTGCTGGACCGGAATTGGCGATGCCGATTCGGCGAACTGGATATCGTTGCCGAATGGAAAGGTGCGCTTATCTTTATTGAAGTGCGCAGCCGAAGTGGAGCGCCGGGCTTTGGAATGCCGTCCGAGTCCGTGAATGCCCGTAAAATTGTGCAGGTTCGAAATACCGCGCAGCAGTATGTCCATTCCAAAAGGCTGCATGACTCCCCGGTTCGTTTTGATGTCATTTCGATCCTGCTTCGCGACGATATGACGGTAGATGCGCTGGAGCATATTCCGGATGCGTTTTAAGGGACCGTGGCCGAACGAGATAATGAAAGAGAAGGTGGTGGGTGGGGAAACCCGATCACCTTTTTGGCTTGCTCAAATCTACGTACTGTATCCAACAGCCTTCAACCTCTGGAATGGATCAGCGTTTTCCTGGAGAAGCCTCGGAGAGCATGGAGAGCATAGGAATGATCCGATATGCGGCTCAGCCATTGCCCTTTTTTAGGGTGAAAGCTGCAAATGGAATGGACCTTTTTCATGCTCCCGCTATCGTTAATGTGAATCCAAAGCGACCTTTCACCTGCAATTTGACCTATTGTTTAGATGATTGGTCCTGTTATACTTAAAGCCGTAATCACAAAGTGGGTAAAAATGATAGGTTGTATAATTTGATTCCAAAAATGGGGATTGGAGTAAAAGTGGAAAAGCGACGATTTCTTTTAACCTTTGGCCGGAATTTGGATCACAGTAATATCGACTACTTGGTAAAGAGCCGATTATCCAAGTATAAGGGCGGGATCCAGAAGGATTATTTTAACCCCATTCTTCATAAGGGGGCCGACGTGATTCTCAACTACCAGATCATCGATACGAACTTTGACCGAATCTCATCTAAATATTATTTGGATGACTATCATGTTACGGAAGCGCAGAAGAACGGGTTCCTGCTTACTTTGAAAAAGCTAAAGGGGACCCATGTCTGGTGCGATCCGAGAGTACAAGGCCATGCCTTTTGTGTAGTGGACGAAATCGAGTACAGTTTTTATGTCTATCGATCACTGGAAGGACAAGAATACCGGTTTCCCCAATATTACAGTGATGATGAAAATGCTGATCCTATTGTGCATCGTCAACTGCATAAAATGCCTGAAGAAGAACAATATTTACAGTTCCCTTCCGATTGGAGTCGAGAGGTCAAGGATGAAATAACGATCAGATGGATTAACAGACTGATTAGCATGAAGTAAATAATAAAAGAGTAAGGCCCTGCAAAACCTCCCGGAAGTGCAGGGGGCTTTATTCCAAGCATGACTTCTTTGTCATGTTTACCGAGGTGAATCTTCACCGGCCCGGTCCACGACTCTAGATGAGCGGGATTTCGATCCTTGTTTATTCAAAGCACTCGTCTCTGAGTCAAATTCCTATTCGAGCTCCATGTTCTTTTTCTTCGCAATCCCCTTCATTACTAATGCGCCGCATGAAGACGAAATCCTTTAATCATGATCCAAATGGGAAACATGACTTCGAATATGGCCCCTGGAACGTACAGAACGGGTCCGATGTCTTGACCGATGATCGCCAGACAGCTGCTGGCCAACAAGGCGGCATACCCGATGAAACCGATGACTGACAAAAACCGCGGCACCAGCCTCGATCGATAGAGGACATCACAAAGCAGCAAGCTGCCCAAGCTCAGTACGATCATGGCTATTTGAAAGAGCATAGAATGCGCTTCTAGCAATACATTGCCTATCGTTTCAAAGTAAGGATGCATGGCCGTACCTGCCGAAATGGAATGATGACTCAGTGCAATAAGTATAAGCGGCGCGACTGTACTTATGATCAGCAGCACAGACTCAACGATTCGGGATCCGAAGTATCCGAGCGCAAACGGTTCGTTATGCTTCTTTAAAATGGGGTACAGAAGCATGGCAATCCCCATAACCGCTACGGCGTTGATCAATTCCAACAACGAACCCATGACCACATTTATTCGGTCGGAATACAGATGTGTAAGAAAATCCGGGCGATGCAGCACAGGATCCAAAATTCCGCTCCCGATCATGTAAGCACACGTCGATACTAGAAACAAAGCCCCTGCAACCTTTGCCATTCTTTTCATGTTGATTTCCCCCTGGCTCATTTTATATGCAGTATAGCTCCAAGAGGAGTGGTGCCTGTAGACACTTTAGTGTGGTTCTCGGTGGTTCGGGAGCAGATTCAATTCAGCGGCTCGCGCGATCGCTTCCGTTCGTCTTTGCACCTGGAGTTTTTCAAAAATCCTGCGATTATGCCCTTTGACCGTGTCCAAGGCCAAAAAGAGTTTCTCGCCGATTTCCTTGTTTGAAAGCCCCTTTGCAATGAGCCCAAGCACTTCGAGCTCCCGCTGACTGAGCGGCTCAATGAGGCTGCTCGTCACTGCATTTTTGCGCATTCGTGCTAGCCCGCGCTGCGCTTCACGAAGAGCCGGAAGTGGCAAATCTCCGCCCAATCGCAGAGCCTCTTCGTAATATTCCGCCGCTGTGCGGGTTCGATGTTCAGCTTCCTCGATTTGCCCTAGTCCCGTGATGGCGATTACTGCCATCAGCTGATGCCCCATCATTCGGCTGTTCGATATGACTTCGTTATAGGCGTCACGAGCGTCGGAATAAACTCCGCGCCGCTGGCTGGCGACGCCCAGCATCCAAGCGGCTGCCGTCCGCACGGGAAGATTATCCGGTCGCAGATAAGAGAGTGCACGGCGTGCCTGAACAATTACTTGGTCGATTGGATGGTCGATTTCTTGATGTTCACTTACCCCGGCATCCCTTGCGGGTGCAATCAGCTCGACAAGATCATTCGTCTTATCGTCTGGCCGTGTAATTTGCATCGCCGTTTCGGCTTTCCTTAATTTGTTGACCGCATCGGAAGGGCTGCCGGCCAACACCAATGATGCCAATGTCGCTCGAGTGGCGGCAATCACTCCGATCAGATCCCTGACACGGACGTCTTCTTCAGCACCTGCCAAAGCCGCCTCTGCTGCAGCCAGCTTGTGCTCAACGCCTGTCAGCTTGCCCGTGATCAGCAACGCTGAACCATACATCACCCACAATGCAGGTCTGGCGTTCAATTCGGCAGCAGGCAATGACGCCAGCCAGTCAAGGAAATGCTCGCAGCCCCGCGAAGATGCAGCGGCATTCCATTGCCTTCGAGCAGCAATGCGGCGCGATCCATGTCGTTGGATTCCACGGCGTGGCGGAATGCTTCGATTTCGTAGCCATTGTGTTCGTACCAGGCACTCGCTCGTCTATGCAATTCAGCAATATGGCTATCATCAAGACTTTCCTGCAGCCTTTTGCGGAGTAAATCGGCAAACAAATGATGATAGCGATACCATTGTCGTTCATGATCCAACGGCACGACGAACAGATTCTTAAGCTCAAGCTCCAATAATGTTTCATTACTGGAAACCGACTCCTCGAACATGACATCGTCACATAAAGACCCGCAGAGCCGCTCGAGGATGGATGTCCGCAGCAAAAAGGCTTGAACGGCCATCGGCTGCCGATCCAGGACTTCTTCTACCAGATAATCGAGGACGAAATGATGGCGGCCGTTAAAAGACGGAATGAGCCGAACGGCGTCACGATCTCCCTGGATGGAAAGCGCTGCCAGATGCAGACCGGCTATCCAGCCTTCGGTACGCGATTCCAATGAGGCTATTTGATCCCCGGATAATTCAAGGCTCATGCCATTGTTCAAAAAATCCTCGGATTCGGAGAACGTAAATCTTAAATCGGCTGCACGCAGCTCGTTCAATTGGTCCCGAACCCGAAATCGAGCCAGCGGGATGTTTGGGTCTTCGCGGGTGGTTATGACAAGATGCATTTGTGAGGGAAAATGGTTCAGCATGAAGAGCAAAGCAGCATCGACCGCTTCCGATTTCACTGCGTGATAATCGTCTAGAACAAGGATGAACGGAGATGAAATCGCAGAGATTTCATGAAGAAGAGCGGTCAGGATCCACTCGGTCGGCGGCGGTTGGGGAGTTTGAAGCACAGCAAGTATGCCTTCCCCTATATTCTCCTTAAGTGTCTGTAATGAAGTAATCCAACAGGTCAAAAAGCGTGTAAGTTCGCTGTCCCCTTCTTCGAGCGATATCCATGCAGCCGCCCGCCCGCAGCTGTTGAGCCATTCGCTGACTAACGTCGTTTTGCCATAGCCCGCGGGTGCAGAGATCAAGGTTAACTTGCGGTAACACCCCTTGCTGAGCCTCTCGGTCAATCGCCGCCGGAAAACCGCATGCGGCCGAGGCGTGGGGATATAAAATTTGGTTATATTAGGTGTACTCATAGCTTCATACTACTCCAAACGATTTTTACCATCAATGGGGTAAATCGTTTCGTGCAGAATCCTCAAGAAATAAGACAAGTGATCGGGAAACTGCGGGAGAATATTCGGACAACTCGGTCTCAGGTAGCTGAGGCGGTTGTCGGGGAAAGGTACGGGCACTTTTGTGAAGATGCAGTAGGGCTCGGCAAAGGTACGGACTCCGGTCAATCTCTAAGCAGGAATTAAATGATCAGCGATATGTTGGACGAAGTCATCGAGTCATCCTGAACAAGCTGAAGTCTATATTACCCGGGATGTCACTGGGATCGTGACAGGGTACACTGTTTGGAAAGTATCACGTGGGAGTTTCAAAGTCTGTTGTTTCGTGATATGAGGATGGTTGAGAAGACATAGAATGGTAAGGTTGACGGTAGCCGGCCTGAAGCGCGGATACTCAAGATGTAATAGCGGTTGTGTTTAACATGATAGGGAATAACTTCCTCAGGCAGATCACTGGTAATCGTGATCAACAAGTTGATCTGGAAAAGTGACTGAAATTAGCTAGCTAAACCTATATGTAAATATTGGAAGTGAAACTATTTTAATATACCAAAAATACCATTTAATATTCATTAAAGAACAATATAATAAAATAGAACTTTCATCATTTGTAAATAAATAGAATATATAGTAATTTTCTAGGTGGTGACAAACAATATATATAAGGAGATGGTTTATTTGAGTTTTTGGCGTAGTATCAAGAAAATAGCATCGGTTTTAGTTTTGGTAATGTTGTTAAATACAGCATTCGCTGCAATTACAGTATCTGCCCTCCCAACACATAATGAACTTCAGCAAATCCAAGATGAATTAAACCTAACTGAAAGCGAGATTCAAGAACTTCTATTATTCATCCAAGAGAACTCTACCAGTATAGAGGAAGCAATCGAGGCAGACGATAACTTAAGAGCGAAAATTGATCAATATAATGAATATAGCAGAGAATTTGCCATGATACTTGCATTTGCAGATATAGCAAGTAGCCAGACATCTACAATAAGTCATTTGTCAGACTCCAATATTCAGAGTGAAATTTCGCCAGCTGTTTGGCCCATTGTTTGGGCTGTTGTTTCTGCTATAATAAAAGCAGCAGTAAAGAAGAAGATGGGGAAAAAATCGTTCAGCAAATAGGTAGACAATTTGATGAGGTAGTATGGCCGAAGATAGAACCAGGAATTAAAAGAGAGTACGAAATTAATGGTTATTCTAGAAACGTCGGGCCAGAATCTGCTACAGAAGCCAACGGGATTAGACAAGGTGAACATATAATCTCTTTATACGGCCAAAATGGTAAGGAATACTTGAGGCTAGATGTTTATACTTCCCAATCTAGAAATCATACTCGGTGGCATTATCATACTAAAGATGATTGGAAAGATCATAAGGGAAATGTTGACCTGTATCATAATTCACTTCCAAAATGGGGTTCGGAATAAAAGTGGAAAAGAGAAGATTTTTATTAACATTTGGTCGGAATTTAGACCATAGCAATATCGACTACTTGGTCCAGAGCCGACTGTTTAAGTATAGGGGGAGGATTCAGGAGGATTATTTCAATCCTGTTCTTAAAAGAGGCGCTGAGTTAATTCTGAACTACCAGATTATCGATACGAATTTTAATCGAGTGTCAATGAAGTATTATTTGGAAGATTTTCATTTAACGGAAGCGCAGAAGAATGGGTTTATGCTTTCCTTGCAAAAATTGAAGGGTACGCATGTCTGGTGTGATCCGAAAGTTCAAGGACATGCTTTTTGCGAAGTGAATGGGATTAAGTACAGTTTTCATGTTTATCAGTCACTTCAAGGACAAGAATTTCGCTTCCCGGAATATTACAATGACAGCACGGCTGATGCTACTATTCAGAGTCAACTGCATAAGTTGCCAGAGGAAGAACAATATTTACAGTTTCCTGCAGATATGAATCCAGAGGTACAAGACGAAATTACGATTAAATGGATAAAAAAGCTGATTAATATGCAATGAAAAAATAATTAAAAGAGTTAAGACCCTGCACTTTAACATTCGCAGGGTCTTACTATGTTCTTCAACTAACTAGGGAGATTGAGAATTCTCTCATAATATGACTAATCTTCGTTAATGGTATTGATATTGCTTCACTTTCCATATGTAGTTCAACTCACCCTAGATATTCGGAATATTTTTGGCAGCCCTTTGCGAGGGCGAAGGCCTGTTCAGAGGAGGGGATCTCCTTGCGAAGACCTGCCGGTGCGAGATTAAATCGTGATTAATTCAGGAGATAATCCGACCCATCAGTTTTTGATCGCAGTCCGAACTCGTTCCACGTTTCACAATGGAGGAGTCTGGAAGGCCGATAATGCTATAATAGAATACACTGTCAATAGGATCTCCTTGACTCGACAAGGATCAATTGGCACAAAGAGAGTGAAAAATGCCACACAAAAGGAAATTATCCTTAAGGGGGCATTTTTTCTTTACTTACTCTTTTTATACTTGGTATTATAAGCGATCACATATTGTTCTTCAGACTCTTCTACTGCAATCATATCCATATGGTTCTTATCTTTAATTTTGAATAGTCTAGTTCCTGCTTCATAGGAGTTGGAGCTTATTATATGATCATCATCATGATCCCTTACATCTGTAGAGGATACCTCAATCTCACCTATGTGATCGGCTATTTCATCCTTAGGAATTGTGTCATTGCTTGCAATGTATACCTCTTTTTTTATTTTAATCATGTTATTCGACGGGAAACTTCCAGCGGAAGAAGAGCATCCAACCAGAACTAATAAGAATAGGAATAACATGATTGACCATTTTCTCTTCATAATCCCTCCATAGATAAGCAAGATTCCAAGGCACATTCAGCCATGAGAGTTCTTTATGTATATGAGTTGAAGTATCGCCAACAGCTACTATGCTTTGAACCTATCAGATTTATAGAGGCTCCTCCGTAACGATGTACTGCCGATCCAGCTGGCGGTATTGAATGGCTTCGGCAACATGGCGGCTCTGGATGTCGGCGGAAGCCTCCAGATCCGCAATCGTCCGTGCCAGCTTCAATATCCGGTCATATGCCCGCATGCTGAGCCCCAGGGAATCGAGCGTTACTTGGAGAAGCTCCGCTGAAGCTTTATCGAGTGCAGCGTGGGTTCTTAAATAGCTGCCGAACAATTCGCTGTTCCAGCGGATCGGAAGGCGGCGGTATCGCTCCAGCTGAATGGTCTGGGCGGCATAAACCTGGTCGCGCATCGCCTTCGAGGACAGCGGCGGCGTGCTTCCCGGCCATTCTTTGGGCCTTGGCACGTCAACCTGCAGATCGATCCGGTCCATTAAGGGGCCGGATATCCGCGCGCGGTATTGGGCGATCCTCGCCACGCTGCAGGTGCATTGCTGTGCCGGATGGTCGCTGCCGTAATAGCCGCACGGACAACCGTGTGATTTTTACCTTGGGCAAATGTTAAATCGGCTGGAACTGTTTTGTTAAATGAGTAATTCACAATAACGTTTGCTTTAGGTCTGCCTCCAGTTGGAGAAGGTATGGTTTCAACGATAACAGATTTAACCAACGTTTTGACAATTTCGCGCCGAATCTCGAAAGATGGGTTATCATCAATTTTGCTTCTTAGACTCAGTAGTAATTCCTCCGCCGAGCTGAAATCTCTACTCAGATTATCTTCGGCCCTGATAAGATTGTCAATTTCTCTCAATCTGTTTTCGAGTGATACAGTTTCGGTCATGATTTCCTGGAGTTGTTTCTCTACATCTAATGCAGTTATCATTTTTTGCCTGTAGAGAGAGAGGATATCCTGACGCTCGTTTTGTTTATCATCTATACTTTTCTGGACCATCTCTCTCTCAGATAAATACCCCCCAACCTTCGATTTTTGGATTTCCATCCCCGTGTTCATTTCCTTAATCGCATCACCAGGATTACGTATAAATCGGACACATTCCTCCCAGACCATGTTGTCAATCCATTCAGCCGGAATGTTTTTGGATTGACATTTGCCTTGTAGGGGGCCTCTGTAGACTGTCTTACCACCGCAGATATAATAGGCCGTTGGTTTACGACCAGAGCCTGCATAAGAAGCTCCGTGATAAGTTAAGCCACAGCTTCCACATTTGATAAGACTTCGCAAAAGATTGTCCCGATTCTGATTTCGGAAAGCCTCAATCTGGTTATCGTGTAATGCCTGCTGGGCTTTATTCCACTGATCTTCGGATACAATTGCAGGCACTTCTCGTTTAATGAGTTCCCGATCTTTTTTTGATCGTTTCCCGTAAACATGAATCCCTTTATATGTCGTGCTTACAATCATGTTACGAATTCTGCCTGGTGTCCATACGCCAGCGGTGTTTACCTTACGTTTTCCCTTTTTAATCTTACGTCCATCTTTCACATACGAAGGCGGGATTTTCAAAGAATTAAAGTAATCAGCTACTTGCACCGTTGACCACTTTTCATCACCTACCAGGTGGTACATTAAACGAATTACTGCCGCTTCAGATAAATCTTCCTTACCAGGCAGCGGCTCCTCATTGATCTGCAGGAACTTATCAATTACCTGATATCCATATGGAACAATCCCTCCGAGCCATTGGCCTAAGCGAGCAACTCGGTTTGCTCCATGCCATAAGGTTTCAAGCAGGGTATCTCGATCAAACTCCGCTTGACCGGCTAATAATGTAATAACAAAACGGCCCATTGGTGTACTGGTGTCAAATGGCTCAGTCATCGATTTGATGGTTACACCGTACTCTTCAAGTTGATATATAGCATCCAAAGTGATTCGGGCCTTACGTCCAAGTCGTTTCATGTTATAGATTAAGACGGTTTTGATCTTACCCGCCTTGGCGTCTTCTAATAATCTCTTACCTTCTGGTCTTTCGTCTAAAGGAATTGTCCCGGAGATACCATCATCCTTATACCAATCAGTGATATTCAAACCATGGAGTTCACAATACTTAATTGCAAACTCGATCTGACTTTGAATTGTTTCCCGTTCTTGCTGATCATCACTTGAAACACGGGGATATATCACTACGTCTTTAAATTGGTTTTCAGCAAAATTAATCATGGGGATCCTCCTTATGTGCAATATGCTCCGTGAAATTCCATTACAGTTTTGAGTTCTTTCATCTGGATTACAAAACTCTGTGCAGCGTAACGATATCTGCTTGTGAGCTGACCAAGTTTTAAGCTGAATTTGCCGTCTTTGTAATCTAGGTCATCACTTAACACAGGCTGACAATTAGCAAAAGCCTGTAGTTCACTCTCATCAATGTGGGCAAGGGAATCGTCTATAGAAAACAGAAGCTCATCACATGTATGTAAGGTGTGTTCGTCAATATGTAGTATCAATTGTGATGGGTACTCGAGATTGCCCGCTGGATCGTAATATGCATAGATTTGTGTTTCTGCTGGTACGTCAATAAGCACCTCACCTGCAATAGGTGTCTGAGACAACATCAGGGTGCTTTGGAGCTCTCTTCTTTGAATTTGAAGGAGGCGCTGCTTAGCGAGTTTTGGAGGTACACGAAACGTCTTTGCCAGATAATATATTGCGTCACTTTGGTTTTCAGGAATGTCAAGTTGAGAGATCATGTAGTAAGGCATTGACGCGTACAACATGAAGGCTTTTGCATCAGCCTCCTGGCCATCTCTAAAGAGTTTGTTCATCCTTCGTTGATCGCCAGCATGCCTGAGCACGTGGCAAAGCTCATGGAAGAATACCATCCGTGCGATAGGATAGGGGTCTTTCTTGTTTAAGAAGATAACTCTATCTTCATTATCTGAAAACGGTGGACATTGGTCATATTGGAGATCGACAAGAAATGCGTCACTAATCCGATCTAAATCGAGGTCTTCAGGGTGAATGATATTATTTATTCGATAACGATCAGATATCCACTGTTCCAGTGTGGTTTCGTAGTAGTTGGGAAAAATCATGAAATACACCTCACTTAGGGAATATATGTTCGTTTTTTGGTTAAAAAGAAAAGCCATAGCTGGCCATTCTAAATTATTTGCTTTTCTTTTCTTTTTCGGCTTGTTCTGTTGCTCTACGCTTCATTTCACGATATCTTTCAAGAGCTGCTTCCATTTCCTCAATTTCATCAGGAGTGTACTTTTCGGGGCCGCCGAAAAAGGACATACTAGACTCTGGTTTTTTTCTGATAGAAGTTCTACCAAGCAAGTAATCGGTATCGACATCGAATATATCTGCTAGTTTACTTAAAGTATCCATTGGGGGGAGCTTTGTGCCATTCTCATAAGCGGTATATGTAGTTCGTGCAACTCCCACTAGATCAGCCATATATTCTTGTGTCCACTTAGGATTATTTTGCTTGTAGGATTCTCTTTCAGCTTTAAGCCTCTTCGAAAAAATCTCCATCTACATTTACACCAACTTTTAAAGGATAAGGCTATTATAATGTTCCTAAAAGAAACTTTAAAGTAATGTTCCTAAAAGGCACATTAATGGTTGACATGTTCCTTTCGGTAACGTATTATAGTGACATAAAGTTACTAAAAGGAACAATTGGAGGTGAGTCTGTTGAGATTGTGGTTAAAGATAGCTCGAGAAAAAGCAGCAATGACACATGAACAAGTTGCTGAAAAAGCTATTATTTCTCGAAGTTACTACACTAATATTGAGAGCGGAACAAAAACACCATCGGTGAAGGCGGCAAAATCAATAGCAATGGTGTTAGGAGTACCATGGGAAAATTTTTTTAACGATAAATGTTCCTTTAAAGAACATTCTGGTGAGGAGGTCGGGTAAATGGAACATCAATTATCTGAAGCGAGGGCAGTCAATGAAACAAATGATCCTGAGAAGGTGAACAAGTTGCTTTCAGAAGGTTGGACCTTGCATAGTATGTGGCCGGATCACAATAAGACTCGTTATGTGCTTGTGAAATTCAAGTAAAGGAGGGATGACACGATGAAAACACCTTCAGGCATCACCTATAAACCCGAATATGTACCAGACATGGAAAGGATGGTCGAGGCCCTAAGAATCGTACACGAGGCTCCTGAACCAGAGAAAAAGGAAGAGTTCGAGGAAGGAGCCTAAAATGCGATTTAGATGGATGCGTCAAACATCTCGATCCGCCTGTGTATCAGCAACTGTAACCAGAAGCTTGCTAAAAAACATTGATGTTGAAATCGCATTGGACATGTCGCTTCCGCATTATGCCGTAAATCCTGAAAGCTTATCAAAGCTTGAGCGAAAACGAGTGCTGAAGGAAGCAATGAAAAATTTGAAGAGGATAGAAGAAAGCCGCCAGAGCGGTACCAGCTGTCAGCGGCGGAGGGGATGACGAGAGGGGAAGGTTTTGCTCACAACTTCATATTACATCAGATCCTTGTCCGTCATCTCCCATTAAATCGGACAAAGGAGATTGATAAAGCAATGGCAATTAGACAATTTGGGCCAGCACTTGAGGAAGTGCTGAAACGAAAAGGGGAGACACGGGCTTCAGCCGGTGCTGCAGCTCATGTAGATGCTTCCCTGATCGGGAAGATCGTAAAGGGCACGAGGAAGCCTTCTAAGGAAGTTATGACCTCCACGGCCAAACATTACGATGACGGCCAGCTTTACATTGCGGCAGCCGGGGAGGTCACCGGTGGTGCTTTTGCTCCCTGGCTCAACAATGTGGATTTACATAGGGCGAGCGTCCTGATCAAGAGTGTCGAGGAAATCAAGGAAGTGCTCGCTGTATCTGGACAAGCTCCAATCAGCAAGACAAATGAGCAAATTGACGAATCGGAACGGCAGCAGATTAAACGACTTTTAATGGAGACGATCGAGGCGATCACCGCGCTGACCCATCTGGCGGCAGTGCTCTGTAAGGAGTATTCCTTCAGCTGGTTAGCGACATGGAAAGAGCACCGGTCAATGATGAAGGCCAAAAAATATATGAAATGAGGGATTCGAATTGTTAAGAGATACATTAGCAAAGCAAGCTTTGGAAGCAGGGAGAAACGCCGAGCACAACCTGCAGATCATCGTTCGTAACCCAGAAAAAATGATTCATCCAAACAAATTAGTGGATGGGATTGCCTATCTAAACAGCATGATTCGATTTGCAGAAAGTGAGCTGGAAATGAAAAATGCCCGCCGGGCAGGGCGGACATTAGGTTTGAGAACACATCTTAAGGGTCTCTTGGTGTCTATTTTAATCGGCCAGCGTCAGAAGCGCAAGGGGATTGAACTGTGAAAACCTCACAGTTATCAGCAGAAATGTACGTTTCTTCTACTTTGACCCTTAGGGCTAGCACAGATGCAATTATTAAATTTATTCAGGAAGAGCCGGATAACCTCCAGAGATTAAATGAGCTCCACAAGCTGCGAGAAGAAGCTTATGAGAATTGGATCAATGCAGCGTCCATGTTGAAACGCTTATCAATTCCTGAGTTGGCTGAAGTGTTGGAGCAAATCGAGTCAACACTTTCGTACGAATGACAGAGCTTCGGCCCTGTCTCCCGGCGTCGGACAGTATCATAACCTTCCTCCTGTCTGGCGTCGAGAGATGCGGCTGACGCATCCAAGGCGGTGCCCGCCCCCTGGTCCGCCTTGCAATACATATGAAAGGAGGAAATGCCGTGAATGTGATTCAGAAGATTACGGTTGTCAGTAATCCGACTCGGATCTTTGAGGTCGGAACTGAAGCTAACGGCCGGGAGGTCATCGAAATCAAGCAGGTGGGATATGAATTTGAAACTGGAATACATTCAGAGCTTCACGTTTTGGATGAAGATGGCGGCCTGATCGCCAGCATCGAAAACTGTCCGGTGATCGTGGAATGGCAAACGATCGCTGAACACGACCAAACAGAAAATGACCCGCGGGAACGGGTCATATCTGGTGCCAAAAATTAATTTCGATGCCCCCATATTAGCAGATGGGGGCGAATCACACAAGAGGGAGGATATCCCATGGACGAACATGATCTTTACTTGGATGAGCATGACTGCGAAGAAGAGAATGCTTTCCGCTGGCCATCATTGGAGGAACAACTTGCCGAAGTCGGTATGAGAATCAGCGACTTTATTTGAAGGGGGATATTTTCATGGCAATGACCGTTGCGGCCCTGACAAAGGGTCTGGAACGCTCAGAATGGTTGAAATTGCGTCAGAAGGGGATCGGCGGCAGCGATGCTTCAGCTGTCGCTGGCCTGAACCGTTACAAGTCCCCGGTTGCCGTATTCATGGAGAAAACAGGGCAGATCGAGCCGGAAGAAGCCGGCGAAGCGGCATACTGGGGGACGCAGCTTGAGGATCTGGTTGCCAAGGAGTTTATGGCTCGCACTGGTCTCCGGGTGCAGCGCAGCAACAAGATGTACAAGCATCCGGAATATCCTTGGATGCTTGGGAATGTCGATCGGTTGATTACCGATGAACACAAGCGCCGCGGAGTGCTGGAGTGCAAGACAACCAGCGCATACAAGGCGGACGAATGGCAAGGAGACCGGGTGCCGGATGAGTACACCATCCAGCTGCAGCATTACATGGCGGTCCTGGGCGTGGATTACGGGTTCTTCGCAGTCCTGATCGGTGGAAACAAGTTTGAATACCGGTATGTTGAGCGGAATCCCGGCATTATCGATTCCTTGGTCAAGATTGAGAAGGAGTTTTGGAACGAAAACGTCTTGAAGGGCATACCGCCGGCGATCGACGGTAGCCAGGCTTCGGTGGATCTACTGAACAAGTTGTATCCCGAGTCTAAGCCAGCCAGCGAGATCGAACTTACGGCGGCACAAGCCGAACTGGTTTTGAATCTCCGGGCGGCGAAGGAGGATGCTAAAGCTGCTGAGGAGTTGGTCAAAGCATACGAAAATGAGCTCAAATCGATTATTGGTGAGAACGAGACGGCCCTGTTTAAGGGCGAACCAGTCGCGACTTGGAAGTCGACCACTAGTACCAGATTGGACACAAGTCGGCTGAAGAAAGAACAACCGGATCTTTATCAAAAATATGCTGTCACCTCGTCCTCGAGACGTTTTTTGGTGAAGTGAGGAGGACCTAAATGGCAAAGACATCATTAGAAAACAAGTTGCAGGAGCGGGCCGCTGGCGGCACCGCACCGGCGAAAGCGCAAGGGACAAGCCTTAAATCATTGTTGAACTCTCCGGCGATCAAGAAGCGGTTTGAGGAGCTGCTGGATAAGCGCTCAGCCCAGTACATGACATCGATCGTCAACCTCTACAATTCGGACGCGATGCTGCAAAAGGCGGAGCCGATGAGCGTAATTTCATCCTGCATTGTCGCTGCGACACTGGACCTTCCGGTGGACAAGAACCTCGGGTACGCATGGATCGTCCCTTATTCAGGCAAAGCGCAGTTCCAGCTCGGCTACAAGGGCTACATCCAGTTGGCGCTGCGCACGGCCCAATACAAGGCCATCAACGTCATCGAGGTTTATGAGGGCGAGTTGATCAAGTGGAACCCTCTGACAGAAGCACTGGAACTCGATTTTGAGAAGCGCAAGTCAGATGCCGTGATTGGTTATGCCGGTTATTTCGAGCTCGTAAACGGGTTCCGGAAGTCCGTGTACTGGACGAAAGATCAGATTGAGGCTCATCGCAAAAAGTTTTCTAAGTCTGATTTCGGTTGGAAGAAAGATTACGACGCTATGGCGAAGAAAACGGTGATCCGCAACATGCTCTCCAAGTGGGGGATCCTCTCGATCGAGATGCAGGAGGCTTACAGCAAAGAGATTGAAGCATCACCAACGAGCCAAGACGGGAGTGAAGAGATCCCGATCGACCTGACACCAGAGGATTACAGTGTCGGTGATGAACAAGATGATCAGGTTGGCCAGACTCAGGACGAACTGGACTTTGAATGATGGAGAACTTAACCGGCTCTCCCCTCATGCGCAGCATGATGGGCAATCGGATCTGGCGGCTAATGTCATCCAATCCGGAAGAGTTCAAACGGAAGACCCGGGCCTACTTCGCCCTGGGGTACCCTGGATGGACTGTGGTAAAAGTCAAATACCCTTTCGTGTTTTTAAGGGATGACAGGGGGCGGCAGAGTTGAAAGAACCCGTACAGTTAGATCTCTTCGGAGATTATGAGGAAAAGCCCGAACAACCGGCTTTAAACGGAATGTATTACGAACGGGCGACTGGGAAGTTTGTCTCCTTCGTATGCGGGCGTCGGTACTTTGAGGTCACTCCCGGCCAATGCTTGGGCGACAAGGAATGGAAACAGAGAATCAAGAAGGAGCGTGCGATATGAACCGAATGAAAGAAATGACAAAAGAGGAGCTTCATCAGCGTACGAAGGAGATCGTGGACTTCCTTACTGATAAAAACGAGGAAGCGAAGAAGGCGGGGGTCGAGCAGCACGGTCACTTCTATACTTCTGTTGCCTTTACACTTGGCTCTTTGATCGGATTTGACTTTGAACCTGAAGGGTATGGCCCAATGCTCGGAACAATGCTTGATTCCCTCACGGACGGGCTGCAGACAGGCGCCCAAGGCAAGGGTGTAAAAGGAACCTTCATCAAAGTCGTAAGAGATTGAATCCTAGTTAGGGGATGAGCGAATGCCCGAAGGCAGTTACCCTTTTCCGATGTACTCCGGATTGCTGGAGCCAGAACACTACAAGAACATAGGCAGCTCGATATGGCTTTTCCTCTGGTGCATCAGCTCCACAACAAGGGAGCTTGAGGAGGGGGGAACAGTCTGGGGCATCGTCCTTGGTGGTAGGCCCCTAAAACTATCCGAGATTGCTGGGTACTTCGGAGTCAATGACAAGACCGTGAGCCGCTGGATGGACACCTTAGAGCAGCATGAATACATACGAGTAACCAGGGCAGCACGTGGATTGATCTTATCGGTTCGGAATTCGAAGAAGTGGCCGGACAAAAATGTCCGATCAGTCGAAAGTGAGAAGACAAAAGTGTCCGATCACCCCAAAAGTGAAGAGACAAATATGTCCGATCACAAACGCAGTGATAAGACATATTTGTCCGATCAGTCGCCTAGTGAACAGACAAATATGTCCGATCATGAGCAAAATTTAGCCAGTGATCGGACAGAAATGTCTGATCTAAAAGATATTACTACTACTACTCCTATTACTACTACTGACGGAGAGTGGTTTGAGGATGAGCCTGGATCGCCATCTCAGGCTGACGGAATGATCGTCATTTTAAATGCTTATTGCAAATTGCATGGCAAGTTGGATTTTCACGTAAAACCACGTGAACGCGAAGCCATGGGTAGGATGGTCGCCGGGGGGATGCCGGTACCCTTTACCATCTCAACTATGGAGAGCCTGCTTCAGGCAAAGCGTGATCGTGAAGGGAAAGACTTCAAGTGCCCGACGAGCTTTTTATACTACGTGGATGGAATCAACGAAGCTTGGCGCAATTCCCAAACTACCAGTCCGCCGATGGCTGGAGTCGCCCAGGGAACGCCAGAGCAACCGAAACGAATGAGCAAGCAGCAGCAGGCTCTTGAGGATTTAAGAAGACGAGCAAGGGAGGAACGACAGCGTGAACAGAGCTGAGGTAATCGACCTTTTCATCGAAATCAAGCAAGAGTACCCATATTTTAACGACAGCGACGACGAGGTCGACCGCCACTACAAATATCTCAAGGATTTTCCATTTGAAGCAGCTTTGCGTAATGTCGAGCAGCACATCAAGACAAGTAAACGGCCGCCCGGTATCTCAGAAATCAGAGGAAGCCTCGGCGAACAGATCGAGCGTGACCGCATGAAATCCTACACGCAAGAGTATTTTACCGAGCGTGCTCGGGCTAAACAAGAAGCGTGCCCACCGCCGCCAGGCTGGAAGGAGTCTATTTATGCAAAACTCGGACGTGCTTAACATGATCATGCCAGAAATGCCGCATGACTTGGCTGCTGAGTGCTCAGTGATCGGGGCCATATTGGTGAAGCCAGACGTCTACGAACACGCTGAGGCTCTGGATCCTAAAGCCTTTTATCGCAAAGAGCATCAGATCATCTTCGGACGGATGGCAGAACTTGCAGAGGAAGCCGAGCCAATTGATATTGTGACACTGGCTTCCCGGCTGCAGAACAATGGCGAGCTGGAGGACATTGGAGGCGTTAGTTATCTCTCGAAATTGGCTCATGCCGTGCCGACAGCGGCGAACATCGAAAGCTATGTTGCTTCCGTTGAGGAGAAGTATTTGCTGCGAGAGCTTATTCGAACGGCTCAGTCCCAGATCGCCGCGGCAACGGCCGGGGGAAGCATCCAAACCATTGCCGCGGAGATGCAGACGGCCGCAGCCAAGCTAACGGATCGGGCAGCTCCCAAACAGGATTTCAAGCGTGTCAGAGATGTTTTGATCGATGTCATTGAGTCGACCGAGAACAAGGCCGAAGTGTATAAAACCGGGAAGGTCACCGGGATCGCGACGGGTTACACGGACTTGGATGCCATCCTAGGAGGATTGCAAAATAGCGATCTAATCATTGTGGCAGCCCGGCCGTCGGTCGGGAAAACAGCTTTCGCCCTGAATATCGCTCAGAATGTGGCCACTCGTGTCCAGGATCCAGTTGCTATTTTCAGTCTGGAAATGTCAGCTGAGCAGTTGGTCACTCGGATGGTCAGTGCTGAGGGCATACTCGAAGCGAGCAAACTCCGAATCGGGGATATGGGGGCTGAGGATTGGACAAAGATGGCCGATGCCGCAGGCGTCCTCGGCGGTACGAATATTTTGATCGACGACTCGGCCGGAATCACGGTCCATGATATCCGCTCGAAATGTCGGCGCCTCAAGAAACAGGAGGGACTCGGTCTGGTCGTGATCGATTACCTGCAGCTGATCGCAAGCGTCAGCAAGGGTAGAGGGCCGGAGAACCGGCAGCAGGAGGTATCGGAGATCTCCCGGACGCTGAAGCACTTGGCCCGGGAATTGGATGTTCCGATCATTGCACTTTCCCAGCTCAGCCGGGGCGTTGAGCAGCGGCAGGACAAGCGTCCGATGATGAGCGACCTTCGGGAATCCGGATCAATCGAGCAGGACGCCGACATTGTGGCCTTCCTTTACCGGGATGACTACTACAACGCGGAGACCGAGAAGAAGAACATCATCGAGATTATTATTGCCAAGCAGCGTAACGGGCCGGTTGGAACCGTCGAACTGGTATTCCTAAAGCAGTTCAACAAATTTGTTAACTATGACCGGGTGCATTCGGATCCCGGTCCACAGCCGCCAAAACAGAACAAGGTAGTCAATATGGATAAGCGCCAATGGGCGTGAGCCAAAGGAGGCTAATGGGAGATGAAGAACGGAAAGCGGCCGACGAGGCGGCAAAGAAATGAAATCAAAGATCGGGGACTCAACCCCGAAAACTGGCTAGTAGAGCGAGATACACCTGCAACTATGGTCCTGATTCATCGGTACACTGGCAGTTCGCGGACGATCCGGCGGGGTGCGTGATGAGCAGGTGGAGTCACTGGCACGTTTACGAGTACATGAGGCAACGGTACATCCATACCGGCCTGGTGCCGGATCGGCAGGAACTGCTAGCCGAATTTGCTGATATTGAGCTGGCTCTTATCGAAGAAGGCGTGAAGGAATTCAATTTGGTCATGTCGATCGGGGGCGGAGCCATTGCGAAGTAGCAAGAGATTGGATCCATTTTTTCAAGAGACGCCGTACGACATCATTTTTGATGACTCTGGCTGCCTGATAGGTGAAGTTTTTGTGCTGATAGGGGAATCGAGAAGGGAGGCGACGCCATATGATCCAGTTCACCGTGTACGGAGAACCCGTCGCTCAGGCAAGGCCAAAGTTCAGCACAGCCGGTGGGTTCGTTAAGGCATATGACCCGGCAAAGTCTAGGAATTACAAGGATTATGTAAGGCTCGCTGCAGCAGAGCACGCGCCGGCTAATCTTTTGGAAGGGCCGATCGGGATGATGCTCACCATTTACCGATCAATGCCCAAGAGCTTTAGCAAGCGGAAGGCAGCGGCGGCGGAGGCCGGGGAGCTGCGGCCAACTACGAAGCCTGACGTGGACAACTACCTGAAGGGCGTAAAGGATGCCTTGAAGGGGGTAATCTGGAAGGATGACAGCCAAGTGGTCGAGGTGTTTGTTCAAAAGAGATACAGCAGCCGGCCGCGCATTGAAGTCAAAATCAAGGACTTATCATAAAAATTCGAAGGGAAAGTGATCGATATGGGGAAAGATTTTGCGAAGCTTACTGGAGAATTAGCAAAAGGCATCAAAATTGGGGAATCGTCCATTGAGATAAAACTGACCTTCCCACTTAAAGCAGCATTACCGCATTTGGTCTTCTTAAGTAACAACCAAGGGGAAGAGCTTAACGTATTCCTTGGGGATCCGCAAATGTCATTCGATTTTGATGAGGAGGATGACGCGTATAAGCTTTACACGGGCGGCCGCCGAGTGACTTCGGATGCTTCCGGCGTGGTGACATCGGTCGAGCAGCCTGAGAAGGATGAGAACCAGGCGGAGCTGCAGCTTGATGAACCGGTAACAGGAGAAGAAGCGGATCGTGGCGAGGATCAGGCAGGAGATCCGGAAGGGGAACCGCCGGCAGAAGACACTCCGGCAGAAGATGGCGACGAGCTGAACGATTACGAAAAGGAAATCATAGGCGAGGGTTCGAAGCAAGAAGGTTCTGATCTTCCGGAATGGATGCATGAACAGCATGAGCAGTCTGGTGGACAGGAGATGAGTTTTGAGGACGCTGATCAGGATCCAGAAACGAACGAGAACTATGAAACTGAGGAAAGCCGGACTCCTAGCGATCAAGAGATCAGCAAGGAGGAACTGGAACAGTACATTCTGAAAGAACGCCCTTCTTTCGAAGATATCCCGTTGGATTTTCCTTTGTTTTTAGAAAAACGACTGAATGAAGGTAAGACTTGGGTTGAGATTTCAAAGATTGCAGGTGTACCATCAAGCCAGCTTCAGCCAAAGTGGAAAAAATATAAGGAAATGGTCACCAAAATGATGAAGGATGGAGGAGCGGCTTGAGCCGCTTCTCACTATTATTCTTCTATGAGTTTTATATCCACAGTATGTTTGCAATTAGGGCATTTAGTTTCAGCTATGTATTTCTTTTTATCGTTGATAGTTAGGAGAGATAGTAATTGCACTACTATTCCTGGTAATGATATAGCGGCTAGTATGAGGGACATTCTACTCATGATTTTTGTATTTAAAACAATTTGATCATCAATAAAGGCGAAATAAAGCAACAGGCCAAAAAGAACAAGGAAGCTAAGTACTGCAAGAATGTAGACACATCCGAAGAAAATTCTAGCACTGCGTTTAATATTTTTCATGCTCAACTATCTCCTTATTCATGTTCGTAAAAGGCTGAGCTGATTCCATTACTTAGCTCCTTCTGTCTCTCGCCATTTAAGTGCATCTGGGTGAGGTTGATTTGGTAAATGATTTAGATTGGAACGGGTGATACCCATCATTGAAGCAGTGTATTTAGGTGTAACCTCAATGGCGGTCGTTTCAGGATTTATTTTAAGAAGCCCTGAATCAAAGGCTAGATGATGGTTTGCACACAACACTAAACCATTGCGAGGATCATCTGAACCTTGATACTTTTTCGGTACAATATGAGCCGCTTGTAGGAGATTAGGGAGTCTTATATCACATACTGCACACACTGCGCCATAACGTTTAAAAACATTAAATTTAAAACTGGGTTGCCCAGGACGGCTTTTGACAACGGTAGTCCCTTGTATGTGTTTAGGATCAGATTTTAATACAAATGGTGTATCATCTGTATTTTCATCGTAGGTCATGAACATTGGCTGGTCGGTCTTAAATAACACCAAAAAAGTTTTAGTTGTGTCGTCCCACGAAGTGATTTTTGCTAACTGAACTTTTCTGTTAGTACCATGCATAGAAATGACAAACACAGGGACATCGAATTTGGATGCATTTTTTGCAGATTGAATTTCGTTCTGGTCTGTATTCCCAATACGTGAAGTCTCTGGGTAGTGATAGATGATTTCGGTATCTGAGAGATCGTCCGGATAATGTCGTCCAGTATGTAACAGTGATAGAGCTATTCCGGCGCCATCAACTGTGCATTGTTTTGTTCGCTTGATGTCTCTGTATATTCCGGCTTGACCAGAAAAAAAATTGAGATCTCGCAATAACTTTGGAGGGACGTTATTAGCATCTACTGCTCTGGTAAGCGTGCTCCACATTTCTAAACGACGTGAAATTTCACTTTGTATCTGATTAGTCAAGTAATGTCACCAACTCTAAGTTATTTTTATATTAATTTGTATCGGAATTATTAAGAGAATCATGACATATTTGCAAGATTAATTAAAGAAAGTTGGGGAAATGGAGTGATAATACAAGGAAACTGCATAGAAGTCATGCCACAGCTCGAGGCTGAATCATTTCACACCTGCGTGACTTCCCCTCCATATTTTGGGCTGAGAGATTACGGGTTGAAGCCGACTTACTGGCCAGAAGTGACGTACACACCAATGCCGGGGCTGCCTCCCATGACCGTTTCGGAGTGGACTGGATGCCTTGGTTTGGAGCCAACGCCAGAAATGTTCGTCGCTCATATGGTTCTCGTGTTCAGGGAAGTATGGCGGTTGCTTCGAAAGGACGGCACACTCTGGCTAAATTATGGGGATTCCTATGCGGCCGGAGGAAATGGTGGAGGTGGTGCCTTCATGGATGAACGGCGGGCATGGAAAGGGCGATCAAGCAAGAATGGATGGAGAAAGCCACCGGAAGGGTTGAAGAGAAAGGACCTGGTCGGAATACCTTGGCGTGTAGCCTTTGCATTACAGGCTGACGGTTGGTATTTGCGGATGGATAATGTCTGGAATAAGACAAATCCGATGCCGGAAAGCGTTCGAGACCGTCCTACAAAGGCGCATGAATATATTTTCTTGCTGGCGAAGTCTGAACGCTACTATTATGATCGCGATGCTGTATTGGAACTTTTAGCCGAAACGTCCGTCGCTCGATTAGCGCAGAACGTTGAAGCTCAACAAGGATCTAAACGAGCTGCAGGAGGTGCCAAAGTGAATGGAGCCATGAAAGCCCTGTTTTCAGTCCGCGGCTCTCGTGGAGTCTATAATAAACCACTGAATTCTGCTAGACGGAATGGAGAGAAACCGTTCGTTCTACCAAAGATGCGTAATAGACGATCAGTATTTACAGGACCGACAGCTTCTTTCACTGAAGCTCACTTCGCTGTTTTTCCTGAATGGCTAATTAAGCCATGTATTTTGGCGGGCGCACCCGTCGGCGGAAGGGTCCTCGATCCTTTTGGAGGATCCGGAACCACACTGAAGGTTGCTCTGGAGAATAACCGGGAATGCACCATCATCGAGATGGGACCGCAGTATGTAGAGATTGCCGAGCGTCGGACAGCAGTGATTCAGCCGACCTTGAATATATGAATGGAAGAGACGAACGTTGGACGAGAAGAGAAAACCCACATTCTTTAAAGAGAATTAAGGAGTTGTGCTGCGACTAAAGAGCAAGCGCATATTACTAGCTAAACAAGAGTCATAACTATAACAAACTTCTTACCATTCATCATTTTCATCTCGGAAAGAATATATAGGCTGCGATCTGATATATAAATTAACTGCTCAAGGATAGGATACAACAAAAAATAAATGAGTACGGAGGAGATAATTAATAAAATGAAAAGACCCCCAAATCCGTGGCAGGGGCGGGGGTCAGAAGTTATTAATTCCTCTCACCATTATAGCATAAAGGGGAATGAGGGGAATGGCGATGGCATGGGGACAAGCAGAGCTCTTTCCAAAAGCAAATGAAGCGGAGATCCAGCGAACAAAGTTCCTACTCGGTAAATATAAAGAGATGACTATGCTCATGCAGGATTTCGAAAAGTTTGAGAAAGAGTTGAAGCAGACGACAATTGACGGCGAGGTGGCTCGTCGAATCGATCAGGAGGATCTGCATGCTGATAAGACGGCTAACGCTACGATTCTGATTGAAAAGCAGCGTTGGGTATATCAGAGATATCAGTTTTATACTCATCAGCTTCGCAGAGCTTTCAGTTTGATTCAGGACGATGATGAAAGGGAGGCTGTCGATTACAGGTACATGCAGGGTTACTCCTACAAGGAGACGTTGTTGTTCTTCCGGCACGGTCTGAGTGAAAGTACTATTCGCCGCAAGATAGCTGAAGGTACTGAAAGTATGGCAAATACCCTTAAGCTTATGGGGTTTTTCGAGCAAGATGATGCAGAATATTGAGAATAAAAAAACGGCGGACTAGATAGTGCACAATCTTAGTCCGCCGTTGCTTTAAGGAATTTGAAGTTTCTATGTTTAGAAGAATCTATTTTCGGACAGTGAGATTATGCTTCATCATTGATTTCTAGGTACATATGTTCCGGGAGTTCATCCCAAAATTCTTGTAGTGCTTCACCGTATTTTATGAATTCAGAATCATCAATATCAAGTGCTCGTTCATTCAATATCGACAGATACAAGTCTTTAATTCGTGTTTCACTATCAGCAACTGTTCGGAATATATCAGGTCGACTTATTTCTAAGTCTTCTGCGGACTTACCATCCCCATGTTTAATGACATTCTGCACCAATCGTAGCTCGTTAATCTTAGTCCATGAATTGAGAGAGTTTTTGTCAACTCCACATTGCAACAATACATTCTCAATCTGGGTTATGTTAGTACAGAAATTTTTGAATTCGTACTGACGCCCTTTTGTATCAAAAAGTCTGTGTTGCCTCGTCAACTCTGAGTAAAAAAATCTCCTGAGTTGTTGTTCCCAGTACTGGTATAGTGTTGATATATTCATGAGACGTGTATTGTACTGCATGAGCATCATTCCAGCCCAGTATTCATAACCAAACTCATGTGCTCTTTGTGCATACTCAGCTGGGTCATCGCGTTCCGGGTCAAAGTAACAACCAATTTCACTGTAGTATTCTTCAGCTTTTTGTTGAGATTCATCATCAATTGAAGAAAAGACAGGTGAAATTCTCTCTATATACGTAGTGACAAACAACCCAATTTCTTTCTTAAAGTCATTTTTAAGCCGGGGGGGCAAGTAAATAAACGGCCGCATATTAAGCACTCCTATCAATAAGTAAAATATGTTTATATATTATTATCGTAAACCTTCTTTTGTTGCATTAGAAGTACATGGACGATTGTGACTGTAAAGTGAACATAAAATGACCCTAAGTTGAACACCATACGACTATTTTTCAGTGATAGGATGTAACCATAGAAAAAGGCGAGAATGACACGCAGGAGTCGCATGAATGCGGCACCTGGGCGTTCCTCTTCTCGCTTTTTTTCTTTATAAAGGGCAGGGAGTATAATATGTTTCTGAAATTGGTTTGATTAGATTCAAGCAACGGTTATCCAATATAAAGTCAAAGCAATTATTAAGGAATGTAATTAATAGATTAGGTGTTTCACGATTGACACATCTTGGTAATGATGAGATATTAGATAAAAAGTACTAGTTCAACGTTGTTATGCTGAATGTAGGGGGGAATTTTATATGTTTCGTCCTTTAGTTGTCGAAGTTAGCCTGTCTTTTCATAAACTTGATCTTAAACAAGTGGAATTTGAGTGGCTAAGAACCATAAAGGAAAAATATAACTTCAAAGAAACTGATATAAATATTAATAGTATTGATTTGATTGATGCTTTTCCGTTATTAAGAATTCAGTTTAAACAAGATAGCATTGAGATCTCTTTCGCAATAAAGAAGGGGTCTATAGATTATATCAAGGAATTTTTCTCAATTCTAACACCTCACCTAGATTTCAAGAAAATAACAATTACTCAGACAGAGTTAACATTTTTTGAAGAAAAGAAAAACAACAGTAGATTTATTAATTTAGAGTTTAAAGAAACAGATGTCATAGAAGATGTTAATATTCATTTTTCTATTATCAGTAAAGATGATACTCCAGTTAATTTCAGATTGATTGATTCTAATAACATAGATGGAACTGCTCTTATAATTAATGGGAGCCCGAACAAAAAAATCAGTGATAACCAAGAGTTGTTCGATTGTATTGAGTATTATAGAATGAACTTAACAAATATAGCTGCTGAGTATTTTAGTGTAGAAGAGAATAGTTCTGAGGTCCAAACAATATGAATGATAACACAGCAACAAAATTACTGTTATTATCCGAAATTTCTGCAAGCAAAAATAAAGCGGAACATCACTTAAATAATGAAATAGAGCAAAACATTGAATCTGTACTTAAAGAATCAAGGTCTTTATATTGGCAAGTACTTGATACAAGTAGAAACAAAGAAATAGATGATAATTATCTTGGTGTAATTGAAAAAGCAATGGAATATTTACATTGCACAAGTGAGGCAATTGTTGAACACAATCAAAGCATAAATACCAAGCCCGTGCATATTAATTACCATCCCGAAGAAAAGGGAGGTAAGTTAGTGAGGAAATTAGCGGCATTTCTACCACTCAGTTTTCATGATGTACAACGATCTTGGAATGAATTTTCAGAGGTACATAGTTTTAAATTATTCTTTTCAGTTTTAGGTGCTTGTTTAACGTTGTTGCTTGGAGAATTTAATACACTAAGTTGGGTTTTTATTGGTTTAACAGTTGCTCATTTTATCTCACGTTTATGGGCCAACAATTATCGACGTGAAACTGATCAATACATACAATTTAATCGTAATATTCAAATATTCATTCATCCTTACTTTTGGCTATTTGTTGGAAATATGCTAAGTCAAGTAATCTCATTTGATGGTTTACCAGAGGGTACCTTTTATGCATTGTTATTAGTTTGGTTAGTTTATGGGGAATTGAAAGGAACTATAGAAAATATGGCCGTAACTGGCTTGCCTATTCCACCATTTATCGAGAAAATGATAAAAAACAACAATCAAAACATTGATCCTCCTCTTTGAAATGTTAATGATGGGCATTTAAGATGCACCCTAATGGGTGCTTATTCTTTTTATACGACGTAATAATCCGTTTTGCGGCCCTCGATCAAGATTCGTGTAGAAGTATCATGAGGCAGGAAAACCGGCAGCGATGGGCATGCCTGTCGTGCAACTTATTAGAAACCAACTCAACTCAAATAGAGAATGTCATGGTACAGTTCTTAGATGGGAGGAAATTGTTTCCGGTTACCGAAGTATAAGTTATAAATGACAGGGGGTGAGAGCTGTGAGTGATGAAAAAAAGGCTATTGAAGCTGTTCTAAATTTCTTGAAAGATGACTCCAAAAAGATACTTCTGGTAAGAGGTTATGATAATCAAGCTAAATTAAAGGTTGTTCTATCTTGTTTGAATAGAGAATTTGATAGAGGAATTATTAGAACTTCTTCTATGTCTGATATACCAGACTTTATCAACCGTGCATTTAACAAAAGGCTTTTACCGAATACGATTAAGTCAACAACTACTTACAATTTAGGAAGGATGACTGTAAATATAAACAGTTATGTTACTTCTACAAGGAGTAATCCTAAAGGTAACGATAGTAGTTTCACGGTATTTTTTCCTGTTCAAACAGTACTAGATGATTCTAAGCGTTATGATAATTTTTTGACGGAACTTAACAACACAAAATCGAGAAAAGTCATACTGATTACTACCAATGAGTGGAGCATAAAAGAATGGGATGTCGAGAACAAAGTAGACGAAGTGTTTTTTTACAGCGTAGAGAAAGATAATCCTCAACTAATGATTAATTTAAGAAATAATGATGCTATTTAATATCCAAGCACCTTCGGGTGCTTTTTCTTTTGAATTAAGGGGCCGAATATGCGTCGATTTAAGGGGCCTTCTATATGATGCAGGCGAATGTAGGCACGGGATCGGAAAACGGCAGAGAAGGGGAATAGCGTTGGCGTGTGCACCTGTTTACTGTGCACGTTTTACTAAACAAACTCAACTCAATTATTGGCTTTAATGAATAACGCCAGGTTCTGTGCATATGCTTTTAAAACTCCACTCTTGTACTGAATTGTCTTCTTCTCAAGATCCGTGACTGCAGCGGGTAAAGTGTGGATCGCAGGGGTTTGCCGCTTCCTAACTAAAGCGGCCTTTTTTGTGTAAAAAAATAAAAGGGGTACAACTATGGACATCAGAGTCATCTCGATAGATCAGATTAACGCAGCTGCTTACAACCCGAGGATCGATCTGCAGCCGGGGGATCCAGAATATGAAAAGCTGAAGAGTAGCATCGAGGAGTTTGGATATGTCGAGCCAATCGTCTGGAACGAACGTACCGGCAACATGGTCGGCGGGCATCAACGATATAAGATCATGGTCCATGAGCTGGGCCGGACCGAGCTCTCGGTTTCAGTCGTTGACCTGGACGATCAGCAGGAACGGCTGCTTAATCTGGCGCTGAATAAGGTATCTGGAAGATGGGATGAGGAAGCGCTGGCCAGGCTATTGGACGAACTGCAGGAGTCAGGCGCAGATCTCTATTTGTCCGGTTTCGACCAGGAGGAGATCGAGGACCTTGTCAGCGCTCTGCCTGAAGTTCCGGATATTGAAGAGCCGGTCGTTGAGGACGATTTCGACATAGGGAAGGCATTGGATGACATCAAAGAACCGGAGACCCAGCGCGGCGATGTCTGGCAGCTCGGCCCCCATTGGTTGGTCTGTGGAGATGCTACGGATCCGGCAGACGTTGAACGATTGATGGAAGGAGCAAAAGCGGCCCTAGTTGTCACGGATCCGCCGTACAATGTGGCCGTAGAGAGCGATTCGGAGCGCCTGGCCGCTGATGGTCGCAGCAGCATAATGAACGACAACATGCCCGCAGAGGAATTTGCGGGCTTTTTGCAAGCCATATTTGAACGGTACTCGTCGATTATGGAGGCGACGGCCGCTATCTATGTTTTTCACCCATCGTCTTATCAGCGAGAATTCGAGGATGCCATGAACGCGGCAGGCATCGTTGTTCGAAGCCAGTGCATTTGGGTGAAAAATGCAGCATCCTTTGGCTGGTCGCAATACCGATGGCAGCATGAACCGGTCTTTTATGCCCATCTGCGCGGCAAGGCTCCTGCTTGGTATGGCGACCGCCGCCAATCGACGGTGTGGCGCGCCGGCCTTCCTGGTGAGCCCGCTGAACCTGCGACGGTCTGGGAGGTCTCCAGAGGAGATGTTGGCAAATACGTTCATCCCACACAGAAGCCGCTGGAGCTGCTGGCCATACCGATAGGTAACAGCAGCCAGAAGGGGGATTTGGTCGTCGATTTGTTTGGCGGATCCGGCAGTACTCTAATGACCTGTGACCAATTGGGGCGTGTGTGTCGGACATTGGAACTCGATCCAGTATTCTGTGACGTCATTAAGCAGCGGTACCAGGCAGCTACTGGTTACGAGCCTGTTCTTATTCATCGCGAAGTATAATTCTTTGATATCCTTCAAAGGATAAAGTTGTTATTCCTTAGAAGGATGGTGCTTTCAATGATAAAAAGGCAGATTGTATGTTCTTTGATACTTAGTTTCGTTCTGCAAACAGGAGTTTGCTATGGCGAAATAAATAAGCCCCAAGAATCGAGAGAACTCCAGTTCCAAGACATGCTAATGATTTTCCTATTACCATATATGCAAGAGCAGCTTCCAGAAATTTATGCGCCATTGCTAACTGAAGTACCACTATTTTATCCCAATTTTGTTGATGTAATAAGCGTTGAACGAGTAAACGGGTTTCGAGGGTTCATTTTCTTAATAACGTTAGAAGCTGTTCCGTTTATAGGCCCACATATCCCAGTCGGAAAAGATAGGTTCACCTTTGAAGTATCGTTTCGAGAAGTGAAGCTTATTAGCGTACAGCACTTAAAGGATCCTGATAAGGATGACTTTCCTCCAAATTATTTAGATATATTAAGAAACTAAATCAGCCGTCTACATATCTTTTCTTAGCAGGGCCATACTAAGAAAAAAATGGTCAGGTGATTAAGTGAAGATAAAATTTGTATTAGTAATCGTCGTTGTTTTCCTTGGAAGTTTTCCTTTATTGGGGGCACAAGCTTCGGCCCATTCAGACCCCAAACTAGAAGTCACTGAAAGAGCACTACTACAGCAATTGAAACCAGAGATTATCGCATCGTTAAATATGATTTTCAAAGAGAAATATTCAAAATTCGATCGAGAACAAATACTCTCGATTAATGAGCGTGTAACAGCTAATATGAAAAATGAAAAAGCAAGGCCTGTGGATGCGATCCATGGTACACAGTATTTTGAGATAAGGATTAGTTTGCGCAGACCTGATGGGCGAACTGTTGAAATGGACCTGTGGAATGATACTGTAGATGCTCGATATCATCTTGTAGGATACAGAATATATTAGATTTTAGACCAACCGCCTAGGGGCGGTTTTTTCATTTGCTGAGACATAAAAAGGGAGGGCGCTGACACGCCCTCCCATGGTCCAGGGTATCCCCCGGCTGAGATAGCGGCCCGCCGCGCGCGGCATTTAGCTGACATCCGCTATCTCGCATTCCATCATAACGGAAAGCCGAGGGGAACGACAATGGGAACACCTGAGAATAAAGATTTGCTTCTGCAGCATGAGCTTCAAATCATGGAAGGAATCCTCGAGAGTAAAGAACAATACCGCAAGATCGTAAAGGCCGGCATAGCCAAATGGGTCAAAGATTTTCAGGAAGGTAGAATTGAAATCAAAACGGTGGACGACCTGAAAAAGCTGATTGAAATAGATATAGAATTACAGAAGGATGAACTATGATTGAGTACTTTTTTGTGCTTCGGTATTGGATAGTAAATAGACTGTTAGCAGTTAGTGTGTAATCAAAGAAATTGAATTCCTAATAATGGCCTTGCACTTTCCTAGGTTTGCCTCAATAAGATGTTTTGAAGTCGCTTTATTTTAAAGGAGGCAAACAACGGATGCTGAAGAAACGGCCTTCAAAGAAGGCAATAAGGCGAGTGAAGACAAGAATAACAGGCTCTAAACGCGTACAAATCCACGTACATGAATTTGTAGGTAGCACTAAACTAGCTGAAAAAGGTCAAGATCGACATAACCATCGGTTTGCAGGTGTTACAGGGCAAGCTATTCGTGTGGGGAGAAGTCATGTACACGAAATTGATTTAGAAAGAACTGACTCTGTGGACCATTTTCATGAATTGAAGAAGATTAGAACAGGACCAGCTATTCCAGTAGGAAAAGGCAAACACGTTCATTTTGTTACTGGTCAAACTACACTAAATGATGGTCACGTACATCAATTCAATTTTGCGACATTGATTCAATCACCTCTCATAAAGGAAAAAAGTTAAACTGAATAAACTTAGTTGCGGTGATGAAATTAGAAAAGGATAAGCTCTTGTAGCTTGTCCTTTTTTGTTGGGGGTGGTGATGGTGTAGCATGGCGAGAGAAAGAAGTCCCGACCGGGACAAGGCAAAACAAATGTGGCTTGAGAGCGGCGGGACGATGAAGCTAAAAGACATCGCCGCTGCTCTTTCTATTGGGGAGACACAGGTCAGAAAGTGGAAGTCTCAAGATAAGTGGGCTGCCGATTTGAAAGGTAACGTTACCAATGAAACGAAAGGTAACGTTACTAAACGCGGCGCTCCCAAAGGGAACAAAAATGCAACCGGAAATCGCGGTGGTGCTCCCCCTGGAAATCAGAATGCCAAGGGTAACCGCGGCGGGCCGGGCGGTCCTGCCCGAAATAAAAAGGCGGTCACGACCGGCGAATACGAGACGATATGGATGGATGCACTGGAAGAGGACGAGCAGGACCTTGTCGATCTTGTTGACACAGATCCAATCCAACAGGCAGCCGAGTCCATTAAGCTACTGGCTATCCGTGAGCGACGCATGCTTCAGCGCATCGGAAAGCTAATGAATGGCCTGACCGAGAAGCAGCGGCGAGTCCTGAATGAACTAAAAGCAATCAAGGATGTAATGACGGTCCATGATGAAAAGTCCGGACTCACCAAAACAATCCCGGTTACCAGAACCGAAATGGTTGAATCGGAAGTCGAAGAAACAGAATACCGTGCCGTCGATGATATCCTTAAGATCGAAGAAGCCCTGACTCGAGTGACGGACAAGAAGCTAAAGGCTGTTGAGCTAATGAACAGGCTGATCGCTGTCGATGAGGAGAAACAAGTCCGTACAGCTATCCTACAGATCGAGCTGCAGCAGCTCCAGGGAGGAGCCGGCGCGACTCAAAGCTGGACAGATGCCCTTCAGGTTATCGCTGAACGGCGTAGAGCAAAGGTGAAAGCAGATGAGTAAGCCATTTAACGTGATTGCAGGAATCGAGCAACTGCTCGACCTTTACTGGGATGATCCTGTGTCATTTGCAGAAGATATGCTCGGTTTTGATCCGGACGATTGGCAACGCCATGTGATGATAGATGTTGCTCAATATCCAAGGACGAGCGTCAGGTCCGGCCAAGGTGTAGGGAAAACGGGTCTTGAGGCTGCATTGGTTATTTGGTTCCTCTGCTGCCGTCCCAATCCAAAGGTTGTGTGTACGGCCCCAACGAAGCAGCAGCTGCATGATGTGCTTTGGGCCGAGGTTGCCAAATGGCTTGAGAACTCTATGGTCAAAAACCTCCTAAAGTGGACCAAAACCAAGGTCTATATGATTGGCCATGAACAGCGGTGGTTTGCGACTGCTCGGACGGCGAATAAGCCGGAAAACATGCAGGGGTTTCACGAAGACTTCATGTTATTCGTGGTCGATGAGGCTTCTGGTGTTGCGGATCCGATCATGGAAGCGATCCTCGGTACATTATCCGGGGCTGAAAACAAATTATTAATGTGCGGAAACCCGACTCGTACGAGTGGGGTTTTTTATGATTCTCATAACCGGGACCGTAGCCGGTTCCGGACGCACAAGGTCGATAGCCGGAACAGCAAACGGGCCAGCAAAGAGAACATCCAGATGCTGATCGACAAGTACGGCGCCGAGAGCGACGTCGTACGGGTCAGGGTTTATGGAGAGTTCCCTAAAGCGGAGGCGGACGCCTTTATCGCCCTCGAGCTTGCCGAGCTGGCCGCCAGCGCGACCGTAGACGCTGTCGGTGAAACGTTGCATTTAGGTGTGGACGTAGCACGATTTGGTGATGACGAGACGGTAATAGCGCCGCGAATTGGGATGAAGGTCTTTACACTACGGTGTTACAACAAACAGGACACGATGGAGACCGCTGGCCGGGTTCTGAATATCGGTAAGGAAATGCTGAGTTCCTATCCGCAGTTGCAATTCGTCGAAATCAAAGTCGATGACAGCGGGGTCGGCGGGGGTGTCACCGACCGACTGAACGAGGTGATTAGGGAAGAGGGGCTGTATGGATGGCGGGTCATTCCAGTGAACAACGGCAGCAAACCTACTGACGATGAAATCGAGCATTATGAAAATCGCGGAACGGAGGCCTGGGCCGTTATTCGGGATGTGCTTCAGGAATGCTTTTCGAAGCACCTGCAGGGGGAGCCGGTCAGCATTGAACTGCCCAATGACGAACGACTAATCACCCAGCTGACGCAGCGCAAATACAGAATGACCAGCAAAGGGAAGCTTGCGCTCGAGCGTAAAGAGGACATGAAGAAGCGCGGGCTTGATTCCCCTGACCGAGCTGATGCAGTCGTGCTTTCGTTCGTCACCGAGAAAGTAGTCCATTACACCAGTCAACGGCCGGCAGGCTGGTAGAAAGAAGGTGAATACTTTTGACGATTGTTTATTCAAAGAGGAGTTTCCCGCCGCCGCCGTTTGATCAAGAGATCGGCATGATGCTGTATTACCGGCTGCTGTATGAAGGTGAGCATGCCGAGATCTTCCCGAGGGCGCGCTCTGTTGTTACAGAAAAGCGTTCCGTTCACCGCCGTGTCGGCGTTCGATCCTGGCGTAAGGTGGAAAAGGTGTTCAGCGCGGATCATCAATACATCGTGGCCAACTTCAGTAGCCTCGTTGCAGAGGTGCCTGCGGATCTCCTGAACCGGTCACTTGGAAACATCTCGGCGGATACGGAGGAAGGTCCAGAGTTGGACTTCGTATCTTCGGTTGTAACGGCCAGCAAACCAAATGAGAAGGTTTGGTCGGCGATTACCCAGCACCAGGTTGATGGCAGGGTAGCTTACCGGGTTCGACGGAACGAATCCGGGAATGTATGGTTTGAGTGGATCCTGGGGGACCAGTACCTTCCACACGATGACGGCCGCGGCGCGGATGTCGTATGGTTTGAAGAGCGGGGAAACGAAAATCGCAAGGACCGATTCCTTCGTGTTGAGCGACAACGACTTGAGGTCGAAGGGCTCACCATTCAGCAGCTGGTCTTCAAGATGGATGGCGATAATGTGGGCGACCAACTCGATATTGGCCAGTACGCTTCGGATTACGAGTTGGATATCCCAGAAGACGTTGAGCTACCGGGCGTGAACGAGCTGCTTTGTGGAATGGTCACCAACGACGAGACGCTCACGTATCCCCGGGGGAGATCCGCACTCCGAAACATTGACGGACTGCAGGAGGAGATCAACTGGACCATAACCCGGGACAGCATCGTGTTTGATAAGCACGGCAAGCCGAAACTCGCTATTCCCCGGGCGCTGTGGGATACGGTCGCGTCTCAAAATCAGCGGGACTATGGCGGGCGTTTTGTACGGAACGCTGACCTAGAGGTCGTATCCTATGACGACAAGACGGGGGCGGTCCCGATGTATATCACTTGGGACGCCAAGACGCAGCAGAGCTTCGAACATGTCACTCGGCTGATCAAGTACATGTTGGCCATCAGCAAGACGTCTCCGCAAGCTGCCGGCCTCGAGGAAGGCAAAGGCGAATCCGGCGTCGCGCTCCTTTATCTTTGGATTCAATCCGTGATCAAGGCCGAGGCAATCAAAGACAAGTTTGACGCGGCGATCAAGGCTGCCATTCGGAAATGCATGATCCTCGAGAATGCGATCGGCGGGCAGAACCTTAAGATAACCGATCCCGTGGTCGAATGGGGCGAACTGCTGCCGAAGGCGGATAGCGAGAAGGACACAGAAGAAATCGAGAAGTATGCCGGCGGTGTTCAGTCGCTGGAGACGACAGTTCGCCGTATGCATCCGGACTGGTCCGAGGAGGCAATCATGGCCGAGATCCAGAAGATTCAGGACGAGCAGACGGCTGACTCCATGAACCCAACCTTTACGCAGCCACCGCGAATGAATCTGGGTGGTAGCTGATGGCTGATGCGGACAAACTAATCGCACTTTACAGCCAGGCCGGTGAACGACTGCTCGAACTGATACGCTCCCTCGAGTCCGGAAGCTACACGCGACGACGGAAGGAGCGAATCCTGAAGCAGATCGAAGAGATCCTTGCTGAACTGACAGACGGAGCTGCGCAAAGTATGTCCGAACTGTTGGCCGATTCGTATAAAGCCGGATCCCAAGAGGCGGTCAACAGCTTGATCGCTCAGGGAATGCCCGAGAACCAAGTCAACACCGCCCTTGAACCGATTATCCATCAGCAGGCCGTGCAGGCGATCATGGATGATTCCTTTTTCCGGATCCTCGAGGCGACCGACAATATGTCCCAAGACGCGAAACGTCGGGTGGAGGAGATCGTGAGTACCGCGACGGAGCGTATGCTGACTGAAGGTGTTAGCCGGCGGCAGGCTACCAAAGAAGCTGTCGCCAAGATGACCGAGCAGGGTATCACGGGCATTATAGCCAAGAACGGGGCGAGGATCCCGGCGGATAAGTACATGAACGGCGTTGTTCAGTACAATCTTCGCAAGGCCCACGTCACAGGAGCCGAGAACACGATTGTTCAAAACGGTCTCGACCTGATCTATGTGAATTATGTGGGAATAACCTGCGAGTATTGTGCTAAGTATCAAGGGCGGGTGTACAGCATCAGTGGTGCTGATTCACGATTCCCGAAACTGGAGATCCGGCCCCCGTACCATGCTCATTGCGTCCATTCCATTAGTGCCTGGATCGAGGAGTATCAGTCGCCTGATGAGGTGGAGCGGATGCTGGCCGCATCGAACCGGCCGTTTACCGATAACCGCACCGAATCGAACATCCGGCGGTACAACGAGATCCAGCGGGACAAGGTGCGGAAGAATGAAACGCGCAAGCAGTGGATGCGGTATAAGGCTGTGTTGCCAAACGATACGCCGGATTTGAGGACATTCGCCTGGCTGAAAGCAAGAGGCGGGCAGGCATACAAGGATCTGCAGGAATTTTATCAAAGGGCAAACATAAAAAATAAGAAGTTGACCTTATAGAAGTGCCCCTGAAAATATAGCCTATTGACATGCATCCATTAAGAGGTTAGAAAGTAGGTATCAATCATAAGGATGTGGTTTTGTGACAAAGTATTTTTTAAGAGTTAACAAATTTCCGTATCGTCCAGACGATCATATTGCCTTTAAAGTATGGCGAGAAGAGCCTAGAAACGTTGGTGGGGTAGATATACCATACTTAGTAGTGGAACACTTTGAACAATTAGCCCCTGGAGAGGAGAGCTCCGTAGGCTATTCTAATCAAATTTTCGAATGGAATGAAACTGGGTGTGAAGTTAACTTCACCCTAGAAGGTCAATATACTATTAATCAACTTACTGGTATTGCTGAAGGTATCATGCAAACAAATCAAACTTACTCAGAACAATATGAAGCTTTCATACATCGAATACAAGAGCTTGGTTTTACACGAATATAAACCACAGAGTCGCTCATATTAGAGCGGCTTTTTCTTTTGTCCAAACCGTGGCATGACGTAAAACTGCTATTCGAGGATGTCCACCCGGACGTAAAACAGGAGGATAAAGATGCACGAATATATTGCAAGACGGTTTCCTTTGGTATTGGATCTGCAGCTATTTGCAGCTGATAGCGGTGCCAGCGGTGGAGCAAGCGGCGAGGGCAGTGGCAGAGATGGAGCTGGGGGGAATGGTGGTGACGGCGACGCCGGCAACGGCGAGAAGACGTTCACACAGGCGGAACTCGACCAGCTCGTGCAGCAACGTCTATCGCGTGCAGAAAAGGCTGCTCAGAAAACTCTGGCTAAGCAACTGGGTTTCGACTCAGTGGAAGCCATGCAAGCCGCCCTGAAGCCGAAAGACCAAGAGCAGGAGAAGGAATTCGGGAAACTTGACCCCGAGGAAATCGACCGTTTGGTTGACGAGAAGATCAAGGCCCGCGAGAAGGAACAGAGTGACAAGACATTCAAGCGCTTGCTCAACGCCGAGGTTAAGGTGCTGGCGAATGAACTCGGGTTCGCCGATTGGGAGGACGCTGCGGTGCTCGCCGATCTGTCTGCCGTGAAGGAGAACGACAAGGGTGAGCTGGAAGGCGTGAAGGAAGCGCTCGAGGAGCTGGCCAAGAAAAAGCCGCACCTCCTGAAGGCGAAATCCGGCAGCGGCCGGATCGGCGCCGATATCGGCGGCGGAAGCCCCGACGACAAGAAGAAACGGCAGGAAGAAATCATCAATTTAGCCAAGAATCGCGGGACGATCGGAGGACAAGCCGTAAATGACCCGTGGGCAAGAAAATAAGGAGGGAATGTACTCATGAGACTGCAACCAAGACAAAGAGTAACTGTCCATGATGATTACGAAATCCTGGCATCCTTTGAGGTGATCCGGGAGGTAACCAACGGTATCACAATTGATTCGGCAGCTGTCACTGCGGATGCTAACGGTGACAAGATTATCAAAAAAGGCATGCCGATGGCGAAACTCACCGCCTCCGGGAAATTTGTGCCTTACGATCCTGCAGGCACCAATGGCAGCGAGAACCCAACCGTCATCCTGAAACGTACGGTCAACGTTAAAGACGGCGATCATGTTGTCGGCGGTTACGAGGTGGCAAAGGTAATCGCTGACCGAATTCCGGTCACCGTAGACGACACCCTGCGCCAGAAGATGCCGCATATCGTCTTTGCCTAATATCCAAACACGGAAAGGATTGAACATATATGAGAAAGTCGTATAAATTGCGTTACAAACTAGATCTGCAGACCTTTGCCGGCGATGATCCGATCGATCTGACACTGGATGAGGCTTTGACTGGGGAAGACCTGCTCGTTTATTCCCGGAACCTCGAAGTCTCAAATGAATATTTGCATCCGCTGTTGTTTCCTCCGCGGGAAACTGCGGAGCTTACGGTCGATGTCATCCAGGAAGAGTCGCCGCGACTGCCGGTCATGGCCCAAATCGCCGAACTCGGTACCGAAGTCGAATACGGTTCCCGGGAAGGTCTGAAGGGATCGCGCATTGAGATTCCGAAGATTCAGCGGGGGCGTTACATGGATGAGAAGCTTGTCCGCATGGCACTCCAAGCGTCTCAAAGCTACGGCCTTCGCAGCGAGGAGCGTAACCAGTTGCGTAACCGGCAGCTTAACGATGCTCAATATGCAGTTGATGCCATCCGCGCGCGCCGTGAGTGGATCGCCATGACGAGCATTTGGAGCGGTAAGGTGGTTTATACCGAAGGTAACGTGAAGGTTGACGTTGACTTCGGTTATACTGCAGAGCAAAAGCCGGTCCTTAGCGGCACGGATCTTTGGAGCGATATTGTAAACTCCACGCCACTGGATGATATCCAGCTTTGGGTTGACCAATGGAGAGCTAAAGGCATTCGATTGCGTCGGGCGTTGACCTCTCAGAAAATCATCACCCTCCTGCGCCGGAACCTGTCGATCCGGAAGGCTTACCACGGCGACCCTAGCGGCAACGCGCAGCCTCCGCAACTCACGAAGGCTCAATTGGACACTGTTTTTGAATCGATGGAATTCCCGGTTCTGGCAGCTTACGACACACAAGCACGTACAGAGGACCGGGCTTTGACTGGGGGCAAATTGTCCTTCAAAACGGTTCGAATGGTTCCAGAAGATCGCTTCATTCTCCTGCCGGATGGTCCACTGGGGAACTACCTCTGGGCGAAGACAACCGAGGAAATGATGGCCGAGATCGAAGCGGAGCAAACCGGCGACATGGGCCTGTTTGTATTCCGCGATGTAACGAAGAACCCGATCCGACTCCGGACGGCAGGCGTCGCGTTGAACTTCCCAGCGTTTGCTTGGGCTGATTCGGTCGTATCGGCAAAAGTTCTGTAAGAGCTCTTTCGAGGGCTCTTTTTCTTTTGATAAAAATAGGGGAAAGGGTGAAGGCAGTGGACTTGAAAATCACAGGAGTGGCGAAGTACAAGGGTGACTGGAAAAAGCCCGGTGATGAACTCCGCAAGGTCGAAGACGAAATCGGCAAGTCGCTTGTTTCGGCGGAGGTTGCCGTGGAAATAGATTCTCTTGATAAAGAAGGCGACGGCGACCAGGAGCTGCAGGAATTACGAGAGCGGGCAAAAACGTTGGGCGTACAAAACGCCGGCCGTCTTGGAGAGGCCAAGCTGAAGGAAGGCATCGCCGAGAAGGAGGCTGAGCTCAAGCTCAAGGAGCTGCAGGAAAAAGCGTTCGAGCTTGGTATCGCGGATGCTTATGAAAAGGATGCTGCGACGCTCGCCAAAGAAATCGAAGCAGCCGAACAGAAGTAGGTGATAGGTATGGATCCTCAAGAGGTTGGCGCCTGGATCTCGGCCAATATGCTGGATACGGACGCTTGGGATCGTGCCACGGAGAAGAAACAGTCTGTGGCTGTCGTTCAGGCCGAGCGGAATCTGGCTCGCTGGTACCCTGACATTACTCCGATGGCCGTTTCGATCGTTGCGTTTCAAACGGTATGGGAGCTGCAGGGGATCGACCCAGCGCTCAAGTACCAGAAGCATAACGTCAAGACGGTGACGGATAATGGTGAGTCGATCAGCTACAAGGACGGTGAACGCCCTGACGTTGCCCCAGACGTCCGCGCCTTGCTCGGGCCTACCGCAGACGAACTGGCCGAGGAGGCAGCCGAAGAAGCGGCGCAGCGGCAATATGGCGGTGCCTTGATATGAGCCTGTTTGGATACCCAGCCACGGTGACGCATTGGCACGTTGGAGGTAAAGACGACTGGGGAAGGCCGCAACCGCCTACCAGTGCCGTCAAGGCGGCGAAGGTGGTCGAGGAGCAGCGTTTGATCCGGAATGCCCGCGGCGAGGAGATTATGATCGGATACGAGATTCATCTGGAAGGCCCGCAAGCTGTCACCTTCGACGATTATTTTGAATATGAGAATGAACTCGGCATGAAGATCCGTTGCGATGTCGCTCATTTTGAAGTCAGGAAGTATCTCGGTACCGACGACGTGAAGAAGGTGATCGTTTATGGCCGACCATAAATTGTTTAGCTTCAGCCTCGAGGGGATTGAGGCAATGGTCGATCGGTTGGAGAGGATGGAGGACGATTTGGATCGCCGCTTGGAGACCGTGCTGACCCGACTGGCCTTAAAAGTAATCCATGATGCGAAGCGACTGGCCCCGGTCGATGAAGGCGATCTTGAGGCTGCTCTTATCGTAGGTGAGGTCATGCGAGCGATTACGGGGTTGTACATTGACATAGGGACAAGCCCTGAAGTCGATGGATACGCTGTGGTCCAGCATGAAGGCTTCCGTCGCACGAAAAGCGGCGCGATCGTGGAAATGACACCAGGTGAGAAGACAAGGAGCAAACCGTCTCATGGAGGCTATATGCCGGGGAAGAAGTTCTTGGAGAACGCCCTGAAGATGAATGAAGACCTCATTCTGCAGGAGCTGAAGAGCGTCCTGGAGGGAGGATAAACATGCTCGCAAATGACTTGATTACGTATCTGACAGATGCCGGTTTTTCCGTATTTCCGGACCCGAACTTCATTCCGGCCGAGCTGCCGGAATCCAAACTTCCCTGCCTGTTCATTTTCGGAACCGGAGGCTACGCTCCGCATGAGTATGTACCGACCGAGCGGCTGACCTTTCAGATCATCGTGAAGGGCAAATCATACAAGGCGTTGCCGGAAAACATGGCGGCCGCTGAGTCGCTTGCCAAGCAGCTGATCAGGCTGTTGCATCGACGGAGCAATTACATGGCCGGTAACACGCATGTCTATTCCAGTACAGCCGCTCAGTCCAGTCCGATACCGCTCGGACTCGACGACCAGGACCGACCGATGTATTCAACCAATTTTGTATTTTACGTTAAGGAGGAGCAACAACCATGAGTGATGTGAATCAGATTTACGCAGGCCCTGGTATTTTCGAATGGGGCGTGGGCGAAGACGGCTTGCTTGAACCCGACGGCATCGTCATCGATCTGACCCAAGGCGGCATTACGTTCGCCACGACGACAACCTATTTCGAGCCTACCACGGACCAGACTGGCACGGCTCCTGTCAAATCTATTTCGACAGGAACGACCGGGTCCATCGACTTTGAGACGCCAGACATGGACTTCGAAAAAGTCATCAAATACAACCCCAACTCTTCTAAGATTGTTGACGCTACCGATCCGGACAAGGTGAAGTACCAAGTCACCGGATTAGCGGGCAAAGAACTGCCTCGTCGCCGCGCCGTGATCAAGCCGCAGGGAGTTTTGGATCCAGCGCGTTACATTTACATCGAGTCAGTTGGCATTAAGTTCGACATGAACGCAGCCTTTGTTCTGGACAACAACCTACGCTTGACCGTATCGGCAATGGCTTACCCGTCGCTTACGGCAACGCCGAAAGGTCTGCTCTATACATGGGGCGACATTACAGCAACGGCATAATCGATTCTTACGCAAGGAGGGGGCTAATCATCAGGCCTTCTCCTTTTTTCTTATTTCCTGAGAGAGGAATGATCAAGGATGTTTAACCTTGGAAAAAAAGAGCATGTCATGCTTGGCAGCAAGCGGGTTATGATCCCCAAGCTAACCCGAAATCGACTCAAGAAGCTGACGGACCATATTGGTACCATTGGCGATTACCTCGTTAAGCTTTTCCTGACTCCCGAAAATGATCGAGCGGTGTTCATTGTGGCCGCCGCGGACGTTACCATAGATGAAATTTATGAATTGACTTCGCTCCTCAGTGATCTTCCCCTAGAGTACTTGGATGAGCATGCCGCCTTAGGGGAATGCACGGAGTTTCTCCGGCTGACTTGGGAAAAGAACGACATGAACGAAGCTCTAAAAAACTTGAACGGCCTGATTCCTCCGATAGCGCAGCAGTTCATTCAGAGCATCGTCAAGCGGATGGATCGGGCCGACGTTTAATAACCTACGATGAATTTGTTTTGCGCTGCTGCGCGGTGCTCGGAAAGACCCAGAACGAAGTCGAGAACGAGTACTATTTCGTCGACCTTCCTAAGATGCTGATTATGAAGGATCAGACCCGGGCCGAAGAACTGCTGATGCAGATCGACATCGTATCGTACCCTCATCTGGTGGACAAAAAGGCGAGGGGAACGATCGTTAAGCGGATCACCAGCATGCTGCCGAAGCCGCCGGCAGAGTCGCCAAAATCGGCGGAGGAACAATATCAAGCGCAGCTGGCGCGGATGGAGGGAGGCATGTAGGATGGCTGTGGAGATCGGAGAGCTGCGAGCTCGTATGACAGCGGAAGCACAGGGGCTCAAGGCCGAGATTAAAGCGGTGAAAAACGAGATTGCCGGGCTCGGTGATCAAGGTAAGAAGACGGCGACGGAAATTAAAAGCATGGACTCGGCTTTCAGTAAGATTGGCTCTTCTAAGGACCAAATCACCCGGCTCACGGCGGAACTGGATAATACCAACGCCAAAATTGATCTCCAGCGGAAAAAGCTCAGCGAGCTCAAAGAATCGTATGATAATACGTTTAATGAACAGCGGAAGAGCAAGTTGCAGGAGCAGATCTTGAGCACGGAAACAGCACTATTAAAACTGACCCAAGCCTCGGACCAGACGGCGCAGAAAATTTGGGATCTTGAAGATCAGGCGCAGAAGGCCGGGGATGGCTTGGAGGGATTGAACCAGGTCTTGAAAGAGATCGGCCTTAGCTCTGGCCAGATCGACAAGATCAATAAGGCCATCCAAAGCACCAATCCGGAATTGCTCGAGGAGCAATTAGAGCAGGTTCGGGAGCAGCTTCGTTTGATTGGCCTGGATGCTAAGCACATCGATAAGATTGAACAAGAGCTGAAGGAAACGACCCGTGAAGCGAAAGAGACTCAGCGGGGGCTCGACGGTTTAGCAACCGGCTTGACATCCCTTGGGACTGGCATGGCCACTATGAAGCTCGCGCAGACCATGAAGGTATTGTCTGACGAGGCGCATAAGCTGGCACAATCTTACCAAGGCCTAACGGAGGTATCCAAGTCGCTTAATCTCGATACAGAGCAGTCGATTGGTCTGGCCGAGGAGCTGTCGGATCGCTGGGGGCTGAGCCGAACGGCTATGGCGGATACCGTAAAGACGTACCTTACTGCCGGATTAACGCTAGAACAAACCAAGGAGATCATGACAGCCACAGCTGACGCTGCCGTATACAACCGGGAAGCGCATCTGACTTGGGACGAAGCGATCCGCCAGGTGGCCCAGGGGATTAAGATGGGGAACTCCGATCTGACCGACGCGGCTGGCATTACGACCAACCTGTCCGTGATGTATGACCGATACGCGAAATCCATTGGCACAACAGCAGCCAAGCTGACCGAGGCGCAGAAGATCCAAGCGGCTTACAACGGCATTATGCAGGAATCGGCGATGTTCGCCGGCAACGCGGACTCGGCAATGACCGGTTATACGGGAACGCAGGCTACTTTCAACCAAACGGTCGAAATGGCTCGGGTGGAGCTTGGTGAAGCTTTTCTTCCGATTTTAGAACAGATCATGCAAAAGCTTACGCCGATGATTAAGGAATTTGTGACGTGGGCCGAGGCAAACAAAGAGGTGGTCGCTGGTATCGCAGCCAGTTCGGTGACGGTACTGGGTCTGGTCACGGTTTTGGGAACCTTGACGGTTGCTATTGGGGCCGTTACGGCGGCGCTACGAGCTATGAACATCGCGATGGGGCCAGTTGGCTGGGTCGTGACGATATTGTCAGTGGCCGCTGCCGGCGTCGGGGCGTACAAATTGGCTGCTGATGCGGCAGCGGAGTCGGTTTTGACCTTTGCGCAGAACCAGGAAGAGCTGAACAAGAAGCTCGCCGAATCCCCGGCCAACCGAACGGCGGAAGATTTAAAGAAATTACAGAGTGATACGGAGACTCTGAATGCATTATTGGAGGAGCGGGCCAAAGCTCAGGAGCGCCTGAATGAAGCTCAGAAAGCGATGCCGACAGACGTTGCTGCTGGAACCCGGATCAGCATCCCTCCAGAAGCGATCAAAGAGATGAATGAGGCGAGGAAGGCGCTGGAGGAAATCGACAAGCAGCTCCGAGATATGGATTTCAGCAATGCGGAAGAAGCCGCTGTGGCCCTTAAAAAAATGAGGGAACAAGCGGAGAAATCGACGCCGGCCCTTCTTGATATGGCCAAGGCAGAAATGCAGGATGTCGCGGCTAAGAACAGCAAAATCCTTGAGATGGAGAAAACGCTGAAGCGTTACAAGGAGCTGGACGCCGTTCAGAAGGTGGATGAAGCCCAGAAACAGGAGCTTGTGGCGATCACCAATACACTGAAGAAACAATATCCAGGCTTACATGCGCTCATGGACGAGGAGGGGCGGATCCGGATCACCAATGTGGATCTGGTTGCTCAGCAAATTGGCATTGAGAAGAATCTCGTATCGGCCTCTGTTGAGAGCGCCAAGGCGCAGATCTCCAATCTGAAGGAGACTGCCGCTGCTCAAAAGGCAGCGGTCGAAGCACAAATCAAAAACTACCAGGCCCTAGCCCGGGTGATGAGTTCGATCTCTGGTAAAGCCCTGGATATTGGGATGACCGAAGGTAAGGGCACCTTGGCACGGGTCGGGGGGATGCTTGGCGGCATCTTGGCCGCCGGTGTACAAGCTCAAGCGAATGCGGCTGCAGCGAAGATGGCAGAGGAGCAGAATAAATACGCTAACGCTGAGCTGGAGGCTGAGCGGGCGTTGAATAATTTGACTACCGGTAACCTGGACGCCTTTGCCTACAAACCGCCGAATTATGGAGGCGGCGGTGATGACGATGACGATAAAAAGAAAAAGAAGAAAGCGAAAAAACAGAAAGAGAAAGAAGGCAAGTCTGCAGCCGAGCTCGCGAAGGAACAACGTCAGGCTGCTTTCGACGCAGCGATGGCCACGGCACGGTACAATGCTGAATTTTACGATCAGACAGCTGAGCAGCAGCTGAAGGCCCTCAAGAAGATCCAGGCGAATCATAAGCAGCATTTGAAGGAAACCATTGAGGACCAACGTGAGCTTAACCTGCAGATGAAACGCCTGCAGGAGGATAGCGCCAAGTCGAATTATGAAGCTTCGGCCACTTGGATCGACCGCCAAGAGCGCAAGATGGAGGAGTCATATAAAAGCGAGGTCCAAATTGCTCAAATGAAGGTGGACTCTTGGACCAAGGTTCGTGATCGCTATAAGAAGGACAGCGAGTTTTATAAAGCGGCCGACGAGGAATTGTATCGGGCCCGGAATGAGCTAGCCAAGGCGCAGTACGAGGCCTCCTCGGAATGGATCAGCAAAGAAGAACGACGCATGCAGGATTCCTACAAGACTGAGTCGCAGATTGCGAAGATGAAAGTCGATTCGTGGACTCGAGTACGGGATCGATACAAAAAGGGCAGTGAAGAGTACAAGAAAGCTGATGAAGAGGTGTATCGCGCTCGGAAAGAGCTATGGCGAGCCCAATTCACAGACTCGGAGGAATGGATCGCGAAGGAAGAACGTCGGATGGAAGAGGCCGGTAAAACAGAAAAAGAGATTGAGCAAATGAAGCTGGCTGCTTGGACTCGAGTACGTGACCGGTACGATAAAAACTCGGAAGAGTACAAACGTGCGGATGAGGAAGTTTACAAGGCCCGCAAAGCGCAGATGCAGGATCTCAAGAAAGAGACGGACGACTTTTTCAATGCTCAAAAGAAAAGTCTGGATGATTCACTGAAAGCTGAGCTGGATGCGATTGAGAAGCGCAAGAAGGCCTATGTCGATGCTCAGAATGAGAAGATTAAGGCAATCGACGACTTGATCGCAAAGGAGCAGGAACTCAATGTCGACGAGGATTACGAGACCGAGTTAGCCAAAAAACTAGCCCGTCAGCAGGAATTGAGTACTGCTGTATCGCCGGAAGGTAAGAAGGCACTGGCCGATATTACAGTGGAGATCGAGCGGATGCAGCTCGAGCGTAGCCGGGAGCTCCGCAAGCGAGACTTGGAAGATCAGAAGCAGAAGCTTGTGGATGAGAAGGACGAGCGAGAGAAAGCTTTCGATGACGAAAGACAGGAAACCGAGGCTCGATATGAAGCGCTGAAGAATGCCTTCGAGAATCACCAGAATGACGTGCAGTTTATCGAGAATGCGATCAAGGATTTCCGGGTCGGTGCCAATGAATCAGCCAACCAGCAGATCCTGGCGGATCTCGATCAGTTCGTCGCGGAGTATAATGCTAAACTGTCCAAGATGGCCGAGGTTTCTGGTCAAAGCAAGACGAACCAGGCCGAACTGGACCTGCAGGAATACAATGCGAATAAGGATGCCTGGGCCGCAGCCAAGGCGCGCGGGGATACGGCGGAGATGGCGCGCCTTACTGCCCGAAACGAGGAGCTCCGAAGGTTGTATGGGATTGATAAGGATACCGGTAAGCTGCAGGCGTTCAAGGATGGTGGCATCGTCCAGGGACGCCCAGGAGAGGCGGTACCGGTGATCGCCCATGCAGGCGAGATGTATCTAAACCCGGAACAGCAAAACACGCTTTGGAAGTTGGTTAGCGGGCAGGCTGCAGCGCCGACGGCCAGCAAATCGGAGCCAGTGGTCATGCAGACGATCAATCACATCGATATGTCGATAGATCGAGTTGAGGTGCAGGATCCAGCGGATGCGGAGATCCTTTACACCGAACGAGAGCGGACTTACCGACGTCTTGCCATGACAGGGGGTGGGAAATAGATGGATGTATCCGTGAATGGAGAGTGGATTTCCGAAACGGGGGCGGTGCTGGTCCGCCGGAGCATCCCCGGCCTGCCGGAAGCGACGGAGAACACCGTGGAGATCGCCGAGCGGGACGGTGAGGTTGATTTCGGAAGCACATATGGAGCCCGGCCAATTGGTCTGGCTTTTTTTATTACCGGCGACTATGACACCACGGTATCGCTGCTAATGAGACAATTCAACACCCGGCGCGGCGTTCTGGATCTCGTATTCTCCGATCGGCCGGGCAAGCATTATTTCGCTCAGTACCGAGGCACGATGAGCTGGGACGAGTCGACCGGGAACCGGGTAATCGATATCCCGCTGAAGATGTACGATCCGTTCCCAGAGAGCGACGAGCGGATCACGGAGCTGACCATCACTCGGTCGCCCCAGGTGGTCAATGTCCAGTCGATCGGGGATGAGCGAGCTAGCCCCGTTATTGTACTGACCAACATCGGAACGACCACGCTGCAAAGCTTCAAAATCCGTAATGAATACCTCATGGAAGGATGAGTGACAGATGAACATGTCCAATTATTTAGCCTCGGCGCTCCTTAATCAGGTGTTCCAGAACACTGCGTACACCAGGCCGGCCAAGGTCTATTTGGCGTTATACACCAGCAACCCGACGGCAGCTGACACGGGCCAAGAGGTAACCGGCGGCGGTTACGCCCGGCAAGAAATTACGTTCGGCGCGCCGACCATCGAGACATACAACATTTATCACCCGACGACAGGTCAACGGGTTACGGTGTTGAAGCCGACCATGAAAAACAGTGCCGATGTCGTCATGCCGACAGCCACGGCGGACTGGGGGCAGGTGTCCCACATCGGGATCCGGGATGCGGCAACCGGCGGGAATTTGCTCTACTTCGGAGCATTGGAGACACCGCGCAGCATTTTGACGAACGACATCTATAAGATGTTGACCGGTCAAATTGTACTGACGCTGGCGTAAGGAGGATGTTGAGATGAAGACAATGTATCCGGCGCAAGTCAATAGCCCGGGGACCGAGCTGGCTGCCGCGATCGATGCAACACAGGATACGATCCAGGTCGCGGACGGATCGGTTCTTCCGGATGCCCCAAATTTGCTCACGATCGGAACGGACGAAGCAGCCGAAACGATCCTGTATACCGAAAAGACCGGGGATGAACTCAGCGGGGTAACCAGGGGATTTCAAGGGACTGCGCAGTCTTGGGCCATGGGAACGAAGGTTGCGCGCTACTTTACCGCCTATGACCACGATACCACCATTGGCAACATTAGCGAACTTTCCGCCGGTTTGACCGCACTAGGAGATGAGAGCAAGAACCGATTCGATACTGTGCAGCGCCAAGACGTCGTTCTAAACGCCGGGATGCAGATCCTCAACGCACACCGTAACGCGGCCTTTTCCTTGAGCGGGATTAAGGGTCGGACGTTGGTTAATTTAGCGGGACGAATCGGAAGGGCATATAATCCTTCTACCTTAACTCTTTATCAGGTAACTGCTGTTGCTGACTCTGGAGCGTCAAAGATAACACTACAGGTAGGTACTGGTGCGATAGCTGTAAGACCTATGTATTACAAAGCTGAAAAAAAGTATATTCTTTTGGGAGAAGTAAAGAACGGAAATCTATCAAAAGAGATGGTCGTACAAACGGCGGGGGCAGGATCAAACATGACGGCTTTAATAACGTCACGGGATTCTGCTAAATATGTAACGATAGCAACAAAGTTCGCACCATTAACAGACCTAACCGGGAGTTTAGAGGTTGTTGCGGAGGGAGAAGTAGGTCAATATGCTTGGGTTAAAAATCTAAGGGCCTACGAAATCTCAGCTGCAGAATACGCCGCACTCGACGGCATGACGCCGGAACAAGTCGCCGCCAAGTATCCGTATGTCGATAGCGTCCAGCCAGTCCGAAATCCGTATGCGATCCGGTACGGGGAGAACCTCGCTTATGGATATCCAGATGCGAAGATCAACGGGCGCCATGACGTATCTCTTGTGACAGTATCTGGTCCATTTGAAATAAAGTTTAGCGGAGAAGCCGTAGCTAAGGATGTGGACAAAGGGGTATATTTTGATGTCACAGTTATACCTGGACACTCTTACACGGCAGCGGTGGACACAGTAGCGGATAACGCCTTTATAAGATTCGAGTATTTTAAGGACTCTAGCTCAATATCGAACACTCAGTGGTTAAAGAATCCGGACTATTTCCCAACAAATATACCTGCTACAATAACCGTTCCCGTAGGCTGTTCATTAATTCGGGTTTATATCACAAATCAAACAGCGCTTTACTGGAACAATGGCTCACTTATTAATAATTCGTTAATAGGTGGTAACTACCATTTTAAAAATTGGCGTCTCTTTCATGGAACAAAAGACTTAGGTTTCAAACCACGCGAGGACTCTATGCTCGCGCTGCAGACGGATTTATACGCGGATCCGCTGACAGGTGCGAATGCTGACGAGGTATTCGAGAAGGACGGGCAGTATTTCAAGCTGGCGAAGTGGAAAAAGTTAGTTTTAGACGGCGGGCAGGATTGGGTGTATGGACCGTCAGCGCCGGGGTATAAGATACTATCAATACGATCTCTTGCCCCTTCCGTAAATTGGAACAGTTTTTTGTTGACCAAATTTAACGGGGCTATCCTCTCTCCTAAAGAAAGTTTAACTGAGGGCGATAAGGCGCATTTCAATACCTCCTCTGGCTTTACTGATTTTTATATTTCAGTATCTAATGCCGACAGCGGATGGGGTGACAACTACGCGCCGACAGTGGACGAGATTAAGGCGTATTTTATGGGGTACAAGATGTATCCTGCTGGCGGAAGTGGTAGCGCTATTTACACGGGTTCGGGAACAAAAGCGTGGGTATACCGTACACCTTCAGGTTTAGATGGTTGGCAGGATGTCGGAATTACATTGCCGACGACCCCTGCTCCAACCAACACCTATTGGCAGCCGTACCAACTCGTATACCAACTCGCCACGCCAACGGTCGAGCCTATTGTATTCGAAGGCATGCTGACGTTTAATGAAGGCGATAACCAGATCGAGGTTGGGACGGGGCTGGTCGTTCGGGAGAGCGTAAACCCTGTCGTTTGGTCGAATGGGTATACGTGGCTCAACGGGAGAACTATTCCTAGCTATCCTTTGAAAAATAGGCCGAGCAAAATACTAACTATTTATAAAAACGCGCGGCAAAATACCGGATGGCGCTATGAACCCGTAGATTCGGGATTTCAAGACATATACGGACTAGTGCAAGCAAGGATTGAAAATAGTCTCTTTGATACATCCGCTGCCTATTCCGTTACGTACCTGATGCTGGATACGTCGCCTATCGTACCATTCACCGGATCATACGCAGCCAACGAAAAGGCAATGCTGAAAGACCTGGCGAAAACAATTCAGCAGAATACGACCGCTGTATCCGTGCTGATGCAGCGGAAGGTTGAGAAAGACACACCCGCTGTCTTGATCAAACCAACACTATTGAACGGCTGGAAGCAGTATCCATCCTACCAAACAGTCGGGTACCGCAAAGATTCTGCTGGCATTGTCCATCTGACAGGGCTTGTACAAGGGGGACCTATAGTGTCTACCATATTTAGATTAGTTGAGGGGTTCCGACCTAAGCACCCATTGATATTTCCGGTGTGTACTAGTGCAGGGGCTAATCGTGTAGATGTGCTTGCTGATGGTTATATCTACTTCAACTGGGCAGGGGCGTGGGATTCTGAAGCATGGATTAGTTTGGACGGTATATCATTCGTACCCGAACAATAAAGGAGGCATTACATGAAAGCTGTACCTAGAGTAAATAAAGACGGACTCTATTTGGAGGACGAGTTGGTGGACGATGCCTTTTCAGGTGTCGTCCCTTTTTATGCGGAAATTGAGCCGCAGCCGCCAGCCGATCCGGGCGAAACCGAGCAGGAACCAGCTCCAGAAGATGAGCAGCCGGGAGAAGCTCCGGATCCCGTGATCGCCGGTTACATCATCGGTGTGCCGGTTACGCCCGGTCTATTCCGGCCGCGCTTCGATATCCCAGCTTGGGAGACGTATCAGGTCGAGCTGCAGGCCGCGGAATCGGCTTATCGTGTAGCCTATGACGAATGGCAAGCGCAGCCGGAGGACGAGCGCGGAGAACCGCCGGCTTACGTACCTCCCAAGATGCCGACGCTTTGGATCGAAGGGTTAACACCTGAGGAGATCAAGGAGATTACGCGTCCGCAACCGAAGGAGCCAACCGAACTGGAATTGCTTGCGGAGGAAGTCGAGGTGATCCGGCAGCAAACCATTGAGCAGCAGGAAGCAATCGAATCCTCGGGAACGGAACTGGTCGAAGTGAGGGCGGCGAACGCCGAGCAGCAGCTTACGATCGGCACCTTAGGGACCGAGCAGATAAAGCTCGACCTCTCGACCCTTGATCTTAAACAGCAAAACGCTGTATTGGGTGCAGAGCTTGTTAAAAAGGATATCGCTATTCTTGATTTGCAGTCGCAAAATCAGGCGTTAGGTCAAATGTTGGCCGCGCTGGAATTGAAACTACTAGCTAATGGAACAGGGGGAGAACCGAATGTTCAATAGTGATTTCGAAAGATTGTCTTACTACTACGAGAAAAAATGGGTTTCGGACGTGCAGCTTCGACTCTACGTACAGTTCGGCGTTATTTCAGCGTCGGAGTTTAAGGTGATTACCGGGAAGGAATACAAGGCTTAATTCCTGACCTGAGAGGAGATGGAGCATGTTCGGAGGACCATTTAACCGGCTGCCGTTTAATCGTCCCGTAACCATGTTTGTGTTCGGCCGGGCCGTCCTCAGCGGCTGCGCCGAGCTTGTGGCTGCATCGACGATCGAGTTGGCTGGCCAGGCCATTCTGGCCGGCGAGGGCGGTCTGGGGGCTGACTTTATTCGGGAGATCTCCTTTACCGCCCAGATGGAAGCGGATAGCGGTATGACCGTGGATTTTATCCGGGAGCGTCTGCAGTCCGCCATTATGCACGGTATTTCCTCCCTGCAGGGCAAGGCAAACCGTTACCATGTCGACGAGATTGAATTCACCGGGCCGTTCGTTCCCGGAGATATTATTGTGATCGACAGCGAGAAATTCAAAATTACACGGAACGGGGAGAACGTCTCCCATTTGTATAACGGGGATTTCTTTGACTTAAACCTGGGGACGAATAACCTCACTTGGACCGATCCGGCGACCGGGCGGACGATTCTCTTCCGGATCACCCACCGCGACAAGTTTTTGTATTAGGGAGGCGATATATTGCCTAATCCAACACTGCAGGTTTTTGACAAGAACCTGAAGCGTACCGGCACGCTGATTGATGCATATGGTATCGAACGACGAAGACGGCTCAATTCTGATTATGAGCTGTCTTTTTTGGTCCCTATGACCAGTGATGATTATCTTGAAAAGATCCAGATCAAGGGTCACGTCCGGGATGAACGCGGACAATATTACGTAATCAATACTCGGCAGCGACAGCGGGATAATAAGCAGCTCACGGCACAAATCACCTGCACGCATGTGATGTTCAAGCTGAACGATTACAAGGTGCCGTATGACGAGTACATCGATGAGGCTTACGGGATCCACATCTCGACGCTGCTGAACAAGATCAGCGCGTGGACAGGCGGCCGTTTTACGTTCCAGGTACATGACACCTTCGACCTTTGGGACATCAAAGACTTCGGACGGACCAATGCGCTCGCTGCTCTAAACCAGGTCGTGAACCTTTACGGCGCGGAGATCCGTCCGGATAACTTCGTGATCCACATCCATAAAAAAATCGGATCCCAGACGGATAGGTACGAGTATCGGACGAAAAAAAACATCATCTCCGACTCATTCAAAGATGACGGCACCAGTCTTGTGACACGAATGTTCGCTCAGATGAAGGACGGCCGGACTTGGGTCGGGATGTCCGCGGATAACCTGACGGCCGAGGAGAGGAGCCTTCTGCAATCTGTCCCGGGCGCTATCCAGAACGGGAAGGTTATGATCAACTACCTACTCTCCCCGTACGTCAATTACTGGGGCAGCGACAGCGTCCCGTTTTTCGACGGGGAGAACATTCAGCAGGACATCGAGGATCCGGTGGAGCTGCTGAAGTCTACCCGGGAAGAACTCCGGAAGCAGGAGATGCCGCAGCTTGAGGTAACGCTGACCGCTGCGGATCTCCACAAGATCGACCGGGAGGAACATCCGCCGGACCTTGGAGACGCAGCCACTGTGTATGACCCTCAAATGGGTCTGCAGCGGATTGGTGTCCGGATCGTGGAGCTGACGGAGTATCCATACTCTATCGACCAGCATACTAAGGTGACCTTGGCCAACTTCGCCCTGAAGGATGACATCGATCTGCTCGCCGACCTGGAGCGGTCGCGGAAGGTGATGGACAATCTGCTATCCGGCGGTCGGATCCGGACAGAGGTGTTCGAAGCTGCAGCGAAACAGGCGATCGTTGACATTAACAATAGCAAGACAGAGCTGATTTTCCCGCCTGAAGGCGGCATTCTTGCCCAAGAGAAGACGAACCCTTTGGAGCAGGTTCGCCTTACGTCGAAGGGGCTCGGGATCTCTACGGACGGCTGGCGGACGGTGCGATCGGCGATTACGGCCCGCGGTATATTGGCCGAGACGATAATTGGCCAGCTCGGCAGCTTCGTTTCGATGCTGATCGGCAGCGGGAACAACGTCACTCAGATCAACACGAACGGGATCGCTGCAGGGCATGCAAACTTTGGCAGCGCTCCGTTTCGGGTCGACATGCAGGGGAATGTGGTGGCCAACCGGTTGACGGCTAATTCGGCGAATATCTATTCGTCCAACTTCACGAATGGAGCGATTGTCGGCTCGTCCATTAATGTTGGAAATGGAGTCTTTACAGTAAGCCAATCCGGCCATATGGTTGCTCAAAGCGCTGAGATTATTGGGAGAATAACCGCCTCCACATTTGAAGGAGGGACTATCACAGGCGCACTGATCCGGACGGCGGCCTATGGACGCCGGCTTGAACAGGACGCCAACGGTCTTCGAACGTATGACAGCAGTGGTCGTAACCGTATCAGAATCAATACGGATTCGGACAGTGGTGTAGCTGCTATTGTATTTAATGGCACTGGCGGCGGTTATGCTGGTGAGATTAATGCTTATCAGAACAACGGACTTACGATATATAGTGAAAATCTCATCATCGGATCGAATAATACTGGTAATCCAATAAGCTTCCAAGGTGCGCCTACATTTGCAGGTCCGGCACGATTTAATAGTTCTGTAAGCTTTAACGGAATGGTTAGTGGTATTCAATTGTCGATATCAGACATAGCTGGCCTCCAAAATACAATTAACTCACTGTGGTTAGCAATTAACGGGAAGTCCGATAAAGGACATACGCACAGCGTTACTCTTCCGACCCACAACCATGGGAATAGAGATAACCAAAACTGGGGCGGAACCTTCACAACCTCACCGGGCTAATGATATCATTTTGGATAAACAATCCAATGGAGGTATCTATGAAAAAGTCAGCATATGTATTCGGTGGGGTTCTGATTGGTTTAGTCTTAACAACTTCCGCTAGTGTCTTTGCGGACAGTGTCAAAAGCATGATTGGTAAGAAAGTAACCGGAGAATATACAGTCATTGTAAATGGCCAGAAACTTACGGAGAAAGGCGCGATCATTGACGGTAAGGCTAACGTCCCTGTTCGTGCAGTTTCTGAATCATTGGGGGCGGATATCAAAGTGAGTGGAAAGACAATTACGATTACAACAGAATCGGCGGAAGAAGACGTCGTTACTAATAGGTACAGCGGTCAATCTAGGTCCGAAATAAAAGAGGCGATCCGTCTCATACATGAGAGAATCCTCGAGCCTACTCTTGTAGGGCGTGATGAGATTTTAGCAGAGATCGCCAGGCTTGAGAAGGAAGGGGCGAGTCCTGAGCTTATCGAGTCAAGAAAGAAACAACTAACCAGCTATGAAACTGATATTGCGGCAGCAATTGCTGAAATAGCTGAAGCCGAGGCCGCGCTTGCAGCACTTAAATAAGAATAATCATTAGAGTCCGGTAACCCCGGGCTCTTTTATTTTGTCTTGAAAGGAGGTGCCCCATGGCAAGGATGACGAAGGTGGAACTGCTTATCGATCTGACGACCCCGGTAGAAGAAATTGCCGCGGTGATCAACATTATGCTCCAAGCATATCCGGACAAGCAGCTCGAAATCTTACAAGCAGTTGATCATGACATCGGCGAGGCTCTCGTCAGATTGCAAGCGCCCGATGAAGCTGAGAAAGAAAAAGGGTAGAGAGGCAGGGGGATGGCCATGAGTGAGAAATTTTACGGGGGATTTGCAGCATTTTTCGGAGCCGTAACAGGCTACTTCTTCGGGGGGTGGACGGTAGCGATGAATGCATTGCTGGTACTGGTTATCATCGATTTTGTGACCGGCTGGGCCGTTGCCTGGATGCGTGGAGAGCTTCGGTCAATGAAAGGTTATATTGGAATCGCCAAAAAGGTAGGGATATTCCTACTGGTTACGGTGGCACATCTGATCGACAGCGTCTTAGGGGATATGCACTATCTCCGGGATGCTGTCGTTTTCTTTTATATCATAAACGAGCTCCTGAGCATCATCGAGAATTACGGGAAGATGGGGTTCAAAGTTCCCGACGCCTTAATCAGAGCTGTGGCTGTATTGGAAGAAAAAGCAGGAGGGGAGGTCAAAGGAGATGAAGCTTGTCGATCTTCGGGGGAAACTCCCAATTCACAAGACAAAGCGGTATAAAACGCGCCGGCTAACCGATATTCGATCGATCGCGATTCATCACTCGTTGACCCTAACAGGATCTCCAGAGGCTTTTGCGACTTATCACGTCAGCACGAACGGCTGGCCAGGGATTGCTTATGCCTTCGTGGTTCAGCGTGATGGAACAGTATACAAATGCTGGGATCCAGAGATTGTCACGTATCACGTAGGCAACAGCAACAAGCATTCCTTAGGGATCTGTTTGGTTGGAGACTTCCGATCACAGCAGCCGACGCCGGAGCAATATCAGGCAACGATTGAGCTTGTACGACAACTCCGTTCGGTGATTCCTACAGCGCAGCAGATCAAAGGCCACAGCGAGTATCCGGGGTACAGCTGGAAGGCTTGCCCGGTGATCAACATGAATAAATTTCGCGATGATTTGGATCAAATATCAGAAAGGGATGAGGGTATGAACGCATCAGAAAAAGCTGCATTTGAAGCGTTGGAACGGAAAGTGACCAGCTTGGAGAACAGCAAAAACATATTGAAGAAAGGGCTTCAGGAGCAAGGGTCCACCATCAAAAAGCAATCAGCTCGAATCGCTGAGCTCGAACGAATGCATTATATGGAGGTCCCTTCCTGGGCTAAGACAGCGGTGAACGAAGCGCTGGCAGCCGGCTTGATTGATACTCCGAGCGGCAGCAGCTACGATTTCTATCGACTCATTGCCGTGCTTTATCGTGCCGGCATGATTAAGAAGGGAGACGTTTAATTATGAGCAATAGCAAGTGGAGAAATTATGGTTTGTGGGTGTCGTTGGTATCAGCAATTTTGCTGGCTGTACAAGCTTTCGGGGCAATTTTTAATTTCCAGATCGCTCCGGAGAAGTTCGATGAAATCGTGACTGCAGTAAATGCATTGCTTGGTGTTTTGGTCGTGCTCGGCATTGTCTCCAACCCTAAAGAGGGAACAGGGTACAGAGACAAGGACAAGTAAAATAGAAACTCTCAGTAATTGAAGGACCCTGCTTGCCTAGGATGGTGGGGTTCTTTTTATGCACTTATGAGGTTAGCCCCAAAAAAACTTTATGATTATAAAATAACTACACTATTTCTTTGCAAGTGATTTAGTTCGAAAAGGAATAAACTTGTGCTCTGTTTCATTAATGGATTAGAGGAGGTGAAATGATGAATAAACTTGAAGGTTTGTTGGTTCCTGGCGCTGTAATAAATAAGATTATAACTAATGTTAAAACCAAGCATCAAATAGTATTATTTGCAGTTGATCTCGATGGAAATACAGTTCTTGTTGGACCGATTATGGGTAGAAAAGATAAGGACTGGTTCAGAAAATGTTGGACTTTAGATAAGGAGGATATTTTAAAAGACTATATTTAAGAATATATATTTTTTATTTTGTTGCCCCTTACTTAGTAGTGGTTTATTCTGTATATGTGAATATTTGGAATGGGGCGAATAACTATGAAAGTAGAGAAATTAATTATCCAAAATATTGGTGGTATTAAAAATTTAACTCTAGAGTTCATTGATGGTTTGAATTTAATTTGTGGTATAAATGGTGTCGGTAAATCGACTATTCTAGACTGTATAGTTAGTAGCTTTTCGTTATACCCCGCAGAAGGCCTTAGAAGGAATTCAAACTCTGAATATGGTGAATGGACAATAAGTGTAGACGGTACAATCTTTAAAAACAGTCTAAGAATATTTAGACCTGAGGAACAGATTGTTAATCATAACCCTTTAGGTCCTTCCATAAAGAATATAATTTATGTTAAAGAACAGAGACCTTTAAAATATTCTAGATTACAAAGTATTTCAAGAGATAATGATTTTGACCAGAGTCAATATAGTGCTAGGATCACAAATGGTCTAAATGGAGATTCAATAAAAAATTGGTTTATTAATAGACTTGCATTTGAAAGACAGGGGAATTTCACTTCACAAGAGAAACATAATCTTCAAACGGCTCGAAATAGTTTTAGCTTACTAGATCCTAATGTAGAGTATTCTCATGTCCTTCATGATAGTTTAGATATAATGTTAAAAACTACAAGAGGTGAAATTTATTTCGAGTACTTGTCAACAGGTTTTAAATCTTGTTTGTTTATTATCCTTGGGATAATTAAGGAAATTGAGTTTAACTTTAAAGATCCAAAAATAAAAGTAAATGAGTTTGACGGGGTTATTTTAATTGATGAAGTCGATGCACATCTTCATCCATATTGGCAAGGAAGGTTTTTAAAAGTACTTAAAGAGGTTTTTCCGAGTTCTCAAATCATTGCAACTACACATAGTCCTCACATGATTCAAGAAGCTGATGCTAAAGAAATCATTGCACTTACAATTGATGAAAATAGCAATGTATCGAGGTTAGAATTAGATCAGCTAGAATTTGGTTTTAAAGGGTGGACAATTGAAGAAATCCTTGAAGATGTTATGGGTTTAAAAGAAACTCAATCTAACCGCTATTTAGAAGTGAAAAATGAATTTGAACGAGCTATTGAACATGAGGACATAATTAAAGCAGAATATACATATGAAATTTTGAACAAGATGCTACATCCAAGAAGTCCCATGAGAAAAATATATCAATTACAATTAGGAAGCATACGGTGAGGTAAGCTTATGATAAAAGTCGAAAGAACAAAATGCCCCAGTGAATTAACTGAAGATATTAAACAAGCCCTCACACAAGAATATAAGACAAGTAAGAAGAACGTATGGAATGTAGATTACATCAAGAATGCTCTGCTTGAAATGAGCAATAATAAGTGTATATTCTGTGAGTGTAAACTTGGCGAGGAGAGTAAGTATATTGAAGTTGAACATTTTTATCCCAAATCGTTATATCCAGATGAAGTTATTGAATGGACAAATTTATTACCAATTTGCAAAAGATGCAACGTAAAAAAACTAGATCACGATACAAAAAAAGAACCGATCATTAATCCAACAGTAAATGATCCAAAAAATCATTTAAGAATGATAAATTACCGATTCGTTGGTAAAGACCAAATTGGAAAAGATACTGTAAGTATTCTCGCACTAAACGATTCAAAAAGACTAATATTACCCCGAGCAACCATCGGAAATGAGATAGCTGAGTTATTGGAGGACTTATCAGACTTAGTTAATGAATATAGTCAAAAGGAAAACCTCTCCCGAAAAGAAATTAATAAGATAACTGGCAAGCTTGAAAATTTACTTGATTCTTGTCAATGTTATTCTGAATATAGTGCAACTTGTGCATATGCATTATTTGGCGATGACAATTATTATCTGGTTAAAGAGTTTTTCATTAGCAAAGGGCTTTGGGACCCTAATTTGCAAAATTTAGAGAAGACCGCTATAGTTAATTGGCTCGAAGGGACAGTTGAAAAAGTACAGTAGAATATTAGCAAACTATCCCAAATTCTTGTAATAGTATTTTTCAATGGGAACTACTTGGTGTAACTCGATGGCTTCTGTAAAAGAACCCTGCACCTTAACTGCATGCAGGGTCCTTTTTTATTCCATCTCATTCTATGAGCTCCGTTAATACCGGCGTCCGTAACATTCCAGACTTCGTCCAGTTTCGAAATTTAACCTTCCCCTGAATTTTCGGATCCAAATATACAAAGTTCTTATCCTCCCCGATTACAAGTCCCCGACTTTTCGAATAGAACTCTTTTCGAGCTGTCTGCGTTACAAACTCCACAATTCCAGTTGGCCGAAGCCGACCAGACTCATCAGGGACAGCCGCAAGCAATCCGAATTCGTCTTTACGATACCCTGTGATGATCACGTTAGTATAAGACCAGTTGATTACCTTCTGCCAGTCTGGCGATCGCCGGCTCACGTAAAGGCTGTTTTTTCGCTTCCCAACCATCCCTTCAAGTTTCCGAGACACCATCTGTTCAAACAAAGCCTCGCCTGCGCCTTCCACAAAAGGGATAACGCCGAAATGCTTGTTCGGCATGCTGATGCCGGCCAGGATCTCTTTACGGTGCATCAGAGGCAATTTCCGAAGATCTTGCCCCTTGTATCGCAGGATATCAAAAACGACATATGTCACGGGTGATATGCCCATGAGCTGCCGGATGCGTTGCTCTTTCTTGGTCTGGAACCGAGTCATGACGTTTTCGAAGTCAACCAACCCCGTCTCCGGATCGGTACATGCTACCTCACCGTCCAGAAGGATATCATCTTCAAACGGCGTCAGGAGCTCAGGATATCGCCGCGTACAGTCCGTCTCGTGCCGGGTATATAACCGGATCTGGCCGTCCTCCTGTGAGAACAGAAGCCGGTGTCCGTCTATCTTGGGCTCATAGATGTAATTCGGATCGGAATAAGGTCTGGGGGCGGTCGCAAGTAACATTGGTTCGATGAACATAGAAACACCCCTTTACCGAATTATAGCGCTTAGCTATGTGGTAAAGGGGCGGTAAGTAATGGTACTCGAAATTGCGTCCGTTCATACCCTGCAGCTCGATCTCTCCCTGGAGCCCACTGCTACGTGTAAAGCCTATTACTGGCTGGCTTGGTCTTTTTGCGCATAAAATATCCCAAAGACAAGTACATTATGGTAATATTTTGTTTATGATGAAACGATTTATGAAGCCGCTGACTGCGGACATACAATTTCATACGGCCATGCTCGATCAAACCCCTGTCGCCGTATTTATAGCGGACGAGCTGATCGGGTGCGGCCGGATATATGAAATTACTGATGACAGTGTCAAAGTGGGAGATTCGCGTTATCTTCGCGAGAGTTGCACATTTAAGTATGCTGGGTAGGTGAGAATTTTTAGCTTTTTCAATGAAAGGTTTGCATTCATGAATTATAGTCGTATATTCGAAATACAAAGAAGAGGCATAAAGGAGGGATCCTGATGTCTAAAGACATTCAGTATCTTGATTACGCCGTACAGGGGAATATCATTGTGCCGCTGGTGTTTCTGGATTCAGAGCAATTCATTACACTAATCAATGAATATGATTCGTTTAAGATGTACTTAAAGCAAGTACGGCGTAAAAAGAAAAGGCCTAACCGTGGTCCTTCCCTCCTGTTGCAAAGCACTGACCCCCTGAGCACCTGAATACCCTGTTACAAGTTTTGGACTGACTTACTTTACTGTATTGATCGAATGTGTAGACGATAAGGCCACCGAGGCAAAATGCCCGGTGGCTTATTTTTACATTGATAAAAGAACGAATGTTCGCATATAATACAAACAAATGTTCTTCTTGGAGGCGAACAGGATGAGAAATTACATTGGCGAGGTTATTGAGCTAATTTACGTGGACCGCAAAGGCAAGATTACTCAGCGCAAAATTAGGTTGCAGAGGATCCGTAATAACTTGATTCGTGCAACATGTCTAAAAACCAATCAGCCAAGGGTTTTCAGAATGGATAATGTTTTATCTTGGGGGCCGGCGGTGGGGGCGGGAAAAGATGCTTCCTGATTTAGAACGTAAAATACTAAGGATTCTTTACAATTATGTAAGTCAGCATCATAGAATACCCACAATGCACGGATTGGAGGTAATGACTGGACGAAAGCAACAGGAAATAAAGAACGCATTATTAATGCTGGAAAAAGAAAGGTACATTGAATGGGAGGACAAATCCAGCCTGGGTGGAATTAAGATCATTGAAGGCTGGGAACGTGAACCTCAAGCCAATAAAAAGCCAACACAAAAGGTGAATGCACAGTATTGGACAGATTACTAGTGTAATAGAGTTAAAAAACAGAAAGAGACCCGACTTTCATTATCGAAAGCCGGGTCTCTTGGTTTCGTTATATTTCGATTTTATGCCAGTCGTTCAATAACGATGGATGCACTTACTGTCGGAGTACCTCCGCCGATGGCTCCTTGTATGGTTAATGCCCCCATATTGTCCATACGGTTTAAGGTCAAGACGCCACCAGCCGTTAATGTTGCAACAACCTGACCTTGATATGGTTGGTTGCCTGCATTAGTACCATAGTTGCTGCATGGAACCAGCGTTGCAGGTGCCGGACCAGCTGCATCGGGATCAAAGAATAAACCAAAGGCATTAACACCTGGGGTTGGGAAAACCTCAAAACTGATATGATAAGTGCCGGTTTCATTAATAATAATGGTCGATGGTGCAGCGAAGGTCACTGCAGTGCCGCCGATGACAGGAGGATTCTCAAAGGTCACTGCTCCACCCTGTCCTCCTGGTGTAGGAGCGGCTGCAATGGTTTGGGATACGGTGCTGCACAGGAATGCAAAAGATGCGATACCTCCCGCTGGCCCCGTAGGTCCAGCAGGTCCAGGGGCTCCAGCAGGTCCGGCAGGACCTACGGGACCCGGAATGCCTTGAGCTCCGGCTGGTCCTTGTGGACCTGGAATGCCTTGTGGTCCTTGTGGTCCTTGTGGTCCAGGTACAGGTGTAACATTTATTTTCGGTCTAGGGCAGCTTACGTTTATAACCTTTCTTTTTTTAACCACAATCTCTTTTTTCTTTTTCCCGTGGCAAGACGAGAGTGTTCTTTTTAGTGGTTTTTTCTTTAATTTACTTATAGATCGATGCAATAGAGGCACCTCCTTATGGTTTAATGCAGGGTATGTTGAAATGCCCCTAAGCGCATGGATGTACACCTACAATTTAATAGACTATAGTTTGATTTCGTTGAAAACAGGCTAAAACATACATGGAATCGTGTCTTTTTAAAAAGTAGTCATTTTAGCCTGAACGTACCGGAGACGTTCTGTATACATTGGCAAGAGAACGATTAAACACTTCCTTAAGTGGGCCCGTTCCATGGGCCTTTTTTTTAAAAAAATTCAATTTATACACATTAAACAGGGTCATAAATTTAAAATTTCAATTATTCTTACAAAATGGCCTATGTCAGATAAATGATTCTTTGATGGATTTACTTTGTTAGCTTCCCAGTTCATGACTGATTTTGCATCAACTCCGAGTTTCTGTGCTGCTTCTTCTTTTGTAAGTCCATAAAACAATCGTGCCTTCTTTAGGCGATCTCCTAATGTCAACTCAGGAAGTGCCTCGAAGCACCCCAAATAATAAATAGGCTGATTAAGACAATTCGATATCTTCCTTAGACTTTTTAAAGAAGGAGGATGGACACCATTTTCCATCATTGATATAGCTTCTGGTGTAAGTCCGGATAATGCTGCTATTTCCCTGATCGATAAATTGGCTTCATTTCGTGCTGCCCGGATTCTCGAACCAGGAGTATTGAGTTCAGAAGGTGTATTTTGATGAGAGAAACTTTTCTTCTTCGTTATATAAATGCCAGAGGTGTTCTCTGCACGGACACGGATTCATCGAGCAAGCGAGCATAAAATGCGCGGGAAAGGTAAATACGGCCCGCGCCCGGCTGATCGTCACCTCCCGATCCTCGAGCGGCTGGCGGAGAACCTCCAGCACATGCCGGGAGAACTCGGGCAGCTCATCGAGGAACAGAATGCCTTTGTGGGCAAGACTGACCTCGCCGGGCTTTGGGATCGTTCCGCCTCCAATAAGCCCGGCGGCGGATATCGTATGATGGGGAGAGCGAAACGGTCGCTTCGTCATGAGGCCCTCAGTCTTCTTCAGCTTACCGGCAGCGCTGAAAATTTTCGTAGTCGTCAGGGCTTCCTCCTCCGCTAGCGGAGGAAGGATGGTTGGCAGACGCTTCATGAGCATCGTCTTTCCGGTGCCGGGCGGCCCGATCAGCATAATATTATGCATGCCTGCCGCCGCGATGGTGAGCGCCCGCTTGATATGCTGGTGGCCGAGCACATCCTTGTAATCCTCCAGCGGCTCCTCCCGGCTCCGGTCAGCCGCCTCGTTCGAGTGTTCTAAACGCCCGGTATACCGGAGCCGCGAGAGCGAAACGGCTGCGCTCGGGAGCTTCGAGGCGCCGGAAGGGTTTGACCGCATTGGCCCATCATCCCCGGCGAGCTCCTTCAAATGCGGCAAGCCGTACACCTCGATGCCGCCGATTAAGGAGGCTTCTTGCACGTTCTCCATCGGCAAGAGAACGCCGCGGAAGCCGTCCCGCTTCGCCTGCTCTACCATCGGCAGCACGCCGGTTATCGGCCGAAGCGCTCCGTCCAGCGCCAGCTCGCCGATGATTAAGAGCGAGGCGGCATCCTTGAACTCCAGCTGTTCACTAGTGATTAATATGCCGAGGGCGACGGCCAGGTCAAAGGAGGAGCCTTCTTTACGAAGATCAGCCGGAGCGAGATTAATCGTGATACGCTTCAAAGGATATTCGAACCCGCAGTTTTTGATGGCGGCACGGACCCGTTCCACCGATTCACGGATGGAGGAATCCGGAAGTCCGATAATGCTGGTTTGCGGAAGTCCGTTGGCCAGATCGACTTCCACCTGAATAACGACGCCGTCGATGCCGTGCAGGCAGGCGCTGTGCAGCTTTCCATACATAAATAAGAAGCACCTCACTTTCGCGTATTAGGTAAATGACAATATGCGGTCATCATGCACACACGAAAAGGGTGCTTCCTCATTTTCGTCAATCGAGTATAGTCCGTATTGTAAAAGTTTACCTGGCACATGTCAATTCAGAAGCTCCTCGATGAAGGCGGATTGGTCTAAAGAATCCAGTCGTGAAGCGGGCTGCCGACGATGAGTTGACCGGATTTCAGATCATTGCCACTTTTTCAGAATCGCAGGTTCGGGCAGCAAGAGGAAAGAATGTAAGTAGCCAGAATAGAGAAGCAGCGGATAGAATCAAGCTCGTAAACGAACGCCCCAAGCTTCAAGCTGAAATGGTGGCGGGGGGCGAGCGTGGCAGATCATATGAAATGAAGGAGAGGGTTACATGAAATTCTGGAACCGGAAATGGGGGAGGGTCGCTCTCGCTGCGGTCCTGACCGGCGCATTGCTGAGCGGCTGCGCGAAAGGTGAAGCAGGAAAGGAGGGAAATGCAGGAGCGCTCGGGACGAAGGAGATTACGCTGGACATGATGACCTTCTCCCATACGAACTGGCCCTATAAAGAAAATTGGCCGATTTATCAATATTTGAAGGAAGCAACCGGCATCTCGTTTAAAGTTCAGCCTGTCATGAGCGATTATACAACGACGATGAATCTGGCGATTTCATCCGGAGAAATTCCCGATTTGATGATGGTCAACAGCCTGAACGCCGCGAACACCCATGGTGCCAGCGGAGCGTTCGTCGATTACTTCGAGCATTTGGACAAGATGCCGAATTACAAGAAGTTTCTCGAGGATCACCCGGAGGTCAAGGCAGCGATTCTGTCTCCGGAGGGAAAAAACTATTTTATGCCGCTGTATGGGCTCGAACAGCAGTCCAGGCGATCCTGGCTGTACCGGGATGATATTTTCAAAAAGCATAATTTGACCCCGCCTACGACTTATGACGAGCTCTATACGGTTGCCAAAAAACTGAAAGAGCTGTATCCGGACAGCTTCCCGATCGCCGTGTTCAACGGTTTAAGCCCACTGGTCAACATGGCGCCGGCGTTTAATACGAGCAGCAGCTATTATTACGATTACGAGAAGGAAGAATGGCGCTACGGACCGACGGAGGACAATTATCGGATCATGGTCGAGTACATGAACAAGTTTTATACCGAGGGCTTGATCGCACCGGATTTCATGGCGCATAAGCGCAAGCAGTTTAACGATCTGCTTCTTCAGAATAAAGCGTTTATCGCAAGCGATTATATCGGCATTATGGACGAGCTGCCGCTCATGCTGGGCGACAAGGCATCCGAGTTCAGCCTCGATTACATGTTGCCGCCTGTCGGAACGCCGGACGGTAAATCCCACAACGTGTTTGCAGGACTCCAGACCGACGGGTTCGCCGTAGCGGCCAATTCGAAGGAGCGGGATACGCTGCTGCAGTATTTGGATTTCCTGTACTCGCCGGAAGGAATCGAGCTGGCTACCTGGGGGAAAGAAGGGGAAACCTACACGACCCAGAACGGCGTCCGTAAGTTTAAAGACGACTACAAAGAATTCGGCGACTTGCGTACGAAGACGGGCATTGCCACCATCGGCGCCCATACGGTGCTGGATATGAGCGCATTTGAATCGATGTATTCACCCAAAATGCAGGCAGCTATGAAAATCGCGCCGGAGCATGAAACGAAACCGCAGCCGAGGCTGGCCTATACCAATGAAGAGAATGAAGTGCTTAGCATGGTGGGAGAAACCGTCAAGAAGTACCATGAAGAGCAAATAGCAAAATTTATTTTGGGACAGAAAAAGATGGACGAATGGGACGCCTACGTGGCCGAGGTGAACCGGCTGGGCGTGCAGCAAGTGCTGGATGTGCACAAGAGCGCTTACGAGCGGACGCAAAAATTCGTGAATGAAGGAAAATAGCAAAACGCAAGGTTGGGATTAACTTGGGCAGCTTCCACTAGGCCGGCGTTCCGGCTGTGGTGTTTGTGGCCGCGGCCGGTGCCGGCCAGGTCCGTGGCAGCCATGCGCTTCCCATCCCAGCTTAGCTTGATCAAGCGTTACGAAGGAGGATTTCATGTTGCAAGCATCCCGCCGCCCGGGCTTTCTGCGCAAAGTGAAACGGGATAAATATTTGCTGTTATTGCTGCTCCCATGCGTTCTGTATTACGTCATTTTTAAATACGTTCCCATCTTCGGCGTCTCGATCGCCTTCATGGATTACAATTTGTTCAAGGGCATCACCGAGAGCGATTGGGTCGGCTTCAAGTATTTCAGTATGTTCTTTCATACCCCCGACTTTTGGCCCGTGCTGAGAAACACGTTCCTGCTTGGGTTCTATAAGCTGTTATTCGGGTTTCCTGCACCCATTATTTTGGCCCTGCTGATCAATGAGGTACGAAGATCCTTCATGAAGCGGTTCGTCCAGACCGTCAGCTATCTTCCGCATTTCATATCCAATGTGGTGGTGGCGGGTATCGCGGTCATGTTCCTGTCGCCTACCGGAGGGATGGTGAACCAGCTTCTGAGCGCCTTGGGTCTTGAACGCATTAATTTTCTGGTGGAGGCCTCCTGGTTCAGAACCATCTATGTAACGACGGACGTGTGGCAGCATATCGGCTGGGGGACCATTATTTATTTGGCGGCCTTGACGGCGATTGATCCGCAATTATACGAAGCCGCACGCATGGACGGGGCGAATCGCTGGAAGCAGACGCTGAACATAACGCTTCCCGGAATCGCACCGGCGATCGTCATCATTCTGATTCTGGATATCGGGAAAATTCTCGAGATCGGCTTTGAAAAAGTATATTTGCTTGCAACCCCGGCCACGTATGAAACCGCTGACATCATTTCCACCTATGTCTATCGCGTCGGTTTGACCCAAGGCAATTACAGTTACGCCACGGCAATTGATCTGTTTACCGGAATCATCAGCTTTATCTTCATCATTGCAGCCAACGGGTTCAGCCGAAGGGTCAGCGGCAGCAGCATCTGGTAGAGGGAGGAATGGAATGTGAAATGGAAGTGGAACTGGTTCGATGTCTTAAACGCATTGATATTGCTGGGCGTAGTAACCGCATGTCTGTATCCGTTCATTTATATGCTGGCCGTCTCGCTCAGCGATTCGGCAGCGATTGCGTCAGGCACCGTATGGCTGTGGCCAAAAGGCTTTAATTTGGATATGTACCGGTATGTATTTGAAGATGGAAGGGTACTGAAGGGTTACCAAAACACCTTCATCTATGTCGTGCTGGGAACCGCGATTTCCCTGATGGTAACCGCGCTCGGCGCATACTCATTGTCCAAGACCAAAATGGTTATGGGCAAGCCGATTCTTATGATGATCGTCTTCACGATGTTTTTTAACGGCGGAATGATCCCGACGTTTCTTGTGGTCAAAGAGCTCGGCTTTGTCAATACGGTGTGGGGCATGGTTCTGCCAGGGGCCGTCGGCACCTGGAACCTGCTGATCATGAGAACCTTCTTCATGGGAATGCCGCAAGAGCTGGAGGAGTCGGGCAAAATCGACGGCTTATCCGAGGTCGGTATTTTCTTCCGGATCGTGCTGCCGCTTTCCAAGCCGGTGCTGGCGACGATCGGATTGTATTACGCCGTCGGCATGTGGAATAATTTTATGGGCCCGCTGCTTTATCTGCGGGATGCCGATATGCAGCCGCTTCAGGTCATCTTGAGAAACATCGTGCTATCCGGGCAATTCACGGGAACCGACGGCCCGGTGGTCGGCGATATCGTCGTCGTGGAGGATGGTCTGAAATTTGCCACCATCATGGTGTCCACTGTGCCGATCCTGCTGGTATACCCGTTCATTCAGAAATATTTCGTAAAAGGAGCATTGATCGGCTCCGTTAAAGGTTAAACGGCCGGCACTGCCGCCTGCTAATTCCGGATCCAATGGGTTTTCCGGTAATCGCCGGGCGGCTGGCCGGTTAATTTTTTGAACATGCGGATAAAGGATGTGACATTACGATAGCCGATTTGCGCGCCAACTTCCTGGACCGGCATATTTGTCGTTACGAGAAGCTCCTTCGCTTTCCGGATGCGGATCGCATGTAGATGATCGCTGAAGTTGCTGCCGGTTTTTTCTTTAATATAGCCGGACAGATACGTCGGCGACATGTTGAGCTTATCCGCCAATAGCTCCAGTGATATTTCCTCGGAAATATGGTTTTCCATAAACTGGGCAATAAACTGAATGATATCGTAATTTTCTTCTCGCTTTCGTCGAATCGCTTCCGCTGCACGGGCAAGCTCGTTCAGCAGCGCCTGTTTGTAGTGTTCGGGAGTGACGCAATGCGCAAGCGGCCGATGATCGGATGGAAGCGGGCTTGATTCGATGTTCAGCAGCGCCATCGTTTTTCGGATACGACTGAGGACGGCAAGGGCGAAATGATGCAGCTGATCCGCCGTCGCGCCCCGGCGATGAAGCGAATCAAACGCCCGATCGATGAGCTGTTGGCAGCTGACTTCATTGCCTGCTTGCAGGTTTACGTAAAATTCATGCTCCTGCTCAGCTGTAAAGCCGGTCACGTCCTCCCGCGGCGCCTTTTCCCATATAATCTGGGTTTCTTCGACCGGCATCGCTTGAAGCAGCAGCGACATCGCTTCCGTGTAGGCCTGATCGAAATGGGAAGTATGCTGGAACACGGACGACACGGCAATCGTAACCAGGTAAGTGCCTTGGTCTTGATCGAATATCCGCTTCAAACCGTTCAGGCAGGCGAGCAGACGCTCCGACCTTTCCTGCGTGTATACGATTGACAAGATCTCTCTGCTGTCCATTTGAAGCGTATGGGATAACGGAAAGGCCTCCTGCACTTGAAGGCTGATAATGTCTTTGATTTTGCCGGTGGCCTTGGTCAGCATTTCATCGAGCAGTTCCGAGGGAGTATGCCTGTACCTTAGCTGGAACACAACGATCATAAAGGCACCCTCGCTTACCGGCAGCTCAGCTGCGGCGGCTGCGTCAATGTTGATGTTTTTGAAGCGAGCCATATAATGATAGCTTGTCAGCAGAGGCTTGATATGGTCCATCCATGCCTTGATCTGCTTGCGTTCATGATGCAATCCCTGCAGATGGCTTGCGATCGCGTTGAATTCGGAAATGGTGCCCTCATAAAGGTGCTGTTCGGTTTTGCCAAGGCCCGTGATCATCCGCTTTAAAGGCCGGTTAATGTTGCGGGTAAAGAACCAGGATGCCAGCGTTCCGATCAGCAGCGTCGTGGCAAACAGCAGCGCCGCGATCCAATTCATGCGGCTGATGCTGCGGTTCAGCTCATTATGGGGAATGATGGATACATACGTAAGACCCGAGCGGTCCCCTTTTTCAAAAAAATAGTAATTCCCCTTGTCCTTAATCCATTCGGATGTTCCATTCCATGCAGGCAGCGGGGCATCCTTAGAGGATGGGGCGGATTGAAACAATGGCGTTCCGTCCTGATCAAGCAGCAGAAAGCGGGAGCCGGACATGCCTTTATAGGATTCATACCAGCTGTTCATATTGACCAATGCGATAATTTCCCATGGGCTTCCAGGGACATGGCTGACCAGCGGGAGCAGTTCCACCTCGCTGCTCTTGGGCTCAATGGTAAAGCCGCTGCTCGGAAGGGCCTGCAGGAAAGCGTCTGACCTGTCTGCATCCTTTATCCAAAACTCGTACGGATACTGCTCGCTGACGTAATAGTGCCTAAACATCCGGTCATCATCCACCATACCGTCGCTTTCCAGCAGAAAGGAGTGGCTTCGATAGTAGATCATCACGTTCTGCAAATGATAAAACGGCTGCGTCACAATCGTGCGGATTTGATCCATCACCAAGTCCACCTGCAGGTAATCGATCGCCTGTTTGCCGCCTTTGTCGGCTTGCCGGTTAATATTCCCCACGAATTCGTTGTGCTGAAGGCTAAGGAGCAGGCTCTTCCAAGTCGTATACTGTTTCTCGAAGCTGTCCACGGTATTCCGGATCAGCGTCAAATTGTATTTTACGATCTCGTTGTGGACATTCCGCGTATAAAACGTCATTGACCAGATGTTGTAGGAGGAAAGCAGGATGATGACGATCAGAAAATAAATGAGCATTTTGAAAAATAAGGAATGGACCGAAAAACGGGAGGTCAACCACTGCATGCCGCAATCTCCTTTATGTTTGAATCCGCTTACCTTCTATGTACCGTCATCCATTGTACAGGATCAACCATTCGGGATAAAGAGTTTTGAGCGGCAAAAGCTGCTGCAAGCTCAGAGCAAGTCCCGAAAAGGGACTTGCTGGCGCCAAAAGCAGCGCCATGCCTGGAGCAAGTCCCAAAATGCTCTTCTGTCAAGAAAGTAGACACCTCTAAGCTAAGCTATACACTCGTAATAGCACTGCTCAAAACGCACCGGGGACATATACCCAATCGTACTGTTAGAACGTTTTCGGTTGTAAAAAAATTCAAGGTACCGGTACAGCTTCTGCCCGGCTTCCTCTTTTGTTTTAAACTTAGGTTTGCTGTAAATGAATTCTCGCTTTAGGATACTGTGAAACGCTTCAATACAGGCGTTGTCGTAGCAGTTTCCTTTGCGGCTCATACTGGGCTTCATGTTAAATTGCTTCAACTGTTCACGGTACTCTTTAGCGGCATATTGCGAACCGCGGTCGGAATGGTGAATCAATCCCTTCGGAGGCTTCTTAGCAGCATACGCCATCTTTAGGGCATCGAGGGTAAGGTCTGTGGTCATCCGATCGCTTAGCTTCCAACCGACGATTTGTTTGGTGTACAGATCCAGGATGCTCGCAAGGTAGAGTTTCCCTTGGCGGCAGGGGATGTACGTGATGTCAGCGACCCACTTTTCGTTGGGCTTTGTGGCTTTGAAATTTTGTTCCAACACGTTAGGGGCAATCGGGAGATCATGCTTGGAATCGGTCGTAACCACTCGGAACTTACGGGCCATGCATGAACGAAGGCCATGTTCGCGCATAATGAGGCCCACCGTACGTTCCGATACCGTCCATCCTTCCTTCACCAGCTCGTTTCGTATTCGGGGACTGCCGTAGGTTTCATCGGAGTCATAGAAGTGCCATTTCACACGTTCAGCCAGCGTTGCCTTACGTTTTTCCCGTTCAGAAGCTTCAGAGGTACGCCATTTGTAATAACCGCTCCGAGACACGTGAAAGAGAACGCACATCTTCTCCAATCGAAACTCGGAGCGATGATCTTCGATAAACTGGAACCTTAGTTCTTTTCTTTGCTGAAGATGTGCATGGCCTTTTTTAGGATCGCAATTTCTTCTCTCAAATCATCAATTTCGCGTTTCTGATCTTCGATAAGTTGGGTTTGCTGACGTAAGGTTTCCCCATGATTGACAGGCTCGTGCTCGAATGTTCGATACTTTTTGACCCAGTTGCGTAATGTGCCTGGATTAATGTTCAACTCATCGGCGATCTGCTCCAGCGTCTTCGACTGTTCTTGCACGTACTTTACGGTTTCACGCTTAAATGTCTCGTTGTAATGTTGTCTATTGCCACTCATTTTTTTTGACACCCTCTCGTCTGCTTTGTTTCATTATCGTTTTATCACTAAGGGGTGTCCACTTTTTATTCTAGCTGCAAAAAGGGACTTGCTTGCGCCAAAAGCAACTCCAAGCCCGGAGCAAGTCCCAAAAAGGGACGTGTGAGCGTCAAAAGCAGCTCCAAGCCCGGAGCAAGTCCCGAAAAGGGACTTGCTGGCGCCAAAAGCAACTCCAAGCCCGGAGCAAGTCCCAAAAAGGGACTTGCTAGCGGCAAAAGCAACTCCAAGCCCGGAGCAAGTCCCAAAAAGGGACGTGTGAGCGCCAAAAGCAGCTCCAAGCCCCGAGCAAGTCCCGAAAAGGGACTTGTGGGCGCGAAAAGCAGCTCCAAGCCCGGAGCAAGTCCCAAAAAGGGACTTGCTGGCGCCAATGTAAAGTTACCCTCCAAAGTCTCCCAAAAAAGTCCAACTAAAACGCCCAACTAAAACGCCCAACTAAAACGCCCAACTAAAACGCCCACCCCCCCACTTATTCAACTTCAGACCCCAAACTGAGAGTTAGAAGGAGGCATCCCCTTGTACTGCTTATACAGCTTCGTGAAATAATTCAAAGAATAGAGCGAAATGGAAGGGATTTCGGAGGGAAATATGCTATAATCCATATTTAGATGATATTGGAAATCTTTATTGCAGAGGAGGTAGCTATGAACATCCTGTGGGAGAACATTATTATTACATTGGTTGTGCTATTGTTGATTCTCGCTGTTATCGGATTTGTGATCGGATTTGTTGCTGTCAAAGTATTCAAAGCATTTTTAAAAAAATAACGATTTGTTTAACCTTTAATTTCCAATTATTCTCCAGAAGGAATCATACCTATATCAAATAGAGTGGAGAATCTGTGAACATTTTTAAGGTAAGCGTTTTAAAAACATGTTACAATAGCTTGGGTTTACTATATAAAGGTTGACAGGGGCAGCGGCGTCATTGAAGCGCTCCCATGCAGCCCGCCTTGTTCCAGTCATGTTGATAGGAGGATTCGAGAATGAATATCCATGAATATCAAGGAAAACAAGTACTGAAGCAATATGGAGTCGCTGTTCCGAACGGCAAGGTTGCGTTTACGGTGGATGAAGCAGTGGAAGCTGCCAAATCCCTGGGAAGTCCCGTAACCGTTGTTAAAGCGCAGATCCACGCAGGCGGCCGCGGTAAAGCCGGCGGCGTCAAGGTGGCAAAGAGCCTTGAAGAGGTTCGCGCCTATGCCGAAGAAATTCTGGGCAAAGTGCTGGTGACTCACCAGACCGGTCCGGAAGGCAAGGAAGTCAAGCGCCTCCTTATTGAAGAAGGCTGCGATATTCGCAAAGAGTATTACATCGGTGTTGTTGTAGACCGCGCTACAGGGCGCGTCGTCATGATGGCATCCGAAGAAGGCGGTACGGAAATCGAAGAAGTTGCAGCGGCAACGCCTGAGAAAATTTTCAAGGAAGTCATCGATCCGGCTGTCGGACTTCAAACGTTCCAAGCGCGGAAGCTGGCGTATTCCATTAATATTCCGAACGAGCTGGTCGGCAAAGCCGTCCAATTTATGCTGGCCTTGTACAAGGCGTTCGTGGAGAAGGACTGCTCGATCGCCGAGATTAATCCACTGGTCGTTACGGGCGACGGCAACGTCATGGCCCTTGACGCCAAGCTGAACTTTGACTCCAACGCGCTCTTCCGTCACAAGGACATTGTCGAGCTTCGCGACCTGGACGAAGAAGACGAGAAAGAAATCGAAGCATCGAAATACGACTTGAGTTACATAGCTCTGGACGGCAACATCGGCTGTATGGTTAACGGTGCCGGTCTTGCGATGGCTACCATGGACATCATCAAATACTATGGCGGCGATCCTGCCAACTTCCTTGACGTTGGGGGCGGTGCAACGACCGAGAAGGTTACCGAAGCCTTCAAGATCATTTTGTCCGATCCTCAAGTTAAGGGAATCTTCGTCAACATTTTCGGCGGCATCATGCGCTGCGACGTGATCGCTACCGGTGTAGTTGAAGCAGCGAAGCAGCTGGGCTTGACCCGTCCGCTTGTTGTACGCTTGGAAGGAACGAATGTTGACCTCGGCAAGAAGATTTTGGCCGAGTCCGGTCTTAACATCGTACCAGCTGATTCCATGGCCGACGGAGCACAGAAGATCGTCTCCCTCGTTCAGTAATAATTCATTCCTGAAGAGGCATGGCACCTAAGGACGCTCGACCGTCCGGCCGTGCGGTTGCTTTCATTTTCAAATAACAATAGGGGATGTGAATCAATCGTGAGTATTTTGATCGATAAAAATACAAAAGTTATCACACAAGGGATTACAGGTAAAACGGCTCTGTTCCATGCGAAAGGCGCCCTCGATTACGGTACGCAAATGGTCGGCGGAACCTCGCCGGGCAAAGGCGGCACGGAAGTGGAAATTACGCTGGAGAACGGAACTACCGTGAAGCTTCCGGTGTTTAACACCGTTGAGGAAGCAAAAGCGAAGACCGGCGCAACCGCAAGCGTAATCTATGTTCCGCCTGCATTCGCAGCCGATTCGATCATGGAGGCTGTTGATGCCGAGATGGAGCTTGTCATCTGCATCACGGAAGGCATTCCGGTGCTGGACATGGTGAAGGTTGCACGTTATATGGAAGGCAAGAAGACCCGCCTGATCGGGCCGAACTGTCCGGGTGTCATTACGCCGGGCGAATGCAAGATCGGGATTATGCCGGGCTACATCCATACGCCGGGCCATGTCGGCGTCGTATCGCGAAGCGGAACGCTGACCTATGAGGCGGTTCATCAGCTGACTGCACGCGGCATCGGACAATCGTCTGCCGTGGGAATCGGCGGAGACCCTGTTAAAGGCACCGAGTTTATCGATGTCTTGAAGCTGTTCAATGAGGATCCGAACACGAAAGCCGTTATCATGATCGGTGAAATCGGCGGTACGGCCGAGGAAGAAGCTGCCGAGTGGATCAAAGCCAACATGACCAAACCGGTTGTCGGCTTCATTGGCGGGGCAACTGCGCCTCCAGGCAAACGCATGGGCCATGCCGGCGCGATCATTTCCGGTGGCAAGGGGACAGCGAAAGAGAAGATTGCTGTACTCGAGGCTTGCGGCATTAAAGTCGCTCCGACACCGGCCGAAATGGGATCGACGCTTGTCAGTGTGCTTGAGGAGAAGGGCTTGCTTGAGGCTTGCACTACTCATTAATCGTATGAACGCGAGGCAGCTTTTGGCCTAATTGCGCAACCCAATATATTAAAATTAGGTAAGCAACCTTTTATGTCCTGATTTCAGGAGATGAAAGGTTGCTTTTTCTGTTTATTTTGAAGGAGGAGACTGGAATGAAGCTGGAGAGCGCGCTGCTGGCAGCATTGCATGAAAGTGAAGGCATCGGATGGAAATCGATTCACCGGATTATGATGCACGGCCAGCTGCATGAAGGCATGATTTCTTATGGTGTGAATGACTGGAGAAGCTGTGGATTGTCTGTCGAGCAGGCGAATAAATTGTCGAAACGGTTTCCGTCGAGCGTCGAACAATTGCTGGAGCGGATGTCAAATGCTGCGGGCGATAGCGCAGGGCATTCCCGTGGGGATGTATGGAAGTTGACAAACCGTTCCAAAATACGTATTATTACAGCCCTCGATGATCAATATCCCGAGCGGTTGAATTCAATGTCCGAGCCTCCTTGGGTAATCTATTCGATCGGCCGTGCGGAGCTTTTGAACCAGCCCGGCGTTGCCATGGTCGGGACCCGGATGCCGACTGCTTATGGCCGCAAGATGGCCGGCCTATTGGCCGAGGAGCTGACGCGGTACGGGCTGGCTGTCGTAAGCGGAATGGCCAGGGGAATTGACAGCGCCGCGCACGAGGCGGCTTTAACAAGCGGAGGAGCAACGATTGCGGTTCTCGGTGCGGGGATTGATGTCATCTATCCTGCAGAGCACCGGTCCTTGTATGAACGGATCGCAGAATCGGGATTGATTGTTTCCGAGTACCCTCCAGGCACGAAAGCCCACCCGGGATTTTTTCCGAGGAGAAACCGAATCATTGCCGGTTTGTCCCTTGGAACCGTAGTCGTGGAGGCGGATGCCCGCAGCGGATCGCTGATCACAGCAGATTATGCGCTGGAGGCCGGAAGGGATGTTTTCTCGGTTCCGGGACAAGTCACTTCTCCCAAGAGCCGGGGAACGCTTGCCCTCATTAAACAGGGGGCCAAGATGGTGACGGACGTCCAAGATATTATCGAGGAATATGATTCCTGGTTGCCAAACAGGGCTCCCAATACATACAATAAGGAGCGGCAGGCCCCTCATTCGAGCCTCCCCGGCATGGATTCCGGGTTGACAAACGATGAACGGCACGTTTACCATATGCTCGAACAGGGACCCGGGTCGCTTGATGAGTTGTTGGAGGGGACCCAGTGGGATTTTGGACATTTGCATTCAGTTCTGTTATCTTTAATCATAAAAAAGCAGATAACCCAATTACCCGGTGCTATATATAAGATCATATAATGGGAAAGTTGAATGTTGGAGAGGAGGATGAACCTGTGGCGGATTCACTCGTCATCGTAGAGTCGCCTGCCAAGGCGAAGACGATTGGCAAATATCTCGGCAGCAAATATATCGTGAAGGCTTCGATGGGTCATGTGCGCGATTTGCCGAAAAGCCAGATCGGGGTTGAGGTGGAAAACGACTTCAATCCGAAATACATTACGATCCGCGGAAAAGGTTCTGTCTTAAAGGAACTTAAGGATGCTAGCAAAAAGGTAAAGAAAGTATACCTCGCAGCTGACCCCGATCGCGAAGGGGAAGCCATCGCATGGCATCTTGCCCATGCTTTGGAGCTGGATGAATCTCAAAGCCTGCGGGTCGTATTTAACGAAATCACGAAGACGGCGGTCAAGGATGCCTTCAAGACGCCGCGCAAAATTAATATGGATCTCGTTAACGCCCAGCAGGCTCGGCGGATACTTGACCGTCTGGTGGGTTACAAGATCAGCCCTCTTTTATGGAAGAAAGTTAAGAAGGGGCTGTCGGCAGGACGCGTTCAATCCGTTGCGGTCAAGATCATTCTGGATCGCGAGAACGAAATCAGCGCATTCGTGCCGGAAGAATATTGGACGATCACGGCGAAGCTGGCCGTGAAGGGCTCTTCGTTCGAAGCGAAGTTTACGCAGCTGAACGGGGAGAAGAAGGAGCTGTCCAGCCAGGAGGACGTGAACGAGGTGCTTGCAGCGATTAAGGATGCCTCTTTCACGGTCGGCGAAGTCAAGGAACGCGAGCGTCAGCGTCATCCGTCGCCGCCGTTCACGACAAGCTCATTGCAGCAGGAAGCGGCGCGCAAGCTCGGTTTTCGGGCCGCGAAGACGATGTCGGTCGCCCAGCAGCTGTATGAGGGCGTGGAGCTCGGCAAGGAAGGCACTGTCGGTTTGATAACGTACATGCGTACCGACTCTACCCGGATATCCGGTACCGCGCAAGACGAGGCGAAGGAGTACATTACGGAGAAATACGGAGAACCGTTCGTACCCGAAAGCCCTAGGCAGTATTCAAAGAAAGCGGCAAATGCGCAGGATGCGCACGAAGCCATCCGGCCTACGTCCGTCCTTCGGGATCCGGAATCGGTGAAGCCGTACATGAGCCGTGATCAGCTTCGCTTGTATAAACTGATCTGGGAACGCTTTGTCGCCAGCCAGATGGCCTCTGCTGTACTGGATACGCTTTCTGTGGATATATCGGCAGGTACTGCCGTTTTTCGGGCTACCGGATCCAAGGTTCGCTTTCCGGGCTTCATGAAGGTCTATGTTGAGGGTAATGACGACGGGACGACCGAAGAGGATAAATACCTTCCGGAGCTGCATACGGGCGACCAGCTGGATAAGCAGGATATCGAGCCGAAGCAGCACTTTACCCAGCCGCCTCCGCGTTACACCGAAGCGCGGCTTGTAAGGACGCTGGAGGAGCTTGGAATCGGACGGCCGAGTACTTACGCGCCAACGCTAGAAACGATCCAGAAGCGCGGCTACGTTGCCATTGAGGATAAGAAGTTTGTCCCGACGGAGCTGGGGGAGCTTGTCATCGAGCAGATGGAGCAATTTTTCCCCGAAATTCTGAATGTGGAATTTACGGCAAACATGGAGGAAGACCTGGACCATGTCGAGGAAGGCTCCGAGGATTGGGTCAAGGTGCTGTCGGAATTCTATAAATCATTCGAGAAGCGGCTTGAGGTTGCTGAGGAAGAAATGAAGGAAATCGAGATTGAAGACGAGGTTTCCGACGAGATTTGCGAGAAATGCGGCAAGCCATTGGTCTATAAGCTTGGACGATTCGGGAAGTTTTTGGCATGCTCCGGTTTTCCGGACTGCCGGAATACGAAGCCGATCGTCAAAGACATCGGCGTAACTTGTCCGAAGTGCAAGGAAGGCCATGTCGTGGAACGACGGAGCAAGAAGGGGCGTATCTTCTTCGGATGCGACCGCTATCCGGAATGCGATTTCGTATCCTGGGATAAACCTTCGCCTAAACCGTGTCCGAATTGCAGCAGCTTAATGGTAGAGAAGAAGAGCAAGCAGGGGGTCAAGCTTCAATGCACTTCCTGCGACTATTCCGAAATGGTTGAGGAACAGGACGAAGCATCAGAGATGTAGGCATACAGGGGGTAATGACGTTGACAGACACACAGAGAGTAACGGTGATCGGGGCAGGCCTTGCTGGCAGTGAAGCGGCTTGGCAGATCGCAAGCCGCGGGATTCCCGTTACCTTATACGAAATGCGGCCGGTCGTGAAGACGCCGGCCCATCATACAGACAAGTTCGCAGAGCTGGTCTGCAGCAACTCGCTCCGGGCAAATACGTTGACCAATGCGGTCGGCGTTTTGAAGGAAGAGATGCGCATGTTGAACTCGCTCGTGATCGGTTCGGCGGACCGCAACGCCGTGCCAGCGGGCGGGGCGCTTGCGGTGGATCGTGACGGCTTCTCCGGCGAAATCACGGAGACGCTTCATCAGCATCCGTTAATTGAGGTAGTAAATGAAGAAATTCAGCATATACCTGAAGAAGGGATCGTTGTCATTGCGACAGGACCTTTGACCTCTCCCGCATTGTCGGCTCAAATCCGCGAGCTGATGGGCGAAGACTACTTCTACTTCTATGATGCGGCTGCACCGATCGTAGAGAAGGACTCCATTGATATGAGCAAGGTGTATCTTGCTTCCCGCTATGACAAAGGCGAGGCCGCCTACCTGAATTGCCCGATGACGGAAGAGGAATTCGATGCTTTCTACGATGCGCTGGTCAACGCCGAAGTTGCCCAGCTCAAAGAGTTTGAGAAGGAAATTTATTTCGAGGGCTGCATGCCGATCGAAGTCATGATGAAGCGGGGCAAGCAAACGGCTTTGTTCGGCCCGATGAAACCGGTCGGACTGGTGAACCCGCATACCGGCAAGCTTCCTTACGCCGTCGTTCAGCTGCGTCAGGATAATGCAGCCGGCACGCTGTACAATCTGGTAGGCTTCCAGACCCATCTGAAATGGGGAGAGCAGAAGCGGATTATTTCGATGATCCCGGGTCTGGAAAATGCCGAGATCGTACGGTATGGCGTTATGCACCGCAATACGTTCGTCAATTCGCCGAAGCTGCTTCAGCAAACCTATCAGGTGAAGACGCGTCCGAATCTGTATCTCGCCGGACAGATGACGGGGGTCGAGGGCTACGTTGAGTCCGCCGCCTCCGGATTGATTGCAGGCATCAATGCAGCAAGAGCAGCGCGTGGACAAGAAGGGATAGTATTCCCGCAGGAATCGACGATCGGCAGCATGGCCTATTATATTACGCACGCCGATCCGGATAATTTCCAGCCGATGAACGCGAATTTCGGACTGCTGCCGAAGCTTGAGACCCGGATCCGGAATAAGAAAGAGAAGAATGAAGCTTTGGCTAATCGCGCTCTTGATCATATTCGCAAATTCATTTATGACAACCAACTGAATACGCTGTAACTTTTAAAAATAGGGGAGGTCCGCCATCATGGAAATGACTTTTCACGCTACGACGATCTGTGCAGTACGGCATAATGGCAAAGCAGCCATTGCCGGCGACGGCCAAGTCACGTTCGGAGAAAGTGTAGTCATGAAGCAGACCGCCAAAAAAGTGCGCCGTCTTTACCGGGGACAAGTTGTCGCCGGTTTTGCCGGTTCTGTGGCGGATGCGATTACGTTGTTTGAGAAATTTGAGGGCAAGCTGGAGGAGCATCATGGAAACCTGCAGCGCGCGGCCGTGGAGCTGGCCAAGGACTGGCGCCAGGATCGGGTGCTGCGGAAGCTGGAAGCTTTAATGATTGTGGTGGATAAGACAGGGATGCTGCTGATCTCCGGCGGGGGCGAAATTATTGAGCCCGACGACGATGTATTGGCGATCGGCTCGGGAGGCAACTTTGCGCTCTCGGCAGGACGTGCGCTGAAACGGCATGCATCGCATATGGAGGCCAAGGATATCGCGCGAGAGGCGCTTCAGATTGCTTCAGAGGTTTGCGTATATACGAACAGCAATATTATTGTAGAAGAGCTGTAATCATGCTTTACGGCAGCGTATAGCCATATCAGGGCGGGAGGTATTCACGGTGAATAAAGAATCTATGACTCCAAGACAAATTGTTTCCGAGTTGGATAAATATATTGTCGGCCAGAAGGAAGCGAAGAAATCTGTTGCGGTTGCGCTTCGCAATCGCTATCGGCGCAGCTTGCTGTCCGATGAGGAGCGCGATGAGATCGTTCCGAAAAACATCCTGATGATCGGTCCTACGGGCGTCGGCAAAACGGAAATTGCCCGGAGGCTTGCAAAACTGGTGAACGCTCCTTTTGTGAAGGTGGAGGCTACGAAGTTTACCGAGGTCGGGTATGTGGGACGCGACGTGGAATCGATGGTTCGCGACCTTGTGGAAACAGCAATTCGCATGGTGAAGCTGGAGCGCACGGAGAAGGTCAAGGATAAAGCGGAAGAGATGGCGAACGAGCGGATCGTGCAGCTGCTGGCCCCATCAACCAAAAGCCAGAAGAGCCAGCGCAATCCGTTTGAGATGCTGTTCGGAGGCAACAATCCGTCTCAGGCCGTAGAGGATGATGCGGAGGATAAAGACGAAAGCCTGAAGGAGAAACGGAGACAGATCCGTTTCAATCTGCTGTCCGGAAAGCTTGAGGATGAGACGATCGAAATCGATGTCGAGGACACCGCTCCGAATATGTTTGATATGTTCGCGGGGCAGGGGAATGATCAGATGGGCATGAATATGCAGGAGATGTTCGGCAGCCTGATGCCGAAGCGGACGAAGCGGCGCAAGCTGTCCGTTAAGGAAGCGAGAAAGGTGCTTACGCAAGAGGAGGCGGCCAAGCTGATAGATATGGATGATGTCATCCAGGAGTCCATCCGGCGTGCCGAACAATCGGGCATTATTTTCATCGATGAGATCGACAAGGTTGCCAGCCAAGGCCGCCAATCGGGACCGGATGTATCCAGGGAAGGCGTTCAGCGCGACATCCTGCCGATCGTGGAAGGCTCTACCATCATGACGAAGTACGGGCCGGTGAAGACGGATTTCGTGCTGTTTATCGCCGCAGGCGCTTTCCATATTGCGAAGCCGTCAGATCTGATTCCGGAGCTGCAGGGCCGCTTCCCGATCCGCGTGGAGCTGAACAGCTTGACGCTGGATGATTTTGTGTCCATTTTGACCGAACCGAAGAATGCGCTGACCAAGCAATATATCAATTTGCTGCGCACCGAAGAGCTCGAAGTGGAATTTTCCCCGGAGGCCATTCGGGAGATTGCCCAGATTGCTGCCTCAGTAAACCAAAACACTGAAAATATCGGCGCCCGCAGGCTCCATACCATACTGGAGAAGCTGCTGGAGGATCTGTCGTTTGAGGCGCCTGAGCTCACGCTGGAGCGCATGGTCATTACGCCCCAATATGTGAGAGAAAAGCTGGCCGGCATCGCCCAGGATCGGGATTTGAGCCAATATATTTTGTAATTCGGCAAAGAAGGCGCTCAGGTGTAAATGTTTGTCGATGCAAATGAAGTCCAAGATGTCGAAATATTTGCGTATGTTGGAAGCGATCAGGACCGAATTCGTAATTTTTTGTGAACAAGCGGACCTGCACCTGGACCTATACCTTGGGAAGAAAACTTTAAATTTTACAAAATCAGTATTGAGATTTGCAATATTTTAGAAAAAAACGAAACGAAAATGAATAAAAAGCCCTTATTCTTGGAAAAAGATAGGGCTTTTTTCTTATTGTAAAAAGTCCCAATCTTTAAGAAACTTAGTTTATGTGACATCATGCTGTCTTTTTCTACTTAAGACCTAGATTAGGGCGTACGGATTATGTTTTTTGTCGAAAAAAGAGGATTTAGCTAGGAAGAGTGGAATACTTTTCTGCAGGTCCAGTCAGGAGGAATGAGCTAGTGAATCTGTTGAACAATAGTTCCTTTCAGCGGCTTCAAGGCGGTTTGGACGCAGCGAATCTGAGAAACAGCGTCATTGCCAACAATATCGCCAACGCGGATACGCCTCATTTTAAGAGATCCGAAGTATCCTTCGAGAGTCTTTTGAAACAGGAGATGGAGGGAGCTCATCTTACGCTGCAAGGGAGAAGGACGGATCCAAGACATATACCGATCGGTCCAACCGGCAGCATTCCAAGCGCTTCGATTACGAATGACAGCAGCAGCTCTATGAACAACAACGAGAATAATGTCGATGCGGATCGGGAAATGGTGCTGCTCGCGGAGAACCAGCTCCGATACCATTCGTACATACAAGCGGTGAATGAGCAAATTCGCATGATGCGTACAGCGATTGAGGGGAGATAAGGTTCATGAATATTAGCAACGGCTTTTCGATCAATGCATCGGCCCTTACGGCCCAACGTCTTCGCATGGACGTCATTTCTTCGAACCTTGCCAATGCGGAAACGACAAGAGCCCGGATCGAGAATGGACAAGCGGTACCATACCGCCGCAAGACCGTAGTTCTTTCGCCGCAGAGCGAGTCGTTCGAAGGGATGCTTAGAGCCCAGATGAACGGGGAAACCGCGGGCCAAGGGGTAAGGGTGGCTGCCGTGAAGGAGGATTCATCTCCGCTTAAGCAGGTATACAACCCGACTCATCCGGACGCGAATGCCGAGGGATATGTCTATATGCCTAATGTCGACGTCACAAAAGAGATGGTGGATATGATCGCGGCTACCCGGTCCTATGAAGCCAATGTGACTGCCATTAATGCATCGAAAGCCATGATCATGAAGGCGCTGGAGATCGGCAGATAGTGTAGGGTAGGCGTTTAGATACAGAAAATTAGGAGGGGAAATCGATGATTCAAAACACAATGTTCCAAGCCTCGGGCGTTTCGCCCCTTCAAATGCGAGAGCAAGCCACGGTGGCAGAGAAGACTCCTGCCGAATCCATCCGCAGCTTCGGTTCGTATTTGAGTGATGCGTTGAACTCTGTTTCCGCACAGGAACAACAGGCTCATGTCATGAGCGACAAAATGATGATTGGACAAGTCAACGTGGATCAGGCGATGATATCCGCCCAGCAGGCACTGTTGAGCATACAGCTCACAACACAGGTCCGAAACAAAGTGGTAGAAGCCTATCAAGAGATCATGCGCACGCAAATCTAAATGTTTCTAGCAAAGTTTCGGATGGGGTGACGATGTGAACGAGAGAATCGCCCAATATCGGGATCGAGTGACCCAATATTGGAATCAATTTAGCAATAAGCAAAAAATAATGTTGACCGCTACTGTAGTCTTCGTACTGATTGCACTTGTTGTACTGACGATGCAGTTCTCCAAGACAAAGTACGAGGTGGCTTTCCGGGATTTGAATTCCAGTGATGCTGCCGGCATTATCAGCCACCTGGAATCGCAGAGTATTTCCTACAAGCTGAGCCCGGACGGACGAAGCATCTCCGTACCGAGCACCGAGGCGGCCAGAGTACAGATTGACGTCGGCTCACAGGGCCTGGTGCAAAACGGAACGATCGGCTTCGAAACGTTCGAGCAAAATGCATCCGCGATCGGCATGACCGATAATGAGTTCGAAGTGAAATATGTAAATGCACTGAACGGCGAGGTTGAGCGTCTGCTTGAGAAGATGCAGGGCGTCCAAGATGCCACCGTGCTGCTCAATCTGCCGAAAGAAAGCGTGTTTGCCAAGACCAACAATGAAGATCAGGCCAGCGCCTCCGTTGTCCTGCATTTTAAACCGGGATACCGGCCGAATCAGGAAGTGATCGACGGTTACTACAACCTGGTGAAGACGGCCATACCCAGCCTTCCGATCGAGAATATAACCATAACCAATGATGAAGTTGAACTTCTTGCCACGGCCAAGGGTGGTCAGGGCGGACTGATCGGCAGGGTTGAAGAGAACTTTGCACTGCAGAAAAAATTTGAAAGCGAAGTACGACAGAATGTGCAACAGTTCCTGTCCCAGTACATGGGGTCAAGCAAAGTGAACGTACTCGTTGCTTCCAAGCTGAATTTCGATCAGGTACAGAGCAAGGAAAATCTCGTAACCCCCGTTGATGAAGAAGAGATGAAGGGGATCGAGCTCAGCGTACAGGAAATTCAGAAGAATTATACCGGAACCAGCAGTCCTGCCGGCGGAGTTGCCGGTGTGGGCGAAGAAGCGGTTCCCGGGTATCCGAGCGATTCCGAGAGCGGACAGACAACGTCGGAAGAGACGTCGTCAACCATCAACTATGAAGTGAATCGCATTACAAAGGACATCATTGCGAGTCCATATACTGTTAAAGACTTAACCATTAATGTCGCAGTTGAACCACCTGCGGGCCAGCAAACGCTGGACGAAGACACCCGAACGGCGATCCAGAACATTCTCATCAACATTGTGAGAGCTTCGCTTGCCGATTCAGGTACTACCTATACAGACGCACAATTGCTTCAAAAAGTTTCGGTTAATTCGCAGGTATTTAATGTAAATCCGGATGTAAATTCGAAAACCGTTCTGTCCCAGCCGGTACTGTGGGGAATCGGCATAGCTGCATTGGCTTTGATCGCGGGAGGCACGTATTTCTTCATTCGCAAACGCAGAAGACAGCAGGAAGAATTCGAGGAAGATATTCCGCTTCCGCCGGTGACCGAATTCCCATCGATCAATCTTGAGAGTGTAACGAACGAGAGTCAGGTCCGAAAGCAGCTCGAAACGTTGGCGAAGAAAAAGCCGGATGAATTCGTGAATCTGCTGCGTACATGGCTGGCTGAGGAATAGAGGTGGAAGCATTGGTTAAGGGAAACAACCAACAATTATCCGGGCGCCAGAAAGCCGCTATACTGCTGATTACGCTGGGGCCGGAAGTCTCTGCACAAATATTCAAGCATTTGCGCGAAGACGAAATCGAGCAGCTGACGCTGGAGATTGCGAATGTGCGCAAGGTCGACAGCGGCGAGAAAGATAGCATCATTCAGGAGTTTCACCAAATTTGTCTTGCACAGGAATATATATCGCAAGGCGGCATTAATTACGCTAAAGAAATTTTGGAGAAAGCGCTCGGGCAGCAGAAGGCGATGGAGGTTATCAATCGCCTGACCGCAACGCTTCAGGTAAGGCCGTTTGATTTTGCCCGCAAGGCTGATCCGAGCCAGATCCTGAATTTCATTCAGAATGAAAACGCCCAAACCATCGCGCTTGTGCTCTCCTACCTGCAATACGACCAAGCATCGGCGATATTATCCTCGCTTCCTCAAGAGAAGCAGGCCGAGGTTGCCCGGCGGGTTGCGGTCATGGACAGCACGTCTCCGGAAGTTATCGCTCAGGTCGAGCGCGTGCTGGAGCAGAAGCTGTCGGCAACGGTGACCCAAGATTACACCAACGCAGGCGGCATCGAGTCGATCGTTCAAATATTGAACGGAGTCGACCGAGGCACGGAGCGGACGATCCTGGATTCGCTCGAAATACAGGATCCCGAGCTTGCCGAAGAAATCAAGAAGCGGATGTTTGTATTCGAGGATATCGTCAATGTCGACAATCGTTCGATCCAGCGCATCATTCGCGATGTCGAGAATGCGGATTTGCAGCTTGCGCTTAAGGTGGCAAGCGAGGAAGTCCGGGATGTTATTTTCCGCAATATGTCCAAGCGGATGGCGGAAACCTTCCGCGAAGAGATGGAGTACATGGGCCCTGTGCGGCTGCGTGACGTGGAGGAAGCTCAGACACGGATCGTAAGCACGATCCGAAGACTCGAAGAAGCGGGCGAGGTTATCATTGCCCGCGGCGGAGGAGATGACATTATTGTCTAACTTGATCAAACCGTCCCACTATACAACGATGGATGTCTTGAAAGAGTTGGATGTAGCGCATCGGTACGCCGCTCCTGCCGAAGAAGCGCAAGCGGAGCCGGCACCGCCCGCCGCTGCGCCGGCGGTCATGCACACGCTGGCCGAGGCCGAGCGGATCAAGAGCGAGATGCTGCGCGATGCCCAGGAATTTGCCGAACGGCAAATACGCGAGGCCTCCGAGGAAGCCCAGCGTCTGCTGGCTGAAGCCGAGCAGCAGATCGATGCTTGGTGGAAGGAACGAAGGCTGCAGGATGAGGATTTGTCCGAGACATTGAAGATAGAGGGCTTCAACCAAGGCTACTCCGAGGGAGCTGCCAAAGCCGAGCTGGAAATGAAGGAGCTGCTGGAGAAGGCAACGGCCGAAGCCAGCGAGCTTCTGCAGCTTGCCCACCGGGCAAAGGAAGATTTGATCCAGGAGGCTGAACCGTTTCTGGTCGAGCTAAGCTGCAGCATTGCCGAGAAAATACTCGATCATCAGCTGACGATTGAACCGGAGTTCACCTTGGAGCTGATTCGGAAGAATCTTGCGCGCAAACGGGAGAAAGGTTTGATTTCGCTCTGCGTTGCCCCTGAGCATTTTGAGTTTGTGTACGCGGCAAGAGAAGAGTTATCATTGGCGATCGATTCCCAGGCGGAGCTCCAAATCCTGCCGGATGCTACGGTGAAGGACCGAGGCTGCGTGATCCGCTCGTCTTTCGGAAGCGTGGATGCACGAATCGATACGCAGCTGGCGGAAATCAAGAAGGAACTGGTGCGCGTCGCCCTCGATGACGAAGAACGGAGAAATCAGGATGAAGAAGCTGAATAGCGCCCGGTATATCGAGCATTTAAAACATTTGGACCCGGTCCGCATCAACGGAAAAGTGACCCAAGTCATCGGCTTGATGGTAGAGTCCGAAGGCCCGGATGCGAGCATCGGGGACGTGTGCTATATCTATCCGACGAAGCAATCCAAGCCGCTGAAAGCCGAGGTTGTCGGCTTCAGAGACAACAAGGTACTGCTAATGCCGCTCGGTGAGCTTCATTCTGTAGGACCGGGATGCGATGTGGTGGGAACCGGGAAGCCGCTCAGCGTTCAGGTCGGTTCGGAACTGCTGGGCAAAGTGCTTGACGGATTGGGGCAGCCGTTAGACGGCTCGTTGATCCCGGCCCGTATGCCGCACTATTCAACCCATAACGTTCCGCAAAATCCGCTGAATCGTCCCAGAGTGAAGGAGCCGATCAGCATCGGGGTGAGAGCCATCGACGGCCTTCTCTCGATCGGGAAAGGACAACGGGTCGGCATATTTGCCGGTTCGGGCGTCGGGAAGAGTACGCTGATGGGAATGATCGCCCGTAATACGTCGGCCGACGTGAACGTGATCGCTTTAATCGGAGAACGCGGGCGCGAGGTGCTGGACTTCATCGAACGGGACCTCGGACCCGAAGGTCTGAAGCGTTCCGTCGTCATCGTAGCCACCTCGGACCAGCCGGCTCTGATCCGGATCAAGGGAGCTTTGATTGCGACGACGATTGCCGAATATTTTCGGGACCGCGGGCTGAATGTGATGCTAATGATGGACTCCGTGACCCGCTATGCAATGGCACAGCGCGAGGTCGGACTAGCCATCGGGGAGCCGCCGGCAATGAGAGGTTACACCCCTTCGGTCTTTGCAAGCCTTCCAAAGCTGCTTGAACGCGCTGGTACCGGACCGAACGGTTCCATTACGGCCTTCTATACGGTATTGGTGGACGGCGATGACATGAATGAGCCGATCGCCGATGCGGTGCGGGGGATTCTGGACGGTCATATCGTGCTGAACCGGAGCATCGCCAATAAGGGACATTTCCCTGCGATCGACGTGCTGGCCAGTATCAGCCGCGTGATGAAGGACATCGCTCCGGAGGAGCAGATTGAGGCTTCGGAAAACGTAAAACGCTTGATGGCCATATATAAGGACTCCGAGGATTTAATTAACATCGGGGCTTACCAACAGGGATCTAACGCCGACATCGACGAATCCATCGAGTACATTCATCGGATATGGGATTATACGAAGCAGAAAGTAAATGAAAAAACGACGCTCGCCGAGGTTCAGGAACGTCTGATTTCCGAATTTTCAAGGAGATGACTTTGAAGAATGAAATTTCAATACGCATTCCAGAAAATCGTAGACCTGAAGAGTAACGAGAAGACCCAGGCCGAATGGATGCTGTCGAGCGCCATCGGGAAGCTGCAGGCGGAGGAGAAAAGCCTGACCGAGCTGTACCGGATGCGAGAGCAAATGTATGCGGCCGAGCAGGAAGCCGTTACGCGGTGCGCGGCAATCGCCGAAATCCGCAATATTCAGAGCTATGCTCAGTACTTGGAGCAGTGTATTGAGCGGAAACGGAATGATATTCGGCTCGCCCATGTAAATGTTACGAAGAAGCAGGAGATTTTATCGGAAAAAATGCTGGATGAAAAAGTGTGGTTAAAAGCAAGAGACAAATCGCACGAGAAATTTCGGCATGAAAGTCTCCTTCGGGAACAAAACGAGCTGGACGAGCTGGCGACGGTACGTTTTGCGATCAAAGCCCGATAATGAATCCGTTGGCAGCCGGGTTAAGACCGCGAAGGAGGAATGAACGTGGCAAGAAAAGACATGCCGCTCGATAAGGAAGAATCAAGCGGTGGATTTGAACGGATTTTGCTGATTCTCGTACCGGCCATTTTTACGATCGTTCTTCTAGGGGCGCTTGCGATCTTCTTTAGAGCGGATGTTCGGGACGGCATGATCGATCTGGCGAACAAAATTCCGATTGTGAAGGATTGGGTTCCCGATCCGGTGCTGACGCCGGAAGAGCAGAAGCTGAAAGAAGCGAAGGAGCAGGAAGAAAGCGCCGAAGCGACGATCGTTGAGCTGAAGAAGCAGCTGGCGGAGCGCGAGGAGACGCTAAGCGAGGTCACCGAGCAGAAAGCCGCCCAGGAGAACAAAGTGAAAGAGCTGGAGAGCCAGATTGATTCGCTGCAGAACCAGAACACCGGAAGCCCGGAGCAGGAGGAAGATCCGTATACGAAACAAATCCGTGAGCTCGCCAAGCTGTATGCGGACATGAGTCCAAGCAAGGCTGCGCCGATCATGCAAAATTTGACCCTTGAGGAAATGGTGCTGATGCTGAGCCAGATGAAGAGCAGCAACCGGGTGGCGATCCTGGAGAAGATGGACCCAAAGACAGCGGCGGAAGCCACGATGATGCTGAAGGATGCCAAGCCCTCCGAGGACTTGGCGATCGCGGCGCTGCAATCCCGAATCAAGAAAAATGATACGGAAGCGGCAAGCAGCAAGACGAGCAGCAGCAACCTGGACAAAAATCAGCTGAATCAGACGTTTGCAGGCATGACGCCGACCAATGCGGCGGAGCTGCTGATGCAGACTTACAAAATCAGCCCGGCCAAGACCATGACCATCTTGAATACGGTCGATGACGCGACGCGTTCCAGAATTATGAACGCGATGTCCTCGAAAGACCCGGAGCTTGCAGCAAGAATACTGAATCGACTTATGGGCTCCAAATAAACATCAGATCCGCTTACGGTCTGAACTTTTCCGGTCGCACGGGAGAGGAGGTGAATAAGACGATGACGATGACAGTGCAAGGCATGTCCTCCACAATCAGCAGCTCTTCGGCAAGCGGCAAGACGAGCGCACAAGGCAGCTCACCAGCGGGCGCTTCATTTGATGCGACGTTGACATATCAGATGTCGAGCGCAGGCGGCGGCTCCTCTACAGCTGCTTCGGAGACAACGGTCAAGCTGGAAGGTTTGGTACAAGGCTTGCCGGCTGAAACAAATGAGGCGATTGAGGGATTGCTCGAAATGCTGCAAAGCCTGCTTGGGGAGCTGGATAAACTGGACCAGGCATTGGCGGAAGACCCTGCCTTGCTTGAAGAGCTGCAGAGCTGGCTTGCTCAAGCAAGCATGGTGCTAAACGGCGCCGGCGTCCAGGCCCAAGGATCCGATGGCAGCGCGGCAATGTCCCCGCTAGCCCAGCATACGGACACGGTACGTTTTGTAATCCAGGACACACTCACTCAGATAAAGGCCTTGATTAGCAGTGCCGGAAAGGTGAGTCCGGGAACGGAGACCGCGGTACACCAGCTGGTCCAGTCGTTCCACAGCTTGATGGGCAACAGCGCAGGCAATGTGAAGCAGGCAGCCGAGCATGTGAAACCTTCACATCAGGCGGCAAATGGTTCTGCACCTGCGACTGAGGCCAATGCAGCGGCAACCGCGACGGCTGGAAGAACACAGTCCACCAACGCAGCGCCGTCAGCTGGTCCGAATGCTGGCCTTCTGCCGAATGCTGGCCAAGGCGGAGAAGTCTCCGCTAAAGCGGCTGACTCGAATGGAAGCGGCGAACCATGGATGCCTGAACACGGCACCGTAACCGCCGGACAGCTAGCGCTTCGTTCAGGAACTCAGGTAGCGGTAAAACCTGCAGCCCCTCCGGTACCGGTCGAGCGGTTTGCTAGTGAAATGACTTCCTTCATTATAAACAAGCTCGAAATCGTAAAGCAGCAAGGCTTCACGGAAGCGAGAATATCGCTTAATCCAGAGCATTTAGGTCAGGTAGATATCAAATTAACGATGCAAAACGGACAGCTGATCGCTCAATTCATGACCGCTAAGGCGGATGCAAGAGAGCTGATCGACCAGCAAATGGCGCAGCTTCGCACAGCGCTCGTTGCTCAAGGTCTTCAAGTGGAGAAAATCGAGGTTACGCAAAGCAGTCAGCCTTCCACAGCCAATATGTATCAGGACGGACGACAGTCGGGCTCAGGTCAGCAGCAGTCCCAGCAGCGCTCGAAAGGGAAAGATACCCCTTCGGATGATGCCGTACTGGCTGCCAGCTTGACGGAAGAATGGCATGATTGGATTTCCGAGATGCAGGCCGATGAAGGACAAGCTGTTCAAGCCGGAACATTTACCGCGAAAGCTTAATTGCGAGGAGGTGAACACGAATGGCAACGAATCCAGTATCCACAAGCAACATGTGGCCGAACTATTCGAAAGGAAATGTCAGTAACAAAGGCGGTAAAGGGCAAGAGCTGGGAAAGGATCAGTTTCTAAGCATCCTGATTACACAGCTGCGGCACCAAGATCCGCTTCAGCCGATGCAGGACCGGGAATTTATCGCTCAGATGGCCCAATTCACCTCCCTTGAACAGCTGATGAACATCAACACGCAGTTAACGGCAATGAGTCAATCCCTAGGCTCGGCTTCAAGTCTGATCGGCAAAGAGATCAGCTGGATGGAAAAATCGGTCAATACCGATGATCTCACCTGGACGGAAACGCCGAAGGACGGTACGGATTCCCTAGTCATGAAGACCGGAATCGTGGAGTCGATTATTGTACGGGACGGCGTTCATTACGCCAAGGTTGGCAGCAGCGAAGTGCTGCTCAGCGATATATTGAGGGTTGAGAACCCGGCTGCCGAGCCCGAGGAGCCTAGTCAAGGAGGAGCTGAGGCCGGTGCGGCTGACGCGCTTGCTTCTGAACCGGCACCTGCCGACGTAGGAGATCCGGATTCCGGGCAATCGGATCAGGGCGAACCTTCGGCCGGAGGGAATGCGCCATGAGTGATCGAATGATGATCGGCCATTTATACCCCGGAAAATTGCATCCGGCCGCGCTATCGCCCGAGCGGCGAACGGTATCGGCTTCATCCGATGCGCCAAGGGGCAATTTCAAGGAGCTGTTAAATGAAAATCTGCTCCGCATCAGCAACCATGCCGCGAAGCGACTGGAGCAGCGGGGGATTGAAATCAAGGGTGACCAGCTCGTTCAAATCCAGAGCGCGATCGATAAAGCCGCAGCGAAAGGCAGTAAGGAATCACTGATTCTGATGAAGGATATGGCGCTCATTGTCAATATTCCGAACCGGACGGTGGTCACGGCGATGGATGGCAACGCCATGAAGGACAATGTGTTCACCCAGATCGACAGCGCAGTCATAATTTCATGATTTACTGGCTGGCCCGTCAGGAAGCCAGGCGGCCGCCGACCGACAGAAGCGGCCCATATAAGAAGGAGGATGAATCCCTGTGTTAAGATCCATGTACTCCGGTATTTCCGGGATGAGAGGCTTTCAGACCAAGCTGGACGTAATCGGCAACAATATTGCCAATGTCAATACCGTTGGATTTAAGGCTGGACGGGTAATGTTTAAAGATATTCTTAGCCAGACGGTGTCCGGCGTGACGCCGGGAACGGACGATCCGACAGGCGGCGTTAATGCCAAGCAGATCGGCCTTGGTGTAACGATCGGCTCGATCGATACCCTGCATACGCCGGGAAGCGCCATGGTCACCAACAACCCGACGGATTTACGCATCGACGGGGACGGATTTTTCATGGTCAAGCTGAGCGATGACCAGGAAGTTCCTTTCCTGACCCGTGCCGGCGATTTCCATGTCGACGTTGCGCGAAACCTTGTAACGTCTGACGGTTTCCTAGTGCTCGACTCCGGTGGCGAGCCGATCACGCTGGAAGACGACGTAACTGCGTTCACGATCGCTCAGAACGGTGCCATCATCCAGAAGATGAGTGACGGAACAACGGCTGAAGGCGCGATTATCGGGGTAGCGAAGGTGCCGAACCCTGAAGGTTTGGAGAAGATTGGCGGCAATCTGTATCGCGTGACATTGAACGCAGTGCCGGACGGAGACCTCGAGGCTGTCATGTTCGAAGGCAATAACGCAGAGGAAGGCACCGGTGCAATCATTTCGGGGCAGCTGGAAATGTCCAATGTGGACCTGACGGGCGAGTTCTCCGAGATGATCGTGGCACAGCGCGGCTTCCAGGCCAATTCACGGATCATCACCACCTCCGATGAAGTGCTCCAGGAAGTCGTTAATCTGAAACGATAAGGTTGGATCAGGGGGGGATCCTCCCTCCCTTTTATGAACAAGGAGGCAGCCCATGATATCGGTAACGAGGTTAAACGGGTCGCAGATGTGGCTTAACGCACTGCTGATCGAAATGGTTGAAGAGACTCCGGACACCTATATCACATTGATTAATGGAAAACGATTGATTGTGTTGGAAAGTGCAAATGACATCGTAGCTTCCATTAAAGCGTATCATCACGAGGTTGGCATTCATCAAGCAACCATTAAAGTGCAGCAAATGGAGGAACCTTCATGAAAAAGATGCTACCCTGGTTAATTACGATTTTGTTGTCCATCACATTGATCGTGCTTGCGATATTCTTGTTGTCCGACAAGCTGACGGAGGAACCGAAAACCGCTTCGGCCAGCGACAAGCCTGCCGCTGCGAATCTGTCGGCAGACGAGATCGTGGAGATGACATCGGAAATTACCGGCATTAAGACAAATCTGGCGGATCCACAGTACATTGCCCAGATGGCTTTTGCATTTCAGTTAAGCGACAAGAAAGCTAAGGCGGAATTCGACAAAATCAAGGAAATCAAGATCAAACCGATCATTATCAAGACGTTAGCCGACACGGAGCCCGAGCTGTTAAACGATTCGAAGGGCCGTGAACAGTTTACTGCCAAGCTGCAGAATCTGATCAACAAGTCGTTAACGTCCGGCAGATTGATTCAAATCGATATGACCGATGTGCTGATCGCCGGAATCTAGACTGTTCGTCGGATGACCTGTAAGGGGGTGAGTAGATGGTTGATGTATTATCGCAGAATGAGATCGACGCCCTATTGGCCGCGCTCTCTTCCGGTGAGATGGATGCGGAGGAGCTGAAGAAAGAGGAAACGCAGAAGAAGATTCGTTCTTATGATTTCAAAAGAGCGCTTCGCTTCTCAAAGGACCATATTCGCAGCTTGACACGTATCCATGAAAATTTCGCACGTTATCTTACAACATATTTCTCGGCACAGCTGCGTACTTTTGTGCAAATCAATGTGGTGCAGGTTGAACAGCTCCCATACGATGAATTCATACGTTCCATACCGAAAATGACGGTGCTCAACATTTTTGAAGCTGAGCCGCTCGAAGGGCGAATGGTGCTTGAGGTTCATCCAAACATCGCCTATGCGATGCTGGACCGCCTGCTGGGAGGAACCGGGGTCGCGCCGTCCACGATCAACTCGATGACCGAAATCGAGACCATTATCATGGAACGGATTTTCAGCCGGGCTTTCGACAGCCTCAAGGAGGCCTGGAAAACGGTGCTGGATATTTCTCCGCGGCTTGAGGCGCTGGAAACGAATCCTCAGTTTATGCAGATCGTTTCCCCGAACGAAACCATTGCGCTGATCTCGCTGAGCACTAAAATCGGCGATACCACGGGAATGATCAATCTCTGTATTCCCCATGTCGTGCTGGAACCGATCATGTCCAAGCTGTCCGCGCATCAGTGGTTCATCTCTGAGAAAAAAGCCAGAATCCCCGAGGAAGTGGACGCGCTTAAGCAGCGGGTAAGCAAAGCTCAGCTTCCGATCGTTGCCGAGCTTGGCGTTTCACAGCTGACCGTCTCCGAATTTTTAGGACTCTCGGTCGGGGACGTTATTTCACTGAACAAGCCGGTGCATGACGGGTTATCCATCAAGGTCGGCGACAGACTGAAGTTTATTGGCAGTCCCGGAACGGTAAAAGACCGGGTTGCTGTACAAATCGATGAAATTGTCATCGAAGGAGCTGAAGAACTTGACGAGTAAAGATTATTTATCCCAGGAAGAAATCGACGCCTTGCTGAAGCAGTCGGAAATGGCATCGGATCCTTCTTCTTCGGCGGCTACCGTAGATGATGTATTGACGCCTCTGGAGCAGGATGCGCTAGGGGAGATCGGTAACATTACCTTTGGCAGCGCCGCTACGGCCTTATCCACGCTCCTCGGCAAGAAAGTAGATATTACGACGCCGAGAGTGTCCATCATCAAGCGAAGCCAGTTCGAGGAGGAGTTTCCAAAGCCGCATGTTGCCGTTCATGTTACGTATGTCGACGGCTTCGAAGGCATCAACTCTCTCGTGATCAAGACTCGCGACGCCCAGGTGATCGCAGACTTGATGCTGGGCGGAGAAGGCAACCCCGAAGAAGGGGAGTTAAACGAAATCCATATCAGTGCCGTCCAGGAAGCGATGAACCAGATGATGGGCTCTTCCGCAACGAGCATGTCCACGATATTCAACCGGTTTGTCAATATTTCGCCGCCGGGCATCGATATTTTGAACATGGTGAGCGGAGAAGGCGTCAACAATCTGCCGCAGGACGAAACCTTGATCAAAATTTCGTTCCGTCTGATTATCGGCGACTTGATTGATTCGACCATCATGCAGCTGCTCCCTGTTCAATTTTCCAAAGACATGGTTCGCATGCTGATTAACGGCACGGATGAGCCTCAGCCTGTGAAACAAGAGACTGCAGCGGCGGTAGAGACACCGGCCCCGGCTCCGGCGCAAGAACCGGCAGCTCAGCCTACCCAGCCGCCCGCTTATGCACAGGATGCAGGGAATGCGCAAGAAGAAGCTCATTATGGTTACAATGCGGCCATGCAACCCCAAGGAGGACAGGCTCCGAATGCGATGCCGTATGGACAGCCGCAAATGCCTCCGCAGACGGGGCCGCAGCATTACGGCGGCATGCACGGCCGGAATGTGAACGTGCAGCCGGTGCAGTTCGCCAATTTTCAATCGGCGCCTTACCCGCAGGTGGATGAAAACAATCTGAACTTGCTGATGGACATTCCTCTTAAGGTCACCGTAGAATTAGGAAGGACTCAGAAGCAAATTAAGGATATCCTGGAAATGTCCCAAGGTTCGATTATCGAGCTGGACAAGCTGGCGGGTGAACCGGTAGACATCCTGGTCAATCATAAGCTGATTGCCAAAGGCGAGGTTGTCGTCATCGATGAGAACTTTGGCGTACGTGTGACGGATATCGTGAGCCAATGGGACCGAATTCAAAAATTACAATAGCACAAACATTTAGGGAGGATTTTTATCAATGGCTAACCGAATTCTGATTGTGGACGACGCTGCATTTATGAGAATGATGATCCGTGACATTCTGGTCAAGAACGGATTCGAGGTTGTAGGCGAGGCTCAGGACGGCTCGCAGGCGATCGAGAAATTTAAAGAGCTTCGTCCGGATCTGATTACGATGGATATTACGATGCCTGAAATGGATGGGATCGCTGCGCTCAAGGAAATTAAAAAGATTGATCCTAACGCAAAAGTCATCATGTGTTCCGCGATGGGTCAACAAGCGATGGTTATCGATGCCATCCAAGCCGGAGCGAAGGACTTTATCGTTAAGCCGTTCCAATCGGACCGCGTCATTGAAGCCATCAACAAAACGCTTGGCGTATAAGGATTGTTTCTTATGATGATGGCGGCTTCCGATGAAATCGGCACAGGTGGTACTGGCGGATATTATTTACAGTTATTTTATGTCTTTGTCGTTCTTGCCATCATCATCGCATTGATCGTTCTCCTGATTCGCTTCTTAGGCAAAAAGAATCAGAGCTGGATGCAGGGCCGCTCCATTCGTACGCTCGGTGCGGTTGGGATGGGCCCTAACAAATCCCTTCAGCTCGTTGAAATCGGGGGCAACATCTATGTGATCGGGGTTGGCGAAGACGTTCGGCTCTTGGACAAAATTTCCGATCCCGCGGAGGTCGCGCTGATTCAGGCGGCATTTGAACAGGATTCAGGAATGTACAGCGGGGCGCTGCCGCCTTTTGTAAGCAAATTGGCGGCAAAACTCCGTAAAAACAAGCAACCGGAAGAAATCGAATGGGATGACAGCTCCTCTTTTCACGAGGTGTTCGAATCTAAACTGCGCAGCGTACCGAACCGGAAACAAAAGGTCGAAGAATTGCTGCGGGAGGATCATAAGGATTCATGAATAAAAAGATTACGATTGCTATCACGATGTTTATGCTGGCCGGGATGCTGCTATCCCGTACGGCATTTGCAGATCCGATTCCGAACATCGATATTCAAATCGGCGGGGAAGGGGAGACTCCGGGGACAAGCTCGTTGTCCTTGATCCTCCTGATTACCGTTCTTAGCATTGCACCGGCCTTGCTCGTGCTGATGACAAGCTTTACGCGGATCGTCATTGTACTCGGGTTTGTCCGCACATCTCTTGGAACACAGCAAACTCCGCCGAACCAAGTGTTGATCGGGTTAGCCCTCTTCCTTACCTTGTTCGTTATGGCTCCGACGTTTTCAACCATGAACGAGGTTGCGCTGCAGCCGTATCTCAAGGGTGAAATCAGCCAAACCGAGGCGCTGCAGAAGGCCCAGGATCCGATCAAGAAATTCATGTTCTCCCATACGCGGGAGAAGGATCTGCTGCTGTTCATGAATTACACGGGAACAGAGAAGCCGGAGTCGTACGAGGACATCCCGTTGACCGTCATGGTGCCGGCCTTTGCCATCAGTGAGCTGAAGACAGGCTTTCAGATGGGCTTTATGATCTTCATTCCGTTTCTGGTCATCGATATTGTCGTTGCCAGCGTTCTGATGGCGATGGGGATGATGATGCTTCCGCCGGTCATGATCTCGCTGCCGTTCAAAATATTGCTCTTTGTCCTTGTGGACGGCTGGTATCTGGTGGTCAAATCCATGCTGATGAGCTTTAATCCGTAACGTTTGAAACGGCAAGTAATTCGAATACAGGGGGACTCGCCGTGAGCTCTGAATTTATTATCGGCCTTGCAGGGCAGGCCGTTTACATTGTGCTTCAAGTGAGCGCGCCCATGCTGGTTCTCGCTCTGGTAGTGGGACTTATCATAAGTATTTTCCAAGCGACGACGCAGATACAGGAGCAGACGCTGGCATTCGTTCCAAAGATCATAATTGTTCTTATCGCGCTCCTGCTGTTCGGTCCTTGGATATTGACAACGTTGGTGGATTTCACCCACGGAATTTTGGACAATCTCTACAAATATATCGGATAGGCTGAGTGTCCATGGAATGGTTGCAGCAAAGTATACCTGTCTTTATGCTTGTTTTTTGTCGAATAACATCTTTTTTTGTAATAGCTCCCGTATTTACATCGCGGGGCATCCCGACTTCATTTAAAATCGGGTTTTCCTTTCTGCTTACAGTCATCGTTTATCTTACGTTCGGAATAGGAGAAACGGTGCCGCAGGATCTATCCTATGCTCTGCTGATTGTCCAGGAAGTGCTGGTAGGACTGCTGCTCGGCTTCACCGCCTATCTGATCATGGCCGTCGTCCAAACGGCCGGCGCGCTGATCGATATCCAGATCGGCTTTAGCATGGCCAACGTCATCGATCCGTTTACGGGCGCATCCATGCCGCTGATCGGCAACTTTAAGTACTATCTCGCATTGCTCGTATTCCTTGGCATGAACGGCCATCATTATCTGCTCGATGCCATTATGTACAGCTATGATTGGGTGCCTATAACGGGCAACGTATTTTCAAAGATTCTAGACGGCAGCGTTACGGATATTCTTGTCAGAACCTTTGCCCACTCGTTCGTGCTTGCCCTTCAAATGGCGGCTCCGCTTGTGGCGGCCTTGTTTCTGACCGATGTCGGCCTCGGCTTCTTGGCGAGAACGGCACCGCAGTTCAACGTATTTGTCATCGGCATTATTCTTAAGATTCTGGTCGGGTTAGTGCTGCTGATGCTGCTTATGCCGGGACTTGTGTCATTATTTGATCATTTGTTCGCCCAAATGTTCGAGGCGCTCCGGCAGCTGCTCGGCGTCTTACACGAGGGAACGGCGCAAGGAGGATGAAGAGGATGCGGAACCGATCCCCCTACCGTTATCCGGTGGATTTGCAGCTGTTTGCTGGGGAGAAGACGGAAAAAGCGACGCCGAAGAAACGCCAGGATACGCGTAAAAAGGGTCAAGTGGCCAAAAGTATGGAAGTATCGGGCGCCTCGGTGTTACTATCCGCTTTCCTGTGCATGCTGATGTTCGGCGGTTACATGAGAGACCATACGGTCCGGCTGTTTACGGACGTATACCTTAACCGGCTCTCCATGGACGTAACGAATGAGAATGTCATGCAGCTCTTGGGCGAGAATGCCATTCAAATATTGCTGCTGCTCGCACCGCTGTTTGTTGCTGTGTTTGTGATCTCGCTGGTCGTAAATTATATTCAGGTCGGTTTTCTCCTGACGGGAGAGCCCTTGAAAATGAAGCTCAGCAAGATCGATCCGATCAAAGGATTTAAAAATATTTTTTCCATGAGGTCCTTGATCGAATTTTTTAAATCCATATTTAAATTAACGATCATTGGCTACCTCGTATACACCACTCTTTGGGGAGCCAGAGGGGAATTCTCCTCCTTGTCGACGAAGAGTCCGGATACTATTTTTCAATTTGTAGCGAATGTTACGATGTCGCTTGGCTTTAAGATCGGGGCTGGCCTGCTGATCCTGTCCGTCCTGGACTATTTGTACCAGAAGTACGAATACGAAAAAAACATCCGCATGTCAAAGCAGGACATTAAGGATGAGTTTAAGAAAATGGAAGGCGATCCGCTGATCAAAGGAAAAATCAGGGAACGCCAGCGCCGGATGGCGCTGCAACGAATGATGCAGGAAGTACCGAACGCAGACGTCATTATTACGAACCCGACCCACTTTGCGGTTGCGCTCAAATATGACGGTTCTACTATGGAAGCTCCGCAGATCATCGCGAAAGGCCAGGACTATATGGCCCTGCGCATTAAGGAAATTGCCAAGGAACACGGCATTATAACGATGGAAAACAAGCCGCTGGCACGAGCGTTGTACCAACGGTCCGAGATCGGGGATTCCATTCCCGGAGACCTGTTCCAGGCCGTAGCGGAAGTGCTGGCCTATGTATATAAACTTAAAGGTAAAGCGAAATAATTAGGGACCGGAGGCCTAAGTGCAGTGAAAATAAAAGATCTATCTGTCCTTGCGGGTGTCATTGGCATCGTACTTATGATGATTCTTCCGATCCCGATCTGGCTGCTGGATTTACTGCTTATCATCAATATATCGGTGGCACTGATCATCCTGCTGGTGGCCATGAACACGAAAGAAGCGCTGGACTTTTCGATATTTCCTTCCCTGCTTCTCATCACGACCTTGTTTCGGGTTGCGCTGAACATATCGACAACCAAGCTGATTTTGTCCGAAGCCAATGCGGGTGAGGTTGTCGCTACCTTCGGCAGCTGGATTGCCAATGGCGAAATCGCGGTCGGGTTCATCGTCTTTTTAATTTTGATCGTGGTTCAGTTTATCGTCATAACGAAAGGCTCCGAGCGCGTGGCTGAGGTTGCCGCACGATTTACGCTGGACGCCATGCCCGGTAAGCAGATGAGCATTGATGCCGATTTGAATGCAGGCCTAATCAACGAACAGCAAGCTCGGGAGCGCAGACGGAAAATCGAGCGGGAGGCCGACTTTTACGGTGCGATGGACGGTGCCAGCAAGTTCGTAAAAGGGGATGCCATCGCTTCGATCATCATCCTGCTGATCAACCTGATCGGCGGATTTATTATCGGGATCTCGATTCATGGCATGTCGTTTCCCGAAGCGATGAGCACGTACTCGATCCTGACGATCGGGGATGGACTGGTCAGCCAGATTCCGGCGCTTCTCATATCGACATCGGCAGGTCTTATCGTCACCAGAGCTTCCTCCGAAGGAAATCTGGCCGAGGATCTGACAGGTCAGCTGTTTTCCTATCCACGCTTGCTGTATATCGTATCAGGCACCGTATTGCTGCTGGGATTGTTTACTCCGATTCATTTTATAACGACAGCGCCCATCGCGCTTGTTCTGTTTATAGCAGCAAGGAGAATGCAGAACAATCTGGACCGCAAGCAGGTCGAGGTGGAGCAGATGGAGGAGGAGCAGCAGATCGAAGAGGTTCGCAGTCCGGAAAGTGTCATCAACCTGCTGCAGGTGGATCCGATCGAATTCGAGTTTGGATACGGCTTGATCCCGCTTGCGGATACCCAGCAGGGCGGAGACTTGCTGGATCGGATTATTATGATCCGGAGACAATGCGCGCTTGAACTTGGACTGGTCGTGCCGGTGATCCGAATCCGCGACAATATTCAACTTAAACCGAATGAATATGTCATAAAAATAAAAGGGAATGCTGTCGGCGGCGGGGAATTACTACTAAATCATTACCTCGCCATGAGTCCCGGCTACGAGGACGATTCCGTTACGGGAATCGAAACGACGGAGCCCGCATTCGGGCTGCCGGCCCTCTGGATTGACGAGGCGACGAAAGAACGGGCCGATCTGGCGGGATATACCGTCGTGGATCCGCCTTCCGTCGTAGCTACGCATTTGACAGAGCTGATCAAGCGGCACGCTCATGAGCTGCTGGGGCGCCAGGAGACAAAAGCGCTGGTCGACAACATCAAGGAAAGCTATCCGGTGCTTGTCGACGAGCTGATCCCTTCCGTGCTGACGATCGGGGAGGTACAGAAGGTGCTCGCCAAGCTGCTTCGGGAGAAAATCTCCATTCGCGACATGGTTACGATTCTGGAGACCCTTGCGGATTACGGGCATTATTCGAAGGACCCGGATGTGCTGACAGAGTATGTAAGACAAGCGCTCTCCAGGCAAATCACACAGCAGTTTGCTCAAGACGGAGAGGCCATGAAGGTGATCACCGTCGGACCGCAGCTTGAGAAGAAAATCGCGGAGAGCGTGCAGCAGAGCGAACAGGGGACGTACTTGGCGATGGACCCGGTGTCTACGCAGAATGTATTCCAGAAGCTGAGCGAGCAAGTGAATCGGATTATCCAGATGGGACAACAGCCGGTGCTGCTTACCTCTCCGGCCATCCGCATGTATTTGCGGCAGGTGATTGAACGCGGGATGCAGGATATTCCGGTTCTATCCTACAGCGAGCTTGAGCCGAACGTCGAAATTCAAAGTGTCGGAGTGGTGAACTTATGAGAGTAAAAAGGTATATCGTCGACACGATGCCGGAAGCGATGGCGCAGATCCGATCGGATTTGGGTACGGATGCGGTCATATTGAGCACGAAGGATATTAAGGTAGGCGGCTTTCTAGGGATGTTCTCCCGAAAGAAGATCGAGGTTATCGCCGCGGTTGAGCAGGAGGAGAAATCGAAATCCTCCGTCAAAGCCAAGCCGAAGCCGCCTGCGGCAGTGCCGAAGGCAGCCGTACCGAAGGCATACCAGCGAGCAGCGGAAATCGCGAATCCGACGGCAGCCGATTTGTCAAAGGCTCCTGTCCAGGAAGCGGTGAAGCCGAAGGATGGTGCACAAGAAGCGGATTATGTCCGCTTTGCCGAGATTATGAGCCAAGCCGCAGCAGCCGGGGAGGCGCAGGAGGTCCGGGAGGACAGCCCGCCACCGATACAGACGGGAACGGCTTCGGCCGAAGCCGCTTACCCGAGCCCGAAGGCAGCAGCTGCAGCGCAAGGCAAATTGCACGATCCTCCGGTTGAGCCCTTGAGCTCCCGGCTGGGCATCAGTGAATCAGAGCAGCGAGTGCTCGAGGAACTGAAGGAAATGAAGGAATGGATCGCCAAGCTGTCCAGGCACAATCTTGAAGCCAGACAGCTGCCGGAGCCGCTGGAATCGATAAGGGATCGCCTGCTTAGACAGGACGTTTCCGCGAGGCTCAGCGAGCAGTGGCTTGAGGTTGCTGAAGAAGCGCTGCGGGAGAGCGGGATGCAGCTTGGAAGCGAGCAGCTGCAGGCGATTATGCGCGAGCAGGCGAAGGCTTTTATTGATGAGCGCATCGGCGGGGGCATTCAACCTGACACGCGGATCGTATACATCGCCGGGCCGACGGGTGTCGGCAAGACGACAACGATCGCCAAAATCGCTGCAGAGCAGCTGTTCAGATATCACCGCAAGGTGGGCTTTATAACCTCGGATACGTACCGGATATCGGCGGTAGAGCAGCTTCGGACTTATGCCTCGATTTTGAATGTCCCTATGGAGGTGGTCCAGTCGCCAGGGGATATGCAGCGGGCGCTTCAAACGCTTCAAGACTGTGATCTGATCTTAATGGATACAGCCGGCCGGAATTATCGGAACGAGCTGCTCGTCTCCGAATTGCAAAGCCTCTTTTCCCATTCGGAGCACAGCGAAACCTACCTTGTTCTCAGCCTTACGTCCAAGAGCGGGGATATGATTGAAATCGCGGATCATTTCAGCAAATATGCACTCGATAAAGTCATATTCACCAAGATGGATGAGACCGGAAGCTTCGGTCCGATCTTCAATCTGCTCCATGCGCACAACCTGCGCTTGTCTTACATGACCAATGGTCAAAATGTACCGGACGACCTGCTTTTGGCCAATAGCGAGCAGCTGTGCGATTTGCTGCTGGGAGATACGCGGTCATGACGGATCAAGCCCATTCACTCAGACAGCTCGTATCTGCGCAGCGGAGCGAGAACGTGGGAATGTCTCCTAAGACCTCAGCCGGAAGCGCCAAGATCATAACGGTCACGAGCGGCAAGGGCGGTGTCGGGAAATCCAATTTCTCGCTGAACTTTGCGCTTGCGCTGCAATCGATGGGCAAAAAAGTGCTGGTGTTTGACGCCGATATCGGAATGGCCAATATCGATGTGCTAATGGGCGTGTCGTCCCGTTACAGCCTTTATCATTTGCTGCGGCGGGAGAAGAGCATGGAGGACGTGATCCAGTATGGGCCCGAGCAGCTTGCCTTTATTGCGGGGGGATCCGGACTTGCCGACCTGTTTTCTCTCTCCGATTCGGACATGAATTATTTTCTCGATCAGCTTGAGCGCATATCGTCCGACATGGATTACATCATTTTTGATACAGGCGCAGGCTTGTCAAAAGAAAACATGCGGTTCATTACCTCGGCCGATCATTGTTACGTCGTAACGACGCCCGAGCCGACTTCCATCACGGATGCGTACGCTCTCATCAAAGTCGTGCATGGGACCGGGTCTAGAGTCCCGCTCAGCCTGATCGTCAATCGGGCCGGCGATGAACGGGAGGCTCGTGAAGCAGCGGATAAAATCATGTTAACGGCCCGCCGCTTTCTGGATTTGGACATGCAGCTGCTGGGCTCGATCGCGGATGATCCGCATGTCGGGCAGGCGGTCAAGCGGCAGGTTCCATTCACGGTAGCGTTCCCGAAGTGCGATGCTGCAAGCGACGTCAGACGGATCGCTCTTCGCAGCATGGCATCTCCTGTCCCTGCAGAGCCGGATGCCCCGAAAGGAATCAAGGGATTTATGCATCGCCTGCTCAAACGGACAAAGTGATTCTTACTTCAGGATTTTGCAAAATTTGATTCAAGCCGCTCCCGAGTACAATATAAAGACGAATTCAACCGTTTCGCTCTATATATTGCTGACTGATAGTCGCTCTTTGGATTTTTGCATCATCCTTACTTGGATAATTGGAAACTGAGGTGGACTGATAGTGGAGCCCTTTCGTGTGCTTGTTGTGGACGATTCCGCATTTATGAGGAAAATATTCTCGGATTTCATCGAGCGAGACGCACTTTTTCAAGTGGTCGGAACGGCTGAGAACGGGCAAGAGGCCATCCGGAAAGTGAAGGAATTGAACCCGGATGCGGTTACCCTGGACGTGGAAATGCCGGAGATGAACGGATTGGACGCTCTGAAATTTATTATGGAGTTAGGGCCTCGTCCGGTGATCATGCTGTCCGGCTTGAATGAAGAGGGGATGAAGGAAACGATTCTGGCCCTAGAGGCCGGCGCATTTGATTTTATACGAAAGCCTTCCATTACGAATGCGCTCGGGATCGAGCAGGTCGGGCAAGAGCTGATGAAGCAGCTGCATGCGGCGATGCAGGCCAAGCAGCGCAGAGCCTTGTGGGAGGAGGAAGAGAGGGCGCGGCAAGCTGCACAGCGTCAAACCTCCTCTTCCCGAGCTTCCAAGCCTCTCGGCAAGCTGGCGGATAAGAAGCCGAGTGCGAAGGAACTGCCTCAGGCCGGTCATATTCGGGCAAATGCTGCTGAGGTCCTTGCACGTCAGGAACCGCCTTCGGTCGGCGAGGAGAAACGGAGGATTCGGGAAGTGCTTCCGGGCACGGATCCTTTACGCCGGAAGCCCGCCGCTCCGGAGAAAAGAAGGAAGCCGGAGTCCCCAAAGCCGTCTTCAGCCGGAGCTGACAGCCGGCCTACAGACAACGGTCCGTCATCCTTGGCGGCGATTACGGATCTCGTAGCGGTGGGCTGCTCCACTGGGGGGCCTCGGGCGCTGAAGGCTTTTCTGGAGGGGATTCCAAGCGGCTTTCATGCTCCGATCGTTATCGTGCAGCATATGCCGCCCAAGTTTACGAAATCTCTTGCACAGCGCCTGAATTCATTTAGCAGGCTGGAGGTGCTGGAAGCAGCCGACGGAATGCCTTTGGAGCCGGGGAAAGCTTATATCGCTCCAGGGGGAAGCCATATCCGGGTAAGACGCACGGAGAAGAATGGATATGTGATTGCTACAAGCATGGATGAGCCGCGCAACGGCCATCGCCCATCTGTCGATACGCTGTTCGAGTCGCTGCTCCCGCTGACGGAGCTTACGCGTCATGCGGTGCTGATGACCGGCATGGGAAGCGATGGAGCGAGAATGATGAAGAAGCTTTACGATTCGGGCGTTAAATCCACCTTTGCGGAGAGCGAGGAAACCTGTGTTGTATACGGAATGCCTCGCTCGGCTGTCGAACTCGGATGCGTCAATGATGTGTTGCCTCTGCAGGAACTTGCACCCAAAGTGGTTCAAGCTGTAAATAACAGAAAGTGAACTCAGGAGGAGGTGTCTCTCAATGGACATGAATCAATATTTGACAATGTTTATTGATGAGTCAAATGATCATCTGCAATCATTAAATGAAAACATGCTGCAATTAGAAAACAATCCGGACGACTTGGGAATCGTGCAAGTGATTTTCCGGTCGGCGCACACGTTAAAAGGCATGGCCGCAACGATGGGCTTCGAAGATCTCGCCTCGTTAACGCACCAGATGGAAAATGTGCTGGACCTCGTTCGGAATGAAAAGCTGACGATGCAGGATTATATCTTCGACACGCTCTTCAAAAGCTTGGACGCGCTTGAATCGATGGTGCAGGATATTACGTCCGGAGGTGACGGCAAATCGGATGTGTCTTCGATTGTGGCCGCTCTTCAGTCCATCGTCCGGGGAGAGAACCCGGCGCAACAAGCGCAAACCGGAGAGGGTCAAGGCGCTGATCAAGGATCGGCTTCCCAACCCGGAATCACGCTGGACGAGTTTCAGTATTCGGTGCTTGAACAATCCATTTCGGAAGGCCATAAGGTTCTCTATATACAAGTGACCCTGCGCGAGGATTGCCAGCTTAAAGCGGTTCGGGCCTACATGGTATTCGAGGCGCTGGAAAGATCCGGAGAAATCGTAAAGACGCATCCGGACGTTCAAGACATTGAGCAAGGTGAATTCGATCGCGTATTTTCGTTGTACTACATAACACAGCGGGAAGCCGCGGACATTGAGAGCCAAATCCTCGGCGTTTCTGAAATCGAGACAGCCCAGGTTGTCTCACTGGATCATGAAACGCTCCAGCAAATGGTACAACAAGCTGCGGCAGCACTCGAAACCGTCAAGCCGGAAGCGCAGCAGCCTGCTGCGGCAGCTTCGGCACCTTCGGCACCCGAGTCGAAGAGCACCCCTGCAGCCGCCAAGGAAGCGAAGGCTCCGGCCCGAAGCGGCGGGGCGAACCCGTCCCGAACGATCCGCGTGGACATTGAACGGCTGGACGTCCTGATGAACCTGTTCAGCGAGCTGCTTATTGACCGGGTACGGCTTGAGCAATTGGCGAGCGAGGCCCAGAACCAGGAGCTTACCGATACTGTCGAGCATATGAGCCGGGTCAGCAGCGATCTTCAAAATATCGTGCTGAAGCTGCGCATGGTTCCCGTGGATACAGTTTTCAACCGCTTTCCGCGGATGGTCCGGGACCTTGCGAAAACACTGGATAAAAAAATCGATCTCATTATCACCGGGGCCGATACGGAGCTGGATCGGACCGTTATCGACGAAATCGGCGATCCGCTGGTCCACCTGCTGCGCAACTCGGCTGACCATGGCATCGAGCCTGTCGCGGACCGGATAGCCGCCGGCAAGCCGGAAACCGGAACGGTCCATCTGCGGGCCTTCCACAGCGGCAACAACGTATTCATTGAGATTGAGGATGACGGCCGGGGCATTTACCGTGAGAAGATCTTGCAGAATGCGCTCAAGAAGGGTGTGGTTACCGAGTCCGAAGCGGAGTCGATGTCGGATGAAGAAGTGCATCAGCTGCTCTTTGCTCCGGGATTCAGCACGGCGGAGAAAATATCCGACGTATCGGGCCGCGGAGTAGGGCTTGACGTCGTCAAATCCAAGATCGTTTCGCTTGGCGGCAACGTGACCATCTATTCGACCCCTGGGAAAGGAACCAACTTCTCTGTACAGCTTCCGCTGACATTGTCGATCATCGCAGCCATGCTGATCAAGATGGGCTCCGAGAAATATGCGATCCCGCTGTCATCCATCGTGGAAACGGCTGTCATCAAACGCGGCCACGTCAAAAATGTGCACGGCAGCCGCATGGTTCACTTCCGCGATTCGATGATACCGATTATTTCGCTCAGCAAGGTGTTCGAGGTGCCGGATTTCGATGATGAGCAGGAAGAAGAAACCGAAATTGTCGTGATTCGAAAAGGCGATCGTCTAGCCGCGCTCGCGATCGATGATTTTATCGGCCAAAGCGAAATCGTTATTAAAAATCTGGGCAAATACTTGCCGGCGATTCAAGGAATTTCCGGGGCAACGATCCTCGGCGACGGACAAGTTGCTCTTATTATCGATGCGAATGCGTTCATTAAGTAAAACAAGTTTCATTCGTATAGCGGCAGGCCACATAATTTAAAGGAGGATTCAGTCATGGGAGAAGAAATCAAGGTTATCGTCTTTAAGCTCGGCACTGAGGAATACGGCATTGAGGTGGATAAGGTTCAAACGATTGAACGGATGATGCCGATTACGCGCGTACCGAAAACCTACGCTTTTGTAAAAGGTGTGATCAACCTTCGCGGCGTAGTCATCCCGGTTATTGATCTGCGGGGGCGCTTCGGATTGGCTGAGGTGGAGCCGACCGATCAAACCCGGATCATCATCGTTGCGGTCAGCGATATGCAGGTCGGCTTTATCGTCGATTCCGCCAGCGACGTCATCGACCTTAATACCGACGACATCGATTCACCGCCAGAAGTTGTCGGCGGGATTAAAGCGAAATATCTTCGCGGCGTCGCGCGGGTAGGAGAGGAGCGCCTTCTGGTCATGCTGAATCTGTCCGAAGTGCTGAACAAGAGCGAAATTATTCAGCTTGAAGGCCTTGAGGATTAATCGTGGAGCTGTTTAAGTATGGCAGGGAAGTCAAGATGGATGTGCTGAAGGAAGTGGGGAACATCGGTGCGGGGAATGCTGCAACGGCATTGTCCCGCTTGCTGGACAAGCCCATCGATATGGCCGTACCGAAAGTGCAGCTGCTTCCTTTTAAAGAAATCGCGGAAAGCGTGGGCGGCAGCGAGCAAGTGGTGCTGGCCGTCTTCCTGCGGGTGGAAGGCAGCGCACCGGGCAATCTGTTCTTTATCATGAGCCCTGAAGCGGGAAAAAATCTGCTCCAGAACCTGGCGGGCATCGAAGTGTCGGAGGACGAACAATTCTCCGAGATGGAGCTGTCGGCATTGTGCGAAATCGGCAACATCCTGGCCGGTTCCTATCTTTCCTCGCTTGCGGATTTTACCAATTTATCCATGACGCCGACCGTTCCGGGACTGGCCATGGACATGGCGGGCGCCATATTAAGCTACGGACTCCTTCAATTCGGAGAAATGGGAGACGATGCGCTCTTGATCAACACGACGTTTCTAGAGGGACAGAATGAAGTGGAAGGCCAGTTTTTTCTCATACCCGATCCACCTTCGTTCGCGCAAATATTCGAAGCCTTGGGAGTGCCTTTAGAGCATGATTGATGAGCAAAGCATCGTGAAGGTGGCCATGGCGGATCTGAACGTCGCAGGTCCAAACGGCATATTGCGCACGACCGGGCTTGGCTCCTGCGTCGGACTGACCTTGTATGATCCGGTTGCGAAGATCGGGGGGCTGGCCCATATCATGCTTCCGTCCTCCTCGATTGCCAGGGAGGGGCAGCTGAATCTGGCGAAGTATGCGGACACGGCCCTTCCGGTCCTTCTGAACAAAATGAAGGGACTGGGCGCCGTTCAAGCCAGGTTGGTTGCAAAAATGGCCGGCGGCGCGCAAATGTTCTCCTTTGCCGGAGCCGGCGATACCATGCGGATCGGCCCTCGGAATGTCGAATCGTGCAAAGAGGGACTCCAGCAGATGGGCATTGCCCTCATTGCGGAGGATACTGGAGAAAATTACGGAAGAACCGTGGAACTGGACTGTTCGACGGGGAAATTTACCGTGCGAAGTGTACAAAAGGGCATAAAGGAACTGTAGAGATGATGGAAAAACTGCGTTTTTATATCCTATCGGGAATTGCCGGATTTATTTTCACTTTTATTTTTTCCATACGCAACAATCTATGGACAACCAGTATGGCCCGGGCGTTCCTCGCCTTCGTGATCTGGTTTGTGCTGGCATTCTTATTGAAAGGGCTGCTGGACATCATCGCCGGCCGAAACGGAAACAGCCCGAAGGCAGGGAAGAGCGCCGATACCGGAACGGCTCAAGAGGATGAACGAGGGGCCGTCCTTGATCTGGCTACGCCGGACGAAGATGAGGAGCTGATGGATATGATCCACTCCGAAAACGGCAGCAAAGGCAAGGGCGGATTCGTTCCGCTCAACCCGCCCAAGCTGGTCTCAACTAAAGATCCCGAGGAACTGGCCAAGGCCGTTCGTCACCTTGCGGAAAAATAAGGAGGGTGAAGGCAATTGGACGAACGTAAGGCTACAATGCTGAATCATGCGGATTTATGGAGTGCATGGAAGGAAGATGGGGACCCGGAAGCGAAAAAGAAATTAATCGAAAATCATTTGCACATCGTTGACTATGTTTCAAGCCGCTTGGCCATCGGCCTTCCCAAGAACGTCTCGAAGGGAGATCTCGCCAGCAACGGCGTTATGGGGCTGATCGATGCCATCGAGAAATTCGACTACAAGCGCGGTCTGCAGTTCGAAACCTATGCCTCCTGGCGGGTTCGGGGCGCAATCCTTGATTCGCTTCGCCAGGGGGATTGGGTGCCTCGTTCCGTCCGAGAGAAGGCGAAGAAGATCGAAACTGCGTACCAGCAACTTGAACAAAAGTATTTGCGCAGCGTTAGCGATTCGGAGATGAGCAGCTACCTGGAGGTGTCCGAGAAGGAATTTCGGCACATGCTGCAGGAGGTGGCGGTGATGACGCTGACATCGCTGGAGGATCCGATTCGCGAGGAGGAGTCGGAGACACGCATGTCGGTTCTGGTTGACGAGAAAGCAAAAAATCCGGATCATAAGGTGCATGAATTTTACCTGCGGGAAGCGCTGAAGAAAGGGATCAGTAAATTAACCCCAAAGGAAAGAACCGTCGTTTCATTATTATATTATGAGGACTTATCACTTAGTGAAATCGCTGAAGTGATGTCGTTATCACCATCGCGTATTTCACAGCTTCACTCCAAGGCGATAATGAGACTACGGGGCGCGCTTGATAAAGATCGGGATTTGCTGATGCAAAACGATTGACGCTTGCCATTTAGGAAGGGGGTTGGCTGGATTGTCTCTAGATTATGCATTGGATCAGTACATGAGCGTCACGTTTTCGGATGACAAGGTTATCGCCTATATTCAGTTCACGAAATGGGAGGACGGGTTCTCCTGCTCGATTGAAGCGCTGGAGCAGTTCTTGCGAAGTCATGGCATTCGTTACGGGATCCAGCGGGATATCCTGCAGCGCATCGCCGGTCATGCGGAGGAATATCAATACAGCAGAACGCCGATAGCCATCGGAACGGAGCCTGTACACGGACAGAACGGAAGAATTGAATTCACCGTCGATTTCGGAGGGCAGACCCATGTAAAGCCGCTCGAGATTGAGGACGGCAAAGTCGATTATAAAGAAATCATTCGTTTAAATAATGTAAAGAAGGGCCAGCTGCTGGCGACCCGAGTCCCACCGACAAAGGGAGAGCCCGGGACGACGGTCACCGGTGAAGAGATCCCGAGCAAGCCGGGAAAGGAAGCTCATTTCAAGATCGGTAAAAACGTAGTGGTAAACGCGGAGAAAACGGCGATGTATGCGGCGATCGATGGTCTGCTTACAAGGACCGACAAGGGAAAAATCAACGTGTTTCCGGTATACGAAATTAATGGGGACGTCGATTACAGCATCGGCAATATCGACTTTGTCGGAACGGTCGTTGTCCGCGGAAATGTCCTGACCGGATTTCGAATCAAGGCGGCCGGCGATATCCGGGTGACGGGTTTTGTGGAAGGCGCCGAGCTTGATGCAGAGGGCTCGATCGATATTTCCGGCGGCATTATCGGCTATAACAAAGGATACGTCAAGGCCGGCCAGGATGTGAAGAGCTCCTTTATCCAGGACGGAAATGTCATTGCCGGAGCGAACGTGATCGTTTCCCAGAGCATTATGCACTCCAACATCCGCGCGGGTCGGAATATCGAATGCAATGGAACGAAAGGCTTGGTCGTCGGCGGCGTTTTGCAAGCCGGAGAGATGGTCGTCGCACGAACTGTCGGCAATAGCATGTCAACGGCGACCGTCATTGAGGTCGGTGTGCTTCCAGACCTGCGCAACGAATTGGCCGAGCTTCGCGCACAGCTGAAGCAGTTGATCGAAAGTGTGGACAAGACGGATAAAGCGCTTTATTTGCTGAATCAATTGGCGTCGACCGGCCAGCTGTCTCCGGACAAGATGGCGATGCGGATCAAGCTGAATGCAACGAGAAAGTCCAATATGGCGGAACAGACGGCAATTAAGGAACGGATGCTGGAAATCGAAAAGACGCTGGAGGATACCGGAAAAGCGAGGGTTAACGTCGTCAAGACCATATACGGCGGAGCCAAAATTGTGATCGGCCGGTATACCCGCTTCATCAAGGATCCCACGCAGCGGGTTTCTTTTTACTATCATGAGGGAGATGTCACGATGGTGCCGTTATTGTAGGAGCTTGTCGCAGAGGAGAGCTGCGTATGAGGCCTATGTAGTTGATCGAGCAGATGCATGTGGGAATGATCCTATTATAATGAGGTGATCTTCACTTGAGTTTGAAATCTGTCGAAATGCAAATTGCCGTACCGAGAACGAATGAGGCTGGAAAATTGCATAATGAACTTCAGCAGCGTCCGCAAAATGACCAAAATCTGCTTGCTGGCGAGCAGATCAAGAACAGCCGGGCCGAAGCCAAGCGGAGCGCCGAGGTCAGCGAGTCGTCTGAAACCGCGGTGCGCGATGATGGCAGCCGCCGGTCGCAAGGACAGCAGGGCCAGAGCGCGGACGGCGACGAATCGAAGGAGGCTGCCGAGCATCCGGCTGAGCATCCCTATAAAGGAAGAAACTTGGATATCTCATTATAGTGGGAGTTCGAGGAGTCGGTCTTTTTGAACAGCCTCTTATATTAAGTACACAAAGGAGTTAATCGTTTTGTATCCATGGATATACATCGTTTTGCTGGGCGCAGCGGCCGTACTGTATGCGTTCATGCTGCCTAAACGCCGGGAGGAGAGCGCATCCGGGGAACAGCTGGTGAAGGAAGTCGAGGCTACGCTCGAAGGATACATGGCCGAAATCCAGCAGGAGAACGAGCAGCTGGTAGAGCTGATCCGGAAGATGAAGGAAGAACAGAGCGCCAAGCTGATCGAGCAGCAGGAGCAGGCGGAGCAATGGAGCGCAAGGATCGTGGAATTGGAGAGGAAGGCAGCCGCATCCGAAGACAGGCTCCGCGCTGCGGAGGACCAGCTTGCGAAGGTGCTGTCATCGGTGACGGAAGATCGCCAGGCGGGCGCTGCTTCGAATAGGGAGGCGGAGCCGCATATGCCTTCAATCAAGGAGCGATACGCCGAACTGTTCGAATGGTATGATCAGGGTAAATCGATCGATATGATTGCCAAGGCTTCGGGTATGCAGCGCGGCGAGGTTCAGCTGATTATTCAACTGGCCAGACAGGAGGAATCCGTATGATCAGGAACCGAACCTTCATGATGGGACTGGGCCTCGGCATCGTGGCAGGAGCCGTGCTGCTTCAGCTTATGCTGATCGGCCAAGGGGCACAGCTGACCAAAGCCTCATTGACCGGGGAGCTGACGAAGGAAGAGCTGCAGGCTGCGGCCGAAGCAATGGATATGCAAGTGCTGGACAAATCCGAGGAGCTTTTGACCGCTGAGCAGTGGAAGCAGAAGCAGCTTAGCGAGGAAACGTCTGAGGGCGGGGAGCAGCCTAAGGCTGATGAACAAGACAAGCCTTCGGAACCGGCTGACAATACCGGGACGGATAAGCGAAAGACGCCGAAGCAGCCTAAACAGCCGGATCAGCCTGAAGCCGCAAAGACCAAGGAGATGCAGCAAGCAGCAGCACCTTCGGAGCCCAAGGCGCCGGCTAAAGCCAATGCTCCGATAACCGTCCGCGTGCCTGCCGGCAACAACCTCAGCGATGTGGCCGACAGTCTGCTTGCAGCCGGGGTGATCAAGGACAGGCAGGGATTCATCGACAAAGCAACCGAGAAGAGGATTAACCGCTTTATCCAGAGCGGAACGTACACGTTCACGGCGGGCGAGGATTACGGCTCGATCATAACGAAAATAACGGCAAAACCGTCCAACTAGACTTCTGGTTGCGAACGGTTTTTTTTGAAGTCATAACCGGGCCTTATTTAGGGGTGAAATGGGCCGTTTAGGACATGCACAAAAGACATTGCAACCTGCCTTCGGTTATGTTATAGTAATTGACGGTGTTAAAACACACGCCAGAGTGATTCCGTAAAGGGTGCTTCTGCGAAGAGCGGGAGTCTTGACGGGAAATGATCTTGGCGGAGGGACACACAAAAACCAAATTTAGGAGGTGCGTGAAGATGGCAGTAATCTCCATGAAGCAGCTTTTGGAAGCTGGCGTTCACTTCGGTCACCAGACTCGTCGCTGGAACCCGAAAATGGATAAATATATCTTCACTGAAAGAAACGGTATCTACATTATCGACCTGCAAAAAACGGTCAAGAAAGTTGAAGAAGCATTCAACTTTGTGAAAAGCATTGCTGCTGAGAACGGAACCATCCTGTTCGTCGGCACGAAGAAGCAAGCTCAAGATTCCGTTAAGGAAGAAGCAGAGCGTTGCGGTATGTACTACATCAACCAACGCTGGCTCGGCGGAACGCTGACAAACTTCGAAACGATCCAGAAGCGTATCAACCGCTTGAAGCAGCTCGAATCTTGGGAAGAAGACGGCACGTTCCAAGTGCTGCCTAAGAAAGAAGTTATCCTTCTCCGCAAAGAGAAAGATCGTCTTGAGAAATTCCTGGGCGGCATCAAGAACATGAAGGGTCTTCCAAGCGCATTGTTCGTAATCGACCCTCGCAAAGAGCGCATCGCTGTTGCGGAAGCCCGCAAATTGGGTATCCCAATCGTAGGCATCGTGGATACGAACTGTGATCCGGATGAAATCGACTACGTAATCCCAGGTAACGATGACGCGATCCGTGCGGTTAAATTGCTGACAGGCAAAATGGCCGACGCTGTTGTTGAAGCTCACCAAGGTGAAGAAACAACCGCTTAATCGGGATTAAACGTATAACCATGAATTAAATGAAAAGGGTGGTTGGTAGGTGGATAACCTCTCACCGCCCTTTTTTTAAGATGTCAGTACATAAGAGTCTGATATCTAAAGATGATTTTGCAAATGATGAATACTTAGAAGGCGAAGCGGCCTTTGGGTTGGACCTCGCCGTTTCCGGCGAATAAAACCTTGACCGAGGCTACCGCTTCATCAATACCAATTTGGAGGGAATTGAAATGGCAGTAACAGCTAGTGCGGTAAAAGAACTTCGCGAAAGAACAGGCGCAGGCATGCTGGATTGCAAAAAAGCGCTGGACGAAACAAACGGTGATATCGATAAAGCGATCGCGGTTCTTCGCGAAAAAGGTTTGGCGGCAGCTGCGAATAAAGCAGGTCGTATCGCAACTGAAGGTGTTGTAGAATCCTACATCCACGGCGGCGGACGCATCGGCGTTCTCGTTGAAATCAACTGCGAAACCGACTTCGTCGGCAAGACCGATCAATTCAAAGAGTTTGCCCGCGATATCGCAATGCACATCGCTGCAGCAAACCCTAAATATGTTCGACGCGAGGAAGTTCCTGCTGAGGAGCTTGAGAAAGAGAAGGAAATTCTCAAGAACCAAGCGCTGAACGAAGGCAAGCCTGAGAAAATCGTTGAAAAAATGGTTGAAGGCCGCATCAACAAATACTATGAAGAGAACTGCTTGATGGAGCAGGCATTCATTAAGGATCCGGACAAAACCATCAATACGCTGCTGAACGAGAAAATCAGCACGATCGGCGAGAACATCTCGATCCGTCGTTTTGCTCGCTTCGAGCTGGGCGAAGGCCTTGAGAAGAAACAAGAAAACTTCGCAGAAGAAGTTATGGCTCAGGTGAATAATTAATTCGAATGAGCTAATATAAGTAAGAGGAAAGAGTGGAACACACCCGTGTTCCTTCTTTTTTAAAGAGAGATAAGAATGCGATGCAGCCCGGAGTAGAGACTACCCTTATCTCGTTAGAGAGAACCGACTATAGTCTGATTAGACGACCAGGATGTTTCTACTTGAGACGGATGTGTTTACCCGATTTTTTTAACCGTCAAGCAGTGCCGGTGTGTCTGTCTGTCGTTTTTCAAACGGGCGTCTGTACAACGAGGCGCCGTCTTAAAGTGGAGGGTTATCATTTGGAACAGCCTGTATATAAACGAGTCATATTGAAAGTTAGCGGGGAATCCCTTGCAGGTCAGAACGGATATGGAATTGATGCGGATACGATCGGTTCAATCGCAGAGCAGGTTCGCGATGTCGTAGAGCTTGGTGTGGAAGTGGCCATCGTCTGCGGCGGCGGAAACATCTGGCGCGGCATTGCCGGCAGCGCGAACGGGATCGACCGAGCGACTGCGGATTATATGGGGATGCTCGCAACCGTGATGAATTCCCTGGCGCTTCAGGATGCATTGGAGCAAATCGGAGTGCCGACCCGTGTGCAAACATCCATCTCCATGCAGCAAATTGCAGAACCGTATATTCGTCGCAGAGCGATAAGACATCTGGAAAAAGGCCGTGTCGTTATTTTCGCGGCGGGAACGGGTAACCCATACTTCTCCACCGATACGACTGCAGCGCTTCGCGCAGCGGAAATCGAAGCAGAAGTGATTTTGATGGCTAAGAACAAAGTGGACGGAGTGTATTCCGCTGATCCATTTAAGGATGAAACTGCTGAGAAATACGAGCAGCTTACGTATCTTGATGTATTGAACAAAAACCTTGGGGTAATGGACTCTACAGCTTCATCGTTATGTATGGACAACAACATTCCGCTCATCGTATTCGCCATAACGGAGCAAGGCAATATCAAGCGTGTCGTTCTGGGTGAGAAAATCGGAACGATTGTCAAAGGGAGTGTAGATTAATGCCGCAATCAGTGAAAAAGAACGCAGAAGAACGCATGGAAAAAGCGATTTTGGCTTTGAGACGCGATCTGGCTACGCTGCGCGCAGGACGGGCAGCGCCAGCCCTTCTCGACCGGATTACGGTTGAGTACTACGGAGCGCCTACGCCGATCAACCAACTGGCAAACATCAGCACGCCGGATTCCCGGACACTGATGATTCAGCCTTGGGATAAGTCGTCTTTGGCAGATATCGAAAAGGCGATCATGAAATCGGATCTCGGATTGACGCCGGCGAACGACGGCATGCAAATCCGCCTGGTGATTCCTGCACTCACGGAAGAGCGCAGAAGCGAATTGGTCAAAATGACCAAGAAATTCGGCGAGGAAGCGAAAGTGGCCATCCGCAACATTCGCCGTGATGCCAACGATGACATCAAAAAGATGGAGAAAACGGATATTTCCGAGGACGAGTCCCGGAGACATCAGGAAGATATCCAGAAAACGACGGATAAATTTATCGCGGAAGTCGACAAAGTCCTCGTTGCCAAAGAAAAAGAGATTATGGAAGTGTAAGAGACTTGCGGCCCCTCCGGTTATGGTGGGGTTTGTCTCTTTTTTGCAGAAAGAAGCCTGGAGGAAATGGAATGATCAAACGGGTTCGATCGTGGTTGAATCAGGAGGACAGTCAGCAGACGCATCAGCTCTCTCCGGACAACATCCCTCATCATGTGGCAATTATTATGGACGGTAACGGACGCTGGGCTAAACGGCGCGGCATGCCGCGAATCGTCGGTCACCAGAACGGCATGAAGGCTGTCAAAAGAGCGGCCATCGCCGCCGATGATTTAGGGATCAAAATATTGACGATGTATGCTTTTTCGACGGAAAACTGGACTCGGCCGAAGGAGGAAGTGGATTTTCTTATGAAGCTTCCCCAGGAGTTCCTGGCCATTGAGCTGGAAGAGCTCATTGAGAAGAATGTCCAGGTCAGAATGATGGGGCATCCGGAGGACCTGCCGTCCCATACGGTGTCCGCGATGGAAGAGGCCGTTGCCAGAACGGCGGACAACACGGGGCTTGTGCTGAATTTTGCGCTTAATTACGGCAGCCGGAAAGAGATCACCGAGAGTTTTAAAGCGCTCGGGCAGGAAGTGCGTGACGGAATTCTTCGTCCTGAAGATATAACCGAGGAACTGATCGGTCAGCGGCTCCTCACAGGCGATTTGCCGGATCCGGATCTGCTTATCCGGACGAGCGGGGAATTGCGTTTGAGCAATTTCATGCTTTGGCAGCTTGCTTATAGCGAATTATGGTTTACCGACATTTATTGGCCGGAGTTTACCAAAGAACATTTGGTCGCGGCAGTTGCCGATTATCAACATAGAACACGGCGCTACGGTGGACTGTCGTAGCCGATGGAGGATGGGTCATATTGAAGCAGCGATTGATTACCGGAATTATAGCGGGCACGGTCTTTTTGGGATTATGTTTCATCGGTGGACTGTCGTACCATCTTCTTATCCTGGCCATGGCACTCATCGGATACTATGAGTTTGTGAAAATGACGAAAACGGCGCCGTTCGGTGGAACGGCGTGGATCGGTTATGCAGGAGTGCTGCTGCTGGTGTTCCCGTGGAATTTGCTGAATATCGATGTTCAGCTCCCTTGGGAACACGCGATATGGCTCCTGCTTCTGCTGTTCCTGCTGGCAACGGTGACCACGAAGAATGCCATTGATATTCAACGGGTCGCTTTGCTGTTCCTGGGTGCAGTCTATGTCGGCATCGGCTTCTCCTTCATCGCCGAGTCGCGGCATGCGGAGGACGGTCACGGCATCTTTTGGACGTTCCTTCTGCTGGGCTCCATCTGGGCGAGCGATGCCGGGGCCTATTTTGTCGGGAAGGCGGCAGGGCGGCATAAGCTGTGGCCTTCCATCAGTCCGAACAAAACGATCGAGGGTGCACTTGGCGGTGTCGTCATCGCTGTGTTCACATCCCTGATCTTTTCCTTTTTCTCGAATGGATTATTATCGGCCGGACAAGCCGTTCTGATCGGTCTGTCTTGTGCCGTCATCGGTCAGCTGGGAGATCTGGTGCAGTCCGCCTACAAGAGGGTGTACGGCATTAAGGATTCAGGCAGCCTGCTGCCCGGGCACGGCGGAATACTGGATCGCTGCGACAGCTGGATCGTCGTATTCCCGTTCGTACATATGCTTGGCCTTCTGCCTTACTGATGGAAAGGAAAGATGTATTTATGAAGAAAATCAGCGTTCTCGGGTCTACCGGCTCGATCGGTACACAGACTTTGGATGTCGCCAGGATGCATCGGGACCAGTTTCAGATCGAAGGTTTGGCTGCTGGGAGCAACGTGGAGCTGCTGCTTCAGCAGGCGAAGGAATTTGGGCCGCGTAAAGTTTCGGTCGCAACCAAGGAGCTCGCGGACCTGGTGAAGCATTCCCTGCCTGCCGGAACGGAAGTGTTCTATGGGCGGGAAGGCTTGATCGAGATCGCCGCCGGAACGGATGCCGAGCTGGTGGTCACGGCGGTCGTGGGAAGCATGGGACTCCCATCCACCCTGGCGGCCATCGAAGCGGGGAAGAACATCGGACTTGCGAATAAGGAGACACTGGTAACGGCAGGGCATCTGGTGACTGCGGCGGCAGCGGCGAAAGGGGTCAAGCTTCTTCCCATCGACAGCGAGCATTCGGCCATATTCCAGTGCTTGAACGGGGAACGGTACGAGGATATCGAGCGGATCACGTTAACGGCGTCCGGCGGATCCTTTCGCGACTACACGCGGGAGCAGCTGGTGAACGTAACGGTTGAGGACGCATTGAAGCATCCGAATTGGTCCATGGGGGCCAAGATCACGATTGATTCGGCAACGATGGTCAACAAGGGGCTTGAGGTGATCGAAGCCCATTGGCTGTATGGACTTCCCTACGAGCAGATTTCCGTATTGCTTCATCCGGAGAGCATTATTCATTCCTTCGTCGAGTTTCGGGATTCCAGCATTATCGCGCAGTTAGGCAACCCGGACATGAGAGTGCCAATCCAGTATGCCCTGACGTATCCGGAACGCTGGAATTCTCCGGCACCAAGGCTTTCGTTGGCGGAAGCGGGCAGGCTGAATTTTCGAGAAATGGATTTTGAACGCTTTCCGTGTTTAAGGCTTGCCTATGAATGTGGTAAAATGGGAGGGACGGCGCCAACCGTATTCAATGCTGCCAACGAGGTGGCGGTTGCCCGGTTCCTGCGCAAGGAAATCTCCTTCCTTCGGATCGAAGAGATCATCGAGCAAGTGCTTGAGCAGCACGAGATCCATTCGGAGCCGACGCTCGAAACGATCGAAGCGAGCGATCAATCCGCGCGCGAGCTTGCTTCCAGACTATAGGATCAGATGTCACATCATAATCTCCCTTGAAAAAAGCTGACAGCTTGTGATTCTCTTGTGGACGACAGGAGAATAATGATAATCTATAGGGACATACTGCGTTCTCAGAGGAAAAGGGGGATGTACGGATTTGGAAATGCTGCGGATCGTTTTTTTAACGGTGCTCATGTTTTTTGTCATTGTCACAGTGCATGAATGGGGGCACTATTACTTTGCCCGGCGTGCGGGGATCTTGGTGCGGGAATTTGCGATCGGCTTTGGACCGAAGCTGTTCTCTTATAAACGCAACGAAACGCAGTTTACGCTTCGCCTGCTGCCTTTCGGCGGATATGCGCGCATGGCGGGCGAAGACCCTGAACTGGTTGAAATTCATCCAGGTCAGACGATTGCGGTCCGATTGAATTCGGACAATCAGGTAAAGAAGATTTATTTAGACCAGCTCGACAACCGGAAGAACGTGATCCGCGGAGAGGTCGAATTCATGGATATGGTGGATCGGCTGTCGGTGCGGCTGGATGTGGACGGCGAGCACCAGCAGTACCAGATTCACCCGCAGGCGATGACCGTGGCCAAAGGCATTGAGACCCAGATCGCGCCAAGAGACCGCCAGTTCGGCAGCAAGACGGTCGGACAGAGAGCCTTGGCCATCTTTGCCGGGCCGGTGATGAACTTTATTCTGGCTTTTGTTCTGTTCGCGCTGCATATTCAGATGGCGGGCATTCCGGTCGAAAATCCGACTTATGTGCAGATCGGAGAGATTACAAAAGGCATGCCGGCCGATGAGGCGAACCTGAAGAAGGGTGACATCATCGAGAGCATTAACGGTGTTGCCATCGGCTCGGATTATCAGAAGATGATCGAATTGATCGCGGCATCCAAGGACAAGCCGATGGATTGGACCGTCCGCCGCGGCGACGAATCCTTCGAGCTGACACTGACGCCGCGCACGATGGAAGGCCAGGAAGGCGGCAAGGTCGGGATCGTTCCTGAGCTTCCGACCAGATCGGCAGGCATCGGTGAGACGATTACGGGCGCGGGTACCGCGATGGTAGACACGACAAGCATTATTTTCCAAGGGTTCAGGCAATTGATCCAGCAATTCTCGATGGATGATCTTGGAGGCCCGGTCCGCACATTCGAAGTGACCGGACAGATCGCGAAGCAAGGAATTGAACAGCTGACCTATTGGGCGGCCATATTGAGCTTGTATCTCGGCATCTTCAATCTGCTGCCGATTCCGGCGCTTGACGGCAGCCGGCTCGTGTTCCTCGGCATAGAGGCATTGCGCGGGAAGCCGATTGATCCGAACCGGGAAGGCATGGTGCATTTTATCGGCTTTGCGATGCTGTTTCTGCTGATGATTGCCGTGACGTACAATGACATACTTCGCTTAATCAACGGATAAAACATCCAGCGGGGTGTACCCGTGCAGCGATCAGCCGTAAGCTCTCTTTGCATAGGAGCGGCTTTACGCTGAAGCTCTCGGATCTTTAGCCTCCTGGGGTTTTCCGTTACCGGCAGGCCTCTTCCCGAATGCACGAGTGATACGAACCGTCATTCGCAGGGCCTGCTTACACATATCGCCAATAGCGCCGCATTCGGAAGCAGGCTTACAGCACAATCGCCCGAAGAAGCGTTTTAATAATGGGAGGAACAGGATTTTTATGTCGAAGGAATCGAAGGATAAACAATTCGTGACGGAGATCATGCCGCAAGGAGAGGACTTCTCCCGCTGGTATATCGATGTCATCAAAAAAGCGGACCTGATGGATTATTCGCCGGTCCGGGGCTGCATCGTGTTCAAGCCGGACGGCTATGAAATTTGGGAGCATATCCAGGAGGAGCTGGATCGCCGTTTCAAGGAAACGGGGCACCGCAATGCGTACTTCCCGCTGTTCATTCCGGAAAGCTTCTTCCAGAAAGAGAAAGAGCATGTAGAAGGCTTCAATCCGGAGCTGCCATGGGTAACCGAGGCGGCAGGAGAAAAGCTGGAGGAACGTCTGGCGATTCGACCGACGTCCGAAACGATGTTCGGGCATATGTACTCCAAATGGATTCAATCCTATCGCGATCTCCCGGTGAAGATCAACCAGTGGGCGAACGTGGTACGTTGGGAGAAGCGAACGCTGCCGTTCCTCCGTACAAGCGAATTCCTGTGGCAGGAGGGCCACACGGCTCATGAAACCGAAGCCGAGGCTCGGGAAGAAACGATGCAAATGCTGGACATCTACCAGGATTTTGTTGAGAACTATTTGGCTATTCCGGTGATTAAAGGACAGAAGACGCCATCGGAGAAGTTCGCCGGAGCCGTCGACACGTTCTCCATCGAAGCTATGATGAAGGACGGACGAGCTGTCCAGGCAGGGACGTCCCATTATATGGGCACCAATTTTGCGGAGGCCTTCGAGATTCAGTATTTGAACCGCGAAAATACGCTGGAGTATGCCCACACCACATCTTGGGGCGTCAGCACGCGTCTGATCGGCTCCTTGATCATGGTTCACGGGGATGACCGAGGATTGGTGCTCCCGCCGAAGGTTGCGCCGACTCAGGTCATTATGATTCCGATCGGTCCTCCGAAGACTCGTGATGCCGTGGTTGGCCGTACGGACGAGCTCTACCGTGAATTGAAAGCGGCCGGTATCCGGGTTCGCGTGGACGATAATCCGGATGTGCGCCCGGGCTGGAAGTTTAATGAGTATGAAATGCGCGGCGTTCCGGTGCGTCTGGAGATCGGACCCCGTGATATGGAAAACGGGGTTTGCGTGCTAGTATCCCGAATCACCGGCGAGAAGAAAGTCGTCGAGCAGGCCAATCTGGTCCAAGAGGTTCAGAGCATGCTGGAGCAGGTGCATCAAGAAATGTATAACCGCGCGAAGCAGTTCCGCGAGGATCATTTCTATTCGGTGGATACACTGGACGAGATGAAGGCGAGCATGGAAGAGAAGCGCGGATTTACCCTGGCGGGTTGGTGCGGCTCCGGGGCTTGCGAGGATACCGTAAAGCAGGAGACCGGGGCGACCAGCCGGAACATACCTTTTGAGCCGGGCGAGACGAAGACGAAATGTCTCGTTTGCGGTGATGATGCGAAGCATACCGTACTGTTTGCCAGAGCGTATTAATATACCGATAATTTGATATTCCGGGTAGAGGGAGGAGGGCTGCAGATTGCTTCTTCGTTCTCCTGTACCCGGAATATGTGCGTCTGGAGCAAGCTTCCGGATGGCAGTAGACCCATCGCTCTGTTTCGAGGCAGGACGTGTGGATGCTGCCGGCGGAAGCTTCTACTGTTTTTATAAGCATTTCGCGTGAAAACTTAGGGGGAGGGAACCATGGGCACAGCAGAAGATAAAAGGAAACGGCTTGAACTGCTGATGAAGCAGGGCGAAGTTCCGGCCAATCTGGTGGAACCCTATTTCTTGGACGGTATCATCGAGCAGGTGGAGACGAGCCGGGCGAGCAAGGAGTGGAAGATTACGATCCTGAAGGAGTCGCTCGTTCCCGCCGAGGTGTATCGGACCTTCTGCCTGAGAATACAGGAGAAGATGAATCATATTGCCCGCATCGTATTTGTATTCCGGTATCAGGGCAATGTGCAGGCTGCCGACATTGTGCAGGAGTACTGGAATTTGTTCCTGGAGTGGGTACACCGTGAGATTCCATCCGTTAACGGCTGGATGACCCGGGCCCGGCACGAGGTGGAGGACGGGCAGCTGCTGCTGACGATGTCGGACGGCATGTCGCTCGAGCTTGCCCGGAAGAAGCAAATCGATACGGCCATCACCCGCTTCTTCAGCCATTACTTCGATCTGCAGCTCCGCGTTAAAATGCAGGTCGGCGATAATGGGCAGGCTGCCTATGAGGAATTTGAGCAGCGCAAGCGGCAGGAAGAGCGGGAGGTTATCGAGCAGCTCATGAGCAGCCTGGAAGCCGAGATGGATGCCGGTGACGAGGATGAGGCTCCGGACCGGCTGCAGGTCGGCTACGACATAAAGGACCAGCCGGTATCTATCCAGGATATCCAGGACGAGGAGAAGAAGATTACGATCCAAGGTACAATCTTTGGCTTGGACCGAAAGGAACTGCGAAACGGCAGCACGCTGTTCACCTTCAATTTGACCGATTTCAGCGATTCCTTGCAGATGAAGATGTTTGCCAAGACGAAGGATGATCTGAAAGTGTTGAGCCTGCTTGCCGACGGCAAATGGGTTAAGGCGAGAGGCCGGGTGGAATATGACCGGTTCATGCAGGTGCCGGAGCTGGTCATGATTCCTACGGATTTGTCCGAGGTGAAAGCTCCGCCATCGCGAAAGGATAATGCGCCTGAAAAGCGGGTCGAATTCCATCTCCACACGACCATGAGCACGATGGATGCCGTTACGCCGATCGACCGCTATATCAAAACGGCGGCGAGCTGGGGACATAAGGCGATTGCCGTCAGCGATCATGGCGGTGTACAGTGCTATCCCGACGCGGCGAAGCATGCGAAGAAGAACGGGATCAAGATGATTTACGGACTCGAGGCGAACGTCGTTAACGATGCGGTGAATATCGTGGAGCAGGCGAAGCCGATCGAGCTGAGCAGCGCAACCTACGTCGTCTTCGATATCGAGACAACGGGTCTGTCGATAACCGCGAACAAAATTATCGAGCTGGCCGCCGTCAAAATGCATGAGGGCAAGGAAATCGACCGGTACGCGACATTCGTCAATCCGCATGAGCGGATACCGTACCATATTCAGCAATTGACAAACATCAACGATGATATGGTAAGGGACGCGCCGGAGCTTGAACCGGTTCTGAAGGAGTTCGTCGAATTCGTTGGGGACGCGGTGCTTGTCGCGCACAATGCAAGGTTCGACGTGGGCTTCATTCAGGCATCGCTGCAAAATGCCGGCATGGACACACTGGACAACCCGTATCTGGATACCCTGGAGCTTGCGCGGCTTTTGCATCCGGGGATGAAAAACCACCGGCTCAACACGCTTGCCGATAAATACAAGGTTGCGCTCGAAAGCCATCACCGTGCGATCGATGATACCGTTGCACTCGCGGGCATCCTGAACGGACTGCTTGCGGACGCGGACAAAATGAAGGGGATCAAGATGCTGGACCGGCTGAACGACTACGTCGGCATGGACCTGTCCAATGCGCGTCCGTTCCACTGCGGCATTTATGCCTTGAACATGACGGGCAAGAAGAATCTGTACAAGCTGGTGTCGATGTCGCATACGGAGTATTTTAAGCGCGTGCCTTGCATACCGAAATCCAAGCTTCAGGAGATGCGCGAAGGCTTGCTTGTATTGTCCGGTTGCGAAAAGGGCGAGTTTTTCGAGACGGTGCTCAACAAGACCGAGGAAGAAGCGGAAGAAATTGCGGCCTTCTATGATGTGCTGGAGATCCAGCCGCTGACGATGTATATGCATTTGGTGGATAAAGGCCTGGTCGGCAGTCCCGAAGAAATCAAGACGGCCATATCCAAAGTGGTGCGGATCGGCGAGAAGCTGAACAAGCCGGTGATCGCCACAGGTAACGTGCACTATCTGGAACCGCGGGACAAGCTGTTCAGGGACATTACGATCCATGGTATTACCGGATTCAGTCCGCTGAAGGATATGCGCAAGCCTGATGCGCATTTCCGGACAACGGAGGAGATGCTGGAGGAATTCGAGTTCTTGGGCGAGGATAAGGCTTATGAAGTCGTCGTAACCAATACGTCGGAGCTGGCAGACCGGTTCGAAGAGCTGGAGCTGTTCCCGGATAAGCTGTTCACTCCGATCCTGGAAGGAGCGGACGAAGAGATCCGCAACACCTGCTATGAGACAGCACGGTCGATTTACGGGGACGATCTGCCGGAGGTTGTCGTAGCCCGGCTGGAGAAGGAGCTTGAGCCGATTATCAAATACGGCTTCTCCGCGAACTATCTGATCTCCGAGCGCCTGGTAAAAAAATCGAACCGCGACGGATACTTGGTCGGCTCACGGGGATCCGTCGGCTCTTCGGTCGTTGCCACCTTCCTCGGCATTTCCGAGGTTAACCCGCTGCCGGCGCATTACATCTGCCTGAACAAAGAGTGCAAGCACAGCGAGTGGTTCCTCGACGGCAGCGTGCCGAGCGGCTTCGACTTGCCGGACAAGGCTTGCCCGAACTGCGGCAACATGATGAAAGGCGAAGGACAGGATATTCCGTTTGAGACGTTCCTCGGCTTCAAAGGGGACAAGGTTCCCGATATCGACTTGAACTTCTCGGGGGAATATCAGCCGCATGCCCATAACTTTACGAAGGAAATGTTCGGCGAGAAGAGCGTGTTTCGGGCGGGGACGATCGGTACCGTCGCCGAGAAGACGGCGTTTGGCTTTGCGAAGAAATATGAGGAGCATCATAACAAGCGTTGGCGTGGTGCGGAGCTGAACCGGCTAGCCGCTGGCTGTACCGGCGTGAAACGAAGCACCGGTCAGCATCCCGGCGGTATCGTCGTTGTCCCGGACTATATCGAGGTGGAGGATATCACCCCGGTTCAGTATCCGGCCGACGATGTCAACGCCGAATGGAAGACCACGCATTTCGATTACCACGCCTTTGATGCGAACCTGCTGAAGCTTGATATTCTGGGACACGATGATCCGACGATGATGAGGATGCTGCAGGATCTGACCGGCGTCGATCCGACGACGATTCCGATGAATGATCCGAAGGTAATGAGCATGTTCAACTCCACGGAAGCGCTCGGGGTAACCCCGGAGCAAATCCGTTCTCCGGTGGCGACCTACGGCGTTCCGGAAATGGGAACCAAGTTCGTACGGCAGATGCTTGTGGAATCCCAGCCGTCCAGCTTTGCCGACCTGCTGCAAATTTCCGGCCTCTCACACGGTACCGGCGTATGGCTCGGCAATGCGCAGGAGCTTATCAAGAACGGCACATGCAACATCAAGACGGTTATCGGCTGTCGTGACGATATCATGCTGTTCCTGATCTACAAGGCCGGGATGGATGCAAGCCTCGCCTTCAAGATTACGGAGAGCGTGCGGAAGGGTAAGGGGCTTACCCAGGAATGGATCGACGAGATGAAGCGATGCAAGGTGCCTCAGTGGTACATTGACTCCTGTCTCAAAATCCAGTACATGTTCCCGAAAGCCCACGCGGCTGCATATGTTATCTCGGCAGTGCGTACCGCGTATTTCAAGCTGTATTATCCGATCGAATACTATGCGACGTACTTCTCGGTCCGCGCCGAGGATATTGATATTGAGCTGTGCTGTCAAGGATATGAGGCGATTTACCGCCGAATCGAGGAGATCGAGCAGCTCGGCTTCGGAGCCAGCGCGAAGGAGAAAGGCATGCTGCCGATCCTGGAAATGGCGCTGGAAATGACGGCCAGAGGCTTTACCTTCAAGAGCATCGATCTTTATCGTTCGGATGCAACGAAATTTACGGTTGACGGAAATTCGCTCATCCCGCCGTTCTCGGCCTTGGCCGGTATCGGCGAAAACGCCGCCCGCAACATTGCGGCCGCGCGCGAATTCGGCGAGTTTTTATCGATAGAAGATTTCCAGCAGAAGTCCAAGGCGAGTAAGACGGCGGTGGAACTTCTGACCCAGATGGGCTGCTTCCGCGGTTTGCCGGAGAGCAATCAGCTCTCATTATTCTGATTTCTTCATATCTCTCAGGGCGGGCCCGTTGCTGCTCAGGAGGCTTCCTTGACAGTCAAGGAGTCATACTTGTCACTATTACCAGACTATGTTATAATTTTTTTGGTAATCATGGAGATAAAACCGTTGTGTAAAGAGTGGGGCAACCCACTCTTTACTCTTTGGTATATAGGAAATCAACTTGGAGGTTATGTTCTTTGAGCACATCAAAGATTAAAACGACTGTGGAAGAAATGGTGCAGCCGTATCTGGATGAACACGGCTTCGAACTGGTCGATGTGGAATACGTAAAGGAAGGAAGCAGCTGGTTCCTGCGTGTGTTTGTAGATAAAGAAGGCGGCATTGATATTGACGATTGCGGAGTAATCAGCGAATATCTGAGCCAGAAGCTGGATGAGAACGATCCGATTCCGACCGCTTATTTTCTCGAGGTTTCCTCTCCGGGCGCCGAACGTCCGCTTAAGAAGAAGGAGGACGTCGCCAAGGCTGTCGGCAAGAACGTATTCGTTACGGTATACGAGCCGGTCGACGGGCTGAAGGAATTCGAGGGCAAGCTGGAGTCCTTCGAGCAAGAAGAGCTTGTTATTCAAACGGGCAAGAAGCAGCACGTTATTCCATATGCAAAAGTAGCCAGCGCCAGATTGGCCATCATTTTTTAGACGGAAGTTTTGAAAGGGGGAACCGATTTTCAATGAGTATGGATTTTATTGAAGCGATGAACGAGCTGGAGAGAGAGAAGGGCATCAGCAAAGATGTGTTGTTTGAAGCCATCGAGGCTGCGCTGATCTCGAGTTACAAGCGTAACTTCAACACTGCGCAAAATGTCCGTGTGGACATGAACCGCAATACCGGCGTCATCAAAGTGTTTGCACGGAAGCTGATCGTTGAAGAGGTTCTGGATCCGCGGACGGAAATTTCGCTGCATGCGGCACGCGAAATCAATCCGCATTTCCAGCTCGAGGATATCGCCGAGATCGAGGTAACGCCTCGCGATTTCGGTCGAATCGCGGCTCAGACGGCGAAGCAGGTCGTTACGCAGCGCATTCGGGAAGCCGAGCGCGGCTTGATCTACAGCGCGTTTATCGACAAGGAAGACGATATCGTCACCGGTACGCTGCAGCGCCAGGACCTTAGAAACATCTACATCGACCTCGGGAAGATCGAAGCCGCGCTTCCGCTTACGGAGCTGATGCCGAACGAGAAGTTCAAGCATGGCGATCGGATCAAGGCGTATATCACGAAGGTCGAGAACACTACGAAAGGTCCGCAAATCATGCTCTCCCGCACGCATCCGGGGCTGCTCAAGCGCCTGTTTGAGCTGGAGGTTCCGGAAATTTTCGACGGCGTCGTCGAGATCCGTTCGGTTGCGCGTGAAGCGGGCTACCGCTCCAAGATTGCGGTTTACTCTCGTAATGAAGAGGTTGATCCGGTAGGCTCCTGCGTTGGTCCGAAAGGGATGCGCGTTCAGACGATCGTGAACGAGCTCCGCGGGGAGAAGATCGACATCGTCCGCTATTCCGATTCGGTTGAGGAGTACGTGGCCAACGCCCTCAGTCCTTCGAAAGTGCTTGAGGTTCAAGTGTTCGAGGATGAGAAGATGGCCCGCGTCATTGTTCCCGACTACCAGCTCTCACTGGCCATTGGCATCAAGGGCCAGAATGCGCGCCTTGCAGCTAAATTGACAGGCTGGAAGATCGATATTAAGAGCGAAAGCCAGGCGGAGCAGGAATTTGGCAGACCAAAATCCCAATCCGGTGAAATGCACCAGGATTCCGTCTCCGTGGATTAATTCCGAAACAAGCGGGGGGGTAAGCGTCTTGAAACAGAGAAAGATACCGCTGCGTAAATGTGTGGCATGTCAGGAAATGATGCCGAAGAAAGAGCTGATCCGGATTGTCAGAACGCCCGACGAGGCGGTCATGATTGATCTGACCGGCAAAAAGTCGGGCCGCGGCGCTTATCTATGCGGCAAAGTTTCCTGCTTCAAGCTTGCACACAAAAATAAAGCTTTGGATCGAGCGTTGAAGCAGCAAGTGAAACCTGAGATCTATGAACAATTGGCCCAGGATTTCATCAAGGTTGAGGATGAATTCCTGGCTGCTAAAGAGCGTGCAGCCGATGATGAATAGGGCGCTTTCTCAGCTCGGCCTGGCCATGCGGGCCGGCAAGGTGGTTACGGGTGATGAGATCGTGCTCAAAGCCATCCGGTCTTCAGAAGCAAAGTTGGTTATTCTTGCGGGTGACGCCTCAGATAATACTAAAAAAAAGTTCCGCGACAAATGCGGTTCTTATAACATCCCTCTGGTAATCGGATTTGACCGGGAAAGTCTGGGCACAAGTGTAGGTAAACCCGAGCGGGTTGTGCTGGCCGTTACGGATCAAGGATTCGCAGAAATGATCTCCAGAACAATGGAGACAATGTCGGAGGTGGAGTATATTGAGTAAACAAGAAAACAAAGACAATAAACTTCGCGTATATGAATACGCGAAATCGCTGAATATGAGCAGTAAAGAAATTATAACGATCCTTAAGCGTTTGAACATTCCGGTTAACAACCACATGAGCGTCATGGAGAACGATACGGTATCCAAAGTTGAGCAGTTCTTTAAGGATATCAAATCGAATGCGGCAGCCAAGCGTGACGGTGCGGACGCTTCCCGCGGCGAGAGCCGCAAGCCGCCCGTGTCGGTTGCTTCCAGCTCTTCCGCTGCTGATGCGAAAGTAAGCAGCGGGCAAGACGGCTCTCGAAATGCAGGTCAGCGCGGTCAAGGTCAAGGTCAAGGTCAACCCAAAAAACAACAGGAAAAGCAGGTAGGTATGAATAGTAGAAATCATCAAAATAACCAGAACACATCCGGTTCCCAGCGTCCACAAGGACAGGGACAGGATTCTCGCAGAAACCAATCAGGCCCGGCTCAAGGAAGCCAGAACCAAAATCGCAGCAACCAGGCACCAAGACAAGGTGGAACAGCAACTGGCTCCCGTCCGCAAGGCGGTACAGCAACCGGCTCCCGTCCGCAAGGCGGAGGTCAAGGCGGTGCTCGTCCGCAGAACAACGGCGCTCAAGGCGCTTCGCGTCCGCAAGGCAGAACGGGACGCAATGACTCCGGCAGCCAGAACAACAGCAACGGTCAAAACAACCGGGGCGGAAGAAACAATAACAACAACAATTCCAAGCGGTTTGATGATAACAACCGCCAGGGCGGTTTCCGCGGCAACAATCGCGGTGGGAAGAATAACCGCGGACGGAACCAGAACAACCAGCAGCCGCCTCGTGAGAAAATCGACAACACGCCGAAGAAAATTATCGTCCGTGGCGACATGACCGTCGGTGAAACGGCGAAGCTGCTTCATAAGGACGCTTCCGAAGTCATCAAGAAGCTGATTTTCCTCGGCGTGATGGCCACGATCAACCAGGAGCTGGACATCGAGACGATTCAGCTGCTTGCAGGGGAGTTCGGTGTCGAGGTTGAAGTGAAGATTCCGGTGGAAGAAGACCGGTTCGAGACAGTCGAAGAGAATGACGCGCCTGAAGATTTGAAGGAGCGCCCTCCGGTCGTTACCATCATGGGTCACGTCGACCACGGTAAAACGACGCTGCTGGATGCGATCCGTTCCACGAACGTGAGCGGCGGCGAAGCCGGCGGCATCACACAGCACATCGGTGCTTATCAAGTTGAAATCAACGGCAAGAAGATCACCTTCCTGGATACGCCGGGCCACGAAGCGTTTACCGCTATGCGTGCACGCGGTGCGCAGGTTACGGATATGACGATTATTGTTGTCGCAGCCGATGACGGCGTGATGCCGCAGACGGTAGAAGCGATCAACCATGCGAAGGCGGCAGGATTGCCGATCATCGTGGCCGTGAACAAAATCGACAAACCGTCTGCCAACCCGGATAAGGTGAAGCAGGAGTTGACCGAATACGAGCTTGTGCCGGAGGAATGGGGCGGAGATACGATCTTCGTTAACGTTTCGGCAAAACAGCGCATGGGTCTCGAGGATCTGCTCGAAATGATTCTGCTTGTTGCCGAAGTGAATGAATACAAAGCCAATCCGGATAAGCGTGCCCGCGGTACGGTTATTGAGGCGGAGCTGGATAAGGGAAGAGGCCCGGTTGCACGTATCCTTGTTCAGCACGGAACGCTGAAAGTCGGCGATGCGTTTGTAGCGGGCAACTGCTTCGGCCGCATCCGGGCGATGGTGAATGATAAAGGGCGCCGCCTGAAAGAAGCCGGTCCATCCACGCCGGTTGAAATTACCGGTCTTACGGAAGTGCCGGGCGCAGGCGATCCGTTCATGGTGTTCGAGGACGAGCGCAAGGCGCGTTCGATCGCCGAGAAGCGTGCGGTCACGCAGCGTCAGTCTGAGCTTAACACGAATACCCGCGTAACCCTCGACGACTTGTTCAAGCATATCAAGGACGGCGAGATCAAGGATCTGAACGTGATCATTAAGGGTGACGTACAGGGCTCGGTTGAAGCCTTGAAGAGCTCGCTTAACAAGATCGAAGTGGAAGGCGTACGCGTAAAAATCATCCACAGCGGCGTCGGAGCGATCACGGAATCCGATATTATTTTGGCGGCTGCTTCCAATGCGATCGTCATCGGCTTTAACGTCCGTCCGGATGTTCAAGCAAAACAGACATCGGAGCAGGAGAAGGTTGACGTGCGTCTGCACCGTGTCATCTATAATGTAATCGAGGAAATTGAGCAAGCTATGAAGGGGATGCTCGATCCGGAATATAAAGAAACCGTGATCGGACATGCGGAAGTCCGCAACACCTTTAAAGTGAGCAAGATTGGTACGATTGCAGGCTGTATGGTTACTTCCGGAAAAATCTCGCGCAATGCCGAAGCCCGCTTGATCCGCGACGGCATCGTCATTCATGAGGGCAAGATCGATTCCCTCAAGCGTTTCAAGGACGACGCGAAGGAAGTGGCACAAGGCTACGAGTGCGGTATTACGTTGGCCAGCTACAGCGATGTGAAAGAAGGAGACGTCATCGAAGCCTTTATCATGGAGACGGTAGAGCGCTAATAAACGAGGTGATCAACGATGGCAAAAATCAGAACAGGGCGCGTAGGCGAGCAGATTAAGAAAGAGCTCAGCCAACTGATTCAGACTGAAATCAAAGATCCGAGAATCGGCTTCATTACCGTGACCGGCGTTGATGTGACGAATGACTTGTCACAAGCCAAGGTGTACTTGAGCGTGCTCGGTGACGAAGAACAGAAGGCAGCTTCCTTGAAAGGTCTGGAAAAGGCCACCGGCTTCCTCCGTTCCGAGCTTGGCAAACGGATCCGTCTCCGGCATGTTCCGGAGCTGATCTTCAAGTTTGACGAATCCATTGCCTATGGCAGCCGGATCGAGAAGCTGCTCAACGAAATCGGAGAGCGCGAAGAGAAATAATGCAAGTTCGTAAATAAAGGAGAGGGCGAATGCAGACCTATGAGCAAGAGCTGCAGCAGGTAAAGTCGTTTCTGCTGGAGCACGATGACTATTTGGTTGTGTCGCATGTTCAGCCCGATGGAGATGCAGTCAGTTCCACCCTTGCGGTGGGCTGGCTTCTCTCATGTCTGGGCAAGAAATTCACGATGATCAATGAAGGGCCGATCCCGAAACGAATGAACATGCTGTGGCATGCCGAGGATATTATCAACGGGTCGGAAGAGCTGCCGGATCGGACGTTTACGCATGTGATCTGCGTGGATTGCGCGGATTTTGCCCGGGTAGGGCACATCCGGACGTTGTTTGCCGAGAATGCCAGAATCGTGAACATCGACCACCACCCTACCAATGACCGGTACGGCTCCGTTAACCTGGTGCTGCCTCAAGCCGCCGCGACGGCAGAAATTCTGTATGACTTGTTGAATGTATGCGGGATCACCTGGGATGCCGAGATTGCTACGTCCGTCTATACGGGGCTTCTTACAGATACCGGAGGTTTCCGTTATACGAACACGTCGCCTAAAGTGATGAGCATTGCCTCAGAGCTGCTAGGTCATGGCGTTAACGGGCCGGAGCTCGCGGAGATCCTGCTGGAAGAGATGACTCTTCCCCAGATGAAAGTGCTTGTCGAAGCGCTGAATACGCTCCAGGTGTCGGAGGATGGAAAAATCGCATGGGTGCACGTTACCCCTGACCATATGGAGCGCTGCGGCGCAGCCAGTGAGGATCTGGAGGGGATTGTCAATTATCCCCGCAATATTCAAGGCGTCGAGGTCGGAATCTTGTTTAAGCTTCTGAAATCCGGTATCGTGAAGGTTAGCCTTCGTTCCGCCGGAAAAGTCGACGTTGCCGCCCTTGCCCAAGGGTTCGGAGGCGGCGGCCATGTCCGGGCTGCAGGCTGCAGTCTGGAGGGCCCTTTGGAGGATGTTATCCCTCGCGTTGTGGAGCAGGTGAGACTACGGTTATGACAGAGTTGGAAGGTATTTTGGCCGTGCATAAGCCCGCCGGCTGGACATCGCATGATGTGGTAGCCAAAGTAAGAGGAATTGTCCGCATGAAACGGATTGGCCATACGGGTACGCTTGATCCGGAGGTTACGGGAGTGCTGCCCCTGTGTTTGGGCAGAGCGACGCGAGTCGTGGAGTATATGCAGGAGCTGCCGAAGGAGTATGAGGCTGTTCTGCGTCTTGGATATGCTACGGATACGGAGGATGTCACAGGTACGGTCATTGAAGAGGCAGAAAGCGTACTGGTGACGAGGGAGGAAGCGGAGGAAGCGCTGCGTTCGTTTGTGGGTGAAATCTCCCAGGTTCCCCCGATGTATTCCGCCGTCAAGGTAAACGGCAAGCGTCTGTATGAGCTTGCGCGGGAAGGGAAGACCGTTGAACGAAAAAGCCGGACCGTCACCATTCATGAGATTGAGATGACCGGCTATGACGCCAGCGGCGCCTATCCCGAAATATCGTTTCGGGTGCTGTGCTCCAAAGGTACATATATCCGCACATTGTGCGTGGATATCGGCCGCAAGCTCGGCGTTCCTTCCGTCATGGTTCGGCTTGTACGCACGATCTCGGCCGGCATTCCGGCAGCCGACTGCCTGACCCTTGAAACCATTGAACAGCTTATGAAGGAAGGACAGCTTCAGAATAAGCTGATTCCGGTCGACCGGGCGGTCTCCCATCTTCCGGCTCATACCGTATCGGATGAGAAAGCGGAAGCTGCCCTGCAAGGACAGCGCTTGTCCGCCAGAGCCGTGGAGCCTCTGGTTGAAGGCGACGAGCCGATCCGGCTCTATGACAGCCAAGGAAGCTTTCTTGGAATCTACAAGCGGCAAGCCGAATCAGGCGCGATCGTGCCAGTGAAGGTATTTTCAAGATAGCGCTTGTTCTAGTTGAATGGAGGTGAGAAACATGAGGATTGTATCGTTGTCCTACCCCATAAATCCGGAGAACGTATTGGAAGCCGGCGTGCCGAAGGTCGCGGCCATCGGACAATTTGACGGTCTGCATCTGGGTCATGAGAGCGTGATTACGACGGCCGTCGGAATTGCGCGGGAGCAAGGGCTTCCTGCCGCTCTCATCACCTTTTATCCCCATCCCAAAGATGTGATCGGCAAAGGAAATTATGAGGGCTACCTTACTCCCCAAGCTGATAAGGAAAAGCTGCTGCAGGAGATGGGAATTGATATCCTGTACGTTGTGGAGTTCAACAAGGCGTTCTCTGAAGTCAGTCCGGACGCGTTCGTATCGGACATGCTGCTCCCGCTCTCGCTGCAGACGGCCGTGGTCGGATTCGATTTCCGTTTTGGTCATAAGGGAGCGGGAGATGCCGTCAAGCTTCAGGCATTAAGCGAAGGGGCGATGTCTGTCGTCACCGTTCCGCCATTCTTAGTGGATGGAGAGAAGGTAGGCAGCTCTTCTATCCGGATTGCCCTGCAGACCGGACAGCTCGCGGATGCTAACCGGTGGCTCGGCAGAAATTACAGCATTCGGGGAACCGTAATCCACGGCGAGAAGCGCGGAAGGCAGATCGGCTTTCCGACGGCGAATCTCGAGCTGACGGATCCGTACGTCATCCCGGCCCTGGGCGTGTACGCCGTGCGTGCCCGTTCGGATCAGGAGGGGGGCTGGATTGCCGGGGTCATGAACGTCGGTGTCAAGCCAACGTTCCATGAAGGCATCACGAAGCCGATCTTCGAGGTGCATCTTTTCGACTACAGCGGCGATTTATACGGTCAGGTCATGACGGTGGAGATGGTTCAATATATTCGGAAAGAGCATAAATTCGAATCGGTGCAGGAGCTTGTCGAGTGGATTCACCGGGATGCGGTCGAAGCCCGCAGGATTCTCAAGGACATGGAATAGGGCAGCACGCTTTTTCGATAAATTAGCGGATCGGATTTTCTTTTTTCGGAAAAGTATGCTATACTCTTAGAGGTTGCCCGGGATTCGGGCAATTTAACCTTGGCTTGGATGTTTGATCTCACCGTCGGTATCTGGGCCAACGGCGATTATGACGAAGGAGGTGAACAGGATGGCATTGACTCAGGAACGTAAACAACAACTGATTGACGAGCACAAAACTCACGAGTCCGATACAGGATCTCCAGAGGTGCAGATCGCTATCCTAACGGAAAACATTACGAACTTGACTGACCACTTGCGTACGCACAAGAAGGATCATCATTCCCGCCGTGGATTGCTGAAAATGGTCGGCCAACGCCGTAAGTTGCTTGCATACTTGAAAAACAAGGATGTAAAACGTTACAGTGCTTTGATCGAGAAGCTTGGATTGCGTCGCTAATCATCCATAGGATTTACCGAAAACAGCCTGGTTGTCCACTGTCCTTCTTGGAACGACAGCGGCACAACCGGGCTCTTTTCTAAGTATTATGGAAATTGCTTTCGTTTGCCCGCTTTCCTGTAAAGCCATGCTGTTATTCATAAGCCGAGGCTTTGCAGCGAAAGATATTCACATAGATATTGATATACCCGATTCGCCTTCCACAAGCTTTAAGCTTCTGCCGGCGTTTCCCGCTTTCGTCATCGAGTGTTCCAAGATGAGTTCGTTGTTTGTCGTACATAAGCTCGAGCAATAGAATCCAGTGAAACACTCCGATCGATCAAACGGGCGGCATTATTAAAGATGATGCTGTTTTTAGGCAATACTGAAAGCTAGAAGACGACAAAAAAATTTATCCCTATGAGGAGGGAATACATGGAAACTAGTGTTGAAATGCAGCTTGGCGGAAGACCTCTCGTACTCGAAACCGGTCGGCTGGCCAAGCAGGCAAATGCGGCTGTTATGGTCCGTTACGGCGACACGGCGGTTCTCTGTACGGTGACGGCTTCAAGTGAGCCGAAGGATTTGGATTTCTTCCCGTTAACGGTGAACTATGAGGAAAGATTGTATGCGGTTGGTAAAATCCCGGGGGGATTCATTAAGCGGGAGGGCAGACCGAGCGAGAAAGCAATCCTTGCAAGCCGCTTGACAGACCGTCCGATCCGGCCGCTGTTCCCGGAAGGCTTCCGCAACGATGTACAGGTCCTTAATCTCGTCATGAGCGTGGATCAGGACTGCGAGCCGGAAATTGCCGCGATGATCGGTACCTCTGCAGCGCTCAGCATTTCCGATGTTCCGTTCAACGGACCGATCGGCGGCGTGGCGGTAGGACGCGTTAACGGCAATTTTGTCGTGAACCCTACAATTGCAGAGCAGGAAGCCAGTGACATTTATCTCGTCGTTGCAGGTACGAAAGACGCGATCATGATGGTTGAGGCCGAAGCGAATGAGGTTCCGGAAGAAGTGATGCTGGAAGCGATCATGTTCGGTCATGAGGAAATCAAGAAGATTGTGGCGAAGATCGAGGAATTGGTGGCCGTTGCCGGCAAGGAAAAGATGGAAGTGAAGCTCCATGCCGTAGACGAAAACGTCAATCGCGAGGTTCGCGAGTTTGCGGAGGCCCGCCTTGTCGAAGCCGTTCGCATTGAAGAGAAGCATGCCCGTCAGGATGCCATCGATGCGATTAATGAAGAGACTTATACCGTATTTGAGGAAAAGTATATTGAAACGCCGGAACTTTTGAAGGATGTTAAAGAGGTTCTTCACGACATCGTGAAGGAGGAAGTCCGTCGTCTCATTACGCATGACAAGGTTCGTCCGGACGGACGCGGCCTGTCCGAGATTCGTCCGATCGAATGCGACACGGGTCTGCTTCCAAGAACCCACGGCTCCGGCTTGTTCACGCGCGGTCAAACGCAAGCGCTCAGCGTATGTACTTTGGGTGCCCTCGGCGATGTGCAGATTCTTGACGGCATCGACCTGGAAGAGACCAAGCGCTTCATGCACCACTATAACTTTCCGCCGTTCAGCGTAGGTGAGGCTCGTCCCCTCCGCGCGCCGGGTCGCCGGGAGATCGGACATGGTGCTTTGGGTGAGCGTGCACTGAGCAAGGTTATTCCTAATGAAGCCGAGTTCCCGTACACGATCCGCCTGGTATCGGAAGTGCTTGAATCGAACGGATCGACTTCCCAGGCGAGCATTTGCGCAAGCACGCTGGCGATGATGGATGCCGGTGTACCGATCAAAGCGCCTGTAGCAGGTGTAGCCATGGGCTTGATTAAGGACGGAGAGCATGTATCCATTCTGACGGACATCCAGGGAATGGAGGACCATCTCGGCGATATGGACTTCAAAGTTGCCGGAACGCCGGATGGGGTTACCGCCATTCAGATGGATATCAAAATCGACGGCATTGACCGCGCGATTTTGCAGGAAGCACTCCAGCAAGCAAAGGAAGGACGCATGCATATCCTCGGCAAAATGATGGAGGTCATCAAAGAACCGAGAGCAAGCTTGTCCCAATATGCGCCTAAGATCATCACGATGCAGATCAATCCGGACAAAATCCGCGATGTCATCGGAGCCGGCGGCAAAATTATCAACAAAATCATTGAGGAAACCGGCGTGAAGATCGATATCGAACAGGATGGACGCGTATTTATCGCTTCTTCGAATGAAGAGATGAACCGCAAAGCCCTTACGATTATCGAAGGCATTGTGAAGGAAGTCGCGGTCGGCGAAATTTATACCGGTACCGTCAAACGGATCGAGAAGTTCGGCGCGTTCGTGGAAATTTTGCCTAATAAAGACGGGCTGGTTCACATTTCCCAGCTGTCGACCGAGCGGGTGGCGAAGGTGGAGGATGTTGTTGCCATTGGTGACGTCATCACCGTTAAGGTCACGGAAATCGATCAGCAAGGACGCATTAACCTGTCGCGCAAAGCGGTATTGACTGCGGAAGCGAAGTAAGCGCGGGCCATGGCCTGAGCGTCCGAAATAGCAAATGAAGAAAGAGGCAGAACCTGATTCTGGCTCTTTTTTTGCGTCTAGCTCGCCATACACCCTCATACCGAGGCCGCAGCTCTACTTTTGGCTCATAATTCCGGAGCCCGGCACATAAAATGGGACAAAGCTGCCTGAGGGGGAGTGGGAGAGCCCATGAAAGATAAGAAAATCGCCGTGCTCCTGACCGGTACCGCATTGGTATCGGCTGCCGCCGTGTTCAGCGGCGCGTGGGGTTATGTGTCCGGACTTGAGCCCGCGGCAAATACAAAGCTCGTGAACAGCAGCAGTCTTACGGGAGCGGTAGTCGACGTGGAGCTGCTCAATCAGATTGAGGCTGCGGCTGCCAAGGAAAGAGTAGAGCCTGTTGACGCGAGAGTGGACAGAGTATGGGAGGCAATCCCCGGCTATAACGGACTTGAGGTCGATGTGGAGGCTACATATAATCTGGCCGTGAAGAACCGGGGGAAGGGAGAGGTCCTCCCGCTCGTATATCGTGAAATTCCGGCCAAAGTAACGCTAAACGACCTGGATCTTGCATCTCACCCGATCTATCGGGGGAACCCGAATAAACCGATGGTGTCGCTCATGATTAATGTTGCCTGGGGCAACGAATTTCTGGAGCCCATGCTGAATACGCTCGATGAGGAAAATATCAAGACCACCTTCTTCCTCGACGGCAGCTGGCTCAAGAAAAATCCGGAGCTTGCAGGCGAGATTGTAAAGCGGGGCCATGAAGTCGAGAATCATGCTTTCACCCATCCCAACATGAGCCGTCTAAGCAGGGAACGCGCCGATCTGGAAATTGCGAAAACGCAGGAGCTGCTTAAGACCAGTTTAGGGGTGGAAAATAAATGGTTTGCGCCCCCTTCCGGCGATTTCAACAAGCAGACGGTAGCGATCGCCCATGCCCGGGGGCTGAAAACGGTGCTGTGGACGCTTGACACCGTGGACTGGCAGCATCCTGCGCCGGAAGCGGTCGTTCAGAAAATAAGCAGCAAAGTCGAACCGGGCTTCCTCATTCTAATGCATCCAACAGACTCCTCGTCGAAAGCGTTGAAGGGCATGATTGACGGGATACGGGCCAAGGGTCTATCGATCGGCACGGTCAGCCAGACGCTTTCGCCTGACCGGATCATGCCGGGTGGAACCTAGAAGTCCAGGGTGTTGTGGCACATGGTAAAGTTTGATAGAATGAATGGATGGCATGAGGCTGTTGGTCAGCTGAAATGAACCTGGATGGACAGTTAGGGGGGCCTTGCGTGAAAAAAATACAATTGTCAAACGGCCTGCGTGTGGTTATGGAGAGCATCCCCACAAGTCGTTCGGTATCCTTCGGCATCTGGGTGAAGACCGGATCCCGCAATGAGACGCCGGAGATCAATGGGATTACGCATTTTATAGAGCATATGATGTTCAAAGGGACGGAGCGGTTTGACGCCCGTGCGATTGCCGAGCAGTTCGATGCGATTGGTGGAAACGTCAACGCGTTCACGGCTAAAGAGTATACCTGCTATTATGCTAAGGTATTGGATGAGCATTTTCCGATTGCTGTCGACGTTCTCTCCGATATGTTCTTCAACTCCAAGCTGGATGCGGAAGAGCTGGCCAAGGAGAAGAATGTAATCCTGGAAGAGATTGCCATGTATGAGGATACGCCGGATGATCTGGTGCACGACCTGATGTCAACGGCCGTTTATGGCGATCACCCGCTCGCATTTCCGATCCTTGGTACGAAGGAACGGCTGGAAGCGATGGATTCCGATGCGCTGCGCGCTTACATGGAACATCACTATACGATCGAGAATACGGTCATTGCGCTTGCCGGAAATATCAATGAAGGAACGATCGAGCTGCTGGAGCGGCACTTCGGCGGATTTTCCAATCGCCGTGCGCCCCAAGCCCTTGAGGTGCCGTCATTTCTGGACGGCGTTCAGTTCCGGAAGAAGAAGACCGAGCAGAATCATATCTGCATGTCGTTCCCGGGCTGCTCGATCGGCGAGGATCTGCAATATGCAATGGTGCTTCTGAACAATGCCATCGGCGGCGGAATGAGCTCGCGGCTGTTCCAGGAAATCCGGGAGAAGCGGGGGCTCGCTTACTCGGTATATTCCTATCACAGCTCCCATGCGGACAGCGGCATGTTCACCATCTATGCGGGCACGGCGCCCAAGCAGACGAAGGATGTGCTGGATTTGACGATCGAGATGCTGCATGATCTGGCAACGAACGGAATGACGGAGCAGGAGCTCAAGAAGGGGAAGGAGCAGCTGAAGGGAAGCCTCATCCTTAGTCTGGAGAGCACCAGCAGCCGCATGAACCGGCTTGGCAAGAACGAGCTGATGCTGGGCCGGCATCACACCCTTGATGAGCTGATCAAGCGCATTGAGCAAGTAAGCATGGAGGATGTGAATGCCGTCCTCGACCGAATGTTTAATACTCCATATGCACTCGCGATGGTTGGAACCTCAGACAAAGCATTGAATGGACTTAGGAGGAATGAATTTGTTGCACTACGTTCAAATCCATAGATTACCCGGTAATGAAGATGTGAAGCTGCCTGTGAAAATGTCCGAGCTCGCTGCAGGCTTCGACCTGCATGCCGCTGTACCGGAACCGGTCGTTCTGCAGCCCGGCGAGCGCAAGCTGATCCCGGCTGGCTTTGCAATGGCCATGCCGGCAGAGCTGGAGGCCCAAATCCGCCCTCGCAGCGGGCTGGCGTTCAAGCACGGGATTACCTGCTTGAATTCGCCGGGCACCATCGATGCCGACTATCGCGGCGAAGTGAAGGTGCTGCTCATTAATTTGGGACAAGAGCCATTTACGATCGAGCGGAACGAGCGGATAGCGCAAATGGTATTTCAGACCGTGCCTGCAGTCGCCTTTGCCGAGGTGGAAGAGCTGTCCGAAACCGTTCGCGGTACGGGCGGATTTGGACACACGGGGAAATAGGCTCGCGTTTACGAGCTCTACACATCGAATTGGAAAGGTCGTTTTGGCTGATTAGCCAAGGCGGCCTTTTTTGACGTTGCCAAGGACATCCCCGGTTTGTCGTGTCTTCCGTGCGACGATGACCAATAGGGCCGAAACCTCGCTTCCCGCAGCGTAAGGGGCTATCCAACTCGTTACATGGATAATTCGCTCACCACCTTATGGGCCGCAGCATAAGATGGTCTATACATTGGTTAGAAAGAAAGGAGCGACGCCTTCCATGCTGACTGGAGTCCGGACCGTCTTCGTTGGAGGAGACGCAAGGCAAATTGAAGTGATCCGCAAGTGCGCCGAGATGGATGCTTCCGTCATGATCGCGGGCTTTGAGAAGCTGCAGGATTCATTCCAAGGGGTTACGCGCGAGACGCTTTCCACCGAGCTGATGGCGGATGCCGATGCCCTGATTTTGCCGGTAGTGGGCTGTGATGATGAAGGACGTGTCAGCGCACTGTTTTCGGAAGGTCCATTACGGCTGCAGGAGGATCATATTGCCGCTATGCCGAAGCACGGAGTCGTTTATACCGGCATGGCCAAACCTTATTTACGATCGCTGTGCGACAAATATAACATCAAGCTGGTGGAAATATTTGAGCGGGACGATGTAGCGATCTACAACTCCATCCCGACGGCAGAAGGAGCGCTGATGATGGCGATCCAAAATACCGATTTTACGATTCATGGATCCACGAGCATGGTGCTCGGCATGGGCCGGACGGGATTTACGATGGCGCGGAGCCTGCAGGGGCTCGGTGCGAATGTCATGATGGGCGTACGGAAATCGGAGCATTATGCCAGAGCGGAGGAAATGGGCTGGAAGCCTTTTCTCATAAAGGATTTGGGGACTCACGTAGCCGGCATTGACTTGCTTTTTAACACGATTCCAACTATGATAGTCACAGCACAAATCATCTCGAAAATGCCTCGGGAGGCCGTTATCATCGATCTCGCCTCCGCACCCGGCGGATGCGATTTTCGCTATGCCGAAAAACGGGGTATCAAAGCCATGCTCGCACCCGGACTACCCGGAATCGTGGCTCCTAAGACAGCCGGCATCATTATCGCCAATGCGCTGGTGGAGCTGATTTCTGAAGAAATCAAGATTCGGGGGGATGCGAAATGAATTGGAATGGAAAAACGGTGGGCTATGCCCTGACGGGGTCCCACTGCACGCTGGAAGAAGTGATGCCGCAGATCGAGCGTTTCAAATCGGGCGGAGCGAATGTGATTCCGATTGTATCGAGCACCATCATGACGACGGATACCCGATTTGGGACATCGGAAAATTGGCAGAAACAGTTGAAAGATATAACCGGGAATGATATTATTTCTACGATTGTTGAGGCGGAGCCGCTTGGACCTTCCAAGCTTCTTGATGTGCTGGTCATTGCACCTTGCACAGGGAATACGACCAGCAAGCTGGCGAACGCGATGACGGATAGCCCTGTTCTGATGGCTGCCAAGGCGCAGATGAGAAACTGCAGACCGCTCGTGCTTGCCATTTCAACAAATGATGGACTGGGACTGAATGCAGCCAATATCGCCAAACTGCTGGTTACGAAGAATATATATTTCGTTCCGTTCGGCCAGGATAACCCGCAGCAGAAGCCGAACTCGCTCGTGGCGAGAATGGACCTGATACCGGAAGCCTGCTACGCGGCGTTGGAAGGAAAACAGCTGCAGCCAATGCTCGTGGAATACGCTCATTAATACGATAGGCATCATTTAGAACCTTAACATTCGAAAAACAGCAGACCATGGAGTTTTGCTGAAATCAACCTGCACGAACCGAAGCGGCCAGGCTAAATAGCCGGCCGTTTCAGTCGGTCGGCCCCGAGTTTTCACGCTCCCGGGCATAGATAAACGGAGGAATATGCATGCGCATCTTAGTTCAAAAATTCGGAGGCACTTCGTTGTCCACACCGCAAGCGAGAACCCATGTTATCGGACACATCCGGCGCGAGTTGGACAATCAGTATCGATTGGTTGTCGTGGTGTCCGCGATGGGACGACGTGGGGAACCCTACGCAACAGACACCCTGCTTGATTGGATCGAGCATAACGGAAATGCACTACCAAGCAGGGAAAGGGACATGCTGCTGGGCTGTGGAGAAGTGATATCGGCGACAACCCTGTGCAGCCTGCTCCACCATGAGGGCATTACCGCTACGGTTCTGACGGGCGCCCAAGCCGGATTTCTAACCGACAATCATTTCGGCAATGCACGCATCAAGGATGTGAAGCCTGACCGGGTGTTGAAGGAGCTGGAGCAATATCAGGTCGTGATCGTGACGGGCTTTCAGGGGCAGACCGAGTCGGGTGATTTAACGACGCTCGGCAGAGGAGGCAGTGACACCTCCGCAACAGCACTGGGTGCGGCGCTTCGCGCTGAAATGGTGGATATCTATACCGATGTCAACGGCATTTTGACGGCAGATCCCCGGATTGTAGAGGATGCCAAGCCGTTAAGCTATGTAAGCTACACGGAGATTTGCAACATGGCCCATCAGGGGGCCAAGGTCATTCATCCGAGAGCGGTGGAGATCGCGATGCAGTCCCAAATTCCGGTTCGCGTCCGTTCGACCTTTTCGGATAGCGAAGGAACGCTTGTGACCCAGCCTGAAGGATTCAGAGATATCCAATCCGGTATTGTAGACCGTTATGTGACCGGCGTTGCTTATGTGAGCAACATTACCCAAATTTCGGTCGAGTGCGATCGGACCGAAGGCTTACAGCTGAAGGTATTCAAATCCATGGCTGAGCATTCGATCAGCGTAGACTTTATTAATGTTACCCCGACGGGGGTTGTTTATACCGTATTCGACAGCGATTCGGAAAAAGCGATCGAGGCGCTGCAGAACCTTGGATTGAAGCCAAGAAGCTTATCCGGGTGCGCGAAGGTATCGGTAATCGGAGGCGGCATTAACGGTGTGCCTGGCATTATGGCGAAAATTGTCGAATCGCTGAGCGAGCACGATATTTCGATTTTGCAATCGGCTGACTCCAATACAACGATTTGGGTGCTTGTCAAAAAAGAAGATATGGCTCAGGCGCTGCGCGCGCTGCACAGCAAATTTGAGCTTCATCGATAGATCCGTGTCGTTTTTCCAGGTTTGTGTGACATCATCGTTTATCAATTTATCGGTACGGGATTAAGGTATGGGTAATGCAGATTGCCCTGATTTAGGATATGCTATGTAGAGAATGAAGCAGGTTTTCCCGTATACGGGAAAAAGCTAAGGAGGAATCATTGTGGATTTCGGAAGATTGATTACGGCTATGGTAACCCCGTTCGATCGCAGCGGCGAGATCAATTGGGACGAGACGGCAAGATTAATTGAGCATTTGATTGCGGATCAAAAATCAGACTCCCTCGTGATCGCCGGCACAACCGGCGAGTCTCCCACGCTGAGCGAATCGGAAAAGCTCGAATTGTTCGCATTCGCTGTGAAGCAGGCGGCCGGAAGATGCAAAATTATCGCAGGCACAGGCAGCAACAATACCGCACATTCGGTCGAATTGACGAAGAAAGCGGAAGCTTGCGGGGTCGACGGCATTTTGCTGGTTGCTCCTTATTACAATAAACCGAATCAAGAAGGTCTGTATAAGCATTTTGAGGCAATCGCAGCAGCAACCTCGCTGCCTGTCATGCTATATAACGTGCCGGGACGCACGGGAGTCAGCTTGAGCACCGCCACGACGTTGCGGTTGGCGCAATTGCCGAATATCGTTGCCACGAAGGAATGCGCCTCGATCGATCAGGTGACTGCGATCGCTGCAGGCGCACCGGAAGGATTTATCGTCTATTCCGGCGATGACTCTGCAGCGCTGCCGGCTCTGGCGGTAGGCGCTTATGGTATCGTGAGTGTTGCAAGTCATATTGCCGGTGCACGGATGAAGGATATGATCGATGCATATGTTGCCGGGAATGTGCAGGAAGCTGCAAAGCTTCACCAATCGTTATTCCCGCTGTTCAAGGGACTGTTCGAGTGTCCGGACCCGCTTCCAAACCCGTCCGCCGTTAAGTTCGCCCTGAATGAAAGAGGCTATCAGGTAGGGGATGTCCGCCTGCCGCTCGTCTCGCCGAGTGAAAGCGAAGCATCGTTCATCCGTTCGATGCTGGCGTCATTGTAATATACCTGCTTCAAAACCGAGTAAACGTACAGCCGCTGCCTGAACAAGGCAGCGGCTTCTTTCGTTTGAAACCGCACCGTTTCGGGCATCCTATGGGACACGTAGGCGGCTGACTTGTGTTTTCACTTTTTCATCATGTATAATGAATTCAAGTGACTGGGTGCGGTATTTTTTTGAAATTTAAATATAACAATGGTACGACGTCCAAAACTATAGGAGGGTTAGATACATTTGTCTAAGAAAATAAGCAGCGATAAACTATCGATTTTTGCCTTGGGCGGCGTCGGTGAGATCGGGAAAAACATGTATGTCATCCAATATGCCAATGACATCGTAGTCGTGGATGCTGGGCTGAAGTTCCCAGAAGAAGATATGCTTGGAATTGATATCGTTATTCCTGATATTAGCTATTTAACGGAAAATCGCGACAAGGTGAGAGGGATTTTGCTGACTCACGGTCACGAGGACCATATCGGCGGACTCCCGTACGTGTTGAAGCACTTGAATGTTCCGGTGTACGGAACGAAATTGACGCTCGGATTGGTGGAGAATAAGCTCAGGGAAGCGAATCTGCTGGGCGAAACGAAACGGATTCTGATTCATGCCGATTCAGAAGTCAAGCTCGGAAACACCATGAAAGCGACCTTCTTCAAGACCAACCACAGTATCCCGGATTCGGTCGGCATCTGCATCGAGACGCCTGAAGGCAATGTGGTGCATACAGGGGACTTTAAATTCGACCATACGCCGGTCAATGACCAATATGCGGATTTGCAGCGGATGGCTGAAATCGGAAGCAAGGGCGTTCTCGCCCTTCTGTCCGACAGCACCAATGCGGAAAGACCCGGCTTTACGCCATCGGAGAAAAATGTGGGCATCGTTCTTGAAGATATTTTCCGCAAGGCCGAGCAGCGTGTGGTGGTGGCTACATTCGCATCGAATGTGCACCGGATCCAGCAAGTGGTGAATGCTGCCGAATCAACCGGCCGCAAGGTTACGGTAATCGGAAGAAGCATGGTGAACGTCGTCTCGATCGCAGCCGAGCTTGGATATCTTCATATCCCGGACGGCATGCTGATCGAGCCGGAAGAGGTTAACAAGATGGCAGCCGACCGCGTGGTCGTATTGTGTACAGGCAGTCAGGGAGAGCCGATGTCTGCGCTTACGCGCATGGCGCGCTCGACCCACCGCAAGGTGGATATTTTGCCTGGCGATACGGTTATCATTGCGGCAACTCCGGTTCCTGGCAATGAGAAGTACGTCGGCCGCACGATCGACGAGCTGTTCCGACTCGGTGCCGATGTGATTTACAGCGGTTCCAATTCCGGTGTGCACGTTTCGGGACACGGAAGCCAGGAAGAGCTGAAGCTGATGCTGAACCTGATGAAACCGCAATTTTTCATCCCTGTTCACGGGGAATACCGGATGCAGCGCCGTCACGCTCTGCTTGCAGAGTCCGTCGGCGTCGACCCGGACAACATCTTCATTACCGATATCGGGGAGATCGTAGAGATTCAAGGCGGTGCCGCCCGCAAGGCCGGCAAGGTAACCGCAGGCAACGTTCTGATTGACGGGCTCGGTGTAGGCGACGTAGGCAACATCGTGCTGCGTGACCGGAAGCTGTTGTCCCAAGACGGCATCCTCGTCGTTGTCGTTACCTTGAGCAAGCAGAACGGCTCCATCGTATCCGGTCCGGATATCATTTCTCGCGGATTCGTTTATGTCCGTGAATCTGAAGGTCTCCTGGATGAGGCCAACCGTATCGTTTCCAGCACGCTTCAGAAGCTGATGAGTGAGAACGTAAACGAGTGGGCGTCACTGAAAACAAGCGTCAAGGACGCTCTCGGACGCTTCTTGTACGAGCAGACGCGCCGCAGACCGATGATCCTGCCGATCATCATGGAAGTGTAATTGTCGTTTTAGCATAACGACCTCAAAAATAATCAGGCACACAGTCGCCTCTCTTTCGCAGGTAATAATTGGACGGTTTCCGCGAAAGAGGGGCTTTTTATGTTGTCTTACAAACCGCAGGGATTCCATCGACCTACAAGCGAAAATCCAGTTCGTGGCGGATTGGCCATCGATCATGTTATCGGAGGGTTTGCCGGGAGAAGGTACTGTCGAGGACGCCTGCTGGTGCCGGAATCTGCCGCCTCATACACAAGGATAACTTGAAAAAATATGAAGGCGTGCACGCCGATCCCTGCGGCAAGCATAAAACTATGCCGCCGCTTGCCATACTAAGGGTCAGCTATGGATATAGCTGCAGCCCAAGAATAAGTGAAAAGGCAGGGATGGCGTTATGCAAAATGAGCTAGAGTTTACCGGCAGAAAGGGAGCCGGCATTACCGGGGAAACCGAAGCGCCGGCGGCTCCGGCCGAAGAGGGCAAGAAGAGTGCCGTAACGGAAGCGATCACCCAGCTTGGCCAAACCGGAGTGCCGGTCGGAAATGAATCCAATGTATTCTGCATGACCATAATCGGCCAAATCGAGGGGCATTTCGTGCTGCCTCCGCAAAATAAAACAACGAAATACGAGCATATGATCCCGCAGCTCGTGGCAGCCGAGCAGAATCCGAAGATTGAAGGACTTCTCATTATTCTTAATACAGTAGGCGGAGACGTAGAGGCCGGCCTGGCCATCGCCGAGATGATCGCATCGCTGACAAAACCGACCGTCACGGTGGTTATCGGAGGCGGGCACAGCATCGGAGTGCCGATAGCCGTTGCAGCCGATCATTCGTTCATCGCGGAAAGCGCGACAATGACGATCCATCCGATTCGGATGAGCGGCCTTGTGATCGGTGTACCGCAAACGTTCGAGTATATGGAGAAGATGCAGGAGCGAGTCGTCCGGTTTGTCACGAGTCACTCCCGGATCACAGAGGAGCAGTTTAAGGATCTCATGTTCAAGACCGGCGAGCTAAACCGGGACATCGGTACGGCGGTATCGGGCTCCGATGCGGTCGAATACGGGCTGATGGATGAAGTCGGAGGGATCGGTCAAGCACTGCACCGGCTGAATCACATGATTGCCGAACGTAAAGCAGTCAGCCCGGGGGGGATCACGCAATGAGCTGGTACAGCATTATTCCACTTGAGCGGAGCCTGGCTCCAGGTGCGGACGATGTAGAGCCGGGCAGTCGCTTCAGAGAGGTCCGAATCGGGGGCGTCCTGATGGAAGTCGAACCGATGGGAGAGGAGCAGGCCCGGATCGTCCGTCTCCTGGATTGCGGGCTCGAGCATTACTTGAATTCCAGCTATGCTCCGGGCAGTATCATTCGCTATATTCCGACGATCGCAGCCGATGAAAATGAGGCTAAAGGCTGAAAACAGAACATAGGTACGCCACCGAATTTATGCTATAATATGGTTTCGGGGGTGAGACTTTTTGGCGAAGCGCAGAAAAAAGAAGAAGGCTGCCTTTGCAGCCGTACTGAAGTATGAAATCTACGGGATCGTGCTCATGACCCTCTCGGTGATTGCGTTATCCGGAGAGGCGCCGGTCGGACGTTCCCTGGCCAAGATGTCGGGATATTTGCTTGGCAAATATTATTTCATCATCCCCCTGATCGGTATCTATTACGGATTAATGGTGATGATTCACCGTAAATGGCCGCGTCGTTGGAACAGCAGACGAACCGGCGTTCTTCTTCTGGTCTTAGCGCTCACATTGATGAGCAGCATCGCAGGCTTGGGATCCAAGCTGGCTCCCATCGGGCAGTTGACTGCTTCGAATGTGATGAGCCAGATACATAGCGATTTGCAAGGAGAGCTTCTGCATGGGGAGGTTCGCAGCGATCAACACCCCGTTATGGGCAGAGATATCAGCGGAGGATATGTCGGAGCCTTGCAGTTTGCGCTGTTGATCATGCTGTTTGGCAGCCTTGGCGCAAGACTTATTGTCATCGTCATGCTGTTTATCAGCTTTATGCTGATTACGAACTTGTCTTATGTGGATTTGATGCGAATGTTCCGCGTAAGAGTCGTCAAGGCGGGAGAACGGCTGCAGAAGAAGATGAACAGTCGGCAGACGAAGGCCAAAGCCGCTGCCAGAACAGCCGCGAAGGAAGAGCGGACGCCGCTGCCGGACGATTTTGATGATGATTTGGACGATATGGAGGAGCTGCGGCTGCCGCGTCGTAAAGCCCCGCAGTTTTTCCAGCTGTTTGGCGGCAAGGGTCAGAAAACGGCTCAGGCAGCGCCCGATTTCAACGATGATCATGATGATGACCAAGCACCGGTATTTACGGCCGGGAACGGTGTTCATGATCAAGACGAGAAGGTTCTGTACCGGAATGACGATGAACCGCATTTGTCACCGGAAGCAGCCGAACATTCAGGGGCTCCTTCCTCGCCGATTATCCGTGATTTCTTCGAGCATGTGAAGCAGGAAGGCAGCCTGCACGAGGAGGCTGATGATTCGGACGGGCCAATCGGCGAACAGGGAATGGACGTATCGCTGCAGCATTCGGAAGCTGCGGTCGATGGCGGCCAAGCCGAAGCAGAGGGAGACGGGGCAGCAGCAGGCGCAAACAGCTTGGATGGTGCCGGGAATGGAGCCGAAGAATCCATCCCTGCTGCGCCTCCCGCACCACCGCCTAAGCCTTATAAGCTGCCTCCTTTCCGTTTGCTGTCCAAGCCGAAGAATGGCGGAAAAGGCGGGGATCAGAGCGATTACATGCAGACGGCCCGCAAGCTGGAAGCTACGCTGGAAAGCTTCGGCGTCCGTGCCAAGGTGCTGGAGGTCGTAAGAGGGCCTTCGGTGACCCGCTATGAAATCCAGCCGGATATCGGCGTAAAGGTCAGCCGAATCGTCAACCTGACGGATGACATCGCCCTTGCGCTGGCTGCCAAGGATATTCGGATGGAGGCACCGATTCCGGGCAAATCCGCCATCGGCATCGAAGTGCCGAATAATGAGGTATCCATTGTAACCATGCGTGAGGTTATGGAGACACCGATCTTCCAGGAGGCCGAATCGAAGCTGTCGATCGCCTTTGGCCGGGATATTTCGGGCCAGACGATCGTCGGCAACCTGGCACGGATGCCCCATTTGCTCGTCGCAGGTGCGACAGGGTCGGGTAAATCGGTCTGTATCAACGGGATCATTACGAGCATTCTGTATAAGGCCAAGCCGGATGAGGTCAAGTTCCTGATGGTCGATCCGAAGATGGTCGAGCTGAATGTTTATAACGGGATTCCGCATTTGATGGCACCGGTCGTGACCGATCCGAAGCGGGCGTCGCTCGCCTTGAAGAAAATCGTGGTCGAAATGGAGAAGCGCTACGATCTCTTCTCCAAGTCAGGCACCCGCAATATCGAAGGTTATAACAATCTAATGAAAGATAATCCGGCGGCGGTTTTGCCATATATCGTCGTTATCGTGGACGAGCTCGCAGACTTGATGATGGTAGCGGCTAACGACGTGGAGGATGCTATTACCCGTCTCGCGCAGATGGCCCGTGCCGCGGGCATCCATCTGATCATAGCCACGCAGCGGCCGTCGGTCGATGTCATTACGGGCGTTATCAAAGCGAATATCCCTTCACGGATCGCCTTTGGCGTTTCCTCTCAGGTCGACTCACGGACCATACTCGATATGGCCGGTGCGGAGAAGCTCCTTGGCCGTGGCGACATGCTGTTTATGCCAATGGGGTCATCCAAACCGATTCGCGTACAGGGAGCTTTTATGAGCGACCAGGAGGTTGAGAATATCGTCTCCTTCGTGCGCGATCAGGGGCAGGCGGAATATGACGAATCGCTTGTTCCGGAGATTGAGGAGTCCGGGCAATCCGAGGATGAGGAGCTCGATGAGCTGTACGATCAGGCAGTCACCATCGTCCTTGAAGCGAAGCAGGCCTCCGTTTCCTTGCTGCAGCGGAGAATGCGCGTCGGCTATACCCGAGCGGCGCGGCTCATCGATTCCATGGAAGCCCGCGGGGTTATAGGTCCCTATGAGGGCAGCAAGCCACGCGAAGTGCTGATGTCGATGGAGCAGTATCAGCAGCAGCAAAACCGAATAAGCTGATGAAGTTTAAGCCGATCAGGTCCGGAAAGGGCGTTTCTTATGGATGAAGAAACGCCCTTTCCGGTTTTTTATATATATGGGATGAACGAAAAAAGCGGGTAATAAGCAAGTCGGGGATGGTTTATGAGTTAGCTCCTGATATCATCGCCATCAACTGTGGCCAGGATGAGCTGCCCGTCATGAGTGTTTATACTTGGCTATTCAACTTCCGGTATCGGCTTGCGGTCATGCTGGTCATTTTTTTGAATGTGCGGTCAAAATGGGTCAGGCTTTCAAATCCGACGGTCTCCGCAATATCGACGATCCGCAGGTCGGTGCTGACCAGCAGCCGCTGGGCCTCCCGGATCCGCGTCAGCTGAATATAATTGACGATCGTAAAGCCGGTGATTTCCTTGAATATGCGGCTGAGGTAGAACGGACTGATGTAAAAGGTATCGGAGAGCTGCTTGAGCGTGATTTTGAGCGGATAATGGCTGTTGATAAACTGGACGACATCCGTAATTTTCTGATGCAGCGGGTTCAAGGACGGTGACGCAGGCTTTATGGCGGAAGCGGACAAGCGGTTCGCCTTGATCAGCAGTTCTGTCAGCAGCAGGCGGAGCATATGCTCGAAGGCTGAAGGCCGGTTCAAAATTTCGGCAGCCATGCTGTCGAGAATTTGCATGACGCTGCTCTGCTCGGAAGGACTCAGCCGCAGTACGGGCTGGTCCAGCTCGAACATCGTCAGCAAGCTGGCGGGCAGGAACGGATGACCGCTGCCCAGGAAGGAGTCGCTGAAATTAATGACAATGCGCTCATGCTCGGGATCGCCTTGGCCGGATGTTTTATGAACATCGAATTTGTTGATCAGGATCAGATCTCCGGCTTGGATCGAATATAGCTTTTCTTTAATGAAATAACTGCGTTCACCGGAGATCAGATAATAGATCTCGTACGTTCCGTGATAATGGTTATTCCGCTCGAAGGGCCGCGTTCGATGAATGCGATGATAGTAAAATTCCTCTTCTTCGTTGCCAAAAGAGACAATGTGATGATCGACTGGCATATCGCTGTGCCCTCCTATTGAATATCCGGTCAGTTTTTGGGTTTCATCATCTTAATTCTAATTCTATCAGGCGGGCCGGGAATAAAAAAGCAAGATATGTTGATTTTTAAACGAAGTAAGCAATAAACGTGAAGAAATACAACCGATGATGCCGTATGATTAGAAGTAATCTAAAGAGATGGCAGGTGAACCCATTGAAGGCATTTATGGATGAGCATTTTTTGTTGAACAGCGAGACAGCCCAGAACTTATACCATAATTATGCGAAGAACATGCCGATCATCGACTACCACTGTCACTTAAATCCGCAAATGATTTACGACAACCACAGGTTCGGCAATTTGACCGAGGCATGGATCAACGGAGACCACTACAAATGGCGGGCCATGCGGGCCAATGGCATAGATGAGGCCCATATCACCGGAGGAGAAGGCGTTCAGGACTATGACCGATTCCTTGCCTGGTCGAAAACGGTTCCCAAAACCCTCGGCAATCCGTTATTCCATTGGTCCCATCTGGAGCTGCGGCGGTTGTTCGGGATTCAGGAGATCATCAATGAGCAAAATGCGCCGCGTATATGGGAAGCGGCCAATGCGCGTTTAATGGAGGATGATTTCACGACACGGGGGCTCATCGCTTCAAGTGGGGTGAAAGTGGTGTGCACGACGGATGATCCGGCGGATTCCCTGGAATACCATATCAAGCTAGCGCAAGAAGGGGAAAGCCGGTTTCAGATGCTGCCTTCCTTCCGGCCGGACAAGGCGCTTGAAATCAACCGTCCGACCTTCACGGGCTGGGTGAAGCAGCTGTCGGAGCGGTGCGGGAAGGACATTGGAAGCTACACCGAATTTTTGGAGGCGTTGTCGGATCGGGTACAATTTTTCCATTCGGTTGGGGGACGGGTTTCGGATCATGCGCTCGACTTTGTGCCGTACCGCGAAGCAACGGAGCGTCAAGTCGCAGACATCTTTTTGAAAGCGCTTGAAGGGCGTCCGGTTTCCCGTGAAGAAGAAGAGCAGTTCAAGACCGCAACACTGCTTGAGCTGGGTCGGATGTACGCAAAGCTGGGATGGGCGATGCAATTTCATATTAACGCTCATCGGAACAATAACACCCGGATGTTCCGGCAGCTTGGTCCGGATACCGGTTATGATTCGATACACGACGGCTTGATTGCCGAGCCGCTGGTCCGTTTATTGGACCGCCTGGATCAAGAACAAGCGCTTCCGAGAACGATTCTGTATTCATTGAACCCTAGAGACAACGACATTCTTGCTGCGCTCATCGGAAGCTTCCAGGGAGATGGAATTGCGGGGAAAATCCAGTTCGGATCGGCCTGGTGGTTCAACGATACGAAAGACGGCATGATGGATCAGATGAGCAAGCTCGGAAATATGGGGCTGCTCAGCCGCTTTGTCGGCATGCTGACCGATTCCAGAAGCTTTCTGTCCTATACGCGTCATGAATACTTCCGGCGGGTGCTGTGCGATCTCATCGGAGACTGGGTCACGAAAGGGGAAGCCCCGGCAGATCTGCCATGGCTGGGCGGAATTGTCCAGGATATTTGCTATTACAATGCAGAAGCCTACTTCCGATTCGGACAGTCGAGAGAAGGAGCATGACGATGGATACGATGCGTGAAGATACGCTTCCGCTGCTTAACCGCCATACGCTGCAGCAGCGGGAGGCAGGGAAGCTAAAGCCGGAGACGGATGCCCGCAGTTATCCCGTAAGAGCATTGCAGATTGGAGAAGGCAATTTTTTGAGAGGGTTTATCGATTGGATGCTGTTTGAGTGCAACCGTCAGGGATTGTTCCGGGGCAGCGTGGCCGTCAGCCAGCCGAGGCCGGGTGGTAAATATAAGCTGGACCAGCTACGCGATCAGGACGGAATTTATGGGCTGCTGATCAAAGGAATTCAAAACGGACATGAAATCGAAGAACGGCAGCTGATTTCCATATTTTCAAGATTTATCGATCCTTATTCGGAGTGGGAGACATTCCTGTCGATGGCTGAAAACCCAGAGCTTGATCTCATTGTGTCCAATACGACCGAGGCCGGAATTTGTTATGAGGAGATCCCTTGGACTCCTTCCGAGCCGCCGGCCACTTATCCCGGGAAGCTGACTATGCTTCTGAATCGACGGTTCGAGCATTTCCGGGGAGATCCCGGCAAAGGCCTGATGATCATGCCGTGCGAGCTGCTGGAGCGGAACGGAGACGCCTTGAAGGCGATTGTGCTCCGGCATGCGGACGATTGGGGACTGTCTGACGCATTCAGGAAATGGTTAGACGAATGCAATATGTTTCTGAATTCACTGGTCGATCGAATCGTGACCGGATATCCCGACAATGCGCCGGAATATTTTCGCGAATGGGGCTTTGAGGACCGACTGCTGAATACGGCAGAGCCTTATTACTTCTGGGCGATTGAAGGGGATCCTTCTCTGGACGGGAGGCTGCCGCTGAAAGCAGCTGGACTGCAGGTGGAATGGGTTCCGGATCTGTCTCCCTATCAGATCCGCAAGGTGCGGATTCTGAACGGGACCCATACATTAATGGCGCTGATCGGCCTGCTACACGGTGTAAGCGAGGTCAGGGAGGCAGCTGAGCACCCGATGTGGGGAGCGCGGATTCGAGAAGCCATGCTGAACGAAATCGTCCCGTTGGTCCCGCTGCCTCCAGAATCCGCAAAGCTGTACGCCGATGCGGTTTGGGAGCGGTTCCTTAACCCTTTTATCCGGCATAAGCTGGGCGACATCGCCATGAACAGCGTTTCCAAATTCAGAGTGCGGCTGCTCCCCGGCCTGAAGGGCTATGCGGATCAGTACGGCAAGCTCCCTGACGTAATCACACTGGCGCTGTCGTCGCTAATCAGGCTCTATCAGCCGCATCAGATCGATAATCAGTGGCACGGGACCCGTCTGGATGGCGAACCGGTGCTGCTCCGGGACGATCCGGACGCATTAGCGTTTCTCCATGACGTGTGGCAGAAGGAGCTCCGCGGGGAATGGAGCCGGCTCGAGCGGGTGAATGCCATCTTGGGCTCGGAGCTGCTGTGGGGCGAGAAGCTGAACGATATTCCGGGGCTGGTCCAGAGCGTACACCGAAATCTTCAGGAAATGGAGCGTAAGCAATCATGACCGATTTAATTATCCTTCACCCTAAAGATGATGTAGGGGTTGCGCTCCGTCCTTTAACGGCGGGTGCACATGCCGTAGTCACCATCAATGGGAAAGAGCATGCTATCGAGTTAGCCGAGGATGTGCCGAAGGGACATAAAGTGGCGCTTCGGGTCATCGAGAAGGACCGCTCGGTGTTGAAGTACGGCTATTCCATCGGCAAGGCATCGCAGCTTATTTTACCCGGGGCGTGGGTCCATACGCATAATTTAAAGACGGGACTTGCCGGCGAGGTGGAGTACCAATATACGCCTGGCCGTACAAGCGATCCGCCATTCGTTCCGGCGGGCAATCCGGCCCAAGCGGGGCCAACGTTCCAGGGCTATTTGCGCAGGAATGGCGAAGCCGGCATCCGCAACGAAATTTGGATCATTAATACCGTCGGCTGCATCAATAAAACCTGCGAGCAGCTCGCCCGGATGGCAGACCAGCAGTTTCGCGGTAGAGGAATTGACGGGGTTTACCATTTCCCGCATCCGTACGGTTGTTCCCAGCTCGGGGACGATCTGGCCCATACCCAGCGCCTCCTTGCTTCCTTGGCGCGGCACGGCAATGCCGCAGGCGTGCTGATCGTCGGATTGGGCTGCGAAAACAATCAAATTGACCAGATGCAGGCGTTAATCGGTGAAGACGAGCCGGACAGAGTCCGATACATGCGTGCACAGGACGTAGAAGACGAGCTTGCATCCGGGCTGGCGATGATCGAGGAGCTTGTGAATTATGCCGAGGGCTATCAGCGTTCCGAGCTTCCGTTGTCGCTGCTGAAGATCGGGCTTAAATGCGGCGGTTCCGACGGGCTTTCCGGCATTACCGCCAACCCTCTAGCCGGCCGGATCGCGGATTGGGTAACGGCGGCAGGCGGCACTGCGCTGCTGACGGAGGTGCCCGAAATGTTCGGCGCGGAGACGATCCTGATGGAACGGGCGGAAAATGAGCAGGTATTCCAAGAGATAACGTCGCTCATTAATGATTTCAAGCAGTACTTCATTTCCCATGGCCAGCAAATCTATGAAAATCCTTCCCCTGGTAACAAAGACGGCGGCATAACCACGTTGGAGGAAAAATCACTGGGATGCACGCAGAAGGGGGGAACGGCCATCGTTTCCGCTGTCCTGCCATATGGCGAAAGGTCTAGCCGCCCGGGATTGAACCTGATTCAGGCTCCCGGCAATGATTTGGTGTCCGTTACGGCGCTTGCAGCGGCCGGAGCGCATCTCGTGCTCTTCACGACGGGAAGAGGAACGCCGTTCGGCGGGCCAGTGCCAACGGTAAAGATTTCTACGAATTCGGAGCTCGCCGCCCGTAAGCCCCATTGGATCGATTTCAATGCGGGAACATTGGTGGAAGGAGCCCGTATGGAAGAGCTCGAGGAGGCATTGACCGATCAGATCCTTCAGCTGGCCTCGGGGGTGCGGCGGACACATAACGAAATGGGCGGCTTCCGGGAAATCTCCATCTTCAAGGATGGCGTTATTCTGTAAACCGGTATTCTGATGTTCAGCTCAAGCAGATCATTTAAAGAGCGAGTTCAAAAGTCCGGTTTTTCAACACTGAAGCTTATGCTTCGGCCCGGCTGAATTCAAGATTCGATGCCGGGTTACTTTGATTCGCTTCGTGATCAAAGATGACTTTTTGAACAACCTCTAAAGGGAGGAAGTAGAGATGTCCAATCAAACGCAGCACAAAGCGCCCGCAGACATTACACCACTCCGGCTTGGCATCGAGGCCTGCCGTTCCATCATGGAGACATTTTCCCCTGAGGAGCTCCCGCCTGCCGGGAGATGGCATTACCATCAGGGCGTGTTTCTGACGGGAATGTTCCAGCTCTGGAGGAGATGCGGAGAAGCGCGATATTTGGAATATATAAAAGGTTATGTCGATCATCTCGTCGATACAAACGGGAATGTACTGCTGGACCGCGGCGAGCTGGATTCCGTTCAGGCCGGCCTGCTGCTGCTGGAGCTGGACGCGATCAAGCCAGAGCGCAAATACAAGGCAGCGGCGGATAAGCTGCTTCGCCTGCAGTCTGCCTTGAACCGGACGACCGAGGGAGGATATTGGCATAAGGACCGGTATCCTTACCAGATGTGGCTTGACGGGCTGTACATGGGCGGCGTGTTTACGATGAAATACGGACAGCAATACGGGCAGCCGCATTTGTATGATGAAGTGCTGTATCAGGAGCAGCTGATGCGAAAAAATACGCGGAATGAAGCGAGCGGCTTGTATTACCATGCATGGGATGAGAGCAGGCATATGCCGTGGGCCGATCCGGCCACAGGCCAATCGCCCGAATATTGGGGGCGGTCCGTGGGATGGTATGCGCTATCGCTTGTCGAATTTCTTGATATGCTCCCTGAGGATCATGCGGGAAGGGCAACGCTTATACCGGTGCTGCGCGACTTATGCAAGGCTCTCGTTGGCTGCCAGGACCCGGCGAGCGGACTATGGTATCAGGTGCTGGATAAAGGAGGGGAGCCGGATAATTGGCTGGAAACGTCATGCTCAAGCCTCTTTGTGTATACACTGGCAAAGGGCGTGCGGCTGGGCCATCTGGATTCTTCGTGCCTGGAGCATGCTCGGCGCGGGTACCAGGGACTGGTCGATGCGGTATACTACAATGAACGGGGTCAGCTGATCATGCCCGATATTTGTATCGGGACAGGCGTCGGCGATTACAGGCATTACGTGCAGAGGGACCGCTGCGAAAATGACCTTCACGGGGTAGGCGCTCTTGTCATGGCATGCGTCGAGCTGGATCAAAGCGAATCGCTTCATGGATGAAGCAATGGTCATGATTTGCGTATATGGTGTTAATTTGCGTTAAAAATGGGTGCTCGTAATGATCATTTGATCACGCGGGCACCCTTTTTGTCGTGAAAAAGCATCCTGCTGCACGAAATGTTCCTCCCATCGATACAGCTCCGTGCCCAAGGTTCATCAGGTGCATAGGAACATGGCAGGCTTGTCATAATATACGTTAGCGAGGCTTGTTAAACCATAAGAGAAAGGTAGAGCGCAGCATGAAAAACTCGAGAATCTTGATTATGATAAGCACGGCGATTCTGTTATCAGGCACGGTATTCGCTCAAGGCACCCTTCATGCAGACGACAATCCGGCAGTACAGGATGCGATACCCACTTTCAGCCAGCAAACGATCAAATTCGGCTCCTATGGCGAGGATGTATATGAGCTGCAGGGCCGTCTAAAGCATTTGGGCTTTTATTATGGAAAAATCGACAGCGTATTCGGCTCCAAAACGTTGGGAGCGGTGAAATGGTTCCAATCCGAATTCGGAATGAAGGTAGACGGCATCGTCGGACCGAAGGTCAAGCTGAAGCTGTACAATGCAACGAAGGATTTTAAGCCGACGGAGCCGAAGCTTCATGAAGGGGGAGGCGGCAATGCCGGTGCCGGAGCCGGAGGGAATGCAGGGAATGCAGGCGGCGGGGGAGACAACAACCTGGCCTCTTCGAATACGATGGGTTTATCTGAAAATGACATTAAGATCATGGCCAACGCGGTTTATGGGGAAGCCCGGGGCGAACCATTCGAAGGGCAGGTTGCCGTTGCAGCCGTTATTTTAAACCGGGTCAAGTCGCCAAGCTTCCCGAATACGCCGCACGGGGTTATTTTTCAGCCGCGGGCATTCACGGCCGTCGCGGACGGGCAAATTTGGCTCGAGCCAAACGAAAATGCCAGAAAAGCGGTGATCCAGGCCATCAACGGTTGGGATCCGACCGGCGGCTGTCTCTATTACTTTAACCCGAAAACGGCGACATCGCCTTGGATCTGGACACGGCCTCAGGTCAAGACCATCGGACAGCATATCTTCTGTATGTAAGCCGTTTTACAAGCAACCGGGGACCTGTCTTCGGTTGCTTCTTCACTTTGCAATGGGTTAGAATGAACGATAAATGATGAGTAAATTATGGCAATGACAATCCACGAAGTAAGGGGATAAGGACCTTGACGAAAACCGAATTTGAACACGGCACAGCCGGTGGAATGCGGATCCACGTGCTGCCTACGCGCCGATTCAAGACATTTGCGATATCGCTTTACGCCGGAAGCCCTTTAGCTGAAGATACCGTCACAACGACCGCGCTGACGCCATTCGTGCTGCGCCGGGGAACCGTATCCTATCCCGAGACCAGAGCGTTCCGGGAACGCCTTGAGCAGCTGTATGGAGCCGGCTTTGGCTTCGATATTTATAAACGGGGCGATTATCAGATCGTTCACTTCCGGATGGACACGATTAACGATTCGTTCGTAAACAGCCCGGAGAGCCTGCTTTCTTCTTCGTTTGCATTTTTAGGCGAGGCGTTTACGGAGCCGGTGCTCGAGAACGGCGCATTCCGCAAAGCATACGTGCAGACCGAGCGCGATACCGTAAGGAAGAAGCTCGAATCCATCGTGAATGATAAAATCCGCTACGCCGCCGAGCGCTGCATCGAGGTAATGTGCAAGGATGAGCCTTACCGTTTGCATCCTTTGGGAGAACGCAAGGATCTCGAAGGAATCACGCCGGATGGGCTTTATCAGGCTTACCGGAAATGGCTGGATGAGTCGGTGCTTGATTTGTACGTGGTTGGCGATACCACCCTTGATGAAGTAAAGAAGCTTGTGGAGGAGCACTTCAAGCTGGACCGGACGCAGACCAAGGATTACAAGCCTTCGGTTACGCGCGCGGCGGCTAGAGATACCCAAACGGTCATCGAGCAGCTGGACATTAACCAGGGCAAGCTGAACATGGGGCTCCGCAGCACCATCACGTACGGGGACGACGAGTATGCCGCAGCCCTTCTTTACAACGGCATTCTTGGCGGATATCCGCATTCGAAGCTGTTCGTCAACGTGCGCGAGAAGGCAAGCCTCGCTTATTACGCCTCTTCCCGCTATGACGGGCATAAAGGCATCGCCACGATCCAGTCCGGCATTGAGGTTCAAAATTTTGACAAAGCGGTGGATATCATCCGCAAGCAGCTGGATGATATGGCGCAAGGCGCCATTACGGATATCGAGATGTCCCAGACGAAGGCCATGATCCGGAACGTGATCAAGGAAATGCAGGATTCGGCCTTCGAGATGATCGCCTATGATTTCAACCGCCAGCTGTCCGGCAAGGAGCGCACGCCGGATGAGCTTCTCGATCAGGTGGATCGCATGTCCGCGGATGATGTGAAGCAGGCGGCCTCCGCATTTTCACTGGACACGATTTACTTCCTGAAAGGTCAAAAGGAGGAATAGCCCGTGGAACGCATTCATTATGACAACCTGCAGGAGACGCTGTATTACGAGGTGATGGATAACGGGCTGCGCGTCTATGTGCTGCCAAAGCCCGGATTCCAGAAAACCTATGCGACCTTCGCTACCAAATACGGTTCGGTGGACAATCACTTCAAGGTGGAGGGAGCAGCTGAGGTTCGGGTGCCCGACGGGATCGCGCATTTTCTCGAGCACAAAATGTTCGAGGAGCCAGAGGGCGATATCTTTGCGAAATTTGCTTCCAACGGAGCTTCCGCCAACGCCTTCACCAGTTTTGACCAGACCGTGTACCTATTCTCCGCTACGGATCATATCCATGAAAACCTGGAAACCTTGATCGATTTCGTTCAGAACCCTTATTTTACGGACCAGAACGTCGAGAAGGAGAAGGGGATTATCGGCCAAGAAATCAATATGTACCAGGATAACCCGGATTGGCGCGTATATTTCGGGCTGATCGAGGCAATGTATAAGGTGCATCCCGTTCATATTGATATTGCCGGCACGGTGGAGTCCATCGGAACGATCACGAAGGAAGACCTGTACACCTGTTACAATGCATTCTATCATCCAAGCAATATGCTGCTGTTCGTGGTCGGCGGGGTGGACCCGGAAGAGACGATGAATTTGATCCGTTCCAACCAAGCGCGGAAATCTTATGATCAACAGGGCAAGATTGAGCGTATTTTCGATCCTGAGCCGACGGAGGTCGCCGAGAAGCGGCGCGAGAGCCGGCTTGCGGTATCGCTGCCGAAGTGCCTGTTCGGCTTCAAGGAGAAGGAGACGGGCTTGTCTGGTGAGGAGCAGCTGCGCCGGGATTTGACCACCAAGCTGATGATGGATCTTCTGTTCGGGGCGAGCACCGAGCTGTATCAGAAGCTGTATGAAGACGACCTGATCTCGGACAGCTTCGGGCACGAATACAACAGCTCGCCGGAGTATGCGTTCTCCGCGGTCGGCGGGGATACGAAGGATCCGGACGCCCTGCTTGCCCGCATCCGCGAAGAAGTCGATAAGCTGAAGGCCAGCGGATTCCGGGAGGATGATTTCGAGCGGGCCCGCAAGAAAAAAATGGGCGGTTACCTGCGCATGCTCAATTCCCCTGAGAACATTGCGCATGAATTTACACGTTATCAGTTCCGCGGTGCCGACCTGTTTAAAGTGCTGCCAGTCTATGAATCGATCACGCTTGAAGAAGTAAACCGCCGTCTCCAGGAGCATGTCGATTGGAATCAGCTGGCTGTTTCGATCGTGGTGAGTCCGTAGGTGATGACAGGCATGGGAAAGGAAATGAAGCCGATCGGGGAGATGACGGTGCTTATTACAGGCGCCAGCAGGGGAATCGGAGCGGCGATTGCCGAGCGCTTCGCGTCGGTTCGGATGAATGTGATCATCCACTATATGAATTCGCATGAAGCGGCCAATGAAGTGGCGAGGCGATGCCTTGAGCATGGCGCGCGGGTGCTGACGGTATCGGCCGACCTGCGCGACAAGGAGCAGATTTTGCGGATGAAAGAAAAGCTCCAGAGCCACGGCATGGAGCCTGATATTCTGGTCAACAATGCTGGGGTGTCCCACTATGGGCTGTTGTCCGACGTTACCGAAGCGGAGTGGGATTCCCTCATGTCGATTAATTTAAAAGGCATGTTCCTATGCACCCAGGCTTTCATGGATCGGATGATCTCCCAGCGGTTCGGGAGAATCATCAATGTGTCCTCCGTCTGGGGACTGTCCGGCGCCTCGTGCGAGGTGCTGTACTCCACAAGCAAAGGCGGCGTCAATGCGTTTACGAAGGCGCTGGCGAAGGAGCTAGCCCCTTCGGGCGTCACCGTTAATGCCGTTGCACCCGGCGCGGTGGATACGTCGATGCTGGAGCATTTGGCTTCCGATGAGATTCGGATGCTCGAAGATGAAATTCCGGCGGGCCGGTTGGCGCATCCGGATGAAATATCGTCGCTTGTATATTTTCTGGCGCTGCCCGAATCCGGATACATTACCGGTCAAGTGATCAGTCCGAACGGCGGATGGGTGACGTAGGCGGCAATCGTGGTGTAATTCACCACTCATAAGGGATTGATTACGGGGACATATTACTATTGGTTACTTCAATCTCAATTGCCACAAGCAAAAGGAGGATTTCATCATGTCATCCGTAATCAAGAACTTTGATTCCTGGAAGAAGTTCCTGGGCGAGCGTGTCGTGCAAGCCGAAAAAGCCGGTATGAACGAAGACACCATTTCACAGCTTGCGTACGAAATCGGCGACTTTCTCGACGAGAAGATCGACCCTCAGAATGCTTCCAACCGTGCAATTAAGGAATTGTGGGACGTAGGAAGTGAAGAAGAGCGCCGCGTGATCGCCCGTCTGATGGTGAAATTGGCCAAACACAACGCCTAATACGCTTGCAAAAAGCCCCCTTTACAAGGGGCTTTTTGTCAAGATAAAAGAATGTAATTTTCATGTCACCGTTAATACTTGCCTTTCATTTTTATTTTATATATCATTAACGTGACCCATTAATCATTTGACTCGTTTTTTGTGGAAAATACAAGGGAATTGTCGAATATAGATGGAAAAGAAGTGCAAAGAGGTGTCTTTGTGGAATCGAATCAGTGGTACATGGAGTATAAAATACATAAAAACCGGCCGGGCCTCCTTGGCGACATCGCCTCCGTGCTCGGTATGCTGGAAGTGAACATCCTGACGATCAACGGCGTGGAAGGCCGTACTCGCGGTATGCTCCTAGAGACCGATGATGAAGAAAAAATCATCCTCATGGGTAAAATGTTAAATAAGGTTGCGAATATTACGGTAACAGCCTTAAGACCTCCCAAGCTGGTGGATATTTTGGCTGTCCGGCATGGACGATACATTGACCGGGACTCGGACGATCGTAAAACATTTCGTTTTACGCGCGATGAGCTCGGTTTACTTGTTGACTTTTTGGGTGAAATGTTCAAAAGGGAAGGAAATCAGGTGGTGGGACTTCGGGGCATGCCGCGCGTCGGCAAAACGGAGTCTATTATTGCGGGCAGCGTCTGCGCCATGAAGCGCTGGACCTTCGTTTCGTCCACCCTGCTGCGGCAGACGATCCGCAGTCAGCTCTCCGAGGATGAAATGAACCCGAACAACGTGTTTATCATCGACGGAATCGTCAGCACGATCCGTTCGAATGAGCGTCATTACCAGCTGCTCCAGGACATTATGAGCATGGAGAGCACGAAGGTGATCGAGCATCCGGATATTTTCGTGCGCGAATCCGAATATTCCTATGATGATTTTGACATTATTATTGAATTGCGAAACAATCCGGACGAGGAAATCGTTTATGATACGTTCACAGGTTCTTATAGTGACGATTTATAATATGTTCTTCGGACTACATAGTATTCTAAGTAGGAGGTGATGGCATGTCCGAACTGGGACAGCAATTGAGGGAGGCGCGTCTGCAAAAAGGAATGAGCCTTGATGACGTGCAGGAAATGACAAAAATACGCAAACGATACTTGGAAGCCATCGAGGCAGGGGATTACAAAGTACTTCCCGGCAGTTTTTACGTGCGGGCATTCATCAAAACCTATGCGGAAGCCGTGGGCATCAACCCGGAGGAGCTGCTGGAAGGTCATAAACAGGATGTTCCGAAAACGGAAGCGGAGCCGACGATGGAGCCGGTGATCCAAAAACGCGCCAGCCGGCCTGCAGGCGAACGGAATATGAAATGGCTGCCGACCCTGTTGATGTGGACGTTTCCCATCCTGATCGTCGTGGTGATCTACCTGGTTGCGACCCATTCCAATAAATCGGATGCGCCTCCGGTCAGCCAGAATGACCAGACGCAGACGGATCAGGGCCAGCAACAGACGACCCAAACGCCGGGTGATGGCGATGGCGCCAAGGGCAGCGGGACGGCGACAGGCGAAACCGGCGGTGACACGAACGGCGAAGGGACGGATGGCACGGACGGTACGGATGCCGCTGACGGCACGGATACCGCTGACGGCACCGAAGGCACCGATAATACGGACAGCACCGATGGTACTGATGGAACGGGTACGGATAGTCCGGATGACGCGGTTCCAGGTCAAACGACGGTGACGCAGGATCGGACCGAAGGCAAAAACACCATCTTTAAGGTAACGGGATCTAATGTAAAGGTAGAGCTTGTGGCAGGCAGCAATGCCCAGAGCTGGGTTGAAGTATACCGTGGGAAAAATTCGTCCGGGGAGAAGCTGTTTTTCGGGATGCTGGAGAACGGCGCAGCGATCAGCTACGATCTCGACAGTCAGGGCATGTACGTAAAATCCGGCAACTCGACCGCAACAACGATTAAGGTAGGCGGGCAGACGGTGACCGACGGCAAGACGACGTCCCGCATCATTCTCGAGCCGGCCGAAGCCGCTACTGAATAATTGCCTTGCTTCGAGGAAATGATACTAACGGCATGTTTGGATAAAACATGCTGTTATTCACTTCCTGTTTATGAGGTGATGCGGTATGACGGTCAACTGGATCGTGTTCGGATTGGGTGTTATTGTCAGCCTCTTGGGATATTATTTAATTCCAGGCGACTGGGGATACGGCATATTAGGCTTTGGGCTGGCATTTGTCCTGCTCGGAATTCTGAGCATGTTCCGCCGTCCGATGCGTGAGCCGAAATCAAGACATTGACGATGGATGGGCTTCGTGTTCGCCGGGCCGGCGGACAACGGGGTCTTTTTCGTTCCCGAAAATGAAGGGCGCGCCGCCTGTATATGTCATTTACGGATTAGACTTGCGCCTTCGTTTTACCTATAATAGAAGCAGCATAATGCAAGGAGGAAGGATTCACCATGGCTTCGGAAAATTCATTTGATATCGTATCCAAGATGGATATGCAGGAACTGAACAACGCGGTTAATCAGGCTGAACGGGAAATCGAGAACCGTTTTGATTTCAAGGGAAGCAAGAGCAGCCTGAAGCTGGAGAAGGACGCCCTGATCATTACGTCCGACGATGAGTACAAGCTGAATGCGGTCATCGATATTCTGCAAACGAAGATGATCAAGCGCGGCTTGTCGATCAAGAACGTCGAGTACGGCAAAATCGAACCGGCTTCCATGGGAACGGTGAGACAGCGGCTGGCGCTGAAGCAGGGGATCGATCAGGAGAACGCCAAGAAGATCAATATCCTTATCCGGGATTCCAAGCTGAAGGTCAAGAGCCAGATTCAAGGAGACCAAATCCGGGTAACCGGAAAGAGCAAGGACGATCTTCAAGCGATCATGCAGCTGCTGCGCAAAGCGGATCTGCCGCTCGATTTGCAATTCACCAACTTCAAATAATCTATGGACGTTTCATCTGCATTCCTGCCGGCTTGCAGTTTGTCCTTTTGACAGGCTGCAATCGGAAAGATTATACTAAAAAACGATATATAAGAATTAACGTATACATAGATTACTGGGGGATGAATATGACGGAAAGCGTTCAGCGCTTCAGACCTTTTTGGCCCTTGGGAGGGGCGGCCTTGCCGCGAGTGATCCGCTCAGCCGTTTGTGGGGCTGCTGAAATTTCAAGACAACCCGATGCAAGGGAGGTTGCCCTATGAATTTACCCAACCGAATCACGCTTGCCCGTATATGCTTGATCCCTATCATGATGGTATTTTTGCTGGTGGATTTTGATTTTTACCCGGATCCGATTGTGTGGCACGGTTTCGAGCTCCCGTACAATCAGCTGATCGCGGCGCTGATCTTCATCCTTGCTGCAAGCACGGACGGGATTGACGGGTATTTGGCCAGGAAGAACAACATGGTAACGAACCTCGGAAAGCTGCTGGATCCGCTGGCAGACAAGCTGCTCGTGGCGGCTATTCTCATTTCCCTTGTGGAGATGGGCAAATGCGATTCTTGGATTGCGGTTGTCATTATCAGCAGGGAGTTTGCGGTTACCGGATTGCGCCAGATTGCGCTTCTTGACGGCGCGGTCGTCGCGGCCGGGCAGTCCGGCAAGATCAAAACCGTCATTCAGATTGTGGCGATTGTCGCGCTGCTGATTAACAACTTTCCGTTTGTGTTCCTCGGCATCCCATTCGATATCATTGCGATCTGGGCTGCTGCGGCCATTACGATTTATTCGGGAATCGAATACTTTGTCAAGAACAGGCATCTGCTTGACGGTGCAGGAGCATAACAGCAATAGGAGCAATCCTATTGCTTTTTTCTTCCGCACTCCATTGTTATCACCGTTTGAGCCATATCGAGACCAAACATAAAAGAGTACAGGAGGGGCTATTATCGTATGAAAGCAGAGATCATTGCAGTCGGAACGGAATTGCTGCTGGGGCAGATTGTAAACACCAATGCCCAGTACTTATCCAGAGAGCTTGCAGCCATGGGCATCGACGTATATTACCAAACCGTAGTCGGGGACAACATGGAGCGATTGAAGGAAGCGCTCCGCCTGTCGAGCAGCAGAGCGGACATCGTCATCCTATCGGGCGGGCTCGGTCCTACCCAGGACGACCTGACGAAGGATGCGCTGGCTTCGCTGCTGAACCGGTCGCTGCATATCGACAGGATGGCCATGGACCGCATTGAGCGTTTCTTCCAGGACCGGGGCGTCGTTATGACCGAGAACAACCGCCGCCAGGCGATTGCCATCGAAGGGGGAACGCCGCTGCCGAACGAAACCGGGCTGGCCGTTGGCAATGCGATCACGCAGGACGGGACGCATTACATCGTATTGCCGGGACCGCCGAAGGAATTGATCCCGATGTTCGAGCAGCAAGCCAAGCCTTGGCTGCTCCAGCATGTGCTGACGGATGAGCTTCCGATCTACTCCAAGATGCTGAAGTTTGCCGGAATCGGGGAATCTGCCTTGGATGAGAGGCTTTCGGACCTGATCACCGAGCAGACCGACCCGACGATCGCGCTGTATGCGAAGGACGGTGAGGTGACCGTCCGCATATCCACCAAGGCTGCAAGCGAGTCCGAAGCGATGGTCCGCCTTGATGAGCTGCAAGAGCGGATTCGCGAGCGCGGCCCCGAATTCATGTACGCCAGCGAGGATGTGCCGATCGAGAAGGTGATTGTCGACACGATGGCAGACCGGGGATTGACGCTGAGCGCGGCGGAGAGCTGCACGGGCGGTCTGGTGGCGGAAAGCTTGACCTCCGTACCTGGCAGCGCGACGATGTTCCTTGGAGGGATCGTTTCCTACACGAATGAAATGAAGCGAAAGCTTGTGCATATCCCGCAAGCGTTGCTGGAAGGCGATGATGCGCCCGGCGCAGTGAGCAGGGAGGTCGCTCAGGCCCTCGCGGAGAATGTCCGGCTGATCACCGACAGCGATTTCGGACTGTCCGTTACCGGCGTAGCCGGCCCCGGTTATGCCGAACGCAAGCCGGTGGGGCTTGTATACATCGGATTGTCCCAGCGCGGAAGAGAGACCGAGGTGCACGAGCTTAATCTTCAAGGCAACCGGGAGACGATCCGTTTGCGCGCGACGAAGGCGCTGCTGTACCGCTTATGGCGGCGGCTTGTCTCGGAGGGATCGGAGCAGGCGTAGCAGGAGCCCCAACTTCGTGAATGAATGCGGAGCTGCATGACATAATAATAGTAAATCTTTTACATTGTTCTTGAACTGGAGAATCGATCCAGGTATAATCGGAAGTACGGAAGAACCGTGGCATATCGAAGGATGATGCCGCGGTTTTGCTTGTTTATGGAGACTGCCCGGAAATGAGCAGGGAAGGGGGAGGGTTAAAAAAACGAATGTATGTTCGAAAAAAAGCTTGGCAAACGTGTCAAAACAAGGTATGATTAGACTATCAACAGTGAAGGGTTGTGGAACAATTGTCAGATCGTCGTGCTGCGCTTGAAATGGCGCTTCGTCAGATAGAGAAACAGTTCGGAAAAGGTTCCATCATGAAATTGGGTGAGTCCACCCATATGCAGGTAGAGATTGTGCCTAGCGGATCGCTGGCATTGGATATAGCACTTGGAACCGGCGGATTGCCTAGAGGCCGGATTATTGAAGTATATGGACCGGAATCCTCCGGTAAAACGACTGTAGCGCTCCATGCGATTGCTGAGGTTCAGAAGACTGGCGGACAAGCTGCGTTTATCGATGCCGAGCACGCACTGGATCCGTCCTATGCGAGCAAATTGGGCGTTAACATCGATGAACTCCTGCTTTCCCAGCCGGATACGGGTGAGCAAGCGCTTGAAATTGCTGAAGCTTTGGTGCGCAGCGGTGCAGTCGATATCATTGTTATCGACTCGGTCGCAGCGCTTGTGCCGAAGGCCGAGATTGAAGGCGACATGGGTGACTCCCATGTGGGTCTGCAGGCTCGTCTGATGTCCCAGGCTCTGCGTAAACTGTCCGGCGCGATCAACAAGTCCAAAACGATTGCCATCTTTATTAACCAGCTTCGTGAGAAGGTCGGCGTTATGTTCGGTAACCCTGAGACGACACCGGGTGGCCGTGCCTTGAAGTTCTACTCCACCGTCCGTTTGGATGTACGCCGTGTAGAGAGCATTAAGATGGGGAATGACGTCGTAGGTAACCGCACACGGATTAAAGTGGTTAAGAACAAAGTTGCGCCTCCGTTTAAACAAGCCGAGCTTGACATTATGTACGGTGAAGGCATCTCCAGAGAGGGAAGCCTGATCGATATCGGTACTGAGCTTGATATTGTGGATAAGAGCGGTGCTTGGTATTCCTTTGGCGGCGATCGTCTTGGCCAGGGACGTGAGAATGCGAAGCAATTCCTGAAGGAGCATCCGGAAGTGGCGAATGTGATCGAGAACAAAATCCGGGAAGCAAGCAACTTGACCACGGTTGTTCCTGAACCGAGCGCAAGCGAGAAGGAGCAAGAGGAGCTGGAAGAGCAAGATCTATTTAAAGTGGAATAATGCCCAGCTATTTCTGATAGTGCTAGGACCGTCCGGTGTTGAGAAGAACGCCTGGACGGTCTTCTTTGCATTATCGTAATGCGGGAGCGTAATAGTCATCCATGGTATGGAGTATGTAAAAGCTGCAGAGCGATAAGGAGAAGCTATGAGTGATAATCGTGAAATAACCGAAGAAGCTTCTTCGGGGATCGAGCATTTTCCGGATCAGGAGGATCTGGTGATCACGTCCGTGGAGAAGCTGCGCAAGCCTAGAGGACGTTATAAGATATCGTTCGGTCCTTATGAGATGACGGTTCATGAAGACGTGATGCTGAAATACCGTATGCTGAAGGGGAGCATTTTCCGCAAGGAGGAGCTTCAGGATATCGTAGTCGTGGATGAAAGGCAGCGGGCCTATGTTGAGGCACTGAATTATCTGTCAAGGAAGCCCCGGACATCGCAGGAAATCGTGCAGCGCCTGCAGCAGAAGGGAGCGGATCCGGATAGCATAGAGGTGACGCTCCGGCGGCTTGAGGCGGAGAAGCTGATCGACGACGCATTATATGCGAGAATGTGGGCGGAGCAGCGGATGACAGGGCATAAGAAGGGCCGCCTGTGGGTAAAGCAGGAGCTGAGGCAGAAAGGGATCCGGACCGAGCTGATATCGGAGGCGCTGAGCGAGGTAAGTGCCGAGGAGGAGCTGGAAAGCGCACTTGTGGTTGCAAGAAAGAAATGGCAGCAGACGAAGGGCGAGCTGCTGGATCGCAAGCGGAAGACGGGAGCGTATTTGATGCGGCGCGGCTTTAGCGGGGAACAGGCGAGGCAGGCGCTAAGGCGTCTAATCGAAGAGGAGCAGGAGTATGGAGCGGACGACCAGGAACTGGAAGAGTTTGAATGAAATGAACGAAAGGTGCCAACCTCTGCATAGATATTGGCACTTGTGACTGAAACTGACGTTTACCCATTGCTTTCCCTTGACAATATCTTTTTATAAATAATAAAATAAACATGAATCTTTTTTTAAATTAGCATCCTTTTTCCTTCCAAAAAAGTGACTACTTTGTGAAAGATTCATTTTATCGCTAATTCATAGTGAAATGAATTCCGCTGGATTCAAGCGGAATATGCGGGCAACCAGATGCACGCAGCATGGACGGCAGGCAGCTGCCGGTATTTTATGTATGAATGAGTAACTGACAATTGCACATTTCCCAAGGAATGCCTTGGAGGAACCAACGAGGAGGTGATCAGATGCATCCAATTTGGTGGATCATAATCGTTCTCGTTGTAGCCGCTATATTCTTTGGGTTCGGTTATTTTATTCGCAAATCCCTTGCAGAAGCTAAAATTTCCAGTGCCGAGCACGCCGCTTTGCAGATTGTTGAAAGTGCAAAGAAGGAAGCCGAGGCATTGAAGAAAGAAACGGTTCTTGAGGCTAAGGACGAAGTCCATAGAATCAGAGCCGAAGCTGAAAAAGACACTCGTGAGCGCCGTAACGAAATACAACGGCAGGAGCGCAGATTGTTGCAAAAGGAAGAGTCGCTGGATAAAAAAATAGAATCTTTGGAACGTAAAGAAGAACAGGTGGCGAACAAAGAGAAACGAATTGAAGAGACCCAGCAGCAAATCGATGCGATTTACAAGAAGCAAACAACGGAACTGGAGCGCATCTCCAATCTGACGATGGAGGATGCTCGCAGCATTATTCTCAGCAATGTCGAGCAGGAGGTTCGTCACGAAACCGCTCAGATGATCAAAGAAATCGAGCAGCAGGCGAAGGAAGAGGCCGACAAGAAGTCACGCGAGATCATTACGCTGGCGATTCAGCGCTGTGCGGCTGATCATGTGGCTGAAACGACGGTATCTGTAGTTACGCTGCCGAACGAAGAGATGAAGGGCCGGATCATCGGACGTGAAGGCCGGAATATCCGTGCGCTTGAGACCCTCACAGGGATTGACCTTATTATCGATGATACGCCGGAAGCTGTTATATTGTCCGGATTTGATCCAATTCGCCGCGAGATTGCGCGAACAGCGCTCGAGAAGCTGGTGGCGGACGGACGGATTCATCCGGCTCGTATCGAGGAAATGGTGGAGAAATCCCGTAAGGAAGTTGACGAACGCATCCGCGAATACGGAGAACAAGCAACCTTTGAGGTTGGCGTACACGGTCTGCACCCGGATTTGATCAAAATTTTGGGACGACTGAAATTCCGTACAAGCTATGGGCAAAACGTGCTGAAGCATTCCATGGAAGTCGCCTATTTGGCTGGTCTGATGGCTGGCGAATTGGGCGAAGACATCGTTCTTGCGAAGCGAGCAGGACTGTTGCATGACATCGGTAAAGCGCTGGATCATGAAGTGGAAGGTTCACACGTTGAAATTGGCGTGGAGCTGGCGAAGAAGTACAAGGAACATCCGGTGGTTATCAACAGTATTGCCTCTCACCACGGGGATTGCGAAGCAACTTCCGTGATTGCGATGCTGGTAGGTGCTGCTGACGCATTGTCCGCGGCCAGACCGGGAGCACGCAGAGAGACGCTGGAGACGTATATTAGACGCCTTGAGAAGCTCGAAGAAATTTCCGAATCGTTTGAAGGCGTGGAGAAATCCTACGCGATTCAAGCGGGCCGTGAAGTTCGCGTCATGGTTCAACCTGACAAGATCGACGATGCCGAAGCATTCCGCTTGGCACGCGACATCACCAAGACGATTGAGAATGAACTGGATTACCCAGGTCATATCAAGGTCACCGTGATCCGGGAAACCCGAGCGGTGGATTACGCGAAATAATGCATCGAATTTAGAAAGTGGCCGCTATAACGGCCACTTTTTATCTTTACAGAAGAAATGAACGTAATGAGATCGGAAGCCTATATTCAAGTATTGCAGAAGCTTCCTGTTAGAGGAGTGATTGACATCAACGTCTTATTTATCGGAGATATCGTTGGCAGCACGGGGCGAAAAGCGTTGAAAGCATCCCTGCCGGAACTGAAGTCGAAATACAATCCGCATATCATCATTGCCAATGGCGAGAATGCGGCGTCAGGGCGGGGGATCACCTCGGCCATCGCAAACGAGTTTTTCAATTGGGGCATTCACGGCATTACGATGGGCAACCATACGTGGGACAACAAGGACATTTTTGAATTCATTGACGATGAGCCGCGAATGGTTCGTCCGGCGAATTTTCCGCCGGGAACCCCGGGGCAAGGGTATACGGTAATCAAAGCCAACGGCAAGCAGCTGGCGATCGTGAACCTTCAAGGCCGAACGTTTCTGCCGGCGATCGACTGCCCCTTCCGGGCGGCCGATGACATCGTGGACGAGCTCCGTCAGAAGGTGAAGTGCATTCTCGTCGATTTTCACGCCGAAGCTACTTCGGAGAAAATAGCCATGGGCTGGCATATGGACGGACGTGCTTCTATGGTCGTCGGTACCCACACGCATGTACAGAGCAATGATGACACCATTTTGCCTGGTGGAACGGCTTATATCACCGATACCGGTATGGTCGGCTCCAAAGAAGGAATCCTCGGCATGCAGCGCGAGGCGGTGCTGTATAAATTCAAAACCCAGCTTCCTGCCCGCTTCCAGGTCGATGAAGGGAAATGGCAGTTCCATGCCGTATTCGCCGAGCTGGACGAAACGAGCGGCAAAGCGCGCCGGATTGAAAAAATCCGCATGTATGAAGATGAATGGCGAATGGATTAAAAGCGGTGAAATCCGTTTAATGAAAAATAGGAACGAATGGCAAAAAGCAGGAATTTTTTCCCCTCTCACGAATAACATCTAGTAAGCGGAAGCAAACCATCACTCAACATTCCCAGGGGAGGTACTTACCATGGAAGTATTAAAAGTTTCAGCAAAATCCAATCCCAATTCGGTTGCAGGGGCGCTAGCTGGAGTTCTTCGGGAACGTGGGGGAGCAGAGCTGCAGGCGATAGGGGCGGGAGCACTGAACCAGGCCATTAAAGCTGTTGCGATAGCCCGGGGATTTGTAGCACCGAGCGGGGTGGATCTGATCTGTATCCCTGCTTTTACGGATATTGTGATTGATGGCGAAGACCGAACGGCAATTAAATTAATTGTGGAGCCTAGATAGAGTTTAAAGTGAGGTATAGCCTGTTTACCCTTTTTTCGAGTAAGCAGGCTTTTTGCTATGACCAAGCCCTGAAGGGAGAGGCCTGAGCTGTTATGCAGACGGTTGATTTTCACTGTGACGCCTTAAGCAAATTATGGGAGGATTCGAGCGCCTCCTTTAAGAACGATCCGAAGCTGGATGTCAGCCTGGAGCGAATGATTCAGGGTCACGTTGATCTGCAGGTGTTTGCTGTATTCTTATCGGAACAGTACGGCCGGCCGTCGTTTGAACGGGTGCTTGCGCAGATTGAAGTGTATCGAAGACGCCTTGCGGATCCAGGATTCGTGAAGCCGCTGCTCTGGAAGGAGCAGGTTCAGGCGATTAGGGAAGGGAGCGGGAAGGACCGCTATGGCCTGCTGTCGCTCGAGGGCGTTGACGGGCTGGAAGGGAATCTCCACTATGTGAGGCTGTGTTATGAACTGGGCGTGCGCTGCATGGGGATAACCTGGAATTATGCCAATTGGGCGGCGGATGGAGCGATGGAGTCCCGAAACGGCGGTTTTACGGAGCGGGGCCGTGAGCTGGTAAGGCTGTGCAATGAGATCGGAATGGTGCTGGACGTGTCCCATTTGTCCGAGGCCGGCTTCTGGGAGCTGATGGAGCTGACGAGCCGACCCGTCATCGCTTCCCATTCGAACGCCTATACCATCTGTCCGCATCCGCGTAATTTACGGGACGATCAGATACGAGCGCTTGTTGCCTTGGACGGGCGAATTGGAATAACGTTCGTGCCATGGTTCATACGGAGCGATGGGCAGGGAGTGAAGCCGGAGGATCTGCTTCCGCATATTGAGAAGATTTGCGAGCTTGGCGGAGCAAAGCACTTGATGTTCGGATCGGATTTCGACGGGATTGACCGGTGGGTTGAAGGACTGGCGCATCCTGGGCACTATCCAGACCTGCAGGAGCTTTTGCTGAAATATTACCCGGAAGATGAGGTACAGGGATGGATGTCGGGCCATGCGCTTCGTTTCCTGGAGGGCAACCTGCCATCGAAAGCGGAAGATAAGTCGTGATTTAAAAAGCAGCATCAATGCCGGTCCATTCGATAAAACTTTGACAATCTTGTAGCAACCATGCAAATCCATGCGAAGCGGGGGCCGTAAACGAGCGGCTCCCTTTTTATTTTTGGGTAATAGAGAGTATAATAGACAATGGCATGTACAGCATATAGAGAAAACAAGGAGTGAGTCAGATGAGTAAAACTGTACCTGTGGGTGTATCCGCCCGCCATATTCATTTAACCCAGGAGCATATCGAGGCATTGTTCGGCCCTGGATATCAATTGACCGAAATGAAGCCATTGTCCCAGCCAGGACAATTCGCAGCGAATGAAACGGTTGCTGTAATTGGTACGAAGGGACAATTCGATAAAGTGAGAATTTTGGGACCTGCCCGTCCTGCGACCCAGCTTGAAATTTCGCGCACCGATTCCTTTGCGATCGGCGTGAAGGCTCCAGTCCGCGAATCCGGCAACATCGCCGGCACGCCGGGCATTACGATTAAGGGCCCTGCCGGAGAAGTCACTGTCGACGAAGGGGTTATCGTTGCAGCCCGTCATATTCACTTCCATACCTCCGATGCGGAAAAATGGGGGATCAAGGATAAAGATATGCTGAAGGTTCGCCTTGGCGGAGAGCGCGGATTGGTTCTGGAAAATGTCATCGCCCGCGTATCCGACAACTATGCGCTGGATATGCACATCGACACGGATGAAGCGAACGCAGCCGGTGCTAAAACAGGCGATACGGCCGAGATTATAGACTAAATCATACTGTGATAAAAAATAAGCCTGAATCGATGGGAGTCGATTCGGGCTTTTTTAACGTTCGCCGTCCAAATTTACGGGTATTCCGGTGGTAGCTTCGCTATAAAGATCATGATATAATTTAAAACAGTGCCTATTGATTCCGCATTAGCGGCTGCTCGCTCCGCCATTTTCGAAAGAGCGGGCAGCCAAGGCTGCTTGCGCGAACAGGCTATGATACTGCAGGATGAAATTTGAAACCAGAGATATAGCGGATCTAAGGAGTGACCTAGCATGTCCAAGGAAAGTAAGGACTACTCCAAGTATTTTGATTTTTCAGGCGCGAAGATTCTCTCGGAAGACGAGCATGGCAAGAGAATCCGGATTAACGGCCGGGAAATCAATATTCTATCGGAGCCTAATCATAGACAGGAAAAACAGCGCGGCAAAGAGAGCGTGCAGGTATTGTACGATACGGCGCTGCCGGAAGAATTCAAGCAGCTTGGCGCGGGCAAGCATTACATCGTCTATACTTACGGCTGCCAAATGAACGAGCACGATTCGGAGACGATCAAGGGACTGCTCGAGCAAATGGGGTATCAGTCGACGGAAGACCGTAAAGAGGCGGACATCATTCTGCTCAACACCTGCGCAATCCGGGAGAATGCGGAGGATAAAGTATTCGGCGAGCTCGGCCATTTGAAGCATCTGAAGACCGAGAAGCCGGATATGCTGCTCGGCGTGTGCGGCTGCATGTCGCAGGAAGAGGCTGTGGTGAACCGAATTCTTCAGAAGCATGGCTTCGTGGATCTCATCTTCGGCACGCACAATATTCACCGTCTGCCGCATTTGATTCAAGAAGCGTTGTTCAGCAAGGAAATGGTCGTTGAGGTATGGTCGAAGGAAGGCGATATCGTCGAGAACCTTCCGAAGAAACGGGAAGGACTTCGCGGCTGGGTTAACATTATGTACGGCTGTGACAAATTCTGTACATACTGCATTGTTCCATATACCCGCGGGAAGGAGCGCAGCCGCCGTCCGGAGGACGTGATCGCCGAGGTGCGTGAGCTCGCCCGCCAAGGCTATAAGGAGATTACGCTGCTTGGTCAAAACGTGAATGCCTACGGCAAGGATTTCACCGATATCGAATACCGCTTCGGCGATTTGATGGACGATATCCGCAAAATCGATATCCCCCGCGTCCGGTTTACGACGTCCCACCCGAGAGACTTCGACGATCATCTGATCGAGGTGCTTGCCAAGGGCGGCAACCTGGTGGAGCATATCCATCTGCCTGTGCAGTCGGGCAGCTCGCAGGTGCTGAAGCGGATGAGCCGTAAATATACGCGCGAGAGCTACTTGGAGCTCGTTCGGAAGATTAAACAGGCTATCCCTGATGTCGTTCTAACGACGGATATCATCGTAGGCTTCCCTGGGGAGACGGATGAGCAGTTCGAGGAAACCTTATCGCTCGTACGCGAGGTGGGGTATGACTCGGCATTTACCTTCATTTACTCGCCGCGTGAAGGCACGCCGGCAGCCGTCATGGAAGATAACGTTCCAATGGAGGTTAAGAGCCAAAGGCTGCAGCGCTTAAATGAGGTTATTAATGAGTTCAGCCGCAAGAGCAATGACCAGCTGCTTGGAGCCACCGTGGAGGTGCTCGTGGAAGGAATCAGCAAAAATAACGATTCCGTGCTGTCCGGACGGACGCGGAGCAACAAGCTGGTCCATTTCGAAGGCTCCCCTGACCTGATTGGAAGCTTCGTTCAGGTGAAAGTGACCGATACGAAGACCTGGTATATTAAAGGCGATCTCATCGCCGATCCGGTGCCGGCCTCGGATGCTGTATAAGTAATCATGTAATTGTCGATCGCCCGGTTTTCTGAAAGGACATATAAAAATTGGGTTTATATAGATGACAAAGAATTGGAGCGATGAACCTTGGCACACGATCATGGTCGTACGAACACATATGGAATGAAGACCTATAATACAAGAGAGTTAATTATACGAGACGATATTTTGGCAAAAGCCGGTGAACTGGCCGAGCTGATCTCCACCAGTGAGGAAGTCCAGGTGTTCAAGAAAGCGGAGGAGAAAATCCGCAATCACGAGCGCGTTCAAAGCTTGATCAAGACAATCAAGAAGAAGCAGAAGGAAATTGTAGCATTTGAAACCTTCCAGAACAAGGAAATGGTTGCTAAAATCGAACGCGAGATCGAGGAGCTGCAGGAGGAGATAGACAGCATTCCGCTGGTCGCGGAATTCCAGCAAAGCCAAAGCGATATCAACTACCTGCTTCAGCTGGTCGTGTCGGTCATTCATGACACCGTATCGGAAAAGGTAAATGTGGAAACCGGGAAAGACACGCCGCCAAGCAGCTGCGGATAAACCATTGAGGGTGCGGATATGAACTCCGCACCTTTTATACGTTAAAGAATCGAAAATGCAGCAATTGGGGCATAGTAATCCATATCTGCAATTCCTGGCAAGGAAATCCTTGACATCATTTTTATATATGTCATAATGAAATTATCAAATTAATATTATGGTGATGGATATGACGGATCATGAACAGGCGCCAAGCAGCAGTGCCAAGAAGTACAGAACGCCGGACGGTGTGCCTGCCGACATCGTGATGTTTACGTTGACGAAGCGGGAGCGCAAGACCTTCACCAAGACCCTCCCGATTCGGGAGCTGAAGGTCATGCTCATTCGCCGCAGATCCTGGCCGTGCGCCGGGATGTGGGCGCTGCCCGGAGGATTTTGCCGGGAGAGCGAGTCCATTTACGATGCTGCCAAGAGAGAACTGAAAGAGGAAACAGGCGTGGACGGCGGCCATCTGGAGTATTTGGGCGTCTACAGCGCACCGGGGCGCGATCCCCGCGGCTGGATTATCAGCCATGCGTTCTATGCGCTGGTGGAGGAATGGATGCTGGAGCACCGGCAAGCAGCCGATGATGCGGAAGAAGTCGGACTGTTTACGATCAACGAGGCGTTGGAGGAGCTCGAGCTTGCCTTTGATCACCGGGATATCATCATGGATGCTTACCGGAAGATTCAGCAGCAGATGCTGCAGACGACGATCGCCCGGCAGTTTCTGCCCGAATTTTTTACGCTGAGCGAGCTGTACCAGGTGATTCAGACGGTTGTGCCTGAGTTTAAGGAGCCGAATTTCATCCGCAAAATTACGTCAACCCGCAGCCGGCAGGGGATTTTGGAAGAGGTACGGGACGATAGCGGCAAGCCGCTAAGCTCCAACCAGTATTCCCAGCGGCCGGCGCAGTTGTATCGCTTCACGGATCATGTACCGTTGTTGTCGATTTATACGTAGGATTAAAGAAGCAGGTGCAGGTGTATTTATTCAATGTCATCATTCTGTAGAGGAGTGTGTCATGATGAAGGCTTTGATCGTGATAGATTTCACGAATGATTTCGTGGACGGCAGCTTGCCGGTAGGAGCTCCCGCCATAGACATTCAAGGAACGATTGCCAAGCTGACGAAGCAGTACTGCGAACGGGGTGACTTTGTAGTGATGGCTGTTGATCTTCATGAAGAGAAGGATCCATACCATCCGGAGACAAAGCTGTTCCCGCCCCATAACATCCGCGGCACCCGCGGGCGTGACCTGTATGGGGAGCTGCAGGAGGTTTATGAGGATTATAAGGATCGCATTTACTGGATGGATAAAACGCGGTACAGCGCCTTTTGCGGTACAAATCTGAATCAGAAGCTGCGGGAGCGTGGCATTACCGAGGTGCATTTGATCGGGGTTTGCACTGATATTTGCGTACTGCATACGGCAGTGGATGCTTATAATTTCGGATACGCGATTACCGTTTATGAGGATGCGGTGGCAAGCTTTAATCCGCAGGGGCATGAGTGGGCGTTAGGTCATTTTAAAGGCAGTCTCGGAGCGGCAGTCGTACGAAGCGACGCTAAATAATGGACGGCGACATTTTCCCGTCACGGGATAGCCGGGTACTACTTGGAGGATGATGGTTATGCAGACAGCAGGATTGGCTCTTCACACGGACAAATATCAGATTAACATGATGTATGCCCATTGGATCAACGGTTCCCACCGAACCCGTGCGGTCTTTGAAGCGTATTTCCGCAAGCTGCCGTTCGGGAACGGCTATGCGGTATTTGCCGGATTGGAACGTATCGTGAACTACATCGAGTCCTTGCGTTTTTCGGAAGAAGATATCGCTTATCTGGCTAAACAAGAGGAGAACTATAAGCCGGAATTTCTGGATGAGCTGCGCAGCTTCCGGTTTCGCGGAAGCATTCATTCCATGCCCGAAGGTGCGCTTGTGTTCCCGAATGAGCCGCTGATCCGGGTGGAGGGCACCATCTTCGAAACGCAGCTTGTGGAAACGGCAATCTTGAACTTCATGAACTTCCAGACCTTGATCGCAACAAAGGCTTCACGGATTCGTCAGGTTGCCGGCAACGACATCCTGCTGGAGTTCGGCACACGTCGTGCCCAAGAGCTGGACGCGGCCGTTTGGGGCGCACGCGCAGCGTATTTGGCAGGCTTCCATGCAACGTCCAACATGCTTGCCGGGGAGAAATTCGGCATTCCGACGAAAGGCACCCATGCCCATTCCTGGGTACAGACCTTCCGGAGCGAGCAGGAGGCCTTCGACATCTTCGCCCAAGTGATGCCCGATCAAGTCACGCTGCTGGTCGATACGTTCGATACGCTCAAGAGCGGAATCCCGCATGCGATCGCCACGGCCAAGAAACTGGAAGCCCAAGGGAAACGGATGAATGCGATCCGCCTGGATAGCGGCGACCTGGCATATCTGTCGATTCAGGCCCGTAAAATGCTGGATGAAGCCGGGCTGTCGTATGTAGGGATCGTCGCATCCAACGATTTGGATGAAGGGACGATTATGGATTTGAAAGCGCAGGGAGCCAAGGTGGATACTTGGGGGGTAGGAACCCAGCTTATCACTGCAGCGGACCAGCCCGCGCTCGGGGGCGTATATAAGCTTGTCGAGCGGGAGGTTGACGGCAAGATGGTGCCGACCATCAAAATCTCCGGCAATCCCGAGAAGGTTTCGACCCCTGGTAAGAAGGACGTGTACCGGATTATTTCCCGGGGAAGCGGGAAAGCAATCGCCGATTATATTTGCTTTCCGGATGAGCCGATGCCGCCGGAGAGCGGCAAGCTGAAGCTGTTCAATCCGCTTCATCCTTACATGCGCAAAAATGTGCGGAATTTTGATGCGATCCCGATGCTTACGCAGATCTTTAAGGACGGCGAGCTCGTCTACGAGCTGCCGAAGCTGGAGGAGATCCGCAGCTATCATAATGCACAGCTTGATCAGTTCTGGCCTGAGTATTTGCGGAAGCTGAACCCGGAGATTTATCGGGTGAATCTGAGTGAAGAGGTCTGGGATGTCAAGCAGCGGATGATGGCTGAGTTTATGGAGCATGATGAATAACATTTGCGGATATGATAATGACGCTCCCTTCGAAGCACTGCTTCTGAGGGAGCGTCTTTTTCATGCCCCCAGCGCTCATTCGCTCTAAAAACTTCAAAGGTAATCCACTAAAGGTTATTTGTTAACCGGCTTTTTTCATCCAGGATAAAGCGGTTATCAGGCTATTTCTCGGGAAAGCGCAGGAATCGCCATCGTCCGTGAATTTATACATGTTCTCGACAATTTGGATTCACTTGCGGCAGGCAAGAAACCGGGATACGTTAATGATATGAATGAAATAAATCATGGTGCGATGACAGGTTTTTCGATTACGATGCAGAAGGGAAAAAAGGTATACGCGTTTAAATGTTTAGGGAGCAAGAGGAAGAGCCCGGGTCCACCCTCGGAAGCGGATGTACCATGTTCTCGGGCAAGAATCAGGAGAAGGAGCGATATACTGATGAACACGATTCTGCAGTTTCAGGCCTTTGTCCTCCGTCAGGACGATCAAGGAGGGGTACAAAGTGCTGTAGAAAGCTTAAGGCTGGATCAACTGCCGGAGGGAGATGTGCTCGTGCAGGTGAGCCACAGCGGCGTGAATTATAAGGATGGGCTGGCCAGCATCCCGAACAGCTCGATCGTCCGCAGGTATCCCTTTATTCCGGGAATCGACCTGGCCGGAACGGTCGTTGAATCTACGCATCCCGGCTTCAAGCCGGGGGATGGGGTGCTGTGCACGGGGTATGAGCTCGGCGTTTCGCATGAGGGCGGCTTCAGCCAGTATGCCAGGGTCAAAGGGGACTGGCTGCTTCATCTACCGGACGGACTGTCTCCGAGGGATGCCATGGCGATCGGGACGGCCGGCTTTACCGCGGCGTTGTCGATTGCTGCCTTGATCCGGAACGGCTTGTCGAATGATCAAGGTCCTGTGCTGGTGACCGGTGCCACTGGCGGGGTAGGAAGCTTCGCCGTATCCATCCTTAGCCGGCTTGGCTACAGCGTGACAGCATCAACGGGTAAGACCAGCCATGCCGAGTGGTTAAAGCGGCTTGGCGCAGAGGACGTCCTGTCGCGGGAAGAGACGGCAGCCGATTCCGGAAAAGCGTTGTCGAGCCAAAAATGGGCGGCTGTCGTGGATCCGGTCGGAGGAAGTCAGCTCGGCTCGCTGCTCAAGAGCGTCCGGTACGGCGGCAGCATTGCCGTGTCCGGCATGACGGGCGGCGGGGCATTTGAAACGACCGTCTTTCCGTTCATCCTGCGCGGGATCAACCTGCTAGGGATCGATTCGGTATTTTGTCCGCTGGATGTACGAACCTCGATTTGGGAAAAGCTTGCGGACGAGTGGAAGCCCGAAACCGTCCTTGCCGAAGGCATTACGGAATACGGCTTGACCGATTTGCCGGGGCTGCTGCAGACCATACTGGCAGGAGAAGCGGTCGGAAGGAGCGTCGTTCGATTATAATGGCGGCCGGCCGCATAATGTTGCTCATCCGCAGGCATCCTATGGGAAGGAAGCCTTTGACCTAATGAAAGGGTGAGTGAACATGATGGTCCAACGATATGTTGCCGCGCTTATCATCTGTATGATTTTATCGATGACACTTGGCTGCTCCAAGCAGGTCGCGAAGGAAGAAGCACGCTTGTACAGCATGCAGGCCTATGAAGAAGGGTCGAGGGAAGCAAGGAATGCGGGGCGCGGCCGAAACGGCAGATTGCTTGAAGATCTTCAAGCCGCTTTCAGCCAAGAGCATATCCGGCTGACCAACGAAACGTTTACTGAAGATGACATCGGCAACCTGACGTATCAATATCGAATCAACAATGATGCCAGTCAGTTTATTACGGTATATATTTATCAGAGCCCGGAAGCCAGACGAAAAGGGATGGACGAAATCTACGGTGCACAAGAGGGGGATGTCAACGTAGGAGGGGGCCATAACCTGATCTACAGCGACAAGGAGACATCGATTGTTTACACGTCCACAGGAGATAAGACCGATAACTACTACAGCCTGTTCAAAAAAATAGCGCCTCAATTGCTTAACGAGCATGACGGTCGTGCAGGCAGTTAATAAATGTCCTGAAACGCGAGGGGCATCCTTAAGGTCCGAAATTGGACGCTGGGATGCCCCTTGCTATGTCCTTAACGCGTGCTTCGCTTGTTCTTTAGCCCAGAATCTTAGAGGAAAGCATGACGGAAGCTTTCATTGCGTAAAGGGCTATAAACCGCTCGTATCAGCGTTTGGGCTCGTGCTTGATTAATTCCTGCTTAATATGCGTCAGCTCCGGCAGCAGCAAGCGATTCATCGCCAGCTTTACGGCGCCGGTGGAACCAGGCATCGAGAATACGGCCGTATTTTGGATCGTCCCGCCAATCGCACGGCTCAAGATGGCAGCGGTTCCGATGTCCTCGGCAAAGCTGAGGTAACGGAAAATTTCCCCGAAGCCGGGAAGCTCCTTCTCCAGCATAGAGGAGACGGCTTCATAGGTCGTATCCCGGCTGGAAATGCCCGTCCCTCCCGTTAGGAGTACGATATCGATATCCGGCCGGCTAACGCCCGTACGTACGGTCTCCCGGATCTGCTCATAATCGTCCTTGACGATCGTGTATGCAGCGATCCGATGTCCCGCCTCTTCCAGGAGGCGGATCATCAGCTGTCCGCTCTTGTCATTGTCTGTGGTCCGGGTATCCGAGACGGTGACAACCATGCACTGCACGATGGCAGGAGCTTGCTCTTTATGCTCTTGAACTGAGTTCATGTTATCACTACTCCTCTTATTGATGTAAGCGGCGGCGAAGCTTGCGATCGATCACCGAAATGTAGTACACTCGCTAGCATAATGATAAGTTGATCAAGAAGGAGTACATATTCGTGGAACATGTGACACCCATATATATTTTATCAGGTTTTCTTGGCAGCGGGAAAACAACCTTGCTATCACGTATGATCGCCTACTGGAAGGCTCAGGGCTTGCGGCCTGCGATCGTGATGAATGAGATCGGGGAAGTGAATATCGATGGTCTGATCGCCGGGGAAAATGTACCGACAGCCGAAATGCTGAGCGGCTGCATTTGCTGCTCCATCCGTGCTGATCTGACATCGGAGATCGCCATGCTTGTCCAGAACGAGAAGCCGGATGTCATCGTGATCGAGGCGACGGGCATCGCCAATCCGATGGAAATTTTGGATGCGGTAGCCGAGGCTTCCCTCTACATGCGAATGGACGTAAAAAAGCTGATAACCGTTGTGGATACCGCTCATCTGCTCCACCTCAGCGTCGAGCAAAAAGGGAAGACGTACCGCTTGATGCAGGAGCAGATTCGCTCGGCCTCCGTGCTCTTGTTAAATAAAACGGATCGGGTGAGCGCGGCGGAGAAGGATGCGATGGAGCGATTCGTGCACCGCTGGAACCCGTACGCGCCGATTTTGCCGACCGAACGCTGCGACGTGAATCTGGATGAGCTCCTAGGCAGCCTTCCGGACCACGAGAATCATCCGGTGATGCCGCGGCATTCAGCCGAGCAAGAAGCGGATGAACCGCAGGGCAGGGCCGTACCTGAAGGGGTCGAGGATCAAATTCAGCCGGAATCGAGTCACACCGAGCATTCCCACCATTCCCATGATCATGTGATGTCTTATACATATTACTTCAGCCGCCCTGTCAACAGTGAGGAATTCGAGAACTTCATAGCGGGGCTTCCACGGGATGTGTACCGTGCCAAGGGGGTACTGACCTTCAGCGATACGAACAGCCGATTCCTGTTCCAGTATGCATTTCGCGAATCGGATTTCATGAAGATCACGCCTCAAGGTCGTGTTCCAGATGTCGTGGTGTTTATCGGGGAGCATTTCAACAAGTCCGTGCTGCAAGCGCAGCTTGAAGCGCTCGAAGGAAAGCGTACATCCGTCTAGGAACGGCAGGCGCAGATCAATCGTGCCCCTGCCTCGCGTGACGCAGCGCGTGATTCAACCGGTGTTCGGCAGTTTAATACAAGGGCATAGCGTTATAATTACAAGGAGGATATATCCATGATCAATGAACTCAAGTATAAAGAATGCATCGAAGCATGTCTCCAATGTATGAACGCTTGCAACGTCTGTTATGTATCCTGCCTGAAAGAATACGAGCTCGCGATGCTGCGGGATTGTATCGCGCTGGATCGCGAATGTGCCGATATTTGCGCCTTTGCCGCACAGGCAATGTCACGCAACAGCCCTTTCGTTAAGGAAATATGCGAGCTGTGCATCCAAGCATGTCTGGCATGCGCGGAAGAATGCGAGAAGCATGATCATGACCACTGCCGGCAATGTGCCGAGGCATGCCGCCGCTGTGCGGACGTATGCCGCGAGATGGTCGGCCAGCTTTAAGTCAAAGACCATGTTAATTTCCCGAAAGCCCAATCTTCTGATATCGAAGATCGGGCTTTTTGATTTCATGGGATGATAAGACAGCAACATTTTCTCATCCCGCTGATTTTTTTTGTTTCATCGGATCGAAATATAGTGTATAAAAGATGAAGGTCTGCCAATTTTCAAATATTTAGGAGGTACAGGCAGACGTTAACAATTTAGGTCGAAGGGAAGAGGTTAGGAAGATGAATCGCAAGGGATGGCTGGCTTTGCTGCTGTCTGTCCTGCTCGTGCTGGCAGGCTGCAGCGGAGGTGGCAAAACGCCGACAGGGGAGCAAACCGATGCTCCCAAGGAAGAAACCAAGCAGGAGGACGCGGTATCGCCTGGAACGGGCGAACAGGCGGAGACGACTTCCGGCGAAGAAAATGAAGGCGGAGAGCCGTCTGATGCCGAGGTAGCAGGCGGTTCAGAGACAGCGGATGCGGAGGTTGTCGCTGATGCAGAAATTGTAGAGGGCGTAAGCGCAGATGGCGATGTTACACTGGATCCGAATATATGGATCAAAGGGGATGTTCAGGTAGAGGACAGTCAGGTGATTGTTGAAGGAACCAGCAATCTTCCGGCGGGCATTGAAATTAATGGGGAAATTACGGCTAGAGGATATACGATGTTCGGTTATAAGGATGATGCCCTTACTGAGAATGACGGCAGCTACCGGCTTGAAATCAAGCGGCCGGATATTACGAAGGACCCGCTGGATCTCACGGTGAATATTCAGCCGGAGGATCTGTCCGAGCCGATTCAGAAGATTCTCGGCACGAAGGGCGAGCTTCTGACCGGTCCGTATGTGCACCAATATGTTTCCGGCGACGATGAAATCTATTGTGAAATCCGTGCGGCGGCGCGTATCAAGCCCGGAGCTGAACAGGCACAGCTGGAGGAGCCAGCCGGAGAAAAGCCGGACGATCAAGGCAATCCCGAGGTATGGATCAAGCCTTTGATTACCCTGGATGACAGAAATTATTATGTCAGCGGGGAGAGCAATCTACTGGAAGGCACGGAGGTACAGCTCGATATCGATATTCCGGGCAAAATACATACCGGTTACTTCGATCGCAGCCAGGTCGGCCCCGATGGCCGTTTCTTGCTGCAGATCGCAAAGCCGAAAAATGTCGGCGAGTTCTATATGATGATCCGGGTCAAGCCGGACGAGGATATGTGGCCGACGGTCAAAGAGGCTTACGGCGAGCATGGCGAGAAATTGAAAGGCAAGCATGTGAAGTCGGAGGTTGGCGACTCCGGCAATGTAAAGTATGTTGAAGTCAAAGTCAAGGTCAACGGAAAGCAAGACACTTCCGGGAAATAAAGCAGCGGTTATCATATTGATCATTCAAGAAGCCCGGAGTATCAAACTTGTTTTGATGCTCCGGGCTTTTTCGTTCTTTCCGAAGAAACATGCCCACACGTTTAGGATTGGCAGAAGAGGGCAATATAAGGGATGCTTTACGACTCGACCCCATACCTTCATACAGCTTAGAAAGGAGACATGCGCATGCAAGATGGAAAACAAGCGCAAGCGAGCAAGGGGACCGGATTCGTTCCTTACATACCCGCTTCCAAGTCGATGGCTGAGCTGACGGTATTTGCCATCATCCTGGGCATCGTGCTGGCCGTTGTATTTGCTGCCGCCAATGCATATTTGGGGCTGAAAATCGGCTTGACGGTCAGCGCCTCCATTCCCGCTGCGGTTATATCGTTAGGGGTATTAAGGGGAATATTCCGAAGGCAATCCATACTGGAGAACAACATTGTACAGACGATGACCACAGCCGGCGAAGCTGTTGCCGCCGGCACCATCTTTACACTGCCTGCGCTGTATATGTGGAATCATATTCCTTCCATGGCGACCGTAAGCTTCATTGTGCTTGTCGGCGGCTTTCTTGGCGTGGCGATGATGGTACCGCTGCGGCGGCTTCTGATCGTCAATGAACATGCCACGCTCCCTTATCCGGAGGGAATGGCTTGTGCGGAAGTGCTTAAATCCGGCGACCGGGGGGGCCGCAGCGCCCTTTTCGTCGTGTACGGCTTTTTGATTGGCGGTGTCGTCAAGGCGATGGGTGACGGCTTTAAATGGTTTAGAACCGAGATTGAGACCTATATCTACCGGTTTAAAAATGCCCTGATCGGCATGGATATTTATCCGGCTTTGCTCGGCGTCGGATACATTATCGGACCGAGGATATCCGGCCAGATGCTCGCCGGAGGGGCACTCGCCTGGCTGGTCCTCATTCCGACCATCGGTTATATCGGTGCGGGTGGACAAAGTGTCATTGCCCCGTCCGCAGCCCCGATCGGGGAGCTGACGGCCTGGGGATTGTGGGAGGATTATATCCGTTACATCGGTGCAGGCGCGGTGGCGGCAGGCGGATTAATTACGCTGGTTAAAACCTTGCCGATGCTGTTCGGATCACTCTTTGCCACCCTTGGCGGCCTTCGGAGCCGGGAACATGGGAAGGTAACGCTGGATCGTACCAACAAGGACATTCCTGCGTTCTGGGTCTTTGTGATGATCGCAATCTTGATCGTCATCATCGCATTCGCCCCGTTAACCGATGTGGGCATCATCGGGGCCATAGCGATCGCCGTGTTCGGTTTCTTGTTCGTGACCGTCGCCTCCCGAATCGTCGGGCTCGTCGGGAGCTCCTCCTCGCCGGTATCGGGCATGACCATTGCGACGTTATTGTTCGTCACGTTTATATTCAAAATGACGGGTTTAACGGGGATGACCGGCATGATCGCCTCGCTGACCGTCGGAGCAATCGTATGCGTAGCGCTTGCCGTATCCAGCGATATTTCCCAGGATCTGAAAACCGGATATCTGGTAGGGGGAACCCCTTGGAAGCAGCAGGTAGCGATGATGATCGGCGTCCTTGTTTCGGGACTTGTGATCGGATTCATTCTTTCCGTGTTGAATGAGAGCTACGGACTTGGTTCCGAACAGCTTCCTGCCCCGAAAGCCGTTCTGATGCGGATCATTGTTGAAGGGATTATGGCCGGCAGTTTGCCGTGGGATCTCGTGTTTATCGGCGTGGCTGCTGCTGTCGTCATCGAGCTTCTCGGCTTGAACTCGCTCACGGTTGCCGTCGGGATCTATCTTCCCATTCATGTCAGCGTGCCGATTATGATCGGAGGCGTGGTTCGCTGGCTTATCGAGATTGCTTCGCGCAAAAATGAGCAATTAAAGGCCGCCAGGGTCGAGAAAGGAACGCTGCTCGCCTCCGGCTTGATCGCTGGTGAATCTCTGATCGGCGTCATTATCGCCGTATTGATCTGGATGAATGTCGACATACCGGGCGATGTGCTGATTGCGAATAATGTGGTGCCGCTCCTTGTATTTTTGGTCGTAACCCTTATTTTGATAGGCGGCTCGTTGAGTGGGAAGCAGGAACGGTTAACCGAGGATCAGGAGGGGTGATACCGGTATGAAGCTTCGTCATAAGAAGCGGCACACTCGGCTCAATCTGTTAGAGATGAAGCCGCTGCTTAAGCCGGGGCTCCGATTCGAGCCGGGAGACGAAGGGGCGCGGGTGCATGTGCCAAGGACCTCTTGGCTGGAGCGGCAGGCTGTCCGTTTCCTAAACCAGCCCGAAGTCATCCGGGTCCGTCTGGATCGTCTTGGCGCAGCCGTCATCCGAAAATGTGACGGCGAGCATACCTTATCCGAAATCGCGCAAATGATCCATGCCGAATTTGGGGAGCAGGCCGAACCGCTGATTCCCCGGCTGGCCGCTTTCATTAAGATGGTGGAGGCGAATGGCTGGCTGGACTGGGAGCTCGCCGCAGATGAATGATCCGTCTGGGCGCAGAATGTATAATGGCCTTTACACGAGGTAAGGCTCGACGCTCGGACGGGGGCCTTTCCCATGCCGCATGCCGCATGCCGTGCCTGAAGGCAATACAGTCCCAATTTCAGAAAAATGGCAAAAAAGCGAATAGGGCAACGTTCGCACCCACCTCCGCCTAAACCGTACAGGCGGAGGTTGTTTTTGGCATGTAAAAGGTACTACAATACATACTAGAAGCCATTTTATGGAACGGGAGCTGAGAGATTTGCAGAAGCTGCTTTCTTTGCAGGAGGTCGGCAAACGGTTTGGAAAGGCAATTGTGCTGTCCGACGTATCCTGGAGCATCGCACGCGGGGAATGCGTCGCAATTACGGGAGGAAATGGTGCCGGAAAGAGCACCTTGCTCTGTCTTGTCGCCGGACTGGCCAATCCTTCAAGCGGTGCCAGAAGGGAACATATTAAGCCGTTAATCATTGGTTACGTACACGATCGTTTCCCGCCGCTTCGGTTCCGACCTTCGGAATACTTGCGATATATCGCCCGCATACAGGGTATAGACAAGGAGAGCGCGATCAAACGAATTGATGCCATGATGAATATATTTCAGCTGCCTGATACCATGATGAACTTATGCTCTAAGGGAATGCTCCAGAAGGTGAATGTGATGCAGGCTCTGCTTCGGCAGCCCGATTTGCTCGTCCTGGACGAGCCTCTCTCCGGATTGGATGAGCCCTCGCAGCTGGAGATGATCGGAATGCTAAGCGAGATTAAGAGGCAGGGGACATCGATCGCCATGTCCGTCCATGAGCCGCTTCTGATCGCCTCGCTGGCCGATCGGGTGACGTCTGTTGAAGGTGGAACCATTACGCGAGACGGCATCCTTGGGCAGCGGGAAGAAGCGGCGAGAATGCGGCTGGAATTCTCCCGCGTACGGCCGGACGTCATGCAGCAATTGGAGAGCAGACAGGGCTTTTTATATTGGATATCAAGAGGCAGCCCTGCTGTCATGGTCGTAGCCCAGCCGTTTACGGACGAGATGCTGGTCGAGATTCTGCGCAGCGGAGGGACGATCAGCAGATTGGAGCCCCATGGGAAAGATACGTCCGAAACGGATATATCCGAATATAATGACGTTTCGGAGAGGGGAGCATAGCATGAGATCTGCTGCTTTAATGACATACATGCTGGCCAGCTATACGAGATCCTACCGGTATTTTGCTCCGCTGGCTTTCACAATCATCTCGGTGATGCTAATCTATTCCTATCGGCCGAATCCCATCATGGACAGCTATGCTGTGACGGCGGCGCTGCTGTTTATCGGCTCCACCTGGCTCGGGATGAATTTTTTGAACCATGACCAGGGGCGTCAATCCATGCTGCTGATCATTCATGCCGGCAGCGCGAGGCGGTATTATGCCGCCCAATACGGAGCAGCCGCGATCATCGGATTCATGCTGTGCATTTTCGCCGTGGTCTATCCGGTTGCCTTCGGGATGTTCGGAGAACCGATGTCAGCGCCTATCCTCGCGCTCGGCTTTGCCGGACATTTCGGTTTGTCGCTGATCGGAATATCGCTGTCGTTATTCTTTCAGCCCGGCTGGATCGAGAACCAGGGGAGGGCGGCCGGCTGTTTGATCATTCTGATCATCCTGTCTTTGGCGGGTAAATCGCTCGTTCATTCGCTTCCTGCCTTTTACAGCTTCATCCCCTATGTCCTGCCGCCGGTTTCCGTGATGGTCGATGTACTGATGAATGCCAGGGAGCTGTCAACGCTGCGGATTTCCGGAACCGTGCTCTACCTGCTTGTTTATACGCTTGTCATGTTTGCTATCTATTTGCGGATTGCATGTAACAAGGATGCCGCAAGCTTGTCGCGAAAATCAGGTTGAAGTGGGTGAGGTCTTCCATTACCATAGGGATATCGTTTTTAACGAAACGGTAAAGACAGCCTATATCAGAGGAGGTAACGATGAAACAAACTCGACTGCTGGACAGTGACCACTCCAAAGAGCTGTTTGCCTATTTCGGATTAGCCGTATATTATTCACAGGCGCTTGAGCAGCAGCTGGCGAATTTGTTGATGCTGATTAAGCTGTCCCAAGGAAATGTGCCGTCGGAGGAGGATTTTGCGGAGCTGTACCAACGGAAACTGAGCAGCTCGCTCGGTCAGCTGGTGCATGAAATTCAGCATTACTTTCCTTTCTCCGAAGAAGAGACGGTTCAATTGAAGAAAGTGTGGAAGCAGCGCAATTATATTGTTCATGACTATTTTAAAGAACGGATTCATGAAACCTTTAGCCCGGCCGGACGTTCCCGCATGATCCGCGAGCTGACCGCCTTTAAAGACCAGGCGCAGGCCCTCGAACAGAAGCTGCAAGGCTACTCGAAGGAAATGTATGTGAAGCTCGGTCTGGACGGCGAAAAAAGCGTATAGAAAAATACGCAGATATGAAACATATTCCAACGCCCCTGCGTCAGAAATGATAGGAGGTGTTATGATGAAGAAAACAACAAAATGGTTATCTGCGATTCTGGTGGCATCCTCACTCCTAGGCGCTGGCGCTGCTTCGGCTTTTACCGATATCCAGGGAGAGAAGCAGCTGCAAATGGTGAAGGAGCTGCAAGCGAAAGGAGTTATTCAAGGCGTGAGTGCTGACCGGTTCGCTCCTGGCAAGCCTCTAACGTATGCACAGGCTGTGCAGTTGATCGTCAATGCGGTCGATTTGAAGGTGATGCCGAACTTTACGGGCCGTTCCTTCGAGAGCGTTCCGAAAGATGCCTGGTTCGCGGATGCGGTCAATATTGCGGCCCAGAACGGACTGTCCGTAACGGCGGATATGGAGTGGAATAAGCCGATCACCCGCGAGGACTTTGCGACATTGCTGGTTGAAGCGATCGGGAAAACCGGCAATTACCCGGTCGTGATGATGTACGTGAATGTGGCGGATGAGGACCAAATCAAGCAGGAAAGCAAAAGCGCGGTTCAATTTCTGCTGCTGACGAAAATCGCGAAGCTGGACGCTAACGACAAATTCCATCCGGATCAAAAGCTGAAACGGATCGAAGCGGCCGAGCTGGTGTACAACGCGGTTCAATTTATTGAAGAGCATCAGAAGAATGCCCTTCCTGCCGAGCCAGGCGAATCCGACCCAAGCGTAACGACCCGTATCGAAAAAGCGGACGAGAAGCAGAACAAAGTCACGGTAACGAAGGATGATCTGCCGCATCCGGGGTATTCCATCAAGATTACCTCGGTGGATTACGCAAGCAGCACGGAAGCGGTGATCTACTACCGAATCGTACAACCTGACCCGGACAAATTTTATCCGCAAGTGATTTCTTCATCTTCGGATGATGTGCTCATTCCGGCCAAGTATTCGAAAATTACAGTCAAAATCGATGATAAGCTTGAATTGTCGAAGTAATGCTTCAGCTGGGCCGGCATATTCGGCTGTACAAACAAGCATAAACAAGAAGGCTGCCTCACGCGTTTGAATACGCGAAAGGGCAGCCTTCTTGCATGGTTGTCTTTAATCAATGGATGTACCCGGGCGGCAAATGGGATAATGCGTTAAGCGCCGCCACTGCCGCTAGGGTCCAGGGACACAGTTTTTGGCCCTATAATTTATAGATGACTACCTGCAGGTTTGGCAGCTAGCTGAGCTCCTACCGGCTCTTTATGCTCGGTTTGGCCGGAATTGCCTCCTTGCTGCAGCTGATACATCTTATAGTACCTTCCTTCAAGGGCCATCAATTCATCATGCGAGCCTCGCTCAACGATTTCGCCCCGGTGCAGAACAAGAATCTGGTCTGCGCTGCGAATGGTCGACAGCCGGTGCGCGATGATGAAGGTCGTGCGGCCACGCTTCAGAACCTCAAGCGCATCCTGGATCAGCGCTTCGGTCTCCGTATCGATGTTGGCTGTAGCCTCATCGAGAATGAGGATAGCCGGATTGAATGCGAGTGCGCGCGCGAACGAGATCAATTGACGCTGACCCGCGGAGAGCGTGCTGCCTTTCTCGATCACGGGCTCATCGAATCCTTGAGGGAGATGGGCCAGCAGCCGATCTGCGCCAACATCACGAAGCGCCTGCTCGACCTGCTCCCGCGTAATTTCGGGATCGCCAAGGCTTACGTTCGAGGCAATCGTTCCGGTGAATAAATACGGATCCTGAAGCACGATGCCCATATGCTTCCGCAGCCACTGCTTCGGAATATCGGTCACCGGCTTCCCGTCGATCGTAATGGTGCCTTGCTGCGGATCGTAGAAGCGGAACAACAGGTTGATGATGGAGCTTTTGCCTGAGCCGGTGTGGCCGACAAGGGCTACCGTCTGGCCCTGCTTAGCTTCGAAGGATATATTTTTGAGCACCCAGTCCTTCTTGTACGCAAAGGAAACGTCCTTAAATTCCACATTCCCCAAATATCGAGGCATTGAGCCGTCCGTTACGTTCTCGCCGGTTTCGTCCATCAGCTCGAACACGCGCTTCGCGGATACGATGGAGGTATCCAGCGCTGCCAGCTGATTCACCATGCCGGTAATCGGCTGGAACATCCGGCCGAGCAGGTCAACGAAGGCGTAGAGAACCCCGATCGATACGATGCCGGCCCCATTCAGCGAAGCAGAGCCGAAGTACCACAGCACGACAACGAAGCTTACGTTACGCAGTACGTTAACAAGGTTATGCGTGGTGAAGGAGTTTAGATTCAGCATCTTGTTCTGATGCGCCATGTAATCGGCGTTCAGTGCTTCAAATTCCTCCTGGGTCGCTTTCTGGCGGCGGAATACGCGAATAATGGCCATACCCTGAATGGATTCGTTGATAATGGCGTTAATTTCACTGAGACGTGACCGGATGACCGTATTGTATTTCGTCGCGAATTTGCGGTATAGAATCGTCCATACGATCAGCATCGGAATAACAAACAGGCTGATTAATCCGAGACGAACATCCAGAAGGAACAAGGCGACATAGATCCCGGTAATGTAGACTGCGCCAGAGCTAAAGTTGGATAACACGGCTACGAACAGGTCTTTGACCGCCTCGGTATCGTTGGTAACCCGGGATACGACCTTGCCCGCCGGAAGATTATCGAAGAAGTGCACCGGCAGCCGCTGAATGTGCGCGTACACATCGGTTCTCAGCTTCTGGATGACCCGGTTGGCTGCCGATTGCAGCCAGTAGGTTCTGCCGAACACCGTAACCATGGACACCAGCAAGCAGATCAGGAACAGGCCGACCAGCTTGTAGATGCTGGGGAGCTCCGGCTTGTAAAACTCGAATAATTCACTTGTGGACAAGGGGACTGCCGGATACCGGAGCTGCTCCTGCCCAGCGGTGATCGTCAGCATTCCGTTCTCATAAGAGCGCGTACCGTCAACCCGCGTCACCGGTTCATGGATAAAATAGAAGCTGCGTCCAACCTGGAGGATCCGCACCTCCTGTCCGCGTGCTTCCCCCGAGGCAAATCGGTCCTCACGCTTGTAATAGGTCCCTTTATATTGTGCGGCGCCATCCGCTTCCTTGCTCTCATAATACGGCTTCTCAATGGCAAGGATATGGTCGTCAATCATCGTTTTGGCGATGAACGGGCCGGCGAGCTCGGCAGCCACCCCGAGCGCAAGCAGGAGCAGCGCCGCAATGAAGGTGCCTTTGGCCGTTAATGCATATCGGAACAGCCTCTTGGCGATTCCGGAATCATTGGATATCGTTGTTTCATTTGGAGTCAATTACGACACCTCCTCGGAGGTCAGATTGTTTTCGACCTGCTGGCGTTCATATTGCTCGCGGTACCAACCGCCAAGCGCCAGCAATTCGTCATGGGTCCCCTGCTCGATGATCCGGCCGTCCTCAAGCACAACGATGAAATCCGCGTGCTGTACCGCCGACAAGCGATGGGTCGAGATCAGTGTTGTTTTGCCCGCCCGCTTGCTTCGGATATTCTCGATAATTCTCGCCTCGGTTCTGGCATCGACTGCCGAGAGGGAGTCATCCAGAATCAGAATTTCAGGGTCGCCGATAAAGGCACGGGCAAGGGAGACGCGCTGTTTCTGGCCGCCGGATAGGGCAACGCCCTTCTCGCCGACGAGCGTGTCAAGTCCATCGGACAGCGTGACCAAGTCCTTATCGAATGCAGCAGTGGTGATCGCTTCCATAATGAGCTCGTCACTGGCGTCCTTTTTGCCGAATTGGATGTTCTGCCTCACGGTTTTGGAGAACAGAATTTGCTCTTGGGGAACATACCCGATCCAGCTGTGCAGTTTGTCGGCAGCCAGCCTCTCGATCGGAACGCCTCCGATCAGAATATCTCCGGTTCCGGTCGGATATTCATGCAGAAGCTGCTTCAGCAGCGTGGATTTACCGCTTCCCGTTCGTCCGACAACGCCGAGCGTCTGGCCTTTTTGCAGCGTAAAGCTGACATTTTTCAGATTATCGACGGATGAGGTCGGATAGCGGAACGTGACGTCCCGAAAATGGATCGAATCCGGTTGATCCAGGTCGACGGGCTGTTCCGGGTCTGCGACGTCCGGCGGCGTATGGAGTGTATCATTGACACGGTCCAAGGACGCATTGCCCCGCTGCATGATATTGATCAGCTCGCCGATCGCGAACATCGGCCAAATCATCATCCCCAGGTACATATTGAACGATACGAGATCCCCAAGGGTGATTTGGTTATGAAAGACCAGATATACGCCGTAGGCCAAGCTGATCACATAGCTCAGCCCAATGGAAAAATTAATCGTCGGCTCGAATAGAGCGTCGACTTTGGCTACGGCCAGGTTTTTGCGGTAGACATCGTCCGTGATATCCTGAAACCGCTTCTGGTCGGCACGTTCCTGTACATAAGCCCGGACGACCCGCACGCCGGCAACGGATTCCAGCACCTGGTCGTTCATATCTCCGAATGCGTCCTGCGCTAGCGTATAGCGCTTATGGATCGCTCTTCCATAGATCACCATGCCGATGGCGATGATGGGAAGCGGGAGAATCGCCGCGAGCGTCAGCTTCCAGCTGACGATAAAGCCCATTGCAAACAGAACAACGATCAAATAGATCGTGGAGTCGGTCATGACGAGCATGCCGAATCCGGCCGTGGCCGCAACGGATCGCAGATCGTTCGTTGCCTTGGCCATCAAGTCCCCGGTCCGGTTCCGTTCGAAGAACGGCGGCAGCATTCGCAGCAAGTGATTCATATAGCGGGTCCGAAGCAGGCGCTCCACGAGATTTGCGCCTCCGAACAGGCGGTGCATCCATATGTAGGTCGCGCCGTAAACGATTGCAACGATCCCGAGAATCATCAGGATATATCTGGCCAGGGAGGCCCAGGTAATGGAGCTGCTGACGATATCGTCAATCGCGTCTCCGAGCAGCAGCGGCGGCAGGAGCTCGATGAGCCCGCAAAAAATGAGGAAAAATAATCCGATTAAGTATCGTTTCCGTTCTCGCTTGAAAAACCATCCTAAATTTCGAAGTACGGCAAACATGGTATCCCTTCCTTTCGTATGCAGGTTTTCTGCAGCCGATCATCTCTGAAAACCAAAAAAAGCACATCATCCGGCGACGGACGATATGCTTATTCAATCTTTAACCTATCATACGCACGGTGATCGAGGCCTTTCGCGCGCGGTTATGCCAGTTCACCCAGCGGACTTGGAATCCGTATGAACATGGCTTCATGATGACGATGCAGCACGAACGGGGAGCCGAATCATATTCAATTGTAGGATCTTCAGATCAAACAAGACATCCATGCCAATTGGATTCAACATGAGGCTCACCCTTTCTTCGTAATTTTACAATAAATTCAAATCGATCTCGTATGGAGTGAATTGTAACACCAGATTCTGAAGTGTGTCAAACCTAAATTTTGAGGAATCCGCACAAGGGATCAAGCTCAATCCGTCATGAATATGTTATCAAAATGGATTTGTAACCTAATGTATGTTTGCGTTATTATGTTAATACGTACATGGAATTTACATCAAAAGACCAGAAACTTCGGCCTTTCTATTGAGAGATGCTTTAGCCGGAGGCTGTCGGAAATTGACTTCTTGAGAAGGGGGCACAACAAATGCAGATTCAAGTCAGCGATGAGGCGGCGCGTTGGTACAGAAAGGAACTGGACCTTCAACCAGGCACGTATGTGCGCTTCTTCCCACGGTATAGCTCAGGCGGCGGGCTGCATCCCGGATTTTCGCTTGGCATTTCCGTCGAGGAGCCAAGATCCCCGGGACTGACCGAGCGGTCGGAAGAAGTCACGTTCTATATGGAGGAGCAGGACCTCTGGTATTTGAAGGGCTATACACTGCACGTCACTTATGAGGAATCACTGGATGACATTTCGTATATTTATGAAGAAGAGGGCGCAGTGAATTGATCGCATAGGAATATACTGCAGCGCTGTCTAGGGAAAGGAGGTTCCCGGGATGAACGTATATCACCGCGATATTCGCCAATATATCGGCAAGCGTTCGGTGGTCCGCGTAAAGGCGGCTGTGCTCGTACTGAACGAGCATGGAGAGCTCCTGCTTCTGAAGCGGCAGAACAGGAACGTATGGGGACTTCCAATGGGGAACCTGAAGCCTGGCGAAGCCCTTGAAGATACCGCTTCCAGAGAGCTGTGGGAAGAAACCGGGCTTACCGCGGATGAGATGCGGCTGCTGGAGCTGGTATCCGGTCCGGAGTACATGAAGAAGCATCTTGGCGGAGACGAGGAATACTATGTCATCGGCCTTTATGAGGCAACGGGTCTGCGCAGCGCGATTCAACTGTCGATGGATGCGGAAATCTCGTTGAAGTTTTTTAACCCTGAGGATTTGCCCAAGATGGATAAGATCACCGTCCATTTACTTGAGAAAGCCCAAAAGGCGAAGGAAGCTCCATAGCGGCTGCAGCAAGAAAAAGCGGGTTGTTCTGCAAAAGCAAGAGGGGACGGCCCCGCAGGGGACCGTGCCTCTTGTCTGTTTATATGAAGATTGCCGCTGTGTCAGCGGCAATTGACCAGGCGAACATTTGGATAGCTCGAATTCAAAAATTCCCCTTACGGGGAATTTTTTTCAGTCAGGATAAACTGCTACATCCTCTTTTAGTAAAATTAGAGCTGCTCTTATAAATTCAGGTCAAATGTTAATTAGGCAACATCCCTCCCCAGCGTTTTTCTTCTGCTTCTGGCATATGAATCCCGAATTGATCCAACGTTCGAAATACAATGTGATTCACTACATCATCCAATGATTGTGGATGGTTATAGAACGCCGGCATTGGAGGGAGAATAACCGTTCCCATACGAGATAAAAACAGCATATTTTCAAGATGAATATCATTGAGTGGGGTTTCACGTGTGACCAATACCAACTTTTTACGTTCTTTTAATATGACATCTGCTGCTCGCGCAATCAGATTATCCCCTAAGCCTATTCGAATGGAAGCCAGTGTTTTCATTGTACAGGGAATAACGATCATCCCGTCGACCTGAAAGGAGCCGCTTGAAATCCTGGATCCCAGATCTTTGTTGGAATACGAATAGTCTGCCATCTTTGAAACTTCCTTCGCTGTAAACGGCGTTTCACTTTGTATGGTTGCAGCCGCCCATGAGGATAATACCAAATGTGTTTCAACGTCAGTAGATTTAAGAAATTGCAGAAGGCGGACACCAAACATGGCTCCTGTTGCTCCCGTTATTGCTACAATTAACTTCATCTTGTGTAACTTCCTTTGTATTAAATTGCTTGCTGTAATTACTGTGAAGTCATTCATAATTTCGATGAAAATCATTTAAAATCCGTAGTTTTCCCAATTCTTAACGATATGATTTCGTAATTTCTCAGGATAACTTCTAAACGATGCTTCGATGGGTTGCTTATCTGCCGAGGTGTCATTCCATGGCATCAAGCAATTGTAAATGACCTTTGTAGTAACTCCTGTGCTTTTTTCTTTTTCATCCAGGTAAGCAACAAGGGGAAGTACGTTTTGGTCGGTCATGGTTATTCTTTGATCTGGACGATGTCGAGTTGCCAAAGCCCACACCACTTGTTTGATATCACTTGGATCGATATCGTCATCTGTGACAATAACTTTTGGCACATAAGAACCGGCTCTGGTTGCAAAAACGGCTTCGCCGATTCTATAAGCCAGCCCTTCATGATCTTCTCTTTGACGGCTGCGATCTACGGTGACAACAAGCCAATGCACCGCAGACTCTAATGGAATAAAGCATTCCTTTACAGGCAGTCCTTGTTTTCTCAGCGCATGTTGAATGCTTGCAGCAATAGCGATGCCCCAGTTGGTGTGATTTTCTTCAGGTGGGATACCTGCTGCAGTTACCGGCATTATTGGATGATTTCTATAAGTCATAGCGGTCACATGAAAGCGTGGAGCTTGTTTTTCATGCCCGACCCATGTATAACCGGCATATTCACCCATTGGGCCTTCTGGAATCATCTCTTCAAAGGATGCGGTACCTTCGATCACAATTTCACTTGTAGCCGGGACTTCCAAATCGTTGGTCTCGCATTTAACAACATCAATGGCCTCACCATACCACCCTCCAATCATCTCTCCTTCGTTAACATGGTCGGGAAGAGGATACCCTGCAATCATGGAGATACCGGGATCGACACCCAAGCATAAGGCAAACGGCATTTCTTTCCCTTCCTTTTTCCATTCTCCATATATTTTTCCGAGGTGCTGAGAGGCTATAACAACACCGGCCATTGAACGGGGACCCTCCAGCATTACACGTGATATGGACCAGTTAACCCAAGATCCATCAGGTGTGCGGACAATCAAAATTCCGTAAGTATTAATGTAACGTCCTCCATCACCAACATGAATATACGGTACAGGAAGTTTTGTCAGATCAATGTCGTCATTAAATAATTTGTTTTCTTTACATTCACCATTCGTAACCAAGCGAGGGGGAATGGGGTGAACGTCGGGAAGTTTAGACCACTCTTTAACCAGCTCAGGGGCAGGCGTGTTAATCGGAAGCCCAAGGGAAAGCGCTACTCGAATAAATGGATGCTCCTTATTGGGGCTAATACCTACAGGTGCACCTAATACCTCAAATCCTGGTCTACTGTCTTTAATATTTTTAAAAAGTGGTGCCGGTGACGGCAGTTCATAAGCACGACGAATGATGGCACTCATCTCTAAGTTCCAATCGATCTCCTGATGGATCGGAACGATTTCGTTATATTCTTTTAGGATTTCCACATATTCACGGAAGCTTTTTAGTGGTTTCATATCTATGGTCCTCTCCTCAAATAAACTATTCCTTGCTGTCTTTCGGCTACTGTTTTATTTTAGGATGTAGTAAATACATATGTAAAATATATATAATAGTAAGTAAGTATATATAAAATATATGATGGAAAGGGCGCTTTGGAGATCATGGATTTAAAGAAACTGGTTTACTTTATAACGATTGCAGAAGAAGGGCAGATAACACGTGCAGCTAACCGGTTACATATTGGCCAGCCCCCGTTAAGTATGCAACTAAAGGCATTAGAAGATGAACTGGGAGTAATGCTTATTAAACGTAATAATAAGATATTTGAATTAACTCCTGCCGGAGAGACTTTTTATAAAAGAGCGAAGGAAGTTATAAATTCAATTGATGGGATGATTGCAGAAGTTAAGGAACAGCAGGAAGGAATAAGAGGGAAACTTTCATTAGGGACAGTAATGTCATGCGTACCCTACCTTCCTCCACTTTTAAAATTATTTAAAGAGAAATATCCACTTATTTCGTTTCAACTTTGGGAGGAAGATTCACAAAGAATTGAAGAGCTTCTTCTAAATAAAGACATTGAATTAGGCATTGTAAGGTTACCATTCCAATCTAAAGAAATGACCGAAATGAGAAATCTTTCAATCCACCATATACAATCTGAACCACTCGTAGCTCTACAACCTTCTAATGGCACTCTTTTTAAGGGAACAACGATTCCGATACAAGAATTGAAGGATCAGCCGCTTTTAGTATTACATGGCCAGGGCGATTACAATGTTTTTCACAAGTTTATTGAAACATGTAACAGTTTTGGATTTAATCCAAACATTACATGCGAAAGTCCTGATGTGACAACATTAATGACTTTAGCCGATTCAGGACTAGGAATTGCAATTGTTCCTAAAATCGCTTTACAGATAAAAATGTGCAACACCTTGTCTTATGCCGAGATCATACCAAGCATAAACTCTGAAACTGCCCTCATATGGATAGAGCATGGATATTTGTCAAAAGCTGCACAAAATTTTAAAGACATTCTAATCCATCATTTAAAATAATATGCTTTGTCCTAATGTCCTTCTTATGAACCTGCCGATAGCATAAATAAGCAGCCGGGTTTGAAGGTGCATCCCAATTGTTAGAACCAACGAACAATGGAAGTGCAGTATTATATACATATTCATAAACGTATAAAAAATAAAAAGGGCATGAGTCCGGTCCACTACCGGAATTATGCCCAACAGGTTGTTTTATAAATACGTGTCTCCCAATAAGGCGGCGCTTCATGCTGGTGAACGGCTGCCTGTGCGTATTTATTGGATTAAACCGCGTTTAACGCTTCGAATATCATGAATACGATCTGTTGGCGAAGCGCCGTCCGCAGCGATCGTTTAAGACATCGGTATTTCGAGGGCGAAATCGAAGTCGTCGATATCATACACTTGAACGGGGAGAGCGCTTTCCACGATACGCTGAATCAGCTCGTATTGGTCGGTCAGGATCGGTGCTTCGGCCTTTTGGGAAGCGAGCAGAAGCTCGGTTTCGATCGGATCGAAGGCCTCTCCGTAGGTTGCGGTATCCAAGGTATTCATCACCGTTACGGTTGTGGATTCCCCCACAGGAATCATCGGGCTCTTGGCCCAAGGGACCTGAAGGGCGCGATCGATCTTCTTCTTATTGAGCGGCTCCTCGAAATAGGAGATGAGCTCACGGATCTTCATCTTGACGTGCTGATCATCTGCGGTATTGTTCATGAGCTGCTCCTCGCTGGCATGGAGCTCGTACAATTCCAATATGGTTGTATACGGAACAATGTATTCGACGGGCGTCGGCGGTACCAACAATTGGCCATATATGGCCAGCATAACCGCTTCCGTCACGAAAATCCTGGTCATGAAAGAAATCCTCCTGCGTGATATGATACAATAATTGAGTTTAGAACTAATAAATCATTGAAGGGTTTAATTGTCAACCGCTCTTTATAGAACAACCGGGTGGATTGCATAGGAAAGGGGCTGTTATCTCACTTGAAATCATGGAAAATTTACTATCCATTCGTTAAGCCTTATATGAAGTGGATCATTCTGACCCTCGCGATCGGGATGATTAAATTCGGGATCCCGCTGCTGCTCCCGATGATCATGAAGTATGTCGTGGATGACCTTCTGATCAACCAACAGCTGTCCGTCGCACAGAAGATCGAGCAGCTCATGTGGATTCTCGGCGGTACTCTGGTGGTGTTTGTCATCATCCGGGGACCGGTCGAGTATTTCCGGCAGTATTTCGCGCAGTTCATTACAAGCCGGATTCTCTTCGATATGCGAAACCGGCTGTACGCTCATCTTCAGCGCCTGTCGCTGCGCTATTATCAGAACACGAAGGTGGGGGAGGCAATCTCCCGCTTTATTAATGATGTGGAGCAGTCCAAGAACCTGGTGGAAGTCGGCATGATGAACATTTGGCTGGACATTTTCACACTGCTCTTCGTTCTGGTCATCATGTTTGTCATGAATCCGGTGCTGACCCTGGTATCCATTGCGGTGCTTCCACTGTACGGATTGGCGGTCAACCTGCTGTACAAGCGGCTGAAGAAGCTCACGAAGGATCGGTCCCAGGCGCTGGCCGGCATTCAAGCGTACCTGCATGAGCGCATTCAGGGGATCTCCGTTATTCGGAGCTTTACGCTGGAGCGTTACGATCAGAAGAAATTCGAAGGCATCAACGGAAATTTCCTGAAAAAGGCGATGGCCCAGACGCGCTGGAACGCGCTTACCTTCTCGGTGATCAACACGCTGACCGACATCGCGCCGATCCTGGTGATCGGCTACGGGGGGTACCGGGTTATCCAGGGGGATCTAACGCTGGGGACATTTGTTGCCTTCTTTGGTTACCTGGACAGGCTGTATGCGCCGCTGCGGCGTCTGATTAACTCGTCGACGGTGTTGACACAAGCCTCTGCATCGCTGGAGCGCGTAAAGGAATTAATGGACGAGCCCTATGATATCGTGGACCGGCCGGATGCCAAGGAGCTGAAGCAGGCGGGGCAGATCGAATTCGACCGGGTGTGGTTTCAGTATAACGACAATGCGGGTTGGGTGCTGAAAGACATCAATTTGACGATTAAGCAGGGGCAGACGATCGCCTTCGTCGGGATGAGCGGCGGGGGGAAATCCTCGCTAATCGGTTTGATTCCAAGATTCTACGACGTTCAGCAGGGCGCGGTCAAAATCAACGGACATGATGTTCGCAGCTTAACGCTGGACAGCCTGCGCGGATCGATCGGCATGGTGCTTCAGGATAATTTCCTGTTCAGCGGCACGGTCCGGGAGAATATCCTGTTCGGCAACCCGGAGGCAGGCGAAGAGGAGATCATCGCCGCGGCGAAGGCTGCCAACGCCCATGATTTTATCACCCAGCTGCCGCAGGGATATGAGACGGAGGTTGGCGAGAGGGGCGTCAAGCTGTCCGGCGGACAGAAGCAGCGGCTTGCCATTGCCCGCGTCTTTCTTAAGGATCCGGACATTCTTGTGCTCGACGAGGCGACCTCAGCGCTGGATCTGGAATCCGAGCATCTTATTCAGCAGGCGCTGCAATCGCTGACCCATAATCGGACCACGCTCATTGTCGCGCACCGTTTGTCAACGATTACGCACGCCGATCAGATCGTCGTGCTGGAGAACGGCCGGATTACCGAGCAGGGCACGCATGCCGAGCTGATGAACCTGGACGGCAGCTATGCCCGGCTGTACAATGTGCAGCATCTTGAAGCTTAGAAGCAGAACTTGAATAAGACCCGTTTCCATGGCCTGCGCGGCCTGGAAGCGGGTCTTTGATGTTTATGGTTGACTCTATTGGCTTTATTGCCGGTGTGCTTGCCTGTTTGAATTCCTCAGGGCTCAGGCGTCTGGAGCACCGTCTCATACGTGGTCTGGATGTAGTCCAGCGTTTGATGATGCAAGACGATGTTATGGACGAGGGTGACAAGCATAAATACGATCATGACACCGGTCAGCAGCTGTTTGACCAGGCCTTGGTGCAGCTTCGAGATCAGCATGGCCGCCAGGACGAATATAGCAAACAGGTAATGGCCTGCATACAGATACAAATCATAGGAGTAGGTTGCGAGCCCGAAGCCGACAACGACATGCAGCAGAATCCCGAACATAATGTACACGATGAAGGCCCAGGCATTCCACGTTCTCAAGCCGCTTACAAAAGCCAGGATGGCGAGCGCAAGCAGCCCGAATCCGATGATGTTGATATAGACCGGGTAAGGCTTGGTTAAATCCGTCGCGAAAGCGGCGATGCCGGGATCGATCATGGCCATCTCAGGGGAAAGGATCGGGCTCACCAGCAGCATATGAAAAACACGGGAATGGTGCGAAAACGAGAAGGGCGCCACGTAGCTGAAAGCGCCGCTTTGCATGCTCGAGAATACATTTCCAATCCATGTCTTTCCCGAGAAGACGAAATACTGAATCAGCGTCGCACCTGCGACCAACGCGGCAAATACGAGCAGGGTGTACAGGAGCCGGCCCCAAATCGAATGGCGTCGCCGGTCAAACAAGCTGATGAAGAATGCGCCGAAGAAGGTTGCCACATTCGTCGAGGTAATTCCGAAATTAAGCAGTCCAAAGGCAGCGTTAGCCGGCACGCTGAAGCGATCCTGGGCCCGGCAATAGTGCAGATAAGCCGCTGAAAGGATGATGACAAACTGTGCATAAGCATAGGAGTCAGGAATCAGTGCGGTGAAAATCGTATACGAGCTGATGCCAAAGAAGATTGCCATAATGAAGGCTAGCAGCCAGCCGGCACCGATCCGGCGGATGAGATAATACAGAATCGCCGCACTGCAAGCATTCAAGATCGATTGAATGATCAGAAAGGGCAAATTCGATTTGCCGAACAGAAGGGTCAGCGTACTGGTTAAGAAATTGATAAGCGGGTGAATAATCGTGACATTTTCGGGCCCGTATTGCATGGAAGGGTCAAAGTTGAACAAATTCAACTGAAACGGCGCTCCGTAAAAAGGGTTATGAGGGGCAAGCAAGGCCGCGTTGTCCCTTATGTATGAAATAAACGGGATGTTCATATAGAAATACAGCACCGCAAGGCAGACAGCCAGTCCGATGGCCGTGTAATTGTCGCGTTTGTTTCGAAACAAATAGCTTAGAAAAGACATGTTCACATTCCACCAATCCATCAATAGTTAAGATTTGTTCTCACAAGCGTACTCACCGTCACCATACGAGGAGCAATAATCCGGAGATGATAAAAGCTACGCCCGCTATTTTTCCGATGCCGACGGTCTCTTTGAACACAAGCTTGGCAAAGATCAGCGCCCACAGAAAGGTCAGAGCGTTGGCCGGCATGACAAGCGTGTAAGGCAGCTGACCAAGCAAATAGATGTTAAGCAGCGCACCCAAGCCATAGCTGATAAACCCGGCCAGGAGCAGCTTGAGCTGCTTGTTCGCCGTGAAGGCTTTGAACAGCACGCTCCCCAAGGAGCCGAAGAGAGTCATAACAAGCAGCAGCGCATACAGGATCCATTCATTTTTCATAGGAGGTTAAGGTCACCCCGATTCCGAGCAAAGCAACAGCTGCCAATTTTTTGATGCTTAAGGGCTCATCCAGGAAAAACTCGCCGTAAAACAGCGCCACGATGTAGCTGATGGACATCAGCGGGTAGGCAACCGACAGCTTTTCCAAGGAAAAGGACTTGATCATGAGCAAGGCGCCAAGCCCGTAACAAATAAATCCGATGGCCATGTACCACAGATTCGTATGCCCCCACTTCCAGAACAATTGACCAGTCGCTGTCAGAAAGGCCGACAGGATCATCAGCCCCTTGCCGAGATGACGCGGCGCTCCCTTCGCTTTTATTTGTTCCATATTAATCCCTCGCATCCATGGGCGGAATTGTGATTGATCAAGTATTTATGCTTGACCAAGCCCAGCATGGGCAAATCGGACAGCGAATCGGAATACGCGCAGGACTGTTCGTAATCAATGACGAGGCCGGTATCCTCTAAATATTGCCGGATTCGAAGGACCTTCTCTTCCCCTTTGCAATTTTTCCCCTCAATCATCGAGGTGAAGCGTCCGTTTCGGGACGTTAGCTTTGTGGCGATCACATGGTCGACATACGGCAATTCGGTAAAAAATCTCATATAAGCATCAGGCGATGCGGTCACGAGCAGGACATGGAAGCCTTGATTTTTCTTGTCCTTCATGACGTTGACCGCTTCCGGATACATAGCAGGCAAAATTTTAGTCCGATAGAAATGCTCAAGGTCCGAATCGTCCATATGGCGAATGGCATGAAAATATGCGCTCTTGGCCTGCTCTGCCGGCATCACCCCCGCTTTATACAGGGCGGAATGCAGCGCAACCTTAAATAGGTGCGGAGCCGAGGACGGTCGCTTCTTCCACCCGTAGATTAGAAACTGGAACATGGAGTCCGTGCGGATCACCGTTTTATCAACATCAAAAATCGCGAATTTTTGCTTCATAGTTCATTCCTTCTATAATAAGACGTTTAGATGCTATTCAAAGTTCACTAAAATTACGACGACGCTGACCACGTATAAGATCACGGTGATCAAGATGTGGCGATCCTCCAAGAGAACCTTGTCCGGGGCGCCGCCTTTCTTCTCGATGTGGATCAGGTACAGATAACGGAACATGCCGTATATGACGAACGGAATCGTCCACATGAGGTGGACGGTTCGGCCCGAAGTAAAGGTGAACAGCGAGTAGCTGATGATCGTCGCCGTTGTCACGATACTGCTCATCTGGTCCAGCAGGTCAAACGAATAATGATCCAGCACTTTACGATGGGAGCCTACGTCGCTTTGCAGCAAATAAAGCTCGTGGCGCCGTTTCCCGATTGCAAGGAACAGGGAGAGAAGCATCGTGCACAAGAGAAACCACGGCGTAAACGGCACGTGGATGACAAGGCCGCCCGCAATCGCCCGAAGCACGAACCCGGCCGCAATGATCATAATATCAATGATAACGACGTGTTTCAGCCGGAAAGAGTAGGCGACATTCATCGCAAAATAGAGCAGCAGCAGACCTGTGAACAACGGGTTCAAAAGGTAAGAAACCGCTAGGGAAGCGATGAGCAGCAGGGCGCCAAAAACAAGCGCCAAATTTGGCGGAAGTTCGCCGGAAGCCATAGGGCGGAATTTCTTGACCGGGTGGTTCCGATCCGCCTCGCGGTCCGCATAGTCGTTGACAATATAAACGCAGCCGGATACAAAGGATAGCAGAAAAAAGCCGATCACGGTATCGAGCAGCGTGCGGGCATGTACCGTTTCAAAGGAGAATAAAGGAGCTGCAAAAATGAGTAAATTCTTAGTCCATTGCTTCGGTCGGAGCTGCCTGAAGAGCAGCAGGGGAAGCCTTCTCATAGGAGCAGCGGACGATTCCGTATTAGTTGACGACAATGGGATTACCTCCTGGATCTAACGTTGTACATAAGCTCAAAGAAGAAGAGACTTCATAAAATACGATAGCTATCATACCATAAATTTGACTTTGAATGGAAATGATAGGTTTGCATAAATACAAAATCGAAAAAGCCTCCCTACGTATAGTAAGACGTTCAGGAGGCAGAACTTGTTTCATGAAAGGATCTGTAATCAAACGGTAATGCCATTCAGGACTTGCCGATCAACAGGGACAATAGTCCGGCTGCAATTAGCGGACCGACCGGGACCCCGCGGAATAACGCGACACCGAGCACGGTCCCGATCAGCAAACCTGCGACGACGGTCGGGTTGCTCCCCATCAGGGTAGCTCCCCTGCCCCCAAGGTAAGCGACAAGCATGCCTACGGCGATGGCGAGAAGCGACTTCCAGTTCAGGAACGATTGGCCGATCGACGCAAGACTCATCTTCCCGCTAGCCAGCGGGGACATGACGCCAACGGTCAATATGATGATCCCGATGGTGAGGCCGTATTTCTCAAGCCATGGGAAGGCTTGGTGAAAGCCGGTCACCCGGATCAGCAAAAGGGCGAGCATCGCGATGGTTACGGCCGAGTTGCTGCTGATAATCCCGAGCGCAGCCATGGCAAGCAGGATGAGTGAGGTTACATCCATACGGAATCACTCCTTATTAGCTTAGCTTTGTGCTGTAGCATTCAAGTGCTGTGCGATTAACCGCCCATGATAACGGCCGGTCTCGATAAAGACCTCGTTCGCGTTGCGTCCGGAAGCGATTACCCCTGCGACATACAATCCGGGCACGTTCGTTTCCATCGTCTCCGGGTTATACTGCGGCTTCTCCATGTCCTGGTCCAGTTGAACGCCGGAGGAGGAGAGGAGCTTGCGGTCCGGTCGGAATCCCGTCAAGGCGAGGACAAAGTCGTTATCGAGCTGCAGCTCTTCGCCTTTGGTGGATTCGATTCGGACCGAATTCTCCGTGATTTCAACGACACGGGACTGCAGATAGAGCTGGATATGCCCTTTCTGCACCATGCTGTCGAACAGCGGACGAACCCAAGGCTTGATGTTTTCGGATACGGCATCGCCCCGGTAAACCATCGTGACCTCCGCACCGACGCGGATCAACTCCATAGCCGCATCCACGGCCGAGTTGCTGCCGCCGATGATGACGGTCTTCATACCGGCATAAGGATGGGCCTCGCGGAAATAATGGGTGACTTTCTCCAAGTCTTCTCCGGGGATGCCAATATAATTCGGATGATCGAAATATCCGGTTGCAATGACGACGTGACGGGCCAGCCGCACGTTCTCTTCGCCGTTTCGCCGGCGGGTGCGGACAGTGAAACTGCCGTCTTGCTGCTTCGTAATTGTAAGGGCCTCTTCGTATGGAGATATTTTCAGACCAAAATGTTTGGCGACGCGACGGTAATAGGCGAGCGCCTCGTGCCGGTATGGTTTGTCATTCGATATGGCAAACGGAATATCTCCGATTTCGAGCATTTCAGCCGTACTGAAAAATTGCATATGCGTCGGGTAGAGATAGATGGAATGAACGACATTATGCTTATCAATAATTTCGCAGTCCAGTCCCTGGCGGCCGCATTCGATAGCTGCTGCCAGACCGCAGGGACCTGCACCGATTACAAGAACATCTAGCATGGTGATCCTCCTTATGTATATACCTTGCGCTTTTCATCAGCATTATAATCCTACAGCAAATGCAGGGATAAATCCAGATTTGACGCCGGGAACGAACCCGGCAGAAAGGCTTTAGACGGATGGACAAGCCCCCGTTGGAAAGGTGTGGCGAGGGCGGATGGAGGGTTGAAAAACAAAACAAATTAGATTAATATTAAATTAGATGAATATTAAATTTAGTATTTGTTAAATTCATTCTCAATGAATGAGGAGGGGAAGGAAATGAAATCATCAACGAACGAAGCATATAAGGCTTCCGTCATCAACAACTTCATGACCCGCGAAGGGAGGCTCCGGCACATCCCGGCGCAATACAAGAAGAAGCTGGTTATTTTGGAGCATCTTGTCGAGCAGCTGGAAGAAGGGAGAGTCTATCCCGAGAAGGAAATCAATGCTTATATTCAAACGTATCATGAGGATTTTGCCACGATCCGCCGCGAATTCATCATTCATGAGTACATGAGCAGGGACAGGGAAATGTATGTGCGAAATCCTCGGGAGCGCTGGACCAAGTGGGAAGAGGTGTAGGGTGGCCAAACAGCATAACAAACAGCATCTGGGTCATGCACAGCATTTCCCGTTCATGTGAAGCGGCTGGGCATGGCGGGATGCTGCGAAAAAAACCACCTTCATGGCAAGACGCGCCTAATGAAGGTGGTTTCCGTTATATAGTAAGGGAATGTTATAAAGGGTATAAGTTCGTTTAGAAGCCGGCAGCCGCTTTTTTCACGAGCTCCAAGCCGGATTGCACGATAGCTTCCGCTTCTTGAGGGAATTGGTTATGGCCCTCGATGATGAGGGTTTCGATATCCTGCACGCCCCATTGGCGAAGGTTGCGGATCACGAAGTTCACAGCCATTTCGGCAGCGGCCATCGGCCCTTCGGAATAGTTGCCGCCGCGTGCGTTAAGCAGGACTACTTTCTTGCCTGTCACAAGTCCTACGACACCTTCCGGCGTATATTTAAATGTTTTGCCAGCCTGGTTCAAGTAGTCGATATAAGTATGCAGCACGGCAGGCACGGTCATATTCCACAGCGGGAAGGCAAACACGATTTTGTCAGCGGCGAGAAATTGATCGATATATTTCGTAACATTGGCAGCAGCAGCTTGTTCTTCCGGCGTTGCCTCGATTCCGCGGGAAGCCTTGAACATCCCGTTGATGGCGGTGCTGTCATAGTATGGAAGATTCTCGGCGAAAAGGTCAAGCTCCGTAATTTGGTCCTCCGGATGATTCGCCTTGTAGGCGTCCAAAAACTCGTGGTACATCTTCACGCTTACCGATTGATCGATAGCTCTGTTGTTGGCTTTGATGAATAGTACGTTTGACATGTATGAAAACTCTCCTTGTTGTAGTTTGACTTTATAAAGTATAGTATATTACCTTTATATCGTTTGTCAATGACGCCTACTGGAGAATGCGAATGTCTCCGGAATGAGTTTCCACATGAATCGTATCGTTCGTTTCCCCTGGAGAATCCGGGGCATCCACAGACCCGGAGCGAGTCGTCAGTCATAGACGCCCCTGAATGATGCATCCGGCCGAACGATTACATCGCCTGATCTGCATATAATGCTGACGGGAGAGCTTCCAATCAGTCCCAAATGGATATCGCCTGAAGTCAGGCTGACGTCGGCGGGACCTTCCAGATCTTTCAACCGGATGTTGCCCGTTCGATTCGTGATGGAGGTTTCTGCCTGTATTCCAGTGCCCTTGATGTCTCCGGATATGTTCTCGATCATAAGCTGCTCGGCGTTCACCTGATTCAGAACGATATCGCCTGAAGTCAGTGAGATGTCGATTCGCTTGGATGAGGCGCCATTCAAGCGGATGTTGTTCGATAATGAGGATACCATCAGTTCTTCAAGCTCCTTGTCAGCGGGGAGAGAGACCGTCAGCTTCCCTTTAGGGAACCGGAAGTTGATGCCCAGAAACTCGATGGCCTGCGGCGTAGTCAAATCGAGATCGATTTCGGAGCCTGCCGGATCGAAAGCATTAAGGATATCCGCATGCTCTTGCTTAATCGTTCCTTCAAATGAAATGGAACTGGTATTATCGCTGCTTGTTTCAAATGCGATCTCCGTCGCGAACCCGCTGGAAAGCCTGAACTGCTTGAGTGCTTCAGTGTCTTCAAGCTCCCATCGTTTCTCGTAGGCAACCAGATCCTCGCCGAATTTGAATTTGTTTACGGCCATCCCGGCGATGCCAATGAGGATCAGTACCGCCGCGAAGGCAAATAGTAATTTCTTGATCATCGCATGTCACTTCCTTTCATCACCCGGACATTCCAGCTAGAGTAGCCCCGGGTAAGACAGGAGAGCCACCGAAAGATTGAACGAGCGCCATACACAAGCAGGATGCCGACACCGACCAGGGATACCGACAGAAACAATTTAGCCGGATAAAAGCTGCCGTTGATGATATATTCCACAAGCACAAGCGCCGGGCTGACCAAGCATGCAAGCACCAAGGTTGCAACGGCTATCCCAAAAGACCACAGGGCGGCAATGAGCGGATACGCAATCATGCCGCAGAAAACGAGGCCGGTGCAAGCGGCTATTTTTCCAATGGACGTTGGTTTCTTCCTTGCTGCCGAAGGCAGCCCGATATCTTCAATATATCCGCCGCTAAGCGCATCCCGCGCAATTTCAAACGGATCGCCAAGCTCGCGGGCAATCTCCTCTTCGGTGCGGCCGTTCTGCAAGCCGAATATAAAGTGGGATTCCACGTCTTGAATCAGCTCCCGCCGTTCATCGGGAGGGAGTGCGGCTAGCCGAGATTCCAAAATCGAAATGAACTGTTGTCTTGTCATACTAATTTCCTTCCTCGATCAGATTGGTCACATTACTCACAAAAGCCTTCCATTCCTTCACCATAGCCTCCATATAATTCACTCCGCTGTCGGTAAGCCTGTAATATTTACGGGGCGGCCCCTCGCTGGATTCCTGAAGATAGGTCGTGCAATAGCCTTCATTCACAAGGCGGCGAAGCAGCGGGTAGAGGGCGCCTTCGGCCACCTCGATGTGCCGCGAAACGGCCTGCGCCAGCTCATAGCCGTATTGATCCTTGCGGTTGATGAGCACAAGGACGCAGAGCTCGAGAACTCCTTTTTTGAATTGGACGCTCACATCCATGCGAATAGAGCCTCCTTTCTATTGAATGAATGTCTGTGATGCCCATCGGTAGTGATTATTGTTCAGTAGCTGACAACAATAAGATATCATTAGGTACTGAATAATGCAAGATACTGATCAAAAAATAGGCTGAATATGATCAAAGTCAAAAACGGTCGAACCCTGGGAAGCTTTGTTTTAAGCGGAAAAAGCCGTTTGAGCTTGAAAATGGGGGGTTAATAGAAGTTAACAGGGCATAATTGCAAACGTTCGTTGTTCCAAATCAATCATGGAGGGATGGGTTGTATGTCAATCGATCGTTTTATCCTCATGAAGCTGGCGAGCTGCAAAGAGAAGACAACGAGAATGAACCTTGTCAAACTGTTTCAAATTCGAATTCAGAGAGCACAGATGGCGGAGGAGCGCCATTTGAGGTTATAATAGAAGAAAAAAAGGGGCTACCCCTCTTAAAAGAGGGATAGCGCAAGAGAGTCGTTTTCACTTTTGCTGTGAAGAATTGCCTCGGATCCTTCGATCTCAATGCTGATGAGGGAGTTGAGGCATTTTTTCAGCGCTTTTTTTCCATTGCGGATTTTATTGTCAAGGGCGCTAGTCAGCAGTTTAAGCACCTTCTGTACCGGCTGCTTGCTATCTGTCGTAAAATAGACGGGAACCGGTCTGTTTTGGAACATAATCAGTGTTCTCATATCAATCACCTCACGAAAACTTATTTCATGATATTTGCATTATAATTTGCCAATCTTAAAATAACCTTAAATTCATAGAATTAATCAGCATCAATTTTATGAGATTGACAGTTTTGTGAACAGTCCGATCTGGCCCCATTGGAGGCGGAAATCCATTATAATTGATACACAATTAGTTCATAGGGAGCATGCATAACCACCCAAAAATAGGAAATGGGGATTATGTCACAAATTGACAGAGCGAACCCCAGAATGATATAGTTACAATAATGTAACTATTTTTTATATCTTATGATATAGGTGTTTCGGCTTTACGCATGGAATATTCAAGGAATGATGTTGAATTTGAAAGGCAGGGTTGACCGGATGATTCTTACCGTAATCAGCGGGCGTAACGAAGAAGAATGGTTTGATATCGATGTTCCAGACGAATGCTCCATCGAACGGCTGGTCGAGCTGCTGGGCTTGCGTTTGTTTCATGGACCGTCGGGGGACGGAATTCAATATATATTGGAAGCGAAGTTTCCTGAAGGCTTGTGGTTCAAGGTTGAAGGCCGTTCAAGCCTTGTCGAGGCAGGATTGAGAGAAGGTTCTTACATCCGCCTGCAGCGGGCATATTCCACCACCACGGAGGAGGCGCCCGTCTATGGCAGAAGATCGTTGTTTCAAGAAGGCTGAATTTGGGTAAATAACCCCTTGGTTTTGGTTGAAACATGCTAGATCAACAACATACATAATTAATGAACCTACCAGATGCTCTCGATTAGGAGGAAAGTGACATATGAACGTGTTATATCAACGTTCGCCGCGTATTAAACCGGCTTTACCCGATGAAGACATGGAGATTTTGAGGCCGCCGTCCGAGCCCAGCAAGCCTTCCTTCTCCTTGATCTCGATCATAATTCCGATCATAATGACGGCTGCGACGATCGGATTCTATGTATATATCAGCATGAGTGGGAAAATGGGGGCTGGGAGTCCTTATATCGTGCTGTCCATTATGATGATGCTGACCTCATATACCCTTCCGTTCTTTATGTACCTGAGCAACAAGAAGTCGTATCAGAAGAAGCTTGAGGAGCGCAATCAGAAGTATCGGGCCCAGCTCGAGCTTCATCGCGAGGAGCTTAAGGAGCGGCAGAAAGAACAGGTTGAGACGCTGTTCGATATTCACGGCGATCCCGACGTGTGCTTTCACGTTGTGAAGAACCGCAGCAGCAATCTGTGGGAGCGTTCCCCGGAGGATTCGGATTTTCTTGAAGTGTGCGCCGGCAAAGGGCAAGTGCCGTTCCGCATCCGGGTCAAGACGCCCCGTGCCGACGGGTATGACAAAGACCCGCTGATTGAAGCTGCAGAAGGCTTGGCCTCCGAGTTTCAAACCGTCGAGGATGCTTCGATCGCGCTTCCGTTATTCGAGTCGAAGGTGATCGGAATCGTAGGAGGAAGAGACCAGGTCTTGAACATGCTGAGGGTTCTTATGGCACAGTCAGCTGTAAGGCACTCACCTGATGAAGTAAAAATTGCAGCCTTTTATGAAGAAAAGGAGTCCACCGAGTGGCAATGGCTGCGGTGGCTTCCGCATACATGGGACGATGACCGGTCAAGCCGCTATTTGGCGGACCGCCGGAGCAGCGCCCACCAGCTGGCCGACGAAATCTTCACGCAGCTGCATCGCCGCAAGAACAATCGGTCTGAATACGGTAACAAGTCGATCGTGACACCGGCCTATGTCGTCATTTTGTCCGGCACTCACCTTATCGAGGAAGAGCCGCTTTTGCCATTGCTCATGGAGGATGGCGAAGCCATCGATGCGGTAACGATTGTCCTGTCCGACCGCAAGGAAAGCCTGCCGATGCACTGCCAGCTGATCGTGGAGGTGGGACGCGACCAAGCGGAATATACGGTGAAGAAACCGGACGGCACGGTGTCCCGTCAAGCCTTCCAGCCCCATCATATCAGCCGTGAACAGATGGAGGCCTTGGCGCGTTATATGGCGCCTATCCGGCTGAAGCGCTCCTCTGCATCGGATATTCCGAGCATCCTGCCTCTGTTTGAAATGATGGACATTCAGTGCATCGGGGATTTCGATGTTTACCGTCGCTGGCAGCAAAACCGCTACCCGGACACGCTGCCGGTTCCAATGGGCGTCCGCGCCGGAGGCAAGAAGATTAATTTGAATCTTCATGATAAAATAGAGCGTCAGGGACATGGGCCCCACGGATTGATTGCCGGAACGACAGGGTCGGGGAAGAGTGAGGTCATTCAATCGATCGTGGCTTCGCTGGCCGCTGAATTCCACCCGCATGATCTTGCGTTCATGCTGATCGACTACAAGGGCGGGGGCATGTCCAATACGTTCGTGAACCTGCCGCATGTCGTGGGTACCATTACGAATCTGGACAACAATCTGATCGAGCGCGCAAAGGTATCTCTTAAGGCCGAGCTGGTGCGGCGTCAGAAAATATTAAATGATGCGGGCAATCTCCAGCATATCGACGAATATTATAAGCATCTCCGCAACCGTCCGGGCGAACCGCTGCCGCATCTGGTCATCATTATTGACGAATTCGCGCAATTAAAGAAGGATCAGCCTGAATTCATGGACGAGCTTATCAGTATCGCTGCGATCGGGCGGACGCTCGGCGTCCATCTGATTCTTGCGACCCAGAAGCCGGCAGGTGTCGTGGATGACAAAATCTGGAGCAACTCCCGTTTCCGTATCTGTCTCCGTGTTCAAAGCGAGGGGGACAGCCGGGATATGCTGAAAATACCGAACGCAGCCTGGATCAACAAGCCGGGTCGGGGGTATTTTCAGGTCGGAAGCGACGAGGTATTCGAGGAGATGCAATTCGCTTGGAGCGGTGCTCCTTATGTAGAGGAGATGGACTCCGATGGCGCGATCGTGATCCGCGAGGTGCGCCTGAACGGAAAAACCGAACCGCTGCTTGCTTCCGAACACAGCGCGGGAGCTCAACAGGAGCAGCCGAAGCAGCTCCAAGTATTTATCGACCATTTGGCCCAAGTGGCCGAGCGGCAAGGAATTGAACGGCTGCAGGGCCCATGGCTGCCCCCGCTGCCTGAGACTCTGGACCTCGACACGGTCATGGCTGACGTGGAGGAGCCGATGCTGGGCGCAGCGATTGGCCGCAGACCGCTTGAGTCTTATGTAGGAACGGTGGACGATTTACCTAATCAATGCCAGCGTCCGCTGGTCCTCAATTTGGAGCAGGGGCATTGGGCCGTATACGGCATGCCTGGACTTGGGAAGACCACCTTTATTCAGACGATGCTGATGTCGCTGGCTCGGCGCTATACGCCTGACGATTGGCATGGCTACGTTGTCGACATGGGCCGTATGATGCGGGACTTCACCGTGCTGCCTCATGTCGGTGCGGTTATGACGGCGGAGGAAGAGGACCGGATTAAACGCCTGTTCCGTTATCTTGCCAAAATCGCGGGTCAGCGCAAGGATATGATCGCGGAAGCCGGGGTGAAGACGGTCGCTGCATACCGCAGAGCGTCGTCCGAGCCCGTGCCTCAGCTGATCGTTGTCATCGACGGGTATTTGAATTTCCGCAATACGTACACGGAAGAGAACGATATGCTCGAGTATTTGCTGCGTGAAGGCGGCAGTCTTGGCATTACGTTTGTTATGACGGCAAACCGGGTGTCGGATATGTTCGAAAAGGTGCGGAGCAATATTGCCCATGCGGTTTCTTACGAACTGGCCGATCCGGCTGATTATTACTATGCCGTAGGCCGGCCGGCGAAAGCGCCAAGCCAGCTTCCGCCAGGCAGGGGGCTTGTGAAAGGCCAGGTTCCGCCGCTGGAATTCCAGACGGCTCTGCCGGCTCCGGGACAGGAGGAGGGAGACCGCTCTTCGGCGCTTCGCCAGCTCATCCGTGACATCGCGAAGTCCTGGCAAGGCGAGGAAGCACCTCCGATTGAATCCCTGCCGGAACAGATCCCGCTCCATCAGCTGCTGAAGGTGGACGAGCCGTTCGAACGCGGCGGGATGGATCCATATGAGGTTCCGGTCGGCGTTGCAACGGACGACTTGTCGCCATTTACGATCAACCTATCGGACGGACCTCATTTCATCGTCGCAAGTCCGATGGAGGGCGGCAAAACTTCATTCCTGCTCAGCTGGATGCTGGCGCTTGCCTACTATACGCCGCCGGAGGCTCTCGAAATATATACCGTGGATACACGGTACGGGAGCAGCGGCCTGAGCCGGTTGAATCATCTGCCGCATGTCCGCGGTCATGCCGAGAATGAAGAGGAGCTTGCTTCCGTGATCTCCGGCCTGCATGAGCGGATTCAGGGCAGGTCCAAGGACAGCGAAGATCCAGCCATCGTGCTTCTTATTGACGATGCCGACGTGCTGAGCAAGCAGCTTAACGATTTTACTTTGAAGGATCAGTTGTCAGCCATTGTAAGGCAAGGGCGGGACCGGAATGTCCATGTTATCGTGGCCGGCGTGCCTGCTGACTTTCCGACATACGGCGTCGACTGGTTTACCGATATAAAAGCGGCGCAAAATGGGTTTTTATTCGGAACCCTGGATTCGAACGATTTATCCTTCTTTAGAATTCCTTTTTCCGAATCTGCGAATAGTCCTGGAGGACTAAAGATTCTTCCTCCGGGACAAGGGTACTATGTAAAACGCAAATTTTCCAGAATAAAAGGCGCAATTCCGTTTCATGAAGAGTGGAATGCCCAGAGATGGGTCTCAGAAATTCGCGACCGATGGCATGTTGTAGTTTGAGGGGAGGTGGCTCATAATGTTGACAATTCATGCTTCCAAACAAGAAACAATCACTCTGAACGATAAGGAATTTTTCTTCTTGGCTGGAATTATCGGATCGGACAGATTGCTTGGCGTTGAGGATCCCTTTGTCGGGTACTTAACCGAAGAAATTGCAGAGGAATGGGAAAATGCCAAACAATCTTTGTTAAGCAAGCAATACTTGATACAAGAAGAGGGCGGGGAATTGTCAATTCCTCCTGAAGTGTTTTCGAGAGTTGCTATTGCGGGACTTGCGGAGCGTGCATGCTGGTTGAAATACGAAACTCAGGTTAAGTCATTTGAAGGATATCTGCATGTTACCGACGAACGAGTAATACAAGTGTGCAGAAGCAGCGAAGACAACCGGTGTTATATGCTTAGCGAGCTCGGTACGATTGAACAGGCTTGTGATCAGTTGGTCGAGGATCTTGCGCTCAGCGATCACAACTGGGGAGATATCCCCGCACTCCTGTTAAGCCGGAAGGAGTTCGGCGACATCTATACCTCGGCACCCCTGCACAGCGGGGAAGAAATCGGTGATCGGCTGGCCCGGTTAACCGATGATGCGGAAGGATCGATCGCACTGGCCAAATGCATGAAGAACAAAATTTCCTCGGGGGAGCTCCAGCTGTCGATTTGGAACGGAACCAGCTGGGAGAGTCAAAATGCAGCGTTTATTGTGAATGAGTCCATGAATTGGCTTCTGCGAATGAGCCTGGAGGGAGACCAGGACTGGCTTACCGCAGCGCCAGCAACCAAAGAGCAGTTTCGTCATATGCTTCTCATGTGGCTGAAACAGTAACAGAGCCCGTATGAAAGGTGAGGACCAATGCGTATTTCTGTCGAGCCGGAATCACTCCGGACGTTAAGCCGTCAGCTGCAACTCAGTGGCGAAGAATACTTTGCGATGACGAGAAGATTGGGTCAGGCGATGAATTCGCTGATATGGGAAACTTCTCTCAAAGCGGCGGTTATCGATGAGTGGCAGTCTGCCCAGAAGCTGGGGGAGCATCTGGGAGCCCTTCTAGTTCAGCTGGGCAAGCATCTTCAAAACAAAGCGGATCAATTTCAAGAAACGGATCACCAGTACCACAGCATTTTGGAGCATGCGATCATCACGGTATCCCCTACGGCGCTGTTCTCTGCTTCCGGTATGGAAGACCGTGTCTCCATACTGCCCGAGCATAGCTCGGTCTCGGTCATTTCGAATCCGAGCTCGGTGGCAGCCGCTGTCGGGATGACGAGCGAAGAGAAGGGGAATTCGGTGAAGCAGGCCGCACTGGCAGGTCAAAGCTGGACTTTTACCGATCCTTCTTCCCTCAGCATAGCCAATTGATTTCCAAAACTTAGGACGAACGGATAAAGATTAGGTTTCAACTTGGGACGTATAGGGTAACTGGAAATTAGGTCTGAGGACATTTTGATAAACCTAGGCCTGTAGGCTAAGATGTCAAGTGTCACCAGAAATTGAATTTCAAGGAGGTTACATACATGGCAGGTCGTATTTTAATTACGCCAGAACAGGTAGAACAAGTAGCAAATCAATTTAAGCAGAGCGGTGAGCAAAGTCAGCAGATCGTTAACAGTCTGACCCAATCCATCAACGGAATGGAAGGACAATGGGACGGTATGACAAAGCAGCGCTTCTTCCAAGAATTCCAGGAAGCAAGCCGTCTGATGCAATCCTTTGTTCAGACTCTTGACAGCATCAGCAACGAGCTGAGAGCGATCGCTCAGAAATTCCGTATGGCTGACGAATCTCGTTAATCCATACAAGGATCTTTTGTTTTATAATAGATTCATAGGGCAGATAAACCGGGTGCCAGACAGCCCGGTTTTCTTGCAATCCAGGATCTTTATATAGTGAAACCCGCCTTCAGAAGGCGGGTGATGGTGTTTAAGAGAGGGTGATTGTTCGTGACTTTTCAGCCTAACCCTGGCGACGGAATCGTAATCAATGGTACGGCCTATACGGTAGGACAGCATCCTGCCGCTCCCGGCGTAGCCTATGCCCAAGCAGGAAGGCAGGGAATTGTATACCAGCTGATTCCTGTTGACGGTGAGATTTATCAAGCCAAAGCGCTCAAAGTCTTTTTTCCTAAATTCAGAATTCCCGCGATGGTATATCAATCCGAGCATCTGGGCAGCTATCAAGAAATGCCGGGTTTGCGGGTATGCAACCGTGAGGTGCTCACTCCCGAAAGAAACGGAGATTTGATAGCAGAATACCCTGATTTGCTGTATGCGGTCATTATGCCCTGGGTCCATGGATGCACCTGGTTCGATGTGATCAGTGATCAGCGGAATATCGGGCGTTCTGAAAGTCTTATGCTTGCCAAGGCGCTGGCCGCTATCGGCTCAAGCATGGAGCAGCGCGGATTGGCGCATTGTGATCTGTCTGCGCCTAATGTCATGCTTCCGTTTTTTTCGGAAGTGAAGCTGCCGGAAGGAGCAGCCGCCGTAGAGCTTGTGGACGTGGAGCAAATGTACAGCCCCAAGATGGACCGCCCGGACGTCCTGCTTGCAGGGTCCCCGGGTTATGCCGCTCACCGGACGGTGCACAGCGGTTTGTGGAGCGCGTATGCGGACCGGTTCGCAGGCGCTGTCATTATCGCGGAGATGCTGGGATGGAGCGATCCGGCGATCGTCAACCGTGCCTGGGGCGAAAGTTACTTCGACCAGCATGAAATGCAGACGCCGTGCGAGCGATATTTCCTGTTGAAAAAATCGCTCGGTCAACGCTGGGGCTCCCGGATCGCCGACCTGTTCGGCAGAGCTTGGGACAGCCAGGACCTGAGCAGCTGCCCGACGTTCGGCGAGTGGCTGATCGCCTTGTCCTCCGTAAGCGAGGAGGAGGTGCAGGAAGCCCCGCCGGCTGCTGCGGCCGTTGAGGTTGCAGATACGAATACGCAAGAAAAGCCAGCCGAATCGCCTTCCGGAAGTCCTGCAGAAGTGCCTGCTGAATTGATGGAATCGCTGGGCATCCAGCCTGGAACCCGGGAAGTTAACGACAATGTGGTTTCCCGCCTGTTTCATCAGGCCCGGGACTTGGAGGCTGCGGGCAATTTGTCCGGGGCGCTCGAAATATTTCGTTCGGCCTATCATTTTGTTAAGAAGGACAGTCCGCTAGAGGTGGAGCTTGCTGCAGCGATCGCAGGTCTGGAGAAGGAGCTGTTTCCTCCGGAGGACCCTGGTAAAAAAGGGCTAAAGGCGCTGCTGACCTCCCGCAAGTTCATGATCTCCGCGGCTGCGGCGATTGTTATCCTGGCCGGGTCGGCCTTGACGGTTAACCAGATCCTGGCGGAGAAGGCGGAGAGCAAGCAGCTTGAGGCTCAGCGTCTGGCCGAGCAGCAGGCCAAGGAACAGGCGGAAGCTGCACGCAAGCAGCAGGAAGAGGAAGCGGCGAAGAAAGCCGAGGAAGCTCGGAAGGCCGAAGAAGCGAAAAAGGCCGCGGAAGAAGCGAAGAAGGCAGAAGAAGCCAAGAGGGCGGAAGAAGCCGCGAAGAAGGCGGAAGAAGCCCGCAAAGCCAAAGAAAAAGCGGAGCTTCAGGCCAAATACGAGAGGCAGGCAAAGTATGAGGCCTACCTCACATCGCTGGAGGAGAAGAAAAAGAAGCAGGAGCTTCAGGAAAAGTACGATAAACAGGCGAAATACGAAGCCTATCTTGCTCAGCTGGAAGAGAAGAAGAGAAAAGCCGCGCAGGAGGAGGCCGCTGCCAAAGCGGCTGCCCAGGCTGAGGCGGAACGAAAAGCAAGAGAGCAAGCTGCTCGGGCGGAACAGCTGCAGAAGCAGCGCTCCCAAAATATTGTGGAGCTGGTGGCGTTATACAACAAAGCGTATAATGCGCAGGTCGCGGGTAATAAGGACCGCGCCAAAAACTTCGCCCGTCAGTTCATGACCCTGTACAACAAGGATGCTGCTTATAACCGGACGGTTGGCAGTATGATCAGCCGCCGCAACAATTTGAACAAGTTCTTAGAGGACGACAGCTTCTGGATACCTAAGCTGTAGGAAACATTAACTGAAGAATTAGCAGGGGTGAAGGTTTCGCGATGAACTATACCATACAAGCATCACAGCGCACGCCCGCGCTCATTATATACCTGATCGATATCAGCGCATCGATGAATATGCTCATGGAGGACAAGAGGCGGATCGACGTCGTTTATGAAGCTTTGTCTCTAGCCATCCGGCAGATGGTATTCCGTTCAACGAAGGGGAACCGGCTTACGCCGCGTTACCGGATTGCGATCCTGGCATACAGCGATGATGTATACGATTTGCTGGGCGGCATCAAAGGCATCGATGAAATTGCGGCCATCGGCTCCCTGCCGGATTTGACGCCGAAGCGGTTCTCCGATTCGGCAAAGGCTTTTTCACAAGCAGAGAAAATATTGCAGATGGAAATTCCGAATATGCAGGATTGCCCAGCACCGCTCGTGTGCCATATGACCGACGGTGTTTCAACAGGCGAGGATCCGGAGCCGATCGCACGCCGGATCATGAGCATGAGTGTTCCGGACGGCAATGTGCTTGTGGAGAATATCTTTATTTCCGATCATCTGATGAGCCAGCCGATCACGGAACCGCGCCGCTGGAAGGGGATATTGCCGGACACGCCGCTTGAGGACGAGCACGCCCGCAAGCTGAAGATGATGACTTCGGCACTCCCCGAGAGCTATCGGGAAATGCTGGTGGAGGCGGACTATCAGCTTAGTCCGGGTGCATTAATGATGCTTCCCGGCACCTGCTCGGAGCTCGTGTCCATTGGATTCCAGATGTCGGCAGCGACACCGGTAAGGTAACGGCTATGAAGCGGTCATTTGCAAACGCAGAAGTTTGGAGCGGACGAAGGAAAAGGGCGCGGTCAACCACCTATTATTATGAGAGCAAACAGACCGGGGAGGAGCCCTTGACCCGGGTGGAAGAACAGTTCATTTGCCGGTACGCTTACGGCAGAGCTGCGGAATCGGTCATGATGTCGGAGAGAGGCCAGGATTTCATGGCTTTCGCGATCGATCGGGACGTCTGCCGGTTCGTGCTGTGCGACGGAGTCGGCTTAAGCTACCGTGGCGATGTCGCTTCCCAGCTCCTCGGACGGGGGCTGATGGGGTGGCTTCATTCGCAGGATGAGCTGTCGCAGCCAGCCTTGGAACGCAAGCTGTTTGAGCTGACGCAGGAGGCGGAGCGGGAGATGCGCAGCCTGTCCGTCGATGCCAAGGCGCCCAAGCTGCTGCGTGAGGTGCTGGAGGAGAAGCAGCGAATGGGCAGCGAGGCGATGTATGTGTGCGGACGGATCGAGCTGCCGAGCCGGTTCAGGCGAAAAGGCAGGCTATGGCTGGCATGGCAGGGGGATTCCCGCTTGCGGCTGTGGCAAGGACAGCATGAAATTTCGCCTATATTCGGCGACCGGTTTCGTACGGCCGAGCGCTGGTCATCCAAAAGCGGACCGGTGGGCGGGAAGCCCCATGTGTACCAATGCCGATTGGAGCATGACTCGGGCTATCGACTGCAAATGTACAGTGATGGTCTGAACGACCTGGACCCGATGAAGGAGCCGATACCGGATGACCAGGTCCAAGTGCTTATGAACGCATTGCATACAGGCGGGCTGGAGGATGACGCTTCGTTTCTGGAGATTATGTGGTAGGGATCAGCAGGATAACATAATAGCATGATAGCTGGAGAGCAGGAGGTGTTTCCGAAGTCGTCGATTTAAGCAGACTTTGGAACAGCTCCTTTTTTCGCCGGGAAAGCCCACCGCGCTTGGTTCTCGGCTTTACAGAACGGTGCGTTAGCTAACCACATGCCACATGCGTAACAAAAATCGCCAGCACTTGATCCAGCGACTTACAACCGTGTCAAATCTTCTTCGCTCTAAATGGTTCTTCCTGTTCATTTCATTTTGGTCGGAGCCGTGAATTTCATGGTATTGGCAAAATTATCGAAATGCGGATTATAAAACACGCTCTTTTGGGTAATCTTGTGACAGACGAACCTACGAGGTTATGAGATGAAGGAGCGTGGATGAAGATGAATGAAGTTCAGGGAAGCATGCATGGGAGAACAGCGATCATTACGGGAGCAGGATCGGGGATCGGGAAGGCAGCAGCCGTCAAGCTTGCGCTCATGGGGGCGAATGTTGCCCTGTTCGATCTGCTGGATGAGCGGACGAACAAGGCGGAGGCGGAAATCAACGCCCTTCGCGAGGGATCCGCAAGAGCGTTCGATGTGGATATTACCGATCCGGACCGGGTCGAGAAGGCTGTGCTTGAGACGGTGGAAATTTTCGGAGGAGTGGATATCGTATTTGCAAATGCAGGGATTAACGGCGTGCTCGCTCCGATTGACGAAATGAAGCTCGAGGAATGGGAGAAAACGTTGAAAGTGAATCTGAACGGTACTTTTTTGACGGTTAAATACGCCCTTCCCCATCTGAAAAAACGCGGTCAAGGCAGTATTATTATCACTAGTTCGGTTAACGGCACGCGGACGTTCTCGAATTTCGGGATGAGCGCATACAGCACGACCAAGGCAGGACAGGTGGCGTTTGCCAAAATGGCTGCGCTAGAGCTGGCGAAGTTCAAAATCAGGGTCAATGTGATCTGTCCGGGAGCGATCGCCACGAATATCGACCAAAGCACGAAGAAGAAGGACAACCTGGACGAGATTACGATTCCGGTCGAGTATCCGGAAGGAAGCCAGCCGTTGGCGGACGGTCCCGGACAACCCGAGGAGGTTGCGGATCTGGTCGCCTTCCTTGCCTCCGACCAATCCAGACATATTACCGGCGCCCAAATCTTTATCGATGGAGCGGAATCCCTCCTCTGACAACGAATAATCATGATTTCGGCTTGGAATCCTAAACCTGCTGGATTATGATAGAATATATATCTGAAACATGTGGCTGCGAGCATGGGAGTTAAATGCTTTTAAGGCGTTTTTGAGCGAGTATGGAAAACAGAGGGGGCTATTATGGGGATCTTTTCCAGGTTGGCGGAACAGAAGATCGAGGAAGCGGTTCGCAACGGAGAGCTGGACAATTTGCCGATGGCCGGCAAAAAGCTCCCGATTGATGATTTATCCCATATCCCGGAGGATCTTAGAATGTCCTACCGAATTATGAAGAATGCGGGGTATGTTCCGGAGGAAGTCAGCTTGAGGAAGGAATGCATCCGCCTGTATGATTTGCTCAATGCTGCACAGCATGATGGAGAGCAGGAGCAGCTGAGACGCAAGCTGAACGAGAAGCAGCTGAGGCTGCAGATGCTGCTGGAGCAGCGTGGGCTTGGATCGAGCGGTGCGTTCATGCAGTACGAATCCCGTATCAGGGAACGACTGGTAGATGAATAGAAACAGCGAAGAGATGGATGTAAAAGCCAATAAAAGCCAATAGACGGTTCATATAAAGCATGCGCCAGCTGCCATTCGGCCTCGAATGACGACTGGCGCTTCTTGTTGTGCCTGCTTTATTGCAGGTTGGGCATCGGAGCAAACAGCATCTTCAGAGCATCATGGGTCAGTTTGATCGGCTCCGGCGTAATTTGAGCCATATCAAAGCTTTGGACCAGCTCGGATGGTGAAACCGGCTCTGGAGAGGGAATCAACCCGGCAGCCCAGGCGAGCCATCCGACGATTCGCTGAGGCTGGATCCCTTGTCCCCGCAAAAAGGACAGGCTCAGTCCACGGTTCCGTTTGGCCAGCCGCTTGCCCTCGGCATCTACGATCAAGGGAACGTGGGCAAAGCGCGGAGGCGTGTAACCGAGAGCTTCGTACAAAAGCAGCTGCCTGGGGGTAGAATCAAGCAGATCAGCGCCCCGCAACACGTGGGTGATCCCCATCAATGCGTCATCGACAACGACGGCAAGCTGGTAAGAGATCATCTCATCCGCTCTGCGGACAACAAAATCGCCGCTCTTCTCGAGCGGATAGACTTGGGGGCCGACGATATCGTCGGTGAAGACAATCGCCTGCTCGGGAACCTTCATACGCAGGGAAGGCTTCTTGTGCTGCTCTTTGCGCAGCGCTTCTGCCTTCGTTAAATGCCTGCAGGTGCCTGGATAGCGGCGGCCTTCGGAGGCCAAGCCATGCGGCGCGCTTGCAGCAGCCATAATGTCAGCGCGGCTGCAGTAGCACGGATAGAGCAGCCCCGCCTCCTTCAGCTTCGAGAGCGCGCTTTCGTACAGCGTCTTTCGTTCGGTCTGGATATACGGCCCAAAGCTGCCCCCGACATCGGGCCCTTCGTCCCAGTCGAGACCGAGCCACATCAAATCCCGCATCAGTTCATCAACGAGCTCTTCGCGCGAGCGCTGTTCATCGATATCCTCGATCCGAAGAATATAGCGTCCGTTCAAACTTCTCATCTGCAGCCATCCTAATAACGCGGTGAGTGCGTTGCCGATATGCATCTTTCCCGACGGCGTCGGGGCAAAGCGTCCGCGGCATATAGTTTCTTGCTGCATCATTTTCACCTTCTTGACTGCATCTTCTTTAAAATATCCGAGGGAGATGTTTTAATATAATGTATTGTAGCGCAAATGGGCGTTGTGTTTCCAGAGGAGGCATGCTAACCGATAGACTCGCGTCCTATTGCGAAACAAGAACAGGGAGAGCAAATTATAGAAAGAGCAAATTTTATGCGAATGATGGAGACGAGTTAAAAATGAACCAACTTCCCATACATCAAGTATTACCGCAATTAACCGCTGTTCTCGGTGAGCGGAATGCTGCCGTTCTGATCGCGGAACCGGGGGCGGGCAAGACTACACAAGTTCCGCTGGCCTTCCTGAAGGCGCCGTGGCTGCAGGGCCGGCGGATCATCATGCTTGAGCCGCGAAGACTTGCCGCCCGGTCCGCAGCCCGATACATGGCTTCAGCGCTCGGGGAGCGGGTAGGCGAGACCGTCGGATACCGGGTGCGGATGGATAGCCGGGTAAGCGACCGGACCGTGATCGAGGTCGTTACGGAAGGGATCCTGACCCGAATGCTGCAGGAGGATCCCGAGTTGTCCGGTACCGGCATGATTATATTCGATGAATATCATGAACGAAGCCTGCAGGCGGATACCGGCCTTGCGTTTGCGCTGGAATCGCAGTCCGTTCTGCGCGATGACCTGCGCCTGCTCATCATGTCGGCTACGCTCGAGGCAGAGCCTGTAGCCAAGCTGCTGGGGGGAGCACCTGTTATTGTGAGCGAGGGCCGCTCTTATCCGGTTGCAACCAAATATTTGCACGCTTCACGCCTGGAGGAATTACATAAAGGAGCAGCTCGGGCCATTCAGCTGGCGCTTTCGGAGCAGGAGGGCGATATCTTAGTCTTTCTTCCGGGTGCTAGGGAAATTAGGCGTACAGCAAACGAGCTGCAGCAGGCCAATCTAGGAGGCGACATCGTCATTCGCCAGTTACACGGTACGCTTTCGCCAGAGATGCAGGATGAAGCGATAAGGCCGGATCCGGCTGGGAGCCGCAAAGTGGTGCTGTCCACCAGCATTGCTGAGAGCAGTATAACGATCCAGGGGATCAAGGTGGTCGTCGATTCCGGATATGCCCGTACCGAGGTCTTCTCACCGCGCACCGGTCTTCCGCAGCTGATCACGAGACGGCTTTCCAAAGCTTCCGCCGACCAGCGAAGAGGACGGGCCGGGCGAATATCCGCCGGCGTTTGTTACCGGATGTGGAGCGAGGAGGAGCACCGACATCTTCCTGAGCATACCGAGCCGGCGATTCGAGAATCGGATTTGGCGCCGCTCGCGCTGGAGCTGGCAGCCTGGGGGACTCGGGACCCGCTGCAGCTTGCATGGCTTGACCCTCCGCCCAAGGCGGCGTTCGCACAGGGCCAAGAACTGCTTCGCCAGCTTGGCGCGTTGGACGAGTCGGGACAAATCACGGATCATGGGCGTAGCATGGCTCGCCTAGGTATTCACCCGCGGCTGGCCCACATGCTCCTTCGGGGAAAGGAGCTCGGCGAAGCTGCTTTGGCTGTGCGTCTTGCGGTGCTGCTTCAGGAGCGGGACATATTCCGTCCGCAAGCATCAGCCGCGGATCAGGACATTAGGTCCCGCCTCGAGCGGCTGGATCAATATGAACGCAGGGGCTCTGGTAATGCCGGTCCCGAAGGGGTTGATGATGCTGCTCTGAAACGGATGCTTCAGGAAATTACGAAGCTCCATTCGGAGCTGGGCATTCCCGACGCTGGCGTCCTGCGGACCGATCGATGCGGATTGCTGCTCTCATTTGCCTACCCGGACCGAATTGCCAAGAGCAGGGGAACGGGCAGCTATGTGCTTCGGACCGGCCGGGGGATCAGACTGGCCTCGGTCCAGCAGCTAAGCCGGGCGTCCTATATCGTCGCCGCCGTCATTGATGATCAGGGACCGGACGGCTTAATTCAACTTGCGGCTCCGCTGGAGGAAGAGTGGCTTGAGGAGCACTTCCGCGACGAAATGGAGCTGATCCGGGAAGTAAGCTGGGATCCGGCGTCCGGCAGCGTGCGGGCTAGGCAGCGTCTGATGCTGGGCGCAGTTCTGATTCGAGAACAGCCGTATGAAGGTGTAACCGAGGAAGACCGGTCGGCCGCCGTTCTAAATGCGATCCGCCGGGAAGGGCTGGGACTTCTTACGTGGACCAAAGCGGCTGTCCAGCTGCGCGAGCGGATGGCCTTCATGAAGAGGCATGACCCTGCCGGAGCGTGGCCGGATGTAACGGACGAAGCCTTGCTTGCCAATGCGGATACCTGGCTGCTGCCGTACCTGGGTGGTGTTCGAAACCGCCATGATTTAAGCCGCCTTGGCCTAGCGGGACTTCTGTCCCATTTGCTGAGCTGGGACATGAAGCAGGAGCTGGAGCGCGAGGCACCGACACATATTCAGGTTCCCAGCGGATCCAGAATACCGGTGGATTACAGCGATCCGGACAAGCCCTATTTGGCAGTCCGGCTGCAGGAGCTGTTCGGGATGAAGGAGACGCCGCGCATTGCCGGAGGCAGGGTTGCGCTGACGCTGCATCTCTTGTCGCCGGCTCATCGCCCCGTTCAAGTGACCTCGGATTTGGCGAGCTTTTGGTCCAGCGGGTATTTCGAGGTGAAAAAGGACTTAAAGGGAAGATATCCTAAGCACTACTGGCCGGATGATCCGCTTGAAGCTACCGCGACGAATCGGACCCGCCCCAAGCCATCATAATGCATCATAAGGCATCAGCCGGAAATGTCAGACGTTTGGCTACCGGGTTCATCGGGTAATGATAAGAAAATAACCTGATGAAGGAGGCAATGGCATGGAGAGAAAAGTAGCGGGCGTGTTTCGGTCAGAGCAGGAAGCGGCGCAGGCCATTGAACGGCTTCAGCGAAACGGGATTCCGAGCGATGCGATTTCGATCATTACGAAGGACCAACGGGACGCGGACCAATTAGCTGAGCAGACGGGCACGATGGCACCTGAAGGTGTGGCTGCAGGTGCGACAACCGGAGGAATTCTTGGCGGCACCGCCGGCTTGCTCGCTGGCCTTGGCGCCTTGGCGATCCCGGGCATCGGACCGATCCTCGCTGCAGGCCCCATTGCCGCAGTGTTAACCGGCGCGGCAGTAGGAGCCGGAACCGGGGGCCTGGTCGGCGGCTTTATCGGCCTTGGCATACCCGAGGAGGAGGCAAGGGAGTACGAGTCCTATGTTGAGGAGGGGCGTATTCTGGTGCTTGTTGATGCCGATCAAGAGAATACAGGCATTTACGATATCTTCCGTGATTCGGATGCGATGAATGCGGATCGATATGGACAGGCCGGTCCCGAGGTGGATGCTTCCTTACCCCCGCGCGGAACGAATCTATGAAGTGAACTGAAAGGATCTCTTGAAGTGAGTTAAAGGAACTGTCCCCTATGTGGATTATTCTGCTGGTGGACAGTTTTTTATGTTAATTAAGGGTTGAAGCTCATCTTAATTGGCTGTTGTTTGCGGATATTCGGGATATGCAAGGGAGGCTGCGAGCAGCGGGCATGCGATGGGCAGTCATCTGGAACTTATTGGATTGGCTTCGGACGTACCCGCTCCCTTAGAATAAATGAGGTCAGCAAAGAATTCGGATTCGGATTGGGGGGAGCAGCTATGGCTAGAGAACGAATACCCGAGGTTGAACGATTGCGGGGCATCGCCTTTTTGGCTGTCGTGCTTCAACACTCGATTGCCCATTATTCGATTGCACCCGGAATGACGGCTAATGACGGCATCTTGATGGCGATTCTGCTCATGGCCACCAAATTTGCAGTCCCTGTGTTTGTGTTTATTACGGGTTTAGTGCTATTTTACAACGATCGTGGACATCTTCATTATGGTCGCTTCATTAAAAAACGCTTTGGCGATATCTATATTCCATTTGCTGTGTGGACTGTCGTTACAATTTTGATGAATTCGGGATTTAACCCGTTTGTTTTGGAGGATTGGAAGCAACTGGGCTATGTTCTGATCACCGGGAAATCCAGCTCGCATTTTTGGTACATCATCATGCTGTTTCAGATGTATCTGCTGTATCCATTATTTCGTCCAGCCTTCCTTCGCGTGAAAGCACAGGAGAGCCGCCCCATCGGTCTCTTGCTTCTGCTCCTGTCGGGAGGGCTGTATTTATGGCTCATCAGCGGGATTAGCGAGATCGGCCAGTGGATGGGAAGCCTTCAGATTCCCGTTTGGAGCGAGCTGTTTACGACTTATGCGGACCGGAATGCGCTATACTACTTTTTTTACTTTACGCTTGGAGCCGCCGCCGGGTTGTATCAGCAGGAGTGGAAGGGATGGATTCGCCGATACCGGAAGCTGAACTGGCTCGTTTTTGCCTTTTTGTTCGGATAGATGCTCATCCAAGCGGTGTCTGAAATCCGGGGGGCACAAGGCGGTATTACCTTCTATTCGCTGTCTTTGCTTCGGTCGTCAATGGCGTTGTTTTTGATCAGCTCGATCATCGTCATGTATGATGCGGCTTGCTGGATCTGTAAATATGGCGGGGAGATGCTCAACAAGTCGCTGACCTCCATCGGCTTATACTCATACGGGGCGTACCTGATGCACCTGCTGACACTGCGTCTCAGCTACAGCGTGGATGAAAGCCTGCTGCTGCACGCGCCACCTTCTGTTCGAATCGCCGCTTCATGGATCATAAGTGCGGCGGCCGCATATGGGGCTACCTATGTGCTGTCGAAGCTGCCTTTTGGAAAATGGCTGGTCGGATTGTCGGGAAGAAAGGGACGCTCGCAGCCGCACCCCCCGGATATGCCGCGCCAGCTCAAGCCGAATGCTCAGACTGGGCAAGCCCCCGGCGTTTAGTTACGCATCCCGTGGTATATAGTTCCTCACACGTATAAAACGAGAAATAACTGCCTGGGGGGCAGCGCACCTGCGGGGCGCCACCTGCGCTGCCCCAACCCAACGTCGCTCACAAGTTCCTTTTAGGGACTTGTTTGCCGTTCCGTGGCGCCCACGGCGCCCACAAGTCCTTCTAAGGGACTTGTTTGCCGTTCCGCGGCGCCCAGGGCGCTCACAAGTCCCTTTTAGGGACTTGTTTGCCGTTTCGTGGCGCAAACGGCCCCTACAAGTGCCTTTTGGGGACTTGTTTGCCGTTTCGTGGCGCAAACGGCCCCTACAAGTGCCTTTTGGGGACTTGTTTGCCGTTTCGTGGCGCAAACGGCCCCTACAAGTCCCTTTTTTGGGACTTGTTTTGCCGTTCCGGCGCGCCCAGGGCGCTCACAAGTCCCTTTTTTGCAGCTAGAATAAAAAGTGGACACCCCTTAGTGATAAAACGATAATGAAACAAAGCAGACGAGAGGGTGTCAAAAAAAATGAGTGGCAATAGACAACATTACAACGAGACATTTAAGCGTGAAACCGTAAAGTACGTGCAAGAACAGTCGAAGACGCTGGAGCAGATCGCCGATGAGTTGAACATTAATCCAGGCACATTACGCAACTGGGTCAAAAAGTATCGAGCATTCGAGCACGAGCCTGTCAATCATGGGGAAACCTTACGTCAGCAAACCCAACTTATCGAAGATCAGAAACGCGAAATTGATGATTTGAGAGAAGAAATTGCGATCCTAAAAAAGGCCATGCACATCTTCAGCAAAGAAAAGAACTAAGGTTCCAGTTTATCGAAGATCATCGCTCCGAGTTTCGATTGGAGAAGATGTGCGTTCTCTTTCACGTGTCTCGGAGCGGTTATTACAAATGGCGTACCTCTGAAGCTTCTGAACGGGAAAAACGTAAGGCAACGCTGGCTGAACGTGTGAAATGGCACTTCTATGACTCCGATGAAACCTACGGCAGTCCCCGAATACGAAACGAGCTGGTGAAGGAAGGATGGACGGTATCGGAACGTACGGTGGGCCTCATTATGCGCGAACATGGCCTTCGTTCATGCATGGCCCGTAAGTTCCGAGTGGTTACGACCGATTCCAAGCATGATCTCCCGATTGCCCCTAACGTGTTGGAACAAAATTTCAAAGCCACAAAGCCCAACGAAAAGTGGGTCGCTGACATCACGTACATCCCCTGCCGCCAAGGGAAACTCTACCTTGCGAGCATCCTGGATCTGTACACCAAACAAATCGTCGGTTGGAAGCTAAGCGATCGGATGACCACAGACCTTACCCTCGATGCCCTAAAGATGGCGTATGCTGCTAAGAAGCCTCCGAAGGGATTGATTCACCATTCCGACCGCGGTTCGCAATATGCCGCTAAAGAGTACCGTGAACAGTTGAAGCAATTTAACATGAAGCCCAGTATGAGCCGCAAAGGAAACTGCTACGACAACGCCTGTATTGAAGCGTTTCACAGTATCCTAAAGCGAGAATTCATTTACAGCAAACCTAAGTTTAAAACAAAAGAGGAAGCCGGGCAGAAGCTGTACCGTTACCTTGAATTTTTTTACAACCGAAAACGTTCTAACAGTACGATTGGGTATATGTCCCCGGTGCGTTTTGAGCAGTGCTATTACGAGTGTATAGCTTAGCTTAGAGGTGTCTACTTTCTTGACAGAAGAGCATTTAGGGACTTGTTTGCCGTTTCGTGGCGCCCACGGCTCCTACAAGTCCCTTTTGGGGACTTGTTTGCCGTTCCGGGGTGCCCACGGCGCCAACGCCCCTACGGTTCCCACAAGTCTCAAACCTGGCCTTGCTTACCTCGGCCAACGGCCCCCAGCGCACCAACCAACCAAGTACCGAACTACCTGCTTGCTCGACCAACCATTAATTAAGCAACCAAGCAAGATAATAAGCAACCGAGCAAGCAAATTGAAGACAAACCATGACCTATCCAGCTACCAAGTTAACATGCAAACAAGCAAGCAGACGATGTCTGTGACGCGAGAACCAACCTGGTCCGAACTACCGATCTAAATGCGAACAATAATAATTTCAACATATGAAAAATTCGCAATAGTGAGATGCACAAATTACATCCTCGCATCAGCCCTCCCCAATACCTACTCAACACGTTTCAATCCACCTTATTTTGGTTAAAAGAAGGGGATGCCTCCTATTGTGCAGACTGGGAAACTGTGGGTTATAATGGAAAATAAGAAAAACGTCTATCGAGGTACTCTCAATGTAGACAGACCGCGTTTAGCGGTGGTTTTTCTTGAGATATCAGGCAGCAGATCCTTCGAAGCTTATACTTTCTGATATCTTAACAAACGGGAAGAGAACCGGACAGTAAGGAGGCATTCGAATGGCTTTTATGATCGCGCAGCGTGCTTTTATCAAGGTTTATCTTATTACGATGGTTGAGCAGCAGCGGGGATACGGATATCAGATGCTGGAGGAGCTGCGCCAGCAATTTAAGGATCATGGCTATTCGCCGCCGCAGAGCGAAATCTACCGTGCACTGCATGAGCTTGTACAAGAAGGCGTGCTGTATCGCACGAAGCAGCTGAAGGGCAATGATCCGCGTGTCGATTTTCAAGAAATCGTGCTCTACCATTTCACCGACGAAGGAGTCGAGAAGGCCAAGCTGTATAAAAAGCAGGTCAAACAAGATCTGGATCGATGCCTGGGAATTCTTCATAAAGCGGTCAGCGATAATTTTGGATAGTCAATAGTCACGAACATCAACGATGATCCGAAGGAGGAATGGCCATATGAGCAGGAAATTGCGATTCGGAATTATGAGCACCGCTCGAATTGCACGAAATGCCATGATACCTGGCATCCTGAAATCGGAACGCTGTGAGGTGAAAGCGGTCGCAAGCCGCAATAAAGAGAAGGCGGCCGAGCTCGCCAAGCGCTATCATATTGATCGACATTACGGTTCCTACGACGAGCTTCTGCATGACCCCGATATTGACGCGGTTTACATTCCGCTGCCCAATCACCTTCATAAGATATGGAGCATTAAAGCTGCTGAGGCAGGAAAGCATGTGCTCTGCGAGAAGCCGGCTGCATTGACTGAAGCGGATGTCAGGGAAATGGCGGAGGTGGCCAAAGCCCATGATGTTCTGTTTGCTGAAGCGTTCATGTACCGCTATCACCCGAAGCATGCACGTGTACGCGAAATAATTGAGAGCGGTGAAATCGGTGAGCTTAGAGGCATCCACGGCTCGTTTACTTTCAATAATGCGAGTGATAAAGGAAATGTCCGCTACAGCCAAGAAATGGGCGGAGGCTCGATTTACGATGTGGGGTGCTATCCGATTTCGGCTGCCCGAATGATCTATGGCCAGGAGCCTCGGGCCGTGACGGCCCACGCATTTTTCTCCGAAGAGCATGACGGCGTGGATATGATGGTGCATGGCATGATGGAGTTTGGAAGCGGGCTTGGGCTAACCTTCGAATGCGGGATGTGGACGTATTCCAGATGTTCGCTTGAGATCTCGGGAACCGAAGGAAGAATTGAGCTTCCTTGCGCATTCGGATGGGAACGCATGGAGCATATGTCCCAAATCTGCATTCATACCCCGAAGGGGAGCCGGGAAGAGAAGGTCGGCATATACAACCATTTTGCGCTGCAGGCGGATGCCATGGCTGCCGCGGTTATGGACGGTAGGCCATTGCCTTATGGACCTGACGATTCAATAAGGAACATCCGGGCGATTGAGGCCTGCCTTCGTTCCGCGCGAACGTCGTCGCGTATCGAAATCCCGCCGGTAGAAGACAAGCCATTCCATGCATAATCAATAGATTTACATTCTTAAACCGCTGCATTGGCGGTTTATTTTTTTTGCCTATTGCATTCTTCTCCACAATCGATAAAATAAACTTAACGATAAAAATATTTTAACGGATCCAAAATTTTTAACGTTGCCATTAAAGCGATTATTTTGCTTTTAAAAGGATTTTCTTGTGCTTTTAAAAAGATTTCTTGTGTTTTAAAAGGATTTTCTGGTGCCTTTAAAAGGAATTTCTTGTCCCTGTAAAAGATTTTTACGATGCCTGATTTAAAAGGGAAGTTATCAATTCGAAATCGAAAAAGGAGAAAAAGTATGCAAAATGCCGCCGTGTTAGAAAAGAGAGGATTCAGCCAGCTTCTGAGCCATAGGCCGTATCTGTTGTATTTGACCGCCCAAGCGGTTACGCGATTTGGTGATTCGTTGGATTCCATCGCATACAGCTGGATGGTCTATATGCTGACAGGATCGGAGCTCTTAATGGGGTCGTTGTTTGCTTTTAATTTTGTGCCCGGGCTGCTGTTCAGTCTGTTTACCGGAACATTCGTCGATCGATGGCTGAAGAAGCGTGTACTCATCGTGATTTATCTGGGACGTGGTATCATGGTGTCCATTACAGCGGTTCTATTTGCCTTTGGACTCCTTGAAGTGTGGCATTTGTTCTTCATTACGTTTATCAACTCCACGCTGGAATGCTTTTCAAGACCCGCGGAAATGTCGATCGTGCCGAGACTGCTTCCTCATGATAAGCTGATGACCGGCAACTCCTTCTCTACATCGATCAGCCGCAGCGCCGAGTTAATCGGATTATCCGCAGCGGGGGCCCTCATCGCCCTGATCGGAATTTCGGGAACCATCTTGATCGATGCTTGTACCTTTATCTTCGCGGCGTTGATCATCGCATTCATGCCGAATCCGGAAGCCGCTGAGGCAGCAGCAGAGAAAAGCGGAAGTCCTGCGGTTACTGAACCGGCGAAGAGGTCAGTGATCGGTGATATCCGGGAAGCGCTTGCCTTCGTCAAACAGCACGCTTTGCTTCTCATCACAACGGTGCTTGCAATGATCAACAATTTCTGTCTTGCACCCTTGAACGTGCTGCAGCCCGTGTACGTCAAAGAAACGCTGGGGGTAGGCGCAGGGGGAATGAGCGTATTGGGGAGTTCTCTTCTGATCGGGATGGTCTGCTGCGGCATCTGGATGGGACGCTACGGCAAGTCTTTCAAAAAGAGCACATTGATCATAGCAGGCTCCATTCTGCTTGGCATTAGCTACTTCGCATTAGGCATCCCGGGCAATCTGCCGGCATTTCGGATCGAAGCGGCTGCTGGATGTATGTTCCTGGCGGGCGTTGCCGTAACCATCCTAAATACTCCCATCTCGACTTACATCATGGAAGTAACGCCGAAAGCCCTCCTTGGGAGAGTCGGTGCGCTGATGTCGGTACTGTGTACGGCAGCCATTCCTGTCGGCAGCTTTATCACAGGGGTCATAGCGGAGCACCAACCGCCCCCAATCTTGTTTATGATTATGGGGATCGTCATGATGCTGCCCGTCATGTTTCTGCTCCGCAAGAAGAGCTTCCGTGGGATCTAGGTGACGATCTAAATGAGTGACACGCTTTGTAATTTCGAGCTTCTAGGCCTATAATGAGAGGAACGAAATTTGCAAAGCTGAGGTGTGCGGTGTGGAGAGCAAGGATTTGACGACACTGGAAGAAATAAAAATATATTCGGATCCATATCGACTCCAAATTTTGAACGTACTTAACAAAATGGGCCGTCCGGCCACCGTTAAGGAAGTAGCGGACCGGATGGGGGATGTGCCCGCCAAAGTTCATTATCATATGAAAAAGCTGGAGAAAATCGAGCTGGTCAAGATTGTCTCGACCAAAGAGATTAATGGTATCATTGCAAAATACTACGAGCCATTTGCTGGTGCGATCCGGATCAAGCGCGGCAACGATACGGAAGAGCCGGTCATCAAGGAGCTGATCCGCTCCGAGACCAATAAGCTGCTGTCGGAGCTGTTCAATCAGAACAGGGACCGGTTCTTTAAATACCTCAACAACGATGAAGAGTCAACTTCGATGCTGACGAATACGACGCTGTATATGACCGAAGATGAGGCCAGAAATCTGTTCAAGGAGCTGGATAAGCTGCTGGAGCCTTATAAAAATAAACGCAGCGAAGCGGATCAAGAATACGAGTTTTTTGCCACGAATATCCGTTCCATTGAGTAATATACCACAGCACAAAAGCTGGCACCTGTACCGTGCAGGTGTCAGCTTTGTCTTCTAATGCGGGAAAGATCGGCATAACCTAGTTCTTGTAATCGTCTTGTCCGGGTTTTACGGACATGGCCGGCGAAGTGGACGTGCCGTAATCGTTCACGGCGTCCCAAGCATCGGCGTCATCAAACCTGCCGCTCATACGCTGCCGGTTGATGCCTGCGCCTGATGGCGGAGCTGTCATGACATCCTCTTCAACCGGGCGGTCATCCGATAATGCCCGATTCGGTGCATGGTCGATGCAGTAGGCCGTGTAAGGCACTGCTTCCAGCCGTTGAAGCGGGATCTCTTGGCCGCATACGGTGCAATGCCCATACTCGCCGCGTTCCATACGAGCCAAGGCTGCATTGATTTGTTCCAGCTCCATGTGCTGCGATTCCTCGATGGCCAGATCGCGTCCGCGTTCGAACACTTCGGTTCCGGTGTCGGCCGGGTGATTGTCGGCGGCACTGAGCTCGCCGGTAGAATCCCGAAGGGATTCCCCGGATACGGAATCCGGATCGGAGAGCTGTTGCTCCAGACGCGCTTTGTCCTGAAGCATGCGCTGCTTCAATTGCTCATATTGTTGTTTCGTCTTGGCATTCATGATAGTCGCTCCTCTCGATCTGATGAAATGCTTCTTGTATGACAATACCCGAAATCGGGCCTGAACAATCATTTGGGATGATTCACGGCATGTCCATTCGTTTTTGGAACTTTCTCCAAAAAAGCCCCGGACAGTTTTAATCACGACGGCGAATATGATATAAAAAAAGATAGGGAGATACCGATTGCTTAAGTAGCCGTACCAATATTTGGAGGTAAATCACAATGGATGAACACATGAAACGCCGATTGGATAAACAGAAAAAGTTATTCCGGCAGCTTGGCATTCAACTGGACGCTTTGTCTATCCATGAGAAAGAATTCTCAACCAAGCTGCGTGGATACGACCAGCAGGAGGTGGATACCTTCCTGGACGAAGTGATCAAGGATTACGAACGTTTTTATGCTACGATCTCGGATCTTATGGATAAATGGCAGGAGCAGCAAATTATTATTAGGGATTTGAAGGCGGGAGTAAAGCCCGAGCCCGAGCGGCCCTTGCTGGATCCTGTGGAACTGGAAGAGACGGTGGCCAGACTGGAGGCGGACTTACGCATCCTGAAGAAGCAAATCCGGCCGGAGCAACGCTTTTATATTGACTAAGGGCCACCCCCGGCGGTCAGCATCAGCTTGATCCTGCTGTGACGCCCATGGTCTAGATTTTCCTTACATAATACGAATACTTTTCATGAAAAGAACCACAAACAGCCGATGAACGGCTATTTGTGGTTCTTCTTGTTGGATCTCGGGATGAAGAGTGCGGGGGGCGCCGGCGCTGATGAGGCTTGCGACTCCCGGACTTCAGGCGGGCTCATAAGCGGGACCGGTGATGGCAGCGGGTGTTCCTTGACGGGATGCTTCTCGGCGGACAACCCGTCGTGTGAAGACAAGCTCCATATCCTTGCCGCTTCCACCTGATGCGGGTTGCTCGTCCGGTAAACAAGCAGAAGAATGGTACCTGAAGCAAAGCCCGTAATCCAGTGAAGCCATCCGATCGGAGCGTGAGCCACTTGTCCGGACGTCAACAAATATGAACGCTCCTGCATTCTGTCCGGATCGTGGAGATGGTAGCTGATTTCTCCTTGAATCACGTAGCATAGCTCATCGGTATCCGGATGCCAGTGGGGAGGAAGGCCGCCGCCGCGATCCAGATGAATTTCGGACATGGCCATTCCCCGCAGCAGCGGAAGCTGCGCCGAAGATACGTCCGCACGCCCCCTTCCCGAAGGGCTTTCGGCAATACGTCTCGGATGGTAAACATGCCTGGTTGGAATCATGTCGCTTTCAGGCGAATGATGGTTGGTCACACGAATAAGCCTCCTTATGCGCAACAGCCGAAAGAGCGGCTGGAACACGGCCAGCATGGTTTACAGTGGCTGCGAACGATCTAAATCTGACTGCCTACGACTAAAGTAACATTGCCGTTTTCCAAGCAGGTTTTGCCTTGTAAACCATTTTCATAACAATTACTATGATGATAGGGACAGACTTATTCTGATGAAGATGGGGGAGATTGGCTGTTTGTCGAACAACCTGAAAATCAACATACGCATCAAGATCGTTTTAGGATACTTGCTGATCTTACTGTGTCTGGGAGCCTTTTTATGGATCGTCTCGGATCGCATCTCCTCCTTGCAGCAAGAAGCGGATTTTATCGAGCAGCATGACATCGAGGTCCACAATCTAACGCATGAGATCGAGAAGAATATGCTGGAGATGGAAACCGGCCAGCGGGGGTATGTCATTACAGGGGACGAGGATTATCTCGAACCGTTCAATAATGCGTTAACCGCATGGCAGATCAACTACAATAAGCTGTACCAGCTAATTAGCGACAATGCCGAGCAGGCGAATCATCTCGAGAATATCAAGGAAAACATCAAGGAATGGATACAAGTAGCAGGCCAACCGGCCGTTCAATTGAAGCAGCTTGGGCACGATGAGGAAGCCCTCCACTTCTTCATCAATGATCCCGGACAGCAAGCGATGGATTCGATCCATGACATGTTCTTATCCTTCCGTAAAACGGAGCGTGAGCTGACCGCCGCCCGCATCGATGACATGAGACATAGCAATACCAATCTGCTGTATACGATGTATGCATTATGGGCAGGGGCTGCTTTCATTACGATCGGGGCCGCCTGGTTCGTCTCCAAGAGCATTGTAAGGCCAATTTTGCAGGTGACGCATATGATTTCGGATATCGTCAAGGGAGGCAGTCTCGCGCAGCGAGTTCAAGTTCATTCCCATGATGAGGTTCGCAAGCTGGCGGATACGACCAATGAGCTGCTGGCGTTGGTCAGCAGGCAAAATTGGGCGAAGGACCATGTCAACGTCATGTCCACACTGCTGCAATCTGCGGATAAGGTGGAGACGGCCTCCCGTTTTTATATTCATAAGCTGGCTTCTATTCTAAATCTGCCGTATGGTGCGGTATTTATCGTTCGCAAAGGTCCGGAGCTGGTCAAGGCAGCCGCATTCGCTGATCCTGACGGTGAACCGTGGGATAAGGTGCGAGACCGCTTCCTCCCTGGCGAAGGCTTGGTAGGGCAGTGCATGCTGGAGAAGCGGATGATCATCCTCGATGATATTCCTCCAAACTATGTGCGGATCGAATCCGGGCTTGGCGATGCGGAGCCCTCCACGCTGCTCCTGGCTCCCGTTCTCTTCGAGGATAAGGTGCTCGGCGTGATTGAGCTGGCCATGTTCCGGCCGCTTGATGCGCTGGAGATGCAGCTGCTGGAGCAGTTAACCCATCAGCTGGGCATCTCGCTGAACTCGATTCGCAGCAAAATGGAAATCCAGCAGCTGTACCATGAATCGCAGACATTGAATGAGGAGCTGCAGAGCCAGACCGAAGAGCTGCAGACCCAAACGGAAGAACTGCAAACCCATACGGTTGAAATGCAGCTGCTAAACGAGAAGCTCGCAACCCAGAAGGAAGCGGCGCTCATTGCCGCGCAAGAGCTGGAGAATTACGCCAAGGAGCTCGAGCAGAGCTCGAAATATAAATCGCAATTTTTGGCGAATATGTCGCATGAGCTTCGAACACCGCTGAACAGCATGCTCATCCTCTCGCAGATTTTATCCGAGAACAAAAACGGAAACTTAACGGAAGAAGAGCAGCACTATGCTTCAGTCATTCATAACTCAGGCAGTGAATTATTGAACTTGATCAATGATATCCTCGATCTATCTAAGGTTGAGGCAGGCAAGATGCAGATTGATATGGATTTGGTCAATCTCACGGAGCTTCCAGAGCAAATGAGGGGATATTTCGCCAAAAGCGCGGAGTCGAAAAATTTGGACTTCGTGATCGAAATGGACGACGACTTACCGGATATCATCTACAGCGACGGGCTGAGACTGCATCAAATTCTTCGTAATCTGTTGTCCAATGCAATCAAGTTTACCGAGAGCGGCCGTGTACGACTGCACGTGTCGAAGATGAACTCCATCGTGACTTCCGATTTCATGATCACCGGAGAAGCGATTGCCTTCTCGGTGGAGGATACGGGAATCGGTATTGCCTCGAATCAGCTTCATTCGATCTTTGAGGCGTTTCACCAAGGGGAAGAGATGACGGCGCGCAAATTCGGAGGGACGGGTCTCGGACTCTCGATTTCCCTTCACCTGGCCAAGCTGCTGGGCGGTTATATCACCGTCGAGAGCGAGGAGGGCAAGGGGAGCACATTTATTTTATACCTTCCGCTCGTAACGGATTCCGAGACGGTCGAAAGCCTCTTTATTATGCCTGAGGCTGCTGCAGCCCGGAGTGAGGAGATTCTGCAGGACTATCAGACGACCGGAGTTAAGGAGCCGGAATGTCTAAAGGAACTAGAGCACAAAACCGTGCTGATCGTGGATGACGATATCCGCAATGTGTACGGATTGACCAATGCGCTTGAGAATCTTCACATGACCGTATACACGGCTCAGAACGGATATGAATGTCTGGAGCTTCTGGAAAAGCATCCGGAGATCGATTTCGTTCTGCTCGATATCGTCATGCCGGAGATGGACGGAGTGGAGGCATTGAAACGAATTCGAAGCAATCCCGATTGGGCGGACCTGCCGATCATTATTATGACCGCAAGGGCGATGGACCGGGATCAGTATCTGGGATACGGGGCGAACGGTTATATTATGAAGCCGGTACGTATGGAGAAGGTCGTTGCCGCAATCAAAGAATTAACCGGGGACCAAGGAGCCTGAAGGCGCCGGGCTCTAATCGTGTCCGGGGCCTTCAGAAAACATGTGCGTTCTTGTCGCATGTTGACGAATGCATTGCGCTTGATTTATGATGGAGTCATAACTAGACGGTAGACGGCGTGTTACCTTAACAGGGCATGAGCCAAGAAGAGACATCCTTCGGGGACGTCTTTTCTTGGCTTATTTAATATGCTGCCCATGCATCCTTTCGAGGCTCTTTTGTTAAACTTTAAGGAAAGGGGGAAGTCTATGAGCGGGCTCGAATCGTTTACGGTTATTCGCGTCATCGGTAACAATGTCGTCATGGCAACCGGCGGCAAGAAAGAATCCGAATATGTGATCCTTGGCAAAGGAATCGGTTTCGGGATCAAAGCTGGAGCGGAAATTTCTGCAAGCGATTCCCGGATCGAGAAGCTTTTTAAGCTGGAAGACCGCGAGCAATGGAGCCAGGCCCATCATTTGCTCGAGGAATTTGATCCGTTGGTGATGGACATTACCGATCAGATTCTGAATATGATTGTGCAGGAATTCCCGGGTACTTTAAACGACAAGGTCTACTTGGCTTTGCCAAGCCATATCCAATTTACCGTCTATCGGATCCGAAAAGGGATGGATATCATCAACCCTTTCCTCGAAGAGACCCGAATCAGCTTCCCTAAGGAATACGAAATTGCTGTCAAAGCGGCAGAGCTTATCGGACAGGCCTTTCATATCACCGTACCGGAGGATGAGATTGGTTTCTTGACCTATCACGTTTATTCGGCGGTCAGCCATGTGCCTGTAGGCCATCTCGTGAAGGCTTCCAATGTGGTGGGTGCACTTGTGAAGCAAATCGAGACAAAGCGACGGATCCGATTCGACCGGGGAAGCATGGATTACGTGCGGCTGCTTATGCACCTTCGCTTCTCGGTCGACCGTATATTGAATCAGGATGTAAATGTCGATAACCCGTTTGCGGAGCAGATCCGCGCAAAATTTGCGGATGAATATGAATTGGCCAAAGAGCTTGCTGCCATGATGGAGCGGGAGCTTGGCAAGGAAGTGCCGGAAGCGGAGGTCTGCTTTTTGGCCATGCATCTTTATCGCCTGTTTACGGGCCGATTGCAGCAGAAGAATCAACTCAAGGAGGAATCATAATGTTTGGTTGGAAGAAGAAGAAGACCGCTACTGCTATACAGGTGAAAGCTCCATTATCCGGAAAGGCCGTTCCGTTGTCGGAGGTGCCGGATGAGGCGTTTGCAGCTGGACATATGGGTAAGGGCATTGCAATCGAGCCATCGGAGGGGCGTTTGATCGCTCCATTTGACGGAACGGTGGCGCATGTCATTAAAACGAAGCATGCTGTTATGCTGGAAGATTCAGCAACCGGCTTGCAGTATCTCTTTCATATCGGCATTAACACCGTCGGTTTGAAGGGTGAGGGCTATACCAGCCATGTGAATGTCGGGGATTCGGTGAAAGCCGGCCAAACGCTGATTGAATTCGATATGGAAGCCATCAAAGCGGCGGGTTATCCGACTGTGACTCCAATCATTGTTACGAACGCTGATGAATTGTCAGCTTCCGTGGAAGGACATACCGGAAATGTGACTGCAGGCACGGATCCCGTACTCAGCATCACCCTTAATTCCTAAAAAGAATATTTTTGTTATTGACAATATGGGAAGCCTGAATTAAGATAACAACATCAAATGAATACGTTTTAAGGCGTGTTACCATAGACATGGGCATGAGCCAAGAAGATGTGGACTATATTGTATAGTCGTCATTATTCTTGGCTTTTTTTGTTGCTAAAGAATCTGCTTGGTCAGAGTGGCCCAGGGGTGTTCAATTACGCAATCAAGACGTTCCTAAAAAAGGTCACCATTGTTGGTGAACTTTATGAGAATATGCTCAGATTCGAATCTAACAACCGCCTTAAAATGATGAATACATGAGGCTTGCGAGGAGGAGGATTTACCCGAAGTTTTTTCTTTCCAGGATGGAAGGGGAAAAATAATTGTTCATTCGACGCATTATGTAAACGTTTTCAGAACAATGCTAAATTATTGAAGTTGAAAGGATGATTGACATGCTGGCTAAATTGCAAAAGCTGGGTAAGTCTCTTATGCTGCCGGTGGCCACATTGCCTGCAGCAGGGATTTTGCAGGGGCTTGGATTGATCGACTATCAAAAGGATATACCTTTGGGAGCTCTCGGAGCTTTTCTGAATCAATATGTAACTCCTTTCATGACTTCCGGGGCCCTTGCGATTTTGGATAATCTGCCGATTATCTTTGCGATCGGGGTTGCGATCGGATTCGCCGGGGACGCTGTTGCGGCTCTTTCCGCCCTTATCGGGTACATGGTGCTAACGAGAGTGCTGGAAAAAGTTCCGCTGCAAATGCCGTTTATACCGGATGACGTGAAGCTGAATATGGGCGTGCTTGGCGGATTCTTTGTCGGTCTGTGGTCTGCCTACCTGTATGGCAAATTCCACAAGATTAAAATGCCGGACTGGCTAGGCTTCTTTGCAGGTAAACGCTTTGTTCCGATTATCACGGCAGCCTCCACGATGGTGCTTGCGGTGCTGATCGGCATGATTTGGAGCCCAATCCAGGATGCCATTTCCGCCTTCGGCAACTGGGTTGTCGGTCTTGAAGGCATTGGATCGTTCATTTTCGGTACAGCCAACCGCTTGCTGATCCCTCTGGGTCTGCACCACGTATTAAACTCCATCGCCTGGTTCCAGATTGGGGATTACACCAATGCCGCGGGCGAAGTCGTTCACGGCGACCTGTGGCGTTTCTTTGCGGGAGATCCGACGGCCGGGATGTTCATGTCCGGTTTCTTCCCGATCATGATGTTTGCGATGCCTGCTGCGGCACTGGCCTTTATTCATACAGCCAAGCCGTCCAAACGCAAGCTCGTCGGCTCGATCTTTATCGGTTCGGCAGTAGCATCGTTCCTGACGGGGATCACCGAACCGCTTGAATTTGCGTTCATGTTCGTTGCTCCGGTATTATATGTGGTGCATGCGATTTTGACAGGTCTTTCCGGATTGATCATGTACGTCCTTGATGTCCATCTGGGCTTCTCATTCTCGGCGGGCTTGATCGACTACCTGGTGAATCTGAAGCTGTCTACCAACGCATGGCTGCTCCTGCCGGTAGGCTTGGCTTTCGGCGTGGTATACTATCTGCTGTTCAGAATCCTGATCGTCAAGCTGAACTTGAAAACGCCTGGACGCGAGGATGACGGCGAGGAGACCGAAAGCGCTGAAGGCGCAGGAGGTGCGGTTGCCGGTAATGACAGCCAGGCTGCCAAGGTGCTGGCTAACATCGGCGGCGAGGACAATATCGTTAGCGTCGATGCTTGCATCACCCGGCTTCGTCTTGTGGTTAAAGACGACAAGGCCGTGAACGACTCCGCTTTGAAAACGCTCGGCGCAGCCGGAGTCATGCGACTCGGCCAAGGTGCGGTTCAGGTTGTGTTCGGACCGAAATCGGAACAACTGAAGGATGAGATCAAAAACATGACAGGGAAGTAACTTGATGAATGAAGCACCAAAGAAGCGGGGGGAGTTAACCCGCTTCTTTTTATATATTCAAAGCTCCACGGTATTCACTTCTCTGCGCTCCCACCAAGAGCGAAGACTTTCATTAACATCAATCTTACGTAAACATCAATCTTATGCAGGGATGCCCGATTCATTTCCCGCTTGTCCTCCAAAAGCTCATCTCGGATGTGCTAACCCCATCGATGTTAAAACTCACAAATGCTTAAGATTGCCCCGATTTTCGACCACGGTCGTTATGCGCAGCTTGAAATCCAGGTTGGGATAGTATCCTGATCTCCAATCCTGAAGCTGTTCCCGAGTCAAGTGCTTTCTGAAGTATTGTCCCAAGGCCAATATATCGGCTTGTTCTTTTTGCGTTTTCCGAAACATCTTATTCAGCCTGAGGGTGAGGAGCTCTTCGAGTTTTTCTTTGATCTGCGTTTCTGTCGGATGTCCCCTGGAGTCCAGAATGGTAACCTTCAGCCTGAGATGGCTTCGAAGGTAAGGCTTGCCATCCTGAAGCCAGCTATGATGGGATAGCCGGTTGCTGGTGATTTGAACGGTGGCGCTATCCATGACCTCGATTTTGCCGAATGCGCTTTTTCCATAAAAGGCGTTGGCCACAAGCGTTTCATCGGTTCCGATTTGGCCTGTCATCCGTCCATTTTTGATGATGGCAGCGCCCAGGCATTCGATGCTTGTGGATTGGCCGGAACGAATGATCGGGACGATCACATCATGCGTATAGGAATGAATGCTTCGAAACATTTGCCATACGCGCGTGTCTGCCAATTGGGGGTTCCAGCCGGCATTTTTCTCGAAATAATCATAGATGATACTGCCGTTTTGCTCCGATTTCGCTTCCATATCTGAGAAGAATTGATCCAGGGGTTGATCGCTGATGGCTAACAGCGTTTTGGAGGAGATATCCCGGGAGCGGTTAAAGGCGGATATAATATCCTCCATCCCTCTGCGGGCAACGTTTTTATCTGCAATAACGATCTTCAAATGCAGAAGATCCACCTGGGTCTCCATATTCATGCTTATATCATCGATGATGTCATTGATCGTGTCGCCGGTTTCCGAAACGATGTTGACCGAGCTCGTTTCATTCGTTGCAGGAATGTCCAGGAACACCTTATATTGATTCTCTTCAGTTAACGAAATGCCCATGATGACCGGAAGCGACCGATGGTTGATGTCCTTGGTATCCCAGCAGCCGGCAAGCAGGGGAACCGCTCCTACCAGTAATAGAATGAGCTTGATCGCCGTGCGGGGCTTAGCCGGGTTGTCCATATGCGGGTTGTTTATATCCGACTTATTCATATTAAGTAACCTCCGTTGTGCGGCTTGCTTTATGCTTGTGCCGCCATCCGATGATGAACGTGATCAGTGGAACGATCAGAAAAATATACATCCTGAGAGGTATGATCCACCCTTGCAGCTTCTTCAGGAAATCCCAGTTGGGAATAGCCATGGAGATGGCAAACAATCCGGCAGTCAGTACAATCAACAGGTAGAGATTCGGGATAACCGGAATTGCACGCTTCGTAAGCGTCAAGAGAATCCATAGCGTGACTCCCAAGTACAGCAGGGCAAACGCCATCAGGCTCAACAGGAAAAAAATCGTGATCCGATCGAACAAGAGCCATGTAATATTCACGGTGTCGATGGTCATGAGCATGGGGAACTCGTACAATTCGGCGGTTGTTTGCCCAAAGGTCAGGAGCGGCAAATATACCGATAACAGGAACATGGGAAGCAGGAGGAGGCAGCCCAGCATCATTTTTTTTAGACTGATATGTATGGACGGAGGTAACAGCCCCAGAAAAAAGAAGCCGCCTGCATACACAAATAAACTGACCAGAAAATCGGGCTTGATTAAGAAATGGAAGGTCTGCTCGCGATCTATGATCGGCAGCAAATAATACCAGTCCACATTTTGAAAGCTGAGGCAGAGAACAAACAAAATGGGGAACGAAAACAGGATAACCAAGAGGACCCCGGTGCGTGCCATGCTGGCCATTCCTTGCCAGGCCATAAGAAAAGCAATGCCGATCAATAGCAGCTGGATCGCCCATAACGGCGTGCTCGATAAAAAGACCAAGGTCAGCATCTCCGAATACGCTCTCAGCGTTATGATGATCGCTATGCCAAAATAAAAGAAGACGGGAATCAACAACAGCCAAGCGAAAAAGGTTCCGATGCTGCGGAACATATCCACGACGTTCTTCTGGGCAGTCCAGGTGAGCCCCTTCAGATAAACGTAAAGTGCAGCGGTATGGAGCGCATAGCTTATCCCTATTCCGATCCAGTGCCCCATGTCCATGGCTGTGAACAGATCGGACGGATAGAGAAAAAAGATAAGTCCCATATGACAAATGACGTATAATATGGTTGCCTGATAACCGCTCTTATCCATTTCGCTCATCCTTCTTATTGAATGCAGGGAACGATAAGTAAGGAATGCCCATGCTTGTTTGTTGACCTAAGTAAGCACATACGACAACGATCCCGGCGAGAAGACCCAGCATGCCGTAGATGGCGGATAGGATAATCAGCACATATTTGAACACGCGTAAAGTCACCGAGTTCTGAAATCCGACAACCGTAGAAGAAGCAATGGTTGTGCCTGCCAGAACGATAATCAGCAGATTGCTGACAAGTTTGGCGGATACGGCGGCCTGGCCCAAGATAATACCGCCAACCATCGTAATGGTGGGGCCGACGCTTTTGGGAAGACGCACACTCGCTTCCAGAATGAGCTCGAGAACAATGAGAAGCAAGAGTGTCTCGACAAAGGCAGGATAAGGGACATCCTGTCTGCTGTTTGCAATCGATAAGGCCAGCTGAAGTCTTAGAACCTCGGGATTGACGGATACCAGGGCAACATATAATCCGGGAATGATCGTAGCGATCAAGGCGCCAACGATTCTTAAGAACCGGATCAGGTACATGAAGGGGAGGGCGTAATTATAATCATCCTTCAAACAGAACATATCCATAATGAGACTAGGCAAAATAATCGCGAAAGGATAACGGTCTATCATGAGTACGATTTTGCCCTGTTGAAGGGAATGGGCCGCATTTTGCGGCATTTCCGTCATGTTGAAGTTGGGGACGAACGACCATGGGTTCACGCCCAGAATGTTCCCGAGCTGCTGAATATGATCAACCTCCTGGTCCCGTCCCGCCTTGATTTTCGCTTGAACGGAATGCAGTAACCGGGGGCGACCCGATTCTCATGATAAATTAACAATAATGACTTAGGGCAATTCTTCCCGACTTTATAGGTCTCCACTTGCATGGAGCCTCCGGAGCAATGCTTTCGCAAAATGCCGATGTTCGTATTGATATCCTCCTGAAAAGCGCTGCTTGCTCCGTAAAGCGTATTTTCGGTCTCGGGTGAAGTAACGGAACGGGTGACATTTTTGGATATCGGAAGGACGGCGCTGCAAGTCCCGGACTTGGGTTCGAATAGGATCAGATTGCCCTTTATGATTTCAGGTACAATCGCTTCCAGCTTAGGCTCAATAAGCTTGCCCAATATTTTCAGAAGAGCAGCGGGCTGGAGTGAAGCATGGACCAGGTTTGAGGTTTGGGTTTGAAGGGACGCGATGCTCTGGGGCAGATCAACCAAAGAATCCAGACCGATGATCTGAACTTCATATTGCAGCAATCGAATTTCAACATGGAAATAATCGGCGTTTTCTTTAAAATAGGCAGCCAGGCTTTCTTTAAGTTCCATACCGAGATCACTCCCCCCGTCAAAACGATTAATAGATATCATTTCCATTGCAGCCACCAGTTTATGCATAATCCGCGTGTTGATGCACTCTACAGTCTTGGGGTAAGAAGCTGAGGCTGATCCCGAAAGCGAGGGAAAGCGCGAGAAATTCAAGCGAAGAGCCGATATGAAATGCGAGAAACCCTGTGCTTGTAAAAAGTGCAGGGTTTCTATAGCGGTTAAAAGCTACAAGATTTAAATTTTTGCTTCTATAATATATATCCGTTTTACCGGTTTATATTTTTGCGCTGACCCCAATAGCGAAGGCTTACTTGAACGTCAATCTCACGCAGCGATGCCTGATGCATTTCCCGCTTCTCTTTCCTCAGCTCGTCCCATAGCTTGGGATCGGCTCGGCGAAGCTGAAGGCCTAATTGATAGGGGTCGGCATGAATGGCTGCGGTTTTCAGGAAGGTATTCCGAATCTCCTCGCGGAGCGAAGCCTCAGTTAGCTTCTTCATTTCGCCAATGCGAGTCTTCTGATAAATATTTTGGACCATTCCATCAACGTTCAATTTGATCCGGTAATAGACCTCCTCTCCTTCGCGTATGATCTCAATGGCGGATTTCGGATTCTCCAGGTAGATGCTGCCAGCCGCTTTGATTCCGGAAAATACGACCAGGGAAGCGCGTGTCTCGGGCGTGGAGAGCCAGCGGATACCGGCGAGATCGGAACGTTGCATCCATCCCTTCAGGGTCTGATGCTGTATCAAAAATGCGCCGTTAACTTCAAGCAGCGGATGCTGCTTTAAATTTTCCGTCCAGTTTGCCGTGGTAATCTGGAGGGAAGGAAGAACGACGGTAGCCGCATCTTCACGATAGAGACGGATAAAGTTCACGAATTGGATCGGGCGGATGAACGAGAATTGCCGATAGCTCTCCTGCGGCTCATGGAGCAGCGAATGCAGCGGAGACAATTGGAAAAAAGGCGACACGGTAAACAGATCCTCCATCGAGTCCTTGGTTCCGTAGATCCATTTGGTATAGCGGATCTCTTGCGACCGGTTCGTCATATCGAATACTTGGGACAACCGTTCGGGCACCAGTACAGACTCGCCAAGCACCAACGCCGTCACATGCCCCCAAGAAATCCGCTGCTGGTTTGCCGTGTAAAGATCGATCAGCGCATCCGAGAGCGTGCTTCCGGTTCCCCTGCCGACCCAAATCGGTGCCGTTTCGGTCTGTTTTGTTCCTTCCTGTCTGGCAATCGTCGCAAAATCAAGCATCTGAACATAGATGATATACTGATCTTCCTTGTAATCGATTCCGAGCGCGGTAATATAATTGATGTCCTGGACCTCTTTGTTGTCCCAGCAGCCGGCAAGCAGCACGGACATGATGATGAAGAGGCAGAGAAGCTTCTTCATATCGCCCCGCCTTTCTTCCGTTTATCAGGGAGTCTCATCAGGTTTCGCACGACCTTGGACAAAGAGAACGGGGAGAAGGGAGCCAGAAAAGGCTGTCCGAACGGGCGATGGTGAGCCATATATTGGACGATAAAGAATACCGATACGAAGAAGCCGAATAGGCCGAGAATGGCAGATAAACCAAGGATGAAGTACCGCATAATCGTCTGTGTGACGACGAAATCCTCGTTGGTATGGGTTGAGCCGGCCACAAAGGACAGCGCACCGATCACCGTCATGGTCGGGGAGAAGAATCCGCCCCGTATCGCTGCGTCCCCGATAATGATGCCGGAAACGACCGTAATCGTTGAAGCGATCGGAGAAGGCATCCGTATGCCGGCTTCCCGAAGCAGCGTCAGCAGAAACAGAATGATCAGCATTTCGAATCCGGTTGGAATCGGAAGGCCGAGCCGGGTATTGGCGATCGTAGCTAGGAGCGGGAACGGGATCTGGTCTTGATGAAAGGACACAACCGTGATATAGAATCCCGGCAGCATGATGGAAATCAGAAAACCCAGCAGCCGTAGCAGTCTCCATGGAAAGACGTAGTAGTATGGCATTTGGGGATCCTCGGTCGCGAATAGAAGCTGCATGAGGCTGGCCGGCGCGACCAGAACGACCGGACTTCCCTGCATGATGATGATCAACCTGCCGCGCGTCAAGGAATCATAGGCCCGATCCGGCCGGCCGGTATAATCGAACATCGGCAGCACGCTGTACCGGTACGGAGATATATGCTCAGCCAGCTCTGCGATGCCGGTAGGCGATTCCCCATTGAACGATTGAAGCTTCTTGGTAACTTCATCCACCGTCTCAGGGATGACTTTATCTTTGAGATACATGATTCCAATAGAGGTTTTACTCCGGTCACCCAGCTCAAACGCGGTAAAGACGAGATCTGTCGTTTTCATGCGCTTGCGTATGAGGGCTACATTGGTGTCCAATTCCTCGACGAATCCGTCCTTTGGGCCTTTGATCGAGGTTTCGGAGGAGCTTTCCTCCGGGGATCTTGAAATATTATTCGCCGCGCTAAATGAATACAGCTTATCGCTGCTCGGGAAATACAGCGCTACATCCCCTGAAAAAATATGATCTACAAGTGCATCCTCATCCGTTACTTGTTCCAGGCTAAGCTGCATTTTCAGCTCGGAGGGATCGAAGGCTTTGTTCTGATCGCTGCAAGCTTTCCATTTATCGTTGATGACGGGCAGAATGATTTTGGAGATCAACGCCGTGTCGCTCATATAGACGTTATAGATCAATATGGCCCAAGGCTGCTTGGCATCGTCGATACCAGGGAACGTTGAAATAAGGATATCGTCGCAATCGGCAAATCGTTCTTGTAGACTTTCCAAGGTTATCATGAAGAATTCTCTCCTTTCGCTGAGCTGTGATGCGGTTGTCTTCGAATCAGGAGGAACATGAGTACGCTCAGTACGGTGAGGTAGATGCTGGAGATCGGCAAGAAATAGTCGGCCATGACATAGTACATCTTCAGATTACTGATGGGCGATGCGCAGAGAATGATCATTAGCAAGGAGACTGCCAGTATACCGACGCTTCGCTTCGAAGGCGGCAGCAGCGTCTCGCACAGCAAATAAATCGATAGCGAGATGGAAATATAGGCTCCGCTCAGCCACTGGAAGATGGACAGAAAGTCGACATGCTCAACGAATTTGCCGAGCTTTACGAGGCGCCACTGCTCATAGGCCGGATAACGCTGCAGTTTCATCTCTTCAGGTCCGAATTCCGCAATGCCGCCTATCGTGGGACCGAATGTCAAGAACACTAGTACGGCGTGAATCGCAAGCACCGTCAGGAAACGAGGCTTTTTCTGAAGATACGGCCGAAGAAACAGGATCAATATAAACTGCGACAGCCCCCCGAACATGACCGGCAGACCCTTGAGGACCGGGGTGAAGCCATGCTCAAGTACCGGCATCAGATAGTGGTAGTTCTTCACTTTAAAATTTGCAACGGATACAAATATGCCAAGAAGTACGACGATGGGCAGCAGAATTCCCGCAGAGATGCCGACTGTCCGTAATCCTTGTCGCGCGGTTACCAGACATAGCAAGACCAGAATCAGGGACGTGGCGATGACGGGAGTCTGCAGCAAATAGGTGGATTTCGTCCAGTCGATCACTTCCTTGAGCGTGTAAAAGGCAAACGAGATGAAGTACAAAGCCGACATGCCCATGATAACCATTCGTGCACCCTTGCCGCTGCTCTCATCGATCGCCTGCCGGATGGTGCGGTCTCCAAGCTTACGGATAATGCCGTAAATCAGAAGCACCCATGGAAGAAACAAAACGGCGGAAACAAGAATCGTGATCCAGGCGTCCCGCCCCGATGTTTCAATGAGCACCGGAATGATCATGACGTGGTTCGTCAAGCCGGCTGTTAGCATCATCATCATAAATGCCTGATTCGTTGGAATTCCGCTTCCCCCTGACATGCTCATCCTCCTTACCGGCTTTTATACGGCTTAGAGTTCTCGGGAAATACCCAAAATATGCGATCTCATCCAATCATGGAGGGGGAAAAACGTCAATAGGCTGACCCTCTTGGAAGCCATAAATAGGGCGAGCGCCCGGTACATAAAGCCATTCGCAACCCTGCATAATAAGGTAAGCTTTTGTAGGACTACAAGATTGGGGGATGCTTGTGTGAGCAGAGGAAGGAAGTCAAGAAACAGAAAAGGCACGTTGAAATGGTGGCAGCTATCCCTCTTAGGCGTAGCATCGACTATCGGGACAGGTTATTTCCTTGGATCGGCGCTTGGTATCCGGGTTGGCGGGCCGGCGTTTCTCATCTCGATCGTGATAGCCGCCTGCGCCACGTATCTCGTATTCGATATGCTGGCACGAATGACGGCGGATGACCCGCAGCCGGGCTCCTTCAGAACATACGCAAAGCAGGCTTACGGCAGATGGGCGGGATTCTCGACCGGATGGATGTACTGGTGCGCGGAGGTGCTGATTATGGGGAGTCAGATGACGGCGCTATCCATCTTCTCGCGCTTCTGGTTTCCGGACATCCCGATGTGGATATTCGCTTGCGGCTATGCAGTACTCGGGTTGTTTGTCATATGGATCGGCAACAAGGGCTTTGACAGGCTGGAGAATGTGCTGGCCGTTCTGAAAATTGCGGCGATTGTCATGTTCCTGGCAATTGCCGCTGCGGCATGCTTCGGATGGCTTCGCGGAGGGGCAAGGCCGCAGCTTCCGGCGAGCTGGGGAGATTTTTTCGCAGCAGGGGGAAGGGGGCTGTGGGCATCCCTGATCTTTGCTTTTTACGCATTTGGGGGAATCGAAGTGATGGGGGTGATGGCCGTACGGTTAAAGAACCCGAAGGAGGCGCCGAAGTCAGGAAAGATCATGATTTTGCTGCTGTCCATCGTTTATATTATATCGATAGGGCTAGCCGTCATGATGGTGGCATGGAACCGTTTCTCTCCGGCCAAAAGCCCGTTTGTTGTAGCATTAGGGTCGTATAATCTTCCTTTCGTCCCGCATGTCTTTAATGCGGTCCTGATTATTGCAGGATTTTCGACGATGGTGGCATCGCTCTATGCCGTAACCACCATGTTGGTCACGTTATCGGAGGACCAAGACGCTCCGAAGGTATTTGCCAAAAAGAAAACCAGGCGAAAAACACCTGTGTTCGCGCTGGCGCTAACCGCAGCCGGGCTTGCCGTGTCGATCATACTGTCGCTCCTGATACCGGGCAAAATATATGAATATCTTACGACTGCCGCCGGCTTAATGCTGCTGTACAACTGGTTCTTCATTCTGGTTACGGCCGGGAAAATCATCCGGCTTACCGTATGGGGGCATATCAAACGCTTCGCCGGCATGCTGATGATCGCCGCAGGGGTAAGCGGCACCGCATTTCATCCGACGAGCCGCCCGGGGCTGTGGATCAGCTTCGGCTTTATTGTCATGATCGGCATCGTCGTATTGTTCATGCAGAGGGTTTGGAAGAAATCCGCCCAAGAATCCAAGAAGGCGGGCAAGCCCAAGCTGCGTCCGAAGCCTGCCCGTTAGAACAGCACGGGATACAGCAGCGACACCGCACGAATCCCGAAATACAAACCGAATACAACCAATGAGAGGCCAGAGAGCACGGAAATTACCGATATTGCTCTTTGGCTTAAATATTTTCGGAACATGCTGCTCACCATGGCCATGAAGAAATCCCACAAGACGACTCCTGAAATGACGGCAATACTGTAGACGAACAGCTGGCCTGTACCATTATCGGCCGCCGTCTTTGCCAGAATGGAGCCGTAGATCCCGAGCCAGAACAGAATGGTCATCGGATTGGAGACGGACATCAGGAAGCCGGAGACCAGCGTTTTCATAACCGATTCTCCGCCGCTCGTTGAACTGATTGTTACCTTCCTTGCATTGATGATGCTTTCTACGCCTGTATAGATGAGCACGAATGCACCGAACAGCCACAGGAATGTCTGCATGAAGGGGGTGCTCAGGAAATGAACGACGCCCAAATAGACGAGAATCATGTACAGGATATCCGCCAGCACGGCACCGATTCCAAACATCCAGGCATGCCAGAACCCTTTTTTGATCCCTTGGTCGAGCTGGGCTGCATTAATAGGACCAAGCGGCGCAGAGAGCGAGAGTCCCAATAGGATATAGCTGAATATCATGCTCATGACAACGATTTCCTCCCCTATTACGGTACCTGAATTTTCATATGGCTTGTACAGAAGATGGCTCGTACCATTCTATTCACGGGAATGCCCATCTAAGAACATTCATTTGAAAAAAACGAATCAAACGGCTGACCTGAAAACGTGGGGGCCGTTTTAACTTTTGCCGATTATTTTGATTCAGCAGCGGTTTTTGCTAGGATAGTAGGTAGCGATGCCTTCGATACCGTAAAGGGATCGAACCGGCAGTGAAGAGGAGGGAAATCATGAGCAGGCCTTACAAAATCGTCGTGGTATCGGATACCCATATACCCATGCGAAGCAAGCAGCTGCCCTCTCGGTTGTTGGAGGACTTGAAGGAAGCGCAGCTTATTTTGCATGCGGGCGATTGGTCGAGCTGGAATGTCTATGAACAGCTCAGCCGCTATGCTCCGGTCGAAGGCGTAGCCGGCAATACAGATCCGGAGGAAGTTATTTCGAAGCTGGGATACCAGAAGATCGTTGAGGTTCTTGGTCATCGGATCGGAATTGTGCATGGACACGGAAAAGGCGGGACGACGCCAGGACGCGCGCTGAAGGCATTTGAGGGAAGCAACGTGGATATGATCGTATTCGGTCACTCCCATATTCCGTATATGGAGTCGGTTCGGGGCACGTTGCTCTTCAATCCCGGCTCTCCGACGGATAAGCGAAGACAGCCTCAATATTCGCACGGCATCATTCGGGTTGCCGAAGGCCGCTTGGATGCGGGACATGTGTTCTATGACCGTACATAAAGAAGATTCAGTCATATACTGATGGTGAGTGATTCGGTTGCAGGCTTTTAATTCCGGACGTATCGGGTTAATAAATATGAGTCCTTGGTGGATGCAGATGATGCAAGTGAGAGGATGGCTATGGTAAAGGAAGAACAAATCGAGCGAAGAATCCAGATCGGCCTGTCCGGCTGGGGAGACCACGAGAAGCTGTACGATGATGGAGCGAAGGCTTCCGATCGGCTGGGCATGTACGCACGGCATTTTCCGATCGTGGAGATGGACAACTCGTTCTACGCGATTCCCTCCCCGGACCAGATGGACAAATGGGCCCAGACGGTGCCCGGCCATTTCGGGTTCATTGTCAAAGCCTATCAAGGCATGACCGGCCATGCCAGGGGCGGCACCTTATCGAAATATTCCAGCACGAGAAGCATGTTCGACGAGTTTCGGGCTTCGGTCCGGGTCCTTCAAGCAGCCGGCAAGCTGAGAGCGGTGCTGTTTCAATACCCGCCGTGGTTTGGCTGCGAGCGGAAGCATGTGGACATTTTGAAACGGACGCGGGAGTGGATGGAGGATCTGCCGGTCGCCTTGGAGTTTCGCCACCAGACCTGGTTCGCACCTGAATTCCGGGAGAAGACGCTGGATTTCATGCGAAGCGAGGGGTGGATTCACAGCATTGCCGATGAGCCCCAGGCGGGAATCGGATCGGTACCGGCCGTTCTTGCCGCAACCCGCGAGGATGCCGTCATGATTCGGATGCATGGCCGCAACGAGAAAGGGTGGCATACGGGCGGGCAGCCGAATTGGCGGGAAGTCCGTTATTTGTACAGGTACAATGAAGATGAGCTTGCGCAGTGGAGGGAATCCGTGCTGAAGCTGCTTGAGGAGACGAGCCAATGCTGGATTATCTTCAATAACAACTCGGGAGGCGATGCATCCGATAATGCGAAGCAGCTCCTTCGCATGTTTGGAATGGACAGCGGACCGGAGCCGATCAGACAGATGGATTGGCTGGCAGAGGATATTTTTACAGATAAATGACTTTAAATGTAAACGAAACAGGGAACTGGAAGCGGCTGTCCGAAATCGTCATAAAATTGACGCAAATCCATCTGTTTATGAGATCATTATTATATATAAAGGGTATTTTCGGTTCTGAGGTCAAGTGTATTATAATGAAATCGTAACAAAGTGTTTTGCGAATGTAAAAAGTGAAATTCCGTCCATGAACTATCAAAATAATCTGACGGAGGGAGTCAGCGATGAAGACCCTTGACAGTAAGGCAGTGGGACCATGGCAAAAATATCACGGTCCGAACCTGGGGTACATTCAAGATCAGTACGAGAAGTTTTTGCAAGACCCGCAGTCTGTGGAACCAGGATACCGTGAACTGTTCGCCAGCTGGGGACCGCCCCCTGCTTTGGAAAACAATGAAAAGAAAGCGGATTCGCAGGGACAAGGCGTAGGACTTGACCCGCAATTACTTAAGAAGAGCGTAGCCGCAGGTAAGCTGGTATGGAATATTAGAACCTATGGCCATTTGGCCGCCGATATCGATCCGATCGGCATCGGTGGAGAAACGGATACACGACTGCTTCAGCCTGAAAGCTATCAGTTAAGCCAAGCGGATTTGGCGGCCTTGCCTGCCGAGATCGTCTGGGAGGAGGCTCCTGGCGATGTCAAGAATGGTTGGGATGCCATCCAGCGGCTGCTGAAACTATATACTGGAACCATTGCATATGAATTTAGCCACATTCATGATGAAGAAGAACGGAAATGGCTCAATCAACAAGCAGAGTCCGGACGATTCCCGCTTAACTTGAGCGTAGAAGAACGGAAGGAGCTGCTGAAGAAGCTGCTGGAGGCCGAGCAATTCGAGGAATTCCTGCACCGTACCTTCGTTGGAGCAAAGCGCTTCTCGGTCGAAGGGAACGAAGCGCTGGTGCCGCTGCTTGACGAAATCGTCCAGCAATTAGCGGAAGTGGATGTCAACTCGATCCTTGTCGGCATGGCGCACCGCGGACGTCTGAACGTGCTTGCGCATATTCTCGGGAAGGACTACACCAAGATCTTCTCCGAGTTTATGCATTCGCCGAATAAGCATCTGGTGCCTTCCGAAGGCTCCATGGGCATGAATTACGGCTGGACGGGCGACGTGAAATATCACCTGGGCGCAGACCGTTACATGAAGAAGAACGAGGCACGCGAGGTTCGTATTACGTTGGCCAACAACCCGAGCCACCTGGAATACGTTAATCCGGTCGTTGAAGGGTACACGCGCGCGGCTCAAGAAACCCGCAGCGAAGCCGGCTATCCGAAGCAGGACGTCAACAAGGCGGTCAGCATTCAGATCCACGGCGACTCTGCGTTCCCAGGCGAGGGAATCGTGCCGGAGACGCTTAACTTCAACAAGCTGCCGGGCTTCCGTACCGGTGGAACGATTCATATTATCGTCAATAACCGGATCGGCTTTACGACCGAAGGGAAGGATTCGAGATCCACGCATTACGCCAGCGATCTGGCGAAAGGCTATGAAATCCCGATCATTCACGTTAATGCCGATGATCCGGAAGCATGTATCGCTGCTGCCCGTCTCGCGAGCGAATACCGCAACAAGTTCAAGAAGAGCATTCTGATCGATCTGGTCGGCTACCGCAAGTACGGCCATAACGAGACCGACGATCCTGAAACGACTCAGCCGCTGATCTACCAGAAGGTGAAGAATCACCCTACGGTCAGCACATTATATATGAAGAAACTGGTTGAAAGTCAGGTGCTGTCCCAATCGCAGGCTGACGAACTGAAGAACGCAGTGGTCGAGGTGCTTAAGGCTGCTTATGAAACCGTAAAATCGAAGGATTCGGTCGATTCGGTTCTGCTCGGCATCAACCCGGCCGATGAGAATTCCAAGAAGACAACGGCTACCAATGTATCCGCTGAACAGCTCCGTGCGATCAACCGCGAGCTTCTTCAATGGCCGGAAGGCTTCACGGTATATCCGAAGCTTCAGCGCATTTTGGAGCGCCGCAGCAGCGCGCTTGACGAAGGCGGGAAGGTAGACTGGGGTCATGCAGAGACGCTGGCCTTCGCGACGATTCTGTCGGACGGCAAGCCGATCCGGATTACCGGACAGGATGCCGAGCGCGCAACGTTTGCGCACCGGAACCTGGTTCTGCATGATGCCGCGAACGGAGATACGTTCTGCCCGCTGCACCGTTTGCCGCAGGCAAAAGCATCGTTTGCGATCCACAACAGCCCGCTTACTGAAGCAGCGGTTGTCGGCTTCGAATACGGGTATAACGTGTATTCGCCGGAGACGATGGTGATCTGGGAAGCGCAATATGGGGACTTCACGAACTGCGCCCAGGTTATCATTGACCAGTTTATCTCGGCCGGCCGTTCGAAGTGGAGACAAAAATCCAGCCTTGTCATGCTGTTGCCGCATGGATATGAAGGAAATGGTCCAGAGCATTCCAGCGCAAGACTTGAGCGCTTCTTGCAGCTGAGCGGGGAAGATAACTGGACGGTTGCTAACCTGACATCGGCAGCGCAATACTTCCACCTGCTGCGCAGGCAAGCGTCACTGACGGAAACGGACGATGCCCGTCCGCTCGTGCTGATGGCTCCGAAGAGCTTGATCCGCAATCCGCGCGTTGCATCGCCGGTTAGCGCATTTAGCGAAGGCGGCTTCCAGAAGGTGCTGGAGCAGCCAGGTCTCGGACAATCGCCGAAGAAGGTCGAACGCCTCGTGCTGTGCTCGGGGAAAGTGGCGATCGATCTGGACGAAGCACTTGACAAGCAGAAGGGCGAAGATCACTCTTGGATTCATATCGCGCGGGTGGAACAGCTGTATCCGTTCCCGAAAGAAGAAATTTCGCGCATTATGCAAAAGTTCCCTAATCTCAAGGAAATTCTGTGGGTTCAGGAAGAGCCGCAGAACATGGGCTCCTGGAGCTTTATGGAACCAAGAATCCGCGAAATCGCGCCAAGCGGCGTAGAGGTTCGTTACAACGGACGCCCTGAACGGTCCAGCCCGGCCACCGGATATCAGGATGTACACGCATACGAACAACAGACGATCATTACGTTTGCCCTTAATCGTAAAACTATAAATCAACAGATCTCATTGGGGAGGTAGCGGCTGTGAGCGAAATTACTGTACCAGCTATGGGCGAATCCATCACCGAAGGAACCATCTTTAAATGGCACGTGAAAGAAGGGGACCGCGTCAACATCGGTGACGTTCTGCTCGAGTTAGAAACGGATAAGGTTAATCTGGAAATTAGCGCGGAGTCTGAAGGCGTTGTGGAAAAAATCCTTCGCCAAGAAGGAGAAAATGTTACGATCGGTGAAGTCATCGGCCAAATCTCTCCACAGGAAGGCGTTAAGCCAAGCGCGCCTGCGCCGCAAGCGGAAGCTCCGGCTGCCGCTCCGGCAGCGGCACAGCCTGCGCAAGAGGCACCTAAGGCACCAGCGCCTGCACCGGAAGCCGGTGGAGAAGGCTCGAATTTGACTGCATCGCCGTCCGCACGCAAGCTGGCTCGTGAGCGCGGGATTGACCTGGAACAGGTACAGGGCCGCGACCCGATCGGTCGCATTTATCACGATGATGTGAAGAACCATACGGAAGGCAGCAAGCCTGCTGCTCCTGCAAGCAAGCCGTCCGCGCCAGCGGCACCAGCTGTGCAAGCGCCGGCTGCGGAATACGGCAAGCCTGTTGAACGTACCCGGATGTCTCGCCGCCGTCAGACGATCGCCAATCGTCTGGTCGAAGCGCAGCACACGGCAGCGATGCTGACCACCTTCAATGAAGTCGATATGACGGCCATCCTGGATGTTCGTAAGCGCCGCAAGGATGCCTTCAAGGAAAAGCATGACGTCGGTCTGGGCTTTATGTCCTTCTTCACGAAGGCAGTTGTCGGCGCATTGAAGAAGTTCCCGCTGCTCAATGCTGAAATTGACGGTGACGATATCGTTGTGAAGAAGTTCTATGATATCGGGATTGCCGTTTCCGCGAAGGAAGGACTTGTCGTTCCGGTCGTTCGCGACGCTGACCGTCTCGGCTTCGCCGAGATCGAGAAGGAAATCGTGAACCTTGCGAACAAGGCCCGCAGCAACACCTTGTCGCTGTCCGAGCTGCAAGGCGGAACCTTTACGATTACGAACGGAGGCGTCTTCGGATCGCTGCTGTCCACGCCAATCCTGAATACACCGCAGGTCGGCATCCTGGGCATGCATAAGATCCAGATCCGCCCGGTTGCCATCGATGAAGAGCGTATGGAGAATCGTCCGATGATGTACATCGCATTGTCGTATGACCATCGAATTGTCGACGGCGCAGAAGCGGTTCGCTTCTTGGTAACCGTAAAAGAGCTGTTGGAAGATCCGGAATCTCTGCTGTTGGAAGGTTAATGCCAAGACAGCGACATCATTGAGAAATAAAGGGCCGCATGGGAAAGTCCATGCGGCCCTATTTTACGCTTATCCGGTGGTTTGTTCTTCAGCAGATGACCATTGCACTCCTATAGATGGCGGTGCCTTTCAACACGTTAGGCATTGTCCTTAAAAACAGATGATGCTAATCGTAATGCGGATCGATGTGCAGATATGTCCTCTAAGATGAGGAACCATCCTTCTGATCTTGACCGTTGGAGTCCGTGGTGTCGCGAGGATTCCAGTTCTCAGCCTGAGGCTCGATATCCTGATGCTTCTTCACCTTGTCTCGCTGCTCCTTGGAATCGTTCTCCGTGTGCTGGTGATTGCGCACTTCGTCGCCGGTTGATGATTTCATGGGAATACCTCCTTTAAACGAATATAGTATTACATACCCTGTATGGCAAAAGACAAACAGGGAAGAGCCGCTGGCGGAGGGATTTGATTTTCCGCATCCTTGACGTTAACATGTTACAGAGACGAATCGCATGACTAACCGATATCGAGAGGAGATGTCTTCTATGCAACAACAACCACAGCATACATTACTTTTTACAGGCGCTTATGCCGAAGCCGATCAGACCGGTATATGCGTATATGCCGTTGACGAAACTTCCGGAGAGCTTCGGCTGCTTGATGAAGTCTCCGGGATTAAGAACCCGACATTTCTAAATGTTGATCCGGCAGCCAAGCGGCTGTATGCGATCGGAGAAATATCGGACCAAGGAAAGAAAGCAGCCGAGATCGTTACATTCGAGATTCAACCCGATACCGGCAAGCTGAAAGAATTGAGCCGCGTTCGGAGTGTCAGCAGCTCCACTTGCCATATTCAACGGGATGAAGGGAGTTCGTATCTGATCGTATCCAGCTATCACGGGGGGCTGGTCGGCGTTCATCGGATTAACGAGGATGGCACGGCCGGGGAGCTGCTGGATGAGAAAAAGCACGCCGAGCTCGTCCAAGTCCGGGAGGATCAGCAGCCGAGAGCGCATTCGGCATTCTACAGTCCGGACGGTCGATACATATTCGTGCAGGATTTAGGATTGGACAAGATTATGTCTTACACTTTAGACAGTGAGCACGGCGAGCTTCGTTTCCATGGCGAAACCCAGCTTGAGGACGGTGTCGGGCCGCGCCATTTGGCCTTCCATCCGGGCGGTGGCTACGCATATGTCATTAATGAATTGAACTCCAGCGTGACGACACTCCGTTATTCGAGTGAAGATGGCCGTCTGACGCCGCTTGAGACGATCTCGACGCTGCCATCCGATTTCGAAGGTGAAAGCTTCTGCGCCGAAATTGCAGTGTCTAGCGATGGCCGGACGGTGTATGGATCGAACCGCGGGCATGACAGTATCGTGGTGTTCTCCGTTCACCAGGACAGCGGGCTCCTGAGTCCGGTTCAGTATATTTCTACCGAGGGCGGCCATCCGCGGCATTTCAGCCTGCTGCCGGGCGGTAAGCATCTGGTGGCGGCCAACCGGGACGGCAATAACCTCGTGCTCTTTACGGTAGATCCGGAGGACGGGAAGCTTTCCTTCACCGGTTATACCGTTTCCCAATCCAAGCCGGTCTGCGTGAAACCGGCGGTCTTTAACCGATAACAGCAGAAATTGATCGAATTGCACCTCAAATACTTGGGGGATAATACCTGGGATTTTGTTAGATAAGCGCTCTTGCAGGGCAAGGACCTTAAAGGTTCGTTGTCTTTGCAGGGGCGCTTTTTTCGTACAGGCAAAACGCTACGCTGACCTTAACCGGCTCCTCGGTTGTCGTTTGACGGGATTCAGAGCTCGCCCCGATTGGTTATGTAATAACATGAACACGTAATTAAGGAGGGTGTGGCAATGTCTACGAATCAAAAATTAAAAGGGAAAACGGCAATCGTTACAGGTGCAGGCTCTGGAATCGGCCGTGCTGCAGCCCTTCTGATGGCGGAGCAGGGAGCGAACGTGCTGCTGATCGATATTGATCATGAACGGGTGGAGAAGGTTCGTAAGCAGATTGAGACTGCCGGGGGAGAGGCGATAACCGGCAATTGCGATATTTCAAAAGCGGAGACGCTTAAGGACTGCTTCCAGCAAGCGGCGGAGAAATGGGGCGGCATCGATATCGTTTTTGCCAATGCGGGCATTAACGGTACGAAAGCTCCGATTGAGACCATGGAGCTGGACGAGTGGGATACAACGATCAATACGAACCTGAGGGGAACGTTTGCGACGGTGAAATACTCGATTCCTTATTTGAAGGAGAAGGGCGGAAGCATCATCATTACGAGCTCGATTAACGGCAACCGGGTCTTCACAGGCTTCGGATTTTCCGCTTATAGCACGACCAAGGCCGGGCAGGTAGCCTTCATGAAGATGGCAGCGCTGGAGCTGGCCCGTTATAAAATTCGCGTGAACGCGATTTGTCCGGGAGCCATTGCAACCAATATCGATTCCAGCACCATTGCCAAGCCGGAGCTTGAGGAAGTGACCATTCCGATCGAATACCCGGAAGGGGATCAGCCTTTGGCGAACGGCCCCGGCCAGCCGGAGCAGGTCGCACGTCTGGTCGCATTTCTGGCATCCGACGACGCCTCGCATATTACCGGAACCGAAATTTATATTGATGGAGCCGAGTCTCTGATCCACTGATTGACTGACCAACTTTTCTTAAGCAGGGCATTGGTGATTGAGCTTCTGTGTCCTTTGGATGGAGAGTGAGCATAAAGTTTGTGGGATGAATGTCTGACATTTCGACACGGCATCAACAATTGTTGAGGATTGAGCTTCCTCGATGGAACCACGGACGAATTTGACAATATGGCCCCAATTGTCGCATAATAAATAGATATATTGTCAAATAGAATAGTGGTGATATCGATGGGAATCGTCATCGTGGAAGTGTGCGACAGCAACTTGATGAGCGCTTTGGAGCTCGAGCACCTGGAGGAGCTGTATCCCGAGATCGCCGTGCTGCGTGCAGATTGCATGAATCTGTGCGGGCTATGCAAGCTGCGCCCTTACGCGCTGGTCAATGGCAAGCGTGTATTTGCAGCCACGACGGAGGAGTGCATCGAGAAGATTAAGGCAGCCATCGAAGCTGAGTTGGCCATCTACAATGAGATTTAAAGCATCCTAAGCGATGCTTCGTTATATGATATATTCAAAAAGGGCATGTCGCTCATTCCAAGCGACATGCCCTTTTCTTATAAATGCGGGAACTTTAGGAAGCGTGATGGCTTGCAGCAACAATCTCTTCGCATTCTGCGGAGCAGCAGCTATTATGGAGCTCTTCGCACTCCTCGCAGCAAATATGCTGCAAATGGCATGCATCGTTGTCGCAGTTGATGTAACGGTCCTCAGGCTTGCCGCAGTGATGGCATTTCCCGACGACGATATCTTCATCGGTGCGGTTGATCGGAACTGAAATGCGCTCATCAAAGACGTAGCATTTTCCGTCGAACAGCCGGCCTTGAACTTCAGGATCCTTCCCATACGTTACGATTCCGCCGTCCAGCTGGGCAACGTCTTGGAATCCTTCCTTCAGCATGAAGCCTGTCAGCTTCTCACAGCGGATGCCGCCAGTGCAGTACGTCAGGATGGTTTTATCCTTATGCTCGGACAGATTCTCCCGAATCCACTCCGGAAACTCCCGGAAGGACTGCACATCCGGACGAATGGCGTTGCGGAAGTGACCGATATCATACTCGTAATCATTGCGGCCGTCGATGACGATGACATCCTCCCGTTGAAGGTACTCGAAGAATTCCTTCGGCGACAGGCGCTTGCCGCTGATGACGTTCGGATCCAGCTCATCCTCGACACGGAAGGTCACGAGTTCCTTACGATGACGAACGAACATTTTTTTGAACGCGTGCCCTTCGGAAGGGTCGACCTTAAACACCATATCGGCGAACAGCGGGTTGGCGTGCATATCACGCATATATTGCTCGGTCTGTTCAATCGTACCGGACACGGTACCGTTGATGCCTTCGGCTGCTACCAGGATACGGCCCTTGAGGCCCAGCTCTTTGCAGTACTGCAGATGCTCATCCTTGAAGGCTTCCGGGTCCGGGATCGGCACGAATTTATAATAAAGCAAAATTTGATATTGCTGTGAATCGGACATATTTTCATCACCTGTTCTGTTGATAGTTTAAGCCAAAAGCATACTTATTGAATTGTAGTTGAATTCAGACCACTTAGTCAACTTAAATGTATAGAAAGTTTGCCATGAATTGTGAATTTTAGGGTTTCAAGAATGCTGCAAAGCGGTTATGATGAAGGGGCAGGAATGCGAACACTTTCATTAATTGGAGGCGTGAACAGCATGGTACATATCGAACAAAATGCGCTCGTGTTGTTTCAAGGCGACAGTATTACCGATTGTGGTCGGAATTATGAGGAGCCTAGCAGTTTGGGGCAAGGATATGCACTGATGGCTGCGGCCCGGTTGAGCATGGAGCAGCCTCAGAAGCGATTGCGGTTTGTAAATCGCGGCATCAGCGGAAACCGGGTTGTTGATCTTCGGGGACGATGGGAGGAAGATTGTATACGGCTCGATCCGACTTGGGTTTCGATTCTTGTCGGCATCAACGAGACGGGCAGGAGATACAGGCAGGGAGAGCCTACTTCGCTCGAAGCTTATTATGAAGGCTATAGGGAGCTGCTGTTTCAGACCCGCGAGCATACCGGCGCCAGATTGATTCTTATGGAACCGTTTCTGCTGCCCGTCACGGAGGATAAGAAGGAGTGGCGCGAGGATCTGGATCCGAAGATTGCGGCGGTGCGTGAGCTGTCGCGTGAGTTTGAGACGCTGTATGTGCCGTTAGACGGTATTTTCGCTGCAGCAAGCTCCACAATCGAGATGACCTATTGGGCCGAAGACGGCGTGCATCCAACTCCTGCAGGTCATGCGCTGATTGCTCAGTCCTGGCTCGCTGCGATTCAGGGACGTTCGATGTTATAAGGCTGTTTACCCACTTCGAATATAAAGGCATTGTTTATGATACAACGTCCCCGGAGAATAGCGCTCCGGGGACGTTTCATTCTTTCGACAGCAGATGCCCCGAGAGTAAAGAAAATCCTGATTGACGAATGTGTTTGGATACCTTTACAATGGTTCATAATAGACCGTTGTTCAATTGGTGCGTCCTATTTTTTTACTTTAATGCTTTTGCCAATAAAAGCGGCGATGCGTTGTCGCTTTGTGTCGAAGCTTAGATGACGAAAACGAACGGGTCATTCATGAGAGAGGGGATTCATTAGATGAAGAGAAAAATGTGGGTATCACTTGCATTGTCGGCGCTGCTCGTGACGGCAGTCGGCTGCGGGGACAAGCAGGAAGGCGGAAGTACGGCGACAGGAAGCGGCGGCGATGCCGAGAAGAAATCTTACAGCATCGCGATCTCGCAATATGTGGAGCATCCGTCCTTAGACGCAACTCGGGAAGGAATTCTGGCAGCGCTTAAGGATGCCGGAATTTCGGAAGAGGATAAGACGCTGAAGCTTGACTATAACAATGCTCAGAACGATTCAACGAACAACCATACCATCGCTCAGAAGCTGAAGGATTCGAAAGCGGATTTGGTTGTGGCGATTGCTACGCCATCCGCGCAAGCCGTGGCAAACGAAGTGAAGGAGAAGCCGGTCCTGTTTGCAGCGGTTACCGACCCGCTGGATGCGAAGCTGGTCAGCGACCTGCAGAAGCCGGGAGGCAACATTACCGGAGCTTCGGACACGAATCCTGAGGCGACAAAGCAGCTGATGAATTTTGTTAGCACGCATTTCCCTAATGTGAAGAAGATTGGTTTGATCATCGATGAAGGGGAAGCGAATGCCGTTGTAATGGCGAAAACAGCGGAAGAGGTGCTTGCCGAACATGGAATCGAATTGGTGAAGGCTTCCGTCACCAATACATCGGAAGTGAAGCAGGCTGCCGAATCTCTCGTCGGTAAGGTGGATGCATTCTATATTACGCTCGATAACCGGGTTGTAAGCGGTGTGGACACGATTATCCAAACCGCCCAACAGAATAAAATTCCGTTCTTCTCCAGTGACCGCGACACGGTGGAGAAGGGGGCTTTTGCTACCGTTGGCTTCAAGTATTATGACCATGGATATCAGGTTGGTCAGATGGCGGTAGAGATTTTGAAGAACGGCAAGAAGCCGGCTGACATGGAAATCACGAAGCCCGACAAGCTGGATCTGATTCTGAATGTGAAGGCTGCGGCGGACTACGGCATCGAGGTTACGGACGCCATGAAGCAGGAAGTCAAAGACCCTGACAACAACATCATTGAGTAATTGTAAGGCGCGGAGTCTTGAGCCCGCGCCTTCCTTAATCATAAAGGAGGTCAAGACATGTTGGAATTCCTGATGAGACTGGATGGTCCGATTGAATTAGGTCTGTTGTATGCGCTGATGGCACTTGGCGTTTATATTACGTTCCGCATTTTGGATTTTCCGGATCTTACGGTGGATGGAAGCTTTACCATGGGGGGCGCGATCGCAGCCGTACTGATTACAAACGGCACCAACCCTTGGCTCGCAACGTTGGTTGCGATTGCCGGCGGGATGGCCGCGGGGGTATGTACAGGGCTCCTTCATACGAAGGGCAAGATTAACGGATTGCTGTCCGGGATTATTATGATGATTGCTCTTTATTCCATTAATATGCGGATTATGGGTAAGCCGAACATCTCCCTCAGCCAGGAGGATATCGTGTTCGGCTCCATCGATCCGATTTATGTCATGCTTGTTATTGTGATTATCGTGAAGCTATTGCTGGATGCGTTCTTCCGCACGGATCTCGGTCTTGCCCTGCGGGCAACGGGGGACAACAAACGCATGATCCGCAGCTTCGGCGCGAACACCGATACAACCACGATTCTTGGGCTCAGCATTTCCAACGGCCTGGTTGCCTTTTCGGGGGCCGTCGTTGCCCAGCAGTCCAGCTTTGCGGATATCAGCTCGGGGATCGGGATGATTGTAATCGGTCTGGCATCAGTAATTATTGGTGAAGCGATCCTCGGGAAGGGCTCCGTATTCCGTACGACACTTGCGGTGGTATGCGGTTCGATTATTTACCGGATCGTCGTTGCGGCTGCCTACGAAATCCCTTGGCTTGAAGCTTCTGACCTGAAGCTGATTACCGCGGTTATCGTAATTGTCGCGCTTGTGCTGCCGACCGTGCAGCGGTCGATGAGGCAGCGCACGCAGGCGAAGAAGCGTTCGACCGAGCTGCTGACCGCTCAAGGCAAGTCGGAAGGAGGTGCCTTCTAATGCTGCAGATGAATCATGTATCCAAGCTTTTTAACCCCGGAACGGTGGATGAGAAGGTCGCTCTCATGGATGTGAACCTTCATCTAAAGCCCGGCGATTTCGTTACGGTCATTGGAAGCAACGGTGCAGGCAAATCCACATTAATGAACATCATTTCCGGTGTGCTGAGGCCGGACGCGGGGGAGGTCCGAATTGACGGCAACGACATCGGCCACCTGCCCGAGTTCCGCCGCAGCCGCTGGATCGGCCGGGTGTTCCAGGATCCGATGGCAGGCACGGCACCGCATATGACGATTGAAGAGAACCTGGCGATGGCATTAAAGCGCGGGAAATCCCGCGGACTTGGCATCGGGGTATCTGCATCGAAGCGTACGGCGTTCCGTCAGTATTTGGAGCGGCTGGGCATCGGCCTGGAAAATCGACTTCGCGCGAAGGTAGGCATGCTCTCGGGCGGTGAACGCCAAGCGCTCAGCCTTCTGATGGCGACGTTCACGGAGCCGCAAATTCTGCTGCTTGACGAGCATACGGCGGCGCTGGATCCGGCCCGCGCGGAGCTGATCACGCGCATTACCGACGAAATCGTTCGGGATATGAACCTGACGACACTCATGGTGACGCATAATATGGAGCAAGCGATCCGCCTCGGTAATCGCCTCATTATGATGGATAAGGGCCGAATTATTCTCGATGTGGACGAGCAGCGCAAGCAATCGCTGACCGTTGAGCAGCTGCTCGGCGAATTCGAGCAGATCAGCGGCCACAAGCTGGCGGATGACCGGCTTGTGCTGGGTTAATTGTAAGCAAGTTTTACAGAGTTCGGGCTTGTCCCCGGATATTTCAATATAGAATACAGGCGTTTTTCGGTCATGCCGGGAAACGCCTGTTCTCTTTTTTGATAGGGGAACCTCCAGGAAATACTTGAATCTTTAAATATTTTCTCTTATTTTCGAAACCAAATGTCAAATAATGACGTAAATAAGTATTGACCGGTGTAATATTAATCAATATGATAGCTATATACAGCAATATCCTAATATTTGGTTGCAACCCCGGAGGTGGTGTTAGCTTGGAGAAATTAACCACGATTCGCGAACAGTTAGAAGAGCATTTGCGCAAGCATGGGATGACAATAAACCGGTTTGCAGATTTATCGGGGGTGAACAGCGGCACGCTCAGCAACATCCTGAACGGGAACCGACCAATTTCGATGCAGCAGCTGGACCGGATCACGTCCGGGATGGGACTTCCCGATGGTTATTTCTACGATCTGTACATAGATGAATGTATTTTTCATGCCACGCCCGATTGGCGGCGGCTGGGCCCCTTCCTTCTTCGCTGTGCCGAGCTGGACAAGCTGGATTGTCTGGACCGTGCGATCCGGATGACGATGGATAACGTCGCGTATGCCCCGATGCTGTTCGACATGGCGGAGACATTGTTTCAAGAAGGGAAGAATGAGGCAGCCGCCATTTTATATCAATGCGTTGCCGAGAGCGAGAAGTTCCAGCATTCCGAACGGCTGGCTCTTTGCCAGTACCGGCTTTTTATGCTCAGCTTGTCGGAGGACCAGGAGGCGAATCTGCAAGCGGCCGTGTCTTTTGAGCCGTATATTGATCGGTTGGATGAAGGTTATCAGCTGGATGCTTATGTGAAGTTAATAAATGTGAACTTATTTCTTCAAAGGTGGAAAAAGATGGGTGAACTCGCAGAAAAGATGGGCGAAAAAGCCGAAATTCAATATAAACAGAAGGACGGCTTATATAGAAATCAGTTAAACTCCAATCAACCATTGATCTTCTATATCCTCTATTCATACCTTATTCGTGCTAAAGTCTGTAGTGAATGTGGGGATTATGAGAGGGCTCTATCATTTGTTTCTTTATATTCAGAGACAGAATGGATTAAGGAACCACAGGAAGATGAAAATAAAATCATCTCTCAGTTTAGACAATGGTCTATTGCAAACCGTTACTTGTATAGATTAATGTCAGGTCATGTCGAAGTTTTAAATGAGTATGTGGACTACATTGCGAATATGAAAGATGAAATCTTCCCTGCCATATGTGAAATAATGATAGCTGCAAATCACTTTAAGTTGGAAGTGGATCACATTTTAGAACGATTTAATGAATACTTAGTCTATAAAGAGCAAAAAAATATGATTGGTAAAATTAGTGAGCAAGTAACTGTTGATCGGTATACACGTTTGCTAACAGAATTAGGGATCTATTATTTAAATAAGAAAGACTTCAAAAGGGGATTAGATTTTATATTGGATAGTATGGAAAATTGTATTAAGATTAATAGTACAAAGGGGATCGTAAGATGTATGGGGTTATTTGAGATGTTTCGACAGAATGCATCACTTAATGCAACAGAACATTACAAAATATTGGTAAGTGAGGTGTACAAAATAAATGAAAAGAAAATTGGCAGTTCTATTGGTTATTTGTAGTATGATCTTGTTAGTATCATCGTCAATGATTAATGATTTTCTTAACGATAGTGGTATCGAACTAATTAATATTTTAAGACATGGAGAAGGCACTGAAACCTAAAATTATATGCTCAATTAAATAATTTAGGCTACTTCGTATATCAAGACAATTGATATGCGGAGTAGCCTTTTTAGCAAGAGCACTAAAAACCAAATATATTTTGAAATATAGATATAGTCTTACTTCTATTTGGTTAAGCTCTGGGGGTGTTGTTGCTTGAAAACGACAGCCACGATTCGCGGAGAAATCGATAAATTTCTACATCATCATCGTTTAACTATTAATCAATTTGCAAGGCTTTCAGGAGTGAATAGCGGAACACTAAGCAGTATTCTTAATGGTCATCGCCCAATGTCTATGCAGCAGTTGGATCGGATTACGCATTGTATGGGTTTGGAAGACGGGCATTTCTACGACATGTATATCGACGAGTTTATATTTCACTTAACACCAGATTGGCGCCGGTTGGGCCCGTTTCTGCAACGCTGCGCTCAGTTAGATAAGCTTGATTCCCTGGATAAAGCCGCCCGAATGACAATGGATAATGTCTCTTATGCACCCATGCTATTTGAGTTGGCAGAATCTTTTTATCATTCAGGAAGAAACGAAGCATCAATGCTGCTATTTGAATGTGTGGCCGAGAGTGAGAAGTCCCAACATTCTGAACGCTTGGCTCTTTGCCAATACCGAATATTCACACTCAAATTAAGTGATGACCAGGAGAAAAATTTACAGGCAGCCGTGCAATTTGAACCCTATATAGAGAAATTGGACGAACGCTATCAACTTGATGCATACAAGAATCTATTAAATACCTATTCGGCATTGCATCGATGGGGAGAAGTTGAGCGTTTAAGCAGGAGAATGAGACAAGCAGCTAAAATGCTTTATTCTGAGAACAGGAATGCACACCAGGTGCAAGATTATCCCAATAAGCCAGTCATTTTTTATATTTTATATTCTTATCTTATGGAATCCCATACTTACAAAGAGCGAGGAAAATTTGATAAAGCATTGGAATTGATATCGTATTATGAAAAACCAGATTGGGTGGATAATCCCAGTCAAGAAGAACTTATTATAACGGATCAGTTTTCAGAATGGGCAAAAGCCAATAGGTATTTGTATCGATTACTAAGTGGAGAGCCTGACAGTCTGGACGTGTACGTAGAGTTTATAAGTTCAAATGAAGATGAGATATTTCATGCTCTGACTCATATCATGGTGGCCGTCAATCGGTATCATCTTCAAGTGGATCATATTTTGGACCGTTTCAAGAATTATATCGCTTACCAGCCTCGAAAAAGCAGGATCGGCACCATTGATGAGCAAGTAAATATTAATAACTATACCCGCCTCTTAGCTGAACTTGGCATTTATTATTTGAATGCTAAACGATACGAACAGGGCTTAGTTTACATCGTCAACAGTCTGGAGTATTCAATTCGGATTCACAGCGATAAGGGCATGCTGAGATGTATGGGGCTGTTCGAGCAATTCCGCCCCTTTGCTTCGTCCGAAATCCAGCAACGCTATCAGAATCTGATTAGCGATATTCAAAAATTATCGGTTTATGCATGGATGCCGGTGATATAGTCTACCAGTTTGAAAAGCTATAGAAGGGCAATATTAAAATAAAATGTATTTTAATCAATCCATTTATAAACCTTACTATTGGCCTGGGGTATATTAAATAATAGAATGTAATGTATATTTTGGGTGGAGCTTGGGGGTGTTGTTGCGTGAAAACGACAGCCACGATTCGCGGAGAGATTGAACGTTTCATTGATGAGCACGGAATGACGATCAACCAATTTGCCAAAGCTGCAGGTATAAACAGCGGAACGTTAAGCAGCATTATAAATGGTCGTCGTCCATTATCAATGAAGCAGTTAGACCAGATTACCTCAATCATGGGATTGGAAGACGGACATTTCTATGAAATGTACATTTATGAATGTATCTTCCATTCCACGCCGGATTGGCGTCGCTTAGGTCCGTTTTTATACCGCTGTGCGGAGCTTGATAGATTGGATAGCCTTGATACGGCCGTCCGAATGACCTTGGATAATACCGCCTATTTGCCGATGCTATATGAGCTGGCAGAAAGGTTTGTTCAAGAAGCGAAATATAAAGCAGCAATATTGCTCTATGAATGCGTAGCCGAAAGCGAGAAGTATCAGCATTCCGAACGCTTAGCCTTATGTCAATATAGACTATTTAAACATCGCATTGAGAACAATCAGGAATCAAATGGGCGAGCTGTTGTACTCTTCGAACCTTATTTAGAACGCCTGAATGAGGCGTATCAGTTGGATGATTATGTCCGTGTCATCAATGTAAGCTTCTCCCTCGACAGATGGGATAATGTCAGAAGTCTCGCGGAGAGAATGGGGAAAAAGGCTCGAGTTCAATATGATAACGGCAATTATTTGGATACGAATACACCTAATCAACCAGTCATTTTTTATGTGCTTTATTCTTATCTAGTTCTAGAAAATTGTTGTGCGGCAATAGATGATTATGACGGCGCTCTACATCATGTATCGCAATATGATTACCCTGACTGGGTCATTAATCCTTCCGAACAAGAACAAAAAATCTTAAACCAATTCCATGAGTGGGCGACAGCTAATCGATACTTGTACAGGCTATTAAGTGGGGATCGGGAAGTGCTCCCCGAATACGTTGAGTACATCTCAACAAGAGAGGACGAGATTTTCATTGCACTATGCAATATTGTACTGGCTGCGAATCGTCATAAAATGCAGATTGATCATGTGCTTGAGCAATTTAAGGATTATATTGTGTATAAAGAACAGCGAAATAAAATTACAAAGATAAATGAACAGATGACACTAAATAACTACACCCGCCTATTAGCCGAACTAGGCATCTATTACCTGAATGCCAAGCAGTACGATCGCGGGTTAGCCTACATCGTGGACAGTTTCGAGTATTCGATTCGGATTCGGAGCGATAAGGGCATGCTAAGGTGCATGGGGCTATTCGAGCAATTCCGTTCATATGCTTCAGCAGAGATCCAGCAGCGTTATCAGGAGCTGATACGTGAGGTTCAGAAATTATCGGTTTATGCCTGGATGCCGGTCGTGTAACCCGTGTAAAAATGACTTGGAACCTTGCTCTTCATTCATTGTGACAGACGGGCTGCCCATCCGATGGATGCAGAAGTTTGTTATGATCGGTAGCCGAAAGGAAGGGTTTGTGATAAAATCGGATAAGTTTATTTTTACATATCGTTGGAGTGAGGAGTCTTATCATGTCTACTACATCATTGGTCGAAAAGAACTCCGTGTCCTCAGGACGCCGTTGGTTGATTTTTGCAGGCATTATTCTGATTGCAATTAACCTCCGTGCAGCGATCACGTCCGTAGGGCCGTTAATCGGCATCATCCGGGATGATACCGGGATTTCGAATACATTGGCCGGCATGCTGACCACGCTGCCGCTGTTGGCATTTGCGCTGCTGTCTCCGATGGCGCCGGCTATGGCTAGAAAATGGGGATTGGAGACAACCCTGCTCCTGAGCATGGTGCTGCTCATGTTCGGCATCGGAATCCGCTCTTTATCCTCACCGGTTACATTGCTGCTCGGCACTGCCTTTCTCGGTATGGCCATAGCGGTGGGGAATGTGCTGCTGCCTAGCCTGGTCAAACGCGATTTCCCGCGTCAGATCGGATTGATGACCGGTACCTATTCGGCATCCATGAACCTGCTGGCCGCCGTAGCATCCGGTGTCAGCATTCCGCTTGCTACCCAGGCCGGACTCGGATGGCAAGGCGCCTTGCTGGTATGGGGAATCCTGGCGGTGATCGCTACAGCGGTGTGGGTCATCGAATGGCGAAGCAGTGACCGGAAGGCAGAGATTCGTTCCGAACAGGGGAAAGCACCGAATGTGCTGCGTTCTTCGCTGACTTGGTATGTCACCTTTTTCATGGGATTGCAGTCGTTTACGTTTTATGTCAACGTCTCCTGGATGCCGGAAATTTTGCGAAGCCAAGGCATGGATTACAGCGGTGCCGGGTGGATGCTCTCGATTCTTCAGTTCGTCAGCATACCGTTCTCATTCATTATTCCGGTACTGGCCGGCCGCAACCCGAATCAGCGCTTGCTGGTCTCGATTTCGGCGATTTGCATGCTGGCGGGGTATCTCGGCTTATTGTTCGGATTAACGTCGTTGAATGTGCTGTGGGTGATTCTGGTCGGTATTTCGGGCGGTGCGAACTTCAGTCTGTCGCTCATGTTCTTCACCCTCCGCACACGAACCGCTCAGGAGGCGGCTGCCCTGTCGGGCGTGGCTCAGTCCCTTGGTTATTTGCTCGCAGCGGTCGGGCCGATGCTCATCGGCTTCCTGCATGATATGACCACCGGCTGGAAGGTGCCGCTTATGATTTTGTCCGCCGTTGTTGTTCTTCTGTTCTTGTTTGGAATGGGCGCCGCCAAGCCGGGATACCTGAAGGTGCGGGGAGAGCAAGAATAGAGCGGAATCGATTGGGTTTGGTGCGAAAAAGATAGATTTTTCTGTGCACATGTAAAACGAGACTTCAGGAGTAAAAAGCTTCACGACAAAGCATGTTCATCTGCTCCATAAGCCCTTGCAATAAATAGGTCAGCCAGACATTTCTGGCTGACCTATTTATTTCGTATGATCGTTGGAGCATCCAATCCCACGGATATAACCCCCCATGAAAAATACATTTTACACAGCGTTTACATAAATCTGTAGATGGTAACGCCGCATCTGATATATCCTAAAGGTTGACCAACAAAAAAGAGGCATTGAAAGAGCTTGGAACGTCCTGGGATGGGACAGCCAAGGATCTGTTATATGACCGTTGACCAAGGGGAGAGAAGTGCGATGAACATGGAGAAGCAGCAGACGGAGAACCGGCTTGCCTATGACACGCAGCAGGGCCGATGGCGCGCAATTCGCGAAACCTGGTGGACCGCGCTGCAGCTTGGATTAACCTCATTCGGAGGTCCGATTGCCCATCTTGGCTATTTTCATACAACCTATGTAAGACGGAAGCAATGGCTGGACGAGAAATCCTATGCAGACCTGGTCGCGCTGGCGCAATTTCTGCCCGGCCCTGCCAGCAGCCAGGTAGGTATCGGCGTGGGCGTCATGCGTGCCGGGCTATGGGGGGGAATCATTGCCTGGCTTGGATTCACGCTCCCATCGGTTGTCATGCTGATGCTCTTTGCTTATTTAATGGAGGCTTTCGATCCCGGCGCGGCAGGCTGGATCCAAGGTCTCAAAATCGTGGCGGTTGCGATTGTCGCACAGGCCGTGCTCGGAATGGCCGGAAAGCTGGCCTCCGGTCCGATCCGCGCTGCGGTTGCTTTTGCCGCCATGTCCGTTGTGCTGCTCTGGACCTCTCCCGTCGCCCAGGTATCAGTGATTGCCGCTGCGGGAGTCCTAGGCTGGTGGATCTTCAGGAAGAAGCAAGGGGAGGAAGAGGCGGCACCGAAACAGGCGGGAATTCCGATCAGCCGGACGACAGGGCTGGTATGCCTTGGTCTGTTTCTAATCCTGCTGCTCGGCTTGCCGGTCCTGGCCAGCTTGTCCGGCAGCACCGGGATTGCTGTTGTTGACAGCTTCTACCGCTCCGGATCGCTGGTATTTGGCGGCGGGCATGTCGTGCTGCCGCTTCTTGAGAGCGAGACGGTAGCGAACGGATGGATGACCAAAGAGGAATTTCTGACCGGGTATGGGGCAACGCAGGCGGTTCCGGGACCCCTGTTTACATTTGCGGGTTACCTGGGGATGCTGATTCAAGGCGTGCCTGGAGGCATACTGGCTACGCTCGCTATCTTTTTGCCGGGATTTCTGCTCATCGTCGGCGTCATGCCTTTCTGGAACGCGATCCGAACCCATGCGAAGCTCCAGGGGATGCTGACGGGGATGAATGCGGCGGTTGTAGGCATCTTATTGGCTGCACTATACCACCCGATCTGGACATCCTCGATTGACGGATCGATTGAATTTGTCATCGGTGCAGGTTTGTTCGCCATGCTGATGTTTTGGAAGTGCCCGCCTTGGGTGGTCGTGCTTGCCGGCGCGGCAGCCGGGCAGCTGCTGCTGTAACCCCAATCGGTTCGCTCCGGTAAATATCCTCACGGCTTCATTCAGCGGAATATCATCGCAAGCTCTGGACGTAAGTCCGGAGCCTATTTGCTGTTACATTGTAGGCTCTGGACCTAAGTCGGGAGCCTATTTGCCGTTGCAGGAGTATTTCTTGCCGGATTGGTTAAATATGTAGGGTGTATCAGTAAGAATTAAGGGCCAACAACTTCCCCCGCAGCTTGATGGAAGAAACGAAGCAAATCTGAATCCGGTATAGAAAAGAGTGGATGGATACGATGAACAGCACGGACGTGAAGGATTGCATCATTGTTGGAGGCGGCATTGCAGGATTACAGGCTGCGATCCAGCTTGGGCGGTATTCCGTCTATTCGGTTGCGGTCATTGACCGCGGAACAGGACGGTCGGTCATCTGCAGGAGCTATCATAATATTCTTGGCTGGCCAAAAGGCGTATCCGGTCGGAAGCTTAGGGAGCTTGGCCGAGCGCAGGCCGAATCGTACGGCGTGAATTTTATTGAAGATGATATTCGGCAGGCGAACAGGCTTGGCGATTATTTCGAGTTAACCGGAAAAGACGGGACTGTATACAGGGCGAAGACGCTCCTGCTAGCAACCGGCCTGTCGGACCGCTTCCCCGACGTTCCCGGACTGCTGGAGACGCTGGGCAGTACCGTCTATGTATGTCCGGACTGTGACGGATATGAAATTCAGGACCGGAAGACCGTCGTACTGGGAACGGGCGAACCGGGAGCTAACATGGCGCTTTTGCTGTCCGAGAGAACCGGCGATATGACGTACGTCAATCATGAAGGTAAGCCAGCTTCCGCAGAACTTATGGAGCGGCTATCGAAACGAGGGATCTCTTATATCGAGGAGCGTGTAACGGAGGTGAAGTGCAAAGCGGATGGAGTAATCTCGTCCATTGAGCTGGCGAACGGGCAATCCATCCCGGCCGAACGCGGCTTTATCGCCTTTGGCGGAAACCGGATCCATTCCGATCTGGCAAGGCAGCTAGGGGCCGAGCTGGAGCACAATCAGCATGTCAAGACGGATCCGAGGTCCAAGATGACCAATGTCAACCATCTGTGGGCCGCAGGGGATATCGGGGTTCATTCCGAATTGTCCACCGTAGCAATGGGAGAGGGCGCTACGGCGGCGATTTGGATCAATAAGGAGCTTCGAAAAATAGCCGACCCGAGTGGAAATGAACATTAAACGAATTCGGTGAATTACCTTGCTTGTTCAAGTAATTTGCCCATAAACCCGCCTCTTGAAATGGGAATCTCCGACGAACTCCCGCCAAGAGGCGGGTTTATTAGGTCAAGCCGAAACGGGTGATATGGTCCTCCAGCTCATATTTTCGCAGCAGCTCCGTCTGCTTCGGACCGATTAAGTCGAAATGCGGGTAAGGCTGGCGATCATGAATATATTGCGGGTTCAGACCGTTGGTCAAGCACCAGTCTTCAAGACGGCGGAGGTCCGAACATCCCACCTTCGTCACGGTATGAAACTCAGGGAAGCGCTGATCATACCAGAAATGCGTCAAAAATGCGATTTCTCCCCGAGACACCTTTTGCTTCCATTGCTGCAATTCTTGTTTGGTAATGCCGAATGCCATGATGGTCTCATCCTTGTAAGAGTATTCATGCTTCCCATTATACCAGCATATACTTCACTGCACCTAATGCATTCTATGGCTGTATTGAACATGATCCGGCAAAACGCGATGCAAGCCGCGAAAATGACGGATGTGAAGAGGGGGAAGCGCCATGATTCTGGAAACCGCTGTTCTGCATATCAAGCCGGGGTTGGCTAGTGAATTCGAGAGTACCTTCCGGACGGCTTCAGCCGTTCTGTTGACCAAAAAGGGATATGTCGATCATGAGCTTCACAAATGCGTGGAGAATCGGGACGAATATATACTCCTGATCCGTTGGACGGGGATCAAGGACCATCTGATCGGCTTCCGGGGCCATCCGGATTACAAGACGTGGGTTCAGGCTTTAGAGCCTTATTATGCGGATCCGCCGCAGATTAAGCACTATATCGATATCCGCGTGGACGGCAGGGAGCAGGCGGAGCAGGAATTGGCCGAGCTCGCGGAAACCGGCGATGATCAGACGGTATATGGTTCATAAGGTTCACGAAGTCCAGCTAATACGAGTTTAGGAACTTCGGCTAATTTTAGGGCTCGAACAGGAATCCAGGTAGCTGATGACGAACTTTGATGGATATGCTTATAACATAAGGAGTGATTACCATCATTACCGATTTTGATTCCGTTCGACGCTTAAGAGACGAGATCCGTGCCAACGTAACCAAGGTTATTGTAGGCAAGGAGCAGCTCATTGACAGGCTGTTCATCGCGATGGTGACCGCAGGCCATGTGCTTCTCGAGGATGTTCCGGGCACGGGGAAAACACTGCTGGCCAAATCCTTATCAAGATCTGTCGACTGCACGTTCAAGCGAGTACAATTTACGCCGGACCTGCTCCCTTCGGATTTGAGCGGCATCTACTTCTATAATCAAAAAATATCTGAATTTGAATTTCGACCAGGCCCGCTGTTTACCAATATCCTGCTTGCGGATGAGATCAACCGGGCTACGCCCCGCACGCAGGCCAGTCTGCTGGAATGCATGGAGGAGCGCCAGATCAGCATTGACGGCGTGACGCATGCGCTGCAGGAGCCGTTTCTGGTTATCGCGACCCAAAATCCGCTGGAGCAGCAGGGAACCTTCCCGCTGCCGGAAGCGCAGCTGGACCGTTTCCTGTTTAAGCTGAGCATGGGATATCCCTCCGCCGAGGAGAGCGTCGATATTCTAAAACGGTTCAAGGAACAGCAGCCGCTGGAATCGCTGACGGCGGTTGCCGCTTCAAGCAGCCTGATTCAAGCACGGCAAGTCGTCAACAAGGTGCATGTGAGCGACGAGCTGTTATCTTATATCGTAAAGCTGGCCGAGCAATCCAGAGCCGACGAAGCCGTAGTCGCAGGCGTAAGCCCAAGGGGCTGCCAGGCACTGCTTAAGGCCGTCCAGGTTCAGGCCGTTCTTGAGGGCAGAGCGTTCGTAACGCCGGACGATGTGAAGACGCTCGCTGTGCCGGCGTGGGCCCATCGTTTGCAGCTGCGCGGCGGCGTCAGAGGCCGGAGCTTGACGGAGGCGGCGGAGGATGTCATCAAGCGCTTGCTGACACAGGTACCGGTACCGACGGAAGCCGGCATCGCGCCTTAAGGGGGCTCGCGGATGGGAGCTTACTGGATTTTGCTGATCGCCGCTGTGATCATTTTTTTGCAGGGCATGCTCTTCAAGCGAACGGCGCTGAAAAAATTGACCTACAGCCGATCATTTAAGGCGTCATCCTGCTATGAGGGAGATTCGATCGAGCTGATTGAGACGATTGAAAACCGGAAAGCGCTGCCGGTTCCCTGGCTGCGGGTTGAATCGCAATTTCGGACAGGCCTTGCCTTTGAGAGCCAGCTGAATCTGAATATTAGCGAAGGACAGTACAACCAGAATCATAAGAGCTTCTTCAGCCTTCTTCCCTGGACCAAAATCGTGCGCAGGCACCGCATCACGGCAAAGCAGCGCGGCGTGTACCGGCTTGGAACCGTCTCCATGACGACGGGCGATCTGCTGGGGATCCAGTCCGTCGTGCAGAGCATGACGCTTCCCGGCGGGATTACGGTGTATCCGAGGCCGCTCGACGTCTCAGAGATGGAGCTCCCGGTACGAACATGGATCGGCGAGCTGCTGGTCCGGCGTTGGATTATGGAGGATCCGTTCCATATCTCCGGCGTGCGCGAGTACCGCAGCGGCGATCCGATGAAGGACATTCAATGGAAAGCCACCGCCAGGACGGGCAGCCTTCAGGTATACCGGCGGGACACGACCGCGGATTGCCGCCTTATGATCTACTTGAATATTGAAGACCATGAGGGGATGTGGACCAAGGTAACGCGGCCGGAGCCGATTGAATACGGAATTCGTCTGGCGGCCGGTATTAGCGCACACTTGCTCTCGCAAGGCATCGAGGTTGGATTCGGTACGAACGGGGCCGTGGTGGATGGAGAGGAGCAGGACATGCTTCTCCCTGCAGCCGGCGGCGAAGCCCAGCAGGATTTGATCCTTGAACTTCTTGCGAAGCTTGAGCTCACCCGTAAGCTGTCGTTCCATGATTATCTCCTGTCCATGCTGGATCGCCAGGAGGAATCGGTGGATATGATCTTGCTCACGACGTATGTAAGTCCCCGGCTGGAAGCATTGCTTGAGCGCTTTAGGATGAAAGGCCACTCCGTCGAGGTTGCGCTCCTCGAGGACGGGATGATCGTGGCAGGCAAGGAGGTGTCCGCATGAGGATCCGCGGATTCGGGTTGCTGCGGGCTTTCTTTAACAGCCTGGTAGAGTGCATCCTTTATTTCCCTGTGCTTTTCATTCCCGCCTATTACCTGTTCCCCGATTCCTTGACATGGCTTTGGCCGGCTGCAGCATGGGGAGCATATCTGATCGGCTATGCCGGCAGTGCCTATCTTCGCTTGAACCGGCAGTTCAAAGCAGTGATGTGGGCCGCTGTAGTATCCATCGCCTTGGGGGGCTGGATATTAGGCATAGACATCCTTCTGGCTTATGCGATTCCGGTACTATTTACAGCCAGCTATCGCGGAAGCCGGATGGAGCAGATCGATTGGAGCAGCATGTTTCCCGGAACCTATTACCTGGTCGGCCTGATCCTATACGGCGCCAGCAGCTTCGTGCTGGCCTTCATGGATTCATTCCGGACGGGAATACCGGTTCTTACTTGGTTCGGAGCAGGAGCATTGGCACTTACGCTGCTTATCGTAAATCAGCAGCTGGTGCTGGACGAAACGCTTCCGGGCAAGGATCAGCCTGTGCTGGAACGACGCGTGCTTCGATATAACCGCTCATTCGTCGTGGTGCTGCTTCTGATCATCGCAGCGATCGCTTTTCTTCCCCAGCTCCGTCATTGGTTCGAGGAGATGGCCCGGGGGCTGACCTCTTGGTTATCGGGACTGTTTAGTGCAGGTCCGGAGACACCTCCGGAATCGCAGGCGACGCCTCAACCGCCGCCTGAACTCCAGCTGCCCGACAGCGAGCAGAAGAGACCGAGCCGGTTCATGAAATGGTTGGAATCGGCGCTGGTTTACGGCGTATTTATCGCGATTGGAATCGGCCTTATGCTGCTTCTTTTGAGATTTGGGAAGCATCTGCCAAAGCTCCTCGGGATCCTCTCCAAGTGGATGAATCGGATGATGTCCCGGCAAGAAGCCCAAACGTCGCTGGGGTATGAGGATGAGGTCGAGGATATCGAGCATGAACGAGCCGGGCAGCGGCTGCGGCGGGCTCTCGGCAGCATGCGTTTGTCCAAGAAGGATCGCGGCGAAGAGCGACATGATCCGAATCAGATCATCCGCCAAATGTACCGCAGGATACTTTTGCAAAGCATCCGGGAAGGGTATAATTGGAAGGCAGCCTTAACGCCCCGGGAAACGGAGAACGATCTTAAGGATTGGCAGGAACATTCGCGGGAGCGGATGCCCGAGACCTTGGTCGAGCTCTATGAGAAGGCCCGTTATGGTAATCGGTCCTTAACGGAAGAAGAGGTGCAGCGGCTGCAGCACAGCAGGAAGAGATGAGGAGTGAAGAGCTTGTCCGTACAGAAAGAGAGCAATGCTGTTATCGATTATGGAGATCTGTCAGTAACCGGCGGCGTATCGGTGTTCTCCAAGGAATTTGATCAATTATTTTATTATGACGGTGACGATCTCGGCCTGACCTATCGTCCGCAGGAGAGCCTATTCCGCCTCTGGGCGCCGACGGCAAGCGAGGCCTATGTGTTAGTCTATTCCGATTGGAAGACAACGGAGGCGGACCGTTATGCGATGACCCGCGATGTATCGGGAACATGGCTCCTGCGGGTGAAAGAGGACCTGAAGGGCCGATTCTATACCTATCAGGTTCGCATTGGTGAGCAATGGAATGAAGCCATTGACCCTTATGCCAAGGCCGTAGGCGTTAACGGCGACCGCGCTTATATTCTAGACATGTCGACAACCAATCCGGAGCGCTGGACCGAAGCGAAGCCTAAGCTTGAAAGCGCTGTGGATGCCGTCATTTATGAACTGCATGTTCGGGATTACACGATCCATCCAGACAGCGGAGTTCATCTTAAGGGAAAGTTCGCAGGGCTGACCGAAGCGGGCACAAAAGGACCCGAAGGAATCCGGACGGGACTTGATCACATTGTGGAGCTCGGGGTTACCCATGTGCAGCTGCTTCCCGTATTCGATTACGCAACGGAAAGCGTGGACGAGACTCGGCTTGATGAGCCGCAATATAATTGGGGCTACGATCCGAAAAATTACAATGTGCCCGAAGGTTCTTATGCCTCGGATCCTTATGTGCCGGAAGTTCGGATTCGCGAGTTCAAGCAATTGGTCCAAGCGCTGCATGATCGCGGACTCCGGGTCATCATGGATGTGGTGTATAACCATGTGTACGATGGTTACTTAATCAACTTCACGAAGCTTGTGCCAGGTTATTATCTACGTTATAAGAAGGACGGCAAGTTTTCGAACGGCTCGGGCTGCGGCAACGATACGGCAACCGAGCGGCCGATGATGCGCAAATTCATTGTGGAATCCGTCCTGCACTGGGTCAAGGAATACCGCATTGACGGCTTCCGCTTCGATCTGATGGGCCTAATGGATGTAGAGACGATGAATGCAATCCGCGGAGCGCTTGATGAGATCGATCCGTCGATCATCATGATCGGGGAAGGCTGGGTCATGGACACCGAGCTTGCGCCGCAGCTGCGCGCCAATCAGCAGCAGGCTGACCGGATGCCGAGAATCGGACATTTTAACGATGGGTTCCGCGATGCGGTTAAGGGCGATATTTTTAAATATCAATACAAAGGCTTTATTAGCGGAGGAACTGGGCTCAAGGACCGGGTGAAGCAGGGTGTTGCCGGTGGTATTTCGTATTCGGCGGATATACGGTCATTTGCATCCGAGCCTGACCAGAATGTGAATTATGTAGAGTGTCACGATAACCATACGCTCTGGGACAAAATCCAGCTCTCCACGGCTGGCGAGAGCGATGATATTCGCCGGGACATGCACCGGCTGGCATCGGCCATCACGCTCACCAGCCAAGGGATTCCGTTCATTCATGCCGGTCAGGAATATTACCGGTCCAAAGGCGGGGTCGAGAACAGCTATAATGAGCCGGATGAGGTGAACCGCCTGGATTGGCGGCAAGCAGCGGAGCATCAGGACGGCGTCAAGTATATTCAGCGGCTCATCCAGCTGCGCAAGGAGCGTCCGGCATTCCGGCTGCGGGATGCGGAAACGATTCGTAAGCATCTGCGTTTCGAGGCTTGTCCGGAGCAGGCGATCGCCTTCACGCTGCGAGATCACGCCGGCGGCGATCAGGCCCGGCATCTCTATGTTCTCTATTATGCCGGCCGAAACGAGGCTACCTTAAGTCTGCCGGAGCTTGGAGAATGGACCGTCCTCTTAGGGGAAGAGACGATCAAACAGCTGTCCCCGACAACATTGACTGTGGATGGGATCGGGGCCGTTATTCTTTCCTGCTGAAGTACGGAAAGAGCTTAAGCGATATTACCAATAAATGAGCAATGCCCGATTCTACGATCATCTGATATGCTGAGATAATCAGATGATAGAATCGAGGCGTACCACTTGAAGAAGTATTTCCTGACGTTATGTGTTTTGCTGTTACTGGCAGGCGTGATTCATCCTGTTCAGGTATCGGGACTTGGGGCTCCAAGCCAGCCCGCGTTTCATGATATCTCCGGAAGCTACGCAAAGGAAGCGATCTTGCGTTTGGCGAAGCGGGGGATCATAAGCGGGGACGGCAATGGAGCTTTTTTGCCGAAAAACCACATCTCCCGAGCCGAATTCACGGCGATGCTGACAAGGCTGCTGAAGCTGTCACCCGTGAACAATGACCTGTCCGCGTTCCGGGATGTACGGCCTGCTGCCTGGTATTACGGCTATGTGCATGCTGGACTGAACGTATCGATCGTGCAGGGGAGCGGTGCATATTTCTATCCGAATGCGCAGATTACCCGGCAGGAGGCTGCCGTCATGATGGTCCGGGCGATGAAGGAGAGCGGTAAAGGCAGCGGGAGCAGTGCCTGGAGATACTCGGACTCGGGCTCCATTGCCGGTTGGGCCCGGAGCGCCGTAGGACGAGCAACGGAAACGGGATGGCTGCAGGGAGGCGAGGGCCGGTTCAGACCGCTGGATCCGATTACCCGCGAAGAGACCGCCATGCTGCTGGACCGCGTCCTTCGTACGGGCAACGTCCAATCCGTGCTGGACCGCCAAGAAGGAGCAAGCGTACGAATGGGATGGCTGTATAACGGAACGACCAGCCAGTATATAAGCTATGCTAAGAGGGCTGGACTGAACGTTCTCGTGCCGCGATGGTATTACCTGAACGCCTCTGGTAAGCTGTCGGATAATACGGATACGGCGCTGCTGAATTGGGCGCATAAGAACGGCCGTGAAGTGTGGGCGATGATAGGAAACCGGAGCAACGCCGAGATGACGCATCAAATCCTTAGCAGCGCCACGCTCCGGCAATCGGTGATCAGCAGCATCGCTGCCAATACCGTGAAGTATGAACTGGATGGAATCAACATTGATTTTGAGAATGTGATGCCCCAGGATCGTGAGAATCTGACGCTGTTCGTTACGTTATTATCTGCTGAGATGAAGCGCCTGGGTGCCAAGCTGTCGATTGACGTATCCCCGGATCTAAACACGGATTGGACGGCGGCGTTCGATTATGCGGCACTCGGCAGGCAGCTGGATTATCTCGTGCTGATGAGCTACGACGAGCATTGGGGCGGCTCGCCCAAAGCAGGCTCCGTATCGTCCATTTCTTGGTCGGAATCTGCATTACAGCGGCTCCTGACCCAGATTAGGGCGAATCAAGCGATTGTCGCCTTTCCGTTGTATACGAGGGACTGGAAGCTGGCCTCCAGCGTTTCCTCCGAGGATATCACCTTGGTGGAGCAGGGCCGGCGAATTCGAAGCTTTCAGGCTCCGATATCGTGGAATGCGGAAGCGGGACAATATGAAGCGGAATACCGCTCTGGCGGCGTTCAGCATCGGATCTGGACAGAGGACGCCCGTTCCTTGTCCGTGAAGCACCTGATGGCTTCGGCGTATCAAGTTGCCGGCTTCGCCTACTGGTATCCGGGAGCGGAGACCGTTGACGTCTGGAAGGCGATCCCGAACGCCCAGCGCTATGCTTCCTATTCTTTCTATATTCAATAGGTGTGCACTTCTTAAGCAATGGCTGGAAGTTAAATGAATAGTCGTCCGGGTAAGCCGGTTAAGGTTCACTTTGCGACAAAAGGCTGTATCTTGGCAAGCCAATGCCTGCTAAGATACAGCCTTTTTGATGTTTAACGAGATGCGGCTCACTACACAAACGTATTCATAATCTTACCAAACTGCCGGCAAAAAGGCGGTCAAAAAGAACAAAATCACGTATGCTTTTGAACTTTTTGACTATTGACGTTCAGGATTGCGGCGTCTCAGACCGGCGAGGCCAGCAAGACCGATTAATCCCAGCCAGCCCCAGTCTGTATCGTTGTCACGTGTAGCATTTGCGTTATAACTGTTGGTGTTCACGTTGTTGGCATTCACATCGTTTGTGTTCATGTTGTTATTATTCGCAAAAGCTGGAACCGCAAGAACGAGAGCCAAGCTTAATCCGGCTAAGAATGAAGCGAGGATTTTCTTCATTGAGGTGCAACTCCTTTCCGTTAAAGTTGATTTATTTAGTGGAGGACAGGTACCAGAATTATGTTGCCCTTTACAAAGGGGATTATTCTTTGCTTAGAAACAAGAAAAATATTTTCAAATATCAGAGCAAGCCCGAAATAATCAGGAATAACGTAAAAAAAAAACCGAACCAAGCTCGGGAAAGAACTTGATTCGGGGGAGTCTGGTTTCGATCATTGTAATTCATTAATCGGTCGAGCCGTCGCCAAGGAATCCGGTCTTGAAAATATTCAGCAAATATTCAAGCGTAATCGGATCGCTATAAGTGGCAGCCTCCGTATCGATTTCAATGACATGTCCGTTTTTGACGGCCGGGATGCCCTTCCAAATATCGGTCTTCATGAACGCGGTATCGGCTTGCGAGTTTCGGCTAAGCACAATATAATCTCCCGCATAATCGGAGAGCACCTCTTGCGACAACGCAAAATATCCGGGGCCGAGGGCATCCTTCTCGACTTTTTCAGGCATTTTCAATCCCATGGCCTGATACAGGATTTCGGTGCCTCGCGCCCAGTTATTGCCGAATACGTAGAAGTTCTTGGCCGAATCGGTTTCAAACACGGAAACGGAGACATCATCGCCTTCCGTCGCTTTGATTTCGCTGCCGATTGCTTCCGCACGCTGCTTGAAATCATCGATCCATGCCTGAGCTTCCTGCTCCTTGTTGAGGAGTTTTCCGATCTCAAGCTGCTGGGATAAATAGTCCAGCTTTCCCCAGGTAAAAGCAACGGTAGGAGCGATTTGGCCCAGCTTATCGAGATTCTTCATTTCGGTGCCGGCAATGATCAGATCCGGATCCTGTTCGATAATCGTCTCGAGGTCCTCCTCCGAAACGACGGTTACGCCCTCCAACTTGTCCTTGAACAACGGATTCGCATTCGTCCACTGATCGACGCCAACCAGCGGTACGTCGAGCGAGAGCACGTTCGGTGCATACGTCAACGCTACGATCCGTTTGGGATGGGCAGGAACCTTCACGGGACCTTTCTCAGATTGGTACGTGATCGTCTCCTCGGATGGATTGGCGACCGTCGTCGTGTCCGCATTCTGAGTGTTATGAGTGTCCTGATTATTTTGAGTCGATGAGGCTGGCGTTCCTGAATCAGAGCCGCAAGCGCTGAGGATCACTAAAAGCAAAACGATAAAGGGAATGAACAGCTTGTTCTTCATTTCGATTCTCCTTGTATGTAGAATAATAACAGCAAACTAAACGATAATGATTATCATTTTCATATATGAGATACTGTAAAGGATCGTTTGCCGACTGTCAATCCATAATTTTCAAATCAGGGTAACAACAATTAAGCGAGTAAGAAATCTTTAGGCAGGGGGAACAGCATTTTGCTTGCAAAGGGAATTTTCCATGATACAATAATCGAAATTCAATGGAAAATATGATAAAGGGGAGTAGACGGACATGGGAGGGAATGTGGAGCAGCGGTTGGCGGAGATGGGGATCGTTTTGCCTGCGGCTAGCGTACCTGCAGCGAAATACGCCAATTACGTAATCGTAGACGGAATAATGTATGTGTCCGGGAAAGGTCCTGCGGGTCATCCGAGAGGCAAGCTGGGGGTAGATTATACGACCGAGCAGGGATATGCCTTCGCCCGTTCCGCCGGCATCGAAGTGCTGGCCGTATTGAAGGAAGCTTTGGGCTCTCTCGATCATGTGAAGCGCGTAGTCAAGGTCCAAGGGTTTATCCATGCTTCTCCGGATTATGAGGAGCATCACAAGGTGCTGAACGGCTTCTCTGATCTAATGGTTGAAGTGTTCGGGGATAACGGGAGTCATGCACGGTCCGTCTTTGGTGCGATATCCCTTAGGGACCAACTACCGGTGATTGTTGATTCCATGTTTCAGGTGGAGGTCTGATTGGGACGGCGGTCAAACTGATGGCATCCCGAGAGCCTAAACCCGGGAGCCGTTAAACTTTCATCAGCCAATCGCACATGCGATGAACCGCCGCTTCATGCTGCGGCGGGGGAAAATGATGCTTCAGATCCCGGTAGAAATGGGTCTCCACCTGCCGGCCAAGCTCCGCGAGCCTGTCCGCCATTCGATAGCTGTGCCCGATAAGGACCTGCTCGTCGAGGGTCCCGTGGACGATTAGCACCGGGATCTCAAGCTGCTCCGCGTAATGCAGCGGAGACCTAGCGAGATATCGCTCCGGCACTTTGTTCGGAGAGCCGCCGATAACCCGTTTCATCATCCGTCTGAGGTCGATCCGTTCCTCATATGTTTGGGCCAGGTCCGATACCCCGCTCCATAGAATGAGCTTCGCAACCACTGGCGAGATAACCGCTGCCTTGGCGGCATTGATCGCACCCCGGGAGAAGCCGAGCAGATAAATCCGGGCCGGGTCGATCCAAGGTATGTTCCTGAGCCAATCGATTGCGTTTACGACGTCCATCGTATCGGCTCCGCCGAACTCATCCCGCCCCTCGCTGCCTTCGTTTCCGCGATATGCAGGGGCGAAGACCGCGAAGCCGTGCATCGCGAACTCTTCGATCCACTTCAGGCGCACCGCTCCGACGCGGCCGATTCCGCCCCTGCAATAGATCAGGAGGGGAAGCTTGCGGGTTGATCCGCCAGGATGTTGAAATTGTTTATCCGGGCGCCATGAGCAAGCCAGTGTGCCTTTGACCGAAACGCCGGGCTGAGTACCGGCTATGTCAGCCATAGACTGGCTAATCGCATGGGGAAGCTGAGGCGGAAGACCCAGGTAACCCTTAACATGAAGCGCTTCGGAAAGATAATCAATATGATAAATCATGATGAATCGACCTCCAGCTGCAACACAATACAAACGGTTTTTAGTAATTTTTCGTACACCCGTGCTTACGTTTTTTTTCGAATAACCGTTTCTTCAACATTCTCGTTAGTATAGTATTTACCGCAGAAAGAAATCAATATGTTTCGATCCAATCCGGCAGTGGCCGGCAATCCGCGAGAGCAGGGTTTTGATGAAGATGCATGGATCTGGATGGCAACTTTTACAATTTGCACAATCTTGAATCCTATGCTATATTAATTATCCGGACAGCTAGTCCATTTATAAGATGGCGGTCGTGGCGAAGGGGTTAACGCACCGGATTGTGGCTCCGGCATTCGTGGGTTCAAGTCCCATCGATCGCCCTTTATATTATACATAAAAGAGAAGAGAGGGCCGCCAGGCCCTCTTTTTTTGCATCCTCCAGTGCTGTCAGTCCGCATGGAAGATGGTATAATGATGAGGAAACCGAGGTGAGTGAATATGGCTAAAAAGAAACGGAACATGCCCGCTCCAAGTGCTTCGCAGGCCGACAAGCCGGCAACGTTGAAGGATCTTCTGAACCCAGAGCTGCTTCAGAAATTGAAGGAAACCTCCGAAACATTAAAGGCCTCGGAGGCTGAGCGTTTGGAGAAAGAAAGACAGGAGCGCGAGGCCGCCCGCGCAGCGGAGCAGAAGCGCCGTGATAACGATTTTGAGTATTTGCTGGAGAACAGTGATATGGACTGGAAACGATATAAATGACAGGTGGACGATAGCCATCTTTTTTACGATCAGAAGACCGAATTTGCCTTTCCCTTATGTGGTGATACAGGACTTTTCTTGCAGTAATCCAGAAAGAAAGTTACAATAAGTAAGTAAAATACATGCTTGCAGGGGGTAAGACGATGAAGGTTGAGATTTGGTCGGATTTTATGTGTCCGTTCTGTTATATAGGAAAGCGTCGTTTCGAGAATGCACTGGCCTTATTTCCGAATAAGGATCAGGTCGAGGTGGTTTACCGGAGCTTCGAGCTTGATCCGGACGCTTCGTATGAGCCGGGCGTGTCGATGGATGAATTGCTGGCTTCAAAATACGGGATGAGCATTGAGCAAGCCCGGGCGGCGAACGCCAACGTTACGCAGCAGGCGGCAAGCGTCGGCCTCACGTATCACATGGACCGCATCATTCCAGCGAATTCCTTCGATGCCCATCGACTGGTTCATTTTGCAAGTCAGCATGGAAAAATGAAAGAGATGACAGAGCGGTTGTTCTACGCTCACTTTACAGAGGGCGGCAATCTGCAGGACCGCTCCTTGCTGGCCGATCTGGCCGCCGAGGTTGGTTTGTCGCGGGAAGAGGCAGATGCGGTGCTTGATGGAGACGCATATAGCTCGGAAGTACGCGCTGATGAAGCGGCTGCCCACCAGCTGGGTATTCGCGGGGTGCCTTTCTTCGTGCTCGGAGGCAAGTACGGCGTATCCGGCGCACAGCCGCTTGAGGTATTTACGGACGCTTTGGAGAAAGCCTACCGTGAAGCCCATCCGCTTGTGATGGTGAACGAGAAGGATGCGGGGATATGTGCCGACGGATCCTGCGATCTGCCCGGCAGCACGAAATAAATAGGTGATAGACAAACAGCCTGAGGATGCATAGCTCGTATGATCTTCAGGCTGTTCTCTTATCGCCGTCCTATCACAGATCGATGGAGGTTATCATGGACGAGCTCCCAACGAAAGAGGTAATCTTACATATTCAGCGCTCCGAAACGGAGTACATGCACGATCGGATGGATGCCATTGCAAAGCGGCCGGGCAACCCGGAGGGCGTCCTGATCGAACGGTTCGGCCATGCGTTGTGCCTGTACAGCAAGACCATGCCGTGGCTTTCCTTTAACACCGTAAAAGGCATTCAATCGGAGGACATCGGCCATCTGGATGCCATAGTTGATTTCTACCGGTCGAGGGATCGGAGATTTCAGATCGAGATCGTGCCCTCCACGGCAAATGAGGAACTTTTGAAGGCGCTTGCGGAACGAGGGCTGTACCAGTCAGGGTTTCATAATTCGATGTATATGCATCCGGTCAACATGGAAGAAGAGGCGGATTCGGCTATCGAGATCCGGCATGTCACCGAGCATGAGTTCGAGCGGTATGCGACGATCCATTGCCGGGGAACCGGACTTCCTGATCAGGGGATTCCGTCCGTGGCCGCAAATAACCGGGTGCTCGCAGCGCGGAAAGGCTGGAGATTTTATCTTGCCTATGTGCAGGATGAGCCTGCCGCGGCTGGTGTGATGTACATAAATGAAGGCATAGCCTCTCTAACTTTCGGGGCGACGCTGCCCGAATATCGCAGGCACGGACTGCATCGGCTGCTCCTTCGCCATCGGATTCGGATCGCCCAGCAAACGGGCTGCAGCTTAGTCGTCGGCCAGTGCGGGTTCTTGTCACAAAGCCACCGCAATATGGAAGCGGTCGGTATGCGGCTCGGATATGTCCGGACGACGTGGACGGAAAGGTAGGACCTGGGGGATAGCTACAGGATACGATCCTTCTTCCAGACCGGCAGCCTAATTTGCGGGGAGGTTTTGTTTGTTAGTTTGTTGGTTGGTTCGATGGCGTGCAGCAGGCCGGGAAAGGAAAAAGATTGAGCATGCAGGACATAAAGTTTCTGAATATCGATTATTTGTATCAGGGTACGGAGAAGCAGAGGCAGGCCGCGCTCGTCATGGATGACCTGAGGCTGTTTGCCCATCTGGCACCGTATGATCCGATTCTCGTTGGCACGATCCCTATTGGCATCGACATCCCGGGAAGTGACCTCGATATCGCCTGCCGCGTTACGGACTTCGCTGCATTTGAACAGACCATCCACGAGGTTTTCGGACATCTGCCGGATCTGTCGGTCGATAGCCGAAACGTTAATGGCATGGATCGCATCGTGGTCCGCTTCCGGTACAAAGGCTGGATGTTCGAAATATTCGGCCAGCCTGTGCCGACGAAACAGCAGAACGGATACCGGCATATGGTCGTAGAGTATCGGCTGCTTCAGCTGATAGGCGAAGCCGGAAGAGAACGGATTATCGAACTGAAGCAAGCGGGAATCAAGACGGAGCCGGCTTTTGCGGAGCTGCTGGGAATTCCAGGCGATCCTTATGCAGCTCTGCTGGACATGTATAACTGGTCGGATGATAGACTAAACGGATTTTATCATAAATTATTAGCGAGGGAGAGGAACGAAGATGAGTGAGAAAGAACAGCTGCTCAGCGAATATGGGGAATGGATCGATCGGGTAAAGGAGCTTGCAGATCGGGATGAAACGTTGTGGAGCACCCCGCTGGCCGAAGGCAAGTGGACGGTTCGCGAGGTTGTCTGTCATATTTTCAGATGGGACGAATACTTTTTCGCAGAGGCGATTGAGAAGATTGCGCGCGGGGAAGCTCCGACCTCTGAACACTTGAACTATGACGAGTTTAATGAAAATGCCAGAGATTATGCGAAAGCAAGCACAACCGAGGATTTGGTCCGCCAGACGATTGCAGCGCGGGAGCAGCTGATCGAAGCGATCCGGTCCATGCCGGAGGATGTGTACGACGGGGATTACACGGATAAAGACGGTCATCCGTTTAAGGTCGCGCAGTTTATGAAGGATTTTATTTGGCATGACAAACATCACCTAAGACAGCTGGAGCTGATCGGATAAGTGTAAGCTGATTGCTGGACTGACACCGGCTCCCTGAAAAGCAAGCTAATCCTTATATAGATTCAGGGTCGGTATTGATTTATACTATAGGCAACTGACGATAGAAATGAGTGAACGCAATGCCGACGGGTTATTTGGATATCACGTCTTATTTTACGGAGAGCAACCTGGAGTGGTTTCTGGAGCAGTTCAGAGCGCTTGGCCCTTTGCCGGGGATCCTGCTGACCTTCATGAAATCCTTCGTTCCGCCAATGCCGACGATTGTGATCGTAGGGGTGAATGCCGCCGTATACGGGTTATGGGAAGGGTTCCTGTATTCTTGGATCGGCATGATCGCAGGCTGCCTGACAACCTTTCTCCTGGTGAGGAAAATATCCGACAGCCGCTTTCTCGCGCGCTGGGCAGCCAAGCCCAAGGTACAGCGGGGAATGCGATGGATTCAGAAGAACGGGTTCAGTTACGTGTTCTTGCTCGGCATTTTACCGGTCGGTCCGTTTGTCGCCGTTAATATTGCCGCCGGTCTGGCGAGAATGCATATCCTATCCTACCTGCTGGCCGTAACATTAGGAAAAGGCATTATGGTATTCTGCGTATCCTATATAGGTGCGAACCTGTCCGACATTGCAGCCGAGCCGTATAAGCTTGTCGGCGTTCTGGCCTTTATCGCTCTATCCTTATGGGGGAGCCGGCGGCTGGAAAGCTATTATGTAAACAGTCATGCGAAGAAAGCGGAGCATTCTCCCGTTACCGACCTGAACAGCGAAGCACCTTGATGTTGTCATGCGGTTAGCAGGGGATTGAACCATCGTGATCGGTGCATGCACGGCCCAGAGATGAGATAACCTACGTCGATGGTGTGCGATTACGGGATATCATAGAAGTGTTAGAAGGCTTCCGGCTGGTCCGGAACTGTCCACGCTGATCATAGTATGAGGGGAGGGGTGCGTGATGGCCAAGCTGGGAAGCGCCATGCTGGAAATCGTCCGAATGATGGTCTTATTCATGCTCGGTACTGCGATCGTAACGAATATCGAACTGGCTGTTTTGCAGTCATGGGTGTTATGGAAAGACTATTATATCCTGTTCCTGTTCTTAGGGAATGTGCTTGGGTTTATGGTTCTGTACCGTAATCGTCTGCAGTTTGGCGGATGGTACCGCTCCAAGGCCACGCAGCGGAGAATGTCCCGCCAGATGACAGCTGTGACGATTACCGCCGCAGCCGTTATGATTGCGCTGCCTGTCATTCTGGATTTACTTGGGCGTTTAGCATAAAGGAATATGGTATGTAACCAACAAGCTCCATTCATTCGCTTTGGAATGAATGGAGCTTGTTATGTGTTGATGAGATGTGAGTTACAGCTTTTTGCGTTTATACAGCGTAACGATAAGACAGGCCGCAATGAGAAGGAGGATGGAGATCACGGTATAGACCAGCTCTTGCATATTCCCTTGCTCCTGGTCTTGACTGCTGTTCCAATCCTGCAGTCCCATGCCCCGGCCGCCCGGCATTCCGCCGCCCATCCCGCCGCCGAATTCGCCAAAGCGATTCGTTTGCTGCTCCTGATTGGCATTCGGCTGCCCGGTTTGAGCGTTGGTGTCCGGGGCTGACGCATTCCCGGGCACCGCTCCTTGGGCAGCTGCGTCCTGTTGGAATGGTTGCTGGGCTCCTTGCTGCGACTGCTGAAGTTGCTGAGCTCCTTGTTGGGATTGCTGTGGCGTTACCAGCGAGGACTCCTGCTGGGCTTCTTGCTGTGATTGCTGCTGCGACAGCTCCGGTGTTTGTTCACCAGCCTGCGCCTGCGATGCGGGAACGGTGTTCTTGTTATCGGCCGTGCGATTTGCTGCGGCTGCGCTATCGGCCACCGTGTTTGTCGCCGTGTTGCCGGAGCTGTTAGCGGTTATCCCGCGATCCACTTGCGGTGTCACGTCCTGTCCGCCGTTGGCACCTTCAGCAGCGCCCGGGCCATTCTGCGGTATACCGCCGTTGGTATCGTCAGCAGCGCCCAGGCCAGTATCGCTCTTAGCAGCCCCCGCATTATCCTGCTCCATATTACCGCTGGCTCTGTTTGCAGTGCCAGCGGCATCCTCGGGCATACCGCCGATACCGCCAGCAGGACCTGCTTCACCCTGCGGCATGCTGCCTGCAGGATCTGCATCGCCCGGCCGCATGCCGCCCGCACCGCCCTGGCGCATGCCGCCCAAGCCTCCGGGACCCATGCCGCCACCGCTGCCGCTGCCGTCTCCGGAAGAAGGGAGCGTGCCGTCCAGCTGCTGCTGGATATTCTCCGTTGATTGCTGGACGAATGTGAGCAGGGCAGGCACGGCTTCCTCGTACTGCTCGTACGTATAGAAAGGCCGCGGATCCTGCTGCACGTGCTCGGATATCAGCGCCTTGAGCTGTTCCACGCGCTTCGCGAACGTTTCCTGCTTGAGGTATCCATCCAGCATGTCCTGAAGGATGGCGTGATAGCCCTCCTTGTATTCATCCACCTCCAGGAGCTTCGCAACGAGCGGCCGCTCGGCTACGGCCCCTTGGGTCGGTTCGTCGATCAGGATGCCGGAACCGCCGAACCCTCCAAAGGCCATGTTATAGTCCCAAGGGAGAATGGAGAAGACGCCCTTATTCTCATATAAATAATAATTCTGTTTGTTCATGCCGAGATAGCTGTCCATATTCGATGCGGCCACATTTAGGGCGATATACCTCAGTGCCTGGTCCACATCAAGAACCTGCTCGTAATCGGAACCGTTATTCAGCTCATCCAGCATGTCGATCAGAACGTCGTCATTGGAGGATTTGGACTTCATTTCTAGGCCCGTGTACGAATCCGGATCCTGACCGAGCCAGGTCAGATCGCTGCCGGCGCCGGTCATGACGCCCTTATACAAGGCGCCGTATGCATTCCCGAAGTGGCGCTCCAGATAAGAATCACCGATCTGCTCGACGGCAAGGTAGAATCCCCAAAGCTCGCCGTTAATATAGACATTTACGTACGAGAAGCCAGGCGTTGGCAGGCCAGCGGATGCCGCCAGCTCGTAGGCGAGAAATTCTCTCATGTACGTTGCGTCGCTGTAGTTGTTGTTGAGATTGATTTTGCTGATCCCGTCCAGCGTTTGATTCACATATTCATTGAAGGACAGCTTGAAGCTATAACGATCGGAGTCGGAGTTGACCACGCTCCGCAAGCTCAAGTTGCCTTTGGTCCGGATGCCGACATGTTCGAACTTCTGCCCGTTATAATCAACCGACGCCTCTTTATACTCCTCCGCTTCGGCATTGTCGATCATATCCGCAAAATCCGCTTCATCGATCGTAATCTTCACATCGATGACCTGCTCCTTCGGGAACACCGTGGACACGCTCTCCTGCGCGGTTGCGCTCCCATCCTCCGCCTCATTTGCTTGGCTTGCACGGGGTGCCAGCCAATCCTGACAGCCGGATAAGATGAGCATCAAGGCCAGCAGAAGGGACAGGGGAGCTGCGGCATATTTTGTTTTCATATCGAGACACCACCTGTCTTAGGATACATAATCGCCGCTGTAACTGATCAGGACCGCGTTATGGACGCCGGGGAGTCCGGACAGCTTGTTGACGAATTCGCCCTCGGCATCCTTCAGTCTGACTTCCACCGTCAGCTCGATGTTCCCGTTTGAAACGGTTTTTTGCTTCAGATTGTAACGTTTTACCGCTTCGGCGATGCGAGTGCGAACCGCCTGCTCACTCTGCTCGTCTTGGCAATGGACGACAAGAAGATAGGGGGTGTCGACTGACGCTTTTTTTATGAAGAAGAACAGAATGAGGCCTACGACCACGGAACCGATTGCCGCCAGCGTATAGAAACCTGCGCCGGTTACGATGCCTGCAACAGCTGCCCAGAACAGAAAGATCAAATCGGTCGGGTCTTTGATCGGGGTCCGGAAACGAACGATGGACAGCGCGCCGACCATACCGAGCGAGAGCACGAGATTGGAGTTGATGGCGATGATCACAACCGCCGTAATCATGGTCATTCCGATCAGGGACACGTTGAAGCTCTTCGAATAGAGCACCCCGCTGAAAACCCGTTTATACAGCAGATATATAAACAATCCGATGACAAAAGCGATGGCAAGCGTAATCAATATTTTGGCGATGCTGATATCGGATGCGAAGTTCTCGAGGACGGATTTTTTGATAATATTAGAAAAGTTGGTCGTTTCGTTAGACGTTGCATTCATGAATTATTGATCCTCCCAAGCGTTATATTTTAAAAATTTTCGGCAAATAACGTATTTCGATGCGGACTGTCGCTGAAGTCCCTCCAGCTGCAGGGCAATCTTGATGTAATCCGGTATATACTCGTCATACTTGACTTCAAGAATGATCAGATTCTCATCAATAGCCTGGATCGGCAGCAGCTCCCGGTTGAACAGATCCACCGAGTGGAGCCCTGTGCGCAGCTCCTTGTCGAACGTGATCCGGACATTGCCGTTTGCGCATACATACGGTTCACGGACATAATCGACGATGACCTTCGGGCGCAGCAGGTTATGCTTCATCTCGTGATAGAGCTCCATCATCAGAGGCTTGTCCGGCTGGTACAGACATTCGTAATCCCCCGCCATAATCCGGTCCGTCATCTCCCGGGTAAGGGGCTCTTTCAGCTTCGCGATGTAGTCGCGGAACTTTATCTTTTTCTCAAAATGGATCACGTCGTCCTTCACGTTATAGATGCGAATCCGGTATTTTACGCGGTCCCGGACGCCGGCCAGCTTCTCGTGCAGCGCCTTATTATTGATATCGTCGAAATACAGGCTTCGAATATGGTATTCTCCGGACGGTCCCGCATGGTTATCGTGACGGATCAAATGGTTCAACCGCTGCCGGATGATCCGGTATTGATGCATGTTGACAAAAAACTTCAGTTCATTCCGGTATTTCAATCCTTTGTTCATGCTTCCACCTCATTTCTGTCAGTTCGCTTATTTGCTTCTGAAACCATGCTATCAATCGTTTCTGATTTCTGGCTTAAATCCAGCTGAATGTAAACTGAGTGTTTTCGTGATGTAAAGCGTGCTCCATTTGTCGAACAGGTATGGTAGGATGAAACTAGAAAATGAAAGAGATAGGGCGATGTGAAATGCTATACTATGTGGCGGCCTTATGGATCGCGGCAATCGTGCTGCTGGCGAACCAGCCGCGGCAAGAGGTGAATCGCTGGGCGGCTTTCTTCTTATTCAGCTCAGGCGTAGGCGGCTTAACCGCACTCCTTGAGCCGGACGGCTTTATACCGGCTTCATTTGAGCCGATCATTCAAAGCTTCAATCATGCGATGTCGCCTTACGGGGTGCTCGTATTTTGCATCGTGTACACCCGGCAGCAGATCGATCCGGTCAAGCTGAGGTACTTCAAGCTCGGGCTGCTGTTGCCCCCGCTTGTAACGGTACTCCAAGTCATCGTTTCTCCTGAGCATCGGATCGATTTCGGGCTGCTGCTTGTCTGGACAGCTCCGTACTATTTCATATCGTGCTATTTATTAATTCGGGCCTATGTACAAGAAATGAATCCGAACAGACGCAGAAGTCTGCTGATCACGGCCATGATTATGGTCCCTACGCTGCTGGGTGTGATGCTACTGATTAATGTCGGGAGCCTCTTGTACCCCGGTTACGATTTCTTTCAATATGTATCGCTGCTGATCGTATATTCGTTCGTCGTCGGGTTGATCTGCCTGTTCGTTTATGGTGTGCTCGGCATGCGGCTGAAGGTTGAACGGGATCCGATAGACCGTACGATGCAGGCGGTTTCGACGGGAACCTCCTTGCTGAACCACACCCTCAAGAATGAAATCGGAAAAATCGCTCTGAGCACGGAAAATGTGAAGCAAATGTTGCAGCCGAACCAAGGGGCTGCGCTTGAGCAGCTCGGGATCATCACACAGGCGTCGGAGCATCTCCTTGCCATGACGGAGAGGATTCAGCAGCAAACGAAGGAGCTCGTCCTGAAGGCGCAGCCGGTTCGGCTGGATCATCTGGTCAAGGAGCTCTTGCAGCGCGAGCACGAAATGCTGCGCAGTCATGGGGTTGAGGTCAAGCTCCACATCCGGCAGCGCCCGTGGCTGCTGATCGATCCGGTTCATGTTACCGAGGCGGCGGGCAACCTGCTGCAAAATGCAGTCGAGGCTACGCCCGGGGCCGGGGTGATCGAATTGACGGTCGATGCCGGACGACGGGGCGCGGTGGTCTCGGTCAAGGATTATGGCAACGGTATTCCGGATGGGCTCCAGGCGCGGGTATTTGAACCTTTTTACAGCACCAAGAAGGATCGACGAAACAATTACGGATTAGGTCTTTCCTACGCATACCATGTGATGAAAAAAAGCGGGGGATCGATAGGCATGGAGAGCCGCCAGGGGGAAGGAACCGAAGTGTCCCTGTATTTCCCCCGCCGGGTGTTGGTACGACTGGCAGGAAGGGGAGAGGAATGAGCACGATACAAATTTTTCTGGTTGAAGACGATCCCGATTGGATCAAGGCGATGACTGTTTTTCTGAACGGACAGGAGGACATGCTGGTAGCGGGGGCCGCCCAGACGCCGGAGCAGGCAGCCGCCATGGCACGCGTCCTTTCGTTTGATGTTGTGTTGATGGACATACAGCTCACCCCGGGACAGCTGGACGGCATTTACACGGCCGCCGACATTTTGGAAATCAGGCCGCAGGCCAAGGTGATCATGTTAACCTCCATGGATGACGAGCAGACGATCACACAGGCCTTTACGGCAGGAGCCGTGCAATATATCGAAAAGGCGAGGTTCAAGGAGCTGCCGGGGGCGATCCGCGGTGCCTTGCTGCATGCCGGTCCGATGGAGGCGCTGCTGAAGGAATTTTCCCGGTTGAAGCGGGAGGAGCAGCTGCGGGGCTTAACACATGCGGAACGGGAGGTATTCGAGCTGATGGAGAAAGGATACACCCATGCGCAGATCGAGCATAAGCTGTTCAAATCGGAAAGCACGTTAAAGAATCAAATTAATAAAATCCTGAAAAAGCTCGGCGTAAAGAGCGGCAAAGAAGCCGTTGAAAAGGTGCGGCGAAAAGGGATCATAAAGGATCGTTAGCGGTTAGGGCGAACGCCCGGTGCAAGGTTTTGAGCCAAAAACATAGCGTATTTATTGTGGGGGGTACTACGAAACGTAGTACCTTTTTTGGTTGTGGTTCTATGAAAGTCGGAACTAACGGGAAAGTGGATTCGGCTGTATGCTGAATGCATGAATACCCGGTGAACGAAAATGCTGTTACGCCGGTAATGAAGCTGGTATGGAGGAGTCTGAGCATGAAGAGAAAGCCGATCTATGTGGAGATTGATATCGAGTCGGATCTCGATACGCTGTGGAAGCATACGCAGCGTCCGGAGCTGCATCAGCAGTGGGACGTGCGGTTCTCGAGCATCCATTACTTGCCTAAAGGCGATTCCAAGCATCAGCGGTTTCTATATAAGACCCGAATCGGATTCGGTCTTACGATCACCGGAATTGGGGTGACCCATGCGTTTTCGCGACGGGAAGACGGGGATCGGATGTCAGTGCTGCGTTTTGGCTCTGATCAGAACATATCTTTGATCCGCGAAGGCAGCGGATACTGGCGATACCGGGATGGAGGGAGAGGGGTCATAACCTTCTCGACCCAATACGATTACAAGACACGATTTGGCCTGATCGGCGCTTGGTTTGACCGGCTGGTGTTTCGTCCGATGTTCGGGAAGGCTGCAGCCTGGAGCTTTGACGTGCTGCGGCTGTGGCTGGAGAGGAGCATTCCGCCTGCCGTGTCGATCCGGCAAACATGGATCCATGCTTGCAGCGTATTGACGCTGGCACTGCTGTGGATCTACGAAGGATTGGTGCCGAAGCTGCTGTTCCCGGAGGGCGGGGAGCTGGAGATGCTGCAGCACATCGGCTGGTGGAGCGGTCAGGAACGCGCAATCCTTGGAATGCTGGGCGTTTTTGAGATATGTATTGGCTTGATCAGCCTTACATTTCATAAGAGCCGATGGTGGTACAGGCTCGAGTCCGTCCTGCTGGCGGGACTGATGCTGGGAGCGCTCATCCCGGAGCCTGCCTGGCTTAAAGCACCGTTCAATCCGCTGCTTCTGAGCGGCACGATGCTCGTTCTATGTCTGCTTGCCTCCTGGTCTTCGACAGATTTGCCAAGTGATTCCCGATGCTTGCGGGAGCCGGGCACTCCAAGGACAAGCAAGGTGCGGCAGAAGGAGGAGAGAGCCCATGATATCCATTTATGAGAAGGCGCTAGGCCGGGAATTTCGGAAGCTTCATCCCAAAATCCAGGAGAGGTTCGGGTTCGGCAGCAAGGATATGGTGGCCTCGATCGGCGAAGGGACTATGGATGAGATTTGGTATGCGCGCTGGGCAAAGCTCCCGCTCTACATCGGAACGGTGCGCCACATTATGTTCCCTGAACGGGGACTCCATATCCCGTTTCGGATTGAGAACTACGCCTATTTGGATCGTTACGGACGAGAGACGGTGACTTGGTGCAGAAGCTTTCAATTTCCATCGGGCATTAGAAGATTTGACGCGACGATGATTTACAGCCAAGAGCGAAACGGCATTGTGGATTATCTGGGAAGCAAGCAGCATTTAGCGGTAGACCTTGAAGTGTCGGTCAGCGGCAATGGCGGAATATGTATTCGCTCAGGCGAGCAGCGGTTCTACGAGGGGTGGCTTGGGTTTCGCTTTCCGGCGGGACTCACGGGAACGGCCGATGTGTGCGAATGGTATGATGACCGGCATCAAACCTACCGGATTCGGGTGGATGTGTTTAACCCGCTGTTCGGGCCTGTTTTCCGCTATCGCGGAAGCTTTCAGGCCCGATTCATATCGACGCGGGGCAGCGGCGTTCCTTCGCATGTCAAGCCGCTGCGCGAAGAAGCTAGAGCGTAGACGCGGCGGATTCAGGCACCTTCTTACGCTTAGGCTCCCGGAACATGCGGTAATACAGAAACGACGAGAAGACGTAAAGCGTGCCGGTGATGCAAAAGGTGATCGCATAACCCCAATAGCTGCCGTAGGTGGTAACCAAAGCGGACTGCACCGGGCCCATCGTCGCCCAGCCCATCATGAACGCCGTCTGGGTCACGGAATTTGCGATTCCGCGTTTGTCGTCCGGTACCCGGTCGATCAGAATGGAGGATTGGATCGGGTTGGCCGCGTTCATCAGTGCTTGACGGAACAGGAATCCGATGGACGCCACGATCAGGATGTTGGTAAAGCCGGTCAGCACCAGGAAAGGCAGGGACATGACCTGGAAATAGACGACGGCCCGAACGGCGCCGACCCGGTTAACCAGCGTAGGCCCGATCAGCATGGATACGATCGTCATCACTTGTCCCAGGGAGATCAGAATGCCGACCGCCGAGAGCGATACCGAGAACCGATTCGTGAAATACAGATTCAGATACGGCACGACGAGGCCCGAGCCCAGCCCGATCAGCAGCTGGGCCAAGGCGAATTGGCCGATGATTCTATAATCTTCGCGGTGTGATGTCTTACCGGGACCGGCCGCTGCAGGCTGCAGTGAAGGCTTGTCTTTCGTGAAGGACGGCTGCTGCTTCGGTACCGTTTCCTGGTCGGGATGGACAGGCTGCGGTTCCTGCGGTTCGAGTGATTCCCGCTTGTCGGTTGTAAATAGTAGCGGAACGAAGGCAGCGAAGGTGGCAACGCCCCCGATGAGCAGTGCGAACTTCAAGCTGCCGACTTTGTTCATGCCCAGCGCCTGCAGGGCATCGGCCAGGAATCCCCCTCCCATGCTGCCAAGCACCTGGGAAGCGAGCACTAGGGAGGCGTGAATGCTGAAGATGCGCATGCGCGCCTGCTTCGGCGTGTTTTCCGCCAGAAAAGGAATGGCGAGCACCTGGAAGAACGAAGCGAACAATCCGGTGTATATCGCCAGACCCATTAAGCTGAATTCGCTTTCAAAGAGGGAGCGGGCGATCAATCCTGCACCGCTGAGCAAAGCGCCGAGCACCAGGATCCGTTTGCGGCTGGTGCGGTCTCCGATCAAGCCGATCGGGATAAACATCAGCGCGGTAGCCAGGGATTGAACGCTGACTACGGTACCGTTCATGGAATCATTATAGCCGAGGCTTTGTATGTACAGATTGTAGAGCACGCTGAACATGCCTGTACCGAACTGGTACAGCACATTGGCAAGGAAAAAAAGCTTAATATTACGCGGCCAGGTTCGCAGCTCATTTGCTGACCGTTGTATAATTCCCATGATGATACCCCCTAATTTTGACAGCAGCAACCTCTATATTTTAGCAGGTTCGCTTCATAGGAGGAAGAAGAGATTGTAGGAGAGTCAGAAAACAGTGCCCATATTATGGAAAAAGCGAAGCCGCTCAGGGCGCTGCTGACGGAAGGCAGAGTCGAAAATCCATCCGGGCCGCCTGGAGGCTAAAACAACATCAGATGAATCCCGATGGCATCCAGATATATCCCAGGGATATCCAGATGGATCGCAATAGTATCCGGGCGGATCTCGATATCATCCAGATGAATCGCCGTAAATCAAGGATGCTCTTCTCGTGCTGGAGTTAAAAGGCGTTGTGTCTTCATGAAAGCACTCGGGGTTATTCCGAAATACCGTGTGAAAGCACGGGAGAAGGTAAACAAATCCGAATACCCCAGGGATAAGGCGGTATGCGTAATGCTGGTGCCCTCGGCGGATAACAGGCGGGTTGCTTTTTCCATGATCAACTGCTGCATGTAGCGGGACGGGGAGATGCCGTACCTGCGGGTAAACGCTCGGGTGAAATGACTGCGATGAACGCCGGCCCAAGCTGCGAGCTGTTCCACGGACAAATTCTCCGTGCAATGAAGCTGCATATACCCGGGGATGGATTCAAGCCAGTCGGACGCAGCCGAAGAAGAGGCTGGGTTCCGGTGCCGGTTCGGATCGATGCTGTGGATCAATTGGAAGCCCAGCGACATCAGCTGAAGGCTATGGTCCAGCTGGGGCTGCCGGAGCAATCGTTGAATCTCCTTGATGACAGCCAAGGCGTTGTCCCCGAATACATGTTGACGATAGGGCCGCTCCGCGCATAACTCGACATGCTTCAATATGGATGGCATTTGCTCGCCCATAAAAGCCGTCCAGGTGATCGTGGTAGACGGCTGGTCGCAATCCTTGACGTACGTATAGACCGAACCGGGGAAGAGGCAGAACAGATCCCCTTCCGAGAGGGAGACGCTGCTGCCGTCCCAACCGAATCTTACCTTGCCGCTGGCAACGAAATGTATACTATAGAACTCGACGGACCGGGGACCGACTTTTTCAGTGAAAAAGGGTTGAGAACCGGATTTGTATATCCATAAACCCAATTGAGTTTCAAATGAAGCCGGGTTGTTAAAGTATTCTTCTCTGGATGAGTGAAGGTTATTAAATGTCATGGTTCCTCCTGCCGGCTATGCCTCAGCCATTTCTTTTGTTATTTCAAACTATGCAACATATTGTATAACGATTGCAAGAATTGAGCATTCCGCGCAGTCCTGCCAAAGGTTACGATGATGAGGTACAAGTCATGCATGGTAGAGGTGAATGGAGACATGAAACAACCGAATTTTATCGTTATTTATTGTGATGATCTAGGTTATGGGGACCTTGGATGTTATGGATCCGATACTGTGACAACCCCAAATCTGGATAGTTTGGCGGGTGAAGGCATTCGTTTTACGAATTGGTATTCCAACTCTCCGGTCTGCTCTCCGTCAAGAGCCTCTTTATTGACAGGCAAATATCCGGCCCGAGCGGGAGTAGGCGAAATCCTGGGGGCAAAGCGCGGATTGGATGGACTTCCCTCCACCGAAGTGACACTGGCGAAGGCGCTCAAGCCCGCGGGGTATCGAACGGCATTGTATGGAAAATGGCATCTTGGCGTATCCGAGGAAACCAGTCCGAACGCGCATGGGTTTGATGAGTTTTTCGGATTTAAGGCGGGCTGCATCGATTTTTACTCGCATATTTTTTACTGGGGCCAAGGCCATGGCGTCAATCCTCTGCATGATCTATGGGAAAACGAAACGGAGGTTTGGGAGAACGGCCGGTATATGACAGAATTGATCACGGAACGTTCGGTTGATTTCATCAAGCGATCTCGAGAGCAGGAGGATCCGTTCTTTTTGTTCGTATCGTACAATGCGCCGCACTATCCGATGCATGCCCCGAAGGAATACATGGACCGGTTTGCTCATTTGCCTTGGGATCGGCAGGTCATGGCTGCCATGATTGCCGCGGTGGATGACGGCGTGGGGGAGATCGTGAAGGCCCTGAAGGCTGCCGGTTGTTACGAGAATACGGTCATCTTCTTCTCCAGCGATAACGGACCGTCCTCCGAGAGCCGGAACTGGCTCGACGGAACGGAAGACGTGTATTACGGCGGGACCGCGGGAATCTTTCGGGGACATAAAGCAAGCCTGTTCGAGGGCGGAATCCGTGAACCTGCCATACTGAGCTGGCCGAACGGATTGGAAGGCGGACAAGTACGCGATGAGGTTGGAGTTATGATGGACATCGTACCGACCTTTCTGGATCTGGCTGGCGTCGATCCAGCGACAAGACCGCTTGAAGGCGCAGAGCTGGATGGAAGCAGCCTGAAGGAAATGCTGCTAATGGGCGAGCCGTCGCCGCATAAGCAATTGTTCTGGGAGTACCAAGGCCAACTGGCCGTTCGGGAAGGCGATTGGAAGCTGGTGCTGAACGGGAAGCTTGATTTCGAGCGCCTGGTGCCGGATAAGGTTCATCTGTCCGATCTGTCGAAGGATCCCGGGGAGCGCTCCAATCTGGCGGATCTTCACCCTGAGATCGTGGAGCGGCTAAGCCGGGACGTTCAAGCTTGGTATGAGGAAGTAGAAGCAAGTAGATCATAAGCTTGGCTGTAAAGTGTATCAATGAAGTCCTAGTGGTCGTGCAATGAAGCCCCGGTAACGGGGCTTTTTCAATTTTGACGACAGCAGGTTTTATTTTCCGAATATTTTTTAATAGAGCGAAATGGGGCAAAGGTAAGTATAAATCCTCCGATCTGGCAATATAGGCTGATCCATTGTATTTCGTTGAAATAATAGACATAATAACAAAATGTCTATATAATCAATATATGATTAACATGATGCTCAATATATGAAAAGTGGTGGTTGAATTGGATCATACGGAACGATTTTGGAATGCGTCGGTCGATGAATTGAAGCGGGGCTATGTTGAGGACGAGGCAGGCTTCATGTGCCTGTTATGCGGTAAATCCGTCGAGAAGGGGATCATTTACCCCGATCATGACAAGCTGTATGAAGCTGAACGATACATGAAGGTTCACATTCAGCGTGAGCATGGCTCGGTATTTCAATATTTGTCGGGCTTGGATAAAAAATTGACAGGGCTGACTGAGCATCAAAACCGGCTGCTGCAGCTGTTTTATCAAGGGAAGAGCGATAAGGAAGTCCAGCAGGAGATGGGGATCGGCAGCGCGTCCACGATCCGAAATCACCGGTTTGCGCTGAAGGAGAAGGAACGCCAGTCGAAGGTGCTGTTGACCATGATGGAGCTGCTTAAAGAGAAGGATAATCATGCGCCGGCGATCGTGGAAATTCCGAAGCAAGCCCGAATGGTCGATGAACGCTATAACGTAACGGAGGAGGAGCGGCAGGCGATTTTGGCAAAGGTGTTTCCGCACGGAACTCAAGGCCCGCTGAAGACCTTCAAGCTTAGGGAGAAGCAGAAGTATGTCGTGCTTCGGGAAATCGCGACTCGCTTTGAGCCCGGCAGGGTATACACTGAGACGGAGGTTAATGATTTGATCGGCCGCGATAATCCCGATTACGTTACGATTCGTCGTTATTTGGTCGAATACGGCTTTATCGACCGGAAGGATGATGGCAGTGAATATTGGCTGACGACATAGCTGGTCACGTTGGTGGGCAGTTAACAGGAACAATCAAGAGCCGAACAGCCAGCTTGTACTTATGGTCTAAGGCTGTAGCATCGGGAAGCTTAGAGCCCGGGTTGTTAGAGGCAGTGCAGTAATACAAGAGGAGGCAAGGTAACAATGAACCGTAGAGCGGAATTGACGCAGATGTACAAGGAAATCAAGATCATCGCCGGTGTCTACCAAATCCGGAACAAGGTGAATGGAAAGGTGTTTGTCGCGGGCACGCCGAACTTGAAAACGATGAACGGCAAGCGCTTTGAACTGCAGATGGGAACCAGCTATAACAAAACGCTGCAGCAGGAGTGGAACGAATTTGGCGAGGATGCGTTTGAATTTGAAATTTTGGAGCAGATCGAGCCTAAGCCGGGCGTCTTCTTCGATATGAAGGACGCGGTGAATAAGCGGGAAGAGCATTGGATTCGGAAGCTTGAGCCGTTTGGCGAAAAAGGATACAACCCGCCGCCTAAAAATAACGGATAAGAATAGGGACCATTCCACGACAATCCTGCAAAACCGCGAATGTCGATTTTGCAAAAATACGAATACAGTGGAGATATTCCTTCCATTTGCATGCGCAGCTATGGTGAGATATGATGGGTTCAGCGGCTTAAATCGCTTCCATAACTATTTCATAAATACGAAAGCGAGACGTGAACAACATAATGAGATCCATAGCATGGGTTACCGACAGCACAAGCACGATCGATCCCGCGTTCGCCCGGGACCATCATATCTATATTGTGCCCTTGCGATTGATTCTTGGACAAGAAACGTATCGGGAAGGCATTGATGTGACGGCTGAAGCCTTTTACGAGAAAATGAAGGATGAACCCAAAGTCAGCAGCTCACAGCCTCCGATCGGGGAATTCATCGAGTTATACGAATCCCTGAAGGGAAAATATGATGATGTCATTGCGATCCATTGCTCGTCCGAGCTGAGCGGGACATTGCATTCGTCGATCCAGGCTGCCGAAATAGCTGAGGTACCCGTGGTAGGAATAGATTCGAGAGCAGGAGCCTTTCCGCTCCGCGAGATGATACAATCCGGCATTGAGTGGCACAAGCAGGGCGATACCGTACAGATGATCAAGGAGAAAATCCAGGCCTTGGTCCATAATATGTCTTTCTATCTGATCCCCGCCAGTCTTCACCGGCTGCACAGCAGCGGCAGAGTATCCGGGACGCAGCTGCTTCTGAGCAATCTGCTCCGGATCCATCTGTTGCTTCGGTTCGAAGAGGGCAAAGTGATTGTGGAGGATAAGATCCGCACGTTCAAGAAGGCTAGACAGCGAATGCTGGAGACGTTGAAGCATGAGATTCAAATGATTAAAAAGGTCTGCATTATGCATGCGAACAACGAGGAGGAAGCGGAGGAGCTTCGGAAGGAAATCAGCGGCGCGCATCCGAGCGTGAAGACGGAAGTCATGACGTTCATCCCGGTCGTCGGCGTTCATGCCGGCGAAGGAACGATCGCGATGTCCTGGATTCGGCATTATCCTGCATAATCATTGACATATTATTGGTAGAGCCTGCAGAAGTTAACTGCAGGCTCTTTCCTGGTTCACGGCCGCAGCTTGTTGCTGCTGTTCATGCGAAAGTGGGCATATGGCGGATCTCCTCCGACATGGAAAGAGCGATACCGCCTGCAGGAAGCTGTCAGCGGTTCGAATCCGTACGCCGAGCATGCATCCATACTAGGGTGGGTAATGGCTTTGGAGGGCCGAGAGATTCGAATCCGTGGAACAGGTTGTATAGGTAATAGGCCAAGTTTGAGCCGGATGTGAAGAAGAAGATCAATGAGCGAAACAGGAAGGAGTGACCCATTGTGAAGATTATCATTACGCAAGCCGAAGCGATGGAACGGAAAATATGGGATGACGTTATGCTGATGTTCGGTCTAAATGAGGACGACAAAATCGCCGACACGGAACAATTCATCTTGACGGAGGAACAGGCCAGGCAGCTGAACCTGATCGGTTAGGAAAAAGGAAATTGAAGTTTCGGGGCCGAATAAATACGTAGCAAGGTTAATAAAAAGGGTGGTGGCTCTAAGAAGATGAAGCAGTTAATGAAACATAAGCAAGCAGGGATATGGGCGATCATTCTGGTCATGATCTTGATGCTGCCGGCTTGTCAAGGCGGAGCAGGAACCAATATGCCGGGAAGCGGATCTGCGGATTCGGCATCCGGGAATGGACAGCAGCAGGAAGGCGACGCCGCCAAGCCGCCTGCTGAACACGAGGAGCAGGGTGGGCCCGCAAGTAACACGGGGGCTTCGGATTCTGAAGAGGAAGGGGATCCGTCCAAGGGAAACGGGGCAGCTTCAGACCCTGCAATGGCTGCCGCAGCCGCACAGCTCTCCAAAATGACAGACAAAGAGAAGATTGGCCAGCTTGTCATGGTCGGGATCGAGGGTACGCGCATGGACGACGTCGCCCGCAAGATGCTAGATTCCTACCACGTTGGCGGGTTTATTTTCTTTAAGGATAATATCGCTAGCACCAGCCAAGCCGTGACGCTGCTTAACGAGCTGAAAAAGTCGAATGCGTATAATCCGGTGCCGCTATGGCTGAGCATTGATGAGGAAGGAGGGCGGGTCACCCGCTTCCCGGAGGAATATGTCAAGCTGCCGTCAAGCGGAAAGGTGGGGAGCGGGAATGACCCCGACGTCACCCGTCAGGTCGGCGAGCTTATCGGGCAGAAAGTAGGCTCGATCGGTATAAACATGGTCTATGCGCCGGTGCTCGATGTGAACAGCAACCCGGACAACCCGGTGATCGGGGACCGTTCCTTCGGTGAGACGGCAGAAGAGGTGGGCAGGCAGGGCATTGCTTCCATGAAAGGGATTCAGGAAGCGGGCGTCGTGCCGGTCGTGAAGCACTTCCCGGGCCATGGCGATACCTCAGTCGATTCCCATCTTGGGCTTCCTGTCGTAACTCATGATATAAAGCGGCTGCATGAACTGGAGATTGCGCCGTTCCGTAAAGCGATCGAGCAAGGCGCAGACGTTGTGATGGTCGGGCATCTGCTTATGACGGCGATTGATGAGACAACGCCGTCCTCCTATTCTAAGGCGGTCATCACGGATCTGTTAAGGCAAGAGCTGGGCTTTGATGGTGTCGTCATAACGGACGACATGACAATGGGTGCCATTACGAAGAATATCGATGCCGGCGAGGCCGCGGTAAAGTCGATCTTGGCCGGAACCAATATCGTCATGATCGGACACGATTATGCACAGGAGGAGGCTGTCATTCAAGCCATCACGGAGGCCGTGGAATCGGGCGTGATTTCCGGGGAGGTGCTGGATGAACGCGTGCTGGCAACCCTGGCGCTCAAGCAGCGGTACCAATTGAACGACGAGCCGGCGGACATGCCGGACATCGAACGGTTAAATGAGGATACGAGGGCAGTGCTGAAGGAGATAAAGTAAGCCTTTTCTCCTTCATCGTCGAGCCAAGGCAGGACAGGGTGACTGATTTCGTAATGATCCGGTCTTGGCCCGTTCTCGCCATCCTTATGTACTTGAAGAACATCCGTGAACATATACTACAACAGGCATTCCCGGGATTGAGCAAAGAATGCCCCTTTGGATCTCCCGGTACGTATTTCAATCAAAAAAGGCAACCTCTTCAAAAGAGATTGCCGTGCTGGAACTAGAATATATTAGAAGTTGAAAAAATAGGCGTAATATGATAGAATGAAGGATAAATAATTATTGGGTAGATGTCATAATGACCTAATGATAGATTAGCACAAAATTATAGGATTGTCAACAGGGGGGCATAGAATGGAGAACCGTCAGAGTGCGGATTTTGCATTGGATCGTGAGGTAGTGGATGCGGAAAAAGCGGCTAATTCTCCCGCGGAGGATTTTGCAGTTCATGATGACCTCTCCCTTCCGCCAGGCATCAAGATTAGCGATCCGGTTCGCATGTACCTGAAGGAAATCGGCCGTGTTCCCCTCCTCTCAGCCGATGAGGAAGTGGAGCTGTCCAAGCGTATCGAGGAAGGCGATGAGGATGCGAAGCGACGTCTGGCGGAAGCCAATCTTCGTCTAGTCGTCAGCATTGCCAGACGTTATGCAGGTCGGGGCATGCAGTTCCTTGATCTGATACAGGAAGGCAATATGGGATTGATCAAAGCGGTGGAGAAGTTTGACTACTCCAAAGGCTTCAAGTTCAGCACCTATGCGACATGGTGGATCCGGCAGGCGATTACCCGCTCGATTGCCGACCAAGCGAGAACGATTCGAATTCCGGTTCACATGGTAGAGACGATCAATAAGCTCGTCCGTGTATCCAGACAGCTTCTGCAAGAGCTTGGGCGGGAACCGACGCCGGAGGAAATTGCCAAGGAGATGGATATTACGCCGGAGAAGGTCCGGGAGATCCTCAAAGTTTCACAGGAGCCTGTATCGCTCGAGACGCCGGTTGGCGAGGAGAGCGATTCGAACCTGGGGGATTTCATCGAGGATCAGGATGCGCTGGCGCCAGCTGACGCTGCCGCCTTCGAGCTGCTTAAGGAGCAGCTTGAGGAAGTGCTCGATACCTTGACGGATCGTGAAGAGAACGTGCTTCGGCTTCGCTTCGGACTAGAGGACGGGCGGACCCGAACGCTTGAAGAGGTCGGTCAGGTATTCGGCGTTACGCGCGAGCGGATTCGACAGATTGAAGCGAAGGCGCTCCGTAAGCTTCGTCATCCGAGCCGCAGCAAGCGTCTCAAGGATTTCCTGGAGTAATCGATCGTTTCGTTCACGAAGTGGATCAACACCCCTTGATTGCAGTGCGCGCGCTGCAGTCAAGGGTTTTTTTATGGACTCATGCTTGTGACCCCTCCGATTGACACCAACCGACGAGTTGCATCATAATTATGTAGCATCCCCACAGGCAGGCGATTATCCGCTGTGTGAAAGTGAAATGATAGGGAGTGTCTAAGATGACTTTACATAAATCTGCAATTGATCGATTGTGCAAGCGCCATGTTCCGTTATCCGATTATTCAACTTACGGGGTCGGCGGCTTGGCGAATTATTTGGCTATGCCGGAGACTTCAGCAGATCTTGCGGAGCTGCTGCAGGATTGCAAGCGGCTCGGAATGCCGTGGTATATATTCGGCATGGGCTCCAACATCCTGTTTCCGGACGAACCGAATAAGGACATGGTGTATATTTCCTTGAAGCGGCTTGTCGAGCTGGCGGTCAGGGATGACAAATGGTATGTGGCGTCTGGAACGCCGATGTCGCTCTTGTCGCTTATGGGCTTGATTGGCGGGGGCGATTCGCTGGACTTTACGTTCCTGCTGCCGGGCTGCGTCGGGGCAGGCATCTATATGAACGCTAAGTATAATGCCAGCCAAGTATGCGACATTCTTGATACGGTTTATTATATCGACACGATGGATCCGGGGCTCAGCGTCCGTTCAATCCCGGCTTCGGAATGCCAATTCGCTTACAAACAGTCGATATTCCAGCACCATCCATGGATTATTATCGGGGCAGATCTGAACACGCCGGTCAGCTCCGAGGAGCAGATCAGCTCTACCGCGCTGCTGTTGCAGGAGTGGAAGACGAGAGGAAGTCACCCATCCTCGTTGCCGTCGTTCTTCTCCTTCTTCCTTGGCGAGGTTCATGCGCTCGCGGGAAGAGGCATACCGACCCCGCAGTCGATGCTCGACATTATCAAGTACCGGACAAGTAAACGGCATTTCGATTACCCTTCCTGCGGCTCCGTATTTAAAAATAACTATGATTATGGAGTTGCCATCGGCTCCTTGGTGGATCAGCTGAATTTGAAGGGGACGGAATACGGCGGGGCGATCATTTCCCCGCATCACGGCAATATGATCCTGAATCAGAATCATGCCAAAGCGACGGATATATTATATTTGATGAATGTCATTACAGAGGCGATTCATCAACGGTTCGGTTTTATTCCAGAGCCTGAGATTGTCTTGGTGTAAAAGGGACCATTCAAAAATTCTCTGTAAAGTCATTGGAATAAGGAGCATTTAACGCTATAATCAGATAGGTGACATCTGTTTATGGATTTAAACGGTTAATCTAGGATGTGAAAGGGGAATAACCTATGGCTAAAACATTGATCTTTGGACACAAAAATCCGGATACGGATACGATTTGCTCGGCAATCGCTTATGCCGATTTGAAGAAACAGCTCGGACTCGACGCTGAACCGGTACGTCTCGGCGAAGTGAACGGAGAGACCGCTTATGCGTTGAAATACTTCAACGTCGAAGCACCGCGTCTGGTAGAGACCGTTGCGAATGAGGCTCAGGACGTCATTCTTGTCGATCATAATGAACGCCAGCAAAGCGCTAGCGACATCGAACAAGTTCGGGTGGTTGAAGTTATCGACCATCATCGGATCGCCAATTTTGAGACAAGCCAGCCGCTGTACTACCGCGCTGAGCCTGTCGGCTGCACCGCTACGATCCTGAACAAGATCTACAAAGAGAAGGGCATTGCAGTCCGTAAGGAAATCGCAGGGCTGATGCTGTCCGCCATTATATCCGATTCGTTGCTGTTCAAATCTCCAACCTGCACAGAGGAAGATGTTGCTGCTGCCCGCGAGCTCGCGGAGATTGCAGGCGTCGATGCGGAAAGCTACGGACTCGACATGCTGAAGGCCGGTGCCGATCTGAGCGACAAAACGATCGAGCAGCTTATTTCCCTTGACGCGAAGGAATTCAGCATGGGCGCAGCGAAGGTTGAAATCGCCCAAGTGAATGCGGTTGACACAAACGACGTTCTGTCCCGTCAAGCAGAGCTTGAAGAGGCCATTCAAGGGATTATCGCTAAGAAAAACCTGGATCTGTTCGTGTTCGTTGTTACAGACATTCTGAATAACGACTCGATTGCGCTCGCGCTTGGCAAGGATGCCAAGGCGGTTGAAAGAGCCTACAATGTGTCGCTTTCGGATAATAAAGCGCTGCTCAAGGGCGTTGTATCCCGTAAATCGCAAATTGTTCCCGTGCTTACCGAAGCTTTCAATCAATAATACTTATGTTAAGGCCTGTCCCTGCTGAACCATTGGTTCGGCAGACAGGCTTTTTTTGTTGCGGACAGCGCGGCGGATGTGCATTCACCGTCATTGAAATGCGAAGGTTGAGATATTGTAATGAATTTACACCGCTTTGACATCCTTTTTGGCGCGATGCTCCGTATAATCGTAGTATGAATCATAAATAGAGGATTGTTTCAATCTCACGGAATTCGGGTAATATACGGTGAGAAAACGATCTTTCACACTTAGTAATGTTGAGGGAGCGATGAGAAGTATGAAGAAGACGGCTTGGAGATTGGGAGCGTTGATGCTGCTTGGTTTGTTCATGATCCATTCGGTTGGCGTAGCCTCGAGCAACAATTATGAGCCGGTTCCGAAAGCTTCGAATCAGGAGGCTGCCTATATCAATGCGCTTGAGGTGAAAGACGGACAGGTCTATCTGGAAATCGATCCGATTGAATGGTACGAAGGCGAGGAAGCAAACGCGATCTTCCGAGAGCGGGAGCAAGACCCGGAAATGACCGAAGCCCCGGACGGCTATTATATTGTTAATGATACGGAAGAGCGGATTACATTGCCCGTAGCGGGAAACGCTGAGGTTCGCCTGCAGCTGTATGATCATACCGGACGGTATGAGGATGCCCAGGTCGTGTGGAATCAGCAGGTCAGCCTCGACAAGTTCACCGATATCTATCGAAAAGACGATATTGTGGATATGAAATGGTTCCCGTTCCACATCACGGTGGAAGACGGCGAGGTCGTGAAGATCATCCAGCAATATGTGCCGTAACTTGGGCCTTGAAGGCCCAAGAAGGCTTTATGAGTACATCCGGCTCGTCCTGGGATCAGATCAGCGCTGCACTGAACCTTTTGCCTAGTCCATATCTTGAGGGTGAATAAGGTCTTGTTTATTAATATCGCTATTTAACCAATTTGAGATAAGCTTTTGAGTGTATTCTAAATCTTCTGCATCAAGGTCATAGTACCAGGTGGTTCCTCTCGTTTTTCCCCGGCCTTGTAACATGTGGTTCTCAAAATCAGGCGGCGTATCATTTAAATAAACAGTTTCAGCCAATTTCAGGATCAGATCAGGGTCCATGTTAGTGGTGAAATTGGACCCCGCAATATCGATTAATTCAGGAACTTTAGCGACGTTCTTGAAATCTAAAATTTTGTTCGTAACGGCTCTAATAAATATTCGCTGCCGCTCGGTACGTTTAAAATCGGAGTCCTCTCGGTAACGAACGTAACTTAAAGCATCAAGACCGTCATACATCGGTTGGTTAGGCTCTATCCTTAATTTTTCATGCTTCGGGTTCTTATTTTCAATTACTTTGGTTATCGGAAGCTTTACACCTCCAATTGCGTCCACAATGTCTATAACTCCTTTAAAATTCACTGTAGCGTAATAATCGACTCGGTTCTTGAGTAAGGACGCAACTGTGTCCATACTCATTTTTTCTCCGCCATGAGCATACGCAGAGTTGATTTTTGATTTTACATCCCTGCCTATTATTTCAGTATATGAATCCCGGGGGATCGAGACTAATAGGATTTTGTTATCTTTAGGTCGAATTACGGAATATATGATCGTATCTGATCTGCTGGGCTCTTGATCACGCTGATCAATCCCCATTAGGAGCAAGGAAAAGGGTTTACCTTCATAGGCGTGAGTATTTCTAATCTCGTACCCAAACGGTTTGTAGGAATTGTCTAACGTTTCTTTGATATCTTTTTTGAGCAGTGTATTAAAGGCAAGCAACGATAATTCTTTTCTGAACAGATATCCAGCGCCGACAAGCAGGATGAGTATGATGAGCGATATCCCGATCCGTTTCTTGATATTGATTCTGCTGCGGCCCTTAAGCCTCCTCCTTGACACCGTTCTAGGTTCCAGTTCCATATAACGTTACAACTCCTCAATAAATAGTTTTGAAAATGAAAATGGTTAACGGATGCCGAGTAGAAGTTGATCCCGTGAAGAAGGGGTCGAAGGGTTTGCCAATATATCATTCGATCGATTTGAGAGAAGTAAATCTCGGCATTATATCCCTATTCTAGTTTAATTTCCAGAAAAATCAACAAACTTCTTGGTAGATTTGCAATGCTGTCTCTCAATGACAAGAAGTGCCGCTGCATGCATAGCGACACTTCTTTGTTATATTATTTGTTTTTGACTCGGATCGCCGGCATGGACTAAGAGTCCTTGCGGCCTGGATGTGCGGGCGGCGCCAGCTTTCCATTAACGACATCGCTGACGAACTGCGGAAGCTTCGCCTTATGCTCCGAATATTCTTCCTTGGAAATTTTCCCTTCCGACAGTTTTCGGTCAAGACGCTTTGTAAATGCCTGAACCTGCTGATCGATCACGGACTGCACGGCTACTCCTTGCTCCTTCGCCAGCTGGGCAAGGGTTTTACCGGACCGGAGGGATTCCTTCAATTGGTCATCCGACAGCTTCAGCATTTGGGCAAGCTCATGCTCGGCGGCAATCATTCTTCCTTGGCGATGATGTACCCGCTGCTTCTTCCACCCGCCTTTGGCATCGAGAAGTCTGTCGGCAGCCGCGGAGTAATCAATGGATTTACCGAGCTGCTTCGGGTGTGCCGCTACTTTCTCCTTCAACATCTCGACGAGCTTCGCTTTTATATCCTCTCTGGAAACCCCTTGCTCTTTGGCAATTTCAGCGAGCGAGGAGGTCTTGAGCTTGTCCCGCAGAACCTCTGGCTCTAGCTTGAGATAATCGGAGATGGCTTTGAACATGCGGCCGGGTTTATGCTGACCGTGGCCGTCTTGCGCGGCAGGGCGAGAAGGAGAAGAGGCCTGATTCTCATTACCTGCAGGCTCCTGCGCCCATGTCGTGCCGGGCAGATAAGCGAGTCCCATGACGATGGCGATCGTCATCAAGACAAGTCTTCTGGTGAAATTCAAATATTTACGGTTCATATGGGTTACCGCCTTTCTGGATGTTTGGTGTAACGTTCGTCATTGTTTCCCGTTTTGCTGAGTTCATCATTAAAATAACCTTAATATAGGATGAAAATACATAAATTACATTATTTCGACAATGTTGATGAAGCTTCTGTGAACCTATCGACTCTTTTCTGCTAATATGGTATTATGGTGTCCTGATAACGCACTAAAGCAAAACGCAGAAATTTTCATATTGCACGGATCACCGATATCCTGAATATGGCTGCATGAATTGTCACAAGGGGGATTTATACATGAAAAAATTGGCGTCATTATTGGCAGGATTGGTTATCCTAATGACTGTGATCGGGTGTTCAAGCACAGGCGGCAGCTCGAATGAGCTGGTGATCGGCATCGACGACAAATTTGCTCCGATGGGCTTCCGGGATGAGAACAACGAAATCGTCGGTTTCGATATTGATTATGCGCGTGCCGCTGCAGAGAAGATGGGGATGGAGGTAAAGTTCCAGCCGATCGACTGGAAAGCGAAGGAATCGGAGCTTAGCAGCGGACGGATCGACCTGATCTGGAATGGTTACACGATTACGGATGAGCGCAAGGAGAAGGTTCTGTTTACGAAGCCTTACCTTGAGAACAGCCAGGTAGTGGTTGTGCTTGAAGGTTCAGATATCAGTACCATTAGTGACCTGGCCGGCAAGAATATCGGCCTGCAGTCGCTTTCGTCCGCAGCCGATGCGCTCAGTGCGAATGCTATCCATAGCCAAGTGAAGGACATTTCCGAATTTCCGGACAACGTGCTTGCCTTAAGCGATTTGAAGAATGGCCGGGTGGATGCCGTCGTGATTGACGAAGTCGTTATGAAATACTACATGTCCAAGGAAGAAGGCACCTTCAAGATTTTGGACGAATCTTTGGCGCCTGAACAATATGGCATCGGAGTGAAGAAGGGCAACGAGGAGCTGCTGAACAAGCTGCAGAAGGCTTTGGATGAGCTGAATGCCGATGGAACAGCAGCATCCATATCTGAAAAATGGTTTGGCGAAGACAAGGTACTGAAATAATTTGCAGAACCAAAGGTTACGAACGCAGTCTTTCCATAGCTAATGATCAAGAAACCGGACTTTGACCCAAGGCTCCGGTTTTGTTGACGACATTAATGAAAAACTCTGAATTTGAGTTTTCATAACGGGAGTATAGTGATCAACATGAATTTGGATTATATCATTCAGATCGGCAAGCCGATGCTGGAGGGCGCACAGACAACGATACTGCTGTTCTTCATCGCCATCATTGCATCCATCCCGCTCGGCTTTGCCTTAACATTAATGGCGAGAAGTTCGGTGAAGCCGCTCGCCTGGTTTGCGGGAGTTTATATCTACGTCATGCGGGGCACGCCGCTGCTGCTGCAGATGCTGTTCATCTGCTTCGGCCTGCCTGTGCTGCCGGTCATCGGGGAGTATCTCGTTTTTGATCGTTTTGTTGCGGCATGCTTGGCCTTCGTGCTGAACTATGCCGCCTATTTTGCCGAAATTTTCAGAGGCGGCCTGCTGTCCATAGATAAGGGACAGTATGAAGCCGCACAGGTGCTCGGCCTTAGCAGATGGCAGACGATGGTCAGAGTCATCCTGCCGCAAATGTTCCGCGTGGCTCTGCCGGCCGTATCCAACGAATCCATTACGCTGATTAAAGACACCGCGCTGCTGTATGCGGTGGCGGTACCGGAGCTGCTTCATTTCGCGCATACAGCCGTCAACCGCGACTTTACGATCATGCCGTTCGTGTTAGCCGGCGCCATTTATTTGCTGATGACGCTCGTACTTACGCTGCTGTTCAGATACCTCGAACGACGATTTAAATTTCAATAGAAGGAATGGCTGCTATGGCGATTATTGAAGTATCCCACATGAAGAAATCATTCGGACAGCTGGACGTGCTGAAAGACGTCAGCTTCGATATACAACGGAACGAAGTCGTGGCCGTTATCGGCCCCTCCGGCTCGGGAAAGAGTACAATGCTTCGGAGCCTTGTCCATCTGGAAGAGATCAATGGCGGATCGATCAAGGTCCAGGACCAATATCTGGTGAAGGACGGCGCATATTCCGCTCAAAAACAAATCAAGACGATCACTTCCCGCATGGGGATGGTGTTCCAGCACTTTAATCTGTTTCCGCATCTCACCGTTCAAGAGAATTTGGCGCTCGCACCGAAATACGTGAAGAAGGAATCGAGGGATGAAGTGGCAAGAAGGAGTGCTGCATTGCTGCAAAAGGTCGGCCTTGCGGATAAAGCGGGAGTCTACCCGGCGAACCTGTCCGGGGGGCAGAAACAGCGTGTCGCCATTGCGAGGGCGCTCATGATGAGCCCCGACATCCTGCTGTTCGACGAGCCGACGTCGGCGCTCGATCCCGAACTGACGGGGGAAGTGCTTGAGGTGATCCGGCAATTGGCCAGGGAGAATATGACGATGATTATCGTTACCCATGAGATGGGATTTGCACGGGATGTAGCGGACCGGATCCTCTTCATGGATCACGGACAAGTGATCGAGTCGGGAACGCCGGAGCAAATCTTTTATCATCCGAAAGTCGATCGAACCCGGGAGTTTCTTAACCGGGCGATGCGTTAACCAATATAGACCTGCTGCACTTACAGGACCACATCGTCCTGCAGGTGAAGCAGGTTTATTTTTTGGGCGAAAAATATGTATTTTTAGTGAAAGCGTTTAATTTCCGGGTTGACGAATGGAGAAATGCCCGATATCATTGTTTTAAAGAAATATGAATTGATTCATATAAATATTTATAAAAGTACAGCGAGGAGCGAGTAACCAATGAGTCATGTTATTACGATTAACGCCGATGTGTCGCATGGAACGATTAACCGCAATATTTACGGGCATTTCTCCGAGCACTTGGGACGCTGCATTTATGAAGGGATCTGGGTCGGCGAAGATTCGAAGATTCCTAACACGGAAGGAATCCGAAATGATGTATTGGAAGCTCTGAAGAAGCTCAAGATTCCGGTACTGCGTTGGCCGGGCGGCTGCTTCGCGGATGAATATCATTGGAAGGACGGCATCGGACCGCTGGAGAACCGCAAGCGGATGATCAATACGCACTGGGGCGGCGTGGTCGAGAATAATCATTTCGGTACCCATGAGTTTATGCGGCTGTGCGAGCTGCTGGAATGCGAACCATACATATCGGGCAACGTCGGAAGCGGCACGGTTCAGGAAATGTCGGAATGGGTCGAGTATATGACGTTCGACGGGGTGTCTCCGATGGCTGAATGGCGTAAGGAGAATGGCCGGGAGAAGCCTTGGAAGCTCAAATATTTCGGCGTGGGCAACGAGAACTGGGGATGCGGCGGCAATATGCGTCCGGAATATTATGCGGACCTGTATCGCCAGTACCAGACCTATGTCCGGAATTACGGTGAGAATAAGGTGTACAAGATCGCCTGCGGCCCGAACGTGGACGATTACCGCTGGATGGAGACGGTCATGAGGGAAGCCCATCCGTTTATGAATGCGATCAGCCTCCATTATTACACGATTCCGGGCGAATTCTGGACAGGCAAGGGCCCTGCGACCGGATTTACGGAGCAGGAATGGTTTACGACCATGAAAAAGGCGCTCCATATGGATGAGTTGATTACGAGACATTCCGCGATTATGGATCAATATGATCCGAACAAGCGGATCGGTTTGATCGTCGATGAATGGGGAACCTGGTATGATGTGGAGCCTGGAACGAATCCCGGCTTCCTGTATCAGCAAAACACGATTCGGGACGCTCTCGTTGCCGGCTTGACGCTGAACATCTTCCATGAGCATAATGACCGTGTCGTCATGGCGAATATCGCCCAGATCGTCAACGTGCTTCAGTCCGTCATCTTGACGGAAGGAGAGAAAATGCTGCTGACGCCGACTTACCATGTGTTCAATATGTATAAGGTGCATCAAGACGCGGAACGTCTGGATGCCCACATCAGCGGCTCCGAATATGAAATGGACGGCGAAAAGATTCCGCAAGTCTCCGTCTCTGCATCCAAGGATGCCGAAGGGAAAATCCATGTCAGCCTGTGTAATGTAAGCCATGATTCGCAGGCGGATGTGTCTGTTGCCCTCCGCGGTCTTGGCGGACCGATCTCCAAAATCAAGGCAGAGCAGCTGGCCGCAGATTCGCTGGACGCCCATAACACCTTTGAGGAACCGGACGCGCTTACGCCGTCGACCTTCAGCGCTTATGAGGTGGAGGAAGGCGTCCTCCACGCGAAGCTGGCTCCGATGTCGGTGACCGTCTTCGAAATTACGGCGGGGTAATCCGCATGGCGGATAACCGATGCAAGGGCTGCCGCGACGATTATGTCGTCGACAGCAAACAGATTGAGCGTGTGCTGGCGTCCCCGATGTTCCGCTCGGACCGCTGCGTCTCCGACAGCGAGTATGAAACTCGCCTGCATGCCTGCATGTCATGCCCGAAGCTGCAAGGCGGCACCACATGCCTGGTATGCGGCTGTATCGTGCAGATCACGGCAAAGCTGAAGGAGAAGCGTTGTCCATATCCCGGAGAAGACCGATGGTCGGCTGAGGCCGTATCTTGACGCTTCCCGGTACATTAGCCTGCTTCCCGTGTATTAAACACGGGAAGCAGGTTTTTTTAATGGAGGATTTCCTCGTCACAAGGGACCCGAGGTTTACAAATTCTGACGGCCGATGATATGATTTTAAGATACATATTGAGACTTAGGGCTTAGGAATGGAGGCTGCAATGAATAGAGGAATCTTCGCCTGTTACTGGACCGCTCATTCCGGCACTTCGCTGGCTGATGTGGTATATATCATGGTGATCACTACCTATATGTACCAGGAATCGGGCTCTGCATTCATCGCCGCGCTGTTTCCGCTGCTCAATGCAGCAGCCAAATTCGTGGCGGGATTCACGGTGCCGCTTCTTATGGAAAGGTACCCGTTTGCCAAGCTTCTCACTAGGCTGCAGCTTGTAAAAGCGTTGCTCGTTACCGCGCTTGTGGTGTTTTTTCCATACATCGCTCCGCACGTTTATCTGCTGTGCATCTTGATCCTGCTGATCGCCTGCGCTCACGGCTGGGGGACTCCGCTCCTGCAGTCGATCGTGCCGCGAATCGTGCCGTCGGACCGGCTTGTAAAGGCGAACAGCTCCCTGTCGGTGACGGAGCAATCGCTGCAAATTGCGGGCTACACCTTCACAGGCTTCCTGGTGACCCAGATCGGGCATCAACCGACGTTAATCATTACGGCCATCCTGATCTGGGTATCGGTGATCAGCCTGCTGCTTGTCGCACGGGTAATGCCAGGTGACGATTCGGGCCCGCGGCGTGTGAAGCCGAATCGTAAGGCGATTCTTGAGGGGTGGTCGTATTTATGGCGTATCCCGACGCTTCGCATCGTAACAATCATGGATATGATTGAAGGCGTTGCCGGAACGATCTGGGTCGGTGCCATTACCTTGGTTTACGTGAAGGAAGTGCTGCATCAAGGAGAAGCATGGTGGGGCTTTATTAATGCAAGCTATTATGCGGGCGCGATTCTGGGCGGTCTGCTGACGGTTCTGTTCTCATCGTTTATCCAGAAGCATTTGATCGCTTGTATGGCTGCAGGCTCCGCCGAGTTCAGCCTGCTGACGCTGTGGTACGGGCTGAACAGCATTCCGATGGTTGCACTCGTGCTGTGTATCGGAATGGGACCGGCGTATCAGCTGAGGGACGTTGCACAGCAAACGGCTTTCCAGACGAGCATCGAGCCATCCATGCTGCCGAAGGTATACGCATCGCGCGGCATTCTGCTTTCAACGATTACGAGCATTTCAATCGCCGTCATCGGTCTGATTGCGGATACGCTCGGCATTCGGATGGTCTACATCATCGGTGCCGCTTGTATTGCGGTTTCGGCGGGACTGTCCTTCGTCATCGTAAGCTTGCAAAAGAAGCAGACCCAAGCGGTGGACTCAAGCGGGAGAACGGCTTAGCAAGAAGATTGAAGTTTATTTTGGCGCTGTGGAAATCCATTATCAAGAACAAGAAAGCTGCACCTGATATCCGGACAAACCGGAAGATCGGTGCAGCTTTCTTAATGTTGATTTCCTATCATGAGGGGCACGATGGCCGGAGTATGCTTGGAATGCTGTCGCTGCCGATCATCGGGCAATCGGCCGTTGGCTGCTCGGTTGAAACGCCGGCTTACACCTAGCGCTTCTTGGTAAATAATGAATCGACGGATAGCAGGCTGCTGCCGCTCAGCGCAAGATGGGCCGCCATGGCAAGAAGCGCAATGTCGAGCTCGTAGCCGTTCAGGAATCCCATCCCGAGCTTGGCCTGTACGATGGCAACAATCAGCACGATTCCTAGAACAACGGAAGCGATGCGGGTGGCGAAGCCCAGAATGAGAGCAATTCCGCCGACGATTTCGATTATGGCGACAACCGAAGCCATGAATGCCGGAATGCCAAGGCTCTCGAAGAAGCCCTCGATATTGCCGATGCCACTCCCGAATTTATCCAGCCCATGGGCCAAGAAGATAATCCCTAGGACAACCCTTATGATCAAAGTGCCTGCAGAAGCATAGCTTTTCATTTTGAGTCGTTCACTCCTTTTTTTAGATGTTTTAACCGTGACTATGACGGCGTCAAACCCTAGTAATGTTATTAGCTAACTTTTCGTATAGGAATAACAATACGTTGTATCATACAGACTCATCTATTCATTGTCAAGTAACTAACTAAAAATCACTTAAAGGAGAAATGTTCAGCTTGAAGCGGCTCAAATCCAGAGTTTTTGGCTTGCTTGATTTGGAAGACACATCCTAATAACGAATAGCCGCTCTGCCCGTGAAGCGTCATGAAGGGACGGTACCGCGCTGCCGATCTCCCGGGTAATGCGGGGGCAGTGTCAATGTTAGGTACGGGGCTTATAATCGGTCGGCGATTGTCCGGTCCAGCGGCGAAACTGTCTCGAGAAATGGCTTGCTGAACGGAAACCGAGCTTGTCGGCGATGGCATAGACCGGCAGGTTAGTCGTTACCAGGAGTTCCTTAGCCAGGTTGAGCTTCTGCCTGCTGACATACTGCCTTGGGGACATACCATAAATCTTGGTGAACTGCTTGCTGCACTGGCTGCGGCTCAGATTAAGCTCCCGAGCAACGCGGCTGACCGAAGCATCCCCGGATAATCCCGACAGCAGCTTCTCTTCGATGGCATGTGCTACATCGGCCGTCATCGCTGATGCTGGGCGAGGAGCCGCCGATGAAGGGGCTTGGGAAGGAAGCGCAGGACCCAGCACGGGGGAATTTAGAAGCATAAGCACCTCATGTATGATCAGCAGGGTGTAGGATTGCAGAAGCAGCCGCTCTTCGAACGAAAGCTCGTGCTGGAGCTGACCGGTCTGGTCGGAGATCCCTTCCTTGATGTTCAGACTCCGCGGGATAATTCCCTCCAGCTTTTTTACATATTCGCCGAGCTTGGTCCGTTCTCCCACGGATCTCGGAAAATGGCGGAACGGCGCAGAGGACAATCTGCTCCGAATGTCGGTATCGTCCAGATCAAAATGTACATTGAAATAACCGTACGGCCTGCTCGAACGGTTCGAAGATTGATGACGCACCCCCGATTTGATCAGCAGCCATTCGCCTTCCCGCAGCGTGAAGCGATCCCGGTGGATTTCCTGTTCAACCTCGCCCTCCATGCAATAGAGAAGCTCGAACAGATGGTGATGATGTCTCGGATAGTGCCACCCCGGCGGTTGATGATCGAAATGGCAGCCTGTTACCTGCAAGGTATTGATCATATTGGGGAATCGGAATTTAATATCCATGGGAACCGGGACTCCTTTATCGAATGAATCAGCGTATCGTGTAATCTATCATATCATATGGATAGGCGGATCCATGCGAGAAAATGGCACAAATGGTATAGAAGATGCTCCATTTGGAGATTGAGTGAGCCGTTCTTTTCATAGATGATACGTATGTAGAATCATGTATTGGAAAACGGAGGGGATGTTTCCATGACACAATTGAAAGCGGTTAACCAGCAGTTTGTTCTTGGCGAGGAAGCGATTCAAATCTTATCGGGCGCGATTCATTACTTCCGTGTTGTGCCTGAATATTGGGAGGATCGGCTGCTGAAGCTGAAAGCATGCGGCTTGAATACGGTCGAGACTTATATACCATGGAATTGGCATGAGCCGGATGAAGGAAGGTTCAATTTCTCCGGCATGGCGGATATCGAAGCCTTCATCACGCTTGCGGGGAAGCTGGGGCTGCACGTTATCGTCAGACCGAGCCCCTACATCTGCGCAGAGTGGGAATTCGGCGGGCTGCCGGCATGGCTGCTGCAGGATCCGCATATGCAGCTTCGCTGCTTGGATCCGAAGTTCCTGAAGAAGGTCGATGCCTATTATGACGAGTTAATCCCGCGTCTGGTGCCGCTCTTGTCCACGAACGGCGGACCGATCATTGCCGTCCAAATCGAGAATGAATACGGCAGCTATGGCAATGATACGGCATACTTGCAATATCTTCAGGAGGCATTGATCGCAAGGGGCGTGGATGTGCTGCTGTTCACTTCGGACGGTCCAACTGACGGCATGCTGCAGGGAGGAACCGTTCCGGGTGTAACGGCCACCGTCAATTTCGGTTCCAGGCCCTCCGAAGCGTTCGCCAAGCTGCGGGAGTACCGGTCCGAAGATCCGCTGATGTGCATGGAGTATTGGAACGGCTGGTTTGATCATTGGATGAAGCCGCACCATACGCGTGATTCGGAGGACGCAGCGTCGGTGTTTGCCGAAATGCTGGCCCTTGGGGCATCCGTTAATTTTTACATGTTCCATGGCGGGACGAATTTCGGATTTTACAATGGCGCGAATTATCATGACAAATACGAGCCGACCATTACAAGCTATGATTATGATGCGCCTCTATCGGAGTGCGGCGATGTTACAACGAAGTATGAGGCGGTCCGGCAGGTGATTGCAAAGCACCAAGGTGTGGAGCTCGGGGACTTGCCGGCGCTGCCTGATCCGGTGCGGAAGAAGGCATACGGGACGGTCAGCATGACTTCCTATGCCGATCTGCTTGAGAATTTGCCGGTATTGGCCTCCAGCGAGAAGCACCGAACACCGGTGCCGATGGAGCTGCTTGGTCAAAACTACGGTTTTATCGTATACTCCACAAAAATTTCCGGTCCGCGGCAAGGCGAATCCCTGCATCTGCAAGAAGTGCATGACCGAGCCCAGGTGTTTCTCGATGGCGTATACCAGGGGACCGTGGAACGCTGGAATAATGCGCCTATTTCTTTGGACATTCCAGCAGCAGGCGCCAAGCTGGACATCGTTGTGGAGAACATGGGGCGCGTCAATTATGGTCCCCGCTTGAAGGATTACAAAGGGATTACCGAAGGCGTGCGGATGAATAACCAATTTCTGTACGATTGGAGCATTTCCTGCCTGCCGATGGATCATCTGGAGGCAGTGCCGTTCGGGCCGTTGCCGGCGCCTAATGCAGGGCGGAAGGACCGTCCGGCATTTTATAAGGGAGAATTCCATGTGGAAGATCGGATGGACACGTTCGTTCGACTGGACGGCTGGGTGAAGGGCGTCGTCTGGATCAATGGGTTCAATCTTGGGCGATACTGGGAGCAAGGACCTCAAGCGACGCTTTACCTGCCCGGTCCGCTGCTGAAGAAGGGAAGCAATGAAATCATCGTATTCGAGCTGCATCACACGGATAAGGCAAGCATCGAACTGGTCGACAAGCCGGATTTGGGCTAATACGAGCGGAAATGGCAGCAGGAGCTTACGCGTAATGCCATGAAACGGTCAATCGAAAAAAAGAGGATGTCCCCTGGTGGACGTCCTCTTTCTTGTGTGCGCCCGGCATGGGGCGATAACTCGGCGGTGAAAGCCTGTTTAAACCAGCTGCTTACGGTTCTTCAAGTATCGGTACAGCACAATGCCGAACAGCGAGCATATCAGGGCGCATAAGCCGATAAAACCGTAACCGGCCTGAAGACCCCGCAGCAGCCCCAGTTCGGTTCCGCTGCCGTACAATTGTTTGAAGCCGCTCGTGATGGCTCCGATGGCGTAGTTGCCGATTACGCTGCCGATGCCCATCATCGTGACCGTGAAGGTAATCGCCGTATCGCTCTCCTTCGGGTATCGCTTGGCAATCAGGGCCATCACCGTCGGATAAATCGGAGCGATGCCGATTCCTGCCGCTGCGAATAGAAAGGCATAGGATTCCCCGCCGAAAATGGCGATAAAGGTGCAGATGCCCGTGAATCCCGAGAGGATGATAATCGACAAGGTGAATCCGATCCGGTCCGTAATCGGCCCTAGCAGCAGGCGCGCCGCGGAGAAGCACAGGAAAAATGCGGATAGCATGCCGGCTGCCGCAGCCGGATCCCAGTTGTACGATTTTTCAAGAAAATTAACGAGCCAGCCGCCGACTGCCATTTCCGATACGACGCCGAAGGACAGGATGATGACGATCAGCCACAGCGCCCGATCCTTGATTAACTGCTTCAGAGGCGTCCGCTCGGATTCAGGATGATCGTCGCCCGGAAATTTGCTCATCAGCGCAGGGATCATCGGCAGTACGGAGAGCATCAGCATCGCCAAATACATGCCCCGCCAATCAATGGTGTAGCCGAGAACGGTGACGGTCATCAATCCCGAGGCGAGCATCGGAGCGACGGTAGAGCTGATGCCATAGAAAAAATGCGACAGGTTCATCATCGTTCCCGTATTCCGGACGAATATTCTTGCAGCCAGAATGGCGAGGCCAATCTCCAGCATCCCGTTCCCGATGTACATCAGGAAGTACGAAGCAGTGAACATCGGGTAGCTGTGGGACAGGAAGATGAAAATGCCTGAGACCGCCATCGAACCAAAGGCAAGCATGCTCACCCATTTGATGCCGATCTTGCGGGTCAGGATGGCCGTAAATGAGCAGGCGATCAAATAACCGAGCGCATTGAGCGACAGCAAGGTGCCGATCTGCATTTCATCCAGCCGAAAATCCAGCTGAATCCGGGGAATGGCCGGTCCTTTAATATTTTCCGAAATTCCAAAAATGATAAAGCCGAGGAAGATCGTTGCCAAATGGAGAATGTAGCTTTTTTTCTGCGGGTTGCTTACGGTTGTTTGCAGTTGAGTGTTCATTCGTAATCCCCTATCCTTTATGTTCATATGTTAGCTAAATAGCATGATTGGCGTCACCCCGACATCTTCCCAAGTAATAATCGTGCAGCTTTCTCTTTCATATTGAGTTGGGGTTCTGCGTCCAGCCCGTCCATTATACAACATTTGGACAAACATCCGGCCGAGCTTAAAAAGAAAGAACTCATAAAGTTTATAACGTCAATGCCGGATATACAACTGAAACAAGAAGAAATCAGGAACAATAGGCCATGTATCTGTTGACATCGGCTGGACTCCATGAGAAAATGTACGCGCGTACATAAAATTGCAGGAGGCATGGTGATTATCGCTAGTCGTAAGGAAGTCGCACAGCTTGCCGGTGTATCGGAAGCCACCGTATCCCGGGTATTAAACGGGGTTGGTCCGATCCGGGAGGAGACCCGGCAGCGGGTGATGGAAGCCGCAGAACGGCTCGGATATACCCCGAACGCGCTGGCCCAAAGCTTTGCGCGCCGCCGGAGCGGCAACCTCGGCGTTGTCATGCCGTATCTGCCGAAAGCACGGATCTTCTCCGCGTATTATTTCTCGGAAATTTTAAGCGGCATTGGCAGTAAAGCGCTGGAGGGCAAATATGATTTATTGATGCTGTTTCGCGAACCGGGCGGCACCATGGACTATTTGAATTTGTTCCGGACTCAGAAGGTCGACGCCTGCATCATCCTTGGAGCCAAGGACGAGGAGGGCGAACGAGCGGCTATCCGGCAGCTGAGCGAAGGAAGACACCCCTATTGCTTGATTAATCAGCACTTTGAAGGGGAGAGCTTTCACGTGATGGACGCCGATCATGTGGAGGGCAGCTACGAAGCCGTGAAACATCTTATTGAGCAGGGCTTTCGGAGGATCGCCTTTCTCAACGGCCCTCCGGAATATTCCAACAGCCGGGATCGTATGTCCGGGTACTGCCGGGCATTGGAAGAGGCGGGAATCGAGCTTGATGAATCGCTGCTGTTCGAAGGTAACTTCAGCCGGAAAAGCGGATTTGCAGCAGCGGAGAAGGTTGCTGCCCGTTTGAAGGGCATCGACGCCGTATTTGCGGCGAATGACCGGATGGCGATCGGGCTTCAGCAGGGCCTGCGCTCGATGGGTGTCCCGGAGGAGGAGATGCCAGCCTTCGTCGGCTATGATGATTCGGATGCCGCCGAGCTCGGAGCCCCGCCGTTAACGAGTGTAAGGGTTCCCTTCTATGAACTGGGCTGCTTGGCCGCTGAGCATGTTCTCGGCATGCTGGAGCAAACGCCGTCTTCCGCTGTGAGCCGTATCCCGCTTCACCGGAAACTGCCTACCCGTCTGGTTATCCGTGCTTCATCGTTGAAACGAAAGTAATGAATAACAAAGGAGGAATGAACAATGAATCAACTGCGAGTCGGAATGATTGGCTACAAATTTATGGGCAAGGCGCACAGCAACGCGTACCGGAGCCTTCCGATGTTTTTCCCGAATGCCCTGAAGCCGGAAATGAAGGCGATCTGCGGCCGCAATGCTTCGGCGGTTCAGGAGGCGGCGGATCAGCTTGGATGGAATGAAAGCATTACCGATTGGCGCGAGCTGATCCAGCGGGAGGACATCGATCTGATTGATATCAATGCTCCTAGCGATGCCCATAAAGAAATTGCGATTGCGGCTGCGAAGGCCGGCAAGCATATTTTCTGCGAAAAGCCCCTGGCGTTAACGCTCGCCGACGCAAGAGAAATGCTTCAGGCAGCCGAGGACGCAGGCGTCCGGCACATGGTCGGGTTCAACTACCGGTTCTCGCCGGCGGTCCGGCTTGCGAAGAAGCTGGTTGACAGCGGCAGACTCGGACAAATCTATCATTTCCGCGCATGGTTTCTGCAGGACTGGATCATGGATCCGCAGTTCCCGCTCGTATGGCGGCTGCAGAAGGAAGTGGCCGGCTCAGGCTCCCATGGCGATCTCGGCGCCCATCTGATCGACCTGGCTCATTATCTGGTCGGCGACATGCAGGAGGTTATTGGGATGAGCGAGACCTTCATCAAGGAGCGTCCGATTGCCAGCGAGATGACGGGGCTGAGCGCCAAAGGCAGCGGGGATGGGCCTAAAGGCAAGGTGACGGTGGACGACGCTACGTTGTTCCTGACCCGGTTTGAGAACGGCGCCCTTGGCAGCTTCGAGGCCACGCGTTTTGCTGCAGGCCATCGCAGTACGAACGCCTTCGAAATCAACGGAAGCCTGGGCAGCGTCAAATTCGATTTTGAACGGATGAACGAGCTGGAGGTTTATTTCACATCCGACGAGGAGGATGTACAGGGCTTCCGGCGGGTGCTTGCAACGGACCCTGTCCATGATTATATGGAGGCTTGGTGGCCGCCGGGGCATACGATCGGTTTCGAGCATACCTTCATCCATGAAGTCCTGGAGCTGTCCCAAGCGATTGCGGAAGGCAGACAGCCTGTCCCTAGCTTTGAGGACGGCGTGAAGTGCCAAGCTGTTCTGGAAGCCGTGGATAAGTCCATTGAAGAACGCCGGTGGGTGTCACTGTCGGAGATGTAAGCAAGACCATACAGAAGAATTCGGTGACTCGCGAAAGCGTGTGGTGTAATTGAGATTGCGATGTTAGAGGTATCATTGTGACGGCAGCCGGTGGAAGCGGATGCGCGAGAGCGTGAGAGCGTTAGCCGAACGAAGACTTTGAACCGGACGTTATCGAGCTTTTATTATACAGATCATATAAAGGAAGTGCGGAGTATGAAAAAGGCATTAATCGTATGGGGCGGATGGGATGGCCATGAGCCGGAGCAGGTGGCAGGCATCTTCGCCGGACTGCTGCGCGAGGCGAAGTTTGACGTTGAGGTTTCAGATACCTTGGATGCGTTCAACGACGGAGAGAAGCTGAAAGAATTGGATCTGATCGTCCCGGTATGGACGATGGGCGACATATCCAAGGAGCAGGTTGCGAATGTATCCGAAGCGGTGCAAGGAGGAACCGGCATCGCCGGATGCCACGGCGGAATGTGCGACTCGTTCCGTAACAATGTCGATTGGCAGTTTATGACCGGCGGCCAGTGGGTCGCGCACCCCGGCAACGACGGCGTTGAATATCTGGTAGAAATCAAGCAAAGCTCCAGCCCGCTGGTTGAAGGCATTCAGGACTTCACGGTGGTATCCGAACAATACTATCTGCATGTCGATCCGGCGGTTGAAGTGCTGGCGACGACCCGTTTTCCGGTCGTATCCGGACCGCATGTGCTGAACAAGGCTGTTGACATGCCGGTTGTCTGGACCAAGCGATGGGGATACGGTCGCGTGTACTACAACTCCTTGGGACATCATGCGGATATCGTGGATATGCCGCAGGTCAAGGAATTGATGCGCAGGGGCCTGCTATGGGCGGCTGAAGGCAAGACCTTGTACGGCGGCGGCGATCTCAAGCTGTTCAACGGCGAGCAAGGGTATACCGGGATGGGAGACAGCCAGTAGGCTGCACAAAAGGAGACGAAGTCATGAACAAGGTTAAAGCAGGGATCATTGGCTGCGGAAAAATCAGCGGCATCTATATGGAAAACTGTCAAAAATTCGATATTCTGGAGCTGAAGGCATGCTCGGATATTGACCGTTCCCGCGCAGAGGAGCAGGCTGCCCATTACGGCATCCCCCACGTATACACGACGGAAGAGCTGTTGGCCGACCCCGAAATCGAAATTGTCATCAATCTCACCATTCCGGCGCTGCATGCCAAGATAACGCTCGATGCGCTGCAAGCCGGGAAGCATGTATACGTGGAAAAGCCCTTGGCCGTCACCCGGGAGGAAGGGCTGGTCGTGCTGGAGACTGCGAGAGAGAAGGGGCTGCTGGTCGGCTGTGCCCCGGAGACCTTCCTCGGAGCGGGGATCCAGACGGCATTAAAGCTCGTCAGGGACGGCAAGATCGGCACGCCGATCGCGGCTACGGCATTTATGATGAGCCGGGGACACGAATTTTGGCATCCGGACCCTGAATTTTATTATGCCGCAGGCGGAGGACCGATGTTTGATATGGGACCATACTATTTGACGGCGCTTGTTCAGCTCCTCGGCCCGATTCGCAGCGTCAGCGGCATGACTGGCAAAGCATTGACCGAGCGGACTATTACGAGCGAGAAGAAGTATGGGCAGAAGATTCAGGTGGACATTCCGACGCATGTGGCCGGACTGCTCCGGTTCGATAACGGCGCCATCGGGACGCTCATTACCAGCTTTGACGTGTTCGGCGGCAGCACGCTTCCGAATATCGAAATTTACGGCACCCAAGGAACAATGCTTGTACCGGACCCGAATACGTTCGGCGGTTCCGTGAAATACCGCTTGACCGGAGAAAGCGAATGGACCGAGGAGCCGCTTCTGCCGGGTTACGATCAGAACACAAGAGGCATCGGACCTGCGGACATGGCGTACGCCATCCGAAACGGACGATCCCACCGCGCAAGCGGCGAATTGGCTTATCACGTGCTGGAAGCCATGTGGGCATTCCATGATTCCTCCGATTCGGGCAAGCAGTACGAGATGAAGAGCACTTGCGAAATGCCGGCGCCGCTTCCGCTCGATCTGCCGTTATACACGTTGGATCAATAGAAGCGAATTTTATAAGCGTAATTTAGTATTTTGAATCATGATGAATAATGCTTAAACAAGGGGCTCCTCTGGCGAAGGTCTGATGACACTTCGCAAGGGGCCCTTTTTCGGCCTAGAACTAAAGTGACTCCCAGAACTTGACTCCCACGTTACTCCCGCGGTTCATGAAGACTTTGTGCTTGGTAAAGCAGCTCGGTGATCTCCGTTTTATGAATCTGCTAAAGTCCTCTAAGCTTCGTGAAGCTGTGTACCGGAATCTATTCCTTGACGACAAGGCCGAAGATTCTGGTAAACAAAATAGCCTGCGCAGGGGATATGATGCAGCCCTGAAGGTCCTCCAGCGTAACGCCTAAATTATGGAAATCCGTCCGGCTCAGATCGATACCGGCAAGCTTCGTCCCGGAGAACTGCGTCTTATCGATCTGGCATTCGGCAAATTCCACCTTCGAAAGCTCCGAATGATAAAAATCCGATTGGATCAGCGTCGTCGACTGAAAGGATACGCCCTTCATATTGGCAAATCGAAAGGTGGCATAATCGCCTGCGCACTGCTCGAACCGGACGTTTCGAATGGTGGCTGCCGCCAGATCGATGCCTATCAGCTTACAATGATGGAACTCTACGCGATGCAGGATGGCTTCGCTGAAATCGACGTTGGATAGATCGCATTGCCGAAATACGATATCGGTGAGCTCGGCGTGCCGAAGCGAAGCCCGTTCGAAGGCCACACTATCAAACGTCATTCGATCGAATAGCACTTTATGTGCCGTAATATCGGAGAGCGTCTCGTCCTTGCAGGAGAACTGCTGGAAAGATGCTTCGTCATCAATCCCTGCATCGGACAGTCGGATTGGCTCAAGCTGTCTCGGGAGTTTGGGCTTGATAATCTTTAAGGGTGGCGCTTCTGCATGGGACATGGTACTTCCTCCACATAAGGTATTAGAGCCAAAGGTTGATGAAATCCATGACGGCTTCTATGAAAGTCTCGATCTATGGAATGTGATGAAGTTAAAATTCCTTTGGCAAATGCAGTATACCATGTCCTTAAATTCTTGTCCGGTCCAGCGTGTTGATCGCAACATCGAGGATTCCGCCAGACTGATCCGGAGACCAGGCGAGCAAGCTCGCCCGGCCGGAGCCGGCAAGATCCAAAGTCAGCGGGAGGATTTCCTTCCCCGGAAGCCATGGCCCAAACCGACTAGCCTCCGGTCCGAATGTTTTTCCGCTGCTGTACATAATGTACCAATATCCCTGGACCCGATCCATGAGCAACAGGTCATCACACCCGTCCCCATCCATATCCGTTACACGAAACGACGTGATGCTGTCGAGCTGGGATGCATCCGTTCTAAACCAAACTCCCTCATAGTTGAAGCGACCTCCTTGGCTAACCCAAACCTCGAAGATTCCGCTGGATGGATGCCACAGGACGAGGTCATCCAGCCCGTCGCCGTTTACGTCGCCGATGTCTAGAGTCGGGGTTGTTCCGGGATCATATTGGATCCGCTCCGTTTGAAGCAAAGGTTGTCTAAAACCGTGCAGGTCCGAAAAGGCAAGAGCGACTAGGCCTGAGGCACGGTTCCATAACAGCAAATCGTCCCGTCCATTTCCGTTAAAGTCGCCGGTGTGTGCATCCCAATCCGCATAATCCGGCGAATGAAGCCATACTCCAGATGGATGCATGCCGCCTTCGGCCGTACCGAGTGCTACATGACATTGCCCGAGCTGAGAATACCACACAGTAATATCATCGATGCCGTCACCGTTGAAATCCCCCACCATTTCCTTGCCGCCGGCACGATCGGGCCAGCCAGCCAGAATAGGCCGCATGCTGCAGAGGCCATTATCGATTTTAATCAAGCTGTTGGCGTTTAGCGAAGCACGGTACCAAGTGTCGGAATCAAGCTTGCGGATAAGCAATGCCGCTTCTTGGCGGGCTTGTGAGCCGGGACGGCCTGCAATCGCATGGACCCGGTCGCCGTTACTCCAAGGAAGACTGCTCTCCCTGAAGTCCGGGATAAAGGGCATGAAGGAGGTTACAGAGACAAATGTGCGGCCAGTGCTCTTGATCGCGCTTATAATTCTTTTTAACGGGGAGGACGGATCATATTGAGCGGTGCCGTCTACTTGAAGCTCTATATAAGGAAACTCTAGATAGGGATGGTAAAAGAATGAAGCCAGCTCGGTTAGCCGAAGCTCCCGCACCGTTTGCTGGATCCGCCGGACATCCCCCTCGATGTTGTCACCCGCCACATAGTATAGCGGGGTGGGCACGTAATAGGTTCCGTTACTCAAGCTATGTCCAGATGGGCTGAAAAGGGCTGCGGCATTTAGGCTTGGTGCATGAGGAGGAGTTTCGTACATCAGTCCACAGCAGCTTTCAAGAATTCGCCGCTGCGCCGGAGAAACTGTATAATGCGGCGTTTCGAACCAGACCGCAGTAAGCCCGGCCTGCTCCATTAAGCTCCGGGCGAGCTTCAAACGCCGGTAAGCATAGGATCGGGTCAGTTCACGGCGTGAGCTGGCGGCGAAAGGGGCATCGTCCGGAGGGCAGTCCTGCAAGCAGCCGTCATAGGCGAATTCGAACCCGTCCCCGGTGGTGGCATTCGCATATTGGTGGGTATATCCATGTACTCCGAATGATGCGCCAAAATGCACCATTTTATGAAGGAGACGGAGGAAACGGACGGATACGGGGTCGTCAGGATCGGTCAACGACCTGTCGATCCCTCGGGCCGGGTCGATATACCGAGGAATGACGGCAAGATGGAACGGTATGGATTGGGTGTGAAGCTCGTTTGCAATCACGAGCAGCTTGGCTTGCTGTTCTTCCGCTTCGTACCATCCGCCGGGGCTGATGTCCTCAAGCCGGACTAATGCTTTTGACATGGAGCAGACTCCTTTGTTTTAAAGTGAGTTCATCTTAAATATATGTATGCAGCACATGGGCTGGCGCCATTGGTCCCTTATAACGGAGAATGCTACGGGAATGCTGTAGATAACTTTGAGAATAATCAAGGAGAATTGAAGAATACTAAGTATTGCCAATCTTGATATGGAGGTACAAGCATGAATATACACCGTGCCCAGGAAATTGCCGCTTCGCCGGTCATGGCGAATGTGCTGCTCAACGGAACCCCGATCTATATCCAGCATGTGGACGAGGATCGTGAGACCGCCCGCGTATTCCCGCTCGATCAGCCGGAGAATGAGCAGGAGGTTCCGTTGGATCTGTTGATCGAGCAATAGCTGTGAGGCTTCGCAACCAGGAGAGCAGCAGCGTTTTCAAGCGCGAAGTTTATAAATTATCAGGACTGCATACTCGATGGAGGAGCTGCCTCGTTAAAGAAATGCAGCAACCAAAAAGATGTCGGTGCCCGGACTTGACTACCGTGCACCGACATTTTTATGTTATCCACGATTGCTGACTGTCACGCAGATAGCTGGGATACCACATAAATGTCGATATACGCAGACAGCTATGATCTGCACGATATCTGTGATTGCATAAAAACTCGTAACTTTTATCGTTACTTTGTAACACAAAAAAATACTTTGTAACTCAATAATATACTTGTAACACAAAAAAATACTTGTAACTCAATAATATACTTGTACATATAAAAGATTCTTTACTTATACGATTCTGTAACTAGAACATTCTCAGTGACTCATAGTGATTCATACCGTATAGATTCACAAACTTATAAAGCTACCTATTGCTATAGAGGTCTATAACTCAAAATGGATTTCTGTAACTCAAAAAAAGATACCTGCAATTTCAAAATAGTACCGTAACTCAAAACAGATACCTGTGATTTCAAAATAGCACCGTAACTCAAAGCAGTTACCTGTGATTTCAATATAGTATCGTAACTCAAACCTGATCACCGTAAATCGAAAACCGTGATTGGAATAGAGCCTTTGTAACTTAAGTAGTCTGTGACTGACTCATACCTGAGATGGAGATAGTACCGTATACATGAAACGCTTTGTAAAATAGGTTGGGGATCCCTACAGACTATGAATCTTTTTGAAGACTCGACAATAGAAGAATTGAGAGATGTAACGGTTTACTATAGAATGTTCTGAAAAGAAAGAACAGGAATGATGGCAGTCATTCGAGAATGTTCCTTTAGGGACTTGTCCGGGCAAAGGGAGCTCCAAGAGCCGAGCAAGTCCCAAAAAGGGACTTGTGCTGGCCAAAAAGAGCTCCAGGAGCGGAGCAAGTCCCCAAAAGGGACTTGTGCGGACCAAAAGGAGCTCCAGGAGCGGAGCAAGTCCCAAAAAAGGACTTGTCCTGGCCAAAGGGAGCTCCAAGCGCCGAGCAAGTCCCCGAAAGGGACTTGTGTGAGCTAAAATGAGCTCCAGGAGCGGAGCAAGTCTCCAAAAGGGACTTAGTGCGGGCCAAAAGGAGCTCAAGCGCGGAGCAAGTCCCCAAAAGGGACTTAGTGCGGGCCAAAAGGAGCTCCAGGAGCGGAGCAAGTCCCTAAAAGGGACTTGTGTGAGCCAAAGGGAGCTCCAAGCGCGGAGCAAGTCCCTAAAAGGGACTTGTGCGAGCCAAAAGGAGCTCCAAGCGCGGAGCAAGTCCCTAAAAGGCATGAGCGTTGCATAAAACCTATCACAACTTTTGCTGAAGTTACTATTTCTGTAACTACCTGTATCTTTTTCATGGACAAAACAAAAAAAGGCTCCTAATTTAGAAGACGTAGCACGTTGTCCACGACCTCTAAAAAGGAGTCCAAACCATGGATAACGTAACCCAAAACACTGTCGTTCGTCAACTGCTTTCTTTACTGCCTTTGGATGTACACGATCGACTCCTTCATGCCGATCGCTACGCCAAGAAGCTCACCATCAACAAAAGCATTCTCATTTTCATTCTGGCTCAGCTCAACCATTGGCAAAGCTATATCGAGATGGAAGAACAAATTTATGCACATTCTGACATTCGGTCCATCCTCGATCTGCCCAGCATCAGCGCAGCCCAATTGTCACGGAAACTCAGCGAAATCCCGACGGAAATCTTGCACATGCTTTTTCTCCATAGCGTTGCCCGTGTCCAGAAGCTGACGGCTCACCAGCAGGGCATTTCTTCAACCATTGGACCTCTGGCACTCATTGATTCGTCGAAAATCACACTCCCCTTGGTACTTGGGGATTGGGCCAGAGTTTCGCATACCTCCAGCGGGGTAAAGCTGCATGTGCGGCTCGTAGCCGCTTCACCCGAAGTGGTATATCCGGACGCTGTCATCCCATCGACTTTAAACGTAGGCGACCGAGCCGGGGCGGTCGAACTGGTCACCGAGCAGGCGGCAACTTATGTCATGGACCGTGGTTATGATAGCTACAAAAACATGGATAACTGGATGGAGCGCGGCATTCAATTTGTCATGCGAATGAGAGATCGCACCTCAATCCATGTTGTGGAGGAACGAGAAATCCCTCCAGGAAGTCCGATCACACGAGATGCTCTTGTGAACGTAGGTAGCGGTTGGCGCAAGATGAAGGAACGAGTCCGGCTCGTAGAGTTTTATGATGAGCAGGGGCGCTTTTATCGCCTACTTACCTCTCGACAGGACATAACGGCCGAAGAAGTAGCTCATATCTACAAATGCCGATGGCTTATTGAACTTTTCTTTAAATGGATAAAGCAGCATCTGCGCCTAAAAAAACTGCACAGCTATAAGCCGCAAGCGATATGGAACCAGATTTACCTTGCGCTGATCGCTTACGTGCTGGCACAGTATATGCAGCTACGTCTAGAAACCAAGAAAAGCGTTTGGCGTGTCCTTGAATTGTTTCGAATTCACATGTATCATCCGTGGTCCCAGTTCTTGAATGCTCTGTTTCGAGCACCTACGCGAACAACTTCTGGAAAGCCACGCGGTGCACCAAGGAAGGTACCTGAATTACGAACGAGCATTGGCATTTTTAAAACAAGCAAAGTGACTTAGGAAACAAAAATCTTGCACAAAATACATTTTATAGGAAAACGTAGCTACATTTAAGAAAGTGTTGGATCTTTTGGTGTAATTCTCGAAAAAACAACTGTAAATTAATTGTTCTTATTCAGATTTCATCCAAGTGATTGCTGATGTAAAGATTTATGCAACGCTCATGCCTAAAAGGGACTTGTGTGAGCCAAAGGGAGCTCAAGCGCGGAGCAAGTCCCCAAAAGGGACTTAGTGCGGGCCAAAAGGAGCTCCAGGAGCGGAGCAAGTCCCCAAAAGGGACTTACTTGTGCGAGCCAAAAGGAGCTCCGGGAGCGCAGCAAGTCCCAATAAGGGACTTGCTTAAGTATGGGGAGGTAATTCAATGTATATCAGAACTGCAGTTGAAGCCGATGCAGAAGGCATCGCAAGCGTGCATGTGAACAGCTGGAAGACGACATACCGGGGGATTGTTGAAGACGCGTATCTGAATTCGCTGTCGGTCTCGGAAAGGGAGGAGAGATGGCGCTGGAAAATCGGCAACCTTCGGGATGACGAGGAGCTCTTGGTTGTTGCCGATGATCAGGGAACCATCTACGGCTTCCTGACGTATGGGAGGGAGCGTGAGGACAAGCTGCCGCATGAAGGCGAGGTCTATGCGGTCTATTTACTGAAGGAGATTCAAGGTCAGGGATGGGGGAGACGACTGTTCGCAAGAATGAAGGAATTTTTGCGCTCCAAAGGATTTACTTCCTTGATGGTATGGGTTCTTGAGGGAAATTCTGCTTTGGCATTCTATCAGCGTATGGGCGGGCGTGAAATCAAGCGGAAGGAGATCGAAATTGGCGGAAAGACGTATACGGAATTTGCTTTAAAATGGGATTCTATCGAGCAGCTACCGTAAGGGAAGGTCTGACCCGATGTCGGAGTGTTTACATCTAAGCATGGATGCAATAAGATAGATGATATACCCCACGGGGTAATGAGTTGAAAGATACGTCAATATGCTCCTTGGATCGAGTCATCTAGCGCCGAGTGAGCGCTTTATCCATGGAACGGTCAACTAACGATTCTCTATTCACGGCCACTCTTTTCATTTTCACGGATACACTCTACACGGTCATTGCACGGTCATTTTCACGGTCACTCTTTTCATGGTACTTTTTTCACGGTTACTCTTTTCATGATTACTCTTAATTGGTTACTCTAAAATGGGTCACTTTGATCAATTACTGCCCTTCATAAATGGTTGCTGTATATAAAAAGTTCCTCTACATAAATGATTTGCCCTACGCAACAGCTATCATCTCAGAACATTGCAAGGAGGTTCCCCAGTGACTGTCATTCCGATTGGCCCGTTTATGATCCGGGCGGATATTGCCGTATTCCTGATCGTTGCCATGGCAGGGTATATGACGCTCCGCGTCCGGTTACATCGTCTTGAGCATAGGGATTGGCTGCTTGACACTTACGTTTATTCGCTGCTGATCGGCTTCGCCGTATGGAAATTCGGTATGCTCATTTGGGACCCGGTGCGTACGCTCCGCCACCCCTTGTCTCTAATTTATATGACCGGCGGAGTGCGCGGAATAGGGCTTGGGAGCCTTGCAGCCGGCATCTACGTCCTCGTTCGGTGGAATAAGATGAGATCACTGGGGTCGCTGTTAATCAAGTCCTTCCTCATGGCCGCACTGGCTGGCGGCTTTGTTTATATACTGCTCGATGGGCTGATCACGGACCGTCCGATCGGGGCCGGGCAGCTACTGGTGATGCTTCTGCTTATCGTTCTGTTGAGCTCCGCCTGGTTGAAATTTGATACTCCCTTACCGCAATGGTTGACATTCGGTCTAGGCAGGAACGGAGCGGTTATGCTTGTGATCGGATCTTTGCTTGTGTGGGCGGTATATAATCACCTGAACAACTCCGGCAACGGCTCGACGGGTGACCGTCCTGCACTAACGGACGATGCCGATGGAATCGCCAAAGGCCTCAAGCCGGGGAAACGTGCGCCTGATTTTGCGTTGCGGACAGTAGACGGACAGGAGGTCCGGCTGTCGGATTACCGCGGCCGTACGGTCCTCCTTAATTTCTGGGCTTCCTGGTGCCCGCCGTGTAAAGCGGAAATGCCCTACATGGAGGATTTTTATAATCGGCATAAAGCAGAAGACGTCGTTATTCTAGCCGTAAATATGACGCATCTTGAAGGCAGCATGGAGGACGCTGCATCCTTCGTGGACTCGAATGGTCTCACATTTCCCGTGTTGTATGATCGAGACGGAACGGTAACCGGAACGTACGAGATCACTGCTTATCCGACAACCTATGTGCTGACGCCGAACGGCGTTGTTTCGGGGAGGTACCAAGGAGCCATAAACGAGGAGCTCATGGTCAAGGCTTACCGGCGTGCAAGCGGGTCTTGAACCGAGGGGCAAATCGCGGATTTTTAACGTCCAGGACACCTATCACTGCCGCACACTCTCCAGGAAGAATATAATACACAAACGCTGGGGAGGGGGAAAGTCGAGTGCAGCAAATACCGGTTTCGGCTGATGTATGCCGGGGATACATTGGTAAACAAGTATGCGCGGTCCTGTATGACGGAACTGAAGTTGTAGGCACGATCCGAGGCGTTCATGATCACGGACTTGAGCTTGAGTATGCCTCGAATCCTTCAGCTTCGATTTTGTCTGTAAAAGGGAAAAAAGGAAAGAAAGCTGCGAAATCCAAGAAGGCTGGCGCACAAACGTCTGCGTTTGGGCCGTGGGGTTACGGCGGCTACGGCTATGGCTTCGGCAACGTTCTTGCATGGGAAGCGATAGCCCTGTTGTTCCTGATCCCGTTTTTGTTCATCTAGCAGGCTGCAGCAGGAGTTCGGTTGGAAAAATAATGATCTCCTAAACAACGGAGATGGAAGAAGACGGGGCGTAAGCGCGGCTTGCCCTGTCTTCTTTCGTATCCCGGCGAAAGATCACCGGCCATGCGATGAACGGTTGATTCGTTGATTGGCGTGCTGTACATAAGCTTGGCCTACCATCCAGGCCGAAAGAATGAATGCTACCAGGAAGAAGAATGCTGCCCCAATGGGAAGTGCCGACCACTCGAACAGCGTGTAACCGAGAAGCGTTTGCCATCCGATTGCCATGAGGCCGAGCAGGTAGGAAATTCCGGTCAGATGGATAACGATGAGCCTTGATGCCGGATTGAGTGTAATCATGGACAGCCATGCTGCAAACGGAACGACCTGCAGGGCGTGAAACCCGAATCCGTGGAGCCAGATAATATTGCCGCCTGCTCCGGTGAAGCGTCCGGTGTTGACGGAGATCCAGATTCCTGCAGCAAACGAGATGATGACGGCGATCATGGCATAGCGTATGCCGAGCACGATTTCCGGATTGGCGTTGAGCACCCGTCTGCGAAAATATTGAACGGCGATGATGACATAAAAGAGGACAAGCAGCAGCGCAACCAGTACGAATATATTGGAAACGGCCTCATCGAAGACCGTCCCGTTCCGAACGAACCGGGGATCGACGCCCCTGAAGTTTTGAACGGTTTCCGCGAAATAGGAATACAGCGCGAGCACAATATAACTCCAGCGAAACCAAGCCTTGGACCTGGTTCCCATACCCGAGAAAGGGAGGATCGCTGCGGTCGAGAACAGAAATATCCCGAGCGCGGCATTAAACGAGAATGCTTTTCCAATATTCCCCTCCGGTGCGACCGGTCCCCCGTATATCAGTACCCAGATCCCGCATATCCCCGCCAGCAGAAATCCGAGCAGTCCTGCGACGATCAACGATTTTTCCTGTTTAAAAATATCTGCAATATGCGTCGGCCCTTCTTGAATCCTTTGATTCATGTTCAGCAACACCCTCTCCATTAGACTTTCTCAAATTTACAAGAGAAGAGACCTGTTCTTTAACCGTCCGGAGAGGGATGTTCTGCCGTTCGCAGGGCGGATTTCATCCCCGACTTTGGATGGGGAGCTCCTTGATCAACTAAACCGGCAGGCTCTAACGCACAAGCAATAGCAGGATGTACCCGGGCCACATCACATCCTAGGACTTGAGGCTGTAACGTCATAGGCAGTTAGCAGAGAACCTTTCCTAGGGCACGATTTTTCGCATAGGATTAAGGACATGCGTAGGGGAATAGCAGAAGGAGGCCCTAGCGGCTAGGACCGAGTTTCCTAGATTTGAAAATGGTATAATTGGCCCCTTTGTTTTATTGCCCATCCCCTGATTTCAGACTAAAATTGAAAAATGTGGTTAATCGTTTGGGGAATCGGTTAATGGTTGATGGGGGTATCCCGCGGGTTCCAATCATGCCGGTAGAATAGGAACACCAAACTTGAATGAAATGACAGACAGAAGGGGCGTTATATCGTTTATGTCCAATCGAATTTTGATTACACCCGAACAGCTGGAGCAGGTCTCAACCCAGTTCGCGCAGTCCGGACAACAGAGTCGGGAGATTGTCGATCGTCTATCGCGAAGCATTCTTGAGATGGAGAGCCAGTGGGAAGGAATGACCCGGGAACGGTTCTACGGGGATTATCAACAGGCTAGAGCTACCATGAATAAATATCTCGAATGCCTTCAGACGATCTCTTCGGATCTGAAGCAAATCTCGGTGAAGTTCCGGACAACGGACGAAATGATCAACGGAGCGGGAGCTGTTCCTGCTGGAGGAGTTGGAGCAGGAATCCTGGCAGGCACAGCAGGGGCAGCCGGGGCCGCAGCGTTAGCGGGATCGGCAGGATCTGGAGCTCTCGGCATGACGGCAGCTGCGAACAGCAAACCGGCAGGCGTCCAGACTGCCAGTGCAGAGGACTTACTGGATAAGGCGCTCAAAGGCGTAGAGGCGGAAGGCAGCGTCGTTAAAAATGAAGAGAATGGTCTGTATACCAAAGCGATTACCGGCAGCGCAAGCGCGAATTTAACCGAAGGCGCAAGTGCCAGCGGCGCCGTGGTGGAAGCCGGTTATGAGAACGATTACGTGCAAGGCTCCGTCAGCCTGGTGAAGGGCGAGCTGGAGGCATCGGTGAAGGACGGCACGCTGAGTCTAGGTGCCGAAGCAACGCTGAACAAATACGAAGGCGGGTTCAAAATTCCGCTGCCTTTCACGGACAGAGAGCTCCATATCGGCGGGTCCGCTTCGCTCGGTACGGTCGGAGCGTCGGCAGAGGTCGGGAAAAGCGGCTTGAAATTCCATATACCGCTGGGTCCGGGAGCCAGCCTCGTCGGAGTCGGGGGTTCCATATCCGTCAAGTAAGGGAGGAGTGCCGTACAATGAGCGGTAAACAGCAGCGTTTTAAATACATAATGATCGTCATTGCCATTGTCGGCATATTGGGCACGGTGATTCCGAACCTGCTCGAGACCGATTATGCGGCAGCAGAGAAAGCCGTAATCTGTATTTCCTATCTCCTAGGAGTTCCTCTTGTCGTATTTGTCGTATATAAAATAGGCAGTAGATTAATGAAGGGTTGATGATCATGGAAACGCAAATGGATCAGCGAATGAATCAAGAGCATCAGGGGCAAGGAGAGAAACATTTGCTTCCGATCGGATCGGTTGTCAAATTCAAAGATTGGGATCAGACGCTGATGATTTACGGAAGAATGCAGAACGACTCGAAGACGCTGAAGCGTTGGGATTATGTTGCCTGCTTCTACCCGCATGGCAATCTGACGAAGGATTCCAATATCTTTTTTAACCATAAGGATATTTCCGAAGTCGTCTTTACGGGCTATATCAATGATGAGGAAATTGCCTTCCGGGACGCTTTGCTGGAGGGGATCGAGAAGGCGGACCAAGCTGCTGCAGCTGCGGCGGCGGGGCAGGATAAATAAGAATCGAATCGGCCCGACGAAGAGCTGTCTGTGCGCATAAAGGATGCGTGCGGGCAGCTTTTTCAATTTTTTTTAAAGCTCCGTTTTTATAAGTTGCGTCTTTTTATAAAGCGGCTGTTCCGCATATTCGGATTGATTTTTGAATGGGTGCTGAATGTTGACTTAGGGGGCAGGTGGATTAGGCAGGTGTGGATTTGGGTTTATTGCTTTTTCAGAAAATTTCACAAAAAAACAAAACAAGAATCTTTGTTTATTTTTGAAAACAAACTATTCAAAAACAAACAAACATGATAAGATGAGGGCAAATACAAAGCAATCGAAGACATGAATCGGAGGGGAAGTTTTCATGGTACAGAGCTTATGGGAACATTCGAAGGCGCAGCAGGCGCAGAATACGCGTGAGGAGCTTGTTTACCGCTCGAATCTGATCGGCGCCGACCGCCGTGTCTGTAATTGGGGCGGTGGTAACACGTCAAGCAAAACAACGATTAAGGATTTCCGCGGCAAAGACGTTGAAGTTATGTATGTCAAGGGAAGCGGTTCCGACCTTGCCACGATGAAAGCGGGCAATTTCACAGGTCTGCGAATGGAAGACATCCGGCCGCTGTTTGAACGCGAGTCGATGACGGATGAAGAAATGGTCGCATATCTTGGTCACTGCATGGTCGATGCCAAGGACCCTCGGCCTTCCATCGAAACGCTGCTGCATGCTTTCCTTCCGTTTCCGCATGTGGATCATACCCATCCGGACGCCATTATCAGCTTGTGCTGCGCACATAACGGCAAAGAAATCGCGCAGGAAATTTTCGGAGACCGGTTTGTGTGGGTGCCGTATGTACGTCCTGGCTTCACCCTCTCCAAGATGATTGCCGAGGGCGTGCTCGCCAATCCGAAAGCCGAGCTCGTATTGATGGAGAAGCACGGCCTCGTTACCTGGGGAGATACATCCGAAGCATGCTACGCCCAAACAATACGGATTATAAGCGAGGCGGAGGCGTATATCGAGGCGCGGATCGATGACAGCAAGCTGTTCGGCGGACGGAAGTTTGCTCCTCTGCCTCAGGACGTCCGCAGACGCATTGCCGGCGAGATCATGCCAGCTATTCGCGGCGCGGTGAGCGACAGCAAGAAGATGATCCTGACCTTCGACGACCAGGATGATGTGCTGGATTTCGTATGCGGCAGCGATTCGCCGAAGCTGTCTCAGGTCGGTGCAGCTTGTCCCGATCATCTGGTTCATACGAAGGTGGTTCCGCTCTTTATCGATTGGACGCCGGATGCGGATGACGCCCAAGGGCTGCAAGAGAAGCTTGTAGCTGGAATTGCGGCGTACAAGGAGCAGTATCAGGCTTATTTTGAACGGAACCGGCACGAAGGGGACGTCATGTTCGAAGCCGCCCCACGCGTTATCCTCATCCCGGGGCTCGGCATGATTAATACCGGCAAGAGCTGGGCGATGTCCCAGGTCAGCGGCGCGCTTTACCACCGTGCCATTGCGGTGATGCGCGGGGCGACAGCGCTGGGTGAATTCGTCTCCCTGAGCGAAAATGAATCCTACAACGTGGAATATTGGCCGCTGGAGCTTTACAAGCTGACCCTTGCTCCGGCCGAGGCGGAATTCTCCCGGCAAGTGGCATTCATTACCGGCGGTGCCGGCGGCATCGGCAGCGCAGCGGCTCGCAGGCTCGTCGCCGAGGGGGCGCATGTCGTGCTGGCCGATTTGAATCTGGAAGGCGCGCAGAAGGTTGCGGAAGAGATTAATGCGGCATACGGCGATGGCCGTGCCATTGCCGTAAAAATGGACGTAACCGACGAATCCGCGGTGCAGCAGGCCTATCATGAAACTTCCTTGACGTACGGCGGTGTGGATATCATCGTGAACAATGCAGGTCTTGCGACATCAAGTCCGCTCGATGAGACGTCGTTGAAGGAATGGAACCTGAATATGAATGTACTTGGGACCGGATATTTCCTCGTAGCCAGAGAGGCCTTCAAGCTTATGAAGGTACAAGGCATCGGAGGCAGCATGGTGTTCATCGGCTCCAAGAACTCCATCTATGCCGGCAAGAACGTGACTGCCTACAGCTCCGCGAAAGCGCTGGAGGCGCACTTGGCACGCTGCATCGCGGCCGAGGGCGGAGAGTACGGCATCCGGGTAAATACCATTTTGCCGGATGCCATCCTGCAGGGCTCGGCGATCTGGAACTCGAACTGGAGAAACGAGCGGGCGGCCGCTTACGGCATCGAGCCGGATCAGCTCGAGGAGCATTACCGCAAGCGCACCACGCTGCTGGTTAATATTTATCCGCAGGACATCGCTGAAGGCATCGCCTTCTTCGCTTCGTCGAAATCCTTAAAGACTACCGGATGCATGCTGACGATCGATGGCGGGGTTCCTGCCGCATTTACTCGCTGATCAGACAGAAGGCAACAAGCTGGACTCCTTGGTGAAGCATCCAGGCCGTTCAGGCACGGCCATGAAAGGAAGCAGGGGCTTGTCCCCTGCTGACCTTATCTTTTTATGAGGCGGGAGGTACCAAGATGAGGCAGGATATTGCACGGAATTATGAAGAGGCGAAGAAGCAGTACGCATCCCACGGCATCGATGTGGACCAGGCGCTTGCCGAGCTCTCGGACATCAAAATATCCATTCACTGCTGGCAGGGAGACGATGTGCGCGGCTTTTTGTTCCGCGACCAGGAATTGTCGGGCGGCATCTCCGTTACGGGCGAGTATCCGGGCGCCGCAAGCACGCCGGAAGAGCTGCGGGCCGATCTGACCAAGGCGATGTCCATGATACCGGGGACGCACAAGGTCAATTTGCACGCCATTTATGCGGACACGGATGAAAGCGTTGACTTGGATCAATTGGAGCCCAGACATTTTCAAAAATGGGTGGATTGGGCGAAGGAACAGGGCATCGGTCTGGACTTTAACCCAACGTGCTTCTCCCACGACAAGTCCAAGGACGGCTTTACGCTAAGTCACCCGGATCCGGAAATCCGTCAATTCTGGATTGACCATTGCAAGGCTTCCCGGCGGATCGGCGCCTATTTCGGCGAGCAGCTGGGGCAGACCTGCGTCACGAACATCTGGGTTCCGGACGGTTACAAGGATGTTCCGTTTGATAGGATGGCTCCAAGACAGCGGCTCAAGGATGCGCTGGACGAGATTTTCGCCGAAGAGCTGAATCCGGCCTGGAATCTGGATGCGGTGGAGAGCAAGCTGTTCGGTATCGGCTCAGAGGCGTATGTCGTCGGATCCCATGAGTTTTACATGGGGTACGGAATGCGCAATAACAAGCTGATCTGCCTGGATGCAGGCCATTTCCACCCGACGGAAGGAATCGCCGGGAAGCTGTCATCTTTAGCGCTGTTCACGGACGGCATTCTGCTTCATGTTAGCCGCCCGATGCGCTGGGACAGCGATCATGTCGTCATTATGGACGACGAGCTGCTGGAGATTGGAAGAGAGCTCGTGCGGAATCATTTGCTGCCAACGACGCATATCGGCTTGGATTTCTTCGATGGAAGCATCAATCGAATTGCTGCCTGGGTGATCGGAACGCGCAATACGATCAAAGCGCTGCTGAGAGCAAAGCTGGAGCCGACCGAGAAGCTGAAGCAGGCGGAGCTGGATGGCGATTACACCACACGCCTGGCTTTAATGGAAGAGTTCAAATCGTATCCGTTCGGAGCCGTCTGGGATTATTACTGCGAGAAGATGGGCGTACCTGTTCGGGAGGAATGGCTTGCCGAAGTCAAGCGTTATGAGCAGGATGTGCTGCTGAAGCGATAAAGGGATGCGGCATGCTGCAGTGAAATCAGTATAATTAAACAGCTATGGACCGAAATAGTGATAGCGTTCTCAAGAAAAAGTCTACAACGGGACCAGAAGGAGGCTTGGGATAGGTGAGCGTTCTTGCGTTTGACTTAGGAGCAAGCAGCGGCAGAGCGATGCTCGGGCGGCTGAATAGCCGGACCATCGAAATGAAGGAGATCCACCGGTTTCCGAATGATCCGGTTCGCGTCGGTGACCGGTTTCAGTGGGATATTCTAAGGCTTTATCACGAGATTAAGCAGGGACTGCTCCGGGCAAAAGGGGAACAGGAACTGCCTGCCAGCATCGGCGTCGATTCATGGGCGGTCGACTTCGGCCTCCTTGATGCCCGGGGCGAGCTGCTCATGAACCCTTACCACTATCGGGATCCGGCCACGGAAGGGGTCATGGAGCGGGTGTTCCGCGAAATCCCGCCTGCCGAGATCTTCAGCCGGACAGGAATTCAATTTCTCCCGTTCAATTCCATTTACCAGCTCGTTTCCATTCAGCAGTTAAGGCCATTTCTGCTTCAGGAAGCCGGCAGCTTCCTGATGATTCCCGATCTCCTCCGGTATTTCCTTACCGGAGAGATGGTCAGCGAGTTTACGAACGCCACGACGACCCAGCTGTATAATCCCGTAGCCCGCGGATGGGACGACGAATTACTCAGGAAGCTGCACCTGCCTTCAAACATCTTTCAATCCGTGCTTCAGCCGGGGACGATGGCCGGCAAGCTGCGCGAATCCGTAACCGGCGAGCTCGGGCTTCCTTCGATACCGGTCTACGCGGTTGCGGAGCATGATACCGCCTCTGCCGTCGCAGCCGTTCCGGCGCTGGAACGTTCCTTCGCGTATCTGAGCTGCGGAACCTGGTCCCTGATGGGGACGGAGGTTGAGAGACCGGTCCTGACCGAAAGGGCAAGGGAGCTGAACTTTACGAACGAAGGGGGCGTCTACGGCACATTCCGCCTGCTCAAAAATATCATGGGGCTGTGGATTTTGCAGGAAGCGAAGCGTTCTTGGGAGCTCGAGGGCGTATTGTACTCGTATTCCGAATTGGTTATGATGGCAGAAGCGGAGCCTGCATTCGCCTGCTTTATCGATCCGGACGACCCGGTGTTTCTGCCGGCCGGAGACATGCCGAAACGGATCAGGGAATATGCGGCTCGAACCAACCAGAAGCCGCCGCAAACCCCAGGCGCAATCGTACGATGCATTATGGAGAGTTTGGCGCTGCGTTACCGGCAGGTGCTGGAATTGACCGAGGCGCTGTCCGGTCAAGCCTTCAAGGGGCTGCATATGGTCGGCGGCGGCATTCACAACGAATCGTTGTGCCAGTGGACGGCGAATGCGATCGGCAAGCCGGTATGGGCCGGTCCTGCGGAAGGGAGCGCCGCCGGCAATATGGCGGTGCAATGGATTTCGCTTGGCGAGCTTTCGGATATTTGGGAGGCTCGTGCCGTAATTAGAGACTCCTTCGAGGTTCGCGTATATGAGCCTGCGGATGTCCCGTTATGGGAAGAAGCCTACGGTTTGTTCAAGCAAAGAACCGGAGGGAACACAATACAACAATAGTAAGGATGAGGGCGGTATCATGCTGGTTGCTGAACGATATGAGAAAATTGTACAGTTGGTCAACGAGAGAGGAAGCATCCGTGTTGCGGAACTTAGCCGGATATGCGGCGTGACGGAGGAGACGATTCGCCGGGATTTGGACCGGCTGGAGGAATCGGGACGCCTGCGCCGTTCGCACGGGGGCGCGGTCAGCGTGAAGGATCAACCGGAAATTCATCGGTCGCAACCGGAGGTGCCGTACGCGGAACGGGAAATTATGAATGCGGCGGAGAAGCAGCGGATCGCGGAGGAAGCGGTAACCTTGATTTCGCCGAACGACCGGATCCTGCTGGATGCGAGCTCGACCGCGTGGTATATGGCCCGGATTATTCCGGATATCCCGCTGACCGTGCTGACCAACTCCATCAAGGTGGCGGCTGAGCTTAGCGCCAAGGAGAAGGTGCAGGTCATCTCGACCGGCGGCATTTTGGCCCATCGTTCGCTGTCATTTGTAGGGCCGCTTGCGGAACGGTCGCTGGATGCGTATTACGTGGATAAAGCGTTTCTCTCCTGCAAAGGCGTTCATTTGGAACGGGGGCTCAGCGAATCCAACGAGCTTCAGGCCAGAATCAAGCATAAAATGATGGGCATGACCGATCAGGCCATTGTCTTGGCCGATGCCAGCAAATTCGGCGTTCAGGCTTTTACCCAGGTTGCCGATCTGTCGCAGGTGCACATGATCATCACGGACCGCCGGCTGCCGGATCACGAGGCAGAGCCCTATCAAGCGCTGGGCATCTCGTTTCGATCGGTTTAGTCTTGATCGGCTTGTTCCGTACGGCCCATGTCATACAGTCCCCCGCAAGGGGGGCTTTCTCGATCATTCGACTCGGCAGAGTCATTTTTTATACATCATAATGTGTGCTAAGCGGGGTGGAGGAAGTTGAAAATATCATTATTTGTCACATGCCTCAGCGACGCTTTGTTCCCGCGGGCGGCTGAGTCCATGACCCGGCTGCTGGCGAAATACGGCGTTAAGCTGGAATTTCCGGATATTCAGACCTGCTGCGGTCAACCGGCCTTTAACAGCGGGTATTGGGACGATGCGCGAACTTCTGCGCGCACCATACTCGATGCTTTTGAAGACAGCGATTTTGTGGTTGCCCCTTCGGGCTCGTGCACGTATATGATCCACCATTATTCGGAGCTGTTCAAGGGAGATGCCGAATACCTGGAGAAAGCGAAAGCGCTTCAATCCAAAGTCTATGAATTTTCGCAGTTCCTGGTCGACGTCATGGGCATCTCGGATGTAGGCGCTTATTTTCCGTATAAAGTTACGTATCATCCTTCCTGTCACGGCAGCCGCTTGTTAGGCATCAAGGATGAGCCGATTCGCCTCTTAAACGGCGTTAAGGGCTTAGAGCTGGTTCCGCTGCCCTATGCTGAAGATTGCTGCGGCTTCGGAGGCACCTTTGCCGTGAAGATGGCCGACATTTCCGGTGCGATGGTAACCGAGAAGAGCGACCACGTGCTGGAAACGGAAGCCGAAGTGCTTGTCGGCCTGGATATGGCCTGCCTGCTGAATATTGCAGGCAATCTGCGGCATCGGGGAGAAAAGGTTCGGGTGATGCATCTGGCGGAGCTGCTGTATGAGGGGGTGAGCGTCCATGAGCGCGGCTGAGAAAGGTCAGACGGTAAAGGAGCGTGCCCGCGATGCTTTAGGAAACGATTTTCTGCGCAGCGCGGTCCGGTTTACGACCGAGCGGCTCCGGCTAGGCAAGAAGCTGGCAGCGGAGGAGCATGGCAACTGGGACGATTGGCGTGAGCGTGGGCGGCAGATCCGACTGCATACGATCGCTCATCTGGATTACTACTTGAATGAGTTTGCGGAGAACGCCCGGGCGAACGGCGCTCATGTCCATTTTGCCGATACGGCCGAGGAAGCCGTTGCGATCTCTCTTGAAATCGCTAAGCATGCATCCGCGAAGTCGGTAGTGAAATCGAAGTCAATGGTTTCGGAGGAGCTGCATCTCAATCAGGCGCTCGATTCCATCGGCGTGGAGGCGATTGAAACAGACCTTGGAGAGTACATTATCCAGCTGGCGAATGAAACGCCTTCCCATATCATTATCCCGGCCATTCATAAAAATCGGCATCAAATCGCAGGACTGCTGTCCCGGGAAGCGGGAGAGGATTTGCCTGCGGACACGGCGGTATTGGCCGGCTTTGTCAGAACGAAGCTGCGCGAGAAGTTTTTGGCGGCGGATATCGGTATGACCGGCTGCAATTTCGCGATCGCGGAGACCGGTTCGATGGTGCTGTTCGAGAATGAAGGGAATGCAAGGATGGTCACGACCGTTCCGAAAACGCAGATCACCCTGATGGGGATGGAGCGGATCATTCCTTCCTGGTCAGACCTTGAAGTGATGGCGACATTGCTGCCAAGATCGGCGACGGGCCAGAAGCTGACCGTCTATATGTCGGGGATTACGGGACCGCGGAGGGAGCAGGATGCGGACGGACCGGATCAGATGCACATCATCATTATCGATAACGGCCGATCCCTTCAGCTGGGCGATCCGGAATTTCAGGAGCTGCTGAATTGCATCCGGTGCGGAGCCTGCCTGAATGCTTGTCCGGTATACCGGCATATTGGCGGTCATGCTTATGGCGGCACTTACAGCGGTCCGATCGGCGCCGTGCTGACGCCGGCATTGAAGAAGAACGTCGCGGAATGGGACGATATCGCCAATGCTTCAAGTCTGTGCGGAGCCTGCTATGAGGCGTGTCCGGTCAAGATCCCGCTGCATGATATGCTTGTCTACCTGCGCAGAAGGAAGGTCGAGGCCGGGCGCGGGAACAAGGCGGAGACGCTGGGAATGAAAGGCTTCTCGGTCGTGATGGGGAATGCGAAGCGGTACCGAAATGTCGTCCGGCTGGGTAAGCTCGGTCAGAAGCTCGTCGTTCGCAACGGTGAGATTCGTGCCCGAATCGGGCCGTTGAAGGGATGGAATACGTACCGGGTGACCCCGGAGCTGCCGAAGGATTCATTCCGGGACCGCTGGTCGAAGGTTGAACAGGAGCTGTACAGCGAGTCCGCACCGATGAACCCTGAAGTGGCCGACAGGCTCAGTAAGCTGATGGACCAGCGAAAGAACGGAGGGCATGGTCAATGACGAATCCAGTACAGCCTGACGAGTGGCTGAAGCGACTGGAAGCCCGGTCGCGGGCGAAGCAGGAGACTTTTATGGACGGCATCGCCGCTAAATTGGGCCGGGAGCGGGTTCGGACAAGGCCGAAGCATCCGTTCCGGGGCGCGCCGGATTTCTGGAAGGAATTCCAATTGCCGATTGAGGACCGCATTCGCCAGTTTACGGCGAATTTTGAAGCCGCCGGCGGTCATGTAGTGAGGGTGAAAAACCGGGCGGAGGCGTCAACGTTTATCGTGGATAAAGCTTCCGAGATGAGCGCGGGATCGATCCTGATCAACGACGAAGTGGAGCTCTCCACATTAAACCTTGCGTCGTCGCTTCCGGATGCTATCGTACGCAGCTGGAACGAGGATCAAGATGAGAATTGGCGGGCCGTTGCATCCCGCTCCGATATCGGAATCGTCATGGCGGATTATGCGGCCGCTTATACCGGTTCGCTCGTCGTTACGTCTTCGCCGGCCAAGGGGAGATCCGTCAGTTTGCTGCCTACCGTCCTGATGGCGATCGTACCGGTTGACCGGATGGTTACCCGGTTAGGCGAGATTCTGGTGCGTTTTGATGAAGCGGGGCGGGAGCAGCTGCCTGCAGGCATTCATTTTATATCCGGACCGAGCCGATCCGCCGACATCGAGAATGATCTCACGATCGGCGTTCACGGCCCTGGAATCGTGTTTGCGATATTGGTGGATGATGATTCCGATGCATAGGCGGCCGTTTGAGGCGCCCATGCCGTTGGCCAGCTTCTAGATGGATGACACATGGTCTTAGGTTGTGCGTGGTTCAACCAACGCAAGCAATCGATTCAAATCGACTCATTGACAAGAGGCTGTTCCCGGAAGAATGAACCCGGGACAGCCTCTTTGCAGTCCAATCGTTTATTTTTCGTCCTCCAGGTCTTGCAGACGTTTCTCCAGCGCCTTAAGCTGCTCCTGACTTCCAGACATCATGGACAGGATATCTTTGCGTAATCGGTTGAACACAATGGCGCATTCCTCCCGCGTAATCGGTGCGCCCGGCCGGCTTCCGTCAAAATAACCGTTCTTGGTCATCTCATCCCAAGCCGCGGCTGCCCAGGGACTTACCACATGAATATCGCGTCCCGGTTGATCCACCTGATTCCCTCCTTTTCGCTGAAGTCCCAAAGCCTTAGCAATCCCAGCCGTATGGCCGGCCGCCAAAGCGCTCATAACCTCCTGCCGTTTCAATAGGGCAGCATCCGCTGCAACGTCTACAAACAGATTCTCCGTGAGGACTGCAGGCATAGCGCTTTCGCGAAGCATGTGGAGGTTTTTGGTCTTTTGCCCGCGATCCGTTATCCCCAGCGGCTTCAATGCCGACATGATTTCTGAATGAAGCACATTATGAAATGCGGTTGAAGCTGCGGAAGCATGAGGGTACCGATAGCTTTCAAATCCTCCGGAGCCGCCGCCGGCATTGCAGTGAATGGACACGAGAATATCCGCTTTCTCCCGATTGGCTGCAGCGGTCCGGTCCGGCAGTTCAACAAAAACATCGGTAGAGCGGGAGAGGAATACCTTCACGCCGTCATATTCGGATTCCAGTCTTTTTTTGACGGCAAGAGATAATGCAAGCACAATATCCTTCTCCTGCAACCCGTTGGCAGTGGCGCCCGGATCCTTACCTCCGTGTCCGGCATCGATCCAAACCTTCTTCAAGATGTTTCACCGCCTTTAAGGATTGTGAGGTCCTGATAACCGATCAGCCGATGCGGCGAGCGGGAGGGCCAAGGATTTCTGGCCGCGGGACGGTTGTGTGCTGGCCGATACGATTTACCCGCCGCAAGGACAAGGATCATATATTAGGGTACGCCGATTCGGTACATTTGGTGTTTGCTCCTGTCCATCCGAGGCAGAAAAAGAAGTGGATTACTTTCCTTTCCGCGTCAGCTCGGCCAGCTTATCCCATTGCTCGCTCGTAACCTCGGACAACGCGTTGAACTGCCCGGCACCCTGCAGCCACTCACCGCCATCGATGGTTATGACCTCACCGTTGATATAGGACGCATGGTCCGAGATCAGATAAGCGGCCAGATCGGCGAGCTCCTTCGGACGGCCGACCCTGCGGAGAGGAACGCGATCCACCAGCTTCTGCTCAAGCTCGGGCGTGGGGGAAAGCCTGGACCAAGCCCCCTCCGTCGGAAAAGGTCCCGGTGCGACTGCGACCTGTCGTATTCCGTATGGGGCCCATTCCACTGCCAGTGAACGGGTGAGCGCAAGGACGCCTGCCTTCGCGGCGGCGGAAGGAACGACATAGCCTGATCCGGTCGATGCGTAGGTGGTTACAATGTTAAGCATTGTTCCCGGATGGCCTTGATCGATCCAACGTTTGCCAACTTCGAGCGTAGCATAGAAGGTACCGTGCAGGACGATATTAAACACGGCATCGACGGCCCGCGGCGACAAGCGTTCGGTCGGACTGATGAAATTGCCGGCCGCATTGTTGACGAGCACGTCGATCCTCCCGTAATGCGCTTCGGCAGCGTCCACAAGCTCGGCGATTTGGGCGGGATCCCTCACGTCACAGGTCTTATACCATACCTCGAGCCCTTGGCCTCTGAAATCCTCGGCAGTCTGCTTTAACCGTTCTTCGCGGCGTCCGCATAGGGCGAGCCGGGCCCCGAGCTTCGCGAAGGTCTCTCCCATTGAACGGCCCAGTCCGGTAGCTCCGCCTGTAATCAAAACAACCTTTTCCTTAAGCAAATCACCTGCGAACAACCCCATGCTCATCTTCCTTTCGTATTGAATTCTGGATATGACCGTGTTTGTTGATGTATTCGTTCATACCTAAAAAGTTCTGTACGAATGCGCGATAACCCTCTTAACCATTGGAAACGCTTACGGATGATGTTTCAATTTCTATGCGGAAGGTTAGGTTATTTAGAAATGTTAGACTAAACGCATATCTCGTCGCTAATTCTACATCCTATAGGACACGATACCATCACGAGACGAGGAGCCTTGCATGAATCTGAAATCATTGACGGACGGGCTGATTCTGAAGACGATTACCGGCACTACTTCGCTAGAGATAACGAATCTGGATACCGACTCCCGCAATATAAAGCCGGGAGGTCTGTTCATTTGCGTGCCCGGATTTCGTGTCGACGGACATGACTATGCTCGCGATGCCGTTACGAATGGGGCGGTTGCTGTCGTTGCGGAGCAGGACCTGCCGGATCTCCCTGCGGATGTGACCTGTATCAAGGTCCCGGATGTGCGCCGTGCGCTGCCGATTCTCGCGAACGCTTTTTTTGGCAATCCTACCGGAAGACTTAAACTAATCGGCATTACAGGGACAAACGGCAAGACGACGACCACCCATATGGTGGAAAAGGTATTGAATGACTGTGGGCGAAAAACAGGCATTATCGGCACGTTGTATATGCGGATAGGCGAGCATGCTGAGCCCACTCTCAATACGACGCCGGATACGATCCAGCTCCAGCGGTATTTCCATGCCATGGCTGCGCGTGGAGCGGAATATGCCGTCCTGGAAGTGTCCTCGCACGGTTTGGATCTGGGGCGGGTGCGGGGATCTGATTTTCAAACCGTCGTGTTTACGAATTTGTCCCATGATCATCTGGACTATCATTTGAATATGGACAGCTACCGCAACACGAAGGAGCTCCTCTTCTCCCAATTGGGCAACAGCAGCCGGGATATGCAGAAGAAAGCCGTGCTGAACGCCGACGACGAGGCATCTGCGTATTATGCGAAGCGAACATCGGCGCAGGTCGTGACCTACGGCATAAAGCAGCCTGCACATATACGCGCCGAGGATATCCGCCACGCTTCGGAGGGATGCAGCTTTATGGTCCGTTCTCCTTGGGGAGACGGGCGTTTTTCTCTGAAGGTCCAAGGAATGTACAATGTCTATAACGCGCTGGCAGCGATCGCCGTCAGTTTAGTGGAAGGGATTCATTTGGAGGACATTCGGCACAGTCTTGAGCAATTTGCAGGAGTTCAGGGCCGTTTTCAAGAAATACAAACCAATAAGAGCTTTCGGGTCGTGGTCGACTATGCCCATAATCCCGACGGGCTCAAGGCCGCTCTGCAGTCGGCAAGATCCATTACCTCGGGCAAAATGATCTGTGTCCTCGGGTGCAGAGGGGAGCGAGACCGGCTGAAGCGGCCCATCATGGCCGATATCGCCGCCTCGCATAGTGACTATGTGTTTTTTACGACAGATAATCCGTTTTCAGAGGATCCGGAGGTCATCCTGGCGGAGATGCTGGACGGTCTGAATGCCCGGGAATCGATCAATTGGGAAGTCGTTCTGAACCGTAAAGAAGCGATCCAGCGAGCGGTGGAGATGGCAGGGGATGAGGACCGCATCATCATTACCGGCCGCGGTCATGAACGACGTTACGTCGCGGGCGGAACAACCGAGTTGTTCAGCGATGAGGAGATTGTGCTCCACTCGATTGCCGAATCTGAAGGAGGCATTCAGACTGCGATCGTCCCAGACTTATAAGAGCAGAGGAGTGGTGCGATGAAACGATATGTTTTCATACCGTATGTCTTGATTACGGCGATTATGCTGCTGATGACGGCATGCTCGGGCAGTTCCGCTCCCCCGTCTTCGGGAGGGGAAGAACGTAGGGGAAACGTTGAGCGTGGTACTGACGTTTCTTACAAAGTGCTTGCCGAGTATTTGGAAACGCCGTGGGCCATCGATTTTCATGGGGAGGTCATCTTTCTTAGCGAACGGGAAGGGAATATCGTTCAAATCCGGGATGGCGATTTATCGAGACTGCCTGTAGTCACGAGCAAGCCGATTGCCTCCATTGGCGAAGGCGGTCTGCTTGGTTTCGTCCTTGCACCCGATTACGAGGAATCCAACGCGGCCTATGCCTATCATACGTATGAACAGGATGGGGCGGTCAAGAATCGGTTGGTGCTTCTTCAAGAGAATGCAGCGGCGTGGAAGGAGACGGATGCTCTCATCGAGGACATCCCGGGATCCAATGTGCATAATGGCGGAAGAATCGCGATCGGTCCGGACGGCTTCCTCTACATCACGACCGGAGATGCAGGTAATGGCGAGCTGGCGCAGGATCCGGAGAGCCTGGCGGGGAAAATCCTCCGAATCTCGCCGGACGGCTCGGTTCCAGCCGATAATCCTATGCCGGATTCCTATGTATACTCGTTCGGGCATCGTAATGCACAGGGCCTTGACTGGAATTCCGACGGAGAGCTGTATAGTTCCGAGCACGGACCTTCTGGGACCCCTGGTGGGCACGATGAAATCAATAAAATCGCCGCCGGCGCCAATTACGGATGGCCTGCGATGATAGGCGACGCGAGGGAGAGCGGCATGGAACAGCCGGTATACCACACTGGCGAAACTGCATTAGCCCCTTCAGGTGTGGCGTTCGACAAGCAGGATTTACTGTATGTCGCTACTCTGCGAGGCAGCAAGCTGTACCGGTTTGATCCGGATAAGGCCGAGCTTGAAACGGTGCTGGCGGGCGAGGGAAGACTTCGGGATGTGAAGGTGCAGGACGGCCGAATCTATGTGATTACCAATAATACGGATGGACGGGGCGTGCCTGGTGAACGGGATGACCGGCTGCTTGTACTGGAATTGTAGATGCTGATTCATAATCGGTTATTTCGGGAATAAAATAAAGCAAGAAGATGTACGAGCCTTGGGTTAAGGGCTCTATCGGGGTGAGAGGATTCGCGTACAGGGCGATATAAAAAAAGAACGACCCATCCTGTATGGACGGGTCGCCTCGTGGCAAGAATGGATATTACGTTTGCGCTTCATGCTGCTTGTTGCGTATGTGGTACACGCATTTTTTGCCGCCTTTGGCCAGGCATTCGGTACGCTCCACATCTGCCCCGAGCAGTGACCGGAATAAGTCCAGCTCGCAGCGGCAGGCATGCTGATAGCGGCTTGCGACCTGAGAGATGGGGCAGTTTAATTCCTCGAGAATGAACTCTTCTTCGGCGACCTTTTTATATTCAACCATGTACCCGTTGTCATTCTGAATTTGCGCAAGCGCCGCGACCCGTTCCTCTAATGCGTCCGCAGCGACGGTAGGCGAATATTTGCTTCGCAGCGTCTCTTTCCGCTTATCGAACAGCAGAGAGATCATCTCATCTCCTGCCTCATCCTGCAGCTCTTGGAGCAGGTCCAGGGCGAGGGAATGATAGTTTCTAGGGAAGAAATCCTCCGCAGATTCGGTAAGACTGTATAGGGAAACGGGTCTGCCCATGGGCTGCTTCACCGTTCGAAATGTAATATAGCCTTCATTCTTTAAGCTCTCCAGATGGCGCCGAACCGCCATTCCGGTAATTCCGAGCGCCTCGGTAATGGACTTTGTGCTCAGCTCGCCGTTTATTTTTAATAATTGCATGATATATTCGCGTGTGCTGTAAGCGACTTCTTGTTCCATAATAATCACCGCCTTGATTCTCGATGAGTAGCTTCCACAGCTGTGTTGATTGAGATGAAAGCAATATGTCTCATCTTATGTCTTTGGTGGATAGAAGTCAACCGATTCGCCTGGATTTTCGGCATCCGTCGGGTGCGGGCCGATTGACATTCGGCTATGCTCCCTACATAATTATGATATATTTTAGTATACAAAGTATGGAAATTGTAGATTTATGATTTTGCAGCAGATTTCGACCGGACGAATCATGGATGAATGATCACACATGGGAAGGTGGAATAACCGATGTATGTCATTGGATCGGCTTGTATTGAAGAGAAGGCGGGAGAATGCGTTGATGTGTGCCCTGTAGACTGTATCGAGGAAGGCGACGACCAATTCTATATCGATACGGACATTTGCATCTCCTGCGGCGCCTGCGAGGCTGCCTGCCCGGTGGCGGCGATCTATTATTTCGAGGATTTGCCCGAGGATCAGAAGCATTATTTTGATAAAGCGGTTGAGTATTATAGGAGCAAGTAGAGTGCTCCGGTTTGCAGTGCTCCGGTTTGAGGCTACCCGCTCTGTTGTCCGTCCGTTTCCGGATTGGAATAGTAAGCAGAAGAAACGGACTTCCAAAGGATCGGCTATCCTCAAACCTTCGCTGGGGGTGTGGGACCTCGCCCTGACCTTCGGTAGGGCGAGCAAACCAAAGGCAAGTGCGAGACAGGCCACCTTGAATGAGGTGGCCATTTTTTGCGCTCCGGTTTGAGGCTATCCGCTCTGTTGTTCGTCCGTTTCCGGAATGGAATAGTAAGCAGTAGAATCGGACTCCCAAAGGATCGGCTATCCTCAAACCTTCGCTGGGGGGTTGGGACCGCGCCCTGACCTTCGGTAGGGCGAGCAAACCAAAGGCAAGTGCGAGACAGGCCACCTTGAATGAGGTGGCCATTTTTGGCGCTGAGGCTTGGAGATATCCGCTCTGTTGTTCGTCCGTTTCCGGAATGGAATAGTAAGCAGTAGAAACGGACTCCCAAAGGATCGGCTATTCTCAAACCTCCGCTGGAGGGTTCGGGACCGCGTCCTGACCTTCGGTAGGGCGCACAAACCAAAGGCAAGTGCGAGACAGGCCACCCTTGAATGGGTGGCCATTTTTTGGGCTCAGGCTTGGAGATATCTGCTTTATTGTACGTCCGTTTCCGGAATGGAAAAGTAAAGCAGTAGAAACGGACTTCCAAAGGATCGGCTATCCTCAAACCTTCGCTGGGGGTGTGGGGGCTCGCCCTGACCTTCGGTTGGGCTAGCTTGTTGAAAAGCGAAGGCCGCCCATTAGTATGGGGTGGCCCCTTCATAGAAAAAAACATGGAAAAGAGTCTTCTATGCCTTTTTTTTCGCTTAAATAGGTTTTTTTGATAAACGATTAACGTTTCGCATAAGGGAACGCTATCTGGTGTTTCTATATACATAAGCAAACAAAATTGCGATATTTATGGATTTCATGCTCAGCTCAGGGTTTGTTTGACTTATAGCCAACACTGGTTGATACGGTTCAGAAGGAACGGTATCAATCATAATCGTTCAAGGAGGAGCGAGGATGATGAAGAAAGACATAGATTAGCAATAGATCGTCCTAATCGCACGGTATTGGACATCTACTGCGTCCCTGCTTTGTGTGTTCCAACGTGTTATTTCAGAAATTCCCTTCAATACCCATCTAATGCCCCGTATAACCGCTCCCTAAACAGCAGTATCAAAACACCAGCCCCATATTCAATAACTAAAACAACAACCCAAACAACAACCCAAACAACAAGCCCAATATGCGCCAACCCAAAAAACGACCCACTCACTTCCCCGACGCCACCGCAATTAGACACGCAAGCCAACTCACACCATAACACTTAATGGACAAGGCTCAACGGAAAGCAGCTGGAGTTCCCCGCCGCTGGATCAGACCGCTGTTCTTAGAATTCATTTCTTCAGTGGATTAATTTTGATATTTCCGATAGTGACCTTCGCTTTTTTGAAAATCGTTATGTTAGGTACATGTCATATTGTACGCCTGTAAAAACCAAATGTATCCGTACAGGAGAGCTGTGTTTTTTCAGAGTAAAATTGAAATGCTTACATTGGTAATAAAAATTTGAGGAAAATTAAATGTGTCATATATATTGACACATTCACAAATGACATTTTATTATTAATATCATCACTGGAGAATAAAAATGAAAAATATGATATTTAACACAGATTTTTGATGATTAACCACCTAATAAGTTGGAAGAATGCGCTAATTAATCTATTGATGAAATTAAATAGGGGATGTCTTCATGAAAAAGCATGACCAGGATTTTATGAAGCGGCAGAACAGACTTACGGTGTTCCAGATCATCAAGAATGAACAGCCGATTTCAAGAGCAGCCATTGCGAAGCAGACGGGCATGAGCCCGACGACCGTCAGCCGGATTGTAGCCGAACTGACGGATGAGGGATATGTGCACGAAACGGAGGAGCAGGTTTCCGCCGGGCGCGGAAGAAAATCCTCGCTCATCCGACTGCTGGATACCGCGGTTATTTCGATTGGCGTGGAACTGGACCGTGATCGGGCGAATATCGGATTCGTCGATATCCAAGGAAACGTTCTGTGCAGCGAGAGTTTCAGCAGACCGCCGAACGAGGAGGCGAGCACGACCGTAGCGAGGATTGGAAGCACGATCGAGGATCTGATTGCGACTGGCGGCATCGACCGCAAGCGCATCGTGGGCATCGGCGTCGGGCTTCCCGGCATCATCGAGGTCCAGGAGGGGATTGTTAAATTCTCCGTACAGCTGGGCTGGAAGAATATCGGCCTCGCCGACCTGCTTCAGGACGTGACCGGGTTTCAGGCTGTCGTGGACAATGAGTTGAAGGTAAAGGCCCTAGCCGAACAGTTGAAGGGCTCCGCCTATGGTTCGAATCGGACGGTTCTCCTCGGCTTTGGTAATGGCGTCGGCTCTGCCTTGATTCTTGAAGGCGAAATCTATCGCGGGGTGACGAACAGCGCGGGGGAAATCGGGCATACGACGGTGGACCCGGAGGGCATGATGTGCGACTGCGGAAAGGCCGGTTGTTTGCAGACGTATATCAACATCCCGTCCCTATTGTCCGAAGCGAGTAAAATCAAGCCGGTCCGCACGATCGAGGAGCTGTTTGCCGAGCGGCGTGCGGGTACTCACTGGGCCTGCTACTTAATCGATCGCGCCCTTGCGTATATGGCCATCACGGTCAATAACGTGGTCAGCATGTACAACCCGGACAGCGTCATCCTGAGCGGCGAAATCCTGGACAAGTTCCCGGAGGTGCATGAAGAGATCGTCAACCTTTGCTCGAGGTATGTGTGGGAGCCGCTTCAGGGCAGCTTTTCCATCGTCCGTTCCAAGCTGCATGAGGAAGGCGTCATGATCGGCTCGGGTATGGTGGCGCAGGATCGTTATTTTCAATTGAATTAATTCATCAGGAGATCGGGGGAAATAATCATGAGATTTGTTCCATTGGTAGAGGAATACCGCGGCAATGTGCTGGAAAATGTCCATTACGGCGCGGTGAGCGTCGTCGATGAAAGCGGGAAGGTGCTCTATGCGGCAGGCGATCCCCATCATATGACGTTTTTGCGCTCTGCTGCAAAGCCTTTTCAAGCACTGCCGGCTATGAAGCGCCGCATTGACGAAGTATACGGACTGACCGGCGAGGAGACGGCTCTGTTTGCGGCTTCCCACCGGGGAGAGAGCTTCCACATTGATGCCCTTGAATCGCTCATGGGCAAAATTGGCATCCAGGAGGACGCGCTCCACTGCTGCGCTACATACCCCTTGAACGAGGATGCGAAGGCCGAGCGCCATCAGAACCATGAGGCGAAGCGCCGGATTTTCCACAACTGCTCCGGCAAGCATAGCGGAATGATTGCATTGTGCAAGCATATGGGCTGGGATGAAGCGACGTATTACCAACCCGAGCACCCGCTGCAAAAGGAAATCCTTGAAACGCTCGCCGATATCGCGGAAGTTCCGGTATCCTCCATCCCGCAAGGGATTGACGGCTGCGGCCTGCCGATCTTCGCGATTCCGCTGGACCGGATCGCCTATTCATTCTTGAAGCTCGCTTGTCCGGATTTGATCCGGGACCCGGAGACGGCAGAAGCTGCAGCAAGGATCGCGAAGGTGATGAACGAATACCCCGATATCATCGCAGACACGAAATTCGTATGCTCTGCACTTTTGAAGGATGACAACCTGACTGCCAAGGGCGGTGCTAAAGGAGTATACGGCATCGGGCTTCGGAAGGAACGATTGGCGATTTCCCTTAAGGTATCCGACGGTTCCGAGCAGGTATGGCCATGCATCATCGCGACCATTTTGGAGCGGCTGGGTTATAGCAACCAAGCCACGATCGACCGGCTGTACGAGCTCGTGCCGAACGAAATTTTCAACGATGGTGGAACGCTTGTAGGTGAGCGCCGCGCCGTATTTGAATGGAACAAATAAAGGGTGCGTATTTGAATGCAGCAAATAAAGGGTGAGGAATTCGGGTGCTCCTCGATCCATTCCAGGGCATGCCGAGTGAATCTATAGATTCTTTACTACATCAAAGGGGGAGTAAACAATGAGATTCAAGAGTAGAACATGGTCACTGCTCATGCTGTTGCTTGCATTTACAATCGTAGCATCAGCTTGCGGCGGCAAAGGCAGCGGAAGCAGTGAAGGGGCCAGCAACGCCGGCGGGGAAAGCAAACCGGTGACGAAAAACAACAAGGATATCACCATCGCGATCAACGCCAATTTCCTCACGATGGATCCGCATAATGCCGGCGATACGCACTCGATCTCCGGTGCGCGCACGATGTACGAAGGCTTGATGGGTTTCAATGAAAAGATGGAACTCGTTCCGGTCTTGGCTGAAGATTACAAAGTCAGCGAAGACGGTCTGACTTATACGTTTAATCTTCGTAAAAACGTGAAATTCCATGACGGCACCGACTTCAATGCCGAAGCTGTAAAAGCTAACCTGGATCGCATACTGGACGAAAAGAACAATCTCAGAATGCGCCGTAGCTTCTCGACGGTATCCGACGTGAAAACACCGGATGAGAATACGGTTGTCATAACGCTTAGCCAGCCGTACAGCGCATTCCTGAACAAAACCGCCATGGCGCTCATGATCAGCCCTAAAGCGCTTAAAGACGGCGTGGATGTAACGAAGAATGCGGTAGGAACAGGCGCATACAAGTTCAAGGAATGGGTTCAAGGCGATCGTTTGGTTGTCGTGAAGAATGAAGAATACTGGCAGGAAGGGCTTCCGAAGGTGGACAGCATCACGTTCAAGCCTGTACCGGAGAACGGTTCCCGAATTGCCATGCTGAAGACCGGCGAAGCGGACTTCATCTACCCGATGCCGACGGAGCAAGTATCCGAGGTCGAAGGCGATTCCAACATTGTGGTGGATAAAATCGATTCGACGATCGTTCGCTATATCACGCTGAACACGATGAAGAAGCCGTATGACGATCTGAAGGTTCGTCAAGCGATCAACTATGCAATCGATAAGGATGCCTATATCAAGGTTGTTAAATCCGGTCTTGGATCTAAGCTGAAGTCTTCCATGTCCTCCATGACCCAGTACTATTCGGAGCAATCCGGTTATGACTATGATCCGGAGAAAGCAAAGGCGCTGCTCGCGGAAGCGGGATATCCGGACGGATTCGAAGCCGAGATCTGGGGCGAGAACGATTCCGAGACGATGAAGGGCATGCAGTTTATTCAGCAGCAGCTTGCGCTTGTCGGCATTAAGGTTGAAGTGAAATCGATGGAAGGCGCGACCTTGTCCGATCAGATCAACTCGGCTACGCCGGAAAATGCGAAAATCCAAATGTGGTACGTGAGCTGGTCTCCTTCTTCCGGCGATGCGGACGGTGCGACGAAAGGTCTGTTCAGCAGCGAGTTCTTCCCGCCTGCAGGCTCCAACACCGCATATTACAAAAATGATAATGTCGATCAATGGATCAAGGATGCAAACGCATCGGTTAATCCGGACGAAGCTAAAGAAATCTATGCCAATATCCAGAAGCAAATCTGGGAAGACGCTCCATGGGTGTTCCTGGGCGTTGACCAAGTCATTACAGGTAAACGCGCTTATCTGGACGGCGTGAAAGTATTCCCTGACGGCTCGATCAATGTATTGAATGCCGAAGTGAAGTAATTCTGGCAGCACGGGTTTGCTGAAATGTTGAACTAGGGTGGGCCGCCTCTTTTGATGATAAGGAAGCGGCCCATTTATTTTTAAGGCTGGCATGTTGAAAGGAGGCTTATCCTTTGGGAAGATATGCAATTCAGAGGCTGCTGGGTGTCATCCCTCTGTTATTCATTGTGTCGATACTTGTGTTCATGTTTATTCACCTGATTCCCGGAGACCCGGCACGGCTTGTCGCAGGTAAGGAAGCCACCCTTGAGGAGATCAACGGGATACGGGAGCAGCTGGGACTAAATCTGCCGCTGTGGCAGCAATATGTTAACTATATGGGTGATCTGTTGAAGGGTGACCTGGGTGTTTCCATTACCTCCGGACTGCCGGTCGTGGATATGCTGGAAAGCCGGTTTTTTCCGACGATCGTGCTAACGTTTACGAGTCTTGGCTGGGCGCTGGTCATCGGACTCTTGATCGGGATCGTGTCCGCCGTCAATCGCGGCAAATGGCCGGATTACCTCGGGATGCTCACTGCCATTTCGGGAATCTCCCTGCCGGGCTTCTGGCTGGGTCTCGTTCTGATTCAAATCTTCTCCGTCGAGCTGGGCTGGTTCCCAACCGGCGGCGTTGACAGCTGGCAATCGTATATTCTTCCTTCGTTCACGCTCGGTGCGGGAATTATGTCCATGCTCGCACGGTACTCCCGCACGTCGATGCTTGAATCGATGCGTGAGGATTATGTCCGGACCGGACGGGCGAAGGGTCTGCGGGAATTCGTCGTTGTCGGAAGACACGCGCTGCGCAATTCCTTGATTCAGGTCGTTACGGTAGCCGGGCTTCAATTCGGCTTTTTGCTCGGGGGCTCGGTCATGGTCGAGACCGTATTCAGTATTCCGGGAATGGGCCGGCTGCTGGTCGATTCGATCGCGTTCCGGGATTATACGGTCATTCAGGCGCTGCTCCTGATGTTTGCGACCGAATTTATTCTGATTAACCTGATTGTCGATTTATTATACGGTGTACTGAATCCAAAAATCCGGTATGCATCGAAATAGGAGGGGGAGCTCATGAGCGACAATTCTTCAGTAACGGTCCATTCATCCTCCGTACCGGGGGAGGCTGTGGTGAACAGCCCGGTCAAAGGGAAGTTCAGCACGTTTGTATCCAAGTTTATGAAGCAAAAGCTTGCCGTCGTATCCGGCGTGTTCATCTTGATATTGCTGGTGCTGGCCGTCATCGGCCCGCATATTGTTCCATATCCTCCGAATGAGCCGAACTATGATGCAATGATGCAAGGCCCTTCGGCTGCGCACTGGGCAGGGACCGATGAATACGGACGGGATATTCTCAGCCGTCTGATCGACGGAACCCGGCTGACGATGTCGGTCAGCCTGAGCGCCGTATTTATTTCGGCTATTGCCGGTACGATTTTGGGGCTTATCAGCGGCTATTACGGCGGCTGGATTGACCGCCTGATCATGCGCGGAAGCGACGTTATGTTCTCCTTCCCGGATCTGCTTCTGGCAATCGGCATCGTGGCGATTCTCGGTCCGGGCTTGTCCAATGTGGTCATTGCGGTAGCGGTATTCGGAACGCCTTCCTTCGCCCGAATTATCCGAAGCGTGACGCTGTCCGCGAAAGAATCGCTGTACGTCGAAGCTGCCCGCTCGATGGGCGCGAAAAACAACCGGATCATCTGGAAGCATATCTTCCCTGAAACGGTTCCGAGTATCATCGTCAACGTTTCGATGAAGATCGGCGGAGCCATTCTCGCGGCGTCCTCCCTCAGCTTCCTCGGGCTTGGCGCCAAGCCGACGGAGCCGGACTGGGGCGCGATGCTCAGTATGGGACGCGATTATTTAAGCATCGCACCGCACATCGTATATTTTCCGGGTCTGCTCATCTTCTTGACGGTTCTCGCGTTCAACCTGATCGGCGATGGACTTAACGATGCGCTGGATCCGAAGTCGAAGAACGAATAGGGGGGATTGAACGTGACGCAAACATTGCTAGAAGTCAAAGGACTCAAAACCGAATTCAAGCGGGACGGTTCCTCGGTGCTCGCCGTGGCGGGCGTGGACTTTCACATTAACAAAGGCGAAGTGCTTGGGCTCGTGGGCGAATCCGGCTGTGGAAAAAGCGTGACCTCCCTGTCTATCATGAGACTGCTCAAGGATACGCCCGGCCGAATCGCCGGCGGATCGGTCTTGTTTGAGGGCAAGGACCTCGTGCAGCTGCCGGAAAAGGACATGCGCCGCTACCGCGGCAATGAGCTTGCGATGATCTTCCAGGAGCCGATGACCTCGCTTAATCCCGTGCTCCGCATCGGAAAGCAGCTTGAGGAGTCGATCATGCTCCATCTTGGATACGGCCGGAAGAAAGCGCGCGAGCATGCGATCGAATCGCTGAAGCTCGTCGGGATTCCAAGGGCCGATGAAGTGGTTGACGATTATCCGCACCAATTGTCCGGGGGCATGCGGCAGCGGGTCATGATCGCGATGGCGATGGCCTGCAATCCGAAGCTCTTGATCGCGGACGAGCCGACGACGGCGCTTGACGTGACGATCCAGGCGCAAATTCTCGAACTGATGAACCGCCTGAAGAAGGAACAGAACATGGGCATGCTGCTTATTACGCATGACCTCGGCGTTGTGGCGGAGATGTGCGACCGGGTGGTCGTCATGTATGCTGGCCGGGTCGTGGAAGAGGCGAGCGTGACCGAGCTGTTCGAGAATCCGCAGCATCCGTATACCAAGGGACTCATCGCCTCGGTGCCGAAGCTTAGACAGAAGGTTCGTCGGCTGGAATCCATTCCGGGGAACGTTCCCGATCTGCGCAACATGCCTCCGGGCTGCAAATTTGCTCCCCGGTGTCCTTATGTGATGGAGCGCTGCTTGTCGCAGGAGCCGCAGCTGCTCCCGGTCGTGAACGAAGCGGATCGCAAGAGCCGGTGCTGGCTGACGCAGGATGGGCATGCGAAAGGGGGAGAAACGGCATGAATGAATCACCGCTATTAGAAGTACGGAACCTGCAGAAATCATTTACGGTCAAAAAAGGCTTCTTCGGCAGCTCCAAGCAGCTTCGCGCTGTTGACGGAATCTCCTTCGCGATTCGGAAAGGCGAAACCTTCAGTCTCGTCGGAGAAAGCGGCTGCGGCAAGTCGACCACCGGCCGGCTTGTTACGCGCCTGTTAACGCCAAACGACGGCGAGGTTATTTTCAACGGAACCGATATCAGCCGTTTCAACGAGAACCAGATGCGCCCGCTGCGAAAAGACATGCAGATGGTGTTTCAGGATCCTTACGCCTCGTTGAATCCGCGGATGAAGGTGAAAGAGCTCGTAGCGGAGCCGCTGCTGATCCACACGAAGCTAAGCGCCAAGGAACGTGACAAGCTGGCCGGAGAGCTGCTTGAAACGGTGGGTCTGAACAGCTTTCATGCCGAGCGCTACGCCCATGAGTTCAGCGGCGGGCAGCGCCAGCGGATCGGCATTGCACGTGCGCTGTCGGTACGGCCGAGCCTGATCGTAGCGGATGAGCCCGTTTCGGCTCTCGACGTATCGATCCAGTCGCAAGTGCTGAATTTGCTCCAGGATTTGCAGGAAGAGTACGGCCTGACGTATCTGTTCATCTCTCACGATTTAAGCGTCGTCGAGCATATCAGCGATCGGATCGGCGTTATGTATTTGGGAACGCTGGTCGAATCAGCCGATAAGGATACGCTCTATGACCGTCCGCTGCATCCTTATACCCAGGCGCTGCTGTCCTCGGTGCCGGTACCGGATCCTAAGCTGAAGAAAGAACGGATTATTCTGAAGGGGGATCTGCCAAGCCCGGTTAATCCGCCGACGGGATGCCGTTTCCATACCCGCTGCCCTGCCTGCATGGAGGTGTGCAAGCAGAAGGCGCCGGTCTTCCGGGAAGTGGAACCGGGCCATCAGGTGGCCTGCCATTTGTATGATGAGGAGATCATGAAGCAAGCTTAACCGGATCGAAACGCTCGGTTGTAATAGAGCCAGAGGAGGGAAATACGCCGATGAATATCATATTTGATGAATCGCATGTTGCCGATAGCCGGGTCTATGCGATATATGAGGGAGACGAGCCGCCGTTTCGCCTCCCTGATTCCCGAAAACGAAGCGGAAGCTTAACATGGCTGTATGCACGTTCCCGGGATGAGGCGGATTATTTAATCGCAGGCATGGGTTCAAGAGAGCAGCTAACCGTAGAGAAAGTGCGTAAAGCAGCGGCTTCAGTTGCGCGGGCTCTGCTGAAGGAGCATAAAACAAGCGCTGTTCTCATCCGTAAACCGCTTGATACGGGTTCGGAGAAAACCAAGCTGACGGAGGCAGAGGAATTCCAGGCCTGGATGGAAGGCTGGTTATACGGATTGTATCGGTTCAATAAGCATCGAGGCATTACGGCAACGGAAGCCACGATTAAGCTTCATATCCGATCGAAGGATTGGGAAGGAATCCCGAGGGAAGAGCTGGATACCCTGCTGTCCATCGCCGCGATCCGCGAACGGGGAACGAGGCTTGCCAGGGACTTGGTCAATGAGTCGCCGGAGACGCTGAATCCGGAAGCGTTCGCTGCTGTATTGGAGGAACACTTCAAGAACACGAAGGCCAAGCTTCATGTATACCGCGGCCACGAGCTCCATGAGCGCCAGATGAATGGACTGCTTGCGGTCGGGAAGGGCAGCCGATTCGAGCCATCCCTGGTTGAAATTTCGTATGACGGCTTGCCGGCTGGACAGAAGGGCCCTCATGTCGTGCTAATCGGCAAAGGCATTACCTTTGACATGGGCGGCATGAACGTCAAGACCGGCAGGGATATAAGCGATGCGCGCATGGATATGGGCGGCGCGGCTGCCGTAGCCGGCGCTATGGAGATTCTGATCTCCCGGAAAGCGCCGGTGAAGGTAACAGCTCTTATCGCGGTTGCCGATAATCTCCCGGACCAGCATGCGATGCTGCCGTCCTCCGTCATCCACTATCCGAACGGCATCAGCGTCCAGGTCGCGAATACGGACGGTGAAGGCAGACTGATCATTGCGGATGCGCTGCTTCATGCGGCAACCCTTCAGGCGGATCAAGTGATCGACATCGCGACGCTGACAGGCAATGTCGGCGCTGCGCTCGGGCTCGAGCTGGCAGGGATCTGGGGCGATGAAGCGATGACCCGTCACCTGGTCGAAATCGGCGAACGCAACGGCGAACGGCTCTGGCCAATGCCGCTTGTGGACGAATACGAGTCCGAGCTGCGGAGCGACTACGCGGATTTGCGCAATGTCGGCACGTCGACCTTGGCCGGCGCAATTACGGCCGCCCTGTTTATCCGGCATTTTGTTCCGGAATCGATGAAGTGGGTCCACATCGACATGGCGGGAACGGTTCAGTACAAGCGGGAGTTTCCGCATGCTGCTGCGGGAGCAACCGGCTACGGCGCCAGGCTGCTGGCGGATTATGTAGAGAAGCAGTTTCATAAGAAACCGGCTTCCGGGAAGGGGTGAGCTCGATGATCCTAGAGGTTATAGCCACGACCGTAGATGACGCCATGACCGCTGAAAATAACGGGGCAGATCGGCTGGAGCTGATCACGGCGATCACGGAAGGCGGACTGACACCGGGAATTGGACTTGTCCAGCAGGTCATCAAGGCAGTAAACATTCCTGTCCATGTGATGGTCCGGCCTCACAGCCGTTCCTTCGTGTACAGCGAGACCGACGTAGCCACCATGATCGCCGAGATTCAGGCGATTCGCAGCGCCGGAGCAGCCGGGGTCGTCCTCGGCGCGCTGACTCCGGACGGGAAGATCGACGAAGAAACGCTGGGTGCTCTCCTGGCGTGGACCGGGGATATGCAGGTGACGTATCACCGCGCCTTTGACGAGTTGGATGATCAGTTCGAAGGTCTGCGCACGTTAATGAAATATCCGGCGGTTACCCGTGTATTGACATCGGGCGGACCCCAGCCGGCACCGCAAGCCATTCCGCAAATTCGACGGCTGGTCGAAGAGGCGCGCGGCAGTCATCTTAAGATTTTGGCGGGCAATGGCTTAACGTGGGAGATCATTCGGGACTTCATCGATCAGACCGGTGTAACAGAAGTGCATTTCGGCTCGGCGGTCCGCTACGGCCGATCCGGACTGAAGCCGATTGATCCGGTTGAGCTTCGGTCGCTGGCAGACAGCATTCATCAATAGATGTAGCAAACATATCGGAAAACAGGTGAACACAAATTGCAAACCATTCTTAATAAACAACAAGAATTTGTAGTTGGCGTTGATCTCGGGGGTACGAAGATCGCGGCTGCGCTCTTTGATTCCGAAGGTCGGCTGCTGAACCGCGAGCAAGTGGAGACGGCAGGCGCCCGAACGGCTGAGGAGGTTGTCGGGAGAATTACGGCGATGATCCGAAGCGTTTCGGGCGGCCACCCGCTGCGGGGTGTCGGGATGGCTTCGCCGGGAGCGGTGAACAGCAGGGAGGGCATCGTCATTTACGGCACGAACTTGCCGGAATGGACGAATGTCCCCTTGAAAGCATGGATGGAACGGGAGCTGAATACCGAAGTCCAGGTATTGAACGATGCCAATGCCGCTGCGTGGGGGGAATATGTACGCGGGGCCGGCGCAGGCTCTACGAACATGGTGTACGTCACGTTCAGCACGGGAATCGGTTCGGGCATCGTGCTGGACGGGAAACTGTTCCTTGGAAGCAATTCCTATGCGGGCGAGCTGGGGCATCACATCATCGATCCAAGTGGACCGCAGTGCAACTGCGGAAGCCGCGGCTGCTGGGAGGTATTTGCATCCGGGACGGCGATCGGCCAGGAAGCTGCCCTGAAGATTCAGGAGCGGACAAGTATGATCGCCGAGCTGGCAGCAGCCGACGGCAGCGTCAATGCCCGGCATGTCTTTGAAGCGAAGAGGCTGGGCGATGCTGTCGCGATCGAGGTCATCGATCGCGCGGTCTACTATATGGCTCTTGGTCTGGTCAACGTCATTCACAGCTTTAATCCGGACCGGATCGTAATCGGAGGGGGAGTCAGCAGAGCCGGTGAGCTTCTATTCCCGGCGCTCCGTGAAATGACGGACAAGCTGGTTATGCCGGCTTATCTAGGAACCTATGAGATCGTTCCCGCCGGTCTGCGGGATGATGTCGGTCTCGTCGGAGCGGCCGCCTTGTTTCAATAGAATGCAAGAATCACAGGCATGTGATGAATTGAAATAAATTATTCTGTTGTGACTCCCGTGCATAATAAAAGCCTCCAACCCGTTTCATAGCGGGCTGGAGGCTTTTTGTTCGTTGCAGATTCCAGATTTGGCATGGCTCCATCGGCGTCATAGGTTGAGGCTGTTCCGATGGTTGTTATGTGGGACGGCGGGAAACGGGGCGATTCATATTCGCGTTCGAAAGTCCGTTAAACGTAATCGAGTGAAGTGCGTAATCCGTCAACCGTCATCCGTTTTCACAATTGGAGTCGATTGTAGGTTTACTTATTCATTTGTTTGTATCCGACAAACAACAAGCGGCTGCCCGCACTTTCCCGCCAGCCGGCGGTAACCGCCGGCTCCAAACCTGCACGCGGCATAACGTTGTAGGCTTGAAGCCGGCGGCTTCCGTTACTCCATGTACTTCGTAGCATCGAAGGGAATCTTCGAATGATGGTTCGCATGCTCGATCAGGGAGGAAAGCTTTGTTACCTCGCGTTCCTTCTTGCGGGCGGCTGCATGATAGGCTTCCGGATCATATAACGCCACATTGAAGAGCGTTACGGCGCCGCCCTCGAGACCCCGGCTGCTCTGGCGCTCCAGCTTCTTGCGGGTGCCGAGATGCGCGAGCTGTCCGATTTCATTGCGCATCTGCTTGGCCAGCTCGATCGCTTCCATGACGGTTATGTTGCTGCCGTTCCACGGGATCGTCTCGGTGGTATTTGAAATCGCCATTAAAAGGTCCAGCTTTCTGAAATCGGCGGAGACGGCATCGATTTCTTCCGTGATGACATCGACACTGCGCGCAGGCACCTCGGCGGTCTCCCCTTTTTCAATAATAGTGCTGCTGTTGTTCAATCGCTCCTGCATCAATTGATTAATCAGTCGATTCATGGCTGCCCGGACAGCCAAAGCTTCCGCCATTGTAATATGACTCATATGTACGCAATCACCTCTCGATTTGATACATTCGTATGGATTAACAAATGAATGTGGGCTTGCGTGGAGCACGCTCCTACGAACGCAAAGTTCCTATATATAGGAATAGACGCTTCCAAATGGAAAAGGTTGCTTACGCGTTCATGATTTTTGCAATAAAATTATCATTTGATGGGATTCGCGGGATCTAAACATCGGTCGACGGCATGTTGGGGAGATCCTATATCTCATGGTTATCTTCCCGATAATCCTAGCCGTTTGACAGCGCCTGCCTCCTGTAAGCTCCAGGCGTCATTCCCGTCAAGCTTTTGAATTTTCGATGAAAATGCGTCAGGGTGTCGTACCCGCAAATTTCCGCGATGCGGCCTATGGGCATCTCGTTCGTGAGCATAAGATCTTTGGCATGCGCGATCCGCTTCGCATTGATATAATCGATAACCGTTAGGCCGGTGTACTTCTTGAACATTCTGGAGTAATGGGCGGGATCTACCGACGCATGCGCCGACAGTACGGCTAGTCCAATAGGTTGATCCAGATGCTCGTGAATCCATTGAATGGATTCGATCAGCCAAGCGGGTCCAAGCGCCGCAGGGGCCGGCTTCTCTGCAGATGAGACGCTGATATAACGATTGATATACAGCAGGATGGAGCGCAGCTGAAGCACAAGCGCCTCCCGGGATCCTAACCGGGTCTGCCCAATCTCGTCCGACATCGCTTTCAGTCTGTCCTCGATATACATTTGATCGGTCGCTGACAGTTCATAACGATAAGCTCCCGATTTCCGGGAAATTTCGAAGCAATGAAGGGCAGCGTATTGTAAATCGCTGATAGGATCACCTTGGACGAGCGATGGCGCGAAGAATAACGCGCTTGAAATAATCGGATCTTCCGGGTCAGGGAAAGAGCTGTGGATCGTGTTCCCGGGAATGATAAACAGGTCGCCTTCTTTTTTCTCAACTAATTTGTTTTCAATAAAAAAAGTGCCTTTCCCCTGATGTATGTATACCAATTCGTAAAGATCGTGCAGATGGTGGGGCAGCTCCATGCGGGGGCTTTTTTGCGTCCGATAAACCAGCTCCATAGGAAACAAGGGGTCTCCGTTAAAGGCTTTGCGCAAGGGAGTCATGATGATCGTCCTCCTTCACTCTGATACGTTCACAATATCAAAATACGTTATGAATCTGCAAGAATACGCTATTTTTATACACGGATATTGAACATACAATGGGGATATGAAAAGCGATGCAGAAAGGCGGGGGAAGTACATGAAAGTAGATGCCCACCAGCATTATTGGCGGATTGAACGGGGGGATTACGGATGGATCACACCTGAGCTTCCCGTGCTTTACCGGGACTTCCTGCCATCCGATTTAAAACCGCATTTGGATGCGCATCAGCTTGACGGCACGATTGCGGTTCAGGCGGCCCCGACCCTTGAAGAAACGGACTATCTCTTATCTCTGGCCGATCGCGATCCTTCCATTCTCGGCGTGGTGGGGTGGATCGATCTCTTCGATCCGGAGCATCGCCGCCAATATGAACGATTTTCAAAGCATCCAAAGTTTATCGGTTTCCGGATTATGATACAGGATATGCCTGATTCCAGTGCCATTCTGGAGCCGGCGTTTATCGAAGCCTTGAGTATGTATATCCAGGAAGAGGTTCCGATCGATCTTCTTGTTCGAAGCCATCAGCTGGAGCACTTACTGAAGCTCATCCAGCAAGTCCCGGACATGCGGGGCGTGGTGGACCATCTGGGCAAACCACCGATAAGAAGCGGGGAAATTGAGACCTGGGAGAGCTTCATGAAAGGAATCGCACGCTTTCCGGGAATTTACTGCAAGCTGTCCGGCATGGTCACCGAGGCCGAGCATCGGCGGTGGAACCAGGAGGACTTCACAGATTATGTACATAAAGCCATTGCCCTGTTCGGTTCCGAGCGGGTCATGTTCGGAAGCGACTGGCCGGTATGTCTGCTGTCCGCTGAATATAGCCAAGTCGTGCACGTGTTAGAAGCAGCGCTGCCCAAGGCATGGGGAGAGCAGGAGCGGGCCCGATTGTTCGGGTTGAATGCCGTGGAGTTCTACAGGCTCTGAATATCCCAACAACGACGGGGTTGAGGAAATTCCTCTACTCCTTTTCGCTAAGATGCTAGTAATCCTCATTGCTATAAAACGTAATCTCAATAAATAAGGTGGGTTAAGACTATGAAATACCGCAAGCTGGGTCGTACCGGACTGGAGGTTTCCGTATTAAGCTTCGGCGCATCCTCGCTGGGCTCCGTCTTTCGGGAGACGGACGACAGCGAGGGAATCCGAACCGTTCACGCAGCCATTGATGCAGGAATTAATCTGATTGATGTTTCGCCCTATTATGGACTGACGAAGGCGGAAACGGTGCTTGGTCAAGCCATCCGGCAGATCCCCCGGGACAAATTTTACCTGTCCACCAAAGCCGGCCGCTATGGCGAGCAGGATTTTGATTTCACATTTAAGCGGATCATTGCCAGTGCAGATGAGAGCTTGAAACGGTTGAATACCGACTATGTGGATTTCCTCTTCCTGCATGATATTGAGTTCGTGCCCGCACAGATCATTTTGGAGGAGGGTATCCCTGCACTCCAGCATTTAAAAGAACAAGGTAAAATCCGCTTTAGCGGAATTTGCGGTTTGCCGTTACAGCTGTTTGAACAGCTGCTGCCTCAGACGAAGGTGGATGCAATCATTTCGTATTGCCACTATTCTTTAAATGATCATACCTTGACAGATTTGCTGCCGTTGCTTCATCAAGAAGGAATCGGTCTCATTAACGCATCTCCATTGTCAATGGGGCTTCTTAGCCGTCGAGGAGCGCCGTCATGGCATCCGGCTTCGGCGGAAATCAAGGAAGCGTGCAGACAAGCGGCTGAATATTGCGCGAAGGAAGGAATCGATATTGCCAAGCTGGCCGTGCAGTTCTCGACCTCGCATGAGCAGATTCCGACGACGCTGGTCAGTACGGCCAACCCGGATAACATCGTGCGCAATGCCGAATGGACCGAAGAACCTCTGGATCAAAGGTTGGCGGCCGAGGTTTTAAGGATCCTGGAGCCGATTCAAGGCCGGACTTGGATAAGCGGACGCCCGGAATACAATGAAGGGATCAGACCATAAAGGGGGCGGGCATAATGAAGGGAATCGTGTGCAGTAGGATTGGGGAGTTTCAATTCCGCGAGGATTTGCCGGAGCCGCAATTGCTTGATGGCGAGGCTATCATCAGCGTTAAACGAATCGGGATTTGCGGTACGGATCTTCATGCCTTTAACGGCAATCAGCCGTTCTTTACCTACCCGCGAATTCTCGGTCATGAGCTATCCGGGATGATTGAACAGATCGGGGACAATGAAGCGGGGTTGAAGGCAGGCGACATCGTCTGTGTCATTCCTTACATGCACTGTGGACAATGCATGGCTTGTCTCAGAGGCAAGACCAATTGCTGCAGATCGATGAATGTCATCGGCGTGCATACAGACGGAGGCATGCGGGAGCGCATTTCGGTTCCGATCACCCATTTGGTTCGAGCAGACGGATTATCAATGGATCAGGCGGCCCTGGTAGAACCGTTAGCGATAGGGGCCCATAGTGTCCAAAGGGCGAATGTCACCCGCGGGGATACGGTTTTGGTGATCGGTGCCGGTCCTATCGGACTTGGAGTCATGGTGTTTGCTAAGGAGAAGGGAGCAACCGTTATCGCAATGGACATGATCGCTGAGCGGCTAGCCTTCAGCAAGTCGTGGGCCAAGGCTGATCATATCATCCGGGCCGGGCAAGAATCGTCAAATGAGCTTGCTGCGTTAACGGGTGGAGAGCTTCCCCCCATTGTTTTTGATGCAACTGGAAATCAGCGTTCCATGACCCATGCGTTCAAGTTGGTTGGGCACGGAGGAACCCTGGTGTACGTCGGGTTAATCAACGGAGACATTTCTTTCGAGGATTCCGATTTCCATAAACGGGAGCTGACATTGATGGGCAGCCGGAATGCGACCAAAGCCGACTTCAATCATGTTATCAAGGCGATGACGGAAAGCGGCCTTGATTTGGAGCGTTATGTCACGCATCGATGCGGATTTGATGAAATGATCGGCGAATTTAAGCAGTGGTTGAATCCTTCTTCCAAGGTGATTAAAGCCGTTGTGGAGCTCTGAACGATCGAACACACGGACAAAAACATTAAAAATATTGGCAAATGAGCATCGATCATGATAGAAATCATGTGCTTCTATGTTATGATCTTAGGATAATGTCTGTAAGCGTTATCATAACAAGGGAGCAAATGATATTGGGAACATTCAAATCCAAAATACTCATATATAGTTTGCTGTTGGGATCCTTTCCGACGATTCTTATCGGATTCTTCTCTTATTTCATTGCCGCCAAAGACGTGGAGGAAAAGGTGAACGAGGGGAATATGCATCTGCTTAACCAGACCCGGATGAGGGTGGAGCAGGTGCTCGATTCCATGCAACGAACCGCCCTGCAGTTTGAGAACTCTTCGCTGCTCAAGTCTGTGATGGACAGCAAGTTAAGCGGACAGGACTTTATTAAGGTCCGGGAACTGATGAAGGAAATGTTTAATCTGCAGACGCAGACCATATTAAACCAGGTGTACGTCGTTAATCTGAAGCATGAATGGGTCGTGGATTTAAATTCCCTCAAGCCGCTGGAGGGCTTGAACAAGGCCGAGTTCGAGCGGTATCTGGATACCAATGAAAGCATATTCTGGGCAGCGGGATCGGGGGAAATCTCGCAAACCGCGAATCCGGTGGAGGCGGATTATTGGAACAGCGCGGAACGAACGGCAACAACCCTTCGGCTGGTGCATAAAATACCGCTGCTGTCGAAGAACGCGTGGGTCAGTGCCGGATTCGGCACAATGTATTTCTCGTTCTCGAACACGATTTTTTTGTTCTTGTTAAACAGCTCCGTTCCTTTCGGCTTCTTCTCCATGTTGTACAAATCGCCCCGCTGCGGCAGCGTGTCACGGTAAGGCTTAACCTCCTGAGCATCCTTATCCGCATCGATCGTTTCGGTATACGCAGATCATCACCGATGCGCAAACCAAGTTTATTATGGGGCAGATTGACGAGGCCGGCTGGAAGGCTGAGGTGGAGAGATGGAGAAAGAGCGGCGGCGATCAAATGGCCGCAGAATATAAAGAGTCCTATGCGAATCAGCAATAACGGTCATTGATCATGCAAACGGGAGACAAAGCGGGCAAGTAAAAGGAAGTGCCTTTGACGTACTTGACTGCATTGTCTCTCGCTCGCGTATAAACGGTATTCATGATCGAAAGAGCATTTCATTGCGGCTGGTTAACATGCAAATTTAATCAATGCAAGTTATCTGGAGAGGCAAGTGATGAACATAAGGTTCAAGGCTTGTTGATTGGCGTTCCGATGAGCACGAGATCAAGATGATTCGTTTTAAGCGCGCCGGCCGGCTTGATTTGCAGCACTAGACCATCGCGGTCAAAGCGGCAGGTAAGGATAAACATCTGCTGCTGTTCCAGCAGCTGAATGTGAATCAAGCATGTCGACGAATCTGCCCATACTGCACAGCAAGCGGAGGGAAGGCCGAAAAAAGGATCGGGACCGATATGCCAATCATTCATGGAGCATACAACACGGGAACGACCGGTTTCATGAATGAAGATGAGCTCGCAGGCTTGATCACTGAACGTAAATTGGCAGTCTGTCCATCCCGGCTCGTTAGCTGATAGGCGATAAGGGTGTCCCGAGACTTGTGCGGCTGCATGGGAGAAGGAGCTTCCTTTCGGCAGATGGAGCTTCAAGGCGCTCAGACGCTGCTTCATCCGGTCATAACCGGCAACATCGAAGGGGCAGGGCTCCTGCATGGAAGAAATCAGATGGGTCCAGACGCTGTCAAGAATCCCTTGGTGCTCATCCCGGTTCAGCATGGTGTTGGCCGTCGACACGAACACGGCGTCATGGTGCGGGCTGACGAGAACGAATTGCCCTCCGGCTCCGAATGCGCAGTAGGCTTGACGCCTGGCCCGCCAGAACTGGTACCCGTAACCGCTTCGCCCTTCCAGCAAAATTCCGGCACTGGAATTATCAACGACCTTGGACGTGCTTTGCTCTACCCAGCCCTCAGGGAGGATCCTCGTCCCATTCCACACCCCGTCCTGCAGATAGAGCTGACCGAATTTGGCCAGATCCTCCGTGGTGCAATAGGCCCCGCTGCCGCCCAGGTTAATTCCGAGCGGACAGGTCTCCCACTCGATATCCTGCATCCCGAGAGGCTGGAACAAGCGGGCATCGAGATAGTCATGTACGGTAGTCCCCGTGACCCGTTGGAGAATGGCGCACAGCGTATGCGTACCTGTCGTATCGTAGGCAAAGACGGTTCCCGGGGGATGGCTCGGCGGCGTATGAAGGTATTCGAATACGATATCCCGGGCCTCCTTATTGGTTGATTTCCTGTGGACGGTTTGCATGCTCAAGAGATGCCGGATGGTCATACTGGCTGTGTACGGATGTACGTTCTCCGGCTGTTTATCCGGGAAAAAATGAATGACCTTGTCATCCAGGGAGATCCGCCCTTCTCCGATGGCAATGCCGACAGCGGCCGATGTCAGGCTCTTGCTGACCGAGAATATCGGATGCCTTAAATCTTTGTGGAACGGGAAGTAATAGCCTTCGGCTGCCACTTTGCCATGCCGAAGGAGCATAAAGCTGTGCAGGTTCATATTTTTGTCCGTCATGTCCTCCATAAAGCGGAGGATGGCGGATGGAGGAATGCCGACCTCCTCCGGACGGACTCGAGGCAGTGCAGTCATGATCATCAACCTTTCAGCTGTTTCTTATTTTTGCGGCTTGTTATTCTTCGTTTCCATCTATGTTACCGAATGGCATACTCCTATTAAAACGGTCTCCGATGTTTAATTCGGGTCATTCTTTGCCTTTTTTGCCGGATTTGAATCCTAGCGGCATTTTTAGCTTCATGAAGGAAGCGAGAGCGGGGAAAGAGAGCATAAAATGCAAAAAATGCGGGGGATTCAGCATCAAACCCGGAATTTTTATCGTTTATGTTTCATTATAATGAAGCTTGAAAATTATACTTCCAAGAAGATTGAGGGGGGATTTGGATGGAAGGGAACCCATGGTCCGTCCGGACGGTGGATACGATCCTCCGTCAAGCGGACGGCGAGGGAGTTCACCCGGAAATTGCCCGCCGGTGGGCGTATGTACCCGGGATGATGCTCATGGCGATCGCCCGTACAGGGGATTTTTATAACAAGGAAGCTTATTTCGACTTCATGAAACGGCATATGGATCTGTTTGTTCAAGAGGATGGAAGCATTCGGGGGTACCGCATTGAGGAGTACAATCTGGACCAAATCAACCAGGGGAAAAATTTGTTTGCCCTGAGGGCCAAATTTCCAGACTCCCGATATGAAAAGGCTTCCCATACGCTGGCCGCCCAGCTCATCAGCCAGCCCAGGACGACGGACGGCGGTTTTTGGCACAAAAAAGTATATCCATTTCAGATGTGGCTGGATGGGCTCTATATGTCTTCGCCGTTCCTGGCTCAGTATGCCAAAACCTACAACCGCCCCGAATTGTTTGACGAGGTGGCACATCAGCTTCTGCTGGTGGAGCGCAGAACCCGGGATCCCAAGACGGGTCTTCTGTATCACGGATGGGATGAAGCGAAGGAACAGGTTTGGGCCGATCCGGAAAGCGGGCGGTCCCCGAACTTTTGGAGCCGGGCTTTGGGCTGGTATGCGATGGCGCTTGTGGACAGTCTGGAGTTTTTCCCGATAGATCATCCGCAGCGCGGTACGATCATTGGCATATTCGAGCGCCTAAGCCGAGCGCTGGCACGATGGCAGGAGAAAGAGAGCGGGCTGTGGTTCCAGGTGCTCGATCAGGGCTTCCGGGAAGGCAATTATCTTGAAACCTCCGGCTCCTCCATGTTTATTTACGCTTTGGCCAAGGGCGTTCGGCTCCAGTACCTGGAGCAGCCTTCAATGCCTGTTGCGGAGCGGGCGTACGCCGGTTTGATTCAGCGGTTTGTTGAGGCCGGCGCAACCGGCGTGCATCTTCATTCCATATGCCATGGAGCAGGGCTGAGCGATGACCGCAACGGCTCGTATGAATATTACATCAGTGAACAAGTGGTATCCGATGCCCAGATTGGCGTGGCGCCTTTCATCCTTGCCAGTCTGGAAATGGAGCGGTTACTAGATTCGTTATAGGAGGAGCGCGATGATGCACTCATCGTCAACACTGCAAGCACTACAGAACAAGCCTTGGCTGTCGGATCAGGGGGACGGGACGTTCGTGAACCCGGTGCTTCATGCGGATTATTCGGATCCGGATGTGATCCGGGTCGGGGAAGATTTCTATATGACGGCTTCCAGCTTCGGCCATCTGCCGGGACTGCCGATTCTGCACTCGAAGGATCTGATTAACTGGAGGATTATTAATCATGTGCTGCCCCGAATGGAGCTGCCGGGCTATGACGTCCCTCAGCACGGGAACGGCGTGTGGGCTCCGGCCCTTCGGTTCCATGACGGCAAGTACTGGGTGTTCTATGGAGATCCGGATGTCGGCATTATGATGAGCACAGCAAGGGACCCGGCAGGCAGCTGGACGCCTCTGCATCTGGTTCAAGAGGGGAAAGGCCTGATCGACCCGTGTCCGTTCTGGGACGATGACGGCCAGGCCTACCTGGTTCACGCGTTCGCCAAAAGCAGATGCGGCATCAAGCACCTATTAAGAATGTGCCGGATGTCCCCGGACGGAATGCGTCTCTTGGATGAAGGTCAGATCGTTTTCGACGGTACCGAGCGCCATCCAACGATGGAAGGTCCGAAGATGTATAAACGGAATGGCTATTATTATATATTTGCTCCCGCCGGGGGTGTATCTACGGGCTGGCAGACCGTGCTTCGATCGACTGCGGTCTTTGGCCCCTACGAGGATAAAATCGTACTGCATCAAGGCGATAGCCCGATTAACGGCCCGCATCAGGGCGGCTGGGTAGAGCTCGCTTCGGGCGAATGCTGGTTCATGCATTTTCAAGACAAAGGGGCATACGGGCGAATCACTCATCTGCAGCCGATGCGCTGGGTCGATGATTGGCCGCAGATCGGTATCGATGCGAATGGGGACGGGATCGGCGAACCGGTTCTTCGTTATCCGAAGCCAAACGTCGGCGGGGAGCATGCGATTCAGGCGCCGGATGACTCGGACGATTTCGAAGGAGCTGAGCTTGGCCTCCAGTGGCAATGGCAGGCCAATCCCAATCCGGCCTGGTACGCATTCGAGAGGGAGAGCCATTTGCGATTATTTGCCTTCTCGGTGCCGGATAACCAGTCCACCCGCACGATCTACGCTGCCCCTCACTTGCTGATGCAGAAATTCCCGGCAGAAGTATTTCAAGCTGAAGCGAGGGTGGACGGAACGGCACTCAAGCCCGGTGAATATGCGGGCCTGATCATATTCGGGCGAACCTTTGCTTATGCAGCCGTTCGGATGAAGGAGGACGGATCCGGCATGGAACTCCTCCGTGCCGAAGGAAACGACCAGGCGGAACATATTGTGTGGTCCGGTGGATTGAGCGAAGGGAAGGTAACGTTGCGGGTGACGGTTCATCCTGGCGCTAAATGCCGCTTCGATTATGCCGCTGCTGACAGTCCTTTCATCCCGTGCGGGAATAAGGAGTTCCAAGCGGAGAAGGGTCACTGGGTCGGAGCGAAGGTCGGATTGTTTGCGGCGAGCCGAGAGGATCACTTAGACAGAGGGTATGCGGATATCGACTGGTTCCGGGTTGGAAGAGGAGAGAAATAGAAGCTGGAAGGGCTGCTCCTAGACGGGGAACCCGGCATTGGATCAACCCGAACGGCCCTGAGGCTATCCATGGCGCTTACGGTATTGAAGGGGCGTCGTGCCTGCGATTTTTTTAAAGGTTTTATTAAAGTGGGCAATATGCTCAAATCCGGTTTGCTCGGAGATGAATTGTACGGAATCCCGGCTGCTCACAAGCATCTTCTGGGCTTCACGAATCCGTACCACCTGCAGGTACTCGCGAAAGTGAAAGCCTGTCAGCTTGGTGAACACTCTGCTGAGATAGGAAGGGCTGATGTAAAACTGCTTGGCGATCTGATCGAGCGTAAGCCTTTCATGATAGTTGGATTTGATATACTGGGCGATCTCCGAAATTTTCTGGTGCATCGGATGCTCATATTCTGGGGGCAGCGATTGGAGCGAGGTCTCGATCCGGTGCAGGCGGATGAGCAGCTCGTTCATCCACGAGCGAACCAACGAGCCGTAATGTGCCTGCCCGGATTGACATTCTGCGAGCATCGAGAGGAGCAGCCGTTCGATGTCGGGCTGATGCTTCAACGGAATGCGAACCAGCCTGGATGTCCCGTGATCGAGCAGCTTGGCGACGCCGGCATCGCCCTCTTCGATGAAGCTTCGGGAGAAGCCGATCAGCACCCGCTCGAAGATCAGCTTATCGGAGCTTGCCGTCGAATGCAGATCATGCGGGTTCACGATCATCATATCCCCTTTTTTGACGGTAAACACATTATGGTCCATGAAGTATACCCGCTCTCCATTAAGCAAGTAATACAGCTCGAAGTAGGGATGCTCATGCGGACGGGGCATGCTGCTGGAACCGTTTCGTGACATGTATTGGATGGAGAAATCATCTTCTCCTATGTGGTACTTGGGCTGCAGCCGGTCATTCATTCTCTCTAACTCCTTTGCACACGCGGATCCGATTCTATTGTCATTCGTGAAGCCTGATATACCTGAACAGGTCGGAGACAACGGATACGGCTAGTTGGGTTCGTAGAAATTTATATATCATGGCTGCAGCCGATCTTCAAGGGCTTTGGCTGCAATCGGCAGCATTTTTTATAAGCGCTTACATCTTCATGCGGTATCAATCGAATAAGCAAACTTGAAACTTACTAAAGCGGAGGTAAGCATGAAACAAACAGAAGAAGCAATATGTCCCGACTTGCCTGTAATCCCGGAATACACAGTAATGATCACAGACTATGGCGCAGTAGGAGACGGCGTTTACGACAATACCCTGGCATTTCATCAAGCAATCGAAGCTTGCGCAAAGGCAGGAGGGGGGAAGGTGGTCATCCCTCCGGGGATCTGGCACACCGGTCCGTTAACCCTGCAGAGCCGGATTGAGCTTCACGCTTCTGCCGGCGCGCTTGTCATGTTCAGCAAGCAATTCGAAGCTTATCCGATCCGGATGTCTGCTTATGAGGGCCGGCAGATGTTCCGCTGCCAGTCTCCGCTCGATGGAGAAGGGTTGGAGGATATCGCAATCACCGGCAGCGGCATCTTTGACGGAGGCGGCGAAGCCTGGAGGCCCGTTAAGCAAGGGAAGCTGACGGAAAGCCAGTGGGATCGATTAATTCATCCCGGCGGCGTCGTGGATGACGGGGGACTGTGGTGGCCAACGCCGGCTGCCCGGGACGGGATGGAGAACCTGGCCCGGATCGAACAAACAGGCAGCCGGAATCCCCAGGATTATGAGTCTGTCAGAGACTATCTGAGACCCAATCTGCTCAGCTTGAGAAACTGCAAGCGGATTCTGCTCAGCGGCCCTACCTTTCAAAACTCCGCAGCCTGGTGCCTGCATCCTTGGGCATCGGAGCAAATTACCATTCAGAACATTACCGTCCGCAATCCATGGTATGCCCAGAACGGGGACGGACTGGACATCGATTCGTGCAAATACGTGACCGTGGAAAACAGCTCGTTTGATGTAGGAGATGACGCGATCTGTCTGAAGTCCGGAAAAAATGAAGCCGGGCGCCTGCTGGGAAAGCCGAGTGAGCGCATCAGCATCCGGAACTGCACCGTTTATCACGGCCACGGCGGGATCGTTGTCGGCAGTGAAATGTCCGGAGGCATCAAGGATGTGCACGTATCCGATTGCACCTTCATCGGCACCGATATCGGCATCCGGTTTAAAAGCTGCCGCGGACGCGGCGGCGTGGTCGAAAATATCTTCATCGAACGGATACGGATGCGGGAGATCGACGGGGATGCCATCTCCTTCAATTTATATTACGAAGGGAAAGCCGGCTCCGGCGAATACCAAGCGGAAGCGATGCTCCCCGTTACCGAGGAAACCCCCGTGTTCCGCAATATTGTTATTCAGGATATCGTCTGCAGCGGCGCGCATACTGCGCTCCTCATCAACGGCCTGCCGGAGATGCCGGTGGAGAACGTGACGGTGATGCGGTCGGCCATCACAAGTCGGGAAGGCATTGTATGCCGCAATGGAAAGAACCTGACGATTCAGGACATGGTCCTTCGCAATCAGGAAAATCCGCTCCTTCTCTTTCACCAGAGCCGAAATGTACAGGTGGTGAACGTCAAGGGGGAAAGCGACTCGCTGGATGACCGCTTGCTTGTGGTTACCGGGGAACGGTCCGGGCAAATCGAATGCTCGGGGCTGCATGCCGATAGGGCAGGACAGATTATGATTTCTTCTGAAGTGGAACCGGAGGAGGTCGTGATCAAGTAGCTTTGCTGTTGGATGCATTAAGGTTTAGAAGGGAGGTGATCGAATTATAACCGTTGCAATCTCAATATGATAAGGAGGTACGCATTGAAAGCTGCAAAATGGCTGAAGCAAATGCTTGTTCTATCGATGAATTTGCTAGAACAAGAGCCGGCCCCCTAGGTGTCGGCTTCTTGCATGGAGGTTTTTTCGCCGCACTTAGAAAACGGAAACAATTTTAACATAAATGTCATGACTATGTGACCTTTCATATAGTAAAAACACTGTTAAAACTCTTTCGATTCGACGGCGATATCTAAAAAACGATAGATTTATCGGATATTATTGACAGTTTGCTAGCTTGTATACTATATTAAGAAAGGGTTACAAAATGTTAATGAATTTTGCCGAATTTCGCTAGAGAAAACGGGGGAACCGTCCTGGGTGAATTATTCTTGTAGTAGAGGGAATATAGGTGACCTTCAGCCGAACCCTTAGCTAACTCCGTAGGCATCGAAGGAGAGAATATATTTTGAAGAAATTGGTCATTTCTTTGCTAGGATCCGCAATCATTTTTTCTTCCGGTGCCGTGACAGCATTTGCCGATCAGCAGCCTAACTTTCAGCAGCAAGTGAAGCAGTTAGTAGGAACACCGTACAAGTGGGGCGGAACAACCACAAGCGGATTTGATTGCTCCGGATTTATTCTGTATATGTTCCGTAACTTTGATCTTGACCTTCCGCGCACTTCCCAAGGACAAGCCCAAGTAGGCGTGCATGTAGACCAGGAAGAGCTGCGTGTCGGTGATCTGGTATTCTTCAACACGAACGGCAAGGGAATTTCACATGCTGGCGTTTATATTGGAGACGGGCAATTCGCACATGCTTCAAGCAGCAAGGGTGTTCGAATCAGCAAGCTTAGCGACTCTTACTATAAGCCACGTTATGTTACCGCACGCCGGGTGTTAAGCCAAGAGGAATATGCGAAGCTGGTAGGAAGTGTTAGCTAGATCAGCTCATCTTTGGTCTTGATCCAGCTCTCTGCACAATGATCGTCTTGCAAGTCCTGGTAAGGAATTCTATGATCGATTTTCAGTGATTGCACCGAATACATACATAAGTCTTGATGATGACCTCTGTATACGACAGAGGTCATCTTTTTTTGTGCCGGCCATGTGGAAGATTGGCATCGGCTAATTCATAGCCTGTGTCGTTTCAATGGCTGTCAGAGATGCTCGGTTATCACGGAAGCATTGAACAAGCGAACAGGCTGCAGGTCCATAGCGACCGGCAGCCTGTGTAGTGATGATCGGAAGGATGGACTCATCCACGCTTCAACCTTTAATTACGGATCACTCTTTGATCACCGCTTCGTTCATGGCGCCTTCGATATCATCACCGTAGACTCTGAATATACCGAGCCGCCACAATGCCGCACCTTTCAGCTGATAGCGCTTGGCCAGACCAAGCTTGTCGTCGATGGAGTTCTCCGTTTCGCTGCCCAGGCTAATTCCAAGCAGAAGCTTGTCCTTAGGGGCTCCGGCATCAAGTGCAAGCTGAATAGCCTGCTGCACTTGCGTGTTCGGTTCCGGCTTCCGGTCTTTGGTGCCAACCGGGTGATACTGGTATGCCATGATAATCAGATCGTCGGCAATCGATGCAAGCGTTTTGTAATCATAGCCTTTATAGGCGCTGTTTAACGGAGGTACGGCCAAGGACAGGGCAGTCCCTTTCGGCAAGGCAGCTCTAAGGTCCTTCACGTATTGGTTCAGCAGCTTCTGCTGGGAGGCGGCATCCAGCTTGAAGCCCAATCCTTCGAAATCCAGCACGACCCCGCCGAACCCATTGTCCGTAACGGCGGCGGTAATCCCGTCGATCGATTTCATCCGCAGTGAGGCGTCGCTCATCATTTTTGTCAGTTCGCCGTTACCGTCCAGTGCATATACCATCAAATAGGGCTTAATGCCCTGTCCTTCCGCATCGGCCACAAGTGTCTGGGGCGTAATGTCTCCGGCGGCTTCCGGCATGCGGTATTCAACCCCTTGAAGGGTGAATTCGCCGTTACGGTCAATTCGGCTCCAGCCAAAGGCGACGGAATTCATCCATTGAATAATATCCCGCTCCTTGAAGGATTCAATGGCATAGAAGGCCCGCAGATGCATTTTGCTTTTTGGTGATTTGAGCGATACGGTGCGCGTTGCCTGATTCCACCTTACGGAAGCCCCGAATTGGCTGCTGAACGAGCTGAGCGGAATCAGCACGCGTCCTTCGCGCATGATCGGCGCTGCGGGCAGCTTGACGTTCTTCTTATTCACCACGGCGGTGGTGCTGCCGACTCTGAGCTGAACCTCGGTTGTGTTATCGTTGCCGGTCTTTACCGCCTGCACGGTTTGGGTCTTGCTGTTCCATTTGATGTCGATGCCCAGTGCCTCGCCCACAGCCCGGAAAGGCACGTAGGTTACGCCTTTCTCAATTCGCGGAGCCGCATCGAACGCAAGCGGAACATCATCCAACAGAACGGAAATGGTTGGTGCCGCATGGGCTGGATGATGATCAGCCGCGGTTCCGAGCAGCGACAAAGAGAGCAGGGAGGCGGCGGCCAGCTTTCCCAATCGTTTTGAGTATCCGATAATAATCTCCCCCACATTCTATGAAAGATAAATGAATCTATGAAACGGTTTACAGCAATGATAGTATAGCAAAATATTGGTAGAATACAAAATAAATAAATAGAGCGGTTTTCAAATGATGTCTGCGTATAGACGGTGTGAGAATAGCCCGGCTTTCGAGTATAATGGTAAGCGTAAATGGAGTGAATAGTTCCAGGCATTTTAGGAGGATATATCGTGTTTAAATTCTGGAGGAGTAAAAAGAATAGCCATTCGGCCGGTCATCCGTCTGCATCCGGTGGACAGGAGCTGGAGGAGGCTGTTCCCGACAAGCTCATCGAGCTTTCCGGTCGGGAGGTTCACAAGAGCGTTGCTCCCGTGCTTGGGATGACGGTGCTGGATCTGGCCGAGCGGAACGATGTGGATTGGAACTCTTTTTGCAAAAGAGGCACGTGCGCACGCTGCCGATGCCATGTAAGCGTTGGTGTCCAGCATTTGTCGTCACCGAATCAGGCGGAGGAACAGAGGCTGGACCCCGAAGAGCTCGAGGAAGGGTACCGGCTTGGCTGCCAAAGCCGGATCGAATCGGTCGGCCCGATCAAGATTAAGCATGCCCCTTATTTTTAGTAGAATATTTGTACCTTTTGGGTTCAAAAGTGACCGTCCCTCGTCTAATAAATTTTAATGATTGCTCGAGACTCGCTTACAAGGACCATTCGTGCCTCGGCACGAGTCCGTTGTCGGCGGGGGAAGCCGGCAATCCTCGTCACGGGATTGCGCTTGGCGGCCGCATTCGCCGCATAAACGTCAAGCAGGCAGCCGCATCTTAGCGGCTGCCTGCCGGCGTTATTCCGTCAACTGGGCTTGCCGCCGCTGACTTTCCCGATAGGAGGATGGCGTCTGCCCGGTTATTTTTTTGAACAGCATGGAGAAATACTTATCATTCCCATATCCGACCTGCGACGCAATCTCGTGCACGGGGGCATCGGAATCCGACAGCAGACGCTTCGCTTCTTCAATCCGCTTGGAGATTAAGTAGTTGAAGGGCGAATCGCCGAGCTCCTTTTTGAATAGATGGGATAAATAGTGCTGACTGACATACAGCGTGTCGGCGATGTCCTTCAGACTGATGCTCTGGGTGTAGTTGGCATCAATGAATTGCTTGGTTCTCAGCGCAATTTCATGCTTTCCTTTCAACGCCTGGAATTGGTGCTTTACGTCGATAATCCGGTAAATGACCGTAATCAGCGACATAAGCAAATTCGTGCTCAGCGTTTCATAGCCAAGAATTTGAGAATCGCATTCTCGAATGATGTCCGAAAGATAGCTCTCTACCTTGTATGCGTACTTCTCGCATGAAATAACCGGCTCCACGTACGGAGGCAGCAGCATTCCCTGAGGAACGCCCTCGATATGCAGGGAATCGACTCCGCAATAGATGACTTTAAAGGGACTGCTTCCTGCCGACTTCTCCTCATGCGGCACACCCGGATTGTAGATGGCCACATCTCCTTTCCGGAGTTCGTACACCTTGCCCGCGATCCTGAATTCGCCGCGGCCTTCCACGACATACAAAATTTCGCAAAAATCATGGATCTGCGGCGGACCGTAAAAGAAGTCTTCATCCACGACCTGTCCGGCAAAGAGCAGCTGTGGATTTTTCTTGAATCGGAATTGATCGCTTCTGCTGTGTGATATTTCAATCTTCGGCACGTCGTTGTCCCTCCCCAAAGCGAAACTTCCTGTCATTATTATACTGCATAATTGCGTTATCTCGAAATCGTTTTCAGTTCAAGGCCGGCGGTTCACTGTTTTGCTGAATATCCATGGCAACAAAGCAATATAGTGGGTTATCCCGCATATCGAATCTATTTACAATGTGGATATAATCAATGATTTGGGAGGCGTGGCATTATGACGATTGAAAACGATTACAGATGGAGAGACGGATTTCCGAAGATCGGAATCCGGCCGACGATCGACGGGCGGCGAAGAGGCGTGCGGGAATCCCTCGAGGAACAAACGATGAACCTGGCCAAGGCGGTTGCGGCGCTGCTGTCGGAGCAGCTCCATTATCCGAACGGCGAGCCGGTGGAATGCGTCATTGCCGATACCTGTATCGGCGGAGTGGCCGAGGCGGCGGCGGCCGAGAAAAAATTCAAGCATGCCGATGTCGGTCTTACGATCACGGTGACGCCTTGCTGGTGCTACGGAACGGAAACGATGGATACGGATCCTTCCAGACCGAAGGCGGTCTGGGGCTTTAACGGCACGGGCCGTCCAGGTGCGGTCTATCTGGCTGCGGTGCTGTCCGCTCATGCGCAAAAAGGATTGCCTGCATTCGGTATTTACGGCGAGGATGTGCAGGATGAAGGAGACACCCGGATTCCGGATGACGTGCAGGAGAAGCTGCTGCGTTTTGCACGTAGCGGGCTGGCTGCTGCCATCATGCGCGGCCAAGCGTATCTGTCCATGGGCTCGGTGTCGATGGGGATCGCCGGCTCGATTGTGGACGACAGCTTCTTCCAGGAATACCTCGGCATGCGGAATGAATATGTCGATATGAGTGAATTTACCCGCCGGTTGGAAGAGGAAATCTACGACCCTGAGGAGTACAAGCTGGCGCTTGCGTGGGTGAAGGAGAATTGCGTCGAAGGACCGGACAACAACCCACAGAAGCTTCAGACGTCCCGTGAACGCAAGGACTACGAGTGGGAAACGGTCGTAAAAATGACGCTGATTACGCGCGATCTAATGATCGGTAATCCACGCCTTGCGGAGCTGGGCTTCGAGGAGGAAGCACAAGGACATCATGCGATCGCATCAGGCTTCCAGGGGCAGCGTCAATGGACCGATCACTTCCCGAACGGGGACTTCCTTGAAACCATTCTGAACTCCTCCTTCGACTGGAACGGCAAGCGTTCGCCGTATATTGTGGCGACGGAAAATGACAGCTTGAACGGGGTCGGCATGCTGTTCGGTTATCTTCTTACCAATACGGCTCAGATTTTCGCGGACGTACGGACATACTGGAGCCCGGCTTCGGTTGAACGGGTGACCGGCTACAAGCTTGAAGGGAAAGCAGCGGGCGGCATTCTGCATTTGATCAACTCCGGCTCCGCGGCGCTTGACGGCACAGGTGAACAGCAGCGGGACGGAAAGCCGGTCATGAAGCCGTTCTGGGAGATTACCGACGAAGAAGTGGAACGGACCCTGAAGGCAACGCAGTTCAGACCTGCTTCCCTTGAGTATTTTCGCGGCGGCGGCTTCTCCACGGACTATCTGACACGCGGCGGAATGCCGATGACGATGTTCCGTCTGAATTTGGTCAAGGGCATAGGGCCGGTGCTGCAGATCGCGGAGGGATATTCGGTGGACTTGCCGGCCGAGGTTCATGATACGCTCGATAAGCGTACGGATCCGACATGGCCGACCACCTGGTTCGTTCCGAATATTACGGGCGAAGGCGCGTTCACAAGCGTGTACGAAGTCATGAATCAGTGGGGAGCCAATCACGGGGTCATCAGCTACGGACATATCGGCGCAGACCTGATCACGCTGGCTTCGGTGCTCCGCATACCGGTCAACATGCATAATGTACCGGCTGAGCAGGTATTCCGTCCGCGTGCTTGGGGCTTATTCGGCACAGCCGATCCGGAAAGCGCCGACTTCCGCGCTTGTCAGAACTTCGGTCCGCTGTATAAGTAAAAAGCATTCCAGGGAGAGGAGACGAGACCATGCAAAATATGGAGACACGGCAGGAGCTGTGTAAATATGCGACAAAAATCGTGGACAACGGCCTAGTCGTCGGACCCGGCGGGAATATCAGCGCTAAGTCGGGAGAGATGATGTACCTGTCCCCGAGCGGCTTCGCACTGGAGGAAATCGAGCCGGAGCAATGGATCGAGGTTCATATACCGACAGGTGAGATCACGGATATCGGGTTGAGACCGTCCTCCGAGGTGCTAATGCACTTGTATGGCTACCGCAGCAACCCGGATATCGGAGCGATGGTGCATACCCATCCGTCCCACTGCATCGCCTTTACGTTAATCGAGAAGGAGCTGCCGGTCATGTTTCCGGATCAGGCCGCTCTTGTGGGCCGGACCGCTTATGTGCCCTATATTATTCCGACAACGGATTTACTCGCCGAAGCGGTTGCGGCCAAGGTGACGGAGGCGAGCTCGATCCTGCTCGGCAACCATGGCCTAGTAACTACAGGGAGAAATTTGCGCGAGGCTTACTACCGGACACAGGTGGTCGAGGAAAGCGCCAAAATTTACTTGAGCGCCAAGGCTGCCGGTCAACCGGTGCCGCTGACGGACCAGGAGGTCGATGACATCGCGGCGCTGGAGAGCGAGGACTACCGGATTCAGCTGCTTCAGAAAATGAAATAATCTAAACATTCATGGCAGCCTGTTTCGTGCTTGAGCATTTTTGTGGGAAGAGGTGAAATCATATGAGCCATTCATCTGCCGTGCTGGCGTTCGATATGGGGGCTAGCAGCGGCCGGGCGCTGCTAGGGGAGATCGCCGCCTCCCCGGACGGCGGCTCGCAGGGGATTCTAAAAATTACGGAGATCCACCGTTTCGCCAATGTCCCCGTGCAGTTCGGAGAGCATATGCACTGGAACACCCCCATGCTGCTGCAGGAGGTAAAGAACGGCATTCGCAAAGCCTTTCAAGCCGGCTATGCCCCGGTCAGCTACGGGATTGATTCGTGGGGCGTCGATTATGGGCTGATTGACCGTAACGGGGAGCTAATCGGGATTCCCTATCATTACCGGGATCCGAGGACGGAAGGCATGGTGGAGGAAACCTGCAGCCAAGTCGGCCGGGAGCGGTTGTTTCAGGAGAGCGGTCTTCAGTTTATGCCGTTTAACACGATCTTCCAATTGAACGCCATGCGGAAGGCAAGCTCTCCGATGCTGGATATCGCGGATGCCCTGCTGCTGACGCCGGATCTGATCAATTATTTTTTGACAGGCGTGAAGGCATGTGAATTTACGATGGCCACCACGACGCAGCTGTATCATGTACGGCAGCGGAAGTGGAACGAACCGCTCATTGAAGAGCTCGGGCTCAATCCTTCCATGTTCATCGAACCGGTGGAGCCGGGCACGTGGATCGGCAATCTGTCCGGTTCAACCGCGAAGGAGCTCGGCGTTCCGCCGATCCGGGCGATCGCGGTGGCATCGCATGATACGGAATCCGCCGTCGTAGCCGTTCCGGCAAGCTCATCGTCTTTTGCCTATCTCGTATGCGGCACATGGTCGCTTCTGGGAACCGAGATGAAGGAACCGCTGCTCCACCCGGACGTATTGAAGGAGGACTTCTCGAATGAAGGCGGAGCCTTCGATACCTTTCAGCTGCTGAAGAACATTATGGGATTGTGGATCCTCCAGGAATGCAAGCGGCAGTGGGATCAGCAAGGCCTGGACTATGGGTACGGCGATTTGGTCCGGTTGGCGGAGGAGGAGGAGGCGTTTCGCAGCTTTATCCAGCCGGACGATCTTCGCTTTATGAATCCGGCGGATATGATTTCGGAAATCCAGACGTATTGCAGGGAAACGGGGCAGCCTGTGCCGGAGAGCACGGGAGCGATGGTTCGCTGCATTCTTGAAAGCCTTGCCTTCCGATACCGCGAAGTGCTGGAGAGCATGGAGCGTTTGACCGGGACTCGATATGAAGGCTTGCATATGGTCGGCGGTGGGATTCAGAACGAGCTGCTCTGCCGGTTCACGGCAAATGCGCTGGGAAGAACCGTATGGGCCGGTCCGGTCGAAGCAAGCGCGATCGGCAATATGCTCGTGCAATTCATTGCGAACGGAGCCTTGGCAAGCCGGGAGGAAGGAATCGAGCTCGTCAAACGTTCGTTCCCGCTTGCGGTGTACGATCCGGAAGCGGATTCCGAATGGAATGCGATGTTCTCCAAATACCAAGCGGCTACCAGGGAACGCCAGGTCAGCGGTTAATTCGCGGGATCGATCCGCAAACTGCCGTGCTGTACCGAATCTTGGGGAAATCCGAATAGATCAGGGGGTTGTCTATGTTAAAAGGAATATCCAATCTGATATCACCCGAGCTGTTGAAAATTCTGATGGAAATGGGCCACGGCGATGAAATCGTATTCGGCGATGGCAATTTCCCGGCAGCCAGCCATGCCCGGCGATTGGTCCGGGCGGACGGCCATGGGATTCCGGAGCTGTTGCAGGCGATCCTGCCGCTGTTCCCGCTGGATACGTACGTACCGTCCCCGGCGGCACTTATGGCGGTTACTCCCGGCGATCCCGTGCAGACCCCGATTTGGGATGAATATCGGAGTATGATTGCCACGTTTCATCACGCAAAGGTAGAGCTTGAAGAAATGGAGCGCTCGGCTTTCTACGAGCGGGCGAAGCAAGCGTATGCCATCGTCTCGACAGGGGAGAAGGCGCTGTACGCCAATATCATTCTTAAAAAAGGCGTCATCGGGGAGTAAACCCTTGATGTCACAATGCAATGTTACGTCCGCCCAAGGTATGCTTGGGCGGACTTCTTTTAATCAGCGGTCTTTCAAACCAGCACGGAAGCCGCATTATACGACCACTTCGGCATTAAATTGAAAGACCTGAAGGATAACCGGCGTCCCCTCGAGGAGAACGTCGCCCGGGGAATAGAGTGTCAGCGCTTCGGGAGTAACGCTAAAGATTCGGCCCTCCTGCATCATGCCGTTAATGTACAGGTTTGCATAACCGCTTTGGGAAATCTCCATGATTTCGGAAACGGCATTACCGTTATCATCCGTAAACTGGTTTGCCGGGATGATCAGCGGCGGGTCGAGTGCGACCAAGGCGTCGGTTGTATAAAAATAGCGCATGACGTCAGGCGTCACCACGACACCCGGGAGGATGACCTCACCCGGTTCGCCTCGCGGGCCCTGAGGTCCGGGAGCTCCTTGCAAGCCTTGCGGCCCCGGAGGCCCTTGAATGCCTGGCGGACCAGGAAGACCAGCGGGGGCTGGTGGACCAGCGGGGGCTGGTGGACCAGGCGGTCCCTGAGGCTCTAAAGGTCCCGGATTGCCCGCATGCCCTTGTTCGCCAGGAGGTCCGGCTGGACCCGGTACTCCGGCAGCTCCCCAGGGTCCCTGCAGTCCGGGTGCGCCTCCCGGTCCTTCAGCTCCCGGTAACCCGTGCCCGCCATGGACTTCCTGAGGCCCTCGAGATCCTTGTTGTACAGGAGGGATAACGATATTCTGAGGCGGGCAGACCCTCCCCGCGGGACATTTCCTTCGGCATTTCCGGACGCTAGTTCTTCGGTGGCGGCGTCTCTTGCCCCTGTAAGGGTGTCCTTTATCGCGGCAGCGCTTTTTATACAGTTGAAGGGACCTCTTCAGAATATCACCTCCACCCTTTCATTGATGCAGTATATGTGCGAATGTCATTTTGGGAATGGACGATTGTCTAGTAATGGGTAGACGCTTGCAAATCTGAATGATCGTTAGAGACGCTTCGACAGAAAATGGTGGGATGCCGGAATCAAAATCTATGAAAATAGCATCTAATAAGATAGCAGCTAGTGCTGCTAGTCTATGACGAATTTCATAGACCTGAGAGGAGGAAGATGTTATGCCTGTTATTAAACCGGTCATTACGGCGATCGCTACGCCCCCGGTGGCAACGGGAGGCGTCGTTACGACGACGGTCACGCCCGTTGTCTCGCGCTATTTCGCGGTAGTAACGGCAGCCATGATCGGAGCGGCTGCGACCACGATGCCGGCGACGAGCTTTGTTGATGATGCAGGGGCTGCGATCACGGCTTTTCCAGCTCTGACGGGGACGGAATATGTCAATGTGTATATCAACGGCATGCTGCAGCAAAGCTCCCTCTTTACGCTGTCGACCGCGGATTTGGTGCTCGATGCCACGGATGTCCCCGAAGGGATTCCGGTACTGCTTGAGATCGCGAGCTTTACTAATACGGCATCCGCGATTACGACGCAGCCAACGATTTCTGCGCCAACGATAACGATCATCATGTAACGAAGACAGCGGATGGGGAGCTCCTAGCGGATCGGTCGGGAGCTCCCCCGTTGTTTGTGGATTCAGATACATATCGCCTAATTTCTTTGCGCGGAACCACAGGGGTGAATAACGCCAGGAAGCAATGCACCTCGCCTGCGCTCAAGGTTGTTCAACACCCAGCTATCAAGATATGATTTTTTCGACTGACTCTTGTTATTACGAACAAACGGTACTGGTAGCCTCCATCCAGAAGGTTATCGAGCAGCGGCTGCGCAAGAAATAAAAAAAGGTATTTCACCAAATACAACGAATTCTCTATGGATATGAACCGATTGGAGGCCATAACATGAAGCGTTAATCCCCGGCTGCGGTAAGTGGAGTACAGAACGAGGGGGACTTTGGATGTCTTTGGACAAAGAAAACTGGGTTGTGGAAGCAACCATATCCGATATGCAGCGGGCGATGGATGAAGGCTTGATCACTTCATTCGAGCTCGTTGAACTGTATTTGGACCGGATCGGCCGGCATGACGGTCGGCTCCGCTCCATAATCGAGGTGAATCCCGATGCGCTGGCAATTGCACGGAAGCTGGACCAAGAGCGGCGTGAGAAGGGGGCTAGAGGGCCTCTTTACGGGATTCCGATTATTCTGAAGGACAATATCGATACAGGGGACCGGATGCATACAAGTGCCGGTTCGCTCGCACTGGCGGAATCTTTTGCGAAAGACGATGCCTTCATTGCGGCGAGGCTGCGGGAGGCCGGCGCCGTTCTGTTGGGAAAAGCGAATATGACCGAATGGGCAAATTTTATGTCGCCGACGATGTGGGCGGGGTATAGCGCAAGGAACGGGCTGACGCTAAATCCATACGGTCCCGGCGAGCTGTTTGTTGGCGGATCGAGCTCGGGCTCCGCTGCTGCCGTCGCAGCCAATTTAGCTGCTGCAGCGATCGGAACGGAAACATCAGGTTCGATTATCAGCCCGTCCAGCCAGAACAGCCTCGTGGGAATCAAGCCGACGATTGGACTTGTAAGCCGGAGCGGCATCATTCCGATAACCAACACCCAAGACACGGCCGGACCTATGGCTAAAACGGTCACGGATGCGGCCATCCTCCTTGGCGCCATTGTCGGAAGGGATGAGCGCGACGGCGCCACGAAGATCGATCCACGGCAGCACCGACCGGATTATACGGATGCGCTTGTCATTGACGGAGCGAGACATGCGAGGATCGGTATACCAAGATACTACTATAAGCATCTCGATTCGGACAGAATAGACATAGTCGAGTCGGCGATCCGGGTGCTGCGCGAACTGGGTGCGGAAATCGTCGATCCCGTGAATCTTCCTTGCCAAGGGACTCACTGGGATGCGAATGTGCTGCGATACGAGTTCAAGAAATATGTGAATGATTATTTGGCCACGCTGGGCCCAGAGCAGCCGGTGCATTCACTGGCGGAAGTGATCGCATTTAATGAAACGCATGCCGAAACAGCACTGAAGTATGGACAGGATACGCTGATCTGGGCAAATGAAACAAGCGGTACGCTGACGGAAACGGACTACCTGAAGAGCCTAAGGAAGAACAAGGAAATGGCCGGGACCAATGGGATTGACCATGCCTTGAAGGAGCACAAGCTGGATGCCTTGTTGTTTCTGGGTAATGAGTTTGGGGCGGATCTGGCTGCCCGCGCAGGCTATCCGTCGATAACCGTTCCCGGCGGTTATGCGCAGCGAGGCATCATTGCTCCGGGAGGATACATTACAAAAGGGCCGCAGGGAATCACGTTTGTTGGCACGGCATTTAGCGAACCCCAATTAATCAAGCTTGCCTATGCCTTTGAGCAGGCCACACGCCACAGGGTGCCTCCCGCGCTTTAGGAATCCGTCATACAAGGTGGAAAAGAGGTGCAATGCAATGCCGCGAAAAACGGAATATGTCCCGTTTGGTTATGAACCGCCCACTCCGGCGACAAAGGGAACGTTGATCTTCTATGATCCCTTCGAGCAGGTGCAGGAGCTTGTGGAGCGGGCGGTTCAGACGAAACAGAAGAGAGCATTTTCGAAGCTGGTTCTGTATCCGCTGCATGAGGAGACGATGAAGCGGATGTTCAAGGTCCAGGTCAGCCCATTTTACAAGAGGGAGCAGGGGCTGCAGGAATGGCTGGATGAGAGCGGCGCTTCCTCCGTCGTCGTAGAGTCTTTCGAAGCGAAACGAAAAAAATATACGCCGATAGATACGGCTCTGCGGCATCTGGTCGAAAAGTACGGCGGTCCTCATTTCGTGCTGATGACCCCCGAGATTGCCAATGCGTTCGCATCCTATTCTTCATTTGAGGAATGGATCGTCCGGCTGAGACTGTTACTTGTGTCTGAACCGAGACATCCGCATCCGAGGCTGGAGAAGTTCCGCCACCGGTGGGAGTTCCTGGAGACGGACAGCGAGTCTTAATCCCGAAAGACGGATTAGAAACAAAAGGTATACGCTTAGAACAAGCCTTTTCCGCTATGGAAAAGGCTTGTTCGGTGATTGATCCGGAATCTTTTTCAGAAATAGAGCTCAGATCGCCAAATCGGAAGGACGCGATATTTAAGGGCCAAAGAGCATCATCATGTCTATAAAAATATGCCCTCTAGTCTTCAGACGTTTGCTTAAGTGGTCTCAAAAAAACGGAAATACCTTCCTGAATCGACAATTGCAGGTCAATGGTAAAGCACGTGTTAGCGTAAAAGCATTTCCATTTCGTGCTTTATTTGATACATTTAAATGAAACGACATCGTAAAGGTAGGGTGCGTGTGCATGAAGCAAGTGACGATCTACGATATAGCCAAGGAGGCCAAGGTCTCTGCCGCCACGGTCTCGAGAGTGCTGAATAACACGGCGCCTGTCAAAGAAAGCACGCGTTCCAAGATCATGCAGATCATCCATAAATATCAGTTCCAGCCGAACGCCCTGGCCCGAAGCTTACTGAAGAAAGAAACAGGGACGATCGGCGTCATCATGCCCGATATCACGAACCCTTTCTTTCCGGAAGTATTCAGCGGCATCGATCGGGCGGCCAGTGAGATGGGCTACACGTTTTTTCTGTGCGATACGCTGGGCGACACTCGGAAAGAGTCGCAGTATTTGCATATGCTGCGGGAGAAACAGGTAGACGGAATTTTATTTCTGGGTGGACGCATTAATTTGTCCAAGTGCGATCCGGAGCTGGCCGAAGAGGTCGTTGAGACGGCATCGCGCATTCCTACGGTGCTCATTAACGGCAATCTTCCGGGCACCTCGCTTCATCGTGTCATTCTGAATGAAGCCAAGGGCGCGGAGCTGGCGACCCAATTTCTTATTGATGCCGGACATCGAAGCATAGCTTTCATTGCAGGGAACGAAGAAATGACGACAACGGCACAGAAGGTACGGGCTTTTCGACGCGTGATGAAGAAGAACGGTTTGGAGACCGCGAAGGAGAACGTTCTTTACGGGGATTATTCAATGGCATCGGGAGAGAGCTCGATGGAGAAGATTCTTGCGCGGCGGGAACGGCCGACAGCCGTATTCTGCGTGAACGATCTCACGGCCGTCGGGGCGTTGAAGGCAGCCATGAAGGCAGGCGTTTCGGTCCCTGACGAGGTATCGATCGTCGGATTCGATGACATTCCGCTCGCGTCGGCAATCTATCCTGAATTGACAACCGTTTCCCAGCGCATGGATCTGCTCGGCGGTACCGGCGTGCAAGTGCTGCACAAAATGATTCTCAAGGAAAAGGTTAGGATGCTAACCGTCATCGAGCCTGAGCTGATCGTACGGAACAGCACTCGGAGTTTGCGTTGACCGAATCCGTCCTTCCATTCGCAAAAATGAGTTGACACCCGATAAGGCATCGAATAAAATGTGGAAAAAGAAAGCCCTTACAATCAAGTGAGGACACGGCGGATGCTGACCGCTTTCTTTTTTTGGACTGTAATGAAACCCGTTTCATGAAATGGGTTTCATTACTCGGGTGAATGCTAAATTGCGATCGGAGGGGTTATTGGGTGATGAAGAAGTCTTGGCGTATGTTGTTGGCAATGTTGTTGGTGACCGCAATGATGTTTTCAGCAGGCTGCGGGGGAAGCGCAGACACCGGAGGAGGGGCAGATTCCGGCGGGGAGGCGGGCAAGGCGGCGGAAGTCAGCTTTTCCTATTGGGGAGGGGACTTCGATAAAGCGCGAATGGAGAAAATCTACGAAGAATTCAAGAAGGTGCATCCCGAAATCAAGGTAAACCTGATCCAAATCCCGAGCGACGGATATGAACAGAAGCAGCTGGCAACGATGGCTGCGGGCAATCCTTATGATGTCGTTCAGCTTGCCGAATCCTTCTACAGCTATGCTTCAAAGGGGACATTGGAAGATCTTACCCCTTATCTTGAACGAGACGGCATCGATACCTCCGATTATTACGATGCCGCCATCCGTGCATACAGCTACCAAGACAAAGTAATGGCAATGCCGATGCGGATGGGAACCATGATATTGCTTTACAACAAAAACCTGTTCGATCAGCATGGACTGCAATACCCGTCGGACGAGTGGACTTGGGACGATTTTTATGCCGCTGCGAAAACGATCACCGATCCTAAAAACAGCATCTTTGGCCTCGGTGGCGTCGGATCGTGGTGGGCAAGCTACCAAACCTGGGTTTATTCTTACGGAGGCAGTCTGCTCAGCGAAGACCGCACGCAATTTACGCTCGATTCGCCGGAAGCGAAGAAAGCGATCCAAACGATTCAAGACATGATATGGAAGGACAACATAGCACCCCAGGCGAGTCAGCTGCTGCAGGGCGTTGATATGTGGACCAGCGGAAAGGTCGGCATGATCATTGACGGACCGTGGCATATTCTCAGCAGCCAGGCGAACATCAAAGACTTCGACTGGGATATCGCACCTGTGCCGAAGGGAGCAAAGGAAGCATCCCCACTGTTCTCCAACGCGTTCGCTATTCCTAAGCTGTCCAAGAACAAGGAGGCGGCATGGGAAGTCGTTAAATTCTGGACCGGCGAGACCGGACAGAAGATCCTGGCTGCGGAGCACGGCGAAATTCCGCCGCTGAAATCGGTGGCGGAATCCGATGCTTACCTGAATATCGGCGACAACCCCCCGGCAAACTTCAAATCCCAGCTGACCTCCGCCCAGCGGGCCTTCGCTCCACAGGCAACCGTCAAATGGGATGAGATCAACCGGGCCGCCGATACGTACCTTGGGCAGATCTTTAATGAACAACGAAGCGTGGACGATGCTTTGGCCGAGATGAAAATCGAAGTTGACCGATTGCTTGAAGAAGCCAAGCAGCTTGAACAGTAGCGAACGTGCCGAAGGAGGGCGGGGGATGCCCCGCTTCCTTCATAAAACCAATGATTTGGAGGGAAGCATCATGGGCAAGACGCGGCGGGCACGCTCGCTAGCTAAACGGGAATCGAGAAATTTCTGGTTGTATACATCTCCCTGGATCATCGGGTTTGTGGCGTTTACGGCGTTTCCGTTCCTTTCCTCGTTCATCCTCAGCTTCATGCAATGGGACGTCCTCTCGCCGCCGAAGTTCGTCGGGATCGATAACTATGTGCAGCTCTCGCAAGACAAAACATACTTCTGGAAAGACCTCAACAATACGCTGTATTATGCGCTGATCGGTGTTCCGCTGACGATCATTCTGGGACTAGCGGTGTCCGTGCTGTTGTCCAAACCGATCCGCGGCATTAACTTCTATCGCATCGTCTTTTATTTGCCTGCCGTATTCGGCGGAGTCGCGGTTTTGAAGCTCTGGACTTACCTGCTCTCGCCGGGAACGGGCGACGGCATGAATCCCGGGCTGATCAATGCGATGCTCGGCTGGTTCGGCATACAGGGTCCCGGCTGGTCCCAGGATCCGCACTGGGCCAAGCCGGCCGTATTGCTGGTCGGTTTATGGGGCGTCGGGGGCAGCATGATGATCTGGCTGCCGGCGCTTGCCTCGGTTCCGAAAGATTTGCTCGAGGCGGGCGAAATCGACGGAGCCAACCGGTTCCAGCGGTTTTGGCGCATTACGGTTCCGCTGATCACGCCGGCGATCTTTTTCCAGCTTACCATGGGCATTATCGGTTCATTCCAAATTTTCATGGAGCCCGTCATCATGCCGGGATCTTCCAAGACATGGACAGACAGCCTGATGGTCGTTCTGTTCGACAACGCATTCCGGTTCTATAAGATGGGGTACGCTTCGGCGATCGCCTGGGTCATATTCATCATGATTATGCTCGTGACCTTGGTGAACCTGTATTTTTCAAGAAGGTGGGTCTATTATGAGTCGAAATAACGCGGCCGCAACGGAAAAAGGCACTCCGGTCCGCCGGCAGAGCACGAAGCTCATGCGTAATGTACGGCTGATGCTGCGATATGCGGTCCTCACGATGGGAGCGATATTATTCCTGCTGCCTTTGATATGGACCATCTCAGGTTCGCTGAAGCCTCCCGGGGAAATATTCACGGTTCCGATTCGCTGGATCCCTTCGGATTTTCAATGGGATACTTATGTACGGCTGTTCAGCGTGTTCCCGTTCTGGATTTACGTCAAAAATACGCTGATTATCGTAGCATTTGCCTTGATCGGCCAATTGGCATCCTCCGTGCTGGTGGCTTACGGTTTCGCCCGATTCCGGCACCGGCTGAACGGCCCGTTGTTCATCCTCGTCCTGTCGACGATGATGATTCCTGGCCAGGTGACGATGATACCGCAATATTTGATCTACAAAGAGCTCAGCTGGATCGACACATACCTGCCGCTCATCGTTCCGAACTATTTTGCGGCTGCGATTAACATCTTTCTGCTGCGCCAATTCATGCTGACCATCCCGAAAGAGCTGGATGAGTCGGCGAAGATCGACGGCGCGAATTCCTTCGGAATCCTGTTCCGGATCATTATGCCGATGTGCCTGCCGATTCTCGTCACCATCGGCATTTGGACGATCAACAGCAACTGGAACGATTTTATGGGGCCTTTGATTTACTTGAGTACCCCGGAGAAATATACGCTTCAGATGGGCATTTACAATCTGAATGCAGGCCGGCAGGGGCTGACCGATTACGGGCTGATGTTCGCCGCGTCGCTGGTTACGCTGCTTCCGAGCCTTCTGCTCTTCGCCTTCGGCCAGAAATATTTCATGAGCGGCATTAAGATCGGCGGAGCGCTTAAGGGTTGAGTACGGTGTGTTGATGTGAAACGTAGAACCAAGAACGAAGAACCAAGAACGAAGACCAAAGAATAACAGCGAGGAATAACAGCCCTTTGCGGCAACTCGGATCAGGCAATGGCGGGCACCGAAGATGCCGCAGAGGCTTCATGCAGAAATGGAGGCATTATGAAACACACGGAGACGATACCACGGATCGAATTAAGCAAAGAGGGAATCTATATTGACGGCCATGCGGTTGTCCTCCTAAGCGCATCCTTGTTTTATTTCCGGCTACCGCGGGCGGAATGGCGCGATCGGATGAGGAAGGTAAGAGAGGCGGGCTACCATGCGATCGATGTGTATTTCCCCTGGAATTTTCACGAGCCCGAACCGGGTCAATGGGAGTTTGAAGAGGACAAGGATGCCGGGGCTTTCCTGCGAATGGCAGCGGAAGAAGGGCTGTACGTAATCGCCCGGCCGGGTCCGTATATCTGCTCGGAATGGGACGGAGGGGCATTGCCCGCTTACCTGTTCACGCGAAGCGGGATGAAGCTGCGCGACAACGACCCGCAGTTCTTGGCCGAAACGGCGAAATGGTACGGCCGGATCATGCCCATCCTGAGGCGGTATGAGTATGGCCGGGAGGGAACGGTGATCTGCGTACAGCTGGATAACGAGCTGGATTTCTATGCTTGCGAAGATCCGAAAGGGTATATGTCCGCCTTGCGGGATCTGGCACGGGCCGAAGGCATCGGCGTGCCGCTGATCGCCTGCGCCGGTCAGGGCGACCTTTTTCGCGCCTCCGGCTATGCGGAAGGCATCGTTCCGACCTGTAATTTTTATCCGGACGATGTGCAGCCGGATTTCGAAGAGAAGGTGAGGGTGTACCAGCAGCGGCTAAGCAAGTTGGACTATCCGCTGCTCGTGACCGAAACGAATCGATCTCATTATTTGCTCCGCCGGCTGCTCGTCAGCGGCGCGAAGCTGTTGGGTCCGTATCTGCAGGTATCGGGCACCGACTTTGGATTCACCAATGCGGCCAATAACTGGGGCGATCCGCTGGCAATGCTGACCTCGGATTATGATTTCGGCGGCATGATATCCCCCGAGGGGCATCTCCGCCCCGAAATCCATGAAGGGCGGATGCTGGGACGCCTCATATCGACCTACGGCACCGGATTGGCGTCAGGAACACCGGATGAAGCAACTGCGCAAGAGATACGCACCTCCGGGATTCAACCCGGCGTACTTGCCGGGCCGCACGTTATTCGTTTTCCCCAAGGCGGCATCGTGTTTGCTTTGGCCAACTTGACCGGTGTGGAAGCGGAAACAACGGTATCCTTCGACACCGGTTCCCTCCGGCGCACTTTGCCGTTTCGGATCGGTGCCCGCGAATGCCCGTTCTTCCCGCTGGGCGTTCCAATGGAGACATGGGGATACAGCGGCGTGCTCGAATATGCCAATGCCGAGCTGGTATGGGTGACCTTGGACCAAACGACATCCGAACGATATATGATCTTTCAAAGCGATCATCAAACGGAAGTTTGTTTCCGGTTTGAGCGAGGGTCGAAAGTGGAGGTCACTAGCGATGGCTCTGAAGTCGACATGATGAACGAAGGCTGCCGCTTGCGATTCATACATCAGGACGGCAGCCGCATTGCTTGCCTGACCTATGAGGATGGCCGTCGATTATTCGTAGCGGTGTGTACCAGAGATGAAGCGCTTCGACTAACCGGAATCAGGCAAGGCCGGCTGCTGCTGGAGGATAGGATCGCTTGGCTGCAGCCTGCTGCAGCTCCCGTCGACATCGCTTGGACTGCTTCGGAGCTGCCACCCGATGCACCTTTGTTCGATCAGACCACCGTTCTCGGGAAAGCGCCGGACCATCTGGAGTATTACGGGATCTACAGGGGATTTGGCTGGTATGAAGCCGTGTTGGCGGCTCCGACGGGAGACGGGTACTGCGGTTTGATGCTGGAGGAAGCGAGCGACATTGTGTCGGTTTATGTAAACGGACGTTATGAAGGAACGCATGTGCCGGCGGGAGGCATATGCTATTTGCCGGGAAAATGGACCGGTCAGGATCCGCTTGCGCTGACCGTTCGCGCGGAAATTTGGGGGCATACCAATTTCGACGACAACCGCATTCCTTCCATCCGACTTCATAGCACGAAAGGGATCAAGGGAGTGACGGCTGTCCGCCGAATTCGCAGGCTAACCGACAACTGGAGGTTCAAGGCGGAAAGCACGGATGCTCTATTGTCAGAAGCGGAGAAGGGAGATCGGGCATTTGCAGAAGGGACCGACGATGCTTCGTGGACGGTCATCGGCTGGGGCGCATGGATGGATACTGCGGTTCATGCACGAGGCTGGTACCGCAAAACGATTGCAATATCCGAGGATGCCGATGCAGCCATCCTGCATTTCCGCGATCTCCAGTGCACGGTCAAGGTATATATCAATGGGCGCGAGCACGGGGTGATCAATCCACGCAATCCCTTCCTCCGGTTGGATACCGGAGAACGATCGCTCACCATCGCCTGCGAAGTGAATCGCCACTATGCTTCCTCAGCGGGCGAGATTCTGCTGTATGAAGGAACCCGCGCGGAGGAGTGGACGTTGACAGGGGGGGAAGAGCAAGCTTTCTGGGAGCATGCTATGGCCTCCATGAAGGAAGCTTCCACCATCCTGCTCCCGTATCCTTTGAGGTCCGGCGGGACGTCATGGCTGCATGCAGTGGTGCCGGATTCCAATCATGGCCGCGGATGGCGTGTGCGTGTAGACGGAAAAAACCTGAAGCTGACGGTGTTCTTTAACGGCCGGGTGGCCGGACGGCTGTGGACCCCGGATTCCTCGGAACGGCCCGTATTTTCCGGCGGGGACCAGACATCGTTTTTGCTTCCGGGAAGCTGGTTTGCCAAGGGAGCGGAGAATCGGCTTGCTATATATGCGGAAGCCGTGGAAAGGGAGAGCGACGGGATCCTCCGGCTGCTGGAATTCTTCCCGGTCCAATCATAGGAGGGCAGAGCTAGCATCCATCTGGCTGGGTAAGCTCTTTCCTGATTCTGTTGAGATAACCGCTGTATCCTGCTTATTCATTTGCCGGTCCGTACCTAACGTCGGACCGGCTTGCTATTTCTATGTGCCATAGGTACCAATGCAAATGGTGTACAGCCGCTTACCTTAACTCTTTTTCAATATATCCGGATTAGTCAATACGGAATCCAGCCGCAGTGTTCGGGACTGCGGCTGGATTGTGTTGATATGATTTTTACAATGAAGGAAAGTGGTTAGGCTAACTCCAAGATAACCATCTGGTGATTTTCCAAGACCGGAACGGTGTAGCTGATTTCACCGTTAGCTTCTGTATCAAAAGGGAGTTCCTCCATCGAAGGGGCGATATACACCCGTTTGACCAATGCGGAGGAGGGGAGACGCAGGGCGACCGAAACGTTCCGCAGCGGCACGATGTCCTCGATAACCTCAACCCGCCCTTTCAGTACCGGCGATGCATACAACAGGTGGTTGACATATCGGTTCTCCGTCCCTTGGTACTGGAGGATCGCAATGCCCCGGGCAGGTAAATCACATCGCAGGGAAGGCTGGGGGAGCAGGCGGCCGAGTGCATGGAGCACCATCTCTTTCAGGATGAGGTGACCGTTATCGGCATACTCGCTGAACACATTCCAGGCCATGTAGATCCCGTTTGAACTTTCGATCATACCCGGTCCGTTGTCCTCCCCAGCGCTTGGAGTGTGCATATGCGAGCAAAATGTGAAAACGTCGCGGTTGAAATATGGATGCTCCCGGCTACCAAGTGCCCGCCCGCCGTTCAATTCGACCTGCTGTCCTTCGCCATACATAACATACGAAGCGGGGAGCAGGGAACCCGGCGTAAAATCCGGACGGAAATAGGAAGGGCGGTAGGGACTTGCTCCCTTCCAATCCAGCCCCAGGTCCAGCATATACGCGTTGCCGGCCGGGTTCAGGCCCGAACGTCCCGTTGCCAGAATTTTGCCGCCGTTATCGGTAAATGAGCGGATGGCCTCTGCTAGTTGCGGCCATACCGGAACTTCATCGGGCAAAATAAGCACCTTGTAGCGCCCGAAATCTGCTTCAGCATCCACGATGTCGTATAAATAATGGCCCTCATTCAGCATGCGCACAGCTCCGGCATCGGCCAGATTCGTCCGGTCCTCCGACTTCCGGACATCCGGGCAAGCTTCCCAAGCGGCTTCCAGCGACAGGACCGCGATGTCCGCCACGGATGCAACGCCGCTGCACCACGGTTCTCTGGCTTTCACCTCCGAGTAGGCGGCGCCGATCAGGGCATACGTTGCTTCATCCATGAAGCCTGACGGATGGAGCTGGTCGCCGATCGAGCATTTGGCGCCGTGAGCGAGACTTAGCGCCGTTTCGAACCGAAGCGCATTCGGATGCTTGTAGCCGCCGAATTCGCCCCAGGAGGTATGGAATTTTCCCGTCATGCCTAGATACTCCATGCCGAGCGTCTGGGCATAACGCGCCGACAGGGGGAAGTGGTCGTACCCCCAGCCTCCGGTCGGCAGCGATTCCAGCTCCAGATGGCTGTTGACATGGGCGAGGTCGCGGCGGCCCCGGCGTTGATGGCCGCTGTTATGAAAGACGGGAAGACCGGGCTTCACAGCGTCCACCGTTTCCCGCACAAGCCGGGTATAATTCAGGTAGATCGACTCGCCCAAGGCAGCTACGGCTGCTTCGTCCCGCGGATCTTGACCGGCATTCCGCAGCGAAGCGACGCAGTATTGGCATCTGCATTTACGGATGCCGACGATGTCAAGGAATATGCCATCGGCATCATAGCGGGTGACAACCTCTCGGATCTGCGCCAGCAGAATGTCCAGGTAAGGTGTATTGAAGCAGAACTCGTGATAGCCTGGTGTCATGAAATCCTTCACCCAGCGCGTCCGGTCTTCCGCATCCCGAATCAGCCATTCGGGATGGCGGCGAGCCAGCTTTTCATCGAGGCCGGCCGATAGGTATACCGGCGTTTTGACGCCGATTTCATGCGCGGCTGCAATCATCTCGCCCAGCAAATCGAAGGCTAGATGAGGGTGCATTTCGTTGGCTTCGCTGGGGTGATATGCCCAGCCATGATGGCATTTTGAAAAGACCGTGATGGAGTCGACGTGCCCCAATCGAAGCATGTTCTGGAACTGGGATTTGGAGAAGCGGCTTCCGATGCCCGGAATGGCCTCTGACGTATGAAAATCGAGATGAACCTGACGGAATCGCATGCGTGGTCAGCCCCTTTGCATATTCATGAGAACGGTTTCTTGTGCTCCAATGTAACTCTTTTCCAGCCTTCGAACCAGTGATAATATAGACTTTGAATAGCACAAAATGAACTTATGCGAGAGAGGAGCCTGCTGTTTTGCTATGCCTTGAATTCGCGATTCCGCCGCTGCCGCAATTCGTGACGGCGGGACATGCCGTATGGAAGCCGGGAGACCGGCACTTCGCCCGCACCTTCGGCGTCTATGACCTGCTGTTGGTTACGAGGGGAACGTTCTATATGACCGAAGAGGGAACCGAATACGAGATCAGCCCGGGCAAGCTGCTTGTGCTGGAGGCGGGCCTGCCTCATATCGGGCATCGATCCTGCGAAGAGGATACGGAGATTTACTGGGTGCATTTCATCCATGGGCATGCTGCGACGCGCATCCGGCAAGAAGACATTCCCTGGTCCGTGCTGCTGTCCAAAGGCACGGTCGAGGACGTCGAGCCCCCAGCGCAGCAGCGCATGTATTTGCCGAAGTTTGCCGCTGTGGACGTGCAGGCGATCGAGCCGATCCTCCGCGGGTTGAACGATACCCATAACAGACTGAACGGGGAAAACGCGATTCTGCTCCATCTTCTGCTCGCCAAACTGTTCGCCGCATTGCAGGCGGAATGCGCGCGGACGACAGCACCCGAGCCCTCCGAACGGCTGGCCAGGGCTGCCGTTGCATATTTGAATGAAAATTGGAAGGAGCCGTTCGACAGAGCGTCGCTCGAGGAGGAGCTGCATTTCCAGGCAGGCTATATTGCGAGATGCATGAAAAAGCATATCGGTAAAACGCCGCTTCAATACGTGCTGCATTTGCGCCTGGAGGAGGCCAAGAAACTGCTGGGCGGCACGGTGCTTGGCATTTCCGAGATCGCGTACAGGGTGGGGATTCGAGATGCCAATTACATGACTCGCCTGTTTACCGCCAAGCATGGTGTGACGCCGGGGGCGTATCGGCGGATGCTGCAACGGCAGCGGGGTGAAGGGGAGGCGGGGCCAAAAATCCCGATTGACAACGATTTTCCCGCAGGCTTATAGTAAAGCCACCCAACTTATGCATGGAGAGTGGTCCAATGAACATGCTGCAGACGCTCCGCTCTCGCAAATATTTGCAGCGGATCTTGTTAAGTTTTATGCTCGTTGTCGCGATGCTGGCCGTGGCTTCCTTACTTCTGAATGCATCTGCACGCGATAAGGTGTTAAGCCTGCAGAATGAAGCCGATCGCAAGCTGCTTACCCAAATCGATTACAATATCGAGAACATGAACGGCATCGTGAAGGATTTGGCGGTCTCGTTGTACAATGACGAGGAGCTGATCGCGCTCAAATCCGGGTCGGACTATAAGCAAAGCATCTTAAAGATTGAGCGGCTCAACCGGACGGTTGCCGCATCGCCGTATTTGCATGCAGCCGTTTTTTACAACGGCAAGCAGAGCCGGTTCTTCTCGTCGCTAAGCCACGACATGGACACGAGCGTCCTGTACGGAGCACTGGAAGCGTATATGGCTTCCCGTGCCGATTTGCCGAAGCTGCAGCTCATCCCGCTCGATCTTGATGGGGAGCAGGAAGGCGTCGATGTGTTTGCTTTTTTTGTCTACGACGGACCGAGTCTCGGTTCGGTCAATCGCAACGCGCTCATCTTGACGGTGAAGCCGGGGTGGATGCTTGACAATGTGAAAGCGCTTAATCGTGTGGCTGAACGGGAAGACGACGTTCTGTTCGTCACCGACGGCGAAGGGCAAGTGCTGATGGCGGGGGATCGCACACTGCCGGACGGACTGGACATCAAGAACGATCTGCTCGGGCGCATGGGCGCAGCGGAAAACATGCCGGGCTCCTTTATCCACGAGCAGGGGGAGAAAAAGTACAAGGTCACCTATTTGAGCAAAGGCTTGAACCACTGGCAGATCATCAGCCTGCAGGACTATGATGACGTGCTCGGGAGCGTCCGGCAAATGAGGTGGACGGAAATAACCGTCACCTTCTCCGTGTCCCTATTGGCAATACTCCTGTCGGTATTCATTTCGCTGCGGCTGTATAAGCCGGTCGGTCGGCTGCTCACACTCGTTCCCCACGACGGACGCGGTCACGCCAAAGCGAAGGATGAGCTGTCGCTCATCACGGAGAATGTTACGGAAATGATCGGCAAGCTCAAGGGGCTGGAGCAGGAGCGCCTCTCACAGTGGAATATCGCCAAGGCATATCATATGCGGAGTTTGATCAGTCACAGCGAGAGCATGGACGAAGCTGCCTTCCTGCGCATCAAGGATCAGTACGGAATGGATATCGCGTTTCCTTCGCCGCTGCGGTTAGCGCTCGTGCAGATTGACGATCTGCAGGGCTTGGCGCGGCAGCCGGGCTCGCAGTCCGAGTCGCTGTATTACTTCGCCATAGCGAACATCGGCCAGGAGCTGCTCTCGCGCGGCGGAACGTGTGAAGCTGCGGATATGAAGAGCGGCCATCTTGTCTTTATCGCAGGCGGCGAACAAGCGACGCTCGAATCGCTGCATGAACGGTTCAGGGAGCTACAGCAAACGATCCTCCGCTATTATCGGATCACGTTTACCGTAACGCTGAGCGAAACGTTCGAGGATTACCGTCAGCTGACGAAGCATTACCATCTAGCCCAGAAGCATGCCAGCTACCGTATGATTTTTGGCAAAGGAGCGGTGATTCGGCCTGAGATGATCATCCGAAACGAACGGAACCCGTCGTTCGGCATTCCGAAGGAGCTGGAGCGCCGGTTGACCGAAGGGCTGAAAGGCGGGAATCCCGACGAGACGGAGCAAGCCATCCGAAGCTTGCGGGAGCTGCTTGGCGAGCTCAGCTTTGACAACATGTTCTCGGCGCTGCTCCATCTTACGATGACCCTGAGCCATACGCTGAGCGAAATGAATAACCATAATCTGAACCCGGTATCGGTCGATCTGCAGGCCATCAATCGGCGCATTCTCGAGAAAGAGACGCTGGACGAGATCGAGGGCGTTCTTCTTGACGTCGTTCGGGATGTGTTCGAGCAGCGGCGCAGCGCCCGCGAAGATAAGAACCGTCTGCTGGCTGACACTGTCAAAGAGATGATCGACAAGCATTACGCCGACCCGGACCTCAACGTTCAGAAGATTGCCGACATGCTGAAGATGAGCGCCGTCTACTTGGGACAGGTGTTCAAAGCCCAGGAGGGAACGACTGTCGTCGACCAGATTAACGCTACCCGCCTGGCCCGGGCTCAGCATTATTTGGAACAGCAGCATTTGACCGTAGCCGAAATTATGGAGAAGGTGGGCTTCGGCAATGAAAGCTATTTCTATCGGCTGTTCAAGCGCCGTTATGGCACGACACCGAAGGAGTACCGCCTGAAGTCGGCCATCGACCGCAGCACTTAATCCGAGAATCGGCAGCTTTCCATACGACCCGCAAATGAAGATGACCGTTTGCGGGTTTTTGGCATGCCCTTGTCTTCAATTCGGCCGTCTTCTGTGCCTTAGCCCGGTTCGTCCTGCACCCTTTCGAAGGGAGAGGACATCTGTACAGTAAACCTGAATCCTTACAGGCAGCTGTACAGCAATCGGGAATCCCTACAGTCCGCCCGTACAGCTATCCAAAAAATGTACAGTAACGCAAGGCCGAGGCTTGCGCTATCGTTAAACATGCAAAGCCTGGGATGCAGGCGAGAAGCGCATAACGAAAGAGAGGGGCTTTGGCTATGTTGAACAATGTTTCACGATCGGTCGAGACCGGGACGGCTCACCGGTCGGTTCCGGAACCCGAACGGACGCCCGCGCCCCCAGGGGCACGTAAGCGAAAGTCGGTGATACGCAGGGAGCTGCAGCATTTTCGGAACAATCGGGAGCTGTTCCTGCTCTCCCTGCCGGGGATTTTGTATAAGTTGATTTTTGCTTATATTCCGATGGTCGGCTTGATCATTGCCTTCAAGCATTACCGCTACGATCTCGGCATATTTGGCAGCGAATGGGTAGGATTGGAGAACTTCCGCTATCTGTTCTCGACCGATACGGCTTGGCGTATCACACGCAACACCGTGCTGTACAATGCCGCTTACATCGTTGTGACGACCGTGGCCGCGCTGCTGCTGGCGATCTTTATGAACGAGATCCGGGCGAAATGGAGCAAATTTTATCAGACCGCTTTATTCCTGCCGCACTTCTTGTCATGGGTGCTCGTCGGATACGTGGCCTACGCCTTCCTGAACCATTCCGACGGCTTCATCAACCGGACCCTGCAGATGTTCGGCATCGATCCGGTCAGCTGGTACCAGACGGCCGAGGCGTGGCCGGCAATCCTCATCCTTGTCCATTTATGGAAAGCGGTCGGGTTCAACACGCTCATCTATTTCGCCGGCATTATCGGCATTAACAGCGAGTATTACGAAGCGGCCCGCATCGACGGGGCGACGAAGTGGCAGATGGCTGCCAAAATTACCGTCCCGCTGCTGGCCCCGCTGGTCATCATCCTATTGATTCTCTCAATCGGCAGCATGTTCCGCGGCGATTTCGGTCTGCATTACTTCATTCCGAACAACTCCGGGTTCCTGTACGGCTCCACGGATATTATCGACACGTACGTGTACCGGGCGCTGCGCGAGATCGGCAATGTCAGCATGTCGGCGGCTACGGGCTTTTACCAGTCGGTGGTCGGCTTCGTGCTTGTGCTTGTCGCGAACGGAATCGTGCGCAAAATCAATCCCGACCATTCCCTGTGGTAAGAAAGGAGGAGACACCCGGTGCCTAAAAAGTTCGAGCTTTCCAAAATGATCATTCACTTGCTGTTTGCCCTGCTTTCCTTGGCGGTTGTCCTTCCGTTCCTGCTTGTTATCGCCGTGTCTTTCACCGACGAAGCGTCGCTCACCGAAAACGGGTATCAGTTTTTGCCCAAATCCTTCAGCTTGGAGGCGTACCGCTACCTTCTGGATGCACCCGACATTCTGCTGCGGTCATACGGGGTAACGGTCACGGTGACCGTGATCGGAGCGCTGGCGGGTCTGCTGCTTACCGCGATGACCGCATACGTCATTTCCAGGCCGGATTACCGCTACAACCGGGCGACAACGTTTTACGTCTTTTTCACGATGCTGTTCAGCGGAGGCCTCGTTCCTTCCTACATTCTGATCACGCAGTACCTGCATTTGAAAGACAGCTTGCTTGCTCTGATTCTTCCGGTGCTGCTGTCCCCGTTCAACATTATGGTCATGAAAGGCTTCATGTCCAAAATTCCGCTGGAAATCGTGGAATCCGCGAAAATCGACGGCGCGCGGGAGCTCCGCATCTTTTTCGGGATTATTCTGCCTCTGTCCACACCGGCCCTGGCCACGCTCGGGTTGCTGATATCGTTTACGTACTGGAACGAGTGGTTTAACGCCATGCTGTACATCGACGATCCGAACAAGGTGCCGCTGCAGCTGCTGCTCGTGCGGACGTTGTCCAGCATCGAGTTCATCACCTCCAATTCGGAATTTACGCAGCAGCTGGGGATCGATCTATCCAGCTTTCCGAACAATTCGGCAAGAATGGCGATTGCGGTGCTGGCCGGCGGGCCGATGCTGGTCATCTTTCCGTTTTTCCAGCGATTTTTCGTGAAAGGGCTTACGGTTGGCTCCCTCAAGGGTTAACATAGAACAACCAATAAACGTGTAGGAGGTCATGTCATGAAAAAAAGACTGTTAGGGCTGCTGGCGATCGCCTTGATCGCGATGACCGCGCTCGCCGGCTGCGGCGGGAATGGCGGAAGCGGCACGGACGGCGGAGGAACGCCGGAAGCGCAAGGAACAACGCCGGAGGCAGGCGGAACAAGCGGGCTTGAGCCCGTCGAGCTCACATGGTATTATCCGCTGCTTCAGCTTCAGCCGGACCAGAAGAAGGTCGAAGAGGAGATCAACAAAATCGTCAAAGAAAAGCTGAACGCCACCGTCAAGCTGATGCCGGTCGCCCTGGGGGATTACGTGCAGAAGATGAACACCGTTCTGGCTGCGGGCGAGAAGTTCGATATCCTGTGGACCGGCTACATGCTGAAACCGGAGGAGCTGGTACGCAAGGGTGCCATTCAGCCGCTGAACGGGCTCTTGGACCAATACGCGCCGGAGCTGAAAGCGGACGTTCCGCAGGTCATGTGGGAGGGCCTTTCGGTTGACGGGGAAATTTACGGCGTCCCGAATCAGCAGATCAACGGTTCGCGTTACGGGTTCATCGTACAAAAGCGGTTTGCCGATAAATACGGCCTGGATCCTTCGACAATTAAAAGCATAGCGGATATCGAGCCGTTCCTCGAACAAATCAAGCAAAACGAGCCGGGCATCATTCCGATCGGCCTGTTCGGCGGCTCATTCGTCAACCCTCAGGCGCATGATGATGAGTATTGGGTCGTTCCGGGACTGGACGATCACTTCTACATCAAAACAGATGACCCGACCTATACGCTTTACCGCTACCCCGAGGAGGAGCTGGATAATTTCCGTTTGGCCAGCAAGTGGTATAAGTTTGGCTACATCCACAAGGACGCCGCTACGGAAAAAATGACCGACTATCAATCCAAAGGCCAGATTGCGGTAGAGTTCGACGTCACGTTAAAGCCGGGCGTCGAGGCGGAAGTGAAAGCGAAGAACGGCGGCAACGACGTCGTCATCATCCCGCTTAGCGATTGGTTCTCCAACGGCTATTCGGCGACGACCAATCAGTCGATCAGCCGCACTTCGCCAAATCCGGAACGGGCCATGATGCTGCTGAATCTGATCAACACCGACAAGGAGCTTTACAATCTGCTGTGCAACGGCTTGGAGGGCGTACATTACGAGAAGCTGAGCGGCGAGTACATCAAGCCGATGGCGGATTCCAGATACCGCCCGAACATGGATTGGGTGTTCGGCAGCGTCTTCAATTCCTACCTGAAGGAAGGACAGCCGGAAAACATTTGGGAGGAAACGAAAAAAATCAACACGAGCTCCGAAATTAACCCGGTGGGTGCTTTCAAGTTCAATTCGGAGCCGGTCAGCACGGAGATCGCCAACCTGAACGCCGTATGGGGCGAATACAAGCGGGGGCTCGTGACCGGCACGCTTGATTTCGAGGAGACTTGGCCCGTGCTGTACGGCAAGCTGAAGGAAGCGGGTGAAGATCGGTATGTGGAGGAGGTGACGCGACAATTCGAGCAATTCCTGAAAGAGAAGGGCTTGAAATAATCGTCGGCCCGGACAAACGTTAAAGGATAGGCACCTAAGCGCCCGAGAGAAACCTGCTGTCCTGGGACGACTATGCCGTGCTTCGCGGTATGGCTGTCCGTACCCCACTTGGAGGAAGGAGAGCAAATGATGAAAAAGCTTTTGCTTGCTGCGCTGGCTGCAAGCCTGCTATTCGCGCTGCATCCGTTTGCACTGATGACCGACACGGCATCGGCCTACGGCAATCCGCACGGGACGGCCTATTACGTCGCTCCGGACGGAAGTGATTCGAACAAAGGGACGAAGAACAAACCGTTTCGAACGTTGGAAAAAGCGCGGGATACCATCCGTGCGCTGAAAGCAAAGAAAGGGCTGCCGAGGGGAGGCGTCACGGTCTATCTTCGCGAAGGGCGTTACGAGCGGACGGCAAGCTTCGAGCTGAACGCCCAGGATTCGGGGGAAGCCGGCAAGCCGATCACGTACACGGCTTATCCGGGTGAGACGGTCATATTGTCCGGCTCAAGGAGGCTTGAGAAATCCGCGTTCGTTCCGGTTACCGACACGGCCATTTTGAATCGCATCATTAGCGAGGAGGCCAGAAGCAAAGTCCTGGTCGCCGACCTGGCTTCACTCGGCATCACGGATTACGGAGAGATGAGCCGGCACGGATATTATTTGGCCAACGATTTGAGCAAGGTTCCGCCGATGGAGCTGTACGTCGGTGGGCAAGGGATGACATTGGCGCGCTGGCCGAACGAGGGAACGGTGCAAATGGACGAAATCCTCGATCCCGGACCGACTCGAAAAAGTCCGGACGGGGAGGTTCATAAGCAGGGCGGCACTTTCACTTACACGTATGACAGGCCGCAATATTGGACGCAGGCGGATGATATTTGGCTCGACGGCATTTTCGGGTATAGCTGGGAATGGTCCTACAACCAAATCGCCGCCATCGACACGGAAGCCAAGAGCATAACGCTCCGTTACGGCGAGATGAGCGGCATCTTCAAGAATTGGTACCCGGATTTCCATTTTGCGCAAAACCTGCTCGAGGAGATCGATATGCCAGGCGAGTATTATATCGACCGCCAAACCGGGAAGCTGTATTTTCTGCCGAACGCCGAATTTATGACCGCCGATCCATCCATTGAAGTAACGATGCTGAAAACACCGATGATCAATGCGATCGATGCATCCTATATTGATTTCTCCGAGCTTATTCTGGAGAACGGGCGCGATTCGGCGGTTGTGTTCATGGGCGGAAGCCACATGCGCATTCTGCAAAGCGAAATCCGCAATTTCACCAACAGCGGCGTGCTGGTGAACACCCAGAGCCGATTCCATTATAACGACTTTGCCGGAGTGCCGGGAACAGACCATAAAATCGAGAACACCCACATCCATCATATCGGGGGCACTGCCGTTACGCTCACCGGTGGCGACAAGACTACCCTCGCTCCGGGCAACAACGCGGTGGAGAATTCGCACATTCATGACTTCGCTTATTATCATAAAGCTTACAACCCCGGCGTGCTCTTGTCCGGAGTGGGCAACCGCATGTCGAACAACGAGCTGCATGACGCACCGCATCCCGGCGTGCTGATATTCGGCAATGATCATCTGGTGGAGTACAACAACATTTACGACGTATGCAAAACGTTCTCCGATCTCGGCGCCATTTATATGAACGCCGGCGAGACGCCGCAGCAGCGCGGCACCGTCATCCGCCGCAATTACTTCCACCATATCGGGGAGAGCAAGCCTGGCGTTGAAGGCGTCTATCCCGACAACTTTACGATGGGGCTGAAGATCGACGAGAATATATTCTACAAAATGGGCAACTCGGCGATCAAAAATAACGGCGGGGCCCATATCTTGACCCGCAACAATATTTTCGTAGACAGCAAGGTTCCGTACGACTATGCCGACTTGTTCCTCGGCGACGAGCCGGACGATCAGGTGCCGCTGAATTACATGCCGAAATGGAGGGCGCTGTTCGAAGCCAACAACGACTTTGTCGGCACGCCGTACCTGGCCAAGTATCCGGAGCTCGCGAACTTTTTCACGGAAAACCGCTATTATCCGGATACGAATACATTCCACGGCAACGTCGTCTACAATCCGACGGTACCACGCAGTTCGACGACGAACGAGGAAGGCGCGTACGACAAATTCAATCTTGTCCAATATGCGGATAACTGGGTAACCGACGAGGATCCCGGCTTCGTCAACTTGGCGGGAGGCGACCTGTCGCTTCGACCGGATGCTCAAGTATTCGAGGCGATACCCGGCTTTCCCGATATCCCGTTCCATGAGATCGGCATCCACGGGAAAGCGGGCACGACCAACAGCCCGGACGGATACCCGGTCGAAGGCGTCGTGGTTTATGACGACGAGGTTACGGTGGACCGGTGGAAAACGGTAAAGCTGCGGACGGCGGTTCTGCCATGGAACGCCGATAATCCGAAGCTGGTCTTCACATCGACGGATCCCGCCATCGCTGCGGTCGACGATAACGGCATCGTTACAGGTCAGGAGGTCGGCCAGACGGTCATTACGGTGGCATCGGCGGAGAATCCGCAGCTCACGGCAACGGTGGACGTTACGGTCGAGGCCGGAGACGGCATCATGGATTTCACCGATTTCGAGTCAGGGGCTAACGGCTGGCCGCAGGATGCGAACCGCAGCATCGTCAAGGAAGGGGACAACCGCTGGTACAAAATTCTTAATGGCGCTACCGCTCTAAGCGCCAAAACCTTTTCCGATTATGAGCTGAGCTTCAAGCTGAAGACGCCGGAGTCGATCGGGGAAAACGCGACCCTGTACGTGTTCAACCGCCAGGCCGGCAGCGGCTCTACCCGCGTCGGCTACAAAACCCGCCCGGACGGCACATCATCCTGGCTGCTGTATAACGCCGCTTGGACGATTCTTCACGAACTGAAGCTGCCCGGCCACGATTTAAAGCCGAATACGGAGTACGAGATCAAAATCCTTGTGCATGGCGGCGAGATCAGCGTGTACGTGGACGGCCAATTCCGCCTGAAGGCTGCCGATCCCGGCCATAACGAGGCGGGCAAGGTCGGATTCTACGTGAACAACGTCACCCACATGCTGTTTGACGACATCCGGTTCAAAGCGCTGACGACGGAGCTGGCCGGCATTATTCCTTCGGAACGCGAAGTGCGGCTTGCCGCCGGGGAGCAGCGGCAGCTTGAGCTGACGTTCGACCCCGCCGGCACCCCGGACACCGGCGTGATCTGGCAATCCGCCGATCCGGCCGTAGCGGAGGTGAGCGATACGGGGGTCGTCAGCGCCGTATATGAAGGCGAGACGACCGTCACGGCCGTATCCGTTGCCAATCCGCTCGTCAAAGCGGATATCAAGGTAACCGTTTCGAGCATCATGCATGAAACCGATTTTGAGACAGGGGGCAATGGATGGCCGGTAGACCCGAACCGGAGCATCGCTGTGGATCCGGACGGCAATCGGCGCTACAAAATCTTGAACGGGGCAACGGGGCTGCTGGACAGGGCTTTCCAATCGTATGAGCTTGATTTCACCCTGAAGACCCCGGCTGTCATGCCGGACGACGGCACGATGTATGTCTTTGATCGGCAGGATGCCACCGGCTCGACTCGAATCGGCTATCGTACGCGTCCGGACGGAACATCCGCCTGGATCCTGTATGATACGGCTTGGCAGAAGATCGCCGAGTCCGCCTTGCCGCATCGGGACCTTCAGCCGGACACGGAATATGCAGTCAAGATTATCGTGAAGGACGGAGACGTTGCGGTTTACGTCGACGGCGAGTCAAGACTGGCCGGCACTGATCCGAATCACAGGCCATCCGGGAAAGTGGGCTTTTACGTGAGCGGTTTCGATTATATGCTGTTTGACAACATTCGCTTCACCGTGGTCTCTTAAATGCGGCGCTTCCTCCCGCGATCGGGGGGCAGCGCCTTTTATATCCGGAATCGGGCAAGTGAAGTTTGTAGCAGACACAATTCCTGTGACAGTGGCTAACTCATAATTTCACGTTTGGAGGTGTGTTATGAAGCGCTGCTTATATAGAGCCGAAGGAATCGGCAATATGGACGCCGTTTCCGGTTTACGCGAGGAGCGGATTAGGTTCGCGGCCGAGAAAGCCATGGAACGTCAGCATGATCCAGAATGAGCTTGTTTGCGAACGGAAGCGGATTGTTCCTATATTACGAATGCCTACGCGGGCCGGTACGCCCGGAAAGCTTGCTGCCGGAAGCCGATGCCTGGCTGGCGGCATGGCCCGGCGCAGAACCGGGACGGAGGTGGGCGCCGATGATCGATATTTTTCATTATCAATCCCCCGTTTCGGAGCTGCACTGGAAGCGCAGGAACGAAAACAGCTTGCCGTACGGAAGGATCGCTCGTTTAAAGCCGAAAGAGGCTGCAAGCTACGTGTATTACCATTATCAATACCAGGAAGAGCGGCCGGGCGACGGCGACAAGTATGGGATCATCGGCATGCACGAGACGGTGCTCTTCTTCTATTCCGAGCTCCCGGCCACGATCGAGCCCGCCCCGTACGAAGGAAAGCTGAACACGAAGCTTCGACCGGACAATTGGGCAGAGGTGATGGAGCCGCATTTCATCAAATGGGGGGATGTTCCAGCTGGACAGGAGATTTGGCGGGAGCTGGAGCTGGTGCTGGACTTGCGAGTTTATGATGAAAGGAAGGAAATGAACGATGCGTAATCGGGTGTGTCTGAACGGGGAATGGGATTTTATGCCGTTGTATGGCCAGACGCAGTGGAGGCGGCTGCCGGATGAGCTTGTATACGAATCGCGGCGGGTGCAAGTCCCGTCCAGCTGGCGGCGCTCCTACAGGCAGGCGAATGGCAAAACGTTCGGTGAAATTCCCGAGCACGGATATGCTCCGATGGACCTTTACGGCTACCCGAAAGAATGGGACGAAGCGGAGGCTGGCGTGCTGCATCGAAGCTTTCGGATTCCCGAGGACATGGCCGGGCAGCGAATCGTGCTGCGCCTGGACGGCATTATGCAAAAGGCCGTCATCTTTCTCGATCGGGAAGAAGTTGCCGTATGGGAAGACGGCTATCTGCCGCTGCGATTAGATATTACGCCTAAGGTCGGCCAGGGGAGTGAGCATCATCTCCATGTCGTATGCGGAAGCTTCGACAAAGTGACGCTCCCGTCTGGCATGGAGAAGGTGACAGGTCTGACGGGCTCCTGGTTTGGCAATGTCGCCCGGGGGATATGGCAGGATATATATTTGGAGAGCTATCCTCCCCTATCCATAGAGGATGTTACGATCCGTACATCCGTCCGGAAAGGCCGGTTTGAGCTGGATGTGTTGGCCGGAACAACCGATCCGGAGGCGGCCTCAGACTCGCTCCGCGTCAGAGTGAATATCCGGAAAATCGGAGTGATATCGCAGCGGGATGATCAGCTGCTGAATCATCGAGATTTCCCTGGCAGCGGGAGCGGCCGGCAAGCGGCTGATGATGGCAAACCGCTGCAGGTTTGCACGCTCGGAGGAACGGGCACGGAGCGTGAGATGCTCGAACACGGAAGCGGCACGGCTCGAAGAGGGCTCGCCCAAGGGGGACCGCCGGTCCTTCAAGCGGAGCGGCCGGCGGAGCACTTCGTTTTTGAAGCGGCTTCACATCTCCGGCTGTGCGTAAACGATCGCGGCGGAGCTGTTTACCGTGCCGCTTTCAGCCTGGATTGGCGGGATGCCAAGCTGTGGGACCCGGATACGCCGTTTCTGTATGCGGCCGAAGTTGAATTGCTGGATGGCGGGCAGGTTGTCGATCAACGTGTTGAAGTGTTTGGCTTCCGCGAGTTTTGGTGCGAAGGCCCGCGGTTTATGCTGAATGGCATCCCGATCCGGCTTCGCGGCGATTCATGGCATTTTCAAGGTGGGCTGCAGCAGACGGAAGCGTACATCCGTAATTGGTACCGGATGTGCCGTTCCATCGGGATCAACAGCGTTCGTCTGCATGCCGAGCCGTATCCGGAGGATTACGTGCGGATCGCCGACGAAGAAGGGATGCTGATCGTCGACGAAACGGCAATATATGGATCGGCCAAATCGATGCTTGCCGACCATCCCGACTATATAGCCAACTGCCGCATGCATGTTTTGCGGCTCGTTCGCCGGGACAAGAATCACCCGTCGGTCATCATGTGGAGCCTCCAGAACGAAATGCGCTGGGTGGACGGACGGGACGGTTACAAGCTGCATATGCCCTGCTTCATCCAAGCGATCCGGGAACTGGACGCAACGCGACCGATCGTCGCCGAAGGAGACAACCGGCTGCTGCCCAAAGCGCATACGGAGGTGGAAAGCCGACATTACAACATCGACGGCACGATAGCTCAGTGGGACCGGTCCGTTCCGCTGACCTACGGCGAACACGGAGGATGGTGGTACATCTGTCCGCAGAACAGCAGCCAGTATGTTGGGCTGAGGGCATACCGGGATACAGACGAGAGTGCGGCAGGACTGGCTCAGAAGGAGCGCTTATTCGTAGAGTATGCGCGGCGGCAAGGCGTCTCCGGCATATCGACGTTCAATTTCGCGCATTACTTCATGAGGGCGATGCCGGAGCGCGATGCTGCGGTTCCGCCATCGGTACCGGGCTTGCCCGGTGTAATGCCCCGAAGGATCCCGGCTTATTCGCTGACGATCAACAACGGACTGCTGCCTGATCATCCGATGTACGCGCCCAATCCGGCGTTCGCCATCATGGCCGAGGCGTTTAAGCCGGTCACGATGTTCGCGTCTGAATATAATCGCTGCTTCTATGATGATGCGCCCATCACCCGACATTTTGACGTCTTCAATGATACGCTCTCGGAGCAAGAGGTACGGATTGAATGCAAGATCATACAGGGAGAGGCGGTCGTTCATGAGCAGGTCTTCGCCTTCCGTCAAGAGCCTGCCGAATCTAGAACAATCGGGATAACCTGGACTCCCGCACCCGTCAAGAGAGAAGGGGTGGCCGTGCTTTCGGCAGTGCTGCTCCATGGCGGGCGGCGGATGCATGAGCTTCGCGTAGAGTTCCGGCTCGTGTCAGCCAGTTTGCTCCACGATCCCGTCGACGTCGAACGTCCGGCCGCCTACTGGGGATCGGAAGAGGATTACGACATCCTCCGCAGGCTCGTTCCCGGCTGCGAACGGGTGGATCGGGAGGCGATCGCCCAGCTGCCGGCCGCTGGCTTGCTCATCATCGGCAGCAGGACGGTGGACCCGGACGGCTCGCTCGAGGATTTGCTGAAAGACTTCGTTGCTCGAGGCGGACATCTGGTGATGCTGGAGCAGACCGGGCTGTCGCTGGGACGGCTAACGCTGTCGCGAAGACCGTTCCTTCGTGCCCATGCCGGCGATTACCGCCATCCGGTTCTGTCGGGAATCGGAGACGAGGACTTAATGTTCTGGCAGGAGGAGCTATGCGAGGAAGGACCGCTGCCGATCATTCGCGCAGCATTCGAGAAGCCGGCAGCCGGGGATTTCACCATGCTTCTGGAATGCGGCGCAGGCGATTTCGGCGACGGCGGGGATCTATGGACCCCGCTCTTGGAATACCGAAACGGCCGCGGCTTGTTGCTGGCGAACCAGCTGGAGCTGATGGCCAATATCGCTCGTGCTCCGCAAGCCTGCTTGCTGCTTCGCAACCTGCTTGCTTACGCGGGCCGCGCAGATGGATTAACCGGGGATGACGCTGGGCCCTCAGGCGCGTTGGTTCGGCCTGGCGGAGAGGCTGCGGCATTTCTCGACAAGCTGCAGCTGCGCTGCGCTTTGCTTGATGCCGAGGCGCTCATGGAATCTGCACCGGCTGGTGAAGGTGACGGCTTTGCCCAATCTGCAAAAGATCTCCGCATGCTGGTTGTAGAGGCTTGCCTGCTCGATGCCCCTGGTCTCGCCGAGGCAATCAGGCATTATGCCGAAGCCGGTGGACGGGTGCTTGTCCTGCCGGCGGAGCCTTGCGACCAGGAGGCGCTTGCCCGGCTGCTGGGCCGGCCGGTGCTTGTGGAGCCGCATGAAACGTTCCATCTGGCTGCGGGCGACGCCGGGGAGCTGGTGAGCGGCTTCAGTCCGGTTGATCTGTTCGGCTTTGACAAAGTGTTTCTGTCGCCGCGGGACGCCGCCAACCGGCCGCTAGCCTCGCACCGGCTGGAGGTGCAGGAAGCAACGACATTGTTGGCCAGCGCCGAAGGGACCGCCTGGAAGGATTACTTCGTGAACGGCTACACTTCGGAGTACAGCCGCCTCGCGCTGGTTGAGCTGAATCGCAGCAAGGCGCGCGGATCCGGGGCATTCCTGATCGAGGTCAAGGCGGGCGGCGGCTCCATCCTGTGCTCACAGCTGTCGCTTGACGCTGACAGCGACAAGGCACGAAGGCTGTACGCACGTTTGTTGGCCAATCTTGGCGCGGACTTTGACGACGGCTTCCTTGAGAGCGAGAAGGATGACGGGGCATGGTCCGTGGAGGCGGTCATGGCGCTGCCCTGCCCGACCTATGCCGACTACGAAGCGATGAAGGCATATTATACCGATCCTGATTTTTCGCTGAACAATTTAGGAGAGGGCCTTTACGGCTGGATGCAGAAAAAAGAGCGCAGGAGAGCGGATGGAGCTTTGCTCATCCGGGATGCGGGCAAGGATCCGTGGTTTTTGAGCTGCTTCGTATGGGTGCCGGGTGAATCCGCAGCGCCTCGCGCGGGACGACTGCAGATTCAGACCGGCGCGCCGTACGTTATCTATTTGAACGGCGAACGGGTCCCGAATCCGGAACGCGAGATTACCCTGGCGGGAGGACTTAACCGGCTGATCGCGATTGTTCGCGGAACGGGCGGAGATTTGGCGATCGGAATGATCTTCCGGCATGCGGATGGGACGTACATGAAGGATTTGGAATACCGAATGACGCTGAACGAGGTTGAGCCGAAATGACGGGGGTCTTTACGGGGGCTGAAGTTTGAGGTTGCCCCGGCGAACGACGGCCGCTTAGGATCCTGACCGTGATGGTGCCGAATACCCATCTTCAAAATCAAGCGGCTTCTTGCGTGTGAATCGAATAGAGGCACTAGGTAACGTGGACAGGAACAACACAGCCCTTCCGACTTCCTTAAGGGAAGCGAAAGGGCTGATTGTTTTTCGTTTTTTTTTTGAAAAGATGTTGATCTGTTCGACAGGGCGGATACGAGCCAACATGAGCAACGGTGCGATAGGACATATTGAGCTGCCTTTGGCACCCTCTCGATCTTGGCCATTGCCGATCATAGCTATGTAAATTGAAAGGGACTGCTCCCTCTGGGGAACAGTCCTATCGTAATCCGCGTGAGCCATTTGGAAGTCTCATAGATTTAGGTTCCAGTCCCAACGCGGGTAAGTTTACTGATGATTTTGCGGACGCTTTCTCCGGACAGGAAGTAGGTCCGTTCTAATTCTTCAATGGTCCGGCCCTTGCAGTAGGCCCGGTACATTTCCTTATTGCGACGTTCGATGCGTTCTCGGGAACCGCTTAATTCACCCCAGCCGGCTCTTTGCTCGCTTTGTTTCGGTATGTAGAGAAGTTCTCCGTCTATATACTGTTGAATTTGCTGCAGCAGCTCGGGGGGAAGCACTTCTCTACCGTTTTTGTAATGGCCCATCGATGCCCTCCTCTTTCTGTATGAATGTTCAAGCTATCGCTGAGTGTCAAAACAATTGTATTGATCATGCTTGCCCTCCTCCTTTCGAATTTATAATTTGTTGTGTTTACGAATTGGAAAACAGATATAGGGAGCCCCGGGGGCTCCCATGGGAACGGGTATTCGCTTTAAGCGAATACCACCTCGTGGATCTGAATCATTGCGCTTCAGCCTCCTTTCCGCTCATTTCGTCGGCCCGACCTCTATATTAAGCCATAGATTGGTGGAAATTTGCAATAGATAAAACAATAATAATTGTTTTTTACCAGACATTCGTAAGGTGAACGTTGGATTCTGGTCAAGGGAGCCGAGGGAAGGTGGTGCGTGACTGGATTATATAATATAGTTACTTCAGAATGCAAAATAAAAGGAGCTTTCGCGTATGTCCACACACGATACGCATGTTCAGGAGTTAATCACGCTGAAGACCATTGCCGAAACGTTGAACGAATCGAATGAGTTAATCCCCATGCTGGATGTGGTGATTGGGAAGCTGCTGGAGCTGACAGGACTTACGACCGGTTGGCTGTTCTTAGTGGAGGATCCGGGAACGCATGAATTCATTGCCGGCCGGAATTTGCCGCCTGCCCTCCGCAGGGAGGACGACAAGCCCATGCGCTGCGGCAGCTGTTGGTGCCTGGAGCGTTATGACGACGGCCGTTTGAGGAATGCCGTAAACATTTTGAATTGCAAACGTCTGGATAACGCCGTCCGGTACCAGTGGGGCGATACGGAAGGCATTACCCACCATGCAACCGTTCCTTTGCGATCCGGCAGCCGCAGGTTCGGCGTGTTGAATGTAGCTGCCCCCGGGAAGCTGCACTTCTCCAAAGAGGAGCTGGCGCTCTTGGAGTCGGTGGCTTACCAAATCGGCAGCGCTATCGAACGCATGCGTCTATACACAGCCGAGCAGCGTCGCGCGGATTTGTTCGCCCGGCTCGGAGAGTATAGCGGCGCACTCGGTGCTTATGCTTCCCAAGCGGTGGATCGGGCCGAATTAACGAAGCAGGTCATGAGCTTAATCGGCCGTTATTTTGATTGGCCTGTGGCCGCATTGCTGGAACCCGCCGGCAACGAAGTGACGCTCAGAGCCCTATACAGCGGAGGGCAAACCACGCTGCCCCATGCCAAATTTCCACTTGCCGATACCGCACGAACCCGCTCCCGGAAGGGGAGTGTCACGACGGATCCGATAAGTGCCGAAGACGCCCAGCGGCTTGCGGATCACTTGGCTAAAGAGGGATGGATCTCATCCGTTACCCGAGCGGTTGCTGTCCCGCTGGCGGCAGCAGGTGATTCCGAAAAGGGACTGCTTCTGGTAGCGTATAACCCCTACCGGGATTCGTACCGGGCGGACCTCGGGGTGATTGAGGCTCTGGCTGAACATATCGGGATGACGCTTCAGCGGTTCCGTCTGGAGGAGAACCGACGGGAGCTCGCAAGGATGGATGAGCGAAATCGTCTAGCCCGGGACCTGCACGACTCGGTAAGTCAAACCCTCTTCTCCCTGGTGATGATGTCCAAGGGGGTAGGCGGTATGCTTGCCGGGGAGCCGAACGAAACAAACAGTATGCTGCAGGACACGATCCATGATATTCAGTCGTTATCGCAAAGCGCTCTGAAGGAAATGCGGGAGCTGATCATGCAGCTTCGTCCGCCCGGACTCGAGGAAGGGCTTATGACAGGGCTTAAGCAATACGGGGAACGATTGAGGCTTCATGTGCGTTCGCATATCAGCGGGATACAGGAGCTTCCTCGTATCGTGGAAGAAGCTTTGTGGAGGATCGGCCAAGAGGCGCTGAACAATGTGAGCAAGCATGCGGATACCAAGGAAGTAACGATAGCTTTATCCCTCCAGGAGGATGAAGTCGAGCTTCGGATTGAGGACCGTGGGCGAGGGATTACCAAGCAGCGATTGAACGAGCTGACAAAGCATTCCATCGGGCTGTCCAGCATGCGCGAGCGCGCTGAAACGCTAGGAGGACGATTCCGGTTATACAGTGTACACAGGGAGGGAACCATCATTGAGGTTATGCTGCCCTTGAGGGAGAGATTAACAGAGAAGGAGGGGGACCGATGATTCGATTGATGATCGCTGACGATCATGCCATGGTTCGCCGGGGGCTTCAGGTTTTTCTGGCAACGCAGCCGGATATCGAAATGGTCGGTGAAGCCGCGAATGGCGAGGAGACGCTGGAGACGGCCAAACAAGTAAATCCCGATATCGTGTTAATGGACTTGAATATGCCTGTTCTCAATGGCATCGATACGACGGCACGATTAAAAAAAGAACAGCCTGACATTAAAGTCATTGTGCTGACCTCGTTTGTCGATTATGACCACGTTCTGCCCGCCATTCGGGCGGGAGCCCGCGGATATCTCTTGAAGGATATTGAGCCGGAGGAGCTTGTAGCCGCGATCAGACGGGTGTTCCAAGGGCAGGTCGAGCTGCATCCTGATGCTGCAGGTCTGCTTATGACGCATGTGACTTCGCCGGCAGGAGCTGAAGAAGCCAGCGGACCCGCTCATTCGGGAAAGGCTGCACAGGAGCTGGATAAGCTCACCCGGCGCGAGCAAGAGGTCCTGCAGCTGATAGCATCAGGCATGAATAATAGGGAAATCAGTGACGCTCTTCACATTACGGAGAAAACGGTCAAAACCCATGTCAGTCATCTGCTCGATAAGCTGGGGGTTGCCGACCGGACGCAGGCAGCCATTTACGCGCTAAAGCATGGAATTGTATAAGGTGTCGGGAATGAATTGGATCTGATGAACGCCAACTTTTCTAAGACTAAAGTTGTAGAAGCTCTCAGCCGAAGGCATGAGAGCTTTTGCTTGTAAAATCACTCCATATGCTGACGATTTCGATCGCTTGCCTCCTCTACAATGTACATAACAAGCTTTCAAATACGAGCAGGGGAGGCAGTACAAATGAAGATCGTGATCATCGCGGGCAGCAACCGCAAGGAAGCAACAAGCACCATTTTGGCGAAAGCCCTTCAAGCACAAATGAACCTGGGGTCCGTGGAAACGGAGCTGTTTAACTTGTATGAAACTCCGCTTCCCTTCTATTCCCCAGACGAGATATTTAACCGTCATGAGGGCGTTCGTGAGCTGCAGCGTCTGTTAATGGAGGCCGACGGCATTATTTTGACTACACCGGAGTATCACGGAGGGATGAGCGGAGTGCTGAAGAACGCCTTGGATCATATGGGGCAGATGCATTTCTCGGGTAAGCCGGTTCTATCCGTAAGCTCGGCGGGCGGCGCGGTCGGTGTGAGTTCGTTGCAGCAGATGCAGGCTACGGTACGCAATCTGCACGGAATTAACAGTCCGGAGTGGATTTCCATCGGGGGGTCTCAGCGCAATCTTTACGAATCGGAAGCGGCAGAAGGAACGATCGTCCTGGATTATCGAGCCAAGGAAGCCCTCGCTATCTTCATGGAGCTGGTCAAGAAGATCAGCAGCAAAGAGGAGGTCGAAGCCTTATGATTACCCATTTCGCCTGTTTGAAATTAAAGACGGTTTCGATCCAGGGGGTGAAGCAATTCTACCATGATCTGCTTCATTTCCCTGTCGCAAGGGAAAGCGAGAACGAGATCGAGTTTCAGCCAACGCCTGATTTTACGCTGAAATTTGAGGAAGCTGGTGAACCGATAACCCCTGTCCACATGGCGTTTGAGGTGGCTTATTCCCAGTTTGAATTCATTGTTCAGAAGCTTGGGGAGCAGATGCCCTTATTAAAAGGGCCGGACGGAAAAATTGTTGCTTCAATCGATTCCAGTGTGAACGTGTACTTCAGGGATGGAGACGGGAATTTGCTCGAATTTCTTGCCCATCCGTATTTGAAGGAAGATGTGCTCGTTCCGTATGGCACTTACGGTGTCCTGTATTTGCGGGAGGTAGGGCTGCCCGTGGAAGACCCGGTAGCTGCAAGATTATGGATGAAACAGACGCTCGGGTTAACGATTGCCAAGGAGTCTGATCAATTTGCTTTTGTTATTGGCGGAACGGCCCACGCCGTTGTTGTATCAACCATGCGCAAATGGATCCCAATCGCGATGTATGCGCTGGCGCCTTCACTGGAAATAACATATGGCGTGACAGACGAACGCTTTCTGGATCGGGTTCGGTCATCCTTGGATCGCCGGATGATTATATCGGATACCGAAGCAGGTCTTCATTTCAGAATGTACGGGTACAGCATCCGATTGAAGGTCACTAGCTTCCCCAAGGATATTGCGGTCAGGCTGAATTTGCCGCACGCAGCCGAAGGGGAGGAGGTGAATTCGGTCATTGGCGACGAATTTCTTGAGGAAGGTCTGACGGCTTTGAGCCGGGGCGGCGAGGTCGGATGGTTTGAAGGGCATGTCGGCGGAGCTTATTTGGCAGCTTATTATATGCAAAAAGAGCATGACCTTCCGCAGGAGGTATTGCAGGGGCTGGCTGCCAATTGCCGCCACTTGCGCAGTCGGCATGAAGATTGGTTTAAGCCCTATCCTCCCGAAACTGCGCAGCCAGAGCTGATGGAACGATTGATTGAAGGCTTGCTGCCTAACCTGACAAATCTGAGCACCTCCGGACATGGGGTAACCTTAGGCGTACTCGCGCTAAAGGCGCTGCGGGACCGTCCGGACTTGCTGACTCCGTCCATCGTTCGAGGCATCCTAAAGCTGATGGAAGATGCAGGCGGAGAACATAAACTTGCACGCTATTACGGAATCGATGATTATACGCAGCTGAATCGATCGGAAAATTTGCTCTCGGACATCCCGCCTTACCGGGATGCATCGGATCTGGCAGTTCGTGCCCTTTCCGAGCTGGAACTCGTCCTGCCGGATCAACATGTTGAAGGCGAGTTTTACTTTTTTGCCGGTGAACTGGAGCATGGCGTTACCCATGCCCATGCGCTGATTGAACTGGAACGGCTCGGATACGCCGAGCTGGCAAAGCTCGGTCAAGGCAATCATCGGCTGCAAATGAAGCTTAACCGCCTAAGGCCTGAAGCGCTATCGAACCAGGGGGTAAACATCGCCGAGGAAGCCTCGATTACGGAAGCAAGCTATTGGAACAGACAATATGAAGATCCACATGCCATCAAAGTGCCTTATGCTGCATTGTCCCTGCTCCAATATGTGCCGCCGGAGAGAAGATCAGATATGGAACGCGGTGTGTGTAGGCTGCTGTCGTTAATGAAGTAGGATAAAAGTTATTTTAAACGTCGGAAGATATGGTAATCATATCAAGCAGGGTATCGTCAATGGAACATTTATGTGCTAAAAAAGCACGGAACTGGAGGGAATCATGAAAGTTGCAATCGTTGTAGGAAGCATTAGAAAAGAGTCGTACAACCGGAAGCTGGCGGAATATTTGAAAAAGCGGTATGCGGATCAGATCACATTTGAAATTGCGGATATTCGCCCGCTTCCTTTTTACGATGAAGACATTGAGCTGGACCCGCCTAAGGCCGTCAAGGAGTTTAAAGAGCAGATTGCTGCCGCGGACGCGGTATTATGGATCACGCCGGAGTATAATTATTCCATACCGGGCGTGCTCAAGAACGCGCTGGATTGGTTATCGCGCGTCGATAAGGTTATGAACGGAAAGCCGTCATGGATCATGGGCGCATCGATGGGTCAGCTGGGAACGGTTCGCGCACAAGAGCATCTGCGGGATATCCTTTTTTCCGTGGGCATCACATCTCCGCTGCTGCCGAACAATGAGGTTTATATCGGCGCCGTCCATGAGAAGATGGATGAATCCGGTAAGCTGATTCATGAACCGACGATCCGTTTCCTCGATCTCGTGGTCAACAATTTCATCACATGGATGAATACCCGCAAGTAGATAACAGATCATGGAGCCCTTTGGCAGTTGCCTGCCGAAGGGCTTTTCCTGTATATTCACCTCATAACACGACAAAATCAACAAAAATGTGAATTGCTTCGGATGGGGGAGATGCTGCGTGTACAAAATCCTGATCGTGGATGATGAACCGATCGTAAGGGAAGGCATTAGAGAGCGGATTCAATGGGCCAAACATGGATATGAATGCATCGGAGCCTGCGAGAACGGACGCGAAGCGCTGGAGGTAATGGCCCAAGAACGGCCGGACGTGGTGCTGACGGACATCTGCATGCCATACATGGACGGGCTGGAGCTGTCCCGTCAAATCGTGGAGAAGTATCCGAAGACGCGGATTATTATTTTGACCGGCTTTGATGATTTCGATTACGCGCAGCAGGCGGTGAAGCTGCAGGTAACAGACTTTATTTTGAAACCGATTACATCCGCAGAACTGCGCGAGCTGCTGGACAAAATCAAACTGGAAATGGACGAGGAGAGCGGCCGCAACGAGCATCTTCTAAGGATGAAGCAGGAGCTGAAGAACAGCATGGCGCTGCTCTCGGAGCGCTTTCTGGAACGCCTGGCTTCATCGCCGATGCGAAGAGCGGATATCGCGGCCAAGCTGGCGTACTTCAATATTCCGCTAAACGGGCCGTTATATATCGCCATGACAGCTGAGATGGACGAGCCGTCGCTGTATGGGGAGACGGCTGATGTGGAGCTGTATGCCTTTGCCCTTTACAACATTGTTCAAGAGATTGCAGGGAGCGCGCAAGAATCGGCGGTTTTTCGTTTCAAAGAACATAAGGTCATGGCAGTGCTGTCAGGATCAAATGCGGAAGAGCTGCATGCACAGGCATATAAGCTGGCCGAAGAACTTCGCAATTCCGTGAAGGAATATATGAAGTTCACGGTAACGGTCGGTATTGGGACCGTATGCAGCGATGTAGCCGAGATCCGGCATTCCTGCCGCGCTTCCGAAGCCGCCCTGGAGTACCGGCTGCTGATGGGGCCTGATCAGGTCGTGAACATTACGGACCTGGAGGTGCGCGGGGGGAAGCCTCTTCAAGACGGCTTCGAAGCTGAGGCGGCGCTTGTGTCGGCGATCCGTGCGGGGACCGCTTCCGAGGTCGACCATTGCATCCAGCGGCTGATCCAGGAAATTGGAAGCGCTTCAATGCCGATTGAATTATGCCATGTGCGGATTCTGCGCGTGATGCTGGCCGTGCTGCAGACCTTGATGGAGATAGGAAGCAACGATCATGATCTGTTCGGGATGGAGAAGAGGCTGCTGTCCGACTTGTATTCCTTCCGATCGCTGGAGCAGATCGAGGTGTGGCTGAAAGGCGTATGCGGGGAGGCGCTGCAAGGCGTGGCGCAGACCCGTAAGGATCTAACCCGCAGTCAAATGATGGAGGCTGTGGATTACATACATTCCCACTATAGCGATCCGGATCTGTCCGTAAAGACGGTCAGCAGCCGCATCTTCATGAGTACCAGCTATTTCAGCGCGCTCTTTAAGGCGCATACCGGCCGGACCTTCGTGGAATACGTGACCGATATCCGGATGGATAAGGCGAAGGAGCTGCTCAAGCATTCGGGAATGAAGACGTACGAGATTGCTGCGAGCACGGGGTACCAGGATCCGCAGTATTTTAGCGTCCTGTTCAAGAAGCATACGGGCGATACGCCGACGGAATATCGAAACCGGATCACGGCTGGGGGAGAGCGGCGATGAGACCGTCCACCCGCATCAAAAGCATTCAGTCCCGCATCGCCGGCTCCTTCGTCATGCTCGTTCTGTTCACGGCGCTGCTGCTGATTTTTATCTCCTACCCGTTGTCGGAATCGGCGGTCCGGGAGACAGCGGAAAATTACACCTCCGAGCTGATTAACCAAGTGAATGCGAATATTGAGACCTATATCACCGGCATGAAGGACATGTCTTTGGCGGCCATGAACAATCCGAATGTACGTGAATATCTCGTTTCCGGCGGCGGGCTTGAGCCGGAAGAGCTGGCCAAGCTGAAGAGGAAGATCTCCGGCTACTTCCACTCCATCCTCGTCTCCCGTAAGGATATCGCCTCCATCCATATCTTCGGATACAACGGGACCTTCATCTCGGACCGCATGGATATGGAGCTGAATCCGAACATCTCGCTGCAGGAACAGGACTGGTACCGGCAGGCGCAAGAGCATAAAGGACAGGCGGTCATCTCCTCCTCGCATGTGCAGCCTGTCGTTAAGGACGAGTACCGATGGGTCGTCTCGCTTAGCCGGGAGCTGAGCGGATCGGATCCGGACAAGGGGATCGGCATTCTTTTGATCGACTTGAACTTCAAAGTCATCAACGACATGCTCAGCAAGCTGGACCTTGGCAACCGGGGGTACGTATTTGTAATCGACAAGGAAGGCCGTATCGTCTACCATCCGCAGCAGCAGCTGCTCTACAGCAATTTGAAGACTGAACGGTTGGAGCAAGTGCTGCAAGATACCCGGGGCGGATTTGTAGTGAAGGAAGACGGAGGCAGTCGGATTTACAGCATCAAAGACACGGATTTCGGGTGGAAAATCGTCGGCGTGTTCTACGAGAATGAGCTTGTTGACAACAAAAGGCAGATGCAGCGCTCATTTGCCATTGCGGGGATGCTCTGCCTCGGCGTCGGGGTGTTGTTATCATTCCTTCTTTCCCGTAACTTGACGCGCCCGATCAAACGCCTGCAGGAAACGATGGCGGAGGTTGAGAAGGGGAATTTCGATATCCGGGTTCCGGTCGGCCATTCCAAGGAAATTTCCAGCTTGGCCCGCAGCTTTAATGTCATGGTGCTCAAGATCAAGGAGCTCATGAACCAGATCGTCGTCGAGCAGGAGGTCAAACGAAAAAGCGAGCTGAATGCGCTGCAAGCGCAGATTAACCCGCATTTTCTGTATAACACGCTGGATTCCATCATTTGGATGGCGGAGAGCAAAAAGCATGACGAGGTGATTCTAATGACATCGGCGCTAGCCAGACTGTTCCGGGCGTCGCTCAGCAAGGGCAGGGAAATGATCCCGATTGCTACGGAGATCGAGCATATTACGAGTTATTTAAACATCCAGCAGATGCGGTATCAGGATAAAATCCGGTTCACGCAGAGTGTTGATCCGAGCCTTTACCCGTACGTGACGCTGAAGGTGCTCCTTCAGCCCCTCGTGGAGAACGCGATTTACCACGGCATCAAGAACAAGCAGGGACCCGGCAGCATCGTCATCAGCGGCGAGCTGCAAGGCGACCGCATTATGCTGCGGGTGGCGGATGACGGGATCGGGATGGCCCCGGACAAGCTTTCCAAGCTGTTGACCGCTCCGGGGAAGGAGCGATCCAAGACGAGCGTAGGCATCGCGAATGTGCATCAGCGGATCCAGCTGTATTTTGGTCCCGAATACGGCTTGTCCTATGAAAGCGAGCCAGGTGCCGGAACGACCGTTACTGTCACCATTCCGGCCATCCGAGTCGAGGAGCTTGCAGGAAGGGGGGAGAAGCTGTCGTGAGATCAACGATTCGTTTGCGATATGTTCTGCTGGCCGCCGTCGCGGCTTTGGTCTTCGGAGTTGCCGTGTATCAGCTGATCGGCGGGGGACGTCAGGCCCCCCCTAAAATAACCGTAGCCGTTAAAGCGATGGACGAAATCGAATTTTGGCGCGTCTTGATAGACGGCGTTCATACGGCTTCGCGGGAGTTCAATGTGGAGGTATCCGTCATTGGTCCGCCGAAGGAGGTCGACGTCGACCGGCAGATCGAGCTGATCGAGGCGGCGATACCGGAGAAACCGGACGCTATCGTCATGGCTGCAGGCGACTATCATCGCCTTGTTCCGGTGGCAGAGAAAATTCACCAGGCGGGGATTCCCTTAGTCATGATCGACTCGGCCGTGCAGGGAAGCTACGCGGAAACCCTGATTGCAACCGATAATTTCGGTGCCGGGCAGAAAGCCGGCAAAGAACTTGCCGCTCTGCTTCCTGGGAATGCGCAAGTTGCGATTGTAAGCTTTGTACAAGGCGCCTCGACTCAAATTGAGAGGGAGCAGGGCGTTCGCAGCATCCTTGAAGGGAGAGCCGGGACGGAGATTGTCGGCACCTATTTCAGCGAAGGCATGGAAGAGCGCGCTTACGAGATCACGATGAAGCTGCTGCAGGAGCGTCCGGACCTGGATGGGATCGTTGGCTTGAACGAACCGTCCACCGTTGGCGCCGGAAGAGCCATTCGTAAGCTGGGTCTCACGGGACAAGTCAAGCTGGTCGGCTTCGACAGCTCAATCAAGGAGGTCAAGCTGCTCGAGGAGGGGGTCATTCAATCGATTATCGTGCAAAAGCCGTTTAACATCGGCTATTTGGGTGTAAAAACCGCCCTTTCCGTACTGGAAGGCGATAAGGTTCCAGACAAGGTGTATACCGACTCGGTCGTCATTCACAAAAGCAATATGTATACCGAAGAAAATCAGAAGCTGCTCTTCCCCTTTGTGGAGGAGTAGCTTTTTCCTTTATCGAGTGGGTTTTTCAATGAGAGAAAAATCATAGATTTTTCAACATCGCGAAGAGAATATTCCATTCCGGCGGGCTGCACTCCACAGGTAGAATGATCGTAAAAGGCTCCACTGCTAGAGAGGTGAATGACTGTGAGCGAAATACTTGTGCATATGGAAGGAATCACCAAGCAATTTCCCGGCGTGATGGCGCTGAACGGATGCCGCTTCGAGCTGAGGAAAGGCGAGGTTCATGCGCTTATGGGCGAAAACGGGGCCGGCAAGTCCACGATGATGAAGATATTGACGGGCGTATACCAGAAGGATGAGGGCAGCATCACGTACAAAGGCAGGACCGTCGAAATCAACCACCCGAAAACGGCTCAGGATGCGGGGATCAGCATGATTCACCAAGAATTGAACCTCGCACCCGATCTGACCGTCGCTCAAAATATTTACATCGGACGGGAGCCGCGGCGGAAGCTCGGGCTGTTCCTCGACGAAAAGGCGCTCAACCGCCAAGTGGAGGCGCTGTTCGAGCGCATGGGACTCGTTATGGACCCTTCCGCGCTGGTGGCGGATTTAACGGTTGCGAGGCAGCAGATGGTCGAAATCGCGAAGGCGTTGTCTTACAACGCCGATGTGCTGGTGATGGATGAGCCGACAGCAGCATTGAGCGAAGCGGAGATCGAGGATTTGTTCCGCATCATCCGGCAGCTTCGCGCCGAAGGAGTTGGAATCGTTTACATCTCGCACCGGATGGATGAAATCAAACGGATTACGGATCGCATCACCGTGATGCGCGACGGTCAATACATCGCCACCGTCCCGACCGCGGAAGTCTCCACGCAGGACATCATCTCCATGATGGTCGGGCGCCAGATTTACGATACGTCCAAGCCCGAGGGCGTCTCCCGTGATCGGGAGACCGTGCTTGAGGTCCAGGGAGTGAGCCGCGGAAGGGTCCTGAGCGACGTCAGCTTCACCTTGAAAAAAGGAGAAATTCTGGGCGTTGCCGGGCTGGTCGGCGCTGGGCGCACTGAATTGGCCCGGGTGATCTTCGGGGCAGACCGGCCGGATGCGGGGGAGATCCGCGTTCACGGACAGCCTGTGCGAATGAAGGGACCGCATGATGCGGTGCGCCACGGCATCGGTTATTTATCCGAGGACCGGAAGCGCTTCGGCTGTATCGTTGATCTGGACGTGAAGAGCAACGTTGCGATCGCTTCCTACCGGCGCTTTCTGAAGCCGGCGGGATGGATGGACACCGGCCGAATCCGGCAAGAAGCGGAGCGGATCGTAGATCGGCTAAGGGTGAAAACGCCGCATGTTGACCAGGAAGTCAAGTTTCTCTCCGGCGGGAATCAACAGAAGGTCGTCATCGGAAAGTGGCTGACCCGTGACTGCGATATTCTCATCTTCGACGAGCCGACGCGCGGCATTGACGTAGGCGCGAAGAGCGAGATCTACAAATTGCTGAACGAGCTGGCTGCTCAAGGCAAATCGATCATCATGATCTCGTCGGAGCTGCCGGAGATTCTTCGGATGAGCCACCGGATCATCGTGATGTGCGAAGGCAGAATAACCGGCGAGCTTGGGCATGAGGAAGCAACGCAGGAGAACATCATGCAATTGGCCACGGCAGCGATGTGAGCGATTTACGGAATCTAACCATACGAAAGGAAAGATACAAGCCATGAATCTACAGCTGAAATCAGGCGCACTGCAGCAGGTGCTCGCTCTTGCAAGCTTGGTTGTGCTTCTCGTCACTTTTTCGATTTCGTCAGGCAACTTTTTTCAATTCTCCAATCTGATCGGCATTCTGTTGTCCACGGCGGTCATCGGCGTTCTGGCCCTTGGCTCGACCTTCGTGATCATAACGGGAGGCATCGACCTGTCTGTTGGCACGGTCATGACCTTAAGTGCGGTCATGACCGGCGTATTCATTACGTTCTGGGGGCTGCCCGTCCCGGTCGGCATTCTCGGCGGCATCCTGACGGGCGCGCTGTGCGGGCTGCTGTCGGGAACGGCGGTTGCTAAGATGAAGATACCGCCGTTCATCGCCACCTTGGCCATGATGATGATCGCGAAAGGGCTGGCATTGATCATCTCGGGCGCGAAGCCAATTTATTTTACCGAAGCGGAAAGCTTTGCGAACATTTCCCAGGGAAGCGTGCTGGGCTCGCTGATTCCGGGCTTCGATATTCCGAATGCGGTGCTTATATTCTTCATTGCCGCGATTCTCGGCTTTCTGATTTTGTCAAAAACCATTATCGGCCGGTACAATGTCGCGCTCGGCAGCAACGAGGAAGCAACGCGGTTGTCGGGGGTCAACGTCGGTTACTGGAAAATTGTCATATACACCCTGACGGGTGCGTTCACTGGACTTGCCGGCGTTATGATGGCTTCCCGGCTGAATTCGGCGAACCCGGCCCTAGGCGCCGGATATGAGCTGGAGGCGATCGCGGCCGTCGTGCTTGGAGGCACCTCGCTCAGCGGAGGAAAGGGCACGATCATGGGTACGGTTATCGGCGCGCTGATCATGAGCGTGCTGACGAACGGATTGCGCATCTTGTCCGTACCGCAGGAGTGGCAGACGGTCGTCGTCGGATTCGTCATTATTTTGGCCGTGTATGCGGATATGCTCCGCAGAAGGAAAGCGTAGGAAGCTTCGTTCGGGAGGAAACTCATGCGGAGGGATCAGCGCCCTCATCCGACGGGCGGATTGCAGCGAATCACATGTTTGTAGACCTTCCTTCAGGAAGTTCTATAGATGGACATTTTCATTCAAAGAACAAGGGGAGATTGAAGATGGGAAAAAAGCTATCGGTATTTGCGCTCGTGCTCATGCTCGCAGCGAGTCTGCTGTCCGCCTGCGGCAATGCAGGCAATGGAGCATCCGGCGGTGACAGTCCAAGCGAAGGGGGCTCGGGCAGCGGAGGTTCAGCCGCAGAAGGAGAAATCTACATTCCGATCATTTCCAAAGGGTTCCAGCACCAGTTCTGGCAAGCCGTAAAGTCAGGGGCTGAGCAAGCCGGCCAAGAGCTTGGCGTGCGCATTACCTTCGAAGGGCCGGAGACGGAATCCCAAGTGGATAAGCAGATTGAGATGCTGCAGGCTGCGCTGGACAAAAAGCCAAGCGCGATCGGATTCGCCGCGCTGGACAGCCAGGCTTCGATCCCACTGCTGAAGAAAGCCCAGGAGAACAACATTCCGGTCATCGCATTTGACTCCGGGGTGGAAAGCGATATTCCGGTGACAACGGCGTCGACCGATAATATGGCAGCATCGGCACTGGCAGCCGATAAAATGGCGGAGCTGATCGGTGGCGAAGGCAAAATCGCCATGGTTGTTCATGATCAGACGAGTGTCACGGGCGTCAGCCGCCGCGACGGCTTCAAGAAGCAGATTGAGGAGAAGTATCCGAATATCCAGATCGTCGATATCCAGTACGGCGGCGGGGACCATCTGAAATCGACGGACCTGGCCAAGGCGATGATGCAGGCGCATCCGGATCTGAAAGGCATATTCGGTGCGAATGAAGGCTCGGCCGTCGGCGTCATTAACGCCGTGACCGAAATGAAGAAGGATGGCCAGATTGTCGTGATCGGCTTTGATTCGGGCAAAGCCCAGATCGATGCGATCAAGAATGGTACGATGGCTGGAGCCATTACGCAAAATCCGGTTGGCATCGGCTATGAAACCGTGAAAGCCGCCGTGGCTGCCATCAAAGGCGAGAAGCTGGAGCCGCAGATTGACACAGGCTTCTACTGGTACGACAAGAACAACATCGACAGCGAGGAGATCAAGGCGGTAATTTACGAATAGGCACCGTAAGCAAACCAGGGTGTCAATCATACAAAAGGGGAGCCCTAGAGGCTCCCCTTGTTCGTGCAGCATCCGCTTTACGCGAATGCCACCTCCGTATTCTGAATCAATTCGTTCAGCCTCCTTTCCGGTGAATTCCGTCCGGCCGGACATCTATATTAAACCATAGCCCTGGAGCAGGTTGTAGTGAATAAATAGGCTTAATTGTTTTTTACCAGCGACCCTAGTCTTGGGGCCCTTTACCAACTTCCGGAAGAGGGATACAATAAGGTACTAATGCTTGGGGAATACAAGCATGAATGAATGCATGAAGCATGGAGGAGTCGGGATGATTAAAATGGTTGAAGGGAGCTTGCTTGAAGCTGCTGAGGATATCCTTGGGCACCAAGTAAATTGTCAAGGGGTTATGGGGTCCGGAATCGCTAAGCTGCTGCGAAACAAGTATCCGAGCTTATTTCCTGCTTATAAAGAATTTTGCCAAAACCACGATCCACATGATGTATTAGGCAAGTGCCTGATCGTCAAAACCGATAACAAATCCGTTGCCAATCTGTTTGGTCAGCTCAATTATGGAAGACAAAAAGTGAGGTACACGGATTATGAAGCTCTGAAGGAGTCCCTAGCCGCACTTAAGACGGAAGCACAAAAAGACGGTCTTAGCGTAGCTTTACCGTTCAACATTGGCTGCGGCCTGGCAAATGGGGATTGGAGCGTTGTATATGGAATCATTGAGGATGTTTTTCATGATTACGAGGTAACTTTGTACAAGTTAGAATGAATGATTTGTTCGCTAGGGCCAGCCGGAACGTCAGAAGTTTTTTAAGAATGGACGAAAAAAAGGGCAGTCCGTTGCTGCCCTAGAGATCGAGTTTAATAATCCGACCAAGAATCAAGTATACCATTATAGAAGTGCAAGTAAGTGTCGCCATAAATCCATTGATCCATAGTTAAATAGCTGCCCGTGTACGAACTATGATCATCGGGGGCCCCCCAGGATAGCAGCACCTGTTCCTGATTCATGCCTATAGCTATCTTTTGCTGAACGATCCGATTCCAGGTAGCAGAGTCCCACTTAGGGAATACGCTCTTGGGATTAACGGTGTAGAAACCTTGTTGTATTACCGTGCTGGGGTCATCATAAAAGGGAAGCTTAAAAGTAACATTAGCGCCGTTTGATCTCTTTGCAGTTACAATGAGCTTATTTCCCTTCATCTTCACAGATTTAAAGTAGACCTTTTCAATATTTAAAAGAGGATTGGATGAAGGTAATAGGTTTTTATTTGCCCAGTAATACTTGCCGGAATAAAAGCCGTTAACATTTTCATAATAAAAATAGGTACAGAATGTATCAGGTGTAGAACCACTTACCAGCTCTTCAACGACTACTCCATTATTCAGCAATATTTTAAAACTCGTTGTTTGTTTGCTGATTACTGCCATCTCAATGACCCGCCCAACCTTTTCTCCTTCATAGATGTATACCTTTTTCCCCATATAGGTCTTAAGATAGTCATCGGATACCCTTTTGATCTGGGACATTAATTTCTCTGATTTGGCTTTACCTTCTTTGTTGCTCCACAGAAAAATAGTATGAGATTCGTAAAACTCCTTACCGGACAGACCTGATATCTTATAAAAGTAGTCTAATTTTATATAAGTGGTCCCGTCTAATAAAACGGAATTACTTTCATTAATTTTGTATGTACCCTTATTTGACTTTACTGTGATTGGTTTAGAGTAGTCGATTGAAATGTTTTTAAGTTTGGATAATAATTTCACAGGAACATACGTACCCGGATTTTTTATTTTATCGATGGAATAGGCTTTTTCACGCGTTATAAGAATTTCGCCGTCTAAGAAAATGGCCTTTTCTTCTGATAAATAAGCATTGCCAGGTACAACGTTTGACGTTGCGTTTGATTCAGGTGATAAGAATATGGAAAAGAATGAGGTAAACAAAAAAATGATAAGCACTTTTGCTTTTAGTAGTTTTTTCATACGGCCTCCAAGATTATAGTCATTATGGTCTATGAGTAAAGTACCATAAATGGTTAACGGTTAGTAGGAAATAAAAGTAAAGTGAGTACCGCTTGTCCATTCTTTCCCGGTCTTTAGCCAGAATCGAGCGTACATCAACCAATACGTATATACCAAAGGATGATAGATCAATGGAATGCGTCATATTCGTTGGGACGAAGAACTGCCGAGGAACTGATTCAACGCGATTCGCTCGGAGTTTCACACGCGCATACAGCTTATAGCCGTTCAAGCTTTCCCTCGCTCCAAACCCGCTCCCAGATGGCATCTACCGTCTGTTCAATGGTCAAATCCGACGTATCGAGCCATAAACCGATTTTTGGCGTTTCCTCACGCAGCCGCCGGTCCAGCTCTTCGGCTTCCCAAATGCCGTATCCTTTCTTATTCCGCTGCGCTTCCCTCTGAAGGAGGACTTCGGGGTTAGGCGTCAAAACGACGATATATACCGGGACGCCCTTTAAGTGGTTGCCCATAGTCTGCAAGTGAGCCCCGATGATGATATCCTGAAGCACGACCTGGAACCCGGCAGCGACATAGGCGGCCGCGGCGGAAGCGGAAAGACGATACCGCAGCTCAAGCTGGGCTAACGCTTCCTCTGAGGCGACAGGTAGCAGTTCTTCCCTTCCTTTGACAATCATCCTTCGAAAGGTATCTCCCCGTAAATGAACGGCACGATCAAATTTTTCCGCCAATAGCTGGGCGATGGTGGATTTGCCGGAAGCCATGGCCCCTGTCACTATGATGACGCCAGGATTTTGTATATCAGACATTCGTAAAACCTCCTTATTGATGCATTGGATTCGCATTCGATAAATCAATTCTAATTTTTGGTCATTTTGGTCCGCCAAAGAAAAGGTTGTTTGTGCCCTCGCGTGTCGACTTGATGCATTTCTGTCTTCAACGATAGCATAGAAACCGCATCGGAGGAGGGGAGAGCATCGTTCAAAACATTTTTTACCGACGATTATTAATAGATAAAAGGGAGCTAAATCTTCACAACTAAACTAGTCGTTATTACGATAAACAAGTGCTTGAAATATGAATATGGATTGAGATTGTGAAGCAGGGTATATGGCGTTTCATGTTCCGGCATAACTGCATATTAAACACGGGTACTGGGGGAATCACCCAGTACCCGTGTTTTGTTCAAGTGACTCTAGAGCATGCTTTACCGGGTGATGCTCCGCATCCTTCTGTCCCATTCCTCGATGATGCGGGACTTGTCGAGCCCGCTTCCGATTAGCGTGAGATACCCCCGCTGCAGCGGCAGGGAGCTGGATTTGTGCTCCAGCCTGCCCGCCGCCCACTGCACCAGCATAGAGCCTGAATCCAGGCGGACATAGCCTTTGGCCCGAAGGAGACCCGTTACGCCCTGGAAGAAGGCCTCTAGCTCCTGTTTTCCGGCGGTTAACGAGTCCGGCGACAAAAACGAGTCCGGAAAGGACAAGGTTAACGAATCCAGGCCGGCGTACGAGGTCGGCTCGTTGGGATCCCGATGAGTATGGATAGGGTGTCTGATGCTGCCGTCTTCATGTTGATGCCAGTGTCTTCCTTGGAGCCGATCCTGTGGAGCCGATGGCTCCGGCGCTAATCCAGCCGCATTTTCCGCCAAGCCGGGCGGAACTGCATGCGTACTGTTTGGAGCCGCAGTAGTTCCAGGCTCAGCGGTTTCCATATGGACAGGGGAGAAGCTTGTTCCGGCGGCGCTGCCGGACGCCATCCCGCCTTGGTTTCGAGGGGGGAGCGAGATGACTCCGAAAACTTCGGCTTCGTTAATGTGGGCATAGTCTGTCAGACGTAGCTTGGCGGTGCCGTTGATGTTCCGAACCGCCGCCGTCACTTTTCTCAGCATCTTGGCATCGCAATCGCCTGCCTTGTTCAGCAGAATGGTATCGGCGAAAGCGATCTGCCCCCGGAGCGTACGCACCAGACTGCGATCCGACGCGAAGAAGCTGTTGTATTCGAGCATTTTGCCGGCATCGACGACGGCCACCTTGCGCGCTATAGATATGCGTTCAGCCAATGATGGTTCGGCCAAATCTTCAAGAATTAGCTGCGGGTTCGCTACGCCGGTTGTTTCGATCAGGATGAGATCGGGACGCCGCTTGAGCTGCACATCCATCGCCAGTTCGAGCTCGCCGCGCTTCGTGCAGCAGATGCAGCCATCGAGCAGCTTCTCCACCGGAACGTCGGGCATGTCACCGGAAATAACCGCTCCGTCTACGTCCATTTCGCCCATTTCATTCATGATAACGGCCGTGTTCCACCGCTGAGTCTTTGCGTAGGCGAGCAGTCTGAGGAGCAGGGTTGTTTTGCCGCTGCCAAGAAAGCCGCTGATGATGATGACAGGTGTCTTGTTCATCTTCTTCACCTCCGGTTAGGGTTGAGCTGCCGGATACAGCTCATCAAACGCAGCTACAGAGTCAGGATTGGTAAAAATATACGGCGAAGCCGGCTCTTCAATCGCCTCGATCGATTCGGCTTGAATCAGCAGGCGCTCCTCGCCTTCGATTTTCACGGTCTGGACCGTGCCTTCAATCGATACCCAGGTATCATTCTCGAAACGGGATGCTTGCTCTCCGCTCACGAGAATGCCGAACGGAACGGCATCGGCCGTGCAGCACATCAGCAAGAACCGGCTGACGGCAAACATGTTCTTATCCATGCTGTCATCCCTGAACACAAAGCCTTGGACCGAGATGGGCTTGCCGGCAAAGACAGGCTTATACATCTCGATCGCGCCGACGGTCTCGGAAAATATTTCGGGCCTTACCGTGACGGAGGGCATGGCGTACAGCCGCTTGGCCAGCTCCGCAAACTCCACGCTATACTTATCCCTCGGTGCGAACGGATCGACCGGGCTGCTTTCATTTCCGGTTGGGTTCGGTGCGCGGGCGCTGCCAGCGGCATCGGAATCTCCGGGTACATTCTCAGAACCGGTCCGCACATCCGGATTCGGATAGGTGTACACCATGCCCTTCTTGGCTGCCATGCTGCTCGCGAGAGGCTGATCGGGCACCAGCAATCCGAAGAGCAGGGGTAAGGCGAACAATCCGTAGACCGTTAAATTTCGGACAACGCCTCGGGGATGAGGGTGCTCGCAATCGCATACGTCGCCGGCGTCGCCCATTACGGCATGATATACCATGCCGAAGGCAATGAACAAAAGCGGTACCGGACAGAGCAGCAGAAGCGTCTGCATCTGCGGAGCCAGGTAGTATTCAAGGAGATTCGATTCATTTAAGTGCATGACATAAATAGCAAGAGCAGCCAGCAGCAGCGCACGAACAACATAATGAAACCGCGCACCTGCCGATGAATGGTTCATGGAAAGAGCTCACCTCCTTCTTGTTCACGGATTATCCGCCAAGCAGTATGTTCGCGATCAGGGAACCGACAAACACGAGCGTGACGATGACGACACTTAGCGCAATGACGAATCTCGTCTTAAATGCGGCGGATAGCATGAGCAGCGTTTTGAAATCGAGCATCGGGCCAAGCACGAGAAAGGACACGAGAGGGCCCACGGTAAAGGTATGCGTAAAAGCCGAAGCGACGAATGCATCCGACGTTGAGCAGAGCGAAAGGACAAACGCCAGACCCATCATGAACAGATAGGAGGACATCGGACCGCTCGCAAGAGAGAGCAGCTCCTCCCGCGGAATAAATGCTTGAATGCAGGCCGTGACAAACGCACCGAGCACTAAATATTTGCCCATATCCACCATTTCGTCACCAGCATGAACAAAAAGGCTGCGCCAAGTTTTGCTGTGTGCGTGGGATGGCCGGCTTCCGGCGGCTTCGACCTCGGCGGTGAAATCATGGAAGGAGCGCTTTAGCGGGTTATTCTTCACGAAAGCAAATACGAGCAAGCCGATCGTAACGGCAATCATGAAGGCCAGTCCCATTCGTCCGATCGTGATCTCGGGATGCGAACGGAATGCCATCATCGTTGCGGCAAGCACCACCGGATTCAGAATCGGGCCGCTGAGAAGAAAGGTGATCCCGACATAAGCCGGCATGCCTTTTAACATGAGCCGGCGCACAACAGGGATCATGCCGCACTCGCAGACGGGAAGGATCATCCCGAGCAGGGATGCGAACAGGACGCCGGGAACTGGATGCTTCGGCGTTAGGCGGCGAACCCATTCTTCCTTGACAAAGATTTGCAGCAGCGAAGAAATCAGCACCCCGAGCAGCACGAACGGCAGGGCCTCAAGGAAAATGCCGATGAATACAGTTTTAAGCTGCTGCACTTCGGTGCTGCCAAGCAGGGCGAGCCCGCTCCGGGGCATCGTCATGAGAGCCGGGAACAGAAAGAGCAGCGGCAGGAAGAACGGCAGCCATTTGAAAAAAGCCGGAATTTTCATGAAGGCCTCCTGACGAAAAAAATCATCTACGAGGACATTCTATGCTTGGACGAAAGACAACTTTCCAATTTAATCAAAAGAATTACGAATAACTCTTTCCACCGAAGCTATGGCGTATTCCCGCAAGCTCATGGTATAGTAGTAGTACGTAGACTATGCGTTACTGGCGTAGCTTGGGGTACCAAGAGGGAGCGCATAGTTTCATATGCCGTACGCCTGGGCAAGAGGTAAGGAGACGATCATGTCGCCTTGCCTCTTTATGTTTTTATTGACTAACAATGGCGAAGGAGCGGGTTGAACATGAGTACAGAAACGTTGATTTTGGATGGGAAAGCGGTATCGGATGATCTAAAGGTTAAGTTGGCCGTCAAGGTCGAGCAGCTTAAAGCCAAGGGAGTCACTCCTTGCTTGGCTACGATCCTCGTCGGGGATGATCCGGCTTCGGCAACCTATGTGCGAATGAAGGGGAATGCATGCCAGCGCCTGGGGATCGAATCCCGGAAAATCGAGCTGAAGGCGTCGACGACCACCGAGGAGCTCATCGCGGCCATTCGGCAGCTGAATGAGGACTCGGCAGTGCATGGCATTCTGCTCCAGCATCCGGTTCCGCATCATATTGATGAAAGAGCGGCATTCGATGCGATCGCGATCGAAAAGGATGTGGACGGCGTGACCACGCTCGGCTTCTCGCAAAATGCGTTCGGTTTCGCGGACTATCCGTCCTGCACCCCGGCAGCGATTATCGCGATCATGGATTATTACAAGCTTCCGATCGAAGGCAAGCATGCCGTGGTTATCGGCCGCAGCCCGATTCTCGGCAAGCCGGTCTCGATGATGCTGCTAAACCGCAACGCTACGGTGACGATCTGCCACTCCAAAACGAACAATCTAGGCGACATCGTCGCGCAAGGGGATATTGTCGTTGCTGCGGTCGGCAAGCCAAAGTTCATTCAAGGCGAGTGGATCAAGCCGGGGGCGGTAGTGCTTGACGCCGGCTACAACAAAGGCAATGTCGGAGATGTCGATTATGAGGCGTGTGCGGAGCGCGCGTCGGCCATCACGCCGGTTCCGGCAGGCGTCGGGCCGGTAACGATTGCCACGCTGCTGAAGCATACGGTTGAGGCGGCCGAAAGAACACTGAAGTCCTAATCGTGGATAATGCAATGCAAATGAACCGGGTCCTTTTGAAGGCTCGGTTTTCTTTTGAATAGGATGCCGAGAGAAGACTTCCCGTTCCGGCTATATGCGGAGAGCCCTTGTGCGGATTGTCTTTCACCAAGGTTGGGTCACCTAGGATAAGTTAAAAAGCATGATGGATTCGTGTTGTTGGAAGATCATGAGGTATAAATTGTTGCTTGCTCTGAAATGCTTTTCATCATTTACAATACACCCATCAGCTATGAAAAGAGGGGCGAGGGCTATTGAATAAAAAATTAATTTTCTTTGACATCGACGGAACGCTGCTCGATCACGACAAGCGGATCCCGGAGTCGACGCTGGAGTCCATTGAACAATTAAAAGACAACGGGCATGAAGTCGCGATTGCGACCGGTCGCGCTCCCTATCATTTCGAGGAAATCCGCGAGCAGCTCGGCATCGATTCCTATGTGTCCTTGAACGGGCAATATGTCGTTCACCAGGGCAAGCCGATCTACGGGAACCCGATGCCTCCCGAGCAGCTGCAGCAGCTGACCGAGCTGGCGGTGCGGATGGACCATCCGATCATCTATGCAGGAAGCGATGCAATGAAAATGAACGTGACTCACCACGAGCACATCGATTCCAGCTGGGGCGAGCTGAAGCTGACGATCCCGGAATATGATCCGGAGTACTATCTTGGACGGGATATTTTCCAGGCCATTGTGTTTTGCACCGAGGAGGAAGAGGAGGCATATCGGTCCAGCTTTGGAGGAAGGCTTGATCTGGTCCGCTGGGGTCCGTACGGCACCGATGTGCTTCCGGTCGGCGGTTCCAAAGCCGAAGGCATCCGGCAGTTTATCCAAGCGCTGGGCATGGACGTAGCCGATACCATCGCCTTTGGCGATTATCTGAATGATCTGGAAATGCTGTCGTATGTCGGCCATGGCGTAGCCATGGGGAACGCGCCCGACGTCGTCAAGCGCGCAGCCCGGCACGTTACCAAGGATGTAGGCGAGGACGGCATCCGGCACGGGCTTCAAATGCTGGGCCTGCTGGATCCAAAACCGCAGGTGATGGCATAAGCAAGCTTTTATAAGCGCGTGCCTCTCCCGACCGGCTCGCAGTATGATATTGCCTGCTGCATGCACGACGTGCTTAGACGGTGCTTGGCGTCGCATCATTTCTTATCGTTCCGATCAACACACGAAAGGCTCGTTCCTTAAATGATAAGGAGCGGGCCTTTTTGCGAGATATCATGCGATGCAACAGGAAAAGCCGTTTGACGGCTGAAATGTGAGCTTGATATGATAAGTTAACAACAGCTGCCTTTCGGGTGGGAGAGACCTGCCATCTGAGGGCCATTAACCTAGAGCAGGTGGGAACGATGTCAACCAATCACAAACAAGATCTCATTACAAGCTGGCTGTCCTTGACGCAAACACAGGCGATGATCACAAATGAACTGGAACAGACGCTTCAGCAGCAGCACGACTTGTCGCTGAACGAGTTTTACGTGCTGTTATTCTTGTTCGAGGCTCCTGAGAAAAAGCTGCGGCTGCAGCAATTGCAAGCGATGGTCGGCCTCAGTCAAAGCGCGATCTCGAGGCTGGTCAGCCGCTTTGAAGCCAAGGGCTGCGGTGCAATGCAGCGGGCGATCTGCGAGAATGACCGCAGGGGGATATATACGTCGCTCACCTCCATTGGTGAAGACAAACTTCAACGGGCAAGAGCTACCGTGCTGAATGTGCTGGAGCAGCAATTCTCTTCTCCGAAATTCCGCCAAGGCGTCCAGAATATGATGGAGATTATGAAGTCCTGATTGTATCGAAATATTGACGAATGCTCCTTCGTCTGTTATTTTAAATGCATGCGCATGCATTTAATTTAGAGGATTACATGACATCAGGAGAGTGAAGGAAACCATATGGAACATTTATTCAGCCCCTTTACGTTGAAAGCTTTGAAACTGAAAAACCGGATCGTGATGCCGCCGATGTGTCAATATTCCGTTACGAACAAGGACGGTATCGCAACGGATTGGCATTATCTGCATTATGTGAGCCGCGCGGTCGGCGGAACCGGGCTCGTCATTGTTGAGATGACGGACGTAGAGCCTGACGGACGAATCTCGGACTACGACCTTGGTTTATGGTCCGATGAACAAATTGCGCCGCTTGCGCGCATCGTTGACGGAATCCACCAGCATGGCGCGAAGGCTGCGATCCAAATTGCCCATGCCGGCCGGAAGGCGGAGGACGCGCAGACGCCTGTCGCGCCGTCGGCCATTCCTTTTGACAATAATTCCAAAACGCCGAGAGCCCTGACGACCGAAGAAGTACAAGAGATGGTGGAGAAGTTCCGGTTGGCCGTACGCCGTGCCGTGCAAGCCGGCTTTGATGCCATCGAGCTGCATGGAGCTCACGGATACTTAATTCACCAGTTCCATTCACCATTAACGAATACAAGAACCGATGCATATGGCCAGGATTTAACGAGATTCGGCGTCGAGGTGATTCAAGCGGCCAAGAGCGAAATGCCTGACGATATGCCGCTGATCATGCGTATCTCTGCAAGGGAATACGTGGATGGCGGCTACGGTATCGAGGAAAGCATTGCGTTCTCCAAGGCATATCATGCTGCAGGGGTGGATATGTTCCATATCAGCGCTGGCGGCGAAGGCCCAATCGCTGCAGAGGGAAGACCGGGTACCCATGCGGCATACCAGGTTCCGCTGGCTCGACAAATCAAAGAAGCCCTGGGCGTACCGGTGATTGCTGTCGGCCGGCTGGATGAGCCGACTCTGGCGAATGCAGTCATCGGCAATGAAGAGGCGGATCTTGTTGCCGTTGGCAGAGGGATGCTGCGCAACCCGTATTGGACGTTGGAAGCGGCAGCCGTTCTCAAGAAGGATACATCCATTCCAAGACAATACCTCAACGGATTTCCTAAACAGGCGCAATAATCATGAAGAATGCATGGAACGGTTTGCCTGCGTTAACTAGCGGGAAGTAACACGAGATCTCGAAATAATATCAAAATGAGCAATGCTCCATTCCGATTCCATTCATTTATTGGATATGAAAGGTTATCGATGGGTCACGACGACCCTTCGATAACCTTTTTTTGTTTGTCGTCTGGGTGGAATGGCGTGTAATCGAAAAAAATATTTTAAGAATTCATTATTGTCATCTTTACAACATTGTGTGACGTACACTATAATTATTTCCAGGAGTTGATGACATGTCTGAAGATCAAGAGATATTGCATGGACTGGTACAGGAGCTTCGAAGAGGCACGATCATTATTGGCGTGCTCAGCCAGTTGTCAGAACCGCAGTATGGTTACTCCCTCGTTGCCATATTGCAGGAGAAGGGAATCGGCGTCGAGGCGGGCACGCTATACCCGCTGTTGCGAAGATTGGAGAAGCAAGGCCTGCTTGAAAGTCAGTGGGATACGAACGAGGCAAGACCTAGAAAGTACTACATCATTAGTAAGATGGGCAAGGAAATCTACAGCCAGCTGTACAGGGAATGGAAGGATATGATGACGAGCCTCGAGGGACTCGTCGACGCCAAGGAGGAGAAGAGAGACCCATGACGGATCTGATAAACAGGTATGTATATGCCGTAACCCAAAAGCTGCCCGTGCCGCAAAGGGCTGATATCGAAATGGAATTGCGGGGACTTATAGAGGACATGTTGGAGGACCGCGGGGCTCCAGGTGACGCAGCCAGCCGTGAGGATGTAGAACAGGTGCTGCTGAAGCTCGGCCCGCCAAACGAAATGGCGGCTCGATATAGGGTCAAGGAAAGGTATTTGATCGGTCCGGGATTGATCGACGGATATTGGTCAGTGCTGAAGATTGTCATATATTCTCTGGTGATCTTCCTCAGCATTTCGTATATTATTGAATATTTTTCGAGCACAGACAGCTCGGGGGAGACGCTGCTTGAATATTTTGTGACGATATTGAGTGTTAGCATTCAAGGGTTCGCATGGGTAACGGGGATTTTTGCCTTTATCGAATACCTTGGAGCACGAACCGACAAGGCGAAGGATTGGGAGCCGTCGCACCTGGAGCCCGTCCCCGATTCTGCTACGCGCATTAAGCCCATTGAGCCAATGATCGGTTTTTTGGCATCGATCCTGTTCTTTGTCGTGTTCACGTTCTCAATCGATTGGATCGGGGTGATCCGTTTTTCGGGCGAGCAATCCTTTAACATACCGGTGTTTGATAAAGAAGCGTTCGCGATCTATTTACCTTTCATCTGGGCCGTGACGGCGATCGGCATTTTGAAGGACACAATGAAACTCATCTTGCGAAAATGGACCTCTCAGCTGGTGGCTGTACATCTCATTTTCAATGTCGTATTTACGATTGCTGCCATCGTCATACTTTCGGATCCGGCCATCATGAACCCGACGTTTATGAACCAGCTCGTGGATGCCAACCTGCTGACCACGGGCGAAGAATCGTATAATACCGTAAATCGGATTTGGAATCAGTCCAGGGAAGGGCTCATTTACATCATCATAATCATCAACCTAATGGATACCGTTTCTGTTGGGATGAAATGGTTCCGTCACAAAGACGGGCCAAGAGTACTAAGCAAGTAAACAGGACATCCGAATACAAGAGAATCATAAGGAGATACCAGCCTAAGGAGTAGGCCGGTATCTTCTTTTTTTTGCGGGAACTGCCGATCCTCTCCGCCAAAATGATCGGGGTAAGCATAGAATGGAGCGTGGTGCACAGCATATTTTTGACGAAAATATGAATTAAATGTGTCAAAATTATGTACAATGGTGTTATAATAAGAGAAGAAGCACATGTAAACCCTTACAGACGGAACGGAGCTGATCAAAATGAAGTTTGCCATCCATTACTCCACAAGAATGAAGGACATTTTAATTTTTTCGCTGGTCATCAGCATTATTATGTTTCAAGTCGCAACCCTGACGGAGTACTCCTATCCTGTTTTATTCTATATGCAGATGGCAGTGAATGCGGTTATGCTGGTAGCCCTCGCGATTGAGGGATATGCGCGGTTGATCAAACGGGAAATCCGGATTCAAGAGAATTCCGATACCATTACCATTAACGGTGCTTTGGTGAAGGCTGAGCAGATCCGGGAGATCAAGGTTTCCGGATGTCACAAAGCAGCATTCCATCTGAGCCTGAAAGACAAGAATGTAACCCCGCTGTTCTGCAGCTTTAAATTCGAAGATAAGAACTGCGAAGGGATCCGCCAATTGACAAAATGGGCGGAGCGCAATGGTATCGCTGTCCGCAAGATCGGCCCGCAAACCCGGTCCGATATGGTCCTCTCGTCAAACTTGTAATGCGCATGATTATCAATAACTAATGTGAAAGCATCTGAACCATCATTGATGGGCAGGTGCTTTTTTTGTTGAGGACGGAAAATTCCTCTCAGTAAGCAAGTTTATTTTAATAAAAGCTTGAAACTGACGTTACGTCATTTATTATAATGGCCTTGCTGAGGATCCTCTGGATGCTAAATGATGTGAAAAGGAGACGATTGTTTGAAAAAAGGCGACATGATTATATACGGATGCGTCATTATAGGAGGGGGGATCGGTCTGATGGTCGATAAGCCTCTACCGGCTGTATGCGTTGGCCTTGGAGTGGGCTATCTCTTAAAGTATGCTTTGTATAAGGAATGATCAAAGAAATCAGGGCGTGGAGGAAATAATGCATGATCCATATTAACGAAGTGGCGAAGCAGACCCATATTACCGTCCGAACGCTGCGATATTATGATCAAATCGGCTTGCTCGAATGTTCTTCGAAAACAGAGGGAGGCCATCGTCTGTATTCGGATGAGGATCTTCAGAAGCTTCAGCAGATCCAATTTTATAAAAGCATGGGGTATCGACTGCAAGAAATTCAGGAGATGCTTACCGATCCGAATTGGAATTGGACAACCGGACTCGTGAATCAATTAACCTATATTCAGGAGGAGCAGGCGAGATTAAAGGAAATGGAGCTGTCCCTGCGCACGTTGTTAAACGGCATTGCGGTTGAGGCGGGGAATCAAGAGCAGGCGGTACAAAAACTGATCAAGCTATCCATGCAGGATAAGAAAAGACCCATGCACTTTAGGGAAAAGATGTTCAGTGATACCGAGCTAAAGCTATGGACCAAATTGCCGAATATGAATGGCGAGCATCCCGAATCCATGGAATGGATTGCGCTTATTGGCCTTATTATCAAATACCATGCAAGTGAAGTACCTTCCTCGCCTAATGTGCAAAATGTGATCAGGCGCATGCTGGAAAAACAAGCCGAAGAATTTCCGCTGGAAGATGAGTTTATCGATAAACTATGGGAGCTGAGGAAATCCCCCTCCGCATCGGAGCAGCTGGGGATGTATCCAATCGAGCCTGAGGTACTCGAATACTTGGAGCGAGCGTATGAGATTTACATCTCAAACACGGCCGAAGGAGACTTCAGACAGGGAGGGGAAGCATGAGTACCGAGTTAATCTTAATGATCGGCGGACTATCCTTATTGGATACCCTTAGTCCGGCTACACTCGGCGTAACAGTCTACTTGCTGCTTACCGAGAAGCGAAGATTAGGGTCAAGATTAGTGGTTTATCTTCTGACGGTCGCCGGATTCTATTTTGCCGTTGGCATCGCGCTCAAGCTCGGACTGGGCGTTGTGTTTGAAATATTCTCAGGCTTTTTCCAAAGCCGCGCAGTTAGTTGGCTTCTGTTTATCATCGGCGTCATTTTGTTTGTATGGAGCTTTTATGTTCCCAAGAGGAAACAACCCAGTTTAACGAATCCCCGGTCAAAAAGCATTGCCGCTATGGTGGCGCTTGGCGTTACGACATCGCTGATCGAGGTCGGCACGGCTTTTCCTTATTTCGCGGCGATCGGTTTAATGACGAATGCCGGGTTGGCGTTCTATCAATGGCTTCCTCTATTGATCGCATATAATGTGGTGATGGTGCTCCCGCCATTGATTCTGTACGCCTTGCATAAGCTTCTGGGCAGGTCAATGCAAAGACCGCTCAATTATATCCAGAAGCAGGTCTCCAATAATTCGAGTTCCGCACTATCCTGGATCATGTGTATCGTTGGATTGCTGCTGATACTAAATAGCCTGGATTACTTGTAATGAACCGATACTCTCGTTTGGCCATGGAACGACAAGAGCGCATTAACCCGCAGGGTTTTTGCGCTCTTGATTTGAATTATGAATGGACTGGGTCCATACGACTGGCGTCTTTAGTGCTTCTTATTTGTTCGAAGGTGCTTCAGCTTTGTATTCAATAACTTGCAGCACTTTGGGCTCAATCTCTTTTAACAGTTGTTCATATGAAAGATTGTTATTAGGAATTTCGCCATTATGTTCAGCTTCAAGTTGTACATCAACCTGAGTTTTCGAAATAACATCGATCACTTGCTGCTTTGAGACATTTTTAGCTGCAGCAATCTCCACTACAGATTTTCCTTTGGCTAATTCTTGTTTTAATTCGGACGGACTCATGTTTAGCAGAGAAAAGAGTTTTTCATCATTCAAATAGGCATCGGCAAAGTAATCAGGCAGACCATCTGTAGAGAAGAAACCTTCTACTTTACTATTCGAAGATGCAGTCTCACCTCCAATTACAGAAACGCTGATTGTATTATCCTGAACCATAACCTGATAGACCGGTCTCTCTGATCCCTTTTGGGCGTAATTCAACATCAACGTTTTTTGATCCGGGTTCTCCATTTGCTCCATAGTAAACTCATACGCTTCGATGCTGCCATATAATGTACTGATGAGATGATCAACCTTCGACTTGAGTTCAAGATCGGTTAAATCCGTAAGAGGCTTTTCCCTAGACTCCCAATTCTCTTGAATTATGTGTTCAATCTCACCGGTAGCACTGTTTGTATGAAGGGTAATTTTCTTGCCGCCCCCACCTTTTTCCTGGAGGATTATGCTGGTTTGGACACCTTGTACGGCGCTTGCCTCGATGATCTCGAACGATTTCGTTTCGGGAAATGCGCGATACAGCTTCTCGAGCGTAGCTTTGCCAACCTTATCTGTCTTGATTTGTTCAGCAGTCATCGGTGTTCTCGTCAGCATGTCAATCAGGGTAGGGGCAGCAAACGCTGCGGTGGGAATCAAAATCGCGGTGGCAACGATGCCGGCAATCATACGTTTTTTCATAGGTTTTTGGCTCCTTTTTCTCAGCAAATATTTTGAATAGGATTGTTCGATTCGTTTGGAAATTGCCGGGGGGCAATCCATTTTTTCTGCTTCATGATGCAGATGTTCACGGATTTTGTGTTCAATAGTCATAGATCTTTTCCATCCTCTCTGGGGGGAGATTCCCTATGTGTTTTCGAAGCGCCTGAAGGCCGGCATGATATCTGGACTTGACGGTACCGAGCGGAATATCGAGCAATGTCGCGATTTCCTCAAGCGTATAGTCGTGAAAAAAGCGGAGGATGATCACGGTTCGCTGTTTGTCGGTCAGCTTTTGAATGGCTTGTGATATCATCTGGTTCGTCCCATCCATCAACACGGCAGGCTGATCCCAATGAGACTCTTCCCGCGAGAAGGCACGAATGCGTTCAAAAATCCGGAATCTCCGCCAGCGTTTAACCCGGAATCTCTGCACCTGACGGATGACCAAGCCGTGCAGCCAGAAGCGGAATGGCCGGTTGGCATCGTAATTTGCAAGGGACGTCCACATTTGCATGTAGATTTCGTTCATGACATCTTCCCGGTCCTGCGGATGATCGACCAGAAACGAGACTGTACGGTACACGTCCTGATAGGTGGCATCATAGATCGAATGAAATGCCTGTTGATCACCATCTTTCATTTTTGTGAGTAACTGGTACATATCATCACTTTGCATTCAGAGGGCCCTCCTGAGTAAGCAGCTTACACCCTATATTGTCTCGCTTTGAAAAAAAGGTTCGGTCCGATATACAGATCATTACAAAACATTCGTCACGACCACGATCAGAGAAAAAACAAAAGCCGGATTCCTTAGAAGTAGGAAAATCCGGCCTTTAAAAAATTGAACAGTCTCCATTCCCATAAATCTTTTTAACATGTTTAGTAAATAAACACGTATTTCCAATCAACCCACGCAGACCCCACAACGGGGCATCTTTTCTGTTCACCGAAGCGTTATTAGCTGCTGCAGCCGCCTCCACCGCAGCTGCTGCAAGAGGAGCCGCCGCTGCAGGAAGATCCGCTGCTGCAGGATGCATCGCTGCCGCTGCCGCCTCCGTCACCTGAGTCATCATGTCCCCCTGAACCGCAGGCGGAGGCGTAGGTGCAGCTGCTGCCGGTTGCTCCGGCAGTCTTCTCCGTATACTTCTCTTCAGGTTCCATCCGATGCATGAAATCATCGGAATAATGCCAGGCAAAGAAGACTGCCGAGGCAAGGAGCACCTCATTATTTCCGTAATCCACCTTACGGCTTGCCGGCGGGGAGCCGTTCTCGGCTTCCGACAGCCGCTCCTTGAGTCCGCCGACAACCTGGTCGATGGCCTCGGCGGCTTCGGGCAGTCGCTCATACGTCCACGAATTGAAACGCTCATTTTCGATGAAAGAATGGGTGTGACGAAACTCCTCCAGCTCTTCGCGCGACAGGGGAACACGGAAGAAGGGTCCCCACAAGACAGCGCTATATTCATTCCACCCGAATAATTGCACGTATATAACATCGAACCATGCCCGCTCGTTCTTCATGGATACCTGCTCGCTGCCGGTATTGGGCGCATGATGCAGCATCCGTCCGAGGAAACGGTCCGAAAATTGTTGATACTCGTATGTATACATCAGCATCTCATGCCATACTTCGTCGACCGCTTTGCTGAACATCGGTACGCGGTCCATGACGGCACACATGATAAAAAATCGCTTGAGCTCAACCCACCGCCATTCATATTCCCGCTCCGTTAATTCGGGATATTCGGTCATCACCCGCTGCTTAACGGCATCCGTCAAGGCGGAGGGCAGGGAAGCTTCCAGACGCTTGGAAAGTGCGTAAGCGGGACTCCCGGGCTCGGCCACTTGAGGCGGTTCGGGTGCATTCCGGAAAGGATTTCTCCGGCGTACTGGGCTTATTGCCCGCTCTTTCCGCGACGATCGCCTCACAAGGTAAGATATGATGAAAACATCCGCAATGATAAACAAAATGAGAATGATCCAGCCCGTCGTATTCATCGCATATTCCTCCTGTTTCTGTTTGTTGGTCGGGAGGCAGAAAGGTTCTCTCCTTCCTTAATTATGGCAAATGAAGCACGATATTGGCAATTCAAAGTTTGCCGGGCAGCTTAAGCGTAAGAGCCGAGGTGAAATACAGCATAAAAAAGGAGGCGCTGCCTCAGGACATCGCGAAAATTTCCCGAGACAGCTCCTCCTCCCGGATGGAAATGCTGCTTTAACGCTCCCACAAATTATCCCGTCAAAGCACTGAGGCAAAGCCGATGCTTCGTACAAGGATCTATGTCGCGTCCGCCTTCGTCTCGGCGGTAATCATCCATTGTACGCCATACTTATCCCGAACCTCGCCTAAATAGATGCCGAACGGCTGGAGCTCAAACGGATAGTTCACCTTTCCCCCCTCGGCAAGCTTCTGAAAAGCTTCTTCGGCCTCGGTTATATTATCATAATCGATAGACAGATAGATATCGTTACCGGGGGACGAGGGCTCGATGGCATCCGCCATGAAAATGTAATTATCACCGGCAAGATTCAGACACATATGCATAACCTTGTCTTTCAGTTCGGATTGCGTGCCCATTGCCTCCTCATGCGTCATGATGGATATGATCTTCCCGCTGAGCGACTTTAAATAGAAATCCGCCTGTTCCCTAGCATTTACGGAAATAAGATATGGCTTCAGCGTACCCATTTGCTCTCCTCAATCCTTTCAACTTGATATCGCATCGATCAATGTTAATCTATCATACCTGACGGCATCGCATTTCTTCTCAATTGCTATTCGTGCCTACGGATCATGCCTGCAGGGCTTGTGATCCGAGCGTCGACGCTGAGCATCGTGCAGCAGCCAGATTCAAATGCAGATTTGACATGGTTGCTTATAGGCCCTATAACTGAAATGGAAAACAATTTTAAAGTGCATTGAATCTGGCGCGAGCGATATATTGGCACATTGAAGATTCATAAGATGCACTAATTACGTAATTAATAGGAGCATACATATGTTTACAGGATGGAAGCTATCCGTGCTCGGGATCGTTATCGTAGGCATCGCCGGGATTGCCGCTTCTTCAGCGGGACTCATTGAACCCATGCGGGCAGGCGCGTTATTTGCAGTGTTTGTGTTATTTATCGGGTGCCTTGAGCTCATGGAATGGATCAAGAGGCGAGGGAGGAGCAAGAACAACCGAAAACCTTCTTCCAAATGAGGAGCCCAGCCCAATAGGAGGGAGACCATGAATTGGATCGCAGTACAGCCTTATTACAAAATCAATCGCGTCGTGGACGGCATCGAACAAAGAACCGAAGAGCAAAGGCGGAAGATGTACCTGTACGAAGACAGAATCGTTACAAAGTATCGGGTTTTTCCGCTGGGTCAGGTGTTTGATCTCTCGTATCGTACGATTGGCGGGGAGGGGGGATTCTTGTATTTGCATACCCAGCAGGGCGTATATTCCTATACGGTGAAAGAGGATCCCCGGACATTCATCGAGGCTTTCAAACAACTTTAATCGTCCCGCACCCAACAATTCCTAGTCTCAGGTCTAGTTATGAACCTCGTCTTGAGCACGTTTTCCGAATGCCGAGCATTCAGTAAGCTGGTTATATACTTTTGGACGGATTAGGGGGCCGGCGCGTGGACACGCTGCTTAATTTTATTGAACAAATCGGGCATTACGCTTTATTTCTCGTCTTATGCCTTGGGGTTATCGGTCTGCCTGTGCCCAACGAGGTCGTTGCCATGACGGGCGGGGCGCTGGCCGCATCCGAAATATTAGCGCCGTTCCCTTCGTTTGTGATGTTATATCTCGGGGTATGCTCCGGAGCTACCGTAGGCTTTATGCTTAGCCGCTTTACGGCTAGCCGTCTGTTGGACCGTTTTGGGGACAAAAAGAGTATCCGGCAATTCCTTGACGTCTCCGAACGGCTGACCCGCCAATACGGCAATTATGCGATCTGCATCAGCGCGTTTCTGCCGATTCTTCGTAACGTGACTCCCTATGCGGTTGGCATGAAAGGGATGCCTTACCGGAAATTTGCGCTTTTTTCCTATTCGGCATCATTGTTATGGACCGTGGGCTATTTTTCCTTGGGCATGTACGTCGGCGATCAAGTGGTTGACCATATCGGTGCGCTCATTAACCGATACGGATATTATCTGGCAGGGGCAGTGGCCGTACTCGCAGTGGCCCTCATCCTGATCTTGTCCAGAAGAAGAAGCAAACGCTTAAAGTGCGACAAGGAGGTTCAGATCCACGGTTAAGTCATGACGATCCAACGGTTCATAGGCTTCATTACGGAGTGTCGTCGGAAGAGGGTTCGGGCATGCCCCGGAGGATCTTAATATATTCACGCGGCGAGAAGCCGGATGATGTATTCCGGATATCTTCGGATTGATAGATTTCCAAGGTTCCTCCCGGCTGCTCCATCATCTGGGAGCTTCCCGGCCGGTATCGGGTGCGCGAGGCGGAATCCGCCAAATATGCCGCGGCGAGCAGCACGATGAAAACCAAGACGCATAGAATGGCTTTTTTTACCATGATACATCTCACTCCTTTCCCTACAGTGTTGTCCCCATTCCATGATTTTCATTCCCGAAGAAATCTTTGACAAAGCAGCGATCTGCATATATACTTTTCATCAGTGTGACGCGAGACAATACGATATGTTTTACCCGGAGGAGCCTGCCAACAGCGGGCTCTTTTTGTGTTTTTCTGGTCTTTGAACCGGATATTTGGGGAAATACTAAATGCAGGAAAAATTCAGACTATAGGAGGAGTAGATTTTGTCATTGCTGCACATCGCCGTTCTGGCACCTTTTATCGTCGCCCTTGGGGTTATGCTGCTGCGTAAGCCCTTGAGTCGAATCCATGCCGGCTGGGCGGTCCTGCCGGCGCCCGTCATCTTATTCGCGTACTTTCTGGGGCGAATACCGACCATTCAGGGAGGTGAACCGCAGCATGTACGGGCAGCGTGGATTCCATCGCTCGGTATCGACATAACGTTGTACCTGGATGGTCTCAGCTTAATATTTGCACTATTAATATCGGGGATCGGTTCCCTTGTGGTCTTGTATTCTATCTTTTATATGGATCGCACCAAAGAGGCCGTCCAGCGCTTCTATGTTTATCTGCTCTTGTTCATGGGAGCTATGCTCGGCGTCGTATTGTCTGATAATCTGCTTGTCTTGTACGGATTCTGGGAATTGACGAGCATCTCGTCGTTTCTTCTGATCGCCTTCTGGCATCACCGGGATCGTTCAAGATATGGAGCGCTGAAATCCATGCTCATCACGGTGTTCGGCGGGCTGGCCATGCTGGCAGGCTTCATCGTGCTCTACGTGATGACCGGAACTTTCAGCATTCGGGAGATCGTCGCTTCCATTGGAACCATAACGGGAGAACCGCTGTTCCTTCCGGCCATGCTTCTGATTTTGCTGGGGGCGTTCACGAAATCGGCCCAGTTCCCGTTCCATATCTGGCTTCCGGATGCCATGGAGGCGCCGACCCCGGTCAGCGCCTATCTTCATTCGGCAACGATGGTCAAGGCGGGCATTTATTTGGTTGCCCGCTTCAGCCCGGTATTTGCAGGCCATTCATGGTGGTTCTGGATCATCACGATCACCGGCTTGACCACTTTGATGTATGCGTCACTGAGAGCCATCAAGCAGACGGATCTGAAGGCGCTGCTTGCCTTCTCGACCGTCAGCCAGCTTGGACTGATCATGAGCTTGCTCGGACTGGGCTCGGCTGCCGCCTACTTCGGCGCAGGACCGGACTCCGTCATCTATGCCAAAGCGACAACGGCCGCGATCTTTCACTTGATGAACCATGCCATCTTTAAAGGTGCGCTGTTCATGGTGGTCGGCATTGTGGACCATGAGACGGGAACGCGCGACCTGCGCAAGCTTGGCGGCCTGCTGAATCTCATGCCGATTACGTTCACCGTCGCGTTGATTGGCGCATTTTCTATGGCGGGATTGCCGCCGTTTAACGGGTTTCTTAGTAAGGAGATGTTCTTTACAGCTGTCCTTCAAGCGTCACAGATGAACTTCTGGGATGCCGAAACCTGGGGAATTCTTATTCCGGTGGTCGCTTGGACAGCGAGCGTATTCACGTTCTTGTACAGCATGATATTGGTGTTCAAAACCTTCACCGGGAAGTATCAGCCTGAAAAGCTTGAGAAGAAGCCGCACGAAGCCCCGATCGGCATGCTCATTCCGCCGGTTGTACTGGCTTCGCTAGCGATTATCTTCGGGCTGTTCCCGAATCTGCTGTCCTACTCGTTGATCGAGCCGGCGATGACGGCAATCCATCCCGCATTGCTCGAACCCGGCGACACCTTCCACGTCAAGATCGAAATGTGGCATGGCTGGACGACGGAAATTTTCATGACGATCGGCATCATCGTCATTGGTTCCTTGCTCTATAAGCTGCATGGTTCCGTCGGCGTGCTGAACCAAGCCTTGACCAAGAATTTTACCTTGAATCGTCTATACGACCGGGGGCTGCGCGCGCTGGAGGGAGGAGGGAAATCGATAACGTCGACGTATATGACCGGATCGGTTCGTCATTATGTGATTTATATTTTCGCTTTCTTCATCCTGGCTCTGGGGGGAGGACTGCTGCTGATCGGAGATATCCATTTCGGAGGCAACGGCTCGTACGCGCCGATCTCTTTCTATGAAGCCGTGGCCATCATCGCGCTGGTTATCCCTGTGCTGGTGCTGCCTTTCGTTCGAACGCGACTGATGGCCATCATCCTGACGGGGGCGGCCGGTTATATGGTTACGTTGTTCTTCGTGCTGTTTCGCGCACCGGACCTGGCGCTTACGCAGATGATTGTCGAGACGGTATCGGTCATGCTGTTCCTGCTGTGTTTCTATCATTTGCCGAAGCTGAAGCGGGAGAAGGTTCCGATGGGATTGAAATGGAGGAATCTGCTGATATCAGCCGGCGTCGGGGTCGTCGTCACACTGATTGCGCTGGCGGCGAGCACTGGACGCTCGTTCGATTCCATCGCTGATTTCTTCATTAAGGAAAGCTATCCATCCGCAGGCGGCAAGAACATCGTCAACGTTATTCTTGTGGACTTCCGCGGATTCGATACGCTGCTCGAAATCATGGTGCTCGGCATCGCTTCGCTAGGCATCTATGCGTTGATCAGGGTAGATTTGGGTGAGCAATTACTTGGACAGCGTGATCCATACCAAGAGGTTTACCTGCCTAGCAGAAACGACGTCATCCTGCGCACGGTGTCGAAGGTCGTTATTTTCATCGTGGTCACTTTCTCCTGGTATCTCTTCAGTGCCGGGCACAACGAGCCGGGAGGCGGATTTATCGGCGGATTAATGACAGCGGCGGCGCTTGTCCTGCTGTCCATGGCGTTCGGCATGGACGTGACGCGCAATGTCATTCCGGTTCAATTCCGGAAGGTGACGGCCGTGGGACTGCTCATCGCGCTTCTTACAGGCATCGGCTCGCTGGTGCTCGGTGTGCCGTTCCTGAGCCATGCCTTCGGGCACTTCGATCTGCCTTTGCTAGGAGATACCGAGCTAGCGACTGCCGTTCTGTTTGATCTCGGGGTCTATCTTGCGGTTGTAGGCGTCACCATGACCATCATCAATTCAATCGGGAGGGATCAATAACCGTGGAATTATACATGTCGCTGGCCATTGGCATTCTCTTTGCGGTCGGTGTGTATCAGATCTTGTCCAAAAGCCTCCTGCGCATCATACTCGGCACGAACCTGCTGACCCATGGAGTCCATCTGCTTCTGCTGACGATGTCGCGTTTGAAGACCGGCGCCGCTCCCTTGCTGGGCGAGGAGGCATCCTCTTATGTGGATCCCGTGCCGCAGGCGCTCATTCTGACATCCATCGTAATCAGCTTCGGGGTCACTTCATTCTTCTTCGTTCTAGCCTACAAGGCGTATCAGCGCCTCGGCACGGACAATATGGAAGAGCTAAGGGGGAAGGACGATGAATAATGTAATTGTCCTTCCGCTGCTGATCCCGCTGGTTACCGCCGTTCTTCTTATCTTCTGTGCGAAGAATATTAGGCTTCAGCGCTGGATGAGTGCAATCAGCGTTGCACTGAATGTTCTTGTTGCCCTGTTTATCGTATATCAGGTGGACAGTGAAGGCATCCAGACGCTTCATATGGGCGGATGGCTTCCGCCGCACGGCATCGTGTTCGTGGCGGATATGCTTGCGGCTTTGCTGGTGCTCATGACGCTTCTCGTAGCGGCAGCCTGTCTGTTCTACGCCTTTCGCAGCATCGGGGAGGAAAGGGAAAAGCATTATTTTTATACGTTTTTTCAGTTTTTGCTTGCCGGTGTTATCGGTTCGTTTCTGACCGGAGATCTGTTCAACTTGTTCGTCTGCTTCGAGGTGATGCTGATCTCTTCCTATGCACTGATCGTCCTCGGGGGCACCAAGCGACAGCTGCGGGAAACGCTCAAATACATGCTGATCAACATTATTTCATCCACACTATTCGTAGCTGCTGTTGCGTATTTGTACGGCACGGTCGGCACGTTGAACATGGCCCATCTCTCCCTGCGCGTAGCCGAGGTGCAGCAGGAGGGCATTCTGTCGGTGATCGGCATTCTGTTCCTGATCGTGTTCGCATTAAAAGCCGGATTGTTTCTGTTCTTCTGGCTGCCGGGCTCGTATAATGCCCCTCCGGCCGCGGTAACGGCGCTGTTCGGTGCCCTTCTGACGAAGGTCGGTCTATATGCCATTATCCGGACCTTCACCTTGATCTTCTATCACGAAACCGGCGGCATCCATACGATCATCGGATGGATGGCGGCTGCGACGATGATTCTTGGAGGACTCGGGGCTGTAGCGTACAAAGACATCGGCCGCGTCTTGAACTATAACATCGTGATCAGCGTCGGATTTATCGCATTTGGTATCGCCTCGGCCAGCGAAGCATCGCTGAACGGCGCGGTATTCTACCTGCTGCATGACATGGCTGCCAAGGCGCTGCTGTTCATTCTGGGAGGCATGATCATTACGAGCGCCGGCACGGCCAAGCTGGGTGAGATGGGCGGTTTAATGAAGCGATATCCTTGGATCGGCTGGATGTTCTTCATCGTCTTGCTTGCACTCGTCGGCATTCCGCCGCTCAGCGGATTTTTGGGGAAAGTATTGATTCTCCAGGGCGGGTTGCAGGAAGGACACTATTGGCTCAGCGGCATTGGGCTTCTATCCAGTCTGCTCGTGCTGTATTCACTCATCAAGGTGTTCATGGGCGCGTTCTGGGGCGATTCACCGGCCCGCCGGGAGCAGCAGCCGGTCAAAATTCCTCGCACGGCATACGGTGCGGCGATCGGCTTAACGCTGATCGTCATTCTGATGGGTGTCGGCTCCGAGTGGGTATACTCGTATACCTCGCAGGCAGGAGCGGTGCTGACGGATCCGTCCCTGTACATTAACGCCGTATTAAAGGAGTAGTGGTTATGGGACAACAAATCCTTTTGAATATCGTCATTGCGATGATTTGGATGTTTTTGAAAGACGAGCCGACCCCGCAGCAATTCATTGTCGGCTATATCATAGGCATGCTGATGATTTTCTTGCTGCGGAGATTCTGGCCGGATGGCTTTTATATGCGGAGGCTGTGGTCGATTTTGCTGCTGCTGCTCCTGTTCTTCAAAGAGCTGTTCAAGTCGAGCGTCACCGTGATTGGCCAGATTTTGCAGCCGAAGCTAAATGTGCGGCCCGGCATCTTCGCGTATAGGACCGAGCTGAAGACGGATTGGGAAATTACCGTGCTCTCATGCCTCATATGCTTGACGCCGGGAACCCTTACACTGGAAGTATCCCCGGACGGCCAGACCCTGTATATACACGCGATGGATATCGAAGATACCGACGAGCTGTCGGAACAGATCCGGGGAACATTCGAGCGCGCGATTAAGGAGGTGACCCGGACATGATTAACGGGATACTGATTGCTTCGCTCATCATATTGTCGCTGGCGATTCTCGCCTGTCTGTACCGGCTGATCAAGGGACCGTCCATGAATGACCGGATCATGTCGCTGGACACCATCGGCATTCTGCTGCTCTCGATCATCGCTGTGCTCTGCATGCTGTTCAGGACCTCGGTATATGTTGACATTATCCTGCTGATCGGGATATTAACGTTTATCGGAACGACAGCGCTGGCCAGATACATTGAGAGGGGTGATGTCATTGACCGCTGAAATGATGAGCCGGATCGGTGAGTTTCTGATTGCTATTATCGTGCTTCTCGGTGCGCTTCTAGGCGCTTTAAGCGCCTTTGGCCTCGTCCGGCTGCCGGACGTGTATATGCGTTCCCATGCCGCTACCAAGAGCGCTACGCTCGGTGTTCTGATGATTTTGGCCGGAGCCTTCCTGTATTTCGCTTTCTATCTGGACCATATCAGCGTTAAGCTTCTTCTTGGGATCGTGTTCGTATTCATTACCGGCCCTGTGGCGGGCCATCTGAACGGACGGGCAGCCTATCGTTCAGGCGTGTCCCTGTGGGAGGGGAGCGTCCATGATGATCTGAAGCCTGTGCTCCGGCGCGAGCGGGAGCAGCTGCAAGCCGGGAAAGCCGAATCCGGTGAGAAGATCAAGGATGTGTAGCCTCTGCAAGATCTTGCCCGTCGAAGGAAAAGACGGAACGCTAAAATTGGAACGCCAGAAACGGAATGTTTTAAACGATATAAATAAGCATGTTCTGCAAGCTGCCGACCCTGGCGGCTTCTTTCTTGATTCCATATCCGATTATCTATAGAAGCTTCGTGATATGGTAGAATAAACCAAAGGTGTGCGGAGTTTAATCCAGCGTGCTGCAATCGGATTAGGAGGCCGCCTGCAGGCGCGATTGATAGCAGGGTTACATTCGCTCGCGAAGGAGGGAGTTGGAAAGATGAGCGTCATTCACGAAAAGATCGATTGGAGGCAGTTATCGGAATTTCTTGCCCGGATGAATCGACTCAAACAGCATCACGTCGGCTATTGCGGCGAACAAGAAGAGGAAATTTACGGTACGTTGATGGAGGACTTTGCTGAGGAAGCCAACCGCGTACGGAGATTTACGGTTATTGCGCGCGAAAGCCGGATGATTGGAGCGCTCGGTTTCCAAGTGGATGAAGAGGGCCGGTCCGCAGAGATATGGGGACCCTTCATCGATGCTGGAGAGGCCGAATGGGCTCCACTCGCGAATCAGTTATGGAGCGAGGGATTATCCAAGCTGGATGCAGCCGTGGATACGATGTACGGTTTTTATAATATGGAGAATACTTATTGTGCGCAGTTTATGGCGGAATTGGGCGCTGAACGTTCAGGGATTCACACCATCCTGAAATCAAGAAGTAATTCGCGCGAGATTTGGATTTCGGATTCGACCTTAGCCGAATCAACCGGGGTGCAGGACATCACGCCGGAATATGAGGCTGCTTTCCTTGAACTGCATGAGATGACCTTTCCAAACACCTATTATGGAGCGAAGCAGATCTTGGAACGGTTGGACGGTGACCGAAGGCTGTTCGCAGCGGTGGATCATGGGGAGCTTGCAGGATACGTCTATGTGGAAGCGGAACCTGATTTTAGGGAAGGCAGTATTGAATACATCGCCGTTTCGGGTGATTTCCAGCGAAGAGGGTATGGTAAAAAGCTGCTGGCGAAGGCGCTCCGTTATTTGTTCGAGAACGTAGGCGCGGAGGAGATTTCGCTGTGCGTAAGCCGGGACAATATCGGTGCCATCCGGTTATACGAAAGCATGGGCTTCGAAACGGAGCATCAGCTTGCGGCATTTGTCCTTAGGGTAGCAGGAACACCCCTGGTTCAGGAACAGGGCCGGTTTGGTCCACCGTCCGAGAGGAGTTGAAGAAATCATGCCGATAGGGTCAATGGCTCAAGGAAGCAGCATCCTTGAGCGAAAAATTCGCTATGATGCCACCGTTGTTGATCACCACTGCAAGCTCTTGAAAGCTGAGGGCAGCACCGTCATCCTAGCGCATCAAAACGAGCGATCGTTCTCGATGAAGGCCGGCGTGAGGGAGCTTACGATATCCAAAGGGGTGCTCACCTTTGCCTACTATTGGATAGATCAGCCCTATAACCTGTATTATTGGAAGGATTCGAACGGGAACGAGCTTGGCGCGTATTTCAACATCGTCAGAAATACGCATGTATCCGAAGAGGCGGTATCCTTTGAGGATTTGATTATCGATCTGCTGGTGCTTCCTGGCGGGGATTATTATATTTTGGATGAAGACGAGCTGCCTGAACCGCTGCATCAATTTGAGGACGGGTTCGTACAGAAAGCCCTGCAAATGCTGCTCGACCGTAAAGAGCACATCCTTCGGGAAGCAGCCGTGGAAACCGAGCGGCTGTGGCAGGAAATGAAGGGGCTAAGCTAGAAGCATGCAGGTGGATGGCAGCCTCGTTGTAGGAATAGGTGAGTACAGGAAACGATCCGTATCTCGTTGGTTGTACTTTGATATGTTTAAAAGCCCGTCATCCCATGCAGGGACATGACGGGCTTTTAAACATCCCTGACGGGAGTTTCTGCCTTGATAGGTCATTTGAGCATCGATCTCATGGTTAGAATCTCGGACCGGGCTTAAGTCTGCTCGTCCGAGTGGTGATACCGGTTCTCCATCTTCTTGCCTGCCAGCCACAGCAGCCACAGCACAATAGCTGCGACCAGAATCCGCCAAGGCTGCTGGACGAATCCCTGCCAGTCGTGCCCGATAAAGGCGACCATGAAGATCATGACGGACTTCCCGGCCATGACGGCGATGGTAAAGGTGCTTGCCGATACGGTGCTGATCCCTGAGGCAATATTAATCAGCGAGGACGGGGTGAACGGGAAGCAGTACAGAATGAAGATCGGGGTAAAGCCCTTTTCCTCAATCCAATGAAAGAAGCGCTGTGTTCCCGGCATCCGCTTCTGAATAAGCAGCCCCAGCTTACCGCCAAGCTTGCGCGCAATCCAGAAAACCGTGATGGATCCGAGGCAAACCCCGATCCATGATAACAAGAACCCCCACCATAATCCATACGCCGCGGCGTTCCCCATAACCAGCACGATCAAAGGAAGAAACGGAAGGAACGCCTCGAAGAAGGGCAGCAGGATCCCGGGCAGCGGTCCCAGCTCGGAGTATTCCTTAAGCCAACGCTGCACCTGCTCCATGTCCAAATCTTTTAAATAGGTCCATATGTATTGAAGCCAATCCATGTTGAGTACAATCCTCTCCCTGCATCCAAACTAAGACAAACTAACATACGGTTCGTAGGGAGCTGACGGATATACGTTGATAAGCGCATAAACGGCAATGTCTTACGAAGCATCCGGCCAAGCGGCATCCCTGAAGTATGTAATTGTCAGCATTGTAATAAAGGCAGTTTCCTTATGTAACCAGTGAGCACTGGCGGTTGTTCCATATTATATCATACGGATTCGGATATATTAAAATTTGACATGTTCGTCTGTCCTGACGGTGGACCGATATCCTTAAGGAACTCAAACGTAAAGCTCCCACCCGCTGGTCGGATGGGAGCTTTGCCGTAGTTTTATCTCGTCCGTTCATTGCCTCCGTGCGAGGCTTCCACAGGCAGGGCGGCTATTTGATCAGGGTCCGGATCCGGATCAATGGCACTCCAATCGATGCCTTTTCGAATCGACCAGATCAGCAGGAAGATCACCCCGATAATGACCGAGCCGATGGAGATGAGGTAGCTGCCGAGTGGAGACAGGTATTCTACCTCTACGATGGCGGAGCTGGAGGGTACGATTACATAACGGACCATTTCCAGCCAAGCAAGATGGAAGCCGATGCTCATCCATAGATGGTTTGTTACGATGCGGGACAGCTGAAGCGCTGCACTGAAGACTATCAAGCTGATGATATATTCTGTGGTGATGAGATCCCAAGTGCCGATACCGATGGCAACCATCCAAGCGGTTATCGCAATCGGGGCCATAACGAACAATACAATTTGAAAGAGCAGCGCGAGCCAGCGGGGAAACCGGGTGTTCAGATTGCGGTACAAATATCCCCTGAAGGTTATCTCCTCGGGGAAGGTTTCATAGAAAAAGGCGATCATCGAATTGATCAGAATCACGAGGAGTGTAGGTACAGGGAGATGAACATCGACGACCCGCAGCCAGCCAAGCGTGCTGCCGAGCAGCAGGGAGGCGGCCATGACCAACACGATAAAGCCGATCCCGAGCAAGAAATAAGGGAATCCGGACGGCGGGGAAGCGAGTCCGATCCCGCGCCATGGCCGCCGGTCGGCATAACGTCTGAGCAGGTAGATCAGCGGAACCGATACGGATGTCGTAACCACGGCAAGCAGAATCTGCTGCCCGAGCGTCGACAAGCCGTAGGAGCCGCCCACGGTAGCCGCCACAACGGCCAGCCCTAGTCCGGCAACGAACGCGAGCCAGCCAAACAGGATGCGCCAGAACAAATGGAGCCGTCCGTCATCGCGACGCGAGGACCGAGGATTGCCGAGCTGCTGATCGTTGTTTTCCGCTGCTAATGACATGGCGGATTCTCCTTTCCTCTATGAATTGCCGGTTTGTAAAACTTCCAAACCGATCTTTATATGTATAGTGATGACTCTAGTATTGTGTTCCTTTCAAGAGAACCTATTTTTCTCAGAGGGGCTGCCGGTATGCTGTTAAACGAAGCGGAAGAGATCACTATTGTATAGGATAAAAATAGCAGCATTTACTTGATAGATATTCGCTGACCATGGATATTTCGGCCTCCCTAAGCTCTTAGTAAATGCTTGATCAGCTTGGGTTTCTAGCAGCATCAGCATTGACATGACCTTGAAACTTTTAATAAAATGTTATTTCGACAGGCTTTACGTGTGAAAAAAGAGACAAAAGGAGTTGGATATGGTCAAAAATCATAAGAAGCTGACGATGGGCGAGATCGTCAAGAGGTTTATCTTCATTACGATCGGTGCCATCCTGATGGCGGTGGCGCTTGAGATATTCCTGGTGCCGAATGAAATTATCGACGGGGGCATTACGGGTATTTCCATCGTATTATCCGAAATTACGCCAATTAAGCTAGGTTTGTATCTCTTCGTGATTAACCTGCCGTTCCTGTTTATCGGGTATAAGCAGATCGGCAAGACATTCGCTTTTTCGACCTTGTACGGAATCGTGATGCTGTCGGTGGCGACTACATTTCTGCATCATTTCGAACCGTTCACTAACGAGAAAATTTTGGCCGTGCTCTTCGGCGGCTTGATTCTGGGTCTTGGGGTCGGGCTCGTGATCCGTTACGGCGGAGCCCTGGACGGAACCGAAATCGTGGCGATTCTTCTATCGAAGAAGCTTCGTCTCCCTGTCGGGCAGATCATCATGATCATTAATGTATTCATCTTTATCACGGCGGGCTTTGTGTTTGGAGCGGACTCGGCCATGTATTCGATCTTCTCCTACTACATCGCTGCCAAGGTCATGGATATCGTCGTAGAAGGACTGGATGAATCCAAGTCTGTCACGATAATCTCGAACGAGTATGAGGAAATCTCCAGTGCCATTATGCAGCGGCTGGGCCGCAGCACGACCATGATTTATGCGAAGGGCGGGTATTCCCAAGAGGACACGCAGATGATTTATTGCGTGATCACCCGATTGGAAATCGCCAAGCTGAAGACCGTGGTTCAGGAGATCGACAAGAATGCCTTCATATCGATCCAGAATGTGGCCGACGTGCTCGGCGGAAGCATGGCGAAGAACAATATTCACTAAAAAACAGGGTGTTTCACGGACTCATGCCATCGGTCCTTGAAACACCCTGTTTTTGGCGGCAGCCGCACTAACCCTTCACTTCGAAAAACTCGCAGTTGTCTCTCCCGTGGTAACCGAGTGAGCTCACGCCGGACTGCGTGATGATTGTGTCTTCGGTAAACCGGATCACGATGCCTCCCGATTCGACGAGGTGGTTATCCTTGAAGATGCGAATGGGGATCTGCTTCTCCAATACTTCCTTGAAATCCGCATCGGTCACCAACGGCCTGACAATCGGCATAACCATTCTACTCCTTTCGGTTAGAACTCAGTAGCTGACGGGTGATTAAATGCTAAATGCAATGGATCCATTACGGCTGAGGCAGCGGCGGATTTGCATGGCATTTCCGGCAGACGGGAAAATACGTGTCATTTCCCCCGATCAATATCTGTTCGCCGGTATAGACCGGCTTACCGTCTATTACCCTAAGATTCATCGTTGCCTTGCGCTCGCAGAACCAGCAGATCGTCTTCATTTCCTCGATTTTATCCGCATAGATCAGCATCCAGCGGCTGCCTTCAAACAGCTCGTTCCGGAAATCGTTCTTGAGCCCAAAGCCCATAACCGGCACGTTCAGCTCATCTACGATTTTGACAAGCTGCAGAATGCTCCCTTTACTCAGGAACTGGCATTCATCCACCAGAACACAATAAGGCTTTGGTTCGTGATTCTTCACGATGCTGTAAATATCGGTGTCCTCGAATATAGGAATCGCCTCCCGGCGCAGGCCGATCCGCGAGGATACGTATCCGATCGCATCCCGGTCGTCTATGGCTGATGTAAAGAGGAGGACAGGCTTGTTCTGCTCCTCGTAGTTATGGGCGACCTTCAAAATCTCGATGGATTTGCCGCTGTTCATTGATCCGTATTTGAAAAATAATTGAGCCATGCCTTCGTTCCTTTCCCCGTTTACGCTTGATGTCGTTCATCCCTAAAGTATGACGCGCAGTGTCTATTGTCGCATTATAGAGGCGCGTTGTCCATGACCTTCTCACGAACAAAGCCAAGTCTCCACGCGGGAGTGCTTGGCTGTTTCTGTTTTGCAATATAGAAGGTTTTATGGCTTACGTTGGTTCCTTTTCTGTAAAAAATGTAATGAAAACAAACAGCAGAAAAGCAAGCAGCAGCACCGAACCGCCAACAATAAATAAAATCATGACCAAAGTTTCGTTCAACTCAAACGGATTCAGATTGTACATCCACATCCCGAAGGTTAGTCCGAAGGAGCCCCATATGGCCATCCAGCCATGGACCGCTACCAGCTTTTTATATTTTACCTTAAAAGCTCTGTAAAAAATGCCCCAAGCAAATACCGACAGCCAGCCAACCAGTAATATGTGGGCATGGATCGGACGCAGGGAATAATCGATTTCGCCTGACATTTTGGATCCGACGTAAGTTCCGAGGATGCCGAATAGCGCCGCATATCTTATTAATCGCAAACTCCATTTTTGTTCCATCAATTTAATCCTTTCCTTCCTTCGGAAACGTAACGGTAAAGGTTGTTCCTTTCCCGAGCTCGCTGTCGAGCGTTATGGTTCCGTTTAATAAAGTGACGATTTCCTTTACAATGGACAGGCCAAGCCCTGTCCCATCTTTCTTGCGGGTCGCGTCTACCCTGTAGAAGCGATCGAAGACTTGCTCAGCCGAAGCTTCCGATAGGCCGATCCCGGTGTCCTCGAATGCGAGGATGATTTTGTCTTTTTTGTTGCTGCATGATATATAGATGTGGCCGTTCGGCCGATTATACTTAATGGCATTTGTAATCAGGTTATCCCAGACGATCCCGAGCAGCTCGCGGTCGGAGAATAGCTTGGCTTCATCCATTTTGTAAGAGATGGTCAGGTTCCGATCCTGCAGGGTCCAGAGATGCTTTTTGACGGACTCCTTGATCTGTAAATCCAGGCGGACCAGGCTTTTTCTAACCGGATAACCGGATTGGTCGAGAGATGTAATCAGCAGCAGCTGCTTGGTCAAATTGGACAATCTCTTGGCCTCGTCGTTGACGATGCCGGCATACTGAATCCGCTCCTTCGCTGGCAGATCCGGGTTGATGAGGAGGTCTGCATAGCCCTGGATATTCATCAATGGTGACTGGAAGTCGTGGGATACATTGCTGATGAAGGACTTACGCGCGACGTCGTTGTGTCGCAGCTGCTGCTGCATCTGCAGGAAGTTTTGGGCCAGCTGGCCCAGCTCATCCTTGCGTCGGATTTCCAGCGAATACGTAAAATCATCATTGGTAATCGCTTTGGTTGCCTCAGAAAGCTCGGAAATGGGATAGATGAGCCGCTTGGTCATTTTGATTACGCCCAGCAGGCTCACCACGGCAACTGCCAGAATAAATCCCGCGAGCATCATATGAATATCGGAAAATAGGGTTTTGCTGTCAGGTTTAACAAACAGTGCATATGACTCTTGACCGATTTGCAGGGGAATCCCGACGGTATTTCTTATATCATTGGAGAAATGGCCCATCATCCAGAATTGATCCCATATGTCGTCTTTGCCCATATACGGAGTGCCGTTTAATACCTGGTCCAACGTGCGTGCCGGCAGCGGGCCGTGCTCAAAGGGCTCACCGAAGAAATACTCATCCCCGGAACCGTTGGCCAAATACATCTGATATCCTAATCGTCCGACTGACTCCAGGAAGGGCTGCAGGGAATGGCTTGATACATGCATTTCCTCTAGGACATGGACGATTTGCTTGGCGACCTCCACGTTTTGCTGGGTGATTTCGTCTTTGGTAAACGCCAGATAGACGACGTTGACCAGAACAAATCCGATCAGGACGCTGATCCCCAGAATGAGCAGTGTAGCTGATATAAACTCCCGGTATAAAGTTCTCATTCGGCAGCCTCTAGCTTGTAACCAATACCCCGGACGGTTTGGATTTCGATTGAAGCGTTGTAACGTTTGAGGCGGTCGCGAATCCGGTTCATATGCGTATTTAACGTTAGCTTGCTGCCATCGTAATCCTCGCCCCATGCCTGCTCCAGAAGAACGGAACGGGGAGTGACCTTGTTGGCTCTGGCAGCCAGCAACGTCAGCAGCTCAAACTCTTTTAGAGGAAAGAGAATGGTTTCATCATTGATGATCACTTCAAAATCGTTTCGGTTAATTTTCACATTGCCGACCTTTACGACACTTTCCATCGCGCGGCCATAGCGGCGAAGGACTACGGCAACCCTAAACAGTAATTCCTTCGGCTCGAAGGGCTTCACGAGATAATCCTCGGAGCCTGATTTGAATCCCTGCTCCTTGTCGGATATTTGCCCCTTTGCTGTCAACAGAATGACGGGGATGTCCAGCTCTTTCGTTAATATTCTAGTCAGGGAGAAGCCGTCCATTCCGGGCATCATGACATCCACTATGGCTAGACTCACCTCTGTCTCCTCCAGAAGCTCAAGCGCATGCTGTCCGTTATTGGCCTGTAAAACCTCATAGCCTTCCCGCGATAAATGGATTGTCACAAGCTGCAGAATATCGTAGTCATCGTCCACAACTAAAATCTTCATGAAAGTCCCCTCCTACCTTGCATTAAGCCTGGGCTGTGTGCTTTTTCTGCTCCGTATCCTTTTCAAATAATAAAATTAAGGAAGGAAGCAGGACGCCTCTCACCAGGAATGTATCGATCAATGTGCCAATGGCAACCATAAAGCCGAACACAAAGAGGTCGGCAATCGGCATGGTGGTCAGCGCTGCAAAGGTTGCAGCCAAAATAACGCCTGCCGAGGAGATGATCCCACCCGTATTGAGGATAGCCACTTCAAGCGCGTCCTTTTAATGCTGCTCTCTCCTCAAGAAAGCGGGAGATTAGAATAATATTATAATCAATTCCAAGAGCCACCAGGAATATAAACGCATAGACAGGAACCCGCGTGCTGATGGACTCATAACCGAACAGAACATCTACCAGGAATAATCCAAGACCTAGAGCCGATACATAAGAAATCAGGATCGTGGCCATCATGTACACCGGCATTTTTAACGAACGAGTCAAGAAGATAAGAAGAATGAGAATCAGAACCGTTTCCAAGACAACTACTTTGACGATGTCATTGTTGTTTGTCGTCCGTTCATCGACTAGTTTGGCTGTCACGCCGCTATAGTAAACATCGCCCTGAAGAGACAACTCGTGAAGGATGGCGTCAGACTCCTTTTGGAGCTCTTCCACAAAGTCGATCGCCTCGGTTGAATATGGATTCAGCGTCAAGGCTGCACTGAATTTTGCCGCTTTGGAATCTTCAGTAATGCCAGTCAGGCGGACGGACTCGATCTCTTCGTAACTTTCCAGCTTCATCAGAAACTGATCGGTCTGCTCCTCGGTTAGCGCATTCTCGGATTCCAGAAGAATCGTGGAAGGCGCAAGCTCGCCTTTGTTATATTTGGACTCTATGATTTCATAACCAACGCGGGAAGGCAGATCCTCCGGAAATTTCTTGACGGTGTCGAATTCGTATTTCAGGTTAAAGACGTTCAAGGCGGAAACGACCATGAAGAAGGCCACGATTCCGCTGATCAATAGCGGCTGATTCACCACAACTTTAGCGACTGTTCCCCAGAAACCGTGTTTGATTTGTTGTTTCTGGCCGAAATTGGGAACCTTAGGCCAGAATGCTCTCCGTCCAAACAGGGTGAACAGGGCAGGGACAAGGGTGACGGAAGCCAGCATAATGATGAGCATGGCCACGCCGAAGACCGGAGCGAAGTTTTGATAATCACGGAAATCCGTAAAGAACAAAATAAGCATAGCAGCAAGCACGGTGCCGCCAGCAAAAAACACCGGCTCACCGGTAGCGCGCATAGCGTGCTGCATCGCCGCATATTTGCTTTCGTGTTTATTCAATTCCTCGCGGTATCGCGAGAACACGAACAATGAATAATCGATCACGGCGGCAAACAGCAGGATGCTCATGATTGAGGTGGTCGAATTGTTGATTTCAAGTCCGGCTGCGCCCATCAAGGCAACGGATTGATTGACCACCTGATATACGATGACCGTGGCAAGCAGCGGTATGAGGGCAAGCAGCGGCGAACGGTAAATAACGATCAATAATACGAGAATGATGATAATGGTGGCAAGAAGCAGAACAAAGTCCGCCTGCTCGAAAAGTTTGACCGTGTCGCCAGCGATCCCCGCCGGGCCAGTAATATAAAAGTCAGTGTTCAGAACCTTAGCAATATCATTGCCAAGCCTGAAGGCTTCATCATTGATTTCCGCGTACTCATGGTTTCCAAGGCCCGGTTCCAGGCTCATGGGAACGATAATGGTAGAGTTATCCGCTGAAATGAACCCTTTTAGGGCATGAGGCGGCAAAGTGCCGATATTTACAATGGATTTAACCCCCTGAATATCGGCTGAGATGATTCCATTCGTGATGCGCTTGACTTCATCCAGATTAATATCTCCGAATGCATTATGAAAAACCAGAATCCCTGGCGTTCCCTGGTCGCTCGGAAACGTCTTCTCCAATTTGTTCTCGGCAATGATGGATTGCGCTTCATCCGGGAGTGATTGGAAGCTGGTCGCTTTGTAATCACCAAGCCTCGGACCGGCGCTTAAACCGATCATAACGATCAGCCAGATCAGGATCGATATCCACATGCCTCTTTTGGTTGAGACCCAATCGGTTATGGGTCTTAATACCCTTCTCAAAGGTTATTCCCCCTCCTTGTTTTGTCGCACTTACTCTAGCACAGCTCAATAAATTTAATATAAACTCGTCCCTCACCATGGGCTTGGGGCAAATCCGCGGAATGGCTATAAGCAAGAGGGACAGATGGATGCCGGCAACCGAAGTGGACAAATATCTTCGGAAGATGCTGAGCTAAGGAGCCGGTAGATCTGACTGACAAGAACCTATGGTAATATAGTCAAAAGCAGAGATCACCGGAGCCTGAAACAAAATTGCGGTAAAGAGGATGCAAAGTTTTTTTGCAAAATTGTCAGAAATGCCTCAATCCCCGAGTCATATAAGCAGTCAACGAAATGAAAGAGGGTATAGACATTGGAAGCGACAGCAGACAAACGGACAGATTGGGATGAAATGGAAGACAGCGAGTTGGTCATTCGCGCCCAGGCAGGGGAACGGGAGGCTTTCGGCGAGCTGGTACGCAGACACCGAGCAAAGGTATACGGCTATGCCAGAGCCATTACCCAGGAGTCCTATCTGGCGGAGGACATCGTTCAGGATGCGCTGTTGCGCGCTTTCCTGCACCTCAGCAAGCTGGTCGATGCGGAGCGGTTCCTCCCCTGGATGCAGCGGATCGTACGGAACCAGGCGTACACCAGGCTCAAGGCGAGACCCACGCTTCAGGAGCAAACGTTCACGGAGCTGGAAGGGGGAGGTCGCTTGAGCGGCCAGGAGGACGGCGAATGGAACGATCTGGACCGCATTCTGTTCAGGCTGAACCGGACCGCGAATGAAGCGGCTGCTTCTGCCAATGCTCCCGAGGAGAAGCTGCTTCAGAAGGAAACGCTGCATTCGTTAACCGACATCATTCATTGCCTGAAGCCGCGAGAGCGGATGATCTTCGAGTCCCATTTCTTCGACCAGCTGTCGCCGCAGGAAATCGCCAAGCTGTTTCAGCTCTCTTCGGCCAATGTATACCAGATTATTTCCAGATCTCGCAAAAAGGTGATCCAGGAAAAAATCCGCGTTACCGTTGACTCCTATATGAAAACAAGAAGGGATATGGGAATTATGAGCAAACGGATTTTGGACTACGGCAAGGAGTTTCACGAAACAGGCACATGGACGACAGCAGCGGATGTGATTTACAAAATGCTGCGATATACGGACCGCAAGCTCTCGCTGCCGATGGTGATGGGACTGACCGGTCATGCCTTCCGCATCAATATCGTACCGAAGAGCGTCCATATTGCGGGACCGACCGGCTATAATTTCAGTGAAGTGCTTCCTAGGGGGCTGCACAATATTGGTTTTCACGCTAAGGTAATTGACGGGATGTCTCCGAATATCGGCGAAAACAGCAATCTGCTTGACCCTTCATTGACGGGGAAGGATGCGATGGGCAAACGCAGCATTCATCGTGAGCTCCCGCGAGCGCTGGATTTGATCCACCGCTCACTGGATCAGGGGATCCCGGTCCTGGCATGGGATCTGTTCTTCCCGGAATTCGGCACCGTGTATGGCTATGATGATGAGACCCGGCTGTTATATGCCGAGGAATGCGGAAAAGTGGAGACGCTGCCATTCGATCATCTGGGCAGAAGCGTGCTCGAGGAGATTTTTGTTCTTGCCATTGACGGCAAAGTGGATCTGACGCTGAAACAGCAGCTCAGGCTGTCGCTGGAATCAGCGATTGAGCATTACGAAGGCAGGGAGAGCGCAATTCCGGCTAACTGCGTCAAAGGATTGGCGGCCTATGATGCGTGGCTCGAAGCGCTGGAGGGCGGTGCGATTGAGCCGAACGGCCATGCCTATAATATTGCAGTGCTGAGGGACGCGCGTTATTATGGGGCGGAGTTCTTTAAAGAGCTGAAGCAGGCTTGGCCGCTTGAGGAGAAGTCGGAAGAGCTGACCCGGCATTTTGATGAAGCGTCGGCCTTGTACCAAGGGATGCATGAGAAGCTCGATGAGCTGCACCGGCTGTTCCCGTTCCCGCAAGGGGGCCAGCCGAACGACCCTCTCGCCGTTAGAGAGGCAAGAGGCTTGGTTGAAGGGATTAAGCCGCTAGAGTCCCAAGTGCTGGAGTGCATGAAGGAGATCCTGGCGTTGATCGGAGACTAAGAACGATGACGTCCTAGCGGGTAAAACGGGTTGTTTACTTTCCGCGAAATCTATTTTAGAATGGAAGCATAATGAAATAGAATTTTATAAGACGAACCCCATTTTTTATTGTTTTCTGGATCCAAAACAATGAGAAATGGGGTTTTTTTGACGTGTGGAGGAGGAACGAAACATTGTATCAATTGCTGAAGAACTCGTTGTATGTTTTTTTAGGGGCGTGCTGCTTCGGGATTTTATCTACGGTCGTAAAGCTGGCATACCGGGACGGATTCCAGTTTGAACAAGTGATGCTGAGCCAATTCGGAACAGGGTGGCTTATTTTGCTGGTCCTCATGCTGCTGTTCGCGAGACGAAGGGTGACCTGGAAGCAGGCGGTGCGTCTTGCCGGCGTCGGCTTATGCACCTGTCTGACCGGCGTTACATATTATCTCTCGCTGCAAAGCATTCCGGCCTCCATCGCCGTTGTGCTGCTGTTTCAATTTACCTGGATCGGGGTGATCATCGAATCGATTGTATACCGCAGGCTCCCGGACAAAGCGACCGTCATTTCGATCGCCATTCTGTTTCTCGGGACGCTGATGGCTGGAGGCATTCTCGGTACGGGCGAGCTTCAGCTTAACCTGAAAGGAACGCTGCTTGCTCTTGCGGCTGCCGTCATGATGGCATTATTCGTCTTCTTCAGCGGGAGGGTTGAGACCGGCATGCCGGCGATCACCCGCAGCTTCTATACATCGACCGGCGGTCTTGTCCTGCTGACGGTTCTGTTAGCGCCCAACGTATTTACGGGGAATGTCCAAATGGATAGCGGTAACGGCTTATGGATCTACGGCTTGATCCTGGGAACGTTCGGGGTCGTGCTTCCGGTGCTCATGTTTGCGCTTGGTGCACCGAAAATCAGCACCGGCCTGGCTACGATTCTAGGAGCGGGGGAGCTTCCGGTGGCCGTCATCGCATCGGTGATGGTGTTGAACGAACAGGTAACTGCCGTTCAGTGGATGGGCGTATCTTTCATCCTGCTTGGCATCGCCTATCCGCAATGGGCGGCGCAGCGAAGCCCGGGCATTCAATTGGCCAAGGATTAAGCGATTCTTTGGCCGGGGCTGATGTCCCGGCTTGGTGCACTTACATATCGGCAGGGGAGCGCATAGACGAGTGAGAATCCGGCAGTCAAACGATCGGTTCTTTTTTACGTCAACGTGATGAAGTTGCAGTGGTACCCGAAGATCAACTAAAATTTAGAGAGGGCGAAAACGAATCCCTGTTTCTAAATATAACCACTCGAGAATGGAAGGGGCGGCAAGCCGTGAGCGCCTAGCGTTTATGTCCATTCGGCCGAAAGGAAGTTATTCATGAATGTAATGCAAATGGAACAATTGAAGCTGATCCGTACGGAAATCACCAGGTTTATGCTGAAATATAAATTCGCGCTGGACGAAATCGAAACCAAAATCGAGATTCTGAAGGAAGAGTTTCAGGCTCTGCATGACTACAGCCCGATCGAGCATACGAAATCCCGCCTGAAATCGCCGGAAAGCATGATGAAGAAGCTGCTCCGCAAGGGAGGAGAAATCTCCTTGGCCTCGATCGAGGAGAACATCAAGGATATTGCAGGACTGCGGATCACGTGCTCCTTCATTTCCGATATTTATAAAATCAGCGAGATGCTGCAGAAGCAAAGCGATCTGACCGTCTTGAACGTCAAGGATTACATCAAGCATCCGAAGCCGAACGGATATCAGAGCTTGCATCTGCTCGTAGAGGTGCCGGTGTTTTTCTCCGATCGGGTGGAGAAGGTATGCGTGGAAGTGCAAATCCGGACCATCGCGATGGATTTCTGGGCAAGCCTGGAGCATAAAATCTTCTATAAATATAATAAGTCGGTCCCACAGCGGCTCCTTGAGGAGCTGAAAGCCGCGGCGGATACAGCTAATGCGCTGGACCATCAGATGGAGCGGCTGAACCGTGAGGTTCAAGCCATCAAGGATATGCACGATGAAGACTCCTTGCTGGAGGAGCTAAAGAGCATTCAGATCAACAACCACAAGTATCAGCTGCCGGCCGGGCTGCTGGAGATTTTCTCGGAGGGTGAAGAAGCTTGAGTCTAGGTGAATCTTCACCGTGTATAATCGAATACATGCAAAGATAAGCCGCGAAGTTCGCGGCTTTTTAATAGACAGATTCTGAAAGGATGTAACCATGAAGAAAGTCATCGTCATTGGATCGGGAATCGTCGGAGCCTCGACAGCCTACGCGTTAGGCAAGCAAGGAGCAGAGGTGCTTGTCATTGACCGTAAAGATGTAGGACAAGCCACCGACGCAGCTGCAGGCATTATCTGCCCCTGGCTGTCGCAAAGGCGCAATCAGGCATGGTACCGGCTGGCCAAGGCCGGCGCGCGCTTCTACCCCGGTTTGATCAAAGAGCTTACCGGGGAGGGGGAGACCGAGACGGGCTATGCCCAAGTTGGTGCGATTAGCATCCATCATAACCAGGAGAAAATCACCGCGATGGAGGAGCGTGCACAACGCCGTAAAGCGGATGCACCGGAGATTGGTGAAATTACCCGGCTAAACGAAAAGCAAACCCATGATGCATTTCCACTGCTGGCAGAAGGCTATCAATCGGTACATATCAGCGGCGCCGCACGGGTAGATGGCCGTGCACTCCGAGATGCGCTGCTCCGATCGGCGCAGCGAAACGGCGCGGTTTTGATTAACGGGGATGCGAGGCTGCAATATCAATCGGGACGCGTCACCGGGGCTGTTGTCGAAGGGCAAAGCTTCCTTGCCGACAAAGTCGTGGTATGTGCAGGCGCATGGGCGGATCAGCTGCTGAAGCCTTTAGGCATTCGTTTTAAGGTACATTATCAAAAAGCGCAAATCATGCATCTGCAGCTTCAGAATCAGCAAGATACAAGCCATTGGCCAGTAGTCATGCCGCCTTCTGACCAATATTTGCTCGCTTTCGATCAGCAGAAGATCGTCATCGGAGCGACTCACGAGAATGATGTAGAGGGATACGATACCAGGGTGACCGCCGCCGGAATGCAGGAAATTCTGAATAAAGGGCTGGAGCTGGCGCCTGGCTTGGCCGACAGCACCTTCCAAGAGGTAAGAGTCGGTTTTCGCCCATTCACGCCGGGCTTTCTTCCGGTGATCGGAGCTGTTCCCGGCTGGGAGGGTCTATTAACCGCCAATGGGCTTGGAGCATCCGGTTTGACGATGGGGCCTTTTATCGGGAGCCAATTGGCAAAGCTGGCGCTGGGGCTGCCGATCGATATCGATATTCAGGATTCTGATGTGCGGAAGGCGATGGATGAGACCGAAGATGGATAGCGATGAAACGATGATGATTCCATAAATACTGGCGTGTCTGTCAGCTCTGATAGGGGTTGTCCCGAAGTAGAAATGGATTGGATTTCTACTGTGGACAGTCCCTTTTTCATGCGTTCATACACCGGCACCTTCAACTTGGCTGAGGATTAAGCAAATAGGTTTAACGAAAAAGAAAAATTTAAATTGACAGCATTTAATAAATACAAGTAAAATACATGTATATTTAGCGATAGCCATATCAAGCTTGATCAAGACAGCATGAAGCCTGATCAACGAGACCGATCAATAAAGCGATGAACATGGTGAAGAATCAAGAGAGGGGCGTTATTGATTTGTACCGGGTAGAGATGATTAGAGTTCCGCTCCTCGAGACCGGCGAGACCCATACGCTGGCGTTCAGGTTCATCGATCCTTCCGGCAGCGTCATGCAAGGCTGCACCCCGGCGGGCATCGTTACCTGTGAGCCGTCACAGGTGCTTCAGGCGGACGGGTTGACGCTGAGCGCGATGGAGCCAGGCGATGCAGAGGTTAAGGTGGACTTTGGTGATAAACGATTCCCTGCCGTCTGCTGGCGTGTTACGGTTATACCGCCTTCCGAGCCCATACATAGAATAACAATCCGGAGCCCGCGAATTTTATTCCTTCGGGAAGAGGCTGAAGCATTCCGTCGGCAGATTAGAGGTAAGGAGGAAACAGCAGGGGATGGTGCTAAGCCCGATTCGGCGTCAGCCATCCAATACCCGAAGCTGTGGCACAGCTACTTAGAGCGGGCAGCCGATTATTTGAACGAGACGGGTTTTACGGTCCATTATCCTTCGATCTCCCAAGAGTGGCATGTATCGCTGCCGCTGGAGGAACCGGAGCCGACAGCAGATCCGGAGGGCTACACCGACTTTCCTTACTGGACGATGTACGCTCGGGCAATCGAGGAACGGCTTGTCGTGTTATCAACCGTTTATATCATCACGGGCATGACCGAATATGCCGAGAAGGCAAGACGTTATTTGCTCGCATTGGCTTCTTACGGAAAATGGTATGAGTTCGATCATCGGGGCGCCGAGGGCAATCTCAGCAATGCTCACTTTCTGATCGGCGTATCCGCTGCTTATGACGCCATCCGCGGCATGCTTACGGAAGAGGAAAGGCTCCATATAAGGGGATCCATCCTAAGTAAAGGATTGCAGCCGTTAGCCATGGATATCGGAAACCGGGATCGGCATAACATCGTGGCCGCCAAGCATGTTGCCATGATGTTCGGAGCGGCAGCGATCGCGGATGAAGTTCCGTATGCAGCCAAATATTTGCAGGCTTCACTTGATTATTTGACGGGTTACTTGGATTTCAAGCTGAATTCGGGGGAAACGGAAGGCTTTTTATATGATCAAGTAGCTGCAAGGCACGTATGGATGGCGGCTGATCTGTACCGAAGAATGACGGGAAATGCCGATCTGGTCAATCATCCTTATTTGGCGGAAGAGCTGCCGGAGCGTTTGCTGCATTTTTTATCCCCGGTTGTGAATACGTTTCCAAACTTCTCGGATTCGTTCTACAAGCTGGATATCGCATATGTCATGGCTATGACGGCCTCGCATCATGCCCATCCTGCAGCGGGCTGGTATATGCGAAGGTATGAGGCGGAGCATCCGGCTGCACTTTTATATCTTAAAGAGGAAACGCTTTCAATCAATCCGGAAGCTTATTACCAAGGAGCCGTCTCCGCCGTGTTCCAGCCGGTCGGCTGGGCTGCGCTGCGATCGGGTTGGGGGAGAGGCGATCACCTCTTATGCTTTACCTCAAGCCCGTCGGCCAAGGATCACAATCATAGGGATCAGAACCAGATCATGCTGAATGTCGGCGGCGAATGGCTTCTGACGGGCCCGGGCTATCAGGACTATGTGCCGGGCCCGAGAGCGGATTATACAACAGGCACGATCGGGCATAATTCGCTGCTTGTCAATGGACAGGGGCAGCAATCGCTCGGCGGCGGGTACATTTGCGACAGTTCGCTGTTCCCTTGCTTCGAAGTCGTAAGCGGGGACGCTTCGGCAAGTTATGGGGAAAGCCTAAGATCGTATCGCCGGACGCTGTATCATATCGACGCGTCTTATTATGTCATCGTCGACGATGCTGAGCTGAACCGGGAAGGGGATGAGGCGGAGCTGTTATTCCACACAACTTCATCCATTTACGGGCCTGATCATTCCCTGATCAGTCCGGGAGAATCAGTAGAGAAGTCCAGCCTGATGATTCGTGGGGATGAAGCTTCGGTTCGGCTGCTGTTTCTGGCTCCGGATCATCATCAGGTTTCCGTCCGGGACTATCCGGGGGCGGAAAGCTACGGACCTTTTATCAGCGTTAAAGCATCATCAGGGAGCAGCATTCGTTTCGTTACGTTGCTGATCCCGCAGTCCGGCGATGCAAGGAACATCACCGTAGACCATGTGACAACAAGCGGTATTAGCGGAATCGGCTTTACCGTACTAGAAGAAGGGGAGCGAAGGGATTACATGATGTTTTGCGATACAACAGAAACGATGGATTACGAAGGCTATTCATTCAGTGGTTCTGCCGTACGATTGAATTCAAGCATGATGGGGCAGGATCCTCTAGATTCCGGCAATTCCGGCAGACTTGATCTGTCCTGTGCGACACGCTTTGCAGGCCCGGGAATCCGCTACCGTTCCGAAGAACCTTTAAGCCTATATTTGGATACCGGAAGTTTGAGAGGGGCTGTTTATAACGGGAATTCGCGAGATGCGTCCTGCGAATTGTGCCTGGATTGGTCCGGTATTCGGCTAAACCTGATCGTTCCTCCCGGTAAGCATGATCTGGATTTGAAACAGGGATGGATCATTCCAGCCGAGGAAAGGGGTGAAACCAATGGAAACGCTCGTACAGGGCACGGAACCAGGAAAAAAACCGACCGCGACTAAGGCAAGCCGAGGCAAGCGGATTCGTGCGCGAATGTGGAAGGACCGCTATCTCTACCTGCTTCTGCTCCCGGGATTGTTGTATTTTATCGTCTATCGGTATGTTCCGATGCTGGGCATCACCATTGCATTTAAAGATTACAGCCCCTTCATGGGCATCGTCGACAGTCCTTGGACCGGCCTCGATAACTTCCGCCGCATATTCGAAAGCTCGGAAGTCGTTCAGGTGATCTGGAATACGCTGATCATTTCATTTCTGCAAATTATATTCGCTTTCCCTGCGCCGATCATCCTGGCAATCATGCTGAACGAGGTGGCGAACCCGCTGTTGAAACGGGTGATGCAGTCGGTGGTATACATGCCTCATTTCCTCTCGTGGGTCGTTGTGGTTGGGATCGTGACGATCTTTTTCCGAAATGAGGGCCTGGTTAACGACCTGCTGCGGGAAGCATTCGGCTCCCAGCAGACGATCGGCTTTCTGACCGAGCCGCAGTATTTCCGTCCGTTTCTGATTTTAGAGGTGATCTGGAAGGAAGCGGGATGGGGAACGATCATCTTCCTTGCCGCACTAAGCGGCGTAAATCCGGCGTTGTATGAAGCTGCCGTAATGGACGGCGCAAGCCGGTTCCGCCAAATCTGGCATATTACGCTGCCGGCGATCCGAAGCACGATCATCATCATGCTGATTATCCGGCTCGGGGACGTCCTAGAAGTAGGGTTCGAGCAGGTCTTCCTCCAGCTGAACGCATTCAATATGCATATCGGAAATACGCTGGATACCTATGTGTACTTTAAGGGAATTCAACAATCCGATTACAGCTTCTCAACCGCCGTCGGCGTGTTTAAAGGGCTGGTCGGGCTGATCCTGGTCATGAGCGCGAACAAATTATCCAAGCGCTTTGGCGAGCAGGGCGTCTATTGATCCGTTGTGAAGCCCACAGAAAGGAGAAACACCCTTGAATCAAAAATCCATCGCCGAACGCTTGTTCAACTCGGTGAATATCGGTTTGCTGCTGCTGATTTCAGCGCTGATGCTGTTTCCGTTTTTATATTTATTCTCGGTTTCCTTCTCGTCCTATGAGGATTTCCTAGGAAGCCGGCTGCTGTTATGGCCGTCGAACTGGACGACCGATGCGTATGAGTACATCTGGAGCTCCCGCACGTTTCGTCAGGCGCTATGGACCACCTCGCTTGTAACCGTGCTTGGCACGCTGGTCAATTTGTTCTTTACCAGCACGATGGCCTACGCCTTGTCAAGACCGATCATCGGCCAGCGGAGCGTCATGTTTATGGTGGTGTTCTCGCTCTTGTTCTCGGCGGGGATGATCCCTACTTATTTGGTTGTGCAGGCAACGGGACTGCTGGATTCGATCTGGTCCTTAATTCTGCCTGTCGCGATCGCTCCGTTCAATCTGATCGTCATCCGGCAATTTTTCCTTAACATACCGGGCGAAATGATTGAGGCCGGGATTGTAGACGGTGCCAATGATCTGCAGATTTTCTATAAAATCATCCTTCCGCTGTCCAAGCCGGCGCTGGCCGCCTTCAGCTTGTTCTACGCGGTGACCCATTGGAACAACTACTTTGCTCCGATTCTGTACATCAATGATTCCTCGAAGTGGACCATCCAGGTCGTGCTTCGGCAGATCGTGGTGGTGGGAGAGACAACCGGCACGCTTGGAGGAGATAACATGTTTGCCGCCCAGCCTCCGCCTCCGGAGACGATCCAGATGGCGGCGATTCTAATGGCTACGCTGCCTATTCTCATCGTGTATCCATTCTTGCAGAAGCATTTTGCCAAGGGTGTCATGCTTGGTGCTGTTAAAGGGTGAGAACTCAGGGCTGCTGCAAGAAGCTGGGCTGTCGCTGAGATCATCATAACTGGGGCGCAAGCTCCAAAATCATAACCAAAATGGGGGAACGTAAATGTCGAAAAAGCGCATGATTACCATGATGATGGCTGCACTTCTCTCGGTCAGCCTGGCCGCCTGCGGTCAGAGCAGTCCGGGACCGAAGAGTGCAGAACAGCCGCAGGAAGGAGGAAAGGCACCAACCGAGGGCGAAGCGAAACAGACCTATACCGTTACGGCAATCGATTACCGCTATGGGGATCCGCCGCCGTCATCCAGCCCGGGGCTGACGATGATCAACGAAAGATTCAATGTCAAGTATGAGCCGACGTTTGTGCCGAATACCGCGTTTGACGAGAAGATCAACGCCACCTTCGCATCAGGCAAAATACCGGATATGATCGGATTGATGTCGGCGGATGTGAAGAACCGCTACAACAAATTTGCCAAGCAGGGTGCATTTCTTGACATCGAACCGTATATCCAGGAATATCCGACGCTGAAGCTGGTTCCGGATTTTATATGGGATGCGGTGAGGGTCGACGGGAAAATCTACGCGATCCCGCAATATGCCCCGAAATACCAGGTCGTTACGGTCATCCGCAAGGATTGGCTCGATAAGCTGGGCCTTGAGGTTCCAACCAACTACGAGCAATTGAAGGAGGTCGCGATCGCATTCACGAATAACGATCCGGACGGCAACGGCAAGAAGGATACGTACGGTTTGGCCATCGGTCAGGATATTAACCCGAACTTCAACCAAGGTCCGTATTGGGACCCGGACGCCTGGTATCATCAGGATGAAGCGGGCAATTATATTCCGGGAATGATCGGCAACGGCCGGAAGGAATTTATCACGATGCTGTCCGAGCTGTATAAAGCGGGTGCGATGACCAAAGACTACGCCATTCTGAACTGGGCGGATACGAATAAAGAGTTCTATTCCGGCAAGGCGGGCATCTTCATCGGAACGCCGCGCGGCATGTCCCAGGAGTATATGGACGGACTGCTGGCCATCCATCCGGACGCACAGTTTGTAAGCCTTGGACCGTTCAAAGATGCATACGGTAATCAAGGACTTACCTCGGGTGCAGGATTTAACGGCATTACTCTGCTAAGCGCCAAGCTGGCGTCCGAGCCGGAGAAGCTGAAGCGGATTCTTACGATGATTGATTTCGGCCGCACCTTCTACCCGGAGGACAGCCGGAACGAGAGCAATGCAGACTTCGACTGGTGGTCCGGAAAAATCGGCGTCGGCTACGAGATGAAAGACGGCGTGCCGGTAAACAAGGAAAACTTCGCATCCGACGGACTCGCGCCATCCACTTATTTTGTGGACAATACGGCATGGGCGCCGCAGGATTTCGACAACGACTACTCGATCACCTATCAGACGAAGCAATTGTCCGATCTGGTTGAGTCCATCGAAGCGATGTATAAGGAAATCAAGCTGTATGCGAACCCGATCACCGGCCTGGAATCCGCTACGGACAATGCCAAAGGCGCAGAGCTTAAAAAATACGTCATGGATGAGCAGGTGAAGATGATTGCCGGCACGCGTCCGGTATCCGAATGGGATCAGCTTGTTCAGGAATATCTGAGCAAAGGCGGAGCCGATATCATCGCCGAGTATAATGCAGGCATTACGGAGAAAGACCCGAAGGCGCTTTTTAAATAAAGCCCAGGAGAAACGTTAAGAGTTTGTCCCTGCAGAATACGTCTGTCCTCACGCGAAGAAGGCTGGCGAGAGCAGACGTATTCAATCGCCAGGGCGGCTGAGAAGGGAGTAGGCAGCATTGAGCATGCAGGCAGTAAAAATCGGGTTGTGGTGTAACCGTAATGCAGCAGAATATCATTGGAAGCATGGTCAAAATATATTTCAGCTCTATATCGAAGAAATTCTGTCACATGCCGGCATACCGTATCGGTTATTCGATCAAGCGGAGCAATTGAGCGCATACCGCCCTGATATTATCGTGAACGTGCTTGCTGGCGAGCAAGAAGAGGATTTGGACCGTCTGCTGAAGTGGGCGGAAGAGGGAGCCGTCGTGATCGCCTACGGGGGCTTGAACCGTTTGGCTTCGAGGATGGGGTGCGTCGAAGTCAGCTGCCGCGAAGCGGTGTATGCGGAGGTCGAAGGGATGGAAGCGGTCCTTCAAGGAAAGCTACTGCGGGCACTATGCAGCCAGCCTTGGAAGCCGTTAGCCGGGCATGAGCAGACTGCATCGCCTCTTACAGAAGCTCAAGGAAAACTCCGCTTGGGGAAAGCCGGGAGCGAGCTGGGTGCAGCCTGTTTGGCCTTTCGGGTCGGTACCGGCAAGCTCATTCGCTGGAATGTGGATATCCCGAGCACGATCGTTTATCTTCAGCAAGGAAGAGGGCCTGTGTATCAAGACGGCATTCCTGCCGAGGATGGAACCGGGGGCATAGACGAGGGAATCTTGAAGGCGGATGACGGCATGGAAGTCGACTGGAAGGAGGATCGGGTCAAGACCGATTCGAATATTCCTTACTTTCCGATTCCTTATGGAGACCTATGGCGCGAGGTGATCGTTCACGAGCTGATGAGGGAAGCAGCGGGTCTCGGGCTCACCCTGCCGTTTCTAGATTATTGGCCGCGCGGGATCGAGCAGGTTGCGATGATCTCCCATGACAGCGACTTCAATTCCGAAGAGGCTGCAAGAACGACGCTGGAGCTTTTGAGGGAATGCGGCGTCCGTTCCACTTGGTGCATGATCGAACCCGGATATTCCAGGGAAATGTACGACATGATCGCCGTTGCTGGGCATGAGCTGGCATTTCACTTCAACGCCCTTGAAGCGGAGGGCGGCATATGGTCCCAGGAGGAATTCTCCCGTCAGCTTCAGCATTTGCGACAGGCAAGCGGAGCGGATATCGTATCGAATAAGAACCATTACACCCGCTTTGAGGGCTGGGGAGAATTGTTCCGTTGGTGCGAGGCCGAGGGGATTCAGGCCGATCAAACCCGGGGTCCTAGCAAAAAAGGAAATGTCGGCTTTCCGTTCGGCACGGCGCAGCCGTACTATCCGATCGCATGGGCGGATGAACGCAACCGGCTGTATGATGTGCTGCAAATCGGATTTTTGACGCAGGACCTGGAGCATCCAATGCTTCCGGACATGTCGGTTATTGAGCCGTTCCTTCAAGCTGTCAAGGGCGTGCGCGGCGTTGCGCACTTTCTGTTTCACCAGCAGCATATTCATCGCATCGAGGGTGTGCGGGAAGCCTTTCGGGCTGTTGTCGGTCAAGCGAAGAACCTGGGATACACGTTTTGGACCTGTGCCGAAATAACAAGCTGGGAGCAAGCCAGACGGAACGCGAGATTTTCCGTGGATGCAAGCGGAGCCTTGGAGGCCGGCAATCTGCCGGAAGGAGCGGTCATCCGATATTACCGACATTCATATTCGGATGTAGAAGAAGATTCGAAGCGCGATCGCTATGGGCTCCCTTGCCCGGAATGGAGCGGAATGATCAAGGGCGCTGCCGAGCGGACGCGGTAAAAGGAGGGATGGACAGCATGGAACCACTGGCGCTGGACGGGGGGCCGAAAACCAAATCCACGCCGTTTGCCTCGGGCAAGCGGTTCGGTGCGGAGGAAGCAGAGCAGCTGCTTGAGGCTCTTGAGCAAAATACGTTATTTTATCATTTCGGCCAAAAGGTCAAACAGTTTCTGGCGGATTTCAATCAATTGTATGGAGTCAAGTACAGCGTTGCGACTTCATCCGGAACGGCGGCACTGCATGTTGCGCTTGGAGCGGCCGGCATCTCGGTAGGCGATGAAGTGATCACAAGCCCGATCACGGATCAAGGCAGCTTGATCGGCATCCTGTATCAGAACGCGATCCCGGTGTTTGCCGATTTGGAGCCGCACACCTACAATCTGGATCCGAAATCGGTGGAGTCGCGGATCACGCCGAGGACGAAGGCGATCCTTGTCGTTCATCTAGCGGGCAATCCGTGCGATATGGACCCGATCATGGAGATTGCCGAGCGATACGGTCTGAAGGTGATTGAAGACTGCGCCCAAGCCTATTTGACAAAATATAAAGGACGGCTAACGGGAACCATCGGCGATTACGGCTGTTTCAGCACCAATGACTTCAAGCATATTTCAACCGGCGATGGAGGCATTGTGGTTGTAAATTCAGGGAATGAAGCGGATTATGAGACCACGCATGCCTTTGCGGACAAGAACTATCGCCGACTCGGCACTCAGCTTGACCGGGGAACGAAGTACATTGCACCGAATTACCGGATGACCGAGCTTCAAGGGGCTGTCGGGATCGCCCAAGTCCGCAAGCTTCCGTGGATTTGCGAAAGGCGGAAGGTGATTGGAGACCGCTTGAATCAAATGCTGGCCACCGCGCCGGGAATACGTATTCCCGAGGTTCGGCCGGATGACGAATGCACGTATTGGTTTTATATGTTTCGACTGGAGCTGAACGAGCTGTCTTGCACGAGAGAGCAATTTTGCATGGCGCTGGAAGCGGAAGGCATTCCGAACCGGGCAGGCTATATTCCGCAGGTGTGCTATATGCAGCCGCTCTTTCAGAATCGGCAAGCTTATCTGGGGAGCAGCTTCCCGTTTGATCTAACGGAAACTTCCTATGAACAGGGCCTGTGCCCCGTTGCGGAGAGCATTCTGGAGACGGCGGTGCAAATTCCGATCAGCGAGTTTTATTCGGATGAGGATATCCGCGACATCGGGATGGGCGTCTTAAAGGTCGCGAGCGCATACAGCACGCAGAGTAAGGGGCGGGTCAGCCATGTTGAAGAGTAGTGAGCATTCGGATACGAAGCCCTTTGAGTCCCTCGGCTATCCGGTCCGTGCCGACGAAACACGGTCGGCGGCGGTATGCCGAAACGAAAACGGGGAAGAGCGCGTCGTCATTGCCGCAAGAGGTTATTTGCTCATCGTGGATCCGGATAACGGCAGCTGCCGCCAGCTGCCGTTTCCGGATTTGTGCCGGGAGTATCCTTTTGCGGCAATGAGCACGAGGAGCGGCTTGTTTTGTACGGGAGCCGGAATGTGCTTGTATGTGCTTGACCCCTTCAAATCTGAATACATAGCCCGGTTTGAAGCGCCGTCAGGTGAGGAACACGCGGGTTTTGCATTCGCGGAAGATGAGCGCGGGACGGTCTACGCCACGACGTATCCGGGCAGCTATTTGCTGGGCATGGATGCTGCAATGCAAGAATGCCGGGTCATTGCCCGGCTTGATTCCGACCGGACATATGCGATGACGCTGGCTGCCGGAAGCGATGGATGGATCTATGCGGGACTGGGCACATCCTCTCCAGCGGTTGCCGCCGTTCATGCGGACAGCGGCGAAGTGAAGACGATTACGGTGAACGGGAACGCGGCCCCGGGCAGTGCACAGGTACACCGGGGGCAAGACGGAAGGGTGTATGCCCGGATTCCGAATTCTTCACATCCGTCGGCTGCCGCCGCAGAGAATTGGTACATCATCGAGGACGGCCAAGAACGTCCAATTCCTGAAGCTTCGGTATCTCCTTCGCTGTATCGCGGGGAAGGTTACCGAAAGGTGCATCAGGACCTGAGAAATGGCCGGAGCCTGCTGTCCTGGGAGCTGTCTGAGATGCGAATCTCCATTCAGCACGCGGATGGCACGCGATCGGAGATCCCGCTGCATCATGAAGGCAATGCCGCGGAGCTGTCGCCGATCTTCGCCGGGCCGGATGGCAATCTGTACGGCACCTCCAATCATCCGCTGCATTTCTATCGATTTGAACCGGGCCGCCGCCGAATCATGAACTTTGGCCCGGACATGATTCAAAAGGGGGGCGGAGGCAATATTGCCGCTTACGCTTCCCAAGGCTCCAAAATCATCGGAGCCGCTTATGCCGGCGGGCTGATCCATGTAATAGACACGTCCCGCGATTGGGAGGGGGTTAGACAGCCAGCTTCACCAGGAACCGATATGGTTTCGCCAGGCTTGAGAAATCCCAGACTGATCTATGCTGACAACCGAGTTCATCGTCCGCGCTGCGCGGTTTCCTTGAACGATGGCATTCACGTCTTGTACGGCGGGTTTCCTGGTTATGGAGCGGTCGGCGGGGGTCTGGGCATCGTGAACGTGGAGGAAGAAAGCGTCACGATGCTGGGGCATGAGCAAGTGATCCCCGAGCAGAGCACGGTTTCGCTAACGGTACTCCCTCGATGGGGCGTCATCGGGGGGACCAGCATCGAGACACCGGGCGGGGGGCAGACCTCGGCCAAGGAAGCGGTCCTGTATGCCTGGGACTGGGCGTCCCGTTCCGTTACCGGAACCTGGGTGCCGATAGCCGGCGCCCGAGAAATTTCGGGATTGTGCTCCGGTCAGGGAGGAGATGTGTACGGGATCACCTCGGACAGTATCTTGTTCCGTTTCGATGTTAAGCAAGGTAAGGTTGTAAGCCTGTATGATCTATCCCCGTGGGGGTCCGTCGTCCGAAACGGCATGATGGAGTCTTCCCGCAACGGCATGCCGATTGTTATAGGACTGCTTAGCCGCACCCTATTCATGATTACTGCCGGGTCCGACGAGCCTGTTCGCATTGCGGCTTTGCCCGAGCCGGCAACCTGTGGGCTTGCCCGTATCGGAAACGATATTTATTACGGCGCCGGAGCCGAGCTGTGGCGATTCCATTGGAAGAAGGAGGTGTAAGCTGCCATGAATGAGATTCAGCGATTATCAAATAAAGGGCTTCATGATGTAAGCAAGGTCGCTCCACTGCTGGACGGCGGGGCGACAAAATCGGATTGGGAGGCTAAGCGGAAGCAAATTCAGTCCGTCTGGATGCGCACGCTCGGCGATGCGCCGCTTGAGAATATGTATGATAGCGAAGTGTTAGGTGAGAGCGCATATACGGTACTAAGCGAGAAGGAAGAAGAGGATCATTATTGTCAGTATATCCGGTATGAAACCAAGGACCGGGATCTGGTGCACGCGTACCTTCTGCTTCCCCGCAGCGTGACCGCTTCCGCCCCGCGGCCGGCTGTGCTGGCGCTGCATCCGACGACCGAAGTCGGGAAGTCGGATGTTGCCCTTGCGTCGGGAAGGGACAATCGCAGGTACGGATTGGAGCTTGCGTCTCGAGGCTATATCGTGCTAGCTCCCGATTCCATAACATTCGGCGAGAGAATCTACGAGGGCGAAGGACCCTTTCAAACGGCTCCGTTCTATAAACGGTTTCCTTCGTGGTCGGTTGTCGGCAAAATGCTGGCCGATCATATCCGGGGCGTGGATGTGCTCGCATCCATGAAGCTTGTTCGTCCCGACCGGATCGGTGTTATTGGCCATTCCCTCGGCGGATATAACGGCTGGTTTCTGGCAGGCATGGATTCGCGGATCCGGGCGGTTGCCTCCAGCTGCGGCTTCTCCATGTTTCAAGGAGATCCGGAACCGAACCGATGGGGGCAGCGGGATTGGTTCTCGCATTTTGCCGGCCTCACCGAGGTGATGAAGCAAGGGGACCCGCCGTTTGAATGGCATGAGATCGCAGCACTGGCTGCTCCGGTGCCGATGTTTATGTGGTGCGGCATGAGAGATGCCATTTTCCCGCATTGGCTGGACAACACGCTCGGGCTTGCCGAGCTCATGAAGCTATACCGCGGTTTGGGCCGCGAGGCTGATTTCGAATGCTGGCTGGGGACGGAAGGACATGATTTCCCGCCGGATCTACGTGAAAGAGCATACCGTTTTCTTGACGCTCATTTGCTGATTTAAGGAGCTGCAAGTCTGAAATGACAATGATTGGAATCCTTATGTCATGCATGTTATACTGATATTCATAGACATGTATAGGAGCGGTATATATTGTTACGTAGAAGAAATGAATTTCATGAACGCTATGAGCGTTTCTTGCAGGATCTCAGGAATGAGATCGTAAGCGGGACACTTGCGCCGGGAGAGTTTATTTTACCGGAGAACACATTGAGCCAGAAATACGAAATGAGCAGGGTCTCCATCCGTAAGGCGCTTGATGAGCTTGTCCATGAGGGGCTAATCGAGAAGATTGCCGGCAAGGGCAATCGCGTCAAGCTTCCGGACGAGGACCGAACGTCGGTCGTTATTAAGCTGGCCTGGTTCTCCACTTCCTATGAGATTGAAATCGTGAAACGAATCATTGCATCCTTCGAGAAGAAATACCCGTTCGTTAAGGTGGAGCTGATGCTGTATTCGGAGGAGAACTATACCCGCACGCTTATTCATTCGATGGATGAGGAGCAGGGACCGGACGTATTCGTCATGTCCGAAATGCACTCCAGAGAATGGGTAGAGAGCCGCCGTACCGACCTTCTGACCGGCTATATTCCCCCTCATCTGCTTGAGGAAGGAGTCAGCTATCCGGAAGTTTTCCCGCTGTTCCAGCAAGGGGAGCAGATGCTGGCGGCGCCATTCATCTTCTCGCCTGTCGTCATCTGCTTTAACCGGTCGATTTTCGAGAAATACGGGATCAAGGAATACCAGCCGCTCGAGAGCTGGGACGACCTGCTCCGCGTGGCGAAGCTGTGCACGAAGGCACCGGATGAGGACGGGATGGTGGAGCATTACGGCTTCTGCTTCTCCGCCTCGTCCAACCGCTGGCCCGTCTTCCTGCTCCAGAATAATGGACAAATCATGAAGAGCGACCGCAGCCGCAGCACGATGGCGAATGAGAATAACATTCAAGCATTGGAGTATTGCCTGTCCCTGATGTATAAGGAGCATGTTTCGCCGATCTACGCGCATGGCAGCAGTCATTTGGCGGAGGGACTCTTCATGAAGGAACGGGTGGCCATGATCATGTCGACGTATTACTTCATGAACGAGTTCCGCGATCATTCCATCGCTTGGGACGTGATGGAGCTTCCGCGAGGCAAGCAGCCGGCTACGCTTCTGCTCGGCGGGGGGCTTGCGATCAATGCGCGCAGCAGCCATCGGCAGGTAGCCGAGAAGCTGGTCGATTATATGACAGGCGATGAGGGGCAGCGGCTGATCAAGCAATACGGATGCACGATTCCTGTCCTTCGGTCCGCTGCGGAGGACGATGCACTGCTTGACCCGGCCATTCATCCCGAGCATTACAACTGCTACCTGGATGTGCTGCCACATGCCTATCCGCTGCATACGCTCAATTTGACGCAGTCCGAAATCGAATTGCTATTTGATGAGCTGAATCTGCTGTGGGCGGGAATGGAGACACCTGCGGATACCTGCAGCCGAATGGAGTCCCTGTTTAATGAGCGGCTTGAGGCATCCGCCGTTAAACCATGAATGACCTAATTACGGGCATACTATGAATTCGCTGTGAATGTTTCATTATAGATCACGCGGGTATATATATCCTAAGTGGGGAGTGGAATTGATCATCACCAGACGGATAACATGACGTATTGTCAGCTAACCGAAAGGATGTTGATACCCATGGACAACAGAGTAGGGAATGAGGAAGGCCACGCCTGAATCGTTCCCAAGGAACACCTTGAGTAGCAATTTTAATATTGCGTGAGATGGAAAACCGCTTCCCGCTTTACAAAGCTCTGCGAGAGACCTCGCGGAGTTTTTGTATTTTTCTGGGATATAAGGGGCATGGGGACCGGCAAACTGTTCACACAATTGAGGGAATACACGAGGTCCGTCCGGTATTTCCTATGATATACTAGTGAATTGGATACAATGGGAAAGTGGAAGCAAAGCGAGACAGGGGTAACGATTTCAACTTTACATATTTCGAGGTGTATTTCAGTGACAACTACCGTAGTTATAGGCGGAGGTATTACCGGTCTGTCCACATTATATTATTTGAAGAAAAAGCTGCAGCATGCCGGCCGTGACATGAAGCTGGTGCTGGTCGAGGCCGGCGATACGCTGGGGGGCAAAATCCGTACGGTCCATGACGGTGAATTTATTATGGAGACCGGCGCGGATTCCATCGTAGCCCGCAAAACCAATGTAGCTCCGCTCCTCGAAGAGCTCGGCTTGACGGATCGAGTGGTATACAATGCCACGGGAACGTCGTTTATTTATACGAATAAGGGATTGAAGAAGATCCCGGATGAAAGTGTGTTCGGTATACCGCTTAGCCTGAAGTCCTTGGCCGAGAGCGAGCTTGTGTCCGCCGAGGGAAAGGTAGAGGCTCTTAAGGACTATTATATGCCGAACGAGACCTTCAGCAAGGACGATTCGCTCGGACAGTTTTTGGAGGCGTTTCTTGGCAAGGAGCTTGTTCGTAACCAGATTGCTCCCGTGATATCGGGTGTGTACTCCGGGGAGCTGCATGACTTGACGATCGCTTCAACCTTCCCGTATTTGCTGGAATACAAAAATACCTATGGAAGCATCATGGGAGGACTGGCTGAAAATCGCCACAAATACTTAGGCTCCGGCAAGAAGTTCCTTTCCTTTAAGAATGGAGCTTCCGAAATCATAGATGCACTGGAAACGCATCTTTCCGATGCGCAAATCCTTAAAGGCGTTCAGGCATCGAAGCTGGAGAAGAAAGGGAGCGGCTATACCGTTTCTCTGGCGGACGGTCAGAATCTGGAGGCGGATTACGTTGTACTTGCCACGCTGGGCTCGTCGGCAAAAGAACTGCTGCCGGAGCCGAAGCTGGCTGAAGAATTTGATCAGCTGCTTACTAAGTCGCTGATTAGCGTTTACCTCGGATTTGATATTGAAGACAATGAGCTTCCTTATGACGGGACGGGTTTTATTACGGCTAAGGATACGGATCTGAAATGCGATGCCTGCACGTGGACGAGCCGGAAATGGGAGCATACCTCAAGCCAAAAGCGCCTGCTGATGCGGCTGTTCTACAAGAGCTCCAGTCTCCATTACGACGAACTGATCCGCATGTCCGAGGACGAGTTGAAGCAGGTCGCATTAGACGATATCAAGCGGAGCCTAGGGATTGATGCGAGCCCGGTTACATGCGAGGTCACCAAATGGCAGGGTAATATGCCGAACTATCACTTGAAGCACCGCCATGTGGTTAAGTCGCTGGAGGAAGCAATGGCAAGGCATTACCCTAACGTGCTGCTGGCCGGATGTTCGTACTACGGCGTCGGCATCCCGGATTGCATTGCGAACGGGGAGCGCACGGCTGGTCTAATTATGGAACGGGTGGAGGACTCGTTTCGAGGTTAATATCTTTAGACACAAGCATCATGCTCTTACACCCCAGTGAGAAATCGTTCGCTGGGGCTTTTTTTATGTAAGTACAGGTTGAGCTTGGTTAGTAAGAAGGCTTGAGCATCAACTTCAAATTTATCGTCAGACTAATTTTCCCCTCATAGCTAACCTTTTGGCTGCTAGATACGTTTATTACCATAATCAGTGAATTGGCTCGGTCGGACATCACATTAGCAGATCCCGAAAAGCGTGTACATCGAGCGGATAAAATCTATAATATGGTTAAAGCAAATGAAGTCTGGAAAATAGCATCGATACGAACTAGTTTTGCAGCCTTGCACGAAAGGAAGTGCTTCAAGTGACGATCTATATTGCACTGCTGAGGGGTATCAACGTCGGCGGACACCATAAAATCAAAATGGCCGATTTAAAAACGCTGCTCGAGGGCCTCGGTCTGTCCCGTGTCCAGACGTATATGCAGAGCGGTAATGTATTGTTTGAATCGCCCAAATCTAAGACCCAGCTGAAGGAATTATTTGAGAATGGAATCCGCGAGGCCTTCGGTTACTCCATTTCGGTCATATTTCGAACAGGGGAGGAAATGGAGGACATCATTCGGAGCTGTCCTTTCTCGGAAGCGATGATACAGGAAGCGGATGAAGCTTCGGCTTTCGTCAGCTTTTATGTAGGAATGCTGCCGGATGTCCCTTCGCAGGAAGAAGTGGACAAGCTCGTTGCAGCTGCGAACGAGGAAGAAACGATCCGTTGTATAGGCAGCATTAAGAAAAGCGCCAGAGATTCGAAGCTGACCAATCAGCTGCAGAAGCTGAGCGTGCCGGTTACGATGCGCAATTGGAAGACAACGAACAAGCTGGCACAGCTGGCGGCAGCGATGAAGCCTTAATGGATGTCCGGAGTTTGAGATGATCGCTTTGCGTGACCAGATGCACTGAATATCTCTTATTTAGGCATGTCGCATTGTCAAAAAAATTGAATAGACCTGATTCATTCCTGGTGGAGCGGGTACATTTATAACAAGTGGGAAGTGGAAATGTCAATCGACGGACGGAAGAACAGAAATGTCATTCCGAAAGGAAGTTGATTCGCCATGAACACTCGTAAAAGGAGAAGAAGAGCGAGATTTCTTCGTTACTTCTCAGGCAAGGCACCCTAGCAGTTGGAAAGTAGCTGCATAGTAATTAAGGAATATTGACCGCTTCCCACATAAAGATCCTGCACATATTGTCGCAGGATCTTTTTTTGCGTGTATACGGAACGGGTTGAACGGTTGAAGGAATCGAAATTGATGGCTGGTGGTTCACTATTGAAACTCTTGGATTTGTTTGAGCACATTCATTAGATCATCAAGATCTCCAATAGTAGCAGAGACATTGAACAGATGATCGTTCATCAATAAATGTGCGGCTTTTCTATGTTCACCATCCAAATATACAACGGTATGACCATTGATATCGGTAACTTCTGTCGGTTCTTTATAGAAGCCCTGTATGGTTTCAATGGTATTTCCCTTGATAGGCACCTGATTTACAACAATCTCAGCACCATTTAACGATTGGTATCTTGCGAAGAAATGAAACTCGCCAGGACCAACTTTATGAGCAGTGATAGGAGTAAGTTGTTTCATATCAGGAGTGTCACTGGTCTGTGCAGAACTTAGATCTGCAGGAGCAGTGTCTTTAAACGATTCAGGAATACGCACATCAACACCTTCTGGAAGCTGAGAAAGGTCAACCCTGTTGTCTTGCACGTCCGGATCTGGCGGAACAACTGTTTCTTGACCGTTTGTCGCGGTAATTTCTTTATTTTGATGTATCGTATTGTCTTCTGTGACCTTAATTTCTTTCGCTACTTCAATCAAGTACTCCAGAGACACATCCTCGTAAACGGAAACTACGATATATACGTGTTCATTCGTTACAAGGTGGACTGTTTTTCTTGGGCTTCCATCCTCAATGACAGCTTGGAAACCATGGATATCAATGACGGACAGTTCAGTTGGATCGTAAATGCTCAAATTTTTAAAATAGTCAATAGACACATTTGGAGAAAGATCTGCTTGAAGTAACCGAACTTCCGACCCACTTTCAAGAGCATAGATTACTTGAATTTCATTATTTGTGCCCCAATCCGTTGCACGAGCCAATACCAATTCCTTAATAGGATTGCTCGAGGTGATTCGATTGGTGTGAAACATTGCTCGATCTGCCAAATCTAAAGGGATATGCAGGTCTTCATATGAGCTATGCTCAATATTCACAGTAACCGGCTTAAGCGGTGCAGGAAGTTCGTTTGCAGTGGAAGTATTTTCTATAACGTTACTCTCCATTTCAGCCGGTATCGTCTCAGATATGCTGCTATCCTGTACCTTGGTTTCAAGCGATTGCTCTACGGCGCTATAAGCATAAATGGAAGTGCTTGCTCCCAGAGCAGCTGCTATTCCTATGGAAAGCAGAATGGATTTTTTCATGGATTCACCCACCTAGTATTTATTGAACGGGGCTTATTCCAAAAAAATAAGTAGTTTTGGAATTAAGTTATAAATATAAACACCTAAACCAGATCAATAGTTAGGCAGCTTTGGGAAATTTATGTATTTAGCATGAGACAATTTCGATATAACGCGAGAAATACTTTAACACTCCCTTAACAGTAGTCGGAAAAACTATAAATGTAATAATACGAAAGCAAATACGCTACGCACATCAAGTAGACTTTTATGCACGGAATCACCGGAAGAAATCCGAAGATGTCCTGTTCAAAAGAACTAGTAATTTCGTTGGTTACTGAGACTTTCTGATCATTTATCAAAATTTACATAAAGTTGTTTAAATAGACGCTGAAATATGCAATTATGAATCTGGGAGGTGATGAATTTCAGATATGCCTAGGATTTGATAAGCGGGCGAACAACCGGTCAAATCCAATCCACGTGATAAGCGAGGGAATCATTGTGTAAGCGCTTTAAAAATTTGGAGATCCCATGGAGACCTGGAGAATTGGGAAACTGAATTGATTGTTCACTACATCATTTTAGGAGGTTTTCCATGTCAAAGATCGTTAGGAATCGTTGGTTGTCATGTCTCTTGATCGTAAGTTTGGTGATGTCAGGATGGTTTGCTTCAGGCTACGGACAAGCTTCGGCCAGACCGGGCCAACCATCAAGCGGGATGCCGGTGCTGTTAATCACGGAGCTCGTGCCGGATTCGACAAATGTAGGTACGGCGGACGGCTACGAGTTTATCGAATTATACAACAACACGGATCAAGTGATCGATTTCAGTCATTACAAGCTTCGGTACCGCTACTTAGAGAGTGATACCCTTTGGGCGCATGTTCCCGATGAGGTAATGATTGAGCCTGGAGGCACGCTCGTCTTCTGGATCATCAACGGTCAGAACAATCAAGCAACGGTCGACGATTTTAATCGAAATTACGGCACAAATCTGACGGAAAATACCGATATCGTTAAAATATTCTCCGGAGGCATGTCCAACTCCCGTATGAGGGAGCTGGTCGTTGTCACGAACACCGGCCGTCCGGTGGTGTCTGCATTCTATAATGACGGAGAAGTTCAGAATGAAGAGGACCTCGGCATCTTTTATAAATACCCCGAGGACGGCAGCATCAAGATGCAGCGCATCTCCTATCGTGAGCACAAAGCGACGCCAGGCAGTTTGCAGCATTCCATCGTTCCTTCGGAGCCGGTGCATGTTCAAAATTCCAAGCTTCCTTCCGTCGTGAATCGTACGGAGACAAGCGTCGTTTCGCCGGGGGAAGACGTGGACATTGCCGCGGAGCTTAGCAGTGATTACCCGATAACTACATTAGCGCTTTCGTATCGGGTAGACGGGGAAGAGGAAGTCAAGGTCGTGCAGCTTCAAGAAAGCGAACAAGGTTACCGGTATACCATTTCGTTCCTTGAGCTGCTGGGACATCACAAGCTGGAGTATTTCTTTACGGTGTCCGACTCGTATAAAGAACAGAACAGCAGGATGTATAAGGTTGATCTGACAGGCAGCTCTGCAAAAGAGCGACTGAACGTAAAAGATAATGAGTTGCTTGGCGGAACGGCCTATATCCGCGGATCGTCGGATCGGGTGCCGGCACAAGAGCTCGAGCTCTATATCGACGGGAAGCTGGTGCAGGGCGCACCGGCTATGGAGTTCCCCGCATATTTTGTCTTTGAGGGCGACGGTATCGACGATGGCGTCAACACGGTAACGATCGGCAAGGATGTGCTGCACCGGACCGAGCCCGATATGGATGGCTACCAGACGATCGTTGTACCGATTGAGCCGGAGCGGCTGTCCAGCGGCCTCCAAACCATCACCCTCAGAGCGGGGGATAATGACAAGACATATTTCGAGGACGATAAGCCGACAGGCAACATGGACGATTTTAACGCCCGCAATGTCCGGCTCCTGCTGAGCGATGGAACGGAGCTTCGTGACCCGAACTACAGCGACCCGGCTCTTGTGCATGATCTGGGTGATGACGGCCGGTTTCTGCCTTATGTCGATTTCACCTTCGATATTCCGGCAGACCGATTAACCGCAGTATCGTATGCTTGGGATACGACACAGGCAGCGGACGGACCCCACAACGTCATGCTGAAAGCCAAAAAGAAAACCGCAACAGCAACAGTGCTGGTGGACAATGCAGGGCCAAGCATTCTTCCGAGTGTTGAAGAAGGCAAGGAGTACAAAGGAAGCTTCACCATCGATGTGACCGCGAGTGACAGTGTATCCGGAATTGATACGCTGCAGGCCAAGCTGGACGGTCAACCGATTGATGTTCCTTATGCTACCTCTTCCGCAGCATTACAACCGGGAGCACATCAGCTGGTCGTTGCTGCAGCCGATAAGGCCGGCAATCGTTCGGAACAGACCGTCACCTTCCATACGCCGCAGGAGCACCCTAACGCGCCTGTTCCCGTGTCTCCTGCAGATGGGGAGACTGTTGACGGATTACAGCCGGAGTTAAAGGTTCAGGTAAGTGACCCGACAGATGATGAGCTCAAAGTATCTTTCCACCAGGCTTACCGTTACGACTCGCTCAGTGAAGGACGGGTTACCGTATCCAAGCATGCCAGCGATGAGGAGCCGCCGAAGGTTCGGCATCCGGAAGGCGAGGAAGCGCTAAGCCAGGAAGAGCTTGAGCGGATTTCGAAATCCAATGACGAGTATGTTACGTTGGATTCGACGTCCAAGTTTCCATACTTAAGATTTAATGTAGAGCTGGAGCATGCGGTTGAACCTGGCGATCAGGTAGAGGTGGTGTGGGAAGGGCATACGGTTGCCGGCCGGAAGGTGACGATGTATGCCTGGAACCATGCTGCCGGCAAGTGGACGGAAATTACGAAGCATATCGCGGCTTCGGAGGATGACTTTACCCTTCGCGGGGAACTGGCGGCCTCGGAATACATTAGGGATAATAAGGCGGACATCATCGTTCAGGACGAAATCCCATCCCGCGGCGATTATGACTATACCTTCGTATGGGTGTCCGACACGCAATTCCTGACCGAGCTGTATCCGCATATTCAGCAGCAGCAGTTCGATTGGATCGTAAATAATATCGATGAGATGAATATGAAATATTTGTTCCACACCGGCGATATCGTGAATGATCCGTCTGCCCAGTATCAATGGGAGCGTGCCGACGGATACATGAGCATGCTGGAACAGGCGGATCTGCCGCACGGCGTCCTGGCTGGTAATCATGATGTCGGCAGCTATGATTGGGATTATACGACATACAGCCGATATTTCGGAGAGAACCGCTATAAGGATCAGCCATACTATGGCGGCTCCTATAAGGACAACCGCGGTCATTATGATCTTATCTCCGTTGAAGGCAACGACTTCATCATGATGTATATGGGCTGGGGCATCGAAGATGAGGATATTGCATGGATGAATGAGGTGCTGGCCGAGTATCCGGATCGCATCGCATTCCTCAACTTCCACGATTACCTGCTGTCGAACGGTACACGCTCGGCCGTAGGCAACAAGCTGTATGAAGAAGTCGTTGTACCAAACCCGAATGTCGTTGCCGTCTTGAGCGGACACTACACGGGCGCGAATATGCTCAAAAGCGAATTGGACGATAATGGCGACGGCACGCCGGATCGTACAGTCTATCAAATGCTTGCGGATTATCAAGGACACGCCGAGGGCGGAATGGGTTACTTGCGATTGCTGCACTTTGATACCGAAGGCGATCGAATCATCGTGAACACGTATTCGCCATACCTGGATAAGTATAACTACTATACGAAGCCGGGCATTGACGAATTCACGATTGATCTGGATCTTGAGCCGAAACTGAAGCGTGTTGCTACGGACTCCATTCAAGTGAATCATTTGAAGGGGACTGCGATCGGCACGCCTCAAAAGGCTGCAAGCGGTGCGGAAGTCGCACAGAGCTGGGAAGGGCTTGAAGCGAATGGAACGTACTCTTGGTATGTCGTGGCCGAAGACGAGTTTGGCGGCAGAGCCGTTTCCGACGTTTGGACGTTTACAACTACCGGTGAGTCGTCCAAGCTTGCCGCTCCATCCAAGCTTAAAGCGCAGAAGGTGACCACTTCCTCGGTTCAGCTTGAATGGGAGCCGGTAAAAGGCGCGGAAGATGAGACCATCCGATATCATGTATACATGGACGGCGAACGAAAGGCTACTGTTACCGACAGCGTATATGAGATAACCGGACTTGCTCCGGAAACGGCGTATAAATTTACCGTCACGGCAGTGAATGCCGAGGATATCGAATCACAGCCGAGTGAGCCGTTAACCGTTAAGACAGCAGCTGAAGCAGGTGCCGAGGCTGAAAAGGGAGCTGAAGCGGGGGCAGGAGCCGAGGCTGAAGAGGGAACGGAAGCGGAAGCAGAAACCGGGCTTGAGGAGGGAACCGAAACTCACTTGGAAGAGGGAGCAGCTGTTGGAGAAGGAAGTTCGTCTATTTAATAAAAAGATGTCTTCCCCGGCAGGTGCAACCGATTCTAGGGATCGTACAGCACTAAATGCGATTCATGCGCTGTTCGGCACAGCATAGCGCCGGAACCCCCAATATCCGATAATCCGGTGGCGGATTGTAAAACGTGGCATAAATCAAGGCCCTGTAATATTAAAATTACAGGGCCTTATTTTTGTTCAGGCAATCGAACGAATTCATAACACATAATGCTTACTGTGCGAAGTACTGAGATTCGCTTCAAACATGTTGTCGATTTCTGGTTATTGCAGTTTACACCCAGCGGCCGCCGCGGAAGACCGGCTCAATCGTGCCGTCTTCGAGCACGCCGTCAATATCGAGCTCCGCGGATCCGACCATGAAGTCCACATGGGTTAGGCTGACATTGGCTCCGCGCGCAACAAGCTCCTCCTTGCTCAGCTTGGTTCCGCCTTCGATGTTAACCGGATAGGCGCTGCCCAGTGCAAAGTGGCAGGAAGCATTTTCATCGATTCCGGTGTTGTAGAACACGCGGTTCAGCTTAGAGATCGGAGAATCATGCGGGACGAGCGCCATTTCGCCTAAATAGGAGGCCCCGTCATCCGTTTCGAGCAAGGTGGTCAGATGTTCGCGGCCGGCTTCAGCATCATACTCGACCACTTTGCCGTCCTTGAAGGTCAGCTTCAAGCCTTCTACCAGACGGCCGTTCAGATTGAGCGGCATGGTGCTGGTGACCGTTCCATTGACCCCGGTGCGATGGGGCATCGTATAGATCTCTTCGGTCGGCATGTTGGCAACGAAATAGACGCCGGACTCATTCTCGTCGCCGCCGCCGAGCCAGCGATAGCCTTCCGGCATATCGATCTGAAGATCCGTGCCCGGAGCGCGGTAGTGGAAGCTCTTATAGCGCTTGGCATTCATGTGGTTCTGCTTCTCCTTCAGCTGCGCGATATGCTCGCGCCATGCGGCAACCGGATTGTCGCTGTATACCCGGTTCATCCGGAATACGGCATCCCACATCGCCGGGATGCGCTCTTCCTCCGGCAGATCGGCGTATACCTTATCGGCCCAGGCGCGGGTCGGCGCTTTAATCAGGGACCAGCTGATTTTGTTATTCCGGACGTAGGCCTGGTATTTCTCGTTCGCCACCGCTGCGGCTTTGACGGCAGTGGATACTTTGACGGAGTCGATGCCCCGGAACAGCTCAGGATCCGGCACCTTGATGCGAAGAATCGCGCCGCCGCCTGCTGCGAGCTGCTCCATCGCGTCAGCCTGCCACTGCGGATAGTACCCGAAGGAATCGGCCGGTGCATGCTCGTACCGGATTCGGGTGACCCTCTCGTCGTCCCAGTCGACCTGCACGTACTTGGCGCCGGCATCATAGGCCTTGGCAACGATAAGCCGGGTCAAGTCTGCCGTTTCAATTGGTGCGTTGACGATCAGAACCTGGCCGGGCTGTATGTTAACGCCAACCTTCACGACCAGTTCCGCGTACTTCTCCAAATTTTTCTCGAAATTGTCCATATGTAGAAGCCTCCATTTCTGATGTGCACTCTTATTCTACCACGATGCGGCGAACGCTAGCACCGTTCACATCCCAACTTATAATCATCTTGATAAAGTGTGACACTCACCTGTCATATATCCCCCTGTACACTGTCCTTAGTAAAAGTTGAAGCTTATTCGAGAAGGAGTGTATGAGAAGTGAAAAAAGAACAAACCAGCCGGCTATCCGTGGTGCTTGCCGGTCTTCTCCTCAGTATTTTGATGGCGTCGATGGACAATACGATCGTGGCTACAGCGATGGGCAATATCGTCGGTGAGCTGGGCGGGCTGGATCATTTTGTATGGGTCACCTCGGCTTACATGGTGGCAGAACTGGCCGGCATGCCGATCTTCGGCAAGCTGTCGGATATGTATGGACGCAAAAGGTTTTTTATCTTCGGGATGATCGTGTTCATGCTGGGCTCGGTCCTTTGCGGCACGGCGGGTTCGATCACGGAGCTGGCGATTTACCGGGCCGTTCAAGGCATTGGCGGCGGTGCGCTAGTGCCGATTACGTTCGCGATCATGTATGATACGGTTCCGCTTGAGAAGCGGGGCAAGCTGATGGGGCTGTTCGGTACGGTGTTTGGTTTATCCAGCATTTTCGGACCGCTTGCAGGCGCTTATATCACGGATCACATCGCTTGGCAGTGGGTCTTTTATATTAATCTGCCCCTGGGCGTTCTTGCGTTCCTCATGGTCACCGGGTTCTACCGGGAATCGCATGCCCGTTCCAAGCAGCCGATTGATTGGGCTGGCGCTGTTACCCTGCTGACGGGTGTCATCTGTTTCATGCTTGCGCTGGAGCTGGGAGGCAAGGAGCTGGCGTGGGATTCGTGGATGCTGCTAGGCTTGTTTGCGGCAGCGGCGGTAATGCTCGTCCTCTTCATATTGGCGGAGAGAAGGGCGAAGGAACCGATCATTTCATTCGGCTTGTTCAAAAATAAACTGTATTCGACCAGCGTACTATGCGGATTGTTCAGTGGGGGCTCATTTATCGTGGCATCGGTTTATATCCCGATATTTGTGCAAGGCGTGCTCGGCGGAAGCGCCACGAGCTCCGGACTCGTTCTGCTTCCGATGATGCTCGGCTCCGTCATTACCGCGACCGTTAGCGGTTTTCTGATGACCAAGGTACCCTATCGCAACATTATGATTCCGACCCTTGTGTTGTTTGCGGGCGGGATGGTGCTGGCTTCCACGTTGACGGCGGAATCCGACAGATTCATCGTTACCTTGTATATGATCCTGATCGGTCTTGGCATCGGCGGCTCATTCTCGGTGCTTAGTACGGCCGTGATGCACGGTTTGTCTTATACCAAGCGCGGGATGGCAAGCTCAACCTTTAATTTTACGCGCTCCGTCGGAATGACGATTGGCATTACGGTATTTGGCCTGATCCAGAGCAGGACGTTTCAGCAGTCGCTGACAACCGGGGAAGGAACCAAGGATCTGCTGAAGGAAGGGTTATCGCTCTCGGACCCGCATGTCCTCCTTTCGCCGGATACCCGCACCCTCATCCCGACGGATCTGCTGAAGCCCATTTCGGAACAGCTCGCTTCCTCCATCGCCGCCACATTCGCCTGGGCGATCATTCCTGCCGTGCTGGCGCTGACTGCAGCGATGCTGATGGGACCGAAGAAGCTGGATGCAACAGCCGAGGTTAAAGATGAGACGGAGGTTTACCCTGGAAAGGAGAAGGGGGCTGCCGAGGATTCCGATCGAATGTTAGGAGGCCCCGTGCCTGAAGCCACACATTAACGGAATAAATATATGAGTTGACATCCATCCATTTGTTCAACTTATATATTTAACGAATACAGCTGAATGTAAACGTCTTTCAGTTATAACGAAGACTGCCCGCCGGATCTGTGATCCTGCCGGGCAGTCTTTTTTTAATATAGGGTCAGCTCTTAATTGCCCCGGCGGCAATATCCGAAATAAACTGCTTGCTGATGAACAGAAACATCACGATGAGCGGAATGACCGCGAGCAGCGTACCGGCGATCACCATGGAATAGTCGGTGGTATAGATGCCGTTCAAGGAAGAGAGCGCCACCTGAAGCGTGAACTTGTTCTCATCGTTCAGGATGATGAGCGGCCACAGATAGTCGTTCCAAACCCCGATGAACGTAAAGGCAGCCAAGAATGACAATGCCGGCCTTAATATCGGGAGCGAAATATTCCAGTAGAGGCGGAAAAAGCCGCAGCCATCGATTTTTCCGGCGTCCAGCAGCTCGGACGGCACGGACTCCTGGGCATACTGCCGAATCCAGAAAATCCCGAACGCATTGACCATGCCCGGGATGATCAGCGCTTTATAAGTTCCCACCCAGCCGAATTCCGCCATGATGACAAAGGACGGCACGAGCGACAGCTGAGCCGGAACCATCATGGTTGCGAGGAGCAGGACGAACAGCCATTTTTTGCCGGGAAAATTAAATTTTGCGAAGGTAAAGCCGGCGAGTGAATCAAAGAACAGCACCAGCAGCGTGCAAGCGGAAGCGACGAACAAGGTATTCCAGAAGGCTCCGAAAAAGTCGATGCTGCTCAGAACTCTTGCGATATTATCGTAAAGATGAGGGCCGAACCACAGTTTCGGCGGAAAGCTGTAGATTTCCGAAGTGGTGCGTGTCGCCATGACGAGAAGCCAATAGAAGGGGAAGATTGACATGATCAAACCGGCGATTAACCCGAGATGCAGCAATATGGATTTCCATTTCAGCATGAGATTCACCCCTATCATCAGTCATTGGAAGGCTTGCCTTGAACCATTCGCCAGTTCAGGATCGAGAAGAGCGCAATCAGCACGAACATTCCCCAGCCGACAGCAGCGCCATACCCGAAGTAGTTGTGCACGAATGCCTCCCGGTACAAATACAGGACGATGGTGAGCCCGCCGCCGCTGACACCGCCGTCATTGCCTACAAGCACCTGCGGTTCGGTAAAGACCTGCATGCCGCCGATCGTCGAAGTGATAACCGTAAACAGAATGATCGGCCTGAGGTTCGGGATGGTAATTTTGAAGAAGGCCTGGATTCCCGAAGCGCCGTCGATTTTTGCGGCTTCGTACAGCACGGACGGGATGCTCTGCAGCCCTGCCAAATAGATGATGGCGTTGTAGCCTACCCATCTCCAGATCACCATAACGGAGACGGCAAGCTGGATTCCCCATGTTTTGTTCAGCCACTCGACGGAAGGAATGCCAAAAAGGGATAGCACGTAGTTAAGCAGACCATAATTGTTGGAGAACAGCGTTCCGAAGACGATGGCGACGGCAACGAGCGAGGTGACATTGGGAAGAAAATAGCCGATTCGAAAAAAAGTCCGAAAGCGCACAAACGCTGCGTTCAGCAGGAAAGCGATGATCAGCGCGAAGAACAGCATCGGGATCGTCGAGTAGACCCAGATCAGCAGGGTGTTTCCGACTGCTTTCCAGAACTCGGGATCGGTCAGCATGAATTGATAGTTATTCAGGCCGTTAAAGGTCATTTCTCCGATGCCGTCCCATTTCTGAAACGACAGGAACATCGAGAAGGCGATCGGGAACAGACCGAAGATGGCAAATACGATGAAAAAGGGCGAGATGGCCAAGTACTCCTTACGATGCTTCCATATCTCAGACGTCAACCGATGCTTGGGCCGGGGATGACTAGGAACAGCTTTTTGTTCCGGAGGAGCAGGGTGATTCAGCATGGAATTCTTCATCTTGTGTTTACCTCCCGTAATCCGATGGGATATGCGTGTCCGCGGTGCAGCCGTGGCGATTCTTTACGTATCGGGGCCATCAGCGCAGAAGCTCCTTCTTGACCCGCGCGAGCGCGTCGTTCCAGGCTTTATCCGGGTTCTTGCCTTCCAAGGCGACGGAGGAAAGCTCCCGGCTGACAATGCCGTTCAGATTGCCGTGTTTACCGCCGAAATAGGCTGGCTTGACGTTCATCGCCGAGGCGGAGAAGATTTCACCCGTCGCCTGGTTCCCGAAAAACGCCTCCGGCTTGCTCATCACAGGGGCGTCCAGCGCCTTCGTAGCGGAAGGGAACAGATTCATCTTATCGAAGGATTGAATCTGGTTCTCCGGATTTTGAATCCAGCGGATGACATCAAACGCTTCCTGCGGATATTTGCTCGTCTTCATGATCGCCAGGAAGGAGCCCCCGTTGTTGCCGTCGCCGCCCGGCGCCCGGGCAACTCTCCATTTGCCCGACGTATCCGGAGCAGCCTGCATCAGGATTTCTTTCATCCATACCGCCCCGACAAAGGAAGCGATCCGCCCGTTATTCATCGCGGCATTCCATTCGGAGGACTGGGTGCTGGCATTGGCGCTCAGCTTCATCTCAGCCGCTTTCACCGCCAAATCCCATGCCGTTTTCATGGAGGAATCGGCTGTATCCCCGATAAACGTATCATCAGGATTAAAATAGATCCGGTCCGACTGGGCGTTTACTTGGTTATAGATGTTATTGATGTTATCCAGCATTTTTACTTTATTATCAAAATGCTCCTGCAGCTTCTGCCCGGCCTCGAAATACTGATCCCAGGTCGCCAGCTGCTCATGGACCTCATCCGGATCGGATGGGAGGCCTGCCTCCTCGAACAGATCCGCACGGTAGAATAGCGCTGTCGGCCCCGTGTCAATCGGAAGCGCTATCATTTCTCCTTCTGGAGTTACGCCGAGCCTCCACTTCCATTCCAGGAAGTCCTGCTCGATTTGCTGCGCTCCCAGATCATACAAGTCATAGAAGCGGTCGGAGCTTGTAAACAGCTCGGCAACCCAGTCATTAAAGGCGACAATGTCCGGTCCTCCCGAACCGGCAGCGAGCGTTGTTTTGAGCTTGGATTTGAAATCGCCTCCGATTTTTTGGGCATCGATTCGGATGCCGGGAAATTGCTGCTCTGCTGCTTTGAACAGGTCGTCGTCCAGGCTTCGGTTCCAGTACCAGAGCGTAAGCGTTTTCGTTTTCTCCGTCGGTGTCGTACCGGCGCAACCGCTGATCACCATGATCAGCATGAGTAGTCCTAAGCTTACCGTCCTGCGAATGTTCACGATCGTCGGCCTCCTAACGCGGTGAAGTCGTTGATGATTAAATAGTATTCAGCTACCTCGCTCATGTGAGCAAAAGTAAGGTTATTACTTATATAAATAGTAGACGAACCCTTGAAACATTCCATATGGAGACATAAAACGAATTGATTTAGAGAAGATAAAGGAGTCCATGAAGCAGGTGAAACGTTATGCTAATTCGCAAGACGCAGCAACCCTTAAACGTATGATTATAGGGTGAGCTGCTGCGGCGAAGGTTCATAAGACTTCATTTCTATTGCTCCTGCTTGGCAAGTTTGTTATATTCCTTCTACATAGAGCAACAGCGCATGAGCGATTGCTGGTTGTGTGTTTCGAGTTACTTTACTAGGGGGCTAGAACTATGGCGACTATTGCGGTTATATCCGACATTCATGGCAACATTCCTGCACTTCGGGCCGTTCTGAACGATATGGACCGGCGGGGAGTGGACCGGATCTTCTGTCTCGGCGACCTCGTCGGCAAAGGCCCGGACGGGGATATAGCGGTCGATCTGATACGGAGCCGTTGCGATCGGGTGATTAAGGGCAACTGGGACGACTTTATCGGGAATGAAACGGACAATCCGGTGCTGCAATGGCATCAGAACAAGCTGGGGGCCGAGCGGCTCCAGTACTTAAGCAGACTTGCGTGCACCATTGAATTCAAAATGAGCGGCAAACGGATCCGGCTGTTTCATGCCTCCCCTCGAAGTGTATATGAGCGGATACAACCCTGGGACGATAAGGGGAAGCAGTTATCGATGTTTGAGGCCTCGGATTTGTGTGAAACCCGGGAAGAGTCCGACGTCGCCGGTTATGGTGACATCCACAACGCGTTTATTCACCACCTGGATGGGAAGATCCTGTTTAATACCGGCAGCGTCGGCAACCCACTTGAGCTATGCGAAGCCTCCTATTGTATTATGGAAGGAGAGCTTGGGAGCGAAGACCGTGCTCCGTTAAACATTCAGTTCATACGTGTTCCGTATGATATAGAACAGGCAGTGCAGGATGCGCTGCAATCGGGCATGCCTTCCCCGGAAGGGTATATTATTGAGCTTCGAACCGGTCGTTATCAGGGCCGCAAATCTTAAGGCGAGCGAATCGAAAAAATACAAGCAGCCCCGCACCGATTTTCGCGATGATGCAAAAATCCGGTGCGGGGCTGTTTCAGGCTTTTCTATTATGATTGATTGTCGGATTGCTGACCGGCGCTTGGCTGTTGCTGCTGATTGAATGCTTCGGTAACTTCCTCTTCGGAAATCCCGGTTTCAAAATCACCCGGAACCGGCATTTTGTTCAGCTCCGTACGCTGTACTTCGGCTTTAGTCGGCTGATTGCCATTGTGGTTTGTTTCGCTCATTGTGGCACCTCCTTTATCGTGGACAAATGTAGGATTCCAATGCTGGGATGAAATTATACCAAAATTACCACATGTTTCTTACCCTTACCGAATCACGACCCGGGGACATTAACGAAAAATGTACTTGGGGTAGGTTGAAACCGCTTTGATCATCATTTCAGGCGCTGTTCTTTTCGTAAGTAGCGAAGAACATTCGTAATTTCATATTGGATGCAGAATTCAAGCTCAACGGGCAGCGGTTTATCTGCTATCATAGGAGTATTCTTAGCTTTTGCAAGCGTACGTAAGGCAGTACATATGGAATGGAGTAATGAGAAGATGAGCAAGTCCTACTCGATGCACCCGCTCGGGGATGCTGCCGTTCTTGTCCAGTTAGGCGATGGGATCACCGATGCGGTCCATCAGCGGGTCGTTGACTTTACGCAGCGGGTGGAACGGAATCCTTTTCGGGGGTTTATAGAGTGCGTGCCTTCCTTTACCACCTTAAGCATTTATTACGACCCCTTGACGGTTCAGAAACCGGATGATTCGAGTTCCACATTCGACTATGTGTGCTCCTTGCTGCAAGAACGATTTAAAGCGGATGAAGAAGATGGGAAGCCGCGTTCCATCCAGGAGGTAGTGGATATTCCAGTCTGTTATGGCGGTGATTATGGACCGGATCTGGAGATCGTGGCGGAGCATAACGGAATAACGGCCGATGAGGTCATCCGTCTGCATTCGGGGCAAGATTACTTGGTTTATGCGATCGGATTCGCGCCCGGTTTTCCTTATATCGGTGGTGTTCCAGAGCGTATTGCCGCTCCCCGAAAACAGACGCCCAGACCGCGTATCCCGGCTGGCTCTGTTGGGATCGCGGGCACGCAGACAGGCATTTACCCGATCGAAACGCCGGGAGGCTGGCAAATTATCGGCCGTACCCCGCTTGCCCTGTTCAGACCAGACCGGCAGCCTCCGACTTTGCTGCAGGGCGGGCAGTACATTCGTTTTCGGCCGATTGACCGGGCGGAATATGATCGACTAAGGGAAGTGAAGCTATGCGATTAACCGTCTTGAAGCCGGGGCTGCTGGTTACCGTTCAAGATCTTGGAAGGTTTGGCTACGGCAAGTACGGAGTCATTACGTCCGGTGCTATGGACAAGGAGTCCCATCGTGTCGCCAACTGGCTCGTAGGCAATCCGGACGAAGCGGCTGCGCTCGAAATCACGTGGTCCGGATTCTCGCTGCGGATGGAGGAGGACGGATGGATTGCCGTTACGGGCGGGGATTTGTCGCCGCGGATCGGGGATACGCCTGTACCGATGTGGCGACCGGTTTATGTCCGGAGGGATAGTGTCCTCACGTTTCAACAAGTCCGTTTCGGATGCCGCGCATATCTCGCCGTGTCGGGAGGGCTTAACGTCCCGAAGGTTATGGACAGCCGCAGCACCTTTTTGCGGGCCGGCATCGGCGGATGGGAGGGACGACCGCTTCATGCAGGCGACCGTTTGTCCACATACCCGTCACGGCTTTCGAACCGATCGGTTGACCGTTCTACAATAACAGGCGCATTCTATGCGCCGCGATGGTTTGCGCTGCCGGGGAAGATTCCGGCAACCGGGCAGGAGGTAACTGTCCGGGCCATGCCGGGGCGCCAATATGAGGATTTTGACGAAGTCAGCCGGCATGGCTTCTTCCATCAACCGTTCCGGATCCGTCCCGAATCCGACCGGATGGGGTACCGATTGAAAGGCCCCGATCTGCGGCTGACTAAGGCTAAGGAATATGTGTCGGAAGCCGTTGCTTTGGGCACGATTCAGGTGCCTGCAGACGGCCAGCCGATTATCCTCATGGCGGACCGGCAGACGCTCGGAGGCTATCCGAAAATCGCGCAGATCGCTTCGGTCGATATCCCGCTGGTCGCGCAGCTCCAGCCAGGAGGAACCTTGCGCTTCAGGGAGATTACGCTCCGTGAGGCAGAACGTCTCCGGGACGAACGGGAGCGCGAGCTAGCCATCGTCCGTGAGATGATCAAGCGAAAAATAGAGGGAGTGGTTCCATGATCCAAGTGGATCTTAACTGCGATATGGGAGAAAGCTTCGGCACCTACCGGCTTGGATCGGATAGCGAGCTGCTGAAATGCATCACCTCGGCCAATATCGCCTGCGGATTTCATGCCGGCGATCCTTCGGTCATGCGTCTTACCGTACGCCAAGCGATCGCGCACGGAACGTCGATCGGTGCGCATCCGGGCCTGCCAGATCTGGTCGGCTTCGGAAGAAGAAGAATGGACATTACGCCGGATGAGGCATACGATATGGTTTCGTATCAGATGGGGGCCTTGATGGCTATCACGCTTCAAGAGGGTGGAAAGCTTCATCATGTGAAGCCCCATGGTGCTTTGTATAATATGGCGGCTGTTTCACGCCCCCTAGCCGAGGCTATAGCTTGCGCCGTCCATCGAATCGATCCGGGGCTAATCCTATACGGGCTCGCCGGCAGCGAGCTGGTGGATGCCGGCAAGCGGACGGGGCTTCGAACGGCAAGCGAAGTATTTGCCGACCGCACCTATCAGGATGACGGAACATTGACGCCGCGGAGCCTTCCCGGCGCCCTCATTACGGATGAGGAGCAATCGGTCCGGCAAGTCCTCCGGATGGTCAAGGAGGGCGTGGTCATGTCGCAGTCCGGCAAGATCATTCCGATCGTCGCCGATACGATATGCATTCACGGCGACAGTCCGCATGCGCCGGTATTCGCACGTACCCTGCGTACCCGGCTTGAATCGGAAGGGGTGCGAGTGCAGTCGATCCTTTAAATAAGGCTTCCAACACCTCAATACAGGTATACCGTAGATCATACGCCATTCAATCATGAAGAACTCGTGAGATAATATACATTATGGATTACAGGAGTATATGACCAATGAAAAAAATACTGATTTCAGGCTTCGAGCCCTTTGGCGGAAGCGCCATTAACCCTACGGAAAGACTGATTAACGATATCAAAAACGAAAGTTTCGCGGATGCGGAAATCCGAACGGTCCTGCTGCCGGTTCATTATGACGAGTGCGCCGAGCTCCTGCTGAAGGAGGTCCATACATTTGAACCGGACGCAGTTATCGCTTGCGGGGTGGCGGGAGGAAGAACCGCGGTTACCCCTGAACGGATCGCGATAAATACCAAGGATGTGCCGCCCGAATCCGTGATCGCGGACAACCGGGGGGCGAGGCCGCAGGATGAGCCGATCGATCCGGAGGGCCCGGACGGTCTGTTCGCGACCCTTCCGATCCGTGCGATGGTGAATCGGATGAAGGAAGCTGGAATTCCGGCAACCGTATCCAATACGGCAGGCACTTATATTTGTAATAACACCATGTATGCGGTGCTGAACGAGATCCGGAAGCGGCAGCTGCCAATCCTCGCCGGCTTCGTTCATTTTCCGGCATCGACGGAGATGGCCTTGGAGAAGCCTGGGCTGCCAACGCTGTCCCAAGATACGATGCTTCGAGCGCTTAAAGTCATTGTTCGAACGACGATCGATGAGCTGACGGAATAACCGTAAGCTTTTCTGAACCGGCTTGGGTTGTTGTCCTGGGGGATGGAAATGGATGCATTAAATTTGCCTGGTGTGTAAAATTAATTAAAGCGGAGGCTATAAACTTATGATTTACCGAAGAAAAAAGTACATGGTTGACGCAAGTATCGCAGTGGCGTTTAATGAGCATTTTAACAGCACTCTATTAACGACGCAATTAAAGTATGGTGCAAGATTAGTTGGAAGATGGATGGCCCCGAATAAGGAAGGAAATGTGGAGATTTTTGCTATATGGCAATATGACAGTCTCGAAGCTTACGAAGAAATAGAGAATAATGTTAGAAGTGATAACGAGCACGTTGAACGTGTACAGAAGTGGTTTGAAAAAATGGGAGGCAGAGAGAATCTAAAAAAGGCGTTTTATTTCATTGACGAAGATTTTATCGAATCAACGGTTCCAGTCGAAAATACAATCCTTTCAGCAAAATAAAGAGATTGCTCAGCTCATAAAAACTGTATTAGTCAATAAAGGACCATCCTTTAATCGGCATTTTTTGATGGTCCTTTTTTACGTTCAAACTTAATTCGAAGGCTCCCGGATCATCGGCTTAGGAAGTTTACAATGAATGAAAGTTTGTTTGGTTAAGATGGAAGGAGGGGATGCTGCGCTCGTACTACCCTGCCGGTTAACTTAATGCGTCTTCAATAACAGGGATGCAAGGAGAGAGGAAAGGATCGCGCTGCTCCTTCAGCTGCCCGCGCGCAAGCACCAACACCCGAAATTCGTTGTCCTCACCTTCCTGATTCTCGTCATCCCTGGAATACAGCAGTCCGTATGATCCAGGGGCAATCTCCCCGATATAACGGTACAATGACAAGATTTCATCGGCTTCTGGACCTTTCTCCTTCGTAAACCCTCCAACATGCAGATAGTAACATCCGCATGCGGCATTGAGAGACAGCAGGCCGCTTCCCCAAGCATATTCCGTAATCTTTAATTGTATTTTCGGAATGATCGCTTCCAGTTGTTCCTGCTCGGCTTTCGAAGCTGTCACTTGAATGGTAATCCAGCCATGAAATTCATACATTGCTTCTCACCTCGCATCGTTTTCCTATATATTTACACCCACCTTCTTAATGTCGAAACATATTTCTCGCGGTACGCATGAGGGAAAGCAGATCGGCTCAAATAGGCAGGAAGGATACAAATCCTACAGGAATAGAAAAGGCTCCTTCGAAGGTCCGGTAACGTGATCCGGTTATTCGAGGAGCCTTGTTCAATGCTCTAGGTGCGGGCATTGCCCGACACTTGTCCTAATGAAGCGTAATAGCCCTATGGGGCGTTATTTCAACCTTACGATAAGGGCGTTGCTGATCTGACGGCCGGGTGCGGTAAGATAAGAGCCGTTGTAATACAGCCCGCTGGATGCGCCGCCATCCAGATTCATCGCCTGGTAGGCTCCGGCCTGCCTCATGATTTCCGCCAATTGGGGAATGGTTGCCCCTCCTGTTGTCAGCAAAATAAGCTTATGATCCTTCGTGATCCCAAGTGCGCTTCGTGCGCCTCCACCCGTTAGAATCTTCGGATCTTTAAAGCCTTCCTTCTTGACGTTCAGCGAAACTTTGCCGTCCTTCACCAGCCGGGGGCCCGCTTGAAGAGCCCCTTTCATTTGTCCTTGCTCATATTCCGATTTGAAGTCCAGACCCGGAATCATCTGGGTCAGATTATTACGGTCGTAGGTAAAGATCGTCCGGTTATCGCCTGGGGCCTTGTGCAGAATGGCGCCGTTATGTACGAGATAGCCGTAAGGCGCTTTATAAGCACCGGCGGTATAGGCATCGAAGTAGGTTCCGTTGATGGCGGCAACCGCTTGATTCCGTTTCGCAAGGCTGCGCAAATCCTCGACTTTGCCGGGTTTATTGCCGGCAAGGGCCACGCCAAGCTCCACCTTCGGATGCAGAAGGGAGACGGTTACCACCTGGGCGCTGAAGCTTCGGGAACCAACCTTGAATGTTTTCTTCGCCGAAGTGACCGGCTTCAATGTATTCGAAACGAGCTTGCCCGACATCACCGGCAGTGTATTCGAAGCAGATGTTGCTCCGTCTTTGATCTGCAAGGCTGTACGGTTAGGCTCCCACTTCAACGCAAGGCCTAATTGCTGAGCGGTAAACTGAAGCGGTACATATGTGATGCCGTTCTCGGAGAACGGGGCTGCCTTGATCTGCGTTTTTTTGCCGTCAATGTACGCGGTCCTGCTCCCCAAGTAAAGGGTAAGCTGCTTATTGTCTTTTGTTATGCGAAGCTTCTTTTCGGCAGCTGTGTAGGACACTTGAATGCCCTCAAAGGTCTTAAGGAGGGACACTGGGATAAAGGACTGGTTGTTCTTGTCAACATAGGCAAGCATTTTCGGAGCGGAAGCCGCGTTCAATGGGGTCACCACCATAAGCATGGCGAGGATGACGAGTAAGAGGATTCTTTTCATGGTTCTTTCTAAACTCCTTTTCTCTATGTCTGTTTCGGTTGGCTTGAGCTCAACTCGGCTGCATGTGTGCCAATACTATATCGGCTTACCGGGATGAAACCATTAGGACCATAAACGGGTTCCTTCGCCCGATTTGTAAAAAATGGCCAATAAAATGTTGACACGGAACCACATCTCTTGTATGGTTAATTACATGAGTAACTAACCGAAGATGTAATGAAGTCTGAACACGAAAGCGGTGAGGTAATGGCGTTTCAAATTGATGACAGCAGACCGATATTCATGCAAATTGCGGACAAAATTGAAGATGACATCATAGAGGAACGATTGCCTGAGGAGACGCAGGTTCCATCTACGAATCAGTTTGCGGCCTTTTACCAGATCAATCCGGCCACAGCGGCCAAGGGCGTCAATCTGCTGGTCGATCAAGGGATTTTGTATAAGAAACGGGGGATTGGCATGTTTGTAGCAGCGGGAGCACGTGAACAGCTCATCGAGAAGCGCAAGACGGAGTTTTATGAGCAGTACGTTGTGGCTATGGTGAAGGAAGCCGAGAAGCTTGGGATTACGAAAGATCAATTATCGGAAATGATCCGCAGAGGGGAGCAAGACTGATGAGCCAAACCGTCATCGAAGTCAACAATTTGAGCAAGGTATACAAGGATTTTACGGCCGTCGATAATGTCAGCTTTAGGATCGAGGCGAATAAGATTTACGGATTGCTGGGGAGAAACGGCGCCGGGAAAACAACCATCATGCAGATGATTACGGCACAGCAGTTCTCAACCAAAGGGGAGATCCGCGTATTTGGCGAGCATCCTTATGAAAATAACAAGGTGATTCAGCAGATATGCTTTATCAGGGAGAGTCAGAAATATCCGGATTTAGTTACCGTCCGGGATGTCATGGGGATTGCCTCCGACGTATACCCGAACTGGGACGCGGAATACGCCAAAGCGCTGATCGAAATTTTCCGTCTGCCGATGAAGCGCCTTGTGAAGAGATTGTCGCGCGGCATGCTGTCAGCGGTCGGGATCATCGTAGGACTCGCCAGCCGAGCGCCCATTACGGTGTTCGACGAGCCTTATCTTGGCCTCGACGCCGTTGCAAGAGAGCTTTTCTATGATCAGCTGATCGAAGATTACACCAGCCATCCGCGTACCATTATTCTGTCCACACATTTGATAGATGAAGTCAGCAGGCTGCTGGAGCATATCATTCTTATCGATGAAGGAAAAATATTGCTGGATTCGGATACCGATGAACTCCGCGGACGGACCTGCAATGTGATCGGGCATCAATCTGCGGTTGAATCCTTTATTCAAGGCAGAAAAGTCATTCATACGGAATCGCTCGGATCAATGGTTTCGGCTACGGTGATGGGCAAGACCGAAGCAGAGGTGAAGCAAGAAGCAGCACAAGCAGGACTGGAAACGGTACCCGTATCCTTGCAGCAATTAATCGTTCATTTAACGAGAAACGGAAAGGTGGCGAGCCGCTAATGAGAGGGATATCCAGCGTTATTAACATTCATTTAAGACATAAACTTACGTGGTTTTATTTGCCTTGGATGATCATGGCCTTCAGTTTCTTGGTCAATTTGCTGATCGGTGTATTGATTAATGGAGAGACGTTGTATACGGGCGGTTTGGGTACCATCTATATATTCATGTTCGTTACCTCATTGACCACAGCGATTCAGTTGTTCCCCTTCACCACGGGGTTTAGCATACGCAGAACGGACTTTTTCATAGGGACCCTTACCTTTATAACCTTGATCAGTATCTTCAACTCGGCACTTCTTGTGGTTCTATCCCATATTGAAGTATGGACCGGGGCATGGGGAGATCATATGCGCTTCTTCAATTTACCGTATCTGAATGATGGATCATGGCTTATCCAATTCGTTGTGAATGTCATCTTAATGTTATGGTTTTCCATGTTGGGGCTGGGCATCGGAGCGTTTTTCTTAAGATTCAGAGGGATCCGAACGTTTATCATGCTTGCAGCCGTTACGATCATCATCTCGGGTCTCAGCTTGATTGCGATGCGATACGAATGGTGGGGGCCGATCTTTAAATGGTTTGCTAGTCATTCTGCTCTCGACTTGACGCTATGGATGATTCCGATTGTGCTTATCCTTGCACTGTGCTCTCGCCAGTGTCTGCGCAGATCAACGGTGTAATTGCCAGAAGATGCAACAGGGAGGTGCACCAAGATCATTGGATCTTGGGGGTGCCTCTCTTTTTTTTGTGTGAAAAAGTGTTCTTCGTACAAATGACCTGCCTTGGTTCGTCGTCCGGGCTTCGGGTTATAGCAGCGTACAGCATCCATCATTACGCCGCTCACAGAGTGAGGCAGGGCTGCCTGCGGCAAATGAAAAGACGCCCGATCACTCGGACGTCTTTTGCTTGCGCTTTGCTTTGTGCAGTTCTTTTGCTCCCGCAAGCGTTGTTCCCGGTGGAAACGAGAGGAGCGGGTGCTTGGACGCGCCGATGTGCTGGGAGGTGTAGATGCCGGAGTGCCCGGAGAACAAGTAGCTTATGACGCAGGCCAAGAGCATATACACGGCGCCTTCTCCTCCAAACAGCTCGATTCCCATGATAAAACAAGCAATCGGGGTGTTGGTTGCCCCGCAGAATACAGCAATAAAACCTAATGCGGCCAGGAAAGGGGCGTACAATCCGAGCCATCCCGATAACGCATTGCCCAGCGTTGCCCCAATGGCAAACAGCGGCGTTACCTCGCCACCCTGAAACCCTGCTCCAAGCGTCAGCGAGGTAAAGAGGATTTTACCAAGAAAGGCGAATGGCGAAACTTCCCCAGCGAAGGATTCTTCGATCAGGGGGAGGCCAAGTCCCAAGTAATCGCGTGTGCCAAGCAGATAAACCAGCCCAATGAGGATGACGCCTCCCATTGCGCTTTTGACCATAGGATTGCGGAAAACGTGGCTGTACCATTTTTTCAGAGCATGGGTAAGCTCGCTGAATAGCCGGCTTACGAGTCCGAAGAGGATCGAAGCTGCAACGACTTTCATCAGGACGATAAAGCTCAGAGGGGGAATCTCCCCGATCAGATAATGCGCATGGCCGACACCCCAGAGGGAAGTGGCGGTTAAGTTGCCGACCAGGCTGGCGATGAAGGCAGGAATTAACGCCTGGTGCGAGATGAGGCCAATGGCTAGGACTTCGAGACCAAACAGCGTTCCGGCGAGCGGTGTGCCGAAGATGGAGCCGAAGCCGCCGCTAATTCCGCAGATAAGCAGGATCTTTCGATCAAGCGATGTCACGCGAATGAGCTTGCCGAACCACTCCGATAAGCTTCCCCCCATTTGGACGGCTGTGCCTTCACGTCCGGCGGAGCCTCCGAACAGATGCGTAACCAGCGTCCCGAAGAGGACCAGCGGCGCCATCCGCAGCGGGATGGATTCTGTGCCGCCATGGATCTGTTCCAGGATAAGATTATTTCCCTTCGCACTGCTCTTGCCGAACCTTTCGTAGAGGAAGCTGACCACAACGCCTCCCAGGGGAAGGAGGAACAGCAGCCAAGGGTTTCCTATTCGAAGGTTCGTTACATAGTCAAGGCTATAAAGAAAGAAGGCAGAGGCACTGCCTGTCATCATGCCGACGATGCTGCCAAGCACGATCCATTTGATCAAATAACCTGTCAGCAGGGCGTATGGCGGCCAATTCTCGTTAGGTTCAACCCATTTCTTCATCAAATCCGTTCACCCGTTTCTGTTTATTCGCCGCTAACCCCTGGATACACAAAACAGACTCCTACCAGGAAAGCGACCTCTGGTAGGAGTCATTAGCCTCGAAAAGCGGTTATGGCGAACTCCATCGCCTCATTCAATTTGCATTCATTGTAATGGAACAGAGGTTTGCGTGTCAATAGGACAACCCGCTATGAAGCAGGTATACGATACTTGAGATTACTCAGCATGGTTTGGAGCATCGATGGATTGGGGCATGGATTTTTTTCAGGAGGAGAAATTCAACATGTCCATGGACGAAGAATATGCCATATTTTATCATTGTAAATGATAATGAGAATCAATATCACAGGATCGAGGAGAGAATGATGTCATCAAACACGTCCAAGCCAAGACTTTCAGATGCTGAGATTCATGTCCACGTCAAAGGGCGTCCATGGGCTGCGACCCTGATTATCACGGGAGGCGCGGCTGCACTGATGCTTGGCATAGCGTTATCCATATCGCTTGGAGCGGCCGAGATTGATCTGCGAAGTGTATGGGAAGCTGTGTTCTTCTTTGATCCCAGCTTGACGGAGCATCAGATTATCCAGGAGCTGCGCATGCCGAGAGTTCTCGGCGGGGCCATGGTGGGCGCTTGTTTCGCCGTATCGGGAGCCATTATGCAAGGGATGACCCGGAATCCGCTCGCCGATTCGGGCCTGCTTGGATTAAATGCGGGGGCGGGGTTCGTGATCGCGATTTGCTTTGCGTTTTTTCCGGGGCTGCCGTATATGTATCTGATTCTGCTCTCATTCGTTGGGGCTGCCTTGGGTGCGATGCTCGTGTATGGAGTCAGTTCCATGTCCAAAGGAGGGCTGACACCGGTTCGGCTCGTTCTGGCCGGTGCTGCGCTTAGCGCGCTCTTAAGTGCTCTTAGCGAAGGCATCGCATTGTATTTTCGGGTCGGGCAGGATATGGCGTTTTGGTATGCCGGCGGTACGGCAGGGATTCAGTGGAATCATCTGAAGATCATGCTGCCTTGGATAGCCGCTGCTATATTGGGTGCGATTGCCTTATCGCGCTCAATTACGATGCTTAGCCTTGGGGATGATGTAGCACGTGGACTGGGTCAGCGAACGGGGCTCGTCAAGCTGGGCGGGACGGCGATCGTGTTAGTGCTGGCAGGGGCCGCCGTCTCGGTTGTCGGCGCGGTGGGCTTTGTCGGTCTCTTGATTCCGCATGTCACGCGCAAGCTGGTCGGCGTGGATTACCGGCTCATCATTCCCTGCTCGGCCGTGCTGGGAAGCCTGCTGGTCGTCATTGCCGATCTCGCCGCCAGAATGGTGAACCCTCCTTATGAAACGCCAGTGGGCGCGGTCATTGCCTTGATTGGGGTCCCTTTCTTCCTCTATCTGGCACGCAAAGAAAGGAGGGAGCTGTAGATGGAAGCCGTCACAAATGCCATCCAAACGCGAAAAAGCAGGAGACGGAACATCATCACCTTGTCTGTTCTGGGTGCATTGATTGTCCTGGTGTTTCTAATCAGCATGAACACCGGCGTGATTCGGCTATCCCCCGTCGAGGTCGTAACGACATTGTTTGGCGGCGGAACCGATAAGCAGAATTTGGTGCTGTTTGATTTCCGGTTGCCTCGCATCGTCATTTCACTGCTTATTGGCGCGGGTTTAGCGGTATCCGGCTGCGTGATGCAGGGAATATCCCGCAACGCGCTTGCCGATCCGGGTATCCTGGGGATCAATGCGGGAGCCGGGTTGATGGTCATGCTGTTCATCTCATTTTTCCCGAACACGACAGCGGCTCCGATTTATCTGCTGCCGGTTTTAGCTTTGATTGGAGCCGGCTTGACCGCGGCCTTGATCTGCGTGCTTGCTTATAAGAAGAACCAGGGCTTTAAGCCGACAGGCCTTCTGTTGACGGGAATTGCCGTCGCAGCCGGCATAAGCGCGGCAATGATCGTGCTTACACTGCGATTGAGTCCGGAGAAATACCAGTTTGTTGCCGTCTGGCTTGCGGGCAGTATCTGGGGGTCGAGCTGGAAGTTCGTGCTGGCCTTGCTCCCATGGATCCTTGTGCTTCTGCCCTTCGTGATGTACAAAGCGCAGGTGATGAACGTTCTTAATCTTGGAGAATCGATGGCGACCGGACTGGGTGCATCCGTAACGAGGGAGCAATTGAAGCTGCTGGCAGCGGCGGTCGGCTTGGCGGCCTCCTGCGTCGCGGTGAGCGGAGGGATTGGGTTCGTCGGGCTTATTGCACCCCACCTGGGCAGACGCTTGGTCGGTGCGAAGCATCAAATGCTGCTGCCGGTAACAGCGATGATCGGTGCATTGCTGGTCATCACAGCCGACACGCTGAGCCGCTCGATCCTTCAACCGTCTGAGATCCCGACAGGGATCGTGGTTGCGGTGATCGGTGCGCCATATTTCCTGTACCTGTTATCCAGGACGAGAGCTTAGCAGCCCAGATGCAAGGGATCTTTAGGAGTTCTTGTGAAGGGAGAGGGTCCTGCCACGAGGATCTGATCGCATCGCATGGAATATACAGCCGATTGCATCGAGCTCAATTCGGTGCATGCCCCAGCCATACACTACTAAATCAGGAGGAGACAAATATGCTCACATCGAAGTATCGGGTCATACTCACAATGCTCATCATATGTTTGATTTCCGGATGCGGCGGGAAGGGAAATCCGACCGGCAACGCGGGTACTACGGGGGAAACAGCCGCAAGCGCGGATAAGCCCCAGACCGAAGTCTCGGCGCAGCCTGCGACTAGAAAGGTGGATACCATACACGGGGAAATCAAATATCCGGCAGAACCGAAGCGAATTGTTGTCGATGCCTATCTGCCAACCCTGCTGCTGCTCGGAGAGAAGCCGGTAGGCGCGACAGCGAAGGATCTGGAGAATGTCCATATCCAAGACATGATCGATGGTATCGAGAGTACCGGCGAAAACGCAACGGAAAAAATCCTGGAACTGAACCCCGACCTGATCATCAGCGCCAATTCCGATCCGGAGGTGTTCGAGAAGCTGTCCAAAATTGCGCCCACAATCATTCTTCCTTATGAAACCTATCGAAGCGTGCACGAAGAAGTGGAGGGGCTGGGTGCAATCCTTGGCAAGGAAGAAGAGGCGAAGGAATGGCTGGCTGAGTTTGACGAGAAAATAGAAGCGCTGCGCGCGAAGGTGGACGGCGTGGTGGAGGAAGGAGAAACCTTTTCGATCTTCGGCGCTTTCGGCAAGACCTTCTACCTTTATGGCGACGGCATTTATCGCGGAGGATTGGCGATTTACAAGGAGCTCAAGCTTACCCCTCCGGAACGAATCCAACAAGAACTGATTGCCACTGGTGAGACCTACAAAGAAGTGTCCATGGAGGTTCTGAAAGATTATGCAGGAGATTATATCTTTTTTGACGAGTCCAATGGTGCCGAGATGGATAAGAGCAATAGGGTATGGACTTCGATCGAAGCCGTAAGTCAGGGGCGCGTGTTTTACCTGGATGCCAAACGATTCTGGCCGTATGATCCGATTGCCGTATTGGCCCAGGCCGAGGAAGTGACGAATATGATCGTCAGCCAAAAAGAGAAGGAGAACGCGAAATAATCGATCGTTCACGAGTGGCAAGAGCAGATTCGCATCGAATTAGCCATGACCTATGTGCTATAAAGCTTCAGCCGCAATGTGGCAGGCCCTGTATAACAGCGTCTGCCATGTTTTTGTTTTCATAGAGACATCGATTCATGATGATAGGGAGCTTAAAACGTTAGAGATCATCTTACACCATGAAATTGATCCTCCAGAGCTATTGATAATAATTAACATATAAAGTAAATTTTGAATATAGAATCTACTTCCTATATATGTAAATAAAACAATAAACAGCAATTAAAAGGTTTGTTTGGATGTAGAATATTTCATGAGATTTTCGTATCTTTGCAAAGGAGGTGATGCTGTTTTATGCAAGGCAGTCTGTAAAGCTTAACGATCCATTATTGAGGAGGGATTAATGATGAGAGCGGGTTTATGCAGAATTCCGGACAAATCGAGAGTGATGCTATTGCCTTTAATGGTCGTCGTGTCTATGATCATGAGCTTTTTCCCCCTTGAGGTTTCTGCAGCAGATCGGGGTTCCTGGGCAGCCTATGTGTCTTATGCCGTAAACGACAACGTGACGTACGATGGGAAATCGTATAAAGCTATTCAATCTCATACTTCACTACCCGGATGGGAACCGCCCAATGTTCCTGCATTATGGCAGCATGTTCAAGGTGGCGGAGGTAATGATACTGCAGCTCCGACAGCACCTGCGAATGTAACTGTAAGTTCAGTCACCTCTTCAAGCGTTACTTTATCCTGGCAAGCCTCTACGGACAATGTTGGCGTGACAGGATATGATGTCTACCAGGGCACAGCCCTTGCGGCTTCGGTTACCGGTACGAGCGCGACCATAGCGGGTCTTTCACCGAACACGACCTATTCATTTAAGGTCATAGCTAAGGATGCTGCCGGGAATCTTTCACCTGCCAGTGCGAGTGTGACTGCAACAACGGCAGAAGAGACAGGCGGAGGTCCCCAGCCGACCAAGCATATATTGACAGGGTACTGGCAGAATTTTGTCAATGGTGCCAGCAAATTGAAGGTGAGAGATATACCGGATCAATATGACATCATTGTGTTAGCGTTTGCTGAGATGGACCCTGTTAACCCTGGCGGTGTCGTTTTCAATGTAGATTCTGCGCTATCCGCAGCTCTGGGCGGGTATACCAATGCCGAGCTGATCGCGGATATTCAAACTAAACGAGCTCAAGGCAAGAAGGTCATCATATCCATTGGAGGGGAATTAGGGAACATTGATTTGAATACTGCCTCGCCGAATATAACGAACTTTGTGAACAGCATGTACGGGATCATCACGCAATTTGGACTTGATGGGATAGACATTGACCTGGAGCATGGCATGAATGTGCCTAACTTAACCACCGCGATTCGCCAACTGAAGCAAAAAGCAGGAAATGATTTTATTCTGACAATGGCTCCTCAAACGATAGACATGCAGAGTCCAAACACCTCCTATATGCAGCTTTATAACAATCTGAAGGATATCACAACCGTAATGAACGTCCAGTACTATAACTCTGGATGCATGTTAGGTCGTGACGGTAAATGCTACTCCCAGGGCACGGTTGATTTCCTTACGGCGCTGTCGGACTTAACGCTGCAGTGGGTATCACCTTCCCAATTGGGACTTGGAGTACCTGCTGCCTCTTCAGCAGCCGGAGGCGGATATGTTTCTCCAACGGTCGTGAATAATGCCCTGAATTGTCTAGCAACTGGAAACAACTGTGGAAGTTATAAGCCTGTGGCTAAATACCCTGATGTACGGGGAGCAATGACGTGGTCCATTAACTGGGATGCGACTACGAATTACGCTCTTGCTAAAACGGTGAGACCATTCTTAGACACACTGCCTTAATGTTCATGATATCGTGTAACTTTAGTAGATAGTTATCATAAAATAGAGAAACCTCTCTTTGATATGTGGTGAATCCACCCATCATTATCATAGAGAGGTTTTGTTTTATTTTAGATGGTCGAAAGGATCTGTCCTTGGATACCCATGTTGGAACCATATCCCGCACTCTATTAGGTTTTATCTCTTTGATAAGTTAAGGTGTATCCGATTCGGTCAGGCCGAAATCTAATGGGGACAAATCTTTTTCAAAGACCTAAATATAATGGGACTGTCACTCTGCTAGGTCATGTCTTACGACTTCAATCGCCATTGCTTGCAGTGGGCTGCTAAGTAAAATATGGGGGGCTGTGACGGTAACTCTCTCACCAATTTCTAAATCTTCGTATAAATCGGCATCTGTTATATGATAGTAAATCACATCATTTGGGTCATCATTATTTAAATAGTCTGATAACGAATGGTTGGAGGCATCATTCCTTGAGATATTCTGAACCACCGCGATCATGGGAGTTTTATCTTGGTTGATTTGCTTATCAAAAATAAAATCACCGGTCTCCATCTTTACTTGATTGCAACCAGCCATAAAACTGCTAAGAAGCAATAGGGCAATAGCTGAATGTATTTTTCTCACTATAATTATTCTTCTCCTCATGTAATATTCCATGGGCTCTTCGTATGCTTCATGTTATTTTAAATGATACCATATTTTGTAAGGGGTGATTATGGTGATTTCAGCGATTACCCAAATAGATTCAGGTCGTACGTGCATCCGATGTGGCAGGCTCGTCCACGGCTTTCAGTTTATCGTTCAGAATGCTGTCCTCAAGCACGCTGAACTTATCCCCGTATACCTTCGTTATATGCTTCTCTCCCCACGCGCAGAGCATATCCAGAATGCCGGTCAAGCTCTTGCCGTAATCACTCAGCTCATACTCCACTTTGGGCGGGACTTGATTATGAATAATGCGATTGATTACGCCATCGTCCTCCAGCTCCCGCAGCTGCTGTGTCAGCATTTTTTGCGTGATATTCGGCATGAGGCGCTTCAGCTCGCTGGTTCGTTTACGGCCATGGGTCAGGTGGCAAAGGATTACGCATTTCCACTTGCCTCCGATCACTTCCAATGTCGCTTCGACGGCAATATTGTATTTCTTCGCTTGCATATTCATCCTCCTATTGGATAGGCACTGAAAAGTAACTAGGGTACTGCGAAGTGCCTACATTACAAAAAAGTACGTTCTTCACATAAAATTCGATATGGATCATAATAGCATTTGCCAGCTGGATTACACCATACTCAATTTTTTTACAATATACAAGCAAGCGAATTGGATAGGGGGAATTTCAACACCATGATCATAGATAAAAAAAGAAGTTTCTTTGCGCTGCTGGCGCTTGCCGTCAGTGCCTTTGCGATCGGAACAACGGAGTTCATCAGCGTAGGGCTGCTGCCGTTGATCTCGGAGGATATGAATATATCCGTTACGACCGCCGGATTAACCGTATCGATGTACGCCTTGGGCGTCACCTTCGGTGCGCCCATCCTAACGTCGCTTACCTCGAGGATGTCCAGGAAGACCCTGCTGCTATGGATCATGATCATTTTTATTATCGGAAACAGCTTGGCGGCTGGCGCGGCTTCCATCGGCATTCTGCTTGCGGCTCGCGTGCTTTCGGCCTTTTCCCATGGGGTATTTATGTCGATCGGTTCGGTCATCGCCGCCAGCGTGGTGCCAGAGAACCGCAGAGCCTCCGCGATCTCCATTATGTTTACAGGACTTACCGTCGCTACGGTGACCGGTGTTCCGATCGGAACGTTTATCGGTCAGCAGTGGGGCTGGAGACTGGCTTTTGTCGCCATTGCTCTGGTCGGTGTCGCTGCTTTCATCGCGAACAGCATTCTGATCCCGTCGGACATGCCGAAAGGAGAGCGGACCTCATTCCGCGATCAGGCTAAGCTGCTGACCAATCGCCGTTTGCTGCTGATGCTCCTGATTACCGCGCTCGGTTACGGCGGCACCTTTGTTGTCTTTACTTATTTATCCCCACTGCTTCAGGATATAACAGGCTTCAAGGAAAATACGGTAGCCGTCATTCTGCTCGTTTACGGGATTGCCATAGCGCTAGGTAATATCATCGGCGGGAAAGCAGCAAATCGCAGTCCGCTCAAAGCACTGCTCTATATGTTCAGCGTTCAAGCGGTGGTGCTGTTCTCGCTTACGTTTACCGCGCCGTTTAAAGTTGCCGGATTCATTACGATTATTCTCATGGGATTTCTGGCTTTCATGAATGTTCCGGGGCTGCAGGTTTATGTTGTTGAGCTGGCTGAGCGGTTTGCGCCAAGCGCTGTGAATATGGCCTCGGCACTGAACATTGCGGCATTCAATGCAGGCATCGCCATCGGCTCCTTTTTGGGCGGCTTGATTACGAAATCGATGGGCTTGATTCACACGGCTTGGATTGGAGCGTTGATGGTATTCGCGGCGGTCGCGCTTACGGGATTGAGCTTGAAGCTGGCAAGAAAGGATTCGGAGAATCCGGATCGTCCATATACGAAAGCGGCTTGAATGGAAAATTTAGGATGAAGGGAGGTGATGTTTAAGCGTTTCATCGGAAATACTGCAACTAGGCTCCATTTCTTCACAAACATAAAACTTTCGGAGGTTCATCAACATGACAGCAAAACACTTACAAGATACAACCACTTTATATAATGGCGTCAGCATGCCTTGGTTTGGACTTGGCGTATTTAAAGTAGAGGAAGGACCGGAGCTGGTAAACGCCGTCCGCACGGCAATTCGGCATGGCTATCGCTCCATAGATACGGCCGCCATATACGGAAATGAAGAAGGGGTCGGACAGGGCATCCGCGAGGGCTTGGAAGCTGCCGGGATCAAGCGGGAGGATCTGTTTGTCACATCCAAAGTATGGAATGCCGATCTGGGGTATGAGTCCACCTTGAAGGCTTACGAGGAAAGTCTCCGGAAGCTGGGTCTTGAATACTTGGATTTATACCTTATACACTGGCCGGTTGAAGGGAAATATACAGAGGCGTGGAAGGCATTAGAAACGCTGTACAAGCAAGGGCGTGTCAAAGCTATTGGCGTCAGCAACTTCCAGATCCATCACCTCGAGCAGTTAATGAAGGAAACCGAAATCAAACCGATGGTGAACCAGGTGGAATATCATCCACGACTAACGCAAAAGGAACTGCAGGCGTACTGCCAGGAGAATGGAATTCAGCTTGAGGCTTGGTCTCCATTAATGCAGGGACAGCTCCTGGATCAGGAGGATCTTCTGCGCATTGCTGAAAAGTATCAAAAATCCATCGCGCAGATCATTCTTCGTTGGGATATCCAAAACGGTGTGGTCACGATTCCGAAATCGACCAAGGAACATCGGATTATCGAGAACGCAGACATCTTTGATTTTGAATTGTCCGCCGAGGATATGCAGCGCATTGACAGCCTGAACCAAAATCACAGAGTGGGACCGGATCCGGACAATTTTGATTTCTGAGAAATTTGTGTTTACGCAAGGATAGAAGTGTAATAAATATTGCGGCTCTCCTCAATCCTCGGGCGGTACGACGGGGAATCAGGAGGGTCCATTCCTACATAATGGAAGGAGAGAGCGTTAATGAATTTGGAGCTACAAGGAAAAGTCGCTCTGGTAACAGGCTCAACGTCCGGCATTGGCAAAGCGATAGCCATGTCGCTTGCAGCGGAGGGCGCATCCGTCATTATTAATGGTAGGCATGAGGATAAGGTAAAACAGACGATCCATGACATTCATGCCGTCCATCCCGATGCCGAGCTGCGTTATGTCGTGGCGGATCTCGGAACGGAGGAGGGCTGTCACCAGGTCAGGGAAGCTGCTCCTGTCATTGACATTCTGATCAACAATATGGGGATTTTTGAGCCCGCTGAATTTTTCGATATCCCCGATTCGGAGTGGTTCAGGTTCTTCGAGACGAATATCATGAGCGGCGTCCGGTTAACCCGGCATTATTTGAAGAACATGATCATTCGGAATGAAGGTCGAATTATTTTTATCGCTAGTGAAGCAGCCATCATGCCTTCCCAAGAGACGGCACATTACAGCGCAACCAAGACGATGCAGCTGTCCCTTTCCCGGAGCTTGGCCGAGCTGACGACAGGAACCCGCGTTACGGTCAATACCGTCATGCCCGGCTCTACGCTTACGGAAGGCGTGGAGACGATGCTGAAAACCCTCTATCCCAATGAAGAGCTCACCATCGAAGAAGCGGAGCGGCGGTTTATGAAGGAGAATCGGCCGACTTCCATTATTCAGCGGCTGATTCGTCCAGAGGAGATTGCCGATTTTGTCACGTATCTCAGCAGTCCTAAATCCTCCGCGATTAACGGCTCGGCTCTCCGCATCGACGGGGGCTTGGTACGGAGCGTATTCTAAGCAACCGGATGCATCGTAGGCGCTCCGTTAGGATCGGAATTTCTGCCTGAAGGATTTGGGTTTGATGCCTGTATAGCGAATAAAACACCGTATGAAATACGGAAATGAGCCGAATCCGGATTCTTCGGCAATCCGTCCGATCGGATCGTTGGTGTGGATCAGCAATCGCTTGGCTTGTTCGATCCGATGCCGTGTCAAATATTCCAAGGGCGTGCAGCCGAACGTTTTTTTCATGCAAATGGACAGGTAGTTCTGATGAAAATGCATGGCCTCGGCTAATCGACGGTAGCTCACCGGCTCTTTGTAATGCTGTCTAAGATAGTTTGCGGTTCGTTCCGCAATGGCATAATGAGGATGGTGATGCTGGATCCCTTCCTCTTCAGTTTGGAGCAGCAGGAGCAGTTCTTGGAGAAGCTGCTGCTGCTTCCAGCGTGCCGTGGATGAAGGCGATTGCTGGAGCGTCTGCAGCTGTTCAAGGATGAGGACGGCTTGTTCTTTGGAAGGCAGCTCTCCGTATTTGGGGATATAAAAAGAGAATGTTTCGATTTGGACATAAGTCTGATCCGATTGCGATAAGGCAAACGGGGTTCGTTCCTCCGCTTCCGTCCAAGATCCTAGCGTCTGAAAATGAAGCCAATAAAAATGCGTCTCCTCCTGGCAGGGCTGAAATGTCCGGTGTGCCGCATCCGGTCTTAAAATCAAGTAGCTGCCGGCCTTTACCCTGTAACATACACCATTATCCTCCAGAAACAACGCTCCTCGGGTGACCAGAATCAGATCAAACACTCCGATGTTAAACCGATCCGCGTGTTTGTCTCCCTCCTGATAGGTATCTTCACCACTACTAATATAATGGGGCAGCGGCGGTGCCGTGAATTGAATCATCATGTACGTCCAAGCCTCCTCCTCTTGCTAACTTCTCTCTAGGATAATCGTTAACGCCTTCCGGATACAAGAATCAAGCATGTTGCAATCGGATAAAAAGAGGTTGTTTCTGTGTATAGGGCACCGCTCGGGTGAGATGGTATAGTTCTACCAGAGTGCACTTACAAGACAGAAACAAGGAGCGTGGACGTTCATGCTGCACGAGACTGCTTTTAACAGCTTGCCACTGGGCGCGATTAAGCCGGGCGGCTGGCTGAAAGATCAGCTGGAGATCCAAGCCAGCGGGTTTACCGGATGCTTGGAAGAGCATTGGAAGGACGTCGGAGATGACAATGGATGGCTGGGCGGCCATGGAGAGAGCTGGGAGCGAGGCCCGTATTATGTCGATGGCTTGCTACCGCTCGCCTATTTGCTTGAGGACGAAGCCTTGATTGGCAAGGCCAATCGCTGGATCGAGTGGTCGCTTGCAAGCCAGCGGGAGAACGGTATGTTCGGTCCGGAGCGTATTACCTCCGTGAACCAGGATATCGATAAGGAGCAGGACTGGTGGCATTACATGATCATGCTGAAAGTGATGATGCAGCATGAAGAAGCAACAGGCGATGAACGGATCATCCCATTTCTGACAAAGTTCTTTACTTATGTCCATTCGGTTATCGAGGAACAGCCGCTGCGGGGCTGGGCCAAAGCAAGGGGAGCGGAGATGCTCCTGTGCATCGTGTGGTTATATAGACGTACGAAGCAGCCTGTTCTGTTAGAGCTAGCCGATATCGTTGCCGGACAAACCACGGACTGGAGCGATATTTTTCATGATTTTCCGTTCTGGCGAAAAGTGGAAGAGTGGGATTGGACAACCCATGTCGTGAATGTAGCGATGGGCATTAAAACGCCGGGCGTATTATTTGAGTTGAATGGCAGTCCGATGGAGCGGGAAAGCGTGCACCGGGGCATCGATTCCCTGATGACGTATCACGGTCAAGCGCATGGCATGTTCTCCGGAGATGAATGGTTATCCGGCACCCATCCGAGTCAAGGCGTAGAATTATGTGCCGTCGTCGAGTATATGTTCTCGATGGAGCAGCTGACGAGAATACTCGGGGAAGGGCGCTTCGGGGACATTTTGGAAAAGGTTGCTTTTAATGCGCTGCCTGCCGCCATCTCTCCGGATTGGACCTCGCATCAGTATGATCAGCAAGTCAACCAGATCATCTGCAATGTCGCTCCGCGGGCATGGAGCAACGGACCCGACGCCAACGTGTTCGGTCTGGAGCCGAACTTTGGATGCTGCACGGCCAACATGCATCAAGGCTGGCCTAAGCTGGCCGCGCATCTGTGGATGAAGGATCAGGAGGAGGGGCTCGTTGCCGTGTCCTATGCCCCGTGCACGGTTAGGACGACAGTCGGCCGCCATGACGTTGCGGCTGTGATCGAGGTAACCGGCGAATATCCGTTCAAGGACCGCATTCGAATCCACATGTCGTTAGAACGGGCGGAATCGTTCCCTTTATCGCTGCGGATCCCCGCCTGGTGCGACGATCCCGTCATAACGCTGAATGGGCGCGAATTGCCATTCCAAGTAGAGTCCGGTTATGCAAGGATCGTACAACATTGGCAGAACGGTGACCGATTGGAACTTCACTTGCCCATGGAAGTCAGGTTGGTATCCCGAAATATGTACGCCACCAGCATCGAGCGAGGGCCGCTCGTGTATGTGCTGCCCGTCAAGGAAAATTGGCAGATGATCCGGCAGCGCGACATGTTTCACGATTGGGAGCTATACCCTGCATCCCCATGGAAATACGGCCTGCTAGCCGATACGCCGTTCGAGATAATCGAACAGGACATGGTTCGCCAGCCGTTCCAAGCACAGGATGCGCCTGTCAGGGTGAAGGTTAGGGGCCAGCTGATCCGGGATTGGAAAATGGAAGGCAACAACGCCGGCAACCCTCCGCTGCATCCAGATACGGACGGACAGCCCATTACGGAATTGGAGCTGGTTCCGTATGGAAGCGCCAGGCTTCGGATTGGGGAATTTCCATTAATCGGGGAGCGGAGAAGGGCTGATAAGCGTTAAAGCAAGCCGGATTGAACCATCGAAAAAACCGCGTTGATCGCGGTTTTTTTGTTGTACAGTTGCGTTCAAGCTTAAGATAAGTGCTTACGAAGCTCAGAAACACACATAATATGGAGTTATTGGAAAAGATGATAGCGTGCCTTGGGGTTACGGTTTATCCAACGATATAATGAATGAGACCAATACCGAAGCAGTCTATTCACGTATTTTCACGACCATCGAGTCGTTGCACAATGACGGAGGGGCATAATTTGCGAGAAATCAATTGGGTAGAGAAAAGCGAGGCGCTCGAATTATTGCTGCAGCATGAAACTACATTTCAAGTTATCCCGTTAGACTCCGGTCTGGAAGCAGAGGTGGCGAAGATCGTCACGTCAACGGCAGACTGCGTGCTAAAGGTATGGAATAGAGCTTCCAAGCCCGATGTTCAAATGCAATATCAAATATTGAATGCATTGCATTCGCATGGAAGAGCAGTATCGAAGCCTTTGGGCTGGGGGACAGACCGGGAAGGCAATCCAGTAATGCTGACCAGTTACGACGGAAGGCCTGTTCAAAATATCGATCAGCTTAAACTATTGAAACTAGCGAAGATATTAATGGATATACATAAGCTGCCCTTGGAAAGGCTGAACGGATTCAATCTGCCGAGGTATGACTTTATCTCTTATTTTTATCCACGAATTGAGGAGTTCCCTGATATTCAACAACCTCTGATGGAGCTTGTTCTGCGCGCGAGCATGGAACAAGAATATGTCATCCATGGCGATTATCACCTAGGCAATATTCTGGAGAATGAAAACGAGCTGACCGTTATTGATTGGACGAATGTCCAAATGGGCGATCCTCGATATGATATCGGATGGTCGATTATCTTAATGTGGATATATGTAAGAGAAAAGCGAGCTTCCTTCTACCGTGCTGCATTTTGTGCCGAGAACCGATTCGAAGCGGATGAGCTTGAGCTGTTTGAAGCGATAGCCTGTCTGCGCTGGATCTTGCTCAACAGAGTGGACCACCCACCAGTTAGAAACGACACGATCGCCAGGGTCAGGTCAATATTGAACAGCAACAAGTATTTGCATTCCTTGCTTATCGAAGTTTGATCCTAAAGTAGCACAACCGGTCCTCCACTAGTTGGTGGACGATTTGAGGAATCTTGCAGCAGTATACTGAGCCTTGTACCATCTTACATGGATGGTGTGGGGCTTGTTCGGGTTAATTGAGCAGTGGATAGGTTTGTGTTAGGGGACGGTTTAGAAGTGGGAGTGATGAGCTTGATTCAGTTTATTGCCTGGACAAGTCCCAAAAGGGGACATGTGCGGGCAAAAAGGAGCTCCAGAGGTGCAGCAAGTCCCCAAAAGAGATTTGTCGCGGGCAAAAAGGAATTACAGTGGCGGAGGAAGTCCCAAAAAGGGGACTTTTGCAGGCCCAAAGGAGCTCCCGAGGCTGAGCAAGATGACTTTTAAAAGATAGAGTTGACATGCGCCTAGTTTTTACTATAACCTGTGAATGTAATCGTTTACGTAATCGATTACATGAAATCACTTAGGGTTGAGGTGAGCCATACTTGGCAAGAGCGACCATTAAACAAGTAGCGGAGGAAGCAGAGGTATCCACGGCGACCGTTTCAAGGGTACTGAACAATACCGATTTTGTAAGCGATGAGATTAAAGAGCGAGTGATGGCGGCGGTGAACAAGTTGAATTATCGTCCAAGCGCCATCGCCCGCAGTCTGAAGCAGGACCGGACCTATATGATCGGGGTCGTCGTTCCCGATATTTCCAACCCTTATTTTATGGGAATCTCCAAAGGTATTGAGGATGTTGTAGGGAAAGAAGGCTTTCAGCTTATTTTCTGCAGCTCGGATGAGAATCCGGACAAGGAAAAGCGACTTCTTAAGCTTATGCAGGAAAAGCGCGTGGATGCCGTTGTACTGGCGACTTCAGGCGGAAATGATCCGGCGATCAAGCAGCTGGCAGATTCCCGGATGCCGATCATTCTCGTAGACCGCAAGCCGGACTCGCCGGAAGCGGGGTTGATGCTCGATCTGGTAGCCGAGGACAATACGGAAGGCGCTTCCCGCCTGACTCGGAAGCTGCTGGAGGATGGTCATAAGGCAATTGGAGTCGTAAACGGTCCGACGCGATCCAGCACGGGCAGGGAACGACTGGACGGTGTTCGGAAAGCGATGAAGGAATACGCCCTGAACGAGGAACCTATCGTGTATAATGGCGACTTTTCAACGGAAGATGGAATCCAGGCCGTACGGCATTTTTTGGATGCGGACCATCGTCCAACCGCGATCATATCCCTGAATAACCGTATGAGCCTTGGTGTTTTGCTTGAAATTGTACGCAGCGGTCTAAGGATTCCGTCCGACATGGCTGTAGCTTCTTTCGGTGAAGTAGAGGCCGGACCACTCCTTAAAGAATCGGGAATTTATTATCTGGAACAGCGTCCCTATGACATGGGAATAAAAGCCGGAGAAATTCTTCTGCGCCGCATTCGTGAAGAAGCGCCGCTGTTGAAGCCGGCATTTGAGATATATGGCACTGAAGTGAAACAGTTGAATTGATCCTATACTTTGGAGGAGATGGATATGAAGCAGTTATACACGATCGGCGTGGATTTCGGAACGGAATCGGGCAGGGCTCTGTTGGTTGATATTACGACCGGGCAGGAGGTTGCCACCCATGTGACGCCATACAAGCATGGAGTCATGGACGAGGTGCTGGTCCACTCGGGTCTGAAGCTGGAGCAGGACTGGGCGCTGCAGCATCCGGGCGATTATCTGGAGGTGCTTCGGCAATCTATCCCGCATGTGCTGTCGGAGGCAGATGTATCCCCGGATCAAGTCATCGGGATTGGCATCGACTTCACGGCATGCACGATGATGCCGCTGGATGCCGGGGGAACTCCGCTGTGCATGCTGGATGAGTGGAGGGACAATCCGCATAGCTGGGTAAAGCTGTGGAAGCATCATGCGGCGCAGGACGAAGCGAACCTGATCAATGAAACCGCTAAGCGGCGAGGGGAGAAATTTCTGTCACGCTACGGAGGGAAGCTGTCCTCGGAGTGGATGCTTGCAAAGTCTTTACAGATTTTGCATGAAGCTCCTGAGTTGTACGAGCAAGCTGTATTGTTCATGGAGGCTGCCGATTGGGTGGTCATGCAATTGACCGGTCAGCTCGCACGGAGCAGCTGTACCGCCGGCTATAAAGCCAATTGGCATAAACGGGAGGGGTATCCGTCCAAGGAATTCCTGCAGTCGCTTGATCCGAGGTTTGGAGACCTTGTGGAGACGAAGCTGAGAGGTCCGATCAAGCCGCTGGGTTCGAAAGCTGGCGGATTAACCGAATCGATGGCAGCCCTGACAGGGCTTCTGCCGGGTACCGCGGTAGCCGTAGCTAACATCGATGCCCATGCCATGGTGCCGGCGGTCAGTGTCGTCACCCCGGGCAAGCTGGTGCTCGCCATGGGAACCTCGACTTGTCATTTGATATTAAGCGACAAGGAAATGACAGGGGAAGGCATTTGCGGTGTCGTCGAGGATGGAATCATTCCAGGTTATTACGGGTATGAAGCAGGACAATCGGCGGTTGGCGATATCTTCGCCTGGTATGTGGATGAGGCGGTGCCAGAATATGTCCGGCGCAAGGCTGCGGAGGAGCGCCTTGGCATTCATGAGTGGCTTGAGAGGGAAGCGGCCCAATATGCCCCTGGTCAAACCGGCCTGCTGGCGATCGATTGGTGGAACGGTAGCCGCTCCGTGCTGATGGATGCTGATCTGAGCGGCGTCATCCTTGGATTGACCCTGCAGACCAAGCCTGCGGAAATATACCGGGCACTGTTAGAGGCTACCGCATTTGGAACGCGGGCGATCATCGAAGCCTTTACGGAAAGCGGCGTAGAGGTTCAGGAGCTTTACGCTTGCGGCGGATTGCCTCAGCGTAACCGGCTGCTGATGCAAATCTATGCCGATGTTACCGGCAAGGAAATCAAAGTTGCGGATACCGTTCAGACCGCTGCTTTTGGGGCAGCTATGTTCGGCGCCGTGGCGGCAGGCAAGGAACAGGGAGGCTTTGGGAGCATCGTAGAAGCTGCAGAAGCCATTGCCCGTGTTCGGGAAGAAACCTTTAAGCCGATTGAGGCTAATGTGCGCGTGTATGATCAATTGTACAAGGAATACAAACGACTTCATGATTATTTGGGAAGAGGCGAAAACGGGGTGCTGAAACGCTTAAAGTCATTAAAGAGCGGCGCCGGCAGTGAGGGATAGAAACATCGGGAAGAGCGAAATGAATTTATGCCCGCCGAAGCCGCAGCTCTCCCTCTTCTATGAACACTTCCCCCCTAGTACCATGTGCAATTAAAGTAACTCATAAATCTTATAAATAGGAACGACCGTTTTCCCGTAAAGATTATTGCGGACGGTCGTTTTTTTTCATGATCAAAGGATATTGCCAAGTGCGGTCTTGGTGATCCATTACCCCATCGTCTTCACCAAGATAAACCGTCGTCCCTAGATGAATGTCTGGCAGAACACTCCGCCCCAAGACGGAGCTTCACTTAATGCCGGAGACGGTGTAATCCGGTACATCCCATCATGTATGCTTATTCTAAGGAATCCGGTATGCGCGATGAATAAAGGATGGATCTAATCCGAAACGTGCGGCGCATCCGAATAAGGGTGGTGAATCAGCTGCTTATCATTAAAAACGCCATGCAAAGCATGTGGATGGCATGGGAACGCATCTTTAAATGGTCTTCGCGTTTTCGCGGTTCACATACGTTTCACTTCGGCATCTGTACCGTCATGATCAAGAAGCATCGGGGGGCGCCGATCATCTGCGCCGATTCGACCGTCATTTCGCAAGGCGATTGGATCGGCGAGCTTCATCTGGACAATGCTGAAATCTTAAACCTGATCCGTACCGAAGGTCCCGACCTTGCAGCCCTCAAGATCGCAAGGCTCGGCCGGCGATCGATGAAGCTTATCAGCCGGGCCTATGCCGATCAGTCCGAGTTCAACGAGGTAAGAGCCTTGGTCGGCATTACGCTGCTCCACCGCGGGTTGACGCACGGCCTCGGGTTCGAGATGCAGGCCATGGAGCAAGGCTTGTTCCGGAGAATGACGACGTTGTATCTTCGCCTGCTGTTGTCGGTGCTGCACCCCGAAGGCAAGAACCGGATCGGTCGCCGTACAGAACAGCTCATCCCGATGATGCTGATCCATACCCGCGCTTCGCTTGCGAGACGATTTCCGAGCCCGGTCCACGAGACGGTGATGGAACAAGCGCGATAGCCTTCTTGTAATCCATCTAGGGATTAGGGGGCGCGCAAAGCCGCCGCTATAAAAAGCGTTCGGCTGTTAGAAAGAGGAATGCTGACAGCATTACGTACTATGGTTTGGAGGTAGCAGAGTAATATGGAGGATTGGTACAAGCTGGATCACGCCGGGAAGCTGTTTCCAGCCGTGGCGGGCCAAGAAAACTCATCAACCTACCGGTTGTCGTTCTTACTGAAACATCCCGTAAAGCCACCGATTTTGCAGAAGGCGCTGGATAGCGTAATTACGCGGTTTCCACTGCTTCATGTGGAGATGGGAAACGGGTTGTTCTGGAAATTTTTACGGGAAAAGGAGTCGCCGCTGCGGGTGGAGCCGGAGGGCACATACCCTTGCGCGCCGGTGTCGCTCTCGGATTCGAACGCTAGCCTGGTTCGCATTCTGTATCACGGCAGCAAGATCAGCGTCGAAATTTTTCATGCGTTGACCGACGGCGGGGGTGCCCTTGAGTTTCTTAAAACGCTAGTGTTCCAGTATTTATGTCTGCTTGGCGAAAATGTGGATGACAAGCAGGGGATGATCCTGCCGCCTGCGTCGTTTGCCAGATATGCGGAAGCCCAGGACAGCTTCAAGGCACACTATACATCAGAGCCGCCGCTTGATCTGGACAAGGCTCCCGAGGCGTTCCAAATACGAGGGACACGCTTTGTTCCCTACGGCCACAACGTCATTCACGGCATGCTTCGGGCCTCCGGCCTGAATGCATGTGCGAAAGAGAAGGGCGTAACGTTGACGGCGTATTTGACGGCCATTCTGGTGATAGCGGTCCATCATGCGGGTGAGCCACTAAATACGGAGCGTCGACCGATCGTAATCAGCATGCCGGTGAATCTGCGAAATATCTTTCCATCCAGCAGCCTCCGCAACTTTTTCGCGGTCATCAATATAGGCATTGCTGCGGCAGAGAACATGGATTTCGAGCAGGTGCTCGTGCAAGTCCAACAACAAATGAAGGAGAAAACAACGAAGTCTTATTTGTCTCGCACGATGTCCGGGAGCATGAAATACGAGAACACCTTCCTATCGCGAATCGCTCCGCTAAAGCTGAAGGATTTGGCAATCCGCTACGGATTTGACCATTATGGGGAAGAAGCCAAGACCCTTACGTTAACCAATCTGGGAAGGGTCGAGGTGCCGGAGGGAATGGCGGCGCATATTGAAGTGATGGAAACAACGATGTACCCTACGGCCAAAAGCCCGATGAACTGCGCGGTATGCTCCATCAACGATCAGCTGACCGTGACCTTCGCAAGAAATATCGTTGAGAGCGACATTATCATGCACTTCTTCCGCGAACTGTCCGGATTTACCGGGCTTGAGGTCAGGATTGTCAGCAATGATTGGGGGATGGGAGCATGAGATGCGTTAGCTGCGGCGTTACGGTGGATCCGGCCCATGCGGTTTGTCCGCTTTGTCGGCGAAATACGGCCGGAGGCAGCAAAACGGCGGGCAATCGCTGGTATCCTTCCTATTCCGCAATGCCGGAACCGCGCGAGAGCGGCACGTTTGCCAGATCGCTGATTTTTATGATTATGGCGGTAATCAGCATTACCCTCGTCATTAACGTTTTGGGAAGCCGTGATGTTTGGTGGAGTCTGTATGTTGCACCCTGTGTGCTGTACGCGTGGCTGCTCATCCGTCACACGTTGATGTCCAATTCACATCTAGGGGCCAAAATCGTCGTTCAATGGCTCGGTCTGTCCGGTATGCTGCTATGGATCAACGCGCTTTCGGGTGGGACCGCCTGGTCAACCGGGTACGTCATCCCGTTCCTGGTTATGGCTGCAACCCTGCTGATGACGTTGCTCTGCATTGCAAAGCCGCTTGGCTGGCGCGAGTTCGGAGGATATTTGCTGCTTATGGTGTTTCTGGGATTTACCCCCTTACTGTTCTTTCTGCTCGGTCTTTCGCACGTATTATGGCCGTCGGTTTCGGCAGCGATGTATGCCCTGTTGACGTTCGGCGGGATGTGGCTGCTTGCGGACAAGGGCTTCCGCAAAGAAGTGAAGCGCAGGCTGCACTATTGACGAAAGTCATGAGGGGAATGATACCAAATGGATCATTCACCAAAAAGCCGAATGTGAATCAGCGTACGGACAAGATAGGGGTGGAAAAGAGAATACGGACCACGATGTATGATGCGGAGCACGGGTCCTGTACTAAGAAGATACACATGGTGTGTGTCTTTTTTTGTCGGTCAAAATATATAGACGTAAAAGAATATCTATTATTGTGATAGGACATTAGTTAAAAATGACTTAAAGTTGGTTTTATTTTTTAGAGGTGGGAGTAACGATGCTTTAACAATAACGAATATTCGGAGGTTGAACCGCATGACCGGTATATCTGAAGTGAGGACTTATCCAGTTACACCGCAGGATCGAATGAATTATTTGCTGGGACTGTACTCGGCAGTTCAGTAAATTGGCATGGTGTTGCATTTTCCCAGCCGGCAGTTTTCGGGGAGGCCGATGCGGGTTATATGACTGCACCTATCATGTTATCCCCATTCTTCAATTTGGGAGCCAGCACATATCGCAACACCCTTGCGTTATCTGTCGGCGATCATACCCCGGCCGTCACATGGGAGAACGTGAATCGTCTACTTGATGATATGGTGAGAGAGCTCACCGACGGCAGCCCAGGTTGACATGTCAAGGATAGGCTTCAGCCGTCACGCTTAGGTGATGAGGCTGGGAGCCTGTTTTTGTATTGGGGAGGAATACAAAGCATTTAAATTTTTGGTGAGTGCGAATAAGTTTTAGAGTAATAAAAATTACTTTTAGACGTAAATATTTGTTGACTTACAGAGTAACATGAATTACTCTTTGAAGTAAATATCATGGCAGTTCGCTAAACTGGTATTCAGTGACTGCCTGGTCATTTAGGGAGGAGAGGCTGTATGTCCAAGGTGCATGTGTTGAAACCGGATATTCATTCGCTTCATGGATTTTTCAGCAGGGAACTTGAGCCGGCTCTCTATATTCAGTCCGGGGATACGGTCGAGTATCAAACGCTGGATGCGGGTTGGGGACTTGCGAAGCGTTCTTCGCCAGGAGAGCCGAGATTGAAGTTTACCGAGCGCCTGCCGGAGCGGCAGGAGAAGCAGTTTGGGCATGCTCTGCTGGGTCCCGTACATATCGAAGGGGCGGAGCCTGGGGGCACATTGGAGATCCGGATCAATGAGATTGTGCCCGGCTCCTGGGGCTGGACCTCTGCCGGTGGCTTTCCTAGCTATTGGAACGAGAAGCTGGGCATGTCGGATACCGAGGAAGTGGCGCTGGATTTCGAACTGGATGCCCGGACGATGATCGGACGAAGCCAGTTCGGTAATTTCAAATACGGCGTCGGCCTGAAGCCGTTTATGGGAATTATGGGCATGCCGCCACAAGAAAAAGGCAGACATACCACGTTCGTGCCCAGGCCATATGGAGGCAACCTGGACTGCAAAGAGTTAACCGCCGGCAGTACGTTGTATCTGCCGATCCCGGTAAGCGGCGGCTTATTCTCGACAGGGGATGGCCATGCTGCGCAAGGAGACGGCGAAGTTAGCGGGCCCGCCTTGGAATGTCCCATGGAAAAGGTGAGTCTGACCTTCCGTGTCCGTGATGACATGGCCATTACAATGCCCCGGGCAAAGACGGGCACGGGCTGGCTGACGATGGGCTTCCACGAGGATCTTGACGAAGCGATGTGGATCGCTGTGAACGGGATGCTTGATCTTATGACCGAGCTCTATGCGATTTCAAGGACTGAAGCATATGCTTATGCCACATTGACAGTGGATCTAAGAATCACTCAAATCGTGAATACGGCTAAGGGCGTGCATGCTTTTCTGCCATTCGACGCGTTGAGATAGGAAGGAGAGGGGGAAATACCGACTTCAGGCATTAGAAGCGTACGCTTTGAAACCTGTTGGATGAAGGTTTGCACTTTATTAAAAATAGCTGCTTATACCTAGGAGGAACTGTAAATGCAATTATGTGAAACGATGGTGAATAACAATGGGGTGCATATTCACGTGACGGAGGCCCATCGGGAACTGAATAAGGGAGATGTTCCGCTCGTTATCATTCCCGGGTTGTCAGAATCAGCAGAAGATTACATTAGCATTGTAGAGAAGCTGACTCCCCGACATATCATTATGATCACGCTCCGCGGCCGGGGCAAAAGCGACTCCCCTGCATCGGGATTCACGCTCGAGGATCATATCAGTGATATCGACGCGGTTGTTCGTCATTTAGAACTTGAGTCATTCATTCTCATGGGATATTCAAGGGGCGTGTCGTATCAGCTAGGCTATGCCGTTCAGCATCCTGAACGCATCCGGGGGTTGATCATCGGCGACTATCCTGCCATTCATACTCAGCTTCCGCCGGGATGGGTGGAGTTCTTCGCATCCTTACCGCCGTGGCGGGGGAAGAAGCTGTATGACCGGATGCAGGCCGGGGCCTTGCATGCACTGCAGCGGGAATCAAGCAAGGTGGAGTTATGGGATGACTTGACCACTTTGACTTGTCCAGCCTTGATTATCCGTGGCGTAAAACCGCATCCCGGGTTATCATTAGAAGCAGCGGAGCAGTACAAGCTGAAGCTGCCACAGGCCAAGCTTGTGGAGTTCGATCAGCATGACCATAATATTTTCGAACCGGACGCGGAAGCGTTTGTCCGCACCGCAGATTCCTTTATGAACGCGATCAGGTAAGATCCTGAAGAAACATGAATCTACTATTAAAAAAGGGTGTACGCATTTGGACAATCTGAAGCTTAATGTATCGCTGCTGCGACAAAGAGTTCCGAACCTGACGAGCGCTGCCAAGTCGGTTGGATTGCGGCCGGCCACCGTCTCCAATTTATGTACGGGGAAGATCCCGGTCGGCCGCGCGGAAGTCCGCACGATTGCCGCATTGGCAGCGCTGGCGAAATGCAGTTTGGATGAGCTGATCTTGCGCGGAGATCGGATCGATATGATCGAAACGGGCATTAAGCCGCTCGATTTATTTGCCCCGATCGCTAAAGGCGGGACGGTAGGTTTAGTGGCCCGTCCGGGAATGGGGCAGCTGGTGCTGCTCGGCGAATTGTTCCATCATTTTAAACGGGATGGTTATATGACGATTCTGCTGAAGCCAGAAGGGGAATACCCCGAGCTGCAGGATATGCTGGATGATGTGGAGCGGGTGGCGTATTCCATAGAAGAAGTTTATGATGTCGCGGTAAGCACGCCGCCGGGTAAGGAGATGATGCTCGCCGCGGACCGGGAGCATGTGCTGACCGGAAAAATATACGAGCTGCAGGAGCGTCTGCAGCAGGAAGGCCATCAGCATGTTACCACATTTCTCGTCGACCTGAAAGGAGCTGTGGTTGATGAGGATATTCCTTACGGTCCGCTCGAAACGCTCTGGTATTTCGACGCGGATCTGGCGGCAAGACATATGTTTCCTGCCGTCAATCCGATCTACTCTACCTCGTCGGTGCTGGAAGGTGCCCATCTGGATCAGAATCACGCCTCGGTTCAGCAGCGGGCTCAGAAGCTGCTGCGCCGTTACCGCGAGCTTCGCTCATTAGTACAGGTGAGGGGTCTGCAGGCGATTCCTGCATCGGAAACGGAAGTGTATCAGAGAGGGGAGAGACTGGAGGCTTACCTTACACAGCCTTTTTACATTGCAAAAGCCTATTCCGGAAGAGAAGGGGAACGGGTTCCGCTCCAAGACACCCTGCATGACGTTCAGGCGATTCTGAATGGAAGTATGGATCATCGGGACGTAGAGAGCTTAACCTGGATCGGAAAAATAAATTAGTGCCGCAACAAGTGCAAACAAGCCGGTTCTGCTTCGCAAAGCAGAATTCGGCTTTTCGCATGCTCTCTATTAAATCCGGATTAATTCGGATTTCCCATTGAATATCATAGGTTCCTTTAATATAATTATCCAAGCTTGATCGACTGGCCGCATCTTGGACGGGGTCAGAGGATTACCGTTTTGGGAACCGGCCGTTCGATTATTTAACAAAAGAAGGAGACATGGGGTAATGAAGAACAAAAAGAATTGGATGATTACGGCAGCGATTGCAGTGTTATTGCTGCTCGTGTTCGTCCCGGTCCAGCAATCTTACAGTGCGGAGGGGTCTTCGGCAGCTGAAGTGTCAGGAAGCGCTCTTGAGGGGCAGTTTCACCTCAGTCATGTCGTAAAAATTTATATCCCATCCACGGTGAAGGGAAACATTGAAATCACCGAAGAAGCCCAGCAAAAGTTCGTAGATCAGGCATTAACGAAGTTTTCGCAATGGTTCGGCGGCGCTACAGCTATTGACGGTGAGGGTGCTTGGGTGGACAAAGATCAGAAGCTGATCAAGGAGAATGTTACGATTGTGTACGCCTATGCCGAGAAACTGGATAAGAAATCATTGGATCATGTGGTGGCGTATGCCAAGCAGCTGAAAGAGGATCTCGCTCAATATACGATTTCCCTAGAAGTGGATGGAAAAATGTACTTTATCGAATAAAAAGAAACGTCATAACGTGAACCCACAGGTATTATTACTTAACTCATGCATCATCATACTTAACAATAATGATCTATAGTGAAGGGGCTGACGCTTCTCATCCTGCAGCAGGGGATGAGAGGGCCAGCCTTTTTTTTGCGCACTCCTAGTACAGAAATCTCCAGAGATAGAAGGTAGCGTAGGATTCCCAATTGACCCAAGAAGCCGACAGCTTCCGAATCTCTTCCTTCGTCGGCTTCTTCTCCATGCCCAGCACATGCTTGATCGCATTGTGCAGTCCAACGTCATCAATCGGAAAGGCGCTGGGGATCCGAAGGCAGCGCATCAGTACATAATTCGCCGTCCAGGGGCCAATGCCGCGGATCGCGATAAGCATGTTCTCCGCTTGCTTCAGGCCCCCGGCCTCAAGCAGCTTCTCCTTGGTCAATGCTCCATCTGCCATGAGTTTGGCAACGTCCAGAAGGTACTCGCATTTCTTCACCGTCATCCGAAGACCGCTGAGGTCCCGGACGTTTAATCCCGCGATTTCCTCCGGCCGCGGGAATATCCAATATGTCTCTCCCTCGCATTCGAGGCGTCGGCCAAAGGCTTCCACGAAACGCCTCTTTAACGTATAGGCATAGGTTAAATTGATCTGTTGACCTAGAATGCCCCAGCACAGCGCTTCGAACAGATCGGGGATTCCCATGTTGCGAAGCCCGTAGAAGGATTGGACAGCTTCGCGGAGGAGGGGATCAACAGCCGCCATCTCATAGAATGGAACCAGATCGGTGTTCATGTCGAACCAATCGCGGACGTACGCAGCTGCTTCAGCCCGCATACTGGGCTCAACAGGGATGAAATCCCCAAGGAAACGAACGATGACGGCCTGTTCGTGAGGCGCTTCGCGAACTTCAATAACGACGATATCCTGTCCTAGGCCCAAGGGGAGAGCTCGATAAATCCGGTCGTTGCGGATGTGAAACAGACATTCATTCGGCGATCGCTGCAGGTAACTCAGGTTCTCCTTGAAGCTGAATTCCTTCGGCACGAACAGCTTGAGTTCATGCTGATGGTCCTCCCAGCTGCTATGAGGGACCGGATTCAGATGGGAGTGCCGAGAGGAAACCGAAGCAGCTAGGTGATTCGTATCAGCGAGACTGCCCCATGCATGCTCAGTACTTGGTTCTATGGAATTTGCGGGCGTTCGGCCGTTTGGTGTCGGCTTGGATTGGGACATGATTCATCGTTTCCTTTCGCTCTAATTATCTCTTATACTATTTGTACCATACTACGGAAGCAAATCATTTTGTAATCTTGCTCTTATATTCCAAAAACCGTACAACGAGCCGAACCTGTGGTTATAATGTTAGCGGAGGTGAATGAAACGTGGCCAACCGGATCGAGCCAACCGAAGCACAGTGGAAGGCGATCATCGAAAATGATAAAGCGAGTGACGGCAAGTTTTTTTATGCGGTCGAAACGACCGGGATTTTCTGCAGACCTTCCTGCAAGTCCAGGCCCCCGAAAAAAGAAAATGTGCGCGTATTTCAATCGGCGGATGAAGCAAGATCCGAGCAATTCCGTCCATGCAAACGGTGTAAGCCAACGGGAGAGCGCCTGCCGGACCACGAATGGATCGAGCTTGTCAAGGAGTACATCGATAAAAACTACAACGAGCAGCTAACGCTGGATCTGTTGGCCGATGTGAGTCACGGCAGTCCGTATCACCTTCACCGCATATTCAAGCGGGTCACCGGAATGACCCCGACGGAATATATCCAGAAGCTGCGTGTCGATAAAGCCAAGCAGCTCCTGACGGATACGGCTAAACCTATCGCTGATATCGGTCAATTGGTCGGGATAGAGAATGCGGCTTACTTCGTAACTTTGTTTAAGAAGAAGACCGGGACGACTCCTTTAAGCTATCGCCGGCAAGCTTTAAATTATTCAAGTATGGAGGTAATGAATCATGATGGAATCCAATCCTGATGTGATCCGCTGGACGCGGCTGACTCATGCTCGCTGGAGCATGTACATCGCGGCAACGGAGCAAGGATTATGCTATGTCGGTTCACAGGATAAGACGTTTGACGAGATGGCGGAATGGGTCGCTGCTAAATATCCCGGTGCTGGGCTTGTGCAGGATGACCGCATTATGAAGCCCTATGTAAGAGAGCTGGAGGAATATTTGCAGGGAAAGCGTGACCGGTTCGAGATGGCCATGGATTATAAGGGGACTCCTTTTCAAAAGGCGGTGTGGCGTGCACTGTGCCAAATCCCATACGGGAAGACGATGACGTATACGGACATCGCCCAAAGCATCGGAAAGCCGGCTGCCGTTCGAGCGGTAGGGGCCGCCATCGGGGCGAATCCTCTCTTGGTCACCGTACCATGTCACCGGGTTATCGGCAAAAATGGGGCCTTGACGGGCTATCGCGGAGGCCTTGCGATGAAGAGCCAGCTGCTGGAGCTTGAGCGTAAACATGAGCAAGCGATTCAGAAGGAGACCGCGGAGTATGTCTAGTACGCTGCCCGAACGCATTGAAGGGCTGTACTGGGAAGGGATTCAAACGGAGCTGGATGAACGCGGCTATGCCGTGATACCCAGGCTGCTGCTGCCGGAAGAGTGCGCGGCAATCATAGGCACTTACCAGGAGGAATCGCGGTTTCGCAGTACGATCAACATGGCAAGGCACCGGTTCGGGATCGGTGAGTATAAATACTATCAGGCTCCCCTCCCGGAACTGCTTCAGCAGCTCCGGGAGGGCTTCTATCCCGAGCTGGCGCTAACGGCCAACCGCTGGCTGGCATGGCTCGGAAGCGAGGAGAGGTACCCGGCAAGGCTGGACGATTTTCTGGCGGTATGCCATGCTCAGGAACAGCGGCGCTCAACGCCGTTGATTCTAAAATATGAGGAAGGCGGATATAACTGTCTGCATCAGGATTTGTATGGGGATGTGTTTTTTCCATTCCAGGTCGTGTTCGTATTAAACGAACGAGAAGCCGATTATACAGGCGGAGAATTTCTTCTGGTGGAACAGCGGCCCCGCGCGCAGAGCCGGGGGCATGTCATCACCTTGGAGCAGGGCTCTGGCTTGATCTTTCCGACCCATCACCGGCCAGTCATGGGAACCCGGGGATATTACCGGACGATGCTGCGGCATGGTGTGAGCACAATCACCTCCGGGACCAGGTACAGCCTCGGGATCATTTTCCATGATGCCAAGTGAGCCCGTTTCTTCTTGTTCATCCTTTTAACTTTTTTGAAAAAGAGCGAGCAGCTGCTATCTTCCCGTTCTTGGATAATCGGAGTAACCGGGATATTTGACAATATACCCTTTTTCCTTTCGCAGGGCGTGTATAAATTCCGACCCTACATGAAGGTTCTCCTGAATTAGCTGATGAGGGGTGAGCGCCATCCATTGATTCAGGGAAACATCTTCAAAGCGGCTGCTCTTAAACATTTCCAAAACCCACAGACTTCGGTCGCCGGTATTCTGAATATAATGCCCATATGCGAACGGCACATATCCGACATCGCCGGCACGATAATCGAAAGTGCGAGCCGTGCCATTGGGTGCAAAAACGGTCATGCGGCCAGTGCCCGATATATAATACTGCCATTCATCATTGTTTGGATGCCAGTGCATTTCTCGCATTGCACCCGGTTTGATCTCCAGCAATGAGGCGGCAATGGTCGTCGAAATTGGAAAATTGGTGGAGTCCACGATCCGCACCGTCCCGCCCGGAGTAACGATCGGCTCCTGTGCGAGCAGTCGATGCGTGAAGCTTTTTGGCACCGTACCATAGGGGTCCGCTACGAGTTGACTTTCAAGAGGACCCGGAATGTTTCCTTGAAAGATATATCGCTGTTGTTTGGGAATATGGGTAAAAGAGCTGGCGGGCACGCCAAAATTCGCCGACAGCACGTCTTTCGGCGTATGTGCGAACCAGTCAGAGATCGATAATGTATTGAGGTCGGAGAAGCTGCCGTCATCGAAGACCAGCAGAAACTCGCAGCCACTTTCCAGCCCTTGAATGGAGTGGGGAATTCCCGGCGGAAAATACCACAGATCACCTACGCCGACATCGGCTATGAAGTTTCTTCCATCCTGATCGACTGCCGTAATGCGTGCGCTGCCGACGAGGACGATCGCCCATTCCGCCGACTGATGCCAATGCAGTTCTCGCACACCGCCCGGAGTCAGCGCCATATTCACCCCGGAAAGCGTAGTTGCAATCGGGAGCTGTCGAACGGTAACCTCCCGGGACCAGCCGCCATGATTCAACTGCATATAGGTATCGGAAAAGGAAAATTTCAGGTTGGGAAGCGTACCCGCATCCGTCACAGGCGGAACCAGCATATCCGGGTTCTCCAGGTCACGCATGATGTCACGTGGTCCCAAATCCCACCACCCGGCGCCATCATTCCGTACAGGTTGGGGTATATATCCATCCCTGTTGTCATTACTCAATAGTATTCACACCTCTCATCTTCATCAAAATATGAACGAAGTTACTTAATAAACGTTATGAACAGCATTTCGGATTTAGAAATGCAACATCTCCCGCGATCGCCACAATCCACGGCATGTTTGGAGCGCAAGCCTGGCGGGAATACCCATCGCACGAAAGACGGCAAGGTCGGAGGGGAGAGCGGCAAGCTTGTGATTCGGCTTCTGGCTGGCGAAGCTGAAGGTTTCAGTATACTATAGAAGGAACTCGCTTCTCGTTGTCTTCATGAAGATAAAGGGAATATTGGCCTGAGCAGACAAGGGGGGACCTTATGAAAACGGAGGTTCAGTATAAAACGCCGAAGACATTGCTTAATAAAGGAACCGGGTTTTTGAACGGATACAGCCATACCTTGAATCCGTATACGGGCTGCAGCTTTGCCTGTTCGTATTGTTATGTGAGGCAAATGCCGGTCTCTTTATTTCGCAAGCAGGAGTGGGGCTCCTGGGTCGATGTGAAGCAAGGAGCGGCCGAAACTCTTCGCAAGGAGCTGAGTCGAGCCAAGCAGAAGGGGCCGGTTACGATCTTCATGTCCTCGAGCACCGACCCGTACCAGCCGGCAGAAGCGAAGGAGGAAGTGACTCGCATGATACTGGAAGTCATGGCCGCGGATCCGCCGGATTTTCTATTGGTGCAGACTCGCAGCCCGTTGGTTCGGCGGGATATTGATCTGCTGCAGCAATTAGGGGATCGGGTCCGGGTCAGCATGACGGTGGAGACGGACCGGGAGGACATCCGAAAGCAATTTACGCCTTCGGCTCCGCCGATCCAGGCCAGATTGAAGGCCCTTGAACAGCTGAGAGATGCCGGAATCCGGACGCAAGCCGCGATCTCTCCCGTGCTGCCAAGCACGGAGAAATTCCCTGAGATCCTGCGCCCGCTTGTCCATCGCGTATGTATCGACGATTATTTCATGGGTGACGGGAGCGGCGGGAAACGCACGAAGAAGCTCGCTTTGAACGAGCTGTATAGAGTGCTCGGACTTGAGGAATGGTACCACCCTTCCGCCTATCGGGTCGTATATGATCGGTTTCGCACGGTATTTCCGGAAGATCAGTTGTATGTGAGTCAAAAGGGATTCGAACCATGAGTGAATCGCAGCAACATTCATATATAAGTTAAGCCTTCTAAGGGATGGTTCCTTGGAAGGCTTTTATTGCGGCTTTAGCCAGTTGAGCTCGCGAAGCGTGCGAAACAAAAAACCACCCGCTATGCGGGTGGAGAGATCGAGGTTTGACCAACAAGACCATTCCGATAAAATTGAGATGTTCAGGCTCAATAATGAAAGGAATGGTCTTAGATGGCAAACAAGAGCTATAGTTTAGCTCACACGAAGTGGATGTGCAAGTACCACATTGTGTTCACCCCGAAGTATAGACGGAAAGAGATTTATAATCAAGTGAGGAAAGACTTAATCGAAATATTCAAACGATTATGTAAATACAAGGGAGTGGAGATAATCGAAGGTCACATGATGCCCGATCATGTACATATGTTGGTAGCAATTCCCCCAAAAATCTCAGTATCATCATTTATGGGATACCTGAAGGGGAAAAGCTCACTCATGATATTCGAGAAGCATGCTAGCTTGAAGTATAAATATGGTAATCGAAAATTCTGGGCGGAGGGATACTACGTCAGCACAGTGGGCTTGAATGAAGCCACCGTGGCAAAATATATCCGTGAGCAAGAAGCACATGACCAAGCAATTGATAAACTGAGTGTGAAAGAGTATGAAGACCCATTCAGCAAAAACAGTAACAAGAAGAAGTAAACCAGTTTAACTGGTAAGTGAAAGTGACAAATTACACTGAGCCTGAGCAATTTTATTGTCAGGCTAGCGTCTTTAGGCGCAGTTTGGCAACAAGGGGTTATACCCCAAGAGCAAACCACCCGTTTGACGGGTGGTTCTGATTATAAGCAGATCGGATAGCGATGCGGCGACCGAGGCAGTTGTTGTCTTAAGCGGTTAGAGCATTTCAAACTCGTTGAGCATGCTCAGGCTCGTATTTTGTATTCCAGTGATGTTATTGGATGTTATAATTACCCAATAGAGTATATATTTAAAAACTGAATGCCTGTGACTGTTATAGCCCACATGGATTTGAATTTAAGCGAGGTGATTGCGCTGAATGACGATATGGAGCTATCCACTGCAAAGGAGGGAGGGGCATGAATAAGAAGCATATAAGAACTATTGTCATTGCATCAGGTTGTCTAGTATTACTGGGTTTGGTTTATATGGTCAGAGGATTTATAGATTATTATCAAAGTTTAAACACAACTATTCATAATGCTGCCCCATCTCCAAAAGCCTTGTAGGATTGGCAAAAAGATTACGATCGAAGAGTTCGAAGCGAACCTGCAGAAAGGGTGGTAACGAAATACGGGGATTTTTATTACGCCTCTTCTCCAAACCCATTTCCGAGGAGTGAAATAGCTAATCTCGATGCCGACGACGAAGTGACCCAAGATACCAAACAGATCATATTGAAGGGATATTATTACGAGAAGAAGTTATAAGTAAGAGCAATTCCGAATCGGGTCGTTCCGTAACGGGTGAAGCGTAAATGACATAATAGCACGAAACAAACTACTTTGATGGAGAAACTACATATGAAGATATTTCTTGTAAGACACGGCGCAGATGAAGAGGGCTTTCGAGGGGGATGGAGCAGCAGGGGGTTAATCGAGCAAGGCGTGTTCCAATCGAGGAGGCTTGGGGAGTTTCTGCATCGTTACCAAGACGAATATGGGATACGCACAATAATGAGCAGTGATCTACCACGCGCAGTTGAAACGGCTAGGGAGATTGAACGAATTATTAACAAAGAAACCAATTACTCCGAAGATTGGAGGGAAATGAATAACGGGTATTTAGCAGGTATGCCAAATCAAGAAGCCGAGAAACGGTATCCAGGTGTTTACTTCAATACGCTGGACATGGATGCTCCTTTTCCGGGAGGGGAAACACCGAAGCATTTTTATAACCGAATTACCAAAGCATTTGAGAGCTTATGCAGGAAGCTTGAATGTCAAGAAGTGAAGTCGAATGTTCTGCTAGTTACCCATGGCGGTGTCATTAATGTCTTGTATTATCATTTAAACGGTCAGGATTGGACCAACAAAAGTCCGTTCTTTCCAATTGATAACACAAGTGTGCATACGGTTGAGAAGATCTTGAATCAATGGAAGATTACCGAAAAGAATACGATGAAGCATTGTAAGGGGCTTTTAGCTAGGTCTATCAAATAATTCAGAAAAGAGTGATCGCGTATGGCTACACATGAACAGATTTATCAAAATCAATCGGATATCTATGAGTTGATGATTAGCAAGCAGCCTGAATTATCTGAAGTGATCCGGGGGATCCGGAATTTTCAGGATTTAGCGGTCCTGGATCTAGGAGCGGGGACCGGCCGGTTATCAAGTGCTGTTGCGAAGGATGCGGGTTCATTAATCTGTACGGACATTTCTGCTTCCATGCTGGAGCTCTTAGATCAAAAATTAATTGGGCAAGGGCTTGAGCGTAATTGGAGTGCGGTTGTTGCAGACCATAGGGAGCTGCCCCTGGCCGATAAATCGATAGATTTGGCGGTTTCGGGCTGGAGTATCGGTTATTTAGCCAATACGGACAATGACGATTGGGCGGAAAATTTAGAACGGGTCATGTCTGAACTTCACCGTGTGCTGAAGCCACATGCCACCATCATCATATTCGAGACGATGGGCACGGGGACGGAAACCCCGAATCCTCCCGGATTTCTGACGAAGTATTATACAGCACTTGAAGAGGAATACGGCTTCCAGCACAAGTGGATCCGAATGGACTATACCTTTAGCCATGTCGAAGAAGCCAGACAATGCACCGAGTTTTTCTTTGGCGAAGAGCTTGGGCGGAAGATCCTCGACAATCAGTGGTCAACGGTTCCGGAATGTGCAGGAATTTGGTGGAAGCATATATAGTTAAATTCAATGTGAAAAGGCCTTTACCCGATAAACCTCAGGGTGTAGGCCGATTTTCAATGATTTTTTTGATTTTGGTCTGTTTCATTGACAAGGTAAATTAGCCTACAACTGGGCTTGTTGTTGCGTTTAATCCAATGAGCCTAGCTGGCTTAAAATATCCTGCCTTCTTTGGTCAATATATTTCCTTATGGTATCCGGCTCTGCGTCGAACACCTTCGTGCTCCATTTATGATTGGGGTCCTTATAAACGTCAGCAGCAATGGCATCATGCATCTTGTATACGAGGGGCAGTTGACGTCTCACCGTAAATACCGATTTAAGAAATCCTGACAAGAGAGCCTTATACCTTTGCCTGTGTGAACGAAAGGACAATACCTTCTCCGTTAGTTTATTGTAACCTTGAATTTTCACAAGGTTTGAATCTACTATTTTCCCATAACAATTCCTTCCCCAAGTCCCCTCGTAGTCCCATGGGATCATGCGATATGTTCTGCTTTTTCCGTGCTCAAACAAGGTATAGTTTTGGTTAAAGCCATCATAATTCCCCGTTAATACCGCGCCGCATAACCACCGCAAGTAATTTTCGATGTCCAGGTGCCTGCGAAGATATTGCTGCAGCTCGGCACCTTCTTTCTGGTGAATCCCCTGAATAAAGTTAGATAGTTTTAAGCGATCCCGCTCTGAGCCTTTTATAAGATTATAGCCAGAGAAGAAAGATTTGCCCGACGATCGTTTATCTGTAAAGTCGGCGTTGTCGTTAACCGCATAAATGATGCTTCGAACTGGAATCCCTCTTTTTCGAAAAAAGGGAGTCTTTACAGCCTCTATATTTAGATATACCCCAAGCTTTTCATTGTTCATCGTAAGCACGCAGTGCCGGGTCGAAGGGCTTGGCACATGAATCGAATTGAAAAATTGAAAGGAAAGCGCATTTCGAATCAAGGAAGGGTCATCATATTCAGCATTAAAGTGGTAGGTATATTTGGAGGTTCTAATTTCATAGGATTTTTTCGGATATTCTCGGGTATGCCCTCCCCGGTAGCGAATACGTATCGGTATTCTTTTTCCGCCGATAACGAGCTGTCCCGGCACAAAACGATTGGACCAGATATTGCTGTTTAACTGTTCATAATCCTTGTCTTTGATCATTACTCGATACACAGGCAAAGACATGAAGCTACCTCCTTCAAACTGATAGACTATCGTTTGAATTTGTCTGCTTGATTATATTAAACCAGTTCCTTTCTATTACATGAAACATATAAGTATATTACCGACAGACCTGATGGACAGTTGAGGGGTATCTACAGCTTTCGTGATCATGCCCGAGATCTTACCATTCTTGATCTGTCGAAAATAAATCCTTGAAAGGAGCATGGACATGGCTTACAACAGGTTTGGCTTCGGGAACTTGGTAGGAAGAAACGTAAAGATCAATCGCGGTGGACCGGATTCCATCGAAGGTCTTCTGCTGGATGCCCAATCCGACTACTTGGTTGCAGTTGCTGACGGCGGTTTCGTTTATGTTAAAGACGAGCATGTCAAAAGCATCACGGATACGGGTAAATCTGGTGGAGAAAGAGAGAGCATTGTCAATCCGATCAGGGCCTACGACTTCGTTGGTGTTATGCAAGCCCTTCGTTATCGCTATGTGAAAGTAAACCGCGGCGGACCGGAAAAAATCGAGGGTATCATCGTCGACGTGAACCAGAATTATTTGATCTTAACGGTGAAAGGACAAGAGGTCGTTCACGTTCCGGTAAGTCATATTAAATCGATTACCGTAATCCGCGGCGGGAATAGTAACCAATCCGGCGGTAACCAGAATCAAAACAGCAGCTCCAAAGGTAATCAATCTCAAGGCAATCAAGCGCAAGGTAACCAATCGGGAGGCAACCGTTCAGGCGGTAACCAAGCGCAAGGTAACCAGTCGGGAGGCAACCGTTCTGGCGGCAACCAAACACGAGGCAATCGCACAGGCGGCAACCAAACACGTGGCAATCGCACAGGCGGCAACCAAACACGTGGCAATCGCACAGGCGGTAACCAAACCGCAGGCAACCGCACAGGTGGCAATCAATCCAGAGGGAACCGTACTGGCGGCAACCAAACGGCCGGAGACTGGATGAATTGGACAGGCGGCAATCAATCCAAGCATCGTTCAGGCAAACGTAACCGCAGTGGTAATCGATCGTACAATCGCTCCGGTAAGCGCAATCGTAGCGGTAAACAAAGAAGCGGAGGCGAGTAATAATCCTATAGGATAGGAGCGCCTAGCCAGCCATCTTCTGCTCACCCATAAGTGAAACAATTAAGCATTCCCCCCTATAAAGCACTTCTGAATGGGCATTGGCTGCACAGTCATCCAATGCTCCCTTCAGGGGGTTTTTAAATATTTTGCTTAAAAAGTTGTGCAATCTGCACGTTAAAGTTCGATACCAACAATATATGCAGGCGAATGGTGTTGGTGAATTCAAGCCTGAGCATGAATGGAAGTCATAAAGCGGTAAGACTAAGATAATAGGAGGAGGGAAGGGATGGAGTCACTACGTTCAATGATCGGCAAACGTGTTGAACTGGAGGTCTCGGGCTGTAAGACACTGCTTCATGGCGAATTTATTGATATGGGAAGCGATGTCCTGGTTCTATATTCAAAGTCAAAATATATATATACGCCGATTCATCATCTACAGCATTTAAGGCTATATGAAGAGCTGGATAATCCCCCGATGGACAGCAGTCCCGATTCGAAATTAGACCTCGCCAATATCTCCTATCGCAAAATATTGATGAATTCCAGGGGCGTCTTTACTGAGATCTACCTGGGAGGTTCTCAATCATTGCATGGGTATGTGACAAGTATTATGAATGACTATTTTGTATATCACTCACCGATGCATCAAACGGTTTATATTCCAGTCAACCACGTCAAATATTTGATACCTTATCCTCCAAACACAACGCCTTATAGTCTTGATCAAAAACATTTCCCGGTTCAGCCTTCTGTTGTTGCTTTGTCAAGAACGATGGATCAGCTGTTAAAAAAACTTGAAGGTCAGCTCGTGGTGTTTGATCTTGGCGAGCATCCTAACAAAAAAGGGTTACTGAAATCTGTCGATGAGAATATCGTTCAGTTGGTACTTGCTGGCGGAAATGATAATTACCTGCACATGGATCATATTAAATCGATCCAGCTGCCTTAGATCAGTTAAAAGCATATGAGCGTCGCAGACTTCCCACTGACAGTTTGTCTGGCAGTGGGGCTGCTATTTATCCATAAGCAGGATGAAATGATGTCGGGTATTTATTCAGCGGAATTGTCTTCATGAGAAGAGGCTGGGTATTTTATCATTCGGTCGAGCAATAACCCATCCGTACCCTTGTTCTCACCAACCACAAAATCCTTCATATAGTAGGATAAATAAGCACCGTATTGACTTTCGGTTTGAAGGAGCAATTCGTCAACAAAATAAACACCGTTTGGAATATCGTCTTTCAGAAGTGTGCTTAATGCGCCATATATGCCGCATGCAACCTGAAAATAGGTGGCATTGATTTGGAAGACAGGGTAGATATTATCGGTACTCAGAACATTATACATATACCTCTCTTTGTCTGGATATACGAGCAAGACTCCGACCAAATCTTCTCCTCCGACTTCGCCAATCGATGGATCCAAAATTTGATGATCCCATTCCCAAATAACGTCGAGATCTTCAAGCTGGGAACGGATTAAATCGATCGTATAATCGCTGACGCGGTAGATAAAACCAGTCTCCATATTGAATTTTTCTCCAAGGGACAATACTTCTTCATGAGGCATTAATGAACCATTGAATTGCTTGCTCCCCAAGGTCACCTTGAACTCCAGCTCATACACCGGAAGATGCATCGTAAATGGGAACTGATGCTTCATAAACATGGGATAATTGAGAATCGCTTCGTCCAAAAAGCATTCGGGAGACCAGGTGGAGTAAATCGTGTGTTCTTTTACTAGGGCGGGGTCTTTATATAGCGAGCTGTCATGTTCTACAATGTAACAGGCGATCGGTTGCTTGTCTGGCAGTTCCTTCATTAACTTGATAGCCATCCACTGGACGACTCCTGGATTCATACCCGAACCGATAATTGCAGTGGTCTGCGGCGATGATTGCCGGGCTTCCTGGAAGATTCGGTAACGTTCCAACAGCGAGTATGGGGCAAGGCTTTCATTCTCATCCACCTTGGGATTCTCAAGCGCGGTATTGATATAATGCACACCGCATTCTTGGCAGCATTGGAGCATCTCAACCGTATCAGCCCACGAGACATCAATGACATGCGTGGTGCCGGTCTGTCGCAGATGCTGGCGAAACGATTCCAGCTGGTTCAAATCGAATTGGTGCAATGCAGCATTCTTAAGCAAGCTTGGCATGAAAGCGCGATAGTAATCCGGATGTTTCTGTTTCTGGTCGATCAAATGAAGGGTGCTGTGCTTCATAATGGAATGAATGGGGTCATGGATATCTTCAGCGCTTTTATTTAATATCGAGAGGATTGCTTTAGCGACGCCGCCGGAGCTGCCAAGAATGCTGATGACGATCGGTGATTGTTTCAAATCTACCAACTCCTTTCTAGTAATATGATTATTCATAGAGTCGGGAAAAGGTCTGTGCTAAAACACCTTCAAGATGCTTTTATTCGAAATCATGATGTATGTACGTACGCTCCCGAAGCATGCCGAACAAAAAAGAGAGTCATGAATGCCGTGGTGATGATTCATTAATCGAATAATGAACCCATGCTCCACAAGAATTTCATGCTCTCTATGAAATGTTGTTCCTGTATTCAGTATGTCAGTATACCCATTGAACCCAGAATGCAAGGATCACCAGCGTAAATAAAAGGGTGGGCGGGATGGTCAATATCGTGATCTTGATATATTCCTTCCATTTGATCTTGACATGATGTTGTTTAAGAATGTGAAGCCATATTAACGAAGCAAGCGTACCCATCGGCAAAAGCAATGCTCCAATATCACTTCCGATTACACTGGCCAGGTATGAAATCTTGAGCGTTAAAGGATCCAGGTTCATATTGGTTAGTGTGATGGTTCCAACCATCAGCGCGGGGTGATTATTGAATAGAATCGATAGCAAAGAGAGCAGGCCGCCCATTAATAAGCTTGCATTTAAGAGGTCTGTGGAAACGATCGGCTCAAAGAATTGGATGAGAAATTCCGTTAGACCGATATTATGCAGCCCATAGATGAGCACGTACATCGCGAATGCAAATATGAGAATGTGCCAGGGCGTCTTCTTCAATAAATCAGTCGGTTTTAATTTCAATACGGCCCATCGCCAGGACAACAGAATGACTGAGCCGAGGATCGCTACAATTTCGATTGGAATCCCTAAATAGGAGGCGACAAATAGCGCTACTCGAACCGTAAATACAAACAAGAGAACATTCCGCATGACCTTATTGCGTTTGTGGATATCCGCAGTTGAAATCAGCGTCCTGCTTAGAGGGTGCATGGCGCCGCCCGCGTGCCTTTTTACATGAAGCTTACGCGGCAGCTGTTTTCTGAAACAGAGGAATAACAGAAATACAAACAGCAAAAGCCCGAGGGTTGCGGGAACAAACATCATGATGGAATGCATGTACAGATCCATATCCACGATTTCCAGTGCTATTAAATTCACGATATTGCTGACACCGATAGGTGCGCTTGATGCAGTTGCTATTAGCGCACCTGAGAGGAGGTAAGGGATTTTCTCATGGTTTTTTAATCCATATTGCTTTAACAGAATCAGTAGAATGGGAGTCGTAATGAGAATGCTTCCATCGTTGTTAAAGAATAAGGTCATCAGAAAACATAATAAGTTGACGTACCAGAACAACCGGGTTCCCGATCCACGAGCTCTGGCTGCCAAGGATTCAGCAGCCCAGTTAAAAAAACCGAAACTCTCTAATATAATGGCCATTACGATGGTTGCAATGATCGTTATAGCAGCACTGCTTATGGTAGAGCCAATGGTAAGGAGGTCCGGCAATGATACGCTCCCGCTAAGCACCACGATTGCGGCCCCTACAGATGCTGGGATGGCTTCATTTAATCCATTTGGACGCCATATGATAAGGACCATTGCGACAATAAAAGCTGCAATCGTTAGTGTGACTACTGCTGGACTGAGCATGGGAAATCTCACTCCCTTCTTTCATTAATAGCAAGAGTTGCTTACGAATCCTCTTTTTCGGGAATCACGACGCTAATAAAAGCAACTTGTTCTTTGGCGGCCTCACTCTTTGTTGACTCTACGGGAACCTCTTTAGGAGGCGTTAGTAGAGCGTACAGCCCCCAACCCGCCAGTACGATAAAGATGAGTACGATCATAAAGGTCACTCCTCTTCGGTTTTTATTTTTTGCGAAGTTACCTACCAATCATAATTAGTAGATAGATATACTCTATTTATATGTATCAAGGACTGGCACTGCTCTAATGGAAATGCCTTGTTATTGCGATATTCCGCGATTGATGTTCGCATAAGGAGTTACACATCGATAGGTAAAATAGATTACATACGAAACAAGCCCGATTGCTCGTGTGTGAGCAATCGGGCTTGTTCATCCTCTTAATTGTTTTTTGCTATCAATACATCGACGAAGTTCTGTGCAATTTTGGATAAGGAGTGATTCTTCAGCCAGATGAGTCCGACCGGAGCTGACATCTCGGCTGACCCGGAGATTTTATGAGCATGGATCGAGTACCCCTTATGCCGTTTGAGCACCGTTTCCGGAACGATCGACCCGCAAAAGCCGGATGAAACTAAATCCATCAACAGCGAAATATCAGAGCATTCACCTGTAATATGGGGATGCAGATGGAAGCGGGAAAATGCCTCCAATATCAAATAGTGCACGCCTAATCCCTGGGTGCTTGGCAGAATGAGCGGTTGATTATGAATGTCCTGCAGCGACACTTCATCTTCGAACAGCTTCTGTTTATCCGACGAAATGAAGTAAAAAGGCTCGGTATAAAGGTGAAGCACCTCGAAATCGTCCAATTCCAACGGCAGGCGAATGATCGCCAGCTCGACATCCCGATCCCTCACTAATTTGCACAGATGCGCTGACTCGTTTTGCTGAATTTTATAGGTTACCTTAGGGAATTGGCGTTGGAACTGATGAAGAATATGGGGCAGCTCGCCTACCGAGAACGTATTTACGCCGATGGATAAACTCCCGTTCACTCCTTTTCCTACTTCCTGAACCTCCATTTTCGCCTCCTCCATCAACTGATTCATCTGCAAAGCATATTTATATAAAGCTTTTCCCGCCTCGGTTACCTCTAAATGTTTCCCGCTGCGCTCTATTAATTTGGAGCCAAGCTCCTCCTCCATGGCTTTCAATTGTTGACTTAAAGGGGGTTGGGAAAGATGAAGCCTCTTGGCGGCAGCAGAGATTTTCCCTTCCTCTACAATCGCGATAAAATATCGCAGCTGTCGGATATCCATCTTTGAAAGCACTCCTTCTCATATATGAAAAACCTAAGCAAATACGAACTTTGGCTATGTTTTTGATCTGGTTATTCCCATGTTAGCATATTGGTGCGGATTCTCGTAAGACAATGCATATGTAAAACCTAAGCTCATCATATTTTTTATATATTTTTCGTTTGGATTGATACATGTTAGCATTACGGTGTATAAGGAAAAGGACGCTGAACAAAACGTTTTATTCAGATTATGCGCAGCCAAGGGCTGCTTAATTTAAATGTTTCGATGAGGAGGATTCCATTGATGATAAACGATATCGATCTGAAGCATCTAAAGCGATGCGTTGAGCTCGCGAAGGAGGCACTTGAGGCAGGCGACGAGCCATTCGGCTCCGTGCTTGTATCCGCAGACGGAGACGTGCTTGCCGAAGACCATAACCATGTTGCCGGCGGGGACCATACGCAGCATCCGGAGTTTGCATTAGCGCGGTGGGCGGCTAATCACATGACGCCTGAGGAGAGAGCGAAGGCGACCGTGTATACCTCGGGCGAACATTGCCCAATGTGCGCAGCGGCCCACGGCTGGGTTGGACTAGGTCGGATTGTATACGCAAGCTCCTCGAAACAGCTGGCAGAATGGCTTGAGGAAATGGGAGTTGCGGCACCCCGTGTACGAAATCTTCCGATTCAAGAGGTTATCCGTGATACGGCCATAGACGGTCCGGTACCCGAGCTGGCCCAAGAGGTTCGGGAGCTCCATCGTCAATTCCATTCCAAGCGAAAATAAGTCCGCCATGCGTTGTTCACCATGCTCGAATCGGGGATAACGGATATCCAATATCCAATGAATCGAAGCCTCCTCAGCCACTTTGAAGGTGGATCAGGAGGCTTCTCGTTTCTATATAGCATCAAGCGGTATGGCATTGACTCTTATGCACTAACCGTGCATTGCAATTCGCAGCGAGGTGAGCGTATGTCCATTCGAATCAAATTATTGCTGTCCTACACAGGCATGCTTCTTGTCAGCCTGCTCGTATTCGCCCTGACGGCCAGTTTGTTCACCATCGCGGCGACAGGGGATATTCACAGCTTCCGGGATTTCTATAAAGTGCATTATCAGCTCAACCCGCTGACGGAGGAGGAGGAATCCATCTTCCTTGAATTGAAGTACCTTGCCAAAAATGAACCGGATGAGCTGATGAACCAGGAGCTGCTGCAGGATTACGATTTCAAGCTGAAAACGGTGCGGGCCGGTCTTTACGTTCGCCGGGAGAGCAATCAAGTCTTCGAATCGCATACGTTCAACCAGCCCGAATTGGAGGAGCATCTGCCTCCCTATGAGCTGGACAACCACCATATTCGCGATACATTCAACATCGGCGAACGGTTTTACGCTTATGCCAAATTCGACTTTCGGTACTCGGATGGGGCGAAAGGGAGTGTTTATGTTATTCATGAACGCAGCCCTTTCGGCGAAGTGACCCGCAAGCTGCTCCCTATGATCGTGGTGCTGCTTATCGGCATCATCGTCATCGCGAACGCGATGCTATATCGCTGGATTACCCGCAGTGTGGTCAAACCGCTGAATCTGCTTCGAAGCTCGACTGAGCACATCGTGGAAGGGAATTTGCTGTTTGCACTCGATTTGCGTTCCAAAGACGAGATCGGTCTGCTGAACGAGGCATTCGAGAATATGCGCAAGCGGTTGTATGAATCGGTGCAGCTCCGTTTGCAGGACGAAGAGAATCGGAAGGAACTGATATCCAATATTTCGCACGATTTGCGTACCCCGATTACGAACATCAAAGGATACATTGAAGGCATTCGTGATGGGGTCGCTGATACCCCGGAGAAGATGGACAAGTACGTCAATATCATCTATTCCAAAACGATCGACCTGGATAAGCTGGTGGACGAGCTGTTTCTGTACTCCAAGCTGGACTTAAAGCAAATTCCGTTCTTGTTCGAGAATGTGAGCATCGTCAGCTTTCTGGACGACTGCATGGATGAGCTGCATTACGAAATGGAAGAGAAGGGAATCTTGCTGAAGTGGGGCGAGCGCCCGAGCAGGGATATTGAGGTTGTAGCCGATCTGGAAAAATTAAAGCGCGCCATGCTTAATATCATTGGAAACGCCCAAAATTTCATGAACAAAAAAGACAAGTTCATTCTCATTTCGGTGCAAGCATCGCCGGAATGGGTCACTGTTGAAATACAGGATAACGGGATGGGAATCTCATCCGAAGACCTCCCGCATATTTTCGAGCGCTTCTACCGCGCCGAACGATCGCGCAATTCCTCAACAGGCGGCAGCGGACTCGGACTAGCGATCGCTCGTCAGATCATCGAGGGCCACGGAGGCTCGATATGGGTGAGCAGCGAGCTTGGAGTCGGCACGAGCTTTTACTTCACGCTAAGAAGAACGAAGGACCTAGGAGGGACACATACAGATGACAACCCGGATTCTGATCATCGAGGATGAAATTACGATCGCACAGCTGGAGCGGGACTATTTTGAGTTGAACGGGTATCTCGTCGATTTATGCCATACCGGCAATGAAGGACTTCGGCTTGCCATGAACAACGATTACAATCTCATCATCATCGACCTGCAGCTTCCGGGGATCGGCGGATATGATGTATGCAGACAAATCAGGCAAGCGAAGGAGGTACCGATCTTAATCGTTTCCGCCAAAAAAGAAGAAATTGATAAGATCCGTGCCTTTCATCTTGGTGCCGACGATTACATTACCAAGCCGTTCAGCCCCGGGGAGCTGGTTGCGCGAGCCAAGGCGCACCTGGCAAGATATGAGCGGTTAACAGGTAAAACGGGGACTGATCCCCGGTCGGAAATCCGTCTCCGTGGTCTTGTTATTGACAAAGCAGCCCGCCGGGTCCACGTCCGCAACCAGGAAGTGATATTTACGACCCGCGAGTTTAGCCTGCTGGAGTTTTTGGCAAGCCATCCGAATCGCGTCTTTAGTAAGAATGAACTGTTTGAACGGATATGGGGCATGGATTCGAACGGGGATATCGCAACCGTGACGGTTCACGTCCGCAGATTGCGTGAGAAGATAGAGGTGGATCCTTCGAATCCGCAATATATCGAGACCGTGTGGGGGGCGGGCTACCGCTTTTCCGTATAACGAGTTTAGAAATTGTTAATAAACATTTTCGAAACGGTTAATACCCGGTTTCTTAGGCGTTTAGGCTTCTCCTTTAATCTATAGGTAGGGCGAGCAGAATCGCACCTATGAAGCTTAAGGAGGACTTAACGATGAATAAATATTCGACTAAACTGGCTGTCCTTATGCTGGCAGCAGCCCTTGGCACCGCATCCTTGCCATTGGCCGCACAGCCGGCAAACGCCGCTTCGGCACCCATTACCTCGCAGGACCTTCAAGGAGCGATCAATGAACTGAGCCGGCTTGGCATCATCCATGGTTACAAGGATGGTTCGATGAGAATACAGAACGACATTACCCGCGCCGAATTGGCGAAGCTGGTCGCTCTTACGTTTGGCCTCGAAGGTCCGCCAGCTTTGCCAGCTCACATAACGGATACACTTCCGAGTCATTGGTCCTTCCCGTACGCAGCAGCGCTGGCATCGCTCGATATTATGCAGGCGGAAGACGGACGATTTGACCCAAGCGGATCCGTAACAAACGCCGAGCTGGTGCAGATCGTGGCCAAAGCGTTGAAACGGGATGTAAAATCCGTGCATTACTGGGCGGAGCCGTTCTTCTCAGAGAATGACAGCACCACCCGTGGCGAAGCAGCGTTCTTGCTGGATAAAGCCCGTCAGGCGATCCCTTCGGCAAATGCCAAAATTACACACGTCCGTGCCTTAAACGCTATAACGTTGATCGTTACCTTCGACGCCCCGCTGACGGCCGAAAATGAAGCATTTGCTCAAGCTAAAGAGGATTTTGTTTTTACGAACGGACTTACCCTGACGAATATGCCGCGTCTAAAAACCGGCTCGATTGCAACGTATATCGTCCCTACTTCCGTACAGCAGCCAGGGGCAACCTACACGCTGGCTTATAAGGGCAAGGATGCGGGCAGCTTTGCGGGCAACGCTGATAAGCTTGACATGACAGAGGTTAGACAGGTGGCCAACGATACGTTTGAGCTGGAGGCACTCAAGGCGAACGGGGTTGTCGATTACGGCTACGTCATTTCCGCCTATAGTGCCGGTCGCGGGGAAAATGCGTTCATCTTGGATGAGAACAACCGGGCGGATGGGGTGGAGTACCAGATCATTTCCTCCGGCCAAGCCAGAGAGGTGACGATCACGCCGGAAGGCGGACAGCCGATCACAGCCAAATACGTTCCGTTTACGCAGTCCACAGACGGCAAACAAGAACCGAAATTTCGCTTGCCGGAGGGTCAAGTCCTGAAGCCTGGCGTTACGTACACGGTTACTTCGGATTGGGTGCAAATTGCTAACCCAACCTTCGTAGCCAAGGAGATGGACCCGCTCCATATCGTTAAAGCCGAGGCTGCTAGTGAAACCTCCATCGTCGTAACGCTGGCGGAGGATCCGGGCGATGAATTGTTCTCCGGCCGCAGCGTGGAATTGACGGATGCAGAGGGGAATAAACGGACAGCCGCCTATAAATATTCCAGCCGCAAAGGGGCAGCAGGCGTATTCGAACTTGCGCAGGGCAGCAAACTGACAGCAGGCGCAACGTATGTCGTGACTCCAGTCGGTGATTGGGCCGGCGAATCCAAGGCTGAGCTGACCTTTGCACCGTAATGTTCGGATGAAGCCGCAAGATGAACGATTCCCTGCCATGAACGTGGAGAAATAAATAAATTGACCCTGCATGCTTGAGGCGGCAGGGTCATTTTTTTTGTAGGATTCGCTATGCTTTGCCCAATCATGAATTGCATGCATCATCTTCAAACGTTTCATTTCTGAAGGTAAAGAGAACGAAACAGATTTCACTTGTGCCAGCCCTTATCCCACAAATATGCAGGAAAGCCCCTGATGGCCGTTGAATATATCGGAGGACCACAATAAATCTCAGGTGTACTACAGGCACCTTTAGCCGCAGGAGGAGAACAACATGAAGTCGATCACCGTTCAAAGTCTTACGGAAAAATTTCAATTAGAAGTGCTTGCAGGAGCCGACCGTATGGATCGTTTGATCACCCGTGCCCAGACGCACAGGCCGGGGCTTGAGTTTGTCGGGTATTTTAACTTTTTTCCTATGGAGCGAGTGCAGGTGCTTGGACGCAAGGAAATTAACTACTTGCTTACGCTTAGTATAGAGGAACGCAAGTTACATATCGGCAACATCGTTAAATATCATCCGCCGTGCTTTATTGTAACGTCGGGACAGCAGGAGATCCCTTATCTGACCCTTTTCTGCAATCAAGAAGGCATTCCTTTACTGCGGACGATCGAGACCACAACGGAATTTATCGCGAAGCTCAACAGCTATTTAGTGAAGACGCTGGCACCAGAGATGTCCATCCATGGGGTCTGTGTGAATGTATCGGGCATAGGCATCCTGCTCAGGGGCAAATCCGGGATTGGCAAAAGCGAGACAGCACACACTCTAATCCGAAAAGGACACCGGTTCGTCGCAGATGATATCGTGGTGCTTAAGAAGCTGGGGCCGACGACACTTCTTGGTACTCATAATGAGATCAGCCGCGAGTTCCTGGCGCTGCGAAGCATCGGACTGATCAATGTGGTACGCCAATACGGGCGCACGGCGTTTCAGGACGAGACGCGAATTGTGCTTGATATCGAGCTGTCGCCATGGCAAGGAGACTCGCTAAACAATGAATTGGAGGCGGTCCCACAGTTCACGGAGTACTTAGGCATCCAAATTCCGCATATCGAGGTTCAGCTTCAACCAGGACGTGATGTTGCCGGCCTGATCGAAGCGGCGGCTAACAATTGGTATCTTAAACAACTCGGCTACAGCGCGGCTGAAGACTTTATGAGCCGGATTGAGAATGAGATGAAGTCTTGACCGCAGTCGCCATTCTAAATTGCGCCCAATGGTATTTCCTGATATACTTTTCGCATGTTATGAGATTGGGGGTAGTACCGATGGCAATGCGAGATTGCTTATTTACTAGGAAGTGCTCATGCAAAGCCTAACTAGGGCGATACTTTGCATGGGTGCGATCGAAGGAATTCCATCGCCCAGCCTTGGATGTTATCGTTTCTAATAATAGGCTTTGCACCTTATTCATTTTTCATAAAAAATAAGGGGCTGAAGAGCTGTGAGTGCACCATTTATTAGAAACCATCAATTCAACGTCATTAAAAAGCAAGCCGATTTCATTCAGAAGACCCTGCGAACCGCCGCGGATCGGAGCGTCTTGGAAACCGTTAGATATCGTTCCGTCGTGAACATCACGGAAGCATTCCCTGATCTGACACAGGATCAGAAGAAGCTGTTTGAGGAGATCACGACTCTCGAGACGGCCAATGATTTCCAAAGATATCTTAACGCATTGGAGCCGTATATGGAGCCTTATCCGCCGATTACGGTCAAACAGATTCAGAAGCTGTTCCCTAAAAATAAAAAACTGAAAGTGCCTGATCTAGGATCCATCGATTTTCGGTATACGACGTATTTGAGCTGGGTGGATATTGCAACAAGCCGTTTGTTCATTGTCTATCCGTTCGAAGGGAAGTTCATCGGGATCGAGGGCAGAATAACGCCGACACACAAGAAGGGGTACTGCCTGTTCTGCAATCGACATCAAGAGCTTGCATACTTCTCGGTCAGAACCAAATCTGCTTTCGCTTCACCGGATAATTTCTCTTCGGTTGGTCATTACGTCTGTATGGACAATCAAGCATGTAATCAGTGCATTACGGCTTCGGGATCATTGGAGAAGTTTATTCTTTCAGTTAGCAAATAAACGTTAATAAGGTTAGGGCTGCCCCAAAGGCAGCCTTTTACTATAGATCTGGCCAGGTGCGATACAAAGCTCCGATTGACTTCATTTTTGTCATCAGCCGCGAAGATGGAGTCATACAACGTTGCAAGAGTCTAATCGAAGATTTAATTGCCATAGCGTCTAAGTCATTCTCTTAAATTTACATATATTATATTATCTTTCTCGAAGGGAGGATTTTTCATGAAAAAACACCATGATAAGGTTCTAGTGATTGTCCTCAAGCCTGGACAAAAAGTGATTGTAAAGTGTGAGAAACACAAAAAGCATCGCGCATAAGTAAAAACGGGTGAGCCTTATCTTTTAAGATCAGGCTCACCCCCTTCATATCATCCATAGGATTGAAGAATGATATTGACGGCACAAAATCAAAGTACATAAAGAACGGCACATGGTAGTTTATTTTTACGAACACGCTAACAATACTACACGAACTGATAAAGGGGAAATTCTGGTGGAGAACCTGCTTAAAGAACAAATCAATTTCATTGTTGAAATCGACAAGCTTAAAACCATTGAACGAAGAACTAAGATTATTCACGGGCCAAGGCTTGAGAACGATGCGGAACACACGTGGCATCTTGCAATGATGGCCCTTGTGCTGCATCAGCATTCGAACCGTTCAATCGACCTCCTCAAAGTGCTCAAGATGCTGCTTATCCATGATTTGGTCGAAATCGATGCCGGCGACACATTCGCTTATGATACGGCCGGGCACAGTGATAAGTTTGAACGGGAAATGCAAGCAGCCCAGAGGTTGTTTGGCATGCTTCCGCCAGAGCAGGAAGAGGAATTTATGAATCTATGGTTAGAATTTGAGAGGAAGGAGACGGACGAAGCCAAGTTCGCTTCCTCACTTGATCGATTACAACCGCTTATCCATAATCATTTAAACCAGGGAGATACCTGGCAGAAATATCAGATTACAAGTGAGCAGGTCATCAACCGGAATCAAGAGATCAAGAATGGATCAAGGACATTATGGGAAGTGGCGCAGTCCATCATCGAAAGCTCCGTTGAACAAGGGATATTGGCTAAATCGTAAATCGAAAGAAGAACAAGAAGGGATCGCTTGCCGATAACCCCTTGTTCTTCTTTTATTTAGGTGCGGCATGATAATCTGTCAGGCTATGATGGGGATACAAATTTCACATGAATGATTGGTTATCATTTCACCCGTATATCTTTCGATGACCGGTCTGTTATCCATTTGATAGCCTTTGCTTTGAATAAAGGGGAGAACTTCACTCCATGCCCTTTGTACTTCTTCAGCGGTGTGTTTGATTTTATAAATGGCATAGGTTCCGCCAACGAGCTCGCTTTCGTTGATGGATCCGGCGATTTCGTAATCCTCCGAAATGACAATGCAGGCATCGTACCGGCAATTTTCGGGAGGTGTTGCTGCGGGATTGTCTTGCGGAATTCCAAACAGGATGGCCGAGGTTGTGAGAAGCTCTCGCTCTATAGCCCACTCTTTTAACTTTTCCATCGCCTCGGCATTGGCAGGGCCGTACGGGCCAACTTGTCGTACATAGGCAATACGGTAGGTTGGAAGATGCTCGACGGTCATATTCGTCATTTTTAATTTCCTTTCTTTGGTAAATTGGGTGCTGCAATTTGATGCTAACATGTTATAAAAAATATCTAAAGGAAATTATCGATGCATTCATAATTTATCAGAGGTAACGATCGGTCCCCTTGCTGCTCCGATTTCTAACGCATCATGTTCGTAATCATTGCCACGAATCGTTAAAGCAGATGACTGCTTTCCAACGTTGATCCCTTTATATAATTGATGACTTTTAGCCAAACATTATCATTTGCACGAATGTTGTACGATAGAAGTGTACATTAAAAAATGCAGTAAGAAAGGTGGGGGATAATGAATAAAACGATTCCTATTTTTCCTTGCAAATCACTAGAAGAGGTTGTTGTGTTTTACGAAGCCCTTGGATTTGACGTAACCTATATGCAATCCGTTCCTTATGGATATGCAGCCGTGAAGCATCGAATAGGTGAGGTGAGTTTCACGAGGCAGAAAAATTATGAAAAAGAAAAATCCATAAATGGCGCTTATATTCTTGTTGAGGATGTTGAAAGTGTATACTCTGAATTTATAGCGAATTTAAAAAAGGTATACGGAAAAGTGTTCCGAAGCGGAGAGCCTAGAATTACAAAAATAAGCACCAATAAAGAAGATATTCGCTTTAATCTTGTAGATCCTGCAGGGAATTATCTGATTATAGGGCAAAAAAAAGAAAGGGAAGGTCGAGGAAATCCACATTCAACGGGTACCTCTACCATTGAAAAACGATTCTATAGCGCATATACATTAGCGCATTCTAAAAACGACTATCGAACCGCATATAAAATCATTGAAGGACTTACAGGTAAAAAAGAAGAAATGTCTCAGATTTTATATGCGAAGTTACTCATATTAAAGCTTGAGATCGAATTCAATTTAGAGCGAGCCGCGGAATTGAATGAAACGCTTGCTGAAATCAATGCGATAAATTTGAATCGAAGCGCATTTGAGCGATTAATTGAAGAAAAGCAGCGTCTTCAAGAATTGCTGGAGGATATATCTTCGTAAAACCTGTAATGGACAGGGTTTACATATGAACGATAGATCAAGAATCGACAGATTGGTGTTCATGAACCAAGAGTTGAAATAACTCCTATATGAAAAGGGACCGTTCCCCCTTCTGCTGAGAAGGGAACGGTCCCTTTTACTGCTTCGATTAAAATCCCGATCGATTAAGCGCCAATCAAGCCGTTAACTCGTACAGAAGAACGATTTGTATTGCCAGCAGCTCTTAAGGCTCCCAAATGACGGTCGGGTAGGGGTGCTGATCATATGCGCTTGCCCAATAATAGGAGTCTGCGATGATGCGCCGCGGGAGAAAACCGATCTCGCCGCTCGGCAGAGAGATGAGTTCAGAACGGGAGGTGAACATGCCATCCGTATTTGTCACTCCTAGCACATACTTTCCAGCCATATGGGTGAACCGTCCGCTGATCTTAGCAGCGGGTATCGGCTGCTTCGTCTCCATGTCAACGACCTGGATGGTAACCGTAGCGACGCCTTCATTATAGAGAATGGCCATATGGTCAATGATCATGGGCTTCATTGCGGATGGAGCGGTCGTTGCCACTGCCGCAGCGCTGGGTGATCCTTCATTGCCGCTGATGTCAACGGCCGTTATTTTGTAGTGGTACGTCGTGCCAGGCAGCAGCCCGGTATCCTCGAAAGATAGGGTCTTCGATGAACCTGCATACGTATCCGGTCCAATCTCGAATGCTGCATCGGTGCCGCGATAGATCCGGTATTCGTTCACGGCGCTGTTGTCCATGGCCATATCATAATGAATGTCGATCCGCTGGTAATCGAATGCGGCCGCAGATACCCGGCCGACTTGGCCGGGAGGCTCATTGTCTGCTGGAGGCTGCCATTTGAATCCGTTAGGCCCCCACTCACTCGGGAAGTCGACCAGCGAAGTGTAGTGGTGGATAGCAATGCCGCCAAATGCAGGATCGCTTTCGAAAGCGGCGTAAACCTTATTTAACTCCTGCTCCATATAGAGCCGACCTTCCTCGTGGAAGCTGATGGTCTCCGGATCTCCGCCATCGGCGATGTCTTTCGTTTCGACTCCGATCACAACGGATTTGGGTTTCCCGATCTTGGAGGCATAAGCCAGCTCGTTTACGGCATGGGCAATAATGCCTGCAGAACCTTCGGCCTGATCGCGATAATTCATGATGGAGATGTAATCAGCCGTGTCCTGAATGTGCTCGGACAACCACTTCGTCTCCCCATTCCAGGTGATATTGCTGGCATCCGCCGAAGAATCATACCATCTTGGAATCGCAGCCCCGACCGAGAGCGAAAGTCCGGACGCGTCTTTGCGTGACATGAGCAGCTTCAGCATATCCAGATACTGAATTTGTACGGAGGGCTTTGCCGTTTTGAAATCAGGCAGGATATACGGTTCCGTGTCCAGATTGATTCCGTCAAACCGGGCGGATGCTTCGGAAGCGAGATTATAATTCAATACCTGCTCGAATTCCTTAACCGCCTGTGCATGATAACGGCTGTAAGCCCCGAAGTAGGGAGGCTTGGTACCGCCGGCAATCAATGCCTGCACATCAAAGCCTTCTTCATGCGCCCACGTAATAAACCGCTGCACTTCATTTCGATAATCCTCCAGCATCATGGCTCCTTGAAACTGTCCGACTGCCAGATACAGCGTCTTGATGGGGCGCTGATCAAAGGTAGCGGTATCCTTCGCCATGGCAGCGAGTGAATAACGCGCATTCGGGTTCAGCACCAAAGGATAGGAGGCATTTTCCCATATCCAGATTGCTCGGTCCTGATCGGGAAGGGGTTGACCCGGACCGTATACATGTTCCGTAACGGTTTCTGGGGGAACGGACTCCAAATAGACGCTGTCCATTACCGTAGCACGATCCTGGCCAAAGTTCGGTTCATCCCCGTAAACGTCGCTAGTGACGGCAGCACTGGCAGCCGAAATACTGCCGGATGCAGTAATTCCGGTTTGCGCATAGACGGATAAGCTGTAGCCTGTATTGCCGTGCGTATCGGTTGCTCTGGCTTCCAGGCTGTGGACCGGCTGCGTTGATTGACGGGTATCCCAGGTATATAAATATCCTTTCTTGGCCGGCAGAACCGGGATCCACCCGCCCCCGTCGATTCGGAGCTCGACGCGCGAAATCGGATTTTTGCCTACGGCTGAAATCTGGACGTCGACTTTATTTCGAAGCCGTGTGTTTTCGGCAGGACTTACGATTTGAACTTGAGGTATGTTCGCCGGGGGATTATCTACGTTCAAGTAAATCCATGGAGACCAAACTCCGTACCGGGTTACAACATCTTTGGATTTGAGGACAATTTCTATGGCCCCGTCCAGCTGAGTCGTATCAAGCGAATAAGACCAAGTCCCGCTGTCATCACCGTCCGGATCATCCATGTGGACGTCTTCCACCATATTACCATTCACGATCAGTTCGAGATCATAGACGCCGGAGTAGGTGCCGGACAACTCGGCTTTACCCGGCTGAATGGTTTGTCCATCCTGATGAGAATCAATTGTGATAAGCGCTGCCGCTTTGGCAGAAGGGAGGGGAATACAGACAGCGAGCAGAATTGCCGTCAGGAACAAGAGTCCACATTTGCGAAACCTTGAGCTTTTCAACATTCTTTTCACACCCTTGTCATTGAGATGTATAAACGTACTTGACCAACCCGGCAGCCTTAAACGCTAGATGCAAGAAATCAGATATGACCGTCATTAAAGCGCTTACTTTTAATTATTACGAAATTAGAGGTTTAGAACTGCCGCCGGCTATCCGTCTTTAGACGGATCATCATTTTATTCTGAAGACGGTGTAAACCCGGCGGAATGTTATGTAATCTGTTCTTAAACGAACGTTGGATGAATAGGATGTGCAGCTGGTTGAAAGGATTTTCTTGGACAGGAGGAATGATGGATGGATTCAATCGCGATTTATAATATGGCCGAAGCGGGTCGTGACGTACGGTATGAGGTGGCTGAGGTATTCGTGGATGGGTATTATGAGGAATTATCTTATTTCACGAAGGACCGCTCGACCCTCATTTCCGCCTTCAAAGATCTGTTTAGCTCCGAGGTCTTCTATGTGGCCGAACTCAACGGAAGGGTTGCCGGTATACTGGCTTGCTCCAACAATCGGCAGCGGGCAATGCCGGTCGAACTGGAGCCGCTTCAGAACGCTTTCGGCGTGCAAACGGGGGAACTGGCTTACCATGTCATGACAAATGAGTTTAATACCGCTTTGCCTTACGATGACAAGACGGGGTATATCGAATGTGTGGCGACATTGACCCGTGATCGCGGAAAGGGCATTTCCTCTGCCTTGTTGAACTATGTGGTGGAGAAGCTGCCCTATCGTCGCTATGTTCTTGAGGTTACCGATGCCAACGAAGCCGCACATCGGATTTACTCGAAATTAGGGTTTCGAGAGATTGAGCGGAAAGCGGAGAGCAATGCCGAAATTGTAGGGTTTAAATACCGCATTTATATGGAGTGGACACCGGAGGATTAAACGCCGAGCTTCTGCACGAAATAAATTTTGATTGAAATTGATCGATAATTAAGAAACCGTGTTAATCGAGCACTTCTGCAAGTTGCCCTCGGACGCATAGGGCCCTATGCGAAAGGGGGGTTTTTGTGTGCTTCGCGTATTCTTTAGTCCGCGGAGGCTGGTATGGAGAGCATTCTTGACGGTATACTGCATATAGGCGATGGTTATGACTAACGGGATATGAACTGAGGTGACGCCATGTTCGAATTGCTGATCACGATGACGGAACGGATCGGCATTATTGTTACGATCGCTTTTATCGTGACCCGGCTGCGATTTTTCCGTACGATGCTGAGCCAGGACAAGCTGTCCTCCGTTCAGCGGCTCCAGGCCGTTCTGGTCTTCGGGGTGCTGGGCATTGTCGGAACGTATACCGGCATTACAGTCAGCACAGAGTCGCTTGCCGTGAATAAATGGATGCTCCAGGTGTCCGAGGAAGAAGCCATAGCTAACTCACGGGTGGTTGGTATTGCAATGGCCGGGCTTTTCGGCGGATGGAAGATCGGTCTGGGGGCAGGGCTTGTTGCAGGCCTGCACCGCTTCACGTTAGGCGGCTTTACAAGCCTTGCTTGCGGATTGGCGACGATGCTGGCAGGCATCCTGGCAAGTCTGTTTCGGAAAAAGAACGAGCAGATCAGCGTCTCCGCAGCTTTAGTCCTCGGAGCGCTGGCAGAGTCGCTGCAGATGCTGATTATTCTGCTGCTTTCGAGGCCTTTCGACCAGGCGTTGAACCTGGTCGCTTTTATCGGGGTTCCCATGATCGTGGCCAATGGGATCGGCTGCGCCTTGTTCCTGCTGATCATCCGATCCGTAGTCAATGAAGAACAGAAGGCTGCAGCCCAACAGGCCCAAACCTCGCTTCGGATTGCCCGGAAGACGCTCGGTTACATGCGGCAGGGCATGAAGCCCGAATCGGCCGAAGCGGTCTGCCGGATTCTGTTCGAGGAAGTGAAGGCAAGCGCAATCGCGATGACCGATGACCGTGTCATCCTGGCCCATATCGGCATAGGAGACGATCACCATGCGCCTGGACGCCCGCTGCAGACAGAGGTAACCCGGCACGTTATCGAGAAGGGGGAGCTGCTGATTGTCGACCGGCATCAGATCCAATGCCAGATGCGGGATTGTCCGCTTGGCGCGGCGATCGTCGGTCCCCTGAAGCAGGGAGGGGAGACGGTCGGGACGCTTAAATTTTATTTCCCCAGCAAGAAGGATATTACGCATGTTACCACGGAGCTGATGTCCGGGCTCAGTATGCTGTTAAGCTATCAGCTGGAAGCAGCTCAGCTTGCCGAAGCGAAGGAGCTGGCCAGGGAGGCCGAGATCAAGACGCTTCAGGCACAGATCCATCCGCATTTTCTGTTTAACGCGCTCAATACGATTTTGTCGCTAACGAGGATTGATGCAGTGAAAGCGCGCAAGCTGCTTCGGAGCTTGTCGGATTATATCCGGCAGAACTTAACGGCAGCTGCTGCCGAGAAAGCGACGCTTCAAGAGGAGCTGCAGCATATCCGTTCCTATATGAGCATTGAAGAAACCAGGTTCGAGGATAAGCTTGCGATCTCATATGAGGTTGAAGAGTCGGCTCTGAACGCTATTGTTCCGCCGCTGACGATGCAGCCGCTCGTGGAAAACTGCATTCGGCACGGCTTCAGGAACAAAACGGATGATTGCATCATTCGCATCAGGATCACCGGCAAGCCGTCGTCCGGCGTGACCGTTACGATCAAGGATAACGGAGAAGGAATTCCTGCTGAACGTCTGCGGCAGCTCGGTCTTCAGATGATGCAATCCACATCCGGCACCGGAATGGCCGTGTTCAACGTTAACCGGCGTTTGACGTTAATGTACGGGGGATCCGCTTCATTAAAGATTAAGAGCAAGGAGTCAGAGGGTACCGAGGTTGTATTCCATATACCGCCGGCGCCTTCGGCAGCTGACGATAAGTTTAGATAAAGGCAGGGATCACGCGCATCATGACAGACCGAATCAGAACCATCATTGTGGATGATGAACGATACAGCCGGGAGGAGCTCGGATTTCTATTAATGCAGTACCCTTCCATTGAAGTGACGGGCGAAGCGGGATCAGGGGAAGAAGCGGTGCTGAAGACGCTGCAGCTGCAGCCCGACGCGGTATTTCTCGATGTTGAAATGCCGCTCATGAACGGACTTGCGGCCGCCGAAGCCATGCAGGAAATGAAGAAGCCGCCGAAAATCGTATTCGCCACCGCGTATCCGCAGTTTGGCGCCGATGCCTTCCAGTATGAGGCGATAGACTATCTGCTGAAACCCATCGATGAGGATCGTCTGGCTGAGACGGTTCGAAGACTGGAGAGAGCGATCCTATCGCCAAGGCAGCAATCGCCAGCGCCATTGAAATCCTGCGGCAAGCTGTCGTTGGAGGAGGAGGGGCAGATTCATTTTATCGATCCGGATGACATTATTTATATATCGCGGGAAGATCCGTTTTCCAAGATTGTTACCGTCCATCGGGAGTTTCATGTGAAAACGCCGCTCAAGGAGCTGGAGGCGAAGCTTCGGTTGTACCCGTTCTTTCGGATCCATAAAAGCTACATCGTTCATCTTAAATATGCTAAAAGGCTCGTCCCATGGTTTAATGGCGCCTACCAGCTGGAGCTGAAGGGGAGCAGCGAGCTGCTGGCCGTGAGCCGCAATTACGCCAAGGCCTTTCGTGAGGCATTGGAGCTATAGGACGACCTGCGTAAACTCCCTTGCATGTTAGCATGCACTTTGTGCATCTTAATCCGTATAAACGACATGTTAATCGCAAATTACCTCCTGCCCGCAGGAATTTCCTTATAATCGATGTAAGCGATTCCAAAGGAGGAGGCGATAGATATGATTACCTTCATCGTATCGATTCTGCTGTTAATACTCGGTTATTTTACGTATGGAAAATATATTGAGAAGTTATTCGGCGTCAAAGAGGAGCGGTCCACGCCGGCTTACGTCAATCAGGATGGCGTTGATTACTTGCCGATGAGTACGGGCAAAAACTCGCTGATCCAGCTGCTTAACATCGCGGGGGTCGGACCGATCTTCGGGCCGATCATGGGAGCCTTATACGGTCCGGTTGCCTTTCTGTGGATTGTATTTGGCTGCATATTCGCCGGAGCCGTGCATGACTATCTGACCGGCATGATCTCGATTCGCAACCGCGGTGCCCATCTTCCTGAGCTTGCCGGGAAATTCTTGGGCAAAGTCATGAAGCATGTAGTCAACGCTTTCGCCATTCTGCTGCTGATTCTGGTAGGAACGGTATTCGTCACCTCGCCGGCTAGCCTGCTTCACAACCTGATGAATGGCTCTATCAGCTTGTGGATGATTACGGTTGCCATCTTCGGCTATTATATCCTGGCAACGCTGCTGCCCATCGATAAAATCATCGGCCGCTTCTACCCGATCTTCGGTGCGCTGCTGCTGATAGCCTCTGTCGGCGTCGGTGCGATGCTGATCATCCAGAAGGCGCCGATTCCAGAGCTGACATTTACCAATATGCATCCTGACAATCTGCCGATCTTCCCGCTGCTGTTCCTGACGATTACGTGCGGAGCTTTGTCGGGGTTCCACGCGACTCAGACGCCGATCATCTCGCGCACGACCCAGCGCGAGGGGCAGGGCCGCAAAATCTTCTACGGCATGATGATCGCCGAAGGGATTATCGCCATGGTCTGGGCAGCTGCGGCAATGAGCTTGTTCCACGGCTCGACCGGTCTGAATGAGCTGCTCGCAACAGGCGGCACGGGGCTTGTCGTAAGCGAAGTCGCGAAGGTCACGCTTGGGGCGGTTGTTGGTACATTCGCTGTGCTTGGGGTTATCGTTCTGCCGATTACGTCCGGCGATACGGCATTCCGCAGCGCGCGGATGATCATTGCCGATTATATCAAGCTGCCGCAGCTTAGCATGAAGAGCCGGCTTCTCATTGCCGTTCCGCTCTTTTTCATTTCGATAGCGCTTACGCAGATCGATTTCAACATTCTATGGCGCTATTTCTCTTGGGCTAACCAGGCGACTGGCGTGATTGCCCTGTTTGTCGGAGCGATGTATTTATACATCGCACGCAAAAACTTCTGGGTGGCCCTGATTCCCGGCGCCATGATGCTGTACACAACGACGGTGTATATTTTGAACGCGCAAATCGGCTTCCGTTTGTCCATGAACGCTTCCTACATCGTCGGCGCAGTCATCAGTGCGGTTCTGGTGATTATCTTCTTTAAAGCCGCACAAAAAGCCCGAGCCGCCAAGCTTCCGCTGGATGTGGATGTCTCCGGCTTCAACAAGGCTGCATGATAGCTACATTTTAAACGGATCCACAAGTTAATCTATAGTCCATGGTTTGAAGGTACCGCGGCAGGTTAGTTACAGCCTGCGTTTGCGGTGCCTTTTTGCCGTGATCGGTCAAACCCTCATTCATTCCCTTACCTGGTGCCATTATACCGATCGCATGGCTGCTCCATTCGACCGAGATGTCATCCGGCTTAACGCAGAACCGTCCTTCATCGCTGCCCGCTCCATTGGATAAGGAGCTTAGACTTCTTGCAAGAAGCTTCCCGCAAACATCCTGACGAAATTATACATATAATCAATCCGACCGGCTCATAAAATGATGAAAGAAACGTGTAAATGGTGAAGGGGGCGTGTGCAAGATGCTAACCATGCTGCTGTTCCTGTTTGCCGCAAGCGCTGCGGTTGCCAGCGTCGATACCACCTGCGGGTTGAACGTGCTTGGAAGCCTGGATAACACGAAGGTGAACAAAGCCGCTTATGCACTCGTCTATGTGCTCTCCTGCACGCTGGGAGGAGCGGTGACCGGGCTTGCGATCGGCGGCGTCAATTATTTGCTGTCTCTAACCCCGTTGGGGCCATTGTATAACGCAATCATCGTCATATTGTTTGCCGTGTTCATCCTGTTAGAGCTGTTTAATAAATCCGGACTTCTGCCCTCGGGTAATTTCATTGTGCCGTCGGAATGGATTCGGCAGGCGGGATACCGTTCCGCAGCGCTCTGGGGCCATATTCTGGGCATGGGGTTTATTACGCTTCAAGCCGGCGTCCTGTTTCATGCATACATGCTATTATCGATATTTGCGCCGGTTTGGTGGTTGAGTCTCCTGGCGGGAATATGCTTCGGATTCATACGGGGCACTGTATTTAGTCTCCCCCTGATCCGGTCCGTCGTCCACATGCTGCTGGAAAAAAGATGGCTGAAGCGCACCTTGCTTAGCGCCGTGCGGCTAGTCGCATCTTACGTGCTGCTGACAGGATCCATCTTATGGATTCTCCTGTCCTAATTTAAGAAGGGAGGCTGCCGTTCCGATGTATGAAATTGCTGCCATTTCCGCCACCTTCCCCATGCTGTTATCGGTTACCAGCTACATCTGGAGCGCCTTCTTCGGCGACCCGGACCGTTTCCCTGGCAGTCCCCGTCTGCACGCGCTGCTTGTATTGCTGCAGTTCCTTGCCGTCACCATGATTTACGGATATCCCTCATCCATGAGTTTTGTCTTGCTTTCGGTCCTATACTTTGTTCAGGGAATCGGAGTTGTCTATTACATACGGAAGAAAGGAAGGGTAGACTGCGGCTGTCTCGGTCCGCAATTTCATTCCCGGCTGGGGTGGCCGCTCATTGCTATTAACGGGTTTATGGGACTGCTCAGCATGGCCTGGAGCAATCCGGCATGGTTTGACTATCGAGAAGCAGTCGCCCTGAACGGATTTCTGCTGGAAGGCATGCTGCTCCTGGTATCGCTGCTTGTCATCGTGGGCATACCGGATGCCGTTCATGCCATCCGGATATACCGCGAGCTCGCCGCCCCGCATGCTCCGTACATCAAACAGAGGTAAAGGAGGGCATGATGAACACGTTTTTTTGGATCTCCTATATTGTTCTATGGCTCCTCGTTGTACCGTTGGTTCTACTTAACCTCGTCTTGTTCAGACAGCTGGGAATTATGGTGATGGGGACCGCCCGGGGCGTCAACCAATCCGGCATTCCGGTCGGCCGCAAGCTTCCCGATGCCGTCACCACCGATCTGCAAGGGAGCTCGTGGTCGACGAGCGGCTTAGCCGGAACCGCCGCCATCCTGTTGTTCGGATCGCCGACCTGCAAAGAGTGCGCACAAATTATTCCGGACTTTACCCGCATCGCGAAGAAGCACCACGTCAAGCCGGTCCTTCTGTTATTCTCATCCGCAGAGCATGCAGCATCGTACATCTCGACGATTGGCTACGAGGATGAAGCCGTCCTGGTTACCTCCGAGCTTGCCCGTCAGCTGGATGTCCAAGTCACGCCTTATGCCTATGCGGTTGACGGCAGCGGCGTAATCAGGCACAAGGGACTGGTCAACAGCCGCGAACAGCTGGAAGCCTACGTGAAGGCAACCATAGCTTCCTGAATAAGAGGTGATAAGCATGTGGCGTTTGCCTGCAAATAAAGATGAAGAAGCCCAGACGGTGATCAGCCGCTTGACCCGGAAAGCGAGTCGAGTCTCGATTTTGAACCGTTTCGCACAAAAAACAGCGGAGCTGCTGGCGAGAGTCCTCCTGAGACCCGAAGAGCAGCTGGTTCGTATTTCCTTTGCCGCCGGGCCATGCCGCCCGCCTCACGGTCAATATTGCAGCGGATGCGGAGCAGATGCTTCCTGTCCGCCCGATTATATCATCTGCACGCCGAAATCCGTTATTACGGACTGCAAAGGGCTGTGTCCTTATCCGTCCGGCTGGTGGTATACAAGCGATCCGCCCGGACAACGGGCCAAATGCCAGGATTGCATCTCGCAATATGTTCATCCCGAATTCGGGATGAAAGGCTGCTACCAAGGGGCACATATTTATGGCAGATATATCATTTGCGCGTGCAGATCGACCTTCACATATTAATGCATCGGCCGCGTGTTCATGCAATCCAGTGAGACGCACGACGTCGTGATGGGATGCCGCCGCGCTCAAATTTTCTAAGAGCGTCAATTCCTTATATTCGGCTGATTTGTCCTCGTTTTAAGGATATAATTGGAGAAACAGCGAGGTTAATGAACGCAACGATTCGTTGTGAGCTGATGAAGGGAATAAGGAGAGGGACTGATGCAGGACATTGAGATCCGGAGACCCGCATACGCTGATGTCGAAGCGCTTGCGCATTTTTTTCGAATCGTTGTAACCGATACGTTCGCCAAGGAAGGCCTGTCGGAATTGGATGAGGATATCGAACAGGAAATCGAATCGAAAATTCAATACTTGAATCGTGATTTGGAATCAGGAGGCGAACAGTGGTACTTTCTAATTGCCCTGATCGATGGCCATGTCGTAGGCACGATTGAATATGGGCCGCCAAACGCCATGATCCGGCAGCACGCTCCATGGAACAAACAGGACATCATGGAGGTGGGGACCGTTTTCGTGCATCCGGATTATCAAGGCAGGGGAATTGGAAGCTTGCTCTTAAACGTCATTTGGTTGTCGATGATGGAGCGGGGATACCGGGAATTTTGCCTGGACAGCGGATACTCTGCGGCCCAAAGCATCTGGAAGAAAAAGTTTGGAGAACCCGATGTTCTCCTGCAGGATTATTGGGGCGAAGGCCTTCATCATATGATCTGGAGAAGATCGCTCGGCGACGTTTCCATCACATTTCGAAATAGTGTCGATTCCGAAAAAGTTGAGTCATAAGCGCGTGTCACAGTTACGACCCAAATGGTCAGCCATGGACAGGTGGATATGATTGCGGCCGCCCCAGAGATTGGGGGGCCTTCTTCTCGTAAAGCGATATTTTTCATAATCCTGTGTGTGAGGGTCCCCGATCGGGTGTACAATAAGATAGCTGCAGCAGGATCATCCTGTCAGAATCAATGGCGCGAAGGGGATGGTGAAGGTGCGCTTATTGCTCCATGATACGAGTGAAGTTCATGAATTGAAGGTGTACGATACAGAGGAGCTATACGGCGTGAAGGGGCGTTTCCGAGTGCTGGAGTTCTCCGATGATGCGGTGCAGGGAGTGCTGGATCTGAACGATCCGGAGCGGATCGTCTTTGAGTACCCGAGAGCGATCATTCACCTGATCGATGCCAATCATTCGGATTTCGAGGACATGTTCCTGATCGGGCACGGCATCGGGACGATCGCCCGCCATTATGCGAATAGGCGGATAACGGCAGCCGAGGTGGACAAGCGGGTGGCGGAGCTGGCCCGCACCTTTTTCGGCAGCGAAGCTGAATCCGTGAGAATTGGCGATGGGCGCGAGCTGCTGGAGAGGGAAGCTCAGGATACTTTGGACGTTATTATTGTGGATGCCTTTACGAAGGAAGGAACGCCGCGGCATCTGGCTTCTGCGGAATTTTTCATGATGGCGGCAGATAGGCTGCGTGATCAGGGTATTATGATTATGAACCTGATTGGACGAGGAACTAGGGACCCTTATATCCGTGCGATCCACACGACGCTCCATACGGTGTTTTCCTATACGAAGGCATTTCGTCTGTCCGATCGCCGCACAGATATTCAAAATATCATTCTCATCGGAGCCGCGCGCCCTATTCTGTATCAGGAGCGTCATATGGCCGGCTTCCGGGAGGCAACTCTTGAACAGGGCTATGTGATAACGGATCGTCCGTAGGAAGGGATGGAATACATATGGAATATGTTTTGCTGGTGCTTGTCGGAATGCTGGCCGCGGTGAGCGGGGCGATTGCCGGCCTTGGAGGCGGATTTATCATTGTGCCGGTACTGGCCCTCATGTATACAATGCCGGTGTCCCAGATATCGGGCACATCAATGGCCGTTCTGTTCGTCAGTGCGATCTCCAGCACATGGGCCTATGCGAGGCAAAAACGAATTGATTACCGGAGCGGCCTGGCGTTCTCGGTAGCCATGATACCGGGCTCTGTGCTGGGTGCCTGGACAACCAGCATTGTGGGCAGCCGCGTCTTTTTTATAGCGCTTGGACTCTTCCTGATGCTGATGGCGGTTGTGATCAACTTCAAGCCGACCCAGAGCCGGGGCGGCTTCCTCCGGCCGACGGTGACAAGAAACTTCATCGATGCCTCCGGCGCTGAGCATCGCTATGCGTTCAATTTGTGGTTCGGCTCCGGGGTTGCGCTTTTTGTCGGGTTCATCTCCAGCTTGTTCGGCATCGGCGGCGGCTCGGTAATGGTGCCTACGATGATCCTGTTCCTGGCCTTTCCGCCGCATATCGCCACCGCAACGTCCATGTTTTCGATTCTGCTCTCCTCGCTGGTGGGAACCATCTCTCATGTCGTGCTTGACCATGTGTTATGGGGGACGTTCATTTGGCTTGCGATCGGAGCACTGGCCGGGGGCCAAATCGGTGCCAAGCTTGCCTCCAAAATACCGGGGCTCGTCATCGTGCGGATATTGTCGGTATGCTTGTTCATCGTGGCGATCCGGCTGATGTTTAAAGGATAGAGCGTCCGGGTTCTTGCGTTGAGCCCATTTACGTTTGTTTAAGCCAACCGGGTGATCTGGTTGGTTTTTTCTATGCTTAGCGAAGTACATATCAGGGGTCAGCTGGATCTTCACGAAAACCTTTATACGTCTAGACATTATCAAGGTACCGAGTGGAGTTGGTAAATGAAGGAGAAGCAAAGTAAAAAGATGAACGTTGTAACGGAATGCACGCCATTCCATAATGAAAGCGTAACCAAGTACAGATCTTGAATCCATTGGAACGGGGGATGCAAATGCAAAAAAGGAATTCAGTATGGCGGAGAGCGATATCCGTATTATTCATGGCGTCACTCCTGCTCTCGGCCTGCGGAGTCAGCGGGTCCGGCAGCGGCAGTTCAAACGAAACGTCCAAGACCGATCCAAGCACCATAGCGAATGACGGCCCTTTCGGCAAATATGATCCGCCAGTCGAGGTATCGTTCGTAAGGGATCTTAGCGACGTCGTGGAAAATAACGTGCTGGGCGTGCTTAAAGACGAAACGATCGACAACAATCGATGGACGCAATTGTATGAGCAGGAGCTTGGCATCAAAGTCAAGTACAAATGGGTGGTCAAAGGCAGTCCAACCTCCGACCAATACCTGCAGAAAATTAACGTGACGCTGGCTTCGGGCGACCTTCCGGACGTGATTCCGGTCAACGCCACCCAGCTCAAGCAATTGGCGGATTCGGACCAAATCATGGATATGACGGAACTTTACGAAACGTACGCTTCCCCAATGACGAAGGAAGTGCTGCTTCAAGAAGGGACGAGTGCTTTTGACGCCGCTACGTTCGACGGAAAGCTGATGGCGATTCCTCAACTGGAATCCTCGATCGAGCGTTCCATGTACATCTGGATCCGGACGGACTGGCTGGAGAAGCTGGGACTTGCGCCGCCGAAAACGATGGCTGACGTACTCGCCATATCGAAAGCGTTTACGGAGAACGATCCGGACGGGAATGGTGTGCAGGATACGTACGGACTTGGCGTTACCAAGGATTTATGGGGGGGCGCGATGGGGCTTGAGGGGTTTATGGCCGGATATAATGCCTACCCTAACATTTGGATCGAGGATGACTCCGGCAAGCTCGTCTTTGGGAGCATCCAGCCGGAAGTGAAAAAGGCGCTTCAGGTTTTGCAAGAGATGTCCAAAAACGGACAGATCGACCAAGAGTTCGGTATCAAAGACGGAGGCAAGGTTTCGGAGCAAATCTCGGCCGGCAAGATCGGTATGGAGTACGGCGAGCAGTGGAATTCCATTTGGCCGCTTCAGCTGAATCGCGATAACGATCCGAATGCGCAGTGGCAAGCGTTCCCGATCGTATCCGAATCGGGGGAAGCACCGAAGGTGCCGCTCAAATTCAGCACCACCCGATTCTTCGCCGTCAAGAAGGATGCGGCCTATCCGGAAGCCGTCATCAAAATGTTCAATCTGCATCTCGAGAAAAACTGGGGGAAAACCGCCGAATTCGATAAATACTTTGCGCCGCCGGAAGCCGAAAGCGTGTGGCAGCTGTCTCCGGTCACGCCGTATCCGGTCATGAAGAACGTGGATGCATTCCGGGAAATCGATGCTGCGCGCAAGGCCGGCGATTTCTCGAAGTTAACCGGAGAGGCCAAGACGATCCAGGAAAAACTGGAAGCTTATGAATCGGGCTCATCCGACGGCTTTGCGCTATGGGGCTGGGAACGGATATACGGGGAACAGGGCTCCATGGGAATCGCCGACCAATACGATAAAAACGACCAATTCCTGCAGGAAAAATTCGTCGGCGCTCCGACGCCGACGATGGTCGAGCGCAAGACGACGCTCGAAAAAATGCAAAACGAGGTTTTCGTCAAGATTATTTTAGGCGAATCCATCGACACCTTCGACCAGTTCGTAGAGGATTGGAAAAAGCTCGGCGGGGATCAAATCACGCAAGAAGTCAACGAGTGGTACGAACAGGCGAAGCGATAATCCGGGCCGGAGGGAGAACCTTGTCGTTACTCCCTCCGAACCTGTTACCTACGAATTGGAGGTTCACGAATGAAAGCGAAATGGCGAAGAGAGCTGCCGCTCCATGTGATGATATTGCCGGGATTGATTCTAATCGTTTTATTTTCGTACATTCCGATGGCCGGCATCACGATCGCGTTTCAGAGGTTTATCCCTGCCAAAGGCCTCTTCGGCGATCAGCAATGGGTCGGATGGAACAATTTCGAGTATGTGATGAGCCTGCCGAATTTTACGCAGGTTTTGTGGAATACGCTGTTTATTTCGAGCTTCAAGCTCATTTTGGGGCTCATTGTTCCAATCGTGTTCGCCGTCCTGTTGAACGAACTCAAAAACAATGTGATCAAGCGATCGGTCCAAACGGCCATTTACTTGCCTTATTTCCTGTCCTGGGTCGTGCTTGGCGGTATCCTGATCGATATCCTCTCCCCGTCGGGAGGCATCGTCAACGGATTTCTCGGCCTGCTGGGCATCCCCAAGATCTTTTTCCTGGGCGATAACGAATGGTTTCCGTTCACGCTCATTGCTTCCGACGTGTGGAAAAACTTCGGGTACGGCACGATCGTGTACTTGGCTGCGATTACCGGAATTGATCCGGGGTTATACGAAGCGGCAACGATCGACGGGGCGAACCGCTGGCGGAAAATATGGCATATCACGATTCCGGGCATGCGCATGGTAATCGTCCTGTTGTCGGTGTTAAGCCTGGGACAGCTGCTGAATGCCGGCTTCGATCAGGTGTTTAATTTATACAGCCCGCAAGTGTACGAAAGCGGGGACATTCTGGATACGTTCGTTTATCGGATCGGTTTGCTTGATGCCCAGTACGGGGTGGCGACGGCGGTCGGATTTTTTAAATCGGTCATATCGCTCACGCTGATATCGGGCTCCTACTTTTTGGCTTATCGGTTTGCGAAATACCGGATATTTTAAGGGGGGGAAACGATGCAGCAACGATTGGTGCCATCTTCGGCTGAAGGGGGCCGTATCCGGCAAAAAAGGCGGTTTGAATGGTTTTCCCTGATCAATGCCATTTTCTTGATTTTGATCTCGCTGATTTGCGTTCTTCCTTTGATTCACATCATTGCGGTTTCCTTTAGTTCCAGCGCGGCGGCTTCGGCGGGATATGTGAAGCTGTGGCCTGTCGACGTGACGCTGGCTTCCTACATGTATACGGCAAGCCGCCACGAGTTTTGGGATTCGATGCTGGTGTCGCTCACGAGGATCGGCTTGGGCACTCCGCTTAATTTGCTGCTGACCGTGTTGATTGCCTACCCGTTATCGAAAGAGACACGTTCTTTTCGGCTTCGGAGCGCGTACGCGTGGATCTTTTTCATCACGATGCTGTTTAATGGCGGCCTGATTCCTTGGTATTCAACGATAAAAGAATACGGCATGCTGGATACGATATGGGCATTGATTTTGCCGAGCGCGGTTCCCGTGTTCAGCGTCGTTCTGCTGCTTAATTTTTTCAGGGAAATTCCGAAGGAGCTTGAAGAGGCGGCGCTCATCGACGGAGCGAGCCACTGGCGGACCATGTGGTCGATTTTTGTCCCGATATCCAAGCCTGCGCTTGCCACGCTTGCTTTGTTTTCCATGGTTGAGCACTGGAACAGCTGGTTCGACGGACTGCTGCTGATGGGAGACCCGTCCAATTATCCGCTGCAAAGCTATATTCAAACGATCGTAATCCAGCAAAACCTGTCGAATATGTCGAGGGACGATATGCTGAACCTGGCGCTGATCTCCGATCGGACGCTGAAATCGTCGCAGATCTTTCTCGGCTCGCTTCCGATTATTTTGGCATACCCGTTCTTGCAGAAATATTTCGTAAAGGGCATCGTTCTCGGAAGCGTGAAGGGCTAAGGGCTAAGGACACAGCGCAAGTCGATGTTGCCCGCCATAAGTCTGGCTGCCCTGACGAGATGTAGGCTATAATCGAATAAAAAATGCTGGGGGCAATGCCATTGATGTTCCGACGGGACTTTTCACTGCGCAATACGATATTTCTCCGGTTGATCGTGACGTTTCTGCTCATTATGGTGCCGATTCTGTTATTTGCCGTGTATCTTTACCATTGGAACGTGCAAACGGCCAGCTCCGACATTACCAAGACGGCAGCGGCGCAATCCGAATTCTACCTGACCGATCTGGAAAACGAAATCGAACGCATGAAAATGCTGCAGTACAGCCTGCTGGAGGATGAAAACCTGAATGAACTGGTCCTGACCTGGGAGACGATGGCGACGATCGCCCGTACCGAGAACATGAATTCGTTGATCAAGCGGCTGTATACTGTTCAGAACAGCAGCATGTATATCAAGGATGTCAGTGTTCATATCGCGGCTATCGGCCGCACGATTTCAGCCGGAGATGGGGTGCGTGAATTTAGGCCCGAACGCTTCCGGGAAATCCGTTCCGTCTTTGGCAGCGGCTCTCAGCTCATTGAATGGAACGGAGGCTTGTTCCTTGGCGCCATGAAACAGCGGGGTATCAAAAGGGCAGAGCCGCTGTTCACGGTCGAGATCGAGCTGGACGAGCAGCGGCTGCAGGAAGCGCTCGCCCAATTCAATACGTACCCCGGCAGCGGAACGCTGCTCCTGTCGGACAGCGCCAAGGTTGCCGTCGCGAACGGGACAGGGGAGCTGGCTAACGTTAGCCTCCCCCTTTTCCTGCGGGAAATCCCGGCGCTCCTGGAGGACACTCCTTCGCGGCTGACCGTAAACGGGAACCGATACTATGCCGTGCAGGCCCACTCGCCGGAGCTAGCGCTGTCGATCTATCGTTTCATTCCCGAGAAGGTCGTACAGAAGCCGCTGAGCAAGTTCTACAAATGGGCATGGGGATTTGCCGCAGCGGCGCTGGGGATATTTGGCGTTTTTGCGCTGTCTACCTATAAGTTCATCCACAAACCTATGCTGGCTTTAGTTAAAGGCTTCAGAAGGATCGAGCACGGGGATCTGAGCATCCATATCGCCCATGAATCCAAGGACGAGTTCAGGTACTTATACGGCAGGTTTAACCAGATGGTGGACAATTTGCGCTCTTTGATCGATCAAGTCTACAAGCAGAAAATCATGACGCAGCGGGCGGAGCTGAAGCAGCTGCAATCGCAAATCAACCCGCACTTTTTATATAACAGCTTTTTTATCCTGAATACGATGGCCAAGACGGGAGATACGGAACGGATCGAACAATTTACGACGCTGCTCGGGGAGTATTTCGAATTCGTGACGAGGAATGCATCGGATTTGGTTGCATTGGAGCAGGAAGTTCATCATGCGAGAATGTATGCAGAAATTCAGGAGCTACGGTTTTCGAGAAGGATTCAGGTACGCTTTGATCCGCTGCCGGATGAGCTGCGGCCGCTTCCCGTGCCGCGGTTGATCGTTCAACCGATCATTGAAAACGCATTCAAGCACAGCCTAGAAAAAAAGACGAAGAATGGTTTGATTGTGGTGCGATTCGAAGGGGCGGACGGCCAGGCTCGCGTCATCGTGGAGGATAACGGAGACCGGTTGACGGACGAGGCGCTGGAGCAGATCCGGAAGTCCTTGTATGAGGAACAGGACCAGGCCGAAACGACAGGGATGGTGAACATTCATCGCCGGATCCGCATCACATTCGGGGAGGATGCCGGATTACGGACAGAACGTAGCGAGCTTGGGGGGCTTGCCGTAACAATACTTCTTGGCGATGGAGGTGAACCGTCAAGTGTATAGAATGTTGATCGTTGACGACGAAGAAATTATCACCGATGGGCTGGCGGATATTTTCGGAAAATTGAACCTTGACCTGGACATCTACAAAGCCTATTCGGGGCAAGAGGCGCTGGAACTGTTGAACCGGACGCGGGTCGATGTCGTACTATCCGATATCTGCATGCCAGGCATGGACGGCCTGGAGCTGATGGAAACGATACGTCTCAATTGGCCGCAGTGCAAAATCGTGTTCCTGACAGGGCATAACGACTTCAATTATGTCTATCAAGCGATTCAAGCGCCGGACGTGCAATACGTGCTCAAAAACGAAGGCTACCCGAAATTGATCGCGGCCGTCGAGCGAGCGCTCAAGGAACTGGAAGAGACGCTGCGGGCGAATGATCTGATCCGGCGGTCGAAAGAGCAGCTGGATACGCTGGAGACGCTTGCCCACGGGGACTATTTTCGAAATTTGTTATTCCACGACGTGCTCTTCGAACGGGAATTGGAGGAAGACTTCAGGCGCCTGCAAATTCCGCTGGATGCGTCCATGCCGATTCTGATCGGGCTGGGCAGCGTAACGTCTGGCGGGTCCGCGGGAAGATCCCCCACGTATGTCGACCGTCGGGAGACGGCGCTTGCGGTTAAGTTTCTGGCAGAGGCTTTCCTGGCAGAGCGGACGAGCAGCATCGGTTTCATCGATCGATACGGGGATCTGATCTGGCTCATCCAGCCCAAGCGGTGGAGCGGATCGGAATGGACGGACGCTTTCGCACAGACGGTCATGTTTCTGGAGGGAACGTTTGAGCTGATTCAGCAATCCTGCCTGGAATCGCTTGAGGCGTCGGTAGCCGTGACACTATGCGGTGAGGCATTCGCCTGGGAAGGACTGCCTGCCATATACGATAAAATGAGACGGTACCAGCATGATCGGACCGGTGACGGAACGCGGATGGTCCAGAAGGTGTTTCCGAGCGAGGAAGCCGCGCCGTCCGCTACGATTCTTAACAGATCCTTGCGCGATAAGTTCGAGACGCTGGCCGTCCATTTGGAAGCCGGCAGAAGAGAGGAGTTCATGGGGCTGTTCGATGACTTGACCGAACCGGCAGCTTACGAACTCGAGCGGGGGGATCCCAATATGACGGAGCTTTGCTATACGGTTGCGCTTGTGCTTCTGTCTTACATCAATCGGTGGGAAATCCGTGAGATCGGTTCGTTCGGCCTGATGAAGCTGGAAGACTATCGTTCGTGGAGGGAAGCCTTCGGTTATTTGAAAGGCGTTGCTGACGTTTTGTTTTCACTCCGGAAAAGCGGAGAACAGAAGAGGGCTGCCGGCGTCATTGAAAAAATTTGTTCATTCATTGAACAAAACCTCAGCGAGGATCTGTCCCTTGTCAGGCTGGCGGATGAATTTCATTTCAATCCATCTTACTTATCAAGGCTGTTTAAGCAGGAAAGGGGCGTCAATTTATCGGATTATATGGACGAACTCAGGATTCGCAAAGCGAAGGAGCTTCTGAAGAGGGAAGAACTGAAGATAGCCGAGGTCGGTGGTTTGATCGGATACGAAATGCCGCAATCGTTTACCCGTTTTTTTAAAAAATGGACCGGCCTGACGCCGCAGGAATACCGAACCGTCAGGCTAAGCCGCGATGGAGCGCAATAAGTGCAGCGACCAGGCGTATGGCCAGGCAGCAGTCCTTGGATAACCCAAGGACTTATTTGCATTGGGCTGGCAGATTAGGAGGCGACCATCTTCCGATATTCGTTCGCGCTTACGCCGGTATAGGATTTAAATCGCTTATAAAACCAGTCGATTTCGGTATAGCCCACCTCATTCGCAATTTCGTAAATCTTCAGATCCGTTTGCTCCAGCAGCATTTTCGCTCTTTCCATGCGCTGAATGAACAAATATTCGTTAAAGCTCATATTTTCATGGTTTTTGAACTTTTGGCCAAGATAGGAGCGGTTGAAATGGAATTTGCTTGAAATGTCTTTGAGCGTAATATTTTCGTGCAGCTTTTTCCCCACATATTCCTTGACCCTGTGAATGACGTCATCCTCAGTGCGGCGTTGGTTCGCGTTAACAGCAGCTACGCTTTTCACCAGTTCTTCAGCCGGCAACGTGCTGGGTACGTAATCGCTTACCTGCAGCTGCAGCGCTTTGCGGATGAAGGCAAATTCCATGGTATCCTCGACAACAATGATGGGCAAACGGCTTACCCTCCGGATCCGGCCGCACAGCTCCAGCCCTTTCTTGGGGCTGCCGTTCATGTTGATAACCGCCAGTGAATAGCCGTTCTCCTCAATCCGATGCAGCGATGACTCAGAATCATCATCGCAAATTTCCATGTTCATCCCGCATTTGCCCCAATCCTGCAGGCGAAGCGCATCATCGGAGCAGCAGCCCAGATTGATATACAGTAACTTAGACATGATGACTCCCTCCCCATATATTGCGATAAGCGGAATATCCATTAAATTGGTTACGCTTACATTATGTTGGCCGGCGCCCCATTTCCACAATGTGCTTTTCTTTGCATTGCTAACCGTTCTTTACTTCTTGCAAAGCTTGGGTTGAAAAAGCTCGGCGGACAAGCCGTTGCAGGAGACGGCCTTCTAGCGTTTCAGGGGTAGAATATCTCGATTTCCCCAGGTTGTTGCATGGAAATGTAAGCGCTAAACTTTGGATGAATCTGGACCAAACATCAAACGTTGAGGGGGATTAAAGATGCGTGTTCGCAAATTATTGGTTCTGTTATTAGGATTGGTTCTGCTGCTTGCAGCCTGCAGCGGAGGCTCGGGTAACCCAAGCAGCGGCACCCAAGAAACCGTGGAATCGGAGACGAATAGCGGCACTGAAAACGAGACGTCGAAGGAACCTGGCGAGACGGAAAACAGCGGAGGGGAGGAGGAGGAAGTTTACAGAACGCCGGAAATGGATTTCGATTTAGGCGGTAAGACGATTAAAGTCGTCTCTTGGTGGGATATGACGAATCAGGAAAGGAATCCGGACGAGATTGCAAAAAAGAAGAATTTGGATGCGCTCATGGAGAAGCATAATTTCAAAATCGAATATATCGCCATCGACTTCGGCGAATACCAAGAGAAAGTTACGGCTTCCCTGTTAGCCGGCGAGCCGATCGGCGATATCGTACGATTGGGCAAAAACTATACGATTCCGGCGCTTGTCAAACAGGACTTACTTTGGCCGATCGATGAGTATACGAAAAACGTTCGGGCTTTCGATCAATTGGCATCGAATCAAATCTTCACTTACGAAGGCAGAGGCTATGGGTTTAGCGAGACCCGTGGAAACACTGTCCAAGGCATTTTCTATAACCGTACGCTTATGAATCAACTGGGCTTAAAGCCGCTTCAGGATTATGTGAATGAGGATCAATGGAACTGGGACACGTTTATTCAAGTGGCCAAGGATTCGAATAAGGATACAAACAATGACGGAAAGTTAGATACCTGGGGCCTCGCGAATTCATCCCTGATCGAGCATGCACTTTATTCCAACAACACCGGGCTTACAAAAGAGAACAAACAGACACTTGAAGATCCCGCGACATTGGAAGCCCTGAACTTTGTTTCCCGGTTGGCTACGGAGAAGATCGCCAGACCGACGGAAGGCGGCGATTGGAGGGAGCCGAGCCAGTTTTTCCGCCAAGGCAACACGTTAATGTATGCAGGGGCACTATATGAGCTTGGCGGAATCAAGACGGATATGCCGGATTTCGATATCGGCTTCGTACCGTTCCCGAAAGGACCGAACGCGACAACCTACCATACCTTGGAAGGTGCATATCAGGCGTTGGCGATTCCGAAATCAGTCGAGAATCCGGAGCAGCTCTTATATATTTGGGAGAAGATCAATGACATCGATTCCATATATGAGTATCCGGACCAAGCCGATTATGAGACCGTGTTTTCGACAGAGGACGACCTTAACAACGCGCGACTGGCTGCGCCTAACCTGATCGTGCTGGAACATGGCTCCTTTCCGAAACTTCCATATTGGGAATTCGTCGGCGAGCTGAATGAAGGAATATCCGTTTCCACCGTTGTTGAGAAATACAAGTCAACGTTCCAAGCGGCTATTGACGAAGTATATGGCAAGTAACCTTGAACATTAGCCGAAGAACCGATCGTCCCTGCGCAGCGCATTGCTGCGGCAGGGACTGTCATTGGATGGATTAACCGTATGGGAGGGAGAGAAATTGAACACCAGGAAGAAGCGTTTCGGTAGCGCCATACTTGTCATCGTCCTATTTTTTTTGTCTCTATGGGCCTTCTACCCTTCGAAATCGACAAACCAAGGCTTCGTTCAAGCGATCTCCGACTTTGAAGCGGTCATAGAAACGGAAGGGCAGGACGGGTACAGCCAGTATTTAGACGCCCATGCATCGGCGAGCCGCCCGGACCGCATCGTCCGCATCGAAGGCGAGTCCTTTGTATCAACCTCCGGGGAGGGATTCGAGATCGCGGAGAAATTACACGGCTCCGAAGGGAAATCCGTGATCACGCCAGAGGCAGGCTCTATCTCATGGGACTTGAACGTGGAAGAACCGGGCTTATACCATGTCCGGATCCGATATTATCCGATTGAAGGGAAGAGCTCGGCGATCGAAAGGCAATTCTCTATCAATGACAAGGTGCCTTTCAAGGGAGCGGATATCGTGCTATTCGACAGAGTATGGGGAAACCGGGACGAGGAAATCAGGCAGGATAACCGCGGAAACGATCTGCGGCCAAGGCAGATCGAGCAGCCTTCCTGGCAGCTTGCGCCGCTCTCCGATCGGTACGGCTACTATGATGAGCCGTATTCCTTTTATTTTGACAAGGGCAAGCAGAAGCTTACGCTAACGTCCTTGCGGGAGCCGATGGCCATTGATTATATCGAGCTGTACCAGGATCATGCCTTGAGAACATACGAGGAGCTGGCGAATGAATATGAGTCCGAGGGCTTGGAGCCGACCCGGGATCAGTACATTCTGATCCAGGCGGAGGATGCCAAGCGGAAATCGTCGCCGACCTTGTATCCTACATCCGACAGATCCAGCCCGACCGTTGAGCCGTACGACGTTTCCAAAATCAGAATCAACACCATCGGAGGCGTTAACTGGAAGCTGCCGGGGCAATGGATCGAATGGGAGTTCGAGGTGGAAGAAGACGGTTTGTACCAAATCGCCTTGAAGCAAAAGCAGGACCAGCTCCGGGGCGTATTTGCCACACGAAGCCTTATGATCGACGGGGAGTTTCCCTTTGAGGAAATGAAACGAATCCGCTTTCATTATGACCGCGATTGGCAAATGAACGTGCTGGGCGAGGAAGAACCTTATTTATTCCATTTCACCAAAGGGACGCATCAGATCCGAATGATGGTGTCTCTTGGCGAGATCGCGCCGCTCTTGCAGACGATAGAATCCAGCGTGCTGGAACTGAACGAAATGTACCGCAAAATACTAATGATCACCTCCAATACGCCGGATCCGTTCCGGGATTATCAATTGGAGAAGCGGATTCCGGATATGGTGGAGGTGTTCACCGAGCAGGCCGAAATCATTCAAAGCGTGGCCGATTACCTGGAAGAAGCGACAGGCGAGCGAAGCGACAAGGTGGCCGTTCTGCACTCAATGGTGCACCAGCTGAACGAGCTCGCCGAAAATCCCGAAACCGTCGCCAAGCGCTTGGACACGTATAAGGTGAACGTGGGCGGTCTCGGAACCTGGATGCTGCAGATTAAAGAGCAGCCTATCTCGCTTGATTATCTAATCGTTCATTCGCCGGATCGCAAGCTGCCCAAACCGGACGCGTCGTTTTTCGAGGTCGCGGGCCATGAGTTAGGCGCTTACGCAGCTTCGTATACGGAAGATTATGACACCATCGGGAACGCCGGCGATGAAGAAGATGCCATTACCGTGTGGATAACGACCGGACGCGATCAGGCGCAAGTACTGAAAGCATTGATCGACGACACGTTTACGCCTGAGTCGGGTATTCCGGTGCATCTCCGGCTTGTTCCGGGAAATATCCTTCTGCCAGCCACGCTTGCCGGTGAAGGTCCGGATGTCGCCATGCAAATCGGCGAGGACGTGCCGGTCAACTACGCGATGAGGGGCGCTGCAGCCGATTTAACGAAATTCGATGATTTCGAAGAGGTGGTCACCCGATTCCGCGACAGCGGGCTGGAGCCGTACAAATATAACGGCGGGGTTTACGCCTTGCCTGAGCAGCAGACCTTCCCGATGTTGTTTTATCGCAAGGATATTTTGGAGGAACTTGGCTTGAAGCCGCCCGCGACCTGGCAAGAAATCTATGACTTGATTTCCGTGCTTCAGAAGCACAACATGCAATTTTATTTGCCGCTGGAAGCCACCAACGCAAGCCTGGTCCCGAATGCGACGTTCGCGATGCTGCTGTACCAGAACGGCGGGCAGTTTTACCGCGATAACGATACGAAGAGTGCACTCGACTCGGATATCTCCATGGAGGCATTCAAGAAGTGGACGCAGTTCTATACCAGCTACAAGTTCCCGCTGCAAGCGGATTTCCCGAACCGTTTCCGGACCGGGGAAATGCCGATCGGGATTGCGGATTACACGACGTACAACATGCTGACGGTCATGGCCCCCGAGATTAAGGGGCTGTGGGATTTCACGATTGTGCCGGGGACTGAACGCGAGGACGGTACCGTGAACCACGAGGTTGCCAGCCATACGACAGCCGTCATGCTGCTTCAAAATTCGAAGAGCAAAGCGGCCGCTTGGGAATTTCTGAAGTGGTGGACCGACAAGGAGACGCAAATTGCGTATGGTCGAGAGATGGAAGGCTTGATGGGAGAGGCTGCCCGCTATCCGACGGCCAACATCGAAGCGCTGGAGGAGCTGCCATGGCCGGTGAAGGATTATCGGAATTTGGATAACCAATGGCGGTGGGTACGAGGCATTCCGCAGGTGCCCGGAGGATATTTCACAGGCCGGCATTTGGACAATGCTTTCAGGAAAGTGGTAAATGCCAGCGAAAATCCGCGCGAAGCCTTATCCGATTATATTTTGTACATTAACGATGAAATCGAGATCAAGCGGAAGGAGTTCAATTTGCCATATTAACAGGGGAGGTGCGGTAGTCAATGCAAGGAGAACCAGTAATTCAAACCGTAAAGAGCCCCAAAGCGAATGTGCAGAAGAACAGCCGTTGGGTCTCTTTCATAAAAGAGTTGAAGCGAAGCAAGCACTATTATTTGCTGATGAGTCCGTATATGATTATTTTCTTTCTGTTTACGGTCATTCCGGTGGTCTTTTCCTTTGCCCTAAGTTTCTTCTATTTCAACATGCTGGAATTTCCGAGATTCGTCGGTTGGCAAAATTATTCGAGGCTGTTTCTGAATGATGATATCTTTATGATCGCCTTGAAGAATACGCTGATGTTCGCCGTCATTACCGGTCCCGTCAGTTATATCGCCTGTTTTGTATTCGCATGGATCATTAATGAATTGTCGCCCAAAGTGCGGGCGTTCATGACGTTGGTCTTTTATGCGCCATCGATATCGGGCAACGTTTACTTCATTTGGCTCATCATCTTCTCAGGTGACAGCTATGGGTATTTAAACGGGTTTCTGATGAAGGCCGGCTTTATCCTGGAACCGATTCAATGGCTCCTGAATGAAAACTATATTCTATGGATCGTGATTATCGTACAGCTTTGGCTGAGCCTGGGCACCAGCTTTTTGGCGTTTATCGCCGGCCTGCAAACGATCGACAAGTCGCTGATCGAAGCGGGGGCGATGGACGGCATCAAGAATCGCTGGCAGGAGCTCTGGTATATTACGCTGCCGTCCATGAGGCCGCAGCTGATGTTCGGGGCCGTGATGCAGATCACAACCGCATTCGCGGTCGCGGATATCTCCATCGCGCTCGCCGGGTTTCCGAGCGTTAACTATGCGGCGCACACCATTGTCACCCATCTGATGGACTTCGGCACGATCCGCTTCGAACTCGGCTACGCATCGGCCATTGCGACGTTCCTGTTCTTGCTGATGGTCGGAACCAACAAATTAACGCAAAAAATGTTGAGAAGGATAGGTGAGTAACGTTGGCTGCGAAAATGATTCGATATTTCCGGCTGCCGAGAACGCTGAACCGTTCTTTGCCCGTTAGCATTTTGCTGTTTGCGCTGCTCGCCTTGTTCGGAGCCTTCATGGCATTGCCCTTGATTTACGCGGTGAACAACGCATTCAAACCGCTGGACGAATTGTTCATATTCCCTCCGCGGTTCTTCGTGAACAATCCGACGATGGATAATTTCCTGGATTTGATGGTGTTAATGGGGAATTCGTGGGTACCCTTATCGCGTTATTTCGCAAACACGCTGTTGATCACCATCATTGGCACGGCTGGACATATCCTGCTGGCGTCTGCAGCAGCCTATCCGCTGGCCAAATACCGGTTTCCCGGCTCAAGGGCGCTGTTTTCGATTGTGGTGCTCGCCTTGATGTTTTCGCCCCATGTTACGGCGATCCCCAACTATATGGTCATGTCTTGGCTGGGTTGGATCAATACGCATGCCTCCATCATCGTGCCTTCCTTGGCATTTCCGCTTGGGCTGTTTCTGATGAAGCAATTCATGGAGCAGATTCCCGATGCCCTGCTTGAGGCAGCCAAAATCGACGGGGCCAGCGAATATCGGATTTACTGGTCCATTGTGATGCCGAACGTGAAGCCTGCCTGGCTGACGCTAATGATTTTACAATTTCCGGCACTTTGGGGCAGCGATGGGGGCAGCTTCATTTACAGCGAGCATCTGAAGACGTTACATTTCGCGCTCGGACAGATCACGGAAGGCGGAATCGCAAGAGCCGGCGTCGGCGCGGCTGTTTCACTGCTCCTGATGATCGTTCCCATTACGCTCTTTATCATCTCCCAGAGCAGTGTCATGCAGACGATGGCCACTTCAGGGATGAAGGACTAGAAAGGAGGCATGTCAGATTGATGAACAGCTTGCGCAAACTGAAAACGCCTCTCCTCATCATGATCTGCTGCTTATTGGGGGTTGGGGCAGGAGCGGGGAACGTAAGCGCCGAGAGCGCCTCGGACTCCTATATTTATTCTTATTGGGGCGATGCTGCAGCAGCGCCGGCCGCTTATGTGGCGACTGAATTGATAAGCGGCTCGGATCTGGGGACGGGTGCTTTCCAAGAGCCGAGCGATCTTCACGTCACCGCCGACAATCGCGTATACGTGCTGGATTCCGGCAACAATCGGATCGTTGTGCTGGACCATGATCTAAAGCTGGTAACCACCGTGGATTCCTTCACAAGAGAGGGCGAGCCGGATACATTTCTACAACCGCAAGGAATCTTCGTGACTGATGACGGCGAGGTGCTCGTAGCGGACACTGGAAACAAACGGGTGGTTCACTTGGATTCGGATTTTCAACTGATCAAGATCATCGATTCGCCGGAGTCGGAGCTACTGCAGGATTCGTTTAAATTCGAACCCGTCCGGGTCGTCATGGACCATGCGCAGCGAACTTACATCATGGCTGCCGGCGTGTTTGACGGTTTCATGGAATTCGATGCCGAAGGGGCGTTTACTACCTTCATCGGCGCGAATCGCGTTTATATCGATCCGATCGAATATTTCTGGAAGCAAATCTCGACCAAGGCGCAGCGCAGTCAGATGGTCATGTTTACGCCTACGGAGTTTACGAATCTGGATATTGACTCGGAAGGGTTCATCTATGCCACGAACGGGGACCAGTGGGGAAATAACATTAAGAAGCTTAATGCGCAAGGCAGCGATATTTTAAGAAGAACGGGGTATTCCGACCCGCAGGGCGACATTCTTTACCTCAGCAGCGAAGGTCCTTCTAAGCTGATCGACATCGATGTTACCGACAGCGAGATATACTCCATTCTCGATGGCAAGCGGGGACGGGTGTTCACTTACAACGGGGACGGACATCTGATGTACGTATTCGGCGGGCTGGGGAACCAAATGGGCCAATTTCATACGCCGGCCGCCATCGACCGAATCGGCGAGGATTTTCTTGTATTGGATAAAGCGCTTGGCGAAATTACCGTCTTCCGAACGACCGAATACGGTCGAACGCTGAATGAAGCCGTCAAAAGCTACTATCGTGGCGAGGAAGAGACCGCTTTTGCGTTGTTTAATCGAACGATCGCCATGAATGCCAATCTGGAATTCGCCTATGCGGGGATCGGCAAAGCCTTGCTTCGTCAAGGCGATTATAAGGGTGCCATGATGCATTTCAAACGCAGCTTGGATCAGAAAAACTATTCGAAAGCATTCCTGCTATACCGCAAAGCGGTCATGAGGGAACATTTTCCGTTGATCATGACCATGCTGTTCTTGGCCGGAATCGGGATATTTGCCGCATCCAGGCTTCGGAAAGTGAAGGAACGAAGAAAGGGGGCTTCCGCATGAGCAGGGAATGGATTCGGTTTCCCCTAAATCTCATGGTTCATCCCTTTGAGGGCTATTGGGACCTGAAATACGATCGCAATCGAAAATTCACGTTGATCATCTCGTTTTGCGTATTGTTTCTGGTTGCCGTTACGAACATTTTGGGGAGCCAGTACAGCGGTTTTCTAGTCCATGTGTACAATCCCGAGAGCATGAACAGCGTCATGGAAATCGTATATGTGATCGTGCCGATCTTGTTCTGGTGCGTGGCTAACTGGTCGCTTACGACCTTGATGGACGGCGAGGGCAAATTCGTCGAAATTTTTACGTCGACCTGCTTCGCGCTCCTGCCGCTCGTGATCATACAGTTTCCATGGATCTGGCTCAGCAATCTCGTGTCGCTGCAAGAGACCGCCTTCTATTATTTTTCCAACTCCGTTGCGGTTCTCTGGTTCGTTTATCTGCTGTTTGTCGGCAATATGACGGTGCATCAGTTTTCCCCGTCCAAAACAATCGGAATTATGATGCTCACCCTGGTCGCCATGGGGTTTATGGCTTTTATCAGTTTGCTGTTTTTCAGCTTGGTCCAACAGATCGTGGCCTTTATTTCCGTCATCTATCAAGAATTGGTCATGAGAACTTAAGGAGGAGGAAGGATGGGCAATTTCGCTAAATACATGCTGCTTGCTGCCAGTGTGCTGACAGCTCTGATTATGGCCGGTTGTACGGATAAAGGACCGGAAAAGGCAGCTGGCGATGAAGGCAACGGGCCCGCCAACAGCTTCACGCCGGGAGCAGCCCTTAAGTCATCGTTCGTCAATCCGAGCGTCAAAGGCATGAAAGGCATTGCCGAGAACGATCAGCTCCAGCTGCTAGCGGACGATCAGACGGGGGCGATCGCCGTCGTGCATAAGGCAAGCGGCGAAATTTGGCACAGCAATCCCCCCGGCCATCAGTCGGATCCGCTGGCCGCGGGCGTGAACAAAAGCTTGTTGTCCTCTCAGTTGAAGCTTGACTTTTATAACAGCTTCGGACAGATAAATTCGGTCAATTCGCACGCCGACAGCGCGGCTTACAAGCAAATCGGCATGGAGGAAATCCCAAACGGCGTTCGCGTTAACTACCGGTTCGGCACGGACAAAAAAACGATTGACGACATGCCCAAAAAGATCAGCAAGTCCCGCTTTGAACAGAACCTGTTAAGCAAGCTGGACAGCGCCGGCCAGCGAACGCTGAAAATCGCGTACACGGAAGATGCCGAGCAAGGGGTGTATGTCCGGTCCGACGGCGCTCTCAAAGGTCTGCAGCTGGAGCGTGCGCTTAAAGCCTTTGAGGATGCCGGATATACCGAGGACGATTTGCTGGTGGACATCGAGGAGAACCATTTGGATCAGACCAAGCCTGAACCGCGGGTATTTCACGCCTCGATCGAATATACGCTGGACGGCGACAGTCTGATCGCCAAGCTTCCGGTTTCCAGCATCGATTTCCCCGCTGAATATCCGGTGAACACGATCTCGTTCCTGAGCTTCTTCGGTGCAGGGGGGGCGGAGGATAAAGGCTCAATCCTCGTTCCGGACGGATCTGGAGCGCTGATTCATTTTAATAACGGCAAGACGCGGTACCCTTCCTACCAGCAGAGCGTGTACGGAATGGACCGAACGATGAGCGGAATCGAAACGGCGGACAGCAGCCAGGACGTCAGGCTGCCGGTGTTCGGCATCATCCGTGAAGGCGGGGCATTTATCGGCATCATCGAGGAAGGGGCTCCGGCCGCGACGATCAATGCCGACGTCAGCGGCAGGCTTAACAGCTATAATTACGTCTACCCGACGTTCACGGTAATCAACAAAGGCGACTTAAGCCTGGATGCGAACGGCCAGCAGCGCTCGCTCCCGAAGTTCCAGGAGAATCCGATGCGAAGCGATTTTTCGGTCCGGTATGCGTTCGTGGGCAAGCAGTCGGCTTCCTATCCGGGACTCGCCGCCTATTACAGGAATTACTTGGAGCAACAGGGAGGCCTCCCGGCAATTGCCGAGAGGAATGAGGAGAATATGCCGTTCTACCTTCAGCTCGTAGGAAGCATTTATAAGAAAAAGCATTTTGCAGGAATTCCGTATCGGGCGCTGGAGCCGCTCACAACGTTCGAACAAGCGCAAAGTATTCTGACAGAGATGGGCAAGCGAGGCATCCATGACATCAAATTGAAATATAGCGGCTGGTTCAACAAAGGGCTGGATCATGAGGTTCCAGGCAGCGTCTCCGTTGATCAACAGGTAGGGGGAGAGAAGGGACTTCGGCGTCTGCTCTCCTATGCGAACGAGAATGGGGTAAAGCTGTATCCGGATGTCGCTATCCTTACCGCGTTGTCCGGTTCCGGGTTCAACGAGGCGAAGGAGGCGTCCAGAACGCTGCGAGGCATCCCCGCAGAGATCTATTCCTTCAATCCGGCGCTGAACCGGCGGGATCGGACCGGTTCGCCTGCCTATGTCATATCGCCGCGGTTGATAGGTAGCTACACGGAAGCTTTCTTAAAGGATTATGGAAAATACGGCGCAATTGGCGTTTCGCTGAGTGATCTTGCCGCCGAGCTGGACAGCGATTTTCGCAAGCATCGTCAAATTGACCGTACGGAGTCCGAGCAGTTGTCTCTGGATGCGCTGAACAAGGTTTCAGATGCCAATCTTCAGGTCATGGCTGACGGAGGAAACGCTTATGCTCTGCCTTTCTTGACCGATATCACCCATGCGCCCATGTCTAGCAGCAGCTTTAAAATCGAAGACGCGGAAATTCCGTTCTATCAAATGGTTATCCGCGGGCATATCGATTACACGGGCGCGCCTTACAACCTGTCCGCGTATACCGACGCCAAACCTTATATTTTGAAGTGTTTGGAGTACGGTGCTGGCGTGTATTTTCAATGGTTCTATGAACCTAATCACAAAATAAAGGACACAGAGCATAACGAACTGTTCTCCGCCAATTACGCGTTATGGATCGACGAGGCCGCCCGCATCTATGAGGAAGTCAATGCATTTCTGAAAAAGGTTCGCCATGAGCGGATCGTCGGGCATGACGAATTGGCTGACGGCGTGTTCAAGACGACATACGAGAGCGGCGTTTACGTCATCGTGAATTACAATCGTGCACCGGTGACGATAGACGGCGTAACCATTGAAGCCGAAAGCTATGTGACGGGTGGTGAAGCGCCATGAAATCCATAACCCAGCGATTTGGGCGAAAGCAGCGAAGCTATGGGAAACAGAAGGCATTATGGGGCATTGCTTATGTGATGCCTTGGCTGCTCGGTTTTATCTTTTTCTTCCTGATCCCTTTGCTGACTTCCCTGATTTACAGTTTTAGCACCGTAACGGCAAATTCCGAAGGAATCGGCATAACGTTTATGGGGATGAAAAATTACGTGACTGCCTTTACGGTCAACACCAGCTTTAACCGAATGCTGACCGAGGCGATCGTGAACATGGCGGTGAACGTGCCCCTGATCGTTATCTTCAGTCTGTTTCTGGCCGTCGTCCTGAATCAGAAGTTCCTTGGCCGTTCCTTTGCCCGATCGATATTCTTCCTGCCCGTCATTCTTGCTTCCGGGGTCATTCTGACCCTGGAAAGCAGCAGTCTCGTTCAGGCGATCAATGATCAGAATGCCGGTTCCGGGGGGCTGATTAACGCATTGGGAAGTTTTGAACTCGAGCGATTAATGCTTCAGGCCGGCGTAAGCGAGACGATCGTAAACTATTTAACGGGAGCCGTGGATCGTATTTATGAGATCGTAAGCCAATCCGGCGTACAGATCCTTATTTTCCTGGCAGGCATACAGACGATATCCCCCCAGCTGTACGAAGCGTCCAAGATGGAAGGAGCTACGGGTTATGAAGCCTTCTGGAAAATCACGTTTCCGATGGTCAGCCCGCTGATTCTGGTCAACATGATATATACGATTATCGACTCGTTCTCCCGAAATGAGCTGACAGACTTAATCAAGACCACGGGCTTCGTCCAATTCGATTTCGGCCTTAGCTCAGCAATGGCCTGGATTTACTTCCTGGCTATCTCCATCATCCTGTTGATCAGCACGTACTTTGTATCCAGGAAGGTCTTTTACCATGAATAGAAGAAGGTGAATGCAATGTCGGTTTCTCGGTGGCTATCGCTCGAAAGCTGGAAACGATGGCTCTGGTCTTTCATACGTTTAACATTGATCGCTGGCCTGTCCTTTGTCATTCTGTATCCGATTCTGCAAAAAATCTCGACGGCCATCAAAGACAAGGCCGATCTTTATTCACCGGTCGTCGTATGGATTCCGGAAAATTTCACAATGAGCAATTTCCTTGATGCGATCCGCATCATGGATTACTGGGAAACGCTGTTCAACACGTTTGCGCTGTCGGCGACGACGACGGTCTTGACGGCCGCTTCTTGCGCGCTGGCGGGTTACGGCTTTGCCCGTTTGAAGTTCAAAGGCAGCCAGCTTTTGTTCGCCTGTGTCGTCCTGACGATTCTCGTGCCTCCTACCACGATTCTCATCCCGATTTATTTGAATCTGAAGGATTTTACGCTGATGGGCCTGATTCCGCTCCTCACCGGCAAGTCCGTCAATCTGTTGAACAGTTATTGGCCGTTCATTTTGACTTCGCTGACCGCCAATTCGCTTAAAGCCGGTTTGTACATTTTTATTTTCCGGCAATTCTTCCGCGGCATTCCGAAGGAAGTGGAGGAGGCGGCTTATATTGACGGCGCGGGCGTCGGAACCACCTTTACCCGCATCATGATGCCGAACGCGATTCCTGCCATCATTACCACGACGTTGTTCTCCTTCGTCTGGCAGTGGAACGACAGCTTCTACACGACGACGTATCTGACTTCAAGCAAAGTCATGTCCACCCAGCTGTCATCGCTGCCGTACAACCTGTCCATTATGCTGGGCAGCGATCCGTCGAAGGCGGACCCATTTTATTTGAGCATGGTGCAGGATACCGGCATTTTGCTGGCGATCCTTCCCTTGATCGTCATCTATTTGTTCGTTCAGCGATATTTCGTGGAAAGTATCGAGCGTACGGGTATCGTAGGTTAACATTTCAAGTTGAAGACCGCCACCCCGAATCTAGGGGTTGGCGGTTTTTGTTTGCATACGAGCAACACGTAAATAACGGGATAGGAAGTAAAAAAATGTTTATTGTGGGCCGGGGCCTTTAAAGTATAATAATACAATTAATCGATAGGAAAGGGTGTTTTCTGTTGCTGATCATCGTAAAGAACTTCTCCAAAGTCATGCTAAGCGCTTTACTGTTTGGTTCAACACTGGCGTCATGTCACCAAAGCAGCGGTATCGACCACAATCGAGGGCCGGAAACACGCGGGGAGGGCGTATACAGCGATAAGTCATTACGCGCTTATCATCCGCCGATCGAAGTCACTTTTGTGAGAGAAATCGGCGACGGCTTGGAAGATATTCTGAAGGCATTGCCTGATGAAACGCTGGAGGACAATCGCTGGAGTCAGTTGTACGAACAAGTTCTGGGCATTCAAATCAAATACAAATGGGCTGTGAGAAGCGAACAATACCACAAAAAGCTGGATATTATGCTGGCTTCAGGGGACATTCCGGATATCGTCAAGGTCAATGCCCAGCAGCTCAGGCAGCTGAGCCACGCCGGACTGATTCAGGATCTGACGCAGGTTTACAAGGAATATGCTTCACCGTTGACACAGCAAGTTCACCGCCAAGAAGGGAGCGGTACCTTGGAATCCGGCATGATCGACGGCAAGCTGATGGGCATCCCGGAGACCGATTCCTCCATTGAAAAGGCGATGTTTCTGTGGATTCGAACGGATTGGCTGGACCGATTGGAGCTGTTGCCACCGAAAACGATGGATGACGTCCTGGCAATTTCGAAAGCGTTTACAGAAGGGGACCCCGACGGAAATGGCCTACAAGACACCTATGGAATAGCGGCTACCCAATATTTGTGGGACCCCGTCATGGGCTTAACCGGATTCATGGCCGGTTATGGAGCTTACCCGAACATATGGCTTGAAGATGAGAGCGGCAAGCTCGTATATGGAGGCATTCAGCCTGAAGTGAAACAGGCGCTCAAGGTGCTTCAGGATATGTATCGCCATCATGAAATCGACAGTGAATTCATTTTTAAAAACGGAAGCAAAGCCAAACAGCTTGTTGCCGATGGGAAGATCGGCATGGTCTATGGCGAGCAATGGGGAGCATTCTTGCTTCAGTCCAGCCGAGGCGGCGATCCGGATGCTGAGTGGCAAGCTTTTCCCATTGTTACTGACTCGGGCATAGCGCCAAAGGTTCCGCTTAAATTTACCACAAGTTCTTTTTACGCCGTAAGAAAGGATTTTGCTTACCCGGAAGCGATTCTCAAAATGTTCAATCTGCATCTTGAAAAAAACTGGGGCAAAACGGCAGAGTACGAGACTTACTACAACAATGTCATGCCCGTGTGGGGACTGTCTCCCGTGACTCCTTTCCCGGCGGATAAAAACCTCAAGGCGTACCGGCAAATCACCGAAGCGCGTCGTCAGGGCACGACGTCTCAGTTACAGGGCGAGCCCGGATTCATACAAGGGCGAATCGATCGATATTTGGATAAGAAAGAAGACGGCGAATCCGGCTGGGGTTGGGAGAAGATCTACGGGCCTTCCGGTGCGATGAGTATTCTCGACCAATACGAGGATAACCATCAGTTGTTGTTCGATGCTTTTGCCGGCGCGCCGACTGAAACGATGATTGAAAAACAAACGATTCTGGACAATCTTCAGCATGATTATTTTGCCAACATCATACTCGGCGAATCCATAGAACAATTCGACCGGTTCGTGGAGGAATGGTATCGGCTTGGCGGTGCTGACATTACGGCTGAAGTGAATCAGTGGCATGAGGACAAAAAAAGCCGTCCATAAAAATGTGCCGCACCCGCACGGTTGGCTTTAAAGGCCGGCAGGCGGCCGATTTACACGCATTTTCACACACATCGGAGGAGTTTAATTGCTTAAGTTACCCGTGAATTCCATTCGTAATACCATTTTTATTCGACTGGTCGCTACCTATCTCTTCGTCATTCTTCCGCTTATCATTCTCGGTGTTTATCTGTATAACTGGAGTTACCAATACGCTAGCCAGGAAGTATCCAAAAATTCGCAGGCGCAGCTTTCGGCTTACCTGGACGGGTTGAACCGGGAAATCGAATGGCTGGAAATCCAGCAATACGATATTTTGCAGGATGAGGAACTGAACAAAATGGTGCTGACATGGGATATGATGAGCACGGTCGAAAGAAAAGCAAGCCTGCATTATTTGCTGCCGCGGCTGGTCTCCATCAAAAACAGCAGTGTCTACATAAAAGACGTATTCATTCATATCCGCAGCATCGATAAAACGATTTCGGCCATGACCGCGATGAATGCATTCGACTCGAGACGGTATAACCATGTGTTTGCAGGAGAGGCGAACGGCAATCAAAGACTCTTGCAGATCGACGATACTTTCCATCTTGTGGCGGCCAAATACGGAGCTCGAAAAGGGGAAGAGCCGCTTCTGATCGTTCAGATCGAACTGGATGCGAGCAAACTCAGGGAATCCCTGATGCAAATCAGCGTATATCCGGAAAGCGGGGCTTTTATCGTCTCCGAGCCGTCCGGCTTTGCCCTGGCCAGCCATGAGGAGGCGGATCGATTCATGAAAGAGGCCGTGCAGGCCATCCAACATGCGAATCGTCAAATTCTGAACATCGGCACAGGCAGGTATTTGATCGACAAGGCGTATTCCGACAAGCTGGACCTATCCGTGTTCACGTACTTGCCCACTGAGGCGGTGAAACGGCCGTTAAGTAAATTTTATGTCTGGGCATGGCTGTTTGCAGGCACGACCCTCTTGGCGATTGCCATCTACGCAGTTTCGACGTACAAATTGGTTCATAAACCGCTGCTTCTGCTTGTCCAGAGCTTCAGAAAAATGGAGGATGGCATGTTTAATATCCGGATCAAGCACGGACAAAGGGACGAGTTCGGCTATTTGTACGATCGATTTAATCAGATGCTCATCAAGCTGCAGCATCTGATTGACCAGGATTTCAGGCACAAGCTCATGATGCAAAGGGCAGAGCTGAAACAGCTCCAATCCCAGATCAATCCCCACTTTTTATATAATAGCTTCTTCATCCTGAGCTCCCTGGCCAAAACGGGGGATGTCACGCAAATCGAGTTGTTCACGAACATGCTGGGAGAATACTTTCGATTCATTACCCGCAATGATGCGGACAACGTTCCATTGCTGGAAGAAACGAGACATTCCCGCATTTATACCGAGATTCAAAAGCTCAGATTTTCAAGGCGCATTCGCGTAGAATTCGGCGAGCTGCCGAAGGAAATGGAGGCCATCAAGGTGCCGCGATTGATCATTCAGCCCATTATCGAAAATGCCTATGAGCACAGCCTCGAAAAGATGCAGGATGAGGGCTTGCTGCGTGTGTCGTTTCATCTGGATGACCAAGAAGCTTCCATCGTGATTGAAGAGAACGGGAACGGGCTGACGGATAACGATATTGAAATGCTAAATAAGCGGCTTGAACGCACAGCCGAATCCGCCGAATCCCCTGAAGTGACGGGGCTTATCAACATCCATCGGCGAATTGCCCTGACGTACGGGGAAAGCAGCGGATTGGTCCTTTCAAGGAGTCCATTGAATGGACTGCGGGTCCAAATTCGAATCAGGCTGACGGAGGGGAATGAACATGTATAGACTGCTGGTCGTCGACGATGAAGAGATTATTACGAACAGTTTGTACGAAGTATTTCATCAGTGGATGCCCGAGAAGCTTGACGTTTGCCGGGCATACTCCGGCAAGGAAGCACTGAATTGGATGTCGCGAACAAGAATCGACATCGTCCTGACGGACATACGCATGCCGGGCATGAGCGGATTGGAATTGACGGAGAGCATCCGGGCTCTCTGGCCAAGGTGCAGAATTATCTTTCTGACCGGTTACAGCGATTTCGATTACGCCTATCAAGCGATTCAGATGCCCAATGTCCGCTATTTGTTGAAGACGGAAGGCTTCGATAAGGTCATGGAGGTCGTGAAGGAAGTCATTCATGAAATCGAGAGCGGCAATCGCATGAATGAATGGCTCATGCAGTCCCGCGTGCAGATCGAAGCGCTGGAATGGATGGAGCAGGGAGAATACTTCCGGCAATTCGTCGCGGACAGCAGCCTGCTTGGACAGGACAAGGAAGCCATGCTGAGCGATTTCCGGACCTTGAACATCGGATTGGATCCGAAACTCCCTGTGCTGCTGGCTCTTGGCCGCGTAGCATATTCAGCAGGCAAAGCGTATGCAGAAAAGAAAAACAGCCATCGCTCGGTAAGGCTGATTTGGAATTCTTTTATGGATGAGCATGTCCGAAGCATCGGAGTCCTGGACAAACATGGGGATTTATTATGGATGCTTCAGCCGCGGTCCGAGAATCCATCCGGTGATCGTCTTGTTCTTTATTTGGAAGGGACGCTTGAACTGATCCAGGAAGCCTGCCTGGATTCTCTGGGACTTGCCGTATCGTTCACCATAAGCGGCTTCCCCTGCCGGTGGGAGGATGTAACCCCTCAATATGAAAGGCTGCGGAGACTCCAGCAGTTAAAGATGGGCGATGGCATTCCGATGATCCTGAAGGATCAAGTCGACTCTTCCCAGGCGTCTCACTGCAAGGAAGGAGTGGAGACGAGCCATAAGGCAGGCGTCTTGGAAGCCCATTTGGAGGCCGGAAGGGAGAGCGAATTCATGAGTGAATTGGAGCAATTGTCGGAATTCGTGCTGAACGGAGACGATCATCATCAGCATGCTGCACAAGCCTATTATTCTATCGCTCTCGTGCTGTATGCGAAGCTGACCCGGCTTGGGCTTCAAGACCCCACCGGTGAACGGGGGAAGCTGCTGGACTTGGAAGGTCATGATTCCATGAAGGAAGCTTTTCGTTATTTGAGGCGAACGGCCGAAGATATATTCGATTTCAAGCGCATGGATGAACGAGGCAAAACGGCGCATGTCATTGATCGGGTATGCCAGTATATCGAGGAGCATCTGGATAAGGACATCACCCTTGTGCATCTAGCCGAACGCTATTTTTTTAATCCCTCCTATCTCTCGCGTTTGTTCAAGCAGGAACGGGGAATCAATCTCTCGGAATATATCGAAAAGTGCCGAATACGGAGAGCAAAGGAGCTGCTTAAGGAAGGGGATTTGAAGGTAAGGGACGTGGCGCCTCTAGTCGGATACGATGCCGCCCATTCCTTCACCCGCTTCTTCAAAAAGGCGACGGGTTTAACGCCGCAGGAGTACAGGGACCATCTTGTAAAATAAGCAGGCGACCTATCATTTGCCCGGTGTTTTCAGATGGAATGTCCGGTTGTTGTCTTGCTTACCCAAAGGTACACTTTTTACGAACAATTCCGTTCATGTCGACCCGCATTGGGACTGACCAGATCGGAATGACAGGTCACCAAGTAACGATGAAGGAGGGCGTGTTCAGGGATGAAGCCCGGAAAGCCGTTACTGGTCATATCTACCGTATTTGCTTTCGTTTGCATAATCGTTGTTTTTGCAAACCTAGCGAGTCGTGGCCAAGACGATCCAAAAATGTTTAACCAGGAGCTGAGTGACAAGATGAGTGATGAAATGAAAGCCGGCAAAACAGGAATTGAAATGAGGGACCAGGTAAGCAGCGGCAATGTTGCGAGCCGGGATGCGGACAGTACCCGCGGGGAGGCTGCGGCCGCAATCGGTAAGATTCCGCCGAACGGGAATCCGGTCGTCTCCCATAAATTCGGCGCGGATCCCTATGCGCTGGCAGTTGACGGACGTGTTTATTTATATAACACGTACGACGCATTGGAGTATGACGGTGACGGGGATGTCAAGGACAACAGCTACAGCACGATCAACAAGCTGTCCGTCATCTCTTCCTCGGACCTGGTCAACTGGACCGATCACGGAGCAATCCAGGTCGCAGGACCTACCGGCGCTGCCACATGGGCAACGCAGTCGTGGGCGCCAGCAGCCGCGCACAAGGTGATTGACGGCGAGGACCGCTTCTTCTTGTATTTTGCCAACAATGCCAGCGGCATCGGAGTTCTGACGAGCGACAGCCCTGTTGGCCCGTGGACGGATCCGATCGGAAAGCCGCTGATCACAAGAAACACGCCGGGCGTGGAAGGTGTCACGTGGCTGTTTGATCCCGCCGTGCTCGTTGACGACGACGGGAAAGCTTATATCTACTTTGGCGGCGGCATTCCGGAAGGCGAAGCCGAAATGCCGAATACGGCTCGCGTCATGCAGCTTGGCGACGATATGATCAGCGTGCTTGGCGAAGCCGTCACGATTCCGGCTCCTTATATGTTCGAGGATTCAGGGATTAACAAATTTGACGGAAAGTATTACTATACGTACTGCTCCAATTTCTCGGAAGGAACGCGGCCGGAGAACAGTCCGCCTCCCGGCGAAATCGCCTATATGGTCAGTGAGCATCCGATGGGCCCATGGACGTATCAAGGGACCATTTTGAAAAATCCCGGGCATTTCTTCGGGGTCGGAGGGAATAATCATCACGCCATCTTTCAGTTCCAACAGAACTGGTATATTGCCTATCACGCCCAAACGTTGTCAAAATCCATGGGAGTTCCGAAAGGCTATCGCTCAACCCATCTGAACCGCGTTTATTTCGAGACGGACGGTAGCATCCGGGAGATAGACGCTGACATGGAAGGCGTGAAGGGGGTCCAGCCGCACAATCCCTTCCAGCGAACGGAGGCAGTAACGATGGCATGGAATGCCGGAATTCAAGTCAATCCGTCTACTGCTGCTGAAGACTCGCAGGACAGCCCGATATTGACGGTCACGGACATCCACGACCGGGATTGGATCGCAGTGGCCAATGTTGATTTCGGAAAAGGAGCATCCGCGTTCACGGCTTGGGTCTCGGGAGTGGAAGGAGGAGGAAGCCTGGAGCTTCGGCTGGATCATCCGGAAGGAGAACGGATCGGCACAGTGAACGTACCGCCAGCATCCGGTGTGAAGCAGCGTCAGGAAATATCCATTGAAGTTTCAGGCGCATCCGGCATCCATCATCTTTACTTCGTATTTACCGGAAAGCAGGATCAGAAGTTATTTGATTTTGAAGCATGGCAATTCGAGTTGTGACGGCATATATACAGCCCGTCCATTCATAATGTGACGATGGCAAGCTAAAAAGGCGCTCGCGTATCAAGCAGCGCCTTTTTAGGTGCATCAGGTAAAAATGTACGTACAAGTTAGTGCTGGCCAGAGGCAACGGGAACCGTACGGGATCCATGCAATTTTCTATACATGTTAGCGCTTACGCCAGCATAAGTCTTGAATTTTTTATAGAACCAGTCCATATCGTTGTAACCCACCGCGTCAGCGATTTCGTATATCTTCATGTCGGTATGCGTCAGCAAGAATTTCGCTTTCTCCATTCGCTGCTGCAGCAGATATTCGTTAAACGTCATTTTCTCGTGGAACTTGAACTTCTGCACCAAGTAGGAATAGTTGAAATGCATCCGCTCGGCAATTTCTTTTAAGGTGATGTTTTGGTACATCGAATCCTTCAAGTATTCCTTGACCTCTTGAATGACCTGATCCTCCTTTTCCGCATGGACATGGGACAATCTATTATCCGGATGCCCGTCACCGGAATGGGTTGCCGGCGAGATCATCCGCAAGCAAGTGTTGAGCTCTTCGACCGTGAACGGTGCAGGCAGATAATCATGAACTTGCAGCTGCAAGGCTTTCCGGGTCCAATAAAAATCCGTGCTGCCTCCGGTAACAATGATGGGAACCTGGCTTACGGACCGGATGTTTGCGCATAACTCCATACCTTCGGAATCTGAACCGAGCGCATGGATAATCACCAAGGTGTAAGGCTCCAAAGCAATGAATTGCATGGCGGACGAGGAGGACCTGACGCAGCGGAACCGCGAGCATCTCAACTCATTCCAATCCGGCCGGATTCCCGGTGTTGCTTCATCATGGGATTCCAGATCAACAAACAGAACATCGTGCACAAAAGCTTCCCCCCAACTTCGTTGTAATAACGCTTTCATACGGTTTGATAACATTATGGGGAACGGAAACCCGAATCGCAATGTGCCGATTTTTATATTTCTAACCGATATTTACTTCTTACAGAAATATAAGGGGCCTGTGTACGCGGAAGAAACATTGGCAACCCGAGATTGGACGGGTGAACGATCCCAAATTTGGCAGGTTGTTTCAATAAAATGTAAGCGCTAATATGGAGTTATGATTTATTCGGGCCGGGTCCCATAGCGGGGGCCCTATCACTTGCTCGAAGTGGAAAGGAGGTCATGCTTTGCTTCGAATGCCTAAACGCGGCCGATGGGCGGCCACGGCAGTGGCAGCTGCGGTAGCAGCGTCCGTCGTTGTCCTGTTAATCCTGCCCCAAATGGGCAGCCGTGACAAGCCCCCCGCCGAAAGTCAGGCCCCAGGAAAACCGGGGGAAGGAGCAGCGGAGCTAACAGGGGATTCCGATGCGTCGAACGGAAAACCGAATGCCGAACCCCCTGCCGGCACTAATCAAACTGCGTCAACTGAGTCGAAGACACAACAGTCCTTAGCGCAAGATATTCCCTCGCTGCATGAACTCTTTGAGGAGGATTTTCCGATCGGCGCCGCGATCGAACCGAACCAGACGAGCGGTCCTTCATCGGAATTGCTGAAGAAGCATGTCCGCTGGCTGGTGGCGGAGAACGTCATGAAGCCGGATGCGATCCAGCCGTCGGAAGGCCAATTTATATGGACAAATGCCGACCGGATCGTGGAATTTGCCAAGGAGAACAACATGCAGGTCCGTTTCCATACGCTGGTCTGGCATACCCAAGTCGGGCCATGGTTTTTCCAAGATGCGGAAGGCAAGCCGATGGTGGATGAGACAGATCCCAAGCGACAGGAAGCGAACAAAAAATTGCTGCTTGAACGCCTGGATACCCACGTAAGGACGATCGTCGGCCGATATAAGGACGACATTACGTCTTGGGACGTAGTGAATGAAGTCATTGAACCGGGGGATCCGGACGGAATGCGCGCGAGCGAATGGTATAAAATAGCAGGTACCGATTACATCGCAACGGCATTTCGAGCTGCTCGGGAAGCCGGAGGACCCGAAGCAAAGCTATATATTAACGATTACGGCACGGATAACCCTGTGAAAAGGGACCTTTTGTTTCAGCTGGTGAAAGATTTGCTGGAGCAAGGTGTTCCGATCGACGGGGTTGGACATCAGACGCATATTGACATTTATGGTCCATCGGTGGATTCCATCATCGCCTCGATGCGAAAATTCGCGGAGCTGGGCCTCGACAATCTCGTCACCGAGCTCGATATGAGCATTTATGCGTGGAATGACCGCAGTGATTACGGCCAAGATCTCCCGCAAGAAATCCTGAACCTGCAAGCCGATCGGTATGGCGAGCTATTCAAAGCATTCCGTCAAAACAAGGACATCCTCAGCGGCGTCGTTTTTTGGGGCATCGCCGACGACCATACCTGGCTTCATGGTTTTCCGGTCGCACGTACCAATGCGCCTTTGCTGTTCGACCGACAGCATCAGCCCAAACCGGCGTTTTGGGCCGTTGTTAAGGCGGCTAGGACGGAGTGATAAACGGACGTCTCCGTATAGCCGGGCTAACATTTATGGATTTAATGCCCATAGCTTTATGTCGCTTACGAAATAACGTTGATAAGGAGAGACCGAGTGATGAGAAGAAGCATGGAAAGGCTGCCCAAGCTCCATGAAGCTTACGGCAATAGTTTCAAGATCGGCGCTGCCGTGAATCCAATTACGATGGTGACCCAAAAGGAATTGTTGTCACACCACTTCAACAGCGTTACGGCAGAAAATGAAATGAAATTCGAGCGATTGCACCCATCGGAAGAGGTGTATACATTCGAGCAAGCCGACCAGATCGTATCGTTTGCCAAATCGAACGGAATGTCGGTGAGAGGACATACCCTCGTATGGCATAATCAGACGCCGGAATGGGTGTTTCAAGACAGTTCCGGTGGGACAGCCGGCCGCGAGCTGCTGCTCGCTCGGATGAAATCGCACATCGATGAGGTCGTTGGCCGTTATCGCGGAGATATCTATGCTTGGGATGTCGTAAACGAAGCCATTGCCGACAGTGGAAGCGATCTGCTTCGTTCCTCCCCGTGGCTTGCGTCGATCGGGGAGGATTTTATCGCCAAGGCTTTCGAATATGCGCACGAAGCAGACCCGCAAGCGCTGCTGTTTTATAACGATTACAACGAATCCGTGCCCGAGAAGCGGGAGAAGATTTACACGCTCCTTAAATCGTTAAAGGAGCAGGATGTGCCGATTCACGGCGTCGGGCTTCAGGCCCATTGGAATTTGGAGTTTCCATCGCTTGACGATATCCGCAGGGCAATCGAAAGGTATGCAAGCCTTGGCATGATCTTGCATATCACGGAGCTTGACGTATCCGTATTCGCGCATGAGGATAAGCGGACCGATCTGGCGGCGCCGACCGAAGAAATGCTTGAGCGCCAGGCGGAGCGTTACGGTCAATTGTTCCGTCTGCTTAAAGAGTACAGCGGCAGCGTCACTTCCGTGACCTTCTGGGGAGCGGCGGACGATTATACCTGGCTGGATCATTTTCCGGTAAGGGGCCGCAAAAATTGGCCGTTCGTCTTCGACGAGAACCATCTTCCGAAGGAATCCTATTGGAACCTGTTGAAGGAAGCCAATCCCGAAAGAACATTCCAAGAGATACGTTCGTAAGTCGTATTTCGGCTGTCGCCATAGGTTGAAAGGGGAATCCATCAGATGAACAAGACGCAGGTCACGAATCCGATCATTTGGGCGGACGTGCCGGATGTGGATGCCATCCGTGTAGGGAACGCCTATTATATGGTCAGTACGAGCATGCATTCGATGCCGGGCTGCCCGATCATGAGGTCCGAGGATCTGATGCATTGGGAAGTCGTTAGTTACGTATACGATACGTTCGAAGACAACGAGGCCCATCGTTTGGAAGGCGGCAAGAATATCTACGGGCAAGGCTCTTGGGCGGCAAGCCTGCGCCATCACCGGGGGACATTCTATGTTTGCTTCTCCAGCAACGATACCAGGAAATTTTACGTGTACCGCACAGATAATATCGTTCAGGGGCCGTGGCAGCGTTCCGTCATCGATGGACTACGGCATGATCCGGGCCTGCTTTTTGATGATGACCGGGTGTTCGTGATCTACGGCAACGGGGATATTTACATTACCGAGCTGACTGCCGATGCAGCGGCCCTTAAGTCGGACGGAATTCATCAGCGGCTCTTTGAAACGGAAACGGAGGGCATCGGATTGCGCTGCGAAGGCTGCCATGCCTATCGAATCAACGGTTACTATTATTTACTGTTCATTGAATGGCCGAAGGCAGGGTTCGGCAACGGCCGGCGCAGACAAATCTGTTACCGGTCACGGGAACTGCTCGGCCCTTATGAACGAAGAATCGTATTGGATGATGATCTCGGCTACCATAACAAGGGAATCGCCCAAGGCGGGATGTTCGATACGCCGGATGGCAAGTGGTACGCGATGCTGTTCCAGGATCATGATGCCGTCGGGAGAATCCCTTGCCTGGTCCCGGTAGCCTGGGAGGAGGATTGGCCCGTGTTCGGCATCGAAGGCAAGGTGCCGGAACGGTTTGAGGTCGACTTGCCGCAAGCCGTTGTGAAGCCGCTCGTGATCAGCGATGAATTCGAATACGAATCGAATAAGCTGGCTCTGAATTGGCAATGGAACCACAACCCGGATCATCGGTTATGGTCCGTGACCGAACGTCCCGGTTTCCTAAGGCTGACAACAGGAAGCCTGGCACCGGCTGGCGTGCTGCAGGCCCGGAATACGCTGACGCAGCGCACGGAAGGGCCGGCATGCACGGGGACTGTCTTATTGGACACGGAGCATATGAAGCCCGGCGATCATGCAGGGCTTGTTGCCCTACAAAGCCATTTCGGCACCGTCGGCGTCAAGGTCGCGGAGAACGGCCACAAGTTCATTGCGATGAGCGTGAACGATGGGAGCGGCAGGGAGAAGGAGCTGGAAACGATTCGGTATCGCGGCAGTGAAGTGCATTTGAGAATTGATTTTGATTTTGAGAACAGCAAAGATGTGGCCTCCTTTCATTATTCTGTCGATGGGGCCGAATGGATGCAGATCGGCGGTGAGCTGAACATGCGGTATACCTTGGATCACTTTATGGGTTATCGCATCGGGCTTTATTATTATGCGACCAGGCATACCGGCGGCCATGCCGACTTCGATTATTTTCGTTACGAAAAAGCCGAGCGTTAGAGCGCGTAACCGAAGTGAAGAGGAGTTGATCGATGTATGAAAAGAACAGGATGGACGCTCAAGCTGTTATTGGCCGCGCTGCTCCTGCTGCCAGCTACGCTGGGCCTCCATAATGGCGCAGCCGACGCATGGTCGGGCATGCCGATGTCCAAGCTTCGCGTCAGCGGCAACCAGCTGGTAAACAGCGAGGGGCAGCCCGTTGTCCTCAGCGGGTGGCACCAGCCCGGGGGCTCGTACTGGACGTATCAGGGAAGCGATTACTACCTGAACCGTAGCGGAGGGAATCGCCATGCTGCCATTTTGGCGTATTTAAAGGATATTACCGACACATTTTCCGATACCTCTCCGAAGTACGGCAACAGTCACGGCTGGTATATGAACCAGGTCAGGCTCTTTATCGACCGTGAAGACATGGGCGACGTGGCGGCCGGAACGTATAATTTTGCCGGTCTCCAGTCCTTTACGCAGAACGTCGTGGTGCCTTATATCCAGTATGCAAAGACCAAGGGAATCTACGTTACGCTAGGCCTCGACTTCACGCTCCAGGATAATCAGGCAACGACGCAAGCCAATCTCGAGAAATTTAATCAAATCTGGGGATATCTTGCGGCACAGCCTGCGATCAAAAGCGCGGACAACGTCATGTTCGAGATCATCAATGAACCGGTGCTGTCTTATGCGAACGGTCGCTGGGGAGGACATCCGTCCGACCCCGAATTTCCGGCGTTTTGGGACTCGCTGCGCAATTTTCAAAATTCCATCATTTCCACGATCCGCAGTCAAGGGGCAGATAACGTGATATGGGCCGCCGGCCTTGGATGGGATCAATATTATCAGTTATGCGCCACGCGTCCGCTAACCGATCCGCTGAACAACATCGGATATGCCGTGCATTGGTACCCGGGCTACGGAGCAAAGGATAACGGCTCGATACTCCAGCAGCAATGGGATACCAACATTAAGCCCTGCGCGGACAACTATCCGATCAATATTACGGAAACGACCTGGTTCAAACGGCTGCCGGGAGACTCGGAGTACTGGGAGCTGTTCAACGGCTCGAATGAAGGCTTCGGCAAAAACACCAAGGCCATATTTACGGCAGCCGGGAACGTCAGCATCGCAGTCCACATGAACGGTTTTCTTCTGCAGCCGGGGGCAAGAAGCACGTTTGCCGATCCGACGGCAGGGCTGCTCTTCGACGGCGATCCGGCACGGGACGGCATGGCCCGCTTCATCTTCGAATGGTATTACGAACGTGCGCAGCTTCATCCATGGAACGGCATATGGAACGGTATTTTATCGGGAGAAACCTATAAAATCGTGAACCGTGCCTCAGGGAAGGTGATCGACGTCCCGGGCGGACAAAACAGCAATTCGCTGCAGCTGCAGCAATGGCCGGACAATAACGCCACGGCCCAGCGATGGGTTGCGGACGATATGGGAGCATACAACAATGTATACCGGCTTCGCAGCGTCAGTTCGAGCGACGGCAAGGTGATGGATGTTAGAAACGGTTCCACAAACAACGGGGAAGCAATACAGCTCATGCAGGATTATGGGAATCAAGCACAGCGATTCCGTCTGATCAAGCTAAGCAACGGATACTGGAGCATCCTTAACGCGAACAGCAATAAAGCCGTCGAAGTGGCGGATGGTTCGTCCGCGGACGGAGCGAAGCTCCAGCAGAATCCTTATCGAGGGGATTTGCATCAGCAATGGCAGTTGATCAACGTAAATTGACGCTGCCGTACAGGTGGAGAGCGGCAAGGTGAGGAGGATGAAGAACGATGGCAGGCCATTTCACGCCAGCGGGAAATGAAACGGAAGGTCCAGTGGCGCCGCAGGATCCTGCAGTCAAACGCCGCGGACTGTACATCCTGTATGAGACGATCATCGAAGCGACGACTCGTCCCGATGGGAAGTACACGCAAGAGATATACCTGGACGGGAGTCAGCTCGTCGATAAAGCCCGATTTACCGGGGGTGTGACGGATGAAGCCATTCTTGAGCTGCTAAAGAGCAGCAGGGGTCTTCGCCGGCTGGTGGACAGTATCGGAATATCCGTTCATGCGCATGAACGGGACGTATCGAGCGTTCTGTTCACATTTTGGAATTGGGGAAATGCGAATCCATACGAAACGGGATCCCGGCAGAGTATAACCTGTCCAGCGAACGGCACGGAAACGCTCCTGGTTCTGGATAACGACGAAGATCGATATCCGGATGACGATGTTCCAGGCAAATTCGTCTTCGAGTTTGAACGAGAGGGCGTGTTGGCAACGGTCAGCATCGTATTCTATCTTCGTGACGGTTACCAAATCCCCGAGGCTGCAGTCGACCCCCCGGTCGATGTGGAATCACAAGCATATCAAGACATGATTAAGAAATCGCTCATAAGCCCGGGTCATAACAAACGATTAAAGGCGGCAATCGAAAAAGCGAAGCGGGGCGAGCCCGTAACCATCGCCTACATCGGCGGTTCCATTACCCAAGGGGCCGGCGCTGTCCCCCTCCATTCTCAATGCTACGCATACCAATCCTATGACCTGTTCAAGCGAAGGTTTGCACCCGCCGGCGACAGCCCGATTCGTCTTGTCAAAGCTGGCGTAGGCGGTACGCCGTCTGAGCTCGGCATCGTCCGCTATGATCGGGATGTGCTTCGAGAAGGGGAGGTACGGCCGGATATCGTGATCGTTGAGTTTGCCGTCAACGACGCAGGCGACGAAACGAAAGGAAATTGTTACGAGAGCCTGGTACTCAAGGCTCTTTGCGCCGATCACAAACCCGCGGTGATTTTGCTGTTCAGCGTATTCGTGAACGACTGGAATCTTCAAGACCGTCTGGCCCCGGTCGGTTGGCATTACAATCTTCCGATGGTCAGCGTGAAGGATGCGGTCACGGAGCAGTTCCGATGGACCAAGGAGCAAGGGAACGTGATTACGAAAAGACAGTTTTTCTACGACATTTATCATCCAACCAATGCTGGCCATCGGGTGATGGCCGATTGTTTGGACTGGTTATTCGAAGTAACCGATCGTTCCTCCCTCGACGAGGAGGACCTGACGGATGAACAGCCTCCGCTGATCGGAAATGACTTCGCTTTAACGAAGCTGCTCGATCGCAGGAATGGCGATCGCATCGCCCGCATTGATCCTGGCGGTTTTTCGGACACCGACACGGATCTGCAAATGGCGGAGCTGGACGATCATGCATACGGGACGCCGCAATTTCCGCACAACTGGATGCACACGGCCGATTCCGGCGAGCACAGCTTTAAGATGACTATCCGGAGCAAGCGTCTTATCCTTGTTTATAAAGATTCGGGAAGCCGGGCATTCGGGACCGCGAAGATATGGGTAGACGGGAAGCTGAAGAAGACCGCCGATCCGCATGAAGTCAATTGGACGCACTGCAGCGCCGTGATTTTGTACAATGAGTCGAAGTCAGGAGAACATGAAGTAGAGATCCAGATGGCGGAAGGCCACGAGGATAAGCGATTTACGATCCTGGGCTTCGGTTACGTCCCATAGAATTGCATTAGATAGCTTCACGCTCCATGGGTAAGCTTGATTGGACATCAAGCGGCGCTCAATCAAAAAGATGAAGGGGAGAGGAAGATGAAGGAGACGGCACCGGCTGGATACGACGTTCCGCGGGAGATCGCCAGGGGGAAAATCGAAACGGTGGAATATGCATCCGAAACGGTAGGCAATGATCGAAAGGCGATGATTTACACGCCTCCGGGATATGCGGAAGACAACGTGTACAACGTTCTTTATTTGCTGCATGGCATCGGAGGTGATGAATCGGAATGGCACCGTCATGGCGATCCGCAGACGATTCTAGATAATCTATATGCGGACGGGAAACTCGCGCCCATGGTCGTCGTGTTTCCAAATGGCCGTGCGATGCCGAATGATCGGGCGGAAGGGGACCTGTTTGCTCCTGACAAAATAAAAGCGTTCGAGACGTTCGAAATCGATCTGCTAAGCGATCTGATTCCCTTTATCGAGTCGCGATACTCGGTATCGACAGGCCGGGAAAACCGTGCGATTGCGGGGCTGTCCATGGGCGGGGGGCAATCCCTGAATATCGGCTTGAAGCATCTTGACCGCTTCGCATGGATTGGCGCTTTTTCCCCGGCTCCGAATACGAAATCTCCGGAGCAGCTCGTCCCGAATCCGGAAGAAACGTCGGCACGGCTCAAATTGCTGTGGCTGTCATGCGGCAACGAGGACAATCTGAAGCAGATAAGCGACCGGACGCACGCGTATTTGTCGGAGCATCGGGTTCCTCACGTTTGGTATGAGGAAAGCGGTGGACACGATTGGCCCGTATGGAAGAACGATTTGTATCATTTTTCCCAGCTCATTTTTAAAGATAACTGATGTTGAAGGAAGCCTTGCGCCATTTTGGCCGGGCTTTTTACTTTCAGCCAAAAACGAAAGGGTAAAATCATGACGTTATTGCCGAAGGACATTGTGTCCATTTTGGACCAAAACGGTATAAAAGCTGCTGATCTCCTGCACGGGATGGAGTGTGACCGGCTGCCGGACGGCGGTTTTTCAGAAAGCTATCTCGTATTGTCCCGAAAACACCTCCACATCTTTTGCGGCAGCGGCGTTACGAAGGAGAAGACGTTTTCGGGTTATGCAGCCGGCCGGCGCAAAGCTGCCGGCAAGCCGGAGCAAGAGGGTTCCGGCGATTGGGCTTGGGAACGCATTCCCCTCGAACGACTCGAAGCCTTGACCATCGTTAATCTGGTCGCTTCCGGCATGGTCGTTGCCAAGGAGAAGGAGGAGCGAGTGATCGGTGCATTCACAAACGGTCATATGAATCAGGCCGTCCGGTTTGCGCAAGCCTTCGATAAATTGAAGAACAACGAGCCGTTTGAAGCCTTCGAAATTGACGGAAAATCGGACGGGGCCTCATGCCCGACATGCGGATTGATGTACCCCGAAGAAGGCAGGCCATTCTGTCCGAAATGCATGAAGCGGCATGCGGTATTCGCACGTTTGCTGTCATTTGCGGGCAAGTATAGGCTGTCCATCTTTTTTATCGTGTTGTTTATGCTGCTGAACTCGGCGACCGGTCTCGTCATTCCTTATTTCCAGGGCACCGTGCTGTTTGACCAGGCGCTTGCCGGCAATGGCGCTTTTGCGGGGCGGATCGGTCTGGTCATCGTGATCATTCTCGCATTCCGAACGCTGTCGCTGTTGTTCGGCATCTTGTTCGGCACCATCATCGCAAAGCTGGCGGCAAAGGTTGCCTTCGATTTGAAAGCGGCGGTATTTACCTCGTTACAGCGGTTGTCGCTCGATTTTTTTATGCGAAGGCAGACCGGCCAACTTATGACTCGCGTGAACAACGATGCACAGGAATTGCAATATTTTTTCGTCGACGGGCTCTCCTACTTCATCGTGAATGCGATGAATATAATCGGCATCATTGCCGTGCTCCTGTGGATGGATTGGCGGCTTACGCTGATCTGCCTGCTGCCAATGCCGCTGGTCTTCTGGCTTGTCCGGACTGCGTTCCCGAAGCTGTGGCGCTTGTCATGGCGGAGGCACCGCAAGGTAAGCGCTCTGAATTCGATCATCAGCGATTCGGTTCGCGGCTCGCGAGTCGTCAAGGCATTCGGTAAAGAACAGGTAGAGATCGGCCGCTTTCAGCAGGCAAACGATGCATTCTCCGGAGCCGAGCAGCGCTTTAATAAATGGAGCGGAACCGTGTTTCCGATTCTCAATTTTCTAACGCAGGCGGGCGGAATATTGATCTGGGCGTTCGGCGGTTGGTACGTGATGCAAGGCCGGATGTCTTTTGGCTCAGTGCTTACGTTCGTCAACTATATGATGATGCTGTACGGGCCGATTCAGTTCATGAATATTATCGGCTGGTGGTCCAATTGCATGGCGGCTGCGCAGCGTATCTTCGAGATCCAGGACGCCGTACCTAGCGTAGCAGAGCGTCCCGGAGCCGTTTCATTAGTGACAATGAAAGGCGACATCGAGATCGACAACGTTTCGTTCGGCTATGAGCCGAACAAACCGATTTTGAAGCAGGTGTCCCTGCGCGCGAGACCCGGGCAAATGATCGGCGTCGTCGGCCATTCAGGGGCTGGGAAGTCGACGCTGGTCAATCTCGTGTCACGATTGTACGACGTAACCGCGGGAGAGATCCGGATCGACGGCGTCAATGTCAAGGAGCTTTCGGTTGCTTCACTGCGTCGTCATATCGGCATCGTCTCTCAGGATATCTATGTATTTACTGGCACCATCGCAGAAAATATCGCGTACGCCGATCCCGATTGCCAGATGGAGGACATTCTGCATGCGGCCAAAATCGCGAACGCGCACGATTTTATTCAAAAGCTGCCGGACGGCTACGATACGGAGATCGGCTCGGGCGGCTACAGCTTGTCCGGCGGGGAGAAGCAGCGGCTGTCGATCGCGCGGGCCGTGCTGCACAACCCGAAGGTGCTCATTCTCGACGAGGCAACCGCTTCGCTTGATACCGAGACGGAGCTGCAAATCCAGGAGGCGCTCGATTCGCTCGTCAAAGGACGGACGACGATCGCGATCGCCCACCGGCTGTCCACGCTAAGGCAAGCCGATTATCTGGTCGTGATGGACAAGGGCGCCGTCGTTGAAGCGGGCACGCATGACCAGCTGATGGCGAGAGAGGGCATCTATCGGGAGCTTGTTCGCAAACATGATGAAGCGCTTAAAATGAAAGGGGAAATCATCGCATGAGGATTGAAGAGCACCGGGGAATGGAACTGGCGGATGCCGCGGGCATCCGATATTTGACACCGAGCAATTCGGAATTTGCGGAGACGACGGGCCATCTGCTGTCCGTCTGGACCAAAGGCGAGGTGCACTCGCCGGTTTACGTTCATTGTTCCTTCCCGCATACGAACCAGCGTTCTTTCTTGTCGATTCGAACGGCGGACAACAAGGAGATCGGTTTGATCCGCTATCTTGACGATTTTCCACAAAGCACGGCTTCTATCATTGAAAGGCAGCTGAAGATCCGTTATTTTACGCCGGAAATTACCAAGGTGATTGCCGTAAGCGAGGAGTTCGGCTATTCCTATTGGGAAGTTGAAACGACTGCCGGACGGTGCCGGTTCACGGTGCGGAACGGCAGCGGCAGCGTCAAGTTTGCAGCGGAGAACCGCCTGCTGATCATCGACGTCGACGGTAACCGGTTCGTCATCCCGCACGTGGATCAGCTTAGCGACAAGGAATACCGCATGATCGAAACGAGATTGTAGACGGCGGCAACGGAGGAATATCGATGAATTTAAACTTCACGCTTTCGGAGCAGAATTTCGCGGCAGCACGGCAAGTCATCGGAGAGGAGATCGACTATTGCGTCCCTGCCGACCTGTCGCTGGATGGGCGGCGGGTGGAGGGATACCTGGCGATCGGCAGCGGCAGGTGGGCGCATGTGCGGGATGGCCAAGTGCGGGATCACGGGAACATCGCGGACGCCTGCGATTATCATCTGGTGCCGTTCGTTGGCAATGCGGTGCTTGAAGCCACGGAGAACGGGACGAAACGAATCATCGTCAGGGTGACGATGCAGCATGCGTCCAGGTACGGCTATATCGCTCAAATCCTGAACGATATGGCCGCCAATCGCCCCGTCCGGATTTATCGTGACGAAGGGGATCCGGTTTGCGCGGCATGCGGAAGCGCGCTCGTCCCGGGTACGCGGGTGTGTCCCAGATGCATGAGCAAGGCAGCTGCATTCAAACGACTGCTTCTCACATCCAAAAGACACTGGCGAAGCTTGATGCTTGGACTAGGTGTCCTTATCGCTGCCTCGGCGTTGGCGATGGCCGGGCCTTACTTCCAGAAGCTGCTGGTCAACGCGGCGCTGCTCCCCCCTTCCGGACAAGAGGCCAGCGTAAGGGTATTTTGGCTTGCACTCCTTGGGATGCTGTTCACCATGGCTTTCGGGGAGCTGCTCGGCATTGCCAGAAACCGGATCATGGCCAGCGTCAGTACGGGCATTGCGGCCGACTTGCGCAAAACGGTGTTCGATCGGATTCAGAGCATGTCGCTCGGATTTTTGACGTCCCAGCGAGCGGGAGACCTGATGAACAGAGTGACGGCCGATACGGACCGCATCCGCCACTTGATTCAGGAAATGTGCACGACGGCCATCCACCAACTGCTCATCCTGATCGCTTCAGCGACGCTGCTTTTTTCGGCCGATTGGCGGCTGGCGCTGATCGTGCTGCTTCCGGCTCCATTCGTTGGTTATTTGCACTACTATATTTGGAGGCATGTCCTAAACAGGCTGTTTCACAAGCAGTGGCGCATCTCCGACAAGGCAAACTCGTTTCTTCACGATGTCCTCAGCGGCATTCGGGTCGTGAAGGCTTTCGGCCAGGAAGAGCGGGAGATTCGCAGATTCCGGACATATAACGGCGAATTCGCTGCTGCTGCGTTGAAAAGCGAGAAGTTGTACAGCATTTTATCGCCGATCTCGAATTATTTGATTCAGATCGGCCAATATCTCGTACTTCTGATCGGCTGCTACATGATTATCGGCCGGGAGATGAACGTAGGCGAGCTGATCCAGTTCAGCGCTTATGCCGCCATGATTTTCGGGCCGATTTCCTGGCTGATGTTCATGCCGCGCTGGATCGCGAATGCGGTCATTTCGATGCATCGCGTATTCTCGGTAATCGACGAGCAGCCGGAAGTCATGGATGCAAACAACGCGGTGGGCCACCGGATTCGGGGCTTGATCGAGTTCCGCGACGTTTTTTTTGGATATCGATCGTATGAGCCTGTTCTGAAGGAGATCAACCTCACCGTGAAGCCGGGGGAGATGATCGGACTCGTCGGCCATTCCGGATCGGGCAAATCGACGACGATCAATCTGATTTCCCGTTTCTATGATGTAAACGAAGGGGAGATTCGGATTGACGGCATCGATATCCGGAAGATCCGGCAGGAGGATTTGCGCTCGCAAATCGGCGTCGTGCTGCAGGAGACGTTCCTGTTCAGCGGGACGATCGCGGAGAATATTCAGTACTCGAAGCCGGGCGCGAAGCCGGAAGAGGTTATCGAGGCGGCCAAAATCGCCAACGCGCACGATTTTATCATCAGCTTGCCTGACGGTTACGACACGAGGCTGGAAGAGAACGGGAACAATCTGTCGGGAGGCGAGCGTCAGCGGATCGCCATCGCGAGGGCCGTGCTGAACGATCCGCGAATCCTCATTCTGGACGAGGCGACGGCTTCGCTTGATATCGAGACGGAAGAGTCCATTCAGGAGGCACTGAGACGGGTGACGAAGAATCGCACGACGATCGCTATCGCGCATCGTCTCTCTACGCTGCGAAATGCCGACCGGCTTATCGTCCTTGACAAGGGGCGGATCGCCGAAATCGGCACGCATCGCGAATTGATGAAGAAGCAGGGAATTTACTACAATCTGATCTCCGCCCAGCGCGGCATGTCCCGCAAGAGCGATCCTTCCGCGGTGGTATAACGCCGCCAACACAAGGGTTGCAGTGCATTGCAATGAATTTGTGCAGGTAATCTGGATGCTCATCTTAGGAGAAAGCTTGAAATACAATATCCGTTAGGAGGGAAGGAGCAGCGTATGGAAAATGAAATTCACAGCGTTGTCTGCTATACGAGAGAACCGCTTGAACCGGAAATCTATTCCCCGAAGCTTGCATACAGCATGCATCTCGCTTACACCGATGACGGGATGATTTATCGGGAGCTTAATCATAACTCGGGGGTACTGTTCGCTAAAGCCGCCGAGCTCTCAAACGGCACGCTGTCCGCCAAGAGTTTGAAGAATCCGTACCTGTTCCACATGGCTGACGGAAGCTTTGGCGTACTGGCCATTCGGACGGAAGCGGACGGTTCTCCCGATCAGCAAAGCAAGGGCTCGGTGCTTTTGTTCACTTCCCCGGACTTGCTGCAGTATCGGGAGCTCGGTCTGTTGAACCTAACGAACGGGCTTCATGTACAAGATATCATGTGCGAATATGAACATGCTTCCCGAAAGTATATCCTACGTTGGCGTGAAGAAGACGGAAGGTATTATCAAAGGGAAATGGTGGACGTGACATGCCCGGACGACGCTGCCAAGCCGAAGCCGTGCGAAGCTTTCACGCTAAGCCCAAGACGCGTCGCCATTGAAGGAGCAGTGGCCCGCAATGCGATACGTGTACCGCGAGGCGTGGCTCAGAGGCTGATTCATAAGCTTACGGTACCGGTTCATGTGCGTAATGAACTGCCGGAGCGCGTTACGGTTTCGTCCAAAGAACAGTTGCAAGCCGTTAAAGTGACGGCGATATACAGTGACGGCACAACCGCGATCAAGCCGATTGAGTGGGATGCGTCCGAAATCGATTGGAGCCGTCCCGGAACTTATCGCATTTCAGGAAGCATTCGGCAGGATCGCTATACATTTCCGATGGCGACGAACCGTGCCGACCCTTGCATTGCGCAGTGGGACGGAAGGTATTATTTTGTCGCGACCAATGATGCCGACGGCAACCATACGATATCGATCCGGGAGTCGGATTCCATCATCGGTCTGGCCTCGGCAGAAGAAACCAAAATCCTGGATACAGGCATGCATGATCATCTGAAGCGATTTCTGTGGGCGCCTGAACTTCATGGCATCGGCGGCGAGCTGTATATTTTTCTTGCCGGCAGCAGCGGCGAGTTCAAAGACATTCAATCGCATGTTATGCGGTTAAAGAAGGGCGGCAATCCGAGAATTGCTGCGGATTGGGGGACGCCGATCCGGGTCGCCAGGCATGACGGAAGCCCGCTGTTTCAAGCCGGCATAACGCTGGACATGACCGTATTAGAGCGGAAAGGCCGTTTATATGTGCTCTGGGCGCAAAGGGAATTGGTACCGCATGACCTGGGCTCGTGGATCTATATCGCCGAGGCGGATCCGAGGAAACCGTGGAGACTGATATCGGAGCCTGTCCTGCTGTCCAAGCCCGAATACGGCTGGGCGAACAATCAAACGTTCGTGGAGGAAGGGCCCTTTGCACTCATGACAGACCGGAAGATCTTCGTGACGATATCCGGTGCTCTGGTCGATGCCACGTATTGCGTCGGCATGCTCAGCGTCAATTCTGACGCTGATTTGCTTGATCCGAACCAATGGACGAAGCGAAATTACCCGCTGCTAACCTCAAGAAGCGTGCCGGGCGAATACGGACCGGGACACAATTCTTATGTGAAGGACGAGGAAGGAACGATCTGGAGCGTATATCACGCTCGTCCAGGCATCGGAGAGCCTCGCTGCTCGGGTCTCCGTCGCGTGCATTTCGACGTTGACGGTGAACCGATGCTGGGCTTGACGGAAGAGAAGGACCTGAATCCAGCGCTTGTGTCCGTATACCTGGATGTGCTGGTGGAAGCATTGGCGGAAGGCTGACGGAACAACAACTTTTCTGTGTGCGAATTGACAAGAGCATGAAGAACAAAAGAAGCGCCGTGTTCCCGTGTGCGGGTACGCAGCGCTTCTTTTGCATTTTGACGACGTGAACCCGAGGTTAATCCTTTCCAATGATGGATTCAGATCGGGCACACCGTATAGCCGACGCTCATGCGCTTTCCACTTTCCGACCCTTTGCGTTGCCCAGAGCATCAACACTTTTAGTAATTACAAATCGTGTTTAGTTTCTCTATGGTTCGTTTTCGCAAGCAGTTATATGATCTTGGTGAGCATCAAAATGAAAGCGCTGCATATTCATGCAGCCAAAAATTAAGGGGGGAATTAACGCATGTGGATGCGTAAGATCAGTCTGCTGTTCTGCAGCCTGATTCTGGTGATCATGACGGCATGCAGCAGCGGCTCGGGCGGCGACGCGAAGACAGTCGAGCCCGGCAAAGCGGAAGAGGCCGTCAACGCGCCTGCGGAAGCGACAAACGAGCAGCCGACAAACGAATCAAGCAGCGAGGAAGAATTAACCGGCACGCCGGAAATGGAATTTGATATGGGAGGCCGAACCATCAAATGGGTGTCCTGGTATGATGAATCGATTCAGGAAGACAATCCTGACAACATTAAACGGAAACGTAACTTGGAAGAGCTGATGAAAAAACATAATTTTAAAATGGAATACGTGATCGTGGATTTCGGCGAGTACCAGGATAAGGTGACAGCCTCGCTGGTGGCGGGCGAACCGATCGGCGACATTATCCGGGTAGCGAGGCCATGGATGATTCCGACGCTGGTCAATCAAGGTCTGTTCGCGCCGGTGGATGAATACACGAAGAACGAGAAGGTATTCATCCAGCAGTACACGAACGAGTACTCCCAATACGAAGGAAGGGGCTACGGGTTCAGGACGGGCATCAACGGCGCGTCATCCGGCATTTTCTATAACCGCACGTTAATGAATCAATTGGGCATGAAGCCATTGCAGGAATACGTCAACGAGGACAACTGGAACTGGGATACGTTCATTCAGGTCGCGAAAGAAGCGAACAAAGATTCCAATAACGACGGCAAATTGGATATTTGGGGGCTTGCATCCGCTTCCTTGCTGGTTCCCGCAATGGCCTCGAACGAAGCGAATCTGGTCATTCTAGATAAGCAAGGTCTTGAGGATCCCAAAACCTTGGAGGTGCTGAACTTCTTGTCGCGCCTCGCAACCGAGTCGGTTGGGAGACCAACGGAAGGGGGAGACTGGACCGAGCCGGGCCAATTTTTCCGCCAAGGCAACACATTGATGGTTGCAGGCAGCGATTATGAAATGGAAAACTTCAAGCAGGACATGCCGGATTACGATATCGGATTTCTCCCATTTCCGAAAGGGCCAAGCGCATCAAGCTATCATTCGCATAATACGATCCCGAATTACCTGACGATTCCAAGCGCCGTGGAGCATCCCGAACGTCTGGTTTATATTTACGAGAAAATCAACGATATCGACTCGATCTACGACTATCCGAAACAATCTACGCTGGAGACTTTATTCAGCAACGAGGACGATATTCAGAATGCCAAGCTGGCCGGTGAGAGCATTAAAGTGATCGATACCGAGAGCGGATACCCATCGATGCCTTATTACGAATTTATAGGGGAAATCATGGAAGGCATCCCGGTATCGACGGTCGTCGAGAAATATAAAGGGCCGTTCCAGGCAGCGATTGATGCGGTTTGGAAAAAATAAACGTGGTCTCAAATGGAATCACAGCCAGTCCTCCCGTCATTTTGAAGGGATGAGTCAGGTACGGCGCTACAGATGGAAGCGATTCCAAGTCAATGCTTCTTAACGGCAGACGGTGGATAGCCTTTCGCTTCCTTGAACACTTTGCTGAAATAGGAAAGATCTTGAAAGCCGCAGGATTCGGCGGCTTCCGTCACGGTAACGCCGCCGGCCATCAGCATGATCTCAGCGTTATTCACGCGTATCCGCTGCAGGTATTCCTTGTAGGTCGAACCGGTATTCTTTTTGAATAGTTTCCCTAAATAAACGGGATGGAGGTTGAACTGCTCGGCGAAGTCGTTAAACGACAAGTCTTCCGCATAGTGTTCTTCGATGATGGCGGTCAGCTTCTTGATCCGCGGGTCCATATGCATGATCGTTTGGCGATGCATGCCGTGAAGCAGCCGGTGGAGAATGAGTTCGAACAATGCACGGGCATGGATCATATAAAACGGTTGTTTATTCATCCACACGTGGTTGAACTCCCGGATGTAGGCAAGTATCTCCTTGGTGATCAATTTCTTCGTTACGACGCCAAACGGAAGCCGGATATGATTGTGCGGTTCGGCCCAGAAAAAATTGAAAGGATACGCATGCATGGGAGATTCCTTGCACGTATGGGCTTCCCGTACGCTTCCCCCCGGAACGTACACCAGATCGCCCGCCTCAACTGCAAATTTTTTGCCGTCAATGTAGTAGTTTGCCCGGCCATCAACGACGAACGTCAAATCGTGAAACCCGATCCGGGCCTTCTGTATTCTCCAATCCGGATAACATTTGCGGTCCACGAACAGAAAAATATTCGGTACGAGATGTGGGTGATATTCAAGCTCCATGCGGATATCGCCTCCTTTTTAAACAAATTGTAATGTCCACATGAACATTTACAACCTGTGGTTGGATGGTCATTTCCCAATGTATCGCCGCTTGATCATGTGAAATCATCCATTAAGAAAGGGAAGGGTCCAATGATTACGTTAACCGGATTTGCAGACGAGATATCCCCGGATTTGGATGTTCAGCTGGATGTCCTGGAATCCGAAAGCATCCGTTATCTTGAGCTTCGAGGCGTTTGGGGCAAAAATGTGCTGCAGCTGACGGAAGAGGAAGCGTTGACCGTGAAAGAACGATTAGCGGAGCGGAGGGTCGGAGTCTCCTCGATCGGCTCGCCGATCGGGAAAATCCAAATCACCGACGACTTTGAAACCCATCTCGAGGACGCTCGGCGCGCCGTACGTCTAGCCAAGTTTTTCCAGGCGCCTTTTGTACGCGTGTTCTCCTTTTACATTCCGGACGGGGACTACGAGAAGCATCGGCCTGAAGTGATACGGCGCATGCAACGACTCGCTCAATTGGCTGAACGCGAAGGCGTGGTCCTGCTTCATGAGAATGAAAGCCATATTTATGGAGACACCGGCGAGCGATGTTTGGATCTGCTTCAAACGGTTTCATCCTTTCATTTGCGGGCAGCCTTTGATCCGGCGAATTTCGTGCAGTGCGGCGTGAACCCCTTCAATGAGGCCTATCCACTGGTAGGCGGGTATGCGTCGTATATTCATGTGAAAGACGCCATCATGGGGAAGGGGACCGTCGTACCGGCAGGCGATGGCGACGGTGAGCTCCGCGAGCTCATTCATGAGCTCAGCCGCAGGCGATTTTCAGGGTTTATGTCGTTGGAGCCGCATCTGCGCGCCGCCGGAAAATTCGAGGGATTCACGAATCCGGAGCTTTTCGTTGTGGCATCCAAAGCGATAAAGCGATTGTTAGCGGAGCAAGCAATGGAATGGAATTGACCGGCTGAATATTTATTCAACGCGTGACCTTGGTTTGAGGAGCCAAAAAAATTCGAGAGGAGCAGTCTCATGAGTTTACGGTTTAATAAATACTTATGCGTATGTTTGTCTCTTGCCATCGCTTTGTCCATTCTGGTTGCACCTGGCAATATTGCCGCAGCCAGCGATGCCGTCATCAATGTTTCCTCGGAGAAGCAAGTGATTCGCGGCTTCGGAGGCATCAACCACCCGGCATGGATCGGCGATTTGACGGCAGCACAGAGAGATACCGCATTCGGAAACGGGGCGAATCAGTTAGGTTTCTCAATATTAAGAATCTACGTGCATGAAGACCGAAATCAGTGGCATCGTGAGCTGGAGACGGCCAAACGGGCCATTGCCCTTGGAGCCATCGTATTTGCTTCCCCTTGGAATCCGCCGGCCGATATGGTCGAGACCTTTAACCACAACGGCGATACGTCGGCAAAGCGGCTTCGTTACGACAAGTATGCCGCGTATGCCCAGCATCTTAACGATTTCGTGACGTACATGAGAAACAATGGCGTCGATCTGCATGCGATATCCGTCCAAAACGAGCCCGATTATGCACATGACTGGACGTGGTGGACACCGCAGGAAATGCTTCGGTTTATGAAAGAAAATGCCGGATCGATCAACACGAGAGTCATCGCGCCGGAATCGTTCCAGTATCTGAAAAATATGTCGGATCCGATTTTGAATGATCCCCAGGCGCTTGCCAATATGGATATTCTCGGCGCTCATCTGTACGGGACCCCGATTAGCAATTTCGCTTATCCGCTATTCAAACAAAAAGGAGCGGGAAAAGATCTCTGGATGACGGAGGTATACTACCCGAACAGCGACAACAACTCGGCGGATCGCTGGCCTGAAGCCCTTGACGTGTCCTATCACATCCACAATGCGCTGGTAGAAGGCGATTTTCAAGCCTACGTGTGGTGGTATATCCGCAGATCTTACGGTCCGATGAAGGAGGACGGCACGATCAGCAAACGCGGCTACAATATGGCTCATTTCTCCAAATTTGTCCGCCCCGGCTATGTCAGGGTGGATGCCACGAAAAATCCTGAATCCAACGTTTACGTATCAGCCTATAAAGGTGACAACAAAATCGTTATCGTTGCGATTAACCGGAGCAGCGCCGGGGTCAATCAGAACTTTGTGCTGCAAAACGGATCGGTTTCGCAGGTATCAAGGTGGATCACGAGCGGCAGCAGCAATCTTCAACCCGGTACGACTCTCAATGTAACGGGGAGCAACTTCTGGGCCCATCTTCCCGCGCAGAGCGTTACGACCTTTGTAGGCGAACTCGGGCGGTAATTTATCGTCCACGGTACTGGTTTCAATAATAAGCAGCAGTTTTAACAAAGAGCTGTCTCCAGGTCTTGCAGGCGACTTGGACGGACAGCTCTTTGTTCTGGGCTGGATTTGATCCGCAATTTCAGCCCTAAACGGTTGGATGTCATTTCGCTCCCAGCCTATAGCCATGGTAAGCAATTGTACCCCGAGGAAGGAATTGTACCTTTTTCTTGCGAACAGTCAAGTGTATCATCGTATTGCCTTACTTTGAAAACGCTTTCTATTGAGGAGGGTACATATGCAGCGTTTATGGTCCAAGTTCTCCCCGGTGTTCCGCAGATTTCTGATTTCCTACTTGATCGTGCTCCTGATCCCCCAAATTGCGGGCTATGCATCGTACAGGACTTCGATTGAAGTGGCGAAAGCAAGCTCAATTGAAAACAGTCTGAGTTCCTTGAATCTGGGAAAAGAGATCATCGAGCGTCATCTGGTGGAGGTGGAAACCTTCACGAAGCAGCTTGCGATCAATCAGGATCTATATCGTCTGATCGCTGATCCCAAGCCGCTCGACAGCAACAACGTTTACGGCTTGGGACGCATGCAGCGCAGCCTGTCCATGTACAGCAGCACGAATGATTACCTCTCCAATTTCTTCATCTACATACGTAATTATAACGCGATTATTACGCCGAATACCGTCTATTACCGGCCCGAGCATTATTACGAGGCGAATCGGCTTGAAGGAATGACGTTTGAGGAATGGGAGGAGGCTGTATTAAAGAAACCTCATCTGAATGAGATGGTTCCGCTTAAAAAATATAGGCGAGAAATCCGCGATACGGTGTTTGTCGAGACGCCGGCCGTCACGTTTCTGCAATCGATCCCGCTTAACAGCTTTAACAATCCGCAGGCGATGATCGGCGTACTGATCGATGAAGATCATATGGGCAGCCTGCTGCAAAATATCGTGGACCAATACGGGGGCTGGGCGTTGGTTGCGGACCGGGAAGGCAGATTGATTCTGTCCCGCGGCATCGGAGAAGAGGAGGCCAAGCGCTTCACCGAAGCTTCCTCCGATGAGAACGGCGAGGTCAGCCCCACGGGCGACGGACGGCTGTTGATCTCCATCCGGTCCGACCTGAACGGCTGGACCTATATGGCCGGAATACCCGAGCAGGCGCTGATGACGAAGGCCGACAGAATCCAGAAGGTTACGACGACATTTACGCTGGCAGCGCTGGTTATCGGTTTGCTGATCGGACTTGTGCTCGCGTACCGGCACAGTGCTAAGGTCCATTCGCTACTGTCCGTATTTCGCGAACAAAACCACGTTTCTCGGGAAAAGATCGGCAACGAGTATGATTTTCTGGCCGGCAATATCGCGGCGCTGATCGCAAACAATAAATTGCTGGAGTCTTCACTGAACGATCAGCTCCCGCTGCTTAGGGATGCGTTCATCAAGCGGCTGCTGACAGGCGACTTCTATACGCTGCGCGAGCTCGAGGCGGTTTCCGGTCAAACCGGAGTCCGGCTCCGCGGCGAGCATGGACGTGCAGGCATTCTGAAAGTTGCCGGATATGGCAGCGCCGACAGTGAGGAAATCATCCAGGAACTCAGCGTCGCCCGGTTGATCGTCCGGCAGGCCTTGAGCCGGCTGGAACCCGATGTGCTGGTTACGGACTGGGGTTCGGACCAGATCGCTTTCGTGCATGTGCTTGCCGGAGAGCTAAATCGCCGCCTGGAAGACGGTTTGCTCGAACTGGTCGATGCCGTATATCGGCAGCATCGATTGTCGATCACGATCGGGCTGGGTTCGGCGTTCGACGCGTGGAACGGCGTAGCCGACTCGTTCAACGAAGCGCAGCAAGCACTGGAATATGCCGTCCACACCGGGGCAGTCGGCATCACCCGGTTCGAGGATGCGATGAAAGCAACGGAGCTGTACTATTATCCGATTGAATCCGAACAGCGAATGCTCAATACGCTTAAGGCGGGTGAACTGGAGGAAACCTACCGTCTTCTTGACCAGCTGTTCAGCCGGAACTTTGAAGAAAGGGAGTTGTCGTACGATATGACGCAGCAGTTTGTGACGGAGCTGAAGGGAACCTTTTTAAAGCTGGCCGAACAAAAAATATTCCACGACGAGTCGTTGACCGACCATATCAAGGAACAGATCGCTGCCGTTTCGTCAACGGACGGGGTCGATCAGCTCAGGGACAGATTCGGAAAGCTTATTCATGATATATGCATGGACGTCCGGAAGAAAAAATGCGACATGCATGCCGAGACCGTAAGTGAGATCATCCGCTATATCCACGAGCGTTACTCCGACGCCGAGCTGACGCTTTATCGTATCGCGGAGCATATTGGCAAGCCAGAAAAATATATCTCCCAAATGTTCAAGGAGCATACGGGAACGAATCCTTCGGACTACGTTGAACTGGTGAGGATCGGCAAGGCGGCCGAGTTGCTGCAGCAGAACCTATTGACGATTGACGAAATCGCTGCGCAGGTGGGGTATAACAGCGCCCATTCATTTCGGAGGGCCTTCAAGCGGGTTCGCGGCGTGTCGCCGAGCACGTTCCGGCAAATGGCCGATTAAGGAGACGGCGACCTAGCCGTCTTTTACGGAAGGGGAGTCAGGCACCTCATTAAACGAATGGATCGGACGTGTCGAGTGACGTTTTTTTATCGAATCCGTCAAATGAAAAAAACGAGGAAAATCAACGCTTGGAAAGTATCCGTTTCCGAAATTGTACGGTGAGGGAGAAAGTGTGCCTTTACGGCGCCGAGCGTGCAATTTTATGATTACGCACAAGAAAGCGCTGCCAAACAGAGTTCCTGCTTCATTGGCAGCTGCTCATCGAAGGAGGGATGGAACTGAGTACTCTATTTTCCAAGTCCAAAACAGTCAGAGCCCCGAGCAATACACGCTCGGAAATCGGGAGATTTGCCTCCCGAAGCTTCAGAAGACATTGGCAGCTGTATCTGCTGGTCATTCCGCCGGTCTTGTATTTCATCATCTTCAAGTACTTGCCGATGGCAAACGCCGTGCTTGCCTTCAAGAGCTATAACGTGGTGAAAGGGATTTGGGGAAGTCCATGGGTCGGCACGCAGTACTTCGAGATGTTTTTTCGCAACCCGGCGTTCGCGACGCTGATCAAAAATACGCTGTACATTTCGTTCTATCAATTGATCGTCGGGTTTCCGATCCCGATTCTGCTGGCGTTGGCCTTGAACGAGGTGAAGAGCGCAAGGTTCAAAAAAACCGTGCAGATGGTCACCTATGCGCCATATTTCATCTCCACAGTGGTCATGGTGTCCATCATCATGCTGTTCCTGTCCCCACGTCTTGGGATCGTGAATACCATTGCCGGCGCGCTTGGCTTCGAAGCGATCAATTATCTTGGAGAGCCAGGCATGTTCCGCACGATTTACGTGCTGTCCGACGTATGGCAAACGATGGGCTACTCCGCCGTAATTTATCTTGCTGCGCTGGCGGGAGTGGACCCGTCATTATACGAAGCCGCCAAGGTGGACGGTGCCAATCGGTTACAGAAAATTCTGAACGTCGATCTCCCCGGCATTCTGCCGGCCGCGGTCATCATTCTGATTCTCAGCGTAGGCAACATCATGGCGCTCGGCTTCGAGAAAATGTACTTATTGCAAAATCCGCTGAACTTGTCCACGTCGGAAATCATCTCCACGTATGTGTACAAAATCGGGTTGCTGAACGCGAATTACAGTTTCGCCACGGCGGTCGGGCTATTCAATTCCTTGATCAATCTGGTGCTGCTCCTGGTTGTCAATGCCGTTGCCAAGCGGGCTTCTAATACCAGTCTCTGGTAAATTTCGCGAAAAGGGGGGAGTGACATGAACGCATTGCAAACCCATCAAGGAAGCCGACGGAGCACGAGGATCAAGATCAAGGAGTCGCTGGGGGACCGCATTTTTCTGAGCGTGACCTATATCTTGCTGACCTTGGTTCTAATTGCCGTCCTGTATCCGCTTATTTACATCGTAAGCTCGTCCCTGAGCAGTCCAAGCGCCGTCTCTGCAGGCAAGGTGTGGCTGTGGCCGGTCGACGTATCGCTGGCGGGGTATGAAGCGGTGTTCCGAAACGGCCAGGTGCTGACGGGTTATGCCAATTCGCTGTTTTATACCGTTGCCGGTACGTTTATCAGCGTATCCCTGACCATCATGGTCGCATACCCGTTATCGAAAAAGTCATTCTTCGGCCGCACGCCGCTTATGGTTTTCATTACATTCACCATGCTGTTCTCCGGCGGTTTGATCCCGACCTATCTGGTCGTCAAATCGATGGGCATGATCGACACGCGCTGGGCGCTGCTCATTCCGAACGCCGTGTGGGTATGGCAGGTCATTATCGCCAGAACCTTCTTTCAGACCTCGATCCCGGATGAGCTTTCCGAGGCGGCAGACATCGACGGGTGCAGCGACATCCGCTACATTTTCAGCGTCGTTCTTCCGCTTGCCAAACCGATTATCGCCGTGCTCTCACTCATGTACGCGGTGGGGCAGTGGAACGCCTACTTCGATGCCCTGATCTATTTGAAATCGCAATCGCTCTATCCGCTCCAGCTCATTCTCCGCAGCATTCTCATCCTGGGCAGCGGAACGGGCAATATGGATGCCGGGGAGATGGTTAAGCAGCAGCAAATGGCCGAGCTGATGAAATACTCGCTCATTGTGGTGGCAAGCCTCCCGGTGCTGGTGATCTATCCGTTTGTGCAGCGCTATTTCGTACAAGGCATGCTGATTGGCTCCGTGAAGGGCTGATCCCGGGCATCGCCCGTTATAGTGATAACCAATTCATGAGGGGGAGATTGATTTGAGAAAAACGGGAACCCGTCTGCTTGTTCTCATACTGATGCTTAGTTTGGTGCTTGCCGGATGCTCCGGCGGAAACGACAACGAAGGAAGCGAAGGGACAGAAGGCGGCTTACAGGATTCCGGTGAGAAGGTAACGATCAACGTATTTGCCCATCAAAGCTCGGATGTGGATCTGAAAACCAATAAGTTTACGAAAAAAATGGAAGAGCAATTCGGCATCAAGTTCAACTGGACAACCGTTCCGTTCGACGGCGCGGCCGAAAAACGCCAAATTTCGCTTGCGTCCGGCGACTATCCGGATTTGTATATGCTTATTCCTTGGGTGGACCGTTTCTCGCAGACGGACTTGCTGAAGTTCGGGCAGCAGGGGGTGATCGTTCCGCTTAACGACCTGATCGAGGAGCATGCTCCCCACATTAAGGAAGTGCTGGAGAACAACGAATATTATAAGGCCATGAACACTGCTCCTGACGGCAAGATTTACGGATTGACCGGCTTAAACGAATGCTTCCACTGCTCATACCCGAATAAAATGTGGATCAATACGAAGTGGCTTGATCAGCTCGGACTTGCGCAGCCGACGACGCCGGAAGAATTCAAAGCGGTCCTTGAAGCCTTCAAGACGCAGGATCCGAACGGAAACGGCAAGGCGGACGAAGTGCCGCTCAGCGGATCCGTCGAAAATTTCGGCGTTCACGTGATTCCGTATCTCATGAACGGCTTTATTTACAACGACGACAGGACGTATCTCATCATGAAGGAGGGCAAGGTCGACACCGCGGCGAACAAACCGGAATGGCGGGAAGCGCTGGCCTACATCAAATCGCTGTATGACGGCGGACTCATTGACCCGGGGGCGTTTACACAAAATGCAGGCGCGTACAAAAAAATCGGGGATAACGCCGACGCACAGCTTTTGGGTGCCGGAGCAGGCATGCATCCCGCCCTGTTTTTAACCACAGGAGAAGATGCACCCTACAGCAAGGACTACAACCCGCTTCCGCCTCTGCAAGGACCGCACGCCAATTATGCAACGTTCAACTATCCGATCGATCCGGGCGCATCCTTCGTTCTGACGAATAAAGCGAGCAAAGAGGCGCAGATCGCCGCCATTAAAATGCTGGATTATTTCTATACGCAAGAAGGGGCAATGCTCTCCTATCTCGGTGAAGAAGGCAAGAGCTGGCGCAAGCCGCAGGATGGAGAAATCGCGCTGAACGACAAAGTGGAGCCGCTCTATAAATCGATCCCGCTTGAATCCGGGGAGCAGCCCCGCAATGACAGCTGGGGGGCACTAACCCAATATAATCACCACCGGGCATACCGCGATTCCGAGGTTCAGGGCACGGATATTTACGCTAACGATGGTTACGAACGCCGTCTTTACGAGGCAACGTTATTGATGGAAGGCAAGGAGCCGAAAGAAATATTCCCGCACTGGGCGCTATGGGTCGACCCGTTGGTCGCCGATGAAGCCAGCATGATGCAGACCAACATCAAAGACTATGTCGACCAGAACGCTCTGCTGTTCATTACCGGCGCCAAGAGTCTGGATAAAGATTGGGATGATTACGTGAAAGGGCTGGAGGGTCTGAACATGCAGCGTTATCTTGAAATCATGCAGGCTGCCTACGATTCATCGACGATATCGAAGTAGACCGCGGCGCGATAAGCTCGGATTCTTTGGGGCATGATTCTGTGCTCAGGACGCGGGACTGTCGAAGCGAATGTCCAATTGTGAACGGCACTTCAGACGAGTCGAAACCAATGCGGTTCGAGGCAAGGCTTGCGTGCCCGAAGCGCTTTTGAGGTCAGCATTGCGATGGAAGGACGGAAAGCTCGCGCTGCGGGCTTTTTCGTTATAAGTGATCATTGATATGGGGCCGTGATATCAAAATAAGGTACAAATATGCGGGATTAGGCAATTTTTATTCTTATATCGGATCGTTACAATAAGTTGGAATGAAGGTGGCTTGGATGCGCATTGAAGCCCATCAGCATTATTGGAGAATCGACCGCAACGATTAAATGGATGGATTACGCCCGATTTTCCGGTGCTTTACCTTGGCGATTTGCCTTTCGACATGTGATGGAACTGAACTAGTGCAATTTATAAAGCGGATTGGAGGAGAAGCCATGACAAGCTTGGTTAGCAAGGAACAGAAGCATCGCTTGTGGTATAGGAAACCGGCGGCCGAATGGAACGAGGCGCTGCCGATCGGAAACGGCCGGCTGGGGGCGATGATTTTCGGCGGCACGGCTGAGGAGAAGCTGCAGCTCAACGAGGATTCCGTATGGTATGGTGGCCCCCGCGACCGCAACAACGAAGACGCGCTGCCTCATTTGCCAGAGATTCGAAAGCTGATTATGGAGGGAAGGCTGCGGGAGGCCGAGGAGCTGGCAGCGATGACGATGGCGGGGCTGCCCGAAGCGCAGCGGCACTATATGCCGCTCGGCGATCTGCTGTTGTCGTTTAGCCATCACGACCTTCCTGCCGTCGACTACGTGCGGGAGCTTGATTTGGAGAACGGCATATCCCGGGTCAGCTATCGGATCGGCGAGATCAGGTATACGCGCGAGCTGTTTGCCAGCTATCCGGATCAGGCGATCGTCATCCGGATATCCGCCGACAAACAGGGGACAGTCTCGTTAAAAGCCCGGTTCAATCGCCGAAACTGGAGATACCTGGAGAAGACGGACAAATGGAAGGAAAGCGGGCTTGCCATGCGCGGGGATTGCGGCGGCGAAGGAGGCAGCTCGTTTAGCGCCGTCCTGAAAGCGGTTCCGGATGGCGGCGTCTGCCGTACCCTTGGGGAGTATTTGCTGGTGGATGGCGCAAGCTCGGTAACGCTGCTGATCACTGCCGGAACAACGTTCCGCCATCCCGATCCGGAGCTTGATGGCAAACGGCGGCTGGAGATGCTGAGCCGGGTTCCATATGCTGAGCTGCTAGCCCGGCATGTCGCCGATTACCGCGAGCTGTACGGACGGGTCGATCTGAAGCTGCCCGAGAGCCCGGACAAAACCGTGCTGCCGACCGACGAACGGTTGATGCAGTTTCAACAAGGAGGAGAGGATCACGGCCTGATCGCGACTTATTTTCAATTCGGCCGATACCTGCTCATTGCTTCCAGCCGGCCGGGCTCTTTGCCCGCGAATCTTCAAGGCATCTGGAACGACAACTTCACCCCGCCGTGGGATAGTAAATTCACGATTAATATCAATGCACAGATGAATTATTGGCATGCAGAAAATTGCAATCTGGCCGAATGCCATGAGCCGTTGTTCGAGCTGATCGAACGGATGCGCGAGCCCGGTCGGGTGACAGCACATGTCATGTACGGCTGCCGGGGCTTCACCGCCCATCACAATACGGATATTTGGGCGGACACGGCGCCGCAGGATACGTATCTTCCGGCTTCTTTCTGGCCGATGGGCGCTGCCTGGCTGTGCCTGCATTTGTGGGAGCATTACCGGTTCGGTCAGGACCGATATTTTCTGGCGCGGGTGTATGAGACAATGAAGGAAGCGGCGTTGTTTCTGCTGGATTATTTGATCGAAGACGCCGAAGGACGGCTGGTGACTTGCCCTTCCGTCTCACCGGAGAACCGGTATAAGCTGCCAAACGGCGAGACGGGGGTGCTCTGCGTCGGAGCCGCGATGGATTTTCAGATCATCGAAGCGCTGTTTGATGCCTGCATTCGGGCTTCGGAAATCATCGGACGGGATGAGGCGTTCCGCGATGAACTCACGGGCACGCTGAAGCGGCTGCCCCAACCGCAAATCGGTAAATACGGCCAAATCCAGGAGTGGATGGAGGATTACGAAGAGGTGGAGCCGGGACACCGTCACATCTCCCATCTGTTTGCCCTTTACCCGGGCGAACGCTTTAGCGTGGAGCGAACGCCGGATTTGGCTGAGGCCGCCAAGACGACATTGGAACGCAGGCTTGCCAGCGGCGGGGGGCACACCGGCTGGAGCCGTGCATGGATCATTAACTTCTGGGCACGTCTGCAGGACGGAGCCACAGCTTACGAGAATGTGAGGGCGCTCTTGGACCACTCCACACTGCCTAATCTGTTCGATGATCATCCGCCATTTCAAATCGACGGTAATTTTGGCGGTACGGCAGGCATCGCCGAGATGCTGCTGCAAAGCCATGACGGGGCAATCCGGCTCCTTCCCGCAGTGCCCGATTGCTGGAGCGAGGGGAGCGTGAAGGGGCTGCGAGCCAGGGGAGGTTATACCGTCGACTTCGTTTGGGCAGAGGGCAAGGTTACGGAAGCCGTCGTCACTTGCGCAGCTTCAGGCCCTTGCCGATTGGAGGCTCCCGGCTTCGAACCCGTAGTGTTTGTGGGCGAGACTGGACGTTCTTATACGTTCTTTAGCAAAGAGACGGCAGTGGATCGATAAATGGATGGTCTTTCTTCGAGACATCCCGCTATACCATGGAATCCGATGACCAGGCTGGGGATCGAGACAAGAAACTCCCGCAATATTGAACTAGGAAAGCACAAGATAAGACGAGAAAAGGCAGGGAAACCCAGTTATACTGAACTTGCAAACGCATACTAAACGTCAAATGGGAGTGGTAAATCAACATGACGAAATTATTGCGCATCGGAACGCTGGTTGGCGGCGGGGACGCTGTACGGGTCATCCCTCAGATCGCGCCCCACGGCTTTGAATCGTTCGGCCTTACCTTCTGGCAGACGACAGGCGATACCGATCTTGTGGAGACGGCAAAGCGGGTTCGTGAGCTGCAAGCAGAACACGGTTTTATCGTGTCGACGCTCGGGATTTTCGGCAATCCGCTGACCGGGGAAGGCAGTAATGCCGATACCTTGGCGAGCTGGGAGCGTCTGATCGATCATGCCCATCTGTTCGGCACCGACATCGTTTCCGGTTTTACCGGACGATTGACGGGCGAATCCATCGACGCCTCGATCCCGCAATATGCGAAGGTGTTCGGCGAGCTGTCCAAAAGAGCGGCAGATCAAGGCGTCCGCATTGCATTCGAGAACTGTGACATGGGCGGGACATGGGAGACGGGGGATTGGAATATTGCCCATAACCCGACGGCGTGGGAGATGATGTTCAACGCCATCCCGTCGGACCATATCGGCCTGCAGTGGGAGCCCTGCCATCAGATGGTGTCTTTGATCGATCCGATTCCGCAGCTGCGGAAATGGGTGGATAAAGTATTCAACGTCCATGGCAAGGATGCAACGATTGCTTGGGATATCGTGAGGGAATATGGCATTCACGGGCCGAAGCCTTATGTATGGCACCGTACTCCCGGATTCGGCGACACCAACTGGACCGATATCATCACGATTTTGCGTCAGGGCAACTATCAGGGAACGATCGATATTGAAGGCTGGCACGATCCCGTATATAACGGGGAGCTTGAAATGACCGGACAGGTTCATGCGCTTCATTATTTGAAGCGATGCCGAGGCGGAGACTTCATACCGAATCCGGTGTAATCTGCGAGATTAAAAATTAAAGGAACGTCAGTAACCATCTAAAATAGATGGTTACTTTTTTTTCATAAAGATAGAAGCAATATTTATGGAAACAGTGTTTCATAAAGGAAATTTCGTAACATATCATGCTTGTTCAGGTGTTGCATGAATATACGATATAGTGTATTTTAATCCTATTCTATGAAGGTGGGGGTGGTAGATATGGATGATATGCGGATTGAGGAAATGACATTGAATGCCTGGCCCGCATTCCAAACGATCGTCCGTAACGGCTGGCTGCTCCGGTTAGCGGCCGGCTTCACGAAGCGTTCCAACTCGGTCAGCGCGCTCTACACGGAGCCGTCGGTTGATCTGTATGAACAGATTCAATATTGTGAACGCATATATGCAAGAGAAGGTCTTGACGTTGTATTTAAAGTTACGCCGTTCAATCCCCCTGAACTCGATTCGATTCTGGATGACCAAGGTTACTCCTTTCTCGACCCCACGAGCCTCAAAGTGCTGGATTGTCTGGACCACGTGCCGGCCCCGACATATCGGGATGTGTCCGTCTATGAACAGTTGAACAACGAATGGCTTGATGATCTGACGGTGGTTACGGGGCTCACGGCAAAAAACAGGGACATCAAGCAGCAGCTGTTCAGCCGCTCTTCCGTTCCTTACGGCTTCTTTTCCTTATATGATCAAGGCAGGCCGGCGGCCTGCGGAATCGGTGCTCTAGAGGAGAACGTTGTGGGGATATTTGATATTGCAACCGCACCTGCTTATAGGAAGCGAGGCTATGGCACACAGATTTTATTACATATTCTTCAATGGGCGAGAGCACAAGGGGCGACCAGCAGCTATCTCCAAGTCGTGCAAGCGAATCTGCCGGCTAACCGGCTATACGACCGGCTGCGCTACCGGGAAATATACACTTATTGGTATCGGGCGAAACATGTTGAATGATAAACCATTACCAGTCTATGCGGATTTTTGCATGTAGAGTATGGCAGCAAGTCCAAGGCTTGATCGCCAAGGGGTTACTCTATCGGCCGATCGGTTGTATAATCATGGGTGAAGCTAACCTGAAGACCTGGTCTTAGATAAGCTGTCTAAGCCGGGTCTTTATTTCAAGTCAGCCGTGGTTGACCATGCCATGCCATCGGGACCAATGATGGGGGGGATGGATGTGTGTATGTTGTGCTTGCTTTGGCATCCGAACGTAAAGGAGTGTTCAATTTTGTATACATACAGGCCGCTAAATGAACTGGATCTCGAGTTGATATGCGGCTTTCCGCAAACGCCGGAGGAGCTTTTTTACATGAGTCCGAGGTCCGGCTTTCCTTTGACGCCGCAGCAAGTGATGGACTTGCTCGAGAATCGGTTAGAGCCTACGGTTATCGTTGAGGCCTCCACTGATCGGCCAGTCGCTTACGCGAATTTCTATGATGTGAAGGACGGTTCAGCATGGCTCGGCAATGTCATCGTTGCCCCGGACCATCGGGGGAAAGGCGCTTCGAAAGAGCTGCTTCAAACAATGATGCGATTGGCGAAAACGAAATACGGGGTGAACAGCCTGCATCTCAGCTGCCATAATACCAACACGCGGGGGCTGGTTTTTTATCACAAACAGGGGTTCAAGCCGTATGAAGTAAACATTACCACGCTCAATGGAGATGCCGCGATGATTACGATTCAGATGAAGAGGGATTTGACGGAGCTATGAAAAACTTGGCTATAGGCGCAGGAATCTTCATCGTTGTGGAGCTGATCCTCATTCTATTATTTACAATGGATGGATGGGGCACGCTGATCTTTGCTGCAGGTGTAATGATTACATTGCTCGCTCTAAACGCTCATACAGCAGATGGAAATCGTTAAATATCATAGGGAGCAAAGACGCTCTCAGAATAGGGAAAAGATTCGGGAGCTGAACCGAAATCGTTCAAAGGAGGAGCATGTATGATTCAGGCTTTTATTTTTGATATGGATGGTGTCATTATTGACAGCGAGCCGCTTCATTTCGAAGTGGACATTCAGGTTATGAAGGATTTTGGGGCTGCTATCACGCAGGAGCAGCTCGAGAAATATGTAGGGATGACCAATCCCGAAATGTGGAAGCTGATCCGGGAAGAATATCAGCTGCAGCGGACGGTATCCGAAATCATCGATTATCAATTATCCAATAAAATTAAAATATTGACCGCACGCGAAATGGAACCGATTGACGGAATTCGCGAGCTGCTCGCGGATTTGAAAGCCAGCGGCATCCCCGTTGGGATCGCATCCTCATCGCCCCCCGTATTTATCCAAGCGGTGCTGGACAAATTCGGTCTGCTGGATGCCTTTAACTGTATCGTAAGCGGGGAAGAGGTCGACAGAGGCAAGCCTGCGCCTGATGTATATTTGAAGGCAGCTGAATTGCTTGGCTCGGAGCCTGCTTCCTGCATGGTGCTGGAGGATGCGCGCCATGGCATTGCTGCGGCCAAAGCAGCCGGCATGCAGTGTATCGGTTTCGTTAATCCAAATTCGGGTAACCAGGATCTATCCGCCGCAGATTATGTAGTCCGCTCAATTGCAGAAGTGAGCGCAATATGCCAGCTGAAGAGTTAGGTCGTAACAGCTCGGTCCTTGTAAGGGCTGGGCTTTATTTTTTGAGGCTTGGTTGAATGGGACCAACTTATCCGGGGTGGTTCTCGTTAATATAATAGCAGCTACTAATAGCTAGACCTAAGTCTAGGATGATTATCGTCTGGAGACGGAAGCTATCGCCACTCGTTCATGGTATCCTTTCATTAACTTGAACAGGACAGAGGCGTGGTCAGGAAGTATTGCCTCGATCATTCGGAGTGCCCGCGAATTTAAGCGAACTCATATTACCCGGCTGTAACACAAGTAACCATGCAGAGGAGCACGTGTTGAATGGAGTTTTTACGTAACTTAGGCGATATCGGCTTATTTATTCACGCGATGATCGATGCCATTATTTTTCCGATCCCCGCGTTATTTTCGCAATTATCTTTGAGCGTCCTAACCCCGGAGCGGGCGATTTGGCTGGCAACCATCGGATTTGTCGGATGTATTCTCGGAACGCCGATCGGTTACGGCATCGGCAAAGCTTCCGGGCAGCTTGTTCTGAGCAAGATGCTTAAGAAGAAATGGTATGATTCGGCAACAAGCTTGTTTAAGAAGCACGGAGAGGCCGCGATCCTTGTCGGCGCATTCACGCCCATCCCATTCAAAATCTTTACGATTTTGTCGGGCTGCATGAATTACCCGTTGTGGAAGCTCCTCAGCTATGCCGCGATCGGGCGGGCGTTCAAATTTTACACGGTTGGCGTATTGTTCTATATATACGGCAGAGCCGCCGAGCATATGGTTGATCATGTGCTGACCATCATTCTGCTGGTTGCCGGCGCACTCATCGGGGGCATTTGGTTTACGATCCATACCGTGAAGAAACGAAAGAAGAAGCAGGCGGAGGAGCTTCAAGCTCCGGCAGAAACAGAAGCAACACATCAAGATCAAGTATCGGCAGGTGGGAACTAATATGCTGGAACGCGTTCAACGATGGGATCATCAATTGTTCGTATGGTGCAACCAATCGATCAGCAGCCGGATATTTGACCGGTTGTTCGGCGGAATCACACATCTGGGCGGTGCCATTTCGACCATCGCCAGCGCACTGCTGATCGCCTGGTTTGCTTACGAGGCGTGGGATGTATCGGCGTACCAAAGCGCAATCGCACTGCTCGTCAGTCACATTATTGTCGTATTGATCAAAAAAGGAGTGCGGAGAAACCGGCCGTTCCGGGCTTTGGAGCAAGTGAAGGTCGGGAACTTCCCGCTCAAGGACTATTCGTTTCCATCGGGACATACCTCAGCTATTTTTGCGGTCATAACACCGGTATTGTTTCTCGTGTCCCCGCTGTACACCTGTTTGTTGCTTGCTCTGGCCGCATTGGTCGGACTTTCCAGAATTTATTGGGGGTATCATTACCCGACGGATTGCTTGGCGGGCGGCGCTATTGGATTCGGAACCGGCTGGCTGGTCGTGTACCTAATGAATGCTGTAGGAATATCTTAACGTCTGATAAGGAGTCGTATCGATGAAATCCATGAATGAGCACCAAATTTTAATATTAACCGGCAGTCTGGGCGAAGGCCATAACCAGGCAGCCAGGGCCATTGTGGAGTCAGCCAAGAGAAACTCCCCGCATCTAAGCGTTAAAGTCATTGATTATATGGAGCTGACGCATCCACGTTTGCATGTGGCAGGCCAATACTTTTTTATTCAATGGGTAAAGCACTTTCCTTCGTTGTACGGTTATTTGTTTCAAAAGACGAGGGAGGAAAACACCCTCATCCAGCTCCTAAAGCGTTTGAGCACGTTCAGCCTGCAAAAGCTGGGCAGTTTGCTAGAAGATCAGAAACCGTCCGTTGTGATCAGCACGTTTCCGCCTGCGGCTGCAGGCATGTCGCTGCTGAAATCGATGGGCCTCACCGATGTACCTGTCGTCACGGTGATTACCGATCATACGGATCACAGCTACTGGATTCATGAGCATACCGATCACTATATGGTGGGATCGGGTAAGGTCAAGGAGGCCTTGCAGCGTAAAGGAATAGCCGGCGAGAAAATATCGGTCACGGGCATACCGGTCCATCCGCTGTATACGCAGCCGGTGAATCGTGATCGGGTTCGCGAGAGCTACCGGCTGAGCCCGTCTGAGCAAGTCGTCCTCATGATGGGAGGCGGCGAAGGTATGATCGACAGCGAGATCGTGAAGCTGCTTCAATCGCGGGCATATCCCGAGCATGTCCGGTTTATCGTCGTATGCGGACGCAATGATAAGCTGTATCAATCGCTGCAGGAAGAATTTGCGGATCACCAGCAGGTTATGGTCATGGGGTATGTAAACCGAATGCACGAATTAATGGCCATTGCCGATCTCATGATAACAAAGCCGGGCGGACTCACGATATCCGAAGCGCTAACGATGGAATTGCCGATGCTGCTCTTCAAGCCGGTTCCGGGTCAAGAACAGGATAATGCGGATTATTTGGTCGGGATCGGGGTTGCCCAGCAGGCGGACGAGGGAGAGCTTGAGGACCGGCTTCTCCACATGCTGCATCATGCGTCCATTCTGGCAGAGATGAAACGCAGCGCTGCGCGATACGGTCATAAAGATTCCGCGCTTTCCGTGTTATCAGCATTAATGACGGTATTGCAAAGCCATTCCGCACAGCGGAACTGGCTGCATGAGCTCGATCCCCGTGCTTATGGATTAATGTCTAGAGAAGCCTACCTGCAAGATTACGAGGGGCAATACGCAGACAGCTTTCGTTAAAAGATGAAGGAGCAGACCGATGAATTTATTCGAAGTCGTTGAACGATTATTTGAACAATATGGATATATGGTGCTTCTGATCGGGCTGCCCCTTGATTTTATTGCGCTTCCGATTCCTCCGGGTAACAGCACACTGACGTATACCGGCTTCCTGGCGTACAAGGAAGTCATTAGCTTTGCTCCGGCACTCCTGTTTGCCTTCTGCGGCGCAGCCATCGGCCTAACCATTACGTATGTGCTGGGCTACAAGCTGGGCATGCCGCTCATCGAGCGATACGGGAAGTGGTTGTTTCTGAAGCCGTCCCTGGTAGAGAAGACGCAGGCCTACTACGACAAATACGGCAATAAGCTATTGCTCATTAGCTTTTTCATTCCCGGCGTCAGGCAATTTATCGGGTACTTTATCGGGATGATCCGTGTCCCGTTCCGGACGGTCTGCCTGTACGGTTACTTGGGCATTGCTTCGTGGGTCATCGGCTTTTTCAGTATCGGCTTTATCTTCGGGGAGCAGTGGCAGGTTATTCTGAACCTGGTTGAACACTATTTGAAGGTCATCTTCATCTGCCTAGGGTGTTCGTTGTTGATTCTGCTGGTATGGAGTCGTGTAAAGCGCGCGCGGGCGCAAAAGCTTGCCGAAGGTGAAAAAATCAAGCAGGTTCGCAAAATTGGGGAATAGGGTACTGTTTACTTCATTCGGTCTCCCTTGCAGATAATGCGGATGAACTAAACAAGGATTCCATAGCGACCTTCCCCATTGTATAATCGAAGGTATACATCCATGAAATACAAACCCAGCTGAAAGAAAGGATCTTCTTGAGCTGGGTTTTTTCAGTAGTTTTGGTGAACGGAAGTTAGAAGGGGGCCGTTATGAGAATTGAAGTGATTTCGATATCTCAACCCCGATGCGAATTGGGCGGATGCGATTAAAACCGCTTAGTTGAGCTTGAGATCGGACGAATGGAGCAAATAAGCATAATAACGATTATTAGAATTAGGAGGGACCATCCCATGCTGGGCATTATTCCATTATTTCGAATATTTGATGTGGACAAGGCCAAGGAATTTTATGTTCATTATCTTGGCTTTCAGATTGATTGGGAGCATCGTTTTGAAGATGGAGCTCCGCTGTACATGCAGGTAACCAAGGGAGAGGTTTCCATTCACTTGACCGAGCATCATGGGGACTGTACGCCCGGGTCGGCTGTTCGCATTGAAATGACGGAGATCGAGCAATATCACGCGGAGCTCCACTCGAAGAACTATCCATATGCACGACCTGCCGTTGAGACGGCACCTTGGAACAGCAAAGAGGTGTGCGTAACCGACCCCTTCGGCAATAGAATCACTTTTTATGAGGAGTTGGAACCGTCATGAAGCTGCTGTCACACGAGCAAACGGACCGGGCGAAACAGTACATGCTGACTCAAGCCAGAGCGCTTGAAGCCGCCCTATATCGATATGAATTCGAAGGCGGGAGCTTTTCCGAAGTGCTTGAAGAGCTCAGCCGGTATCAAAATGATGACGGCGGATTTGGTCATGGGCTTGAGCCCGATCTTCGCTGCAAAGAATCATCTGCGCTTGCCACAACCCGGGCGCTGGAGCTGCTTCGGCTGGATGGTACTGGCGAGGGCGAAGAAATGGTTATCCGGACGCTGGGTTATCTTGAACGTACGTATATTCCGGAACGGTTCGGGTGGGATATCATCCCGAAAGAGGCCGAGCAATCGCCGAGGGCCATTTGGTGGAAGTACGGGGCTTTTGCTGACCATTGGGGCAACCCGAATGCAGATATCGCTGCTTATTTCATGGACTATCGGGCGTTGTGCCCGTTTGGTCCGCTGGATTCGGTCATCCGCTATGCATTGGATTATTTGCGGGAAGCCTGCGATCTGACGGAGATGCATGAGTTATTCTGCTATTTGCGTTTCAAGGAGCGACTGCCGGAGGAGCAAGCCCTTGAAATTCAGGAGCTGTTAGAACGTTATCTGGACAACTGTATCAGCAGCGATACCGCGGAACGCGAAGGATACGGTGCGACAGCGCTCAGCATCATGGATTCCCCTAATTCGCCTTATTATAAGAAGTATAAAAATATGCTGCCCTTAGAACTGGATTTGCTTGTGGAGACGCAAGGGGAGGACGGGGCGTGGGAGCCGAATTGGACGTGGTACCAATACGATGAGGTGTGGCCGTTGGCGAAGGAAGAGTGGAAGGGAATCCTGACGCTGAACGCCTTGCGAACGCTGCGAAACTTTAAACGGATAGAAACGGTTCAGTAGCGCGGATAAAAGAATGTAAGATAGATGTCCGGGAACTTGATGGAGAAACGGCTCGTTTGCTTAATCGGCAAGCGAACCGTTTTTTTGAGTGGGGCGATTCTTGAGCTGCGTTCAAATGATAGATATGGCGATTTTAAATTTACATAGAGTCATCAAAAGTTGAGACGAACCTGTGTATTCGGCATACTCCTTTCGTAATCTGCTCCGAAGTCAGGTTGTCGTATCCAAGCACGATGCCACCCTCAGGGTTTCGATCCGCTATCCTGTAATCATCAGAGCGTTCCACCCGGAAGCCGAAAGCGCTCGTATCGTTCCATGGCAGCTCAATATGCCTTTCATGATGAAACAGGACCTGAAGATGCATGCCGGCTTCATCCCCCGTTATGGAGATCCGGTCTCCGAAGATCTGTGCGAGCCGTTCCGTCAGCAAGTTTCGCCGCTTTTTGTACACCTTCTTCACGGTATGGATATGGCGTTCCAGCTGGCCGTCCTGTATGAATGCAGCCAGCGCTTTCTGAATCACGGCAGGGGTATGCAGATTGAGCCTGTCCTTCGTCATGGTAATGGTATCGATCAAACTCGGGGGCACGATCAGAAATCCGATGCGAAGGCTCGGAGACAAGGTCTTACTGAAGGTGCCGACATAGATCACCCTGGAAGGCGAGAGTGTTTGCAACGGAGGAACCGGAATGCCTTTGAGCCGAAATTCACTGTCATAGTCGTCCTCGATCACATAGGCATCCGCCTCCTCCACCATGCGAATGGCTTGATGCCTCCGCTGAATCGGCATCAGACTGCCGGAAGGGAATTGATGTGACGGTGTCAGCAGCAGTAAATGTCCGGGCAGGAACGTTCGTATCGCATCAACCTGCATGCCGTTGGAGTCCACTTGAACCGGAACCAGTGAATAATTCATCATGCGAAAAATATCGCGAGTAATATCGATGGTCGGATCCTCTATGTATATGGAATTGAACTGAGCGGATAAGGCTTTGGCCAATAGAAGGAATCCTTCGGAGGCGCCGGAAACGATAAACAACTGATCCGCAGAGCAGCTGATGCCTTTGGAACGGAATAGGTAGTCACGCAGGGCAAGGCGAAGGGACGGGCTTCCTTTTACATCGCCGTAATTATAATCATGAGGGCTCGATCCCGCCGCTTCCTTTAAATATTTGGCCCAACTCTTTCCGGGGAACCGTGCTAGATCGGGGATGCCGGTTGCAAAATCGATGATGGTCCGATCAGGAGATGCTGGCGATGTTATGGCGGGTTCCATCTTCGCCGGGACTTGATGTACCCGGGCTGCCGCATTCGGCATAATTCCGCCGGCGACGTAAGTGCCAGAACCGACGCGGCAGTCTAAATAGCCTTCGGCGGTCAGCTGCTCATACACCTCAATCACGACATTGCGTGCAATTCCCCACTCCTTGGCCATTACCCGGGTCGGGAGCAGTCTAGTGCCGGCGGCCAGCTGGCCGGATTCGATCCTTTCACGCAGTTGATGACATAGCTGCCGGGTTACGGGTAGGGAGGAGTTTCGGTCGATATAGATGCCGTACATTGTGATTCAGCTCCTTATTGGTTCCTCCAAATACATCCGAATTGGATCTAATGATCAACCATTTTCCTTATTATAATGAAGCCATACCAATCCGAAAAGGGAGGAAAATGTGCATGAATCACACTTTAGGCAGATCGGGCATTCCCGTAAGCCCGCTCGGTTTAGGCTGCTGGGCGATCGGGGGACATTTTACGCTGGATGGTCTTCCGGATGGATGGGGGCAGGTCGATGATCAAGAATCGATAAAGGCTATTCACGCGGCGATGGAAAGAGGGGTAACCTTCTTTGATACAGCGGACGCTTACGGCACGGGACATAGTGAGGAAGTGCTGGGGCGTGCCGTGAAGGGAAGGCGTCAGGAGGCCGTCCTCGCTACAAAGTTTGGTTTCACCAACAACGAGGCAACCAAAGAAGTGTATTCAAGACACGACGTCTCCCCTGCATACGTTCGGGATGCATGCCAGCGGTCCCTGAGACGGCTCGGGACCGATTATATTGATCTTTACCAGATACACGTCGGCTCTTTGAGCACAGAGGAATTGGAATCGGTCACCGATACGTTGAATGGGCTGCAGCAAGAGGGCTTGATCCGCAGCTACGGCTGGAGCACCTGGGATGCCGCGCAAGCGGAGGGTTTCGCTCGGCAATCCGTGGCCGCTGCTATTCAGCATCCGTTGAACGTGCTAAGGGACGACCCGGAGATGATCTCGGTTTGTGAACGCTACGGGCTTGCGAGCATCAATAACTCGCCGCTGGCCATGGGGCTGTTAAGCGGAAAGTTTACGGCTGACTCCAAGCTTCCGATCTCAGATGTAAGAGGAAGCGGTCATGAGTGGGTGACTTATTTCCATGAAGGGAAGGCGGTACCGTCCTTCCTGTCCAAGCTGGAGGCCATAAGGGAAATTTTAACGAGCGGAGGCCGCACCTTGGTCCAAGGGGCGCTTGCTTGGATTTGGGGGCGCAGCCCGGCGGCCATACCGATCCCGGGATTCAAGACGACTAGCCAGGTGGAAGATTTGACAGGCGCGATCGGACAAGGGCCACTGTCTGAATCGCAAATGAAGGAAATCGACGATATTCTCCGCTCCATGTAATTCGATATTTCGGAAAAGCCCCTGGTTCTGGTACCAGGGGCTTTACATTTAAAGCGATGCGGTTGGGTCCAAAGGCAGCGTTCTTTGATTTCGTTTCGTTCCATTTTTTGATGGGAGGAGATTGAAACGATATGAACGAATTTGTAAAACGGTAGACTTCGATCAGAGTTGTACGATATCTCGTACAACTAGGCAATCCACATGTGCCTCGACTGAAAGAGCAACCATGCAACATTAAATATTGAACAGGAGTGAGAGACCATGGACTTGAGATACCCGATCGGGCCTTTTGCTTGGGAAGGAACCGCTACAGCAGAGCAGCGGGAGAGTTGGATAAGCGATATTGAGAAGCTGCCTTCAATGCTCTCGGCCGCCGTGCAAGGTTTAAGCGAGGATCAGCTAGGCCTTCCATATCGCGAAGGTGGCTGGTCCATCAGACAGGTTGTGCACCATCTTGCCGATAGTCATATGAACAGTTACATCCGTTTTAAGCTGGCGCTGACGGAGGACAATCCGACGATTAAGCCCTACGATGAGCAGAAGTGGGCGATGATGCAGGACGCGACCCTTGTCAATGTTCAAGTATCCCTTTCATTAATCGAAGGACTGCATGCCCGCTGGACGGCTGTGCTAAACGCCATGAACCCGAGCGATTTCGATCGAACCTTCTATCATCCCGAATCCCAAAAAACCATGAGCCTGGATTATGCAACCGGCATGTATGCATGGCACGGGAAGCATCATACGGCCCACATTACATCCCTGCGCGAGCGATTAGCCATATAAGGAAATTCCCGGATGGCTCCGTTTGAGACGGAGTTTTTTATTCATGCATGTCGTGATATCTAACTTGATTGTCGTAATATTACACTGTAAATCCGGATTTTCCTGTGATAGATTTAGTGCATGATGTCTTAATATTTAATACTGGGGTGACGATCATGATCAGAATCGGAAAAATCAGTTATTGGCATGTTCACGCTTGGGACTATACGAAACAAGCCCAGGAGCATCCGGGCACGGAAATTGCTGCGGTCTGGGACGAAAATCCGGAACGCGGCCGCAAAGCCGCAGAGCAGCAGGGCGTTCCGTTCTATGAATCATTGGATGAAATGCTGGCACGCGAAGATATCGATGGCGTTATTGTGGATGCACCGACATCCATGCACCGTGACGTTATGGTGAAGGCGGCGAAGGCCGGCAAGCATATTTTTACGGAAAAGGTCATTGCGTCAACGCTTCACGAAGTGAATGAAATTCTAGAGGCAGTGAAGGAGCATGGCGTGAAGCTGACCGTATCGCTGCCAAGACTAAACGATGGCTATACGCTTGCGATCCGAAAAATTCTTGAGGAGGGCTTGCTTGGTAAGGTGACGCTGGTACGGGTGCGTTTGTCGCATAACGGCGCGACCGCAGGCTGGCTGCCCGAGCATTTCTTCAGTCTGTCCGAATGCCATGGCGGTGCGCTGATTGATCTGGGTTGCCACCCGATGTATTTGACGCGGCTGTTCCTTGGTGAAGCGCCGGTCGATGTGCAGGCGAATTTCGGTTACGTAACGGGCAAGGAAGTCGAAGATAATGCGGTGGCCACTTTGTCGACCGAATCGGGCGCCGTGGGCATCGTAGAGGCCGGATTCGTGAACAATTACTCGCCATTCACCATTGAAATTCATGGTACGGACGGTACGATTCTGTATGGCACACCGGATAGCAAATTGCTCATTCGTTCCTCGAAGAAGGAGGAGTATAGCGAAGGCTGGGTAGAGCTTCCGGTACCTGCGAATCGCGAAAGTGCTTTTGAACAGTGGGTTACACATATTAAGACCGGCACAAATGCTGACGAGAACATCGAATACGCCGTAGAACTGACCAAGCTGATGGAGGCTTCCAACCGCGCTGCGAAGGAACGCCGCGCCGTCCGATTGGATGAACTGCAGGCGTAAGCGTAAGGGTAAGGTGAGTTTCCTGCAATGAGCACCCATTTTCCATATGAAAGCATGAAGGAACGACAGGATGCCTTGGAGCGGCTGGATTTGAAAATTTATTGGGGCCGGTATGAAATCCGGGTTCTGCGTTTTCATCTGACGACGTTCCCGCCGGGGAAGATCGTTTCCTTCCACAAGCACGCCGAATTTGAATTCCATTTCATTCCTCGCGGTAAAGGAACCGTGATCATGGAAGAAACGCCCTATTCGCTCCGAGAAGGAATGTTCTATCTAACAGGGCCAAACGTGCTGCATTATCAGGAAGCGGACCCGGTGGAGCCGATGGATGAGCTTTGTCTTCACGTGGATATTACGCAAGTGGATGAGCAGGAATTGCATAAGGAGAATCGGTCGCTGCCGGCTGCGGATCCGTGGGAGATCGCTGAAGCGGAAGACTGCATGGAGAAGCTGAAGGAGCTGCCGCTGAAGCCGACGATGGATATCCATCGGGCCATGCCGTATTTTCTGGAGGCGTATCAAGCCTCCCAGGAGAAATATCCAGGGCTTTATACGACCATCAAGCACTGCATTATTCAGATTCTGATCCGAACGGTAAGAGCTTATGCCTCGAAACCGACGGAGGCGGAGCTGCCGTCAAGAGACATGAAGGCGTACCGCTATCAGCTGGCCATGGAATATATTTATGCCAATTCGGCGGGCGAGGTTGTGCTGGATGATGTTGCGGAGAAGCTGCATATCAGTTCAAGGCAGCTGCAGCGAATATTCAAGGATCAGGCGGACGGGCGCTCCTTCAGTGAAATCCTTGAGGATGTCCGGCTTGAGTCCGTGTGCAGGAGGCTGCTCGATACGGATTGGTCGATCGACAAAATTGCATTGCACGAAGGATTCTCCAGCGGAAGCTATCTGCATACGGTCTTCCGCAAACGTTATGGCTTCACGCCTTCAACTTATAGAACGATGAAAGTGAAATCGTAGGGGGAACATCAGACATGGGGAAAACCATTCGAATCGGCATCATCGGAAGCGGCGGGATCGCCGGAGAGCATGCCAAATATTATAAACAAATTGAAGATGTCCAGATTGTAGCCGTGGCGGACATTCTGCCGGGCAGAGCGGATCAGTTCATCGAGCGATGGGGGCTGCAAGGCGCGATCGGTTTCGATGATCACCGCAGACTTCTGGATCTGGAGCTTGACGGCGTGAGCATCTGCACACCGAATGTCGCGCATTACCGCACGACGATCGACGCGCTTACCGCTGGTAAACATGTCATGCTGGAGAAGCCGATGTCCGTTACGCTAGATGAAGCCATTGAGATGGTACAGACCTCGAAGCGGACGGGCAATATGCTGAACGTTGGCTTCCAGCCGCGGTATGACCCGAATATGGGGATCATCCGGGATCTGATCCAGAACGGGGAGCTTGGCAAGGTTTACTATGTGGAGACGGGCGGCGGACGCCGGCGCGGCATGCCGGGCGGCACGTTTATCCGCCAGGAAATTGCGGGTGCGGGAGCGATGGCCGATATCGGCTGCTACTCGTTGGATATGGCATTGAATGCCATGGGATATCCGAAGCCGCTGACCGTATCGGCGTATACATCCAATCATTTCGGCACGAATCCGAAATACCATGCGGAGGCCGGATCGTTTGACGTCGAGGATTTCGGGGTTGCTATGGTGCGCTTCGAAGGGGACCTAGTCCTGAACTTCAAGACATCCTGGGCGATGCATATGGATACGCTGGGCGCTACTATGTTCCTTGGAACCGATGCGGGGATGAAGATTACGCCGGCCGGTACGGGACCTTGGAGCGGCGTATGGGACGGAAGAGTAGGCTCGATCTCGGTATTCCATGACATCCAGGGGCATCATACGGAAAGTCCGATTCCGCTGATCAACCACCAGATTAACGTGTTTGAGGAGAAAATCAAGGATTTCGTCCGGGCGGTCCGCGAAGGCGGTCCCGCACCGATTCCAGGGGAGCAGGTTCTGCGCAACCAGGCGATTCTGGACGGGATTCTGCGCTCCTCCCAGAGCAAAAAAGAAGTGGAAATCCAGATTCCGGATTTGGATTAGAATGAGTGAAAGCCGCGCCATAGGCGCGGCTTTTTTGTTGCATTGGGCTTTGGGTGAATCGGGTCATACATCTCGTAAATGATCATTTCGTCATGGTTTTCGGCACTTCATATGGACAAGAAATATCTGACGGAGTTCTTCCATTATATGCATGAATATGGTATCATTCAGCATATGCGAACGATTGTTCTGTTGGGTAATTGAAAGAACCATTTTGTATATCCCATAACTTGATCAATAGGAAGGTGCAGCCGTTCATGAATGAGCGTTACGCCGAGATAGATGAAGTCATCGCATACATACATAAGAACATTTACGAGCCGTTACCATTGTCATTATTAGCCAACTACATTGGATACAGCCCATATCACTTCTCCCGGATCTTCAAGGAGCGCATCGGACTTCCTCCTTTGTATTATGTATCCTCACTCCGACTTGAGAAGGCCAAGGATTTGCTGCTGCATACACATCTGAGCATCCGGGATATCGCGCTTGAGATCGGACAACAAAGCCTGGGCACCTTTACAACCCGCTTTACCGAAAGGGTAGGGGTATCTCCGTCGAATTTTCGCAATTCCAGGGATGAGGTGAACGAGCGTTTGTTAGCGCTTCAAAAGCTGAGCAACTGGCGGCAATCGATGCCTGTGTTAAATCCCAACGCAACCATTGAAGGCACGGTACATGCTCATGCCCCGTTTCAGGGTGTTATTCTGATCGGATTATTCGCAAAGCCCATACCCGAAGGCCTTCCGCTGTACGGCACGCTCCTGCCATCGCTGGGTCCCTTCAGATTCACGGATGTTAAACCCGGAACGTATTACTTGATGGCAACCTCCGTTCCATGGGGCATGCAACCTGTGGACGTTCTTCTTACCCAATCTACAACGCTGCGCACCCGTTCCAGGGAGCCGATTGTCGTGACACCTTATACCAAGGTTCCGCCGTTAGAAGTAACCTTGCACGTTCCTAGATTGGATGATCCGCCGATTCTGATCTCGCTGCCGCTGCTCATGGACCATTTCTTGAAGAAGGTGCCTCTGGCCATCCGGTAGGCTGTTAAGGAGGATTTGCTATTTGAAATGATTGTACCCATTATCTATTCTCCATGATTGAAGGGCGTCATCACCGCTAAGAGCAGTATCGCTGAACGGTGGTTCGTTGACAATCACGCCGCGAATCATGATACTTAAATGAGGGGCATCAGGCATTGCAAGAGCGGAAAGCCAATATGCCTGAGTTTAAGCGCGACCGCAGTGACTGTATCACAGCTTGCTTGTTTCGCCCCCGTGCAGGAATATGGTAGAATGGACCATACGCCTTACGAGATTTGAGACGATCTATTGAATACAGGAGGGAACTATGGAACTCATAAATCCGGCTGAAGTACAGCGAATGATCGATACATTGAAGAATCAGGATTTATATATTCATCTTGAAATGACGACAGGTGCTTATGCGGCTCATTATGACAGCTCGAAGCATCCTGCAGCGAATTTCATCACGAATGCACTGATCCGGTACGAGCACGGCTCTATATCGGGGAACGGCCCTTACCGGGTCGGATTGAAGATGAGCCATGGCTGGGTTTACACCGAAGGGCTTACGCATTTCGAGCAATCCGATACGGAGCGGCTGATCATGGCCGGCCATGACAGTCAAGGGAAGCTGGTCGTCGCACTGCAGCTTAGTCGGGAGCCTTTTTAAATACAGAGAGGAGTTGAGGAGAATGGGGCAAAACATACTGGTAATCCTGCCGCATCCGGATGATGAAGCGTTCGGCTTATCCGGGACGCTGGCTAAATATATCGTTGAAGGCGCGCATGTGACCTACGCTTGTCTGACACTCGGGGAGATGGGCCGCAATATGGGCATTCCGCCGTTCGCCAACCGCATTACATTGCCGAGCATTCGTAAAGCCGAGCTGGAGGAATCCTGCAAGGCCATCGGTATCCAGGATTTGCGGCTGATGGGCTTCCATGATAAAACGATCGAGTTCGAGGATCAAGATAAGCTGGATGGAGTGATTGCATCCTTGCTAGAGGAAATCAAGCCTTCGCTTGTCTTCACGTTCTATCCCGGTTACAGCGTACACCCGGACCATGATGCAACCGGCGCAGCCGTAACACGTACCATTCAGCGGATGCCGGCGGAAGAGAGACCGGCCGTACACTGTCTGGCATTCTCCAAGAATTGTGAGGAGGAGCTCGGCAAGCCGGACGTTATTCATGACGTATCCATGTTTATTGTGCAGAAGATGAACTCGATCCAGGCTCATCGCTCGCAGTTCCAGGCAGCGGAGCTGCTTGGCAAGAAGCAGCTGAAGACGAAGGAAATCGAGCAGCGCTTCGGGACCGAGCGCTTCTGGACATATACATTCGCTTAAGCAAGTATTGGTGATCGAAACCGTTCCTTTGAGAAATGGTCGCTCTTCGCTTCCATTCCGTCAAAGGGCGGTTTTTTGCGTTTGCGGAAACTAGGTTCATGATTAGGGGATAGGAATCGACAATGGATACAACGTTCCCTGCATGCAAAAAGAGGTTTTGCCGGTTTCCTCCGAGACGACCAGCACGAGGGCGTCGCACAATTCAGTCAAACCGATGGCCGCCCGATGCCGGGTGCCCAGCTTCCGTTCTCCGTAGGTACGGCCAGTTAGCGGCAATACATTGGCTGCCGAGAGAATCATATCCTGCCGAACAAGGACGGCCCCGTCATGAAGCGGGCTGCCTTGAATGAAGATGGACTCGAGCAGCGGGCTCGTGATTTCGGCAGACAACGGAATTCCTGGGGTGATAAAAGGCTCCAGCACATCTTCTCGTTGAATCACGATCAGCGCGCCCATCTTCTTCTGGCTTAAATGATAGATCGAGGTCGCAATTTCTTTGTATTTTTTCGTAAAAGGATAGAGGAAACAGTTCAAATAATAGGTGGAGGAAAGAGCTTCAGCCTCCAGGAATTTGGATCTGACGAGATCCAGATCATTGAGCAGGCAGGTTTGATCCTGATCCAGCTTCTCGATGATCTGCCGGATCTGCTGTTCGATCTCGACGAGCTGCTCCTCAAGCTTGTGCTTCAGCGGGGCAAAATTGCAATGTTCCGTGCTTGATCCCATGAATTTCCCTCCTTATCCTTAGGTATCTTTACTATTCCCCTATCCGTATATTCTTATGGCTGCTGTACGCAAACACCTCTCCTTGTAAAAGCCACTCCCCGCAAATACCGCCCAACACGTCCAAATAGTCAACTTTGAGAGCATCATATCCCGAACTTATCGATTTATCAGCAGATCTGATAACTGCTATAAGAACATTCGAATTGACCGTTTCCCCTAGCTATGATAGGTTCAGAGGAGTAATAAAATTAATTGTATCGTATTACTGGGAATTAAAATCGGATGCTTTTGCGAGGTGGATATTGTTGGAACTTCAAGTAACGAACAGCCCTTTCAACCAAGAGCAGGTTGATCTGTTGAACCGTTTGCTGCCGACATTGACGGAAGCACAGAGAACCTGGCTCAGCGGCTATATTACAGCTCTCCAAAGTACGGCAGCTGCCTTGGCTATCCCTGCTGCTGCTACGCAAGCGACGGTTTCGGTCAGCGCAGCTCCCGCGGCGGCTGCACCGAAGGAAATCACCGTATTATTCGGCTCTCAGACCGGCAACTGTCATGGATTGGCGAAGAAGCTCACCAAGAAGCTCGAGGAAACAGGGATGAAGGTCACGCTGTCATCCATGAGCGACTTCAAACCGAACACGCTGAAAAAGCTGCAGCATCTCCTCATTCTCGTGAGCACGCACGGTGAGGGAGAACCGCCGGATAACGCGATCCCTTTCTACGAATTCCTCCACAGCAAGCGTGCTCCGCAATTGGACGGTTTGCAGTATTCCGTGCTGGCGCTGGGAGATACCTCGTATGAGTTTTTCTGTCAGACCGGAAAGGATTTCGACAAGCGGCTCGAAGAATTGGGAGGACAACGGCTGGCGCCGAGAGTGGATTGCGACGTAGATTTTGATGAGCCGGCATCCGAGTGGATGACTCAAGTTCTTCGATCCTTGAATCAGTCCGGCGGGCTTTCGGCTGCTTCGGGTGAAGCTGCTGCGGTAGCTCTGAGCGAGAGTACGGAATCGGAATATTCGAGAAGCAATCCGTTTCAGGCCGAAGTGCTGGAAAACATGAACTTGAACGGCCGGGGTTCAGAGAGGGAGACCCGCCATATCGAAATATCCCTCGAAGGTTCCAATCTCCAGTATGAACCGGGGGACAGCCTCGGGATTTACCCGGAAAATCATCCGCTGCTGGTAGATGAGCTGATTACGGCGATGGGATGGAATGCGGACGAAGAGGTTGTGATCAACAAGAACGGCGAGGTGCGCAAGCTTCGCGATGCGCTGCTGCGTCATTATGAGATTACCGTGCTGACAAAGCCTTTGATTGAACAAGTGGCGAAGCTGACGGGCCATGAAGGGCTGAAGGGCCTGCTCGAGCCAGGCCACGAACAGGAGCTGCGCAATTACATTCAAGAGCGCGACCTGCTGGATTTGGTTCAGGATTACGGATTGCGGGAAGTGCCAGCCCGTGATTTGGTAGGGGTCCTGCGTAAGATTCCAGCACGCCTGTATTCGATTGCAAGCAGTCCGAAGGCATATCCGGACGAGGTTCACATTACGGTACGAACGGTCCGTTATGAGGCACATGGCCGGAACCGTTACGGCGTTTGCTCCGTTCAATTGGCCGAGCGGCTTCAGGCCGGCGATGCACTGTCGGTGTACATTCAGCACAACCCGAATTTCAAGCTGCCGGCGAATCCGGACACGCCGATTATTATGATCGGACCGGGTACGGGAGTTGCTCCATTCCGGGCATTCCTCGGGGAACGCGAGGAGACCGGCGCCTCAGGGAAATCATGGTTGTTCTATGGGGATCAGCATTTCGCAACGGACTTTCTGTACCAGATCGAGTGGCAGCGCTGGCTGAAGGAAGGGGTACTGACGCGGATGGACGTGGCCTTTTCCCGTGATACGGAGCAGAAGGTTTATGTACAGCACCGCATGCTGGAGAACAGCAAAGAGTTATATCAGTGGCTGCAAGAGGGAGCCTGCGTCTATGTATGCGGAGATGAGAAGAAGATGGCTCATGACGTGCATGCCGCGCTGGGCACCATACTGGAGCAGGAAGGCGGCCTTAGTCCGGAAGAGGCATCGGAATACCTTACCCTTATGCAGCAACAGAAACGTTATCAGCGGGATGTCTATTAATTTAGGAAGCGATATCCCGTGATCGCGAGAGGAGAGCAGGGACATGTCTGATAATCATTTGTTATCACCGAATAGTGCACCGCATAGCGATGTAGAAGATATTAAGCGCCGAAGCAACTATCTGCGAGGCAGTCTGGTCGAGACGCTTCAAGACCGCATCACGGGCTCCATCCCGGAGGATGATAACCGGCTCATGAAGTTCCACGGCAGCTACATGCAGGATGATCGGGATCTGCGGAATGAGCGGCATAAGCAAAAGCTCGAGCCAGCCTATCAATTCATGCTTCGCGTTAGAGCCGCCGGAGGCGTGGTGACGCCGGAGCAATGGCTGATGATGGATCGCGTCGCCCAGAAGTATGCCAACGGGACGATCCGGTTGACTACCCGTCAATCGTTCCAGCTTCACGGCGTGCTTAAGTGGAATATGAAAAGCACGATCCAGGAAGTGAACGCAGCGATGCTGAGCACGCTGGCCGCATGCGGTGACGTGAACCGGAACGTCATGCTGAATCCGAATCCGTACCAATCCGAGGTTCATTCGGAGGTCTACGAATGGGCACGCAAGATCAGCAATCATCTGGATCCCCGCACACGGGCATATCACGAAATTTGGCTCGATGGGGAAAAGGTTGTCGACAGCCGTGAGGATGAAGAGCAGGAGCCGATCTATGGCAAAGTCTATTTGCCGCGTAAATTCAAGATTGGCATCGCGGTTCCGCCTTCCAACGACGTCGACGTGTTCTCGCAGGATCTTGGCTTGATCGCGATTGTGGAAGACGGGAAGCTCCAGGGCTTCAATGTAACGGTAGGCGGCGGCATGGGGATGACGCACGGGGATCCGCTCACTTATCCGCAGGTAGGGAAGCTGATCGGCTTCTGTAAGCCGGAGCAGGTCATCGATGTTGCGGAGAAGACGGTTACGATTCAGCGTGATTACGGCGATCGGGCCGTGCGAAAGCATGCCAGATTCAAGTATACGATCGATGACCGCGGAATCGGCTGGTTCGTTGGCGAGCTGAGCAGCCGGCTGGGCTGGGAGCTGGAGGAGGCGCGTCCTTTCCATTTTGACCATAACGGTGACCGCTACGGCTGGGTAAAAGGCAGCAATGGACGATGGCACTATACCCTCTTTATCCAGAACGGCCGGGTGAAGGACGAACCGGATTATTTGCTGATGACGGGTCTGCGGGAAATTGCGAATATTCATAACGGCGATTTCCGCCTCACGGCGAACCAGAATCTGATCATTGCCAATGTCAGCAGCCATAAGAAGAAAAAGATCGAGGAACTCATCCAAACCTATGGATTGACGGACGGCAAACACGGCTCTGCGCTTCGCCGCAATTCCATGGCCTGCGTGGCGCTGCCGACCTGCGGTCTGGCAATGGCGGAGTCCGAACGCTACCTGCCTTCGCTGCTGGATAAAATCGAACCGATGCTTGCGGAGCACGGACTGAGCGAAGAGGATATCGTCATTCGGATGACCGGTTGCCCGAACGGCTGCGCACGGCCGATGCTTGCGGAGATTGCATTTATCGGCAAAGCGCCGGGCAAATACAATATGTACCTGGGTGGAGGCTTTTCCGGTCATCGACTGAACAAGCTGTACAAGGAGAACATCGGAGAAGCGGAAATTTTGGATACCCTTCGTCCGATCATCGCCCACTATGCCCAAGACCGGCACGACGGCGAGCATTTCGGTGATTTTGTCATTCGGGCAGGCTATGTGCAGGAGGTACTGGACGGCCGGCAGTTCCACGCATAATCGGTTCGCGAAAAATACCAAGAGCCTCACCCTTCTGTCCAGGGTGAGGCTCTTGAATTATTTCGGATAGGGATCAAACGCTTCCTTTGGAAACCGCGCTTCGTTTCAATAACGGAAGGAGGAAGAGGACGCCAACAAGGAACAGGATGGAGCTGATCGAGTAGACGGTAACCAAGGAGGAGACGCCTTTCAACATGCCGCCCAGCGACATGCCGATGACCATCATGCCCATGAACATCGGGGTGAGAATGCCGCCTACCCGGCCGATAAAGGAGCTGTCGGTATTTTTCAGGATCAGCGTATTGATGCCGATGTGGATGCAAGGGTAGAAAAAACCGTTCACGGCTTGAAGCAGCAGCGTTAGCGGGATATGGGTAGAAAAGCCGATACCGATTGTTCCGATGGCGCTGACGGCAAGTCCAGCGGCCAGTAGAGTTTGAGGGGAAACCTTCTTCGCCAACCACATGACGAATCCACCGCCAACGAGCATAGCCGCACCGTTCGCCGTCAGCAGCCATTGAAGAAACGCTTTGTCCTTCCCCAGATTCTCGATCGTGACGAACAGCAATAAGGGCTGGATCAGGCCTGCCGCCAGCCCGGCGACGGTAAACGTAGCGCCAAGAGAGCGCAAGGCGGGCCGTTTCCAGACATACTGAAACCCTTCCGTCAACTCTCGTTTAAAATCAGGCTTATGAGATGGCCGGGCATTCTTCTCGTCTCTTGGCAGACGGGATAGGAACAGTGCGGATCCGCTGAATAACACGCCCGTAACGACCAGCGATATTTCGATGCCGTACCGCTGGTAGACGAAAGCTCCGGCGATCGGGCCGATGACCATAAAGAAAGCCACCAACGATTGAAACATCGCCATCAACGATTGAAGCTGCTCCTCCGGCACATGACGTTTAAACAGCTTCATCGTGGAAGGCTGCGAGAATTGGGAGACGACCGCTGAGAAGAAGGTTAGTCCGAGCAAAGCCTGCCATGATCCGAGGTGAACGGCGGCCAATACGAGAAATACGGAAAGGGCGGACAGCATATCAGCCCCCAGCATCGTTCGTTTGGGCTGCCAGCGGTCGGCATACGTTCCTCCGATGATTGCAAAGAGGAAGATCGGCGCATATTCCGCAACGGATATCAGCGAGACGTACAGCGGGTCATTTTGGGTCAAATCCGTAACGTACAGCAAAATCGCAAAGTTACGGACCCAAATGCCCAGGTTGAGAAACACCCGCGACAGCAAAATGACGCGGACGTAGGGATTGTTAGACACGGAAATAGGGCTCCTTTCTAGGCTATCGAATGAATCAAGCTAAATAACGTAATCAAACAAACGAATGCGCAGAACGATGTTTAATACATAGACATAATAATAAAGTGTCTATAAAAATACAAGCTTTTATTTTTCCGTGTTTATGATGCTGCAGAGGAATAGGCGTATACTTCGGCGATATTATCGTTCGTGCAGGCTATGTGCAGGAGGTACTGGACGGCCTGCAGCTTCACGCCTAAACGTACAGATAGACGAAATAAGAGCCACTCCCTTGATGATAGGGGTGGCTCTTTGTTTTGTGCTTGTTTATAGGGCTGTGATTCCAGCGGGATCCTTGAAATAATCCATCAAGAACTCGCGAAATGTGCGGGCAGCCAGAGACAGATATTGTTTGCTATGCCAGACCAGCCGGTAATCGCGCCTGCATTTCGGTTCCGTGATCGGAATCAGCGTAAGCTTACCGTCCTGAGCGCTTTTGCATCCGTACAATGCAACCCCGATCCCCGCTCGAACCAGGCTGGCAACCGCCGGCGGCTCATCCACCCTGCATACATACTTTGGACGGATTCCCGCTTCACGAAAGTACTCGTCATACATCTTTTGAAAAATAAAATCTTCTTTATATCCAATAAACGATTCTCCGCCCAGCTCGTACAACCGGACACTCGTTTGACCCGCCAGCCGGTGCCCCGCCGGTACCGCTAAATAGATGTCTTCGCTCAGCACGGTAACCTGGGACAAAAAGGGCTGCTCCAGGGCTATTGCAGTAAAGCACATATCGGCCCGCCCGTCTTCCACCAGTTGGATCATTTCATCCGGACTGACCTGGGAGATCTTGAAGTTCACGTCGGGATATCGTCCAATAAATCGGCTGAGCGGATCGGACAGCAGGTCGAGCGTAGAGGTTGCCAAGTGGATGCTTCCATGCTCGAGACCGGCCAGCTCCATTACTTCCTTCTGACCTTCCTCAAGCAGCCGCAGCGCGCGATCCACCTTGTCCAAATATAATTTACCAAATGCATTTAACCGAATCCGTCCGCCGTAGCGATCAAAAAGAGGGACGCCGACATCGGCTTCTAGCCTTGCAATCGTCTTGCTAAGAGCAGGCTGAGCGATGTGCAGCTCCTGTGAGGCCCTCGTCATATGTTCCATTTTGGCTACTGTCTGAAAATAACGCAGCTGGAGCAGCTCCATCTTCATCCCCCTATATACTGAAGTATATGATCAACATGTTAGGATATATATTTCAGTTTATTCCAGAAGCCATATAAAATACAAGTGAAACAGAAGGTCATTCCTCTATTTATCGGGGATTCCATTTAAGTCAGGAGTGTTATGCATGGAGAAACGGTCAATTAAGTCACCCACGGACCGCCTCATGGTCTTAGTGGCCCTCACCCTTGCCGTTACGGTTATGAATGCAACGATGTTCAACATTGTGCTTCCAGAGATTCGGCATGAATTCAAGCTAAGCATGTCAGAGGTCAGTTGGGTGAGCACCACGTATTTGCTGGTGTTTGCGGTCGGCAGCGTAGTGTACGGCAAACTCGCAGATGCTTGTCGGTTAAAATCCCTGATTACGTTTGGATTCATTACCTTTGCGGCGGGCTCGCTTGTCGGGATGCTGTCGTTATCCTATGGCATGGTCATTGCCGGACGGATGCTGCAAGCCGCAGGCGCGGCTGTAATCCCTGCTGTATCAGGAATAATCCCTGTTCGTTATGTTCCGTCATCCACGAGGGGGAGAGCCCTGGGGATTACGATGACGGGCGGCGCTGTCGGCAGCGCCGCAGGCCCGGCGTTGGCAGCCCTGCTGTCGAGCGTTGTGCATTGGCGGCTATTGTTCCTGCTGCCTGTGCTGACCCTGCTGTTATTGCCGCTTTACTACAAATATTTACAGGATGATCAGCAAGGCCGCAAGGTAAGGATGGATTGGCTTGGAGGAGGATTGCTTGCCGGGACGATTGCCATGCTGCTGCTGTTCGTAACGTCGGTGGCACCATGGACATTCATTGGCTTCGTTTTGCTTATGTCGGCTCTGCTCCTGAGAATAACGAGTTCTGAAGAACCTTTTATCAGTCCCCGGCTTTTTTCGAATAGGCGTTATGCGCTGGGCCTGGGTATTGTCTTTATGACAACCGGCATCGGCTACTCGCTATCATTTCTGACACCGACCCTGCTGTTCGAATTGCATGGGATGGGAGACGGCAGGTCCGGTTGGGTGCTGGTACCCGCTGCTGTCCTCGCAGCGCTCTTAAGCAAGTCGGGAGGGCGAGCGGCGGATCACAAGGGCAACAGCTTTCTTTTCTTCTTAGCCTCGACGCTATACATGATCTGCTTCTTGATGATGTCTTCTTTTTCAATGGGTGCGCAGATTCTCATCGCCTTATTCCTAATCTTTGGCACTGTAGGCCAGGCGTTTATGGCGATTTCGCTTACCAAAACCATATCGCTGGCCCTTCCGAAGGATCAAAGCGGTGTTGGCCTGGGGTTGATGTCGATGCTGAATTTTGTTTCAGGAGCTGTTTTTGCCAGCCTGTACGGAAGAATGGTGGACCAAGGGATCGGTTCCGCCTGGAACCCTTTGATTGGAGAGAAAAGCGCTGAAGCCAATACCTTCAGCAACATTTATTTGCTGCTGGCCATGCTGATGATGGCGGTCGTCATGATCTATGCAGCAGCGTTCATACGGCGGTCGAAGAAGCTTCACGATGCTTCCTCAACAGGGTGAAAGTCCAGGTGCGGAAAGGGCGAAGGAAGTTATATCTGTCAAAATTAATTTCGTATAAAGGAGAGGTTGTATATGAAAGCCATGGCTGTATCCACTTTCGGTCCTTCGGAAGTCTTAACCCTGATGGAAATGGAGAACCCCTCCGCAGGTCCCGGCACCGTGCGAGTTCGGGTGAAAGCTGCCGGCGTGATGCCCTTTGATTGCCGTGTACGGGAAGGAACGATATCCTATGTCCGTAATAAACCGCTGCCCATCATTCCGGGGAATGAGTTTGCCGGGGTCATTGATCAGGTAGGCGAGGGGGTTGAGGGGTTCGAGGCCGGTATGGAGGTGCTAGGCTTCTCCCTATTCAACAGCTATGCGGAGTATATCGTAGTCAGTGCGGACCAAATCGTAACGAAGCCGCCGTATATGCCGTGGGATATTGCAGGAGGTTTATCCGGCAACGGCCAAGGAGCGCATATGGCCCTGAAGGCGATCTGCATCGGGCATGGCGATACCGTGATCATCCATGGCGCGGCAGGGGGATTCGGCACATGGGCCTGCCAGCTGGCTAAGCGCTGGGGGGCCAAGGTCGTCATCGGTACGGCTAGCGAAGCAAACCATGACTATTTGCGTTCACTCGGCGTCATCCCCGTCCATTACGGGGAAGGACTTGTGGAACGGGTACGCGCGATTGCACCCCAGGGCGTAGATGCTGCACTTGATGCCGCAGGAGCCGAGGCGCTTAGGGCTTCGGTAGAGCTTGTTCCGGACAAGAAACGGATACGAACGATGGTAGCGAGCGAGACCGCCGACGAGCTTGGCGTACCTGCGCTGGAAGGCATGCGAAGCGCAGCCAGGCTCCAAGAGCTGACCGATCTGTATGAGGAAGGGGCCGTTCGGATCCATCTCCGACAAACCTATCCGCTAGCATTGGCGCAGGAGGCGCATCGCCTGGTAGAGACCGGCCACGGACGAGGAAAAGTGGTATTAACTTTATAAGCCAAGCTGAGACTTTTACGAATGGAAGCCGCGATGATCGCGGCTTTTTCATGTCTTAAGCCAGTCACTGCCGGAACTGATACCAGACCCAGGCTTCATCATGTATATTAATAGCAGAGCGTATTCATTAGAATTATATGAAAGCGCTATCCATAGTTTATAAAATCTCAGAATTTATAGGATATTAGGAGGAATCCGCATGAAAGTGCTGATTGCAGATGATGACGTTTACACGAGGGAAGGGCTTGTGGAGTCCATTGACTGGGAGGATTATGGCGTCAGCGAGGTTCTTCAGGTGGAGGATGGGGCTGAAGCGCTTCGGAAGGCGACCATTCATCGACCGGAAATTGTTATTACGGATATCCGAATGCCCAAGCTGAACGGCATTGAATTCGCGGAACGGTTGGTTGCAGCCTGTCCGGACAGCAAGGTGCTCTTTATAAGCGGCTATATGGACGTCGCTTACTTAAAAAGCGCGATCCGCCTCGCAGCCGTAGACTATGTCGAGAAACCGATCAAGCTGCCTGAGATGGAGGAGGCCATCCGGAAAACGATCCGGTTCATTCAGCAAGAACGAGAACGGCATGTTCTGCTGGATCAAAAGCTTGAACTGGAGCGAACGAAACTGGCCAATGTCTTGCGTACGCAGTCGCTTGGCGGGGATGAAATTAGGCGGATATGCGATGCGGCAAGGTTTCCGGCGGATGTGAGCTATGTATGCTTGGTCGTATCACGATGGGATCAAGAGGGCCAAGGATGGGCGATAACGAGTCCGAATGACAATGACTGGGGAACCTATGCTCCAGCTGTCTTAACGGAACAGCTTGATCAGAACCGGCAGCTGATGATCGTTCCGCTACGTAGCCCGAATGAGCGCGGAGCTGTCCTTCATGCGGCAGAACGCTTATGCGGGAGCGGGAGGGAGATTCGGATCGGTGTCGGCTCTGTCGTTTCGCATCTCGATGAAGTGCCAAGAAGCTTCCATGAATCTGAGATTGCCCTGGAGCTTATCTTCTTTCGGCACCGGACCAGCATCATCGTATACGATAAGTCCTCGTGGATTCCTTATATGATCAAGGGCGACATCTATTTGGAATTCTATCACTATTTGAAGCAGAGCCCGAATGAACTGACCGGGTGGATGGAATCCTTTTGCGACCGGCTGATGAATGGCGGATATATGCCCAGAACGAGGGTTATGTCATGGATCCTCTCCTTTGCACACGCGATGCTAAGCGAAAGAGGCGGAGTGCTGCTGACAACCGGTAAAGTGTATCAATTCCAAGAGATCGAGAACCATTTGAATGCCTGCCGGTCCATGCAGGAAGTCAAGCAGTTTATCCTTAGCATCTGTCATGCCTACCAAAAAGAAGCGGAAGAAGTTTCTCCCTATTCGCACGTTGTCCGTACCGTGTTGTGCTATATATCCAGACATTGCAGCAACTCGGATCTGGATATTCGAGAGATTGCCGATCATGTCCATCTGTCCGCTGCTCATCTCGGCATACTCTTTAAACAAGAGACGGGGACTACGATGAAGCAGTATTTGAACGATTACCGCTTGGAGCTGGCGAAGCGGCTCGTTGCGGGGGAGCACTTCAAAATGGCCGATATAGCTCGAATGTGCGGTTATGCGAGTCCGGGCTATTTTACCAAAGTATTTAAAACGTCCACCGGCTTGACGCCGGTTGAATATCGAAAGAAGCGCTGCGGATGAAGCTGGGGGCGTGGCTTGGCAATTTATCGCTGCAGAAGAAGCTGATGATCCTGTTTGCGCTTGCCGGTATCCTTCCGCTTGTAATCACGTTTTTCGCTACCTATGGGCAGCTCCGAGATTCCGTGATCAGCCGGCAGAGCTATGCCGCGAATCAGAGCTTCGAACAAACCCTTTCCTTGTTGTCGAGTAAGTTCTCTCATATTGAGGAAGTATCGTCGATGATTATGATTGATGAGCAGATGAATGCCGTCTTCTCTCAGGATCCGGATTACATGCAGGTATGGGAGCAGCTGTCCGCCTTCGAGCGGATTACGGACTACACGCGGATCTTGCAGACGAATTCGGAGATGAACGGCATCGTCTATTACATTGATGACGGCTTTGTCGTTACAGGTCCCCGGGCGGCTATGTACCGGCCAATCGGGAGAGTAGAAGACCTTCCATGGGCACAGAAGATCATGGCAGCCAAAGGGGATGCGGTGTGGGTCCTGGCAGAGGATGAGGCTTCGCCTTCAAAGACGCAGCTGATCCTTGGCAGAGTGCTGTGGGATGTCAACGATTATTCGACGCCGGTAGGCATTGTTACGATTCGGGTGGAGCTGGGCCAGCTTCAATCCTACGTCATGAACACGGCCGTAGAGCAGCTGATATACGTGGAGACCGAGGACGGAGAAGTCGTGATCAGCAACGGGCAAGATGAGCTGGAGCATCGGCAGCAGTTGTTTACGAAACAAGTGACACGGGAGCGGTTCGAGCCCGTCGCAACGGATAACAAGAAGTATCTGGTTAGGGATTCAAGAATCGGATCGACGAATCTGTTTCTGCATTCCGTCATTTCAGCCGATTTGGCCGCTCAAGCGGTCAATCAGGTTCGCAATCAAGTGCTTATCGTGTACGGGGCCGTATGCCTGGCTCTACTGGTATGCATCATGCCGGTAACCAAATCCATTACGCGGCGGATTTTCTTGCTAATGAACAAGATGAGCCAGGTCCGGCAAGGTAGGCTGAGCACCTTGGATATCGCGACCCAAGAGGATGAAATCGGGCATTTGGTCTCGAGCTACAATTATATGATCAACAGCGTCAAGGAGCTGATGGATACGCAATACCGCCTCGGACAGGAGATTAAAGGCGCGGAGCTCAGAGCTTTGCAATCCCAGATCAATCCGCATTTTCTGTATAATACGCTGGATATGATCGTGTGGATGGCGCAGAAGGATGAGAAGAAGAACATTCAGCATGTGGTGTATGCGCTGTCCGATTACTATAAGCTGATTCTGAACAAGGGCGAGGACTTCGTTACGGTGAAGGATGAACTGCGGCTGTGCGAAATGTATGCGGCCATTCAGCAGAAGCGGTTCAAGGGAAAGATCCGATTTGCCATTGAGGTGGAGCAGTCCGCTGAAGCGTGCCTGCTGCCGAAGATTACGCTGCAGCCGCTCGTTGAGAATGCGATCGTGCACGGGATCTTGGAAAAGCCTGAGGGAGAGGGGCAAATCATTATCCGAGGCAGCACCCGGGATGGCAGATTGCAGTTGACGGTAAGCGATGACGGACCGGGGATCGGAACGGCGGATACGCGCACCTCGAAGCATCGCGGCAGCGGATATGGACTGAACAATATTCGGAAACGATTGGAATATTACTTTAACGAGCCGAATGGGATTGATTTGCGCTCGCTCCAAGGAGCGGGGACAACCGTGTATATCGACGTTCCGGCCATAATGAAGGGTACGGAAGAACCGGATTCATAACGTACAGGATGGATTATGGCAGCAGAATACTTCGCTGTCATTACGGAGGGGAAATGCATTGAAATCAATACGGATCAGAAGTTTGCCTGCGGCCTGTTTCATCGTTTTCGCGACCGTTTTCGCCGTTGTCTTAACGTCTTGCTGGAATGATGGACCCGGCACGGGAGCGGTCGATCAGACGGTGGATACGGTGGATATGATAACAACACCTGGTGGAACACCGGTTGTGGAGTTGAGGGCCATTACCATGGGCCGTCCGCCGGCCAATGGGATGGATAATTTCTATAAGCAGCTCGATGCTCTAACGATCCGGGATCTTGGAGCGACTATTCGTTTCGATTACATTCCCTGGGGAGATGAAATGAATCAGATCAGCAAAGCGATTGCATCCAAAGAATATGACCTTTACGTGGGAGGGGCATGGTCCGATTTTACAACCTTTGCCTTGAAAAATGCGTTTGCCGACCTGGCGCCCTTGCTCGGACAAGTCCCTGATCTGGTCGACCATTACAAGGGCTCGCTGGACAGCGTCATGATCAACGGCGGCCTTTATGGCATTCCGCAGTACAACAAGCCGGGCGGGGGAGGCGAAGGCATGTTGTACCGGGAGGATTTGCGCAAAGCTTGGGGACTGTCGGAAATAAAAGATCTGGATACGGCAGAACAGTATCTTTACCGGGCCAAAGAGGAATATCCGGAGACCCCGATGATTAATGATAAACGCTTCGCGGATAATATCTGGACCCTGACGGCAGGCTCCAAGTATATCGAGCTGGTAAAGGGCTATGCGGTTGTCTCGGTCGAAGATCCTTACACAGCCGTCAGCATATATGATACACCGGAGTACAAGCAGGTTCTGCAGCGGGCCCGGAAATGGTATGAGGATGGCATCGTCAGCCGCGACATCCTTGCCGCTCAGGGTAATGCAACCAGCGAAACGCTGGAATGGATGAAAGCCGACGAGAAGCCGCTTGAATTCAACAATCATTTCGGAGCCGTCAGCAGCGGTTACATAGGGGTGCTGAAAGAGCTGCATCCGGATTATGAATACGGCTGGTTCGATTATTTTCTTGACCATACGCCAGCCTATTTGCCGTTTATGGCCCCGGATAGTACGACGATGATCTCGGTGGGTGCGCACTCCGAGCATGTGGAGCTTGCACTGAAGCTGATCGAGAAAGCCCATACGGACCGAACGTATTACAATTTGCTGATGTATGGTGTCGAAGGTGAGAACTACAAGCTCGACGGCGGTCTTGTGAGCTATGAGGGCATTAAAGCAGAAAACAAAAAGCCCGGTTGGACGGGACTGCATGATGGCTACATGAGCCTTCCGGAGAAATATCCCGATGAATGGCAGGCCATCAGTACGTATTTACAAAAGGAAGGCCTCAAGCGGGCTGAAGCGAACGGCCTGAGCCCGCTCGCAGGCTTCGTCCTGAACCCGCAGAAAGTCACGGCGGAGATGGCAGCCATGGAGAAGGTGAAATCCCGTTATATCGTGCCTTTAGCGGTCGGGATGACGAGCGATATCGAATCGGATTTGGTGAATGCCGTACAGCAGCTGGATCAAGCCGGCTTCAGAACGTTTATGGCCGAGCTGCAGGATCAGCTTGACGCGTTCGCAGCAACGAGCAAGTAACACGGGATCCAGAAATCTAATAGCTTTGAGATTTCTTGAATGTTTCAGGGGAAACCCCCTCTAATCGTTTGAAAACCGTGCAAAAATAGCTGGTGTGCTCAAATCCGGCCATGCCGGCAATCTTTTGGATTTTAAGATGCGGCTCCAAGACCATAAGCTCTTTGCTTAATTGAATGCGCTCCCGATTTACGTATTCCATCGGTCTTAAATTGAAAGCTTTTTTGAACAGCAAGCACAAATATTGCGGGGTGACGCCAGCTTGTTCCGCCAAGAGATCGAGCGTTAGCGGATGCTGACAATATTCCTTAATGTATCGAATGACAGGCTGCAGCCGCTCGAAATGCTGATGCCGGGTATGCTGCTTGGCCTGGATTTGCATGGGGATATCCAGGAGCAGAGCGTAAAGCAGCTTGGAGCATTCCACGCTGGCATGGCTGTCGTTTGAGCCGGCACTCTCAATGATGCTTGAAAAAACCGCCTGCATCTTATCCGGGTCCAACATCGTATACACGCCCGACTTCGTAATTCCGGCTTGGGCGAGAAGCGGCCCGCATAGACTGCCCTCCAGGGAAATGAACATCAGTTTCCATGGCTCCTGGAGTGAGTGATAGCGGTGCGGAACATCCGGGAACAGGCAGATCGCCTGCCCCGCTTTGGCGGAATAAACGCTGTCGTCTGTATAGAGAGCTCCTTCACCCGACAAGATCATGAGCCACTGGTAGGATGCGAAGCCGTCAGGTCTATGAACGGGCTCCTGGTGGTTCCATTGTCCCGCTGACGTAAGATACACGGGAAGACGTCTGTCCGATTCACTCAGATGGCAGAAATGGATAATATCCATAGAAGTCTGCACCTCGGTTTCAAATATTTAAATCATGCTGAATATCGTTTAATGGAAAAAAGAAAATTCATCACTCTATAATGTGAATATAATTATAACAGAAATGGAGTGAACGGAATTTGGGAAAGACGAAGTGGATCTACAGCCCGCCAGCGAACGGTTATCCCGAATGGAATAATAACCCTGAAATTTTTCAATTGAACCGTATGGATGCCCATGCCACGCTCATTACATATGACACTTTGGAGGAAGCTATCGAAGGTAGGTTCGAGGATTCCCGAAACTATTTGAGTTTAAACGGCTCATGGCAATTCGCTTGGGCGGAAAATCCGGAGAAGCGGATCAAGGATTTCTACAAACGAGATTATGATGCGTCGAACTGGAAAGAGATTACCGTCCCCGGGCATTGGCAGCTTCAAGGCTATGATTACCCACAATATACGAACGTCCGTTATCCCTGGGTCGAGCAGGAGATTTTGAAACCGCCTTACGCGCCGACGAAATATAATCCCGTCGGTTCCTATATAAAAACGTTCGCAGTTCCGGACGACTGGAGCGGCCAACCTGTTTTTATCAGCTTTCAAGGCGTTGAATCGGCATTTTATGTTTGGCTGAACGGAGAGATGGTTGGATACAGCGAGGATTCCTTTACGCCCGCTGAATTTGATCTTACCCCTTACCTGGTGCAGGGCGAGAATAAGCTCGCCGTCGAGGTATACCGCTGGAGTGATGCCAGCTGGCTGGAGGATCAGGATTTCTGGAGAATGAGCGGCATATTCAGGGATGTGTACCTTTACACGGCGTCAGATGCCCATATTTACGATTTTAAAGCGCTCCCTGAGCTGGATGACGATTATAAGAATGCTTCTCTGAATGTTGCCGTGCGAATCAACAATTATAGCGAACAGCATCAAGGGGAATTGGCGCTGGAAATGCAGCTGTTTGACGAGCATCGGCAGCCGGTGTGGAGCAATGCCGTATCGGAAGGCTTCACGCTCGGCACCGACAAGGCGCAGACGATCACTTTGCCTGGCCAGGTCGATTCTCCAAAGCTATGGAGCGCGGAATATCCGAATTTGTATACGTTGGTCGTTTGTTTGAAAAATGAACGAAACGAGCCCGTTCAATACGTAAGCTGCAAAGTAGGCTTTCGCCGGTTTGAGATTCAAGACGGGCTGATGAAGATTAACGGACAGACGGTGGAATTCAAGGGCGTCAACCGCCATGAATTTTCTCCGCTGAAGGGCCGCGCGATCGGCGTCGAAGAGATGCTGACGGATATCAAGCTGATGAAAGAACATAACATCAATGCGGTCCGGACCTCCCATTATCCGAACCATCCGAAATGGTACGATCTTTGCGATGAGTACGGCTTATACGTCATTGACGAGGTGAATCTTGAAACCCACGGAACTTGGCGCTACGGACAGAAAGATGAAGAGGATACGATCCCCGGAAGCAAGCCGGAATGGCTAGGCAACGTGCTGGACCGCTCCAAGTCGATGTATGAACGGGATAAAAATCATCCGTCGATCGTGATCTGGTCGCTAGGCAACGAATCGTTCGGCGGAGACAATTTCCTTCATATGTACCGTTACTTCAAAGATAATGACCCGTCCCGCATCGTGCACTACGAGGGCGTGTTCCACGATCGCCGGTCGGATGCGGCATCTGATATCGAAAGCCATATGTATACGAAGCTCGATTATATTGAGAGCTATGCCCGAAACAACCCGCCCAAACCGTTCATCCTGTGCGAGTACAGCCATGCTATGGGCAACTCCTGCGGCGGGTTAAGCGCCTACTGGGAGCTGTTCGACCGGTATCCGGTGCTTCAGGGAGGGTTTATCTGGGATTGGATCGATCAATCCATTCTTACCCGCAACCAAGACGGCGAGGAGTACTTGGCTTATGGCGGAGATTTCGGCGAATCGCCGCATGACGGCACCTTCTGCGGCAATGGCCTCATCTTTGCGGATCGAACCGTGTCGCCGAAGATCGCTGAAGTGAAAAAATGCTATCAAAGCGTCCGATTTGACGGAAGCAAGCTATCGGAAGGCCGCTTGAGCATAACGAACAAGTATCTGTTTACGGATCTTTCGGAATTTGATTTTGTATGGAATCTTATGCGTAACGGCGATCCAGTCGCGGAAGGCGAACGCGTGATTCCTTGCGCGCCGGGCGACGTCATCCAGGTTGACGTCACGGACATCCTGAAGCATACGGAAGCTGGATCGGCCGGTGATGAATTTATCGCAACCTTCGGATTTCAGTTGAAAGAAGGCACGACATGGGCTGAACGAGGGCATGAGGTTGCCTTCGGACAGTTTGTGCTTCCGGCCGTTCAGAAGACTCGAGTGAACCCGATTCCTGCCGGGAAGCCGGTACAGCTGGACGTGAAACAGGATCAGGTTACCGTAAAAGGGGAGGAGTTTGCGGTTGTTTTTGATAAAATCACGGGGGAACTGGTTTCTTACGCAGCCGCAGGCGTAGAGCTTATCGCTGTGCCGCTCCGTCCGAACTTCTGGCGGGCCATGGTGGATAATGACCGCGGGAACAATCTGGAGGAGCGCAGCGGAATATGGCGCGCAGCCAGCATGGAGCGGAGGCTGCTCGAGTTCTCCTATCGTGCAGCTCCGGCTTCGGCAGATGTCAGGGTTCGCTATGCATTGCCGACCGTACCGGAGTCCAGCTGTACCTTGGAATACAGCATTCAAGGCGACGGAACGATGGATGTGCGGATGCGGCTCACACCCGGCGAGGGCTTGCCGGAAATCCCGGAAGTCGGCTTGCTGTTTGCAATGGAAGGCTCGTTCGATCTAATCAAGTGGTACGGAAAGGGCCCGTTTGAGAATTATTCCGACCGGAACAGCGGAACGAAGATCGGTAAATATGAAGGGCTCGTCAAAGATCAATGGGTTCCATATTTGCGGCCGCAGGAATGCGGAAACAAGACGGAAGTTCGATGGGCATCGGTGGAGAACAAAGCCGGAACGGGCTTCTTGTTCGAAGGTAACACCAGGTTTGAATTTAATGCGCTGCCGTATACGCCGTCCGAAATCGAGGCGAGCGATCATGCCTATAAGCTGCCGGCTTCCGACAAAACCGTTATCCGGCTCATGGTGAAGCAAATGGGCGTCGGCGGTGACGACAGCTGGGGAGCAAAGCCTCATCCGGAGCATATCCTGTACGCGAACCGGGAATACAGCCTGGCACTAACATTAAAAGCGTTCGGAAAGTAATTTGAAGTTTTAAAAAGGAACGACCGAAGAACCACCGAGCCATAAAAATAAGAAGCGACCGTTTCCCGCTTAGGAGAAACGGTCGTTTCCTTATTGGATGGTGGGAGTGGAGACAAGAGAAGAGCTTGCCGGTTGCCCCGCTGACGTAAGGTTTCACCATGGTTGACAGACTCGTGCACGAATACTCAATTCATCGGCGATCTGCTCCACCGTCTTCGATTGTTCTTGCACATACTTTACGGTTTCACGTTTAAATGTCTCGTTATAATGTTGTCTATGGCCACTCATTTTTTGGACACCTTCTCGTCTCCTTTGTTTCATTATCGTTTTATCACTAAGGGGTGTCTACTTTCTATTCTAGCTGCAAAAAGGGACTAGTACGAGCGAACCGGAGCTCCAAAGGCGCAGCAAGTCCCCAAAAGGGACTTGTATCGTTAACGTTACTTTCAACATCCATATCCGAGTTACTTTACGCCCTATTGACCAGTTTGGTATCGGACGCGGCTAGGGGATGACCGAAGGACTGCTTATCCTTCCACATCCCCTAATCTTCGCTCTTAACTTGTTCATCTTCTCTAATAGAGATATAATGGACGAGGGTATTTGTTGAATACCGGCTACAGATTCAATGATGAAAGAGAGCGGAAAAGTATGGGCCGTAAATGGAATAATATTAAAGAGAAAAAAGCATCCAAGGATGCGAATACAAGTCGCGTGTATGCGAAGTTCGGCGTTGAAATTTATGTCGCCGCGAAGAAGGGTGAGCCGGATCCGGAATCCAACCGTGCACTGAAGGTCGTTCTGGAGCGTGCCAAAACATATAACGTGCCGAAAGCCATCATTGACCGTGCGCTGGAGAAAGCCAAAGGCAGCGGCGATGAGAACTATGAGGAGCTTCGTTACGAAGGCTTCGGGCCGAATGGCTCCATGATCATTGTCGATGCGCTGACGAACAATGTGAATCGTACAGCTTCCGCTGTACGCGCAGCGTTCAATAAAAACGGCGGCAATATGGGTGTCAGCGGATCGGTTACGTATATGTTCGATGAAACAGCCGTATTCGGCGTAGAAGGCAAAACTTCCGAGGAGGTTATGGATCTTCTACTCGAGGCGGACCTGGATGTCCGTGACATTATCGAAGAGGATCAGGCGGTTATCGTTTATGCAGAGCCGGATCAATTCCATGCGGTTCAGGAAGCGTTCAAGAATGCAGGGGTAACCGAGTTTACGGTCGCCGAGCTGACGATGCTGGCGCAAAACTTCGTCACCTTGCCGGAAGATGGCTTAGCCCAGTTCGAGAAGCTGATCGATGCGTTGGAAGACCTCGAAGACGTCCAGCAGGTATATCACAACGTGGAATTTGAGGAATAGGATACAAGAATCCTTTAAACTCAGTGTTTAGATGCTCTTACTGCTGATTCAAACATGGGTAAATATCCGAATTTCACCGTTTTTCTCAATCAGCGATGGTATACATTTTGTTGATTGATGAAATTTATGATGATGTACGTTTTTCCAGAAGTGCTCGCTATTTTAACTCACTTTTTGTATGACTATACAAGGAGTGAGTTTTTTATGTTATTAGAGGATGTTTACAAAGAGTTTCTATTTGATTTGGAGATCAAGAATTATAGTATCAGAACTATAAAAGGATACAGAAATAATAACAGAGCCTTCTTAAATTTTTTAATTAATGAATATGACGTGACGGAAGTGGAAGAAGTTAATACTTCCCATATCAAAGCCTATCTTAGGAACTTAAAAGACAAAGGTTTATCTGAAACCTACATCAATGGGATACAAAAAAACATTCGTTCGTTTTTCCGTTTCAATGTTGAAGAAGGATATATTGCTGAAAAAAGAAATCCTGTTCTTGGTTTGAAGTGGATGAAGGAACCAAAGGTTCTGATTCAGACTTTCAATGATGAAGAAGTGAAGAGAATGCTTAACGTTTTTAAAGGGGATTACTATTTAAGTTTACGTAATAAGCTAATTCTGATGTTCTTTGTGGACTTAGGAATCAGAAATTTGGAATTATGTACTCTTAGTTCTCTTGATGTAAGAGATAGTGTTATAAAGATACATGGAAAAGGGAATAAGGAAAGACATTTATACATTTCACCTCTTTTGAAAAAGTACATTATCAAATACGAGAGAGTAAAAGAGGCATATTTTAAAGATAAAATTATGACTGATTCGAATTTTTTCTTATCTCAAAATGGTAAAACTCTTACAGTTGTTGCAATTGAGGTAATAGTCAAAAAAGCTGGAGCGGAGGCTAAGGTTCGAGAACATATTCGTTGCAGTCCCCATACACTTAGACATTACTATGCTCAAAAACAATTAAGATTAGGATTGGATGTTTACAGTCTTAGTAGATTATTAGGACATGAGTCGACTGTTATCACTAATCGTTATCTACAGTCAATTCAAGATGAGCAGATACTTGAGTTGGCAAAGACAACCAGCCCGTTAATGAACTTATAGAGTTTGCATTATATTTTCATTGAAATAATTGAATGTTTAAGAAGAGAATCAATTAAAATTTTCGTTACAAAATGGAGGCGCTATGATAGCGATGGTTATTGAGTAGCGTGTGAAAGATAGAGAAGTTCCAAAACATCCAAATTAGATACGAAAGTCCCATTTTTTGGTTTTATATTGGAATAAACAGTTAAATACTCCTATTGTATGTTTGTCTCAAAAATTGTAAATTGATGTACATACTAACAACTGGAGGTTTCAAATGAAGAAAATAGCAGTCACTTTGACATCTGTACTTTTAGCTTTCTCTATCGGCGGAAGTGCAATATCTTTTGCAGATGCAGGAAATGAGCAACTCCCGACACAAGAGCAGATTCAACAAGCTGAGGAAACGCAAAAAATAACAGACCAAATTTACGAGAATGCTTATAAAAAAGCAGAAGAAGAGATTGAGAAAGAAAAAACGAGAAAAAGCATTAGTTTGAATATAGACAATGCAGTCATAGATGAAAAGGCAATTTATGATAAGTATCGGGAAGCAGCTAAAGAGGAGAACAAAAAGTTTCTTTTAGAGAATGGATGGAGCGAAGTATCGGAAACTGAAAATGTTGTTACTCCGCTCTCAACTCCTTCTCAGTTGGCAATGACGGACGAAACTATCTTGTATAACTCCAGTACAAAACAATATCAATTTTCAGGAGAGTTTAACTTCACGGACCTCACTGGATGGGATAATTATGCTGATACTTACGATGTTTTAGCCATTAGAAGCAATAATCAGATTGGCATAGTGAAATCATACGCAACTACTACTAAAGTTGAAGCGCGTTATTGTGGTAGCGTTACTGCGGCAAATAGGATATCATATAAAGAGAGTCAATCTGGCTACGATAACAATGGAGTTCCTATTGCCAATTCTAAAGTAACTAAGCAAAAAGAAACTGCGAATGGAGTTATCTGGACAATTGATGATACTAATGCTTACTCATCTAGTATTCCTTGGTCTTGTGGAAGTGCTGCAGACAAGTCGATATTAATTAGAAGTTATGATACGGATCATGGTAGAGCAACGCTATACTTTACTAAAATAGGCTCAGCTTCTACAAACAAAGTTTTTCTCGACTTCGAACACAACTGGAAAACTCATAAACTTGATGCTTCTGCAACAATCTCAGGAACAGGTTTAAAAGATACTCAACTTACTGTCACATATAAATCGGTTAATAATCGTTACCCTCGTACTAGCACAGGCAGAGCATATTAAAAGGAATCGGGCGTCTATATATGCGCCTTTTCATCAAGGAGATTGACATCAAATGAAAATTCAACTTAAATTCACTTTACTGGTGTGTCTGTTAATCTCGATCCTTTCTGGTTGCACAAAAGCACCAGATAGCCCTGCTCTAGAGAATCAGTTAAAAAGTGTACTAGAGAAAGCAAGTATTAGCTTTGACAAAATATTGCATTACGAAGTAGTAGATAATGGAATTGTTGTTTTTTACACTCATGATGACAGTCTTAATGAGAGCTATATTGAATATAACTCAGGGAAATGGAAATTGGTTAATAGTAGTGGAAGTGCCTCTTTAGTTGATAAAGATATTCCAATTTCTTACGTTTGGGACTATTCAGAAACAGTACCGTTTAGGATTGTTTATGGATCAATTAATCAAGGAGATATAGAACAGATTAAGGTAAATGGAGAAGTAACAAATAAAATTACCTTAAGTGATGGTCTAACTTTCTGGTACCTCATATTAGAAGAACCCTACTCTGCGGACAGTAAACTCGAGGCCTTTTCAGCTAATGGTGATCTAATATACGAAAAAAAGTAAAAAGTTTAATCTCTAAAATTTACCACCTCCTTATCGTTTAGCAAAACGCTATAATTCGATAAGGAGGCGTTTTTATGTTTATTGAACCGATGTTACTCGCAACAGCAAAAACCCCGTTCTCGGACTTGCACTATATATTCGAACCTAAAATCGATGGTCACCGCTTGATCTACTCGCAGCAGAACGGTACCGTTCGCCTATACACTCGAAATAACAACGATTGTACGCGTCAATATCCCGAAATAAACGGCTCAATTAATGCTCTGTTTCCACATGACATAGTTTTGGACGGCGAAGTTGCATGCGTTGATCCAGCAAAGGCATCTCCGAATTCGAATCCGTTATGACGCGCTTCCAGGCGAACAAGGCGGATAAAATCGTTGCATTAACTGCAACTCTACCATCCACTTTCGTCATATTTGACGTATGGGGCCTATTACTCTTGATTCTGATGAACGATAATCACTTCGGCAGCCGTAATTGGCGGCAGCGATTTCGTCATTACCGGCGAATGATAAGCCGTAATTTTGGTACCAGGTGCAAGCTCTGCATCCGGGTCAAGTCCCGCAATAATCTGTGTATCCTTCGAAATGTTCAGGATCACGTCATTGTCGGTGGAGGAATCCGATCCCACATTGATATAGAGCTGTTCCTTTGAGTTGCGCTCCGACTCGGCGATGGTTCCTTCAATCTTCGGAGCTTTCGTATCGGATACAACGATCTTGTCGGCATGGGTCCGGGCAGGATAAATCAGCGTCATCACCTGGGAGTACAATGCCTCAATGCGCACGCCTTCCTTCAAAACGTCACGGCTGAGCGCAGCCCCGTTCTTGTCTACAATCTCTGTCTTTTCATCCACCGTTAAGATGACGTAGTTGACGCCGCCGGTCTCAAGAGCCTGACCAATGACGGTGATTTTGCCATCTGTCGTGTCGGTTATGATACCGGTCGTTCCCGCAGGCTGGTCAAGATCAGGCAGTTCTGCAGCTTCGGTGTTAACCAGGATATAGTTGGTTGTCGATTGCGGAGGAAGACTCATGGCAACGGCCGGGCCATAGAAAGACTTCACCTGCATGCCGGCTTTAAGCTCGCTTTCCTCCAGCGTATTTCCGTTCTGGTCAATGATTTTAGCTTTCGGATCCAGATGGAGCAATATGGTCTCCTCATCGGATGTGTAGAGGTTGCGTCCTTCCACAAGAATACCGGCCTTGCTGATTTCAGAGATTGTACCGTCAATCGCGGCGAAGTCTCTGTCCAGCGCGATGATGGTCAATGCTTGACCTTGTGCGGGCAGGCTCTTGGTGATATTCGGGCTGTAAAATGCTTTGATTGCTTTGTTCTTGTCGACGATCGACTGCAGCTGTACTTTATTGCCTTTGGCATCGATGATCTTCGTATCTTGGTTCACCGACAAACGGATCTCGCTCTGATCGGTAGGCCCGAGCCCGCGTCCGGTTACGGTAATCCATTTTTCATTGCTGTCATTTACATAATCGGTGATATAACCCATCGTTCCGGGCACAACCTTCACTTGCTGCTGTAAGTTTCCTTGACCGGAAGTTATCGGGGCGGGAGACACTGCTTGCGCATTAACAACCGGCATGGCTGCCATCGCAAGAAGTGTTGTCGTTGCTAGTACTTTGTAAATTTTGTTCATTACGGGTCTCCTCCATTATTATGTAGATTGTCCTAACGCGATAGGAAGTAACCAGGCACGATTTTCTTGGTAAAATGTGCTGGATTCATAGTCATAGACGGCAAATAAATGCAAAGGTTGCAGTCCGCTAAAAAAACGGAAAACGAAATTCCTCATCTTTTTGTTTATGTGATTAGGACGGCCTCATGCCAATTGAAAAACTTCCGGTTTACAAATCGGCTTGCTGTAGGATATAAGATATCTAATTGATTATGGAGCTGTTAATGGATTATAAAGGGGGGATTCGTATGAACCTTCATGCTCTTCGAATATTTAACGACGTATCCAAAACAGGAAGCATCACGCGTTCAGCACAGAACCTGCTCTTAAGCCAGCCGGCCGTCACCGCGCAAATTCGAAACCTTGAGCGCGAACTCGGTTTGAAGCTCGTTGAGGCCAGGGGAAGGAATATCGGTCTTACCGAAGCAGGGGAGCTTCTGGCTCAGCATTCGCAGCGGTTATTCGCAATGGAAGCTGAAATCGAGGGCGTCATGGCTGCGATGAAAACAGGCCTTCTAGGAAGCTTGAAAATTTGCGCGACGGAACTTCCTGAACGTACGCTGCTGCATCGCTGGATAACCGGCTATAAGCTTGAGCATCCTGAAGTGGCGATCCAGCTTCTTAAGGGCCAAGCCCGCTCTGCATTGCAGCGCTTGCTGGATGAGCAAGTACATATTTCGATCGTTTGCGGCAATTGGCCGATTGAGGATGAAGCCGTGGATTATTTCACCATCCTCGAGGATGAGTTGATATTTGCCGTCCCGGACAGCCACCGGCTTGCCGGGAGGGAGGTTACGCTCGATGAGCTGGTGAAGGAGCCTTTTGTCATGAGAGAGGAGGGGAGCTACACGCGTGACCAGCTGCTCACGTTATTTCGATCCACCGGATACGACCAGCCCCGTTGTGCGATTCTGATCGAAGGCCTGAAAGAAACGGCAGAGGCCGTTCAATCAGGCTTCGGCATCGCGCTTCTGCCTTCGCTGTTCGTGAAGAAAGAGCTTGCTTCCGGTCAGCTTAAGCGGATTCATGTCAAAGGTGTGAAGCTGCCGCATCCAATTCGGGTGTGCACGCGCAAGCACGGGACCGAATCGCCCGTCATTCGCTCGTTCATTTCCTTTATCCAATCCGATATAAGGACGGCAGACCAGACCATCGAAGGATGAGATGCGAATAATTATGATTCATCCATTTTTTTTATGAATCCGCTTGAAATCCATATTATTCTTTTTTCATGCCATACGATACACTCGGGATAACCGGGGCGCCGACTACGAGTATGGAGGAGAGAGAATATCGATCATTCATAACAACATCAAAATACGACTTTTCGAGCGTTAGAAGGGAAACGACGCCAGTATCGAAATAAGCGAAATTACGCTACACACTATTTTTTCCTTTAGAAGGGGTGCCAAACATGAGAGATTTTATATTTGAGCATTTAGATTTCGTACGGAATCAGACATTGAATGTCATCCGGCAGGTTTCCGACGCGGAAGCCGAGATGATCCCGGAGGGCATCAACAACCATATAAAGTGGAATGCCGGGCATATTTATTACACGCTGGAATCGTTTGCTTTCGTTGTGAACGGTGAACCGGCGGAGCTGCCGGAGGCCTACCAAAAGCTGTTCCGCTCGGGGACCAAGCCAAGAGAAATTGAGGCAGCTTGGCCGTCGATGGAGGAGATCATCCAGCATCTTGAAGGTCAGGTTCGACGGATCGAGGAGCGATACGCCCATCGTTTGCAAGAAACCGTGAAATCCCCGTATACGACCTCCAAAGGCTTGAAGCTTACGACCGTGGAAGAATTTCTAAGCTTCTGTCTCTACCATGAAGGCATGCATTTTGACAAAATCAAGACGATTCTAAATAGGGTAACGTACTAAAAAAGGCAAAGCAGAAGTCCTCCAAAGGACTCTTTTGTACATATTCTACCTTAAATTAGATGAGCATGCGAAAGCGTACGAAGGGAATGATCATATTCATGTCGAATATGATGGTTATGCCAACAATGGCAGGGTGAACAAAAGGGGTTGATTCGTAGTTATTCAAGCACATCGCTTTATTCGACGAAACGCATTTGCGACTCTATTGAAGTTATTAGATCATTAAATAACTTTAATAAGGAGCGCTTTAAGATGCATATCGTGACAGAAAGATTGATCATACGGGAATTCGTTGAAGATGATTGGGATCAAGTATTGGCATACACCGCAGATCCGGTTGTGATGAAATATATCCCAGAGGGCGTATTTACTGAAGAGAAAGCCAGGCAGTTCGTGCTGCTCCATCAGGGCAAGAACGCCAAAAATTATGCGGTTACGCTTCGAGAGGGACAAGCACTGATCGGTCATATCGTATTTCACCCGTGGTTCGGCGAGCACACGTACGAGATCGGCTGGGTATTCCATCCCGGATATCAGCGTAAAGGATACGCAACGGAAGCCGCTGCTTCCACGTTGAATTACGCTTTCACCAACCTTGGGTTGCACCGGGTGGTGGCTACTTGTCAGCCGGATAACATCGCTTCTTACAGGGTGATGGAGAAGATCGGCATGCGCCGGGAAGGGCATTTTATTCAGTGCATCCCAAGGGAAGACGGTACCTGGTGGGACGAATACTATTACGCGGTGCTGAAGTCGGAGTGGGTACTCTGTTCAAGCCGGAGCAGCAAGGATGTGAAGTAGGAAGTTCCACAAGGCGTGGGGATTGAAATGCAGCATCAACTTAACGATATGGTAGAACCGGCTTGAAGCCGATAAACGATGCCAATTGAAAAAGGTCTTCGTCCTATCAGAGGATGGAGACCTTTTTTTTGTTGCGGCTTTAGCCAGTTGAGCTCGCGAAGCGTGCGAAACAAAAAACCACCCGCTATGCGGGTGGAGAGATCGAGGTTTGACCAACAAGACCATTCCGATAAAATTGAGATGTTCAGGCTCAATAATGAAAGGAATGGTCTTAGATGGCAAACAAGAGCTATAGTTTAGCTCACACGAAGTGGATGTGCAAGTACCACATTGTGTTCACCCCGAAGTATAGACGGAAAGAGATTTATAATCAAGTGAGGAAAGACTTAATCGAAATATTCAAACGATTATGTAAATACAAGGGAGTGGAGATAATCGAAGGTCACATGATGCCCGATCATGTACATATGTTGGTAGCAATTCCCCCAAAAATCTCAGTATCATCATTTATGGGATACCTGAAGGGGAAAAGCTCACTCATGATATTCGAGAAGCATGCTAGCTTGAAGTATAAATATGGTAATCGAAAATTCTGGGCGGAGGGATACTACGTCAGCACAGTGGGCTTGAATGAAGCCACCGTGGCAAAATATATCCGTGAGCAAGAAGCACATGACCAAGCAATTGATAAACTGAGTGTGAAAGAGTATGAAGACCCATTCAGCAAAAACAGTAACAAGAAGAAGTAAACCAGTTTAACTGGTAAGTGAAAGTGACAAATTACACTGAGCCTGAGCAATTTTATTGTCAGGCTAGCGTCTTTAGGCGCAGTTTGGCAACAAGGGGTTATACCCCAAGAGCAAACCACCCGTTTGACGGGTGGTTCTGATTAACCGATTCGGCGCTTGCCGAAATCCGGCTACTCTTCAACCTGTGAGGGCAGCAGCACCCTGTTCTCAATCGGGGACGACATGACGATCAATGTCGTGGAATCGCCGAATTGTCCTGTTTGGTTAATGAACGCTTCGAGTGCCCGCATCGAGTCGCAGACCACTTTTATAAGATAATTATGTTGACCGCTGATACGATGGCATTCGACAACCTCGTTCGATTGCTCGCAGAAAGCAATGAAATTCTCGCAATGCTTCGTATGGAACAGTAAATACGCCATACAGTGCTTGTTCAGCTTCTCAGTCGACACGACGGCCCGATATCCGATAATGACGTCCTGCTCTTCCAGCTTGCGGACCCTCTCGGTTACGGCCGGCTGAGACAGCCCGATGAGCTTGCCTAGCTCCGTCATGGAAAGCCGTGCATGATTTTGCAGCAATTCGAGGATTTGGACATCCGTTCGATCCACATGCGCACCTCCTTAGAAAATAAAGCGTAAATCCCGAAACTTCCTTGAAAATTGCGGTGAAAATAATGAAAAACCTTTAACTTTCCATTCTCGCTTGCGCCTTCATCATATAGGATTAAGCCATGAGATGCAAAGCATAAAAAACGGAGAGGAGAGCAGTTATGTCCATGTTATTCAGTCCGATTACCATCCGCGGCGTACGGTTAAAAAACAGAATCATGATGTCGCCGATGGGCACGTTAGCAGCAGACCAAGAAGGGAAGCTAACCGAATGGCAGTATTTGCATTACGGCGCGAGGGCGATCGGCCAAGCGGGATTAATCATGATTGAGGTAACGGCCGTTGAGAGGACGGGGGCAGATCCGGGCGGATTGGGATTATGGGATGATGGGCAGGAGCAGCGGCTTCGAGAGCTTGTGAGCATGCTGCACCGGCAAGGGACGGCTGTTGGCATGCAGCTGGGTCATGCCGGCAGGAAGAAGGAGCAAGGCACCGGCTTCTCTTCGTCAGGGGCAGCGTATCGGGGGAAAAGGACGAAGCCGATGACGATTGCGGAGATCGAAAGGGTCATCGAGGCCTTCAGGAACGCGGCTGTCCGTGCTAGGCGAGCAGGCGTTGACGTCATAGAACTTCACGGCGCTCACGGTTACCTCATCAATGACTTTTTGTCCCCTTTGACCAATCAGAGAGAGGATATGTATGGAGGTTCAAGGGAGAATCGGTACCGCTTCCTCGGGAGGACCCTTGAGAAGGTGCGGCAGGTTTGGAACGGTCCTCTATTCGTGAGAATCTCTGCGGAAGAATACCATCCTCATGGGAACCATATCGAGGATCACCTTGACTTTGCCGAGCGGATGAAAGCGCAAGGGGTCGACCTCATCGACGCGAGCAGCGGGGGCGTAACCGATCAAAAACCGGAGGTATATCCAGGCTATCAGGTTGCCTATGCGGAAGCGATTCGCCGTCAGATTGGAATGCCGACCGCTGCAGTCGGGTTGATTACCTGCGGGAAGCAGGCTGAAGAGATCCTCCGCAAAGGTCAGGCCGATCTCATCGCGGTTGGCCGTGCCCTGCTGAAAGACCCGTTCTGGCCACGGACGGCAGCCGAGCAGCTGGGAGAAACCATATCTGAGCCGGCCCCATACCGTAATCAATGGTTCACCACCGGATATACAGAGGGTTAACAGCAGAACGATCAAGCCGAATCGATGAGCTGTTATTCGGTACGTGCTGCCAAGACTGCTTTAAATTTAGCGCGGTATGCTGCCGGTGGTACGCCCTTCGTCATGGTAAACAATCTCGTGAAGTAATGGACGGACGAAAAGCCGGTACGCTCGGCAATCAGCTTAATCGGTTCATCAGAAATCGTCAGCATAAGCTCAGCGGCTCGAATTCGCTCCGTTCGGACGAAGCTGGAAAATGACTCATGGATGCAGGTTGCGAACAATCGCGACAGCTGGCGAGGGGATATATTCAAAAATCGTGCAACCTCGCTTAAAGACAGCTGCTGACGGCCCAAGTTATCCCTGATGTAGAGCTTTGCCCGCTGAACAAGCTGGGCGGAGTGGGAGAAACCGGTGGAGATTTCCGGCCCTTTCGGGAGCGTGTCCTTTTTGCCGAACATGACGGAAAAAGACTCAAGCAGCGCATGCGCGAGGGGCGGCAAGAGCGTAACCGGCAGTGATTGGCCTGGCTGTTCATGGATGAGCAGCGATTTCCACAGATGGATTGACGGCGCTTCGCGGGCATCCTCAATCCATACCGGCCCTCCTTCCAGGACACGCAAGTAGTTCATGGCGTGATCCTCAGCCGGATGGTTTCTGACTTCAAAAGCAACGAATAACAAATCCAGTTGATCGACATTTTGGATCCGATGGTAAATATCTGGCCTTGAACAAAAGGCTGTGCCTTGTCGCAAGGGAAAATCGACGCCGGCTTCAGTATAGATGCCTTCGCCATTGTCAACGTAACAAATCTCCAGGAAGGAATGCTTATGCATCGCATTGGTAGCCAAATTCCGGACGCTTCCCCAATAATGTACGAGAAAGGAAAGACGCTCGCCCGGCAGATGCCCGGCATACCGATTGAGCCGCTCCTCGCTGTGGGTCCATTGAATCATCGTTATGAACACCTCCTTGGCGTAATTGTACAAATTGTGGTCCTCGCTGTGCAAATACGTCGATGCATGAGCTGCCTATAATGAAACCAGAACCAAAACAAGATTGAGGAGGGTTTCTAAGGCATGATTAATGAACAAGATGTCCAATTTTACAAAGATTATGGGTATCTGCTGGTCCGGAACGTGTTCGATCCGGCGGAAGTGGAAGAGATGCGGGAAGCGGTTGAGAAGATTATCCGGAGGGCGGCGCGCGCCAAGGCGGATCAGAACCACGCTTGGCAGGGCGATTATCTGCCTCCCGAGCAGCTGAAGAAGCTGGTGCTGAAAGGGTTTCATGACGTACACTATCATGATGCCGCTTTCATGCGCGCCGCCATCCACCCGCGAATGACCGCCGTACTGCAGCAAATTATCGGACCGAATGTGCAGCTTCATCATTCCAAAATGCTGGTGAAGCCTCCCTCAAACGGGGCAGCCTTTCCGATGCACCAGGATTATCCTTACTTCCCTCATCGTGATCATACCATGCTTGCGGCAAGCATTCACCTGGATGATGCGGATACGGAGAACGGATGCTTGTGTGTCGTTCCCGGTTCCCACAAAGAAGGAATACTTCCTCATGTAGGCTCGTATTACCTGAACCACAAGGAATATCCGATATCGTCAGGGACACCTTGTCCGGCATCGGCGGGAGATGTACTCTTCTTCAACTATCTGACCATCCATGGGTCGGACGTTAACCGCAGCGAGCGAACAAGGCGAAACGTGTTGTTCCAATATCGGGATGCATCGGATCTGCCGACGGCCAATGTTCACTTTGATTGGGGGATGGGGCTGATGGTTAGCGGTGAAAATCCCGACTTTAATAACGTGAAGCCGAAGTACGAGATCGTGGGCTAGCAATGTCATGGCTGAAAAGAATTGTATTCGGATGAGAAGAAAGGATAAATCTCAGCTAAAGGCGACGGTTAAACAGGGATGCTTTGAATCCCTGTTTTTTCATTTTGCGTGGCAAGCGTCGTGGCTAGCTCGATCTAGTCGCTGCTCCGGCTTCGAGCCGCTCCACCTCGATCTTACCTCTGCCCCATTCATCTAATCCGTATATCTAATTCGTGCATCGATCGCTTACATCTAACCCGTCCTTGATCCTCGCACCTAGTGGACTTAAGCCGGTAAAGGAGCTTATAACCTAATGAAAATACCGGGGGAGAGAACCGGTATGGTAGAATGGAGTCGTATTGAACGGATTCAGCTCCTATCAATTTAAAAATCAACGCTTTGCTGCGAAAAGGCTTTCGAGGAAGATCGGGGGGGAGTTTGTGAATAATGTAAATCGGTCTCGCAAAGTCGTAGGAAGCCGAAGAAAGACGATCCGGCGAATCGTCCTCTCAGCTGCTGCCGTTATCATGGCATATATGGTTTATGCGGCCGTCGCCATATGGACTTACGGAGCAAAGACCGAGCCTGTAAAATCCGATGCCGCCATTGTACTTGGAGCGGCCGTGTGGGGCGATAAACCCTCCCCCGTATTCCAGGGACGCATTGATCATGCCTTATGGCTGTATAAGCATCAGTATGTGGATAAGCTGATCTTTACGGGGGGACGGGGATCGGACCTTGAGTCGGCGGAATCCGAGGTTGCCCGGGATTACGCGATTGCCCGGGGAGTTCCGGAAGCAGACATTCTGATCGAAACGGTGTCAAAGATAACGGAAGAGAACCTGTCCCATGCCCAAGCGGTCGGTGAACAAGAAGGTTTGTCCACGTATTTGATTGTCAGCGACCGGCTTCATATGAAGCGGGCGATGACGATGGCGGACGATTACGGAATGAAGGCATATCCGTCACCAACGGATCGAAGTGCATATCAAAGTTTCCGGAGCAAGGTTCCATTCCTGCTTCGGGAGATGTTTTATTACACCGGTTATGTCGTGCTGTCGCCTTTTCGCTAATATCTATAAAGCAGGCAGCTGAATCGTAAAGCTGGTGCCCTGCTCCGGGGAGCTCTCCACATGGATCGATCCGCCGTGATTATGGATGATGTTTTTCGTAATCATATATCCGAGCCCGGTTCCGCTATCCTTCGTTGTGTAGAAGGGCTGTCCCAACGACCGGATCTGCTCTGGCGTCATGCCGATACCATCATCCTGGACGATGATATGGACATCGCTGTCGCTTTGCTGAATGGTCAGCGTGATCGTTCCTCCTTGATCCATCGCCTCCATGGCGTTCTTCAGCAAATTGATGAATACCTGCTTCAGTTGATTCGCTTCGCCGTGAACGTATACAGGCTCGGCAGGGAAACGCGGGATGATCTCGATATTGTTCAGCGCAGCCTGGACCTTCATCAGGGTAACGATTTGTTCGACGATGCCGAGCACGTCAAATGGCTTGCTGACATGGGAGGTTTCCGGCTTGGATAGCACCAGCAGTTCATTGACGATCAGCTCGATCCGTTTGAGTTCCGATTCGATGATATCGAAATACAGCTTATTGCTTTGCTCCGACGAACGAAGGAGTTTAATGAAGCCGTTAATTGACGTGAGCGGGTTACGGATCTCATGCGCGATTCCTGCTGCCAATTGTCCTGCTGTCGTCAGCTTTTCGGACTGCATGATGCGATCCTCTTCCATCTTCTGCTCTGTGATATCTTTGAATATGCTAAGTGCGGCCTTTTCGCCTCTATAGGTGGTGACCAGCGTGATACCGGAGACGATTTTTTGTTGACCGTCCAAACAGCGGATAAGATATGTAACGGGTCCGATTTCCCGATATTCCGCATAACGCGTTCTTCGCCTTGCAAGCTTATGATGCGAAGAGGGATCAACCACGACATCGGTTGAAATTCCGAGCACGTCAGAGACATTCGAGGCGTGAAGCAGCCGTAGCGTCGCCTGATTTGCGTACTGGATCATGCCGTACTTTGTAATGAGCGCGGAAAGCGGGAGCTCTTCCAGGAGCTGCTGGAAGCCTTCTTCCTTCTCAACCAGTTTCATCTCCTTCTGTGTCAGCTGTTCCTGGAGCTCGTAAACAGGGGTGAGATTCTCAAATTGGACCAAGCAATGGCGGAACGGCGATTGCGCTTCAGCGGATGCCGAAAAGTGAAGCTTCAAATCCAGATTCCGTCCGGCAGGATGTTCGTATTTCATGCCAACTTGGAGTGCGGTCACCTGAGAAGGCTTGAGCTGGAAATCTCCCGTCTTGTGCCTAATCACTTCCTGAATTCCGCCGATGTTCGTCGCTTTCAGCGCTCCATCCATTAATTCTTGTTTGGAGCAGCCCAATAACTCACACAAAGCCGAATTGACTTGAAGCACTTCTCCGTCGATTGAAACGATGGCCATTCCGATGATGGCGTGTTCAAAAGCAAAGTCCTGACGCTGGACAGAATAGGGGAGCACGGCAAGTCTCCTTTCAATTGACTGTAAGGTTTGATCACCCCCCTATTATATGTGCTGGATGCGCTTTCATCAATGAAAGGGCGATAGATTTGGTAACTTGCGCGCATGGAACGGATTGGTCAGTGGCCGCTTTCGGTGATTGTCATGAGCGGTCATATTGCATTCATATTGCATTCATGCTCAATATTCAGTATGATTTAGCTGACAATGAGTAGGTCGATGTGTGACTGGCGCTGCATGGGGGAACCATGAGGGAGCACATGGATGACGACAGCCGTACGCCTGGGCAGAGGTAAGGGAAGTTTATTTTCCCTTACCTCTTTTTAATATTTCTATTTTGAAAAGGGGACTGGAGAACGATGTATAAAACGAAAAAAATGCTGCTGCTGGGATCCGGAGAACTCGGAAAGGAAGTCATTATCGAAGCGCAGCGGTTAGGTTTGGAGACCGTGGCGGTAGACCGATATGCCGACGCGCCTGCCATGCACGTCGCGCATCGCCATTACGTCATCGATATGCTCGACGGCGCCAAGCTGAGGGAAGTCATCGAGCGGGAACAGCCTGATCTGATCGTTCCCGAGATTGAGGCCTTGGCCACATCCGAGTTAGTGAAGCTGGAGGAGGAGGGCTTCCGCGTCATTCCTACCGCAAGAGCGGCCAAGCTGACGATGGACCGGGAGGGCATCCGCAGGCTTGCTTCGGAGAAGCTCGGATTGCCGACGGCCGGATACCGCTTTGCGGATAACTATGAACAATTCGAGGTCGCGGTAAGGGAGATGGGCTTTCCTTGCGTAATTAAGCCGCTTATGAGCTCTTCAGGGAAAGGGCAGAGCGTCTGCCGATCGGAGAGCGACATTGAATCATGCTGGAACAATGCAATGGAAGGCGGGCGCGTACAGAACGGCCGGGTGATCATCGAGGAGTTCATCACCTTCCAGTCGGAAATCACACTGTTAACGGTTCGTTCGGTGAGCGGGACAAGCTTCTGTCCGCCGATCGGACATGTGCAGGAAAGCGGTGACTATATCGAATCCTGGCAGCCTCATCCGATATCCGAGCAGCAGATGAAGGAAGCCGAGCGCATTGCGAGGGCCATTACCGATGAATTGGGCGGCTTCGGATTGTTCGGCGTCGAGCTGTTTCTGACCGAGGATCAAGTATATTTCAGTGAGGTATCGCCTCGCCCGCATGATACCGGATTAGTTACGCTGGTCACGCAAAATCTGTCCGAATTCGCGCTTCATGTCCGGGCCATCCTCGGTTACCCGATTCCGGAAATCGTGCTGATCACCCCGGGCGCCAGCCGTCCGTTGAAAGCACCGGGTGAGCTTGAAAACTACAAGATTACGGGCGCCGAGCAGGCGCTCGCGGTACCGAGCACACAGGTTCGTCTATTCGGCAAGCCTGTGACAAAGGCTGGCAGAAGAGTAGCGGTGGCCTTGTCGACCGCAGGCGAGGTGGAGGAAGCGCGATCTCGTGCCAAACAGGCATTGGACAAGCTTGGGGTGGAAGAAGCATAACGGTGTTAGCCTTCTTCCGAAGTGCGCCTTATCCGCTTATGCTTGATATCAAATCCATTTGAAGAATGCAATACTGCCCAATAGCGAGAGGTCAGCCGGATTGCCAACGGCTGGCCTCTTTTCCATAAGAGGATACGTTAGATCCCTATCTACGAATGGCCATACGATGATCGGAAAGGCAGTGCCATGGAAATTATTTAGATTTTGAATATAAACCTGCATCACTTTTGCCGTTGTTCATGATAAGATACACAAGAAAACAGCATTCGTGCTGCCCGGAAGACCCATCGCCCGATAAGCGACCCGGTGTGCAGCAGGAAACCATACATATTAGAAAAAAGATGTTGAATGGCGAACTTCACATCATAGGAGAGCACTCATGAAAGATATGACACAAGGCAGTCCGATTAAACTGATCATCATGTTCACGATCCCGCTGTTAATCGGCAATCTGTTTCAGCAATTCTACAATATGGCCGACACGCTCATTGTCGGACGCACGATCGGCGTGAACGCACTGGCGGCCGTCGGTTCGACCGGAAGCATTATGTTTTTTATTATCGGCTTTGCGCAAGGCCTGACGGCAGGCCTCTCCATCATTACCGCGCAGAGGTTCGGGGCAAAGGATATTGCTGGTGTGCGTAAAAGCGTCGGCACGAGCTTTTGGATCAGTATCGTTTTCACGATCGTCCTGACCATCCTTAGTATCGTGTTTACGAAGCCTGCCCTTGTCATGATGAACACGCCGGTTGAAATATTGGATGATGCTTATTCGTATTTGATCGTAATCAATGCTGGCGTCGGCGCAGCGGTGTTATTCAACCTGCTGGCCAACCTGCTTCGGGCGCTCGGGGACAGCCGCACTCCGCTATTGTTTCTGGTTATCGCAAGTATTCTGAATATTGTGCTGGATCTCGTGTTTATACTCGTCTTTAAGATGGGCGTAGCGGGTGCCGGGCTAGCAACTGTCATCTCACAGCTGTTCTCTTGTCTGCTCTGCCTGATCTATATCCATAAAAAGGTTCCGTTGCTGCAGTTCAAAACGGCCGACTGGTCGATCGATTGGACGTTTATTGGCCAGCATATGCGGGTGGGCTTCCCGATGGGCTTTCAGGCATCGATCATCGCCATCGGGGCGATTATTCTTCAGATTACGCTGAACGGTCTTGGCGCACTGTCAGTTGCGGCTTACACAGCGGCTCAGAAGATCGATATGCTCGCTACCCAACCGATGAACTCCTTCGGCGTTACGATGGCAACCTTTGCGGCGCAAAATTTCGGGGCGAACCGGATCGACCGGATTCGGCTAGGCGTCAAGCAATGCATTTTGCTCTCGGGATCGTTTAGCATCCTGGTGGGGGTGCTTGTTATTGTTGCAGGTCCGGCCGCCGTCTCTTTGTTTGTCGGTCAGGGACAGGAGCAGCTGCTGGATCTCAGCGGCCAGTATTTCCTAGCGAACGGAACAACCTATTTGCTCTTATCTTTGCTGTTCATTTACCGGTTCTCGCTGCAAGGGCTTGGCCAAAGCTTCATCCCTACCGTCGCCGGCATTATGGAGCTGATCATGCGCGTCGTTGCCGCTATGTTCCTGTCGGCTCTGATCGGGTTCCCCGGGGCATGTCTCGCCAATCCGCTGGCTTGGCTGGGGGCGCTTATTCCGCTTGGAACAGCGTATTATTTAAGCATGAAGAAGCTGAGCAGACCCGCTCAGCCCGCCTCGATACCGGTTCAGACGTAACGGATGATTCGGATTATCCGGGACGCCTGGAGCATCCCTAAATAAAAATAGAACAACTCAAGGCATGAAGATTAATTCCAGCAAGGAGAGTCGGGAATGAGGACGATATTAATCATCGATGATGAGCCGAACATCCGGGAAGTTCTTGTGTCGTATCTCCAAAGAGAACAGTACCGGACGCTGGAGGCGGCAAATGCTAAGGAAGCATTGGAGCATATGCGGGACGGAAAGGTGGACCTGATCATCCTGGATTTGATGCTGCCCGACATGGACGGCGAGCAGCTCTGTGCCCACATCCGTTCATTCAGCCCGGTTCCGATCCTGATGCTGACGGCGAAATCCGCAGCAAGCAGCCGGCTCAAGGGCTTTTCCTCCGGAGCGGATGATTATGTCCTGAAGCCGTTCGATCCGAGGGAGGTTCTTGCACGAGTCAAGGCCATCTTGAGACGGTCCGGCGATGATGCCGAGCTGCTGTCAGATGTTACGGTGTATCGGCACGGGGCCCTTGTCATTCATTCGGGCAAGCACGAGGTGACCTGCCATGGACAGGCCGTGAGCTTGACGCCAAACGAATATAAACTCCTTGTACTGCTGGCGAAATATCCGGGACGTCATTTCTCCCGTGAGGAGCTTGTTGAACGGGTTCTTGGTTTTGATTATGACGGCGATATCCGCACCATAGATCAGCATGTCAAAAATCTAAGGCATAAGATCGAGCAGGATCCCAAACAACCGAGGTTTATTATAACGGTGTACGGCTTTGGCTACCGGTTCGGAGGCGAGGAATCATGAAGCGAAGGCTGGATCTGCGGCTGGCTGCCATCATTATCAGCATCACGACCGGGATCTTGATTATGTTTACCGGGATCAGCATTTTGACCAACCATTATCATATCGCGATGTATCAGCAGCAGACCGCGGAAGGGCACGGGATCGACCAGCTGAACTACCATCTGGAACAGGCTCAGATGCAGTCGATCATACTGACCTGCATACTGTCGATCGCCCTTGCCACGGTGACCGGCATTTACGTGGCAAGACGTATCTCCGCGCCGCTGGTTCAAATGAAGCAAGCGGCTGAGAGGATGACGCGAGGTGATCTGGCCACCCGAATTCATGTAGATGGCGAAGATGAGCTCGCCGGGCTTGGAGGTTCGCTTAACGAGTTGGCTTTGCAGCTTCAGAAGCAGGAGCAGCTTCGCAGAAGCATGACCCAGGATATCGCGCATGAGCTTCGTACGCCGTTAACCACGTTAAAAAGCCATACCCGTGCATTGGAAGACGGAATCTGGGAGCCGACGGCTGAACGGTTTCGCACTTGCTTGCACGAGATCGACCGGTTGATCGATCTCGTCACCGAGCTTGAGGATCTGCATGATATGGAATCGCCCGAATTCCGCCTTTGCCTAGCCAGGCAGGATATGTCGAAGCTGATGGAGCGGGCGGTGCTGCTGGTCAAGCCCATGTATCTTGAAAAACAGGTGAAGCTGAAGTATACCAGCGGACCGCCGATGCCTGCGATGGTCGATGCCGATCGAATCCACCAGGTCCTGGTGAACATGCTGAGCAATGCCCTTCGACATACCCCTATGGGGGGACGTGTGCGAGCAGAGCTTATAGCCGAGAATAAGCATGTACTGGTGCGTATCGAGGATAACGGCCATGGCATCAATCCGGACGATTTGCCCTTTATTTTTGAAAGATTCTATCGTGGGGATAAATCAAGGAATCGGAACAGCGGCGGAAGCGGAATGGGGCTTGCCATCGTGAAGCGCCTGGTAACCGCCCACGGCGGCCAGGTATGGGCTGAGAGCCGAGGAGCGAATCACGGCAGCTGTTTCTCCATTCGATTGCCGATCGAACGCACGGGTACCGTCCCGATACAAGCATAACGAACAGCAAGCGCCAGGGAAGGCGCTTGCTGTTTTTAGTTTTGACGCGATCGTGCGTATCGGACAGGCATTAAGATCAAAGCAGGAAGCAGCCGATTGGAAGCGAAGCATTGGCATTACAATTCCATGGTCGGATCAGAAGATCCGTTGCTTCCAGCCCATGAGCTTTGCGGCCGATTCCAGATAGTAGTAATCGCCGTATATCAACGACACATTGATATTTTGACCCGCGGGCTTATGGCCGGTTGCCCCTTTCAGAATGCCTTCGTACTCCGGATCGTCCCATTCGGCGTATCGCTTGGTTAATGCGTCCATGATTTTTACGGCATGTCGTATGTAAAGCGAAGCCTCGTTCTTCGGTACGAGAGCGGCGATTTCGAGCAATCCCGAGGCGGCGCAGGAGGCAGCGGAGGTGTCCGGAGACTCGAGCTCCGTATCTGATGATGTTGAAGCCTCTACAAGCTCTGTCCGGAAATCCCAGGCAGGAACTCCCTCCTCACCGAGCGCGGCGATAAAATAATGCGCAACCCGTTTGGCAGCATCAAGGTATTTGGCGTCGCCGGTATACCGGCAAGTGTTTGCCATGCCGTGCAAAGCCCAGGCAGCCCCCCTGCTCCAAGCCGAGTCCGGTCCGAAGCCTTGGCCGCCAAGCGCACCGATATAGTCTCCCGTTACGGGATCGAAGATGCAAATATGCTTGACAGAGCCGTCGGCTCGAATGAAATGCTCGATCACTGTGTCGGCCTGCTGGGAGGCGATATGGGCGAATCTCGGATCGCCCAGCTCCTCGGATGCCCAAAAGAGAAGGGAAAGATTCATTGTGGAGTCAATAATGGACCAGCCTTCATTGCCGTGGTTCCAAGCCGTCCGATCAACCGTGTTCCAGGCCCGGATATAACGACCCGCCGGGTTGAACCTTCCTGCTAGCATCGTAGCTGCCAGTAGTCCTCTGCGCCTGGCATCCGGATCACCGGTTAATTTATGCTTAATGACCGCCGTCGGCAGAAATTGAAAGCCAACATCATGATGGAAGTTGTTCTGTGAAAAGAAAGCCTGCTCCAGCTTGACGTCCCACTCCCATGCTCGTTCCTTATACGCGGGATCCTTGGTCATATCGTACATGATCCACAGCATGCCCGGCCAGAAACCCGATGTCCACCAGTCAATGCGGGTTGAATCGTATTTGCCGTTCACTGCTGCGTGCGGGACCTTATTTGCCAGCTGGACAGCCATTCTCGACAGCTTATCCTCCAGCAGCCTCCACAGCCCCGCATGGGCATCATGCCCCGGGCTGAGGCGGCCCGCCTCCGATATTACGCGGCCCTCTGTATGACTTTCGCTCATGATTTACCTCCGTTCGGATCGTGATTGATGCGATCATAATCGCTCGGGTTTGCTTCATTGTTCCACAAGCAGCCTTCTTTTTCCATACTTCCGATCGAACTTCTAGTAAAATGACAAGCGCGTCTTATAAAAACACAAGCCCGGTGGTTTCGCCTAAAAAAAACACAAAGGAGCCGATGATCTTCCATTGCTGCATAGCTAGCCGGGCTCTTAGGATATGAGTATTCATATTCACACCATAAGCAAGGGAGGCGAATGCCGTTGCCGCAAATTACGATCAAAATGTACGAAGGGCGGTCGGATGCTCAGAAGGAAGAAATCGTCGAGGTTTTTACCAGGGAGCTGTCCCGAATTATCGAACGGGAGCCCGAGTTCATCAGCATCCGGTTTGACGAGATTCCGATTGATGAGCATGCGCCGGCCAATTTGAGAAACAAGAGGTGAGGAAGGATGGCCGATCGAAATCATGCGGCTGGATTGGGGACGCTCAATGATAAACGCAAGAACGTATTAGGCTTCATGTGGAAGTACAAGGCGCTGTACTTGATCTCGCTTCCGGGACTTTTGTTCTTCGTCCTGTTCAAATACGTGCCGCTTCTCGGCTCCGTGATCGCGTTCCAGAATTATAATCTGTTCGCAGGCGTTACGAAGAGCCCGTGGATCGGCCTGGAGCATTTTGAGCGGATGTTCTCGCATTATGATTTCTTGAAAATCCTGCGCAATACGCTTCTGCTGGGAACGTACGACATCTTGTTTGCTTTTACGGCACCGATCGTGCTGGCGCTGCTGTTGAACGAGGTAAGACTCGTGCTGTACAAAAAAATCATTCAGACGATTTTTTATGCGCCGCATTTTCTGTCGTGGGTAATTGTAAGCGGTATCTTCGTCGGGATTTTATCACCGAGCTCGGGAATCGTGAACGTCATTCTCGGATGGTTCGGCGTTGAGCCGATTTATTTCCTCGGCGAAGATTCCTATATCCGGTCCGTGCTGGTCAGTTCAGGCTTGTGGCGGGATGTCGGGTGGGGGACAATCATCTATCTGGCTGCGCTGGCAGGCATCAACCCCGACCTGTACGAAGCCTCGAACATCGACGGGGCGGGAAGATGGCGTCAGACGCTCAGCATAACGCTGCCTGCGCTGCTTCCGGTAATTACGATTCTGTTCCTGCTGAAGACCGGCGATTTTCTGGATTACGGGTTCGAGCGCGTCTTTGTTTTTCAGAATCCGCTCAACATTCAATCCAGCGAAATTCTGGATACGTATATCTACAAGGCCGGTTTGCAGCAGCTTCAGTACAGCTACGCGACCGCGATCGGGCTGTTCAAATCCGTGGTGGGTTTGTTCCTGATCGCGATAGCCAATGCCATCAGCAAGAAAGCGACCGGCGAGTCGCTGTATTAGAGGGGAGTGACGAAGGTGAAATACGATAGTCCCGGCAGAAAGCTGTTTCTCGCAGGCAATTATATGTTCCTGACCCTTCTCGCGCTGACCATGCTGCTGCCGTTTCTTAACGTCATTGCCCAATCGTTCAGCAGTCCGGGCGCGATCGATCGGGGCGTGGTGATGTTCTGGCCGGTAGAATTTACGCTGGCGTATTATGAGCATGTGTTCCAAGATGTTTCGATCTGGCGAGCGTTCGGGATCAGCGTCTACATCACATTGCTGGGGACATTCATCAATCTGGCGGCGACCGCATCCCTTGCGTACCCGCTTTCGAGACCGGAGTACGTGGGAAGAAAGACGATCATGGTGTTCATTCTAATGACGATGATCTTTACGGCTCCACTCATTCCGCAATTTATTCTGATGCGTGAGTTGAGCCTGGTGAACACCCTCTGGTCCCTGATGCTGCCGACGGCGATAAGTGCTTTTAACCTGTTCGTGCTGCGGACCTTCTTCGCTCAAATTCCGAATGAACTGATCGATTCCTCGCGTATCGACGGGTGCAGCGAAGCTAGGACGCTGTGGAGCATCGTGCTGCCGTTATCTAAGCCGGCGCTTGCCACTGTGGGGATCTTCTACTCGGTGACCAACTGGAACAAGTATATGGATGCGCTCTACTATATCAACGACCGTGCAAAGTATCCGCTCCAGGTGAAGCTGAGGGAGCTGCTCGTTAACGAGGGGATGACGGATACGGGGAACATGGCATTTGAAGCGAGCTCCCAATCCGTGCAGGGCGTTCAGATGGCCGTCATTCTTGTCGCCACGCTGCCCATTATTCTCCTGTACCCGTTCCTGCAGCGCTTCTTCATCCATGGGATGATGATCGGTTCGATTAAAGAATGATTCTAAAAAAACGACAAACCGGGCCAAAGACATTCCTTGTGACTACCATATCGGCTCTCTATACTGAGGTTAAGTTTGAAAACGCTATTATATAGCGGACATTCTAGCTTGAAAAGAGGGGGATTTATGAGTAAACGCTGGAGACGTGTGATCACGGCCGGACTGGTGCTTGCCATGCTGGCAGGCTGTTCAGGCAATAACGGCGGCAGTAACGGAGCCAACGGAGGGGGCGGCGAAACGCAAGGGGGTACTGATGGAGGGCCGACGAAATTCTCGATCTCCATGCGAACGCTGAACGTATCCTACGTGGAGAAGAATCCGGATATCAACAAGGACAAATACGTGCTGGAGCTGGAGAAAATGACGAACACGGACCTGGACATCCGGCTGATCCCGCATAACGAGTATCAGGATAAAATGGTCCAGATGTTCGCGACGAACGACATTCCGGATGTCGTTCAAGGTACCGGCGGGATTAGCGGTCCGGAGCTCGCGGGCGCTGTAGAGAACGGCGTGTTCCTCCCGCTGAATGATCTGCTCGAGGAGCATGGTCAGGACCTGCTCCAATTCATCCCGGAGGAGGCATGGAAGCGGATGACGGATTCCAAGACAGGCAATATCTACGGTATTCCGGAGATCCTGTCTAACCCGTCCCGGCGCGCGACATGGATTCGCACCGATCTGCTGAAGAAGGTCGGGAAGGAGGTTCCGACAACCGTTGAAGAGACGCTGGATGTGCTGCGCGCATTCAAGGAGGCGGGGGTGGAGCAGCCTTATGCCGGCCGGCAGAACTTTAAATATGCCGATACCTTCTTCGGCGCTTATGACGTGCTGGGTTATCTGAACCAGTTCAAAGTATTCCCTGACGGCAAGGTAAAGCCTAGCTTCTTCGATGAGGAGAATATGAAGAAGGCAATCCAAATCTACAAAACGATGCATGAAGAGGGATTGATCAGCAAGGAGTTCGCAACGATCGAGAGCGCGGATTTCAAATCCATCGTCACGAGCGGCAAAGCTGGCATGTGGTCCATGAATGCGAACGAACTCCCGATTTGGGGGACTCAGCTTAAAGAAAATGTGCCTGAGGCGGAGGTTGCGCTCATCCCGTCGCCTGTCGGCCCGGACGGAAAGGGCGGATATGCCCATTATAACCCGGTTACGCGGTCCTTCTTCATCAACGCAAAAGCCAAGGACAAGGCAGCGGATATCGTCAAGTTCTTCAACTGGATGGTCAGTGAAGAAGCGGAGCTGTACTTCAGCTTCGGCATTGAAGGCGAGGATTATCAAGTAACGGACGGCAAGCCGATATTCGAGGTTCCAACCGATGCCGCCGGCGCGGATAAAATGCGGTATCTAAACTATTGGCTGTGGATGGTTCAGGATACGACTTACAACAAACGCGTATCCGAGCTGTCCGATTCCGGCAAAGCGCTGATCGATGCGTTCGATCATATGCTTGCAAGCGAAGGGCGCCGGGGAATTGAATTCGATCCGAGGCTGGAAGCCATGGTGAAATATCCGGAGCTGAATCCGAAATCCGACGAGCTCCCGCCGCTGATTCTCGAGCATGTGCTTCGAATGGTATACGGCCGGGAGCCGATCGAGGATTACGGCAAGGTGCTGGAGGAGTACCTGTCAAAGGGCGGCAGCGAGATCATCGAGGAGGCAACGAAGCGATATAACGAAAAAGAAAACGCTTTCGAATAAGTGGAGCTTGTTTTAGTATAGTGTGGAAGATACTCCTCTGCTTATCCATTGCAGGGGAGTATCTTGCTAACCCTATACACACTCGCTAATCCGAAAGGGGAATGGGAATGTACCGCATTCTGGTCGTTGACGATGAACCTATGATAAGAATGGGCCTTACCAAACTGATAACTCAGGCGGATCCTTCCGTGATCCTGACGGAAACCGCAGGCAACGGCATCGAGGCGCTGGAAGCGATCCAACAAGCCCGGCCGGATTTTATCTTCACGGATATCCGTATGCCGAAAATGGACGGTCTGGAGCTTAGCCGGCAGCTGCATGAGCACTATGGCGATATCACGGTTGTCGTCGTCTCCGGTTACGGGGATTTCGAGTACGCCCAGAAATGCATGTCATATGGAGTGAAGGAGTATTTGCTGAAGCCGGTTACCAAATCAGTGGTGCACCATGCGATCAGCAAGCTCATGACGGAGCGGAAAGCACTGCTTGAGAAGCAGCGGGGGTATTTTCCATTATCCAAGCTGGAAGCTTGGCTTGAGCAGTTGGAGCTCGCCGTATGGCATTTGCAAATGAACGAAATCCAGGTAAGGCTTCAAGAAATCGAGGAATACTGCCAGGAACGAGAGCTCGAATCGATTCAGCTTCAGGATTTGCTGGGTGAGCTGTATGCGAAACTAATCAAGCAGCTAAACAGCAGGGATATCTACACTTTTGAGCGAATGGCGGGATTTCTTAAGGCGGAGTCCGGCAATCCGGGGAATATGTTTCAAGCATTCCGGCAAGCCGTGGAGCAGACCGTCCAGCAGATCCGGGCAAAGCGCAAAGGCAATGCCAAAGAGCCCGTCGAGGAAGCCAAAGCTTATATCGAGCGCAATTTGTCCAAGGATCTTTCGCTAGACGAGGTGTCGGATATGCTCGGATTGAATCCGTCTTACTTCAGCCAGCTGTTCAAACAATTGACGGATGAAACCTTCGTGCACTACCGCATTAAGAAAAGGATGGAGATGGCCAAGAAGCTGCTTGCCATCCCGCATTACAAAATAACGGACATCTCGTTTGAGGTGGGCTATGCGGATCATCCCCATTTTACGAAAACCTTCAAGAAATTTACCGGATACACCCCTTCCGAATACCGGGAGCTGTTGGGGATCGAATAATGAGAAGGAGCTTGTCCCGCCAAATCTTTCTGTATTTCCTAATTGTCGTACTATTCTCCCTGACCACCGTCGGCGTGTTTTTCTACCTCAAATCGTCCGAAGCCATTGATGAACAGGTGGAGAAATATATGACGACTGTCATAACGAATGCCGCACGCCAGACGGATAGTCAGCTGCAGATGTTCGAGCGGATCAGCAATACCATTCTCCTTCAGGATTCGGTAAAAAAATTTCTGGATATGGACCCGGCCGACAGCTACGAGCATTACCGGTTCACCCATTTGATCCGAAAAGACGTATTTCAGAAAATCTTTATTCAGTATCCGACCCAAACGCATATGATGTACATCCTGGGGTACCATGGCCGATCGATCTTCGATCAGAATCAAAATTTCTCCGCCATGTCGATTGATCCGTCGGATCGGCTGCAGGAGCTGATGGAGAAGACGCCGGACAACGGCGAGATCGCCATTCTCAAGACGAGTCTGCTGGAACAAGATCGCGGCAATGTCATTACGGTCGCCCGGAAAATCCGCGGCATGAGCACGTATGACGTAAAGGGCGTTCTCGCTATCGAGTTTAATGAAAACCAGCTGTCGAGCCTATGGAATGGCGTTGATCTGGGTGAACAGGGCTTTTTCTTCATCCTTGACCGCGAGGGTGAGGTGGTCTATGCACCGGATCACGTTGATATGAACGGGATTACGGCAGGCGGCTTGCCGCAGCGCATTATTGCCGAAGGGGATAAACGCTTCATTGAACCGGTGCTTGGCGAGCGCACGATGATCATATCGAGGCAATCGGATTATTCGGGATGGAGCCTGGTCATTATGATGCCGCTGGAGGAGCTAAGGGCGCCCATTTCTAGCATCCGATCGACCACGATGATTGTTGGATTTGTCACATTGATTATAGCGCTTGTCCTGGCATACCGGTTCGGTAAATCCATCGTCGATCCGATACGGAACTTAAAGAACGGCATGCGCCAGACAGAGAAGGGAAATTGGACCCACATTACGGACGCCAAGCCGCGTGAGGATGAAATCGGAGGGCTGATCCACAGCTACAATCTGATGGTCAGCCGGCTGTCGGACATGATCGAGCAGGTATACGATACCGAGCTTCACAATCAGAAAACGCAGCTGGAGCTCCAGAACATTCAGCTGGAGCGGCAGCGGGCGGAGTTCCAGGCGCTGCAGCTGCAGATCAATCCGCATTTTCTGTATAACACGCTCGAAACGATTAACTGTTATGCGATCGTGCAGGACTCCGATGAAATTTCGGAGATGGTGGAGTCGATGGCCTTCATGCTCCGATATTCGATTCAGACGAATTTGGAGGAGATCACGATCGCGAATGAGCTCAACCATGTCCGCCATTACATGATCATCCTGAAGCACCGGATCGGACGGGACTTCGAAATCGAGGTGGCAACGCCGCCGGAGCTGCTGCTGGAAAAAATGGTCCGGCTCTCCCTGCAGCCGATCGTCGAGAACATTTTTCAGCATGCGTTTCCGGAGGGGATTGAGCCGTGGCATTATATCCGAATTGACACCCGCATCGAAGGGGATCAGCTGCTGGTGATCGTGGAGGATAACGGTTCCGGCATTCCGGAGGCTAAGCTCGGCCGGCTGCGCCGGCGATTGGAGAAAAACCGTCTCATGGACGAAGATGAAGGACGGAATGCCCGCCGCAGAGGCGGGATCGGGATCGTGAATGTACATCGGCGGATACAGATGGTGTACGGCGAGGATTACGGCATCAAGATCCGCAGTCAGCCGGGATCGGGAACCAAGATCGTGATGACGATGCCGCGGATGGAACGCGTTAATGATCAGGAGAGCAGGCTGAAGCAGCTGCAAACGTGACGCTGCTTCAGAGTGGGTAACGGGAGATCAACTTGACACCAATCAGGAGGGATTCTTATGCAAATCAACTTATCGGGAAACATTGCCTTAATAACGGGCTCGAGCGGAGGCATCGGGCGGGCGGCCGCGATCATGCTGGCCCGAAGCGGCGCTAAGGTGGCGCTGAATTACTTGAACAGCAAGGAAGCGGCAGAAAGGGCGGTAATGGACATTCGGAGCAGCGGCGGCGAGGCGCATGCGTTCCGTGCGGATGTCACGCAGATCGAGCAAGTGGAGGGGCTCGTTCGCGAGGTGGAGAGCACATTCGGCGGCAGGATTACGATCTTGGTGAACAATGCGGGTCATTTGGTCCAGCGGCTCTCCAATGCCGAAATGACGGAAGAGCTGTACAACAACGTGATGAATGTCAATATGAAAAGCACGGTGTTCGTGAGTAAAGCGGTGATTCCCGGCATGAAATCGGCCGGAGGCGGCCGCATCGTAAATCTGACATCGGTGGCGGCCCATAACGGCGGCGGACCCGGAGCCAGCATTTATGCAGCCAGTAAGGCTGCCGTGATCAGCTATACCAAAGGATTGGCCAAGGAGCTTGCCGCAAGCGGCATTAACGTCAATGCCGTCTCCCCGGGCTTTATCGGACAAACCGCATTTCATGCCACGTTTACCTCGGATGAAGCACGGAAGGCAACGGTTCAAGGCATTCCGCTGGGGCGCGAAGGGACGCCGGATGACGTGGCGGGATCGATCCTGTTTCTCGTATCGGATCTGGCCTCCTACATAACGGGCGAAACAATCGAGATCAACGGCGGCATGTTTATGCGATGAGAGAGTTTATGGGAATTCAGGAAAAATCGCGGCGGTATGAATGGAGCCGGGAGACCCTCCGTCTGCTGAAGGCTGAGCTTGATGAGGTCATTGCGAGTAATCCGGAGGTACCAGAGGAGCCCGGCGGCTGGTGGCATCAATATGTGTGTCCCGTTCATCATACGGAATTGATCTTTGACCCGCTGGAAGCGAACGCACGAGTGTATGGCTGCCCGTATGGCTGCAGATGGGAGGGAGAGCCGTACCGGGGAGCGTGGTTCGTGTTTAAGCATCAGGCGATGGCCAGATATATCCTTCAAGCTGCCGCTGTTTACGCGGGTACGGGTGAGAGAGGATACAGCGAATTCGGCAAACATCTGCTCCTCCGTTATGCCAGGCAGTTTCCTTTATATCCGGTCCATCCGGATGCCCAGCCCTGGATGCTGAAAGGCAGGGCGTTCCATCAGGCCCTGACGGAAGCGATCTGGACGACAACGATTCTAAGAGGTTACCTGCTGCTTCGGGATGAAGGCATGCGCTTCGATAAAGCGGAGTCGCGGATCTTTAACGAGTTCCTTCACATGTTGGAGAGCAGCATGACGGAATACCATCGAGCGTTGACCCGGGAGCGGGGAAATCCGGAGAACAATTACACCGCTTGGCTTATCGCGGCGTTATTTTGTATATACGCGGTGCAAGGCGACAAGCTGAAAATGAGGGAGCTGATCCGCTGTGAGGGCGGGTTAAAGCACCATATGAGCATCGCGGTCCGGCCGGATCAGCTCGAGTTCGAGCGGAGCGTGTATTATCACGTTTTTGTTCTGCGGGCCTATCTCATTGCGGCCGAAATGGGCTCAAGACTTGGCGAGGATGTATATGCGTTGACTGGCGGAGATGGACAGTCCATGGAAGGTATGCTGACTGTACTTGTCCGCTTGGCAGACCGAAACGGCGTATTGCCGGCTTTGCACGACGGTCCTTATAAGCGGGTACCGTATGCCAGAGAAATCGCTGAAATTATGGAGATCGGCCTGACGGTGTATGAGAATGGGAGCTACCGCGGGCTGCTCGCCGCCGCTTATCGCGATATGAACGGCGAACAGGGGAGAATCGGCATGCTGGAGGCGCTCCTCTATGGTAAAAGCAGTTGGAACGGAACGATGGTCGGACCTGAGTCTGCAGCTTCCGCAGGGCCTGTAGTCTCTAGTATCATCCTTCCGCACAGCGGATTTGCGTTATTACGAACGGAGGCTCGGAACGGTATTCAGGCCCTTGTCGATTTTGGACCGCATGGCGGCTCACACGGCCATTTTGACAAATTAAATCTTATGGTTCATATCAACGGAGCACCTTTATCGCCGGATCGTGGGACCGTACCCTATGGCTCAAAACTGAAAAAGGCGTGGTATCTTCATACAGCCTGCCATAATACGGTATCCATTGGAGAACGTTCTCAGCTCCCATCCAAAGGCGCATGCGTGCGCTATGAATCATCGCAAAGCTGCGCCTACGTTTGGCTCCGCACGCAAGAAGCCTATGAGCATGCCGTGCTGGACCGCCATTTACTGCTAACCGAAGGGTGGCTTCTGGATTGGTTTGAGGTGAAGACGGAGAAGCCGGAGGTAGTGGATTGGTGGTTTCATTATATCGGGAGCGGGAACCTGGTCGACGCCGGGGGCGATCATCAAACTCGCGACTCGGACGAGGAGCCGGAAGACGATGTTTGGCCGCGTCAACTCGGAACGGAAGATGGCTATGGTTACGTTACGGCAAAGCTCACGCAAAGATTGAGAATTAGGCGGAAACAGCTTGATTTGGGGATCACGAGCGAAACAGGCCTTAGCGCCTCCGTGTCCTTCGTTCCGTTTGAGGGCGTGGAATGCGTGCAGGTGGAATCGCCTGGAACCGCGGATGATCCAAGCCGGAAGATGGAAGGGATTCTCTTGCGCATGAAAGGAGAGAGGTCCCGTTTTATAGCAGTATACCGAAGCGGAAATAGGCCCGTAGAGCTGCAATGGAAGGCTTCAAAGGAAGGCGGTCGGCTGACGCTGTCCGATGGCAAATCTATAAGAAGCTTCCGTATGACCAGCCAAGGAGTGAAGGAGATGGTGCAATCATGAAGACCTTATTCGAACCGCACAGCGGGCGTCTGTCTGTGCCATATCAGCCGAACGAAGAGACCAGGCTGCTCGAAAATCCCCCGAGGTTCACCTGGATGCCGGGGAAGCTGGACAACGATTGCTATGTTCTGCAAATATCAACGTCGCCGTCGTTCGAGCCTGGCGTGACGATGACGTTCACGGACATCCCGTATAATCTGTATACGCCGGATCATGTGTTTGCCCCCGGTACGTATTACTGGAGATATGCACTGATGAACCAAAGTGAAGGGGAAGCTCCGACCGATGATCTGCGAGGACGATCCTCATGGAGCCGAATCCGTCGGTTTGAGGTGCCTGAGGGGCTACCGGAAACGCCTCTGCCTGGCAGAGCCGACCGTTACCTGAACACTTCGGCGTCACATCCCCGTTTGTGGTTGGATCGCAGCGGAATCACCGCATTCCGCGAGAGGCTGCAGCGCGAGGATGATGATTGCGGCTGGAAAGCTTTTTACGAGAAGTCGGTGGTACCCTGGCTGGAGAAGCCGCTCATTCCGGAGCCGAAGCCGTATCCGGATCATAAGCGGGTGGCGAGTTTATGGAGACGGATGTACATAGATTGCCAGGAGACGCTGTACGCGATTCGGCATTTGAGCGTGGCCGGCGTTATTTTGCAGGATGATCAGATCCTTGCAAAAGCGAAACAGTGGCTGCTTCATGCGGCAGGCTGGGATCCGGAGGGGACGACGTCGAGAGATTATAACGACGAGGCTGCGTTTAGAATGGTCGGTGCGCTCGCATGGGGCTATGACTGGCTGCATGACATGCTGTCAGCCGAAGAAATCAAGCTTGTCCGAAGCGCGTTACTGCGACGTACGGAGCAGGTTGCTTATCATGTAATGGAACGCTCTAAAATTCATCATGTTCCCTTCGACAGCCATGCTGTCCGCTCGCTATCGTCCGTGCTGGTACCCGCCTGTATCGCCATGCTGCATGAAGAGCCGAAGGCGCAGCAATGGCTGGATTACACGCTGGAATACTACGCCTGCTTATACTCCCCGTGGGGAGGAGAGGATGGAGGCTGGGCGGAGGGTCCGCTCTATTGGACGACCGGTATGGCCTTTGTTATCGATGCGTTGAATTTGATCCGCAATTATATATCGATCGATTTCTATAAACGTCCGTTCTTTGCGCGAACGGGAGATTTTCCGCTGTATTGCAGCAGTCCGGATACGATTCGGGCGAGCTTCGGCGACCAGTCCTATCTCGGGGAGCCGGTCAGCTTGAAAACAGCATATAACATTCGCCAATTTGCCGGGATTACAGGTAACGGGTTGTATCAATGGTATTTTGAGCAGGTGGCAAAAGCCGACAAGGACGCCGATTCGAAATTTTACAATTATGGCTGGTGGGACTTCCGGTTCGACGATATGCTGTATCGGCATGATTACCCGCAGATCGAGGCGTTAGCCCCCGCTATAGCGGTGTGGGAATCAGAAGGTGAGGCTATAAGGCAGTCTGAAGCAGAGGTTATCGAAGATTCAGAGAGGTGGAGCAAGGGAAACAATTCTGAAAAGTGGTCGAGGGAAGATTCAGTCAGCGGCACGGGTACGATTCGCGCCGTCAAATGGTTCCGCGACATCGGATGGGTTGCCATGCATCACCGCATGGATGATCCGGATGAGCATATTGTGCTGCTGGCAAAAAGCAGTCCGTACGGCTCGATCAGTCACAGCCATGGCGACCAGAACGGATTTCTGCTGCATGCCTTCGGCGAGCCGCTGGCGATCGAAAGCGGGTATTACATTGCTTATGGCAGCACGATGCATATGAATTGGCGGCGGCAAACCCGCTCCACGAACAACATCCTGATCGATGGACATGGCCAGTATGCGGGCAAGGATAAGGTGCGCTGTATCGAGGCGAGCGGCAAGGTAGAAGAGGTCCAATCCTCACAAGGAGTCGGATATGCGCGTATGAACGCGACAGACGCTTACTTCGAGCATGTTCCTTACCTGGAGAGGTATGTGCGGGAAATCTACTTTTATGACGAATCTTATTTCGTCATTGTCGATACGGTGGACTTGGCTAAGCCGGCCCGCGTCGAGTGGCTCTTCCATACGCTGCATCGAATGAAGCTTTCGGGTCAGACCTTCAGAGTCGCGGGAATCAAGGCGGAAATGGAAGGCCGGTTCGTTTACAGTTCATCCGGCGATCTAACACTGTCGCAGCATAATCAATTTACCGGCGTTGATCCGGAGGAGATTAAAGAGCTGGACCCGCAGTGGCATATGCATGCCGAAACGAATGTGGCGAGGAGTCACCGGATTGTAACTTTGCTCGTTCCTATGAAAAAAGACGAGAATAAGTACGTTTCCTATTTTCTTGATGATCAGGATCACGGCGTTCATCTCTATTTCACAAACGAGGACGGGAAGACAAGAAGCGTTGTGGTCCCAAAAGCATACTGAGTGAACCACGGGGCAAGTGTAAGGCGGCTCGGAGGTGGTCAACAATTGGGCGGACATTCTGAAAGGTCGACACGAGGCTGAAGTGAGATTGAACAGATAACTAGTATTCTGGTGATTCGGTAATTGGAATCGAGTGAGCGATGAGTTTTCTTACCGCGTGCCTCTCCCGACGCGCGGTGTAATGATGACTGCTGCACGATGATCAGCGTCGAAGCTCGGACGACAAGCCATGCATGATGGTTTGGTGATTCGGTAACAGAAATAAGTGAGTGGAGAGTCGGTGGTTGGTGTACAGGTGAACAGGAGATTGGCAGCCTGCAGGTATGGTCCGGTGGATCGGCAATGCGGTTGTCACGAGGGCTAGTCAACGCAACAGTAACCTGGCGACTCGGCGGTGTAAGTATCGGTTCCACGGTTGTGCTTGGATACAGGTGTACAGTGCGGGTAGAAGACTGATAGCAGGTTAGTTGGTGGCAGGTGGATCGGTAATATTCGGTGTCGGAGTGCGAGTGGTCTGCACAAATACCTCATTCGATAGTAGGATGAGATTCATGGATGGAGCGTGCATGTTTTAACAAAGGCTCGATGGGCAGCGAAGCGGCTGTTCCAGCGAGCCTTTGCGTGTGTAAAAGAGTAGGCTCTATTAGCGAAACTTTGCGGCGATGTGGTGAAAAGGGACTTGTCCAGGCGATAAGTAGTCCAGGCTCTCAGCAAGTCCCGAAAAGGGACATGTGAGCGCAAAAAGCAGCTCTGCGCCCGCAGCAAGTCCCGAAAAGGGACTAGTGAGCGCGAAAAGCAGCTCCGCGCCCGTAGCAAGTCCCGAAAAGGGACTAGTGAGCGCCCGAAGTAGCTCAGCGGTCAGAGCAAGTCCCGAAAAGGGACTAGTGAGTGCGAAAAGCAGCTTCGCGCCCGCAGCAAGTCCCGAAAAGGGACTAGTGAGCGCGAAAAGCAGCTCTGCGCCCGCAGCAAGTCCCGAAAAGGGACTAGTGAGCGCGAAAAGCAGCTCCGCGCCCGTAGCAAGTCCCGAAAAGGGACTAGTGAGCGCGAAAAGCAGCTCCGCGCCCTCAGCAAGTCCCGAAAAGGGACTTGTGAGCGCGAAAAGCAGCTCCGCGCCCGCAGCAAGTCCCGAAAAGGGACTAGTGAGTGCGAAAAGCAGCTCCGCGCCCGCAGCAAGTCCCGAAATGCAGCTAGAATAAAAAGTGGACACCCCTTAGTGATAAAACGATAATGAAACAAAGCAGACGAGAGGGTGTCAAAAAAAATGAGTGGCAATAGACAACATTACAACGAGACATTTAAGCGTGAAACCGTAAAGTACGTGCAAGAACAGTCGAAGACGCTGGAGCAGATCGCCGATGAGTTGAACATTAATCCAGGCACATTACGCAACTGGGTCAAAAAGTATCGAACATTCGAGCACGAGCCTGTCAATCATGGGGAAACCTTACGTCAGCAAACCCAACTTATCGAAGATCAGAAACGCGAAATTGATGATTTGAGAGAAGAAATTGCGATCCTAAAAAAGGCCATGCACATCTTCAGCAAAGAAAAGAACTAAGGTTCCAGTTTATCGAAGATCATCGCTCCGAGTTTCGATTGGAGAAGATGTGCGTTCTCTTTCACGTGTCTCGGAGCGGTTATTACAAATGGCGTACCTCTGAAGCTTCTGAACGGGAAAAACGTAAGGCAACGCTGGCTGAACGTGTGAAATGGCACTTCTATGACTCCGATGAAACCTACGGCAGTCCCCGAATACGAAACGAGCTGGTGAAGGAAGGATGGACGGTATCGGAACGTACGGTGGGCCTCATTATGCGCGAACATGGCCTTCGTTCATGCATGGCCCGTAAGTTCCGAGTGGTTACGACCGATTCCAAGCATGATCTCCCGATTGCCCCTAACGTGTTGGAACAAAATTTCAAAGCCACAAAGCCCAACGAAAAGTGGGTCGCTGACATCACGTACATCCCCTGCCGCCAAGGGAAACTCTACCTTGCGAGCATCCTGGATCTGTACACCAAACAAATCGTCGGTTGGAAGCTAAGCGATCGGATGACCACAGACCTTACCCTCGATGCCCTAAAGATGGCGTATGCTGCTAAGAAGCCTCCGAAGGGATTGATTCACCATTCCGACCGCGGTTCGCAATATGCCGCTAAAGAGTACCGTGAACAGTTGAAGCAATTTAACATGAAGCCCAGTATGAGCCGCAAAGGAAACTGCTACGACAACGCCTGTATTGAAGCGTTTCACAGTATCCTAAAGCGAGAATTCATTTACAGCAAACCTAAGTTTAAAACAAAAGAGGAAGCCGGGCAGAAGCTGTACCGGTACCTTGAATTTTTTTACAACCGAAAACGTTCTAACAGTACGATTGGGTATATGTCCCCGGTGCGTTTTGAGCAGTGCTATTACGAGTGTATAGCTTAGCTTAGAGGTGTCTACTTTCTTGACAGAAGAGCAAAAAGGGACTAGTGAGCGCGAAAAGCAGCTCCGCGCCCGCAGCAAGTCCCGAAAAGGGACTTGTGTGCGCGAAAAGCAGCTCCGCGCCCGTAGCAAGTCCCGAAAAGGGACTAGTGAGCGCCCAAAAGTAACTCCCGAGCATTGCCCTCCAAAGTTACCCCCAAAAGTCCCCCTCCAAATGCCCAGCATCCCACTTATTCCGCTGCAGACCTGGACTGAGAGGGGGTCATCCCCTTGTACTGTTTATACAGCTTCGTAAAATAATTCGGATTGCTGCAGCCGACAATCCCGGCAATTTCCGTGATGGTTAAGGTGCGCTCGCGAAGCAGCCTCTCAGCCTCGTTCATCCGGGTGAGGTTGACGAAGTCAACGAAGGTCCGGCCGGTAAGCCTTTTAAACATTTTGCAGAAATGGAAAGGATTCAAACCAACCTGCGCGGCCGCCTCCTCCACGGAGATTTTCTCGCCGATTTCGGTTTCGATCCGGCTGATCAGCTGCTTGAAACGCTCACGATTGGCAAAATACGTCTCCGCTGGCTTCTCCGCCAGATGAGAGGGCAGAAAGGCTCTTGCAAGCTCTACGAAAAGGGTATAAAGCTTGGTTTTGGCTATCAACTGGTACGCGGGAGGACGTGAGCTTAACTCGTCGATGATTTCTTCGATCAGTCTACCGTAATCATGGATCACCGGATTGGCCTCGGACGGCTTAATAGGGAATCTCAGCTTTCCTTCGAGATACGGGGCTACATAGCGGGTATGGATCGGGTCATGGATGAAGTCGTTGAACAGCGACCCGTTGACAACGATACAATCAAATCGAACATCCCCATCCTCGCTTGCATAGCCGACATGGAGGCAACCGCCAGGAATTATCATGACATCGCCGGGCTTCATGGCATACGGCGCCGTGTCGATATGAAAGACGGCATACCCCTCCCGCATGCGAATGATTTCGAAGTGCTCGTGCCAATGAAGATACAGGATGCAGTCTCTACTTCGCGCGTTCGGACTAAAGTTGCGGAAGACCTGTACCGGGTAGGCCTTATAATCAAGCCTGGTGTTTTCGTGCAGCTCTTTCGGATTGGACATGGGCTCACCTCAAACCGCAAGATCAGAGTGGTAATGCACAAGGTTATATAGAGATTAACAAAAAATCTGCTTATATAATGAAGTTGCTTCATTTACAGTAAGCCAATATTCGAATGATTTCAACCGGGTGCTTATCTCAATGAGAAGTCGACTAAGGCGGACAGATTGTCCGATCTTATCTGCCCGGCGATGCAATGGAGCACCTAAAAATCTGATGTGGGGAGCATGAGATCATGACCAAGCCATTTAAAGTCGTTGTTGCCGGATGCGGCCATATGTCGAACACATGGGTGGACTATGCAAAAGGAAGAGCAGATACGGAAATCGTAGGTTTGGTGGATATCCAGGAATCATTCGCCCGTGCCATGGCAGACCGCCACGACCTGGTATGTCCCGTATTTACCGATGTCACCGACGCGATCCAATCAACCGGAGCCAATGTAGTATTTGACGTAACCGTCCCTGCCAGCCACTATGCAATCAGCACGGCTGCCCTTAAGCATGGATGTCATGTTTTTAGTGAAAAACCGCTCGCTGAATCCATGCCGGAATGTCTGGAAATCGTGCGTCTAGCTCAAGAAACCGGGAGGACGCATGCCGTCATGCAAAATCGCCGCTTTGATCCGCGCATACGGGCATTTAAAGAGCTGATTGACAGCGGTTCCATCGGAAAGCCGGGTTTTATCGCAGCCGATTTTTTCCTAGGGCCGCATTTCGGCGGATTTCGGGATGTCATGGATAGCCCGCTGCTGCTGGATATGGCGATCCACACGTTCGACCAAGCACGCTTGATCAGCGGAGAGGACCCGGTATCCGTATACTGTCACGAATTTAACCCGCCGGGGTCCTGGTATGCCGGCAATGCAATGGCCGTGTGCATCTATGAGATGTCGGATGGTTCGGTGTTCAACTACCGCGGCTCATGGTGCGCGGAAGGGGTTCAGACCTCATGGGAAGCTGCCTGGCGGGTGACGGGAGAGAGGGGCACCGCCATCTGGGACGGACTTGACGAGATTTATGCGGAGGTTGTCGCCGCTGGTGATCAGGCGGGCCAGTTTGTCCGGAAATATGAGCGCATAAATGGAGTGCTCCCGGACATGGCGAAGACCGGTCATCATGGATGCCTGGAGCATATGTTCGATTCCCTTCTGAACGGGACCAAGCCGGAGACCGATTGCAGCGACAACATTTACAGCATGGCTATGGTACTCGCCGCCTTGGAAAGTGCTAAGACGGGCCGTAAAGTGATGATTTCGGATGTGCTGGGAGCTTAATGAATCGCTGAGGAGGAATCAAGTTGATCAGGCTATTTAATACGCATCATATCCGTAAGATCGAGGAGCTGGAGGGGATGTGGGAATTTGCGCCTGCTGCCGCTCCGGGGGAACGTCCTGAAGCTTTTCCTTATAAGCTCCCCGTTCCCGGCTGCTGGGAATTGCATCCCCAATTCGGAACCTACAGGGGGACGGGGGTCTACAGAAAACGGATCAAGTTAACAGAGAAGACCCATTTACGTTTGGTTTTTAAAGGAATCAGCCACACGGCTCAAGTGTACTTTGATGGGCTACTGGTTGCCCGTCATTACAATGCGTATACCGCATTCGATGCGGTCATCCCTGATGTGGAGCCAGGGGAGCACGAGCTTCTGGTCTACTCAGACAATGCTTTCAGCGAGGCCTCTGCGCTTCACGTCCCGAACGACTACTATACGTACGGAGGAATCATCCGGCCGGTCGTGCTTGAAGAGATCGGTGATCTGTACATCGAGAACGTCATGTTCACTCCTCACAGAGAGCAAGGCAGCTGGCAAGGGCAATGGAAGGTGATCATACGCAATATCGGTCAAGTGACCAGGAAGGCCGATGTCCAGGGAAGACTGGCAGGTTCAAATTTGCCGCTGGGCATCTGTGTGGTCGGTCCTGGCGAACGTGGAGAACTAATTGTGACGTTGTCATACCCGGATGTACAGGAGTGGTCGCTGGAGCAACCGAATCTATACGAGCTTCGAGCTGTCCTAACGGTGGACGGATCCGACTGCGACGATTGGATCGACCGGATCGGGTTCAGAGAAATAACAACCTGTAATGGAAAACTGCTACTGAACGGCCGTGAGCTTGTGCTCAAAGGCGTGAACCGGCATGAGGACCATGCGCTGGCAGGAGCAGCGTTTCCGCTGCAGCTGATGGCAAAGGACCTTGAGCTTATCGTTGATCTGGGGTGCAATGCAGTTCGAACAAGCCATTATCCGTATGATGAACGTTTTCTGGATATGTGCGATGAACGAGGTATAGCGGTGTGGGAGGAGAACCATGCCCGGGGATTAAGCCTGGAGCAGATGATGAATCCGAATTTTGCTTGGCAGAGCGAGCAGGTCACCCGGGAGATGGTGGAGCAGCACTTCAATCATCCTTCCATTCTGATCTGGGCGGTCCTGAATGAATGCGCCAGCGATACCAAGGAAGGCAGGGTGCATTACGAGAAACAGCTGACTCTAATAAAAGAGCTGGATTCCAGCCGCCCCCGTTCCTTTGCGTCTCATCATCGGGACCGGGAGCTATGTTTTGATTTGGCGGATATCGTGTCATTTAATCTGTATCCTGGATGGTATACAGATGAAGATCCCGGCGAACTGGCGGATCAGGCAAGGGCTTGGGCCGATGCGCTCGGCGGGAGAGGAAAACCGATGATACTGAGCGAATTCGGGGCGGACGGCTTCTATGGCTTTCGAAGTCCGAATCGGGAGAAGGGCTCCGAGGAGCGGCAGGCTGATATTTTGCGCAGCAACCTCGAGGCGTACATACGACGTGACTACATTTCCGGTATGTTCATCTGGCAATTCAGCGACTGCCGGGTCACGGAAGGGCTGGGGTGGCTGCTATCCCGCTCATGCACCCGAAACAGCAAAGGCCTGGTCGACGAGTATCGTCGCCCGAAGCTTGCATATGAAACGGTAAGGGAGGTACTTAGAGAGAATTAAATATTTGACTGAGTGGTACACAAACCCTATAATCGAATCAACAAAACGATTTCATTATAGAGGGATGAGTGTTATGAGCACGAACGGAAGACCCCGCGAATTCAAGGATGAAGCGGTGATTGATGCGGCGATGGAGGTATTTTGGGAAAAAGGGTACGAAGCGAGCTCCACCCAAGAGCTGTGCGAGCGGACGGGGCTGGGCAAGGGAAGCCTCTACAATGCTTTCGGCAGCAAGCACGAGCTGTTCGAGCAGGTGCTTCGGCGATACAGTCAAATCGGTCTGGATCGCTCCATCGAGATCCTTGGCCGTCCCATTCCGGTGAAGGAGCGGCTGCGGGCGCTGTTCATATGGGCGATCGATATGGACTTTGCGGATCCGAATCACCGGGGATGCCTGGCTGTCAATGTCAGCATGGAGCGGGCCGGCCGGGATCCGATGGTCGAGCGGACCTTCGGCGAATATCTCCAGACGCTTGAGGAGCACATCATCGCAGCCATTGAGGATGGCATTCAGTCCGGTGAAATCAGCCACAAGCATTCGGCATTTCAGCTGGCACAGCTTTTTCTAAGCAGCTATTACGGTCTTCGGGTCCTTAACTCCGCCACCTTGAATCGCGACCGTGCCCTTCAAATCGTCGAGAGCACGCTGGATGTCATGTTTTAAATGTATGAATCTTTCAATATATAGCGAAGCAGGGAGCGGCTGAAATCGCAGGATTTCAAAAGCCGTTCCCTGTGCTGTTATCGATATGCAATTAAGAATGAACAAGCATTTTCTCAACAAAACGGGTATCTTCCATTAACGGCCTCCCGACAGCGATTACATCCGCTAATTGATCTGCTAGAATGAAATTGGCGAAAGCTTGCGTGCGAATATTCCCGACTGCAATCACTGGAACGTTTACATACTGCTTAATCACCGATGCATATGGCAATTGGTAACCTTCCGGCGTCGCTAATGGAGCGTTCGGCACCAGCCCTCCCGAGGAAACATGCACGGCATCTATTTTGGATTCCAGGTACGTCAATGCCGTCGCCACTTCAACCGGCGTGAGTCCACCTTCCGCAAAATCGGATGCGGATACTCGCAGCTGCACCGGATACTCGGACCCTACTTCGGCGCGGATCGCCTCCAGCACCTCGATAATTAGGCGAAGCCTGTTCTCCAGACTGCCTCCGTAATGATCCTCTCTCATGTTCGATAACGGGGAAAGGAATTGATGCAGGAGGTGTCCATGGGCGGCATGAAGCTCGATTCCGTCAAAACCGGCCTCCAAGCTTCTTCGGGCTGCCAGCCGGTATCGCTCGATTTCCGTCCTAATATCGTCCAAGCTCATCGCCAAGGGGATGCCATATTCATCGTCATAGGCGATAGCGCTTGGCCCCATCAGCTTATTCGTTAGAGATGGCCAGGACTTCCGGCCGCCATGCGTTAATTGAATAAAGACGGGGGTGCCTTTCTGGTGAACCGCGTTCACGATCCGCCGAAGGGGGTCAACGTGCCGGTCAGTGAAGATGCCGATATCGTCAGGAAAAAGACGGCCGTTCGGCGATACGCCGGTCGACTCGATGATGACGAGGCTGACATCCTCGGCGCGGGCAGCGTAGTGTTTTACGTGATAATCGGTCGCATAGGCTTCAGTGGTGCCTTGGTTTTGCTGCATCGGCGCCATGATGATTCGATTCCTTAGCGTTAAGCTTCCAATCTGTATGGGATCATGTACATTTGTACTCATATTCGTATTCCTCCTTAAGTATGGATATGGATTGAATAATGTTCTTGTGGATTCATTGTACGTTTAAAGCGAATATATTTACATAAGGAATTCAAGGCATCCGGAGTGGAATGGTTAGAAAATTAAAGTTGATTCGCATCCACTGATTTGAAATTCTAATCAACTGGCAAAGGAGCGAGATGATGGATCAGATTGACCACAACATATTAAAATTGCTGGCGAACAATGCGAGAATGTCGTATTCCGAATTGGGACGGCATATCAATATGACCCAGCCGGCGGTGACGGAACGGGTACGAAGAATGGAAGAGAAAGGCATCATAAAGGCATATCGGACGATTCTTGCGCACGATAAGATGGGAAAGGGCGTTACGGCGTTTATTCTCATACAAGCCGGTTCATGCGATAAGCTGCTGGAATTTTGCAGGCAGGCAGACGAGGTTGTTGAGCTGTATCAGGTGAGCGGGCAATATAACTATCTCATGAAGATCATGACGGAATCCATGCAATCCCTTGAAGCGTTCATTATGACATGCAGCGCTTATGGACACACTTCAACGATGACCGTATTATCCTCTCCGATCGAATTTAAAGAATAGAAAGACCGGATTCATAAATTTCCATTATTCTACACAACCTATTCCGTGGCTAGGCGCGGCAGTAAACGAGCAGCGTTGTGCTCCTGAGAAAGATCGTACTGTTTGGGATGGAGGCAGATAGATAATGGAAATTTTTCTGATGATTTTAATGTTTCTCGTGCTTATCGGCATTTCTAACATGATCCACCGGTTTGTCCCATTTGTCCCCGTGCCTCTGATCCAGATCGCCCTTGGGATTGCCGCAGCATTCGTTCGGTCATTTCACCATGTCCCGCTGAATCCCGAATTGTTCATGGTTCTCTTCATCGCCCCGCTGCTATTTAACGACGGGAAGCGAACGCCTCGCAAGGAACTCTGGAAGCTCCGCTCTTATATATTGCTGCTTGCGCTCGGCTTGGTCTTTGCCACGGTTCTTATTGCCGGCCCGTTCATCCATTGGCTGATACCAACTATTCCAATATCGGCTGCTTTCGCGCTTGCGGCGATTCTTTCACCCACGGATGCCGTAGCCGTCAGCTCATTATCGGGAAGGGCCAAGCTTCCCCCCAAAATCATGCATTTGCTGGAAGGCGAAGCTTTGATGAACGATGCCTCCGGGCTTGTTGCCTTCAATTTTGCAATTGCGGCAACGGTGACCGGCTACTTCTCGCTGCCGAAGGCCGCCTTAAGCTTCTTCGTCATTGCGGTCGGTGGTTTGGCGGTCGGGGCGGCGCTTGGTTTGGCCGTCATTTGGTTCAGGATGCTGCTGAGAAGACTCGGGATGGAAGACGTAACGCTGCATATGCTTGTTATCATCTTGACGCCGTTCATCATCTATTTGATCGCCGAGGAACTTCATCTATCCGGCATTCTGGCGGTCGTTGCGGCAGGGGTTACCCATGCGGTGGAGAGAGACCGGATGCGGTCCGCCTCCATGAGGCTCCGTGTCGTATCGGATAGCACCTGGTCCGTCATTTTGTATACGCTAAACGGCCTTGTCTTTTTGCTGCTCGGACATGAAATTCCTGGGGTCATTAATCAGATTTGGAGTGATCCCGCTTACAATAACGGCCAGGTTATCGGGTATATCGTTTTAATTACAGCCGTCCTTATTCTGCTTCGGCTTGTTTGGGTATGGCTTTCTACGAACCGGAATATCAAATCGGCAGTGCTGACCGCTCTGTCCGGGGTAAGAGGGGCTTTGACGCTCGCCGCAGCCTTTTCGATCCCGTTAACGCTTGCGGATGGGAGTCCGTTCCCTGAGCGGGCGCTCATTCTGTTTATTTGCGCAGGTGTTATTTTAATGACCCTTATCCTTGCCAGCAGCCTGCTTCCTTTGCTTACGCGGGAGAAGAACAAGGCGACCGCCGGGCAGGAAACCCATGATCGGGAAGCGAGAATCCGGGTCCTGGAAGCAGGCTTGCAGACGGTGCGTGAAGAGATGAATGACGAAAATAAGGAGGAAGCCCTTCAATTAATGCTCGTCTACACCCGGAAGCTTCAGCATACGAGATTAGCTGGAACGGGCGACATCCAAGGTGCCTGGAAAGCTACGATCGCAATAAGAAAAATGGGACTGGAGGCCGAGCGCGCCGTTGCTGAACAATGGTTGGGGGAAAAGCGGATTGCTCCTAGGGTTGCTGAGAAATTTATCGCCTCCTTGAACAAAGTCGAGCTGCTTCTTACGAGCCGTTACAGGCCCCGTTTAACCATAAAATCACTGTGGAGGCAGGTCATGCGTCTCTTAAAAGGAGGGGAGCGGCCGAAGCATCCTGCCATGTCGCCTGATCATCCGGATTGGGATGAGTATAAGGCGCTCAAGCTCGCAGCCATCCATGCGGCTATAGATGAGCTCGAAAGCATGGAACGAACAGAGAGACCGGCAGCATTACAGGCAGTCGTGGCGGATTACCGGGCGATGGAGCTTTACCTGTGCAATGACCGGATGTGGAGCCGTACGGTGCGCAAGATGAATAATGAGCGAAGAGAGCTGGAGCTGAAGGCCATCCAGGCGGAGCGAAATGAGATTCAAAGGCAGTTCGAGGAGGGGGAAATCGACCGGACGCTGGCAAGCCACTTCAGAATGGACGTGAATTACCGGGAAGCCAATTTGTTCGAAACGCAAGCCATGGATCAGGGCGAGAGCGTATGAAGCTACCGCCTGTTCAGCTTGAAGGGTTGTCGGCATTACGATACAATATGGAGAAAGCACTAGAAAGGGGTAGGATCATGAGTATACAAAAAGCAGCGGACAAAAAAGCGCCAATGGCCTGCCCGTCCACGTATAAAACCTTTAGTCTTGCCGTACAGGCTCTGGTAGCGCTTGAGCGCCATTCGGGCAAATGCTCGAGCGGCGACCTTGCATCTTATCTGCACTTGGAGTCCACGTTAATCAGACGCATCCTGAAGACGCTCGCCCAAGAAAATTTGATCGAATCACGAGAAGGACGAGACGGCGGCTATAGGCTGAAGAAGGACGCCCAGCAGATTACGCTGGCCGAGGTATATACGGCCCTTCAGGTCCACAGCTCGCTGAGCGACAGCATGCTGGACGCAACGGCAGGGCATTGTTTTGCCGATCAGATCAAAGAATCCTTCTCCGATATTCTGTCCGAGATTGAAGAGAACACGCTGAGTGTGCTGAGATCCCGCACGATCGCAGATATCGTCGAGCGGTCGGTATGATTTTCATTCACAAGTAATAGTTGACAATTAATTGATCGCTGAATTATACTGTGCATAAATCATCACAGTTTACTTGCGGTATAAACTGTGCATTAATTTGCACAATATAAAATGGAGGGAATACCATGTCAACTCTAACGAAGCCTGATTTTCACACGGTTGTTGCAGAACGTCACTCGGTTCGTGCCTACGACCCAACCGTAAAGATCCCAAGAGAAGAAATGGAAGAAATTCTGAAGGAAGCATCGCTGGCACCGTCATCGAGCAACCTTCAGCCATGGCGCTTCCTCGTCATCGATAAGCCGGAGCTGCTGGAGAAGCTGCATCCGATCGCTAACAACCAGGCGCATGTGCTTCAGGCATCTGCAGTCATTGCCGTGCTCGGGGACATGAAATGGTATGAGAAGGGTGAAAAAATTTATACGATGTCCCAAGAAGCGGGGTATATGACCGAAGAGGTCAAGCAGCGTTTTATTTACACGGCGGAAAACATTTATGCCGGCATGGATAAGGATGTTAAAGAAAGCATTGTGGATGTCGATGCCGGCCTCATCTCCATGCAGCTCATGCTGGTTGCCCGCGCGAGAGGTTATGATACGGTGCCGATGGGCGGTTATGACAAAGAAAAATTTGTCGAGGCATTCCAAATTCCTTCCCAGTACCGGAGCGTTATGTTAATCGCGATCGGTAAAGCGGCGTCGCCGGCTCGTCCGACCGTCCGGCTTCCGCTTGAAGATATTGCTTTCTGGAACGAAATGAACTAATGGCTCGTGACTAAATCATCGAAGCAAAAAATCAGAGGTTTACAGTTCAGTAGACCTCTGTTTTTTATGGATGGGACGTGTTCGTTCAGTTCCCGGACGATTAAGCCTTCTTCGCGCCATGAAGGAACAGATCCACGATTTGAGCAGCCTTGAGATCGAGAGGGTAGAGGTTATGTGAGAATAAGTTAATTAGAGCGCCACCCGATTTTTAAACATAGGCTTGAGATCATGGGTGGTTTTGCTTTGACATGGGGAATGACCGATTGGTAAGATGAGGAAGCGAATGAAATGCGCAGAATCAGAGGTGAAATGGATGGAAACGCTGCAGGATGCGATCAAGCTAAGAGAAGAAGGGAAGCCGGAGCAAGCGAAGGAAATGTTGTTGGCGCTTCACGGCCAAACGCCGGATGATCCCGATCTGAATTATCAGCTGGCATGGGTCCATGACATGCTCGGGCTCGAAGGCGCCGCCGTCCCTTATTACGAGAAGGCGATTTCCTCCGGGCTGGCGGGGGCGGACCGGCGCGGAGCGCTGCTCGGCTTGGGCTCCACGTATCGGACGCTGGGCCGGTATGGCAAGTCCAAAGAAGTCCTTGAGCTTGCGAAGAAGGAATACCCCGAAGCCAGGGAATTCAACGTATTTTACGCGATGACATTATACAATTTAGGAAGCTATCAGCATGCGATGGAACTGCTGCTGACGGAGCTTGCCGAGACGAGTCATGATGAGGGGATTATGTCTTATCGACGGGCGATTTCGTTTTATGCGGATAAGCTTGATCAAGTTTGGGAATAGCATGTTGAATGAACATTACATAAATAATATTATGTAAACCAATTGTGAACAGTGATGAATATGAAATGGAAATTAAGGTTGTCTTCATTTCTCACTAAGGTTGGCCGTTTAGACTAATGATGTCCCGATAGGTGATGAAAGGAGCAGCACTAATGAATAAAACAAATAACATGAACTTATGGTCGATCGGTCTTGGCAGCACGCTGCTGATGATCATGCTCGCAGGAAGTCAAAACGCATTAGGCGGACAAGCAAACGCCTTGGATTCTGCACGCAGCGGAGCCTCCGGGTATACCTTGCAAGTCGTTCAGGAAAGCCGGGCAAACGGATACGGAAGCGGACTAAGCAGCGGTACCGGGACATCCGGCAATACCACTCCCGCCAAGTCTGTCCATCATGCGGATGCCGCCAATAAAGCCCAACGCGGCATTACCGGGAACGACCCAGGCAATACCGATAAACTGCTTGCCCAGGTGCTGACGATGGTCTCCGATACGTAATACCCCATACAGGAAAGAGAAAGCGGTCTGCTTTCGATTTAGTGAACACTTATACTTATGCCGCCTTCCTGGAAGGCGGCCTTTAAGCATTTCCTCCAAGTCATACCGGCAAGCCCCGGGATCAATCTTCCCAAAGTCTGTTTCTGTTCATCTTGACCTGCTCAACCATGTGGCCGATATTTCCTTCCCCTGCAAACAGGGACATATCGAAGAAGTTCTGCTCCATACTGGACCAGTACAGTTCGTGTTCGTCTCCTTGCAGGTTAACATCGTTCTTTAATCTGCCTGCATAAACTTCAACATAGCAATTCTGCCAATAATATGTAAAGTCCATAACATGCTGCAGCACCACATTATCTTGCACGATGCCGGTTTCCTCCGCCAACTCCCTATAAGCCGCTTCCAATCCCGACTCGCCACGCTCGATTTTGCCGCCGACGAAATTGCTCAGCCCTTTGTACGGGTCCTTACGTCGTTTGCACATGAGCAATCGGTTCATATCCGGGCTAAAAATCATAAGCACATTATATCCTTGCATAAAGGGATCCCCTTCTCTTGATCATGGTATAAGCCATCACATAATTTTCGACTGTAATTTGCAAATTCCTCTCTCGTCAATTTCGTCACCGAACAGGAACTTATGTTCTTGTAATATTTTCCCTAAGCCATTATTATTATCATATCATTGCTCAGTGACACTGAGTTAACGGTGATATGAATCGTCAGCGGCTGCTGTTATTACGGTTTAACAAGGAGAACTAGGTGATCCGGGGCTTCAAAGATCCAACAAGGGGAAGGAGATTGGAACATATGCGAACGGACCGGTTATTCCGGACGAAGCGAAGGACGACAAGTCTCGGGATGTACAAGGAAATGCTGGTCAGGTATGTGCTGCCTCATAAAAAAATGCTTGCGAGCCTTGCCGTGCTGTTGGTACTGTCGATCGGACTGCAGCTGATCAACCCGCAGATCATCCGCTATTTTATTGATACGGCTCAAGGCGAAGGAAGCCTGACGGCATTGTATTACGCTGCGGGCTTTTTTATTGGCTTTTCACTCCTGCAGCAGGGCGTATCGGTTGCAGCCGCTTATTTCAGCGAGAATTTGGGCTGGACGACCACCAACAAGCTGCGCGCCGAGCTGGCGGAGCACTGCTTGTCGCTGGATATGAGCTTCCATAAGACGCAGACGTCAGGCTCGCTGATCGAACGGGTGGACGGCGATGTCAATGCGCTCGCCAATTTTTTCTCCAGCTTTATCATCCACCTGTTCGGCAATCTGCTGTTAATGATCGGCATCCTGGTTCTCTTGTTCCGGGAGAGCTTCTGGATCGGCCTGGTCATGACAGCGTTTGTGATCGGCAGTATTTATGTCATCCAATACATACGCAGGTTTGCCATACCTGTCTGGAAACGGTGGCGGGAGCTGAATGCGGATTTCTACGGCTTCATCGGGGAGCATCTTGAAGGAACGGAGGATACCCGGGCCAACGGGGCGGCGGGTTATGTCATGAACCGCTTTTTCGAACTGGCGAGGAGGATGCTGCCGGTCCGGGTGAGGGCTTTCATCGGATTTTTTCTGATGTGGAGTACAACGATTCTCGTGTTTGCGCTTGGCAATGCGGCTGCCTTTGTCGTCTGCGCTTTGCTATGGAAAAACGGGCAAGGAGGGCTGACCATCGGTTCCATCTACCTGGTGTTCTACTATACGGAGCTGCTGGCGAAGCCGATCGAGAAAATCCGGACCCAGCTCGAGGACCTGCAAAAGGCAGACGCGAGCCTCATGCGGGTACGGGAGTTGCTGGCTACGGAGCCGCTTATCAAGGACGGTCCGGGAGCGCCGCTGCCTGCCGGTCCGTTGTCGGTTGAATTCCGTGATTTGACGTTTTCATACGAAGCGGATGGCCTGCCTACGCTCGATAGGCTGAACCTGCGACTGGAGCCGGGGCAAACGCTTGGTTTATTGGGACGGACCGGCAGCGGTAAAACCACGATCGCCCGGCTTCTGCTGCGGTTCTACGATCCGCAGCAGGGAAGCATCGAGCTGGCGGGAGCAGATATTCGCGCCTGCAAGCTGCAAGAGCTGAGGCGGAAGGTCGCGATGGTGACGCAAAATATCGAGATCCTTGAAGGAACGGTCCGCGATAATTTAACGCTGTTCGATGATCGGATTCCCGATCAGCGCATTTATTCAGTATTGGAAGAGCTCGGACTGGGGGCGTGGCTTGCATCCTTACCGGAAGGGCTTAATACGAGCCTGGCGTCCGGGGGAGGCAGCTTGTCCGCGGGCGAAGCCCAGCTGCTGGCGTTCGCCCGCGTGTTCCTGACCGATCCGGGCCTCGTTATTCTTGACGAAGCTTCTTCTCGGCTTGACCCGTTGACGGAGCATCGGATCGAGGCGGCAATCACGAAGCTTCTACGGGAGAAGACTTGCATTATCATTGCTCACCGCCTGGCCACCGTGCAGCGGGCGGACCGAATTCTCATCCTTGAGAACGGGCGGACGATCGAGTGCGGGGCAAGGGCAGAGCTTGCCGCGAATCCGACATCGCGATTCAGCCGAATGCTTGCGGTGGGCGCGGAGGAGGTACTGGTATGAAAACGAGGCATTTTTTCTGGCGGCTGTTGCTTTACCGTCCGGGTTTATACCTGCTGAATTTACTTGCATGGTCGCTGATCCATATGGCTCCGCTCCTCCCGGGGCTGCTAACGAAAGCCTTCTTCGATCATTTGGAAGGCACGTACGAATTTCCGTATGGCGTCTGGGCCATCGCGGTGCTCCTGATAGGAGCGGCGCTGGCGAGGATCGCGCTAATCTTCGGCGGCTTCATGACTGACGTTCATTTTCGGTTCCGGATCGCCACCTTGATCCGGCGCAATATGCTCGCTCATGTGCTGAAGGAGCCGGGCGCACGGGCGATTCCTTGCTCGCCGGGCGAAGCGATAAGCAATTTCCGTGACGATGTTGATCAGGCGGAAGAGGCAACGAGCTGGTCCGTTGATACATTAGGGCTGATCGGCTTTGTCATTGTCGCCAGCTGGATATTGATCTCGATCGATCTTCAGCTCACCGTATTGGTGTTCGTTCCCTTAATTCTGGTCGTAACGGCTGCCCAGATTGCAACGGCAAGGATCCAGAAATACAGGGCGGCCAGCCGCGAGTCGACAGCCAAAGTTACCGGCGCCATCAGCGAAATGTTCGCGAACGTTCAAGCGATCCAGGTGGCAGGGGCGGAGAAGCGCGTCGTTGACCGTTTTGTAAGACTCAGCGAGAATCGCCGCCAATCGATGGTCAAGGATAAGCTGCTGACAGAGGCACTGTCTTCCGTCTTCACCAATTCCGTTAATTTGGGCACCGGCCTGATTCTTGTGCTGGCCAGCTATAAAATGCGCAACGGCGAATTTACCGTAGGGGACTTGTCCTTATTCGTCTATTATTTAACGTTTGTCACTCAACTCATCTCTAATGTCGGCAACTTTATGACCTACTACAAGCAGATGGGGGTCAGCTTCAAGCGAATGGTATCGATGCTTCAAGGCGCACCCGCGACCTTGCTGACAGCAGCCAATTATATCGGCATTGGTCGGACCAAGACCAAGCATCAGCCCGAGCGCAGACGAGCAGGGGACCCTGACGGAGAGCAGTCTCTTACCGAAGAAAGAGCCATAGGCGGCGCCCCACAAGTTGAAGAGACCGAATCAAGCTTGAACCCGAAGCCTCTGATGATCTATGCACCGCCGCTTCAACAGCTTGAAGCGAGAGGGCTGACCTACCGTTATCCTGAGACCGGCCGCGGCATCGAGAACGTCAGCCTTAATCTGACCCGGGGGTCATTTACGGTTGTAACCGGTATGATCGGTAGCGGCAAAACCACGCTCGTCCGGACGCTGCTCGGCCTGCTTCCGGCCGAAGCCGGCGATATCCGCTGGAATGGAGAGCGGATCGATAATCCTGCGGATTTTTTCATTCCGCCGCAAAGTGCCTATACGGCGCAAATTCCTAGGCTGTACAGCGATAAGCTGAGGAACAATATCCTGCTTGGAATCGAGGAGCAGCCCGGAAGTCTGGATCGTGCGCTGCATGCTGCGGTGATGGAGGAGGATATTAAGCACCTGCAGGACGGACTTGAGACGATGGTCGGTCCTCGGGGCGTAAAGCTTTCCGGCGGGCAGGCACAGCGTACCGCTGCTGCGCGGATGCTTGTCCGCGATGCAGAACTCTATGTCTTCGATGATCTATCCAGTGCGCTGGATGTCGAGACGGAGCGCAAGCTGTGGGAACGACTGTTCCGCGAACGCAGAGGAGCTACCTGCCTTGTTGTATCCCATCGAAGGGCGGCCTTGAATCATGCAGATCATATTATCGTCCTGAACGGGGGAGTGATCGAGGCGGAAGGAACAGCCGAAGAGCTGCTGCGCTCGAGCGAAAGCTTCCGGCAGCTGTGGTATGGCGAAGAAACCGGCACTTGATGGCCGATCATGGCCGATAGTGTTTCCAAGCACCCTTTGGCCCTGGAATTACCCAAAAAGAAAAATCCCCTTTAGCGATGCCGGCGTCAAACATCATGATCCGGTTTCTAGCTTGAAAGGGGATTTTATTATGGATGGTCCAGCACAAACCAATGTTGAATTAGTCTGATGGATAAGGTGCCATGTTGCGCATGACCGAGGTCAGCTTATCCGCGATGTATTCATGAATGGTGCGGCTTGCAAAGTATCCGCTGTGGCACAGGGGGTTCCAGCTCTTCCACCAGACGCCGACATTAACGGCGACATCTTCGCGTACGGCATCCCGGTAAGCGGGATCTACGCCTTTAAGCGGATACCCAAGGATATCATCCTTGTCATAGAAGTTGACCCATTCGCCGTCAAGGCTGCCGTGATAGTCCCTAAGCCGATCGGAGGGGACGCGGATCGGACGGTCAAAATCACCGTATCGCAGGCTCCAAAGCGGTAATGTCGTGCCAAGAGAATAGAAGAGGGAGAGGGTGTCCCCTCTTTCCAGTGGAGAAGCGGGATCAATTACAAGCTTATGCCCGCGGGACGAGTGCTGAAGGTCATAGAAGAAATTGCTCGCGATAACGGCGCCCAAGCTGTGGGCAATTACGCATAACGGGGCGGTCGGTCCGGCTGAAGCGGTTAATCTGTGCAGCGCTTGGCTGATGGTCATATGAACGGCGTCATAGTTTTGGGATTCGGAGTCGACCGGCTGGTAGGCAACGGCATCGGCCAGGTTATGAAGCACATACCGTCGAAGGCGGCGGTATCGCAGCCGGTAGGGGGTGATGATATTCTGTTCCAATTCCGCTTCTCTGCCGGCAAATACATCCGCCCAGTGAACGGCTTCGATCTCCAGCTGATCAGGGGATTGGCCGGAGGCTCTAGCAAAAGCCTCTCTTATTTGCTTCTTGAACTTATCGGCATAGTTTTTCTTCTGCTTACCCAATCCGTGCACAATAATCACTGCAATTTTCGGTCTCATCGCAACTGCAGCCCCCTTATCGGATAAACGCGTTTGATATCATTTTATCATTTATAATCGATGTGCAGACCTTAGTAAATAGGTAGATAGGGTAGATTTCGGAAAAATAACGCAAAAAGAGGACGGATCCCACGCTCCAAGCGAGATCCGTCCTCATCTTGCCGGCAATCAGGGTACCGGACTAGTTTAATTGATGCAGCCTGCTGTACGCGCCGCCCGATCGAATCAATTCCTGATGTGTGCCTTGTTCGGCAATTCCATCTTTATTAACGACAATGATGCGGTCAGCGTTTTGGATCGTTGTCAGCCGGTGCGCGATAACGAGCGTCGTTCTTCCGACGGACAATTCGGAAAGCGACTTTTGGATTTGGGCTTCCGTTTCCGTGTCCAGGGCGGAGGTGGCTTCGTCCAGGATGAGGATCGGAGGATTTTTCAAAAACATTCTGGCAATCGACAAGCGCTGCTTCTGTCCGCCGGACAGCTTCACGCCCCGTTCGCCGATAATCGTGTCCATGCCTTCCGGCAGGCTGCGGATCAGATCGTCCAGCGAAGCCCGGCGTGCGGCTTCCCAGATCTGCTCGTCTGTCGCGGACAGATCGCCATAAGCGATATTTTCGCGGATCGAGCCTGAGAACAGGAACACGTCCTGCTGGACGATGCCGATGTGTTTGCGAAGACTGTGCAGCTTAATGTTCCGGATATCGATGCCGTCGACGGTAATTCGGCCATGGTCCACTTCGTAGAAGCGCGGCAATAGGCTGCATATGGTCGTCTTGCCTGCGCCGGATGGACCGACGAAAGCGACCGTTTCTCCCGCACGGATGGAGAGGCTGACGTTGTTCAGGATCGGCCGGTTCGGCTCATACCCGAAGGTGACGCCCTCGAATCGGATATCTCCGCGCACGGACTTGAGGGAGATGGCATCAGGCGCATCCGCGATTTCCGGCTCGGTATCCATAATCTCCAAATACCGTTTGAAGCCAGCAATCCCTTTCGGATAACTCTCGATCACGGCGTTGATCTTCTCAATCGGCCGGAAAAAAATATTGGAGAGCAGGAGGAACGCCATAAATTCGCCCATCTCGATTTTTCCTTGGATAAAGAACCATGCACCGCAAATCATGACAAACACGGTAATCAGCCGCATTAACATGTAACTGACGGACGTGCTCTTTGCCATCGTTTTGTAGGCAAGCAGCTTGGTGGCACGGAACTGCTTGTTCTCCACCTCGAACAGCTGTTTCTCATGCTCCTCATTGGCAAAGGACTGAACGACGCGGATGCCGCCAACGTTGTCTTCGATACGGGCATTGAAATTCCCTACATCCCGGAACAATTGACGGTAGGTTGTCGTCATTCGTCCCCCGAATTTAATGATGAGCCAAGCCATCAGCGGGACGATGATGAACGTGATCAGCGCCAGCTCCAAATTGATGTATGCCATCAGAGAGAACGAGCCGAGCAGCGTCATGACGGCGATGAATACATCCTCCGGTCCGTGATGGGCAACTTCGCCAATGTCATTCAGGTCATTCGTCACACGTCCCATTAGATGGCCGGTCTTGTTGTTGTCGAAGAAACGGAAGGACAGCTTCTGGATATGGGAGAACATTTTAGCGCGCATATCGGTTTCGATGTTCACGCCGAGCATATGCCCCCAATAGGTCACGATATATTGAAGCGCCGTATTCAGCGCATAAATGGACAGCAGCACCAGACAAGCGATCAGAATCAGGGGCCAGTTCTGCCCGGGCAGCAGGTCGTCAATAAACTTGCTGACGGCGAGCGGAAAAGCCAGCTCCAGCAATCCGGCGATAACCGCGCACGTAAAATCAAGGATGAATAGGCCCTTATAGGGACGATAATAAGAGAAAAACCTTCGTATCAAATCCAATCACACTCCCAAGTCATATGTAATATGCAGGTATTCTTAACGAACAGAAAAGGCATGCATCACGCCGCTGAACTTCATTCCTCCGCTCCTTGCGACTCATGAAGATCGAAAGCCTGGATATACTCCTGAATGATCTGATCCACCGCTTTTAATTCCCCGCTCACGACTTGACGAATCGCTACAAAATCGGGATCGTTTACCTGCCGCTTTAGCGTGTCCCGCTTCACGTATAACTGGTCCAGAAATGCCAGCGCGCGTCCTCGACGGAAGGTCTGGGCCCTGCCGTGCTCCCTGCCCGAGTGGCTCCGGTCATCACGGTGCCGATTATGCCGTCCCCCGCGTCGTTGGTTAGCTTCGAAATCTTCTCGATGCGGGATCTTGTCGATGGGGTCTTCGTGTCTCATTCCGCTCACCTCCTGAATGATCCTATCCAAATGTATAACATTCAAATCGCCGTATGTATACATTTGTATACTATTAAATTTGATTGTATACGTATGTATACATATCGTCAACCGAAAATTTCGCCGTACCCCTGACCCTAACCGCATGGATTGTCTCATGATCTGGAAATATTATGGTGATTCAAATAGGATGTGTTATGATATTTTGAGTGGCATATGTCCAGTGGAAAAAATGCTTGGAAAAATAAAATGGTACAGACTTGTTGAAATCATGAAGCGAGAAGGGAGCGGTTTTAAGATGACGTTATGCGGCCATGAGTATTGGATGAAGATGGCGATTGACGAAGCCTTTCGTAACGTGCAGCAAGCCGAAGGAGGCCCGTTCGGAGCGATTGTGGTCAAGGATGGCAAGGTGATTGGCAAAGGGCGAAATCTCGTCACAACATTAAACGATCCGACGGCGCATGCTGAAGTTCAGGCGATTCGCGAAGCCTGTAATCATCTTCAGAGCTTCCAGCTGACCGGATGCGTGATCTACACCAGCTGCGAGCCTTGCCCGATGTGTCTTGGAGCTATTTATTGGTCCAGACCGGATGCGGTTTATTATGCAAGCACGAAGAAGGACGCTGCCAATATCGGCTTTGACGATCATTTCATCTACGAAGAAATCGAAAAGCCTATGGATCAGCGTTCCATCCCGATGAGATTGCTTCAACCGGCTGATTACTTGCTGCCTTTTCAAGCATGGTCTTCTGCCGAGCGAAAAATCGAATATTAACGTTGCGATTGCAGCGTCTGCTCCCATGCGAGCCTATTTTTTCATCGTTTGATGTGCGATTTTAAACAGCCTTAAATAACAATAATAACCGGGCTCCCTAAGGGAACCCGGTTTATCGTGGCTTGCCGCAGTTTATAAACTCTAAGTTTGAACCATGGAGTTTACCGCATACGCAGGCTTATTGCTTTAATTGCTCAGGGACCTTGATTCCAAAATAGGTATACAGCGCATCCTCAAACTCCTGTTCAGACCTCGGCTTGAAGGTGTGGACCCCGCCGCTCGTAAAAATCCGGAACTCCTCGCCTTCTACGGTGTTTCGGCCTTCTGCTGTCCGCATGGAGATTCTTGCGAATTTGTTGAACGGCGAATCGGGGGCATGCTCGCACCAATAGGATGTAGTGATGAAGTCTTGCGGCAGATTGGGTTCTTCGGTGAAGGAGAAGACGGACTCCCAGCCACCATGCTTCTGCTGCTCCAGCATCCAGCCGTAATCGGTATTTGCCCGAAGGCGATAGGTCTCGTCGCCCTGCACCTGTTCGAGACCGTCAACCAGCTCCAGCGGCTGACGGGGACCTGCTCCACCTACGCCTACATCAGCGATAAAACGCTGCTCCCCGATGGTTACCTGCAGAACCTGATGCCGCCTTTTCGGAGGCGTATGCGATTCGCCTTGCCAAAATCGTCCGAAATAATGGGTTACTTCAAACCCAAGCTCTTGCAGCAGCCACCCGAATAGTGCGTTGAGTTCGAAGCAAAATCCTCCGCGACGCCGATTCACGATTTTATCGTAGAGCGCCGGGATCTCGAGGGAAAGCGGAATATTTGCCAGGATATCCAGGTTCTCATAGGGAACCGAATGCACATGCTGCTCCTGCAGCCTGGCTAGCATGTAGGCGCTCTCGACGATCGGACCGGAATAGCCGATTCGTTCCAAATATTTTGTAACGCTGAGGGTTTCCGTTGTTGTGTTCAAGGTATCACCGCATCTCTATTAATTTTTGAGCTTGATCGATCCAAGATATTTCTCATTATATACTATTCTTGAAGGATGGAAATGAAGACCCATGGAAAAAAGGAATCGAAGGGAGGCTTAACCATGGCTCTTGACGACTCGACACTGCTGGCTTCAGCCAAGGCGGTTGTCAATATCCCCGAGCATTATCGGCTCGCCATGGCAGATAATACACCAAAGGGCGAAGCACCGAGGGAGCGTACGTACATATGGGAGGATCCGCACAGCGAAGACAATAATATCGAAGTCTCGCTATCTCTTGAAACCGGAGATTTGATGAGTCTCTATATCCGAACCGAGAAGGAGGAGGCGGATGTCAGCGAAGTCTCTACGAAGGCTGTAAGAGCTGCGGCTAATGCTTTTGTGAAGCAACATCTGCCGGGCTGTGAACAGTTCACCCGGGTCCGCATCGACGATATCCATAACGAGTACACCGTCGAATACAGAATGGAAGTGGGCGGACTGGAATTGCCGGATACCGGATGTACGCTGCGTATAAACCGGGACTTGCGGGTGGTTCGTTACCGGAAGGAAGCGTCCTCGGCGATGAGGTTGCCGGAATGGCCTGCCGAGAGGATAAGCCCCGATACGGCAAGACGAACAATGATACAGGAGCTGTGCTTGGTTCCCGTCATTGCTGCATTGTATCCGGGCGATAATGAAACGACAGCGGACACGATGGAGCATCGTCTCGTTTATGAGCCGGTTACGATTCATCGTAAGTATGATGCGGTGTCCGGCGAGCCTTTGCAAGATCTTCTGCATGCGCTGTATCCGCCGACCCGCCCCATCAGCGAGTTCAACAGGAGCGGACCTAACGTTCAGGATGATCCGATGAAACCGGACAAGTCAGCGGGATATCGTGGGAATGTTTCGATAAACAACATGGATTTCAATGATTGGAACGCAGCCCAGCGTTATTGGGAGACCGTCTTGGGAATTGATTCTTCGTTATATGCTTTAGGGGAGCGCAAGGATGACGGTGAACAATTGTATCTCTTCTATACTGAGCGGGAGTCAGCGGAAGAGCGGACTAGCGGCGCCCAAGAGGAGCCGCTCTCCGTGGACGGATATATGTCAAGAAGATGGGGGCAGGCTCTTAACAGGTTAAAAGCATCGCATACGCTCCAAATCGAGAAATCCACGGGCCAGCTCGTTAGTTATTACACTAGAGTGAAACCGGATCGCATGAAGAGGAAGAAACCATCGTTTACCCGCGCGGAGTGCTGGGAGAAAGCACAGCAATTCCTTCATCAGTGCTTTCCCGAGTATATCAATTATTTGCAATTGGAGCTCGATCAGCAAGAAGAGAAGGACCCGGAACGGGAGTTTTTCCATTTGCCGATGTTTATCGGACCCTACCGTGTGCGCCTAGAGAGCGTGACGATCAGCATATGCAGCATCACCGGTGAAGTTTTAATGTATCGCGGCGTGTCCATGGAGAAGATTCGGGAGCTTGAACAGAACAACTTTATCGCGAAGATCAGTGAAGAAGAGGCAGCGCGGAAAGTGGAGGAGCAGCTGGAGGTGTCGATGCGTTGGTACTTAGACGGAGATGACAATTCGGGACGCTATCGGCTGATCTATGAGCCTGCTGTGAAGCGGAGCAACTCCTTGGACGGAACAGAAAAGGCGGCCACACTGCAGTATGTCGATGCGGTATCAGGAGAGCTGATCTGGAGGCTGGATATGAAATCTTAATGTCTGCACATTGAGCCGGAGCTTTGAGCCACAGAACTTCATAATATGATGGAAGAAAAAACTAACGTTACCCAATAAGGGATCCCATGCGCCGCAATGTCGGCGTATGGGATCCCTTTAATCATGCATATACAGGTTGGCTGTGAGCTGCGGCTGGCCTGTCGCTACCTTCCCGCAATCAGGATGGAAGCTGCGGCGGGATGCCGAAGAGTTTCATGCTCGTTTCCTTTCTGATGCAGCCCCAATTAACCGCACGAACAATTCAGTACCGGTTTGCGTGCAGCCGTCGTTTCGTCAAGGCGCTTTACGACGGTGGTGTGCGGCGCGTTCTTAACCAGCTCCGGATCGGTCTGTGCCTCCTTGGCGATTTGGATCATCGTATCGATGAAGCCGTCAAGCGTTTCCTTGCTTTCCGTCTCCGTCGGCTCGATCATGATGCACTCCTCAACGTTCAGCGGGAAGTAGATGGTCGGCGGATGGTAGCCGAAATCCAGCAAACGCTTGGCGACGTCCAGCGTCCGAACGCCATACTCCTTCAGCTTCCTGCCGGACAGCACGAATTCATGCTTGCAGAGGCCCGGGTAAGCAACCTCGTAATAAGGCGCCAGACGATGCATCATATAATTCGCATTGAGGACGGCCAGCTCGGATACACGTCGCAATCCTTCCGGACCATAGGTTCGGATATACGTATAAGCGCGAACAAGTATGCCGAAGTTGCCGTAGAACGCTTTAACCCGCCCGATGGATTCCGGACGGTCGTAGTCCCAATAATACGTGCCGTCATCCCGTTTGGAGACGACCGGCTTCGGCAGGAACGGAATCAGCTTGCTCTTGACGCCGACAGGACCTGCGCCGGGACCGCCGCCGCCGTGCGGGGTGCTCATCGTTTTATGCAGATTGAGGTGAACGACGTCAAAACCCATATCACCCGGACGCGTAATGCCCATGATCGCGTTGGAGTTGGCTCCGTCATAGTAGAGCAGGCCGCCTGCTTCGTGCACGATTTCGGCGATTTCCACGATCTGCTCCTCGAACAGGCCGAGGGTGCTTGGATTGGTCAGCATCAGCGCTGCGGTATCTTCGCCTACGACTGCGCGCAGCGCCTCAAGATCGACCATGCCGCGCTCGTTGGATTTTATCGTAATGGTCTCATAGCCGGCAACGGTAGCGCTGGCAGGATTCGTGCCGTGGGAGGAATCGGGAACGATGACTTTTGTGCGCTTCTCGCCGCGGCTTTCGTGGTATGCACGGATCAGCATCAGACCCGTCCACTCCCCGTGGGCGCCGGCAGCGGGCTGAAGCGTAACCTGATCCATGCCGGTCAGCGCGGCCAAATCATGCTGCAGCGTGTAAAGAAGCTCCAGCGCGCCTTGGATGCTTTCTTCCGGCTGGTAGGGGTGGATCTTGGCAAAACCGCCGAAACGGGCCACGTCCTCATTAATTTTCGGATTGTATTTCATCGTACAAGAGCCGAGCGGATAGAAGCCGTTATCGATGCCGAAGTTTCGTCGCGACAGCTCGGTATAATGACGGATGACATCGACCTCATAGACCTCCGGCAGCTCGGCAGGCTGGCTGCGAAGCAGATGCTCCGGAATCAATGAGGCTGCATCCGTCTCCGGTACGTCGCATTCGGGGAGCGAATAGGCGACACGGCCCGGCTTGCTGAGTTCAAATATCAATGCTTTTTCCGGTTTCATACGATCGCCTCCAATTCATCGATAAATCGGTCGATTTCTTCCTTCGTCCGCCGTTCGGTAACGGCGATCAGCATGCACCCTTGCAGCTCGGGGTAGGCGGTTCCGAGATCGTATCCGCCGATAAACCCGGCCGCAAGCAGCTTCCGGTTAACGGCGTCAATGTTCGTACCTTCCGGCAGCTTCACCACGAATTCGTTGAAGAACGGCGCGCTGAACGGAAGGGAGAGTGAACCTTTGGCAGCACGATCCGCTGCATAGTGGGATTTGCGCACATTCAAGAGTGCGGCTTCCTGCATCCCCGCTTTCCCCATCGTGGACATGTATACCGAAGCGCAGAGAGCGAGAAGCGCCTGGTTGGAGCAAATATTGGACGTCGCTTTCTCCCGGCGGATATGCTGCTCGCGTGCTTGCAGCGTCAATACGAATCCGCGCTTGCCGTCCTTGTCGACGGTCTGGCCGACAATCCGTCCGGGAATGCGGCGCATGAGCGGCTCGGAGACCGCGAAGAATCCGCACGTCGGCCCGCCGAGAGAGGCCGGGATGCCGAGCGGCTGGGCATCGCCGACAACGATATCGGCCCCGATGACGCCCGGCGATTCCAGCAAGCCTAGCGAGAGCGGATTCACGCTCATGACGAGCAGCGCTTTATGCTGGTGAACCTTAGGCTCGATGGCCTTCACATCTTCGATGCATCCGAAGAAATTCGGCGACTGGAGGAGGACGGCGGCCGTTTCGTCCGTGATTGCGGCAGCAAGCGCCTCTTGGTCGGTCACGCCGTTCTCGCACCCGATCTCGATCACCTCCAGATTCAAGCCATGGGCAGACGTGAGCAGAATCTCGCGTGCCTCCGGATGCACGGCGCGGGAAACGATGATTTTTTTTCGTTTCGTGGCGCCGCTGGCAAGAGCCGCAGCTTCGGCAAGCGCGGTGGAGCCGTCATACATGCTGGCATTCGCCACTTTCATGCCGGTCAGCTCGCAGATATAGGATTGAAATTCGAATATGGCCTGCAGCTCGCCTTGGCTGATCTCCGGCTGATACGGCGTGTAGGCCGTATAGAATTCCGAGCGGGAAATGACGTGGTTCAGCACGACCGGAATATGGTGATCGTACAAGCCGGCGCCCAGAAAGCTGGCGTATCGGTCAAAGTCGGCATTGCGGTCCGAAAGGGCGCGCATATGCTTCAGCAGCTCAGGTTCGCTCATTCTTTCCGACATGGGCAGGACGCCGTCATAACGGATGGCCGCAGGGATGTCGGCAAACAGATCCTCGATCGACTTCGCGCCGATCACGGCAAGCATCTCGGCTTGATCCTGATCGGTCATAGGCAAATAACGATGCTTCATGTTAAGGCAGCTCCTCTTTTGTAGAATGGGGTTTTGACGACTTTGGCCTTTAGCTTCTTCCCGCGGATTTCAACCCACACCTCGGATTCAAGCGCTGCATGGGCGCTGTCGATAAGCGCAAGTCCCAGGCTGCGTTTCAGCGTAGGGGATTGCGTTCCGCTCGTAACTTCACCGATCGGATCACCGTTTCCGTCATGAACGGTATAGTGAGAACGAGGGATGCCGCGGTCGATCATTTCGATGCCGACAAGCTTGCGGGGAATACCCTCTGTTTTTTGCCGAAGCAGTGCTTCACGTCCAATAAAATCGCCTTTATCCAGCTTGACGAAAAATCCGAGGCCGGCTTCCAGCGGCGATATATCTGCCGAAAGCTCCTGCCCGTAAAGCGGCAGCTTGGCTTCGAAACGGAGCGTGTCTCGAGCGCCGAGACCTGCGGGGACTAAGCCATGCGCTTGACCTGCGTCAAGGAGGCCTCTCCAAATGGCCGGAGCTTCGTTTGCGGTGCAGTATATTTCATAACCATCCTCTCCGGTGTAACCGGTCCGGGAGACGAGGGCCTTGGAACCAAATACGTTAACATGCTGAATGAAGTGAAAGGAAGGAAGGGATTGGAGTGTTTCAGCTTCCGGTACGGCTGCCGATATGATCGCTTCGGCTGCAGGACCCTGCAGCGCGATCAGTGCCGTCTCCGCGGATGCGTTACGGAGCTCGATGTCACCGAAACGTTGATCATGAAGCCAAGCAAAATCTTTGTCGATATTCGATGCATTGACAACGAGCATGTAGCGTTCGTCAGCCAGCTTATAGACGAGAAGATCATCCACAACCCCGCCGTTGTCGTTGCACAGCAAAGTATATTGGGCCTGGCCGACCGATAGCCGGGTCACGTCGTTTGTCGTCAGCGTCTGGAGAAAAGCCTCGGCATCCGGACCGGCAACGAAAAATTCGCCCATATGTGACACATCGAACAGTCCGGCATGCTTGCGAACGGCTTCATGCTCTTGAACGATGCCGGTAAATTGCACGGGCAGCTCCCAGCCGCCGAAATCGATGCAGCGGACAGAAGGGAAATCGGAGTAAAGCGGGTAAAGCGGTGTGCGCAGTAATGAACTCATCTCTTCACCTCTTCAGATTGGTAGAAACGCGTGGAACATCAAAAAAGGACAGGCAGAAGGGAAGCTAACAAAACGCGCTAAAACCAGCACGTTCGTTTCTTCGATCTTCTGCTCTGTCCTTTGTACCTGAGAGTTACCCCACATCTCATGAAGTTTGTCGTTATGTAGAGCTCGTGTGAGTTTCCCCGTGGGTGATTCTACATTGTAGAATGCTCTCCAGAGGTGCGTCCGGTAAAGGTCCTTTTGCCTGAGAGATTCACCGCAAGCAAGCGGCTTACTCCTTCGGCGTTACCAGTCAAGCGGGTCTGACCGGTAATCTCTCCCGCTACCATCATTCGCCGTATCTTGTTATGAAGTTGTTATCTAACCTGTGTCGTTCTTCTGATTATTATAAACGGCATTCTCCATAACGTGTCAACCATTAAATTAAGTTTTGAATGCGAAGTTTGAAGGATTTTGCAATAATCCCAAGGGAAACTATAAATTTGCAACATATAGAGGGGAACAGGTTAGTTCGTCTATATGGTTCCGGTGGCAGCTGAATTCAAATTTGCATCATCGTGAGTATAATAAAATTCTGTCAGATATCTTGACACAACGATAAGCCCTGATTTATTCTGTGGGAGAATCATCCAACCGAATAAGCGGATGACGATGGATGGGAGAGACCGCAAGATCAGGCGTAAGCAGCCTTAAGCGGCACCGAAGGAGCAACCCGTTAACCCCGCCGGGCTAACGAATAATCTCTCAGGTAAAAGTACCGCCATCTGACGCAGCTCTGGAGAGTGCGCAAGCCACCCAAGGGGAAAGACGGGACAATCAATCTGACAGTCCGTCATAAACTCTCAGGTACCGAGGACAGAGAGAAGGCGAAGGCCTTTTTTTTCGTCCTTTTTTTTATATATTCACTTCATTATGAATCCAAAAGTAAAGGGTGTATCCGTAATGAGCGAAATCAGAGAGAACTTGGTGTACAGCGACGATCATGAATGGGCTTTGAAGGTGGACGGCAATGTAGTGCGCGTCGGCATTTCCGATCATGCGCAGTGCCAGCTTGGCGATATCGTATTCGTAGAGCTGCCTGAGCCGGGTACGATCGTGAGCGCAGGGGACAGCATCGGCACAATTGAGTCGGTTAAAACCGTATCGGAGCTGTATTGTCCGGTTTCCGGCAAAATTACGAAGATCAACGAAACGCTTGAGGATCAGCCGGAGCTGGTGAACGGCGAACCATATGAAGGCGGTTGGCTCGTCGAGGTTGAGGTGGACGGCGATGTGGAGGAAGCGCTTGGGAAGCTGCTGAGCGCTGATGCGTATCGTGCGAAGGTCGATTAAATGAAGTGATGCAAGCTAAGGGTCCATATAGATGGTGGACAGGACATTCAAAAAAACAGCTGCGCGTTCGTAACAAGACTTACGAGCGACGCAGCTGTTTTTTTTGTCACGCAAATGTGGAGTTGCCGCCTTCACACCCTCATCCTATACCGATGACGTTCCGTGTTTACGTGTCTGCAGGCGGGAGCGGATGCCCCGCCACTGCATCAGGATAATCCCGAACAGAACCAGAATACTGCCCAGAATGGAGGAGCTCGTTACGTGTTCTCCGTACAGCAGTGCCCCGAGCCCCAATGCGACCATCGGGGATATGAAGAGCCACGTCGATGGAAAGTAAGCATTCGTTGCTTTTAGCAGCCAGGCATACAGGCTGTGCGCGAGCATGGAGCCGACGGCCATCAAGTACAAGATCGAACCGGCAGCCGGCCAGGATTGCAGCTGCTCCATCGTCACTTGCTCCGTGAACAACGATAACAGGAGCAATGCGGCCCCTCCGTAGAGCATCTGCACTGCATTTAGGGTGATCGGCGACACATCAGACAGATCAAAGGTCAGCTTGCGCGTTGCCAGGCTTCCGACAGCGTATGCGGCTTCGCCGATAAGAATCAGGATGCAGCTGAAGATCCATACGCCTTCATGCTCCAGCACCAGCTTCGGCATGATAAGCAGACAGACACCCATGAAGCCGATGATACAGCCTATGTAGTCGCTGCGGCTGCTTCGTTTTCCCAAGAATACGGCTTGGATGATCAGGATCATCATCGGTCCCGTGGCGGACAAAATAGCGGCGAGCCCTGAATCGACATGCTGCTCCGCCCAGTACAGCGTGGCGAAGGTCGTAAACGTGCTGGTCATCCCGATCAGGATGAATTCCTTGCGCAGGAGCAGGCGCAGACTGGCTTTACGCTTCCAATGCATCCAGAGGAAGAGGAGCGCACCTGCGAGTAAAAATCGTAATCCCGCCGAGAAGAACGGCGGAAGTCCGGCCTCGACGCCGATCTTGATGACGAGAAATGTTGTGCTGAATATGGCGCACATCAGCAAATAGTTGAAAATAATCATGGTTCCTCCTCCTTTTTGTATACTATAATAGGAAGCTAATAGAACAGATCGGCAAGGAATAGAACAGATTGCCAAACTACATTGCGATCGGAGAAGGAGAGGGTGCGGGTGCAATCGTCCTGGGAAGCAGGATCAGGAAAGCGGACGCTTCATCAGTCGGTTTATGACGTCATCATTGAGGGGATTCAATCCGGAAAGTGGGGGGAGCATGAGCGGCTCCCGTCTGTCCGGCAGTTGGCCGAGGAAATGCAAGTGCACCGATTGACGGTCCTGAAGGCGTATCAACGGCTGCAGGATGAGGGCGTTGTTGTATCCAAGTACAAATCCGGTTATTTCGTGGCGCCTGCAAGCCAAGGACCGGCAGGAATCAATCGTAAGGAACAAGCATGGACATATCGTGCCAAATCGCAGTATATCCATCGCAGCCGGTTGTCGGACATCCATCGCATCCCGGTGGAATATCAAATGTCGGAGGCGCTGATCAATCCCAATCTGCTGCCGAACGCCTTTTTGTCAAACCATGTGAAGCAAGTGTTTGATAAGTACCCGAGAGTTTTGAGCACTTATTCCTCGGTGAAGGGAGATCCGGAGCTGCGCGAAGAATTAACGCATTATTTCATGCAAAAGCAAGGCATATCGCTGCATCCCGAGGAGCTGATGATCACGACGGGCTCGCAGCAAGCAATAGACTTGATATCCCGTGCATTCGTGAAAAGCGGGGACACCATATTGATCGAACGGCCGACGTACAGTCCGGCGATTGATGTGTTCGTCCAGCAAAACGTGAAGATCGTTCCAGTTGAGATTACGCCAATGGGCTATGACCTTGACCGGCTCGAGCAGCTCATGCGGGATGAGAAGCCATCGTTGTTCTATATGAACCCTACCTTCCAGAACCCTACGGGTTACACGGTCCCCGTGCCTCAGCGGAAGCAGTTGGTCGAGATGGCCGAGCGCTACGCGTGCATTCTGGTGGAGGACGAGGTGTACCATGATATGTATTTCGGAGCGATGCCGCCGGCGCCGATGTTCTACTATGATACCGAAGGCTACGTCATCCACATTCGCAGTTTTAGCAAATATGTTGCACCGGGGCTCCGGATCTCCGTGCTTGCCGCACGTCCCGAAATGATGCAGGCGATCGTTCCCGTCAAAGCGCTGTCCGATAACGGCACGCCGTTATTGACACAAAAAATATTTCAGCAGTACTTCTTCTCCAGCCGTCTTCAGAATCATGTGGCGAAGCTGCGCACGGCGCTGGAGCTGCGCAAGGAGAAAATGGAGGCGCTGCTTGCTCCGACCGGCTGGAAATGGAATAGTCCGGGCGGGGGCTTGAATCTGTGGGTGCAACTGCCCGAGACGTTATCGGCGGATGCACTGCTGCAGCGGTGCCTGCAAGCGTCCGTGGCCTTTGTGCCCGGCCGCATCTGCGACCCGCTTGATGCTATGGACTCGTGGATTCGGCTTAGCTATTCGTTTATCCCCGAGAACCGGATGGAGGAAGGAGTGGGACGTTTAATCGCCGCTGCTCATCGGGAGGTTATGTGATGAGGCATTTAAAATACGTTGTACTTGCCCTTCTAAGTGCAGTCATTTGCTTCGGATTGTGGTCAACAGATAATGACGTTGCCGGTATTCCAGAAGACATCCAGCACTATGCAGAAGGTGCCGGACTTGAGGAATTTAAGAAATTGATCCTGGAGGATCCGGCCGGCTATGGTTATAAAAATGAAGAAGAGGTCAATTCCGTAACGCTTGGGCCTGGATTTGAAGTTCATTTTTTTGATGCCAACAAGTTCGACCGTGTTACTGACAGTTTAATGGATCTCTCAAAGCCGACAGGCCAATATGAATTTATTGTATACTCTGGTGATGCTGGAAAATCATTTCTAAGCATCGAGAGGCATAATGCCGGCTTCAGGGTGGTAATGGCTGGGGGAGATGCTTCGAGACTGGATAAATCACTGGACATCATGAAGGGTTCTCTTTCTGTAAATCACGAAACCACGAGTCCGGCATTAATTAAAGACGGTAACGTCAGGTTTCTTGTGGCCCATATCAACGGGAAAGAAGTAAATGTTCCGGACGTACCTGCAGAAAAAAGCACTATATTGGGCGGTATGAACAACAATCAAGTATGGGATTCCGAGATAACGATCAAGTTCCTGAGACAAGCCCGGGCGCAAGTAAGATGATGATAAAGAAAGCAGACCCACCGCTTTTCAAGGACAGATTATCTTCTAAGTTTGTAGTAAAATACAGTGAAGTTCGCTTGGCAGATGGTAGGATTATTTTTCGAATGGAATGTTAGGTAACGGCTTAATATGCTCTGCTGCTCTACGAAACTGGTTGTAAAAATCATTAGAATTCTCGTAATTTCTCGGTAAATTAATAGAGAATAAATGGATATGTTTCGCCACTTTCAAATGTATTTCTGATTCCAATCCGTCTCTATCTTCAATGCAGCTTCTTACAATGGATGCAAAAGTATATTTAAATGCGGAAAAATCGTTCTTAAGAACTTCTAATCCCAAAAAACCATGAGCGTTATCCTCTAACAAATCAAGTCGATCGTTCACAAAAATAACGGTTGTATACACGTCTAACATCTTAATAGCAATCTCATCTGCTTTAGCGCCAGAAGTTTGAGCAAGCATCTTATCTAACGTTTGTACACTCGAAACGAAACTGGCATAATAACTCGACGTCACTTCGATTCTTTTTTTAGCATTACTTTTGATAATCAGAAGGACGATAGATAAAAAGATAATGAATACGGCAACAATTATGATGATTTTAGAATGTTTTTTTCTTCGATAAGCTAACATGCGCTCCTTCAATTACAAATGGTCTCCTTCTTTTGAACTCTTTATTTATAGTCAAAGAGTCATTACTTCTTGATGATACTCTTCATTGTTTAATCAGTGCGGAATTTTTTCGATCAAGATTCCTCTCTTAAAATCAACAGATGTAAGGGTATCACATTGAACGAGGATTTTTCTATACACAATTACTACCAGTATATGGTCTTTGAAATACAATAGATTTTAAAACCTTGGTAGCCGAAATGTCCCATCGATTGTTCCGAAGCGGTGTCACAAAAATCGCTCCCTCCTCGTTACATGTGCAAATACGCGCTGATAAGGGAGATGGGGTATATGAAAAATCTGACTTGTATCGTTGTAGGCGGCGGCTTTGCCGGCATTCACGCACTCAAAGCGATTCACAAAGCCCATGCGGAACTATCAAACGGAGGGAAGCTCCGACTCATTTTGCTGGATAAAGCGCCTGCGCATGTCCGCAAGGTGCTGCTGTTCCGTCCGGCAGCTACCGGGGAGCCGATACACGTGCCGTGGGAGCGGATCGTCCCTGAAGGAACGGAGGTATTGCAAGGAGCCGTGACGGGCATCGATAAAGACCATAAATCGCTTCGTTATCAGGATCGGGCGGGGATCAGCCATACACTCGATTATGATGTCCTCGTCGTATCCGTTGGCAGCATCGTCCGGATGCCGAATCCGGAGCAAGGAGGATATGCGCTGACCGGACCGAATGCAGCAGCGCGCATCCGGGAGCATTGGATGGCCAATCTGAAGCTTGCCGCCACGATGGCGGATGGAGCAGAGAAGCTTCGCCTGATGAGTGCAGCGGTAGCGGGAGCCGGAATCACCGGAATTGAAACCTCGGCGGAGCTGGCGTTCGCCATGAGAAAGGAAGCTGCGGCACTTCGGCTCGATCCTCACAACATCCGCGTCCATTTGCTGAATACCCAGGAACGACTGTTTATGGAGGGACCAGCAAAGGTGGGTCATCGGCTAGAGCGCTATTTGCAAAACCTAGGGATTATGCTTCATCACCGGACAAGAGCGGTGAGTGAGGAACAGGGCCGCTTGCGGTTATCTGACGGGGATTCGCTGCCGGTCGGATTTACCGTGTGGACGCTTGGGCTTGCTCCGAATCCAATCGCTCGCAGCCTGGGGCTTCCCCTGACCGGGGACGGCCGAATCATCGTGGATGAAAGCTACCGTGTTCAGGGGGCACCCGGCGTGTACAGTATTGGCGATTGTGCCCATATCGTAGATCCCGTTACCGGCGAAGCAGATCGGATGACATGCAAGGAGGCCATTCCACAGGCAACCCGGTTAGGCAGAATCATCAAGGCTGATTTATCCGGGCAGGGCGCAAACGCCGAGAGGCATCGCGGCGTTTCGCAAGGCTACACGGTCGGGCTCGGCCCCGGTCACGGATTGGTATGGAGCCGGACCTGGGGAATCGATATCATGATCACCGGCAAGCTCGCTTACAAAGTGAAGACGTTCATGTGGAATCATGCCAGCATGGTTCGTTAACCGACAGCGACTATAACAATCTAAAGGAATGAGGATACCCGTGGGAGAGCTGTATAAGCAATATAGAAATCTGTTGTTTCACCTCGCATACCAAATGACAGGCACCGTCTCCGACGCGGAGGACGCTGTTCAAGATGTGTTCGTCAAGGTCCAGAGCCTGCCGATGGATCAGATTAAGGAACCGAAGGCCTATTTGTGCAAAATGGTAACGAACCGGTGTCTCGATCATCTCAAATCGGCAAGGCAGCGACGGGAGGAATACTTCGGTCCGTGGCTTCCCGAGCCGATTCCGAGTGCATTCGGCGACAGCTACGAGGCGGTTGAGAATCAAGATCTGCTGTCCTATGCGATGCTCGTTCTGCTGGAACGGCTCTCACCCGCTGAACGAGCTGTTTTCGTTCTTCGGGAGGCGCTGGGCTTCGACTATCCTGAAATTGCGGAGCTTGTGGAGAAGAGTGAAACGAATTGCCGCAAGCTGATGAGCAGAGCCCGTGGCAAGATGGGGATCACGGAGGATGATCTGATCGGCGTGGGAACTGTGGCGGAGGAGTGGGTGAATGGCTTCTTTGCGGCATTATCGGCCGGGAATGCCGAGCATGTACTAAGCTTGCTTGCGGAAGATGCTGTTCTCATCTCGGATGGCGGAGGCAAGGTCATCGCCGCTGCCCGCCCGGTCGAATCGAGAGAGAAGGTCGCCCGCTTCCTGCTGGGGATTCTTCACAATGCACAGCTGGAAGATGGCGATTCGCTGTTAATCGAGATCAAGGAGCTGAATGGTCAAACCGGCGTCGTGTTCTATCATCAAGGGGTCATAACCGGAGTTGTTTTTGTGAATGTGAAGGATGGATTGATTCAAGAAATCTATATTGTGCGAAATCCGGATAAGCTTCAAGGACTGATTCCACCGAAGTTATAATCAACCCGCTGCTACAATAGGGTTAACATAAGCAGCCTGTCTCTGATGAGAGAGGCTGTTTTTTTATTTGGTGCTCCCTATACCAAATGGTTCTATATAAATGAATCCGTTCTTTTTACTTGATAAGGACCCATTTTTATTGGGTTCGTGCTGGATGTTTCCTTAAAGCTATCGGATGAGCGTTTCATGAAGGAAGGGTGAATCTGGATTCGCTTTCCATATTGCAGGGTAATAGTTCTCGGATGCCTAGTTATTCTGCTACCTAGTTGACGCACCCATGTTTAATAGTGGCAGATATTCGTACCAACTATAAACCAGGAGGTTCGAGACGCATGAAGGATTCCAATTCGAACAACAGCAGCAAGAAGACGATCAAGGACCAGCAGCTGGCTCAATTTACGGTGGATAATGATGGCAAAGGCTTGACCACCAACCAAGGGCTTCGGGTATCCGAGGACGAGCATTCGCTGAAAGCGGGGGTTCGCGGGCCGACCCTTATGGAGGATTTCCACTTCCGGGAGAAGATGACCCATTTTGACCATGAAAGGATTCCTGAACGTATCGTTCACGCCAGGGGCTTCGGAGCTCACGGCTTTTTCCAGGTGTACGAATCCATGAGGGCGTTTACCCGGGCGAAGTTTCTGCAGGACCCATCAACGGTTACGCCGGTGTTCGTCCGTTTCTCCACGGTTGCGGGGTCCAGAGGCTCAGCGGACACGGTCAGGGATGTAAGGGGTTTTGCGACCAAGTTTTACACGGAGGAAGGCAATTACGATCTTGTCGGCAACAACATGCCGGTGTTCTTCATTCAGTATGCAATGAAGTTTCCCGATTTCGTTCATGCCGTGAAGCCGGAGCCGCACAACGAAATTCCGCAGGCCCAGTCCGCGCACGATACTTTTTGGGATTTCGTGGCCAATAATACCGAGAGCGTGCATATGGTGATGTGGGCAATGTCCGACCGGGCGCTGCCGAGAAGCTTTCGGATGATGGAGGGCTTCGGTGTACATACATTCCGGTTTGTGAATGAGGAAGGCAGAGCCCATTTTGTGAAATTCCACTGGAAGCCGGTGCTTGGCACCCATTCCTTAGTTTGGGATGAAACGCAGAAGATTGCGGGAAAGGATCCGGATTTCAACCGCCGCGATCTGTGGGAAGCGATCGAATCGGGGAACTTTCCGGAGTATGAGCTTGGCGTGCAGATGATTCCGGAGGAAGATGAATTCCGTTTTGACTTCGACATTCTGGATACTACGAAAATATGGCCGGAGGAGCTCGTCCCGGTGCGGCTTATCGGAAAAATGACGCTGAACCGCAATACCGATAACTTCTTCGCCGAGACCGAGCAAATCGCCTTCCATCCCGGACATGTCGTGCCGGGGATTGATTTCACCAACGACCCGCTGCTGCAAGGCCGGCTGTTCTCCTATACGGATACGCAGCTGTCCCGTCTCGGCGGACCGAACTTTCACGAGATACCGATCAATCGCCCGGTTGCGCCGGTCCACAATAACCAGCGTGACGGCATGCATCGCATGACGATAAATAAAGGGCCTGTCAGCTATCATAAGAACGGAATCGCCGGCAATACGCCGGCACCGGTGCCCGGAGAGCATGGCGGTTATGAACATTATACCGAGAAGGTAGAGGGACGGAAGGTAAGAGAGCGAAGCGACAGCTTCAAGGATCATTTCAGCCAGGCGTCCATGTTCTGGAACAGCATGTCCGAAGTCGAGAAGCAGCATATCGTCTCCGCGTTCCAGTTCGAGCTCGGCAAGGTGCAGCGGAAAGAAATTCGTCAGCAGGTTGTAGACGTGTTCGCGAACGTGGACAGCGAGCTAGCCACTCGCATATCGGAAGGCATCGGCACGATTCCGCCGCAGAAGAGCGGTTCCGCTTCCAGCTTGGCCTCGCCCGCTTTGAGCATGATGAATACCGTGAAGCTGCCGCTTACCCGTAAAGTTGCAGTACTTGCCGGCAACGGATATTCGGACGAGCTGCCGTTCGTGCTCACCCAGCTGCAGCAGGCAGGCGTCATAACGGAAATCGTGAGCGCCAAGCTCGGCATGATTCGCGGCAAAACCAGCGGCGAGCTTGAAGTGAAGCACTCCCTGCTCGGAGCCGATTCGGTCTTATTCGATGCGGTGCTCGTTGCGGGCGGGACACTCAGCGTATCCGAGCTTCTGAGCGAGCCGAAGGTTCTTGACTTCGTGAGAGAGGCCTATCAGCATTACAAGCCGATTGCAGCGATCGACGAGGGCGTCAATTTACTGCCTTCGGCCAGCGGCGAAGGCATCGTTACAGCCCGCGAGGGCGACGACCTGAAATCATTCGGGCACAGTTTCATTGAAGCCATTGCAGCTCACCGGCATTGGTCAAGAATCGTTTAGAACTTAAGCGATGATTAGGTATCGCGCGAACCCGGAACACCCTGTAGAATACAAGGTATATATCGGATTACGGGGGAGTGAGGTGCCTTGCTCAGCGAACAATATTTGATGCTGCATCGGAAGCTGGCTGAAGGGGCGGAGGGCACTTCGACGAAAGTGACGCTTGAAGTGATCGCAGCCACCTTGTTTTGCACGGAACGCAATGCGAAGCTTGTCCTGCGCAAAATGCAAGAGAAAGCGTGGATAACCTGGAGGGCAGGTCGAGGACGGGGGAACCGTTCCGTACTGACGTTTCTGGCCAATCGGGAACAGCTTCTGCAGGAATCGGCGCGGCAATGGGCGGAGAAGGGGGAGTATAAGCGGGCGTTTGAGCTGCTCCGGACGTATGGAAACGATATTCGCACAAATGAGTCGTTTGTGGAATGGATGAACGGTCATTTCGGATTTTGCAAAGAGCAGGAAGGCGAACAGTCAAAGGATTCCTTACGTCTTCCAATCTACCGGACCATTGAGTCGCTGGATCCGGCCGATTGCGTATACAGTGTTCAGTCCCATATGATTGAGCAAATCTTCGACAGACTGGTGAACTACGATAACGAAACCGGCCGCTATCTGCCGGCCATCGCCCACTACTGGGAGAGCAATGATGACGGAACGGAATGGACCTTCCATCTGCGAAAAGGGATTGTGTTTCATGACGGCACCGAATTGACCGCAGATGATGTCAAATATACGGTCGAACGGCTTCGCCGCGGAAAACGCAACGGCTGGATCGTTCGCGAGCTGAATCGGGTCGATGTCGTCACTCCCCGCATTGTAAGATTTATGTTGAACAAACCGAATCGGATCTTTATCCGGTTCCTGAGCGCGATCTGTATGTCCATTATTCCTAAGCACCTGGCCGAGCCGGACGAAGCTTCGTATTGGGCCCGCCCGATGGGCACAGGGCCATTCATCCTCGAGACATGGAGCGAAGAGCGATTGGTCTTTCACGCCAATCCGCATTACTATCAAGGTCGTCCGCATTTGGACACCGTGCACATCGTCATCATGCCTGAGCATGCCATCCATTATGAGGTCAGCTGGGAGAATCTGCTTCAGGATCCGGAAGTAAGGCAAGCCGATAACGGAAACGACGAGGTGGTGACCATTGAGTCCTCCGAAGGGTGCACGAGCATGATGACATGGAATATGACGAAATCAGGTCCCCATCAATGCGTATTGTTCCGGCGTGCCGTGGATCTGGTCCTTGATCGCCAAGGTATGGTCAGGGAGCTCGGAGAACACCGTCTGTTTCCGGCCAGAAGCTTTATCCGGGATAAGAGGACCCTTGAATACCAGGAGCAGTACGACCCGGGGCTTGCGCAATCCTTGCTGGAACAGTCAGGCTATGATGGAACACCAATCATCATGGGCACCATCGCCAATCATGCCAAGGACGCAGCATGGATCAAGGAACGCTGCGCCGATATCGGAATATCGGTCATCATCCGCGAAGAGAGGATGGATACGATTCTCCGCCCGGATGTGATGAAAGAGATGGATTGCATTGTGCATGCGCTGGTGCTGCCCGGCGAAGAAGTCTGTCTGGTCGAGAACTACGAGCAGGACAGCAGCTTTGTGAAAGAGCTCATGGATCCGGGGCTTAGGGAATGGGTCAGGGAGTGCATCGATGGCGCGTTAGCGAGCCCGGATTCTAAGGATAGATTCGGCCAATTAAAGAAAATCGAAGATCGGCTGCGCGGCGAAGCGCAAATTTTGTTCCTTGCACATACGAAGTTCTATGCCCATTTGAATGCTTCCTATAAGGGGATCGTCATTAACCGGCTAGGCTGGCTTGATTTCAAGCAAATCTGGCGGGTATGACGAGAAAAAATAACAGAGCAGATGCGACAATAACCGCGCCTGCTCTGTTTCGTGTTAGAGGAGCTTTTGGCTTGAGCGAGACTGCCGCTGTCGAAAGAAGCCGAAAAGATTATGAAGAAGGCTTCGTTTGCCCGCCTGCATATGTTTTTCCAAAGGATCAGGCTGTACATATAAGCCTCTGCGTTCAAGCCGTTCCCATTCCGATTGCCGATACTCCTGCAGCTTCTCTAGCGTGTAGCCGTCGTACATCACTTTGCCTCCTGTCAGACATTCTGGATTACGTCTGAATGAATGAACGTGGAATGTCTTGTTACGTACATTATGGAGGCCACCGTTATCCGTAAAAAGTGTAAACCTGGTCAAGCGGATTTCCCCTTTTCGCACACGCGACTGTTTCTGACGCCAGCATCATGGCGACATCGTTGTCAAGGCTTTCCTTTCTTACGTATCATTTTTAGGGAAAGGCATATTCCGCAGACCAATTATCTAGTATGCTAAAGAACAGGCAAGGAATAAACGGACGATGTGCGAAACGTTGCATCGAACCCCGAAGGGAGACCCCTACATATGGAGCATCTTAAGAAATCGCTAAATGAAACATATAGCAAAACGGTGTATCCGTTAATCGGACACAGCGCCCGGACAGCCGAAGTTCTGCTGGAGGCATTCAAGGATGTCGATGGTGGACAAACGGCAGATATGTACGGCAGCGGATCGGTTATTGAAGACTTCCAGAGTCGGATGGCTGACGAGCTTGGCAAGGAGTCGGCCGTGTTCTTCCCGAGCGGGACGATGGCGCAGCAGATTGCCCTCCGGATTTGGTGTGATGAAGCCGGATTAAAGCGGGTGGCTTACCATCCTCTGTGTCATCTGGAGATTCATGAAGAGGACGGTCTTAAGGAGCTCCATCATATTGAGCCGATCCTTCTGGCGGATAAAGACCGCTTGATTACGCTTGAAGATGTTCAGCATCTGGATGAGCGGATATCATGTCTGCTGTTGGAATTGCCGCAGCGGGAGATCGGCGGACAGCTGCCTGATTACGGGGAGCTGGAGGCGATTTCGGCATATTGCCGTTCGAACGGAATCAAGCTGCATTTGGATGGAGCAAGACTATTTGAAATTACGCCGTACTACGGAAAATCCGCTGCTGAAATCTGCGCTCTTTTTGACAGTGTGTATGTTTCGTTCTACAAAGGCATCGGCGGGATTGCCGGGGCGATTCTTGCGGGAAATGCGGAGTTCACGGCCAAATCGAAAATATGGAAACGGCGGCATGGTGGTGACCTGGTCAGCTTGTATCCGTATATCATTAGCTCGGATTTTTATTATAAGCTGAGAATCGGCCGCATGAAGCAATATTATGAGGAGGCTAAGGAACTGGCCATGCTGTTCAACCAGTGCCAAGGGATTCAGACTCGGCCCGAAATTCCGGTATCGAACATGTTTCATGTCCATTTTAAGATGAGTATGGAGCAGCTGGAGCCGCTTTTGGTCGATGTGCTTACCGAAACCGGGGTTGGGCTCATCAGTTATTTGCGTGAAACAGGCGATCAGAGCTGTTCCACCGAGGTGCATATCGGGGACCGCTATAGCCGGGTGCCGAAAGAAGAGCTGAAGGAAGCTTTCCGGCTGCTTGATGAGAAAATAAAGCACGCTGAAATCGCTGAAACTGAATAGGAGCGTGCAAGGGGATTGATTTTCCGGTTATGATTTATCGACGGCGTTCATGCTGGTAAAATAATAGCAGTGCAAAACTGGCTTACGTATTTTCATAAATGCGAGGTGAATAACACATGGCTTTTCAAAGAAGCACCACCGTACAAACGGTTAAATCAGGCTCCGGGCAAAGCAGCACAGCATGGAGAATACGGACAAAGGGGTTTGTTCGGAGCCTGCTTCCAGTTAAGGCGTAAATGTCTTGTGCATGCTTTGCTCGCTATTTACATGAGGATTTGGCAAAATCCTGTTCATTTTTCTTGTAGATAGGAGCGGCAAATATGAAATATGAAAATGCACAGCATCTTTTACCTGACGACGTAATTAAGGTTATTCAACAATATATAGACGGCGGTTATATCTATATCCCCAGAAAGGCCGGCCGCCGCACAAGCTGGGGAGAGCGGACGGGGGCCAAAGCGGAAATAACCCGTAGGAACCGCGAGATCTACGAGAGGTACTGCCGAGGTGAATCCATTCGTCAGCTGTCGCAGCGGCATTATCTTACGGAGCAATCCATCCGGCGGATCATCCGGCAACAAAAGCCGAAACCATGATGAGAGGCGATATTTGATGCGGTCCATGGGGATCCTTCAAATATCGCTTTTTTTTATGCGGTGATCCCCTTTGCGTCATAACTATTCTTGAACTTGAGTTGCATCGCAAATCGCGATAAGTTTAGAAGAACACGGAAGGAAACGGGGAGTGAGTGACCTTTATGACTCAAAATATTTATGATCACGAGGATTTCTTTCAAGGCTACAGTCAATTGAATCGTTCCATCCACGGACTAGACGGTGCCCCGGAATGGACGGCGCTTCAATCGCTGCTGCCCGACATGAAGGGGATCGATGTGCTTGATTTAGGCTGCGGCTTCGGCTGGTTCTGCCGCTGGGCTAAGGAGCATGGTGCCATAAGCGTCGTAGGCATCGACGTGTCTGCCAAGATGCTTGCAAGGGCCAAGGATGATACGAAGGACCCGCAAATTTCATACCTACGGGCAGACCTGGAGACGATCGAGCTGGAACGGGAGAGATATGATCTGGTCTACAGCTCGCTTGCCTTTCATTATATCGAGAATATAGAGCGGCTGTTAAAGCAGGTGTATGATTCGCTTAAGGTCGGCGGACGTTTGGTATGCTCGATCGAACATCCGATTTACACGGCATCGCAGGGGGCTGGATGGATCCCCCATCCGAATGGCTTCAGGACATGGCCGGTCGATCATTATCAATTCGAGGGACCTCGAACCACGAATTGGTTGGCCGAAGGCGTAATCAAGCAGCATCGGACGATCGGAACGTACCTGAATCTTTTGATCCGGGTTGGGTTTACGATTACCCACGTGGAGGATTGGGGGCCAGCGGATGAACAGCTAGCCGTTCATCCGGAATGGGAGGAGGAGAGTCATCGGCCGATGTTTCTGTTGATATCGGCAACGCGATAAGCAGGATTAGCTGGCTGTAAGGTCATTTACCAGCGTAAGGAAAGCGGTTATTATAGTGATTACACCTAGCGTGAGAAAGTGAGAAAGTGGGGGCATGTCCTTAATGGAGATCACTGTGAAGAGATTGGAAGGCATGGAGCTCAAAATTGCCTGGCAGCAAGCGTTCGCGCAGCATCAAATTCATCGTCCGGAAGCGTATTACGATCGTTGCGATCTGGAGAACCGGACCGGAAAGCGCGTTACGCTGCTGGCGTATGCGGACGGAGAGCTGGCCGGCGTTTCCCATTTGAAATATGATTCGGATTATCCGTTCTTTCGCGAAAACGGGATTCCGGAGATTAACGATTTGAACGTATTTCCGGAATACCAGAGGCAAGGCATCGCCAATCGGATCATCGAAGAGTTTGAGCATATTGCCCGTGAAACGACGCATCGCATCGGTATCGGTGTAGGGCTGTACAAGGATTACGGAGCCGCGCAGCGGATATACTGCCGTAGAGGCTACATACCGGATGGACACGGCATCATGTACCACAATGTCCCGGTGGTCCCCGGAGAGATGGTTCGCGCCGACGACGACTTGGTGTTGTATCTCGTGAAGGAACTGGGAATCATTTGAGAGAGGGGTACGAATGAATAAAGGTTTCTCGCACTTTGAGGATATCGATGGGCGTTGGATCGCTGTTGGCAACAAGCAGGAACTCACCAATCAATAGGGAACGGATATTTCAGGAGATGATGCCGCGATGAAGCAAATATGGATCAATCGAAGCGTGATTGGAATGGTTTTTTTGTCTGCTTTTTTATCCATAGCGGCCGGAATTATGTATCTAAGCTCAAGCTGGATCAGCTTTTCGTTTCTTGGACCCGAAGTCGGTTCTGAAATGGAGGTAACGTCCTTCTGGGCAGGGGTTTCCATTGTTATTGGCATCGGGCTGGCAGGCACAGCACTTAACATGGTCCGTATTCGCGGGGGAGACGCTCCCGAAAATATAGCCCTCTTCCTAACGCTATGCTTAAGCATTATCCAGCTGCCTCCGTTGTTCCTGTGGTTTGGGGTTTGGACTGTTGTTGCGAACGGGGAGGCGCTATGGGCGATTCTGATCCACCTGATGCTAATGGCGGCCGGTTCGATCAACGCCGTGCTTTTAGTGAAAATTGGCAGGATTTCCTATCGATGAAGTTCTCTTAGTTTTGATAAATCAGTCATGTATGCAGGCTGCCAGGGCGTTCTCGCCGGCAGCCTTTTTTGCGCTTAAAACTGGGGAGCAACAATACCTTGGAACCATGAGGACAGGCACCTTATAAGACTTGCTTTTAATTTCTATCAGAATAATTGAGGAATGAGAGAAACTTTTTTACCAATATTTGCGTCTAATAGTATGGACATCTTTCATTATAAACAAAATAGGATTAGAAGGAGCTTAGGAATGAAACTGAAGAAACGATCACTGCTTGCTGTGCTCGCTGTAGCTCAACTTGCTGCGGCATATCCGGCGAGTGCGGATGCAAGTGTCCCGGACGACAAGTCGGGAACAGTGACCCAAGAAGTGTACGAACAGACAGCAATGACCAAGAGCGCCGAAACGAAGGGGATCTCGCAAACTTCTCAAACTTCTCAAACGGACGCTGCTTCGACAGAGACAGTAACAGGGGAAGTTACTGAAGAGCAAGATGGTACGACCGATCCGGCAGCAGGAGGCGCGGGCGGCGAACAAGAGCCAACCGTTCCTGGAGAAGCCCAAGATAATCAGAATGATCCAAATAACCAAAATAATCCAAATAACCAGACAAGCGCTGGCGGCAAAGAACTTATTCTTTATTTCAACAGCACCAAGATGATTCAAGACGGCGTGACCTACAATGCGCCTCAGCCGATGCAAGTGAAGAAGGGCATATCCTACGTTCCCATTCGCGCTCTCGTAGACCGGGTCGGCTTCAAGGTCTCTTACGACAAGAAAACGAAGGAGACGGTAATCACAAAAGGCAGCAACGAGCTCCGATTCAAAACAAACAGCAGCAAATACACCGTGAACGGTGTATCCAAGAACATGAAGGGCACTTCCTATCAGACAAACGGCACCTTTATGGTTCCACTGACTGCCATCACGCAGGCGTTAGAGATTCCTTATTCCGTTGATAACGCGGGCAAGCGTGTAATCATGAATTTGCAGACCAAGCCGGTAGCCAAATTCACCGTGGGTCCGAAAGAGATTTTGGCCGGACAAACGACCGTTACATACACCACAGAGGTTGAGAACGCCCAGGGCGAGATCATCAATGAGCGCTGGGAAGGAAGACAGGACATATTCGATACGCCGGGAGAGTACACCATTACCTATGCCGTTCAGGATTCCACCGGAACCTGGAGTGATCCTTACAGCGTAAAAATTACCGTCGTTCAACCTAACCAGCCGCCTGTCGCCATGTTTGATACCGATAAGGGCGAATACAAGATGGGTGAGCTGGTCACGATCATCGATCAGAGCTATGACGACATAGACAAGAACGAGCAATTGACCTACAAATGGGAAAACAAGCAGTATGCATACTTTACGCCGGGAGTTCATACGATCCGGCTGACCGTGACGGACAGAAAGGGGCTCAGCTCCACTTACGAGCATACGATTCATATCACAGACGAAACCCTGTATGTAGAAGAAGACTTCAACAAGCTCTTTATTCCGGAAGGCGAGAAATTCACTTTCACGGGCTCGGTGACATCCAGAGATAAAATCAATTACGAGTTCTATGACGAGCCGAGCACGCTGATCCGCAGCAACAGCCCGGAGACCGTCAACAGCGAAGGCATTGTTTATCGGGAAACGGCATCCGGGGATATGCGGTTTATGATCCACCACGTGAACAACTTGAATAAGAACGTTAAAATGTACGTGGTGGCAACAAACAAAAACAGCACGCCGGTAACGCTTCGCCAGGACTTTCTTGGTTTTGCCGGACCTTCTCCGATCGCCACAGCGGCAGGGAAGAAATCGGTGCTGAATTATTTCCAATCGATGCAGGATGGTTCGAAGCAAATGTCGGTAACACTTGCACCGGGCGAGCAGAAGCTGGTGATGACCGAGCTTAGCGAAGTCCGCATGAAGCAAGGGCATGTCATCTCTTTATACTCGGATATGTACAGCGATTTGCCGATCCAATTCGATGTCATTATGATCGACGAGAAATCCGACCCGCTGAAGGTGCTGCCGGAGCTGCCGATCTTGAACCGAGACGGTGTGCATAACCGCGGCACCTATCCGGATTCCACCCGTGTCATCCGTTATTCCGAGCTTGTCGGCGCGGATCCCCAGCGGTTGGTTCTAGGGGATAACATGGATGATCCGAACCTTCAGGGAACGGATCCGATGGTCGGAGATACTACCTCGAATACGGGGAACTTTGGCGTCCTGTACAAAATTACGCTGGACCGCGTTGCGCCAAATACGCTGATTTCGTTTAACCCGCGCGGCGGAAAGTATTCCGGCTATGCAATGGTTAACGGAACGATTACGCCGATCTACTCATTAGGGCAGGTATCCCCTGGTGAACAATCGGTTCTGTACCGGACCGGCGATTTTGAACAGCAGGTAGACATTATTCTGACCGCGGCCCCAGGCAGCAATTTGCCGGTGAATCTGTTATTTACTCAGATGCCGGAATTAAAGCAATAATGAATGGGTATCCCCTATAGATTCATGAAGACTCCACACTTACGGCTTCGGCTCTGAGAGTGGGGTCTTTTTGTAGGAGTGAGGAAAAACAAAGAGAATTATCCCTTCTTCTGGCGCAACACGTACCTGTTGAATTTTACGCGTATCCTTCTGGGCACTTCGTTAGGCTTTCTGATTGTGCCCGACCCTGCTTCGAGCAACAACTTCTTGAAAGCAGCTTGAATCCGGAATCTGACGAAAGTGCCCAGCTTTCTTGCGAAACACAGAAGAGTAGAGTTACCTTCAAGTTACGGTTTCAACACGAAGCTTGGTATCCGTCGGTTGTTTCGTCACGCGTTAAGATGCTGGATCGGTCTTTGTTATTTTAGCCCGGAAAATCTCTACGATATGAAGTGGAATCCGGCATTTGGCTGCAAGCTCGATACTCGTTATGTTCGGATGCTGTTCCAACTCCTTTTTAATCTTCTCCCATAGATCTTGTTTACGCATACCACTTCTCCTTTAATGAATTAATCGATTTATCGGTTCCATCCTAGATCGTAATTGGTGTAATACCTATGCCTGAATATCCCGTGTTGGTTAATGCCAATGAGGTTACAGTGTTCGATGAAGTGTTAATAATGGATATAAATGGGGATAGCGTGTTAGTGACATATGCCCTCGTGCCGTCCGGCGTAATAGCGATCCCGCTAGGACCGTCCCCGACCGGTATCGTCGGCGCAATCACCGTATTCATGGCGATGTGGATAATAACGACGGTATCGTTGCCGCCAATCGTGACGTAGGCCCTGGAACCGTCCGGGGTAATGGCGATATCCGTGGGATTCGGACCGACCGGGATGGTGGCAATAACCAGATTTAAGGCAGTATCTATGACTGACACGGAGCCGCCTAAGAAATTGACTACGTAAGCTCTGGTGCCGTCAGGAGTAATGGCGATCTCGCTAGGCGATAGGCCGACGGGAATCGGTAGTCCGACCACGAGATTGGTTGTCGTGTCAATCACCGAGACGGTTTCATCGAGTGAATTTACGACATAAGCACGGAGTCCATTAGGGGTAATGGCAATGCCGGATGGTCCGTCTCCAACCGGAATGGCCGGAACGATTACCGTGTTGGATGTCGTATCGATGACGGAAACGGTATCGCCGAGGAAGTTCGTGACATACACCCTTGAACCGTCAGGCGTGATGGCAAGCCGGTCGGCGCCGTCTCCAACTTGAATAGGCATACCTGTCAGCGTATTGGTCGCGGTATTAATGATCAGCACGTTGTCATCGTTGAAATTGGTGACATAGGCTCTTGAGCCGTCCGGGGTGAATACGATAGCGTTCGGACTGTCGCCGACCGGTATGAAGCCCATTATCGTGTTGGTCGCCGTATTGATCACGGTTATAACATCATTGAAGGGAAAAAGGACATAAGCAAACGGGCCGTAATCAACGGAGTTAATGGAGCATATGGGAATGATCCGAGTTCCGAAGACGCCGGTCAAAATAACGCTTCCTTCGTCTGTACGCCTGATTCGTCCTTCGATGGTATCGGCAACTCCTGTGGTCGAGACGGATATATACTGGCTGTCTAACCGCTGCAGCGTGGATCGCATCTCCTGCAGGCAAACATCCTCCGGGCTTACCCCTGGCGGCCCCGCCGGGCCGGGTATGCCTTGCGGCCCCGGTGGTCCGGCAATTCCCTGAAGTCCTGGTGGTCCCAGGGGTCCCGGGGGTCCTGGGGGTCCCGGCATTCCTTGGGGTCCCGGTGGTCCGGGAGCACCTTGAGGTCCTTGCTCTCCGGCAGATCCTTCTACTACGGTAGGGGACGGAACTGACACTCGAACCGTTTTTCTCCTAATAATGATACACTTGCGTTTTCTCTTCTTTGGTTTGAATACCAGTTTTAGTTTTTTTTTGCATCGTTTCTTTTTCCTGGTCGGACATCCCATCCGCGAACACCTCCCCATGAACTGGTATATCATACGTCTCCTGTGCATGCGTTGAGTGCGCAAGTACCCATGCGGAACTTAGACGAACAACTATTTTTGAATGAAGGATAGGCGATGAGCTCACAGGTTATAGACAGATCAAGAGAGGCGGTTTAGGCGGGGAGTTATTCATATGCAGGGAGGGGAATGCCTTGGGGACTGACCAGTGTAAAGCATATTCATGCTATAATAAATGCAAAAAAAGCGGGTGTAATCATTGACGAATTCTAGAATGCGCCGTTCATGGCGCGCCGATAAGCTCTCACATCTCGGCTCTTCCATTTTTGCGGAGGTCGCGGAGTGGAAACAGGAGGCGCTGCAAGCAGGTAAACAAGTGATCGATTTGGGCATCGGCAGCCCGGACCGCGGCCCCTCATCAACTATACGCGAAACGCTAAGCTCGGAAGTGATGAAAGAAGAGCAGTATTCTTACCCAGGCACAAGCGGCACGCCGGAATTCCGCAGCCAATGCGCGGCTTGGATGGCATACCGTTATGGGGTCAAGGTAAACCCTGATTCCGAAATGCTGGCCTTAATGGGCTCGCAGGATGGACTATCCCATCTGGCCCAAGCCATCTGCATTCCTGGAGATATCGCCATCGTTCCCGATCCGGGGTATCCGATCTACACCGGCGCATTGGCCATTGCAGGCGTAACCCCTTGGCATGTTCCCTTGAGAGAGGAGCGGGGCTTTCTTCCCGATCTGGATCGAATTCCGGAAGAGGTATGGGAGCAGGCGGTTTTCATCCTGCTGAATTTTCCCGGCAATCCGATCGCGGCGCAAGCCGATCTAGCCTTCTTCGAATCCTTGGTCGAGAAGGCGAAGCGGCATCATGTGCTGATTGTGCATGATATGGCTTATTCGGAAATGGGATTTGACGGTTACCGGCCAGTCAGCATTTTGCAGGCGAAAGGCGCCAAAGAAGTTGCGGTGGAACTCCATTCATTCTCGAAAAGCTTCAATATGGCCGGATGCCGAGTTGGATTCCTGACCGGAAATCCGGAGGCTGTCGGTTCGCTTTGCGAATTTAAGAACAACATCGATTTTGGCGTATTTAAACCGATTCAGTCCGCTGCAATTGCTGCATTGAAGGATGCTATGGCGGACCCCGAAGCCGGAAATGCGGCTGCATCGCTGTACGAGTCCCGCCGAGACGTATTGGTGGAAGCACTGGCTGAAGCAGGGTGGGAGGTACGTAAGCCGTGTGCGACCATGTTCCTGTGGGCCAAGCTACCGCCGGCATTCTTGCAGCGCAATCAGCCTTGGAGCTCGCGAGCTTTCGCTCGGGAGCTGTTGCTCAAAACCGGTGTCGCCGTCATCCCCGGCGATGCTTTCGGCTCCGAAGGGGAAGGATTCGTACGCATTGCGCTAGTGCAGGAAGAGCATGTGCTGCGTGAAGCCGCAAGACGGATCGGCTCATTCCTAAGTGAATTTGCGTAAGCTTTCGGATGCGGCAGATGTTGGATCATTCTTTGCTAAGATAATTTGAAAATCTCTGAAAAAATGTTTCATAGGGTTGATCATTAACAAACGATGTGATAAATTATTCAACAGTGCTAGAAACGAATATTCACAGCTAGTATAACCTCATTAATATGGTCTGAGGGTCTCTACCAGGAACCGTAAAAATCCTGACTACTGAAAATGGCTTTTTCATTTTCCGTCGTCAGGATTATTTTTTTGGACGCAGAAGTTATACATGCGATGATGGAAGGAGATCGATAGCAAATGAATTTGAAGGTGCTTATCCTTGCAATCTCAACCATATGCGTTGGATTGGTGGAATTGATTGTCGGCGGTATTTTGCCCCAAATTGCTCAAGATTTAAATATTTCAATCGGTACCGCAGGGCAATTGATCACGGTATTCGCCCTGATCTATGCTTTTTCGGGGCCGGTTCTTCTTGTTTTGACGGCAAAAATGGAACGTAAGCGGCTATATATGCTGTCCCTGTTCGTATTCTTTGTCGCAAACGTGATAGCATACGTAAGTCCGAATTTCACGATGCTGATGGCTGCAAGAATACTGACGGCCATGAGCACGGCGCTTATTATTGTGCTGTCGCTGACCATTGCGGCGAAGGTGGTGGAGCCTGCGCACCGGGCTAAGGCTCTTGGCTTCATTTATATGGGCATCAGCTCGTCCCTGGTGCTGGGGGTGCCGCTGGGGATCATGATTAGCGAAGCCTACGGATGGCGCGTTCTGTTCCTCGGGATCGGCGTCCTGTCGATCGGATCGATGGCGCTTATTTACTTCTTCCTGGACCGGATCCAGCCGGATCAAGTGACTCCGCTCCGTGAGCAGATCAAGGCGCTGGCCAATCCGAAAATTGCCGGGGCTCATCTGGCATGCTTGTTTATGCTGGCGGGACATTATACCGTATACGCGTATTTTACGCCGTTTCTGGAGTCGGAGCTGGGGCTGAACCCGTACTGGATTAGTGTCTTCTACTTTATATTCGGTTTATCGGCCGTAGGTGGAGGTGCTTTTGGCGGAGCACTTGCCGATGCTCTCGGATCCCCTAAGAGCATTATTATGATCATTACTTCATTTATGCTGGTACTGTTTGCCTTGCCGTTCACGACGTTCTCCATGGTCTTGTTCATGGCAGTCATGATCATTTGGGGTGCGTTAAGCTGGAGCCTGGCTCCGCCGCTGCAAAACTACCTGATTCAGGTGGACCCGGACACGTCCGATATCCAGCAAAGCTTCAACAACTCAGCGCTGCAGCTTGGCATTTCCCTTGGTTCAGCTATCGGAGGTATCGTCTTGGAGCAGGGGGGCTCTGTCAGCAGTACGGCATGGGTTGGAGGCGGGGTGGTCATTATCTCCCTTGTGTGTGCGATTTATTCCCTGACTAGGCCCGCTCTTTCAGCAAGATTGAGCAAATGAGGTTAACCCGAAGCAAAATTGAATAAAAGGCAGCTGCTACAGGTGAACTGCAGCTCCACTGTTAAGTTATGTCTAACAATAACAATAGGGGTGCAGTTCACAGGGCAGTTGCCTTTTTTTGCGTCTTTTATGCATGAGAAGGCTATAGCAGCTTTCGCACGGATTCGCGGTAAATGATTTTGCCCGGAACGACGATGCGGCCGTGCCGCAGGTCGGGCGAAGCGATTTTGCCCAGCATGGCCTGGATGGAGGATTGCGCCAGCTGTTCAATATCGACCTCCACCGTCGTTAGATGCGGGTCGGTCAATGTGGCGTAGATATCATTGTCAAAGCCGACGACGGAGCAATCCTCCGGTATGCGGCAGCCGTCATTCTTCAATTGTTGGACTACCAGATAGGCTACCTGATCGCAATTGCATACAAAGGCCGTTGGCATTTCATCAGGAAGGGCGATGTCGACGAAGCTCCCGTGCTCATCGCGGTCATGAAGAACCCACTCTTGGCGAAGCGGAATCCGATGTCCAAGAAGCGACTTGTAATATCCGAGGAAGCGGTCCTGAATGCTGCTCGTGGAATGGATGCTTCCAACAAAAGCGATGTTCCGATGTCCCTGACGGATCAAGTAGTTCGTCAGCTCATAGGCACCGTAAAAATTATCGGTGACCACGGCGTCAATATCGCGATGATCGTCATAAAAATCAAGAAACACGATCGGCGTCCGGGTCGAATCCATAAGCTCGATATATGGTTTGCTGATCTGACCGAGCAGAATAATGCCGTCAACCTTCCGGTCATAGTACACGCGCGGCAGTTGGAGCTCCTGCTCATCCGAGCTGCTTAGAATATGAAGGATGCCGTAATAGCCATAGGATTCAAGCGCTTTCGCTATTTCTTGATAAACCCTTAAATAAAACGACTGATCCGGTCCGGTAAACCGCTCGGGAATGACTACGCCGATATTGTAGGTTAATCCTTCGCGCATCGACTTGGCGGCCGTGTTCAAACGGTAGCCCAGTTCCACCGCGACAGCCTTGATCTTCTGCTTCAGCTCGCCGCCAACGCCCTCCTTATCATTCAAAGCTTTGGATACCGTTACCGTGCTGACGCCTAGCTTTTCGGCGATATCCTTCATCGTAATATGTTTGCTCACCGCAATGTCTCTCTCCTTATCAGCAATGGCTGCAAGCCTTTTTTTCTCTCTGAAGTATTAGATTCGAGAGAATGCTCGCCTGGTTCAAAATCAAGTATACCTGCTTGGGAATGACAAATAAAGACGAGACCAGCGGCTAATATTATCATTAAGCCTTTGAGTGCAGCCGCTCCATCCGAAGCAGCATCTCAATGCAGAAGCGGCTGTTATGGTAGGGACATTTCCAGGGACCGGCAATTTCACGTCCAGCGGGATTTCCTTGCCCGTCAACGGACCAGTACCATTCACCGCCCGGACGCGGATCGATGATCATCTCGCTGGTATAGCTCCATATCTTTCGCACTAGCTCGAGGAAGCGTGCTTCGCCCGTGAGCTCATACGCATTCAGAAAGCCGACCATCGCTTCGGCCTGTACCCACCATATGCGGGTCGTATCCAGCCGGCCGCCTTCCTCCTCGTTCATCACGGAGCCATCCGATAGTATGGCACGCGCGGATACGGAATGCGCGAGGGCAAGGACCATTTGCTTATACTTCGGATTCGAAAGCTCTGCAGCTTCAATCGCGTCTTGAATCAGCCAGCTTGCTTCAATGTCGTGGCCGAAGGAAGTCACATCCGTCAGCGATGCCCAGTTCTTGTCGAAGAAAACATTAAGCCTTCCAAGCTCCGGATCAAACATACGATCATGCAAAATCGACAGCAGCCGATCCAGCGATTGCCTCACCTGCGGATCCGGCCAAATGCGGTAAAGCGTGGTATAGGCTTCAAGCACGTGGATATGCGTGTTCATCGTAATGTCTGCCACAACTCCGTTGCCGCTCAGCATTACATTAGGCTGCTCGTTCCATTCCCGGTCAAACTCTTCCCGATAGGCCCCGATTTGCTCATCATAACCGACCGTTTCAATCGTTTTAAACAGCTCCTGTGCGAGCTTCAGCGCGTCAGGTTCACCGGTTGCACGGAAATATTTGCTTAAAGCGTATACGCCGAAGGCTTGATTATAGATGTGCTTACGGGTGTCCAGCGGATTTCCTTGATAGTCTGCCATCCAGATCAACCCGCCCAATTCGGAATCCAGCAGCCGCTTGGTAAGGAAGGAGAACGCATGTCGCGCGCATTTAAGATAATCCGCAATTCCCGTGACGCGATAGGCTGCGGCAAAGCTCCATAAGATTCTTGAATTCGCAATACAGCCTTTCGGAGCACGAGGCTTAACGGTAAGTGAGAAATCGACTTCGCCGTAATATCCGCCATTTGATTCATCCTTTAAACGGGTCCAGAAGGGGAGGATATGCTCAAGCCATTCCTTGCGAATCTCATTAAAGATCGGATCATGTGTATTCATAAGAGCCTCCATATAAAGTAATCGATTAACTAAATATAAATCTAATGGTTGAGGACCATATATGTCAACGCGGAAGTTCGACACAACGCAAATACCAGGGATCGTTAAAATCAGATTGACTATTACAAATCCGCATTATAAACTCCATTTATAAATTAAACGATAACCTAAATCGAGCTGATGAAGAATTCGCGTTGATATCCGTTCGTTCCTAAAGGAGGAAAAAGCGTGTTGTCATTATGGATCGAATGGAGGACTCATTTGTTAGTCGCTCTTATGCTCACTGTGGTCGGAAGCGGGTTTTCGAGAACAGAGACTGCTGCCGGTTTTTATGTAAGCGGAACCACGTTGTATGACTCAACCGGAAAGGCTTTTGTGATGAGGGGGGTGAACCATGCCCACACCTGGTATAAAAACGACCTCCATACTGCGATTCCTGCCATCGCCATTACGGGTGCCAATGGAGCGAATGGGATAAAGCAAACCTCGAAGAAAGCCGGAATATTTAACTGAGCAGAAGTATTAGTTAATTCCCACTTGACAGGTTGAATTAATGGGTTTAATCTAAGCACAAGCAAGTGGTTTATTTATCATTAAATGAACGCTCATTATCTTAGTATTGAAAGATATAATCAGCCGATTGGTCCACCAAAGGCTCCTGATCATTCTCACCTCGTGTAAGAGGTAAGAATGGCAGGAGCCTTTCTGCTTTAACGAAGGCAGAAAGGCCGCGCCTTTTAAGGAGCGCAAGGCTGATTCACCGACCGGCAGACGGAGGGTATGCTAACCGGGAAAGGAGCGGTATGGAGAAAAACAAGGATTGGATATTGATGGAAGAGGCGGACTGGCATTTTCGCAAGCTTGTTCGTAGATTTGTGAAAGAACGCGACAAGATTTCGGTAGAGGGCGTATCCCTTCCCGGCTTGCTGATCTTGAAGACGATTGAGCGAAACGGCGAACAGCGATTAGGCGATCTTGCGGAGGTTCTGGATTTCACGTCCGGGGCAGTTACCGCCCTGTGCGACAAGCTGGAGGCCGCCGGGTTTGCCGTCAGGCAGAGAAGCCGGACCGACAGGCGCTCAATCGCGCTTAATATTACGGAGCGTGGGCGGAAGATGCTGCTTCGAAATCAGGAGGTTGGCACCTGCATCATCGATTTATTGTTCGGCACTTTTTCGCAAGAGGAGTTAATTCAGCAAATCCATTATTTTAAACGACTCAACGAATCGCTGGTGGGCTTCTCGGAACGGATTGACGAGCTGGTCGGCCATATCTCCGAAGGACCAGCGGGAAAAGGCGGATCTCCAGCTTCCCGGCGTAACCGGGATTTTATCTCATATTAATGATCACGTTATTAAGGAGTGGGTTGAACTATGGGACATCCGACGATTTATCCTACGGGTGCGACGGTATATTTGCCTGAAAAGGCCTGGAGCGGCTATACGATATTTCAGGCAGCTGATGTCGGCGCGCTCCTGATTGACATGAATGGCAGAGAGGTACACCTATGGAAAGGGCTGCGTGGTTTTCCCAACAAGCTGTTTCCAGGAGGATTTGTACTAGGCAGCACTTCCGAGCGGGATCCGAAATATGGCTTCCAGGATGAGAGCAATCTCGTTCAGGTCGATTGGGAAGGCAATATCGTATGGAAATTTGACCGCTATGAATTTATCGAAGATCCGGGTCATTCTCCGCAGTGGATGGCTCGCCAGCATCATGATTATCAGCGGGAAGGCAACCCGGTAGGCTACTATGCGCCGGGGCAGGAACCCAAGACCGACTCGGGCACAACGATCATCCTTGCGCACAAAAATGTCACCCGTTCCGAGATCGCGAGCATCGAGCTGCTTGATGACACGATTATTGAAGTCGATTGGGAAGGGCGAATCTTATGGGAGTGGTCCGTGAGCGATCATTTCTCCGAGCTTGGGTTTGACGAAGATGCGAAGCAGTCTCTGTATCGGGACCCGAACACCCGCGGCTTCGGCGTCCATGCAGGTGACTGGATGCATATCAATTCGGTGTCGGTATTAGGGCCCAACAAGCATTATGATGCGGGAGACCAGCGTTTCCATCCGGATAACATCATCTGGGATGCCAGAGAAAGCAATATCATTGCCATCATCTCCAAACGTACAGGCGAAATCGTCTGGAAGCTGGGCCCGAATTATGATCAGGAGGAAGTGAAGCATATTGGCTGGATCATTGGTCAGCACCATGCTCATCTGATCCCCAAGGGGCTTCCGGGCGAAGGAAACATTCTCATTTTCGACAACGGGGGCTGGGGCGGATATGGAAGTCCTAATCCGGAGTCGCCTGACGGTCTGAAGGTTGCTCGCCGGGATCACTCCCGCGTTCTGGAGATCAATCCCGTTACCTTGGAGATCGAATGGCAGTACACACCGACGGAAGCCGGCTTTCAGGCACCGCTGGACTCCTACCGTTTCTACAGTCCGTACATCAGCTCGGCGCAGCGCCTCCCTAACGGCAACACGCTGATTACGGAAGGCGCGGACGGGCGGATCTTCGAAGTGACACGGGAGCATGAGCTGGTATGGGAGTACATATCGCCGTATAAAAACAACCGGAACTCCAACATGGTCTACCGGGCGTATCGTGTGCCGTACGATTGGGTTCCGCAGCTTGAGAAGCCCATCGAAACGGAGATCCCCAAGATCGATGTCGCCGATTACCGCCTTCCGGGAGCAGCACCGCGGGGGGCCATTACGACCGTTGAAGTTGAAGGGACGATCTCTTACGGAGAGGGAGCCCTCTGCGTGGCCAGAACGGATGAAACGGCCAGAAAGGACCGGGATCGCCATGAACAGAACTAGCCGAAATGGTGGAAAACGAAGTGTCTTGCTCCTTCTGTGCTTATTGAGCATCTCGGGTCTGCTTGGCGGCTGCAGCGGCGTATCAGGTGAGGAGCAGCAGGAAAGCCGGCTAAAACTTAAAATTGCGGATATTTCCACAAATACGACATTCCGCGTTGCGAAATCCAAGGGGATCTTCGAAAAGTACGGAATCGAAGTGGAGCTGGTAAATTTCGCAACGCCTGCCGAAGGCGTGAACTCCCTGTTCATCAAACAGGTGGATGTTGCATTCGGCGCCGACTTTCCGCTTCTGAACGCTGCCGGTAAGGGCGATTACACCATCTTTGCTTCATCCGGTACGGCAACGGATCTCAGCGCAAGCGAATGGAAGCTGTACGTTCGCAAGGAAATCGAAAGCGCAGCCGATCTGAAAGGCAAGAAGCTGAGCTTCTCAAGAGGGACCTTTATTCCTTATTTATGGGATGTGTACTTGGCCGAGAACGGTATTGCTATTTCCGATGTGGAGCTCGTCGGCCAGGGAGGCTTCGATGAGGCTTACGTCGCGTTGAAAAAAGGGGAGATTGACGCAGCATGGGTATACGGTGCTGTTCTGAATGAAAAATTCAGCGCCCTTTCAGAGGCGCGCGAGCTGACCGATATGTCGCAGACGCCGGTGCGGATCGGCACGGGGCTGATCGCGCCGACCGAGCTTCTGAAGAAGAACCGTGAAGGGTTTGTACAGTTCCTCAAGGCGCTTGATGAAGCTTCGGAATACGCGCAGAAACATCCGGAGGAAACGGCGGAAATCATGTACGCGGAAGTAAAGCAGCCGAAGGACGCGACTCTAAAGGATCTTCCGGTCAATCCATGGAGCATCGGATTCTCGGATAAGGCTTACGAGGGGCTGGAAGGACAGAAGGAGTATATGGTGTCCAGCGGCATTATCGAGAGAGACTTTGACCTGAAGGAGAAATTGGATTTGGATATCGTGAGGGAGGCATTTCCCGAACGCGTTATCGATATCAAGAAAGGGGATGGCGATCAATGAGCGCTGCGCCGCAAACGAACGGGATATATATTGAGCAGCTGAACAAAAGCTTCTCGCAGCCGGGAGCAGGGGAACTGCATTACATCATTCAGGATGTTAATTTGACGGTGAAAGGCGGAGAGTTCTTCATACTGCTCGGGCCGAGCGGCTGCGGCAAATCAACGCTGCTCGGGCTCATCGCGGGCTTCGTATCCAAGACGTCAGGCCAGGTGATGGTCGGGGAACGAGAAGTTGAGAGCCCCGGTCAGGACCGCGCTGTCGTATTTCAGCAGGCTGATTCTTCCTTGTTTCCGTGGCTGAACGTCCGGGAGAACGTCGAATTCGGCCTGCGGATGAAACGGATGCCTGCCACGATGCGAAGGGAAATCTCGGATCGGTATATCTCTTTGGTTGGGCTGGCCGGGCACGAGCAAAAATTCCCGAGGGAGCTGTCCGGCGGCATGAAGCAGCGCGTTCAACTGGCCAGAGTGCTCTCGAACGATCCTGCAATTCTGCTTATGGACGAACCGTTCGGGGCGCTTGATGCCATGACGAGACGCACGATGCAAAGGGAATTAGTCAATATCTGGAGAAAAACGAATAAAACCGTTATTTTTGTTACCCATGATATCCAGGAGGCGCTGCTCCTAGGAGAACGGATCGGCATTATGTCCGCAGGACCATCATCCAGGATCACGGATATTTACGACGTCCCTTTGCCTTATCCGCGCGATTTGTCCGAGCCGGAGTTCCACCGGCTTCATAATCGAATCCAAGAGCATTTTGATGACTAGCGATGCGAAGAAAGGAGTTTGGAGAACGATGAGCAATAACATGATCAAAGGCATTCGCCAACTCATCTTCTGGTTTGTCATACTGGCAGCGTGGCAGCTCCTGGCATGGGTCTACGGACCGGAGATTCTGCCGGGGCCAATCGATACGGCAAAAGGCGGGTATGAGCTGCTTCAAGACGGAACGCTGTTAAGCTACATCGGCATCAGCTCCTACAGGGTTCTGCTCGGTTGGACGCTAGGCAGCCTGATCGCGATTCCCGCAGGGCTCATTATCGGCAAGGTGAATGCCGTGCGAGCCATTGCAGAGCCTTTCCTGAATTTCATCCGCTTTATTCCGCCGATTGCCTTCATTACGTTATTTCTGGTCTGGTTCGGGATCGGGGAGACGTCAAAGGTCGCACTTATCTTGTACGCCACTTTTTTTATCGTGGTGCTGAACACGCTGACTGGCGTGTTGTCCGTGGAAGAGGACAAAATCCGTTCCGCCCGGAGCATGGGCGCATCCGAATGGCAAACGGTGCTCCATGTCATCATTCCCGCAACGGTTCCGTATATGTTCACGGGGGTAAGGCTTGCCATGGGGACCTCGTTCATGGCGATTATCGGAGCTGAAATGATTGCATCCAACGAAGGCGTCGGGTATTTGATCTGGAATTCCAGGCTGTTCTTCCGTACGGACTGGATATTCGTAGGTCTCATCTGCCTCGGCTTAATGGGCTTTCTGACGGATCGCGCTGTGGCGCTGCTCGGCAGGAAGCTGTTATCCCGATACGGGGTGGTCAGCACCCAGGCGCTTCGACGTTAAGATTAAACACATCCCCGTTAAACGCATCCTATTAACAGGATGCGTTTAATTTGTCTGATTCTCAGCATTATTCTCTATAATGAATCACCATACTGAACTGGTTAGTCGTTTCGCCGGAGTTGTGATAAACATGAGGTTTATCGGCTTTAAAGCGAATCGAATCCCCGCGACGCACCGTGTATTCCTCGGTACTGATCCGAATCGTCAGTTCTCCTTCGAACACCGTAATAAATTCCTCCGTTCCGTCGATGTGAGCCTCCGCGCTTAAATATCCCCCTTGCTCCATCTGAAGCGAGTAGATTTCAAATCTGCGTCCGTCCTCAAACGGAAACAACGGATAGATACGGACCTTTCCATTATCCTCAACCAATGCTTGGACCTCATCGGCAGGTACGACAACGGTATCCGTTGCCGGTTCATGGATCAGGGAGGTGAATGAGATTTTCAGCCCATTGGCGATTTTCCAAACGGTAGCAATCGAGGGGCTGGATTCGCCGCGTTCAATTTGGCCGAGCATCGTCTTGCTGATTCCGGTCAAATCAGCCACTTTGTCCAGGCTAAGCTTGCGTTCTTCCCTGAGCCGCTTCAAGTTTTGAGCGAGAATGCTGTTGATATGCTTCATGTTCGAGTGCCTCCTGCTGAACAAATTTTAGATTGTGCGTTATAACGCACGTAATGTATAATTAAACGTACATACGTTATAGTGCACACATCGTAAATTATATCATACAACAAGAGGGGAGGAGGCGGCCATGCTCATACCTTTGCTTATGTTTGCTCTCGTTTCATCCTTTACGCCGGGACCGAACAATATTATCTCGATGACCCAGGCCCAAAAATACGGGTACCGGGCCGTTCTAAAGTTTATCGGCGGGGTTGCAGCGGGATGCTTCGTCATCATGCTGTTGTCCGGTTACTTCAATTTTGCGTTAAATCAATGGATTCCGAGGGTCAAGATCGCTTTGGATTTGTTGGGGAGCTTGTATTTGCTGTATTTAGCCGTCAAAATCATGAGAAGCAAGCCGCAGCAAAACGAAGACCTTGCCAGAGGCATGAATTCCTTCTGGTTCGGATTCTTCTTTCAATTCATCAATCCCAAGGTGATTCTATACGGTTTTACGGCCATTTCGTCCTTCGTAATCCCTGTGGCGGATTCACGCATTCAATTGATCATGTTTTCATTACTGCTGACGGCCGTTGGGATTAGCGCTAACTTAACTTGGGCATTAGGCGGCAGGCTCCTCCAAAGTATCCTTTACCGCCATGAGCGAGCATTCAATATTGCGATGGGGTTGCTGCTCATATACAGTGCGGTATCCATTTTCGCGAACTAGCCCAAGGGAGAGGCCAAATATCGTATAATGAAAGCGACGTCAGAACGAATGGGAGGGAGACCATGCGATCGTTCAACCCGCTGCAAGCTCCGATGATCGAGACTTCTCATCCGGACGCTTCCTACAGCTATCGCGAATTTCTGCCAAGTCCTGGACTGAGTCCTTATGTGGCCGCGTATTGGACACTGGATGTGCGGCCATCGGCTCGCCCGCCGCAGCATCGCATTTTGCCCGACGGATGCGTCGACATTATATTTGACCTCCATTCCCACTCCGCCTCCGAATGCGCCTTCGTGGCAGGGGTTATGACTGTACCGGACGCGTTCTCCATAACGGAGGATCACTGCCTGTTCGGCGTCCGCTTCTATTCGGAGACGGTTCGTTTATTCACTCGCTTTCCCGTCTCGGAATTCCGGAATACGCAAGTGTTCTTGCATGAGATTTGGGGTAGGGACGCCGTCGAGTTCAGCGAGAGCATCATGACAGCTGCCGAGACGAGCCAGCGGATCGAACGAATGGAATCTTATTTATGGAACAGGTTAGATCGGGCAGACTTCTCCCTTGACGAGCCGATTTTGCTGCATGGGCTCCGATATGTATACGAAGAGAAGGGGATGCTGAGCGTCAAATCCCTCTCGGAGAAGCTCCATTACAGCGAACGAACGGTACGTCGGGCTTTTCAAAAAGAGCTGGGCATCAGTCCCAAAGAAATGACGGACATCATCCGGTTTCAATATTTGCTGCGGGAGCTGCTTCATGCCCGATCCTTCCGGTTTCCGGATATCGCCGCTAAATACGGCTATTATGACCAGTCGCACTTTATCCACAGCTTCAAACGATTCTACGGCGCTTCGCCTCAGCAGGTGTTCCATGCCCCGTGCAGCCAGGGTTAGTGTACAAGATGTCCGTTTTTTACAATCCTTTACGGGTTATCGGAAGCGAAAATAAATAGTGACAGGAAGTTAAACCTGAAGGCGAAAGCCACATGTTTAGGAGGAATGTATCATGAAACCGCGTATATCTGTACTAACGCTTGGCGTTGATGACCTGGAGCGATCGCTGAAATTTTACCGCGACGGACTCGGCTTGCCGACTGAGGGGATTGTCGGAACCGAGTTTGAGCATGGAGCGGTTGCCTTTTTCGATCTGCAGGCTGGCGTGAAGCTGGCGATTTGGAGTCGCAAGGACTTGGCCGTGGAAGCGAATGTCCCGCATCATGCAGCAAGCTCGACGGAAATGACGATCGGCCATAATGTCGGGAGCAAGAAAGAAGTCGATGAGGTCATGGAGCAAGCCGTAAAGGCAGGGGCAACCGTAACTGTCCCCGCTCAAGATACGTTCTGGGGAGGGTACTCGGGTCATTTCCTTGACCCGGACGGGCATCTGTGGGAAATATGCTGGAATCCGGCTTGGGAGCTGGAAGATTAAACGCAGTGGAATGATTGAGAACAGCGTACTGTAATAGGAGATAAACAGGGATAATGTAGGTAATGAAGAATAAGGTAAGCGATCAAGGATAACATAAGTGCAATCGCAGGCCAAGGCCTGCGATTTTTATATTTCAAGGCCAGGTGCTGGGAACGTCTGCAGGAGATCCTTTACTTCTTGAACGATTACGGCTTGATAGAACGTCCCTTCGTTGTACAGCTGGCCGATCCGTCGGTATGTCTCGTCAAGGCGAGTCTGGTATTCATGCGCTTCTTTGTCCGGGTTCTCACGCTTGAACTGGTCCATGACCGCTTGAATATAAGCGGGACGGGCGCCCTTCGACCAAGGATCCGTCCATTGTCGTATCCATGAATTGCCGAAATGTTATGCCTTGGCCGATTTTGTCTTTTAGATGGATGAATGAGCTCATGTTCTTCTTCCTCCCGACGCGAACGTTGTTGTTGCGGCTGGTCCTACCGATGCTCACGGTCACGACCCGATCATGCAAGGGAGAGACCGATGAAGGCGGACTCGGATCTAGCCGGCAAGCAAGTTCTATAATAAAATAAATCTGACTACTATAAAATGGTCAGTTTTTAATAAATCGTGCAGGTCACCTGTTCATGACATTAAAGAGGCCGGAGATATTATAAATTACATATCACGCGACATTTCAAACACCAGATTGGGGGCAGCGTTCTTATGTTCGATATTCTTCTACCGGAGCAAAGCGAGCAGCCTCTATACCAGCAACTGTATTTCCTCATACGCGACAGCATTCGAAGCGGGGATATAGCAAACGGACAGCGGCTGCCTTCGGTAAGGTCGCTTCAAAATCAGTTGAATATTAGCAAAACCCCGATTGAAACGGCCTACCAGATGCTGACGGCGGAGGGCTATGTCATCAGCAAGCCCCGTTCCGGCCTGTATGCCGTTAACCCGTACCAACGCGAAGTGGCGCGACCTATAAGCGGGGAGGCTGCTAAACCTGCTCCGGCTGCACCGGCGCAAGGAACGGAATACAGCTTGCCTCCGGTTCAAGTTGATTTTAATCCGACAGCACTAGACCCGGGTGCTTTTCCAGTACGGATCTGGAATAAAATGCTCAAGGAATCGCTGGACCAACATCTGCATGAAATCGGTCATTACGGTGATCCGCAAGGCGAATACGGTCTTCGTATGGTGGTTTCCGATTATTTGCGGAATTCAAGGGGCGTGCAATCTACGCCGGAGCAAGTCGTCATCGGAGCGGGCACGGCATACAGCATGGGGATTCTCTCCAAATTGCTTAAGGGCATCCAAGCGGTGGCATTCGAAGAGCCCGGCTACAGCCTTGTCCGTGATCAATTCCATTTGAACGGCTTTCAGGTCATACCGATCCCGGTCGGGGACTCCGGCATATCGATCGCTGCGTTAAAGCGGAGGCAGGTACAGCTGGTGTATGTCACGCCCTCCCATCAATTTCCTACAGGGAGCATTATGCCATACCCCGAGCGGGAACGCCTGCTGCGATGGGCAGAGGACAACCATGCATATATCATCGAGGATGATTATGATGGCGAATTTCGTTACCATGGAAAGCCGATTCCTTCCCTCCAAGGTCTGGACCGGAGCGGGAGAGTGATTTACGCAGGAACTTTCTCCAAGGTGCTGACGCCGACACTTCGGATGAACTATCTGGTTCTTCCGCCGGATTTGATGAATCGGTTGAAGAAGATGCCGCATGCGTTGTTTTTTGCTCCGTCCCGGGTTGAGCAGTGGGCGATGGAGTCTTTTTTCAAGGAGGGGCATTGGTACCGTCATATCCGCAGAACGAGAAGCTTGTATCGGAAGCGGCATCGACACCTCATTGACATCCTTCGTACTTACCTTGGCAACCATGTGGAGATCTCCGGCCAGTATTCGGGATTGCATATCCAGCTGACGGTTAAGAAGCATGTCACGTCAGAGGAGTTGATTCGCCTTGCGGCGGAACAGGGAGTAAGGGTTTATGATCTGGGAAAGATGTGGATCGGGCAAGCGCAGGATGCCGGACAGTACCCGAGACTATATATGGGATTTGCAGGGTTGAGGGAGGAAGAGATGGAGTACGGAATTCAGCTGCTGCGTAAAGCCTGGTCGCTTGATTAATGAACCTCCGCGTAACCTCCGTGACCTAACCTCCGTGATCAAGAAAATGACGTAAAATCAGGCTTTGAGGCGCGATGGCAACTGTCTCTTTAAATCTGACTTTTCTGACCATTTCCTTCAGGTCAGAAGCGATATAGCATATATGATAGATGGCTGATCACAGAGGAGTGGAGATATTGATTACGGATGCGGAAGTCAAATCATATTTAACCCGATTGGGAATTTACGATAGAAACGCCCCAACACAAGCGTTTTTGTTCGAGCTTCATCAAGCACATGTAGAGCGGATTTCTTGGCAAACCGTCGATATTTTTGCGGGTAAACCGACCGCTATGGACGTGCGGAGTTCCATTCAGCTGATGCTGAGCCGGCGTAGCGGGTATTGCTTTCATCTGAACGGCGCGTTCGGCACGCTGCTTCAGGCTTTGGGTTATAAGGTACGGTGGCATCTGGCGGGAGTACAGCCGATCGGGCAAGAGCCGCGAATTAACGGATTTCATCTAGGGATTACCGTGAGCTTAGCCAATGACGACGGACAAGAAGAGCCGTGGATCGTTGATGTCGGATTAGGTGATATGCCTTATGAACCGATACCGTTAAGATATGGGACATATCGTCAAGGACCGTTCTCTTACAGTCTCATGGAGTCCGGTGTGGCACAAGGAGGCTGGCGTCTGACGCATGACCCTGCCAATTCCTACGTTGGGGTTGATTATGCTCCTGATGTGGTTGACACTTTGGATGTTTTCACAGCTAACCATGAATTCTACAGCCGATCCCCCGAGTCGCCTTGGCGCGACCTGTTCATTGTAAGGCAGCGGAATGCGAACATAATCCATGAGCTCAAAGGCCGGATATTGAAGTCATGGGATGAAGCGGGCATGCATTCCTTAGAAATCGTAAGCAAGGCTCAGTGGAGAGAAGTGCTGGCCGATCTATTCCATGAGGAGCTCGTCCATTATTCGGAGCTGGAGCGTGAAGGGATATGGGACAAAATTACCAGACTCCATGAACGTTGGCTAAGGGAGATGGAGGAGCAGAAATATCGTACAGGAAGCATATGAGCCTTCTACATCGCTGGGCTCGCCCCCAGATGAAATGATTATAATCGTTCTCGAACTTGCGGCCTTTCCGCTGCTGATGTTATGATGATTCCCACCATACGAAGTTCATGGCAAAACTTCGGTAACCATTGCAAGGGAGCGAATCAACATGGCAACGATCGAAGATTTTTTGAAGCTGGATATCCGTGTTGGAACCGTCGTGGACGCCGAGCCTTTCCCGGAAGCCCGCGTTCCGGCGATTAAAATGAAAATTGATTTCGGTCCTCTTGGAATCAAGCGGACTAGCGCGCAAATTACGCGCCGATACGACGCCGGGGAGCTGATCGGCACCCAGGTAACGGCGATTGTGAATTTTCCGCCGAGACGCATTGCAGGCTTTGAATCCGAGGTGCTGGTCTTGGGCGGAGTTCCGGAGAAGGGAGATGTTGTCCTGTTGCGGCCGGAATACAAGCTGCCCGACGGCACCCCAATTGCATGACGATATCGAAGAAAAGGCCCGGGGCTTAGCTGCTCGGAGCCTTTTTTAAATGGTTGAACCGAGTTGTTTCCATAGCTGCCGAATGCCACCCGATATGTTATGCAAGCGTTCTCGATCATCTTCTCCGCGAGATGGGAAACGCTTATTTTGAAACAATTATCAACGAGACGGCCAATAACAGCAGGATGGCGAATTGCCGCCAGGGGCGTTGTTTTATTCGTTCGGTTATCATAAGATGGTAACTGGGAAGGTTTTCTAAATGAACCCATAGGGTTAGGAGGGGGATCCATGAACGCAGGCTTCTATCACCATGACGACGAGGTGTCATCCGGCTGGACCTTTGCACAGTATGCGGTGCTTGTTTTTCTCCGTTTTCTGACGCGACGCAAAGTTGCTCGGATCAACGAGGAATGCGATCGGCTGAGAGAAAAGATCCTGGAGCAGAAGAGGCTCCATGTTAATGATCGGATCTTGCATCATGAATGAACCCCTGGATCTCAAAGACGTGACGATCAGCAGCGACCCTTCCTTGCTGGATACAGCAGCCATCTTAAGATTTCTGCATGACAGCTATTGGGCCAATAAGCGGTCCCGATCTAAAATCCTGGATTCATTGAAGGGCTCGGTTTTATTATAACGAGCGGCAAATCGGCTTTGCCCGTGTGGTCACCGACGGGGCGACCGTGTATTGGTTATGCGACGTCTACGTGGATCCGGCTTACCGGGCTCAAGGCGTAGGCAAAAAGCTAATCGCAACGATTACCGGACATCCGGATTACCGAAATTTATTCGGCATTTTGGCAACAAGGGATGCGCACGGTCTGTACGAGCAGTTCGGCTTCGTGCGGGATCATGGCAAGACGCTGACAAGAACTCCGGATTTTTTGAGAAAATAAGGGCCTTATTCAGGAGGTAAACCATGATTCTATGGATTAACGGAGCTTTCGGCTCCGGGAAGACGCAAGCTGCACACGAGCTTCATCGCAGATTGCCGAATTCGTATGTGTACGATCCGGAAAATGCCGGCTATTTCATTCGGTCAAACCTGCCGCCGGATGCCAAGCGGGATGATTTCCAGCATTACCCGATGTGGCGTGAGTTTAATTACGCCATGTTCAAGCACATGGACCAGGAGTCTAACCGCATCATCATTGCGCCAATGACGGTAACCAATCCGGAATATTTCGATGAAATCGTAGGAAGGCTCCGCCGGGACGGTGTGGATGTTCGGCATTTTACCTTGTGTGCTTCAAGGGAGGTCCTCCTTAAGCGCCTTCGTAGCCGTTATGAAGGAGCGAATTCATGGGCAGCCCAGCAGATTGACCGATGCATCAGCGGATTATCGCAGGAAGTATTCCGGCAGCATATCGATACGGATCGGCTATCCATCGATGAGGTGGTTTCGGTGATTGCCGAACATGCCGGCATTCAGCTGCTACCCGATCGTCGAAGCCGTACGAGAAAACAGCTGGACCGCATGAAAACGAAGCTTTCCCATGTTCGGTTTTTAGGATAACTTAAGCGAAAGATACAAGTATAAAACCAGAAACTAGCGAAGAACCTGACCAGGGGCTTCGTTTTTTTGTTTTATACAGTATTTTCATCATCAAAGGAAAATAAGTTAACCGCTTCTAAATAATTTGCATCCGTTTAAAAAATCGAAAAACAAGGATAACCACAAGGAATTTTGACGTTGATTTTGTTGTGGTTTGCGTAAGAACGGCAAAATCGTATTGACAAATGCCTAATGATGGATTATTTTTTGTACATAGCTATTAAAGTTTACCTAAGGCAAAATAATTGGTACAAGGAATTACATTTGGTTTGATGCAGGATGGAATTGACGGGAGAAGCACATTGTCATGTTCGAACAAGGCAATACGTTGGAGGAGGAGAAATGGAAGATGAAAACCAAATTGTTCAGTAAAACGACGAAAATGCTGGGAGCGGTCATGCTGAGTCTGGTACTCGTGCTATCCGGATGTGCTTCCGGTGAGCCGCAGACGAACCAAGCATCAGGGGATCCTGCAGAGAAAATCCAAATTGTGACGACGATTGGTCAGATTGCAGAGCCGATTACCGTCATCGGCGGTGACCGGGTAGAGGTCCAAAGCCTGATGGGGCCCGGGGTTGATCCGCATTTATACAATGCTACGCAAGGAGACATTCAGAAGCTGCAAGGCAGCGATGTCGTATTTTACAGCGGCCTGCATCTCGAAGGAAATATGACGGAGATCTTTGAGCAGATTGGTAAAAATAAACCGGTGCTGGCCATTGCGGATGCGATCCCGAGGGATCAGCTGCTTGAGGATGAAGGTAAGGCGATTGATCCCCATGTCTGGTTTGACATCGACCTATGGAAGCTGGCGCTGGATTCGGCTGTAGAAGAGCTGAAAGCCTTCTCGCCTGATGATGCCGAATATTTTGAACAAAACAAGCGGGATTATTTCGCCAAGCTGGATGAACTGAAGGCAGAAGCTAAAGACAAGATCCGTCAAATTCCTGAAGCTCAGCGGGTTATCGTTACTGCGCATGATGCGTTCGGATATTTTGGCCGCATGCACGGCATGGAGGTCGTCGGGCTGCAGGGACTTAGTACTGAGGATGAGATCGGTCTTTCGGACATCAACGGGACGATCGATACGCTGCTTGAACACAACATCCCCGCCGTCTTTATTGAAAGCAGCATCAACCCGGCTTCCATCAACGCGGTCATTGAAGGAGCAGCCAAGAAAGGGCTCAACGTGAAGCTAGGCGGAGAGCTTTTCTCTGACGCAATGGGGGAAGCAGGGACGACGGAGGGGACCTACATCGGAATGTATCGCCATAACGTTGAAACCATTTATCATGCATTAACAGGAAGCGGTGAATAAGATGAGTGTGCTGAAAGTTCAAGGCTTGCATGCATCCTATCGTAAAAATAAGGTGCTTCATGATGTTTCGTTCGAGGTGGAGCAAGGTTCGTTAACCAGCATTGTCGGTCCCAACGGGGCCGGCAAATCCACGCTCCTTAAAGTGATGCTGGAGCTTCATCCGAAGCTCTCGGGAGACGTATCGTTCTTCGGATCAACGCTGAGTCAGACCAAGACGAGAGTCGGCTACGTGCCTCAACGCGGATCGGTGGATTGGGATTTTCCAACCAATGCGCTCGACGTTGTCATGATGGGACTCTACGGGCGCGTCGGGTGGTTGAAATGGCCGAACAAGAGCCATAAAGAGAAGGCGATGGCGTCCCTTGCGCAGATGGGCATGGCCGATTTTGCGGATCGGCAGATCAGCCAGCTGTCCGGGGGACAGCAGCAGCGCGTGTTTTTGGCAAGGGCTCTTGTGCAGGACGCCGATCTGTATTTCATGGATGAGCCGCTGGCCGGAGTGGACGCTGCGACGGAACGTGCGATTATGACCACGCTGAAAAATTTGAAAATGTCGGGAAAAACCGTGATGGTTGTCCACCACGATTTGCAGACGGTCGAGGATTACTTCGATCACGTTCTGCTCCTTAACCGTACCGTCGTTGCCCACGGGAAGACGGAGGACGCGTTCACCAAGGACAACGTATACCGGGCCTATGGCGGTTCCCTTCGCTTCATGAAGGAGGCGTAACATGTGTTGAATTCATTGCTGTCTCCAAATACACAATGGGTGCTGCTCAGTACCTTGATTTTGGGCATGGCGGCCGGCATGATCGGCTGTCTTGCGTATTGGAAGAAACAAAGCCTCATGAGTGACGCGCTTTCGCATGCTGCCCTTCCGGGCGTGGTTGTGGCTTTCGCGCTGACCGGTACCAAAAATCTGCTGTTCATGATCATCGGAGCCGCGGTCAGCGCGTTGATCGGCGCTTGGTTAATCGGATGGATCCGCTCCTCCAGCCGGATCAAGGAGGATACGGCGATGGGCATGATCCTGTCCGTATTTTTCGGACTCGGAATCATGCTGCTCACGATCGTCAATCGTACGGCTGGAGGCAACCAGAGCGGACTGGATAATTTTATTTTCGGTCAGGCCGCGTCCATGGTCCGTAAAGACGTCTTTACCATGCTTGCCCTAGCCCTGTTGGTCATCGTGATCGTGACGGTCGCTTTCAAGGAATGGAAGCTGTTTTTGTTCGATCCGGACTTTGCCCGCGGGCTCGGACTAAGCAGCCGATGGATGAACGCGATCTACATGGCGGTCCTCGTCCTCGTGATCGTAATCGGCATTCAGGCCGTAGGTGTCATCCTGATGGCGGCAATGCTGATCATACCGGCTGTTAGCGCAAGGTACTGGACGCAATCGTTCAGAACGATGGTGATCCTGTCCGCGATTTTCGGCGGTGGCTCCGGTCTGATCGGAACCTTGATCAGCACGCTCGGCAAAGGCTGGCCGACGGGCCCGTTTATCGTGATAGCCTCCTCGGTATTATTCACCGTGTCGCTCGTGTTCGGCTCGGAGAAAGGGCTGCTGATTCAGGCACTCCAGCTGCGATCCGAGAAGAAGAAGCAGGTGGAGGATCCAAGCTCAAGCTGGACCAAGGTTCCGGCCATCAGGGAGGGGGAGTAAACGATGACATATACGGGCTGGATATTGCTTACTGCTTCGTTGGTCGGTTTGTCCTGCGGCATTGTCGGGGTGTTTCTCATATTGCGAAGAATGGCCATGATGGCCGATGCCATTAGTCATACCGTGCTGCTCGGTATTGTAACCGCCTTTCTGATTACGCGGGAATTAAACGGACCTCATATGCTGATCGGGGCGATCATTACCGGCCTTCTAACGGCCCTCCTCGTACAGTGGTTTCATTCCCGGGGGGTTCAGCAGGATGCCTCGATCGGAGTGGTGTTTACGACATTGTTTGCCATCGGCGTCATTCTGATTGCTACCCAGGTCGGCAATGCCCACTTGGACACCAAGCACGCGCTGATGGGCGAGATTGCGTTCGTGCCCTGGGAGGTCATGAATGTACCGCTTCTTGGCGAAGTGCCTAAGGCAACCTTCATGCTGGCTGCCGTGCTGCTGGTCGTGCTGGTGGTCATCCTGGCCTTCTACAAGGAATGGAAAATCACCTCCTTCGACCCGGCCTTAGCCGCCAGCATCGGCATACCGGTTGTGCTCTTGCATTATGTGTTTATGTCGATGGTGTCGATCACAACCGTTGCCTCGTTTGATGCCGTCGGGGCGATTATGGTCGTCGCCATGCTCATTACTCCTGCTGCAGCGGCATATCTATGGACAGATAAGCTGTCCATTATGCTGGTGCTCAGCGGCGCCTTCGGTGTGATTTCTGCCTTCGCGGGCTATTACGTCGCCGTATGGCTGGACACGTCCATTTCGGGATCGATGGCTTTCGCGACCGGGATCGTCTTTCTTGTAAGCTTCCTGCTGTCGCCGAAGCATGGCGTGCTGTCCCGGTATTTATATCGTTATGAACGGCCCGATCAAGAGGAACAACAAATCGATGCCGTTTCGTGAGCATCCTTGGCACATTAGATCATCGCAGACCCCATCCTTGGAAGCTGAGCAGTTAGGAGGGGGAGGGCTGACCATTAAATATAAATAATCAAGCACCCACTCTTGGGGGTGCTTTTTTTCATTTACAAAAACAAAGTTATGTTATATTAATATACTAATTATACTATTTAAATTATAAAGGTTGTGATGTGCATTGAAATCCTTGCCGCTGTACAAAAAAATTCAGGAAGACATCAAGCGGCTGATCGCCATCGGCAAGCTGCGGGAAGGTGACCGGGTCCCTTCGGAGAAGGAGCTGTCCGAGCGGTACCGCGTCAGTCAAATTACAAGCAAAAACGCGCTGGTCGGACTGATGGAGGAAGGGCTGCTCGTCCGGATTCAAGGGAAAGGGACCTTTGTCATGAGCAGGCCGGAGAACGCTGCCGCGCTCGATCAGTTGGGCGAGTGGACGGCGGGAGCAGGCAGAAGCGGCCGGATCGGGCTGGTGCTGCCGACGATGAAAACCAAAGTGGACCAGCGCTTTCTGGATAACATTGAAAAATACGCCACTGCCGCAGGGTATGAAGTGATGCTGAGAATTACGCGCGAGTCGCAGCTTGAGGAGTCCAAAGTCATTTCGTCCTTTCTGAAGCAGGGAGTGGACGGCATGATCATTTTTCCGGTTGAAAACGAGACATATAACGATTCGATACTGAGGCTTTCGCTGGATCGATTCCCGTTTGTCCTGATTGACCGGTTCTTGAAGGAGATCAAGACGTACAGCGTAAGCTCGGATAACATTAACGGCACGAGGGAAGCCGTCGCGTATCTGCTGAACAAAGGCCATTCGTCCATCGCTTTCATCTCGCCGGAAATTACGAATACCGTAACGGACGAGAGAGCGCAAGGGTTTGAGCAGGCTTTCCTTGAGCGCGGATTGTCGATCGACAAAAGCTTATGGTGTCTCCTTCCGTTGGATGAGATAGCTTCGGGTCAATCCGTCGAACACATTCAGGATTTTTTGGACGGCAGTCCCGCTATCACCGGGGTCATCACAGCCAATACGGAGCTGTGCAGAAATGTTTATAGAGCCGCTGTCGCCTCACGTCGACGGGTGCCTGACGATCTGGAGCTGATTACGTTCGATCCGCCGGATCTGCCGAACGTTCCGTATATTCGGCAAAACGAGGAGGAGATGTGCAGGCTGACCATCGAGCTGCTGACCGAGCAGATTGAAGGGGCCTTTGAGGCTAGAAGAATCGTTGTGCCGGTCCAGCTTGTAAAGGAATAAAGCGATTCTTATGCGAAGTATTCAATCTCTTCAATTTTATAATAAATTGAGTATATAAAAGTATATTGTTATAAGTTATTATGACTTCGTAAAGCGCTTACAATATACCTTGAAGAAGAGGGGAATCGCATGAAATCGAAGAGCAAATTTGCAGGTATGATCATGCTGTTACTGATGTTTGCGTTATCCGCTTGCAGCGGAGGCGGAAGCGGTCCAAACGGCGGAGCTTCCTCCAACAACCCGGACAGCTCGGCGCCAAGCAATGAGGCTGCCGCCGGGACGGACAAAAAGGAGCCCGTGACGATCGAGTTTATGGGCCATGGCAATCCGAACGAAAAGAAAATTTTCGAAAAGCTGATCGCTTCCTTCGAGGAGAAGTACCCGCATGTCACCGTCAAATATACATCGGTGCCTCCGGGCGAGTACTCGCAGAAGATGACAACGCTGATCAGCTCCGGCAAGGTGCCTGATGTATTCTACGTCGGCGGGCCCGAATTCTATCGGTTTGCAGAAGCCGGAACGCTCCTCAATATTCAATCCTATCTGGACCAGACGACGTTGTTTAAACCAGACAACGTATGGAAGCAGGCGATGGACCGTTACCGCTTCGACGGAAGCAAGGTCGGTACCGGAGACTTGTACGGACTGCCGAAGGATGTTGGCCCGTGGGCATTTGTCTACAATAAGGATTTGTTCGATCAAGCGGGCGTGGCGTATCCATCCGCAACAGCCGGAGAGTGGACATGGGACGACATGCTCGAAGCAGCCAAGAAGCTGACGGTTGACAACAACGGCGACGGAAAGCCGGAGCAGTACGGGGTTGGCGCATACAGCCTGGAGTCCGCGGTTTGGGCCAACGGCGGCGAGTACATCGATTACGACACCGGTACCGTGAAAGTAAATGAGCCTGCGTTTTATGAGGCGATGCAATTCGTAGCCGACCTGAATCTGAAGCATAAGGTCAGCCCGAATCAGGAAGCTGAGCAAGCAATGAATGCTTACACCCGCTTTATTAACGGACAGCTGGCCATGTTTGCGATGGGTCCTTGGGATCAGCCGGCATTCTGGGAGCTGCCGTTCAATTGGGATATTGCGGCATGGCCGGCAAGCCCGAACACGGGACAAACGGCGACCTGGCTCGGTTCGATGGGATTTGCCGTATCGGCGAAATCCAAGCACCCTCAGGAAGCGTTCGATTTGGCGGCGTTCCTGTCGTTGGATGAGCAAGGACAGCGCGAAAACTACCAGCTCGGGCAAGCGGTTCCCAACCTGATCGACATGGCCGAAGGCGAGTTTATGGAAATGGATAAAGGGCCGCAAACACGTCAAGTATTTCTGGATATTATCCAAGATTACGGTCGTCCGGACGTGATAGCCTTCTCGAAGGATACGCAATGGATGGATGCATTTAATCAGAACGCGAGCAAGGTATGGAACGGCGATATGTCGGCCAAGGACTTCACGGCTGAAATCCAGCCGAAGATGCAGGAGCTGTACGACAAGGGAAATAAATAATGGCGCAAGGGGGCGGCCGGCTGCTGTTGCCGGCGCTCCCCGCTATATGAACAACGCCCTGTCATAAGGAATACAGGCGAAGGTGGAATGAATATGGGAACGAAGCTGCTCAGCGGCTATCGCAGAAAGGAACTGGCTTGGCTGTATCTGTTCGTCGCTCCGCCGGTCCTCGGATTTCTTTTGTTCGGCCTCGTGCCGATCTTGTTCTCGATCTATATTAGCTTTCATAAATGGGATATGCTGTCCGATCCGCAGTGGATGGGATTCGCTAATTATAAGGATCTTCTGGCCGACGAAAAGGTGTTCAAATCTCTGTATAACACCGTGTATTTGATGATCGGCATACCGATCGGCATGGTGCTGTCGCTGCTGCTGGCGATCTTGATGAACCGCAAAATCGCGGGCATCTCGTTCATGCGCACGATCTATTATCTGCCGGTCATCTCGCCGATTATAGCGGTATCGCTGCTGTGGCAGTGGATTTTGAACCAGGATTACGGGCTGCTCAACAACTTCCTGTGGGAGGTGTTCGGGATAACCGGGCCTAACTGGCTGGGCAAACCCGAGTGGGTGAAGCCTTCGCTGATCCTGATCGGTCTGTGGAGCGGCATCGGGGGGAACATGGTGCTGTACTTAGCGGGACTGCAGTCGATCTCATCAACGTATTACGAAGCTGCGGAAATCGACGGCGCCGGAGCATGGCATAAGCTGACGCGAATTACGATCCCGCTGCTTACGCCGATTCATTTTTTCGTCATCGTTATGGGTATCATCGGGGCGTTCCAGTCGTTCAGCCAAATCTATGTGCTGGCGGTCGACGGCGGACCGGAATATAGCGGCGCTACGGTCGTCTATTACATATTCCAGCATGCGTTCGAGTATTTCAACATGGGATATGCGAGTGCGGTTGCATGGGTGCTGGGTATTTTGATTTTCATCGTCACGCTGATTCAATTCAAGCTTTCCAATCGATGGGTTTATCAGGACTAGGGGGGATTATCGTGAGACGGGAAAGATGGACCGACCTCTGGTCGCTGCTGCTGTTACTGTTCGGCTCGGTGTTTATGGTCGCGCCGTTCCTTTGGACCATATCGACTTCACTTAAGGATCGACGAAACGTATTTGAAATTCCTCCGCAGTGGATCCCCGATCCGTTTACGTTTGGCAACTACGCGAAGGTGTGGCAGGAGTCGCCTTTGCTTAACGGGTTTATGAACAGCTTGATCATCGTCGTAATCGTCCTGACGGTCGGCATGCTGGTATCCGCCATGTCGGCGTATGCATTCGGGAAATTTGAGTTTCCATATAAAGGGGTGCTGTTCCTCGGTTTGCTCGGAACGATGATGATTCCTTATTCCGTTGTCATGATTCCGCAATATATCGGTTTTTCCAGGCTGGATTGGGTAGATACGCTGCTGCCGCTCATCATACCCGGCCTGTTCGGAAACATCGTCGTCATCTTCTTCATACGGCAGTATCTGCAGAGCGCGATGCCGACGGAGTTGATCGAAGCGGCGAAGATCGACGGCTCCAGCTTTCCTGGAATCTTCTTCAAGATCGCGCTGCCGATCATGAAGCCAGCGCTGGCGGCTCAAGCAGCCCTGAGCTTTATGGGCATTTGGAACGATTTCCTCGGCCCGCTGATTTACTTGCATACGCCCGAGAAGCAAACGATCCAGGTGCTGATCGCTTCCATGCAGGCCATGTACATCGGTCAGTCGGACTATCCGATGATCATGGCCGCCGCCATCATCGCGATGGTGCCGGTGATCATCGTATTCTTTTTCTGCCAGCGATACTTTATCGAATCGATGGCGATCAGCGGAATCAAGGGGTGAGGCGTATGCCGATAAGCATACCGCACCTGCGGAAGATCGCCAGATCCCTTGGAGCATTAGGATTAGCGGCCGGATTGGCAATGTCGGGTTGCAGTACAATCACGAAACCGGAGGCGGTCGATATGGAAATTTACAAGAACCAAACGTATGCCAATCCTTTTCCATCCTTAGAGGAAGAATGGGAGGATTACGGCAACGGAGATCCATACGTGCTGCGGCATGACGGGCGCTATTATCTGTATGTCAGCACGAAGGATCACCGGACGGGAATCAAGGCGTGGATGTCGGATAATCTGGTCGATTGGCGGTATGCGGGGCTGGTGACCGAAGATCCTGTCTCGACCGGCGCCTATGCGCCGGAAGTCATTTACTGGAACGGCTGGTTCTATCTTTATACTTCTCCGGCAGGCAGAGGTCACTTCGTGTTCCGGAGCGAATCGCCGACAGGCCCGTTCGAACGAATCTCCGAGAATGTCGGCATGAGCATCGACGGCTCGGTGTTCATCGACGATGACGGAACCTGGCTGTTTACGCATGCAGGCTCCTCGGGCATTGTTGGCGTTCCCATGAACGGTCCTGCCGATTTCGGGGTAGGCCAAACGATTCCGGGCCCATACTTAGGCCACTGGACCGAAGGGTCCATGATCATTAAACGTAACGGAACCTATTATATGACCTATACCGGCAATCACGTATTCAGTAAAGGTTATCGCATTAACTATGCCGTGTCCCATGATTCGCCGCTTGGTCCGTATACCGTTCCGGTCAACAACCCGCTCGTCATCAGCACCAAGCCGGACTTCTACGGACTCGGCCACAGCTCAACCGTCCTTGGTCCCGACCTGGATTCATATTATCTCGTATACCATAACCTTACGGGAAGATCCCAGGAAGGCCCGCCTGTCCGCCGTATGAACATCGATAGGCTGGTCTTCAATGGAGACAGGATGGAGCTTCTCGGACCGACGAACTACGAACAGCCTGTTCCGAGAGGGCCGGTCTTTGCCGACAGACTGGATGGAGCTGACATCGACGAAGCATTGTGGGAGGCTAAAGAAACAGCAGGGAGCGGTCGAATCATCAGCAAGGAGAGCACGGGTCCAATCTTTACGGCTGAATATAATTTGGTACCGTCTCAGGCGCGCGCTGCCGCATTGTTTGCCTATGAGGATGCGAATCAATACGGATTCGCCGAAATTGAGCCGAAGGACAACGCGATTTCCTTGGGGACAGTGGTGGACGGAAGGCGTCAGGTGCTTGCCGAGACGAAGATCCCTCAAGACATGGATTGGTCTAAGCTGCACACCATTCGTGTCGAGCGTGGAGAAGATCGGCTCCGGGTTTATCTGGACGGCATGCTGAGGCTGGATGAATCGGCGGACTCGTTCGGCCCAGGCAAAATCGGATATCTGTACGAGGAAGGCGAACCGGGCCTTTCGTATACGGCGTTCTCGAATCACGCTTCCGGCACCAGCGACTTTGATACGGCTAAGCCGCTTCCTGGCAGCATCGAGGCCGTTCATTATTTAAGCGGCGAAGGCAGGGGCTTTTCGGTCCGGCACCCCTCAGCTTCCAGTGAATGGCGCCGTTCGGACGGAACGGCAATCAAGCTCGCAGAGGATGGGAGCTATGCGGCCGCACTGACGGAAAAAGGCGACTGGCTGCGCTACGCGGTGAACGTCTCCGAATCCGGCACGTATGGGCTGGACCTGACGGTCAAGTCCGGCGCGCATCCATCGGCCATCAAGGTTCTTGTGGACGATAAGGTAGCCGGAAGCTATAAAGTCGATGGCAGCGATCACTCCGGCAGCGAGCCTTGGGTGAAAATCCGGGTCGGGTCGCTGAAGCTCGAAAAGGGGTTTCGTAGCCTTACCATTCAATTGAACAGCGGCCAAACGCTGGAGTGGACAACGATGGATCTTGAACGGGTCAATGAAGAAAAGTTCAAAGTCGAGGGTGTTCTGGAACAAGCAAGCGCCGAGGATATTCATGGCCAGTGGGTTGAAACGGATGGAAGGTATGCCGGCACAGCCGATTCCGATGCCAAGATGTATGGAGGAAGTCCTCAGTGGACCGACTATCGCATCCGTACGACCGTAAAGCTTGGCGTTGACCCGTCCGGTCAGGCGGGGGTGCTCTTCCGGGTGACGAACGAGTCGGATTTCCGGGATCAAGTGAGCGATTCGTTGATGGGATATTTCCTTGCCGTCAGCGCCACGAAGCTTGAGCTGTACAAACATAATTACGATTCCGAGCTTCTGCAAAGCGTGAAAATTTCGCTGGAGCCTAATGAGCTAGCAAGCTTAAGCATTGAGGCGGTTCGCGGCGAAATCCGAGTTTATGCGCAGGACGGGAAAGACCCGGTTCTGACGTACGAGGATCCGCGGGCTTTCATGCAGGGGAGAGTGGGCATTCGGTCGGTTCATGCGGAGCAGATCGAGCTCGGGGACATCACGGTAGAGTCCATAGCTGTGAAATAGAAACATAAACTAACAGAAGATGGAGAGTGGAACAGAATGTCAAGCTCGCACAAGTATATTAAGGACTATCCCAGACCGCAATTGGTACGTGAAGAATGGGAAAATCTGAACGGGGAATGGGATTTTCGGTTCGACGATGCATTGGAGGGGGAAAGCGGCAAGTGGTTCGAACGATTAGATGCTGACCGCAAAATTACGGTCCCCTTCACATTTGAAACGAAGGCCAGCGGCATAGGAGACGAAACATTCCATCCTTGCGTGTGGTATGAGCGGTCGGTTACCGTTCCTAATGAGGCAGCGGGAAAGCGGATCCTGCTGCATTTTCAAGCCGTCGATTACGCGGCGACTCTATGGGTCAATGGCAGGAGGATCGGCACGCATGAGGGAGGATATGCCGCATTTTCGTTCGATATTACCGAAGCGGTCGAGCTTGGCCGGGAGAACAGAATTACCGTTCGAGCTATGGACAGCAACAGCTGCATGCAGCCGCGCGGCAAGCAGCGCTGGATGAAGGACAGCTTTGGCTGCTGGTACGTGCAAACCACCGGCATTTGGCAGACCGTGTGGATGGAATACGTGAACCCGGTCCATATCCGCAGGGTGAAAATTACGCCGGACCTGGAACGGGGGGCGGCGAACTTCTGTTATGAATTGGGGAATACAGGGCTTCGTTACGACGGAGTAACCCTTCAGACGATCGTCCGGTTTGACGGAAAGCTGATCCGATCTTCGGAAACGAGCGTCGAACGCAGTACGGTAACGGTCGACGTCAGTGTCGTGAACGAAGCGGCGGGTGAATGGAAGATCAAGCCTTGGCACCCGGATCATCCGAACTTATACGACGTCGAGATGATTCTTAAGCAAGACGGGCAACCGATCGACACCGTCTATTCCTATTTCGGCATGCGAAGCATCCGGATCGTAGGAGATCAAATCTTGCTGAATCATACGCCGCTTTATCAGCGGCTGCTGCTGGACCAAGGGTATTGGAGCGAGACGCATCTGACGCCTCCATCGGAGGAAGCGCTGCTGGAAGACATCGACAAAACGCTTGCGCTCGGTTTTAACGGTGTGCGCAAGCATCAGAAGCTGGAGGATCCCCGTTATTTATACTGGTGCGACCGCAAAGGTCTTCTGGTCTGGTCGGAAATGCCGTCAACCTACGAATTCGGCGACGATGCCGTAGAACGCTTCACGAATGAATGGATGGCAATCGTTCGGCAGTATTATAACCATCCTTCCATTATTACCTGGGTACCGTTTAACGAGTCATGGGGAATATCCGAGATCTTTACCGATCGCATGCAGCAGCAGTTTACGGAGTCGATTTATCATCTGACCAAGGCATTCGATCAAATGCGGCCGGTGATTGTGAACGACGGATGGGAGCATACGGTATCGGATATTATTACGCTCCACGACTATGAAGAGCTGGGCGCCATGCTGGAAGAGCGTTATCGGGACAAAGACGCACTCTTAGGCAATGCGTTCGCGCATAACAAGCATCGATACCCATTTGCGCAGGGCTATGGCTATCGCGGTCAGCCTGTCATTATCAGCGAATACGGCGGCATCGCCTTTACAAGCGAAGAGGGCTGGGGCTACGGAAATCAGGTTCGCAGCGATGAGGAATTTTTGAAGCGTTACGAAGGCATAACGCTGGCGATAAAAAGCTTGCCTTACGTGTGCGGATTCTGCTATACGCAAATTACGGACGTGCAGCAGGAAGTGAACGGCTTACTGACAATCGAGCGCAAGCCGAAAGTGAATATGGACTCGATTCGAAGCATAAACCTGGCATGAGCAACTTGAAGCATTGAAGCCTTGCGACCCAATCTCCGGGAGCAATCTCTCTTGAAGATTCAGATTCGCAGATCCTAACGCCGAAAGCTTTTATCTGGAAGTAAACCACGGATGATTACATCTGTGGTTTATTTTTTTGTTGTGATCCAGCCAAATTACCGTCGTTCATAAACAAAGCTTGGACAAATCAAACGAATTCCAGCTCCAGTTAAGAAGTTCCGTTTTTTTTCAAGGAAGAGTTCCTACATGCAGTTTGAACTAGAAACAATTATTTTTGGAAAATCAATTATATACATTGACATGTATATACGTATAAGTGTATATTGGGTGCATGAGCAGACAGCGAACCTGCAGACACGATGCCAGACCTCTCCAGATCTTAGGAGATTGGCTGGATTCTACCCATATCTGCGGGAAGAGGGTCTCGCCTTTTCCGAGGGATATTGCTCGAGTATCTAAAAGGAGGATGACTTATGACGGCTATCAACAGTTTTGCCGCAAGCTACCTGCAGAACCATCGAACCATCTGGAACGAGCGGCTTGACCAACTGGACAATTACCTAAAAAGGATGATCGCCGATAAGAAGAAAGATCAATCATAAGAAATAACCAATTAAACAATGAAAGGAGAATGAAAAGTGACTGATCTTCAATCGCTGGATCGTTTAGTCGGTACATGGCAAATCAGCGGAGGGGCAGAAGGCACCGTAACCTATGAATGGATGGAAGGCGGATATTTCTTGATACAACGCGTTCAGCTTATGCAGCATGGACAAGAAGTGAAAGGCATTGAGATTATCGGGCATTTAAAGCCATTTGGCGAAGAACCTAGCCATGACATCAAATCACGGTATTATGATACGATGGGCAACACATTCGATTATGTTTACGAAATGGAAGGGGACACGCTAATCATTTGGGCCGGCGAGAAAGGCTCGAATACTTACTTCAAGGGAGCATTCAGTTCAGACGGGAATACGAATACGGGTGCATGGACCTATCCAGGTGGCGGCGGATATGAATCGTCGATGAGGAGAATTGCGGCTGTTGGGGGGATGACAAATGGCTAAACTGCTAGTTACAGCAAAACCGGTATCTGCGAATGCTTCCAAATTCGCCTTCGGATCGGTATTATGTGGAACGCTGTTCGTCCTTATTCTTGCCAGTCTGCATGTGCTGGAGCCGGAGTTCGATCCTACATGGCGTTTTATTAGCGAATATGCGCTTGGCAGCGTTGGATGGCTCATGCAACTCGCATTTGGATTGTTGGCTGCTGCACAGATTGGCGTTGCAATTGCAATTTTCCCGCAAATTCGCTCCATAACGGGATACATTGGGCTCGCTATCCTTGCTATAAGCGCGGCGGGCGTCTTGATCGCGGCCGTATTCGTCACCGATCCGATATCCGTGAGCCCGGAGGCTGCAACGTTCAGCGGAAAGATGCATTCCATTGGCGCCATGCTCGATTATACGCCGGTCGCGGCTCTGCTGCTAAGCCTGGCGTTAACTCGTAGCAAACCATGGAGACCCGTTCATAAACGGCTGCTCGTTAGCACCGGGATTGCGCTCGTCGCCATGCTCGCATTCGTCCTGCAAATCCCTCAAGACGGCCGGTTTGGTCCTGATATTCTGGCAGGTCTGTTCGGGCGATTCTTGATTATTGCCGACATCGCATGGCTCTTGATCGTCGGGGTGCATGCGCTCAAACTCCGCAAGCAGGGAGGGGCATGAGCAAGCTTGTATCGTTGATACCAACGGGAGGCGGAATTGAGCCGGCGAAAACATCAGCGTTCGCTTGATTGAATATCTGTAAAACGATAACCAGACGTTATGTTCATAGCCGCGTTTGTTCTAATATAGTTCTATATTTAGATGAAAACCCAAGTTCATGTACAGTTGACATATCGACAAGAACTTGGGTCTTTTGCTATGTCATTATCAAGTTATATGATAGCGGAATTGCGAAGGGGGGCCTCGCAGTACGATTATTTTTACTCATTGGGTTGAAATTCCAGCTCAACTTTTTTATAATGAGTAAAAACTCACTCAAAAAAGGAGTTATGATTTTGCCACGTACCAAAGAGCAATATGAAGAAATGCGGAATGCCACCAGAGACAAGATCCGTTCAGCGGCGATGCAGCTGTTTGTTCATCAAGGATACGGCTCGACGAGTGTTCAAGACATCGCGGATACGGCTGGCATTAGCATCGGGTTACTGTATCGGCATTACAGGACAAAGGATCAGTTGCTTAACGAATTGGTCGGCTATGCAGTCGAAGGGTTGAAACGCAATATTCGTTCATTCGAGTCGGATCAATCCCCTAAGCAGTTAATTGCCCAGTTTATCGATGAAGTTTACACCGACCTGTCGAACGGGGAGGAGCTTGCCAATTTGCTGATCTTAATCAATCAAGCGCTGTTCGCAAGTGCAGGCACGGACTCCCAATTGCATGAGGAGATTCTCCAGATCAATGCCAGATTGCTTGATGCAACGGCTCAGCTCATTCGTAAGGGGCAGCAGCTTGGAGAGTTCCGCTTGGGAGATGCGAAAGAGATGGCCGTCTATTTTTACGCCTCCATTCAGGGTTTGGCCGAGATGAAAATCCTGCTCAAGAGCAACTTTCAGATGCCCTCGCCGTCGGTCATGACAGCATTTCTATTTAAGGTAGGGGAGTGAACCCATGATAACCGTAGTGAAGGCTGATCAAGCGGAGCTGGATGTGAGACCAGGATTATCGGAGCTATTTGCGGATGGCTTCAAGGAGTGGCTAGGTTTTTTCTCCAAGGATCCGAAAAAGCTTGCTGCAGCGTTCGCCCACATGTTCGTGCTGGATCAATTTTATGTTGCATTACACAAGGGGCAAGTGATCGGAATGGCTGCCTGCACGAATGGAACATCACTTTCTGTCAAACTGGATAAACGGGAGCTTCGCAAACATCTAGGCTGGTATAAAGGCACATTGGCTGGCATTTTCCTTAAAAAGGAATTTGAAACCCCTTTTGCTCAACCGTTACCCCGTACAGGCTCTATTGAATTTGTAGGGACAGCTTCAGCATTCAGGGGACAGGGCGTAGCGACGCAATTGATTCGACATATCCTTGAGCATACACCTTACGAGGTTTACTTGATTGAAGAAGTCGCCGATACCAATATGGCAGCAATAAAGCTCTATAATAAATTGGGCTTTAATGAATACAAACGCAGGGAGATCCCCGGCCATCGAGCAAAGAAAATCGGGATCAATCATAACGTATCGCTCAGGCTCATTAAAAAGCCGGGCTCTGAGGTATAATCGTCAGAGCCCGTTTGAAAGTTAACTTTTTTTTCGGAGTGTCTAAGCTGCCATATTGAGTAATTGAACGAGCACCCTCCCTTTATCCCTTCAGTTAAGCGACAAATGACTTAGGTTTTCCCATAATCACACGATCAGAGGGCAGAAGCAGCGCAAATAATCCCAATAACGGCAGAAAAGCACACGCCTGTATCATCCGTTCCACTCCGTGGGTATCCATCAGCCACCCCATCATAACCGACCCTAAACCGCCCATCCCAAAAGCCAGTCCAAAGAACAAACCCGCAACCGTTCCTACATGACCGGGAAGCAATTCCTGTGCATAGACGATAATGACCGAGAACCCGGACATTAGGATTAAGCCAATTACCGCGCATACAACGACCGAGCCTGCCGGCCCGACATAGGGAAGGAGGAGCGAAAAAGGCGATGTGCCCAGAATCGAGAACCAAATCACTTTCTGGCGACCGAACCGGTCGGCTAACGGGCCGCCGAGGAACGTTCCGACCATACCTGCGAACTGGAGAGCAAAGATGCTGATCTGAGCGGTGCTTAACGGCAAATGATATTTATCCATGAAGTAGAAGGCATAATAACCGGTCATGCTGGCCAGATACACGAACTTGGAGAACAGCATAAGGATCAGAATGCCGAGCACATAAACGATAAAGCTCTTCCTGAAGCTGCTTTTCACTCGATCGACAGCTTGAGCCGCTGCTTGCAGAGGGCGGGATTGCTGGCTGTACCAACGACTGACGCCAAGCTGCAGCGCGATTCCGAAGCCGGCAATGATGGTAAACCACAGGAAGCCTGCCTGCCCCTGCGGAACAATGATGAAAGCAGCCATAAGCGGGGCGAAAGCTTGACCTGTGTTGCCGCCAACTTGGAACACGGATTGTGCTAGTCCCCGACGGTGATTCATCGCCAAATGGGCCACACGGGAGGATTCCGGGTGCAGCACCGAGGAACCGATTCCGATCAAGGCCGCAGAGATGAGCAAGCACCAAAACGATGGAGACCATGCCAACCCTGCCATTCCCAAAAGGGAAAAGCCCATTCCTAACGGAAGAAGCAAGGGCAGCGGCTTACGATCGGTATAAAACCCGATGATCGGCTGCAGAATGGAAGCCGTGATATTGAGCGTAAAAGCAACCCATCCGATCTCGGCATAGCTCAGCTGCATCTGCTGCTGAAAAATAGGAAACACTGCGGGCACCACCGACTGCATCGCATCGTTTAGCAGGTGGGCGAAGCTGACTCCCAGCAGTACGACTAATGCCGTTTTTTCCGTCGTATTCCCCGCCATTACCGTTTTTGACATATCCCCCACATCCTCATTTGTTTTTTTCATGATAGCGGATCGCCACTTTAAAAGTCGCAGCGAAAATTGCCTTTTGGACGGAGCACTTTATGCTATACTTTAGTGGGGTGAGGTACTTGAGAATGCAGATCATATTACCACGAGTGGAAATCCATCGATTTTACAGCTCGTTCGAAAATACGCCGCATACACACGAGGATCAATTCCAGATTACGATTCCAATAAAGGGGACCTGTCATTTCCAGCACGAACATAAATATTTGTCCCTCCCTCCAGGGGAAGGGATCGTGCTTATGCCCCGGGACCAGCATTCGCTGCATATCGGCGATGGTGCGAGTCTGGTCATCATTCGAGTCAGGCAGGAAAGCATGTATCCTCAAGGACTTCCAAGCCAGCGAGAACCGCAATACCGGCAGCAGTTTGACGTGGAGCGGATTTCAAGGTATTTCGGGCAATGGACCTCAGGCATGATGAACCGCGATCTGGACGACCCGTTGGAAGAGGAAGAGCTGGAGACTCGCATGATATCCGATCTGCAGGAGCTGATCTGGAGTGGGGGATTACCTGTCAGCCCTGCGATGCAGATCTCCCATGAAGAACATAACCAGCATCACGCCCGTGTGCTGGAATACATACACGCAAATTACACGGAACAGCTCAACATTAGCACCCTGGCAGGCTTAGCTATGCAAAGTCGTTATCATTTTATTCGTACGTTCAAATCCCTGATGGGCGTAACCCCCTATCAATATGTACTTCAGCTACGGGTAAGGGAAGCGATCCGGCAGCTGCAGCAGTCTGACGCAACGGTTACGGAAATTAGTTTCAACCTCGGATTTGCGAGCCCAAGCCAGCTCTTTCGAGCCTTTGCCAAAACAACCGGCATGACGCCGGAACAATACCGGAAAACCCGGCTATGATGCATAGAGGTGAGTTTATGATCATTCGAGAAGTATGTAACTGCCCGCTGGAGATTGTCCATGACATTATTAAAGGCAAATGGAAGACCATGATCATTTATCAGCTGAAGAACGGGAACACATCCTTAGCGCAGCTAGAGCGTGAAATTGACCAGATCACCCAAAAAATGCTGCTGCAGCATTTAAGGGAGCTCCAATCTTGCGGAATCGTGGATAAAATCAAAACGGAAGGTTATCCGCTGCACGTAGAGTACTATCTCACTGCACGCGGAAGAAGATTGTTAGATGCGGTCTTGATCATGCAAGAGATCGGAATTGAATATATGGTGGAGCTTGGGCAAACCGAGCTTCTCGATCGAAAAGGCATCCCATACCCACAAAAAAGTGGGTAATTCACGGGTGGTAATTCCCGATATTATAATACCTTTACTACGAGTAAAGGAGACATGAACGATGAATACAGCTTTAGTAATTGTCGACATTCAGAACGATTATTTCAAGGGAGGGAGAAATGAGCTGTACAATTCCGATGAAGCAGCTGCCCGCGCTCAAGAGGCATTGACGCTGTTCCGGGAAAAGAATTTACCCATTGTCCATATTCAGTGCATCCTGCTAGATGAACACGCAACATTCTTTCTTCCCGGTACGGAAGGGATTAACATTCATGCAGCAGTAGCTCCCCGGTCAGACGAAAAAGTGATTGTAAAACATACCCCTGACAGCTTCTATCAAACGGAACTGCAGCAGCATCTTGAATCCATTCAGGCCAAGCGGTTAGTCGTATGCGGCATGATGAGCCACATCTGTATTGATTCTACCGTGAGAAGCGCAAGTCGCTTGGGCTATGAAGTATTGTTGCTGAGCGATGCATGTGCGACCAGGGATATAGAATGGGACGGAACCGTGATCCCAGCCCAAACCGTTCATCAAACATTTATGGCATCCTTACAAGATACCTTTGCGCAAGTAAGGAATACTAGCAGTCTGAACGAGCTGATTTGATTAAGGCTATGTCCTATAAGGACATGGAAGAGCTCATGAACAATTGAAATGATAAATGATATACATAAGCCGCTGATCCTGGATCAGTGGTTTTATGTTTTCTGGAAATTCTAGCGAATCTTCATTCCCTTACAGCCATGATATGCTAGACTACTCATATACCACTATTTAGGAGTCCGAGATGAATGAAGACATTCACGATTTTGTATATTGAAGACGATCAGGAGATCGGTGCCTGGTCCAGAGACTTTTTAAGCGGGCACGGCTATGAGGTCATATGGAAGACATCCGGTTATGACGTAGAGGAAGCATTAGAACGCTGTGATTTGGTTATCGTCGACATAATGCTGCCGGGCTTGGATGGCTTTACGGTCGGTCAACGGATCAAGCGGCAGAGGCCAGAGCTGCCCATAATGATGCTAACGGCGAGAACGGCCATTGAGGATAAGCTTACGGGCTTGTCTTTTGCCGATGATTATATGACGAAGCCATACCATCCGGATGAGCTGCTGGCCCGCATTCAAGTGCTTCTTAGACGCACGGGCGTTTCGGAACCGGAACTTCTTCAGATCCGTCATTTAACGATCGACCGGAATCGTAACCGGATATGGCACACGGAATCGAAGGATGAGATTGTGCTGACAGGTAAGCAATTTCATATTTTTATGTATTTCCTTGACCATTTGAATCACATTTTAACGCAGAAGCAGATTTATGAAGCGATATGGGGCGAACCGCATTTGGCGGGGGATAAAACATTAACGGTCCATATTCGCCATTTGCGGGAGAAAATCGAACAGGATCCGGCTTCTCCCCAAATTATCGAGACCATCCGCGGCGTCGGATACCGGGTGCGGGCATGAAAATCCGAGGCTCGTTAATGACAAAGTACCTGATCCTCATTATGACCGCTATGCTGCTTTGGCCGGTCATTCCCGCGATGTTTTATTTTCCGGGCTATCTCCTTAGCAATCATCCGATTTACCGTCCGGAAGAAATCACCCGTATATGGCAGCAAGAGGCCATGAAGCTGAACGGGACGGATCGGGATACGATCCTTAACCGCTTGGCCGAGTTGAATGAGGAGTTTCCGGATGCCGAAATATTCTGGGTTGATCCGTCGGGCAAAACGCAGGCGGTCCAAGACCTTTCGGATGATACACCAGCGCAGTGGGATTATGAGGATGTGCTCTCACTTCAGATGCAAGGACATAAACCAGGATCGTTTACCTTAGCCTCGCTGATCGGTGGCGATCCCAAGCAAGGGTTTATGGTCATGCGGCTCCCTGAATCCCATATCCTATCAGCAGAGATGTCGCTCGCGGGAAATTTGCCGCTGATCCTTTTGTTTTTCATAATTTGTCTCTGCTTCGTGGGGCTGTCTTGGCTATTCTTCGTTAAGCTTCGCAAAAGACTGATCAAGCTGCAGTCAGCGATGAGCGTTAGCGGGAAGAATGAAATTCCGAATGAGGTCACGATTAGCAAAAAAGACGAAATCGGAGAGCTCGAAGGAGCCTTTAACCGCATGGTGCGGGAACTCAGGGAAAGTCAACAGCGGGAGCGGGAAGAGGAAGATTTGCGCAAGCAATTCATTTCAAACGTGTCCCATGATCTTCGCACCCCATTGACCGTCATCCGCCAGCATATCCATACGGTTCGCAATAACCCGGAATCCTCCCATGGGCAAACGTCGCTTTCCATCATTGAAAGGAAGCTGAATGAAGTCGATAAGCTGATGGATAATCTCCTGTCCTATTCGCTGCTGTCGGCAGGGAAGTATCCCATAAGCATGCAGCCCGTCGATATAACGGAGGAGGTCCGGAATCGAGTGGCCGAATGGTATCCTGTATTTGAAGCAAAGGATTTCGAGGTTCAGGTCGAGCTCCCTGACGAGCCGGTGATCTGGGCTGCGGATCCCATGTGGCTGCATCGGATTCTCGACAATGTGTTTCAAAACGTGGTGCGTCACGCCGGAGCGGGCCGGTACATCGCGGTTCATATGACGGATGGTCAGAAAAGTCAGAAGCAGACTCTCATTATTAGAGACAGAGGTCCCGGTATAAGCAATAAGACTCTTGAGAAAGGCGCCGGTATTGGTTTATCCATCGTTTCGCTGATGACCAAGGAGATGGGAATGCAGTGGGAAATGGAATCCAGCTCCACGGGGTGTACGTTTTCCATTTGGAAAGAAACGAAATAGCTAACAGATTGGGTACGGAAGACAAGGCCTGCTTAAGAGAGCCTTAAGAATGCCGACTTTTTTGACATTGAAGCTGCTTACAAGTCGTTTGAGATGACTTACAAGCAGCTTTTTTTATGCATCTCGATGATGCGAGAGCGCTGTGAACCATATGATGCAATTATTAACCTAATCTTAACCTTGTGGTCGCTTTACTTTTCGATTCGGGAGATAGAATGGGATACACAATTAGCGTGTGTAAGGAGGTAAGTGATCCAGCATGAGGTATGATCGCACAACAGCTTTGGAAGAGAGGCAGGCTTCACGATGGTCAACCATGCGGCGCAGATATGGCTATGGAGCTGCCATATCGGTGATGCCGTATTTTCTGATTAAAATCGCTTGGACGCTAGGGCTATTCATTCCGACTGAACAAATGGGCGACACCAGTTGGCGAGCAATCAACGCAGCTACCGCCATAATAGCAGCGATCGGAATCCTGCTTGCATTAGCATTCAGCATGCCCTGGGGGGCGCGTCTGCCTGCATGGCTGGTTGCCATCCCTGTATGGATAGGTACCGGTCTGCTCGTTCCTATGCTGCTCTTGGCTCCGGTACTGGGCCCGGCTGCCATGCTTCGGGATCAGGAGGCCGGTGCCGCCGGCGTATGGGCCTTGGAACAATTATTCGTTATGCTATCGCTGGTTGGCGTCAGCATTTGCCTTCCGCTCGCCATGGCAGGATACGCAAGGACACGCTGGCCGGAGGCTTTCGGCAATTCGATGGATTATAGCCAATTGCCCGGGAATACCTTGAGGCTGCAGCAAATCATGGGGAGACTTGTTGGCATAGGATGTATCCTGCTTGGCATGATCAAGGTATTCTGGGCGGCGGGAGGGACGATCGGCATTGATCCGGCCAGATTGGAAGAGCGCGACATGTGGTGGCATCTGCTGACGTTAAGCACGGGCGCATGGTCCTTCGCCGGAGCATGGGGATTAATTGTCCTTACTTCCCGCAGCAGATCACGGCGGTTTGTCCCCCGGATGGCAGCCGTATGGGTATCTTCAGGCATGTTATTTTCGTATAATCTCTTCTCTGCGATTCGCACGGATTCCCAGCTCTCACCTGAGCACCCGGTGCTTCGGATGCTGACCACGCAGGCCGGGATCATCTTCGGCATCGTGATGGGAATGATGCTTGTATTGGTGCTGCATGATCGGCGGCAAGCCATGAGTGAACAGCATCAGGGTCTATCGAGTGAAAATGAAGCGATCTAACACTTTCGTGCGCTAGAGAAGCTGGTGGCCTCGTCAAGGTTACCAGCTTTTTTATGTTCGGACGTCTTTTGACTCTTTTGCACACTTTGCACTTTCTTTAAGAATGCCGATCGCCACGGCTCTTTCAGCCTTCAAAAATGTCTCATTGCCGGAAAAGAAAGCGCTGCTGCATAATAAGGCCACACCGCTCGCGAGGCGATGAACGACATATGGAGGTGGATGATGATGAAGCAAGCTACGGCTCAAAGGGACTTCCCGCAAACGTCCAAGCAGGCGGATTACCGCACGAGCTTCGCGGCAAGGCTGCGCAGGGACAAATGGCTCTACCTGTTGCTGCTCCCAGGCTTGCTTTATTTTTTGGTATTTAAATATGTGCCGATGTGGGGGGTATTGCTGGCATTTCAAAACTATCAGCCGTTTACCGGCTTTTTGAAGAGCGAATGGGTGGGCTTCGAGCATTTCCGCCTGTTTTTTAATAACCCCGAGTTTTTTATGCTGCTGCGCAATACGCTGCTGTTATCGTTTTATAATCTCATTTTCTTTTTTCCCGCTCCGATTATATTGGCGCTCTTGTTAAATGAGGTAAGGCTTTCGTTCTTTAAGCGCACGATTCAAACGATGATTTACGTTCCGCATTTTATATCGATGGTAATCGTAGCGAGTTTGACGTACGTGTTCCTGACCACGGAGGGCGGCACGGTCAACGAGCTGCTATACCAATATACGGGGGAGAAAATCCAGTTTCTGTCCGATCCGTCATGGTTCCGTCCCGTCATCATTTTGCAGACGATCTGGAAGGAATGCGGCTGGGGAACGATCATTTTCCTGGCGGCGCTGTCGGCCGTCGACGTGGAGCAATACGAGGCCGCGACGATCGACGGGGCGAATCGCTGGAGGCAGCTCTGGCATATCACACTGCCAGCCATTCGCAGCACCATCGTAATTCTTCTGATTCTGCGTATGGGCAGCGTGCTGGACAACGGCTTCGAACAAATTTATTTGATGTTAAATCCGCTCAATCGCTCGGTAGGCGAGGTGTTCGACACATACGTTTACGCGATGGGAATCACGCAAGGCGCCTTCAGCTACAGCACGGCCGTCGGGCTGTTTAAATCGGTCGTTGGCGTAACGCTTGTGCTTGGCACGAACTGGCTGGCGAAAAAATTCGGCGAATCCGGGCTTTATTAAGAAGAAAGGGGAAATGATCCATGGCCAAGCAATACAGAACAGCGGCAGGCGTCACGTTCGACACCGTCAATTATATCGTGCTCACAATGTTCGGGCTGGCTGCCGTGCTCCCTTTCGTTTACGTGATCGCGGGCTCCTTCGCCTCGGATGCGGAGCTGACGTCCAGGGCGGTATTTTTCATACCCAAAACATTTACGTTAAATGCCTACGAGTTTATTTTTTCCACAGGCACGATTGTGAAAAGCATTGGCGTTTCCGTGTACGTGACCGTGATCGGCACGCTCGTCAATTTGTTTTTTACGGTAACGATGGCCTATTCCTTGGCAAAGAGAGGATTGTACGGCCGCAATCTGGTGCTGAATCTCGTCATCTTCTCCATGCTGTTCGGCGGGGGCATGATCCCGACTTACCTCGTCGTCAAGGAGCTGCAGCTGCTGGATTCACTCTGGGCACTCATGCTGCCGGGGGCGATCAGCGCGTTTAACCTGATCATCGTCAAAAACTTTTTTCAGGAAATTCCGAAGGAGATCGAGGAGGCCGGCCGCATCGACGGCTGCTCCGAGCTTGGCCTCTTGTGGCGGATCGTGCTGCCGCTGTCGATGCCTGTTCTCGCCACATTTACGTTGTTTTATGCCGTCGGACATTGGAACGATTTCTTCTCGGCACTGCTGTATATCAACGATCCGGACAAATGGCCGCTGCAGGTCATGCTGCGCCAGATCGTTCTGCTATCGCAAGCGGCTGCAGGGGATCTGAACTCGATGGACCCTAACTTTGTGAAGCCGCCGGATCAATCGATCAAGATGGCTGTGATCGTTGTCGGCACGATCCCGATCCTGTGCGTGTACCCATTCCTGCAAAAGCATTTCGCCAAAGGCGTCCTGCTTGGCTCCGTGAAAGGGTAGAGCTTTATTTTCCAAATGTGTGAATCCGCGTGGCTCTGTTAGTTATACCAGCAAGATGGGGTTGCTTGGAGCTCGCGCGGTTTGCAATAGGATTCTAACGATAAAGGGAGGCTATTTAATGAAGAAAAAGACAATGAAAGCGAAGCGTGCTTCCACATTTCTTATTCTAGGCACGATGTGCATCGTATTGCTGGCCAGCTGCTCGTCCACCAAAAGCAGCGGGGGCACGGACTCAACCAACAGCTCGACTGCAGCTCCGCCTGCAAGCGCTTCATCAGGTTCGCAAGAAGCGTATAATCTGAACATTATGCTCCCGATTTTTAAAACGAACTATCCAAAGGATGATAGTCCCGTAGCGGCCGAGCTCGAGAAGCTGACGGGCACGGACATTCATTTCGAATGGGTGCCTAACGCTTCGTATGCTGATAAATTCAACATTACCCTCGCGTCGGGCAATTTGCCGAAAATTATTTACGTGCCGGACTCGAAGGGGCCAAGCTTCGTTAGCGCGGTGAAATCGGGGGCGTTCTGGGACTTGACCGACAAGCTCAAAAATTATCCGAACCTTAGCCAGGCCAGCGAAATCATTCTGAACAACTCTTCGATCAACGGCAGAACGTACGGCGTATATCGCGGGCGCGAGCTTGGCCGTAACGGCGTTTATTACCGTAAGGATTGGCTGGAGAACGTCGGCCTGGAGGAGCCGAAAACGATCGATGAATTTTACGATATGCTGAAAGCGTTCAAAGAGAAGGATCCGGATGGAAACGGCAAGGACGACACGTATGGTCTGGTCATGGTCAAATGGACGGCCGGTTGGGGTGCGGGCTTCGACCAGATCAAGCTGTGGTTCGGTGCGCCTAACGTTTGGGGGGAAAAGGACGGCCAGCTCGTGCCGGAGTTCGAATACGACGAATACTTCGAAGCGCTGAAGTTCATGAAAAAGCTGTATGACGAAAAGCTCGTCAACCAAGATTTTGCCGTCATGGACTCCGCGAAATGGACCGATCCGCTCGTTAACGGTCAGGCCGGCGTCATTATCGACGTCGTGGACGGCGCGGCTCGAGTCGACGACAAAATCAAAGCAGCGAATGCAGCTGCGGGCAAAGACTCAAGAGAGCATTACATGGACGTGTTCGGAGCGGTAGCCGGTCCGGATGGACAAATTCGTACCCTGCCTACCTCCGGATTCGCCGGTCTTTTGGCTATTCCGAAGTCGAGCGTGAAGACTGAAGAGGAGGTCGACCGCATATTGAAATTCCTTGACCAGCTGAACGAGCCTGAATTACAGACGCTGACCAGCTTCGGGCTTGAAGGCGTGCATTATACTAAGATCGATGATCAGACGCTGGAAAGAAGCACGGACGCTGTGCTGCTCGAATCGGAAGTCGAAGGGCTTAACCAGATGGTGCCTTACATTCCGGAAGGCAAGGGGCTGCAAGTGGCCCAGACCCCGCTTCGCTTGAAGCAAACGGAGGTTCAGCTGAAAAACCGGGAAACGATCGTCGCCAATCCGGCGGAACCGTTCATTTCTGAAGTATACTCGCAAAAAGGGCAGCAGCTCGGAAATATTATTAACGACGCCCGCATTAAATTCATCGTCGGCCAAATTGACGAGCAGGGCTGGCGCGACGCAATCGAACTGTGGAAAAAATCCGGCGGCGACGATTACGTTAAGGAAATCAACGAGCTGTATGCGGCATCCAAATCCTAAGCAGTCCATAGTCGTGTCGCTCCAGCGAAAAAGAGGCCTCGTGGCCTCTTTTTCGCAATAGAATGTAACCGTTCAACTTACCCGAAACTTGAGAGTAACCGCTTTGCATCCAGAACTCCACGATGTGGAGTTATTTGAGATTCCTCGGTTTTTTGAACAAATTACCCTGAAAACATGCAGGCTTTATGGGGAGGTCCGCGTTATGCTAATGAAAGGAAACGGTTTTATTTCGCGGTTATTGAATACGCTTACATATCTGAAAGATCAAAGGTCCGCCTGACGTGGGAAGGCAAAACTAATTTTAGATATGGTTGGTGAGCTGACGATGAATGGATGGAAGACGTTATTGGCCCGCTTATCCGGCAGATCCGGCAGCTTCTACAGGAAAACCTTGATCATGTTCCTGTTCGTTGCCGGCATTCCCGGCATCATAACAGGGGTTCTCGTGTACTCCATGGCGGGGGGAAAGCTGGAAAAGGAGCTGTTGAACCTCCATAATAACCAGATTGAGCAGCGGTCGCAGAATCTCAATAAACAGCTGTCCAATCTCGAAATGATGCTGGCGCATTGGGCGTTCGATACGAGCTTCGATTATTCGCTCAGCGATCGCGACTTCGTGCGCGATTTCGAGAAGACCCGCGATATTACGAATACGCTGCTGGTGATGCAGGGCTCCAATACGATGATTCGCAACGTCAGCCTCTATTTGCGCGGAAGTCAGCCGGTATTGTTTTATCCGGAATACTCTGCTTTGCATGACGGAAGTGTCATATCGCTTTACGATCGTCTCCTTGACGCGGGAAAAACGACGTATTGGACACAGCTGGCGCTTGACCCTGATCAGCCGGGAAAACGGGAACTGACGTTTGTGCATCTCGTTCCCGGGGGCAGCCCCAAACCGATCGGTGCCCTGATCGTCCGCTTGGACAACGATCAGGTCGCGGAGGCGCTGCGGACCATTACGCCTTATACCGACGGCGAGAACTTTCTGATGGAGCCGGCCGGGCAGCTCTACGTATCCGCCAACGGGAGTACGATCGACTCGACGTTTGTTATGGCAGTCAGGAGCGAGATCGAATTGAACGGGAGCACGGAAGGCTCGTTCCTGTACGAATGGAACGATAAAACCTACGCGGTTACATACGGTTATTTCGCACGAATCATGGACAGCTGGCTGTACGTGTCAGCCTCGCCGATCACCAATATCACGGCGCCGGTTGTCTTTATATCCAAAGTCATTTTGACGGTCAGCCTGAGCGCTCTCTTCCTGGCGGTGCTCCTTGCTTGGCTTGCATCGAACCGTATGTATTCGCCCGTCAAACGGCTGATGATGGATTTGCTGCCTAGTGCCTCCTTGATAGGCGGAAGCCGGGAGGACGAGTTCACGCTGATCGAGCGGCAATGGCAGCATTTAAACCGGGAAAGCCGGGAGCTGAACGCCAAGCTGGTCGAGCAGCTGCCGCACGTGAAGGAGAGTTTTCTCCATCAGCTGCTTCAGGGCTATTTGTACGCATATACCGAGGAGGACCTTCGGTCACGGATGGAGCGGTATAAATGGCAGGTGCGGGGCAAGCAGTTTGTCGTGCTGTACGTACAGCTTACCGGAATCGCCAGCATGGAAGGAAAATTCAAGTTTGGGGACGAGGGACTGGTCACCTTTGCGTCCGTCAACATGATCGAAGAGCTGGCGGATTCCTATTTCGAGCAAAGCAGCACGATCAATTTCCACGATCTCGGATCGGGCGTGCTGCTGATCTTGCCGGAAGGAGAGCCCTGTGCGGAAACGATCAAAGCATTCAGCGAAGAGCTTGCGCGGACGATTAACCGGCTGCTCAACATGGTGGTGACCGTAGCGATCAGCCGGGCTGTCACCCGGGCTAGCGACATACCGCTCGCATTCGAGGGCGTGAAGCACGCGGCCAGCTTCCGCAAATTCGATAACGACAACCAAATCATCGAGATGGAGCAGCTGGACTTTGAGGATTCGTCCGAACCGCAGTACCCGTTCACGCTGGAACGGGAGTTTCTTCAGGCGCTACGGACCGGGCAGGAAGCGGACGCCAACGCCTTGCTCGTCGAGTTCCAGAAAGCGTTGTCCGTGAAAGAGGCCAAAGCGATCGACGTCCAGCAGGGGATGCTTCATTTGCTGGGTTCCGTCCAGCATGCAATTCTTGTATCCGGCATTCAGCCAAATCGTCTGTTTAAGGGCGCCAACCTGTATGAGCAGCTATCTCAGATCAAAGAGCCTGCAGGCGCCCGCGAATGGTTCCAGATGAAGGTGATCGCACCTTTCATGAAGGAGCTAACAAGCAGGACGGATGGCCAGGTCAAACGGCTGATCGAGCAAGCCATGATCTATATGCAGCAAAACTATATGCGCGACATTTCGCTCGACAATTGCGCCGATCACATCGGCACGAACCCGTTTTTCCTGAGCAAATCCTTCAAGCAGGTGACCGGCAAGAACTTTATCGATTATTTGACCGAGCTGCGCATGGAAAAAGCGAAGGAGCTTCTTCGGGATTCGGAGATGAAAATCAACACGGTCGCTGAACAGGTCGGATATCGGCACAGCTATTTTAACCGGATCTTTAAAAAGCTTGAGGGCATGACCCCCACCCGTTACCGCGAGCTAAGCCGGGCGGAGTAGGAAGCAAGCTGCGTAAAAGACACATCGGGGAAGAAGCCGGCAGTGGTTCATCATGCGAACGCTGCCGGCTTTGTTGCGAAGCGAAGGGCCTGTGAGAAGCTCGTTTAGCCTTCGCGTGCAATAAAGTGCAATCTTTTAGAAATCGTGCAATTTCGGCCGGAAGAGGTCATCAAGAAAGTGTCATTGCCGGGAAAACCTCAGCTCACTACAATAAGGGCGTTGAAGAAGTCGGAAGTGAGCAAAAACGTTAGGAGATGATTCCATGAACGACACGCGGGTACAACTGCGTTGGTTAAAGGCAGCCACGCCTATTCCGGCAGGGTTGACGTGGGGGATGCCGTGGAAGGAAGGGGAGCTTTCGCGGGACGAGCGGCTGTCGCTGCATATGGAAGGCGGCACCGCACCTGCGCTGCAGAGCTGGCCGACTGCATATTGGCCGGACGGCAGCGTGAAATGGACGGCGCATGCGGCCGCTTTTCCGGCTGGCGCTCCTGATGGGTGCGCGGTAGTGAAGGCAGAACCCGGGCTATTGCCAACATCAGCTTCGCTGTCGGTGCATGAGACGGAGAACGACTTTACGATCGACACAGGCGTCATTTCCTTTCGGGTACCGAAAACAGGCAGCCGTATGATCGCCGATGTTCAACACAACGGTATCAGCATAAGCTCCTATGGCGAGTTAATTGCCATCAAGGAGAGCGTAAGCGAGCTGACCGGCAGCCGAACGATCCGGCAAGAGCGATATCAATCCCGGATTTACGAGGCGAAGGTGGAGCAAGTAGGCCCGGTCCGAGCGGTCATTAAGCTGACGGGGCGTCACCGTGCCGTCAATGGAACCGGAGAATGGCTGCCATTTTCGCTTCGCCTGTACGCCTACGCGGGACTGGAGTCGCTTCGGGTCGTGCATACGTTTTTTTATGACGGCAATCCGAATCAGGATTTCGTGAAGGGACTCGGCATCCGTTTCGGGCTGCCAATGCGCGGGCCGCTCTATAACCGCCACGTCCGGTTCGCGGGCGACAGCGGTTTTGTAAGCGAATCGCCGAAGACGCTCCATACGCGGCGTACACATGGCAAATATTTGGAGCTGTTCAAGCGTCAGCTCAATGGGGAATTGCTGCCCGATGAAGACATGGCCGATGAATACTTCATGAATCTGCTGGACGATTCCGCGTGCTGGGACGGCTATAAAATGGCGCAGCTCTCAGCTGACCATTACCTGATGGCCAAGCGGACCAAGGCAGGGTGCAGCTGGCTCAAATCCGCCGAAGGCCGGAGAGGGCGCGGGGTCGCGTATGTCGGCGGGCCAGGCGGCGGCCTGGCTCTTGCGATGCGCAATTTCTGGCAGAAGCATCCTTCCGGCATGGAGGCACACGGTCTCACGGCGGACGAGGCCCAGCTGACCGCCTGGTTCTGGTCGCCGGAAGCTCCCGCCATGGACATGCGCCATTACGATACGAGCACGCATGTTGAGTCTTCCTACGAAGGCGCGGAAGAGCTGCGCGCAACGTCTTACGGCGTCGGCAATACGAGCGAGCTGACGATCTGGTGCCGGGGGGCGACGCCGTCGCCGATTGAGCTGGAAGCCTACGCGAGCTATAACGATTCGCCGCCGCTGCTTGTATGCGAGCCGGCTTATTTGCGGAGCCGGGGCGCTTTTGGCATCTGGAGCTTGCCGGACCGGGGAACGCCCATTAAGGCCCGTCTCGAAGAGAAGCTGGACGGGATCATCGCCTTTTACCAAAGGGAGGTAGAGCAGAGGCGCTGGTACGGCTTCTGGGATTACGGCGATTTCATGCACAGCTATGACCCTGCCCGCCATGTCTGGAATTATGATCTCGGCGGCTGTGCGTGGCAAAATACCGAACTGGTCCCGAACATGTGGCTGTGGCTGATGTTTTTGCGTTCGGGACGCGAAGATATATTCCGGATGGCGGAGGCGATGACGCGCCATACAAGCGAGGTTGACGTCTACCACTTCGGTGAATACGCAGGCCTCGGCTCCCGGCATAACGTCGTCCATTGGGGCTGCGGCTGCAAGGAAGCCCGGATCAGCATGGCCGGCTTGCATCGCTATTATTATTATTTGACGGGGGACGAACGAATCGGGGATATGATGGATGTGGCCAAGGACGCCGATTATACAACCGTTCATATCGACCCGATGCGCGCCTATTTTCCGAAGGACGAGCATAAGACGCATATCCGGGTCGGTCCCGATTGGGCGGCCTTCAGCTCCAACTGGATGACCCGCTGGGAGCGTAAAGAGGATCCATTTTACCGTGACAAACTGCTGACCGGCATTCAATGTATCAAACAGGCGAATTTCGGTCTGATCTCCGGTCCGACTTACGGTTACGACCCGATAACCGGCGTGCTTACGTCGATGGGCGACGACAACTGGGGACGGCATCTGGCGTTATGCATGGGCGCACCGCAAGTGTGGTTCGAGCTGTCCGGCATGCTGAAGGATAAGCAGTGGGATGAGATGATGGCTGATTTTGGTGTGTTCTATAATCTCACGCAAGAAGAAAAGGATCAAATTACCGGCGGTGCAATCAGCACGAAGCGGTTTGAGCACCCTGTCCTGACACTGGCCCTCGTCGCTTACGGCGCTTGGTACCGAAAGGACAGACGTACAGCCGATTTTGCCTGGTCGACGCTGCTGTCACATCCTTTTGCTACAACAGATCTGGAGAAAGACTCGGCTGACGTTACTTACGCCGGCGAGCTGAAGGAGATTGACTGGATGAACACGAACGAGGCGTCGCAGTGGTCTTTGAACACGATCATCAGCCTGGAACTGATCCCGGACGCACTCCCGGGCCATACGGTATCGGAACGGCAACAAGCCAAGATATAAAGAAGCCTGGTAATCGGCACGTCCGCCCTGCAAAATAGTTGGCAATCCGCCCGTGGCTGGAAGAAAGGAGCATTACTTAAGATGAAACCTCATCAATCAACCGAATCAGGAGTTCCGGCACCGGCCGATAGCTCGCTTATTCCTGAAGGCTGGAGGGAGATATACGTGAACCCGCTAGCCGATCCCGAGCATGTCGCCGATTTTCGATTGGAAGGGAATGCCTCTGTCACGTTTCCTATGGGGCGAATGCGACTCGAGAGCATCTTGGATGAGAAGGAGGGACAGCGCGCCAATTTCGTGCTGTGGTGTCTTGAGGATTTTCCGGCAGACGCCGCAATTTCTTGGGATTTTTGGCCGGTGCGCGAGCCGGGCTTGGCCATGATGTTTTTTTGCGCAACCGGAACGGAGGGGCGTGATTTATTCGATCCTTCGATCAAGCCCCGGACGGGGGAATACGACCAGTACCATCACGGCGAAATGAATGCCTTCCATATCTCTTACTTTCGGAGGAAGTGGACGGAAGAACGGATGTTTCACACATGCAATTTGCGAAAAAGCTACGGCTTCCATCTGGTCGCTCAAGGGGCGGATCCCATCCCTGGCGTCATGGACGCGGTTGGCCCTTACCGGATGCTCATCGTCAAGGATAAGAACCGCATTACGTTTGCCGTTAACGACCTGCCGGTGTTCTCATGGGAGGACGACGGTCAGACGTACGGACCGCAACTCGCCGGCGGCAAGGTTGGTTTCCGCCAGATGGCCCCGTTGATTGGTGAATATGCAAATCTAACCGTGTATGCCGCAGGCAAATCATCAATTGAGAGGGGGCCTAATTATGAAAACCGACCATGATCAGTACAAAAATGAAACAAGGAATCAGTCCGAGGTTCAGCTGGAATACCTGGGTCGCGGGCTGGTTGCAGCTGTCACATCCGAAGGAGTATTTCTCAGCTGGCGATTGCTCGGGAATGAAGTGAGCGGCTTTAGCAGTAACGGACTGACCGGAACTGATTTTAACCTGTATCGAGATGGCAGCTTGATCGCAGTTGTCTGCGACAGCACCAATTATTTGGATCCCGGCGGGACGCCAGACTCGGTTTACTATGTTTGTGCCGTTGTCGACGGTCAAGAGGTCGACCGAAGTGCCGATGTCAATCCGTGGGAAGGTCCGTACTACGAAATACCCTTGCAAAAACCGGCTGACGGCATAACGCCGACCGGTCAAACCTTTACATACTCGGCGAATGACATGAGCGTAGGGGATGTAGATGGCGACGGCGAGTATGAGTTTTTTGTCAAATGGGACCCTTCAAACGCGAAAGATGTATCGCACTCCGGCTACACCGGACAGGTGTATATCGACTGTTATAAGCTGGACGGAACGCTGCTATACCGGATTGACCTAGGCGTGAACATTCGGGCAGGTGCCCACTATACGCAGTTTCTGGTCTACGATTTTGACGGAGACGGGAGAGCCGAGCTCATGTTTAAGACCGCACCCGGCACGAAGGTCATCCGGTACAATCAGGCAGGTCAGAGCACCACCGAAACTTATGTAACGATGCCGCCTGAGGATATCGCTGCCGGATACAGCCATTCGGACGACTATCGAATGAGCAGCGAGGATTACTATAAGCATATCGTCTCAGTGTTCATGCGCTGGCACTCCCATGAGGAGGTGGTGGCCGGACGATGGCCCTCCACGCTGGAAGAATGCTTTGGGATCGAGCAACGTTACGATTACCCTTTGTCCAGGGGGGATGCGGAACGGCTCGCCGATTACTTCCTCGATGTGTATGCTCCCAGTCGGAGTGGCCGCAACAATTTGCGGTCATTCGAGGGATTCGTTCTTGATGGGCCTGAATATTTAACCGTATTTTATGGGCATACGGGCGAGGAATTGGAGACGATCCCCTATAAGCCGGGGCGGCATGATGACGGTCTGATGTGGGGGGATTATGCTTGGAACCGCATCGAGCCCGGTAATCGCGTGGACCGATTTCTGGCAGGCGTAGCCTATTTGGACGGCAAACAACCGTTTGCGATCTTTGCCCGCGGCTACTATACCAGGGCCGCCGTCGCAGCCTATTCCTGGGATGGAAAGCGCCTTAAGGAGAAGTGGTTCGTCGACAGCGGCTGGGTTTCGATGAATAACCCTTTTCATGATACGCTTGGTCTAGAGGACGGCCGCAGTGAGAAGTTCGGCAGCCTCGCTAAACAAGGCGCGCATTCATTAAGCGTTGCAGATGTGGACGGAGATGGCTGCCACGAAATTATATACGGGGCGGCAACCATCGACCATGACGGAACGATTTTATACAGCTCTCGGGCTGAAATGCCCCCGGAAAGCAAGGAGCCTGGCGCAATCTCCAAGCTGGGTCACGGCGATGCACTTCATGTAGCGAATATAGATCCGGATCGGCAAGGGTTGGAGATATTTATGGTCCATGAAAGCGGCGCATCGGGACCCTACGGATATACGCTGCGTGATGCGGCAACCGGCGAGGTGTTATACGGCGGCTTCGCAATCGATGACGTTGGGCGCGGAATGATCGGGCAGGTTGAACCGAATCATCGCGGCCTTCAAACATGGTGCAGCGAAGGTTATGAAAGCGATGAAGCGTTCGGCTTGATGACATGTACGGGAGAACGGATTGCGGCACAGGTACCGGGCACGAACATGAGCATCAAATGGTCGGCTGATATGACCACACAGATCATCAACGGCAGATTCGACGAGCCGGTTACGATCGACGACTGGAAACGAGGCAGGCTGCTTACCGCAGAAGGCGCGGTTTCCAACAACGGTACGAAGGGAAATCCATGCCTTGTTGCGGACGTGTTCGGAGATTGGAGAGAGGAGCTGTTGGTTCGAACAAAGGATAGCTCGGCGATCCGTATCTACTTGAGCACCGAAGTAACGGACCGAAAATTGTATACGTTGATGCATGATACGCAATATCGGACAGGAATTGCATGGCAGAATGTCGTATATAACCAGCCAAGTTATACAAGCTTTTATTTTGCATCCGATATCGATTGGGGAATGGTGCCTGTTCCGCAATTGTATCTTCCCCGCGCAAGGCGAAGGTAATCGGCCCCCGTTACGAGGGGGATATTTCGTTCACGAGGAGTATATCTCGTAATGGAAGCATAATCCTTCACGAGGAGCATATCCGATGAGGAGGAAACAGGATGACCAAAATTATGATGTGCTTTCCTGGAGGGAGGCACAAAGCCCTGACATTGAGTTATGACGACGGACGATTTGCCGATCGGCGGCTGGTGGACATCTTGAACCGGCATGGGCTCAAAGGAACTTTTCATATCAATTCCGGGCTGCTCGGAACGCCGGACAGGGTGGGGGCAGAAGAGGTCAGAACGCTTTATGAAGGTCACGAGGTATCGGCGCATACGTTGACCCATCCGACGATCGCTCGCTGTCCGAATGAGCAAATCGTGCATGAAGTCATGGAAGACCGGCGCATTTTGGAGGGTATCGTAGGGTATACGGTTCGAGGGATGTCGTATCCGAACGGCTCTTACAGCCGCAGAATTAAAGAGATGCTGCCGGGCCTCGGGATAGAATATGCGAGAGTCGTTGCGAGTTCAGGGCATTTCGGAATGCCGGACGATTTCCTGGAATGGCAGCCGACCTGTCATCATAATCGTGATTTGATGAAGCACGCCGAGACCTTCATGAGCCTGCATAAAAAGCAGTACTTGTATCTGATGAACGTATGGGGGCATAGCTACGAATTCGATCACGATCAAAATTGGGAACTTATGGAACAGTTCTGCGCTTATGTAGGAGGTAAACCGGAAATCTGGTATTGCACGAACATCGAGTTAGTCGATTATACGAAAGCATTCGAAGGACTGAAGTTTGCAGCCGCGTTGGATTTCGTCTATAACCCGTCAGCATTAAGCGTTTGGTTGGACGTGGATGGACAGATTGTCGAAGTGAAAGGCGGAGAGCAGATCAAGCTTTAGCGGGAGTGCCGAAATGGCAGTTGGAGGGAGCTTTTGAGGATTTTTCATGATCATTCATCAAAAGGAGGGATATCGGATGAACCAAGGGAAGGCAATTGATCCTTTGCTCATCGGGAGGCTGGATATTCGGGCAGCAGGTCCGCGGTGTAAAATGCTGCTTGGCGACTTAAACGGAGACGGCCGGATGGAGATGCTGCTCGTTCAACCCGACAACCGCCAGGACGTGCGTTACATTCCCCATCAGGTGCAGTGCCTCACTGCGTACGATTTGGAGGGGAATCTGCTGTGGCAAACAGGCAAACCGGATCCTGGCGCCGGCAGTCAAGGCTCGGATTATCCCGCTCAAATTGTCGATATCGACGGAGACGGTCATTTAGAGGTGTTATGCGTTATGGAGAACCGTCTCTTGGTCATTAACGGGTACGACGGAAGCGTCAGATCATCGCATGAGCTGCCGGATCCGGAGGCGCATGACTGCATTATCGTTGCGAATTTGACGGGAAGCCCGCATACGCGGGATATCATCCTAAAGGATCGTTATCGCCGCATGTGGGCAATGGACCATCATTTCAACATCCTATGGACGCATGAGGGCAATCCGGGCCACTTCCCTTGGGTCTACGATTTGGACGGGGACGGGTATGATGAAGTGATGGCCGGTTATACCTTGTTGGACCATGACGGCACGCCGTTATGGAGCTGCCGCGATTTGGATGACCATGCCGATTGCATTTGGATCGGCGACGTGAACGGCGACGGAGACCCGGAGATCGTGATCGGAGGCAGCGTCACGGTCATGTATGACCGAAACGGGAGGGAGCTATGGCGATACGAAGGCTCCATCGAGTCGCAGCACATCGCGCTCGGTCGCTTCCGAAGCGACCTGCCTGGATTGCAAATTGCGGGGCTGGACCGGCTTGTGAGAGAGGACGACGGGAAGGGTTTGGTCGGCAAGGACGCCTTATTCCTGCTCGACGGCAGCGGCCGGGAGGTTTGGAAAGAAGACCGCAAAACACCAGGCTGGCTAACGATTATCGAGCCTTTGCGCGGATGGGCGGAAGGAGCCCTGGACTATATATTGGCTTATCGGCGCGGTGGAGGGGTCCTTCCCACCTTGTATGACGGTCACATGAATGCAATCGCGGAGTTTCCTGACGAGGGATATGCCGTCCATGCCGACTTATGGGGAAGCGGTATGGAGCAAGTCATTATTTACAGCGATGAAACAGCGTCTATCTATTCGAGCAAAAGTGCAGATTTAAGCGAGCCTGCTTCGGGTATTCCTTTGCCGCAGACGAAACGGCTGTCCAGCTCGACCTTGTATCCGGGCGGGGAAGTTCCGCTGTTCTCTAGTTGATGTGGCGAATCCCCGGTCCAATTTCGAGATCTTGCGGTCTTATTCCAAAACCCTATCTTCCATAAATGGTCTCGTGATACATTACTTAAAAATCATAGTGGAGAGAGGGTGTCTGTCATGCATAAAGTAATCCAGCCCAAAATCCTATACTTCGGCACTTCGGTCGTATTGATCAGCACGGTCAACGAAGACGGCACGCCCAACCTGGCTCCAATGTCTTCCGCCTGGTGGCTCAATCAATCATGCATGCTTGGGATGAGCAGCAAATCCCAGACCGTTCAAAATCTGATCCGTGAGCGCGAGTGCGTGCTGAATCTTCCGTCGGTTGACTTGATTCCCGCAATCGATCAATTGACGCTATTGACCGGTCGCAATCCTGTGCCGGAATCTAAAGCCGAGAGGGGATATCAGCATGAGGCGGATAAGTTTGGGATCGCCGGGCTAACTCCACTTCCGTCCGAACTCGTTCACGCACCGCGCGTCAAGGAATGTCCCATCCACCTGGAAGCCAGGCTTGTGAAGGTCCACCCTTTTGAAGAACCAAGTTCGCTTGTTGCCATGGAAGTTTACATTGAAAAAGTGCATATCGAAGAAGGGCTTCTTATGGATGGAGAGTCCAACTATATCGATCCTTCGAAATGGAATCCGATGATCATGAATTTTTGCGAATATTTCGGGCTAAGCGAGCAGCTTTCTGCATCGAAGTTAGCGCCGGTATTCGGACCTCGGTCCGTATAAATGAAAGATCACGATCATCGAAGAATCAAGGAACCCGTACAAAAAGAGTTGAGCAAAAAGGGAAGCTCCAAGGATTGCGTTACACATCGTGGCACCCTCACTTCCCGGGTTCGCCTGTTCCGCTTATCCAGAGCCGGCAGATGAGGCTCCGTGGAGCAGCAAACGCGTCGCCCGCGTCTGGACCGAGATAATGCGCAGGCTGGGTTACCTTATTGAGAGGTTTACAGAATATGACGGATGGCCGAAGAATACGGATGAAAATCCCCGAGATCGGAGCAGTGAGAGTCATATGATTGCCATGTCAAATCCAGACACACTCATCGATGATCTACGGCTACTTATTAGCAAGCTTCTCTGACACAGCATAGTGAGAAAAAGCACATTTGGTCTCGCCAAATCGCTTGGAAAGGGAACAGAGATCATTTCTCGAACCTTACTCAAGCAATCATAGAACAGACCGTGCAGCAGCTGCTGCACGGTCTTTCTTATTGTTCACACGCAAGTTCGTCATATCTTTATTCCTCGGCGGTGGTTCGGGTGATGGATACGCTAGACTCCCGCACGATCAGTCGGGGTTCGAACTGAACGCGTTCGTAGCCGCCGCTTTTCCGTTCCCGCAAACGCTTCAAGAGCAGCTCCGTGGCAAGCCGCGCCACCTCGTCACCCATAATGGAAACAGAGCTGATCTGCGGCGTAGTAACCGTGGTCCACGCGTTGTTGTCGATGCCCACGACAGCGACGTCTTCCGGAACCTTGATCTTCAATTCTTTAAATCGGTTAACAATGCCGATGGCGACCATGTCGTTGACGGCATAGATCGCGTCCGGCATATGTTTAAGCCCGTAGAAGTAATCCGCCGCGCGGACGCCTGTCTCGAAAGAGAAATCTTCTCCGAAATAAACGAGGGAGGGGTCGACCTTATTCAACGACTGCTCATATGCCCAGTAACGTTCTTCGATTTTATCCTTTGGCGCGCCGGCATAAGCGATCCGCGTTCTCCCGATCTTGATGAGATGCTCCATGACAAGTCTGCCTTCCTGCCTTGCGAGGCCGACGATATCGGCCTTGTACTCATCGCCGAGCTGCTTGCCATAATTGATGATGGATACCGGAAGGCTGGATTTGCTAATCAGATCTCCGAGCGTTTTAGGGTAAGCGAGCGGCATGATGATCAGCCCGTCCACGTGCAGCTTCTTGATATCCCGCACGATTTCGAGCTCGTTCCGGGCGTTGCCGGCCGTATTAATCTGAACAACCCGATACCCGTGCTGTTTGGCAGTCTGTTCGACCGACCAGGCGATTTCCGGGATGATGGCGTTCCGGATGTCCGGGACGGCCAAGGCGATTTGATACGTCTGACGGACCTTTAAGCTTTGAGCTGACGTATCCGGACTGAAGCCGATTTCTTCGATTACCTGCATGATCATGGCCTTTGTTTTCGGACTGATTCCTTTGCTGTTGTTGATGGCTCTGGAGACGGTGGCAATACCGACGCCTGCTTTTTTGGCAACATCCTCAATGGTTACTTTTTTTGAATTCGTCATAATCCTTTAACCCTTTCTCTATCGGAAACGTTTCCTGTATGAGTACGAAAATATTGGATGATTGAGGCAATCACCTCTATTATAGCATGCATGCTTCCTTATTTCCTAAAGACGGGGGAGGATGGGGAGTTGGGGGATAAGAAGGTGTTTTGAAGATGACAATATAACTTCACGGCGATTGTCGGCGGTAATTGAGATCCATTGGAATACCGGGAAACTGCGATTTATGGCATGCTACAGACAAAGAGCCTTGACATGCTATATCACCTTTCACAATTCAAGGAAGAAGATTTGACAGAATAGCGAAACTATGACATATTTGATTTCGGAAACGTTTCCTATTTCATTCTTTTATTTTCGAACTCATAAGGAGATGAAGACGATGCAAGCACTGCGCTGGCATGGTGTGAAGGATCTGCGGCTCGAGAACATTGAGGAGCCTCAAGCAACGAAAGGTAAAGTGAAAATCAAGGTGGAATGGTGCGGTATTTGCGGAAGCGACCTCCACGAATACGTAGCCGGACCGATTTTTATACCTGAATCAACCCCGCATGCGCTTACCGGAGAACAGGCACCGGTCGTTATGGGCCATGAATTTTCGGGCCAAGTGGTTGAAGTCGGGGAGGGAGTAACTCGCTTTAAAGCCGGCGACCGCGTCGTCGTAGAACCTGTTTTTTCCTGCGGGACTTGCGAGGCATGCCGTCAAGGTAAATACAATTTGTGCGAAAAAATGGGCTTCCTGGGCCTGGCCGGCGGCGGAGGCGGATTCTCCGAGTTCGTCGCAGCGGATGAGCATATGGTGCACAAAATTCCCGACAGTGTTTCGTATGAGCAGGGGGCATTGGTTGAGCCGTCGGCCGTTGCCTTGTACGCAGTACGCCAGAGCCAGCTGAAAGCCGGCGATCGCGCCGTCGTGTTTGGTGCCGGGCCGATCGGACTGCTTGTCATCGAGGCGCTGAAGGCTGCAGGCGCTTCGGATATCTACGCCGTAGAGCTGTCCGAGGAACGGAAACAGAAGGCGACGGAGTTAGGGGCGATCGTGATTGATCCGAAAGCCTGCGATGTCGTCGAGGAGCTGAAGCAGCGCACCGGCGGGGGTGTCGAGGTCGCTTTCGAAGTGACCGGCGTTCCTCCCGTTCTCACTCAGGCAATCCATTCCACGAAGATCGGCGGGCAGATTATGATCGTCAGCATTTTCGAAACCTCTGCGCCGATCATTCCGAACGATATTGTTATGAAAGAACGGAGCATCACCGGCATTATCGGCTATCGTGACGTGTTCCCGGCCGTGATCAGCCTGATGGAGAAAGGCTTCTTCCCGGCAGAGAAGCTCGTTACGCAGAAGATTAAGCTAAATGAAGTGGTGGAGCATGGATTTGAGGCGCTGCTCAAGGAAAAGAACCAGGTAAAGATTCTCGTCAATGCCCATTAATTCAAGGCTCGCGAGGTAATACGATAACAGAAAGACCGCTTAACAACGCGGTCTTTTTTTCATTTCTCCCAATCTTTTAAATGATTAGATCTTGACGATCCAGGGAATCGAACCTAGAATGTGTTATAACAACTATGAAATTACATAACAACATATCATAACAAATACAGGAAGGGGATGATGAATTGCTGAATTCAGGAGATGAACATCTGTGTTTCTTACGCTGACAAAAATCTCCGCCGCGTTTACCTTTTTCAAGAAGGAGGTCATGGCCACAAATGGACGCTCGCCTATCCTCGGCATCCGCACAGCCCGTACAGAGGCCGAGCAAATGGAAGCATGTCAAAAAGCAGCTGAAGCGAAATGTCGGACTGTATCTCATTATTTCTCCGGCGGTACTTTACTTCTTGATCTGGCACTACTGGCCGATGTACGGCGTTCAAATCGCGTTTAAGGATTTTATGCCCGGACTAGGCATTTGGAACAGCCCATGGGTCGGCTTGGAGCACTTCGAGCGGCTGTTTGATGCGTATTACTTTTGGACAATTCTGAAAAATACGATCGGCATCAGCCTGTATGGACTGCTCGTCGGCATCCCGGCACCTGTTCTCTTGGCGCTGCTCTTCAATGAACTGCGGAGCCGCAAATTCCGCTCATTCGCCCAGACCATCTCCTACGCTCCTCACTTCATCTCCGTCGTGGTCGCAGTCGGTATCCTGTTCTTTTTCATCTCGCCGACGAACGGCGTTTTCAATTCCATTCTGGTTTCTCTCGGGAAAGAACCCGTCGATTTTTTAGCCGAACCATCTAACTTTTGGCATTTGTATGTTTGGTCCGGCGTGTGGCAGGGAATCGGCTGGTCGTCACTCATCTACAGCGCTGCGATATCCGGCATATCCCCGGATTTATACGAGGCGGCTTACATGGACGGTGCCAGCAAGTTCCGCCGCATCTGGCATATTACGATTCCCGGAATCCTGCCGACCATTGTCATCTTATCGATTTTGAGCGCCGGAAGCATTATGAGCGTCGGCTTCGAGAAAGTCCTGCTGATGCAAAACCCGATGAACCTGGAAACCTCTGAGGTTATTTCGACTTATATGTACAAAAGCGGGCTGATTAACACCCAGTACAGCTTCTCCGCGGCAGTCGGCCTGTTCAACAACGTCATAAACTTCATGATCCTGATTATCGTCAATGCGGCAGCCCGCAAGGCCGGGGAAACCAGCTTATGGTAGGGAAGAATGCCGACTGTATGTTAAGGAGGGAACCTATGTCGTGCTGCTGAACATCAAACGAACGCCTGGCGAGAAAATCGCGGATATCGTCATTCTGGTGCTCGCCGTCTTGGTCACCGTCATCATTCTGTATCCGCTCGTGTTCGTGCTGTTTGCTTCATTCTCCGATCCGCGTCAAATCTGGGACAAGCCGCTGCTGTTATATCCGGCCGGCTTCAATCTCGATTCGTATGCCAAGGTGTTTGAGAACGGCGAAATATGGCGCGGGTACCTGAACACCATCCTGTATGCCTTCCTGGGAACTGCCATCAACCTGATCATGACGGTGCTCGCCGCCTATCCGCTGTCCCGCAAACGGTTCTACGGTAAAGGTCTGTTTACGATGCTGTTTGCGTTTACGATGTTTTTTGGCGGTGGTCTGATTCCTCTGTATTTGGTCAATAAGCAGCTTGGGCTGCTGAACACGGTATGGGCGCTTGTGCTGCCGGGGGCGATCAGCGCCTACAACATGATCATCATGCGCACCTATTTCCAGACGCGGATTCCGATCGAGCTTGAAGAAAGCGCCTATGTGGACGGCTGCGGCGATTTTCAGATGCTGTACAAAATCGTGCTCCCGCTGTCCATGCCCATCATTGCCGTCATGCTTCTGTTCTACGGCGTCGGCCATTGGAACTCTTACTTCGATGCGATGATCTACTTAACGGATCGGGAGAAGTTTCCGCTGCAGCTTATTTTGCGGGAAATTCTCGTGCAGAACGATTTCAAGGAGATGGCCGGCATATCGGTCGGGGCTGAGTATGCGGACCAGATGATGGTGAAGGAAGGGCTGAAGTATGCGATTGTCGTCCTGTCCGCGCTGCCGCTGCTTCTGTTGTATCCGCTGCTGTCGCGTTTTTTCGAGAAAGGCATCATGGTGGGAGCGATCAAGGGATAACACGGGGATTCAAGCAGGAACAGCCCGATTTCTTGGCTTGGACCTCATAAAGATGGAAAGAGGGGATTGTTGATATGAGAAAAAGACTTCAATTTCTGCTTGCCTTGACCCTGACATTCTCTTTGCTCCTGTCCGCCTGCGGCGGGTCCGGGAGCGAGGCTTCTCCGGAGCCTTCCGATACCGAAGGGGATCCGGGAAGCATTACACTGCATATCGTGAAGCGCGGTTATACGGATGTTCATCCTCCGGCCGATCAGCTGTGGATGTGGCAAAAATACGAGGAGATCTCCGGCATTAAGGTCGAGTTCGAGGAACTTGCCGGCGCAGCCGTAACGGAGCGGAAAAACGTCATGCTCGGCTCCAACGATCTTCCCGATGCATTTTATCGCATCGCCTTCGGAACGGACGAGCTGATGAAATACGGCAAACAGGGATTGTTCATACCCCTTGAGGAATTGATCGAGGAGCATGCACCTAATTTGCGAAAGCTGCTGAACGAGAATCCGGACATCAAGGGAGCGATCACGATGTCCGACGGACACATCTACGCGCTGCCCTATGTCGACTTCTCGAAGGCATTTAATTCCGTCCGGTTATATATCAATAAATCCTGGCTGGATGAAGACGTTCCGAAGACGACCGCAGAGCTCCGCGAGGCGCTGAAGAAGGTAAGAGAGAAGGATGATACCCGCCTGGGCTGGGTCCTTGAGACGCAGTATTGGACCTTCCTGGAAAGCTTCCTCGCAGGCAGCTTCGGCATGGGAGAAGGCGGCGCCAAGGCGTTCGGCCAATATTTGTACAAGGACGCCGATGGACAGGTGAAAACGACGTTCAACGATCCGAAGTACCGGGAGCTTCTGCGGTATATGAGCGATTTGTATAAAGACGGCTCGCTTGCGCAGCAAAATTTCACGACCGGCTACGACTACGCCAAATGGTCGGCGGACGGCGCGAGCGGAAAGATCGGCTCCTTCGTATGGGAAGGCCCTGGATATATCGGCAAGGAGGCTGCCGAGCAGTACGTTGGCATTAACGCGCTGGAAGGACCGAACGGGGACAAGGTTGCCGGCACGCTCGGACCGCCTGCCAAAGGCATATTCGGATTCATCATAACGAACAAAAACAAGCATCCGGTCGAAACGATCAAATGGATCGATTACTTCTACGGCGAGGAGGGCATCAACTTCGGCACCTTCGGGTTAGAGGGCGAAACATACGATCTTGTAGACGGCAAGCCGAGGTACAAGGAAGACATCTTGAATTATAAGGGAGGCGTGCAGCTCGGGGCGTTCCAATACGTCGACAATGTGTACGGTGCGTATTACCCTTATGTGGAGCCGGACGATGAGCTGCGGATGGCTGCAAGAGGGACAACGGTAGCCGACGAGATTAAGGCGGACCCGGCTGAGCTGGATGAATTCGCCCCGAAGGAGCTGTGGCCGGATTTCGTGCCGACAGATGAGGAAGCGAACACGACGAGCGCAATCTTGACCGATATCAATAAATATATCCAGGAAATGAGGGTCAAGTTCGTGACGGGGAAGGCCAGCTTAGATACCGATTGGGACGGATACGTCAAGACGCTCGACAAGATGGGGGCCAAGGAGTACCTGGAAATCAAGCGTGCGCAATACGAACGATATTTGAACGTCAAATGATCCTATGGCATTGTTCACGAGCGATTGCCGAGACTGCTGTGTAAACGATCGCTTGCCCGGTATGGGCGTACGGCAGCGGGCGATTTCCGTGCAGCGAGTTTACATGCCGATGTTAGAAACGCTATAATTTAGCGTAACAAGCGAGATACGTGCAAGTACGTTAAAGATGGGATGAGAGCGAAGTTGACCAAAGACAATAAACCGCTGTACAGCGTTATGATGGACGAGCTGAAATCACAAATTGTTTCGGGCCGCTACCCTCCCGAATCCCAGCTGCCCACGGAGGCCGAGCTGAGCTCGGCCTTTGGCGTGAGCCGCATTACGACAAGAAGAGCGCTCGAAGAGCTCGAGCGGGAAGGCTTGATCTACCGGATTAAAGGAAGCGGGAGCTTCGTCAAACCCAGGAGCCGCGGGCAAGATGGAAGAGAGGAAGGCACCGGAAAAATGATCTCCCTGATCCTGCCCTCGGAGGATGACCGGGGCACGATGGGGTACATTCGCGGCGCATCGGACTGGCTGAATGCGAATGGCTACTACTTGAGCATTCATCAAAGCGATTACGACTCCCAGAAAGAGCGGGATCTGCTGGAAATGCTGACGCGAAAAGGAATAGCGGCAATCATCCTGTATCCCAGGAACGATCAGACGAATTATGATATCCTTCACCGGCTTACGCTGGAGGACTATCCGATCATTACCATTGATAAATATTTCGACAGCCTTCCGCTCGGAGCGGTCGTATCAGACAACTACAGCGGCTCGTACCAGGCGGTATCCCGACTCATCGAGCTCGGCCACCGCAAAATCGCATTCCTGACGGCTGTAAGCATTGAATCTACTTCCTCGGTCCGGGACAGGTATTTCGGCTATTGCCAGGCGCTTAAGGATCACGGGATTCCTCTTGACAGCCGATATATTTGGCTGAATATGAAGGGATACCGGGAACAAGTCGGCGCGGAGCGATTCTATAACGAGCTGCTTGATTCCTACCGTGCGGAGGGCATCACGGCCGTTCAGACCGAGAATGATCTTATCGCCGCCAACCTGCTGAATCTGTGTCTGGACAGAGGAATCCGTATTCCGGAGGATATTTCGATTATTGGGTTCGACAACAATCCGGTCACAGAGCATGTCATCATACCACTGACGACGGTTGAACAAAACTTTTATGAAATCGGACGCCAGGCCGCCGAGATTATCGTGAACTGGCTGGAAATGGGCAAGCAAGCCTCGGGCAAAATCCTGGTGCCGGTCAAGCTGGTTGAGCGAGGAACAACGGCTGTTGCGCCGCGAAGCGGGCTCCCCGATTAGAGAGGATGAAGGAAATCTCTTTCAGCACGTGCGATCCTATGTATTAGTCAGGCAATATTTCCACATCTTAAACTTTGTATATGCCAAGAACCCGCGCGATAATGATCGGCGGGTTCTTGGTGCTTGCCGAGCCTATGCTGTGAGTTTAGGTTTCCCTATTAAACAATGCCAAAACCAAAGGAGCTAGCAATGATAACCAGAAGAATAAAGAGAACCAGGATTGCTCCTATGGAGTAGCCTCCGCCATATCCGTTTACTTCACCCACAAGGAAACCTCCACTCATCTCCGAATACTTAATACTATGTTTAGGTTGATATGTTTGATTGGGTTTAAAGCAAGTTGTGTTGTTGTACATAGTCTGAGGGCGAGAAACCGGTGTGTTTTTTAAACATCCGATAAAAATAGGAAGTGTCGTAATAACCCAGATAGTCTGCGATATGTGTGATGCTCATGTCCGAGTGAATCAGCAGGCTGCAGGCTTCCTGCACCCGCAGCTGGTGCATATATCGAATCGGAGATTGACCGTGCACCTCTTTGAAAAGGGCTGCGGCATAGCTCGGAGAGCGATGGATTAATCTCGCCAATGCATCGATTTCTATCGATTCGCGATAATGCTCCAGCAGATAGGATTTGATGGTATCCGCGTAGTTTCGTTTGCTGGGCGCAAGCTCAGTCTTTTCGAGCTCACGGGCCAGCATCCCGATCAGCTCCTGCATGATGCCTTGACAGATCATCGTGCGGTAGCTTTTGCCGCCCCGCATTTCCTCGTATAATCGCTCGCAGCGGCGATAGGCATATTGAATATGCGTAAGGTTGAATTTCATGAATTGCCCTGCGTCCAGAAATGGAATTCCAGTTGGCTCTTGGCGATCCAGCGTAAATAGAATCGTATGCTTCTGATGCGGGGTATCGTTCCAATTGCCGCCGCTTCTTCTGGTAGACTGAGGGATAAAGAGCACGTCTTCTTTTTCCGCAATCACTTCTTCTCCGTTGATCTCGTATCTTACCTTGCCTGCTCTTACTACAACAAGGACGTTGTATGCAATCGTCTCCAGCTGTGTCCGCCAATTTGGGATGTAATCATCAAAATTCACGCTCATCAATTGGAACACATTCGAGCACCTCGCAGTGATTTTATACCTATAGCCTAGCATATTTATACTTGCTTTGAGTAGAATTTCGTTCGCTTCTATGATCTTCTTGTATGAAAATTGGAATGGAATCGTACACCAAACCAGCGAAATGTACATCGACTCCGCATGCATCGCGGCCTATAATTTCAAGCAACGACACATTGACCATTTTATTTGTAGCTTCAACAAGTCGGAAGTGGATAACGAAGAGGAAGGGAACGATGTGGATATGAGAGTATTGCTGCTGGATTTGGATTCAACCAGACCGGATCATCTCGGCTGCTACGGTTATCATCGCAATACATCGCCCAATATTGACCGGATTGCTGCGGAAGGCGTACGTTTTGACAATTACTATACCTCGGACGCGCCATGTTTTCCTTCAAGAACGGCATTAATGACCGGCAAGTTCGGCATACATAACGGCGTCGTCGGTCATGGGGGCACGGCTGCCGACGTGCGGCATGAAGGCATTGCCCGCGACTTTCACGACAAGCTCGTAACGGAGAGCTTTCCCGCAATATTCCGCCGGGCCGGCATGAAGACGGCCTTGATCAGTCCGTTCGGAGAACGCCATTCGGCATGGACCTTTTATGCGGGCTTCAATGAAATCTACAATACCGGTAAGAGCGGCATGGAGTCTGCCGAAGAGGTATCGCCAGTCGTTCTGGATTGGCTGGAGCGCCATGCGGATGAGGACCAATGGATGCTATACGTGAATTTTTGGGATCCGCATACACCGTATCGTGCTCCCCAGTCGCTGGGAAATCCCTTCGAGCATGATCCTCTGCCTGCTTGGATTACGGAAGAGGTGCTTCAGGAGCATCGGAAGAAGGTTGGCCCGCATGGAGCAAACGAAATTAACATGTATAATAGTGAAGTATCCCCCAAATATCCGCGACATCCAGGGGAGATCAAGTCGATGGAGGATTTGCGGATGATGGTGGACGGCTACGATTGCGGCATTCGCCATATGGACGAGCATATCGGTGCGATCTTCGAATTGCTGGAGAATAAGGGAGTCATGGATGATCTGGTCATTATCATTACTGCGGATCATGGCGAGAACATGGGGGAGCTTGGGATTTATGGAGAACATGGTACGGCGGATCAGGGAACGTGCCGCATTCCGATGATTATCCGGGGACCTGGGATCAAGAAGGGAATTACGGACCCCGCGCTTCATTATCATCTGGATCTACTGCCTACGATGGCGGACTATCTGAACGTCGCTCCGGCTGCAAGCTGGGACGGCATCAGTTACGCCGATAGCCTGCGGACAGGGCAAGGGAGCGGCAGAGAGTATCTGGTCGTATCGCAATGCGCCCATGTTTGTCAACGAAGCGTTCGTTTCGGAGAATGGCTCTACATTCGGACCTATCATGACGGCTTTCATCTGTTCGACAAAGAGATGCTGTTCCATATTTCCGAAGATGTCCATGAACAGCATAACCAAGCGTCTCAAAGACCGGAGCTTTGCAGGGAAGCGGTCTATCTGCTGAATGAGTGGCATGATCAGATGATGTCCACGATGCCGTTTGACGTGGATCCGTTGTGGACGGTCATGAAAGAGGGGGGACCTTACCATGCCAAAGGTCATCTGCCGCGATATATTGAGCGCTTAAAGAATACAGGCCGGGGAGAAGCGGTACCGGAGCTGATGCGACGTCATCCTCGGGAGTTTGTATAATAGAAAACGATGTTGCAGTGAATGGATGCAGGATAACCGCTCTAATATGGTTGTCCTGTTCTCTGTATCAAGGATTAGGAGGAATCGAGCGTGGGAGAACATCATTCTTGCTGTACGGGATCCAGAGCGAACGTTCAGCTTGCGGAAGCCGATCGGAATGAACAACCTGTCATGGTGCGTGAAAGCCTTGACCATAAACCGTCTCAAGCGGATGTTCATACGGACATGATAGCAATCCCTGAGGGGACGTTTATGATGGGCACGAATTCGAAAGAAGGCTTCCCAAGTGACGGTGAAGGGCCGGCGCGGAGCGTTACGGTTTCCGGATTCGAAATTTCGCCGTATGCCGTAACGAATAGGGAATATCAACGCTTTGTAGAGGACACCGGTTATGTAACGGAAGCTGAGAAATTCGGATGGTCGTTCGTATTTGAACTGCTGGCCTCAGATGAGACCAAAGCTAAAGTGACGCAGGTTCCGCAAGAAGCGCCTTGGTGGCTGGTGGTGGAAGGCGCTTACTGGGCTGCACCCGAGGGAGCAGCCTCGACTCTCGAAGGCCGGATGGACCATCCGGTGGTACATGTCTCGTGGAATGACGCCATGGCGTATTGCGAGTGGGCCGGCGTGCGGCTCCCGACGGAAGCGGAATGGGAATATGCCGCGCGCGGGGGGTTAGAGGACAGGACCTATCCATGGGGCGATCTGCTGAAGCAGGATGGAGAACACGAGTGCAATATTTGGCAGGGCAAATTTCCGATCAAAAACAACGCCAGCGACGGGTATATCGGGACGGCGCCCGTTGATGCCTACAAACCGAATGGTTACGGATTGTATAACGTGTCCGGCAATGTGTGGGAATGGTGCGGCGATTGGTTCAGCCCGTCCTATCATCAACAAACATCCGCCAGTAACCCGTTCTACGCAGAGCCAACCGGCAGAAGGTCTATGCGCGGGGGCTCGTACCTGTGTCACAGATCCTATTGCAACCGGTACCGCGTGGCAGCCCGCAGCGGGAATACGCCCGACAGCTCGACGGGCAATTGCGGTTTCCGAGTTGTAAGAGATTCCTTGCCTCGATGATAGAAAACATGCTACAATTCGAATCGAAACAGAAATGTTTTGTTTAGTATGCACAAAGAAGGCAAGGTGAAGGAAATGGTACGCGCTTCAGCACGCCAGCATATTCTTAACGTGGCATCAGAGTCGTTCTACCGCGAAGGCATTCGTTCCGTTGGGATCGATACCATTGTTGAACGAGCCGGTGTGAGCAAAGCCACGCTTTATCGTCATTTCCCGACCAAGGACGATTTAGTTATGGCATACCTCCAAGAACAGGATCATATCAATTGGGAGCACTTTGACGAAGTGATCGCCGAAAAAGAGGGAAAACCTAAAGAGCAGTTACTGGCTTTGATCGATGCGACGATCGAGATGCTCGAGCCGGGTTATCATCGAGGCTGTCATTTTCTAAATGCTCTTGCTGAATTTTCCGAAGAAGATCACCCTGTCCATTTACTCGCCGTAGAGTACAATCGTGCCATACGTCAGCGTTTATCCCGTTTGACACAGTTGGCCGGTGTGAATGACGATACATTGACAGATCAACTGATGCTTGTCATTAACGGCGCGTTGTCCTCCGTTTCGGTTTATGGATTCTCGGGACCTGCGGCACAGCTTAAGGCGTTATCTACACATTTGATTGAATTATATCTTGGTCAAACGAACGAATAGATTTAACCACGAACCTAAAGCGAGTTAACGGCTTTAGGTTTTTTTTGCGCCTTAAATTGACAGGGACATGAACGAACGGGGCTGAAGGGGATAAAGGATATCGCACGGATAAGCAATCAAGCCTTGCATCATTGGGATGGAATCTTCCCTTTCCCATAGACTTTCCCATAGACATGGAAGAAATATCTTGACACGATTATGAACCGTGTTGTATTGTTTTCTCAAACGAAACAAAACAGTTTCGTTTCACTAATGGAAAATTGGAGGAATTTATATGAGTGATGTAACAGTGATCGGTTTAGGACCAATGGGTACCGCCCTCGCACAGGCGCTGCTCCGAAATGGTCATCGCGTTACCGTATGGAATCGGACGGTTGAAAGAGCAGAAACTCTCGTCAGGGACGGGGCAATTCTAGCTCCCAATGCAGCTTCTGCTGTAGCTTCCAGTCCGGTAACGATCGTCTGTGTAGCCAATTACAAGATCTCTTACAGCGTGTTGGACACACCTGAGGTTACGGCAGCCCTCGCCGGCCGAGTGTTCGTGCAGCTAAGCACGGGGACTCCCCAAGAGGCTAGAGATAATGCAGCATGGGCACGGGAGCATGGAGCCGATTATCTGGATGGGGCCATCCCCGCCACACCACCGCAAATTGGAAGACCGGACACGACAATTTTTACATCAGGCTCGAAATCGGCTTACGAGAAAAGTGAGGCCCTGCTCAAGAGTCTGGCTGGAAACGTTCCCTACCTGGGAGAAAAGGTCAGCGCAGCATCCACAACGGATCTGGCATTTCTGTCTACGCTATTCGGTTCCATGATGGGATTCTTTCATGCGGCGCGCATCATTGAATCCGATGGCCTGCGCGTAGATGAATTCGGGTCCATGATCTCTGCGATCTCTCCAGCAATGGGAGAAATGATCAAATACGAAGGGGATATGATTCAATCCAATACGTTTGATCAGCCGCAAAGTTCACTTAACACCTGTTTGGTAACCGTAAAAATGTTCGTGGAGCAAGCGCGGGAGGCGGGAATCAACGCTGAGTTTCCAACATTCGCCCTGGGCCTCTTCCAAAAAGCTGTGGATTCAGGTTATGGGAACGAAGAGCTAGGCGCGCTTGTCAAAGTGCTGCGTTAAGTGAAATGAAATGTTTGTACTTGCATGGAAGCACTCTGGGTTGAGATCAAAAATAGGGGAACACTCGCCTAAGTGGAAACAAAACCGTTTTGTTTGATTAGTATATTTAAGGAGGCTATGTTGTATGAATCAAAATGATCAACGATCAAAACATGAAGCGACGTCAGCAAGGGAACGTAACCGTCCATCTGTAACCATAATCGGTCTGGGCCCGATGGGCCAAGCGATGGCAGCCGTATTCCTGGATCGGGGCTATGAGGTAACCGTGTGGAACCGGACTGCCGGCAAATCGGACGCTTTAGCAGCTAAGGGTGCCATTAAAGCGTCTAGTGTTGACGAGGCGATAGCTGCGAATGATTTAATTATCCTCAGTCTCACGGATTATGACGCGATGTACGCGATCCTAGAACAGGCTGCAAGGGACTTGAGCGGTAAAGTCTTCGTCAACCTGAGCTCAGACACTCCGGAAAAAGCCAGAGAGGCGGCGAAGTGGCTCGAAGCGCGCGGAGCACGCCACCTAACGGGCGGCGTACAGGTCCCGCCATCGGGTATCGGCAAAGCGGAATCCTCAACATACTACAGCGGTACAAGAGAGGTTTTTGATGCCCATAAAAAGACGCTTGAGGTCCTGACGGGGGCCGACTATCGGGGCGAGGATCCGGGGCTTGCAGCGCTGTACTATCAGATTCAGATGGATATGTTCTGGACCTCCATGCTCAGTTATTTGCATGCCCTTTCTCTTGCAGGCGCGAATGGCCTCACGGCTGAGCAGATCCGCCCCTATGCCATTGAGACGATGAAATCACTGCCGATGTTCATCGAGTTCTATACGCCTCGGATCGATGCTGGCGAGCATCCAGGGGATGTAGACCGGCTCGGCATGGGCGTGGCGAGTGTCGATCACATTGTACATACGAGCAAGGATGCCGGCATCGACGCATCCCTTCCCGCAGCTGTCTTAGAGGTGTTCAAGCGAGGTGTGGCTAATGGTCAAGCGGGGAATAGCTTCACCAGTCTGATCGAAGTATTCAAGAAGCCCGCTCCATCGGCCTGAATAAATCCCAATTGTTTAAACCCACTGATCACTCAGGATCAGTGGGTTTATTTGATGGGTTCCATTCACGCAGATCAGCGAATGAAGCGAAGAAGCATTTGAAGGGGAATATACCCGATTAACGCTCTTCCCAGGACATGACGTATTCCGCATGACCGGTATCCTCATCAACCGTTTCTTCAACAACAGAAAAGCCGTGGCGGGAATAAAAACGAAAGGCGTTCTCATTCTCTTTATACACTTTAAGCTCGAGCTTAGGGCCGCGTTCCTTGACGGATTGAAGCAGGGCCAACCCATACCCCTTGCCTTGCTCGCGAGGATGAACGAACAAAGCAGCCAAGGCATGTTGAACGGTCGATATAAAGCCGACTATTCCGGCTGCTTCTTCCAGCACATACGTTTCGGCCATTGGTAAATACACGGACCGCATGTCCTTTTCTTTGGACTCCCAGTATTCCTGGGGAATGAAGTGGTGGGCCTCTTTCGAGGCAGCCAGCCAAATGTCGATAACGCTGTCCATATCGTTATCCGTCATCAATCGAATCTGCATATCGTATTCACTCCAGTATAAAACATCGTATTTTAGGACACATGCCCCGTATTGTAAAACCTTTCCTGCACCGTGTCAAACCTGGAAGCCATTTGACCATCTGCATAAAAGGTGATATATTTATCACATAAAGAGACAAATAAATCACATCTGAGAGGAATGATCGGGATGAAAATGGTTCTTCGTATCGGGATGGGCCTGCTCTGGATCGGGATTGGCATTCAACGTATTATCCAACAATCGTATCCGCTGGCTCTATTATTTCTAGCAGGAGGCGTTCTATTTGTTTATGCAGGCTGGAGAAGTTGGAAATTCCGCAATCAATGACGGGAAGCAGCAGCAGCATTTGTTAAGCATGACCGGACTTTGCGCCTGGTACCGGACGGAAACGGACGCCGTCATTTCGAACCTTCATTTGGAAATCGGCCCTAATCAAATCATCGGTTTGGTAGGATTGAACGGAGCCGGCAAGAGCACGTTGATCCATGTTCTGAGCGGCATTCACCGGCATTATTCGCTTGAGCGGCTGAAGTGGAGGAACGAGGATGCATCGCTGACCAGCCTTGCGTTTAAGCGAAACCGGTATACCGTGTTTTCGGAGGACGAATCGTTTGAGTATTTCACGTTCGAGGAATATGTGAGACATGTGTTCCGGTCCTACGGACGAGAAGTTCGTCACGATACCTTGGATGAACTTGTTGAAGGATTCAACTTTCAGAAATACCGGAACGCGTTCTTGGGCCAATTATCGATGGGCAGCCGGAGGAAGGCCTATCTGATCACGGGATTTGCACTGCGTCCGGAGCTGCTGCTGCTGGATGAGCCGGTCAACGGGCTGGATTTTGAGAGCACGGAGTTTTTGTACCGGTTGATGAATGAATACAGGAGCTATGGGACGATTTTGTTTTCTTCCCACGTACTTGAGAGCCTGTGCTTAACCTCGGACAGCATCATCATTTTGGAAGCCGGATCAATCCGTCACACTTTCCTGCAAGGAGAGATGGATCCCGAGCACATTAGAGGTGTACTGAACAAGTGATCTCGACATTTCATGGATTCGCCAAAAAGCTCCTCGGGGCGCGTTACGACCGATTGTGGAAGCATGCCATAGCCTTAGCCGCGATCTTTGCGGCGCTGAGCAGCCTGGATCGCCATTATGAGGTGTCCTTGCTCGTATTTATGACGGCCATAACCGTATTTACGTTTGGTATCGTACTGAAGACCTTGGCATCGGACGATAACCGGAGGAAGCTGAAAGGAGCGTTCATGCTTCCATTTGCGCCAGGCATGTTCAATGCAGCCTATTTTTATGCGGTTGCTCTATACACCCTGGTTACCAAGACTTCGTACATTCTCGTATTTTACATGGCATTTTCGTCCTTTACGGCTATTTATATACCGGCATTTCTGCTTAGCTTTTTGAATGCGGGCCTGACTGCTTTCGTAATATTCGCCCAGATGAACAGCGGTAAAAGGATAACTGCCAGTCTCTTGCTGCTCATCCAAGCAGCCCTCTGTCTTCTCCCCGAGCCGTCCTATCGGTTGACGGGACTGCTGATCAGCACCATCCTCCAAGGGCTCGTGCTGCATCGGACGGATTCTTACCGATTCTACAAGGTCTCGAGGATGAAGGATAACCAAGCGGCACCGCTTCGAAGCTCTTCGTTCCTGCGGTACATTGTACGGTATCTAATCTCGCATAAAAGCTATTTATACAATACGCTGGCGTTATGTATATTTGCGGGTTTCATGGCGTTTATGCTCGAGCAGATGCATCTGGACTCGTGCCTGCCGCTCGCATTTGCGGTTCTGTCCTTTAACACGCCGATCGGCATCCTGCTATCGAGCAATCGCGGGCTGCACCGGAAGATCCAAATGCTGCCAGGCCAGCTTCAACGTACCGTTGTTCCGTATGGTCTGTTTATATTGACCGTAAACCTGTTCATCTACATGATCTTCTTAGTCTCCTGGCTTCTATTTCATGGGTCCGTAGAAATCGTGTATTATGTAATTAGCATCGTATTTGCCGCCCAGTCCGCCATTGCAGCCGTTTGGCTCGAGTGGAAATATCCCGTGCACAAATGGCGGGTGGAGAGTGACTTATGGCACCATCCCCGCAAATATGCCGTTCCGCTGATGATGTGCCTGCTGGCAGCCGCGGTGATGAGCATGGATGCAGCCGTATACCTTATCGCTCTGCTGGTAGGGATCGAGGTGGCGTTGATTTTTAACCGCAGGAGAGGAATCAGGAATGTATAAGGGACAGAGGAAGCGTTACGTACGGATTGGAAAGCACGGTTGGCTGCTCGGTTTATTGGGGTTTAACGGACTGCAGTATTTTAAGACCCATGATCCAGCCATGTTGTTTTACTTTAGTTTTTTTAGCTTTTTCAGTTTCTATTTCAATGGGAAGCTGGCAGAGGAGATGCCGGATGAACGGTATTACATGAATGCTCAGAAGGCGAGGTCCATCACCATGTGGGTGCCGGCCGCATGTTTGTTTATCATTGGAATGGGCAGCATGTTCGCCTTCGTAACGAGAGAATTCATGATTATCGTGAGCGCAGCGGGTTGGGCAGCTACGTTTCTGACGTATTCCATAACTTTTTATTATCTGGATAAATATTGTTAGGTGGATGCCCATGGAACCATTCAAATGCAATTTGAAAAAGTACAGGCAGTTAGCGGGAATGACCCAAGATGAGCTGGCGGGCAAGGTAGGGGTTCGCCGAGAAACCATCATCCGTCTGGAGGCGGCAAAATACAATCCCTCCTTAAAGCTGGCGATTGATATTTCCCGTGCAGTTGGAGCGCCCATTGAGGAGCTGTTTATATTCGACTAAACATACGATGATGCATTTGATGGGCCATAGCATCAGCAAATGCGTCATTTCGTACGCCTGTGTAAAAACCAAATGGTTCTTGAAAAAACTAATTAGTCATAATACAATAACATGTATCCATAAAGCGGATGGTCGTTTCGTCTCACAGGGCGGCTCAGCTTGTTAAGGTTTCTCCAGCCCGTTATCCCTGTTGTGAGACCGATCCAGTTACTTCCTAGTTTCGTTGAATGCTGAATATGGAAGGTTTTAAATAATTTTCGATATTTTGGATTTTATAGGATTATTATGCAACCTTTTGTCTTATCTAGCGTCTGGTATATGTATATCTAATCATAGGAGGAATACATCAATGAATATGAATCGTAAGAAAACCGTTTCTCGTCTCGTCGTAACAAGTATGGCAGTGGCTCTTCTCGCATCGCCGATTTCTTCCATTTTGCCGGGGCAGGGACATGTAGCTTCTGCTGCGTCAGCTGAGGACAAGTCTTCCTATAATCTGAAACCGATGTGGACGAAGACGCTGGGAGATCCGAGCAAGATCAGCCCCCAAACCACATTAATTAAGAACAGCCTTTACTATTCCGTCGGGAAGAAATATATTGCTTTTGACGCGTCGGCAGGCAAAACCCGCTGGACGTATCCTGCGACCGCGGTCTCGCAGACCGTCACAGACGGTAAATCGGTATGGTTTACGGATGCGACTGGCCGATTGATCAAGCTCAATGCTGCAACAGGGAAGCTGCAATGGAAGGTTAAAACCCAATCCCAGCCAGCTAAGAAAGAAAGCTATGTGAATCACAGCTTGCATGCAGCCGATGGTGTGATCTATGTCGGGGATGCGTTCGGACTGACGGCCTACAACGCATCAAACGGAAAGGTGAAGTGGAAATTGAAGGGCGGCGCCCATGGGTACAAACTGCTGCAAACAGGCAAAATCCTTGTTGCAACCACGACTATCGACGGTGCTTTGACCACGAGCGGGTTACAGGGAATCGATCCTCAGAACGGCAAAGTAAAATGGACACAAAACGACGGTGACCATCAGGACATTCTCTTCTCGAATGACAAATCGTTCTATTCGCGAGACGTAACCGAGGGCATCGATGCCGGATATGCAGCTAACATCAATGAAATTAGTTTGACCAACGGAAAAATTATGGCTACCCGATCCTACATACCGGTGGATTTCGTGGAAGATCAAAGTGCATCGGATGTCGTATCCGATGGAGAGTATTTCTATGTCATTGAAAAGTATGATGAGACTCAAAAGAAAGCTGTGGTCTCCCGCTTCAAAACAGTCAGTCCTTCCAAATCCGAGCCGGAAAAAACTTATTCGTATGAAGCGAAAGTGACCGAATGGTCCCTCGGCGATTCGGGCATCGCCTATGTAAGACTTGAGAACGGCAAGCTGCTAATGCTCGATACGAACAGTGGACGTACGCTGGCCTCCGCTCAATACAAAGGCACACCATTGCCGACGCTCATCGGACAAGACGTGCTTGTCGTTCAGCATGGCGGGCAGATCAGCGGTGTGAAGAAACCTGTTGCTCAGTAACATATCCCTCAACACCAATAGCTGACGAGCCAGACTCATTTCAGGTTAGCTTCTTCATGCAGCAGCCGCTAAACACAAGGTTTCTTGCGTTTAGCGGTTTTTTTCGTATCCAAAAAAGCGGTAATGACATGGATCTTCTTCGATGCATGCCGCGATGCTCGGATGGAAAGAGAGAGTTGGAATGTTTACACATGAGCTCACGATTTCTGCGACTTTGTATCCAAATCCGTTCTGGTTCTTTTATATCAACAGTCACTATGAATAGCGGCAGGCTGTTGGTATACTATCTTTAGCCGAAATGGACACTAACAATAGATTCATCAACGGATAGTGTAGCGGGTGGCAATTTTTATGAAAGGTGATGAGATTTCTACGGAGCATGAATGATAAAACAAACGAAAAATGAATGAAACGAGACGTTAAATGACAACGTAAATAGCGAAAGGGGATACGGGAAACCATGTAAGTCGGAAAATCCCCTTTGCTTCAATGCTTGGAGGTTAAAAGCAAGAAGCTTGTCATGACATTCTAAACATCAGAGAGGGGAAGTAACTGTTGGAGTCACTTTGGTTGGAGTATGCATGGGCATTACTAATTCTTATTGGATTGGAAGGCTTACTATCTGCGGATAATGCCCTCGTTCTGGCGGTAATCGCGAAGCACTTACCGGATGACCAGAAGAAGAAAGCCATCAATTACGGAATTATCATGGCTTTTGTTTTTCGTTTCGCCGCCCTGTTTGCCATATCATTTATTGCGAACGTTTGGCAAATTCAAGCGATCGGGGCTGCTTATCTGCTGTACCTTGGCTTAAAACATATAATCAAAGCGCGTTTTGGCAAGGAAAACAAGAACATCCGCGAGGATATAAAGAAAGATGCTGCGGGCAAAGGCTTCTGGCCTACCGTAGGTAAAATTGCTCTTGCTGACCTCGCCTTTGCGATTGACTCCATTCTTGCTGCAGTGGCTTTAGCGCTGGGCCTTCCGGATTCGCCGCTTGGAAATTTCGGTGGAATGGACGGCGGAAAATTTATCGTTGTCCTGCTTGGCGGCATCGCCGGGCTCATCCTGATCAAATTCGCGGCGACATGGTTTGTTAAGCTGCTTGCTCAACGGCCGGCACTGGAGACCACGGCATATGCCATCGTAGCATGGGTTGGGGTCAAGCTCGTCGTGATTACATTAGCTCATGAGGATATCGCTGTGCTGGATCATCATTTTCCACATAGCACAGCCTGGACGTTGATCTTCTATGGTGTATTGGTGGCGATAGCCCTTCTCGGTTGGTTTGCGCCTGCGAACAAAAAACAATCACAAGCCGATCCACTCTAGGTTAACTCTGAGCTTCACTATATGAAATGACAGATGGCCATCCAGTAAAGGGTGGCCATTTTACGCAAACGATGAATGATCATTCTTGTCGATCGGCGGATCGACGAATTTGAAGGGGGGGGGCTCCATCGTGACAACTCGAAATCTGAATCCAAAGGTCGATGAATTCGTAAGTAAATCCAGAAAGTGGAAAGAAGAATATGAAAAGTTGAGAGCCATCGTTCTTGACTGTGAGCTGACCGAAGATTTTAAGTGGATGCATCCTTGTTACAGCTTTAAGAATAAGAACGTCGTTTTAATCCACGGATTTAAGGAATATTGTGCACTGCTGTTTCACAAAGGCGCCTTATTACAGGATGCCCACGGAATTCTCATCCAACAAACGGAAAATGTGCAGGCGGCGCGTCAAATTCGGTTCACCAATGCACAAGAAATCGATGAGTTAGAACCCATCTTGAAATCTTATATATATGAAGCGATTGAGATTGAAAAGGCCGGTTTGGAAGTCAATTTTAAAAAGACGGATGAATACATAGTTCCTGAAGAGTTTCAACTTAAGCTCGAGGAAATCCCTGGCTTGAAAGCAGCATTTGAAGGCTTGACGCCCGGACGTCAAAGAGCGTATCTTCATTATTTCTCCCAACCCAAGCAGTCTAAAACCCGTGCGTCCCGGGTCGAAAAATATGTACCGCAAATCCTTGATGGAAAGGGATTAAACGATTAGGATATACGATTAGTTCATCTTTCCGATTCTCGCGGACTCTCATTGAGAACTGGAAAAGATCCGACCCAATCCATGATGTTCACCCGAGCGGGTTTATAGTATGCTTGCTATATAAGGAGGAGAGGAAAACAATGGTAAAACAATTGATTGTGGGAGACGCGAAGCAAGAGTTGAGTGCTACACGCCGCATTCTGGAGCGCTTGCCCGAAGAGCATATGTCGTGGAAGCCGCACGAGAAGTCCATGACGCTTGGCGGATTGGCCACGCATCTGATCAACATCCTCAACTGGCAAATTGCCATTTTTCAGTACCCTGAATTCGATCTTGCAACCGTGCCGCTTCGGCGGGAGGCTTTAGAAAAACGCGATGACGTGTTGGAAGAATTCGACGCAAACGTCGTCAAGCTTGATCAGCTGTTAGCCGAATGCGGTGAGACGACGCTCGGCGAGGAATGGACCTTGCGAAACGGCGACCATATCATCCTGCGCCAGCCTCGGGCTATCGCGCTTCGCACCTTCGGTATCAGCCATATGGTTCACCACCGGGCGCAGCTTGGGGTATATTTGCGGCTCCTTGATATTCCGGTTCCGGGCTTTTACGGTCCATCCGCCGACGAGTCAGTAAAATGAATGAAGATGCCTCGTGAAGTCGCGGGGAATCGGCATATGCTGCCGGCGATGATCTCCTCCGCTCCTTAGTACAACAGAGGGAAAATACCAAGGAAGATTTCCGTTTATCACGAGACATCGTGGCAAGTAACAGCGGCCCGAAAAGGCAATCTATTCGATTGGAGTAGATTGCCTTTTCTTTTGTTTTAAGGTCAAATGAATGTCATGAAAATTGGCTTAAAATGGCTTATGTTTCGCGCAGTGCTTATGACTATCACTCATATCGAATCCCGTAGCTCCTGAATATCCAGCATGGGCGGCCGTCCGTACATACGGGCATATTCGCGGCTAAACTGCGATGGGCTCTCATAGCCTACGCGGAAGGCGGCTTCGGAAATTTGCACGGCCTCGGTCACCATTAGTCGGCGGGCTTCTTGCAAGCGCAAGCTTTTCTGATACTGCAACGGGCTCATTGCCGTGACGCGTTTGAAGTGTTTATGGAATGCAGACGTGCTCATGTTGACGGATTTGGCAAGCTGCTCAATGACAAGCGGACGGTCGTATTGCCGGTTAATCATCTGGATCGCCTGCGCGATATTGTGTGCATGGCTGCCGATCATAGCAAATTGATAGATAAGCGAGCCGTGTTCACCTTGGAGGATGCGATACAGAATTTCGCGGATGATTAGCGGTGCCAGGAAAGGAATATGATCTGGCTCGTCCAGCAGCTGCATGAGACGAACCATGGCTTCGAGCAATGGTGGAGACGTGCGATTTACGGTTATGCCGCGGGAGGCTTCCCTCAGCGAAACAACGGAGGGGCTCGTCTCTTTGACAATATCCAAGATGACGTCCGCATCGAAGCTAAGTTTTAGGCTTAAATACGGAGTTTCGGGCGTAGCCTCAATGATTCTTCCGATGATAGGCAATTCGACGGAAGTCACCAGATAGGTCGATGGATCATATCGATAGGTTTCATTGGCCGTTGTCGCTGTTTTTGCCCCTTGCGCTACGACGCATATCGATGGCTTATATACGGATTCCATCGGCTGGGACAGTTTTGTAGCATGCATCAACATCAACGACGGGATCGGCGTCAAATGTGTCCCGGTTGACGGAGCGTGGCGGCATATCAAACTCGCCAATTGCTGCAAGACTTGCTCCTTGCGGAGTAATTCGTCCATAGTCACGTATTCCTTTCCAGATCAGTCGGAGTGTATTGCTTTTATCATATCGAGAATGAAGAGAATTAGGCAAGGATTGAATAGATATGTTCTAACGGCATAAGCCATTGATTCCATATAATGAGTTCACAGGGTCAATCCAGTCGGGTTACCGGCAATAAAATGAAGGTAAAGGTGTGAACAAATATGAGTTTACATGGAAAAGTGGCAATCGTTACCGGGGCTTCACGGGGAATCGGACGGCAGATCGCGATCCAACTGGCTGCGTCCGGAGTGAAGGTGGTCGTCAATTATTCCTCGAATTCAGGGAAAGCGGAGGAGGCTGTTCAGACCATTGAGGCATCCGGCGGGGAAGCTGCAGCGATTCGTGCCGATGTCAGCAAGGTAGGAGAAGTTGAAACGTTGTTCGCGGAAACGCTTGAGCGGTTTGGACGCCTGGACATTCTGGTTAATAATGCCGGCATCATGGAGTGTACGGCGATTGAGGACGTGACGGAGGAGAGCTTTGACCGGCATTTCGCGATCAACGTGAAGGGAACGTATTTCGCTTGTCAACAAGCGATGAAGCATATGGAGCAGGGGGGAACGATCATTAACTTCTCGACCTCCATCTCAGGTGGGATGCTTCCGACGTACAGCGTGTACGCTGCTACGAAAGGAGCAGTCGAGCAGTTGACCCGCCAATTGGCCAAGGAATTCGGCCCAAGAGATATCGTCATCAATTGCATAGCGCCGGGCCAGGTATCAACTGAACTTTTCTTAAGCGGCAAGTCACCAGAGCTAATTGATTCATACCGCCGAATGAACGCATTCGGACGACTGGGCGAACCCGGAGACATTGCCAATGCGATCGAGCTGCTTGTCAGCGACAAAGCCCGGTGGATAACAGGACAGACGATCCGCATTAATGGCGGATTTAATTAACATTAGACGGAGGGCAAGACAAAAGGTCCTTTAAAAAGCCGCCAATGGCGGTTTTTTTAGTACCTGAACATGGTTCGCGAGACGTCTGTGCCTTTTTGTAAGGTAATTGAATGAAACGAGAAAGTAAACAGAAAGAATTCGCAAATACAATAAAAAAGTCGGATCCGGCATCGAAGACAAGACCTCAATACTTGTAATGGCGATTCCGCTGCAATAGTAGATTGGAGTGAGAAAGGAGCAGCTTAAATGGCAACCATCCCTGTTTGGAAAAAAAACATGCTTTCGGCTTTGGCAGTCGTTATGGTCGCTTGTGCCACCGTGCCTGCGGTACCCGCAGCCGGAGAGCCTCAAGAGAAATTGGCGCCAGCCCAAAGGGCGGCCATACTGAACGAGAAGGACATCGAAGCGTTTGCCGACACGTTTTTCAACCGCCCCGATATTCAGGCTTTGGGAGTACCCGGTGCGTTATTTGTTGTCATTAAGGATGGCAAAGTACTGCTGCAGAAAGGCTACGGCTATGCAGACCTCGAGGCAGGAAAACCCGTGGATCCGGAACAGTCCAGGTTTCGTATTGCCTCCGTTTCCAAAGTAATTACGGCTACAGCCGTTATGCAGCTAGTGGAACAAGGCAAGATCGACCTGGAACAGGACGTTCAGCAGTACATGGGCGACGTGCTACTAAAAAATAATACGGGCTCGCCGCTAACGATGGAGCATCTGCTTACACATACAACCGGCTTTGATATCGTAGACCCGCCGCCGGGCGACATGATTACGGGCGATTTGTCCGCCGTTGCGCAGCTCAAAGATTACATCATCAAGACGATGCCAACGGTCATTCACAAACCGGGCGAAGTATATAAATATGATAATTTCGCCTCAATGCTGCAGGGTTATATTGTCGAGCAAGTGTCCGGTAAGCCGTTCCATCAATACGTGAATGACAACATTTTCAAGCCGCTTGGAATGAAGAACAGCCAGTTCGTATTGACTCCAGGCATGGAGTCAAGCCTTGCTACCGGTTACAACGAACGGCAAGAGCCGCTGCCGCCTTACAATACGATTCCAACCGATATGCCTCAGGGCAGCATGCTAACGACGGGGAGCGATATGGCCAAGTTTATGCTCGCCCATTTAAACGAAGGAACGCTCGGAGAGACACGCATTCTTCGGAAAGAAACATTAAAAGAGATGCAAAGCGTGCAGAAGGCGATTCATCCGAAGGTGCCGACGATGACGTACGGGTTTGAGTTCGCTATGCATCACAAATTCAACGATCAATACGTGATCGGAAAAGGAGGGAGCATCCCCGGTTTCGCTTCATGGATGTGGCTTCTTCCCGAGCAGAAAGTTGGCGCCTTTATCGTGTACAACAATAACTCCGATCTTCGAGACCGATTATTCGAAGCATTCATGGACAGGTATTTTCCGGCTGAACGTCAACCAATCTACGCTACACCTGCCAAGGATCAATTGGAAAGGTACGAAGGCATCTATCGGGATTTGCGGGTCGCCTATTTGACAACTCGAATTAAGGCACAAGATGGCGTACTCTTGCTAGAAGATTTAATGGGTAAGCACACACTCCAACAAGTCGAGCCGCTGCTGTTCGAGGATGAGCAAGGAAGTCCTGTGGCGTTTCAAGAAAACAAGGACGGGACCATCAGGTTCTTATTCACCAAAACCAATCCGGCGGCGTGGTCGGAGAAGCTGCCTATTCCCGAAAGATTTAAGGATGTCGGCGAAGATCATCCTTATGCGTCCTACATTGACGGCTTGCATCAGCTTAACGTGGTTCAAGCCGGACAGGACGGAAGGTTTCTTCCGGATGCGCCGATGACTCGCGCCGAATTCGCCATTTGGCTCGTCAATTGGCTGGGAGCTGTCCCTTCAAAGAGCCAACCTGCATTCAGGGACACGGCGAACCGGTCGGATGCGGGTAAAATCACGACAGCGTTTGATATGGGGTTTGTGACAGGCACCGACAAAGGCTCGTTCGAACCGGACCGTCCGATCACCCGTCAGGAGGCGGCAGCGATGGCTTCACGGCTTGCGATCCTGCTAGGTCATCCGCTAGAGAAAGCAAAGCTAACGGGGAAGACCGATTCATGGGCCGTTGACGCTGTAAGCAATATCGTCGGATACAAGTTCTATGGTCCGGAAGTGACACCGTCCCCAGACGGCTCCGTCGATTACCGATCCAAGCAGGTCATGACACGCAAGGAAGCGGCAGCGTTGTTATACCTCCTTGGGACGAAAAGCTTGACGTTGCCGGGTTCCGCTTAACTTGTTGAAGGGTCACTCGAACTTATGTGATTTTTAAGCGAAGCGATGAACCGGAGTGTTAAATGCATGAATCACCGTTTGTACAAGACCGAAAAGTTACTCTCAAAAGTCGCCAAAGGCGGCTTTTTTTCATGCGTTGTTTTGTCCCAAGGGCCAAAATTCGCCAATCCGTGGGAATCAAGATGGTGGTCCGATTGGAGCGGAGCGAGCCCATTTGTTTAGCTCGGTTCACGGGCACTATTTCGCTGACACCTTTTGCCAAAGGGCAGTCGAAAAATAATTGGAAGAAAATAATGGTTGTATAGTAGAATAATCCCACAGAGGTCAATCTGCTTGTTGAAGCATGAGGGGGAATTCAAACTTGAAGCATCTTGTTCATTATGGGGGTAAAATCGCAATGATTTTATCCTTCGCCTTAAGTGCCGGTTGCAGCATTAGTACCGGAGAGGCAAATCAACGAAACCATCCATCCGTATCGGAAGAAGCTCCAACACCGAATATCGGGGAGTCAGCAGATCTCACAACGCAAACGGAGTCTGAAGGGGTAGAATTAAACCGTACTGGCGAACTGTATGGGTCGAACGTGATGTATGCCATAAAAATGTATCTCGAAAAGCCGGAAGTTCCTCAAGAATCGCGAGATAAACTCGCCGAATCCATAGCGCTTGGGTATGACTGGTATCGGAAAAAGGATGTTTCGGACTTCGAAGCTCTGGCTCGCCATATAAAAAGTGATAACCGAGAAGAGGTGAAGGTTATTTATGAGAAGCTCATAACAATCTACCCTCTGCCTACCAAAATAATCAAAGGCGCAAGCTTCAAAAAAGCTAAGGAGCCTGCATGCAAGATTGAGAGACGGTCGCCAGAATCCGGATTATAATGGTGATTGCCTGCCGTTCGGATTTCTTTTTTTAACACGACCTCCAGCATAAAAAGCACCTGGAAATGAACGGTTAGTACCGTATTTTCCGGGTGCCTTCAGATATGAAAATGGATTATTGCTGGCTGGACAGGTAATCGATAAATTAGGATAATCCATTAGCATTCCCTGCACATCATGTTCCAATCGATGAAAAATAAATATGCTCAAATCGCCTTCTCGATTACATTAAAGCGAACTGGATGCCTTTTCGAGCAATTGACTTAAGAGTCCATAGTCCGGCGAATCGACTTCACGAATTTTCAACCATTTTCGCTCAGGCGGACCTTCAAATTCTTTCGGCACTTCCAGCTCGGCCGTATTCATAATCATGAACGCAATTGCGTCTTTCGAGGGGGAAATCACCGCGGCGTAATGTCCATTCTTAAGAAAATGCGGTTTTTTGTACTGGATACGCTCTTCGACCGAGGGAATGGTTTCATGAACCAACTCGCGTAGTCGATTTGAAATCTCAACTTGCCACGGCTTACCGAGATTTTCTATAAAAGAGGTTACTTCTTGATTCAATCCAGCTCAGCTCCTTTTCCAGGAAATTATTTACTGAACTGAATATACCACGTTTGGAATATTCCTGTAAAGGAATATTTGGTAAATGTCTTGCCTAAATATTTCTATCAGATATATGGATGCATTCCAAGCAAATCCTGCTCTAAAATCAATTTATGGCTTGCACCTTACGTAACGTCATCTTTTATACTAGAGCTACCGGTAAACCGTTAGCGCTAACAAAGGAGTTTCTGATGAGACGACATTGGAAAGTAGGGGACCTTGCCAAACTCGCAGGGCTCACCGTGCGAACTTTGCGATTTTACGATCAAATCGGCTTGTTCTCGCCATCCGCGCAGACTGAGTCAGGTCACAGGCTGTACAACGAATCTGACCTTTCCCGCTTGCAGCAGATTGTATCGCTGAAGGAGTTGGGTTTATCTTTGGAGGAAATCAAGTCCGTCCTTAACGACGGGCAGATCAGCCCGCTGGAGATCATCAACCTGCAGATGGCTCGAATTAAGGAGCAAATGAAGCTTCAGCAAATGCTCCTTGAACAGCTTCAGCATGTATCCAAGTCGATACAGGGAAATGCACCATTAGCTGTGGAAGATTTCACCGAACTCTTGCAAGTGATGAAAAAAAGCCATGAGGCATTGGTTATCGAGCGGCGGACAAGGTGGGAGCAGCGTCTCGATATGCTTGGCGATTTTCTTGCCGTGGGAGAAGAAGAATCAAAATCTAAGGAGGAATAACCGTGACTGAACGTTTTGTCAAACACGCCACTTTTGTAGTGGAACGAACTTATGCCGCATCGCCTGCGAGGGTCTTTCAAGCCTGGTCCGATGTGAATTCCAAGGCAAAGTGGTTCTCCAAGCCCGAAATTTTTGAATTTCGTGTCGGAGGGCGGGAATACAGCAGCGGAGGTCCGCCAGAGGGACCCGTCTTTACCTTTGACGCTTGCTATCAAGAAATTGTGCCGGAGGAGCGGATCGTTTATAGCTACTCCCTGGATTCGGACGATATTCGGATGTCCGTTTCAATCACGACTGTCGAGCTCTTCCCAACCGAGAGCGGCACGAAGCTGGTATTCACCGAGCAAGGGGCGTTTTTCGACGGGCATGATACGCCAGAGATACGCGAGCATGGCACGAACGAAATGCTTGACGCGCTTGGCAAATCACTCGAATAGGAGACAGGGATTTTGTATGGTCTGGGAACGGCTGTTGCCGAGAAACGGCTCTGTTCATTTCTAAGACGAGTGCAGGAGCGGAGCGGGCATGTGCATTCCATGATTCGATAATTATCGAATCATACCTGGTGTAATATGTAACGGGGCTGCATATATGAAAAAATTGAGTTGGGAGGGCGTAAGATGGAAGGCACACAACTAGTTCAAAAGGCGATGAATTTCAGAAAGCTTCACTCGAGCTTCTTTATTTTGCCTAACGCATGGGATGCTGTAAGCGCGAAAATTTTCGCGCAATGCGGCTTCCAAGCTCTGGGCACGTCCAGTGCTGGCATTGCGGCATCTCGTGGTTATGCGGACCGCAGCATGCCCTTTGACACGATGCTGGATGCCGTCCGCAGCATTGTTCAAGCCGTCGACATTCCCGTAACCGTGGATATCGAAGACGGCTATGGAGAGAACCCAGAGGAAATTGTTGAAACGGTCAAACAGATAATCAACGCCGGCGCGGTAGGGATCAATCTGGAAGACAGCACCATGGATCCGCAAATGCCGCTGTATGATATTCCTGATCAGCAAAAGAAAATCGCCGCCATCCGTGAGCTTGGGAAACGCATTGGCATTCCCGTCTTTATCAATGCCCGAACGGATCCCTACTGGATCAAGTTAGAGACTCCTTTCACTAAGCTCGAGGAAACAATTAAACGTGCTCATGCTTATCAGGAAGCAGGCGCAGATTGTATTTTTGTCCCCGGAATCAAGACAGTCTCAGACATCCGGACACTCAGGCAAGAAATAAACGGCCCGATTAATGTATTGGCTGTACCCGAATTACCCCCAGCGCATGATCTAGAAGCGCTCGGCATCCAGCGAATCAGTACCGGCTCCGGGCCATTCCGAGCTGCGGTATCCTTATTGCAGTCCATCGGCCGGGACATGTTGGATAGGGGCAGCCTCGAGCTTATGACCTCGACCTCGAAAATTTCTTATGATGATTTATTGAGGCTCTAAGAGGCTTCTTCATATGCTATAATCCTATACATCCCCAAAGAACGCTCTCGACGAAGAACTTCAGTAAATGTGAGGTGCTTGAATGGATAACATAATATTTGACCGAATCAAGGGCGGGCTGTACGGGGTGGCTGTGGGCGACGCGCTTGGCGGAACGACGGAGTTTATGACTGAACGGGAGATCGAGGAGAAGCATGGTTATTTGACGGAGATCATTGGCGGTGGGGTATGGCACCTGGAGCCTGGGGAAGTGACCGATGATACGATGATGACCCTGTGCGTGGCAGCAGGAATCCTCGAAAATCCTGTTGAACCAATGGAAGCAATCGGGCGTTTCTTTATGGAATGGTATCAATCGAGACCTAAAGACATAGGGAATATCATCCGACACGTGTTTCAAAAATACGAGGGCGATTGGCTCGAAGCCGCGTTTGTGGCGCACATGGATATGGGGCAAAGCGGCGGGAACGGATCCCTCATGCGATGCCTGCCTGCGGCGTTAGCGTATAAGGACCCGGCAGATATTGATCGAATGACGGCTATGCAGTCACGCATGACGCATTATGATCCAAGGTGTACTGAAGCCTGCATCATGTATAACCGAATGGCTCAGCGCCTTCTGCAGGGAGAACACTTAAGAACGGCGATCATGGCCGAAGTGGCGGGAAGCGAATACGAGGACATCATTGAAGAACGGCCGGATTGTCCGACAAGCGGGTATGTGGTACATACCTTCCGGTGGGTGCTCCACATCCTGCTCCAAACGTCGGATTATGCAGAAGTCGTGCAGAAGGCGGCAAATCTAGGCGGTGATTCCGATACGATCGGCGCGATCGCCGGTGGGTTGGCAGGCATCTACTACGGTTATGCGGGCATTCCGGCCCGATATGCCGAGGCGATTTTGATTAAGGAGAAGCTTGATGAGATCAGCTCGCAGCTATATGCATTGAAAATTTCGTAGTGAGGAGTCGCGGAATCCGCGGCTTTTTTTGTTTCCCATGAAGCTCAAGTCCTTGTTTACCAAGAAGTACCCGTTAGATAAAGAGCAGCAGAGCGGTCTCGAGTATTAGATATCAGCCACTCCGATGATTCCTTATGTTAACCTGCAAGCATGGTGTGTTAATCAATTAAGAAGGCGTTTCCTTAAATCCATTGATCCAAACAAGAAAGTAGTGTATTTTAATAGGAAGGGATCACCTTTATTACCAAATTCGAGCAGCTGTACACAAAACTTGAGCGTTAAGTCAAAAGTGATACTGTCCGTTATCTTAGAAAGGGGGCAGTTGAATGTTTCAGATTAGTATCATTTTGTATGCAATCGTAGTCGTTATCGGTTACTTATGGATGAGAAAAAAAATGAAAGTCACCTACAATTCAAATGGGCCGCTGTATAAGCATATCAACCGATTTCATCTCATGGGGGAGCTCATCATTGTTGCGGTTTCTTTAATCGCCCTCTTCTACACGAGGCTTGTTCTGGAATGGAGATGGGAGGCTTATCAGGACTTTATTCTTGTGCTAGTCTTTCTGCATGCATTCCGATCCGTTGTTGAAAGACGCTTCAATAAGGAATCCAAACAGCACCTCCTAAGCGCCTACACAAGTGTCAGCAGCTTGCTGCTCTTCTTTGGTGTTGAGCTGTTCGTTTGATATTGCAAGCAGGATCCACCGTATTTTCTAAAAAGGGTCGTAAGGACATTCGTTTGAAGGAACGAATGTCCTTTTTTTCCTATATCATCATAAATGCGTGAGGTTCAGCAATGGGGGAGCAGACGGTGCCGATTGTGAGAATGGATCATCTTCCCCGAGCTCCAGCACCGCTACTATCCGCTCCAGTGGACGGATGCCGAATAGCTTGCAATGATCCTGGTTATATATCCATTCCGGGACCGTTCGGCGTGCGTACCACGGTTTGGATTTGGCCAGCAATTGAAAGTTCTGGATCAAACAGCATACCGCTGCATAATCCTCCTCCTGCTTATGTGAATCTGCTTCTTCCTTGGCTACGACTAGGAGGAGGGCAGACGAAGGATTCCCTTGCAAGACAGGCAGCTTTCCGGCTGCTCCGCTGCCCGTTACATAGATAAAACGCCACGGTTCCCTTAATCCGTCATTAGGCGCCCAGACGGCGTCATTCAGAACCTCCAGAATGCTTTGCTCTGAAATCCGGGCGTTATTCGATTGCACTTCACTCGGCTGTCCGTCTCCGACGATCAAGGTCCATTTTTGTTCCGCCGGCGTTCTTCTTCGGGCTCTCGGCACTTTATCGAAATATCCCACGTGTAAAATTCCAGCAAAACGTTCCCCCTCTTGCAAACCGATTTCCGCAAGAAACGATTCGCTTTGAAGCATCGGATCCGTGTCCCACAGCGCGCCCAACCCGCGCTCCCAACCAAGCAGGAGAAAATTTTCCATGATACTGCACACGCCAGCGTAATTTTCATCGCGCTGTCGCTGATCGGAGGCGGATTCCGCGATGAAGATCAGGTGCGAGGGAATATCCGTTATCTGTTTTATGAAATAATTGATCATTTTAGCAGGGATAAGCTTGCCGAATTTGCTTTCCTTCATTTTGGCGATCATGCTCTCAACCAGCCTTTGACGCGACTCTGCCGTGCCGGCGTATAGGCAGCGCCAGCGCGGTGTACCTTCGGTCTCGTACAGTTTGGCTGCATCAGTCAGCAAGGATACGATTATATCAGGGTCAACCGGGGTTGGGTTGAATCTCCGGATGGTTCTGCGTTCTCTTATCGTTTGGGAATAATTCAATGTAATTCCTCCTCGGAAAATTGTTTACTAGTAAACAAAAATATTAAAAAAATTTGTTTATCTCTCGTCTATGTACCGGGCCATTCCCTGAAAGAACTTCAAAATCGTATGCAGCTCATCGTCGGAGTAATGGTCCAAAAAACGCATAAATCGCTGCTCTTCCGCTTCGTGCATAGACCGATGCATTTCAAACAGCTGTTTCCCTTGGGGGGTAAGACGAAAGTACACCTCTTTGCGATTATCATTGAGCTGGGTCCGATGAATAAGCTCAAGCTCAAGCAGCTTTTTGCTAATCTTGGTAATGCTGGCCTTTGACAATTTTAATTTCTCGGCAATCGCGGAATGATTGATCGGTTCATGATCGCCGATACAATCCAGAACATGAATGGTCGATAAGTTTCCAGGCACGTCTTTCAGCTGCTGAAGCTGTACCATCTTTTTGATTTCTTTAAGCTCCAGCTCCATTCTCTGTTCATGCAAATGGGAAAAATGAAGCAGCTGTTCATAAATTAACGTCTTGATACGGTCAGGATAATCCATGCTTCGGTCCACACTCCATTTTGTTTACTTGGAAACTAAAATATCATAGTTCACATGATTCGGCAAGTGCGTGCTGCTGCTTGGTAAATCATGAAATATGCTGCATAAGATCGGTTTTATCTAACAAAAATAAAAAACAGCGTGCCTAAAAATCCAAACGTTTAGAGGAGCAGATGATGTATTTTTTTGTTCGTGATCGACAGTTGTCGAACGCAACGTTAGGCCGTATCGTAGTCCGTCATAACACCAAACAACCGCCGTCACTGCACGGCGGTTGTTTGGTGCTGTGTCTTACATAGTCAATCGACGGTAATCAACGTAACCGTATCAAACTGACTTGCGCTGCTAACCATGCACAAGGATGACAAATTTTATTTATATCTGGTCAGGTGATGATCCAACGGGAACATAATTGACGCACGACATTACTGATCATCTTGGCAAAATTTGATCCCATTTTCGCAAAAGGATCAGATTTTGATCATGAAGATCAGTTATGGCGATTTACGAGCTGGTCCCCATTGACTTAACATATAATGCGAAATCTGAACAAAACAGACACCTAAAAGCGAAGACAAATGAAAGCGCTTTAGTTATCTTAATACATACATAAGTGTTTTTTTCTTATGCAATCAATTTAGGGTATGGAGGGGTCCAATGAAGCGAATTCCAATGATGATGCAATTGGCATTTATCCTATTCTGCATCATGGCCGTACCGATGGCCATCTTAACCTGGTACAGCAGCTCCCAGATCCTGCAAAATTCGGAGCATGCCTTCGCCGAAACCTCGCTTGCAGAACTAAATGCCAATCGCGAGCTGAATGAGAATGCTCTGAGCAATCTATCCCAGAATACGGTACGCCTTGGCGGCACCGACATCTTCGATCGAATCCGTCCGTTCAAGTCTCTAGCTGAACTCAAAACGAATTACATGAATGTAAGCAAGGCAATGGCGGTACTCAAGGAATTGTTGAATCTGAATCAGAGCGTCGACGGGGTATATTCGTCTTTTTTTTATCTTGACGATGCGAATTACGTAATATCGACGGACAAAGGCATTACAAGCTTGGACAAATACGAGCCGATCGGCTGGCTGAACGAAGCGCTTATGGAGCAAAAAGGAATCCGCGGCGTATGGTATCCGCGCAAGCTTGATTCGGGCGTGAATGTCTTATCGTTCGCATTGCCTTTAAATCGGCTTTCAACCGCTACTCGCGGAACGATTGTTGTCAATTTGAAGGAGAGTCAAATCCAGCAGTACCTGCAATCAACGAAATCGGGGAAACAAGGTTATTTTCTCATGAAGTCAAGCGGGGCAATCATCTCCCATCATGACAAGAATTTGCTGCTCAAGAACGCGTATGAGGAACCATTCATCCACGATATCGCCCAGGAGGCATTGCCTGAAGGGTACATGTTCCGTGAGCTTAACGGCGAGCGATTACTGTATGCGTGGTCCCGTACGAAAGAATTCGGTTGGACAAACGTAAGCATCTACTCAGTCGATGATTTGATGAACAAGCCCCACAATTTGCAGCGAAGCATCATATTCCTTACGATCGTCATTATTTTCGCGGGATCCATCCTGACCGTTTTCATTGCCACTTGGTTGTCCAAGCCGGTCAGGGAACTGGTTCGTACCGTTCGCGGTCGCGTCAATCCGGGGGTCCGCAATAAGAATGAGTTCGTCTTTCTGGAGGCTGCATTCAGGCGGATGCAGGAAGAGGAGGAAGGGTTGTATCAGCTGCTGAGTATCCGCGAGCAGGATGCCCAAAGCCACGCCATCCATCGTTTGCTGCGGGGGGAAGTAACGTCTCAGGCGGAAGAAATTTTCCCGGACTTGCACTTTCTTGTAGCCGTCGTTTCCATCGACGGTTACCGGAATTATATAAGCCGGAACAATCCGGAAACGCGCAGCTACCATCGCTACTTGCTCATCTCGAAATGTGCTCACTTGTTCCACAAAGGCGTTCAAGCGCGCTGCGTCTATCACGGCGACGGGCACTTCGCCATCCTGATCAACTATGGACAGGACGAAGATGACAACCATAGAATCGGCATTCATGCCGCTTTAGAAAAGATGAAGGACGATACAGCTGAATTGCTGGAGCATTCAGTCACAATTGGTGTGAGCCGTCCGGCAGATTCAATCCGGCTGGTCTCGGATCGGCTGGCGGAGGCGCTGGAAGCGATCAAGCAGCGGATGATCGCCGGCAGCGGCGGAATCACATATTGGAAGGAGGAGGAAGGTCGGGACAAAAAATATATCTATCCGTCTAACAGCGAAAGACGAATTCTAAACTTCCTTGACCAAGGCAATCTGGACAGCATCATTGAAGAGCTGAGAATCATACGCGTCGAAATCCGTTCTGCCGATTACGTGTCCTACGATAATATCCTATTCATCTATCATCAATTGGTTGGCGTGACCATTAAGCACCTTAGAGAGAATAACGTCAGCACCGCGCGGATTTTCTCCAGGAGGGGGAATATTTATGCTGCATTGGCTTCATTTGATACACTCGATGAGCTTGAAGAATATCTGATTGGATTTTACAGCGAAATTGTTCACTACCTTACGCGCTCACCGGGCGGGACCCACAAATATGCCGAGCGAATCATCCATTATTTGAATGAGCACTATCGTGAGGAAGTGGTGTTTGAAGAGATGGCTAAGGAAATCGGTATCAGCTACTCTTACATGCGAAAGATCGTCTACGAACAAACGGGCAAAAGCCTGTCCGACTATCTCAACCTGCTGCGGATCGAGAAGGCCAAAGAGCTGCTTCTTGACAGTAACCTGTCGATTGCCCAAATTGCGTCCGAGGTAGGTTACATGAATGTACGAAGCTTCAATCGCCTGTTCCGAAAATTCGAAGGGATGCCGCCGAGCAGCTACAAGCTGCACAGATCCAAAACCTCGTGACCTGCAGAAACGGTCCTTAAGCTTGGTCCACAGGCTAACTAATGTAGCTGCCGGAACGGACAACACACCCTATTTGATTCAAGCAGCCATAAATGATTCTTAGTTTCTCAGGAATTGCGGATCAGATGGAATTTGAATCAAAAGTGGCTGCAGTGTATCAATATTCGGCGTTTACCTTTGAATGATCGGGACGATATGATATGTCCAACCTCGAGGTCATCCATTAAGGGGAATGCACGGAGGAGATCAAGCCATGGAGGAGGTGAAATTTTGAAAGTCCCAGACACTGCATCAGGATTTGAAACCGCTTCAAATCCCTTCCTAGAAAAGAAACAGGGAATCCTTTATTATCTTCGTCGGGATTGGCAGCTCTATTTTCTGCTTCTCATCCCGTTAGCGTTTGTCTTGGTCTTTAAGTACGCGCCGATGAGCGGTCTTATCCTTGCGTTTAAGGATTATAAGATTGCCCACGGATTTTGGGGCAGTGAATGGGTCGGGCTGGAAGTCTTCAAGGACACTTTCGCCAAATCTGATTTCGGTCGCGCCATTCGCAACACGCTGTTGCTGAACGTGTCGGATCTGATATTTAGTTTTACCATGCCAATCATCCTGGCATTATTGCTCAACGAGGTAAAGAACGCTTTATTCAAGCGCGTGAATCAGACGCTGCTCTATTTACCGCACTTTCTGTCCTGGGTCATTATCGGGGCAATCGCCTATCAATTGCTGGGCGAAGGAACCGGCATGATCAATAATCTGATCGCCAATTTGGGGGGGACACGAATTCCGTTCCTTCAAGAAAACGTCAATTGGCTAATCAGCTATATCTTCATTGGCGTATGGCAGAGCATGGGCTGGGGAACCATCATCTACCTGGCTGCGATAAGCGGCATTAATCCCGAGCTATATGAAGCGGCGGTCGTGGATGGTGCGGGCCGATGGCGGAAAATGTGGAACATCACGCTGCCCTCGATCCGGGTGACGATCGTGACCTTGCTTATTTTGAACCTGGGCCATGTGATGGCTGGTTCCTTCGAGCGGGTCTTTGCCTTATCGAATAAAGCAACCACGGAGTTCACCACGACCATACCCGTTCTCGTATACCGCTGGGGGATCGAGGGCGGCAACTTCAGCCGAGCAACCGCCCTCGGATTGTTCCAGGCAGTCGTAGGGCTCATCCTCATTTTGTTGGCGGATCGGGTTGCCAAGAAATTGGGCGAAGACGGCGTGATATAGAAAGGAGGGAAGCGATGAAAACAAACGCCAGCAGCCATGCCGTGCGCCGCATCAGGAAACTGGACCTATGGGATATTCTGATCCGTCTCTTTCTCATTGCAGCCTCACTGGCTTGCTTGCTGCCATTCGTTCATGTCGTCGCCAAATCTTTAAGCGAGGACGCTTACGTTATTGCTAACAAGGTGTTTCTCTGGCCGGCGGGCTTCACGCTGGATGCTTACGGCAAAGTGTTTGCCGATCAGAGCATCCTGAGGTCGCTTTACATATCCGTGATCATTACGGTGCTGTTCACCGTGATCGGCATGATCGTCACCATTTGCGCAGCCTACCCGCTATCCCGAAAACAGCTGAAGGGCCGTTCGTTCTTCACCTTCATCTTCATGTTTACGATGTTCTTTGGAGGCGGCATCATTCCTGAATATATGCTGATCAACAGCTTGGGGATGCTTGATTCGATCTGGTCTCTCATATTGCCGCTTTCCTTTAGCGCGTTCAACCTGCTGATCTTAAGAACTTCGATTTCCAGCAATATTCCGGCGAGCTTGGAAGAATCGGCCCGGATGGATGGGGCGGGGCATTTCCGGATTCTGTTCAGCATCGTGCTGCCGCTCTCCAAGCCGATTCTGGCGACATTGTCCCTATTCTACGCGGTCGGACGCTGGAACGCTTATCAGGACGCGCTGTTCTATATTAAGCATAATGTCGATCTGCGGCCGCTGCAGCTGAAACTATATTACCTGGTGGTTCAGGCCAGCGAGAGCTTTCAGCTAGAGATGACGCAGGTCTCGCTCAGCAATCCTGAAGTGCTCAAGGCAGCGTGTGTCGTTTTCGCGACTTTGCCGATCATTTGTGTCTATCCGTTCATTCAAAAGTATTTTGTAAAGGGAGTCATGCTTGGTGCTATCAAGGAATAACGTCTGCGATTCCGTTGCTTCGATAATTTGAGGGTGAAAAGGGGATATACGATGAGCAAACCGAAAATCATGTCATTGTTCATGGCTTTCATCTTGATTACCGCGCTTCTAGCTGGCTGCACGGGGAGCAGCATCAATAGTAAGAAGGAGCCAGCTCCAACGAATGAAGGTGCCACTCCAAGCGAAAACGCCGAAGGCAGCTATCCCGATTACTCGCAAGGCTTTCCGGAGAGAGTTACGCTCGAAATCCCGGTATATGAGCGTGCGTTCGAGGGCTGGAACGTCACGGACAACTATTACACCCGCTGGATTCAGAAGGAATTCGGCGACAAATACAATATCGAGGTCAAGTTTACGCCGATCGCCCGTACGAACGAAGTGACAACTTATCAGCAGCTGCTCGCTGCAGGCAAAGCGCCGGATATTATTTTCCACTACGACATGCCGCAAGCGCTTGCATATTACGGGGAAGGTGTTATGCAGGAGCTGGACTGGAAAGAGATTGAACACTATGCTCCAACGTATTGGAGCAATTTGAGCGAGACGATTCTGCAATACGGGATAGTTGATGGGAAAAATACGTTCGTATTCGCTGCGCGTCCTGATTTCAATAACTTTGTCAGCATCATTCGTAAAGACTGGGTGGAGAAGGTGGGCATGAAAGTCGAGGACTTGACCTCGCTTGAGAAGTACAATGAAATGCTTGTCAAATGGAAGGAAGCAGGGATCGGCGTTGCGGGGGCCGGATTGACGCGGAATGTATTCAACTATAGCTACGCATTCCGTGATTGGCCGATCGATCCGAAGACGCACGCGCTTTACTCCGATTTGTCTGTTGCGGACTTTACGACGCCGGCTTCCGAAGCCTGGCTGCGTAACCTTAGCTATCAATACCATAACGGACTTATTGACAAAGAGTTCTATCTTCGCGACGATGATAACAAGCTCAAGGCCGAATTTGTAGCGGGGAATACAGGCACCTATGGTCTATACCTTACCAACAACACCGATGTGTTTGAAGCTACGCTGAAAAATAATCCGGATGCTGAATTTGCCGTGCTTCCTCCAGGCTCGGGCGTACCGGAGGGGAATGTGCCGCAAGGACGCGCCGACTGGCCGTTCGGCCTGATCATGGGAATTAATCATGAATCGACGGCTGAGGAGCGCACGGCGGTATGGATGTATCTCGAGTGGATGAGCCAACCGGAGAACCTGATGTTCCTCCAGAACGGGGTGGAAGGCGAGAATTATACGCTCGACTCCGATGGCCTTCCGGTGAAAAATCCGGATTTCAAGGGAGAATCCGTACTATCTCAGAACAATAACAAGGACTATTGGGCACTTGTTACGGAAGCACCATCCTTCGCGACGCCAGAACTTACCCTTAAGGCTAACAAAAATAACTGGACGCCTGCAGGTTACGAGCAGATTGTCGAGGACATGATTAAATACCGTAATGAGACCAAAACATACCAGACGCCGGATCCGCTGTTCACCGTAGTTCTAGAAAAGGTTACCGAGTATAAGGCGGATTTGAACAACCTCTTCCAGGAGCTGTATCTTGATATTATCCTTGCGCCGGCCGACCAGTTCGATGCGAGATACGAAGCGGCCAAGCAGAAATTCCTCGACGCAGGCTACCAGGAGATTTTGGACGAGAAGCAAAAAGCGATTGATGCAGGTCAATTCCGGTAATCGTGAAAATCTAGCGATATACGAAGTTGGAGGAAAGAAATGATCCGATTATAATTAAATTAGTGAATCTGCTAGCAGCGGCGACCGTATGAACATTTCGTACGGCTGCCTCGAACGGTACAATCAATCGTACAACCAATACACAGAGCTCCTGCCGCAAGCGGGGGCTCTGAATGATATGGAGGGTAATATGAATCTGAAACTAGATATTGCTTTAGAAGATTTGAAGGAAACCGCGAAGCGCATTGCGGACTATACGTTCGGGATGGATTTGACGTGGGACTGGCCGGGCGGCGTCGCATTCTACGGGATTAGCCGGCTGTTCGAGGTCACGGGCGAGCACGCTTACCTGGATCGGATGATCGATTGGGTGGAGGAGTACCTCGAAGCGGGCATTCCGGAAGAATGGACCGTGAACACTTGCGCGATGGGGCATATGCTGTTGACCCTGTATGATCAGACAAAGGATCAAAAATATCTGGATCTCATTTTAAGTAAAATTGATTATTTGGAGCATCAAGCTTTGCGCTTCGGTGACCGGGTCCTTCAGCATACGGTGTCGGCCAACAATGACTTTCCGGAGCAGTGCTGGGCGGATACCCTGTTCATGGCAGCATATTTGGAGCTTCGGGTCGGCGTGATGCTTGAGAAGAAGACGCTTATAGACGACGCGCTGCATCAATTCGAACGGCATATTCATTACCTGCAAGATGAGGATTCCGGGCTGTGGTACCATGGATACAACCACGTCAAAAAGGACCATATGTCCGCCATCCATTGGGCGCGCGCCAACGCCTGGGCAGCCTATACGATGTCCCGTGCGGCAAGGGGGCTGCCGGAAGGGTATCTTTATCCTCCGATGATGCATATATGGAGCTCCTTGCGCGACCAATTGGCAGCCGTTAAACGGCTGCAGCATGAGGACGGGCTATGGGGCACCGTACTCGATTACCCGGATGCTTACGGCGAAGTATCGGCTACAGCAGGAATTGCAGCAGCCATGGTAATGCAGGGCAATCCGCTGCACGCGAAATATGTGAGAAGAGCCTTGGACGGCGTGCTCGCCAATATTGCGGATAACGGGCGGGTCCTGAACGTGTCCGGTGGTACGGCGGTCATGAACGATATCGAAGGATATCTCGGCATTGACCGGAAATGGGCACAGGGCTGGGGACAAGGATTGGCGCTGGCGTTCCTGGCGGCAGTCATTGAAGTAGTCGAGGCCCAGAGAAACCGCGAGCTGAGCAGACGAAGCGACCAGGTCGATTAGACATCGAAGGAGCAGGGGAAGAAAAGCATCTGAAGGTGAATTTTGATATAAACGAACATGACTTGGAGGGAGGTTACCATACATAAATCAAAGGAGAGCGAGCCTTTTGTCCTTTGCCAAGTCCGAATATGAAGCGATCCAACAAGCGCGGGGATTCGCTAAAGGGTACCGATGGGACCAGAAAACGATTGCCCTATCGAAAAACAAGGGCAGTAATCGCTTCTCGTTGCCCGAACATCTATACGGCTGCTTGTCACAATGCATAGAATAGAGCAGATGTTCTTAACAAGAAAGTGGTGACGAATGTGAAGCTGGGAGACTTGAAAGGCGCATATGATGTCATAATCAGCTTGGGCAGTTGGTGCGGGCCATCCATCTATTTGCAGCGCAAACAGCTGCGGCGTTTTTCCTTCCCGCTGGATTGGATGGTCTCAAGTGCAGTAACGGATGTGACGCATTTGATTAAGAGTCGGTTTGAAGGCTTTATGGAGCTTGGACAGCTCCGGAAGATAGAGGGGACTTCAGCCTATCTGGAGGAAGGGATCACTGTGCCGGAAGGAGGGACGCACCTTAGCGCCCATTTTATTCTCGATTCGCGCTATAATATCATATCGGTCCATGATTTCCCGATCGTTCCGAACCAGGATTGGGTGGCGGCCTATAATGCATATCAGGAAAAGCTTGCCCGACGCATTCAACGGTTTTGGTATGTGCTCCAACACAGCCGCTCCGTTTTGTTCGTCCGGTGGGGAGAGATCGGGGTACAAGAGGCCGTCGCGCTTCATGCCGTCCTGTCCTCGTTGACGCCGGCCAGCTGCAGCATTTTATTCATGCAGCCTGTATCCGGTTTGGAGTCGATTCAGGAGATCGATTGGGAACTAGGCGGCATCAGCACGCTGCAGGTTCCCCTCGAACGGCCCAATGATATAGCAGTGTGGGATTATGCCTTGAACGGTTTGTCATTAACAGGGTACTGGACTTAAGAGGCCTGCCCTGGAACGTGAAAATAGGAGTGCCGGCAATCGCTTAGCCGCACTCCTATTTTTATTATGGCTTTAGCCAGTTGAGCTCGCGAAGCGTGCGAAACAAAAAACCACCCGCTATGCGGGTGGAGGGATCGAGGGTTTGACCAACAAGACCATTCCGATAAAATTGAGATGTTCAGGCTCAATAATGAAAGGAATGGTCTTAGATGGCAAACAAGAGCTATAGTTTAGCTCACACGAAGTGGATGTGCAAGTACCACATTGTGTTCACCCCGAAGTATAGACGGAAAGAGATTTATAATCAAGTGAGGAAAGACTTAATCGAAATTTTCAAACGATTATGCAAATACAAGGGAGTGGAGATAATCGAAGGCCACATGATGCCCGATCATGTACATATGTTGGTAGCAATTCCCCCAAAAATCTCAGTATCATCATTTATGGGATACCTGAAGGGGAAAAGCTCACTCATGATATTCGAGAAGCACGCTACCTTGAAGTATAAATATGGTAATCGAAAATTTTGGGCGGAGGGATACTACGTCAGCACAGTGGGCTTGAATGAAGCCACCGTGGCCAAATATATCCGTGAGCAAGAAGCACACGACCAGGCAATTGATAAACTGAGTGTGAAAGAGTATGAAGACCCATTCAGCAAAAACAGTAGCAAGAAGAAGTAAACCAGTTTAACTGGTAAGTGAAAGTGACAAATTACACTGAGCCTGAACAATTTTATTGTCAGGCTAGCGTCTTTAGGCGCAGTTTGGCAACAAGGGGTTATACCCCAAGAGCAAACCACCCGTTTGACGGGTGGTTCTGGTTAATTTAGTCGCTGTATGCTCATTCCCGGTTTATAGCGAGTACGTTCGATTTTACGAAAAATAAAAAAGCTAGGCTAAAACACCAAGGGGGCAAAAGACAAAATAATAATTGAACGCGAAAAAGCGCTATGTTATAATCAGTAGCGCAATTGAAAATCAAGTTTAATCTGATATTATAATTACTTTTCCTAATTTAATTGTACATCAGTGACCTCTGATTTGTCAATGCACTTTTTTCAGACCAGAATGAAAAGGAGTGTGTTCAAGCGAGATGGAAGCTAAGGGATGGCGGTTAGAACAAGAACGGCTGGATCAAGTTAGGGAAAAGCTGAAGGCTAGGATCGACGCGTTGGAACCGGAAGTTAGCGGTCTGAGCGATCAGGCAGCCGAGATTCGCAGGAGATTCTGGGAAGAGGTTACGGTCAATACGAGTACGGACGAGGAATTTGAAGAAACCTTTTATACGATTAAACAACAGGCCGCGGTACTATCCGAGAGGGAGCGCCGTCATCGGCTTCTGCTGCAGCAGTGGAGGAGCTTCAATCGAATGCTGCCTTCTCCATATTTCGGACGCGTCGATTTTCTGGAGGACGGCTTGAACGGGAGCGAGCAGATTTATATCGGCGTATCCTCCTTCGTCGATGAAGATGGATTGACCTTCCTGGTATATGATTGGCGCAGCCCCATCGCAAGTCTCTACTACGATCATTCCCCTGGCGCTGCCTCTTACGACACTCCGGTCGGGCGGATCACGGGTACGATGGAGCTGAAACGGCAATACCAGATCCAGGATGGACAGCTTCGTCGTATGTTTGACGCGAGCGTGACGATCGGCGACGAGCTTCTTCAGCAGATGCTAGCCAAAGGCGCGGACTCGCAAATGAAAAGTATCGTATCCACCATCCAGAAGGAGCAAAATGCCATCATCCGGAACGATCACAGCCGGCTGCTTATTGTGCAGGGTGCAGCTGGAAGCGGGAAGACCTCCGCGGCTTTACAGCGTGTGGCGTACTTGCTGTACAAAAACCGCGATTCGCTTAAGGCGGATCAGATCGTTCTATTCTCACCAAACCAGATGTTTAACAGCTATGTATCCTCCGTCCTTCCCGAGCTTGGCGAGGAGAATATGCAGCAGACGACTTTCCAGGAATATCTCGAATATTGGCTCGGTTCATCCTTCCAAGTGGAGGATCCCTTCAGCCAGATCGAATATGTGCTGACCGCACAATCAACGCCAAACGATGAGGCCCGCCTTCAGGGGATGAAGTATAAGGCGTCCGAGGCTTTCATGAAAGCCCTGCAGAATTATGCACAGTGGCTGGGGCGGGAGGGCATGCTGTTCAACGGCATTCGGTTTCGGGATCGCGTTCTGATCACCGCCGAGCAAATGAGATCGCAATTTTACGGATACGACACTTCCTTGAGCTTGGCCAATCGTGTCGATCTCCTGCAGAAGTGGATTCTGAAGGAGCTTTCACTGCTGGAACGCAAGGAGCTCGGGGCCTCCTGGGTTGAGGAGGAGCTCCATTATCTCGACAACGAGCACTATGCGGAAGTATTCAGTGAGCTGCATAAGGAAAGGGAAGTGCTTGACATTGCTGAGCACTACGCCGTTGTTCGCGAGAAAATAAGCAACAAACGCCGAGAAGACGAAGGCGACTTTGACTTCGCCGAGCGGGAGGAGGACTTACTCCGCCAAAAGATCGTAAAGGCAAGCTTCAAACCGATCCGGAAAAATGTCAAAAGATTTTCGTTCATCGATGTTCACGGCCTGTATACCCAGCTATTTATCGATGAAGCTGCTTATCGGGACAAGACGAATGAGGTCGATATCCCGGTGCTATGGTCTGAAATCTGTAAGCAAACCAAGGATAAGCTGGAGAAGTTTGAAATTTTCTATGAGGATGCCACTCCGTATTTGTATTTAAAAGAATTGATCGAAGGCGTTCGCACGAACACGGAGATTCGGCATGTCTTCATTGATGAGGGGCAGGATTATTCACCGTTTCAATATGAGTATCTCAAAAAACTGTTTCCGCGTGCCCGCATGACGGTACTTGGTGATTTCGGGCAGGCGATTTTTACGCAATCAACGAATCTGCAGGATGCCGAGTCACCGCTGTTCCGGCTCTATGGAGAAACCGAAACATGCTTGATCCGCCTAGTGCGCAGTTATCGTTCAACTCGGGAGATTGTGGAATTTACGAAGGTGCTGCTCTCCGACGCGTCGGAAATCGTCCCGTTTGAAAGGAGCGGACCGAAGCCGCTTCTTGTGAAGGTGGAAGACGGAGAGATGCGTGACATACGTGTATTAAAGGATATTGCAGCGCTTAAAGCCGAAGGCTTCGAATCTATTGCTGTCATTACGAAGACGGCTGCCGAAAGCCGCTCAGCCTTCGAATCATTGCGGAAGCATGGAGGCGAAGCATTGCAGCTCATTACGAAGGAAACGGAAACCTTTGAGAAAGGTGCGATGGTTATTCCCGTGTATCTCGCCAAGGGGGTTGAGTTCGATGCGGTTCTGATATATGAGGCGTCACCGCATGCTTACGGCCGGGACAACGATCGCAAGCTTTTGTATACGGCATGTACCCGGGCCATGCATCAGCTCTTGCTTTATACGACAGGGGACTGGTCGCCATTCGTGGAGAGCATGGACTCTAGTTTGTATGAAATGGTGACTTGATAGCTGGTTCGAAAGCTCGCATATCGATAGACCGTTTCAGTTGCTTGCGTTATTGGAAGGATGATCAGGCGCTGCCTCGATGGGCGCGCCTTTCCTATATCACACGTAACCTTAGTTTACAAATGTATAATTATAGCATTAACGCCCCACATATTGTAAAATAAACCTATGGCTGAAAATGATAAGGCGTTTAACGAAGGAGAGCTAAAAAATGAACCATGGCATGTCAGCGCCATTTAAGATCATTGCATTATTACTAGGGTTCTTCGTGATCGGCCCTCTAGTTGTGATGCTGCTAACATGTTTATTGAATTTCTTTTAAAATGAACGGGTTAACAAAGTATGTCCGAGTGATGGGTGGACAAGAACTCACACCAACGCAAAGTCGCGGATTCCCGCGACTTTTTTGTTGTGCTGACATAAGTTCTTGCATATCCCGATGATTCTTTCACGGATTACCCTGACTATGAAGACTTCGCATGATGGATCGCTGTCTCAATGTAGGCTCTCAAAGTCTTGATGAACGTGCGCATGGCGTATCCGACGTACCTGTCGCTGCGGTAGATCAGACAAATGTCCTGAGAAGGCGTAGGGTTCCTTAGGTGCACCACCTTGATATCTGGATTGTCAAGATTATCCAATAGAAGTCTCGGCAGAACACAAGCGCCAACTCCGCTCTGTACCATCTGAAGGAGTGAAGATAATGTTGTCGTCACCATATGCGGCTGCAGTGCAAAGCCGCTGTCCATACAAAAGTGGTCGATCAGCTTCCGGCACTGATGATCTGGCGGGAACATGACCATTTTTAAGGTTTGCAGCTTACTCAAAGGGATAAAGCTTTCCGTTGCAATGGGATCGTGCATACTTACTGCCAATGAAAACTCCTCATGGAACAAAGGAATCGTTGTGAGCCGCTCATCGATAACAGGTCCAATGGTTACGCCCACATCGATGCTTCGGTCCAGCACTTGTTCCGTTACCTTTGTGGTTTCCAATAGGGACAGCGAAATGGTGGGATAGGTCTGATGGAAGTTGAGCAGCATGGCATTGAACATCAGATCCGCGTCACCGGGCAATACCCCGATGGATAGAGAGCCTCCTTGCATTTGCTTCAGATCTGCGATGGCATCGCCCGCTTGCTGCAAATGTCTGAACACGGCGGCACCATGCTCACGAAGAATCGCACCGGCATCTGTAAGGACAATTGTTTTACCCACACGGTCGAACAATAGAACGCCTAATTCTTCTTCTAGTCGCCTGATCTGCTGGCTGATATTGGGTGCGCTGACTCCCATTTTTTCGGCTGCTCTCGAGAAATGAAGCTCTTCACAAATGGCCATGAAATACTGAAGCTGTTTTAACTCCACCTTCACACCTGCTTTCTATAGCATGTGTATCATGCTTAATGCCTATTGTTGCTCCGACTTCTTCTTGTGTCAACGAGTTATCGTTAACTGATACTTAACGTTACGGTAACGCCCACTGCATTGATGGTAAGTTCCATGAGTCATACAATGGGGACATATCAAGCGGTTCTCATGACAAAGGAGGAAAATAACATGTCTGAAATGATTATCAACACAGCCACAACTGCACGTCAAGTGCTGGTGCAGCAGGTGCAGGCGATTCCGGAGGAACTCTTCGATATTCAACCCGCAGGTTTCAACAATACGGTTCGTTGGAATGTCGGCCATATGATGTATTGGATGGATAAGTATTCTGCCCTGATCTTTAACAGTCCGCCGGTCATACCGGACTCTTATGAAACGCTGTTTAACTCTGGAACAAAGCCCTCGGATTGGACGTTCGATCCTCCGTCAAAGGAAGCGATGGTCGAGATGTTAACAGCTCAGCTTTCCCGCTTATCTGAGCTGACACCTGAAATGCTGGGCGAGAAACTTTCAACTCCGTTTGCCATGGGACCGTTCCAATTCAACACCTCTGGTGAGTTGTTAAACTTCATTCTGATTCACGAGTCGTTTCACCTTGGCGTGATCTCGAGCCAGTTAAAGGTTCTAGCGTTGAGTTAAGCCATGCAGTGCAGGTATCCTATTGCTTATTCTTTATATCAAACAAAGGCGATGAATAAAAGGTAAGCAGCTAATAAATCTTGATGAGGAGGATATGTTCATGGAGAAATCTCTTGATTCTGTCCAATCCCGCACTAGTGAAGTGTTTGATGCTTTTAGGCATGCTTTGGAAACAGGGGATACAGCCGATTTTCTTAAACAGGTTACGGAGGATTTTCATTTCTTCGTTCCACTTCCGTTAGAGGGATGGAATCACAAGCAGGAGGGCAAAGGGCGGTTCGAGGAATTAGTCCGGTTCGAGCGCTCCGTATTTCAGATGCAGCTGACTCCCCTCATCGTGCTGGAGGATGATGACAACGGGATGGTGGTGTTTCGCTCGGAAGGTTCGTTAAATGGGCGGCATTTTAGCAATGAGCTTGCTATCGTCTTCGAATTCGAGGGAGAGCGGACCCGCTGCTTCCGGGAGTATGTAGGAATGCCGTTAAAAAACTATGAAAACCCATAAAGATAATGCCATGAGCAGTAAAAGCAAACTCTTTTACAATAATATGAAAAATGAACCGACCGAGGGTCTGGTTCATTTTTTGTTTATGGCTGCAATTTTATCAGCCAGCGGGTAACAAATACTCATTATTGCAGCGATTCCCGGTAACTCCTCCAGGGCTGATTTGAAGCATCGCCCTGACCATCTACAGGGAAAAATTTTTTCACGCACTCCGAAATATCAGTCTTTAGTAGGAGGTCAACCATGTTGAGGTTCTTATAATTAAAGAATGGAAAGGAGAGCCGTAGCACGACGCAAGATGCACATCTTTATAGACAAATTGGAGGTTGAAAAGGTTGAAGCAAGAAAGAAGCACCCATGCACCAAGCCTGCTTCACAATCGGTTCCTGCAGACGATTTTATTATCAAGCGTGCTCCTGCAGATCGGGATCTGGGTACGTAATTTTGCCATTCTTTTGTATATTGCGGATCGAACGAATAATGATCCATACGCCATTTCTTTAATTAGCGTGGCGGAATTCGCGCCTATTTTTGTGTTTTCGTTCATTGGCGGTACATTTGCCGACCGTTGGCGGCCCAAACGAACGATGATCTGGTGCGATTTATTATCCGCGGTATCCGTATTCGTAGTGCTTCTGACCATACATTTCGGTTCATGGCAATCCGTCTACCTGGTCGCATTCATCTCGGCGATTCTTTCGCAGTTCTCGCAGCCTTCAAGCATGCGGTTGTTTAAGTATCATGTGCCTGAGGAACAGCTGCAGCAAGGGATGGCTCTATTCCAATCGCTGATGGCCATCTTTATGGTGCTTGGCCCGATGCTTGGCACCTTCGTATACAGCACGTTTGGCCTGGAAACATCGATCGCTGTAATGGGCGTCGTATTTCTGCTGTCCGCACTCGTTCTTGTCCGCCTGCCTGAGGATAATATGAAGCCGCAAACGGCCGCTGTAAAAGGGCAATTTCGTAAAGATTTCGCCGAAGGCTTCCGTTATGTTTGGCAAAGCCAAGTCCTGCGCATGCTCGGACTCGCATTTATTCTCGCTGGACTCGCTGTTGGCGTAGCCCAAGCGCTCAATCTGTTTATCGTAACGGAGCGTCTGGGACGCAGCGAGGAGTTCCTGCAATACCTGCTGATGGTGAATGGCGGAGCCATGCTGATCGGCGGCGGAGTCGTCGCTGTTTTTGCCAAGAAGGTTCCGCCTCAGCTTCTTCTTGCTGTGGGCATGCTGTCAGGAGCGGTCTGCACAGCCATTGTCGGGTATTCGACGAGCGTACCGGTCACGCTGGCCGTACAATTCGTGAATGGCCTTGTGTTCCCTTGCATTCATATCGGGATTAGCACCATGATCCTCAAATGGTCACATGCTTCCATTGTCGGTCGCGTCAACGGGGTTCTAAATCCAATGTTCGTCGGCATGATGGTCATATCCATGTCTTTCGCCGGCGCGTTAAAGGACGCCTTTCCGCTGAGCACGATCTATGGCGGAGCAGGATTATTATTCCTTCTTGGTGCACTGGTCATGGTGCCGATCATGAAGCAAAAAGCGCCTGAGCACGTGCTTACTGCGCAAGAGACGTAATCTTGCTGCATTAATAAGATTGCGCTAAGAAAACTATCGTTGAATGAATACGTGGAGGCAGCAGGTCTGATGATCTGGCTGCCTTTTCATTAAGCTAACGGCAGGAGTCTGTGATAGTGAGGTCGAAAATTTGGGTGTAACCATCTCGTAATAGAGTCATGGAGACAACGTATTTTACATATTTTGCAGGCGCACTAAAGTCATATTGGGTTAGGGAGGAGAAAGATGGAGTCGAAGGAAGAGCATTATTCACATGATCATATTATGGAATCAATCCGAAATTTATCCGAGAACGATGCAAAGACATTCTTGAACCTTATTTATGCGCTTTTGAGAGATAACACGCTGCCAAGCGAACAATTGGTTTCCCATGTCTTATCCGTTTATGAGAAAAAGATACCGAGAGTGGTTAAGGCAAGGCAGAATAAATGAAGCCCTGAAACCCTTGTCCCGCTTTATTACTTACTTGCAAGTTAGTATCTCACTTATAAGTACGTACTTCCGGATTGTATCGTGTTTACTCTACAATGCTCGTGAAGGCAATAACCAATACGTTCATAAGGAGAGATTAACGATATGGAGCTTCAATTGGCATTGGATTTAGTGAACATTCCGGAAGCGAAACAAGTGGTGGCCGAGGTAGCCGAGCATATTGATATCGTGGAAATCGGCACGCCGGTCGTCATTAACGAAGGGCTGCATGCCGTGAAAGCGATCAAGGAGGCTTTCCCGCATTTGCGAGTGCTTGCCGACCTTAAAATTATGGATGCCGGCGGGTATGAAGTGATGAAAGCATCCGAAGCCGGTGCGGATATTATAACGGTGCTGGGGGTATCCGACGATTCCACGATCAAAGGCGCTGTGGCCGAAGCCCGGAAGCAAGGCAAGCAAGTCATGGTCGATATGATTAATGTAAAAGACATTGAGGGCAGGGCACAGGAGCTTGATGCCTTAGGCGTGGATTATATTTGCGTCCATTCGGGTTATGACCACCAGGCGGAAGGCAAGAATTCCTTCGAGGAATTGGCTGCGATCAAGCGTGTCGTTAAACATGCCAAAACCGCCGTTGCGGGAGGAATCAAGCTGGAGACTCTTCCTGAAGCCATTCAAGCGAAGCCGGATCTTGTCATCGTTGGCGGTGGAATCACGGGTCAATCCGATAAGAAGAGCGTGGCCGCTAAAATGAATCAACTGGTAAAACATGCCTAACCAGATGGGCAAGCCAATCTTTAGGCAGGCCGTTCTAATCGTCAAAGAGCTATCCGAAGCTGTACAGAAGGTCGAAGCCGTTCAGGTTGAAGCACTAATTGAACGAATCCTGCATGCCGATGCCATCTTTGTAGCGGGTGGGGGCAGATCCGGCCTGGTGATGCGAACCTTTGCCATGCGGCTAATGCAGATGGGATATAACGTTCACGTTGTGGGCGACACAGTAACACCAGCGATCGGGTCAGGCGACTTGCTTGTTATCGGTTCAGGTTCAGGAGAAACGCAGAGTCTAGTTGCGATGGCCCAGAAGGCCAAGCATATCGGCTCTGACGTAGCCGCCCTAACGATCCAACCCGAATCTCGCATCGGGCAGCTTTCCGATACGATCGTTCAGCTGCCGGGAAGCACCAAGGAACAGCACCAAGATGCGCTCGTGACCGTCCAGCCGATGGCCTCTCTATTTGAGCAGACAATGTTGATTGTGCTGGATTCCATCATCTTAAGATTGATGGAGGTAAGCGAGCTCCAATCCGACCAGATGTTCAGCCTGCATGCCAATCTGGAGTAGGACACGTCCCTGCGCTATGTACTCCACTTTGATGGGATCTCCGTGACCGTTGTATACTAGTAGGAAAGAAGGGGTGATAATTATGGCAAATGAAGTCAAGAAGCGAATAAATCTCAAAGAAATTAACTGCCATAAGGAGTTAACCCTGGCGGTCATCGGAGGCAAATGGAAGCTGATCATCCTTTGGCATCTTGGCTTGGAGGGCGTTAAACGCTTCGGTGAGCTGAACCGTATGATACCCCACATCACGGAGAAAATGCTGACCAATCAGCTCCGTGAATTGGAGGAGGACCGGCTGGTCCAACGTGTCGTTTACCCCGAGGTTCCGCCCCGAGTCGAATATTCGCTTACGCCTTACGGGGAGAGCTTAATGCCTATCCTGAAATTGATGTACGATTGGGGAAGAGATTACGGCGAACAGGTCGTCTGGACCAAATGAGGGAGCGCTTTATGCGTGCTATGGAGCAAGAGGCTGCATGCGGCATTTTATTATTCAATACAAAAAGCAAGCAGGCTTGCGCAAATAGAACCACCCGTTAATCGGGTGGTTCTATTGACGTTGTCGACTTATTCCTCATTGCGTTTTCGGTGCGTCAATAATATGAAGCTCCTGCTGCCAATTCATTGCGAAATCACTCATGCCGTATATCGTGATTCTGAACTTTCCGCCAGGAAGCTCACCGGCCAGCTTGGAAAGCCCTTTGGGGGTAAGCTGAATCATGACGGCGCGTTTATCCTGCGTGATTCCTGCCTCGAAGTCTTCTCTGTCCACTAACGGGAAGATATCGATGGAATTTTGGCCGAAATCGCCGTTACTGGAGTAATCGACCTGAGCCCTCAGTGGAATGGTCTGAGGATAGGAATATACCGGTTCAGCGGATTGGAATAAGAAGAGTCCTTGAGCGCTGTCGTAGGTTACCCCCGTAACTGTCGGGGGCTCGGAATCAAATCGGATAGGCAATTCGATCTTACCCGCTTCGGCATCCTTCTCGAATACCTTAAAGATGAGGGAGACCGGGCGGTCTTGATTCACATTCGGAACTGGCGCTACCTGGATACCCTGGTCACCGCCAGTCAACTGGATGAGCGATGGATCCGAAGTCTCGATCTCGATATGTCCAATCGTTTCGCCTTCTGACTGAATCTCGAACCCGTAAGCGACAGGATTAAAATGGATTTCCAGTTCTGTGAAAGCATCGTCTCTCGTTACCTTAATTAGGTTTCCAATATTCCTTATATCGTATCGGTCTTCCTCTAGTGAGGAATCTTTAATTCGTGCTGACATGCCGTTCACGCTCAACCTGTTGCTGTTTAACACGAACGATGCATTTTCCTCAGTCAGGGAGATTTTGAGGGGCTTTAAACGACTTCTCTTAAACGCTTCGATTTGTTGGTACAGGTGGTTATATGCGCTGGTCAAACTTTCCACGGTTGAATTTGGGTTGTCCGCAGCGGAGTAAGCATTTAGGATCGCCTGATTCAATTGATCGAACGCGAACGGCGGGTAAGTACCAGCCGTATTCCCCGGGGTTGAGTTATCACGGAGCGTCTCGGCTGATGAAATCAGCTGCTCAAGAAGACTCCTTACGTTGTCCGGCAAATACTGAACCGCGGTCGGCCCGAAGGCTGGTGAGAGCTTTCCATCGGCGCTGCGGACGGCGGTGGAGGCTGATAACGGAGCATACACGACTTCCAACGGTCTGGCCATAGGCTGCGGCTCGGCAAAAGTAACGAGAATATATTGCCCCGTAATCTCAACCCGTTTAATTTCCTGCGGCAATCGCAGCTCTCCATCCTTGGTGTATACGGATATTTCATTGACATTTGGTACGAAGAGGGGGTTAAGTGTCTCTTCGTAAGCGATCGCGAGTGAGCGACCATCGAAAAAATGCAGAGTTGGCTGCTTCATCAGTGGTGCGGAAAGGATAATCTTATTGGAAGGCGCAGACACATTGCCGGCAGCATCGACCGCATACACTTTGTAATCGCCCGGTGACAGATTTAAGGTTGCAATCTGTGTTTCGGTTTGAGCAGCGGCCACGATGGTTTTGTTGGCAAGCTTGTCGGCGACAAAGGATTCAAGCTGGGCTTTCGTGGAGGCGTTCAATGAATATGGAACGAAGTAAACGATACCGGTTTCGCTGCTAGTAACCGCTACGTTATCCCCTACGACGACGGATTCGGCAGACAATAGTCTTACCATTGGAGCCGTAGTGTCCGGCGTGCTTGGGTTGCCGCCCGGATTCGGGTCGCTTGGCGCGGTTGATCCACCGCCGCTGCCCCCGGTGGGTGGCGTTGGATTCTGTGTCGGCTTCTCGGCAGGAGTAGGCGTTTCCTCACCAGGCTTAGGCGTTGGAACTGGCGTTTCAGATGGAGTCTCGAGCTCTTCTTTCACTTTCAGGAATCGGTTGGCTGCTAATGCGACCGATTGCCTGTCCGCCTGACCTGTTGGATTAAACATCTTGTCGTTAATGCCTTTCATGAGCCCAAGCTCCACGGCCGCTGCAACGTGATACTTGGCATAGTCGGCAATGCTTGCCGCATCGGAGAATTTCAATCTACTATCAATGTCTCCAATTTCATCCTTTCCAATACCAACGACGCTTAAGGCTCTTACCAAAAACACCGCCATATCTTGCCGGGATAGGTTCTGTCCCACGCCAAGCATCTCGTTGCCTACGCCTTTAATCAAGCCGGCTTTGACGGCAGCCTCAACGAATGCGTAAGCGTAGTGATCCTCCGGAACGTCTTTGAATGTCGGTTTCTCAGGGTTGGAGTGAATATCAAGCTTTAATGCCTTCGCCAGGATGATGGCAAAGTCCTGGCGCTCGATTTTGCCGGTCGGATCGAACTTGCCGTTGCCCTTTCCATTGATAATACCTTGTTCCACTAATCCCAGAATCGCATCCTTGGCATAGGATTGATTAATATCGTTCAGCGAAATGGAAGCCCCGTGGACGGGATACGTGCATGCGCTCAGCAGCGCAGCCGTGGTCATTACTTTGACGATGAGTTTACGTTTCAGATAAAATCCCCCTCTTGAAATGATAAAATCAATGCCGAATAATGGAATCGGTATGAGATTCGTGATCTTATCATATATGCCGAGGTTCACATCTTGCAATCAAATTTTTAGGAAAATGGTCTGTGATTGAACCGGGGTGAAGGACCTAGTTAACAAAGAGTGATTTCTGATTATTCCATCTAATCTGCAGGCTGATGTTTGATGAGCGGACTCTATTTATTTAGATGTAATGTTCTGGTAGAGTGATACTTTTCACAACTATCGATTTTTGAAATTGCAGCATTCGTTATGGACCGAACAGCAGCTCATAGACAAATACCTTAATCATTCTTGGTAAAAGCCGTAGCATAACATTGGGTTGTACAGGAGAGAATATTTCAATCCGTAGAAGAAGGAGCTGAAGGAGAATGATGAGTCATCCCAAAGATGACTACGGGGTATTGGGTAATGACATCGAAGTCGATTCGGATGTGAATGAGGATCGTAATCGAGAGGAGCAGCTGGATGACTCCTTTGAGTCCTGGTATGAGAGTATGAATAATCAGATCAAGCGGCAGCTAAAGCTCACGAACGTGCCGGAGGACGGTGTTTTCGATTCGGTCGCCGGAACAGATGAAGATTCTGCTCGGCGTTAAGCGCGTGTTCCGCAGAACCGGATTAACCATACTTCAATGCGGGCGCGCATACGAGCGCGAAAGCTCCCACCGAAACGCGTGGTCCCATTGAAATGTAAAACCCACTGTTAAATCATACAGTGGGTTCCGATTAATATTGCTTCCGCCTGCGAAACAATCTAATGATCGCATAAATAATGATGATCCATAGCCCAATGCTAAGTAGTGACAGCAATGGAAACCCTAGCGAAAAACCGGCAAACGGATTGAACAGTGATCCCAATATTGTCCCCAGTGCCAATCCCCCGAATAAACCGCCGAAAAAACCGCCGAACCCCGTTCGCGGCGTTGGCGTTGTTCTCGGTTGGCCCGGATTGCGAACGTTTTGGTCCGGTCTCCGCGTCGTACGCCCAGGGGTACCGATTCCCGGATTATAGGTTCGTCTGGGCGAGCGAAATCCGCCGCGTCTATAGGAATGTATCGTATCATCCTGTTCCTCTTGGCTATGATTTACATTGGGTTCGCCGAAAACTTCGGCCGTGGAACATCCAAAAACCAAAGGAAATACCAAGAGCAGTATCAATAACTTCCTCATCATATGCACCTCCTTCTGTAGTGTGCCCTGCCGGCATAAGAACATTCAGACGTTCCAACACACAGACGAACGACTTGTCTTACGTTTACGAAATACTCGATTTCGTTTGATATTCACTTAACCTTCATGCTTTAGGCTTTTAGAGATAAAAAGCATGAAGGAGGAGCACATGAAGCGAAAATGGATCGCCGGATTATTATCCGGCATACTGATCGGCAGCAGCTTTTTTGAGTTTGCGCTTGCAAACACCCCCGCTTATGCAGCCCCTTCGGGAGCGATGCCCGTGTTCATCTCGGAAATTTATCCCGATGACCGGTCGAATCAGCAAACGATCGAGGGCGCAGGCGGAGCCGATCTGTTCGAATATGTTGAGCTTTACAATCATTCGGGGGCACCGCTCTCGTTCAACGATGAGTTCAACATTCGTTACGACTACAATACGGGCGTGAAGACGCTGACGGTAACGGACACGGTTTACGGCAATCCGGATGGAGTGGTCATCCCGGCGGACAGCCCAGCCGTGCTATGGGTGGAACGAACCAGCTCGTCCATAACCGGGGCTGCCGCCGCCCTGACGGAATCCGATTTCCGGCAGTATCATTCGGTTCCCGACCATGTACCGGTATTCAAGCTTCGGGGACAGGATGGCCTAAACAACACGGACCGCGGTTTATACATAACCCGTAAAGGCGATGACGCCGCCGTAATCAGCAGCTTCTACTATACCGCCGAGGATGTCGGCGACGGCAAGAGCGTGCACCTTCAGCCGCCCTCCGGCGGTTCAGGAATGATTCCTTACGCACGGGAAGCAGCGCCTTCCGCCGGTATCTTCGATCCGGATCAGTTGTTGCCGCCTGACAATCGCATGCCGGATATCAGTCACACGCCGGTCGCCTCGGCCGACCGGACGCAGCCTCTGACCGTAAGTGCAAGCGTCTATGACGAAGACGGCGATGCGTTAGACGTTAAGCTTTATTACAAAACGGCTGTCAATAACCCATACAGCATGATCGATATGATGGATCGCGGGGGGAATCAATTCGATGCGGTCATTCCGGCCGACCAGTTGATCGGCGATAAGCTGTATTATTACATAGAGGCAGCGGATGGGCTTCAACGTTCAAGATCCGGCGATTATGAAACGGTGTTAGCCGGAGCCGTCACCGGCGGAGACGTTCCGCGCATCCTCATTACCGAGATTCTCCCGAACCCGGCCGGGGATTACCGATGGGGAAGCGGCAACCAGTACGAATATGTAGAAATCTACAATCATTCGGATCAGGTACTGGACCTCAAGGATTACACCCTGTGGTATCTGTATCCGAGTCAGACGGCACCGAAAAGTTGGACGATTCCGGATCATACCGCAATCGAGCCTTACAGCTCAGCCGTCATCTGGTTCGCGAAGGAAGCCATCGCCAACGGCAAGGGATATACAACGACGGCCGACTTCAATCTGCACTTTAACAGCACGCTGAACGATAGCGACATTATTTTCTACGATAATTCAAAAGCTTCCGATTTCAATCTTCCGAATTCGCTGCATCGCGGGCTGGCCATTTCAGCGCCGGGTCAGGCAAATTCGTACATCGTGCAGGCCTGGTACGACCCGAGCACGCCGGGCAGCCCGGACAGGCTGGTGAACGACGTTCGTAACGCAGTCGTTCGATATGCCTACCCGGATGCAGGAACGACCATGAAAAGACTGGATAACCGGATGTATGCCAATCCTGGCAGCATTGATCCGGGTCAGGTGCCGCCTATAACGGGCGTGGACATGATTGCACCTACGCTTCAGCATGAACAGACCGCCTATAATTTGGGCAAGGGGCAGGCATATGCTGTGACCGTGACCAGCGACGAGCCGCTTGCTTCAGCTGAGGTATTGATCGGAGCAGCCTCCGAGGAGCCGACGACTTTTACGGACAAGCATGCGCTGCAGCTCGCGTCCCAGGAAAACGGACGTTACGTCTACCAAGGCTCGATCACACTGAATGAAACCGGCGTCTATCGTTATATCATCGACGCGGTCGACAGCAGCGGCAATCGTACACGGATTCCATATAACTCCAGAGGCGGCCTTCTGACCGTTAATGAAGAAAGAACGGGGACGGAGCTGCCGAACCCGGGGTTATCCATTGCAAACGGAAGCATGCTTAGCGGGAATGCATCCTTCTACGCTTACGGCTCCCGTGCCGAGGACGATATCGAGGTTCGCTTCGACGGAAATCCGATGCCACTTCGCAAAGCGCTACCAGGCAAGGTACAGCTCGGCATGCAGACCCGTGGCATCGATCAGATCTACCAAGCGTCGGCAAGCGCGCTGAACGCAAGCGGAGAGACGGTCTTTTTCGCGCGAATCTTGCCCAAATATATCGACGGCGCATGGTCGATGTTCGATATGACACCGGATCTTTTCGTAACCAGTACGACCGTTTCCGTGCATACAGGAAATGAGAACGCTCCTTATCAAGTCAAAGATCACGACAAGGTATTCGGCAAGAACAACCATGATGATTTCGAAGTGATGAATCTTCATCTCGTGCTTCCGGACGGTTCGGTCGTCAAACCGGATAAGGTGCTGAACTACCTGGGCAATCTGGGGCAAACAACCGTGGATTACCGGGAGGATACCTACTACGGATTCGGTGATGCGGATTACGGCAGCAATCCGAACAAGCCGATGATCAGCGACTTCCATTTCCCGATTCCGCTGGACAAGTTTACGGCTAGATATGCCGAGCTTGACACCGCCGCGATAAAGGACGGGATTTATCCTCTAAGCATGTCGATGAATGGTCAAGTCTTCCAGTCCATCGACGTGACCGTGGACAACACCGCACCCGAGATTGAAGGGATATTGTATGGGGAAGGGCAATTATTGACCGACGCCATGCAGCTCAAAGGGACGTTTACGCTGGATGTGGTCGCTTCGGACCAGTTAAGCGGAGTTGCCGAAATTACGGCGGAGCTTGATGGTGAGACGATCACGCTTCCTTACGAGACGTCTTCCACGCTGCTTGCACCGGGCGAGCATATCTTGAGGGTGACCGTACTCGACGGGGCCGGCAATTCGGCGGAGATCTCACGCACCTTCATGATTGAAGAGGAGAAGCCTCTTCTTCCGGGCGAAGTTTCCCCAGCCGATTTCGGGGAGAACGTTGGTTTGAATCCGAGCCTGAGAGCACGGCTCAGCGATCCAAGCGGAGACTCGATGGATGTGCGCTTTTTGGAAGGGGATAAATACGACTTTGCCCGCGCTGACGGAATCGAGGGTCATATCAACGTTGCAGACCGGGAGCCGCCGCTTGTTCTGGAGCCAGACGGCGAGAAGGGGATCGGCAAGGAAGAGGCCGACAAAATGGCTTACCCTGACGGAGATTACCTAACCACGGATACTGATTCCGGATTCCCTTATCATCGATTCGAAGTCCAGCTGGACGAAGCATGGACCGAACAGGATAAGGTAGAGCTGCACTGGGAGGGACGCACGCTTCCGGGACGCATCGTGACGCTGTATGCATGGGATTATGAGACTGGCAAGTGGACAGCGCTGAAGTCGGCCACCGGCGACGATGCCGAATCCGACATCGCCCTGACGGCGGAAGTGGATCCTAAGCGTTATGTGAGAAATGGCAAAATCCAGGCCATGGTGCAGGATGAAGTGAAGAGCGCGAACGCGCCGTTCAACATTTTATGGTTTACGGACACGCAGTATTACGCGGAATCGTACCCGGATATTTTCGATAAACTGGGCGATTGGATCGCGGAAGAATATAAAAAGGGCTTGTTCAGTTATGTCATTCATACAGGTGACATCGTGAACGTGGCTGACGACGAGAAGCAGTGGGCGGTAGCCGACCGCAACCTGAAGAAGCTGGACGAAGCGGGCGTACCGTATGGCGTCCTCGCGGGTAATCACGATGTCATCATTGACGGCGTGGATTACTCCTACTACGGAAAGTATGTCGGGGCCGGCCGATACAAGAACAATCCGTGGTATGGCGGCGAAATGGATAACAACCGCAATCATTACGACCTCGTATCGTTTGGAGGCCATGACTTTATTTTCCTGTACATCGGCTTCGGACTTGAAGACACACCGGAAACCATTGCTTGGGCCAACGAGGCGCTGAAGAAGCATGCGGACCGCATCGCGATCGTGGGCATGCATGCCTATCTGGAGAGCAACGGCACCTTGTCAAATATGGCACAGCGCGTGTTTGACAAGGTCATTGCGCCGAACAAAAACGTGCAGCTCGTACTAAGCGGGCATTATCATGCCGCGAATAGGGTCGTGAAGACTGTGACGCATCCGGACGGATCGACGAGACAGGTGATCGAAATGCTGGCAGATTATCAGGGTGGGCCGAATGGCGGAAACGGCTATCTGCGCCTGCTTCAATTCGATCCGGTCTCAGGTACGCTGGACGTGGATACTTACTCGCCTTACTTGGACGATTACAATTTCTTTGACGACGCCATCGAGGATTTTATCGAGCCGTTTGCGTTCAGGGACATTCAAAAACGGGTGGCAACCGATTATTTTGCAGTCAACGTGTACAAAAATAAGCTGATTGGCGAGAAAAAAGACGTGAAATCCGGAGAAATTGCCTCAGCCGCATGGAAGGGGCTTAAAGCCGGCAAAACGTATTACTGGTATATGGATATTACCGATGAATTCGGCGCCAAGCAGCTGAGCTCAATCTATCGTTTTACGACCTCGAAGAAAACGTCTCCGCCTGGAGGCGGAAATGACGGCGGGGGCAACAATGGTGGCGGCAATAACGGTAATAACGGCAACAACGGCAACAACGGAAATAACGACGGCAGTAATCAACCAGGCCAAAGCAAGCCAGGTGGAAAACCACCGGCCACTGGACCTTCCAGACCAGGAACGATTACGGCGCAAATCGCCATAAACGGCCAGAGGGCTCAAGCAGCCGTCAGCGAATCGGAGCTTAGCAGTGCCTTCGAGAGCGTCTCTGCGAACGCGCGCGGAATCAAGACCGTGACGATCCAGCTGGACGAAAGCGCCCGCTCGTTCAACGGCGAAATCGTCATCCAGGTTCCGTCAGCTTACTTGAACCGCAATCACGCGCGGGAACGGATCGAGATCGTTACGCCGCAGGCAACCGTGAAGCTGGCTTCCGATATGCTGAACCGTCTGCCGGATGCAGGGCAGTTCACGGGTATCGTGGTACGGGCGGGTGATCGAAGCCTGTTGTCCACGGACCAGCTTGCCGGGATCGCTAATAGACCGGTCGTTGAGTTGCTGCTGCAAATCGATGGCAAGACGGTGGAATGGCCGGGAAGTACTACCCCAGTATCCGTCTCGCTCCACTATGCAGCCAAGACCGACGAACGAACGGATCAGCTGGTCGCGTGGGAAGTCGATGCGATGGGAGCGATAACCACTGTCCTGAACGCATTTTACAATGAAGAGCTTCGTGCTCTGACGTTCGAGACAGGCAAGCTTGGCACATATGCGATTGCATATAAGCCGGTATCCTATCGGGATGTGGAACCAGGAAGCTGGTATGCAGACGCCGTCCATTTCCTTTCTGCCCGTGACATTATTAAGGGGGCGGGAGGAGGACGGTATCTGCCGCAGAAGGAGATCAGCCGGGCCGATTTCCTGGTCATGGCGATGAACGCCTTCGGCATAAATCCGGAGAATACGGATGAAGACGGTAATTTTGCCGATGCGGGCAGCCGCTACTATACGCCGTATCTATCTACAGCGAAGAAGCTGGGATTTGTCCATGGAACGGGAGATAACCGGTTCAGACCAGAGGACTCGATCACGCGTCAGGATATGGTCGTCATGCTCCATGCGATGATGAAATCGGTTGGCAGCGAGCTGCCGGGCGGAGGAAAGAGGATCGAAAGCTATACCGATGCGAAGGACGTATCCGGTTATGCGAAGGACGCGATGGACTACATGCTGGATGCCGGAATGCTTCAAGGCACCATTGGAGGCAAGCTGTCACCGAAGTCTGTTACCAATCGGGCCATGGCAGCGCAGCTGATGTACAACTACCTGCTCAGAAGCCGGGAGGCTTCGTAAGAAACGGAGTAAGGGTCGAGCTGGTATCATATGCATATGAGATGGATTTATGTGTTCGAGCGGGAGGAACCTCCCGCTCTTTTTTTTCGTTGAAGTAAAATTTCGAGGCCCTTTCTCACCGACCGGAAGATCAATCTGACATCTAAAAATCCGTCCCGTTTTTATTAATAACGAATTTACTATCATTCGTAATTATGATACCGTATGAGCATGGAGATGTACGAAAGGAGCATGGACTAAAAATGGCAGATATCCTGTAATGGTGAAGGAATGGAAAGGATATGTTGATCCCTTTTTTATTAAAGGGTCAATTTCCCATTTTTTGTTTAACCATTATTGGATCGCTGGGTTCATGTGCTATAAATACACCGGGCGAATTCCTTTTTAGGTATTCGCTTTTTTTATGGGTGAGCTTACGTCTCCATTAGCACGTCAATCGGCGTTTCCGTGAGGAGATGAAGGGTATGAAAAGATTAATGAATAAGATTGCCATTGTTACGGGCGCCAGTCGGGAGATGGGCATAGGTACTGCAATATGCCTGGAATTAGCAAGAGAAGGCGCTGACATCTTTTTCACTCATTGGTCAGCCTATGATCAAGGCATGGACTATTTTGTTAATGAGGATTTGGACTGGGCAGAACATCTTATGGAGGAAATCCGCAGCTTGGGCGTAAGGTGCGAATCCATGGAGTTGGATTTATCTCAGATTGAAGCACCGGAAATGCTTCTTAATGAGGTTCAGGAGAGGCTGGGCTTGCCGTTCATTCTTGTAAATAATGCAACCCATTCCGTAGATGTTGATTTTCGCTCGCTTAATGCGGATATCCTTGATGCTCATTATAACGTGAACATTCGAGGAACGTGTCTTTTGACGGTTGAGTTCGCTCGTCGAATTGAAGGCACACACGGTGGCCGAATTATTAACCTGGTATCGGGTCAGGACAAATCACCTCAACCTGGAAATTTGGCTTATGTTTCGACCAAGGGGGCGATTTCCACTTTTACGAAATCCGTTGCTCTCGAATTAGCGCCGCTTCATATCACCGTTAATGCAGTAGACCCTGGACCAACAGACACTGGATGGATGAACGGTGAATTGAAAGAATACTTGCTACCGAGATTCCCTATGGGGCGGATCGGTGAACCTAAAGATGCTGCCAAATTAATCGTTTTTCTAGCAAGCGAAGAATCTGAATGGATTACGGGACAGATTATTCATTCCGATGGAGGCTTCTGGTGAGTTCTCCTCAGTGGTTGACTGATTAAAAAATCAAAGCTGCCGGATCCATGGTCGACTCGGCAGCTTTGCCGCGTTATAAGAGATATCAATTAGGAGTTGATAGTTACCCGGGTTCGATATACGGATTGCCGCTCCACCCACCCAGTGAAGAGATCCGCGCAAGGTTAAGGTTTACGGCGGTATACCAAAAGGAGATAGCAGGATGGCAACCAATCAAACGGTTCGTTTGGCAATCGAAGAATCTATACAATTCCTTGAACCCACTTCGCAATGGGTGACAGCCCACGGTGAACACACCCGCCAGAAATGGGATGGGGCATGATGGCATATGTCTGTGCTTTATGAAATGGGAGAGGTGAGTCAGATTCCCGAATCTGTGATCGCCAGAGCCAAACATTTACTCGAAACTCAAGTGTGGCAGACTTGGGGATAGCCACGCCTTACGCCGGAGGAAACTTTTTTCATGCAAAGTCGCTTATCGGCGGCTTTTTTTATTATCGATGGATACGTTATATGACATTAGATGACATCATTATGGGCTAGAATAAGTGGTAAATCCCGAAAGGAGAAACAAAGCATGGAACGTAAAATCATTTTAGATTTAGCCGTAACTTTGGATGGTTATATTGAAGGAAAGAATGGGGAAGTAGATTGGTGCATTATGGACCCGGAGATGGGGTTTTTGGATTTCTTGAATCAAATCGATACGATATTGTATGGAAGAAAAAGTTATGATTTGTGGGGCCAATTCACGCCGGATCCGGATCAATCGGACGCTGATCATGAGCTTTGGTCAATCGTTCACAGTAAAGAAAAATATGTGTTTTCCCGGACGCAATCAGGAAACGATCATAAAGCAATCTACATCAACGATCATATTCTTGAAGAAGTACATGCAATAAAGAATAAGCCGGGTAAAGACATCTGGTTATATGGAGGAGCAAGCCTCATTACAACCTTTATCCAGTTAGGGCTGGTTGATGTATTCAGATTATCGGTTCACCCTGTCGTTTTGGGAGAAGGAAAACCGTTGTTCGTGGATATCAAGGAAAGGTTGAATTTAAAGCTGGTGAATACAAGAACGTTCTCCTCAGGAGTCGTGCAGCTCATCTATCATTTGGATGGAAGAGAAAAGTGAACCGGGTTAACCTCGGGAAGATGTTTTAGTTAAATGATAGCTCTGTTTGATCATGTCGTGAATTTCTTCTTCTGGTACGGTGCCGTCAAGAATAATAGAATTCCAATGGTTTTTATTAAGGTGAAAGGCCGGAACTACTGCAGTGTATGCCTGGCGTAAGAACTCGAGCATGCCGGGTTCGCATTTTACATTGATCCAAATAAGATGGTCTTTTTCAAAAATCCAAGCAAAAACTTTATTGTTATCTTGATGCCGAATCACTGTCCAATTTTTATCACGAAATGGTTGATCCTCATACGCATGGCTCAAACTCAAACAGTAATCAATGGCTTCCTGTCTACTTCGCATTCATAACTCCCCCAACCTATAACCTACAAAAATGCCGTGGCTTGTACGGCATTTTTGTATGCACTCCTAATCAACATCAAGTGCAGAACTACTATTAACATAACAAATATGGTTGTCGGGGGACAAGCTGAAGCTGAAAGGAACACGGATCGACACTTGGTTCCTTTCATTTAATCAGACTATCACTACGTGGGGGTGCTGTGAGTAATGATAACGCTGAGTCGATGCAGCTATCGATCCATTCCCGATTAGGATTGGATTTCTTTAATACCGTTATTCCGATGAAAGCTACCACAAGGGACTGGGCTATCGCCCGATCGTTGATCGATTCGTCGATCTCTCCGGAGCGTATCCCTCGTTTAAGGGCATCTTCAAACATCGCCGCTAAATATTGTTGATGCTCTCGCGTCAAAATTTCAAACTTCGCATCGTGCGGAGCGAGCTCCACCATCGTATTAATGCAGAAGCAGCCATTCTGCTCAAGGGTTCCGTCAGGGAACGCCCCTTCCAGAAACAAGCGCCTGAAGGCAGTCTTGACACTCGTACTTTCGTTAAGCTTCAAGCGAATGGATTTAGCGTGTATTTCGTTATACTTTCGAAGGGCTGATTCAAACAAAGATAATTTGTCTCCAAATGCAGCATATAAACTAGGTTTCTGAATCTTCATTCGTGAAGTTAAGTCACTAAGTGAAGTCGCCTCGTATCCTTTTTCCCAAAACACATGCATTGCCTCCGTTAAAGCCTGTTGTTCATCAAATTCACGAATTCTAGCCATAACCCCTCCTGATTAAATACCTTTAAGTACATAATATTTTATCGAAGAATATTGATTAAATCAACCAATTGTTGACATTCATCCATTTATGTGAGTTAATTGGTCTCGAAATAACATACCGATCGGTACATTTAAGGAGGCTGATTCAATGTCGAGTTCACCTAAGCTTCGTCCGAATAACACGGAATCACAAGCTCAACTATCGAGCGCGTCGGTTTTTCTTTATGCGGTTATCTGCGGATCGGCAGTAGCAACGGTTTATTTCTCCCAACCTTTGCTCGATATGATGGCTATTGAGTTTGGTATGAATAGCTCTATCATCGGTACGGTAGTAACCGTGACCCAGATTTGTTATGCGTTTGGGTTATTGTTCTTGGTGCCGTTAGGGGATATGTTTAATCCGCGTCGGCTTGTAACGGGGATGATCGTGTTATTATCGATCGCATTAAGTATCGTCGCATTAGCTTCAAAACCTTGGTTTCTATTCCTCGGCTTGGGGACGGTTGGATTCCAGGCTGTAGTTGCACAAGTGCTTGTTGCTCTTGCCGCTGATCGAGCACCGCAATACAGACGTGGCCGCACGATTGGAGTTGTTACTAGTGGAATTGTAATAGGGATACTACTGGCCCGTACCTTTTCGGGCACCTTAGCGGATATGAACGGATGGCGTTCCGTTTATATCGTCTCGGCAGTGATCATGATCTCATTGGCTTTTGTGTTCCTAACCGTTACACCCGATACAAGACGTCCGCCAAGTAAGAACTCGTACAGGGAAGTACTCCGCTCCATAAAAGATCTATTCGTACAAATCCCCCTATTGAGAATTCGCGGCCTCCTTGCCTTCTTCATTTTTTCGGACTTTAGTATTCTATGGTCCTCAATGGTTTTGCCGATGAGCTCCCCTCCACTTTCGTTCAGCCACAGCGTAATTGGATTGTTTGGACTCGCAGGTGCAGCGGGGGCGTTGGCCGCGAGCAGCGCCGGGCGACTGGCAGATCGGGGATTAGGACAACGGACAACAGGAATCGCGTTGTTGCTGTTATTGTTCGCATGGCTCCCAATCGGGTTACTACTGCATTCCATGTGGCTTTTCATCATAGGGATCCTTATGTTGGATTTCGCAGTGCAAGCGATTCACGTTACCAATCAAAGCATGATTTTAAGTGTTCGTCCGGAAGCAAGGAGCAGGTTAACTGCCGGGTACATGGTCTTTTATTCCTTTGGAAGTGCAACGGGTGCAATCGCGTCAACCTGGATTTATTCTTGGGCAGGGTGGTCCGGCGTGTGCATGCTGGGGGCTCTAGTAAGCATGATCGCCTTGATATTTTGGGCTTGTACTTTGAATACGTCCGATTGTTCTCATAATAATCAGCAATAAATTGAAGGTAATCTTTAGGAAGACCAAACATGACTACGTTCCGCCATATAAAAAAATGAGCAAAACAACACGATTCCACGTAGTTGTTCTGCTCAATGTGCTGTACGTATGGCTAATTCCGAGATTAAACCTTAGCCGATCCGGTTTGCGGGCCGGATGGCACACTGCGGAGCCAGCTGCGGCGCCATTTCAGCTGCATTACGATCGTAAGAGTCAACGAAGCCGCCGCGATAAAGCTTAAAATGATGAAGCCTGTGGCGTATGAGCCTGTCGCTTGGTACAATCGCCCCAGAATCAGCGGCAGCGCATAGCCTCCAAGTCCACCGGCAGCGCCGACGATCCCGGTAACCAGGCCGATCTCGCCGGCAAACCGTTGAGGGACGAGCTGAAATACGGAACCGTTACCCGCTCCCAGACACATCATGCCGATAAACAGCAGGATGACAACGACCCAAAGAGGAGGCAGGAAGGAAACACCGATCAGCATGATCGCGGCACCGGCATAGAGAATCATCAGCATTCGAGAGCCGCCGATTCGATCGGCGAGAAAGCCTCCAACTGGGCGGAAGAAGCTCCCTGCGATGACGCAGATCGTTGTAATGTCTGCGGCCTGAACCGCGGAGAGACCATACTGGGTGTTGAAGAAGATCGTCAGATAGTTAGCGAGCCCGACAAAGCCGCCAAAGGTTACGCAGTACAGGGCACAGAATACCCAAGCATCACGTTGTTTAAGGACATGGCCGTATTCGTACAGCCGTTTGGGGGCAGGGCGATTCGGGCTGTTGCGGGCAAACAGCGAGAAGTAAATGAAGACCAGTACAATAGGTATGATTGCTAGACCGAACACAACTTCCCAGCTTCCGAAATGCTGGGCAAGACGATTGGCGAACAAGGTCGCGAGAACGGTACCGCTGTTCCCGGCACCCGCGATCCCCATTGCCAGACCTTGATGTTCCTTGGGATACCACTGACCAGCAAGAGGAAGCGCAGCGGCGAACGATGCTCCCGCGACCCCGAGCAGAACAGCAACGACGTACAATTGATCGAGTGAATCTACCCATAACCAGCCGAGCAACAGAGGGATCAGGGTGACCATCATTCCAATCTGAGCGGTAAGTTTGGGACCGATACGATCAGCCAGGAAGCCTAATACAAGTCTGAGGATCGAGCCGCCCAGAACGGGCAGCGCCACCAAATTTGCCTTCTGAACCGGATCCATCGGATAATCTGCAGCAATGACAACCGCAAGCGGCCCGAGCATGCCCCAAATCATAAAACTGATATCAAAATACAGAAAAGCACCGAACAGGGAGGGCTTATGCCCGCTTTGCCAAAAACCTTTCCTCTCCATGACTTTCACTCCTCATCCAAATGTGTTCTTTCTCTGTTCTCTTTGCTTCATGAAGCCAAATCGCCAAATCCCCAGCCGCAGGCAAAAAAGGCCGCAAGTCGCTCTTTTCCAGAACGATTCGCGGCCACATTGCCCATGACAAAAAACACGTCATTGTGTCTTTCGTCTTAATATTCAGCTGATTTGATGTTCACATTATAGACAGGAGGGGGAAATGGTGTCAATATACATAACACAAAAATTTAAAAAAATTTAAATTTATAAATTTACTACTCTCTAAATGTAATATATATTGACATTATAATCGACATGAACTAATCTGTATTTAACATAATAATCGAAGATCGGCACAATGCTGTGCCGGTTTTGAGGCAATGACGCCCTTTCCCTGCGTGCAGGGGGAGGGCATTTTTGTATTATTCTCACATGAAGATGACATGGTTTGAATGGAGGAATAACATGCAGCGAAAGAAACTTATAGTCGTCGGGAATGGCATGGCGGGGATAAAGTGTGTTGAAGAAATCCTAAAGATTGCTCCGGAGCACTTTGATATTACGATCTTCGGAGCCGAGGCCTTTCCAAACTATAATCGGATCCTCTTATCCAAAGTCCTGCAAGGTGAACATGCGCTGCAGGATATTATTCTGAACGACTGGTCCTGGTATGAGCGGCATGGGATCCGCTTGTTGGCCGGTCAGCCCGTTCGTCATATCGATGCCAAACGACGTTTCGTCGAGACAGCCTCCGGCCTACGCGCAACGTATGATGCATTAATCCTGGCAACCGGCTCATCTCCATTCATACCGCCTATCCCAGGGACGGATAAGGAAGGGGTTATATCCTTTCGAACGATCGACGATTGCGAGAGAATGTCCGAAATGTCCAAATCCTATAGAAAAGCGGCTGTCATTGGCGGAGGGTTGTTAGGCTTGGAAGCAGCTCGCGGGCTGCTTCATCTTGGTATGGAGACCCAAGTGGTTCATAACGCACCTTATATCATGAATCGACAGCTGGATCGCGTCGCTGCGGATATGCTTCAGCGAGAACTCGAGAGCCAAGGGATGCAATTTTATTTGGCGAAAAACACCACGCGAATTACCGGCCGAACAAGGGCGCAGGGGCTTCGGTTTATGGACGGAACGCGGCTTGATGCGGATGTGGTCGTCCTCGCCGTGGGGATCAGGCCGAACATAGAGCTGGCCCAAAGAAGCGGCATTCTAACGCGGAGGGCGATTGTCGTAGATGACTTCATGAGAACAAGCGATCCGAACATTTTTGCCCTGGGGGAATGCGCGGAACACCGGGGAGTAAGTTACGGCCTGGTGGCCCCCTTATATGAGCAGGGGAGGGTGCTTGCCCGCGTCATCTGCGGACATGAGACTGAGCCCTATAACGGGTCGATCCCGTCCTCCCAGCTTAAAATATCGGGTGTAGATGTTTTTTCCGCCGGCGTAATCTCGGGTGAAGGCGTAGAAACCGCTGTTCAGAACTATGATGCCGTTTGCGGCACATACAAAAAAGTAACCGTGCACAACGGCAAGATTGCCGGGGCAATTCTGTTCGGGGATACGGCGGAAGGAGCTGCATTGCTGGGATTTGTGGAACGGGGCGCGGCCGTAGCAGAGCTACTCCCGCGTGAGCGTGCTGCCAGCCCGGCGGAAGCGGCGGCTGAAGCGCTGCCGGACCATGAAACGGTGTGCGCTTGCAACCGTGTCAGCAAAGCGGCGATCATTCATGCCATAACCGACCACGATTTAACAAGTGCCGAAGAAGTAAAGGTGCATACCAAAGCATCCGCTTCTTGCGGCGGATGCCGGCCAATGGTGGTTGGAATTGTCCAATATATGCAAAGCAGTAAAACGACGGATAAGCCGCAGAAACAGAAGGCAGTCGGAACGCCGGCGGAAGCTCCTATATGTGATTGTACGGTTCATGGTCATTCTTCAATAAAGCAAACCATTACTGACGCGGTGAATCAAGGCTGCCGTACCATCCCGGACATCATGTCGCAACTGGGCTGGAAGAAGGCGGGCGGATGTACTATATGCCTCCCGGTCATACGATTCTATCTGGAAATGGCGGGCGTTGTTAACGATGAAGAGAGGATAGCGGCTAGGAAGGCACAAAGCCATGTTTTTTATGCAGATCAATCGTATTATCAGGGCGTGCGGATACGTATTGACGATGGGGAAGCTTCCGAACCGGTCGCGGCTGGCATCCAGCGCATTGGGGAAAGGCTCCGCATCAGCTGGCAAGATGTAACGCTTCCTTATCCGGTAAGTGCCGGCGTGTCATATGGGACAGGGTCGCCCATTGGAATTCTGGTCCAGGGGGTCGGGATCTCAGCTTCCCCCGCAGGTTGGGAGGTGTATCTCGGCGGACATGCGGAGCATCCTGTCCGCGAAGGACAGCTGATCGGTGTTGCAGAGCAAGAGGAAGACATCGTTCGTCTCGTATCCGCTTGCCTGCAGTGGTATCGGCAGAACAGCTTCTACAATGAACCGCTGTGGGCGTGGGTGGAACGTACGGATGTCCTTGCGATCCGGGAGATTGTGCTTGACGATGATATGCAGCGTGAGCTTGCAGAAAAGCTGTCGCGACGTTCGTTGAAAGCTTATGCCGGTTAGACGGAGGAGAAATCGAGGGAGAGGTGGTCTAAGATGGTTTATACGGATTTGGATATAGAGAGAGCTTCTGCCAAGGTAGAGACTCAATGTCCTTTTTGCAGTGTACAGTGTAAGATGACGGTTACTGAAGTGGAGGAAGGTGTTCCGGGTCAGCGACGGACTGCCTACCAGATTGAAGGCGTGCCAAACGCTGCCTCCGAGGGCAGGGTCTGCGTCAAAGGCATGAATGCGCATCAGCATGCTGTCCACTCGCAGCGGTTGCTGGAACCACTGATCCGTGTCAACGGCGAGCTCGTTTCTTGTTCCTGGGACGAGGCGATTCACGTGATAAGCCATCGGCTAAAGACGATTACAGACCAGTACGGTCCTGATGCGAATGCCGTATACGGCGGTGGATCGCTGACCAACGAAACGGCCTATTTGCTCGGCAAATTTGCCAGAGTGGCGCTCGGCACGAAATATATCGATTATAACGGTCGTTTCTGCATGTCGGCAGCGGCCTCTGCTGGGAGTAAAACCTTTGGGATTGACAGGGGGCTGACGTTCAGGCTGGCCGACATTCCTCTGGCGCGCTGCATTGTCCTCGCCGGTACCAATATCGCGGAGTGCCAGCCAACGCTGCTGCCTTATTTTAACCAGGCGAAAGAGAACGGAGCGAAGATCGTGGTCATCGACCCGCGGAAAACGGCAACAGCCGCCATTGCGGATATCCACCTGCCGATCAGACCGGGTACGGATGCGTTGCTGGCTGATGCCATGCTGAAGATCATCATGGATGAGGGCTTCGTGGATGAGGCATTTATCCGAGCCAGGACAAATGGTTATGATGAGCTGAGAGCCTATATGAACGGGTTCAATTTGAATCGGGCTGCCGATCTATGCGGACTGGAGTTAGAGCAAATCCGGGAGGCAGCCAGATCCTATGGCATGGCAGGCACAGGAATGATTTTGACCGCCCGAGGGGTAGAGCAGCAGATGGATGGCCATCTTGCGGTTCGGCATTTTCTGAACCTGGTCTTAGCCACAGGCAAAATCGGCAGGGAAGGCTGCGGATATGGAGCCGTCACCGGGCAGGGGAATGGACAGGGCGGAAGAGAGCATGGGCAAAAGGCTGATCAGCTGCCGGGCTACAGATCGATCGAGAATGAGGAGGACCGTAAGTACGTTGCCTCCGTATGGGGTGTTGAAGCTTCAAGCTTACCTGGAAAAGGCATCTCGGCCTATGAGATGATGGAGCTTGTTCATCAGGGCGAGATCAAATCTCTCTTCGTGATGGGCTCCAATCCCGTGGTTTCGAATCCGAACGCCGGGCATGTGGTGGAAGGCTTGAAGAGCCTTGATCTGCTGGTGGTTGCCGATATGTTCATGTCCGAAACGGCCCAATTGGCTGACATCGTGCTGCCGGTGACCTCCTATTTGGAGAATGAAGGGACACTGACCAATCTGGAGGGGCGGGTCCTTCTGCGGGAAGCCGGCCGTGAGCCTCCCGGTGAGGCGCGCCATGACTGGATGATCCTCTGCTCCATAGCAGACCAACTGGGAAAAGGACTGTACTTTCGCTTCAACGGGCCTGAAGAGATATTTAATGAGCTGAGACTGGCGAGCAAAGGCGGGGTTGCTGATTATTACGGCATCACGTATGACCGATTGCGCAGGGAGGAAGGGGTGTACTGGCCTTGCCCCTCTACCGAAGAGGCTGGGGTCGGCTTACTGTTCCAGCAATCGTTTGCCCACCCGGACGGGAAGGCTGTTTTCACCATAACAGAAGGAGAGCGCTGGGGAGGAGTGTCCGAGGAATACCCGCTAATCCTGACCAATGGACGCGTATTGTCCCATTATCTGACCGGGGTGCAGACCCGGAGAAGCCCCTCTTTGCTTGCGCGCGAGCTGGAGAATTTCGCAGAGATTCACCCGACTACCGCACAGCGTTATCGGGTCCGTGACGGCGAGTGGGTCGAAGTTGTGTCGGAGCATGGCTCATTTACGGTCCGCTGCAGAGTTGGAGACTCTATTCGGCAAGATACCCTGTTTGTCCCTATGCATTGGGGCGGGGTACAGAACGTCAATCATGCTACCCGGCCGGAGCTGGACCCGTTCTGCAAAATGCCCGGCTTCAAGACCACTGCCGTTCGTATTCGGTCTTTAAAGCAGGCAAACAGCCTGGAAGGATAAGCGGTTAAGAACAAAGCGCCTACATTGATTATAATTCGCCTCTATTACGATGTCACAAATCAGCTTCTATCAATCTAATGACCATTTCGATGAATCAGAGCATCTCATCGAAGTGGTCATTATTTTGTCGTTAATTGTTGCAAATGCAGCATTATTCGATTAAACTAAATAAATACTTTTGTTGCAATTGCAACATATTGAGAACGAGGGAGTCAATTGGATGGAAATTCTTCGAGAGATTGGAATGATTGCAAGAGCATTGGATTCGATTAGCAATATGGAATTTAAAGAATATGACCTGACCAAAGGACAATATTTGTACCTTGTGAGGGTATGCGAAAACCCAGGAATCATTCAAGAGAAGCTCGCTGAGATGATAAAAGTAGACCGCACAACGGCAGCCCGTGCCATCAAGAAGCTTGAGCTTCACGGCTTCATTGAAAAGAAGGAAGATCATCATAATAGAAAAATCAAACGGCTCTTTCCAACGGAGAAAGGGAAACATGTGTATCCTTTTATAAAGAGAGAACATGATTACTCCAATGGGGTTGCATTAGATGGGTTATCCGAAAACGAAGCAGAAACTCTGTTCAATCTCTTGCAGAGGGTCAGAAAAAATGTAGAGAAAGACTGGGAGTTTGTTAAAAAGGGCAACAAGAGATTGTATTGATTTATCAAAGGGAGGAGAGATCGATTGACGATCCATATAAGAAAATGCACCTTAGAAGACCTGGAAATACTTCAAGATGTTAGTGTTGAAACATTTAATGAAACATTTAAGGATCAGAATTCACCTGAAAATATGAAGGCATATTTAGACAAAGCATTTAACTTAAACCAATTAGAACAAGAGATAAGCAATAGCTATTCGGAGTTCTATTTTATTTCTTATAATGGGGAAATCGCCGGGTATCTAAAGGTAAACACCGAAGAAGCGCAAACGGAATTGATGGGCAATGACTCGCTTGAAATCGAGAGGATTTATATCAAGAGCCGCTATCAAAAACATGGGCTTGGCAAGCTTCTGCTCAATAAAGCCATGGAAGTCGCGGCGGAACGCCATAAACGGAAGGTTTGGTTAGGCGTTTGGGAACGAAATGAAAATGCTATTGCTTTTTATAAGAAAATGGGGTTTGTTCAAACAGGTTCCCATTCCTTTTATATGGGGGACGAAGAACAGAGGGATTACATTATGACCAAAACAAGCATGGAACGCTTCAAACGAGATTATAGCACTGAAGCTGAGCTATAACTAGCAAAAGGGCGCCAAGATGGGTGCGGCTTGTCTGTACGGCTTAGGCAACGTTTTAATGGTATAACAACAAAAACGATGACCTATGTCATCGTCAGATTGTCGAGAAACCCTGTCCTTTTAAAGGATCAGGGTTTCTCTGTATTTCCAAAGTAACTAAGTTAAGAAAAATATGAGGGGGCTACCCCCGTTTTTCCAGGCGATCCAGGTGGATCGCCATCTTCTTCATGTTCTGCACGGCTGCCGTCATCAAGGCCTGTTCCCTGACGTTCTGCAAACCGCGCAAACGGCAATAGCGAAACCCATGGAGCTCTTTGGCATCCGCGAAGCTTCGCTCAATCGTTTCTTTTCGTTTTCGGTAGAGATATTTCCCGGATCGACTCAACCGGTTGCCTCGCACCCACTCTTTGCTGTCCTCCCAGACATGACGGGTTACCACCTTTCGGTGGTTGCGAGACCGTGTGCATTCGTTTAATAACGGGCAGTTCTTGCAATGCTGTGGATCCGAAGCGTACTGCCGGTATCCCTCGCGGTTGGTCGTCGTGTACGGTAATTCGTGCTTCGCTGGACAGACATAAACATTACGCTGTGCGTCATAAGTGAACTTCCATTTTGGGAATAAACCTTGGGTTGAGTGAAATCTTCGGTGAGCAATAACGGCAAAAATATTTCGGCTTTGCAGCCCTTTGCAAATGGGTGAAGTCAAATACCCGGAGTCCAGAGCAACGGCTTCGACTTTAAAACCAAATCGTTGTTGTTGACGATCCAAACGGGATAAATACGGTACAGAATCATGGACATTTCCAGCGGTGACATGTACATCCGTAATCATATTGTATTTCAGGTCCACAGTACGGTGATCTAAGTAGAAAAATCCTTCCGGTTTCCCATCACGGATCATATAACCGCTGTCGGGATCTGTCGTGCTCACTTTGACTTCCTTTTCCTCGATCACGTCCTCTCTAGGCTTTAGCGCTTTTTTCCATGTGCATTCCGGTCAGCCTCCACGGCAGCATTAAGTTCACTCACATAGTCACGGGTGTTTTGTAAAACCTGCTCCTTTGTGTATTTATGCTTGTTCGCACTCGCTTTGACGTGGGTTGAATCGGTAACTAAGACACGTCCGCCCACCATACGGTGCTGGATAGCTTGAAGCACAATCTCATCGAAGATCTCCTGAAAAATCTCGGTGTCTTTAAAGCGAGTGCGACGATTCCAGCTAATCGTAGAATGGTCAGGCACTTTGTCGGTTAGACCTAACCCCAAAAACCAGCGGTAAGCAAGATTGGTTTGAATCTCACGTTCGAGTTGGCGTTCGGAACGGATGCCATAAAAATAACCGAGGAAAATCATTTTAAATAACACGACAGGGTCGATAGCTGGCCGCCCATTATCAGCACAGTAAAGCGGACGAACCTTTTCGTCGATGAAAGAGAAATCGATATACTTGTCCACTTTACGGAGCAGATGATCTTGAGGAACCAATTCTTCAATCGAAACAAATTCGTAAGCCTGCTGTTTTTCTCGATTCGAACGCAACATATGTAACACCCTTCCGAACGGTTTATTTAATACCATTATACAACATTAACGCGGTGTCGTGTTGAATTAAATTCACAAGAAAATAGCTGTCGAGACTTTCTCGACAGCCTGACGATGACCTATGTCATCGTTTTTGCTTTAGATCTAACAGATTTGATTGATCATTTACCATCCTACACGAATAATCAGGCCCTTCGGATCGCCCACTTCGAGATAAGCAGCTTGGCCGTTGACATCATCATATGCAAATCCATAGGCCAAGCGGTTAATGCTGTGGTCGTGCCAGAATTTTGCGTAATAATTAGCCGGAGCGGCTTGAAAGTAATTTGACACGTTATTCCAGTCGCTCGTCGTATATACATGGCGATTGATGGCTGCGCACGTTGCAGCATCCGTCAAAGCGCCGTCGCACCGGAAAATATCCTGCGTACTGTACGGTGCGTACCCGGCGAAATAGTTGGCATTCGCGCCTCCCTGGGCGAAAGAGCCGTGAATTGGCGCTACAATGCGATATGGAGCTTGAACGGTTGCCAGCGATTTGAATTCGGCAGGAACCTCGGCCTGGAATTTGGCGAAAATTCCGCTTCGAGTCTCGGATTCAAGCTCACCTACGGTTTGGTCAAAAGAACCTGATTTGTTGACTAGCCGATGCTGGATCGGAAAACCGAACCCATCCACGCGTGTCGTATTGCCGTGATAGCCTGCCTGGTCAACCGTGAATTCAACGAAATCGAAAATGATATCGCGGTTTGGATCCGTTGGATTGTTCAGATCGGGACCGGCAAATCCGTGATCGAAGGTTTTCAAGTACATTGGGGAACCGACGCTAAGAAACATTCGGCCTGAAGTAATCTGAGGCAAGGTGATCCAGGAAGCATCGCTGACCTTGTGGTAAATGTTGGCGTAATGGATGCCGTTCTTGGTTAAGTGGCCTGGCGCATCATTCAAGGCGCTCGAGATGGGGATCAGATTGCCACTCAGGTCCAGGTAGCTCCAACGACCGTTCACGGGATTGATGCCGAGGACGCCCCAGTATATTTGCTGGTCGGTGTAAGCGCCATGGGTCCCGTTCATGATCTTTACGGAGACGGCACCGTTTGGCGGCATGGGAATCGAGGATGGGAGAATGTCATATATGGAACCGGATGAAGGGGGATCTGGCGTGGAACCAGCGGTGTACGTAAAGATATTGGTGTCGTAGGCTGGGGTTCCGTTATTATAAGTAAACCAATACGCAATGACGTTGCCAGCGGCTATGCCTGTGATCGCTTGTTCGTATCGGGATTTGCCAGCGTTGTACGCCATTCTCAAATTTTGCTGCACGCCGTCATTCACTTTGTAATGAACATCCACCCAACTCGTGTTGACGGACGATTTGAACCATATGGTAGCTGTGCTTCCGGATCGTTCGACGCCCTGCGTGTAGTCTGCGGCTTCCGCCTTCGTACCGAAGAAGGTACTGCACGTCAGCAGCAACGACAGAATCAGCAAATAAGACAATCCCTTTCGAATCATTAAAAGTTCCTCCTTTAATTTGGGGATAAAGTCAACTTTGCAATTGGGCTTGAAACGGCATCACTCCTTTGTTTTACCGAGGTATTCGGCTGTTGATTGCTGTGAATGCGGTTACAAAAATGATTATAATTCCGTTTACCAAAATATAGGAGTCTTGGAATTTCGGGATGGGGTTCACAATTTCGGATGGAGTTTGAGCGTTACAATAGCAGGCAATTTTTAAGGCAGCTAATCATACAGATTAGCTGCCTCTATTGTCATGACATCTGGCAAATGAAAGGGGATTTAACACACAATTACGAAATCATCGTGCAATCTACGAAGGCGGTAAGCATTCATGGCGGATTCACGCAGCTCCTCAAGAATGGTGTAATTTGCCCAGGCGCCTGCGACAGCGCCGATCCCAGGCACCATCTGCAGCATTTTCCGGAAGTCCATGGCGTCCCGATACTCGATCTGAAATGTCTCCCAGTCCATATTGCGGGCGTACTCGGTGTCGGACATCCATTGTTCCTTTTCGATATGCCAATGCTTGACGGATTCGAGCAGCCGCGCACGGTTCCCCGGTCCCGAGAACGTCATTTGGAACACCTTGAGAATGAATACCCGCTCAGAGAAATGCTTGGTGTCATAGCCGTAAACATGAGCCAGCTCGAACAGAAATTTCATCTTGATCGCAATTAAAGCGGGAAAGTCCACCATGCTAAGCATAATGCCGCCAGCTCCCGTTCCAGCCCCTTCGGCAACCGCAATTTTTTGGTACAGGGCAAATAATTCCTGCGCTTCTTGATCCGCAGCCTCGAGTTCCAAAGTACGCTCCACCTGCCGACTCGGCGTATATTCCGCGCCGAACAATGCCGTGCGCACGATCGATCGAATGGTGGTCGTTATGATATTGTGCACCTTCGGGGGAATCCAATGATTAATTCGATTGCCGATTGTTTTCGATGTTTTTTCCAGCCATCCCGGCGGTCTGAACATTTTGTGTTCCCAGTCGGCAATTTCCCTCTGTACTTTATGTTCGTAGCTCATGCTCCATCGCTCCTCCAACATACTTGGCAAAATTATAACGAATATATCCATGATTCGAAACCGTCCGCAGGAGGTAGCGGACCTCGACTAAAGTCCAGCATCGCATCGAAGATAAAGATTGCTGATTGTGGGCAGGGTTCTGTATAGAGGTTCGATTGTTTCTGATCGTGCGAAGGTCATTGACGTTTCATCGCTCGCCACTTGGATGGAGAGACCCCCATCCTTTGCTTGAAATGCCGGTTAAAGCTGGATAGGGTAGCGCAGCCTACCTGTTCCGAAATATTCAGAATGCTGTTGTCAGTATGGCACAGCAATGCGGAAGCCATCTGCATTCGAACATGAATCAGGTAATCGAGCGGAGCCATTCCCATACAGGAGCGGAACGTACGGCGGAAATGGGTGACGCTGAGATTGCAAGCTGCCGCCAACGCATCGATTCCTATCGGCTCCATATAATGCTGTGAGATGTACTCCAGTGATTTAGAAATTTTGTTCATGGAAGCCCGATCAATCGCTTCAGCTTCAAACGCTTGGTCAGACAAAGGGTTGATGATTCTGTCAATGAGGGTTATCAGGCTCCAAACAGAGCTTCTAACGGCGGATTCATACCCCGTCATCTGCTGGCCCAATTCTTTCATAAGGAATTCCGCCATTAACGAAATCTCGGGAGCGTCGCTGGGATTGACGATATTCGTAAACCGTGAGTATCCAGGTGGAGCTGACTCATTCCATGCTTGAGGACATACAGTGCCGAGAAGCGTTTTTGGATCCAAGAAGCAAAAATGCCAGCGGCTTACCTGACCTTTTACGCTTTGGGCAAGATGGAGCTGGCCCGGAAAAATAATACACACATCGCCTTTTGAATAGGGCAGTATTTTTTCTTCTACGATAAACACGCCCGAGCCTTCGCAGCAATATCCGATCTCCAAGCAATTATGATAGTGCAAATAGGTGATATCAGCATCTCTCTGGATAAAATTCTCGATCCAATCTACAGGAAACCTTGGTGGAAGTAGATACGGCTGAGAAATTACTTCATATGAGGTTGGTCGTTTCTGCATAGTTTTTGGTTCCTTTTCAGCAGAATTGTCATCTGTTTTATTATAATCTGGATTTGAAAACGAATACACTAGGAAAGCAAAAGCGGAAGGAGATTTGATATGGCGTATCCGGCGGAACCGAAATTGAACGAGCTGGCCACGAGAATCATTGAATACGGGCGTTTGGCTCATGAATACGGTGCAACTGACGTTTCCGACGTCTTGTTGGAAGTGGAACGGGCGATGAAGGCTTCTCTTCAAAAAATGCAAGATCTGCCTGTCGACGAGGCGCTTGCTTCGCAAGTGCCGAATGATCTGAAGGGGATTCAAGCGTTACGGTCTGACGGACCCCGAAGAATGTGGAAATCGTTCGATAAGACTGTTTATAAAAATAAGCTGGAAGGTGCTATGCTGGCTCGATTCGCCGGATGTACGCTCGGAGCTCCGGTGGAACTATGGGGAGTCGATGAAATGAAGAGCTGGGCCGAGTATATTGGCGATCATTTCCCGCCGCAGAACTATTGGTCCAAAGCGAAGACTCCAAACCATCTGCGATATGGGAAGAGCACTTTCTATGAATATACCCTTGAAGGTCTGAATTGCGTTCCGGTTGACGATGACGTTACGTACACGATCCTGGGACTGCTCATTGCCGAGGAGCATGGGACACATTTTACCACGGAGGATGTGGGGAAGAGCTGGTTGAAATATTTGCCGTATGCCTGCACAGCTGAGGAAGTCGCCCTTCTTAACTTGAAGGCAGGCAGGACGGCGATGGAAGCGGCGGATGTGAACAATCCGTACTGTCAATGGATCGGCGGAGACATTCGATCCGACCCGTGGGCCTATATCGCTCCCGGAATCCCCTCGAAAGCCGCGGAGTATGCGTACCGCGACGCCTACTTGAGCCATCGAAGGAACGGCATCTATGGCGAAATGTTTTTCAGCGCCGCGCAAGCTGCCGCCTTCGAGGTTGATCATCCGGTAGATGCTCTGCGCATCGGGTTAACTGAAATTCCTAGAGGGTGCAACCTATATAAGGATATTGAATGGGCGCTCTCCATCGGAAAGGATATCCGGAATTATGCAGAAGCCAGGGAGGCTGTGAACAATCGTTTTAAAGGTATGCACAGCGTTCATACGAACAACAATGCTTGCTTGACCGTATTCGGATTAATGATCGGAGGGACGGACGTGTCCAAGGTCATATCGGAGACAGTGGCGATGGGGCTGGACAATGATTGCACGGCCGCGACCGCGGGCAGCATTGTCGGTGCGATCGTCGGCAAGGAGGGGGTGCCTGCCCATTGGTACGCGCCATTCCATGATACAGTAAAGACGTATATGATCGGGAAGGAGACATTCAAGATCAGCGATCTGGTAGAGAGATTTGCCGCAGTAGCGGAGCAAACATTTAACGATGCTTAAGCGAGGATCCATTTACGAGGGTAAGAGCATAACTCACATAAGAAACCGCGAATATCGCGGTTTCTGCTTGTTTTAGAAGACGATTATTTGATTATGAGCTTACTTGCTGATCGCCTTCGAAGAATAACTAAAACCATTTTCCCCCTTGTGATCTTCCGTATTTAGCGTTTACCCTGTAAGTAGCTGAGCAGATGAATAGTGCTATGCATGATGAGTAATAATCCGAATTTGATATTCAAACTTCATGTAACAAGGAAATATGAATACACACACTGCAGTTAAATACTAAATAGATTATCAGTTAAAAAGGAGAGATGCTATGAATTATAACGAGGTTTTGCAAATCATGGATGCACACTTACTTCCATCCGTATTGGAATTGTACGGGTTGGAGGGCTATGAAATCCAGCTGATTCCACCCCATGAAGGAGGGCGGAATGTCGTTTATGCCTTTGAGAAAGAAGGAGCCGACGCAAAAATACTGCGAATCGCTTTCTTACCTGACAGAAGCCGGGATGATTTTCTGGCCGAGGTTGAATATATCCGCTATTTATTTGAGCACGGAGGCAGCGTCTCCAATGTAATCAGCTCCCGGAATGGGAATCTGCTTGAGGAGATTACCCATAATCAGCATCCCTTTTTTATCTGCCTGTTTGAAAAGGCTAGAGGAAAAATGCTTGCGGAAAATCATTATCGTTACCGGGAAGGAGCTCCTATATCCGAATACTATTACAACTGCGGTAAAGTCTTAGGGAAGCTGCACCAATTATCAAAAGAGTACACACCTGTCCACCGCAGGCATCATTTTTCCGACAAATTCAATGCCGAATATATCGATAAACTGATTCCTGACTCCCTATTTCTGCTGAAGAAGAAGCTGGTTGAGCTCCTTCATGCTTTAGAAGGATTGGACAGAGGCCATGAGACTTACGGTATGATCCATTTTGATTACAACGATGGGAATTATTCGATCGATTTTGATACCGGGCAAATCACGGTATACGATTTCGATAATTCATGCTTCGGCTGGTACATGTATGACTTGGCAAGTGTCTGGGGAAACGGAGTAGGCTGGATCCAGTTCGAACCAGACGCCGGTAAACGTAAAGCCTTTATGGATGATTACTTTAAAACGGTCCTTGAGGGATACAGATCCGAGACCAAGCTGGAAGATTCGATGCTGGATCAGCTCCGATTATTTATACAGGCGTGTGTCATGGAAAATATTGTGGATGCATTCGAAGTGATGAAAAACACCGGCGAGGAACCGGACTGTGATGAGCGGCTTTCGTATTTTATAAAATGCATGGAAGACGATATCCCGTATGAAGGATTGTTCCATGAGATCTATTCGTGTGAAGAACCCTTTGAATATGAGGAACGTAAGATATAAGTCGATATTGTAGCGAACTCAAAATAAAATATGAAGACGGAAGATATATGATTTTAGTGAAATTTTGGAGCACACCCCCCAATCATAATTTGGGGGGTGTTTTTTTGCGAGTTTATCGAATGTTAATCATTTCGATATGAACTGTTAATTTCTTTCTGGCCAGCTCTTAAGATCATGCATTTATTCTAATGAGAAGGATTTAGAAAATATAGAGAGGAGTTGACAAAATGGTCCTTTACTACATAATAGCCGCTTTTGTATTAATTGCCGATCAGGCGGCCAAATAGCAGCTGATTCCTTCTTAAGCATCGGAGTCATTAGTGTGTTCTTTTCTAGCTTGAGAGAGTCTCCTAAGAAGGAACATGATGCGCCCCTTCAATAAGCGCCGGATCACATGACTATGCTTAATCGAATGTTAATATTTTTCCTACCAATCTTTTATTTCTCAAAAATCAACTTTTCATGTTCAGCCTTTACGATTAGGAAAACAAGGTCGCTAAGACATGAGGGGAGAACGCTTATGGAAAACAAGATCCTACTTGATGCAAAGGGATTGACGAAAACCTTCGGTTCCAGGACCGCTGTCAATGGTCTTAATCTTCGGATTAAGGAAGGCGATATTTACGGTTTCCTTGGCACCAACGGATCCGGTAAAACAACAACGATCCGAATGCTAACGGGACTTATCCATCCCGATGCAGGCGAAGTGAGGATTGGAGGATATCAATTGAAGTCACATTTTAAAGATGCAATAGCACTTGTCGGCGCTATTGTAGAGCAGCCAGCCTTCTATACCTATCTTTCCGCCTATGACAATCTCATGCTGACAGCGAACCTCCTGACGGGCGTGACAAGAAGACGCGTGCTAGAAGTCCTTGAGATCGTTGGACTGTCCGATCGGGCAAAAGACAAGGTTGGTTCCTATTCGCTCGGGATGAGGCAGCGTCTTGGTATTGCGAGCTCGCTTCTAAACGAGCCGAAGCTGATCATTCTTGACGAACCTACGAACGGACTTGACCCGCAAGGAATGAAGGGAATTAGAGAAATGATCGCGCAGCTTGCTGCGGAGCAAGGCATTACTTTCCTCATTTCTAGCCATCTGCTGCATGAAGTCGAACAAATGTGCAGCAAGATCGGCATTATCCGACACGGTAAGCTGGTGGCGGAAGGCGATGTCCAGCAGCTGCTCTCATCTGGAGGACCCAGAACGCTCGAGCAATACTTTTTGGACATAACGGAAGGAGATGGTAGGTCGTGATTCGATTGATCCAAAACGAGCTTTACAAAACCTTCAGATTAAAGAAAATGTATATATTTATAGCCATTCTGATCATCCATGCTTGCATGACCGTCTATTTTTATCAGTCTGGCGGGGAATGGAAGTCGGTCATTGTTACGCCGAACGGGCAATCCCTTCCTTTAGCGCTCATAAACAGCTTGGCCCAATTCATGACCATCTTCATTCCCGTTTACGTGGCAGACTTGATTACTGGCGATATAAAAGCAGGCACGTTCAAGCTGACGCTGCTGCGACCCGTCGGACGGATCGAATGGCTCAATGCCAAAATCGCCTCATTATTCGTATTCATCTTAGTCCTGGTTGTTTTATCCCTCGCAGCAGAGTACGCGATTGGAACGCTTGCCTTCGGTTGGGGCGAGTATACATTCTATGCTGGAGAGGAGTACACAGGAGAGGAAGGGGTATGGTTAACGATTCGGCTGACGTTCTCAATGCTGCTGCCGTACATGGCTTGCGGAATGATTGTCGTTTTATTGGCTGTCATGGCCACGAACATTAGTACTACGATTGGGCTCTCCATCGGAATTTTGACTGCCGCACAATCCTTGAATGCGTTCGAGATGATCAAACCCTATTCCGTTGTGAACCACATGTACTATTTTCATGAAATCGTCCATAAGGCTACTTGGGAAGCCGTGCTTCAGAACACCGCGATTATCGCAGCATACATCGTATTGTTCTATGCCGCCAGTGCGTTGATCATCAAGAAAAAAGATCTAATCCAATAGGAGGGGGCCCTTCCTGCTCAAGGTTTTCCGATAAGTGCTACTAGGCGATTTTTTCAAGGAAGGCCATGTTCACTTTCACTTATATTGGTATCTACTACGAAGCGAGTGTTATGATACAGGAGAAGGATATATATGGATATGAATGAGGTGAACCCGTGCAGCTCGACCGGATTATGATCGTGGAAGATGAGAAAGAAATTGCGGATTTGTTAAAGGATTACCTTGTAGAAGAGCACTTCGAAGTCATCGTCGCTAGCGACGGGCTAGAGGCCGTTCGATTGTTCAGGGAAACCCGGCCGCAATTGATGATTTTGGATATCATGCTGCCCCATTTAAACGGGATTGAAGTATGCCGAACGATTCGCTCCGAATCGTCCATACCCATTATCATGCTTAGCGCCAAGAAGAGCGATGTCGATAAAATTCTCGGATTAGGAATCGGCGCGGACGATTATGTAGTCAAGCCTTTCAGTCCAGGCGAGGTGATTGCAAGGGTCAGGGCGCAGCTCCGCAGAGTGAATCAGCTGTCGTCACCAATGCCGCCATCGGATATCATCCGACATAAAGATCTGGAACTCGATCTCAAAGCCTACGAAGTGAGCGTTCGAAATCAACCTGTTCAATGCTCGGCGAAGGAGTTTGAAGTACTCCGCTTTATGGCCCTTCATCCGAATCAGGTGTTAACTCGCGAACAAATCTTTCAAAATGTCTGGGGTTTCGAAGAACGCGGAGACTTGAATACGGTAACCGTCCATATTAAGAAAATCCGGGAGAAAATTGAGCGGGATCCCGCCAACCCGACCTTGATCAAAACGGTATGGGGCGTAGGCTATAAGCTTGATGGTGGTTTGCGATGAAGACCGGAATCCGCTTTAAACTGATCGCTTCACTAACCGGGATTATATTTGTTCCTGTAATCTTGATGACGATATCCGGGGTTCGCGTGAAAGAGCAGGGCCCAAGCGGCGGAACTATGGGGATATTCATTTTCGTGATCGGCACGCTAGTGGTGGCGTATCTTCTATGCGCCTATATATTGGCTTATGTGATTACAAGACGTGTCCTTCTGCCCCTAAAGGAACTGAACAATGCAGCGGAGCAAATTATAAACGGCAACTTGGATTTTCAAATCCGCAACCGCTACCATGACGAGGTAGGACGCTTCAGCGATGTATTCGAATTAATGCGTGCAAGGTTGAAGGAATCCCTGGATCAGCAAACTTCTTACGAACGTTCGCGCAATGAACTGATTGCCAACATTTCCCATGATTTGCGAACGCCGATAACCTCGATTCGCGGCTATGTCGAAGGTTTGCAGGATGGCATAGCACGCGATGAACAAAAGGTGAGCAAATACCTGGCCGTGATCAAAAACAAAACAGAGCAGCTGGATCGCATGATTGAAGACCTGTTTCAATTCGCTCAATTGGAGGCGGGGCACCTAATCATGGACGCCCGGGTCATCGACAGCCAAGTCTTGCTTGAAGCAATCATAGCCCCTTACGAGATCGAGTTTCAGGATGCTCCGGTTGGATTATCCGTCGAACGGCCATTCCCTTCCAGACTTGTAAGGGCGGACGCCGATCGTATTGCCCAAGTGTTTGAAAATTTGATCGAAAACGCCAAAAGATATGCCGGAGATTTAACGGAAATTACCGTTTCTATGAAAGATGAAGGAGATTGTCTGCTTATTGCGGTCAAAGACAATGGGAAAGGCATCGCTGAAGCGGATGTGCCGTATTTGTTTGAACGGTTTTACCGTGGAGAGAAGTCCCGTTCCAGAGCGTTCGGAGGCGCAGGTCTGGGACTGGCCATTTGCAAACAAATCGTGGAAGATCATGGCGGCCGGATTTGGGTCAGGAGTACAGATGGTAGCGGAGCCGAATTTTATTTTACCTTGCCGGTTTTCAAGGATGAATAAACGTTCCTGACCGGACGCCGGATGTTCCCTTCATCTCTCAATCGATAGAGTGCTTCTTATGGTACGTATACGCTTAATCTCCCTTTTAAGCCTTCTGCAATTTCTCTTGGCATTTCCTTTACCTTGATATCATCCCCGAGGAAAAGCAGCCAATTGGTTATTTCGGTTACTTCTTCTGAATGATGCACATTGATAAAAGTCTTTAAGGTCGCTGTGGTTTGATACGGATTCGTATAAGCAAGCGAAAACCTCAAAGGGTGGTATTTTTTGAACTGGGCAATCGCCTTTGGACCGAGATCAAGGACAAGGTTGGCTGCCTCCTCCAGCTTACTGAGCTCGGATATCTTTTTCTTGTTCATTCTTTTTTTCACAGGGTATGGTTGTACATCAGTGAGATTGTCGACAGGGATGATCCGCCTTTTTTCAGCCTCTAGGTCCAAGCCATCAATTTGCCATTGGCTTTTTTCCCGATATAGATGCAAGAGATAAATCGGATATGACTTGGTTACCTTCTCTTCTTTGACGAAGAGCATTAAATACCTGTCCCCAAGAAGAATTTGAATGAGATGTTCCAACATCGGATGGGGGAGATCAGTCAGGTCAAGCAGGTCCGGATTATTGGGGTTAGTTCCTTCGAACAGCAATATTTGATTTAGAAGCACCAGGTCATCTTGCTGGTTTTCCGAGATGAGACCCAGCAATTTTTCGGCTAAAGAGTGACGGCTCTTTAAATATGGCAGTTGTTGATTTCTTGTGGCCATAAAGGCGATAAACAGGGCTCTAATCTCATTATCGGTAAAGCGGACCGTAGGGAGGACGGAGTTGTTCATGACAAAATATCCCCCATCCCTCCCGACCTCAGCGACAAGCGGCATTCCCATCGCTTCAATTTCTCTGATATCGCGAATCGCGGTCGAACGAGAGATGTTAAATTCCCTCATGATTTCAGAAATGGTAAAGTGGGCGCGGTTGTTGATATACCGCATGATGGTGTTGATCCGTTCAACTTTTTTCATCGGGCCCTCCTAAACAGTATCACTTTTTGACATGGTTTAAAGTTATTATAAACCCATCAAGTGAAAAAACAAATCATTTGATAAATTTAAGAAGAGGAAGGTTTGGAATATGACCAATTACAGTATTGAGGAAAAAGACAGCTTTATCGTATTAGGGATCGGAACGGAGCTTCAAAGCGATTACACCGACTATGCCGGCATCAACAAGGAGAAGGCCGACTTTTGGGAGGCCGTAAAACAAGATGGAAAGCTTGACACATTAAAGGCCGTGGCCGCAAATGACTACATCTTTGCCGTAAACGAAGCCGTGAATAACAAGATGATGTATTACGCTGGCGTGATGACCGAGGCATCGATACCGGAAGCGACCAGAGCGATCCAATTTCCTAAAGGGGAATACCTCGTTGTAAAAGGAGAAGCGCAGAGCGCTGATGAGTTGAGTCAGATGCTTACAGGTATCGCCTTTGGACAAGCGCTGCCGGAAACACAGGAGGTTGCCTATGTCGGCGGGCCCAACGCAACGGTGGAAATGGGGCAGCGAAACGGCCTCGTATTTGGTGAAATGTGGATTCCTGTCGTTAGGAAATAAGTAGACCTGTATCTAATCTGTGCCATTCTACATACCGAAAACATTTCAGCCTTTTTGGGATCGGTGCAAGAACTGGATGATCAAACAGGAGAACAGCCGGTCAGAGTGTAGAAGCAACGGAGCGCGATTTCCATAATAGCAATTACCGCCTTCTTATGAGGGCGGTTTTTATTTATCCAAAAATCCTCTCTCTCTATATATAGATTTATGATTTTCCGATTGTAAGCGCCCTTCGAAGAAAACACAGCTGCGGCTTAAGAAACGACATGTTGCAAGAAGCGATCGGAAGGTATGATGTTCAAGAAAGCCAAGCTGATCAAATTCTATTAAGGTGGAACCCGAAATGCTACGATTTCGGCTTCATGAATTGAAGGATACGAGGTCTGGCCATATACTCGGAGACCTTCTGCCCGGCGATTATTTATGCGCCGGTGGTCTCGCTTTCACGAAGCCCGGCGAAAGAAGCCATACGAACGACGGACCCGGAGGCTTGGATATACATACGCATCCGGATCGAGAGGCGTTCATCATAATCCAAGGGTACGGCATCATGGAGGTGGATGGAGTGGAGCACGTTGTAACCACAGGGGATATCCTGATTATTGAAGCTGGCGAAGACCATCACCTTCGTTCCAGCGAAGACGATCCGCTCGTAACATTGTGGTGTCACGCGGGGCACGTTCGCCATAAAAGTCAGGCGGAATGATGAAACAACGTCGTAGAAAAACACAGGGCAGTATGGAGACGCGACATGGAGCTTACATAGTCTGTCGTTTTATGATCGATTTGCAGGATATCAGAACCTGTACCAAACAGTGCGGGCACAGCCTGAATTTTGAAGATGGAATGGAGTTGACATCTATGCAGTACAGAAGACTGGGTAACAGTGGATTGAAGGTGAGCGAAATCGCACTCGGCAGCTGGCTTACCGTCGGAGCGGCTTCAGATCCCAGGCTTCCGGAGAGGATCATCGACCGCGCTTATGGGCATGGCATAAATCTATTTGATACGGCGAACGTCTATCATCATGGTGAAGCAGAAAGGATCGTTGGGCATGCATTGGCCAAATACGAACGAAGCTCATATGTTCTGGCCACAAAGGTTTGCGTGCCGGTAGGAGACGGCCCCAATGACCGCGGCTTGTCCCGCAAGCATATTCGCGAGCAGTGCGACTTGAGCTTGAAGCGGCTTGGCGTCGACTATATCGACTTGTATCAGTGTCACCGGTACGATCCCGATACGCCGCTCGACGAAACGCTCCGGGCTCTCGATGATCTGGTGAAAGCGGGCAAAGTGTTGTACACAGGTGTGAGCATGTGGAGACCGGCGCAGATCGTGGATGCGGTTCGGACGGGCGCCGAATTGAACCTGAACCGCATCATCTCCAGTCAACCGCAATACCATATGCTCCTTCGCGAACCGGAACTGGAGCTGATCCCGGTTTGCGAGAGGGAGGGGCTCGGCCAAATCGTATTCTCTCCGCTTGCCCAAGGCGCGCTTACTGGCAAATACGAGCCTGGCGGCATGATCCCGCCAAGCTCGAGGGCGGCGGACCCGAAGCAGAACGGAGCCATCTCCCGCTGGATTGACGAGGATCACCTGAAGCGGGTGCAGCGACTGAAACCGATCGCGGATCAGGCCGGCATCTCGCTTGCACAAATGGCGCTAGCCTGGATTCTGCGTCAGCCATCCGTGGCCAGCTGCATCGTCGGAGCCTCGAGACCAGAGCAGGTGGACCATAACGTCCACGCTTCCGGTATCCGGCTTGACGCGGCTACGCTCGATGCCATTGATGCTGCGCTTAAATTCGAAGAGAAGTAGCACATGATTTACAGAAGGAGTGAAGAATATGCCGGGAAACACGCCCATTGCCGCATCGAAGCCGCCCAAACGCACTTCCATGTCCCGATCGAGGTTGAGCCAGTTCCGCAAATACAAGGTTCTTTACATCATCTCGCTGCCAGGATTGTTGTATTTCATCGTATTCAAATACATTCCGTTGCTAGGCTCGGCCATGGCGTTCCAGGATTACAACATATTCAATGGATTTTCTGCAAGTCCGTGGGTCGGGCTGGAGCATTTCCGACGCATGTTTGAATACAGCGAATTTTTGCGGATTTTGAAGAACACGATTTTAATCGGTGGTTATGACCTCATCTTTGCTTTTCCCGTGCCGATCATTTTGGCGATCCTGCTGAATGAGATGAGGGTGGTTTTGTTTAAGCGAGTGCTGCAAACCGTCGTGTACATGCCGCATTTTTTATCATGGGTCATCATTGGGGGCATCGCCATCGGTATTTTGTCCCCGTCCACAGGGCTCGTAAACAGCATGCTCGAATCGCTAGGTTTGGACTCCATTTATTTTCTCGGGGAAGAGTCCTATATCCGAAGCATTCTCGTAGGATCGGGCATTTGGAAGGACAGCGGTTGGGGCACGATCGTATACCTTGCGGCGCTCGCCGGCATCAATCCTGAACTGTACGAGGCTGCCCGCATCGATGGTGCCAACCGCTGGAAGCAAATCTCGAAGATTACTATACCGGCCATTTTGCCAACGGTCGTCATCATGTTTTTGCTGCATATTGGCAACTTTCTTGATTTCGGTTTCGAACGGGTATTCGTGTTCCTGAACCCGTTAAATGAAAATAGCGGCGATATTCTGGATACGTATATCTATCGCGTCGGTTTGATCCAGCAGCAATACAGCTACACGACCGCCATCGGTTTGTTCAAATCCGTGGTCGGCCTTGGCCTGATCATGATCGGCAACACGCTGAGCAAGAAAGCGACGGGCAGCGGACTGTATTAATTTTACGAATCAAAAGGAGGGTTGCGGCATGCAGCCATCATCGAAGCTTCGTCGTTTCCATTTATTTGACTGCATGAACTATATCTTTATGACGCTGCTCGGGATAATGATGATTTTTCCGATTTTACACGTACTGGCTAAGTCTCTGAGCAGTGAAGCGGCTATCAATAGCGGGCGCGTTTCGCTGATTCCGGTCGATCTGACCTTCGATAATTATCAAGTTATTCTCAATGATCCGTCGATCCTGCGCGCGTTCGGCGTCAGCGTGTTCATTACGGTCGTCGGCACCTTGATCAATCTCGTCTCGACCGCATCGCTCGCTTACCCCCTGTCCAGGCAGGAGTATCAGGGACGCAAGCCCATTCTGATGCTCATTCTCGTTACTTTCATTTTCTCGGCGCCGCTTATCCCGAACTTTCTGCTTATCAAAAATCTGCATTTGCTCGATACGCTGTGGGCACTTATGATCCCAGGCGCAATCAGCGCCTATAATTTATTCATCATGAGGTCTTTCTATATGAGCCTGCCTAATGAGTTGATCGACTGCGCCAGAACAGACGGAGCTTCAGAGCTTAGGATCATATGGAGCGTCGTGCTCCCGCTGTCCAAACCGATCATGGCGACGATGGGGTTGTTCTATGCAGTCACGCATTGGAATTCATACTCGCAAGCGTTATATTACATCAACTCGCGCACGCTGTATCCGCTGCAGCTCAGGCTTCAGGAAATCGTGATGAATAACTCCATGGCCGAGGCGGGAGGTTTGATGGAGGAGTTGTCGAACGTGTCGCCAAGCGGCGTCCAAATGTCCGTCATAATCGTATCGGTGCTGCCGATCATGCTGGTGTATCCTTTTCTGCAAAAATATTTTGTGAAAGGCATGCTCATCGGTTCGATCAAATCGTAGCCCATGATAAAAAAACACACATCCATAATAAATATGCCATAACCATTAATTTTTATATTTAGTAACTTATTGTTGTGGTTTATTCAATGAAAAGGAGATGAAGGTACGATGAAGAGACGACTAAGCCTGATGCTAGCCATCATTCTTGCAGTCGGAAGTGTAAGCGCTTGCGCTGGTGGCGGCAGCACTCCAGGCAACTCGAGTGAGGGGCAGACCAATCAACAACCGGCCCAAACCGGCGAGACCGGCCATTCGGGAGCGGAGGAGCCTCTGAAGTTCAGCATGTCGATCACGACAAGCGGCAATCCCCATGTGGAGCAGTCTCCGGATATCAACAAAGATAAATGGGTGCTGGAACTGGAGAAGCGTACGAATACCGACGTTCAGTTGACTACGATTCCGCTTAAAGATTTCGATTCCAAAATGTCGATTATGTTCGCAAGCAATAATATCCCCGACGTCGTGCAAAACGTAGGAGGTGCGACGGACAAATCGATGGCAGGGTCCGTCCAAGCCGGTGTCTTCATGCCGCTCGACGATCTGCTGAAGCAACACGCGCCGAACATCATGAAGCACGTCACGGAAGCAGCCTGGGACGAAGTCAGTTATAAGGGCAAGATTTACGGCATCCCGAACTGGCTAAGCAATCCGTCCAGACGGGCCACGTTCATTCGGACCGATCTGCTGAAGCAAACCGGATTGCCCGTGCCGAAGACGCCGGAGGAATTCCTTGATGTCATTCGCGCATTCAAGAAGCTGGGTGTCGAAAATCCGTACCAGCTTCGCATGGACTTTAAGTACGCCGACCTCTTCTTCGGCCCTTACGACGCGTTAGGCTATCAGTTCATGCAGCAGGGCGACGAGATCGTTCCCAAGTTTTTCGACGTAGACAATATGACCAAGGCGCTGACCATGTACAAAACCATGTATGATGAAGGCTTGGTACCAAAAGACTTTGCCACATTGAATGTAACTACATACGCAGAAAATATCAATGGCGGCAAAGCCGGCATGTGGACGTCCAACGCTGCGGGGCTGCTCGATTTCCGCTCGAAGATCAAAGCGGTTGATCCGAAGGCCGAGGTTGAAATCATTCCGTCACCGGTCGGGCCTGACGGACTGAGCGGTTACGGATTGTACAGCTCGGTTATTACGTCTTTGTACATCAACAAGAATGTGCCGGAGGAAAAAGCGATCCGCATTATCAAGATGCTGGATTGGATGCTGACCGATGAAGCCAAAATGTTCTTCACCTTCGGCATCGAAGGGGAGAATTACACGATCGATAATGGCAAAGTGAATTACAAAGCGCCTACAACCGCGGAAGAAGAAGCCGAGCAAGGCTTCAGGGGCATGCTGGGATTCGTGGGCGATGCGACAATCAATCGGATGCGGATGGAGCAGCTCGAAGGCGGCCAAGACGTGCTGGATGCGCTGGATAACACACTGGCAAGAGAAGGGGTGGGCGGCATTATCTTTATCCCTGATTTGGAATCGTTCCAGCGGTATCCGGACCTCGCTTCCAAGCGGCCGGATCAGGCGCCTAAGATCATCGTCGACCATATGGTCAAAATGATTTACGGCAACGAGGATATCGCCGATTGGCCCAAGGTCATCGAGGAATATCGCCAGAAAGGCGGCAACGAGATTATTAAGGAAGCAACCGAACGATTTAACAACAAGGACGGCGTTGTTATCCAGGAGTCGCGCCTTCGATAACCCCGCGAATGCATGGAATGCAAGGCTTGCAAATCCAGTCGCCGATACCAGGCCATCCCCGGGGGATGGCCTTATCGTTACCGACATCGAGGACCAGGACATGAACGAGATTGAGTTTTTGCTGTCCCCATTTTTTAAGAACCTTGATCTCGATACCGTCGATTCGGGCCCAAGCTATGGAGTGCCGGATATGATTTGACTTGGAGAGGAGGATATATGGCATGCATTCAGATCATCGCAATACCGATCAGAAACATATCTTGACGATGCGCTATCCCGCAGCATGGTGGCGGTCCCAGTGGAGGGAAGCGATGCCGTCTGGCAATGGCTGCATCGGTGCTTCGGTATACGGAGGAGTGTACGAAGAAACCATACTGCTCAATCATGAGCTTCTGTGGCGTAAGGGCTCGACACCGGAGTTGCCGGATGTGAGCGCAATACTTCCCGAGGTTCGGCGCCTTCTCGCCGAAGGAGAAGCAGAGGAAGCTGATGGCGTTCTAGTCAAATGCCTGCGCACGAGCGGATACGAGCCGAAGATTGCGTCGCCTCTTCCGCTGGGGGACCTGAAGATTTATATGCCGCAGCACAGCGCCTTCCGCAGTTATGAGCGAAGACTGAACATGGCCACAGGGGAAGTTACGGTTCGTTGGACGGTTGGGGAGACCGCGTACGAAAGATCGTTATTCGTCTCCCGCACGGACGATTCCGTCGTCTTGGCCATCCGTAAGCAGGGTCCGCTTGCGCTGGAAGCCACGATGACCTTTCAGCCGCATAATCCCGAGGATACACGCCGGCCGGGAACGGCTTATATCCCGGAGGCTCCCGAATCGAAGCGGGACAGCCATTATTTATACTACGCCGCTCGCAACAATGACGGCTCGGACTTCGGAGCAGTCGCCAGGATCGTCAATCGGTCCGGGACATTGGGTGCCAATGAACGGGAGTACTCAATTAAAGACGCCGAGTCGCTGCTCGTGATCATCCGGTTGTTTCCGTCGGGGAAGAGGGAAGAGCAGTGGGAGCGCTTGACATTCGAGCTTCGGGATCTGGCAGCCGACTACGAGATGCTGCTCGCACGGCATGCTTCGGAGCACGGCAGATTGTTCCACGCATCGTCCTTCGACTTGAGGGCGCAAGGAAGGGAGCGCTCCAATGAGGAGCTGCTGATGGAAGCATACAGGGGCGAGGTTCCGGACGCACTGATGGAGAAGATGTGGGCGTACGGACGCTACCTGCTTATATCCGCCTCGCGCGAGAAGGGGCAGCCCTGCCATCTCTACGGATTGTGGGCTGGCGATTACGATGCGGTATGGGCGTTTCACATGGTGAACGAAAATTTGCAAATGATGTATTGGCAGGCGCTCTCCGGCAATATGTCGGGCCTAATGCTGGCCGTGTTCGACTACATGGATTCGCTGATGGACGACTTCCGGACGAATGCGCGCCTCTTATACGGCTGCCGCGGGATTTACATTCCCGCTCCGACGGCGCCGGACTCGGGGCTGCTCAAACATCTCCAGCCCCACATCGTACATTGGACCGGGGGCGCGGGCTGGGTCAGCCAGCTGTATTACGACTATTATCTGCATACGGGCGATATAGCCTTCCTGCGCGAACGCGCGATTCCGTTCATGCGCGAGGCGGCATGGTTTTACAGGGATTTCTTCATCCTTGGCGAGAATGGATTCTTTGTAAGTTCGCCTTCCAATTCGCCGGAGAATACGCCGGGGAATTATTGGAAAGGACCCGGTCATTCGATGGGCACGACGGTTAACGCCACGATGGATTTCGCGATCGCCAAGGAATTAATGAGAAACTTGGCTGACGGTTTGCGTGCGATCGGGGAAAGTGAGGAGGAAGAGAATCAGTGGAGGGCTATGCTGGAGCGCATACCTCCATATCAGATCAACGAGGACGGTGCCGTCCGCGAATGGATGCATCCCGATTATGATGACAATTACCATCATCGCCATCAGTCGCATGCGTACCCCGTCTTTCCGGGGATTGAAGTGACCAGGCAGAACGATCCGGCGCTGTTCGATGCTTTCGTCCAGGCTATCCGGAAGCGGCTCGTCATCGGTCTGAAGGAGCAGTCCGGCTGGTCACTCGCCCATATGGCGAATAATTATGCGCGCATGGGAGAAGGGGACCTGGCTCTAGAATGTTTGGATATCCTCGGCCGCTCCTGCGTCATGAATAATTTGATGACGCTTCATAACGACTGGCGGGGCATGGGGATCGGCGTGGATATGGACTGGGCGCCCGTTCAATTGGATGCGAATATGGGATGGACGGCCGCAGTGCAGGAGATGCTGTTGTTCTCTGTGCCAGGCGAGCTGCATTTGCTTCCGGCCTTGCCGACACGGTGGATTCGGGGATCTGTCGGGCCTTTGCTGGCAAGAGGCGGGGTGCAGTGCGAGTTAAGCTGGGATCGGGAAGAACAGATGGTAGACGTGACGCTTCGAACATGCAGCGGAAGGCAGGCTGTCCGGCTCATATTGCCGGACATGGTGGCGCGAATCCAGGAGTTCGAATTTCGGCCAGGACAACCGGTGAATGTCAAGCTGGATGAAAGGCCTCGTCGCTTGCGGCTGGAGCTGAAGCCTTTGTCATAGCATCTGTCAAGGATTTTAACCAAGGAGGAGAGCAATGGAATCGAGTGTATGGATGAACCAGGATGAAATAAGCATTCGGGAAGAGCAATGGAAAGACCATATAGGCGTATTCCGACGTCCGCCAACCCGGATCCCAACGGATACGTGGACGGACGCGCCGCTGCTCGGCAACGGCGACGTAGGGGTTTCGATCGGCGGCGAGGCCCATCATCAGACCTTTTACATTGGCAAAAACGATTTTTGGGTTCAGCCTCATCTTGGCGAAAGTGAAGAACAGCGGATTGGACGCTTGCTCCGGGACAACGGCCGGAGAACGGGCGCGCGCATCATAACGGTCGGGCAGATATCGCTGCTGATGCCTCGGCTCGCGGATGCGTCGTATGACCTGGAGCAGGACATATTGAATGCCGAAACGAGGGGATCATTCCGAAATGAGCAGGTGAAGCTGCGGCTATGTTCCTGGGTTTCCGCAGATTCCAACGTGCTGGTGACCGAACTGGAATGCATGGCAGGGAAGCTGGATGTAACCGCCAGACTCCATGCCGGCGATAGTGCCACCGATGAGGTCTACCATTACGATAACGGGGCCGACCCGGAAGCAATCTGGTTCCGCTACGCCGCCAATCCAGGCAGCCTGCCGCAAGTTCGACGAGTGGCTGCCGCATGTCGTGTCATCGGTACGAACGCGCAAAACAAGTGGCTGTTTCAGAATGTGGAAGCTTCCTTTCAGATCCGGGCAGGAGAACGATTGGCTGTTGTGACGGCGATCGTCAGCAACCGAGACGAGCCGGATTGCCTGCAAGGGGCACTAGGCCTGCTGAATGATTACGCAACCGGAGGCTTGGACGATCTGGCCAAACGCAAGCAAAACCATCGGGGCTGGTGGAGCGAGTACTGGCGCGCGTCCTCGATCGAAATCGGCGATCCCGTATTAGAGAAGTACTATTACGCCTCTTACTACATCATTGGATCCTGTATGCGTCCAGACAAGGTCCAGCCGGGCCTGTTCGGCAACTGGGTGACGACGGACCGGCCGAAATGGACCGGGTCCTACACGATGAATTACAACTTTGAAGCGCCTTACTTCGGCTTGTATACCGGAAATCGGATCGCCTTGTCTTCAGGCTACTGCGATCCCTTGCTGGCCTTCCTTCCCCTTGGAAAAGTATTGGCCCGCGAGAAGTTGAACTGCCGGGGCATCTACATGCCGGTCGAACTCGGTCCGGACGGCATGGTTTGTTCCGCGCTGTTTCACGGCCAAAAATCAAACGCCTCGTTTGCGGCGGTCAACTTGCTTATGCATATTTACTATACATACGATCTGGACTACGCGCGAAAGGTCTATCCTTATCTGCTTGCGGTCGCCGATTTTTGGGAAGACTACCTGGTCTTTGAGAATGGACGTTACGTCATCTACGATGATGACATCCACGAGCGCTCCCAAGACCGGAAAAACCCGATTCTTTCGCTCGGCTTCGTGCGAATGATCATGCGAGCCATGCTCCATTTGAGTGTAGAGCTGGATCGGGATACGCATAGACAGCCGAAGTGGCGGCACATTTTAGCGAACTTGAGCGCTTATCCGCTGATGGAACGAAGCGGCAAAACGGTCTATAGATTGACCGAGGAGGGAATGAGCTGGAACGACCGCAATTCATTGGCGGTGCAGCATATTTTCCCGGCCGGGAACCTTGGACTCGACAGTTCGCCCGAAGAGCTGAAGATCGCGCAGGATACGGTGGCAGAGATGCAGCGCTGGTCCGACTTCAACGCTTTTCCAACCTATTACGCTGCAGCCGCGCGGGTCGGCCATGACCCGGCCGAGCTTCTGGAACGTTTGAGAGCGGAATGCGAGCGGTACGCGCTGCCCAATCTGTCGATCCATCACGGAGGCGGAGGAATTGAGGATGCGGCCGGCGTACCGGCATGCCTGCACGAAATGCTGCTGCAGAGCCATCAAGGCATCCTGCGCCTTTTTCCGACCTGGCCAGCAGACAGAACAGCGAGATTCAAGAAGCTAAGAGCCGTAGGCGCCTTTGTCGTAAGCAGCGAGATTGAGAACGGCAAGGTGCGATACGTTCTGATTACAAGCGAGCGTGGAAGAGAGCTCAAGCTGCTCAATCCATGGCCGGATCGGGGCGTCATCGTTTACCGGGACGGGGCGGAAGGGCAAGCGATTGCAGGAGAACGGATTCAGCTTGAGACGATGCCCGGCGAGCGGCTTCTGCTCCTGCCTGGGTAAATGCGATCCGTATCGGAAATTGAACAGGCACTGTCCAAGCCCGAAGCAGGAACGACGAAGCAAAGAAGCGGATGGTCATAAAAAAAAGAACCTGAGTCGATGGACCAGGTTCTTTTGTATTGCATATAAACAGACGCGGTGATATAATCAGACCACGACTGAGATTGTGTAAAAGGTCATAAATATCTTATCTTACATTTTCATTGTAGCATGCCGAAAAATCTCTTGTCAAATGTTTTTTTTCAAATCCATGGTTAGGAGAGATGTTGAATGAGTTCGTTGGTTATCGATTTTAAGGAAATGGCAACATCCCAGCTTTGGCTTGTTGGCGGAAAAGGATTGAATTTAGGGGAATTATCAAAAATCGAAGGAATCCAAGTTCCTGAAGGATTTTGCGTGACAACCGAGGGATATCAAAGAGCCGTCGAACACAACGAAACGTATCATGCTTTGCTCCATCGACTAACCATGCTATCCGTAGAGGATCGAGATCAAATTGGTGAAATCAGCAGGAAGATTCGGGAAACCCTTATGAACGTTGAGATCCCTTCCGACGTGGTGACTGCAGTAACCGAGTCTCTCTCCCGGTTTGGCGAAGAGCATGCTTATGCCGTACGTTCCAGCGCGACCGCCGAAGATTTGCCGCATGCCTCTTTCGCGGGGCAACAAGACACCTACTTAAACATCATCGGCAAAGATGCCATCCTGCAGCATATCCGCAAATGCTGGGCTTCGCTATTTACGGACCGCGCGGTCATCTACCGTATGCAAAATGGATTTGACCACCGTCAAGTTTATTTATCCGTTATCGTTCAAAGGATGGTTTTCCCGCTTGCTTCTGGGATCATGTTTACCGCTGATCCGATGACCGGAAACCGAAAGCTCCTCTCCATTGATGCCAGTTATGGACTTGGAGAAGCGCTAGTCTCTGGCTTGGTTTCTGCCGATGGTTACAAAGTACGGGAAGGAAAAATCGCCGAGAAGCGGATCGCCACTAAAACTTTGGCAATCTATGCACGGAACGAAGGAGGAACAGAAACAAAGCAGCTGGATCCGGATCGGCAAAAGGCTCAAACCCTGACGGATGAGCAAATATTACAGCTGGCAAGCATCGGGAGACAGATTGAAGCTTATTTCGGTCAGCCGCAAGATATCGAATGGTGCCTAGTCGATGACATATTTTATATGGTCCAAAGCCGGCCTATCACGACTTTATTTCCGATCCCTGAAGCGAATGATGAAGAAAATCACGTCTATATCTCTGTGGGTCATCAACAAATGATGACGGATCCCATAAAGCCGCTTGGATTGTCATTTTTTCTGATGACGACTTCAGCCCCCATGCATAAAGCTGGCGGAAGATTGTTTGTTGATGTCACACGGAATCTGGCATCACCTGACAGCAGAGAATTTTTAGTGAATGGCATGGGACAACACGATCCGCTTCTAAAAGACGCGCTTATGACCATAATCGATCGAGATTTCATAAAACTATTACCAAACGATAAAAACGAATCAAGCCCGGGTAAAAGCAATAAAGGTATGCCGCCTGCCGGTGCCCAACCGCAATTCGATAACGATCCGACGATCGTTTCTGATTTGATTAAACGTAGTCAGACATCGATCGAAGAGTTAAAACAACACATCCAAACGAAGTCTGGATCGGATTTGTTTGATTTTATCCTGGAAGATATTCAGCAATTAAAGAAGATCTTGTTTGACCCGCAAAGTTCGGCTGTGTTTATGGCTGCCATGAATGCTTCAGCATGGGTTAATGAGCGAATGAACCAATGGTTAGGTGAAAAAAACGCAGCAGACACGCTTTCACAATCTGTACCCCACAATATTACTTCGGAAATGGGCTTGGCCCTGCTCGATGTCGCTGATGCAATCCGTCCTTATCCGGAAGTCATCGATTATTTACAGCATGTCAAAGACGACGCCTTCTTGGATGAACTGGTTAAGCTGGATGGCGGGCAGGAAGCCCTTGACGCAATTCAAAGTTTTCTCGACAAGTATGGCATGCGATGTGCCGGAGAAATCGATATCACAAGAACCCGGTGGAGTGAAAAACCAAGCACGCTTATCCCTTTGATCCTGGGCAACATCAAAAACTTTGAACCAAATGAAAGTGTTCGGAAGTTTGAGCAGGGGCGCCAGGAAGCTTTGAAAAAAGAAAAAGAACTATTAGAGCGATTGATGCAATTGCCGGATGGTGAACAAAAAGCCAAAGAAACCAAACGAAAGATCGACCTCATCCGGAATTTCATCGGTTACCGGGAATATCCCAAATACGGCATGGTGAGTCGGTACTTCGTTTATAAGCAGGCTTTGCTGAAAGAAGCCGAACGGCTCGTGCAAGCGGGCGTTATTCATGAAAAGGAAGATATTTATTATCTTACTTTTGAGGAACTTCACGAAGTCGTGCGCACCAATACATTGGATGACCCGGGTTGCATGGTCGAGCAGCAAGCGAGGCTTGCGCCAAGAAAGATGATCAGCCAGCGAAAAGACGAGTATAAATTGTATGAAAAATTAACGCCGCCGCGTCTCATCACATCGGAGGGTGAAATCATCACAGGGGCCTACAAACGAGAAGATCTTCCTGACGGAGCAATTGCAGGTCTTGCCGTCTCCTCCGGCGTTATCGAGGGACGCGCACGCGTCATCTTAAACATGGAAGACGCCGATCTGGATGAGGGAGATATTTTAGTCACCTCCTTTACAGACCCCAGCTGGACGCCATTGTTTGTATCCATCAAAGGACTGGTCACCGAAGTTGGCGGACTGATGACCCATGGCGCCGTAATTGCACGTGAGTATGGATTGCCGGCCGTTGTCGGCGTGGAGAATGCCACCAAACGGATAAAGGATGGGCAGCGAATCCGGGTGCATGGAACGGAAGGGTATATTGAATTACTGTAAAGACCGATTACGTCAAGGAAAAGGGCTTTGGCCTCATTGACGGCATTACATGGAAACAGGCACCGATGCAAAGCTGAGGACACTCTCGGGAAGAAACCCGTATTGACGGGTTTTCTTCCCTGATTGCCCTTGATCATTCTCGTCAAGGCACCCTCGATTTTTTTCGATTGTACAATTCGTGCGCAAGGCGGTCTTGTAAAAAATTGCGGTCAGGTTGTAGCTGCCCTTATATATTGAAGCGGAGTCGTGCCGACACAGCCTGAAAAAGTTCTCGTAAAATGGCTTTGATCGTAGAATCCGGCATCAAAAGCGACGTCGGCAATCGGCCGGCCGCTTAACAGCTCCCGCTTGGCATAATTGATGCGCAGTAAATTTTGATAGGCATGGGGAGCAAGGTGAAATGTCGCATTAAACAGACGAATCAGATGAAATTTGCTGATACCCGAGATCTCTTGGAGTGTATCCAGCGTAATGCGCTCTTTGAAATGAAGATCGAGATATGACTTGACCTGCAGAACGGCGGGGGCTGCACGTTCCATGTCCGAGACGGGGGTTGAGGGCTGCAATATGACCTTCGTTAAATGCATTAATTCCAGAAGCATCGACTCAATCTCTAAGGGCGAGGCATCCTCGTGAAGCAGCGATCTGCAAGCAAGGATCAATTGGCGGCATTGGCTCCCCCGAGCCCCTTGGAGAAGAACCGGGAAATGGGGACGGCGGATCGGAAGATCGCAAGGAACATCGGCAAACCATTCGGGATGAATAAATATCATCGTATATTTCCAAATGGAGGGATTCTCCGGATGACAGGCATGAGGGACCAGCGGGGGAAAACAGACGACCTGTCCCGCTGAAGCCTGGAACTGCTGTCCTTCTGACCAGACGCGTGTGGTTCCCTCCTCAACCAAACCGATGGAGAGCTCCTCATGAAAATGTTTTTTGTACGACAAATGATCTAGGGAATCGCAGTGCTTAAGCTCCAGGAACGGCAAATCGGGGTTACGAACAAAGGTAATTCCGGACAATGAAGTGTTCTCCTTTCCTAATCGAAAATTATATGAAGGACCATGGCAGGTATGAAATAGCTGCATATGGAGCTATAATTCTATTAAATTAAGGAAAGCGCAGTTTATCCTTAATGTCAATGGAGTCATTCTAAAAGTTTGAGATCGTCGATAACGGGAAGGAGGTTATATAATGTTGGCTGTGGTAGAGCAAGACGAGTTTGGAACAAGGGTCCGATTCGAACGCACATTGAAGCATTCCGTGGAGAACGTTTGGTCTTACCTGACGGATAACGAAAAATTGACAAGGTGGTTTTCTGAACTCAAGGTGGAAGACTTGCGTTTGGGCGGAACCATTACTTTTGATATGCAGGACGGAACATTCGAGGTATTTGAGATTACCGATTACAAAGAGCTGTCCGTTCTGGAATATACGTGGGGTGAGGACCGGGTCCGCTTCGAATTGCATCCGGAAAGAGGCGGCTGCCGGTTGGTGCTGACAGAGCGAATCACGAGCATCACGGACCATACGCCTAAGGACATTGCCGGATGGGATGTATGCCTGGATGTCATCGAGGCGCTGCTTGATGAAAGAACGATGGAATCCCGCAAAGATGCGTGGGCGGTTAAATATGAATTGTATAAAAAAGAGTTTGAGAAGCTTGGCGGACATTGATAAGGAGTACATGAACATTGGAAATGATGGAGCTTCGAATTCCGGCAGGTTTTGCCGTTTGCTACAATAAGTTCTATGATGTTGAACCTGAGCCCGATGCAGATGGATTTATCAAGAACTGGCACTATTTCACCGAGGATCTGCTGCAAATCATTCAGATGAGGCTGGAGAAAGGTGAATGGATCGTGCCCAAAAGCGGGCAGGAGAGATTGATTATCGACTTAGGTTGGTCACCGGATTCGAGTGCCAGCGGAGAATATCTGTTGGTGGTCGTAAATGATAACTGGGATACATTAAAGGAAATGCGGTCTAGAAATCGCTTTGAGATTAAAGAAACGCTTGAACATTGGCTGGAATTGATTAGGGCGGAGGCGATTTGAAGGTGATTCCAGCGGGGAAGAGAATGCGTTCTTGCAGTTAAACCGTTAGGGTTAGATCATGCGGACATGTAAACTAACTGTATATCAGGAAGCGTATCAATTGACGGTTGAAGCCGATGATGTTAAGATACGGCTATTAAAGAAGAGGAGGATTGCGATCAATGGTTCACTCCATGCGTTTATGGTAAGTATGCGATAAAGAAGCGGATTTCCACTCGTGTGGGCTTTTTTTGAGCTGCTTATTTTTACGTATGAGGACATTGATTGCGACCTGGACGGCATATTTGCTGTGCCTTATTTCGCTCTGTTCTGGCACGTAACCCATGCAGATTCAAGCCCACACGTGGACTTGAATCTGCATTTTTTATTGCTCTCCTGCTGGCAATGTAACGTCAAAGTCATTGATATGAAAAGGAGGCATGAGGATGCATAGGATACACTGGTTCTTCTTTATATAATCCTCTCTTTGCAAATCGCAGGTCCAACCTGCGAACGAAACGACGGAAACTGCGATTTTCGAAGGAGGTATTTAAATGTTGTTGATAAAAGCAACGGATCTTTATGTGGAATATCTGGGACGCACTGTGCTCGATATCGACCATTTGGAGTTATATGAGTTTGATCGAATCGGTCTGGTTGGTGCCAACGGAGCTGGAAAAAGTACACTGCTCAAAGCGTTGCTAGGCAAAATGCCTGTACAGCACGGCAAGATTGCAAGGGAAGGAACGTTTACCTATCTCCCCCAATTGGATGAGGTAGTCGTCCAAGATGTGCAGGATTACGCCATCGTTGGCAGATTAGGCATCAACCAAGTGCAAGCCGAGACCATGAGCGGCGGGGAAGAAACACGACTAAAAATTGCACAGGCACTGTCGGGCGAAGCGCACGGCATATTTGCCGACGAGCCGACATCTCATCTGGATCGCGGCGGCATCGACTTCCTCGTTAACCAGCTTAAACATTATTCCGGAGCTCTGCTCATCATCAGTCACGATCGTTATTTCCTGGACCAGGTTGTCGATAAGGTCTGGGAGCTGAGAGACGGAAAGATCACCGAATATTGGGGAGGATATACCGATTACTTGGTTCAGAAGGAAGAGGAACGACAAAGCCAAGTAACCCGATATAAACAATACGTGGCAGAGCGGGAGCGACTGGAGCAGGTTATCATCGAGAAGAAAAATCAGGCTCGGAAGCTTGATTCAAAGGGAACGAACAGCAAAATCAGATCGGAAAGCGGCGGACGCCTCGGCCATCAAAAGTCCCAAGGGAGCAAACAAAAAAAGCTCCATAACGCAGTCAAAAATACGGAACGGAGAATCAAAGCGCTTGGCGAAGTTACCGCCCCCGAGGCCATGCGAAATGTCCAGTTCCGACAGAGCAAAGCGCTGGAGCTCCACAATCCATTTCCGATTGCAGGGCAGGATATCTGCAAACGATTCGGAGATAAGGTGATCTTCGACAATATGTCCTTCCAATTCCCGCTTGGAGGAAAAATTGCAATCACGGGCGCAAATGGAGCAGGAAAAACGACGTTGTTCAACATGATCCGCAATCGGGAGAGCGGTATTGCATTATCGCCCAAGGCGGAAATCGGCTGCTTTGTCCAAACCGGTTACAAGTTCGATCGGAATCAGAACGTCATGGCATTCATGCAGGAAAACTGTGAATACCCGGTTTCGGACATTCGAGCGGTACTCGCGTCCATGGGGTTCACGCAGCAGGATGTTCGCAAAGAGCTGTCAGTATTAAGCGGGGGCGAAATCATCAAGCTCCAGCTGGCCAAATTGCTGCTTGGGCGCTATAACATCCTGCTTATGGATGAACCAAGCAATTTTCTGGACGTTCCAGCCGTGGAAGCGCTTGAGACGATGATGCGAAATTACACAGGCACCATCCTATTTATATCCCACGATGTTCGCCTGCTCGAAGGCGTCGCCGATCAGGTGTATGAAGTGAAGGATGGCGGGCTTGTTCGATTGGAGTAACTTCCAGCTTGACGCCGGCAAATATTTCAAGTACCATGTAAAAACATAAAAGCTGTAATCAAGGACATGAATCCTTAACCAAGGGCCGTTCAGAGAAAGAGGACATGGGCTGAAATCCTCTTCGGCACCCCTAAGGATTTACCACCTTGTAGCTGCGATGTTGAAATCAAGGATGATCCTTGAGTGTAAACTTCGCCGGGTGTTCCCGTTACAGAATCCAATGAGGATTCGCTTTATAAGCGGGTCGAATTAGGGTGGAACCACGAGCGCACTCGTCCCTTTGCGGGATCAGTGCGCTTTTTTGCGTGAGATTGAAAACGAAAGAAAGAATAGCGATGACCAAGGACATGAATCCTTAACCAAGGGCCGTTCAGAGAAAGAGGACATGGGCTGAAATCCTCTTCGGCACCCCTAAGGATTTACCACCTTGCAGCTGCGATATGGAAATCAAGGTTTATCCTTGAGAGTATACTTCGCCGGGTATTCCCGTTACAGGATCCAATGAGGATTCGCGATTACGGCGGGTCAAATTTAGGGTGGAACCACGAGCGCGCTCGTCCCTTGCGGACAAGTGCGCCTTTTTGCGTTCAAAAATATCGATATGGAGTGGAGGATTTCTCATGAAATTGAAAGTAATGCTGCCCGATGGGGATATACGGGAATATGATCGGGGCACGACAATTGAACAAGTCGCAAAGTCCATTGGTGCAAGCTTGATGAAACATGCGGTAGCGGGAAAAATCAATGGCGCACCGGTCGATTTAAACCGGACGTTGGAGGAGGACTGTCAGGTCGAAATCATTACGCTTGACAGTAAGGATGGACTCGAAATCCTCAGACACAGCACGGCACACGTAATGGCGCAGGCCATCAAACGCATATACGGAAATCAAGCAGTCAACCTGGGAATAGGACCTGTCATCGACGATGGCTTTTACTACGACATCGACCTCGGAAAAGCATTAACAACCGACGACCTTTCTTCCATCGAGAAGGAAATGGAGCGGATCGTGCAAGAGAATCTTCCCATTGTTCGTCGAGTTGTCAGTCGTGAAGAAGCGGTACAGATTTTCAGCGAGGATCCGTTAAAGCTGGAGCTGATTCATGGTCTGCCCAAGGATGCGGTTATTTCGATTTATGATCAGGGCGAGTTTTTCGACCTTTGCCGCGGACCGCATTTGCCGTCTACAGGACGAATCAAAGGATTTAAATTAATGAGCGTTGCCGGAGCATATTGGCGTGGGGATTCAAACAATCCAATGCTTCAGCGGATTTACGGAACGGCGTTTCCCAAAAAGGCTCAGCTGGATGAACATTTGCAAATGCTCGAAGAAGCCAGGAAGCGCGATCACCGGAAGCTGGGCAAAGAGCTCGGATTGTTTATGTTTTCCGAAGAAGCGCCCGGCATGCCTTTTTATTTGCCTAAGGGAATGATTATCCGTAATGAACTTGAACATTTCTCGCGTGAAGAACAGAGGAAGCAGGATTACGAAGAAGTCCGCACTCCGTTCATGATGAACCAGAAGCTGTGGGAGCAATCCGGCCACTGGGATCATTACCATGAAAACATGTACTTTACCGAGGTCGACGAAACAAAATTTGCGCTGAAGCCCATGAATTGTCCTGGACATATGCTGATTTTTAAAAACAGCCTGCATTCCTATCGAGAGCTTCCGATTCGAATATCCGAATTCGGCCAAGTACACCGTCACGAGTTTTCGGGTGCCTTGAACGGGATGATGCGAGTTCGCACATTCTGTCAGGATGATGCGCACATCTTCGTCAGACCCGATCAGATCGAGGATGAAATCGGCCGAGTTATCGGGTTGATCGACCGGATTTATCAGGTGTTTGGTTTTGAATACACAATCGAGCTGTCGACCCGGCCTGAACAATCAATGGGCTCCGAGGAATTGTGGAACCAGGCAGAATCGGCGCTTCGAAACGTCTTGGATCGCATGGGGATCGTTTACCGATTGAATGAAGGGGATGGCGCATTTTACGGGCCCAAAATTGATTTTCACATTCTTGATGCCTTAAAACGAAGCTGGCAGTGCGGAACGATCCAGCTTGATTTTCAAATGCCGGAGAAATTTGATCTTTCGTACATCGGGGAAGATAACCGGAAATATCGGCCGGTAGTGATTCATCGCGCGATCTACGGCTCGGTCGACCGGTTTGTCGGCATTTTGACAGAGCATTATAGCGGCGCGTTTCCGCTCTGGCTCGCCCCGGTTCAGGTCAAACTCTTGCCGGTATCGGATCACCAACTCAATTATGCCCTTCAAGTAAAGGAAGCGCTGAGGGATGCGGGGATTCGGGCAGAAGTGGATGGGCGCAACGAAAAATTAGGCTATAAAATCAGGGAAGCACAGCTGCAGAAGGTTCCTTTCACGCTCGTACTTGGAGAAAACGAAGTTGCCTCCGGAGCCGTCGCTGTGAGGAAACGCGGCGAAGGAGACCTTGGCGTTAAGCAAGTGGAGGATTTCATGGATCAAATTTTGAACGAGATCCGCGAGAAAAAGTGATAGCGATGGTTCGGTAATGGTTCTGCTTAGTCCACTCTCATCATCCCGGACGGCTTTTCGTCTAGCGAAATGGTACGGAATCAACAGCTCCCGAAATTTCCGTATACATCCTTTTCCAAGCGGGTAATAACTAACAGGACAGCAATCAGGTGAGGATGAAGCGAGAGAGGGGTTAGAGGAGATGAAACGCAAACTGTTAATCACGGGTGCGGCAGGTACTATCGGAAGCGTCGTATTCAAGGGACTGCAGCAAGACAATCGGTATGACGTTGTCGGAGCTGATATACATGCGGACGAGAAGCTGGGCATTGTACAAATGGACATCGGTGACGAAGCCCGGCTGGCAGAGCTAACGCAGGGGATTGACACGGTGATTCATTTTGCCTGGATCAAGGACGACGGGGATTTTCTCGGCAAGGTCCTGGCGGGGAATGTGAGCGGTGCCTACAAATTATTCGAGGCGGCGGTACAAAACGGCGTGCGTCGTATGATATTTGCCAGCTCCAATCACGCAACCGGATATTACAGGACTGACGAGAAGGTTGGTCCCCATGATCCATACCGTCCGGATAGCTTTTATGGTCTCAGCAAATGTTATATTGAATTGCTGGGCAGGCTTTACTCGGATCAAGGCAAGATCTCCTCGTTCAATATTCGTATTGGCAACTTTCCTGGGGATGATCGTCCTCATTCTGAGCGTGCGGGTCATATCTGGATATCCGAGCGTGATATGCTTCAATTGATCGTTTGTTGTATTGAAGCAGATGACGGGCTGAAATATTTGAATCTGTACGGTACCTCAGCCAACAGTGATAACTACTACAACATCGATTATCTGGAGGAACTGATCGGATACAAACCTGAGGATGATGCGACAAAGCTGCTTGAGCTGGCCAAGGCAACAGGACGGAACGTGCGTCAGGATGAAACGATCTATCAGGGTGGACAGCAAGCGTAAATGAGCTATGTGACAATGTTGTCACTCGAAATGGAATTTTGTTATATGAATCGATGGGAAACGTTGGATGTCCCCCTTATACTGGAAATGTTAGATTTCCGAAGGGGGATATCCATTAATGAGTGATGTAGTTAAAGCAATCATACTCGGCATTATAGAGGGCTTAACCGAATTTTTACCGGTATCGTCTACTGGACATCTGATTTTAGCTGGCAGCTTGCTAAACTTTGAGGGAGACGCTGCCACAACTTTTAAAATCGTTATACAGCTGGGTGCGGTCATGGCCGTTCTCATCCTATATTGGAAGAGATATTTGGCGATTGGGACTAATCTGATTCGAATGGATTTTTCTCGTAGTCGAGGACTAAATGTCATACATATGATTTTGGCAATGTTACCTGCACTAATCGTATATCTCCTGCTCAAGGACACGATAAAAAGCCATTTGTTCGGCCCAACCCCTGTCTTGATCGGTTTAGTGGCCGGAGCCGTGTTGATGATCATTGCTGCACGGAGCAGGAGAACCGAAACCGCCGATACGATGGATCGGATAAATTATAAACAAGCCTTCGGGATCGGCCTGTTTCAGTGTTTGGCATTGTGGCCGGGATTCTCGAGATCGGGCTCGACGATTTCAGGCGGTCTTTTGCTTGGCACCAGCCAGAAAGCCGCCGCAGATTTTACGTTCCTCATTTCCGTGCCGGTTATGTTTGGCGCAACCTTACTGGATTTATACGATAGTCGGGATTTGCTAAGCTCAGACGATTTGGTCCTGATGTTGATTGGCTTTGTGACATCCTTTCTTGTGGCAATGATTGCAGTCGTGACATTTATCAAATTGATTAAACGGCTTCGTTTGGAATGGTTTGCTCTATACCGTTTCGTCTTGGCAGCGCTCTTCTATTTTATCATCATACTTTGAGCGGGATTGTTCCGCTCTTTCTTTTTTTATTTAAAATATCCGGTTACAGATAGGATTGAAGACCAATGTATCGAATAAGAAGAATAAGCAACATCAAGGGATCAATTCATCGATGGACTAACAGTAGGAAGAGAAAAGAATCGTTAGCCCATCAGGCTCGTCACAAGTTGTACAAGAGAGGTTGGGATCAGGTTGCAACAGAGTGAACGCTTTGACGTCGCAGTTCTCGGAGGAGGACCGGCCGGCATCGCTGCAGCAATCAGCGCGGCCCGGAACGGAGCGCGAACGATTCTTATCGAACGTTACGGCTTTCTTGGGGGAATGTCTACCGTGGCATTGGTTTACCCTTGGATGACGTTTCACACGGCTGTCGGAGAACAGGTCATTAAGGGCGTCGCACAAGAAATAGTGGACCGATTGATGCTGCTCGGCGCATCTCCGGGACATTTGCGGGATACGGTCGGTTTTGTATATTCGTTAACCCCATATCATCCGGAAGTGTATAAAGTACTGGCCTTTGACATGCTGCAAGAAGCCGGAGCGCACTTGCTGCTGCATTCATTTGTTACGGATGTTGAAGTACAAGACCAGCGCATTACGGAGGTAACCGTTCAGAATAAAAGCGGTCGCAGGCGAATCGCAGCCAAAGTATTCGTTGACGCGACGGGCGATGGAGATGTTGCCTTTGCCGCCGGTGCGGCTTGGGAGCAGGGGAATCAGAACCGGAAAGTGCAGCCGATGACAATGAAATTTCGCATGCGCGGCGTTAATCTCGATGCCGTGAAGGCATACATGCAGCGCAATCCGGAACAATTTTATGAAAAGTCATTAATCGCCGAACTTGATCAGCTCCCGCTGACAGGTGTGATGGGATTCTACAAAGAATGGGAAGAGGCGGGATTGCCGATTCCTAGGGATGGCGTGCTATTCTTTACCGGACCGGGTCCGGATGAAGTGTTGATTAACGTATCGCGCGTCTCGGGATTGGATCCGACGGATGCGGAACATCTTACTTCTGCAGAGATTGAAGGCAGGAAACAGGTGCTCCTGCTCGAACGGTTTTTCCGGGAACATATCGCGGGGTTTGAGAACGCCGTTATCAGCGCAGTCGGCACTCAGATCGGCATCAGGGAGACAAGACGAATCCTTGGCGAATATGTGCTGAACGGCATGGATGTGTTGGATGGGCGGCGGTTCCCTGATGTCATTGCGAGAAGCGGATATCCGATCGATATCCACAACCCGGAAGGGACGGGCGTTACGGCTAACTTCATCCGTGAAGGCGGTGCGTATGACATTCCTTACCGCAGCATCGTTCCACGAGATGTGGATAATCTGCTGCTTGCCGGGCGTTGTATTTCGACTACGCATGAAGCGCAAGCAACGACGCGTCTGACCCCTAGCTGCATGGCCATAGGCGAAGCGGCGGGCGCGGCGGCGGCTCTGGCGGCTCGTATCGATTGCCGCACTGCGGATGTGCCCATTGATCGCTTGCAGGCGGCACTTCTTGCGGGCGAAGCGGAACTGGGGCTTTGACGCTAGTCAGATATATAGCGATAAACCAATGATGACCCTAACTTCATATTTTCGATGAAACGCAGCAGGAGTGCTGCGTTTTTTCGTAGGGTAAGAGCAGGCTTACCCGATGCTGCAATTTCGAACAAAAGGGGTGGCATGCCCTCTATCAAAAATTTTTGTAACATCAAATTTGAACCTTATTGGGCGATGGAGCCAATATCAAGTGTAAGTCTTACAATGGAGGCCGGCCCTATGAATGAAATGGATATTAAACCTTGGCTCATCCGGATGAGCCAGGGAGATGAAGAAGCGTTCCGGGCAGTTTATGATTTAACGCGCGATCAGGCATACGGATTAATCTACTACTTGGCTCCCAACAAACAAGAGGTTCCGGACATTATGAGCGAGGTATATATCGAGCTGATCAAGAGTCTGGACAATTATGAGCAGGGGCAGAAATTCAGTTCTTGGTTCAACGGCTTGATTATCAGGCAAGTTCGTAACTGGAAGCGAAAAAGTTGGTTGGCGAAGGAGTCGTATGCTGGAAAGGGTGAAGGGAGTATTTTCCGAACCGCCTCCTTTGGCGTTGGAAGATCGAGTATCCCACCTGAGTGATCGGTTGGAGCTGATTCCAATGCTCGAAGCGCTGCCTTTGAAGCTTAAAGAGGTTGTCGTCCTCAGGTATTATCAGGATTTGACGCTTGAAGAAATCGCCGACTTGGTGAAGGTTCCGATAGGGACGGTAAAATCAAGGCACCATCATGCCCTGAAGCGCCTGCGCCATATGTATGGTCAGCGCGACCACAGAAAGGAGCGGGACGGCTATGTCTATTGAGCAGCAATTGAAAGATGATTTTCAACAAAATGATAAAAACGTCGTGTGTCCTCCTTCCATAGATATCCGAGTAATGAACGCATACGGGGAGCGAATGCGGGAGGAGATTGGAGTGCAATCGATGGGAAGAAGACGGAGATGGCCAAAGGCAGTAATGGTCATGTTACTGATTGCGGTCGTCAGCGGCTTTGCTTATGCGGGTCGAACGCTGCTCTTTGAGGAGACGAAAGGCAATATGACGATGTCTGCCGAAACGCTGGAGGAGTTAAAGTTAAGCAAGGCTCAACTCGAGCGGATCAGCAAGGCCCGAAATGAGGTGAAGACCCAGTTGAACCCGGGAGAATCGGCCGTTATCTATTTAACCGATTTGGGCAACGTCAGGAGCTTGCCGTTCATTCCGGTCTCGCAACCGGATGTGAACGAGGACCTGGATGTCTGGCGGAAGGCATTAATGGACCGTCATTTTGATAGGATGCCTCCGGAATCCTTGCTTGGAACGTACAGGTTCGCGGGAGGAATGGAGCTTTCTCCCTTCGGCGCTTATGTGGGCTCCGAAACGGATAGTGCAGCTTTACTGGAAGAGTTAAAGGCCGAAAGTGAGGAGACAGGAAAGGACCTTATATGGAGAAAAACTTCCGTACCAGCCTCATTTCCGTTGTTAACGTACACCACCGTGTATCGCAATGCAGATCAAGAGACGCTATATTTGATCATGGAAAATGCACCCGATTCCAAAGTGAAAATACAGTCGTTAGCCCCGCCTTCAGCTGAATATGAAGAGCTGGACCTAAATGGACACGGGGCTCATTATTTTAAAAACGATGCCTATGTATATACCGATAGTCATTTCTACCAAGAAATCAGCTGGATGATTGAACAAGACGGCGAGTCGATCATCTATCGCTTAGGCAGCGACTCGCCTGCTATGACGAAAGAGCAGTTGATGGAGGCTGCGAAAAATCTGTAGGCTGATGCAGGCGAGGTTAATTGAATCTACTGTTTCCGGGAGATTCAGCCCGGAGCCATGCAAGATACAATGAATACATCCATGTATTATTTGGGCGCAGGGTTACTTCCCTGCGCCTTAGACAGTTTAAGCAGCATTATTCTTCAATTAAGAGGGATTCTCACTTCTGCGGCGCTTGTACCGAAATATCCGCGGACTGCCATCCTGCATTCGCACAGACCAGGGCAGTGGCACCTGTGTATGCTGGTTCTAGACAGATGGAGGGTCATCTCAAACGTCCACATGCTTAAAAGTGAACGAAAGGTGTGATCAGGGTTGGGTACAACAAAGAAGGAGGACAGTAAGAGCTGCGAACGATCAGGTATTCGCATAAAAAGGAAACGAAGTAAAGCGCAGCTTACCAGGGTCGTCGACGTCCTTAACACCATTAATACGCAGCTCACCGGCATCAACTCGAACTTGAACAATAATATTAACAGCCTAACATCGGTAATCAGCAACACGGACAACAACTTGAATGCTAGCCTGATTAATTCTTTGAACACATTAAACGCCAGTTTGAACAATACCATCGAGACGAACACAAACACTATAATTAGCAATATGAATAACGGGGATAACGTTACATGTACGGTTCAACAATTCAACAACTCAACAAACTTTGACGTTCCTTGCGGCACAAGTACAACCTATTTTGAAAATCTATCGGCGTCCGCACCGGAAACCGTCATTATCTTTTTCCAAAGCTTCCAGCCAAACACCAATCCCTGCCAGCCTGTGTTAGTAGTCGTAACAAGTGAGGGCAGCGTGCTTGAAGAACCCATATCGCAAACGTTTAGTAGCATACGAGTTGATAACTTCTCTAGCATATCGGTTCGCTGCGAATCCAGCGTACCTCCTCCCGCCGGTGCAGCTTGTAACGGTTTTGTTGGTATAAATGAGTTTTTCTGTGTCTGTTGCTAAGGATCAAGAAAGTGGTATTCAGTATCGATAATTGAGAGGAGGATATTCGTTGAACGATATACAACGAGAATTTCTGTTGGACCGTCTATCGAGACTGAAGATGCCGTATGTCGAGGAGCTGCTGAGAAACGGTGCGGAACCAATCGTGATTCTGGATGCATTCGAATCATTCATTCTCGAGAGAAGCGAGGAGTACCAACGGTTCTTGCAGCAAAATACGACACAGTTCCTTTCACAGCAAATATTAAGCATCATGAAGGACAGATTTATTCAAGAGGGGATCCACAAAGATCACCAGTTTCGAATGGTTTATTTCATGTTAAAAGTGGTAGGAGAAGACTGGGATTGCGGTTGCGGAAGCACTGAGTCACCAGCGAAGGGAGCGATGATTCGCGGTGAGAACACTAACTAAATGCAGGAAGGTTAACTTGAAAGCACGTCGAAAGAACGACATCAATCAAGTTGTTCGTTTGCTCAACACGATTAATGGTCAACTGATCGGCATTAATACGACGATGAACAATGATCTGAATAACCTCAGCAGTGTAATCAGCAACGACAACAGCAACTTGAACGCTAATGTGGTGAATGCAATCAGCTCATTAAACGCGAGCCTAAGCAATCGAGTTACAACTTCGACGAACACTGTGATTAGTAATATGAACAATCGAAGCCAATCGAATTGCACAGTTCAACAATTTAATCAATCTCAAGGCTTCTCAATACCTTGCGGAACAAGCAGTACGATCATTCAGCAGCGTGCTTCTACTCCACCAGAGAGAGTATTCATCATTGCAAGTTCGAGCCAATTGGTTACCGCTCCTTGTCAAGCTATACTGGCTGTAAATTTGCAGGATGGGACGATTATCGAAAGGGAATTGCCTCCAAGGCGCCCTCCTAGTTTTTTTCAAGAAGTGATCTTCTTGGAGTTAGATAATTACGCTAGTGTATCGATTAGATGTGAATCGTCGGTCCAACCACCACCAGTCGGGGCAGTTTGCAATGGTTTTGTGGAGGTTAGAGAGTTCGTTTGTATCTGCTGTTCCGATAATGAGGGTGCATGATAATCAGCCATGAGAACTGCTCTTATGGGAGAACGGTTTTGGAAGGCCGGTTTCATAACTGCTTTTATTAGATTCTCGAGTTGGTTAGTCAAGACAACGTGCAACCGGTGGCAAGCTAACCGATAAGCGAGGTAGGCGAGTTTTGGTATGCCAGTTACACGGCAAATGGTCCCTGCATAAATCGGACTTCCGTTGGACTAGGTTTTCAAGAAAGTGCTCCAATAAGAAATCAATTGACGAAGAAATTAGACGGTGCTATAATCCTACTTAACTTATCGGATATATCTATAATTATAGACTTGTTTCACCTACCAAACCATTGGAAGTGAAAGGTTAGCCTGTAAGGGTGGATGATTTTTATATCAATAGGATGGATGCGTATTCTACCGGACAACCGGAGATGCATCCTTGGATCATGCGTGTGATCTGAGGTGTGTCTTCCGGTTGTTTTTTTATTCGATTCAATATGAGGGGGCAGCAAGTATGCAGTACAGAACACTCGGCAGAACGGGGATTCGGGTCTCCGAGGTGAGCCTCGGGACCATGGCGTTCGGCCGCTGGATCGATGAGCGGGCTTCAGCCGCCGTCTTGGACCAGGCGCTTGAGTCTGGCATCAATCTGATTGATACGGCTGATGTGTACGGCACGGGGATGGATACCGGGAATGTCAACCAGCTTGGAGAATCGGAAGAAATTTTGGGCAGGCTGCTGAAGGAGCGAAGACGGGATATTCTCCTTGCTACCAAGCTGCATAACCCGGTCGGACCCGGCATCAATGACCAAGGCCAAAGCCGCTACCATATTTTTCGCGCCTTGGAGAACAGCCTTACCCGGCTTCAAACAGATTATATCGACTTGTATCAGGTCCATCGATTTGATGAGATCACCCCGCTGGACGAGACGCTTGAGGCGCTTACGGATCTTGTTCGAGAAGGCAAAATCCGCTACATCGGCTGCTCGAATTATGCGGCTTGGCAGCTTGCCAAGGCCCATGGCATCAGTGCGCTCCATGGACTTCGCAGATTCGAGAGCGTGCAGCCGGAATACAGCCTTATTACGAGGGAGATTGAACGCGAGCTGATTCCTTACGCCCAATCCGAGCAAGTCGGGGTTATCGTATACAGCCCGCTCGGACGCGGCATATTGTCCGGGAAGTATCGGACGGGCCAAGCTCCTCCGACGGACTCGCGCCTTGCGGCGGGTGAGCAGAGATTGAAATTGCTGCTGAACCAGCGGCACTCGCTCGCCATCGTGGAAGGGATCCGGCCGTTAGCCGAACAGCGGGGATGGTCGCTTCCCCAGTTCGCTCTGAACTGGGTGCTCAGCCGCCCGGGCATCACGTCGGCCATTGTGGGTGCATCGAAACCCGAGCATATCTCAGAAACGTTGAAGCATTCCGATGAACGGCTGACAGAGGAAGAGTTAAAGGAGGTCGACCGGTTGACAGAGGAGCTTCGGGGCTAAAAAGGAATACGTCAAAAAGGATATCAACCATTACAGATCAGAAAGGTGACATCATTATGAGTTCTAATCAACGTCAATTGCATCTTGGATTGTTTCTATTCGGGACAGGCTATCATCCCGCGGGCTGGAGGCTGCCCGAAGGGAAAACCGACGGCGCTTACGATCCCCAATTCCTGAAGGAGGTTGCCCAAAAGCTCGAGAAGGCCAAGTTCGATTTCTTTTTCCTGGGGGACAGACTGGCCACGAGCGCTGATATGCAGTACTTGTTTCCTTCGCAAATGACCCGGCTCGAGCCATTCACCATGCTGTCATATCTGGCGGCGGCAACGGATAAAATCGGTTTGATCGGCACGGTGAACACCACCTATGCCGAGCCTTATAACATCGCGCGGTTTACCGCCTCGCTGGATCATTTAAGTCGGGGCAGAGCTTCATGGAATGTCGTGACAGGCTCCGATACCCGGGCTGCGCTGAATTTCAGCCGAGAGAAGCATTGGGATAACGCCAAGCGCTACGATTATGCCGAGGAGTTTATCGAAATCGTCAGCGGGCTATGGGACACCTGGGAGGACGATGCACTCCCGCGGGACAAGGCTAGCGGCGTATTCGCCGACGGCAGCAAGGTGCACGAGCTGAACCATGTCGGAGAACACTTTTCCGTTGCGGGGCCGCTGAACATTCAGCGTCCGATACAGGGACAGCTGCCGCTGATCACGGCTGGAACCTCATTACGCAGTCAATTGCTGGCCGCCAAATATTCCGACATGGTCTTTACAGGAACGAATGTGAAGGAAGTCGCCGTGACATTTTACAAGGAAGTGAAGGGGCGTTTGCGGGAGTATGGGAGGAAGGATTCGGATTTGAAGGTCCTTCCCGGCTTAGTTCCGATCGTCGGCCGAACGGAAGAAGAGGCCCGTGCTAAATATGCGGAATTGAATGAACTGGTCGTTACGGATTACGATTTGGGGCCGCTGTCCGATAAGATTGGAATCGACCTCAGGGGATACTCGCTGGACGATCCGCTGCCGGATGTATCCGCTTCGGAAACCGCGCTGCAGTGGGCTGACTTGGCCAGAGCGGCTAACGGGCGAGAGGATATTACGGTCCGGGATCTGTTCTATTTCTTCACCGTAACGGTACGCGGGCATCTGCTCGTGGTCGGAAGCGCGCAGCAGGTTGCGGATATTATCGAGGAATGGTTCAGGGATGAAGCCGCCGACGGGTTCAATGTATGTCCTCCTTATATGCCGGGCGGTCTGGACCTGTTCCTGGAGCTGGTTGTACCCGAGCTTCAGCGCCGGGGCTTGTTCCGTACCGAGTATGAAGGCAGCACCTTCCGAGAGCACCTGGGATTAAGCCGCCCGCGGAACCGTTTTGAACGGATTGCCAAGGGGTGAGCCTGATGAAAGCAAGGAAAGCCAAGAATAAGAAGATGATCTGGGCGGGACAAGCCGGCTTGCTGCTGGTCATATTGGGGATCTGCGAGCATCTGGTTCGTACGGAGACCATCAGCAGCTTGTATTTGCCCGCACCTTCCCAGGTATTTCGAGAGCTGTTCAAGCTGTTCGGCGACGGGGAAATCTGGAGGCATCTGTACGTTACATTGGCCGAGTTCGCTGTAGGCTACGGCTTAGCCGCATTTGGCGGTTTGGCCGTCGGCATGGCTCTGGTGCTGATCCCTTGGGCAGAGCAATTCTTCCGACCGTATCTCTCGGCATTGATGGCAATTCCGAAGGTCACGATCGTGCCTTTGCTTGCGCTTTGGCTCGGGATCGGGATCACGCATAAAATTTCCATTGTGTTCCTGTTCTGTTTCTTTACGATTACGGTCAATACGATGACCGGGATCAAGCAGACGGCGGATAATCATCTGAAGGTCGCCAAAGTATTTGAGGCTACGCGTTACCAAACGATCATGAAGGTGATTTTGCCATCTGCCGCACCCACGATTTTTGCCGGTCTTCGATTATCGGCGGCAACCGGATTAGTCGGAGCTCTGTTTGGGGAGATGCTCGCCTCGAAGGATGGCCTTGGCAACATACTTGTGAAGGCCACGTCGCTGTACAATACGGCCCAGGCTTTTGCTATCGTAGCGCTCGTTACCGTCGTGTCCGTACTCATCATTGCATTGATCGATTGGTTGGAACGCAGCGTGTTTTTGAAATGGAAATCGTCATAGATCATCAAAAATGTCCTTACTTACAGGGGGAGAGGTCCATATGTTCAGAAGAGGATTACGTTCATACATAATTGCGTTTGCGGCGATATGGCTGATCGCCTTGACGGCAGGCTGTGCAAGCGGTCCAAACAGCGGAAATGGAGCGGCTGCGTCCGGTGGGGATGGAGAAAGCGCGGCAGGCAGCAAGCTCGAGAAGATCCGATACGCACCGCTTAGCGGCGTCAGCGGATTAGCGGTGTCCTTCGGGGCCGAAAAGGGTTTCTTTGAAGAGGAAGGACTCGATGTCGAGTTTATCTCTACCAAGGATCCGATTGCAGGCTTGACCAGCAAGGACATTGACGTGGTGGACGTTGCTACAACGACGGCGATTGTAGCTGCAGGCAAAGGCGCACCTGTCAAAATCGTCTCCTCCATGTTTCGGACCAAAGGACCGTTCTACCTAATCGCCTCGCCGGAGATCCAGAACGTGGAAGACCTGAAGGGCAAGAAGGTGGGGATTGCCGTGTTTGGCAGCGGGCTGGAGGTGTATACGCAGTTTATCCTGAAGGAACACGGATTGACGCCAAACGATGTGACCTTCATTGCCAACAGCACGCATCAGGCCGCTTACGCGAGTTTGGAGACCGGACAGGTCGACGCAACCATCATCCATGAGCCGTTCGCGTCCCTGGCGGAGAAGCAGGGAAAAGGTCATATCATCGCAACAGGCTGGGACTATCTGCCGACCTTTCACACCGGGGTGCTGGCAGCACGCGACGGCATTTTGGAAGAAAAGCCGGAGTTGGTTGAGAAACTGCTGCGGGCCTACTTCAAATCGCAGGAATATGCTAAAAGCCATCCGGACGAGTATAAGGCTTACTATCTGAAAAATATCGAGATCGATCCCGAGGTGCTGGATCTGGCGCTAACGCGTGAAGAGGTGCTGTGGGAGAACAATCCGGACGTTGACATCAACGCGCTGAACGACACCCAGCAAATTCAGAAGGATTTGGGCTTCCAGGACGAGATTTACGAGCTGGAGGACATTCTTGATTTGAGGTTTATTCCGAAAAAATAAAGTTATGGCAGGAGGCTTACATATGGCCGGCTTTACGGTGGAGAATGTCTCGAAGGTGTATGACGGCGATCTTCCTACGGTATCGCTACAACATATCAACCTGGAGGTTAGGGACGGCGAATTCCTGTGCATCCTTGGTCCGAGCGGCTGCGGGAAGAGCACGCTGCTGGAGCTGCTGGCGGGTTTGCAGCTTCCGACGGAAGGCGAAATTCGACTGGATGGCGCGAAGGTACAGGGCCCCTCGCGGAGCTCAGGCGTTGTATTCCAGGATGCATCCCTGTACCCATGGCGGACGATATCGCAGAACGTGGGTCTCGGCCTGGAGCTGGGCGGCATGAGAAAGGCGGAGCGGCAGGCGCTTGTAGACAAATACCTGAGCATGGTCGGCCTGCAGGGATTTGGTTCGAAATACCCTCATCATCTATCCGGAGGCATGCGGCAGCGTGCAGGGATCGCAAGGGCGCTCGTGAGCAGTCCGAACATCCTCTTGATGGACGAGCCTTTCGGGGCAGTGGATCATCTTACCCGCCTACAGCTTCAGAATGACCTGCTCCGCATATGGCAAGAGGAGAGGAAGACGGTTGTATTTGTTACGCATGACGTATCCGAAGCCGTCTTTCTTGCGGACAGGGTTGTCTTGTTGTCCCCGCGTCCAGGTCGCATTCATCATATTTTTGACGTTTCCCAAGAGCGTCCGCGGAAGCGGGAGGATGCCCGCCTTCTAAAGATTCAGAACGACATCTATTCCGCGATTTATGACGTGAAGACGGAAGCAGATTTGGAATTTACGATTTAAACGGCAACATTAGCTTGAATTTAGAAGGGATGAGGAGCTTGTGTCAAATGTCGTGAGTAAAGAATGGGTGCTCGAGCAGCTGCGATCCGATCCGCGTGGAGTGATCGTTGCGGATGTCCGCTTTCGTCCGGATGCTGCGGGTTACGGTTTCGAAGCCTATCAGCGCGAGCATCTGCCCGGTGCCGTATTCGTTGATTTGAAAAAGGATTTAATGGATCCTCCAAGGGAGCACGGCGGCCGGAGTCCGCTTCCGCCCCCGGAGGAACTGGCCCGGCGACTCGGGAAGCTTGGGATCGATGCGGATACGCCTATCGTTGTCTATGACGATGACCTTCGGCCTGAAGCTGCGAGGCTATGGTGGGTTTTGAAATACCTGGGCCACGAATCGGCATATATTTTGGATGGAGGGTTCGCAGGCTGGAAGTCGGCCGGATATCCGCTTACACCGGCGATTAGCCATTCAGCCCCGCGTGTTTTCCGCGCAAATGTACGGAAGGATTGGCTGGCTGACGTGGACGAGGTGAGAGCAAAGATTGGTGCAGGCGGTATAACCCTGCTCGATTCAAGGGACTGGAAACAGTACACGGGAGAAACGGCGCCGCTGGACCCGGTGGCCGGCCATATCCCGGGGGCGGTGCACGCTTTCTGGAAGGACGGGGTCGACGAGGATGGGACCATGAAGGGGGCAGAGCTGCAAAAGGAGCGTTTTGCCGCGATACCTCCCGAGCATGAAGTGATCGTGTATTGCGGCTCGGGACTTTCGGCTTGTCCCAATGTCCTGGCTTTGCAGGAAGCCGGATACCATAAGGTAAAATTGTATGCAGGCAGTTGGAGCGACTGGATTAGTTATGAGGAGAATGAGATTGCCGTAGGAGCAGCTGCAGAGGGCTGAATATGCCTGATATAAGATATGTCTCGCAGCTTTCCTATTCCTAGAGGTAAGGTTATCGATGATACATTTGATAATTGAAGTTTTAAGCGCATTAGAATGAGCATTAGGATGGCAATGCATTGAGGAGCCGATGGCCAGTTTAGCAACTGCAACCGTAGCTTCATTTGACTAGTACATATAGCCCTAGTACCACGTTGAGCGCAGGATAAAATCCTGCGCTCATTCTTTTTTGGGTTACCTACAAGGACTTGACTAGCCTTATCTCCCGGACCGACCTTCCCGTCCCATTCGGTGCTTAAAAAGGGCGTTGACACGACACCAAAAGGTGACCTATAATCAAACAGACACCAAATGGTGTCTTAATAAGAGCAATCCATTTGAGCTGACTGGATTCTTGAGTATGTTAAGTTGAACCACATGATATGGAGGAGGAAACAGATGAACACGGTGATTGGTAAGAAAACAAACGCAAGGAGCATGACCAAAAGAAATAAAATGATCTATTGGATTGCTACCGCTTGGCTTGCACTAGGAATGCTTTCAGCGGGGATTGTTCAACTCATGAAAATGGATGCCGAAGTGGAGATGATGAAGCATTTAGGCTACCCTTCCTATTTTCTCATTATCCTTGGCGTTTCTAAAATTTTGGGCGTGATTGCAATTTTAATCCCTAAATTTCCTCTGCTTAAAGAATGGGCTTACGCCGGTTTTTTCTTTACAATGTCAGGAGCCATCATTTCACATATTGGATTAGGCGATTCATTTGGCGAGATCTATCAGTCGTTATTGCTTTTCATCCTAACCGGTGTCTCCTGGTATTTCAGACCTGAGGATCGAAAGGCCAAATAGGCATCTGAGGTTCCCGGACTTACATAAGCGAAAACGCAAGCGCATAACCCGAACAACAACCCAATGGCTTCGATGGTGTTTTTTGTCCCGTTATATTTTCGTCCAAAAGTCATTCTTCTGTATGATGGCTTTTGATATGCAAGTAACTTTTATGAACCTAAAAGCGTTTCTATTATAGCCATAAAAAATACAATTAGTGGGAGAGATCACTGTGAAGATGAAGCACTGGAAACTTGCAGCTGCCGCTATATTTCTTATCTCCGTGCTTTTGCCTATGGGAGCTCAAGAATCTCATGCAGCCTCCAAGTACGTTGTGCTGGAGCTGCAATGGGAAGATGGTCGTACCTCGCGTATAAAGACGCTTAAGAAGGACGGAGTGACTTACGGAAGCTTTTACTCGTTGGGTAACATGGCACGTCTGCATTCGGGGATGGAACAAGACAATACGGTGGTGCTCAAGTCGGATCAGAAACGCATTGCTATACGTATGGGAAGCAGCATTGCTGAAGTCGATGGTCGTAAAGTGGATATGGGCAGAGAACCTGTACGGTATATGAGTCACCTTTATGTACCGATTCGGTTCCTCGCGGCAGCTTTGGATGGGGAAGTGACCAATCGGGACGCCAAGACGGGAAAAGTAACCGTGACGGGCCTCAATAATTACACGGATATCTTCTATGGCGGCGGCAAGATGGGATACAGCTATACGATTCGGGCAGCAAAAGGAGATCTGGAAATTACGAATGCGTACACGAATCAAAAAACTACAATTCCGCTAGGCATGAAAGACATTAATGCGAATACGCATAATCTTACCCAAAACTTCAATTGGACTCCTAAGGGTCTGCTTATTGTAACGATTGAATACACGAATCGAGAGACCAAAGAATATGATCTGTATACGCTAATATTTAAAAATCAAGGATTGATTCGTAAATCCATTGCCCATGGATTAATGGAGAGGCATGAAACCTTAAAGCCGGACGGTACCATTCAACTCATTGATGATCACAATATCCGTATGATCGAAGATGAGAGCGGCAATGTGCTGAACGTGTTTGCCCGATAAACGGTACAGCGAACTTGTGTAAGGTAAGTCGAAGGTACCAGAGTTTCTCGATTGTTTAACGACTGGGGAACGCAATTGGTAAAAAGGAGTTGATTCCACCTTTAGGGGTATGGTAAATTTATCTTATTCAGTAAAGAAAGGGTGACCACAAGCCGATGATTTACTAATCCTATCCACCAAAGGAAATCTATGTTTTCAGGTTTTCGGGATAGGATTCGTGCGGGCTTTTTTTATATAATCATAAAGAGCGACTGCTTGTTTTGGCTTGCAGTACGTCTTTTGTTTGTATATGTGCCTCCTATCCGATGACCGGAAAGGGGGCTTTTTGTTGTGCGGCCGATTATGGTGTGAAAGATATTAGCGTTCCAGCCGGATCAATTTGCGAAGAGAAAGGATGATGTAACCATGACAGGACCGAATCCAAATGAGAGATATCCAATACCCGGGGATAAGAATCTCCAGTTTATTAAGAACACGATTACCAAACCTAATATTATCGCAGGGGATTATTCCTATTACTATGCGTTAAACGGAGAATCCTTCGAGGATCAAGTTTTGTACCATTATGAGTTCATTGGAACGAAATTATTGATCGGCAAGTTTTGCTCAATCGCTTCTGAAGCTCGTTTTATGATGGATGGTGGGAACCATCGGATGGACGGTTCGACCTTTCCATTTAATATCTTTGGAAACGGTTGGGAGATATTCACTCCATCCTTAGATCAATTGCCGATCAAGGGAGATACGGTCATTGGAAATGACGTATGGATCGGAAGGCGGGCAACAATCATGCCGGGTGTACGGATCGGCGACGGGGCAATCATTGCTGCAGAAGCTGTCGTTGTAAAGGATGTGGAGCCCTATACGATTGTTGGAGGAAATCCTGCACGGGAAATCCGCAAGCGCTATTCCAACGAAGTCATTCAAGAATTATTGGAAATCAAATGGTGGGATTGCGACATCGAAGTCATCAATGAATATATAGGCGCGATTGTAAGCGGTGATATGGAAGTGCTCAGAAAAATGAGACAGTAGGCTTCATGATTGGAATGGAGGAACACGATCCACAAGGAGGTTACAGGATGGTTGATGTTTTTGCCGTAGCCGATATCATCGTCAAGCATATTAAGACCCATTACACGCAGGATGTGGCGATTGTCGGATATTACGGATCCTATTTGCAGGGAAGGGCGACAGAGCGGTCGGATTTAGACTTTTTCTTCATTCCGGCCACGCCTAGAGGAAAACAAGTGGAATTACAGTTTATTATCGACGGGATTAGTTTTGATTTCTGGCCGATCGGATGGGATCGTGCTGAAAGAATGTCAACCTCTGAAGACTGGAGCACGACCATTATCGCGGATTGTGAACTATTGTATGTGCGTTCAGAAGAAGACCTGGCGAGGTTCATGAAACTCCGAGAGACGATATCCTCTATACGGGAGCCGTCCAACACGTTAACAATGATCAACAGAGCTGAGGGAGTCGTGCGTGATTGTTTTACTGGCCTTGTGAAGTTCCAGTTTGCCGGAGAAGCCATGGATTTATCCTTTAGTCGGATATTGGCACATGAAATTGCCGCTAACATTTTTAGAGCTCTTGCATTGTTAAACCAAACTTACTATACACGCATGTGGGGCCATTATCGCGAGCAATTCAGAGACCTCCTAATTAAGCCAGACGAACTGGATCTCTGCCTTGATACAATGATGTTCAGCCAATCTATAGAGGAAATCAAGTCTGCTTGCGAGAAACTGACTTTAGACACGCTTTATCTCATTTCAGAACGAAAAAATAAGCTGGCAGGATTGCGTTCATACCAAGCTTGGATGAAGGGATACTACGAAGAGGAGAAAGGAATGCTTAACAAACTCCTCACCGCTTGCGAAAAAGGCCACTATGAAACCGCATTTTTCGTTGCTGCAGGTATACAGGATAGCTTGGCACGCATGTTGTACGCAGCCGAAACGGGACGCTGGCCGGGTATGTTCGATTTGGGCGAATATCGGGAAATTTACCATCGCTTCGGCTATCCGGATCTCACAGCGCTTCTGGATCCCAAAGATTTCGAACCATTGCGAATAGCTGTCCTGCAGATGATCGAACAATTAGAGAATCACCTTAGAATAGAAGGTGTGGCTTTGAATCAGTTCGACTCGGTTGCTGAATTCGAGTCATTTTATGTGAACAGGGTTTGATTCATGTCTTAGGTCTGAGTCCGACCCGTTCGCCTAAGCTGCATTCGCTTTATTGGAACCTTGCCGCGGCTCCAAGCGGCGACCAATCAGATAGCCAATCATCGAAGCCATCATTTGCTGAAAAATCATCCCAAGGATGACCGGAACTGCAACTGGGGGAGGGAAATAGGTAACAGCCAGTACGGCTCCTGCGCTTATATTTCGCATCCCTCCGTTGAACATGAGAGCTACCTGATCAGCTTTATTCCATCTCAGCAAGCGGGAGCTCAGATAACATAACAGATACCCTGTGGCGGCTAGCAGAATAATGACTAGGGCCATTAAGACAAGCGGCCAGTCAATATTCTTTAAATAAGGGGCAACAACGGAGCCGTTTATGGCTACCACAATAGCCATGAACAGCTTTGAGAAGGGATTCAGCCTGGGTCCCCAAACCGGTGCGATGGCACCTTTGGTCCATTCATTCAATAGCATGCCGAGGAGGGAGGGAACCACGATCATCCAGAACAAGCTGCCCATCATGGCTGCCGAATCCAGATGAATGCTCGTACCGAGCAGAAGTGACATGATTCCCGGAACGATAAAGGGCGCAAGCAGTGTATCAATCAGAATGATGCTCAGCGTAAGCGCGATGTTGCCGCGATAGATCGACACCCAGACGAAGCTCGATATCCCCGTGGGGATCGCGGCAGCCAGCACCATTCCTGTAATGGTATATGCATCTGTCGGATAAACGATATGGCCGAGTCCCAGAGCAACAAGAGGCATGGCAAGATGCAAGATGAACAGACATACAAAGAGAGGAAGCGGCTTGCGAAGAACTCCGACTAAATCCCGGAAGCTGAGGCTGATACTGCCTGAAAACGTCATAAAAGCAAACAGCCACGGGGACAGAAAGGTATAAGGAGAGAGCCAGCTACCGCAGAGCACGCCAAGCAGAATGCTCGAGGGTGTAATCAGGGGCATAATCCGATTCAAGTGTTGATTCAGAACCTGTAGCATAGAAGTAGACATCCTTTTACCATATGATGTTCTATTATACATCTTTAATAGAGTCAGGCGTTCGTTTTTATGGGAAACGATACACATTCGACTTCCTTTCCTCCGCTAATTTCATTCATGATCGTAATATGATGCTGTAGATTGAGCTCTCAATCCGTCTTGAGGCGGTTTTGCAGTAAACCCTCATTCAAGTAACATAACGATAACAACCAAATGGAAGGAATGTGTATTGATGAATAAGAGGATTCCATCTGATATTAAAAAGTCTTATTTGTTGTGGCTTGTTGCAGTTGGAGCGGGGGTATTCGAGATGGCTATAGCTGTCACTCAAATGCTATCAAGCGGATCAGAAGCCGGGATGGGCATTATGATTCAAGTGGGAATCAGAAGCCTTATTTTTGCCGCACTCGTATATGTTATTGTTAAAATGCAACGAGGAAAACAGTGGGCCCGGATCGTCTTAACCATTCTTCTAGGGGGGATTGGAACGGTTAGCTTATTAATGGACCCAATCCAATGGTTAATGGAAGGAAATTCGCTGGATACGGCCTTAACGGGGATGACGGTATCCTCCACTTTGTTTGGAATAAGTCGAATCGTTCATTTGGCCTCTGTAATTGCTGCATTAATCTTTATGTATCGGCCGTCAGCGAATAAATACTTCAGTTCTTTCGCAGGTGCATAGTTAACGGTCACAGATTCGAATCGATTCTTGACAACGTGGTCATCATAAATTATTGTATTAGCAATGACATCCACATATTGTAAAATGCAGGGAAGAGGAAGAGTAGTTAATCCCTCGAATCTTAGAGAGCCCATGCCGGTGAGAATGGGTATTCGAGCTTAATGAAGGAAGCCTTGGAGCAGTAGACCGAAAATAACGGGAGTAGGTCTATCGGGGATTTCCCGTTAACGAAATATGCGGCAACATCATGGATTGCTGCATAATGAGCGGGTGTATAACCAATTTAGGTGGTAACGCGGAAGCAAAGCCTTTCGTCCTTTAACAGGATGAGGGGCTTTTTTTTTATTGAACCATGAGGGGGATAAAAGATGTCAAATGAGAATATGGCAGAACTGTTGTTTCCGGATGTCAAGCAGTTACCAACAGATATGGACTCCCTATATCCGCCGAGAAATCTGCCTGCATCGGCTATGGTGACGCGTTTTGCACCGAGCCCAACGGGTTCATTGAATATTGGCGGGCTTTACGCAGCTCTCATATCGGAACGATTAGCTCACCAAAGCAATGGAGTTTTTATCCTGCGGATCGAAGACACCGATAAGAAACGAGAAGTACAGGGCAGCGTGGAAGACATGATCCATTCATTGTTATCCTTCGGGATTCATTTTGATGAGGGACCTGATCTTTCAGGTGTCGATCAAGGGGCATACGGACCTTATAAACAGAGCGAGCGTATCCAAATTTATAAGGTTTTTATGAAGCACTTGGTGCGGCATGGATTGGCTTATCCTTGCTTCTGTGATCCGGGTGATTTACAAAAGATAAGAATAACCCAGCAAAAGTTAAAAGTAACAACAGGATATTATGGCAGCTGGGCTAAACATCGGGATCTCACCTGTGAGCAAGCCAAAGAGGAGATTGTAAAGGGCAAATCGTTTGTGCTCCGGCTTCGATCTTCAGGTTCACTAGACAGGAGGATCATGTACAATGATTTGGTGAAAGGCCCGATAGAGTTACCCGAAAATGAGCAAGATATTGTGATCATGAAAACGGATGGTTTACCAACCTATCACTTTGCTCATGCCATCGATGATTATCTGATGGGTACAACCCATGTCATTCGGGGCGATGAATGGCTTTCCTCAGTCCCTGTCCACATTCAGCTGTTTGAAACCCTGGGATTTAGAGCACCGGAATATGGACATATTGCTCCAATCATGAAGCAAGTCGGAGCTTCTAAACGGAAGTTCAGTAAACGTAAGGATCTTGATGGTACCGCTGCGTATTACCAAGAACAAGGATACCCCGGATTTGCAATAAGCGAATACTTTATGACTCTCATTAATTCTGACTTTGAAGAATGGAGGAAGGGGAACCCGCATCCCTCATTTAGAGACTTTTCAATCGATACGGACAAAATGAATGCCAGCGGTGCCTTGTTAGACATGAATAAACTTAGCGATATCAGCAAGGATGTGATCTCAAAGCTTACGGGTAAACAAATGTTTGACCATTTGTCCACTTGGTCTAAGGAATTTGATCCCGAGCTATACACATTAATCGAGAAGAACCAGGAATACACCGTTCAAATTCTAAACATGGGTCGAACCATCGAGAAGCCAAGAAAAGATTATGCCAAGTGGTCAGATGTAAAGATAAAAATTGCTTTCTTTTATGACGAATGGTTTGAAAAGGATGTCTTGAGCGGCTATAAGTTACCTGCCAGTATAAGTATAGATGCTGCGAAAGAAATTGTACGAGGTTTCAGCAAATCGCATAGGTTTAATCATGACAAGGATGGGTTCGAAACCTTGAAAGAGCTTGCTGCTGAACTCGGATATGCAAAGGACATGAAGCAATATAGAGGCGATCCTAACCGGTACAAGGGGCATGTTGGTGATGTCGCGATGGTCATTAGGGTCGTTTTAACCAATAGAACCCATACACCTGATTTGTTTGAAATGATGAAAGTCATGGGCGAGAATCGGGTTCTTGCACGAATGCAGAGATTTATGTTGTCATCGGAGTTTAAAGGGAAATGACCGGTCGAGCCGCCGGTCATTTTTTCGTTTAGGACGAGATGAAAAGACCGGCCATTTCCAGGCGGGATATCAGCAGGAGGGCTTGACCAGGAAACCATAAAATACGATCTCCATCAATTCACGCGTCTGTCGTGCAGCTTCTTCGCTTCCGTCGAAACGTTTGATTTTGGCGCTGACCTCCTTCAGGATCGTGAAGTACAACAGGATCGTTTCCGATGAGACCCCCGGGTTTACGTAACCTTCATCCCGGCCGGATTCGATGAAGCTAATGAGCTCCGGTTCATATTTCCGGTAGATGTTTTCCACTGCAGTTACAATTTCTGGATCGTTCGAAAGTAACGGTTCCAGCAATTCAGGTGCCACGTTTTCCGCCATCTCCGTGGTGGAGAAGAACATCTTTTCAATTTTTTCATGAAACGGCAGGTTGCTTTGCAACAAGACGATGCGCTGCTGCCACGCTTCTTCAAGCATCGTTATGATTACATGCCGCACAAGCTGAGGCTTGGTTCCGAAATAATTATAAATAGTTACAGGGGACACTTCCGCATGCTTGGCAATTTGGGCAAGACTTACCTTCTCGACCCCCCATTTATTAAATAACTCCAGCGCCGCTTTACGAATACGTTCCTTTTTCATCTCTGTACGGGCTTGATATCCGTTCATTCTTAGTGCACCTCCATGCTTAGCATACGCAATGTTTTGAATGAAAACAAGTAAAATCATTCAAAATATATTGACGTCATGTAATTTTGTGGATAAATTGAATGTATTGAATGGTTTTAATTCAAAACACACAAAAGTGGAAAGGTGAATAAGAACATGATGATCCAGGAATGGCTAGATTGGGCGTTTCAGCGCCACTTAAACCCTCTAAGCTGGTATATCCGCCCTATTTTCCTTGTAATTCTGGCTTTTTACGCTTACAAACGCAGTTGGAAAGGGATCCTGATTACTTTTATTCTGATGATGAGCAGCATGGTTTGGTTCCCGGCTCCGGATACGATCAATCCGCAAATGCAAACCGTCTTGGAATATGAAAAGATGCTGTTAAGCGATCCAGTTACGGCCGTGATCACTTTAACGTTAATGATGGCATTCGTCGTTGCGATTGGTACTGCATTTTGGAAGCATTCTTTGAAAATGGGTTTGGTCATTCTGAATCTAGCGTTAATCGGAAAAGTCGTCCTGAGCGTTACGTTGACCGGGAAGGACGGTTGGGCGCCTTTGGGAAATACGATTTTCGGGCTCATATTGGTCAACGGGATCGGATGGCTTTTGGTGCGACGGGTGAAGAACAAAGGTTTTGCCTCTTGACCCTTGTCAAGAAAGCGACTAGGGTACTGATGCATGATGATGAAAAGCACTGAGAGGTATCTCCGGCTTTTACATCATCCTCTCAGATAGCGACTTTCATAAACGGTACAGAACATAGTCACAATGAAAGCCGGTACCCAGGTTAATCCTGAGTAACCGGCTCTCTATTTGTCTAGACAAACCGATCAAGTGGAACTTTTAAAAATAATCGCAAGTAAACCGTGAAAACTCGGCCATGGAGCCTTCTCCAAAGGCATATAAACCGATGAGTACGCCTGTAAATCCTCCCGCAACCTCAGAGGAAAGGTATCTGGTTTGCGCCGTTCCTAATTGTATCTCCTTGCCGTTAGCGTGAATGAAGAAGCTGTAGCGCTCATGACTTGCCCGTATTTTCAAAGTTGCATGGTTGACATTACCCAGCTCTACTTGAGCTTCAATGGATTTAATATCACCGATATTCAGCCGCTCGATCACTTTATAACCGTTATCCTCTTTACTTAAGGCTAAATCGTAATGATGATGTTCATCCATATAGAGCGTGATGCCGGCTTCTCCGCTTGTAAGCTGCACATCGCATGAGATTTCGGCGTTGAAGTCTCTTTGACGAATGCCGATAAACGTCGGGGACTCCGGCACATCCAAACTCACTGCGGTCCCTTTTAGCTGTGCTTTATCGATTTCTAACCGATAGTTCTCAAGAGCGGGATGGCGCAGGAAGCACCAGTCCAGATTCCAATCCGTGTTCTCGAACGTAAAGGTTTTTTTCTCCCGCTGGATGACATGACTGGGGATCCGATCGGTTTCAAAACTCGTAAGGACGGTGCCGTTATGTCCTGCCGTAAACCAGCCATCCTCGCCAAACGTTACCGGCGTAAGGAAAACTTCGCGGCCTAGATGATGATAGGTAAGCCATTGGCCGATTTGACGGAAACCCAGGTGGAGCATCCACCAATTTCCGTCGTTATCTTGAATCAGATCGCCATGGCCAACTCCCTGCAGCTCATAACCACCCAGATTGCGATTGGTCAATACGGGATTGTTCGGATAGGCTTCGAACGGGCCAGAGATCGAATCCGCCCGTGCATAAGTCACCATATGTCCGTATTCTGTGCCGCCTTCAGCCGCCATGAGGTAATACCGGCCGTTTATTTTATACATATGAGGGCTTTCCAAATAGCGTCCGCCTGTCCCTTGCCATATGGAACGACTCTGCGACAGCTTGTCGCCTGTTTCAATGTCAATTTCACACTGTACGATTCCGCCAATCCCGTTATCGTCCTTCCCGTTGCTCATAAAGAACACTTTTCCGTCTTCAAAATACAAATCGGGATCGATCCCCCCTTGATCTACATGAATCGGTTCGGACCATTCACCGTAAATATCGTCCGTCCATACATAGAAGTTTTGACGTGTAGTGTCGTTGGTAGTGGTCATATAGAATCTTCCGTTGTGATGCCGGATCGTAGGGGCGAAGACGCCGCCGGAACTGCTTACCTTGCCGAGCTGAACTTGACTCTCTCTGGTTAGGCAATGACCGATTTGCTTCCAGTTGATCAGGTCCTTGCTCTCGAAAATCGGAACACCGGGGAAGTATTGAAAGGAACTGCATACTAGATAATATGTATCTTCAACTTTGCATACACTGGGGTCAGGATAGAAGCCTTTGATGAGCGGGTTATTGTATTTCATTGGTGCACCTCTTTCATAAATTCACATGTATATAAATCTAACAGGATGAGCAGCTAATGAAATTAAACACCATGGATTAAAGTCTTGCAATGGATTCGGTTTGAAGATGCATGTTAAATCCATTAAATTAATATATATGTGAATCCAATAGAAGCGGTGAGGAGATTATGATGATCATCAAAGCAAACGGGGAACCGAAATTTATGCCGTTGTATGAAGCTTTAGCCAGCGAGGTCAGATGGAGCATCATGAGCCTCATTGCCGATCACGAGATGAATGTGAAGGATATTGCCAATCGATTGGAACTCAGTCCATCTATCGTCACCATGCATATCCGAAAACTCGAACAAGCCGGACTCATCGGAAGTCGGAGGGTCCGGCAGGGCGGGGGGACGCACAAAATGTGTTTTCTCAAACAAAAAACCATCGAGATTGAGCTGCCTTTTGCCAGCGAGCCCGCGAGAATCAGAGAGCAGCGGATCTCAGTCGGTCATTACACCGCTTTTGAGGTCCATCCGACTTGCGGGCTAGGTACACGCGAGAAAGAAATCGGAGTTTGGGACGATCCGCGCTACTTTCTAGATCCCGAACGGGTACACGCCGCCATTCTGTGGTTTGGCTGGGGCTTTGTAGAATACAAAATGCCTAACTTTTTGCTGGCTGATCAAACCGCGGAAGCGATTGAAATCTCCATGGAGATTGCTTCGGAAGCTCCAGGCTTAAGAGATTATTGGCCATCGGATATTGAATTCACCTTCAACGGGATCTCCCTTGGCACATGGACGAGTCCGGCTGATTTCGGAAGAGCGGCCCGGGGGAGATTTACACCTGAATGGTGGCATCGAAACGTGAATCAATACGGGTTATTGAAGACGATCCGGATTGATGCATCGGGTACGTACATGGATCAAGAACGGATGTCGGAGGTGACCCTGGGGGATCTCAAGCTGTGGGAACCGTTCTGGACACTTCGCTTCGCGGTGGATGAGCATGCGGTTAATGTAGGGGGATTGACGCTCTACGGAGCCGGATTCGGCAATCACGATCAAGACATCGTGATTCGTGCATACCTTAACGATGACCATAAAATCAGCAACAGGACGGGAGTTATGCTTTGAATATCGTTGAGACTTAGAGGATAAAAAGAGATCCGTCTCATCGCGGACGGATCTCTTGGTTAAAAAATTGAAAGGATAACTTCGGAACATCAGCAGCCTGATACCGCAATGAAGCTATCGGTGAACGCGGTCTGGCTCATTGAAGAATACGTCGTGATGCTATGAATAAAAGAACCGATAAAGGCGTACCCCATGTGGCGGCACCGTGGCCTGCAGCACATCTGACGCAAGCTCGGCTGGCGCTCCGCTCCACAGCTCGGTGCCTGAGGCGGCGCCCGTCAGGCCGATCCGTTCAAGGATCAGATTCAATGGCAGCGGATTCTCTCCAATGTTGAATACGGCCGCATAGCGGGAGCCCTCCGGCTCTTCGGATGTCCAGACTATGAGATCGCCCTCACGTAATGCTTCCTTCGCGCCGCGGCTCTCCCGGTGCATGCGCAGAACCTCTCGGTTAGTAAGCAGCGACAACGTCCAGTCGTCGCAATCCCGCAACTCGCCGCCGAATATAAGTGGCGAGCGGAAAATGCTCCATAGCGACATCATGGTCAACTGTTCGTCGCGCGTGAAGCGGGTCCAGCGGTCTGATCCCCCGCCATCCACCGAGCGAATGCCGATGTGACCGAGCGGTAGCATGTCGCAGTCCGGCCAGCAGCCACCTTGAGGAACGCCTTGCCATGCCCGGCAGCGGTCAAACATATCAAGCAAGAGCGGCCACCGGTCCCAGAAGTCGTCCGTGATTCGCCACATGTTGGCATGCTCTGCGAAGAACGGCGAATATTCCACTGGAGCAGGGCCAGGGGATAGACTAAGCACCATAGGCCGGCCGCATCGCTCGATCGCTTTAGAGATCATGGCGATCTCCGGCTGATGGGTATCGTACAGTTTGGAAGCTGCGATATCGTCAACCTTCACCAGGTCTACGCCCCATTCTGCATACAATTCAAAGAGCGAATCGTAGTAGGCCTGTGCTCCTTCCTTGGAGGCATCCACGCCGTACATATCCGTATTCCATGGGCAGATCGAATTCGTATGCGCAATATCACGTGCCGTTGCCGTCGTCCCCAGAATCGGAGCGGCCGCGTGAACAGCCTGCCGGGGAATGCCGCGCATGATGTGAATGCCGAATTGCAGTCCAAGACTGTGTACATAATCGGCTAACGGTTTGAAGCCTTGACCGCCAGCAGCGGAGGGGAACCGATTCTCGGCAGGCATGAGCCGGGAATATCCATCCATTACGAGCGGAACAAACGGACGGTACTGCGAAGAATTCGCATAGGGCTCGTACCACTGGATATCAACGGTGATGTAGCTCCAGCCGAATGCCTTTAGATGCTTCGCCATGTATTCCGCATTGCCTCGAATCTCGTCTTCCGTTACGGCCGCGCCGTAGCAGTCCCAACTGTTCCAGCCAAGCGGCGGTGTAGGTGCTGCAAGCTTATGATCCATGTCCAAGCTCCTTTACTGATTCATTATTGCTCTTTCCATGTTCATCATAATAAAGGAGCCTAGCCACATCTATAGTAATTTTGAAGACTCGATAGCAGAATATTGCGGTTAATCGAAGAACAGCTTACGATAAGCAAGGCTGTCGACTCCGCTTCGAAATTCTCCCGGCGTGAGCCCCGTCAAGTTGCGAAACGCTTTAATGAAATAACTACCGCTGGAATAACCAATCCGCTCGGCGATGGTCTCCAGGCTAAGGCCGGTTCCCCGAAGCAGCTCCATGGCTTTTTCGGTGCGGATACGAGTTAAATAAGCGCCGGGCGTCATGCCCGTGCTTGCGGAAAACCGGCGGATCAAATGGTATTTGGATAGGGATACATGCTCAGAAAGCTGGTCGATGCTGATCATCCGTGAATAGTTGAGCTCGATGAATTCAGCTGCGCGCCTTACGTTCTCCGGCCAGTTCTCCCGGTTCCGCAGCGTTGTGACGTGCATTCTGGTCAGTTCTGTCATAAACTGATAGACGCAAGACGACGCGATCAGGGGATCGGAGATTCGGCCTGCTCCCGCATCGGCCACAATGATGCGAGATAAGCGGACTGGCGCACTATCTACAGGCAGATAAGGTACTTCCCCGGCCTCGCGCAGGAATCTGCGCCAATGGGGGAGAATGAGATTGGGCCGGAACAGCAAGAAGATGAATTCCCAAGGCTCGTTCGACTCCGCGGGGTAGTAGTATCGATGGGGGCCCGGAATTTCGGCGAGAAAAGCCTGTCCGGCGGTGACGCGGTGCGTCCGGTTCCCGGATTCATATACGCCTTCGCCAGAGAGGGTATATTGGAACAGCAGGAGAGGGCCATCGGCCCGCTCCAGTCCGTCCCAGCGATAAGAAGAAGTTGTGATCGAATCATAGCCGGCAGCAAATAATACGCACAACTGGAGCTCCTTATCTTCGGCGAACCGAAAGCCGTAAGTACCCTTGGGAATGTCCATAATCGTCCTCCTCGCAGGAATGATGCAATAATAGTTAGAGCCGTGTGTAAAGAATTTGATCCGCGTCCCGATTGAATTGTATAACGATCTTGATTCAGTATAAAATCCTATCGGATTTGGATTAAACTGTACCTCAAATGCGATTTTATTATAAATGATAAATGCTGAGAAAGCAGGGCGATGGACAGTGCTTCTTTTTGGCGGTAATTGGGGTATAAGCAGGAGGAGTTTGATTCGTTAGCCGATAAGATGATTGGAAAGGTTAATCGGCGCGTTGAATGTCCTTGCATGAGGCGTAAGAGTCTGTTATAGTTTCCATTATCAAGGATATCGGAAGGAGATCGACCATGTATCCCATCATGATGAATCAACTTCATCATCACAAACAGCGTTAGCACACCTGTAAAATAACAGGGTGGGCTAACGCTTCTCGCGTTGGCCTCCCTGCGGCATATCAAGCGCGCAGGACCATGAGGTCCGGCGCGTTTTTTGTTTTCCAAAAAAAGAAAGGGGAATGAAGTTATGCAAAATGTAAAAGGTACCTATGATTACTTTGGAGTGGAGCAAGCGATCCGAAAGAAAGTTCAAGCTTCGCTCCAGGAAATATTCGAGTTGTATGATTTTGAAGGAATGGACACTTCGGTATTGAATGAGCTCGATCTTTTGAGATCGAAATATGCGGGTGGAGATGAAATATTAAAAGAAATGTACCAATTAACTGACCAAGGAAAGCGCAGCCTCGGGCTCCGTTATGACCTCACGATTCCCTTTGCTAAAGTGATTGCGCTTAACCCAGGCATTGAGCTTCCGTACAAAAGATACGAAATCGGAAAAGTTTTTAGGGATGGACCCGTCAAACGTGGACGCTTACGCGAATTTATACAGTGTGATGTCGATGTTGTGGGTGTAGAGGGCCCCGAGGCAGAAGCAGAATTAATGCAATTAGCCGCTGAGGCGTTTAATAGATTGGAAATCCCCATAGTTCTCCGATGGAACAACAGAAGGTATTTGGGCGAAGTTCTTGAATCCATTGGCATTCCTTCAGAAAAAAAACTTACCGTTATGTTGACTCTCGATAAAATAAAGAAAGTCGGGAAGGAGGATATTGTCACGGAGCTCGAAAGCAAAGGCTTGGATATCCGAATAATCGATGAAATATTGGGGTTAATTGATACAGAAAACCCGACGTTTGAACAAATATCATGCAAATATGGTATACAGAAATATCCAGGCGCCTTAGAGGTGATGGCTCTCCAGGAGCTTATTGTGAAACTCGATTTAGAGCAAATATGCAAATTTGATCCATTTCTTTCACGTGGATTATCATTTTATACAGGCACGGTTTATGAGATTTTTGATGCATCTGATTCATTTACTTCAAGCTTAGGTGGGGGCGGCAGATATGATTCCATCATCGGTCAGTTAGTTGGCAAACAGGACATTCAATATCCCACTGTAGGACTTTCATTCGGGATGGAGTCGATCATTGAGATGATGAGTACCCGAACCAGTCAAATACAGCCTCCTTCTGTCGTTGTCATACCCATTGGGGATACCATCGCTGAGACTCTAAAAGTATCAGCTGAACTAAGAAAAAGTGGCATACGGGCACGGATAGACACAAGCAAACGAAAATTGAAAAAATCACTTGCAAGTGCCTCATCCAAAGGTATTCCTTATGTGATTTTAATTGGCGAGAATGAAGCTTTGGCTGGTAATCTGCGATTAAAAGATATGAATGAAATGACTGAAACTGTTGTAAATGTCTCAGAAGCAATAGGCTTATTGAAATATTGAATATGAATGGCTGGTCACCAAATGGGGCCGGCCGTTTTTAAACATGGAAGGTACGAAAAATGCTGCGTACCAAGAACGTTGCAACATTGAAGTCTCTAAATACCTCCTGTCTTCAAACAAAATGCCCCCAAGAAGCTTGGGGGCATTTTTAATAATAAGGATATGAGAGAGTTAAGTTAACACATCCATTTCTCACATCGTGCTAATGTCAATGACGAATCGATACTTTACGTCTGAAGCTAATACACGTTCGTAGGCTTCATCAATTTGGTCCGCTGAGATCACTTCGATCTTAGGAGAAATGTTATGCTTGGCACAGAACTCTAACATTTCCTGAGTCTCTTGAATTTGGACGCTTTGGGCGAGCTTATTCCTCTTCCTCAGCAATAACCCGGACGAGCGCCGATGCATTCCTTGTCGGTCCATTGTCCGAAGTCAAAGTTACCGGGCTTGTTATAATAGTATCTTCTTCAACATCCGGCAAAATAAACGGAATACGAATATTTTCATCTGCACCGATGTCCAGTTGCTCGAGTCGTACCTGAAGGTTGAAGAGCGGTGCGGTCACTACGACATTTCGAAGGACCACATTTCCCGTATTTTGAAAGAAGATGAAGAAATGGACGAGTTCACCCGGTCTTCCTATCGGACGGTCCACCGTTTCGGTTAATATGACATTCGGCAGCAGCTCGGTTACGATATCGACCGATGCCGTCTGCAGCGGAGATTGGTTCGAGAAAAGAACAACGTTGTTCTGGAAGATCTCGCCTCCCACAGAGGTCGCAGGAATCGTAAACGGAAGCGTAAAGACCCGCGTTTCACCCGGTCCCAAGGATGGGATAACGACATTGAAACCCAGGAGAAAATCAATAACACGCACATCCGTCAACGTTCGGTTTGGAACATCCGTCAACGTTACATTCGATACGTTTGTAACTCTGATCGTTTTATTAACTACTGATCCCGGACTGGCTGTAGGCGGATCGGCTACGACGTTAATGTCAACTAGCGTGGAAGGCAGAGCTACTACAACGCGCGTTTCGCTAAATATCGGAGAGGACACCGGATTTTCCGGCCAGCTCACGGTGACGCGGTTCGCAAATACGGTCCCCTGGAGTGCGTTTGTCGGTATTTGGAAAGTAAACATCACGACTTCTGTTGCTCCCGGCGCAATGACTGGGATCACGACCACGGTTCCGGTCAAGGAATCGACGACGGTAACGCTGGTTGCAGGATTGCTGCCGGTGTTCGTTACTTCAACCGTATAGGTTACCGTTTCACCCGTTGCGGCTACACTGCGGTCCGGCAGCTTGGTTACCGTCAGTGTCGTCGTGGCGCCGGGTATGGATACAACGACAACCTCGGCTTCAGCGGTTTGCAGCGGTGTCTGGTCTGAAACGGCCGTAAAGCTGTTCGTAATTACGCTTCCGTTCGCAGCATCAGCGGGTATCGTAAAGGAACCCGTCCGGGTAATCGTTCCGCCAGCAGGAATGAGGGGTATCGTCTCGCTTAGGCCAAGCAGCGGATCGCTCAGGACGACATTGGTCTGTGGCTCGGTAAGCGTATTTGTCACCGTAAGGGTAAACACAACCGTATCGCCAGGTGCCGCAACGGCAAGATCTGCCGTCTTGGTGAGCGCAAGCCCAATTGCCGTTACCGTAACGGTTGCCAAGACTTGCTGCGATCCGGTTTGCGTGGATTGAACGGTGAGCTCGTTCATGATATTTGATCCCGGCTCAGCATCCAGCGGGACCGTAAAAGGAATAATAAACTCGCGTCGTTCGCCGATGGCGAAACTTTCGATCGTCTCGGCAAAGCCGAGCGATGGGTCCTCAAGGACAATACTGGTTAGAGGGACATTGCCGATATTATCGATGACAATCGAGTATTGGAACGTCTGGCCCGGCATGACGGAAGTCACGGAAGGGATCTTTCGTACGCCGAGCTGCGGCGCTTCAACGACCAGTACGTCAAAGCTCGATGTGACGCTTGGTGCCTGATCACTGGTGGCCATCGCCGTATTGGTGTAGGTCTGTGAAGGTGTCTCTAGCGGCACGAGAAACGGTACTGTAAGCACTTGGGTCTCACCAATGGCGAGACTTGGCACCTGGATCTCGCTAACGATCGTATCATCGGTAATGATGATATTCGTCAAGTCGGTATTTCCCGTATTGGTAACTTCAAACGAGAATTGAATCGTTTCACCAGGTAATACCGATATACGGTCCGCGGATTTCACCAGACTGAGCCGCGGTGCACACGACGGTTTCACCGGGAGCGGCCGAAGATGGATTCACTGTTTTCGTTGCTTCGAGTATGGGATTTTCCGTAACGAAGATTTCAGCTTTTGCAATGACCGGGTCCCGTACTTGATCTGCTCTAACGAACACTTCGTTAATGATAAAGCCCGGAGGAAACTGATCTGGAACAAAGAAGGGGAGAGGAATGACGAACACTTCAAACGGATTGAGAACAGGAAGTATATGAAAAAAACCAAGGAACGGATCTTCAATGAATACATTGGTAAGCGGAATGCTGCTTTCATTTATGACCTCTATAATAAATTCGACTACTTCTCCCGGGCGAACTTCGAATCGGGTGGCGAATTTATTAACAAATATAGTAGCTTGCTCCCCGAGCTTTGTAATAAACGCATCACTCACCCCGTTGAGGAAAGGTTGTAAGGTGAAGGAAGACACCGGATAGTCGAAGGAGAACGTTTGGCCGGTAATATAAATCTGATTATTCAAGTCCACGGCTATTCCGTTGCCGATGTCGGTCGAGCTGCCACCCAAATAGGTGGAAAATTCAAGAAACGAGCCGGTAGGATCGAGAACCGTGACGAAAGCGTCGGTGGTGCCGAAGAGGGAGAATTGAATCGCGTCACCGGTCAATGGATAATCCGTAGACGTTGTTTGTCCTGTAATCATAGCACTGCGCGCCGAATTAATGGTGATGGCAAGGCCCGTATTGGAGCCGTTCCCCCCGATCAGCGCGGAATAGATGAGACCGGTTCCCGTGGGGTTCAGTTTTGTAACGAAAGCCCAGGCAGTCCCTAGAGGCGTGACAAACGATCCGGACGTCGTCGGAAAATCGGGAGAGGCCGATAATCCGGTAACATAAGCATTACCCGCCGTATCGATCGTAATATCATGCGCAACATCGCTCAAACTGCCGCCCAGGAAAGTTCCATATACGAGCGCGGTTCCCGTTGGGTTGAGCTTCACGACAAATCCGTCGACATCGCCCTGAGTGGTTGTTTGAAACGCCCCAGGCGTTGTCGGGAAATCCGAGGCTACCGTCTGACCGGCGAGGTAAGCATTGCCGAAGTCATCCACGGCAATACCGAAGGTGTCAGTCGTTCCCAGGTCTCCTCCCAGGTAGGTCGAGTATATCAACCCCGTTCCATCGGCATTCAATTTCGTTACGAACGAAGTTGGTGAAATGGGTTTGATTGTCCTAAGAGCACCCGGGGTCACCGGGAAGTCGCTTGACATCGTGTGACCAGTCACATACGCGTTGTCAGACGTATCGATGGCAATGCCGAATCCTGTATCTTCTGCGGAGCCTCCCAAATAGGTGGAATATACGAGCGAACCGCCATCAGGACTTATTTTCGTTACAAACGCATTACTGCTAGTGAATACGGCCGTGGTTTGAAAAGCACCGGGGGTTGTCGGATAATCGCTGGAAAAAGTGGTACCGGTAATGTACGCATTCCCGGCGAAGTCAATAGCAATGCTTCTGCCCGTATCCGAAGCACTTCCTCCCGATGAAGGTAGAATAGATTAAAAATGTTCCCGAAGCATCGATCTTGCTGACAAAGACGTCTTCCGTGCCTTGAAACGACACTTGGAAAGCACCTGGTGTCACGGGGAAATCGGCCGAGGCTGTGGTGCCAGTCACATAAGCCTGCTCGAATTCATCGACCACAATGTCCATGCCATCGTCAATGTCCGATCCGCCAAGATAAGTCGAATACAAGATGACCGGATCAATGACCAAGGGAAGTTCACGATCATACGCTTCGGTCATTTCGAACCCGATCCGACTCCTGCCTTCCTGTATGGATTCCACGACATATCGGCACCCCAATTCCTTACGTACGCCGTCTACTTCCTGGTAGGCGATGGGTTTCTGATCAATAAGCGTACCATAAGGCGTGATCAGGAGCAGATTGCCTTCCTCGTCAAGTTGAACCTCGTCCGAGCCGCTGCATACCAGCTGAATATCCTCCACCCGCGCACCCGGACTTAGCAGCCAGTCAAATTTGAGCTTACCGCCACTTCCTTGGATCACGGCGTCGATACCTGGCCATAGCTCCCGGTATGCCACTCCCCGATACGTATCGACATGCGTTATATGACGCTTTGGATCATTGCCCCGAAAATAATGAAACTTGCCTTCATCCCTTGACATCGGTTCAAGCCAGGATGTCTTCCCAGGGGATTCGAAACGCCACGCCAATACGACGCCGCTCATCGTTCGCTCCGCATCCGTGGATTCGGACTTGTAGAGCGTCAGCAAGATCCGATCCGCCTCGAATGAACCGCGCAATCCCGAATCCTGCGTGAAATAAAGCGTGTTTGGATCGAATTGACCGACGTTTTGCGTGAATAAAAGTGGCAGCTTTCCGTAGGGAAGAATGCTTTTTCTTGAACCGGATTCTAATACGCTCAACGAAATAAACTCCTCTCAAGACATTTATCATTAGGGTATGAACATCCTGTCTGAAAGGTTCAATTGAAGACTTTCCAGATGTATGGGATTATTGTTCGTCTGCGGGGATTCTGACTTGGCGTACGAAGCCGGTATACTCTTGTGGTTTGCGCTGGCCCTGACTTGGGTCGCGGCGATCGCCGGGCTATCCGGAAAATCGGTGGATGGCTCAAGCGCCTGTTGAGAAAAATTCAGTGATGGAGATAAGGAATTCCAATGAAGACTATACTCTTGAAAAAGGGAGTATTCGTTAATTCATTTGCGAAACGTACTTGCCCCATTCCGGCTGGCAGTGTTACCAGCTCCCGCCGTCCGGCCGGCAAAAAAATATAACAGCCCGCCCAGCATCCAGAACGGCTCCCAGAAGAAGAGTCGCCACCACGCCGAATAAGAGTCAATTGCTGGCAAATCCAGAACTTGGGCCAGCACGAGCAGCACTGCTACGAAGTTAAATAGCCCATAGAGGACAAGAAGTACTCCGCCTACCATGGCTGCGATTCGGAAGGCTGCTTGGAGAAGAACGCTGTTCCATTTGATTTTTAATGCGAGTAATAGAACAGCCCCTGCAACCTTGGCCACCCCCGTTAACCATACAATGAGAATGAAGCCGCCATCGCGCAAATCGGCTTGACGCGAAATTTCCGGCCCGAGCGTATGGACCCCAAGTTTGCCGCCACTCGCCCAATAAAAGCTCATCAAGGCGAACAGTAAAGACCAGACGATTCCCCAAGTGATCGGCCATCGCTTTTGTTGAATGGACATATCGACACCGCCTTTCAAGGATGTTCGTTCGTGATTCATGATTCGTCGTGCTGCGAATATAAAAAAAGCTATGTTAAAAATTCCGAAGTCCATACTTACACAAATACTATCCAATGATGAAAGGTTAATCAATAAATTATTCGGAACTAATCGATTTATACAAAATCAATCTGCAGCAGTATTCCATCGACCAATTAAGACATATATCTGAACCAGGAGTATGGTCTCTCGGTCAAATGTATGATCATATGATCCTCACAGCTCTCGATTACCTTGTCCAAGTCCAAAAATGCGCATCCTCGAGTGAAGTGCAACCCCAAGGAAAGACAGAGGCTGGCGCACAATTGTTTTGCGCCGGTTCATTTCCTCCGATAAAAATCAGATTACCGGATGGACCTGAAAATACCCCAAGTAATTCCGAAACCGTGGATGAACTAATTCAAGACTCGATACGGTGCTTAAGGGAATGTATGAATGGGAGGAGAAGGCAAATGCAATAAACCCCAATTATAAAGTGAGGCATGAAGGGTTTGGGTGGCTTAACGCACGGGAGTGGTTCGATTTGGTCGGTATGCATTTCCGCCATCACTTACGCCAGAAGGCCGAACTGGAACAAAAACTGGAGCTTTGATATTAATGTGAAGGGGGGGGTGAAGCGGGTTATTCAAGGTAACGAATGAAGCGGGCGAAGAGGGCATATTTACAAAATAACTTCTGCATACAACATAGCAGCGCTAATTGCATCTTGACAATGCTACGAAAACGTATTAAATTGTGTGCAGGGCTTACTACGAAATCGTAATAAAAAGGCCGCCAATCAGGATAGAGTCGCCAAATCGTTCAATGACCGGCAACGCGTCAAATCATCCGGTGAAGATCAGAGTTAAGGAGTAACTGCCCCCAGCGGGCTAATCATTATTTGTAAATACTACGAATTCGTATTAAAAGAGGTTGCATGTCATGAATGTAGAACGTTCATTGAATAGGTCGCCACGAACATTTTATGTATTGGTTTTCGCCCTTTCGATACCATTTTGGCTATTTGGTTCTATGCCGGTTAAATGGCTTCCAATGAATCTTCCTGTCAGTGCACTTATGTTCTTCTGTCCAATGGCAGCCGCATTGATACTCACTTACCGAGAAGAGGGAGAAAGTGGCGTACGGAGGTTATTGAAACGAATATTCGATTATAAGCGAATCAAGCAGAAGAGCTGGTATTTACCCATACTATTTTTGATGCCAATGATCATGTTACTGTCATATTGGTTCATGAGCTTGATCGGGCGATCGCTCCCCGAACCGAACATACCTTTTCTATCGATACCGATCCTTGTGCTAATGTATTTCATTGCAGCTGCCTGCGAGGAAATGGGCTGGATGGGATATGCCGTAGAGCCCATGCTAAACCGTTGGAACGCACTTACCACCAGCATGATCATGGGGACGTTGTGGGGGATATGGCACTTGGTTCCATATATTCAAACAAACCATAGTGTAACGTGGATCGTATGGCAGTGCTTCACGGCAATCCTGCTTCGAATCCTCATGGTATGGCTCTATAACAACACCGGAAAAAGCATTTTTGCGATAATCTTGTTCCATGCTTTCGTAAACGTCAGTATAACGGTATTCCCCGATAATGGTTCACATTATGACCCGGTCATAACGTCAGCTTTTTTGGTAATCACGATTGTAAGCCTATTGTTTTTTTGGGATCCTAAGACCTTAAATCCTTATCGCACCCATTGATGCTTTGAAATCTGTTTGAGGATAAAATCATGTTTGAGGATTGCTTGGAGCGAAATAGGGAGGCGAGTGGGTTATGAAGAAAGGAGGGGGCACTATGATAAGTGGGATAAAGCGCCATGTTGGAATAATGCTTATGTTGACGGGGTTGCTCCATGTTATTTTTGGACTATTTGCTTACACAGGTCAATTACAGCCCATCGTTACCGAAGGCTTGTGGAGTACGGTGGCTGATGATCAGTGGGATCGTGGAACCGCGTTCTGGTACATGATGTTCGGCTTTCTGCTAATGTTGCTTGGCTATATGGTAGATTGGCTAATTAAAAAGAATGGAATCGCTCCTCCCGCAATTTTCGGTTGGATCCTGCTGGTTATCTGTTTGTTCGGCGCCATCGTAATGCCGGCTTCGGGTTTTTGGCTTGGCTTGCCTCAGGCATGGTTATTATTACGAAAGTGATGTGAAGGGCGAATCAAGTTTATGTCCGGATGGAAATTGGCGACATATTCAGCTAACCGGCAAAACTGTCCAACTAGTACGAAATACAAAAAAAGAGGTCGACCAGAAAATCTGGTGACCTCATCCTATGATCTTCGGGCAAGATCATTATCTCTTAAAGGAAACGACTGAAGAGTAGTATCAATTGTCGAACGACCCGTTCGTCCGCAGCGCCAACAAGCGCTTAAGATTGTCATCAATCCATTCATTATCGGCACGGTTGATGCCGCGACCGGCAAAGTGTCCCCAGATCGACTCGATCGGATTAAAAACTGCATTAGGCATACGCTTAGCCTCGTATTCGTTATCGTCCGCCGTGCAGAAGAGATCCGTGCTCCCTGGCATGACGCAGGCGAGTGCTTGAATGCTTCTGAGCGCCTGATCGAAATCTCCGTTATAGGATGGATTTGCACTAATATCTGCATTCTGACCTGTCCATAACATGGCCAGAACATTGTGCGGATCCATCTGCATAAAGCTCTCTTCCCAAAAGCCAGCCACAAAATCGGCTAATGTATCAAATCCCAGCTCACGATAAAGTTCCTCTCTGTAAAACGCCTGCGATAAGCCCCATCCCGCATATACACGGCCAACGGCACGCATGTCTGCAGCAGTCAACTGGTTAAGTTTACTTAAATCGAAGCGAACTGCGGCCATAAGTGCAGCCTTCATTCCTTCCAAGACGACATACGTTTGAGGCCAAGTCTTTGCAACACCGGCGAAGGGAGCAATTCGCTCCACCATGTCGGGATAACTTGCTCCCCATTGGAAAGCTTGAATGCCTCCCATCGACCATCCAACGACGAGCGCGATTTTTTGAATGCCGAATTTTTCGGTCACCAGCCGATGCTGGAATTGAACGTTATCATAGATGGTTACCTGCGGAAAATTAGCCCGGTCGAATGGGGGTGGCGTGTTGCTGGGAGACGAGGATAACCCGTTGCCGAGCAAATTGGGTACGATAATGAAATATTCTCGCGGATCTAGTGCCATGCCGTTTCCAATCAACCATTCATTCTGAACATGATGGTCGCCAAATGCCGTTGGATAGACGATGACATTATCCTTTTTTCCATTCAATCGTCCGTAAGTCTTATAAGCAAGAAAAGCGTTCGGTAACGTCACGCCGGACTGCAAGGTAACGTCACCCAAATCAAATATTTCATAATCCATCGTATTGTTTGCTCCCTTCAAAATGAAACCATTTATTAAGAATGTAATTCTTGTTGTTAGTATAGTTCCGTGATACTCTCAATAAAAGTGAATGAATTTCAAAGCTATATTCAATCATATTGAAGGTAAAAGGGGGATCGTATGATGGAATTGCGCCAACTGAACACGTTCCGTACGGTGGCATCCACCTTAAATTTCAGCCGGGCAGCGGAAGTGTTGAACTACGTCCCCTCCAACGTAACGATGCAAATGAAAGCATTGGAGGAGGAGCTGGGGGTTCGTCTCTTTGACCGCTTGGGCAAGCAGCTCGTTCTTACAACTGCGGGTAAACGCTTTTTGACTCATGTCGAAGGCGTGCTAAACCAATTGGACGAGGCTCGCAGTGTTGTTCATGACAATGAAAACTTAAGCGGCACCCTAACGATTAGCGCCAACGAGGTGCTTTGCGCCTATCGCCTTCCGGTTGTCTTTCAGCTTTTTCGTTCGCGCCATCCGGGCGTGCGCCTCATCTTCCGCTCCGTTCCCAATCAGGAACTCAAGCAATCGCTCTTTGAGGGAACCGCGGATGTCGTCTTTATGCTGGACGAACCCATTCGCTCAAGCGGACTTGCGGTGGAGCCGTTGCTGGAAGAAACGTTCCGCTTATTCGCCGCTCCGGACCATCCGCTCGCACAACGTACGGTGCTGCAGCTGGAGGATTTTCACGGAGAAGTGTTCCTGACGAATGAAAAGGGCTGCCCCTATCGAACCATGTTTGACCGATCATTTGAGAAAGAGGGCATTGATAGTATTACGTATTTAGAGTTTCAAAGTGCTGAAGCTATTAAACAATGCGCAATTACGGGAATCGGCATTGCCTTTCTTCCTGAAATCGTCGTAGAAGCCGAGGTTGAACGGGGTGAGCTTGTTGCTCTTCCATGGCAAATTCCGGACTTGCACGTGTATACACAGATGCTATGGCATAAAGACAAGTGGCTTTCACCGATCATATTATCCTTCATCGAGGCAGCAAGGGAGGTTATTGCGGTAGAGGAGGAGAACTAATACATTTAGCTTAGGGTGTTGAGACCCGGCGTGGAGCGGGGGCGTGAGTAAAATACTTGACAAAATAATTTATTTATGCTATAATTTACATTCTTAATAATATGATTTACAATAAGATTCTCCTGGCCAGGGGAATCTTATTTTTTTATGGGAGAACAAAGCATGAAACAAAATGAATCCAGTATAACGTCCTTGATATCGGCTTTTGGCCGGTCATATCATAGCAAATATGACACACCGATAATTTTTGATGATTTTATCGCGAACCGTTTGATATCCGAAGAAGAATTCTCGGCAATCAGTAACAACATGATTAATGGAATCCAGTTTTTCAATAGTGAGATTGGGCAACAATTTAAAGATAGTCCAGCGGAAATATTGAAATGGATCACACAGATCCAGCTTTCCCCAGTTTCCTTAGCACGCTCCGCCTATTGTGAAAAAGTATTACTTAACGAAATTATGCTTGGTGTAAAGCAGTATGTCATACTTGGAGCTGGCCTAGACACATTTTGTTTGCGATATCCGGAGCTGGAGCACAGCTTAAGTGTATTTGAAATCGATCACCCAGCTACACAGGAAATGAAAAGGAAGAAGCTGGAGGCCGCAGAACTCCATATTCCGAGTAATCTTCATTTTGTTTCAATAGACTTTACTACTAAGTTTCCCTATGAATCCTTATTAGACAATGGATTTAAAAACCAAAAAACGTTCTTTAGCCTTTTGGGTGTCTCTTATTATCTAACGGAAGAGGAAAATGCATCCTTGATTCTTCAATTATTTGCCAATGTCCCATCTGGAAGTTCTATTGTTTTTGATTATGCGGATGAGAATTTCTTTATAGAAAAAGGAAAGTTTAATAGAGTTGAAAATATGGTGAAAATGGCTTATGCAAGTGGAGAGCCGATGAAATCAAGCTTTTCTTATCAAAAAATTGAAAAATTACTGGAAAGATCCGGTTTATTGATTTATGAACATCTATCGCCAACAAAGATCCAAGAGCTTTTCTTCCGTGATCGGACGGATTATTTATCTGCTTTCGAGACCATTCATTTTATCCATGCCGTAAAGAAATAAGATGTGCAGCTCTGAAGCCCGATTGCGACATTTGCCTGTAAAGAGACGTATTACAGTAGAATAATTCTTGTGTTCAAGGAGGCAAAACATGGAGTACACTTCACCGAAAGAAGCGGTGCTAAAGGTGAAATGGTGGCCTAAACATCCCATAGCCGCTGGGCGTCGTCATACCGTTGGTCTTCAATCGGACGGCACGGTGACGGCTGTGGGGGACAATAATGATGGTCAATGTGAAGTAAGCGGCTGGCGCGATATTGTGGCGGTTGCGGTTGGTAATGTTCATATGGCGACGAACACGGGCAGAGCTCATACCGTGGGGCTTAAATCGGACGGCACCGTGGTAGCAGTGGGTTGGAATAAGCATGACCAATGTAATGTAAGCGGCTGGCGTGATATTGTGACGGTTGCAGCAGGTTGGCGTCGTACCGTCGGGCTTCAATCGGATGGCAAGGTGGTGGCAGCGGGTCGGAATGATGAGGGGCAATGCGATGTTGGCAGCTGGCGTGATATTGTGGCAGTAGCGGCGGGGGACTGGCATACCATCGGTCTTCAATCGGACGGCACGGTGACGGCTGTAGGTAATAGTCGTTATGGCCAATGTAATGTAAATGAATGGCACGACATTGTCGCGGTAACAGCGGGTTACCTTCATACCGTCGGCCTAAAATCGGACGGCACGGTTGTAGCCGTGGGCTTGAATAGGCATGGCCAATGCAATGTAAGCGATTGGCGCGGTATTGTGGCGATCGCGGCGGGAAGCTATCATACGCTCGGCCTTAAATCGGACGGCTCGGTAACGGCTGTGGGTATGAATGAGCACGGCCAATGCAATGTAAGCGGCTGGCGGGATATTGTGGCCGTTGCGGCGGGCTGCACTCATACGCTCGGTCTTAAATCGGACGGCTCGGTGGTTGCTGCGGGTGGAAATAGTAATGGCCAATGCGATGTAGGCGAATGGCAGGGCATCCAACTGCCTGGCAGATCGTTCTGAGGTATCCATTACGTGGTGAAGAAAGGGGTCGGGGTTTTTATTTGAAAGTCGCATAATATGCGGCTTTTTTTTATCTACATTGTCCGGTTTTTGTTGAATCCAGTTTGTCTACTGTCAGCGATGTCAGCTACATCTGATGATGTTATATATAATGACAACAAGTGAAACTTTCTGAAAATAAAACATAAATAATTACAAAAAAAAGAGTCGATACAGCCCCTGTTCCCCGGATGAACGTTCAAAAACCCGCATGAAAACGCATTACATTCGATGTTGATCCAACACTTACCGATAACGATGTGAAATAAGTTGACTTAAATTCAGAAAAAAGTATTGAAGTCCCTGTAGCACGATGATATGATGTCATCAAATACAAAATACAGAATATTGTATATTGAGGAGGTGAACCGGGTAACGTGATTCAAGGATTGAACTCCAAAAGCAGCGTGGTTTTAAAAAACCTAGCGGAAGAGCTTCTCTTTATTGAACTGGATTCCCGTATTCCCCGAATTGAGGAGCTGTCGGGTAAATACGGCGTTGGCCGCGGCACGATTCAAAATGTTTTGAAAAAAATGGAGGAAAGCCAATGTATTTCGCTCGAGTCCAGAGGGCATCTAGGCACCTTTCTCCGAAATAAGAACATGGACCTGCTGCTTCAATGCTGCGGGGTGAGCAGTATCATCGGCGTTATGCCGCTTCCTTACTCCCGTAAATACGAGGGATTGGCAACGGCAATGCACGCAAGCTTCGAAAAAATCGGCATCCCTCTGCACTGTGCCTTTATGCGCGGTGCGACCGTTCGTCTGGACAATGTCATTGATGGTCGATATGATTTCGCACTTGTTTCCAAATATGCCGCAATGACGGCGATCCGCAAATCCGAAGAACTCGTGATTGTAAAGGAATTCGGAAGCGGTTCATACGTTTCGCGTCATGCGGTAGTTTTTGCGGAGGAAACAAGCGGGATCCAAGACGGGATGAAAATCGGAATCGACAGTTACTCTATTGACCAACAAGTATTAACGAATCTTGAAGTTAAGGGCAAGGATGTCGAGCTGATCAACCTGAACTATATGCATTTGCTGGAGCATTTAAAAGCCAAGTCGATCGACGCAATGGTATGGAATGTGGATGAAATCGACAACGGTTCATTCTATTTGTCCGAGCTGTCCTCCAAGGAAGCGTTGGAAATGGACAAGGAAATGAGTCAGGCTGTATGCGTCGTAAACAAAAACAATAAGAAAATGGAGTTTATGTTCGATCAGATATCAACCGATCATGTCATGCAAATCCAGAAGCAGGTGGAGCGTGGCGTGCTCATTCCTAAATACTGACAGGGAGTGTGGAGAAGCGTGAGTGCTTTGAGAGAACGACTGGATATTTTATTTTCTACCAACACGATTACACCTGGCGCCATGAAGCTGTGCGAGGCAACGATTGAAAGATTCGTACAGCCGGACAATGAGAAGAAATACAAAAAGCTGGTGACTCATCTGGGGATGGCCGTTACCCGGATCGAGCGCAGCGAGGAGCTAAACGCTCCGCCTGAGGAGATCATGCAGGAAATCAGACGCTCTCCTCATTTTGCCCAAGCTGCAGAAAACGTAAAGTGGATCGAGTCCCAAATGGACGGCAAGCTTCCGGATGAGGAAAGACAGTACCTGATCATGCATTTCGTTAACGCTTCAGAAATCTAAAAACAAACGAAAAGAGGAGAATTGTCATGAAAATCGTGATTGGCGGGCAAGTGGAAAAGAAAGAAATTGAAGCTTTGGTCAAACAGCATGGCAGAGCCGATGTGGAAGTAACCGTTAAATCGGATCTGGAAGCTGCAATGGCTCTGAAGATGGGACAAGCCGATTACTACGTGGGCGCTTGCTATACCGGAGGGGGCGGAGCATTGGCCATGGCCATCGCGATGGTAGGCAAGTCGAATTGTGCTACGATTTCCATGCCGGGACAGCCGCCGACACAAGAGAAAGTCGATCAGGCCGTCGCGCAAGGCGCTAAGGCATTCGGCTTTACCGGAGACCACAAAGAGAAGGCAGTAGAATTTCTTATGAAAGCACTTACCAAGTAAGCGTTACGTCAAATGATTAGGGGGACATCTTATGCTGGAAGCTTTGTTGTTAATCGGGCTAGGGATCGTGACTGCAATTATGGCCAACTTGGGGATCGCCGTATTTAATGACGGTCTTAGACCGATCGTCCCTGAGAATCTGGAAGGGCGGATGAGCCGGAAGGAGCTGGGCGTCACCGCTTTTGCCATGAGCTTCGGGCTTGTGATCGGTTACGGGATCCCCATTTCGATATCAGGAAGCATTTTGCTTATCCATAGCATTCTACTCGGGACCGATATCATCGGGTTGTCTTTTAAACGAGGCAAATTGAGCACAGCTGCTGCCGGAGCGCTAGGGGGCGTATATGGCGCGGGTATCTACTTCGGGCTTCAGGCAGTTGTGAAAGCGTTTGAAATGCTTCCGCTTAATTTTATTGACGGATTCAACAAAATTGGCGAGCCCGTCGTTGTATCCTTTATGGTATTTCCCGCCCTGGCCATCGCGCTTCAATTTTCGATCAAAAAAGGCGTCATTGCTTTTCTGGTGGCTGCATTGGCCAGACAGCTCGTTGTTTTCAGCAACACAAAAGGACTTATTCAAATTGAAGGCACGCCGGTTGTTTTGAGTCCGGAAGGCATCGCGTTGATCGTGGGCATGGCGTTTCTTATCACGTTTGCGATGAAGGAAAAATCCGAGGATCAGAGCCTTTCAACACTTGCCTCCATGTTTACGGATCGCGTGACGCGCATTAAAAAGTTTTCGTGGATCGTCATGATCAGCGGCGGTTTAGCCGCGGCAGCCACCAATCTTCTGTTAATTGCCGGCGATCCGATCTCGCTGAGCCTGCTGGCTGACGGAAAAATCTCGGAAGGCGGCATTGCCTCCCTGGCCAAAGCCATTGGATTTGTCCCGCTGATCGCCAGTACGGCGATCGCTACCGGCGTATTCGGCCCAGTCGGGTTTACGTTCGTATTCGGAGTGGGGATATTTTCTCCGAATCCGCTCGTTGCAGCGCTGCTCGGCGCCCTTGTCATCTTCCTGGAAATTCAGTTATTGTCCAAAATGGCCAAATTTCTGGATCGGTACCCGGGCATCCGCGCCTCGGGTGAAAGCATCCGGACTTCGATGACCCGCGTTCTTGAGGTCGCGCTTCTGATCGGGGGAGCGAATGCAGCCAATGCCATCGTGCCGGGGCTCGGTTACTTTGGGATTGCCGGCTTCTATCTGTTGAATGAGGCGGCGGGACGTCCGATCGTTCGGATGGCCGTAGGTCCTGTGGGAGCTATCGCTGTCGGTATCCTAGGGAACATACTGGTTCTGCTTGGATTGTATACACCACCACAGTAAGGAGAGAGAGAAATGTACATCCAGACCGTACTTGGGCCCATACAACCGGAGAAGCTTGGCGTATGCGCCTGTCACGAGCATCTATACGTGGATCTGAGCCGTATTAAGAAGAATGAAGATACCTGCCTGCAAGATACGGGGCTTGTCTTGGATGATCTGAAGAGCTTTTATGCCTATGGCGGCCGGGCCATCATCGAGGTTACCAATGACGGAATGGGACGAAATCCGCGAAAGCTTGCCGAGATCAGTAAAGCCTCCAATATTCATATTGTTGCGAGCACGGGCTGTTATAAAGACCCTTTCATTCCTGATGATAAGCTGCGCTGGAACCGGGATCAATTCGCCGAGTGGATGATTCGAGAGATTCGATCCGGCATCGCGGATACGGGAATTAAGCCAGGGGTGATCGGCGAGATCGGCAGCAGCCTAAACGAATTCAAACCGATCGAGACGGAGCTGTTCCACGGAGCGGTCGCTGCGGCAAAGGAAACAGGGCTTCCGTTATCTACGCATACAACGCTGGGGACCTGTGCTTTGGAGCAGATCGAGCTGTTTTCTGCGGAAGAAATGCCGCTGGATCAAGTAATTATTGGCCATCAGGATCTGAACGAGCAGGATGAAGTGGTGCTCGAGGTGCTGAAGGCAGGCGTTTACGTTGCAATGGATACGATCGGCAAGGAAAACTACCGGAGTGACAACGCCCGCTTGGAATCCTTATTGAAGTTTATCGAGCACGGATATGAGGACCAGCTCCTATTGTCCACGGATCTGACGCGTAAATCGCATCTGCGCGCGTTCGGCGGACAGGGCTATGACGTGGTGTTAAGGTCTTTCGTGCCTGCCTTGCGCGGGCGGGGAATCACGGATGAAGTGATCAACAAATTGCTGGTGGGCAATCCGCAGCGGGCTTTCAGTATTCGAAAGGCGGGTGACATGTCAGCATGAAATATGAACAATCGGTATTGAAAAACCGCACGATGGAGCAAGCTCAGCAGCTGCAGTTTACATTGATCGATGAAATTACGAGAGAGTTTGCGAACAACGAATTTTTCCAAGTCGGCGATGTGGGGCTGCATCCGGAGTTCCACAGGCCGCTTGTTACGGCCCGCGTCGAGAGGGTGCTTGCCCGTACGTTTGGAGGCGAGCATTGCGCGCTGGTGCGGGGCAGCGGTACCGGAGCGATCCGGGGAATTTTAAGCGTGCTGGTCGAACCAGGAGATTCGGTTATCGTACACACCGCACCGATGTATACCACGACCAAGGAAACCTTTCGTTTAATGGGACTGCGGCAGTCCCAAGCCGACTTTAATGACATGGATGCCGTGGCGAAGCTGCTCGAGAACGATCGGACTTCCAAGGTGTTTTATGTACAGCATGCGCGGCAGCAGCCTGCGGATACGTATCTTCTCCAAGACCTGATCGCGCTAGTTAAACGGAAGCGTCCCGATTTGCCGATCGTGGTCGATGATAACTACTGCGCGATGAAAATGCTTGGAATCGGTTCGGAATATGGGGCTGACTATTCTACATTCTCCGGATTTAAGCTGATGGGTCCCCAAGGGATCGGCGTGATCATCGGCAAGCGGGAAGGGATCGAGAAGCTGCACGAGCGCAACTACTCCGGCGGAGGCCAAGTACAAGGTTACGAAGCGCATGAGCTGCTGCGCAGCATGGTGTTTGCCCCCGTCATGCTGGCAATTCAAAACGAGCAGGTGGAGAAACTGTGCCGACGTTTGGCTTCAGGAGAAGTGTCAGGCATCAAGGAAGGGTATATCACGAATTCGCAGTCCAAGAATGTCATTGTTGAACTGGAGCAGCCGATTGCGTCGGCGGTTATCGAACGCGCATCCTATTATGGAGCGGCCACTTATCCGGTAGGGGCGGAATCGCGCTTTGAGCTGGTGCCGATGATATACCGGGTATCGGGAAGCTTTCTGGAGAGTGAGCCCAAGCTCAAAGAATACGGTCTTCGCATCAACCCGATGAAAGCATCGGCAGATACGGTTATCCGCATCTTAGAAAATGTTCTGCAGGAATTTAGGGGGTAACTGCATGTTTGTAGATATGACTTTACAACGGAATGAGGGGTTGATCCGTGCGGCGGCGATCCTTCACCAGAGGGGGGAGATACCGGCCAATACGTATGTGATCGATGCGGATGGACTCATGCATAACGCCCGCGCTCTGTCTGAAATGGCGGAACAGTATGACATGAAGCTCTATTACATGACCAAACAAATTGGCCGCAGCGGTTATGCCGGTAAGCTGATCGAGCAATGCGGAATCAGGCAAGCGGTGGCGGTGGACATCGATGAGGCTTATGCCCTGGCCGAAGCCGGGTGCTGCATTGGCAATATCGGGCATATCGTACAGCCGAGCAAAAGCCAATGGGCGGATGTGCTGCGTGAGATCAAGCCCGAAGTGGTAACCTTGTTTTCTCTGGAACGGGCGGTCCAATTGTCGGAAGCCGCTGTGGCACTTGGACATGTACAAGATGTTATTCTGAGAGTCATCCGTCCCGGCGATGCAATATTCCCCGGTCAGTTCGGCGGATTTTTGCTCCATGAGCTTGAGCGGCTCCTGCCGGAGCTGAGGAAGCTGCGGGGAATCCGAATCGTGGGGGCGACCAGCTTTCCCGTGCTTCAGATCAACGCCGAGAACACGGATTTTGACATTACGCCGAATCTGGAGACGCTGCTGACCGCTGTGGAGACCCTTCGGATGCACGGCATAGAGATTCAGCAAGTGAATGCTCCAAGTGCGACCAGCTGTCACACCATCCCGCTGTTGAAACGCCATGGCGTCACGCATGGCGAGCCCGGCCATGCACTGACAGGCACGACCCCGCTGCATGCATACAACGATCGGCTTGTCGAAATACCGAGCATTGTATATGTATCGGAGATTTCTCATATGGACGATGAGTACGCCTATACGATTGCCGGCGGATTTTATCCGCGGTCGCATATGCATCAGGCGCTTTACGGTTCGACCTCGCGCGACGTGACTTCCCAGAAGGCGAAGGTCAGTCAGTACTCTGCGGAAAATATCGATTACTACGGATGCTTGGAGCGGGAGCAGCCGATGATGGTCGGCGATACCGTGATCTATGCGTTCCGTACGCAAATTTTCGTAACCAGAGCTCATGTCGCTTTTGTAAGAGGAGTGAACAGCCTTAAGCCGGAATTGGTTCATTTCCAGAAAAGAGGGATGTAACATGGGAAAAATATCCTTACTCGTACTCGATGGATTCGGTATTGGCGCAATGAAGGATTGCCGGACGCTTAAGCCGGAGGATGTGGATGCCCATACGTACAACCATATTCGGGAAACGGTGCCGCTTGCGATTCCGGTTCTGTACCGTTTAGGGCTTGGCAAGCTGGTTGACGATACCGGCGAGCCGCTCGGGGCCTATGGACGGAGCAATCTGGCTCATTATGGGGCCGATACCTTCATGGGGCATCAGGAGCTGATGGGCAGCAAGCCCGGAATGCCGGCCAAACGTCTAATGTCAGAGATCGGACCAAGAATCAGGTCTGCTCTTGAGGCAGCCGGGTATCGAGTGGAGCTCCCCGTTGCGGGTGCAACGGTTCTGCTCGTGGAAGGCGCGGTCGTTGTGGGCGATAACCTGGAATCCCAGCTCGGCAACATTATCAATGTTGTTGGAGATTTGAATAAGCTGCCGTTTGATGAGGTCGTGAAGATCGGAAAAGTCGTTCGTGCCCATGTGGACACAAGCCGGGTGATCGTATTTGGTAATATAAAGACAGATATCGACACGATTTTATCGGCCGTGAGGGAAAAACACCCGGGCCAATGGGGGGTGGACGCGCCCAAGGCCAATGTTTACGGCGAAGGTTACCAAGTGGTGCATCTCGGCTATGGGGTAGAGTTTGAAAAACAATTCGCTTATATGGCCGAGAGAAGCGGGCTGCCTGTTTATCGCATCGGAAAAACGGCGGACGTCATTTCGGCCAACGGTTTCAACGATCCGGTTGTGGAGACGAAAGACGTCCTGGCAACCTATCGCCGGAAGTATGTGGAGGCCGAGGAAAATGCCATCTTCCTCGTTAATGTTCAGGAGACCGATCTTGCCGGTCACAAAGAGGATTGCCAATGGTATAAGGAAGTGCTGGAAGCATCGGACCGGTTCCTGGATACCTTCATACCTGAGATGGGAGAGGATGATATGCTCATCATTACGGCCGATCACGGCAATGATCCGACGATCGGTCACTCCAACCATACGCGGGAGCAGACGCCGATTCTGATCGTCGGCCAGCAAATTAAGCCGGTATTCATCGGTGAACGGAGTACGATGGCGGATATTGCAGCCACGATGGCGGAATATGTCGGGATCGGAGCTCCCGAATACGGGACCAGCTTTTTGCCATTGATCCTTAAACGGTAAGCTTGGTCCTGCGAGCGTCGACGCTGAGCATCGTGCAGCAGTAATCATAACACGGCGCGCCGGTAGAGGCACCCGGTAAGGAAGGCCATCGTCGCCGATCCACCCTTCTGCGAAGCGATCTGAAAGCTCGATATTGGCAGTGGGAATTTTTCAATAACAACACCAAGCTCAGTTATTACACAAAATGCTTCCTCTCGGAAGCATTTTTGTGTTTTGTGGGCACCACCTAGTCAGGTTAAAAGCTATGATGCTCCCTTAAATATGTGCGTGAGAAGCTGCCTTTTAGATGGGAAGGGAAGAGGTTAATTCCGGGTTCGGCAGAGAGTATCTGGGAGTGCTCGGCATCCTCAATGATCGGTTACCTGCAGTAGATCAATATTTGATATAATGGATGAATATGGATTAATACTGGCAATGAAGCAGAAGGGATGTGATTGCAGCAGGTTGGCTGCGTGATGCGGCTATCCCGCAAATTAATGAATGATTGATTTATTTGAGCGTTTGGATTTTGGGTTACTGAAATAAGAAACCAAGCCATCGAATGCGGAACAAACAGATGTGCATAGATAGAGCCAGCGCGAACTCATGTTTTTTTGTAGATTTGACCGTTAGTATGGTTGGGAACTCGGCGCTAGTTCTGCATGAATGAGATCAAGATTTTTCTTAAGCTAATCAATCCATTCCGCTATTTGCGGACGATTATATTCTCGCAACTGCTTCAATAGAGGAATATCTACGGAAGTACATAAGATGCACGGGCGCACTACATATATTCGCGAAAACAGCTTCTTTTCATAGTGCTGGTTTATATAACGCAATCGTGTTCAGGAGCAGAATTTGCATTATTTCGTTGTCTATGAAATTGGAGAATCGGATAGCTTTTTTAATTGCTAACGAGAATTTCTTGCGTTCATACAATTATGCAAAGCTCAATATTCTTTGAAGAGGAATCAGAGGGAAGGAGACGTTTCATTTGCTTCAATTGACAACATCTTATATCGATTCACTCGCTCCGAATGCGGCCGCAGCCAAAAACGGACGGGGACTTGTACAAAAGAGCAAGTTTATAAAGCTCAACGTATCCGAGGATGAAGACCTGCTATTCGGGGAGTGCTTGGGCAGCGGGAAATCCAATTACGTATGCTCCGTTGATTTTATCACGCCGGACAATCCAGTCGCGCGATGCAGCTGCCCGAGCCGGCAATTTCCGTGCAAGCATGCCCTTGGCTTAATGTACGCTTATGCAGACGGTATAAGCTTTGAGAAGGGAGCAGTACCGGAGGACATTGCGTCCAAGCGGGAAAAAGCGGAGAAGCGGGAGGAAAACAAGGCTAAACGAGAAAGCGGGGAACTGACCGACAAGCCGAAGAAAGTCAACAAAAGTGCGCTAAAGAAGAAGATCGCCAAGCAGCTTGAGGCGTTGGGCGAATTGGAGAAGCTTGTGCTCTCGCTGGTGCGCGGAGGTCTAGGAACTACGGACGCCCGGACGGTCAAGAGCCTGAATGAGCACGCCAAACGGCTTGGCAGCAGCTACTTGACCGGAGCGGAGAATGAGCTGCGCCGGCTCGCCCTGCTGCTGGAAGAGAACGACCGCGAAATCAGTTATACATATGCGGCGGAGCAGTTAACGCTGCTGCACGCTTTTATCAAGAAGGGCAGGGCATACCTGCTGGCCAAACAAGAGGACCCGGACCTGAAGCCGGATACGGAGTCAACCATCGAGGAATGGCTGGGACACGCCTGGCAGTTGGCCGAATTGAAGGAAGCCGGAAGGGTGAGCGAAAACGTCGAGCTGCTTCAGCTCGCTTTCTACAGCTACAAGGATGAAGCGCGGCGAGAATTCGTGGACACCGGTTTCTGGCTGGAGCTCGGCAGCGATCGCATTCACCGTACGGTGCAGTATCGGCCGTTCAAAGCGGTAAAGTTCATGAAGGAGGAAGACAGCTTCTTCGACGTTGCGAAAATCGCCGAGCTTTATCGTTATCCCGGCGGCATGAACGCAAGGGTGCGTTTTGAGGGGATTCTGCCTCGCACGATGGAAAACGCCGACCTGGAAGCTGCATGCGCCGCGGCCTGGACATCGATTCCCGAAGCGGTCAAGGCCGTTAAAAACCAACTCAAGGATCCGCTGGCCGACCGATCGCCGGTCGTACTGATGAAGGTATCTCAGATAGCGTCTACGGAAGACGGCGGATTCACGCTGGTGGACTCCGCGGGTAATACGCTCCAGCTCGGCGACGTGTACCGGCTGCCTCAGGCCTCGACGCAGCTTCTGTCGCTGGTCGATTCGTCGCTGCTGGTCGATTGCTGTGTGCTTGCGATGTTTGAGCACCGGATGGACACAGGCCGGCTTATCGCCCAGCCGCTGACGATACTGCAAGGGGACCGGGTTGCCCGGCTGCTGTACTAATCGTCTGCGATCAGAATCTCGAAACAATAGGAAATCGGGGAAAGCGGGAGGAGAAACCAATGAGCACGACTTTATTGCAGGAACTTCAAGGCGAGCTGCGCCGCCTATATATAGCAGGCAGTGACCTGGCGGCTGAGGATTTCCGCCTTAAACGGCTGGAGCCGAAGCTGGCCCAGCTAGGAGAACGGGCTCCTGTATTCAAAAAGCTGGCCGAAGGCGTGGCAGCACTGACGGGCCCTTCAGACCCGGAAGCGAGAGCGGTCCGCCTTCAAGACGTATCGCTGTTGCTGAATTCAGTGCTATCGACGCAGGGAGCCACGGCAGCAGAAGCACAGGTTGTAACAGAACGGGAGAAGGATAACGAGCTGCCTGAGCTGACGACAATGCATTCGTACCGTCAGTTAGCGGAGGTACAAAACGCATTGTCTGAATCAGGGGGAGGCCGCTATGAAATTGTGACGTCGGCGTACGAGCAGGGGCTGTTTCGTGATTTGCGGCTGTTCCCTTTTGCCATGAAGGCACTCAGCGACTCGTATTCGGAAATCGCGGACTTCGCCGCACGCAACATTCTGCCGAGCTACGGCCGCTCCATCGTGCCATACTTGCTGTCTGAGATGGATATTCAGGGCGGGCGTGAGGAAGAACGGCGCTTGCAGGTTGTAAGGGAGCTTGGCGTTGATCCGGAAGATGCCCGGTCACTGGAACGACTTGTCCATGCGGCCGAAGAAGGGGCTGATAAAGTTCGTTCTGCGGCCATCGCCTGCCTGGGCCCGCATCCGGCTTATGAAGCTCGGCTGCTGGAGTGGTCACATGACAAGAAAAAGGCAGTCCGGGAAGGCGCATACAGGGCGCTGGCGGTCCGTAACTCGGAAGCAGCTAGGGAGCGGCTGTACGATACGTTCAAAGGGAAGGATGCTTTGCTTGCAGCCGAAGCGATCGGCTATGCACCCTCCGCCGAAATGATCGATATGCTGCTGCCGCTGTTCGAGGAGCTGCTTCGGAAGGAAGACGCAGGCGAGGTGGATAAGAAGGCGAAAGAAAAGCAGTGGAGCGCGCTGGAGCCGTTCCTGACCGCGTTCGAATATGCGCGCCATCCCGAGCTTGAGCGTCTGTACCTGGATCTGGCGGGGAACCAGTCGGCTTACCCTGCGCTGGGAAGGCTCCATGGTGGGGACTGCATTCGCATCCTGAGGCACGCTGCAACCTACCTTGAAAGTACGGATACAGATGAGGCGCTTGACGTGCTTAAGCGTCTGGAGGAACAGGACCCGATTTATTTGCCCTACGCCTTCCATGCGTCAAAGCGGAGGCTAACGCCAGCTGAACTGTATGATCAGTACGTTGGTTCCGGTTGGGGACGACTTAAGACCGTGGTATCGAAAAAATCCCAGCGGGCCCAAAAAGCGCTGCTGGATACGCTTAGAGATGAATTATATGCTTACCAAGGGTATGTCCGCATCCGGCTGCCGCAGGATCAGATCGAGGCGGAATGGGATCCGCGCTGGCTCGATTGGCTCATCGAGCGCGACGATCTGCAGCTGGTATCCGCGCTGGCCGCTCCCGGTAATTCGAGGCTGCTGCCGTATATTGAGCGTACAATGGAGAAAGCAAACCATCATGACGCTCATTATATTTTCACTTCGCTTGATGCATGCGACGCGGACGAGGACACGAAATATGAGCTCCTTATGAAATGGATGGAGCGTAAAGACTGGAAACGCACGTACAGCATGTATGAGGAGGAGAGCGAGCGGCTGCTTCGCGTCCCCGATCATCTCGCTTCGGAGAGTGCGGACCGTTTAGAGGCTCTGATTAAGGACGTCCGGTACGACAGCTTGAAGGAAAAGCTTGAAGAGATTATTCATGCGCTCCGCCGCAGGGCTGCTTCGGTATAACCGGCGTATGTAAGACATGACCGATCTGCTACGGACTGGCCCGTAAGGTCGTTGCCGAATTGAAAAAGGCAGCATTGGAGTGCAAGTCCTTTAACCAATAGATTCATTAGCGAGAGGAGAACGTGATATGACGTTAGCGAATAAGCAAGCGCAGGATGCCATGCGCCTTCCGGCGGAACAGCTGTACCGAGATGAAATCGAAGCGCTTATTAAAGAAGATAAGGGAGCGGTTCCTCCGGGGTGGCAGATGTCGCCCCGCGCCGTGTTGAAGTATATTACCGGTGGCAAAGCCGGCAAATTGGACATCACACCCAAGTACATTGGCAATCGGCGGCTGGTTGAAATGGCAATCGCGACGCTCGTCACCGACCGGGCTCTGCTGCTGATCGGCGAACCGGGCACGGCCAAATCCTGGCTGTCCGAGAACCTGTCGGCCGCGGTGTGCGGCAATTCAGGGCTTGTTGTGCAAGGAACAGCCGGGACGACTGAAGAACAGGTCCGTTATTCGTGGAACTATGCGATGCTGCTTGCGAACGGCCCAACGCCTGAGGCGCTGGTGCGCAGCCCGATCATGCGCGCGATGGAAAATGGCAGCATCGCCCGTTTTGAGGAAATTTCGCGCTGCGCCTCGGAGGTTCAAGACGCGCTGATCTCCATTTTGTCCGAGAAGACCGTCTCGGTTCCCGAGCTCGGCAGCGAGACAAGTGCCCGCAAAGGCTTCTCGATCATCGCCACGGCGAATACGCGCGACCGCGGCGTCAACGAAATGTCCGCCGCCCTCAAGCGCCGATTTAACATCATTGTGCTGCCGTCGCCTTCCGATCTTGAGACCGAACTTTCAATCGTCAAAAAGCGCGTCGGCGAGATCGCCGCTTCGTATCAGCTGCAGGCGGCTCCTCCGGCAGACGAAGCGCTGCTGAAGGTCGTCACCATCTTTCGCGAGCTGCGCAGTGGCATGACGCTTGACCGCAAGGAGAAACTGAAATCTCCGGGGGGCGTGATCTCTACCGCCGAAGCCATTTCGCTGCTCACCAACAGCATGGCGCTGGCTGCAAGCTTCGGTAGCGGTGAACTGACGGACGAAGATCTGGCCGCCGGTCTGCAGGGCGCGATCGTCAAAGACGACGACAAGGACAAATTGGTCTGGAAGGAGTACCTTGACAACGTCATGAAGAAACGGGGATCGGAGTGGCGCGGACTGTATCAGGCGTGCAGGGAGTTGAACGAGTGAAGACCGCTGCGGAAGACGTCCGGGTCTCCGTCTTCGGCGTCCGGCACCTCTCCCCCGGAGGTGCCCGCCATCTCCTGGAGTACCTCGATCGCGTCCGCCCAACGGCGGTGTTGATCGAAGGACCATCGGACGCGACGGATCGGATTGGCGACCTGATTCATCCGTTGACCGTGCCGCCTGTGGCGGTGCTGGCCTTTACGGATGAAATGCCTGTCCGGACGGCGCTGTGGCCGTTCGCCGTCTATTCACCGGAGCTGCAGGCGATGCGGTGGGCTGCCAAGAACGGAGCACACTGCGAGTTGATCGATCTGCCGTCGGACGCGGCAATTGCTCTGGAGGATCTGCGGCGGCGCAATGAGGAAGAACGCGCCCGCCGGAAGAGCCTCGTGCCGGAAGGGATGGGCAGCGAGTCGTCATTGGCCCAGGGAGCGCTACCGCAGGAAATGGTGCCTACTACAGGCACGTCGACAGCCGGACCCGAGAACTCGTTATCGGAACGCTCCGTTTACGAACGAATCGCCGAGTTGGCCGGCGAGCACGATTACGAATCATATTGGGAACGGCATTATGAGCACAACGCCAATTCGGATGCGTACCGGGAATCCATCCTGACCTTTTCCGCAGAGATACGAAGTCTCGGTGAAGAGCGAGAGCGGGCCGAGCAGCCGGAAGAGTTCGCATACAACCAAGTGCGGGAAGCTTATATGCGGCGGCAGATTATGAAAACGATCGAATCGGGGCATGATCCAGCGAAGATCGTGGTCGTCTGTGGCGCGTACCATGCGGCTGCATTGGAATATCCTTCGTCGGGCTCGATGAGCGACGAAGAGCTGGCAGCGATACCTTCGCGCCGGACCAAGCTGACGCTGATGCCGTATTCGTATTATCGGCTGTCCAGCCTGTCAGGCTACGGGGCTGGCAACGCCGCTCCGCATTACTACCAGATGATGTGGGAGGCGATGGAGAACGGGCGGCAGGAGGAAACGTCGATACTATACCTCTCGAGTGTTGCCCGTCTTCTGCGGGCATCCGGCACGCACCGCTCCACCGCCGAGGTCATCGAAGCGGTGCGGTTGGCCGAAGGGCTGGCTTCGCTGCACGGCGGAAGCGCCCCGACGCTGATGGAGCTGCGTGACGCGGCGCAAACGCTGCTCGGACGCGGCGAGCTGTCGGTGGTGGCCGAGGCGCTGGCCCGCGTTGACGTTGGAACGGAGATTGGCTCCCTAGCCGAAGGCGTCAGCCAGACGCCGCTGCAGGATGACTTGAACCGCGAGCTGAAGCGGCTCAAGCTGACGCAATACAAGACCGCCGTCGCGACCGACTTGTCGCTTGACCTGCGCGAGAATCGCCGGGTTTCGTCGCAGGAGGCTGCTTTCCTCGACCTGCACCGATCTTTTCTGTTTCGCCGTCTGGAACTGCTGGAAATTCCGTTCGTCCAATCCCGTCCGGCTGCCGGGGGCCGTGCTGTCTGGGCCGAGGATTGGATTATTCAATGGACCCCGGAGGCTGAGATCCGGGTAATCGAGTCCACTCTGCTTGGCGAAACGATCGAAATCGCCTGTGCCCATCGTCTGAGGGAGAAGCTGGAAGGCTGCACCTCCATCGCGGAGGCATCCGAGCTGATCGGCGTCTCCGTACGATGCGGCATGACCGCCCAAATGGAGGACGGCCGCCGTGTGCTGCAGTCGCTGGCTGCAGACAGCCGCGACGTGGCGCAGATCGCGGCCGCTGCGGCTGAACTGTCGCGAATCATCGCCTACGGCGATATTCGCCGTGCGGACACTGCGCCTCTCGTGCCGCTGCTGGAACAGCTGTTCTATCGAGCCTGTCTGTACCTGTCCGATTCGGCTAATTGCAGCGACGAGGCGGCGTACGACATGGTCGCCGCCATGGGTGACTTGAACCGGATCGCGCAGGAGCATGATGAAATTGTCGACGTGCCGCTCTGGTTGGCTGGACTAAACGCGCTGTCCGAGCGGGACGACCGTAATCCGAAGCTCTCCGGCTTCGCCTGCGCCTTGCTGCTGGAACGAGGGGAGATGGATGCGGATCAGTGCGCTGCGGAAGTGTCGCGGCGGCTGTCGCCGGGCATTCCGTCCGACCTCGGGGCAGGCTGGTTCGAAGGGCTGTCCATGCGTAACCGTTACGCCTTGCTGTCTCGAATGAGCCTGTGGGAGCAGCTGAACGATTACATTCTTTCGCTGGACGATGAGCAATTCAAGCGGGCGCTCGTATTCCTGCGCCGGGCGTTCAGCTCCTTCTCGCCGCACGAAAAAACGATGATCGCCGAGACGCTGGGGGAACTATGGGGCGTACATGCAGAGCAGGCGGCTGAAATATTGACGGGGGATCTGAAGGAGGAAGAAGACAAGATGCTGGATGAATTGAATGAATTCGATTTTGGGGACTTTTAACATGACCGATCAAACGAAAGAAAGACTGGAACCCTCCGTATCCCGCTGGCGCTTGATCCTTGGTGAGGCCGCTCAGGGTAAGCTGGAAGAGCTGACGGGAAGCGAGGCCTTGCAGTTGACGGAAGAAGAAGCAATCATGGATGCCGCGCTGGCAGCGATTTACGACGACACGGACGCCAGCTACTCCAGCGGCGGTTCGGGACGGGGCTCGGGTAGCAGCTCTGGCCGCGGAGCGGGTGGAGGAAGAGGCTCGGTTAACCTGTCCCGCTGGCTCGGTGACGTACGCAGCCTGTTTGCCGAGGATGTCGTCTCCATCATCCAGAACGACGCGATCGAGCGCAGGGGATGGAAGCAGCTGTTGTTCGAGCCGGAGCTACTGGCATCGGTAAAGCCGGACATTCAGATGGTTGGAACGTTGATGGCGCTCAAGGGCAAAATTCCTGAGCGGACAAAGGAGACCGCGCGCCTCCTCGTCAAGGCCGTCGTTGATGACCTGATGGCCCGCTTACAGGAAGACATGAGGCGGGCCGTGACCGGAGCGTTGAACAAACGGCAGCATACGCCGCTGCCTTCGCTCAGTGGACTGGATTGGAAGCGGACGATTCGGCGCAACCTGAAGCATTACGACCGGGAGCGGAACATCCTGATTCCCGAAAAATTTTATTATTTCGACCGGGCCCGGCGCAATAAGGAATGGACCGTCATTCTCGATATTGACCAGAGCGGCTCCATGGCGGAGTCGGTCATCTGGGCGTCGGTAACGGGCGCAATCTTCGCCAGCATGCCGGCGCTGGATACCCGCGTCGTTGTGTTCGATACGGAAGTAGTCGACCTGACGGAGCAGTGCGCTGATGATCCCGTCGATATGTTGTTCGGCGTCCAGCTTGGCGGGGGAACGGACATCAACAAGTCGGTCGCGTACTGCGAGTCGTTTATCGAGGAGCCGAAAAAAACGCTGTTTATTTTGGTAACCGACCTTTACGAAGGCGGCAATCAAGCAGCCTTGGTGCGCCGCATGCGGGAGATGCGTGAATCGGGTGTGCGGACACTATGCCTGCTATCGCTCTCGGATAGCGGACGGCCGTTCTATGACGAACGGCTGGCGAGACAGCTATCCCGGGACGGCACGCCATGCTTCGCTTGCACGCCAGGCATGCTGCCAGAGCTGGTGGCAGGTGCGCTGCAGGGCCGCGATATGAGCGAGCTAGCGAAAACGTTGATTAAAGCCTGATTAACATGCACTTCAAAGAAAGTCGCTCACTTGAGCGGCTTTCTTCATTATGCCGATCTGTGAAAAGAAACCAGGACCTTATTATTTCTGTTTACTTACATCATATTATCCCTTAATATATGGATAACTATGGATAAGGAGCTGAGTAATAATGAATGCTAAAGAAGCAGCGTCTTTACTTGGGGTTCATTACAAAACCATTCTTAACATGATTAATGACGGGCGTTTATCCGCTTCGAAAAATGACTCCGGAGATTGGGTAATCAGTGAGAGCGATTTGGCTGCCCGTGAGCAGCAGATTGGCGATAAAGAGTTTGCAACGATTTATACTCATATGGCAGTGCAACTCATTGAAAAAGCTCATCATCGTGCGATAAAAGCAGCAAAAGAAGAGCTTATTGAGGTTGCGCGTGCAACAATAAAGGCAAGAGATAACAGCAATGAGCTGAATCAACAAGTAAAACGTCTTCAACATGCATTAGATGCATATAAAGCTGCAGAAGCATTCACACACACGGTTCAGTCAATTAGAAAACAAGCGAATATCGATGATTAGGAGGCAGGGATGGTGAGTTCTGAACAAGATCATATAGGCTCGGAAGTCAGCTATATAAAATGTCTGCTTGTTAATAGAGGAATACATTTCATTAAATACAAAATTCCATAAAAAGCGCTCTGAACCTGCCGTCGGATAGACGTAGAACTGCTTTTGGAACTTAACGATATTGCTGGACGGAGGCAGCATCTCACGGAGTTGGAGTAAACAGCCATGAATGGCTTACCATCCCTTTACTCGATTTCTGGGAAGTAATGTTGCGGAACCAAAGGAGGCAAAAATAACGTAAATGAAGCTTCTTGACCGTAAGATATATATTGTGTTAAGTTTTTCATGTGATTGCAAAAATGAATGGAATGGGAGGGATAAAGTAATGACTGTTTCTGAAATTGTAGATGTATATGTGAACCTGTCATTTAAGGCGATGTTTGATCAGGTTCACAAAATAACAAATCAGATACCGGAACTTTATCCTTCTATGCATATATACAATTCGTGACTTATTTTATAGGAAGTCTCTTATTTTTGTATAGGTATAGTTAGGTTAATGTACGCAAAAAAGCACCGGTAAGCTGGTGCTTTTTTGCGTTTTCTCCGTTTAAAGGGAGATTGAAATGAAGCATCTATCTAAGTATGAAAAAATACGTAAGATCTTATCGGCTCTAAAGCAACCGAATTATAGATATTCGCAAATAACTGAGGCAATCTTCAAAAACAAGATTCGAACTTTTGAAGCAATGAACAACTTGCCTAAACCATTAAGAAATGAATTAATCAAAGAGCTTGGAAACAATGTGTTAAGCATCACACCAAAAATGGAGCAGAAATCCAATCAAGTTAGCAAAATACTGTTTGCCATCTCTGGAAATGAATACATTGAGTCCGTAAGGTTAAGTTATAAGACGGGATGGGAATCCTATTGCATCTCTTCGCAGTGCGGTTGCGGATTTGGTTGTACCTTTTGTGCTACGGGAACACTCGGTTTGAAGAGGAATCTTACAACGGATGAAATAACGGATCAACTCCTTTACTTTACTCTGAATAAGTATCCCTTAGACAGTGTGTCCTTTATGGGAATGGGAGAGGCGCTTGCAAACCCATATGTATTTGATGCATTGCATGTACTGACGGTTCCTAAGCTTTTCGGTTTAGGACATCGAAGAATTACGGTTTCTACCATAGGTTTAATACCGGGAATAAAAAAGTTGACGAAGGAATTTCCGCAGATTAATTTAACCTTTTCCCTACATTCACCGTTTAATGATCAGCGAAGCGAGTTAATGCCAATTAACAATCATTTTCCATTGGAGGAAGTTCTGACCGTGTTGGATGAGCATATCCAACAAACGAAACGAAAGGTCTACATTGCTTATATCCTGCTAAGGGGTATTAACGATTCAACGAAACATGCTGAAGCAGTTGCTGATTTGTTGCGTAGCAGAGGGTCATGGGAACATTTATATCATGTCAATCTAATTCCTTACAATTCCACTGACGCTACATCGCAAAGTTTTGCAGAGTCGGATCAGAACAGTATCAACATGTTCCTTAAAGTCTTGAAGTCAAAGGGAATCCATGTCACCGTGCGGACCCAATTCGGATCAGACATTAACGCAGCATGCGGCCAACTGCATGGATCAAACGGTAAAATTGAATAAGTCGACCAACTGATCAGGGGGGGAATCCAATGTCCCTTAAAAATACAACGATAACACATGTGATTCTCCATGCAGAGCCGGTTTTGAGCATTTGCATGGAGTAGTCAACCAAATTGAAACTGGCTTTGCTGCTTGAAACTATAATTTCAAGGAGTGAGTCGAATTGAGATATATTAATGCCGCTGTCGTCTTGCCGGAGGAACTGGTTGAAAAATTGCAAGAATATATACAAGGCGAATACCTCTATATACCCGCTAGAAAAAATGAACATAAAGTCTGGGGAGAGTTGTCTGGCGCACGAAAAGAGATTAACAAAAGAAATGATGATATTTTGAAAGCATATTTAGCTGGCGCTTCAGTCGAGGAACTCTCAGAATCATTCTTTTTATCAACCTATGCTATCAGAAAAATAATATATCAGAAATAGATGCCTACTTTTCCCTTCAAGAGCGCTTTAGTCGAGCGGTGTTACTCTTGAAGGGATTTTTATAATGAAAAGAAGAAATCTGCACTTTTCAATACCCGCTAACATGTTAAGCAGCATTAGTTCTAAGTTTGCAAATATAAAATATTACAGCATCGTTTTGTATATAGATCATGAATTTTCGATCTGCTATCGTTTAGATGTAAGAGACTCACTGGCTGTTAGCCATTAAAATTTTGCACCAAGAGGGGGTCGAAGTGATGGATGTTATCGTAGATACTTCGATTGTAATCATGAATTCCGCTTACTTTTAAGCAGTCCATTCCTATAATTAAGTTCACACTTACGATGATAATCAGGAGGTAGCTACGTTTGTTATTCGTTTCTAGATTGCCAACTGAAAAAGAACATGACCTTTAAGAGAATCCTGACCATTGGATAATAATAACATTGACAATCGTAGGTTTTTCCAAAATAATAGAATGTAATTGAATACTGGTACCTTTAAATCAGTCCAGAGAGGCTGGCAAGGGCAGCGGATGTTTATAATCACGCGTGATTCAGTGCATACCCCATCAGGGGATGCTCTGCGTCTTCGCGCGGGTTATGATGCAAAGAAGAGGCTACTTGTCAGTTTGAGACTTGACGAGTAGCCTCTTTTTTCTGCTTTTTTGGTATCAGGACACTTTAACCTGGAGGTATTCTGATGAGCAAACAAGATCAAGAGTTTTCGTGGCAAGCGGTACCGAAAACGCAGAGAAACCATTTTTGGAAGACGCTATCCGTCATGTTAGGGTTCACGTTCTTTTCGGCAAGCATGCTGGCAGGGGGGACGTTAGGAGTCGGCTTGACGTTCATGGAGTTCATAGGCATCGTGCTTGCGGGTAATTTGGCACTGGGCATCTATACGGGAGCACTGGCACATATCGCTGCCAAAACGGGCCTTTCCACGCACTTGCTGGCAAAATATGCGTTCGGTGAAAAAGGGTCGTACCTGCCATCGTTCCTGCTCGGATTCACGCAGGTCGGATGGTTTGGCGTCGGCGTGGCCATGTTCGCGATTCCGGTTGCCAAAGCGATGGATTGGAACGTGTACCTGCTGATCTTCTTGTTTGGTTTCGCCATGACGGCATCCGCCATCTTCGGCATGAAGTCGCTCGTCATTTTGGGCTACATCGCAGTTCCGGCCATTACCATCCTTGGCGGCTACTCCATGTTTGAAGGGGCAGGATCCCTGGGGGGGCTGCAAGGGCTGCTCGATTACTCGCCGACCCAGACGCTCACCACGGCAGCGGCATTGACCATTTGTATCGGGTCTTTCATCAGCGGAGGAACGCTGACGCCCGATTTCGCCCGGTTTTCCCAGACGTCCCGGCAGGCGGTTACCGCAACGGTCATCGCGTTCTTCCTGGGGAACTCGCTCATGTTCTTGTTCGGTGCCGTCGGCGCAATGGCTTATAACCAGGCCGATATCTCGGAAGTCATGTTCCTGCAAGGTTTGATCATTCCCGCGATCGTCGTTCTGGGGCTGAATATCTGGACGACCAACGATAATGCCCTGTATGCTTCGGGGCTAGGCTTTGCGAACATCACGAAAATTTCGAAAAAGTTCTTCGTCATTGTCAATGGCATCGTGGGTACCGTCTTGGCCATGTGGATGTACAACAACTTCGTCGGTTTCCTAAATGTGCTGGGCGCGGCGATTCCGTCGATCGGTGCCATCATCATCGCGGACTACTTCTTTGTAAAGCGCAGAAATTATAAACCGTTTGCCGAGATGACTTTTAAGAAGGTAAACTGGATAGCGATGGCAGCTTGGGCTATCGGCGTTGCCTTCGCCCAATTGGCTCCCGGAATAACGCCATTGAACGCACTGATCGGAACGGCAGTGGTCTACATTGTATTGATGCTGATCGTTCCTGCCAAAGAATCCACAGAAAAGGGGAAAACAAATGATTATACAGAACGCAAAATTGCGGGGTAAAGAGGGCATATGGAATATCGTCGTGAAGAACGGGAAGTTTGAACGGATTACGCAGTCGCTGGAAACAACAGCGGACGAGGAAGTCATTGACGTGGGCGGCTCGCTTGTGCTGCCGCCGTTCATTGAACCTCACATTCATTTGGACACAACGCTCACTGCCGGTGAGCCGGAATGGAATTTGAGCGGAACGCTGTTCGAAGGCATCCAGCGCTGGTCAGAACGCAAGGCGTTCCTGACGCATGAAGACGTCAAAACGCGCTCCACAACAGCTCTGAAGTGGCAGATTGCTCAAGGCATCCAGCACGTAAGGACGCATGTGGACGTGACCGATCCTAGCTTAACCGCAGTTAAAGCGATGCTTGAAGTGAAAGAAGAAATGGCACCTTATATTGACATCCAACTTGTCGCTTTTCCGCAGGAAGGCATCCACTCCTACCCGAATGGCGCGGAACTGTTGGAAGAGTCGCTGAGAATGGGCGTTGACGTGGTTGGCGGCATTCCCCACTTTGAATTCACAAGGGAGTATGGCGTTGATTCGATGAAGGTTGCTTTTGATCTCGCGGAAAAATATGACCGGCTCATCGACATCCATTGCGACGAAATCGATGATGAGCAATCGCGTTTCGTGGAAGTTGTCGCCAAAGAAGCCTACGAACGCGGACTGGGCTCTCGTACGACGGCAAGCCACACAACGGCGATGGGGTCATATAATGATGCCTATACGTACAAATTGTTTAGATTGCTGAAGCTGGCTGACCTGAATTTTGTCTCCAATCCTTTGGTTAATATCCACCTGCAGGGACGCTTCGATACGTATCCGAAGAGAAGAGGGCTGACCCGCGTCAAAGAGCTGCAGGAAGCCGGACTAAATGTGTGCTTCGGTCACGATGACATCTTTGATCCATGGTATCCGCTAGGCACGGGCAATATGCTCCAAGTGCTCCATATGGGCATCCATGCTTCGCAGCTGCTTGGTTACGATCAAATCGTAAACTCGATCGATCTTATTACGAAAAATAGTGCAAGAACACTGCATATCGAGGATGTGTACGGTATTGAAGAAGGCAAGCCTGCCAACTTCATCGTTCTTGAAGCGGAGAACGAATACGAGGCTATCCGCAAGCAGGCAGCAGTGCTTTATTCGTTCAGAGGCGGCCGCAAAATCGCGGAAACGAAGCCGCGGGACACGTCGATCGTTCTTGAGAGCGGTTCGGAGAAGGTCACTTTCAATAAATAATTGAAGGATTCGCATTCTAACAAGAAGGCACCCCGATCTGGGGTGTCTCCTTCATTATGTTTGAATGCAGACGTAGAGCAGAGGTACAGTCCTTTTTTACAGTCTATTTTCGAATCCGAATTAAAATAATCCCTTGGGGTAGATTAATCAAGAAAAGCAAAGTTGCAAAGGGATTTTGAAAGAAATTCGTAAGAATAAGGTTATCTATTCATCTTTCCAATTCAAGAGGTGCCTGTATGTCTGTATATTTAATTCCCATAAAAACAGCATTTATTATTTTTTGCATATTGAGTTTTTTCCTTATTGTTCCTTGGATGGTTTATAGTTATAGAAAATATGGACATTTAAGTCTTTGGGCATCCATCGTGGCTTATTCCTTTGTTTTTTATATGTTATCGGCATTATTTTTAGTTCTCCTGCCTCTTCCGGATACTCGAAATACCTGCGCTATGCAATCACCCGATGCGGTTCATTATTCGCTCGTCCCATTTCATTTTATTTGGGAAATTATACATAGTCGTTCAGTCGTATGGTCACAGCCATCGACCTATGCGCGGGTACTTACGGACAGTGTATTTTTGCAGGCGGCATTCAATTTCTTATTATTATTGCCGCTTGGCGTTTATCTAAGGTATTTTTTTCAGCATAAACGAAATTGGAAGAAAGCGCTTGGTTTGGGGTTCGCGTTATCCCTTTTCTATGAAACAACCCAAATTACAGGGATCTACGGAATCTACAATTGTCCATATCGTATCTTCGATGTCGATGATCTTATACTAAACAGCACGGGTGCTTTGTTTGGATTCATCATTGCTCCTGTCATACTTGCGCTATTTCCGTCTCGAAATAACCTTATAGCGAAGGCAGAAAAAATGCAGGAAAGTCCGCTCGTACCTCCGCTGCCGCAATTACTGGCTGTGCTTGTCGATTATCTGTTGATCAAGATTAGTTGGAGCCTTACCGTTGGTTTCTTTATCACCAGCGAATTTGCAGAATTTCTGTTTACAACGATTTTGTTTATTATTCTTTTCTCTGTAGTTCCTTTTATTTGGAATGGAAAAACCATCGGAACCCATTTACTGCGATTCAAGCTAACTACAGTGGGTGAGGGAACACCTTCGTGGCCGTCCTTGTTAAAAAGATCCTTTGCGCTTTACTTGCCTTTAGCGGCAACATGGATTACGCGTCTATTTAATGGCATTAAGTTAGACATGAATTCAATTCTTTATCCTTATCATGTTTGGATCAGTGTGGCTGCATTAGCATTTGTGTTTATAATGTGGGCCATATTATTTATCCATGTCACCGTCGTCCTCTTCAAGAAAGGGAAACGAACCCTTTACTTTGACGATGTGGCGAATATAGTACCAAGGAAAAAATAAATCTTAAACGATGTTAAACCGCACCATGGCCATTCCCCGCATTGACTGTTATTCGTCAATCTCAAGATCGGGGCTCCGGCGTGGTGCGGTTTTTCTGGTCGATGACCTCGTGGTAGGCATATTCTTTGAAATGTAATTAAAAAACATTACGATTTTCATTGACAAAGAAATCCAGCCTCCGTATAATCTTTAATCGTAAACATTACAATTAAATGGAGGAGAATATGAAACTAAAACTTGGGATTGGAGTCATTTTAGCAGTATTGGGGTTGTGGCTTGCCGGGTGTCAAAGCGCTGGCTCTAACGACAGTGGCGCTTTGAATCAAACCGAGGCAGTCAGCGGTACGAATGGAAGCAGTAGCACTCAGGAGAGCAGCGGTACTGAAGAAAGCAGCAGTACTAATGAAAGCAACACGAATCATGTTCATGACGAGGAGGATGAACATAACCATGAACATAACCATGAACATAACCATGAACATAACCATGAACATAACCATGAACATAACCATGATCACAACCACGAACATCATGATCATGATGAGGAAGCAGAGGCGATCTACAAGGGATTCTTTGAGGACAGCCAAGTACAGAACCGTACGCTGTCAGATTGGGAAGGAGACTGGCAATCGGTTTATCCATATTTGCTGGATGGTACATTGGATGAGGTATTTGCGCATAAAGCGGAGGATTCCGGGAAAATGACGGCGGAGGAGTATAAGGAATATTATGACGTCGGCTACAAGACCGATACGGAACGCATTGTGATTGAAGGAGACACTGTCACGTTCTTCACGAAGGGCCAGCAACGTTCAGGGAAGTACCAATCCGATGGATACGAAATACTGACCTACGAGGCCGGTAACCGCGGGGTTCGTTACATATTTAAGTCGGTGGAAGAAGTCGAGGGACTGCCTCGTTACATTCAGTTTAGCGACCACCGGATCAACCCCAGCAAGTCGGATCATTTCCATTTATATTGGGGAGACGATCGCAAGGCTTTACTTGAAGAAGTTACGAATTGGCCTACTTATTACCCGTCCGACATGGATGGACACAGCATAGCCCATGAAATGATGGCACACTAACGCCAACTCTGCTTTGAATCGGCGTTGAGAGTTGAAATTAGCTTTCAACACATTAGGCTTCATTATATTTAAATAGTTTCGGATTCAAAACCCCCAGGCGCTCTTACAAGCGTATCCTAGGGGTTTTAGTTTATTTTTAAGGTTGCTGTAAGGTTGGGATTAACACGGTGTAAGATACGAGCTTTAAGATTGGATATACATTCACGAGACGCCTAAGGAGAGATCCCATGAAAACCATACTGCAAGCAAACAACGTAAACAAAACCTTCGGCACGAAAGGAAACCTATATACGGCGCTGAAAAATATCAACCTGAGCATTAGTGAAGGAGAATATGTCGGCATCATGGGCCCATCCGGAGCGGGAAAGTCGACCCTGCTGAATATCTTCTCGACCATCGATACGCCGAGTTCCGGCGAAATCACGATCGACGGGCAAAACATCGTTTCCATGAACGAGGAAAAGCTGTCCGATTTCCGCCGTCATAAACTCGGCTTTATTTTTCAGGACTATAATCTGCTCGATACGCTGACGGTCAAGGAGAATATCCTGCTGCCACTGGCTCTTTCCAAAGTCCCGGCAGCCGAAATCGAAAAGCGGGTGGAAGAAATCGCGGATATGTTCAGCATTCGCGAGATTCTCGATAAATATCCGTACCACATTTCAGGAGGACAAAAGCAGCGTGCGGCCGCATCGAGGGCAATCGTCACGAATCCGAGCCTGATCTTGGCGGACGAGCCTACCGGCGCGCTGGATTCGAAATCGGCAACCGGCTTGCTGGAAAGCTTGAGCAGGCTGAACCAGCACAACCAAGCGACCATCCTGATGGTGACGCACGACGCTTATGCGGCGAGCTTCTGCAACCGAGTGATTTTCATTAACGACGGCCAGCTGTTCAAAGAGCTTCATAAAGACGGCATGACCAGAAAAGCATTTTTCGGGCAGATTCTTGAGGTGTTGGCGATGCTCGGAGGTGGACATCATGACGCTGTTTAAGATTGCCGGGAAAAACATCCGTAAAAACTTCGCGAATTACTTTCTTTACTTCGCATCGATGATTTTCAGTATCGTCATTTATTTTACATTCGTATCCTTGAAATACGACAGCACCATTCAAACGGCATCTGACGGATCGCAGAAGATCAGCTCGGCTTTCAGCGGAGCGGCGGTCGTGCTGATCGTATTCGTGGCGGTCTTCATCTGGTATTCCAACTCGTTTTTCACGCGCAAGCGCAAAAAAGAGGTCGGATTGTACTCGCTGCTGGGCGTCCGTAAAAAACAGATCGGACGGATGCTGTTTTATGAAAACTTCCTGATGGGCATTCTGGCCCTGATTGTCGGAATCGCGCTTGGAGCGGTGCTTAGCCGGTTTTTTGTCATGATTTTAATGAAGGTGATGGGTTACGCCGTCATGGCGGATTTCTCCATTTCCCCGGCTGCAATCTTTAATACTTTCGTGGTGTTCATGATTATCTCGCTGATCACATCGGTCCAAGGCTATCGCTTAATTTATCGATTTAAGCTGATCGAGCTGTTCCGGGCGGATCAGGAGGGTGAGAAGGAGCCGAAGTCATCCGCGGTCATTGCGTTACTATCCGTAGCGCTCATCGGGTTCGGCTACTGGCTTGCGCTGCAAAATTTGCTTACGTCCAAGGCATGGGCGGCGATGGGCTTCATGCTCACTCCGCTCGTTATTTTGATATCCGTCATCCTGGGCACATACCTGCTGTTTAACACGTTGACGGTTACGCTGCTGAAGCTGGCCCGCAAACATAAAACAAGCTACTGGCGTGGACTGAACCTGATCGGGACTTCCCAGCTGCTGTACCGGATGAAGGGCAACGCGCGGACGCTCACGATCATTGCCGTGCTAAGCGCAACGACGCTGACGGCGGTCGGAACGGCGTACAGCACGTATTACAACACCCGGACGAACGCCGAGCTTGCGAATCCAAACAGCTATATGTTTATCGGGGTTGACAGTGCGGCCGCAGCAAAAGCCGATAAGGCGATCAAGCAGGCTGCGGGGCATAAAGTGCTTTACCATGAGTCCATTCCTCTCCTCGAGGTGGATGCCGACACCTCCAGCCTGAATAACGCTTTAGGGGAGGAGGATCAGTCGTTTACGGTCATATCAAGCCGAGATTTTAACCGGCTGGCCAAGCTCCAGGGGCGGGACGATGCCATAAGCCTTACAGGCAGCGAAGCCGCAGCGCTTGAACCAGTCTATTTGGAAGGCATTTCGCCGGAGTATGTCGGTTCGTCGATCAAGCTGAAGGGAGAAGGATTCCATAAAACCATCCAATTCAAAACATTAAAAAAATACAGCGTGTTAAATCTTGGAACGGTCTACTCCACCATTGTCGTCAGCGATGACATGTTTGCGGAGCTTAAGCCGAATGCCAAGGCCATGGCTGTCGAAGCCTATAGCATCACGCATCAGGACAAGGCGAAAGAGCTGACCGAGCTGCTCGATGGGATTTTACCGGAGAAAGCGGAGCTTTCAAGCTTTTACGGAGATTACTCGCGGGGAATGGAATCCTCCTGCCTCTTAATGTTTATGGGCGGATTCCTCGGACTCGTGTTCTTGGCAGCGACGGGCAGCATCATTTACTTCAAGCAGCTGACGGAAGCCGGAAGCGACAAAGCCCGTTATATGATTTTGCATAAAATCGGCGTCAAGAAACGGGAAATCCGCAAATCCGTCGCCAAGCAAGTGATGTTCATATTTGCTCTGCCGCTCGCTTTCGGAATTGCCCACTGCGCCGTCGCCCTATCGGCCTTATCGAAAATGATGATGACCAATCTGGTCGTTCCGGTCGTGACCTGCATGGGTGTCTATGTCGGCATCTACTTGATCTATTATTTCTTGACTGTGCATGCGTACTGCAAAATCGTTACCAATAGAAAATAGGAGTGAACAGGAATGAAAAAGGGGTTTATCGCTACAGCTGTCGTATTGATCGTACTGGTCGGATTCGTCGTATTCATCCAAAACGTGAATTTGAACCGCATCGGCGCGCAGCAATATTACGTGCAGATTACTCAAGACGGAAAGGAAATGGAAGATAAGTCTGACAGTGGACAGAAGTATGTATCGTACGAATACACACTGCAAGGCTTTGATTCTAACGGAAAGGAAAAAAGCCTCACCTTTACGGCAGGCAAGGAGCTGCGCAAGGACGCATATTTGCGGATTTATGTGAAGGGGGATGGAGTCAGTTCCTACCAGGAAGTAAAGGCCAGTGAACTGCCTGAACTAGCGAAGCAAAAGCTGGCCAATGCCGGGCAATAGATTCTTCATCCGGGGAACTCGAATGATGTTTACTAAACATACCTATGAGGAGAGAAACTTATGATTCAAACAAACTTCAAATCTGTATCTCAAAAAGCGCTGACTGGCTCGTTGATTGTCGCGCTTGCAGTTAGTCCCTTGATTCAAGTATCCCAAGCCTGGGCCGCGCCGGCTGTTTCATCCGCCCGGTCCGTTCTGGCAGATCAGGCACAGCATGCTCAGGTCCAATACAGGATCGACGCCCGGCTTGACGAGAAAAACATGCGCATCAAAGGGAGCGAAACCGTTACCTACCGGAACATGTCCAAAGATACGCTATCGGAAATCGTCTTCCACACGTTTGCCGACGCCAACCGATCCAAGGCGACCCAAACCTCGATGTTTGAGCAAAACAACGAGGAGATCCGGAAGGAAAATCCGCAGAAGAAGCCGGAAGATTTTCTTGGCGGCATCGATATCCGAAGCGTGGCAGCTGAAGGAAAACCCGTGCCCTTTTCGAACAGCAATCAGGCCTTGTCCGTTAAACTACAGCAGGAGCTAAAGCCGGGGGAAGCGGTGACGGTTGAAATCGGTTTTGAGGTGAAAATTCCGTTCGGCATGCAGCGCCTGTCCTACTACAAAGACATCATCAACGGCGCACATTGGTTCCCGGTCATGTCGGTCTATAACGAGAACCAGCATGCATGGGACAAAAAGCCGTACAGCAAAACCTTCGAAACCGATTATTACGATTCATCTGATTTCGAAGTTCATATTAACGTGCCGGAAGCCTATCAAGTGCTGATGCCGGGGACGATCACCACTCAGGCGGACCCGAAAGAGCCCGGCCGGAAAGTCGTTACCGCCGTTGCCAATAACACCCGGGAGCATGTCTTTTTTGCCAGTCCGAATTATAAGGTTGAGCGCGTAACGCGTGACGGCCTGACCATTGAATATTATTACTTCGACAATTTGCCGGAGAAGAAAAAACTCGTCGATGAATACATCGACACCGCTTTTAAAGCTATTCAATTTTTTAGTGAAAAATACGGGAAATATCCTTACCCTGAGTTCAGGATCGCGGAGTCGTACGTAGAGGGTGTGGCGGTCGAGTTTGCCCGGGTTATCCAAATGGGGCAAATCCGGCCCAATAGCGATCCGGCGCATGATACCACATTCGTGCACGAGATCGCCCATCAATGGTTCCATTCCTTGATCGGCAACGATTCGGAGAAAGAGTCGTTTTTGGACGAAGGGTTTGCCGATTTTTCGATGGTGTATTTTGCAGAAAAACAGGGCGATAAGCTGAACGGTTTCAATTCGATCCAAGTCGATGATGTGTCTTTTATAGACAAGCCGATCGCCTCAAACAATACGGAAGCGGGGGGCGAGGCCAACCCGGTCTTTTATAAAAAAGGACGCCTGGCCATCTACCAGCTGTACCGCAAGGTGGGCGAGGACAATTTCGATGCGTTCATGCAGGAATATTTCAAGCGGTACCATTACAAAAACGCGACGATCCAAGGGCTTTTGCAGACGATTCAGGATACGCTCGGAAATGAAGCACGAAAGGAAATGGACGAGGCGCTGCATGATCCGCAGTTTGCCCTAAAGCCCGAATACCGATTGTCTGAGGCGGAAGAGGCTTCGTATTGGCGTGAACAGTTTAAAGCCGCGTACCATTCTTCTCTGGCCCAAATTGCGAATCTTCCGGCGGAAACGATGAGCCGCATCGTGGATAAGGCGCTGCAAGGCGAACCGTTGGCAATCGTGGTGAGTGATCAGGCTGGCAGCAAAGCGAAAAAGCAGCAGCAGACGATCTTGGCACAGCTTGAAGGGACCCTTGGAATCATGGGCATTCCATACGAGGTCGTTTCCGATCGGCAAACACTTAAGAAAAAGCTGAAAAAGGAGCTGGGAACCAGCAATATCATTGCCATCGGCAGCGCGAAAACGAACGGACTCATCCAGGCGCTTAAGCCCGGAATCATCCAGAAATCGCAGGCCATCGGCTTCGACTGGAAAAGCAGGATGAACCAAAAGGCAGCTTCGGGTGCATACGTCATTAAGCATCCTTACAATCATAACCGTCTACTACTGCATTTTTTCTGGAACGGTGACGCCTTGAGCGACAACGCGGTCGAACCATTTGCGGAGAAGATCCTGCAATCGCTAGGTTTTAGCGGCAACTTTTATCAGTATTACGTTTTGAACAAAACAGGCCAGGTCGCAACAGATAAAAAGATCGCTAACCCGATGGCGAAATTTTTCGACGAAGAATAATAGCAGAGTCTCTGGCCAATATTGCCCATTACGATATATGGTTATAGTATTGGAAGGGCGGGGAAAATGATTGATGAAGACTTGGCAGGTTTTAGCTGCCGGTCTTTTTCCCTGCTTCCAGAAAGGAGATCGAACCGATTGCCGCTAAGTCAAACAATCCTCATCGTCGACGATGAGGAGGATATCGTCAAGCTTCTGCAAACCGTACTCCATAAGGAAGGCTTCGAGCATGTGTATGCCGCCTCTTCCGCCGAAGAAGGATGGATTCGGTTTCAGGACAAGCAGCCCGACCTCGTCATTTTAGATATCATGCTCCCGGATGGCGAAGGGTATGATGTATGCAAAAAAATCCGGAGCGTTTCGAACGTGCCGATATTCTTCTTGTCGGCCAAGAACGAGGAAATCGATAAAATCCTCGGATTTGCCATCGGTGGTGATGATTACATCACCAAACCGTTCAGTCCGAAGGAAGTCGCTTACCGGATCAAAGCCCGCTTCAGAAGAACGGAGACTGCGCAGGATGAGATAAAGAAAGAACATACGCTGAAGGCCGGCCCGTTCGAGCTTGACGAACATACATTGGAACTGAAGAAAAACGGCGAAATTATTGAGCTCAAACCGAAAGAGCTTGGCCTGATTAGCTATTTGCTGAAGCACCCGAACCGGATTATAAGCAAGGAAAGCCTGTACGATCAGGTGTGGGGGGAGGATTCCTTCGGTTATGACAACACGGTCATGGTCCATATTCGGCGGCTGAGGGAAAAGATCGAGGAGGATCCCTCAAGCCCGCAATTTTTGGTGACTGTAAAGGGGCTCGGATATAAGCTGGCCGTGGAGGAAACCGTGCGATGAAATGGCGGCTGACCGGGAGATATTTGGCATCCGTCGTTCTCATTGTCGTTATCGTCATTTTCATTAACCTTTTCGTAATCATCGGGCTTTATGTATATCAGAGTGAATCGCCAAAGTATCCGCTTCGTCACGGAGACCATTCAGCCGAGGCCATCACCCGCTCGTTCGGGCAAGAGATCGTCCTTTCCGAATCGGGAATGGACATCACCGGACAGGGAAAGGAGACGCTTGAGCGCAATCAGGCCTGGATTCAAGTCCTGGACGAAAACGGTAATCAAGTCTATGGCTTTCGAGTGCCGCGGGAAGCCAAAACCAAATATACGCCGATGGATATCGTTCAGACTTACAAGTACATGGAAAAAGAACTGATGTCGACCGTATTTATCGGGGAGAAGCAGGGGAACGGGGAGCGCTACAGCTATTTGATCGGCTTTCAGGACCCTTATCTGGAGCGGAATATCTTCACCTATGATATTCGGAAGGTCGGACGTTTTCTTCAAATCGGAATCGTGACCGTGATTTGCGTCGACGGTTTCATTGCACTCTGCATCGCTTATCTGTTCAGCAAGAGGTTAACCCGGCCGCTTTCCGCGCTCATCGACGGGATTAAACAGCTGGCACATAAAAACTACCAGTTACATCACGAAACGAAGGGCATCTATAAGGACGTGTTTTACAACGTCAACATGCTGACCGAGGAGCTGCGTGCAAGCGAATTGGAACGGAAAAGGCTGGACCGGATGAAAGAGGAGTGGATCGCGAACATTTCGCATGATATCAAAACCCCGCTTGCTTCGATTCAGGGGTACGCCGAAATGATGCGGGACAGGGATTATGAGTTTACGGTCGAGGAAATGCGGGATTACGCGGAAATTATTGAACGGAAGTCGCACTATTTGAAAGACGTGATCGAGGACCTGAACCTGTCCACCCGTCTGAGAAACAAGGGGCTGAAGCTGAATCTGAAAAAAGTAAACATCGTCAGCCTCGTCCGAAGCGCTGTCATCGATACGTTGAACGATGCCCGTTACGGTAACCGGAATATCGATTTCCAGTACAGCGAGGAAGTCATCCTCTTGGAGGCTGATGACATTCTCATACGCCGTGCGGTCACCAATTTGATCTACAACGCGGTGGTTCATAACGATGAGGATGTTTCCATACTTGTCAGCGTCGAAAAGAAAGGCGATAGAGCTCGAATCGTTGTCGAGGATCAAGGCAAAGGGATCCCGAAAGAGGAGCTGGAACGGATATTTGAGAGGTATTACCGCGGAACCCATACAGGAGAGCTGCATAAGGGATCCGGTCTCGGGATGGCCATCGCAAACGATATCGTGAAGGCTCATGGTGGCGAAATCCATGTGGACAGCGAGCTACTTCGCGGAACGCGAATCGAGATCTTGCTTCAAGCTTAAGAAGCGAAAATCCTTTGGCGTAGAGAAATACCTGTTAGACGATGGGGCAATAGAAAAAAACAAGCCCAGATCAAACCCAAGTTAAGCAAATCGATGGTCGTCAAAGATCGTTGATTAACCAGGAAGCCGCAGTTATCAGAAATGATAGCTGCGGCTTCTATACTATTTACGGTATTGGTACAAGTGTAGAAATTTAATGATGTTAATTCATAAAATCATAAAGACGGCAGTACTGGAGAACCGATTAATGATCAGCCGCGGTTGTTTCCGAGTTGTCTATTGTTTCAATCAAGCGATATAGAAAATAGAGAGCGCGCATCTGAAGTTTGATCGTTTTGTTCAAGTGAACTTGGATACGATCAGAAACCTTCATCGAATCCTCGATGTTCTCTAGATCTAAACGTGCAACGGATTGCTTCAAGTTCACGGTTTCCTCGGAATAAACAGCGCTCTGCAGCACCTGAATCAATCGAATTTTAAAGAGATGCGCTTCGTGATAAAACCGGTAATCGTTATCAGGGTCTCGCTCCGTAGTGAACAGGCCGCATTGCTCCCAGTAACGGATTGCCGATTTCGAAGCCCCCGTCCGTCTGGAAACCTCGTGGATGCTGAAATGATGATTAATGTCGTGAGCTCGACTACCTTCAGAATACGATTTCAGCTCCCTTATTAGTTGATCTAAATTTGCTTTTTCCCGATGAAGCATGACCTCTCGATCCCTGACGATCCACAACGCGTCATCCAGCTCATTTCGCCTAAGACAATGCATGACCTGGCTGGTTACTTCCATCCCAAATGCGGCTGTCATGGCTTGAATACATGCCAGAAAAGCTTCATGCCGTTCTGTATACATACGATATCCGTTGGAAGATCGATCTGCAGGAGGCATCAGCCCCTTTGCTTCATAGTTTCGCAGCGTGTTGCTGCTTAGCCCGTATTTTTCTGCAAGCTTTTTGGGGCGAAAGCCCATGTGATCCCCACCTTTGGCAAAAATGCGCAAACATTAAAACCTTTGCAATGTTATTCTGGATATTTTGTTCATTTCCTTCATGTAATTTCCTTGAACCTTCCAGTTGGCTTACATGTTGTATGATGAAGTTAATTCAATTCAAGGAGGAGTTTATATGACCGTAAAACCAGTACTGCGTTCTGATATGACCATTGAGGAAATTTGCGTGGCAGGTAATCAGTACATCGAATCCGAATGGAAAACATTATACGATGCGATGTTGGATGAGTTAACGACCGCTTTTCGCGAAATCGAGGATGCTGCCTATGGACGGTATTTGGACCAGCTGATGCCCGCACTATTTGACAGCCTTGAAGACGCGGGGTTCATTGCAGCGGAGCCCCTCAAGGAACATGATTTCGTAATCGGGAAATGTCTGATATTTCGTAATTCGCTTGAAAAATGGGGGACCGAAGATAAACGATCTAGAATATTCTGGAACGTTATACGCCGTAAGGATGGTCAACAGCCCATTGGAACTCTGTTAACCGAAATCCCTCATTCTCATCTGAAGTTCGATATTCCAAGGGCACCTGTGCTCTATTCGCTGCGCGAACATGAGAGAGAACAAATCGCAAAAGGGATTCGACGGATTATGGAATAAGAATAAATCGCTTTTTGGGGAGGTAATTTGTGTGAAGGTCATGATACATGAATATATAGTCAAAACGCAGGATTCCGGGCCATACGGAATAACGAGGGGAAAAGATGGAGCCATGTGGTTTACGGAACAACGGGGCAATCGGATTGGACGAATTAATGACGCAGGCGAGATCACTTCGTTCCCCCTGCCGACAGAGAGTGCCGGAGTGATGTCGATTATATCGGATCGGACCGGGGACTTGTGGTTTACCGAGTATCAAGCCAATAAGATTGGTAGAATGTCGCTCGATGGCTATTTTACAGAATATGAACTTCCTGTCGTGAATTCAGCCCCTTTCGGCATAACCGAAGATCGTGAGGGTGCCATCTGGTTTACAGAAATGAATAGCGGCAGAATCGGAAGGTTAACTGCGTCGGGGGAGATGACCGAGTTTGAGTTGCCTAACTCAGACACATTCCCTTCATTTATTGTTCCCGGCTCAGACGGGGCATTATGGTTTACGCAGAATCAAGGGAATTCAATCGGTAGAATAACTACTGAAGGTGATGTAACCGAATTTCCGATTCCAACACCAAATTCCGGACCTGTAGGCATTACGAGCGGTCCTGACGGGGCATTATGGTTTGTGCAAATCATGAGCAATAAAATCGGAAGAATGACAACATCTGGCGAGGTTACGGAATATATGATTCCGACATCGAATGCCAAGCCCCATGCTATCATATCCGGGGAAAATGGGGATCTTTGGTTCACGGAATGGGGTGGAAACCAAATCGGTCGAATTACGGTTCAAGGAAAGATTACAGAGTATCCAATCCCGACTAATCACGCCGAGCCCCACGGTATAGCGATTGGCACAAAGGGTGACATTTGGTTCGCTGAAGAGTGCAACCAGATTGGACGTCTCATCATCTCTCCTTAACAGCATGAGACGATCATCTCATGCTGCCCCTCGCGGGCGGCCAGCAGAGAAGCTGACAGAGCCTCGAGAGATGCTGTCACCTGAATCCCAAACCCAATTTGGGCAACAAATCGCAAAACGTTCGTAGGAAACCACGATGGGGAAATTTTTAATCGAGATGTAATCGCTTCGCAGGTCGCATAATATGCGGCTTTTTTCTTTGGAGTAAAAGACTTTCTTGTCCTAGCTCAATGTGGGTCTCTTTTACTTAATTGCATTTTTACTTTGTCACATTTTCCGCCTCCTTCCAGTCTTGTTTAATGACAGCGTGTGGCTGCAAATCCTGTCTAACTCAATTATCTAGAGGAGGTAGTAAGATGAAAATCATCGAATTGGAACTGAGAACCGCCCGGTTAGCCGAAATGAAGGAATTCTACACAGAAAGACTTGGATTCGCTTTAGCAGATATAACGAAGCATTCAATCACGATCGTTGTCGGGGAAACGCGGTTGACTTTCATTCAAGAGGAGGAGGAAGGGGTGCTGCCGTCCTACCATCTGGCAATGAATATCCCCGAGAACCAAATCCGCGAAGCGAAAAGCTGGCTTCAAGCCAAAGGTTGTGAGGTGCTTTCCGCTGCGCCCCTTCCGTTCGCAGGAATCCAGGCAAACGAAGACATTGCATATTTTGAAGGAACGGATGCACATGCCTTCTATTTCGAGGATCCTTCGGGGAATCTGGTGGAGTTCATCGCTCGGCATCGGATGGACAATGCCTCGACTGAACCGTTCGGTCACGAATCCATTCTGAATGTCAGCGAGATCGGATTTCCCCTTCACGGCAGCATATCGGATGCCATCCAGCGCCTTGATTCTCGGTTCGACGTCACGCGTTATATCGGGGACGGAAAGATGTTTCAAATGCTCGGTGACGAGCATGGTATGTTCATCTTGGGGGATTTGGCCATCGGGTGGTATCCTTCGATGAAGATTCCGGAGGTTCACCCAATTCGAATGACGATTCTCGATCCTAACGAAGGGGAGTTTCAATTGGAGCCGTATCCCTACTTCATTCGTGTTGTAAACAATACATTGTGGCCATCCTGAGCGGGATGGCCTATACCTATAAGTAGTTTCTGTCACGACTGATAACTGCCATTGCCGAGTATTTAAACTCGTAAGTCCGCCTATGAAGCTAAGGCTGCTCTTCGCTGCAGGGCAAACCTTGCCTGAGAGGCCTCAAACGACTCAAGAGTTGGGAGCAGCGACCTATGGGATCATCGCCTTTGGTTCGGTAAAATACATAAGAAGTGCCAATTATTACATACCTTATCATTTCGTTATGGACCTTGCGTTTGTAGTAAGAACAAAATTTAAATAGATGAGGAAGTCACCCATGAGAAAATTGCTTGTGTGCACTGTAGCGATCATGCTAAGTTTAGCTGCGTTTCACACCGTTATCTACGCATCTGAAGTCCGAGTATCCGTGGATGGCCGTGAAGCACAATTCCCAGATGAGCACCCATACGTCGATCCAAAAACGAACCTTACGATGGTTCCCCTTGCTTTTGTCTCCGACAAGCTCGGAGCTACTGCGAAATGGAACGGAAAATTAAAACAAATCACGATCTCACTTAAACGTGACAACATAATTTTGGTGATTGGCGATCATCATGCACAGGTGAATGGAAAAAGAGTGGATTTTAAAGGGGCTGCGGTCCTTAAAAACGGTCGCACGATGGTCCCGCTTCGCTTCATTAGCGAGGCCTTGCATGCAATTGTGGATTGGCAGCCCTCAAGCAATCGGGTAAGCATCATGACTTCAGTGGCCCGAGTTCCGAAAGGCACGTGGATATGGGACAGTTCCATCCTGAAACAGGATCAAGACAAAATTATTATCTTCGCAAGAACAAAAGGGTTAACGTCTATTTATCTTCAGATCGACAGAGATATTGATCCGGCAGTATATGAGAGCTTTATTCGAAAAGCGAAGAGCGAAGGAATTCAAGTGGAGGCACTTGAGGGTCGTCCCGAATGGGCCTATACATCTAAGCAGGAGGATATTCAAAAATTTATAACGTGGGTGAAAGCCTATAACTCCTCGGTTGGCCCGGAAGCAAGGTTTTCGGGATTGCATCTTGATATTGAACCGTATGCGCTAAGTGAATGGTCAAAGGACAATAAGATCATCCTTGAAAGCTGGATGGACAATATGAGACTGATCGAGAAAGAAACCAAAGGGAGCGGCTTGAACATCGCAGTCGACGTTCCGTTTTGGCTGAATACGATAAATGTACCGGGGACGGATTACAGTATGAGCGCATGGTTGCTGGAGAAGTTCGATTCCCTGGTCATCATGAATTATCGAAATCATGCGTTAGGCAGCAATGGAATTGTGGACAATGCGCAGGCCATACTGAGAGAAGCCTCAACGCTAAAGAAGAAGGTTGTGGTAGCTGTAGAGACGCTCGAAAGCACGGAGGGGCCGCGGGTTTCATTCCATTCTATGAGCAGTGAAGTGATGGAAAGAGAGTTACAGTCCGCCCATAATCAATTGGCGCACTATGCAAGCTATGCAGGCTTCGCCATTCACGATTTCAAAAGCTGGAAGGACATGAAATAAGCGGCTATTTATGAAATGATAAACACCTCTTGCCTGACTCCGGGCTTTGAAGACAACAAGCAGACGAGATTTAGTCCTATTGAAAGTCGCTGATTTAGCGACTTTTTTTGCTTTAAGGGGTTCGCCAGCATTTTAACGAAATATATCCTAAGCCTTGAAATCATGTCAGATTTTAAAAAATCCTATCCTGCTCAAGCCGATGCCACGGTAAAACTCAAGAACTAGCCTCCTTTGTAGCTTTTACAGCGCTTTGCTGTTTGCAGCACCAATCATGCTGGAACAAAACATTGAAACATACCATACCGTATGGTATGGTTTTGTTGAGGAAATTTTTGGATGGAGGGTAATTTTGAATGGTCACAGAAAAAAAACGACAGTGGTTAGAGGAAGGATTTCTGATTTTATCCGAAGAAGGGGCTGCCTCCCTGACCATTGAAACGCTCATAGGACGTTTAAAGGTAACAAAGGGGGCATTCTACCATCATTTCAAGAGTTGGCAGGACTATAAAGAAAGTCTGCTTTCTCTATATGAAACAGAACGAACACTGAATACCATTGAGTTCGCGGAACAACAACTTTCACCCCTTGATAAGTTCGAATATGTCATGGAGAAATCGATACGCCGGAATCAAAACCTGGAGGTGGCTGTGCGTGCTTGGGCGTTAATGGAACCCTTTGTGCATTCTTACCAGCAACGAATTGATCAAAGGCGAATCGATTACCTTGAGGAGATGATGTTCCTTCTCTACAGAGATCGTGAACGTGCTCGTACTATGGCGCTAATATTTTACAGTCTCCATGTAGGAAGTCAACAGCTCCTGCCCCCTGTTAAGGAGCAAGATCTAGTGAAACTTTACAGGGAAGTACAGAAGGCTTTCAATATTCAGGCATCTATAAAAGATGTGTAGGTAGTACGAGGTGTAGTAGGAGTTATCAATGACGGGCTTTTCGCTTACGCGAATCGACTTTCAATTGTTACCAATGAGGGGGTGCTGACTAATGGAACGTAATGTTGATTCATCTTTCGCTATTGGTTGGAAAAAGTATGCACGCTTTACAAAAACGTCAGAATGGGCGGCTTATGTTGGCTGCTTCTGGGCTCTCCTGTATGCGGTTTTCGTCCGATTCTATCAGGCCGCAGGAGGAACCATTGGCCTTTCAGCTCCAATTATTGATCCCACTGGAGGCATTTATAAAGCAAGTTACGTAGTTGGTGTAATTATTATGCTGTGCGGGTTTATTCTGTTGGGACTCGTAAAACCATGGGGGAGGGTTGTCCCTTCATGGATTCCATGGATCGGTGGAGTGAGTGTTTACCGAGGATTATTGTTATTCCCAACGCTGATTTGCTCTGTCTTTTTAATCGCCCATGGAGCTGCAGGAATCATTACAAGAGTCCTCTTTTTGACAGGCCTCATAAGTTTGAAAATGCCGCCGGCATTTAGCGGAGACGTGGATATGCGTGTCGATGCGCTGTGGGATCTGTTTGTATACCAACCATGGTTTTTCATCATGGGGATATTGTCAAGCTTATCAGCAGCCTATTATGTGCAAACAAGAGGCGTTTCACTCTCTGCTTTGCGACGGGGCACACTGATTTTCTCGTGGATCACCACTATCGTTACTGCGATTTTTGTTGCGGCCATCGTTTTTGACTTTGTTGATAAACTAAGCTTTTTTTAAGAAGAGTCATGAGGGAGTTCAGATGCAATGATAAACCATGTATAGAGGCAGCTGATCAAACGATCAGCTGCCTCTTGCAGCGTCTTAGCTGCTTGTAAATGCTTTCGGAAGTATGGAACGATGCCTTAAGCAGACAAGGAGGGAAAGGGCGATTTCGTTGACATATCATAGCAATGGGCTTTACCTCTTCCTACTTCTCAACACGCCAATCTACCTTTTTCAAGATCAATGCGATGGAAATCAGCGAGAACAGCAAGAGTACAAGCGTATTCCAGGCGACAGACCCGGACCAGCCCGAAATCAGCACCTCCCGCATGGCCTCAGCGGCGTAAGTGGTTGGGAAGATATAAGAGAGCCACTGCAGGATCGAAGGCAATTGATCCATATCCACCATGACTGGCGTCAGAAATGAAATGAACATCATCAACGCCTGAACCAGCATATTCGTCAATTGATGGCTAGGCGACCAGAAGCCGATCAGAACACCGGCGCCAACCACGCTAAAGACAGTGAGCAGCAAAACAGGGAGTAGTCCCCAGCTGTAGTGGAATTGTATGCCGTAAGCAAGTTGGCCAATCATCGCCAGGATGATAAAAGACGGTACGCTCATGATCAAGCCGCGCAGCAGATTGGCGAAGATGAAGTTTACCTTGGCAATCGGCAGTGACGAATAATACGTGAAGTGGCCTTGATGCTTCTGCCAAGATATCTCCTGAGCCATGGAATTGAGTCCCATGACGATTAAGCCGAATAGCATATTCCCCGTAATGATGCGGGTCATGACAGCCGGGGTTGGGTCGAGCGTAAAGAATTTGAGAAACAGCAGCGTCGTTAATGGAAACATGCATGCCATAATGAAGATCCAAACCCACGCCTCGCGAATGATCGTGAACTGAATGCGTGCCAGGATCAGCCATTCCATGATGCGGCGGCGAACGGAGCCCTGATGCTCTTGCCCTTGGAGAAAGACCGCTTCTTGCAGTTGAAAGTCTCGGCTTTGCATGGATGGTTGAATTTTTTCCATGTTTAGACCACCTCCGCATCGGCAGGCTTAGCTTGTTCGTCATCGATATGAAAATAGACGTCTTCAAGATTCGGCGGAACCAACGAGTATTCTTCAATCGGTAATTGCTTCTCAGTCAGGGCGTCAATCGCGCGGCTGGCGTCTTGCTTCTCAATCAGTGTCCGGATTCGGTTTTCTCCCATTTTGGTCCAGTGACCCAGTGCACTTAAGCTTTGGCAAACATAATCGCTTTCGCCTAAGGAGGTCGTGATTTCCAGCTTCATCCGCTGATCGACCCTTTGTTTCAACACACTGACATGATCGATGGCGAGCAGCTTGCCATGATTTACAACAGCTACTCTGTCCACGACCTGCTCGGCCTCGAGCACGTTGTGTGTTACCAAGATGACGGTGACACCTTGGCAATTACGTTCTTGTATCAGATCCCATACGAGCCTTCTCTTTTTCGGGTCCAGTTCATTGGTCGGCTCATCCAGAATCATGACGGGGGAAAAGCCGATCAAGCAAGTTCCAATCCCGATTAACCGCTTCTGTCCGCCGGAAACGTTTTTCAGCAGCTTATGTCGGAGATCCTGCATACCAAAGCGTTCCAACAATTCCTCTGTTTGCTCTACGGCGGACTCCTTCGTCAGCCCCCGCAATCTTCCCGTAAAATACAAAGCTTCCCAGGTTTTTAAACTGGTCAGGGCGTGAGGCTCTTGCGAATAGTATGCCACCTCCTGGGCAACTCGTTTGGTTTGGGTCTGTACGCTGGTTCCTTTGTAACGAACCGTACCTGAGGTGGGAGCCAGGTGACCTACCATCTGCTTGATTAGCGTGGATTTGCCTGCGCCATTCGGACCGAGCAAGCCGAGAATCTCTCCTTGTTGAACGTCGAAGCTTATGTCTTGATTGGCGACAACCTTTCCTTTTTTGTACGTTTTATTCACATGCTCCAATTGATAAATCAGCTTCAAGATTCTTGCCCCTTTCTGTTCGTATGGTTTTGCTGCTGCGTGTCTGAACCTCATGAGAGTTTGAATTCGTTGGTTGCTTAATCGTTTGATGAGATGATTCTAATAGCGTGCTTAACGGTAAATCAGCAGACGTTACTCTAAAGATATCGTAATGTGCTTCCATGGAGTGACGGGCGGTAGAATGGTTTTCGTCTCCGTCGGAGGACGGAGAAAGCTGCTATGCTCCTTAGTCCAATGCTTTGATTGGCAGGAAATTTATAGCTGTTAGAGAGACATCATCTTCTTCCGTGTAACCCCCAATAACTTCTTGCGCGAAATTACGGTAATATCCAACACAATTTCACCCCACACTTCAAATGAATTTTTATTTTAGAAATTTTGCGTCCATTTGCTATTTCCGCCGTCTTCCTACCGTAGTACAACATTATGGAGGAGTTGGTTGAAATGGATAAAAAGAACATTTTGCGGATTGGCGATGATAATGCAGGTGCCTGGCATCCGCTTGGGCCTGTAGCCAAAGAACTTGAAAAGATACTGGATGGAGAATCTCGGCTAACCGTAACTAATGATTATGAAAATTTATCGATACTCGATACTCATCAATATGACGCGTGCATTTCCTATGCGGATAGGAAATCGTTGACTGGTGGGATTCAATGAAACTATAATGGTTTTATTGAAAGGGGATGCCGAACATGGCCATCGTTAGCCGTTATACAATCGCGCTTCATATTTTGACTTGGCTGGCCTATTGGGCGGAAAAGGACGAATTCTTCCCTTCCGACCGGATCGCGAACAGCGTGGGAACGAGCCCGGTTTTTCTGAGGCGGATTCTCGGACAGCTCGCGAAGGCGGGCCTGGTACTCGTGCAGCATGGCGGGACAGGGGCAGGCTGGAAGCTGGCTCGCCGTCCGGAAGATATCAGCCTGCTGGACGTGTATGAGGCTGTTGTGCAGACACCTCTGTTCGAGATGCATCACAGCCAGCCGAACCCCAGCTGTATTATCGGCCACGGCATTCAGCCTGCCCTGCAGCGGGTTTATGAGGACAGTGAGGAAGCGTTGAAGCTCCGGCTGGCACAGGAGTCAATCGGCGATCTGGTCGCTTCAGCGCTTGAGCACGGGAAACTGTGATGCCGCTGCAACCGCAAACATCTGTGAAGAGTCGCTCGCTGGTGGGCTGTCAGAAATGGTGGACCGATCAGACACAACTGCTGGCTTGGATTCCGGCCGGTCCGAGAACCCCGGCAAGGAATCCGGCTTGCCGTTTGATTAAGACCGATCCGCGTCTTTTTCTACGCTAATCAATGTAACTATTTCAGTTGCAATGAGAAGGGGGAGGAAGATTTCAAGTTCAGTTTAGAACGGAAGCGGCGCATCTAGGCATTCAATGTAACTGGTTCAGTTGTGTTGATGGCATGAATAGTTCAGGCTGTCGCCGCAAACCAAGCGTGTTTATATTGCACATTGTAACTTATTCAGTTCCATTGAAGAGTCGATTTTAGATTAAGGAGAGGGATTTCATGGACAAACGAATTTTTTGGTTAGCGCTCGGATCGTTCGCGATCGGCACGGAAGGGTTCATGATCGGCGGTCTGCTGCCGACACTGGCGGCGGCGCTGCACGTGTCGACGGCGCTTGCCGGACAGCTGGTGACGGCGTTCTCGCTCGTTTATGCCGTGACGTCGCCGCTGCTGACGACACTAACAGGGAGGATGGAGCGCCGGACACTGTTGTTCGGCTCGCTGCTGCTGCTCGCCGTCGGAAACGTGGTGTGCGGGTTCGCTTCCTCGTACGGCTGGATGCTGACAGGGCGGATCGTCGCTGCGCTGGGAGCGGGCCTTTTCTCGCCGGGTGCAGTCGCCGCCGCCTCTACGCTGGCCGCTCCTGAAAAGCGAGGGCGTGCGGTGTCGATCGTCGTAGCTGGGCAGACCGTCTCCCTGATCCTGGGCGTCCCATTCGGGACGTGGGTCGCCCTGACGTTCGACTGGCGCATGACGTTCTGGATCGTCGGCGGGGTAACGCTGCTCGCTGCACTAGCTATCCAGCTGCAGTTCCCTCGGGTGGCACCGGCTGGGGCGGTCGGCATGCGTGAGAGACTGTCGTATTTGAAGCAGCCGGAGCTGCTATCCGCCTTGCTGACAACGCTCGCTTGGGCTACCGGAATTTTTTCGCTCTTTACGTACGTTTCAGAACTTTTCGCCGGCTACGGTGCCGGTGGCCGGATGATCAGCGTCGTGCTGTGCCTGACCGGTATCGCCAGCTTCATCGGGGTGCGGACGGGGGGCATCGCCGCGGACCGGATCGGCCCGAATCGGACGGTCCTGCTGGCGCTGATCCTGCTCACGGCCTCGCTATTCCTTCTGTCTGCGTTGAACGGCTTTGCCGGCCGTCCCGGCATTCTCGTACTGGCGGTGAGTGCAATGGCACTGTACGGGTTCAGCGGCTACATGTTCAATCCTGCGCAGCAGCATCGGCTGATCGGGCTGTCAGGACCTTCGTCAGGCATCGTCCTGTCGCTGCAGTCTTCCGGAAGCGCTTTGGGTGCGTCGGCTGGTGGAGTCGTCGTGCGTTTCGCCACCGCCGGGGAAATCGGCTATTTCGCTGGCGCTATGACGGCGATGTCACTCGTCTTGTTCGCAGTGAGCCTGCGCCTGGAGCGGCGTGAGGCACATTCAGGTCACTCGCCCGCCGCAGACGATTCGGGCGCTTCTGGATAAGCTACGCAACAAACATGATGAACAAATCTTACGGCGGGCGCAAACTTATAAAACTGTTGTTGCTGGTTCGCTTTGGAACGTAATTTGATACGATCAGGAGCAGAATAGTTCCGTAAGCTGGCCCCTGAATAGAACCGTTGTCGATATTTTTTTCTCCAAAGGACTTGATTTTTTATAAATCAAGATTTATGATTGACCCATCAATCATTGAGGAGTCAATGAATTGAAGGAGGTATTTATCATCTCTACATGTCATACAGAGGACCTGCTGTACTTGTTAATGCATTTAAACAAGCATATTGCAACCCGGTTTGAACGATGTGCCGGAGTAAGTCCCAATCGGCTCGAACTCCTGTGCAAACTGACGGGCGGCCAGATTAGCCAATCGGATCTGCAGAAGGCAGTGTCTATTGATCCGGCTGCGGTGACCCGTCATGTTCAGCAGCTGGAAGCGGAAGGAATACTTCTGCGAACAAGATGTGAGAGCGATAATCGGATTACGCTGGTTCAGCTAACCGAAGAAGGTAAGAGAAAGGTAGCGATGTTTAAAGCGGAGAAAGACCGATTTATGGAGGAGCTGCAGGCAGATCTTACGGAATCGGAACGACTTGGCATGATTCAAGCTCTACAGAAGCTGAACTGCAAGATTCAACAAATGAAAGAAATAAGCAAGACTAACTCATAATAGAGATAAAAGGAGAGAATATCATGACTGTAACTACCCTAAACAATGATTATAAAGAAATTATTACTTCCCGTCGCTCCGTGCGTGTGTACGATCCAGCGGTCAAAATCAGCCGCGAGGAAATGACTGAAATTTTGGAAGAAGCGACTTTGGCGCCGTCATCCGTCAATCTTCAGCCTTGGAGATTTCTGGTTGTCGATAGCCCGGAAGGTAAAGCTACGCTTGAAGAGCTTGCGCCAGGCAACAAAACGCAAGTTACAACTTCCTCTGCCGTCATTGCCGTTTTCGGGGATATGAACGCATTTGACAATGCCGACGAAATTATGGGGACCGCTGTGGAAAAAGGGTATATGCCGCAAGAGATCAAAGATCAAATGATGGCAAACTATACGGATCTTTTTGCACGTATACCAGCACAAGCATTCCGCGAAATGATTCTTATTGATTGCGGCTTGGTATCCATGCAGCTGATGCTTTCTGCTCGTGCGCGTGGCTATGATACGAACCCGATTGGCGGCTATGACAAATCCAGAATTGCGGAAGCATTTGGTATGGAGAAAGAACGTTATGTGCCGGTTATGCTGATTTCTGTAGGTAAAGCCGCTAAAGAGGCACGTCGAACAACTCGTCTTCCAATTGACCGCGTTGCGGAGTGGAAGTAAGGTTATGGACATGATTATTATTCATGCAAAAATGAAAGTAAACCGTGAACTGGAAGCAGAATTTCTGGAGTCCGTACAAGATCTTATAAAGTCATCCCGCGCGGAAGCAGGGAATGTGTCCTATAAGCTCTTGAAGGATACAGAAGAGGATGACACCTACGTGATGGTTGAACAGTGGAAAGATCAAGAAGCAGTGGGGGCTCACAATGCAAGCAGCCACTTTCAGGCGTTCGTTGCCCAAGCACCGAAATATCTGGCAGCTCCGTTAGATGTTCAAGCTTTTTCTGGTCAGCCTATCCGTAAATAAATTCAAGATCAAAAGTAAAAAAAAAGGTCAGCCCTTGAGGGTTGACCTTTTTTTGCATCCCGTTATGCGCGAAAGAATCAGCTCGATATTATGCGTATCAAAATCTTGGATTGCAATTCGAAAAGGATCCGGGATTATTCGCAATCGACTCTAATACGAATAGTTGATGTTAACGTAATGCATTGAACATTTGAAACACTGACATTATGCTGTCAATGTTTCAAGCCTATAGTTGAAGTAAGTTTCCTAAAGCGTGGATGCATCTAAGCAAGTCTTCATAGACGGAGGATATTTCGATTAGATCGCGAACTATGGTTAGGAGTAATAAAGTCTTTATATCAGGAGGCGGCGACATGTTGAAACTATTCGAATATAACTGGCAAGTTCGCAAAGATTGGTTTGACTGGTGCGATACGGTGAGCGAGGAAGAGCTACAGGCAAGACGGACCGGAGGCATAGGCAGCATACTCTACACACTGTATCACATCGTGACCGTCGAATATGCTTGGTTGTGCGGGGATTTGCAAGGGAAGGAGCTTGACATTCCTTCGTTCGAGGAGTGTGCCAGCGTGCAAGGATTAAGGGATTATTCGGATCGGACCCATGCAGAAATTGCACCTTTCATCTATGCTTGGAATGATAGCCTGGAAGACCGTATTATGGTTGACACAAACCAGGACGGGGAGCAGGAATACTTTACATTCGGTGAGGTGATGCGGCACGTGATCGCGCACGAAATTCACCATATCGGTCAGTTGTCTATATGGTCACGGGAAATCGGAAAGAAGCCGGTTACGGCAAACCTGATTCGAAGAGGGCTATTCGATAAATCACGTTGAAGAAGGCTATTCGATAAATCACGTTGATGTATTGGATATACACGAGGAATATATCTCTTGCAACAACGAAATGTAAATTCAAGAGATGATGAGCAGCCGTTACCCGGTGGAAACCCGAGAAACGGCTGCTGTTATATGCTTCTGGTAGAAGGGCACTCATACCAACGAAAAAATGCCCGGGAATAAGATTGGCAGCGACACCAACCGCCGACCGTAATGTCTGGCGGGTGAAAAAGTTGTGATGAACGAAACCTCGCTCCAAAGGGTTCGCGTCCGGATCGTCATCCTTGGTGTCGGAACCGCTGCTCGTTTTTTTTGTCAAGCCGAATCGACCGAATCAACCGAATCAACCGAATCAATTCCATGCTTCCCTTCATTGCCATAAGCACAGACATGATCTTTACCCATAAAATGACGTCCGGCTGATAGATGGTGGCAATATGCCATACTGGCATGATTTTCGTCGTGCTCAATATCAGGATGATTAGAGGGCCTGCGAATTCCAGAGCAATTTTCGATACAACTTTAATCGATATTGCAGTATCAGGATCAGGCTTCTTGAAGCCAAAACAGCGCTTCGCAGTACGAGCGGTCGAGTATATTCCCCAAGCGCTTAGCACGAATATGAGTCCATTTATAAGCAAATATTTCACCGAAATGCTAAGAAATGTTCCTTCAAACGGATGCCCATTCAGTATGCTAATGACACCGGAAGCAATATCGGTAGTCGTAATGACATGCGTTTTGAGAAAAGTGGAATCGATCGCGCCCAGTACGTTGGAGAAAACGATAACGCCCAGCTCTTGCTCAGGAACAATATAGGTTTGGGCTTGGAAGCCTATTGAACCACCCGGCTGACCAATAACCGGCATCCCGTTCATGCGGCCCGACATCCAACCCATGGCATACGTTCCCGGCACAGGTTCGGTCTGCATCAGTCGCACACCTTCCGGAGAGAGCACAGAATCATCTTCAAAGCTGCCGCCGTTTATTTGTGCGATCAAGTAATGGCTCATGTCTTTTGCACTGGAATAAAGATACCCCGCCGGAGCATCCCCTGGAATAAAAATATAAGGGCCATCGTAAGCAATATTGTGCCCAAATATGCGCCGGTATGGCGTAGCTAACCCGTGCTCGGCTGCTTCATCGTGCGTAACGAAGCTGTTCTTCATAGAAAGTGGACTAAAAATATGTTCCTTTACATAGTCGCCATACGATTGGCCGGACACTTGTTGCACAATATAGCCAAGCAGTACGTAATTAGCGTTTGAATACCTATAGGAATGTTCGGTTTGCGTGGTATTCTGTAAAAACTTTTCCGCATAAGATAAGGCGTTTTTCTCCAGAGCATCTTGATCTTGGTCATTGATGCTTGACAGCGTATTGCTAAAAGTCGAGATTTGGGAGAACCCGCTTGTTTGGTTTAGTAACTGACGTACAGTAATAAACTGTGCACCTTTGAATTTGGCAGGGATATAGCGCTGTATAGGTGCATCTATGTCAAGTTTTCCTTCTTCCGCAAGCTGCAGAACGGCCATAGCTGTAATTGACTTTCCGATCGAGCCTATTCCAAAAGGCGTATCGGGTGTTACAGGACGGCCCGAAGAATCGGCTTGACCATATCCTTTCAGGTAAAGGATGCGATCCCCCTGTACAATCCCGAGAGCCAGACCCGGCAGGTTTTGCCTTTCCATCTCACGAGCAATATACGCATCCACTTCGGAGAAGTCAGAATCTCCATTGCCCTCTGCTTTCGAGCTTCCATCGCTCAGCGTGGAAATAAACAGGCTGAGGATCAATAAACTTCCTACAATGATGGCCACTTTCCTAATATTCATTTTCATACCACCCGAACCCCATTATTTTTAACTGCAATTGATTCAAAATTCGAGTATATTCTTGATGTCAAAATCGAAGGGCAGCAAAAAGCACGCTAGATTAACTTCATAAGATTGACCGCTTGCCAAAATAGATTGCATTCGGTTTTGTTTACCGTTTATGAATCGGTACTTTCATTTGTGCACGGAAGCTAGAATGAATATATTTATATTCATTCACCCAACGATTAAAGGAAAGGCCCATCATGAATCATCTAGGATGATCCGTTAGGCCCTTCAGAATAAATTCCGCTAGGTATTGAATAATTTGAGGGAAGTATTGGATACCGATTTCATCTTTATGCGTATCGATGTAAACCAACGAATCAAAGAAAACGGGGAGTAGCTCTTCATCAATATCCGCTCTGATCTTCCCTGCAGACTTCCAGGCTTTAAATAGCTCTGTGTAAAGACTTCGGAAGGAGTCCAGATTTTTGCTGCCTTCTTGCCTGTAGTACTGCTCCAGTTCCTTATAGAAATCCCGGTTGTACCATTCCTTCAAAATTGGGTTGGTGTTAACGGCCTCGATATTCTTCGTTACCAGTTGGTTTATCAGCTCCAGCGGTTCTTGCTCTAAATCAAGCGATTCGAAAAGTCGTTTCTTGAGGTTCTCATTTTCTTCGATATAGATCTCTAAAAACAACTGCTCTTTAGATGAATAATAATTGTAGAACGTTCCAACGCCAATGCAGGCTAATTTCGCTATTTCCGCGATGCTGGTCTGCTTGAATCCTTTTGAACTGAATATCTCCTTCCCGCATTTAAAGATGTCTTCTTTCTTGCTCATGACTCATTGCTCCGTTCGGAATGAATATTTTTAAATTCGTTCATATTGAAGCACAATGCATAAGTTCTGTCAACAGCACACACCTAGTCAGAAAAGCGGTCCGTCGAATCCGTTCAACCGTGCAATGACGCCGATTTGACCGATATGGTACGACTCATGATCGAAAATATGATGGAAGATCCATCGGAGCGTCGGCGGTGAAGGCGGTTCCCAACCGTCTGAAAAATGAGGGAGCTGTACGGCTGGCTCGTGTTCATCGTATTCCATAGCGCTAAGTTTGAGGTCAGTATGGTTACGAATGTCGATATATGCCTGGAGAATCTGCTGTGGGTGATCCAGAACGCCTTTGAGCCGCCGCTCTTCTTTAAGAGCAATCACGTTAATCCATTCGTCTTCGCTGCGAGCGATGTGCTCAACGATCCAAGCGATGGAATTCGGGTGGTCCGGATGCCTTGCATACCACTGTGCTTCAGTTAATTGATTTAAATAAGGAATCAATATCTTTCTTGCGTCGTTCCGATAAGGAAAAAAGGTAGCGAGTTTCATAAAAGCCTCCAATAAAAATAGAGTAGGTAGAGGTTGGCAAAGGTTTATCATGTGTCAGTGTAACTTATTTATGAAGTAGTGAGCAACGAATAACAATGTTTGCATCCAAATTTGTCGAACGATAAGAATCGCCGCATCAGTTGCGGCTTTTTTGTATTGTATTAAGAATCATCAAATATTGCATGTCATGGGCAGTCCATCAGAAGGCAGCGTCGAATGACTTGATCTATATTTCCACATGATGTATATTGGTTTTACATTGACATATCAGCAGGTCAAAAAAAGGAGGAGCCATGTCACCACGTACCAAAGAACAGAATGATGCGATCCGGGAGATACGGATGAACCAAATTATGCAAGCGGCTGCTGAGGTTTATTTGGAGAAGGGCATTCAATTGGAAATTCGCGATGTTGCGGTCAAGGCAGAGCTCGGCTACGGAACCGTGTATCATTACTACAAAAATAAGCAAATGCTTTTGGAAGATTTACTGTGGGATGCCCTGAATCGGACGGAGTCGGCAGTTCAGCCCGCTTTGACGGGGGAGGGCGGCCGTTCGCATGAAGCTGCGTCGTTCTCCAGGCTGCTCCTGCGGAAGTGCATCCAGGATCCTTCCGTATTTATTTTGCTTAAATCGGTTGCGGATAATTTTCATCACTTCCCCGGAAACCGGTTCATCAAGCTGTTTGCCGATTTTCAGGAGCGGATCTATTCGCCTTTTGTGGAAATGATTCGTGAAGGAATCGACTCCAAATCCCCGGAGAAAACAGCAAATCTGATATTTGGCTCACTTATAGGCTGTGCAGCATTGAACATCCACCACAATATGCAGAGCGAGTTGGATGTGGAAGGGTTTGTCGAGATGATTTTTTCAACTTTACAGTCAAAGGGGAGATAAATGGAATGATCATCCTGAAATCGAGCTCTGAAATTGAAGAGATGAGAAAAGCGGGCTCCATTGTCGCTGCTTTTCACCAAGCCATTGCAGATATGATCCGTCCGGGTGTCACAACGCTCGATATCGAGTCGTTCGCGGTGCGGTTTTTGAAGGAGAATGGCGCCAGGGCTTATACGATGGGCTACAACGGCTATCCGTTTGCGACATGCGCGTCTGTCAACGACGTCATCGCCCATGGTTTTCCGAACCGGAAGCCGCTCAAGGAAGGAGACATCGTCACAATCGACATCGTCGCGGAGGCGGATGGCTGGATCGGCGATTCAGCCTGGAGTTATGCGGTCGGTGAGGTGTCGGACGAAGCCCGTAAATTGATGCAGGTAACGAAGGAATGCTTATATCTTGGTATCGAAAAGGCTGTAGTCGGAAACCGGATCGGCGATGTCATGCATGCGGTTCAAACCCATGCCGAGCGCAACGGATTTTCGGTGGTGCGCGATCTGCTCGGTCATGGCGTGGGAAGGGAGATGCACGAGGAACCGAATTATCCGCACGTGGGGAATCCGGGCAAAGGCTTCCGCTTGAAGGAAGGGATGGTATTTACGATCGAGCCGATGCTAAATGCCGGAGCACCGTTTATGACGATTGATGCCGACGGATGGACTGCCAGAACCGCTGACGGTTCGCTTTCCGCACAGTACGAGCATACGATAGCCATTACTGCGGATGGTCCGATTATATTGACTGCACAATAGAATTTACTTTTATGATTAGAAACCGAATTCAAATTTAGTTTTATTATTAAACGTGAGACATCGACTATCTCGCGTTTTTGTATGGGCACCATTAGGGAAACTAGCTAACTTTTTGGGAAGACACATCCTTAGAGGTTGTTTGACGACAAGTACATAGAAGCATATAAGCCGCGTAGCAGCGGCTTTTTTTGTTTTGACGGTTATGTTCTTATTATCAAAACCTTGAGGATAAGAACATACACTTTTAGCCGAAAATGATAAGAACATATAGGGGGAACCGTGGTTGAAACGGATGATCAACATTGAAGTTATTCCTGCTGGAACAAAGACCCGTTGACAAAGCGGCTACTACGTGTTACTTTATAGCAGTAGTAAGTAATACTGCATACCAGTCGTACAGAATAGCAAGGAGTGATTGTGCTGGAAAACCTAACGGAAATGCTCAAGGGTGTGCTTGAGGGCTGTGTCCTTGAAATTATAAGCCGCAAAGAAACCTACGGCTACGAAATTACACGGCAGCTGAACGCCCTCGGCTTCAAGGATGTTGTGGAGGGAACGGTGTACACCATCCTGATCCGGCTTGAAAAAAACAAATTGGTGGAGACCACCAAGAAGCCCTCCGACATGGGACCGCCGCGAAAGTTCTTCGCGATCAACGACGCGGGACGTGAGGAGCTGCGGAAGTTCTGGGAAAAATGGGAGTTCGTATCATCAAAAATCAACGAATTAAAGGAGGAGAAACGATGAATTTTTGGGAAAGAATCACAGGCAGCGACATGACGAAGGAAATGAAAGCCTTTGAATCGCGAGCCAAAAAGCTGCCGGCTGACTATCAAGCGGCATGGGAACAAATTAATGCATATCTTTGGCCGCACTCCGATTTCACCGGCCGCAACCTCATGCCAATTCTTGACGGTGTGCTTGGGCTGCTCGAAGAAACGGCGGCTGATGGTCAAAATGTTCAAGAGGTTTTGGGTGGCGATATCAAAGGCTTCTGTTCAGCCCTGGCGGGTGAAGAAGGGGCAAAGTCTATTCGCGACAAGTGGCGCGAGCAGCTCAACCATAATATTGCAAAAAAATTAGGCAAATAGGAGGGAGGATGACATGAGAATCCGAGATATCATCGAAGGCAGAAAAGAGTGGCGAGCGCACGTGGCGCGCGTCAAAGCGCTTCCGCAGGATTATCAGATTGTTTATAAAGAGATTCAAAAGTATCTCTTTAAGGTCGGCCCAGTTGAACTAACCGAAGGGACGGATTTGCTCTCGGGGATTGTCGATCTATTTGAGGAAGGCGCGGCTTCAGGGAAAGGTGTGCTCGAAGTAACGGGCAGTGACGTAGCGGCTTTTTGCGATGATCTAATCCAAGATTCAAAAACGTACGCAGACATTTATCAAGAATCTATTGGCCAAGGAGCTAACAAGACGGCGAAAAAGAATACGGATAAAAAATAAATAGGGGGGATCGGGATGGAAACAGCGATTGAAGTTAAGGGTCTGCGAAAATCTTACAAGGACGCAGAGGTTCTGAAGGGCGTCGATTTTAATGTGAGGCGGGGTGAAATCTTCGCTCTGCTTGGCTCCAACGGCGCGGGCAAGACGACGATTGTCAGAATCCTTACGACGCTGCTCAAACAGGGCGGAGGCACAGCCGTTGTAAACGGATTTGACGTTGCGTCAAATCCCGAGAATGTGCGGCATGCGATCAGTCTGACCGGGCAATTTGCCGCGGTTGACGAGATATTGACCGGGCGGGAAAATCTGATTTTGATCGCCAAGCTGCGCCACCTTAAACATCCGCGTCAGGTTGCGGATGACATGCTCAAACGCTTCGGCCTGACAGATGCCGCGGACCGCAAGGCATCTACTTATTCAGGGGGGATGCGCCGCAGGCTCGACATCGCCTTGAGCCTTGTGGGTAATCCGCGGATTATTTTCCTCGACGAGCCAACGACCGGGCTTGATCCTGAAGCACGCATCGAGGTTTGGAAGACCGTAAAGGAACTGGCGGACGGCGGCACGACGATATTTCTGACCACACAGTATCTGGAAGAGGCTGAGCAGCTTGCCGATCGAATTGCGATTTTGCATGAGGGCAGGATTATTACCAATGGCACGCTTGAGGAACTGAAAAAGCTGTTCCCGCCTGCAAAGGTGGAGTATGTGGAAAAACAACCTTCATTAGAGGAGATCTTCCTCGCAATCATCGGTAATAAGGAGGGTAAGTAACGATGAACAAGTACTTTTTCAGCGACATGAACGTTATGCTAGGACGTTCCATGCGCCATATTTTTCGGAGCATGGACACCATCATCACGGTCTGCATTACACCGATTGCGATGATGCTGCTGTTTGTCTATGTGTTTGGCGGCGCAATTCAAACCGATACGGATAACTATGTGAATTATCTGTTGCCCGGCATCCTGCTGATTGCGATTGCAAGCGGGATATCCTACACGGCTTACCGCCTGTTTATGGATAAGCAACGGGGCATCATTGAGCGGTTCCACTCCATGCCGATTGCTCGTTCCGCCGTGCTGTGGGGGCACGTGCTGACCTCGGTGGTATCCAACGTCATTTCTCTTATCGTCATCATTGTCGTAGCACTTATTATGGGCTTTCGCTCTTCGGCAGGGATTCTTCCATGGCTCGCCGTAACCGGTATACTCGTTCTGTTTACGCTGGCTTTAACTTGGGTTGCGGCGATTGCCGGATTGTCCGGTAAATCGGTCGAAGGAGCAAGCGCATTTTCCTATCCGCTTATCTTCCTCCCGTTTATCAGCTCGGCCTTTGTGCCGACCGATTCGATGCCGAAGGTCGTTCGCGCTTTTGCCGAAAATCAGCCGGTAACTTCAATCGTGGAAACCATCCGTGCGCTATTATCAAATCAACCGGTAGGCAATGATATCTGGATTGCGCTTGCGTGGTGTATCGGCATTATGCTCGTCGCTTATTTCTTTGCGATGCGTGTGTACAATCAGAGAGCAGCTTAATGTTTGCAGGCTTTACAATAAAAATCGCGGTCAAACCCCGTTAAGAAATCCCTTTTATTAGGGAACTCTTGGCGGGATTTTTTTTGCGAAATGGATTGAAATTATTGTATTCGTTGAATATAATACAAGACATAACAATATAAAGCGTTTTCAAGAGGAGGTGGAGCCATGAATATTGCAGGCATGAATATTACGTACAGGCATTTTCCGTTCGAGCATTTTCTTGAATCCATGACGGAGCTGGGGGTGGATCGGATCGAGCTGTGGGCAGGCGAGCCCCATTTTTACGTGTATCGGGGAGGGATCGGCCAATTAAGGCGCATCAGGAAGGATCTCAAATCAAGGAACATGAAGGTGGTTTGTTATACCCCAGAACAATGCGTGTATCCGTTTAATCTTGCGGCTTCGGATCAGGAGCTGCGGCAGAGAAGCGTGGATTACTTTGTCGAAAATGTATACGCAGCGCTGGAATTGGATGCCAACATGATGCTGGTCACCTCTGGAATCGGAAGCTTTCATGTACCCGTCGAGGAGTCCTGGAAGTATGCCGCCGATTCGATCGGTCGGCTGTCCAAGGTGGCAGAGCGGGAGGGAGTCACGCTTGCTTTGGAGCCTTTAACCCGCTTCGAATCGAACCTCATCACCGACGTCAAAGGCATTCAACGAATGATGGACGAGATCCGATCGCCGGCGCTCAAAGGAATGATCGACACCGTAGCGATGCAGCTCGCCGGGGAGAGACCAGAGGATTATTTCTCTACGCTGGAGGAACTCTGCCATTTTCACTTGATCGACGGGGATGGAGCGACGGACGCTCATCTGGCCTTGGACGAGGGGACGCTGGATTGGAGAGGTTACCTTGAAAGTCTTAAACGGCATGGATACCAAGGCACTTGTTCGTTGGAAATCATGGGATTTCATTATTATCAAGATCCGCACGATACACTCATGCATTCGATCCGGAAAATACGGGAAATAGGCATCTAATCATCTTGATATGGAGGAACTCACGATGAGTAATGGCACACTTACACGAAAGCTGGGCTTTTGGTCCGCTTTGGCTTTGGCCGTCGGAACGACGATCGGCTCCGGGATATTCGTCTCGACCGGAGACGTAGCCAGAGCCGCGGGATTGCCCTCGATATCGATACTGGCCTGGATTATCGGCGGCGTGATCGCCATACCGCAAGTCATGGTGCTAGCGGAGCTGTCAACGGCCTATCCCGAAAATGGAAGCGGTTACGTTTATCTGAACAAGGCGGGCTGGCGACCGCTTGCCTTCCTGTATGGCTGGGCGACGTTCTGGGCGCTGGATCCCCCGTCCATTTCGATCATGGCGCTGGCGATCGTCACGTATCTGGCAACCTTTTTTCCTTTTTTCTCGGGAATCGCCGGCAAACTGCTGGGGATCGCGATCATTCTGTTCATCACCTCCATTCACTACCGGAGCGTGAAGGAGGGTGGGCGATTTCAAGTCGTCATTACGCTGATCAAAATCATTCCGTTTCTGATCGTGATCGTTTTAGGTTTGATGTACATGAATTACGATCACTTCTCCTACACCCCTGCGCCCGGCTCCGCAAGCGGCAGCTTGATTGGCGGCATTTCGGCCACAACCTGGGCCTACACGGGCATGGCGTCGATCTGCTTCATGGCGGGAGAAATCCGGAATCCGGGCAAAGTGCTGCCAAAAGCGCTCATTAGCTCGGTGCTGATTGTCCTGGGGTTATACACGCTGCTTTCGGTGTGCATTACGGGGCTTATGCCCTTTGACAAATTGCTGGGTTCCAGCGCTGCCGTGTCCGATGCGGTCAGCTATATTCCGGGGTTGGCCAACATCGCGTCCCCATTCGTGGCGGTCACGGCCATCATCGTCATCCTAGGCTCCTTAAGCTCGTGCATCATGTTCCAGCCCCGCCTGGAATACGCCATGGCCAAGGACGGGCTGTTCTTTCGACGGTTTGCCAAGGTTCATCCCAAGTATGAAACACCAAGTTTTTCGATTGTGGCCCAGGTGAGTTATGCCTGCATCCTTGTATTTTTCAGTGATTTAACTTCGCTGCTCGGGTATTTTACCCTGATCCAGCTGGTCATCAACATTTTGGACTTTGCCGCCGTCTATAAATGCCGGAAAAGGGAGGATTATAAGCCGATTTACAGAATGCCTATTTGGAGGGTGACGACGGTTCTGGCCATTCTTGGAGCGGCGTGGCTTGCTTGGGGAACGTTTACCTGGGCTCCACTTGAGGGGATGATCGCCGCGTTGATCGTCATCGCAACCGGCTTGCCCGTCTACTATTACTGGGAAAAGAAATATGGCCGAACAAGGGACCCGGACAACAAACCGCATATCGTGGCGTAACGATCTGTCATTTAAAAAATGATTGCAACAAATGTATTATCAAAATATAATACAAGACATAACAAATAAAGAATCGGAGCGCACCTGCTCTGGTACAGGAGGAATCGATCAATGTTTAAATTCGACGAAGAGCTTTTCCTAAGACTTGTTGAAACAGAAGGGCTGGCATACCGAAGCCAAATCGAGGAGATTGTGGACGGGATCTGCCGGAAAGGTTACAGCAACATTTTCATGATCGGTGCCGGCGGCACGATCGCCATGATGTACCCTTACGAATATATCCTCAAATCCAATTCGTCGATCGACGTGCACGCGGAAATCGCCGCCGAATTCGTGGTGATGAACAACAAGCATTTCAGCAAAGATTCGGTATGTATCTTCACCTCGGTATCGGGAACCACCAAGGAGACGATCGAGGCCATCGAATACTGCAAATCTCGGGGGGCAACAACTTTTGCTTTGGTGGCCGAGCCGGATACGCCGATCACCAAGCTGGTGGACCACTGCATCACGACGGGATCGGAGAAGCATTCCTTCGATACGTTTTTCATGCTGCTGTATATGGTCGTATTCCGGTTCATGCATAACCGTAACGAGTTCCCTCAATACGAACAGTTCACGAAAGAAGTAGCCCTGCTTCCCCGGGCTATTCTGGACGCCGTCAAAGCATTCGACCCCAAGGCGGAAGCTTTTGCCATTGAGCATAAAGACACCGACTACCACATGATGGTCGGCTCCGGTAACCTGTGGGGGAATACGTATTCTTATGCCATGTGCGTGCTGGAAGAGATGCAGTGGATCAAGGCCAAATCGATTCATGCAGCCGAGTTCTTCCACGGTACGCTCGAGCTTGTGGTGGAAGATACCAGCGTTATCCTGCTGAAGGGCGAGGATGAGACTCGGCCGCTGACAGATCGCGTAGAACGTTTTGCCGAAAAAGTCACGAAGCGACTGACGGTCATCGATACCAAGGATTTTGCCATGGAAGGTATCAGCGAAGAGTTCCGGAAGCATTTCGCAGTCAGCATCAACTGGGCGCTGCTCAGCCGGATCAGCGTCTATCTGGAACGCGAGAGAAACCATCCGCTAACGCTGAGAAGATATTACCGCAAGATGGAATATTAATATGCACCGGGAGTGCTGCAATACCAGGCGGCACTCTTCTTTGAACAGAGGGAAGGTGAGAGAAAATGCGAATCGTGACCGTCGGAGACAACTGCATGGACGTGTATCAGTCTACCGGTGAGGCTTACCCTGGAGGAAACCCGGTGAACGTGGCCGTCTATTTGACTGAATTGGGCGCGGACACCGCCTATATTGGCTGGGTGGGAACCGACCGTTATGGGGAGATCATGGTCCGGGCGATCCAGGAGAAGGGCGTCGATACGTCAAGGGTATCGGCCAAAGAAGGGACCACTGCGGTGACCTACGTCGAAATGGCAGGCAGTGAAAGAAAGCTGGGAGATTATGAGGAAGGCGTAATGTCCGGCTTCTCCCTCAGTCCGGAGGATCTTCGGTTTACGGAGTCGTTTCAGCTCGTCCATTCCGCAATATGGGGCCATGCCGACCGCTATTATCCTTTTTTTAAAGAAAAGGGGCTGCTGACCTCTTTTGACTTTGCCGATAAGCTGGACCATGAACTCGTAACGACGCTTGCGCCTTATGTGGACTATCCGTTTTTGTCTTATACGCAGGATGACGAGCATATCCGGAATCTGATGAGGGAAATCAAGGCCCGGGGTCCCCGAATCGTCGTGGCCACCTTGGGCGACAACGGCTCGCTGGCTTATGACGGCGTCCAATTTTATAAGCATGGGATCGTTGAAGTAGAGGTCGTCGATACGCTGGGGGCGGGGGATTCTTTTATTGCCGGGTTTATTTACGGGACGCTGAGCGGGCTTCCGGTCGATAAATGCCTGGAGCAAGGCGCGCAAAGGGCCGCGAAAACCATCAGCTATTTTGCCGCATGGTGACTGAGGGCGACCATCAATGTATAATAGAGGGATAAGAAATGATCATTGATGGATAAGGATGAATGCTCGATGAATTTAAATCCTTCGACCCCTCAACCGCTGTATATGCAGATCCGGCAGATGTTGAAGAATGACATCCAGCACGGGCGCTACAAACCGGATGAGCAAATACCGACGGAAGCAGAGCTGTGCGACATTTATAACGTAAGCCGGATTACGATCCGCAAAGCGATTGAGGAACTGGTGCGGGAAGGAGCCCTTACCCGGATTCCGCGGCGGGGGACTTTTGTGGCCTCCAACAAATTTCACAACGAGCTGCTGTCTGTAAGCGGATTCTCGGAGTTCAGCCACCAGCTTGGCATGATTCCGAATTCCCGCATTCTACGAAGCAATGTCATTGAAGCGACGGAAGAGGTGGCCGGGCATCTTGCGATTGAAGCCGGCAGCCCTGTCCTGGAGCTGGAGCGTCTCATGTATGTCAATGAACGCCCGCTGTTCTACGATATCGCGCATTATTCCCTGACCCGATTCCCCGATCTGGAGAAGAAGATCGCGATGAACGAGTCCACGTATAAAATTTTGGCCGAGGAATACGGGACGGAGATCGTAAGCAACGATAAAGAAATCGATGTCATTAGCGCGACACAGGACTATGCCAAGCTGCTGGAATGCGATGTCGGGGCCAATTTGTTTCGGATTTTGAAAATCGCCTTCGATGCCAAGGACGAGCCCGTACATCTCTCCACGTTCATGTGTGAAACCAATCGGGTGACTTTGACGGTGCATCGGGCCAAGCAGGCGGATTACAAGCAAACGGATTAATAATTGCGGAATTATGGTGCCACCGGCTACGGTGCAATGTGAACTGATCGTCGTAGCATGGCGATGGCGAGCTTCTAAGAACCGTTTTGATATCGCATACAGTGGAGTCCGCCGTATGGGTTGTACGAAGAGTGGACCGGTAGTAAATCAGACAAGCGTTAAAACCTTAGGTTTTAGCGCTTTTTTCTTTGGCACTAACAAGATCTTGGTTCCTTAGCCGACTAGATTGGTGTCTTTAGGGATTTAGTTAAAACATTAAAGTACATTGATAATCTTTTTATAATCAGAATCAATGGTACGCCCGCTTTATCTTCTCACTTGCATGAATGTTGTACAGTTATATTGGAAACAAAAGTAGGGATTCTAGTGGAGTCCCTAGGTACGGCACTATTAACCGGTGGCACCTTGTAGAGAAGGGAGCAGCTTCCCCAATGTAAATGGGTAGCCAACAGGAACGGAGGTCCACTCGATAAATATATAAAAAGCGAGGGATGAACATGAAAGCTGTAACCCCAGAACGCCAACAATTGCTGATACAATCGATGCAGTCAACTTTAAGAAAACTCGAAAACGGCTTTAAAAGGATGACCGAGAAAGAAGCGAACACATCGCTCATTAAGAAACGACGGGATGCAGTGAAAATCGCCTTAGATAGTCTAGAACATGCTTGGCAAGGAACGGAATTTTCATATGAGATTTCCGACACCCTTGAAGCTCGAACGGTTATAGCCGGTATTCTTCCATCCGTAATAAAACAGTATGAAAACGCTAAAGAAGGCAGTCCGCAAAAAACACTACTAGAAAGACGCATTGCTTCTATTGAAGCAGCCATAAATGCTCTGGATACCATATCCGTTAAAGGGGATTCCAACTATGTGATTAAGGATGAAGTTTGAAGGGAAAAGATTAGGATAACTTGATCCCAATCCGATCCTTAAGAAGACTTTATCTCATTCTCGATGGATCGTAGGGCGGTCGTGAAGGCTGGATTCGTTAAAGTCTGATTCCCTTTTTTCGTTTTCATGTTTGACTTGATCGTAGAGCTAGCGTAAAATTCAATTATGGCAATTTTTAGGTAATGCACTTACTTGAAAGTAAGGGGATGATCCATCGATGATTCATCAGCGTCAATGTCCGATTGAGACACTCATTCATGTTTTAGGCGGCAAATGGAAGCCCCTGATTTTATGGCATTTGATGGACTCTAATAAGCGATTCAATGATCTGGAGAAGCTCATACCTGAGGTGTCACAAAAAATGCTCTCACAGCATCTCCGGAATCTGGAACGGGAAGGCATTGTCGATAGAACGGTCCATCCTACGGTCCCTCCAAAAGTAGAATATTCACTCAGTGAGTACGGAAAAACATTGATCCCTGTAGCAGAAGTCATGTGTGCTTGGGGAGAAAATCATAACAAGCGGAATATTGAAGACTCAGCGTCATAACGGTGGTTCAATGACCTTGTACATGGCTTCAATAACCCCAAACAAAAGCTGTCACGGGAATCCCGGGCAGCTTTTGTTATTCCTGCGGTCGCAAAATGACAACATTAATTCAAGTGTGCACCACTCAATGACGACCGTATGAGTCAAGTAATTGAATTCGCCCCCCTTGGCACGTGGCATTCATTAACGAGTTTTAGATCCTAAATGCCCCATTCTGTAGAATTGCCGTCAATCTGCCTATAAAAGAGCTCCCATTTCCTCCTGATCTTCATGTTCATGTTGGTGTCCTTTTGTCATGCTTACTTTTTAGTAAGGACCCTACTTTAAAGTGGGTTCTTAACATCATGCAAGGGCGATGCTAAGCTTGATCTAACCAAATAATGGGGACACGAAAGAGGAGGAAAAACCAATGAAAATTGTTGTGTTTGGAGCGACAGGGAATACAGGGAAGAGAGTGCTGCTACAAGGGATAAAAATGGGTCATGAAATGACCGCTTTTGTGCGAAATTCGGAGAAGCTTTATGAGCAACTAGGCGAGCATTCCGCCAAGCATGTGAAGGTTATCGCGGGCGATATGATGGAACCGGCTAGCGTCGGTGAGGCGCTCGCGCATCAAGACGCCGCTATTCTTGCAGCGGGCCATGCGGGGCAGGGAGACGAATTTAATAGGATCGTTGACAACATTATTAGCCAATGTGAATCGGTGCCAAGTTTCTCCGGGCGGGTATGGGTAATGGGGGGAGCCGGCCTGCTGGATATACCTTATACAGATCTAATCGGCAACAATTTACCCGGCTTTCCACCTGAATACAGGAACCATAACCGGAACCTCGAAAGGCTGCAACAGACTGGACTCGATTGGTCCATGATGTGTCCGGGAACCATGACAGTGTCGAGAGAGCAGCCGGATTCGGTTCCTCTTCTTGTAACAACGGAAACCTTACCCGTTCCGGTTCCAGAGACGATCAAGGAATATTCCGAGACGGATATTGCCGGTTACTTGTTCAGTCGATTTCATGAGCTGAATGTGGCTTATGACGATGTGGTCGCATGTATGCTGGAACATCTTGAGCTCGAAGGACCGTTTAAAGGAAAAAGGATCGGTCTAGCCTATCAAACCCAACATTCGACGGTGCGCTAAGGAGGAGGGAACTATGGGTTTGTTTGGAATCCTGCTCGTTTTGCATATATTGGCTTCAATCGCTATCATGGGCCCCACTTTTGTTTTGTTCATCATTCGAAGATCGGCCAAGACCGTCGGACAGCTGCACTTTGCATCTGGTATAGCAAACAGACCCTCTATCCTTCCTAAAATCGGCGGTACCGTCCTAATTTTAACCGGGGTTTGGCTTATGATCATAACCAAGACGGGGTTCTCCCAAATGTGGCTGAATGTATCCATCCTTTTAGCGCTGCTCACGGTCGTCCTGATTGACGGATGGATCGAGCCCCGTGTGAACAAGATCGAGAAGAGCATTTCTGAAAATTACGACCAGGGTAATGAGATACCCGCCGAATTCGGACTGCTGATCAAAAAGATCGTGCCCATCGAGACGGCAGCGCAGCTGCTGATGATTGCCATACTGGTGCTTATGGTCATGAAGCCATTTTAAAGGGCAGATGGGGACAACAAACCGATCGTAGAGTCATTAAAATGACTTAGAATCTCCTCAAGAAATTTTAAGGGCACCAGCCCATACACGTCACAGATTTTCATCATACATTATATGGCATCCGCCGATATGTCAAAAATGTATTCATTCTTCTCATTAATTCTAAGGAGATGGACAGATCCGTGAAGTCAGATGTGAGGCTTACTGGGCGAGTGATTTTTAGGGGTGACCCTGGGTATGAAGCAGCACGCAAAAATTGGGATCCACATACGGACAGATTTCCTAAGGTTTTTGTTTTTGCTCAGAAAACACAAGATGTGGCCAATGCCATTCGATGGGCTCGAAAAAATAAAGTCCCCTTGCGCCCGCGAAGCGGAAGGCACGCCTTGGAAGGCAATCTCTCGCAGGTCAATGGAGGAATCGTCATTGACGTCAGCGAAATGAAGAAAATTCGTCTGAACAAAAAGAGCAGCACAGCAGTAGTAGAGACCGGGAATCAGGTTGGCCGAATCGTCGATACGTTGGCTCGGCAGGGTTATATGGCCCCATTTGGCGACAGCCCAACGGTAGGGATCGGCGGCATTACGCCTGGTGGTGGAATCGGGCCGCTACAAAGAACGACCGGTCTCATCAGCGATAATTTAATCGAACTCGAAATGGTAGACGCCAAGGGGAGAATCATTCGAGCAAACAAAAAACAAAATTCCGACCTTCTATGGGCATCCCGTGGGGGAGGCGGCGGGAACTTCGGCGTTTATACCAAATACAAATTCAAGGTGCTGCGTGCTCCAAACAAAGCCACAGTATTTCGAATCACCTGGCCATGGGAGCAGTTTGAAAAAATCGTGAAGAAATGGCAGGTTTGGGCTCCGAACGCCAGTACCAAGCTCGGAAGTGAATTAAGCGTCGGTCCCAAAAAAGGCGGAAATGTCAGTATGCTGGGGATCTACCTAGGATCAAAACGCGAGGCGCTTACCCAACTGGAACCAATTCTTAGTGTTGGCACCCCGACGCAAAAAATCATCCGTTATCTGCCATACAGGGAAGCTACTAAGTTTATGCTCGCCCCCGATCCGGTTCTTACACAAAGATTCAGCAACCAGTTCTCCAGCGGCTTTGGCAGACGTCCATTTCCAGAGAAAGCCTATAAAGTCATGCGCGAGTTTCTGGAAAAAGCAGAGGGAGGGACGCCAGCCGGGTTCTTTTTCCTGAATTGGGGCGGCGCCGTAAGCCGCATCGCACCTAGAGCCACCGCATTCTACTGGCGCAAAGCTAAGTTCTACGTGGAATGGAACAGCTCTTGGGTGAATCCATCTCATGCAGCTAGAAATATCGCTTTGGCCCGAAACACCCGAAAGAAATTGCAGCCTTATATCGTAGGATCCTATATTAACGTTCCAGACCAGGGCATTAAGAGTTCAGGACCGGTCTATTATGGAAAGAACTATCCAAGATTGAGAAAAATAAAAGCAAAATATGATCCGAAAAATGTATTTAACAATCCGCAGAGCATTCCTCCAGCTTAACGATAACCAATCAATAAGAGCAAATCGAAAGTCGTTAGTTTCTACAAAATAAAGTGATTCAAAATAATCTACAACCATTCAATAAAACAAGAAGGCAGCCGTTAATGATATCGGCTGCCTTTATTGAACCAGCGAGCAGGGAAGGAGACTTGTCTATTCGCCTGAGACGGCAAACTTAAGTATTCGATCCCCAATCTCATCTCGAACCCTTTGGAACACAGCCCACTTTTCTTCATCCGTGCCCTGAGCTTTCGCAGGATCATCAAATCCCCAATGAACTCTTTTTACTGTCGGCGGGGTAACAGGGCATTTATTTGCAGCATCCCCGCATAGCGTTACAACCATATCCGCTTGGTTAAGAATTTCCGGATCAACCACATCGGAGGTTTGGTGGGAAATGTCGATCCCTACCTCATTCATGGCTCGAACAGCATTGGGATTCAGCCCGTGAGCTTCGATACCAGCACTGTATACATTCCAGCTGCTCCCTAGATGCTGTTTAGCCCAACCTTCAGCCATCTGACTGCGGCATGAGTTGCCGGTGCAGAGAAAGTATATGGTTTTCTTCTCCACGAATCATCGTCTCCTTTTATATAAAAACTACAAAACTGCTAACCACAAATAGAGCCCAAGCAAGGTTATAAACAGCGTTGGGACCGTGAGAATAATCCCGGTCTTAAAGTAAGTTCCCCAAGAAATTTTGACCCCTTTGGTAGAAAGCACATGAAGCCATAGCAATGTTGCCAATGAACCAACCGGCGTGATTTTAGGCCCCAAATCAGAGCCGATCACGTTAGCATAAATTAATGCTTCCCGAATCGTTCCAGACGTCTGGGTAGCATCAATGGCTAGCGCATCAATCATGACGGTAGGCAAATTGTTCATGACCGATGACAGAAGAGCGGCAATGAACCCCATACCCATTGTCGCCACAAATAATCCTTGGTCAGCAACGGTTTGTATAGCTATTGCGAGCAAATCGGTAAGTCCCGCATTTCGGAGACCATACACCACGACATACATGCCGATAGAGAAAAAGACAATTGCCCAAGGGGCTCCTATGAGGACTTCTTTCGTTGGGACCACCCGACTGCGCTGGGCAAGTAATAGGAACATAAGAGCGATGACACCAGCTATAAGGGATACAGGGATATTCAGAAACTCGCTGATAAAGTACCCAATTAAAAGAACGATTAGAACATACCAAGACATCCGGAACATGAAGGGATCCTTGATGGCATCGGCAGGCTCCTTCAAGCGGGTGGCTTCAAACTGCCGCGGAATACTTTTACGGAAGAAGAAATACAGGACCAAGATGCTGGCGATCAGTGAAAATAAATTCGGAATGATCATTCGGCCAGCGTATTCCCCGAACCCGATTCCAAAGAAATCAGCGGATACGATATTGACCAAGTTGCTCACGACGAGCGGAAGTGAAGTGGTGTCCGCGATAAACCCACTCGCGATAATGAAAGGGAATACCTTTTTTTCATCAAAGTTAAGCGCCCTTACCATGGCCAATACGATCGGTGTCAAAATGAGGGCTGCTCCGTCATTCGCAAAAAAGGCAGCGACAACAGCACCCAGAATGCTGACGTATACAAACATGCGGATGCCGTTTTCACGAGCAGCTCTTGCCATATGTAGGGCAGCCCACTCAAAGAATCCAATCCTATCTAAGATTAGAGAGATGATGATGATCGCAACGAAAGCTAACGTGGCATTCCAGACCATTTGGGTAACATCCCAGACGTCATGGACACTAACTACCCCGGCAAGTAACGCCAGCACAGCACCGCCGCAGGCTGACCATCCGATGGATAAATTTCTGGGCTGCCAGATAACCAAGGTTAAGGTAATCAAAAAAATAATACTAGCTAATACAACAGTTGCCATCTCGTCCTCCGTTTGCTTCAAAGTCTGTGTCATCGATGAACGACGGAAATCATTATATAACCATATACTTATATAAACAACAAGAAAAAACTTCAGAATGCTGCAAAAGCCTCATTCGCAAACCGAAGTTATTTCTTTTTTGTTAAGCGCAGTTAGAATGGTCTTAGAATTAGGCGTATACTCGAGCACCGACCTAATGTATGGTGGAACATCTACACTCAAGGAATAATATACCCACTGACCGCGTTTATCTTCTTTTACTAGGCCCTGGGATTTTAATTTTCTTAAATGCTGACTTACGCCGGGTTGAGAAATCTCCAGGATATCAACGAGTTCGCATACGCAAAATTCCCGGTCCCTCAACAAGGACAAAATGGTGAGACGGGTACCATCGCTTAGCAGCTTCAACTTATCAGCCATTTCGTAGATTTGCTCCAAACCAACACCTCCTTATCTGATCAACCATTTCTCACATAAGTAAACGGTTATATAATATTCGGATTCCGGTAGAAAATCAAATGAAAGATAAGTCTTTGATTTCTTACCCAAATAACATTTGCATATTGCAAATGTTTCGTGTATAAATGAATCAAGAGGTGAACAGAACAATGGAAAGCACTCGCGAACTATTTCAGATTATGACACGCCGTTTCGGCTTATTGAACAAAAATTGCTGCACTGTGGGTGGTAATGACATCACTCCTGTCCAAAGCCATATTTTGTTCGAAGTCGACCGTCAGCATAATCCTTCGATCCAGCAAATCGCAGAAACATTGGGGACTGATATTACAACATTCAGCAGACAAGTACAGTCTCTAATCAAAATGAATTTAATTAAAAAGACACCTGATCCTGCCGATCGCCGGGTATCGACCCTCTCCTTAACGGTTGAAGGGAAGTACGTAGCTACAACGATCGACCAACAGATGAATGCTTATCTTGATGAAATATTCTCATTTATGACCGAATTCGAGAAAGAGACGGTCCTTCGTTCCATCAAGTTAATGAATGAGGCAATGGCTAAATCTGATAATTGCTGCAGACCCATTATTGGGTAAATTTTTTTACCTTCAAATACTTGTATAATGCAAATAATGAACGAAGGGGGGCTTTAAAATGGCATCCGTTTTAGCATCAATTGTTATCGGAGGCGGGCAGGCCGGTATGGCTTCCGGGTATTACTTGAAGCAAAACGGGCTCAAGTTTTTGATCTTGAAAGCAGGCGAGCATGCAGCTGGTTCTTGGCCGCATTATTACGATAGTTTAAAGCTGTTTTCGCCAGTAAGGTTGTCCTCATTGCCAGGTATGAGGATATCTGGAGCTGCAACCCACTATCCGTCACAAAATGAGGTGATTCAGTATTTTCCCATAGGGGCTCTTGGCACTGAGGGAAAACCGATACAGACAGCAGGAATAAGCCTTACCGCTCCAGGACTTTATTATGTCGGTTTGGAAGGACAGCGTTCCTTCGCTTCCGCAACATTAAGGGGGGTGGGGCCGGACGAAAAATACGTTGTAAGCAAGCTAATGCGTTATTTGAAAATAAGAAATCATTTATAGGGAGGATCTTACCTATGTATTTAAATTGGTGGGACGAAGAATATCTTTTGAAGCAGCAGCAGCTCGAAGTTGAGCGAGCCAGTAGGGAAGCCTGGAAATGGAAAAAGCCAAAAGAGGGGGTGTTGAACCAACTTCTTTGGAGACGGCAACCTGCGAATTCAATAGCCTGTTGTACGCCTAGCTGTTGCTGATCTTATAAAAACTACTCGAAGGAGATGATCGAATGAATCAAGTAACGAACGATCAAATTCGCCAAAATGTACGTAACCGTTATAAACAAGTGGCTATTCAAGAAGGTAATGCTAGTTCGTGTTGTCAAACCGACATACAAACAACCAGCTGCTGCAGTACACCTTCCGACTTCAATTCGATCTCAAGTAAGCTTGGATATTCGAATGATGAACTAAGCGCGGTGCCTGAAGGTGCAAATCTTGGTTTGGGGTGCGGCAATCCCCAAGCTGTTGCGTCATTAAAGCCTGGTGAAGTCGTACTCGACTTAGGCAGCGGCGGGGGTTTTGACTGTTTCTTAGCGTCCCGCCAGGTGGGGGAGACCGGTAAAGTGATCGGCGTTGACATGACACCTGAAATGGTTAGCCGTGCACGTAACAATGCTATTAGAGGGGAGTATTCGAATACAGATTTTCGTTTGGGAGAAATTGAGCATCTTCCTGTCGCTGATAACACGGTGGACGTCATCATCTCAAACTGTGTTATCAACCTTTCGCCTGATAAGCAGCAGGTGTTTAATGATTCGTTTCGTGTTCTAAAAAGCGGCGGCAGGCTGGCGATTTCCGATATTGTGACAACAGCAGAGCTTCCTTCAGAAATAAAAAGCGACTTAGATGAACTTTATTCAGGTTGCATATCAGGAGCATCTTCAATTAGCGAAATTGAGACAATGCTTCAACAAAGCGGATTTACCGATATCTCCGTCGAACCGAAGGATGAGTCCAAAGATTTTATTAAGGATTGGGTTCAAGGATCCAATATCGAGGATTACATCGTATCAGCCGTAATCAAGGCAATCAAGCCTTAGATATTACTAAACACTTTTTTCGTTTAACGGAAAGGGCTGGGTTTTATACGCACAACAGAATATTGGGAAGCTGGCGTTTTTGAGAAGCAGGGTGTCACGGCTGGTAAGTTTATTGATGTAATGACCATGGAAAAAAACGACTTACTTTAAGAGAAGATTTATGCTCCTGTAGCGAAACAGGAGCTTTTTTATGTGTTCGATAACAACAAATCAATACCTTCTAAAAGAAAATAGCAGGTGAAGATTAAATCACTATTGATGATTTAGCTCTAAAAATGCTCGAAGCGCGCTGCTCACTGGGACGTCCCTGTGATAAATAAAATGCACCACAAGCTCACGATAGGACTTCGGAAGCGTCATGGCTTTCATGTTGATCTCCTTGGAAAGCATTGCGGCATTGGACCTCGGAAGGAGAGCTACACCGAGTCCCGAAGCAACCCCTCCGATGACAGCTTCGAGCGAACCGAACTCGATGATACGCGGATGTTGGACTCCGGCTTCTGCCAGAAGGCGCTCCACTCTGGACCGGTGAGTACAGCCCGTCGATAAGATCAGCATTGGCTTGTGCAATTGCTCCTGCAGACTTTCGGCCCCAACTTCGGTGAGCAGCACCAGTTCTTCTTGATAGTAAGGGATCTGCTTCAGCTGAGGATGCGTTACAGGGCCGTACACGAAAGCCCCGTCAATTTCACGGTTAACTACTTGCTGCATAAGTACGCTGGAATTACCCGTGTTCAGGGACAGATTGACCTCAGGGTATCGAGCATAATAATCGGCGAGGCGTTCCGGAAGATAAGCTGCGGCGGTGGATTCAATCGCTCCGATTCGCAGCTGTCCCCGCGGCTTATCCTCAGCCTGAACGGATTTCTCCGCTTCACCCAGCAAATTTAAAATTTCACGCGCATATCCAAGCAAAATCTTACCGGCTGGAGTCAATTCCATCCCCCGGTTGCTTCGGACAAATAGTGATGTTCGCAGGCCTTCTTCCAGCTGGCGGATCCGGCCCGTGACGTTAGAGGGAACATACTGAAGGCGCTGGGCCGCTCGCGTGATGCTGCCTTCCTCCGCCACTGCGTAGAATATACGTAAATCTCCACTTTCCATACGCCTTCACCATCCTGGCTTCATTTCTACTGAATGTCACATTCATTACTAACCATTTTACATGCATCGGAGTGAAACTTACAATGAATCCAGGACGGCCAACAGGCCGGAAGAAGGAGAGGAATTCATATGAAAGCAGTTATTCATCACGGCCCGAGCGGTCTGGGCGGGCTTCGAATCAGCGATGTGAAAATAAAACAACCGGGTTTAGGTGAAGTTAGAGTCCGCTTAAAGGCGGCCGGACTCAATCACCGTGATCTATTTTTGATGGAGGGACGGCAGGCAACGGATAGGCCGCTCATTCTGGGTTCAGACGGGGCAGGGATCATTGAGGAAGTGGGTAAGGGCGTTAGCGATCACATGGTTGGCAACGAGGTCATCATCCATCCGACGATCGGCTGGGAGCGCACAGAAGAGGTCCCTGTAGTACCTGAGATTTTGGGCGGTCCGATGGACGGCACCTTTGCCGAGACGGTAGTGATCCCGGCGGGCAATGCCTTCAGAAAGCCATTATATCTGAGTTGGGAGGAAGCGGGAGTACTTCCTTTGTCTGCTCTAACAGCCTACCGTGCGCTGTTTACAAGGGCCCAAATCAAGGCAGGCGAGCATGTGCTCATTCCGGGCATAGGAGGCGGGGTTGCAACCTATGCGATGCTCATGGCCCAAGCTGCGGGGGCTGTCGTGAGCGTTACATCCCGCAGTGAAGCCAAGCTTGTTGAAGCTCGGAGGTATTCTTTACATAGGGCTTTTTCAAGCGACGGGGATTGGAACGAAGAGCTGGAAGGGGAGAAGGTGGACGTGATCCTAGATAGCATCGGTCCGGCAACCTTTTCCCAATACTTAAAGGTGATTAAGCCCAATGGGCGGATTATCAGTTTTGGGGCCAGCTCCGGCGATACGGTAGATGTTCCGCTTAGGGCTTTGTTTTTTCCTCAGCTGTCCTGGATCGGTACATCGATGGGGAGCCGGGAGGAGTTTGCTGAGATGCTTCAGTTCATGGAGAAGCACAGGATTCATCCGCTGATCGACCGGATGTACGCGATAGATGAGACACGGAGCGCGTTTCAGCGAATGATGGCGGGCGAGCAGTTTGGCAATATCGGTTTGCTCTTCGGATAAACGCCATAAATCACAAAAAATAACGGGCCGAAATCACATAGTTCAGCCCGTTTTCTGCTCCATTTTATGTCAAGACATTTTACGAATTCACTTCTCTGCTAAGCTCCTTCCACCATATCCCGTTTGCGATATCCCATATAGCCCATAACCATCAAAGCAACACTGATCACCGAGATCGCAATAAAGGTAGTCGCATCAAACGGATCTACAGGCATTCGCGGAATCCAGCTTTGAACGGCTGTCTTAGCGAACCATTCCGGCAAATCCAAAATGCCGCCGAAGTAGTTTAATGCAAAAGAATAGCCAAGGTACCCATATACGGCTTTCCCTAGTCTTGGGGCCCAGCCTAAAGCCAAAGCGGCAAGTCCCGTAAAGAATAACACGGAAGGCAGGAAGTTATAACCAGCTTCGAGAAAATCCCACATATTGATGGACGAGCGGTCACCCATGGCAGAAATGGCCGTCGCTCCAAGACCGCCGGAAGCGAGCAAAATGCCCACAATCCCAGCAGCGATGGCCAAAATGACACTCGTCCAATAGAGCTGAGCTCTCGTCACTTTGGTTGCATAAAGCTGACTTAGATGCAGCCGGGTTTCTTCCGAGAACAGTTTGTTCACGATCGCAATCGGCAAAATGGAAACCATTCCGATCAAGACCATCATAATGGTCCCGGTGAAGGATTCCTCGATGGAAACGCCGGATATGGTAAACATTTGACTCATGACTTCATTGCTCTCGAGAAAAGCCTGCATATCTCCATAAATCGAACCATAGGCTGCTCCCATGATAACGAAGGCAATCAACCAGCTGATCATTACGCCTTTGTTCAGCTTGGTAAACAGGCCGGGTACGGACAGCAATGATTTTTTTGCCGATTCTCGTCCTTCTCGTTCGGACAAATAACCGGCCCCCATGTCTCGACCGCCTTCAAGGGCAAAAGCGATGATCACGACAATGACGCTGAAGACGATCGCCACAATCAGGGGAATCCAATTGTTTTTTGTAAATGGATAGGCTAGATAAGTCCAACCCATCGGATTGATCATGGAGAAATCAACATTCGACACATCCGTACCAGCACGAAGAATATAAAGCAAACCTACAATTCCAAGCGATGAACCGGTTGCTCCGGATGAAGTTGGCATAATTTGCGCCATGACTAAGGCAATCACGGCTCCCAGGATCCCGGCCATCCCGATGGATGCGCCAAACAAAAAGGCTCCTTCGGCCGAAATCGTATCTGCGCCATAGCTGGTCAAGACTCCTCCAATCACGAGCGCCAATAGAATATTGATCAAGGCGACTTCGGCAATCACCGCAAGCGAATTGGCTTGACGACCTACTTGAAAAGAGCGTACGAGTTCAGTAAGCCCTAGATCTTCTTCTTTGCGGGTATGGCTTACCACATGCAAAGCAGCGATAATCATCGCAAACAAACCGCAGAATAACAGCATTTCGTGCGCATACATCGCGCCTAAAGTATAATCCGCCGCGGTCTCAACCGGTGTCGGACCAACCATGGAAATCATGGCAGGATTTTGCATGGTTTCATACATTCCCTGCAAACCTTGCCCTTTGCCGATTTCTTCAAAAGCCGGAACAAATCCGGCTGAAAACAAGCCTAAACCTAAAATCCAAATGATGATTTTTTTCCAATCACGTTTCAGATATTGGACGAAAAGTACACGCGAACGCGCAAATTTTTCTTGCATCCCAGTCTCCTCCGTTTCCGCTCTTAGACTTCATAATGACGCATGAATAAGTCTTCCAGCGTAGGCGGCACGGATTCAAATTTCTTGACGCCCAACTTTGCCGCTTCGGACAAAATATCATTGATACATTCGTTATCCGCCGAGAATGTCGCTTGATTGCCGGATTGCTTGAAATCATGGACACCGTTAACGGATGCCATCTTAGCCACATCGCCTTGCGTTACCATAGTTACTGTCGAACGGGTTAAGTGACGCAGCTCATCCAATGTTCCGGTTTCAACCACTTTGCCTTGGCGAATGATAACTACTTTATCGGCCAGCCGTTCCACTTCGCTCAAAATATGAGAGGACAGTAAGATTGCTTTTCCCGCAAGCTTGATTTTTTCGACCTCATCCTGGAAGACGGATTCCATCAACGGATCCAGTCCGGAAGTCGGTTCGTCGAAAATATACAAATCGGAATCAACGGATAAAGCCGCGATCAAGCCGACTTTTTGCCGATTTCCTTTGGAATAGCCCTTGGCTTTCTTCTTCGGATCCAACTCAAACCGTTTAATTAAATAGTCGCGTTTCGTTTTGTCTCCGCCGCCATGCAATTTCATAAACAAATCAATGATTTCGCCGCCTGTTAAGCTGCCCCAGAGCGCCACGTCCCCAGGAACATAAGAAATTCGTTTATGAATCTCAAGACTGTCCTTCCATACATCCTTGCCAAAGATCGTCGCATCCCCGGCATCCCGCTGGATGATCCCGAGCAGCGTACGAATCGTGGTGGATTTTCCCGCACCGTTCGGCCCGATAAATCCGGCAACTTCCCCGGCATTTACCGTAAATGACACGTCATGCAACGCTTTGAATTTCCCGAAGCTTTTTTGCAAGCCTTGCACTTTTACAATGTTTGTCATAGCACTAAAACTCCTTCTTGACCAGTTTTAGTAACGTGCTTTCCAGTCTAAAGCAAAGCTTCACCTCAACAAATAATGAACTAATTATTAATATTTAGTTCTTATATTAGTTGAATTCGCTTTGTTTTAAACCAAAGTTCATTTACAACTTCAGTTATACACCCGTTTAATGGCATAGTCAATGCAAAAAAACATAAGTTTAGAACTCTTATTTGTTTTATAATTCATAATTTTGATATATAATTAATAGGAAGGAAAAATACGAACTAAATCCTCCATATTCATTTTTAATCATAATCGTTAGAAAGCAGGAATAAGGAATGAATGGTTTTGAAAAGCGGACCCAAGCGAAGAAAAATCAAGTTCTAGAAGCAACGTTTAACTTGATGAATACCGATGCCGGCATCGAAAATGTAACGGTAGATGAGATCGCGAGACATGCCAATGTCGGTAAAACGACGATATTTAAGTATTTTGGGAGTAAAGAAAACCTGATCCAGGAGGTGTTTAAGTATTTTTTAACTCAAATGGGAGAATCGGCCCGGGAGCTCATGGCCGAAAATAAACCTTTCGAAGAAACGATCATTGCCATGAGTCAGATCAAAATTCAATTTCTGGAGAAGATCAACAAGCAATTTTATTTCGATTTAATGGATTATTTTACGAAGAAAGGCGATGACGGATTATCACTGATGATGCAGCAATACGTCCAGGAAAGCTACAGTCTCATGTTGGATTTATTTCACCGCGGGCGTAAAGAAGGCAAGGTTGATCTCAAATATTCGGATGAATTTCTTCTGATTTATTTTCAGGCTCTGGTTGAAGGGATCTCCAGCCCCCACATTTACAAGAGGATTCTCCCTTATACCGCCCAATGGACGGAATTACTGATAAAAGGTGTTGCACCAAGCAAATAAAGCAATCAGTGAACGCCACAATTGATCCCCAGGCTCCTTTCACTGATTTAGAGCCCTTAGCCAATATCCTTCGCCACACTGCTATCATCGGGATTGGAGAGTCGACTCGCGGTGCCCGAAGCGCTCACCAGATATATCTCATTAAGGACCGACTTACGAGATTCCTTGTTGAACACCTGGGATTCCGTACGCTCTTTCTGGAGACGGACTGGACTATTGGGATGCAGCTTAATGAGTACTTGCGCGTACAGGCAAGGGCGACCCACAAGCTTTGCTTGCTGCAACTTGGAGCCCTTTACAGACAGAAGAGGTTCTCGATGCTCTATGTTGGATGCGCTCCTATAATATCCAGAACCCGGGCGATACGATTCGAGTTTTTGGTGGGTACTTCGGTGCAGGGCATGTTCAGGTATCCGACGAAGTGGCAAACTATGTACGAATAAATGCGCCAGAACGGCTGGATGAGCTAGAGACTCGTTATTCGTTTCTTCGTCCCTCGGGTGAAATCGACAAGCATATCGCGTGGTACTCGCCAGCAAAATAAACAGCGATTCATTGATGACGCACGACTGACCTACCAGCTCATTGCCGAACTCCCGAGAAATGACGGGCACGAATTGGCGCTTCAATACGCTCGTTTCATCTTAGGCTTCTATGAATACGAGGGCTTTGAGAGCCTTGACCTCGATCATCGAATGGCAAAAAACATGATTTGGTGGCACGAGAACACAGGTGACAAAGTTATGTATTGGCGAGGGATTGCACATAATTACGACCTTGAGAAAGATTCAACCTTTCACATAGTTGGGCCTCTCGCCAAATGGTTTGATATCATTATTCATTTTCGGGAGATTACGTCAGCCCGTAACTTGTTTTGATGTGAGGCGGTGATTGGAATGAGGATTTTAAAAGCTGGTTATGGTCTAGACCCTAATGGTTTCATAGTAAGCGATGTTAGCAAAGACAAAATTGATGATGTCTATATGACTTGCATCCATGAATCGATCGAGAGCATTAAACAGGTATTTCATCAACAACTTCATAGTGTTTATCTGTATGGTAGTGTAGCAGAGGAGAAGCGATTCCAAAGTCCGTTTTAATGGCGATATTGAACAGGTCCTTGACCGGACATTAGCAAGGTTAACAACGGCGTCTGGAGAAGATTATAAAACAATAACAAAAAGCTTCGCCCGTAAACTTATTTGAACATACTATTCCATGGTGATGGTGCGTTCTCAGATTTGGACGACTCGACTTCACGAGCAGGCCGAAGTCTTTCTTCAGCACTTCCCAGAAAAAGATTCCATCATTCACACTCTGCTTAATTGGATTGATGAACCCCCTACGGACCATAAGACTGTTAATGAGTTGTTAAAGATGGAGGGGGAATGGGTGAGCGCTAACTTTATGAATGAAGCGAAGGTCTTACATAGCTAAGGGTAGATGATTGATTCAACATCCTCTGATGGATTGACACTCCGGCCTTGTTCCACTTTCGCGTTGCCAAGCAGAAATAGGGCTGCCCTCCAGCTCATGGCTGGGGCAGCCTGTGACAGTTTGTTTATTCCGGTTTCACCGTAAAAATCTGAAACGTAACGCCGTACCGGTCGGTCACAACGCCATATGCAGGACTAAAATGAACTTCTTCAAGAGGGATATTCACTTGACCTCCTTGCTGCAGAGCTTGAAAGAAACGCTTTGATTGATTTACATCTGGCGTCGTCAAGCAAATATTCACTTGATTTCCTTCCTTGTAGGGAAAATCCGCATCAATGTCAGCCGCAAAAAGCTCCGTGTCGCCGATACGCAAAATAGAGTGAGCGAGTCGGGCTCTCTCCGTTTCGGACAATTTCTCGCCGCCTGGCGATTCTCCGAACGTCTGCTTAAACAGGATAGTCGCGCCTAACGCTTCCTCATAGAATCGGATCGCCTCTTCAGCCTTTCCGTCCAACATAATAAAAGGGATCGCTTTCAACATCGTTACCCGTCTCCTTTACATGTCTATTCGTAACTCCACTCATGGATACATCTACATTATGTCTCATAATAGTGACAATACTTGTCATGATAATCCAAAGGCAAAATAGGACGGGGAAGTTTTTTTACTCACGACTGCGAAACCGTGAGTTTTATTACAGATCTCAATGGATGGAGAATTTTTCTTATCTACTAACAATATAAATCTACAATATTGCTCTGTTCACGAATCAAATAGGGACATGATACCGTCAAGTCGGCTAAGGAGGATCCTATGAACATTGCGGTTATACAGGCTGATTGGAAAGTGGAAAAAATCGAATTCGCTAAGTTAACGGGGGAACGAGCCAGAAATGCGGGAGCCAATGGCAGAATCGGCATTCATGGCAAAAGCTGCACAGTGGATATCGCCAGAATTACGATCGATGGACAATCAGGTTACGGCAGCTCGATCCATATGACGCCGGAATGGGCCGAAAACATAATCGGCCGCCGATTGCTTGACTTATTCGATGAGCGTGGCCGGCTGCATGAAGCGTATCGTTTACAATTGGAATATCCCGTGTTCGATTGGTTAGGGAAGCGGGAAGGTAAACCCGTGTACCAATTAGTGTCCGGTGCCCGCACGCTATCGGGAGCCCCTTTGGTTGTCCCTTGTTATGATACCTCGCTATACTTCGATGATTTACATTTGCCCGATGAGCGGGCTGCAGTCGCATTGATGCAAGAAGAAGCGATGCAAGGTTATGCGAAGGGCCAACGTCATTTTAAGATTAAGGTTGGCCGAGGCGGACGCCATATGCCGCTCTGGGAAGGGACGAAACGAGATATCGCGATCGTACATGGGATTTCGGAAGTGGCAGGTCCCGCAGGCAAGATCATGATCGATGCGAATAATGCATATAATTTGAACTTAACCAAAGAGGTTTTGGCAGCTTTGGCGGACGTGAATCTATACTGGGTGGAAGAAGCCTTTCATGAGGATGAAGCCTTATACGAGGACCTGAAGGAATGGCTCCGTCAACGTGGACAGAATGTGCTTATCGCCGATGGGGAAGGTCTTGCAGCACCTCATCTTGTTGAGTGGGCGATTCGCGGCCGTGTAGATGTGCTGCAGTACGATATCATCTGGCCCGGCTTCACGCATTGGATGGAATTAGGCGAGAAGCTGGATGCCCATGGTTTGCGGTCTGCGCCTCATTGTTACGGCAATGCCTACGGCATTTACGCGTCGGGACATTTGGCAGCAGCGGTACGTAACTTCGAATTTGTGGAATATGATGATATTACAATTGAGGGAATGGACGTATCTGGCTACCGAATCGAAAATGGCGAGATCCATATTCCGGCCACACCGGGTTTCGGGATCGGCTTCGACGATGAACTTGTAACATACCTTGTAGGGCGATCCGGCTGGTCCCTAGATGCTGAAAAAATATTGTGAATGCTAGGCCACATCCCGTAGCGGAGAAGGGGGGACCTGCATGTTATACACGGAGGTAGCAAATTCGTCCTCGGCAGCGTCATCGCATAACGTCAACCAGTATACATGATCCCGCTGCTAGTCGAGAATGCAACCCAAAAAGAAACCTCTCCTTCGGTGAGATGGAAGTACAACCATCTATAACTGGAGGGAGAGGTTTTTTGGTGTATCAAATTGTCCCTTTTCATGATAACACCATCATAATGTATAGTATTGATTCAGACAATTGCTTTCTTGCTCACTGAAAATCTGAACGATGGCGGGAATGTCTACGCTTAAAGCCGCATAGCTGCGTTTTTTGTGATTTAACCGCACCTGTCTTATTAGACGATGCACTAACAATCATGAAAATTGAAAAGTATAGGGACCACCTAATGCAGAAAATGTCTCCTAGATGGATCTATTTTTTTCCTTTCATCCATGTCATTATCAAGATAAACAAAAAGGAAAATTTCCGCGCACGGGTCACTACTTTGTTTCGTACATTTTGGTCAAGGCACAAAATAACGTTTTAACAAATGGCGGTGTTATGATGATTTCTCATAAACTAAAAGTTATTGAACAGATGTCGGAAGGCGATGGGTTATCAAGGGAGTTTGAAGAAATTTTGATTCAAGGAGTGTCGATTGACTCAAGAACAGTTAAGCCAGGCAACTTATTTATTCCTATTATAAGAGAGCTAGATGGTCATAATTTTGTTACAGAGGCAATCGCTAAAGGGGCAGTGGCTGCTTTTTGGCAAACGGATCACCCGGACCCACCTATTCACCTGCCGCTAATCTTTGTTGATGACTGCCTAGAATCCTTACAAAAATTAGCGAAAGCGTATCGAAAAGAATTAGGAGTCAAAATAATTGGTGTTACGGGTAGCAACGGTAAGACGACTACGAAAGAAATGCTTCATTCAGTTTTAGAAACGAAGCTTCGCGTTTACAAAACAGAAGGCAATTTAAACAGTCAAGTAGGTGTCCCATTATCAATTTTAAGGATAAATAGAGATGTCGAAGTTGCAATAATTGAGATGGGAATGAGTGAAAGGGGACACATTGATCAGTTATCAAAAATTACCGAGCCGGACATCGCAATAATTACAATGATTGGGGTTGCGCATCTTTCAAGCCTCGGCTCCAAAGAAGGAGTAGCTGCAGCAAAATTAGAAATTTTAAACGGTCTAAAGAATGGTGGATGTCTAGTTTATAACGGTGACGACCCGTTGTTAACCACCAAACTCTGTAATATACTAAGAACCTCAATAGAAACCATAAGTTTTGGCCAAGAACATTTTAATGATATAACATCTGAAAATGTTGTGACTAACCCATACGGTTCCAAATTTTCTGTAGCTAACGATAAATTTTATCTCCCGCTTCTCGGCGAACACAATATTAATAATGCACTTGCTACAATTGCAATTGCATTAAAGATGGGCTTCAACTCAACAGAAATTAATGAGGGGTTTCGAAACCTAAAACTGCCCGGGATGAGAATGGAAAAGATTGATTCTTCTTTGGGATTTACAGTAATTAATGATGCATGGAATGCGAGTCCTGATTCTGTCAGTGCAGCAATAAAGACTTTTCAAGAACTAACAGGCTATAGAAAAAAGTATTTAGTAATTGGTGATATGCTTGAACTTGGTGATCGTGAAGAAGAGTTTCACCGAAACATCGGGAGAAGCCTTGATCCCCGTGAAATTAACTATGTATATACATTCGGCGAACTTAGCCGTCTTATTGCATTAGAAGCAACAAAGAATTACCCAGTTGGCGCAGTAAAAACATTTATGGATAAAATGGACTTGGCAAGATCTATAAAAAGAGTGATTACGGAGAATGACGTGATTTTATTGAAAGCATCAAGAGGAATGCAACTTGACGCAATAGTTCCAATACTAATGCAATAACTAATACGCAAATGGTTAGATAGCTCAATCTCACAATACGACGGCAGCCGGCTGGAGGATCGTCTGCCGTCGCCTCTGTTAACGGGAAGGACGGTTCTGATTTTCATTACCATAGAGTTCGTTCTATTAACCGTATATATGGTAAATTGTATAGGAATGGAGAGGCAAGCGATAAGCTTATTTACTTGCAAGTGAAGGGGATCAATATTCGATATGTTAAAAGAAGATAATATTCTGGATAGACTCCAGCAATTTGTGTCTGTGGACGCGGTTCAACGGGAGAGCATGAAAGCTAGCCTTGCCGAGGATATACTGTCGTCTGATGAAACTTTGAAAGCTGCGAATTGGATCGTTAGCTTTATCGAAAGCTTATGTCATGCCAAGCGGGATCTGGGCTTTTTCACTGTAGTAAACAACCCCGAGCTTGTTGCTGATTTAATAGAAGTAGCTTATGAATGTCTGCGTGAGAACGGTGTATTGCAACCATTCGTTACCCCAATGGCACGATTATTGTATATTGACAAAAAGGAACGAGACAAATTAGAATCGGAACGGTATGTGCAGTACCGGGCAGCAGCTATGTTGGATTCACTAATTTCCTTAAACGTTTCGTTGCCAGCGGAAGTCGTAGAGCTGTTGTTATCGGATTATTTTATCAATGATCTGCCTACGGAAGAGCTCAATAGCAGTATAAGGAAATATCCGGAGACTCAAGGTTTGATATTGGAATGCATGTCGAAATGGGGAATAAGAGAACCCAAGAGTCCGCGTAGTGATTTCCAGCGAGATGTTAAAGAGCTTTTTTCACGTTGTAAAAATCATCCGGATACAACTTGCTTGCCGGCAGGTTATGTTATTACAAAAAATGGGATCTCTAGACAAAGAACTGGCGGATGAGGATATATTGTGAATCTAAATCGGAGTTCGGCTAGGATTATATTGTTAATTCGTAACAAACCATACCAATGTGAAACGTGTGGAACGTTTAGAACCTATGGACTTTAAAAGCCGCATATTGCGGTCTTTTTTCTTTTAAGTAAGCACATACAGATTATTTACTTTACTTAAACGAGGATCGAGGCGTATAATCCGTTTCAGACATCGGAGAGAGAAGAGGGGACGTAATCATGAATAATGGATTGGTCAACGCTATTATTGCGTATATCATGTGGGGGGTTCTCCCGCTTTATTGGAAGTTGTTTGATAATGTGCCGGCAGGCGAGATTCTGTCACATCGGGTTGTCTGGTCGTTCGTCTTCATGGGTATTCTCGTCGCGCTCCAGCGCCGTTGGGGTGAACTCAGGAAGATTGCAGCTAGCCGCTCGCTGCTGCTGTCGCTCACTGCCAGCGGATTGCTGATCGCTGCGAATTGGCTGATCTTCATCTGGGCGGTCAACAACGGCCATGTTGTCGAGACAAGTCTCGGCTATTATTTGAACCCGTTGCTGAATGTACTGCTTGCGGTGGTATTCCTTCGCGAGAAGCCAAGCCGCGGTCAATGGCTCGCGATTGCCATCGCGGGTGCCGCGGTGCTCATCATCGCCATCGACTACGGGAGGTTCCCGTGGGTTGCGATCTCGCTGGCCGTGTCGTTTGGCTTATACGGTCTTGCGAAGAAGAAGATCGCGCAAGACGCTTCTGTGGGCTTGTTGTCAGAGACGGCTGTCGTCCTGCCCGTCGCACTCGGCTACTGGATTTATCTGGCTGCCGTAGGAAAGACAACGGCATGGACGCTGCCTCCGTCCATGTTCATCGAACTGCTTCTTTCCGGCGTTGTAACGGCGCTGCCGCTGCTCTTCTTTGCCCGGGCGGCTGCCCGGATGACGCTGTCCACGCTCGGCTTCGTACAATACATCGGGCCAACGATCATGCTGTTGCTGAGCGTATTCGTGTTCAAGGAATTCGTCTCCCCGATATTGCTCGTTGGCTTTGCGCTCATTTGGACAGCGCTCGTCGTATATGCTTCGTCATCGATTCGAAGCGCGAAACTCGCGAAGGCGAGCTGAAGGGAAAGGCGCCCGCTAATGAAGGATGGATTTTAACATAAGCCATTTGTAAGAGGAATGATCCATAAGAAGAAAAGGAGTTAACCGAAATTTTTCAAATTGGTGTCGGAGGACAAAAACATGGTCCCAATATAAGTCGCTATTTTGAACTTAACCCTGTCAAGTAGACAGCCTAAAAAAGCAGCCTTAAGCAACCCTAGTTCGGTACTCAACCGGACTAAGGTTGTTTAGTTTTTGTTGAAAACGTTCATGGTTGTAAAAATGGATATATCGTTCAATTGCCTTTACGAGCTCTTCCTCGGTCGAGAAAGTGTCGAGTCGAAGACATTCTGACTTCAGGTGTCCAAAGAAGCTCTCGATACAAGCGTTATCCCAGCAGTTTCCCTTACGCGACATACTCACTTTAATTTTCTTACGCTTCAAAAAAGCATGGTACTCCTTGTGAGTATACTGGAAGCCCTGGTCGCTGTGGAGCAGCAGGTTGGCTACTTTGCGTTTATGTACAGCTGCTTGTACGGTCTCCAGCACAAGCTTTAAATTGTTGTGGCGTCCGATCCGAAAGGCAACCACCTCGTTGTTATACAGGTCAAAAATAACCGACAGGTACAGAAAGCGAGAGCCGATTGGCAGATAGGTCACATCGGTGACCCATTTCGTATTGGGTGCCGTGGCGTTAAAATCCCGATTCAGTACATTGGTTGAGGTAATCCCTGCCTCCCGACGGCCAAAGTATGGCTTCCTTCGCCTAATGCGCGCACGAATCCCCAGTTCTTTCATCAGCCGGTACACACGCTTATGGTTGACGTTCAAGCCAAAGGTTTTCTTTAGCCAGACACGAATCCGTGGGTATCCGTAAATGCCCTTTAGCTGAGTATGGCACTCTAGAATCTTCTCTTTCAGAGCCTGCTCATCGATCTGTTTGGGCGTTGGATTATTCTTTCTGGCTGCCCATTTGTAGTAACTACTTCGAGCGATACCTGCCAGTTCACACAGCAAGGCCACGGGGTAGTTGCTAGTTAGCGCTTCGATGGCTTGGTAGGTTTGACGTCGCTTTGCTCTTGCCCCCTTTGCAGTTCCCATAGCTTTTTTAGCAAGGCATTCTCCGCTCGCAGCCGCAGGACTTCTTCCTCCAAGGTTTTGGCCTTCTTCGGTCTCCCGTTCTTCGAACCCGTCGAGGTGCCTCTTTTTTCCTTGAGACCCTCAATTCCTTCTCGCTCGTAGTGAGCCACCCATCTTCGAACCATCCTATCATCGATGCCCAAGGTCTTGGCTACCGTCTTGTAGCCAAGACCTTCCTCCAGGAACATCGCAACAGCCTTGCGCTTAAATTCGATGTCATATGTCTTTCTTATTTCGCCCATGGAAAAAATCCCCTCCAAAGTAGACTTTAATGCGCTTTTTACACACTGTCTACTTAAAGGGGATAATATCATTTTAGCGGCTTTTTTGTTTTTTCGTACAACTCCTTGCCCCCGGACAAGGACTATGGTCCGATTACCGATTTGACACAGTACCAATTAAATCCGACAGTTTTTCTCATTAAGGCGCCGGGATTGAAAGGGCCTACTTTCATACAAAATTAGAACCTTCCTTTTTGGCAAAGGGAGGACAGGGCGTAATTTTTTCTCAATAACCCACCTTACCGTAAAGTAAGGTAACTGTAAGATAAACCATTGGTTTGTCTTTTTCTTTTTCATTATGATACATACAACCAAGTAACCATAAGGAGGATTAAATCTGACTGATAATCAAATTATTAAGGCCATTACGATCATATCATTTATATTTTTGATTGCTTTTATCAGCCTTCATACCATTGTTCCACCAAGCCCAGATAAGAAGGCGGATATCTCGGAAAATTTCTCAGCAGATCGTGCTGTCCAACACTTAAACCACATCGCAAAGACTGCTCATCCAAGCGGATCAATCGAAAATGAAAAAGTAAGAAATTATCTGGTTGAACAATTAAAATTAATGGGATTAAAACCAGAAATCGAACACTCCAATCATGCTTCTCTATACCCAAAAATGTTAACTGGCGGAGATATGTACAACGTGATTGTTAAACTTGAAGGTACTAGCAGTGATCATGCAATGATGATGTCTGCACACTATGACTCTGTTCAACAAGGACCGGGAGCTAGTGATGATGGAAGCGGAGTTGCCGCTTTATTAGAAACCATACGTGTATTAAAATCAGCTCCACCTTTAAAAAATGATATCTATTTCGTGTTTACTGATGGCGAAGAGCAAGGATTAATGGGTGCAAAGGAATTTTGGACGAAATCAAAACATAAACAAAAAATTGATCTCATCATTAATTTCGAGGCTAGAGGAACAAGTGGTCCGTCTATCATGTTCCAAACCAGTGATCATAACGGTTGGATGGTAAAAGAATTTGCCAAAGCAGCCCCAAATCCCGTTACCTCATCCTTACTAGGAAATCTTTTTGAAATCATGCCAAACGACTCGGATTTAACGGTTTCCAATGAAAATAAAATACCCGGGTTGAATTTTGCTTATGGTGATGGATGGACTGGATATCATACACCACGTGACGATGTCAAACACCTAGATATACGTTCGCTAGAGCATCAAGGGCGAAACGCCTTAGCAATGGCAAGGCACTTCGGTCAATTGGAATTAAATGATATTAAGAAAGAGAATGCCGTTTATTTTAACTTTTTTGGTGTAGTCATTTCCTACTCTTATTACTGGGTCTATCCCCTTACAGGGCTGATTGTACTTGTATTCGCGATGGTTACGATCATTGCAGTTAAGAACAAGCGCGCCTCTTACAAAGGCTTAGGGTTCAGTTTGCTAGCTATCCTGTTCGCTGTCATTTCTTCGATCTTCGCAACGGTAATGATTTGGATGGGTGTAAACGCACTTTGGGGAGAAAAAATGACCTTATTCAGTGGGGCAATATATGACAGCTCTTATTATCAATGGGCATTTCTATTACTCACGGCATCTATCAGTTTCCTTATCTGGAGGAAATTCCGTTCCGTAAATGAATGGGAAATGACTTTGTCGGCGATCTTTCTTGGTGTCATAGTTCTCATCCTGTTAACACAATTTCTACCTGGTGCCAGCTATCTGTTTGCTTGGCCATTGCTTGTATCACTACTGATACTTGGGTGGGTAATTTGGAAGAATAAAATGGATACAATAAGTGCCAATACATGGATATTATCCCTTAAATCCTTCTTACCCGTAGTACTGTTCGCCCCACTGCTCAAGTTACTTTTCACCTTTTTTCCGGTTAGTCTTGCACCTTACCTCATGTTACTTTTCGTTTGGCTCTTAGCTTTGCTGTTCATGCCATGTAAACAGTTATTCCAGCTTGGACAATGGGTGCCTTATACCCTCATAGGAATCGCGGTAGTAATAATATCGATTAGTTTTTTCAGAGCTAACCCAAGTGCAGATCGACCTATAGATAGTAACTTATTCTATGTCGTGGATCAGGATAAAAAACAAGCACAGTGGGTTACAACCCAACCACCAGATGATTGGACGAAGAAATATATAACTTCAACGAATACTTCCAATATTAAAGCTATCTTACCGTTTAACTATGATAAACAAGCATGGGTAGGAAATGCACCTGTACGAAACTATCAAATACCACAAATAAAGCTAGTAAAGACGGGGATAAAGCAAGGGAATAAAATGATTCATTTTCGATTCACAGGTGGAACCGATGTGCAAAACATGTATCTGTATATACCTGGTGGTCGCGTTCAAAAAATAAAAGTTGATGAAGAATCCTTTACCATTCCTAAATCAATGGAAACTTTCTATTACAAACAAGCAGGTATTCCAAAACAAGGTTTGGATGTCATTGTAGAAGTTAAAGGAGATCAGCCCATAGAGTTTACTTTTGGTTCTGAACAACATCCTGATCCAGAAATCCGCTCCAAACGTCCATCCCATCTAATTACGAGCGGGCTGTTTGATGAAAGCATTGTAGTAATCGAACGTATTACGTATTAATTCTTTAGCGTGCTGAATACAAATCATCACATGAGGATTGAAGGAAGGCAGCCATTTGCGGTTGTCTTTTTTTCGCTGGATTACTCCCTAATTTATGGAAGTATGATATTCTTATGAGAGAATATTACAGAGGAGAGAGCAGAATGTCGGAACATGATGAACTAGCAGCGCAAAGACGCAAAAATTTAAGGCTTATTCATTTCAGCAAAGAGGATCAATCGCTTGTCGAGTCTGAGAAACCAAAAGAGACGTTTGCCGACGTCGGAGGCTTGGAAGAGGTTAAGAAGAAAATCAGAATGAATTTTATATTACCTCTGAAGCAGCCGGAAGTATATGCTGCATACGGCAAACAAGCTGGAGGGAGCTTGCTCCTGTACGGGCCACCCGGATGCGGCAAAACATTTTTGGCACGAGCGGTGGCAGGCGAGATCGATGCTAATTTCTTTCATGTAGAGCTTCAGTCAATTCTTTCGATGTATTCTGGCCAGAGTGAACATAACTTACACGATATATTTGAAAAAGCGCGGGAAAACAAACCTTGCGTTATTTTCATTGATGAAATCGATGCCCTTGGAGGCAGCCGGCATCAAATGCGCCAGCATCATGACCGCATGCTTGTTAACCAATTACTGCTGGAGCTTGACGGTCTGCAGGCGGAGAACGATAACGTGTTTGTCATCGGAGCAACCAATACGCCTTGGTACCTTGATTCCGCATTGAGACGTCCCGGTCGCTTTAACCATCTGGTTTTTGTACCGCCGCCTGAAGAGGCAGAGCGGCAAACCATTCTCGAACTGAAGCTATCCGGTAAGCCGCTGGGTTCGCTGAACCTGCCCAGAATTGCTGCAGAGACGAAGTTTTATTCCGGAGCCGACTTAGAGCAGTTAGTCCATGATGCCGTAGAATCAGCGATGGAGCGTACGTTTGAGAAGGGTGAGATCCAGCCTATTACTCAGGACGATTTAAAGAGATCCACAAAAGGCCGAAAGGCAACAACGCTGGATTGGTTTGCTACAGCAAAGAATTACGCGACGTTCAGTGACGTTAACGGGGATTATCAAATCGTATTGGATTACATTAAGAAGCATGGCGTCAAGTCGTAATGTATAGGAGGGGATAGAGCAGGTGGAGGACGTACATCATTACGCCGCATATACGAAGGCGCAGCAGCTTATCAAATGGAGGCGGTATAAAGAAGCTTTAAAGGAAGCTGAGCAGCTAATAAGCCAAGTACCGGAGCACCCGGACGTCTTTGCGCTAATCTCGCAAATTCACTTATTCATGGATGAATACGACAAAGCACTGCATTGGTCGAATCAGGCGCTTAAACGGGAACCACAGCACGAGCTGGCCTGGTTTGTGCGCGTCAGCGTTTACTACTATACGGATAAGGATCGGGCTTTCGAAGAAGCTCTGCAAGAAGCTTTACGGATAGATCCCTATGAGCCTCATTATTATTATCTGCAGGCAAATATGTTGAACAAAAAGGGGAGGCCAAAGCAAGCAAAGACGGCACTTTCACATGCGCTTGAACTGCGTCCGGAATCACCATTATATTTGGCTTTGTTAAGCTATACGGAAGCGTTGCTGACAAACTTCGAGGATTCTGCCAGGTTGGAAAGGCAAGCCCTCAACAATAATATGGAATCGCCAAATGTATATTTTTTCCTCGGCTTGTCGTCTGGCCAGCGTGGGGAATACAAGCTGAAAGAGACGTATATGCGAAATGCCGTCCGCTTGGACCCGGACAACAAACAGTTCCAGGATGAATTTTTAGATGCGCTTCAGCATAACGAAAAGTTATTTAAAATATGCTTGTGGCCAGTAAAATATTTGCGGAAAATGAAGAACTGGCAGATTCTGCTCACCTGGGTTGTGGCAATGCTATTCTTTAGGCCTTTGCTCATTTTGTTCATCGTGTTGTATGTGCTCTTGCATTGGGTAACCAAAGCCATCGTGCATGTCAAAGTTTTTGGCTGGGGACGCAGAGGCGTATAAGCTTTTTGTGTACGAGAAGAACATAAGGGCATTGCTTGCTTAAAAGTCCATCAGGTACATACACGTTACGATAACGAATTATCAGATATTGCTTTGCTTGGAGAGAAGAGACCTCTCGGTAAGGCTGGGGCATATTGAAAGAAGTTGTAGTATGTTGGTTGCTAAGATAACCGGGAACTAAAGTTGAATAAATGACCATCTTGGATATAAATCACAAGAGCTTCCATTCTAATGGGAGCTCTTGCTCTGTGATGCATTGATTTCATTACACACTGTAATCAAATATTGACACATGTCATATTCTGGAACTACGCTGTATAAGAGCTTTTTAATACATACGATGAACGATTGCTCCATGAATGAGTCTGAATGATCTTAAAAGGAAGTGATTAGGTATCATGCAAATTCAATTGAGCAGACCGCCAGACCGCAAACATCCCTATTGGCTGCCGCTTACGACGATCCTCGCCGTCATCCTTTTTGTCTCCCTTCTGCATTGGTTCGAGAAGCCGCCGCAACCCAGGGGAACGGACGCGCCAGAAACCGAGTTCTCCGCTGAACGGGCGATGGTCCATGTCGAACGGATTGCACAGGAGCCCCACCCCATGGGATCGCCTGCCAATGGGGAAGTCAGGGCATACTTGGTGGAACAGATGGAGTTGCTCGGCTTGAACCCGGAGGTTCAGGAGTTTAAAGACCGTCTAACAACAAAATACATCGATACTGACGTCCAGCTTACGAACATTCTGGGGGTCATTAAGGGCACCGGACCGGGCAAACCGCTCCTTCTTATGTCCCACTACGACTCGGTACCTACCGGGCCCGGGGCGAATGATGCATCGGTAAGCGTGGCTTCATTGCTGGAGACGGCAAGGGCAATACAAGCCGGATCTCCTCCTCAGAATGATATTTGGATTCTATTGACGGACGGGGAAGAGAAAGGCCTGCTGGGAGCCGAGGTGTTCTTCCGTGACCCGCTGCATCGTGAGGTTGGCATGATCGCAAATTTTGAAGCCCGAGGATCAAAGGGTTCATCCTTCATGTTCTAGACCAGCGATGGCAACGGACGGATTATCGAAGAATACGCGCGGGCTGTGTCCAATCCTGTCAGCAACTCGCTCTTGGTGGACCTTTACAAGCAACTGCCGAACGATACCGATCTGACGGTGGCCCTGGAGCATGGTCTTCCGGGACTGAACTTTGCCTATGGCGATGGTTGGGTAGCTTATCATACCCCTATGGACAATACGGAGAATGTCTCCCTTGAGACCGTGCAGCATCAAGGCGAGAATGCGCTCGCCATGGCAAGGCATTTCGGCAATCTCGACTTGTCAGACTTGTCCTCCACAAGCAACCGCATTTATTTCAATTTGTTCGGCCTGCTGGTTCATTACCCTACGCAGTGGGCGATTCCGATTACTGTTGCGCTTGCAGCGTTATGGCTGGCCTTTGCTTGGTTGTATGCCCGATTCTCCTTACTAACCACAAAGGGGAGTTTAATCGGGCTCGGAACCCCGATTCTGGCCGCCGTGCTATCAACCGCACTGAGCTATGGCTTGTGGACGCTGATCGAAACGTTGTGGGCCGGCAAAATGACGCAGCCTACAGGCGCAACTTATGATACGCTTCTCTACAGCATCAGCTTCGTTCTGGTAACACTCATCGTTCATGTTGCGCTTACCCGCTGGATCGTGCGGAAATCGAATGAATTAGAGATGCTGCTTGGCGGCGGATTTCTGTTCCTACTGCTGCTCATCGGCTCAACCTGGTTTCTGCCGGGTGCAAGCTATCTATTTTCGATCCCACTGCTGATCCATTACGCTGCATTGATATGGGCGGCATGCACCCGCGATCCGCTAGAAACCTTAAACCATCCTGCCGTAGTTTTGGGAACGACGCTTGTCCCTATTCTGATGTTCACATCGGTCTTTCATATCGTATTCCTCTTGTTGCCGCCGGGAGTTCACCTGTTCAGCGTCGTGTTGATCGGAATGATCCTTGCCCTGATGTCTCCTGCCGTCCGGATGCTCGCGCATTCCTGGAAATGGGTATTGCCGGCTGCGTTCATTGCCATCATCGTTCTGCTCGGTATCGGATGGAGCCTGGCCGAACCCGGGCCGGATCGACCTGTATATGAGAGACATTAGCGTTCTGCTTAAACGTTAACGAATGTTACCGTTCATAATTAAACACCATCATGCAAAACAAGCAATCGCGAAAACCGCGTTTGCTTGTTTTGCATAATCGAGATATGCCCGTTGGAGGCGACAGAGAACTATGGACACCCCTTTGTCACATGATCCTTGCCGTACATTGTTGATCTCTTTTATGGGATATTAAACAGAGTGGTTAATGTTTTTTTCGAAGCTAACGGGCGGGTAAGAAGAGGGAGGGTGTCAACGGAACAGCATATACACCCCGGATCGTAGGGGCATAGGAAGTGGATTTCCTGCATGTTTGTACGCCGGGCTACCAACTCTTATAATTATCATTGCCCGTGAGGCAAATAAACGGAAAATGTTGTACCTTTCTCGGGTTCACTCTCAACGCGGATGAACCCACCATGGGCTTTTACAAAATGATGCGCGATGGATAAACCGAGTCCCGTACCGCCTGTATGCCGCGAGCGTGCTTCGTCCACGCGGTAAAATCGATCGAATAGGCGGGGCAATGCTTCCTCCGATATTCCGATGCCGGTATCGATCACCGAGACACGTACAAAGTACGCATTCCGATCCACGACCCGCTCTTCGATTTTAACCATAATCTCCCCACCACTTGGCGTGTAACGAATCGCATTGGTCAGCAAATTAAAGAAAACCTGCGTTATCCGTCTCGGATCGACCATTACGGAAATCGGTCTCGAAATCGTATAAAGACTAAGGGCAATTCCGTTTTCTTCCGCTTCAAATTTCACGTCGTCCACAATTCGTTCTAAATGAACCGTCAAATCAAGCGGTTTGCGATGGAGCGACAACCGTCCTGCTTCTGCCAACGATAAGACATGTAAATCATCGACTAGCAAGCTCATTCGGATCACTTCATCATGAATCCGAAGTAACATTTCTGGCGAGATCTGTTGGCCGGCCTGTTGATAATTCTCCAGTTTAAGCTGCATCAAGGACAGCGGCGTGCGAAGCTCGTGGGCAACATCGGCCACCAATCGACTGCGAGCTTCTTCAGCTTCACTCAGGCGAAACGTCATATCATTGAATGTTTGAGCGACTTTCCCATACTCATCTTTCGTGTCCACAGGCACTTTGGCGTTAAGGTCACCTTGGGCCACGCGCTCTATTGCGGCTATTAGCTTTTTAAGCGGGAGGGTCAGCACCCCTGATATCCAAAAGCTGAAGAGTAACCCGATGGTAATAAAAAAGAGCAAGCGTACGCCGTGTGTTACATTAAGCAGTGTGTCCAGCTTCATATTGTCAATGAAATAAGAGATAAAGATTTCGATTTGATCTTCGGGCATGGCTTTCAAATAGTTGGCATCGATGCGTTCCTTTCGAAATTGATCGACCAGTTCACCTGCGTAAAGTTGTGTTGTAAGGGAGAAAGTGATACTTACAATGAGCATGAGAAGCACCATACAGGCAAATACTTTCATCCGAAACGTTATCTTCATGAACGTTCACCGAATCGGTAACCGAAACCATATACCGTCTGAATATATCGGGGATTGGCAGGATCGTCTTCCAATTTTCGGCGAAGATTCCGGATATGGGAATCCATCGTTCTTTCGTATCCCATGTACTCATCCTCCAAAGCAGCCTTTAATAATTGTAAACGGCTAAAGACTATGCCGGGACGACCCGCGAGTGTGAACAAAATTTTGAATTCAGTTGGTGTCAATTGGATTTCATGACCGTCTTTGAATACCTGACATCTGGCTTCGGAAATGATCAAGTTGTCTCTTTCCAAGAACATCGACTTGTCTTCAGGCCCGTTTAATCGGCGAAGCACAGCTCTGATGCGCGATGCGAGCTCGCGCAAGCTGAATGGCTTCGTCAAATAATCATCCGCACCGATTTCCAGACCGACGATTTTATCAGATTCATCCGATCGCGCCGTGACCATAATAATGCCGCAATGCGAGGTATGCCTTATTTCGCGGCATACGTCGATTCCGCTTTTCTCGGGAAGCATCCAATCAAGCACGACGAGATCTGGATTTTCAGACCGGGCAATCATGAGCGCTTCATTGCCGGTACAGGCGGTCAATACCTTGAACCCTTCACGCTGCAAATAGGTCTGCATCTCCTCCAGCATTCCCGTTTCGTCCTCCACAAGCAGCAATTTCGGTCCCATTCCCATCACATCCTTTCCTTTTAATTCCTTTCACTTACGAGTACTCACCGCTTACCGAAAATTATACCGTGATTAGGAAGGCTCTTAAAGAAATCCACGCAAATAGCGGAAGATCTGCATAAGATCTCGACATTTGATGTGTAAACTGGCTGTGAAAGGAGAGAAATTTTCAAAACGGAAGGAATGACTGCGTATGCGTCGTCGATTGAGAAAACCTAGATTCGCATTCAACTCGTGGTCAATGATCTGGCTGTTGCTGTCGAAACTTGGAGGTTCAAAGCAAGCGATGGAAAAACAAAAAGGAGGAGTAATTAACAAATGAAAATGATGCTAGTTTCATTCCTAATACTTTGTGCATGCCTACTCGTTCCAACTATTGTCTTTGCTGAAGCAACCAACAGTAATGTCGTATACGGATTAACCCAAGGACGCCTCTGGGCCACTTTGGACGCGGCGTTGGGACTAGTCAGCGTGGTAATCGGCGGACTGTCTCTGGCCCGCTCCGTCCGTCGCATCGGCAACGGTGGGCGAAACGGGGCAATCGTAGCCACGGTTTTAGGGCTGATCGTCATATCGTACGCCGGGGTGCATCTCACCATCTTCACTGGTGATTTCGGCACCGGCGCCGGGCGAGCTGGGGCTATCATTGCTATCTTGATGGGGCTGATCGGCATGGTCCTCGCCGGGCTAACTCTGGCCCGTTCCCGCCGCACCGGCTGACTCTACAATTGTATAGGAATCGGTTCTAGTATCGTGCAATTATCTCCCCTAGTGCCTACTAGTTGTCTTCGATTGACAGCAATAAGGCTGCGTGGTAATTTGAAGACAGAATAACAAAGGCAATGCAACCTTCGGGTTCAACCTCGCTGAGAAGTGGGTTGGACCCTTTTTGCATTCCAAAAGAAAGGGAGGATTCGTAATGTTAAGAACGGAATTGTTGTTACAGCGGCTGGGCGATATCGGGAAGTCGCTCGAACGGAAGGGGGGAGCTCTTTTATTATTAGGAGTTGGTTCCGTTGGGGTCGAGACAGAACGGTTGGATGAATATTCGGATTTAGATTTCTTTGTCATTGTAAAGCCCGGGGAGAAAAACAGATATATAGACCGATTGGATTGGCTCGAGGATGTACACCCTCTTGCCTATTCGTTTAAGAATTCTGATGTTGGCTACAAAGTACTGTTCGAGGATGGTATTTTCGGGGAATATGCTGTATTCGAGGAATCGGAGTTGGCTAACGCGACCTATACGGCAGGCCGGGTCATTTGGAAGGATCCAATGTATGCTAATACGGCAATCGCCAAACCTTCCAATCCGGTCCCCAGCCTAAGAGCGGATTGTTTGGACTTTCCTTTGAATGAAGCGCTAACAAACCTATACGTGGGGCTCGGTCGCTATGCAAGGGGAGAGCGTCTTTCCGCGACGAGGTTTGTTCAAGGCTACGCAGTGGACAGGATTCTATCCGTCCTCCATCTACTGGAGCAAGAGGTGGAATACTTTCCCGACCCATTCGGCAATGAGAGGCGGCTGGAGAGGAGATTCCCCCGTTTTGCGGAAATCATAGGAGACATGATACAGGGATACCATCATGTTCCCGAGTCGGCGCTTCGTATTTTAAATTTTATCGAAGAAGTGTATCCAGTCAATCGAAGGTTAAGCGAAGAGATACGGCGATTGGCTAACCTGACTAGCCAATAAAGTATTGCGGGGATCCGAATCATCACAAAGGGCAAGTCTTTCGAGGCTTTACTAGCCGGTTTTATTGAAAAGCAGCGGTACTCCATGTTCGAAACGAGTAAGGGGGGACTGCTGCCGATTCTTTTTAAGCTCCGGCGAGCTTGTTCCCATTCGATACAGACAGGTTTCGTGTCAGGTTAGTCGCAACTTGTTGTATAATTTTAGTAAGGAGAAAGGGAGGGGGAACGAAGTGCATAAACAAAGTAAAATAAATAAAAAAGCTTGGGAGTATCGTGCATATGAATTTTGGCATAAAAGAGATGGTTCTCCTGAGGAAAAAGCACGTCTGCTATTAGAAAACCCGCTCGCGGCACTTAAAAAGCATAAAGGCCTTTTTGAACATGTTCAAGGCAAAAAGATTGCTAACCTTTGCGGTTCAAATGGAAGAAAAGCTGTTCCGTTAGCTTTACTAGGAGCAGAGGTGACTGTATTCGATATCTCTGAGGAAAACAAAAAATATGCTTTAGAGCTGGCAGCAAGCGCAAATATCACATTAGAATATATCGTCACCGACATATATGATATTGACCTAAAGGAGTACGGAGGATATTTCGACATTCTATATTTAGAGGGAGGAATATTACACTATTTCGGTGATTTGGACAAGTTCATGAGTATTCTTTACGCCTTATTGCATAATGGTGGACAATTGGTTTTAAGTGATTTCCATCCCTTAGGAAGATGTATCTCATCTCATGGCGAGGTCAATTACTTTGATACGGAAATAAAAAATGGAGATGTGGCGTATAAAGGAGCATTTGATATAGATGAGCAGAAAGACTTCCCCGATGTCTCCATTCGATTGTACACGTTAAGTGATATTATTAATTCGGTCGTCGCATCAGGGTTCAGATTGCAAAGGTTTGATGAGCATCGTGGATGGAATAATGAAAATATCCCTTGGGAATTTACTATCCTGGCGGACAAATAGATGTTAAAGTAAGGCGAACTAATAACTTATTAATCAACTTCGAAGAAGCCGTCGATCGGGAGCTTCATTTCGTTAACAGCAGGATTGCTACATACAAGCACAGAATTCCAAATATGGGATATGTCGCTAAGAGGGTGAAAAATGGACTTCATATTTATCAGGCACGGTCATGGAGAGCATCTTATCGATTATCCAAATCGGTTGAATACTCTGCATCCTAGTCTTACGGAGTACGGCAAATTTCAAGTAACGCAGCTACGAAATGATACTATAATTGATCCTGATGATTTAGTTCTTGTGAGTCCAACTAAACGCACAATAGAGACGGCAGCTATTTTAAAAAATGATTTGGACTTTGTAATTTCTCCATTTGTTGGTCCGAGAATGTTTCCTCAGAACCCCGATCTCCCTTTTTTAGCATGTGATCATATCCTTTCTAAAACTGAAATTCGAAATCTGTATGGAGATATTGAAATTCTCGATTTCAATTTGGAGTGCTGGAAAGAAGGGATTAACCAGATTGAGCAATATATCTTTGAAGGATATGCTAAGCGATTAATAGCGTGGATCGGGGAAAGATATAAAACAATTTTCATGATTTCACATGATGGCACGATAACGAATTACCGGATATTGCTTGGAGAAAAAGGATTGACCCGAAAAGATTTTCTCGGTGAGGCTGGGGTATATCGATTGAAATTGTAGTCTGTTGGTTAATGGGCCGATCGATAAGACCCATAGAGACCATGGGAGCTGCATAATTTGCGGTCTCTTTGTTGTGAGTATGTAAGGGCCTGTGCTGTTTCATGTTGAGAACACTTACACCCTATTATTGAAGATTTGAAGATGCAATGGTGCTAGAAGAAAGCTCCTAGAGGGGAACAGGTTTTGTTACAGGAAGCAACGCAATGGTCAACAAGAGCATTCCTCCAAACAACAAAATCATCCGCAAAGCTACGATTTCACCGAAGGGAGTTGGGGAACATGCTTTTGTTAATCTTAGCCTTTTTATGGTTTATTTGGTTTTTGATTGTTATTCTGTATTATTTATGGACCACTTTATTCTGGTCGATGATATTTCGTGCCCAAAAATTTGAGAATGAGGGGAAACGCACACTCTCAGGTTTTGTCACTTTGGTCTCCGTAGCCTTGAACATATTTATCTTGAAAATCATTTGCTATTTTACGGATACGCCGAGTTTGTTCAAATACTCTGAAATTACCTCGGCTTGTTTTACGGTTGCATTTATTTATCTCGTCGCATTAGGAATTGCAACCATTCCTTTTATCAAGAAAGACGGAGCCTATTTGCTGAAGCTTGCTCTATTTGGTAAGCAGAGGAAGAAAAAGAAGTGGTAAAAAACCACCCCATCGTTTTAACTGAGCTCTTTATGAGGTTCGTCATTGTCAGAAGGGATATTTCGATATTTCGCAAGCCATCATTTCAAACCCTGCCTGCGATATAGCTATTTATTGCCCGTATCGAAGAGCTGGTCATCGAGTACAGCGATTTGGAGCTTGTTGAGGCGCATAATCGGCCATGCTGACCAGTTCATCCCGTTTTTCTCCGGATCATGTCGCTTGGGAAAACCAGAGATCCGTTGGATGGTATTTGAACGGAAATCTTCAAACTCTGCGCAGAATATAATACTCCGGTGTTGCTCCATATATACCCTCCGAGCGGGGGATAGGCTTGTTAAGCTCTCGATATGTAAATACCGCCCTTCTCCAAAGAGGAAATCGGCGGTATTTGTATTGGATAATAGCTAAGCAAATGCAAAAGTAAAGCATGAATTACTCCCCAAAGAAATTTCTGCATACATGCAAAATACCCTCGGCGTAAGGATAAGGAGCAACGTTGTTATGGCCTGCTTTTGCCTCAGCTGTTGCATTCTGGAGAAGATATCCATGGGCAACCATCTGAAGCATCTCGATGTCATTACCACTGTCTCCAAAGGCCAATGTTTTGGAAGGGAGTACCTGACAATAATCCATCAGGAATTGAACAGCCGCTTTTTTTCCAGTTCCAGCCGGGATAAAATCGACATCATATGCGTGCTCCGGATCTCCCGCCTTTGGATTGCAAACATTGATATTAATGCCGATCCCCTGATTTGCAGCCAGGTGCCTGATGATGCTTAAATCGTATTGGGTTCTTGTTGGTGATATCGGATAATAATAGTAGTTCATTTTATATCCGGATTGACCAAATTGAGTTTGTTCGTGAAGGAGAATGTTGTATGTTGATTTTAATTCGCTAATTAAATCCTCCACATCTCTTCGAGAGTATCCGGATGCTCCAATAATCTTTGTCCATGATGGAACAGTGACCAGATGTCCGTCAGACTCCACCTCCCACATCTCTGTGCCCAGATTGCTCGCTATATAATGGGGGAGCTGCGTCATACCGGCTATTTTCATTTTTGCTTGAAGTTGCTGAACACTGCTTCCGGTAACCCAAGCTATTTTTACTTGACGATTTCTGGCTAGCTGCTGGAGGTATTGCTCCAGCTCGTATACCATATTGAGTTGTTCAGGCAAACATTCATGCGGATAATAGGTTTCGTCGAAATCAAAAAATATCAGGTATTCAGTTACAGCGGGGATATAGATGACTTGCATACGTGTCATTCCTCCTACAGTTTGATAACGATATCATAGTTGCAGGGAACGTTCCCAGGTCAATACTTTAGATGAGGTGTTCGTTTTGCCCACCATAATAGATATTTCTCGAGTAAGCGGTCTCTCCAAGTCAACCGTATCACGCGTGTTAAACAACCATCCGCATGTATCGGATGAGAGCAGACAAAAAGTCCAGAAAGCCATTAAGCAGCTGGGATATGTCCGTAATACGCAGGGGGTTCAGTTGCGTCTTCAGGCCAGCAATCATATCGGTGTGATTGTCCCGGATGTGGAGCATCCCTTTTTCAGTCAGCTTGTTAGCGCATTAAGTCGGTCTTTAGGCTCAGCGGGGTATCGACTTGTCATCTATCAGACCGAATTATCCCGCGAGTATGAACGAGATGTGTATGCCCGATTGTTACGACGAGAAATGGATGCCGTGGTTATTGCTCATTCCCATTTCTCTGAAAGAGAGATTAAAGAATATATAGGTTCTTCCATTGGAATCATATGCAACGAAGCGATGGACGGAGAGTTCCTCGATGTCTTTCGATTGGATGAAGAAGATGCGGTCTTTCAAGCGACAGCCTATTTGCTGTCCAAGGGGCGCCGTCATTTATTTTTCTGTATGGATCAACTGACACCATTGCAAGAGCGAAGATGGAGAGGGTTTCAACTGGCTCACCAACAATTTGGCCTTGCTTGTACGAAAGCGCAATGTTACACGGGTCTGGTGACTATGGAGGATGGTTACTCTTTGGGAGAACAATTATTTACTTCTGATGATTTGCCGGATGGAATGATAACAGGTAGTGACTTTGTAGCTACCGGTATTTTGAAGGCAGCAAAGCAAACTGGGATATCCGTACCGCAAAATATGTCCATCATCGGATGCGATAACCATCCTGTAGGACTGATGACTGACCCGGAGCTGACCACATTAACCAATTGTATTTCCGATATGGTGAGGGATGTTACGGAATGTCTTACCAGGAGATTGAAGGGACTGCAATTTGCTCCTATCGTGAAAACCTACAAGGCTTCGCTGATTATCCGTAAATCTACTTGAAAAAAGAGAAGTGAAGGTAAAATAAAAAGAACGACCGCGATCTCTACTAAACAGTGACACCTTTCAATTAAAACGACAAGAAGATTCATGCTTTAATAGCCGCATAGCTGCGGCTATTTGCGTTTTAACCGTATATGCTCTTGTCAAACCCCCACGCCATGAGCATATCGTTAGATGAAAAAGAAAGAACATTCGAACTGTGACAAGTTGGTACCGAATTGGAAGGGATTAATAATCACTCATAGAATAACAAGAAGATGATTATGTAATAAAATTTCGACAATAAGGAGATCAAACTATGGCAAATAACAAATTATTAAGAATGGACAATGTTGGCATCGTTGTGGATTCACTCGATGACGCAATCTCTTTCTTCGAGGAAATTGGCTTGAAGCTTGAAGGACGAGCTACTGTCGAAGGTGAATGGGCTGGTCGCGTAACCGGGCTGGGCTCACAGAATGTAGAGATTGCTATGATGGTTACCTCGGATGGCCACAGCCGACTTGAACTTTCGCGATTTCTCACCCCGCCTACTATATCAGACCACCGAACTGCTCCTGTAAATGCTCTCGGTTATCTGCGCGTCATGTTCGCCGTTGAAGACATTGACGAAATGGTATCCAGACTCTCTAAACATGGTGCTGTGCTCGTTGGCGAAATTGTTCAGTACGGGGACTCGTACCGGCTCTGCTACATTCGTGGCGTTGAAGGACTTCTAATCGGTTTGGCCGAACAAATCGGAAATAATTAAGTAACGTTTTTTACGGACGCGAAGGCTGCCTTAGCCGGCTAAGACGGCTGTACGCTGCCTTCGGGTTGTTGGAGTGCGGGCCATTTGCTGACTATGCGCTCGATCCTTACAGTACTTTTATGACCCGGGAGCTGTAACCAAAACTTGCGGAGCTTGATGTAATGAACAAGAAAATTTTCAAAAGAGGTACGGCAATGCATTATCAGAAAGTAATGCTGTGTATTTTAATTAGTATGTTTATAGTTGCTGGCTGTTCAAATAAAGATAAGAAAGAGGAGTATCCAGTTTACGAAGGTACTGTAGTATATAAGACTGATCAAAGTGACATGTACAAACTTTTCGTTCTTCAAAACATAAGTGAGGAGGATTTAAAAAAAGGTAATCTTGAGTATTTTGTAAAATTAGCACAAGACCAACCGGAAGCTTCATTTTATTTGGTTGAAAAAGAGACTTACGAATCAATTGAAGTAGGACAAAAAGTGAAAATCACTTCTGGCTTAGACCAGCTAGAATCCTTTCCACCTATTCGATTCGTTAAGCGTATTGAAAAAATCAATTAAAATACCATCATTATTGTTTTAACCCCTGCCCTTTACGAACGCTCTCGATAGTCAAGAATATGATCCCAAAGAAAGTCGCTAACTTAGCGGCTTTTTTTATCGCTACAATTTCTTGTCACGAATGGAGGAGGGCATTTGCTGGTTTATTTTTGATCAGCGGCCGCGCCTGCGGAGCTCCGGAAGGAACGTGGAGTACAGCCAGCAATTCGGCGAAATTGTCTGGAGAAGTGCTCGACATTCCGGTAGCCGCACAATGCAGCAATGTCAGCGATCCTCTGCGAGCCGTATAACAGCCGTTCTTTGGCCAGTCGGACCCTGCTCTGAATGACATCTTCCATGCATGAGACGCCGAAGGCGGATTTGTACAAGGCCTGCAAATAACTCGGACTCAGATGGACGGACTCCGCCATGACCGGAACGGACCATGCAAAGCCCGGATTATTGTGAATCCGCTTGCGAAGCTCCAGCAATTGATGCTCGTCCGGCTGTCTATCCGTCTCCCGGGCGGCCTCCAGCAGCTTATGGAACATCAGCCGGAGCAAATAATCGATCGACAATTCCCGATAGTCGTACTGGAAGAAATGCTCGGTAGCGAGAAGTTGAAACAGCCTGCTGAAGTAGCCGGGGTCTACCAACGGCAACGGAACGCCTAACGGCAGCGTCGTTTCCGTCAAGTAGGATTCGTCGGTATCGAAGCGCACCCAGTCGTTGACGAATTGCTCCGCACAGGCACGATACCAGATTTTCTGTCCAGGCCGAAAAAGCACGGCGCAATTGGCCGGGTATTCCCTGACGCTGCCCTGCACCCAGATTTCGGCCGGAGTATGTGTCAAAATAAGCAACCAGAAATCATGACCCTCCGGAAAATCATACAGAAAGTCGCCGGGATGGGCCGCACCGTATCCGACATAATAAATCGTTGTCATCGTTTCCTCGCAATCCTCGCAATAATAGAATTGATCAAGTAAAAGCAAGTATAAATCATTTTCCGGCAAAAGTCAGTCCTCTATACTATCCCTGATCCCGAATTATTAAGATGCGATGATACTTGGGCATGGGGATCTTCATGCGCTCCAATCCGATCATTTGGGCCGTTTATCCGGACCAGTGGGGGAGCAACGATGGTTCTCATTCCCCAATTCTACGGTTTATGTAGGAGACAAAAATACTTTTTCAAGGCGTTCCGGTAACCGGGCTGAAAGGTTACAGCCCGTCCGGCCGACATCTGGACAGGAGGGATACGATGAAAGGATTGATGGGTAAACAGGTCATTGTAAAAGAGCATGATCTTATTCGCAGGGAACGAGCGAACAGAAGCTATCTGATGAAGCTGGACAGCGGTCATCTGTTGTTTAATTATCAATTGGAGGCCGGCAGATTTCACGGCAGAACGATTCCCGAAGGTGCGCACGGCGGTTGGGAGACGCCGGTCTGCCAATTGCGCGGACATTTTCTTGGTCATTGGTTGTCGGGCGCGGCGATGCATTACGAAAAAAGCGGCGACATGGAATTAAAGGCCAAACTGGATGCGATCGTGCAGGAGCTGCATGAATGCCAACGGGATAACGGCGGGCAGTGGGTCGGTCCGATTCCCGAAAAGTATCTGCACTGGATTGCAAGGGGCAAAAGCATCTGGGCGCCCCAATACAATCTGCATAAAATATTGATGGGACTGGTCGATGCCTGGCAATATGCCGGTAATCGACAGGCGCTCGATATCGTGGATCGGTTCGCGGACTGGTTTGTTAATTGGAGCGGCACTTTTACAAGAGAGCAATTCGACGATATTCTCGATGTGGAGACAGGCGGGATGCTTGAGGTATGGGCCGATCTGCTGCACATAACCGGGGCGGACAAATATCGTGTGCTGCTGGAACGCTACTATCGCAGTCGGCTGTTTCAACCCTTGCTGGAGGGCAAAGATCCCCTTACGAATATGCATGCAAACACCACGATCCCGGAAGTGCTCGGCTGTGCGAGAGCTTATGAGGTTACCGGAGACGACAGGTGGCTGTCCATCGTCCAAGCGTATTGGAAATGCGCGGTTACGGAGAGAGGAAGCCTTGCGACAGGCGGTCAAACCGCTGGTGAGGTCTGGATGCCGAAGATGAAGATGAAGGCGCGTCTGGGTGACAAAAATCAAGAGCATTGCACGGTCTATAACATGATCCGCCTGGCCGAGTTCTTATTTCGTCAAACGGGCGATCCATCCTACGCGCAATATATCGAATACAATCTTTACAATGGCATTATGGCGCAAGCCTATTATCAGGAATATGGCTTGACGGGCAGTCAGCATAAGCATCCTCATACCGGACTGCTGACCTATTTTCTTCCCATGAAGGCCGGTCTGCGTAAGGAGTGGAGCACGGAAACCGACAGCTTCTTCTGCTGCCATGGCACGATGGTTCAGGCGAATGCGGCCTGGAATAAGGGAATTTATTATCAGGACGGGGAAATCATCTATATCAGTCAATACTTCGATTCCGAGTTGCGCACAAGCATCGATGGCACCGACATACAGATCGTACAGACGCAGGACAAAATGAGCGGCAGCCTGCTATCCTCATCTAACACAGCTGGGTATCAAGCCATTAATGATACAGCGGCGACGAATGAAAATATGCCTGCCTTCCGGAAGTACGATTTCATCGTATCCACTGCGGCGCCGACAACATTCACGCTCCGCTTCCGCATACCGGAGTGGATCATGGCAGAGGTTTCCGTATACGTTAATGACCGTTTGCAGGGGACGACTCGAGACAGCAGCAGCTTCTACGACATTCACAGAGCATGGAAGGAAGGCGATACCGTCTCGATTAAGCTGCCAATCGGCATTCGGTTTGTTCCGCTGCCCGACGACGAACGGACGGGTGCTTTCCGATACGGGCCGGAAGTGCTGGCGGGCTTGTGTGAGACGGAACGTCAGCTCTATGTGGAGGATGAGAATATCGCGTCCGCCATCGAGAACGAGAATGAGCGCGAGTGGGGGAGTTGGCGTTATTTCTTCAAAACAGTCAACCAGGATCCTGCCATCACGTTCAAACGAATTCGGGATATCGGGTACGAGCCTTATCAAATTTACTTCAAAGTAACGGGTGCAAAATCGAAGTGAAACTGAAGATCCAGAGAGAAGTAAGCTTTTGAAAGTCAAAAACGGTGTCCCTTTTTAAGCCGCATACGCGCGGCTTTTTACTTTATAGGACCAAGAGGACCAAGTTAAAATCATTCCAAAGCGAAGCACATCATCCTGATTGCCCTGCGATAGTTGATAGAAATTTCCAAAATTTATTATATGTCTATCCGAGTTTAGAGGTGCTGCTCATTCAACTTTCAAAGTGAGAAGGGATCCCCATGCCCTGGAAATACCTTTTTTTCGTTTGTGCTTCTTAGTTGTGACCAACTAATATCCACCTTCTCGTTCGATTCAATCATGTAGTGGTTTGGAAAAGGCAAGTCACCTGTAAAAATACCTACTCCTTCGATAATAATACTGATGGAATCTTCTGAGTGACCTGGTGTGTGCAGAATGTATCCAGGAATACCAAATCTGTTAGTGAACACCGATTTATCGTTTTCGTTGATGATGTTGTTGGGATTGACTTCAATTTCTTTATAATTGTGCAGTTTTTTCAGAAAGTTATTTGCTGATTCAAGAAAAGATAGTTGTGTTCTGCTGATCATCAATTCTACGCCCAAGGATTGTAGCTCTTGGGCGATTCCACAATGATCAGGATGAAAGTGAGTTACAATCAAATGATGAACAGCATTCAGATTGATTCCATATTTTCGCAATTGACTCGTCATTTTTCCTAGCGTACCCGGCATGCCTGTATCGATTAATAGATACTTCTTCTGGTGCTCTATTGCATAATAATTTGTTGAGCCATATCCAATATTTATAACATTCATGTTGTCCTCCGTTTTTTATCGTTCATATTTGTTGATATAGAGATCACCTACAATTTTTGCAATTGCATGAAACTGATTGTATGCATGATATACATCAATTGCCCATGTTAATAGCATCGACTCGAATTCATCCTGTTTAAGTCCTACTAAGTCCGTAACGGTTAAGTTTCCTCTTTCTAGTACGGGCAATGCAGGGATCAAAGCATCCGGGTGCGATAATTTGTATTTATCCATCATATCGCTCAACAGAGGTGGTTTCGAATACTCCCATTCTATATTTCTTTCAAGTATTAAATACTGTCTGGTGAGATGCAAATTGTTGTTCCATCTGCCATGAACCTCCGAATGCTGCAGACAATGTGCATCAGTATATATAAATTGAGAAAGACCATTTCCTCCTACAAAATGACTTGCTATATGATTGAAAATGTCAAAACATTCAATAACTCCACCAGCAGTGTTTGATCCACAAAATTGGCATTGACCATAAGCCTTCAACTTCACGCCTTTTTTCTGTGCTTGTCGCTCTATATTCTGCATATTAAAGCTCACCTTCGCTAATTATCATCAAATTGAAAAATTCCTCTATTGCATCCACCCTTTAGAATCACTTTAAGGGTTAACGCTACGTTAAAGTCAAATTATATTCGCCTGGTTTACCGCATGTTTGAATCATTCAGCCCATGGAGATAACCGTCTCTAGTCTTTATCTTTTATTAAACTTCAAGGTTACAAAAACGGCCCCCGCGACCGAAGCTGCCGCAATCACACCCGCAAACAGCGAGGCACCCGGGGAGATGCTGGTCATATCGATCAAAAAACCTGTTCCGATGGGCAGCAGCGCGGCAGGTACGTATCCTCCGATATTCAGTACCGCATTGGCTTCGGCGCGGCGATGTTCCGGGACATGCAAGCTGATCAGCGTGAGGCCTCCAAGCTACCCCAACCCCTGTCCAACACCTGCGAATACCGCAGCTATTACAAGGATTGCTGGTGCCGATAACATAACAGCAGATACCAGGCAGCTCATGGACAAAAGGATAACCGCACTACCCATGAGAAACAGACTGCGCACGGAGAACCTTTTGACAACGAATTGGATTCCCGTGGCCGCCAAGAACATGATACAGGCCGTTCCTCCAGCGACCAAGGGACTGGTCACATGCAGTAGCTTGGACAGCAGCGGCGGACCCAGAGACAGTACAAAGGAAGTCGAGGTAATGCCCGGAGCAAACACGGATATTCCCATCGCTAAATGCAGACGGTTATGCTTAGGGACCGACGGGAAGCGCAGCTTCCATTCTCCGTGCGTAGGATGCCGCCGGGAAGGGAGACGGGATGCCACCAGAAAGGCTGTCGCTAAAATGATTAATTGCGCGGAATACACAGGCACAACAGGGTACGCAAGAAATTGGGCCATCATTCCGGCCAGCAGCGGCCCGAGTCCGGCTCCGAGGACCATAGCCACGGAAGCGGCAAGGGATGCCAGTTGTCTCTTGCTGTGTCCACCGGAGTCCACTACCGCCGCCATGCCGGCGGAAACGATGACGCCGACGGCTATGCCTGTCAGCAACCGAGCTGCCAGCAGCATGCCGACCGATTCGGCCGATGCGAACAGCGCACAGGCGGCCACCGCAGCCAAAAGACCCGGATAAAGCACCGCCTTGCGTCCGAACCGGTCGGACAACTGGCCGGCTGCGAGCAGGCTGCCAAGCAAGCCCGCGATATAAGCGGCAAAAATAACCGTTAGGGTTCCATTCGTGAATCCCAGCGCCGTCTGCCACTGGACATACAGCGGCGTCGCTGAATTGGACAGCATGAATACAGCCGTAACGATCCAAGCTGTAGACAAGATGCGGCGAGTAGATACGCGGGTGCCCTCCGAGGTCTGAGAAAGCCCCGCTTTTTTTGCATGATCGATCAATATAATCTCCTCCTTACAACCTTAAATGCGTGCGATGTCTCCGTATTGCCGTGCAATTAGAATAAGTTATAATAGTACATAACTGAAATACATATTTGTAATAAAGGGAATAACCACGTGGTTATGAAGGTGTGCGCGATGAAAATAAACTTGAACCACCTGAATGTCTTTATGGCTGCCGCCGAGAAATTAAACATTACCGAAGCAGCGAAAGCGTTGTTTATTTCCCAACCCGCTGTGAGCAAGACGATTAAACAGCTTGAAGATGCGCTGCAAGTGAGACTGTTTGTGAGGGATAGGCAGAAGGGGATCATTCTGACCGATGTCGGCAGAGAGGTTCTGGTATTGGCGAGGCAGATGCAATCCATTGAAAACCGCATTTTTCAGGTAGCCAGCCGGGAGAGCCAGCTCTTATCTGGAACAATCAAAATCGGCTCGTTTCCCGCTGCGTCGTCCCTGTTACTTCCTGAGGCTATCGCCAGGTTCCGGGCCAAGTATCCTCACGTTCAAATTGAACTCCATGAGGGGGTATCCGACCAGATCAAGGAATGGGTCACCGACCGTGCCGTGGAAATTGGGCTTGTCGCGTCCCCGTTTACGGAATTTGAGCACTATAGCCTGGTTCAGGATCACATGGTGGCGATCATTCCGGACGATCATGAGCTGCACGATACGGCGGTTGTCGACCTCGGAAGGTACCAGCATGACATGATTTATTGTAAAGGCGGGCATGAGGCGGCGATGAACAGCATACTTCAGCAGCACCACTTAAATCTCGAAAGCAATTTGACCGTCCAAACCGCCGAAACCCTGATCCATATGGTCCGTAGACGGCTCGGGATCGGTCTTGTTTTCGACTTTACGCTATCCTCCGTGTCCCATGGGCTCACCGTTAAGCCGGTTACGCCTGTGATTACCAGGGAGATCGGAGTTATCGCAATTTCTTTCGATGAGATTTCCCCCGCGTCCATGGAATTTGTCCGTATGATGGCAGATGATGAAACAAGCCGTTTCGGTAAATAAAACAAGGCATCGAACTGCGAATGGAAGCATCCATACCGTTCAGTGCCTTGTCTTTTTTTATCTAAAGTTTCTTATAAAGCCGATGATTTATAGGGAGAAGCCATTTTAGAAGAGATGCAAACGGTTTGAATTTTATAGCTTGTTTAATTAAGAAATAACCTACTACGCATCCTATCGTGTTAGCTATCAAGTCGTTGATGTCGATACTTCTTGAGCTGCCAAGTAATAGTTTAATAATGAGCTGCATCAGCTCTATGCCAAATGATACGGACAACCCCGTCCGAATTGCTTGTTTTAAGGAATAAACGGTGCGAGGCGCAAGCCACAAGAAAGCACCCAGTGGAATGAACAGGATAATATTTAATATAAAGCTTGTCATATCAATGGTTAGAATAGGAATAAAGTTGATCGAGCTGTACCATGGAGCCTGATTGCGGTGAACCCCAAAGGTCAGCTCAATAGGTAAAAAGACAAAATAAATGACACCCAACGAATAGCCGCTAAATAAAATTTCAAGTAAGGTCACTCTCTTGTTTTTATAGGTAATCACCCTAAAAATGATATACAGTAGTGCTAAAGGTATCAAAACGGCTAATGGTGGAATAGTGTATAACAAATCCATGAAAGTCTCTCTCCTTCGTAGTAACTTAATTTCCTTATTCAGCTTACAAAGAGAAAGTTTAGAATATGTAAAGTATATTTAAAGAATTTTAAAGTTTTACATAAACAAAAGCAGTGATCGAGTATTCTTGGAACTGAGGTTCATTAGATTTTGTGAGTATTAATCATTTTTAATAAAAATTAAATATGGAGTGAATTGTATGGAATCTACATATCATAGGATGCGATTGGAGCTGGCGAAGTTTATCAGCATAAGTGCAGTGCTTGCAGGGGGAACTTGTTTTGTACTAATGGCTGTTATTCTGATCATTAGAGTTATTTCAGATGATCTATATAACCTTGTCATCAACCTGGTTAATGAACTTAACGGACTATTCCCCAGGTTGTTTCCTATTATATTTTTTGTTTTTTTCCTATTTCTCATTTTCAGCATGTTTATTGTGTCTCGACGGTCATTTCGTTACTATACAGAGGTATCCCAAATGCTTCAATCGATGGCCGAAGGGAAATTGGACGTAAAATTACCTGTGAGTGATCGGGGTACGTTGATTGGAAATTTGGCACAGAATATTTCTTGTTCATCAGCTAGAACTCTCCCTGCAGCAGGAGAGAGCAGCAGAAGAATCGAAGAATGAGCTAATCACTTCTGTTTCCCATGATTTACGCACGCCATTAACTTCAATTCTTGGTTATCTCTATATTATTGAACAGGATCGTTACAAAGATGAAGTCGAAATGCGCTATTATACGTCTATCATCTATGAGAAGAGCAAAAATTTAGATCGCCTTGTTAATGAACTGTTTGAGTATGTTCGTACAAAAAATCCGAAGCTAACCCTTCATAAAGAAAAAATAAATATGACTCGATTGCTCCAACAGCTGGCTGCTCAGTATATTCCTGAATTAAAAGCCAATCGGATGGAAGCTCGTTTAAGTTTACCTGGTCGCGAAGTCTGGCTTTATGCAGATGCTGAGAAACTCGTACGAGTATACGAAAATATTATAAACAACGCATTGCGATATGGCGCGGATGGTAAGTGGCTTGATATCCGACTCCAGGAGGACGAGAAAGGGATTTGTATTGAAATAAAAAATTACGGGAAACCGATTCCTAAGCACTCTCTTCCATATGTTTTTGAACGCTTTTATCGAGCAGATGAGGCGCGTACGGAAGAAGGTTCAGGTCTCGGGCTTGCCATAGCCAAAAATATTGTAGAACTTCATCAAGGGGAAATTTGGGTGAAGAGTGATGAGAGCGGGACAGCTTTCTTTACTTTGTTTGAAAGGGAGAACATCGATGAACGCTAACATATTGGTGGTAGACGACGATCCGGAAATTGTAAGACTCGTGGAGCTTGCACTTCGACAAGAAGGTCATAACGTCTTCACAGCTGCTACTGGATTGGAAGCTTTACGATGCTTTCAGGAACTAGAGATTGACCTTGTAATCGTAGATGTGATGATGCCTGAGATGGACGGACTTACGTTTTCTAAGGAAGTTAGAAAGACAGAGAACGTGCCTATTCTCATGCTAAGCGCCAAATCGGAGGACATGGACAAGATAGAAGGATTATTGATTGGTGCAGATGATTATATGACCAAGCCGTTTCATCTTTTGGAGTTAATTGTAAGGGTGAAGGCCCTTCTGAGACGCGCCTATCCGGCAAAAAACAATCCATCTCAAGGTTCTTCTTTCCTGCAATTTGGACCACTTACGATCGACCATAAACGTTACGAAGTAAGATACAATGAAGAAAAAATCGTCCTCACCGCAAAAGAATTTGATATTTTATATTTACTTGCAAGTCATCCAGGGCAAGTATTTCCCGCCGAAGACATTTTCCAGAAGGTATGGAAGGAAAAATATTATGAGGGCAATAATACTGTGATGGTACACATCAGCAACCTGCGAGAGAAAGTGGACAAATTGCTAGGCTATAAGCTCATTCAGACGGTATGGGGTGTCGGATATAAAATTGAGATTTGAAGAACGAATACAAGCGGGGGCGACACTGTGCGAAAGCACTGTTGCCCACTTTAAATTTTCGGAACCTCGTAAGTAGAGGTGATTGGCTCATTGCTGATTTAGCTGTGCTAACAAACAAAGACGGAAAAATGTTGGGGTGCCAGGGGCAAGCAACACCTGTGCAATAATTGCAGGGTAATTGTCTAGCACGGTAGTCATAAACAAATGACGAAAAAGCGTAACTCAATAGGTTATGGGTGGGCGGGAGTTGCCGCATACTTCTAACCCATTAGGCCTATCTTCAAACAAAACTTTCCGCTGACGGAATCGGAGGGGGAGTTTGAAGCAAACAAGCAGCCGAGTCGATGGGTTGACTGACTGCCTGATTCATCCTTCAATATTTGAAGACCCGTTGCTCCAGGTCCTTTCTCTGTCACATTGTTATGCAAGCTGGGCAGTTGGCCGCACCACTAACTCATTGACGTCGACATCTGCCGGTTGCTCAATCGCATAAGCAATAGCTCGGGCAATGGCAAAAGCAGGCAGAGCGTCACGTCGGTACGTTTTCATGAGTTCCCTGGCCTCGTCATCCGAAATACTCTCTGCGAGCTCAGACTGTGTTACGCCCGGGGAAACCAGCGTTACCCTAATGTCTGCTCCAACTTCCTGCCGCAAGCCTTCCGTGATGGCGCGAACGGCATATTTGGTTGCACAGTAGACTGCTGCCGTTGGTGACACTGCATAGGCACCGATGGAAGCCAAGTTAATGATATGACCGGATTGCTGCTCTCTCATGATGGGAAGACCTGCAGCGATGCCATGCAGAACTCCGCGAATATTGACGTCAATCATTCGGTTCCATTCCTCAATTTTCAAGGCAGCCAAAGGAGAGAGGGGCATTACGCCGGCATTGTTTACAATGACGTCGACTTGGCCGAACCGGGTCTGCGCCAAGCGGATGATGGACTGCATTTGCTCGATATTCGTCACGTCCAGCTGTTGAAATAGTACCGAGCCTCCTTCTGTCTCAATCGTCGAAGCCAAAGCTGCCAGTCTTTCCACGCGTCTGGCCCCCATAACAACATGCGCTCCCTGACTGGCAAGAAGCTTGGCCGTCGCTTCACCAATCCCGCTGCTTGCTCCTGTAATGACAACAACTTTACCCTGGATTTTTGACATGAAACATTTCTCCTCTTCCATTTGATTATGCTAATTGTTCGATTAAACGGTAACTAATTAATAAACTAAACAAGGAAATCTCCTACTCCTCACGATAGAGAACCATACCGGCGTGGTAAAGCACTGAATCCCGGAAATCACCGTCTGCGGTAAACCCGGTATCATCTACGTACTCAATATGGTCGCCTATAATGGTATACCGGCCTTGATAAGCGCTTTTTCGATTACCGCGTGCCTCGTCATACCGCCCGTTCGGCAGCAGTTCATGTCGAATATAACCGTCTTTGGTCACCCACATGCCGACATATGGATGGTTTTGTTCGTTTGGTGTACTCATACAATTTCTCCTCTCGTCTCGTTTGCGTGTATTGGGCTGTCATTTACCTACCTTGTAAGTTTGCTTATGGATAGGTCTCCCATTCCGCTAACGCATTTTTTTACATATCGATTATCGCAACTTCGAGCGGAGAGTCGGTAGCCGGATCCTGCAGGATCATTGTCAAATCCTCCAGAGAAAGATAAAGTAAGGTTAATTACATCAGTAAAAAGAAGGGGAAGACTAATGGATGCATGGTTCGAGAAACAAAGAAAGGAACTTCTACATATCATAGAGAAATTCACGCTAGAAGACGGAACGCATGACACGAAAGTTCCCGGTTTGCGCCTGATTCGTGCTTCCAGGACGTCCGAGCCGGTTTATTCCGTTTATGAACCTTCTCTTTGCGTCGTAGCTCAAGGTTCCAAGGTAGTTATATTAGGGCAGGAGATGTACCAATATGATTCAAACAGCTTTTTAACCGCATCGGTACATCTGCCGATTACTGGACAGGTGATGGAAGCTTCGAGTGAAACACCATATGTCAGTGCGCAGATCATTTTCGATATGAAACAGATTGTTGACGTCATTCAGGCTGCCGGAGATTCGATGAGAGCAGGAAATGAAACATGCCGGGGACTAAAGGTAAGCCAAATCGACCATGCCCTCCTGGATGCAGTGCTGCGGCTTGTAAAATTGATCGAAGCGCCGCAAGATATCCCGGTGCTTGCGCCTTACGCTATGCGAGAGGTTATTTACCGGGTGCTCCAGAAAGAAAATAACGCTTCGCTGAAGCAGATTGCAGTTATCGGAAGTCATGCACAACGCATCGCAGGGGTCGTCGAAAAGCTTAATCGCGACTTTGCCCAGCCCCTGCGCGTCGATGATTTAGCCGCAGAGGCCCGCATGAGCGCTTCGTCTTTATACGATTATTTTAAGGAAGTCACAGGGATGAGTCCGATCCAGTTTCAGAAACAGATCCGATTGCAAGAGGCACGCCGGTTACTCCTGACAGGATCCATCGATGCGGCCGAAGCTGCATTTCAGGTTGGATATGAGAGCCCATCGCATTTTAGCAGGGAATATGCGCGGATGTTTGGGCAGCCACCAATCCGGGACGTTCGTCGTCTGCGTAGCACCCTTATGGATGAAACGGCTAGCGACGGTTAACGAAGCATGCTTCAACAAGAATTTTGCAGAAATAGTAGGGATATGTGGGGCGGATCCAGGATTAGAGAGTGGCCGGGAGTGGTTTTCCCATTTGAACAATACGACCAGGTTAATTGCATACAGTTGAACTATTTGGCGGGAGTAATGCGTTTTGTCTAGAAACTGCGTGAGACGGTTCACCGTACATCGACTGCCTACTCGAAATTGCTTAAACATTGATTAGTCTTTATCAACACCCGGAATATTTTACAACTTATAATCGAAAAGAGATTATGTTATATTATAAATCCGGCAGCAAGAAAGCTGCTGACAAGTAAACAAATAAAAAGAACGATCACAAGAAATTGGAACTTTTTACTTGTTGATTTAGATGGATGGAAAGTGATATATTATAAGAGTTGCTGCTGCGAACATGTTTCGCCAGTAACGAAAAGGTTGATCTTTGAAAACTGAACAACGAGTGAGTAAAACGAACCGCTTCGGCGGGGAGTTACAATAGAGAATTGAACAAATTCTCGTCAGTTTTTCTAAATGAGCTACAAACTCGAACGGTTGGATATTTTCTTGGAGTGATCCAGGAAGTATCCACTCGAAAAATCCTTATTGGAGAGTTTGATCCTGGCTCAGGACGAACGCTGGCGGCGTGCCTAATACATGCAAGTCGAGCGGAGCAACGGTTTCCTTCGGGAAACCATTAGCTTAGCGGCGGACGGGTGAGTAACACGTAGGCAACCTGCCCTCAAGACTGGGATAACTACCGGAAACGGTAGCTAATACCGGATAATTAAACCTGCTGCATGGCGGGTTTATGAAAGGCGGAGCAATCTGTCACTTGAGGATGGGCCTGCGGCGCATTAGCTAGTTGGTGAGGTAACGGCTCACCAAGGCGACGATGCGTAGCCGACCTGAGAGGGTGAACGGCCACACTGGGACTGAGACACGGCCCAGACTCCTACGGGAGGCAGCAGTAGGGAATCTTCCGCAATGGGCGAAAGCCTGACGGAGCAACGCCGCGTGAGTGATGAAGGTTTTCGGATCGTAAAGCTCTGTTGCCAGGGAAGAACGTCTCATAGAGTAACTGCTATGAGAGTGACGGTACCTGAGAAGAAAGCCCCGGCTAACTACGTGCCAGCAGCCGCGGTAATACGTAGGGGGCAAGCGTTGTCCGGAATTATTGGGCGTAAAGCGCGCGCAGGCGGTTCTTTAAGTCTGGTGTTTAAACCCGAGGCTCAACTTCGGGACGCACTGGAAACTGGGGAACTTGAGTGCAGAAGAGGAGAGTGGAATTCCACGTGTAGCGGTGAAATGCGTAGATATGTGGAGGAACACCAGTGGCGAAGGCGACTCTCTGGGCTGTAACTGACGCTGAGGCGCGAAAGCGTGGGGAGCGAACAGGATTAGATACCCTGGTAGTCCACGCCGTAAACGATGAATGCTAGGTGTTAGGGGTTTCGATACCCTTGGTGCCGAAGTTAACACATTAAGCATTCCGCCTGGGGAGTACGGTCGCAAGACTGAAACTCAAAGGAATTGACGGGGACCCGCACAAGCAGTGGAGTATGTGGTTTAATTCGAAGCAACGCGAAGAACCTTACCAAGTCTTGACATCCCTCTGAATCCTCTAGAGATAGAGGCGGCCTTCGGGACAGAGGAGACAGGTGGTGCATGGTTGTCGTCAGCTCGTGTCGTGAGATGTTGGGTTAAGTCCCGCAACGAGCGCAACCCTTGATCTTAGTTGCCAGCACTTTGGGTGGGCACTCTAAGGTGACTGCCGGTGACAAACCGGAGGAAGGTGGGGATGACGTCAAATCATCATGCCCCTTATGACTTGGGCTACACACGTACTACAATGGCTGGTACAACGGGAAGCGAAGCCGCGAGGTGGAGCCAATCCTAAAAAGCCAGTCTCAGTTCGGATTGCAGGCTGCAACTCGCCTGCATGAAGTCGGAATTGCTAGTAATCGCGGATCAGCATGCCGCGGTGAATACGTTCCCGGGTCTTGTACACACCGCCCGTCACACCACGAGAGTTTACAACACCCGAAGTCGGTGGGGTAACCCTTACGGGAGCCAGCCGCCGAAGGTGGGGTAGATGATTGGGGTGAAGTCGTAACAAGGTAGCCGTATCGGAAGGTGCGGCTGGATCACCTCCTTTCTATGGAGTACCTCGCTTCCGTAGCGAAGCGGTACAAATACGGTCAGCGCAAGCTGCCGGATAAATAGGCTTTACGAAGTAAAGTCAACCAACTCACTCGTTGGTCAGTTTTGAGAGTTCAACCTCTCAAGCTTGTTGATTCCAGATCTTTCACAAGATCGCTGAGAATTGATAAGATATTCTTCCGGTCGATTAACGGCCGATTGAATTTGATCCTTGAAAACTAGATAACGAAACGAATTTGCGTTTTAGAAATATCCTTTTAGCTGAACTTGTGTCAAAACAAGTTTCAATAAAAGTAGCACGCGAAGGTTTTGGGATCATCGATCCTTTGGGAGCTTGTTTCACCATTGAGTGGTTTTATCCAATCAGGAAACAAGCGGACAACAGAGCGATGAGCACAATAACCGGAGCATAGTTTATGCTTTCGAAGTTAGTTTCGCAAGCGAAACTTTGAGGTTAAGCTACTAAGAGCACACGGAGGATGCCTAGGCGCTAGGAGCCGATGAAGGACGTGGCGAACAACGATACTGCCTCGGGGAGCTGTAAGCAAGCTTCGATCCGGGGATGTCCGAATGGGGAAACCCGACTGGTGTAATAGCCAGTTACCCGTATCTGAATACATAGGATGCGAGGAGGCATACCCAGGGAACTGAAACATCTAAGTACCTGGAGGAAGAGAAAACAAGAGTGATTCCGTCAGTAGCGGCGAGCGAACGCGGAACAGCCTAAACCAGAGAGCTTGCTCTCTGGGGTTGTGGGACGTCTCACATGGAGTTACAAAGGTTTAGATTAGACGAACAGGTCTGGAAAGGCCGGCCATAGAAGGTAAAAGCCCTGTAATCGAAAATGTGAACCCTCCGAGACGGATCCCGAGTAGTGCGGGGCACGTGAAACCCCGTATGAATCCAGCAGGACCATCTGCTAAGGCTAAATACTCCCTAGCGACCGATAGTGAAGCAGTACCGTGAGGGAAAGGTGAAAAGCACCCCGGAAGGGGAGTGAAATAGAACCTGAAACCGTGTGCTTACAAGAAGTCAGAGCCCATTATAGGGGTGATGGCGTGCCTTTTGTAGAATGAACCGGCGAGTTACGTTCCCATGCAAGGTTAAGGCGAGAAGCCGTAGCCGCAGCGAAAGCGAGTCTGAATAGGGCGACTGAGTATGTGGACGTAGACCCGAAACCGTGTGATCTACCCCTGTCCAGGGTGAAGGTGCGGTAACACGCACTGGAGGCCCGAACCCACGTACGTTGAAAAGTGCGGGGATGAGGTGGGGGTAGCGGAGAAATTCCAATCGAACTCGGAGATAGCTGGTTCTCCCCGAAATAGCTTTAGGGCTAGCCTCGGAAATTAGAGTCGTGGAGGTAGAGCACTGATTGGGTGCGGGGCCCGCAAGGGTTACCAAGCTCAGTCAAACTCCGAATGCCATAGACTTATATCCGGGAGTCAGACAGTGAGTGCTAAGATCCATTGTCAAAAGGGAAACAGCCCAGACCATCAGCTAAGGTCCCCAAGTGTGTGTTAAGTGGGAAAGGATGTGGAGTTGCACAGACAACCAGGATGTTGGCTTAGAAGCAGCCACCATTTAAAGAGTGCGTAATAGCTCACTGGTCGAGTGACTCTGCGCCGAAAATGTAACGGGGCTAAACACACCACCGAAGCTATGGCTTGAATCGACTTCACTGCTTCTTTGAGGTAGTGAGCCTGAGTTGAACATTTTTGTCAGACTTGAGATGAAATCAAGGATGACCAAATGCTCTCAGGGGTTAAACACACTTCGAAGGCGGAGTGAAGTCGATTCAGGGGTAGGGGAGCGTTGTATGTAGGTTGAAGGTGTACCGTAAGGAGCGCTGGACAGCATACAAGTGAGAATGCCGGTATGAGTAACGAAAAGATCAGTGAGAATCTGATCCGCCGAAAGCCCAAGGTTTCCTGAGGAAGGCTCGTCCGCTCAGGGTAAGTCGGGACCTAAGGCGAGGCCGAAAGGCGTAGTCGAAGGACAACAGGTTGAAATTCCTGTACCACCGTAAACCGTTATGAACGATGGGGTGACGCAGGAGGGTAGTGACGCGGACTGATGGATGTCCGTCCAAGCAGTGAGGCTGATGTGTAGGCAAATCCGCACATCGATAAGGCTGGGCTGTGATGGGGAGTGAAAATTACAGTAGCGAAGGTCATGATCTCACACTGCCAAGAAAAGCCTCTAGTCAGGTGAAGGTGCCCGTACCGCAAACCGACACAGGTAGGCGAGAAGAGAATTCTAAGGCGCGCGGAAGAACTCTCGTTAAGGAACTCGGCAAAATGACCCCGTAACTTCGGGAGAAGGGGTGCCTCGGTAGGGTGAATAGCCCGAGGGGGCCGCAGTGAAAAGGCCCAAGCGACTGTTTAGCAAAAACACAGGTCTGTGCGAAGCCGCAAGGCGAAGTATACGGGCTGACGCCTGCCCGGTGCTGGAAGGTTAAGGGGAGCGGTTAGGAGGTAACTCCGAAGCTGTGAACCGAAGCCCCAGTAAACGGCGGCCGTAACTATAACGGTCCTAAGGTAGCGAAATTCCTTGTCAGGTAAATTCTGACCCGCACGAATGGCGTAACGACTTGGGCGCTGTCTCAACGAGAGATCCGGTGAAATTTTAATACCTGTGAAGATGCAGGTTACCCGCGACAAGACGGAAAGACCCCATGGAGCTTTACTGCAGCTTGATATTGGATTTGGGTACGATCTGTACAGGATAGGTGGGAGCCTAAGAAGCATGAGCGCCAGCTTGTGTGGAGGCGACGTTGGGATACCACCCTGATCGTATCTAGGTTCTAACCTGGTACCGTGATCCGGTACGGGGACAGTGTCAGGCGGGCAGTTTGACTGGGGCGGTCGCCTCCTAAAGAGTAACGGAGGCGCCCCAAGGTTCCCTCAGAATGGTTGGAAATCATTCGAAGAGTGCAAAGGCATAAGGGAGCTTGACTGCGAGACCTACAAGTCGAGCAGGGACGAAAGTCGGGCTTAGTGATCCGGTGGTACCGCATGGAAGGGCCATCGCTCAACGGATAAAAGCTACCCTGGGGATAACAGGCTTATCTCCCCCAAGAGTCCACATCGACGGGGAGGTTTGGCACCTCGATGTCGGCTCATCGCATCCTGGGGCTGAAGTAGGTCCCAAGGGTTGGGCTGTTCGCCCATTAAAGCGGTACGCGAGCTGGGTTCAGAACGTCGTGAGACAGTTCGGTCCCTATCTGTCGTGGGCGTAGGAAATTTGAGAGGAGCTGTCCTTAGTACGAGAGGACCGGGATGGACGTACCGCTGGTGCACCAGTTGTTCCGCCAGGAGCATGGCTGGGTAGCTACGTACGGACGGGATAAGCGCTGAAAGCATCTAAGCGTGAAGCCCCCCTCAAGATGAGATTTCCCAGTATGTAAGACCCCTTGAAGACGACGAGGTAGATAGGTTGGAGGTGGAAGTGCAGCAATGCATGGAGCTGACCAATACTAATCGGTCGAGGGCTTATCCTAAAAGCTTTCTGAAAGAAAGCTCGCTACGGAAGCATAAACAATACCCCAAAAAGTGAAGCGAAGCTTTGAAGCTAATGCCGAATACTTTTCGGGGACCCCGATACCACATTGGGGAAATGCTACGGATTCTAATCAACGCAAAGACGTTTCGTATCTAGTTTTCAAGGTTCAAAAAATCTTGAAACGATTTTGAAGCTGCATGCCTTTTCTAAGGCTTGATATTTTGCTGATGAGCAATCATGAAGCAAAGGCAGCGCAAAAATCATGTTTGGTGGCGATGGCGGAAGGGTTCCACGCGTTCCCATACCGAACACGACCGTTAAGCCTTCCAGCGCCGATGGTACTTGGACCGAAGGGTCCCGGGAGAGTAGGACGCCGCCAAGCACACGTAAGACACTATCCATTAAGTTGATAGTGTCTATTTTTTGTTATATAGAGTTTATCGATGCAGACAGAGTTACGCAGTATTTGGATGGTCCTGACATCGTATTGTCTTCATTTCTCAATTGCAAAAAAGCGATTGCCTTATGCAGGAAGACAACTTAATGCTTTTTGACATGGTATAAACAAGTAGTACAATATTATGTTTGTTTATTTATAAATGTAAGCTTATACGCTAACCGAAACAATGGCGCCAACTTTCTGTAAAATTAGTAGTCCGCTTTCAATTCGTTCAATGAAGTATTTCTTTTCTTCTAAGACAATAACATCATTTTCATAAAGCTTAACTTCACTTTTGAAGTAGATAAAGTTATCTGATCCTGGTATGGCTCCTTTATAGTAATTCACGGTGTTCAACTCCTTAATCCGCTTCTGAATTCCCTAAAACCTTTAGGTGTTTTTCCTTGGACCTTTTTTAAGGATTGTATGAAGTGATTCACATGATTGAAGCCCACCTTGCGAGCGATCTCGAGCGCCGACTAACATTTGCTGGCAGATTGCTGCTAGAGAGCACACAAAAGGGGCCTCATAAGGCCTCTTTTGTGTCAATACCCTCGTCTGGACAGGAACCTCCCTTAATCTTTCGGTCTGCCGAAACAATGAATCTCTAGTTCGCGAAGTCGTTGATGGAGGCCTGCAGGAACGCTTGAAGGAGTCGCATGATTTAACAACATAACTACATATTCCTGAAGCTCCTTTATTATTTTGTTATATGTTTCATAGTCTTTAATGATCCTATCCAAATAATCGTTAACTTGGTCCTGGTCATACCCACGAAGCCTGTGGTCAAACTCGTGCATATGTATTTCGAGAGGGGTGAGTTCTATTCCCTGTTCAGTTGGTTTCCTTAATAAACGTTCTTTTTCCATTCTCTTCACCGTCCTTAATGGTTACTACGATTCATTATAGCGGGATGTTTCAAAAGGTTTAACATTGAAAATTCAAAACTGGACCATTAAATTGTATATTTCTCTTTAGATTGTTTCTCTTATCGGGCAGGAAAACTCCAGGATGTGGTAATATTTATATTGCAATATACTTTGTAAATGGCAACCCTAATTTTAAGAAGCGGCCGGTTTGAGGTGAACGAATGAATTTTAGACGTGAATGTGGACAAATAATACACGATACGACGGATTATTTATCCTATAAGGGATATTTAATATCGGATCAAGATCAGTTTGATCTCCTGGACGAGATTGACGATGCTATTGAGAAATCGGGACCGTCATCAACAGATAAAGAAGAGGCTGCAATGAGAATCCGATCATTAATAGGCACACTTTTTAAAACGGTTTATCAATGTTCCAATTGCGGTAATTTCTTCATTGATAATAATCATCCTAGGCTAGAAATGTTCAGAGGAGTTAACCCAGTAAATAGAAATTTATTGATGTCGGCTCTCGGGGACAAGTGGAAGGGTTTTATATTTGCGGAGTGGAAAGATAAAATTCCCGATTGGCAAACGTCCAATGGAATCCTGTATAACGAAACAAATGCAAGCTCTCTAACCGTGCGATTAGACGGAAATGGAAAATACAGTGCTTGGGAAACCTTGGAGCAGGATTATTATAAGTTATTTAATGAACTGAAGAATAAGAATGCCATAAGGTACAGCCATTTAAAAAAGAACAATACAGTCATTCATTCATGGAGCTTAAAAAAATAACTTCTATGGAGGAATCCTTAAGAAAACCGGGGTTGTTCTTCCACCAAAAAATGTCCCATATAAGGGGAACGGAGTTTCTTTTTGATTGGATTCTCAATAGCCGGGGGACAAGAACAAAGTCTGATTACCGATTAGATTAGATAAGCTTTTAGCTGCATTTCACTGCTACCTTAAGCTGAATTATTTTTGAAAATCGGAACTTTCACAAATTTATTTTCGTATAAAACTACATGAAAGCTACACATAAGTTGAGTAAAAAGGAATCACCAAAGGAGATCAAATTATGCTTACTAATAAAAAAAGCGAAAAAGGAATCGAAGAAAAATTTGATAATACTGAAAAAGTAATGACGATCGGCGAAATTTTTTACTGGATTACCAGGTCAGTAGCCAAATTACTAAATTAGATGGATATCCTTGTTCACTTATTTGCACTGTAGGTAACGTGGTTTTATTAAAATTATGAAAATAGTATCCGTTTCGTAAGGTAGCTGACCAGTATGGGTCGGCTATCTTTATTTTAATGGCAAGGAGAGGTCAGGCGTCAGACGGATAAGAACAAAACCCTTCAGAGATCCGAGCATAAGGAGGGTTTAACGTTTATAGGACCAAGACTTATCCTTTTATAGGACAAGATCTTGATCCTATTGCCAACTGAATCCTTATTCATCATCATAGCCTCCGGGAATAACTTATGACAATTTATCCATATCAACAAATTAAACTTGTAATTATACTTACCGGTAAATATAATTTAATTTATTTCAAGTGAAGGGAAGTGTCAACCATGAAGAAGAAAAACAAATGGATTAGAAGGCTGGTATGGGGATGCTCATTGTTCGTGATTGTTGCAATTGGCTTATTCATATACCTGAAATTGATAACCTACAGTCCTTCCAGTCAAGCGGAGCTCGCTTTTCAGAGCGATAATTTGGTCAAAGTAACAGAGGTAAAAGACGGTTACAAATTTGAGGCTGGTATGGGGAAGGTAATCGAACCTAATATTATTTTTTACCCTGGAGGTCTGGTAGAACCGAAAAGCTATTCCCCCTTTGCGAGGGAACTCGCAAAACTGGGACATCGCGTATACATTGCAGACATGCCGCTGAATCTAGCCATTTTTGGTCAAAATAAAGCCAACTCCTTTCTTGAAGAACACCCCGATGAATCATACGTTATTGGGGGACATTCTTTAGGAGGTTCATTTGCAGCCAGATATGCTTCTGAACACAGTAAGGAGCTTGAGGGAATATTTTTCTTGGCTTCTTACGCTGATGATACGGGTTCAATAAAAGATTCAGATCTGTCTGTATTGCAAATAACAGGGACATCAGATGGAGTACTCAACAGAGAAGCTTGGGAAAGGGCTAGAACCAACCTACCTGCAGACACTTTGTATGTCAGTATCGAGGGAGGGAACCATGGACAATTTGGATCATATGGAAAGCAAAAAGGGGATCATGATCCAGCCATTGATGAGGAAGAGCAATTAGAAAAGGTTGTTCTTGCTATAGAGGATTGGATCACCGAAATGAACAAATAGCCGAAAGTCACTCCGGATTTTTCCCGAGTGACTTTTTTTGATGAGAAAAAAATATTTTTGATAATATTTCATTAACGGTTGCTCACTTATATTGGCTATCTGTTGAAGAGCTGGGTTTCCTTTACTTCTTACATACATATCGTGGAGTTACTAACTGTCGCCGCATCCGGGCTGGGAAATGCGTAACCCGGATGCCGCACAAGTTCGCGAGCAAAACAGGAAATGGGGTGTGGGAGGAGCCAAATCAGATATTCATCGCTCCAGCTAAGCCGTTATCGGGTTCCGGTAACGGTTTTTTGTGAATTTTTATTGGACTTCATGTAGGGTTTCCGGAATTAATGGTGTCTTATATAGTAGCACCGGATTTATGGGCTTAGTTCAACTAAAAGAGATGGTTATAAAGGGGGGAGGATCCATGGAGGATCGGACATTGTTGTACGGTATTGCTCGGAAAGATCCGAAATGTTTTGAAACATTGGTTGACCGATATTCACGCTACATAGCCGCGGTGGTTGCTAAGGTGGCTGGTGGACGGTTTAATTCCTACGATGTGGAGGAAATCACCGGGGACGTGCTGGTCAAGCTGTGGACAGACGGGCCCAAAATCATGCTGCGTGGAGATAGCCTCAAGCCTTACCTGGCCATAGCCGCGCGTAATCATACTTTGAATGTTTTGCGAAAAAGGCAGCGGGTCATAGAATCGGAACTGGAAGATGATGCGGTTTCTTGTCCTTCTGCAGAGGCACTGGCTATTCTGCGACAGGAGAAGGAAGCGATTAGCGGCATGGTCCAGGATATGGGGGAACCGGATCGTGAAATCTTTATCCGCAGATACTTCTATTTGGAGAAAGTCCGGGATATTGCAAGCAGGCTGAATATGCAGGAGAAAGCCGTCACTGCCCGGATCCGCCGGGCGAAGGATAAACTGCGCATCCATTATGAAACCGAGAATCCGTAGGATTTTTATAAGGAGCGTGTCTATAGGAGTGAAGCTTCAAATGAATAGCGAAAGGGGATGGATGCAAGTGAAGCGACGAATTGTAGATATCTTGGCCAATATCGACAATCAGGAACTGGAGAAACTCTTTCTTACGGAGGAAGAGGAACGCGAGTTGACGCAGCATATCAGTTTGGAACGCATCAAGAATCGAGCGATGAACCGTATTCTAGAGGAGGAAACGATGATGTTTAAAAACAGGAAGGTAAAAAAATATAAAGCCAGTATCGTTATCGCTGCCGCGATGATTATGATACTTAGCACGACCGCTTTTGCGAGTCAGTACATGGATAGCTTGAAGCAGTTCTTCGGCCAATCCGCATCCATTGCGGAAGACGAACGGTCACCTATACAAGGGACAGATACCGCCTCCGGGGTAACCATGAATGTGGAAGAAGGGATTTATGTCGGCAACAGCGGTTATTTGGTGGTCAGCTTCATGAAAGAGGATGGCATGCCATTCCCAGAGGGTGCTTCGATACCTGCACTTGAACTGAATATGGAACATGATGTGAATTATATGGTGGGGCAGCAGCTTGTTGACGATGACAAAAAGCTTATCGGCGTATTTGAAATGGATGCGATGAATGACCTCGACGGGCTAAAGGCACGGATCACAGCCGATCGAATCACGTCAGCGGCCATCACCCAAGCCGTTGAAGGCCCTTGGGATGTACAATTCACCATTTCTCCCGGGAAGCAAAGAGAGCAGGGTCTAAATCTGACGATTGATGAGGGCGAGGAGGCAATGTCTCTCAGTACTATTAGTGTTTCTTCCATCGGGTTAGCTATCGAAGGCAAGCGTACCGACGGTGAGTTAGATAAACTGCCGGAATATACGCCGGAGGTTAAGGTTATTGCCGCTGACGGATCAGAACTGATGCTGCATGTCAGCTCGACAAGTACCACAAAGAACGGATTTCAATGGCTGTATAATCTCGACAGCAAGAATAACCTCGTTTTTCTAGGGGATGTAGACATCAAGAGCATCAGCATTGACGGCAACGTGACGGAGTTGAAGTAAATATAGATATAAAGTGGCAGGGGCAACGATCAAAGGGCAGAAGCGTCGACTTCTGCCCTTTATGCATGAGGACCAGACAATACCACTTATTCGTGGTTGATTTTCTTCATATCTGCATGACAAATGGACCAGTAATGCTCTAAAGACTTCTCTCCAATAAGATTCCAACTTGTTTGGCCATAACTTCCGGGGGATAAGGCAGTTCTTTTAGAAGTTGGCTTCAAAGCTATGTAATGGGAGGATTCAAAGGTGAGATTGATCGGGAAAGCGGCAGAAATGTGGATTTAAGTGAAGATGTTGCGTTGTAATACCGGTTTTGGTTGTACGGGTTCATGGTCCGTCTTGTCCAAGATGCCGAGAAGCTGACCGAAGAAGAACAGGAGCAATATGAGCAGGCGACTTCCAAGCTGGCTCCGTACTACGAGAAGATTACCGGTACCGCCAACAAGTAAGACTTGAGGAAGTGTAATATGACATGAGTAAGCCACCTGGTCCTTTCCAAGTGGCTTATTTACATGCTGTATTTAGAATTGACTGAGCTTGTAGGTTGTATTCATAAGACATCCTTAATTATAGGTTAGAATTGAATATCCTAGATAATGGATTCTTAAAGAAATACTTACTTAATGAATACTCATTGGATTTATGCTTTTAATTTCAGCCTCAGCTGTAGGACAAGAATGAGTCCGATTACCGGTTAAATGAAAATCTAAGCAATTCCAATGCTATTTCATTAAGCTAAAGGGTTGGAATAGCTTAATGAAGAGGATCCATATAAAATGTGACTCTAAAGAAAAACATGCGACAAACTCATATAATTCTATCAATGTTGGGTGCTTTTTATCTTAGTGTTTTTCAGTTAGAATATAGATGAAGCATTAGTGAAACTTAATTTCATTAGATGAAACACATGTGTACCTTTTTCTAATGCTTACATCTGGCGATAGGAGAGGAGAAAAATTCATGCGAACCATTTTTGATACACACCTACACATCATAGACCCACGTTTTCCATTAATAGAGAATCAAGGATTCTTACCTGAGCCCTTTACCTGCAAAGACTATTTAGATAAAGTTCAGGAACTAAATGTAATGGGAGGTGCTATTATATCGGGTTCATTTCAAGGATTCGATCAAAACTATCTCATTAATTCGTTACAAAAACTCGGTGAGAATTTTGTTGGTGTAACTCAATTGCCACATGATACGTCAGATGAAGAAATAATCAGGCTGCATGGCTACGGTGTAAGAGCCATTCGTTTTAATGTCAAGCGAGGAGGTTCGGAAGACATCTCCCGTTTAGACTACTTCGCCAGGAGAGTTCATGAGTTAGTAGGATGGCACGCTGAATTATATATTGATTCTACTTCTTTACCTGAAATTGCAACAACTTTGGAAAAACTCCCTGCAGTATCGGTAGATCATTTGGGTTTATCAAGAGAGGGGTTTAATAACCTTCTATCTTTAGTCGATAAGGGAGTTAGAGTAAAAGCAACCGGCTTTGGTAGGGTTGATCTTGATGTAACAGAGGCTATCCGTACAATTTATTCAATTAACCCAGATGCCTTAATGTTTGGAACCGATTTACCTTCAACGAGAGCAAAGAGACCTTATGATCATTCTGATATTGAATTGATTTACAACACTCTTGATAATGATCAAGTTGAAAAGGTCTTGTATAAGAATGCGATTAAATGGTATATGAAATAACTATATTGAGCGAAGCGTATTGAGGAGCTTTAGGATATTACTAGCAGGAGATGGCGAATTTTAGCCGTTTGTCCTTAGCCTGTTCAACGAAGACTCGTCGATATAAACCTGATGGCAATGGCATAGTATATTATGAAAGATTCAACTGAGACAGGAGGGTTCTGTATCAGATCATTGATAATTAGTGATGTTCATGGTTGTCTCGATGAATTCAACTTGTTGCTAAGCAAAGTTAATTATAGGCCTCAACATGATGAGTTGATTTTATTGGGAGACTACGTTGATCGAGGGATAAAGAGCAGAGAGGTCGTGCAGCGAGTCAAGGAATTGCATGAAGAGTTTGGGGTGGTTGTACTAAAGGGAAACCATGATGATATGATGGTAAGCGCCCTGATCAACAATGATGAGAGCCTTAATGCTCATTGGTTAAATAATGGAGGGTATCAGACGATAGAGAGTTATTGTGGTTTTGACTTCTTGGAGGAGCAATTTGATTGGAATACATATATAAAAGCCAAGGAATTTATTCGTAATCACTTCCAACCGCACATTGATTTTCTTAATGATCTGCCATTGTACCATGAAACAGATACTCATATCTTCGTACATGCCGGAATCAACCCATTCTATGAGGATTGGAAAAAACAGCCCGATGACGATTTTTTGTGGATCAGAGACATATTCATTAACAATCTCACAGGTACAGATAAGATCGTCGTTTTTGGCCATACGCCATGCGTTTATTTGCACTCATCTGCAGATATTTGGTTTAGTCCTCTTGAGGATAAGATAGGTGTTGACGGAGCATGTGCCTACGGTAAGCAGCTTAACTGCCTGGAGATAAATCATGGTGAGTACTTTCTACATTCTGTTAAAAAAGGTGAAAGCCCTCCCAATTTGGCAAGAGATAAGACGATATGTGAACGCTACGCCAATCCTATACGTGAGGGTGATTCGTTTGAAGCAAGGGATTATTGTGTTAATGAACGGAACTTCAAGTTCAGGAAAGACTAGTATTTCTATAGAACTGATGAATCAAACAGAGATTCCATTTCATTATTTATCAATAGATCATTTTATTAAAGAATTCAACACCAAATTTTTAGATGTTGTTGAACCTACAAGAGAAGTAGATCAGCAAAGGATCGGACAAATCATTTTTGATCCCTTACTCTCCGTGTACTATTCGACAATAAAATTGTTTTCAGAAATTGGTGTGAATGTAATAGTAGATACCGTAATCGACAACGACAAGTGGTTGAATGAGTGTCTTGATCTGTTTTTCGATCAGCCTACGTTATTTGTAGGAGTAATATGCTCGAAAGAAGAACTCATTAGAAGAGAGCAAGCAAGAGGAGATAGAGTTATTGGACTAGCGGCTTCACAGTTCAACAAGGTATATAGCGTTGATGAGTACGACCTCAGAGTAAATACGGAAAAGATGAATCCAAAAGAATGTGCCGAAAAGATATTAAGTTATATGAAGTCCAATAAGGAATACTTGGCATTTAAGAATTTAAGTAAAAGAGATGTTAGTGTTTCATAAAAGGTGTATCCATCATCAAACCACCCCCCCTTCAAATTATTTGATAGGGGGGGTGACGAGGGACAAGAACTTGAGCCGATTCCCGATTAGATAAAGTCTCTACCTTTTCTTAAAATGCTCATTCATTGTTAGTGTTGAAAAGTTTAGATGCGTTAAAATATTTTCAATATGTCACCTATTTAATATAGTCTGAATCAAAACCTCCAGTGAGATCCCAGTCAATAACCCTAGTGCTTATATAACCTTTTCTCTTGAAATATACTTCTTTTGCGAACTCCTCGATTTATTAGTGAAGCTAATATAAATGGTAAGGAAGATGCAGATTAGAAGTATCGTATGGAACAGGATATGTGGTGTATTTGGCACAATACCATTCCTTAAAGGCAAAAAGGAATGCGTGTTTCCAAACATTTCGATGTATCTTGTACTTTTCTCCTCGGCACCGTATCCAAACAAATAAGGAATCCACCAATCAAGCAATGCTCCAGCAAATATAAAAGTGGGATGAATAAGTAAACCAAAACTTTACCCATAAAGGTTGTCTCTTGCCGACAAAAACCAATATCAGAGCTATCAATATTAAAATTTGCACAACTCCAATAATTGTGACGGTGACCAGTTCGCTCTTTGAACGATTCAATGAAATTGCCTGGACATTATTTAACGTGCCAAGTGGAACCCAATCCTGTACCACCATAAATATAAGGATCAAACCATACCCCAATAACAGTATCTTTTCTGAAACACGTATCTTCCTCAGCTTCTACGCATACCCTTCTATTCCGATTTTTTTAATATATGGATCTTGTGCCCTTTATAATATAAGCCATGAAAGAATATTTACTTAATACGGCTAAAGGCTGATTTGATCCCTAGACCTAAGAACGATACTAGTTGGAAAGCACAGAGATAGAGTATTCTTTTAAGAACTCACTCTCGGAGTGATGGATAGAACAACGGGATTGGATTAGAAAAACGAAAGAATTTGCGCAAAACTATGACGTGTACACACGTTATACACAAGTTTAATTTATATTTAGTTAATGAATGGGATCGCTAAAAGATAAAAGTGGTTCGTGCTTCTATTCTGCTATACTGATAAAACAATAGAGGTGGTGATTTCTATATGCCTTTGAAAACAGAAAGTGGAGCGTGCTGTAATGAAACGAAGCATTTTATTGATTGAAGACGATGTACTTATGAGGGAGTTTATTTCAGATTACTTTATTCAGGAAGAATGGGAAGTGCAAGAAGCGGAAAACGGTAGGATCGCTCTCGATAAGTTTAATGCTGCCCATTTCGACCTTATTATTCTTGACATTATGATGCCAGAAATGCATGGTTATACGGTATGCCGGAGTATTCGGGCAAAATCAGATATACCCATAATCATAATTACGGCAAGGTCTGATGATGAAGACCAGCTATTGGGTTTTGAACTTGGAGCAGATGAATATGTCATAAAGCCTTTGAGTCCTCGAGTATTGGTAGCCCGTGCTAAAGCACTATTAAAGAGGAAAGAAGGAACTGTAGGTCGTAAAAACGAGATGCTTGTGTATGGTGAACTACAAATTAATAGAAAGGCACACGTCGTAAATATATCAGGAGTGAATATAGATTTTTCTCCAAAAGAGTATGACTTGCTCCTTTTTCTAGTTCAAAATTACGGAAAAGTGTTATCAAGAGAATATATTTTAAACGCAGTTTGGGGATATGATTATTTAGGTGATTTAAGAACCGTGGATACACACATTAAGAAGTTAAGAGCAAAGCTTGGTGAAACAGGACGGTATATAGTTACGGTAGTTCGTGCGGGTTATAAATTTGAGGTGTGAGGGATGAAAAAGCACAGTGTAGTTACCAAATTATTTGTAGCGACTTCACTTCTAATCCTGTTTATTTTTTCTTTGGTCATGTTCGCCCAAGGACAATTCTTCGAGCATTTTTATAGATCATCTAAAATTAATGCAATGGAGCATAACTCGAATCAGCTCTTGAAGGAGTTGGAAAAAGAGCCGAATGCAAAACTTCCCGCTAGAACAATCGGGGAGTTCATGAATCAAAATGATACTAGTATTTCAATATTGAACAGTAATTTTGAAATCATTCGTTTGAATCCTTATTTTATAAAACTGCAAACTAAAAATAAAATTGTAAAAATTGAGATCCCGTTAGATGGGATACAGGAAGGGGAGGTACCACAGAACTTAAGATTAGGCGATGTAATAGCTGTAGATGGAATCTTTATGGATGAAAACGATACGATCATGCAGCCTGTTTCCATCCGACCAAGGGGAAATTATCCAGAAGTTGGACTTGTGCGGGTTCAGGGTACGGTATCAGATCTGCTCATTCCTGAGAATCGTACTTATAACCCTTTATATCAAGACGCATTGGTAAAAGAAGCAGTCGAGGAATGGTTAGAAAACGTCGATTTATATCAACACCAACTAAAACAGGGTTCAGTAATCAGGGTGAATTGGAGCGATAAATGGAGCGGGGTCGATTATGTTTTCTTGCTTCACCCATTCTTAAACAGTGCTAACGAGAAACATTACTTATTTTCGATGACCTCCATGCAACCGGTGGGGGAAGCCGTCAATACCCTAAGAAAATATTTCATTTATGCAGCACCCATTATTATTTTCCTTGTAATGTTACTTTCATTAGTTTACTCGAGAATGCTTTCACGCCCTTTGATTATGTTAAACCGTGCAGCAGTACGTCTGGCTAAACTAGACTTTTCTTCACCGCCTGATGTTAGAACCAATGACGAATTCGGAGAACTATCTCGAAGCTTGAATATATTATCCCATAACTTAGATACGACAATAAAACAACTACAACACGCAAACATAATGCTGCAGGAGGACGTAGAAGAAAAAAAACGGGCTGAAGAGCTTCGTAAAGAACTCATTGCTAGTATTTCACATGAACTTAAGACTCCGCTTGGCATAGTGAAAGGTTTTGCGGAGGGGTTACAGGATGGAGTAGCAAAGGAGAAGAAAGAGCGATACCTGGCCTTAATTGTTAATGAGACGGACCGGATGAACGACTTGATTATGGATATGTTGGAATTATCTAAATTCGAAGTGAAAGCCGTCAAGCTGTCTCCAAGCTCCTTTGATCTATATAATCTAATACAGAGGGTAGTAGATTCTTTTTCACAACAAATGGAATCTAAAAAGCTTCAATTTTATACTAATAATCTGAACCAGAGAGGCTTATTTGTTGAGGCAGATTTAAGGCGAATTGAACAAGTTCTTCTGAATCTTATGAGCAATGCAATAAGGCATGCATTTGAAAACAGCGAGATTAAAATGAGCATAAAAAAAGGAATAGGAACTATTACCGTCATCATAGAGAATAACGGAAAGTCTATTCCTGAGGAGGATCTAGTACGTATTTGGGATCACTTTTACCGGGCGGAAAAATCTCGAGATCGGAAAACCGGCGGAACAGGTTTGGGCCTGGCGATCGTAAAGCATATTCTTGAACTGCACGGCAGCGATTATGGAGCAGTAAACACTAAACAAGGCGTGGCTTTTTACTTTACTTTAAACGAAGGCAGGAAATGAATAATGATTAACATTAAAAAGGTAACCGTTATTACAGGTGTGGTAATGATGCTGATTACTAGCGCTTGCGGTAATGAATCAACGAAGACATCAGATGGCAATGTGAATCAAAAGTCTGAAACGATTCAGGGGAATACGACAACTGATTCTAATCAAGAGCAGGAAGATAAGAAAGAAAGTATTAATAAAGAAGAATCCGGTGACATTGAAGAGAATCAAGGTAATAATGCGGAAAGCGGATCTTCTGATACTTCAGATGATAAAAAGATAGGTGGGAATTCTAAAGAAACCAATGATAAAAATGTAAGTGAAACTAAAACAATTCAATCTAATCAGTCTGATCAATCTAATCAAGATACCCAGGACAAAGAAATTTTAATTATTATTGACCAGACAGAAAAGCCAACAACAGGAAATAGCTTTGACTTTTTTGTAAATAAGGCTCCTGAAGGCTACAATTTGGTAGAAATGCAGTGGTTATCCGAACATTCTGTTGTAAAAAACACTATTCAAGAAGCGGTTGAACATGGTAGTAACGGAGAGGATGGCTTTTATATTAGTGGAAATGGACAGTATTCTGGATTTATCTATCCCGATAATCTAAAAGGAGAGAAAGGGAAAGTACTCTTTCTTTTCCGAGATGAACATGGTAATGAGTTAACTTGGGAGAAAGAAATCACACTGTAGTATTTATACAAAGAAAGCGCTCATTGGAAGCTTGTTAATAGTCGGCTTTATGTATGGGATTTGATCTATACAGGGCTGTCACTGTATTCTCATTCATGCAATTTAAGAAGCGATCAGAGATCACAGGAGTGATACTGGATCGCTTCTTATTTTTTATCGGTTAACCTTTCAGCTTCGGCAGAGACAGATAAGGAAAGTGAACCATTGTCTGGAAGGTCTTCTGAATTTTTTGATATAAGGATCGATAGGCAGATCTCCATTCAGGATTTGAGATCGCTTTTTACATTTCGGAATCCGCACTTTGGCTTGGCGGCCTTCCCGTAATTTTCTTGAATACCTTGGAGAAGTATTTGCTGTCCGAGTAGCCCAACTGATAGGCCAAATCCGTCAGTTTCACATCGGGATTGCGGCGGATCATCTCTTCGGCCCGCTCGACCCGCAGCTTGTTCACCAGTTGATTAAACGGCATTCCCGTTTCTTTTTTGATCAGCTGTCCAAGGTAGATGCTGTTGTGATGAAAGATCTTGCCCAGCATGTTCAAGGTCAAGGTCTGATTCAGATTATTCTCGATATACTGAACGACGTTCATCGCTTTGCTCCCCGAATCAGAGTCCGGTTCTGTCGTTGGGGTTAATGCATTCAGTATATGGGCCCTCGAGGAAAAGGCAAGCGAAGCCAGCAGCGCTGCATCCATCTGCTCCTGCATGCCGTAATACGCTGGATCATAGTCGGAATACCACTTGAACACGGTCTTAATGAAGGTATCTAGATGACCCGGTGTCGGAGCTGAGACCAGGCAATGATCGAGCTGCTCGGAAATATACGCAAGCGAGCCCTTGTAATCCTGCAGAGAGAGGTGCATGCTGATGATCCGCTGATCCTTGATTGTCAGAAAAGGGGTATGCACCGCAGTCGCTGGTGTGAATCGGCTCTGAAATAGCTGTCCATATAAACCGGCTATTGTTCCCATTAGCTCCCGCTGCATGCCGGATAGCGACTGAAACTGCATGCTGGCTGCATGCGTTGTCTGGATGCCATCTTCCCGAAGCTGCACCGAAACCAGGTCCGTAACCGAAGCAGCCTGCTCATATGGAGCTATGGCAGCGAGCAGGGTGCCGGACGGTAGGAATAGATGGCATGACCGTGCATGTTGATGAAGAAGAACATCCTCATACTCCAAAAGATCTTCCGTGGTGATCTCGGGTAAACCTCCATCCTCTTGAAGTGGTAACTGAAACAAGAGCCATTGGTAGGGCGACGGAAAAGAAAGCTCCGCGAGAACATCTCCGCACCGCTCACAGGTCTCCACGCCCCGAATGACGGCGGACAAACGATCGCTGGCGTTCCGTTTGGATTCGCGCAGCTCGTGGATACGGGCAGTACGGCTCATTTGGGAGACGTTTTCCTGTTCCTTTAAATGACCGATCGCTTTACGCAGACTGTTCAGCAGCTCCTGGTCCTGAATCGGCTTCAACAAATAACCTGCCACATCATGATCGATGGCTTTCTTAAGATATATGAAATCGTTGTACCCGGAGATGATGATGATTTGCAGTGGAAGCCCGTGGGAGCGCAGCCGCTCGATAAGCGCGATTCCGTCAAGGATGGGCATTCTGATATCCGTGATCATGATATGAGGTGCATGTCTCTCGATCAGATCCAGAACGTCGCTGCCGTCATGGCAAACACCGGAAAGCTCCAGACCAAGCTCATTCCATGGAATGCGGCTTTCCAGCGCTGTGCAAATAATGGGATTGTCATCTGCGATTATGACCTTATACATAAGCATCTTCCTTTCGGATTGGAACTAATAATACGACTCGTAGTCCCTGTGAAGGGGCGGACTGAAAATCCATGGCATAGGAATCCCCATAAAATAAAGCCAACCGGGAATGGACATGTCGTAGCCCGATTGAGGTACCGGGAGAAGACAGTGTTCTTTTCTCCACCTGCTTCAAGCTTTCTCTCAACCGGGATAGTTCATCGGAAGACATGCCCCTGCCGTTATCGCACACTTCGATGCGAACATATTCATCCTGAATGCTGCTTTCGATCCAGATCTTAGGAGTATGTCCCGGCTCCCTGCCGAATCCATGCTTGAAGCAGTTTTCGAGCAGGGGCTGAAGCACCATTTTGGGTATTAGCTGGTCCAGCGTATCCGGATCGATGTTCATGTCCACGTGGATGTCCGGATAAAAAGAGCTGATTTCGGCTATATACATATAATCCATTAGATGCCTGATTTCCTGCTCCAGCGTTACGATGTCCTGAGGCTGAAGGCTGTAAGTAAACAGGGCTCCAAGCTTTTGGCACATGATGCTGGCAGTTTTGGAGCCGTCGATGATGGCCTGGCTGGAGATTGTCTCAAGGGCATTATATAGGAAGTGAGGATTAATCTTTTGCTGCAGAGCATCCAGCTCAGCCTGCGTCTTCAGAAGATTCATTTCATAGTTTTCCTTAAGGAGGTCCTTGGTGCCGGTCACGAGAATATTGAAGGAATTTTTGAGGTCATGGAGCTCGATGATATTCCCTTGGTAGTTTGCGGCGACTTCTAAATTGCCTCTGGATACCTGTTTCATAGCCTTCATCAGTAAATAGATCGGGCGGGTAAACCGCTTCATGGAAACGAGCGAAATGATGAAAATAATAAACAAATACACAGCCATAATGGATAGGATTACAAGGATGATCGAACTGATTTGCTTGATAAACAGCTGCTCCGGCACGTAGCTCTCAATCGCAATCCCCGTAAATGTCGAAACCTGGCGGCTAAACAATTTATTGTCCCTTGAGGACGTCTGGCTCGAAGGGTCCATGTTGCTGAACAAGATCTGCCCGGAAGGATCTTGAATCCGGATCGGAATGGATGGATGAATCCGCTCGACCATATCCCTGAAATCAGGGTAGGTAATATCCATAATGACATAAGCAATCGGCTTTCTTGTCTGAATGTCGGGGATCGGTTTGATGATGGAGATGGCTTTTTCGGCTGAAAGATAGTAATCACGCTCATTGTTGAAGAAAATCCGGCTTATCTCAGGATTTCGTTCGAATATCTCATACCAAGCCGCATCCCTGGGGACAAAGTTATCGTTAATGTCTTCTTTCGTCGAGTTGACGGGCAAATGCCCTTTCTGGCCCACAACGCAAAACTGGAGCCCGTCCTGAAACATAGTCATGTTCTTTAACGTTGTCGACATGCTGCGGAACGCGTTGGTGGCCGCGCTGATATCATAATTGGGAACGGCGTAGTAGAGCGTGAGCGGCAGAACGACACTCTTATCGGTCGTAATGATGTTTTGTGTGTTTTCGATCGAACGGAAGAACGAATCCAGCTGATCGTTAATGAGGCCGATGGCTTCGTTATTGTATTTCATGATCTCGTTCCTGGAGTAGGCCGACAGCATGATGAGCAGGGGAACGGTGATCACAATGACGGAACAGACAATATATGCGACCGTTCTGCGGTATAAATAGTTGAAAAAATGCGTTTTTCCAGCCACAGCTTAACCTCCCGTTATCCAAAACACATAAGATTTTTCCACTTTATTGCTAAGATTCGTCGGTGTTCCAGCCGGCGGATATTGTATATCATGGACTCACCACATTCATGTAAGTGCTTACAACATTGGGTTTTCAGTCTAAAAGTAGACACGGTACCGTTAATCTACAGTAAAATCAGTTTTTAATCAACGCTTTATTAAAGCACTGTGCTGCAGAACAGGGCAAGGGATAAAGCATAGGCGAGATTTACGAATGGGAGGGTCTTCAAGTGTTCAAACATTTTAAACGACTGGCTTTACCGCTGGTAGCAGCTATGCTGCTGGGTGTAGTATCGGCGTGCTCCGGATCTTCAGGGAAGGAGGGAGCATCAGGCACGGATCAGACGGCTTCAGGTAAACGGGTAACGATTACGGCTTGGCATGGTGCATCCGGAGAAAGCGCGAAATTTTTAGACAATATCGTTAAAAAGTATAACGAGTCGCAGTCAAATGCCACGGTGAAGCTCGTGTTCGTGGATACGGACAATATGGTGACCAAGTTAACGGCAGCAGCTGCAGGCAAGGCTTTGCCGGAAGTCGGGATGCTGATGTGGCCGATGTGGCTGGGACCGCTGAAGGATGTCGTCAAACCTCTGGATGAATTTATCCAGGCCGAGCCGGACAAGTGGAACGAGGATGACTTCCTGAACGGTCTGATTGACGGTAACGTGAGATTTGACGGGGTGACCTACGGCATTCCGATTGAGACGAATAATCGTGCACTCTATTATAATAAGAAGCTGTTTAATGAAGCGGGCGTTACACCGCCGAAAACCTGGGATGAGCTGGTCGAAGCGGCACAGAAGCTGACGGACCCGGCTAAAAAGAGATGGGGAATGTCCCTGCCAACGACACAGGGCGGAGCGTTGGATGCCGCCTGGGCACCCTTTTTGTGGCAGGCCGGGGGCGAATATGTCAATGCAGAAGGTACGGAACTGCAGTTTAACGGAGAAGGCGGTAGAGCCGCAACCCAATTTTTCGCTGATCTGATCAACAAGCACAAAGTGGCCAGCCTGTCGCCGCCGCAAAACGGATTTCAATCCGGCATGATCGCGATGAGCATTACGGGACCATGGTCTATTCCAACCCTGAATGCCAACGAAAAGCTGGATTATGGCATTGCGCCGTTGCCTGAAGGAACAAAGGGCAAGGCGACGATTTTGGGCGGCACGAACAATTTTATTTTCAAAACAACTCCGGAAAAGGAAAAGGCGGCCTGGGATTTTCTAACCTGGTTGTCCACGCCGGAAAACACGGCTGAATTCGCGGTCGGTTACGGTTCGATTCCGATTCGCAAGAGCAGTTCGGATATCGCTGCTTGGAAGGAATTCGTCAAGGAGAATCCGGACATTCAGGTTCACATCGACGGGTACCAGTACGGCAGATATCAGCCTTTTAACGTGCTCACCCTTACGGAGATCACCGAGGTTATCACTTCGCATATCGAAGCTGCCATGCATAACAAAGAAACGGCCGAAGAGGCCATGCAAAAAGCGTACGAGGAAAGCAAACCGTTATTAAAAACATGGTCTTCATCTAAATAAGCTCGTGTAGGAGGGAGATGGGGTGAGAAAAGCGGCATCCGTCTCCTTCCCTCTATTCTTGATTAAGCGTGTGCGAGGTGGTGCAAACATGAAAAAGTTTAAACGTATATTCGGCAAGGATGCGGCAGTTGCATGGATGCTGATCGCGCCAAATGTTGTCTGGATCGCCGTATTTACGCTGTTCGCCATATTTTATTCGTTTTATTTGAGCTTTACAGAGGTTGATTTGTTCGCGAATCAATTCACGCTCGTGGGGCTGGACAATTACAAGCAATCCTTTGCGGATCCCGTATTCACGAAATCCATCGTCAATACAACCGTATTTACGATATTTACGGTAGCCTTCTCCATGAGCATTGCGATCGTGGTGGCCGTGCTGCTTAACAGCAAAATCAAAGGCCGAAAGCTGATGCGAGCGGCATTTTTTCTGCCATCCATTCTGCCAGTAATCGCCGTGGCACAGGTATGGATTTGGATTTATGAACCGAGCTACGGGCTTTTGAATTTTTTTCTGGAGAAAATCGGGGTCGGAAATCCCAATCATCCATTTCAATGGCTTGTCTCGCCGGATACGGCAATGCTGTCCGTCATCATTTTCTCAATATGGAAGTCGTTTGGCTATAACATGGTCATTTATCTGGCTGCGCTGCAGGGCGTTCCTAGATCCCTGTACGAAGCTGCGGAAATCGACGGTGCGAATGCCGTCCAGAAATTTTTCAGGATTACGATTCCAGGACTTCGACCAGCCACATTTTTTATCTTGATTACATCGATCAGCGGTTCCTTCCAGACCTTTGGCGAAATTTATGCCTTGACGAACGGCGGGCCGATGAACCAGACAAATATGATCGCTTACTATATCTACCAATATGCGTTTGAGTTTTTCAAAATTGGCAGGGCTTCAGCGGTGAGTGTTCTGCTATTTATTTTGCTGTTCGCTATCACAATCTGGCAGTGGAACTCGTATCAGAAGAAAGAGGATTGAGTTGTAGGAGGTTTAACGGATGAGAAGACCAACACACATGATCGGGATGCTTATGGTTTACGCGATCCTGCTTTTGACGGTCGTGACGACCCTGCTGCCATTAGTATGGATGATCACGACTTCAATCAAAACACCGGGAGAGGTATTCGTGTACCCACCCAAGTGGATTCCTACCGAATTTGCCTGGTCCAACTACACAACGGCTTGGGAAATGGCTCCCTGGAATAAGTACTTTTTTAATACCGCTTTATATACGGCGAGTACCGTGACAGGTGTTCTGATAACGTCGGTCGCAAGCGGATATGCCTTTTCCAAGCTGGAGTTCAAGGGGAGGAAAACTCTTTTCCTGGCTTACATCGGAACAATGATGGTACCTTCGCAGGTAACGATCATTCCCGTATTTATCATTTTGTCGCAAATGAACTGGGTGGATACGTATTCGGGCCTAATTATTCCTGGCCTTACGAGCGCCTTCGGCTGTTTCCTCATGCGCCAGTTCATTACGGGCATCCCGACGGAGCTGATCGAGTCGGGCTTAATTGAAGGCGGGGGGCATATGCGTATTCTGGCTTCGATCGTGACGCCGCTTTTGAAACCGGCCGTGGCGACCCTGGGGATTTTCACGTTTATGGGGACCTGGAACAATTTCTTCTGGCCACTAATCGTCACGAATAGCGATGAACTACGCACCGTACAGGTAGGACTCAGTTCCTTTCAGAACCAGTACGGAGACGGCGATTGGGGGGCGATGATGGCCGCTGCGACCATGGTCAGCGCTCCGGTGCTCATCCTTTTTCTTGTCGCCCAGAGGTACTTCATTGAAGGCATTGCGATGACGGGGATCAAGGGGTAGCTGCAACGGCAGGATACGGGAACGGATCCATCAGCTCGTCGAATGCAAGATAAGCAAATAAGGTAAGACGACAAGAACAAACACGCCTAGTAGCCGCATAGTTGCGGCTATTTTGTATTTGGTTGCGATAAAATCCGGAATTCTTCTAACCACAATCAGGACTGGAAGGATTTGAATTGGCGTTCGGATTTTTCATCCCCTACGAAATCGTAACAAGAATATGCTTTTGCACCTATGACGGCTTGGATGTTGTTCCAGCTGCAAGATGATGAGGAAGCAGGAGCGGTCTTCATTGGAGAGGCAGCGGAAATATTAAGTATTTCTAACTGGCAAAATATTGAAAAGAACAACTGATATTTATTGAGGAAAACAAGAAAGAGAAGAATTTGATGAAAAAGAGAGTAAGGACAGCAAGATTAAACACCAATAAAAAGGATGTTCTCCAATGAAAATGGGAAAATTGTGGAGTATGGGTGGGGTAGCCAGACGTTTCGATGCTTTACCATTACCAGTGCCCCATCCCTATGATAAAAATAACGTCAACCGCCCATAACGGGCTGATTGACGTTTAATATTGTTCATTACGCAGTAAGACTGGAATCAGCCCTGAAGAGCTGGCAGGCTGCGGCCTACCGATTCGTCACGAATGTCGCCGACGATTTCTTCCAAAATATCCTCCATCGTCACAAGTCCGACGATTTGGCCAGAAGCATCGGTCACGGCTGCCATATGAACCCGCGTCTGCTGCATTTTGAGCAGGACGTCCCGAATGGAGGCCGTGTCCGCGAAACGCGGCATGTCGTAGATGAACCGCTCCACGTCGGATTCCTTGCCGGCTGCAATGCTAGTGAGCATTTCCTTGGTATTGATAAATCCGACAAAGTGATCCGTCGAATGTTCATCCACGACCGGATAGCGGGTAAAATCATAGTTGTCCAGCAACTGGATCAGCTCGTTCAGCGGCATTCCCTTACGAACGGTCACGATCTGGTCGCGGGGGATCATAATTTCCCGCAGCAATCGCTCGTCGAAGGCAAAGATATTGTTTAAATAGGCCCGTTCCGTCTGATTGATTTCGCCGCTTTCGTAGCTTTGATCCACGATCCATTTCAGTTCTTCCTCGGAGTGAACCGATTCATGTCCAGCCGGCTTGACGCCAACCATGCGAAGGAGCAAGCGGGCCGCGCCGTTAAGAGCGTGAATAAACGGATTCATGACCTTTCCGAACCAATACAGAGGTCCGGCCAGCATTAGCGTCATTTTCTCCGCAAATTGGATGGCTAGCGTTTTTGGAGCCAGCTCGCCGATGACAACATGCAAAAACGTAATGATAGACAGGGCAATGATATAGGATAGTGCCGTTGCAACCGCCGCTGGCACATCGAATCGCTCGAAGAGGGGATGCAGCATGCGCTCCACGGTCGGTTCGCCTAGAGCACCAAGCACCAGGGCTGTGATCGTAATGCCAAGCTGGCAGGCAGACAAATAATAATCCAGGTCGCCCGCGACTTTCTTCGCAACCGTCGCTTTTTTGTTCCCTTCGGCAATCAGTTGATCCATTCTGGACATCCGCACTTTTAGAATGGCGAACTCGGCACCGACAAAGAATGCGGTCAGTCCGATGAACACGGCTACCAGAAACAGGTTTAATGCAATTATACCGTCCAATAATTTCCCTCAGGCGAGGGATTCACCTCCACAGGTAGATTGATTATAGCGATTGCTCGTTGGTTCAGATGGTAGGTTCCATTTGTTTTAACCGGACTTGCTTGATTTGCAGCTGGTCCGTTTCGGCGACGGTCCATACATAGCCGCCGAACTCGATTTCATCCCCGTTCTGCACTGTCGTGCCGCGTTGATACTGAATCCAGCCCGCGATCGTGTCCATGCCGCCGGTATCCTGGAAGATCATCCCGAATTGCCGCTCCAGGTCCTCCAGCAGGACGCGGCCGTTGATCAGGTATTGATCACCAACGATCTTTCGGATGTCAGCCACCTCATCGGCATCGAACTCGTCTCGGATTTCCCCGACGATTTCCTCCAATATGTCTTCCATCGTCAAAATACCGGCCGTGCCTCCGTACTCGTCGATAACAAGCGCCATATGCACCTGCTCTTGCTGCATCTTCAGCATAGCTTCCTTGATTGGGGTCGCCTCAAAGATATAGGGGATGGTGCGTACGAATTCCTCAAGATTGCGATGGCGTCCGCAAACGATATGCGGGAGCATTTTCTTCACGTTGACGACGCCGATGATGCGGTCCTTACTGCCTTCCTCGATGACGGGGTAACGAGTGTAATTATTCTCGTCCAGGATGGAGACGATTTCTTCATACTTCATATCCTTGTCCAGCGTCACAAGTTCGGTTCTCGGCACCATGATATCTTTTGCAACTCGTTCGTCAAATGCGAATACGTTCTCCATGTAGGCCAACTTCGTTTGATTGATCTCGCCGCCTTCATAGCTCTGGGTCATGATGATACGAAGCTCCTCCTCGGAATAATGCTCCTCATGCCCCGCCGGCTTAATGCCGAATCGTCGCAGAAGGACGCGTGAAGCTCCGTTCAACGCCCAGATGAAAGGGTACATGATCTTGCCGAACCAATATAGCGGGGCGGAGAGAAGAAGGGTCAACTTCTCAGCAAATTGGATCGCCAGCGTCTTCGGCGCCATCTCGCCTACGACGACATGAAGGAATGTCACGAGGATGAATGCGATCGCATAGGATACAACCGATGCTGCGGCGTCCGAAACGTTGAGAAGGTCGAATATCGGGTACAGCAGCCGTTCAACGGCAGGCTTGCCAATGGCCCCGAGCCCCAGGGCGGTAACGGTTATGCCCAGCTGACATGCGGACAGATAGTAGTCCAGGTCGCTCGCGACCTTTTTGGCGGTGACCGCTTTCCGGTTGCCTTCAGCTATCAATTGATCAATTCGCGAATCCGGATCTTCACGACGGCAAATTCCGATGCGACGAAAAATGCGGTCAATCCGATCAAGACAACGAGTATGATTAAATTTGTAACGGTAATAATGTCCAATTAATTCCCTCAAATTTGAGGGATTCACCTCCAGATTGAAATACGGCTATTCGGATACGCACGATTCAATGCTGGTTCGGCTCCATTGCAAGCCACGAAAGGAGGTAGCTTGAAAAAGTCCCAACCACTCAAGCTGCTTGGCCGAACCGAGCAAAAAGCTTGTCGGCAGTCGCTTCTGAAACCGTTTTAGTTCCGGAGCTTGATCCATTTGCAATAACGCCTTCCCAATGTACTACCTCCTTCCTGTTTGTAATTATGATGGTTGGCTACAAAGCATAATTTGCTGCATTCGTAACCATACAGTATTACGTTATAGTCTGCAGTTGGTTTCATGAATTGTTCCTACACAATGCCCCGCTTGGCTTTTCCGACGCATCAATACCCATTCCTAACTCTTTGAACCAGGAATCAGCTTTGGCTGAAAAGTGATTTTGAGAAGTTTACCAACGAATGAATCCTGTCTCTATCTCTTTAACAAGCAATAACCTTCAAAGATAAGGGCTGATTTAACTAATTTCTTTCCTTTTCATAATTTAACAAGAATGTTACAGTCAACAAGAACGAGCATTCCGATTTAGAGATGAAAAGTGTAGGGGATATCTTTAAGTGCTAAGAAGGTTGATGAATATTCTTCATTTAAGATTTATCCAACAAGGGTCACATATGATGTGCTTGCCGCTGCCAGGCATTAACCAGCACTCGATGTGTTTCTAAGAGAGGGCAGAGGGCGCTTATGGACAATTACTTGGAAAGCAATCAACGCGGCTTTATCGTCAGGTGTTTGCCGAAATTTCCGATTGAAAAAATGATGCAACTACTTAACTTAAGAATGGAAGAAGGTAGAGAAAATGATCCGAGAAATTGAAGAGCAATTCACTGAAGAGATCCTTGCCGAAGCAATAAAGCGATATGACATTAATAGAGACAATATTCGTTCAATGGGCGGTTATGAAAGCTTTGTTTATGAATACCATAAAAACAATGCATTTTTCATATTGAAAATCTCACATACAATTAGAAGATCAATAAATAATATACGGGGGGAAATTGAATTTTTAAATTTTTTGTCGAAAAAAGGACTGGCAGTTTCAAATGCTCTTCCATCGACCAGAGGTAATATGGTTGAAGAAATTGCTGCAGAAAATGGTTCGTTCCTAGCCATTTCATACGAAATGGCTCTTGGAAAAGAAGTGTCGGATGAAGATTGGAATGAATCGCTTTACGAAAAATGGGGCGAATGTTACTCGCGTTCGTTCCTTTACAAAGTCCGCGTTTTGCTTCTTTTTTAATATGAAAGGGTTGAGGAACTATTTGAATGAGCAAACTATGTTATGCTGGATACATCAAAGTGCGTTCATTACAAGAAAGGGGTTTAGTATGCCATGTGCCGAAATATCAAGACCTTATTTAATTTCGACCCGCCTGCGACGGATGAAGAAATTCAGGCTGCAGCGCTGCAATTCGTAAGGAAGCTCTCGGGCTTTAACCGTCCTTCCAAAGCGAACGAAGCAGCATTTAACCAAGGGGTGCAAGAGATTACCATCGTTGCAAGGCAGCTGCTGGATTCTTTGGTGACTCAAGCTGAACCCCGCAATCGAGAGGTTGAGATCGCTCGGGCCCGGGCACGAGCCGCTAAGCGATTCGGGGAATCTTGAGCGAAAATAGACGGAATCTCATTGGAGATTCTTCGTGTCGGGAACAAGATCATGATCCCATTGAAAGTCGCTAATTTAGCGGCTTTTTTGTTTTATCGGTACAAGTTCTTGTCCCGATTGCCGTAATGAATAAGAACATTACCCGATTGCCGATTAGATATGCATAAACTACATTTCACTTCTCTAGATCATTAAGCTGAAAGGCAGGATTACTCAATAAAATTATAGAATACCTAATATGGGATTTGATGTTAGGAAGATAAATCCCCTATAGAGAGGAGAGTTGCAACAATGAGGCGGCGATTATATTTAGCATGGATAACCGTTATATTGATATTACTTACTGCTTGTTCTAGTCAACCAAATGATCTAACGAATAAACTAGAAAAATATGCTGTACCCGTTAAGCAATTGACGATACCCGATGGTGTCCAGATTATTGGTTTAGGCGAAGCGACCCATAACAATGCTGAATTTCAGTCTGTGCGGCTTGATGTATTTAAGGTGCTTGTCGAAAAGTATGGAGTTCGCACATTGGTATTGGAGGAGGAATTTGCGGGTTCTGAATTAATGAATCGATATCTTTCTGGCGAGGACATAGAGTTGAAAGATGTGTGGGAAGACTGGATTCCGATGTACCACACACAAGAGATGGCTGCGTTATTCAATTGGATGCGCGAATATAATCGATCCGCATCTAGTGAAGAACAGTTGCAATATTGGGGCATGGATGTTCAGCGACCAAACCTAATACAACCCATACTTGACAAGTATTTAAAAGATGTGGATTGTGATCTTTACAGAGAGTTCAGCAGCATTAATGTAAGTGTTGATGACCTTATGGGATTATTTTATCTCTTAGTCGGTGATGAATTAGATTCTGATAGAGATAGAGCATTAACTGCAAGTATGTATAAACGGATACAACATCAATGGAGTCCACTGTTACAGAAGGATGTTCGTCTTATTGAACAATTGATACACAAAATGAATATGAAAGCTGATCATCTTATATCCAAGTCCAGCAAGCAATTGTACGAGATCGCGATGCAGAATATGCTGTCTATATATGCCTACTATTCGTCGATAAATGATTCTTTAATACGAGATTATAGTAAAGGTTATGGTTTCTTACACTTTATTTCACATTCGCAGAATCGCGATACAGCCATGAAGGAAAAAGTGGATTGGATTATAAATCAAGCAAACGGGCCGATACTAATCGCAGGGCATAATGGACATATCGCTAAAAAGATTAAAGCGTCAGGAGACTATTTTGTTAAAATTGCAGAAGATAAAGGGATTAGTATAGATAACGAAATGCTAGAAATTACATATATCGGAGAACAATTAAAGAAAAGTTATGGTGATGCATATTATACAATTGGAACATCCTTTAATGAGGGGGTATTAGCAGCAGACTCAATGATACGATCGGATAAGAATCCGCCTTCATTAACCGTTCGTATCGACAACATATTACTGAATTCATTCATGAAGTTGCCAGAGGATGCTTATTTCTTGGACTTTGATCGTGCAATGCAAGATAAGCAATTAAAGCGAATACTCACGAAAGAGATGTTGAAGATGCCTCATATCGGAAGCCTTAATGGTGTTGATTTGAATGATCCTAATTCTCGCAACTCGGACGATTATCAATTTGAAATGAATTTAGATGAAGCATATGATGCTTTGATTAATTTTAGACATGCCAACCTGTTTACACCTTATAGATGATACCGGGAAACTAACGGGAAACGATAATTAAATAAAGAAAAGAAGGCAGCTGACAATGAATTGGGGCGCTGTCATTATCCTTCTATGCGTCGATATATTAGCAATTAAGCTAACAGAAACGTAAGTTGAATAAGGCTTAAAAATGAGCAGGCTACAGTTGCCTGCTCATTTTATTAAAGTTACGGGAAGTAGAGTTTCATTATAAACGTACTATCCAAAATAGTGTGTGATAAACTATTAGAAGCACGACGCTTGGAGGGATAAAGGACACAATGGAAAAATCTGCAGTTATACAAGCAGAGCGAATAGCATGCGATTTTCTTCAGGAACAAGTAAAAAGTTCATATCAAATTATAGGTAAAGGCATCATAAATCAAATTTTCGTAGTCGAAACGGAGAGTCATAAAGTTGTTGTCCGGATGAACAATAAAGATACATTTCAGAGCTTTATCAAAGAAAAGTGGTGCATCGAGCAGGCAGCCGCAGTTGGCGTTCCAGGACCTAAGGTGTTGTCCATTGGTATAGTTGATGAAACCGCATTTATGATTCAAGCCTTTATTGAGGGAGACAACGGGGTAGACAGTACTGTTCCCAAGTCTGATATTTGGAGAAAACTAGGCGAATATTCCAAGCGTATTCATTCTATTCAAGTGAGAGGATATGGAGGGGATCTGTTTGATCCAGTCCACGGTGAGTTTCAGTCACCTACTCATGCCGGATCAGACGGCAGTTGGCAAGGGTATGTGCAATATAATATCAATTGTTTGAATGAGCATGATCGTTTGATTGAGCTTGGAGTAATTACTCCGATGGAATCGCAGAGAGTAAAAAAACTGTTTGAAAATTTGAAGAATACATCGTTTCACTTCGGCTTAAACCATGGAGACATGTCTTTGAAGAATACAATTGTCAATCAGGCAAAGCAAGTTATATTACTGGACTGGAATCCAGAAGTAAGCGTGGTACCGCATGCAACTGTTGCTCAAATGATACATTATCAAATCTTAAGACTAGAAGAAAGTGCAAATGTTGAGGAATTTAAAGCGTTTATGGACGGGTACGGAATAAGTGAAAAAGACCTACCTGAAACGAGGCATTTGCTACTATTAAGGGCTTTCGATAACCTAAGGTGGGCTATTGATCGAAGCCCTGATCTGATCGATCCCTATGCTGCGTTTGCAAAACAAGTCATCAACATGATTATGGATTAGCAAAAAATGATCGGTTGATGATGCGTCATAGAGGCGGAGTCAGAGAGCTAGTTTCTTTGCAAAGAATCTAAAAGATTTCTCAGAGCAAAATTCGGATAATTCCGATTTCAACCGAATCCTCGCATCATCGACGAGTACATCTTCACTTCTTGCCTGAATCGAGCTCAACCATAATTCCGAAGGTTGGTAGCACATACTGTTCCAGCCTGAATTATCTTCATTTTGTTTTGCTGCTCCAGTGATAACGACATCACCATAATTCTGTAGTTCAACCAGTGACGTTTCATATTCTTTTTTGTTCTCTTTTTTATCCAAACCGGTCAATTTCCGCAAGTTTCGCGAATCGATATTTCCATGCTCGCACAAGACTTTATAGATATGATACGCAGTTCTTGATATCAGACCGTCATTATAACGTACTTCAATGGTTTTGCCGGATGATAGGAGGGACCTGACTATGGGAAAATAATCGGTTTGAATGAAGCAGGCCTTATCACCAAAAAACTTTCCATATGCAGCAACACCGTCTTGGACAATCCGAATACGCCACAACCATGGATCCGTACCGGATCCTGAATGCCAGTCGTTATGATCCGCCGCAGCTGTCAACGATGGATAATCTGGGATAAACGCTGCGAACGGAATAATCTTATTTTTTTCTACTAATTGGACAAATTCTTCATAACTTATAGTACTCATTCAATACACCCCCTACTCCATAGGAATTTCATGATACAACTCGATCAAGTTTCCTGCTGGATCTCTGAAATTTAAGCTTCTAATCCCATATTGCCTTGAAACCGGCTCAGATATAAAGTTTACCTTTCCCTTCAATTCGAGAAATGACTTGTCTACGTCATTCACTTGAAAGACGATGACTGTCCTATCATTAAAGTGATCGTCTACAGAGTAAGATTCGTTGATCGCTTCGGCCATGGATTTTCGGTCAAAAAGGGCCAGAGTAGTGTTACCTGCATTGAAATCAGCATATCTTCCTTCCTCTGTTCCCCAAATGGGTTCCAACCCCATTACATCTCGGTAAAAAATAAAACATTCCTTAAAGCAATCTACAAGCAAGCGAGTGTGAGTTAGTTCCATGCCAATGGCCTCCAGACTATTTTGGAATAATTCGGTAATGAATCCTTATAAATATAACATTAACTGGGCTTAAGTGCTAATACATGTTCTAACACTCACATATCACCTCCTAGTACTTTATTTAAGTGATAAGAAAATAGGTGGGCTGGCACTTCAAGTGATTCATGTTTCCTGTTCACTTCATTACTTAACGAAAGTTAACGAGAATCTAAAACTTAGTATAGATTAGGATAGTGACAACTTCTGTCATAGTCATAAAGATACGGAGCTGATCGCATTTATAAATTCAAATGGGTCATGGAATTGATGAAGACCGTCAAATTTTAGAAGTAATACGTGACTCTAAGATACAAAGCGGAAAGAAAGGAAATTATTTAGCTAACGAGCAGGGTAGTTCAATAATTTCTCTCGAATTCTCTACATATGTGGCTATTTACGAAGAGCATAGATAGGATGTTATGCGAAACCGGGGCACTTATTTCATTTATATACGCTATTCACAGGTGGTAGCTTATCTATTTCAAGCTAGTTCAATAATGTTAAGTCCTCTCCCTGAGGGTAGCTCTAAAGCCTGCCGTTACAGACAGCGGGTGACCGTACCACAAGTAACGGCAAGTGTTTTGATGATATGGTTTCTGTACCCAAAATGCTATAAATAATGGTTACGAGCTAAACGCAGGGATAGGCAGGATAGCCCAAGAATTCATTGAATAAAGGGAGGGGGGTCAGCTTGGTGGATCAGATTACTCTTCACCGGTCCGATTGCTCTGATGTTGAGACAATTGCAAATTTACGGGCAATAGTACTACATGATGATTTAACAAGGTTAGGAAGATTTAATGAAGAGAGGTTCGCCAACGTTTAAGGGATTCATTTGATCCAAATCATACATGGATCATAAAAGCAGGGCCTAGGTTTATTGGATGCATTGCTTTCAAAACGCTAACTGACGGGTATTTATTAGAGCATTTTTACATCCATCCTGATTTCCAAGGCAAAGGAATCGGCAGCCAAGTATTAACTTATTTCCTGAAACAAGATCATGTCGCAGGAAAACGGGTTACTTTGAATGTTCTTCAAGGGAGCGCGGCTATTCGTCTATATGAACGCTTCGGGTTTGCAGTGGATCGTGAGGATCCCGTTGATATTTTTATGTCTACGGTAGTAGACTCGTAGGGTTCATTTTTCATGACGGAAAACGATAGTTTTAGGACATACTGGCTCCCTTTCGGCTAGAAACTGAAGCTTTGTCTGATGTCTCCATCTTGAATGAGTCATAGCAACTTGTTATTGCACTAACGAAGAACTATAGCGCAACAATTCATTACGGCAGCTGGCCACGTGACCGGCTGCCGTTGTTCGTTGAAGTAACATTAGATTATGAAGAGGAGAATCTTCCTTCATCATTGGGCAGCAGAGAACTTGCGGGAAATTTCCCGATATGCTGTTGGTGACATGCCTTTTTTAGCCGTAAATTGTTTAATGAAGTAAGTGTCATACTCAAATCCGGTAGCTCGTGCAATTTCATTTAAGCTCATGTCGGTATGAGTCAGAAGATTCCCCGCAACCTTCAAGCGGTGCGACATTAAGTAGCCCATCGCTGTGGACCCGCATCTTTCCTGAAACATCTTATTGAGAGAAACGCGATTCAAGTACGCGCACTTTGTTAAATCTTCCAGGGTGATTTTTTTCGAATAATTGGTGTGTATATATTCCAGAACCAAATCCACAGGTGATTGTTCACTGTGACGGTTTAAATGTTCAAGCACTCCCATGATTTGAATAAAATATTTTTTTATTCTACATGCCCAGAGTGCATCGCTTTGCGCATACACTTCCGTGCCAAGCACAAAAAACCACTCCAATAATTGTGGATATGCCTTCTCGGTTATGCGAGGTATGCCCGTTCGTTCAGGAGACTTACGAAACAGCGAAAGACCTGTTTGTATTTTCAAATCGGTCGGAAAGTAATCTGCTGTTTCAGCATGAGGAGTTGAGTTAAGAAAATCCAGATGAAAACAAAATGATGATGCAGAAGCGTTGTGCTTTTCTAATCCTTGTATCGTATCCTCTTCAGACAAACAAAGAATAGCGGGTGCTGAAATGGTGACCGGGCGTTCGTTCAATATCCCTTTTATGCTTCCATTTGTGACAAAAACGAGAGTAAACCGCTCCGGGTAGGGGATATGTGCAAAATCCTCGGCAGCTACAAATTCGATATTTACCGTTCTGTTTTTATGGCGGTCAATTTGTGGCATGGTTCTCACCTGACAGATAGTATAGTTAAATGCTTCACTTATGACAGTGTATCACAAAATTTCAAGGGATATAATTTGGGTATCTGACAGAAAGGTGGTTATGATGATGGCAATCAACATCGCAATTAACGGTTTTGGCAGAATTGGCAGACTTGCATTTCGGCAGCTTTTTGATACGGATGGATATAGAGTTGCAGCCATCAATGATCTTACAAGTCCGCAGATGCTTGCGCACTTGCTGAAGCATGACACACGCAAGGGCGTTATGATGCCAAGATTGGTTATAGTGAGAACAGCTTGAACGTGAACGGTGTGGATATTCCGATTTATACCGAAAAAGACCCCGGAAAGCTGCCCTGGCAGGAACTGAAAATTGACGTTGTTCTGGAATGCACTGGCTACTTCGCATCAAAAAAAGCGTCAGCAGCACATATTGAAGCAGGCGCCAAAAAGGTGCTGATCTCCACCACCGCCGGGAACGATGTTCCCACGATTGTCTTCGGTATCAATGAACATACGTTGTCTAAGAACGATACCATTGTTTCGGCTGCTTCCTGTACGACGAACTGCCTTGCGCCAATGGCGTATTTCTTGAACGAGCTTGCACCACTCAAAAAGGGCTTTATGACCACCATACACGCTTACACAAACGACCAGAATACCTTGGATGGACCCCATCCCAAGATCGACCTGCGGCGGGCGCGTTCTGCAGCGGGCAACATCATTCCGACCTCAACCGGAGCAGCAAAGGCAATCGGGCTAGTGATCCCGTCCTTGGATGGCAAGCTGGATGGAACATCGCAAAGGGTGCCGGTCATGGCGGGCTCACTGACAGAATTAACCGCAGTAGTAGCCGGCTCCGTCACAGCAGAGCAGGTCAACACGAAGATGGAACAGTCCCAGTCGAATGTATATGGCTATACAGAAGAACAGCTTGTCTCGTCTGATATTATCGGCATGACTTACGGCAGTTTGTTTGACGCAACACAGACAAAGGTAACAGAGCTCGGAACAGATACATTGGTGAAAATTGCTGCGTGGTATGATAACGAGAACTCCTTTACCAGCCAGTTAATACGTACCGCAAAATACCTAGCAAAATTATAATGTTTAGCGGGGTTAGAGGATACTAAAAAATGAGCGAATAATCACAAAGCTGCCAAAAGCCATGAAACAGGCATATCGCTGGAAAATGGGGCTGTATCCAAATCGTTCGCATGACATGGGAACATAGCATCTAAAACATAAAAAAGGATCTCAATTTCACTGTATAGAGGGGCTGCCCCATAACGTGAGACAAAATAAAAACACCTTCAAGAGCATGCAATCATGTCGTAAGGCATGGAGACAACTTGGAGGTGTTTTTGCATTGTTTGTTAGGATTTTTTTCAACTCGTGACGATAGAAAGATGAATCGAAAAACAAAAACAAATGTCGGGGGGACAAGAACTGAGCCGATTCCCGATTAGATCAGGATCTCAACTATACCCTTCTCAATTTGCTTCCGAAGTGGACTGCCGTTTTCTTATGGGAACGGCTTTTATTTTTCCTAGTGCGTTGGTAAACTATCAGAATGAAGATGGGGTCATAAATTCAATCAAACGTTAGGATGATCGTTTTGGATATGAAATTCTTGTTAGTGGAAGATGATAAAACAATTGCGTCCGGTCTGGAATATTCGCTGCAGCAAGAGCGCTATTCAACCGTTATCTGCCATGATGTCGCATCCGCAAAACAGGTGCTCGCCGAAGATATCGATCAGTTCGCTTTATGCCTGTTCGATTTGCAGCTTCCGGACGGAAGCGGCTATGAATTGTGCAAGATGGTGAAGGAGCGGCGGGACATTCCGGTCATCTTCTTAACGGTGATCGATGATGAGGTCAATGTCGTAATGGGGCTTGATATGGGAGCCGATGATTATATTACCAAACCTTTTCGAGTTCGCGAACTTCTGTCGCGGATCAAGTCTGTCTTGCGGAGATATCAAAAGCCGTCCCAAACCAAAAACATCATAGACATCGATAATATCCGCATCAACACACTGGAAGGAAAAGTCTTTAAAAACAGTACCGAGATTTCGCTGACCGCTTTGGAGTATCGATTGCTCTTGATCTTTGGCAACCATATTGGACAAGTGCTCTCAAGAAATCAGCTTTTAGAGCAGATTTGGGATGTGGCCGGCGATTTCGTGAACGACAATACGTTAACCGTTTATATCAAAAGGCTGCGGGAAAAGCTGGAGGATGATCCCGGACATCCGACATTGATCAAAACCGTACGCGGCCTGGGATATAAGGTTGGTGATTAGATGCTGCGCAATCGAGAAATAAAGATGTTATTGTTCGTCATGGGTTTAATCAGCTTAGCGGCGATTGTTGGCGCTCTTATGATTTCTCCTGCCGCCACGGCACTCGTTTTCTTTCTATCGATTTTGCTCATTGGCAGCAGCTTATTGTATACGAGATGGAGATACCGCGAAATTGAAAAGCTGTCCGTCTATTTGCGGGAGATTAGCAGCGGCAATGATACCCTTGACGTACGGGATAATCAAGAAGGCGAGCTCAGCATCCTGAAGAATGATATTTACAAAGTGACGCGCATGCTGTCGGAGCACCGGTCGTTGTTGCAGCGGGACAAACTTCAACTCACGGATGCCATCTCCGATATTTCGCATCAGCTCAAAACGCCGCTCACCTCCATGACCGTCATGGCGGACCTGCTAAGCGCCCCTGACCTGCCTCCGGCCAAAAGAACGGAGTTCACCCACCATATTCGCATCCAGCTTGAACGGATCGACTGGCTTGTTTCTTCTTTGTTAAAGCTATCGAAAATGGACGCGAAGACCATCCCATTCAAAAAAGACCGAATACCCATGAAAAGCCTTATCCAAAAGGCATTAGAGCCGGTAATGATTCCGATGGATATTAAGGGACAGACGATTTCCATTGCGGGGGATGACGACGTCTCTTTTGTCGGCGATTTCAATTGGACTGCTGAAGCGGTTATCAATATTTTGAAAAACGGAGTGGAGCATACGCCTGAAGGCGGTGCGATCGCCATCACATTTTCCGAGAACGCGTTATTTACGGAACTCGTCATTGCCGACAACGGAAAAGGCATACCGAAAGAGGATTTGCCTTATATTTTTAAACGTTTCTACAAAGGAAAGAATGCTGGCGAAGGGAGCATCGGCATAGGGCTTGCGATGGCTCACAGCATCATTGCCAGCCAGAACGGCGTGATCGATGTGACGAGCGACAGCGAGAAGGGTACGCAGTTTCGGATTAAATTTTATAAGCACGTGATTTAGCGTCACACCGTAAGTGACTGAATTGTCATCTCCATCGTCACTGAAAAGTCATTTTAGACAGATAAAATGATTTTCATCAGAAGAACGATGGAGGTAAGACAATGCAATCGAAGCAACAACGCAAGAGTATTTTTGCTATTACGATATTTTACACCCTGTTTATTCTATATTTTTTGTTTTTCGCTTTCGGCAGAGTAGGTAAGGCAGATCAAATCAAGGGGTACACCTTTATTTTTTTACCGGACGATTTTTTTAGGCTGCCGGGTCTATCCGACCTTCTACATCCGACATTGATGGACTTTGTGGGTTTCGGGAACGTCGCCGCTTTCATTCCTTTTGGCATATTGATTCCGTTGTTATATCGGACTAGCTTTGTTCGCTTCATGATTCTGTTCATCCTGTCCATTCTCGTGCTGGAGACGATTCAGGCGCTTACTTTTCTCGGCAGCTTCGACATGAACGACGTCATACAGAACTCAACGGGAGCAGCCATCGGATTCGGGGCGTACAAACTTGGCTTTCGCGCGAAAAACATCTGGAGAAATATTGTTGCCGCGGGTATTTTCAGCGTTGTTTTGATGCTCGGGGTGTGGGGGATCTTCGGAATGGTTGACCAAGCGTTCACCAAAGAGATGGGTCCCTTTGTGGCGATAAACGATTTAAGGGATAGTACGGGGAATTCTTCAACAGGACCCCAAACGGCCAGTTTTGAGATGGGTGGTCAAAAAGTGGAACCCCATTATAATGTGTACAGCATTGAAGGTAGAAACAAGGAAACGTACACATATACGTTTGGCAATAAGAAGGAGGTGTACCTCTTCTTGAATTATGGAATTCCCGATCAGAAGGATTCCCGGGGCAGCATTAGGGTCACCGCCGATGGACATGAGTTCCTGACTATATCTGTAGAAGCCGGACGCCATGAGCCGGATATGAGCTCCATTTATCTTCCTCAGGCCAATGAGCTTGCGATCACCATTGAGGGAAATGTAATCCTGTGGGATGTTGGATATCAAGAGATGGTATATAGCTGGAATTGAGCTTGAAGGAGCGCCCATGCTTCCGAAGCGAGTTTTGTACGCAGTCGATTCAAGAAGTAACGCCCACAAAACTTTTAGGAGATATGGCAATGGAAATTTTAAAAATCGAGCATTTGTCTAAAATATACGGCACTGGCGAATCGGCGGTAAAGGCGCTTGACGATATTTCATTTTCGGTTCAAAAAGGCGAATTCGTCGCGATTATCGGCCCGTCCGGATCGGGAAAATCGACCCTTCTACATCTGCTGGGAGGCGTCGATCGACCGACAAACGGCAAGGTTTTCGTTGAAAATACGGACATCTATGCATTGGACGAAACGCGTCTGGCCATCTTCCGGCGGCGACAAATCGGACTGATCTACCAGTTTTTCAATCTGATTCCTACCTTAACGGTGAAAGAGAATCTGACGCTGCCGCTCTTGCTGGACAACCAGCAGGAAGATAAGAAGCAGTTCGATGCGCTCGTAAAGACGCTGAATTTGGAGCATCGTTTAAACCACCTGCCGAATCAGTTATCCGGCGGGCAGCAGCAGAGAGTTTCGATCGGCAGAGCGATCATCAGTAACCCTGCCATCATGCTGGCAGACGAGCCCACGGGGAATTTGGACAGCAAAAATAGCAGCGAAATTGTCGATCTGTTGAACATGTTGAATAAAACCTATCATCAGACGCTGATTATCATCACTCACGACGAACGAATCGCTTTACAGGCCGACAGGATCATTTCAATTGTAGACGGCAAGATTGCCAAAGACGAGGTGATCCGTCAATGAATATTGTCTACAAACTTGCCATCCGGAATTTGAAGCAAAACAAGAGACGAACACTTGTCACCATCCTCGGCGTCATCATTTCGGTTGCCATGGTGACCGCTGTCGCTACGCTTGTGTTCTCCTTCTCGGATTTAATGATCAGGCAAACCATCGCGGATAGCGGGGAGTGGCATGTTCAATATCATGATGTCACCAAAGAACAGCTTGCGGCGATACAAGCCGATGAGGCGACCAAAACCGTTGCGATTTCAAGGGATCTTGGCTATACCCTATTAGAAGGGGGACAAAATCCCAATAAACCATACTTGTTCATCAAGGAATATGATGCGCAAGGTTTCACGCAATTTCAGGTTGAACTAAGCAAGGGCCGTCTACCCCATACGGACAAGGAAGTGGTTATTTCTGAGCCCGTTGCAACGAACGCCAAAGTGAAGTACGAAATCGGCGATCGTCTAACCCTTCAGATCGGCGAACGATTCGAACAAGGGGGCGATCATCCCTTGGATCAGACCGAACCGCTGCGTAGGGAAAACGGCACATTGACTGAAAGGCTGCAGCATATCAAGACAAAGGATTATACGGTGGTCGGCTACATCAAGCGCCCCGAATGGGAAACGGCGGGGGCCCCGGGTTATACGATCATCAGTTATGTCGATGAAAATATGATCGGGGCAACCGATCGCGTGAATGCAGCGGTGGTCTTGCAGAAAATCAAACCGTCCTTGTTTGCGCATGCGGAAAATGTGGCAAAGAGAAACGATATCGAATCGGTCCAATACAATAACGACTTGCTGCATTATTACGGCTTGTCCAAAAACGAAGAATCGTACAGCATGATGTACTCTTTATCGGCGATCCTGATGGCGGTTATTATGATCGGCTCGGTTTCGCTCATCTATAATGCGTTTGCGATATCCGACTCGGAACGTTCCCGTCATTTAGGGATGCTCGCGAGCGTCGGGGCTACGAAAAGGCAGAAGCGAAATTCCGTGCTTTTTGAAGGTGTCATCATTGGCTTGATCAGCATCCCGATTGGTATTCTATGCGGTCTTGCTGGGATCGGAATCACCTTTTGGTTCATGAACCCGATGATTGAAGGGGCATTATGGAGCAGTGAAAAGCTGACGGTCATCGTCACGCCGTTATCACTCTTGATTGCCTGTATTGTTTCGATGCTGACGATTTTCATCTCGACGTATCTGCCGGCGATCAAAGCATCCAAGGTTTCCGCCATGGACGCGATTCGCCAAACGTCCGACGTTAAGCTTACGGCGAAAGCCGTGAAAACATCGAGGTTCATTCGCAAGCTCTTCGGCATCGAAGCGGAAATCGGATTGAAAAACTTAAAAAGAAACAAACGGAGATATCATGCCATTGTATTTTCGCTTGTCATCAGCATCGTTTTGTTTTTGACGGTATCGTTTTTTACCGCCGGCATGAAACAATCCCTGGAACTGTCGCAGGAAGGCGTCAATTATGATATGGAAGTGTCGTACAGCAATGGAAAAAGAATAGACGACCGGTTGCTGCAATCGATTGTATCCTTAGATGGTGTATTGGAATACAACCTGATTCAAGAGTTCTATAAGCGCGCTTGGGTCGATGAAGCGTACATCTCCGAAGAATTGCAAGAGATGGCTAAGAAGGATAAGAGTTTACTGCAGGACGGAAAATACCCTTACGAGATTAAGATCCATGCATTAGACGATTCGAGTCTGCAAGCCTATGCCAATGCCGTCGGTGCAAATTTCGAACAGCTTAGGGACCCGGATCATCCCGCCGCGATCGTGATGGATACGATTCATTACCGGGATTTGGATAGGGGGAAATACGTCCAGACGAAGGCCATATATACGAATGTCGGTCAAAATTTCGAACTAACGAATAGCTATCAAGATAATGCGGAAGAAACGAAGGTAAGACGTGTGACCGTTGCTGCGCTGACGGATCAAGCGCCGATGGGAATGAGCGGGGCAGGCGTGGGTGGGTTAAATATGATCGTGTCGGAACGCATCATGGATCAATTGGCAGACGTTGAGGAGCTGGCTAACGTTCAGACATACCTCTATTTGAAAAGTATGGAGCCAATGAGGACACACCAGGAAATCGAAGAGATGTTTGAGACCAATCTGAATGTCTACAATGTATATCAATTCAGAAAAAGCGAAGAACAACAGATTCTATTGACGTCCGTCTTTTCGTACGGTTTTATCGTGTTAATCTCCGCGATTTCGATTGCGAATATTTTTAATACCATCTCGACGGGCTTATCCCTTCGTAAGCGAGAAATTGCGATGTTGAAATCCGTTGGCATGACGCCAAAAGGCTTTGCGAAAATGATGAACTATGAAAGTATCTTTTATGGAGTCAAGTCGCTGCTGCTCGGGCTTCCCGTCAGTTTCGCCGTGATGATTCTGATTTATCGGTCATTTGCGAACCGATTCAGCTACGGATTCACCGTTCCCTGGCTGAGTATGCTTTCTGTTGTCGTCGCCGTATTTGTTATTGTCGTATCTGCGATTATTTTTTCCAGCAGGAAATTAAAAGAGGATAACATTATTGATGCGTTAAAGCAGGAGAATGTATAGGGAATATCTCGGTCACCGTTTTTCCTTCCTGTGTTTTACTTAGTGGCGGTCCAGAATATGAGTTTGAGATACAGTTGGCGTTGAAATCGATTATTTTTGTCGGTGATTTCAGCTGCCAAACATGAAATGGATGTAGAACGATAACGAACATCTGATAAATGAAGTGCACCCCTTAGAGCGGACATGGGATAAGCCCCTAGTGGTATCCGATGAATCCTAGGGGGTGCACTTTTAGTATAATATGGAAGTTTCGCGTGTTAGACGTGATGATTATCTGGTGAAGCCTTTCGATCCGCAGGAGCTTGTAATTCGGATTCGGTCGCTGCTGCGTCGGGTACAGAATTGCCGCAGAAAAGCGGGTCGTATTGTGAAGCTTGAAGCTGGATTGGCTTACTAGAATCGTATCTCTGAAATACACGAAAAAAGCACCTGATACTTTCAGGTGCTTTTTGTTGTACCACTTTTGTTTGTAACGAAATCGCCTAGTCACTTCAATATTTTAAGTATTTTTAATATTTCCCACACTTTTTTCTTAAGCAATCTTATTTATTCTAAATGCAGTGGGGAGCGCAACAGGCCAGGATGGAGGTCGAAACTTTACTGAGAAAGGAAGGATCAGTCAATCATGAAAAAATGGCTCCGTAAGGATGCTTCGGCGGCCATGTTTTTTCTCGTACCAAGCGGTATCGGATTTGCACTCTTTTATCTTATCCCGTTTGCCATGGGTATGTATTATTCCTTTATGAGCCAATCGTTGGGCGGCGAATTTGTGGGATTCGATAATTACCTGGAACTGCTTGAAAGTGGTTCCTTCCGCAAGGCGGTATCCAACACGTTTTACTTCAGCGCGGTCAGTGTTCCGCTTATGGTCATGCTGTCACTCGGGTTAGCGATGCTGCTGAATAAGAATACATATATTCAAAAATGGCTACGTACAGCTTATGTTATGCCGCTTGTTGTGCCCGTCGCCTCCATCATCATGATCTGGCAGCTGCTGTTTGATTGGAACGGCTCCCTGAACGCATGGCTGAACAGCTTCGGATTTGAACGGGTGGACTGGATGAAGACGGAATCGGCACGTTGGGTCGTAATCATTGTGTACCTATGGAAGAACATCGGTTACAACGTCATTTTATTCCTGGCGGGACTACAGCAAATTCCGAAGGATTACTACGAAACGGCCCGGATTGAGGGGGCTGGTCGTTTACGGCAATTCCGAAGTATTACTCTGGTCTATCTGACTTCCACGATGTTTTTTGTTGTGATCATGTCCATTATCAATTCATTCAAAGTGTTCCGTGAAACGTATCTGATCGCAGGTGATTACCCCCATGACAGCATTTATATGATGCAGCATTACATGAACAATATGTTCGTGTCGCTCGACATTCAAAAGCTGACTGCGGCGGCAACCCTGATGTTTCTCTGTATTTTACTGATTGTACTAGTGCTGTTTGCGATTGAGCGCCGACATCGGCAGTACATGGAATAGGAGGTGGAGCGAAGTCTGTGCAAGTAGCCTACATATTGAAAAAAAGTGCTTTAACGTTTGTCATGGGTGTTATTGCTATGATCTTAATATCCCCAATTGTGATTACATTCACAAATTCATTGATGACAGAACTGGAAATTGAAATCAATTATGGCCTCATCGGACAAATGAATGAAACGACTGCGGGTAGAGACGGCTCCTTTGCGAACCTGAAACTGATTCCGGACAAGGTGTCTTTTGCACAGTATGGGAAGGTTTTCATTGACAACCCGAAGTATCTGACGATGTTCTGGAACTCCGTGTTCATGGTGATGCCGATTATTGTAGGTCAGACACTCGTCGCGGCACTGGCTGCTTATGCATTTTCCAAGCTGATTTTCCGCGGCCGGGATACGATGTTTTTGGTCTATGTCATGACGATGCTCATGCCGTTCCAAGTCACGCTGGTACCCAATTATATTATGGTCGATAAGCTTGGCATGCTGAATAGTACGGGCGCCATCATTGTTCCTGGTATTTTCGCAGCTTTTGGTGTATTTATGCTCAGACAGTTCATGCTGGACATTCCCTATGCCTACATTGAAGCAGCCAAAATCGACGGTGCCGGACATTTGCGGATTTTTATAACGATGATTGTTCCGATGATCAAGCCGGGATTGGCCGCACTTGTGATCTTGCTGTTCGTTGATTATTGGAACATGGTGGAACAGCCACTTATTTTTTTGGACGACCCGTTCAAGCAGCCGCTGTCCGTCTTTTTATCCAGGATTAATGATAGCGACCGGGGGATTGCCTTTGCTGCATCCATGATCTATATGGCCCCGATGGTAATGTTATTTCTGTATGCGGAGTCGTATTTCATAGAGGGCATTCAATTGTCAGGTATTAAGGGTTAGCTTATTAGGACGGTTTTTTTAGGAGGAGAAGAAAGGATATGGAGCTTGGAAAAGGGTTAGCTGACCAAAGACGAAAGCGAATCCTTCAAATCGTGTTCATGGGTTTTATGGGGGTGCTGCTGTTGTTTACATTGTTCAGTAACACGCTGCAGTCGTTGACCTTGCCCAAGGTGACCACGGAACAGCCGAAACAGGGAGGCATTGAGCTATCGATCGCGGGAAGCGGAATACTTCAGCCGATCGCCGAAGCTAAACTATCCAGTTCAAACGACTGGAAGGCTCAGCAGATTTACGTAAAAGAAGGTGAACGTGTTAAGAAGGGACAGAAGCTTATCGCTTATGACAACGTAGCGGCAAGACAAGAAATCGAACTTGAAGTAACGAATCTGGAAAAGCAAAGGATTGAGCAGCAAAATCTTCAGGATCAGTTTATTCAATCTTCCATTGGGGAGGATGAGCTTAAACTGCGCAGCGCAAAACGTGAAGTTGAAAAAGGGAAACTCGATATCGCTGCGCAAGAACGTAAGATCAACGAGATGAAAGAACGACTGGCAAAAGACCAGATGCTTACCGCTCCCTTTGACGGTATTGTCACGAAGCTGAATGCGGTTGAAGGTCTTGCATCTGCGGGCGAGCCGGATGTCATTGTCTCAAATAGCAGCCAAGGCTATAGGTTTGAAGTCGGCGCTGATGCAAAACGTTTGTCCAGTATTGGGATATCCGTTGGTGAGCGGATCGAGGTAGAAGTCCACACAGATAAAGAGCAGCAAGCCAATGTCATGGAAGGTGTAATTGAAGAAATCACCAATGCGGAACCGATGATTGAGGGGGCAACCGAAGGAACGGAGACGGTAACCGTCCCTCAAAAGAGAATTCGCATTAAACTCATAAACACCAAGCTGAAAGGAGGTGAGCAGGCTCGAATTAACATCGAGAAAAGCTCTCTCTATCAAGGGCTGCTTGTTTCTAATGAAGCTGTTCATCAGGACCGGGAAGGTATGTACGTTTTTGTAGTCGAAGAGCAGCCAGGTGCACTCGGTAACGTTTTTGTTGCCCGAAAAGTCAACATCAAGTTCAGCGAGCGAAATGACAAAGAAACGATGATCCAAACGGATAGCATTTATGAACAAGATAAGATCATTCTGAAAAGCAGCGAGCCTCTGCAGGATGGCAACCGAGTACGCTTGGAATAGGCGTTGTAAACAGAACATATCAGGAGGAAATTATACGATGAAAAAATGGCATTTACTTATTTCTATGGGAGCTTTGATCGCGAGTTTAACCGCTTGCGGGTCAGGAGAAGGCGGGAACGCGGATAAGCCCGCAACGAAAGAGGGAAAAACGGTGCTTACCCTGTCACTGACAGAGTCGACTCCGTTCTATCAAACGCTGGAAAAAAAGTTCGAAGAGAAATACCCGGATATCGACCTGCAGATCCATGCATATAAAAGCATGGGTGAACAAAGGGGACCTGGGGATTTCGAGAAGTATCGTACTGCAACGAATACAGCCATGTTATCAGGAAACGGGATGGATATCATTGAAGTTGGCGGCTTGCCTGTTAAAGAATATGTGAGCAAAGGCTTCCTACTCAATATGAATGATTTGCTGGAACAAGACCAGACACTCCATAAAGACGATTTGCAAATGAATATTTTGGACGGTCTGAAACTGAATGACGGACTGTATACCATCCCTTTGGGATACTCCTTGAGAGTATTGGTTGGTAATGGGGACATGTTGGACAACGCTAATGTGGCAATCGATGATAAAACCTGGGATTGGAAGAAGTTCGAGAAGGTTTCAAAGGAAGTGATCCGTAAGGCAAAGGAGAACGGTATCCCCGAGGTTTATGCATTGGCGTCCTATCCGCCGGAATACCTCTTCCAAGAAATGCTCTATGAAAACTACGCTGCATTTGTTGAACCTTCCGCCAAAAAGGCATTGTTCGACTCTCCGGAATTTGTGGATTTGCTTCAGCAGGCCATGGAAATGAATGATGAGAAGATTATAACCGCTGACGAGGCACAGCCGGGTCAACAATTGTTCAGTTCAACCCCGATTAGGTCACCGCTTGATTTCATCGACGGCCCTTATATGCTGTTCGATCATCCAAAGATCATGCTGTTACCCCGAGCGGGAGAAACCGCGCAAAAAGGAGCGCGAGTCTTTACTTCAACCCAGTTCGCGATTCATGCCAAATCGCCAGCACAAGACGAAGCTTGGAAGTTCATCACCTTCCTATTGTCAGAAGAAGCACAATTACTGCAGGAAAGAGAAGGGTTCTCGATGCTTAAATCCGTGAATGAAAAGCTGATAAATGACCTTCAGGAAAAAGTGGAAAGCGGCGATTATAAGCTTCCGAATGGGCAGCCGGCCGAAGTACCCGACGAACAATTCAATGTGTTTAAACAAATGGTTCAGTCCGCCGATCAATACGTGGATCTGGACAGTAAAGTGATATCTATTGCGGGTGAAGAGTCCATGGCGTACTTCAGCGGACAGAAAACTGCAGAGGAAGTGGCGAAGCTGATCCAGAACCGAGTCACCACCTATTTAAACGAATAGGTAGATCATCCAGGAAGCAGCTCACATTTGTGCGCTGCTTCCTATTTCACAGAAAGAGAGAAAGCCAAATACAGGGAGGTGCATTTATGCACAGGCAAAAAAAGACATGCATAGCAATGATGCTATGCGCTGCGATGTTAAGTCAATCGTTTGTCTTTGACGCATACGGGACATCCGCAGCTGATTCGTCTGTTTCCAAATCAGCTTCAGGCGCATCTATGTTCACACTGGATAAACTCGGCTCGGTCACATTGAAGCAGAGCGTCAGTGTGAAGCTGACGGATATGAATATTTCTGTTCATCCTGACGGGAATATTCTCACGTACACACTTCGTTACAGTAATAATAGTGGCAGTAGAGTAGATCTAATCGATTATTTTTCCAAGCTATCCACTCCGAGTGGCACCATCATAAAAGGAAAAGTTGTTACGAGTGATGCTGGTAAAAGAACGTTGCCTGCAAATAGCAGTCAATCCGTGACGTACTATGTGAACATTGGACGATCGGCACAGGTAAACGGAATGAAGGTTTCCATGTTCGGATGGGATTTTAGCAGCGCCACTTATGAGAAGAAGCTGGGAGGTTTCACGATTCCGGCTCAGTACTCATCTGTAGTCCCTGTAGGCAAGAGCAAGAAGATGAAGATGAATAATATTTCAGTTACGGCCAAGGCAGATACGGTACAGAGGTATACAATCAACGGAAAAGTATATATAAAGTTGGGCATGAAGCTCTCGAATGGAGGAACCAAGGTGCTTAGCGATCCAGGATATAAAGCATATCTAAAATCGGCTGGCGGCTCGATATTTGAACTCTTGCCTGAATCGTCTAGCACTGGCTACAAGCTCCAGCCTCAGGAGAGCAGAACCATCTACTATTGGACAGAAATTCCTTCCACGATGAAGACCCGTGGCATGACGCTGCAGCTGGCTCAGGAAGACGAAACCTTGAAAATGCAACTTCCGTTGCAATCGTTCAAACTTCCTGCGGAGCTTCGGATATTGCCGTGGCTAAAGGCAAAAGCGCTAAGCTTATGATGAAACAGCAGCCTGTAACGGTCAAGGCAGAAAAAATGCAGCGTATGAAGCATAATGGGAAAGTGTATTTGAGGGTGGGGGTCAATTATGCAAACGGAGGTAAGAAGGTGCTAAGTGATCCTGGATTTAAAGTGCAACTGAAGTCGGCCGGCGGCTCGGTGTTCGACCTTGTGCCTGAGGACGAAACAGGAGCCAGCTTCAAGATTCAGCCAGGGCAGAAGCGAACGATTTATTATCTGGCAGAGGTTCCGTCCAAACTCAAAACCGACAATATGATGATGCAATTCATGCTGGAAGATGAAGCTTTAAAAATGACGCTGCCAGTAAAAACCTTCAAGCTGCCTTCCGTTACGGCTGATGTGCCTGCGGCGGATTATGCCGTCAAAAAAATATCCGTTAATCACCTTATGATTGAAACGCAGTTGAAAAGCGCTTCCGTATATGCTGAGAACGATACCGGGAAATGGAGCATACAATTCCGAGTTAAAAATCTTGGCGAAAAATCATTGAAGCTGCCGGCTTATGAGCTTTCCATCCACACGAATGAAGGCTACAGCATCCCGGTGAATGCGAAGGCACTTGCCAATGTTACGCTGAAGCCGTTAGAAGAAAAGCTGATTGATCTCCGTGCAGATGTACCATTGCACATGAAACAGAATATGTTGCAGCTGCAATTAACGGAGCCTGCGGTGGAGGGGAAGATCAGCTTCCCGACAGCCCGCTATAAAATTCCCTATGCTCAGGAAGGCAGAAGCCATCTGGGCTCGGAGAATATCATCGAGAACGATCATGGCACATTCGGCGTAAAGCTGAGTTCATACCAGCGGCTGCCTTGGGGAGATGGGGATCAGATTGCAGCCCGAATCAGCATTCGCAACACCAAAGCGTTAACCGTACAGCTGCCGGAACTCAAAGCCCAAGTTAAGGCTGATATGCGTGACATCAGCAGTACAGCTCAAATCGTGATACCGAATGATCAGACGACTCTGGCGCCTAATGAAACCGTAGAGCTATATGTACTTGCCAATGTGCCCTATTCCTATAATTTCAATCAATTACGCATTGAGCTTCAGGAAAGTTCAGGAGAGGACGTCACGAGATTTCTGTCGCTAAATACCCGAGCGGTCAACAATGTGGTGAACCAGGTTGCTGCAGGTGATTCTTATCTGATCCATACGCCGGGCAAGAAAGCGGAGGTCCGTGAACGAATGAGTACCGTGTACCAGGACAGCAGCTCCAATTTGATATACACGGAACTGGAGATGGCCAGTCAGGAAACACGTCAATCCATGCAGGCGCAGCTGGTGGCTTACTACAAAACACCGGACAACGAGTATTATGAGGCAGAGGTCAATCAATCGTCCGTCAAAACAAGCCCGAAAGGAAAAAATCTGGTGACCGTTTGGAGCAAGCTTCCGCTGAATGTGAATACTTCACAGCTTGTATTGTATGTCGGCGAAGGTGTAGCAGGCCGAAAGCTGACCGATCTTGAGGAAGAATCAACGGAAGTCATTGGATCGATCAATACAGTGGGATTAGCGCTTAACCCTAGAGCTATCCAACCAGCAACGAATCTAGGGAATGTGGAATTGTTTCCTTATAAACTCTCCATCACGAGAGGAGAAGCTAGACTTAGTGAGGGAAAAGACATGCTCAATACCGTTATTCATTATAATCTCATAAGGAATGGCGATTACGAGACAGGTGAATATGAACATAAACTCATTATGGAGATTATTGACCCGAACGGACAATCCACGGAGAAGACATTAACGCTCGGCACCGATTTGTTCATCGGCAATAATAAATCATACTCCATTACAGTGAATAACAATTTCCGCAATAATGTAAGCGGAGGGGGAGTTCGCATCAATCTGTATGATGAGTTCCAAGGTCGGAGAATGTTGATCGGAAGCCAATCGTATCCGATTATTTATGAAGAGAATCAGGTGAACAAGCCGGATAGCGATTAAATACTATATCTAGACACAGGTAGATAGAGGGCAACACCCCTGAAGATGGAAGACTATATTCGGGGGTGTTTTTGAACCCTTTCTTTCAGTTTACAACTGTAACTTTAATAACTCTTTAAGAATTCCAAAAGGATTCTTAAGATATTCCAGTTAGACTGGTATAGTCGGGAGGTGCTTACAAGCAAGCTGTTGGATTGAATTTACGAACCCTCCTGCTTATAGTCTCAAGTTTCAATAAAGTTGCAAAGTGAACGAAGAGGATGGATACCATGAAGCGGATTACAATTCTTATCGCGGACGATGAGCCAGAAATTGCGGACCTGATTGAGCTGCACTTAAAAAAAGAAGGCTATGATGTCCTTAAAGTGGCGGACGGGCAGGAGGCGGTACAATCAGCTCAAACGCATTCCATCGATCTGGCGATACTGGATATTATGATGCCCAAGCTGGATGGTTATGAAGTCATCCGGCAAATTCGGGAACGGAATCAAATGCCGATTATTTTTTTGAGCGCCAAAACGTCCGATCTTGATAAAATTGCTGGGCTGGTGAGAGGCGCAGACGATTATATGACCAAGCCTTTCAACCCGATGGAGCTGATCGCGCGTGTGAATGCCCACCTTCGCCGTTATATGCAAATGAGCCAACCGATGATTTCCGGCAAACCCGCGCTGGAAGCGGGAGGGGTGGTCATTTACCCCGATCAGCGGATGGTGACCCTGTATGGCGAAACGATCGAGCTGACGCCTAAAGAATTTGACATTTTGCATTTACTGGCCAGTTACCCAAAAAAGGTGTTTAGTACGGAAAATATATTCCAGCACGTATGGGGCGAGGCCTACTTTGAAACAAGCAATACGGTTATGGTGCATATTCGGACTTTGCGGAAAAAGCTGCATGAAGATACGAACAAAAACAAGCTGATCAAAACGGTTTGGGGGGTAGGCTATACGTTCAATGGCTAATTTGATACAAAGCTTCCGCTCCAAAATGATTGTGCTCTTTGGCTTGAGCATGCTCTTATCCGGCATCATCATGTTCGCACTATACAAAATTCTGCAATATTATTACCGAACTCAGGTTAAATTCGAGGATCCGCTGGCTTATGTCCGTTTGTTCATAAGAACGGTCGGGGATATTAATTTTTTCCTGATATTTTTTATCCCGCTGGCGGTCTTTTTTTTCTTTCTGCTTACGAAGCCTTATGTGGCTTATTTCAATGAAATTTCTGCGGGGATTCGGCACCTCGCCAACGGCGAGTTTGACAAGCGGGTTTCGATTGCGACCCGGGACGAATTCGGGGATATCGCAGCGGATATCAATCTGACCGGGGAGATGCTCAAGCAAGCGGTGGCGAGGGGAGATTTTGCCGAGAGCAGCAAAGATCAACTGATACTGAATTTGGCCCATGATTTGCGTACGCCGCTCACTTCCGTTATCGGTTATCTGGATTTCATTCTCAGGGACGAGTTATTGACCAAAGAACAGGTTCGGCATTATACGGGCATTGCTTTCGCGAAGTCGAAGCGCTTGGAGAAGCTGATCGACGAATTGTTCGAAATCACGAGAATGAATTACGGTATGCTGCCAGTCGAAAAACGACCCATCGACTTAAGCGAGCTCCTGACGCAGTTAAGCGAAGAATTACTTCCGGTTTTTGAGAAAAACAAACTGAAGGCCCGATTGCACGTTACTCCGCATCTGATCATTTCGGGCGATGGCGACTTGCTGGCACGCGTGTTTGAAAATTTGCTGACCAATGCGATTCGTTACGGCAACGACGGTCAGTTTGTAGATATTCATGCTTTCCTTGAAGCAGAAGTAGCGGTAGTTCAGGTGATCAACTTTGGCGAGCCCATCCATCCGAACGAACTGCCGCATTTATTCGACATGTTTTACACCGGCGATAAATCCCGGATTCATCGGGAGGGCAGCACAGGCCTTGGCTTATTTATCTCGAAAAATATCGTGATGCAGCATCATGGAACGATCACGGCCGACAGCAGCTTGATTCGTACAGCTTTTGAAGTACGACTGCCGCGAGGCATGCAAGTACCTGAATAAAAATGGTATGACCGACTATCGAAGGGAGCGAAGAGGGCGATTTGCGGAAATATGTATGGGTATGGATATGGTTCGGTTTGTTAGCTGTGATCGGTTTGGCCGCTTACGGCGCAAGCTCCTCGATTGACTTCCTGTCTTCCGGGAAATTTGAGATTAACGGTAAAACCGTCAGGCTTCCTGTAATTAACTACAACGGAAACATCTACGTCCCGCTTCGCCTTGTAGGGGAAGAAATGCATGCCGAAGTTTATTATGACGAGAACAAGGAATTAATCTCGATCAAGCAGCAAAGCTTAGCATTCGATGAACAAATAGAGGCACCCGTTCCGTCCATTGCTTATGAGAACGAGTACAAGGATGGTACCGTATGGATGCAGGAGATACCGCTGCTGCAGGGAAGCTCTTGCTGGAATGGATGCCTGGAAGTGAACGATCCGGTAGAGCAATGGGTGTCCGAAGCCCGGTATCCGCCGGTTAGCGTGAGGCCTGGCTCAAATATCGTCATAACTTATCCGGCTGGATTGGAGCCTGACGGATTGAAGATATTCAACGTCTTTGATTCGGGTAACGGCACTGAGCAGTATGTCGAAATGATGGCGGTTGATCATCGAGTACAGCTGCCAACGGAACTGGGGGTATATACCATCTTAGTTAATTCGGACTGGGAGGCAGGATATACCTCGTATGCTTTTGTTATACATATTACTGACCGCGATGATCTAAGCGACTAATCTTGAACAAGGAACTTCAGCCAACACGTCGGAGAGTTACGTTTCAAAATAAAAGTCAAAAAAACCCGTCATGTTTTTATGACGGTGTTTTTTTCATTTTGACGTAAAGAATTATGATTGTAATCGCTGTAATAGTCGGGGTATTTGTAGTATAAAAATTATAGACGATGTTACGCTAACGGAGACGACAGTTCAATAATGAACAAGAAGCCCGCTGGCTTTATTCAACTAACGGGCAGGTTAGTTTAGTGATAAACGTACTTTCTCCCCAAAAAAAGTGTGTGGTAAACTATTCGAAACACGACACTTCTGGGGGTGAAAAAACCGTGGGAGACATACAAGCAGAACGAATTGCAAGCGATTTTCTTCTTGAAAAAGTAAAAACATCATACCAGATCATAGGGAAAGGCTTCGTAAATCAGGTTTTCGTAGTCGAAACAGAGAGTCGTAAAGTCGTTGTTCGCATGAACGACTCAGGTACATATCCAAGCTATGTGAAAGAAAAATGGTGTATTGAACAAGCTGCCGCAATTGGCATTCCCGGACCTGAGGTGTTGTCCATTGGCATAATTGATAGAACCGCATATATGATTCAAGCTTTCGTTGATGGAGACAATGGAGTAGATAGTAAGGTTAATAAGTCCGATGTTTGGAGGCAACTTGGCAAATATGCGAAACTTATTCATTCGATCCCAGTGAAGGGATATGGGGAAAATCTGATTGATCCAGTCCATGGTGAGTTTCATTCACCCTCTCACGCAGGATCGGACGGCAGTTGGCTAGGATATGTGCAGTATAATATCAATAGTTTGACGGAGAATGATCAGTTGATTGAGCTTGGAGTAATCAATCAAATAAAATCGCAGAGAGTGCGAAAACTGTTTGAAAATTTGAAAAAAGAAACGTTCCGCTTCGGTTTAACCCATGGAGATATTTCATTGAAGAATACGATAGTCAATCAGACGGGACAAGTAATATTATTGGATTGGGGCAATGCAGAAGTAAGAACGGTACCGCATGGAGAAATTATTTGGTTGATGCGGTGCCATATCCTAGACGGAAATCCGAGTATAGAAGAATTCAAAGCATTTTTAGACGGGTACGGAATAAGTGTAGAAAACCTAACTGAAATGAAACATTTGCTGCTATTAAGCGCGTTTGATAACCTCAGATGGGCCATTGATCGAAATCCGGACCAAATCGAATCCTATGCTGCGTTCGCTAAAAAAGTTGTTGATATGATTATGGACTAGCAGAGATTGAGCAATGTTTTTGATAATTGAGCGAAATACGGGATATTTGCCAGTGCAATTGAAATATCATTCCTTGGAAGATTAAAACGTGAGAAGAAAAATGTAATCATTTATAAAACACCCGAAAATGACCCTGATGCTTAATGGCAATCAGGGTCACTTTTACAAGGTTAATAATTATCGGTGAACCCAATGTCCGTTCAGGGAAGCTGATCTGGTTGAACGCAAACAATTATGTTTCCGAGAGGAAAGACAAGCACTTGTACCGATTGCCATAAAACGATTTTGTAGGACTTTCTGTCTGGTGGAGTGCTTTTTTGATAGCATAGACGAAAAGAATCATTTTTCCGGGAAGTTTGATGAAATGGGTATACGACCTCTGTTGAATATAATACGATCAGTCTTATTACGTAACGAGTTCGAATTTACGACAACGGAGGGAAACGCTTTGAAGTACATTAGGACGATTATGATGATAGTAGGCGGCATCTGCTTGTTGGGCATTGGCTGTACCGTTCAGAACCAAGAATCGGAGATAAACTTAAGCGAACTTAAACAATCCGATAACAATATTCGCGTACCACATAATGACCGACTACATATGTCTACTGATCAGAGGTGGGTTGAGGAAGAAGGGCATCAGTCTGATCTGATTCGGCTTCAATGGACGGCGGAAAGGGCTAAGCCTGCAATCGTTTGGCTCGACGAGAAGGGAATGAACAAAACGGCGATCATTTCGCATGACAAGGCTAACAATCCGGAGCAACAAGACCATAAGCATATCTCATTCGAGACGACGATGTCGCCAACGGGTGAATATCCGAACCAACTGTTTACCCGGTTTGAAATTCCCTACGATACTGACGTTAGCGAGATTCGTACACATTCTTCCAACTTCAATGTAATGAGCGGCATACTGCGAGTCGCAGGGGAAAGAGGGACTAACCGGGATATCCAGTTCAGTGTAGCCGGCAAGGAAAATGAGACGATAACGAGATGGGCCCTTCGGGCAGATAGATCCGAAGAACCGGGGGACAATTCCGGAGCCGACATGCAATTCGTTCGTTTTGACGATGACGGCAAAGTCGTTGATTCCCCGCTAACCATAAAGCGCAGCAGCGGTAATGTCGGTTTAGGAACGAATGACCCCGATACCAAGCTAGATATAAACGGGGGTATGCTTCGAATCCGAGACAAATATACGCCAGCTTCATCCACAGATGCCTGTAGTCAGGGTCAGATAGCATGGGACGACGATTATGTATATGTTTGCGTTACCGAAAACAAGTGGAAAAGAACAGGGCTCTCCTCGTGGTAACCATGAATAGGGAAGAGTTAGACTTAATGACTGGGAAGAAAGGTAATGTAATCAAGGAGTTCAAGCGCGAGGTTTCGATGGTGGATTTCCTCAGCGAGGTTATTTCAAGAAGGGCAAGAACATGTTCCTTAATGAAACTTTGGAGGTTCAGACTTCATCGTATCGTTAAGGTGGGTCACAAAAACACCTTCGTATATAGCAGTTGCCGCTAACGGTACAAAACCAAGGACCGAAGTCGTGTTGATGACAATAGCTTCTTCAAAATGAAAGACATGGGATAAGGGGGTTAGCGTCGGGAGACAAGAACACGATACATTGAAAGTCGCTATTTTAGCGGCTTTTTTGTTTTATCGGCAACTAAGGTTTCCTTCATGAAACTAAGTCACTTAATTGAAATTGACATACCCCAAAGTGCGTACTTTTCAAGTATGTCAATTGAATTTATACTGAGTCAGAAATAACGAAAGGGGGAGATAAATTGGAATATCGGATCAAAATAGAGGATAGCAGCCTGCGACTTGGGACGCGAATGGATATCGAGACTACGACGTTTCGTGCTGTAGACTTTCAAAAGAAACAGCAATGGGAACTCCCTGTTGGTGTGTACCGCGCGAAAGATATCGTCCGCGAAACAAGTGCCTTACTCGAGGCGGTTTGCTCACAGCTTGGGGACTCTGCAGCCGCTGAGTCACTGCTAAGGAATCTCCAATCCAGCTTAGGAGTTTCCGGAAGAGAAGCCGTTCTGCCGTTGGCCTTGATCGCCTCGGAAGATGAAACGAAACTCCCGTTCCTCGATCAGGCGCAAAAAATCGGAAACACATTGTCAAACTGGGCTCGAGAATATTATTTAGAGAAGTCGGCTTGGTTGATGTACGGAGAAAAAGCCTTACTCCAGCTTGTTCATAGAAGCCAGTGTGACAATCATCGGTGGACGCCAGAGGTGGTGAGCATTTTAATGGGGCCTAAGGGCAGCCCCGAAATCATGCAGTTGTTTAATGAGTATCTGCACCAACTTATCCTCCTGAGAGATGCGTTGATGCCTTTTGAAAACTGGGAGGAAGTTCCTATTATGATCGTGGAGGGGGATCAAGCGAAGGGACTTCGATTTATCGAGCCGGCGCGGAATCGCTTCCTCACAGAACTGTTGGTCAAACAAATGCCACACAAAGAGGTTGTACGCTTCGCGCAAAGTTTCCTAAGCCCTGAACTCTCCATGATTGGATACGGATTTCAATACCGTCTCGGGATGGTGCTGCCTGCCGCAATTGGAAAACCAATTACCGCACAAAAAGCTTACTTTGCTGGCATCCCGCTCATCTATTGCCGTATGAGAAGGCCGGGGGGGCTGACTCCGTTGTCTTCGATTATGCTGAGGGGGATTACTACTCAGTTACCCGCAGTTGGATAAGTTCCCGTACATCAGAGCAACAGAATAACAATGAAGCAAGTTTCCAAAACGAAATAGATATCGTACCCGAAGCCAATGAACAAGGTCGGGTTGTATTAAATCTGAGATTGTCGGATGGGAATTACGATTATTGTGTGGATGTTGGGCAGGCGATGCGAGGACACCGATATATGTATCGTCCTGAGCAAATCCACGTATCCGCGGAAAGTACAGCCTGGCCGGCCCGTTCCGCATGGATCGAACACTCTGCTTCGGATATCTTGGGGGTGACAGGACTCGCGGCGTTTGATGAAGACGGCGTTCACTACATTTCGGTTGGAGGCAATCCGCTTGTTGTGTGGGCGCTGCTTGGCAAACTGTTTCCGCTCAATGTGGTTGTAATCATTGACGAACAAGCCGATGAGGTGGAGGCGCCGCATCTGGCAAGTAGTAAATTAAGAGGGGTAATTCTGTTGAATGGAAGCTATTCTCGTCAAGTTGTTAACCGTTAACCTCATGCTCTTGTGTTCCGGATGGCAGTTCGTCGTCCGGAAATAACCGCATATATTCTGTCCCAAAGTCGCGAAGCTGGACTAATATAACCATGAGCGCCTCTCCCAATTGGGTTAGCGAATATTCGACCTTTGGCGGAACTACCGCATACACTTTCCGGGCGATTAATCCGTCGTTTTCCAAGTCTCTTAACTGCACCGTCAGCATTTTTTGCGTAGCTCCGGGCATCAGCTTCTGAAGTTCGTTGAACCGGTAGGTTTGTTTCGATAAATGACTTAAAATCAAAGGCTTCCATTTTCCGCTTATTAATCCGAGAGTGATTTCGGAGGTACAAAGAAAAACGCTATTGCGGTATTCGATCATATTCAATACCCCTTTTTTTGTAATTAAAATAGACTAATCTCCCCCGTTTAATAGGGATATTGTCAAACCGAGCCCATCGTTTCAAGTATGAAACCCATGCTCAAAAGGAGTAACCAGAGCCGCTCCTGTCGAAATATTATCATGAAAGAATGGAAGGGGGCATATTCGATTAGCGATACCATACGGTTGGCAACTGCGGAAGATGCTGCGACGGTAAGGGATATCCTTTTCCGTGCCTACGAACCGATTCGGAAGTTGGAACTGAAATGGCCAGCCGCCAACGCCACGGCAGAACTCGCCGCGTCCAATATCCAGCGCAATGAATGCTATGTCTTGGAGCAGGACGGTGAAATCGCGGCGACGCTCACCTATTCGCTGGAAGGAGAGGTTCGGGACGTGACGGCCCTGCCTTTTATAAAATGGTTTGCGGTGGATCCCTTGCTCCAAGCGAGGGAACTTGGGTCGTAGTTAATGGATTGGGTCGAACGGTCCGTCCTTCTTGACGACATCGAGCACCTGCGGTTACTTTAGCGACAGCCGCGCGGCATCCCTGGCTGGCTGACATGTATCGGCGGAACGGTTATGCTTCAATACTGGACTTCGACCCCAAGAACGGCGACGGCGTAATGCATCTTATGCGAAAAATACTGGATCCTGCACCGTATGAGGTATACATCATGGAACATCCCGAGGATCTTGCTTCCATTCATGATATCGACCCTGCCCGGTTCTTGAGGGCGGGTCTTCTTATAAGCAAGGGATTAAAGAGTTTCAGGGCTTTTAAGTAGACATAATGAAGTCGTTACGAATTGGCCAAACTTTCGAGAAAAATATCAGGATGGCTTCATAATTGGATAAAGGCGTTGCTGCAGAAAGATATTTATAATACAGATGAGAATCTCAATTGAACATAAGGAACCTGATTACTAGGGCCTTTATTTTTCATAAGGCGCTTTGTAGCAGCAAGGATCCGGGCAGTTCGATCCGGTATCCTTTTACAAGACTTTCTCCGTTGTAGATATCCGTGTCATACGCCCGCTCAAAGCCGAGCCGCTCATATAGCTTCACCGCAGAGGCCATCATGTCGGAAGTATGGAGATTCAGCGTGGTTGCGCCAAGCTGGATCGATCTGCGGGCAGCCTCTTGAATCAACAGCGTGGCGATCCCGCGCCCCCGGAAACCCGGAGATACGGCAAGTAGGCGGATAATAGGCGAGTGAATCCCCATCTCCGGTTTTCCGTAAGCGGCCTCCGAAGAGAGGAAGAGCTGCACACTGCCAACGATTTCCCCGCCAAGCTCGGCGACGATCCGGGCATGCGGCGCATGGCTGTAAGCCGAATTCCTAATGGAATCCCGATAATCCTTCCATCGCTCCGCAGACAGATCGAAGGCATACTGCTGATAGGATTCCAGCATCACAGCCGCAACAGCCTCGCGTTCCCACTCATGTGCATCCCGTACGATCACTTCTTGGATTGAATTCAACGCTACCACTCCTTTTTTTGGTCATTTAAACTTCAGAGGATACGGCCATATCCTGAAAAGGTGAGATTAGTATAGCAGTTTATTCCAATTAAACAAATGGGAAAACAAGAATATTAATACTATCATTAAAAAAATCTATAAGCATATTTGGATTGACAATAATTTTCCAACTGCCTAAGATAAGGATAATTTATAAGGTAAATTGCAGTCTTAAAACCATCTATATTCATAGGTATAATGCGTATAATTATGGTCCCGGAGGTGTTAGCTTGAACATCGAAAATATCGAGGCTTTTGTCTACATCAACCACTACGGCAGCTTCAACAAGGCGGCAGACGTTCTGTTTCTATCCCAGCCGACGGTAACTGCGCGCATCCAGTCGCTGGAGAGGGAACTCGACTGCAGGCTGTTCGACCGTTTGGGCAAACAGATTCATCTGACCGACAAAGGCAAACAATTCCTTCCCTATGCCCAGCAGATCCTCCAAACCTTCCAAAAAGGGAAACACCATCTTCAATCCAAAGCGTCCATGCCCAATGAGCTCAGAATCGGAAGCACGGTTTCGGTATCCAATTACTTAATGCCCTATCTGCTCATAGTGCTCAACCGTCGGTTTCCCGAGATGAACTTCAAGCTGACGACCGGCCCCACGGAAGAGCTGGCCGGCAAGATAACGTCCAAGGACATCGATCTGGCCTTCGTCCGCAAGCTGATGAATCCGGCGTTTCAATCCTATCCGTTCTTTGAAGATCCCATCCGCCTCTATGTATATAAGGATCATCCACTTGCTGCTGCCGGGAGAGCCTCCATTCGGGATATCCGGCACGAGACGCTGGTCTTCTTCGAATGCGGTTCGCTGGATTGGCTGAGGATTCACCGGGTATTCGAGAGTCTGGAACAGCCGCCGAATATCGTGTTTCAGGTCGATAATTCCGAGACGGCGAAGAAGCTTGTGCTGGGGCGGGCAGGCATCTGCTTTCTTCCGGGTCTATGCGCTCAGCAGGAGGTAGCCGAGGGAAGCCTGATTCCCGTTGATATTGCCGAGACGGCAGGCATTTCCCTGCAGACCCATCTCATCTCCTTGAACGGGCACAACAATGGGTTTCTGGATTCTTTGCTGGAGCTCGGCCGCGAATTGTCCTATTGATGAAATGCATGGATGAATAGAAAAACTCTATTAGACGCGTTTCCAAAATCGCGGTAAAGTTAGTGACAACATAATTCTTACTAAATCTATAGGAATTATTAATTTATGAATCGGGACAAGATTGAAGGGGGATGAGGTCGTGAAGAAATCAATCGTGGCAGCCGTTGTAATCGCATTGGCAGGGGTGATCGCCGGATGCGGAACAGGCACGAAGAGTGGAGAGGCGCAAAAAGATAGCACGGCGAACGCTGCGGAAGGAAAAGTAACGAAGATTGTTGTCGGCACGGGCACGGCCTTTCCAAGGATCTGCTTTATTGACGAGAACGGAAAGCTGACCGGCTTTGACGTTGAACTGGTACGGGAGATTGATCAACGTTTGCCGGAGTATGAGTTCGAGCTGCAGACCCAGGAGTTTTCCAATCTGCTGCTGAGCCTGGAAACGAAGAAAATTGATTTTGTAGCTCACCAGATGGAGAAGAATCCGGAGCGAACAGAAAAGTACCTGTTCAATAAAGAGCCTTACGCCTACTGGCGGAATAAGATCATCGTCGCCAAGGAGAACGACTCCATTCAATCGCTGAATGATTTGAAGGGCAAAAAGGTACTGACCGGTGCAACCAGTGCGGCTGCTCAGATTCTGGAGAACTACAACAAGGACAATAACGATGCGATCAACATTGTCTATCAGAACGGCGCGGCGAATGATACCGTGAGCCAGATTACGACGGGCCGGGTGGATGCAACCGTCGGGGCGGACTTTACGCTGCCACTGATCGACCCGCAAGGAAAGCTGAAAACAACGGGCGACCACCTGTCGGAGGCCGACATCCTGTTCGTATTCCGCAAGGATGACCCGGACAGCCAGAAGCTGTCGGATGCGGTTGACGATGCGATCAAGGAGCTGAAATCGGATGGAACGCTGACCAAGCTGAGCAAGGAATGGCTGGGCGACGACTTCACCTCGTCGAATCCATGATGAGATTAACCTAGTAGAAGGGAGAAGGGGTCCATGGGTGCACCGTTCGATTACTCGTATGTATTTAGCTTTCTGCCCAAGCTCTTGTCGACGTTAGGCGTCACGATGCTGATCGTGGCAGGCTCTCTGCTGGTGGGAATCGTCGCCGGATTTCTGGTTGCCCTTCCTCGCCTCTACCGGATCCCGGTGCTGAACGCATTCTCCATGGTGTACATTTCGTTCTTCAGGGGAACGCCGATTCTGATCCAGCTCTTCTTGTTCTATTATGGTCTGCCGGAGATCCTTAAGCTGGTTCATATCGACCTGTCCCGGGCGCCTGTCATGGTATTCGTGATCCTGACTTACGGGCTTCATACCGGAGCCTTCATGTCGGAGATGATCCGGGCTTCGGTAACCGCGGTGGACAGAGGCCAGGTAGAAGCGGCGTACGCCATGGGGATGAAAGGACATCAAGCCTTCCTTCGGATCGTCCTCCCTCAAGCGCTCGCGATCGCGGTTCCGGTATTTTCGAATATGGTGATTGCCCTGCTAAAGGATACTTCCTTGGCGTTTACCCTCGGGCTCATGGAGATGACGGGAAAAGCGCAAACCCTGGGCAATATCACCCAGCATTTTATCGAAGCTTATCTGGCGCTGGCTTTCATCTATCTTGTCATCAGCTTCACGCTTGAGAAACTGCTGCTGCGTGCGGAGCGGCGCCTGATGCGCCACGAGGTTCCGGAGTCGGCGGCGCGCAAGAGATTCCGTGTGCAAGAGAAATTATCCTACCGCCGTATCATCGCCGGAATAAGACCTGAAAAAGGAGGCGCGGAGCTGTGAAAATCGATCCATCCTTCATATGGACGGCATTTGTAAACTTGCTGTCCGCGATCCCGACAACGCTGTTGATCACCGCCGTATCGGTCACGGCCGGATTTATGATCGGGCTTATCGCCGCATTTGCCCGGATCTATAAGGTGCCTGTGCTCAGCCAGATCGCTACTGCCTACGTGACTTTTATCCGGGGCACTCCCATGCTGACGCATCTGCTGCTGATCTATTTCGGCCTGCCGGTGCTGGTGGATGCGCTGTCCGCCCAGATGGGCTGGGGCTTTAAGTCATCCTCCATCCCGATGATCTGGTTTGCGTTCATATCATTCTCAATTACGGCAGGCGCGTATATGTCCGAAGTGATCCGTTCCGGCCTGCTCGCGGTCAACCGGGGACAGCTGGAGCCAGCCTATTCGATCGGCATGACGACGTGGCAAGCGCTGCGGAGGATCGTATTCCCCCAAGCCTTGGCGGTCAGCCTGCCAAACCTCTCCAATTCGGTGATCGGCATGCTTCATGGCTCGACCTTGGCATTTACTGTGTCGGTTGTGGACATTAACGCGCAGGCGCAGATCGTGGCTTCGACCAACTGGAAGTTCTTCGAATCGTACTTGGCGGCGGCAGCTATTTTCTGGGGGCTTACGCTTCTCATCGAAAGACTGACCGCGATCATCGAGAGACGAATCAATCTCTACAATCGGGGGGGGCGTCGCATGATTCAACTGACCGATATTTCAAAGTCATACGGCAAGAACGTTGTGCTGAAATCCATTGATCTGACGGTAAACAAAGGGGAAGTGGTGGTCATTCTGGGGCCGAGCGGTTCCGGCAAAACCACGCTGCTGCGCTGCGTGAATTATCTCGAAAAGCCGAATGGCGGCGAGATTGCTATCGGCGATTACCGTGTCCAGTGCAACGCGCCACCAAGAAGGAGATTCATGAACTACGCCAGAGATCGGCCATGGTGTTTCAGCAGTACAATCTGTTCAAGCATAAGACGGCGATCGAGAACGTGATGGAAGGCCTGGTCGTCGTCAAAAAAATGCCAAAGGCAGAGGCAAGGCTGAAGAGCATTGCCTTGCTCGAAAAGGTGGGTCTGGCCGATAAGCTGGATGCCTACCCGAGTCAGCTCTCGGGCGGACAGCAGCAGCGGGTGGGCATTGCCAGGGCGCTCGCCCTGGAGCCGGAGGTGATCCTGTTCGATGAGCCGACGTCGGCGCTCGACCCGGAGCTTGTGGGCGAGGTGCTAGCGGTCATTCGCAAAATCGCGAAGGAGGGGATCACCATGATCGTGGTAACGCATGAGATGGGCTTCGCGAGGGATGTGGCGAACCACGTCGTGTTCATGGACGAAGGCGTGATCGTGGAGCAGGGCCCCCCGTCCGAGCTGTTCCACAATCCGCGTGAAGAACGGACCAAGCAGTTCCTGAAGCGGATCACGCCCGAGCTTAACTATAGCATTTAGGAGGCCAACCAATATGGGGATTACCATAAGCGTGCTTGACCAAAGTCCAATATATCCCGGGGAAACGGCAGCGGAGGCGTTCGCGCACACCGTGCTGCTTGCCCAAAAGTCGGAGGAGCTCGGCTTCCGGCGCTTCTGGGTATCCGAGCATCACGATTCGGACCATGTGGCGGGCTCTTCGCCGGAGGTGCTCATCTCTTACCTGCTAGCCAAAACCCAAACCATCCGCGTGGGGTCCGGCGGCGTCATGCTGCAGCATTACAGTCCCTACAAGGTAGCGGAGAATTTCAACGTGCTGGCCGCGCTCGCGCCGGGACGCGTGGATCTGGGCATCGGGCGCGCCCCGGGCGGTTTGCCGCGCAGCACGCAGGCGCTGCAGCGGGGCGTGCAGGAGAACGCGTCGTTAACGGATAAAATCGTCGAACTTCGCCAATTTGTTCATAACACGCTGGAGGAGGATCATCCGCTCGCCGGGCTTCGCGCCGCTCCGCTGCCGGAGACCGCGCCTGAGCTGTACGTCCTGGGTGCCAGCGCCGGCAGCGCGGAAATTGCGGCCGGACTCGGGCTGCCCTATGTGTTCTCCCTCTTCATCAACGGGGATGAATCCGCAGCGCTGGAGGCCATTCGCGTTTACAGGAGCACGTTTGACTACTCCCACGGCAGGGAACCGGAGATTCTTGTCGCCCTGTCCGTGATCGTGGCCGATTCGGCGGAGGAGGCGGCGGAGCTGGCAGGATCGCTGAAGCTGGTGAAGATTCATCTGGCCAGCGGCCGGACGCTGACGCTGGGGACGAGGGAACAGGCCGAAGAATTCGGTCGCCAGGCAGGCGAGCCGTACACGATTGAGGAACAGGAGCCGTTCATCACCAAAGGGACGAAGGAAACCGTGCGCGAGCAGCTGCTCCGACTTCAGCAGGCTTCGGGCGTCGACGAGATTATCGTCACCAGTAATATCCAGCCCTTTGCCAAGCGAATCCGCTCATTCGAGCTGCTGAGCGAGGCGTTGGCTGAGGTTCCTGCCGAGGCGTAATGGAGCCGGCCATAGATCCGTGACTGTTTAGGAGGTTTTACGAATGCCTAGCCAAGTTCTATCCACGAATATAGACATCCATCGATTTATTGAAATTCGGCGCCATCTGCACCGGTACCCGGAGCTGTCGAACGAGGAGTTTGGGACGACGCAGCTGATCCGGGGCTGGCTTGAGGAAGCCGGGATACGGGTCGCGGAGTATCCGCTGGCCACAGGCGTAATCGCCGAAGTCGGCGGATTTCAAGAGGGTCCGATCATAGCGCTGCGAGCGGACATCGACGCCCTGCCGGTCCAGGAAGAAACGGGACTCCCGTACGCCTCGACGATTCCCGGCAAAATGCATGCCTGCGGGCACGATTTTCATACGGCTGCCTTGATCGGGATGGCGTATGCGCTGAAGCAACGGGAGCAGGAGCTGAGAGGAACCGTCCGGCTGATCTTTCAGCCGGCGGAAGAGAAGGCCAAGGGCGCAAAGCAGGTGATCGACAGCGGGGCGCTCGAAGGCGTGCAGGCGATCTTCGGCATGCATAACAAGCCGGACCTGCCTGTTGGGACTATTGGCATTAAGGAAGGTCCGCTGATGGCCGCCGCCGACGGCTTCGTGGTTGAAGTGGCGGGGAAGGGGTCCCATGCGGCCGTACCCGAAGCGGGCCTTGACCCGATCGTGACCGCGTCGCATATCATTACGGCCCTCCAGTCCATTGTAAGCCGCAATGTGAGCCCCTTGAAGAGTGCCGTCATCAGCGTGACGAAGCTGCATAGCGGAACCGCGTGGAACGTGATTCCGGATAAAGCGCTGCTGGAAGGGACCATCCGCACCTTTGATGACGACGTCAGGCAGCAGGTGCTTGAACGATTCAGCCAGGTGGTTCAAGGCGTGGCGGCAGCTTTCGGAACGAAGGCTGCCGTGCGCTGGATCGAGGGACCGCCGCCGGTCCATAACGACCGCAAGCTGGCGGAGCTCGGTTATGCCGCTGCTGACGAAGCAGGATATGAAGCGGTGTTACCGGTTCCTTCGCCGGCCGGGGAGGATTTTGCGGTGTACCAGCGCGAGGTTCCCGGGTTGTTTGTCTTCATGGGAACGGCGGGCACGCAGGAGTGGCACCATCCGGCTTTTGATCTGGATGAGCGGGCGATTCCGGTCAGCATCGATTTCTTCACGAGGCTGGCGGAGCGGGCGCTCCGGCATTACCATGCCGGCGGGGAGACTTCGCGATAAGGAGTTCTTTTGTTACTGCCGTTCGAAAGCCTTGTTCTATTTCATGCATTGCCATGAAGAGGCCCTGAACACGGACTGTAGTGTTATGCGAAGGGCAGTTCCTTGTTATTTCTCACGAACAGGTCATTATCGAGTTTGTATTGGAGGAGATCGAATGAACAAATTCCCTATTGAAGCCTTTGTCAATACGCATGATCAACTGCTGGCCGCCGTCGCCGGCCTTAGCGAGGATCAGCTCCAATGGAAGCAGGCACCGCACATATGGAGCGTACAGGAGGTGCTCTCTCATCTGGTGGATCACAGCATCGTGATCTCGTTCCGAATCCGGGACATTCTGGCCGGAACGACGGCCCAGCTGCCCGCGTTTAATCAGGATGCCTGGGTCAGCGGCCAATATTCGAACGAAGGCAGAGCCGCGGATATTTTGGAAGCATTCCGGGCGCTGCTGCACTATAACAGCTTGTTGCTTCGTCGTTTGAGCGCGGCCGATGCGGCCAAAACCGGCATCAATTTCAAAGGGGAGACCGTCAGCGTCTCGGATATCGTCAACGGTTTTACCCGTCACATACAGAATCATCTCGGGCAGATCGAACGCATTAAACTGGCTGCCGCCCCCGTGTGAGGCGATGGCGCTAAGATCGATAAGGAGGAATGGAACATGGCAAAGCAAAGACAATTGAAATTGGGGGCGCTCCTGCACGGTGTGGGCGGAGGAACCTCCATGTGGCGGCATCCGGATGCGCAGCCCGACGCAAGCGTTAATTTTGGTTTGTATAAGCAGTGGGTTCAGAAAGCCGAAGAGGGCAAGTTCGACCTGATCTTCATCGCGGACGGCTTGTATATCAACGAAAAATCGATACCGCATTTTCTGAACCGCTTTGAGCCGATCACCATTCTGAGCGCCCTGGCCGCCGTCAGCAAAAACATCGGTCTTGTCGGTACGCTGTCCACCTCGTACAGCGAGCCGTTCACCGTGGCCCGGCAGTTCGCGTCGCTTGACAAGATCAGCGACGGACGCGCAGGCTGGAATATCGTTACCTCTCCGCTGGAGGGCTCTGCGCTGAATTACGGCAAGAAGGAGCATCCGGAGCATGATAAGCGATACCGGATCGCAACGGAGTATTTGGAGGTTGTCCGGGGACTGTGGGATTCTTGGGAGGACGATGCCTTTGTGCGGAACAAGGAGACGGGCGTATTCTTCGATCCGGAGAAAATGCACGTGCTGAATCACGAAGGCGAGTTCTTCTCCGTGAAGGGGCCGCTGAACATCGCCCGTTCCAAGCAGGGGCAGCCGGTCATCTTTCAAGCTGGAGCGTCCGAGGTCGGCAAGAACTATGCCTCCAAGGAAGCCGATGCGGTATTCACCGGACATGAGGCTGTGGAGGATGCGGCAGCCTTTTATCAGGACGTGAAGGCGCGGGCGGCGGGATTCGGCCGGAATCCGGATGAAGTGCTGATCTTTCCCGGCATTAGCCCGATCATCGGCGGCACGCCGGAGGAGGCCGAGCGCAAATATGAGGAGGTGGCCAGCCTGGTGACCATCGAGAATGCCCTGGATTATCTCGGCCGATTCTTCGAGCATCACGATTTCTCCCAGTATCCGCTGGATGAGCCGTTCCCTGAGCTGGGCGACCTGGGCAAGAACAGCTTCCAGAGCGGTACCGACAAAATCAAAAGGGATGCCAAGGAGAAGGGGCTTACTCTTCGGCAAGTGGCGCTGCAGTCGGCCACGCCGCGCGGCGGGTTTATCGGCACGCCGGAGCAGGTGGCAGACAAGATCCAGGCTTGGTTCGAAGCCGGGGCAGCCGACGGCTTCATGATTACCGCAGCGGTGCCGAACGGACTGGAGGATTTTGTGGATCATGTCGTGCCGATTCTTCAGGATAGAGGCATCTACAGAACCGAATACGAGAGCGACACGCTGCGCGGCAATTTGGGTCTGCCCGTGCCCGAGAACCGGTACAGCAAGGCTCAGACAGTCGCTGTCCGTTCCTAAGAGACGACGCGAATGAAGGCTGCTGTAGAGCATGAAGAAATGATGGTTTTTGCGGGGGAGCTTCGTGAAGAGCTCTCCAGGATACGGAGGGACCTTCATCAGTATCCCGAGTTAGTGTACGATGTCTTCCGCACCTCGAAGCTGGTTGCAGATCTTTTAGAGTCGTGGGGGAGCAGGCGGCAGCTATAAGCTGGAGCTTCGAGAAGGGATGGCCGTGCTCAATGACGGAGCCGCGCTCCGTCGTATGACGCAAGCCGCAGGGAAGGTGCTGGGTGAGGAGCAAGTGCAGGGGCTCCATCCACCAAGCTCGGCGGGCGAGGATTTCGATTGGTACCAGGATCAGGTCCCTGGTGCCTTTGGATTCATCGGCTGCGGGAATCCGGATCGGGGAATCGTGCATGCGATACACCAGCCCCGATTCGATCCAGATGAGGATGTCCTGGTGCATGGGACGCGAATATGGGTACGCTTAGCCGTACATGACGTTTACGAATAAGGAGGAAGACCATGACAAAAATTGCATTTATAGCAGGGAGCCCGACTCAAGGGTCCCGTTTGTTCGGACTGACGCAATACTTAGAGGACCGCCTGGTCATTGCCGGCTACGAGATCGAATTCGTCTCGGCAGCGGATCTACCGGCTGAGGATTTGCTGCGGGCCGATTTTAACAGTCCGGCCATCAAGCAGGCTATCGCAGCCGTTGAAGGCGCAGCTGCCGTAATCATTGCAAGCCCGGTGTATAAAGCTTCCTATTCGGGAGCGTTGAAGACGATTCTGGATCTCCTTCCCCAAAAAGGCCTGCAGGGCAAGGTTGTGCTCCCCCTTTTTATCGGAGGCACGATCGCGCATTTGCTTGCCGTGGATTATGCCTTGAAGCCGGTGGTCTCCGCACTCGGAGGGACCAACATTCTCAGCGGGGTGTTTGCCGTAGATCAGTGGGTCACCCGCCTGGAACTCGGCGGTTACGACATAACGGAGCAGCTCAGAGGGCGCTTGGATGACGCGCTGAACGAGCTGCAGGCAGAGCTGGCCCGATATTCGGCTGCACCGGCAGAGCGGCCGGGGCAGGTTGTCTGACGCATTGGCCCCCAAGAAACGTGTTCTTGAAATTTTATGATTCGAGAAAAACATGATTTACTGGGCATTTTTATTTTTATATAGAATAATTTGTGTCACCAAAAAATGCATTAAAGCGGCCACATTGTAGGATATTGACTGAAATGTGACTACATTATAGGGTAGCCTAACCCGGGGAAAAATTACCGGACGTCGAGACTTGGTAATCATAAGAGCAGCATACCCACCAGTTGCCGCACTAGATTTTGGTCATGTGATATAATATAAGCCACTAAAATAAGGAGGTGCAGTATGGGGATTTGCAACAACCTCTTGTATCAATAAAAAAATACAGGAGGATTTTATGAATGGAAAAAATTTTACTTGATACAGATATTGGCGGAGATATTGATGATGCGATTTGCCTTGCATATTTATTAAAGGAACCACAATGTGAACTTCTTGGAATAACAACGGTTTGTGGAGAGCCTGAAAAACGGGCGGCAGTTGCAGACGCAATTTGTCGGACCGTAGGCAAAATGATTCCGATCGTGGCGGGCTTGGACACGACATTACAGCCTATTCCCGTATATCCCACGCCGGATGGTGTAAGCGCATTAGAGCATTGGCCGCACAATACTTATGAGAAAGCGGACGCACCAGGTTTTCTGTATCAAAAAATAAAGGAAAACCCACATGAAATTGTGTTAATTGGTATAGGAAATATGACAAATATCGCTACCCTGTTTTGCTCTTATCCAGACGCACAGGGATTGTTAAAAGGGCTTTATGTAATGAACGGCTATTTTGGCGTTGATCCGTTGCCAGAACCTTGCTACAACTGGAACTCATGGGCTGACCCATTGGCTTCAAAGATTGTATTTGCTTCCCATGTAGCCAACCATCAGGCATTTCCGCTGGAAGTTACCGATATGCTTACCATTGATGCCAGACGGGCGAGAACCCTTTTAAGAGCAGATACGGATTTGATGAAAGCTGTTCTTGATTTTGGAAGCGCATGGCTGGAAAGTGCCGGAAAGCTGACCTTACATGACCCTTTAGTAGCTGTTTCTATTTTTCACCCTGATATTTGCAGTTTTGAAAAGGGCACTTGTCCGGGTGGAAACGGAAAAGGAAAACAATATGGGAAGTACGATATTTACTCCCGCTCCAAACGGAAATGTGGAGATCGCCAGAACTGTAGATAGGGAGCAGTTTTATCACATTTTAAGCACTACTTTAGACAGCTGAAATTATAACGCTCAGCGTCGAAGTGTCCCACCGCTTGTAGTCTGTCGTGCAAAATCTGCTGGAGCCAAATTGGCCAAAAAGAAACCGGACGCATAATGCTGAACACAGCAGTAAGATAGTCTGAAAGTCTGCTGTAATAGAGAGGTGAGCGTCCATGTAACAAGATTATATAACAAAGCTCACTCATCACCTGAACATGTGTAGGAATTGTCGGTGCGAAAAATCCTGACGGCAAAACGAGGTTTTTTTCGGTGAAACATGGAAGCTCTTCGCACAACGATACTCCGCAACTTGAAACAAAACGGAGTCGAGCTGCAGGCTGTTGGGAAAGTTATAAGGATAGCTTACTATCTGATTCCTGCACTACCCCTTAGAAAAGTCGCTATTTTAGCGGCTTTTCGTATTATCAGGTTAGCCAGAATCTTCTGGTTGGCCTTTTTTTGTGGTCGTTTTACGATGGGGGGAACCGGGAGAACATGGCGCTTTAGGGGCAATGACCCCGTCGTGCATTGGTTTCATATTTGGATCGAAGAGTGTTACCGACATATTCAGTAAGGAAGAGTTTTTACTATCATTAAAGGTGGTAACGATTTTCGGCTCGGATGGTTCAACAGATCTAACCAGATCGCAAAATTGGCAAGGTCCTTGGTTTTGAAGGATCTCTTTCTGTTGATGATTATCATAATCCCGATCAGTCTTTTCGACTTTGCCATTATAAACTCCATTTCTTATATTTATGACAAGTATTGTCACTATTTTCAGATAAGATGCTAATGAAGTCCAAATAACAAATTGGACAATTTCAATTAAAGGGAGATGTTTATATGTCAATGCGCTCAACACCATTTATTATGCTGGATGGACAAGCTGCGGAAGCGATTGAGTTTTACCAGGAAGCGTTGAACTCGAAATTACTGTTCAAAACTACGTACGGAGAAGGCAAGGATGCCGATGGTTTGCCTGATGAAGTGAAGACTCGTATTTCCCATGCTGTGTTGCAAACCGGTGAAAATGATTTGATGGTCGCTGACATCTTTCCGGGGCAATCTATTGTAATCGGAGATCAGGTGAATATTTGCATTACAGCGACGCAACAAAGCGAGATTGAAGAAATGTATAAAAAATTCAGCGAAAAAGGACAAGTTATATTCCCGTTGCAAGAAACTGAATTCAGTCCCTGCTTCGGAATAGTGAAAGATCATTTTAACATTACATTTCAGTTCTTCATGAATGATACAACAAGCAGTTGGAGTTGAAAATAAAAGGCCTTTACCGGGGAGGGGAACCGCCCCCATAATGTAGAGACAAATTAAAACACCTTCAACTTTTCCCGGCCGCTCGTTTGGGCGGCCTTAGAGTAGATAAACCAATTTATATACCAAAAAGTAAATTTTAAAGGTGAAGACAATAAATACATTTAAGACTCGCCTGGATTGGGGCTATTGTCTCTGCATCAACTTTTTCATTAAGGAAATTATTTAGCTAACGAACAGGGTAGTTCAATAATTTCTCGAATTCTCTACATATGGAGTTATTTACGAAGTTCGTAGATATGATGTTATGCGAAACCTCTGTAAGAACAATCACTTGCAGTAACTTGTTCGTAAATTCAACCTATGGATAGCGGGAGGGGAAAGATGATGATAAATCTGCTCTATTATTTAACCTATGCATCCGCGGTGGGAGCCGGCCTCCTGGCTGGCGTATTCTTCGCCTTCTCTGCCTTCGTCATGCAATCACTTGCCAAGCTCCCGGTCGAAAAAGGTATATCCGTCATGCAGAGCATCAATTCGACGATTCTACAATCGTCCTTTATGTTGGTCTTCATGGGCACAACGGTATTGAGTGTCGTATTGGGGATAGCTTCATTTATCAAAATGGGTAGAACTAGCGCAATATACGTAATTGTTGGAAGCCTGCTCATCATCTTCGGAGTATTTATGGTCACGGCTATCTTCAATGTTCCGCTCAACGACACTTTAGCCGCCGCGACTTCTGGTAGCTCGGAGGGGGCTCAGACATGGGGGGAATATTGGGACAGTTGGGTACCGTGGAATCATGTGCGGACAATCGCATCGATTGGGGCACTTATTTCATTTATATGCGCTATTCGCAGGTGGTAAGCTTATCTGTACCAAGCTAGTTCAATAATGTTAAGTCATCTCCCTAAGAGTAGCATCTAAAGCTTGCTGTTACAGACAGCGGGTGACCGTTGACGGGGGACAAGAACTTGTACCGATAGCCGTAAAAGACAGGAACATAAGCCGATTACCGATTAGATAAGTATCTAACCATGTTCCCATTCATAATGCTAACGGGCAGGATTTTCAATAACTTCGCGAATACTTTAAAATGGATAATTTTCATGAGGGACAAGACCATGGTCCCATTGAAAGTCGCTAAAATAGCGGCTTTTTTGATTTATAGGTACAAGTTCTTGTCCAGAGCCAAGGACAAGAACTTGTACCGATTACCGATTAGATAAGCATTGAACTATTAATTAAATTTATTAAGCTAACAGGCAGGGGAGTTTATTGATTTCGCGAATACTCTACATAGTGAAGTTATTTACAAAGTTCGTAAATAAGACGTTATATGACAGTACGAAGAAATAAGGAGGCAACAAAAATTGATTACTAATAAAGAGTATAAAGAGCAAATCGAGAAGAGATATGGAAAACCCTTGAAAGAAGTGATGTATGAACTAGTAGTAGATCGAAATTTAGACCAGTGGGATGGTTCAAAAGAATTGGGGATTTCGAAAGAATTATTTGTCAAATGGAGAACAGAATTCCGTCTTGGACCTTACCAACGAAGTGCTGATTTAGATGAAAAAAGACAGACTGAAAAAATTGCGCAGTATAAGGAAGAATTAAAGAGTATAGACCTCAACAGGGAGTTTATTTATCAAGATGAAGAATCCCTAAGAGGATTTAAAGAGATTATAGAACGAATGTTGGAATTAGAAAAGCAAAGAGGAATAAAGGACGCCTCTTCAAATCTTTCGATGATTATTCAAACAGGAGTTCTAGAAACAATAATTGATTATATTGCACAATACGAAGAGAAGAAACTAATTAAAAAGTATAATTTTGATTTAGAATGGCTCTTAAAAGACATGTAGGTTGGTTCAGCGCGCCGTCATATAACACCATATTCACGCATCGGGCATACGCCCTCGGTCCGGCAGAGGATTTCGGGGAAGCAGAGGCTGCCGGACACACCTGGCATTCGCCAGGCGTCGTGAATACAAAAACGTTAGCCAAAAGAAATTCTTAGTTTAGGAGGAGTCTATATGAAATTAGAAAAAGTTATAAAAAGAATTGTAATACAAAGTGAATATAAGGATTTTGTTGATAAGTATATAGATCATATACTTACCGAATTTAAAGGGAAGATTCATAGCATCTATATGTGTGGCTCGATTCCAAAAGGAACTGCCAAACCTTTCAAGTCAGATGCAGATTTTACTATTGTATGTGTAAATCCCAAAGATATTGATTACGAAAGATTGTCAAATATTAATGACAGTCTTTTGAAAGAATATCCAGTATTAACTAAGATTGATACGACAATTTGCTCGATTGACGATGTATTAAGTAAACCAAATGATTGGGGTTTTTGGGTAAAGATCATTTGTGTTTGCATAAATGGTGATGACGTTGGTGAAAAAGTACCACCGATAATTATTTCTCCAGATTTCATTTTAGACTTAAATGCAGAGACCAAGAAGGAAGTAGATCGTAGACATCGTTTACTTTCTAATGCTAGTGATAACACAATGAAAGCCAGATATATTAAAGGTTACTCTAAGAGATTAATTCGTGCTTTATACTCTCTGGTTTTAGAAGATACAGGTGTATGGCAAGATGACATTATTAAGATGAAGAATGCCATATTAAATTATTGTGAGATTGACTCCGCTTTAGTTGAATATCTGTATGCTTGTTACTTGGATGGTAATAATGTACTTGTTGAAGAGTTTCTGGGAATTGCGGATGAAGTATATAGCTATTTTGAGAAGGCCTTAAATGCCATGGCTGCTTCCAGAACTTCCTTCGACTAACACCATTTTTGACGCTTCGGGTCACACTGAGAAGCGAGTGACCTCATCCAGCCCCTAAGTCCGTCGTGGCGTTACTGCATTAGGTGTTCGGCAAGCCTCACAACTATAAGCAGCGACTCTAAGAGGCCAGAAAGTCGTAAATACAAAACGTTATCAGAAATTGCTGCAAGTGATGCTATAAGATGTATAGGAGTTGATTGTTATGAACTCAATCATTGAACAAGCAAAACAAACAATGAGATGTCTGTGTGGATTGGGATAGTCGATATCCTTTCATTTTATAGTGGTAGTGAAATGTTGCGCTCGGTCATAAAAGGGATTAATTTACGAAATGCTATTGTGCTTGCAGGCTGTCCGTCCCGTTGATATGCATTATAATCGTTCTCGAAGGTTTCCTGCATTTCCTCCGATAAGTGGCGGATGTATCGATGCGCGCATTCACGTATTTGTTCAGGTGAGCCGAAATCAACCACCAGGTCTAGAACGTCAAGCACATAGAATTCCATTGGATACGCATTCGGCAAAAACCATCCATTCTGGATGACCTCCTCAAGGATCTCCTCGAGATTCGTCTCGTACCTGTCCATCAATGGAACGACCTTATTTTGAATCAACGTGATTATTTCTGCCAGTTCCCGCTCTCGAGTGGCTTCCTTGGCCAAATTCCATACCTTGCCTTTGTCCCGGAAGCTGCTCAAGCTGATCTCCCAGTATACTTTTCCGCTGTGCGTATTTATGATCCGGGAATTGGTATTAAACTCCAAATTACTGCCGGCTAAATTGGAAGAGTGACTTAAAAAACTTATCTCAGCTGTAAAGGGACCGATTGGTTTAATCATCTTTCTTCTGGATTTATTGTATTTGAAACCGCATGGCGCGCAGGCCGCGGCAATCCTGGAACAACATTCCCGAAAAATATCCTTACTAGTTGGATAATCTGTCATACCGCTTCATCTCCATATTTCTTATTTTGTTTAATATAAAAAGGATAACCACACAGTATTTTCCATTTGTCTCCAAGCCCTCTAGTACCAGTATTATATCCTATTATAATCTTACAGGTATAACAAAAAAACGCTGAAGCCTTTCGTTATAAATATAGTGAGGCATCAAGGATTGACCGGGGAGGGGAACTGCCCCCATAATGTAAGACAAATTAAAACACCTTCAAGATAATGCAACCATGTCGTAGGACATGGAGATCATCTTGGAGGTGTTTTTTTGTCGGCAACTAGAGTTAGCTATTCTGTTGAAGTGAAAATGAAAGCTATTGGTATGAGGGTAGCCAGCATTTCAGGAAAAGAAAAGCGTTTCGAAAGGCCGTGAGGAGACGTGTATGTCCATTGACAAGGAATTGCGTGAAGCCCCTTTGATTGTACTCCTTTCTTCGGGTTTATTACTAATTATGTTGGGCTCAGTGGAATATACCTCATCATCCAGTTGGTGGAGGAATCTAAAGTGTCTGTGCTAAGATGAGGGTAAATGATGATTCAAGCTGGGGAACAAGGCTAGAAGGGGTGCACATTGAAGAAAATACTCGTCATTGATGATGAAGTCGCAATCAGAGATTTAATTGAGCTCGTACTGAGAAGAGAAAACTACGTCGTTCAAACGGCTGAAAACGGTAAAGTAGCCCTGCAGCTGCTCGATGCTTTTGGACCGGACCTGGTGGTGCTTGACTTGATGCTGCCTGACTGCTCCGGATATGACCTGTGCAAGGAAATCACCGGGAAACGTGCCGTTCCTGTGATCATGCTTTCTGCCAAAAACGAGGTGATCGACAAGGTGCTCGGACTAGAGCTAGGGGCGGAAGATTACATGACCAAACCCTTTGACAATCGTGAATTGCTCGCTCGGATCAAGGTCATTCTGCGAAGAAACGAGAGCAAGGAGGAATCAAGCGAAGGAACAGAAGTGAAATCTACACGCATCGTTCATCAAGAGCTGACATTCGATCTGGAAAGCCGAAGGGTGCTGAAAAACGGTGTACCCGTGTCTTTAACGGCCAAAGAGTTTAAAATTCTGGAAACGTTACTCAAAAGGCCGGACAAAATCTTTACCCGGGATGAGCTGCTGCAGATCGGATGGGGATATGACTTTATGGGAGACAGTCGCAGTGTGGATATGACCATCATGCGATTACGGAAGAAGCTGGAGGATAACGCGGATGAACCGAAGTATGTCAGGACGATCTATGGATTTGGCTATCAACTTGGAGGTGGCGAGGCCTGAAGTATGCAACCCGGTTACTGCTGAATTATTTATTTTTCTCCGTGCTGTCCTTTGGCATCATCATTTTTGCGGTGAATAAAACCATCGATTACTACAGCTTCGTTACCATTGAAAAACAGATGATGGAGAAGGCGGATCTGTCCGAGTTGTCCTTCCGTGAGGTGTTGGCACAGCATAGATCATCGACAGAAGAACCGCAGACAGAAGAAATCGTCAGACTTGCTCTGGAGAAGCTGAAAGCTTCAGGCAAGGAAGTCCGTATCTATGATAGCTCCAAGCAGTTGCTGGGCTTGGCTGTGGATGGCATCATCATTAATGATGGCAAACCTCTTATTTTTAATAAGAATATTGAGAAAGCCCTGAGCGGCAGTTACGCCTACACCGTAACGGAAGATCATCTGCTATATTTTGCGACTCCCATTCAGAATCAATATTACGAGAACGCATATGTGTATGAGTTCGTGGAGGATATTTCCTACTTTTATGCGATTATGGATCAAATCCGTTATATCCTGTTTGCGGGTGCAGGCGGATTTATTGTACTGATTACGTTATCCAGTCTGTGGATTGCCCAGAGCACAACCAAGCCGATTAAGCTGTTGCTTGGCGCTGCGCAAAGTTTCTCTAGACAGGAGTTTCGGAGAGTTCATCTAAACCGGAAGGATGAGCTGGGCATGCTGGCAGATGGGCTGGATTCCATGGGGCGGCAGCTTCATGATTACATTCAGTACCAGAAGCAATTTGTCTCCAACGTATCTCACGAGTTAAAAACCCCATTGGCAGCCATTCGTGGTTTCTCTCAATACTTGGTTGAAGGGGAGAACGAGAACAAGGAGCTGCAAAAAATCTATGCTCATCTGCTGCAGGAATCGGATCGGCTGACGCGCTTGATTAATGAACTGTTGTTGCTATCCCGATTCGACAAGGCTGGTTCAAACGAACTGGAAGCCCGGAAGACGGAAATGAACGAACTGATTCAGCAAGTCGCAATGAGTATGGGTGCCAAGGCCAAAGATAAAGGAATCGAGATTATGTTCAGGGAGGCGGGAGCGGAACCGGAGGATAAGCTTCTGACGAGAGTCCACGCCAACGTGAATCCCATGCTGATGTCCCATGCGATCGCCAACCTTGTGGACAATGCCATCAAGTATTCAGGCAGTCCATCGCGAATCGAATTGAAGCTTACACATACGCCAAGCGAGGTAGTTATACGGATACGTGATCAAGGTATCGGTATCGCGGGCGATGAGCTGGAGCGAGTACAGGAACGATTTTACCGGGCGAAAAATGCAAGCACAGCGAACGGTTCAGGTCTTGGACTTTCGATTTGCAAAGAGATTGTAGAGCGGTTTAATGGATATATCGATTTGGAAAGTCAAATCGGGGAAGGAACGACCGTTACGATTGTGTTACCCCGTGCGTAAAAAACGCGCGTAAGCAGTTACGTTACAAGATTGGTACAATTCTGTTATGAGACTAATAAATGCTTTTTTTATAATCACTTCATAAGAAGAAATCACACATTTATGGAGGGATCATGATGAAACGGATAAACAAAGCTCCAGCTGTTTTCCTGCTGAGTATTTTACTAACGATGGCACTGACGGGCTGTTTGTCCAATGGTGCCAAGTCGCCAGAAGCGGCGCAGAACTCGGCTGAAAAAAACACGCCCGACGAACAGGCCAAAGGCGAAGGAGCATCAACTTCTACTGCGCCTGCTTCAGAAAATTCGCAAGGACAAAGTGCTGAAGCTATTAAGGAAGGTTCGATGGAGAAGGAAGGCAATGTGGTGCTGAAGGAGCTTGCTTTTGTCTATAATGAGCACACCATTGCGATTTCGGATACAGCAAATGAAGATCAGATGGAACAGATGCTGGGCAAACCGGATAACCTGAAATCTCATACGTACCGTGCCGGCGATGGAACAAACATGGATACGTTAATCGGTTTTACAGAGAAGGTTTATACGTATCCTGGTCTGGAGATTAAAACAATCAGTATACCGGAGGGGAAGCAAGACTCCATCTTTCATATCGAAATTACAGATCCTAAGTACGCGACAGTGCGAAACATTAAAGCAGGAGATAGCCTGGATACACTCAAAAACGCCTACCCTGAGGGGAAACTGCTTGGTGATGGAGCCCCTAATGAGGAGGATGAATTCCGTTACGAGCCATCCAATTATGTGGATGTGATGTCGTTTCATATCAAGGATTCCAAGGTGGAGAGCATTCAGATCTACAGCCTTCTGGACTAATATTTAGTGATCGATGTTGGTAAGCCATTCATACGATTCACCTTTAATACCTGCCCTCTCCCGGGTAGGTATTTTCTCGTGTATATTGTCCGCGATGACAGGCGAATGCATCAGTTAGTGGCGGCGATGGGAGAGGGCTTCCGTGTACTTGAATCATTGGGGTACCCTTTATCCCCTGCGAAGCAGACGTCTTGGATTACCGGCTATCCAAACTTAATCCGCTGGGCGTTGAAGATTTTCTTCGTGCTTCCGGTTAGCGGGTTAGTTTATGGGACAGCAGTTGAACTTACAGCCTTGAATGAGGACTTTGCCGAATGGAGGGCAAGGTCGGATGTGCCTGCGCCAAACTGGAATGCGTTAGAGACAGATTGGCTTATTCAATCATAGTCACTGCTGCAAGCCGTGTGATATATCGTGAAGAATGATTTCGGGAAGTGTTAAAGCACTTACAGGGTCGTACTTACGGCCTGTCCGAGTCAAGGACAAGAACATGAGCGGATTACCGATTAGATAAGTATCAAACTTAACGAAGACCATGTTCGCGCATAATGAGACCTGCCATACGTTCCGATACCGTCCATCCTTCCACCACCAGCCCGTTTCGTACTCTGGGACTGCCGTAGGTTTCATCGGAGTCGTAGAAGTGCCATTTCACACGTTCAGTTAGCATTGCCTTACGTTTTTCCCGTTCAGAAGCTTCAGAGGTACGCCATGTGTAATAAACCGCTCCGAGACACGTGAAAGAGAACGCACATCTTCTCCAAACGAAACTTGGAGCGATAATCTTCGATAAATTGAAACCTTAGTTCTTTTTGACAGACTCGATACCCGATACTTTTTGCGCCAGTTACGTAATGTGCCTGGATTAATGTTCAACTCATTATCACTAAGGGTGTCTATTTTTATTCTAGCTGCATTATTGATTGCAAAGTTCATTTAAGTGGTGAGTAATAATTTGTTCCGTTTTTTCAATTGTAAAAATATCTGGTCTTAATAGAGCATGTATGGATAAACCTTCAATAACTACCGAAAGCCTTAATTTCTCAATTTCAATATTGATGTCTTTCTTTACACAGCCTGCTTTTATCAATATTTTAAGCAGTGCTTCCATTAAAATATATTCTCCTTCAGTTAATTCATCTTTTTTCGTGCTTAGAGCTACACTCGTAAGCGAGCGAATCGCGAAAACCAGCCAAACGCTAGTTTCAGTTTGTTTATCCCGATCCACTGGAACTAATTCTAACAATGTTTCTTGAACCGCAATGAAAGGGTCTTGAGACCATGATCTGTTATCCGATCTTTCTTTCCCCCGGGCAAGAAAATATTCCATGATAAATAATAGTAATTCATCTTGGTTTGAGAAATAATGTCTTAGTGCCCCGGTAGACATACCAGCCTCAGATGCAATTCTTCGGATAGATGCTTTTTCAAAGCCCTCCTTTTCAATAATTTCCCAAGCCATTTCGGCGATAATTTTCCTTTTGTGATCATGATCAACAATTTTCGGCACTCAAATCACCTCTTGATTTTTTCACACACTGTGTTATTATCATTTTATCACAGTGTGTTAAATAAATAAAATTAGGGGGGGGGATGGTTAGGTGCTTGAAATCATGGAATCATTAATTCCTGCCAACATAAATTCCACAACAGCACTCCTCATTATTGTACTCTGTGCTTTCATTGATATCTTAAGCCCCGGGGTACTGGCGATCACAGCTTATATCCTTCTAATACAAAAAGAAAAATTGACATCGCGTTTGATCATTTTTTTATTATCCACACAATTTTGTTATTTAATGATGGGGATCCTGGTTTACCTAGGAGTCGGGAAGATACTTGGTTTTATAGATAGCATGTCTAACAATCAAATTTCAAGTTGGTTTTATACGGTACTTGGAGTCGTCTTTGTACTAATTAGTTATTATAAGCCTAAAAAAGGAATGGAATCCCGATTTTTGGAATGGTTACCTAAGCAAGTATCAATACGTGCGATGATTATACTCGGCATTATTGTTTTTGCGATCGAGTTTACCACAGCTTTACCGTATTTTTATTCGATATTATTAATGGATCGTTTAGCGTTAAATACGGGTTGGTCCATAAGTATTTTACTCGGCTATAACGTGCTTATGGTACTTCCTTCAATCTTATTATTGTTCATTTATAAATTATTTCGAGGCTGGATACAGACTAAGCTTGAAAAACTAAGAACAAAATTAGTAAAAGCTCCATTATCTTCCGTATTAGTGGGAGTGGCAGTTATTGGAGCGGTTTTATTCAATATTGGCATCAGAGGAATTCTATCGTGAAATTAATTATTTGGAAAGGGGATGTAACATTATGAAAGAGATTGCAAGCGGTGTAAGTCTACTTCTATTAATTCAAGGAGTTGGAGGTATCATAAACCGATTGACAAGTGGGGGACCAAGTTGGTTTCTCGTAAATTACATCGAGGCTTTGCAAGGTTATGAAATTATAGCCAGTATAGTTTTAGTTATACTGGGAGCAATTATTGGTGTAGGTTCTCTCAAAATAAAAGGTAAAGATGACTAACCTACTATCCCTTTAAGTCCTCATTGTTATTGAACCAGCGAAAGAAAATGAAAGCGATAGGTGTTAATTTCGAATATTACTTGAAAGTTATATACCGTTTTTGTTATATTCCATATAGTAGTTATTATTTGATGAGAAGGAGCTGAGACACTGCATTATATGATCGAGGACTTATAAGAACGAGGTGAGTCGCATGCCAGTAGAAACCCCAAACATGGATGTAACAACACTCAAGGCATTAGCGGAACCTAACCGATTAGCTATCATTGAACTATTGCGGGAATCCCCTCTAACAGTTGGTGAAATTAGCCATCAGATTAAACTAAGTCAACCTCACACATCTAAACATTTAAAAGTGTTGAGTGATTGTGGGATTGTGAAGGTACTTGCTAAAGCTAACCGTCGATATTACAAGCTTAGGCCCGAGCCCTTTCAATCCTTGGAGTCATGGATCAAGACATTCCAAGGAATTATGGAAGAAAGATTCGATAATTTGGATCGTCTACTGAAGGAGCTAAAGAATGAGGGAGAGTTCTAGCGACTGAAAAAAAGGAGGAATTACAATGTCCAAACATGTAATGATTTCTAGAGTGGAAAATGATAAGGTGCTTGTGTTAGAGCGTGTGTTTGATGCCCCGCGTGAGTTTGTATTCAAACTGTTCAAAGAGCCAGAATACTTGAAGCGTTGGTGGGGTACCCATGGATGGGAACTGCCTGTTTGCAACATCGATTTTCGACCAGGCGGTGTTTGGCATTACTGCATGAAATGTGTGGATCAAAATCAGGATGAGTACGGTATGGAATCTTGGAACAAGACAATTTATAAGGAAATTGTGGAGCCAGAAAAAATTGTCTACACTGATTATTTCTCAGATGAGGATGGCAATATCAATGAAGCTATGCCTGCTCCTGAAGTGACGATGGAATTCCTTGATTTGGGAGGAGAAACAAAATTGGTCAGCCGTTCAGTATTCGATTCAGAGGAATCCCTTCAAGCGGTTCTCGACATGGGATTGCTGGAAGGCATTACTCAAACCTGGGATCGCTTGAACGAGCTTGTAGAAACACTGAAGAAAAATTAATGTTCGCATTATGATAGATTGGTAGAGAAGGAGCACCGCAGAAAGGTGCTCCTTTCGAACTAGTTATCCGTTCTAACTGTTCCGCTTTTGCCGTGGGACAAGAACATGGCCTCATAGAAAGTCGCTAATTTAGTTGCTAGGGATTTTTTCTTTCCCTAGCTTTTTTCAGGAGAATCTACATTATGGGGCACGAAGAGGGCTATCCATGCATCATAGGATATTTTCTTTGAAAGTCGCTAAATTTAGCGGCTTTGTTGTTTGTTCAGAGAGCTAGTTTCTTTGCGAAGAATCTAAAAGACTTCTCAGAGCAAATTTCGGATAATTCCGATTTCAACCGAATCCTCGCATCATCGACGAGTACATCGTCACTTCTTGCCTGAATCGAGCTCAACCATAATTCCGAAGGTTGGTAGCACATACTGTTCCAGCCTGAATCATCTTCATTTTGTTTTGCTGCTCCAGTGATAACGACATCACCATAATTCTGTAGTTCAACCAGTGATCTTTCATATTCTTTTTTGTTTTCCTTTTTATCCAAACCGGTCGGTTTGAATGAAGCAGGCTTTATCACTAAAAAACTTTCCATATGCAGCAACACCTTCTTGGACAATCCGAATACGCCATAACCACGGATCCGTGCCGGATCCTGAATGCCAGTCGTTATGATCCGCCGCAGCTGTCAACGATGGATAATCTGGGATAAACGCTGCGAACGGAATCTTTAATGAATAGGATCTTGAATTCAATACTGAAATAATGAGATCGAGTGAGTGTACCAATGAGATATTACATTATATAAGATCTAATAAAGAATACATTGCTTTTAAGAAGCTGACTAAGGAAAGAAGCGTAAGTGAGTAGTTCGAAGCAGCCGTATCCATCAGCTAACATCATATTCACGTTTTGTTTCATTCGGCTCTCGATTCTCATCAACACTTAATAGCCGCGTTCCTGCGGCTTTTTTTATGTTATAAAGACAAGAATCACATACGGTTATATCTCAATACAAATTAGTTTAAGCAATTTATAATACGTCGCTGAATCAAATCGAAAGAAGGACCGAGTGCGATAAGCTGATGCTTGCATAAAGGTCGGGCCCGATTGCCGATTAGATACACAATTCTAATTAAAATTCTGCACCTTATACACAGGTGCGTTTAAACGTGAGTAAAGTATACTTACCAAGCATCAACTGATGCAAAACTGCATTGATAAAAAGGAGTAAGTAATAAAACAGGCAAGGCAATAAAGAACCGTGCACATTTGCACGGCTCTTTATTGTAATATTAAAGTAGCATCAAACCCTTACACAACAGGCTCATTCTGCTTTTTGAAATACTGCTCAATTACCAATTCAAGCACGGGCCCAGGCTCTGCACGCTGTAACCCGGCCTGTTCACCAAATTCCATGCGATAGGGCTGGTGAGTGCTGGCCGGAATCCAATAGGGCAGAGGTTTGCCGTTGGAATCCGGACCATTCGGGTCACCTGTCGCGATGAAATGAGACAGATAGTGACACATCTGGCGCGCCAGATCATAATGCTTACCTGTAAATGGCCGCCAGCATTTGGCGAGTGTTTCGAAGAAAAACCATAGATCGACAGAATGGAAGGTGCCTGGCTGATCCCAGCCTGGAATCTCCGCGTCAAAGTTATAATAATAGAGCGGTGTCTCGGACGGGTGCCCGCTGTTCGATCGAATCGCCAGCTGGATGGCATGTTCGATCATGCGGACTGAAGCCATCTGCAGGGCATGTTCCAAGTCACCGGTGTCGGCTTCGCAATGCTGCAAAAAGGCAGGGGCATTCTCACCGAAAAGTTCGGTAGCCATCTGTTTCAGTTCATCCAGGCTGCTTACCGCAGGCCGGGTCCAGAATTCGGAAGACGTGTGCCCGAGCATTACGGGAACGGGTTCGCGTTGATGCTGAATGAAGCGGGTGAATGGATCGCCTGCACAGAACTGTTCATCGATAACGGTTCCCCAGAAACCCTTATATTCCAATGCTTTGTCACGCAGATATTCGGCATCCAGCTGCCTTGCTTCAGCCAGCGAGGATACTCCCAGGAAGCGGAAAAATGCAACACCGTCTTGCTCGGCATCACGAAGTGTACCGCGAACCGCTGGTACACGTACCTTCGGGTACAGCTCGGTGGCCATGCCGCTCATAATGACAGCTCGGTGAAACAACCCTTTATTTTGCGGGGAGGTCATCTGACTGAGTACACTGCCGCCTCCTGCAGACTGTCCGCCAATCGTGATCTGATCTGGATCCCCGCCAAAGGCGGCAATGTTGCGTTTCACCCACTGCGTGCCTGCCTGTTGATCCAGATGTCCGAAGTTGGCCGGAGCTTCCGGGGATTCGGCACTGATATCGGGATGACACAGGAAGCCAAACACATTAAGCCTGTAGTTGACGGTAACCACAACAATACCTCTGCGGGCAATACGTTCACCGTCAAACTCCATTTCGGCGGTGTGACCCACTTGAAGTCCTCCGCCAAAATACCAGACAAACACAGGCAGCTTCTCATCGGTCCTTTTAGCGGGTGTCCAGACGTTCAGATACAGACAATCCTCATTCATCGGCAGGTCCGGATCAACAGCCCATTCCCGGGTGTAAATGTTATTATCGTCGATGACCGTTGGCGCTTGCATGGAGATCGGCGCAAAATCAAAAGCTTGCAGCACCCCATCCCAGTCAGGCGCAGGCTGCGGAGCACGCCACCGATTCTCACCTACCGGAGGGGCTGCGAACGGGATACCTTTAAAGCTGGTTATACGCGGATCTGCGGCAGGCAGTCCTTGAATTTGACCATTTTCTACTGTAACCGTTCTAAGCAACACAACATTCTCCTCTCTAGATTGAATATCCATTACGTATGTCGATTCAAGAAGAGTGGATGCGCTTACATTCATGCTGGGCAAAAAACGCTCTACTTCCATCATAAGCAACTTGAAGCTGTGTTTCCAGTAGGGAAAAGAAATAAAATATGATAGTAATATTTAATAATGACTGCATATGAACAAAGGAGAGGATCAGGTTGGGCTCATTATGGAAGGACAGGAGAAATGCCAGTCAAGTTTACTTTATCAGCGGCGGACATAAGCCGTGTAACACCCATCAATGGGGACCGGGGGTACGTGACGTTTATGCACTGCATTATATTATTCGGGGGCAAGGAACACTGGAGACAGGAGGCCGACGTTTTCGACTGAGCGCTGGGGAGAGTTTTATGATTTTTCCGCAAAAGGAAATCTATTACTACCCAAACCCTAACGATCCGTGGGAGTACGTGTGGGTTGAGTTCAGCGGGCAGGATGCCACGCAGATATTGGAATTGACACAACTTTCGATATCACAACCTGTTCTATCAGCTGCGCCAGAGACGCTGGAGCCGTGGTTTCATCTGGCCTGGAATGCGGGTGCATCGGCAAGTGAAGTGCTGCGGGCAGATGCACGTTTGCACCTGTTGCTATCCTATTACATGGAGTATTTTCCAAGCGAACGACAAGAGAAACCCAAAGATTACGTATGGCTGGCGAAAAGATATATTGAGCAAAATTACTGGAAGCCGTCCTTAACTGTTTCCGAGATTGTGCAGGCGGTGAATCTGGAGCGTAGTTACCTGTTTCGACGTTTTAAAGAAGCCACAGGTGAATCGGTATCGGCGTACATCATGTCATGCCGCATTTGTCGCGCCTGCGAGCTGCTGAAAACATCCGACTTAACCATTCAATCCGTAGCCTATTCAGTTGGTTATAATGACCCGCTTTATTTTTCCAAAGTATTCAAAAAAGCAACATCACATACGCCCTCAGCGTACATGATGCTGCATCAGAAAGACACCTAGCGATAATAGAGCATGGCACAAAGTAACCATAGCAAATGCCACAAAGACAAATTAACTGCACGGGATAATGATTAACAATATTTACGTTAACGAAAGAGGGCGCAGTTACCCGATTCTCGGAAATAACGAATCAGCTTCTCGATCGGCTCCCGTCCACAGTTCAGCTTCACACCGAGACAATCAATGCAGAGAAATTGCTGGGCAGCGCGCGAGATCAGTTTGATATAGATGCCGACATCGTCCGAGGAGAGGGGAACGGAACAGGAGGTGCACAGGCGGCTTTGAGCCATTACTTCACCAATTTGGCCCGGACGACGAGACAATCATGGGGCCCAACAACTGGTGCATAACGCTCGCGGAATATCCCCAGCTCCTTGTGCTCCCAGCAATCGTATAGTGATAGGGCATAACCGGCGGCGTAAGGCAGCCCCATATCCCAGAATTGAAGAGATAGCTCGCGCTGACTGTCGCTCAGGTTAAAGAAGCCGATGGCGAGATCTCCGTCTGTCAGCACCTTCACCAGCATGAATACATCGTCTGTGTGGAACCACTGCGGCTCGGGTTTGATGCGATAAGCTCCGCGAGCCTCCGCGTCCTGGTTGATGGCAAGCAGGTCCGGATTCAACAAAATATCCTTGGTAATCTGATTGGCTTTGCGTACGTCACATCCAATCATGAGCGGTGAACCCATCATGGACCAGAGCGAGAAGTGGGTTTTGTATTCAATGTCGTTACAGCCGCCAATCGTTCCGATAAAGTCGTTGTTGCTTCCACCGTACATGCCAACGATGAGCATGTCCATGTCATTATGGCAGAAGGAGCCGGTGTAGCTTTGTTTGCCGAGCTGAGAAAGAGCCAGTTCCTTGACCGATTCCCAGTTGTCGCGAATGTCACCGGTGGAGCGATACATATGAGCCCCTGATTCACGAATCCAGTCATATACATTGTCCTCTCCCCAGTTGCAGGCAGAGAACAGGATATCCCGTCCGCAGTTTTTGAGCGCAGGGCTCATGCGTTTGTATAACAGTTCGCCAGAGACATGACGCGGCTTGAAACAGTAGTCATATTTTAAATAATCCACGCCCCACTCGGCAAACAGCGCTGCATCCTGAAATTCATGCTCAAAGCTGCCTGGATAACCTGCACAAGTATGTGTACCGACACAGGAGTACATGCCGAACTTCAGGCCTTTATCGTGGATATAATCTGCAAGCGCCTTCATTCCACTCGGGAATTTCTCGGGATCTGCTACCAAATTGCCATCAGCATCCCGTTCCTTCAGGCTCCAACAATCATCGATGACGATGTATTCATAACCTGCTGCCAGATAACCCTCCGACACAAAGACGTCAGCGACGTCCCGGATTAATTGCTCATTGATATCCCATGTGAAGGTATTCCATGAATTCCAGCCCAGCGCAGGGGCTAATCCCATTAACGAATGGTTGCACATCATCTCGCTTCCTTCCTAATCCTGTTTTCAAAAGTTATGAACAGAGTGAACACAATTCTTATTTCAAAGTAGCTACAATGAACTTATACGAAAAATGCGTGTTCAGCCATAGATTGACGTTGCTTGAACATGGACAGATGTTGTCTGGGCATTCAACGAAAGCTATGCTTGCAATGGATATTGGTTGATCTCATATTACGAAAGGGCAGGGTAGTTTGGATGAATGAGCAAGAAAATGTGTACGATCAAATCAAGATACCCATTGGAAGGTATCTGAATAGCATTCAATGATTGAACTAACGGGATACGTTAGTTGAACTTTGCTCAGCTGATGATTCACAAAAAGCGATCCCCTTGTAGAGAAAGAGAGGGCCCGCTTATTTATGGCAACGAACATATACGCATAAAAGTCCGCATAAATAGCGGGCCTTTTGATTTATGAATATAAGCTTTTGTCCCAAGCCTGTGATAAGAAATTTTATCCTTAACTTCGGGCAGATTTTCTTATAAGGCATCTTGGTTTAACAATAACGCCAGCGGATATGCCGATATGCAGAAATTAATCATTTTCCGGTCACAGCTGAATATTTGTCCTATATTTTGAAATAATTCGAACGATATCAATAAAAATCACCAATAGATACTGTAAGACCGAAGGGGGAGGTGGAAGATGAATCATCTATCTGAATATGCAAGGCTTATCTCGCTTACGCTGGCCGGGAGCCGTGATGCGTTTGGTGAGTTATATGAAGCAACCATTAAGGACGTGTACAATACTGTTTATTTCCTTATTCGGGAACCGTCAGATGCAGAGGATGTCGTTCAGGAGATTTATATTCAAGTATACCGGTCTCTTAAAAAGTTTGACGTAAGCAGGCCGTTTCGGCCTTGGTTAATGGGAGTGGTCATGCGGCAAGTTCAGGCTTACCGCAGAAAGAGTTGGACACATGTGCGGATCATCAAAAAAGCTGAACGGACTGACCAAGCCGTGGTCTACGATTTCTCAAGTGAGGTGGTCAACAAAGTATCGAATCAATCGCTACTTGCATGCGTAAATCGACTTCCTTATAAGCTGAAGCTAGTAGTTATTCTGCATTATATGAATGATTACACGCAAGAAGAGATTGCAGCCATATTAGAAATCCCTCTTGGTACGGTAAAATCGCGGATTAATGCTGCTCTACAAAAGATGCGCAAAAAAAAGAAAAATAGCATTCTCGCTATGGGAAAGGTGGAGGAGCTTAATGAGTCTCGATGAAAGATTGAAAACTGCTTTTAAGGAAGAGATCAAAGAATGGAACGCACCAACGGAGCTCAAGGAAAAAATATTAAACAAAGTCGAACACATTCAGGGAGGAAGGCAAATGAAAAAATGGGTCGTTGTATGTATTTTGGCCGCTACATTGTTAATCCCAACAGGTGCTTTTGCCGGTTATAGCTACATAGCTGATTCCATCTATGGTTCACGGGAAAATATCGGAGTAACTCAAAAACAATATGATGAGCTGGAGGCAAAGCTGCAGACCGCTAAGCAAAACCTAAGTGAAGAGGAGTTTACAAAATGGAAGTCCTTACTAAAAGAATTGGGCACCCTTAATTTGAAAGTTGCCGATGCAAATGGGGATTTTAATTTTGAGAAATTAAGCGTAGGAGAGCAAAAAAACTATAGAAGGTTAACAACAGAGCTAGAGCCACTCTTTCGTAAATTAAATGAAGTTCAATCAACGAAGAGAGAAGTTAAACTTTTAGATAGCACTACTTTCTGGAATGAAGTGCTAGATCAAGCAGGGCAAATATTAAGCAAAGAAGAGTTTGATGAGTTTCAAAAATTAGTAAATGAATTAAAGGCTTATGAGGCCAAAACACTTGATCCGGATGGTAGTGTTCATATTGAACGGCTATCAAAGGAAGATCAAACGAATATAGAGCAAGTGGAACAGCAGTTGCAACCATTTTTTAAGAAGTTGGGCATTACAATTAAGCCGAAAGCTTGACCTCCACTTGTCGAGGAACAAGAACATGTACGCTTAAAAGTCCGCATAAATAGCGGGCTTTTTTGATTAGCGGCTTTAGCCAGTTGAACGTACTCAATCATTTGGCTCAATCAGACGCTTTTCTCATGGATACCGCTGCTTTGTTTAGGCTTCCGGACTTCTCCATGTTGTATTCCTGGCAGAGAAAGATGGAGACAGGCGGTTTAGAAGCCCTTGAGCAAAAAAAGAAAGGGCGTCAGTAGGAACTGTTAGCCAAGGGCCGGGAGACGGAATCTGAAGGAAGCCAGAGGCAAACCCCCGGTCTGACGAACAGAAATCACATAAAAGGCATGACGGGACGGACGAGCTTGCAATCCAAAGCAAAGTCCATTACTGCCCGAATCCCATCATGTAGTTGTGGCAGATGGATGATGGGAAGGTTATCGCTCTTACCCGGGGAGGTCTCACAGACGTGGAGATGGGAAAAAAATCCGAAAGACGGAGTAAAGCTTGCTGTGAGAAGTCAGCAGAGGCCATATTACCGGAAGTTTTTATTCGGGAAGGGCTGAACAATCGTAAGTCTTGAGAATACCCAAGCGCGCAGATTGGATCATTACAGCAATTCAATAACTATTAACTAGGATAGACTTTGCTCGCGATATCCATATTTCGGTTAGCCGATTTCGGGAGTACCACAGCATAGCAGGAGCAATTAGCGTAACTTAGGAAATCGTTAATTTGCCCGAAATAGAGAATTACAGTTCCGGCTGGCGGCGTTCCCCCGCTCTCGCCGACCGGCCGGCAACGAAATAAAGCAACCCGCCGATCATCCAGAACGGCTCCCAGAAGAAGAGGCGCCACCACGCCGAGTATGAGTCGATTGCTGGTAAATTCAGAACTCGAACCATCATGAGCAGTACTGCTACAAGGTTAAAAAGCCCATAGAGAAAAAGAAGCACACCGCCGGACATGGCAGCGATTCGAAACGCTCCTCCAATAAGCGCCTTGTTCCAGTTGATCTTCAATGCGAGTAAGACAAGTGCCCCTGCAACCTTAGCCACCGCCGTTAGCCACACGATAAAAATGAAGCCACCGTCGCGCAAAACGGCTTGCCGCGATATCTCCGGTCCGAGCGTGTTGACCCCCAGCATGCCGCCACTTGCCCAATAAAAACTCATCAAGGCAAACAGTAAAGACCAGACAATCCCCCAAGTAATCGGCCTTTGCTTCTGTTGAGTGGACATATCGACACCGCCTTATAATTACCAAAGTCTATTTCCCACACAAGATTTTATCCAATTGTGAAATAATATTCAATCTAGAAATTAAAATGTGCATTTCATGAAACATGTGAAAAATACATTCGCAAAACAATCACGGCTTTTGTGTCTTGACATTGCTACGAAAACGTATTAAATTGTGAAGAGAACTTACTACGATTTCGTATTAAAAAAAAAGGGGGGGTGTCGGTCGGGGTGGCGCTCCGATAAGCTCAATGCCCGTTATCGCAACAACCGTCCGGTAAAAAGTTTGAAGGGGGAAGTCTTTCAACTTGATTCTTTCTTATTCATAAATACTACGAATTCATACTAATAAGACTGAGCCCGCGCGATTGCTCCACAGTCCAAACTCGTTTGAACCGACCTCAAGTTCATCAACAACGTTGAACTTCCTGTAGAACAAGGTATATCGGATACATTATTATTGTTTCCTAGGGAGGAGAATTGAAATGAATTGGCAGGACATAGCATTAGTAATAGCGGGGATCATCGGAATTGGAGTGGCTTTGGTTCATGGAATTCTGATCCAACGTGGCATCGTTAGGCCGTTGGTGAAGCCGGATTCCCAATTCGCCAACGATAAAATTATCAAACGTATCATACCGGGGCTCATACAGTTCAGCACGTTCAACTGGATCCTCGGTGGCATCGCTTTGATCGCTTCCATCTGGTTCGAGCGGGATATCAGGCTCGTGACCGGTTTGCTCGTAGGCAGCTCCTATCTGTATGGCACTTTATTGAACTTTTGGGGAACACGCGGTCGACATCCGGCATGGTTGCTGTATGCAGTTGCACTAGTCTTGATCGCATTTGGTGTCACCAGCTCAAGTAGTTGATCCGAGTTAACAAATCCCATCCCGAAAGCTGCGAATACTAGCGCAAGCAGTCTTCAGTGAAATGTGTTACCGATCTCCTCGTCAATGTGCAATTTGATCACTTAGAAATGTCACGATCGATCTTGATCTGTGCTGCCGAAAGTGAAGGAGCAGGGGAAGGGAGGACACCATGATAAGTTGGGTAAAGCGCCTTGTCGGAATGATGCTGATGTTGACCGGATTACTTCATGTTATTTACGGTTTATTTGCTTACGCGAGTCAATTACAGCCCATCGTTACCGAAGGCTTGTGGAGTACAGTGGCTAATGATCAATGGGATCGCACCGCGTTCTGGTACATGATGTTCGGCTTCCTGCTAATGTTGCTTGGCTATATGATAGATTGGCTGATTAAAAAGAAGGGAATCGCTCCTCCCGCAATTTTCGGCTGGATGCTGCTGGTTATCTGTTTGTTCGGCGCCATCGTAATGCCGGCTTCGGGTTTTTGGCTTGGCTTGCCTCAGGCATGGCTGCTATTGCGAATGTGAAATGGCAAATCAAGCATTGACATTGTGCTTCAAAACGACGAGAAGGTTTTACGATTTTTTCCGAAGAAGGGGCTGGCTCGCAACTACTTTCACCCGCTGATAAGTTCGAATATGTCATGGAGAAATCGATTCGCCGGGATTAAACCTTGGAAGTGGCTATACGCGCGAACCATTTGTGCAATCTTACCAGCAACGAATTCTCTTGCGCGAATCAATTACAGCCAATGAGAGGTGCTAAGTAATGAAACGTAATGGTGATTCATCGTTCGCTAACGGCTGGAACATGTACGCCCACTTTACAAAAAAGTCACAATGGGTGGCTTATGTTGGTTGCATCTGAGCTCTCCTGTATGCGGTTTTCGTCCGATTCTATCAAGCAGCGGGAGGCACCATCGGCCTTTCGGCTCCGATTGTTGATCCCACCGGAGGCATTTATAAAGCAAGCTACGTCGTGGGCGTAATAATCATGTTGTGCGGATTTATCCTGTTGGGACTGGTTAAACCATGGGTGAGGGATGTTCCTTCATGGGTTCCATGGATCGGCGGTGCCAGCATTTACCGAGGATTTCTGTTATTTCCGACGCTCATCTGCTCTGTCTTTCTAATCGCCCATGGGGCTGCTGGAATCATAACAAGAGTCCTCTTTTTGGCAGGCCACATCACCTTGAAAATGCCGCAAGCCTTTAGCGGAGATGTGGATATGCGTGTCGATGCTTTTTGGGATTTGTTTGTATATCAACCATGGTTTTTCATCATGGGGATCTTGTCAGAATTATCAGCAGCTCATTATGTTCAAACGAGAGGCGTTGCGCTTTCTGCTCTGCGACGGGGCACACTGATATTCTCGTTGACCACCATTCTCGTTACTGCGATTTTTGTAGCAGCCATCGTTTTTGACTTTGTTGATAAACTAAGCTTTTTTTAAGAATTCGTCATACTGTTGGTCGATTTCCAGCGTGAAGTGAACCGCATTCACACGAAGAGTACAGACCGAAAAGCTTGCACTAACGAAAAACTTAGCTTGCGATAAAGATGAAGCTGTTGCTTTATGATCTTATTTGTCGAGGAACAAGAGCATATTTCTTGGAAAGTCGCTGATTTAGCGGCTTTTTTTGTTTTATCGGTACAAGTTCTTGTCCCGAGCTGTCTAATGACACAAAAGAGTCTATTTATTAGATAAGAAAGCTTGATTTATCAGGCTTTTTATTATTTTTGTAGCCATAATTGTGTCATTATAAAATGCACTAAAGTGGCCACATTGTAGGATTATGACATAAACTCGGCTACATTATAGGTGGCTTTGAAAAATATACATGTTCTTGTCCTATAATTTTAATAACGTAAATTTTTAGTGGTGTATTGCCAGTATTGATTACATTGTGCCATTTTCCTGCGGGTATCATAATGGCATAGTCATCAAATGCCATTTCTTGAAAATCTAATTTGTTTTTGCTATCACCCATTTGAACAAGCCGTCATTAGACACGAGCCGAGGACAAGAACTTGTACCGATTGCTTCTTGAAGTGACATATGTACAAAATACGAGTTTTGTGAAACAGATGTCAGTTTAAAAACGCCCTGAGCGTTTTTTAGTCATTTCACAGTCAATCCATCAGCCATGACTCATCCATGTTCATTCTTACTTTCATACCTCTTTCTTACTCAACCATCCGGACATAATTCATAAATCTTGGCAATCAGTTCCTCGGAGTTCGTTCGGAACGTTTCATTAGCGTCGGCCCAAGACGACTTTAAGAAATATGATGCGTGAAACCGCCAGCCTTGATGATCCGGATTAAAGTCCATTTGAATTTCGCGTCCAGGCTTACCGTTATATATTCTGGATCCTGGTTTGCGCCAGCTGCCGATTTGCGTGATTCTGTCTCGATTTTGGCCTGTTATATATGTAAAGTTCTCATTATATGGAATGTTCTTCAAATAAAATTTCGGGCAGCCCACAGCAAACACTCGAATCTGCTGATCTCCGTAGTGTTCTTGCAACTCAAGCCCAGTCCGGTATGCGATCACGCCGCCGGCGCTGTGACCGATCAGAATCAACCGTTCCACATCGGCTGCATGCGCCCGTATGATGTGTGATGCTTCCTTAACTCGGCGCGATTGATCACGAACCAAGTCATAGCCTGCTTGACTCAATTGACGGGTCAACAGACGGATTAAAGCCGAACCTTGCTTGCCGTTGGCCAAACCATAGGGGAAAATCATCACAATTTTAGCATGACGAAATCTTTTCGCAATCTCATTGGCTGCGTCTTCAAAGTTATTCCGATATGTCAGGATACCGGCAAAAAAACACACCAGGGTGCGACACTTCTCCGTGCATGTGCTGCTTGGCGATATGTAAGCCTCTGTCATGATTTCCCCCTACTTAATTTATCGACTCATTATGTGAAATTTATAACAATCCTTACTTATAAACGTTTAAACGCTGCCGATTGCCGGTACGCTATGCAACTGTCCCTTAATCTAGAGTTTATCACGCCATATTTACTAAAGCATTGTTTCATTCGAGCTTGAATCCGAATCTCTATAGAAAAAATTAGGCGTCACGATCCGATTGTCATATGAACGATGAAAGATATGTGTCGTGGCGGGCGACAGCGGCGGAATAAGCCACGTCCAGTCCCCTGTTACCGGACAGCCTCTCTTATCCTCATTTGACTCGAAGCGTTTAAATTGCTTGGCAGCTGTATGATGATCTACAATCGTAACCCCATTCTTCTTATAAGAGTACAAAACAGCCACATTCAATTCAACAAGCGCACGATCGCGCCATAGCGTAGATTCATGCGTTGCAGGCAGCCCCATGATCTCGGATAGTGCCGGCAGCAGGTTATACCTCTGCTCATCCGCCAAGTTGCGAGCGCCAATCTCCGTTCCCATGTACCAACCGTTGAAAGGAGCCGCCGTATAAGAAATACCACCAATTTCAAGCCGCATGTCGGACACAATCGGCACTCCGTACCACCGAATGCCGAGCTCCTGCAACTGCGGGTATTCCGGGTGTTCAATCGGCACCTCGAGCACAAGCTCCTTGGGGATATCAAACCAACGGGGTTCCTTTCCTTGTGCGCTTATCACCAGCGGCAACACATCGAATGGCGTTTTCTTTCCCTCCCAGCCGAGCGAATGACATAACGATGTCAACGCAAGCGAATCCGGGTCCCCAACCATCCCATCATCCGTCTCATAGCCAGCATATCGTATAAGCTGACGATTCCATATTCGCGCATCGGATTTATGCTTCAGAGGATCTGCCGGTCTAAAAACGGTTATTGCAGGACGGATTTGGCCGCCATTCGTAGCGTATGCTATATGCTTGAACAAAGCATCCGCCATCTCCTCATCGGTAGTGACATGACGGGCATCAAACACGGTAAGTCCTTCCCAAAACAAGCGGCCAATGCAGCGATTGCTGTTTCTCCAAGCCATGCGGCAGCCATGGGTTAACTCCTCATAGGTATGCTCGTATGTACCCGACTCCATGATTTGCGTTTGTACTTCAGCCAGGCGTTGATTCAATTCAGCTTCCGGTTTATGTAATTCAGTGTAACATGCTTGTATAAAATGGGCGGCCTCAAGCTTAAGCCGTTCCAGACCCAATCCGTGTTCTTGTACCTGTACCAAAATCATCTTGCTCCTCTCATCGCTCCTCAAGCCTTCAGGAATATACTACCTTGAAGTCCAGCCAACGATCAAACCCATCCGCCTATTGTTCGGATTTTGCTCACATCTAGTCATCTCATCAAGCACAATACAAAAAAAGAACCTCAATCCAAAGACGGATTAAGGTTCTTCTGTGAACCGATCATCAATGAAAATTGAGAGATCGATCTCATCAATATAATTAAAGAATTAACTATGGACGAGTTCTTTTTCGCTTAGACCAAGCGTCTTCGCAGTGGAGTGATGAATTTCTTGCAGCAGCTCAGGCTGATCCACGAGGGATACACCGTAAGAAGGAATCATTTCTTTAATCTTCGGCTCCCACTCCTTCATATGCTGAGGGAAGCACTTCTGCAGCACTTCCAGCATAACGTGAACGGCCGTGGAAGCACCTGGCGAAGCGCCGAGCAATGCAGCGATCGAGCCGTCAGAAGCGCTAATGACTTCCGTACCGAATTGGAGCGTGCCTTTGCCGGCGTCCGTATCCTTGATAACCTGTACCCGCTGACCTGCTACGACAATTTCCCAATCCTCGCTCTTGGCGTTCGGGATGAACTCCCGCAACTCCTCCATTCGTTTTTCATTGGATAGCAGCACTTGCTGGATCAGGTATTTCGTCAGCGCCATCTCTTTAACGCCGGCTGCCAGCATTGTGAGCAGATTGTTCGGTTTAACGGAACGGATCAGGTCAAGATTGGAGCCCGTCTTCAGGAACTTCGGCGAGAAGCCGGCAAAAGGTCCAAACAGCAGGGTTTTCTTATTGTCGATGTATCTTGTATCCAGATGCGGAACCGACATTGGAGGAGCGCCAACCTTGGCTTTCCCATATACCTTGGCATGATGCTGCGCGACAACCTCCGGATTGTTGCATACCATGAATAGGCCGCTTACCGGGAAACCGCCGATATGCTTGGATTCGGGAATGCCCGTCTTCTGCAGTAAAGGCAGACTGCCTCCGCCTCCGCCGATGAAGACAAATTTCGCCGTATGCTCCTCTACTGAACCGGTGTCGATATTACGAACTTTAAGTTTCCAAGAACCGTCGCTGGTTCGTTTAATATCCTTCACCATATGCTTGTAGTGAACCTCAACGTTGTGACTCTTCAAATGGTCGAACAGCATGCGCGTTAAAGCGCCAAAGTTAACGTCCGTTCCGGAATCAATTTTGGTGGCCGCCATCGGTTCGCTGGAAGTCCGTCCTTCCATGATCAGCGGAATCCATTCCTTCAGTTTCTTCGGATCTTCGGAGTATTCCATTCCTTGAAACAATGGATTGTTTGACAGCGCTTCAAAACGTTTCTTTAAAAAGCTAACATTGCTCTCCCCTTGCACCAAACTCATATGAGGAATAGGCATAATAAAGTCCTGCGGATTGCGGATCAGATTGCTGCTAACCAGATAAGACCAGAACTGACGTGAAAGCTGAAACTGCTCATTAATTTTAATCGCTTTGCTGATATCTATAGATCCATCAGGTTTTTCGGATGTATAGTTAAGCTCGCACAACGCAGCATGTCCCGTGCCTGCATTATTCCATTCGTTGGAGCTCTCTTCCCCTGGACTTGCCAGTTTCTCAAATACGCTGATTTCCCACTCCGGCGCCAGCTCTTTCAGTAATGCTCCCAATGTCGCGCTCATGATTCCGGCACCAATTAAGATGACGTCTGTTTTTTTCTGAATGCTGCTCATGATATCCTTCCTTATCCACTATATTTGCAAAAAAAGAGTAGGCGCCGCCGCTTATAAAATCTAAGCAAAACGTCACCTCAACAAAGAACCAGTTCCGATGTAATGATCACCATATCATTCTAGTCTATTATAAATATTTATAGATTAAAATATCTACTACTATCTGATAATTATAAACGATTTCATGCTAGGGACAAGAACTTATCACATAAAATCACAAAAGCCGCCGATTTTTGGCGACTTTTGATCGATATATATGATCGATAGACATCTCAACCTGTGGTTGATCGACGGCATGTGATAAGGTGTAGAGCGTTTAGACCCGCAAAGCATTGCCCCCCTAATTACTTCTCAAACAAAGGAAGAACTTGGTGGAAAAGCTGCCTCTGGGCTTCTACGCTGTCTTCATTCCCAACCGTGCACTTACTCCCCAGTTCGAGAACCGATTCAACAAGCGGAGCAAGACCCGCAACGTCTTCCGCCGTTGTATTCAGCACCTCGTCCCTTTCTCTCTGCAAATCATCATCATCAAACTCGGAAAGATACGAGGCCAGCGCGTTCGCAGAAGCAGCTGCCGGGCTGTTCGCAGGCTCTAGTTCCCGGATCGCACCGATGATATAACGTGTCATCTCCTGGTCACTCGCCTTAAAGCTGCGTAAATAATCGGGGATTTGCGCATAAACCTCATATGTTCGAGCAAGGTTCGGATCCCGGTAGGATACCATATAGCTGTTACCGTCCCGCTGGAATCCGGTCATGCAGCCATAAGCTCCGCCCTTTACCCGGATCTGGTTCCATAAATAATCATAGGATAGAATCATTTTCAGTACGCGCAAAGATCCGGAATATTGATATCCCTTATCGATAAAGTTGCCTGTCTGGGCTGCATATTGGACCTCGGACGATGTCTTGAAGCCTTCATTGCGAAACTCCGGCGTGAAAATCACCGTATCCCGCTGCACCGGGTGATGAAACAGCTTCCCTTTAAACGCAGCCGCCAGGGGCTTTACCCTTGCTATGCCTTCTTGCTCTGCCGTATAGCTTACCAGCAGATTTTCAGGTCTGAAGATACAGCCGGCCAGCTCCTTCAACCGATGAATAAGCCCCTCCTTCTCCTCGTCAAAATGGCTCTCCAAATGCTCCAGCAGCCGGTAGTGCGAAATCCCGCCCACCCTATCGCGGAAACTGTACACGGCGGAATGATAGGACAACGCCCGCTCCCTTGCCGCCAAATGACCCGATGAAATCAGCTTCCGCTGTTCGCTGGATTTGAGCTGTGCGATCAACTCATACAGCCGTTTGGTATCGTCGAATTTCGAGGACAGGATCATTTCCTGGATCAATTCGAACGCGGAGCTCAGCTGACTGTACAGCACCTTCGCTTGAAATTCAAATACGGCTTTATAGCCATTAACCTGCTTTGTACTGCCGTATGCGTCGATGCTCGTGTGGATCCCGCCTGTATGAATATTAATCCGATTGGCCAGTTGATGGTAGCTGAAGCGCTCTGTGTCGACGGATCCGATTACCCCCTCCAATACGCCGGCATAGGCAAGTAATTCCTGTGGAACGTTCGACAGATCAAAGCATAACCGCAAATAACCGATTCCGTTTGTGAACAGTGGGTGATATAAGATCGTGGTATCGTCCAATCGATCAAGCTCCAGGCCGAGCTTTGGCGATTTCGGATCCAAATCCTCCCGCGAAAGCAAGGGGATCGTTGCCGACTGCTCCTTCGTCGAAGGTTCATTCTGGTATGCCTTAAGAGCCTTGGTGCGATCGACGAGCTGCTGCAGCTCATCCGGGTTCAACTGATCCCGGTAAGTTTGAAGACGAGCTCTGAGCTTCTGCTCTTTTTTGATGCTCAGCCCGCTTTCCGGAACGACAGAGACAATGGATGCATGCGTATTTCGGATCAAATACCGCTCAATCAGCCCCTCGAAATACCGTTTATCCATGTTTTCTCTGAGCCGGTTAAAGATATGATGATTTTCCAAATGTACAAATGGAGCGTTATCATCATAAAGCCAGCTCCCGAGCGCTTGCAGCGCATAACTTAAGCCCTTCGGGTAACGGCCGAAATCGGCTTCGCGGTATTGAAATTCGTATAGGCTGATGCCGGCAAGCAGTGAATCCCTGTCGATACCATTGCTTACCAGGTCATTCAATACATTCGTAATCGTATCGACGAATTGATCCCGATCCCTCTGATTGCTCCCCTTCGCAACGATGCTGAAGAACGGCTGATAGACTCGGCTCTGATAGGTTCCATACACTTCCTTCGCAATCCCTTGGTCCAGGATGGATTGTCGAAGCGGGGCGCCTTGCGATCCCAGCAGCGCATAATGCAATATTTGAAAAGCGATCGTCAGCTCAGGATCCAGGCTCGTTCCAATCACCGCATTATACGTCAAATAAGAGCGATTCTCCTCCGATTCTCCGCTTCCGATCGGGTACGTCCTCACGGCTTCTGCCCGTTGATGAAACGGAGCTTGAAGCGCGATGTCCGAAGCTGCGTCAGCACGGTCATAATGAGCAAGATACGCCTCGTCAAGCCACTTTAGCTTTCCCTCCATATCCATGTTTCCATATAAATAAATGTAGCTGTTGGAAGGATGGTAATATTTCGAGTGATACGCCAGCAGCTCCTGGTATTGCAGGTTAGGAATATCGTCCGGATGTCCGCCGGATTCATAGGAGTAGATCGTATCCGGAAACAGCGTGTTCAACACGGACCGGTATACGACCCGTTCAGGCGCGGAAAAGGCGCCCTTCATTTCGTTGTACACGACACCGTTATATTTAAGCTCCGCATCCACCGCTTCCAGATTGTAATTCCAGCCCTCCTGAAGAAATATTTCTTCTTGATGGTGAATATTGGGATGAAGAACCGCATCCATGTAAACATCCATCAGGTTCTGGAAGTCTTGATCATTTCGGCTCGCTACCGGATAAATCGTTTTATCCGCGAAGGTCATCGCATTCAGAAAGGTGTTCAAGGAGCCCTTAGCCAGTTCTACAAAAGAATCCTTGGCAGGAAACTTGCGTGACCCGCAAAGAACGGCATGCTCCAAAATATGCGTTAGCCCCGTATTGTCAACCGGCGGCGTCCGAAATCCGATCGTAAATACTTTATTCTCATCGTCATTCGAGAGCAGAATGATTCTGGCCCCGCTGCGCTTGTGCTCAAGCAAGGCTCCATCCGACTGGATATCCTTCAGTCTTCGATGCTGCAATACTTGATATGACGTTAATGAATCCAGTGTCTTCATAATCGTAACCTCCATGACCGTCTCCATGTTGAGTACGGTAATTTGTATGTTTCATTTTTTATTATTCCGTGATCGGGTGCAGCCTCCCCTTCCATATAAACATTCGACATGTCTGCCGCAGCTCCTCCGCTCATCTCTACCGATGAGGAGCGTCTTGGGCATCGTTATATACAAGAATCCCATATGTGTCATCTAAGGTTAAGTGATTCAACCCGCTCTCGATGGGTTCACTACCACAATTGATAAAAATTACAAACAGTGGAAATACTGAGTCAAAATATTCAATTGCTATGAGCACCGTTAAATCGGGAAAGGTGTGAACATCCATGTCTTTTTCCAAATGGCAGGGGTCCAACCGGTCAAGAAAGGGTAAATCCGCTGACAAACCGGTGACAAAGCAGGTAGAGGGTCGGAACATCTCCGAAAGTCTAGAGGAAACGACGTCAAGCATCAAGGATCTCCTCGGGGGCAGCGACGATTTTATCGTCCATTCCTTCCAGATATTCGGACAGCATGGTGCGGTCCTGTTTTATTTCACCGATATTACGGACCATGTCGTGATCAATAATACAATATTGAAGCCGCTCAAGTACGGTCCCCCCCATATCGATGTGGAGAGCATCCCGCTTCATGCGCTGAGGGATACATTATTAGAGGATACGCTTTATCATAGCGAAGGATTCGCCGAACGAAATATTTCAATACTAATTGACAGTCTGCTGCGCGGGCAATCCGTCGTCGTCATCGATGGGCTGAACGAGGCAATCGTCATCGAAACCCGTAAGATTTCCCAGAGATCGATCGAACAGCCAGCCACGGAACAAGTCATTCGAGGGGCCCGGGAAGGCTTCATTGAATCCTTGGGAACGAATATCTCCCTTCTTCGATACCGTCTGCAGACGCCGGATTTCCGGGTGAAATCCATGCAGATCGGAACGAAGACCAAATCCAAGGTTGCCGTCTGTTACATGGAGGGCATCACCAATCCGGGCATTGTTCAAGAAGTAAATAAACGCCTATCCACCATCGATATTGATGCCGTGCTCGATGCCGGCTACTTGGAGCAATTTATTGAAGACAACCACTGGTCGCCGTTTCCCCAGATTCAATATACGGAGCGGCCGGATAAAGTCGTAGCCAATCTGCTCGAAGGAAGAGTAGCTATTATGGTGGATGGATCACCGATGGCTCTCATCGTACCGACCGTCTTTAGCCAGTTCTACCAGACCGTCGAAGACTATACCGAACGGTATGTCTTGATGAGCGCGATCCGGATGTCCAGGCTCGTTGCCCTTATCTTCTCATTAGTCTTCCCTTCGCTATATGTAGCGATCATTTCATTCAATCCGGAATTGATCCCTACCGAATTTGCCGTTGCGGTAGCGGGCGGACGAGCAGGTGTACCTTTTCCAGCGGTCATTGAAGTGTTGGTCATCGAAATTTCCATGGAGGTTTTGCGTGAAGCGACGATTCGTCTGCCACAGCAGGTTGGCGGTGCCTTATCGATCGTTGGGGTGCTCGTCATTGGACAGGCTGCGGTTGCTGCAGGCTTCTCAAGCCCGATCACCGTCGTCATCATTGCTCTGACAACCATCGGGTCATTCGCTACACCCGCATACAATGCAGCGCTCGCACTCCGGATTCTGCGGTTCCCATTAATCATTTTGGCCGGCGTGTTCGGTCTCTATGGCGTTATGGTCGGGCTTATTCTCATTACGAATCACCTGCTGTCGCTCAAATCGTTTGGCGTTCCTTACTTGAGCCCTTTCGTTCCGGGCAACGTTCAGGGCATGCGCGATTTGCTGACGCGAGGACCACTGTGGAAAATGAAGAACAGGCCTTCCTTCCTCCACACGCAGGACATCACAAGATTGGGCGACAACATGATTGACCAAGTCGATCATGCTTCAAATAACATCATGAGTTCCACCCATCCTAACGGAGAAAAGGGGCGTTAAACGATGAATAATCAGCGCCAAGTAACCGTATTGCAGGCATCGGCAATCACGATCAGCACGATCGTGGGGGTCGGCGTCCTAGCACTCCCTCTTGGGGCGGCACGCGCAGCGGACGCCGGAGCCCCACTTGTCACATTTTTGGGGATGGCGCTCGCCTTTGTCGGTTTATTTTTCATGACCCGCCTGGGCATGCGATTCCCCAATGATTCGTACATCCAATATAGTGAAGTCATCATGGGCAGGTGGCTCGGCACGATTGGAAACCTTGTATTCATCGTCTTCTTTGGCGTATTGTGCTCGCTGGTGGCAAGAGAATTCGGTGAGGTTGTCGTCACAGCCGTGCTCAAGAATACGCCGCTGGAAGTGACCGTACTCGTGATGCTGCTTCTGGCAGCCCTCTCCTCACGCAAGAACATCATGTCTTTTGCCTACATCCACTTATTTTACAGCCCATTTATTCTCGTACCCGCATTGCTGATTGTCGCCCTTTCCTTAAAGAGCGCCAACATCATCAACGTGCTTCCGGTCTGGGGGAACGACCCGAGCGGGATCCCAATGGGGATCATTACGCTCTCCACGATGTTTCAGGGTTACTTTATTATGATGATGGTCATCCCCGCCATGTGCAGACCCGAGAAGGCGATGCGGGCAAGCTTTTGGGCAATGCTGGTGACGGGCTTGCTGTATACATTGATCGTTATCGCAACCGTCGGCGTGTTCGGTGCGGAAGAAACGAAGACACTGCTCTGGCCGACACTCGAGCTGGCCAAGGCGACCTCACTGCCCGCCAATGTGCTGGAGCGCTTGGATGCAGTATTTCTTGCCGTATGGGTTACGGCCGTATTTACCTCCTTGTTCTCTTGTTATTACTTTACCATCTATTCGATTAGCAAGATGTTGAAGCTGGCTGATCAAGGGATGCTGTCTTTTTTCATACTACCGATCTTGTTCGTGCTGGCGATGCTTCCCCAGAGCTTGCTTCAATTAAATGAATGGAATGCCGTCATATCCAAGTTCGGACTGCTGATAACCATTGTGTACCCAGGCGTGCTGCTGACGATCTCGAAGCTGCGCAAAAAAAGAGGTGCTTCCCGATGATCGGTGAAATCTACAGCGGTTATCTGTATGTCGCCATTGCGATTTGGATCTTGACCGGGTTATTTAATCTTGTTGTCGATACCCGCAAATATGATCAATCGAAGATGGACAAGGAGAAGAAAGTATCGCGCGTCCTAGGCTGGATCAACATCGTGTCAGGCATCGTCATTTTTTTGGGGGCTATGACGTTAAAAATCATTTTATGAGCGTGACGATATGGATCAATCCCGGGGAAGGAAGATTTCTATGAGAGAACATGCATCCGTAGATTACAAGCTGAGCATCATCATGACCCTTCTCCTCCTAGCGTCGCTGCTGACAGGCTGTTGGGATCGCATGGAGCTTGAGGAGCGTGCCGTCGTCCTTGGCATATCCATAGACACCGCCGGGCCGGATGCGGCGAAGAAGGAAGACGAGGTATCCCACCTCATGGGGAAATATCCCGCTCCGAAACAGAGCATGATTCAGTTGTCCGTGCAGATCGCTCTGCCGGGGCGCATCCCCCTCGGGCCTGGCGAGAGCGGCGGCAGCAGCGACGGTGGTGGAAAACAGACCGTGTGGGTGCTCAGTGTCGTCGGTCATACGATCGATGATGCCATGATGAACTTACAGCAGCAGATATCGGGAAAATTGTTTTTCGGCCACCTCCGTGTCATCGTCATCTCCGAGGAAATTGCGAGGAAAGGTATCCAAAATATAAACGATTATCTTCATCGCAATGCGGAAGTACGCCGAATGGCATGGATGATGGTGTCGAAAGGAAAAGCAAAGGCGCTGATGGAAGCTGCTCCGAAATTGGAGCGCGTTCCGACGCTGTACTTGGCATCCACGTTAGACGATGCTGTTAGGCATGGGAAATTCCCGACCAATTACATTGGAACGTTCTGGAGCAATTCCTCGAAGAAGGGTCAAGAAGGATTCCTCCCTTACATTCAAATCATGGAAGGCGAGAATGTTCAAATCAGCGGGATCGCTTTCTTTAAGGGGGCCAGGATGGTCGGCACGACGAAGCCGTTTGAAATTGCCGGATATTTGGTCATCAAAGGAATCAGCCCGGCGGGTTACCGGGGAATCATCCATTTAGGCGATGACTCGCAAATCGTTACCATTCATGCGACCAACCGGGAAGCAACAACGACCGTTAAAATTAAGGACGGCGTTCCCCATTTTACGATCACGGCGATGACGGAGGTCAATGTCGAAGAGAAAAATGAAGAGGTAATCCCGATCAATTCGTCGCGAATCCTCGAGGAAATCGGCAAAGAAAATGAGCGTTCTGTCAAAGAGCTGGTCCTCGGGCTTCTGCGAAAGACCCAGGAGAAGGAATCGGACATCTTCGGATTCGGCGAACTCGTACGGGCAACAAAGCCGACGTATTGGAATCGGAACGTTCGGACGGCCGACCGGTGGCAAAAGCTCTATAAGGAATCTACGTTCGAAATCCATGTGACATCAAAAGTTCGCAGAGTCGGAATGAAAGCAGAGTAAGGGTTTTCCGACCAAAGCGTATACCGGCTGAGCTCTGAATTCGGATCTTCCTGTGCTTTAGGCGCAACTGTACTCTAAGAGCTCCCTGCATGCGCGGTTACGATTCCAGGAAATAGGTAACCCTTATGGCATACGATAACTGGTTAAGGTGGTTATAGAGATGTTCTTTTTCAAGAAGCGCAGCCGTTCAGCCGCCCGATCCAAGATCAGAGAAGAGCCAATGTTGCAACAAGCGGTGACGGACGGTACTGCCTTGTCCGAACAATTGGACATCAATTTACGCATCATCCGGGAGCGCACGGGCGGCAGCACGGATATCATTATACGGAGACTCGACCAGGTAGTGGGATGTGAAATCTGCGCGGCCGTCATCTTTATTGAGGGATTGGTGAATGATCAGATCATCAACCATTCCATCATGGATTCCTTGACGCAGGTCAGTTCTATGGAAATCCCCCCTTCCCCTGCCCCGTCTCAAATTGTCAGCCTGATCCAGAACCGGTTTCTATCCAACGGAACAGTCAGCGAGCTAAACAGCATGGATCAGCTGCTAAATGCGGTATTAGCGGGGAATACGGCAATTCTCGTGAACGGCGCCGCAAAAGGCGTCCTGGCGAGTTCTTTCGGCGGCGAACAGCGCAGTGTGGAAGAACCCCAGTCCCAAACCGTTATTCGCGGACCTAAAGAAGGGTTTACGGAAAATATCCGAACGAATACCGCCTTGATCCGCCGGAAGATCAAAAGCCCTGACCTGTGGATCATCAACCGAAAGATCGGACGTCAGACACAAACCGATGTTTCGGTTATGTATCTGCATGGCATTGCCGATGAAAAGATCGTGAATGAGATCCTCCAACGGTTGGACCGAATTGATACGGACAGCATTTTGGAGAGCGGATATATCGAAGAATTTATCCAGGACCGGACATTCACGCCTTTTCCGACCATAACGAATACGGAGCGTCCCGATGCGGTGGCCGGCGCGTTATTGGAAGGAAAAGTGGCGATTCTGGTCGATGGGACCCCATTTGTGCTCATTGCGCCCATCACGATCTTCAAGCTGTTTCAATCCAGCGAGGACTACTACCAGAAGCACGACATCGCCACTTTTCTACGCTTGCTGCGGATGGTTTCGTTCGTGATTTCCATGCTATTGCCTTCTCTCTATATTGCGATCACGACGTTTCATCAGCAGATGCTCCCAACCTTGCTTCTGATCAGTCTGGCCGCACAACGGGAAGGCGTTCCCTTTCCGGCATTGGTCGAAGCGTTCGCGATGGAAATTACGTTTGAAGTTCTGCGGGAGGCCGGCGTTCGTATGCCGAGAGCGATCGGCTCGGCGATTTCGATTGTCGGAGCGCTCGTTCTCGGTCAAGCTGCGGTTCAGGCCGGCCTGGTGTCGGCTGCGATGGTCATTATCGTTTCTTTTACGGCCATCGCCAGCTTCGTTGCCCCATCGATCAGCATTTCGAACTCGGCGCGGCTGCTGCGGTTCGGCTTTATGATCCTGGCCGCCACTCTAGGCTTGTTCGGAATCATTGCCGGCATGATCGCCGTGCTCATTCATTTGAGCGGGCTTCGCTCCTTCGGGATTCCTTATCTGGTTCCAGTCGCTCCCTTCATTCCTTCCGATCAGAAGGATACCTTGATCCGGGTTCCGTGGTGGGCCATGAAGCGCAGACCGAGCTTAATCAATAAACAGAACGTTACACGGCAAAAGAATAACCTCAAACCTTCGCCATCTGAAGATAACCACTAGCAAGCATCAGGCAATGAATGAGGTGTAGATGTATGGGACGCAAACGAACATTTCTTTCACTCCTAACAATTCTCTCGCTGCTTCTGGGCGGTTGCTGGGACAGCAACGAATTGAATTCCTTGAGCTTTGTTTCCGCAACGGCAATCGACCGGGACGAGGATAGAAATCAATGGATCATATCCTTTCAAGTCGTCATTCCGCAGGCCATTGCCATGCAAACCGGCGGCGGGGTCGGTGGGAGTGAATCCCCGGTCACCATCTTCTCGACACGAGGCCGAACAATCCGTGAAGCGATGCAGAATGCAGGTTTGGAGACGTCACGCACCCTTTTTTTCGGTCATAACTCGGTCTTGATCATGAATGAAGGCGTAGCTCGGACCGAAGGGGTTAAACAAATTCTGGATTTCTTTCTGCGGCCGATCGAAAGCCGGGAAACGATGTCGGTGCTTCTGACCAGGGGAAAGGCCTCTGATCTATTGGAGGTATTCATCCCGCTTGAGAAAATAAACGGCAACGCGATTCAACGGGTCATCGAGCAAAGCCATGACAAGTTATCGCAGGTCCAGAATATCAAGCTGATCGACTTCGCAACGATGGTCGCCGATCCGAACTCCGATGCAAGGGTTCCCGAGGTGAGGATATCCGGTAATAAGCAAGCGCAATCCTCGCTGGATGCGCTTAAATCCGCTCGAAGCAAGGCCGTTATCAAGCTTGGGGATCTTGGTGTTTTTCGCCGTGATAAGTTAATCGGCTGGATGAATCCCCGGGAAAGCCGCGGCGTTGCCTGGTTGTCGAATGAGGTCAGTCAGATGATCATTGTGTTTCCGTGCGATGAAAGAAATCCCGACCAACTTTCGAGCTTCGCTGTGATCAAATCATCGACCGTGTTGGATCCCAAAGTACAGGCGGACGGGATCGTAATGGATGTTCGGGTTAAAGCGGAGGGGGTGCTGGATGAAATGAGCTGTCCTATGAAACTGAAGGACCCGGATGTCATCAAGGTCCTGGAGCGGGCGATCGAGGATGAAATCAAGGAAGAAATCCAAGCCGCATGGAGCAAGATGAGAGAATTGAATGCCGATGTAGCTGGTATCCGTAATGTGATTCATCGGAGACAACCCGTGGCCTGGAGAAAGCTGAGTCAATCGAAGCAGCCGCTCGAGCAAATCGAGATCCGTATGCATGTCAAGGCGAGTATCGAGAATACCAATATGCTCTACCAGCCGTTCTCGAATATGCTGGAACCGAAACAATAATGCCGAAAGATATGTGGGGCCAACGCCCGAAACTTCGGAGACAAAGGACAACAACTTAAGGATGTTAAGGATATGGAGAAAATTGATAAGTACCAACTGATCGCAATGACCATATTATTCATTATCGGAAGCTCGCCTTTGTATCAGCTGGGGATCGAGGTGAACCAAGACGCCTGGCTGGTGATGCTCACGGGGATGCTGGCCGGGTTATTGCTGCTCTTTGTCTACATTTATATTCAGAAGCGGAATGCGGATAAGAGCCTCTACCAGATCCTGAAGCGTCATTTCGGCCGTTGGATCGGCACGCTCTTGGCCATCGCCTACATATTCTATTTTGTCTATGAATCCATGAGGAACACCCGGGAATTCGGAGATATTATCAATGTTGCCTTCCTTCCGAGTACTCCCCTGTTCCTCTTAATGCTGATCATGATCTTGCTGTCCGGGTACGCCGTATCCAAAGGAATCGAGGTGTTCTTTCGTGTGGTCGAGTTTTTACTCCCGATTACCTTGATCGGCTACCTTCTGCTCGTGATTATGTTTGTTTCGACCAATTTGATTCATCTCGAACGGCTGCTTCCGATTCTTGAAAACGGGGTGATGCCCGTCATCAAAGCGGCAATCCCCCAAGTCATCAGCTTTCCGTTTGGCCAGGTCGTCGTATTTCTCGTGTTCTGGAACCATCTGAACAACCGAAAGGTATTGACCAAGGTTACGGTGTTGTCCTACCTGTTCGTCGGCGTGTTCCTGCTTGTCTTCAGCATATTGAATCTTGCCATTCTGGACCCGACCATAACAAGCATCTCAACGCTTCCGATGCTTCGCAGTGTCCGTCTGATCCAGATTGCGAATTTCCTGGAACGACTGGACCCGATCATAATGATGCTGATCTATATCGGGATATTCGTCAAAATGACAGCTTTCTACATGGCAGCAGTGCTTGGGCTTTCACAGCTGATTAAAATGAATCATAAGATGCTCACCTTGGTCGTTGGAGGTTTTATCTATGCGATTTCCTTTATTTCGCCCAACCTGATTCACCACCTATGGGTCGGTTTTGAGCAAAATTTGAAATATCATTTTCCGATCTTTCAAATCTATGTCCCCCTTCTGCTTGCCATGATCATTATGCTAAGAAGCTTGTTTTCTCCGAAACGCAAGAGAGGCACTAGACCATCGCCGGCTGCAAAAAAGAGTGGTCAAACGTAAAAAAACCGGCCATTTCGGCCGGATATCCTAAATGTACATACAAATTGGAATATTTTATAATATGACGTTCATATACTCATCATGGTTAGGCCCGTCTATGCATATTAAAAGTTTACTTCAAATTGGCCGACCATTTCTCAGCGCGCGACTGAAGATCATCCAGGAATTTCTGTATATCCGGGGCGTTGCCAGAGGCCGCTTGGCTGATAAACCCGTTGATGGCCGGCGCAATGTCGCTCATGTAGAACGGATTGGCTTCGTCCATCAGCTCGGAATGTCCGACGGCTGCGATTTCAAGCGCCTTTTTCACGTACTTGTCCTCCGGCGTAACAAAATCGGCGTTTTTCAAGGTTGGCGTACTGGAGAAGTTCTCGTACCGGTATTTCTGCGTCATATGACCGCTCAAGAATTTGAGCACTTCCCATGATGCCTCCACATCCTTGGCATTCTTGGCCATAACGAACGGATCGACCGCCACCCATCCTTCTCCGTCAGGCCCCATGTTCATCACGGGCTCGAACCGGTCCAGAAGCTCTTTGTTCTGCTTCGAACGGTATTCGCTCATGGTGGATCCCCCGGTGGAATCGAGCGCAATCGCGATGTTGTTTTTCTCCAGACCGAAATTTTCAGCTCCTTGTGCATTCACGAAGCCTTTAGGCGGCAGCTGCGCTGCTTCCTTCAGCCATTCCAGCACCTTGACCATCTCCGGTGAATTCAGATGCCATTTAATGCTCTTGACATCCTTCAGTGTTCCTTCCGCTCCCTTGGCGCCGTATGCGAGGGTCAACGCGACAAAGGTGGAGCCGTTTAAGGAGTTTCCGCTCCAGAAGAGGCCGTAATTATCTTCGCCTGTCTTCGGATTTTTCCCGGTCATTTTCTTGGCCTTCTCGAGAATTTCATCGGGACCAGGCTTAGCCGAGAGCGGTTCAACGCCCCAGTCTTCAAAGAGCTTCTTATCGTAAATCGTCATTCTGCGGCCGAGAACGGCAGGAATGCCAAATTGCTTCGTTCCGTCCGGCGACTTGGTGCTGTAAGAATTGTTCATGATCCCCTCAAGATAAATGCCCGGATCGAAGGAGGAATCATTGGCAATCAGATCATCCAGATCGCGCAAAAGCCCGTCCTGATACCATTGGGAAGCGAAGGCGCCTCCGGTATATAAGACATCGGCGTCGCCGGATAAGAGCATTGCCGACTGCTTGGCTTTGACATTTTCCCATGGGATTTGGTACACCTCGAGCTTAATGTTCGGGTACATGATCTTAAACGTCTTATCCAGGTATTCATTGAGACCAATCACTGGATTGCCGGTCAGCGCGTCAATGCCATTCTCCAGCTGCCAGCCGGCGAGGGCCACGCGCACTGTCCCTTCCATGTCCGACACCTTTTCGATCTTGACGCCGCCGGTCACATCGGTGTTCGAACCGCCCGAGCAAGCGGCCAGCGTAAACGTCAGCACGAAGGATAATATAAGCAGCACAGCCTTCTTCATTATTTCATGACACCTCCGAATGAATTGCTTATCTTACGATCTACTGCTTAATGCCGGACAGCGCGATACTCTCGATAATATAGCGCTGCAGGAACAGATAGACGGCGATAACCGGGATCAGACTGGCCGTCGTGGCCGCCATGATGATGGATGGCTGTTGGTTAATGCCGTTATTATAGGTGAACATGGCCAGACCGATCTGAATGGTGTATTTGCTTGCCGATTTCAAAATGAGCAAAGGCCAGAGCATATCATTCCACACGCCGAGAAACAGCAGAATCACCATCGTGGCAATGATCGGCGTGCACAGCGGCAAATACACGCGGCTGAACACGGTAAACTCCTTGGCACCGTCCAGTACGGCAGCCTCCCTTAAGCTGCTGGGCAGCTGATCGAAGAATGCCTTCGCCAGGAATGTACCGAACGCATAGTTCATCGCCGGCAAATAAAAGGCGAGGTAATTATCAACAAGTCCAAGCTCGCTGAACAGCAGGTACTGCGGAATCATCGTCATTTCAAACGGGATCATCATGGTGCTGAGGGCGAGAAGAAGCACGATGTTCGCCCCCTTGAAACGAAGCTTAGACAACGCATAGCCGGACAATAGCGCCGATAGAGAGCTAATGAGAATAACGCCTGCACTGACCAGCGTGGAATTCCCGATATAGAGGAACATCTTGATATTCGTGAATGCAACCTCAAAGGTTCGAATGGACGGCTCCTCCGGCCAGATTTTGGGCGGAAACGTAATATTCAGCCGCGCTGCCCAGTCGAAGCTGGTAATCAGCATCCATAAGAACGGTACGATCATTATGAAGGAACCGGCGAACAGCACGATTGTCAGAATCAACTGATTGATCGACAACCGTCTGCGGGGCACAGGCTCCTTAGAGACAGCTGTACCGGACATGGTCTCCCTCCTGTCTTCATGATATCGTGTTTGCAGATCGCCATCATGCTAGGCGGCATTTAATCCAGACTGTCCTTACGCCGGTTCAGCAGCATGAGGCAGACCGTCAGAATGAGAATGATCAGGAATAACAGGTAGGATACCGCAGTGGCAAGCCCCATCTGGGAAGCCAGAAACGCATTCCGATAGATATACAGCACCACCGTCATCAGGCTTCCGCCCGGATTGCCGGCTGTCCCTCCGATTAACCACACATCGGTAAACCGCTTCATCCCGCCGATCGTTCCCATGATGAGCATGAATACAAAGATCGGACGCAAATACGGAATCGTAATGTACAGCCATTTTCGATAAGTACCCGCCCCATCCACCTCAGCCGCTTCGTACAGGTCGCGCGGAACGCTCTGCAGCCCAGCCAGAAAAATAATCGTGTTGTAGCCAAGCGCCCCCCAGAGACTCATGAGCACAATGCTGTACGGCGCCACTTGCGGATTCGTGAACCATCCGATAGGCTCGATGCCGAACAATCCGATGACAAAGTTGATCAACCCTTCCTTGGACGGAAAGAACAGAAAAGAAAACAAGAGCGTCGTGGCCACACCGGAAACAACGTTCGGCAAGAAATAGACCGCTTTGAAAAAATTCCTTCCCAGGTTCCACTTCAGGTTGTTGATCAAGCTCGCCAAGATGAAAGAAAAAGCGATGCCGAGGACGACCGACCACAGCCCCATTAAGAACGTGTTTGAAAGCGCTTGCCAAAATATGGTATCCCCTAACGCGTACTTGTAGTTGTTCAACCCAACCCATGTACCGGTCAGATTGAGTCCTGACGTCTGATGAAAGCTCATGAACAGCGCGGCAAACATCGGGTAAATGGCGAACACCAGTACGCCAATGATCAGCGGGGCACTGAACAAATACCCCATCCAGTCATTGCGGGTGAACCGGAATTTTCGCTTGGGCAGGCCACCATGAACCGCAGACCCTTTCCCCTCCGGGGTGGATGACACAACCAATCCTCCTCCTTTCATATAATCGCCGGATCTATTGCCCGGCAGTCGGACAAGGATTCCCTGTCCATTCTGTACAAGATTATGTGTTGGATTCCGGATTGATTCCGGATAATGTATCTTTCTTTATTCCCGGTTTATCGACGCTCACCAGAAGACTTCCTTATCGAACCATCGATCAATTTGCAGACTGCTGCAGGTCGACTGACGGCAGGGCCTTAAGTTAATCGAATCGCAGCAGGCTATTCATATGCAGAATATGAATTCTGGAATAGGAATATGGAGATGTTAAAGATTAAATATCTATTCTATAAGGATCTTAATAAACGAATTTACATATAATATATTATGTAAACTCATATCCCCAAACAAATGACCTTATCGATTAACGATAAGGCCTTCTTTATATTTGAAACTATGGTTGACTCTCCTTTCAGTGAGAGTCATCCCTCTTTGAAACAAGGTTTGTGAGGAAATCTTCTGATCGCTCCTCCGTCTATGAACCTACGATTGCGAGGAAGCCCCCGCTCTCCGCCGGACCAGCTTGACCTGTCCAAGCACGCCGGAAGGCAGAGCTTTTTTGCCGTACACATTTTCAAGCGTATTCGCAACTTCAATGCGGAAGACATGATCCCCCTGCTTCATATAAGAGGTGATATTCCAGCTGTAGGGCGGCCACAGCCGGACGCCGGCATCGTGCTCGTTCACGTACAGCCGCGCTGTCTCCCGAATATCCTCGGCCTCCAGCCATATTTCTTCATCCGGAGCAAGGTCCTTTCCGGCAATCGACAGCTGCTGCGAGTAACATCCGATTCCTGCGTAGTATGGATAACCCGCTTTGCACCAGTCGCCTGACAGTAGCTCTGGCTGAACGGTTAACGCGTGACCATGGGCCGCAAAGGGGCCGATTAGAAATGCCGGAAACGAAACAGCTGGCATGGGCTCAAGCAATGAAACCGTCAGCACCTCGAGCACATTCTCCCCCTCCGTTAGATGCGAGGTGATGTCGACTGCCGAATAATATGGATCTTGCCACCGGGATGGCCGCAAGCCTTCCTGCCGAGCTCCGTTGACAAAAATTTCGATATTTCGGCGGCGCTGCAGGAACCCGATATGGGACGGAATGCGCTGGTCCACATCGTCAAGGATCAGCTCAATGGACGGCTGGCTCGCTGTGCGTGCAGGATCAAGTGTATGCTGGCTTTGTTGTTCATGCGAGCGCCGTGCGTCCCGCAGCCAATCGATCAGCTCTGCAGATAATGTAAAGGTCGTACGGTACGTATTCACTTGGCCCGGCATCGTTGCATTCATCCGCGACTCGCGGTCATTCAGCGTGACCATCCACCGATCAAGCAGGAGCACGTTAGGATCATGGGTCTGGAAATGCCAAGAATCTCCCAGCAACCGCTCGCCGGGTATCCTAGTATCTGTAGAATGTTGGGCATCGATTCGGCCATCAATCCGAACGTCAGTTCGATCTCCCCATTCTGTGCCTCGATCGGTCGGAAACGAAATCACGCGCAGCTCCCCAGGCGCCAAGTGCAGCTCGGCATGGTTCGTCAGGCAAACAACGCTCCCGCTCTCCAGATCCCACAAGCGTAGTTCATCGCTGCGGCGGTCACTGCAGCTCATCCGGACCGTTACGGCGCGATCTGACCAATTCAGCAACCATGCGAAAGGCATACCCTCTCGATATCGTTCCACCATGATGACATCCTCTCGGCTCCCTGCAGTCACATCCAAAGACAGGTTAAGCTGTCTGTACAACATCGTCCGAAGAAGAGAACAAACGTTCTCGAAACACTCTTCTTCGGCATTCCGATCATTTCCTGAAGCAGCTGCTTCGTCATGATCCGCGCCGGCCAGGTCGAAATATACCGTGACCCCTTTTCCGACCGTGTTAACGACACCATGATGAGATGCCCCGAACAAAGCGTCCATATGACGCGTGACTTCAGGATCGTGCCGCTGGTATTCACTATGCTGCGGAATGGCGCCAATCGCTATTAAGGCTCCACCTTCCGATACGAAGGACATTAATCGTTCCGCTATATCTCTCGACATCACTTGTAGTCCCGGAAGAATCAGTATCCGATACCCGTCCTCCTGTCCCGCAAAGCAAAATCCGCTTCCTTGCACGATCTTTGCTACGCGCAATTGACACTCATCGACATAATCATAATCCAGCGAATGCCGAAGCAGACGATCCGACAGCAAGGAGAAGTATCGGTCGCAAGCCGGATGCTGGTTCGATTGTCCCGATACGAACATATGGTCGTATACCGTGTGGATCGGTGACAACATGAGAACTTCGGGCCGCCGTTTTGTATAAGCCCCGAGCAGGCTGAGGCGCCCGATGTAATCAGCGAAGCTGCGATAATGCGGCCAATGCGGCGCATGATAAAATTCCGTCGGCGGAAAATCCGTTTTTCGATAGCCGGCAAAGGAATAATAGAACGCGTGCGGAATGAATAGATTGACGCCCAGAAACGCCATAAAATTCGCATCCAGCCGCCGCTCTCGCATGGAGTAGGCATGACCGCTTGCCCCGAAGGACTCGCATACGACCCGCTCCTTGCCTTCCAGCTGTGCCACGGATGCCGCCGTCTTCACGGACACGATTCGATGCGGATGATCCTTGGTGCCGATACCCGGCGTCAAATAATCAACGCCCGTGTAATGAAGCTGCTGCATGACGCGGGTCTGATTGCCTTGGGAGCGGGCTTGGCCCCACACGGGCTCCTCCAAGGTATGGCCGATGTACAGCAGGCCCTGCCGCTCGCACCAGGTGCGGATCGCTGCATGATAGCCGCCGACATACCACCTCGTAATCGTCTCATAATACTGCTGACGAAACGTCCGGCTCCCATCTGCCATGCCGTACATCAATGCGCCCAAGTGCGGAATCGGATCATACCCGTTCTCTTCCCGGAACCGCTCGACCATGCCATGGGACCAGGCAAACACCATCCCCGGGAGCGTTGCTCTCACGTTATGGACATCCGTCCGGATCGCTTCCACGCCGAAGAAGCCGTCATGAATCATGAGTCCCGGCTCGTCGGTAAACACGCCTTGAATGGTCTTCCCGTACTGCCTCTTCAATCGCAGCAGCGGCTCGTATGACATCCGGATAAACGCTTGAACCGCCTCCGGATTCAGCGTATCCAGATAATAGCCTTGCGCGAAGGTCATTCCTTCCGCAATCTCACAGGACCAGCACGCAAGGATCACGTAGGAATCGTCGGTCTTAGGAACCCATTCCTGGTTTAGCAAGCCGGTGATGTTCTCGGGATTGCTGCACAGCAGCCACTCCCCTTCCCGTTCAATCGCGCGGTAAGCCAGAATGGCGATAAGTTCTTGATGCTCGTAAGAGGTAAAGTCTAGCTTCAACGAAGCCTGCGCCCCGCCTCCTAGAAGTCTTCGCTCTTCAACGCGAAGGTACCGCATGCGATATTCCGGATACTGCCGCGTCAGCTTGCCGCCGACCGTTCCGCTCGGCCAGTTATCCTCATCGTAAAGCCATACCATCATGTTTCGTTTGCGGCACTCCTCCGTACAGAACTCCAGCGCATCCATGAACTCATCCGATAGAAAGCCCGATTGCATCCCATGCCGTGCATGCAGCACGACCCCGCCGACGCCCGCCTCATGCATGGCCTCAAGCTGCCGCTCCAGCTCCGGCTTCTCCAGCCTATGGTTGAGAAACCAAAAAGGCTGGGGACGGAATATGGCGGCGGGATCCCGGAACTGCGCTTCTAATGAATCGCCCCGTATTGGTGCTCGGCCAATATCCTGCATGGTATCTCGTGTTCTAAACTCCTGCACCTTGATCACCTGATTTCATTAATGTCCGGTTAGCTGCCGTTCGTTTTGAAAGCAGCAAAGGCAGGAAAAAGCCGCCCACGACTGACCGGTTCTGGAAATTCATCTGCTTTCCGGATTTCGTATCATACCAATCCGTGATGGGAACGCGGCTTTCCGTTTCGTTCAGAAAGTCCCAGAACGGAGCGATCAACCGTTCAAACTGCGAACGGGTTCCCATCGAAGCGCTCCAAATGAGCCAATCCGCCTTGGTATACGTCTCGCGGCTATCCAGCGGCACGCCGTATTGATTCTGCTGCTTCAGATAATGCTCAACCTCCTTGACGGCAACCTCATCCGGGAACAAGCCAAGCTCCAGGAGCCGGTCCCACACAAGGTTGTATTTCAGACTCCAAGATTCGACCGGGCTGTCGAAGGTAAGCTTGTAGTGATCCCCGGCGTCCGCCATGGACAGCCACTCGCTGGCCATTGCCTTGGCCGCTGCCAGGTATTTTTCGGCAGACTCATCCATACCTAGCAGGCTGCACATTGAGGCATAGGCGCCGATTCCGACAATCGCTTTGATCGAGAGGTTGGCATTGTGGGCGAGATGCCCGGCAAAGTCATCGGTACAGAGCTGATTGTCCGGATCAAGCCCATGCGCAAGCAAATAACGGGCCCACTTGGACAGCAGCTCCCAGTTCTCCTTGGCAAAATCCCCGCTGCCCTCGTATTTGCAGACGGCCGCTGCCATCAGCAGCATATTGCCGCACTCCTCGATCGGCATCTGGTACTCCAGCTTGTTCTCGCCGTATACCTGACCGTTGGCTTTCGGATACGTGCCCACATCGTGCGGGGCAAAATCAAATGCCCATTGGCCGCTTCCGGCATAATCAAAAATCGGACGCATCATTCCCTTAACCAATTCCGGATTATACTTCAGAAAGAGGGGCATTGACGGGTAGCTGACATCGACGGTGGCGATGCAGCCATTGCTGAAATTTTCTTTGGAGAAAAACAAGTTTCGCCCCGCCCCGTCCGTGACCAGTTTATGAGCCGCGATCGCCTGCCGGTATGCCAGAGCCGCAATATCCCTGAACCGTTCGCCGCCCGCTGCGGCGCATTCTCCCAGCAACTCATCGCTAAAGGCTTGGCAGCGCTGCAGGATATCCTCATATTCGTCCGCAGCCGAGAGCAGCATCTCCTGAAAGGACGCCCCGTTTCGCTTCCAGTAAGCATCGAGCGGCTGATGAAAATATTCAATGGAATGCACATCGTCATAGGCGAGCATTAGGAACTGTGACACAGGCTCGGCGTCGATGCGCCCCATATCGACTTCGGCTGCGAGAACCGGCATATTTTCCCCGGCAGGCCTCGGTTTAGCTGCATCATCGGCAACCGGCAGCTCGCCGGTTCGAAGATACGCTTCCCTTCCAGCTGCGGAATGAATGGCGCTTCGAATGCGCTCTGATTTAGGATACGCTAGGTACATGTAACCCCAGTCGATTCGCGTATCATCCCCGGCGCGCTGCAGTACCGGCTGGGCTACAGTTCCGATCGACAAAGCGGACAAACGTTCCGATTGCTCGTGACGATCCCAGGTGACGACCTGATCCGTGGTATGGACACACCACTCGCTGGTTACATCTAAATAAATTTTTACTTGATGGGATTGACCGTCAATGGACTTCGCCTGAAACGTGACATAGGTGACGGGACGGGACAAAACATCCAAATCATCCGGCAGCAGCGGCGATGTGAAGCTAACCTCCAGACGGATGCCTTCACCTTCGAAGGTGTACCGGGTCGTCAGCGGCTCAACCGCAAGCCCGGTTTGTTCCAGCACCTCCGGTTCCGCCGGATCCGACGGTTCATCCTGCAGTCCGACCCGTCCCATGAACTTCCTCGGTTTGCCGTCGATTAGGATCAGGCCGACCAGACCGCAGCGTTTATTCGTCCAATGCCGGATATGGTCGTCATACAGATGATCGGCTGCCGACCACGCGCTAAAATACGGGTCAATCGTGACCAGCGGCACGGACGGCGGTCTTAAACTTGTCTTCATGTTCATTTCAGCTCCCTTTGTTCCGATATTTGGCGGATACAACATGAACCCATCTTGCAGGAGATGCGAATTGCAGCATAAATATTATCCTAACAGTTCTGCATGGCACCCGAATTTCCTTTGAATGAAACGGGCTTTTATGCGAAAGACTTCGCAATCCTTGACCACAAAGACTGCGAAGCCCGTTTATTCTCCCGCAAACCTTTTGTATTCGAGTCCAATCGCTTAAGATCAAGCAAATGAGTGCTTGTACCAAAACTGCGGTTAGTTCGGCATTTGAACCGTAACGATGTCTTTCCCCTTCAGATTGTCGTTCGTAAACTTCATCGCCTGGTCATACCCGGTATTACGGAGCTGTTCGCGAAGCTCGTTAATGATGCTCAGCGCCGCTTCATCGGATTTGGCAAACACGGCTTCCTTCCAAGCATCGCCCATCCGGTCCATCGACGGCTTGAGCATTTCCCACTCCGGCGCTTTCGTGATCACATCGCCCGGATTGTAGGCCGTGATCACGTGAATGCCGTTTGGCCGAAGGATTTTTCGCGCGTTTTCCATCGCGGCTACCCGCTCCTGATCGGCCCAGATGTCGCCGCCGGCGGCCGAATTGATCCGGTCCAGTCCGGTAAGCGATTCCAATCCGATGCTGATGCCCTCGTTTTTGCGGAGCTTCATATTCGTATCCGTGCTGAACTTGTCGAACCATTCCTGAATCGCAACCGGCTTGCCGTCCTTCATCTCCCAATGAACGCCCTCTACGCCGTATCTGGCAAGCATGAAGCCTTCATCCGAAGCCATGAAATCCAGGAACTTCAGGGCTGCATCCACGCATTCGCCCTTACAGTTCTTCGTAATGGCCGTCACGTTATTGCCCTGGATCGCCAGGTCCACCGGCCGGTCCGGCTCAACGTCGGCGCGCTCCAACGGACCGAGCGGGACGAACTCGCTGCCCGGATGGGCGGATGCGTACTCCTTGGAGGCGTCAAGAATGGCCGGATAATGCGCCGCCAGAATCGCGATGCGGCCTTGGTTGATTTTCTCCTTGGCGATCGGGTCCGTCTGCGTAAACGTCTCCGGATCCAGCAGCCCTTCCTCGATCAGCTTCCGGTAGAAGAGCGTGTATTCCTCATAGCCTTTCGTAAAAAAGTTATGCTCTACCGTTCCGTCGCCCTTATCGACATAGGAGGCACCCGAATAGAACATCGTGTTGCCGATGCCGACCGCCCAGCCGTTGCTGAACCCGCCGAGCGGAAAGACGGGCTGCCCGTTCTCCTGAAGATTGGCATCCTTGATTTTCTTAAGGAAACTATAGAAATCCTCCTTCGTCTTCACGGATTGCGGATCGACTCCAAGCTTCTCGGCAATGTCCTTGCGAACATAGAAGCCGTACAGCCAATCCATGCCATCCTCGTTAGTAGCCGGCTGGTTTTGCAGCAGCAGATACTTTTTGCCGTCATAGGCATCGATCGCCTTCTCATATAAAGCCGGCGGCACGTTCTCCGGCGCAATCGACTTCATCAGATTCGGATAGCTGCTAAGCTTGTCCGAGATATCCACCAGCTGGCCCTCCTTGGCCGCCTTGATAATGCCGTCAAGCTCTCCGCCCCATGCAGGCCCGGTATAAATGTCGGGCAGGTTCTGGGTCGCGAAGATCTGGTTCACCTTCTCCGTCTCGCTGCCTTTCGTATATTCCCACTCCAGCGTGACGCCGGTCTTCTCTTTAATCACCTGCTCAACCGGCGTCATCCCGTTATCCGAACCGCTCGAGCCGTTCCAGTTGTGCAGTATTTTCAGCTTGTATGATGTCTCTCCTTCCTTGCCTTCACCGCCGTCGTCTTTTCCTGGTGTGTTCGTGCAGCCGATCAGTAATCCTCCAACCATGGCGGACATAAGCAAAATGGATGCGCCTTTCGACCAAATCCTTTTCAATCCAATCGCCTCCTGGAATATGGATATCAACTTCGTGAGCCATTCTACGCTGCATGCTTCTAATCACGAGCAGGAAACAAATCTTAACCTTTCACCGAACCGATCATGACCCCCTTTACGAAATACCGCTGCAGGAACGGATAGATGCACAGAATCGGGAACACCGTAATGACGAGAAGCGCCATCCGCAGCGACTCGGGTGTTGCTCCCGCTCCGCTTGCCATGCCCACCGTCTGCCCGCCTTGCTGAGATGCCCGCTGCATGGAGTTTGAGAGCGCTTCGGCTTCGGTCAGCATTTCCTGGAGCAGCGTCTGTACCGGTATCAGTTCTTTATTGGAGACATAGTAAGCCCCGGAGAACCAGTCATTCCAATGAGCGACCCCGATAAAGAGCGAAATCGTAGCGAGCACAGGGCCGGACAGCGGCAGGATGATCCGCAGGAAAATCTGAAAGTCCCCGTAACCGTCAATCTTCGCCGACTCCTCAAGCTCTTCCGGTATGCCTTGCAGGAACGTCCGGATGATGACGATATGCATGAAGTTATACAGCATCGGCAGGACATACACCCAGAACGTATTGATCAGATGCAGCTTCTGCAGCGTGATGAAGAACGGAATGAATCCCGCGCTGAAGATGGTCGGCAGAAAAATGTAAAACGTGAAGAATGACCGTCCCGGCAGCGTTTTTTTCGACAGCGCATACGCCATGAGCGTGCACAATACGACATGCAAGAACGTGCCGATCAGCGTGCGCATAATGGTGATCCGGTAAGCCTGCCAGATTCGGGCGTTGTCAAACACCTGGGCGTAATTCTCGAGCGTGAATTTTCGCGGCAGGAAATAAATCGAGCCCATCATCGAATCTTTGCCGTCATTCAACGAATAAGCCAGAATGTAAATGAACGGATAGATCATGGCAAAGCCAACCAGAGCGAGCACCGTATAATTGAATATAGAAAAAAAGGACCACTTGCGTTTCATATCGTCACCTCCTTAGAACAGGGATACGTCGCTGACTTTTCGGGCAATCCGGTTGACCGTCAGAATCAGGATCAGACCGATAATGCTCTGGAACAAACCGACGGCAGCCGCATAGCTGAGCCGCCCTTCCCGGATCCCCGAGTTGATGGCATGTACATCCAGCACGCTGCCTATGCTCGCGGTTGCAGGGCCATTTAATAGAAGGAGCTGCTCGTATCCGGCGCTCATCAGGTTTCCGACCGCCAGGATAAACAGAATGATCGCAACGTTTCGGATCCCAGGCAAGGTAATATGCCACATTTGGCGAAAGCGTCCGGCACCGTCCATTTTTGCGGCTTCATACAGCTGCTGGTCGATGCCCGCAATCGCGGCCATGAATATAATGGAATTCCAGCCGATGTTCTTCCAAATATCAGAGCCGACAATCATCTGATAGAACCATGTCGGGTTGTTCAGGAATTGGATCGGATCGGCACCCAGCATCGACAGCACATCATTCACCGGTCCGCCGTATGGCGTCAAGAGACGCTGCATCAAGGTCACGACGACGATCCATGATACGAAGTAAGGCAGGTACGATAAGGTCTGGATCGTCTTCTTGAATCTGATCTTCCGCACCTCATTGAGCAGCAAGGCCAGGATGATCGGCATCGGAAATCCGATGAGCAGCTTCATCAGGCTGATGATGACCGTGTTGCGAATGATGTCCCCGGATTGATAATAGTTGAAAAATTGCTCGAAATACTTGAATCCGGCCCAGGGGCTCCCGGTGAAGCCCCCGATGAAGGTGTAATCCCGAAAGGCCACTTGGATTCCGTACAGCGGGACATAGGAAAACAGAAAAAACCAGACGATGCCCGGAAGCATGAACAAATAAAAGAGCTTGTGCTGCCATATTTTTTTCCATAATCGGCTGTTTTCCAGTCGATTTTTCATCTTGTATACACCTCCTTTCCCGTCCTTGACCCTTGAAGCCCCATTATCTATCCGAAGGGGATCGACTCCAGAGGCTTCATGGGCTTCATGGGCTTCATACGCTCATGCGCTTCATGAACTTCATGCGCTTCATGGGCAGCATACGTTCACGAGCTCATGCGTTAATGGCATCATGGGCGGCTTGGTGCCATTGCTGCCTTCAGTCGCAGCGTGATGATTTCGAACGGCGCAAAGGTGAGGGGAATTAGTGCGCCGTCCTCTAGATCCATCCTGGAGAGCTTCCGTTCCAACAGATCGGCTGTCCAAGCCTCTTCAGCCGCAAATCCAAGCTGCAGCCTTGTCTGGATGCGGGTGCCTGAGGTTTCGAAGAGTCGGACGATGATATCGTCCCCGTCCTCGGCTTTCTTGACGGACTCCACCATGACATGCGGGTGGCCCAAGCTCAGGAACGATCTGGGTTCCCGCTGCTTACGAGAAGTTACCGCCGGATCGGCGGAAGCTTCCGCGATGCGGAGCGGGATGTTCAGCTCATGCCCTCGTTTGTACACCTCGGCTTGAACATGGTTGCCCAGATGCGGATATAACGAGTAGGTGAACCGATGCTCAGCCTCGTCCGCATCCGGATCGGGATAGGAGCTGCTGCGCAGCAGGTTCAGATCCAGCACATTCCCGCAAGCCCGATGGCCGTACTTGCAGTCGTTCAGCAATGCAACGCCGTAATCCGGCTCGGACATATCGATCCACTGGTGAGCGCAGATCTCGTCTTTGGCGAAGTCCCACATCGTATTGCGATGGGTGGGGCGGCTGATGCTGCCAAATTGGATTTCACACGTGATATGCTCGGATCTCACGTTCACCGGGAAGGAGGTCCGCAGCATTTTCCCCCGCTCCCTCCAATCGACGATCGTCTCAAAATCGATCCGGCGGCTGCCTTCCGAAAGCTTAACCGTCTGCGTCAGCTCGGATTCGCCGAAGCGATAGCGAAAGATCCATCCGGTTATCGGCCCCCTGTCATAAGGTTGCACATCCATCAGCGATAGCGGCTGTCCGGCAGTAGCGGCATAGTCATGGCGGAAATCCCACGCATCGCCTTCATCTTCATACACATGCAGCCGATTGCCAGCCTCCCCCGGCGGGATAACCTCGCGGCCCGCCTCTTTATCGATAATCGACCGGATGCTTCCGTCCGGATCAAACGTTACGGTCAGCTTGTCGTTCTCCAGCGTTCGTTCATTAACGGAAACCCGGACGACTTCTTCATATCCGGCAGCGGATTCCATAACGGATGCGCTTGATTCCTCAGGACTCGCATCGGTACTTTCGCCAGCCTCAGGCTGAACGGCAACGGTGGTATAGCCCATGGCCGGAACCTGCACCTTTTGCCAACGGCCGCGGATCTCGATCCATTGCTCCCTCTTCCATGGAAGTGAATTAAAGACGACGGCCCTGCACGCTTCGTCATTTGCGGCTATCCGACCGGCCAACCCGGTATACGCTTCCCGAATCATGGCTTCCGTCTGTTCGAGAAGCGCTTCATACCTCTGCAAGGATTCATCATACACGCGCTTGATCGAAGAGCCGGGAAGGATGTCATGGAACTGGTACAGAAGCACTTCCTTCCAAATCGCCTCCAGCGTGTCAGCAGGGTATGCTCTGCCCGTCTCGGCGAATGCAAGGACCGAAGCGAATTCCAGCTCCCGCAGCGCCTTTTCCATCATCCGGTTATACCGCTTGCTGCGCGCCTGGCTCGTCAGCGTCCCTTGATGCTTCTCAAGATACAACTCCCCCCGCCAGGTCTGAAGCCTTTCCTTCTCCTCATCAAGCCGTTCGAAGAATCGCCAGGACGGCTCCTGCACGACCGGCGAAAGACCCAGTAGATTCCTCTCCCGCACCAGCCGTTCGAGATGCTCCTCACCGGGGCCTCCCCCGCCGTCGCCAATGCCGAACAGCAACAGGGCATGGCCGGATACGTTCTTATCCAGATATTCCCGTTCTATCTTGGCGATGGACCGCGGGGCAGCCGGGCTGTTGTACGTATCCTCCGGCGGCATATGCGTCAATACCTTCGATCCGTCGATGCCCTCCCATAAGAAGGAATGATGCGGATGGCGGTTATACTCGCTCCAGGACAGCTTCTGGGTCATCATGTAATCGACGCCTGCTTTGCGAAGCAGCTGCGGCAGGCTAGCCGTATAGCCGAAGACGTCCGGCATCCACAGCGACTTCATCTCCAGGCCGAATTCCTGCATAAAATATCGTTTGCCGTACAGGAGTTGACGAACGAGGGATTCACCACCCGGGACATTGGTGTCGGATTCGACCCACATGGCTCCCTGCGGCTCCCATCGGCCTTCACGAACCTTCGTCTTAATCTGTTCGTACAGCTTCGGATAATGCTGCTTCATCCATTCGTACAGCTGGGGCTGGCTGGCGCCGAACACGTAATCGGGATATCGGTCCAGCATGCGGAGCGCCGTGGAAAAGGTTCGGGCTCCCTTGCGGATCGTTTCACGGAGCGGCCACAGCCAAGCCAGGTCGATATGCGCATGCCCGACAGCGCTGATCGTCAGCACCGAATCTCCCCCGCGCAGCATCAGCTGTTCTTCGAGAAGACGCCGTGCATGTTGAATGCGTTCCGGAGACGCAGAGGCAAGCTGTAATGATGCGTCATAAAGCGCTTGGAGGATGCGCTCCCTGCGGGCGCTGCCGCTCGGTAGATGCTCCGCGGTCTCCAGCAGCACTTCGGTGTCGTAATACAAGCTCCTTACCTCTTCATGGCAGATGGCAAGGACCGCTTCTTTGACAGTCCCTCCGCGATATTTCCCGAACAGGTCGTTATTGCCGGCATCGGCCCACACCTCAATCTGATCGCCTTGAACGAACGGCTCTTCAAGCTCGACAACTCGTTTCCCCGGAAGACCGAGTGTGAAATCGAATTCCGAGTTGACGGTTGTTAATCCTTGATATGGTGAACCTTCCCGGTCTACCAGGCAAAGCTCCCCGTTTACGTCAATCAGGAGGACGAGCTTCTTCTTCGGTTCGATCGTCCGGGACGGAATACGGCCTGTGAATCGGAACCAGGCACAATCCCATAGCTCACCCCAACGTTCTCCACGTGCCAGCTTAAACGGCCTCCCCGTCATTCGCTCCTCATAACGCACAGGCTCCGTTGTCACCCAAGCCGTTACATCCAATTCCGCAACCGGCTCATAAATAGCGTCCCGGAGCTTGTTTAGCACTTGCTTTAACCGCTCCAGCCTAATCGGTTCGTATGGCATGCTCCCATTTCTCCTTTCTGCAGCGTCATTGGCTTGTGCCCAGCTCTTGCTCCTCCCAATAGACATGAATCTCGCAACGGTTCTTCGCGCCATGCTCGTAACGCAGGAGCACGGTGCGTGTGGCTGAATCCCATTCCCAGGCAATTGAAGCCGTCCTGCCTTGCGTTGCGGAGACCGGTTGTACCGGACAATATAATCGGGCGGTCGCCTTCAGATTGGCCGGGCCCCGAGCCATAAAGCGAAATCCGCCGGGCACGCCGGTCAAATCTTCTACTCGGGAGGAAGCCGAGATGACAGCGACTTCGCCTTCGGGCGGTCGTCCGGCTTCCACATCGTAAAGCAGTGCTTGTTGCCCCGGATCCAAGCGCACCTCTGTCAGCACGCCGAGCTGAGGATCGAACACATCGACCACCGGTCCCCGGATCACGAGCGGATCGGAGCTAATGGATTCCTCCAGAACGGCGGCAACCCAATATGGCCCCCGTCTAATCTTGTAGTAATTCTTCGGCTTCCAACAGGAATCATCGCCCGATAGAAGCGTGACCGTCTTCTGGACGGACTGGCGCAGCCAATCCGCGCCGGATTTGCTCCTTGCCAGGTCGGACGGGTCCGCCTGCAGCCAGCAGACCGCTCCCTTACCCAGCTGCCGGATACCATCTCCCGATTCGATATCTCCCCAATCAACCGCCCCCAGCTGTTCGAACAGATGTGCGCGAGGAGATCCGTAGGCACGCCCATGATCGCCGCCCTCATTCCACCAATGCCGAATGCCGTGATACGGATCGGAATCGTCCCCTACGTAGATGAGAGCTCCGCCTTCCCGAACCCACTGGGCGATCGCATGGTGGATGTCCGGATATTCCGGCTTCATGAACTCATAGCTCAGCACGAGCACCCGATACGGCGCTAAATACCCAGGGTACCGCCTTACGTTGTCCAGCTGCACCGGTCGAACGGGTATACCGTGCTTCAGCAGCGGGAGTGCAAGACCGTAGAACGGGGAGAAATCCAGCAGCTCGGTATCCCCTTCCTGCTGAAAGCCTTCCGGATCCGTACCGTCATACTTTCCGGCATCCGGCGCGCCTTCCTCCGGCTTCATCCGCTGGAACATGGCCGAATCCGCAATCAAAACGCCGACCTGCAAGGGCTCTCCATCGCTCTCATTTACATCATCGTGCCCCATATTGCCAAGCGTGTGCATGACATTGAGAAGCGTGGTCGCGTAAGCCGTCGGTATCGATTCTTTGCCGGACCCGTCTTCGGCAGGATAGGTCCCTTTAAAGATTCTGCGCGGCCATGGAGCAACCTCAAAATGCGAAACGCCTGGATGTAGAAGCGAAGCGGTTACAGTCTTCAAATAATTCTGTTTATAATCCGCCCAGGTATGGTTCGGATTATCTTCAATCGGATCGTGCAGGAACCACATTCTTCGGTCCGTTCCCCTCACGAGCTCCTGCATAATGCCATACTCAAGGTAAGCGGTTTCAAACGTTCGTTCCTTACGCACCCCTTCGTATACGTTCGGTGTCCGGGAAGTTCCGGTCCAGATTTGGGCGATGTAGCCGTCAACGCCCGGAAGCTCGATTAACCGCGACTGCGGACTGACGATTCGCCACTGTGTATAGTTGATCAGGCTGTGTGTCGGAACATAGAAGCGAAGGACGCGACCATAACGCTTCAATGCATAGTCCTTCATCTCCCCGCATAACCGGTCCAGCACCCGCGTATACAAATACGCTTTCAATTTGGATGCGCGGAATTGTGCGTCGGCGGATGCATGCGGCGAGATCCACGGCTCCTTGTAATACAGCTGCCACTCCCGCTTAAACGCTTCCGAGTATCCCCCGTTCACCCAAAATTCCGGCTCCTCCAAATGAATCGCCTCCACGCCGGCGTCAACGGCGATCCGAATGCGCTCCCCAAGATACCGGCCGAATGAAATGGTCGGCACCATATAAGGAATGACGGGCTTCGTCCCGTGGAGGATCAACTCTCCGCGGCGATCCGTCTGGGCTTCATCCCAATGCGGCTCCCCATCCACCTGGCCGTCCAGATAACTGTTGTATTTCCCCCAAGCCACACCTGTCATCAGGTGTACGATATACCCTTGCTCCTTCCACTGTCGGATGCGCTCCGGCATCGTATCGTCAATACCATAGACCATGACAAAATCCGTCTGCAGATCGTAATCGGGATGATACGGCGCTGATTCCTGAAATCCGGTTCGTTCTTGCGATCGGTCTCTTTGCACGAACAATTCCCTCCTCGCCCATCTTATAGTCCGCTAATACGTCTTAGCTTCAAACATCGCTTACATCATTTTCTAGAATATAATATATAATATTAATATATTCAATATGTTTTTGTTTGAATAATGATTTATGACTCCTCGATAACAGCCGCGTTCCGTCAGTTCACGATCTGTGTTCAAGAGGCATAATGTTTCATGCCTGTTTGTGCTGAACACGTCCCCGCAAGATAACGCAAAAAAACCTTCGCCCTGCCTGGGGAGAAGGTTTTTACGCATTACCAGACTTAAAATGAATCTTCTGGCTGGCCTTTTTCGTGGTCGTTCACTCTATTTCTCGCTGCATTTGGTCAAGTGTTCGGAACAGGGCCCGAGGTTTGCCGGACAACAAGCTCGGGGTCGATGATCATTTTGCTGTAATGCTTTACTTCTTCGCGGTTTCGGACCACATCGAGCAGTTTCATAGCCGCCCGGTAACCCATATCACGCTCGAATTGTTTCACATGGGTGAATATGCTGAACTCGTCCACGATGGACGTAGGGTCGTCAAAGCTTACGATCGATACATCTTCCGGCACCCGAAGGCCTGCCTGCCGGGCCATCTGATAAATTTGCACACCCAGTCTTCCGTTCAGCGAAATATAGGCGGTAACCATCCGGTTCCGGATATACCGGTAAAGCGGGTGGGCTTCGGCGTCTTTCAGCTCGTTGAGAGGCTTGAAGTCGGTGATCATATGCGCCGGATTGATCAGCGCTCCCTTGTCTTTTAACGCTTCGATATACCCTTCTATACGCTCTTGAACCGTAACCGTCTGAAGCGGAGAATCCGAGCAGATCGCAATGTTGCGGTGCCCGAGCTCCCATAAATGCTCGACAGCAAGCCGCGTCCCCTTTCGGCCATCCGCGGCAATATAGTGGGTCTCCACCCCTGGCAGGTATCGGTCGATCAGTACGAACGGGAAGCCCGCCAGCTTCATCCCGAGGATTTCCTCGTTGTAATTTTCCTCATCGATGGGAAAAATCAGCAAACCCTCGGCCCCGAGCGACTTCAGCTCTTTGATCGCTTCCTGTTCTTTTTCAAGCTTGCCGTGGGTCAATATAATCATGCTGCGGTATCCTTCATTCATCAGCGCGCGCTCGATCCCTTCAACGAGCCGAATCGCAAAATAATCATGGATGCTAGGCATAATCACGCCGATTAAGCCCACAGCCTCCGATATCTCGTTTGCTCTCGCCGCCGGTTCCCCGGAAAAAGGCGCAAGGGCCGTTTCTGCCCCCTTGGCCACAAAGCTGCCTTTGCCCGGAACCCTTGATATGATTTTTTCGTTAGCTAACCCCGTCAAAGCATTGGCTACCGTAATTTTGCTGACCCGAAACTGATCCATCAGCTCCTTCTCGGTCGGAATGCGGTCTCCGGGCTTCATATTTTCGGTTGCGATGACCTGTTTAATATAATCCTGGATTTGCTGGTATAGCGGAATACGATCATTTACACTCATTCTAATCTCATCACCAATTCATTCATGATATTTGTAATATATAATATATCCTTACACAACCCTGCGCAATAAACAAGCGTATATCGAGTGCATATCCCATAGGTTCAGCATGATACGAACCGAAAAAAGTGGCTAATCTGCAAGAATTTCAGGAAGTTTTGTCGAACCCCTTGTAAAAATATTGTTGTATATATTTAATATGTGTTGGGTGGTGATGTGTCAAATAGATGGAAAGCTAATCGCAAAGGAGGGATATGATGACGATACGACACACTCACTCCGATCCCCTTACATGAATGACAAGGAGTGTAACCTATGGCCCGTAAATTCTCGATTATTTGTTTAGCGATCATCTGCTCATTCACTTTATCTACCGGGTTCGCTTTCGCATCGGAATCCAAAGTGCCGGCAGCCAAACCGGAAATCACGAAACATCGCGAGCTTCCAAGCTTCAAGAAGCCAAAGCATCTGGACGCGGCCGATATTTACGACGCCCCCGGCGATGTGAAGCTACTGCTTGGAACTCTACAAGGGATCGTTAACCGTGAGCTTCCCCGCATTTATTTGATCGAGTCCGATGAGGAGGGGAAGACGACCTGGCTGGAGGATCTGGCAGTGCCTTATACGCTCCATGAGGATTACTGGAAAGTATTCGATCTTTATCGCAGCGAGGCAGCCGGCATGATCATTTATGATCCGGACGTCCCGGATACCATCAATGTGGCAACGACGCTGGCTGGTCTCAAGGATGCGGTCGTTGCAAGTCCGGAACTGGCCGAGAAATTGTCCGCCGCACCTTACCATTTGAATGTTCTGGAGGATCTGCGGGGGAAATTCAACAGCCGGATGGAAGCCTATAACTGGCAGTATGAGCAGCTGTGGGATCAAACGACGCATCAGATGTTAGTCGGACTCGCACCGGATACTGCGATTCGCATTCCGCCTGGCCTTCCTGAATCCTTCGTTACGATTGCGGAGGAGAAAGAGCAGATCCGTGACGCAAGCAACCGGGATGTATACAGCCTGGACCTTACGCCTTTGCTCGGTAAATCAGCGGTTTATCTTCGCTTCGACGACGCTTTTCCGCAGGACGGCTGGGGACCGGCCATTCACGAAGTAACGGTCAAGGCAGACGGACAGACGATCGCGAGCTTCATTGCAGGCAGTCCCGAAGAAGAGGCCTACCTCTATGATCGGCAAAATTCGAAGTTTTTGGAAGGTCAAGGCGGACACCGCTTTGCTGATAACGGGAACTATTTCGTGTATGAATTTACGCCGCCTGCCGGTACGAAGCAGCTAACCGCAGAGGTGGACATGTGGAACCAATATAAGGTCTCTGCGGGCAACATCAAGCCGCTGTCGGCAGAGCAGCGGGAGCCCTATGCCTACTTGAGGGACTATGCCGTCGCGAATCGAGCGATGGTGTTCTGGCTTGACTCCAATGTACCTGAACAGCTTGCCCTGTTCGAGAAGATCATGTCGGACGTTGAGCCGGGCACGCCTTACCTGGGCTGGTTCAGCAATGACGTGGAAGGTGAGTTCAGCTCCGTGGAAATCGCATCCCGCTACGGCGTCTATGTGCTTGCGGCAGATTGGTTTAGCAACCTGACCGTCTTCTCAGGCACGAAGCCAAAATACGCGCCTGCCAAGAAGTCGCCTCGTCCGGCCCTCGAGAACAAAATCTATGTGACCTATACCTTTACGGAAGGCGATAACTTCCAGTACAACCAGCATCGGATGCGGGTGATGTGGGATGATCCGGCACGGGGTAAGGTGCCGCTCAACTGGACCTCCAGTCCCCTTCTCCACGAAGGCGCGCCTGCTATTCTGAACTACTATCTGAACACCGCAACGGAGAACGACCTGTTGATTGCCGGACCTTCCGGAGCAGGATACTTCTACCCGAATGCATGGCCGGACGCCAGCTTCGGCGAGTTCCTGAAGCAGACTCAGCATTACCTTAAGAAGACCGGGATGACGATCCCTTATGTGCTGAACCGGGTGGATAGCCAAAATGTGCCGCTCACGCCGTTCAAAGCTTCTGCCTATGAGGAAGAATACGAGGTTCCGGGTCTCTTTATCAGCTATGAAGATAAGTATGGTGTTGAAATCGTGAATGATAGTCTTCCGGTTTCGACGATTCGCGGCATCAGTACGGCGCAAGACGGCCTGCAGGTCCTTCAGGAGGCTAAAGCGAATTGGGACGGAAAATCGCCGCTGTTCGTCTCCCTCGGTCTGCTCGCCTGGAGCATGACACCGTCCGATGCCGTCAAGTTAACGGAAGCTTTAGGGGAAGAATTCGAAGTCGTCCGTGCAGACCACTATTTCTCCCTGATTCGCGAAAGCTACGGCTTGAAGAAGAGTAAATAAGCCTCAAAAAATCTGCAAACCAGAAGAAGCAGCGGCCTCAAAGCAAGAAAGATAACCGCTGCTTCTTTTTTTCATATCAAGAACTTACCTCGCTCAGACAATGCGGACCTACATCTTGGATTCAAATTATTAATGCAATTAACTACAACTTCAATTCATATCATGAATTTTTTTTAATTAATCACATTAATTATCATTAGTTAATGACATTAACTAATATGAGACCATATCAATTAATAGCATTAATTAAATTAGCTCTCCAATTTAACCTCTTGCTAGTTTTAAGAGAGAAACATGGTTCTCCTTCCCATCATTCGTCCTTGCTCCATAAACCGTCTCCTTTAAGCAAGGTTGCTTCTCTCCCCTTTCCTTGAAAGGCTAGAGGACATGATTGTCCATCGTTTGGATCCGGACAAGGCCACACGGTATACGCTCGATTGTAATGCCATTATAGGGTTGCCACGATGATCAAGATTATGATTATTTCTTGGGTAATCGCAAAAACTTCATGCATTCGACACAGCCTCTCCCCTACCGCCTGTGCTCCATCTGCGGCCGAAAACCAGTGTTAGCCCAGTGCATGCCTTCGTAGCATTTCCCCAATGTGGTATCGGGGACCCCGAAAAGTATTCGGCATCCGCTTCAAAGCTTCGCTTCACTTTTTGGGGTGTTCTCTCACTTGTATGACGGTGAGTCAGGCTAATATTACATAAAATCCGGCCTGATTGGTGAATACTCACTGTAATGGATTAGCATGCATTCCTTACAGATGGAGACTTTTTGATGCCTATGAATAAAAAAATTTCCTTAATCAACGTATATTTCATCATGCTCCTCTCACTAGGGATCACCAATCATGTCATCCTGATCCCTCTGATCCTGCAACTCTCCAATCGAGATGCATGGTTTGGTACCTTGTTAACCGCGATTCTGCATGTCGGATGGGTTTATATCGTCTACTACATTATGAAACGGACCGGCCAGCAGTCGATATTCGACTGGTTTAGGGAGCGGTTCGGCAAAATCGGGGGAGGCGTGTTCGCTGCCATTACAGCGCTCTATTTCATGTGGATGTCCATGGTGATATTAAGGGAAACCACGACTTGGGTTCAGGTAACGTATTTGCCTCAAACGCCCAAAATTGTCGTATCCTTGATTATCGTCCTCCTCTGCGCTGTCGTCGCCAATAATGGCATTCGCTCCATAGCCATCATATCCGGCATTCTGCTCCCGGTGGTCTGGCTTCTTGGCCATTTCGTTGCAATCTCCAATTTACAATACAAGGACTACTCTTTGCTGACCCCCTTATTTGTCGATGGGGTTGAACCGATGCTGCGCGGCATGATCGTGGCTGCCGGCGGCTTTATGGAACTGTTCGTATTAATCTACTTAACCCATCATATGAAGCGCAGGATGAATTATCTTAGTGTCGTCATTCTGGCTTTACTGTTAGGGGGTCTGACCTTAGGCCCCTTAATGGGGGCTATTGCCGCCTTCGGCCCCATCCCGGCTATGCAATCCAGATATCCTGCATATGAGCAATGGATGCTCGTCACCATTACGAAATACATTACACATGTTGACTTCCTTGCTCTATACCAGTGGATATCCGGTACGTTAATCCGCATCTCGCTCTTCTTTTTTATCATTGCCGAGGGAATAGGCTTCAAAAAAGGAATGCACCGCCGCTGGTTCCTGTTCGCATCCGGGATTGTGCTTTCCGTTTTGACACTCCTTCCGATAATCGATAAACAAATTGAACAATTCGTGTTTGGAAGATACTCGGCAGCCTTCCTTGCCTTTCTCACGATTTTTACGTTGGCTGTTGCGCTCGCCGTGTCATTCAAGCCGAAAACGAAGGTGGAAAATTCCAATGAATCAAAAAAAGCCTCGTAACAAAATGTACCGTCGCAAACTTAAACCCTCTTCCCATACAACGGCTGTGAATCAACCAAAACAACCGCTGACTGACGATATGCCAAATGAACAGGAGCTTCGATCCATGTTTGGAAACTCGGCGGATGTCGTGATCCGCTCCTTTCCGCACAAGCGGGAAGAAATGTTTCCGGTGCTCCTATTATTCAGTGAAGGGATGATTGATGCCTCATTAATGACACAATTCGTCATTCCGGACCTGGAACGGAAATTGGTAGACGCCGAATCTTGGGAAACAATGATAGAAAAACTGGAAAATTCTATGGAGTGGACGAAAATTAAGGCGAAGGAAGAAATGGGGAAGCTGCTGTTTACCGGCCGATTGATCCTGTTTTTCACGAATCAGAGATGCATGTATTCGATTGATATTGCCCAGATTCCGAAGAGGCAGCCAGAGGAATCCAACACGGAAGTGGCTATTAAAGGCGCCAAGGACGGCTTTACGGAGGATCTCAATACCAATATCGCCTTGGTACGCAAAAGATTGCCGACCACCACCTTGCAAAATGAGAAGTTTGTGATCGGTAACCGGACGCAAACCCTTGTATCGATGCTTTACATCGAGGACATTACCCAGCCGTCTCTTGTCCAAGAAGCCAGAAAACGACTGCAAAATCTCCATGTGGATGCCCTCGTCAGCACAGGGGAGCTGGAAGAAGCTCTTGGTGATTCCTCCTTGGCACTTTTCCCTCTTCTTGATTACATTGGCAGACCGGATTTTGTCGTTCAAAGTTTACTTCGTGGCCGTTTCGTTATTTTAGCGGACGGATCTCCGATGGCGATTATCGGGCCATGTAATCTGTTCGAGCTCCTTAAGTCGCCGGAGGACTCGTATTTCCCCTATCATTTTGTCATCTTTGAACGTCTTCTTCGCCTGGCGGGTCTTTTGATTGCGATTTTGCTTCCGGGATTTTGGGTCGCTCTGAGCAGTTACAATTTAGACCAGCTTCCCTTCCCGCTGCTGGCAACGGTTACGGTATCCCGTTTCGGGCTGCCATTATCCGGGCCAATGGAAATCTTATTGATGCTTGGCATGTTCGAGCTGTTCCGGGAGGCCGGCATCCGTCTGCCGAAGGCCGTTGGGCAGACCATCGCGGTGCTCGGCGGACTCATCATCGGGGACGCGGCGATCAGGGCAGGATTAACGTCCCCGACGATGCTGGTAGTATCCGCTACGACGGCGGTGGCCACCTTCACTTTGGTCAACCAGACTTTAAGCGGTACGGTCAGCCTCATCCGTTTATATATCTTGATATGGTCGTCCGTTCTCGGCATGCTCGGATTTTTCATCGGCCTGATGAGCGTTATCGTGTATCTATCCAAGCTGGAGTCCTTTGGGCTGCCTTACCTGGCTCCGATCTCGCCACTGAAGCTGAAGGATGTCACAAATGCGCTGATCAAATTACCATGGAGCTTTAACAAACGACGGCCGGAAATGCTGCGAACGACCGATTCGACACTGCAAGCAAAGGAACGGGAATGAAATGCATGCTTACCGCTATGTGTTCAAGCTCATCGCTGTCTGCTTTCTAATCCTCCCCTTAACAGGTTGCTGGGACATAAAAGAAGTTCAGGACATGAATTACGTGACAGCGATCGGGATCGATTATGAAGATGGTCAGTATGTCGTATATACTCAAATGCTAGACTTTACAAAAGTCGCTAAAACCGAAACCGGCAAATCAGACAAACCGGCGCAAGTCTGGGTCTCTAAAACCAAGGGCAAGACGATCAATTGGGCTGTTGATCAAGTGTATAATTCTTCGCAAAGACGAACCGTCTGGAGCCATATTTCAAGTATCGTTATCATCGATAAGGTGATGCAATCCGCCGTCCTGCCGAAACTCGATTCGATCGGGCGTTACCAGGAGGTCCGAATGACTCCTTGGGTGTTCGGCACTAGCCACTCCATTGAGGAACTCTTCAACGCCCAGGCTTTCTTCAACATGTCCCCGTTATTTACGATCCTGCATGAACCCATCGATCAGTTTAACCAAAGGTCGGTTATTGCGCCGATCCGCTATTTCGATTTTTTGGCGGACTTAACCGAGCCAGGCTACACCGGGATGCTTCCAAGCTTATCAATCGATACCGAAACATGGTCCACTGGTGACAAAAGAGATCCGAAAATGTCAATCAACGGTGGTTATTGCCTGTACGATGAGAAAATAAACGGCTTTCTTGCCGTCAAAGATCTCGACGGGCTGCGATGGATGCAGAAAGAGACCAAGCGTTCCCCGCTTCTCGTTACCGACGGTGGTATCCAATCGGTAGTCGCACTCTCTACCCCAAAAATCCGGACCAAGCTTAGCTTTGTTCAAGGTGAACCAAAATTCCATATTCACGTTAAATTACACGGGAATGTGGTTGAAGTCAGCGAAGATGTATCCAAGACCGAACTGGAAAAAAGCGCGGCAAACGTAGTAAAGGAAGAGATCCTTGCTACCTTCTACAAAGGAATGGATACGCAATCCGACGTTTACAGTCTAGAGCACCTTGTGTTCAAGCAGAACCCGGCTGCCTGGAAGAGATTGAAGCAGGCCTCCGGCATGAGCACAATCATCAATAAACAGTCCCTCGAATCCGTCATGGTCGATGTACACTTGGAGCACACCGGCATGAAACTGCTCCCCCGCAAAGACTGAGCAAATCCGGTGGATGTGTGGCGCGGAAAATTAACATGATTAACGATCTATTTCTGAGACAAAAATATCAAGATGGCCGCAAGCTTGATCTTGTTTTATCGGTTCTGTTGCCTAGACACGTTTCGCCGGAAAAGCAGACAAACAATAAGCAGAGACAGCAAGAGGCAGCTGATCGCCGGTACGACAAGCCGAAGCAAAGCGGCAACTCCTCCACTCTCCTTTATAAAAGCGATCGATGAAACGGCGAACAGAAGGATAAAGAGACCAGCCCCTACGCACCAAAAAGGCAAAATAGGCCGCAGCGGTTTTCTTTCCTTTGGACTTTTGTACAGGTTATTATGGACCCATCCCAGCGTAAGCAAAAGCCCCGCCAGGGTACTTCCATGCTGTGCCAGCTTATATGCCGGTATTTCCATTGCACCCAGACGGATCACTTTGGTGAGCAAAGAGATGCGATTCACGACCCAGGCGCCTTGATGCGTGAATTGATCCCATAATAGATGGGACCCTACGCCGGCGATTCCTAGCAGAAACACGAACTTCCATCCTCTGAAAGAATCGGGCATGCGCGACGCGTTGCTCCATCGATACGGAAACCACTTAGGTAAGTATGCATTAACAACGGGTCTGACGACCTGTTCAAAAATAATAAAGAGAATCGCGATGACCGGCAAATTAAAGAAAAGAATTCCCCAGCCGTCATGGCTCCATTCCCCTGCCGCGCGAAAGCGGACGAAGTATTCGAAATCGGGGGCCATGCAGCCGATGATCAGTGCAGATACCGGAAGATCCTTTCGTTTCCACCAAGGCAATGTAATGACGGGATGTGCAAATGTGAATGGCATAGCGGGCTCCTCTTAACATGAACTCACGAATACTAGATTTTTACTATTCTAGCACGTTTTTCGATACATTGGGGGCGTGATGTTTATCCAAGCCACATAAAAAGACAGGCAACAGCCTGTCCGAATGTAACGATATGGAGTGGATCCACATGCACCTATGCTTATTCCTGTAAAGCAGCAAGTCATGAAGTTCCACCGGCTCCAGCACGAAACAGAGCATCTGAGCTTTCTTCCGTCAACCATGCTTTCCCCTAGGACAGAAGCTCACGAGCAAGCAAGCGGTACACCTCCAGCCGTTTCTCCTGAGAATGAGGGATGCTGCAGATCATCGCTTCATGGAATCCGTAGTGTTCCTGCTCTTCCCGCAAACGCGCTGCGATATCCTTCACCGCGCCAACCAAATGAATCTTCCGACCTTCTTGAATGGCCATGCGATCAATTTCGGTCAGCGGCATCTGGTGCGCCTCCTCGGGCGTCATTAACGGGACAATCCGCCCCTTGCTCATCATCAGCCGGAAAATATCCTGCGGAAGCGCTTCGTATTCGGCCTCCTCTTTGGTCTCCGCTGTCGTGACCATATAGGACACACTGATTAATGGCTTCTCCATGAAGACAGAAGGCCGATAATGATTCCGGTACTGGTCAAGAATCTCCCGACTCATGGCTCCGTTAAAAAACTGAGCGAAGGAGTACCCGACACCCATCTCTGCAGCTTTTAGTGCGCTGTTGCCGCTGGAGCCCAGAAGCCAAACCTCGGGCAGGGCAACCTCTGTAGGCGCGGCTGCATTTTTGGCATACAGTTCATTCTCCGGCACCTCATCATTCATCAATTGCATGGTGATCTCCAGCTTGTCGTACATATTATGCAGCATCAGCTGGCGGCCTTCCGATAAAGCGTACATGGCACTGGTGTCGCCACCGGGTGCGCGCCCCACCCCGAAATCGATTCGCCCGGGGGAAAATGCGCTTAATGTCTTGAACACTTCTGCCAGCTTTAGTGGCGAATAATGCATCATCATCACGCCGCCGGTGCCGATGCGGATCCGATCCGTTTTGGCAGCCAAGCGAGCAGCCGTCACCTCTGGTGCAGAACTGGCGAAGGCGTGCCCGCCATGGTGCTCCGCCATCCACATCCGGCTATAACCGAGCTCATCCGCAAGAATAGCAAGCTCCTCGGCTTTCTTCAGCGCTCCTGCCGCTGTATTCCCGCTTGTGACAGGTGCCTGGTCCAGTACGCCTAATTTCATAGGATTCCTTCCCTTCTTCACGATCATATAACCATCTTGTCCTGAATCCATTGTTCCAAGGCGGACACTTTATCCTTAAAGCGTTCGCTGCACATCTCCTCCGCCAAAGAAGCAATCGTCTCCCGCTTCAGGACAGCCTTCCACGAGGATTCGGCTTCTTCCATCAGATCGGAAAGCAAACAACAGCTTTCTTCTTTCTCCAAGTCGAGCATATCCACCAGGATGCCATGGGAGGAATATAACGATTGCTGACCTTCCACCGCCAAGTATACATCGTACACCCGAATATCTTCGGCTTTCTTCTTTAATTTGAAGCCGCCTTTAATGCCGGGAACGGACGATACAATGTCGGCAGTCACCAGCTTTCTTAGCAGCTTCTGAAAATACGTTGCCGATACACCGAGCTGCTGGCTGATCGCTTCACCAGGGAGCACAGCCTTGTCAGGCAGCATATTAAGCAGTAGAAGCGCATACACCGATTGTTCCACGCCGGTCTTCATATGCATGAACATCACCTCGCTTGGCTGAATTCAGTATGTCTATCTTCCATTCGTAATTCACGACTAACTCGGATAATATATATCCACGTTATATATGGTATCTCATTTTCAATCATTTGTAAATGAATAAGGGATCTTATCCCCTTCCCAAGAAGGGGGTATGAGATTACTGCACATGATCGGCGATTGAAAAAGCTATAGAGGAATCGCTCGATGTTAGAATTGAGCAGGCTCATTCATGAGTACATGCAAATGGGCCAGCCGGGGATATCTCCCGACTGGCCCGTTGAACTGGTCATAATGATTTAGCTGAAGCGCTGGAAGTTCATGAGATTAAGTATCTGATGCCGTCAAGCATGCGGTTCGATTTCATCCCATAATCTTTTTAAATTTTCCAGACCTAAACGAGTTCCCTCCCTGCAGTCCTCCATCCCTTCAAATTCAAGTGTAATGAATCCGTCATACCCGGATTCCTTGATCAGCCGAAGAATGCGGCGGACATCCAGGTCCCCTTGACCGAAGATCGCGCCTCGCAAATAGTTGCCGTGGGACGTCCGAAACCACCGGCCCCCTCCTGGATCCTGGTCATATGGACGGTAATAAAAATCTTTAACATGAATAAGCGAAGCGTATGGCAAATTGCGTTTCACGCCGACGAGCGGCTGTTCATCAACGCACAGAAAGTTGCCGATATCCAAGGTCGTTTTGAAGTTCGTTCGGTCCACTGCCTTGAGCACGCGCTGAACGCGGTCGCTTGCTTGGACGCTTACGCCGTGATTTTCGATCGTCGTCGTAATCCCGTATCGGGCAGCGTAATCCGCGATCTGGCGGCATCCATTCACGATTTGCTCTAAATTATCCTCGACATAATCGATCCCCGTCTTCTCCGGCGGCAGCGTGAAAGCCGTCACGTCATGCCGCATGTGCTTTATGCCCAGCCGATGCACCGTATCTACATGGCGTTTGATCCGCTCCACTTCCGCATCGAACGCCTCTTTCGACTCGTGGACAAAGTTTGCCGGCATGGAATAGTTCGACAATTGGATCCCGGCCGCTTCAGCCCGCTTACGTACCGCATCCGTTAGCTCCTCATTGTCCTCCAGCGTAAAACCGTATGGAACAATCTCCATATGCTCCCCGCCGTTGTCGGCGATCCAATCGATAACATCCAGTATCGTCATCTCACCTGAACGGATGGCCGGGAGCAAACTGTACGTGCTGACTCCAACCCTCATGCTAACCCTCCTATTTGGTTCTTCCGTCAAATGCCTGTTGGTAAATCTCCAACAGCCGGGACACATTCATCGCCTCCAGCTGCTGCACGTAGACATCCCAGTCTTTATCGAGGCTTGCATCCCCGATAATGAAGCGCGCCATCATCTCGTCCACATAATCGTTAATCGTCTTTGACAGGTCCGCTGCCTCGGATGCCTGTTCATTACTTAAGAATAATGGAGGTACCGTGCTCACGTCTGTCGGTTTATGCGGCTCGTAATTATTTTTGGTTTCATTGTAAAGAATGACCTCCAGATCATCCTCGCCCTTGGCTACCGCGCTCAAGCGAAACTCGTTCGTGCGGAGGCTCGGGCCGGTCTGGATCCACGCTACGTTTTGCACGGTCCCGTACGACTTCAGCTCTGACCAATCGGCAGGCTCCCCGTTGATGCCGATTTCGCCTTCCTTTGCTTCACGCCATTCCTGATCCGGCCGTCCATAGACGCTGCGCAGCGTATGCTCCCGCTCGTACAACCCGTCGGCCCAGCGTAAAGCCAGCTCGGGATGCTTTGCCTTTTTTGTAATGACAAACGCTCCCGGATTCAAGCCGGTTGAATCAAAAGCAGCATAGCGAACACCCCCAGGACCTTTTAATGGAGGAACGGTCTTGTATTCCTTCCATCGTCCGCTTTCGCCAAGCAGCTGGGTGAATACGCCCTGATGACCTCCCGTCGACGCTCCAAGTATGACCGTATCGGGATTCTCGCCGATCTGAATCAACTGGTTGTCATCTTGCGTAAACGACTCCGGCGCGAGCAGCCCTTCGGCATACAGCCTGTTCATAAATCGGAGATCTTCCCTCCATTCCGGCTTGTTGTAGGCGACGTCGAGCTTGCCGTCCTTTACGAATATATGCTTATAATTGGAACTAAAAACCGGATTGTACACGAATGCGTTAAGCAGGAACGCATCGATGGAGGAGCTCCATGACTTCGGTGATATCGATAACGGAATCTCATCGGCCATGCCGTTTCCGTTCGGATCCTGTTCTTTAAACGCTTTCAACACTTCGTAGAATTCCTCCGTCGTTTCCGGCATGTCGAGATTCAACTTTTTAAGCCACGGCTCATAGATCCAGAGCTTCTGACTCATCGAGCAATGATAGCACTCATTCACTTCCGGAAGGGCATAGATATTTCCGTCCAGCGCAGTAATGATCGACTTGATGTTCGGGTTGTCCTCGAACATTTTTTTCGTCTGGGTTCCCTGTTTCTCGATGAGATCATTGAGCGGCAGGAATGCCCCTTGGGACCCGTATATCATTTGCTGCGCGGGCGAGATGTTAAGCCCCAGGATCACGTCCGGATAATCCTCGCTGGCGAGCACCAAATTCAGCTTTTCCTGCATGCTTTGCTCGGGGACGATTTCCCATTCAATATGCACATTGGTCTTCTCTTCGTACCATTTCGTAAATTCATTCGTTTCGAAATTTTCAACAAGCGGATTTCCCCGCACCATAACCTTGAGCGTTGTTTTCTCTTTGACCAATGGATAGGTGCCGGGCTCAGTCAATTCGATCTGCTCGGCTGCGCGCTCCTGATCCGGATCAGCTCCCTTGGGATTCGATGAGCCGGCACATCCTGCAAGAAGGATGCATAATGCGGCGAAAGCGCTCATGATAACCCTTGCTCGTTTGCTCATAAATGACATACCTCCACAATAGTTGGGATAAACTACCCTTTTAAAGAACCGATCATAACCCCTTTAACGAAGAATTTCTGAACGAACGGATACACAATTAACAATGGAACGGACGTAACCACGATCAGGGAATATTTAAGCAGCTCCCGAAGTCCTTGTCTGGCCGCAGCGGTCTTGGCGTCGCCAAGCATTTCGATGTTGATCTCGTTTTGAACGAGAATATCGCGAAGCACCAGCTGAAGCGGATATAAATCGGAGCTTTTTAAATAGATCATGGCATTGAAGTATTGATTCCAATGACCAACGGCATAGAACAATGCGATGACGGCCAAAATCGGCCCCGATAAGGGCATAACGACACTCCGCAGGAACCTCATATCCGAGCAGCCGTCCAGCTGTGACGCCTCCAGCAGCTCATTCGGGATCGTAGTCTGGAAATACGTTCGCATAATAATGACATTCCAGACGGATAGCGCCCCGGGGATCAGCATGGACCAGACGGTATCCATCATCCCTAGATCTTTGACCAGCAGATACGTTGGGATGAGCCCGCCATTAAACAGCATGGTGAATACAAAGAGGAGCATGAATACGCCCCGGCCTCGAAAATCCTTACGGGACAAGGGATATGCCGCCGTAACGGATAAAACCAGATTGATGGCCGTTCCTGCCACCGTATACAGCAGGGTATTCATAAAGCCCTTTGCAACCATGGCATTTTTAAATACGGCCCGGTAGCCTTCGAGGGTTGGCTCCACCGGCCACAGCCATACCTTCCCGGAAATCACCGCGCTGCTGGAGCTGAACGAAGCGCTGACCACATAAATTAGCGGATACAGCACCATGATTAGAAATACGGATAACAGGACATAGTTAACGACCGTAAACACACGATCCGAACCGGATTCCCTCATAGCCGATTTACGCATGCCTTCGTCTCCTTTCACCATAAACTCTCATGCTTCAGCTTCTTGGCCAATTGATTGACGAGGAGCAGCAGGACGAAACCGATCACCGCCTTGAACAAACCGATCGCGGTGGCATAGGAGAAATTCATCGCCTGAGATACCAGACCGACCTTGTACACGTACGTATCAATGACTTCAGAGGAGCGTAAATTCAGCGCGTTCTGCATCAGCAGTATTTTTTCAAAGCCGGTTTCCAGCAGCTGCCCGGTATTCAAAATAAGCAAAATGACGGCAATGGGCATGATTCCCGGTATATCGATATGCCGCATACGCTGGACCTTCGTAGCCCCATCCATGACGGCAGCTTCATGGAGCGCCGGATCGATGCTTGAAAGCGCAGCCAAAAAAATGATGCAAGAAAAGCCAACGTTCTGCCAAATATGCGACCAGACATAGATCGACTGGAACCATGAGGCTTCCGCCATGAAATGGTACGGCCCCAATCCGAACCAGCCTAATATCGAATTGATCAGCCCGGTCCTAGGATCCAAAAATTGCAGCATCAAGCCGACAAGAACGACCAGTGAGATGAAGTAAGGAGCATATGTAACCATCTGAACCGTATTCTTGAACCGGCGGTTCTTCACATAATTCAAGCCGAGCGCCAGCAAGATCGGAAACGGAAAACTGGCAATGAGGGTATACAAGCTAATGGAGAATGTGTTCCTCAGCAGCCGCCAAAATTCATGGGAACGGAAGAAACGCTCGAATTGATCGAAACCTGCCCATGGACTTCCGCTAATCCCCTTCGTGACGCTAAACTCTTTAAAAGCAATTTGAGCCCCATACATCGGTACATACTTAAAAATGATGATGTACAACAGCGGCGGCAAAAACAGCGCGTAGAGCTGCCAGCTTCGAAGCAGCCTTTTCCAACCAGTCAGCACCAATCACTCCCATCCATATCAGATTTCGTCCCGGTCCGTGATTGGAGTATATACAGATGCGAGTGGTCAGTAAATCTTCATCTTTCAGGCGTTATGCATCCTTTTAGAATTGCCTTTTTGCACGATTCAAGGAATCGTCATTTCTTTAGATCAGCGGCTGAGCCTCCGCGGGAGATTCGTCTATACTCCGTTGCGCTGATTCCATTCGCTCGCTTGAACGCCCTGCTGAACGTATTTAAGGAGAGATATCCTACAGCAGCTGCAATATCGCTAACCGGCCGATCCGTATGAGACAATTGCTGCTTCGCTTCATTCATCCGGAGGTGTTCCACATAATCCGAGAAGTTCCAGCCCGTTTGTTCCTTGAAAAAATAAGATGCATACGCTTCCGAGGTTTGTGCTTCACGGGCCAGCACCGATAAACTCAAATCGAGTTCCCGAAAGTGCTCCTCGATATAATCAAGCAATAGTTTGGTTAATCGATCATTTCGACTTTTCTTGCTCTCCTCATAATCCATGCATAATTGAATGATCGCACGGCATACGGCATTCATGGCCTGTGAGGGCGATGAATGAGGGTCCAGGGCTTGGTGGAGTGCCTCCATCGCTTCCGATCGGCCATGATCCGGTCGCTGGTGCGGACAGCATTTCATCAGGGTTCCGCATAGCTCATGGGCCAGAAGCCGTTCCACTGCAAGCGGCAGCGGACCCTCCCTTCCGTTCTTCTCCTTGATCTGTTCCAGAAGCTGCCGGGTCTCGTTCAGATTGCCGGACTTTACTAGCTGAATCAATCGAAGCTCCTCATCGGCAGGATAGTAATAGGTGAACGTCGCGGGCTCCATATCAGCGTAAAATTGAATGGGACGATGACGGTTCCACTCGGCATGGTGGAGGACAAATTGTGCTTCTCCGAACGATCGGTAGAGCTCCGTCACTTGGGATCGACTCCCTCCCACCGCAATACATAATCCCGTGTCCGCTATTTCGATCAGTCGCTCATATACTTCCTGAATCCATGATCTTAAGGATGGCTCAAAGCCGGAACTGGCGGCATCCCCGGCCGAACCGGCAAATACCAAAGCCAAACGGTTCTCCCCAAGGTCATGCGACAAAATCGTTTCTCCGTACAACGCATGTAGGCAGTCCTGCAGCTTTATTTTTATAATGTCAAGCTCCTTAAGCATGTCTTTCACAAACGGACCTTCATAACCTCGGATTCGTATCATTGCAACCGCGTATTGAGATCCGCGAAGATTAAGCTGGGAATGCTCCATTGCCGCATCGATTTCCCTGTGCGATGGATAGCCTCCCTTCAAAAGCCTGTCCATGAACACGCTGCGCAAAAGCGGAATCTGCTCAGCAAGCCTTTTCTTCAGAGAATCATGGTTCTCGATTAGCGCCGACACCGTGTAGCCGATAAATTCAACGGAATGTTTGGACGAAGACCTCTTGGAATCTGAGGGAGGTTTCGGTAAGAGGCGCAATATACGCAGAATCGGCCTGCTGCTCCGGTCAGCGAAATAAACGGCCAACGCGAGCCCAAGCAGCAACGCTGACAAGAATACGGCCATCGTCACCCGTTTGATTTCGTAAACCTTCTCTAACACGAGCTGCTTAGGCTGCGCCGATACAAAACTCCAGCCACTGAGTGGGGAGACGGCTCTGGTGACTAACATTTCCTGACCCGTCAGCCGAATGTGGGCATCCCCCTCATCCAAGGGAAGCGCTTTCAATATTTCCGGCCTTTGATCCAGCCCGATTGAGCTGATGATATTCCCGTTCGGGTCCGCAATATACGCGAATCCGCCTTGTCCTGGCGTGAGCTTTCGCAGCATATTTTGAATCTGCTTGTTGTCAAGCATCACGGCGATAACTCCACCACCACCCTTCAATCCAAAAGACTGCATGTAGGTGACCACGGAATACGTTTTTCGTTCATACATGATGCTCCTCTCCGGCAAGTACGTCTTATAATGGTATTCGCCGAACAATTGATGTCTCCAATCCTCATACTTCATCCCCTCATAATGCAGCTGCAGGTTGTAGTATTGCTTGTCAGCGTATACCTTTCGCGGAGAGAGGATCATGCCGCTGTTCTTGTAAGCAACGTAATAATCCACGATAAAATGGTTCACCAGCCGGTAATTGAACAAGCTTTTCTCTAAATCCCACAGCTGATATGGACGGGTTCCGCCAAACGGCTCGTTCACAAATTGAAACGACTGAATTTTTGATTCGCTTGACAACTGCCTTGCAATCGTCTCGATCTCGGCGAGACGTCCGTCAAACGCTTCCTGGATTTGGTTCAGTGCTGCCAAAGTGCTTTTGACCGATTCGTTCTCTACCACGGCCGAGGTTTTGCCATATGCGAACCACAAGGCCCATAAAGACCCTAGCAGAATCAATGCATACGGAATAAAGAAGCGAAACAGCAGCGCTGCATGATCTCCGGAAACGTTTCTCATCACGATGCTCCCCTTTCCTTTAAAGATATCATCAATATAGCAAAGGAAAAGCGCCGAGTCAGTAGACCAAAAGACCGTGACTTGACCTGCCTGGCTGATGCGCAAATGGGTTCGGTGTTGAGCAATTGGCTTCGGCAAGAATGAAAGCGACCTTGCTCGGACTCGAAATATATTTTACATAATATACATTATGTTAACTTTATCCTTAGTCTATCTAAATTCCTAAAAAAGTAAATTCATTAACCGGCTGTTAGAACGATTCCTCTTTCGCATAATAACATGTCAATTATTGACGTGTTATTATGATAAGTTAGTTTTTGCAAGGGAGAACTCATTTATTGGAGGGGTAGTCATGAATAAACATTTGAATACAATGAGGGCTGCTGTGCTTCATCGGTTTGGCGGGCCAGATGAACTGATCCATCAGGAGGTTGATGTGCCCACGATCGGTCCTGAAGATGTATTGATTGGAGTTGCTTATGCCGGTCTTGGAGAGTGGGATGCCTTCGAACGTCAAGGCGGATATGCAGAAATGCTGAACCTGGAATCAGAATTCCCTTATATTCTCGGTTCCGAAGGTTCAGGAATCGTGATTGCACGTGGGGAGAAGGTGACTAATGTTGACTTGGGAGATCAGGTATATGCACCTGCCTTTCTGAATCCTAATGGCGGCTTCTATGCGGAATATGCAGCCGTCAATGCCAAATATGTGTCCCGAATTCCGGATGGATTAACCATGCAGGAAGCGGCAGTTATTTCCGGAGTCGGAATTACCGCATTGCGCGGGCTGGAGGATGTATTGCAACTTCGAGACGGGGAGTCTATTCTCATCTTCGGCGCCAGCGGCGGAGTTGGACATATCGCCGTGCAGTTGGCGAAGGCTATGGGAGTCCGTGTATTCGCGGTTGCTTCGGGTGAAGACGGAGTTGCCGTGCTCAAGAAACTTGGCTGCGATGCTATTGTAAACGGCAAAGATAGGGACATCTCTTCGAAGGCAAGGAAATTTGCGCCGTCTGGATTCGATGCAGCTATGTTTACCGCGGGGGGAGATGCGGCTAATACTGCCGTCAACTGTCTCCGGAAAGGCGGACGACTCGTATACCCTCACGGGATACGCCCTGAATTACGGATACCCGCTGGAATCAGAGCTGCTGGATACAACGGGGAACCCGATCCCGAGATTATTGCACGTCTTCATCGATATATCTCACAGTATAAGTTAACCGTTCATATCGATCATATTTTTGAACTAGAGGACGCCAATAAGGCACATACTGCCCTACAAAAACATTATGTAGGGAAAATTTGTCTAAAAGTGAACCCCTAACGAACCAGGATTAGAAACCTTCAAGAACTCGACGGGTGATGCCTGATTCGGTTTTTCGTGGATTAGCCGATTCACAATCGGGTTAAACTTGGAGTAGATGTGGTCACCTAATCTCTTAATCTACCGAGCATACCAATTGCGAATGAGGGAAAACGAGAATGAAACCAAACGAATCTGCTAGTGATCATCGGAAGGAACGCGAAAAATACGCTTCGCGCAATTTGTGGACAGGAATCCTGTTTGGACTGGGGCTGGTCGCTTTTATCGACGAGGTTGTATTTCACCAGCTGCTGCACTGGCATCATTTTTATGACAAATCGACCAAGGATATCGGTCTCGTATCGGACGGTTTATTCCATGCGTTCAGCTGGTTTGCGACCATTGCCTCTTCCTTTATGCTGGCCGATCTTCATCGGCGGCACGCCTTTTGGCTAATAAAATGGCTGGGAGGTATTCTGCTTGGCGGCGGCGTATTCCAGCTCTACGACGGCATCATCCAGCATAAGCTGATGCGTCTGCATCAGATTCGCTATAACGTCGATATCCGCCCTTATGACTGGGTGTGGAATGTGATTGCTGCGTTGATGATCGTGGCCGGTCTGATTCTAATTTTCCGCACGCGTCATGCCCGCACGTATACGGAAGGAGCTGAATCATGATGGTCCATTATCTTTACAGCGATACGGGAGCATTTAGCGATCATCATGAACATGGAGCACATTCAGATGCGTATAGTTTCAGCTTTGAAGGAGATTGGGCGGGGCTTCTCCTTCTCTTGTTATGTATCGGTGTATATGTTGCTGCCGCTCTCACTACCAATCGCCATCACCGTTCATGGCCGCTGCATCGGTATTTAAGCTGGACCGCCGGCATTTTATGTGTCATGCTCTCGGTCGCGGGTCCACTCGCCCGGAACTCTCATCAATCTTTCCAAAACCATATGCTGGTTCATCTGTTGCTCGGCATGCTGGCCCCCATATTGATTGCGTATGCAAAACCTGTAACGCTCCTGCTTCGCGCATTGCCGGTTCCGTCTGCACGAAAGTTATCACGCTTGTTCAGAAGCAAAGCGGTGCATATGATCGTCCACCCTTGGGTTGCAGCAATATGGAATACCGGCGGTATGTGGCTTCTTTATATGACAGATCTTTTTCAACTGACGCATCAATACCGGCTGTTGTACGCGATCATCCATTTCCATTTGTTCGCAGCGGGGTATCTGTTCACGATTTCCATCCTCTATATCGATCTGACTTCACGGCGCCATAGCTTCCGGAACAGGGCGATTACTTTAATACTCGCAGCTGCTGGCCACTCAATCCTGTCGAAAGCCATCTATGCCTATCCGCCGGTCGGGGTGCCCCGTGAAGCGGCAGAGCAGGGCGGCATGCTTATGTATTATGGGGGTGGAGCCGTCGAGCTTGTCCTGATGTTCGCATTATGCGCCCACTGGTTCAAGTCCGTTTCTCCATCCCCACGTTCCAAGAAGGTCCTCCATCGTTCCGGCATCTCTTAATCCCGGCTTACCGGATCGTGATCATGGGGTTCATCCTTGGTTTCTTCCGGTAAACGCCTCGACATGCTCGGAACCTCCCTTGGCTTATATTCAATGAACTCGGAAGAATAAACCGACACGGTCATCTTTCCTCCGCCGGAAAAGGCGCGGATCAGGATGGGCTCGTTGTACGCGTTCTCGAACACAAAGTCCGGGCCTCCCCAGCTCACCGTTGCATCCCGCCCGGGAGGCACATAAGGCACGTTGCGGCTGTGAGAATAACGCTGTACGATTTTTAGACCGGCCCGATCGATCGCATTAAACAAGGTAGAGGACACCTGGCATATTCCTCCGCCCACCCCTTCCGATAATTCTCCCCGAACGATAACCGGTGCAGGCAAATAGCCCCGGCTCGGCGTCCTGATCCCGACAACCTTGTTGAACGAGAAGACTTCGCCTGGAAAGACGACGAAGCTGTCAATCGCTTTGGACGCGAGATTGATATTATGGGTACGGTTCCTATTGCGGGAATTATAATAAGTCACATAATACCCGATCGGCTTGACGCGGATGGAGGCCAGAACTTCGCTGTCCACCTTGGGGTAAATCGGAAGTCTGGGCGCTTCGATTGTCGCAGGCCCAGTGCCATAACGATATGCCTGATACTGCTCCAGCAATTTTCCACGGTGAAGCCTGTAGCCGTTCTGTCCCGGGATAATTTGTCCGTTGCTGCCGATCCTCGCGTTCTGTGCCTCATGATAAATTTTCTGGTCTACTTGTTCGACCCACGCCTCGTACTTCTCCATGTCCATCAGCGGAAACACGTCTAGAGCGTGCTCTTCCCGATTGACAGTCGATATCACATTCCCGTCATTCGTAATCGTCAATTGACCTGTATCCTGGCCGCTCTGCAGCAGCAGCAAAATCGCAGCAATCGATATCCATTTCAAGATTCATCCCACGCGCTTCTTATCAAGTTCCTCATCCTTCCTGCATCTCCTTGGCATGCATCCGTTAATCTTTCTTCACCTATGTATTATGAATGCAATGCTGCCAATTCATTCCGATACCGGAAGTTCCAAAGATCTCCTTTAAGATATTGGGAATGTGAGGGTGAACACCGTTCCGACATTCAGCTGACTATGCACCATGATCTTTCCCCCATGATCCTCCACGATTTTTTGACAGAGCGACAACCCCAAACCCGTACCCTCCTCCTTGGTCGTATAGAATGGATCGAAGATTTTGGGGAGGTCTTCCTCTGCGATGCCCTTCCCCGTGTCCTCCACCTCGATGATCGCCTTACCGCCTGCTGTGAGCATCGAGAGCTTCACCACGCCTGCCTGATCCATGGCTTGAAAGGAATTTCGGATCAGATTGATCAGAACTTGAATGATTTTGTCGCGGTCCATCCGAATTAGGATGGCTTGATCCGGCAGATCCATCGTCAACACATGGCCGTGTGAAACCGCCTCCGATTCACATAAGGAGAATACGCGTGTCAGGCAATCGGTCATCGATTCAACCTTGATATTACTTGCATGGGGCTTGGAAAAATGCAGGAACTCCGCCGTCAATTCCCCCACTCTTGTAATCTCGCCCATAATCACTTCATACCAAGGCTGTATATTATAATTCTTCGTTTTGGACAGCTGAATGAATCCCTTAATGGAGGTTAGCGGATTCCGAATTTCGTGAGCCATGCCGGCAGCAAGTTCCCCGACCGTCTTCATCTTCTCGGTTCGAAGCAGCTCCTCTTGGCTTCTTAACCAGGAGTTTCGCCGCATTTGAAAAACGCGTTCCTCCGCCTTGCTCACCAATTCTTGAAATGTCTTCGCTTCGTGAGGGTAGCATGTGATGCTATAGGTTACCTTGATTCCGATGTGATCAAATTTAAACAGACTTCTGTCAATTTGGACATGTTCTGGCAGCAGAATCGCGAAGCGGTCACCCGCGTAACGAGAAGCTGCGAGCATGTTCCCGGCAAACAGGGTGCGAATCGCTCGGGAGAGGCTAATTAGAATTTCATTCGCGGTTGCGATATCCTGGGCATTCAACGATTGGAAATTGTTGATGTCAAGAAGGACGAGCTGGAAGGGCTTCTTCGCCTCAATGGTATGCTGAACCTTGTGCAAATAGCCGTCATAATTCAAGAGGCCGGTAAGGGGGTCATGGAAGATCAGATAATCGTTATGCATATGCAGCTGTTTCTTCTCGGACTCCAGTGAGTTAACCAAATGGAAGGATATGACGATCACAAACAAAGCAAGCCCGTCAAAGATGGAGACGAGCAGGTTATATTGGGTAAAAGGCATATAGGACAAGCGAATCGCGGAATATTGAATAAGCATCAAAAGGCAAATCGGGATCATTTCCTTGAAATGCTTCTTCTTATGGATCAAATTAATCATCAGGATGTAGTACAGCAGAATACACCAGTTCAATTGGGTTGCTAGGTGAAAGGCGCCAAGAAACAAGGGCTGCATGAATCGGAGCCATTTCAATTTTCGATCGAATATAACCGAGCCGTATAGAAGAACCGCCATCGTGACCATCCATCCAATCCGATCCGAGAGGTCCATCAGAACGGAAGACAGGATAATCAATAGAGTGATGATAGGAATAAATAGGAGCTTAAGAACAACAATAAGCGGCACGACGATCACTCCTAAAACACGATGTACTTGACAAATAAATGTGGATAAAGAAGCACGACGATCCGAAGGAAACTATCACCAAATATGGTACAACAATAAATCACATCTGAACAGCAAAAAAAAGGGCCTTATTTCCCCTTGCACGAAAAAACGCAGCCGAATGACTGCGTTGATTCAAGACTTCAAGCCTCTTCATAAACTATAGAAACCAGCTGCCTTGTTGCAGGATGATACCGAACGGTTACATACACCCCGAATTCCCGACTCCCTTTTCGAAGCCACAGCTTGAATTTCTCTTCAGCCAAGTCACGGGATAAGGTTCTACGCCCCATATAAAGATAATCCACCACATCCATTCCGTATTTCTTGCCGGTTTCCTTGATGGCAACGGCTCCCCACTGGGCATATGCGGGATCCGTTCGCTTTACGTAACGAATATGCGATTTCGCTATCGAGGTTAAATGCTTTTCTTCAATGTTCGACTCAGGCCGATATGAGCTGCTCAATAGATACTGCCATTTCCCTTTTGTGTATGTCAGTAATTGAAGGGAACGATCAGGGCCTTGATAGTAATGCCCCAGCGTATCTTCATCAATTGGAACCTCAGTGAAAGACAAATACGCAAGCTTCGGACCGTGACCTGCAGGATAAACCTCCAAATGGTACTCGTTCTCCGGCTTCGACGAATGAATGTATTGGATATCAAGATGCGGTTCCACGCTGCCGGTATCCATACATTGGCCAAACAAGTGCGTGAATTCAACCGGAGGCAGCTCGATCGGCAGCGGGATTCGGCCTGCTCCAAAATGCTCCTGGCAAGAATTCACCGCATCCACGATACTATGTGCTCCCGATTCCAGCATCTGGTACTGAAATTGCTGCAGGTCTTCTGAGTCCGTCCCGCCACCCGGCTCTAAACTGAGCAGCAGCATTCCGGCCAATATCACTCGATCTAGCATTTCTGCTCTCCCCTCCATGACAAATAGGATCCCTAAAGCATCCGCATGTGCCTAACATTCCCGTCAAACAGCATCTTATACAAGATCATGGTCTCTCTTGGATAAAAAACGGTCCGGGTACGCAAACTGTGAACAGAATGTGTATAAAAGATGCGGAGGCGAAAGATCCAATGGGGAAATGGAAGGGAATGCTGAATTCGATATTCATTGAGGATCCTCTGACATCGGACATTGATTCGGAGAAAGATTTAGATTCGCCAAGTAAGCTTCAAGCTGAAGAGGAGCAGCCGCCTGTTACCCTTAGTCATATCCTTGATCAGTTCGACGAATCGGCGGATTTCGTCCATAACGTTTACCATGAGGAACGGATGCATGTATTGTACTTCAGCCACATGGTGAATGAAGACCGCTTGGAGCGAGATTTCTTGCCGCTGCTGGTTCAATCGGAGAATCCGCTGCAGCTCCTTGAGACGCAGTCGATATACAAGCTTGTGACTGTATCGAAGCAGTGCGTGGAAGGAATCTTATCCGGCATGGCTGCCATTATCTATGATCAAAAAGCCTTCTTGCTCGATGTTATCTTCCCAGCCTCCCGAACCGTTGCGGAATCGGAGACGGAAACGGTAATCATCGGCCCTCACGAAGCATTTACCGAGCAGGCTTACACCAACTTGTCTTTGATTCGCAAGAGAGTCCAGAGCTCCCATTTAAAGGTGATCCAGCTGGCCGTCGGCGAAGTCACCAAATCCGATGTCTATGTTCTCTATATTAAAGACATCGCTAATCCCAAATATGTCAAGGATGTGATCGAGCGCATCCAGGATGTCGAAATTGACGCGATTCATGATACCAACATGCTGATCCAGTGCATCGACGACCACCCCCGTTCGGTGTTCTCGCAGTTCCTTACCACGGAGCGTCCGGACACCATCGCATCCAAGCTCGTTTCGGGACGCGTTGTATGCCTGATGGACGGAAGCCCGACCGCTTTCAGCGCACCGTCCAGCTTCTTCGAATTCTTCTCCTGGTCCGATGATTATTATCAACGCTGGAGCATCGGAACGGCCACGCTGCTTCTCCGGTTTCAGGCACTTATCATAACGCTTGTATTGACGGCGCTCTATGTTTCGGTCACTTCGTTCCACTACGAAATGATCCCGGAGAATTTAATCCTCACCTTGACCGAGTCCAGAAGCAAAGTGCCGTTTCCGCCGATCTTCGAAGCTTTATTAATGGAAACGACAATTGAGTTATTAAGGGAAGCCGGGGCAAGGCTGCCGACTAAGATCGGCCAGACCATCGGCATCGTAGGCGGTATCGTTATCGGACAGGCCGCCGTGCAAGCCGGTCTGACCAGCAACATTCTCATTATTGCAGTCGCTTCGTCCGCAATAGCTTCCTTCGTTATCCCCAATTACGTGATGAGCGCCTCCTTCCGGCTCCTCCGGTTTCTGTTAATCATTTTAGCCGGATTATGGGGAAACCTGGGATTGGCGATTGGCATGGCCTGGATCGTAATTCATCTCAGCGGATTAACGAGCATCGGAACGTCCTATTTGTCGCCGGTTGCTCCCTTCGAGCCCTACGACTGGAGGGACGTCTTTTTGAGAGCGCCCTTTAGCATGCTTGGCAGACGCCCGTCGCAGGCGAGATTCAAGAATAAGATCAAATTAAAAATGAGAAGGTGACGCATGTTGAGAGAAAAATTGTCACAGTTCCATACGATGATCCTGATCTATATGATTCAGACTGGGGTGTATGTATTCAGCATCGCTCAGAACGAAGCTCAATTTTTCGGGACCAACGGCTGGCTCAGCGTCATACCGATCTCCATCCTGGTCTGCCTGAACATCTATTTGATCTCCATCGTCTATCGGCTTGGTGAAGGCAGATCCATCTTTGATATTTTGGAACAAAGCATTCCGAAGTTTATTCTCGTTCCCTTCTATCTAGCGATCTCTTTAGTGTGGTCGCTTATCGGCTGCCTCGTTGCCAAGCAGTACGTGCTGATTTTTCAGATGTTCGCGTTTCCGACGACCAATCCGATGGTGTTTAAGTTCTTTATTGACGTTCTCGCTTTTTTGCTGTTAACGAAAGGGCTGTACAACATCTCGAAAGCATCTACGGTATTCTTTTGGTCCACGATATGGTTGAACCTGCTGATGCTGTATTATGTCGGGGAATTTAAGCTCGAACGGCTGACCCCATATGTATTCCAAGATGGAGGAAATATGGTCGAGGGCTTCTTCCAAATCTACCTCGCTTATCTCGGCTATGAGCTGTGTATGCTCCTGTTTCCCTATGCCGACAAAAAGACCAAATTGATGAAAGCGGCCCTCTATGGCCATCTCATCCGCACTGCGTCCTATGTCATTATGAGCTTTGTTTCATTCGGGGTCATCGGGCATGAGCTGCTGAAGCAAATGCTGTTTCCTTTATTGGATCTGCTGGCTTATATCAAGCTTCCTTTCATTGAACGAATCGAGAACCTCTTCTACGGATTCTTTCTGTTCACGACGGTCATCACGCTGGTTATGTACTTCTGGGCCGCCGGAGAAAGCACCCGCCGTGTTTTTCCGAGGATCAAAATCAACGTTCACTATTTCTGCATTACGCTCGTTGCGTTCATGCTCTCCTTTATCCCGAAGGTACTGGATACGATCCGAGATTGGATTATGATCCTCGGCTATATTCAGATGGGGTTCGCGTATGTCTTGCCGTTGCTGTTAATCATTCTGCTGCTCGTGCAGCGGCGTAAAAAGGCGGTGTAAGCCTTGAAGCTCAAAAAAAAAGCTTTGCGTCATGCTTCTTCTGTTAATCATGCTACCTTTAAACGCCTGCGGCGATCAGCGAGTATTAGAGGACCTGGGGCTTATCCAAACGGTTAGCTATGATCTGCTGCCGAGCGGTCAGCTGGATATTTCCGTTTCGATCCCTCAAGCCGACCCCGAAACCACGTCGCAACGGGAAGTGTTGTCAGCTTCAGCCAACAGCAGCAAAGAAGCGAAAATGATGATGTCGAGAAAGACTGGCATGCTCCTCGTAAGCGGCCAGATCCGAAACGTTCTTTTTGGAGAGTCACTGGCCCGCAGCGGGCTCAAGGGTCATCTGGATGCGTTGATTCGGGATCCCTCCATCTCTTCCCAAATCAAGATTAGCGTCGTAGATGGCAATGCGGGCGAGCTGCTGCGGGACAACTATGCACAGCATCCAAGAACCGGAAGATATATCGATATGCTGCTTGAGAAGGAATCCCAGGGACAGACGATACCGAAGGTTACGCTCTTTAACTTCCAACGGGATTACTTCGATGAAGGCGTTGACCCGATCGCGCCGTTGATCCGTAGGCAGGACAGCAGCTATGTGACAACCAACGGCATCGCTCTATTCAGGGATGACAAGCACGTCGCGAGGATCGAGCCGAAGGATTCGTTGGTGTTTGCCTTTTTGAAAGGCAAGTTCAGGGAAGGTGAAATCAGCATCGACCTGACAGCTCCCGGGGAATCCAAGGAGATCGTCATGTTCAGCTCGATCACCAGCTCGAGAAAAATCAAAGTATCCCAAGGAACCGACGGAGCAAAGAAAATCAAAATCGAAGTGAATATAACCGGCTCCGTGCTAGAGTACCTTGGTGATCTGAGGCTTAGTGATGAGCGGGAACGGAAGCTGCTCGAGCATAGAGTCAGTCAATACATCCACAAACGGGCAGATGCGATCATAGGTCTTATGAAAGAGAACAAACTAGATAATCTGGGGATCGGCAGGTATGTCCGGAATCGAGTTGGCTTCAAGCAGTGGCAGAAGATGAAATGGCGGGAGGAAATTCCGAAGCTTCAGGTGGAAAGCTCCATCCATGTGAAGATCAAGGATTACGGCAAGTTTCGATAAACGGATGGCCCAGGACAGGGGTCTTGGTTCTTGAAATCAATCCAACCCTGAGCTGGCAGCTCAGGGTTGTCATCTATAATCGATATTCTTATACGTTCCCGTTCAATCCTTCATCTTATATTAAGCATAGCTTCGCAGCAGTGAATGAGAGCATGCGGTTTGAAGATCCCTCCAGCACCGGTTAACTTCGCTATCTTCCATTGCCGCTGTTAAACCAAGCAGAGGAAACAACGTTTGACCGCAGGTTCTCGCGGTGTTGGCTGCGCCGATGCTGGCGGTGGTTACTGCAGCTTCGGTCTCAACCGATAGCTTTCCTTGCTGAAGCAGCTCGCGCCAAGAAGTCTCAACCGTTTCATAAAAGTTGACTTCACCGTCTCGAAGGAAGCCGGAATGCTCTTTCAGCTTGTCCATCACATAAGCTTCGCTTCCTTTCGCTTCAGCCAGAGCTTCAGCGGCAGCAAGGAAATGCTCGGCGATTCCGATCGCAACCGCGGCGAAGGAAACCTGCGCGAATGGCAGGAACGGATAACGGTAGATGGCCTCATGTTCATAACTCTTCATCTCATCGAACAGGAAAGTTCGGTTATCCGGGACGAAGACGTCCTCGGCGATCATCGTGTGGCTTGCCGTCGCACGAAGACCGAAGGCGTTCCAATCCGGTAGGATGCGGATTTGCTCTGGCCGGAATGCAAAAGCACGAATCTCTTGAGCTTCTGCTCCTGATGGTAATTCACTTGCTTTGGCAGATTCATTCCCGGAGTCGATGACGGCATTGGCCGTGAAGGTGGTCGCATAGGTCGAGCCGCTGCAATACTTCCACCTTCCGCTGACCCGATACCCGCCTTCAACCCGCCTCGCCGTTCCGGTCGGCATCCCGCTTCCCGCGATCACCGCATCACGCCTTGCGAATATCTCCCTGCTGACGTCTTGTTCCAGCAGCGCCGCGAAAAAACCGCCCCCTGCACCAATGGTTACCATCCAGCCCAGGTTGCCGTCGATCCGAGAACACGCCTGGAACAGGCGAGCTGCCTCCGGCAGCGCCGTCATTCTTCCCTCGAGCTCATCGGGTACGAAGAGATGGAACAGCCGCTCATCGTATATGAAATCCAGCACTTCCTTCGGGATACGCCTGAACTTGTCCATCTCAAGGGAAAACTGTCTTACTGAGTCGATCAATTGTTGAGTATAAAGCATGATGATTCCTCCGTTATTTCGATTCCTTAATCGATTCCTGATCGTTGACTACAACTTGCTAATGATCTATTTCTCTTCACTTTCCATCATTGCCTGCATCGCTTGCACTAGTTTCTCTATAAGCTCAACCCGATTCCGGTCATGCGGCTGCTGGGTAAGGATCAGTTGTTGAAGCAAGGCGGGCATCCCCTTGTCGGCATAATCGGCCGGCATATTCGGCAGACCGAGATCCAGATCCCTCCAATTGATCCCCTTAAGCTGCTCGATTATACTTCGCTCTCGAAGATTAATTTCGGCCAATTCGCCTAGCAGCGTTCTCAGCTTAACGATCCCGGCAAGACGATGATGGCTTTCCGATTGCTGATCGGAATGGCCGGAATCAACCAGCGATACGCTGTAATTGCGCATCGCGTCAAGGCTGCCTTCATAAACCAAGGCACCCTCATTAATCAGATGGCGTACCCGGTACTCGATAAACGAATCGCCGGTATCAATCTCTGCCGATCCGATCACTTCACCTACAACTCGCGAGGATTTCCTAAAATGCCCGAATCGGGCCTCCACGCGGTAAACGGCCTTCAATATCTTTTCATCATAATAAGACTCTGGAACCGTAATAAGCTCCCCGTTCTGGAGAATGCGAAGCGTGCCGTTTTCGCCCAGTAGACGAAACCAATCCTGACGATAACGTTCCTGATCTTCCACGGATAACCTCATGATTCCATCAGGCAGATCCAGGACCTTTTGAAGTTCGCAGGGCGTTATCTCGCCCGTATTTTTATATCGGATATCCGGGTTCCGTTGATGCAGCACTTTCGTCGCATTCACGTGGTAAAGCTCGGGATGACCGGGAAGATGTGAAAGCAATCGCCGGAGACCAAGCAATTCTTTCGCAGAATCCCCGGCCCAAATGAAGCATGGCACTGCGGTTAACTGCTCGGGCCAGACCTCCCATCGGATAGCAGCCTCAAGCTGGATCAGCTTCCACTCGTCCGCCGTTAATCCATTGTATCGCTCTTCATACCACCGAATCCGTTCCGCGAAGGATTCATAAAGGCGCTCAGCGTCCGGCAAAGGTCCTACCATCAAATTGCCGTCCAGGACGATGACAAGCTCGTCGGGCCGTGAACGAAGACTGATCCTTAACGAGCCGGCAGTGGACGTATCAAATGCTACATGAACACATGAGACTTTTCCTCTGTAGAGGGGCGACTCCCTCAGATAAGCTTCATTTCCGAGCTCCCATTCGTTGTCGAACGCCTTCTTAAAATACTGCATGCCTTGATGCCTTCCCTCGGCCAATAGCCGAGCAGCATCCGTATTCATCAGATCCTTCAGCTTCAGCAGCTTCTCGTCAAAATGATTGATTGCGGTACTTTCGCCCTTCCGGTATTCGTCTCGAGTCATATGATCACGGGGCATTATGGAAGGGTCATATATTTTCTGACCCTTCCACCCGGAATAAGCAAAGGTTCGTGCAATGCCAATGGCGCCGAGAGCGTCCAGGCGATCAGCATCCTGAACGATTTTCCCCTCCAATGTGGTCATCCCGGCACCCGTTCCTCCGGCATAAGACATGTTAGCGATGATCGAGAGAATATGAGCCCTGTCATCCCGATCTACACCGGCCTGCGCCATCCATGCCTCCAACCTTCCGATGGCTGTCTCTTTTGAGTCGTTCAATTTCTCGTCGGCTACGTCATGGAGAAGTGCAGCCAGTTCGCATAAATAGGCATTCGCACCTTCGAATACCGCCAGCATCCGCGCAAGACGGCTCACTCGTTTGACATGCCACCAATCATGACCGCTTGCATCGTTCTCATGCACCGATCGGGCAAGTTCTTCGGCCTTTCGAAGAATATGGATTTTTTCCGCCTCCATTTCAGGCATCTCCCTCATACTTTCTTATCCACAATGTGCTTGTTATCTTTGAGCTCCCGAATATCTTTACGAAGCAGCCTCATCTCGTGAAGCATTGCATCCATGCGTGTGATCATCTTGGAGGTATCGATGGCATAACGAACAGCAAGAACTAGAGCGATGACACCGACTAACAAGAATCCGATCCCGATGAACTCCATTACCTTTCCACCCCATCAATGAAGATGGATAATCCCACGGAGCAAGCATTGCAAAACGGCAAATACCAGCTCCGAATCCTGGATCTCGTTCTTCTGAATGCGGTGCAGACACTCCTGAACCGGAATCCGGATCACATCAATGTTCTCGTAATCTTCCGGCCGGGCTTCACCTCGAACCAGAATCTCTTCCGTATAGTAGACATGCGCTACCTCGTTGCACCGCCATGAAGCAGGATACATCCGTCCCAAGTAATGAAGACCTCCGCATTCGTATCCGGTCTCCTCAAGCAGCTCCCGTCTCGCAGCGGCTTCCAGGTTCTCTCCTTGAAGAACCCCGCCGCCTGGCAGCTGGATGACCAGATCATTCACCGGTTTCCGCTGCTGTTTAATCAGCAGGAACTCATCCTCCTGCTTGGCCAGCACGACGACCGATTCAGGGTGATCCTTCGTGAAATATACTTTCCCGTGACCGTCCACATAGACGGAAACGCCGTTTTGACTTGCCACGAGATCCTTCGACTTTGACATCGTCTCTCTCCTCACCTACCACTCAACGTTTACCTCTCTATCCCGCTTCACTGCTCATTAATTTGCCCCGCTGCACACTTCACCGCTCATCGCTTCGCACTTCCGTATTGGACCTATCGAGTTCATCTCTCAAAATCGAGAAAAGATACGAATCGTGAAACCGTCCCTTGAACCACAGATGCTGGCGCAAATGGCCCTCCTGCGTCATGCCGATGCGGCGGAGAACGCCTGCCGAGCCTGCGTTTCCTGGCCAGCAGGTAGCATAGATCCGATGGACCCCGAGCGTCTCGAAGCCGAAACGGCATATCGCTTCGGCCGCTTCCGAAGCATAACCCTGCCGCCAATGATCCCGGTTTAAGCAATATCCCATCTCGGCATTGGTGTCCATGCGATAAATGCCGCATCCTCCGATAAGAACCCCTCCATCTTTCAATGTGATCGCCAGCTCGTAGTTGTTCCTCGGTGTCTGTTCGCTGTATTGAATAACCATGTGGAGGTATTGCAGCGTGTCTTCTTCTGTATTTGGCCCCCACATCGTGTGCTCGGTGACCGCGGGATCGGATGCATAGCGATGCACATCCTCCATATCCGCCATCGTAAACTCCCGAATGATCAATCGTTTCGTCTCAAGCTGCATGTCATCCCCCTTGCCCCGATTACCGGATCTATCTTTCACCTTATGTATAGACATTTACGTTACAGCCATTGTACCATGTTCATATTCCCTTCACCCTGCCCCCATTTAAAAAAGAAGCCTGCACCATATCAGGCGCAGACGCTTCTTGAAATCGCATTGTGCGAAGGTTTTTCCCTCAAGTCAAAGGAATCATTGCGGCCAAATCCAACGGACGGGTACCACTTCGCGCCTCGGCTCAAAAGTCCCGCTTAGCTGTTCCGACAGCAAGTCGACGGCGATACGGCATACGTCATCCAATTGTTGATGGACATAAGGAACGCCTTCGAGATCCGGATCATCAAAGGCAGCCAGCTGGGGTGAACTCCCCGTTCCCAGCCCATTTTCCCGAATCGCGTTTGAGGCATAGCGTGCCAGTTCCGCGTTAACCGCAAAGACCGCCGTGACATCGCGCCGAGCTCGCAGAAAACGCTCGATTTCCCGTTGGCCGCGCCCTTCTCCGATCGTACCCAGGTCCAGCATGCACCACAGCGTCTTGTCTATGGGCAAGCCCTGCTCCATGAAGGCAGCCTCAAATCCTTTGGCTCTTTCGTCAGTAACCGAATTCGTAATTTCAGGAGACAGGTAGGCGATGCGCGTGTGTCCTGCCGCAAGCAATCCGGATACGGCTTCGCGGACGCCGCCATAATTGTCGGAGCTCACGCTGTAGGTCTTGATCTCTTTCAGGAAGCGGTCGACAAGCACCAATGGAACCTGGTCAAGGGACAAGCGTAAAATTGCGGTATTGTAGCTTTCCTGCTCCACGGGAAAAATAATAAATCCGTCAACTCCCCGTTCCCTGAACTGCTCAATCGTTCGGGACTCTTCCTCCGGCGACTCGCGCGTAATGCGGAACAACAGGTCATAGCCTCTGCCCGCACAGTATCGCTCCAGCCCGTCGAGCAGCTGCTGGTCGATCTTGGTTTTCATCGTCGGCAAAATAATCGCGATCGTCCGTTTCGTAACCGGCGGATGCTCCCGTACTTCCGGAGAACCATCCTCCCGCACGAAGGTTCCTTTTCCCCGAAATCGTACGATCAAACCTTCCTCCACCAATCCGTTAAGTGCGTTTTTGGATGTGATTTGGCTTACGCCGTATTGCTGAGCAAGCTCCTTCTCCGAGGGCACCAGAGCGCCTGCCTGAAGCTCACCGCTTCGAATGCGGCGGCGGATGTCGTTTTGAATTTGTTTATATAGCGGATGCTCCATATCATACCTCGCTTTTTACATCGAACCCGACTGAAAATAATATATATTTAGTATATCTTAATTTATATCAACTGCGATACAATCCAATTTAGAGAGCGCTTTCTAAATTGGATTGGGAGGTTTGTCTATGAGTCGGATCCAAAGTTTATGGAAGAAATCGCTTGCCTTCATCATGATCTTCGCGCTTGCTTTAACGGCACTCCCGTTGTCGCCGGTCCATGCAGCTTCTACCGGCATGGCATGGGCTTCGCAGCAGATCGCCATCTATACCCCGCCTTCTGGAGGCGTATGGTATCCAAGGCTCCTCAAGCTGTCGCCAAGCGAATGGCTTGTATCCTTCGACACGAACGCCGGTGGAGGCAACACGCGAATCGTGGTCTCCAGGACACAGGACGGCGGCAAAACATGGAGTGCTCCGATCACAGCTGTATCAAGCACCGCCGGCAATGTGGGAAACGGTCAAATGCTGAGGCTGCCGAGCGGAGAAATATGGCTGGCTTACCGGCTCGTCGTGCAGAACGGCTCGACCTATGAGATCCAGCTAAACGTCCGGCGGAGCGTTGACGGCGGACATACATGGAGCGATTTGCAAGGCGGACTGATCGGCAGTTCAACCGCCTCCGGCTTTAAAGGTTTATGGGAGCCGCATTTGGAGATGATCAACGATACGATTGCGGTGCTCTATGCGGACGATAGCCCGACGGCCGTCGGAACGACCGGTTTGCAAAATCTGTACATGAAGACATGGAACGGCAGCAGCTGGGGCAATCGCATCACCGTCAGCGACGGAGTTGCAGCTGGCTCCCGCGACGGCATGCCGGTCATCACGCGGATGAACGACGGCCGGTATATAACCGTGTTCGAAGCCTCAGACGTAGCCGGCCACCCTTTTGTCATCAAATACAAGATTTCAGCGGACGGCTTCAATTGGTCGGTTCCCCGCCAGACGTTGTACGTGCCAATCGGCAGCGGTAAAAAGGCGGGTGCCCCGTTCGTCGTAAAGCTCGCTGACGGTCGCCTCATGGCGGCATTCCAGACCGATGAGAGCAGCGCCAATACGGGAGATCCCTACACCTCGATGCATACGATGATCAGCTCCGATAACGGCGCGACATGGCAGCATAAAACCAACGTTTTTCCAGTGTCCGATACGAAGTCTTCCAATTGGAACGCCCTCATGACCATTGATTCCACTCGCGTCGCAGCCGTCACCAGTGCAACATATCCGGCTAACGGCATCTATCTGCGCTTTGGGCATTCCGTGACGCCAGCGCAAACGAATCTCGTCAACAATCCCGGGTTTGAAACGGCGAATGTAACCGGCTGGACCACGTACGGCGATGATTATCCGAACCGGATCCATATCCACGGCGTCAATGACGGTGTCGGGCTTCCCGCAGCAGAAGGCTCTTACTTCGTTGGACTTGCGGGGACAACCGGGCCATCGACTGCATATATCGGTCAGACGATTACCGGCCTTGATAACGGCACCTATACGATGCGTGCCCACATGCGAAGCAGCGGTGGCCAGAACAGCTGCGTAATGGAAGTGAAGGATTATGGCGGCAGCATGCTTCAAACCGGATGCCCTGTCACAACATCATGGACGCCAGTGTCGATTTCGAACATTCAAGTGACAAACGGCAAGGCAACGATCGGTTTCTACGTATCGAACTCCTCCTCATCCCAATGGGCGGATCTGGATCGGGTTGAGTTCATCCGGGAACAAATCACGATAGCCTCGGGTCAAACCTATCGTCTCATGAACCCGAACAGCGAGAAAATGCTCGAGGTTGACGGATGGAGAACCGAGAACGGCTCGAATGTGATCATATGGGACGATCACGGCGGGGCGAACCAGCAATGGCGAATCACGGAGACTTCCGGGGGGAATTACAGCCTGATCAACGTCCATAGCGGCAAAGCCCTTGAAGTTGACGCATGGGGAACGGATAACGGCTCCAATGTGACCATATGGGACAATCACGGCGGCGCGAACCAGCTGTGGCGGATCGTCGACGCAGGAGGCGGTTCCTATAAACTGATTAACGTTCACAGCGGGAAAGCATTGGACGTAAGCGGCAGCGGCACGGCCAACGGGACGAACGTGCAAATCTGGCAGGACCTGAATAATGCCGCACAGCAATGGAAGCTGGTTCAGTTGAATTTATAATGGGGCTGCAGGAGCTGTTCACGAGCGGGGGCGTCTATCCGATTCTCGACTCCGCTTTGTTCGTTTATCAGGCGTAAGGATAACTTAATATGGAATAGACGAAGAAGGCCAGGCAGTCCAGAGCGGACTGACCGGCCTTCTTATCATGCTTCTATGAACCCTTATGAGCGTTCATCGAGGATATTGTTGACGCAACAGGAAGCAGCAAAGGAAATATTTATTATCATGAGCCTCAAGGATCCTCGTTGATTTGGCAGCTGACTCGTCAAATGACACACGCATGCAATGACCTGACTTGCGCAGCATCATTTCGGATCAAAATTGTCCTCCGGTATATCTAGCCTTTCAACGCGTTCTTTTACGGTCACTTCCACCAAAAAAAACTTAAGCCATATTGATCTCTTTAATTGTGGACAACGGGATTTTCGGTTTGCGGTCCTCCGTCAACAAGCCGTTGATCTCCTGCTGCACATCGGTAAGCTGCGTGTAGCAATACCCGCATATATAATCCACGCTCTTGATCGCCTGAACCAAGCCCTCAAACCGCTTCATGAAATCCTCTTCCGTAGCTACCTGCCGGCCATACCCCCACCCTTTATCCGATTCGAAGGCGATGCCGCCAAATTCGCTGATGATGATCGGCTGGCCGCGATATTCATACCCTTCGGCAAATGCGTATTTCCAGTGGTTGCAGGTCATGTCCTTGTTGACGATGGCATCCTTGTTGCCTCGGTACCGCCGCAAAAAGCCGCTGCCGGTTTCGACGTAATCATGCAGCGTTAAGATATCGGATACGGTGTGCTCCCACCCGTCGTTCGTGATGACAGGACGGAAAGGATCAACCGCTTTGGTAAGGTGATAGATGCCTTCGGTAAATTTCTGCTGCAGGACGTCACGGAGAATGGACGGAATGCCCCAAGACTCATTGAACGGCACCCAGGTAATGATGGACGGGTGATTGTACTGCTGATCGACGATTTCCAGCCATTGCTTCGTGAACGCTTCGACCGCTCGTTCATTGAACTCGAAGGTAGCCGCCATTTCGGACCAGACCAGCAGCCCTTTGACGTCGCACCAATATAAAAAGCGGGCATCCTCGATTTTCATATGCTTGCGTACGCCGTTGTAGCCCATCTCCAGCATGAGGTCGATGTCGGCAATGATTGCCTCCTCGCTTGGCGGCGTTAAATGGCTGTCCGTCCAGTAGCCCTGATCCAGAATCAACCGTTGATATATCGGCGCATTGTTCAGCAGTATTTGACCGTTCTCGATCGAAACCTTTCTCATTCCGAAATAGGAAAAAACCCGATCGACCACCCGGTCTCCCGCATACAGGACAAATTCCACATCGAACAAATTCGGATGCTGCGGCGACCAGAGGCATTTCTTCCACGGTCCGTTCGCCTCGTGCACCAAATCAACTTCCACCGATAGATTCGGTCGATCCGCAAGCAAGGAGACTCGTTTAACCGGTTTGCCTTTCAGCGTCACGATCGCCTCCAACCGTAAATCCAAGGTCGCGTCGATTCCGCTTAACCGGTAATCGAAGCGAACGGTTGACCGGTCGATATCCGGAGTGATTTTGACCGTGTCCAGCCGCTGCTGCTCCACGAATTCCATCCATACAGTCTGCCAAATGCCCGTCGTCTGAACATAGAAGCACTCGAAGCTGTCCTTGGTCCAGCGCTGTTTGCCGCGCGGTATGGTGCAATCATTGCTGTCTTCTGCCTTTACCGTGATTTGGTTGTCCGCTCCGAAGACCAAATACGGGGTAATGTCAAAGCTAAAAGCCGCGTATCCTCCTTGGTGGTTGCCGGCCAAGTTCCCATTGATCCATACCTTAGCGCTATAGTCCACCGCCTGAAAGTGAAGGATGGCTCGTTTACCTGACGCTTCCTTCGGGATATGCACCTTTTTTCCATACCACACATGCGGATGAAACTCCTCGATCCCGATCCCGCTTGCCTTCGTTTCGTATGTAAATGGGACGGTAATCGCATGCGTACCCGCTAGGGATTTAGGCCACCCCTCTTCTTCGCCCACATTGTCGTCATCAAAACGAAAATCCCAAAGACCGTTCAGATTCAGCCAATGTTCCCGGACGAATTGAGGCCTGGGATAATCCTTCCGATAAGCTCTGGTTGTCATTTCCTCTCCTCCTATTTCCTGTTCGCAATGATGGTTCGGATGGGCTTTTCGCCCTTGTTTCGTAAACCAACCTACCCCGTTTCTGGCGCGGCATTCATCTCCAGTGCGTATACCGATGCCGGACGCAGCGGATAACCGTTTTGCAACGCCTCGAATGGAACAGTTCTTACCGTCGATTTAATGCATTCCGGCTCAAATACAGAGTTGATCGCTTCCACGGAGTCGCCTGTAATTTCGTGAAGCAGTATCTCTGAGGACGATTCATATCCGGGAAGATTCAGTTCAACCTGGACTTCCTGCAGGCTGCGGTTCACGATAAAGACCGTCATGGTGCTCCCGTCTTCATTCGTGCAGGCGACGACATCAAGATCCGGCATCGCATCAAGATCGATCGGAGCCGGCTTGTTTGACCGAACCGAGAAGCTGCCGCACTCCACGTCGGCAGGAAGCAGCCTATGGATGTCCCGGTTCGCATACAGCTTCATCACTTCGTAGGTCGGAGTTCCGTATACAGTCAACGGATGGCCGCTCCAACCTGGTAATTTGCCGCGGTATTGGTCCGCATAATAATCCCCTACTCGGATGCAGCCACCGAGCCATCCATTAACAAGATCGGAGAAGCTGCCGATATGCACCATGTCGCTTGCTCGCAGCATTTCATTAAGATTGCCGGCGTTGGCGACCGCGGCCCCCAGCGTATGCTCATCCGGCAAGCCTTTACGCACGGTGTTCGGATAGTACATCGTATTGTATTCGGTGATAGCCAGCTTGATATGACGATGATTCTCGGTAGCCTGAATCTGTTCTACTGTGCGGCGAATGTCATCCCGGGTCCATTCCGGGAAGACGGCAATCGCTTTGTAGCGTTCTTCTGCAGGCGTATCCCGGTTCATCCCGAACCGGTTAAGGCCGTGATACAGATGCAGCGTCAGATAATCAATATGTGCGCCGGCAATATCCAGCACGGCCCGGTTCCAGGCTTGGTCGCTATGCCCGCAGGCCAATATCACGACCGACGGGTCCGCCGCCTTCATCGCTTCGGCAAAGGAGACACACCGCTCGGCAAAACGGTCCGCAGAACAGGTGCCTACCTGCCACCCTCCCCAAACCTCATTGCCGATCTCCCAATACCGGACATTGTAAGGCGCCGGGTAACCGTTAGCGGCACGCACCGCCCCCATTGGGGTTTCGGCGCTTCCGTTGCAATACTCCACCCAACGAGCGGCTTCCTCCGGGGTTCCGGAACCATCGTTAACGCAGATGAGCGGCTCTACCCCAAGCTCCCTGCAGAACCGGATAAACTCGTCCGTGCCGAAATATTTGCTCGTCCAGCCGCCCCAGGCTTCATTGAACATGACCGGTCGTTCCAATACAGATCCCACTCCATGTTCAAAATGGTAGGCGCTGATGTAATTGCCGGCCAGCCGCATCATGCCCGCGTTCAGCTCTCGTGTCATGTCCATCACTTCGCCCTTCACGCCGCCGATATTGTCTGCGGGCAGCAAGGAAACGTGGTCGAGCCAAAGCATGCCCGTGGATACATGATCAGTCCATCTCGGGTGCTCCATCGGTACGTATACCCGGATTTCAGCATGCTCGCACGTGCGGGACACCGGCAGCGCTGCCTCGTACTCCTTCCAGTTATGACTGCCCAGCTCAATCCTTGCACGGCCGAGTAACTCCTCCGTACGCCGGTCCGCCGCCTCGACGATCAAGTATTGCAGCTCGATGGACGCCCGTGCCACCACCCGGACGCTGTACGCCATCGGGCCTTTGAGTGCAGCTTCTTGCGCAATTCCGGCAAATGCCTCATCATCGCTCTGGACGCGGATTCGCTGCGCCCGTCCCGAATGCTTCGGAGCCGGTGCTTCCAGCGCATACGAAGTGTTCCGTCCATTCGTAAATGGCCTCCAGCTTCCGGATACGGCTGTCTTGCCTTCGGCTTCGCTCTCAAAATCCATGTCCTTCAGAGGATAGGCCAGCATCGCCTCCATGTGATCGCGAATATCCTCGACAAAATGACCGAACAGATAAGGGTTTATCGTATGCCCGCCGGGCCGCCCAACGTCAATTGTTATCTTCGCTTTGCGTTTCAAATGAATCCCTCCTAGTCGTTTAACCTTTGATAGAGCCGATCATGACTCCTTTGACAAAATGTCGCTGCACAAACGGATACATGATGAGCACCGGCAGGCTGGACACAATAATGACCGCGTACTTGATACTTTCAGCCAGAAGCACTTTATCTTCCAGACCTACGCTGCCGTCCACGGCATCCGATTGGCTGATCAGCAATATTTCGCGCAGCACCAGCTGCAGCGGATACATTTCTTCGCGGCGGATATAGATAAGCGCATTAAAGAAGGAATTCCAGTGGCCCACCGCATAGAACAGCACCATGACCGCCAAGATCGGCTTCGACAGCGGCAGAATGATGCTGATGAGCAGCCTCCAATTGGAGCAGCCATCAATATGGGCAGCCTCTTGAAGCTCCCAAGGAATGCTGGATTGGAAATACGTTCGCATGACGATCAGGTTGTACGTAGAGACCGCCCCAGGGATGATCAGCGCCCACATTGTGTCGACCATCCCGAGGTCTTTGACGAGCAGATAGGTCGGAATCAATCCTCCGCTGAAGAACATCGTGAGCGTGACGATCAGCATCAGCCCTTTGCGCAAAGGCAGATCCGGCCTTGATAGCGGATAAGCCGCGAGCAGCGTCATCAAGATATTGATCGTCGTTCCGACTGCCGTATACAGAATTGAATTGCCGTATCCGGTCCAGATTTTATCGTTTTGCAGAATATTAATGTAAGCATCCAGCGTCACGCCCTTCGGCAGCAGCCACACCTCTCCGCCCAGCACCTTTGCCGGATCGCTGAATGAGGCGCTGACCACAAACAGCAGCGGATACAGCACGATCAGCATGATCACCGCGGCGACCGAATAGATCACGATGTCAAAGCAACGTTCATCCTTCGCGGTATGGCGCGTTTTATTAACCGGGGTTCGTTGGGACATGGAGCCCTCCTCCTTTACCATAGACTCGTCTCCGACGTTTTCCTCGCGAAGCGGTTCACTAGAAGCAGCAGCGTAAGGTTAATCACCGAGTTAAACAGCCCGATCGCCGCGGTGTAGCTGTATTCGCCCTTAAGAATCCCGGTCGTGTACACGAACGTGGAAATCACGTCGCTTGCCTCTAGATTCAGGTTGTTTTGCATCAGCAATATTTTCTCGAACCCGATATTCATGAATTGTCCGACATCGAGAATCAGCAAAATGACGATGACGGGCACGATTCCCGGCAGAGAGACATGCCAAATGCGCCGCATCCTGGAGGCTCCATCGATCTTGGCCGCTTCGTACAGCTGCGGATTGATTCCGCTGAGCGCCGCGATGTAGATAATCGACTGCCACCCCATGTTCTGCCAAATGTTCGAGCCGATGAAGATCGTCTTAAACCAGCTGGCCGATTCCATGAACCGAACCGGATCTCCGCCAAATGTCTGGATCAGCATGTTTAAAGGACCGTTAACCGACAGCATCACCGTCAAGATGCCCACGATGACAACCACGGAAATAAAGTGCGGAATATAGGTGATGTTTTGCAGCCATTTACTGTAGGCTTTGCTGCGAATCTCATTCACGAGCAGTGCCAGCATGATCGGAATAGGGAACGCGAGCAGCAGTGAGATCAAATTGATGGTTAGCGTATTGCGCAGCAGTCTCCAGAAATAATACGAATCGAAAAATCGCGTAAAATGCTCGAAGCCGACCCATTCGCTGCCGAATATCCCTTTGGCCGGGTTGAAATTTTTAAAAGCGATTTGAAGTCCGTACAAGGGACCATAGTGGAAAATCAGATACCAAGCAATCGGCAGCAGCAGCATCAGATACAGGTCATATCGTTTGGCCATCTGAACCAAGAGGCGGCTGCCGCGATTCGGACGGCTGGGGGGCAGGTTGGCCCCCGGAGGGGCCTCCATGTTGTTCATAATATCTACTCCTTAACCAGCGGCAATCAGCCTTATTTTTTCATCTTGTCGTAAGCATCCTGATACAACTGCTGCAGCTGATCCATCTTCATCTTCTTTAAGGTCGACTGGAATTCTTCCCATTTATCGAAGCTGAGGGCGCCGGCAATGAATTTCGTGCTCTGCTCCTCGTAATACTTGTCAATGTCGTTGCGTAGGATATTGACCTCTTGCGCGGTTTTCTCATCAAACATCGGTGCCGCGTAACGTATCTCCGGCATGAACGGATCCAGCTTCTTCTGCGCATCCTGCACCTGCGGCGGATTAATATAGGAGGAGACCTGCTCGCTGATCAGATGAGGCGCTCCGCCGCCGGCATACGGGGTAATTTTCGGCTGCGTTTCGGAAGTCGAGTATTCTTCCTTGTAGTACGGGATGCCGTCTTTCAGCTCGTAGTGCTCGCCTTCTCTACCGAACCGCAGGAGCGTGGAGCCTTCATCGCTGTAGAAATAATCGATCCAGCGAATCGATGCTTCGGGATGCTTATTCTCGGACGTGATGGCATAAGCTCCCGGATCTCTCGGCACCGGCGACGCCTGGCTTTGCATCCGGTCTCCGTGCGGTCCAGCCGGAGGCGCCATCCCTTCGTATTGATCCGCGATCGGCAGGAAGTTGTTATTCGTTTGGTCGAAGAATACTCCCGTTTTGCCTGACCCTTGCTTCGCCAAATACTGCGCTTCCGTATGAGAGAACACCTCGGGATCAAGCAGCTTCTCTTTGTACAGCTTGTTCAAGTACATCAGCATTTCTTTGTTGCGTTCGCTGCCCATCCAAATTTCAACCTTGTCGTCGACGATGTTAATGTTGTAGCCAAACTGCTGATCCAGACCGAATGAGCCGCTCATCATCGTCACGATATGTAGTCCTACACGGGCGGTCATCGGAATCTCGTCCTTCTGGCCGTTTCCGTTCGGATCCTGATCGCGGAAAGCGACCAAGACGTCGTACAGCTCATCCGTCGTCTCGGGCACCTGCAGCTTCAGCTTCTCCAGCCAAGCCCGGTTGATCCATTTCTTGTCCGTCCGTGCCGATCCGAGCGTCACAATTCCCGGAATCGCATAAATATGACCTTCCGGCGTCGTAATTGCCGCGCGGATTTCTGGATATTCCTCCATCAGCCTGGTGAGGTTGGGGGCGTAATCCCGGATCAAGTCTTCCAGCGGAATCAGCTGGCCGCCTGCCCCGTAACGAACCGCTTCGAGCGGTGTAAGACCGGAGCGGTATAACACATCCGGAAGCTCATTCGAGGCGAACAGCAGGTTCTTCTTTTCCTGGAAGCCATCGGTCGGTGCTTCGATAAACTCAACCTGAACATTGCTCATTTTCTCGTAATCCTGAAATACCGGCATGTCTTTGAACGGCCCGTTCACGGGTGCGATCCGGGTGAACATCTTCAGCTTGATCGGTTCCTGCACGATCGGGAATCCTTCCTTGCTCACCGCGTTTGACGCTGCTCCCTCTGGGGCGGTATCCTTCTTCCCGCCGGTCCCGGAGCTGCAGCCCCCAAGGATCAGGCCTGATATAATCATCAAGCTGATTGCAGACCTGCCCCATTGTTTTCGCTTCATACAATGACCTCCTCTTTCTCGATGAATATCACTACTTGTAAGCGTTTGCGTTGATGTGGATTTATTATAGTCGATCCCATCAGAGGGCAAATTCCACAAATATGACCTCATACTCCACTTATTTTACGGAGTTGCCTGGCCTGACCCTTTGCACATAGGCTTGGGGCGTCATGCCTGTCCTTTCCTTGAATACTTTAAAGAAATAATTGTAGGTGCTGAAGCCGACCTGGACGCTGACTTGCTTAACCGAATAGCGCCGGCTTTCCAGCAGCTTACGGCTTGCATCGATTCGCACCCGGTTCAAGTATTCCGAAAATGTCATGCCTGTCTCCTCTTTGAAAATCCGGCTCAGATATGATGGATTCAATCCGATCGCCCCTGCCGCAAGCTCGAGCGTAATGTAGCTATGATACTTCTCCAGGATCAACAAAATCGCCTGGGAAACATGCCGCGAATGATGGCCGGCGGCACGCTGAAGCTTCAAACGGTTCAACAGCTCGGCATAATAAGAAAGAAGCCATTGCTCCAATTCATCCACGCTCCCGATTTGTCCCACATCGTCGCGCGGTGGAAGGACGCCGTTCTCTTCGCCTTCATCAGCTAAGGGAAGCCATTTTCGAATCGCCTTCTCTGAGGCGGACAACAGCTCGCGTACGATCAGCTGGACCGACGGCGAATGGATCGGCTGCTTGCGAAGTCCGTCAAACACGGAAGCAATCACTTCCTTTACGCCTTCTCCGTCCAAATTTTCCACGGTGAGAAGAAGCTGCTTCTGCTCCTCGATGGTCAAGGATACACGTTCGCTGTGCAGCCCCGCCGGCTGCAGGGCCGGAGCAGCATCCAAGGCCCGCTCAGCCGTCCGGTAGCTGGCTTCTAGCCGGGAGAGGCTGGAGCATATGTGTCCGACGGCATACGTGCATTTCAAATTCATAAACAGCTCCAGCGAGTGACGGAGATGGCTCATCAATCTTTCGGCTTCACTTGCGGCAGCCTGCTCGCTGCGCTCCTGGAATGCGAACACGACGGCGATGCGTCCGTTCTCCACATAAGCTGCCGTCCGCTGCGACATGTCGCCGCCCAGGCTTTGCTGCATCAGATCTACCGCCTGCTTCATCAGCCGGTTCGTCTCCACATCGCTTCGCGACTCTGTGAGCAGCAGGAAGGAAGAAATTTGCATTGCCGCAGCTGCAAAACATACTGCCCCCGCATACAAGCCGTTCTGTCTGGAATAGTTCTCCAATTCGATCGCCGACTCGGGTTTTCCCCGCAGCGCTTGAACGATGAGCTCACGCATATCCGAAGGACCGGCGGGTAACAGACGATGTTCCGCTTCACGCTTTTCCATCTCCTGTACGGCTTTCTTCAGAACGCCCATGAGCTGAGCTGCGTCCAAACGATGCTTGAGTAAATAATCGACTGCCCCGTTCTTTAAGCATTCGCGAACATAGTCGTAGTCGTCGTAGCTGCTCAGCATAATGGTTTTGGCGAAGGGATACCGTTCCCGGATCGTCCGGTTGAGTTCCACACCGTTTATGCCCGGCATACTTACATCCAAAATAACGATATGCGGCCGATTCCGTTCAATCATACGGAGCGCCGTTTCTCCCTCATAGGCCTCGCCGCACAGCTCGAAACCGTGAATGCCCCAATCCGATATCGTTCTAAGATGGTGGTGCACCAAAGGTTCATCGTCAACCAACAGCACTTGATACATCGCTTATTCCCCTTTATATCAATCTATTTACCGCTCCCCATTCCGGGGAAGCTGAGCTCGACTTTCGTGTACAATCCCTCTTCACTATAGAGCTTGATCCCATAGGGCTTGCCGAACAGCCTATGGATCCGCTCATGCACATTACGCACCCCCATGCCGCTGAAGCGCGAGTAAGTCCCTTCGCTGCTCTCCTCTAGCCGCACCATGCTTTCATTGCTCATGCCTTTGCCATTATCGATCACTTCGATCTTCAGGTCTCCATCCTCGCCGAAGACTCGGATCAGCACGAATCCCCCGTGGCCTGATGGACCGAAGCCATGCATCAGCGCATTTTCGACAATGGGCTGTAATGTCAGCTTGGGTACGCGGCATTCCAGCAGATCTTCATTTTCTACCTGAATCTGCACCGGAATCGGTTCAATAAACTTGTATTTGACGATTGCGACATAACTGTTGACGTAATCCAATTCCTCTCTTAATGTAAGAAGCTCTCCTGAATTACCAAGCACGCCGCGCATCAGTTCAATCAGTGCTCCCGACACCTCTTCGATGTTGGGCACCCCGTTCAGCTTGGCCAAATATTTGATCGTATTCAGAGAATTGTAGAGAAAATGCGGGCGGATTTGTGCCTGGAGTACGGTGAGCTCCGCCTCCCGTTTGGCTTGCTCGCTCGTCCGGATTCCTTCCATCAAGCGTTTCAATTCATCCACCATACCGATAAACACGTGATATAAATCGCCGATTTCGTCCTTCGACTCGATCTCCGTTCTCGGAAAGTCGAGATTCCCGTCCTTGACACGCATCATCATCGTTTTCAAACGACGGATGTGCAGAGTGGTGCGGGACGACATCTGAAGCGATCCGATCAGCACGGCGATGAAAACCACGACCGACACCTCTACCATGAGATTGCGTATTCTTATGGATTCGCTCAGCAGCGAATCGAGCGGAATCAACGCCCGGGTCGTCCACCCCGTATACTCCGATTTCCGGCTGACGACGATATAAGGCTTTCCGTCAATGACTTGTTCCGCGGTTTCTTCGATACTGGACAGCTCAGCTGCATCATAAATCGCTTTTTCCATACCGGGGGTTACGCTTGCCGGAGCCGAATCGGACTTGTAAACAAGCTGCTTCTGCCCGTCGAGCACATACAGCATGCTATCGGCGGTCGGCTTGACTCCGTATGTTTTACGAATGAAATCATAATGCAGGTCCACCATGACCACGCCGATCGTTTCCCGATCGTAGCGGAGGACGCGGCCAACAGAGATTGCCTCCGTTGTGCCCGAATGCTTGAAATATGCGTGGCGCTCCCCATTGCGCAGCATGAAATCCATCGTGCTTGTTTCCAGGAACGTACGGTCGATCCAAGGCCCTCCCGAGAAGAATACCTTTCCGTTCAGGCCGATGACGGCAATTCGGGAAATATACGGCTTGTAATCGATCAATCCCGACAGATATTCGGTGATCCTCTTCTGCTCTTGAAACCATTCATAGCTGATTTCTTCGCTTGGGCTCAGGACCGTATCGATCACCGTATTTTTGTTGGTAACCGCAACCGTGTTCAGCCGATCGATCTCTTGGAGCATAACGTTAAGGGATTCGTCCGCCTGCCGGATGCTGTCCGAAACCGAGGTAATGGCGGTACGCTTGATCGTATCCCGCATATTCACATAAACGATGCTGGTAACGGAGACGATCGAGAGGAGCGTAAGAAAACCGAGCGCAACAAACATTTTTCCCTGAATGCTTAATTTGGGTGAAATCCACTTTTGCAGCGTGGCCAGCGTCATTGTCCGCTCTCCTTTTCGGCTGGAATGATAAAAACAAGATGGGTCGTAAGCGTTTGCAATAATAACAAGCTCCGGCTAACCTTTCGCACCGGTTCGCATGGCCAGCGGAGGCATATTGTAATAAATTTTAAAAGCTCGTGTGAACGTGTACAGGTTCGGATAGCCGAGGGACAATGCGATTTCAGTGACGGAAGCATCTGTCTCGGTAAGCAGGCGCTTCGCTTTTTCCATACGGATGTTTTGAAGATATTTCTGCGGGGATACCCCGACTTGAGCGGCAAACACGTTGGAGAAATACGAGCGGTGCACCCCTGCGAAAGCTGCTACCTGCTGCACCGTTATCCCTTCGGTTGCGTGAAGATCCATAAAATCCATGCACGCCCGGATCCACCGCGAGGGCTCGCTTGAGTGGACGGGTTCTGTATCGGGTATAAGCAGCGCCATCAGCTCGCATACCATCCCTTGAAGCGCCAAAGAGACGGCCGGATGCCAGCGCTCGGTGCCGGCCATCTTATCAAGCGTTTTTGCTGCCGCTTCCTTGACCGGTGAAGTAAGCATTTGTTTCCCGTATGGTCGATCCGGCGTGATCCCGGCAAGCCCCAGCAGCCCTTTGACCCGGGTGCCGTCCACGGCAAGCCAATTCATTTGCAGAGGCGCATCGGATGCAAGCGCGTAATAATCATAGGTCCTGCCCGGGAACAGACAAAACAGATCGTTCTTGCTGAGCTCCACCCTTTTGTCGCCGAATTCAAGGCATACCCTTCCTTCAAGAACCAAATGAAGGCTGTAACATTCAATCCGCTTCGGCCCGACCTTGTAATTAGCCTTAGCAATGCTTCGGCCGCCCCGGACTGGCCATAACTGCGCCTCCTTATCGAGGTAGCCGGGCGTGTAATAAATAAACTCGGCAAACTCGTGATCATATTCCTGCATCGTCGATTGCCACCCTCCTGAAAGTGTTGATGAAATCATCTAGATAACAAAATGACAATATGTAGACAACATAACGATATTCCTAAACCATTGATAATTCAATATTATCATAATGGGAGGGGATAAATTTTGTCTAGTCAACCTAACATTTTACTAATCACAAGTGATCAACAGCATTGGAACACGATCGGTGCCTTTCAACCGGAAATTTCGACTCCGAATTTGGATCGGCTGGTACGGGAAGGGACGATGTTCGAGCGGGCCTATTGTCCGAATCCTACTTGTACGCCCAGTCGAGCCTCTATCATTACTGGCATGTACCCAAGCCAACACGGCGCATGGACATTGGGAACGAAATTGCTGGAGGACAGCCATACGGTCGGGGAAGATTTCAGTGCGGCAGGATACAAAACCACGTTGATCGGCAAAGCGCATTTTCAGCCCTTGAAATCGACGCCGGAGTACGAATCGAAAGAAGCATACCCGGTCTTGCAGGACTTGGAATATTGGCGGAAGTTCCATGGACCGTTCTATGGCTTCGACCACGTCGAGCTAGCACGCAACCATACGAACGAGGCACATGTCGGACAGCATTATGCACTGTGGCTGGAAGAGAATGGATGTACTAACTGGCGCCAGTACTTCCTTCCTCCTACCGGCACAATGAATCCCAAGCAAACGTACAAGTGGCCGATTCCGGAACGATACCACTACAACGCGTGGATTGCCGAGCGTACGAAAGCCCGTCTCGAGGAGCACAACAAAACCGGAGACCCATTCTTCCTATGGGCGAGTTTCTTCGATCCGCACCCGGAATATTTGGCTCCGGAGCCATGGGATACGATGTACGATCCGGAGGAGCTTACGATCCCCGCGCTTGTGCCTGGTGAGCATGATCGCAATCCACCGCATTTCGGCATGACCCAGGAGGAAAATCCCGACTTCTCCGAATGGATGGAGACGGGATTCGGCATCCACGGTTATCGTTCGCATCATTATTATGAATACGGGGGCAAAGAACGGCTGACGGAATATGACAAGAAGAAGCTGGTCGCCGTTTATTACGGCATGATCAGCCTGATGGACAAATATATCGGCAGCATTCTGGATAAGCTGGACGAACTGGGTCTAGCCGAGAATACCCTGGTCGTATTTACGACGGATCACGGTCATTTCTTCGGCCAACATGGCCTACAGGCCAAGGGAGGATTTCATTATGAGGATTTGATCAAGCTTCCGTTTATCGTGCGGTATCCCGGCCGGGTTCCCGCAGGAAGAAAGTCGAGTGCCATCCAATCCCTGGTTGATCTGGCGCCCACCTTCCTCTCATTCTGCGGATTGCCGATACCGCCAGCCATGGCCGGCGTCAACCAGAAGGACGTCTGGCTCGGCTCCCGGGAAAGCGCGAGGGACCATGCAATCTGCGAATTCCGGCACGAGCCGACGACGATTCATCAAAAAACGTACGTGGATGATCGCTATAAAATCACGGTCTATTACAATCAAACGTATGGGGAAATTTTCGATCTGAAGGAGGATCCGGGGGAGCTTCGCAACTTATGGAGCGAACCAGGGTACGAAGGGTTAAAGTCGGAGCTTCTTCTCAAATATGTGTGGGCAGAGCTCGGGAAAGAACCGATGCCGATGCCGAGAATTCATCACGCCTAAACGGCTTCTTCATTAAATATAACTTCATGATTCAACCTTGTAACTAAAATAGGGGGGACGTTCGATAAGGCTATTTTGCCTTCGATCTGCCCCTCTTTTTCTGTAAATTTATCCTTGCCATCCATTTGAAGGTTAGAACACTACGATACCTGCAACCGCGGACAGCAAAATCACTGCAAAGGGATGTACTCTATACTTCGTCACCATCACGATACTACCGGCGCAGATCAACAGCATTCCGATCATCGACCAGCTCAGCACCGCTTCTCCGCGCCCGCCGAGTCCAAAATGGATGGCGGCGTAAATGATTAGGCCGGTAACGATCGGACGCAAGCCGTAAAACGATGATTTGATCCAATCGTTGTTGTACAGCTTCAGAAAGAAAGCCGAAATTAGAATGACGAGGATGAGCGACGGCAAGATGATGCCGACCGTGGCAACGATGGCTCCTAAAACACCGGCCTCCGAATATCCGATCAAAGTAGCAGCATTGGTCGCAATGGAACCCGGCGCCATGCCGGCCATAGCTACGACTTCCTGGAATTCCCCGAGATCCGTCCATCCCCTTCCCTCCGCCTCCCGCTGGATTAGCGTGAGCACGGCAAATCCGCCGCCGAACGAAACGAGGCCCACCTTTAGAAAGACAATGAATAACTGCCATAGCATAAGTGGATCCCCCTTCAGATGTAATATTCCGGATATTGCATTTCCCGCTTTTCTTCATACGGCGGCTTCTCTGTACGAACGGCCATTCCGAGCTTGCGCTTGCATAAGACCACCGCTATTCCCGCAAGCGGCCCTCCAAGGATCAGATATAGCGAATGGATACTGGTGAACAACAAGAGAAGCACCGCAATCGCTGCGATCATCAGCGTAGCGGCATCCAGGATGGAGGACTTCCACATTTTGCACGCAGCAACGATAATCAGAGCCACTATCGAAGCATGAATGCCTTGGAGCGCAGCTGTCACTTTCTCGTTATCCTTAAAAATCGTGCTGAGGAGACTCAGAAGAAATACGATCATGAACGTGGGCAGCGTGATTGCAAAGACTGCCGTAACCGCCCCTAAGATCCCGGCAAGCCGATAGCCGATAAAGGCAGAGGAATTAACGGCAACCCCACCCGGAGCGGAGCCGGCAATGGCCATCATCTCCGCCATCTCTTCCTCGTTCATCCACCCTTTCTTATGAACGATTTCTTGTTCGATCATCGCGATCATCGCATAACCTCCCCCGAACGTGGAAGGTCCGATTCTAAAAAAAACGCCGAACAATTGCCTCAACAGCTTAAATCTCCGGCTTTGCGCATCGTTCATCCGGCCTCACCCTTTATGCTCTAGTTTGTCATATTAGAATTATAGCACATTAATTCCATTTTGGTATTAAGTTTTATTTTTGGCGAGGAATATGTTGACCAATCATCATGAAAGATTCAAAATTCATATGAAACTCTTGTGAATAATATCAAAATGATGTAAAGTTGATTAATCCGATGTCTTGTCTGGAAATAATACGACGATGCCGCTATACTTGATATACCCGACTAATGAACTTGGAAATGGAGAACGATGCTTATGGTAGTTCATTCCAATCCTCCGCTTAAGAAGCAGGTTTACGATCGTATTTCCTACCTTGGGACTGCCTCGAAAGTCGATTTGATGCATTATTTTTCAATCACCAGCAGCAGCATGACGCGTCTGCTTGAAGAGATGACCTCCCAAGGGCTGATTGTCGTCTCCGGTCTGGGCACCTCCACCGGCGGCAGAAAACCGCTCCTGTTTCAGACCAATCCGACATACCGGTATTTGCTAGGTCTCGATATATCCCGCATTCATTCCGCGCTCGGTCTGTATGACATGCACCTAAATACTTTGTCTCTGACACGCTGGAATATGGACGATCAAATGACGCCGGAGCGGTTGGTCGACCTGGTCGCAAGTGAAGCAGGGAAGTTTCTGGCCGCCCAAGGAATCTCGGCAGACGATGTCCTGGGAATTGGAATCGGAGCGGTCGGTCCGCTGGATCAGAGCAAAGGCTTGATTCTCGAGCCGGAATTCTTCTCGGCTCCTTCGTGGATAAACGTTCCGATTTGCGAGCTGCTTGAGACAAGACTGGGGATCCCCGCCTTACTCGACAACGGTGCCAATACCGCTTTGATTGGTGAGCATTGGGCACTTAGAGCGCATAACATACAGCACGCCCTTTACGTGCACGCCGGCGTTAATATCCGGTCCGCCGCGATGTCGGGCGGTCAAGTGCTGCGCGGGGCCGTCGATACCGAGGGTGCGGTCGGGCAAATGATCATCCAGGCGAACGGCCCTCGCCTCCGTGATAAAGGCAACTATGGCGCTTTGGAAGCCTTCGTGTCGGTCCCCGCGCTGGAAGAGCGCGTACGTACCCAACTGAAAATCGGGCGCTACAGCATGTTGTCCGGCATGCCCCCGGATCATGTGAATTTCTCAGCGCTGGTCGACGCTCTGGTAAGCGGGGATCCGCTCGTAACCGAGCAATTTACGGAAACCGCCGCATACTTGGGTATCGGTCTCGCCAATCTGATCAATGCGCTTCATCCCGAATACGTTATACTGGGCGGACCGCTGATGACCGCGCATCGGATGGTGTTCGACAACGCGGTGGAAATCGCCAAGAAAAATACATATCATTACCCCGAATACAATCCGGTCTTCACCCCGGGGATCCTCACCGATGAAGCCGTCGCTACCGGAGCAGCGATTATGGTCCTTCAAGCGTGGGATGGCGAATGAACCGGGGAAGCCCGCCCCCAACCAAACAAAGAGGCGCTGCAAATGCAGCGCCTTCTTCATACGCATTGACCCCTTCCAAAAACAACGATTCTGCAGGCAATTTAACGGTCTTCCTCCCCTGTGAGTTGCAATCAGCACTTATCGGCATGGATAGCTATAGTAATCCTGCGTATGCACAACTTTGAATCCAACGGATTCATATAATCCAAGCGCATGCTCGTTTTTCGTTTCAACTTCTAAGTGTACCGAATATCCGGCAGCGCTTTGTTCTTTAATGACTTGGCGCAACACCTGTCTCCCGATTCCCTTTCCTTGATATTCCGGCAGGATCGAGAATCCATAAATCCATGCCTGCCCCTCTTCTTCCCTGCTTATTCGCAGCTTACCGACGGTTTCTTCATTCACAACAATCATGCGCATGTCCGTATGATCCGCGAACGTTTTGCTTTCCATCACGCTGGCGTCTTCTTCATCCATGCCGAACGCTTGAACGGATATCCGTACGCTCATTTCATAATCATTGATCGTAGCCTTCCGCAAAACAAGACCGCTCGTTTCCTCAAGCGGACATTCCTGCCACTTCATTTGATGCTCCGAGAACGCATACTTAACGCCTTGTTTATTCAAAAAGGATTTTGCCGCATCCGATCCTGCAGGCGCGTTCAGCAAAATTTTCTTGTATCCGCTTCGTTTGATGTGTTCCATGGCATGATCGAACAATCGTTGGAAATATCCCTTACGCCGCTCGCTTGGCTTTACCATGCCGCAAACCTCGACAGTAGAACCAAAAGCATATAAACCTAAGAACGCGACGAGCTCGCCATGCTCGTATTGCAAATAATCCATTTGGTCAGAAGTGCGCTCCCTGAGCATTTCCCAATTCAGCTTCAGTTGTACATGATCATGACTTTCACACTCTTTTTGCAATTGCTCAATGTCTATTAATTGTTGTGTCGTTAACATGTTTTCTCCCTTCCGCGCTCTGTCTGTCTTCAATTATAAATCGTTTATCTGCCCAGGGATATGAATGGTTATCCGATGACTTAATATAGGATTTCACCTTATCGTACTGGGGTATCAACCGGATCGCAGTTGCCCATAATTATAAAAAATACGCGGAAATTTGCTTATGCCTGTTGCCGTAAAATATGAGGAGTGAATGGATATGAAAGCTATCATTATTGAACAATATGGCGGAAAAGAGCAATTAAAAGAAGCGGATATTCCAAAGCCTACTCCTGGAGAGCAACAAGTCATCGTAAAGCTCCATGCCACTTCGATCAATCCGATCGATTGGAAGCTACGTGAGGGATATCTCAAGACCATGATGCCGTTCGATTTCCCGATTATTCTAGGATGGGACGCTGCTGGTGTCGTTTCTGAGGTTGGCGAACAAGTGACCAGCTTTAAGGTTGGGGATCGGGTCTTTGCTCGTCCTGAAACAACGAACCGGGGAACCTATGCGCAATATACTGCGGTGGATGCTCATTTGCTCGCCAAAATCCCTGAGAATCTAACCTTTGAAGAGGCTGCCTGTGTCCCGCTGGCCGGATTAACTGCATGGCAGTGCTTATTCGACTTTGGAAATATCCAAAAAGGCGAGAAGGTGTTGATTCATGCCGGAGCAGGAGGCGTCGGCACATTCGCCATCCAGCTTGCCAAGCATGCGGGAGCGTATGTTGCAACTACTGCGGGAACACATAATGTGGATTTATTAAAGTCGCTTGGTGCCGATGAAGTTATTGACTATAAGAAAGAAGACTTTGAAAAAGTTCTGAGCGATTATGATTTTGTCCTTGATTCGTTGGGGGGCGAAAACCAAGAGAAGAGCTTTACTATTTTAAAAAATGGCGGCAAAATGGCATCGATAGTGTCTGAGCCTAATCAAGAAAAGGCCGCGCAAAAAAACATAAAATCAGGCAATGTCTGGTTGAATCCGAACGGCTCGCAATTAGCAAAGATGGCTGAGCTTTTGAAACAAAACAAACTTAAGGTCTTGATTGGGCACCGATATCCATTATCTGTGGAAGGGATCCGGGAAGCCCATGCCATAAGCGAAAGTCATCATGCGAAGGGAAAGATTGTTATTGAAATAAGTTAAACATTCAAACCTCCCGTTGCGTCAATGTTTTTGTACGATATATCAATAGACTCAATTATTGGGTTGCACTGGCTTGGTGATGGATGAGGTGAGCTATTGAGTCACCTCCCCGTCTTTAAGCTTGCGTATACTTCTGATTTTTCGTAGCCATGCCTGCTTTAACAATGCGGGAAACAGACGATGGATACGCCACGCCCACCGAACGGCAACAGGAAATATAATGATATCTTTGTTTTGGATAATGCCCTTTAGGATCAAATCAACGGCCTCACTGGTTTTCATTGCCCCTGAGGGCAGCGATTCCACAACTTTCTCATTCGGTACATTGGCAACCGTCATATTCTTATAAATGTCGGTTTGAACATGGCCGGGACAGATCGTGCTAACCTTGACTCCCACATCTGCTCCCTCATACCTTAATGATTGTGAAAGACCTACGACTGCGTGTTTGCTTGCACAATACGGCGTGTTGCCCGGCTGAGGCATTAAGCCAGTGGCAGACGCTGTATTTACGATATGCCCGAACCCTTGCTGGGCCATCACTCGATAGGCAATTGTCGAGCCATAAAGCACCCCATTCCAATTGATATCCATTACTTTTTTCCACTGGGCCATCGTCAGATCCCTGACATCCCCGCCAATCGCAATGCCGGCGTTATTAAACATATAGTCAATCCTGCCATATTGTGATACGGTTTCCTCGATTAATTGTTGGACCTCGGCTTCGCTGGCAACATTGACTTTCATATAACGTGCGGTTCCTCCGCGATTCTTGATCTCATCTACAGTACTCTCAGCATAATCTTCACGAATGTCTGCAACAACTACAGTCGCGCCCGATTTTGCTAATTGGAAGCAAAGCTCTCGTCCAATGCCAGAGCCGCCGCCAGTAATAATGGCCACTTTATCCTTAAAATAATTCACGATCCGTACCCCCTTCAACTGACTGACTTCAGTCAATTAATGATTAAAAAATATACAACTTCCGAAGAAGCTGTTAACCAATGCCTAGTATGCGTTTATAAAAATATTTAAGCTTCTCCACTCTTTCTTCATCGGACATACTTGAATCAATCGACTGCCAGCCGTATAAACAAAATTTTGCTGTCTCCTCAGGATACGAGCAGTTGAATGAACCATCGGCATTTCCTGTTTCAATTAATTCTTTGAATAGGGGGAGAATCATTTGTATTCCTGCGCTGCCAATTCGCTTATGAATCTCCTCATTCTCCTGCTGGTGTATGGTTTTGATTAATATAGCATCTTTCTTAAGCATGCCGCTTGTAAATTGGAACATCCGTTCTAATCGATCCGCTGCGCTGATCGTATTGTCTTTCATCAAAACCATTAAATCGGCCAGTATTTCTTTAGCCCACTCCTCAACAACAGCATCGAGCAATTCTGATTTGGATTTTACGTAGTGATACACAAGCCCATGCGCTACTCCCATTTTATTCGTGATATCGCTGATTTGTGTTCCTTCATAACCCTTCTCCTCAAACAGTTCCTTGGCGGTCTGAATGATCTCGGCTCGCCGCTCTTCTGGTGGCTTCGTCTTTCGTGCCATGGAAGTTCACCTCCTCCTTCTATCATCTAATGGGCTGCCTTCAAATATGAATATATCAGGTCCATTGACTTGAGTCAACGAGGATAATGTCCAGGCCGGCCTACCTTTTTTTCTGTTTAGTAGGTTGCGAAAAAAACCCAAAGCGCCATTTAGGCAAATCAAAGGCCATCTCGTAAAAAGAATGGCCTTATCAGTAAGGGCTTCATATAATCGAGTGATCTTTATTCGTCCGAAATATTGATTTTGCGGGCAACGGGGGCCTCTTTTTCCTCCTCGATCGTGTCAATGACACTGTCAATCACGGATCGCGAAGCAAGCAGCCATTCCTTGACGGCGTTTTTCACATGCTCCTTCGTTTGATGCCGCTCCAGATTTGCCAACAACTGCTCCAGTCGTAGCATTTTTTCCATGACTCGTTCCCTCCTAAGCGCTCCCGCTTCTTATTTATCCTGCATACTCTCCATTTCCCGTTTGCCAAACCGGATAACAAGCCGGTCCTCTGCATATCTAGCGCCTACCACTTGGCGGTTCATCAACGTCCTTGGCAGGATAACCTTGCGTTTATAAGCACCGGCATCCACCGTCAATTCGTCGCCCGTCTGCGTTAAATTCAGATCGCCCTTATCGATAAATGGAATCATAAGCTCCAAGAGCATTTCCCCGTCCTCCTCGCGAATCGACTCTGTTCTGCCGTGGTAAAACATGGCGGAAGGATCCCGGTCGGCATAAACGATGTCCGCTAATTCTTTTAGAACGGGAACACCGATGATTTCCTTTTGCATCATAGGAGCCTTCAGAATCGGAAGCGGCTGGAAGTTCAAGACGATTTCTTCCTCGTATTTCTTTTGAATGTCCCGCCACTGAGCGAAGAAGCACTCTCCCGCCTCATCCGGCAGCAACCGATTGACGATAATGGCATCCGTGTTGAATCCGAACAGGTTCAAATAGGTAAAGGAGCGCTTTGCTTCGGCGAGCACCATCTTCTCGGGATTCAGCACGATCCTGACCGACGTGGTGTCCGAATCCAGGACGAGCCGCTGCATTTCCTCCAATCCCCGTGCCAAACGCTCGATGCTGTCCAGCACGTCATCCGAAGGAAGATCGATATCCTTGACAATTTTGGCAACCGGCCGTACAATCTTGATCAGTTTGCGTTCGGTCGGGAAGATTTTCTCCAGCCACCAATTCAATACGTTCGGATAGCTTAACAGCCGCAGCGTCTCTCCGGTCGGGGCGCAATCCACCACCATGACATCATATTGCCCGCTTTCAGCATGCTCCTTGATTTTCAGCAAACTGAACAGCTCTTCCATGCCGGGAAAAACAAGCATTTCTTCCGTAGTGACGTCTTTAAGCTGGGCTTTGTCGAGTAATTTCGTGAGCCAAACCTGTACGGTTCCCCAATTGCGCTCCGTCTCGCGGATCGCGTTCACTTCCTGCCCCCACAAGTTTTCGCTGATTTGCACCGGATCGGGCCCGATCGGTACCGCCAGCGAATCCGCTAAACTATGCGCTGCATCTGTGCTGAGAATCAGCGTTCGTTTGCCTTGCTCCGCCATTTTCACAGCCGTCGCCGCCGCGATGCTGGTCTTGCCGACTCCGCCTTTGCCCGTGTAGATGATGATCCTCAAATCCACCCGCTCCTTTTTAGTACGATTTCGTAGTAATTGGTCGGAAAAATCCGGTATGATAACCGGTTATTCCTCAATCTGAATCTTTATTGGCTGGCGCTTTACTTCTTGCGGTGTAACAGGTCCTCCATCTTGGAAGACTTTAGCTGCCTTGAACAGAAGTGCCGTGAGCTGCTCCAATTCTTCCGGCGTAAATGCCTCCTCCAATCTGCCAAGCAGCGCCATCATGATTTGCTCCCATTCTTTCGCCAGCTGCAGACCTTCCTGCGTCAGCGTGACGAGCTTCACGCGTTGGTCTTGCGCAGACGTGGCTCGTGCGATCAAGCCTTTGCGTTCAAGCCGCTTAGCGATGCTGGTCATCGAACTTAATGGTGCCCCCATCTCGGCGGCCAGCTCCGACATCGTTAAATCTCCGCGGAGGAGCAAAATAAGCAGCGTCGACATATCGGAGCGGGTCACTTTTTGTTCAAGCTGAAGCGTATCGGTCATAAAAGCGAACGGACGCAGACCGGTCTTGAGGAAAAGATCGTATAGTTGTTTTATACCGGTCACTCCTTTATGTGCGATTTCGCATGATTGCGTCTTTCGACTATTTTAATACGACATCGTAATAATTTCAACCACCTCTCCGAATTTTTCTTACTAACGATAACCAGCTATGGACAAAGCTTATGCATATTACGGGAATCTCTCCGTTTTAACTGTCCTCAAAAATGCCCATTGACACATTTTCGTGCACAATGATCCATTGAAACTGTTAAGGTCTATTATCCGCAGAGACATAGCACTTTTGCAATCCCAGCAGGAGATTAGCCTGGATTGCCGTACTTAAATATTAATCGGATTGTTAATCAAACGGCAAAAGGAGACCTAAGAAATGCGGAGAGAGGCCATATTGTTAGTGGATGATGAGGAAGGTATTTTGGTCATGCTCGAAAATCTGCTTCGAAAAGAAGGATTTATCGATATCGTAAAAGCCGGTTCCGCTGCTGTAGCGCTCAATGCCGTGCAAACAAGACGTTTCGATATGATCGTTCTTGACGTCATGCTTCCGGACATGGATGGATTTTCGCTGTGCACGGAAATGCGCAAAACCATCACGACTCCGGTTTTGTTTCTGACCGCACGTTCCAGTGACCTGGATAAACTTCGAGGCCTGTTCTTGGGCGGGGATGATTATGTAACCAAACCATTTAACCCTCTAGAGGTGATCGCGCGGATTCAGGCACATTTGAGACGGAGTATGATGGTTGAATCCAACCATCAATACGCCGAAGAGCTTTATCGATTCAAGACGTTTACCGTGAACCGGTCAACGGGCCAGCTCATTATCAATCAAAAGGATACGCCTTGTCCGGCTAAGGAATTTGAACTTCTTCTCTATTTCTGCAAACACCCCAACCGGGTATTTACGGCTCAGCAGCTATACGAGCAAATTTGGGGTACGATGGTTCATGGCGATGAGAAGACCGTCGTCATTCATATTTCAAGATTACGCAAGAAACTGGAAGTCGATCCAGCTAATCCTAAGGTTATCGTTACATTAAGAGGAATCGGATACAAGTTCGTTCCGCCGTCGGGAGGCTAACACCATGAACTTTATGCTTCGCATCGCCCTTCAATTGCTCGCGGCTTTCGTTTTTCTATTGATTTGTATTCAAGTCATCATCCTCGGGGTTGCTTGGTTATTCTGGCCGGATTTGATTCGGACGGGTAACACTTCGAATCATTACGAAATCTTCGTGGTAGCCTTGTGCAGCGTTCTGTTTGTTGTTACTTTGCTTTGGATCGGTTGGTATCTAGGAAAGCCTCTTTACATCATGATCGTCTGGATCAGGAGCTTGGTTAGTGGACGGTTCGATCCCCCGCCGGGCTGGAACAACCTCCGCTCCCATAAGAAAGGCAGGCTGAAATTTCCGTATGCGATCTATAAAGAAGTGTTCGAGCACCTGCGAATGCTTGGCAGCACGCTCCAAAACAACGAGAAGGCGCTCCGTGAAGCAGAACAATCGAAGCAGGAATGGATTCGAGGGATCTCTCACGATTTGAAAACGCCGTTAACCTATATCTCAGGTTATTCCGCGATGTTAGTTCACCCTGATTATCGGTGGAGCGAAACGGAGAAAAGCGATTTTCTTTCGGTCATTCAGCAGAAGGCCGCTCACCTGCAAGAACTGGTTGAGGATCTTAATGAAACGGTTAATGGTCCGATTCCTCTAAATGCCGAGAACACGGATATCGTTGAACTCGTGCGCAGAACGGTAGCGGATGTCAGCAGTGCTCCTTGGGCTGCCGGGTACGCATTTGTCATGGATTCGGAGCCGAAACAATTGTCGATCAGCTGCGACCCGAAACTCATGACACGTGCCATTCGGAATCTGCTCGTCAATGCCGTCGTCCATAATCCGGAGGACACCCGGATTGAGGCTCGAATTAAGCTGCTCGATCATCAGATTGCCGAGATTCGTATCAAGGATAACGGGGTCGGATTTAACCAGCATGCGGCGCGAGTTACGATTCAACCAACGAGCGAACATGCGGGGCTTGGATTATCCATCGCTAAGAAATTCATCGAGGCGCATGGCGGAACGATCATGGTCCAAAGCTCGCTTGGCGAAGGGACTTCCATTTTGATCAGGCTGAAGGCAGAGCACATTTAGGGTGAAGTTGTGTTCCCGTTTACCTCATGTTTACCCAGGCTTCTTATACTTACGGTAATGATGTATAAGGAGGCGTGATCTATGAATCCCGCAAATGAAAAGAACGTATCCTCAGCCTTGCCGGATCAATCGGAAGCATCTACGCTGCATTGGTGGAAGCGTTGGCCGGATTGGGTCCCTTACGCGACGATCATTTGGACGCTCGCTTACGGCGTGCTCGGACTATATTGGTGGGCAGGAGGCCAGGGCTTTCCGCTAGGCTTGGTTAATGATCCGGGTGCGGCTCACTCCCTGTTCCGGCAGGCTGCAGCCGCTAACGGCGGATTGCTCATCGCTTGCCTGTGTTTACTTGGAGCCATGGCCATGCTCTTATTGAATCGGAAAGCCCGCGGGATAACCCGAGCAATCATGCTGTTATACGCTTGGAGCGCAGCCATGGTCCTGTGCTTTGCGATCCCGGATCCACGCGCCCTGATAGGTATGGCTTATGCCCCAGTATCTTTGATCGGAGCCGTATTCGGACAGTCATTACACTATCTCGATTTCTTCACATGGCCGGTCGTAAACCAATATATCTGTCTCATCGGCGGTTTGTTATGGGCCGCAACCGCTTTGACATACCAGCGCCACACCCGCGATGCTTGCAGGTATTGCGGACGAAACAAGGGTCATACGTTACGGCGGATGAACGCAGTGACTCGTTTGGGAAGATGGGCAACCTATGCAGCGATTCTAGCCCCACTATATTATGATATCACTCGCATAGCTTGGCTGTTTGGAGTTCCTTTTGGAATCACCGATGAAATGCTGTACAGCCTGCAGGCTTCAGGCGCGGATTGGGCCGGTGCCGGACTTGCCTTGGTCTCGATCGGAGGTGCCTTTCTCACGCATGGACTCATCAAGCCTTGGGGGGAGAGCTTCCCCCGTTGGTTCCCAATCTTGGGTGGTCGACGCGTCCCTCCTGCCTTAGCCGTCATTCCTGCCGGATTCGTGGCGATCCTCTTAACGGTTACCGGCATTCAAGTCATTCTTGAGTTTACGATGAGCGGTGATTTTCAAAATTGGGGAGGCACAACGCCGCTTCTACTTATGCCAGTTTGGGGGATTGCTCTGGGGACAGCAACCATTTGCTACTATTACCGGAGGCAAGAGCAATGCCGTCAATGCGCATGATACGGAGTTCACGTAATTTAGGCTTCTCAGTCGGCACTTCTCCTACTACGATAGCTTCCAGGCAGGAATCAGCGAATGGAATTGGAAGAAGAAACTGACCATAACGTGAATCAGCGTATATAATGCTAAAATAATCAAATACGTAATGAGCCATATCCGGAACGGCTGTTTCATAAATAGAAACAATAACAGCATTCCGACCGGGAATGGAATAAGCACAATCAACCAGATTGGCAGCCCGATTGCCTCAGCAAGAGCACCCAAAGAAACTACGGATGCGCCTATGGCTAGAGCTTGCCAGAGATGTATGCCCTTCGTAACCAAGCGGCTGCCGAAGAAATAGGATATGGACGTAAGTAATACGGCTATAATGAAACTGACAACAAATTGCATGCATCTTCACCTTTCGGGCGATATTTAAAGTAGTATACCAGTCGAATGTTAATAAAAGTGCAGCTTTTTGTAAAATATGGTGATTTCGAGATTTAACCTTGAATCGGGATTCACATGATACAATAAAAAAAACCGCGAATACGCCGCATCGCATATGCGTTTGTCTTGGTTAGGTATATACGCCAAATGAAAAACCCTCCATTCAAAAGATGGAGGGTTTTCGGGCATGCATCCTATAGTATAACATCATTTTCGCCAGTTGGGGACAGCTGCATGTCATGTTTGTATATCGAAGTGCAGGTTACGTTAAAAGATCGTCGGCACCATTCCCCCATCCATGCGTATGGGCGAACCCTTAAACGCGGATGCATAGGGGCTGCATATAAAAGCCGTTAACCGGCCTATTTCAAACGGTCTGATAAACCGCTGAATTTCAGATTGGGGCAGGTTTGATGCCATAAAGGCTTTCTCTTTTTCCGAGAAAGGCATATCTTCATCGTTGTATATGCCCTCAATGATCTGCTGTACATTTTCGGATAGCGTCGGTCCGGGCATGATCGTGTTAACGGTAACCTCTGTTCCTTTCGTCAATTTCGACAAGCTTTTGGCTAAAGACAACAGCATGGATTTTGTCACGCCATACTGCGGCATTTGGCCAGAAGGCATAACGGCCTCTTCACTCGCAATAAAGATAATGCGTCCATACTGATTCTCCAGCATGCTGGGCATATAGAATTTCGTCAGGGCATTTGCTGCAAGGACATTCGTAGAAATGTACTTTTCCCATATAGCGTCATCTATATCTTCATACTGCATGATTTCATAAATTCCCATGCTGTTTACTAAAATATCGACGTTCGGGAACTTTTCGAATAATGCTTCGCGCTGTGCCCGGTCTACCAGATCGGCTGCCGCATTTTGAGGCGAGGTCTCCGGGAATGCCGACTTGAGTTCATGGACCGTCCGTTCTACTTCTTCGGCGTTTCTGCCGTTAATGAATACGTGAGCCCCTTCCTTGGCAAGCTCAAAGGCAATGGCTTTGCCGATCCCTTTGGTGGATCCCGTGACTAAAGCCGTTTTATTGGTTAATCCCATTTCCATCCTACATTTCTCCTTATGTTTGCTAGACTATGGTCGTACTGAGGATAGAATTAGGATACCTTGTTTTGCGCATTTGGTAACTAGTTTAAGGCGCCAAAGTTCTTGCAGTACACGCCAAAATCTTTTGCTCAGGAAGCCGAATGGACAGAACGCCAATTGGTTGGGGTATCCCCTTCCCATTGACGGAAAGCCCGGTAGAACGAATTCAAGTCTTCGTATCCAAGCAGAAAAGCGATTTCTTTCGTATCCAGCGAGGGATCCGTCAAGTATTCGCATGCTTGCTCATGTCTAGCCTCTGTCAGCAGCCGCTTGAAGCTTGTATTCTCGTCAGTGAGCCTGCGCTGCAGGGTACGGCCGCTCATTCCGAGCTCCCTGGCAATAGGCAAAATATCTGGTCGTCCTCCTGCCAGGCTTCTTTTCATGATCCATTTGACTTTATCGGCTATCGACGGGTCTAACTGCCGATCATGGAGCGATTGGTCCAGAGCGGGAGTCAGGATCTCAAGCAAATCTTCGTTGAACGACATAAAAGGAAGATCCAAGTCCTTCTGATGCAGCGTCAAGCGGTTGCGCTTGCCTCCAAACCGGATGCGGCAGCCAAAGTATGCCTCGAGGGCCTCTGCATTGCCAACGGACTCCGATAACTCAAGCGAATGTGCCGACACATGCTGACCGGTTCCCCGGCGGCCAAACTCCAGTAGACATGCAAGCGTGATGCCAAGCAGAATCGGCGGACCAGGCTCTTCCGTCTCCAGCCAATCCAAGTCCATCGTGCAGTACCCGCCCTCCTCGCTCATGCGTAATCTTCCAGGAGGGCACAGCCGCTTGTACCGGACCATTCGGTTAAGGGCATCCCTATAGTCACGGGCATGGTAAGTCGCTAAGACGGAGGGCGGGTACTTCGCCGTTTCAAAAGCCGTCGCTAGCTTGATGATTCCTTGTGCAGGATCACCTATAAGATCGGTATACGCCTTCCAAATTGAATAATATTGGGTGGCAGTTACCTCGGATTCATTGATGATCGTCAGCGGAAGCCGCGCTTTTCGTACGATGTCTTGATCAGCGAGCCCTAATTGACGAATGCCGGACCAAAAGCCTGGCGGCATTTTAATGCGGTCGGAGGTATGAGACTTCATACGCAGGTAGCCTCCTTTAATATTTACACAATGATTATGTTTGTCTGATGTCTGACAAAGGGTTACTTACTATAGTACCTCCCGAATCTTGCGATGTAACTAGCAGAAACTTACATTGAATCATCAAATACGGCCATATCTTTGAAGAACGTCCAACAAGAACACGATATCCTGCACTAAAAAAATTCATGTCGCTTCCTTTAAATGGCGCTGCAATACTCCATCTAGTCCCCAATAGAAACCCTTCCTTATCAAAAAAAGAAGCTCCGCGGCATGATCGCCGCAGAAGCTTCCTCGTGCTTACCAATGAATTTGCAATCCCGGCGCAGCCTCGCGGAGCGCTTGTTCCAGGCGGGCTTTGACTTCATGTAAGTCTGCCTCGGTATCGGCCTCTGCCCGAAGCACCAGGATCGGCTGGGTGTTCGAGCTGCGAACCAGCCCCCAGCCGTTCGGAAACAGCACGCGTACGCCGTCTACGTCGATCAGCTCGTGCTTCCCGTCAAAATGGTTCTTCACTTTATGAATGATCTGTTGTTTCGCATCGTCGTCACATGGAACCCTCGTTTCAGGGGTCGCGCAATATCTTGGCACGTCGGAGAATAATTCGGACAGCGGGCGCGAATCCCGGCTCAATATCCGCAACAGTCGTCCAGCGGCATACAGCGCGTCGTCAAATCCGTAGTATTCATCGCGGAAGAATAAATGCCCGGACATTTCGCCGGTAAACGGCACATCCAATTTGCGCATGCTCGCTTTAATGTGGGAGTGGCCTGTGCGATGGAAGACCGGCTCGCCGCCCAGCTTCTCGATCTCCTCGACCAGCGCTTTCGAGCATTTGACTTCCACCAGCGCTTTGCAGCCCGGATATTTCGGCAGGACTTCACGCCAGAACTGGATCATCAGCTGATCGCCCCATAAAATGCCGCCCTGTTCGTCCACCACCCCAAGGCGGTCGCCGTCCCCGTCGAAGGCGATGCCGATGTCGGCTCTTTCTTTCTTCACGACGTCGATCAGGTCCCGCAAATTTTTCGGCTCTACCGGATCCGGATGATGATTCGGGAAATCCGGATCCGATTTGCAATACAGCTCTACCACATCGCACCCCCAGCGTCGAAGCGCCTTGGGGGCAAATGGCGACGGCGTACCGTTGCCGCAATCGACCACGACTTTAAGCTTCCGGCCGTTCAGCCGGATTTTGTCTGCCAGCATGTCCAAATAAGGCTCCTCGACGCTTTCGCATCGCAGACCTTCTTCGTCATAATCGAAACCGGACGGCAGCTTGCCTTCGGCTGCCAAGCCAAGCATGCGGCTGCGCAGCTTCTGGATTTCTTCTCCATAAATCGTCGTATAGTCCATGGCGATTTTAAATCCGTTTTCGTCGCCGGGGTTATGGCTGGCCGTAATCATGATGCCGCTTGGCTCTTGATAATGGTGCATGGCATAGTAGAACATCGGCGTTGTCACTTCGCCGATATCAATCGCCTCGCATCCGGATTGCTGCAAGCCGGCAATCAGGGCCCGGTGAAAATCCGGGGATGATTTCCGGTTGTCGTGGCCGACAATGGCCTTATTCAAGCCGGCCGTCTTCAAGGTTTCGCCGAAAGCTCTCCCCAGCCAATAGCAAAAAGGGAGGTCAATGTCTTCATACGCTTTGCCGCGAATATCATATTCGCGGAATACATGGGAGGGGATGGAAGCCCCCCCTTCAAGGGTTGGCATCCCCTGCTCCTGCAGTTCTTTGGTCAAAGGCATCGTTGTCCACCTCTTTTTGTATGATGTCTATTGGATAATGGCGAATTGCGCTTAATGTTTTATCCATTCTTCGTAAATAGCTTCGGTCATCAAGTAAGAGATGACGGCTTCCGCCCCGCAGTTTATATTCGGTCCGTCGGCGCTCAAGCCGTCGCAGCAGCTGCCGTCCCGCTCGTTAATCATTGGGGCTCCGAGATCGTTGCCGCCGTAAAACCAATTGCGGCACTTCGTGACGGCCGATTTATATTTGTGCATGTTCGTCAGCTCATAGGCCTTGGCAGACGCTAACGCCAGCTTCATGACATCGATCGGCTGCTGGTCCCACAAAGCCCGATACCCCTGGCGGCACCACCCTTGACTGCCTACCGGCCGGATCTGTCCCGCTTCGTTTTGCGACAAACCGATTAGGAAGTCAAGGGAACTCAAAGCGATGTCAAGCAAGTCCGTCCGGTTCAACATTTCATGAGCCCACAGCATCCCCCATGGCAGCACGGCATTGCTGTAAGTGATCTCCGATTCAAACCAAGACCAGCCTGGAGCCGAATTCCGACGATAGAGGGCAGCCAGACGTTCCGCAAGCTCTTGGATATGGGAGGTCAGATCGATATCATATCCGGCACGCTGCAGCATGCCGAGTGCGGCGATGCTGTAAGCCCATCCCCGCGGATACCGCAAATGGTCAACCTGCGGCAGCGCTTTTTGAAAGATCGATTCAGCAACCATCGCAAACGAAGGGGCGGGTGCTGCTGTCATTGCCTTCGCACAAGCCCAAAGGCAGCGTCCAAGGCAATCGTCGGAAGGCATTTCCGGCTCCTTGCTCCGGTCATAGGCAAAATTGTTATGAAAATGACCATCTTCCTTTTGCGCCCACAGCAAAAAGGCGATATAGATCTCGGCTAACCGCTCAAGTTGTTGTTGGTCTTCAGGACGCCCATGCTTGAACCATTCGAGACAAACCCATAACGCACGGGCCTGGTCGTCCGTGCTGTATCCTTCGTTGCGCCGGGGGATCGTCCCGAACCCGTGCTCGAGTATGCCGGTATCATCGGTCATCTTGATCAGATGGTCAAACCGAACGGATCGCCTTTCCATGTCTCCCCACCTCGGTAAACAGAAGGTTGTACTCATGCCCGACGCTTGGCCAATGCATCGTTTGCCCCAGCCGCTTCATTTTCCGGACGACATCTTGATGCATCACGTCGTTGGTCAGCAGCGACACGATCCGTTCCCGCCATAACGCCTCGTCATCAGCAGGAATCAGCAGCTCGGGTTCATCGGCGAGCAAATCCTGTGCATAGCAGTACGGAGTCGAAACCACTGGCCGTCCCAAGCCGACCGCATAGGCAAGCGTTCCGCTGGTGATCTGCTCCATGCCCGGATACGGTGTCACGTAAACATCGCATGCCGTAATATGGCGCACCAGATCGTTCTCCTCCATGTAACGGTCGATCATGACGACATTGTCACCGATCCCGCTGTCAGCGATCATGGCCGTCAGCTCTTCGCGGTACTTCTCTCCTTCCCATTTCTTGACCTCCGGATGCGTTTGGCCGACGATGGCATATAACACTTGAGGCACCTTTTTAACAATTTCAGGCAAAATCCTCAGGATCAATTCAATTCCTTTTCCGCGGCTCAGCAGCCCGAACGTCATCAGCACCTTGCGATCGGCCCAATCCAGCTGCTCCCGGAATGCCTGCCGCCGCTCCGAATCGGGCTCGGGCGTACCGTGCGGTATAAAGACGATTTTCTCCTCCGGAATGCCGAACGAGCGATTTAAATAAGATATCGCTTTGCGGTTCATCACGACGATCCGGTCGCTTCGCTCGGCGATTTCCCGCTGAATGCTTGCGTACGGTTCACGGGGCAACTCAAACACCGTATGAAACGTAGTCACCAGCGGTTTTTTCAGATTGCGTATGAAACGCAAGATGTGCCGGCCGGCCTCGCCGCCAAATATCCCGAACTCGTGCTGGAGAGAGATGACCTCGATTTCGGACTGGTTGATTCTGTACGCCATCTTCTCATAATCGTTCTCGCAATCGCGACGCAGCAGCCACAGCAGCGGATCCTGCAGGCCATCGGTTTCCCCATCGTGGAGCACGATGACGGGATCCTTCGCTTTCCACTCCTTCACTGCATGGACCGCCTGGCGCAAATGAAAAGTGAACGTGGCCAGGCCGCATTTCTTCGGAACGTAAGTACTGATATAAGCCACCCGGGTCATGCTTGCATCACTCCCAGTCGGTTCATTACGGCTTCATGCAAAATATGTCTTGGGCCGAGCTCGAGATTGTAACCGAATATGCAGTTGTTTAAGTACGCTCCCTCGTTTACCCGGCAGCCGTCCCACAGGATCGTTTCCGATAGCCGGACGTTCGGGCCGATCGTGCACTTGTTGCCGAGCACCACATGAGGCCCGATGACGGCCCGCGCTCCGATTCGTACGTGATCTCCGATCAATACCGGCGGAACGAGGAGGACGCCGGCTCCGATTTTAGAGCCCTTGCCGATCCAGATGCCTTGATCCTGGACGTGTCCGGGAATTTGGATCCGGCTCTGTCCCGTTAAGAGATCCCAGTGAATTTTGCGGTATCTGTCTTTGGTGCCCATATCCGCCCAATAGCCTTGAATCGTCGTACCGAAGACTCCCATATTTTCGCGGATGAGATGTGGAAACGTTTCGCGTTCAATGGAGACCTCCCGATCGGACGGAATCGCTGCGAGCACGCTTTTATCCATGATGTAAATACCTGCGTTGATCTGTCTCGAAGGGGCCTCGTCCAAGCGGGGCTTCTCCACAAAACGCAAGATGCGCCCCGTATCGTCCTGCTCAACGACCCCGTACGCGCTAGGGTCCTCAACCTCCGTCAGACCGATCGTTACCTTTCCTCCGTGAGATCGATGGAAATCCAGCAGCGGCTTCAGTTCAATATCGTGGACGATATCCGCATTCATGGCAATAAATTGTTCATCGAGTAAAGCCTCGGCATTCTTGATCGCCCCGGCAGTCCCCAGCAGCTTATCTTCAAGCGTATACTGGATCGACACGCCCAGCCGGCGGCCGTCGCCGAAATGGTTTTTTATTTTTTCGGGATGATGCTTAAGGGCGATAACGAAACGGTGAACGCCTTGTTCCTTCAGATGAAGAATGAGATGTTCCAGCCACGGACGATTCAGAATCGGTGCCATCGGCTTCGGCATGTTCTCCGTCATCGGTCTAAGTCGGGTTCCCAATCCACCGGCAAGTAACAGTACATTCATCTTCGAAATCCTCCTGTTCCCAAAAAATGATTCGACAAACAAGCTTACGCCAGCTTTGGACACTGACGCTAATATTGTATCGGCTTCCCTCCTTCGCCCTTGATTTGTTAGCACTCTATAATGTCGAGTGCTGATAATATAGTATTTTATGGAATAGTTCTTTGAATCTTCAAGTTGATCAGGACATAATGTCTCGCATTCCGCCTGAAATCAAAGCATAAAATCCACTTTTTTCTTTTGAAATCTCATGATTTCTTTGTTTTTGGCCATGAATCGATTATGAATATAGTCGCAGGACCGCCCGTTTTCATAAAAAAGAGACTGCCGGCAAGTTAAAACCTAACCGACAGTCCTTTACTTCCAAGCAGTATACTCCTCATCCTATTCGCCGGACAATTCCTTGAGCGATCTGATTTTTCCATGGGGGTGCTGTGCTTGCTTACGCGACTTCCAGGCAGCTTCTTTCCTTCTCTTCTGGTGAGCCATGTCAGTCTTCCTCCTTCGGAAATCGAGAATGTATACCACTTACATAGGTTTTCAATATTAAGCCTTGTTCATTCATGCGCCTAGGGACAAGAGCATAGATAATGGAGATAGTCCCTTTTGCTTCTGTTATCTTATGTATGCTTTATCTGCACTCCAGCACAAATTCCGGCATTTTCTGCATGTCAGATACATATAACATCAGTAATTAACGTTATGAATTATAGGAAGAAGGCGAAGCATGAAAGCGAGATGGATCATCCTGTTGTTGTTTGGTTTTATGCTCTTGTTCATTTTGTTTCGTCTAGTGGAAGACCATCCATCAACAGAGGCTCTTTATATCGATGATCAAATCCGCATGCAAATAACACCGGTTGATTCATCAGCGGTATCGATGCAGGAGACCACCTTTGAGCTGCAAATTGACGAGTTATCCGGAATACCCGTAACAGGCGCGGATTTCGATTTGAACATTACCATGCCGGATATGTTTTGCGGGGTTTTTCCTGCTTCCATTGAGGAGATTCAACCCGGGGTATATCATGCGACAGTGGTGCCCGTCATGCGCGGGAAATGGCAAGCCGAAGCCGAATTACAGTGGAAGGAGCGGTATGTCAAAGTCAGCACCGTTTTTAAGGTTCATTAAAGAGAAAAAGCCCCCCATCACCATAGCCAAGGGTGCACGGAAGGTATCCAGCCATTCGCACTTAGACCTTTCAGAATGCACAGCAACCCCATCAAGACGGCCAGATATCCGCCGATCCTGCGCATCGCCCTGCGCCATCTTTTCGTAAGGCTTCCCGCAGACATCGCCGTCAGAAGCAAGACCGGAAACGTCGATATGCCGAACACCAGCATAATCAGCGAACCTTCTGCTGCGGTTCCCGAGGCGGCAGCATTCATGTGCATTGCATAAGTCAAGCCGCATGGCAAAAAGCCCAGCAGAATCCCAGTCAAAAAGGTTGCAACAATTTCATAACGTTGTCCGAGCTGCTGCAGCTTCGACTGAACGCGAGAATTTTTATATGGATGCGTGCGAAACATCGGGAGCGTATACCGACGAAAGGTCCATAACAAGATCAGCAAGCCGCCAATGATGCTGGCCGCAGATTGGAGCCCGACGAATCCGGCTGCAGTATCCAGAAAAGAGCCGACCAAGCCCATAAAACCGCCGATTGCCGCGTAAGTTGCTACTCTCCCTGCGTTATATGCGAGGATCAAAGCCATTGGCGAGCCTTGTGCGCGAAGTGCAACCGACGACACGATGCCTCCGCACATCGCGAAACAATGCGGTGCACCCATCAATCCGGTAAGGGCAACGAGCGCCAAGCTGTTTCCTGCTGTATCCAAGACGATTACTCCCTTCTGAAAACTGCCTCATGCTTCACATTGCTGCTGGTACCTCCATTGCGACTTAAACGCTGATCGGATAAGCCGGCATGAATTGGGAGATACCTGTTCATTATATGAAGCCGATTGAAGGATAAGAATGTCTCAGGTTAGAAAGCTGCGGCGCAAGTATAGCAGCCTATCGCCAATCGTTATTCCATCAAAGCCTGCTACATCTTTGCTACTTCATTGTTAACTTGCACTTCATTGCTGGTTCGTTGCTGCTTCATTGCTGCTTCTTGCCTACCAAGCCTTGTTCATAAGCATAACGCGCAATCTGAACCCGATTGGCCAAGTGCAGCTTTTGAAGGATGTTCTTCAGGTGATTTTTCACCGTATGCTCTGAAATGCTTAGATCGCCTGAAATTTCCTTATTGCTCATTCCCTCGGCAACGAGCACTAGAATTTCATGCTCCCGCTCAGTTAAAGGATGATCTTGAACCTCGTCCGCACGCTTCGGGGACATTTCCTTGAGGATTCGAAACGCCAGCTCGCGCGTTACCGGCGCTTCATCGATGGCGACTGCTCTTAAATATTCGTGCCACGCTTCAGGCTCCATATTTTTCAACAAATAGCCCTGGGCGCCCTTCTTAAGCGCATCGAATAAATGCGCAATATCGTCGGATACCGTAACCATAACGACCTTGATATAGGGGAAGGCTTCTTTAAGCTTCTTCGTTGCTTCCAAGCCGCCCATTCCCGGCATTTGAATATCCATCAGCACCAGGTCCGGCATCCAATATTCACTTAAGGTAATGGCTTCTTCTCCGCTGCTTCCTTCCGCCACGACTTCAAAGACAGGATCGCTTTCCAGGATCATTCGGATCCCTTCTCTGGCCATCCCGTTATCATCGATAATTAACACCCGGAATTTTGACATTTCAATATGCCCCCTTTCGAACGATTACCAGCGTGTCCCCATCTTTACGTTCCAGGCTGAAATGCCAGGACATCGTCTTGGCACGGTCGCGCATCATTTGGATCCCGTATCGATTACGGATCATCATATTATCTGGGTTAAAGCCTTTGCCGTCATCCGCGACCTGGCACATCCACCCCGATTCTGTTGGTCGCGCTTCGATTCGGACTTGCTTCGCCTCCGCATGCTTATGAATGTTAAGCAGCGCTTCGCGGATGATTGCGAATAACTCCACTCGCTCTTTGGAAGACAGCATCGTTTCCGGAATGCGCCAATTCGTCTCAATTTCCAGAGCGGTTTCCTGCTGCAGCTCATCGATCAAGCTCTCAATGCCTTGCAGCCACGGATTTTTATCCGCATCGGCATCATGCCTCAAATTGGCGATGGCTTGTCTGACATAATCATTGGTGCGATGAACACTCTCCTTCAATTTATGAAGCGGAAGTCCGTCTGCTTGATTCATGCGGTCCATTTGCGAGATCTGCGCGTTCAAAAAGAACAGGGATTGCGCGATGCCGTCATGAAGCTCCCTTGCGATTTTCTCTCGTTCCTCCAGCACGGCGCGGATCGCTTTTGCACGATTAAGCTCCTCTTGATTATGTTCGATCATGGCAAATAATTTAGTCAAGAACAGCAAGGATACGAGCAGCACAATGACCGGGGCAAGCCAGTTTCCAAGCTCCATCGAAATATACGGCAGCAGAAACTCATGCCGGACATACTCCCAGACCCCGATCGTCAGGGTAGGAATCGTAAGAATCAGCCATTTGTTTTGTTTATAGGTCACAATCATTCTCCCCTCTAGCTGATTGATGCATGGATCCATTATATTGCATTGGGAACCTTTAGCGAATGTTAATCGTCTTGCCTGATCCGATTCATCAGGAATATGATGTCTTCCATCTCTGTCAGCTCCCCTTCGTGTCGTTCCACCAAAGTCCCGTCTTCATCAATGATGATCGTAAGTGGCATTCCGACCAATTGATACTTTTGTTTAATGTTCATCTCGGAGTCCAATACGATCGGAAATTCGAGGTCATACCGGTCAGCAAAATGCTGCACCGTTTCTTTGCCCTCCCCCACGTTGATCGCCAGCATGTCCACGCCTGTTAACTTATGAGCCTCGTTAAGAAGCGGCAGTTCGTTGACGCACGGATTGCACCAGGAGGCCCAGAAATTCAGGACAACGCCCTTCCCTTTGTAATCGGCAAGACGGATTTCTGTCCCCTCCAGATCCACGGCTGAGAACTCCGGCGCTGCTTCTCCTGGAATAGCAAGAACCTGCGGATCACCCAAAAAACGTGACACGGCATACACGCCTCCGATTAGGACAACCATCAATAGCATATACTGAATCATTCTGCGGATCACCCTGTTCATCTCCTTGCTCACAAATTAGGCATACATGTTGGCCGTTAAGCTCTTAAATAATAGCCTGACGGGCGGCTTGAACGCCGGCCACCGCCTCACCTAAAGTGAAACAAGACAGCGGCCCGCCTGCGGACTCGCTGCCTGCTTCGCTATTTCGGGCTTCCTCCGTTTATCCCAAACAACTCCCGGAATGCTCTGCGCATCCCCTCAGCTCCATATGTTTGTCGAAGCTCTCCCGTATTCCCGTCCAGCACCACATTCCCATCCCTTAAAAAAACGATCCGATCCGCCAAAGCTTCGGCAATTTCCAATTGGTGCGTGGAGAAGAGGATAGTCTGGCCTTCGGCGACTGCCTGGCGAACGAGCATGACGAACGTATCCATCCAGTAAGGATCAAGGCCATTCGTCGGTTCATCCATAATGACGAGCAGCGGCCGTGCCATTATCGCTTGCGCGAACAATACCCGCTGTCTCATGCCCTTAGAGAAGGAGGCCACGGATTTGCTGCCGGTATCCGAGAGACCAACCATCGATAACGCTTCCCGTGCACGGGCTTGCCCGAGTCCGCGAAGCCGGGCCCAGAACAGCATGGTCTCCAGTGCCGTTAATCCTGGACTAAAGCGATAATCATCCGGCATATAACCGATGTGCCGGGCATATTCCCGCCGATTGTCCCGGCATGTCTGCCCGTTGACGGTGATAACACCCTTCGTCGGGTGCAAGATTCCCGCCAGCATCCGCAGCAAGGTGCTTTTTCCAGCTCCGTTGCCTCCGCACAAAGCGACCGCTTCGCCGTGAGCGACCTTCAAATTCAATTCTTCAATGACAACCTTTCCCTTAAATGCCTTATGAACCGCATCGAATCGTACGAGCTGATCACCCACGACCTCTTCCCCTTTCCCATAAACCATAAGCAGCGGCAAGAGCAGCACCTATCCATACGAGCATCACACCCGCAAAAACGGGCGTGCCCCAGGGTGAACGGATCCATATCATCCATTTGTAATATTCAGGTCCCAGCGTCGAGCCTCCTCCTAACTTGACGACGGTAAACAAACGCGTCAATTCAGCCGGATTCAGAAAAGTAAGTGTTGTTATCGCCGGCTTAATCCAGAGATATGGCATCATGCCCAGCATAGCAATGAGGAGCGAAGGCCATGCGATGACGGTGAAGAACCAGACGCCTACCGCTATCGTTAAAGCCTGCCAGCGGTTGCGGGCGAGCGTACCGATCAACATGGCAATGCCGAGATAAAACAGAGATAACCCGATTGAGAAGCCCAGCAGCTGCTTGTACGTTAAAAAATCAAAACCGCTGCCGAGAAGCCAGCCTGCCGACCCGGACAGCCCGAATCCGAAGGCGACGATGGAGAGCAGCACTGCAGACAGCCCGATATATTTTCCTGCCAGAAACGGCCAAGTGCCAAGCGGATACGTCGATAGCAGCTCCCAGTTGCCCTCTTCCTTCTCGCCGGTTAAGGAGAATGAGCCCAGCATCAGGGCCATCAAGGGGAGCAAGTACAACGCCAGGTTTAACATGGTTCCGCTGGTGCCGGAAAATCCGCTCACACCCCCTTGGGTATGTATGATTAGCAAACTGAGCATGAATACTGCGAAAAGAGCCATGAATGAATATGCCCAAGGGTTGCGAAACCCGATGTTCATCTCGCGTATAGCGACGTATTTCATGTCTTTCATGAGCCATGGCCTCCGGATGCGGGAGGTTCAGGAGGTGTCGAATGCCCTTCTTGATGCGCTGGAGGATCATGATCCGCAGCTTCATCTTGTTCCTCAACAGGCGGGTGACCATGATCATGTATCCCTTCCATATCCATCATGTCGCGATTGACCTCCCACGAATGATCACGGAGCTCATCGGCCGTCATCAGCTTCCCCGTACCTTGTTCTTCAATATAAGCTTTGGCGTCTTCTTCCTTCTCAAATGACAAAATCCCGTAAGCCATCGGCGTTTTGTAGGAAGGATCATAAGCATAGTAAGCCTTCTCGTAACGAAGCCATTGCTTGCTGTTGTAATCCCGGACGAAGGCGGCTCCGATCGTATCGGTCCCATTCTCGATCTTCCATGTGTTCAAACAACCGATATCATCGAATTTAAGCGATTGACCGTCTTTGGTTACGATTTGAGTCGCATATTGATCATCTTTAACCGCCATCTTGCAGATCACGCATACATCCGTTTCCTCGTTAATGGCTTGCGGTTTATAAGCTTCTCCCCCGCAAGCGGATAGAAGCAGCAGCAATGCTGCGAGGATCGCATTCAATTTCATTCCTTTACTCATGACATTCGTCTCCTCATCCAAAAAAATAGTGTCCCGGTACATCCTAATAACACGAGTCCGGCTATCCCTGTAAGGGTTCTCCCTTCCGCATCCCCGATCTGGTTTTCACTCATAGGAGGCGTCATTAACGGAGCAGCATCCGTAGTCCAGCGATCCCGGTCACTTTGATAGAGCCCTTCGAGGAACACCATCCCCGGGGATTGGAAGAACAATTGGAACGCCGGGCGTTTTTTCGTCAGTTCCTGAAACAACGGGTTAATCGCGTATGAAATATCGCTGTTCCCGTCTCCATTTGCATCGATGCCTCGGAAATTGTCCCAATAGTTTTCGATGATCCTATTGTCCTCGCTGCTCCGTGCCTGGGCGTCCGCAACATTGCCGGTAAACCGGTTGTGGGCGATGGAATTGGAGCTGGAGTCCAGAAGCTGGATCCCCACAAAATTGTAACGAACCTCGTTATTCTCCAATCGGTTGCCCGTCGACAGCTCAACATACAGGCCGACCCGATTACCATCAACCGTATTGTCTGCCAGAACCGAATCATGCGTGTCATACAGCAAGATCCCTTGCGAATTCACGTTTTCGCTTTGCTTGGAGAACGAGTTCCCGATAACGGATACTTGCCTGGCCGTCATCACCATGGCACCGGTCACATTCAAGCTGCCTTCGTTTCGTTCGATGACCGTTCGATTCGTGTACATGCAATGGATTCCATACCGGGAACGTTCAATCCGGTTTCCGGTTACACGCGTATCATCGCTGTTTTCCATATAGATGCCGTCATGAACATCTCGAATCGTATTGTCCATGAACCTCCAGCGATGCCCATTGAACACATCCACGCCATTCCCTTTGTCCGCCAGTCGCACGCCTTCAGCCGCCCAATCGATCGTAGTATTCGTCACCAAGCCTTCATCCGCGTCACGGACCGCAATTCCATCCCCGCCAGTCCGAATGTAGAGGCCGTTCAAGACAGCTCGATGACCTCTGACGAGCACCGTTGGCGTTTCCTTAACCATTCCGTCGGTAATATGGAGTCCGGCAACCGTTGTGCCGTCAGCATCGATCGATAGGGCAGGAAGCTGACTTCTATTAATTAATTCGACGTTCCCTTCCCCCTCCGTCCGTATCGTTAACGGCTTGTTAACGACAACCGGTCCCTGGTATGTGCCAGGCTTCAGCACTAGCGTGGCCCCCGGATTGGCCTGGTCCACGATCTCTTGAAGGCCCATCAGCTCGTCCTCCGCCCGGGCCGGACTTCCGTGCATCATCGCCAATACAACCAATAGTGCGAGAAGAGCCCATTTGTTGATTGACCTTGTCATTTGACCTCGACCTGCTTCTTCTTCGTGATATGGATATCGTCCTCGTACAAGTGAATATAGACGGTATAAACGCCCTTGCCCGGGAAGGTGAATGCTCCGCTGAATACGCCATCCCCTTCATGAATCGCATCCATAAGCACCGGCTCATCTCCAATCCGCACATCGAAAGTTGCCCGTGCCGTGTCCGATACCTTCATTCCGGTAACCGTTACTTTCATATCCGCCTGGCTTCCTGCGATGACGGTCTCCGGATTTGTCGTCAGCTCCGCTTGAACAGCTTCCAAATCAACAGGTTCTTCGCTCGAACAAGCTATCATCGTTCCGATAAGCGATAGAACCAACACGAGCGAAACGATCCTTTGCTTCATATGCTTACTTCCCTCCCTCTCCTGTACCGATGTAATATCCCAGATTGTAGCAAGTTCAATCGTTCGCTCCTATAACTCATAAGAGCTATTTCCATAGTTGAACATCGACACATTTGTGTCGGGAAAGGAAAGGGCTTTATTCCAGAGGGGATTCCATGGCTCTAAGGAGTCATGGTAAGGCAGCACCATTTTCAGTACAATTGAAACCGTTATTTACCAAAGAATATGGAGGATAAACGGAATGTCACGAGCTCGCAAATCTTCAATGCGCCGATATGTTATGGCAATCATCATTCTCTGTATCGCTGCTGTGGGTTACTTGGTGCTGCAATCCTCGTTCCGTTCGGATTCGCTTCCGGTCAAAATGGAATCCCCTGGATTCGCATTAACTGATCTTGAAGGTGAAACCGTAACGGACAAGGATTTCGACGGGAAGATCCGCCTAACCTCATTTATCTTCACACGATGCCCGGACATTTGTCCTGCGACAACCGCGAATATGGTCGCGCTTCAGGCAGAGCTTCAAGAACAGGGACGTTTTGGGAACGGCGTTGAGTTTGTGTCGATCACGTTCGACCCGAATAACGATACGCCTGAGGTGCTGCGGCAATATGCGGATCGAATGGGAATCGATCAGAGCGGCTGGACCTTGCTTCGTGGAGAAGAACATGAGGTGAAGGAGCTTGCTTCCCAGTACAATTTTTCGATCGTACGCCTGGATGACGGCTTGTTTGCGCACTCCGTCACATCACTGCTATTGATTGACGGCCAGCAGCGTGTACGCCGTATTTACCGAATGGGTGAAGATATGGAGAATGATCAGATTTTGGCCGATATCCAGACCTTATTAAAAGAACAGCAGCGGAAATCCTAATCCGGCTGCTGTTCTTGTTCATTTCAGGCAATATCGCGCTGTTCATGTCCACGCGCCATGAGGAGAAGCTTCCTCCAAGGATTGATATTTCCTCAAGGGATCCTAGACATGCGCATCCGCTTCTTCATTGCCTTGTTCTTGTTTCTGCGCGCGCACGGCCAGCCCAAGTGCTGCAGCGATCAGCAGAAATGCCGCGAGTGCCAGCATCGGAATGGTCAGCCACCCGAACCAATTCAAGTAGTCGTCCAGGCAAGACACCGGCCCGCATGCGGCGGCATCTGACGAACGCGGAAGCTTTTGAATGATGATATGATAAGTTGATATGCCTCCGCCAATGACAATCAGGGGCAGGATGTAAGGAATAATAAATGTCTGCTGCCTGTAAGCCGCGATACCCAAGAGAATGACTAATGGATACATGAAAATCCTTTGATACCAGCATAAGACGCATGGCGTGAAATGCCATACTTCGCTAAGAAACAAACTGCCGCTTGTGGCGACGGCCGCAACCAGCCATGCGAATAATAACCATGCTCCCGACTTATTCATTGATTATCGTGTCAACTCCCTTCTATTGATGTTCGGCCAGCCATGCGGAAATGGATGCAAGCTCCTTCTCACTCAGCCTTTTTCCGAAAGCCGGCATGCCGCCTATTCCATCCGAAATAATCGCGGCGATCTCTTCCTCGGTAAGACGGCTTCCCACAGCTTGCAAATTCGGACCGACTCTTCCCTCGAGCTGATCCCCGTGGCAGGACAAGCAGCGCTGTTTATACACAGCCGGGATCGGACTTTCCGTGTTTGCCGCCCCTTCGCCGCTCTTCTGGCCGCCGCAGGCTGTCAACAATCCTACGATCACCAATGTCAATAAGAGTCTAATACCGCTTCTTGACATGACGCCCCTCCTTCAAACTCATCTTAAATCCGTTGCATTAACCTTCTCATTGTCTCTCGATTGGTCATCGTTTTAAATGGCTCCTTCGGGCTATGGTTTTAAGGACGTTAGCCTTCAATGGAGGCACCTTTGTGAATTTTTCGATTGAAGGAAAGATGGCGTGCCAGACAAAAAAGCTGTCGAGACTTTCTCGACAGCCAAGGTCTGAACTATCAGTGTTGTACGATTGGTGATTCGTATTCTATCTTTACGCCTCGTCAATCATTTGCCGCTCAATGAGCTTCATCTCATAAAAATATCCCTTTTGTTCCATCAGCTCCGTATAAGTTCCCGCTTCAACAACCCTCCCTTGGTCCAAAACAACAATCCGGTCCATTTTCTCCAAACCGGTCAGCCGATGGCAAATCAGCAGGAGGGTATCATCGGCAGCTTCCGTCAACAAATGCGAGAGAACACGCTGTTCCGTCACGTAATCCAGGGAAGACGTCGGTTCGTCCAGAAGCCATAAACGTCCCTTGCGCAGCATCACTCTGGCCAAGGCCAAGCGCTGTTTCTCCCCATCTGACAAATTCTCTCCTTTTTCATATACGGGATCATCAAGCGATTTGTTCGGAAGCAGCGCTTTCTCCAATACTGCCGCCAGCTCCTCGTCTGTATAGGATTCCTCGTCCAGCAGCAGGTTGTCCCGGATCGTCCCCCGGAAAAAATGGCTGTGCTGCAGCACCACATTCGACGCCTGCCAAATGCTCGCTTCATTCAGTTCTTGAACCGATATATCGTTCAATCGGATCAGGCCGCTTGTTGGCACGCGCAGCTTGAGCAGCAAATCGATGAGGGTTGATTTTCCTGAGCCGCTCGGACCGACAATCGCGGTCTTGGATCCCGGCGGAATAGACAGGGTAATGCCTTTCAGCGCAGGACGGCATTCATCTTCATACTGAAACGAAACACCGCACAGCTCGACTGATACGGCTTTATCGGTGGATAAAGCACCGCTTGGCTGGGGCTGCCGCCGATCAGCGTCAAGAACCGTTTCCGCCAGCCTATTGGCCGCATGCTCGCTATCCTGCTTATAAGCAGGAAGTGTGGCCATTGGGGCCGCCTCTTCAAATACAGTCAGCGAAGCCATGACCAGCATGGCGAGAAATACGCCGGCTAGCGAACCGTTCATGATGAATACCGCGCCAAGGACCAGCACTCCCCAGGAAATAAGATAGGCCACGAAAGCATGCAGCGATTGACCGCGCAGCAAGTGGCGCGCTGCCGCCTCCTGCTCGGCCGCCAATGCGGCGGAGGCATCCTGCAGAAGCTGCTCGCGCTTTTTCATTTGCCCGTATACTTTTAGATCGCGGTAACCATACAGCATTTCGGCCACTTCCGTGGACAGCTCGGCCCTTTTCTCGCGTACGCGCCCCTGTCTTCTACGCTGCCCCAGCAGCACGATTCCAGGAACCACAAAAGCCGTAATCAACATCCCCAGCACGAACAAACAGGCAATCCAGATCGAAAAGACGGAGGTGAATATTACCGTAGCCAGAAACACCATGACAACAATGACCGGAGGATAGGCGACGCGTAAAAAATAATGCTGCAGGCTTTCCACATCCCCAACGATTCGTGCAAGCAGGCCTCCGCTGCGGTTTCTGCCCAAAATGCCGGGGGTCAAAGGAATCAGCTTGGCAAAGAATGAGGTGCGCAGCCGGCTGAGCATCGAGAATGTCGCCCGATGGGAATACAAGCGCTCGGCGTAGCGGCTTGCCGCCCGCAGCAATCCAAGAATCTTCACGAGGGAGGTTAGGACGATCAAGGTATAGAGCGGCGGGGCAAATACGGTCTGGGAGATCAAATATCCGCTAGCGGAAAACAGGCTCACCCCCGCGATGCCTGCAATGAATCCGCCAACGATTGCGATGGCAATATCCTTCCGCTCCTGAATCATGGCTTTGGTTAGAATCGCCAGCTCACTCATGCAAATCCCCCTTTCCGCTGCGCATTGACCATTTCGGCATACTGGGGCAGCCGTGCAAGCAGCTCCTCATGGCTCCCGCTGTCCAGAAGCACTCCGTCGTCCATATACAATATCCGGTCGGCATGCCGGATCGTGTACAATCGGTGGGCTACGGTAATCATGGTTGCGCTGCCTGCCAGCTCGGCAATGGACCGCTGCAGAACGCGTTCGGTGTGCAAATCCAGTCCCACCGTAGGCTCGTCGAACAAAATAACCGCGGGCCGCTTTAAAAAAGCGCGCGCCAGCGCCAGCCTTTGCTTCTCGCCCCCTGATAACCCCCGGCCTCCTTCGCCGACTGGGGTGTCATAGCCTAACTCCAGTTCGTCTGCAACAACTGCAAGCCCGGCGGCCTTCGCCGCCTCCACCATTTCGCCCCGGGAGACTTCCCGGCTTGCGCCAATTGCAATGTTCTCGGCTAACGTACCGGCAAAAATATAGGGATGCTGCGTAATATAACTAACTTGGTCAAACCATAGAGCCTCGTCCATTTGCCAACGCGGGCGTCCGTTCACCAGCACTTCCCCCGACGTCGGCTTCAGCAGCCCGGCAAGAAGATGCAGCAAGGTGGTTTTGCCGGACCCGCTTTTTCCGACGATGGCGATCTGCTCCCCCGCTCCAAACGATATGGAGCCGACTGCAAGCTCGAACGAATCCGGTGCATACCGAAATCGGACATCTCTCAGCTCGATGATTGGCGGCATCCGAATCGAGCTCCGATCGGCAAACCCAGGAGTATCCGCTGGATCCATCTGCTCGGTCTGTTGCGTTTTGTCCATATTTTCGCCGCCATCCTGCCAATTCGTTAATGAAGCCTCGGTTTCACTTCTTTCCGCGAGCAGCTCCTCAACTTTACGAATTGCCCCCATGCTTGTACGCCCGCTGTGAAAAGCCGTTCCCGTGTTTTTTAACAGGCTGTAAAACTCAGGCACCAGCAGCAGGATCAAGAACGCGGTCTGAAAAGACAGCGATTTGAAAACGAGAAGCTGCAGGGCCAGCTCAAGCGCAACAATGCCTATGCTCAGCATGACGATGGACTCCAGCATGAAGGTGTTGGTAAACGCAATCCGCAGAATCCCCATCGTGGCATCGCGATAGCCTAAGCTGCTGCGTTCAATTGCCTGCTGCTGGAGGTGAGCCCGCCCGAACAGCTTGAGCGAAACCAGCCCTTGAAGGGAGTCTAGAAACGTGCCGGAGAATTCGGCCAGCTGCGCAAATTTCTCCTCCGATTTGTTCTTTGTTTGCAGCCCAACGAGAATCATAAATATCGGGATAAAAGGAGCTGTCGCTAGCATTATCAAGCCGGAATTCAAATGCTGAGCAAAAACCATAATCAAGATCAGGACAGGAATAACCGCTGCTTCCATCATTCGCGGCATATACTGGCTGAAGTAACTGTCCGCCTCATCCACGGCATCCAGCGCCACACTCACCTTGCCGCCCGTTTGCCCGCGAAGCGACATCGGCATCGAAGCATTGGACAGTTTACGAAGCACCGCTGCTCGCATGCTCGTTTTGGCACTGGAAGCCATTTGCAAGCCGATTCTCCCGTTTCCATACGACAGCAGCGTCCGCGCTGCCATCACGCCAATCAATGCACCAAGAATACCAGCAACCGACGCCAAGGACGATCTCTGAACAAAAATCCTCTCGACTGCTTCGGCGAGCAGCACCGCCTGGACTGTGATGGCTGCACCGAGCGCAAGCGACGTGAACCCTAAGAGGATAAGACGTTTCCTCTGTGCAGACATTTGTTCTGACAGCAGGCTGCTTTTCTTTTTCAAGTAATCTCCACCTCCTGTTTACGCACTCCCTCCAAGGTAATCCTAATTGTAGCGGGACAAGCGCCCACCTTATTTTTTGCCTTTGACATAATCCGCATCAAACAGAAAGAGCCGGAAGACCAGAATCAGGGACGGGATCAGCAGACAGAGCCCGCCGATAAAGGCCGCAACAAGCGCAGCTCCCATCGACTCATGCGTAGCGCCGCTCTGAATGGTAATGTACGGATCCAATATATATGGATACTGCCCGATGCCGTACGCGAAGAACGCGCAGAAAAATTGCAGCATGACGCAAATGAAGGCCAGTCCGTATCGGCGTCCGCTGTACAGCAGCCACAGCGCGATCATGAAGAAACCAACCGACAGCGCCAGCAGCCACCATAAGTCCATCATGTTCTGAAAATGCCGCTCATTATGTTGACTGAGATAAATAAATGCCGTGAGCGCGGCAATAATCGTCGGCGTGCTCCAGAACATGGCATAGGTCCGCATCAGCTTTAGGGCTGGCTGATCGCCTGCCCGGGAAGCGTAGAAGGCCAGGAACGTACCGCTAATAAACAGCACCGATACGATAGCCAGCGCCACGATGCTCCACGACAGCGGGCTTGTCATCAGCGCCCAATAATCCAGCGTAACCGCGCCTCTTGCCTCTGAGATAAAACCGCCTTCGGAAAGCGTCAGTGCGACCGACAAGGATGCCGGTATTAACAAACCTGTAGCCCCGTACAGAAACAGATAGACGATGTTTTCTTTGGAGCCGTAATTCTCGAATGCGTAGAAGGAACCGCGAATGGCCAGCAAAATCACGGCAATGCTCCCCGGAACAAGCAGCGAAGAGCCATAATAATAGGCCGTATCAGGGAAGAAACCGACGATGCCGACAAAGAAAAAGACAAAAAACACATTGGTAATCTCCCAAACCGGCGATAAATAGCGGGAGATCAATCGATTGATCAGATGATCCTGTTTGGTCAGCCGGGCATAGAAGGCAAAAAAGCCAGCGCCGTAATCAATGGAGGCTACAATTAAATAGCCGTATAAAAACAGCCAAAGCACCGAGATGCCTATCAACTCGTAACTGATCATACCGGCTCACCCTTTTCCATGGATTGAATAAACTTCTCTTGCCTTAACGATTCGAGCTCGGCCTCTGCCGGTTTGTTACGGAACAAGCGTCTCAGGACAAAGACACACATCGTGCCGAGCACAATATACAGCAGCAGGAACAGGAAGAAGAGAATCCTCACATTCGGTGATGTCGTAGCCGCCTCCTCTACGCGCATATATCCGCGAATAATCCACGGCTGCCGTCCGAGCTCCGCATAGAACCAGCCCAGCTCAACACCCAGAAACGCCAGTGGGATGCACGCGACGATGGCCCGAAGCAGCCACTTATTGAGCGAATTTCGTTTCTTCCAGAACAAGAACAAGAAATACAGAAATGCGACGGCCAACATCACAAAACCGATCATGGCCATGAAATCAAACAAATAGTGTACGAGCAGCGGCGGCCATTCACCTGGCGGAAACTCCTCCAGCCCCTTCACTTCGGCATCAAAGTCTCCAAAGGCCAGAAAGCTGAGCGCTTTCGGAAGGTGGAGCGCACCCACGATCTTCTGCTCCGCATTCAGCCAGCCCAATAAAATCAGATCCGCACCGCGCTCCGTCTCAAAATGCCATTCCGCGGCGGCCAGCTTCTCCGGTTGATGCTCCGCCAGGAATTTGGCGGACAGGTCCCCGGCTAAGGTGGTCAGCACGCTGAACACCAGAACAATAGCCATCATGAGCTTCAGCGCTTTTTTGTAATAAGCCGATGCTCCTTTTCTCAGAATAACGTAGGCTGCAATTCCCGCCAGCAAGGCGGCTCCCGTCAAATAGGCCGAGGTTAGGACGTGGAACACTTTTGAGGGAGTTGCCGTATTCAGCATCGCTTGCACGGGATCCACGGCCGTAAAGTGGCCAGCCTCCATGACAAAGCCTTCGGGCTGATTCATGAATCCATTCACCGACGTGATGAAAAATGCGGACATGCCGGCCCCCGCTACAATCGGAATTGTCAGCAGCCAATGGATATACGGATTGCGAAACCGGTCCCACGTGTACATATAGATCCCGAGGAAGATGGCCTCAAAAAAGAATGCAAAAACCTCCATAAACAAAGGAAGCGCGATAACATTCCCTGCCAGACGCATAAAGTTCGGCCACACGAGCGCAAGCTGCAATGCAATCGCCGTTCCGGTCACCACGCCCACTGCCACGGAAATGACAAAGCCCCGCGTCCACCTTTTGGCCATGAGCAGGTAATGCGGATCCTTCTTGCGAATTCCGACGAATTCGGCAATGGCGATCATCAGCGGCACCCCGACGCCAACCGTCGCAAAGATCGCATGAAACGCAAGCGTCAGCCCGGTTAGCCATTTGCTCCAAAGCACGGTATCTATAACCAAAATAAACTGCCTCCTTTCAAAACCCTGCACACTCGTTGATCGGGATAAGCCCTAACCAATACATACCCGATATTTAAACGATATTATAACGAAGCAATCTCTCAAATGAATCACGAAAGCGTCTCGTTCATGAAAGCATCGAATCTTTTCGACAACTCGGTGAAAAACAAAAAAACCACTCCATCGAGCCATTGAAGCTTTAGCTGATGTGTGGTATTTGCGCCTTGAAGTTCTCGGCGGAAATTTTATGGCTGACTAAATTCTTGCATTTTCCATTAATACATTAAAACTGGAAGATTCTCTTTAAGAAGATTTGGTCAAGACGGGAGTTAACAAGAACAGCCAATCTCTTTCTTCGCGGACTGGAAGTAATAAAATAGGACTCCTCGAACCGGTAAAACGTATCCGGATGTAATCTTCATTGACGCACCGTAACGTACTAATAAGAAACTTCCCATTAATCGTTATGCTAAAATTCTCTCCGGATTGCTCTTTTAAATCCAACTCATCACTTATACCACCAATCTCTGCCGTATTTGACAAGAGGGTCAATCTTCCTTCTGATATTTGCATTGTTACGAGATGATAACCAGCCAGCACAGACACGCGATCTAGCAATTGTCTAAATGATATATTGTCTAGGACAACCTCGGATACATGAATATGTGGGACTAGATTTCGGGTTGAGGGATATAATCCCTCAATCACTGCCGATTTAATAAGCAAATTAGGAGTCATAAATCTTATTTCATAATGATTTAATTCTATCACTACATCGGTAAAGCCGTCATTGGTCAGCATTTTAGCTATATCTATCAAACTCGTAGCAGGGATAATGGAGATTCCCGTCCACCCAGCATCGTTCTCAATCGGGATTGAGCATCTAGCCATTCGCACGACTCCATCTGTAGCAATCATCGTGAGTTGACTTCCTTGAATCTCCAAGCACACCCCCATAAAAACCGGTTTAGCGTCAGTAGTTGAAGCGACCCCCGCTACCTGTTTAATCATAGGTACTAACAAGTTGCACGGTACAATAAATTGATTGGTTGTTTGCTGATATTTATTTTGAGAAAAAAATGGGATGTCAGTATGTAACATCCCGTTCAACCGAACCTGTGTACTTCCGGATGTTATATATAATATTCGCTGTTCAATTACCTCAATAATTACAATATCATCCACTAATTTACGGCTAATTTCATATAAATAATTCGCTTGACAGGTAATACTCCCTTGATTAAATATTCGGACCTTACTATCTGAAGTGCAAACCTTGTATTGAACTGCCAGACTTGTACCAGTACCGCTAATAAAAATCCATTCATTCTGAACCAATATGTTTATTACAGATATCATAGACCCGCGACCGTTATTTGATACCGCTTTATATACATGTTGAATGGCCTTGACGAGTAATTCCCTTGAAATGTGTATTAACAACGAATTCACCCGTCTTTCTTATTTGCAGCGTAGTATGATTCAATCATGTTCCTTAAATATGCAGATCGAGAGATCTCCAGCTCCCCACATTCACGATCAATTTCTTCCCAGATTTCTTCAGTTAGAGTCAAAGATATCTTCCTCGTCATTCCGATCCCTTTTCTTCCAGCTCCCTCGCGCGCTCCCCCGCGAGTAAACATGAAACCTAGTTGACCGTTCTTTTTTGAAAGACCAATTTTTATTTGATCATCGTTCAAAGTATACCAGTCCTTTGTTTTGATTTTGGTTACCATTTTCAATATCGCTACTTACATCGTACCACATTTTTCTATCCGGCAACAAATAAAAAAACTAATAAAGTGCCCGTAGCTTCTACGCTATGGATATATTGTGAGTGCTGTTCCCCTTGTTATAACCGGCATCTTGTCAATTCCCCTAAACACCACGCTATATTAACCCGGAGGCTAATGTGAATATCGCGAGCCCATGCGTCAAGGTCGATGGAAGGATGCCATATTTCATGCGGACATAAGCACATACGATTCCCTCGTACAAGGTAAATAGTAAAATCGGTCCCCCAATATCCGTTACCGTTAGTGCCAAAAAGATGTGCCCGGTTGCAAAGAGAATTGCCGAAATTACAGCTGCCTTCATAGGTCCGCTAATTCGTTCAAAGTACCCCTGTAAATACCCCCGAAACAGCACCTCTTCCATGAAGTTGCCGGCCAATGCCATAAAAAGTAACGGAAGCAAAACATAAGGAGGAACCGCTCCTCCTCGCTCTTCCAGATCGATGAAGGAATAGATTAGAGCAAACGGTAGGACGACAATCAGAGCACCCAGCATTCCGGCGAAAACAGAAGCCGCCTTGCCTTTGCCGCACCAGAACAGGAGATTTAATAAAGGTTTATTCGTAACAACGATACTGAAAGTAAGAATGAGCGACATCATGCCAAGCGTGACGAGTAACCACCCATCATCAAGAAATCGAAGCCATACGGTTTGCCCTGTCGCCCCCAGTTTCCAAAAGCCGAGAGGGGTCATGGCATCCCGGATTAAAATGAATCCCAATACGAGAATGAAAAGCCTTGCCTCTACTGTCTGCTTTGGCAACAACAAATACGCCATGATTAACAACAGGATCCCCGGCATAATTCGCAATGAATAGTCCATGAATTGTTCTAACAAGCAGGACAACTTCCTTTCTGTGTGATTTTTACTAAACGTTGAGCTCTATCAGGATTGGGATCCAATCCAGTATAAAATGCGCAGCTATCCCCCTTTACCGATTGTTGCGCTTTCGCCTCCCCATAACAGTTCCCATCATACAATGTAAAAAACTGGTGGGTCTAGAGAAACAGTTTTGTTATGATCTCTAAAATTAGGGTGTTGGAAAAGATGGTGCCTTCCTAGAAAATAGATAGCTTCAATGAACAATTTTGTAGGAGTGCACAAAACCAATGAAGAACCCTCTCTTCAATGTCATGAGATATTTCAACATTGTCTTCCTGATCAAAAGCACACAAAAACGCATTGTCCCATACAATGCGTTTTTGTGTGAATTCTTATTCAATTGAGTTTGCTCCAAGTTCTCATTGGCCTTGTCAATCGTTCAAATCTGCGATGTCGAGCTAATTAAGTTAAGTGCAACAGATGGATTATGACAAGCTGCCTTCATTCCTATGGACCGAACATGTAACGGTTAACCTAGTGTTTTTGGAACATGTCAATTAGGCTCGTGAAGCTATCACCAGCGTGTCCTCTAGCAACACCGCGTTTGAAGACATCCAGGACAGCGGCCGGCAGCGAAGCATCGATTCCTGCTTCATTTGATGTTTGAACGACGTGTTCGACGCTCGCCAGCCCCATCGCAAGTTTCTCCACATCACCGCTGTGTGTCCCAGCGTCAATCCTGGGAGCGTAGAATTCCAGTAACTTCGGCATAGTGGATAGAATGTCCGAAACATAAGCCAGGAGCTGTTCAGCCGTGATTCCGTTTGCTCTCGCCACCGCAACTGCATGCAGGTTGCTGAGCATAGCGGTCCAGAAGACATCGATTTGCAACTGGTAGTACAACATGGCAAGTCCCGGGTCCTCGCCCTTATAGCTAGTACTGGTCAGCACCTCCAGGATATTTTGGTGATCGTCGAAGGTTTTCCTAGGGCCGCTATATAGAGTGACGGATTCTTTATTACCGATACCCGGAGGCGAGGCCAACACTCCGCCGGTGAGCTGTACGGCGTTGCGTTCGGCTAACCATTCTGACGCTTCTCGTACTTTTTCAGGGGTATCCGAGCTCAGGTTTACGATAACTTTTCCGGTTAATTGCTCCGAGATCGGTTCGAAAATAGCATACATCGCACGGTAATCCGTTAAGCTGAGAACGATCAAATCATTGGACGTAATCGCTTCGCTGACCGTGGATGCCTTCATCGCACCTTTAGCCATCAAATCATCGGCTTTACTTAACGTGCGATTCCACACAGTCACCTCATAGCCCTTATCCAAGAAAGCGCCGACGATCGCCTTCCCCATGGGGCCTAGACCGATAACCGTAACCGATAAACGACTCCCAACTTTTTCAGTTCCATGACTGGCAGACTTGTTTATGTTTTCAATATGATCACTTTTCATTGGAATAACTCCTTTCATGGGATTGTCACTAATTACGACGGTTTAGTCTTAAACGCCTATAAAGATGCACAGAAATAATCAAGTTCACGTGTTTTGGTGCTTTGCTTGTTTAAAAAGCTCGGTAACAGCGGAGAAGTCGTCATCGGGGAACCCGGCAGCGACACGCCGGTCCATAAGAGATTGGATCGGGTCGAGCAGCTCTGTACTAATCCCTTGGTCCTTGCTGGCTTGCCGAATATTTCTGAAACCCACCTGCTGCATGGCAAGTTTGGCCGAGACGCCAACCGTAAATTCTTTCGTGTCGAACTGGCGGGCTAGATTAGGTATGATGCCGGTAATTGCAGTGAGGTAGGGAATCAAGAGTTCTGACGAGAAAGCCTGTGCCTTGATCCCTTCTGTGGCAACTACCGAGATAGCGTGCATGGCACCGGCGAGCATCCCATACATCGCACCATTCATCGCTAGATCCAGCAAGGATGCTAAACCGGCATCTTCGCCTAAGTAGGTGGACGCGCCCATTACATCCAACAATTCCTTATTGGAATCGAAGGAGTTCTTGTTTCCTCCACTGTAGAGGATAAAAGCATCCTCGGTTCCGATGATTTGCGGAACGGCCATGATACCGGCATCGATATAATCGTAACCTCGATCCTTAGCCCATTGTGCGGTATCACGTGCCTGCTTAGGAGTTCCGTTCGTTAGGTTGAACAGAACACGACCCTTAAGTGCATCACCGAGTGGATCAAGGATTTCATGTACGGCATCGTAATCCAGAACGCACAGGATCACGACCGGGCTTGCCTGTATGGCTTCACGAGGTGTGGCAGCAAGCACAGCTCCCTGCTTCACCAAGGCTTCTGCCTTCGCTGCCGTCCGGTTCCAAACCGTCGTAGGATATCCGTTTTGCAAAAATACATTTGCTAATGCCTGCCCCATCTCGCCAAGACCGATGATGGTCACTGGAGAGAGAGCTTCGTTCTTGCTTTGATCGGTACTCACTTTGATTTCCCCTTTCCCTTGTCGAAAGAAATATCGAACCATATAGAACCGTCTCCTGTTGGCCGCGTTCGTCCTTTATTCTAGACCTTGACACTAGTGTCAAGGTCAAACAAAAAACCACTGATGCTTGATCAGTGGCTTTGTAGAACTGAGATACTCGGTCGAAACGATGGTGCTTCGAAATATATTACCGTTGGTAATGGGACTTTTATTTAAGCCGGGCGGGGATTTCAAGCGTTACCTCAGCCCCGCCTTGAGGCCGATTGGAAAGCTGTAAAGAGCCATGATGGAGCCGTGCTACATTATTGGCAAATGTTAATCCGATGCCGTAGTGACCTTTCGCTGAACGGCTCTTGTCTCCCATATAAAACAGCTGGGTAGCCTGCTCCAAACCTTCAGTCGTAAAACCGCGCCCGCTGTCCGTCACTCGAAATTGCACGTGCTGGCCCGATGAGGAGACCGCCATTCGAACTTCTCCACCGTCCGGCGTATGATCCGCTGCATTCGTCAAAATATTCATAACAGCACGATGGATCAGTTCATGATCAAATGCCGGCTCCAGCGTCACTGTCTCTTCCAGGTCGAGTGCAATCTCGATCCTGCGCTGCCCGATATAACCCGAGAAGTCTTGTATCAGCCCAACTGCAAAATCCCTCAGACAGGTGGGCTTGAGCGTTATGTTCATGTCCTGTTCCGTCTTTGAGATATGGATGAGCAGGCTGACATACTCTTCGATCCTGCTGCTCGCATTTAAGATATATTCGGTATATCCTGCATGCTCCTCGCTTTGCTCATCAAGGCTCAGCAGTTCGGCATTTCCTTTGATAATCGTGACGGGGATCTTGATGTCGTGAGCCAACGCACTAATCTGCTCCCGCTTCCGGGTTTCCGTTCTCCACTGGGCTTGAAGCGAAGCTTCCAGCGCTTTGGCCATTTCCTGAAGCGAGGACAAAACATCATCGAATTCCTTAATCGGTGACCTCTCCGCCTCCATACTCAAATCCCGATTCCGAATCCGCATGGTCAGCTGCTGAATGCGATCAAATTGCCGCTGTAATCGCCTGGCAAAGATCGTGGTCACCGCAAATACGATGCCAATGATCGCTATTATGCCGATGATGAGCGTCGTAAGCTCATAATCCGGAAAATGCGCTCTTAACCATGGCAATGTAAAGCGGGAACGGACCTTATAGTGGAGAACCACATATTCTTGCTCTCTTTCGACCACACGGTAAACGGCCTGCCCCTGATAGGCTGTTCTGTTCTGAATCGCTCGAATGGCCGCCTCCTCCCCGGAAGGATCCAGCGTGCCTTCAACCACCTGAAGCGTGCGTTTATCCACCACAACATAAGGAATGTCTTCAGGAATCAGTTCATGGGAAAACAATCTTGCCTCCTGTATACCCGGCTCCGCATCCAGAACCCGCCGTTCGTCATAATTGGCATGGACGACGAGACCTGCATTTATCGCCAGTCTGTTTAGGAGAACACCCAGCAGGACCAATACAATAAGGCAAACGGATAAGAGGATGACGTAATGCAGCAGTTCCCGCCTAAGGCTGGATTGTCTTAATCGTTGTCCCATCGGTAGCCCACTCCCCACACCGTTGAGATGGGAGAGACCCCACACGCCTTGAACTTACTGCGAATCGACCGGATAAACTCCGTAATCGTCGTAAATAAGGCATCTCCATCAATCCCGTAAACCTCCTCATGGATTTCTTCACGGGTGAATACCCGCTCTCTTCGTCGAACGAGCAGCTCACAGATTTTGTATTCATTCGGAGTCAGCCGAACCTGATGATCCCCTACCCATACTTCCTTCGCGTCAAAATCAAAGCTGACTCCCGAAACGGTAAGCCTGGACAAGCTTTTCTCCCGTGATTCTCTCCGCAAATGGGCATTCACCCGCGCACTAAGCTCTTTAACGCCGAACGGTTTTGCGATATAGTCGTCCCCTCCATGCATCAGCCCGTTCACCACGTCCTCCTCGTCCGACTTGGCCGTGAGAAAAAGAATCGGGCAGCTGACATACCCTCGAATCTTCCTGCACAATTCGAAACCGTCCACGTGAGGCATCATGACGTCCAACAGGATCAGATCGTATCCTTGAAATGCTTCAGGCTGGATCTCCGTCACTTCCGATCGGGTAATCACCTCATGACGGTCACGTCGCAGAATATTTGCTATCAATGCCAAAATGTCCATTTCGTCGTCGATTGCCAGTATTTTTGCCATCCTTACACCTCTTTCTATGTACAAGCGCCTTATTCATGCGCAGTCTTTCCTTCCCATCGGCGAAACCAGGCGATGCTTACCGCAAGACCGACCGCAGTCAACGAGACGGCAAATCCCATGCCCTGCGCCATCTTGTCTTGCACGTAGTTCGCCATTTCCGGAGCCAAGGAGCCGTCCAATACCATGCCGGTTAAACCACTGAATCGAACTCCCCACGCCCAAGGCACGTACATCCATACCTGATCGCCAAGACCGGTCGCCATGAGCGCAGTCATCAGCAATCCGGCTCCTCCCATAAGGATCGATGCGCCCATCCCGAACACAAACGCAATAAATAAATGCATCATCAGCAGCATGAAATTGGAACATGTAAGCCAGAACCACCCACAAACGTAACTCCAAATAGGAATATCGGTCAAGCCCATCCCCCATTTCATACCCCCGATCCAAAGGATTACGGCAAAGAATATCAATAATCCTTGCAATAAGAGCAACAAAAGCAGTTTGCTCATATATCCGCTAATCCTGGATGTCGTTCCCCCGAGCAGCACTTGGAAATGGCCGGCTTGCCTTTCCTGGTCAATCATGAAGCCAGCCGCAAGTCCTATGAAAAAGGGCAGCGCAACGCCCAAACTCTCCATGTAGAACAAATACATCTGTGAGGAAGATTCTGTCCTGCCGGTAAAATACGCCAGAAAAAGCGCGGCGTAAGCGACGGGAATTGCGGCGAGAATCCACATAAGCTTGGTTCGCTTGAGCTTCATCAGATCGGCTCTAAAACATCCCCATACGTTCATTCCCTGTCAGCGGCCTCCTTTGCCGCTTCGAATTTGCGGACCAAATCGCTGCATCGTCAACATGCTTAGTACCGCCGTAAGTAACAATGACATTCCAACCCCTATCGGCAGAACCTTCATATCCAGCATCGCATGCCCCGGCTCCAGCAATGTCCCATTGGGGTGGACTCCGGCAATCGGAGCCATCAGCCGGATGGACCAGCTCCATGGGCATGCCCACCAGAATGTCCGTGAGGAGAGCGGAATCCCCAGGCCCATTGCACATGCGATGTTGATTCCGATCGCTGTTGCTGCTCCCCATTTTTTGGCGACCCACATGAACAGGGGAATTTCCCAGAGAGTGGTTAGCCACAGCACCAATGCGGACATGAACGTGGCCATCGTAATGATGCTCTCTCCCGTAAAGAGCATGCCGACCGCCCCCAGAACCAAAAGATAGGCCGCGAAGGCTGCAAGAGAGTAGATGCTAATCACGATCAGCTTGGCTAGCCAGATATTTCGGAGCGAAACCGGAAGCAGATAGACCCCTTGATATCGTGAAGCAAGCTGTTCCTTCTGATGGGTCTGGACGGCCCATAGAGCGAGCATCAGCGGCAGGAACAGAATAGACCACCAATTAATGGTATTGGATACAAAATACATCGGATTCATAAGCAACGAAAACGCCACATTTGCGATGGGTACCAGAAAGAAAAGCTTGGTTGAAAACGTACGTTTGAGCTTTAGGCGTTCCGATCGTAGATAAGGAATCATCTGTACCCCCCCTTTCGTCTTGCAGGAGTTGTAGCGACATCCATAAATAGTTGCTCTAAATTTTGTCCGGATTGAACTTCCCCTTCATATAGCAGCTCGCCGTGGTTAATAATACCGATTCGGTCGGCTGTTTGTTCCACCTCGGACAACAAATGACTGGAAAGGATGACGGTCACCCCTTGACGGGGAAAAGAACGGATCAGCTCACGGAGCTCATGGATACCGACCGGATCCAGCCCGTTCGTAGGCTCATCGAGGATGAGCAAACGGGGGCGGTTGAGCAGTGCAATCGCTATTCCTAAACGCTGCTTCATCCCCATTGAAAAATTCCTTGCTGTTTTTTTGCCGGTCGTTGACAAATTCACCAAATCCAATACTTCTTGAATTCGCGAATCCGGAAGCCCGAGCAGCAGGCTGCGAACCTTCAGGTTTTCGAAAGCCGTTAAATTTCCGTAAATCGGCGGAGATTCGATCAACGCTCCGATTTGCTTCAAATCCTGCCTGCTCCAGCGGTGACCGTCAAACCAGATGCTGCCGGATGACGGCGCAATGATGCCGGTCAGCATCTTAAGCGTCGTCGACTTGCCCGCTCCGTTAGGGCCGAGAAGTCCATAAATGCAGTTTGCAGGCACCTGCATGGAGAGCTCCTTGATGACGTTTTCCTTGCCAAAGCGCTTGGAAACCTTCTTCATTTCTAATAAAGGGCCGTTAACCATTTTCATCATTCCTATCCTTTGTAATATGTTGAATTGATGCAGTTCTTTACTCTTCACGGACCAGCTCTGCTTCCAGAACCTTCCGGTTAAGCTCAATGATGATCCGGTTGGAGCTCCCCTTGGGCTCTCCTTTATGTCGATAGACGGAACCATACGTCATGGGATTTTTCTCCCGAATTTCATTCGGATCAAGGTATAGGTAGGGCTTCTTCAGTTCATCCTCGGTCCACCTCTTCCCCTCCTGATCCACATAATACGTTTCGCCGATAAAACCTATACGGCCGCCTTTAGACTCCGGATCGGCTTCCCCTTGCAGCTCATACAGTCTTCCGTCGAACACCAGACGGTCCAGTCGCCCTTCATCGATAAGCTGCTCGATCGTAAGGTCCGTTTCCTCGTCGAGTTCCAATGTATAGTGGGCTGTTTTTTGCGTTTCCTCAACCACCTTTTGCGTGAACTGTTCCAGCCTTTCGCATCCTGTTAGTAGGAGCAGCGCGCTAACCGTAAAGAGGATCCAGCCTTTGGACGTTATCTTCATGTAACAAGCCTCCTTATATCCTGCATGTCAAAGATGATGTGGTAACAACAACGGTAATCGGGAAATATCAGAGAACCATCAAGATTCGAAGATTTTCTTCATGCCATGCAAAAAAGCCGCCTTCAAGGCGACTACTTTTAGTTTACATAATATTTATTATGTTTCTTTGGAAAATCCTACATATTTATAACTGACTTAACACAAGGTTAATCCATCGATAATAAAGCGATTATACAATTGGGTTGGCTTTCAAGGCCGAGGTCAGCCCGTGTCTTGAGAATCACTATTATAATCAGGGGGACTTATGTTGAAGAAAAAAATGACGCTTGTATCCGTATTCGCTTTGGTTATCGCGCTGCTTGCCGGCTGCGGCTCCAGCTCCAGCTCCGGCTCGGGCAATTCAACGCCTGATGCCCCATCATCGCCGACTTCGACTTCCCAATCCACAGGCGGTTCGGGCACAGCGGCTCAGACAATCGAAGCGCTGAAAATCAGCTTCGTCCCGTCCAAGGATCCGGATCAAATCATTACGGCAACGGATCCGCTCAAGGAATTGCTGAAGAGCCAGCTAGCATCCGAGGGATTTGATGTCGGAAAAGTCAGCATTGATGTAGGAACCACCTATGAAGCCGTCGGCGAAGCACTGACTGCCGGTACAACGGATGTCGGTTTTATACCGGGCGGCACATATGCTCTGTACGATGACGGAGCCGACGTCATTTTGACCGCCACCCGTGCTGGATTATCCAATGACTCCGACCAGGCTAAGGACTGGAACGATAATAAGCCGACCCAGCCGACAAGCGATCAGGCAACGTATTATCGGGCTCTGTTCATTGCAGGTCCATCCGATAAAGGTCAAACATTGGCTGCCAAAATCAACAACGGAGAAGAACTGACATGGGAAGAGTTGAACGATGCGAACTGGGCTGTGATGTCCACCTCTTCTTCCGCCGGATACATTTACCCTACGCTGTGGCTGCAAGACAACTATAACAAAAGCATTACCGACCTTTCCCACGTCGTAACATCCGACTCTTACGGCAGTTCCTTCGCCCGACTGGCGGCCGGACAAGTCGACATTATCGTTGCTTTCGCGGACGCAAGACGCGACTATGAAGAGCAATGGACAAATGAATTCGGCCGTAAACAATCGATTTGGGACGAAACGAATATTATCGGGGTCACTCAAGGCATTTACAATGACACCATTAGCGTCAGCAAGAACAGCCCAACCATGAACGACGAGCTGAAGGCCGCGCTTCAAAAAGCCTTTATCGCCATCGCCCAGACGGAGGAAGGGAAGAACGTGATCGCGGTATACAGCCACGAAGGCTACAAGGAAGCACAGCCTTCCGATTACGACGGCGAGCGCAAAGCGCAGGAGATAATTAAAAACTTGAAAAAATAATAAACACCGCATGATCGTCCAACGACTTTATTCTTTTATTAAAAGTGAGAGCATCAAGCCTTTAACCGATGTTCTCCTTTTTTTCTGTTCAGCAGCTGAATATGCGAGGATTGGAGTTTAGCCATGATTGAGTTTAACCACGTAAACAAGACGTATCACAACGGCACGAATGCACTCAAAAATATCAATCTGAAGATCGAACAAGGAGAGTTTGTGGCCGTAATCGGTTTATCCGGTGCAGGCAAGTCTACGCTGATCCGCTGCATTAATCGCATGCACGATATCACCAGCGGCCACCTTTACGTGAATCATGTCGATGTGTCCAAATTGAAAGGAAAACAAATTCGCCGTTTCCGAAGACGGATCGGGATGATCTTCCAGTCCTTCAATTTGGTCACTCGAATGAGCGTCATCAAGAATGTTCTGGTTTCCTTCGTGCCTGACCTTCCGATGTGGCGCAAGCTGACCGGTGTATTTACCAAGGAACATAAGCTCAAAGCATTGGAGGCTCTCGATAAAGTCGGCATTCTGGATAAAGCATACGTGCGAGTAGACCAGCTCTCGGGCGGGCAGCAGCAGCGTGTAGCGCTGGCGCGAACACTCGCCCAGAATCCGGATATCCTGTTGGCGGACGAGCCGATTGCTTCACTGGACCCGGTAACGTCGAAATTGGTTATGGACGATTTCAAAACCATCAATCAGACCATGAAGATTTCTGTGATCATGAACATTCATCATGTGGAGATCGCGCTGGAGTATGCCGATCGCATTATCGGAGTGCGCGAAGGCGAAATCGTCTTCGACGGAGCAGCCGATCAGGTGACCAAGGAAACCCTCGATAACATTTACGGCAGCAAGTCCAATGAAACTCCATTTTTGGCGGAGGCGAATTAGGCGCATGTTTGATAAATGGTTTCCTCCCAAAAAGATGGTTCTTCCAAACGGTAAAATTGTCCTGGAAAAAAGATCGCGGCTTCCCCTTACCTTGCTCACGCTCGCAGCCGTGACCGCGTTATCCGTCAATTTGACGGGGTTCAGCCTACATGTTCTGTTCACGAGGATCCGCCAGTTTTTTATCATTCTAGGCGAGATGATCCCTCCCATATGGAGTTATACGCCACAGCTGTGGGGAGCCTTGCTGGATACGCTGCAGATGTCCGTGCTTGGGTCGATGATCGGCGCCCTTCTGGCTCTACCGTTCGCCCTGCTTGCTTCGTTCAACGTCATTCGCAACAAAGCGGTCGTGACCATTTTTAAAGTTATGCTTAGCCTGCTCCGAACATTGCCGACGCTGGTGACAGCGCTGATTGCAACCTTCGTTTTCGGATTGGGACCGACGGCGGGCCTGGTGGCCATCCTGCTCTTTACCCTATCGTACGTCGGGAAGCTTCTGTACGAGCAGATCGAAAACGTCGATATGGGCTCCTTCGAAGCCATGGAGTCCATTGGCATGACCCGTGTTCAAGCCTTTCGCTACGCTATTTTTCCAGAAGTGCTCCCGCGTTATCTGTCCACCACTTTGTTTTGCTTTGAGGGGAACGTGCGCTATGCAGCCATTCTCGGTTATGTAGGGGCAGGCGGAATCGGACTCTTGATCAACGAAAATCTCGGATGGCGCGACTATCCGCGCGTAGGTATGATCATTTTGTCGCTGGGAGTCACCGTATACGTGATTGAAACGATCAGCGAGCATTTTCGAAAAAAGTTAAATTGAGGAGATCCATGCTATGACGACAATTGAGAAGCAGCTGCTTGCATCCCCCCGCAATCATCGCTATGTGTTGACCGTGGCGGCAATCGTTCTGATTTTGCTCGCCTGGTCATTAAGCGCTGTAAGCTTTAAAGACGTGAACCAAAACGGACTGGCAATCGCCCTTAACATATTGAAAGGCATTGTCCATCCGGATTTGGACCTGCTGTTCAGCGTCTCGAAGCAGAGTGTTCTCTACCTGCTCGTTCAAACGACGGCCATTGCATTTCTGGGTACGCTGGTGGGTGCCGTGCTGTCTGTTCCGCTCGCCTTTTTGGCCGCCTCCAATATCATGCCGAAGCCGATCGCTTGGCTTACAAGAATGCTGCTTATTATGATCCGAACGATCCCTGCCCTCGTCTATGGGCTGATGTTCATCCGGGTATCAGGTCCGGGACCGTTTGCCGGGGTGCTCACGATCGGGCTGACCTCGATCGGTATGCTGTCCAAGCTTTACGTGGATGCGATCGAGGAGCTGGACAAGAAAGTCCTGGAGTCGATGACATCCATCGGCTGTACCACTTTTGAGAAGATCCGCTATGGAATTATTCCGCAGTTGTTCTCGCTGTTCCTGTCCGTTACCATTTATCGGTTCGACATGAACATGCGTGAGGCTTCAATTCTAGGACTCGTGGGAGCCGGCGGGATCGGAGCGCCGCTGATCTTTGCCATGAACAGCTATAAGTGGAATCAGGTCGGCTCCATCTTAATCGGCCTTGTCATCCTTATCCTCCTTATCGAATGGTTCTCGAACAAGCTTCGATCCAAACTGGTCCAAGGATAACAAGCTTATCTGACGGTCCTAATATGACGCTCCGTTCATCCGTAAACGCATAAACCTCCAACCCTGATGCAGCGCAGGATTGGAGGTTTTTTTCATAGGATGTCATACAAATGGTTGGTTTTGTTATGTGCGGATCTATTTAGTAGACGACCTTCCAGTTGTGATCGCAGACGGCATGGATGACCTGATGCTTCAAAATATAATCGGCCAAAATCTCCGTCATGTCCGTCGGAATCTCCCTGACGACAGGCTTGTTCATCAGCATCCGGAAGTTTCCGCCGCCTCCCGCCCGATAGCTGTTCATCACCACTTCGAACGTAGCGTCGGGATCCAAGGGGTGTCCGTTCCGCTGCAGCTTAATAACCCGTTCGCCTTCGGATCTTGAAATGTCAAGCTCATAGTCAATCCCCTCCCACATGTCGTAGTTGAAGTGCTGCGGCTTCGGCTCCAGGTAACTCTCTGACACTTGCAATTGCCCCAGCTTGTCCAGAGTAAAATAACGGGCGTTCTGCTCCAACGCGTCCCGGATATCGCGTCCGGTTAGGAGAATCACCTTCAACGTATTGGGGTAGATATAGTTGGACACCACATCCCGAATCGTAATTTCCCCAAGGAAGCCCCGGGCTTCATTCGTAAAGATCGTGGCGCAGGATATACTTGCTCCCGTAACTTCCATTTGCACCCGATTGACGAACTCCGTGAATGCGTGATCCCCCAGTCTTGCCTCGAAGGGGTCCATGATGGACATATCGCCCTCGGCCCTGCCGATCGGCTGATCCAGCCAGGCTTGCGTTTTCCTTTCTTGCTCGGCAAACATCGCAAGCACGACATGATCCGCCTCTGCTTGCTCCGCTGGCAGCAGCTGGGCGCTCTTGCCGCGGATCGACCATCTGCCTTCCTTCTCCCGCTCGAATGTCAGCTGAACCTTGGCGATTGCCTGTCCTGCGGAACCGGGCTGAGCAAATACAACGCCGTTCAGCTCGCCGGCAAGCAACCGATGCTGGTGCCCGGTCAGCAGCACGTCGAGGCCTTGTAGGCGCATGCACATCTCGTAGCCTTGATTTTCTCCCGTCTGCGGTTCAGTAGGGTCTCCGGTAGCAGGATCCCGCTCGAAACCGCCATGATAGCATACAACAACAGCGTCGGGACGTTCGTTTTCTCGAATATGGTTGATCCATCGCTGTCCGGACTCAAGGGCATCCTCAAAGGTTAAGCCGTGAATGTGCTTAGGCTCTTCCCAGTGTGGGATATGATGGGTGGTGACGCCAAGCACCGCGACCCGAATCCCCTCTTTCATCTCAAACATCCGGTAAGGCTGCCCGAACGCCGGACGACCGCCTTGTTCGTTCATAATATTCGCGCACAGATAGGGACAGGTTGCGTCCTCGATCGCTTGATTCAACAGCTCCTGCCCGTAATTGAACTCATGATTGCCGATCACCGCCGCATCGTACTGGAGTGCGTTCAGCGCGCTTGCAGCGGGGTGCGTGCCGGTTCTGTCGTACTTGGCGTAATGATACATAAACGGCGTACCCTGCAGAAGGTCCCCGTTGTCCAGCAGTATAAGCTGCGGGGCTTCCAGCCGTTCTCTGTGAATGATCTCAGCCAGCTTGGCGAGCCCAATGGGCTTGTCCCCGGGCCCCCGATAGTCCGTCGGATAAATATGGCCATGAACATCGCTGGTTTCCAATATCGTAACGACTACTTTTTCTTTCGGCTCCACTCCGCGTGTCCTCCTATCGTCTCCGTGTTCAGACCTTACAGTCTTCTATTATACGGGTGGAGTATTATGGATATATAAAAAAACAATATGAAAAGGGGGGAAAAATGAAAATGATCTTATTTACGGGCGGAGGCTCTGCTGGCCATGGAACATTGCTTTTATACCCAAGCTCGTTGATGCAGGTTGATCAATCGGTTATATAACTTTCCCCTAAATGCTTTTCGGGGAGAATCGCTTTTCCCTTCTCCTCATACCAACGGATCATTTTCCAGGAACCGTTGATCTTCTTCCAGACCTCGAGTGAAATAGCACGGATTATTCGATTATCGCTGAGATGCGTAACCTCATATGAAACGGCAGCTTGATCCTCTGATTGAGAAACGATTTTTAAGCCTGAGAAAATGAACTTAAAGCTCTTGCCTTTATAATAATTTGCAGCGTCTTCATTTCCCTTTCTGATCTGCTTAGCGTTATAGGTTTCCATCTTCCCGGACGAAGGCATGTACAGCATGCCCTGAAAATCATCCGCGTAGAGCGCGTTCATTTCTTCAAACTCCCCGTTTACAAATTGATTGTGGAGTTCCTCTAGCCGATAGATTTTTGATGCGAGCTCTGCTTCAATACTCATGATCGCAGCTCCTTTGATTGAGTTAGTTTGATCCTATCGATTTAATGATGTTCGGAATTTCCATTAAATCATCGCAAATTGCATCAGGCAGCATCGACGAGGCGTCCTTCGTTTTAAGAATGGTGAACATTCCAAGTTCTTTGGCGGGAATGATATCTGCTTGGATGCTGTCACCAACAAATACAGTACATCTTCCGATTGATTTCAAATGCTTCAGAGCGATTTGAAAGATAGCATGATCAGGCTTCTTGATATTCACAGAACCGGAAGTAACAATGTCGGTGAAATAGCCGTGAATGCCTAATGCGGATATTTTGTTTCGTTGATAAAAATCTCGGCCGTTCGTGACGATTCCTAACTTATACCCTTCCCTCTTTAACGTACGGAGCATCTCACGCAGCCCATCATATCCAACGCAATAAAGATGAAACTTGTGGTTTAGATCCGCAAGCAGCTCATGATATAAGTTCCAGTCAATCTTAAAGAACTCTATTAGCTTTCGGTAAACCTCTTCCTTCGGCATGATCATATGATTAAGCTCAGAGAATTTTACGATAAATTCATTCCTATCCGGAATGAACTTGTCCAAAGAATATTGCTCATATTGATAATTGGCAAAATTGACGAGTGACTGGGTTTTATCGAGCAAGGTTTGGTCAAGGTCAAAAATAACCGTATCGATTATGTTCAACATAAGCTTATCATACCACATATTGGAAACTACAACTTCCATCTCTCTTTAAAAAACTTATGCTATATAGATAGGCCAACCAGAAAACTCTGGCTGACCTTTTGCAATTCATACGATATCCACGTTATTTAGGTCTTTATGGATGTGCTATCCCTATCCCTATCCTTGTCCTTTACCCTCGTATTTGCCTCCTCAAGTAAATACTGATCGTCAAAGGAGCGAAAATAACGATAAACAGCAGCACAACACCGATGCCTGCCGCCAGCTCAGCGGCACCCGCCGTTCCGCTCAGCAGTCCTCGCGTAAGGGTAACAACAATACTTATCGGGTTCAAGTCGATCGCCACCTGCAACCAGCGCGGCATTGTCGAAGTATCGACAAGCACGTTGCTGGCAAATAGAAGCGGGTAAACAATCATCATGCTCGTACCCGACACGGTCTCTGGCCGCTTGGCCGCATTGCCGATGAGTGCAAAGACCCAACTAGTACCGAATGCAAATAAGAGGACATAAAGTGCAGCTGCCATGGTACCTTCGAGGCCGCCGTCCGGCCGAAATCCAAGCCCAAACCCCATCGTCAAGACAACGAGTAGTGCCACTGCATAGCGCAAGCTGTCTGCGATGATCGAGCCGAAAATGGCTGCGGGCTGCCAGAAAGGCAACGTACGAAACCGGTGGTAAACGCCTTTGGCGATATCCGTGCAGATTGTCGTACCACTGTACACCGTCATCGGCACCACCGTCAGCACCAGGATGCCAGGCAACAAATACTGAATATATTCCCAAGCGGAACCGGCAATCGCTCCGCCGAACAGAAAGGTGAATATGAGCAGCATAATGATTGAAGACAACACCGCTTCAACGGCAAGGCCGAAAATGTTATTACGCATGTGATGCAGCGTTCGCCGCATGAACAGTCCTGTCGCGGTCAAGCCGCCTGGACTTTGGCCTGGCTTTCGGGCACGAGATGCTTGTATGGAACTCATCGCGTCGCCTCCTTTCCGGTTGTGGCGGTCAAAGCGAAAAATACGTCGTCAAGGCTTGGATCACTCAAGGCGAAATCCTTGATCGCCGTTTGGTGCTCCATAAGCGTACCGATCGCAGCGTGTGCCAGCGAAGCTTCCCGAACCGCCGCTTTTACGGTCACCCCGTCTTCATCCGTATGGGCACTTAGCCCATGTTCGTCTGCAAACAGACGACAGATCTCATACGGATCGGTTTCTGCTGACAGACGGATCGTCAGTGTTTTGCCGCCGGTCGATGCTTTGAGCTGCTCCGGCGTGCCGGTGGCGATAACCCTTCCGTCTGCGATGAAACCGATCCGATCGGCCAACTGGTCTGCCTCTTCGAGATACTGCGTCGTTAACAGCACGGTTGTCCCCTTCTTCACCAGCAGGCGAATCGCCTCCCACAGCTCGCGCCGGCTCTGCGGATCGAGTCCGGTGGTTGGCTCGTCGAGGAACATCACCTCGGGCTGCGAGAGAATGCCGGCGGCGAGGTCCAGGCGCCGGCGCATGCCGCCGGAGTAGGTTCCGACGGTTCGATCACCTGCATCCCCCAGCCCGAATGATTCCAGCAACTCAGACGCCAGTACGACGGCTTCTTTATGCGAAAAACCGTGGAGCCCGGCGAACAGCCTCAAGTTTTGCCGGCCGGTCAACGATTCGTCCAGCGCCGCATACTGGCCAGTAACGCTGATTCGCCTGCGTACATCGGCTGCATCGGCGACAACATCGCTGCCGCAGATGTACGCCGTTCCCCCATCCGGACGCAGCAGGGTGGTTAACATGTGCAGCGTTGTTGTCTTCCCTGCTCCGTTTGGTCCAAGAAGCGCGAACAGCTCTCCTTGCCGAATCGCCAAATCCACCCCGCGCACAGCCTCATGCCCCCGGAATGATTTGCGTAAGCCTTTCGCTTCAATGGCGTACTTCATGGGCCCTCCTCCAATCTCTTATAGAAACTCCCGTTTATGCTCGGCTGCCCAATCGGCGAACGTACGCGCCGGCCGTCCGAGCACCTCCTGGACCGTCGACAGCACCGTATATCCAGCCTCCGGCGGATTTTTTGCGATCTGCACGAAAAATTCGACGCTCTCCTCGTCATACCCCTGCTGCCGCCACTGCTGCCTTGCTTCTTCCTCTGTCAGTTCGACGAACGGGATTTCCTTGCCAATCGCTGCAGCGATGGTCCGTACTGCTTCCTTACGCGTAAGCGCTTCGGGTCCGGTGAGCGGATAGCTGCGTCCGTGATGTCCATCCTCAAGCAGGGCCAGGACCGCAACCTCCGCAATGTCTCCTTCGTGCACGCGCGCGCTGAGAGCATCTCCATAAAACTCCCGGACAACGCCTTCCGAACGGATCGTATCGCGCCAATCCACCAAGGCATTGGCCATAAATTCTGCAGGCTTCACCAGCGTCCATTGCATGCCGCTTGTTCTAAGTGCTGCCTCGACCGGCCCCTCTTCATAGCCGACCAGAACGACAACGCGCTTTACACCAGCCTCTTTCGCGAGCTCCACCATCTCCGGGTCCGTGTTAAGATCCGCGTTCGGTTCGTCACTTGAAGTGATCAGGAAGATTGCCTCTACCCCCTGCAATGCATCCTTCAGCGTACCCGGCTTCATCAAATCGCCTTCGGCGATCTGCACGCCGTCCGGCAGCTTCTTTCTCGCCCGCTCCGCATTTCTCGTTAATGCGCGCACGGATGCGCCTTGTTTCAACAGCAGCTCCGTCACATGCTGTCCAACCGTACCTGTTGCCCCTGTTACCAGAATCGTCATATCCGATCTCCTCCTCGTGGTTTCGCGTAGTGTTGGCGAATGGCTTCGATATGCGCGATGACGTCGCGCCGAAGGTCTTCCGGCGATATGATGTCAACATTTGTCCCGTAGCTCGTGATGACCGACAATGCATACTCTTTTTTATAGAAGATCGTGCGAACTTCAACGCAATCGCCCTGATACGTGCATTCTCCCGGGAATTGCTCCAGTACGCGAGTACGTACCGACAGGTCGAAACGAAGATGTGCATGAATCCCATGCGCTTCTTCCTGTTCCGGCTCATCGAGTAGGGGCTGCGGTATAAACGTTTCTTCCATCACCTGGAGTTCCGTAATCCGCGAGATGCGAAAATACCTTTTCCCTCGGCGTGACCTGCAGTACCCTTCCAAATACCAGACACCTTTCTCCCAGAGCAATTTTCCCGGCTCCACGCTGCGCTCGGACGGTGTGCCGGATGCGCTCGTGTATGCCAGTCGAACGATGCGCGATTGCCGGATTGCCTGAAACAGCTGCCGAATCCTATCCCGTTCGCTCTCCGATGCGCTCATGCTCAAAATAACCGCCTCGCGGTTGCTTTCGTTCGCCAAGCCCGGGTGCAGGCTGACCAGCTTCCGCATCGCAGGCGCTACGGCACCTCCCATCGAACCTTCCATCGCCTTCAAGAGCGTGTAGATGACCGACAGATCGTCGACTGAGAAGTGCTGCCTTGTCAAAAAATATCCGTCCATCAGCTCGAATCCGCCGTCTGCGCCGGTGAACGATGCGACCGGAATTCCGGCCAGATTGATTAACTCGACGTCACGATAAACCGTGCGCACCGATACTTCAAACTTGGCGGCTAGCTCCGTTGCGGTCACTCTTTTTTTGGCCATCAGCTCAAGCGTCATTCCAAGCAAACGCTCCAGTCTCACGGTGATCCTCTCCTCTGTCGATGAACTATTTCGGATCATCTAGCTATGATCCTACTTGACGAATTCTGACAACATGGTTGTCAGGATTAAATCGGCCGCAATTATTTATGCTTCAAGCGGCACCCGGATTATTGTTCTACCTCTCGGATCCAACGAATGTTGCAGGTAAAAGTTGAACAGCGGCAGTCACTAACTTCAGACTGCCGCTGCGGTATAAAACTAGTTATGATTGGATTCTAATATAAAAATGTCAGTTCGATTTAATCCAACTCCGCAGCGGCAAACACCAGCACTCTCCCGTCGGTATTGATCACCTGCGTGCCGTTGTCCAGCTCCGCCATTGGCCTGTCCCAATGGACATGCCCGCAGCAAAGAAGCAACGGAGGCCCGGCCGAAAGCTCTCGCCGGATTCCGGCATGGCCGGGAAGCCCGAATGCAGGCACATCCGGACCCTGATGCAGCATAAGCACATCCGGATTGCGTCGGAGCAGTTTTTGTAGCTCGCCTATGTACTCTTCCTCCGGCATCCGATTCGGCTTGCCCGCTCTTCCTGTCACACCGCCCAGCCCGGCAATATTCAACCCGCTATGCTGCGCCGTTCTAGGCTCGCCATAAAAATCAATACCCGGGGCGGCCGCAAGCCTTGCTTTCCCTTCTGCCGTAACCATATCGTGATTCCCCGCTACGCCAAGCACGGTGCCGAAATGCGAGCGAAAGGCTTCCCACACCGGAAGCGGATCGCCGCTTGAACCTCTTTGAGCCGGGTCGCCGTACAGGTCACCACACAGAAGCACGACGATACGTTCAGGATCACACCGGGGACAATAGCTTTCCAGCAGCAAGGCCAGCATTTCGGGCAGCTCCTCGCCGATCAGCCGCGGGCTATGCATTTCATCAGCAGATAAGTGTCCTGCGACGCCTTGCAGGTCTGAAGCTAGGATTAGTGCGTCTACTTCATCCGGAAGCCCAAGCATCTCTCCAAAATAAACCGGTAAATATTCATAGGTGACCCCTCTGCTCCCTGGAGCGGCTGCCGTATAAGGCAGCTGCTCGATCGGCTCCTCCGCGATGCTGACCACGTTCAGCCGAGCCTCCCCTTTGCGACGTGATTTCATTGCAGCCTCAACTCCTGATTTTACGCTTTACCCAATGGTGGAAACGACGTTACCATCTTGGTCCTTGATATGGGTTTTAACGACTTGAATGATACATCCTTTATAAGCAGTCAACTCGATTCTGTCTTCCTTCGGAAGCAGTTTTCGCGAGAGCTCGTCCGCAGTCGCTTCATCCAGCCTGAGCCGTACTTCTTGCTCTCCTGCTTCGTAGCCGGTTTCCGCACCAGGCTCCAACACAACTCTCAAGTCTTGGCTTGCCAATGTCAAGTCCTTTCCTTTCAGAAGCCTTCCGCGAAGCAGCTTGCCGACCGTTCCCGCTTGCTTTGCCCCCAAGGTGAGCACGGTCGGCGTCTTGCTAAACAGCCGGCTTTTGCCGGGCTCCCAAGCCAATTGATCCACAAATAAAAATCCGGTATTCGAACCTTCCTGCTCCAAACCTCTTTGGACGGTTTCCGCTATGGAAGGGATCCGCAAGAGGGAGTCTCTGGACAAATCGGTGATATACCCGGGAAGGTTCGTTTGGCTGGCACCCAATACGCCCGAAGTACTCCACGTTTTCATCGCCTCGAGCTCATCCTCCGTAATTCCAACCATTTGCAAAAACTCAACTTTTCCGTTAGGCGTAACGACGCTAGGGAGCTCAGGATCTTCTACGAAGGCAAGCGCGGTTAACTGAGTATCGGTTCCTAAACAAATCGGACCGTTGGCATCCAAGTAATCGCCGGAAGCGAAAACGTTCCCGCTGCTAAAAACATACCGTCCCATGTTCTGAAGCAGGTTCAGCGCCCACATCGGCGGCTCTTCCTCGTCTTCCGTGCGCGCCACCCGAAACGTAAGTTCAAATCCATATCCGCTATACTCCTTATTTTCCGACTCTTTCTCATAAAGCTCGGAAAAGCCGAACGTGACGATATGCCAATGCGGCAGCGGGTTCTCCGCTTTGTAGGCGCTCAGACCGTCCAGCGGATCCTTACCACCCAACATATAAGGAATCACCGTACCGTAGTGCTTAGGCTCCTGGGCCCCATATAGCTTTTTCATTTGCTCTTCAATTGCATCCCAGCCGGTTGTAACTGCTTCTTCGTTCATCTTGTTCCCTCCATTTTGTATTTACCCTGGTCAGGGCAGCTTTCGTTGCGGCTTCTTCAGTGGTCGAGGCTTCCAGGCCACCAGAAATCCAGCTTCTCCGCATAATTGATTTATCTGGTCAAGATGCGTTGTCTCCACTTCCCACAGCCAATGTTCCTTTCCGATATTCGTTAGCTTGCCATGTTCCCGACTGCCCGTAATCCATTCTCCCAGCTTTACTCCGCCGATTTCGATATGTAAATGGCGACTGTTCACCAGGTTGCATGGGTAAACCATCCGCAGCAATTCCCCTGAATACCGCCCCTTACCCTTATACAGTCCCGGAGTCTCTTTGCTAAATGCGAAACCGTTCTCGTAGGGGAACAGCGTCACCCCGCTATTCCCTGCCGCATAAAGATATGCGTTAGTCATTTTTTCCGTGGAATAGACAATCCCGTAAGCAAAGCGGGGAAACCGCTTCGCCAAGCTTTTAAGCCACGCTGTGAGCGAGGCGTAAGCTTCTTCAAGTGAACATTCACAAAATGCGGTAAGATGAGGAAAACTTCCGAATTCACCGGTTTGCCTGCTGAATGCGGCATGCCAAGGAACCGAGCCTTTTCGCTCGTGATAGAGCCAGAACGCATCGCATTCTCCTCTTAACACGTTCTCTCTTAAACGATCCGGGGAAATCTCGAACAGATCGTGATCTCCTTCATGATCACCGTTGCTTAAAAGTCTATAATACGTGGCAGAGTTCACGCTGACGCCGATTGCCTCAAAAAAAGACAGCCCGATCTCGAGTGCCTCGGGCGCTGTTATTTTCTCCGTATCGTAAATCGCGATGCCCGTACTCAAAGCAACCACCTCCGTATTTGCCGCAATTGTGAAAAGTTATGTAGTATGTATTTCGATATAAGGCTCTATGCAGCCCATAGTTTCTCATTGATAAACGTGCAAAGGCAATTGTCATTATCTTTATGTATGTCGGATTCAACGAATTGACCCATGATCGAATAATCATTAGGAATTCCGAGCGAATTACATGATAAACCCTCCTCATCCGTTTTGGTTATTGCTGTCTTCGTGCTTATTCTCTTTCGTTCACACCCTAGGCCAAAACATTAGGCTCAACTGGCTTGCTGAGCCAGTGCTCGTCGGTTTGCACATGATTTTTCCGGACAAACTTGGCGACCGAGCGCTTGAAGTCCTCATAAGGAAATTCTGAGGCGAGCCGTACCACGTAGCCCTCCTGCTCTCCGCCGCATCGGGACTGCTTCGTGTAGCACTGCTTGGCGGCTTCCTCGCTCCACACTCCGCGGTACAGAACCGGAACAAGCGGAATCCCCAATTTCTCCGCCCATGCTTCGGTTTCATCCCAGGAAAGACAGATATTGCGGTCGTTCCAAACCGAGAAGAGCATGAAATAGCCGGGCAAGGATGTATACAGCAGCGAATGCTTGGCATATACGTTCTCCCCGCAAAGCCGGTACCCTTCCGGAATCATATACCGGATTCCTCCGTGCAGCGTCTTCACATAGTGCCGGGAAGAGTGGTCTTTACTGTCGAGTGACCTCGCGTGAATGAAGTCCGAGTACATCGTTGTGTTCTCTCCATCCATTTTCTCGGTTATGACAACCTCTTGTCCGGCAAAATGGTCCGTGCTCCGCAAAATTTTATCATCGTCCGTATAGCTTCTGGACCACGGCAAATGCATCGTTTTCGGATATTTCACTTTATTCATCTCATCACCTCTATTTGGCGAACGTGTCCGCTTCCGCGAAGAAATACAGCTCTGCCAGCATCCGGCCGCCAAGCAGATGGTAGATCTTGGAGGCCCCGGCATCACCGCCGTGCAGAATCTCCATATGGAAGCTCACCATGTTCACCACATGTAAAATAAAATCATCGCCATCCCCCAGTTCCTTCAGAACATGGCAGGTGATCCCTGCGGATACATGCTCGTGTCCAAAATATGAGTAATATCCCCGGTTCGGCTTCCATACCTTGCAAAGGGGTTTGCCTGTATCGTGAAACAAAGCCGCCAGCTGCATCTCAAGCATATGCTCCCCTTCGTAAAACGCATGGATATACTCCAGAACGGCATGCGTATGCTCCGACAAGGTTTTGGAATGATAGGGATTTTCCTGGTCATATCCCAGCATCAAGCTGAAATAAGGAGAATGGCGCAAGTAAGCAAACAGCTCGTCATGACCCGGCTTCCGTTCAAGAAGCTGCTCCAGCTCGGCCCGCTCAAGTCCGACATCTGCCGGCGTATGGACGATATGCAGCTGATTGAAGCCTTCGGCAAGCAAGGGAAACTCGAAGTTTTTGGCATACTTCTCAAGGACCTTGTCCTCGATTTTACGCTTTCTCGCCTGCACCCGTTCCCTGGCCAATTCGTAGGGCGTGTTACAGACATGGCATTCCACCGGAACCTTGTTAAATCGCTTCAGGAATTGAACTCTTCGGTTGCGGGCAACATTGGTAGCGTCAAACACGACGTTTCTCCCGGACGCAAGCGCCTGCTCAATCTCGGCAAAAGCTTCATCAAAAATCCGGTAGGTGTTCTTCTGCCTTGTCACGCTTCCGAACAGCTTTTCCCGGATGGCGTCCGTCGCTACAAGTACGGCTCTTTCCCGTTTGCAGCATTCTTTCGCGTATTGGCTTTTACCGCTGCCGGGAATGCCGGCCAGCATATGAATGGTGTTCATCTTCATCACCTCCTTTCCGTGTGCTGAATGATAGTAAATCAACCATTTCCGCCCAAAAATACAGGCAGCCCTCCACATAAAAACAAAAAAAATCGGCGAATGAAAGGATACAACACATTCATTCGCCGATTGAACAAAAATAGAGGGGCTTGCTATCCCGCAAAATTTACGTGTCTATTCCTTCTGCATTGGTGCAGTTTTCATTTCATTCAATTGTTATCGCACTCCGGACCAAATTGAACTTCTTACCAGCGCAATGGCTCCTGATCCCGCCACAGCACCCAGCGATCCGTCTCTATAACATTTGCGGTTCCAATGCTGTATTCGCTTTTTTGGCCGCTATCCAGCTTCAGTAGATGGAGCATGCCCCCATATGTGCCGACAGCCAGCATCGATTCATCCGCGAAAGCAGTCATGCCAAATATGGTGCTGCCGACGAAATACCGCCAGATCTCTCGGCCATCTCTATCGATATACTTAAGATAGCCGTAGGCATCTCCGAGGATGAATCCATCTTTCAGCGAGGCAGCCGCGTACACCCGCATTTCTTCATTCATCATAGGCCATTCCTTCTCGATATCGCCGTAGCTCTCCTGTCCGTCCTCCGTCAGCGGCACTTTGAACGTCGCCCCGTTGTAAAAATGGCACGCATTATACCATACCTCGCGGCTATCCTTCGAAAACCGCGCGAAGTGCGGATAGCTTGACGCCGGTTCAAATGCATGTACCTCTCCGCTTTGCAGGTCCTTCAAAAAATGCGAACTGGATTGCGAGCCGTAAGCCAGCCACCGGCCATCAGGAGAAACATCTCCGTGAGCCATATCCACAATTGTATCCTCTTCCTCGTACTCGATGAGATCCGCATGTTCAGGATTAAGCAGTTCGACCCCGCCCTCGTGATCTAGCAAATAAATGCCGTATCCGCAAACGAGCAGCAGCTTTCTTCCCCCGTCAAAAGGGATCAGCTCATCGACCACATTTTCGGGGTGCTCCACATCGGCAAGGGATTCGAGGTTCGGAAGCGCCAATTTCAGCTTGCTCTGCACTTCCTCCCACGGATACACGGCAACCTGCGCTCCATCCGAATCGGCGGTCATCCCTTCGACAACCCGAATGCCTTCTTCATTGACAAGCGCCACATATGCGCCATCCCGTGAGCCTCCGGCAAAGTTTGCATCCGGTACCGTGGTCAGCTGCTCCCCATGCGCCAAATAAAGCGTCCCGTGTGTTCTCTGGCCGCCGGCATGGACCAGCAAGCTCCCATCCCGTAAAAAGGTCAACGGGTTTATCGGCTGCAGCCGATCTCCAAACTCGGACGTGATCGGCCAGGATGCCGGCGGAATTTCCTCGCGCAGCCTCTTTGTTTCCCCAGCCTGATTGGCGCCCTGGATCATGCGAAGAATATCCCCGGCAATGCTTCTGCGCTGATCATCCTCAGGGGGCTGCAGCTCTTCTGGCCAACCGTTCTCCATGCCGATGCGCACATATTCGTTGATCTCGGAAGCGTATCTCTTTCCTTCTGTCCGCCAACGCTGTGCTATCTCTGTGTTCAACCAATTCATATCCAATCGTCTCCCTATGTACATCATGAAGCTGTGTTCATGCCGCAGCATTATGACCATCTTTTCATGATACACTGGAAAAGCAAGGAAGCGGTAGGTACAAAGTATTCAGAATGGCGGGAGATCCTACATACGCACGAACGGAGAAGGAATGGGTCGATCGGGTAAGTCAGCGCCTAAGGGGAATCCCTTGTATTTTTGTGACTGTACTCTAACAATTCCTCCTCCAACCCTCCATCTGTGAGAAGCATTAAACACGGCCACCCAATTGATAATTGAGTATAAAGTCCTAAGAATGAAATGCTCTCCAGAACTCACCCTCGGTATTGATGATGTTCATGATCTGAGTGAATGGAATCGTGAATGTCGGAAAACCAGCGGCATAAGGAGCGATCTCATAGGGGGCAAACACAAGATGCAGCGCGTCCTCGGTTACGTTAAAGGGCTGATTCGGCGCAATTCCCTTATAGCTATCCGGAAATACATACGAATACTGCGGATCCTCTTGAATCTGCTTGCCAACGATGCGGCTGAGCTCCTTCACATAATCGCTGCCCGCTTTAAACAAATCCTTCAATTCATAGATCCTCCCATTGTCAAGATTGATCGCGGCAAACACTTTGGAAGGCATGCCATGAGCGGCACCGAAGGGATAGTTATATCCGGTGAGCTCCAGTTCAAGAAGCTGGTGCTTGTAGAAAATAACGTCAAAATCACCCGTGTACGAGTAATCCAGCTGTTGGTTCGGAGGAATGTACTTCACCTGCGACATTTCTTTAAGCTTCGTATTCAACGTTTGCTGAGCTGCTTGATCCCTCATTCCCGCGAGCTGTGGATAATAGACTAAGTAATCCGGATTGGGTTTATACTTCTCTTCGATTACCTGATAAGGCGGGTTCAGCGGAATTACCGTGTTTTGCCTCCATATGACGTGACCTGACCGGTCCAGGTAAGACAAGCGCTGATCGACCAATGCCTTAATTAGCCCTCCGGGTTCCAGCGTGAGCGAACCGCTGCCGTCCACTCGAGGATATCCTGGGGCGGGGTGTCCTGTACGGTCAATGAAATACGTCTGCTTCCCGTCATAAACCGAAGCCAAGCCGTGCTGGTAGTCCGAGACATCACGATACATAAATTCAGAAAGTCTCTTCCCTTCCCAATCTGCAATGGCATAGATCGAACCAATATACGGCTGTTCGGGATCAACTGCACGCCCAAGCGCAAACCGTTCTTCATTCAAATCCCGAATATCGTTATACTCCGGCTGGATGATCCATTTACCTTGTGAATCAATGACCCCGTACTTCCACCTGTAATCCTCCGCCGTGTTCACGATCGCTCTGCCTTGATGAAACGGGAATGCCGAGGTGTACGTCGGCGATATAACGATATTCCCCTGCTCGTTGATGTAACCATATTTGCCATTTGGATCCTGCTGAAAAGCCAGCAGCCCATCGCCAAGCGGTCCGACATAGGCAAATGGATAGTCGGCCAATCGCCGGCCATGGGGATCTATGAGGGCGTAATGGTTGTCTTTTATCTTCACAACGGCTTTCCCATCGGCAAAATCATTTGCTTCCTCGAATTGGGCAGGTATCACCTCCCGACCTTCTGCATCAAGATATCCGTATCGGCTGGCCGCTCCATTACCGCTGCCCTGATCGGTTACATAATAAACCGCCCTGCCTTCCTTCAGTACCGAAATGTACGGATATGCTCGTCGTGTCAGCACATTTCCCTGTTCGTCAATCATTTTAAATCCCTGATGATCGATCACAATCGCCCGATGCTCCGAGAACGGACTAATGGACTGATATATGGGTGCCACTACATAACGTTCAGATCTGTCAATAAGACCATAATTGCCGTGCATCCCTACGATGGCAAGTCCATTATCCTGAAAATCCTGTGCATCCTCATACTTTGGTTGTATGATTAATTTTCCGCTGCGATCAATATATCCCCACTTGGTTCCACTCGTGGTCTTTACGGAAGCCGGAAATAATCCGACCGGCTGCCGGGGCTCCCACCTGCCGGCCAGCATTTGCTTGATCCGGCTCTCAAGCTCTAACAGCGTTTCGCGCATAGGGTAAGGCTCCGGGAAACGGAGTGCCATGCGAACCGACGCCAAAGCTGCCTCGGGCATCCCCGCCCGATATTGGGCATCCGCCAAGTAATACCAATAGAAGGAATAATCCGGATGTTTTTGCGTCAGCCTCTCGTAGTATCTTACGACAACAGGAAAGTAATGAGGGTAAACATCCGGCGCGGTCACAAACCTTCCTTGGCTCCACCTGACGACTTCGACTCGATAGGCTTCGCCCGTATCGTGTATCCATAACACAATTTCAGCTTGGCCGTCAGGTCCCGAACCTCCCGGGATATCCAACACATCGATATAGCTGTAACTCATTTCAGGAGGTGCGATATCCTTAAGTCCCTCCGATGTCCAGTCGTAAATTGATAATTTGGACCAGATGGAGCCAACCTGCCAGCCAACGATAATTTGGTTCTTGCCGGGAGCCATCACAGGGACCGCACCTAATAAAGTGACCGCATACCCCTGCCCCATGATATTGGCCATGACCTCATAGCCGCCATTGCGGTATTGCAGCACAAACAGATAAAGCTCATCATTCCATCGATATACACCGGCTATTTCGGGAATCCGATCTCCCGTGATGTCGGCAGCGATAACTGCCGCATGCTCCATAGGCTTTCCAATGGTGACAAGCTCAGCACCGTGGGGCAGATAGGCTTTAGCGATTTGCGCCAGCTGCTGATCGTTAACGGTCATTTGGGTATCCTCCCTTGCTCAGAAGCAGTCTCGCCTAATCGTATGCTGACGATGGTCAAATATGCCCTCATGGGAGTAGTGACATAATCCCAGTTCTTTCTTAGTTTGCAGCCGACCCTTTTCTGCGATAGTTCGCCGGGCCGACGCCGTAACGTTTGCGGAACAGTGCGGCAAAATGATTGTAACTCTGAAAGCCAACATCGACTGCCGCCTCACTTGCCGTGCGGCCGGCGTGGGTCATGAGCAGCGCAGCTTGCTCAAGACGCATGCCATTCAACGTTTCCAGGATCGTCTGTCCGGTCTCTGCTTTGAACAAGTGAGATAGCCTAGAAGCTGACAACCTCACCGCAGCTGCGAGCTCATCGATGGTCAGAGGCTCCTGCATCCGAACGGATAGAATGCGCAGCACCTGGCTAACCCTTGGGTCATGCCGATCTGCAAGCTGCTCGGCGACAAGCAGGAGCACGCTACTCAGTTGATTCTCGCACAGCTCCTGCCACAGCTTCCCGCGATCGCGGAAATCATGCAGCAGCGTCCGGAATATCCGCAGCACGCGTCGCTGCATGGTGCCGTTCGGCATTTTGCAGACCGATACTTCGTCATCGGGCAGCAGCGTTGTCTCCGGCAGCCGCTGGAAGTGCGCCCACATGAAATGCCATATCCCGCCCGACGTCGTCCCGTACGTGTGGGGCACTCCTCTGCGTATGACTGCGACATCACCCGGGCCGCATGTTTTCTCACCCGCGGGGGTTCGCACATACCCTCCCCCTTCGATCGTGTAAAAGATGAGCCAGTCATCGATTCCGTTCGAGCGCGTCATCAAATATTCTTCGTTCTCCCGGAAATGACCAATCAATATCCCCCCGTCTTTAGCTCCATTTTGCTGTTGGTTTTCAACCAATGCGTTCTCCTCCCATAAGAATATTCCTTGATTCCTTCTCCTGATAAAATAAGGTGTTCTGCACATTCTGTCCAGCAGGATAGCAGAATCCAACCTGTTATGAGCATGAATGCGACTTCAAGCCTGCGTTCTCTTCCATTAAACTGTAGATAATTCATCTCGGAGAGGAGCAGTCAATATGTCAAAGGTGTTAAAAACGTTGTCCACAGAGCAAATGAAGCAATTTGAAACGGAAGGTTATCTAATCGTTAAAGAGGTTTTTCATCCGGGAGAGGTCAATGAGATCCGCTTGACTTTCGATGAGATCGGACAAACAACGATCCCGGGCCATTTCGAACCGGATCTGAATGCGGACCGGTCCGACCCGCTGAAGCGGTTCCCCCGTGTCATGCATCCGCACCGGTTCAATCCGGTGGCCATGAAGTATATGCTACATCCCGGCGTCATGGCGATTCTCGAGGACCTGTACGGCGAGGAAGCCTACGCAGCACAGAGCATGTTCTACTACAAGCCTCCGGGTTCCAGAGGACAGGCGCTGCATCAGGACAACTTCTATCTGAAGGTTGAGCCGGGCAACTGCATCGCCGCTTGGACGGCGATCGACCGGTGCGACGAGGAGAACGGCTGCATGCTGCTTGTGCCGAAAACGAACACGTACGAGATCGTCTGTCCCGATGTGTCGGATTCTAAGGAATCGTTCACAACGCACTATGTTAAACCGCCAAAAGACGAGAAGCCGGTGCCGGCCGTCATGGATCCAGGTGATGTGCTGTTCTTCAACGGAAATCTGATACACGGCTCATACCGCAACAAATCAAAGGACCGATTCCGCCGGGCGTTCATTTGTCACTACGCCAACTCCAGTGCCGACAAAATTTCGCGCTGGTATAATCCGCTCTACCGTGCCGACGGGACTACGCTTGAGCTCGAAGGCAATCCTGACGGAGGCCCCTGCGGCATCGAAACGCCGGCCTATCACTGAGTCAGTAATGAAGCCCGCTAATGCCTGAGCATTTGCGGGCTTCATATTAGAATGGATATCCGATACTTACTCAGGGGCGTTTGCGACCACAAGCGGCTTCCCCGCTTCGACCAATCGCTTGTTGCGGGCGAAGAATACAGTCAGCACGAGCATAAGCAATCCGGTACCGATCAACAGCCATTCGACTTTGACCACATCGGCAAGCGGTCCAAAGATCAACATCCCGATCGGCATCATGGAAGTCGAGATCATTCCAAAGACGCCAAAGATCCGTCCTAAATAGTTTTCATCCACCTTCTCCTGCAGCATGACGGTCGTCGGCGTATTGAAGACAGGCATGGCTACCCCGAATACAGCCATAATGGCTAGATACAACCAGAAGACTGGGACGATGCCAAGCGCGAATGTGGACAATGCCATCACGAGGCTGGCAATCGCCATCGTGTAGACTTTATTTTTGAAGCCGCCCCAAGACGCAATAATCCCCCCACCTGCCATCATGCCTACCGAAAACGCGATTTCGATCGCGGTCAAGCGCCATACATCGTCTCCGAAAGTTCGTGTGACTTGCAGCGGAGTCAAAAATGCCGCAGGTGCCATAAGCACGAAAAAGATGGCAAAAAAGATAAAGAATGATTTGAGAAAGGCATGTTGTCCAATATACACCAAGCCCTGTTTGAAGTCGTCGAGATAGCCTGTGTTTTGCGTGTCAGCTGCCTTTTTATGCAACGGGATTTTAAGGAAAAAGAACAAGATAAAGATCGCGATCGCCGCTGTAACGACATCGATGAAAAAAATCATTTCGATCGTAGCCATCGTTAGCAAAGCAGCGCTGACAATAGGCGCAACGAACATCATGAGCGCTTGCAAGCTTCCGTTAATGCCGTTCACCTTGGTTAGCTTATCCTGAGGTACGATTTGAGGCAATATCGCTCCGACAGCGGGTGTTTGAATACCTCCACCAAGTGCGCGTACCGCGGCGATAACAAACAGCAGCCATACGGCTTGGTAACCGAGCAAAAACGTGATGGCCAAGATGAGCGTTACCACCGCGATCATGGCATCCGCAATGATAATGAGCGATTTTCGATTGAACCGGTCCGCCCATACGCCTGCGAACGGCGATAGTAGAAACGTCGGTATAAAACCGCAAATAATGAACAGCGTCATCATAATGCCTGACTGTGTCGTCAGCGTAATATGCCACATAATGGCGTACTGCACCAAGGCAGAACCGAACAGCGAGAGCGTCTGGCTGCTTAAAAAGAGAATGATGTTTCTTTTCCAATGGATTTTCTGAGCATCTTCGGTTTCCGACATCGTCCCACCCTTTCATATGATTTCTCTCTCGGAAATTACACTTATTATAGCGTGTATCGAGAGGAGACATTTCTTCTTGATTGCTCAATATTGCCACCTGCGATCCATACCCATACATCCTACAGATTATTTCTAAGTTATTATCTTATAACCTCTTGTTAAAAACATGCATCGCTTTTTATTTGCGGTCTTGCCGCACCCTTCGTTCCGTCAAAAAGTATAGCATTGCCAAAGCCGGGAAAAAGACGCCAAGCCACATCGCCGCCCTCCACCCGCCCATAGCGTAGGCCCATCCCCCGGCAGCAGAGCCTATGGCCCCCCCGGCAAAAAAGATCGCCATATACAAGCCGTTCAGCCGGCTCCTCACCTCGGCTCCCAACGAGAAGATCGCGCGTTGTCCCAACACCATATTGGCAGACACGCCCATATCCAGCAGGATGGCGGCAAGCACCAGTATCACAATCGAGAGCAAAGAACCGCCAGGAAAGACAATCGGCAAAAGTCCGGATAGTAGCACCAGCGCGATGGATATTCCGGTTGCAGGCCGGATCAGGCCCTTATCCGCAAAGCGGCCGGCCAGAGGCGCTGCGACCGCGCCTGATACTCCCGCCAAAGCGAACAACGCAACGCCTGCAGAGGAAAAATGATATAGCGGACTTGTTAATACAAGCGGAACCGTTGTCCAGAACAGGCTGAACATCCCGAACAAACAAGCGTGATACAGCGCCCTGCGACGAAGAATCGGCGTCGTTTTGAGCAGCCGCAGCATGGATGAGATGATTGCCGGATAGCGTTCGGTCGTTTGCGGCTTCCTTGCCGGCAGTGCTTTGATCAAAACCAGAGCGAGTAGGAAGAGTAAGGCGGAAGACATCATAAAGATCGCGTGCCAGCCGAAATAATTTTCCACCAAGCTCGATACCGGGCGGGCCAGCATGATTCCTAACAGCAGCCCGCTCATGACATTACCGACATTACGTCCTCTCGTCTCCTCCGGGGAGAGATGAGCTGCATAAGGGACCAGGATCTGAGCCGCGACGGACCCCACACCGATAAACAAAGAGGCGGCAAGAAACAAAGCGGCATTTCGGGCAGTGGCGGCAATGATTAAAACGATGGCCGTCAGCATCAGCAGCGTAACCACCAGTTTGCGGTTTTCAAGCAGATCTCCCAAAGGAACGATAAACAGCAAGCCGATCCCGTAGCCGATTTGGGTCAGCGTGACGATGACCCCCGCTGCTCCTGAAGATAATCCTATAGATGAGCTAATGGACTCAACTAATGGCTGCGTGTAGTAAAGATTTGCTGCAACCAAGCCGCATGCAACAGCAAGAATCAGCATAATCCAGGGCGATGGCGAATTCGCCAGCTTTCCCTTTGCGTATCTATTTTCATTCATAGTAACACTCCTTATAAGAATGATCGAACAAGAATATCGGAACAATCATTCCAGTTTGAGAAGAAGTTCCCCTTCTATGCTTTAGCAAGAGGGAGATCCATTCGGAATGATTGTTCCAGTATGGTGAAAAAAAAGCTCTACAGCGACTCGATCACGGCGTTCATCATATCGCGGACCTTGTCGCTGTCGCTTTGGATCCTGGCCATCACGTTGATGCTATGGTTGAGATTAAGCAGCAGGAACGATAACATTTTTATATCTTTATCGGGAGAAATTTCGCCCGTTTCCTGGCCCTTTTTTAATTTCTGATAGAACAGCTGCTCCAGCTCCGTAAAGCTTTGGCGAATCGTATTCTGCAAGGGCTCATCCATGGCATCCAGACCCACGGAAGCGTTCGTAATCAGACATCCGTGCGGATAAGCTTCACCGTGCGTCGCAAATGCGTTCGTAATATGCAGCTCAAAATATTGGCGGATCCCGGTGATCGCAGAAGGAGCATGGATCATCAGATCGCGTTTTTTTTGCGACATTTTTTTGTATTGCTGGATGGCCTCGTAATAAAGCGTCTGTTTATCCTGAAACGTTTCGTACATGCTGGATCTGCTTAATCCCATGGATTGCAATAAATCCGGGATGCTTGCCCCCTCGTATCCTTTCTCCCAAAAAACGATCATCGCTTTGCGGAGCACCTGCTCACGGTCAAATTCTTTGGTCCGTCCCATTCATACCTCCTCCTTCTCAACATGAGTATAAACTAATCGGAACGAACATTCCAGTATTTTTTCAAACATCCGCTTTCCGCATACTTTGGCTCATTGAGTTTCTTTATCCTTAAATACTAAGAAGCCGTGGAGATCACGGCTTCTTGTTCATGTACGTTCTTGGCTTCCGTCATTTCTTCGGTGTGGAAAGATTATCTGGCTCCATCGTTTTCCACAAAATCGTGTCGGTTGTTATATATGTGGCTCCCGCTTCTTCAAACTGCCGAGATATCTCTCTTTCGTTAACGGTCCAGATCGAGACGTCAATTCCAGTCCTGATGCAGTTGCGTACGTCATCGGGCGTCGTTGTCCGGTAATCGTAATCCAGAAAAGCTGGCTGCAGCCGGCTAATAAGCTGCAGGTCCTCAGCAGCAGGTGGTTTGGCTGACAAAAAGCCTAGCGCCACCGTTTCATCAATCGCCCGCACCTTGAACAGATCATCGGCATTGAAACATATGAAACTGCTTTGATCCGCCATGCCCGCGGTGCGCACAAGCTCTACCAGCACCTCCAGATCACCGTCTTGATGATATTCCTCGATCTCGATGAAAGCGTGCATGCCAAAGAATAAACAGACAGACATCACTTCCTCAAGCGTTGGAATGTACAAGCCATTGTAGTCGTCAATTCCGTTGCCTGCAACGATATCCAATTTGCGAATTTCCTCAAATGAGAAGTCCTTTGTCCTCCCCGTCCCGTTCGTCATTCGGTCGACGGTCCGATCATGATGGACAACCCAGCGACCATCCGTCGTGCAGTAAGTATCGCATTCAATCCCCCAGAAGCCCGATTTGCCCGCCAATTCAAATGCTGCAATGGTGTTCTCAGGTGCGAACATGCTTAATCCGCGATGGGCTACATATTTCGGTTTACGAATCATGTTATTGCTCACCTCGTATCGATATTAATTTAATCTGCTACTTATCCTTTAACCGATCCCAGCATTACTCCTTTATTGAAGTGCTTTTGCAAGAACGGAAAGATCACCAGCAGCGGCAAGGCTGTTAAAATAATCGCCGCCATTTTGGCTGCAGGCGTGTACTTATACATGACGTTGGACGCATTGGATATTGTAGGATCGTCCTCAACCAGCATCTGTCTTAGGAATACTTGAAGCGGCATTAAGTCAGCATCGTTTAAATAAAGAATCGCAGTAAAATACGTATTCCAATTGGTTACCAAATAAAACAACGTAAACGTAGCGATCACGGGTTTGGAGAGCGGGACGATAATCGACAAAAACAAACGCCATTCCCCGCTTCCGTCGATTTTGGCCGATTCTTCAAGCTCGGAAGGCATGGACTGGAAGAAGCTTCGCATCACAATAACATTGAACGGCGCTATTGCGGTGCTTAACCAAATCGCCCAGAAGCTGTCTAAAAGATGGAGAGACCGCACGACCAGATAGGTTGGGATCATTCCGCCCGAGAATAACAATGTGAAGAACACCATAAAATTCAAGGAACTGCGAAATCTAAGCCACCGCTTGGACAATCCGTATGCCATGAGGGAGGTCAGCACAATATTCAGCGCCGTTCCAACCGCGCTAAGAATAACCGCATTTCGAAATGCGGAGGTAAACCCGGGATGTCCCAATAAATACATGTATCCTTCCAGGGTGAACTGCTTCGGGATCACGAAAAACCCGCGCGTTAAATACTCAATTTCTGTTGAGAAGGAAACGGAGAGCACGTAAAACAAGGGAAAGATCGCCATGGCTGCCGCAAGGATAAGTATGAAATACACAAGAATCGTAAATAACCGGTCAAGGCCTTTTTCGTGCCGCATTTTAAAAAACTCCCTCCTGCCCCATTCGTTTGGCCAGCCGGTTAACGAACCATACCATCACCAATCCGACAACGGATTTAAATAAACCGACAGCCGTTGAGTAACTGTAATCACCTTGGATCAGGCCCGTTTTGTAAATAAACGTCTCAAATACCTCGGAAACGTCTTGATTCATCGGATTCTGGAGCAAGAAAATATGCTCGAAGCCGAGATCCATGATATGGCCGAACCGTAATATAAACATGATGACAATTACGTTTCGCAAGCCGGGAAGCGTAATATGCCAGACCTGGCGCCAGCGGTTCGCGCCATCCATCGTGGACGCCTCATACAAGGTGGGGTCAATGGTAGACAAAGCAGCGAGAAAAATGATCGCTCCCCAGCCCGCGCCTTGCCAAATATTCTGCAGCAGCCACACCCACCGAAAGTATTGGGGATCCGTCATCAGTTCCAGCGGGCCAAGCCCCCAATTGTCCAGAATCTGATTGATCCCTCCGGAGCCGGTTGCGAATAGCAGAATGGTAATGCCGACGATGACGACCCAGGAAATAAAATTAGGGGCATACAGAATGGTTTGAGCCGCCGTCTTGAAGCGCTTCGCTCTAACTTCATTAAGGAGCAAGGCGACTAGAATGGGAGCAGGAAAAAAGAACACAACGTCAAGCAGATTTAGCAGCAGCGTATTTTTGAGCAGCACCAGGAAATCGCCTTCAGCGAATAATCTGCGAAAATAATGAAGTCCTACCCACTCGCTTCCCGTTATCCCTTTGAAGGGGCTATAATCTATAAATGCAATGGAGATCCCGATCATCGGGATATACTTGAAAATGATAAAAAAGAGAAAACCAGGCAAGATCATGAAATAGATCGGAAATGCTCTCTTCCAGTACGCATTCATTACTGCACTCCTCCATTTAAGCCTGTCTGGAAAATAACACTCCCGAACGGCTGCTGCCGCTCGGGAGCTTCAGACGAACGTTATTTATTCGCCGTAAACGCGGCATTCACTTCCTCTATGATCTTATCCCCGCCGTTACTCTTCCACTCCGTAATCGCATGATCAATACTTTCAATCGGCTTCTTCCCTGCGATGATTTCGATCACGGTTTTGTGGAAGCTTTCGTTCAATGACGCCCCCTTCTCCAAATAGGTCCTTGACGAGAAGATGTAGGCGTCCGACGCGTTCTTATATGGATATTTGCCGGCATTATCGATGGACTGCTCCATTTCCTTTGCCCAAGTAGGATCGCTCCATTTATACGTGTTAAACGTATTGTTGTTGTTCCGTAGCACCCAGTTCCATAAGAGGCTTTGGCGCCCCTCGCCTTCAGCCTTCAACTCGTCGGTCATCTCATAGGCTCCGCTGCTGTTTTTCTTGTAATGAATATTTTCAATCCCGTTCTTTAGGATGTCTTCGCCTTCTGGAGATACCCACCAATCAAACAGCTCCAGAATACGATCCCGCTTCTCGTCATCCACGTCCTTGCTTAACACGACCTTTATCGTTCCACTCGTCGGCGTTGAGTTGCCCCTTGACCCGTTAGTTCCCATCGGCGGGCTGAGTTCCACAAATTCGGCACCAGGGGAAATGGTCTGCAGCTGTTGGTTCGTTTGCTGGCTGAACTGATAATGCATGTCGGCAAAACCTACTTTACCTTGCGCATATTTCTCATTGAAATTTGTGTTGGTAATGAAGTCTTTGTCAAGGACTCCTTCCTTATATGCACGACTCATAAAGGTCAGGAATGCTTTCCATTCATCCGACTGTACTTGCATGGGAATCAGCTGGCCGCCCTCTTCCTTCCAGCCATTCGCCAATCCGAAGGCTGCGAACAACTCCGGAATGCCAAGAAGACTCGAATTGCCGAGCGCTGAAAACCCAAAGGTATCATTCTTTCCGTTGCCGTCCGGATCTTGAGTGGTGAACGCCTTGGCGATTTCATAAAATTTATCGATCGTAAATACTTCTGCGGTCGGTATAGGGATGTCCAGTTTAGCAAGCCAGTCCTCCCTTACATAAATGGTATTTTGAGCTGTGGCGTATATCGGAATGCCGAAAATCTGATCTTTCGGGTTCAGCAATGCCCATTCCTCAGGCTTAGCGATGCTTTGCAAGCTTGAATACTCGGCTAAATGGGGCTTTAAATCCAGGAATACTCCCTGTTCTACCCACTTCAAGTACAGGCTTGGACTATCCATCCGTATGACGTCCGGCAGCTTGCCGGATGCAGCGATCACGTTCAGCTTCTCGGCAAAATTTGCATTCGGTACCCACTGAATTTGCAAATCCACATTAAATTGTTCATTAATGTGCTTGATAATCGGATGGTTGTTGTCCGGCCAGCCCCCTCCCTTCCAAGAGGCGATCATCATATCAATTTTGATTTTCTCCTTCTCCTTGTCCCCGTTCTCTCCGGAAGCCGTGCCGGCATCCTGTTGTCCCGTCGATGTACATCCTACGATCGACAATAATACGACGCTCACAATCATGATCATGGACAGCATTCTTTTCACTTCGGGTGACCTCCATTACACAATTTTTGATTTGTCCTTATGCCATTTAATATATCTTGTTGCCGGGGGTCATTTTTTCACAAATGGATGATCATTTTATCCGATTTTCTGATCATGAATTTATCTTATTTGGGAATCGAAGCGAAACTTTGCTTCCTCTTCCCGGTAATGAATGCACACTAACGTCGTAAGGCGGGCCATATCTTAATGCCATTCTGGAATGGACATTGATGAGTCCAACCGATTCCTCGTGGGAGGCAGGCTCCGGCTGTTGCTCCACAAGTTTCATTCGATGACGAATCCGGGCAAGGTCCTCTTCAGGAAACCCATTCCCGTTATCCGATATATCAATGATGAGGTCACCGTCGCTCTCATATGCCGTAACCGTGATTTGGGCATTTCCGTTTTTGGGTTCTACGGCATACTTTACGCTGTTCTCTACGATCGGCTGCAGGGATAGCTTGATCACGCGGCAATCCAAACAAGATTCATGCACCGATATGCGGCTTTGAAAATGCTCAAAACGAATATGTATGATTTCTAAATAATGCTGCAGATTTTTCAGCTCATCCCTTAGCAGCACTTCAGCCCCGGGCATTTTTGATGAATACCGGTATACGGCTGCGAGACTGGTCACCATTTTCTCAATCGTCGGAACCTTTTCTATAAAAGCAATGCTTTTGATAATTTCCAGTGTATTGTAGAGTAAATGAGGGTTGATTTGATTCTGTAATGCCTTAATATGCGCATCTCTTTGCCTGAGCTGAAGCTGCATCTCGTTGATCTCCAGACGATGAACCGTGTGTATGAGTTCATTCAGCCTGGTCGTCATTTGATTAAAGCTTCCGTTAAGCTGCTGAATCTCGTCCTTCCCGGCAATCACCTCCGCGTAGACGCTTGTGTCCCCCTGCTCCACTTGTTTCATCAGATTTCGCAGGCGAAGAATGGGACGTACTACTTGGTCGACCATCCTTGGGATAAAGAGCAGGGATATCACAATAATGCCGCTCATGACAAACAACGTTGCTTTTCGCGCGAAGTCCAGACCGCTCGCCATCTCGTGCATAGGGACGGAAGCAACCAGATTCCAGCCTGTCAGCTCCGACCGGTTGCCGGACATCAGAATTTTCTCCCCATTTCGTTTGATAACAGCCCCCTGCCCTCCAAGCGGGAGAGCTCTAATTGCGGTGTCTTCAACACGACGACCAGCTAAGTTGACGTCCGGATGATAAACGATCTCCCCTGAGGAATCGACAATAAAGAAGAATCCGGTTCTCCCGAGTCGCGTCTGTCCAAGAATATCCTCGATTTCGGTCATGGATAAGGCGATATTCAAATTGCCGACGAGCTTAAGTGAATTTGGATCAAAGACGGGAACGATCAGAGTAATATAGGGGTATGCCGCCATGAGGGTATTTTGCGGACGATAATGGGAGGGAACGATGGTTAATGTGTCGGCCAACGTATCGTTAATCCAAGGTGAGGATCTAATCATGGGATGACTTAAAGAATGGTCTTTCGAATAAATCAGCCGGTTGTCGTGTGAACGGAGCACAAGCCCCAGGACGTTGGAGTAGTTAATTGCAATATACTTCGACATGATCCCTTCAACCAGTGCCTCCTGCTCCCGACTGAACAATTGACCACGAATAAGCCATTTCTGCAGCAGCCCGCTTTCCGGATTGTCGCCGAGCATGGAATTCGAAGGCAATGGACCGGCAATGGATGCATATGTCGATTGGGCCATTTGCGTGAAATACCGGTCAAGCTGATGGTTCATTCTCGCCGTAGAATCCTGAGCAATCATGTAGAAATCATTTTTAGCTGATTCGGTATAGTAATACGATGTGAACACCGCCATCAGCGAAACGGAAATCATGCTAACGGAGAATACCAGCCCGAGGATTTTCGTTTTGAATGAGAATCGATAATGCCAGTTCCGCCATTTCATGAACCCATCCTCCTTCTGTATTCGAGGGGCGACACGCCGGTATGTGCTTTGAACACTCGCGTAAAATACGGACCGGAAGCGTATCCGACGATGTCCGCAATTTCGGATACAGCGTAGGAGCTTGTCCTCAGCAGCTTTTTGGCTTCATCAACACGCAATCGGTTCACATAGCTGACGAACGAACAGCCCGTATGTTCTTTAAACAACATACTGAAATGGGAAATGCTGAAATTCGTTAGGTTCGCCATTTCCGCGAGCGATAGGTTCGTTTTAAAATTGGTCTCAATGTAGCGACATGATTGGGCGATGGCCTCAGGCATGCTTGATTTCACCATTCGGGGATACTCGAGATACCATTTTTCCAGCATCGCCATGTAGTATTTCAAGATGGAGGTCTCATCCTGGTGCTTGGATTTAGGGATATCCCTAAACTCAATGCCAAAATCATTAAGCAGGTTCTTCATTTTGCTGTCCAATATATTCAGCAGCCCGACCCGGGCATTGTTGTTCAGACCATGTAACCTTAAGATCGACTGAATCAATTGACTTTGCTTTTGCATGATGGTATCGAGCGCCAAACCCTGACTGTTTTCCAATAAACACTGGAACCTGACGATATAGTTGTTCAGATCCTTTAACGACTCCAGCTTATCCTTGGATCGATTCAAGGCTTCGGTCAGCATTTCAAATTCCAGCGGCTTCAGTAAATATTCCGAAACACCAAAGCTCATGGCTTTTTGTGCATATTGAAAATTGTCATAGCCGCTGATAATGACGGATACCATGGGAATTCGATGCTCGGCGATTCTTTTAATCAAAGATAACCCATCCAGCTCAGGCATCATGATATCCGTGATCAAGAGCATGGGCCACACTTCTTGTATCATGTTCCATGCTTCATTTCCATTGCTGCATTCTCCAACAACCTGGAATTCCATCCCGGCAGCTTTCACCATCTGGACGATTCCTTTCAATACCCATGGTTCATTCTCGGCGATCAGAACAGTGTACATTTAGCGATATACCTCCATCGATATGCTTTGATTCAAGATGCTCCGTTTATTGAACAAGCATTTCGTTAATGAATAGGGTTTTCCTGCTTTTTTCATCGCGTAAAAATACGCCTTTTAATCATTTTGTTATAAAAAAATTCTATTCATTGTATACCTACTTCCCCAGTCCAATCATATAAGATCTATGTTAATTTTGATCAAAGATTTTTAGAAATCCCAATATGGTAAACACATAAATTGATGTTCAGCACAACACAAATAAGCCCCATCCGTATTGGAAGGAGCACAGAACATGTTTGGAATGATTTATAGGGCTATCAAATGTTCAGGCTGTCATTATCTCTTAACCTGATGAGTTTTTCACTGTGTCGGGTTAATTTAGCTTCAAAATGGCTTCGGTTCCTCTCAAAATCCTCCGTCCACTTGTACATCATCATTAACATTGTTCGGTCTGGCTTATAATGACACTTCTCAATGCCAAGGTTTTGCTTTAGGAATCGCGTCAATATCCTAATTCTACGCTTCCATAATGGAGTGTCCAAGAATATGATGGTATCCGCCATTTGATATAAACATTGGTATGATTCTCGATCCGTGCCTTCTAATATCCACGGACCATTCCGGTCGATTTCCAACAGAACTTCAATTTGCTCTTCCTCTGTTCGTTTATATCGTCCAGTCGATGTTTGATGATGGACAATGGTATCAAGTTCTAACCAAGGAATATGCAGCTGTTCGGATAATCGTCTTGCCAATGTTGTCTTACCACTGGCAACACTACCTATGATGAGGATTTTGTTCATAACCGAAACATCACTCCCAATCTGCACATGTTCATATTGGTTTCGGTAGAAAAGTTACAAATCCTCTTTATCTTTCCGGTATGCGATAAGATCGTGTCCTCGGTTCTAGACATGATTCTGCATCGTTGCAGCAAGAAAAGCCGCCAGTTCGGCGACTTTCATGCGGAAAAGTGTTTGACCTCCAACAGGCCGTATGGACATCTTGTTATACGATACGCAATTATATCATCGATTTTCGTTCAATAGTCTAATCGCTATCACTGCTCATTTGCTTCCTGAATACAAAGATCGCAATAATCAGGATGGCAACGGCATACCCGATCACCCACCAAAGATGAGGTAAAATCGATGTGTAATCTCCCGAAATGGCTGCCCTTCCCGCGTCAACCGCATGGGCAAAAGGAAGCATGTAGGCAATCCCCTTAAACCAACCGCCCACCAGATGAAGATCAAACCATGTCCCGCTCAGCCATGCGCTGAGATTCGTCAATAAAGCTCCGCATACGCCCCCGACGACCTTATCGTTAAACATGCTTCCTGCAAGCAGACCAATGCCGATAAATAAAATGGCTACCGGAATCAGCACCACGATGGACAGCAGAACATTGAAATGGAGGACCAGTCCCAAGAAGGCTGCCGCGATAAAGGTTATCGTTATTTGAAGAACCGCCATCGGAATTAAAGGTAACGTGTATCCCAGGATATAGTCCGGAGCCGTTAATGGAGCCGTAAATAATCGCATTAAAAATGAAGTGCTTCTGTCCTTAGCAATGAGCATCCCTGAAAAAAGCGAGATGAACGATAATCCGAATACGGCGACTCCCGGAACCAGCTGATCGATAGCAAACAATTCAACTTGAATATTCGATTGCAGCGCCGTTAAGAGCAGCAAAATGACCAGTGGAAAACCAATACCGAAAGCCATATTCAACGGATCCCGAATCATTTCCTTCCGGTTTCGTGCGGAAAATGCTGCCGTCTTCATCCAGTTGCCTCCTCTAGTGTTGCCAAAGATACGAATGCATCCTCTAGCGATCCCGTGCTAGTCTTTGCCGTCAATTCAGCCGTCGTACCGACAGCCCTCAGTTTACCTTTCGACATGACTCCGATGCGATCCGAGAGCGCTTCCGCCTCCTCCATGTAATGTGTTGTTAAAATGATGGTAATATTGCCTTTTAGTTTTTCAATGGCTGACCACAACTGCCTTCTAGCGATAACATCCAAGCCCAAGGTAGGCTCATCGAGAAACAGGATTTGGGGATCAGAAATCAGCGCCATTGCAATGCTAAGCCGTCTTTGCATACCACCTGATAACGTTTTTGCTTTGTTTGGGGACACCTCTGCAAGACTGAAGGTGTCGAGCATTTCCTGTACTTTCAAGGCTGTTTCTTTCCGGTCGAATCCATAGATTTTTGCAGTAAACTCGAGGTTTTCCTTGACGGACAAGTTGCGAGCGACTGCCGTTTCCTGCGGCGAAATGTTAATCTTCTCCTTCACCGCAAAGGGATTGGAGATAATGCTGTCTCCCAATAGAATCGCATCGCCGCTGGTAGGTTTGCTCAGACAAGTCAGCATCTTGATGGTCGTTGTTTTTCCTGCGCCGTTCACGCCAAGCAGCGTGAACAACTCGCCCTGCTTTATCGAGAGATTGAGCGAATCGACGGCCGTTTTGGTTTTGTATCTCTTGGATAAATTCTTCGTTTCAATAGCTAACACTCATCTTCCTCCTCGTCGTTCTGCGATTGAAGGATCTCCTCGGCAAACTGCAGCAAGCCTTCGCTCTTCAAAATGGCGATTCCCTGCGCTTCATCCCCCAGAACCACAAGCCTGTCCCCAGGACGGATATCGAATATGTCTCTTGCCTTTTTGGGTATCACGATCTGTCCCCGGTCTCCAACCTTTACCATCCCGAACATGTGCTTTCCCTTCGGCCGAATCCCTATTTTGACATGCTTATCGGAATTTTTGACCAAGTCATCCAATACAACATCGTAAAGTTCCGCCAACGCCAAGCAATTTTGAATATCCGGCACGGTCTCTCCATTTTCCCATTTAGCTACAGCTTGCCTGGACACGCCGATCTTTTCAGCCACTTCTTCTTGAGTCAATCGGTGCAGCTTGCGCATGGTTTTTAAATTCATACTAATCATATTTTTCACATCCCTTGTCTTCATTATATCGATCTGAATGGAATGCACCACCAATGCTCATTAACATGAAATGTTGTTCTCGGTTGCCTTTTACGGTGATGTTCAAAGGGTGCTTTATGCCATAGCGGTATTGTTCGGCCGTAAAAAAGAAGCCGCGTTATCCGCGGCCCCTCTCCTTGCTCTCAATATTACTGCGTTTTTTAATGGGAAATGGTCACTTCCGTATCTGCATTTTTCGATACCTTAGGCTGTTTAAGCACCAAGAAAGCTACTACGATGCCAAGCACCGTAGTGACAGCCGCAATTTGAAACGCAGTCCGGATCGCTTGGTTAAGCTCCGTCGCCATCATGGTTTCGAGACTTTCGTTCGTACCCATACCAGCCGAAATCATGGCCATGATCACGGCCAAGCCTACTGCACCTCCAATTTGCTGGCCGGTCGAAATGAGCGCGGAAGCAACGCCCTGTACTTTAGGATCCACTCCCGTGCTTCCGGCGATAAACATCGTTGTAAACACAAGCGCTTGGCCGAGGCCGATAATAACCGTGCCTGGTATGATCCCCCACGCCGTCCCTGTTTCCGACAGTCTTGTCAGAAGTAAAAAACCGATCGTTCCCAGACCCATGCCGGCAGCGATTGTACCTGCTACGCCGATCCTAGTGAGTATTCTGTTAATGAACCGGGCACCAAGTAAAGCGCTAAGCGTAAGCGGCAGGAAGCTAAGGCCGGATTGAATGGCCGAATAGTGCAAGACACCCTGCGTATACAGCGTCAGAAAGTAGTACAGTGACCCGAACGAGGCCGACAACAGAAATGCAGTGAGTGCTGCTCCGGTCAAATTGCGATTACGGAACAATCCGAAGGAAATCAATGGCTCTTTCGTACGCCGCTCAATGATTATGAAAGCGAGAAACAGCACCGCTCCAAGCAGCACATAAGGAAGTGTCGATGCACTGAACCAGCCTTCCACCGGTGACTGTATTAGATAATATACGACGAGCATTAACCCAGCAGTAACGGAGATCGTTCCGGCAGCATCATAGTGCCTGGTTGCCGTGGATACCTTGCTCTCGGCAAGTACAATGGGTGCAAGAATAATGACGATAAGCGCGATTGGCACGTTAACGAAGAAGGTTGCTTCCCATCCGATATAGCTGGTGAGCACACCGCCAAGGAGTAATCCAAGCGACAAGCCTACACCGCCCATGGAAGCCCATATGCCCATTGCACGGTTACGTTCCGCTCCTTCGTTAAAGTTAGACACAATCAATGACAACGTTGCGGGAGAGAGCAGAGCTCCTCCAAGACCCTGCACCCCTCTTGCGACGATGAGCATCAGCTGCGATTCAGATAATCCTCCAAGCAGCGAACCTAGGCCAAAGAGTGCCATAGCGATTATAAACATGCGCCGTCTGCCAAGAAGATCCGATAAGCGCCCGCCAAGCAGCAAGAAACCGCCGTAAGCGAGTGAAAATGCACTGACGACCCATTGCAGATGGTTTGCCGAAAACCCGAGTTCGTTGCCGAGAGACGGCATCGCTACAAAAATTATGGTGTAATCGAGTGCCATAACGAGCTGGGAGATGGCTAGAATGAAAAGTGCCAAGCCTTTGAATTTACTTGAACTCATATACAATTTCCCCTTCCATTTTATAGACTAAACGATCTAATATAAACATAATTAGGAACCAATCGATCTAATATGCGCAATATTATAGACCAATCGATCTAATATATGCGCGATTGTAGACTTGAATGATCCAAAATGATCGCCATTACGGACTGATCATTCTATTATTCGCATGAAAAAATGAAGCGCGAAAAAGGACGCTTCATTTATGATCAAGTACAGATAGAGTAACTGAAGCAACTTGTTCGATGACGAGAGGGTCGTCCGTTAATTTTGCTACTTGCGTCAGTGCATAACGCGAATGGTATAAATATCGTGCCAGCGAGCGAAGATCCTGATTCAATCCTAACTCTCCCTGCTCTTGGCCACGGGCTAGTGCCTCGTATAGCGCTTGCTCCAAACGAATCTTATCTTGCTCGAAAATCTGTGCAATCTCGGGATCATGAGGTACCTGATCAATTGCGCTATGCAGAATTAGGCACTCCTTGCGGCGCTGCTCATCCTTCAAAGTATCGACGATAATCGCAAAGATTTCGGCAATCGTACCCTTGACAGGGCCTGGTTGAGCCAAATGGGCGATGACGGCAGATGATTTCTCGTCCAGGTAATACTTAACCGCTTTGATAAAGAGATCTCGCTTCGTTCCGTAGGTGTCATACAAGCTTTGTCTCGCTATACCCAATCCTTCGAGCAAAAGCTGCAGTGACGTGCCTTCATAACCGTAATGACCGAATACTTCCATAGCCTTATGTAGGACCAGTGTCGTGTCAAATTCTTTGTTCCTTGCCAATTTTCGTCTGCCTCCTTCACTCCCATAATACTATCGTTATCGGATTATTCAGTCAAGAATGAGGGTTCAAGAAATCGACTTTCCAGACCGTTCGGTCTATATTGATTAAAAAAATACAGTGCTTCAACTACATTGTCTTATTAGCACCTCCTTTTGATGGCTTCATCATATCAATTATAGATCGTTCAGTCAATAATAAACCATAAAATTTTCTTCTCGAACTTTGCCGTTCAGTGCTTAAGCATAGGACGGGATGCTGCAAGAAATAAAGCTCTCCCTGCCCAGGTTACTGGACAAGAAGAGCCGAAGTACAACGTGCTATTGTTTCATGTTCATCCGTTTGCGACCTAACCATACACCGAAAGCGATCAGCCCGAGACCCGCTAAATAGAACGGATAAGGACTCGATTCACCCGTTTTTGGAAGCATCGGAACCGTTGGCTGCGGTGTCGAAGCGTTCTCAGACGGAGTTGGTGCATCCGGCTTTTGAGGCTCAGGCTCGACGCCTCCTCGCGGAATATCCTCTTCGTCAATATCGACGGCAGGTGTTTCCGGTTCTGTCGGAGGTGTCTCAGGCGTTTGAGGCGTTGTTGGTTCACCTCTTGGAACATCCTCGTCCGGCACCTCTACCTCACCGGTCGGATTGCCAGGATTCGTTGGGTTCCCCGGATTACCTGGATCCGTCGGATTGCCAGGATTCGTTGGGTTCCCCGGATTTCCTGGGTCCGTCGGATTGCCTGGATCCGTTGGGTTCCCCGGATTTCCTGGGTCCGTCGGATTGCCCGGATCGGTTGGGCTCCCCGGGTAGCCTGGATCGGTCGGATTGCCAGGATCCGTTGGGTTTTCAGGATCTGTTGGATCTGTTGGATCCGTAGGCTCGCCAGGTATAACCGGCTCTTCCTTGCGGTTTGTAACGATCATTTTCTTAACATTATCTTGATTCTTGATGCTGGAGTCAATCGTTACGTCCCACTTCGCTTGCTCGATCTTATATCCTTCAGGAGCAGCCAGCTCTTCCAAAATATACTCGTCGTACAGCAGCTTTGTGAACAGGATCTTGCCTTCCTCGTCCGAGGATTTTACGATCGGCGCACGTTTGCCAGCTTTGTCGTAAAGCGCAAACTTGACTCCCGCCAGCGGCTTCGTCTGTTCGTCCTGATCCACCTTCGTTACTTCCAGGCTTCCCGTTACGCCGCCTCCCGAACCTGAACCGGAGGAAGTACGGACAATAACCTCTTCCGTCGTTTCCCGGATCTCCGTCTTCAGCTGATCTCCTTCAAGAGCCACCTTATTCTGTACTGCCTCTTTATCTTCAGCAATAATGAACGACTGATATTCCAAAATATAGGCCGTAGAGATGTCATTTGTGAATTTCAACTCGAATGTCTCTTTATCACCATCAAGCCTATGGATGGTTAAGGTATAATCCTTCCCTTTAGTCAGTTCTTGGGCTTTTTCCGCTTTTCCGTTTGCATTGATCTTGGTCGCATACAAGCGGAAGGAATCCTCGATCAAGATCTGGTTCGGACTTGGATTATCGATAATTTTTGCGTTGGAAATATGCGACTGACCTTCGTTGATGCGAATTTCCCAGTCGATTTTGTTTCCGTTCTGGGAGCCGCTCTTCTTCACATATTCCCCGCCGTGAGGAATCGTTACGCTGGCGTTCCATGTTGCCTTTTTCGCGCTGCCATCGGACAGCTCCGCAGTATTATCGATTTTGTTGACAATCAATGTACCTTCCAGCGATGTTTTGAATTCAATCCAGTATGCGGATGAGATCGGGCCGACAAAGCGAATGGACAGCTTGTTGCCATTAGCTTCTGATGGTCCTGTCACTTCATATTGAGAAGCGGGAACTAGCGAGCCCTTCTGAACGCCATTCCGTCCTCCAGTCAGCTTCATTTCATAGACCTTGACCGAACCCGGAACAAGCTTCTGATCCTGCTGCAGCACATCGGTAACGATCGCTTCCTGAAGCGAATCAAGATTATAGTTCATCTTGACGTTCCACGTAATTTCTTTGCTGATCGGATTGTAGCTGCCGTCTTTACCGCCGTTATTTTTCGTATAACCATCAGCGGAGAAGCTTGCATCCCGCACAATCGGGCCTTTCACCTTGCCTTCCTCGACCCATGTCATCGAGGCTCTGTTTAAAAAGTCCCATTTGCGATCCTTCAGCCAGTTGATGTTAAACTTCGTTTCATATTCGATCGTATAGGTGGTGTCAATCTTGGAGAACTCGATGATAAAGCCTTCGCGTAAATCATTGTACTTCACCGTGTACTCGCTCGCTGGAACGACTTTACCGTCCGCTTTTACGATTACCGAATCCGGAACGAATTCAAGTCCGCCTTGCGGGAACGTATCCGTGATGACTACATTCTCCATGATGTATTTGGTGCCGTCCGGCTTTTTATCGCCATTGACGGTAATTATCCACTTCGCGGCTTTTGTGTCAAAATTGACGTTCGAGGATCCTTTTACCAGGGCACGGCTTCCGTAGCCCGGAGCCGTTACTTCCTTAGACGCTTCACCCGATACGACTTTGTTCTTGACTGCGTTCCCCTCGGAGCTCAAGCGATCGACCGGCTCCGTCTGGTAAACAATCGTATAAGGCGAATCGATATCCTTCTTGAATTGTAGCTCGAATCCGTGCTTACCTTTCGCTACAGCGGTGTATTCATCCGCTGATACCAAAGCGCTGGCATCCTTCGAATCCCCGTTATACACCTTCAGCGAATCGGCAATCCAGGAATGGTTCTCGCTAACTTGGTCCGTAATGATGGCTTGAGCGCTCGGAATCTTCTTCTCGTTGAAATTGTATTTCACCGTCCAAGTGATGATCCCCGTGTCCTTGTCCTGGCTATATGTCTTATCCAAGAAACTGCCGCGATCTACTGTTACTGTAGCCGTCGATTGGGCATTTTCCATCCCGTCGCCAGATAGAACTGCGGTGTTCTCAAAACGGGACTGTTCGCCGACAAGCTTCGTCGAAAAGCGAATTTCGTAGGCTTTGCTGATCGTCTCATCCAAGAATGCAAGCTCCAGCTTGCCGCCACCGCCTGTTTGGACGGTGTACTTGCCGGCATCCAGCCGTTCGCCAAGAACCGCCGAGCCGTCACCGTTAACCTGCAGATTGTATACCTCAACGGAATCCCCGATGAGCTCCAAGCCTTCAGGCATTTCATCGGTGATGACCGCGTGCTTGACCTTATTGAGCGACTTGTTGATCTGTACCGTCCAATCGATCCGGTCTTTGCCAATCGCTTTTCCTTGCTTCTCGATCAGCTTTCCGCCTTGCGGCTTCAGATTCACGACGACGGTCTGAACCCCGCCCTTTATCGGAATAGCAATAATGATTTCCGTGCTTCCTTTAAGAACTTCCTTCTTGAACTCTGTACGAATTTCCAGCTTGCCGCTGATGTTGGAATGGCTCTCCACGTAATCGTTGAAGGTCATCACAACCTTGCCGCTGCGGTCCACCGTAAAACGGCCGACTTCACCCTGACCGGCAACGAGCGGCGAGTCAATGTCCGTGAAGATTTCAAACTGCTGCGGCAGATCGAAGGTAAAGGTGTCCCCGTTCTTATAGTTGTGACCGTTCGGCAGCTCCCATTCGTAGCCTAGATTAACGGCTGCACCGATATCCAGGCTGCTGTCCGGATTATAAACGGCATCAATGACGGTGCCATCCATGTCGGTTAACACAACTTTGGTTAAAATGCTATCATTATTGATTTCTGATTCGGACGGGCCATAAACATCATCCGTCACTCCATACACTGAATCCTGCACGCTTACCGGTTCTGGAACATTAGTCGATGCATTGACCGTCCAGTCCGATCCTCCAAACCACGTTTGGATCATAAGCAGCAGAGCCAATACGATTCCACTTACTTTTTTCTTCATGATCTCTCCCTCAGCCTCTCCATTACCCTCAATATATTTGGTTCCGATGTCGCTTTCGCGTGCGCAAATCGAGCCAACCATCTCTCGGATCATATGCCGATAAGAGATTTGTTCGTCCATCACCTCCGCATACTTTTATTTGGCGCACGATACATTGGTGCCTGTATTTTCCTTAAGAACCAATTGAGCTTCTAGCATTGTAACGCCCGATTCTGAATATTTTCTGAATAAAAACCCGAATAAGCCTTGGACAATGGTCCAAAGCTTAAGGTTTTAGCTATAAAATTATTTTAATAATACTTGGCTGCAGAATAGCGAGATGCCTCTTTAATCATTTTGAAACCGGCACCCTTGCTCTTCCATCCCGCATCAACGGTCGTGTCGATCGTTACCCACCGCCCGTTCAGGTAAACCTCATTCCAAGCGTGGTAAACGTCAACATAATCCGTTGTCCCCATTACAAGCTTAGTCGGAATGTCCACGCTCCGCAGCATGGATGCGAACAGAGAGGCGTAATCATAACACATGCCTTTTTTCCCTGACAGCGTGCGGTCAATATCGGGAAGATAGTCCGTCAGCTCACTGGATGCGAGTGCTTTGTCGTACCGGATCGTATCGACGATATATTCGTGGATCAGCTTTACTTTTTCCTCGTCGGTGTCTGCGGACCGAGTTAGCTTCTTTGCAAGCTGAGCCGCCTTGTCGCTTGAACGCCAATCGATGTTTTGTACCGAGTTCAAAAATACCTTGCTGCTATTGGTCAGTTGAAGCTTAACTTCCGCTTCTTGAACGATCTTATACTTGGTACCGTTGACCTGCTCCAGCACTTTTATGGTATAACGACCGTTTCCCATTTGCAGCGGAAAGGTCTCCTGCTGCTTGTCCGCTAAAAGCGTATATGTATACTTGTTTTGCCCTTTTGCAATCATAAGCTTCGTCTTCACGTCCGCTTTCACGTCATAGCGAACGGCGATGACTCCGCGATCAAGCTGCTCCAGATCCAGCCAATCTCCCGTTTGGGAAGCATGTACAACCGGAGCCAATACGAATAACGCAATAAACCCTACAATAGCCAACACCATGTTGCGCATACTATAAACTCCCTTCGGTAGCCAGGCTGCCATTGACGGTTCATCAAGAAGGCCCTGTGGCTTTGCGTCCTTATCTTTCGACAAGTTTGCCGTTATCGTAGTAGAGTTTTCAAAGAATTAATTGAATAAAAATCTCATATAAAAAACAAAAAAAGCATCTTCGTTCGGTAGCTGGCTGCCATTGATGGTTTATCAAGAAGGCCCTATAGCTTTGCGTCCTTGCCTTTCGACAAGTTTGCCATTTATCGTGAGTAGCTTTATGTGAGTTCATCATACCAAATATCTCTAATTCTATCAAGCAAATTTTGAGATTCATAGACGAGGATCGACAACAAAAAAACGTCTCCACTGAGACGCTCTTTTGTCAATTCCGCTTGATCATCAATCCATTAGGGGAGTCCTTAGAGGGACAGCTCCTTTTTTAACCGATCGAGCTGCAGCAGGTGGTGCCTGTAATGCATCTCTACCAGCAGAAACCACTCTTTGGCGTTTAAGGCTCCGAATCCGGGATGAGGAATCGTGATGCTGCTGTCTGCTTGACGCACAACCGGTTCCGTTCGCTTCATCCGCTCCGCTACGCCCTGAAGACCTTCAACTAACTGCTCTTTGCTCATCGGCTGCTGCGGCGTGTACTGCGGAGACGCCGGAATTCGTATCCTGACAGGCGGAAAACTTCCGAGCTCGAATACCGTCTTGCCTCTCTCCGTTTTTTCCCCAGGGGATTCGACGGCCGTTTCGTTTCCGGCCAAACATTGGTCGACATTGCGCAGATGCATATATTGAGCCGATTGAATCAAATGCATGTACATTTGCCCAATGGACCATTCCTCTTCGTTCGGCTTGATATGCAGCTCCTCCAGCTCCAGGTGTCCCAGCTCGTTTAAATACATCGCTACTGTTGTTTCAAACGCCTGCAAAGCTTCTACTGTATTTCTCATCATGATATCTCCTCTTCCATCTGGTATATACCCAATATAAAAAAACGCTCCTGACAACAGCGTGTCAGTAGCGTTTTCGTATTTTTTCAGCTTCTTCACGAATCCGGTTACGAAAGGAATCAGGTTCCAGCACCTCCACGTCCCCACCCCAGCTGAGAATATAGGGGAGCAATTCTTCCGGCTGTCTGACTCGAAAGCGGACCAGAAGACCGTGTTCCCTTTGCTCAGAAGCTTCGATATAGAAGCTCGCGGTCTCGGTGATTTTATCGGCAATTTCCGGATTTACTTGAATCGTCACATGAACGTTACGATCGTCAGGCGGACGATATTGACTCAGCTTAAATCCTTGGGGAAGGTTAAACCTTTCCTCTAGGACCGTAACATCCCTCATGCGCGATAATCGGAAATGACGGATCTCCTGACGCAGCTCGCAGCGTGCGATCATGATCCAATTCCCTTGGACGAGCACAAGGCCATATGGAGCAACGATCCGGTCGCTCATCCGTTTTCCATCCGAATCCGGTATTTTTTTCAGGTAACGCATCCTTATCTTCCGCCGCTCCAAAATGGCACCCCGAACCTGTCCAAGCTCGTTCTCCCCCTGCCCGCCGGGATGAAGAAACTGCATCGTTTCCCGGACATCCGCTGAGGCCTCACGAATGGGTTCAGGAAGTATCGCTTCAATCTTGCTTCGAGCTGCCCTCGCAGCTGCTTTGTAGTCGCCATCCAGCCGCTGCTCAATCATATCCGTCCCCATGAGCAATGCCACCGCCTCTTCCGCAGTAAAACCAACCGGCGGCAAAAAGTACCCTTCCATTAGGGAATACCCATGCCCTGGAGACCCAAGTATCGGAACCCCTGCTTCGCTGAGCGCTTGCATGTCTCGATATATTGTCCGCACGCTTGTCTCGAAATGGGCAGCCAAATCTTCCGCCCGCAGCACCTTGCTCCGCTGCAATTCAAGCATGATGGCGAACTGGCGCTCGGTTTTGTTCATCGTTTCTCCCCTCCGCTAATACATAAAAACCCGGAAAACGGACAACCAACATTGTCTGTCTTCCGGGATCATAAATGGGACCTGGTCAATTATCCATATTACGGACCATTGCTTTATGAGATGAAGCTTAATTCAGCTTTGACCGATTCTGTTGCTGGGTTATTCTCAATTTCTCAGGGGTAACATCGTCACCATTCGGGTCTACAACCTTCAGGGTAGACATCGTGGAGAGAACCTGGCCCCGGATGTCTTTCAAGTATTCCTGGCGAAGCTTTTGCTGTTCGGTATATTCTTCTTGGGTCAATCCTTCGGATTTCTGCTTGCGGCTCAGTTCATTGATTCTATGCAATGAAGGAATGGTCATCGTTATCGTTCATCCTTCCATATAATTAAGATGTAATTGTTAGTTTACTGTAAAAGGATTGAACTTGCAATAGAACCAGTCCCGGCCTTCCTGGGATGAAGAGGTGGTTGCGTAAGCGAAAAACACATCGAACAAATTGGATTCGATGTGTTTTTCAATTGATCTCAATGTAAATATCTTATTCATCACTTTGGATTACCTATTTCATTTTCCATGGAACCTGGTCTTTGATTGATTGTCTTCTATTGATTGCGAAGAGCCTTTGCATCGCGAAGTAAATAACCCGCAGCCTCGGCAGCTATATGTTTTCCTTTCTGTGCACGTACTTCTTGAATGAAACTGCTAAGGTTTTGCTTTTGTAATTTCTTCAGCAAACTGTTGGCGATGCCTTGGTTGTCAATCCACCCCACGTCTGCGAAACGGTGAACTAACTCCTCAAGCGTCTCGTAACTTGTGTTGACTTGAAACTCAATAGACTTTGTTGCAGCATTCCCTGCCAAATCAAAGGCCGTTACCGTAAAGGTATGTGTTCCAAGATCAAGCTTGTACATTGGGATATCACTTACAGTGTTTAGCACTTTCCCGTCCAGCATTACTTCTGTTTTCTTATTGTCGATTCCGGTCAGGCTGTCGGAGAGCTCAAATTTCGGTTGAAATATACCTGTGTTGTATTCAGATGTGACAACGCGATGGATCGTAATTTCAGGAGCCGTCCAATCGACGGTAACGCTGCTGGCAGCCTTATAGTTCCCGTCCTCCGTCGCTGCCGTAATGACTGCTTTCCCTTCCCCTACTGCTGTCACCAATCCGTTATCGTCAACCGTAACGACCTGAGCTTGATCCGTACTCCATGAAATCTTTTTATTGCTCGCGTTGTCAGGCTCAATCGTGGCGAGTAACTTAGTTGTGCGATCCGACAAAGAATTAAAGGTCAACGCTGGTCTATCGAGCGAAATTCCTGTAACGGGTACGGATTCAGAGGAATAGCTAACAATAAGCTCATTAAGCGCAATGTTTCCCCATATCCGATTCGCATCGTTAACCTTCAATCGAAGTTTATAGGCGTTAACCGTTGGAAAAGTAACCGTATGCCGTTCTTTGGTGCTGTCGTTCAGCTTCCATTCAATCCTTGCATTGGATAAAGCCGTGTTCCAGCTGCTGCCATCGTAATACTCAACATCGAAATGAGTAATCCCTTGGCCAATGCCGAAGAAGGTAACCAAAGTGACTTCGTTGACGGGCACAGCATTTTCGCCATAGTCTAGCGTGATATAACCTGGAAAGCTCACATCACCCGTACTCCCCCACGCCGAGTTTAAATTATTGTCGATAATATTGGCAATTGTGCCTGCTCCTGTAGCAAAGGTCGTGCTCACCATGTCCTTGGATAAATCCGGATTGTTGTACAGTTCTAGCTCGTTCAGGGCAATACGTCCCGATTGGCGGTTCCCCTCATTTACTTTCAATCTTATTTTAGAAAATCGAGTGAGCGGGAATTCCACGGTTTTGATCTCGTCCGAGCCATCATTCATATCCCAAGTCAGGTGAATATTCGTCCGAACTGGAATCCATGCAGAACCGTTACTATATTCAAGATCAAAATTCGTGATTCCCATTTCTGTACCGAATCTTGTATTTAACTTCAATTGGTTGGCAGAAATCGTTTGATCACCGAAATCGAGCGTAATATAGTTCGGGAATGAAGGCGAAGGATCGGTAGACCAAGCCATGTCATAATAGTTATCGTTGATGTTTTCTATGGGCTGCGAAGTTGATGTTGCAAAGGTCGTACTTGCAGCTGCCTGTGTAGCTAGATTGTCAACTGGCGTGCTATCGGGCCGTTTCGGAACAATGACGATCGGATCCGGCATATCTCCCGCTGGAGGAACGGTACCGCCGTATTCGTAGGCACCAATATCGGGAGCCCCATTGTATAATGGATTGCCGTAATAATCCCGCCCCCCATTATCGTTAATGCGAATGCCTGCGCCGATTAAAGGCGAAATCGGTTGCAATTGGTACCCATCTACGGTATCCATACCGTTGCCGCCGCTTCCGGGATCCACGAACCTTGGGTCGCCGGTCACCGCATGCGCATCGGCCTGTACCAGCGTGTTCCCACCGTAATAAGCGTTATAGTCAAACGTTTGGCCCGTCAAATCCCATCCTTTATCACCGACACTGTAATACACATTGTTATAGTTTTTAATATTGCGCGGAGCACCTGAAGCCTTGGTGAAATAATCGCTCATGACCGGATTGCCTGATGATTCTCCTACGTAAACGGTATTGTTGTAGTTGTAGACATGATCAATTGAACCGCTGTACCTGAAGATACTTTTTCTATCGTTTTGACTGATGTTATACCTAACGATTGTATTGATCGTGTAATAGGTATCGTTAACAAAAAGCATAAAGCCGCCGGCGTTATCATGGCTGTAATTATACTGGACGAGCGAATTGATGTTCCCTGCATCCACGTCGAAGCCATGGCCGTCTTCTGCTCCGTTAACGCTTGCAAAAGATTCGTTGAATTGAACGAGATTGTTGTCCGCATAAGCCCACCAAATCGAAGCATTCGTGGCCAGGTAAGTGGCTTGCTGCACCGTGTTATGCTCGACAATCGCTCCATCAGTAACATTCCAAGCAATCCCGCCCGTGGCGGCTCTAATGACGGTATTGTTGGCAATTTTCACTTGGGTAGACGGCGTCCACGGCCCGTAAGGCTTCGGTACCCAAGGCCATAAATCGCCCATCCCATAGCGCAAAATGCAGTTAGAACCTATGAAAATCCCATAGGCATCCACATCCGTTAATGTATTTCCGTCAATGAGAATATCGTTAAACGCACTTGGCGTATTCGACCCGACTGAATCGAAAATAATTCCGCCGGAACGTGTGGTATAGGAACCATCGACATCATGGATGTTCATATTTTTAATATGAATATGATTCAGTATGCCCGCTTCCTCATTTAAGATATAGACACCTCGTCTTTGTCCCCGCGGATTCTCCCAATCCCGATCAAAAGGCAATGGCGAGCTGTTGGTCACCTCCAAATTGTTGATTTCCCAATATTGCTGGTTTTTCAAAAAGACGGCTTCAAGTTCAGTCGTTACACCGGCGATTAACGGCTTACTACCGGTTCCGTACATATCAATAATGATTGGCCGTCCGTTCTCGCCGGAACCTTTTGGCCACAGTCTGCCGTTCCAGCTCTCCCCGGCTTTAAACAAAATCTTGTCGCCTGGAGAAAAAGTAGTCGCATTGACCTTATCCAGCGATTTCCATGCAGCGTCTTGGGTTGTGCCGCTATTCTTGTCGTCTCCTCCGGTGCTGTCCACATAATACGTTGTTCCGGCAGCATTCGCTGGTTCAGGCAAAGCGGTGAAGAACGTACAGAACAAGGAGAAAATCGAAACCATGCAAATCACTTTTTTCATATACCTTGGCCTCAAAGCATATCATCCCTTCATTTTTTATTTATGTAAAATCAACTATATAAGTTGAACAAAATGAATGGATCGATGTCAGGGCATGTACGTAAAATGTTCCTGCAATCGCTGTTGGTTTCAGATTTCTTGATTGTATATAAGCTAGTACAGTAGAAATCTGAAACCAAAGGCGACCGTTCCACTTTTTCGGAATCATTTTACTCCCTTGCCTGCGTCGTATTCTTATAATCAACTTATATAGGACGTTACATCTTGAAGTTTTGGTAGGACTCTTCGTTCACAACAACCTGCGCATCTGCAATTCGCGTGCGCACATACTCTTCATATCTGTGATCAATGTAATCTCTTAACACCTGTTCCTTGATCTCATCAAATGACAGGAAATTCGAGTCAGCCTTCTCATTTTCAATACATTGAATTAAATGAAAATGGCCGTTTTCTTCAATAATTCCGCTAACTTCACCTATTTGAAGCTTTTCGGCTGCTTGAGCAACCGGACTCCTAGCGTTATGTCTGTAACTATCCAGATTGTATGATTGCTCCGTAACTTTCCCCTCATGACCGAGTTCTTTGGCTGCTTGCTCAAATGACAATCCCGATGCAATTTTCCCCAGAACCGCATTCATTCTCTTCTTTTTCTGACGTTTGAGCTCCTTATCGGTACTCAGGTTAGCATCAAGAAAAGACAAGGATATTTGCTGCACCTTCACAGTTGCCGACGCTCTGTACAACTTATCTTTTTTGGTCTCGAAGAACGTTCTCATTTGCTGTTCAGTCGGCTTCCATTCCTGTTCCATCAGGCGGTTTTTGACGGATAAAATGGAATTTCCCATCACATATTCTAAATAAGCCTCCTCGGTGTATTGGGCGGGTCCGAAAACCACTTGGTTATTTTTGATGGCTTTTCGTCTTCTCTCGTTTTCATGATTGAGATTATGTATGAAACTGTCGTAACTGATTTCAGACAGCACTCCCTGCTCCTTGGCGATGATTTGCTGAATTTTTAGACTCACGCTATTTTCCAGTGCCTTCTCTTTTAACAACTCTAGCGGAATTTCTCCTCCGTAAGAAGTGGTCCAAAATGTGGCCGACTGCCCAGCATCATATTTCTCGTGGAAATAATGGATGTTCCCGGATTTATTGGCATGAATCGCTCTTTGAAATTCATTTGCATGGATCGGAAAACCATCGACTGTTGCGATAAAATCGTCTTCTTGATCAGCATTTGAAGGTTTCGGCTTCGCGATGATCGCGACACTCAGGAAAACCAAGATTAAAATTCCGGCCGTGAACAGCCATACTAGGCTGCTTTTATTAGGTGTCAAAATACTCATAAGCATCCATCACCTTTCACGTACTTGAATCTGGTCCTCGAATAACCACGCTGATGCATCCAAGCACCTCCAAGTTGATTTGTTAAGCGCAAAGTGTTACTTATGCTTCATGTGGTTTCATTATAGGCCCAAAAAGAAAGCGCTATCAATTTCGTGTTTTTTACAATAGTTTCACTTTTTTTACTTATTTGGTGTTTTGGAAGCTCTTCGAGCCAAGTATGCCTCTTTATAGTTTTATATTAAAAATAGAATAACCCTAAAGGGCAGCCATTCTCTTTAGGAAGTGACTAGCCTCTAGGGTTACAAACGTTATCCTCAAACCAAAGATGTTATAAAAACGTATAATCTTATTTTTTGCTATCTACAGGAATAGTTATCTTTTTATTATAGGTTTTTATATATTTGAATCCATCCAACAACAGGCGTTCCGGCTTATCCGATGTGTAAAATGAATACGTTTGCTCCCACAGAATGTTACCGTTGTTCAGATCCCAAGGCCGTGCAGCGGAAATTGATGATACGGGAACAACGTTCGACCCCACTTGTATGGATAAACTGTCCGTTTCCAAAATGATAAATTGCTTTCTGGCAATCACGATGTCATAACCACTGTCGGTTTTTGTTACACTGCGAATCCATAATTTTTCGTTGCCTATTCGGATGGATTGATCAGATGGAGAGACTAGCGAAATAGGTTCCTCCACTTTTTGATATCCATCGAAATTTTCGAGGATAAGCTCGATGGTTTCTATCTTGTCGGTTGGAAGGACATCGAATTCCAGATCAAAGCCAGGGAATCCCGTGTTGGTGTAATTGCTCGATCTTCCTCCCCAGTACTCCACTTCGGTTCCATTCACCAATAGCTTTGTTTTAGCAAAAAACCATGGGTGTCCCTTATTCTCCAGTTCATAATGCCCTCTCACGATGGTTGAGGATGGCGAGGCCGTAATGGTGTCATAGTGAACAGTTCCCTGATCGACAGCAACGGATTTTGAAATTTTCTGATTTATAATACTCTTCATTGCTTTATTTGCTTCAAATTTGAAGGAGATCGCAGAAGATGCCTGTTCCCCGTTATCCTGCCATTTACTGAAAGTCGCCGTTAATGTTCTGGAGAATGGACTAACTGGCTCGAATTTATACACTCCTTTGTATTGCGAGCCGTCATGGTTATAATTCCCATACCCCTCTTTCGGATCCGAATCCGTCAAAAATCCGTGTAAATTATCCACGTTGTAATGAGATGAACGATCACCTGGACCAAATTTGGATCCTGCTGGAAAATCAATGGTGTAATACATTAAGAATGCATTATCGTCCGCAATGACACCATTAATAGTAATGACCGAGCCGTCGTCAAACTTTTTGCTTTTATTAACCGTTTGCCCGTAGCCTTGTTCCGCCACTTCTGAAAAGCTGAACGAGATCAACTCGTTTCGATCAAGCAGCTTCGCACCGTAATAAGCGAATGCAGGATATTGATACATTCCAGCAATCAAAATGAGTGCTGCAGCAGCTGATGCAACCCATAGCAGAGCTTTATTCTTTTTTCTCGGTTTAGCGGGAACTTTCTGAAGTGCATTCCGAAGTCTTCCCTCAAGTTCTGATGGAGCTTGTATCCTTTTAAAACTTTGCTTATGCTCTAGTAATTTCTCCTTGATCGTTCTCATAACGATCACCTCCAATCAAGACTTTAAGCTTTTGGATTCCTTGTGACATTCTTGATTTAATCGTGCCAAGGGGTGCACCGGTCATGTCCGCAATTGTCTGATACGGCAAATCGTGAACATAACGAAGCTCGATCACTTCCCGCTGCTTTGGATTCAGACGGGATAAGAGCTCATGCATGTCTATTGCAGACTCTGTATAGCGAAATGGATTATCGTCAGTTAATTCGGCATGTGATGGTTCATGCATTTCTTCCATAGGTAAATACCGCTTCTTTTTGCGAAGCAATGTTTTGCACCGATTGACGAGAATGGTTTTGCTCCAGCTGTAGAAAGCTTCAATATTATGTAGCTGATCGATCTTTTCATAAATGGATACAATCATGTCTTCCATGGCATCCATCGCATCATGCTCGTTTCCCATATATGAATAAGCAAGACGATAATAAGCGTCCTGATCGGCCATGATGAGTTGCAATAAAGCTTCCTTGTTGCCATTTTTGGCTTGTTTGACAAGACGGCTTATTCTCATGTTCCCCCTCCTTCCATAGATAAGAGTTGGCAAAGGCAATAAAAGTTCATTTTGCACAAAAAAACTCCACAACCATGTCACAGGATAGATCTTTCATCCCGAGAGAGGTTGCGGAGAGCGATTATCTGGTAACTGATTCGATGCATAATCGCATTATACGAAAATCCGCCTAAGTCTTCATCGCTAGATATCCCCCACCTGATTCACTTTGGCAACCGACAAGTACACACTGGCCACGCCGATTAGACTCAGCACGCCATATAGCATATCCGTATTTAACGTAATATGAAGCAGTCCGGTGAAGTTAGGGAACTGCGCAAGAAACACGGCGCAAATCACGGTCGGAATCACTGCCCGCTTCCATATTCCGAACAAAAACAGCGGAACAAAGCTGATCAGGGCGACAACGACGGAATGAACAATCGATCTGACCGTAAAGGCCATGAAGTCCTCCAGCGTTGGCTGTCCATGTATCACATCGAATATCTGATCAATCACATAGGTGGTGATCCCGGACAGGACAAAGGATACAAGCGTGCACAGGAAAACCGCCAGGAAGATAAAACACACTTTTGCCATAACCAGCTTCTTTCGGCTGATCGGATATCCAAAAGATAAAGACATCGTTTTATTCTTATATTCTTCGATAAACACATGATTAATCATGGAAGCGCCAAACAGAAGAAGTCCCATTTGAATCGGCAGCATCAGCTCTAACGCATTTGCATAGCTTTTTGAGAAATCCACAAAAGCCATATCAGCAAAGATAACTTTTATAAAGAAGGTTGGTAAAAACATAATAATTACCCAGTAGACAATCACTTCACCAATAACTTTTTTTTGATCTAATTTTCTCCACTCGAGCTCAATCAGTTTAGCCAACCTTACCGCCCCCTTGGATTTGATGATAAAAATAGTCCTCCAGCGTACTCGTATGCTTCTGGATCTCCTCGATTTCAATATCGTTCGATATCAACGTCTTTGAAATGTCGCTTGTGGACCGGTTCATATCATATATGCGGATCCTTGTGTCCTTTACGATTTTGATATTGGAAATTTGAAGATCATGCTCAAGCAAGTAGACCGTTTTCTGTACATTCGAGGTTACCAGTTCGATATAATCGGTACGCAGCTTCTGTATGTCCGCCAGTGCCACTTCATTTACCAGTTTCCCTTGCTGGATCATCCCGATTCGGTCAGCCATCTGCTCAATCTCGCCCAGGATGTGACTGGAAAGAAGAAACGTGATGCCGTATTCCTTGTTTAACATCCGGATCAATTCCCGCATATCTTTGATCCCGATGGGATCCAGCCCATTGGTGGGTTCATCCAGGACAATCAGCTCTGGCTTCGTAATCATAGCGCGGACGATCCCGAGCCGCTGCTTCATGCCCAGCGAGAAATCCTTCACTTTCTTGTCATCAATCCCGTGTAAATTGACCATATCCAGCGCTTGGGAGATTGCCTTTCGATCATAAAAGCCCAGATATTCGCAGTGGATCCGCAGGTTCTCCATCGCCGTTAAATGCTCGAAAAAAATCGGATACTCGATGATGCTTCCTACTCGCTTTAACCCGTCCTTTGCTGATTCCGTAAGCTTCTTGCCAAATAGCATAATCTCTCCGGATGTAGGGATGATGAGCCCGGTGAGCATTTTCATAATCGTCGTTTTACCGGCACCGTTCGGTCCGAGTAAACCGTAGGTTTCTCCTTTTTTTACCGTGAGATTAACGTTCGAGGTAATCGTTTTGCCTTTTACCGTTTTGGTGAGCTCATGGGTTCGAATGACTTCATTCATGCGAGCTTGATCCTCCCGTCTATAATCGTTCTTTGGATTACTTCTATCCTAAAGCAGAGAATGGATGATTTTTCTTACTCATTCCTTACAAGTTTCTTAAGTGAGGCTGAAATCAAATGTTGCATTCTGTAGTTCGTAAAAAAGAGGCGTTCAGACCGAACACCTCTCTTGGGAAGGACTAATATGACACTTGTTTAAAAACGCACGTAAACATCGTTTTCTCAAACGGTGTACTCGTTAACTGAATCGAACCCTTCATGGCCTCCGTTAAACGTTTCGAGATGCTTAAACCCAGCCCGCTTCCCTGGAATTGCGGATTTCGGGCATCATCTAGTGTGTAGAGTCTTTCAAACACGCGGTCCTGGTGGACTTCCGTGATCCCTTTTCCGCGATCCCACACATCGACAGCAACCGAATCTCCATCTTCCCGAAGAGTTAAACCAAACACGCCTCCGTCACTCCCATACCGGATCGAATTGGATATTAAATTGCTCAATATTCGATGCAGCGCTTGCTCATTGCCAAGTATGTAAAGGGGACGCTCCGGAATATCAAGCTCCACCCGAAGACCTTGGGATATCAACAGCTCATAAAACTCAAGCACGCTTTGGCGGCAAATCTCATTGAGGGAAATTTTGCTGAGCGGGATTTCATAGTCTTCCGATTCGATTTTTACAAGATCAAAAAATTGGTTAAGCAATGCAACCAGACTGTTCACCTTATCGTTGAGCCGCTGGATCATCTGCTTCCGTTCTTCTTCGGTGATCGATTCGTCATGGTTTAGCTTCTCGGCATACCCCAGAATTACCGTCAGGGGCGTCTTCAAATCATGGGACATGTTGGATATCATTTTCTTCAGGCTATCCTTGGTTCTGGCGTAATCCGCAATCACTCTTTGGTTGTAATCCAGAAGACGGTTCATTTGGATGAGCAAATGTTGAACCGCTGGCTGGTCGGTTTGGAGCAGCACCTTCTCGGCGGTTTGGTGTTCGATGATGTCCGCCATTTTGTTCGATATTTCCTGGATGTGCCTATTCCAGTTTCTTCGGGAAACATACTGCCAAATATTCATCAGGAGCAGAACAGCAATCAATGCGCTTAGAAAGATAATCATGGTTACCCACCCAATTTATATCCGATTCCCCAAACAGTGCGAATAAATTGCGGGTTTGACGGATCGTCCTCGATTTTTTCACGAAGCCTGCGGATATGAACGTTAATCACATTTTCATTCCCGTAATAATCATCTTGCCAGACAAATTGATAGATTTGCTCTTTCGTGAACACCCTGCTCTGATTTGTTAAGAACAATTTCAAAATATGAAATTCCTTGAGGGTGAGTGTTATGTTCTGACCTCGGACCTGTGCTGTAAACGTACTTAAATCAAGGATGAGGTCCCTAAAATGAATCCGATCCGCTATTGGCTGACTTTCGGTCCGTATATATTGGGTTGCCCTGCGAATGGCAGCCTGCACTCTGGCGGTCAGCTCGATCATGGAGAACGGCTTGCTTAGATAATCATCTGCGCCAAATCCAAGTCCAAGCGCCTTATCGAGGTCGCTTCCCTTTGCGGAAATAATCACCACGGGAACGACGCTTTTTTCCCGGATCCGCTTTAGAACGTCCATGCCATTAACTTTAGGGAGCATTAAATCCAGCAAGACCAGGTCAAACTCTTCCTTGTCAATACAGGATTCCGCTTCCTCTCCGTCCATTGCAATAAGCACTTCATAGCTTTCCTGTTTTAAATGGCTTTCAATCAGCTGGCTGATTTCCCTATCGTCTTCGATAAGCAGAATTCGCTTCGGCATGTTACTCCCCCCAGGCACCTCTATACATCAATCGATCTTTGGGAACCCGCCGTAAAGCCCGGATTCGCTGCTCCCTCATCATTTAGCAAAAGCCATCCTGAAGGGATGGCCTTTAAATCCTGAAATATAAATTGAAATCAAATAACGATGTAAATAGCTAAGTCTTTCCAAATGATATCAAAATGGAAAAAGTAAGTCTAGATTAGTTATGTTTATTCCATGAATTCGTTATTTCAGGGCTGCATAAGATCTCGCAATTTGGTGCAATGTAGTCATGCAGAGATTATAAAGATACAACTTGGAGGGAACCTAATGGCTACAAGCAGACAGCATCAAGAAGCGCATGGAATCGGACAAATCGAAGACCAGTTAAATGATCAAATGGAAGCAGCTGAAGAAATCCAAGGACAATCGAAGCTGGACCGAGAAATCGATAAAGCCGCTCGCCGTGATTCGGATCCATTGAAAGACGTTTCGAAGTAAACAGAGTCAGTCTGCAAATCCAACCCTATTCATTGAAATAAAAAATCCCGTCATGAAGTTCTTGATGGGATTTTTTTAGAGCTAAATTTCGAGATAAAAGTACAAATCCCGACTTCACGTGGGGGATGTACTTCCTATGAGCAATCTTTTAGATCTTAAGGCATCTATCAAAAAAAATTCAACCGTATTTGCTACAGAAGGTCAATAATATTTGAGGCTTCAACCTTCTTAACGCTTCCGGCAGACACAAACCATAAGCGGACTATCGGCTTGGAATACACTTTTATCAAAATTTCCGTACATCTCTTCAAGCTTAAATCCGTTATAATATAATAAACTTTCAAGTTCTTGTGGATAAAAGTAACGAAGTGCAAAATTTTCTTCGGTTACCGTGACATCAGTCCCGGCCTTCCATCTCCGATTTGTAAACTTATAAAATTCCAACTGTTTTCTATGATCATACTTGCGAAGGTACGTACTGCTGCATTGAAATCCTTCCTTATCCTCCCATGAACCTGAATCCCTTTCCGAATCATCGTCCACTGCTAAGCGCGAAAGAATGGGGTTGCGCGTTTCGAATGCAAATACGCCGTTTTCATCCAGATGTCTATGAATGCTTCTAAGCAAACCATCCACCGATTCTCTATCAAGAAAATGCTGGAATGAGTTACCGGTTGTGAAAATAAACCGGTACGTTCTACCCAATTCAAATTGTCTTGCATCAGCGTGGACCCAATTTATTGAGACATTTAGTTCGGCTGCCTTTCGTTTTGCAGCTTCTAACATTTCATCCGTAATATCTATCCCTGTCGTATCATGGCCTTGTTGAGCCAAAGGGATTGTCAGCCTCCCTGTCCCGCATGCAACATCCAATACAGGGCCGCCGGAAAGATTGCCTAGGTCCAAGAAAAACTTGCCTTCCATGGTCTCATCCAAATCATTCAGCGCATCATAAGCTTCCGCGTCGCGATAGCCTTCTAAATTATCGAATGGTAACAAAGAGCCGCTCTCCTTCCCCGATGGTTCAGCTGATCAAGGATTGATTCCATGACCCCATCCCCCCTCTCGGATTGCTTTACTAATTTTATTGCATACACATAGAATAGGCGGTTTCCTTGAGGGTTTAAAGGAATAGAATGTATTTAATGGTTCTATCCACCCAGACCTGCATAGACAAATTGGGGAAGATCTAGTCCACTCGGGTTAACGCCGACAGAAGGCATGTGTTACCTTATCTCTTTAAGAATATATGCCGATATCGTTCGCGACCTCGATTACGGTGTTGTGCGATATCCTCATTTCCAGTCCCTGTCATAAAGTGTCTAAACGATCATTTTTACATGGCTTCTCTTTGTTTATCTCAGCGATGCTGGTACTTTTACACCGAGGAGCTTGCCCTCCGCCTGGATAATGATCATACCGTTTGTCATTAGGGTGGATTCGTGTAAATCCGCACCCGTCTTTACTCTAAAAACCGGCTTAGCCGTCAACAAATTGATGCCAAGTAAAGTACCATTACGTTGAGCCCGATATATTCCTTTCCCATACACGTCAATCTGGGCAGCTGGTGCATCGCTGTTCCATCCAATCACTCTGCCATTCACAAGTTTGGAACCGGCCAATCCGCCGGTATTTCTGTTCTGGAAAATCAGCCGTTCCTGCAAGAGCCCGATCAGCTCCCATTCTTCCCCATAGGGACGTTGAAACGTCCGTAGAGGAGCTAAGCCTGTTTTATAGGTATCAAAATGGTATTCGGCCACTTTATCGCCTTGATCGACATATAACTTCCCTCCGGTCATAAACGAGCTACCTCCACCATACTGATATGGCGGTTCTCCCGACAGTTTCCAGTTATATTCGCGAGTACCCTTCTTTTCACCGGTTTTCAGGTTAAACACATTGACGATCAATTTGCGGTCCGGCAGCGACTGATAATCAAACAACAGTGGCGAGTAATAATCAACCGAATAGACAAGACCGTCTTTGATTTGAAGCGCTGCTCCCTGACCGAAATCCTCCCATAGCTTCTTCCCCGTCTTCTTGTCATAAGCATTCAGTTGGATGGACGTGAGCGCGCCTTGGACAAGGAAAGTCCGAAGGACGACGCCATCCGCCTCATGTAAGTAATCTGTTCCGTTACCTTCTCCCGCCGGCTCGTTCATTTTCCAATGCAGCTTACCCGTTGCCTTATCCAATGCAAAGGTCATGCTCCCTTTGATCGCATACAGCGTGTCGGATGTCGGCACCAATGCCTCTGTTCCGTAACGTGCATCAATCAAGATGGATGTCTTCGACTGCCACTTCAATTTTCCAGTTTTCGCATTTACGGCGTAGGGCCTTTGATCTGCAGTTAGACCATAAATAACGCCATGATCATATACAAGATAAGGTTTCAGGTCTTTGCCGTAGCTCCAAAGCCTTTTACCTGTCTTCGCATCGATTGCAATCAGCCTGCTCCCGGCAAATGTGAACACCTTGCCCTCTTTGGCAACGGCATGGCGTCCTGAATAGGCCTCGTCCATTTTGAGATAGTTGTCCACCTGAGCCGTCCAGGAAGGTTTCAGCTCGGGAACAGTGAGCACGGAAGAAGGATGCCAATTACGGATCGAAATATCAGCACTTTCTGCGTTCGCCTGCGAAGGTAGTATGGACATTGCGCCATGGATTGTAAGGGCTCCAGCGGCAATAACCGCGATTAGTCGCCGGAGCCGTTGAGGGCTTTTTTTGTTCGTTAATCGGTTGTTCTTCATTTTACGCATACGTGTCCTCCCATAGGTAACAGTTTCTTGTCACTAGACAATAAAACGCTTCATTAAAGGGAAAGGTTACATCCGAGTACCTTGATTTTATCTTCTATCGAACACTTACGATCTTCATCCCATACAACTGATATCTCGAAGGTTCCTTTTTCAAAGAAGAGAGGCAGATATTTTGAGCCGCCATTTGGTTTACCTCCATCATTTCGTTGACCTCTTATTTCGATAACGGGACGATATCTCCTGCAGTCCAGGTCTTGTAACTCTATGAGAGGATGTTTTGGGGTTTTGAGTTGATGATATCTCCGTCTATAAAAGGATGAACAAGTCCTTGAAGGGGTGTTGCCTCAGCGTATTTATAGAAGACTTAAAGACGTTGACTTTATATATGGCCCCACCTATAATCTACTTAAATTTTTTCCCACGATGGAACCGGAAAGGAGAGAACAATCAACAACTATCAAATGGCTTCTCGAAACTGTCCATATAAAAGGAGGAAGTTCATGAATTCCTGGATAAAAAAAACGGCCATCCTGTTCGTTTATTCCATGAGTGTAAGCTCGCTTGCGCCTCTTGGCTCTGGATTCGCCCAGAGCACCCCCGAGATGGTCTCCAATTCCTCACCGGTCATTAACAACGCGGGCTTTGAAGCCTTGGGAAGCGGCAGTGAAATTCCGGGCTGGACCTATTATTGGTCACCACTGACGGACGAATATTCCATTTCGGTCACGGACTCCAAAAGCTATGAAGGCAACAATGCTTTAAAGATGGTCGACGGAGGACCAAAATCACTGGGATTAATCAGTTCTTCCTTTCCGGTCACGGAAGGAACCAGCTATGTCTCCTCGGTGAAAACCTTGCTGGAACAGGGCTCGGTGGCGATGATTGTATACTACTACGATGCTAATCATAAGGAAATCAGCAACAGCCGCGCCTCCCTATCCTCCGTAAGCAGCGATTGGTTGGATCTTACGCATGAGGGCGTCGCTCCTCCCGGTGCCGTTACAGCCAAGATCATGCTGTACTCCGGAACTGCCGGGTACAGTACCGCCTATTTCGACCATATGACGGTGTCTGCAGCCACAGCAGCAGATGTACCCATTGCCTTCGGAGATCCGATTGATCTGGGAGCAGCGACGAAAACGGTCAAAACCAGCGGGGCTGCGATGGCCAATGGTGAGGTTTACTTCGCAACCAACGGAACGCCTTCGACCTTTTACGCACTGGATGCCGCAACCGGCCAAGTCCTCTATTCCTCTCCGGTGCAGGGCGTGAACACGGTATACGGTGTAGCATTCGGGTCCGACGGCAATGTTTACCTGTCCGGCGTGGAGAACGGCATGCTGTATCGTTATTCCCCTGCTGCGAAAACGTTGGAATCCGTAGGCGTCAATCCGTCGGAAAAGCTGGTCTGGGATTTGGCGGCCACCTCGGACGGCAAAATTTACGGTGCAACGTACCCAAACTCCAAAATCTTCGAGTATGATATTGCCTCCAATCATTTCCGTGATCTCGGAAGCGTTCGAGAGGATGTCATGTACGCCCGCGGTATTGGGGTGACAGACCGTTATATCTATGTCGGGGTGGGAAACCCTGCTTATTTATACAAGATTGATCGACAAACAGGTGAAAAATCTGAAGTGAAGCTTCCGAACTCCGGAGCCAATGACATGATCGCCGACATCTGGTCGTATAATGGAAAGCTGTTCGTACGTTCCGGCGCTACTACCCTGTTTATTTTGGATGAAGAGAGCGAAGAAGTGCTTCAATCTCTCCCTTGGCCTTCACCAACCCGTTTTGACAGTATGATCTCTCCTCCTTCCCCACTAGACCGTGATCTGGTGTATTTCCGGAACGTGGTGAACAGTGAACTGGTGACCTATAATACGGCGACCAATGAAATTATCCCTTTAGAGGGTGTCGTTCTGCCAAATTCAACGGTCCGGGCCTATGATTGGGTCACTCCGCAAACCGGGCATAAAGCCGGCAAAACCTTGCTGGCCATGGTAACAGAAAAGCTGGAATACGTGTTGTTTGATCCTGAAGATCAGTCGGTGGAGACGATCATGCCTGAAATTGAAGCCGAAGGCATTGATATTCAGAGCCTGGAGATGGGGCCGGACGGGAAACTGTATATGGGAGGCTTCCATACAGCCTTATCCATATTTGATCCAAAATCCAATGCCTATGAGCTGCAGGAACGTGTCTTTCCACAAATCGAAGGGATCGGCTTTTTAAACGATAAAATATATTTCGGCACCTATGGAGGTGCTGTCATCTACAAATACGATCCATCCCAGCCGTACAAGAAGGACGTCAATCCTTCGCTCGCATTCAATATTGAGGATGGTCAGAGCAGGCCGTTCGCTTTCGCAACTGGCGAGGACCAGCTATTCATCGGAACAATCGCCGACTATGGTCTCGTTAAAGGGGCATTGACTATGTACGATGAACCAACCGATACCTGGACCACCATTCCGGATATTGTGGAGAATCAAAGCGTGATGTCCGTTGCCTATAAAGACGGACTGGTCTATGGAGGAACAACGATCCATGGAGGCGGTGGCTCTACCCCCGCGGCTTCGGAAGCCAAAATGTTCATTTTTGATCCCAAAACCAAAAGCAAAGTCAAGGAATTCTCTCCTGCGATCCCCGGCATGGCATCACATCAGTTGATCGGTGACCTGAAGGAAGGGCCAGACGGCCGCTTGTGGGGTGTGACTTGGGGGAAAACAGCGTCAGGAACCACCGTATATTCCGTGTTCGCCATGGACGCAGCTTCACAGGTGATCGAAAAGAGCAAGCTGCTATATCCGAATACTCCGTCCGGAAGTACATGGAGACCTTATTTTCTCCGTTTTGGCGACGATGGTCTGCTCTACACCACGGTCGGACGTACACTAACGGTTATCAATCCGGAAACGATGGAATCCAAAAAAATAGCCGACAACGTCCATCTCATGACCTTGGCAGAGGATGGTGGAATCTATTATGCGGAAGGCTCCCATCTCAAGAAGCTCCCTGTCGCATTGAAAGAAGTCGCATTGAAGCTGGATACGTCGGTGCTCACTGCTGGAGAGCAGGCACAGCTTGCAATGAGCGGAACCCTGTTTAATGGAAAACCCGCAGACTTGGCTCAAGCTTCGATCAACTACACGAGCTCTGACGAAAGCATCATCACCGTGTCCGATTCCGGTTCCATTCAAGCGATCCGTGCAGGAAGGGCTGAAGTTCAAGCCGCGGTTGTTCTGAACGGTGTCAGCGTCCGTTCCAACTCGGTAGTGGTGGAAGTCCGTGCAACAGCGGAACAAGTGATGGAACAGCTTCAACAGGAATTCAATCTTCGCGCCGCTTCGGGAGAGATTCTGAAACCGCTTGAGAATCAATTGGCGAACAGCCTGAAGCAGACCGAACATCATTTACTCAAAAGACAAGTAGCCCAGGCCATTCACCATCTTGAGAAATTCACCCGAGATCTTGAGGATCCGAAAATGAATGCGTATATCACTCCGGCCGCAAAGGAGGCATTAGAGCTCCAGGCGGCCGAGCTGCTGGATACTTTAAATCAACAGCTGGACAGCTGAGAATTTGTGCTAAAAATAAGCCTAAACAGCGTGTACCGCAAGGTACACGCTGTTTGCGTTTCGTTTCGAAACCCGTATAGGCTTCATGCCTCGTTCACCGATCAGCTTGTAACAAGGGGCCGTTATAAATGCTTAATCCGCGAGCGGTAACGATCAATATATGCCTGATTGTGTTCAAAGCCGCCCGAGACATTGCCGCTTACATATATTGGCGGTTCAATCCCACGATCGATCAGCTTCTCGGCAACGCTAGTCATCACCATATTCAGGATAATACTGCCAATGGCCGTTGACCCCGACGCCATTTTAACCCCCGATGATGGCAGCTCTACCAGCGCATCTCCATGCGGCATATGATTGTCAATGACCAGATCGGCTATATCCCGAAGCCGATGACCCGAATGGTGGCGGGTTTCATCGCCGGAATAAGCGGATGAGCATAAGGCAACAACTTTCAGTCCCTTTGCCTTGGCTGCCATTGCCATTTCTACTGGCAGACTGTTTATTCCGGAATTGGAAATCACAATAATAACTTCTCCGGGATGAACGATATAGTTATCCAGAATATGTTCGGCATAACCGGACATCCGCTCCACCTTAGAGCTTTTAACTGCCCCCTCATGCAGCATGATGCTAGTTTCGAGGATGGCATTTACCGGCACCATTCCTCCGGCTCTATAAAAGAAATCCTCCACCAGCAAATGTGAATGACCACAGCCAAACAGGTGCAGCAGCCCATCCTTTGCTATGGAATCGGCAATCCATTCGGCAGCCTTGTTTATGGACTCGCTTTCTTCACGCGTAATAAGTTCAATATGATCCATCATGGTCGAGACAAATTTGTAGGCAAGCATATGGTTTTCCCCTTCCTGGTCACATTTCTTATTGATGATCAATCGTTGAAGGTTACCCGAATAGATGTCAGCAAGTTCCGGTTTATAGATTCATTTCGATCTTGAATTTGTATCGGTCACCCCTGTATAGAGATCGGACAAATTCCAGCGGTTTATCTGCACCCTCCGTGTACGTGATTCTTTCAATCAGCATTGCAGGCTCATGCGGTCCGATCTCCAATATGCCCGCCTCATCGGGGTAAACGCTTGCAACTTCGATCGTTTGGATCGCCTTTACCAACCTGATTCCACAAACCTCCTCTAGCTTCTGATAGAGCGATACGTTCTCCATATCCATACCATAAAGTGGCTTTACTTGATCGTATCGCAGGTAGGAACGTTCAAGCGCCATTGGCTCTCCGTCTGCGGTGCGTACCCTTACCAACTCGAGCACTTCCTCATCAGCATCCATCTGCAGCCGGGAAGCAACCTGCTTGGTTGCCGGGATCACCTTCATCGACACCACCAGTGCTCCCGGAACGATTCCCCGATTCTCCATATCCTTACTGAAGCTTGTCAGCGAAGTCAAAGGCTGTTCAATTTTCGGCTGTGATACAAACGTGCCTACGCCACGCTGCCTGTATAGAAGCCCTTCCTGGACCAACTCGTTGATCGCTTGGCGAACCGTCAGTCGGTTGATCTCAAACTCTTCTGCCAGCTCCCGTTCCGACGGTATTAATTGCTCGGGTATATAATGCCCGGTTGCGATTTCGTTTCGCAAATACTCCTTCACTTGAAAGTAGAGTGGTATCACGCTGTTCTTATCAATCACACTCTTCTTTTCTTTCATCGTATCATCCACCTCCCAACATCTAGAGATGTAGTTGTCTATACCAGTTGTTATGGAGAATTATAAATATGGTTGTTTATGCTGTCAATACATTCTTTGAAAAAAACAAAAGCCGCCTACCTGGCGACTCATGACACATGTATGATTTTGTAACGAAAACCGTGATGATTAGTCTTGCAAAAATGTTACTATTGTTGTTATCGTCTTCAGTCAGCGGAGCCAATAGAAATTACTTCCCACTCTTCAAACCGTGTCCCCCCGCTGCTAAGGGAGCTCAACTTAATAGTCCAGCAGCCGACCATGATCATGCCATGAACCGTACATTTTGTTTTCTCTCGTGTTTACTATGAATTTTTCTAGTCTGCTGCCAAATAATTCCGGCTGATTTTTGACGCTTTGGATCGTGTCGATCCGAACTCTTTTATATAATTCTGGGAATGCCATAAAGTTCTCATAGACTAACTTCTCCTCTTGTATCCTTTGCTCAATAACCTCATCTATTTTAAAAGAATCGGGGTCCATATCGGGAAGTACCCGTCTTCCTTCCTCTCTCATGAATCCCAGCTTTTCGAGTCGGCGGACTCGTTCTTTATTCAATTCCGTCCAGGAGCTTTTTTTACTTCGGGGTGACAATCTCTGCGCTAGCCCAGTTTCAGAAATTTTCTTCTTGACGCTATCGATCCATCCAAAGCACAAAGCTTCTTCGACCGCATCCAAATACAGCAGCGTTTCGGGATTAGGTTTCATACCAACGATGACCCAACAGCATTTCTCTGTCTTGCTATGTGCCAGCAGCCATGCCCTCAATTCTTCTCTCGAATTTCCCGAGATCAGATTTTCTATTTCCATCAACCCTTCTCCTTTCTAAGCATGATTAGCATAAAATTGGTCGCGTCTCTACTCTTAGAATTATCGGCCTTTTCAGATAAATTAAATCCATCCATGTATGGTAGTTATGCAGTTCTACGGGATGGTCCATCGTTTCCCTTCCTCTCCTTTTACCTTCTTTCGTTGTGGTTGTCTTCCTAGTTCTAGAATAAAAAAAGATATATGACAGCTTACCGTCATATATCTTCATAAAATTTGAGAACATTGGGAAACCGTTCTTTTAATCCGGCTTCCATCAACCAGAAACACGGGGCTTAGTCGGGTCGCAGTTCGGGCTCTTTATTTCACCCAAATCGGCCAGCTTGGACAGATAGTAGCATTCTTCACGATACATATGGTCAGGCATTAACGGGTTAATCCGATCCAGCACCTCCCCGGTTAATTCAAGCTCCTCAAGCTCCGATAGGAAGTGCATGAACACCTTTATTTCCAGGTCAATATCCGCATGGAATTTGTGCATAGCCGGAAATTCCTTAAGATGGGTCCGTAAATAACCGACCATTTCAACGGCTTTCAGATAAAAGCCTTCAAAATCCTTCTGGAACGCCATGCTTTTCGCAATCAAGGACTTCTCCGCAAAATCCAAATCGGCCGCGATGCTTGCCGCATGACCAAAGGCATCCTGAAGCCAGAGCAGATCGTGATGCAAGGCATGAAAACGGGGAACGCCGCGTCCTTCAAGAAGCGATTCCAGAATTCGCTGGTACTCCTCCAATTCGTTCACCATATGATTCACGAAAGATGGAGTCAGAAGCAGGTCTATCTTGCCTGCGAGTTGACGTTCCAGCAGATTCAGCTTGAACTCGCGCAGTTCATGCACAGCATGACTGGCCTCTTGCGTCAGTTTGTCGATGAACGCAGATGCATCCGGTCGCCTAGCCTCGCCGAGCAGGGCATCGAAGTTGTCTCTTAACCGTTCAGCAATCGCAACATCCGTTTTTTCCTTCGGTGAAAGTGCAGTAAAAATAAACCGGCAGTGGTCGCCAAGAATCTGCAGCCAAAACCGGTGTTCATACAAGGGGTCACTCATCCGCCTTGCCTCCTCCCGCAGCCTTTATTCTCCAGAAATATATGCAGCTGCAGGCGGAGTAGACCAGAGAGTGCCGAAACATATGGAAAAAGCTCTTCCAACGTACCGCAATGTTGCATATTCTTATGCAGGGTAATTTGTCATTTGGATTTTCTAGTGAGGACTAGCATTAATATATAGATATAATAGATTGCACTTAAAGCAAGTATGCTGTAAAACAATGCGGTGACCGACGCTGGTGCCCACACTTTAATAAATCCCCAAGTCACCCCTCCAAGCAGCATTTTCGGAGCCTTGATCAAGAGCAGGATAACAATGGTTACGAATAATGTGTGCAAGTTTATCCATAAAGCTCTTTTTAAATTGAAAGGCCTATTGATTCGTTGTTTTCGGATTGTCATTAAAATAACTCTAACCGATAGAAACAGGAGCAAAACTCCTATAGCCGCAATAGCAGCCAAAATATAGGTTAATATCTGATCCAATTGCTGATAGCTGTCGGCATGGCGGTACGCTACTTCTCTGCCTTCCCATATATCCATAACTCCCTGTCCAATGGCTGTTGTATAGCTTGTTTTCATATTGGCCAGGATCGCCACACCTACTTGTTCGTCAGGCTTCAATATGAAATAGGAGCTGAACGTCGGATTTTCGCCGGCATGAAGGAGATATGTTTGTCCTGAGCCATGTTGAACTCCCCATCCTGCAGCATAATGCGTATTCTGGTCGAAGGGCTCAACGGAAAGATCGGGCTCGTGCGATTTTTGAATGAGGTGCTGGTCCATCTCGCTTGTTGAAATATACCCTAATTGGAGATGTAACCATTTTGCGATATCGTTTGAATTGCTGATGATATAACCGGCAGGGATGTTTCCTCTGTATACAGGTGCGGTGTAAGCTTGTTCCTTCATAAATCCTAGTTTATAACCGGTAGCGATTACCTCGGATTGAAGCTGATGCAGCCCTACGTAGGAGTCCTTCATCCCAATTGGATCAAGAACATGCTGCTTTATGTACATGTCAAAAGGCTGTTTAGTAACGCGCTCAATTACATATCCCAGCACATCGTAATTGATGGTCGCATACTCAAATGAGCTGCCCGGTTTTCGGTTTAGCGGCTGATCCACCAAGGTTCTAACCGTGAGCTCAAGTGCGTTATCGGCTTTGCTTGCAGGAATCTTGACGATGGTGTTTGAAGCAATCCCGCTTGTGTGATGCATCAACTGATCTATTGTGATCGTTTGAGGCTCTCCATTATATTTTAACTCTAACCAGGGAATATAGGTCCGAACATCATCGGTTCGCTTTAATTGTCCCTTCTGTTCCAGCTGTAAGATAGCGAGTGCCGTAAAGGCTTTGGTCGTGGAGCCGATTTCAAACAATGTATCGGGTGTGACTTCGCTTTTGGTTTTTACGTCTGCATAGCCAAATCCTTTTTGATATACGGTTTTTCCCTTCTCTACAATAACAACCGAGAGTCCTGGAATTTTACTTAGATCGTGTTGTTCTTGAATAAAACGCTCGATTTGATGAATCCGATCATTGGCTTCGGCACGAGCGATGCTGGGGATTGCTGCGGACAAGAGCAGACAGACAACAAGAAAAAACATATAGCTTTTAGGAAGGGATGATCTACGGGCTAGTTCTTTTCCTTTAGGATTTTCCAAATGGCTTTCTCCTCGCTTTATATTTAATAAGCTTAATATAAAGCGAGATTCCAATACCGTGCCATCGATTGACATGACAATCTTCGGGTGGAGCATGACAAATCTGTCACTTCCTCTACCAGCTTTCCCTCCGAGCTAGCTTGTGTTAGTAGACTGATAAATTGTATATGAAATAATTAAGCCACCTGGCTCCTTTCCAAGTGGCTCCATTAACCTTGCTACATATTTGATTTTCTTCGATTTATTCTTTGGAAAATCAGCCTAAACGTCATTATGAAGAATAAAGTATTGACTCAACTTTTAGGCTGAAAAGTTATAATTTACACCCAAAATATTTATATATTTCATGAGTTAACAGGCACAGGAGGATTCATCGGGAATTTCAAGCAATCGTTTACCTCACCTTATTCTGCTGTCTATATTCGCTCGGCAGCATGCCTGTCTGCTCTCGAAAAGTTCTGCTGAAATATTTCTCATCCTCGTATCCGGTTTGCTTGGCAATCCAGACAATTGGCCTCGACGTCTGCTCCAGATATTCCCGCGCTTTATCGATTCGTACCTTGCGCAGATATTCATTGAAGGAATAGCCTACGATTTCTTTGAAACATTGATAAAAGTAGCTTCGGCTCAAATTGACCCGCTTCGCTACATCGATGGCGAATAACGGAGTATCAAGTTCGTCGTGTACGATCTTGACCGCGTTCATAATGCTGCCGCTCACTTCCGGGCTCAGCTGCAGGCTGCCTGACAGAGTTATCCCCATTTCCCTGAAATGTTTCAGCCAGTCCACCACCTCCCGCCAGCACGTAAATGTGTCAGGCATCTTGATCTCATCAGGTTGTATCGCTCTAAATAGCCGGTTCCAGTCAACCATAAAACCGTAGATCCATTGCATTAATTTGGAGACAGGTATACGCAGTTCTTTGAATCGGCTACAAAGCTTATCAAAAGCCTCGTCGTCATGGACCCATGTGAAGGCATGCAGTAATTCCTTCACAGTCTCCGTCTCTTCTTCTCCCGGTTCAGGTTGTTCCACCAGCAGGTCCATGACAGACTTCTCAATCGGATAGGGCTCATGGCCGTCGCAGTCGTAGAAAAAATCTCTTCTTCTGTAGGCGCGGATCCGTTGAAACAGATCGGAGGGAGATAAACCGGCAGTATGCCGCAGCCGTACCAAATGCCATCCGGTGCTTCCCACTCCGTTTGGAAGCGGCGGCAACGGCGCATCTTCATAGGGACTTTGAGGCTGAACCTCCCTGGTAAGATCGGTCAACCACAACAGAATAGAGCCTTCCGTTTCGGCTATCCAGCCCAAGGATACGCAATCCGCAACCATTCTGCTTGTAATTGGCTCATCCGGATACGTCAATAGCGCATAGGCCGTTTCGCAAGAATTAACTTCTACGATCGAATCCGCCTCGTTCTTGTGCTTCTGCTTCTCTGCCATAATGCGCGAGTGAATGCGCTGAAATACTTCTTCGAACTGTTCTTTTTCAAGCTCTACCTTGGCAATGTAATCAATGGCGCCCAGGCGCAGCGCTTCCTGGATGTATTCAAAATCCTGATGAAGCGTCAGCACGGCGATCGCGATTTCCGGATATAACTTGCGTACAATCCGAATTAATTCGATGCCCGACATCACGGGCATGGCCAGATCGGTCATTAACAGATCTACCCGATTCGCCTTCAGAAAATCAAGCGCCTTCTCCCCGTTGGCAGCTTCGCCTACAACTCTCATTCCGAACGATTCCCAAGGCAAAAAGGACATCAGTCCCTTACGTACAAGCTTGTCGTCGTCTACGATGAGAACATGGATCATTTTGTTGATTTCCCCTCCCCGATTTGTATCGAAATGATGATGCGGGTACCTTTGCCAAGCTCGCTTGTTACCGAAAGACTCGCTTTCCCTTCGTAATGAAAGGCTAACATTCGTTTGACATAATTCAGTCCGATTCCCATTCCCACTCGATGGTGCTCGGTCTGTTCCTGCTCAAGCAATGCCTCAATCGTTTCCTCAGAGATCCCCCCACCGTTATCCCGAATTTCGATCTCGAGTCTGTCATTCTTTCTAACCACCACCTCGATTCTGCCGTTGTCATCCAGCCCGTGATAGAGTGAATTTTCAACCAACGGCTGCAGAATGAATCTGGGAACCGTCACTTCGAGCAATGCGTCGTCCACGTAAATTTTGACATCGAACTGAAAATTGTATCGAATTTGCTGGAGAATGAGATATTGTTTCAGTGAATCAATCTCATCCCTGATCGTCGCGACACTGTTGCCTTTGCGGAGATTGTAGTAGAGCAGTTTGTTCAACGAAGTGACAAGCCTGTCGATCTCCTCCTGACCGTTCATAACGGCAAGCCAGTGAGCAGTATCCAGCGTGTTCATCAAGAAATGCGGATTGATCTGATACTGAAGCTTCTCAATCTCCAGATCCGCTCTGCGCTTCTCCTTGGCCTTGATTTCAGAATACAGCTGCGTAATCTGAACCTTCATATGTTGAAATTGGTTTAACAACATCTCGAATTCCGGTATGCTCGATTGCGTGGCTGCCGCATTAAAATTGCTGCCCGCAATCGATTTGATCTCCTTATGGAAGCGCGACAGCGGCCGGTACACCATTTTCCATAGAAGCCAGCCAATCGTCAGACTGACTACGGCGAACAGCAGCGCCAGCCCCAGCATCTGCATCATCCAGCGGTTTTTCTCGCGGTTGTAGTCGGATTTCGCAATAAGCGAGACCACGCTCCAGCCCTGATTGCTGACTTGTCGATACCAATAATAGTCGGACGTAATACCTGTTACCAGGGATGGCGATAGTGTGTCCGAAAAAAATGAATTTTCAGGGAAGATATCTTGAAGTTCGCTGTAAGAAATTCTTCCGTTGTTGTCCAGAATTAAATGATTGGTATGCTTGCTGACTTCATCCAAATCAAGAATGCTCTGCGTCAGCTTGAAACCGGACTCAATGTAGACATAGGCATCCTCCCTCTCCGGCAAATCCACCTTTCGCAACGCGGAAAGCACATATTGATTGTTGAAACGGTCTTGACTGATATGCGGTCCAAAATAGGTGATGCCATAATACTCTGCGAGGATTGGAAGATTATCGATATGGAATGGCTGCTTCATGCCGGTATTCTCAAAAAGAGTGGTCTGATCGTCGCGTAAATAATACAACGTTAATCCTACATTGGGATTAGTGAACGTGATGAGATTCAGCTGACTTTTGATCTCGTCCGTCAGATAACTCCGGTCATATGGCTGCTTCGCTGTCAAAAACTTTTCAAGCTGCCTACCGACATTCCCCTTGAAGGTCAGTTGTTGGGAAACGTGGTTCAGATTGTTCAGCGTGTTCTCAAGCGACAATCTGACCTGCTTTAAATTGCTTTGAATGCCGGATTGCAGCTTCGTATTCAGAATGGATGTAATGGTGTTGTAGGAAAGATAACAGGTGCAGATGAACGGGATCAATGTTGCTGCGGCGAACAGTAAAAGAATTCTATTTTTCAAGGTCAATCGCTTCAGGCCGGATTTCCAATCCTTTTCCGGTTCCATCGTCTCACCCCCATCCATACTTTCTCAGTAAGAATGACTGCAGATTCGAGTGCTCTCCTGGGTCCTGCTCCATTTTATTGGGTCTTCCAATTGAACTAGACTCCTCCTCTCTTTGAATGGTATTGCTTATGACGTGCATAAACAGAAACAGGTGAAAAATCTTTCTAGAATATAACACAAATAAAAATGATTATTGAGCAAAGATTTCAATAAATCAGATGCCTAAGCTGTTATCTTTCCAATGAAAAAATCACGGGTAGACAAATGTCTTCTCCTTAGTAGGTGAAATGTCCAACCATCCGGAGCAGCCGTAAATTTTTGTACAAATGACCCCCTCATTTAGAAACCACCTTCTATCCTTGAAGGCGGTTTCATTGTGTTACAGTTAAATGGTCCATAAGGATAGTTATTCCATTCAATCTGGTAGAAGGGGTGTAATTATGAAAAACAAGTCAAAACCGTTAGCGCTTTTACTGGCCTGCTTTCTCGTGCTAGGTGCTTGCAGCAACACAACTAATAACACGCCGGCTGCACCGGAGAAAAGCGCGGAGTCAAGCGAACCCGCTGATCCATTTGGCCGCTACGAAGAGCCTGTCCAGATCAGCATCAGTATTGAAATCGATCCCACCGATAATGAGCTGCCGCCTGGCGACACGCCGCTGGACAATCAATACACTCGTCAGATTAAGGAAGCGCTTAATGTGGACGTCGATCATCAATTTGCTGCCACCGGCCAGAATCTTCGCCAGAGAATTAGTCTCGCTATTGCAAGTAACGATTTGCCGGATGCTATGGTCGTTAATGCCGTTGAGCTGCGCCAATTGGTCGAAGCCGATCAGATTGCCGATTTAACGGAGGTGTATGAGCGATATGCATCCCCGGATATAAAGAGCATCATTGAAAACACCAACGGTGCTGCCTTGGATGCAGTAACCTTCGATGGCAAAATCATGGCCCTTCCGGGTGTTCAAGCCAATGCCGATGGCATTCACCTCTTGTGGATCCGGCAAGACTGGCTGGATAAGCTGAACCTTGAACCGCCAACCACGATGGCAGAACTTGAGGACGTCGCCCGTGCTTTCGTCGAAGATGATCCGGATGGCAACGGTAAGCGCGACACGATTGGGATTACCGGACCGGAGAGCGGCGGTAAGCTGTATGCGAACTTCCTTGAGTCGAAGAACAATTTGTACGGTTTTGACCCCATTTTCTCCGCGCATGACGCGTTCCCTGGATACTGGCTCGAGGGCGAGGATGGCAGCCCTGTGTACGGGTCGATCCTGCCGGAGACTCGCGAGGCGTTAGCTAATTTGAGAGATTTGTATTCCAAGGGACTTATTGATCCAGAGATGGGTGTTCGTAACAAAGCGGATGAACCCATTATCGCTGGAAAATCCGGAATGTTCTTTGCGCCTTGGTGGATGGCTTACGGCCCGCTAACCAATGCCGTAAAAAACGATCCCGAAGCCAACTGGCAAGCTTACGCCCTGCCTTTAAATCAAAATGGCGAATTTAGACCACATGCTGCCACGCCTTCAACTGAGTTTGTGGTGGTTCGGAAAAATTACGAGCATCCGGAAGTTCCTATGAAATTACTAAACAATTTGTTTAAAAACGAGCAGGAGAACACCTTTGACCCGAGCAAAGGCGGGCCTGGTTATTATCCGCTCCGCGTGGTGTACGCTCCATCCGATGAAATTGAATTTACGGTCAAAGCCCTCCGTGATGTGCTGGCAGGCAATAAAACCGCAGAGGATTTTGCGAATGACAAAGCCTACAAACTGCTGCCTTCGGACATCGCAAGTATCAAGACGATCAAAAAGGAGCCTTACGATTCTATGGATATATCAACATGGAACCCGGAAGCGAATTGGGGAGCATGGACTCGAGCGTACTCCATCATGGTGGGCGGCAGGCCGCTGGTTGATACCGAGTTTGAGGCGGTGTCCAGTCTTCTGTATGAGCAAACGCCACTAATGGAGAGCCGTTGGGTGAATCTGCGCAAGTTAGAGGATGAGACCTTTCTGCGCATCATCATGGGTGCGGCTCCATTAGAGACATTCGACACCTTCGTCGAAAACTGGAAGCGTCAAGGCGGCGACCAGATTACCCAAGAGGTTAAGGATGCGCTTGCGCAGTAATCATCTTAAGGCTTCATAACGAATCATATAGCCAGAGCTTGAGGCACCTGTCAGGAGCTCTGGAACACTCGATGCAGGATGCGGGGAAAGGAGTGCTGTCATGCGAATGAAAGGCTTCGCCAAACATTATTATCTGATGCTGATTCCGGGATTTCTATGGCTGTTCGTCTTCAGCATCGTTCCGATGTTCGGCATCATCATTTCGTTCCAATATTTTAATCCAGGCAAAGGAATACTGGGCTCGGATTGGGCGGGGCTTGAACACTTCAAGTATATGTTTTTGCTGAAGGATACACAGGAAGTCTTCAGCAATACGCTAGTCATCGCGTCCATGAAGATTGTCGCCAACCTGATTGCGCCCCTGCTGTTTGCACTGATGCTCAATGAGCTGCGTCTAATGATTCTCAGGCGCTGGATTCAGACCATTGTCTATCTGCCTCACTTTTTATCCTGGGTTATTCTGGGGGGCATTGTACTCGATCTGTTCTCCTATAACGGACCCGTTAATCAACTGACAGCTTTGTTCGGATTCCAGCCCAAACTGTTCTTTGCCGATGCCCAGCTGTTTCCGTTCCTTGTAGTCGGCAGTGACGTCTGGAAGGAATTCGGTTTTGGTACCATTATCTATCTTGCTGCGCTTACCGGAATCAACCCGGCAATGTACGAGGCTGCTAACATCGATGGCGCAGGACGCTGGAGAAGTCTCTGGCATATTACGCTGCCCGGGATCCGCACTACAGCCGTATTGCTTACGGTACTTAGCTTGGGTAATGTGCTTAACGCGGGCTTCGACCAAATTTTCAATCTGTATAACCCGCTCGTCTATTCGACAGGTGATATTATTGACACCTGGGTCTATCGTACAGGTTTGCTCAACCTGCAATATGAACTTGCGACCGCCGTCGGCCTGCTAAAGTCCGTTGTAGGCTTCCTGCTGATATCCGTCTCGTATTATCTGGCTTACCGTTTTGTTAACTATCGCATATTCTAAGGATTCATCCTGATGCAAAGCTATACAAACGCATCCCATTCCAACTAGAGTAGGAGGTGCTGACCGTGGTCAGAGATCGGACGTTCGGCAACCGCGTGACGGATATTATACTGATTGTTGTCCTGATAGGCATAACTTTGTCTTGCATCCTGCCGATCTGGTACACGCTCTCCCTTTCGCTTAGCTCCAACTCAGCCGCTGCGGCCGGCAAGGTCTGGCTATGGCCGGTCGATTTCAATCTTAACGCATATGCCCAGATTCTCAATGACAATCAGTTCTTCCGGTCCTTCTGGATCTCGACCCATCGAGTGCTGCTGGGGGTTACGCTCAACTTTATCATGGTTGTGCTCATGTCTTATCCGCTCTCGCGGACAGCGAAAGAGCTCAAGGGGCGCAATGTGTTCATGTGGATTCTCATTTTCACGATGTTATTCAACGGCGGCCTGATCCCGCTTTATCTGACGGTCAAAGAGCTCAACATGCTGAACAGCATCTGGGCACTTGTCCTGGTCGGCGGTGCGCAGACCCTCGTCTTCAACGTCATCCTCACGATGAACTTCTTTCGCAACCTGCCCAAGGAGCTGGATGAAGCCGCCCTGGTCGACGGCGCGGGACCATGGTACATCCTGTTCAAGATCTACATCCCGCTGGCCGTGCCGGTGCTGGCGACCGTCTCGCTGTTCAGTATCGTGTATCACTGGAATGAATTTTTGTACGGTCTGATCTTCATGTCCCGTGAACAATTCTATCCACTCCAGACGTATATCCAGCAGCTTGTCGTCTCGGTCGATCCATCGACGATGTCTGAGGACCAGTACCGCCGCTTGTCGGAGTTGTCCAACCGGACACTCGATGCCGCCAAGATCTTCATCGCGATGCTGCCCGTCCTCATCGTCTATCCGTTCCTCCAGCGCTTCTTCATTCACGGGATTACGCTGGGTTCGGTTAAAGAGTAGCTTACCCACCCAGGACAACAGATTATAGAGATCTATGCCATTCTCTTTACGTTTTATAGTAAAACATACTGAAAATAGGGGCCGTTCCACATGATCTTAGATCTTGAGAAACGGCCCCTTTTTGCGGCTATGATGCGCCGGGTAGACAATTCATTCCCGTATAATCGCTTCGGTTATTGGAAACGGAGTCCTCCCATCCATCATTGGAGCTGACTGTACATAAAGGATCGACGGATTTGGTCAAATATGCGGTCTCGATTTGCTCGGCATCCTTGTCCAGCCAAATCTTATTAAGCATTTGCTTTCGATTCATTTATCGCTTCGTGTCAGTTAACGAGCATCGGACGAAGAAAATCAGGGTCCGGCAGAGCTTTTTTATCGACTTTCCCGTTAGGGGTGAGCGGCAAGCTTTCCACTTGTACTACAAGAGAGGGCAGGAAATATTCAGGTAAATTTCGGGCTAAATACGCCATCACTTCCGTTTCGGACAACATCTGTTTCGCAACAAAATACGCACATATTATCGGATTTCCACTTCTGTCGGCTTTGATGGCTACCGCGGCTTTCGAGATTCCATTGTGTTCCAATAGCCGAGTCTCGATTTCTCCCGGTTCCACTCGATACCCTCGGATCTTCACTTGATCGTCGATTCGCCCGATCATTTCGATATTGCCATCCGGCAGCCACATGGCCAAATCCCCCGTTCGATATAACCGTTCCCCAAGGAGCGGATGTTCCACAAACTTGGCTTCTGTCAATTCCAGCCGGTTCACATACCCCCGTGCGATACCGTCTCCTCCGACGCAAAGCTCTCCCACTACTCCGATCGGCTGAAGATTTAACTGTTTATCAAGAATATAAGCGGAGGAATTGCATATTGGTCTGCCAATTGGAATGGCGGATTCGAATTCACGTTCGATCGGGAAATAAGTGGAGAACGTCGTGTTTTCCGTCGGACCGTACATATTGATCATCCGCAGATCAGGGCACCTCTTCCTTACGGCATTTACGTACTTCGGCGATAACGCTTCTCCGCCGATTAGCAAGGTGTCTACCGTACGAAAGATGCCCGGATCCAGTTCGGCCAGATTATGGAACTGAGCCGTAGTCAGGAACCAAGCCGTAATAAAGTGGTCGATGATGGTTTCCTTCAATTTGCGAATGTCAAATGAGTCCGTGTCATTCATCAAATACAAGGTAGATCCGTTCAAAAGGGATCCCCAAATTTCAAAGGTCGACGCATCGGATGCAATTTTACCGGTTTGCAAAATTCGATGCTCCTTGGAAAAGTTGAAATAATTGGTATTCTTGACCAGGCTTACGATGTTGCGATGCTCAACCATGACCCCTGTCGGTGTCCCCGTTGATCCGGAAGTATAGATGATATACGCTAAACTTTGCGAGGTTACAGCAGATATCGTATGGGAACCGTTGTCGAGGTTTTGCTGCGCGTTGTCCCAATAAATTACTTTTCCTTTAAATGCAATGTCAGGCTTCCAACTGGAAGGGGCCAGCAAAAATCCCGCCTGACTGTCCTCGAGCATATATTCGATTCTTTCACGCGGAGAATCGGCTTCGATGAGCATATATGCGCCGCCCGCTTTCAATATGGCTGTAAGCCCGACAATCATGCTGACAGACCGGTCCGCGATAATGCCAACGACGCTCTCCGGCCTAACGCCGTGACACTGCAGTGCTTTTGCAAGCTGATTCGCGTGTTCGTTCAATTCCCGATAGGACATCCGATGCTCCTCGGTCATGACCGCCGGGCGATCGGGGTTTAAGCGCACCTGCTCCTCAAACAAGTAATGGACCGTTTGGCCGGAAGGATAGTCCGTCTTAGTTCTGCTGAAAGCCTGAATCTGTCTCTCCTCTACTTCCGACATCATGCGTATGTCGGCAATCGCATTCTCGGGGAAATTAAACACTTCATGCACAATTCGGCTCAAATGGCCGCCCATCTGCTCGATCGTTTCTTTTCTGTACAACCGGGCCGAATATTCAATGTGCATCATGATAGATTCCTTCTTAAAAGCCGTCAAAGCAAGCTCAAACGTCCCCAACTGATCGGATTCATCTGGAGTGGTATTGGCACTTTGCCAAGTAAAGGCCGCTTTGATGAACGGATTGCCGTTCAGATTCTTTCGCATATTCCGATCCTCGAGTGCTTGCATCGTGGTATGCTTGACCTCTAACAGAAACTTACCTAATGGCTTATGTACAGTAGGAGAGTAACGTATAGGAAACATCTGTCTTTCCAACAGATACCCGATTACAGGATCATCCTCGCCGGTATATTTGGCAAGCAGAATCGCATAACAAGCCATAAGTGCCATATCCACAGTTATTCCGAAATTGAACGCCAGTTCATGGAGTTTTCGGGTCGTTGCAAAATCAAGGGAAAAACTAACCCGGTTTCTTTCATCGTTGGTCCATCCCCCTCCTGGCAATTCCTCAATTGTTACTTCACTTGTCGTTTGTTCCATGACCATCTACCTCCCGGATTATCGATTCATTAATGTCTGATTGTTAACGAACAGAAAAATCCTCTTAGCATTCTGTAATGAAATAGCGTCCCCCTTCAACACCAGACTAGTTTTTTTGTTATAGCGAAGCTGCCGTTGTTTTTTGGAACGTCAAAAAAACCCCTTTCATCAATTCAAAATAATGAATAAAACGGAGGTTTCCCGTTGTATTCGGCAACTGGCTGGCATTGCGGTTGCAGTAGGTCCCGCATTAGCCCCTATAGCTTTGCGTCGCCACCTTTCGGTGGGTTTGCTATTGTCGTACAAAAATAGTATTTAATTTGTAAACCATGATTATATTATGTATTCGATTTACATTTACTGTATCTTGTTTCCAATTGAAAATCGATAGGTCTTTTGTTCAATATTGTGTTTCAAGAATGGTTTTGATGATATTGATAACCATCATATAACTCTAGGTCGCGATAGTTAATTTTTACTAATTTTATCTGTGCACCGTTTTCACTAAACTTCACCTAACTATGTATTATCACTATTTTTAACAGAAGACAGGGATACGTTATTACTAATAAAATCGATTAAGAACAGAGGCTTACACACGTTTTTTGTCCCTCGGCATAATTCCACAAATTACGCCATTACCCTAATAGAATCGGTATTCATTGTCCTAAATCCCTGTGTATTCTTCTGTTGTTACTTGGATATTGGACGATGGTTAATCAAGACAATAGTTCTATTTTTCAATGTCGAACCTATATCCATTGCCCTAATTACGACAACGGAAATCATTAGAGTCAATAACTTTTGTCGCTTGTCCTCCGGGACTAAAATACCGTTTTATAACTAATAAGGACAACTCCCATCCGACGCGAAAACTTCCATAATTTCAACTCGTTTGGTAATTCCATTCTTCAAGTTCGCTGTCTAATGGATCACTGGGATCACTGGACAATAAAGCAAAGAGCCGTTGTCCAGGACAACGGCCTCATATTGCTATCTGTCATGAACAGTTTTAAAAAGGTCCGGTTATTTTCACCTTGATTTTATTAGATTCAACGGTTACCCCGTTTAATGTAATACGGATCGACAACTCGGCTTGCCCCGGTTGCTTGGCGATAATCTTTCCTTTTGGGTCGATCTCCGCCTTATCCGGACGGCTGCTCACATACTCAATGTGAGCGCCGGATAACTCCTTAGTCTTTCTTCCTCTCTCAAGAAAGACTTCGTAGGAATAACGGACTTCATCTCCAGGGTGAAGCTGGAGCGATTCGGCCTCAAGCTGCACTTTGTCTAGTTGTACGACTAAATTAGGGTCGCTGTACTTCATCAGCTCGCTGCCGTATTTGAAATACAAGTTGCCAAAGTCGTCCTGTGCCAGCTTTTCCGCATTGCTTTCCAACAAGATGGAAAGTGCTTTGCTTGCTGCATCGATTTTGAAGAGCTTGCTCGTGTACGTACGGTCGGCAACATATCCCGTAAAAATAGTCCCATACACGTTGCCGTCGGTTCCAACGGTCAAGCGGGGATTGCTGTGCGTATAATCCGCGGCTGGAAACAGGTCGTTGCTGTAAATAACTTCTCGGCGCTCCGGATCATAAATGAACAGAGCCCCTAATGCCATTCCCCAAACGTTACCGTCCGGCCCCCATATCAAAGACGTTACTGCTTTTTTCCCCGGAACAGGCACCTGTTCCAGTTCTACCCGGCCGGATGCTGTATCGTATATGGCAAGCTTTCCCTCTCCGCCGGTCATGGCGCCTGTGCCCATGAAGAGCTTTCCATTTTTGTAAAGCAGCGAATTGATCGAATGGCCAGCAATGATGTCCCGTTTCACATCAAACTTCCCGGTATCCGGGTTGTACACGGTTAGAGCACCGCCTGTTTTGCCTGCAATTGGATAGGAACCGATGTATAGCAGGTTTTCTTCCTCAACCCCGAGCATTGCTACAGGCCGGTCTTGCTCCAAACCCAACTGACCAAGCCGCAGCGGGTTATTCGGTACCGAAGGATCCGTCCGGTTCCAAGGTTTGGCCGGATCGTATTCAAAGATGGTCGCTCTAGGATAAACGCCAAAATACATTTTTTCGTTCAAAGAGCCGAATCCCTCGACTTGGCCGATTTGAGGATAGTGTTTGGTTTCGTTGCGGGTCGGCGAGTAGATCCCCATGCCCCCGCCGGAGATGAAGCCGGCAGACAAGATCTGCCCGTCTATGCTCTTCCCGATGTTAAACAATTCTACGAATTGTGGCGGGAACGGGAGCTCAGGCGTCTCAATCATACCGGTTTCCAGATTGTAATAAAATGCCCTGCCGCTATTTCCGGCCAACCCGACCAAGGTCCAGCCCGGATATTTGGACTGATCCAGCTGTACATAACCAAAAGCGACGCCTGCTCCTTTGACATCCACACCCAGCGAGCCGTAAGCTCCCGTATTCACGTCGTATGAATAAAGGGACCACTGCTGCGCGCCTCCCGGAAGAGTCTCGTAATAGGTGTAGAATACCGTTTTGCCGTCAGGCGCTAACGGTGAGAATCCTCTGGCGTTATAGGCCGTATTTTTATTTACGATCCAGCTGGCAGCATCAGGATCATAGACGAACATAACGGGTCCCGGATCCACGCGTACGAATAATTTGCCCCCTGCATACTGGAGGTCATAAACCGAGGTCATGCCATTAAACTCAGGCGGATGAAGCGCGGTGGATGTTCCGCTTGCGAGATCGTATTTATAAAGCTTGGCGACATCGGCGCCCCCCACATAGATCGCTTGGTGATCGGAATCGTAAGCAAGGCTGCGGATATGCGACTCTTTCGATGATGACTTGAAGGATTTAAGAATTCGAGTCTGGTCGGAAGCGGGATCATATTCAAACAGCGTTTGGGAATATCCCGTTCCTCCATATACTTTGCCATCTTCCCCGGCTACAAGCGTCCAGATTACGGTATCGGTAGGTACCGGTTTGCCGATCACCCGCATTGTGTCCTCAGCAGGATCATATTGAAACAACGTCCCGTTCGGTGTACTGCCGATGTATACCTTTCCGTCGGATGCTGTCACAATCGCCCAAGCTGCCGATACGTTGCTACCGTCAAGTGCTACAAGCGGGTGTGTAGCCTTCACTTCTCTGGAAGCAACATCCATTACGATGAATTGTGCCGGATCACCCTGTGCGACCGTGAACAAAGCATCCTGGCCATTCTTGTCTTTACCGAAGGCTGCGGTCATCAGGGTTAGACTCGACGATTGCGGCCCCAAATTCGTTAAGTACGGTGAGGACGCATGCGTTTGCAATGCGACGCTGTCAACGAAATACCTGCCGGTTTGATCGCCATTAAAATTGAAGGCGACTTTGACCTCTGCAGCATTTTTAGGCGCCGCAGCAGCTACGCGTAAACTCTGCCATTTCTCAGAGGGTTCTCCGACCAGACCGCTGACTATGGAGACAAGCTTACCGTCTGCATCATAAAACCTGAGGTCGGCCTTGCCTCCCTTGCCTTCATCCGAAAGCACACTTGCCGTCATGACGACATTTCCGAATGGCTCGATCGCGTAGGCATCGCTCACCGCTCCGGAGCCTGCAGTTGGTAACAGGCGCTCCACTTGAAGACTTCGTTCCCCGTCCGCATATACGGACTCGCTTACGGTAAGGGCAGCTGCATCTTCTTCGGGCTGCCAGCCCGGCACGCGCCCATCTTGCTCCGGCTCCTCAAAGCTGCCATTGATCATAACGTTGGTCGAGTCAACATTTGCAGCATACGTTACCGGCATTGCCCACGCGAAACTTGCAAACATCATGATAAACGTTACGGCTGCGGCAACCCGACTCCTCCACTTGCTTCTCACTAAACTCTCTCCTTTGCGATTGGATTTTCCCTTTCCAAAGACAGTAAACGCTTTCAATACGCTATCATCTTATCATATCCCGTTAATTGTATACAAGTAAAATACATGTAAGCGAACTCTTTCAAACTATAGACGACCAGCAGTTCGTTTCGTTCTTATTGAATAACAAGCTAAAAATCCGGGGAATATTAGGAGCAAAATATAACCTGAGGAGATTTAATTATGAAATTACGGTGGTTTCTGCCGCTATTGATAATCCTCATATGCTCTGGATGCGGCAGCCGAGCCCAACCTGTCCCCCAACAGCGACAAAATACGGTTGCCAACAACCTGACACAGTCATCCAATACTCCAAATTTATTAGATGGTTCTGAAAAGGCTGTTCGGACCACGAAACCCATGTCTCTTGCGGACTTAAGGGCAAAGTACCAAAGCACGTTCTGGCTTCATGGCCCGTCTTCCAAGCGCGAGGTCGCTTTAACTTTTGACGATGCGCCTGATGACGTATATACCCCTCAGATTTTGGATGCTTTAAAACGAGAAGGCGTCAGAGCAACGTTCTTTGTCGTTGGCAATCGGATTGAGGCTCACCCCGAAATCGTACAGCGTATGGTTGAAGAAGGTCATATTTTAGGAAACCATTCGTATAATCATGCGAATTTGCCCAAATTAAGTGATGAAGATTTCCGGAGTCAAATTAACAGGACAGACAAATTGATTCAGTCGTTTACGGGCTATCGGCCAACCTTCGTTCGACCTCCATACGGAAACATCAATGAGCCACAAATTCAATGGCTGGCAAGCCAACACAAAATCATCGTGAACTGGAATGTCGACTCATTGGACTGGAAAGGATTAAACGCGGAGCAAGTCAAAAGCAACATTCTGGCCCACACTATGCCAGGGTCCATTATTTTGCAGCATGCTGCCGGAGGAGTTGGCGAGGATTTATCCGGGACCGTTCAAGCGTTACCGGACATCATCAGAAGCCTTCGAAATCAAAATGTTACGTTGGTTACCATCCCGGAACTGCTCGATGAATCGATTCGCCGCTAATCCGATATAAAAATACACTGACGAGCTTAGAGAATCCCTCTATAGGCTCGCCAGTGTTAAAATTATGGTATCCCGTTTCTAATAACCAATCTAATCGGCAAAAAGCATCTCCTCAAATTTCAGGTGAACCCCTTTCACACCGCGATCCACATCGTAATTCGACAATACAGCGAGCGTATAACCGGTATTTAAGTACGTAACCGATCATCCTCCGAAAGTTTCTGCATAAATGAGACAAAGGCTTCCAAGTCCATTTCCTTCAGTCGCAAGTTCATCATTGAATATCGCTCCTATTATAAATTCAAATGGTTCTAACGAACTTTAACCACGGGAATCCATAACTCGACCTCGATTTCTTCCGTAAACACCTGTTTTTCCAAACCAGCTTCGATTTCAGGACCGACTTGGATCATGGGTCCCTCAACTTGCTCATATCCCGAGGAAGGAAACCATTCGCCATAAATCCGGTGCCACTTTTCTTGTTCCCATGGAATTTCCACTTCAAATATGGCCCAAGTCATTGCAGGCACAATAAAGTGTGTAAAGTGTTCAGGACAAGATGCTGTTGAAGCAACAGCCATATAATAATCAAAATCTTGCTTCCCAAACAGTCCTCCTTCTCCGAGATGAACATGCGATATTCCGTAAGGTGCTTGGTTGTTTAGCGATTTCAGCTTGGCATACCGTTCATGGTCTGTCGATTTCCAAACCTGCACTACACCAGGATGTTCACCCGAGGCGATGGGTGTGACTCTATTTCTTATCCCGATCACTTGAAATGCGTCCTTTTGCTCGATTCTATACTTCATGGGCTCACTACCTCCTATGGATAATCGAAAGGTCATGGGAGGATATGCTTTTAAGGAATGCCCGGCAGTTCTCGCCTCAGTCGGTGTAATTCCATGTAATGCCTGAAAAGCTCGGGTGAATGCATCGGCCGATTGATAACCGTACTTCATGGCGGTGTCGATGACTTTGACTGATCTGTCCTGCAGATCAATCGCTGCAAGCGTAAGACGTCTGCGACGAATATATTCTTGTAGAGGAATACCTGCCAAGTATGAAAACATCCTTTTGAAGTGAAAAATGGAGCAGCAGGCTCGTTTAGCGATCTCACGTTCATCCATTTGGTTCTCAAGATTCTGTTCAATATAGTCTAATGCTTCATTCAAATGTTCAAGCACATTCATCCAATGACCCTCCTTTCCTCCATAGGATAACAGGGAATAACTGCATGCATCCGATACATCCTGTTCAACTTCTGCAGGGAGGCCGGGAATTAACTCATCTGCTGCTGAAGCAGTAATATCAATTAGTTATATTTAGCCAAGAGGGAACGGTCTTTTCAATCAACGCATGTAGCCCCCTATAGCCATAATTACTTAAGCAGCCCCTCAAGGACACTCCGATCGAAATCGTTTACGATTCGATAAGTCCAGCCATATCTTTTATGTCTGACTGCGCTGTTGTAAATTCGAATGTGATCGGGGCCATAAAAGAATACTCCGAACGTCCTGTAATTTGACGTGTACAACCGTATTTCATACTCGTCGTTATCGTAATTCCAGACATCACTCTTTCGCAGCTTAATTTCGGAAAGGCTGTCCATAAACCTGTCAATCGTGGCTTGATCTGTAATCTTAGTCAGCGATTCGTCCGAACGGAAGCGATTCTTACCGACATTCATCTCGATGATCTTCTCGGACTCCTTCAAATGATCGAGCAATAGCTCCTTGAACGAAGCTTTGGATTGATACGCATCGTAAACTATCCCGCTAATGACGATCAACGCGCACAGCGTCAAAAACACATACCATGAGCGCTTGCTCACGGAGCATCCCCCCTTTGTTTTATTTTGCTGCATCTGTGGTTTCCCAGAAGCATCAAACAACAATTAACAAGACAAATTCAATTGTAACATAAGGATTTGCAGGAAAATGCTGATAAATAAGTTTCGTAAATACTCTTGTTAATCTGAATAAAAAATAACCATCAATCTAAGACGGTTATTTGTACTCTTCTATTTTTTAATCTTGCAAATGAAAAAAGGGTACTCCGGGAACTCATCGTATACATTCTTTTGTTCTATCTGAAACGCAGTTCCCTTTATGTAAAATTCCAGCTTTTCCAGGAAGGAGTATTTAAGGCTTGCCATAAACATAAGGTATCCTCCTTGCTTCAGTAAGCTGAAACAAGAATCCAAGCATCTGTTGAAGTCGCCGGTCTCGTTGATCGCAGAACCTATTAAAGTTACAATGTCAAACTCCCCTCTAGGCAAGTCGGAATCAAAAATGCTTTTACATAAAACCTTAGAAGGATTGCGATGCCCTTCGCGTTTTTGCCTATAGGCAAATATCTCACATATATCATTGTCGATATCAATACTTGTTAATACTCCTTTTCCTTTAAGCCAGTATCCAAGGTAATCATCCCAATCCCCAGTACCAATTCCAACATTGCATACCTGAATACCTCAGTAGGCTTGAACGATTTTCGCACATAATCTCTTGTCACCACTTCTGTATACAGACATGGCGGAGAAGAATTCCATTCGCCGGCTTCGGGACTTTTTAACTCAAGATAATAACGAAATAACTTTTCGTCCATGTTCATCGAGAACTCCTCCAAGTATCTATAATGCTCGGATGGCTAACCCCGCTTATAGCGGATGGATATCTGCCGAGCGCTCGTGTCGACGGTTCAATAGAACGTTCAACCGTTCGGAGAACAACATCATGGCTGCTGCCGAAACGGCGATATAGATCGGAAAGACTCCGATCGTTGCGAACCCGGCCAGCAGTCCCAGAAGCGGCGGAAGCAACGTGCTGCCTGTGTAGGCAACGGCCATCTGGTAACCCATGATTTTTCCGGCATGCTCTTGGCCGAATCGAACCGGCGTCTCATGCAGCATGCATGGATAGATTGGCGCGAGTCCCAGTCCCATGATCAGCAATCCGGCCAGCGCACAACCGGTCGGAAGCGGCAGCAGCAGGAGCAGCACCCCGGTAAGCGTCAGGATCTGTCCGCCTCGAATGAGCAGCCGATTGCTTAATTTGAATGTAATGAATCCGGTGATGAATCTTCCGATCGTAATGCCTGCAAAATAAATCGAACCCCACAGCGCGGCTTCGTCAGCGGCCAGTCCCCGCTCTTTCACCAAATAGCTGCTGCCCCATAAGCCCACTGTCATTTCAACCCCGCAGTAGAATAAGAACGATGCCAATGCGAGCTTGACGCCTTTCACTTGAAGCGGTTTGGACGCCACCTCCCTGCCCGAAGGAGATGCCGTCTCCGAATGCTCCACTTCCGAACGCGTACTCGCTTTCCCGGCCCGCGCCCTCCATAAAGGAAGCGTAAAGACCAGGATAATCACAAGTGCAAATTGAATGCCTGCCACGGCCAGATAGCCGTCTCTCCAGGATGCATTTCCCGATAAGAACGCGCCCATGATCATCGGCCCCGCTGTCGCGCCGACACCCCAAAAACAATGCAGCCAGCTCATGTGATGTGCCTTGTATCGTGCTGCAACGTAATGGTTGAGCGCTGCATCGACCGCACCTCCGCCAAGTCCGAGCGGAATGGCGCTGACGATTAACCACACGACAGATGGCGCATATGAAAATCCGATGAGTGCGCTGGCCGTCATCACACAGCTTGCAAGTGTCACGGTCCCCGTACCGAAACGCCGCACAACGACTCCGCTTAACAGGCTCGATACGATCGTCCCGACCGTAACGGTCATCGATAACAGCCCCGCTATCCCAAGCGGCGCGTTCAAGTCCAGCCGCATGACCGGCCATGAAGCGCCCAGCATGGAATCCGGCAGCCCGAGGCTGATAAACGCCAAATAAATAACTAGAAGCAATATAGTCCCCATTCATGTACTCTCCCGTTTTCAATTTCAATGGTCTGCAGAAATAAGCAGATTCAGCCCCAGCCTCTTTAATCCGTTCAAATAGTCTTCCTGCCAATCGCTGGCCGTAAGCTTCGGCAGATGCTCCTTCGAAATATAAGAAGCGCTTCTTGCCGAGATCGCGGTAAGAAGTCGATCGTTTACCTCATCACGGTTAAAGATGACGGCATTCGGGTTCAGAATCGCCGTTAATGAAGCAATCAGGCGGCTCACGGCATCAATCCTGTCAGCCTCATTGATGGCAGCATTCGTTCCTTCGACGTAAGTGATCGCTTGTTGGAAATTGCGCCTGTCATACAGGGGCACGAATGAGACTTCACCCGAGAAGGACGTGCTTCCCCGAACGACGTTTCCGTTGACCAGGATCCCTGCTCCCGGCCCGTTCTGGCCGAAATACAAATAGACGAGCGAAGGATTGTCTTGAACGTCCATTTTGTCGTAATAGCCCAATACAGCTGCGTTCATATCGTTCTCCACGACGACGGGAAGCTTAAAACGGGTCTCAAAATGATCCTTCAAGTCAAAATCATGATATTTCTCATAGCCCGGAATATATATGATCCGCCCGCCGTTCACTGATCCCGGGACGCCAAAAGCCAGCGAACCGATCCTAGGAAACCGCTTGATCAAGGATTCGATTTGCTCTGCCAACGTCTCAATACCGTCTAGCAGAAAGCCGGGAGAGATCCCTTTTTCCTTCACTTCGCCCATGCTGTTGTATATTGTGTATTGCGTTTCCGTTCTCTCAAGAAAAAGGGCGACGCTGAGCTGATAATCAGGATTATATGCGTAACGTTGAGCTCTTCTGCCGCCGCTGGATTCGTCGAGACCAAGCGTCAGCAGTTCGCCTGCCTCCTCCATCTGGTGGATAAACTTCGTGATCGTCGGAAAGCTGATTCCTAGCTTTTCGCTCAGCTCGACCTTCGTTGCACTGCCGCATGATAGAAGCGTGGCTCGAATGCCCCGGAGTATTTCCTTCTTCATGTCTTTCGGCGTTGATATCTTCTCGCTCACGGTAAGATCACCTCCGTTACCAATACTTATTAAACTACTTTAATAAGTATGCTTATCATAGCATGGAAACTGAGCAAGCGGAAGCCTCCATACGGAAAATACCAAGCAAACAAGCTGGAGATGGCGCTGAATATGGAGATAAGCATTTCTCCAGGAAGGAGCATTTTTCATCTTAAGCGCAGCCATACGGTGTGCGTAATAGGACGGGGAAGTCCGTAATAAATACAAAAAAAGCCGCGATATTCGCGACTTTTATCCATGAAGGATCAAGCTTTTGTTCGTAACCAAGCTTCGAACTCATCCGGCGTACGTACATCATCCTCTAAGACTGCTGTGTAAATATCGTAGCTCTTTACCTCTTTTCCGTACTCCTGACGTGCTGCCCAGCTGCTTTTAATCTGCAGGATTGCATGACGCAGCTCCGGTGTTAGACGAGCAGGCATCGTTGCCACATGCTTAAGATCAGGCTGCTGATCCGGTTCATCGACAAACCATAGGTCCATTGCCCAGTCCTTTCCTTTTGACGAGGTATACTTTACCCCAAGATATAGACCATCAGGGTAACTAGCATCTGTCCTAAAATCGCCCGAATCATTGAGGAATCGAAGCTCTCGCACACCGTTACTCGTCATCAGCCTGGAAGCAATTCGGGCAATTTCATCAACCTGGAGCTTCGAGCAGACCACGGTAATGTCAAGGTCTCTCCACACCATTAATCCGAGCGCGGAGCTGCCTACTCGTACCGGGGTTCCTGCTGTTGCCAGAAGCTCTTCCAGCCTCAGTTCCTTGACGACCTCATCCGCCTCATGTTGAAGCGCATCCTGCTGATTTAATAATTGGATATCATTCATTCACAACACCTCCTTGCTATGCTAGCATACTTTCATCCAAGTAGGCATTACAAACTTCCGATTATACTAATCTAGATAATCTAATGATCTGCTCATTCAGCCTTATCGGGATGCCCCCGCATTTTGAAGCACACGCTCTTCCCAGTCAATCCGATAATCGTACATCCAGCCATGCGAATCTTTATTGGCGGATTTCAAGAACAGGGGCATCATCGTGTCCCGAAAAAAGGCCTGTACCCGGTTGGATGCATATTTACGCTGTCCTAAGGTGCGAGAATATCGCACGATTCGCTCTACGCGTTCATGCCTGAGCGACCGGAACGTGGTGAACGCAAGTTCAAGATCGTCGATATCCCGTATGCATTTCGTCAGCATCATCGCATCCTCCAATGCCATCGAAGCGCCTTGACCGGCATTCGGAGATGTCGCATGAACGGCATCCCCGATGAATACGGCCGGACCTTTGTGCCACGTCGGCTGCGGCGGCATATCGTAGATTGGAAACGCACCGATATCTCCCTGTGTTGATCGAATGATGTCCAGGATCAGCGGATCATCGCCCTTATATAATTCCGTGGTTCTGCGGTGCCATTCCGACTGAGAGATTGCTAACATGTCTCTGCGGGTCGGTATTCCCTTAACCTCCTCGTTTCCAAACCAGAATACCTCACCTGATGGCTGAACAATATATCCGAAAAATGCTCGGTTGCCGAACACCATCTGTTGTACGCCCGGCACAAACGGTACTTTTACCCCTTTGGAGAATCCCCCAATGCTTATGAGTCCCGTGAATTGGGGCTGCGGCGCATCCGGCAGCAGGCTTTTGCGCAAGGAGGAATGAATGCCGTCACAACCGACGACGAATCTCACGGTTTCCGTCATCCCATTTTCAAACTCCAGCTCCGCTTCCGCGTTTCCGCTCTTCATACGCACAAGCTTGGCTCCAAGCACAAGGGGAATTTGTTGTCGGATGACTTCATCCCGCAGGACGCGGTGCAGGAATCCGCGCTTTACGGTGTATCCTTGCGGCTCTCCTTCCATATGACCGACCTCACCGAGCGGCTTGCCCTTCCCGTTACGAAACCGCATCACTCGCATTTCAAAGCCTTCGCTGCGAATCGGTTGATCGATGCCTAATTCCTTCAGGACACGCAAGCCGTTGCGGCCCACGTTTAGAAATAAGCCTGCATAGTCGTCGTGCGTCGTGGCTGCCTCATAGATGACAGGATTCCAGCCGATTCGCTTTAGAAATAATGCCATTGCCGGTCCTGCAATTCCGCACCCGATCACCGCTACCTTGTTATTGTTCGTATTCATATTCCTTCCATCTCCTTTATCTTAATCATTAAGATATATTACGTGAATTTATCTTGAATCCTATCGTTCAACCCATCGTTCATAAATGCTTATTCAGGATGATTGCCCGTATCGCTGCCTATTGCGAATGGCATGTAGACATTCTCATATGCCACATGCATGGTCATTCCTTTTTGTGCATGATCCAGATTATGGCAGTGATCCATCCATAGGCCGGGATTATTTGCCAAGAATGCGACTTCGAACGACTCGCCAGGTTCAATATTTAACGTATCCAGGACGAGCGGGCTTCCGCTGATCGGTTCGCCGTTCCTGCTTAGGACCTGGATATGATGCCCATGTAGGTGCATAGGATGGTCGGCAAAGCTCCGATTGACGAAGGTCGTTTTTACGATATCTCCCTCCCTGACCATGAGAGTTGGGGTTTCCGGAAACGCCTTTCCGTTGATTACCCATTGCTGTCCCGCTTCTCCGTTATAAGTGCCAAAGTACGTCTGATCTAAAATCACCGTAAACGATCGGTCGAAGTCGGTCGAAGGATTGAACGGAGTGTCTGCTGGCGATCCATACGCTGTGATGTCTAACACCGTGCCTTTCTGGAGTATGTCCGGTTCACCTTGCCCATCCTGACTGTATACAATGCCGATCGGATCTGGTTCCGAGATCATTGTCAAAGTGACCGGCGTCTTTGGCATGGTGAAAATGACATCATAGCGCCCTCCCCCACCGATCCGCAATAAGCTGTCCGTCAGCGTTCCCGGCTCATTGAGCTCATAGCCGTCGACGGCGGCTACCTTATAAGATACGCCGTTCAATGTGAAGGTCTGCGTCAAGTTCCCCGCATTAACGAGCCGAAGCCGTACGGGTGTTCCCGGTTTTACCTTCTGCCGCTGGAACGTATCGGCCAAACCGAGCGCTGCAATTTCCCTGCCGCCCGGCGTCACCCAATGATGGGCCATCACGGTCGCATCCATCGTTTCCGAATCTTGCTGATTGGACGGACGAATGACGAATGAACCGAACAGTCCCTTTTGCACTTGAATGGAAGATTGCTGGTGGGAGTGATACCAGTGGGTTCCCGTTTCATTGACGACAAAACGGTAGGTATACGACTCGCCGGGCATCACGGCATCCTGGGTCATTCCGGCAACGCCATCCTCGCCATTCGGAACATCAACGCCGTGCCAGTGAAGCGTAACGCCGCTCGCAATGTTTTTGTTCACTAACCGTACTTCGACCAGATCACCCTCATCCGCTTCAAGCGCGGGTCCCGGGATCTGCCCGTTGAACGTCCACGCTTCGATGGCTTCGCCGGAAGCCAGACGGAGCGTCTTCGTCTCGGCGCTCAATACATACTTTTTGTCGGGAATACCTGTTTGGGGACCTTTGAGCTCCGTGACGCTCACTGGATTTCCACTCGTCCCGGTAACTTGCCCCTGGTGGTGGGCGTGCATATGATCGTCTTCAAGGATATCACCTCCCCCAAAATCGGCGGTGCGATGGTGAACCATGGGCATCGTGCCGGGTAATTCACTCATTCTCATGGATATCACCAATCCGGCGAGCGCGGTTCCAAGCACAAGAATGGAATACAATGCGCCCCTAGCAATTCTTTGGATACGTTTGGGCGGGCGGTTATCTACAATTCTTAATCTCCTGCCGTGATGAAGGCTAAGCAATAGTGCTGAAAGGATTAAGGCCCCGCCGTATATCAATAAATCCCTCAGGTTAGGGATAGCCGGGATGTCAATCGCCACAAGCCACAATGCAATTACAGCTCCAACGAACATAACATGAACGGTGACTATGACCGATTGCTTGGCGTGACGATCCATCGATTCCCGCGACAGCTTCGGCCGCGCAACCATCCGTACGGCAGCCAACGGCAGGCCAAGCAGCGGTAAAACGACGATGACTCGGTCCATGACGTACAGCCAGCCGAACTGAAGCATAATGATCAGGATGACGGCTGCCCACAGGATGATCAGGCTGCTGCCGATGGCCACACCGAGTTGCGCCGCCCTTACCCAACGCCGGTAGCTCGGGTCGCGTCCTCTAACATATTTAAGATGATTTACTACAAATCCAGTTCCCCCCCAGACCGCAATGGAACACAGTAATAGCAGAAATTCAAATCCCATTAGTGATTCGAACAAGACTGTTCCCCCCATCTAATTATCTTAATCATTAAGATATATGATGATCAAAATCATTATGTTCATTTTACAATAATGAGGGGATGCCGCATTGGTCTCAAGACTGATTCTTCACCTGGACTCTGGATGGAGATGTTGATACCAGCGGTGTTTTTTTAATGCAAGATAGCTGTTATGGTATACTTCATGTATCGCTATGTTTAAAGGTGGTATCGTATGAAACCGACACAACAAGATCTGCAGCAGTCGCTTACCGAGGCTTCCAAACAATTATCTACGCAAACCGTCATGTTCCATCAAGCGGTCGCGGCGCATCTGGGTCTTAACATTACGGATCATAAATGTATGGATCTGATCCTGAGCAAAGGAAGGGTCACGGCGGGACAGCTCGCCGAATGGACCGGCCTAACCACGGGGGCGATAACAAGCGTCCTCAACCGATTGGAGAAGGCAGGCTTCATCCGCAGAGCCAAGGATCCCGGCGATCTCAGGGTGGTTTATGCCGAGCCCGTCTATTCGCAACTGCATGCGATTAAAGAGGTTTTCGCTCCATTAAACGATGCCATGCTTGACTTATATTCGAAGTACGATCAAGATCAGCTGGAGACCATACTCGATTACATCCTTCATTCCAATCAAATTCTGCGTGGCCTCATCGAACAGCTTCGCAAGACCACGAAGGAATAGAAAATAACCGCGATTTTGCATCTATTAACTTGTGTACGCCTTTACTCTATATAGATGTTTAATGAAAAAAAGACAGCCGATCACACGATCGCCTGTCTCTGTATGTGTATGAGAAAATCTTCAATCTATTAACAAGTAGAATGGTAAGACAATACCTCTTGTAATGTTGGAATTGCATCCTGACCGCCGGATCGGGAAACCTTGATGCCTGCCGCAACGCTAGCAAATTTTACGGCCTCAACCAGATCGTTCGTTTCAAGCAGCGAACTGGCAAGCGCTCCCGCAAAGCAATCTCCCGCCCCTACCGTGTCGACGGCATGGACTTTGATGGCCTCGATATACGTCGGTGTGTCATTGTGGTAGACGAGGCTTCCGTTTTCCGCCATTTTCACGACCGATTGCGGGATTCCCATCTCCTTGAGCTTGATGGCAGCTTGCAGCGCAGTTTCTTGATCGACTACATCGATTCCGGTAATGGCTTTGGTCTCTTGTTTATTCGGTAAAATGAGGTCTGCGTATTGAAATGCCTCCTCGAATATACCCTCAGCCGGAGCCGGGTCCAAAATGACGAACATCTTTCTTTTGCGGGCTTCCTGCATGGCGGCAAGTATGGATTCCTTACTGGTTTCCATTTGGACCAGCAGGATCTTGGCATCGAGCTGATCAAAAATCTGCTCAATGTCTTTTCTTAAAATGTGGTCGTTCGCCCCTTTGGTCCCTACCATCGTATTCTCGCCGCGCACATCAATCATCGCAACAAATGTACCCGTTCCGCTTGTTTCCACTTCGAGAACATGGCTGACATCTACATTCTTGACCTCCAGGTTTCTCAGCAGCTGACTGCCTGCGCTATCTTTGCCGACTGCGCCGATCAAAGCTGTTTTTTTATTCAACTGAGCAGCCGTCACCGCCTGATTCGCACCTTTTCCCCCCGGCGTCATATTGATCGAGTTACAAAACACGGTATCTCCATAGGCAGGATACTTGTCCGTATTCACGATGACGTCCATATTGATGCTGCCAACAACCAAAATATCATAGTTCTTCTTCATGGTGATTTCCCCTATCTCGGATTTTCGTTTAGTTGAAAAGCTTGCGTGTATTTGCGACATTATCCTGAATGGAGCCGGCATCATTGAATACGGCGCTTGTTCCCAGCACATACATGGAAGCTCCGGCCTCCCTGCATTTCGGAATCGTTCCGGCGCCGATATTGCCATCGACTTGGATCTCGATGTCCATGCCTGTGCTTTGAATGAATGCATGAAGCTCAGCGATTTTGTCATACATCGCGGGAATAAACGTTTGTCCTGCAAATCCGGGATTCACGGTCATGAGAACTACGTAATCGGTTACGTTATAGACATACTTAAGAAAATCGAGCGAGGTTGCAGGATTTATTGCCACCCCAGCCCGAATTCCCAAGCTTTTGATTTTGGTTAAAGAGCTTTGCAGATGTGCGGTCGCTTCTTCATGAATGGAGATCATGTCCGCTCCGCAATCGGCGAATAACTCGATATAATTCTCCGGTTTGTTAACCATCAAGTGAATATCAAGCGGCTTGTCCGTCAATTTGCGGACCGTCCGGACAAAGTCGGGGCCGAGCGTGAAGTTCGGAACGAAATTCCCGTCCATAATATCGATATGGTAAAAATCGACGCCCGCCTTGTCCAGCTCCGAAATCTGGGACTCCAGGTTGCCAAGATCCGCACACATTAATGATGGACCTAATTTATACATGGTTTACTGCTCCTTTACGTCGTAGCGGAGGAGTTCCTTATGATTAAATCAGGTTCCAGGTTATATTGTTTCGATTGCCCGTTCTTGTCCTGAATCAGCCGTAACAGCTCCTGAACAGCGATTTTTCCGATCTCTGATTTTTTCTGATCCACTGTCGTAAGCGTAGGCGTAATAAAGGAACCGGAACTGATGTTATCATAACCAACGATTTTTACTTGTTCAGGCAAGCGTATATTAAATTCATTGCAAGCGTGAATCGCTCCGATGGCCATGGCATCATTTGAACTGACGATGCTATCAAACGGCTTGCCAGACGAAATGTATTGCTTGATCTGGTGATAACCGCTTTCCATGCTGAAGTCACCGTAAACGATGCTTGTATGTACAGGATGCGGCGCATGCTCCACCGCTTTCCGGAACCCGGCAAAGCGATCATTGGAGCTCTTCTCGTCTTTCGGACCGGATAAAAATACGATATTGCTGCATCCGGAATCACAGATAAGATGATTCGCCGCCTTCCATGCACCAAGCTGATGATCCACCGTGACAGCCGAATAGGCATGCTCGAAATTTGCCCGGTCGATCGTAATCGTCCGAATGCCTCGCGCCTCTAGCATGGCCAAGTCATCGGCATTGACATGCAGCGAGTTGATGATAGCACCGCTTACATAATGGTCCACCATCGAGTCCAAGTAATATTTGACCTTGGAGCGTTGATCGTCGCTGTTGCACAAGAAAATATTATACCCTTCCGCGTTAGCCGCCGTCTCGATCTCCTTCACCAGCTCCGGAAAAAACGGGTTATTGAGCGTAGGCACCAATAGGCCGATCAAATCCGAAGTTCGCTTGGAAAGGCTTTTCGCAAGCAGGTTAGGCTTGTAATTCAATCGTTTAATGACTTGTTCTACACGGGCAATCGTTTCGGGGCTAGCTTCTCCCTTATTGTTGATAATCCTGGAAACTGTCGCTACAGAAACCCCTGCTTCTCTTGCTACATCTCGAATTGTTGTCATAAATTAGTATCCCTCATTTACGTAACCGGTTACTGACTAGTTAAGCATGGATCATTTTTTCTGTCAAATTTAATTTTAACCCCTTGCATAATTTTTTTGCATGTGCTAGATTTCAACTATCCCTCAAGTCACGTAACCGGTTACGACCTTGTTGAGGAAGTGACCTGATGTTTATTGATACGATGAATAATCTATTTAACGGCTTCATCAATCTCGGCGGACCCGCCATGATGTTTGTCATTATTACTGTGCTTTCGCTGCTAGTCGGCGTATCCATCTCGAAGTCTTTGGAAGGCGGCCTTCGGATGGCGGTTGCGCTGACCGGTATGGGCGCGGTCATTTCACTGTTGACCAGCTCCTTTGCTCCTGCGCTCGAGCAGTTTGTTGAATCTACGGGCGTATCCTTGTCGATTACGGACCTTGGCTGGGCACCGCTCGCCGTTATTACTTGGGGCTCCGTGTATACGCTTTACTTTGCCTTTGTCTGCCTGGTTGTCAATTTTATTATGCTGATTACCAAAATGACGACCACGTTGAACGTTGACTTATTTAATATCTGGAATTTATCGGTCATCGGGCTGTTAACGCTGTATTACTCGAATCAAAATTTCATTCTGACGACCTTGTTTGTCATGATGATCTATGCACTGATGCTGATCAATGCCGATGTCATGAAGCCGACGATCAATAAGCTCCTTGATTACGATGATACGAATATCACCACGACAGCGCATCCGAGCTTGTTGATTGCTCCTGTTGTGATGATTTTTAATAAAATCATTGACGTGTGCCTTCCATTCATCGATAAGTATGATTTCAATGCCGAGGTTCTGAATAAGAAAATCGGTTTCTGGGGAAGCAAATTTGCCATTGGCGCTTATTTAGGCATCTTTATCGGACTTCTTGGCCAGCAGTCGGCTGCCGAGATCTTCACCTTGGCATTTACCGGAGGCGTTGCGCTTGAGTTGTTCGCGCTGGTAGGCGGATGGTTCGGCCCTGCCATTGAACCGCTTTCAAACGGCATTACGAAGCAAATGAGCAAGCGCTTAAAAGGCAGAACATTGCTCGTTGGCATCGATTGGCCGATCCTTGCGCCAAGAGCCGAGCTGTGGGCGGTTGCGAACATTCTGGCACCGATCCTGCTTATTATTTCGATCTTTTTGCCGGGCAACAAAGTGCTTCCGCTTGGAGGTATTCTGTTAACCGTACTGGCCCCTGCCCTGTTGATTATAACGAAAGGCCGGGTACTGCGAATGACCATCATTGGAACCGTTCTTATTCCTTTGTTCCTATGGGGCGCAACGTTTATCGCGGAATTTGTGACGGAGACGTCCAGAGCCATGAACAGCATTCCGGCGGGCCTGTCTGCAAACGCTCTATTCTCGTCCATTGACTCGGACCCGATTGAGAAAATGCTAGCCATCTTGATGGGAAGCGCCGTGAAGACCATGGATATGAAATGGATTGGACTTAGCATCGTTGCGGTAGCCCTCTATCTTCTCATGTTTTTCTGGTATTTCAAACAAATGCGCAAGGATCATGCTTAAAAAAGGAAACTCCTCCGTGTTTAATTCTCGGGGGAGTTTTCTGCTTTCTTCTAATATATCGCCCGCCCATTCCAGTGTCTGTTAAGATCGCCGAAACGGCATCCGAGTTCTCTCTTGCCTCGTTGCCCGTGGTTAACCAATTGCGAGCGGGCTGTTCTGAACGACGTTCAGCCATTCACGTGCAATCAATCGATGGCCCGCTGTCGTCGGATGGATCCCGTCCCAGATCCAATAATCCGCTCCTGTTCGAGCTGCGGCATCGTCGAAGGCTTTCTGCAACGGAACAAACAAAGCATCATAATTCTGTGCCAATTGCCTAACAACACTGCTGTATTCTTGGATCATTTGACGCCATCTTTCCCAGCATTGCACGGTAGCCCCTGTCTTCAGCACAAACGGCTCGCATAACACGAGTCCCGTTCCAGGAAGAAGTTCTTTTGTCTCCTCAAGAATATGACGGTATGCCCTCTCGAATCGATCGCTGGCTCCTTCCGGAGCTCCTTCAATCACCCTTCCTGCATCGTTGACGCCGACCAATATGCTGATCAGGTCTGGCTGAAGAAAAATGGCATCCTCATTCCATCTCGCATACAAATCTGATGCACGATTGCCGCTAACCCCCCGATTAATAAACCGCGGCCGGGAATCCGCCAGTTCAAATCCAAGCTCAGCAGCAATAAGATACACGTAACCGTGCCCATGAATATGATTCGGATCGCCGTCGCGCCCGCGATTTCCATCCGTGATGGAATCGCCCTGAAACAATACGGTTTTGCCTGATGCTGTCATCCTCCCACTCCACCCCTTATGTTAGTAAGAACAGTATTACATTGTATCCAACGCCCGTCCCTTATGATGATAAATGAAGCACGGGATCAAGGGTACCCTGAGGATTGGTTTGAAAATCATATATATTTTTGATCCGTTCCCGATCGAGCTCACGCTCTGGGCTAAGATTGAAATTCTCCGTTACCTGCTTGTAAGGCTTTGGTATAATTAGGAAGAGTTTTATAGAGAGGTGATCATTTCATGGATAATACATTGTCCTCGTATCGCTTGCGCCCCTTTAAGAACCAAGACCACGAGGCCTGCTTAGCCGTATTTGACAGTAACGTGCCCAAGTACTTTGCGGCTGAGGAACGACAAGACTATGCATTGTTCTTAGAGAAACTTCCAGGGCCATACTTTGTCTTGGAGAATGAGCGGGGTTCCGTCATTGCCTGCGGTGGATATGCGACAGGCAGAGATGATGAAAGCATTGCTGTACTTTGCTGGGGCATGGTGGATCGGAGTCTGCACCGCTCGGGAGTCGGGACAAAGCTTCTTACGGAACGGCTGCGCCGCATCAGCGCTGAACCGCATTTTTCCATCGTAAAGATTGAGACATCTCCCCATAGTCGAGGCTTCTTTGAGCGGTTTGGGTTTACCGAGCTTGGAACGATTCCGGACGGCTTTGCGCCCGGGCTGGACCTTGTAAGAATGGAGCTAGACCTAGCGCTGGCATCCATCCGCCGTGCTTGTCCTGAACTGGAGATTCATTCGGTGGAGCCCATCGGTTCCGGACAAAACAATGTCCTCAAGCTCGTCAACTCGGAGCTTATCTTCCGTTTCCCCAAGTATAAAGAAGGAACAACCCGTTTGAAGCATGAAGCCGACCTTTTGAGCTTCATTGCCGATCGCCTCCCGCTGGATGTACCGCAGCCCGTGTTATGCTGCTTGGACGATGAAGCCATTTACCGGCCCTTCATCAGTTATCGGAAGCTGAACGGGGAACCTTTGGAAGCGGAACGACTGCAGCAGATCGGGGATGACGCCGTACGCCGGCGGCTGGCCGGGCAATTGGCGGGTTTCTTGCGCCACCTTCATAACATGAACCTTGACGGCCTTTATAAAGGGGAGCTTCGAACGTTTGATCCATATGCCGAATGGGCGGACTTATACGAGCGAATCCAAACCAAGCTGTACCCTTATTTGAAGCCAGAAGCGAGACAATGGACGGATCGGCATTTCGGGAAGTTTCTTCATGCGAAGTCCGATTCGCCAATCGCTCCGGCTTTGATTCACGGCGATTTTGGCACTTCAAACCTACTGTATGATCCGGATGAAATGCGAATTTGCGGCATATTGGATTTTGATGAAGCCGGTATCGGCGACCCGGCCGTTGATTATGCGGCGCTGCGCGCATCATATGGAGAGTCCTTTTTCAAGCTTGTGCTCGACGTATATCCGGAGGTTCATCAGCTTATGGACCGCGTTCTCTTTTACCAGGGCACTTTCGCGTTGCAGGAGGCGTTATTCGGCTTGGAAAACGGTGATTCGGAAGCGTTTCATGCCGGGATTGAGACGGTAAACGCGGGGGGTTAAACCATCGAGTCACCCTAAAGGAATCGAGCAGCTCGAATCGGTAATGAGCTGCTCTTTTTCTTATGGAATAAGACTTCTTCCGAGATGAGAAGAGTTTGCATCGACGATTCGTGCAGGGATACGATTACTAATGGACTCTGCTGCTTCAGGTCCTTGCCGTCAGCAGTTTCAACGCTTCGCGTCTGCTGAGCGGCTGAAGGAATTCATTTGCTGCGAACGCAAGCACGTCGTCAGGATTTACTTTCGCGTATTGGCGAAGCGCCCATCCGATCGCTTTGGCGATAAAAAACTCCTTTTCGTGACAACATATGCGGATATACTGAAATAACCGCTCCTTGTCGGTCCGGTCCTTGTAATGAAGCTGGAAGAGAATTGCTGAACGGCGAAGCCAGAGATTGTCCGACCGGATCCACCGATCCGGGTAACCCTCGATCTGCTCCGGGTAATGGGTCAGATAGCTTCCGGACAAGTTTCCGGCAAGAAAATCTACCGTATCCCACCAGGACTTATCAATGATCAACGATTCCAGAAGCTTGATTCGTGACTCTTCGGTCCGCTTCCCGCGGGCATCCAACAATGTCATCGCCACATTTTGAAATTCTCGCTCGGGCTGTGCCCACAGCAGCTTTACAATCTGTTCCAGCTGTTGTTCGTTTCCCGGTCTTCCATGCGCTTGAAGAAAGGTCTTCAATAGAGCGTTCCGCTCCGGCGTCTGGATACCTAAGAATGCGTACCGATTCTTCATATAGGCGGACATTGCAACGGCCTTATCCGGATGAGCATGGGTGCGGAACCATGAGGTAAGTTCAGCAACAAATCCTTCAACATTCATACGTATATCCTCCCTATTCATTTAGAAAATCATATCACAAGTCCATCGAGAGGAACATACGTTTTCGTTATTGCCGCTTCCAAACCTCGGATAACTCCTATGTGGCCTCCTTCAGCGCCTCCCTTCAAATCCACATCCGGAGGTTCAAATATGTTTTCCTGGCCCAGCCGGTATCCGCAACGTCCGCCTCGGTCGAGGAGCATGCCCGCATAATTCAGGCGCTTGAGAACAAGGATAGAGCGCTGGCCTCTTCGGTGATGAAGCAGAATCTGATTCGACCGATGAAGGAACTGTATGCTTTCATCCAAAATACCAAGGAAGGTGAGATGTAACAATGACGCATGCCAATCAGCGAGATTTGCGCATTCGCAGCAAGGTCATCAGCGAAGGCGTGAACCGGGTCCCGAACCGGGCCATGCTCCGGGCGGTAGGATTCAACGATGAGGATTTCAAGAAACCGATGATCGGGGTGGCAAGCACTTGGAGCGAGGTCACGCCATGCAATATCCATATCGACGCACTGGCCAAGGAAGCCAAGAAAGGCGTCCAGACCGGCGGCGGAGCTCCCCTAATTTTCAATACCATTACCGTGTCTGACGGCATTTCGATGGGACATGAAGGGATGCTCTTCTCCCTGCCAAGCCGGGAAATCATTGCCGATTCCATCGAAACCGTGGTGAACGCCGAACGTTTCGACGGTCTCGTTGCCATCGGCGGCTGTGACAAGAACACGCCGGCTTGTCTCATGGCCATCGGACGCATGAATCTCCCCGCAGTCTACGTCTATGGAGGCACCATTCAGCCCGGATCGCTCAATGGACGCGACGTCAATATCGTGACCGCCTTTGAAGCGGTCGGACAATATCATGACGGGAAAATGACCCCGGAGGAGCTCCATCAGATCGAGTGCCACGTATGTCCGGGTGCCGGCGCCTGCGGCGGCATGTATACTGCTAATACCATGGCCGCAGCGGCCGAGGCACTCGGTATGAGTCTGCCCGGTTCATCCTCCACGGCAGCCATAGCAAGCCATAAAGCCGATGAATGCGTCAAGGCTGGAGAAACGGTCGTTAAGCTGCTGGAAATGGGGATCTATCCCCGGGACATTATGACGAAAAAAGCCTTCGAAAATGCGATTACGGTTGTTATGGCCTTGGGAGGCTCAACCAATGCATTCTTGCATTTATTGGCTATCGCCCATTCGGTTGAGGTCGACCTGACCATCGACGACTTTGAGCGTATACGCAAAAAAGTTCCGCATCTTGCGGACCTTAAGCCGAGCGGTCAATATATGATGCAGGATTTGAGCAATGTCGGAGGCGTTCCTGCCGTGATGAAATTGCTGCTGGAGCACGGTCTTCTGCATGGGGATTGCTTGACCGTCACGGGGCGAACACTCGCCGAAAACTTGGCAGAGGTTCAGCCGCTTACGAGCGGCCAGGATGTGATCCGGCCGTTTGACCGGCCGCTGAAGCCTACCGGACCGCTCGTACTGCTGAAAGGCAATTTGGCGCCGGAAGGCGCCGTGGCCAAAATGTCCGGACTCGCCAAGCTTACATTCACCGGTCCTGCACGCGTGTTTGACAGTGAAGAAGAAGCTACGGAAGCCATTCTGAACGACCGCATACACAAAGGGGATGTGGTGGTTATCCGCTACTGCGGTCCAAAAGGCGGGCCGGGAATGCCTGAAATGCTGTCTGTCACGGCGATGATTGTCGGCAAAGGGCTTGGCGGCGAGGTCGCCCTCTTAACGGACGGTCGATTCTCCGGGGGATCGCATGGCTTCGTGGTCGGACATGTGGCGCCTGAAGCACAGGTTGGCGGACCGATCGCCCTCTTGCGCGAGGGGGACATCATCACCATCGACAGCGAAACACAGGAAATCAATATGCAGGTAACCTCTGAGGAGCTTGAAGCAAGAGCCAAGCAATGGACGCCGTTACCATTAAAGCATTCCAGCGGAGTCCTCCGCAAATATGCCAAGCTGGTATCCTCCGCCTCCAGAGGAGCCGTAACGGACTAATGTGCAGGGAGCGCCGCCTAATGCGGCGCTCCCTTTTTTTTTGCGAAAGACTTGATGCAGCTTTAACGTTCATGGACTTTAGGATTTATTTTGCTAAAGCTCCCTATTCTGCTGGACGAGAGCCGCCCACCTTCATCACGCGAAAGAACGTCTCGTCATGCGCTTTTTCCACTAAATTGTATGAACGATTAACAAGATCTTCTCTCGATCAATTCGAAGTCGTCGTTACTGCAGCGGGGGCAGCCGGCGTTCTTCAGCTTCTCGATGGTTGCGACTTGCTGATTCGCTCCAACCGTTACTTGCTGCTTGCATTGCGTGCAGCTGTATGTGCGAACGGTTCGCTTGATCTCACCCGTGTAGATGGCATCCGGATATCGGCCTGCAAATTCTGCCGACATATGATCGGTCGTGCGAAGCACAAACATTTGGCTCCGGTTTCCGATCAGCTCCGCTCCCTCGTAAGCATTGAAGCTGGGATAATTGGCGTTGATGGTTAAGCCCATTCGAACGAACTCGCGCTGCATGGCCAGCATAACCTCCGGAGATTTGTGGGCGAACGAGAGAAAAACCGGCAGTCCTTGGACCATCTTCAGGGCACGGATTCCCCGTGAGACGAACAAATTCATCCCTGGCAGCGTGTAGGGCGGATCGGTATAAAAGCAGTCAAATTGACCATGCAGTTCCCGGGGCAGCGGCTCTCTGACATCATGAAGATGGCACACAATGGGCAGCTTTCGTTCAGTTGCGATACTCTCGATAAAGCCGATGAAGCGTTCGTCAATATCAACGACGTGCACGCTTGTTGCCGTGTGATCACCGGATGGAAACAGCTTTTGCAGCAGCAGCCCGATCGAAATGCTCACCAAATCATCATCACCTACGCACAGGATTTGCTTACCGATCAGGGTGTGATACTGCAAGCCAAGCACAGCCCTGCGCAAGCTGGTTTCGGGGGTGCAGGAAGATTGGTCGATCTGAACGTTGACTTGCGGCCGCGAAGAGAAGATTTGCTGCAAAACCGATAGGATCTCCCTCCAGTCGTCCGTATCCTCCCGTCCGAGAAGCATCGACTGATGGCAATCGCGCTCTAGCCCCGCGTATCCCCATTCGCGTTCAACCGATTGACGGCCTTCGAATGTGCACCGGACGCCGCGATCCTGAACAAGCGCCCCTGCCCGAATCAGCTCCTTCTTGATGGCGGCGGCAACCGGCGTCGGAAGCAAGGCTGCGCGCGCCAGCCCTTTCGTTGATATCCCCGGATTCAAATAGCATTCGATCAGGAATCGTTCAATAGCCATCGGTCCTTCCTGCAGTCGGATGTGCTGACTTGCTTGTGCTACGTATGGATTCATGTCCTATCACCCCTTCTAGTGGTAAAAAGCAAAAAGGACAGAAGTGAACATACGTTCACCCCTGTCCTCGTATAACCCTCACTAAGCGCGTCAAAAAATAAAAAAATCCGTACGAAGAGTACGGACGCATACGCCTAGAAAAAGGTATCCCTAAGGTTGGTTATATCCGTTGTTCTTAACTAATTCCGCGACTTCGGTCCGCCAGCAAATAACGCCCCGGAATGGACATACGGGTAGCGTAAAGCGGATAAATACAAGCCAAAGTCCTTGTATGGAATTTGATTAGTTAAGAACACTCGCAGACATAAAACATTCCCCTTAGTAAAGTTACTCCCAATCTTACCGGAATGTCCCAGCGAAGTCAAGACGATCGTTTGCCTTCCTTTCTCTTGACACGCAGTCATTCCGTCGATATGATATTCCCTAGTTGTGACCAGTTAGTTTTTAATAAAACTTATTGGTCACAAAAGCGAATCAACTTCTTATTTTTGGCAGCTGGAAGTGTTATTCGCCCTTTTAAATCTTTATACTACTTAGAAAGCAGGTGCACGCTCATGTCAAATCCAACATCAGCTCATATCCCTCAAGAGCAAGGACCGCTGCCCATGAACAAAATCATAGCTTCGCTGGTCGCGGTTGTGATCGGAACCTTCATGGTTCTTCTGGACAGTACGGTTGTTAACGTCGCCATCCCTACATTGGTGAACTATTTCGACAGCTCGCTTCATCTCATCCAATGGTCGATTACCGCCTATACCTTATCCTTGTCGGCAGTCATTCCTTTAGCAGGCTGGATGTCGGATAAATTCAGTCCGAAACGTGTATTTCTGATCTCTATAGGTTTGTTTACCCTCGGATCGGTCTTATGCGCCTTCGCTCAAACGCCTCAGCAGGTGATCCTCTTTCGGATCCTGCAGGGCCTGGGCGGGGGGATGGTTTCCCCGATCGGCATGGCCATGGTCTACCGTATTGCCCCGCCCGAGAAACGAGGCTCCATTATCGGGATGCTTGGCATTCCGCTGCTGCTGGCTCCCGCTCTCGGTCCGGTGCTGTCCGGTTGGATGGTGGAATACGTAAGCTGGCAATGGATCTTTCTGATCAATCTGCCGATCGGTCTTCTGGGCCTCGTAATCGGGAAGAAATATTTGCCTGTCTTTCCGAAACAGAAGGCGCCGACGCTGGATAAGACGGGGTTAATCCTCGGGCCGTTGGCTTTTGCATTGATCACGTTCGGCGTTGGCGAAGGCGGGGTGAGCTGGAGTTCTGCCCGAACGTTATCCGGTCTCATCATCGGAGGCGCAGTGCTTCTTGTGTTTATTCTTTCTTGCTGGAGGAAAGCCGAACCGCTGCTGGAGCTGAGAGTTTTTCGATCGTCTGATTTCAGACGCGGGATTATCACATCCTGGTTCATGCAGGCCGCGATGTATGGAACGGTGCTGCTCTTTCCGCTTCTGCTTCAGCAAATCAAGGGATACTCACCGTTCACGACGGGTCTTATCTTGCTGCCGCAGGCCATCGGCTCTATGATATTCATGCCGTTAGCGGGCAGAATCTTCGATAAAGTCGGTGCCCGTCCGCCTCTCATTGCCGGCATGGCCTTGATGACGAGCGGATTGTTTGCGATGACCTTTCTCCGAACGGACACGCCGCTGCTCTTTATTCTAGTCGTTTTGTTTATGCAGGGCTCGGGGATGGGCTTGTCCATGATGTCGTTAAATACCTATGTATTAAATGCAACACCTCGGCATTTGGTCAGCAGGGTCACTCCACTCACCAGCGCATCGCAGCAGGTCATCGCCTCGTTTGCCATATCGGGCTTTACCGGCTTCCTAGCCTCCCGCATGAAGGCTAACCTGACCCTTTCCGGAACGAACGGGAATGTGCTGGAGGCAAGCCTGACTCCGTTTTGCGATACCTTCTTCGCTGCCGCATGTATTGCATGTGCGGGGCTTGCGCTCAGCTTCTTCATCCGGAAGCCGCAGCCTGTCGCCGCTGAGGTCTCCAGTCCGGGCGCGAGTTGAAGTTTCACGCTAAGCACGTCACGATGTGCCTGCATCAGGCAGGCATCCGTTGCCACAATATGCTGCCTCATTCAGGTTTCCATCGTCATAATAAGACTTGGTTACAAGGGATAAGCCGCCAGATTGGCCGTCTCATGGTGTCGTCATTCATCGTGTTAAAATAACATTATGTGCAGCCCATCATTCCTTTACGCTCGGGTGCACATGCCGGTCCATATTGTTATCCTTCGGATCTTATCAGGGTGTCATGTATTTATTGCGCCAGGACTGGTACAATGAAATTCGTATACTACGCCCGGGTGTTCCATACATGCAACCTTTAGGCCCACGAACCCGAATCCTTGGGCGATTATCGAATATATATTGATGTTTTATGTCATTGAAGGAGGCGGCAGGATGAGCATGATTAAGGAGAAAATTCTTCAATCGGCGGTCCGGCTCTTCGCGGAGAAGGGCTACCAGGCGACATCCATCCAGGATATCGCAGATGACTGCAGCATTGCCAAGGGCTCGCTGTACAAGCATTTTTCCTCGAAAGAAGAGTTGTATGTCAGCATTTTGGAGCGGCGGCAGCAGGTTATGGTCGACGAGGTGGACCGAATCAGGAAAAAGCAATTGTCCAAAAGAGATACCTTTTTGGCCGAAATTGCGTATCAGTTCGATTTTTACGTGGAGCACGGTTACTACATATCCAGGGATCACAACGAGCTTGCCCCGCTCGGCAGCGAAATCATCGAGGACGTATTAAGCCGCATTCGCAGAAGCATGTTCCTGTATTATCAGGATATTCTCCGCCGCCAATACGGATCGGCGATTGAGCCTTGGAAGTGGGACGCCACCGCCATATTTAACGGATTCATCCGCGAATATACCTTCCATCTGTTATTCGGATACAAGCCGATGGACAAGCAGGCGCTTGCTTTGTTCATTGCGGAACGAATGGACGATCTGGTGCATGGGCTGAACCAGCGATCCTCCCCTTCCCTGCTCACGGATGAGCTCATGACCGAGTATTCGGGCATGGAGCTCCGGTCGTTGTTTGCTTCGCGCGGATCGAGAAGAGATGCGCTGATTGAAATGATCGCCTCGTTGATCCCGGACATCGCCGTGCCTAACCAGAGAAAACAAGAATTGACGGAGGTCGCGGCCATGCTGCGCGATGAAGCCGTGCAGGAGCAGCCGCGATTGTTCCTGCTCCGGGCTTTAATGCGTGATCTCGAGTCTGAGAGCGAACTGGCCTTTTACGTAAATCAGCTTCGTCAACTGATCTAGTGTCGAGAGGTTATAGGGGATGCCATCCGTCCGCTTTAACCAGTGCATTCACCATCCAAAGAACCGGAGCATCCGCTCCGGTTTTTTATCGTTTGGCAGGACGTATGCACGAACATAAGCACTGCAGTTATTTGCAGAATACTGAACCATTTTTTATCCCTTTAGCTTTGTGGCTCGTATTCCTCCAACGGTATCCCCGTTTCATCCTTATTTCTATGCTCAATCAGCGAGATTCGGTGTGTCTCGTTTTGAATGGTAACGTCGATCATTTCCTCATAGACCATCGGAATCGAATCCCTCAGGCGCAGACGCAGCTGATATACGGTTTGCATCTCATCCGTACGAATCTGATCCACGTACATTTCATATACCCATGGACTCGATACATCATAGCGTTCAAGCGGAGCTTTGACCTCCGGATGCTCCCAGATGTCCGGCGTCGGGCCTCCCCAGACTCCAAGCTCCCGTTTCATGAATGCGATCCCCAGCGTTACGATCGTGCGATCATTGCCTTGCTTCGTCTCATGATCTGAAGAGCTCCACCAATCGTAATCGCCACCTGCACCGGGCTCGAAGCTGGATTGAAACGCTCCTCCCCCTTGGATGGCGAGACTTGGGGTTACCTGCTTAGGAGAATGAGCTGTCTGGTCACCGATCCAAATGCTCCCGGCACCGAAGACAAGCAGCATCACAGGTACGATTATGATAGCAGACCGAACCCTTCCACGTCGGTTTCGCTTCTTCCTAACATTCTCAAGCCGTTTCTCCACATCCTCCATCATATCTGCCGTAAACCGCCGCTCCTTAAATGGCGGCCGTGCCATCTTTTGATCCCAATCCGACCTCCATTCATTCATCATCCTTCGCTCCTTTCCATTCGGCGGCTATCTTCTTTTTAGCCCTGAAAATTCTGGACTTTACCGTTCCTGGCGCCAGACCTGTAATAACGGATATTTCCTCCATGGATAGTTGATAATGCACGCTCAACACAAGCGGGTCGCGATATTTACCGGGCAGCTTTATAACCTGCTTCCACAATTCATCCGCCATCTCCCGCTCCATATACTCCTCCTCTGCAGATGGCGATGACGAGTCCCTCGTCATCCTCCCCAATCCATCTTCCGGCGATCGCTCTCCAAGGAGGACCACTCTGCGAAAGAACGCCCGTTTTAGATAGGACAACGCGGTGTTGCGTGTGATTTTGAGCAGCCAGGTTTTCATCGAAGCCTCCCCACGAAAGGAGGCAGCATGTTGGTAGGCTTTAATAAACACATCCTGTGCAACATCATCCGCCGTATGCGCATTCTTTGTAATGACGTAAGCGTAATTCCAAACGTCCTCTCCATAGGATTCCATAAGCCCCCGTATATCCGATATGTTCAGCTCTGCAGAAAGCTGCGGCTGCATTTCCTTCAAGCTCCTCCCCCCTTACTCAAACAGACTCCACATGAAGGAAGAAAGTTCCCAAAATAGGCTGATCGATTTTTCTTGTGTCAGCCGCGTGTCGTTTTGGGTTGTTTCTTTATAGCAAAAGAGTATAAGACCGAACCAACACCGAGCATGATACTCATCGCACCGTAGAATCCTAGATCCATTACGGAGGTTTGTTGGACGATCCACCCTCCTGTAGCGGCACCGACAGCCATTCCGAGTTGGAAAATGGAGTTATTCATCCCTAACGCCAGCCCGGATGATTCAGGCGAAAGCGAAATCAAATAGTACTGTTGTACAGGCGTCGTCATGGTGGCAAAACCGATCCAGATCGCGAGGATCATTATTGCCCCGATGAATGTTGTCGCTGCCCATGGAAAAACGATCAGCGCCGCTGCGTGAAACAACAAACTCACCATCAGCATCCGGAATATACCCCAGCGATCGGACCCAAAGCCTCCTATTCTTGAGCCTGCTATAGCGAAGATCCCGCTTACAAATAACGCGGCACTAATCCGGGTCGCATCAAGATTTGCGGTTTCCTGGAGAAAGGGTGTGATATACGTAAACATCATCTGATAACCGGTAACCCAGAACAAAGTAATGAGCAGCCCGCTTACAATGCGTCGATTTCTCAGTACCCCAAGCTGCTGCTTCAAGGATAAAGACTCCTGATGCTTTGATATCGGCACGGTATAAGCAATGCCAATTACGGAGAGCAATCCCAGCATGATAATAAAAACAAAGACAAAGCGCCATCCCCAATGCCCACCGATCAGTGTTCCCAAAGGAACGCCGACAGCTAATGCCGTACCTGCTCCCATAAGAATAGTACCGATGGCTGTTCCCTGCCGGCCGGGTGCCGCAAGATTGGATCCCATCGTCAGGGCTACGACCGTAAACACGCTCGCACTTGCCGCTTGGACAATACGAGCGATCACAAGGATCGAAAAATCAGGACTTAAGTACCCGATGCCGTTGCCAATGATAAATGTTAGGAACGATAAAATAAGGAGCCGTTTTCTTTCAATCCTTGCCGTAATTGCCATCAAGACCGGAGAGCCGATAGCAATAACCAATGCATAAACCGTCACCAACTGACCTGCCATCCCAACCGACACCTTCAAATCTTCGGATATCATCGCTAAGATACCGGAAACCACGATTTCGGCTGTTGCCATGATAAAGACGCCGAATGCCAGCCAATAAATGCCTAGTGAATTTCTCAAAAGGATCACCTCATGCTCTATTTTTCTTGAATGATCATTAAAATAAACTCAAAAAAAAGAGAGGTTCGCTTTCAATCAAAAATCGAAAGCGTCACCCGGATAATATCTTCAAGAACAGCCGGATCCGAAACCGTTTTTGCGGTAACGATCAGCCCGGCTTGCGCATTGTTTAAATATCGCGCCAGAGCCCTCAAATCTTGGTATCGGTCGCCAAGATCGCCTTGTTCCTTGGCGCGGCTTAATGCGAGGAGATAGGCGTCTTCCACGCGATGGCTTTCTTTCTCAACAAAGTCTGCGATTTCGGCATCATGCGACGCTAGTTCTACGCAAGTGTTCACCATGAAACAGCCCTTCGCTCGATGATCGGGCTGTGAAAGGCTGGATAATAAATCATGAAATACCTTGATGATGGCTTGCTTTCCGGATGGAGTCTGTTCGAGCGTGGCAACAACCGTGCTCCGATTCACATAAAGCTTGAGGGCCGATAAATATAAATCCCGTTTCCCTCCAAACGTGTTGTATAGGCTTTGGGCCTTGATTCCAACATGCTGAACCAGCTCATTGATGGAGGATCCATCAAAACCATGTCTCCAAAAATACTCCATCGCTTTGGTCAATACTTCCGTCGTATCAAATTCTTTATGGCGTGCCAACGTGAGTCCTCCCTTTCTTTTTGCTGTATATTACCATTTATTTAATGAGTGTTCAAGAATTATTTTTAATGATTGTTAAAAAATAACTGGAGTCATTGAATTAACCTATAAAAAAGAGAGCCCCTATCATGGCTCTCTTCCATTAATAATATACACCTGCTTCTTTAACCTTTTGCTCTTGAAAACACCCGTACGGTCTCGTTCTCAACGATCGCTAACGACACCTCCTGAATATTCGAAATGGGCGCGATTTGTGTAAGCAGCCAACCGGTATCCTTTCCGATTTCCTGAAGAAGGGACATATCGACCTTGCCGTCTACAATGATCGGTCTTAGGATCGTGAACGGCTGCGTCTCTAGTTTCAGGTTAGCCGGTGTCACCGGTTGGTAGGGGGTGTCCATAAAGACGGATATGGTTCCTCCTGGCTCCCATAATGCCAGCGCTACTTTTTGGACATCCTCTACTTTTTCTTTCCTAAGCTCGGAGAATAAATAATCTATAGAGATCCTTGCTTTCGATAAGTTTTCAAACTGAATGAGGCCTTGTTTGATGAGCGTGATTGGCGACGGATCCAAATACCGTTTAAAGAACGGCCACTTCAGCCCGAGCCATGTCGTTGCGATATATAGCACAATGAGGACGATCGTCGTGATCATGGACCCTTTTAAACCCAACTCCTCATCGGACAGCGGGTGAGCGATAATATTGCCGAGCGTTAGAGCAAGAATGAAATCGAGAAACCTTAATTGAGAAATGGAGCGTTGGCCTAGAAATTTGGCAGCAATCAGCAAAAAAATAAAGCTGACAATTCCCCTTAAGATCCATTCGATGGCTGTCAACGATTCTTTACTTTCGAAAAAATCCACCCCATTCAGCCCTTTCACCTTTGGTCCAGTTAAGGATGATCCCTTTAATACCCGTCCGCTGAAGCGCTTCTCCATCATCTCATAAATCGAGTGTGCAATTTGAGACGGTTTAATAATCGACATGTGTTTCCTTCGCTGCATTAGATAAGTAAGTTGCCTATAGAGTGCCTCCTTTTATCAAAATCATGCCAATTTATAAGTTTTTATCCATAAACAAAAAAAACCGCTGACCTCCCAAGGTCAACGGCTTCGCTTTCTTTACACTTCCAATGAACATCCACCCTCAGCAAAATAGAGGGGCCATGTTACTTAGGTTATTGTCCCTCTTCATAGACAACAACCGTTTTACTTTCGGATTCCCATTTTACGGTGGCATTCAATGCCTCGCTTATAAAACGTACCGGCACATAGGTGCTGCCCTTTGTCACGGTGGCTGGCGCATCCAAGGTCACGTTTTTACCATTTACCTTTGCAGCTTTACTGCCCACCAGAAGTTGAATAATTACCCCATCCTTTGTGACGATGATCGTGCGATCTTGAGGATCCCATGCAACTTCGGCATCCAGTGCCTCAGCGATGGCGCGGAAAGGAACGAAGGTATTGCCTTTTTTGACAAAAGGCTCGGTGTCAGCAGCAACGCCGTTAACATATAGCTTGACTCCATTCTTTTTACCAGCCTTGTCATTGAGCTTTCCTAAAGTTTTATACAGGTCCAGGTTTTTAAAATTCACTTTAATCGCTTCTTCCTGTACATACACAGCGTCGGTTACATTACCGTTCTTATCGAGCATATCCGCCGCCTTCTCCAGCGCGTCGTCCTTTTCAACTATAGCTTCAAGTTCTTTCTTCTGTTCGTCGGTCAGCTCAGCCTCATATTCTGAAAGCAAAATATTGGCCAGAACAGTACCAGCCGGCTTATCTTTTACGTTTTGAATAGCATTGAGCAGACCTTTGTATCCTTTATGGCCCTTCTCCTTGGGCTCCGACTTATCGGCTGTACTGCTGTCCCCATTTTCCGTTTCCGTGGATGCCGGCTCCTGATCAGGCTTTTCCTCTTGCTTAACCGGATCAGAAGACTGGATACCCCCGTCTTGATTCGCTTCGATTTGTTTATCCTTATCTTTATTTTTATCTTTAGATTCTTTGGTTTCTTTGGATTCGTTAGCTTTGACATCATGACTTGAATGGCCAGGCGGCGTGTTTCCCGGTTTGGCTAATGCTGTACCAGCGGTGGTCCCGAGTATCATTGCCGCACTGAATAGTAAGATGACTGTTTTCTTCATGATCGATTCCTCCTGAAATATGAAAGATATGTACTCTTTCAATATCGGTAGAATGAATATCTTTCAATAGATAGGCGCCGAATAAAAGTGAGTGGATTGGATATATTTGCACAAATGGCATAAAGTACATTAATCTTATACTTATCGTAGCCAAGCGAGTCTATCATTCACAACGATTGGAGCAGCGTATGATTATTATGCTTTTAATGGCGGGAGGTATCGTGAACGGCGTTCTATGTACTATAGCTGGTGGGGTGGTATTGGTAGGTCTTGTATTCTTCCTGATCGGTTTGCCTGAAGCCAAATCTTCGAAAACAAGCGGCGGCGTATTTAGATTTACGTCAACCGTCTTTTCGACATTACTCACCTTGATTGTGTTTATGGTCATTACATATTGGAACGCCCGGAACGGTGCATCGCTTGCCTTTACCTCTTCAGATCAGGCTGATGCCTACTTGAATCAAGCCAAGAATCTAGTAATTTGGGGTGCTGTTCAAGGTGCATTCTCGCTTCTTGCTTTCCTCTGGATCCTGCCGCGATTCATTGGGCACCTTGGGCTTGGTACAAAGCATAAATGGGGACTGGCGGCAGGAGCAGTGTTGACGATCGCTGGCGGAGGCGCTGCATGGCTCTCGACGATTTTTTAATGAAAAAATATGATTATATTATGGAGGCTGGAATGGAACAAACCCTTACGGAGCAATTGAACCAATGGCATGATGAAGACGAACATCAGCAAATCGTGGATGTGCTGTTAACCGTTCCCGAGGAGGAACGGGACTACGAGGCCGTCAGTCGACTGGCCAGAGCGTATAACAACCTGGGACAATATGAAGATGCACTCCGCCAATTCGATAAAATTGCTGATGCGGGGCAGCACGACCCGCTGTGGCATTATCGGGTAGGTTACGCTCTCTATCATTTGAAAAGATATAAAGAAGCTGCTCAGGCATTAGCTACCTCTGATCAACTGGAGCCCGGCGATGAGCACACCGAATTATTGCTAAGCTGGAGTTTGCAAAAAGCGGAGAAGCAGGACAGAGAAGAGCGCCGAATCGCTGCCAAAAGAAAAGCCTTGGCGTCCCGCGGGTCGGTGCCGGAGGCTCCCCCGTGTGACAACATGCCGTTAGCTGATTTTTGGGACGACAGCGAGTATGCAAGAGATTCCTACCAATCCGCCCCGCCGACGGATGAGCTGATCGCCTCCATCGAGGAAGAGCTTGGATACAAGCTCCCCTCCGCTTATATTGCGCTGATGAAGCAGCAAAACGGAGGGGTTCCGAAGAACACCTGCTTCCCGACCGAGGAGCCCACTTCTTGGGCGGAAGACCATATTGCCATTACGGGGATCATGGGAATTGGCCGTGAGAAAAGCTATTCGATTGGCGGTGATCTCGGCAGTCGGTTTATGATCGAGGAATGGGGCTACCCAGACATTGGCGTAGTGATCTGCGATTGTCCTTCTGCCGGGCATGATGTCGTGATGCTCGACTACCGGGCATGCGGAAGAGATGGTGAACCCGAGGTGATCCATGTCGATCAGGAAGATGATTATGAGATTACGTTCCTGGCTGAAAACTTCGAGGCGTTCATCCGGGGGCTCGTAAGCGAGGAGGAATATGATACCTCGGAGGAGGACAAGGAAGCGGATTTGTACAAGGTCGCCCACGGGAAATTCTCGCCTTTGCTTGAGGAGCTTTGCGCTCAAGTCACGGAAGTGGAGCATATTAATGAAAAGATCCGCAGCATCTGTACCCGTATTGTTGAAGAGAAAGGTCACTTTTCATTTCATGCGGATGAATTATCTTATCTGATGTATGACGTGCAGTTTTGGCTATACGTGAAGTCTTACCCGGATACGAATCGAGATCAATATTTGGCGAACTATAGTCAAATGATTGCATTTGGCGGGGAATTCGGCCAAGGCGGCTATGCTCCTGGATGGATTACCGAATGGCTGGACCACCGCATGAATGAAGGGCTGATCATCCAAGCGAATGGACGCCTCCGGTTTATGGATACGTTTGCTTCGGATCTCGTTAAGCAGCTACGTGAATTCTAAATAGCTCATTCAAACATGGCATCATGACCAGAGCCCACGTTCGACGTGGGCTCTTCTTCGGTTTAGCCCTGCACGGGTCTTTTTTTCTACTTTACAATCTGTCGAGCTAGTCTCCCTTGACGAAGTTCAGCATGATGCTCCCCTACCGACTCCCTAATGGTAAGCCGATAGGCTAAAGGAGCTGCTCTCTACTTATAGAACATTAGGATTGGACTGAAGTCTGAACTCTTGAGGGGAGACATGGTACACTTTTCTAAACATTTTGGAAAAATGCGAAAAATTATGATATCCAAACGTTTTGGCTACATCCGAAATTGGGATGGATGAGGTCGCGATCAAGTCTTTGGCCTGTGACATCCGGACATGCAGCATGTAGTCCGATATCGATTCCCCGACCTCGCGTTTGAATAAGCGCGATAGGTAAGCGGGATTGAGATGCACGAAACCGGCAAGCTGCTCTCTTGTAATCGGCTCGCTTAAATGCTCTTGTATATAAGATTGTACTCGTTCAATCACAGACGGTTTCAAATGTAACTGATCATGAATGATCTGAACCGTTTGAAGCGCAGAAGCTTCCAATTGTTCAAGGTTGCGGGGCTGCGTGTACAGAAGCATTCCTTCCTCATCCTTAAACAGCTCAAAGGCAGATCGTCCGTTCTTATGGAGAATATAATGGACCATTTGCATAAATTCTCGCCGAAAGCCTTCAAGCTCCATTAGCGATAGATTAGGTTTATCGCTTAACTCTGCGATTCTACCGCGTATCTCTCGCCGGATCTCCTCCAACTGCCCATGCTCCATGAGAAGGGTCCAGGTCGATATTCGCGGGATCATGGTCTTCATTGAATGGCTGCCTAATGAAGCGAGCATATACACTTGGTTGGATTTGTTCAGATTGTTGTACTCCATCTCCAGCAGCTGCCTATACGTATCCGCAATTTCATACAGTGAGGAGCGATTCCCGATATAACAGGAAATTTTACAACCGAAATAGTTATAACAGTCTTGAATGAACTTCTCACATCGCAATTTCAGCTCATGGGCAGTATCTTCCTTCGTTCCACCCTCTCCAACAAGAAGCACAACATTTACCCCTTGCTTGGTCTGAATGACCTCTCCATTGCCGGCGGACAGCAGCATTTCGGATGCTCCTTTGCGGATGGCGTATTCCATCATCTCCTCATCCCTTGTGCTGAACTCACGCTGCCAGGATTCCACGCTCACCAGCACAGGGAGAATGACGGCATCCTGAAGTCCACTGAGATCATGCTCTTCAAGAACATCCGCAGCATTCGCTGGAGTACAGACGATTCTGCCCGAGAACACATCGTTCCAGAACTTATCCGTAATGAGACTTTTTTTCTTCCGCCACAGCTCATAATAAGGTTTATAGTGCTCTCTCATATGACGGAGCTCTCTTTCCTCTTTTATAGCATGCAGCGCTTTGGCAATGGTTGTTTGAAGAACATCGAATTCGATCGGTTTTAATAAATAATCAAAGCCATCCAGCTGAATCGCTCGCTTCATGAAATCATAAGCCGAGTGAGCCGTCAGGAAAATGGTCTCCGTATCGGGAGAAATATCATTCACCCGCTCCAGCAGCTCAATTCCTGTCCCTTTGGGCATTTCAATATCACAGATCATAATATCAATCCGCGTACGTTCAAATACCTGCAATGCGTCTCGCATATTATATGCCTCATACACTTCGGACACCTGCAGTTCCTGCCAATGGATGCCGCTCTTGATCCCCATCACCGCATAGATCTCATCATCTACAATAAGTGCCGTATACATTGCGACTCCCCCCATATCAATATGACGAAAACTGCTCTACCGTTCGGAAAGGAATGACAATCCGTACCCTTGCTCCGGAATCCGGCATATTATCGAACTCCAGTCGAGTCATTTGTCCAAAAATATGTTTAAGCCGATATTGCACATTGGTAATCCCTAGATGCTCTCCATTCTGATTCTCTAGGTAACTGCCCGACTGCAATTGCTGCAGCACTTCCCGAGAGAAGCCATTCCCGTTGTCTGAAATTACAATTTCCAATTGATGTTCCTCAAGCAAAGTAATACGGATGTCAATATGAAATGGATAATCCATGAAATCAAAGCCGTGTTTGATCGCATTTTCAATAAAAGGCTGAATTAAGAGCGGCGGAATTGCCGCTTGATTTGCACCCTCGGCAATATGTATTTCATAGCTGACTCGCGCCGGAAACCGGAGCTGCTGTATTTTAATATAGCTCTCCATATGCTCCATTTCTTCCGCGATGGTTACGGCGATTTGATTCGTTTTCGTTGTAAAACGGAAATACTTCACGAGATTCATGCACATGAGCTGGATCACGCTGTAATTTTTGATTTCAGCCAGATTGTAAACGATATTAATGGAATTCAGTAAGAAATGAGGGTTGATCTGAAGTTGCAAATGCTTGAGCTCTGCCTTATGCGCTTTGATCTGCTCTTCATATACGCTGATCTTCAGCTCATGAATCTGGGAGGCCATGCTGTTAAAAGTTTCATTAATGATGGTGAATTCCTTTGCTTTAGAAGAATGAAGCCGTGTAGTCCAATCCCCATGCTTGATCCTGCGCATTCCGCGTACAAGATCGTTCATAGGCTTCAGAATCGTCTCATTGAGATAAACCAAATAAATCACCAGAATAATTAACGCCACGATGGATATGATGATAATCCCTCTCCGGAAGTGAAATAGATTTTTCAGCATCTGCGATTCCGGAATGAAGGCGCTTAAAATGACATCGGTGCCCTGAATTTGATCCATGACCACGATGTATTTTCGATCATCCTTCCCCACCATTTGATACACTTGATTGGATTCGGAGGCGAGGGCAGTGTCCAGACGCTGCGTTCCAATAGCTGATGTGTTGGTTACCATTTCACCCCGCTTATTCACGAATCCGGCAAAGCCAGCTTCCAGATGGATCATATCCAGCGGTATCATCAAATTCTCCAGCTTTACGAATGCACCGAGATAAAAATCATCTCCCGTATCGACCAGTCTGATCAGCGCGTATTTATGCCGGCTATACTCAATGGCTTTCCATTCCCCGAAATAGCTGCTGTCCGGCTTTACTTGCTTAACCAGCTGTTCAATGGTTGTTTGGATGGACAGCAGCTCGTCATAGGACGAGGTCCTGATCGGCGTATAGAATAGATCCTGCTTCTGAACGGAGTAGATAAACTGAAGATCGACGCTGTTGTCGAACCGGTGGTATCGCGTAAGTGTGTTCAAAATTCTGGCCTTGGCAAGAAAGTACTCGTCAGGATCATCGAGAAGCTGCGAGAGTGCCGCAATATTAGGATCTTCAACCGCGATATTGTACAAGAAATTCGTTTCCTTGTTCAGAGCTGCCTCGATCTGATGCGAATAAAGGATCATCGAATTTTTATTGGAGTCCGCCACCTGTTCTCGAATCGTATTGGACGCGTAATGATTATTGTAGAGGAGGAGGGCGACAAGAGGTACGGCAATGGTGAAGAATCCGATGATCAACTTAAAACGAAGCGAGTCTCTAATGTTCAACATCATATACTACTCCTGCTCTATAAAAGGTTAGCAGAATGAGCTGCGTGATTCGACAAGTTCATTCTACACTTTGAGTATATTGATATACTGGTAAAAAAGGAATCCCATAAAGGACACACATCGATCGTCCCGGTCTGGAATCCCCCTTTTTCCTTAATCCCTATTACTTCTGAGTCTCAGCCCACTCAGCCAGTTGCCTTTCCACTTCGGCTTTCACTTTATCAAAGCCCGCGGACTTCCGTTTTTCTTTCCATTTGGCAATAATCTTCTCAGGATCAACGGCTCCCGATTTCAGCGTAGCCCCGAACTCTTTCTCGACATTCGCTAAGGATGCCATCTCTGATTTAACCGGCTCTTGATTAAAAGCAAACCCGAGCGCAATCGAATGCTCCGTACGTTCATTAAACTTCTTGAACTCTTCCCATTTATTCGGATCTTCATTTACCCATAAATAAGAATTGAACTGGTTCCCGAACATCCAGCCTCCCGGATTTGGGTAGCCTTGCGTGTCCGCATTCACACCCTCAGGATAATCAATCACATTATCGGATTTCTTGACATAATGTTTACCTTCGATACCCCAGTACAGCATATTGAGCAGCTTCGGATCACTGTATAGCAGATTCAAGAACATCATCGCTCTTGCCGGATCCTTAGAAGTACGCGATATTCCGAGCATCGCGCCCTGCGCGTCTCCTGTCGTTGTAAACGGCTCCGCCGTCTCTACCTGCACAACCTCTACACCCGATGATATGCTCATTTCCTTGTCTTTCCCTGGCTTTAAGGATTGGGCAACCGCAAAGGCTTTGCCTGCCTTGATCATATTCATCCCTTGGTCAGCGTCTGATGTAAGAATATCCTTATCAAACCAGCCGTTCTGATTCCACTGATGCATTCGTTTGTAGAAGTCGATGAATTTTGGGTCTTCCAGGGTATCAACGGCTTTCAATTCTTTACTTCCCCGTGGTACCGCGAGATTGGCCACGATGTAATCGTAATTGGCTGCATCCCAAATATTTGTGAATTTGCTTGAAACGATTGGAGTCACACCAGGCTCATTGTCCTTAATCGTCTTGAACATCGCTTCCATATCTTCCAGCGTCTTGACGCCACTAATATCGAACTTGTATTTATCTACCAGCTTCTTGTCTAGAAGGAACCCGAACCCCTGCCCGAATTCTTTCTTGGTGGGAAGTGCGTACAGCTTGCCTCCGATTCTGGATCCCTTGATAAATTCCTCGCCGAGGATGCCCGGAATATCTTTGCCATATTGGGCCATCAAATCATCGAGTTCCAGATACTGCCCTTTAGCAACATCCTTCGCATACGAGAACCAGCTGGCTGTGAACATCAGATCAAACGGTTCATTGGAGATTTTCATCAAATTGGTTTTATCATCCCATGAAGCCCACTCAATGGGTTTGAGCTCAATCGTAGCATTGATCTTTTCGGTCAGATATTTGCTCATTTCTTCCTGAACAAGCAGTAAATCTTTAGGAGCCGTTGCCGGGTAAACAAGCGTTATTTTATAAGGGCTAAGCGAGGAATCCGAATTATTTCCTGTTTGATCCGCTGGAGTCGGTGTGGTACCGGCAGCTCCCTTACTACAACCTGTTAATGCCAGTATTCCGCAAAGCATGAATATAAGCACTAGGTAATGCGCCTTTTTCATATCCCTGAATTCTCCTCTCAACATTTATCTTCTCTCAAAGAGCGTTATTAAAGTGCGAATCGCCTGCCCCACCTCCTCAATTGAACAGTGGTTTTAAAGCTAACCTTTCACGGCACCGGTTGTAATTCCGCTTATGTAATACTTCTGGAAGAACGGGTAGGCAAACATCAATGGAGCAATCCCAACAATGGCGAGGGCCATGCGGACCGTTTCTCTAGGCATGGTGGCGAGCAGTTCCCCGACCTGGGCCGAGCTATTGGATTTCATCAGAAGATACTGAATATTCGTGAGTGTCTTTGTCATCAGGTACTGGATGTTATACAACTCGGGTTTATCGATGAACAGCATACAGTTGTACCAGTCGTTCCAGTAAGCTAACGTGTTGAATAGGCCAATCGTCGCCATAATCGGCAAAGAAAGCGGAACAACGATTTTAAAGAAGATCTTCATTTCGCTTGCGCCGTCAATCGTCGCGGATTCAACCACGGATTCCGGAATGGACGAGGCGAAGAAGCTGCGCATAAGCAGTACATTGAAGGCACTTAACAGCAAGTTGGGAATGATCATGGCCATAATCGTATTTTTCAAATCAAACATGTTCACATAAGTGATATACCAAGGCACCATTCCTCCGCCGAACAGCATGGTGAAGAAAATATAAAACGAAAGGGTGCGGCGAAACGGAAGCTCGGGTCTGGATAACGGATAAGCGAACAGGGCTGTTATAAAGAGGCTTACGACAGTACCGACCAGGGTGGACAAGATCGTAACCCCATAAGCTTTCGCGATTTCCGAAAAATCGTTGAATAAAAATTGATAGGCTGCAAAGCTGATCTGACTTGGAAACAGCGAGTATCCGTTCTGCAGGATGGAATCCTCACTCGAAATGGACACCATAAAGACAAGAATGAACGGAATTAATGATACAAATGTAAATGCCAAAAAAAACAGGTGAATCGAGGATGCGCCGATCCATTTTTTTGCGCTCACTTCCTTCACTACATTGACCTCCCCTCTGTTAAAATAAAGCGTCTCGTTTATTAATCCGTCTTACGGCTGTATTCGCTACTAATATCAGTACAAAACAAACAACGGACTGATAGAATCCAGCTGCAGTTGACATGCCTATATCCCCCGATTGAATCATCGCACGATAGACAAAAGTATCAATGGTGTTCGTTGTCGGGATCAGAGCGCCAGTATTCATTGGAACCTGATAGAACAATCCGAAATCCGACCGCAGAATGCCGCTAACCGCAAGCAGGGTCATGGTGATGATAACAGGCAAAATTAGCGGGATGGTAATCCGGGACATCTGCTTCCACTTGCTTGCTCCGTCGATCGTGGCGGCTTCATAATATTCTTTGTCTATACCAATAATCGCAGCGAAGTAAATGATGGATAGATATCCTACGTTCTTCCATGCATTGACGATGACCAGTATGTATGGCCAATACTTGGGCTCACCATACCAAGAAACCGCCTCGGAACCAAACCAATTGATCAATAATCTGTTCACAAGGCCGCTATCTACATTTAGAAAGCTGTAGACCAGATAGGCAACCACGACCATAGAGATAATGTGCGGCAGCAGAAATGTGCTTTGATAGAATCGGCTGATCGCTCTATTCTTAATCTCATTAATCAGCAGCGCAACCAGAACCGCTAAGACCAGATTCAGCACAATAAAGACGAAATTGTAAAGGAAGGTATTCCTGGTAATGATGTAAGCATCCTGTGAGTTGAACAAAAATTTAAAATTATCAAATCCGGCCCATGCACTTCCCCAAATGCCATCGACATAATTGTAGTTCTTAAATGCTAGAATCACGCCGTACATCGGGATATAGTTGTTGATGAATAAATAGACGATCCCTGGCAACGTCATCAGCAGCAGCCATTTATACTTCTTCAAACTCTTCATAAAATGAGACGTGTCTCTCATGTTCCAACCCCTTTGTCACGACATGTAAACCTTTACATCCCCATTTTATAGCCATTTGATTTTGCCGGGCCACTATCTTCATGACTTTATGATGCAACGTTGGTGACTTTATCGTAAGGATCAAAAAGAAAGACGACTGCTTCGTGCAGTCGCCTGAGACTTACATTTACCATTTGATATATCTAGAAATAATTTATTAATCAGCCGTTAAATTTTGACGAACGACTTCTCCCTTGAACTTCGATTGCTGACCCAACGATAGCTTGCCTACCCCATACCATAGCAGCTCGACCACCGCGATGGCACCGGCGATGTCCAGAAGGACATGCTGCTTCACGAACAGGGTCGAAGCAATGATCATCCAGGCACATACTTTCACCGCTGTCCGTTCCCAATTAGGATAGGATGCACAAGCCATTGCACCCTTGATCATTAAATAACTGGTCAACACATGAATGCTGGGAAAGCAATTATAAGGATTATCGGTGCTGTACACCAGGTTCACTAAGCCTTCGAAAATCCCAGTCCCCATGGCGGTCGGACGCTCAACCGTCGTCTGGAACAGATAAAATATGATATAGCAAGCAACCAAACCGAGACACTGGGTTAGCAGCGTCCGGTAATATACACTACGCTCCCTGATACAGAGCATAAACAGAACGATGATGATGAATGGGTACCATATCAGATAAGGGATGATAAACATCGGCACAAACGGAATTTGGGCATCCAGATCCGTCATCAGGCTGTAAACCGGCAGATGCGCCTGGTTTAGTACAGCGTAAAAGATGTTCAGTACCGGAATGACCAGAATCCATAACATCGGGAGATAGGCTTTCACTTTCGAATTCACATGCTCCCTCCATTCTTCCGAGACACATCATTCTGATCCATGTATATGAAGCGGCAGCCTCTCGACATGACTCGTTGGTTTTTGATTTTTTTAGCCTTAAAACATTGAAAATCCATTCCTTGCACTCCTTATTTTCACAGTGAAGTTCATATTCTATCATGACGGACCGGATGTACAAAGTAAAAAACTGGTTAACGATGGAATCAAGCAGGAAGGTTACACGCAAAAAAACCGCGATGTTTCGCGGTTTTTTTGAATGAGCGCAAGCGAAAGGAGCATGCCCGTTCGTTGTTTCATTGGCTTTATCATTTCTTCGTGCTTCTATCGTCCGAAGCATTTATTCGTTTAACCATTAGTCAAAACAGAGATTGCCCGCAATCACCCCCCGTGTTACACCAAATGGCAGGCAACATAGTGATCGTCGCCGACAAGACGGAATTCGGGCACTAGCTCTTTGCACTGGGCTGTGGCAAGCGGACAGCGGGTATGAAACTTACAGCCTGAAGGCGGATTGGCCGGACTCGGAATATCGCCCTTGAGAACAATTCTCTCCCGCTTCAGTCTCGGCACCGGCACAGGAATTGCCGAGAGCAGCGCTTTCGTGTAGGGATGGAGCGGCCGGCTAAACAGTTCGTCCCGTGAAGCCATTTCCATCATCGAGCCGAGGTACATAACCCCAATCCGGTTGCACAAATGCTCGACTACGCTTAAGTCATGGGAAATGAACAAATAGGTCAATCCCCGGGTATGCTGAAGCTTCTGGAACAAATTAATGATTTGGGCTTGAATGGAGACATCGAGCGCCGAGACCGGCTCATCGGCAATAATAAAATCGGGGTTCAGCACCAGAGCCCGGGCGATGCCGAGCCGCTGCCGCTGTCCGCCGGAAAACTCATGGGGAAACCGGCTGTAATGATAGGAGGAAAGACCGCACGCCTCGAGCACATCGAGCACAACGTCGCGAAGCTCATCCTTCTCCGCCAAACCATGCTCCAGCAAGGATTCGCCAATGGCATCGCCAATACGGATGCGAGGGTTGAGCGAGCTGTACGGATCCTGGAATATCAGCTGCATCTTGGGTCTAAGCTTGCGGACCTCCGTTTTGGGCAGCCCGTGAAAGGGGATTCCCTTAAAAAGCACGTCCCCGCTCGTTTTCTCATGCAGCCGCAAAATGGTCCGTCCAACGGTGCTCTTGCCGCTCCCGGATTCGCCGACAAGACCGAAGGTCTCTCCCGGCTGGATCGTGAAGCTGATATCGTCCACGGCTTTAACGTAGCCGACCGTCCGGTTTAACAGCCCCGCGTTGATCGGAAAGTACTTTTTCAAACGGCGCACCTCAAGCAATGCTTCGCTCACGCTTCCGCCTCCTCTTCATACAGCCAACAGGCTGCTAAATGACCGGCTGCCACTTCGCTTAGCTTCGGCTGCCGGATTCGGCAGATCGGGATGCAGGATTCGCACCGATCATGGAAATAGCACGATTCCGTCAATTCAAGCGGACTCGGGACCTGCCCTGGTATCGAATACAGCTGTTCTGCTCGTTGACCGATGATCGGCTTTGATTTTAGCAGTCCCCGGGTATATGGATGCTTCGGCCGCTCGAACAGCTCCTCGACATCCCCTTCCTCAACGATCTTCCCGGCATACATGACAATCACATAGTCCGCCATCTCCGCCACCACGCCGAGGTCGTGCGTGATCAGCATGATCGACATATTGGATTGCTCCTTGCTTTGACGGAGCGTTTCAAGAACTTGAGCCTGGATCGTTACGTCCAGCGCCGTTGTCGGCTCGTCGGCAATCAGCAGCTTAGGGCCGCAGGAGATTGCGATCGCGATCATGATCCGCTGCAGCATGCCTCCCGACAATTGATGCGGGTATGAAGCCGCAATTTGTTCAGCCCTCGAAATGCCGACTAACTCAATCAGTTCCAGCGCCCGGGCATAAGCTTGCTTCTTGTTCAGCTTTTGATGAAGCATGAGCGGCTCCATAATTTGCCTGCCGATGGTGATGACCGGATTAAGGGAGGACATCGGTTCCTGAAAAATAATGGAGATGTCGTTGCCGCGGATGCGCCGCATCTCTTCTTTGCTGATCTTCAAGAGATCCTTGTCTCCGAACCGGATTTGACCGCCAACGACTTTCCCGTGAGGTTCATCCACCAACCCCATGATCGACATCGCCGTGATGCTCTTTCCGCAGCCGGATTCCCCCACGATGCATACCGTTTCCCCTTCACGGATGCGGAAGCTAATATCGTCAACCGCCTTGACCGTTCCTGCGCCGGATTCAAAATAAGTGCTTAAGTTATTAATCTCGATTAATGAATTCATCTTCCGTTCACCTGCTTGTATTCTGTTTAGGGTCGAGAACGTCTCGGAGCCCGTCGCCGAAAATATTGATGGCAATGACCGTCAAAAAGATGGCCAGTCCGGGAGGGATCCACAGCCAGGGCCGCTTCTCGAAATCGATCACATTGTTGGCCGCATCGATCATATTTCCCCAGGTCGGCGTCGGCGGCATAACCCCAAGCCCAAAAAAGCTGAGCGCGGACTCCGACAATATCGCCCCTCCAATGCTCAATGTAGCGATTACGATCAGCAGCGGAAATACATTGGGCAGCAAATGGCGAAACAGCTTCCGCTTATCGCTGAGGCCGAGCACGTCGGCAGCCTGCATATATTCCCGTTCCCTTAATGTCAGCATCTGGCTTCGGACAAGGCGCGCCACGCCCGGCCATCCGATAATGCTCAGCATCAGCATCACGAGATACAGCCGATAATCGGTCGGAATCTTCCAATCCGACATTAGTGCCCCCATGATGAAGAGGATCGGAAGTCCGGGGATCGTGAACAACAGGTCGGCAACCCGCATAATGATCTGATCCACAACGCCGCGGTAGTAACCCGAAACGATACCGAGAACCGTTCCAATGGTCATCGACAGCGCCATGGATGCGAGACCTACCGTAAGCGAAATCCTGCCGGCTTGCAGCAGCCTTGTGAGCACGTCTCTGCCGAGCAGATCCGTTCCCAGCCAGTGCTTGGCGCTCGGAGGCTGGTGCATATTGGCGGGGTTGATCTTGCCGTCTGCATAGGGCGAGAATAACGGGCCGATAAAACAGATCAGAAACATAAACGCGATAAAAGCGAAGCCGGCGACCGCCAGCTTGTTTTTGCGCAATTGGCGGATCGATTGCCGCCATAACGAATCGGATACATCCAGGGCGCGGATGGCTTTTTCCGGACGTCCTGCCGTCGTTGGAATAGACATGTGCAGCTCCTCCTTTCGCTAAAGCCTGACCCGAGGGTCGGAAGTATGATAGAGGATATCGGAGATGAATGTACCGACGACCGTCAAGATGGCCAGAAACATCGTAAAACCCATCAAGAGCGGATAATCCCGGACCGTAAACGACTGCATGTACAGCTGACCGATTCCCGGCCAGTTAAAAATCTTCTCGATAATGATGGAGCCCCCGAACAATCCTGGCAGCTCAAAGCCGATTAAAGTAATTGCAGGCAGCATCGCATTTTTCAACGCGTGTCGATAAAGAACCGTTCTCTCCTTCAACCCTTTGGCCCGGGCGGTACGGACATAATCCTGCTTAATGACTTCCAACATGTTGCTGCGGAAGTACCGGGTCAACGAGCCTACGCCGAGCAGCACCATGACGGCAACCGGAAGCAGCATATGATGCAGAACCTGGGCGACATATTCCCAGCCTACGGCACGGCTGCCGGTCGTAATCATTCCTCCCGGCGGAAGGATTTTCAAATCGACGGCAAACACTTTGATCAGGAACAGCCCGATAAAGAACGAAGGAATGGACATAGCGGCGAATATGCCGACCATAACCAGCGTATCGAGCAGCGAATACTGTTTGTAGGCCGTCAGTACGCCGACGACAACGGCAAAGAACCAGGTAAAGAACGTTGAGACCACCGCTAGCAAAAAGGAATTCCATATGTAATCCTGAAACAGATCGAGGACCGGACGCTGCTGTGCCAGGGAATATCCGAAATCGCCTTTGAACATATTGGCCATCCAATTTACGTATCGCTCGAGAATCGGTTTGTTCAGCCCATGTATCTCCCTAAGCTCTGCCTTGCGCTCCTCGCTTAAGCTCAAATTGTTGTCGACGTAATCGCCGGGCGTTAAAGAATACAGGAAAAAGATCAACAAGGACGCGCCAATCAAAATTAAGAGCATATATAAACATCTTCGGAGCAAATAGGTTCTCATGTTCTCTCCTTCAATCAAGCATCTCCGGCCTGAAAAGCTCAGGCTGGAGATGTCTTTGTTATCAAGCGGTTCACAGCCACTTGCTGGCTGAAGCGTACTTATTTAAGCTCCCAGTCGGGCAAGCTGTGGGCGATCCCCGCCAGCGGGTTTAGCTCGAACCCGTCAATGCGGCCATTGATGGCAATCACCGATTTGGTATAGTTGGTAAACATGATCGGCAGCTCATCGTTAAGAATTTTGAACATTTCGTGGTAAATCTTTTTGCGCTCCTCTATGTCGTCTGTTGCTAAACCTTTCGCATAAAGCTCGTCGATTTGAGGATTGTTATAGCCTTTTGTCTCCCCTTTAATAAAGCTGCTAACGCCCTGGGAAGGATCACTGATAATCGTCGTAGAGAATGAGGCCATGTCAAAATCCCCGCCGTTCACCTTTGAAACGAGCGTATTGAAATCAGGGAACTGCTCAGGGATAAAATCGACGCCGATTTCCTTGTAGTTCTCCTTGGCAACGGCGATAAAAATATCCGTATTCGGGCTCTTCGATCCCAGATAGTTGATCTGCAGCTTCTTCCCGTCCTTCTCGCGGATGCCGTCCGCACCGACCTTCCAGCCGGCTTCATCTAACAATTGCTTTGCTTTTTCCGGATCGTACGGGTAGGGATTAATCCCTTCTTCTGTATAGGACCACAGGATTGGAGAGGATGGAATATTGGCAAGCGATCCTGCACCTTGCCTGGAATCGACATAGATCAGCTGGCGGTTCAGCCCGTAAGTCAAGGCTTGGCGGACGCGCTTGTCTTTCAGATGGTCCCTCTCCAAATTGAATTGATTGTATCCGTAATTGCTCGCTGTGCTTGGGATCAAATTCAAGAAGCCGAGGCCCTTTAGCTTCTCGATATTATCCGTCGTAGCGGAGAAGCTGCCGTAATCGACCTCTCCCGTTTCAATAAACTGCCAAGTGTCTCCTTCGGTCGTCTTATAGATGAAATACTCCGTCTTCGGCTTTCCGAAAATATAGTGTTCGTTCGCAACAAAACGCACTTCTTGGCCGGGAATGAACTTCTCCAGCTTGTATGGCCCGTTCGTGATCGGGTTGGCGTGCAGGTTTTTAATGTAATCCAGATTGCCGAACTTATAGTCCTTTCCATAGTAGGCTTTGGATAAGATCGGGCCGCCCAGCACCGTCAGTGCAGTCGCATTGGTCTCTTCCAGCGTCACGGATATTGTCTTCTCATCGATCACATGAATACCTTCGATGGAATCGGCCTTACCTTCCTTGTATGCTTTCCCGCCTTTGATGTTGGTTTCCACTACGCTGTTGAGGCCGTCGTAGGATGGATCGTGAAGCAAGGTCCACGTAAATTCGACGTCCTCTGTCGTCATTGGCGATCCATCACTGTACTTCAAACCCTCGCGAAGAAAGAACGTATAAGTCAGCTTATCTTCGGAAACCTCCCATTTCTCGGCGAGTCCCGGGACCGGCAAGCCGTTCGTATCGACCCTGACCAGCGGGGTATATAGCACGGAGTTCACATTGCCGTCATATCCCACCTGTGTAAAATATGGAGTAAACGCACCGCTCGGGTTCGTCAAGGTGACGATAATCGCATCATTTCGCTGCTTGGCTCGATCCGGTAGTTTGGACAAATCCTGTGCAGGCAATGGCTCTTGAAGTAAATGTTCTCCCGTTCCTTGATTCGCTTGCGATGACGATTCATTCGCGGAAGGGGTCGATGAGGGAGTAGACGCAGCCTCCGTCTGCGTGCTTTGCGGGCTGGAGGAGCATGCCGCCAGAACGACGGATAGCGCCAATAACCAAAGCACTATCAACCCTGAATACCGTTGTTTTCTCATATAAACCACCCTTTTCATGTTTATAAAGTCCCTTGGTATTGGTATCAAACCAATTTCAATCATCGTTTCAGGATAATTTTTCTATATACTGCTGCATCTTTTTTAACTCCATTATGTATTCTTCTTCACGCTCTTCTCGAAGTAAGCCCCCTCTCCTCTTATACGTGAAAAACAAAAAAACGCAGGAATTAGCTGAAATGCTGCAGCTCTCCTACGTCTCCAATGGTATGGTCGACTTTATGTTTTTCAACTGTGTAATTTAATAATTCCAATTGGAATTATCGGACTTTTTCGTAGCTTATCATTACCTGTTAAGGATTGTCAATAGGATGTTTTGTAGCACGATTCTCACCCGTCGGTTCTGTTGTTCATTATAGCAATGGAACATACCGATTAGTATGGCATCAGCCATTCCTTCTCCAAGCCTCCAAATTCATCTCGTTGTTCATAGCCGCTGCAACAAAGGCTCCCATGGAGGCTGCAGCAACCGCTTGGTGAAGCCGGGATGCCGCATCCCCTGCGCTATAAACGCCCGGGACACTTGTCTTCCCAAAGTCATCCACGACAACGGCCCCCATCTCTGTCATGCTGCATCCCATGGCTTGCGGAAGATCCGAGCCCGTGACAAGCGTCGGTTTGAAGAATATTCCCCTGCATGGAATGGACGTCCCATCTTCGAGAACGACTTGCCGCACGATTCCCTCGCTTGAGTCAATGAACCGAATCGGTGAGTCGAACACAGGTACTTGATGCTGCTGCATCTCTTCGCGTTGGTCATCGGTCAGCTCATCGGGGCCATTCGTGCAGATGGTAAACTGCTTGGTCCATCCGGATATTAACGGAGCCAAGTGCATGGCATCTGCTCCTTTGGCAATGATGACTAGCGGCTGGTCTCTTAACTCCCATCCGTCGCAGTATGGGCATACAAACGCGCTTTTCCCATAAGCCTCTGCCAGTCCCGGAATATCGAGCGGCTGATCCTTCATTCCAACGGCAAACAGCACTTTTTTGCTGGTAATGGTGTTCCCTTGGGCAGTTGTAATTTGAAAATGACCATCCGAGCCCGTAATCGCAACGGCCGCATCCCCCACGAAAGTTACGGAAGGATAGCTGCTGATCTCTTCCTTGGCAATTCGCCGGAATTCGCCAGGGCTGATGCCATCGCGTGTAAGAAATCCGTGGGTCGCACGGGTCACGGCGTTGCGGGGACGACCTTCATCGATCACCACTACATTTTTCCTTGCCCGTCCCAGTACGAGCGCAGCATTCAATCCTGCCGGGCCGCCGCCAATAATCGCTACATCAAGAAACTGTTTTGTTGTCATTTTTAATTACCTCCATAGATCTGTAATGTCCATAATTAAGCCGCAAGAAGTGGTTCACTTCTTGTGCGATTCATGGCTGCGGTGCTTGAGAGCCTCATCCAGTACCGTTTGAATCGTATGCTCCCGTAAGTATTGGTGCAGATGCTCCTCAGCGCCTTCCATCACCTTCTCCACCAGACATCCGTTTCTCGCTGGTTGTTCCTGCTGTGCAGCTCCCTCTTGAGCTAACAACTGATGCTGCCGCGAATTCATATTCGAGCATTCAAACAACTGCTGTCGTCCTTCGATTACTTGGATCACATCAAGAAATGTAATCTGATCGGCGGGTCTGGCAAGCTCGTAGCCGCCGTTCACCCCAGGGACGGCACGGACGATTCCATCCTGTCTTAGCTTGGACATAATCTTGGACAAGTAGCTTTCGGAAACCCCAAGCGTTGCGGATAATTCCTTGATTCCGACGTTGGTGTCGCGCTCCGGAAGACCCAAATGAATTAATGCGTGCAGGGCGTAGTCCGTACTTTTGGAGAACTGCATTTTGTCTACCCTCCCTTCCTCTTATTATCACAATTATGGACCTGTGAAGTCTATGATAAATGATTCTACATCAATTTGCAACAAACAAATGATGCGGGGCGCCTAGCTTTGCTTCTCTATTAGCCATTGAATTAAAGGGGCCGCCTTTGAAATGATGGAATCCGGGTCATGGGTCATTATAAGCTGTGGATAAGAATCAAAAAGCCCCTATCAGCGCTTTGGATAGGGACCTTGATATGTTATATGCTAATGATTCCGGTTACGAATCGCAGCCTTGGCCTCTTCCCGATCATCGAAATGGATCGTTTGGTCGTTCAGGATTTGATACGTTTCATGGCCTTTCCCCGCGATGATGACGATATCTCCGGAGCGTGCCATATTCACTGCCCGAATGATCGCTTGCCGCCGATCGGCAATCATTTCATAGGATTCGGACGACATCCCGTACTCCAGCACGCCAAGCTCAATATCTTTAAGGATTCCGTGCGGGTCTTCCGTACGAGGATTATCGGAAGTGATGATTACATGATCACTGTGCTTCGCCGCCAATATCCCCATCGCGGGACGTTTGGTTCGATCCCTGTCCCCGCCGCATCCGAACACGGTGATGATCCTCTGATCCGCAAATTCACGTAAGGTGGACAGTGCATTGTCCAAGCTATCCGGAGTATGAGCGTAGTCAACAAGCACAAGATAATCCTGCTGTTCATCGATGACTTCCATTCGGCCGGAAACGTTGCTCAAACCGTGCAGCCCTAGTTGAATGACATCAAATGGAACTTGTTCTGCAAGAGCTGCAGCTATAGCAGCAAGCGCATTATACACATTAAACATGCCAACCTGTCTCAGCTCGATCTCGGCAACTCCCGCAAACGATTCAACTGTAAATTTCGTTCCTTTCGGGGTCAACTTCATATCTTTAGCCATGACATTTGCAGGGTTTTTAATCCCGTATGTAATAATCTGTGCGGCGGTTATCCCACTAAGATATCGGGAAGCCTCGTCATCCGCGTTTAAAATGGCATATTTTCGTTTGGCGGGATCCGGAGCGAACGAATTGCCTAAACCGGAAAACAACATGCCTTTTGCCGCAAGGTAATCTTCCTTTGTTTTGTGATAATCCAGATGGTCATGCGTTAAATTAGTAAACACAGCGGTTCTAAAATCGCAACCGAGCACTCTTCCCATATGCAGACCTTGGGAACTCACTTCCATGACGCAATAATCGGTTGATTGCTCCTTCATCTTTCGTAAATTCGATTGCAGAATGGGAGGGTCCTGCGTGTTGATGTCGGTTTTAAACATCTTCGAACCGATCTTCGTGCCGATATTTCCCATTAACCCTGTACGGAAACCGGCTTGTGCAAGAATCGACTCTATCATATAGCTTGTGGTTGTCTTTCCTTTAGTTCCCGTTACCCCGATCAGCTTAAGATTATAGCTTGGATACCCGTAAAAATGAGTCGACAGCAGGGCTAACGCATATCTGGCATTCGGCACCTTAATTGTCGGTACAGACGATTCAACATCACGTTCGACAACGATTGCAGCTGCGCCCTTTTTTACCGCATCTTCTACATACTGATGTCGGTCTTCCTGTAATCCCGGAATCCCCGGTATACAAACAAACAGCTCCCCAGGCTGCAAATCTTTCGAATTCATGCTGATCCCCGTGATGTCAACGTCAGCATTCCCTTGGATTTGAGCAATGGCCAAATGTTCAATCAGCTCGGTTAATTTCAAGAAGGTCCCTCCTACCGCCATAAGATGTCGTTCGACTCCATTATAATATTCCCGGCACTGAAATAACATCTTTTTCCATGGTCTCATTCATTGACGCTGCTTCGTCCACATGCTTCGAATCCATATCACAAGCACAAGAATCAGCGGCAAGGCAATTTGAAAGATCGGAGTTACGTAGGTAACGACAACCTTAATGCCGAGCCAAATATGGTGAGGATAATTGGGGGATATAAACGCTAACGCAAATATGACTACAGCAACGACGACCGTCCACATTTTATAAGATAGCCCTGTAATTTTATGAAGCCCCATGGCGGCTCCCATGAAAAATGCAGCCATTTTTGTACCCAAACCGAGAACTAACACGATCACAAATAGAACATCGAACCGTTCAAAGGCTTCAGCAATATCTATAAGCTGAACCACCTGCAGAAGCGGCAGCGTGCTGTTTGCTGCTTGAGTCGGGCCTAATACGAGGATATTGATTTGATTAATCATAATTAAGCAAATCGCCGTAATTACGTAAGTAATGATCACGCTCCGACTCAATTTTTCTTTTTTCTTGACTAGAGGAAAAAAGAGCAAAAACAATAACGTTTGCCCGAACGGAAAGGATACGATTTCCGGGACGGCGGCCGTCCAGGCAGGACGGAATCCCTCTTCCAGAATAGGCAGCATCAGCTCAAATTGAATCAGCCCCGAAGAAACAAGCAGCGTATAAATCGTGAAGTAGCTCAAAATAATGATGGGCAAAAAACCCGCGCACATCCAAATCACCACTTTGGGGCCATATCTTACGGTATTAGCCACCACGATAATTGCCGTCAACATGATAAACATTAGCGGCGTTCGGTCTAGTAACGTTAATAGCGTGAGTTCGCCCAGATCCCTTAAATTACGGGAGGCTTCATATGCAAAATAACCGGCAAAGCTTAGGTTAACCGCAGAGCCGATGATTTTGCCAAAATACTTTCTGCACAAGCCATATAAATCAAGCCCAGGATTGGACCGGTAGATTAACAGATACATGGCCAGCAGGAGCAATCCGATCAAAGCGGCAATGCCCATGGCGATCCATGCATCCCGTTTCGCTTCAGCCCCCAAGAAGAACAACGTCGTGCTTCCGACTTCAAATACCGCTAGAAAACATACCAAATCGGTAACTCGTATGGATTGTTTCATCTCCATGGTTCCCTTCTTGTTTCAGCATCCATTTAAATATGAAGCGGCTAGCCTCCATCCGGTTTGAACGTCTTTTGAGACATGCCTGTCTGACCAATGGTAACGTTAACTTGCAGAACAAGCCTGGTGGACTGCATTCCTTCCTTCTCCCATTGATCCTTGATTTTACTCCATTCCTTCGGATATTTGCGATGGATTTGATCTGCAAAATGAGGCAGGTCGGCTTGAAGCCTTTTGGAGGCTTCCCACCCCTTGCTCATGTAATCCTTAATCACCTCCTCAATCTCTTTTTCCGCAGCGCGCAGATTGGATAAATTCGCCAGATTTTCAGGACAGTTGGACTCGCTGATCCTGCCTTTTGCTTTAACGGAGACCAACATTGTAAACCCATCCGCTTCTTTACGGACTCGGGTTTTGGTTTTCGCGGAAAACGTTTGAAAGGAGAATTTCTCAGTTCCTTTATTGGAGCCTGGGCAGGTTATGGATAATGCACTGATTCGGATTTTGTCCGTTAACCAAGATATTCCGATGCTCTCATTGCGCGTTAACGTCCCGACGCTCCGGTCTTTTCGAAAGACGGCCAATTCTGTAATTCTGACCTTGGCGGGAGTAGAGGTTTTATGCAGCTGATCCATCGATTCGATCCTTGACTGCGACTCCCCAACCACTTCAACCTGAGGAACACCGGCTACACCGGATTGAGAATCCAGACTCCGTGTCAGCTCATACATCTTAATCGATGGGAAATTACTGTTGAAATGATCCGTTTGCCTTGAGATATGAGCCATTGCAGTGCCTGGAAGACGTTCCGGTGGAATAAGCTGCTTAAGCATTTCACTTGCCTGCCCTTCCGTTATCATCACGCTGACATTCTCTCGTAAGTAGGTATTTCTCCAGTAAAAATCTATAACATCTGTAATGCTCTTCCTTGCTGCCTCTTTGCCGAGAACGAGAACATCTGCATGAGGAAAATACAATCGTCTGGGAGATTCTGTGTAACTTACATCAATCGCTTCCCGAAGCGTTGGGCCTTCGGAGGAAAATACATGGACGGGTGACTCTCCTCCGCCCGCTTTACTAGCTCCGCCGGTTCCGGCTGAAATCGCCGAGGGGTTGATGAACTGGTAGGTTACGATCCAGCCTTCTTCGCTTCGGTCTATGCAAAGAGCGGAAATCAAGCCGATTTCATTTAATTCCGTTCGATTCCAACATCCTGTCAGCAATAACGCCAGAACGAGCGGGATCGAGCATAAACCGAATCTACGCATAATGCACCTCACTTTCGTACGGTTCACTTCTTCCCCTGTTGCGGTCGGTTCATTCCCTGCCTGACCATATTTCGTCGATTCATATCTTGGGGTCTTGTCTTAAGGAATGGCCATGGCAAACGAACAAACAGGTCTCTCAAATCGGCGAAGCGCAGAGGGGTAACCGGCGAAAGATAAGGAACGCCAAATGAAGTCAAGGAAACCAGGTGAGCATAGATAGGGATGATCCCTGCCAAAATCCCGTATAAACCGAAGGTGCCTGCCAGCAGCATCAACACAAAACGAATGATTCGGATGGCAGCTGCCATGCTAAATGCCGGTATAGCAAAGTTGGCAATCGCTGTAAAAGAAACCACGATGACCATCGCCCCCGATACGAGTCCCGCCTGTACAGCGGCCTGGCCCAAAACAAGTGCTCCTACGATAGAAATAGCCGGTCCGATCACCCTGGGCATCCGCACGCCCGCTTCACGAATAATTTCAAACGTAATCTCCATCATGAACGCTTCCATGAGTGCGGGCAGCGGCGTTCCTTCCCTTTGCGCTGCCAGGCTGATCAATAATGTTGTCGGAATCATCTCCTGATGAAAAGTTGAAATCGCAATATACAGTGACGGTAACAGCAAGGATATGACAAAGGAGAAAAAACGGATTCCGCGTAAAAAAGTGGAGAGATCATACCGTTGATAATAATCCTCGCTGGAATGGAGGAACCTAAAAAAGGTGACTGGAGCCAGCAACACAAAGGGCGTGCCATCCACCAGAATAACCACTTGTCCTTCCAGCAGACCTCCGGCTACCGCATCGGGACGCTCCGTATTGATCAGTGTTGGGAACGGGGAGAGCGTATTATCTTGTATAAACTCCTCAATATACCCGCTTTCCAGAACGCTATCGGTTTCTATGCTTTGCAATCGAGCCCTGATCTCTGATACCACGCTTTCATCAGCAATTCCCTCGATATACGCCATGATGACTTTGGTATTGGTATAACTGCCGATTACCATCGATTGAACCCGTAAGCTCGGCGTTCGAAGCCTTCTCCGGATGAGGGACAGGTTCGTCGAAATATCCTCTGTAAATCCGTCTTTAGGTCCCCGAATGACGGTTTGTGAACTCGGCTCTTCGATCGAGCGCTTCTCCAGGCTTTCGATCGAAGCAGAGAAGGCTTCTTTCATACCATCTGCTAATATGACAGCCTTCCCATCCAAAACAGCCGAAATGATGGATTGGGTTGTATGTAATTTGCTAATTGGGCCTGCTGGCAATATTTTATTCAGTAAGGATTCGATACCTGGCATTTGATCAGCTTCTAGCGTTACGGTTAACCAAGATTCCAGAATCCGATTAAGCAGATTCGTATCAACCAGCCCTTCAATATAGCAAATAGCAATCTCCGGAAGATCCTCTCGCCCTGATATTTTTCTAACCATAAAGTCCGTACTGTTCCCCATGATATGAGTTAAGGTTTGAATGGACTCTTGAAGAGTCATGCGGATCTCAATTGGTGCGTCGGTTCTAGTCTGTGTCGAATTCTTCGGACGGCTTCGTTTTAGCGCTTTTTTTAGTAACCGGCCCAGCATGACAGTCCCTCCCTTAACTTTATCCAGTATTATGGGAACTTGCCGGCTAAATTATTCTTCATCCAAGTCCTTCATCTTGGCGAGAATCAGTAATGATGGCCGGTTGCCTCCATGATAAAAAGAAGGATGTCATGTGATGACATCCTCTTAAACGAATTGCCTATATAGTTTTTGACAGCATGAGGAAGTTATAAGAGTTACGCTTGCTGCTTCTGGAGCCGTTTCTCGTTAACACGTCCGATAAGCTCGCTGACGATCTCATCCGGAGACCGCTCCATCATCCAGCTTTGCCCGAACATCTGGAAGATTTTAATGACCGGGAAGTCCTCCCAAAATCCCAGGAACTCATCTTGGAGAGATACTTTGTCCTTCACGTGCTTGTTCATTTCATTGATGCACTCTTCCAATACGTCCTTTGCGATCGGGTCGCTCACCCATTCATTGAGCAGGCTGAATTTATGGAACGTGATTTCTTCCTTGCCGAAGTCGCAGAACAGTCGGTTCGTCACTCGGATATCACGGGACGAGCTGCCTGCGCGGAGTTGGAAATATCCGCTTTCTGCTACCCAGCGATTGTATTTCGTGTTGTAATAGGCAAAATCTCTTTCTTCAAGCTCAAAGACGATCTTCCGCTTCTCGCCCGGCGCGAGCTCGATTTTTGCAAAAGCTTTAAGCTCCTTTTCGGGACGCACCCATTTGCATTCCTCATCGTGCACATACAACTGAACGGTTTCCTTCCCGGTGCGCTTTCCGGTATTCTCTACTTGGAGGGAAACGGTAACTCCCTTCTCATGCTGTGCCGCTTCAAGATCCGTGTACTTAAATGTCGTGTACGACAAGCCATGTCCGAACGGAAATTGCGGAGCCATCTCCTTCCGGTCGTAGTAACGATAGCCGATAAACAGTCCTTCACGATAATACAGCTTGCCGTTTTCTCCCTGAATCCGCATATGCGATGGATTATCCGACAGCTTGACCGGGAAGGTCTCGGACAGCTTGCCGGAAGGGTTTGTGTGCCCGAACAGGATTTCGGCAATGGCTCTGCCCATCCCCTGCCCCGTCAACCAGGAATGGATGACCCCGGGCACATGCTGCACCCATGGATGCATCGCCAGCGCGTTCCCGCTGCTTGTTACCACAACGCAGTTCGGCTGAACGGCTGCAACGGCTTGAATGAGCTTCACTTGATGCTCAGGAAGGTTAATTCCCTTCAAATCATGCATCTCGGATTCCGCATATTCCGGCTGGCCGACGAACAATACGGCTAGATCGGATGTCGCCGCCAACGACGCGCTCTCCTTAATCAGGTCCTCGCGAATGGAGTCATCAGCGGGGTATCCCTCTGCATAGCTTAGCGTAACCGTCTCTCCCGCCAGCTCCTTGATTTCATCCCATGGAATATCGACCCGCGTTGGCGTGACTTCGGCGCTGCCTGCCCCTTGAATTCTTGGCTTCTTGGCAAAACGTCCGATGATTGCAATCGATGGCGTGGATTCAGGCTGAATAGGGAGAATGCCATTCTCGTTCTTAAGCAGCACGATGCTTTCGGCTGCTGCTTTTCTCGCAAGAGCGTGATAGTCTTGATCAGCACCGGAGGCATTTTCTTTCGGGGCTGTCACTCGCTCTACAAGCTTTAGAATACGGGCAACGCTCTGATTGAGCTTCTCTTCGGAGAGTTCTCCGCGCTCCACAGCCTCCACAATTGCCTTTGTATTGTAGTGAGCCGGCCCTGGCATTTCAAGATCAAGGCCAGCCTTTAGCCCGCGAATCCGGTCATTGACGGCAGTCCAGTCCGACAGCACGACACCTTCGTAGCCCCACTCTTCTCTCAATATATCATGGAGCAAATGCTCGTTCTCGCTTGTATAACTGCCATTGAGCAAATTATATGAGCACATGACGGTCCATGGATCCGATTTCTTAATGATCCGTTCGAAGGCGCTAAGATAAATTTCGCGGAGCGTCCGTTCGTCGACCTCCGATCTCGTGACCATTTTCTCGTTCTCCTGATTGTTGCAAGCGAAATGCTTGAGGGAAGCCCCCACGCCTTCGCTTTGGAGCCCGTTAATGAAGGCTGCGCCAAGCTCGCCTGTTAAGCAAGGGTCCTCCGAGTAATACTCGAAGTTTCTGCCGCCAAGCGGCGTCCGTTTCATGTTAATGCCCGGTCCGAGCAGCAGCTCCACGCCCATTTCCTTGGATTCCTGTCCAAGCGCTACCCCGACTTCATGCAGCAGCTCGGTGTTCCAGGAGGAGCCGATGGCCGAACCGGTAGGATAGCAGGTTGCCGGAACATTCTCGGACGTAATGCCCATTTCTTCATCGCTGTTCGTTTTCCGGATCCCGTTGGTTCCGTCATACATATGCACAGCTGGAATGTTCAATCGCTCGATGCCTTTGGTCATCCACATATTCAATCCCGCACAGAGGGATGCTTTTTCCGTGAGCGTCATTTCTTGAATTAATTCATGAATTGATCGGTTCATTTGGTATCCATCCTTTATATATGACTTGTTGAGCTTGCTTCCCGCTCTTTCTTGAGTTCTTGCGCATCATACAGCTTGAAGAACGGAAACCATACCGCGAATACAATCAATAAGACAACGGCCAGAAGAACAAGACCGCCGAGTCCGGACATCATGTAGGTAGACAGCCCGATCGGGTATACCACAATTGAAAGATTTGGCTTGGAATTCTCGCCAGCCCCATATCGAGCGCCAAATACACAATGATCGGCGTTATAAGACCATTAATCCACATCGGAACCATGAGCAGCGGGTTGAAAGCAACCGCTCCGTAGACGATCGGCTCGTTAATATTAAACAGGGAGGGGATAATCGTTGCTTTACCGACGGATTTCAGCTTTTGCGATCTGGCAAGCAGGAACCAGACGGCGAGCGGCAAAGTAGCTCCCATACCTCCGATGCCCAGCCATCCCGAGAAAAAGGTTTCAAAGGTATTGATATTGACCGGGTCCAGTCCTTTTGCCACTAAAGCGGCATTCTCCTCGATAGCCGGAATCCAAATGGTATACCATATCGGCATCAACACCCACGGGCTGACCCCGAAGGAGTACAGAACAACGCCGATAAAGTTAAACAATACGAACCCGATGAGACTTTGCCCCACAGCATTAAGAGGTTCAAATGCATTTACGATGAGCGCAAAAATATCAAAGTGCAGCTGGTAAACCAGAACCCATCCTGTAGTTAAAATGATCGCGATCGGAATGAGAAAATCGAACCATTCCTTAATGAACTCAGGAAGCGAGCTCTCTGTTTTAAAGAAGGAGAATTTACCGCAGACATTCATGATCACCGCTACGAATATCCCCACAAGCAGTGCTGTAATCATGCCCGTCGCGCCAAAGCGTTCAAGGATAAACTTGACGGTTCCATCCTCGTTCATGGTCGGGTTAAGCAGCATGATGAATAAAGATAAGCCTGTCATTCCTGCCAGCAGCTTGATTTTGTGGCGCTCCCTCTTTTCCATTACCATATAAGGCGTTAAGAAAGAAATGAATAAACCTAGCAGACCGAAGCTAAATGTCGTGATCGGTGATAGATCCGGCATCCCCGGGAAGAAATCCTTTAAAATCGAAATCAACGTAATGATTGAGCCGATAAATATCATCGGAATCGCGACCATAATGGCGTCTTGAATAGATGAAACCCAAACATTGTTCGTAAACGCCTCCAATCGAGGCGCAAACGATTCTGTCATCCATTTCATGAAACGCTTCATCTTGTTTTCCCTCCTGTCATTCTCGTGCGGCTGTATCATTAGTATAGGGCCTTCTTGGCAACGCTTTCTTGTTTTAAGTTGTCGTTAAGGGGGGCATTTTTTGCCTAGTTCGTCTCTTTCGTTCTAGCTTGCGTCTCACCCTCAAAAATAAACAGCAAAAAACACCCCTTTTAAAAAAGGGATGTTTGTTGATCCATGATTCGATTCATGCTAATACTGCCTGTCCAACGTTAGCAGCATGACGCCATGAGGCGGGAGTACAATTTCTTTCCGCCAGTTATCCTGCTGGAGAAGCTCTGTCCTTATGCCGGGCCCGCTTCGCTTGTGAAGATAGACAAGCTCTTCCTCCGTAAGGAACTCGGGAGCCCCCATGTGTATCCACTCGTCAAACACCGACCCATGCTGCCGGTCCAGCCGATAACTTGTACATTTGAACGTTCCGGTAAGCTTGCTCAGCGATAATTCGAATATGCGGCTTCCTTTTTCCTCGAAGACATCGTAACGGTTCGTGCTGGTCAATTCGGACCAGTCGCCGCTTGAAAACAGCGGATCCACGTGCACGTAGTGATAGAACAGGAACTGCATGCTGCCGTCCCGGGTTCGCGTTCCAACATAACCGTCCCCTTGTACCAGAAGCTCGTCACCCAGCTTTTGCAACAGCTCTAAGGCATAATAGCTCGGCTTTTTGAGGCCGTCCCGGTTGATCAAGCCAAAGCCTCCATAGAACGGTGAAGTCGGCACCGTGCTTTCTTCGAAGACGTCGGTAAAGGACCAGAAGGCCAAGGCTTTAACCACACCTAGCGTGTGCAGCGCATGATAAATAACAAACGGTGCCATAAACATCGTATCATGCAGCAAGTTGCGGTCGTACATGGAGAAATTCCATTCCGTAATATGAAGCTCCAAGTCGCCATAGGCGGAAGCTTTCATTTTCTCCCGTAAACGGTCAATGCTTTCCCTATAAAATGAAGCAGGCATAATCTTGGTCAGAAACTCTCTTTCATGCTTAAGCCGCGGGTATTCCGAATAAATGTGGAACGAAAAAAAGTCGAGAGGCACTTCATGCTCCCTGCAATAGTTCATAAACTCATCCGCCCAAGGATCATTCCAGAGCGAGCCATAGCCCATCGCTGGCCCCCCTGTTCTAAGCTGAGGCCAGACCGACTTGATCGCGCGAACCGTCGATGCATAAAAAGCAAAGTATTCCTCCTTGCTTCCGGCCCAGCACACCCCGGACAAATCCGGTTCATTCCATACCTCGAAATACCAGCTTTCCACTTCCTTCGCCCCATATCGATTCAGGCAATGGCGCACGAACGCCCGAACCAGCGCGTCCCACTTGGTTTGATCGGCAGGCGGTGAAATATTTCCTCTCCACCAAAATATCGTTTCCTTGGAACGGGCGAGCTGGCTCGGCATGAAGCTGAGCTCGACAAACGGCTTCACTCCCTGCTCCAGGAGAAAATCATACAGCTTGTCGACATATGACCAATTATATACAGGAGTTCCGTCTTCTTTCTCGCTGTACACCATCATCTCATCGTTAAATATGCCGTGGAAACGGATATACCGGAACGGAATATGCCCTTTCAGTTCACGCAGCTGCCGGCGCCAATCTTCCCGCAATCCTTCGATTGCCCTGCCTGCGGTCGTCGTTACATTCCAGTGCTGTTCATATCTTGCCGAAGGCCCATCGGCTTGGATCTCGATCAACTGCCGCTCCGCCGCAAGCGGAGGCGGTGGGTTTAGCGAATCGGGCTTCGTGTCTGCTCTAGCATCCAGATACCGATATAACGTACCCATGGCATTCCATGTATCCATCTCATAATAGTCGCCGCTTGAGGACTCGTCGTAAGTTAACGGCTTGCGGTCCGGCCGATGAGCTTCTTCGGCAAGCAAGGCATCGCGATAGGAGCTCGGGGTGCAGCCGTACTTTTCTTTGAAATATTTATTAAACAGCTTCACGTTGGCAAAGCCGCAATCGAGCGCGATTTCCGTTATGCTTTTCTCGCTTCCGGCAAGCTCGGCTTGCGCCTTCTCCAAGCGTACCAACGTCAAATACTTTTGGAAGGGGATGCCGATTTTATCCGTAAAGAAGTGCGAGAAATAATGCAGGCTTAAATGCTCCAGATCTGCCATGGTTTGCAGACTAATCTTCTCATTATAATGCTGGTCTACATACGTAAGGACCCTGTTCAGCCTCTTATAGTCGTACTCTCTGCTGCCCTCGTCGGCTGCGGGATTCGTTCCATCCGCAAAATACCGAAGCAGGCCGCCGCACAACGTTTGCAGGGTTCCCATCGCGTAGCTTTGATAACCCGGCGCCTTCTTGTTGATCTCCCATACCATCTGGGCGAGATTTTGCTTGATGCCCTGCAGCTGCCGGTGCTGCTCCGGATCGGCAGCAGAATTACAAGAAATAAATGCTTGATTATTCAACCATTCAGGACCGAACTGCAGCGTCAGCAGCACATTGTCTTGGCTTGTCCGCTCGATCTGATGCACCGACATGCTGTTCACGACAATGACATCATCTTCATGGAGCGTATATTGCTTCTGATCAAGGTACATGATGACGGAGCCTTGGAGAACATAGACGATTTCCACCTCCTTATGCCAGTGAAAATGAATATGCTTTACGCTGTTCACGAAGAGCTTGATAGGCAGATCTTCCTGATGCTCTATAAATTCATAAAGGTAGCGAATACGCTGCTCCTCCCTTCATATAGCCTATTATATGCACATTTTTTCGAGGATATCAAAGCCGCTAAGCCCTCGCAATGTCGAAAAGGACACCCTGGAACCGCCCGGGATGTCCTTTAACAATCACTTATGAACAACGAGTTATATGGGGTGTTAGTTGCCTCATAAATATATCCCGAACAGAGCCCAGCTCCTCCTATTTGCAGTGCGTTCATTTTCTAGATGATAGATCCTTCACGGCCCCTATTAAACCTGCTGGAAGCAACGTAGCGGCGAAGATTGCGGTGAATAGATTATGCGACGCTGTTTTATACGGCGTGAACCATTCCGTAAATAGCTTGGCTTGCGAAAGGTCTTCAAACCAGGACCCTTCCTTCACTTTAAACGGCGTCCACGAAGCATGATCGAACGCGATGAATAGCAGCTGCAGAACTACAAGTCCTGCAAGAATATACATCCATTCTTTTCTGCGATGAGGGCGGCTTGTATGTAATGTATCTTTCAAAATGCGTAATCTCCTTTATAAGTAAAAGTTGACCCCCGTTGCAGGAAAAGCTTGGTTCTGCAAAAGTGGCCGGGACAATGGGCAGGCGTGGCTCAGCTTCTTACATGTCCTTTCTCGAGAACAGGGTGACCGCCACATAATAGGAAGCAATGAATAGCAGTAAGATACCGGCTGCAGCCATAAATAATAGATTACTGCTCATCATGTGATTCTCATTCAGCAATGTCATCATGAACGCAGTGGGCTGTGCCATAATAATGAGCGCGATTAAAAATACAGCGTTAATAATGCCGGCTCCTTTTTTACTCAGTGCATAGAATAAAGGCATATATATGGAAGTTAATACTAGCAGTATCCCCATTGGAACCAGGATGTCCAAGACGGTATAATCCGGCTTGTTAAGCTGCGGGAATGCAAGCTTTACAAACCAATGGATACCAAAGGAACCAAGGACGCCAAACAGCATAAACAGGATCGCCGTGATGTATTTCGCCTGTACAATATGCTTGCGGCTGACCGGCAGCGTGACCAGAAAATGATGATTATTGTTCTTGATATCGATCATCGTCACAAGACTAACGGAGGCGAATGCAGTATAGATCCCGACAAAGTAAATGGAAAAGTCGCTCCTTGGTATAAAAGCGATACTGAACACCGCCAGATAAAATAAAGTCATCCACAAGGAGCTTTTTAAGGCGATAAAGTCCTTGCGCAGCAGATTAAGCATGAACCCGTCCTCCTTTGGCCGTGAAATACATGATGTCTTCCAGGGAAGGGGTTTCCAATACAGCGTGATTCCCGAACAATTGTGCAGCCTTGTGCCTGTTATCGACTAAGCCCTCAAAACCGACGGCTGTCTCACGAATCCCGATGAATTCTTTTCGGATATCCGAATCAAGCAGCTCCATATCCCCCTTTATGAGCGCGTATCGCTCAAGCACATCTTCCTTCGCTTCATTAAATACAATCTTCCCGCGATTGATGAAGGTAATATAGTCCGCGATCCGGTCCAGATCCGTCGTGATATGGGTCGAGAAAATGATGGAATTCCTCTCGTTCTGCATCATATCCGCAAGCAGATCAAGCATTTCCCTTCTAAACACCGGATCGAGACCGGAAGTCGGCTCATCCATAATAAGAAGCTCGGCCTCATGCGATAGAGCAACGGCAAGGGCAAGCTTGATCTTCATTCCTTTGGATAGATCTCCAATCTTCTTCTTGGGAGACAGCTCGAATTGGTCGAGATATCCCTTAAACTTGCTGTCATTCCACTTGTCGTAGAAGGGAGCGACCAGCTTTTTCGTATCATGAATCGTCAGATGCTCATAGTAGAAGCAGTCATCCGATACGATCCCGATCCGCTGCTTAATGGCGATTTCTTGTTTAGGCATTTCGCAGCCCAGTATTTTCACGCTTCCGGAATCCGGACGGACGATGCCCAGCATCATCTTGATCAAAGTGCTCTTGCCAACGCCGTTCGGGCCAATCAGGCCGGTAATATATCCTTGCCTCACATCCAAAGATACATCATCAACGGTGAATAGCGGGTATGCTTTGGTTAGATTTCGTATTTCTATGGCATTCATGGCGTCTGTTCCTCCTCAAACAATAATGTCAGATGTTCGATGACATCCTGCTGACTCAAACTTAATTCCTTGCTTTCCCGAATGATTTCCATCATTTTCTCTTCTAATCGTTTCATTCGCTGCTCCCGTATAAAATCTTTATTTGCTCCTGACACAAAGCATCCCTTGCCTACAACCGTGTCAATGAGCTGCTCCTTCTCGAGCTCTTCATAAGCGCGCTTAGTCGTAATTACGCTAACCTGCAGATCCTTGGCCAGCTGCCGTATCGAGGGAAGACTATCGCCGGCCTTCAAATCACCGTTCAGGATGCTCTGCCGGATCTGATTCATGATCTGTATGTAAATCGGGTCGCTCGATGCGTTAGACAAAATAATGTTGATGATCATTCACCTCACTGCCGTTAATTGAGTATATACCGTATATATATAATATATACACTTAGCATTCATGTGTCAAATTCTTCATTGGAAATCACCAATCGATTTCTTCACAGCTCATAAGATAATGCAGGCCAGCCGCTGTGCACGGATGGTTACTAGCAATCAGAATAAAAAAAGCCGCGATGAATCGCGACTTGATCTGTGTATATCGTTGCTTCCCTAGAATACGGGCTTGATGATCATAAGAAGAATGATCGCGATGGCCATAAGGTTCGCAATCGTATCGCGGGCTTGTTTTTTTCGGAACAGCTGCTTGTATTCCTGAGAAACTTCTCCCGAGGTTGACTGGCTCGCGATTTGATGAAGTCTCTTTAAGATCGGTTCAACGACCAGAATCGCGTAAAAGCCTGAGATTAGGAACAGCACAATCGACGCGATATACCACATTTGCCGAAACAAGTAGGGGCTCATCCAGCCCAAAATCAAGCCCGTGACGAGAAGGATGCCGAATGAAAGATTCGCATTTTTGTTTAACTTCTCCACGATGTGGTGAGCATACCGCAGCTGATCGGCCGTCTTCGCTCTTTTCAGAATCATATTGAATAAAAACACCGGTCCAACACCGAATATGGCCGAAGAAATATGAATGACTAACAGGGATAGATACAGGTAATCCATGGCGATTTCGTTTCCTCCTTGTTACTTGCCCCAAGTTACACTATAAATACCTCGATCGTATGCATCCTTCGTAACAGCGTCCAGCAATGCAGCTGCTAAATCCGCCCGGCTGATTTGATACGGGCCCGATTTGAAATCGTTCCCTCGTTCCTGGATTCTCCAACGACCCGTGGCGGGTTTGTCGTTTAGCTGAGTCGGCCGATAGATCGTCCAGTTCAACCCGCAACTTCGGATTACATTCTCAGCTTCGCGCAGTTCTGCCAAGTCGCGGCGAAAGATCCATCTTGCAACGAGAACGGTGGGCCATGGACGTTTAGCTTCAAGTAAATAGGAACTGACAAACACCAGTCGCCGGACTTTGGCTTCTTGCATGGCCTGAATGACATTTTGAATAACAGCGGCGACATTGGCCTTTCCACCGACGATGGCAATCACTCCTTCGCTTCCGTTGATCGCATGCTGGAGGTCTGACAGGTGGATTCCATCTCCGGTTACTATCTTGGTTATACCTTGAAAAGACTTTAATACGTTCGGCCGCCTTGTGAACGCGACCAGTTCATCACCTCTGGCGATGCCGTTCCTTAAAACCTCCAGTCCGGTTGGACTCGTTGAGCCGATTACGGTTATACGCATATACATCCCACATGTCATTCAGTATGTTGACGAATGGATTGAGCATGCTTGTCAAAGTTGTTCAACACGATCTTCAGCAGCCGCATGAATTCCCCATATTCCTCTGCGGACATCCCTTCGATGCCAATTTCCATCACCTCCGCTAATGCCTCCTCAATCTTCGGCACGACAGCCTTCCCCGCATCTGTAAGAAAAAGTTGATGGTTGCGTAAATCCGCAGGATCCATCTCTTTGCGAACATAGCCTTCGAGCTCCAGCTTACGGATCGCCTTTGCCGTCGTGGTCTTGTCTAGCAGCAGCTGCTCACTCAGCGTCTTCTGATTCACCCCTTCCTTCTTTGACAGCATGAACAAAAACATATGCTGACCAAAGCCCAGCTGAAGAGCAGCGAGCCGTGGAGCAAGCAATAATTGCAAATGGCGATTAATTGCTGTAACTTCTTTTCCGTATGCTCCATGTTGAAGAACTTCAGGTTTCATGTACTTCGACTCCATTAGTTTTATTTGCCAACTACATACATAATACACGCATATAGTTGGCTTATGCAACTAATGTTTCAAATCCCAGTGAGCGGAGGTGCATAAAGTTTTTTTTAGTTGAGAACATGGGATAGTCTACTTGCACGCAGTACGTAAAAAAGTCGCCACTATTGGCGACTTCTGTTGTTCATAACTCAACATCAGAGCATAGAACTCCCTAACTTCAGGCTTTGATGAAGCCCACTTTAATTACATCTATTATAGATACCTTGGAATTCAAAATGAAAAGATGAGGGCAAGGATAAATGCACTGATGATAGCTATAACAAGAACCATAATTCGGATGCCGATCCGAACCAGCCAAGACTTCTGTGCAATCCGATCATTGATACGCTCCATATATAAAGCTCCACCCGCAATGAGAAAGACCAGCACGTTAAACATGTAGTCCCAAAATGATTTCGGCTTGGGGGTGTAGGCTTGAAGCCCAATGGTATTTCTCATGCCTTCATCTCCAGGAAAAACCGCCATGATTGCAGCCATAATGATGTGTAGTACCAAAAAACATATTATAATCGTCCCGACCATCTTCTGCCTCCTATATTATGTCACGAATCCATTTCGCAGTAGAAATTTCCTTTTTAATATAGAGGAAGAGCAGCTGCCAGGGCAAGCTGCTCTCATCGAAGTCGTCCTATTTAAGAGGATAGGGACTAGTAGATTCTCTTAGTGAGCACCCGGCTCATGTAAGGGCATTTCCCCGATCAATCCGTCGCTCTGGCGGATCCATGTCTCAAACTGCCGCTCGCCCGCTGTGATTCGAATAACTCGTGCACCCGTCGGGAATTTATCCTTCCTCACACCTTCCACATAACTGACATAACGAGTAGATCTGCCGTAACAAAGGCGGATGCCGTGCAGCACTCCGGAATAATCGTTCGAGTGGTCATGGCCGACAAATGTGCCCATAACATCTCCCATTTCTACCATGGCGGCGAACATGCCGGAATTGACTTTGGGCGAGCTGATCCATTCACTGCAATGGCCTTCGCACACTGACGTCTCCCACACCTTTTTGTATTCCGGCAGCGGAATATGGAAAAATGCCAGTGCAGGTAAAGGCGTCCCGCCGTTCCGTTCGGCCAATCGCCGGGATTCGGAGACGTACCAATCGATTTGATCACGGCGAATCCAGTCATACCCACCCACCGCTTCAATCGGTGAGTAATCGCCGCTGTCGAGGAAGAACAACGCAGCAGCCGGCTTCCCCGTTGGATCGTCAACCGTCAGCACATAGTTACCCGCTCCGCTTACTCCCGGAGGATCCGGTTTGGCGACGCAATATGCATGATGGAGCTGCTCCTCATGCATCCTCTTTCGGGGAACATTCCCCTCCGAGTCATGATTGCCAAACACCGCCGCCCACGGCACACGGTTGTCTTCAGCGACAGCAACCGCGCTGCGGAATGATTGCAGCGGATCCTTGCTCCTTGCGCTTGCAATCAAATCTCCCGCGAATACAACAAGATCAGGCTGCTCAAGCGCAATGATCCTGTCCATCGTTGCCTTCGTCATCGAGTCGAGCATCGGCGTCTCCGGATCCACATCCTCCTCATCAATAAACTCCACATCGGAAAACTGCACGATGACAAACGATCCGTCCTCACGAAATGTTAGCTTCTTCTCCAAGGAATCCCCTCCCTTTTCTCATACCGTCCTGCCGGTACCATAAACCAATCAAAATGAATACAGCTGCGCACGCTAGATACATGGATGTCATGCCATATTGCAAGCCGACCACCCAATAAATCAACGTCGGGCCGATCGCCGCCCCTAAATCGGTTGACACGGAATATGCGGTCATGACGGTAATCACGGATGTATTCTTCGCTGCGTCGGAGGCCATCGCGTCCATAATGGTGCCAAGTGCGGTGCTGGTAATCATGACGAAAATTACAATTCCGACCCAAATGCCGATTGGCAGCTGCCAAGGCAGCAAAGCATATCCGGCCGCTGCGCCCGCCAGCGATACCATAAACAGAGGAAGCCTTCCTCTCGGCCCATCGGTATGACGTCCGAACCATCTGGCCAGGAACGGCTCCCATGCACAGCGCAGCGCCGTCAATACACCGCCTAACGCAGTGCTGCCGATTATCAAACCGAACCAAGGGATCCCGCCGGGATGGCTTGTATCGATGAGATACGTGAGCGTCGCGCCGAACACAGCGTGCAGTAACGATATCATTAATCCGCTTATCACGATTTTTTTCACCTGCAGCGACCAGACCGTGTTCCTCACTCCGCGTGGAGGATCCAGTTGATGCATTCCCGAAGCTTTTCCCTTGCTTATGGATACGGCGATGAGCGGAAGCCCGATCAAAGCCATGATCCCGAATAGTATGGAGACGGCTGACAGGCCGATCATGGGCACGAGCAATCCTCCGAACAGTACGCCGACCAAGCTGCCAAGACGCCACAATCCGTTATACGTTCCCATGAAGCGTCCCCGGTTCGTATCATCGGAATAGCGGATGACGGTCAAATATCCACCCATTCGCAGCAAGGACCATGCAATCCCCCAAATGGCACGGAGGGCTACCCAGAGAACGAACCCTTTGAATATGCCGTATCCCACCGTGGTAAGCGCCGCCAGCCCGACCGACATAAACAGACCGGTTCGAAGCGACATGCGGTGATACAGCCACCCGATTAGTGGATTAAGAGGGAGCCTGACAAGACGATTGACGGACAGCAGTACGCCGACCTGCCATAGCGCGTCTAGTCCCGCTTCCTTCCAATATACCGGCAATACGATGTACAGCATCGAATCACCGAAGAGGGTCAGTGCAGTAACGATACCTACAATTACAATCTGTCGCCGTTCTTTGGCGCTGTCTCCGCCCGTCATAGATCGACGATCAAGCCATCGTAGGCAACCTTGATGCCGGCAGGCTCGAAGGCACGCTCAAAATCATCATGCAAAAAGCCGGAGTTATGCGTAAAATGAGTCACGTAAACCTGGCCATCCATGCCAAGGTTGCCTTCCTCCCGCCACACGCGCTGGACCTCCAGCACGGTTTCAATGCCCATATGATTTGGATTTCGGTCATTGTTTGTATAGCTATGCGTACAATCAAGAATCGCCATATCGATCGCTTTGCCTTTCAGCCATTCCCATGTATCGTCATGCAGCCAGCCCGTATCATTGCCGTAAAACAGCGTCTTGCCCCCTTTTTCAATATAAAACAACAAACATGTTTCCATACGGTCATGATTCGCGAGCAAAGGAGTAACTTGCGTATCGCCCAAGAAAATCGTCTCGAAGGGACGCAATAAGTGGAAGGCGAACCGGTCTCCAGCATCCGGGCCAATCGCTGGTATGCTTTGGCTAATCGCCGCATCGTTGCCATAAATATGTAAGGGGTGATCGATACCGTGTGCAAACCCGTCAACGCGGTTGTACAGATCCGATGGCTGGAAATGATCGTAATGCGTATGCGTGAATAACAGATGCTCAACCGCACCCAAATCGATCCCGTCACGGAGCGCCTGCATATGGGAGTCTGCGGAGTAGTCGACCTTGATTATGCCATCAATCAATACAGAGCTTCTCGTTCGGATGTTTTTTCCTCCAAGCGATCTCGCCTTGCAACAGACGTCACAGCGGCAGTACGGATTGGGGAATCCTTCCGCAGCAGCCGTTCCGAGAAAATGGATTTTCATTTTGAGGCTCTCCTCCCTTAGTGAAGCGATCGTTTATCTCATTCCTTTGATTAATACAAATAATACCACATAAACGCAATCAATCACACACAAAAAAACGATTCCGGGTTTGCATAAAACCAAGAATCGTTCACCGCTCCTGCCTATTTATATACGATCTCAATGCCGCTCTTGCTGAATTGATCAACAATATTTCTGTCGATTTTCGAATCCGTTACAAACCGCTCGACTTCGCTTGCCCCGCATACTTTGATAAACGAGTTTTGTCCGAACTTGCTGCTGTCTGCGAGGGCGATGGTACGCTTGGCGTTAGCGTGCATGATTTTTTTCACCTGAACCTCGCCGATGGCGTTATCCGTAATCCCTGCTTCTAACGTAACCCCGCTCATGCTCATAAAAAATAGATCCGCGTGAAAGCGAGCTGTAAATTCCTCCGTTAGGTCGCCGATGATGCTCAGCTCTTCATGACGAATGACGCCACCGGTCATGATGACCGTATACCCCGGCATCGACACGAGTTCATTCACGATCGGAAGCGAGTTCGTAATAATCGTTAATCGGTCGAATTTCGTCTTGAGCGCCTTCGCTATTTCAGTGTTTGTCGTACTCGGGTCCAGCGCGACGGACATCCCTTCAGTCACATAACGAACCGCGATTTGAGCCAGCTCCTTCTTCTCTTCCATAAAGATCGATTCACGGATCGGAAGCGGAATTTCGTGGCTGTAATCCGGATCTCTAGGAATCGCCCCCCCGTGCACCCGCCGCAGATGGCCTTCGTTTTCCAAGTATTCAAGGTCCCGTCTAATCGTCTCGAACGAAACCCCGAAATGCTCCATGAGCTCCGAAGCCCGGATCGATTTGTCTTGATTCAATTTCTGAATAATGATTTGATGCCGCTGTTCAGCAAACAACTGCTCCACTCCTTACTTGCCTGAACTTCTTCTTATCTAAAAAGTTTACCATAAAAGCGCCACCTCCACCCGCAGCACTGTTTTTCGTCCCTATGCTAGCAAGAGAGATCTATGCTTGCTTGGCTTTAAACACATTGATCATGAGAAACAAACACGCTAGATGTAATAGCAAGCCCAGCAAGAAGAACACAAATGCAGGGAATGGTTCATCATGCATGATCAGATCGAGGACCTTTGCCGGCCAATAACTAGGCAGCAAAGCCCCAAGCACCTGCCAAGCTCCCGGAACAAAATGAACCACCACAGGGCCTATGATGAACAACCCTCCGATTTTGGATAAGGCCAGTCCCTCCACTTTATTTGATGAGAATGCGGCGAGAAAGAGCGTAAACAACGGCGATTCCAATGCCAGCAGCAGCAAAGCATACAGCGTTTCCCATCGAACGACCGACATCGTAGACCATTGCAAATAGATTGCGGATAAAACGATGCACAGCAGGGTTGGAAGCGCCACTCTATACAGCAAATAACCTTTACGCATCAGCGGCGTAACCGCGTAATAGGCTATCATATTCTCATCCCGTTCGTCGAGGATAAGCAGCCCCGTAAGCATCCCTGTTAACATCGGGATCGTCACAACTAACAATGAGGCAGCAAAGCCGCGATATTGCTCAAGATTAAACGAATAATGCATGTCAAGCCAATGAACGGCTATAGGAAAACCGAACCTGGACAGGAAGATAAGCACCAGCGGACCGATCATAGCCGCCATGAGCACGGGGTCTTTCAATGCGTGCCGAAAATCCTTCATCATCAGGGCTTTATATTTTTCCATTGCCATCCCCTCCTTCTCCGATCCTCATCAGCACATGGCGTGAATAAGAGCGGTGTGCCCAGATATATGCTGCGGAATTCCAGATCAATAGGATGAATGCGGAGTAAAGAAGGTGATTTACGGACAGGCCGCCAGAAGGAGAACCGAGTAATCGAAGTGTCCCTTCGGTCGGAAGCAGGAGAAACAGATCCGTATGCCATAAATGAAAGTAGCCCAGCAATGGAAGGACAAATGGCAAAGCGTAGACTTGCACCATCAGAATAAAACCATTGATGGTACGGTGTCGTGCCGCCACGCCTATCGATAGCAAGGTCATAAAGGTTGACGTCAGGACGATGCCTGCAGAAAAAGCAAGCGGTGACTGCGGAAGGCTGCCGCTTGCCGCATGAATGGCCCATCCTGCCGCAAGGGACAAGACGGACAGCGATCCGGCTTTCGCCAGCAAATAATCCCGAATATGAGCCGGCGTGACGAACAGCGGATCGTGGACGCCTTGGTCCCTCTCCAACAAAACCATCCCGCCTGCCATGATAAGTCCTAAAGCTGCAGGGTCACTGAAGGTCAGCGCTATGGCTGTCGTCTCCTTATAGATTTCTGGAATGAACCTAAGCAAGATCCAATAACAAAAACAAACGAATACATAAACGAAATAGAATCCATGACGCCATTGAAAACGCAGGTCGAATATCAACAGGGATAAGCCTTTCATATCAGCTGCCTCCCCGTCACCTCGATAAAAATTTGTTCAAGGGATGCCTCCTGCGAATGAATCGTTTCGAGCATATCATTCTTTATAATCTTAAGAAATTGATCATTCCCGCCAATACCGTCAAGAGGAAATAAGGCTTCCTTCAGCTGGCCGTTCTTGCGAAATTCTACGCGAAGCTCCTTCCTTCCCTTCCGCAGCTTCAATTCTCTTGGCGAATCGATCAGTTTGATTTCACCGTCAACAATAAATGCTACTCGATCACAAAGCTCCTCTGCCGCTTGCATATTATGCGTTGTGATGAGGACGGTCTTCCCCTCCGCCTTTTTCGCCAGAATCAATTCCTTCATCCGTTTCGCGTTCACCGGGTCCAAGCCGGAGGTGGGCTCATCCAGAAAGAGGATATCCGGATCGTGCAGCAGCGCCCGGCAGAAGTTAAGCCTCATCTTCATCCCTTTGGACAGCTGGGACACCTTCATGTTTGCAGCATCTGCAAGATTGACTTGTTCCAGCAGATGCATAGGATCCTCGGTTTTTCCCTTGTAGAGGGAACGAAAGAGCTTTAAATTCTCAAGAACCGTAAATTTGCTGTAGAAGTTCGGGAATTCAAAGGCAACCCCGATTCGTTCGTAATAGTCGGGACCGATATCCCTGATTTCGCTGCCCATTACTTTTACGCTTCCCTGATAGCCCTTCAGCACGCCGATCAGCAGCTTTTGCGTCGTGCTTTTACCCGCGCCGGAAGGACCGAGGAATCCGAAGATTTCCCCGGTTGGAATCACAAAATCCAGTCCGCGCAGGGTCTGCTCGCTCCGGTTCGGATAGGTAAAATGAAGCCCTCTAACTTCGATCATACCGGCTCGTCTCCTTTAAAAGGCCTTGATGCCGCAAGCATACCAGCCGATAACAATTCGACCAGCAGCTCGATCGTTGCCGTATATTGGGCTTCTCCGATGTCATTCTTGTGCAGCGTCAGCAAGGCCAAGGATCGAATCATCCCCACAATCGATTCAGAAGGCGTACCGGATAAAATGCCCGCTCTTTGCCAAGACGTAATGATCGGCAAGAGCGCTTCTTGATCCTCGCTAAAATTGCGTTCCAGCTGCACCTTGGGTAACTTCCTGAACAACATTTCCATCTCGCCCCGATCCATCATCTTCCGGAGGAGCGGGCTTTCATCCATCATTCTTAATGAATAGGAAAGAAACCGCTTGATGCCTTCCTTGCTGCAAACCTCATCAGGGGGGAATAAATCCAGCACAGTATTGCGGATACGCTGTTCCTCTTCCAGCAGAAGTTCATAATATAACTCCTCTTTCGAAGCGAAAAACATGTAAAACGAGCCTTGGGCAATGCCGGCAGCCTTCGTCAAATCCTCCACGCTCGTTTTGCGAAGACCTGCTGTTTCAAATTGGTGCCGCCCCTCCGAAAGCAATTTCTGACGGATCCATTCGCGTTCCTGCTCGGAAAACTTTTTTGGCATGTCGCTGTTCACATCCTTCATGAATTTATTTATGATTTTATGAATGTTTTTATTTTATATTCACAAATTACAGCTGCAAGCTCCGAATGTCAATAGTGCGCTTTAGGACTGCGTTTGCCATCATGTTGCAATTATTGGGGTTTAGGGCCGCTCGGCGAACAAGCCGCCGAATGTAGGGCAGCCTGTTTTCAGCGTATAGAAGAACTCCAACAGATTTTATCCCAAAAGATGTAAGTGCGTTATATTTGCGAAATCGATTAATACAAATCGCCCATCAACGTATTTTATATGAGTGATAGAACACTCAGGGACCAGTCGACTCTGCGTTTGAACAAAGTCCGGGTGATAGGCATTCAACTCATCTTGGGAAAATTCGTTTACCATAAAGTCTGTGATTAACCCGCCATGCGTCACGATAACGATCCGCTCGATTGTGTGCTGAGCCGAAAGCTCCACTATGCAGGAAGACAAGCGCTCGCCTGCCCTTCTTGCAGAGTCGCCGACTGGGGGGACAAAATCTCTTTCCAAGGTGCAGTGATTCCACATCTCGATAAACTCCTGAAATGTTTGTCCAGGGAGGTCTCCCCAGTTTGCTCGTTCCCGTAACCGGGTATCTTCCAATATGGTTTGATTCACGGCTTCTGCAATGAACCCAGCGGTCTGCTTGGCTCGCTGAAGAGGACTACAGCAGATTCTGCTTATGGGCATTTTACGAAAATATGTTGCTGTCATCCGAGCCTGCTGTATCCCTAATGGAGAAATGGAAACATCTCCAGTTCCTTTCTGCTTTTCAGCATGTCTAACCAGGTAAAAGTCCGTGCTCATTCCAGCACTCCTTCCTGAATATTAAATTTAACGATCGTTTAATTTAATATATGTCTAATTAGATGATATCATGGGTTTGCACCATTGGGAAGTCAGCGCTTAGGAAAAATAAAATTGCCAATCTACTCGTAACGATGATCGTCATTTTTGCGATTCGTGAACGCAGCAACGCTAGCCTCTAATATAGATCGAAAAAAAAGAGCAGCTGCCGCTGGCAACGCTCTTTTATTCGATCAGTCCACCATGTACCGATATATGATCAGCGAAACCCAAAGGAATGCCGCGATCCATAGGAGAATAATAAAACTTCCTGCAAGCCAATTCTTCGGTTTACCGTTTTTTATACGTTGCTCGGCTTTCTCTTCGTTCTCTTGGACGACATCAGGAGGTATCATTTTCAGTGCGATGGCTACTCCAAGTGGAACTAAGATCACATCGTCCAGATAGCCTAGAATAGGAATAAAATCTGGAATCAGATCAACGGGGCTAAACGCATAGGCTACAACACAAATGGCAAATACTTTGGCGTACCACGGGGTCCGAGGATCCTTGTAAGCATAATAGAGCACGAATATCTTTCCTTTTAGCTTTCTAGCCCATTTCTTGATTCGGTCAATCATCCCGCTCTCCTTGCGTGCATGTTTTCATTCCAACAAAACCATTCTACAGACCTAGTTCATGATCCTTCCTGCGCCGGGTTAAGGTCACTGTTCCATATTGTATTGTATCAATAATGAAGTAATTGAGACATTGTTTATTTCCCGGAAAGGAAGTGTCTTATCATGCATGCAGACAAGATGGATATTAGCCCGAAGACAGGAACAGCGAGTAATGTTCCCAAAGTTTCGGTCGCCATTGTGGGCGCAGGTTTAAGCGGCTTATGCTTAGCTCAAGCACTGCTTCGGGCCGGGATGGAAGTGCAAGTGTATGAACGCGATCAAGCTGTGGACGCCCGTCGCCAAGGGTATCGAATTACGGTAGATGAACACGGGATTGCCGCCATAAAGCGATGTCTTCCTCCTCGTTTATTCGAGCTGTTTCTGGCCACTACTTCGCCTACTGACCTTGATAGTTATTTTAGATTAACCAATGGGAAACTACGCGAAATATTCAAACTCACGTTTAAAGGAGACCCAACGGGCACCGACTTACGGATCCCTCGCCAAGCGGATCGCCAAACATTGCGCACGATCATGCTGGAAGGACTTCAAGAACGGGTGCATTTTGGGAAACGAGTGGTCCATTCCGAATCTAACCCGGATGGGGCCGTCCTTCACTTCAACGACGGAACTTCCGCACATGCAGCATTCATCGTTTGTGCAGATGGAGTACATTCATCCCTACGCAAACAATACCTTCCGGATTGTGAACCGGAAGATGTGAACCATTGGGCGATTTATGGCCGTACTAGATTGGTTCATGAAAAAGATAGACCATTGATGCCCGAAGGTCTCAAAACAAGCGGTATCCACGCCATCGGTCGTTCAGGCGACGGCATCTTTTTTACGACGATGGCCTTTCGCGAAGCTCCCCAAGCTGCGTTCTCCCGAATGGGAATCGTCCAGCCGCCTCCTATGGTTGATGATTATATCATGTGGGCTGTTCTCATGCCCAAAGAAAGGTTCTCGGAATATCAAACTACCTCTGACCCCGACCTGCTGTTTCGGGTGGCCCAAAACGTTTCGCGAGACTTCCACCCGGCGATCCGGCGTCTAATCGAGCATGCTGACGTAGATTATACGATGGGAGTTAAATTCAAAGCTGGAAGGAAACCCTCCCGTTGGCCCAACTCACGCGTTATTTTTATGGGTGATGCAGTCCATGTCATGCCTCCTACTGGATCGCACGGGGGCAACACGGCCCTGCGAGATGCAGGTCTCCTCGCCGACAAGCTTGAGGCTGCGATGAAACAGGAAGCGGATTTTGAAACAGCGATCTACAATTATTATCACGAAATGAGTAAATATGCATTCCACGAGGTTGAAGCATCGAAGTCCATGATGAAACGATTTACGATGAAAAATCCGGTCATGCGATGGACGATGTTAAGTGCGATACCTTGGATTCGATCCCTGACGAACCAGCCACTTACGATTGATTAACCAATCCATGTCGATAGACGATTAAGCAACGATTAATAATGAAAATGCCGATCTTAAAGACCGGCATTTTGTCATTTCTATGTGAATCATTTGGCGGTATAACGCTGTCGAAACTCTTCAAGACGAATAATCGATCCCTCGATTCGGGATTGCTCGGCTGCAAAGGCCATCAGATGGCTCTGCACAGAGCGGTCCGCCGAGGTAAGCCCTTGCGTTTGACCACCGTCGCGGACCAGCTTCAGAAAATCCTTGATCAAGCGCATGTCCCCGCCCCCGTGGCCGACATGACCGCCCATATCGTCAAAGGAAATCCTTTCGACCTTTCCGCTGCCAAAATGAATGATCTCGATTTCGTTTTTTTCCATGGCCCCCCGGATCTCACCGCGCGTTCCCATCAGCTTGATCGTCCGGCTCACGTCCCTTGTAAAGGCACTCATCGTAAATGCTGCCGTGACGCTGTTCGAAAACTCTAAATTCACCACCTGGTGATCAACCACGTCGTTATCGCAATGATAAACGCATCGGCCATACGGTCCTTCCTGCAGCGCCTTATACCGCGCACTGTAGCTCATGTCGTCGCTGATGGCAGATGTCGGCCAGTTCGTATCCGCCGTTAAATAAAGATTTGGCGCATAGTAGAGACATTCATCCGCCGCCGGGCATCCGTCCAGACAGCGCAGCGGCGCTCCTTCCGGCGCTTCGGCAGCCGTAAAATGAGTGAGTGAACCGAAGGAGGATACCCGAACGCAGTCCGCATCCGCCAGCCAGAGCAAGATGTCCAGATCGTGGCAGGACTTTGCCAGAATCATAGGGCTGGATTCATCCTTGCGGCGCCAATTCCCTCTTACAAAGCTGTGTGCCTGATGCCAGTATCCCACATTTTCATTATGCTGGATGGACATCAGGCGGCCGATCACGCCCTCTTCCAGCAGCTCCTTCAGCGTCCGAAAGAACGGCGAATACCGTAGCACGTGGCAGATCGAAAACACCTTTCCGGCCTTTGAAGCCATTTCCCCCATCCGTATGCATTCTTCCGGATCCGGCGACATCGGCTTCTCCAGCAGCACATGATATCCCGCCTGCAGCGCGCGCATCGTCGGCTCGAAATGCTGCTTATCCTGGGTGCAGATCAGGACGGCGTCAGCCATCTTGGGCGCGGCAAAAAATGCGTCCCAATCCTCGAAGCAATTGGCATCGTCGATCCAATGCCTATGCTTAAAGCTCTCTCTTCGCTCCCGAACCGGCTCCGCCACGGCGGTGACTTCGAGCTCCATGGGATGCTGCAGCGCATACTCCAAATAATTGATTCCGCGAAGCCCGGCTCCGATTAATGCAACCGACACTTTTTTCATATAATAGCTCTCCCCTTCCTGCTTGCTCCGCTGCTTTATTCCTTCACGCTGCCGACGGTTATTCCTTTAACAAAATATTTCTGCAGGAACGGATAGACGAGCATAATCGGAAGCGCACCCATAAAGATTTGGGCCGTTCGGAGCGTTTTCTCGCTTAAATTCTCCATCGCCTTAAGCTGTTCGATCGAGATGGACGTCATTTGCGAGTTTATGGACATAATCAATGTCGACAGGTACGTCTGGAGCGGGTATTTCTCCGGCGAGTTGAGATACAGGATGCCGTCGAACCACGAATTCCAGTGACCCACAATGGTGAACAAGCCGATGGTCGCAATGGACGGAAGGGATACAGGCAGATAAATGCTCCATAACACCCGCCAGTGTCCTGCCCCGTCAATCGTAGCCGCTTCATCCAGTTCTTTGGGAATCGTCCGGAAGAAGTTCAGCATCAGCACCATATTCCATACGTTAAGCGCGCCTGGGAGAATCAAAGCCCAGATCGAATCAATCAGTCCCGTATTTTTAACCGTGATATAAGTCGGAATTAATCCGCCTCCAAAAAACATCGTAATGGCAAAGAACCACACATAAAGCGTCCTGTGCTTGAATTGCTCCTTCGATTTCGATAGCGGGTATGCCGTAATGAATATCAAGAACATATTGACAGCCGTTCCCAGAACGACCCGCTCCAGTGAAACGCCGAACGAGAGGAAGAATTCCACTTTCTCTCCAAGGTACCGATAAGCATCTACATTAAAACCAACCGGCCACAGCTTCACTTCACCAGCCATGGCGGCGGTATTCGAGCTTAAGGAAATCGAAAGCAAGTGAATGAATGGAATAATGCCAAGTACAGTGATCGTCGTAAGCAGCAGCGTATTCAACAAGACAAACAGTCTTCTGCTCATCGTTGGTCTGTGCATTTCTCTCCCCCCAGCCTAAAAGATCCGGTAATTGTTATATTTGTAAGCCGCATAATAGGTCACGGACACCAGGACAAGCGAAATGACCGATTTAAACAGCCCGACGGCGGCCGCCGGTCCGAATTGCTGGCTGAACATGCCGAGCCTGTAGACGAACGTATCGATAATATCCGAGCCTTCATAAACCGTCGGATTATACATAATCAGGATCTGCTCGAAGCCCGCATTCAGGATTCCCCCCAGGCTTAGCACGGCAAGAAGAATCACGATCGGAGCCATGCCCGGCAGCGTGATATGGAGCATTTGCTTCCATTTTCCGGCACCATCGACCTCAGCAGCCTCATAAAGATTGGCATTGATCCCCGCGATGGCTGCGAGCATCACGATCATGTTATAGCCCATGCCCTTCCAGACGTCCGAGCCGATGATGATCCCACGGAACCAGTCATTATCCAGCATGAACATGATCGGCTCCAGATGAAAGGCGGTCAGTAACCCGTTTACCGGACCGCTAAGCGAGAATAATTCGATGATGACGCCGCCGAGAACCGTCCAGGATAGGAAGAATGGCAGGAAAATGGCGGATTGCACAAACCGGGAAAACCACTTTCGGGTGACCTCGTTAAGCAGCAGGGCGAGTATTAACGGCACAAGCAGATGCAGGACCATCTTAAATACGGAAATGACGAGCGTATTCCACATGACCTGCTTAAAATCCGGCAGCCCGAACACGTACTGAAAATTTTCAAATCCAACGAATTCGGAGTGAAAGAAGCCGGACAGCGGCTCAAATTGTTGAAACGCCATCACCAGGCCTACCATCGGCCCATAGGCGTATATCAGTGTCACGATAACACCGGGCAGCAACATCAAATGAAGCAAGTATTCTTTTTTCAGCGTTCTCACAGCTGGACCTCCCGGACATTTCAGGATATGGCAACGTAAGCTCTATGAATTTGTAAAACGGGGGGGAGGCGCCGGTAACCGGTAACGCCTCCTCCCCGCTTTGGAACGACTATTTTACGGCTTGCTGGCTGTACCAATCATTGACTTCTTGCGTAATTTCGTCGCCGCCAAGCGACTTCCAGCTGGCAACAAACTTATCGAATTCATCCACGGAAGACCCCATAATAATTTTGGTGAAGGTCTCCTGCATAAGCTTATCCAGCTGGGCCCCCTTCTCCACCTGCGTGGCCGTTGGAAGACCGTAGAACTCGTGGTTGACAAACGCCTGTTTTTCTTTGATCTGGCGGGTCAAGCCCCAGCCGCCGTCCTTCGCTGCACGGCTGAAATATTGTCCCCAGTTCACGCCTTTACTCGCGTTCGATGTATCACCAGCCAAGTAATCCTTGGTGGCCTTGAAGACGTCGGCGACGTTCTTGTAATTTTCATCATCCAGCGTAATTTCCGTCTGATTCGCTTCAAGCGCTTTATTCACTTCGGTGTAAATGGTTTCGATCTGGGCAGGGTTATAGATCCGCGGACTGAACCAGTTGTATACATATCCCTTCTCTGCCTGGTTCTGATTCAAATACTCCTTATTCCCCATCTCAATATAGAAATTGATCATTTTGATAGCGGCTTCAGGGTTCTTCATTTTCTTGTTCACCGCATATACCTTGTCACCCCGGATTTTAGGCACCAGCGATTTGCCCGGACCGTCTAAACCAGGAATTTGAATGGCAATCCAATTCGCGTTCGGATCTTTATCCACATTCAGGTTCAGCGGCCAGTTCGGATACCACCATTCCCCGTAGGAAATGCCGACTTTGCCTGCGGTAATGTCCTCGACCGCTTTGTTCTCGTCCTTGAGCGCAAACTCTTTATCCAGGATGCCTTCTTTGTACCAGGATTGAAGCTTGCCAAGCGCTGTTTTTACCTCCGGCTGGATCAGACCCGGAATCAGCTTTCCGCTGCCGTCTTGAATCCATGCCGTTTGACCATCGCCCATGGACGGATACGCGCCAAAGCCGTTGAAGAATCCTCTTGCGTCAAAGCCCCAGAAGAACAAATTCTTTTGCAGCACGAGTCCGTAGGTGTCGTTCTTGCCGTTTTGGTCCGGATCCTGCTGGACAAATGCTTTGGCGACCATCTCCAGCTCGTCCATGGTTTTAGGAGGTTCAAGCTTCAGGTTGTCGAGCCAGTCCTTGCGAATCCAGAGCAGCTGCGTCGATAAGAAAGGGTCCTCAAAAGCCGGGATTCCTAACTGTTTGCCGTCCTGGGAATACGTCTTCATGGCGAAACCGCCGTCAGACTCCATATACTTCTTTAATGTCGGCGATGCGTAATCGTTGTAGGCCTCGGTCAGATCGGCAAGCATCCCCTGCTTCTTCAGCTTTTCGAAATTTTTACCGTCCAGCTCCAAAATATCCGGCAGGTCGCCAGAAGCCAAGGCAAGCGAGAACTTTTGACTAAATTGGCTGGATGGGACCGTCCATTTGTATTTCACTTCAATGTTCAGCATTTCTTTCAAATCTTTAAGATAAGCATTCTGCTCCGGCGTAATGCCCTTCGGCGTCCGGGGATCTTCGGGCGGATTGAAGCCCATTACCTCCGTTACGGTTACCGTCTCGGGATATTTCCCCAACGGATCAGGCGGAGCCGCCGCCGTGCCGCCCTCTTCTTTGGTCTCGGTTTGCGGCTGGGAACTTGCTGGCTCTTTACCTTGACCTGAACATGCAGATATGACAAATAACGACAATGTGGCAAGCAAAATCATTTTCCATGGCTTGATTCTTTTCATGTCGATGGCTTTCCCCCTTCGAATCGTTTGTAGACTGCTTTGGTCTTTACTTCTTGGGTCCAATTATATATGCCGGAAGAAAGCGCTATCAATTTTAAGATTTTTACATAGCTTTCAATTTATTTACTTGTTTTCAAGGCTGCGCGATAACCCGGCTCCGTCAACTGCGGTATTCCTGAGGAGACATGCCCATCTTCCGCTTAAAAAACGTCGTGAAATACGAATGCGAATCGAAACCGACCCGGGCAGCGATCTCCTGCAGCTTTAAGTCCGTGTTCCGCATGTAGTCGATTGCTGCTTCAAGGCGCTTGGCCTGAATATATTCCAGCAAATTCTGCCCCGTCATCTGCTTGTAGTAGCGGGACAGGTAGGATGGATTAAAATGCACCTCCTGCGCGATCGCGGTCAAGGAGACATCCCCGGCCAGATGATCCTGTATGTATTTCTGAATCTGGGCAATGACCAATGATTTCGTATCACCCTCGCGATGGCGCGCTTGTTCGCCCGTGTTCCCAATCGGTTCTCCGACTTTCGAAATGTCAGTGATCACCATGCTTTGACCCAACGCTTGCTTTTGCTTCAAGATCATCCGCAGTGTTGCGTATTGCTCCCGGATCGTCCCCCACGCTTCCTTCAGGTTCCCTGAAATTCCGAAGGATACCTGTACCCCGAGCAATTCGTCGCATTCATTTTGTATAGACTCCAGGATCCCTTTCATATAGCCCGTGACTCCGCTCCACGAAATCGTCCCCTCGCTCTCCCCTTCTTGGAAGCGGCCCAATAATTCTGCATCCGGTTGAAGAAGCCAAATGAGTGTTCGTTCATAAACCGCTTGCTCGCAGCTAAACGAGGACGGTAAATCATTCATAAATATCCCCTGTATGGATGAGATCATCTCCCTGGATGCCGAATGCGCCGATTCGTCTATGCACCCCATCACAAATAACGAAGGCAGGTCTGGACAAATGCGAAAGTCCAATCCTTCATAACGCGTATCGGTCAATAGTGCACGGATCGGCTCCCCGTCTAGGATTCGCTCCATCCGTTCGTTTTTCAGCAGGGGCCTGGCGATTTTTGCATGCTGCTTCAACTTGTCTTCCTGTACTCTGCGGCGATTCTCCTCATCAAGCCTCTGGCAAGCCTGTTGGACAGCAGTAAAGATCGGATCGATGCCTTCGGTTTTCAGGATGTAATTGTCCACATTTTTGCGCAGCGCTTCGTGCACGTATTCAAATTCGCTGTATCCCGTCAAAAAGATGATTCGGCACATCGGCCAATAATACATCAGCTCGTCCACCAGCTGAAGCCCGCTTTTTTGCGGCATCCGAATATCGCTGACAAGGATATCCAGCTTCATCTTTTTGGCAATCGCAAGCGCCTCCTTGGCCGAATACGCTTTAAGGACATCCAGCTCAAATTCCGGGTTTTCCTCAAATAACTGAACCAGACCGTTCGTGATCACCGGTTCATCATCTACGATCAACAGTCGATACATTACGAAGCCTCCTCACTTACGTCGATTATGATCAGCTCTACTTTAAGACCGCCATAGACACTGCGCGAAATGAACAGCCCGCTTTCGGGCCCGTATTTAAGGCGAAGTCGGTTATGCACATTCATTAAACCCGTCTTCTCCATTTGCTTGGAATCGTCTCCCAGCCTTTCGCCTAATTGCGCGATCAGCTCATCCGTTACCATCCTCCCATTATCCTCCACCGTTACCCGCAGCCTGCCATCCCGGTAATCCGCGTTGATATAGATCCTCCCATCGTCCATGCCGTCCACGAACGCATGCTCGAACACATTCTCCACGATCGGCTGAATGATGAGCCGAGGAACCGAAAAGGCTGGCGGAATTCCGGACGGCCCTCCATCCTCGTATGCAATCCGGTTGGAGAAACGGATGCACTGAATATCGCAATAATCAAGCGCATGGCGGTATTCCTTGACGAATGGAACATCGTCCGAACCGCTTCTCGTAATGTACTGATAATAGCTCCCCAGCTTCTGCGATAGCTCTGCTGCGCTTTCCGCGTCGTTTACTTTGCACATCATGTAAATATTAAAGAAGCTGTTGTATAGAAAATGCGGATTGATCTGGGATTGAAGCTGCTTAAGCTGGGAGAGCTGCAGCGCCATTTTTTGCTCATAATTTTCTTCGATGGAGTGTTTAAGCTTCAGGGTCATATTGTTGAAGCTGTTGAACACATAGTGGAACTCGTCCTTGGATTTGGATTCGATCGTAATATCCAAATTATCGGTCTCTATCATATGAAACGCCTTGACAAGCTTGGACAGCGGCCTGTGAATCATCAAATTGACGGAGAACGAATACAGGATCAGCACGATAAGTGCAATAATAAACAACGTGTAAAACCAAGTAATAAACTGGCTCAGCGGGCGCGTAATTTCATTCTGGTTTACGTACATGATCAGCTCCAATCCGAGGGAGCTGACGTCATTTTGAATAATAAAATAGTCAACGCCATGCATGCTGCCCTTGGTGGGCGTTTCCAGGCTATTCAAATCTCCACTGCCGGCGAGCGCCAGGATGCCTGTCGTCTGCGCTGGTTCCGCTTCGGTTGCCAGAATGGAGCCGAGCTCCTTATTTCCAAGCAGCACCTCGGATTCGGGATAGAGTTTGGCGATTTCTTTTAAAGCCTCAAGGAGCTTAGGCCTGGCTATTTCGATATAGGACCAGATCTTGCCGTTGTTCTCTGTTTCGATAAAAAAGATACGGTCGCCGCTTCGATAAAACGAAGGCTTGGATTTCACCGAAAGCAGCGATGAAATCAGCTCCATTTCAACATTCGGCGTATTGGTAACCCCGGAGAAGGTTGAGATGGTTTTTCCCACGGATTCCACATAAACGCCGGCATTCAGAACATATTCGCTCGATACCGTTAACGTGGCAAGCCGGTCCCGGATTTGGTCAATCAGCGCCACCTCTTCATAATTATCCAGGGTCCCGCCCCGAAAGCCCAGCTTCTGCAAATCTTGGTCATTGAGCAGCTCCAGCTGCAAATTCCGGATAAAATACATTTCTTTGTCCAGCTGTTTGGAGTAAAAAGAGGCCCCCGCGAATGAAGAATCCAAGATCGCATCCTTGGAAACGGACATTCCTTTGAAGTTGAGCCAGAGGCTCATGGTAATGAGAGGCAGCAATAATACGATAAATACGATCACGATTTTTTGATACACAAACCAAGTGGATGATTTCCCGGACGCCTGCAGCTTCATGAGCTCCCCCCTCTCGGCGTAAGTATAGATGGTTACTGATTCTGGAATTCATCTCCTGCTTAACCTCCCTCCACCTAATTTTTCTCTAAAGTATACATCCGGCACTTCTTGTCGTACAGCACAAAGAAAGCGCTTGACGTTGACAATGCATGTGTAGCTGTAGGCCCCCGATTGCTTTGCTGCTTGCATTCACGGATGTCCGCATCAGCTGCACCAACAAAAAAAGCTTTTATGTCCTAACGATTCCTATCATGAACCCGTATCCCTAATAAGCAGAGGAATGGCTCTTTTAGAGCCTTGCGATGATGAGCTTTACGGACCCATTATTGTATTGTGTATGGTAACAATATCTATGATTGGAAAGATTTGTAGCAAACGGACATTCAGGTGGACAAAGAGAAAACTCAATCTAAGAGGTACGGCATAATCGTTATCATCATCATTGCGATCATTGTTCTGTTTCGACTTTTTATATGGGATGTTTATCTGGTCCATTCAACGCGTGAGGCTGTTTTGGATGGGTTGAAGGAAAACCGGGTCTCGGATTATTCGTCGATGATGCTCGGAAGCAACATCTAACCGTCCGCCCTTTGGGCTATGGCCTCGCCAGCCAATTGATCCAAAGCTTATTCGGGAATTAAGTCCCGCTAATAACACGAGAAAGCCTCCCTGTCGAATGTGGGAGGCTTTCGTCATTATTGAACATTGATTTAGCGTTATTTCTCTTACACTTGGATAAAGAGGCTGAATTCCTGGCCGTTCTTGACCGGCTCTTGTGCCATGCTGTAGCCGTGCTTGACGACCTCTTCCGGCACATTCCGGAAAGCGGACGGGCAGTCGGAAATGACCTGAAGCGTCTGCCCTTTTTTCATATCGCGCAGTGTTTCGAGGGTGTAAATGACCGGGTAAGGACAAGATTCCCCCCGGAGATCCAGTGTGAAATCAACGGACATGAGTTGCATCTCCTTTCTTGAATCCAACGCCGTAGCGGTAGTTCTTCTGCCAATATGCGGCGACCGCGAACCCGGCCCCGAGTACTAGCAGTGTTACAAGTAATGCAGCCGCCGGACCCATCTCAGTGATCAGGTTGACTGGCGCGCCACTCTTCACAAGCAGGTTATATACCCCCATGTGATCCCAAGCAAACGCCAAAGCGGTAGCTCCGATAATGTTGCCGATAAACACTGGCAAAAACACGACCTGCCCTTCCATCAGGCGGTACATCATCCCGGTTTCACAGCCGCCGGCCATGACGATCCCCAGTCCGAACAGCAATCCGCCGATAAAGGTGCTAGGTGCCGCAATTTTCGTAATGGGGTCTAAACCGTATACAAGAATAATGATCAACGTAGCGACAGAGCTGACCGCCATGCCGACGGCAATCGCTTTGGTCATCGTAGCCCGGCCGCTGATCCACAGGTCGCGGAAAGCGGAAGTGAAGCAGATCTGCCCCCGCTCAATCAGGATTCCGAATGCCGCTCCGAAGAGTGCGGCTGTTCCAAGCATGGTGCGTCCAGTGGCATAGAAATATACGATGAGGGCTATGTACGCTAAACCGAGAACCGCTCCAAGAAGGGGCTGCCGGCTTTTCCCGGTCTTAGCTATCGGCGTTGTACCGCCCATCTTCAGAACTGGCTTGCCTTTCCACCACCTCGTATTGACCAGCTTGGCGCCCAGGAACGTGCCCGCAGCCGTAGCAACGATAAAGATCCAGGAATGCAGCGAAAACTGAGGTACACCGGTAAAAAATGCCGCGAGATTGCAGCCCAGCGCCAAACGGGCTCCAAAGCCCGCTATGATGCCGCCCACGAATCCCTGCACATACCGCCGCTTCTGTCTCGGCATCCGGATCTTGAAGTTGTTGCTAAGCAAAATCGTAATAAGGGCTCCAATAAACATCCCCCACACGATCCAACCATCGGTTCGGGTCCAAGTCGTTCCGTTCATATGGACAAGGTCGAAATAGGCCCAGTCCGATACGTCCACCCCGAAGAATTCAAGAATATGGCCTCCAAGACGGGTAAACTCTCCGGTTACGGCCCAAACCGTGTTGGTGATCCCAAAATAGACCGCACTGAGAATACCTGCCAAAGCCATGACCAGATAGGGGCTCCAGTAGCTTCCGAACCATGATGCATATAATTTTTTCACGTGCTTAATAACTCCTCACCCGATAGAGTCTTTGACTCTACTCTTAAATTGAACCGGCAAATTTTATTTTACTATAAAATATTCAATTCGGTAAGAAATTTGAGCACTGATCTAGACGAAGTAGGGGGAACGATCAAAATTCATTGCGATGCTTGACTAAAAACCTGGATATCTGTTCATTTACGGCATTCGGATTATCAAGATTCGTTGCATGGTGAGCTCTCGGAATGATGTGCAGCTCCGAGTTTCTTATTTTCGAGTGCATATATTTCTGCTGCCTTTTGATCATGGTGTCATGTTCGCCTTGAAGCAGTAAAACGGGACATTGTACATGGTCCAAATGCTCGCGGCTCTCCATCCGGGTGATCGCATCCCATAAGCGCAGCCATCTCTCTTGTGTCAGCATATTGAATGCTTCCTCAATGTATGCTCGGTTATCCGGATTATACTTCGAGAGCATGGCCGCCTGGATCCAACCGGTTAGCCGGATCGGGATCATCCGGGAAGACCAACGGTTAAAGGGGACAAAACATTTTTCGAACCAGTTAAATGCGTTGGTGAACGGAGTACCGATTAATACAAGAGCCTCTACCCTTTCAGGAAACCGAATCGCGGTTTGCAGGGAGATATGACCACCCATGGACAATCCGCATAGCACGGCTCGCTTTATCTCAAGGTGATCCATCAAAGCTATTAAGTCTTTGCTGAACGTTTCCGAGTCAACCTTTCCTTCCGGAAGTGAGGAGTAACCATGCCCTCTGACATCCCAAACAATCGTCTTATATCTCTCGGCAAAAAACTGAACTTGCGGCTCCCATTGCTTGTGATTCCAGGAAGCGCCATGGGTAAATATGACCGGATGACCCTCCCCGTGCACTTCGTAGTATAGATCTGCATGGTGGCTAGTCATCGTTGGCATCTTCTTTCCCCCCTATTCGTAGCGGTCCGATCACAACGCGAAAACAATCGTCGATTAGAGCGTCTAGCGACTTCCCGGCATCCCGAATCCAGATCAGGAGCGCACCGCTGATAGCGGACTGCAGCACGGTGCTGACCAGCTCGATATCGCAAGATTGAAGGAACTTGCCCTGAACAGCTTTACTCAGCAGCCTTCTCGTTCCAGCATCAATAATAGCCAGGCGCTGTTTCGACCTTTCCAGCAATTCAGGGTCGGTCGTGCTTTCCAGATAAAAACTGGTATGGCGCGCCAGGGAAACCGGGTCATTTCCTAACCGGACCGCCTCTTTATAAACGGATTTTAACGCTTCGATCGGCGGGGCGTCGCTCTGATCCGCTTCAGTAAACTTCGCTTCAGTCAATTGAATGACAAAATTGCTATAAGCGAGGAAGATGCCCTTCTTTGAGGAAAATCGTTTGATCAATGCTGCAGGAGATACACCGATCTCGTTCGCTATATCCGTGAGCGTAGTCTGTGCGAACCCCTTCTTGCATAGCGACTGATAAACGCCGTAATAGATGTTCTCATCGGTGAATTCACGTGGTCTGCCCATATTAACCCCCCCATTAGTAAATGGTCATTTACTAACAATTGTAGCATGTGCTTCTTTTAGCAACAAGCCGTCGTATTCGTGAATCCCATTTATTTTTCGATTGATGAATCAACGTGAACAGCCCTCGCTTCCTGATATAAGAAGATGGGAGGGCTATATTCCGAGAACAAAATAAAGAGCCAGCATTCTTGTTAAGGAATTCGGCTCTTTGGAGTAAGTTATAATAACTAAAAGTGCGGTGCTAGGAAATGTCTGAATCAATCGAGGTAATTGTAATATTCGACGATATCTGCTATCGCTTTCTTCTGCTTCTCGGTTAACGTGTAGTCCGTTGCTTTATTGGAAATGTCCTCAAAACGAACAATGGTCTCATCGTTTGCTGGAATGACATTGCTAATTAGATCTTCAATTTTCTTATCTACGTCAATATCTACTAGCTCGGTCATGCCGGAACCAAAAAGATCAACATCATTCAATTTGTTCATTGGATTAAACTTAAGCTCCTGTAATTGCTCTCCGGCACGTACCTTCACACTGGTAAACACAAACAATGCCTTAGAAGCATCCTCTTGAAACCCAACTCGCAGGATCATGTATTTGTTAGAATCCTTTATACCGATGTATGGATAAAATACGAGACCCTTGGTAACACCGGAGGAAGGCGAAATAAAGGTAATATTCTCGACCTTGTCTTCTTTAATCTCGAAATTGGCCTCAAGCTCGGTTTTCCGCTTTTTGATCTTAGCCTCTATATCCGCTTTCAGTTTGGTATACTCTTCTTTTGGCTCAGCTTTAATAGCATCATCCACGACCGCATTTGCTTGAACATAGTTTCCATTTTTAAATAAATCCTGTGCTTCGGCATATTTTGCTTCATGATCCTTGGACTTGCTTGCGTCCGTTCCACTCGCTGCTGTCTTGTTATCCGAATTGGATGTGGAATCGTCGGACAGTGTCCCAATTACGAATAGGACCACAATAACCCCCACAATAATAAGCAAAAATGGTTTAAACTTCGACTTTTTCTTCTCCACGTTTACACATATCCCCCTTAAAACTAGTAAGCAATCAAGATATATAGTAACATCGAACCATTCCAACATCAACCTTTTGAGAGATAATAAACCAAAAGTAATAGGAAAATACGACGATTCGTTACTAGTCTTCCAGTACTTTTTCGATACATCTTTGATTCGGATTCCAGGGATCATCAGGCTTCTAGCAGTCCCCATTTCGTTGCTTGGGTTTTAACCTGAGAAAATTACATTTAAGTGGATGTCTCTAAAATAGTTATATTTTACTAGTATTAAAATTAGGTTAAAGCGCAAAATACTAGTTCTTTATTCTTATAGTTTTTATCCAATCTTCTGCCATTCCATCCTCTAGGGCTACGGAAAATATTTCGCCATTATTTACTCCCCCTGGGTCAAAGCGTCGTCAAACGCTTCCCCCATACGATCCGCTTCTTTGGAAACCACAATGAAAACAAATGGCCCTTTCACCTTTAACACATGATTTTCAACTAAAAAATACTCGTCCGGGCGATAGTCCCTGAATTTCGCTGTCTGTTCGTTGATGCGCGCTTCCACTTTCTCTTTGACAGCTTCCGCTTCTTGCGGGTCCTTAAGCTTGATGACAGCCCATTCATCCGCTTTCACGTTCGATGTTGATGTGTAAAGAATGAAATCCTCCACGCCGTCCAGATCGAGCTTGTACAATTTTTGAAGCTTCTCCTGATCCCCTTCACGCATCGCCTCAAGGTCCACCGCTTGCATAATCTGCTCGCCTACTTCGCTGGCCGTAAGCTGAGCCGCCATTTTATCATCCTTCCCCGAGCAACCGGATAGCACGCAAATCGCAACGACAATCGCCAAGATCAGGGGGGATATCCTTCTTCTACAATTCAATTGATTTATCATATATCTCACTCCAATAGATTCTTTATAGATGGGTCTTCACGAAATGTATTCGCGTTATAAAGCATCAGCATGTCGCGGATGTCATGCTCTTGCACGAGAGCGGCCAGATCATCAGCATAATAACGCAAGTCCACCACGAAGATTTCGCTGTAATGCTCGACTAAAAAAGGAATGAAGCTGTTGGCGTACGAGTCTTTGACCACCAGCAGCTTTTTCTCGTTCGTTTGAGCTGTTGCGATGTGGACAAGTCCATGGTTGCCGTTGAGAAAGACCTCATACTTATCCTTTTTCTGCAGATTGTCCATCGCATATAGCGAATCCGTGGTTTCTCCTTCGTCGGCATAGGTAACCTTAATCTTTGGCGGATCGCTCCGCAGGAACAACTCGATGCTGTCAGGCTGCACATGTCGATAACCGCTTCTCGAATAGAGCGAACCGTAAAATTCGTCGGTGATCTTCTGAATATCAAAGCCGCTTTCTTCGTTCGGGACCAGCCCCATATGCTTGCACAGCTCCAGGTAAGCCAGATAAGCGCCTTTCGTTGTCCAGTGATGGTCCGTTTTATAAAAAACATGCTGCTCCCGCTTGCCATATAATGCAGGCAATACGTCGACGTAATGGATACCCTGAGGCAGCGAGCGCCGGACATCGCTTAAATATGCTGCCTCCACGCCAGTTCCCGCAAACCTTGGAAGCTTGTCTTGCAGCACCGTCGCTGCTGTGGGAACGATCATTACGTATTTGCGAAGATCAGGTGTGGCTTCATCGAACGCAAGAATGGCAGCCATTTTCTCTTGCAAATCCCCTTCAATCGGAGGAACAAATTTTTGAATCAGATAGCCGTCTTTTCCGAGATAAACGCCGTTGCTTTCCTTTTTCCCCTGGATGCGGTCCGCGTCCGTTTTAAGCCCGATCCATCGATCCCGAAAGACGAATTGATCGGAAACGTAAGCCTCGAAATCGGACGTAAAGGTCCCTGACAACACGGCTTTTAAGGAGAAAGGCGGCAGCTGCTTCAGCACCCGGTTCTCCGATTCCGAGAAGGTCCGGTCCGCCATTGCGAGATTCAGAGCGCCGAACACGCCGATAAACGAGAGCAGCAGAAGGGCTATGCATGTCCCGTTGATTTTGTCGTTCTTGTCCATTGCCCCCTCCTCAAAATCGAAAATATAAAAATGGATTGTACGTTTCGTTGACCAGATAGGCCGTTGTCAGCAGAAGGAACAACAAGTAGATAACCGGAACTGCAGCAGTGCTGGTTGTGCTCCATCTTGTCTTCACATACGATAGAGCTTTACGTGGCAGAGGCGTCGCACAGATGGCCAATACAACTAACAATACGGCATTGGTGGACAACCTATAGAGTGCCTGACGATCGACGAATCCTTCCCCGCCGAAACCGAAAAGGACACGAATGAAATGTCCCGCCGCACCCAAATCTTCCATTTCGAACAACACCCAGCCAACCATTACAATCATGAGCGTATACAAATGGGCAGCAACAACAGGAACGCGTCCAAGTATTTTTAGTAGAAACAGCTTCTCGAGCACAACGAACAAACCGAAATACAATCCCCACACGATAAAATTCCAGCTGGCGCCATGCCATAAACCCGTTAAACACCATACCACTAGTAAATTCCGCAACTGCTTCCGCAGCCCTGACCTGTTGCCGCCAAGCGGGATATAGATATACGCCCGAAACCAAGTACCAAGCGAGATATGCCATCTGCGCCAAAATTCCGTCACGCTTTTTGAAATATACGGGTAACGGAAATTCTCCATGAAATCGAATCCGAACATCCTGCCTAGCCCGCGAGCCATATCGGAATACCCGCTGAAATCGAAATAGATTTGCAGCGTAAATGCAATGATGCCAAGCCATGCGGATAAAACGGACAGCTCGGCGACCGGCTCCGCTTTGACGCTGGCCCACAGCAAACCGATATTGTTGGCAAGCAGCACTTTTTTGGCCAGTCCCCGGATAAACAGCTCCGCCCCTTCGCCGAAACGATGCAGACTCACCCTGCGTCCATCCAGTTGACCAGCGATATCGCCGTATTTAACAATGGGACCCGCTACAAGCTGCGGGAACATCGTCACGTATGCCCCGAAGGAGATGATATTCCTTTGCACCGCCACTTTATCCAGGTAAACGTCCACGACATAGGACATCGTTTGAAATGTATAAAAGGAGATGCCAAGCGGCAGCGGCAGATCAGCTGTTTGAAGTTGCAAATGGAATAGCTGATTGATGTTATCTATGATAAATCCGGCATATTTGAAAAATCCGAGAATTCCTAAGCTCCCGACCATCGAACCGATCAATATCGCTCTGGCGATCCGCTTTCGATGCCTGAACTTGTCGATAAGCAGTCCGTTATAATAATCGAACACCGTGGAGAACACCATTATCAGAATGTACACGGGCTCTCCCCAAGCATAAAAAATTAAACTAGCAACCAGCAAAACAGCATTGCGCAGCCTGCTCGGCGACACATAGTACATCAACAGGGTGACCGGGAGAAAAAGAAACAGAAAGATAAGACTGCTAAAAACCAAGATCCGTCACCCCCAACCTATGCCGGTGCAAGAACATCCTCTGCGCTGGGGACAAAACCGATGTTCTGCTGGCGTGCCAACGAGCGGTTCGCATGTTATTTCACGTGCTCCTTCAACAAATCCAGCATCCTTGCATAGAACTCGGGTTTGAAATGAATCCCGTCCGAATCATACATATCAGCCGCATCCTTAAAGATCGGGGCTAGATCAACGAAGCCGACTTGCTCATTGCCAGCAAGATTTTTTAGCGCCTGATTGAAATCCGGAATCGTGTTGTAACGGGGCTCCTTCTTTATTGCCTCCTCTGTCACCGGAGTAACCGTTAACAGCGTGATTTGGACCTCCGGAAGCTTATCCCTGATCATGCCGATCAGCTTGGCATAGTTGTTCATGGCGTACGTCAGCGGATCGTCCGTCGGCCATAAAATATCGTCTGAGCCCAGCTGGATAAACACCTGCTTCGGATTTCGCTTGACCAACTCTTCGATATCTTCAAGGGCGAACTCCGCCGTTTTCCCGGCGCCTGCGAGAACATTCTTCTCGTCCAGTACATCGTGGAAGGACAGTCCCTCCGTAATGGAATCCCCCAGAAACACACTGTTCTCGAATGTCTGTTGATACACCTTAACTGTGGATCCCGATGCAGCTCCCTCCCGTCCCTGTGCTTGGGACTCAGGCTGCACTGCGGATTGGTCCGCTGATTGGTTTCCGCATGCGGCTAATGCCAGCACGATGCTCCCCATTAGAATAGTCAAGGTGATTTTTGTACGCATGTCCATCTTCCCCTCATTCATGTATTTGCAGGTATTCCTTGATTCCATCCAGAATGGAACCGGCTATTCGGTACTGAACCTCATCGGTCAGCATCTGTTGCTCCTCTTGCGGATTCGTTAAATAGCCTGTCTCGATTAGTACAGCCGGCATATTCGTATCCTTCACGACAAAATAATCCTCTTGCTTGACCCCCCGATCACGAAACCCGCTGCCTTGCACCATATGCTTCTGGATGATTTCAGCCAAAGGATAGGAATTTCTATGATAATAGTAGGTTTCTACTCCAGAAACGCTAGGATCCTCAAACGTATTGCCGTGAATCGAAATAAACAAGTCCGCTCCAAGTTCATTGGCGAAATTCGGCCTTTCCCGGTCAATCGAGGATATAAATTGGTCTTCAGCTCGAGTGAGATGCACCTCGATTTGCGGCTCCTGCATCGCCAGCTCCTCAACCTTGAGCGCCAGCTGCAGCGTAAAATCCTTCTCGAAGCCTCCGCTGGCCCCGGTCGCACCATGATCCTTCCCCCCATGCCCGGGATCGATCACCACTTTGAATGGTATCCCTGGCGGATGCGATGCAGTTCCATTCTTGCCTAAGAAGCCCGTCATTTGATGCTCGGCATCGCTTTTGCCGCGGTCTCCCGAGTAAACGTTGTACAGCAGCACGAACAGCATGGCAGACAAGATAAACAGCACCATAGGTATTCTCTTTCTCATTCTCTCTCCTCCTCACGAAAAGAGTTTACGAGGGTGAGATAAAGATAAAATGCAGATGAAATCAAAATGATTTATAGATTTTATAGAGGTAGGATCAGCTAAAGCCTTTTGAACAAAAAATAAGCACAGATCTAAAGATCTGCGCTCGGATGCATGAAGCCTATGTTTTTTTATTCAAATAAAAGTAGAATATAACCCCGCCCGACGTATTCGTAACGCCATAAGGCATGCCATGCATCTCCAATATCTTTTTGGAAATGGCGAGGCCAAGGCCCGTGCCTCCGGTTGAGCGCTGGCGGGACGGCTCCCCGCGATAGAAGCGGTCCCAAATCTTCTCCAGCTGTTCGTCCGGAATATGCGCACCTTTATTTTCGATGGATATTTTAATGCTTCCCTGCTCCTCCATGGTTGTTATAAATATGGACTCCCGCTCGGGTGAATAACGAATGGCATTGGTTAGAAAGTTAATCAGCACCTGTTCGATGCGCAGTTCATTGCCCACAACCTCGACAGGTTGAACCGATGCGTGCAGCTGCAGGTTCTTGCCTTCAATGTCCGCCGCCAATTTTGTGCAGATGCGCTCGATGACGGTATCGATATAAAATGACTCCATCTTCATCTTATAGGTTCCGGATTCGTATTTTGCCAGCTCCAGCATATCCCCGATGAGAAGATTCATCCGGTGCACCTCGTCCTCCATCGCCGCAAAATAATGCTCCCGCTTATGGCTTGCAATCCCGTCCTTCAGAACGGAAATGCAGCTTTGTATGACGCTTAGCGGGGTCTTGAGCTCATGCGATACGCCGGCGATAAATTCCTTCCGTGTATGCTCAAGCTGCTTCTCCTTCTCGATGTCCTGCTCAAGCCGGTCGATATGGTCGTGCAGTCGTTCGGACAGCTCGTTAATGCTTCGTGACAGCTGGCCGATTTCATCCTTCGTCCCAACCGGGATCTTCTCCGAGAAGTCAAGCGCCGCCATTTGCTGTGCCGTTCGATTGATGCGAAGCAGAGGCCTTGCGATCTTGCGGGAATAATAAAACGAGACGAGAACGACCAGCAGTACCGCGGCTCCCATAATGTAAATGTAGTAATCGGTCATCATGTCCGTAGCTTCCGTCACCGGCTGGAGTGAGGTCATCGCAAACAGATATGCCGGTTTCCCGTCCGCATCTTGGATCGGTTCGATAAATAGCTTGTAATTCACATGGTTTTCCTCGTAATCGATAACCTGTCCCGTCTGCGGCCTCGAAATATCCCCATACAGCAGATCCGCTTGAAACGTTTGAACCCGCTGCAGAAGCAAGCGGTTCGTATAACGGGACACCGCAGCGCCTTCCGGTATGCGCAGCTTCGTGATTCTTCCGCTTACCTGGATGCTGGGGTATTTTTTAAAGTAATCTTCCGTGGCACCTTGATACCGATTGACGACTTCATACTCTTTATTCACGAGCTGCGGATTTTCGAGATGGCTTTCGTCTCGCAAATAGGAAGGGCCCCTCCCCATTCGCTGAATAATCAGCTGGTCATTCATGATGAGGCCTTCCAAGGCAATGTGTTCCCCTTCCTCGATCCATGGTTTTACAAATGGATTGTTGGTGTAAAAGTCCTCCACATTGATATAACTGTAGAGCGGAACATGGATCATACGTGCGGAATATGCGAAGTCGTCCTCGTCATGCTCCAGTTTGATTTCCATGGAAAAATCATCGGCATCCTTCAGATTTCCTTGTTCGTCCAGCGTCGTAATCCAGGTGTTATGTTGTTCATAAAAGTCTTGTTCCCGCTTGGCCGTCTGCGCAAGACCATCCTCGCCTTGCAGCAGCTCTTGTTCGTAGGCGGTCAGCGCCGCTCTGACATCCTTGACCTTCTGATAAGCGTAAAATCGCTCGAAGAAAACGGTTTGCAGGGCAAAAATAGCGACGATCAGGAACAAGGATAAGCCGGCCGTCAACATAAACAGCTTCAGGACAATGCTCTTGTTCATGGCTCTTCCTCGAATTTGTATCCCGAACGAACCACCGTCACGATGTGCTTGGCAAGCTCGCCGAGCTTGGAACGCAAATTGCGGATATGGCTGTTGACCGTTCGATCATCCCCGGCGAAATCATAGCCCCAAATCTTGGTGATCAGCTGTTCCCGGCTAACAATAATTCCTTTGTTCTTCATCAGATAAGTCAGTATTTCGAATTCGGTATGCGTCAAGCCGCAGGCCTTGCCGTCAATCGATACGCTGCGGGATGGAAAATGGACCATAAAACCGCCGATGGTTAGCGTGTCTTGATCATGATCGTGAGCAAACCTGCGTTCCAATAACCGCTTCGCGCGTGCAAGCAAAATAGGCGGACTGTATGGCTTCGTGACATAGTCATCAGCGCCGAGCTCGAAGCCGAGGAGCGTATCGTCTTCGTCCGAGCGGGCCGTTAACATAATAATCGGGACATTCGAGGTTTTGCGGATTCGCTTGCATACGGACCAGCCGTCGAGCTCCGGCAGCATGATGTCGAGGATGATCAAATCCACTTCATGCTCCTGAAATAGGGCGATTCCAAGTTTTCCATCCGCGGCCTCAAGCACCTCATATCCTTCCGCAAGCAAATAATCCTTCATGATTTCACGTAAAATATGCTCATCTTCTACAATTAGTATCGTTCTTGACATATAACATCCTCTTTAGCGTTTTCTAGTTACGTACCCTTAACGATGTGCTGGGATTTAAGGAAGCCGGATTCTAAAAATCATCCTCGTATCTCCTGATCTTGATGTTTTTCCATCGCCAATGGGATCCATCCTTCGAGCAGCGCTCCTCCTTCCGGATGATTGCTTGCAGCAAGGTCTCCTCCATGCTGCCGAATAATTCGTTGTGAGATCGTCAGCCCTAATCCGCTGCCTCCGGTTGCACGACTTCGGGAAGCTTCTCCGCGATATAGAGGTTCGAATACACGCTCCAGCTCTTCCGAAGAGAAGCCCGGTCCTGTGTCTCGCACCGTAAATGTTACCTTATCGGCATGTCGATAACAATCGACCTCAATCATGCCACCCGCAGGCGTGTGTCTGACGGCATTGTCCAGCAGATTGTTCATCGCACGCTCTAATAAATGCATATCCCCGTTGGTGCTGCAAGCATCTGCCGCATGAAACGAGATGGAGATGCCTTTCTGCATCGCCTGCGGTCTCAAGCTGTCTATCGAGTTCTGAAGAATATGTTTAAAATCAACTTTCTTATCGTTTAGCTCCGATTCGACGTACTCCATTTTGGTAAAGGTGAACAGATCCTCGACCAGACGGTCCAATTGCGCCGATTTATCCTTGCAAACTGCCACATACCGGGCCATCTTCTCAGGGGATTGAGCGATCCCTTGCTCCAGACCATCCAAATACCCCCGCAGCGCGAACAACGGGGTCCGTAAATCATGCGCTACGGCCGTAATGACGAATCGGCGTTCCTCTTCCAATTCGGCTTGTTTCCGGTAAGATCGCTCAAGTCCCTTCACCATCACATCGAATCCGTCGCGGACCTCAGCAATTTCAGTAACCCTGGACATCGGTAATCGAACATCCCAGTCTCCCGTAGCAATTTGTCTAGCTGCCAGTCCCATCCGCTCAAGCGGCGTAAGTACGAATCGTCTCATCCCCATGCCGACAATAAAGATGGCAAGCAGCAGCCCGAAAAATGCCGCCATCACTTGAACCTGATTGGATTGAGGCAGATAAAGAGTAACGCGTCCCCGTAACTGACCATCTTGGATGACGGAAAACCGCTCGGTCGACAATGTTGTTCCGCTTCGCTCCGGATTGGACCGATAAATGTCCTGATCTGCGGCGGATTGGATCAGCACATCCATTTTCGCTTGGCGGAGGGCTGCATGCAATTGATTTTGCCAATCGGGATCCGCCCATTTGTCTGTGTCTGATTCAATACGCCGAGTTACTTCCGAGATATTGGTTTGCAGCGTCTCATTTTGCAGCCGGCCTTTTTCGAAGCTGAGCGTCTTGGTCTCCATAAAATGAGCGGCAACATAGAAGTTCCATGGAAGCGCGAGGATGAAGACGAAGCAAAGCAAAGTAAATGTACGAATGCGAATTTTCCTCATCTTTACCCTCCTTCGAATCGATACCCTACTCCCCATACATTTAGCAGGTATTTCGGGTGATTCGGGTCGGATTCGATTTTCTCCCGCAGCCGACTGAGATGAACGCGAATCGTATGCCTGTCGCCGATCCCGTCCCAAAACTTCGCCAATAGCTGCTCATAGGAGAAGACATGCCTTGGATGCTCCGCAAATAATCGCAGCAGTTCATACTCCTTCGGCGTGAGCACGACATGCTTCCCATCCACGACAACTTCCCTCGCGGAGAGGTTGATCTTGATGCGGCCATAATCCAAGATTCTTTCATTTTTTTGCCAGCTGGAATCGGTACGCCGCAGTACGGCCTTCACCCTGGCTACGATCTCTCCCGGTGAAGCTGTTTTGACGATATAATCATCGCCGCCGAGCGTGAAGCCCCTGATCTTGTCCACATCATCGCTGCGGGCGCTCAAGAACAGGATCGGAACATGGCTCTCTGCCCGAATCCGTCGGCATAACTCAAACCCATTTTGCCCCGGCATCATGATGTCCAGCACGATACAGTGAATGGGAGACTGTTTAAATATCGTCCACGCTTGGTCAGCGTCACATGCGGTCATTACTTGAAAGCTGTCATTCTCTAAAAAATCCCTCAATAGATCAACGATACTCGGGTCATCGTCTACAACGAGGATCGTATGTAATCCACTCATGATTATCCCACCTTCACCACCTAGTTTATCATGATATGAGCTGGAACAGGCGGGACCCGGTATTTTGTGATGATTTGTTTATACTTTTGTGACTGTTTCGCACTTCGTTCGAGATATTCCTTTGTTATGATTCTCCTTGCAGCACATCACGCATTCCAGCCATGCAAAAAAGGAGGTTCATGCCAATGGGTGTCGAAAACGGCACGTTTTCTTTTTTTCCCTTTGGAGCTTTATTTTGTCTCACGCTCTTTTGTTTCGCAGCCGTTCGATTCTATGCGATTTCCCGTCGCCAAAAACCTTCCGATCTAAACGATCGTGATATTGCTTTCATTCTAAAAAGACGGATGGCTAAAGGTGAGATCGATGAGCAGGAATATTACAGGCTGAAGGATCTTTTGGGAATAGAAAAACAAGGAGGATGAGAAATCACTTATGCTGCATGTTCAAATCGTGTTATTTGATGGCTTTGACCTTCTGGATGCCATTGCGCCATATGAGGTTTTCTGTGCAGCAGCCCTGTATGCTGAAGACGCGATAAACGTCGAATTGGTCACAGCCGAAGGGCCGCGTTCCGTCCCCAGCGGCATCAACGGGCTGACGATTGAGGCGAGCGCCACGCTCGACCCGAATCGCTCGGGGATCATCGTCGTTCCCGGTGCCTCGGGAAGCGTTGAAGGAGATGGCCCGGATACGGTTCCTGCTATTCTGAGCCGGGCGATGAATACAGATTTAACGGAGATGATTCGCCAGGCACTTGGCAACAAAGACATCGTTGTCGCCACGGTTTGCGGCGGTTCACTCGTGCTGGCCATGGGCGGGCTCTTGGAAGGCAGACCGGCGGTAACGAATCATCTGGGCCTGGATTTACTCGCTGCAACCGGGGCTGTTCCGATCTCCGCTCGCGTGGTGGATGACGGCAATCTGGTTACCGGCGGCGGCGTGACTTCCGGGCTTGACGTTGCGCTATACCTGCTGGAACGCGAGCTCGGACCGCGGATGGCCCACGCGGTAGAGCAGCTGTTCGAATTTGAACGGAGGGGAACCGTTTGGAAGGAATCCGGCGTGGGACCTCGCAATGGAAATAAACCGAAGGTCGGCGAACCGAGCTTCGACGCAGATCAAACGTCTATCCCCTACAACAAGCCGGATACCGATGCGGTACAGACCTCTGCCTTTGACGGCGATTGGGATGCGACCATTGCCACGCCCGTCGGAAAGCTCCAGGTCAAGCTCTCCATTTCTGCGAGTGAGGATCGGATCCGAGGCACGGCTACCCAAGGTGAGGAAACGGTCGAATTTTTGAATCCTGTGCTTCGAGACGGTCAGCTTGCCTGGTCGCTTCAAATCACGAAGCCGATGCGGTTGAATTTAAAATTCGAAGTTTCCGTCGATGGTGACCAAATGTTTGGCGTCGCCAAGGCGGGAATCCTGCCGGCATCCAAACTATCAGGAAGACGGGTTACATAGCCAGGTATGCGCGTATGGGTAACGAATTTTAGAGCCTCGGGGGTTGCGGTTGATATGAAGAAACGGAACACATTATACGGATTGTTGGCTAGTGCCAGCGTTCTATTTATTCTCTACGCCTTGGTGAAAAACTATATGATCGATCCTGAAGCGACGTCCTTCTTAAGCCATAAAACCGGGCTGAAGCGCGAGTTGAATCTGCCGGTCTGGCTGAACGTGATGTATGTGCATGTTGCTTTCGCATGTATTGCGATGGCGTCGGGGCTGGTGAACTTTTCAAAATGGATATTCGAGAAAAAGCGCCGATTCCATCGCATCAACGGTTATGTTTACATCGTATCCGTGCTTGTTGTCGTGTTGACCTCCGGTTACATGGCACCCTACGCCACCGGCGGAAAAATAAGCAGTATGGGCTTCAATGCCTTGAATATCATATGGCTGATAATTACGATTACCGCTCTCGTTCAAATCCGAAGGAAGCGGATCATCCGCCACCGGAATTGGATGATCCGAAGCTACGCCTTTTGTTTCACAAATCTGTTGATTCATCTTATAACTTCCCTCTTTCATCAGGGGTTTGGGTTCGTTTATGCCACGAGCTACACCATTGGCGTTTACGGCTCTATCGCGCTGCTGCTCGTGATTCCCAGCATCTTCATCCGAACCATCGGTCAATCGAAGGATGTTTCGTTCCCCTCCTAAACGAGGTATCGCTTTCCCCTCCATTTCACTGTGGATACTGGGTTGGGTACCCCTTCATTTTAGGAATCAATCAAATACTCAATGCCTGGCGGATATCATTCGCTGACGCCTTGGGCAAAACGAAAGGATGCAGGTTTATAATGAAAAAAATCTTTGGTTTACTCATGTCGTTTACCCTGCTGCTATCGCTTGTCGTCCCAACTGCAAGTGCAAATCCTGCAGAAAATCAAGATCTAGCAGCGGACAAAAATATCCATGTTCAAATCGTATTATTCGACGGTTTCGATTTGCTTGACGTTACCGGGCCTTATGAAGTGTTTGCTGCCGCAGAAATGTATACCGGCGGAAAAGTTACGGTGGAATTGGTATCTGCCGAAGGCAAGCGAGTGGTCCCGAGCGGATTGAATGGTCCCTCCCTTGAAGCGCAGGCTGCATTAGACCCAAAACGTTCGGGAATTATTGTGGTTCCTGGGGCTTCGGGTAAGCCTGCAGGACATTCGGATGATTCGATCCCCAATATTCTTAAGCAAGCCAAGGATACCGGCTTGACCCGTTTGATGAAACAAGCATTAAACAATAAGGAAGTGACGGTCGCAACGGTCTGTGGCGGTTCTCTGCTGCTTGCCATGGATGGTTTGCTGAAAGACCGGTATGCCGTCACCAATTCAATCGGCATGCCCGCGCTCGCAACTCTTGGTGCGAAAACGGTCGAGGCAAGAGTCGTTGAAGATGGGCCTCGCTTGGTGAGCGGTGGAGGAGTGACTTCCGGGCTAGACGTCGCCCTGTATTTAGTTGAACGAGAATTAGGGCCGCAAATCGCGAATGCGATTGAAAGATTATTCGAGTACGAACGGAGAGGAACGGTGTGGAAAGCGGAAGGTACGACGCCGATGAATTTTGGATCGAATGCCGGCGATGCTCCGGAGAAGAAATAAAACACGGCATTGCCTTCAAACGTCATTGAATCACGCAGGCACGGCAATCGTGCTTGTATGATTCACGCTTTGGGCTGAGGCTTACGCTTAAAAAGCACTTCGTTCCCCTATAAGGAACGAAGTGCTTCTTCAATTGGCGTGTCTCCACTAACCATGTCGAATGCCTTGCCGATGGTATGAGGATTTTCCAATGAAGCGACAATCGTAGATGCAACATCCTCCCGCGGAATGCTGCCGCGATCCAAATCAACCGCTACGGCGACCTTCCCGGTACCCCCTTCGTTCGTCAGCCGGCCTGGACGGATAATCGTATAATCCAGTCCGCTTTGCGTTAACCAAACATCCGCGTAATGTTTGGCCGCGCTGTAGTATGGTGCGCTCTCCATCCATTTTTCACGATGATGCACACCGATGGCGCTGACCATCACGAAACGACGTACGCCGGCTAGCTTGGCGGCTTCCATGGATTTAATGGCTCCGTCCAAATCGATCATCATGGTTTTATCCGCGCCCGTATGACCGCCGGATCCTGCGGTAAATACAATCGCATCAGCCTCTTTCGCCGCACGGGCGATATCCTCTATGCTTCCTTCAAGATCGACAAGGATCGTCCGGGCACCCTGTTCTTCGAACTTCGTTCGCTGCTCTTCCTTCCGCACCATCGCAATGGCGTGATGTGCCTTCGATGACTGAAGCTTACTGAAAACATGCTGGCCGATTTGGCCATTCGCTCCGATGATTAGTACCTTCATGGTTTTCGATCCTTCCTTTCTTTGCTTATGGTCCTTTATTAACCGCTTGAGTCTCGCATGAATGATATGTAGTGTTTACTTATAAGATACACTTAAACCTCGCGTGAAGCGAATACGTTACTCTCGTTCGATTATAAGGATGAAGTTAGCCTCTATAAAAACAAGAATGCATGGAGTCCCTAGACTCCATGCATTCTTTTTATACACCTTTGCAATTTCTCGAAGTGAGTGCCTCTTTCACTTCTTTATAGCGCCTCTTGTTTACTCCGGGCGCTCAATGGCAAAGATTTCTCCGATTTTGGCATAATGGTGGCCAGCCAGCCTGCTAACCGCCCTCAGACCAACGGGATCGATTCTTCCATTTTCATAAATATGATCCTGAATATGAAACTGCACGACCCTTCCGATGATAAAATCGCATCCGTTCTCACCACTCCCGTCGAACGCCAACGCTTGCTCCAACCTGCATTCCATGCGGATCTTGGCCTCCATGATCCCCGGAACGGTAATCTTAACGCTGTCAACGGGTGAAAATCCGGCCAATTGGACTTCACTCTGATCGGGAGGAAGCTTGGCGGTTGTTAAATTAACCTGATGTACATTGTCTTCATCCACAATATGAACGACAAACTCGCCTAGCGTCTTTATATTCCGGGCAGTGTCTTTCTCCATCCCTCCGGAACGCTGGATGGACAGCGAGATGAGCGGCGGGTCCGAAGATACGATATTGAAATAACTGAAAGGAGCGCCGTTTAATACGCCATCGTTCGAGAGCGTCGTAACCAATGCGATCGGTCTCGGGATAATGCTGCCGATCAGCAGCTTATAGTTTTCCCTTTCGGTCTGATTCGATGGATCGATGGACAGCATCAAGACTCGCCTCCCGCACTGGATTCCAGCTCTCTCACTTCGAACGGAAGCAATACTTTTTCGATTTCAGATCGGTGAGGCTCGTATTGCGACGGCAGCTTCAATTCTTTCCCCATCGATTCATGCGATTCGTCGTGCGCAAATCCAGGAGGATCCGTGGCGATTTCAAAGAGAATGCTCCCATGCTCTCTGAAATAAATCGCATTAAAGTAGTTACGGTCTTGCACCGGAGTTACCTGATAGCCCTGGTCCGCAATATATTGCTGCCACCGGAGCTGTTCCTCATCATCTTTAGCCCGCCATGCAATATGGTGAACCGTACCGACACCCAGCTGGCCGTAGCCAGCTCGTGAAAGTCTCAGATCAATCGTATTCCCAATATCCGCGGAGGAACGATACCGAGCAAGCTCTCCTTCTTGGCCGACATATTCCAGTCCCATGACGTGTTCCAACAGTTCGGCGGTTCTTTCCGGTCTCATAGAAAATAAGGTTGCCCCTCCAAAACCTTTAATCGCTACATCGGAAGTAACTCCGCCAAAATTCCAGGTATTGAGCTCACCTTCTTCTCGCTCCACGAGCTCGAGATGAAGGCCATGGGGATCATCAAACTGCAAATAAGTTTCTCCAAAGCGTTCACTCATCGCAAATGAAACATCATATTTCCGAAGGCGGTTCTGCCAGAATGACATCGCCCCCTTCGGAATCGCATAGGACGTGACCCCCACCTGTCCGCTGCCGATTTTGCCCTTGTAGGCGTCCGGCCATGGAAAGAATGTAATGATTGTGCCGGGTTTGCCGCCTTCGTTGCCGAAATAAAAATGGTACGTGCCCGGATCATCGAAATTGACCGTTTGTTTTACTAAGCGGAGCCCTAATACACCGGCATAAAAATCAACATTCTCTTGCGGATGCCCTACAATTGCAGTAATGTGATGGATTCCTGTTGTTTTCATTATTTATCGCTCCTCTGTTTGGTTGAGTGCCGGCAACGAAATTTGGCGAACCGGCTTTGTTAATGGATTATGGCTTCGCTTCAAACCAATTGGGTTGCAGGTCGCAATTCATTTGTCTTTATTTTAAGATATTTGTATTTGAGATTATTTTACGCACTTATCTGTATCCTGTCAATACACTTCGTGTTTTATTTATTGACATGGCTGCTGTGACCTGTTCGTTGATCACTCAACTAAGAAAGCAGCCTATGGGGCTGCTCCTTCACATTTCATGTATTCGAAAGACGTAATGAATATTGATGCGGGAACCCCGGTATTCCCTTGAACGTCAGGACACCATCGCTGGTTAACCTTAAGATTCTGTAAGTAATAAAAGAAATACTGATTCGCTGCCGTGAAACTTCAAGAACTCTGGCCATGACTTCACCTGCATGCACATAATCACCGGCTCCATGCATCCCTTGCAGATCGGTGACCGACTGGATAATCAGCGGATCCAGCTTGTCCTCCTCGCAGCCTCTTAGCTCTCCCGCCTCCCATAAACGAAGCCAATGGTTCTGTCCCGCCAACTCGATCCATTCGCCCTCATACCGCTTCCTGGTTTCCGAGTCCAGCGGGAAGCCCTCAGCATAGTCCCGAACGATTTCAACATAATTATCCCGGTCGATCAATGCCTGCGCATAAGGAGTTCCTCCTCCCTTCTGGTGAAAACCCAATTCTTGGGAAACCTTCGTCACATTAACGATACGTATCGGCTGTTTCCTGTCTTTCAACAGGTAGAGGGCGAATCGGAGCCCCGTTTGATCATGGGCATTATCGGCACACCAGATCACAACGGTTTTATGCTCGGGGATGGCCTTTAACTCCTTCATCAATTGCGCAATTTGGTGATCCCGGTTAATCGAGTCGAAGAAATAGTCATCCTGGACATGATTCATGAGCCAGCTTTGCCTGCGTTGCTGCCCTTCCGACGTGTCCAATTCCGCAATCGGGCCGACCGAAAACCAGTTATTAAATGCCAGTACTCGACTTTGTTGATGTTTACCAACCTTACTAAGGGCTACTTTCAATGAACCTGCATCCGATAGACTGAACACCACATGGACATGCGTCTGCAGCCTCTCGATTTCCATATGCTGCTCGTACGCAGCATTGATATGCTTGCCAAGCAGCCCGTATAACCGATCTGACGTCTTTTGATCATACGGCTCCTTCACTGCCGTATCATCCTGTTTCACAGAATGCAGCAAATTTCGGAGTATGGCTAGGTGTTCTCTTTTATGCAACGCCTTTAATTTTTCATCGAGCTTATCGATGGGAATCCCTCCTTTGTCAGTCACAACAAGTGTGAGCTTTCCTCAGCTGTTTTTCTATCGATGATTGCCGTCACTTTCCCTTTTAAAAATCATCTTCCCGCCAATCATCGTCCATTCGACTTCAAACTGGTCATCCAGCAATACCAGATCGGCATCCGCTCCTTCGGCGATGCGTCCTTTGTTGGTCAGCCCGAGCACATCCGCCGGCGTGGTGCTTGCCATCCTAACCGCATCTTGAAGCGGGATCCCCAATGTTACCGTATTTTTCAAAGCTTCGTTCATCGTAACGGTGCTTGAAGCCAATGTCCCATCCATTAATTGTGCAATCCCGTTTCGGACCGTTACCTGATGTCCGCCAAACACATACTCTCCATCCCCGAGCCCCATGGCCTGAAGCGCATCCGTAACGAGCACGATCCCGTCTGGCCCTTTCACACGATGCATGAGCCGGACGATGGCAGGATGAAGATGCACATTGTCTACAATGGCCTGCAAGCTTACCTTCTGCTCCTCCATCGCGGCAACGATAAGTCCCGGATCGCGGTGATGAATCGGCCGCATTCCATTAAAGCAATGCGTAATATGGCTGGCCCCGAGACGGAATGCCTCTTTGGCTTCCTCATACGTTGCATCCGAGTGGGCAATCGCAATAACGATACCTTTTTTATGTAAGAAAGAAACCAACTCCATACCCCCGGGCAGCTCGGGAGCAATCGTAACCATCTTCAGTAAGGAATCGGCTCGCTCGATGATGAGTCCCATTTCTGACAAATCCGGATGCCGCAGATGCGCTTCGTTCTGCATTCCTTTTCGCTTCACGTTTAAATATGGGCCCTCCGCATGGATACCGGCAATCATCGCTCCCTCTTCGTGCCCCGCAACCTGCTTCACCTTGTCGATCATGCGAAGAAGCGTTTCCAAATCAGATGTTACGGATGTCGCCAGGAACGAGGTGCAGCCGGTGGCCGCAGAGGTTTTGGAAACTTCTTGAATGCTTCTTGTCGTTCCGTCCATCATGTCATAGCCGTTCGCTCCGTGAATATGAACATCGATCATGCCGGGAATGAGCAGCTTCCCCTCCCCATCAATGATAATCGTCTCTCCCGTGATTTCCGGGGCTTCCCTCTTGATGGCATAAATGCGCCCTTTATCGATAAGCACTGATCCATTCTCGATGACTTGCTTATCGGTTGCTATTCGAGCATTAATAATTTGTACCGCTTCCATGTCAAACCCTCCCCTGCTATTAGCTCAGCATCCGTCTAACCAAGAAGATACATAGCGTATATTGTTGAGAATTCGAGGAATAGGCGCGCCGAATCCCATTCTTTATCGTGATTCACTCTCCGCACTTACGCAGCAAAAGCACTCAGCTTTCACTTCGGCTCATTCGGCTCGTCCAGACCCTCGAGTTCCGGCAGTCCAGCTTCGCGCCGCTTCTCAATAATGTAACGGACATACCATTCCGGATTCTCCGTGTTCTTCCGTACCGATGCGATCGTTCGCAGCCACACCTCGTTCCAGCTCTGCCCGTTGGACTTGATGTGCCCTCTTTTCTCCATCTCAATACTTCCGTCATAGGCAAGCGCGGCAGATTCACGCATCGCAGGTGTGTCCAGCAAGATGATGTTTCCATGCTCGTCACGCCTGCTCTCGATGCCCATATTCCCATCAAATTTGGATGCGATCCAACCCACCACCAGCACCAGGACCATGAACAAGACGACGACTCCAATAAGGACCCACAACCAAATACTCATCTCATTCCCCCCACCACGACCGGAACCATTTGTTCCCTACTACACCATTTTATACGCACTTCTGTTGTAAAAGGTATCCTCCCAACTAAAAAGACAAGAAAAAACTCCCGGAACGATATCCGGGAGTTTAAGCTGAGCGCCAGCAGCAGCCTATCATGAACTTCCTGCTGCGCCTGATCCGCATCTCCATTCAGATGCCGGTTAACTTGCTCCATGCCTCTTTTTCGGAATAGCTGTATATCGGTTATTAAAATATGCTATCAGGAACGTAATAAATTTTCTGGGTATCCTTCTTATTTACCGGATCTGTAACGATCGTGAAATACACATTGCCGTTCTTGGTCTGGACGCCCTCGATTTCGCGGTTGCCCACATTTGTAATCTTCACCAGCGATTTATACGCCCCCGTGTTCGACATCATGGCAATTTGCGGCGTTTCCCCCTCCGCTCCGCCTGAGGTATAGATTTCGGTGCTGCCGAGCATGTCCACCCCTTGGAATGACCCGTTCGGTCTAATAATGGCACTGCCTGATTGGGTGAAGCTGGTCACGCAGGCGCTTACCGCTGCCGCGCTGTCCATTCGCACCATTTCATTGCTGTCAAGGAGCTTGTTCAATGCTACCGTGTCATAAATGGCCCAAGTCACAGTGCCTTCCTTCGTCTGTACGCGGAAGACCGTATGCGTGCTGTTTCCGCCGCCATCCACCCGGTAAGTATCACCTAATCTTGCACCCGTCTTATTGGCGTAGTTCATGTAGGTAAACCGGCGAAGATCCGTATAATCGACGGTTGAGCCTGGCGAATATTGAACTCTTGCTACCTGGAGCGACCAGTAATAGTCCGTGGATGGATCAGCTTTAGAGCTGAAATAAAAATAGTTCTCGCCATTGTACGTATACATATCCAGTGTCTGGCAATGGCCGGTATTGGTAATGGTCATTTTATCAACGAACGTAGCGTTATTTCCATCGATCAGCAATCTTGAAAGATAGCAATTTCCTCCCGACCGCTGCGTTACATAAATATATTTAGATGCGATGTAAGCTTTCTGCACCACCACATTGTGCTGCAGTCCTTTGAGATTGTAAGCGAGCGTTGCGGAGGCGTTCACGGTCTTCTCGGGGGTTGCCGCAAATGCAGGCAAAGCAGACATACTGAATATAAAAATGGCAAGCAGTGCAGAACTGAGTGTCATTAACCGTCGTTTCAAATGGTTCCACGTTTGATTTCGTAGCATACGGATTACCTCCATCGTTATAATCTTATCCTTGCACATGTCCCTACGACCGTGGTGTGCCTTTAATACACAAAACAACCGAATTGCGCAATCTTCCTCCTTCCATAATCGATAGCAAGTGATGCCACCATCCAACCCCGACGCGATGGTCACCTCCTTTTTTTAAAAGGAATGTTTGCAAGTTATTCTTCTATAATTTAACAAATATATGGGATTTTATCAAAGCTTTCATAGGAAGGCACGATATTTTCTATTTGGTCGATTCTCCCCATTTTTTAGTAACTTCTATACCGTAAAAATCTAAAAAGCCGCGAACTTCGCGGCTTCAGACCTAACCTATGGATGAAACATCATGATGTTCAAAATTAGCGCACTATTCCCTGAGGAGCCACATTTCTTGCTGCGGTTGCGGCAGCTGCAATGCCTTTATTTTATCTTTCCCTTGATCGGTTAAACCGATCGCCCATTGGCTAAAAAACTGTGTCAGATCCTCGCCAGCTTCCCTCGAGGCAACCAATGCAAACGTGTCGACAGTATTCTGAATATCACTTTGCGGCATTTCTCTGTAAGCTTCGAAAATCCGGGTATAGAGGTCCCAGCCGTAAGAAAGCTGCAACTGCTTGAACATTACGAGTCTTTCGTAGTTTCCGATACTCCCGTATTTTTTGTCTGGATCGTCACTGCTTGCGAATGATATCGCCCGGTCGTAATAGTCCTGGCCATCGCTGCCGACCTTAAGCAATTCGGAAGGATTTCCGTATCTCTCCTGTGTATACAGGGAGAAAATATTTACGGTAACCTCACCAACATCGCCCCAAGTCCATGTCCGTTGCTGGTATTCATGCCCCAGCTCATGCCAGAACCCCCAGGCACTCGATCGGAGATAGTCAATATCGAGCAAATTGGGAGCATAGCTGAACGGAAGCATAATCGGATAACCCGCATGCATTGCACCTGAGGAAATTTGAACATCTGCCACGTATCGGCGGTTCATCTTATGAGCGGTGTGCGGCATAGCCCTCTCCGAGTGTAGTCCGACCAATTCATCATAGCTATCGTATATTTCATCCCAAGTCTGCATCAGCTCTTCAGGATTCGATACGTCACGGATCAGCTCAGAAGGAACGGTTAGCACGATTCTTTTACCCTGAAGTTCAGCAAACGGAACGCTAGGTGGCAGATTCCGTATCGCTTCCCATTGCTCCGCCGTCGTTTCTCCAAGCACGAAGCGGGGGGCTTCAACCGCACCGCTAATGCTGACTTTAACTTTTACACCTGGTTTAGACTTCAGTGGAATAAGATATATCAACCCACCATATGGACTGTTCACCTGATTTCTTCCGGGTGCCAGCTTTTGATGATTCACCACAAGAGGAGCACGTTCCCATTTGCTTGCCCCCCTCAGGTCGTCATCATGTGAACCGATTTGTACCGTCAAATGCTCGGCGCCTTCCGGCACTTCCAATGTTACGGCTTTTCCAGGAGGTGCATAAAGTCCTGTGCTAACCCAATTTTTCGAAGGGAGAGCATGTGTGTACATCATGTTGGGAAAGTCAAAATCCACCTCAACCTCCCGGTTATTCACTACGAACGCATCATCAGCGACTTTACCTGGAAATTGATCCGCATACGGTGATTTTTTATTGGATGGGTTCAACGTAAAATGGCTGAACTCGAATACGCGAAGTGCGTTCGTGTACGGAGCTTGAAATTTAGAGATTGGGAAAGTGGCCGAAGGCAATTTACTCGCCTCTAAGCTGGCCCAATCAAATAATTGTGATTCAGTCGATAATGTCTCGAGTGTTTCACTTAGAATCGTATACAGTAGCTCCCGCTTTTTGCTTTCAGTTGTTCCGGCTGGACCAATGTCGATGTCGTCATAAGTGATCGTTCCTGCTTCAACTGCTCTTCCTTGCTGAAAGCGGTTCATGAAGTGATGATTCAATGATTGTTCTGGGGTCAGCTTGGATTCATTGCCATTTGAGTCGGTGCCGCGGTTCATCAAAGTCAGGCCTGCACGGTTCATTAATTTTTGAATGGCGAAATCCCGACTCAGTCGTCCCCCTCGCAGATTGCCGACCTGCAGGACAATATGCTCAGGCGTATCGCGCGTAATTCCTTCAAGTACGCTGTTGTTTTCAGATACGATCACGCTGCCACCAAGACGTATATACTTATCCAGTGCTTCTAGATCGGAATCCTTCACCGAGCTGTCTACGTAAGCAACCGCATATTTTTGCGGGTTCAGATTCGCTGATTCCCAGCTGTCGCTTTTCACGAGCTCGATAGGAAGATCAGGAGATACCGTAAATGAATGAGAAGTAGTGATCAAGCTGATTTTCTTACCCGTTCCCCGTAAAGCATCCGCGTAGCGTCCCGTTATATCGTTGCCGCGGCCAGAATTCGTATGCGACTCGTCCGTTAGCCATAATAAAATATTTCGTGCTAGCGTGCTGCTAGTTTCATCTGCTTGCTCGGAAAGGTTAAAATATCGATCGCTCCCAGCCAGTAGAACTCGCCCTTTGCCATATCGTGATGCCGCGATTGCCGGGATGTTACCCGGAACGCTCACATTGAACGCATTGCCGCCAATTGCAGCTACCCCTCCGCCTGCAAAGTATGGAATCGCCGCCAAGTCCTTATATAACAGACTGAAGTCTTTGCGAATATCGTCTATTGAGGGCAAATCCGTCGTCAATGAAGTCGGACCACCCGAATGAAGGTGTTCCATAGTGACTCCAGACGGAGACCCGGTTACGTTAGATGAAGCCTCAGGACTTTCAGCATTTAGGGTTAACGGTGATATGGAGCTTATTACTAATGCAGAGCTGATAAGGGCTGCGATCTTCAAATTCCACTTTTTTGACAAATGATATCTTCCTTTTCAATTTTCAGGTTAATTTCCGATCATTTTGCTTGAGCTGGTAAATTTCGTGCGACCCAGTTCGGACTTGTACGTTATTCTACTTCCTTTCAGCTAAAGATATAAAATTTCGATTAAAGGTAACTTCGGATTAAATAATAAATATTCAACTCCTTCCCCTATGATTAGTTTGAAAAGGCGATCGATTACTTTGTCCAACTCCTTTTAGCTTGTAGCTGTGTCATTTCGCCCATCCTAAATATAGAACAACTTACGGGAATTGACCCACTGCCGATATTTAAGACCGGACTGTATTTTTTTCGGACAGACTTGTTTATTCTTGTTTAGTCTACAAATGAAAGGCGTATCGGCCATTGCTTCCAAGCGTTATTCGCAGCGCCTGAAGCCCCGCTCTGATATGAGCGAGGCATGGATGGAATACGGCTGGTTAAGTGGCTAAAGGTCCATCATTTCTTCGCTTTCATGACCAACCGCTAGTTGATTACATTAACCTCTGTGTAAGGCGAGTCTGTAGTCGCGAGCAGAGGCTGCGGAATGCCCTTTAAATGATAATCGAAGAACGCTGCCACATATTCCCGTTGAGCGTCAAGCGATTGCTCAGAGTCAGCGGTTCCAATGCTTTGCTGGACCGCAAGCCTGGAAAGGCTTACCTTGCTTGCAAGCTGAGGCAACAGGGACTGATAATCGGTAAAGGTAAAGTGGGCCCCGTTCGGTATGGTCACATCCATTTTCCAACCGCTTGTATGGTTCCAGAACATAGCCCGGTCCTCCGCCGTCAAATGCGAGTCCACATCTCCCTCGTCGTTGAAACCGGAGTTCAACAGCATAAATGGACGATCCAGGCCGTGCTGGGCAACGGGCAGCGGGTGATTGGGCATATGCCCCATCGTACCGTCCATATCGATCCCCGCATCGATTCGCTCGTCCTCATACATCGTTTGCGCAGCCGTCGCTCCCCCGGCAGAGTGCCCATAAATGCCTACCTTGGAAAGATTAAGACTGGCGGCCAAACCTTGAGGCAGCAACTTCTTACCTGCATCCGGATTGCTGCCTGCCCTCATTTCGATCAATTGATCCAGTACAAATCGCACATCATCAACACGGACATCGATCATCTTAAGCACCGTTTCAGCACTGAAAGCCGGCAGCGCCTCCGTTACGACCCGACCGTCGGCAAATTCGACGACTGATGCTTCATGGGTATGATCCAACGTAATGACGACATATCCTCGGCTAGCCATTTCCTGCACCAGGATCGTGCCAAAGCTTCGCGGGATGGAGCCGCCCGGGGAGAAGATGATCACCGGCCAACCTCCCTCATTATCGGCCGCAGGCGCCTCCAGCCATGCGTGGGTATCGATATCGGCCAGATTGACCGTGCCAGGGGTAAGACCGATGGATGGAAGTTCCGCTTGGTCATAATGTTTTGCTGCACCTTCCCGCATATACATGGCCTTTTGTCCGCTTTCTTCCTCGGCAGGGTACCAGATGCTGATCATAAGCTCCCTCGGTCCTTCGTTAACCCAAGGGTCCATTCTGTCCTTATCCATTAAGTGTAGCTCTGTCACGCCGACCGGATATTTCCCCATAGGTGCAGGAATGTGGAGCTGGACGCTTGGCCCCTTTGCGATTTCTTCTTCCTGCGGGACCAGGGCCAGCCATACGAAGATCCCGACAAGTATGATGGCTACTGACATGATCACCAGCACCGAAAGACGGACCCAACGCGGGGTTTCCCCGATGAGAATTTTGCTGACAGAACCTACGGTCAGCACAAAGTAGACCATATAGATCATCATAAACACGCTAATACAGACCAGGACGGGCTCCAGAAGACTGATGCCGCCCAATCCGCCGAACAGCCTCCTTAGCCAGCTGAATACGACAATATAATGTACCACCCCAACGAGCAGCGGCAGCATAAAGATCATAGCGTTCTGCTTAAAGATCGAACCGCTAATCTCGTTATTGCTCACACCGATTCTCCTCAGAACATCGTAGCGGGCCTGATCTCCCGCCGCTTCGGTCAACTGCTTGAAATAAAGGACGCTCCCCGTTGCCAAGAGGAATACAAGTCCCAAAAAGCCAAGGATAAATACATTTAGCGCAGCGCTCTCGATTCCAACGCGATATTCGGCATAATACGACGTCATCTTTGATTCCGGCGTGGCCATGGCGGCAAGCGCATTAGACGTAGCCCTCGTTGTTTTCTGCCCCTCTACCGTGTAGCCGATATAGTCTACAGAAGGACTCTGCCGCTCGATGGCGCGGTAGGTTTCATCAGCGACCACGACCATTATATCCGGATAGCTCCAGTTCACGATACGTTCGATCGTCATATCGGTAAATGCCAGAGTCAACGGTCGTGAGGGCAGCTCCAAGGTGATCGTCTCTCCGTCATAATCCGACCACTCATGCTCCGTGTACATCGGGCGAATCGCAATCGCCCGGCCGGGCTCCGTCACATCCAGTCGGGGAATGCTGAGCGCTTCCGCAGCCCGGTTATATCCGCTCACGGAGGTGACTTTGATGGGCCGATCGTTAGATGCCATTTGTTTCTTCGATATAATCTCATCGCTCGAAGAATGTCCGTTCAGATGAATAACAGGAATCGTAACCTGCTCGGCCACAGGATGCGCCATATCGCTTCGGATCAGATGGTCGACTTGCTTGTTAAAAGCTTCCTCCTGGCTAACAAACATATAGCTGAAGGGAGCGATCAAACGCGTGGAATGCTCGTAGGTATGGTAAGTACTCAAGCCAAAGCTGAATGCGCACAACGCCAAAGCCGACAAGATGGATATGATGCCGAACGTGCGGGCGTTCCCCTTCATGCGATAGACGAGATTCGACGTAACTACCAAGTTCAACCCCTTATAGTAATAACGTTTACGGCGCTTCGCCAATCGCAGGACAAAAATAATAAGCGATGAAAACAAGAGTCCCGTCCCCGCTATGATCCCGACCGACATCACCCCAAGATTGGTCAGGATCTGCTCATTATTCGCAAACTCGCGAAGTCCGAACCCATAACTGATCGACAGGATGAGGATAGCAGCAAACGCCGAAAGGATGGAAGCCCGCGGTTCCCGCTCCCCTTCCTGTTCCGCACGAAACAGCTCGATCAGCCGGAATCGGTAGATCAGCCTATACGCCTGCACAGAAGTGATCAGAATAATCATCATGAACACGATGATCGTACTGATGACAGCCGGAAAGGAGATCGACATCCCGATATCCACGCTGATGCCGAGCAGCCGGGCCAGGATCATGGTGAAGAGCTTTGACAGAAGAGATCCGGCACCGATTGCCAATGCGAGAACGATTAAACCGATCAGAAGATTTTCATAGAATAGCAAACGGCCGATCGTTCGTTTGGGCAATCCCAGCAGGGCATACAGCCCTACTTCCTTCTTCCGTTTTCTGGAGAAGAATTGGTTGGAATACAGGATAAACACCGACACGAACAAGATTAACACGATCGAAGCAATGAAGAACGTGGACTTCATGCTGCTGGACGACTCGATCGCGTTCATGATTTCCGTACTGTACTGCAGGGAAGCGAAAATATAAAAAATGACGACACTTATAAACATGGAGATGAAATAAACAAAATAATGGCGGAAATTGCCCCGTATGTTTTTCTTAGCCAGATCAAACAGCGTCATTGGCATCTCCTCCCAGCACGTTCAGCACATCCAATATCTTTTTGAACATTTCCTTTCTGGACATGCTTCCCTTGACCAGTTCTGCAAAAATGCCGCCGTCTTTAATAAACATCACGCGGCTGCAATAGCTTGCTGCGTAAGCATCATGCGTGACCATCAGGATCGTGACGAATTCCTGCTCGTTCAGATCCTTCATCGCCTCGAGCAAGTCGGCAGCAGCGCGGGAATCCAAAGCACCCGTCGGTTCATCCGCCAAAATCAGTCTCGGATCGGTCACGATTGCACGGGAAGCAGCCGTTCTCTGCTTTTGCCCGCCGGAGATTTGATACGGGTATTTGTCCATAATATGGCCGATGCCAAAGCGCTCCCCGATCGCTGCCACCCGGCGTTCCGTTTCATCGACGCCCATCCTTGCAAGGGCGAGCGGAAGCACAATATTTTCCTTGACGGTCAGCGTATCTAAGAGATGATAGTCTTGAAAAATAAAGCCCAGCTTCGTTCGGCGAAACTCCGATAATTGTGCTTCATTCATCTGCAGCACGTTCTCCCCGTCGATCACGATGTCTCCAGAGGTCGGCTCGTCGATCGTGGATACGATATTGAGCAGTGTCGTTTTCCCGGAGCCGGATGGCCCCATTATCCCGACAAATTCTCCTTCCTTAACAGTCATATCAATGCCGTACAGCACCGGGATCACATTTCCTTTGACGCCGTACGACTTTTGTAATTGCTGTATTTTAACGAGCTCTTTCATCTGTTCTCCACCTCCAGGTAATCATTCCCTGGTATCATAACACCGTTTTTAACGAGCAGCCTTACTCCTGACTTACGAAATTCTTGAGCAGGCTTACATTTTTGTAACCTTGTCCAAAGCGATGATGTTTGCTTTCCCTATCAAAGGTATAATGAGATGAAATGACATGAACCGCGCCGGATCGGAGGGATTATATGTGAAGATCATGATCGTGGAAGACGATGCAACGATCAGTGAAATGCTCGGGGAAACCTTGCAGAAATGGGGATTCGAGTCTGTGCTTTGTAACGATTTTGATCGGGTCCAGGAACGTTATGTGGCAGAACAGCCTCATCTGATGCTCTTAGACATCAACCTGCCTGTGTATGACGGTTTCTATTGGTGCAGCCGGATTAGGGAAGTCTCCAATGTGCCGATTATCTTCCTTTCCTCCCGCAATACGCCAATGGATATGGTGATGGCGATCAATATGGGCGGAGACGACTATATACAGAAGCCGTTCTATGACGAAGTGCTGATCTCCAAAATCAAAGCGCTGCTGCGCAGAACCTACTCGTATATCGATCCTTTCCCGAATGTAATCGAACATGAAGGCGTGATCCTGAACCTTCATGATGGGAGGCTGTTATCCGGAGAGCAATCAGTGGAGCTGACGAAGAACGAGTTCCGAATCCTGAATCTGTTGATGCAGAGTAAAGGTAGCATCGTCAGCAGAGAAACCATCATGCGCCGTTTGTGGGAGGATGAAAGCTTTGTGGATGACAACACCTTGACGGTTAATATGACGCGAATCCGAAAAAAATTGGATGATCTGGGAAAAAGCCGGTTTATCACAACGATCAAGGGTGAAGGGTATATGATCAAATGAGTTTTCTGCGATATTTAGAAGATAAACGTTATGTGATATTATTGGCCGTCGCGCAGATGCTGTTTGCAACCTTAATGATGTTTGTTAGTGCATCCGGAAAATATGATGCCGGAGATATTTTTTACACGCTGCTCGGGTGCTTAATCTTAACCGCCACCTATCTGATCGTTGGATATGCTCGGCGCTATGCACATTATCAAGCACTGGATGAATTGACCGGAAACGATGATGACGATATTGTCGCTGCTGTACCAAAGCCGATCAGTCATGAGCAACAGCTCTACACAGCGTTGGCAAGAAAGCTCCATCAAGCGAAGCTGGACACTATTCGAAAGTACCATGGGGAACGGAAGGACTATCATGACTTTATCATGTCTTGGATTCACGAGGTAAAGCTTCCCATCACGGCTGCCCATCTGCTGATGAGAAACAGTGCCGGCAAATCGGCTGAGGAGCTCGTGAATAAGCTGGAGGATGAAGTGAACAAAATCGATCACTATGTTGAACAAGCGCTCTATTATTCTCGGATCGATTCATTTTCGAGGGATTATTTGATTGCCGAGGTTTCACTGAACCAGATCATGCGAGCCTGTGTCCGCAAGTACGCCAAGCTGTTCGTTGCCAAACGGCTCCGGTTCACCATGTGGGAAGAAGAACACACGGTTCACAGTGACGCCAAGTGGCTTGGATTCATCCTCGACCAAATCATCACCAACGCCTTGAAATATACAAACCAAGGAGGTGCCGTTACCTGTTCCATCGAGGATAATCCGAGCGAGAAGCGGCTTTTGATCCGGGATACCGGCATCGGCATCCTTCCGGAAGATCTCGGAAGAATTTTTGATAAAGGTTTCACCGGATTAACCGGTAGAAATGACGCAAAATCAACGGGATTGGGATTGTACCTGGCCAGCCAGATGGCCATCAAACTGGGACACCGGTTGTCTGCGCGATCCGAACCAGGCCAATATACAGAGCTTGCCATCATCTTCCCTAAATCGCGAAGCATTCATGAAATGATGTAATGTTACTTGGTTACAATAATGAAGGCATCGTCATAAACCTTTAAAGCCGCCAAGGCCTCCTGAAAGAGACAGGCGGCGTTTTTTTTAACTCTACTTTTTACCCTCCAATTGATTGCTTATCTGGAATAGCTGTTCTGTTAATTCGATTCCGGTTTGTTCTCCGATGATATTGGAGTACCGATCATAGAGGTTAAGCCAAGCTTTCTCGATATCCGGCTGCAGCTCTTTCCCCTTCTCCGTGGAGTAAATCAAGGACATTCTGCCCTTTTGTTCAGCGTACACCAGGCCTTTAGCCTGCAGCTTCTCGATAAAACGGGTCACCGTTGAAGGTGTTATATGCAAAACCTCTCCAAGCTCCTTCTGAGAAATGCCTTGCTTCTCATTCACGGCAATCATCAGGAACGCGTAGGTCGGAGACAAGCCAGTTATGCGAAATTCATCCTCGGCTAGTTTGGTCATGGAGCGGGCCAACTGATTGGCCGTGAAGTATAGACATCCCTTGAGTAAGTGGTCATGAAAGTGTTCCATCTTATACACTCCTTTTTAGTTGTGCATACAAATTATCATTCCACATGACTAGGTGTCAAGCCTTTCCACGACCGAAAACGCGCGAGATTGTCCTCTAATCGAAATTTAGATACGAAGAAGACAATAAAAAAAGCCCCTCTGACCAATGTTAGATCTAACGAGGGGCTCCTAAATTGCCAAGATTGATGAATATTGCTGCTTACGAATAAAAGGAAAATACGCTAAAAAGTTCTCGCTTCAGCTTGCTGTTTAATCGCCGCCGCCATCTCCTCCATCGCTGCCGCTGTCATTGCTGTCCCCGAAAAATCCGCCACCGCTGTCCCCATCCCCACCGTCTCCGCCACTGCTGCTCCATGAAGACGAGTTGCCAGCCAACCCTTTCCATGACCGTTGAAAGGCAAAATCAAGCGCAACATGCGAAGCGGGATCAAATAGCGGAGAAGCGTGAGATCGGACATAATCCGGTTGCTTCTTTCGAATACGTGTCAAAAACCTCCTTCCTACGCCGAGCAGAAGCGCCGCTTCCATCATCCGTTCGAGATGAATAGGCTCGCGATCTTCGCTCCTGCCGCCTCTAGCCAGCATTCTGCGATATCGTTTCACCGCGCTCCGGCAGGCTTCCGATCTGCGATCTAATACGACTCCGGGCATAAGTCCGACCAATAGAATCGATAGAAGAACAAAGTCCAAGTATGTATCAACGACCGGGTCGTACATGATTTGAGCACCCATGAAGAAGCAGACGATCAAGAAGGCTATGATATATTTTTTCTGACGCCAACGAATGGAAGCCAGGGCGGCTCCGCCTCCCAAAATAAGAATCATTACGCCGATCCATCCCCATGATATAACGTCCGCGATATACAGGTAGGTCAGCAATGTAACATGCACGAGAGCAAGCACGGCGAAGATTATTTTTCTCGGCCTATATACTCCGTACTTTATCGTTTGGCGATTCTCTTGTTCCACGATCTCCCGCCAACGATTGAACCCTGTCTCCAGGCCTTTCAAGCGATTCTTGTAGATGTGCATCGAGCTTTTCTGATGACGTTCTGATTTCGTGGGCCCGGATATGCTGTCCAGTTTCAGAAATTCCGTCCCACGGAACAGCCAGCTCAGAAGATACCGCTCCGATTTCGTCAAGCCGGAACGATTCCCCGCGAATCTGAACTGCGGGCCCTCCTTCGGGGCGCTGTCATCTTGCTGAAACCGCGTTCCCAAATGCTCCATGGAAATATCGAGCATGCCCTTGCGTCGCAGAGCAAACACACTGGCGAGCACATTTTCGCGCCGAAGCTTACCTTTCCTGAAGAGGTAGACCAGACTGCTCGGATCCATATGTTCAATCTCTTCCATGGTTATTCGCCGTCCGTCCCACCATGCTGCGAGCCTGCGAATGGATAGTGCATAAAACACGACACCTGCTATTGCGGCATAAGTCATCCAGCGGCTTACATAAACACCGGCTTCAAGCAGACGATCCCGCTCCACGAATCGGCGTTGAAGCGCCGACTCTTGCTCCAGCCGTTCCGATAGTAGGGAAGAAGACGACGTCGTTTCCAACTCGGGAAGCGCCTCTGCTGGAACAAACACCTTCATCCGCACATGATCCCCCTTCGGCAGAAGCTTGTTTTCGTATCGGGATACTCGTTCGGAAGTCTCCGTAACAGCCCCACCGGAGCGGTCGTAAGCATAGACGATAACCGGTTCTTGCACAGGCTGCCTTATACGCAGCGTAACCGATACGTTCTGATGCTCCTTGTCGTTATCCTTAAGCAAGGACCAATCCAGCTCTCCACGATCGTCATATTTCACTGCCTCCTTATCAAGCCTGTAGCGATAATATACCTGCCTGGTTTCATCCTTTGCCTGTACATCGATGAAGTAGGAACCCCTTTTCCATCTTAAGGTGACCGGATACCGCTCTAAATTTTGATAGCCGAAATTGCCTAGCTCCCGATCGACGGGTGGAACATATGCCTCGAAGAACTCGATATTCGCATCCCCGAAATTGTCCATAAATCGCGATATCGAATCGTACTCACCGCTGACAGTATAGGTAAAAAGCTCCTCCACGTACAAGTCACCGTCCGGCAGCAGATCGGCCACGATGTTAACCTGATCGACCGTCAATTTGTCGGTGCCGCCGCAGCCTACGAGAAGAACAGCCAGAAGAACTACCGTTGTCAACAACATCACAGATTTCGAGCCTTTACTCATTAAGCCATCCTCCTGTTTCCTTAAAGGGCAATCATGGCATACTCCTTTCGAAGGTATAGACAGATTCATTTCATGTTAATGAAAGATATGCGATCTGGCAAGCATTTTCGATGGCTCCCAGTAACTTCCCGCGATTGCTGTGAAAGGAGTTTAATCGAGCCGGCAATGGTAAAAGTTGTCGTAAAAAAAGCGCCCTATCCCATTCGAGATAAGGCGCTTGGATCATTAGTGAGGCATTATATTGCCAGGTGTTTGCGGCTGAACCATAGCAGGAGCGTAGCTATTTTGCATTTGCGTCATATCCTGCCGCGGAAGCTGTGGTACCTGATAGTAGCCATGCTTGTTCTGATACAGGGAGATTTCATAAGCCATTTCAATACAGTTTGGCAGCGAATCTGCAAGCACCCGGCGCACGACTGGATTGGTGGATTCCAGGGCGGCATTTGTTTTTACGGTAGCACCGGCTTTAACCGCATTCAGCATGCATTGGGAAATGAACTCATCGTTTATTTCTGCTGTCGACTGCATTGGTTTCTTCGGCTGGGATGGCTTCATCCCGTAAGTAAAGTCATTCCCCTGCTTCATTTTATAGCTTTGGGTCGGTTTGGATGGGTCTTGCCCTGATTTAAAGCACTCCAAGGTGATGTTGTATTCATCAGCCATAAATTGCTTCTGGCGCTGCATAATATCCCGAAGCTCCGGATCTTGTACGTGCCCGCTTAGCATCGTATAAGTATCAATCGTATTGATGGCCCCTGCCAACACTTCGTGGACGTCGAACATTTCGTGCCCGCCATGGTTCAATTGCGGAGGAACCATACCGGTTTCAATATTTTGGTGATTTTGCGGCTGTTGGAATTGCATGCATATAACCTCCTCATATTTTAGCCTTATTTCCAATGCATCAACTTGATAGCCGGATTATGGCTTGGGAATGGCTCCTTATCTGCAGTTCAAATATGGAGTCCAAGGTTTATTGTTATAAGAATCGACTTAAGTTATTCAGAGAAAATGCAGCGTGAGCCAAGCGAAGTCAACATGAAGTAATTGATGATTGGATTTGATTGTGCCTGCGACAAAAAAGACGGCCGCCAAATGGCGGTCATTAGCAATTTGTTCGTACTTCTCGGCATCTCGTTCTTTCCTTTACCAGTACATATCCCAATCTTTTAAAACCCTCACCAGCGCTTCAAAATAGAAATAATCTCCCCATATGCAGCATTCGTCGATTCCGTTCCCGAGCGGCTTTCCATACACCGCATGCTGGAGAATGCCGTTGGATTCAGGGAGCGAAGCCGTCGTATATCGATCGGATAAAGACTCCAGGATACGAAGTGCTGCGTTCTCGTACGTTCGGCGCTCCGGATGCGAGAGCGGCAAGTGCTTAGCCAGTTCCAGCATTCCGCATACCGAAATGGCGGCCGCCGAGCTGTCCCTCTCTTCTTCCAGGCCTTCGGTGAATATCAAATCCCAATAACACACATAATCCTCAGGCAGCCGATTCAAAAAGTATTTCGTGACCCGCTCAGCATGATGCAGCAGCGCTTCTTCCCTTGTATATGCATAACTGAGCGGCAAACCATAAATGGCCCAGGCCTGACCGCGCGACCAGCATGAATGATCAGCGTACCCTTGGGACGTTTGCCCAAATCTTGGCTCTCCGCTCTCGACATCCATATAATACGTATGGTACGTTGAGGAATCCTCACGAATCAAATATGCAGCGGATTGCCGGGCATGGCTTATGGCAGCACGTCGATATTTCGGTTTACCGGTTTCTTCAGTCGCCCAATAGAGCAAAGGCAAATTCATGCAACAGTCGATGATCATCCTGCCGCGCTGAGACGGTTGGTCCAGCTTCCCCCAAGCCTGAATGATGCCGGCTTTCTCGAAAAACCGCTCCATCAATAGGTCTGCGGCGGCCAAGGCAACCTGTCTTGCATCTTCGTTCCCGGTCAATTTGTATGCAGCCACGCAGGACAAGGAATACAAAAAACCCAGATCATGCGTCTCCGTTGCGATGCGCTGCTCCACACGCTCCTTGTAGCTGTGGAGTTGATGCTCCGCGGGCGAGCGGTACTTCGCATCACCTGTAACTTCATATGCCAACCACAGCATCCCGGTCCAGAAGGACGAGGTCCATTCCGTGTTGCCGATTGGCTCGTAGATATGATTACGGCTTGCAGGGGACGGAAAACGGTCCGAAAATGTGTCCAAATTTTCATCGATCTTATGCAGCACGAATTCAATGGCGGCTTCGGTCCTTTGACGCGTCCAAGTCGTGGTCACGCCGTATTTTAATGGTTCCTGGATCGCTTCCATGTCTAATTTGCCACTCCTCTTCACGTTCAAGTTTAATGCCCGCTTGCACTCACCCGATATTTGCCGGGTGTTACCCCCTCCAATTTCTTGAATGCCCGGATGAACACGACATCGTTTGTATAGCCGACTAGTTGGGCCAGCTGCGCATTGGTCAGTTCCGATTGCTCCATCAAAGTCTTCGCTTTCTCAATCCTCGCGCGGGTAATATAGTCGGTGATATTGCATTGATTCATCTTCTTAAAGAAACTCGAGATATATTGCGGCGTCATGCCGAAATGGTCGGCAATCATGCCAAGTCCTAAATTATAGTCAGTTAAATTCCGGTCGATGAATACCATCAAATCCTGCTGCAGCTGGATGCTGTGATCGCTGTGCTCCGTATGAAAGAGACGGGACAGCTTTTCATACAACCGCTTGGTCTCGGTATGCATTTCATCGCTTGTGGAACAACCGAATATGTGTTTTACGGGATCAAAGCTCGGGCCTAGAAGGCTTTCATGATCCGTGTTCGTCAAATTCAGTATTTTCAGAAATGTGCTGATAATGTTGAAGAACAAGCATCTTCCCAGCTCAGGGGTCATTCCCGATGAATTAAAATTCATCGTATAAATATTGTCCAGCAGCTTAGCGACGTTTTCCGTATCTCCGCTTCTCACATGGTTGACAAGCTGCGTCTCGAATTCGATCGGATAGTAATAATGATGCTTAATGTCCCGTACATGCCCGAAGTGAATGATTGAATTTCTACCGCTGAACATCCGGTAATCCAGGGCTGCCATTGCTTCCAGATAAGCGCTGCCGATGGTTCCGTTTCCTGTGTGTACGCTGCTGACGGCGATCGTCACGGAAATATGAAAACGGTCCTCCAAGACCCGAAGCAATCGTTCTGCGATCTCATGAAGGAAGAGTCCTGTTTCCACCTCTTCAACCGGATGGAAATTGATCAGGATCGCTACCCGATCGCGTTCCAGATCGACAGCGAATCCCTGATGTCCCGAATTTGCAATATCCGTGCCGATATTCGAGATGATAAACCGAATTTGCGTCCAGTCTTGCTCGGATGGCTCTGGTGACAGCCTTGTAATATTCACTGCTTGAACAATGATGACTGCAAACTTGTCGGACGCGAAGTGTATACCCATCGTCGCTAATGACGGCCCCCCGTGATCGCCCGCATGTTCCGGATCAATGTATCCCCGAATGAGCCTTGACAGAAAATCGGCACGGATGACAGGCGTCTGCCTGAACAATCGCTCTCTCAGATGCCGCTGCTCAACGAGCGAGCCTTCGATCGTTTGCAAAATAAAATCATATTCGTTTGCGGCCGGCTTATCCTGAACCGGCTTTCCTTGAAGTATGGCATCAACCACCCGTTTGACGGGACTATATTGTCGGTATGCAAACCAACAAGCAATGGCCGCCCCCGCGACAAGCGATACGACTAACACCGTGAGCGCCATTCTCTTTAGCTGCGATACTCGTTCCATAACGCTGTCCATCGGCATGACGGACACATAATGCCAGCCGGCTTCCTTGGATTCCGTAAAGGTTATCATGCTGTCCGTGCCATTTAATGTAGTTTTAAACAATCCCGATGGACCAGCCAGCTTTTCCGTCACCTGTAATGACAGCTCCGAGCCAGAGGAGCTTGCGATCACGCCCTGTTCCTTGTCGAGGATATAAATCTCGCTGTCGTTCGCGGACTCGATTTGCCGGAACATCTCCTGAAGCTGCTGCCCATCGATCATGATCACAAGCGTTCCGCGGATATTGGAAACTTCATGGAACGGAAGGGACTGCGCATAAGTGATGACATCCGCCGGGTTGCCATTTGCTTGATTCGGGTCCTGCAGCAGCACATTGGAGGGCAAGAAAGCCTTGTTGTGGTAGCTGCCGAGCAACGTCCGCTTCCAAGTTTCAAATTCCATATGCTCAAACCGATAATACTTGTCGTAGAAGGTTCTTGCATCCGTCCGCATTCCCGGCTTCAGAATGACGTCTCCCGCTTGCAGATGAACATAATAGTCCTTCACGAATCCGCTTACAAAAGATTGATAGCGGTTCAAGTAATCGCGGACGAATTCTACCTGGCGATACGCCCCGGCTGGATCTTGCCTATCAAGATTCAGCAAATGAGCCAGCTTCGGGTTAAACATGATTTGTTTGGCCAAAACTCTTTAAGCTTGCTGTCCATTGAAAGCCGCAGCTGCTCCAGCATTGCCGAATTTGAACGCTCCACATTGTTTTCCATCACGTTTTCCACCCGTCCATATAGAAAAAGCCCCACGGTCATAGGCAATAACAGGATGAGCATGTACGAAACGATCATGGTTTTCAAGACGCGTCCCCGGCTGCTCCTCTTTCGCTTGCCGGGAATAAAGCCGGGTATCGAGATCATGGGCATTCCTCCAAGAAAATGTATGGAAACCTATTTCTTGAATCCTTCGCCAAACGGACTAGCAATCCCTTTAATAAGTCCGGTCATCCAATGAGAGGAACCAATCGAACCGAACGAAGCTTCACGGCTGCCGCCTGCCAAATTTCCGGTCCGAAAGGCTTCGGTTTCGCAAGCTTGGTTGATAAGGTCAACGCATACGTACCCGGATCCTCAATTACGATCCGTCCGACAGATGAATGAACCTCGGTGTACGGATGCTGACAGGATATGGAGTCGTTGACGACCTTATCCTCTTGGGGAATACATGAGATCGTCTGCCCTGCCGCCCGTACGGTGACCTCATGATCGTATTCCTTTTCCCAAACGGCACCGGATTTTTTGAAATTAACAAGCATGACTTCGTAAATGCCGGAAGATGAAGCCTTAAAGCTCCACCGTGCCTCGTTCATCTCGCTCCCGGTCGTTATCTCTGACAGTACAAGATCCAGCTTAATGGAGCCATTCGCCTGTTGGATAAACCCCCGATCTACATCGATCTTGCCCTCGACTTCCAATGCAATAACCGAAACATGGTCTTCCGGGGGATGCTTGGGCAGTCGGATCCGCATCGCGTGATGGTCCGTTTCCGGTTGATAGCTCTGGTGCACGGGAAGACTGCTTGTCGTCGGGTCCGTGAGCAGATATGCATGTTTAACCGTATTTCTCACCCCGTTCAATGCCAGTTCTCCCTCTGGCCAATATCGGTTGTATACATGAAGGAAGAGAATATCTTCTTTAACCGTAACCGCTCCCCACTCCAGCTCATAAGGGAACGGGCTTGCGCTCGTACCGTAGACCGCCTCTCCATTTCGAGCAAGCCATTCGCCAACTTCCTTCAGGCGCAAAGCGGATTGTTCCGGAATTATTCCTGTTTCCGTAGGGCCGACATTGAGCAGCAAATTTCCTCCCTTACTCACGATGTGCACTAACTTTCGGATCAAAGCATCCGTCGATTTCCATACTTGATCCTTGGTGCTGTACCCCCACGATTGATTTAGGGTCATCGGCGTCTCCCATTCCCTCGTCTCCTCTCCATGCATCGGGATTTCGTTATCGCCCTTGGATTGGTAATCACCAAAATCAGGCCAATGGCTCACTCTGCTGTTAATCAGGCAATCGGGCTGAAGCTCACGAATCATGTTTACCATCGCTTCGCTCTCCTTCTTCGACAATCCCCCGGATGTATCGAACCAGAGCAGCCCGACGGGGCCGTATTCCGTCAGCAGCTCGCGCACTTGCCCCTTTGCTTTATGGTTCCAATAACTGAAGAACGCCTTCTTCTCCAGCTCATAGTCCCACAGATTGTTAAATGTATCGTGAAGCGCATGCGGATGATGCCAATCAATCACATGAGAATAGTAGAAGCAGAGCCTGATTCCTTCCTCCCTGCAAGCTTCGGACAGTTCCTTCAACGGATCCCGGCCGAATGAAGAAGCATCAACAATATTGAACGGGTCCGTCCGCGAGTGGTACATGGCGAAGCCATCGTGGTGCTTGGCCGTGATGACGATATATTTCATGCCGGCCCTTTTGGCGCATTTCACCCAAGCTTTGGCATCAAACTGTGTCGGGTTGAATTCCCCGGCAAGCTTCTCATATTCCTTTACCGGAATTTTGTCAGCATACATCACCCACTCTCCTTTGCCGAGCAGCGAATACACCCCCCAGTGGATGAACATGCCGAATTTGGCATCCTTCCACCACTGCATCCGGTTCTTGCTTTCCGCTACGATATCTAATGATGAATCAGCCATCGTTCTCCTCCTATTCCTTAATGGCGCCGATCAAGACACCTTTGACGAAGTATTTTTGCAAAAACGGATACAGAAGCAGTATCGGTAATGTGGACACGATGATCGTTGCATATTTAATCGTGTCCGCGATCGCCATCCGGTCCCCGGAGGCTTCCGTCATCATGTTGTCCGTCGTATTGGTTATGAGAATTTCCCGGAGCACAAGCTGGAGCGGGAATAACTCCCGGTCCCGCAGGTAGATGAGCGCCCCGAAATATGAATTCCAGTGTCCCACGGCATACCATAGAATCATTACGGCGATAACGGGCATGGACAGGGGGATAATGATTCGGAATAGAATGATCAGGTCGTTCGCACCGTCGATTTTCGCTGATTCCTCAAGACTTATCGGTACGGACTGAAAGGCAGTCCGCATAATGATCATATTAAATGTCCCGATCATCCCTGGGATGAGCATCGCCCAGATCGTGTTCAGCATTCCCAGGTTATTGATCAGAAGATAAGTCGGGATCAGGCCGCCGCCAAAAAACATGGTAATGACGATCAACATCATCAATAGATTTTTAAAGTACAAATTTCTGCGGGACAACACGTATGCGCCGATCGCCGTGGCCACCAGATTGATGGCTGTTCCCGCCGCAACGTAGATCAGCGTGTTCCGATACCCCGTCGTAATCATCGGATTGTTAAACACCGCCTTATAGGCTTCGAAGTTGATATCAAGCGGCGTGAACAGCAGCCCTCGGTGCTGGGCTAACGAAGCGGGATCGCTGAACGAAGCAAAGGCAACGTACACGAATGGATATAAGGTGACGAAGCAGAGACCGGTTAGAATCAACGCATTGAACCAGACGAATATGGTCTCTCCGGCGGTTCGTTTATTAGCCATAACCGCCCCCCTCTCTACCAGAGTTTATGTTCGCTGACCCGCTTGCTGATCGAGTTCGCGAGTACAAGCAGAATGAAGCTGACCACCGAATTAAATAAACCTACAGCCGTCGTAAAACCGTAATCCGTCTCCAGAACCCCTCGCCGATACACAAAGGTCGAGATCACGTCAGCCGTTTCATAAGTTAGCGGGCTGTACATCAGCAATACTTTTTCGCTGCCAACGCTAAGCATGGAGCCCATATTTAAAATGAAAATAATAATGATCGTCGGCAGCATCCCAGGCAGCGTTATGTGCAGCATCTGTTTCCAGCGGCCAGCGCCGTCCATCTTGGCTGCCTCGTAAAGGGTCGGATCAATGGTTGCGATGGAGGCAAGATAAATGATCGAACCCCAGCCTACGCCTTGCCAAATGCCGGACCCGACATATAGCGTACGGAACCATCCGGCCTCGCTCATGAACGGAATCGATTCGATGCCGAAAAAGCCCAGTATCTGATTAACCAAGCCATCTCTTGCGAGGAAATCGAACATGATCCCCGTAACCACGACGATGGATACGAAATGCGGCAAATACGATATCGTTTGAACTGTACGCTTAAACAGCCGGCTGCGGATTTCATTCAGCAGCAGGGCAAGGATAATCGGTGCCGGAAACGCGAAGATGAGCTCATAGACATTGATCAGCACGGTATTGCGCAGAAGGCGTTCGAAATAATAGCTGTTAAAGAAATTGCGGAAATGCTCAAATCCGATCCACTCGCTTCCCCAAATGCCGTCCGCGATACTGAAATCTTTGAAAGCCATCAATAGACCGTACATCGGTCCATAGTGGAAGACGGCATAGTATAGAATGACGGGAAGCGCCAGTATGTAGACGTATTTGTTCCGTCTTAAATCTTTCGAAATCGTTGTCCATTTCCCTTTACGAGACTCGAAGGGATGTTCCCGTGCAGCAGACAATCGGATTCCTCCCTCCAACTTTTATTTATTGTGCCGCACCAAGAGCGACGGGAACTGCATATTTTCCGCCGCTCTACGGCGGTTAGCCTTTAATCTTTTGCCTTATTGCTTCCTACCGCTTACCGTAACGCTCCAAGGCGTTCTGCTGGATTTCCAGGGCTTCCGCTAGACCCATGGATTCAATGGTTTTCACATACTTATCGAACTGATCCAATGGCTCGGCGCCCATGACGAATTTCAAGTACATCTCGTCCTTGTACGTGTTAATGTCTGTCATAATTGAAGCATAGCGGCTGCTCTCGGCTTGAGTCGGCGTTGTGCGCGGCATTTTCTTTTCCATGGTCGGCTCAGCCCAGATGATCTTGGACTCCAGCTGATCAGGCTCGGTCGTATATTGCTCATCGAAACGAATATCGAGCATGAACGGCCCGCTGAAGGTTGCTCGGTTATGCTTGGACATGGATTGGATCACTGGCAGTCCGGAAGGATCATTTAATACTTCGGGTTTGAATTTGGGCTTGCCGTCTTCCATCGTATAGCTGACGCCCTCTTTTCCGAAGTTAAATAACAGGGTCCCTTCCTCGGAGTAGCCGTAATCCAGCCACTTTACGGTTTCAATCGGATTTTTGTTGCTGGTCGTGATCGCCGCCCCGATTCCGTTAAATGCATAGTCCTTGTAACCCCAGATTTGCTTGTCGCCTTTGTTCATCACAGGGTAGGGCGCTGCCACCAATCTGAAATTCGGATCTTTATCCTTCATGAGCGTTCCATACTTGCCGATCCCACTGCCGGTGTATAGAATCGCTGATCCGATTTGCCCGCCGGTAATTTTGGCCTCCAGCATTTTCTCATCGGTCGTCGCAAAGTCTTGATCGAGTAAGCCTTCCTTGTACCACTGGTTCATGAGTGTCAGGAACTCCTTGAACCTCGGGTCAGTCGGGCCGTATTTAACCTGTCCTTCCTCTTGATAAAATCCGGCGTTAATTCCCCACGCTCCGAGAAAAGCGGTCGTTGTATCGACATCTCCCTTCGTCAGATATAGTGGGATCTCATCCGCTTTGCCATTGCCGTTCGGGTCTTGTTCCTTAAAGGCCTTCAACACGTTGTACCATTCATCAATCGTCGTCGGCATCGAAAGCCCCAGCTTATCGAGCCAATCCTGCCGGATCGTCGGTCCGAGAAATACCTTAAGCTTGTCGTCGGTACGCAGGAACGGGAACACGTATATGCTGCCGTCATCGGTCATAATTTCCTTCTTCCACTCCGGATGCTCCTCAAGCACCTTCTTAAAGTTTGGTGCATGCTGGTCGATCAAATCATTGAGTTTGATGATTTTGCCATCCTTGATCGCCTTCTCCGGTCCCCCAGGATAGCCGGCCCAAGAATATTCGATCACATCCGGAAGCTTTTCCGAGGTCATCATGAGGTTAAACTGCTCCGTGGCTTGCTGGCCCTGCGGAGGATGCTGAAAGTCCACTTTCACTCCGGTTAAACTCTCCAATTCCTTATAAGCCTCGATTTCGTTGTAACTCTTCATCGTAGCGGACACCTGGCTAACGATTTGCACCCAATACGTCAGTTCCGATAGAACCGGAGGGGATTCCGGGTCCAACGTTGCCTCCGGTTGTTCCTTGGCACTGCCTCCGCAGCCTGCCGCTGTCATGGACATGGTGGCGGCAAGCAAAACAATCCAGAATACTTTAAGCCTGTTGACCTTCATTATCTTTGCCTCCCTTTTCATTTGCTTGTTGTGCGGATTTCTGGTTTGTTAAGCACCACCTTACAGAACATTTTGGCGATTGAACACCGCCGTATTTTCTAATTGTGCAGTATATTTTTAAAGCAGTACATTGTCTAAATTTAATCTTGGACTGATTTATTTCATGATGGACGGTCACTACAGAAATAAAGGGCGGCCGAAACGGCCGCCCTTTGCAAATTATAAGCTGCTATGAAGCCGAGACTTGGTTTCGGATGTAGTCCATGTCTCCAAGAAGCAGCTCCGCAAAACCGGAATCGATGTGCTTGCCCCGTTGTGCTTTGATGGCGTTCTCCAGCGAAGTGAGCGCTTCATCGGCTCCTTCGCTTCCAGGAGGATGCTGCTGGAGATCTGCAATTTTGGCCAATAGGCTTAGCGTGATGCCGTGATTATCAATCCAGCCCTTTTCTTCCCCTGCTCTCACGATATCGTCGAGCTGTTCCTGATCGACAACAACTTCGATCGGATATTCACGAACCGTGACATTCCCGGCCGCATCTTCTGCCGTTATACGAAGAATATGCGGTCCGGCTGTCAGCGTTAATGGCTCTCTAACCAGCGTTTCGGAAGCTTCCTTGCCATCCAGCTCCAAGCTAAAGTCCGATACGCCGCTTAATGTGTCCGTGATTTGAGGCGAAATGGTTAAACGCTCGGTTTGGTATACGGACTGTGGCACATTTGCCTTTATTTCCGGTCCGCTCCGATCAATCCTCACTGTCTTGGAGGTTTCGTCACTTGTCACGCCAGACAAAGCGGCCATTCGGGCATATACGGTTGTCTCTCCCTCTGTTTCCAAGAGTATGGGAGCCGTATAATTCGTCCATGTGCCTTTGGATCCTAGCTTAAATTGGCTCCGCATGCCTGCAGCTTCAGCTTCAGGAGTCATCGCGATGGAGACCTGCACCGAGTCACGGTTCCATTCGGTTTCCGACTCGACCTTGATTTCTGGTGGGTCTTTAAGCGAATGCGTCTCCCTCAAGCGCCACAATTCCTGCGCAGGGGACGGTAAGTTCAACGCCTCGATGCGGGATTTAACCTCCGCTTTGGAATACGGCAGCGCCCACTTATCGAAGAACTCCGTCAGATTCTCTCCTGCCGTAATGGATGCCATCACGACAAACGTATCGATCTCTTCCTGGTTCGTCGCAGGCAGCTGCGATGCCGGCAGCTCTCGGTACGCCTTATGAAGGTCAGCGTAAAAGTCCCATCCATAAGCCAAGGAAAGCTGGCGGAACATCACGAGATAGCCGAAGAGATCCAGCTGGCCGGAAGCACCGAACGACTTACCTGGAAGATCGCTTTCCATATATTCAAACGCTAAATCATAGAAGTCCTTTCCATCGGCATTGCGAATCAATAAGTTGCTGCTGTTGCCGAATTTCTCCTGAACGTAAAGGGAGTAAATATTAACCGTGATTTCACCTGTTACGTTCCAGTTCCAGGCTCCTTGCTGATATTCATGGCCCGTCTCGTGCCAGAAGCCCCATCCTCCCTGTGTAACTCGAGATATGTCCACGGCGTGGCCCGCTGAAGGATCGATGTGAAACATGATCGGATAGCCCGCATGCATGTAACCAGCACTAATCTGTCGATCCGCAACATAACGGAACGGAAGGTCTATACTTTTGTGCGGCAGCGGTTGATCCGGGGAAAGCCCCGCAACTTCCTCGGTGTAGTCCACGATCGCATCCCACTTCTCCACTAATTGCTGTGGATCTTCTAGCTGCCTGATATACTCGGACGGCAGCGTCAAGATCACCCTGCGTCCCTGAAGCTCCGACCAGGGGGCGGGATGATGCCGAATCGTATCTTCCCATTCGGCCTTAGAGGTCTCGCCAAGGATATAATGCGGTGCGCGAACTCCGCCGCTGATTTCAATATCCTTCGCAACGCCAGGCTGAGGCTTGGTTGGAATCAAGTAAATCAGACCGCCAAAAGGACTGCGAATCCGATTCTCACCCGGAGAGAGGGTCTTTCGCTGCGTTATGACCGGCGGTCGTTCCCATTCCGTTTTACTTGTCAGATTGTCCGTGTGCGCCCCAACCTGAACGTCTAGATGCTGAGTGCCTTCGGGCACACGAACCGTTACCCATTCTCCGGCCGGCGCGTACAGCCCTGTACTAATCCAATTTTTAGGAACCGTCCCTTGACGCAAATAGTCAAAGGTTGAATAATCAAAATTCACGTGGACGGATTGTCCCGTCACACGAGGGGCCTCTGCTGGAACGGCTCCGGGGAATTGATCGGCATAAGGGGATTTGGGGGCCGTCAGGTCATTTCCGATCCGTCCCAATTGAAACGCTAATAATGCGCTCGTATAGGGCGCTTTGGAACGGTCGAGCGGAAACGTAAGATTGGATTCCAAATCGCTCGCATCCTGCTCGATCACGGCATACAGCGGACTCTGCGGAGTGATGCTGCTGACGGTTCCACCGGTCACCGAAGCGATGACCTGCAGCTTCTTATCCGCGCCGGCACCAGGCCGCCCGACGTTTACCTGATCCGGTGACAGAGTCCCGGCCTCAATTGCTTCGGCCAGTTCCAGCAGCTTTTGCGAATGATAATTGGCGGATTGCTCCGGTGTCAATTTGGGCAGGGTTTCCGTTCGAGTCGATGCCGTATTGTTCATCAGACCAAGACCCATCCGGTTCAATAGGCGCTGCACCGGGTAATCCTCACTGAGCTTGCCTGAAAGTCCCTGATATTCATTCCCAAGAAAGACATGCGGATATTGTTCCATCACCCATCCCTTTAAGGGGACAACGACATGACCTCCTTGCGCGACGTAATTCTCGACGGCGTCGACCTCGCTATCCTTCAGCGTCCCGTCAACATAAGCTACGGGGTAGCGGGACGGATCCAACTGCTCCGGCGTGAATTGGTCCAATCGGACCAAATCGATCGGTACATCGGTTTCGATGGAATAATTCTTCCACGTTGCGGACAACATGGGTAATCGACCTTTGCCTTCCAATGCCTCGTCAAATTTATCAAAGCAATGTTGAAACTAAACCTTCCTCCTTCTCACCTCACCTTCGGATCTTTTTTCGATACAACCCAACTATAAAACGGCCGCCCGCTGCTCCCAACCGTCTATTTTTAAGATCCAACTGTATTTTCTCTGATCGGCACTGATCTTTTTTAATATTGAATGGCATAAAATTAACAGGGAACCATTCGAATTTGTTCACAAACACAATAAAGAAGGCATCCCGCATAGGGATGCCTTCTCGACTACTACTAATATGAACGGATCACGAAATCCCATTATTCCAGGGTGAAATCACCAGAGCCCGTGCGTACCTTCAGCAGCACATCGCCGCTTCCGAACGTTCCTCTGAGGACGCCTTTATCCTTGTCTTTCTCCTCGTATTGGAATCCGTCCCAACTAACCTCGCCAGTGCCGGAGCCCCCTTTAAAATCAACGGTCAGGGAAGAAGGCTCCTGATCCAAATCAACGGTCACGTTGCCGCTGCCCACCCGCAGGTCGGCATCCTGAAGCAGCTCATCCGCTTCCAGTTGAATGTTGCCAGAGCTGGCCTCGCCTTGCAATTCGGCTTCTCCTTCCTGCAGATCAACGCTGCCGCTGCCTGCCTCGAACTTCATCAAGGAAGCCTTATAGCGCTCAGCCGATATATCGCCGGAGCCTGACTTCAAGCCAATTGTGACCGCATCAATATCCTCGATATGAATATCACCGCTGCCCACTTTGATGGAGATATCCTCTCCCTGCAATCCCGCAATCTCTATATCACCGCTGCCTGCTTCAATGTCGGCTCCTGCCCACATTTTCTCAGGCAGTTCCACCGTTAAATCCGTATCCATAATCCGTACACCGATGCCGATATGATCCGGTGCGTCGATCCCCACGCTCAGCGTTTCGCCCTTCGACTCCACCTTCAATTTGACTTGGTCCGCAATCTGCTTGCTCACTTTCCCATCCAGCCTGATCATGATCTCATCCGAGCTTCCCTGGACGACCTCAATATCGCCGCTTCCTGTTCGAATATCCAACTTCTCGACTTCCTCCGGGCTGACCGCCTGTTCCTCGTGAATTTCCTTCGTAGAGAAGGAGAGGCCAAAGTTAACATTTGAGAAGATATTCATGGGATTCCACGTAAAAATCAACAGCAACACGCCCGCCACCACGATCCACACACCAGTACGTCTCTTCATTTTCGTTTACCTTCATTCCTTCCGTCATTCCAAATTCTCTCTATCTTTCCAGGTTTCCGATTCCTGTTCAGTATAGCACGCATAATCAACATGAACATTAGTCCCGCGAATGATTGAAACCCCGACTTAAGTCTAGTACCGCAAACCTCCTGGGGGTATGCCGAATAGGAGCACGGATTACCTTTGGGAATTCGTAAGATTACGAAAAAAAAAGAACCGACCCCCAGCAGAAAATCTTTACCGGGGACAGCTCCTTCTTCGATCTAAGAATCGCTTCATTATGTACAACATTTACTGAAGTTATAGCTTATGTAGATGCTAGTTCCTCAAAACAATTACAGGATCAATTTCGTTAGAATGCTCATCAGCAAGACGTAGGCTGACACGGATAGAATCAAATAACCGGCGGTGCGCTCCTTCACGACTCCGCTCGCTTCCATGGCGGCATGCAGCGTTAATGCAAGCAGAGACAACAGCGTAATGAGCAGCAATAAAAAGGAAATATTAAAGCTGAAGGACAGAATGCCTGCTACAACAAAACCGACAGCCCCAATGTAATGCGCCGCTCCGACACGCGTAATAAACAGCTTCAGCTCAGGCTGCTTCCCGCTTCTCCACCAGCCGATCAGCCATACAGCCGCCAGCAGCGCAACGGTCGAGAGCAGTCCGAGCAAGAGCATTCTACCGAATACTTCACCATACACGGAGGATGGAAGTTCACTAAATAAGCCTCCCCCTCCAAAGCCAAACATGGCGAAAAAAAGCGATGCTATCCGCTTTCCCGTAAGCAACGTCCATAGTAGAAATCCTACCAATGAGCTGGCAAGCCCCAGGATTCCGTAGATGAAATGTTTTTCCGTCAAATGAATGCTGTTCAGCGGATTTTTCAGCAGATTCAGGATCAAATAGCCATCCACCTGCTTCATTGATTTTGTTACTTCATCCAATACATTTTTCTTCTCTGTCTCCATCGTTTCCTCCCATAGAAATATTCGTCATGCATAAACCAGGTCCGATCCTTTCCTATTTTATCCGATATTTGCTAATCCGTATATTGGAAATTGACAAATTTCAGCATTATCCCAATGCAACATCCAGAATCATCATCAAAACGAAACCGAACATTAGGCTCATCGAGGCCAAGTCTCGGTTGCCCTTTTCCTGAGAGCTAGGAATAACCTCTTCGGCTACGACAAAGATCATCGCTCCGGCTGCAAAGCTTAACGCATACGGCAGCATCGGCTCAATAACGGATACGGCCACTGCGCCGATGACCGCAGCGATCGGTTCAACCATGCCGGAGAACTGTCCATAGAAAAAGCTCTTTCTCCGCGACATTCCGTCACCGCGCAGCGGCATGGATACCGCAACGCCCTCCGGGAAGTTTTGAATGCCGATCCCAAGCGCCAAAGTCATAGCGCCGACAAGAGACGCCTCCGTCCCCCCGTTGGCTAACGCGCCAAATGCGATCCCAACCGCCAGCCCCTCCGGAATGTTATGAAGGGTGATTGCAAGGACCAGCAGCGTGCTTCGTTTTCTCATTTTGGGGTTGTAACCTTCTGCTCCTCCGATAGGGGCATTGGGATGAAGATGCGGCAAAATCTTATCGATCCCCCAGATGAATACCCCTCCCAATAAAAATCCGAAGGCTGCCGGAAACCAGTTCCCGATCGGATTGCCTTCCGACATTTCGATGGCCGGAGCCAATAAAGACCAGTAGCTGGCCGCAATCATCACGCCGCCGGCAAACCCCAGCATGCTGTCCAACAAGCGCTGGTTCAAGGTTTTGGTCACAAAAACGAGCGTCGCCCCTAATGCGGTCATTCCCCATGTAAACAAGGTAGCGAGCAGTGCTTGTAGAATGGGATTCAAGTTCATAAATACATCTACCATTATGGATGAGCTCCTTTTTATGTAAGTGATTATGCTAATGATAAAGTTAGGGTTTCCCCATCAAATCCTAGCATGCATATGCCGACTTTTGTTAGAGACATCTAGAGAATATGTACCCAAGAGGGCTACTCCCCATACAGCCCATCAAAATTATATATCAAATATTCCGTATCATTAACACTTACCTTTTGGTAAGTACCTGAACTAAAAGTGCATACTTACATAATTTCGGCTATCGCTTTATACTCAAGACAATTCATCTTGCAAGGAGGACAACGCTTTGAAAACGCTAGTCATCGCAACACACCCTAATCTGGAAACGTCGGTCGTAAATAAGCGATGGGTCGATGAACTCCGGAAATACCCGGAAAAATACACGATTCATGAATTGCATAAGGTTTATCCGGACGGCATCATTGATGTGGAACAAGAACAGCAGCTAATCGAAACGCACGGCAATCTTGTCCTGCAGTTTCCTATCTATTGGTTTAATTGCCCGCCGCTTCTCAAAAAATGGCTTGATGACGTCTTCACCTACGGGTGGGCATATGGTTCCAAAGGCGGAGATAAATTAAAGAAGCGTAAGGTTGCCCTGGCGGTATCCGCCGGCATTAGAAAAGAAGACTATACAAAAGAAGGAAGGTATCGCTATACGCTTGATCAGCTGCTGACTCCGTTTGAGACGACCTTCCGATACTGCGATGCGGATTACCGTTCATTCTATGCGTTTTATGGTCAAGAAAATGAACCCGGCGGGAACGTGCCCGGTATGGAGCCGGACCCTGCTCAAAGCGCATTGGAAGCAAGCGCCCGCGATTATGTGAAGTTCGTCGATAGCCTGTAATCGGGGTACCGGTGTGAAGGATTAAAAAAGAAGTATTCCTTGAATTGGGGAATACTTCTTTTTTTGAGTCCGGCCTCATGTCAGGCCTCTTGCGGTACAGATTCGGGCGTGGGCATATGGTTCTCGCCCCACTCGCACATCATATACAGCACGGGAATGAGGGAATGCCCCCGTTCAGATAGCGTATATTCCACCTTTGGCGGAACTTGCGGATATTCCGTGCGAACGATCAGGCCATCCTCTTCCAGCTCCTTTAACATTATGCTCAGCGTTTTAAAGGATATCGAACCGATGCTTCGCTTCAGCTCATTATGCCGCATAACCTTATTTTCGGCCAGCCAATACAAAATGATCATCTTGTATTTACCGCCGATCAAGGACAGCGTATACCCAAAGCCGGTGTCTCGGGGGTTTACGCCGGTAGGAACACAGGTTTCACGCACTAGGGTCACTCTCCTTCTAGTCTGCTTGCCTAATATTTCTTGTATGATAAATCTTATCATAAATACAAGCCGATAATGGGGAAAGCTTCATCTTGTTTCAACAAAAAATCCAGGCAGCAAGTCCGAACGAATTCTCGCTCATGGCTGCCTGGATATCGTTAAGTCATGCTTTACAAGGACGGGTCCATGCTGACATATGGATCATCCAGCCCACACATCTTTTACATATCGACCGGACGATTCCAGCCCGGATAACCAGACGGCAGCTTCTTCTTCGCTCACGCCATGCTGATCCCGGTATGAACGGATCAGCGTCTGTTCCACATCCGGCGCCATTCTTGAACCGTCCCCGCAGATGTACATTTTCGCTCCCGCCTCCAGCAGTGACAGCAATAAGGATCCGTCCTGCTTCATCAAATGCTGGACATAGCATTTCTCCACACCGTCTACCCTGGAGAAGGCTGAATGCAAGGTGACCAGCCCTGCTCTCTCCGCCTGCTCCAGCTCGTCGCGGTAAAGGTAATCATGCTCCGGATTCCGACAGCCGAAGTACAGATGCGCAGCACCCAGCTCCTGCCCGGCATCCCGAAGCGCTTGCCTTGCTTGGATGAATCCCCGGAACGGAGCAACGCCGGTTCCCGGCCCGATCATAATCATTGGCGTTGCCGGGTCTTCCGGGAGCTCGAAGCCGGATTCCGGGGAACGTATAAAGATCAACACCTCTGCGCCTACCTCTAATTCCGCCAAATAATTGGATGCAATTCCCCGGTATTCGCCGCGGCCGCTCCAGGCGCTGTCCCGCACGACGCTGACCGTGATGCTGGCCGTATTCCGGCTGACTCGCGGCGAGCTGGATATTGAATAGTATCTCGGCTTCAGCGGCGGCAGCAGCTCTAGGAACCGTTCAAACGGAAGCTCACAGGCTTCATACCGCTCCAGAAGGTCCAGCATACTGATCCGTTTGGCTCTCACTTCATCCTGATATGTCGGATCCTCAAGCAGTTCTAGAAGCTCTTTGGCATGGGGCGGGCAAACCGTACATTCGGCCATTTCCCGAATTTGCGCACGCGTGGCGGGTTCCTGCAGCTCTACGCTGCGGGAGAGCAGATCGTCCAGGCGAACCGGGACGCCGGTCGGCAAATGAGCGCCGCTTCTTCCTTCAACCGATAGAATAAGATGCGCCCCCGCGTCCAATTTAAATCTTCGGAGGACTCTCTGAACCAGCGTCGCCGGGTTAACCGGAAGAACGCCAAGATGGTCTCCTTCATGGTATTCAGTTCCCTCCGGCAGGGAGATTTCGATATGCTGTGTTATGCGTCCGCTGTCTTCATGCTGCAGATTCCGGCTGTGAACAATGCGCCCGCACGCAGCATGGTAGGTATTGGCCAGCGGTACGGCGGCAGCACCCGGTACGAACTGGACGGACAAAGAGCTGCGCTTCGTCTCATTGACGGCTATCACCGGCAGGCCGAGGGCCTGCATCAGATCCGGCCATAGCTCCGCGGTCCATGCATCGACTTCACGTTCAAAATCACCGCTTGCATCACTCTCGCCTCGCGGCAGCAATCGCTGTGCCCCTTTGATAGCCAGCTGCTCGTCGATCAAACGGGGGATGCGCTGGTACGTGCTTGCCCAATTGTGATCCCCGCAGCCGAATACCGCATACCGCACACCCTGGAGTTCGGACTCATCCGCATTCTCCAGCCATTCCACGAAACTCTTGGCATTCGAAGGCGGCTGCCCGTTGTAAGATGCCGATACAATCACGACCGCTCCTTCCTTCGGAAGCCTTCCAGCGAAGTCATCCAGCGTGCCTACCTGGCTGTCGAATCCTAAATGCTTCGCAGCATCGGCCACTTCTCTGGCAATTCCCTCGGCCGTGCCCAAATTGGATCCGTACAAAGCGAGAAGCGGCGTATGATGTGCATGGGTTACAGGTTCAGGACTTGTGGATTGCCGCTTCTCCGATTCGGTAGAAGCGGCTGCGCCTCCTCCCGGAATCATTAGGGCCGTTCCGTCTTGACGGTTCCGGATTTTAATATGGAACCCTTCCGGCTTCAGCGTAAGCGTCTCCTTCACCTTCAGCTCGTAAGACTGATCATCGATAAGTTCAAAATATTTGAGAACCAAACCAAGCACCAAGGTTGCCTCCTGCAGCGCAAATTGCTGCCCGATGCAGGCGCGCTGTCCGTTGCCGAACGGTTTGTACGCATCATGCGGCACCTTGCTCGGATCTTCGAAGCGCTCCGGTCTGAACGCTTCCACGTCGTCTCCCCAGACGCGGGAGTCTCTGTGCAGTCCCGGTATGAGGACCGTCACGCTGTCCCCCTGCTTGACCGAATAGGTGCCGCCGATCGTTGTATCTTCCTTGGCATACAACGAGAAGGCGGGCGCGGTCGGCCACAAACGCAGCGACTCGTTTAGAACCATGCGGACGTATTTGAGCTCCCTCACCTGGTTGTAGGACGGTACGGGATCTTTAAGCACCCGGTCCACTTCGCTGACCGCCTTTTGCAACTTATCCGGGTTTTTCATCAAAAAGTAAATAGCAAACGAAAGCAAGCCGCTTGTCGTCTCATGCCCGGCGATCAGAAACGTGATCATCTGGTAGCGGATGTTCTCTTGATCCAGCCGCTCGCCGGTATCAGGATCTACCCCTTCCAGCATATGGGCCAGCAGGTCCCCTTCATCTCCGCCATGCTTCTGGCGTTCTCGAATAAGCTCATCCACAAGAGAGAACATGAACTGAATATCGTCTTGAAACTGGCGCTTCTTTTTCAACATGAACATGTCTTGGATGCCCAGCCGGTGAAGCTGGTTCATTCCCTCATCAAGCGCACGCACCATGCTATCGATAAACGGATGATTGTCTTCCCGGTAGAAGCTGTTAAACCGGTAATTGAAGCCGCACAGGCCGATCGTATCCAGCGTGAGCCGCGTCATGTCGGCAGGAACGTCCACCGTTTCATCCGGATTGAGACGGGCCCATTTCTGGATCAACTGCATGGCAATATCGAGCATTTTCGTATGGTAGCCCTGCATCGCGCGCTGACTGAAGCTCGAAAGCAGGATGTTATGGGCCTTCTTCCAATTGGGTTCATGCGTTGCGCTTGTGAACAATCCATCGCCCGCAAAGGCACGTACATTCTGCAGCGGTGCCCATATCCGCTTGTCGAAGCGCTTCTCGTCACAAGCATCTCTTACATATTCATGGCCGGAGACGTACAGTTCCCTGCGACCGCCCGGATACTGAAACTGAAAGATCGGGCCGAGCTCCGAAGCGATTTTCACTAGCGACTGAACCGGTGCGGACGAATCCAGCAGGGGCAAATTGCCAAGCGGTCCGTAAGTTTTAGGTTGAGGTATCCCTTTTGTTAGCATCTTCGTTTCCCTCCATCTTCCGAATTTCCATCTGTTATTCGCCCTTCTCCCGGCGGGTTCCACCCTGGTCCGGTACGAACTGACCGAAATCGTAATACGGTCAATTCGCGGTAAAAAAGGAGGATGTGACAGCAGCTTCGCAGTATCCCTATAGCATGGCTGTCTTATCCTAGCCAATACCCTATCATGATATGATGGTCTCGCATATCAGCCGGAGGTCCATAATTATCCAGCCCTAGCCGGGTCTCGCAGTGCTACTTTTCAACCAGGAACCACTCCCTGATTGAATCTTAAGGACTAATCGGCGTTTTTTCGGATACGCCTCCAGATGGGATAACAACCGCTGAACTAGCGGCAACTAACCCCAGACGCTCTTTGTGCAGGGAAGCATGCTTTCGTTGATATTACTCGGTCTTTTCGGCTTGATGCTGCAATCTAAGCGCATTCCCGACTACAAGGAGCGAGCTCGCCGCCATCCCGATGCATGCGATGCGAGGGTCCAAATATCCCAGCGCAGCCAAAGGTACGGTAATCGCATTATACAGCAGGGCAAACAGCAAATTTTGGTGCACATTCCGCATGGTTAGTCGACTCCAAGTGTAGGCCCCGATGATGCTGGAGAGCCTGTTCCCGATCAAAACCACATCACCGGCCTGTTTGGCTGCATCCGTCCCGCCCCCCATCGCTAACCCGACATCTGCCGCAGCTAAGGCGGCCGCATCGTTGATGCCGTCTCCGATCATGGCTACCTTCCGGCCGCGTCCCTGCAGCTCTTGGATAAACGCCAGCTTGTCTTCGGGAAGCATTTCCGCACGAACCTGATGGATCCCCGCCGCTGCAGCCACCGCTGCTGCAGCGGGCTCTTCATCGCCTGTGACCATCCACACATCCGCTTTTTCCTTCAATACCTGTACGACCTTCCGGGCATCCTGGCGCAGCTTATCATTCAAAACAAACGAACCGACGCACTCCCCGTTCAAGGCAATATATAGTCTTGTATGACCCGGCAGATCTTCATGGCGATCCGGATGGATTCCTTGCTCCAGCAGCCATTTCCGGTTTCCCACACGGACGCGGCTTCCTTCTACATGGCCTTCCATCCCTTTCCCTGCCCATTCATGGAACTGCTGGACTTCCGGTAGAAGAGTCCCTCTGTCCCGCGCGGCTCTTACGATGGCTTGCGCTAACGGGTGAGCGGATCGAACGGCCAGCGCTGCCGCCCTGGAAAGCACGTATGCGCCGCCGCCACGGTATGCGTGAATCTCCTTGAGCTGGGGCCATCCTTCCGTCAACGTGCCTGTCTTATCCATCAATATGACATCGGTCTGCCGAAGCCTTTCCAGAGAGCTGCCTTCCTTAAACAGAATACCTCTTCGGGCGGAGGACCCGGTGGCAATCAGGATGGATACCGGCGTAGCCAGACCAAGCGCACAAGGACATGCGATCAGTAATACGGACAGCGCGTGACGCATGGCGGTTTCGGAAGCATCATGGCCATGGGACAATATCTGCCATCCCGCATAGGTGAGGGCAGCAAATGCGATCATCATAGGGACGAAAATGGCAGCAATTCGATCAACAACGCGTTGAATTTCCGGCTTGCCCTGCTGCGCAGACTCGATAAGGCCAATCATCTGCGATAAGCGGGTCTCCTCATGCTGCTTGTCGACGACAATGTTCAAGCTTCCGATGAGGCAGCGCGTTCCGGCATAAACCCGGTCGCCCGCCTTTTTGGCCACTGCTGCGCTTTCACCTGTCAGCATGGATTCATCGGCATCCGCCGTTCCCGAATGCACGAAGCCGTCAACGGAAATCCATTCCCCCTTATTCACGCGGACCCGGTCCCCGGTGTGCACCTGATCCGTGGTGAGCCATTCTTCGCCATGACCGCGAATAACCCTCACCGATTTAACCTGAAGCTCGTACAGCGCGCTCAGCTGCCTTAACGCTCTGCCTTTCGCTACCGTTTCGAGCCATTTTCCCAGCAGAACTGTAGTCATAACCATTGCGATCGTATCAAAATATAGCATCGTATGCGTCAAGTCGTGCCTTGATTGGAACAGCGTATAGTGACTGTAAAAGTACGCTACGGAGGTGCTTAACGCCACAAGGGTATCCATATTGGCCGTACGGTGGATCATCGCCTGGTAGGCGCCATAATAGAATGGATATCCTACACCGAACTGAAGCAGGGTGGCTAGCACCCACTGAATTACTGGGTCCATCAGCAGAGCCGGCGTCCACCCCATCGGCAAATCGGCGATATGGGCCACCATCGCCCATAAGAGCGGGAGCGACAAGCAGGCCGCGATGATGAAGCGGATGCGGTACGCTCCTGATTCCGCTTCGATTCCTGTATGCGGATTCGACAGCTTGTCGGACGCACCATAGCCAAGCTTTTCGATTCTTTCCAGGATGGTGTTCATGCCGACCCGCTTCGGTTCATAATGAATCGTCGCCCGTGACAAGGCGAGGCTGACGCGGGCTGACTGTACGCCGTCCATCTTGCGAAGGACTTTTTCGATCCGCGCTGCGCAAGCCGCGCAAGTCATCCCGCTGACATGGATTTGATCCAGCTTCACAATGCTTCCTCCCCATCCTTTGCTCACTTCTGAATTCGCTTGTCCATACATTCTATGTGGCTGCCCGAATAATCAGAATGGCCAGGATGGAAACCGGATATGTGAGATGAACAGAGCCCAGCTGTCCCGCGGCCTGCTTCTAATGTTGCCTATTCTTCATTTTCAGGAAATTCGTGAGCTGCTCGTTCATATATTCCGGGCTGCGGGTGAAGCCGTCCTCATGCCATTGAATCAGCAAGCCCATAATGGCATTGGCCTGATACGCGATGACCAGCGGGATGTCGATGGAGTCCTCATTTGGTGCGGATGTGCTTTCCAGCATTAAGCCTTTGATTTTCTCAAACAACGAGTAGTAATAAGACAACGAAGATTTTTTATCAAACACAATTTCATAAAACGGCTGGTATTTCTTCACATGGTGAAAGATGCGGATCGTTGAAGGATCAAGATGGCTAGGGTCCAGCATAGCTACATGACGGTAGGGCTCATAATAGGATTCCTCCAAATCTTTAAGCAAATGATGGAGATGCTCGTCAAATAAAGTCCCTACGTCTTTATAATGCAAATAGAAGGTGCCCCGATTGACGCCCGCTTCACGGCAAAGCGCGGACACTGAGATCGATTCCAACGTGTTCGTTCGTAATAAACGCAATAACGCTTGATGCAGTGCTTTCTTGGTCTTGATGACCCTTAAATCATTTTCGTTCATGGCCTGTTCACCTCTCCACGCATACACAGATGTATACTCCTCGTATTGTTAATGAACGTTAATCCGACAATTTGTTCAATAACTGAATAATGACAAGAATTATATACCGATCGCTGCAAAAAGTACACTAAACGTCTTTCCATCTATCCTATGGCTTTGCCGTCCGAGCGTCGACGCTGGTCATCGTGCAGCAGTCATCATTACAACGCGCGCCGAGAGAGACACGCGGTAGCCGCTTCCCGTTCCGTACGTTTTCCCCAATCGCTGCTGGCAAGGGACGGGGGACGAAAACTCCTCTGCAAGATCGTAACCACCAGCACAAGAAAAAAAGAGCGTCCCGCAGTAGAACAATCTACAACGGGAAGCTCTTCCGTGTTCTGATCGATATCAGGTTATTATAATTACGCTCAATCTATTAGAAGCCGGCTGTCCAGCCTCCGTCCGCGGTGATGACGGCACCGTTAATAAAGCTGGATTCATCGGATGCCAGGAATAAAGCGACTTGAGAGATTTCTTCCGGTTGACCGGCACGCGGAATGACGCCTTGGGTTACTTTCGTGCGGGAAGCACCGAACTCGTCCAGATTTTTCATCGTCGAACCAATATTGGTGATCGTTGCCCCGGGCGCAATGGCGTTACAGCGGATTCCCTTCTGCGCATACATGAATCCGGTGTTCTTCGTAATGCCGATCACCGCGTGCTTCGAAGCGGTGTAGGCTGCTCCGGCATGCGCACCGCTGAATCCGCCCGTCGAAGCCGTGTTTACGATCACGCCTTTGCCCTTTTCAAGGAAGATTGGAATCGCCTTGCGGATCGCACGCATGACACCTTTCGTGTTGATATCGAAAATCAGATCCCATTTCTCATCATCCACTTCCCCTACCGGTGCCATATTATCCATGATCCCAGCATTATTCACAAGGATATCCAGGGTTCCATACTGTTGAACGGCGGTATCGATCATGGCGTTGATGTCCTCCAAATTTGCAACATTCGTTCTTATGGCGATGGCTTCTCCGCCGGCAGCCTTGATCCCGGCTGCAACCGCTTCCGCGCCTTCTTTATTTAAATCGGAGACAATCACCTTTGCCCCTTCTTGTGCATACAGCTCAGCAATTGCTTTTCCCATTCCCGATGCTGCCCCTGTAACGACAGCCACTTTATCCTTCAACCGCATAACGATCCCTCCACGCATTTATTGAACAGTTGTTCATTTAAATTATAGAGAAGCTTTGACGTCTTTGTCAAACGAGAGATTTGTGGATTACGGAACGAGTCATCCTGGCGAGTCCGCAGTCTGTTGTTTAGATAATCTCCGTTTTAACGTAAACGGAGCTGCCGATCATCCCGGCAGCTCCGTTATTATAAAAGTTATGTGGATTTCCTTAGGTAAAAGTTATCATGGCTTATCCAGCCTCATATCGACCTTGCAACGCGGAAGCCCAGATCGTCTATTTTAAACGCAGGATGACTGCGACGGCGGCATGTCGCGCCGCATCCCCTGGCCTCTTCGGCCCAGCTCCCTCCCCGAAATAACCGGTAAGAGCCGTATACGAGGGGATTATATTGATCCCAGCACCACTCCCACACATTGCCGATCATATCGAACAGCCCCCAAGCATTCGGCTCCTTTACACCGACAGCATGAGCCCTCCCTCCGAGTTGCCGTGATACCAAGCGATATCATCGAGTTCGCCGTACCTGTAGCCAGTCGTTCCTGCAAGGCATGCATATTGCCATTCCGCCTCAGTGGGAAGACGGTAGCCGTTCGCTTCGCTCATAATGAACCTGATCTCCACCATCGGCTGCGGAGTAGCATTCCTTCAGGCCGAATTGCCGAGACAACGCATTACAGAAATGTATAGCATCATACCAAGAAATATTAGCGACAGGGATGTTGGAGTCTTGGAATCTTCGCTCTTTCGATATCATGACCATAGAATAAAATGCTTCCGTAACCGGTACAGGTGAAAGGCCCAATGAATCCAGCTCCACCGTCCACGTCTTCTTGATCCGGTCGTCCCTAAGTTTAACGCGACCCGCAGGAATCGTAACCATGGGGTATTGTTCTCGAGGATGAAGCTGCGCCATCCATGTATCCCCCCAATCTACTTAATGGAGCTCAGCTTCTCTATCGCCTGTTGTTCAGTCGGCATAAAGAAAAAATCACTGCCATTATTGCTTTCGTATATGAAATCGCGAAGGCTTCGGCTTGAATAGATGGTGAAATCCCCAACAATGGCAAGCTTCGCTCTATAATTGATGAACTTTTGCAGGATATCGCCGGCTAAACGTGTGCTTAAATCGAAAAAACGCTCGCTGATCAATGATTTATGTATGACGATCCGATCGCTGCCCGTCTCATATTGTACGGTTGCCATCAGATCCAATGCGGACTGAACGTCACTAATTAATATACCGCTGCCAGTAACGAGGGCAATGTCCCTGCCGCCTGCCTCGAGCTTCGTTATCTTCATTTTACATCCTCCCAAGTGTATGGTGGTCTTCCAAGCACGCATGGTTATATATGCGAGAAATGCATGCGTTGCAACTGCTATCCCCCCTTGCGGCCGGTAAATGATCGTACATAATCCTCGCCAATCGTCCGGTTATCTCCCCCATGGATCAGCGGTACGTCCGCTACTCTGAAGAAGCTTAAACCGATCACCATCGCCAGCAATCCGTAAGCCGCGTTGTAGGCACCCTTAACGGACATTTCTCCCGTCTGATTGCCGAAATCAATGATTTTGGCGATCCCATGGAAATCCCTGCTGTAGCTCTCGGCTACAACCTCCTGAAATTTCGGGTCCAATGCAGCCTTCGAGAAAAATTGAACAAACAGCCTGGCTTGATCGATATGAGGAATATGCATCCTTTCAATTCCATCCAGCTGCGATACGTTAATGCTCGGTCCCTCATCATCACGGTAGGGAGGCAATAAATGCTTCATTGTCACCTCCATCATCTCCATCGCCGTCATGGAGCTTTTGATGTCCGATTCAATCTTAAGCCCGTAATAGGCAAGGAATGCCTTGAAGGCTTCGATGGTCAAATGCTCTTTGTTCTTAAAATAATACGTGACAACCCCCTTTGAGCAGTCTGCATGCTCAGCTACCTTATCCAGGGTCATGCCGTCGATTCCATGCCTGCTGATGCAGGTTAACGTCGCATTGATGAGATCCGCCCGGCGTTTCGGTTCCATTCCGATCTTCGGCATATCCATATCTCTCCTGTTTTTTTATACTGCACGGTCAGAATAAAAAGATTATATCCAAATATTCCCTATGCGTCAAATTCGGCTGCGTAACCTTCGAAACGCTGAGTAGCGGAACTCCTAAAAAAGACGGCTTCCCTAGAATTTAACCGCTCGATTCTTGCTGGTTATAACGACTTCCCCGCTATTTGGAACCTACATCATACATGTGCATGGATGGAACCCGCCATCACCTTTTCAATCAACGGCATCCCATTTCGAATGTTCACTTTCATCACGAAATCGGACGGAACCTCCTGGGTGCATAGCGATAGATCCTCCTCCAAAAACTCAGGCTGCCCGTTGTCGTAAAACTTCTTGGCTGCTTCCGAAGCTCGAATCCGCTGGATGGTCGCTTCCGGCGTTACGCAGTCTGATTGTTGGAGAAGATCGGCGATATATTCGGCGCATGCCAGGTCATCATCCCCCGAGGGATGGGAGGCAATGATGTTAATCGTCGTCTCTTCATCCCGCAACCATCGATCCTTAATAATTTCAGCGGTAGTCCTGGCATTCGAAAATCCAGTAACCAATACATGCTCGGCATTCAACGCATTTAAAGCAGCAGTCACTCCGTTGGTTGTCTTCTGAATCAGAAGCTTCCCTTGGAGATCGAACTCCTGCAAACGAGCAGGCGAATTATCCAGTTCAAATCCCGGGATTAAAAGCCCCTTAATTTCACCAGCCAATATGAAATCAGGGTTTAAGCGCTTTAGTTCCAAAGCTTCATCGACTGTCGCTGCTGGAATGATGCCTTGAGCCCCTCTTAGAAATGCATGGTGAGCCACGGTAAACGCGCGGATCACGTCAATGACAACATTGATATGAGCAGCCTCGGGTGGCTGGTTATGTCCTTGGAGCATTCGAATTTTCATGTTGCATCCCCCTTGCCCTGCGAATTAGGCAGTTTAATAAACAGTATATTTTCGCCGGCATAAGAGGTGATTTGTCTAACCGCAAGCTCTAATTACGCTGACCGTATTTGTACCGCTTCGCTACGGAAACGAGGTACTCCATAGATAGGAGGTGATCCAGCCGCACCTTCTCGCAGCCTTGAACTCGGAATCAGCCGCGGAATATATAATCCGAATGTGGTCATAATTAGGATGATATGTACATTTACTGCACAACCTGAAAGGGTACCCTTATGTTCTGTTAATTCTCCACACCGAGGAGCCACATCATGGAAAAGACAAAAAAACGAAAACTGAACATTAGCTTCCAAAGCGATATCGACCTGGAGGACTCTCCGGAGACAACGGACGAAGATTCAAAGGCCAAAGCCAAATCGGCAGGCGGTTCTAAAGGACAAGTCTGGGAATTCATCGCGCTGGCGACCATTCCGATCGTGCTGGTATTCGGCAATTCCATGCTGGTCCCGGGACTTCCTGAGATGCAAAGGGAGCTTGGCATCAGCAAATTCCAGAGCAGCTTGATCATCACCATTTTCTCGCTGGCGGCAGGCCTGTTTATTCCGTTGATCGGGTATCTGTCGGATCGGTTCGGCCGCAAGGTCATCATCATTCCCGCCTTGATCCTGTACGGAGGAGCCGGTATCCTCGCGGGTTTCGGCGCGATATGGAATTCTTATGCGGTCATTATTTCCGCCAGGGCGATTCAAGGGTTCGCAGCGGCGGGAACGGCACCGATCGCGATGGCGCTCGTCGGCGATTTATACGATGGCGGGACCGAGAGTAAAGCGCTGGGTCTTATCGAAGCATCCAACGGCTCGGGCAAAGTGCTTAGCCCTATTATAGGCTCTCTGCTGATGCTGATTGTTTGGTATGCCTCCTTTTTCGCTTTTCCCGTTTTTTGCGCTTTATCGCTCCTGGCTGTGATCTTCTTGATTAAAGAGCCGAAGCGTAACCAAAAGCAGGAGCTCAAGAAATATCTGGGTAAGATCAAGGATATCTTCAAGGAGAAAGGCCGCTGGCTCATCACTGCGTTTTTTGCCGGATCGCTGGGGCTGTTTATTTTGTTCGGCGTGCTGTTTTATCTCTCCAACATCCTTGAGGAGAAGCCCTACAATATCGATGGCGTGATGAAGGGGTTGATTCTGGCCATCCCGCTGCTGGGGATGGTTATCACTTCCTATACAACCGGGAGCCTGATCAAGAAAAAAGGGCTGCTGATGCGCTGGTTAATGAACATCGGTTTAATCGCCATGACGGTTTCATTAGCCGCTACCCTGTTCTTTTTGAAGAACATCTATGTATTCATTGCATTGCTGACGGTCAGCAGCATTGGAACCGGAATGCTTCTCCCCTGCTTGAACACAATCATTACCGGCGCGGTCGAAAAGAGCGAACGGGGGATGATCACATCGCTGTATAACAGCTTGCGGTTTTTGGGCGTTGCAGCGGGTCCTCCCTTATTCGGGTGGATGATGGACAAATCCGATCATGTGGTGTTTATCACCGTTTCTTCCCTTTCTTTGGTGACATTAGGTCTTGTGTTCTTTTTGATTCGGCCCCCTCGCAAGATTGCCTGATCGGCATTCCAATATGGTTAAAGATGGGCACCTGCCTTTAGGGTTGCGCATATGATACCAGTGTCAGTTGGAATATCGACAAATCAAAAATGAATTGGGGAGATTTTAACATGAACAATTCCCTGCGTGCAGTTTGGCCCACGGAGTTAAGTGACCCGAGCGGGCAGCGCAGCAATCCCGCCATGGGAAGAAAAGACCGCGACGCCTATGGGGGCACAGGCCGCGGGATAACGATGGTCATTGATAAGGGTCTTGGCCGTCATGCGTTTACGGATCTGATCGAAACCTCTTCGGATTATATCGATTGCATCAAATTCGGTTTTGGCACGGCTCCGTTGTATAAAATGGATATGCTGCTGTATAAAATCGGCTTGGCCAAACAGCATGGGATCATGGTTATGCCGGGCGGTACCCTGCTCGAGACGGCCGTGCAGCAGGATATTGTCCCTGCATTCTTCAATTCCATTTGCAGCCTCGGATTCAATGCGGTCGAAGTATCCGACGGTACCATCGAGCTGTCCCGCAAACAACGAACGGCTCTGATCCGGGAAGGCAAACAACGGGGATTCCGCGTTTTTACGGAGTATGGCAAAAAGCTGTCCGGCTCCCTCATAGACGCAGCAATGCTTGCCAAAACGATGGAAACGGATTTGTCCGCAGGCGCCGAGTTTATCACGATCGAAGCTCGCGAGACGGGAATGGGCGTCGGCATTTTCGATAAGCAAGGCGAATGTCGGGAAGAATTGATCGATGATATCATTAAATTCGTTCCGGATACGAGAAAGCTGATTTGGGAAGCGCCTCTTAAACACCAGCAAGCCATGCTTTTGCGTAAATTCGGCTCCAATGTACATTTAGGGAATATTCCGCCTTCCGAGGTTCTTGCGCTTGAAACGATGCGCCGCGGGCTTCGTCAGGATACGTTTGAATTTGGGTTGAGGGCGCAGGAAGCGGATAAGTTTTGTTATGTCATTTAACACATAGCCGAAATAACGGCGGTTACGAATAAGGGCAGCCCGGGTAGGATTCCGGACTGCCCATTTATTATACGTTCGATTGACATGATGGTAATTCCAAACAGGGGCTTAGAGCGGCATGAGCTTTTTAACGATAACCCGGCATCCCCTTCAAGTGACAAGCATACACTACAATATCAGGATAGGCTTGTCACTTCAACCAATGAAGGAGATTTCAGTGTGAGCATTCCGTTCTTTCCCGATCGTTGGAGACTCTTGTTTTCTCGTCGAATAGCGATAAGGTTTCTTCTCATTACGGCCGGAGCTATCATACAGGGCTTCGCCATGGCCGTATTCTTGTTCCCTCACGCCATTCCGTCCGGAGGAGGCGCGGGGATCGCGGTGCTGCTTAACCATGCATTCGGCCTCCCGATGAGCTTCGGGCTTTGGCTTGCCAATACGATTTTTCTAGTATTCACCGTCCAATATCTAGGCAGCATCAGCGCTTTCGGGACCGTATATGTCATAACAGTCACTTCCGTATCCGTCAATTTCTTCGAGGTGTTTGTAGATCCGCCGTTCAAGAATGTATGGATTGATCTTCTCTTCGGTTCGGTGATTCTCGGAACCGGCGTCGCCATGCTGATCAGGCAGCGGGTCTCGAACGGAGGAATCGGTTTTGTGGCCCTGGCAATTTATAAATACAAGGGCATCAACCCCGGAACATCGTTGTTCTGGATGAACGGCATCATTTTTGCCCTGACCGCCTATGTGATTGATTGGAAAATCATAATACTAGCCGTGGGATGCCAATGGATGTCCACCCGGATCATTAACTGGATCCACCAGTTTCCCGCCCCGAAGACAACCTATGCACCCGCATGGCGTAAAAAATAATACGTGCTTGAAACGAAGACGAGTGGCTTCAAATGCCGATCCAAGCAATGGAGTCGCGCTTATCAGCCGATACGATTATCTACCGCTAACAGCATGCAGGAAGCGGCAATAGCCGATCTCGGCCGCATTTTTCATCAGCTCCACGTTCAGCCATGCCGCCAGTTCATGAAAGGGTCTCCCCGCAAACGGCCACCGCGTTCGTTCCGAAGACAGGAACTCTTCATCCGTGAGCGCCGACACTTCACGGTTCCATTCGCTTCTCAATTGATTGATCCTATCCCGGGTCTCTTGTATGCCGCCGCTCGAAAAGATATCTTCCCGGGCCAGAGTTCCGCTGCCAAACGAATGGTTCAGTACCATCGACCACCAGTACGCAATATGCCAAGTCAGCCAAGCTATGCTTGGTGGTCCGATATCGTAATTCTCCGATTCCGGCCATTCCGCCCGCCATATTCCGGATTCTTGATGCACATGAAGCCCTTTCGAGGCGGGTCGCCAATGAAACTCCTCGTCTTCCAGCCCGGTTAGATGCAGGTCGAGCAGCTGCCAAGCCATTTGGAACTGGAAATCAAGCGTGCTGCGAATCAGGCCGTTTGGATTTGACGGAGGGGCATCAGCCATACGAGTCACCTCCTCTCTTCATTGTAAACATTAATTTAATCTGTCTATATATTTACAAACATATTAAGTTATCGTCTGATTAAATGTCAATGGAAGGTCTAAACGAAAGTCCAATGGATTGTCGTGCAATCCGCCTCAATAATTTTATAAAATGTAATGATGACTGCTGCACGATACTCTGCGTCGACGCTCGGACGACAAAACTACGGAGAACTCAAGCTCAACGAAGAATGGATGACTAGATGATAAAAAATGCTAATCAGAACCACCCGTCAAACGGGTGGTTTGCTCTTGGGGTATAACCCCTTGTTGCCAAACTGCGCCTAAAGACGCTAGCCTGACAATAAAATTGTTCAGTCTCAGTGTAATTTGTCACTTTCACTTACCAGTTAAACTGGTTTACTTCTTCTTGCTACTGTTTTTGCTGAATGGGTCTTCATACTCTTTCACACTCAGTTTATCAATTGCCTGGTCGTGTGCTTCTTGCTCACGGATATATTTTGCCACGGTGGCTTCATTCAAGCCCACTGTGCTGACGTAGTATCCCTCCGCCCAAAATTTTCGATTGCCATATTTATACTTCAAGCTAGCATGCTTCTCGAATATCATGAGTGAGCTTTTCCCCTTCAGGTATCCCATAAATGATGATACTGAGATTTTGGGGGGAATTGCTACCAACATATGTACATGATCGGGCATCATGTGGCCTTCGATTATCTCCACTCCCTTGTATTTGCATAATCGTTTGAAAATTTCGATTAAGTCTTTCCTCACTTGATTATAAATCTCTTTCCGTCTATACTTCGGGGTGAACACAATGTGGTACTTGCACATCCACTTCGTGTGAGCTAAACTATAGCTCTTGTTTGCCATCTAAGACCATTCCTTTCATTATTGAGCCTGAACATCTCAATTTTATCGGAATGGTCTTGTTGGTCAAACCCTCGATCCCTCCACCCGCATAGCGGGTGGTTTTTTGTTTCGCACGCTTCGCGAGCTCAACTGGCTAAAGCCATAATCAAAAAAAGCCGCATGATAGCGGCTTTACCTTGTGCCGATCCCCGTTTCGGACAGCCTGGTCGCTTTGACCAAATAAGTCGCCAGTCCAGGAATCATTCGGGCGATGGCGGGATAGAAGCGATTGGTTCTGGCAAATGCCAGGCTCTGAATTCTCCTCGCTCTTCGAAGGAGCTGCGTAAACGCAGCGTTGGCTTCGAGCGAATATTGATATTTCCATTCATCGAAAGGAATGTCTCCGTCTAAATACTTGCCGGTCCAGTCCGCGCATAGGCGTGAGGAGCGCAGCGCAACGGACATCCCGTCCCCGCAAAGCGGCGGAAGCATCATCATGGCATCACCGATGTGCGGGTATTGCGACCATGGCTCGGGCAGGTCGGATAAACGAAGCGGGGCGATCGATACCTGAGTTCCAGGAACAGGCTCCCCTTCAGCCATCCGATCGGCTAGCCTTTTGTTCGAGCGCGAAGCAGACCGGAGAATTTCCGGCACCGATTTCCCGCTTCCCTGCACCGATTTCAAGGTCAACAACGCAGCTACATTAACCCTTCCGCTCTCAATCGGCGATATTCCGACATAACCACCCTCGCAAAAATACAGCTCAACCCGAGGATGCAGCGTCACGCCATGATAATGGGACTTTAAACCAACGTATACGGGATCATCCCGTTCATCACCGGCGGAAGCCGCGCCGCGCGGCTTTTTGGTCCCGTGCGCGCCAATAACAGCCCTGGCCACATACCGAACGCGTTCGTCCCCTTGCTTGGCGTCTACTTCGTACCGCTGGTCGTCCAGCAGCCGAATATGGGTCACGGTCGTTCCCGTGACAATATCCGCTCCAGCGCGCATGGCATGCTGCTGCAAGAGCCGGTCCAGCTCATAACGGCTAAAGCCGTATGCCTGCCCAGGTAACGGAGCTGTGATCTCGCCGCCGTGAGGCATAATAATCATGGCGTGATCCATGATACTCGTTCCGATCGCCAGCTTATCGTGCCGGATGCCTAAGTACTCAAGCATCTCCTTCGTTTCGGGCGACAAGAACTCGCCGCAAGTTTTATGACGCGGGAAATGCTGACGGTCCAGCAGGAGGGTGCGGCGGCCCTGCCTGGCGAGCTGCAGCGCACAGCTGGTGCCCGAGACTCCAGCTCCGATCACGATGACGTCCGTTTCTACCGTCATGGATACACACCACCTTTCATCATGCTTGGGGACAATTTTGGACCGATGGATTTACGATCTGCTACCGTGAGTCGCTTGGCACCTCATATCTTGGGGATGACAACGGAATATCGGAACAGAGGCCTCCATTCGTAAGTCATCGTCTCGTGTGCCAATTGCCGTTTCAGCTGCTCCCAATCGCTTCCGTTAAAGCCCTTGGCCACTGACAACGGTCCATCATGCCTAATGTACCGGTTGCGGGAAATGAGACGCGTTGCCAACCAAACCGCTGCATAGGACAGCCGATGCCGATGGATATCATTGATCACGACTCCGTGGACGGAGGCCCGCAGCATGTGGGATACGATATCGATCAGCTGCTCGCCGTCAAAATGATGAACGAACTGAGAGCCTGTCACAATATCAGCCGTGGCTTCGGGGAGCTCCTTCACGTCCGCACGCTGTACCCGTACCCTTGGTTCCCTGCTGAATAACCGTCTGGCCTCCTCGCATGCTTCCTCCGTCAGATCAACCAGGGTAATCGTCAACTGGATCCCCTTTCGTTCGGACCATCGGATCAGCTTCCGGTTAATATCGCCTGAGCCTGCCCCTACATCCAGAATGCTGAGCTTGCCTGGACTTCCGATGCGCTTCCATAATTGATCCACCCCGGTCAGCGTGGGTCCCGGCGCAGCAAACAGTTTGTTCAGCCGCCTTAAATGCTTGAGTGCCTCGCTTAATTCTTCGCCGCCCCGGGAAAAGTCATCCATCAGCTCTTCTTCCTGCGCCCGCATGGACAATGGTCTAAAGAAGGACATGGTCCTGCTCACTTAAGGATGAAGAATATGCTGGAACGTAGCTAAAGCGCATAAGCTCTGCCGTCAGTCCGGGTCCGAATGCCATGGCAATCCCTTCTGTAGAGGCTTCATTCCGGTTTTTCATATCCATGCGCATGGCGTTCAGCACGAACATAATGGTGACGGAAGACAAATTGCCTGCCGTCCTTAAAACCTCTCTGCTGTAGTGTGTCTGTTCATCGCTTAGACGCATCACATCCTGTACCGCATCGACGATGCCTCTTCCTCCAGGATGGATCGCCCACAGCTCAGGGAGCTGGTCTTCATGGAGCAGGAGTCGAAGCTCTTCCTCGAGATGAGCAGCCAGCAGCTTAGGAATTCGGGGAGATAAATAAAGATCGAAGCCAATATCCCCAACCTCCCATGTCATGTCCTCCGTTGAGTCCGGGAGAAGTACCGAGTAGCCGTAGCCCAGCTTCAGAACATGCTGATGCCAAGCCTCCGGGCAGCCGATGACGCAGGCGGACGCTCCGTCCCCGAAGAACGAAGCGGCAAACAGCGCCTCCCTCTCCTTCACCGGCTGAAAATGAAGCGTACATAACTCCACGCATACAATCAGCACATGGGCACTCGGGTCACCCTGAACGACATCCCGCGCCATCTGAATCGCTTTCAGCCCGGCGGCGCAGCCCTGGAAAATCAATGGCAGCCGATTGACTCGAGGCGATAGACCTAAGTGCCGAATCAGCATAATATCAAGACCCGGTTGAAATTGCCCCGTACAGCTGACCGTAATCATATGTGATACTTTTTCACGGGAAATGCCGGCATCGTTCAATGCCTGCTCAGCAGCCTCCAATCCAAGCGGAAGCGCCTCTCGCTGATAGGTACGCATTCGCTCCTCCGTGGACGGTACGTCCATTTCCTCGCGGAGCGGCAAATAACGGCAATCCTCAAGCGGCCCCAAGTAATTGGGTTCACAGGTATACCGTCTCTCTACGCCGCATGACTTGAACACCTTTTTCGCAAATCGGGCCAAATCCGGTCGATCCTGCAAAGATGAGGCTATTAAATCCGCAATATCGGACTGGGCAACCGAATGGGCGGGCAGTGCTGTCCCCATCCCCAGAATCGCAATATCGGTCGATGATCTCACTTCGCCAACCTCCTGTACAAACTTGGAATGTATTCATGGTATACCCTATTTCGGACATATTGAATTCCAAATTTCGAATATGGATAGGGTTAGGATATCCCAATGAGGTTGAATCGTATCCAGATCGAACCAATTTATCTTAAAACCAAAAAAAGCCCTGCCATAGAATAGGATCCATGACAGGACTGTTCGTTTATGACAATTGCATATCCACTAAAATTTTGCATTGCTTTCGGTCACTAGCAAGGGCCTCAAAGCCTTTTCCAACAATGTCTTCAAGCGGGATGAGACTTGTAATGACCTTATTTCCATCGATGATGCCGCGAGCGAGCAGCCGGATCACCTCAGGGAACAAATTGACATAAGCGTATGACCCGGTAATTTTCGCTTCGGTTTTTACAAAGCTGTTCGGACTGAAGGTAACCGGCTGTTCCCATAGGCTCACCACCTTAAACTCTCCGCCTTTTCGAACCGCGCTGACACCGCTTAAGAATGTGGCCTGAACGCCGGCTGCATCAAAGGCCACATCGACTCCGCCGCCCGTCAGTTCCTTGATTTGTTGAACCGCATCGGCTTCGACCGGATGGATAACATGGGTTGCACCGAGCTCCAGCGCTTTCTCCCGGCGTTCATCGGAAACCTCAACGACAATGATTTCGCTTGCTCCCGCCGCCTTTACCGCTTGAAGAAGCAGCAGCCCGATAGGACCCGCACCGAAAATAGCTGCCGTATCGCCCAGTCGCAGGGTGCTTTGCCGTACGGCATGCACCGCTACGGCTGTAGGCTCGACAAGCGCGCCAAGCTTTACGTCCATTCCTTCCGGAAGCTTAAACGCATTTTGCTCTCGTACAACCGCATATTCCGCGAAGCCGCCCGACAGCGAATAGCCGTAACCGCTGCTGTTCGTGCACAGGTTGGCCATGCCTCTTCGGCAATTGGCGCAATGCCCGCAGGCAATCAGCGGTTCAACGGCCACCTTGTCGCCTGGCTGCATTTCCGTAACGCCCTCGCCAATTTCAACGACCGTGCCGGAGAATTCATGTCCAAGCACCGGCTGTGTCCGGATCGGAAAGGTCCCTGCCATATATTCATGCATATCGCTTCCGCAAATGCCTGCATAATCGACCTTGATGAGCACGTGGCCTGCTTCAAGAGACGGAACAGATGTCTCTTCAACCCGAATGTCTTTCGCTCCGTAAATTTTTGCTGCTTTCATGGTGTTATCCCCTTTGATGTTATCTTGAATGCAAACCGTGCAAGACCAGGCGAATGATATGCTCCGCCGCCTGCGCTGCATCGTCCTTTACAGGCGGCAAATCGCTGAACACCGGCTCGAGAAACGGAATCTGTCTGGAAAAAATAACGGCACCCATCACAAAATGCACGGCATGTACAATCGATTCGAAATGAAGCTCCCCCTGCCTCTTGCCTGCCTCCAATATCGCCCGTAGATGCTCCCATGACGGGTAATAGGCGTTCGATAGCATCCGCAGCCGGGGACTTTGCATCATCATTTCCTGCTGCAGGATATGAATAAGCTCTTCGTTCTCGTAACGGTAGGCAACAAATCCGCGAATAAACTGTTTAAGCGCCTCAACCGGTTCCTCCAAATGGAAGGACAACTTGGCAAAGTGCTCGTTAAGCGGCTCAAACAGCGCATATAGCAGCTTGTCTTTTCCTCCGAAATGGTAGGATACAAGCGCTAAGGCTACGCCGGCTTCGTCGCAGATTTGCCTGACGCTGGTGCCTTCAAAGCCCTTACCGGCAAAAAGCTTCCTGGCCGCCCCCAAAATTTTCTCTTTGACGTCCTTTTCCTGAGCCTGCTCCTGTTCTTCGTTTACCATCGATCTCCATTTCCTGTCTTCATGTATTTGCGATTCTCTATTTCGATAAGTTGCATTTTTAATTTTTGAACGATCGTTTTGAACAAGTGTTCAAGCAGCTGCAAATTCATTCTACTCCTCGTTTTTTTGCCTGTCAAATCATCTTTTACAAGCGTGCGTTACCAAAATCTATAAAGGCTTCACATATTCCCAAATGTTTTTGCTGGGCTTGATCGGCGATAAACCGAAGGAAGTGAATTAAGGACATGTTGCTATCCGCTGCAAGCAAAAACAACCCGCCTTATCGATGGATAAGGCGGGTTGTATCTAAAATTCCCATGAATGTTATTTACCCGATAAGTAAAGACCGAGCTCCGACAGCAGAGCACTCCCTACATAGGTTCCTGTAAATACGAAGACCGCAACAATCGCGACTCGCCATGACGTTTTGCGAAGATCGGCCAGCCGGTCGGCAACGGAGATGCCCGCGAAAGCCAAAATCGGCGTCGTAATGGAGAGGAAATTGACATTGGCAATAGCATCAACGAATACGTCCGATATGAGGCAGCAGATGAGCGAAACGATGGATACCCACCCAAGGACCGGGAACTCCTGCAAGAACTTTACCGGCACTTTCTTCATTAACGTTGAGATGATGACCCCGATAAAGGAAAACAGCCACAAAACGGCCAAACCGGTAATCGTCCCGAATGTAATATGGCCTTCACCGCTCTTTATGAACTTCATCTGTTCCGTAAATAGGATGAGACTGACGCTGAGCAGGAGGACGAGGGCGTATTTAGCATATTTATTCATGCCGGTGCTCATCATTTATCACCTCTGACTAACAATTTGTACATGAACCGCTGCAGCGGCACCGCCAGGAATACCATCGTGTAGGTTCCCAGGAAGCTTGTAAGCAACTGGCTCGCTGCTGCATAGCTGTTGATGGTTTGTTCCATATCAGGCGCTGTTGCGATCAGAGCTGATGACGAGCCTGTCATCATGCTTGCCGATCCGACCCCGGAAGCCATCGCCAACGCTTCGATTGAGAAGCCGGAGGCATGCATAATAGGAGCAATAATGCTGAAGAACAACGTACCGAACAGGGTGCCGATAATATACAAGGAAAGGACGCCCCGCCCTTCGTCGGAGTCGAGCGTATACTTTTCGGATATGTAGGCCAGCTCGCCTTCACGCCCGAGTCCCAGCGTCGAGCCGATCGCTTCTCTTCGCAGGCCGAGCAGAATGGCGATCGGGAGTCCGAGCAAAATCGTCCCCAGATTTCCGATTTCCTGGATGATGAACACCCAGCCGACCTTTAAAATTTCCTCGATCCTCGGAGCGACATCCGCGCCGTATCTTGCCATAAGCGGCAGCATGATGAAAATCAAGTACTTGCTTGAGAAAGCGACATTCGCTTCGCTGTATATTTTCTTCATGAACCCTTTGCGGAAGATCGACAAACCAAGGATCATTGTAATCAATATCGCGAACACGAGCGGCAGCAAACTTATTTTAACAGACCCGACCTTTACCGCCTGAATCCCGATAAATTCGGAAACCGCAATGACGATCAGTACGAATGCGAGTAAATAGATGAATGATTGTTTCGACTTCATGCCTTGACCTCATTTCCGTTTATCGGCTTTGCACTTACAATGGACTCTAGCAGCTGCTCGTATTCGGCGAAAGATCTCCGGTACAGCTTCGAGCGATCGATTCGGCCGTTCATCCCTTCAAGCACCTGGGTCAGAAATCTCGGGAACACCTCATAAATATATTCGGGGTCAATATCTTTGAAATCATCCCCGTGAATCGTACCCGTAAAGCCGCTGTAACCGATTTGTATGCATGGCATCATAAAAGCCAGATCCCCGATATCACCCGCTGCGCTGATGGCATTGTTGTTCCAGATCGCCTCGATTTCATCATTGCGCTGGAATGCTTCCATTACAAATTCCGACAAATATCGATCCTGAACGAACGGCAGATATCCCATCTGCGTCTTGATCTCAACCTCGCCCTGCAGCGCCAGCGCGCTCCCTCTCGCCGCATCGTCCATCTTTTCTGCAGCTTCCTTCATATACTCCACCGAAAGAGTCCGCAAGTCACTTCCGACCGTAATCCGGTTCGGAACGACATTCGTCGACATATCCGAATCAAGGACGATCGGATTCATTCGAACCTTCTCGCTGTCTTTCATTTGCTGCCTGCTAAGCCCGAGCGCCACATTGAACAGCGTTGACATACTGTAAGCATTTTTGGCGGAGAACGGATCAAACCCGGCATGCGTTGCTTTACCCGTAAATGTATACTGCTTGTACAAGAAGCCTGCCAGGTCGCAGTTGATTTCGATCGTACGCTTGTCGAACTCGCCGCCCATGGCGTGCACGCACAGCCCGATATCGATATCGTCGAAGACCCCAAGCTTCATCGCTTCGGGTTTTCCGCCGTAATACGAAATTGTTCCTTTCTTAAGGAGCTCATCCCGGTAGGCAAGATCCAGGTACTCTTCCGCGGGAACGAAAATGAACGTCAGCGTATAATCAAGATTTTCATAAGCGTTGGTCTCCACGTAGTGCTTGTACAATGCAAGCGCAATCGCCACCTGAGTGTAATGTCCGCAATTATGCGCAGCGCCAGTCGCCGGATCGGAACGCCAGTGGGAAGGTGCATAAACGGCGTCCAACTCCGCAATGAAGGCGATGTTGAGCGGTTTCCCGGCTCCGAGCGAGGTCCGTAGCCCCGTCGTGCTGAACGTCTGAAGCTCGGCTTCAGGATTTACTTTCTTCAAGAATTCTTCAACCAGCCCGCTTGTCTTGAATTCTTTGTACCCAAGCTCGGGATGTTCGAATATCGTCCGGGCGATCTGCGCAATTTCTTCGTACTGCTCCTTAAAACTCATAGCTGCCTCCTTCATGATGAAATAATCCTAATGTTATTTTAATTCCTTTGATTATGTCAATAATAATCACGTTATATTATTTTTCTATAAACTTTATAGTGTAATGAAATAAGATACCGGTTATGCCAGTCTCCATATATCGACGATTGATCGCTAAATGGAAGATACTGTAATCCCTATCAGTTATGAAACCTCACATTCATGGACGATGAATATCGTCAAGCTTTATACAATGTGTTTTAGACTCCTTTTGGCGGGCATCGCTATGCTTCTTTTTTTTGCATCAACTACTATTTTGTCCTCGCATTCGTTGTTCACTCCTCGATTTCTGCACTTATGCATGATTCGCCTGCGCTCCATGCAAGGTTGCTGTTGGAGATTGAAACAGCCCCCCAAATCCCTCTTCAGTTGCGTGTCACTTGGGCATTTGCTGCATACAATGGTTAACGTAGCATGAAAGAACCGATTCAATAACCACCGATAGGAAAAGGAGATTTCATGATCGCTTTTATCATTTCTAGGGGAAGTCATTCAGGAACCCTACAGACGGAAAAATCCCTGAAAGCTGTACTGCCTGATTGGGAAGTGATCACGATCCCCGAGACAGGCACAGCCGATCGATTGAATCAATCGCTTCAAAGCTATGACGAAGCGTTTTTTCTTACCCTGCATGGCGGCGATATCCTCCGGCCCGAATTTATGGAACAGCTTCAAGCCTGGTCGCAAGAGCTGCAGGACGGGGATGGCGGAATCGTCATTCAGCCTCGACGATCGTACACAACGCGAACCCAGGACACGATCCAAGATTGCGCGGTTCTATGGCGGACCTCGGCGGTGCTGACTGGCACGTGCCCGGGATTTGCAGGACGAAATTTCATGCCCTTCGATCCATTGGTGCTCTACGACCAATATGTCCGGATTAGGCATGCTTATCGTTGGAAAATGGTCAGCACAGACGCTTATATTCCCGCTAGAGCCTATCCTGAACGGCCTGCCAGAAATCCTGAGGTGGAAGCCAGAGAGATTATGCCGATCATCCTGCGCAGCCAGACTCAGGTAGAAGAGCGGCCGGAGGTTTTATTTTCCCCTGTCATATCGGTTGTGATCTGCACCTACAATAACGCCGATTATCTGCCCTGGGCTGTCCGTTCCGTTATGGCCCAGAATGATCCTGCATGGGAGCTCCTAATCATTGATGACGGATCGACCGATGCAACCCCGTCGTATTTGAAGACGCTGCAAGAGGATTCGCGAATTCGCTGTTATAGGCAGCACCGAAACGTTGGTAAAGCCGCCTGCCTGAATACGGCCCTGCAAAGGGCCCGCGGCAAGTGGCTGCTGGAGCTGGACGCCGACGACTGGCTGGCGCCGGAGTGCTTGGCGCGTCTGTCAAAAGAGGCCCTAAACTCGGAGGATTCAGGGGCGATCTACGCGGACCATTATGAATGGACCGAACGCAGAAGCGGAGAGCTGGTCTTCCGTGGCGTCAAGAAACCGCCGGAAGCGCTCTCCCGTCAATGGCTTCTAGAAGAAGGACCTGCCCTGGCTCCCCGGATGTTCCGTGTCGGTCTGTTAATCAAGCTTAACGGATGGAGCACTTCGGTGCCGCAAGGAGGAAGATTATACGAGGATATTGAATTGTTGGCCCGGCTCGCCCTCGAAGAAACGATCCGCTACCTCCCACTGCCGCTTTATCACCGGCGAATTCGGAGCGGCAGCATGACGCGAATGCATGAGCGCCTTTATAAACCGTGGAGCCGGTCCATGTCGGCCGAAATACGTAACGAAATACGTAAGGGCGACCCTCGCTCCCTTTAAATCACAGCTTAAGGCAGGATGCGGATGAACGTGATGTTATTGCTGAATACCGTCACCACTTCCGCTGCAGGGATATAGCTGGTGCTTGCGATCTCGATCGTCACAATCCCGTCGGCGGCCGATGCCAGCCTCCCTTGCAGAAACTGTCCCGGCTGAACGAGTTCAACGGATCTCCCGATGAAACTTCTTAACGCCTCAATGAAGTTCATGGATAAACTCCCCTCCCATTATCGTATTCAGACAACGGACAACACATTACGAAGCGGGATGAGTACTATGCTTCCGTCTGCCTCCCGCAATTGAACGAAATCCTCCCCGACCAGGATAATCGTACCGAACAACGTCCCGGCAGGCGTCTCGATTGTTGCGAGAGTTCCAACCCGTGCCCTTAAGAAGGATACGATGCCTCCTTGGGCGGGTGTCAGAGCGTCTACCCGACTCTGAAGCGCGCTCACTTGAACGGACAAGCGATCCACCTGCTGTCTGAGAAGTCCCAGTTGGTCCGCCAGTCTTGCCAGCCTCGCGACCACGAACTTTTTTAGTCGCACCCAATGCTTTTGAAGGGTGCTTTTTTTCCTTTTACGGAGTGACGAATTTCTGCTCCGGACGGCTGGAATGCAATCGGAACGGTATACAAAAGTTCTGCGCAATTTCACGGCCTCTACCCCCTTCACTTGGTCATGAGTACAATATGTCGGCGCGGTGCAAGTGGATACCTGTCGTTCTAAAGATAGTCAAATGACCTACCGATCTGTCCACTATTAGAAAGAATGCCAGGGCCCCCTACCCATTCGAGTGCAAAAATGGTGATCTACCCAAGCGGAAGTCCATATGGAGACATAATTTAAGACCATAGACAATCGCGTAGGGAGGAGAATGGTGTTGAACAGACCACGGAAGAGGTCCCGGAAGCCAATAAAAAAACGAGTGTCTCTATCGGTTAAGAAACTTGGAAAACGCAACAGATCCATTCGTAATCGCAGGCTGAATGTCCCGTTTTCACTTCCGAGCACCTCTATGCATCTGAAGCCACATACGGCCCAGCCGCTGCCTCTAAGCCCTGTTGGCGTGTCCCAAGGCAAGCAGCAGAATCGATCGGAAGCTGTGCAAATACGTTCAAACCCGCCGGCAGGAGCGCGCGGGGAATATGACGTGCTGCGGTTTCCGGTAATTGATTGGGACTTCCGGTGGCAAAGGCCTCAGCAAATATCGGAGCAATTCGCCCTTCATGGCCACAGGGTATTTTATATAACGACCGACATCGCAGTGCTTCCAATGGAAGAACCCGTTTATGAAGATGTGGCACGGCATGTCGGAATTAAACGGATCGAGCCGAACATATGGCTCATTACGCTCTGTGCCACCCGCAAGCTGAATCTGTACAGAGACCTGATGAATGAGACGGATATCCGATATCTTAGCTGGTCCATCGATTATGTCCGGGCTCGCTTTCAGATAGAGCATCTTGTTTCGATCGTCGACCTTCCGTTCTGGACACCGCTCGTAACAGCCATCGGCAATCACAAGCTCGTGTATGACTGCATGGACGAACATCAAGGATTCTCTACCAATGACAAAGCCATACTGAGCCAGGAGGAGCAATTAGTACACAGCGCCGACTTGGTTGTGGCCTCATCCCAGGCATTGTATGACCGAATGAAGAAACTTCATCCTTCCACCCTGCTTCTGCGCAATGCGGCGGATGCTTCCCATTTTTACAATCCTATGCCCGTCGCACCGGAGCTCACGTCGATTCGGGGACCGGTCATCGGATACTATGGAGCGATTTCCGATTGGTTTGATATCCGGCTCATTGGCCAACTGGCAGCACGAAGGCCGGATTGGACATTTGTCCTGATCGGGCACACGTTTGGGTGCGACACATCGGTCGTTGAGAACCTCCCGAACGTCATGCTCCTTGGCGAGAAGCCATATGAACGGCTTCCATCCTACCTCCACCGCTTTGATGTTGCCTTGATTCCTTTTCTGGAAAACGAGCTTACCCGCGCAACCAATCCGGTGAAGCTCTATGAATATTTGGCTGCAGGCAAGCCGGTTGTTTCCACTTATCTGCCTGAGCTGGAAACCGTGGCGGCCGGCTTAACCCTCGTCGCCTGTACGCCTGAAGACTTCGAACAAGCGATCGAACGATCCCTGCAGCAGCAGGGCCCCCGTGAGGTCCAAGCCAGAATGCAATTTGCGCGGTCTCATACATGGGAAATGAGATATATAGAGCTCCATGAGCAGATCTTGTCAAGGCTGTTCCCGAAAGTGAGCGTTGTCATTTTGACGTACAACAACTGGGCTTACACGCGCCAATGTCTGACCAGCCTTCAGAAGCCGGGCCGTTATCCCAATATGGAGGTCATTGTTATCGATAACGGTTCCACGGACGAAACCAGGCAGCGCCTGGCCGAACTCGATTCCGATCTGTTCCGGATCATGTTTTCCTCGACCAATCTCGGCTTTGCCGCAGGGAATTCCCTGGGATGCCGCAAAGCCAGCGGCGAATATATCATTCTGCTGAACAATGATACCATCGTACCCGATGGGAGCTGGATCAGGCGGTTGATCCACCCTTTGGCGATTGACCCGGATCTTGGCATGACCGGACCTATGTCTAATCATGTGGGTAACGATCAGGCCGTGGACCATTTCGTCGGCAATCCGGTAGAAGGCGCCCATTCGGATTGGCTGCGCGATTTTTACGAGTTTTATGAAGGAGGGAGTCGGTATACCGATCTGCTTGGCTTCTTCTGCGTAGCCATAAAACGCAGCGTGATCGAACAAATCGGAGACTTGGACAGCAATTATGGGGTCGGCATGTTTGAGGACGATGATTATTGCGAGCGGGTCAAGCGGGCCGGTTACAAACTGGCAATCATCGAGGACGCCTTTGTTTATCACCATGGCAGCGCCACGATCAAAAAGCTGAAGCCGGGCGAGTATGATCAGCTTTGGCGCAACAACAAGTCCTATTATGAACGGAAATGGAATAAAGTCTGGCAGATGCCTAAACCGCCGGAAAATCGGTTTTCCGGGGCAGTATCTTCTGAGGAAGTGGCCTCGAGGCTTGCGAACATTACCGTCGAGTGCGTACTGGTGCTCGGAGAGCGCGAGTGGAGTCGTCAGGATCCCAGATGGAAGCGGATCGTTAAGCAGCTCGCCGCCGATCGGAAACGTATCATCGTGGTTCACTTGATGAAATATCATCAACAAGATGTCATTGGCATACGGAAAGCCGGTCCGCAGGTTTATTTCACGAATCGGCTGGATTTGTTCAGCCGTGTCCGTTTCGATAGCGTAATCTATTGCGGCGAAACCGAACAACAGCCCGATGTCCATGCGCGGCGTGAACTTATCGACGGCCCCTCCTACCATGCACACCAGCTGCGCGATTTGACTGCAAAGCTCGAGAATGCCGAAGTGCTGGAAGAACTTTGCCCTGCCCAGCTGGCACGGGGATCGATTGGGTCCAAGGAGCCCCAGCCCAGCTCGTGACTTCAAGTCCACCAAGCATAATAAAGCCTTCGTCATCCCGGACCGGATTGCAGCGGTTCCGGGATGCGAAGGCTTATTCGTATTACGTTAATATGACATTCCGTTCTTTATTGTGCATCAGCATGAAGATACCGCTGTATAACCTCCGGATGAGTGCCCGTGAACGGCAACGTTGCGATGCTGTATTCGTCATGCGCAAAATTCCAGTCCGGTTCCCCCTCGTTGGTCAGAAGGTTGACATCTCCGCGCCGATTATCGTTGAACTTGATTTTTTTGCCGAGAGCGTAATGGTAGTGATAAATATTCACATCGATCCGGCTGCGCGGCACGCTCCATATGCTCTGGCCCCCGCTTGCTTCAAGCGTGCAGTGATGCCTCTCCTCGCGATACTTTATGCCGATCTTCGCTCGCCACATTCGGGTAATATCGTTGGACCACCGCTCATCCCCCGGACTGTTCACACGGAGTGTCCAGGGATCGCCCCAGAAGTTGACGAATGGAAACTGAAAAATATCCGCATCGGTTCGACGCATCAGCTCAGGCAGAACTTCGATGAAACGGTCGTCGACCATTTCATCGATATCCAAATTCATGATCCAATCACCGGTCGCCTGTTCGATCAAAAAGTTGCGGACCTTCGATTCATTCCAGTCCTCCGTATAGGGCAGACCGGTTTGGTGCATATGATACAAGCGAATGGGAAGATGGCGCTTGTATTCCTCGATCAGCGGCACTGAACGGTCCGTGCTGCCGCCATCCACCATAATGATTTCATCCGCGTAAGCTGCAGCGCTTTCCAAATAAAGCGGTATGAACGTCTCTTCATTCAGTACCGGGACGATCAATGACAATCGCATCCCTGTCAGACTCCTTCCTTTTTTCCTGAATCAGCCGTCTCATTTCTTCCGGTTTGCCAAGTGCGGCCTTGTACCGATGATAGAGCGCATAATTGGACTCATAATTCGGATTTCCCTCAGGTCCCACAAACGGGTGCCAGAAATGCAGCAGATTCCCTTCCAGCCGAATATGCTTTCCGATAATCGTATCCAGGGAATAGGCAAAAGCCTCATCCTCCCCGCCCCATCCCACAAACCGCTCATCATACCCCCCGACAGCCTCGAAGGCGTTCCGGGTAACAAGGTTTAAGCCCCCGACAAACAAACGGGCATCGTACGGAAGCGTTTCAAGCTCTATCTGAAGCGGCCAACCGATCTCCGCACGCAGAATTCTTTGGGAGTTATTCAGGGTCAGTCGAGTAATGCTGGTAAACGGAATGATCCATTCATGATCCTCCAGCCCACGCACAGCCTCTTTCATCATTTCCGGATCATAGATCAAGTCCCCGTCCGCAATAATGAACCGGTCGCCATTCGCCAACGCCGCAGCCTTGTTGATCGCTTTGGAGCGGCTGAACCGCTCGTGCTCCATCAGGTCTCCGACACATACTTCGGCCCCTGGCAGCAGACGCCTGTAGAACTCCTTTACGTAGCGAAAAGCTTCGTCCCGAGGACCTCCATCCGGCTGATACGGTATCAGCACAGAAATGCCTTCGAACATCGTGCTCACCCCTTCGCCTCAGTTAGGTAATCATTTCTGAAACACGCCGAGCTCCCGCAGCTTGCCGGTTCCGAACGTGTCGGCGAGCTTCTCATATCGTGTGAAGCCGGTATTCTCCAGGATCAGCCTCTTCTCCTTACGAGGATCGTCTCCGGATTCCCAGAAGAGCAGCTGCTCGACGGATTGATCCAATTTATCAAGAAACGCTCGGCATACCTCTTCATTCTTCATGACATGATAGAAAACGGTCAGCATAATTCCGATATCATAGCTCCCAATGCTGGCACCTTCGAAAGGCTTCGGAATCCATTGAAAATGCGTATGCTCCAAATCGTTCAACGCCTTCAGCATCCGGCAATGATCGGCATCATGTTCAATACCTGTCACGGAAGCCCCCTCGCGGGTAAAGCAGCGTGCATGATACCCGATATTACAGCCGATATCGACAACGCGGGTTCCGCGCAAAGGAGACACTCCCAAATAACGCATCATATAATCGAGTCTGGTCGGGTATACACGGTCTCTCTCACTGCTCCAATAATAAAACTCCGGATGCAGGATCGGCGTATAGATTAGCTGTCGCTGCTGGTCTTGGATCGTAGCGCGGACCGCTCCGGCCTGATCCTCATTGAGCCACTGTGCATAGTCTGATGAGCTCATTTCCAAATATACCCGGCGAAAGCCGAAGACGTACAGGAAGGCGGCTCGGTGATGACCGTCCTTGATATTGAAATATCCCGCAGGATTATATCGCGCTTGTATGGGATGATCCATGAAAAAGCTGCTATTTCTGAGGAGTTCATTCCTCATATTAATGAACTCCATCTGCTTCTGACGGAGCACCGCCTCCCTGTCCGGAGCTTTCAGCCCTCGGGTCGTGTAGATCTTATCGTGCCATTCCAGATAGGCTTCGGGAGAACTTTGATGCCCCATGAAATACGAATATAGGTCCCGATGAGGCGTAAAGCGCATAATGGATATATCGCTATGCAGCAAATGATGCTCGAACCATGCATCCGTAATATGATCAATCCTATGCTCCGTACTTGATGATTTCACATCGGTATCCGTAAATACTAGCTCAATCGGCACGGAGCATACCACCTTATGCGGGTTCATGCTGGTTTGATCAGCCATTCCAAGTTGCTCCTCTCACCCATTCGTCTCGGTTTAGGCTCAGTGAAGCAGACTTCCTTGCAGCAGCATCGTTGCAAAGTCGCGGCCAATGTAATCCTTGAACATCTTTTTTTCCACGACCGGATATTTTTGAAAGTCCGCTTCATTCCAATCGCTGCGGTGGGTTTCATATTCATTGCCATACTCGCTTCCTTGCGGCCAATCCTGCCCGATCGGAATATTAAGCAGGACATAACGGCTGATCTCCAGACAAGATCGCAGAAGCTCATCGCCCCGCCGTTTCGTAAAATGCTCAAGAACATCGCCTAGAATAATCAAATCGTACTTTCTCTGCTCCTTCTGAGTCACTAAAAAGTCGTAGGCTTCCGTACGGTAAATCCGGTTATAGAAGAAATCGTGATAATCGTCGATGCTTCGCTCGAACACCTCAATCCCTTCGATGGTTGTCGTCCATTGCTCCCGGAACACCCTTCCCTGCCATACATCGAGAAACTCGCGGCATATCATGCCCCAGCGCCCAAAGCCCACGCCGACATCAAGCACGCTAGACGGCGCCACCCTGCGGATAAGCTCCACGCAATACGAAATATTTTGCCAATTCGAGGTTCCCATCACTTCACCTCCGTTCGGTTAAACAGATGGGATAACCAGCGCCTTGCCCCTGATTCGATGTTCCAGTTCAACTCTACGTTGTTCCGGCACTGTTGACCGATCAAGTTCAGCTCTTCCCTATGATGCATCCAGTGCTCAATGGCGTGGATGAAATCAAGCGGATGATCGGTTTTTAGAATGAGAGGATATAAATCAGAGCCGGCGGCTTCCATAATGTATCCGACGTCCGTAGACAGAACCGGCGTGCCGCAGGCAAAAGCCTCCAGCGCCGGCGCCCCGCCGCCTTCACTCGATGAGGTGATCAGAAGAAGATCAATGGAGCGGTAAAAGCGCGGCATATCTTCATAGGCATACGCTCCGCTTGTTTCCACGAGCTGGATTCCCGGATGACGGTCAAAATACTGCTTAATCGGTTCAACGAGCGAATGATAGTTTTTCGACTTCTTCCCCTTGTCGCCGGCCCACCCGATCACAAACGGTTGATCTGGACCACGGACGGATTCCGCGGGGGTAAAATGCAACGTGTCGACAAAATGTCCGATAAAATCGATACGTGCTTGAGGAACCAAATCCTGAAGAGCAGCCGTCAGCCTGCGGTTCATGGCACCGATGACGGGAATGCGGGAAAGCACCAACCGAAGGAATTCAGGGTCCGGAATGATCGGATCCATCCATTCCCGAAAGGCTTCATAATTTCGAGTGAAATAATAATAAGAAACGGCAGCGGAAGAATCGACTCGGATATGCTTGAAGATCGCCCAGGCGGCAATTCCTAAGCACATCGAGCTGATAACGCAATAACGCTGATTGATTTCTTGGGCGCCGACGGATTCAACGAGCTTTTCTGCTTCAGCAAACGACATCAGCTCGAGATTCGGATGATAACGCTGCAGAACCCGGGCTGTTTTCCCCAGAATCCACCAGTCTACATCGTACAGCAGAAGATCTTTTGGCAGTCTGACTCCCCCTTTATCCTTTACGTTCGACATGCCTCCTTTTTGGATTATATTCGAGGGTGTATCCCCTAGTTACGTGATGGACAAAATTGATGAATCGGTCTATTTCATCGGACAAATCGGTTAACCTCTCACTTGAAAGGCATCAAAAAAAGACCCTGACGGATCAAGGTCTTTGTTACTGTCTTTTACGTTTAAAATGTTGGTTGTCGAGAATGATCACCGAATCCGTGGCTGCCCTGGCCGCCGCCGTCTCCTTCGTGTGAAGCACGAGCTCATAAATCGTCCTGCAGCATTGCTGAGCCCCATTAACCAGATACGGAACGCCAATCACATCCAATTTCAGTCCCCGGGACAGAAATCCTCCAATGCTCATCATCATCGGCACGGTAGGCGACGTATTGGAGAAAATGATCGGTTCATCGTTCTTGAATTTATCCTGAAGCATGGAAGCCATATGAACCATTGCCGGGAGGACGGCTTTGGAATTTCCCTTTCCAACCGTGTATACCGGATTTCCGTCCTCATCCAGTCCACGAAAGATAAGCTTGCCCATATCTGAAGCCGTGAGCTGATTGAAATAATCAACGGCCAATATTTCTTCCTTTGTAAGCTTCCGGTGCGTCGGCAGCTTATTCAAATGGTAAGCGGCCGCCAGCGACGTCGTATGGGTCCCGCCGTAATCGTGTTATATGAAGATCATCCCGCCGTCCCTCCTGCCTAGGCTATTAAGTATATTATTGCCAAACAGGTGGTTCTCATTCGCCAGTATCGGCGTTCCGATATTCTGCAGCTCATGGACGGGGCCAGCGGGAAACCTTCACGATTTCATTTACTGGCGATCGTTCGGATCCGTTCTCTCTCTTCATCTTTGTTCAGATATTCAAATAAGCCGATTCGATTCCCCCATGGATCGGTAAACGTTCCCCATTTAACAGGAACTTCATCCCGAGTGTAGATGGTGAAGCTCTCCGTCTTTAAATGCTGGGCAAGACGTTGGCGCTCCCGTTCGATATGTTGTACACCTAAACGGATCGGACCGCTCCCCGGAGCCGGTTCGCCTTCCGCTACCTGAAGCCAGCACCCGGGAATCAGCTCCCATTCTGCAAATCCTTCATGGGGAATAAAATCAGGCTCCCGGTTCATCAACGTTCGGTACCATTCCAGCCCCTCCGGATAATTCGCAACGCGAACCTGTATCGTTATTTCAAAAATCACACGGTTACCTCGCTTTCCATATATCCATCATCTAAGCACAATATTAATTCAATCGCTCACTCATAAATTCTTCCCGATTGCTATAAATGCAAAGAAAGCTCTGATTATTCAGAGCTTTCCTCAGATTTTATGGATATGAAAATGCAAATTTAATCCAAGTATACCGCCTGACCAAGGCGTGCGGATTCGTACAGCGCTTCAAGAATGCGGGATACCACATACGCTTGCTCCGGCGTCACGACAGGATCCTTATCCTCTTCGATTGCTTCAATCCATTTTCTCATCTCAATATCAGGCGCCGATTCCTTGCGTCCTTCATAGAAAGCGACGCCACCGGAGCTCAGCTCGATTTCCTTCGTGTATAACCGGCTGAATTGTTCCCCGTTGATCCGAAGCCCGTTCTTCATGTCCGCGCCGCCTTCGGTGCCGCTTAAGCTGCACTTCGCTTCATCGACCTCGAGCGTATTGAGCGCCCAGCTCGATTCCAAAATGATGGTCGCACCGTTCTCCATGACGATCATGCCGAAGGCCGAATCTTCAACCGTAAATTTCTTAGGATCCCATGGTCCCCATGCATTTGCCGCATTTTCCTTACTGGACAACTCATGATACGTAGTGCCAAGCACAACCTTCGGCTTGTAGTTATCCATCATCCACAGCGTCAGGTCAAGCGCGTGCGTACCGATATCGATCAACGGACCCCCGCCTTGCTTCTCCTCGTCCAAGAACACGCCCCAAGTCGGCACGGCTCTTCTGCGCACCGCATGTGCCTTTGCATAGTAGATGTGGCCGAGCTCGCCGGCTTCGCACATTTGCTTCAAATACAAGCTGTCTTCACGGAACCGGTTATTATAACCGATCGTCAGCTTCTTGCCAGTCCGCTTTGCTGTTTCAAGCATGCGCTTGGCGTCCGCAGCCGTCTTGGCCATCGGTTTCTCGCACATGACATGCTTGCCCGCTTCTAACGCTGCAATCGAAATGTCGGCATGGGAATCGTTTGGAGTCAGAACATGGACAATATCGATGGTCTCGTCTTTCAGAAGCTCGGTATAATCGGTAACCACGCTGGCATCCGCGGTTCCGTACGTCTTGGCAGCTTCCTCCGCGCGCTCCTTCACGATATCGCAGAACGCAACGAGCTCCACGTTCTTCAATTTGCTAAGGCTCGGCAGATGCTTTCCGTTTGCAATGCCGCCGCAGCCGATAATGCCGATACGATATACTTTACTCATCAATCATCACCATCTCTTTGCATAAAATGTAATCGGTATGAATCCAATGCGCACGCATCAGGTGCAGACGGGTCAGGTATACGTTCTTCTATGTAATTCTGCCACATTGAACCGCTAGGGTTATCCGCCATCGGCAAGTCGGCCTGAGCCGATCATGAGAGACGGGCCGGCCTCAGGTCCTCTGTAAGCGGCAGCGCCATGAATCCTGACATCCAAATATAAGGTACCACATCTTGCGATTTTTTTTAGTCCAACTATGCGACATGTTCGACTATAAAATTACGACATCCTTCAATCATCGGAAGTAAAAAAATAGGCACTCTAGGTGCCTACCGCAGGTGCCATGGCACATACATCATCCTCTCGCATCGCTCTTCACTTTCGACCGGCCAGGTTGAAATATTTTCCAGTCCCCTTCCAATCAACTCAGCTCTTCGGATACGAACCACAAAAAAACAGCGGATTGCCCGCTGTTCTGTGGTTGCCTGCAGGGAGCGCGTCCACTGCAAACTGCTATTGTCTTGAAGGCTGCATGCAAGCTTTTTATAGCGACGGTCCAGCTCCCCCGTCGATATTCACCGATGTTCCTGTGACGTAAGAAGCTGCTTCGGAAGCTAGGAACACGATGACTTTCGCCGCTTCATCGGTGTCGCCGATCCGGCCGAGCGGAATGTGGTGACGGGGATCCCGGGCGTATTGCTCCCATGTGAGACCCGGTTCTTCCCTCTTCCAGCGCTGCTCCAGCTGGTCGCTTCGGATCATGCCGATGCAAACGGTGTTGACCCGAATTCCGTCCTGCGCCAAATCACGGCTCATGGCCTTCGTCAGGGCTTGTCCGGCGGCACGGCTTACACTGCTGGGCATCGATGAGGCAGGCGGGGTCTTGGCTGAAGATGTCGTGACATTAATAATAGAGCCGCCGCTCGCCGCGCGCAAATACGGTACCGCCGCCCGTGAGATGCGGATCGCTCCGAACAGCTTCAGATCCAAATCGGCTGTCCATGCTTCGTCATCGATCCCTTCAAACGGCTTCGCAGCAGCGGTTCCAGCATTATTGATGACGATGTCGAGCCGGCCGTAGCGCTTGACGGTTTCCGCTACCGCCCGCTCACAGTCCGCCGGCTTCGTCACGTCGGCGCTGATGATCAGGACATCCGCTCCTGTCCGATCCTTGATGATCGCGGCCGCGTCTTCCAGCTGCTCCTCGTTCCGGGCGCAAATGGCAACCATCGCTCCTTCCGCAGCGAACGTGACAGCCGTTTCCAACCCGATGCCCTTGCTCCCGCCGGTTACGAGAGCAACTTTGCCTTGAAGTCCTAAGTCCATCTCTTTGAGCTCCTTTCGATTCCATCATTCATGTAAGATAATGTCTTTCACCTATCATTTTATCATTTGAGCCATGCGGGCAATATGAATTTCGGCAATAATGATTTCCGGCAATAAAGGAAAAGCCGATGCCCTTGATCGGACACCGGCTTGTTCTGCTATATGCTGATCCTTCTATTTCTTCTGTGCCAGCCATTGCGACAGCACCGTAATATCGTCTTCCGATAGTCTGTCCTTGAACGACGGCATGCCTCCGCGGCCGTTTGAAATGATGCCGGCAATCTCTTCGGCGGAATGTTCCGCGCCTATCTTCTGAAGGCTTGGAAAGTTGCCGCCTCCGCCCAAATCCGTTGCATGGCAAGCCATGCAGTTTGCATTATACAGCGACTGCGCTTGAGCGCTGACATCCCCGCCAGTCGCTCCCTCGCCGTTACCTGCATTTCCGCCATTCGCCGTATCCGGAGCCTGTTCGGTTCCGTCAGCCGGAGCGGGTTCTGTTGCATTGTTCCCTCCACCGCCGCAGGCTGCCAGTGATAGAACCAGCACGGTGATCAGTGCCGCTATGAACCAACCTTTTTTGAACATGGTGTGTACTACCTCCTTGAAGTGTGATGTGCAAGCTGCAGGTTATACCAACAACCCGCCCTTTTTGCTGTATTGGACAATCCCCTCCGCCGCGCGATAAGCTAAAGCTCCCACAGTGCCTGTCGGATTGTAGCCGCTGTTATGCGGGAAGGCGGACGCCCCGATGACAAACAAGTTTTCCATATCCCACATCTGCATATAGTTGTTCACTGCCGAAGTGTCGGGGCTTGCCCCCATGATGACGCCGCCGGTATTATGCGTGGATTGGTAAGTCGTGATTTCGTACGGCCCAAGCTCTTTCATTTTCAAAATGCGGTCGGTGCCCATCTCCTTCATAATGTCCCCGCAGCGGTCCGATAGATAACGTGCCAGCTCCCGGTCCTGCTCCTCGAAGTCGAAGGTGATCCGAATGAGCGGATCCCCGAACGCATCCTTGTAGGTCGGATCCAAATCGAGGTAGTGATGCCGAAACGGCATCGAGGAGCCTTGGGAACCGATCGTAAGCACGCTGTTGGCGTATTTCAAGGAATTGGCCTTGAACTCTTTGCCCCAACGCGGTGAATCCTCCGGCACCGGGTTGTTCTGAATAGGACGCTGGCCCGTAAACGTATGGGCGATGTTTCCGCCATGGATGAATTTCAGATCGGAGTGATCGAAATTATCCCCGTTATAATCGTCCACGCAGACGCCGAGACTGCCTGCACCGGCGTACAGGTTGAACTTCTGATCGTCGAAAAAGCCGACCGCATTTCCTTTGATAACCTGATAGGCGTAGTTTTTGCCAATGACTCCCTTACCGGTGGCCGGATCATACGGCTTGCCAATCTTGGACAGCAGCATCAGGCGGGTGTTATTAAATACATACCCCGTTGAGACCACAATATCCGCAGGCTGTTCAATATCCTCGCCCGTTGTCATATCCGTGTACATTACTCCGGTCGCTTTGCCTCCGCTATGTAAGATCCTTCTTACGTAGGAGTGCGTCCGGATCTCGAACTTACCGGTTTTCTTCGCAACTGGGATCACGGTAACGACAGGATCGGCTTTCGCACCGTATTCGCAGCCAAACCGCTCGCAATATCCGCAATATTGGCACGCCGCCCGCGAAATGCCGTCCGGGTTCGTGTAGCTTTCGGATAGGTTCGCGGAAGGTACCGTGTACGGGTGGAGATTGAGCTTTTTAGCCGCTTCTACGAACATCTTCATCGATGGCGTATGGAGCATCGGCGGCGTCGGGTAATCATTCGAACGCTTACCCGCGAGCGGGTTCACCTCGCCTGAGATGCCCGCCATTTTCTCGAATTTATCAAAGTACGGCTCAAGCTTGTCGTAGGTTATTCCCCAATCCTGAATCATCATGCCCGGCGGTATTTTATCTTTCCCATATCGCTCTTCCGTCATGCTGCGGATTTCAAAATCATAGGGAAGGAACCGGTACGTCTGCCCGTTCCAGTGTACGCCGGCCCCGCCTACCCCCTCTCCGAGAAGGAAGGATCCATACTGCCGCATAGGCAGGGCGCGAATTTTCTCATTGCCCCGGAACGTAATCGTTTCTTTGGACAGATCCTGCATCAGATCATAACGAAGCGCGTAACGCAGCTCGTCATGCGCCATATAGTAATCCTCCGTCACCCTCTCCTTTCCTCGTTCCAATCCGACAACAGACAGTCCCTGTTTCGTCAATTCCGATGCGATAATACCGCCGGCCCAGCCGACGCCGATTATGACAACATCCGTCTTAGGCAATTTTTTGGCCATATGTTTACCTCGCTTACGTGTATAGTGGTTGAATTACAAGTGATCTCTCAGACTCTGTGGCGGCACGACGGTGAAATCTTTCTCGATGATATTCGTGTAGGTCATCTGGTTGCCGGGATAATCCCTCATCGCCCAGCCCTGCATATTCTTGTTTCCTCCATATAAAGGATCGCTATAGACCCCTTCCAGGGTACTGCTGCGCAGCAGGTTAAAGAATCCGCTTGCGGATATCGTCGTTACGTTCACTTCATCATTCTGAAATGCGGTCAATACGGCATCCTGCTCTTCAGGAGACAGGGCCGGAAAGTCCTTCTTGTATTTCTTTTGACTGTAGTTCTGGATCTCCCTCAAGCCGATATAGAATATCTCGCGTCGGTTAATCCGCCCCTGATAGCCTTGCGTCTTTTCGCCGACATAGAATGGCGGCTGCATATAGTCTCTGGCATTGAAGCCCCAATCCCCGGCCAGCTGGTGGTCGATAAAGAAGGCTACGCCGAGGTCCTTGGCTCCCGGGCCGTTGTCATCCGCCGGGAATATTCGCTCCACAGCTGCTTGCGTAATTGCATACTGCTCCTGCGTGAAGAACATCAAAGCTTCATTGTAGTTCGCTTCTTGCTTCTGTGGTGCCGGCGGTGTTGCAGGCTTCGCTCTCTCCTTCGGGATCAGATACCCTAGCAAGCCGCCCAGGACGACGCCTCCGACTGCATAGCCGGATCTCGTCAAGAATTTCCGTCGTGACATTCTTTGGGACTCTTTGGTTTTGGTTGCTTCACGGTTTTCATTTTGTTGTGAATGTTGATCTTGTTCGCTCAAGGCTTTGCACCCCTACTCTAGTTCATTTGGATACCGTTATTGTCCCCAGCAAAATTCCATTCATACATTATTCTCCATCCGGGCATGCTACATTTACCAAACCATATGGAGGCGAATAGTTATGAATCCATTCTGGAGTCGCTGCAAAGCTCCGATTCTAGGCTCTGCGCTGCTGCTTGCGCTCACAGCCTGTCAAAATCAAACGGACAATCAACAGAACACGCAAAAAGCTCAGAATGTGCATCCCAATGCAGCGCATCATGTGCAGGATCCGGATCTCATCCCGAGCTACCATGGCATGAAAACACGTACAACCAATGAGAATGGGGAGACGACAAGCGAAATGGGCACGACCGTATACAGCTTGATCGGCTCCTCCAGCCTGCATGAAGGGGGCGTGTCCTCCCACGTCCAATCAAGACTCGCGGGGCTGGGCATTGAAGGCATTAAGGCATTTGTCGTGAATGACACGATCATTCTGGCTCAAGCCGAATCCACCGTGTCTTCAAACCAATATGACCATATACAGAGGAGGGTATTAAGCCAGATGGACGGTTTGTCTGGTAAAGGCGAGCCGGATCCAGGCGTTACAGGGAAAGAAACCTCGCAGACCGATAATCTGTCTCAGGCGAGAGAAGAAGTGAGGAATATGTTTAATAAGCATGTGCAAATTCTCACCGTGACCCATCCGGAGGCGCCTGGCCTGATCGACCGGATCGCATCCAAGCTGCATGATTCGCCGCGAGATGCATCCATCGCCGGTGATATCACCAAGCTTCTGCAAATGACTTCGAAAGAACAATAAATGTAGGGGAGTTGATCTTATGCCACTGGGAAACATCGGAGTAACCGGATTGATTCTGATCCTGTTGATCGCCTTGATTATTTTCGGGCCATCGAAGCTGCCTGAGCTGGGGCGGGCTTTCGGACGGACGCTCAGCGAGTTTAAAAACTCGACGCGCGAGCTCGTATCCGCGAACGATACGGAAGAAGGAGACAAGCTGAAATGACGGATCGGGAGCAGGAGCAGCATCTGACGGAGCATTTTATGGAACTTCGCAAGCGGATTATGATTACATTGGGCACCTTCTTGGTTGCCCTCTGTGCCGCTTTCCTGTACGTAGAACCCCTGTACAAGATGCTGACCCGCGATGTCGAGGGTCAGCTTCAGGTTCTGGGGCCTACGGATGTTATCTGGGTGTATCTCATGATCGCAGGCGTGATCGCATTGGCGGTAACGACTCCGGTCGCAGGTTATCAGGTATGGCGGTTTGTCGTGCCGGGTCTTCGCCCTGTTGAACGCCGCATCACGCTTGCTTATATTCCGGCGATTGCAGGGCTGTTTGTCCTGGGTCTCTCCTTCGGTTATTTTGTGATCTATCCGATGGTGCTTTCCTTTCTGGATTCGCTGTCCGGCAACTTTATGACCGCATACACGGCGGAGAAGTATTTCCGCTTCATGATCAATATGACCGTACCGTTCGGCGTTCTATTCGAAATGCCCGTCGTCATCATGTTCTTAACGTCACTCGGTATCCTGAATCCGCTGCGGCTGGCCAAAATGCGAAAAGTCGCTTATTTGCTGCTGACCATTGCCGCCGTGACCATTACGCCCCCTGATTTCGTGTCCGACATTCTCGTGATCGTCCCGCTGTTCCTTTTGTATGAGATTAGTGTGGGACTCTCCCGTCTCGTCTATCAAAGAAGGCTGACAAAGCTCAATCCGATCAGCGAGTGAATGGTGGCTCGGGTGCGGCAGTGCATTGATGACAACGGAGAAAAGCCGCCATGCCGGCGGCTCTTTAGCGTGTCTATAATTTTGTAGGTTCGTTAAGCTTCAAGCCTTCATTCAGAGCGTCCCTGCAGGTTTATGGACGGATGCCTACATCATTCAGCAGGATGGTTCCGCGCTTGGTCAGGTTGAACTGGAGACGGATCTTGGTTAACTGCTCCGGATTGAAATCCGGATTCATTTTTTTGAAATCGCCTAGCCCGAGATCATAGCTCTGAAAGACGGGTTCCGAGGTCTCCCCAAAATTAGATAATGGCCATTTCAGCAGTTTGCCCTTAATGACAGGCGGCAGTTTGGATATATGGCTGAGGGGAAGGCTTGCCTGACGGCCCTTCTTGTCTTCTACCGTAATCGTAAAATTGATCAGCTCCTTCGGATCGCCGTTATCTTCTTTTCGGCGGGCATCCGCCAGCGAGAATACGATGGAGCTCTCCTCGCCTGTCTTCACCGCTCGTTCAGGGAGCGTAACCGTATAGGCTGCGGGTTCAGCCGAAGCTTTTGAATTCCAACCTAAACGGACTGCGCTGTAATCCGCTTCACCCATTTTGGCCTTCACCTTCTCCTCCTTCCATTGCTGGAGGTTCTCGCCCATTATGCTGCCGCCTGGCAACGTGGTGCTCTGGAGATCAATGTCTTCTTGATAATCCGCAAGCAGGATCGTTTGCGAATCGTTATAATTGCCGACGTACAGATTATCGGGAAGCCATTCCTTGGCGTACCCCAAATCTCTGAACACCTCTCGATATTGCCCTTGGTCCTTCAGCGTGGCATCTAAAAACGAGGCTATAAACACTTTCGCAATCGCTTCCTGTTCATCCCGCGGCATGATTTGACGGACGTTAAACAGTTGGTTCCCCAAGCCTGCCACGTCTCCTCTGCCCCAGCCTCCGTTAAACTGGCCGTGGTTGGCGCCATAAATATAGACCAGGGCTTTCATGTAATCCGTGCCCTCCGTATACCGAATCCGATGATACTGCTTGGCACCGTCCAGGCTGCTGACATCCATATCATGAGCTCCATGCAGAGCCAAATAATGCACATCTTTCAGCGGCAGCGGTTTGCCTTGAGGCTTATATTGCCCGTCCGTGCCGGCGATGGACACCAAAGACCGGATCGAAAAGTTATAATCAAACTTGATATGGCCGCGGTCCGGATGACTCGAGAGCCTGTTGAAGGCAGCGGCGATAGTGACCGCTTCCCCGCCTCGGGAGTGTCCGATCAGGGCGATTCGTTCCATATCGACTTTCTGATAAAAGGGATGGTTCGGATCGCTGTTCCAGCCCTTCCAGGTTTTCAAATGCTCCAGCAGCAGCAAACCTCTTGCCGGATTTTCATTCAGCAGCGGGCTAAGCAGGAACAGATCCTCATACGGTGAGAAATTCAGGAAATTTTCATCCACCGACACAAATATATACCCTTTGCTCGCCAGCAGTTTGCCCAGGTAATCATATCCCGCATCCGAATAATCGTTCATCAAGTGATTGCCATGGACGATGAGAACTAACGGAAAGGGGCCCTCCCCTTCGGGATACCACACTTTTCCGTTTAACGGCATGGCATCGGGGCCAAATCCAAGCGACTTCGTGCGAACGGATGACCATTTATCGACAAACTCGGAAGCATCCACCGTCTTGGTAGTCAGCGAACCGCTTTGATTGAACTCTTTTCGATAGTTGTCCGGACTTCCGTACAGCAGGCTTTTGACTGGATACTCGCCTTGCTCGGCAGGGTTTTTCATCGCCGTGCCATCATACCGGGCTGAAGTTTTCAGCTGTTTCAAGGTCACGTCCGGAGCAGCTTCATCCCCCGCACGAATCAACCAGAAGCTGCCGGAGCCGATCACGAATGCGATCAGGGATAAACAGGCCACGGCACCAATTTTCCTGGTTTTGGAAGCCTGCTTGTATCTTCCGGTTGCAACATTATAAACCAATGCACCAAACAAAGAAAAAACAACTGCAAACAACACGATGAAAACTACCGATACTTCCAACGGTCCAATGAAGCAAAATAAAAGCATGCTGAGGGAGTACAGCAATATCCAAATATAACGACTTGGCAGTTTTTTTACCCCGTGCAGCAGCCATGCAGCCAATCCGCTAATCAGCGCTACGGCGAAGACAAACAGGAATGTACCTGTGAAAAAGCGGACGAAATCTTGCCCCGTCAATAGATATCTTGCCTGAATAAGGACCAGGATCAATGCGATGACGCCAAGCCCGAGTGACGCTCCCTTCCAACCGGGCGTTAGCGGCTTTATGCGTTTCCGGCCAGTGATCCATCTTCGAATCAAGATCGGGCCCTTCTCTGTTTGTTTCTCTTCTTGTGTCTCCAAACTCTCCAGTCCTCCTGTATACCCTATATAGTTGGTTCTACATCAGAGATTACCGGACAACTCTTTCATCCCGCTTTCCCTATTCTTTCAGAAATCTTACATTTCTTCAGGCAGAAAAAGAACGAATGTCGTTTGCCCGTTCGTGGTCAGCGTGATCGTTCCCCCATGCTTTTCAATGACCTGTTTGGCAATAGCAAGGCCAAGCCCCGTACCGCCATCGCTTTTCCGGGCAAGGTCTCCGCGAACAAATGCATCGAACACCTTCCCCTGTATGTCTTCCGGAATGCCGACTCCATCGTCCGACAGGTGAATTTCCACCCCGTTACCCGCAGCTGCCAATTTCAAGCCGACGGTTGTTCCGGGCGGGTTGTATTTCAAAGCGTTGGACAGGATATTGGAAACGGCCCGGTATAACCAGGTCGCGTTAAATGGGATCCAGATTTCCCGATCGGGAATATCGTAATGGAAATAAAACTTATGCTCCTCGAATACCTCGTAATACTCGGCCGCGATGGCCCTCGTAAATTCCGTTATGTCCGAGGTCTGCACGTCAAAAGGATACTCCGGGCTATCCAGCTTGGACAGCTCAAAGATCCCGTCGATCAGCTCTAGCATCAGACTGGCTTTATTGGAGATCATGCTCAGGATTTGCGCCCTTCTCTCTTCAGAATCAACGAGCCCTACCTCCATCGCTTCGATATATCCACGAAGGGTGGTCATGGGTGTTTTTAAGTCGTGGGAAATGTCCATCAGCATTCGCTGCTTACTCTCTTCCAGCTCCCTCTTCTCCTTCTCGATTTGTTCGAGCCGCACTGCCATTTCATTGAAATCATCCTGAATTTGCGCAAGCTCATAGCTCGCTTGAAAATTCAGCCTTTCGTGGTAATGTCCGCGAGCGATGCTCCGGATGCCGTCTGCGATCGACCGAAGCGGAGTGGTTACCCGGGATGCCGTCCACCTTCCGAAGGCATATACGATGATTGCAAACAAAGCGAGAAACAGCAGAAGCGTTTTCAGAGCCATTCCATAAAATACTTTCACTTTCTCTTGCTCATGCTGTTCGCTGTTCACTCCAGGCGCGGCAGCTGGACCGCCCATAACTTCAGCCTCCACCGACTTGATCGGTCCGGAAGCCTCCCTAAAGTAATTCACCATTTGCGCATTTAATACGAACAGTGAAAACGCGGCAATGAGAGCTATCGTTATAAAGAAAAAAATATACTGACGGATCAGCGAACGCTGCAGGCGATTAGGCGATTTCATGGCTGTAACTCATCTTTCTTCGCAAACCGGTAACCGAGCCCGCGAATGGTTTTGATATAGACGGGCTTCCTCGGACAAGCCTCGATTTTGTCGCGCAGCCTGCTGATTTGGACCATGACGGCGTTATCGTCAGCAAGATAATGCTCGTCCCAGGCATACTCAAAAATTTGCTTCCTCGTAAATACGCGCCCCGGCTCCCCCATGAACAGCTTCAATAATTTGTATTCGATCGCGCTCAGCGAAATCGGCGTTCCCTTGATATATAACGTGCATTCCCGGTGATCCAGCTGCAGGTCCCCGATGCACGTGTCGGATACCCGCGGAGCTTCAGGCAGCTCATTGAACTCATATGAACGTCTCAACTGGGCCTGTATTCTCGCCATCACTTCCAGCGGGCTGAACGGTTTGGACACATAATCGTCTGCCCCCAGCTTCAGACCGGTTATTTTATCAAGCTCCTGATTTTTGGCCGAAATGAGAATGACCGGGATCTTATAATCCTGCCGCATCATGCGGAGCAGCTGAAACCCATCGATGAACGGCATCATGATATCGAACAGCGCCAGATCCACGTGCTTGCTTCGCAAATGCGCTAAGGCTTCTTTACCGTCGTAAGCTTCCAGTGTCTGATATCCTTCTGCGTCCAGATAAAGTTTAAGCATATCGATAATATCCGGATCATCATCGACTACAAGTATGGTTTTTGGCATTAATGCATCCTCCTCCAAGTAGTATATGGTTCTCCTTGGGAGGCGAATTTCCTTTTTTGCGTAGTTTCAAGAACAAGTTGGTAAATAACAAAAAGCACCCTCCGAAATCGGAAAGGCACTTTCCATCTAACCATTTAGCGGCGTCCAACAAAACCATACAAGAGAAGCTGATTAAGCTCAGCCATCTTCTTTTTATAATTCCCCGATCTTGCCCATAAAGCTTGGAGTGACCCTACGGCATTTAATAATTCCAAGAGGGTCTCCACGGAAACCGAAGCGTGAATCGCCCCTTCCTTCTTCCCCAGCTCAATATATTCCTGAATAAGCTCGATTCTAATTTGATTGGTGTTTTCGCTATATAAGCTTGCCAGCACCTGATCTTCAACGGCACCCGGTGTGCCAAGCAACTGGTAGTCTTGTTCGGCACAGATCTCCAGTACTTGGGATAGCTTGTCCTTAAAGTCGATATTTTGCTGCAAAAGCTCCTTGGCTCTTCGGATGGTGTTTTGCATCAGAACGTTTGCACATTCTTTGACCACCCCTTCTTTACTGCCGAAGTAGTTATACAGGGATACCGATGAAACGCCGGATTCTTCGGCAATGTCTTTAATGCTGACATGGATGAAGCCTTTTTCTTTAAAAAGCTTTAATGCCGCATGAATGATCGCATCCTTCTTTTGCTGCGTTCTGATTTCGAATTTGTTCATCCGCCTTCACCCGCTTCCAAATTTCATCACTTCAGGTATTTTAACATAAATCGAATAATTTTTAAATTTAATCGGTAATATTTAAAAACTTCTTGACATCCTGGTTGATGTCCATATAGAATCAAGCTGTTAATTTTTAAATTTCATAACGATTATTTAAAAACTTTGTTGAAACAAATAAGCGCATAAGCAAACACGGGTTGGATCAAATGATTCAACTCAATCATCCGTCCAATCCGACATGACGATGGGAGAGGACGCTAAAGGAGGATCCGCGATGCAAATATTAGTTTACGGCGCAGGCGTGCTGGGCAGTTATTTAGCCCACGAGCTGGAGCGCGGAGGACACAAGGTCACGATGCTGGCCAGAGGACGACGGGCGGATGAGTTGGAGAAGAACGGCAATGTCATCCGGCACTATTTACAATTTCGGACCACGGTACATAACGTACGGGTCATCCGCGAACTCCAGCCGGACGATGTTTATGACCTGATTTTTGTCGTGATGAAATACCCGGATTTCGAGTCGGTATTGCCTGCGCTTGCAGCAAACCACAGCCGCCATATCGTCTTGATGGGCAACAATGCAAGTCCAGGGCCAATGGAGGAGTATTTGCAAACCCATAGTCCGGTACCAAAAAAGGTTGCATTCGCTTTTCAGTCGATCGCTGGCTGGAGAGAGAATGGTCTTGTCATAAGTGTCCGCAGCCCAAGAACCAAAATCAACATCGGAGGTTTAGGCCAGGACCTGTCTTGGCGTTCGGTAATCGACCAGGCTTTGGTTAACACCAAATTTAAGTGGTCTTATCAGAAAGATATGGATGAATGGCTGAAAAGTCATTTTGTGTTCATCTTGCCCCTGAATTTCATAACTTCTTCCTATAACGGCCATCTGCGGAGAGCCGCAAAAGACAAGAAGCTCCTTCATCTCGTGATCGATGCTGTAGATGAGGGACATCAAGTGTTGGAGAAGAACGGTTATACGGTTACTCCCGCCGCTCAAAAGCAATTCGCCCGCAAACAAAGAAAGCTGTTTTACTTCCTGTTAAAGATAATGCTGTCAACCCCGATTAGCGGAATCCTGTTAAGCGATAAGGCCGTATCGGCAAACGAGACGACCGCTTTACAGCATGCCTTCAATCAATTGAAGAAACGGGCGAACATGGCCACACCCGCTTGGGACGAGCTTCAACGGTATTCCCCCGTTGATAGTCCGAATAAGTAGCTTCGTCAATTTAAGAAGCTTTTTCATAGAAAAAATCTCTGCTCGACCAGCGAGCAGAGATTTCATAAACATTCGATCAGATCCGGATCAAAGAGACAGCCGGAGCTGCCCCAGTTCGACCTGGATCATCCCTTAGTTAATAAACTAAGCGCTCTGCGAACCGGCATGTCCTAGGCCATATACCCTATTTCGCCATTCACAACCGTCATACACACCTTGATCTTTAGCAGATCATCCGGATCCATATCATTATGTATCATTCGGTCAACGACGGTGAAATCAGCATATTTCCCGACCTCGATGCTCCCTCTCTCCCCTGCTTCACCCGCCGCTGCTGCACTGCCCGTGGTGAACAGCTCCACGGCCTCGGTTACGCTAAGCTTTTCTTCCGGGATGTAGCCCTCATGCCGCTCACCCGGCTTTCGTCTTGTAACGGCGGCATGAATGCCAAGAAACGGATCCAACGGTTCAATCGGCGAATCGCTCCCGCCCGAGCAAGGCAGCCCGCTTCGCAGCCATTTCTTCCATGCATACAGATAGTTTGTCCGATTGGAGCCGACCCGTTCAAGCACCCAAGGGAAGTCGCTGGCAACGAACCTTGGCTGCAGATCGACGGCCAGACGGAGCTTCATTATCCGCTCAACTGTAGGCGGCTGAACAATCTGGGCATGTATGAAACGGTCCGGAAGCTTAGCATCCATCCGAAGCGGGTTGGCTTCCAGCACTTCTGCCATGCGTTCGGCAGCAGCGTCACCGATCGCATGGAAGGCCACCGGATAACCCAGCTTGCGCGCGCTTCGGACAATATGTGCAAGCTCTTCCGGCGAATGCATTGCGAGCCCGCAGGTATGCGGGGCATCGTCATACGGTTCCATTAACAATGCCGTTCTTCCGCCGACGGCTCCATCGACGAACAGCTTGATTGCACCGATGCGATTCCATTCGTCTCCGCTGCCAGCCTTCAATTGAAGATCCTCTATTTCTGCCAGAAACGCATGATACATGAGCTGATGGGTGCGAAAATGCAATCCCATCTCTCTTAGCTCCCGATGGATGCGAAGCATGTCGTCCGCACTGCCGAGAAGCCGCAGGTCTTCCGTGTGCGCAGCCGTGAGGCCAAGACGGAGCGCATCCCGGCAAGCTTCATGTAGTGCGTGTTTCAAAGCTGCAGCCTCGGGCTGCGGCTGAACGTCAAAAAAAGGAATCGATGCATTTTCATAGATCCATCCATTCATCTGTCCGCTCGGATCCCTGCCGAAGGCTCCGGATTCCGGATCCGGAGCCCCTTCGGGAATGCCTGCTTGGCGAAATGCTGCCGAATTGCCCAAATAAGCATGAAAACAGGTCCTCGTTAAAAAGATCGGATGTACCGTCGAGATTTCATCCAGCTCCAGCCGATGAGGCACCGTGCCTTCCCGGAAGCTGTTCTCGTTCCAATTCAGCCCCAGAATCCAATCTCCCGGCGGCGTTACCTCAGCACGTTTCCTCAGCATATCCAGCATTTCGTCTTTGCTTGTCACTTCCGTAAAGTCGAGCATGCCAAGCTTCAATCCATGCATGCCTAGATGCATATGGGCATCGACAAGGCCCGGAAGCACCCAGGCACCTTCCCAATCCACTATGCGATAGTCTTTACCTGCCAGCTGAAGCCGCAGATCGGCCGCGCTGCCAATGGCGCGAATGACGCCATCCTCCACAAATACGGCATCCGCAGCTGTGGGGGACTGCCTCGTCCATATTTTTCCATTCATAAATAGGACTGGTTTCATGGATATGTCCTCCGAATGTTTTTCCTCATTATATCAAATTCATAGACTTACCGAAGACGCAAAAAAGGCCCGGGAATCAACCCGAAGCCTTTGCTTCCAACACCTGGCATTATTGCATCGTCAATATGAGCGGTCCGTCCTTTGTGATGGCAATGGTATGTTCATATTGCGCGGATAGCTTTCCATCCGCCGTCCTTGCGGTCCAGCCGTTTGCATCCATCTTGCTTTCCCATACCCCCACATTAATCATCGGCTCGATTGTAATGACCATGCCTTCCTTTAAACGCAGCCCTTTTCCCGGAGATCCAAAATGAGGGATTTGAGGTTCTTCATGGATCCGCGGCCCAATGCCGTGACCGGTGAACTCGCGGACAACCCCGTATCCCCGAGCTTCGGCATACGTCTGAATCGCATGGCCGATATCACCGATCCGGTTTCCGATCTGAGCTTGCTCAATTCCTTTGTAGAGGCATTCGAGGGTTACGTCCATCAGTCCCTTCGCCTCTTCGGAAACGTCGCCGACCGCATAAGTCCAGGCCGAATCCGCCAAGCTGCCGTTCAAATTGACGACGAAATCGATCGTAACGATATCCCCGTTTGCAAGCGGCTCCTTCCGGGGATACCCGTGGCAGATTTCATCGTTTACCGACGCGCATGTTGCATACTGGTAACCGTTATATCCGATCTGTTCCGGAACAGCCCCGTGCTTCTTTAAATAGGTTTCAACAAAACGGTCGATGGCCGAGGTTGAGATGCCGGGCTTAATTAACTTCGCGACTTCGCGATGGCATGCGGCGAGCAGCTTGCCCGCTTCGTGCATGGATTGGATTTCCCTATTCGATTTTAGTGTGATCATGATCGGTTTCCTCCTATATCAGCCTTCGGCTGCCCATTTTAGTGCGTTCATAATGATAACGGTTGCGGCAAGCCGAGCCGCAAAACTTAGTGACCTGGGCCCTGCGATAGGGAATGAACCAGCGATCGCATTGTACACAGGTCTGCAGCGCAAGCGTGCTCTTCTCCATAGCCTCAAGCAGGCTGATGATCGACTCCATGTATTTTCGTCTCAACTGATCCGGTCCATCCAAGAACTCCGAGTGCAGCAGCAGCTGCTGTCCTTCTTCACCGGTATCACTGGTATGCTCGTCTGTTTCACCAGCAAACAGTGAAGCCGCCCTTGGAACTAAGCTCACCTTCAGCCGTATGGCCTGATATTGCTCGAAGAGCTTATTCAAGCGATGGAGCGTATCCATGCCGAGCCGCTTTCCGTCCCGAACCGATTCGGCCAATTCCAGCAGCATATCCCGGAGTCTCTCCTCCAAGCTTCCGCTCTCCACGCTATGCTGATTCAGCTCATTGATCACCTGCAGAAAATAATGCTCTCGGGATAGTATCGGACACATACCAGACGCCTCCTCCTTCATCGATGCTCCCCGTTCAATGGATAAATGGATTCAATCCATTTATACCATTAATATAGCTGAATTTCAACAATTTTAACCCGATTCACTAAAAAGAGCACAGACAAAAGGCGCGGCTATGTAAGCCGCACCCCATCCCGTCTATTACACGCTATGTGTTTGTTCAAAGCATTTCTCGGTTACGGTGACATGATCATGCTGCCCTTGTCAGATCACTTCCAGGTGATCTTTATCCGGCAGAGCACGGAATGTCGCATGCGGCTCGGCCTGGTACCAATACGCAACGGACGCAATATCGTCCTGCAGCGGCAAATACCTTCCACCCGAGCGCCATCCGAGAGCCTGAACCGTCACCCGCAAATCCTCCTCAAACCGGATCGGATCCATGATATGCCAGCGGTACATGCCGAAGCGCTGCTGACTGCGATACAAGCCATCCGGTTTAATGATCTGCGGCAGTCCCAAGAACGGCGTCGAGAAGGTACCGTATTCGCCGGTCGGATGCTCGAAATTCCAGGCCCCGCCGAAATAATCCTCCGTTCCGGTTCCACAGATGGTCGGAAATTCGCCATCGCCGTCCATGTAAAACTTAACCTCACCTTCGCCCCACCAGCCGGTATTGTTCACCTGCCACGCCAAATAAGTGCCGACATAGTGTCCTCTTCCTTGAATTCCGTCGATAATCGTATGAACGTCCTTATATTTCACGGGATTGCTTCGGTTCCATGCAGCATGGAAATAGGCGGTGTCCTCGGGCACCTCAGTCAACGTGTAATTAATCTGATAATACAGGATGACATCCTCTGTCGCCCGATTCTCCACGGTCAATCGCGCGTTACGGCGGAACGGCATCAGCCAGTAACTGTTCATTCCTCCTGCCGGATTTACGGAGATCGGCATGGAATTCACATTGCTGCGCTCACACCAGCCATTACAGAAGAAATCGCCAATAGGCACCTCAACGGATGGAGCCTCTTCATGATCCCAGTAAAAGCGTAAAATTAAATTCCGCCAATGGCCTGGAAACGTGGTCATCCACATATGCTGGATCGCTCCCGGACCGGTGATGTCGGCCAACACAAAGGTGGTTCCTGCCGGAATGGATACGGATGGCGATACCTTCCAGCCTTGGCCCAGATCGCGGGCACATGCTGCCCCGGTTCCTTCCGTCGCCATCGCTCCTTTCCCTTTTTCTCCAGTGAAGTTTTCCGGGCTGATTGAACGTGTGACCGCTTTAGATAAGCGCGGCAAACTTCCCAGACCCATATCCAGGCCGTTGAATGCTGACATGCTTGTTCACCCTCCATTTGTAAGCGTTCTATTGCTAATGATTTCGACAATGCAAACTTATGATATAGTTGACTTTGTACCGAGTTTAAAATATTCCGCGATTGCATGACAGATCCGATCAAGTCAATTTTTTAACCAAAATTGCTCATTATTTCGCCTGCCCGTTTGGGATCCTATGCATATTGGCCACAGGAGGTTTCATTATGGATATGAACATGCTTTCACCCTACATACGCGTAGCTTGGGATAGTATCGTGGAACCGCCTTTCATCATCCCGGAGCGTGTTCTCTATGATTACGAGCTGATGTACGTCAAGGAAGGCGAGGTCGAGGTTACTGTGGAGGAACAAACGTTTCACGGAATCCCTGGAGACCTTTTCCTGTTCAAGCCGAAGCAGCCGCATTCCATTCGGCTTCTTAACGGCAAACGCCTTCGCCAGCCGCATATTCACTTCGACTTGTTCTATCAGCCCGACAGCCCTGAAGTCAAAGTATCCTTCAAACCTCTGAAGGCGATGACCCAGGAAGAACGGAGAAGCTTTCGCGAGGATCTAACCCCGCTGCTTGATCTGCCGCTGCCCAATCACATCCGGCTTCATCAGCCGATCATTATTGAGAAGCTCCTGTTTGATATCATTCACGAGCAGGAGCGAAAATTTCCGTACCACGACATTGCCGCCAAAGGTTTATTCATTCAGCTGTGGATTCAGCTGCTGCGCGAGGTGCATTGGCACCGAAACCCGCACCTGCAATCGAAGCAGGAGCTGCTTGACCGCGTCAAGCAATATCTCAGCCATCATACGGACCACGAAATTACGCTGGACGAGCTCGCCAGACTCGCCAATCTCAGCAAATTTTACTTATGCCGCCTGTTCAAACAGGCTTATGGCATGACCCCGATTCAATACCATGTGACCGTCCGACTGGAGAAAGCCAAGCAGATGATCCAATTTACCGACCTGCCGCTCTCCCATATCGCCGAAATGCTCGGTTTTCAAAGCATTTACGCCTTCAGCCGGGCATTCCGCAAGCTAGAGAACGTTCCCCCTTCCTATTACAGGAAGAAGAGCTGATCGCGCTTTAAGCATGAGCCACCGATATAAACATGAAAAAACCATCATCCTATTTGGATCAGGATGATGGTCTAAAGCTTCATTAGAAGCAATTATCCGTTTTCAGCAGCTATCCATCCGTTATTGCCGCGGGCTATTTTATGCTGTCGTTTCGCAATCCCAATCCGGCGATGAGTGCAACGATCAGGGCTGCACTCGTTACCAGAAATGCGTCGGAATAAGGTATGGCACTCAGCGTGTAGAAGGGATTGAGCGGATCGCCGGCAGTACGGCGAGAAGAGAGCACCGCCCCGATAATGCCTGCCCCCGTTCCTGCACCAAGATACAGCGCACCTTGGTATATGCCGATTCCAACGCCCACCTCCTCTTTAGACAACGAACTGACCGCAGCGCTGTTAGCCGGAGAATTGGTCAGCGCGAATGCGATCCCTGCTCCGAGAACACCCACGGATACGATCGCTGGAGGAGATCCTGCCGCATACGTTGACAAGAATAATGTGGAGACGCCCATCAAGCTGACACCGGCAAGGATCAGTCGTTTCGTCCCCACCCGATCCGATATCCGACCGATCCAAGGGGACAGGAGCGCAACTGCTGCCCCTCCCGGCAGCAGGACCAGCCCCGCTTCCCCCGGCGTAAGCCCGTTCGATTCTGCGACTAGGAGCGGCACGAACACGAGCACTGCAAAATAAGCGAACATTGAAAAGACAGAAACCAGGATGGAACAGACGTAATACCGGTTTGCAAACAATGCCGGAGGAACGAACGGGTTGTCTACGATGGTAATTCTCCGGATAAAACCGGCCAAGGCTAACAGCGAGCAGGCAAACGTGCTTAATGACGCTAAGGAACCGAACCCGGAGCTCTCTCTAAGTGTGACGCCTAGCAGAAGCATACCTGCGGAAAGCCCCAGCAGCACGCCGCCGAGCAGGTCAAACCTTCGGCCACCTGCTCCTTCCGGCAATGGCTTCAGCTTCGGCAGCGCAAACATCGAACCGACCATGATGAGCAGGGACAGACCAAGCGTAATCCAAAACAGGGATTGCCAGCCCAATGTCTGCCCGATCATGCCGCCGAAGATCGGGCCGCCGGCAGTTCCCACGCCGATGCATCCTGCCATGATGCCTAGAACCCCGCCGCGCTTGCCCGGCGGGAACACCTTCGAAACGGCGACAATGGACAACACGGGAATGGCTGACATCCCCGCTCCCTGGACCATCCTTCCCGCAACCAGTACGATAAGATCCCTTGCGAGGGCACAAATCAAACTTCCTAGCGCTAAAATACATACCGCAATCAGAAACAGTTTTTTCAGCTCCACAACATCGGACATCCGCCCGTATAGGGGAACGCCGAAAGCCAGCATAAGCGCAACGCCGCTGACCACCCAGCTGACCTCTGCTTTAGTAGTTTCAAATTGATCGATTAAGATCGGCAGCACTGGGTTCACCATGTCAACCGTTATTGCAGCCACGAGCACAGATAGCGCGAATGTTGCGATAAAGAGCCTTGCTCCGCCCTGTCTTATTGTTGAAGTCAAAGCTTTTGTATTCGTATCATGAGTCATTCTATACGCCTCCTAAAAAATAAAATTCTTTTTTAGGAGGCTGCGTCCACTGCCTTCTTCACCGGTTTCTCACTCCATTTCATGACGAGATGCATCGATGGTCTCTCTTGGCAAACATCAGCCAACGAAAAAAGAGGCACCGACTCATCGGTGCCCCTGCGTGAAGCGTTTGACTCGCTGGAAATCACGCATGATCAGCGTGATTTGTCCGTCACGAAGGCAACATGCTTCCGGGCACCGTATTCTTCAAAGCCATAAACAATGCGGCAAAATGGGCAGACGTATCCCGTTAGCGTCATATCGCCGGATTTTTTTACGGATTGATCCAGATAAGCAGATACGAATACGGATCTCACGTTTGTTGCCTCCTCTCTCCCATAGATACGGACATTATATCCGATACGCTTATGTAAAACAATTCAATCTTGATCAGGATGGAACGCCTCAAAGATTCCTGATTAAAGTAACCAGACGCCCCAGAGAGCCCGGTGGGGTGAAAAAACTGGTCTAACTCTTTGGCCTAGCCCCAAAAAAAGTCGATGAGCTTCCCGCTCATCGACTTCCATCATTCAGATCGCATACGCCTCATAAATCCTGTCGAGCTGTGTCCTTAAGGAATCAAATTTCACGAATCGCCCTTCCCTGATCAACTCCTTGCCATTCACAAACAAGAGCAATGCAGGCACGGAGAATATCAGAAATTCGGAGGCAATATCTCGGGCGACTTCCGCATCGACCAAACCTAATCGAATTTGCGGATAATCCGCTAACAGCGATCTCAGCTTCGGCAGGACGGCATGGCACACGCTGCAATCCTGCCGGGAAACATACACAAAGCTTAACGGATGATCATGGATAAATGCATCAATGGCTCTGACCGAGTTCAGCTCATGCAACTCTTTCATTGGGAGCTCCATCGGCTTTCGGTTCCTTAATCCAGAACCGCTTTGATATGCTCGGTCGTCACGGCCCAATGCGAGGCGGTCCAGTATTTCGCCTTGTCTTTGATGTAGATAATTTGCGGGGATTCATGCTTTACATTCAGATCCTCGGCAATCTGATTCGATACCGGTCTGGATTCGATCACCTTGACAAGTGTATAATCCACATCGGCGTTCGGAGTATCTTTCAAATATTGCTCATATTCTTTCAAAGCGTTCGCGCTCACGGGACATGTTGTGCTGTGTTTAAGGATAACTTGTCCGCGTTCCGCCGACTTCTCCAATATGTTCTTCCATTCATCCTGGGTCGTGATTTCTGTCCAATTCATATATGTTCTTCTCCTTCTGCTATAAAAATAAACGCATGCCGCTCTCTTCGCTGCACGATGCAATCTAACATTACGAGTAATGATAGCGGAAAATGGCCCACACATCAAGTTGCAAAACGCTTCGCTCCCGAAGCAGCACTTCGCATCCTTCCGTAAAAAGACATTCTCTCTTGGAAGCAGGCTATGGCCATAAGAACTTAGCTCAAGAGCACAAAGAACCAGGGCATACTTGCGCCGCCTGGTTCTCTGGTATCCGCCGTTTTTATTTTGCTTCAATATAGCCTTCTGCCTTCAGCAGCTCCGCGATCAGAACCGCACCGCCGGCTGCGCCGCGCAGCGTGTTATGAGACAGCCCTACGAATTTATAATCGTAGATGGTATCCTCACGCAGTCTTCCGACCGAAACGCCCATGCCGCGCTCGATATCGCGATCCAGGTTCGTCTGCGGTCTGTTCTCCTCTTCGAAATAGGTGATGAACTGCTCCGGGGCGCTTGGCAGGCGGAGCTCCTGCGGTCTGCCCTTATATTGCCGCCAGCGGTCGATGATTTCATCCTTCGACGGCTTATTCTCGAACGAAGCAAAGACGGTAGCCAAATGTCCATCAGTAACGGGTACGCGAATACATTGGGTTGTAATGATTGGGGAAGCGGCTTTCACGATCTCCCCGTTGTCAACACGTCCCCAAATCCGCAGCGGCTCCTGCTCGCTCTTCTCTTCCTCGCCGCCGATGTACGGGATGACGTTATCGAGCATTTCCGGCCAGTCGGTAAAGTTCTTGCCCGCACCGGAAATGGCCTGGTACGTTGATGCCACCACTTGCGTCGGCTTGTAATCAAGCAGGGCATGGAGCGCTGGCACATAGCTCTGAATCGAGCAGTTCGGCTTCACGGCGATGAAGCCTGTCGAGGTTCCCAGCCGTTTGCGCTGCGCCGCGATCACTTCGATATGTTCCGGGTTAATTTCCGGGATCACCATCGGCACGTCCGGCGTCCAGCGGTGAGCCGAATTGTTGGAGATGACAGGCGTTCCCGTTTTGGCGTATGCTTCTTCGAGCGCCTGGATTTCATTTTTCTTCATATCTACCGCACAGAAGACAAAATCCACCTGATCGGCAACCTGCTCCACCTGCGAAGCATCCTGGACGACGATCGGCTTCACATCCTCCGGTATCGGAGTGGCCAGCTTCCATCTTCCCTGCACGGATTCCTCATACGTTTTTCCTGCCGAGTTGCTGCTTGCTGCAATGACCGTTACTTGAAACCAAGGGTGGCCATCCAGCAGCTGGATAAAGCGCTGACCGACCATTCCTGTTCCGCCAACAATACCAACTTTAAGTTTTTGTGACATGTGTACTTCAAATCCTTTCGTAATGGCATCTTTGATTCGGGTGCACGGACCAGCTTCCGTTAGCGAAGGAGTTCATGCAGTAAGCTTTTCTCTAGATTACTATTCAAACCGTCTGAAATGGTGCACGTTTCTTCAGGGATTCCATCCATCCTGCCGGCACAAATAAAAAAATCCCACCCCCAAGACCGAAGTCTAAAGGGACGAGATTGAGTTCTCGTGGTACCACCCCAGATTTGCCGGCATGTCGCCATACCAGCCTCATCGAGTACGGCATGCTTCCTGCATGCATATACTCTAGCTCTGTAACAGGAGCGCCTGTCACACCATCCCCTTTATGAGGTTGTTCAAAAAGTCGTCAAACCGACTTTTTCAACTCACACTTTAACCTAGGTTCCGATGTGCTGCTCAGAGGCTTTATTCAATAAGGAATTCTTTACTCCTTCTCAGCTGCCGGAGCTCTCTGCACAAAGAATTCAATATTTACTCATCTCTTCATCGCATTTAATAAGATTATAATACATAAATCGGGATCTGGGGAATCCAATTTTTAAAAAATTTTATCAAGAACCTGTACGCTCCGCTCACACCTTAAGAGTATACTTGCCGCGGGCGATCCGGGTGGCCTCCACCATGTTGCGCAATGAATCGACCGTTTCCTCGATTCCTCTCGTTTTCAGGCCGCAATCCGGATTAATCCAGAACAGCTTCGGATCCAACACGCGCAGGGCGCGCTCGATCATACTGGTCATTTCCTCCACCTTCGGAACGCGCGGGCTATGGATATCATATACCCCCAGGCCGATGCCGAGCTTGTAAGTGTTCTCCTCGAAGCTGTGGATGAGTTCCCCATGGCTGCGCGACGTTTCGATCGAGATGACGTCCGCGTCCATCGCTTCAATCGAATCGATCATGTCATGGAACTCGCAATAACACATATGGGTGTGGATTTGCGTGGTTTCCTGGACCGTGCATGTCGTCATGCGGAACGCCGCTACCGCCCAGGACAAGTATTCGGCCTGCTCCTCCGCCTTCAAAGGAAGTCCTTCGCGAACAGCCGGTTCATCGACCTGAATCATCCCGATTCCGGCTCGTTCGAGCTCCTCAACCTCTTGACGGAGCGCATAAGCCAGCTGATACGCGATATGCTCGCGCGGGATATCCTCTCTGACGAAAGACCAGTTCATAATCGTAATCGGTCCGGTCAGCATGCCCTTCACCGGACGTTTCGTCTGCGATTGAGCATATTTCGTCTCCTTGACCGTCATCGGTTGTTCAAACGCAACATCCCCGAATATGATCGGCGGCTTCACGCAGCGGGAGCCGTATGACTGTACCCAGCCAAACTGTGTGAATGCGAAACCGGCAAGCTTCTCTCCGAAAAATTCGACCATATCCGTACGCTCGAATTCGCCGTGCACAAGAACGTCCAGTCCGATCTCCTCCTGCAGCTTGATCCATATGTCGATCTGCTCTCGAATGAAGGCCTCGTAACGCTCCTCGGACCATTCGCCTTTGCGCCACTGCTGCCGTGCTTTCCGCACCTCCGCTGACTGCGGGAAGCTGCCGATCGTCGTGGTAGGCAGAATCGGCAGCCGCCATTTCTTCTGCTGCGCGATGTGCCGCTGCTCAAACGGTTGCTTTCGCTGCGGCTTCTTCGAGCGAAGCTCGAGGACGGCGTGCTGCACGTCCTGCCGATTGCGGGCATCGGACAGCTTCAAGGCTTCAAGATCATGATCGCATTGAGTCAGATCATCTCGAATGGACTCGACGCCTGACGAAAACGCTCTGGTCAGAAGCTTGAGCTCGTCCAGCTTCTCGTCCGCAAATGCCAGGGCATTTTGCAGCTCCGGCGGGAGCTTGGCCTCGCGCTTTGCGGTCACCGGCACATGAAGCAAGCTGCATGAGGTCTGCACGATGAGCCTTTCGGGCGCTACCACATTCGTAAGCTCCTGCAGCAGGCCGAGCTTGTCACGAAGCGGGGCTTTCCAGATTCCACGGCCGTCAATGATCCCGGCACCGAGTATTTTATCCTTCGGGAAACCGAAGGCTCGCAAGGAAGCGATATTGCCTTTCAAGCCATGTACAAAATCAAGACCGATGCCTTGAACCGGCAAGCTCACGATATCTTGGTAATTCTCCACCGATTCAAAATAGGTTTGCAGCATAATATTCAGTCCGGGTACGGATGCCGCAATTGTCTCATAAGCAGTCTTTAATCGCTTGTTATCCGCATCCTCCAATTTTGTAACCAATATCGGCTCATCCAGCTGTACCCATTTCACCCCTTCTTGTTCGAGCTCCTGAAGAATATGTAAATATAATGGCAGCAGGCGGCCAAGCCAAGCGTCCGTCTCGCTTTCTGCGTAGCCCTTTGACAGCTTCAAGAAGGTCAGCGGCCCGACGATCACCGGCTTCCCTTCAATCCCGAGCTTCTCCTTCGCTTCGCGATAAGCGGCCAGCGGCTTATTTTCGGTGATGACAGGAACCGCCCCTTCGAGCTCCGGCACAATATAATGATAATTCGTGTTAAACCACTTGGTCATTTCACTGGCTGCGGCATCCTTCGTGCCACGGGCAACTCCATAATATACGGAGAGAGGAACCGTGCCTCCTTCATATCGGAAGCGCTTGGGAATGATGCCGAACATGGCGGCTGTATCCAGCATGTGATCGTAATAACTGAAATCATTTACCGGAATGAGGTCGATCCCCTTTTCCCGCTGCTTGAGCAAGTGCCCTAGCCGGATTTCCTCTAATCTGCTCTGAAATGACGGCTCATCCGACTTGCCCGACCAGAAAGCCTCGAGCGCTTTCTTCCATTCCCTGTCCGCGCCAATTCGCGGGTATCCCAAAATACTGCTAATTGCCATTCTCGTAACACCCCTTACACACATATTTGATTACATGTAAGATATCACGGATCCCCTGGCGGGCAGTAACCGTTTTAAGCTATATCTAGTTATAGCCAAAAGCTATAGCAAGCCTTTATGCCTTAAAATATAGCCACACCATAAAAAAACCTCCTGGCTTCTTGTATGAGTCAGGAGGGTTTGGAAACCGGTAAGAAACGAAAAATGGCCATCAAGATCCTTGCTCACAGGAACGATGCGATGCCAAAGCCGCATGATCGGTCCGAATCGGTTTCCCTCTAATACTAGCAGTAATCAATCGTTCGGCCGAGGCTCAGTTTTAGTTCGCACCGTCTTGAATATCACATGTTCGATTGGACCTGAGGCAAATGCTGCCTGTGCCTGTTATAATGATACGGTAAGCGATCCGATCGATCATCGATCATCAATCACCTCATGTCATGGATACTAAGGGAGATACGAACTGGAATGCGTCTTTTTTCATATGCAGCTTCCTTCATCGCCGCATGGCGGGATTACCCGGCAGAAGCGGATTCCATACTCGGAAACCGATATACCGTCCAAGGCTTGCTTGGCGAAGGAAGCTACGGAATAACCTACCGATGCGAAGACTTGGAGTGCAAGGAGCTCGTAGCTGTGAAGCAGGCAAGACCGAGCAAGGGCCCTTTTGCAAAAAAACTGCTTCGCCGGGAGGCAGCCCTTCTTAAGTCCTTAGCACATCCTCATATTCCGGCATACAAAGATTTGTTTACGTACAAGAATAAGGACTTTCTGGTGATGTCCTATATCGAGGGGGATACCCTGGAGGATTTAATCTTTGACCAAGGCTTCCGGTACACGGAACAAGAATGCCTGCGAATTACGCTGCAGCTTCTGGAGATTGTGACCTACATTCATGATCAAGGAATCATTCATCTCGATCTTCGGATACCGAACGTGCTGTTTAAGAACGGAGAGCTGCAGTTAATCGACTTTGGCCTCGCACGGAGAGTCGGAGAACCCCCGCCGCTGCAAAAGCCAAAACAACGATGGACCCGCAAATCCCGTTTGGATATCTCTATACCGGCCAAGAGCGCCGAAGAAAACTCGGATTTGGCGGATATCGGTCATTTTATGCTGTTCATGCTGTACTCTGCTTATGACGTTGATGACGATCCGGATCAAAGTGAGCGAAGCTGGCAGGAAGAATTGATTCTTTCCGCTGAGTTGCACCAGATGATTGAACGCTTGCTTGGGATCCGGGAACCATACCAGGGATCCTCGCATTTCATGAATGAGCTGCGTGAGCTTTATTCGTCATATGATCCAACAATAAGCGGCATGACCGATAAATGACGATGATTCATTTCAACCTCCACAACGCCGGGTAAAGTTGAATACGGGGATTAATCTATGATAATATCCGATTAGCACGATGGAATGACCTCGAACAAGACAGGAGGCCAAACAGAATGTTTAAAAAAATCGTCAATAAGCTCCTTCACTCCGCATCCAGCACGCATGGACGGAAGCGTTACGGCAGCTCGGGACAGCACTATGGCAAACGTTACAGCAGTTCAGGAAAACACCTTGGTAAGCGATACAGCAGCTCAGGAAAACACTACGGCAAACGCTATAGCAGCAGCCACGGATTTTCTCGCCGCAAAGCCTCTTCCTCAGACTTCAAGCATCAGCATGGTCACCGTGGGCACGGCTACTACAAAGGCAGAAAATACAGCTCCAGCTAACCCCTAAAGCTCTCCTTACCCTCTTAATTATTGAGGGTTTTTTCATGCTTTTAACCGCCAAGCCTCGAGGGACCACACCTTGCATCCCTTCGAATTATCATACACCCGCCCGGGCAGTCGACTTCAACCGCTGTTTTCGTCATCGATCCCTTTACATTGGCTCTGACAGCCGCTCTCGACCGGCTTTCCGGCCACCCGCAAACAACCCGATCGCCAGCAGCAATGCCAACAATACGACGAAGAATCCCGCCCAGCCTAGAACCTCTACAGATGCGCGACTCATCACCACTCCACCAATGCCCGAGCCTAATGCAAATCCAAATTGAATAAAGGACGTGTTCACGCTGAGGGCGATATCCGGGGACCGGGGCACCCGAGTGACGAGATATAACTGCTGTGCCGGTGATGTCGCCCATGTCGCCACCATCCATAGCATGATCATTGCAATGACACCCGACAACCACCCGTTGACCATCGAGAGCATAAACAGCATGGCTGCCTGTAGGGAAAGTCCCAAATAGATGGTGAACTTCGATCCTTTGGTATCCGCCATCGCGCCTCCCATTTTCGAGCCGATAAAACTGCAAATGCCTGCTGCGAACAGAATGATGGAGAGCTCTGCTGCCGAAAGCTCGGCGTTGGCCTGCAAATAAGGCGTGATATACGTAAATAAGGTAGAGTAAGCGCCGATATACAACAGGGTTATCATGAGTGCTAGGGCAATCTTTCTATCCTTCAAAATCGACAGCTGCATCCCGAGCGTGACGGTACTCCTTTCCCGCATCGAGGGAACTTTACGGTAAACGGCGAACAGCGGGACCAAGCTCAAGAGACCGATTACGATAAACAGTGCTCTCCAGCCCAGCCATTCGCTCAAGAACGTGCCGACGGGTACGCCAAGCACCAGGGAACCGCTCAATCCCATCAATATGATACCGATGGCTCTCCCTCGATGCTGCTCTCCGGCAAGCCTGGTGGCTACCGCCATCGCAACGACGGTGGCCACCCCTCCGCTAACCCCTTGGAATATGCGGGTAACCAGCATCATCTCAAATGAATGGCTTGCATAAACCATAAGGCTGCTTAAAATGAAAATGCCGAGCATGGTAAGCAGCACGCTTTTACGGTCTGCATTGATCGTAACCGCAATGACGACAGGGGCGCCAATGGCAGCCGAAAGGGCAAACACGGTGACAAGCAATCCGGCGGCAGAGGTTGCTACGCTTAGTTCGGAAGCCACCATTTGAATAATGCCGCTGATAATATACTCAACTGTCCCAATCAGAAAAACCGCCAAAGCGAGCAAATACACGACCCATTTATTGTTCATTCGGCTGCCCCCGGATCGATGATCGGAATTTGAACCTCGACCAGGCACATGCCCGGTTCATCCGATAAGGGCACATAGATTTCCCTTCCAGGCCGATCCTCCCGGATGAGATAGCCGTTATGTTCGATCCAGGCGGCAAGGTCAGCGCAAGCCGTTTCCGAGAAAGAAGAATCGGAGCGGAACAGAAGCGTAGCCATCGTCTCAGCAGGCATGAAGCGCTGTTCAAGACCGACAGGAAGCTTGTAGGTTCCCGGTTTGGCGGCAAAGCCGACCTCCAGCTCGAATTCATCATCTTGACGGCTGCTTTCCTTCCAAAGCACCGTCTGTGGCCCAGTCAGGACAGAACGTATACTTCCTTCAAGAAGACTTTCAAAATGTTGAAATAGCTGTGGAATTTCTTCGGCAGTACCAAACGACGCATACGAAATCAATTGCAGGGCATCAACCTGCTTGATGACGGCCTCCTGCTCCATCTCCATCCTTCCCTCTCGTTCCACGAGCTGCATTCGTTTTTTAATACGTGATAGCTTGGACATTTCGTTCTCCAACAGCTGCTGAATCTCACTTTCTTTCAACCTCAGCATACCGCGGATCTGTTCCGCGGATATATCTTCTTGAAGCAGCTGAACCATTTGCTGCAGCGTGAACCCAAGCTCCTTGAAAATGACAATGCGGTTGATCTCCAGAAGCTGCTCGGCGGCGTAGTACCGATACCCGGTCGATCTATCGATCCGTGCAGGCTTGAATAACCCGATCTGATCATAATAGCGCAATGTCTGGATCGGGATCCGGCTCAGCCTCGAAAATTCGCTGATTTTAAACAATATCTCACCTTCCTCCTATGAATGTCGGATTGAGTATATACCTTCGAGTCGACTATAAAGTCAAGAGGGAAAATCATGATGTAAGGCTTCGAGATCAATACCCATGAAAAAAATGAAAACCGCGAAGCTCGCGGTTCCATTTGCATCAGCGCATATTGTTGTCGCCAAACCTGATCGACATCGCCGGATGAATCACTAGCCTTGAGCACGTTGGCGGTCCTTTTAATTTTCGCGATTCACCATATAATTCAGGAGATGCGTGAGAAAGGCGATCGGACGGGGAAGTTCATCCAACGCTTCCATCGCCAGGCAATAATGCTCCCACATTTCTTGTTTGGCGCCCTCTATGCCAAGGATGGTCACAAAAGTGGACGTATTGTTCTCTACATCTTGACGCGTCGGCTTCCCGAGGACAACCTGATCGCCTTCCGCATCAAGCAGATCATCCTTGATTTGAAATGCGATGCCGGCATGGTAGGCATACCGCTTCAAGGCGGAGATCTCCGTCTCGTTGACACGGGCGAGGATCGCCGGCATGACCAGCGAAGCCTCGAATGCAATGCCGGTTTTGTAGAAGCAGATCCGGTTCAGCTCCTGAAGCGTGAGCGCCGCTCCCTTGGATTGAAGGTCCATCGCCTGCCCCATGCACATCTCCCCGGCTTTCTGCGAAGAATAGCGCATCAAGCGGAGGACGACCTTGGGATCGAAACCGCTCAGGGACGCTTGTTCTTCCGTCGCCTTCTGGATCAGGTACAGACCGGTTAACTCGGCTGTTGAGCTGTCATACACCTCATGCAGGGTTGCTCTTCCCCGGCGGGTGGACGCATTGTCCTGCGATGGCAAATCATCAAAAATCAAGGATGCGGTATGCATATACTCCAGTGATTTTAAAAGAGGGATAATCGCTGAGGCATCAAGCCCGTATTCCTTCACGCCCATCACCCATGTCAGGATGGGCCGCAGCCGCTTTCCGTCCCCATCCAGGCTGTAGTTGGCCGCTTCAATCAGCGAGGTCTTCATCGGAGGAAGATTCTCCGGCTCTGCGATGCGGAGCTGATTATTAATCTGCTCGCGGACCGACTGAACCGTATCGAAGAACTCTTCCTGCTGCTGTCTTTCATTTTTCAGTATCGTGACCATCTGGTCCCGAAGCAGTTTATCGAGAAAATCCACATCGTCCGCTTTTCGGACCATCCTCTGAATAAGGCGGTGGAGCTCCGGCTGCCCGGAGGCGAGCACGCTCATAATCTCGTTATATTGGTCTGAACCGAGCCGCGCTTTGCATCGTTTAAGACCGTTGATGGCACGATCCAGGATCACCTCGCGCGTCATGGCGTCCGAACGGTATACGTTTCGAATCAAATGCGCAATGACCGTCCAGTACAATTCGTACGGGTTGATTAAATCGGGACGCTGCTCCCTGTATTTCAAGAAATAAGTATACGGCGTTACCGCTCCATTCCTCATATCGTCGAACATATCCGCGAAGTCATCGGCCAGCTGGTTATAAATTCCGTAATAAAACGTACGCTGGTCGAAGCCCTCGTCCTCCGGAGCGCTCAATACCGAACGAACAATCAATCGGGAGGAGGAGGATTTCAAAATAATCGGCAAATAAAGCTCTTCATTGGTGTAATCGGCATTCGATAAATCCTTCACGCGGTCCAGATGCTGGGAATGAAAGAATACATAGGATTGCTCGAAGAACAGCATTCTGAATTCCGGCCGTTGATGTCCTTTAATGTATTCAAAGGCTTCGCGAAGCTCGGCGTGTATAAAGCGGATCAGGTTCATATTGGTGCCGCTCCACGTTCCAAGCGACGGTACCGTGCCCGTAAGCAGCGCGCTCCGGATCATGCGGGAATAACGCTCCTTCTCCTGATCATTCAGCACCCCGGAATCGAGAAGATCGTCAATATACGGGTAAGTCAATCCGTAAGAATAGCCGAGTCGGATGGCATGATCCAGCCTGCGTGCACGCTCTGCGGGAAATATTTCGCCGGGGGACTCTTCCACCTCTTCGATGGCATGCATCACGACGCCGACGATGATTTTGATGAGCTTGCGCTGGGCATGCTCCGGATTCATGTCTTCCGGGATATGGCCCGCAACGTTTTTCAGCTTGTTCATCACCCAGATCACGGCGCTCTCAACGCCTTCCTTCTGGGCCCAGCGGTACAGGCCAGCCAAGCTTATGAACGGCGGCTGCTGCCCCCCGCCGGTCCCGGCAGAGCGGATCAGAAACTGTTCAAGACCATTGACGACTTGTTTGATCCGGGACTGGGTCTTCGGACAATCCAGCGCTTTGCCAAGATCTCTCATATAAATATAGGACACGCTGCGATCCAGGTAGTCCTTCAATTTCCCAGTATAATTCAGCCATCTCATATATCGATGATAATCCCGTGAATCAGGTTTGCCCGTTCCCCGGCTCATAAAGGACAGCCACGGTTGACGGCGGATATGCTTCCTGCTCCACAATCGGATATCTTCTGCCAGACCGTTCACATAGGTTTGATCCGTAACCTGTGCATGCAAGGTCTCAAAATACCGGGCAGCTTTCTGCTCTGCTTGCTGATACCACAGGTCGGCATAATCTGTAAGCTCCACATTCATTGATGCATTACCTCAGCTTCTAATTGGATTAGATACGTTAAACGTCCGAACATATTCATTCCTTTATACGTGAAAGAACTCCATCGGTTACGAAATCGTCATCAGAAGATCAGCGATCGTCCAAAATCCGGGATACGCCAGCCTGCCGCGCAGCTAAAACGCTTTGAATCGTCTTTCATATCCAGTCTATGCATGTTCCGTTCCCTCTACCTCAAGCAGCAAACCTTTTCGTTTATCGTTTTTTCCGTGATCGTGATAACATCCGGGGGGTCTATTGCTGTATCTTTTAGCATACACAATAAAGGCTGCCGATGATCAGCAGCCTTTATCGTTCAGGTATGATGCTTACTTATCTCTCAAATCGGAACCAGCCAGGATCAACGTCCTGCCGCTGCGTTCTCCCGTTTATTGAAGATATCCTGCTTCTACTTCCTGCAGTGCTTGCTTGGCTTGTTCAACCCATTGGTCATCCAAAGAGGCATCCGGATCAATCGGCGACTGAAACTGATCAAACAACGCTCCGATCAATCGCGGCCTCGCATGCTTGTCCGTCCCTGTATTGTAGATATGACGGAACACAAAGGGACGTCCGAGTTTGACCGTGGCCTTGCACCCGCCGCATTCCCCGTCCAGGCTGCCCCTCGTGACATGAAACGGGATCCGCAGCCATACCATTCGTTCATGATCCAGTCGCTTGTCCAAATACCCGTGCTTATAATCCCAGTTGCCCGCTAAAGAGAACTGATGGGTGCAAAAGTATTTATCGATTTCGTCGAATCTGCCTTCGATGTTCTCCAGCCTAGATTCCAGGTTTCTCATTCGCTTAGCCCCCTTGCCCGTTATATATTAAAGGATGGACTCAGGCAGCTGCTGCTATACTTTTCAAGCGGAAGAAATCCACGAACCAAAACTATGAAATGCATAATGAAGGGATAAAGCGGCTTCCATCAACGAATGCTATGACCAATTCTTTATATATTTGCCAAAGGAGATGGGACCGTGCCATCTTATGACATCGGAACGATACGAGAACGGCTGGCGGAATGGGTGGAAGCGAGCCGTCCATTCGCCGCAAGCGGAAGAGTTGCGTCCTACATTCCCGAACTGTCCAAATCCCCGCACAATGCCCTCGGTGTCAGCCTGCTGCATGCAAGCGGCGAATCCGCGACTGCAGGAGATTGCGGAAAAAAGTTCACGATGCAGAGCATCTCTAAAGTCTTTACGCTGATACTTGCATTGATGGATAACGGTGAAGAGGAGGTGTTCCGTAAGGTCGGCATGGAGCCGACCGGCGACAACTTCAACTCCATGCTGAAGCTGGAGCTCGTTCGCCCGGGCATTCCGTTCAATCCGATGATCAACGCAGGGGCCATCACGATTTCATCGCTAATCCGGGGCAGCAGCCCGGAAGAGGTATACGGACGGATCCTCGATTTCCTGCGGGTGCTTGCTGGCAACCGGCAGCTAAGCTGCGATGAGGCAGTGTACCGCTCCGAATCCGAAACCGGCAATCTGAACAGGTCCATTGCTTATTTTCTCAAACAAAACGGGGTGCTCTCGGGAAATGTCGAGGCTGTGCTTGACGTCTACTTCCGGCATTGCTCCATCCAGGCCGATTGCGCCGACCTGGCCCGCATGGGGCTGGTCCTTGCTTGCGGAGGTCTCGATCCGCTCACGGGAAACCGGCTGATCCCAAGGCGATACGTTCAGATCGCCAAAACCTTCATGACGACATGCGGAATGTACAATGCGTCAGGCGAATTCGCCATTCAGGTCGGGCTGCCCGCCAAAAGCGGGGTCTCCGGCGGCATCTTAGCGCTTGTCCCCGGACAGTACGGCATTGGCGTATTCGGCCCCGCGCTTAACGACAAGGGAAACAGCCAAGCTGGCGTGCATTTACTGGAGGTTATATCGAGAGAGCTTGATTGGAGCATGTTTTGACAACCAAACGGGACCAGCTGTGCACCTGATTAGGGCATGTCCGTTCGATGGACACCGCCAGGGGTAAGAGCTCTCACATTTACATAAGAAAGAAACCGCGCAGCATACGCGGTTTCTTCAATTGACATGGACATCCGTTCTGCAAGCTACCGGTTGAAAAACAGCTTTTTGATCCGCTCGGCGAATTCCTGCAGATTAACGCTGGACGGATCGAGCCGATAATACCCGTTCTTCACCGCCTCCAATACCCACAGCGGCAGCTTCTTGCCTTCGATGAGCGGATACACATTGTCGTACGCCCACAGAAGATGCTCCCATCGCCTGTCGTTACCGCTCTGGATATACTCTGAAACATCCAGCACTTTGCCACGGCCGTTTTGCAGCAGCACATTTTTCAAATGAATATCTCTGGGATTGAGCCCTTTCTCCCTGACGAAGCTTCGTGCTGCCTCCACATCATCAATGACTTGCCTCGGTACCGGCACGCCGTACAGTAGACAATCATACAATGTCATCCCGCTCTCCCGGCTGATCGCCACATAACGCTCTCCCGCACCGTAAAACGTAGGGAAATAAGGGCTTCCTTGCAGAGAGCGGTACACGCGAATTTCGGCTTCCTTTTTGGGAAGCGCTTCTGCCGCGTACAACTTGTAAGCATAGTGTGGCAGCGGTTCATAGACAAATACCGCAGCATCTGTGCCGATCCCGATGCAGTGCAGGTCATTCGATTCGCCTTCAATGGTCACCGGATCGTTAGTTCCCTGCTTCATGACCTCCATGCTGGATAAAGCCTTTTCAGCCTGCTTCCATTCTTCCGTGTTCATAAGCCACCTCATTTGGCTATCAGCATAACTTGCATAGATCTTTACGCTCGAAAGGATCAGCGTTTTGCAGGCTCGCACTTGTGCTTGTCCACTTATGACTGTAAATGCCGTGCGGGACCTTTGACAAGCAACAATCGGAATAAGGGCTAGCGTTCCATTGCCGATCCTGGACAGCTTCTTGGTTATTACTTGTATCAGATCATATATTATACTCTTCAACTCACCTTCTTAGTATAAACGCTAGACGAAATTCTGGGCAAATGCCTGAAATGAGCACCCATACGATCCATTCGCACAAAAAAGAGAGCATGGAAAGGGTTAATTTCCAGCTCTCTCTTCATGGACCAAATAAAATGAATTCTTATAACTATTTCATTGCCAGGACTGGATGAACGCGCGGATTACGCTTTGGATCCCATTCCGGGCATTTGCCTGGATGTCCTCCTCCCCCGAGCGTTCCAGATGCTTCAGCGCATTTTCCAACTGATGAACGGCTTGTTCGAGGCGTCCCTCCCCATAGTGGAAATGCGCTTGCCGAATTGCATTTGTAAGCTGCTGCGCGAGCGGGTGTCGAACCTTCCCTTGGTCGATTTGGGACTCCAGCCAATCCGGCAGCTGATCCGGCGTGACTGTCTCCGTATAGGATATGGATGCATCATCATAATACGCCTTCGTCGTCCACAGCTGGGAGCAGAACAAGACCAATCTTACGTAAGCTGCATTCTCCGGAGCGACGGCGCTCATCTCAAGCTGCTGCCATTTGCCGCTGCCTGCTGTAATTTGAAGCGAGGTCCCGCCCACTTGCTTATGGTTGGCATCATAGTAGTTCATTGATGCAAGGGTGCGTCCTTCCTTAAGGTAAACCTGGAATCTCGCCGTATACGCCGTCCCGGGCTTCACGGGAACGGAATCGGATGCAACGGCCACCGTTTCCGTCGCGGAAGCATCCGTGATGTACAAGCTGCTCGGGCCGCTTACGCTCTGCTCATTGCTTAATCCGAAAGACACGTTCGGCGTTAAATTGAACAAGGAACTCCAGCCCGGAATCACGCCGTTCTCTGCAGGTTGGTCAAAGCTTCCGTTCAAGAGAGGGATCTCGATCGGAATGTGAACGGCTCCGCTGCCCTTCGTCACTTCGATTTTTTTAAGCAATGTATCATCAGAATAATAGATATGCCCGTCATCACCAAGCGTCATCAATGGCGTTGTCGACAGCGTAATCGCCGCTTCCGGCTCGTTCGGATCGATCACGGTAATCCTGCCCGCAAGCGTGGTGTACATATAACCGTCTTCGCCCCACCGGATGTGTACCGGGCGCCATCTTCCATAATTGGATACGGACGGATAAATATTCGCGCTCTTCACGATGTCCATCGTCTCCGGGTCCATGGCAAAGATCAATCCGTCCGCCGCTGCCCACAGCAATCCGTCAGGGCCGATGCTGAGTCCGCTGATCATCCCTGGTTGAACGGTTGCGCCCGGGATCGAAGGAACGAATTCCTGAAGCTTTTTACCGCTGGCGATATCCCACACAAATATTTTGGCTGCCGTCTCCGTCGGATCGATGCCAAGCCCGCCGGCCACGGTAGTCGAACCATACAGCTTCCCGTTGCGGACGGCAAGGCCGACAATCGATTGGTTGTGCACGACATCTTCATAGACGGTAAACCCTTGCTCAGGCCCGAGCGAAGGATCATACACGGTCAGCGAGCCTCCCAGTTCGCCGTAGTCAGGAATTGTGCCGATAAACAGCTTGCCATCGCCAGGCGTCATGATGAACGGCCTGTCCTGGTGGGGAATTTTATAAATCTCTTTCGGATTCACCCCATCCTGGATCGGCTGATTGACGTCCAGCTCCCAAATGCGGCCTCCCGGATAGAGACCGAAGTACATTTTGTCACCAAGTGCAGCCATGCCTTCGGCCTGACCTAAGGAAAAGGTCTCGATTTCGCCGGTGATCGGGGAATATGAAGCCCCTTTTCCTCCAGGATAGCCGCTCATGTACAGCTTGCCGTCGGGCCCTTTCTCCAGCGTTTGGATCGGAATCGGATTACCAGAGAACGGGTAGGTAACCGACTTGACCTTCTTCGTCTCCAAATTCATATAAGCAACCGCCCCCGACCACATGACGGTCGCAAGCGATTTTCCCGGGAGATCCGGATCATTCGGCATCTCGATCCAAGCGGTATTGCGAAGATAGGTGGTATATTCGATTCCGGTGTCGACCGCCTCCATCGAGATGAGATCCAGCTCCATCAATCGGTTGTTCTGTACGAAATACACCTTATTGCTGCCCGGCTCGCCATACGATAAGCGAATCCCCTTATTGTCCAGAAAATAGGTGTCGCTCCAAGCTCCGGCTTCCGTGTCATAGAACAGCAGTGCGTTATTCCCTCCGCTCAAGCCGGCTACGATATACTTGCCGGCAGCATCAAGCTGATACACTTGCGCAGTCTGCACCGCACCGCCGTATGTCGGCAGCGGAATAGGCTCTTTCTCCCCCGTTTCCACGTTCACTTTCACAAGGCTTCCCTGAATGCCGATCCCAGCATACAAGTATCCGTTATGGTAGGCCGTGGCCCGGGTATAGCTCTGGCCAGGCATCACGCTGCCGTAATCTCTCATCTCGCCGGTGGAGGGATCATAGCGGCCTACCTTGGCATTCGGATAAGAACCGAAATAGACCCTGCCCTGCTCGTCATATGTCAGCCCATAAACAACGCTCTCTCCGATCCCGCCCAGATCGCGCAGCTCTTTCGTTGCCGGCGAATACGTATACAGCTTGCCGTTACCGCCAATATAGACTGTACCGTCCGGCAGGGTTACATGAGTCCAGGAGCTCTCGGTTCCTTCCAGTCTGTATTTGCGCAGCACCTCCCTGCTGACCAGATCAACAACCTGGAAAATGGCCGGCTTGCCCGTTACCGTCGTATACATGACATCCCTGCCATCTTCTTTGCCGAAAGCTGCATCAAAAATGGCTACATTCTCAATCGGGGAACCGATGGTTACCGGTTCGCCGAATGCTTTGTCCACCCGTGCATCCGCTGGAGCGGCGAGCCACCATTGCGATACGAGAACCAGCATGAGCGCAAGCATGAAAACCAAGCTCTTTTTTGCGTAAACGACCCTTTTTTGCATAAATGAGATCCCCCGTTTCTTGTCTTTTGTGAAAGCGCTTTACATCCGTTCGTCAGCAAAATTGAACTTATAAGCTCGCTATCCCCCTCCTCGTGCCGTAATCCGCGTGTAACGCGTCCAATTTCAATGTCAAACCGTTGGATTCGATTTCGCCTCTTCCCCCCCTTCGTGATCACGACCTTCACCATCACGACCGTCATGATCGGTAATCTATTGGACGTCCCGCCATTCGCCTTCCAAGATGAGTTGCTGGGGCTGCATCGGTTCAGCTCCTCCATCACCAACCTAGAAGCAGCTATAGGCACCTTTAGTATATGAATGCCTTCTTTTTTTCGTAAAGGAGCGTATTTCCACCATCTGTGATTTTTCGCACCCGTTGCAATTTCGAACCTGCGCAGTATTCCAAACAGCGGGCATTCGGCTTGTGGAATTTGCTAAATGGATAGAAATACATAAACACATTCGGATTTAATCTTCCCCGGGTTGGACTCTAGGACCTTTTAACGGCGAACAGCGGAAACCATGACGCATGGTTAAGGACGGACTCTGGCCCCGTAACTTTTTACCTGAGCGGTTAGCCTCAAATTTTCCAGTTTTATCAATTTTCTCTTTCAGCGTTATTTCACTTTAATCAGGGACTAGTTCCATGTTACCCGAACGTATATTCCTGATTGTGCGATAGGCAGAGTCCTGTAAGAACAAGGGCTCATCCCTTTCCAAATCATCAGTGATATAATAACCCCGTTTACAAAGAAAGAGTTTTGGAGGAATGGAGGGAAACTATGAATGTACGAGCATGCCAGAAGCTTGCCGGCCTTCTAATGGCACTGCTTCTGGTAGGGTTGCAGACACCGGCATATGCAGAGCAGGCCAAGGTGAAAGCTACCTGGGTATGGCAGACCGAATGGATCAAGGATGGCGGTGAAGAGCTCCTTGATTATTCGCATGAGGAAGGCATTAACCTGATCTATTTGCAAATTAATCGTCAAATGTCTGCAGAGATTTATCAAACCTTTGTCGAGAAGGCCCATGCGGCTAATATTGCAGTCCACGCGCTGGGGGGCGATCCGGGGTGGGCGCTTGAGAAGCATTTGCCGGATATGCTGGGCCTTGCCGATTGGGTGAATGACTATAACGCAGGCGTGCCGGAGAACGGCCGGTTTGACGGGCTCCATCTTGATATCGAGCCCTACGTGCTGCCCGAATGGGAAATTCGTCAGGAAGAGGTTATATCATCCTGGAAGAGCAATATAAGCGCTTTTCTTAGCCGTATCTCGGGAAGCGGGCTAGAGCTAGGGATCGATATCCCCTTCTGGTTTGATTCATACACCCTGGAAGACGGCACTCCGATCAATGAATGGCTCATGGGATCCTTTGACCATGTCACCGTTATGTCTTACCGGAACCAGTTGGATTCCGAGCATGGAATCCGGTCCCTGACCCAGGCTGAGCTCGAGCTGGCGGATCGGCTCGGAAAGCGGGTCGTAGTGGCGGTGAATACGAAGGAGATGCCCGGCGAAGCCCACACGACATTCCATGGACTTGGCCGGGAATATCTGTCCAGCACATTGGAACAATTATCCGCCGATCTGAGCTCTTACAGCTCATTCGCGGGACTGGCTGTCCACGATGCCCGCAGCTGGAGGGACATGCCGACAGGCGGTGACGGGGCTACACCCCCTAACGGAGAGAACCCTGCGCCGAATCCGACCCCTCCTACAACCCCTGATCCTGGTGGCGGCGGGACGGTTCCGGATGCGGACCCGATTGAGCGGGATTCCCGGGTAAGAGGCACCTATATTTGGGAAGCGCGTGACGTGGTTGAAGACGGTCAAGGCATTTTGGCGTTTGCCAAGGAGAAGAAACTGAATTGGCTGTATGTAAGGTTGGATTTGGAACAGCCGTTCGAATCGTATTCTTCCTTTGTCAAACAAGCCTCCGCAGCAGGCATTGAAGTACATGCCATGGGCGGCCATCCGATATGGGCGCTGCAGGAGAACCGTCCACGGATGATGAAACTGGTGAACTATGTAAAAGAATATAACCGCTCCGTTGCCGGCGATGAACGATTCCATGGCATTCATCTGGATATCGAGCCGTATGTCCTGCCCGCCTGGTGGGCCGATTCGGACCGGGTTATTGCGGAATGGACGTCCAATTTGGACGCCTTCGTAAGCGAGCTGAAGAAGGACTCCAGCCTTGAAGCCAGCATGGATATGGCCGTCTGGCTTGACAAGCACAAGGCTCCCGGCTCAGACATATCCCTCAGCAAATGGATGATCGACCGGATGGATCATGTATCGTTGATGGCCTTCCGTGACACCGCAGCAGGCTCGAACGGGATCGTCAGCGTCTCCAAAGAGGAAATCGGATTTGCTAATGAGCTTGGAAAGCCGATCATCCTCTCTGTAGAAATGAAAGCAAGCCATGAAGGCAACCATATCACCTTCTATGAAGAAGGCGCGGCCTACATGGAAGAAGAGCTGGCAAAGCTGCCTGAATTGCTGCAGGATTCCCCTGCTTACGCCGGCAATGTGGTTCATGCTTACGAATACTGGAAGAACGCTAAGCCTTGACGGTTTTGCGTAAATAATTTGGGGTGTCCCGCATGATCTCGGATCTGGAGGGCGCCCCTTGTTCCGTTTGGCGAGAATCGTCATCAAGGGTGTGAACTTGTCTATTTGTGTCTATGGTTGTTGAAAGAAAAAAGATTGACGAACCGAAATCTTGACGCTACCATGATGAAGGACATTTCGTAAGGGGCATTCTTCTCTCGAAATAGGTCCGATCATCGAACGGCTGGCGTTTGAACAGCGCAAAACTTCTGAAACCAAGCACATATCAGATAAGGATAATCTCGATTCCCCGTACATAGATCTGATGCTAGGGTCAGAGAATTTCAGCGCATGGATGAACGCTATTTCATCTAAAGAAGGAAAGCAGGTGATTAATTATGAATCTGTTAAAAGAATTTAAAGCCTTTGCGCTGAAGGGGAACGTATTGGATCTGGCCATCGGGGTCATCATCGGTGCCGCCTTTGGTAAAATCGTATCCTCGCTGGTTAGCGACATTATCATGCCGCTGATCGGCTTGCTGATCGGCGGCGTTGATTTATCCGGGTTGAAGACAACCCTTGGAGACGCAACGATTACGTACGGGATATTCCTGCAGACGGTCGTGGACTTTCTGATCGTATCTTTCTCGATTTTCATGTTCATTCGAACCCTCAACCGCTTCAAGCGAAAAGAAGAAGCCAAACCGGACGAGCCTCCTGCTCCATCCAAGGAAGAGGTGCTGCTAACCGAAATCCGCGATCTGCTGAAGCAGCAAAACGAAGCAGGCCGCTCGTAAGCGCTAAGGGAGTATGTTTTCGATTAATCGAAAACATACTCCCTTTTTTGATGAAGCCTGTTAAAGCCGCCCCCTTCATAAAGGCACCGAGCAGCTCCATTAAGCTTCCCTGCGCTGTTGAAGCCGCTGCTTCGCCCCAAGGATCATGGCGGTCATCGCGGCCAGCGACGCCTCGATCACTTGCTCTCCCTTCTCTTTCGTAGCCAGCGTCGCATCGCCCAAAACAGCCGAAGAGGTGAAGGTTTCCCATGGTGTTGGGGTGCAATCGGCTTCAAGCCCGATTTGGGGTATATCCCGGATCGCCTTGTCCATGTCGACATATTCTTCGGCAAGATAGAGCATGTAGGAGGTCTCAAGCTCGCATGCGTGAAAATACGATGCGTGGGTGGACGGCGTCTCGCGAATCCTGGATATGGCCTCTCCGGTACCCGGATAGAAGAAATAATAGACTTTCAATTCAGGGTGATCATTGTACAGCATTCGGGCGGCGTCTTTTAATGCGGGCATGTTCCCGAGGTGTCCGTTCAGCATGACAAAAATTCGGAAGCCTTGCCGTACCAGACTCTCGCCGATATCATAGAGGATTCGGATCAGCGCTTCATTGGATACGCTCAGGCTGCCGGGGAAATGCTGAAGACTCCAAACCTGCCCGTAAGGCAGCGTCGGCAGCGCCAGGCTGTCCGTAAGTTCTGCCAGACGCTCGGCCAGACGCTCCGCCAGCAGATTATCCGTTCCTAGCGGCAGATGGGGTCCATGCGCCTCAACGGCGCCGACCGGCAATATCGCGCAGCCCTTGCGTTTAATCAGCTCGCCGATGTCGTAAGCATTCTGCTGTTGATAATCCATCCAAATCCCCCTATCGCTTAAAAGCGAAGCAGTTTGCCGGATTATCGACGAAAAACCGGCGGATCAGCTCCTGTCCGTCAAACCCCGCCCGCTCGGCCTCATCGATGAATCGCGGCACCCATTTGGCAATGATGAACTCCAATCCGGGACCGTGGTCATAGTGCTTGTAATACGATTTGCGGGCGGTATCCCCGCTGATCAGAATTTGACCGGCGTATCCTTTGCGGACAAGCTCCAGAATGAGCTCGATCCGGGTGCTCTCTGGAGCGTATTTGATTTTGCCGATGCCATCGAACGACAAGTAGGCCCCTGTTCTTGCAATCTGTTCATGATAATACGGATCCGGATTACGATCCATATGACCGAGGCTTAAGTAACTCAGGTCCATGTTCTCGCTTCGCAGCAGCTCGATCTGCTCCAAAGCCATCGTGCCGACTTCGGTGTGGGAATGAACCGGAGCCTTCGTCTCATGATGGGCCCGGGCTACCGCGCGCAGCGTCTTCTCCTCGAGCGGGGTTATCCGGTTATATCCGGTTCCGAATTTCACCTGACCGGCGCGAAACGGCGTTCCTTCCAGACCTTCTTCCACTTCCCGGATGACGAAATCAGCCAATTCATTGATGGTAGCACTCTCAATCCATTCATAGTACGTACGGTAATTACCGATGATCGGCTTGAGCTCTTCCTTGATAGACGCATCCCAGAGGAAGCTCTTGTTAAAGCCTGCCGTCCCGATGATCCGGACGCCCGTTTGTTCCATGATGTCGTGGACGGCAGGCACGTCACGTCCGTAATCGACGGCCGTGGCGTCTACAATCGTCTGTCCCCCGTGCTTTTTGAAATCAAGGACATCCTGTTTGGATTTAGCCGGGTCATCGAGCAGGAGATCATCCTCCCCCCGCTCGGACCAGTAGGCAGGGCGGCACACGATATGCTCGTGAGAATAGGTGAAGCCTAGTTCTTCTTTGGGAATATCCGCGTCAAGCGTTCGTATAAAGCTCATGTTGTGTTCCCCTTTCTTCTCCATAATTGATTCCGATCAGGAAGATCGGCACGCCGATTCAGAACAACAGCTCCGACAAGAAGCGGATGATCGGTCCGAGGATAAACATATCCGAATCGGCGGCCCACATGGCCGTATCCGGGATGGTGGTCGAGATCAGGAATCGCACCATGATGAATTGACCCCATGCCACGACGGTAGATGTGATGAATCCGCCTAGCAGCGCTCCGCGGACGCCTCCTGTCGAATTGCCGAACACGCCGGCGGTGGCGCCATGGAAGAACAGGACGATCATCGTCGGAACAAAGATATACGACATCGTGTTCCCAAGGACGACAAGCCAGATTAACGCACCGGCGAATGCGCCGACGAATCCGAGCACGACGGCATTCGGGGCATAAGGGTAGGTCACCGGTGAATCAAGCGCAGGTTTCGCGCCAGGCACGAGCTTCGTCGCAATCCCGTTAAAAGCCGGCACCAGCTCGCCGATGAACATCCGGACCCCCAGCAGCACGATCGCGATGCCCCCGGCGAAAGTAAACGATTGCATGATGGAATAGACCAAAAAGTTCTGCTCTCCGGACTGGGCGATCAGCTCCTGTGCAGCAGGCGTTCCTTTCAGCGAGAGAATGATCGCGCCAATCAGGAACAGCACACCCATGCTAAGCGCCGTGATGACGTTCGAATCCCTTAGGAATTCAAGCCCTTTCGGTACCTTGATCTTCTCCGAATCATTCTCCTTATTGCCGATCCACTTCCCGAGCAGGGCCGCAAGCAGCGCGACGGATGCCGAGCTGTGCCCAAGCGCGATGTTATCGTTTCCGGTAATTTTTCGCATAAACGGCTGCGTGAGCGCAGGCTGAAACGTCCAGTACAGGCCAAGGATAACCGCTAGGAACAGCACAAGCTTCCATTGCGGGACGCTCCCGCCTGCCGTGTGCACGACGATGCCCGCAAATACGGTGGTGGTCCAGAACATCATATGTCCGGTCAGGTAAATATACTTGAACCGGGTAAACCGGGCGAGCAGGACGTTGATCATAAATCCGGCCAGCATCGCCAGCGTAATCGCGCTTCCGTATTGGGCATTAAACGAATCCTGGCCCAGAAACTGCCCTAGCGATTCCGATTTAAGGCCGAACACTTCCTTCCACATCGGTTCGAAAACATTGAGTGCTTTCACAATAACGTCGGATCCTGCGCCGATGATCAAGAAGCCGATAATCGCCTTGAAGGTGCCGCTGACGATCTGGCTTGCCGATTTCTTCTGCAGTAATAATCCGAGCAGAACAATGAAACCAAGCAGAACGGCAGGAGTCCCGAAAATATTCGTTGCAATCCAGGATATAACACTCACGAGCGTTCCCCCTCGTTACTTTTTATAGAGCTTCCTGAAGCTTTTCCTTGATTTCGTTCAGGTCGAAGTAATTGTTGACGATGACAATCGTAGCGGAATGGCCCGGCAGACTTTGCGCCAATTCGTTGCTGGTCACGATAAAATCAGCAGACATCCCTGAAGCCGTTGAGACATCCGTATGCTCGACGTCCGCTTGAACACCGAGATCTTTCAGCACATTCTCCACGTTCATTCGCAGAATCAAACTCGTGCCTTGTCCTAGTCCGCACACACATATGATTTTCATTTCGATTACCTCCTGTAATTTAGGTTTGATACGGATATCCATGACGGATTACTTCAATAAATTCTCAAGCTCCTCCGCGCTTTTGGCGCTGCGGATCGCTTCGATATTCGCCGGATCGGTCAGGAGCGAGGATAAGGTGCGCAGCAGCTTGATATGGTCAGAGCTTGACGATGATCCTAGCGCGAAGACCAGATCCACCGGGTCATTGTCGGCATGGCCGAACTTGACCGGCTCCTTCAATCGGGCAAAAGCGACCGCAGCTTCATGGACGCCGCTCTCCGCTTTGGCATGGGGAAGCGCAATATGCGGGGCGATCACGATGTAAGGCCCCTTCTCTCGGTAGGCCGCCAACATGGCTTCCACATAGGATGCCTCCGCCGCGCCGCTGTCCACCAGCAGCTGTCCGGCACCGCGGATGGCCTCCTCCGCATCCTTAACTTCGATATCGAGATTTACCAGGCTTTTATCAAACAAACGCATCTTGCTCCTCCTTCATGTCTCTTCATTCTTCTGAGGTCGTCGAATACTTGCGGATGAGCTGCAGCACATCCTCTTTGCTGTCCGCTTGTCCCATCAAAATGCGGTTGCCGTCGTCTCTAAGCAGATGCGTTAGCTGCGACAATGCCTTCAGATGCGACTCGCCGTCCGCGCTCACCATGACGAACAGTCCGTGAACCAAATGCCTGGATTCATCGCTGAAGGGCACGCCGCTGCGGATGCTGATCAACGCCATCGCATGACGGAAGGCTCCATCCTCCGGCTTCGCATGGGCAATGGCGATTCCTGGTGCAGTGACGATGTACGGTCCGTACCGCTCGACGTTATCGATCATCGCCTGAACGTACTGCGTCTGGATACACCCTTCTTTCACCAGCGGATCGGCGGCTGTACGAATCGCGCTTCGCCAATCGGAAACGCTGTCGAGTATTTGTATTCGCGATGCAGGCAGCAGCTCCGCAAGCGTTGGTTTGTAGTCTGCGGGTGCGATGCTTTTCGCCGCCGTCAGATACCGCTGAATCTCTTCCAGCAGCAGCGCTTTGTCGGGAATCTCGACATGCTTTCCTACCAGATCGACGATGGCCTGCGCGGAAGGTCCGGGCAGCGGTCCGCCGTTCCCTTTAATGTAAGGGGTCAGCTGATTCAGCAAGTGAACCTTCTCGGTATCGTTCAGAACCGCCGGAACGGTAAATACGGGAACCTTGCTGCCATGAAGCGGGACTGTGGAAAAGACGAAATCAACGCTTCGTTCAAACGTCTCGTATTGCCGCAGCGACAGGATCGCAACCAAATCAACGGACGGGAGCAGCTGCTCGATCTGAACCTTGAGCAGCCGGGAAGCGGATATGCCGTTAACGCATACGATGACCGCTGTCTTCCGGGGCGACAATACGATGTCTTGACTGCGTATCCAGCCGCCGAAATGCATCGTCAGATATGAGATTTCATGCTCGCTCAGCGGACGGCCCAGCAGCCCTTCCAATGGCTGAGCCGATTGCTTCGTCAGCTCGAATATCTCCCGGTATTTCACCATGATCGTCTCCGCCAACGGATTATCTGCCGGGATCCCGTACTTTGCACGGTAATATAATGACTTCACATGAAGCACGAGCGGCTTCTCAAGCTCCGCCCGGTTGCGGAAATGAACGCAGCCCTGATGCTCAAAGGCCTCGATCATCCGTCGAACCGCTTCCCGGACCCGCCTCGCTTCCTGGCTGTCCGGTTCGACCTCGAGCTTGTTCACTTTGCCCGTCAGCAGCTGGATCGTAATATAACACACCTCATCTTCCGGCAAATCCGCTCCTGCCAATGACCCCAGGCGTCCCGCGATTTCCTGAGCCGCCCGGTATTGCGGGACCTGCAGCAGCGCCGATTTCTCCTCGTCATCCAGCTCGACTGGGTGCCCTTGGAGAAATCTGCTCGTGTACAGGATTAACCGGGACGCCAGATGGGCAATGGTCTCATCGGACAATTCCATACCGATCAAGCGTTCGCCGGATGCGATCATGTCATATACCGCGGACCACTGCTCTGTTTCCAGCATCATCGCAGATGCGCGGAACAGTTCCTCCGTCATCAGCTGCTCGATTCGAACTCGAATCCCTTCGGTGCTGACGGAGGGAAGCAAATCATTCAAAAAGGAGGATATCGCAGCTCTTACATCCTTCTCGTTCCCCTGCACGGTATAGCCCCGTTTGCGTTCATAAACGATCTGTAAGCAAAAACGTCTCAACTCGCTGCGAAGCTCCTTCAGCTCCGAATGGGCGGTGCCCCGGCTGACCTGCAGCAGCTCCTCCATATGATGCAGATACATCGGCTCGCTGCGGCTGATCAAGTGCAGGCCGAGCCATGCCTTGCGTTCCTCGCGGGAAAGATAGTAGTGGGTCGCCGGAACGTCTTTCATCCGTTTCGGCAGCTCCGACCGCGTTTTCTGAGGCAGCAGGTACCCGGTTTCCCGAACGTATGCGACCGGCGGCAGCTGCTGAAAGCGCAGCCATCCGTTGATTTTATCCATATCGTAATAAACCGTTCGTTTGGAGATGTTGAAGGTATCCATCATTTCCTGGATCGGAACGTAGTCGGCCGTTTTCTGCAGAAGCTCCAGGATCGACATGCTGCGTTCATCAAGAATGGTGACCCCTCCTTTCTTATTGCGGGTATCCCTGCTTGCAATGAATTATACGTTAGCAGCGAGGCATGACAACAGCGCAAACCTCGTACGGTTTCGTGTGCAAAATTATACGGATCCCCAAATTCGGCTTTTGGGAAGTCCAGCATAACATGCGTTAAGGCCGGCATCAAAAAAAGAACCTGCGGGATAAAATGCCTGCGAGGTCCTTTCGCTATTTATATTGGATTATTCCAGAAATTTACTAACTGGGAAATTGACGTTTTGAGTACCCGTAATCTCCATAAAATTATTGTCATAGGTTTCGATCTTTAATTGGATCAAGGCTTCTTGCAGGGTAATCGAGGCGATATGCTGCGTTTCTTGAACTGCATATTTCTCCTGCATATTTTCGCTATTCAACGAATAGACAAAAAGCTGCCTTGTGGAAGGAATGGTTCCATATTTATTGCCCGTGGAGATCAGCAGATGTGCGTCATCCAGCCAATACACTCTTTTCGGCGAAAGATCAGAAGGAAAGTCATCCGATGACAATATTTTGTTCGTATTGTTCCGGGTATGATCGTACAGCCAAATTTCGCCCGACAATTCGAATTCGAACGGAGCGATAAAAGCTAATTTGAGTCCATCCGGCGAAACCATCGGTTTGGATGGAAAAGCGCTGGCCAATATGATTTACCACATTATAAACGGGTACGGCTCGTCAGAGGTTACGAGAAGATGAGGTTTCGGTATCGAAAGTGCAAACAATGGCATGTAGCAATTCTCTCGCCGTCCTGAACAAGCCGCTGGTCGGCAATGTGATTGCTGTTCTGCATATGCCGAATAAGCCGGCGGTATCCGCCGGCTTTATTCATCTTTGATGGGATCTTCTTGTGTGGACGAAATCTTATTATTCTTTGCAGATCATCAGCTTGTTTCCATCCGGATCCTTGACTACGAACCAGTGGTCGTGCTCGATCTCCGTTACGATTTCTGCGCCCAGCTCCTTCATGTACGTATAAGCTCCTTGCAAGTCTTGCGTCAGGAGCATGAAGGCAGGCGTCTCGATATGCGGCGCTCCCTCTTCCCGACCGCCACTCCACATTGGCATCGTATCCAGGATAATCCCGGTCCCCTCCATCGGCAGCGGACATAAATGACCGTTCAGGATCGAACATTCCTCTTCATTTAATCCAAGCATGCGGCAGTACCAGGCACGGGATCGTTCGATATCGCGGACCGGCACGAAAATGCTCCCTACTTTATTCATGATCGGGCTGGCGGATGACAGTCCATCCGCTTCTTTCCGAGATCCGTTCATACTAGTTCCTCCGTTCAGCAATTTCATCACTCGAGGTGCCTTGAAGGGGCGGTATCCTTCGGGCATTTCCTGTTCTTTTCTCCTCAGCGGATTCATAGTCGTCTCTCCTTATCCATGTGATCGGGTTATCGGCACGCAGCAGAACGCATACGATCGGAAGCGAGAACTAGAGAGCTGCGTAGATCCGTTCGATTGAGGCAGATAACGAATGAGCCAAGATCGGCCAGCGTCTGGACTATAGTCTGCCGAGGCCTCCAACCAGCGATTCAAGACCGCCAGCACACCAGTCATCGTACCGCCCGCCTCTGAAGCCAAGCATGCGTATAAGCCCCCATCAAGCCGGGTAAGCCTACCGTTATCCGCTGGTGATCGCCTGTATCCTTGCGGGAGAGCTATGAAGACTTCGCAAGCGGATGGTTCATCATCTGTCGTAGCTTTCCGCCAGCTCATAAACACTGCGAAGCCGTCATCCCCGTCCCATCCGCTGCTCTTCAACCACTCGATCGCAGCCTGGTCGGCACGTATTATCGACCCGGACCCTTCGGCCCGAAACGCCAAGACGTCGACCGGCTTGAGCTCAACGATTTCTATGGGTTGTGTCTTCCGGCTGCGTACCACCGGGAGATAAAGATGCACCTGCATGATCTGATCTCCCTTGAACACAAATTGTTCAAAAAGCCGGTCCGAGGCTGGTTCGAACCGGCTCCCCGGAAGCCAGCCGGAATAGAGCCTGTTCCAGTCCTCGACAATCTGCTCAGCCGACAAAGCACGGGCTCTGCAGCTGGCAAACACCCCACCCTGAAGATCAACGGGCTTTAGCTCCGGATGAACGATGCCTCCCGGACCGAACGGGATATCAGGAGCAAGCAGCTGATACCCAAACAAAGGCCTCCCCTCGTCAAGATCGACGTTCCAGCCGAATACACTCATGTCACAAAGCTCCTGTCCCCTTGCGGCCAAGCATGCGCGAAAACGTTTCAGGGCATCTTCTTCCAGTCCATCCTCTCGCTCCGAAACATGCAAGTATCCGATTCCTTTTCGAGGCGGCAGCCGGACAATTCGGATATCCGAATGCGCATGCTGGCCGAACACCTGCTTCTCATGGGAGGTGCCGCTATCTTCGAGCGGGAGGCGTTCGAAGCTGAAGAAGGATTCCGCGTCCCGATATTCGGTCGGTGTCAGTCCCGTGTATCGCTTGAATGCCTTCAAGAAAGCTCGATAGGTCTCGAAACCGCATCGGATTGCGATATCCATTGCCCCCAAGTCGGTTGTACGCAGCAAGCCGGCAGCCTCGCTGGTTCTGCGTTTGCGTATGTATTCTTTGACCGGATGGCCAGTCAAGCTGTAGAACACCCGGTACAGGTGGGCTACCGAGACCCCAGCCGTCTTGGCGATATCGGACAGATCCAGGGGCTCGTCAAGAAACTCCTCCATATAATCCATGGCTCGCCTGACAATGTCGCTTGTATGCATGCTGCTTATCTCCCCGCTTGCAACGTTGATAATCATGATCTTTTGAAACTATGATAGCAAACTTAGCTGCGATGCGACTGAACAATTTTCTCATTTTTAGAATCTCTTCGGGAAAGGAAATGCGGAGCTGGTATTGAAAATGCATAAGATGATTGCGAATAGATAAGGGTCCCCACCGATGAAAAAACGGCACGAGATTTTATTCAAACAGTTAGAGAGCTATCGCAGCACGGTTATGGACGCACTGAGGGATGTTACGGATGAGGAAGCCGATCTAGTCCCTTCGGGTTTCAATAACAATATACGGTGGAATGCAGGCCATATCTTTCTCGATCAATACCTGTGGATCCAGGTGCTCACTAAAGAAAAAATGGATCCGCATGAAATAAAATGCGCAACCGAGGCTTCCGATTCGCCTATTTCGGACGAATGAATACACTATAGGATCATCGTTCACGAAAGGTGGATCCCTAGGGATGAATAACATGGAAGATGCAATTCTATTTACGGCAGCTTCTGGGAGCACGGCTTACGACATCTGGATGTACCGGCTTGCAGACGGCCGCATATTCAGGCTGACCGAGAATCTGGGCGAAGCGCATTCCATTCCATACTGGTCGCCGGACACCCGCTTTGTATCCTTCATCGGCCGTAACGGTATTGTGTTTGTGTTGGATATGCAGGACGGCAACCTGGCCCGCATCGATCAGATCGAGCCCTATACGCTGCTGAGCTGGTCGCCGGACAGCAGGTATTTGACCTACGTAAAGGGCAGCCGGATCGTCATCTACGACATTCGCTTACATGTCAGCACTGCGATCGTTCACGAGGGGGCCGCCGATGTCCAGTGGTTTCCTTCCAGGGAAGCGCTCCTCTATGCCGCCCCGGATGAAATGGGAAACGTGCAGCTATTCCGAACCGACATAGCTGGCACAGACAGGGTTCAATTAACGCAGAATACCGCAGGTCCGCTTCACGACGTCAGGATTTCCCCTGACGGGCAGTTTGCGCTCTATACATCGCCGGGAGTCAGCATATCCTTGATATCGGTTGTCAACCTGGCAACGGGCGAGCGCCGTCAGCTCGAAGGCGGTCCGCAGGCCAAAAACTATTATCCCGCATGGTCGCCGGACTCCTCTCTAATCTCGTATAGTGCGACGGATTTGATTCAGAATCAGTATATTTCTTACATCCAGACCGATGCTCGGAATGGGGGGCAGCAGCGAACACTGGCGATCTCAAGCTGCTTCGCAACGCCGGTAAGCTGGTCGCCGGACGGCAGTCGCATCGCTTATTTATCGGGCTGCGGCGAACAAGAGCCTGCATCTCAAATTTGGATCGTGGATACAGCAGCCTCCTTACCACCTGTTAAAATCGTTGATGCAGGACGAATTACGGCTTTAGCGTGGTCACCGCCAAGACCGGCTATCCATCCGTACCGCTTATATCGCAATTCAGCGTACAACGTATCATTCTACTACCCAATGAATTGGGTGCGGGTGACCGATGAGCGATACGAAGGCCCGGACGGTTTTTTCCAAATATCCGCCATCATGTCCGAAGCGGACATCCACGAAGTGTGCAGATCGGAGGCATTTCATCCCTTAAGACCCTATGGCAGCAATCCGAGGATCATCCCGGCCGTCATTCAGTCTCAAGCTGCCTGCTATATATTCCCTTCCGCAGATCAGCCCGCCGAAATGGGGAACCAGTCCGCACTGATCGTTAAATATCCGGAGCCGGTTGTTATTCAAGGCAGCTCTTATCCTTATTTTATTTTATGGGCGGATCGAGGCCACATCCTTCAGCTCAGCCGGACGCTCAAGTTCATTCGTTAAATAAAAAACTCCCTAGTTCTACTTACCGATTCTCCTTCCCAGAGGGGTTGGCAATCCGTCGATGGTATGCATGTTTTTCTCCTGCCAATAACTCGCGAGCCCCTCTTCCCCTTTATGCTCCGCCCATCGCTGGAGTGTGTCCCGTTCCTTCTCATAAGTCATGAAAGGCACGGCATAACCGCATGAAGTCTGTACCTTGTGCACGTCAACGACAATAATTTGCCTCGCGCCGGCAATTGGCTCGAAGCGGCTGTACAGCTCTTCCCATCGCTCGTCTCCAGGCAGCAGAACCGTTCCGGTCCCATAGAGGCGCAAAATGTTAGGAGGGCCTTCAAACGCGCAGAACATAACCGTAATCCGGCCATTCTCCACAATATGAGCGCTTGTCTCATTCCCGCTCCCGGTCAGATCCAGGTATGCAACTTGATTCTCGGACAGGATGCGAAAGGTATCATACCCCTTCGGCGACAGATTCACATGCCCATCAGGCGACGATGCCGCAGTCCCGACAAAAAACAGATGCTGTTTCCGGATAAACGCCATATGCTCCGGGAGCATGGACGGAAATTGTTTCCCCATTTCAATAGGCCTCCTCTTATAGATTGGCATCACGCCCAAAGCCGCCCTGCCACCCATACTAATAAAATACGGCAGTGTATACAGGCATGTTCAGCCCTTATCGCTGCGGCAATGTTTACGCTATAGAGCGTACTTCGAATAAATTATGTACATTGTACTCGATGAAGGAAGACAAATAAACCATATTTTGGCCCCCGAGGAATAGCGATCCAATGTCCTGTCAGATGGAACAGGAAGAAAGCCTGCTTTCGCAGGCTTTCCATGAAAATCGCGCCGGCAACCGGTTAACAGCATGCCAACGCACCGCGATGGTGTTTTTTTCAAGCCCCTGACTTGCATGCCTTAACTGATCCTCAAACGCGCAGCTGCATTTCATATAAATGGGCGTATCGCCCTTTCTTCCCGATCAGCTCTTCGTGCGTTCCCTGCTCCTCAATTCCGTCATCGGATAGGACGATAATCCGCTGCGCGTTGCGGACGGTCGACAGACGATGGGCAATGACGATTGTTGTCCGGTTCTCGCTCAGCTGTTCCAGCGATTGCTGGACTGCCCGCTCGCTCTCGTTATCCAATGAGCTTGTCGCTTCGTCGAAAATGATAATCGGCGGATTCTTCAAAAACACACGCGCAATGCTGAGCCGCTGCTTCTGTCCGCCCGACAATTTGACGCTGCGTTGACCGATATCCGTGTCATACCCGCCGGGCAATGCCATGATGAAATCATGGGCATTCGCCCTTTTTGCCGCCTCCACGATCTCCTCCATGCTTGCCTCCATGTTCCCATACCGAATATTGTCTGCAACCGTTCCGGAGAACAAATATACATCCTGTTGAACGATGCCAATGCTTCTCCGAAGCGAGCGCAGCGTAACATCGCGGATGGGGATGCCGTCAATGAGAATGCTGCCTTCGCTCGTTTCATAGAATCTTGGGATCAAGGAGCAGAAGGTGGTTTTGCCGACCCCGGACGGCCCGACAAGGGCAATATACTCCCCGGGTTTGATGTGGAGCGACACATGTTTAAGGACCTCGCCGTAATCCTCCTTATACTTAAAGCTTACATTCCGGAATTCCACGCTGCCGCGCACATGGGCCAGTTCAATGGCATCAGGGGCGTCCACGATGTCCGGCTCGACCTCCAGAATCTCCATAAACCGGTCGAATCCGGTGATGCCCTCCTGGTATAACCTCGCAAAATTTACCAGCCGCTGTATCGGTTCAATCAGGATGCCGATGCACAGGAAAAAGGTCAGCAGGTCCGCAAGCTCAAGCGAAGCATCCACGATCGCCGCACCGCCGAAGACGATCACTGCAATGGTGATCAGCTGCGTAAACCCGACCAAGCCTTCATGAAAATAAGTCTCGCTCTTATACCCTTCTCTCCTGCTGTCGACAAAGCGGCGGTTCTCGTATTCGAACTTCTCCTTCTCCACCTGCTCGTTCGAAAACGACTTCACGACCCGGATGCCGGACAAGGAATCCTCTACTTGGGCATTGATGTCCCCGATCCGGTCCTTGCTGACCCGGAGCGCCTTGTTCATTCTCTTATTGAAATAGAACGCGAACACGGCCATCACCGGAAAGAACATAAAAACGATGAATGTAAGCTTTACGTCAATATACATCAAAATGATGAAGGCACCGGTAAATTTCAGCACGGATATCGCCAGGTCCTCCGGACCGTGATGATACAATTCGGTCAGTGAAAGGATGTCATTGGTGGCACGGGTCATCAGCTGCCCGGTTTTATGCTCGTCGTAAAAGCTGAACGAAAGCTTCTGGAAATGGTCAAACAATTCACTTCTCATGTCCCGTTCCATGTAAGCGCCCATCATATGCCCTTTATAGGAGATGAACATATCGCACAGGGTGTGGATGATCACCATACCCAGCATGACCACCCCCATCAAGTAGATCTGACTGAGCGCATCCGGCCTTTGTTCCTCCAGGACATTGATCGTAATATACCTTACGCATAACGGCAGCAGGAGCGTAATGGCCGATACGATGAATGCGCAGGCCAAATCAGCCGCGAGCAGCCCGATATACGGCTTGTAATACGACAAGAATTTTCTCGTTCGGGAATTCAAATAGGATCTCCTCCGCGTTGGAGGGTTAGATTGTCATACCCCTCCTGCTTTTTTTGATGGTGGCGTATCCTGTTCTTCTCATTTTCAACACCCTTCCTGTTTATGGTTATTAACATCATACGCCGAATTTGGCCGACGCATATATGTAACAAATATTTATATTTGAATAATCCCGTGATTCAAGGGAACGTCCCTATCTTTCAACCGATCGATTCTTTTAGCTTCGGACATATTCTATAAAAAATTTCTTGACTTCCCGCTTCGAATTTTATATCTTTATATCACGGCTTAGCTGATCCAAATGTTTGCTAAGCATGAACGTGATTAAAGGGGAGTAGCTGCTACAACAAAGTCGTCAGTTCGAGATTATTCTCCGGCTTTGTTGGCAACGATTCGTTGTTAGCGAGACCTTTACCACACAGACACTGTGGTGAAGGTCTCTTTTTGTGTGTTTGAGACCTTCACCTGCGGTGAAGGTTTTTTTTATGCTCGTCAATAAGTCTTAGGAGGATGTGGAATGGAGCTATTATTAGAGTACGGATGGGTGCTGCTTGTGCTCGTTGCGCTCGAAGGACTGCTGGCGGCGGATAACGCGCTGGTCCTGGCGATCATGGTCAAGCATCTGCCTGAAGCTCAGCGCAAAAAGGCGCTCTTTTACGGCTTGCTCGGTGCGTTTGTGTTCCGTCTCGGATCGCTGTTTGTCATCTCGTTCTTGGTGGACGTATGGCAGGTACAGGCAATCGGTGCCCTCTACCTTCTGTACATTTCGATCAATCACACCCTGAAGCACTTCATTAAAGGCAAGAAGCCAACCGAGGACGCGGAACCGAAGCCGGAGAAACCGAAGAAACAATCCGGCTTCTGGATGACCGTATTCAAGGTCGAGGTAGCCGACATTGCCTTTGCCGTGGACTCGATTCTCGCAGCGGTTGCCCTTGCGGTCGCGCTTCCGCCGAGCGGCATCCCGAATATCGGAGGCCTGGATGGAGGACAATTCATCGTTATCTTCCTTGGCGGATTCATCGGCCTGATCATTATGCGTTTTGCAGCGTCCTATTTCGTTAAGCTGCTGCAGCAGCGCCCTGGACTTGAAGTTGCGGCGTTTATTATTGTCGGTTGGGTCGGTATCAAGCTCGCCGTGATTACCTTGGCGCATCCGGATGTTGCAATCATTAATCATCATTTCCCTGAGAATCCGATCTGGAAAGCGATCTTCTATGTCGTTCTTGTCCTGATTGCGCTCATTGGGTGGTTCACCTCCTCGAAGCGGGAAGTCAGCAGTGACCAGAATGCCGTTAAAGAAGTGGAAGAGCAGCAGCCGGGAAATTCCTTCTGATCATTCAAGCTCCATACAGCAAATTAATAATGAAACGGCCTGTCATCCGGAATAGAACCGGTTGTTGACAGGCCGTTTTTATATGACAGTATACAGGCAGTCCCCTTTACGCGGCAAAGCCATGCCAGCCTACTTGTTTACGGGGCTCGCTTCCCGTTTAATACATTAGCAAATTCGATTCCTTCATCCCAAGCTTAGGAGGCTTTAGCCATGGACATGTTTATAGATTTGAGTATGAAACTGGTGATCAGCTTCTTCGGGTTATGGGTCATCACGTTCATTACAGGACGGAAAACGCTCAGTCAGCTAACGCCGCTTGATTTCCTGTCTTCCTTAATATTAAGCGAAATCGTAGGCAACACCTTGTACGACGACGGCGTTCACATTACGCACTTGTTATTCGCGCTGACGCTATGGACCTCGCTTTCCTACCTCTTCGAGAAGGCAACGACGCATTTCGTAAAGTTCGGTTATTTAACGGAAGGCCGGGCCGTTCTGCTCATCGACAATGGGAGACTGAACCAGAAGTGGCTCGACAAATACGATATTGAATACAAGCAGCTATTATCCATGCTTCGGCGGCAAAACATTTTCTCGCTCCAGGAGGTTAAATTTGCGATTCTGGAAACGGACGGCTCGTTGTCTGTCATGAAGAAGCCTGAATTCGAGCCTCCTTCCGCCAAGGACCTAGGCGTTTCGTCCGGGCCTGACGCCTTCACCGTAACGGTGATCGATAAAGGTAAGATCCTGGAGGAATCCATGCTGGGCCGGAGGATCGATCCCGAGCTCGTGAAGAGAAAAGCACGGGAACAAGGCTTCGAGCGCATGGATGACATCGCCTACGCCAAGTACGGCGATGACGGAGAACTCCGCATCTACTCCAAGCATGAAGTCCGGAATGGACGCCGTGACGGGTGATAAACGTAAAAAAGCCGATCCCTTGGGTGATATTATCCCCTTTAAGTAGACAGTGTGTAAAAAGCGCATTAAAGTCTACTTTGGAGGGGATTTTTTCCATGGGCGAAATAAGAAAGACATATGACATCGAATTTAAGCGCAAGGCTGTTGCGATGTTCCTGGAGGAAGGTCTTGGCTACAAGACGGTAGCCAAGACCTTGGGCATCGATGATAGGATGGTTCGAAGATGGGTGGCTCACTACGAGCGAGAAGGAATTGAGGGTCTCAAGGAAAAAAGAGGCACCTCGACGGGTTCGAAGAACGGGAGACCGAAGAAGGCCAAAACCTTGGAGGAAGAAGTCCTGCGGCTGCGAGCGGAGAATGCCTTGCTAAAAAAGCTATGGGAACTGCAAAGGGGGCAAGAGCAAAGCGACGTCAAACCTACCAAGCCATCGAAGCGCTAACTAGCAACTACCCCGTGGCCTTGCTGTGTGAACTGGCAGGTATCGCTCGAAGTAGTTACTACAAATGGGCAGCCAGAAAGAATAATCCAACGCCCAAACAGATCGATGAGCAGGCTCTGAAAGAGAAGATTCTAGAGTGCCATACTCAGCTAAAGGGCATTTACGGATACCCACGGATTCGTGTCTGGCTAAAGAAAACCTTTGGCTTGAACGTCAACCATAAGCGTGTGTACCGGCTGATGAAAGAACTGGGGATTCGTGCGCGCATTAGGCGAAGGAAGCCATACTTTGGCCGTCGGGAGGCAGGGATTACCTCAACCAATGTACTGAATCGGGATTTTAACGCCACGGCACCCAATACGAAATGGGTCACCGATGTGACCTATCTGCCAATCGGCTCTCGCTTTCTGTACCTGTCGGTTATTTTTGACCTGTATAACAACGAGGTGGTTGCCTTTCGGATCGGACGCCACAACAATTTAAAGCTTGTGCTGGAGACCGTACAAGCAGCTGTACATAAACGCAAAGTAGCCAACCTGCTGCTCCACAGCGACCAGGGCTTCCAGTATACTCACAAGGAGTACCATGCTTTTTTGAAGCGTAAGAAAATTAAAGTGAGTATGTCGCGTAAGGGAAACTGCTGGGATAACGCTTGTATCGAGAGCTTCTTTGGACACCTGAAGTCAGAATGTCTTCGACTCGACACTTTCTCGACCGAGGAAGAGCTCGTAAAGGCAATTGAACGATATATCCATTTTTACAACCATGAACGTTTTCAACAAAAACTAAACAACCTTAGTCCGGTTGAGTACCGAACTAGGGTTGCTTAAGGCTGCTTTTTTAGGCTGTCTACTTGACAGGGTTAAGTTCAGGGATCAGGCTTTTTGTTACGGAATCTTAGAAAAAGTCCATCAGCAATGTCTGCCGAACAGGAACAACCGAATCCAGCTCTGCCGCCTTTTGCGTTTCCCCTTGAATGCGGCCGGCTTTGTGCAGGGTTTGCACCCTCTTATATCCCGTTAGAATAGCGCTTAACGCCTGAATGTCCAGGGTCAGGTCAGCTTCCGCACCTTCCTTCGTCTCCAGCAATTCTGCCTCTCCCCTGCCATCGATATTGACGGATAAGCGCCACACCCCGTCGTTCCAAGGAGCGGCGGCATCCTGCACCTTGAGCGTAATTCCAACCTCCACATCCCTCATAAACGGATACTCCTCCAGAAGTGATTTCAGATCGACGATCCGTGCCATGAAATATGGGACCGTCTCTTGCGATACCCGCGGGTCCGGAAGCAGGAATGGCAGCTCGTCGTCTACAGGAACCATCTTGAGGCTTACTTGCTCAATGCGCGAATCATGATTGGCGAAGAAGGTCCACAGGGCGCTGCGGGCTTCTTCATTCAGAAAGACAAACTCATCGCATGTCAGCTCCTTGTCCTTAAGCTGGTACAATGCATAGCCCTGAGGCTCCCCGTCAGCCGAATAATAGATCACATTGTGCCCGTCATCATCCAGAACGGATTGCTTCCACCACTCTTCAGTCCGAAGCAGCGTCCCGTTATACCCGCTTGCAAATGAGCGATAGACGGAATCAAGTGCCGGCAGATCCGCCGCATCGCGAACGATCCGTCCCGGCGACTCGGTCTTAGGCGGAAATTTATGTACAGGGATGACGTATTTCTTATACTCCGCATACAGCTCCCACCCAAATTTGCGATAAAAGGGGATGGAGAACGGATGCAGGAAGGAGACCGTCTGACCCGCGTTCTTCATTTCGTTCAAAGCATGCTTCAGAAGCCTTGAAACATGGCCCTGCCTGCGGTTCTCCGGCCATGTCGCAACTCCTGCGATGCCGCCCATGTCAAAAGCCTTGCCATGAAGATATGTTCGCAGCGGCAGAATGGTCAGCTTCGCCTGCAGGTCCGCCCCATCGAAAATTCCCCAGGTCTGCTCGGGTTTGAAGCGGCTTTTCCGCTCTTCTTTCTCCTCGGGTGTCAATGTGTATTGAAATGCATATTCACCTAATGATGTGCTGGCTTCGAACTCGTCCGTTTTCAACTGTCTGATCATCATGTTATCCACCTCGCAATTTCTGGTATGCGCCTCCCAAGGGTATCGACAAGATAAAGATCTTATCATAAGGGACAGCGGGTCCGATTACTCTACTATAGCATTTACATGGCAACGAGCTACAGACACAAACTCTCTTGATTTAAGGATAATTAACAAACTTTTTGTTAGCTACTTGACATTAATAACCGACTGAGTTTATGATTATCTCATGCAACCAGGACACCAACAAAGATAAAATACAATTTCAATAATCAGGAGGGAATTACAGTGTCGAAATTGAACATCGGTATTATTTTGGGCAGCACACGTCAAGGCCGCTTGAGCCCACAGGTAGGCGAATGGGTGAAGAGCATCGCCGATCAACGCGGGGACGCGAATTATGAGATCGTAGACATCGCTGACTACAAGCTTCCGCTGTTGGGTGAGGCCGATGCGTCCGAGCAGGCAGCCGCATGGAATGCAAAGCTTGCCAGCCTCGACGGATTCGTATTCATCGTGCAAGAGTATAACCACAGTATTACAGGCGCGCTGAAAAACGCCCTCGATTACGCACGCGAAGCTTGGAATAACAAAGCTGCGGGGATCGTAAGCTACGGCTCCGTCGGCGGTGCGCGCGCTGCCGAGCATCTGCGCGGCATTTTGGGCGAATTGTCCGTTGCGGACGTTCGCATTCACGCTGCGCTGTCCTTGTTCACGGATTTCGAGAACGGAACGGTGTTTAAGCCGGCCGACCTTCATCTTACGAACGTGAACGGCATGCTGGACCAAGTGCTCGCATGGAGCGGTGCTTTGAAAACCCTGCGTCAATAATCGTTATAAGGGACTGCTGCGACATCATGGTGATGATGGCGTGCAGTCCTTTTTTATTTTTCCGGCTTACATAAGGAAATAAATAGCTGCAGAGAAGCTCATCTCAAACGGAATTAACGGCCCTCAACATCGATCCCGAAGGTTGCCTTGAAGCCCTTCTTCCCCTTCTCCGTGACGCGCACGGCCCGTGTTTTTGGCAAACGTTCGATCCATTTCAATTCGAGCATCTTCTCAAGCAAAACGCTTCCCAGCGATCCCGCCAGATGATGGCGTCTTTCGCTCCAATCCAGGCATTTATGCGAGAAGGAACGGCGCTTTGCTCTCGCCCGGTCCAGATCCAAGCGGAAATCCCTAAAGAAGGCTTCCCCTGCAGCGGTTACCTCAAATTGCTTATGGTTTTCGTCAAGAACTCCCATCTCCAATAAGGAAGTCGTCAGCTGGATTCCCAGCTTCCCCGCTAAATGATCGTAACAGGTCCTTGCGGAACGAATCGCCCGGTCTTCGTCAGCTTGCCTGAGCGATTTGATTTCCACCGGGGGCGCGATTGACAATAAGGACTCCAGCATCCGTGCGACCTCCGGGTCCCGGATGCCATAATATCGATGCCTCCCCTGCTGTTCAACGCTGACGATGCCCGCATCCGTCATTTTAGACAGATGGAAGCTCGCCGTTTGCGGTTTGATTCCCGCCATATAAGCCAGCTCGCTTGCCGGGTGAAAGCGGCCGTCGAGCATCGCGATGAGCATGGCCGCACGCGACCCCTCGCTAACAAGCGATGCAACGATCGCCAGATTAGCGTTTGCCTGTGCCTTCATTTCATTTCTCCTCTCATGTCATCCATATTTCGATGATAATCGAAACATCCCTGGACTACAATGATTCTGGAAGAACGAAATGAATCAGGAGGAGAAACCATGCACACATCTACAGAAAAACCGCTTATCAAGACCATTCATCCAAGCATCCTCTACTATGGTACACCCGTTATTCTTCTAACAACATTGAATGAGGACGATAGCATGAACATTTCACCTTTGTCTTCATCATGGGCGCTAGGACACTCCATCGTGCTAGGCATCGGGCTTGGGGGAAAAGCGATCGAGAACCTTAAGAATCGCCCGGAATGCGTGATTAACGTACCGGATCCTTCACTATGGGAGCAGGTTGAGAAGCTTGCTCCGTATACCGGTAAAGATCCCGTACCGGACTTCAAGCTTCGAAACGGATTCCGGCACGAAAAAGATAAGTATGGAATCGCCGGGTTGACCCCAGTCCCCTCCCTGTCGGTCACGCCTGCACGTATTCAGGAATGTCCGATACAAATTGAGGCCCGCGTCAGCAACATCCACAGCCCTGCTAATGCTTCATTATTTGCCATTGTTGAAACGGAAGCAATCCATGTGCACGCCCACGAAGATATCGTACGTGACGAGAACCACATTGATCCAAATCAATGGAGTCCGCTCATTTATAATTTTCGGCACTATTTTGGGCTTGGCGATCGGCTTGGAAAGACGTTTCGTGCGGAGACCTAAATCGAAAGATCTACCGATGGCCGTCCTTCCAAAGCGAGGTCCCCATCCTATATGCAGCGTTCTACTTGTAGAGATCCTCTAATCAAATATGAGCGAGCCCGCTCCTGACTAGGATGCGGGCTGGTTTATATTCTTCGATGACAGGCCTTATAGTCCAAAAGGCCCGTTATGTATCTATCATACGATATTAACGAATATACGCCCCATAATCCAAAATAACCTTTCCCTTGTCATCCGGCGAAGCAAAGCGCTGCGGGTGATACTTCTCGAAGAACCACGGATTTTCTTTAAGCTTCCAGCCTAGCTCGGCCAATTGGTCCATGCATTGATTGTGGGGGCCAATGCCGTACAGCTCCCCGCTATCATCAGATCCGTGCAGCCAGCAGATGCCTACGTCACTCTCCGCAATATCGGCATGCGCATAACCTTCCGGAACTTCGGTCTCAGAGGGAAACAGCATGCCAATCCAATATTCAAACTGTCCTCCCTCCATTCGCATCATTCCGTAAGAAGCCCCTTCCGACTCCGGCAGGGGACCAAGGTTAACAAGCTCATCGAACCAACTGCTCGCGATCCATTCCCCCCACTTCTCCCCAAAGCTGCCTACAGCATCGCGGTCCCGATCTGTATATCGTTTGCCGATCAGCCGCAGCGCCGGCAAATGCTCCTGATAAACCTTAATGACTTCAGCCGCCATCTCTCCTAACAACCTCCTAATTTAGAATGGTCTCCCAATCCTTTATTTTTCGATGAAGCCATCTCCATTTCCTGCAATAGACATCCAACTTATACATTTTTGAACAGAGAAATCTCGCGGAATCAGGCAATCGGTTACTGGCGATCAAGTCCATGATTTATTCAAACAGCAGCTCGGCGGGTATTAAGGTAGTATTCGTTCACCAGCAATGATCGCTTCCCAATTTAAATCAGCAGGAGGTTTCATATGGAAACATCAAGACCGATTCCAAAAGAAGAAGGCATAGACAACAGCTTGAGCGTGCTCCGCGAAGGCTATCTCTACGTGACCAACCGGGCCATCGGCTTTCAATCCGACATTTTTGAAACACGGCTCTTAGGCGAACGCGCCATCTGTATGCGAGGCGAAGAGGCGGCCAAGCTTTTTTACGACGGTGAGAAATTTCAGCGGCATGGCGCGGCACCGAAGCGTGTGCTGAAGACCTTGTTCGGTGAAAACGGCGTGCAAACCCTTGACGGTGAGGAGCACCGGCACCGGAAAGCGATGTTTATGTCTATCATGAACCGTGATGGCCTTCTGGCTATGCGCGAGATCACTCGAAAGCAGTGGATGCTCGCTGTCAAACGCTTTGAGGAGCTGGAGCAGATTGTTATCTACGATGAAGCCAAGGAGCTTCTTTGCCGTGCTGCCTGTGAATGGGCCGGCATCCCCATTTCCGGGGAGGAGGTGAAGGAGAAGACGGAATGGCTCGGTGCCATGATTGAGTCCGCGGCTGCAATCGGCATCAAGCATCGGCGTGGAAGAATGGCCCGCTCGAAGGCAGAGCAGTGGCTGGAGGGCTTGGTGCTGGACGTGCGCGAAGGCCGAATGCATCCGGCGAACGGAACGGCCCTCTCCGTTTTTTCCAAGCATCGGGTTCTGGCCGATAATAGGCTCGACCCGAAGGTCGCAGCGGTCGAAATCCTGAATATCCTGCGTCCGATCGTAGCCGTTGCAGTCTACGTCTGCTTTACAGCACTTGCTGTCATTCAGCAGCCGGAAGAGCGCGAGAAGCTGATGTCCTCTGAGGAAGGCAAGCTTCAGCGTTTTGTTCAAGAGGTTCGAAGATTCTATCCGTTCTTCCCCTTTGTCCCCGCCCGCGCAATCCGGGATTTTACGTGGAAGGGTTATGAATTTAACAAAGGTGTGCTGACGATCCTTGACCTGTACGGAACGAATCATCATCCAAAGCTATGGGACCAGCCCGAGCTGTTCAATCCCGATCGGTTCAAGGATTGGAACGGAAGCCCGTTCAGCTTTATTCCCCAAGGCGGTGGAGATCATGATGCCGGTCACCGCTGCGCCGGTGAATGGATTACGCTCGAGATCATGAAGGAAAGCGCGGATGTTCTGGCTAACTGGATTCGGTATGAAGTGCCTTTGCAGGACCTCAGCTTCCGTTTTCATGACATGCCGTCCATGCCGCACAACCGCATCATTATCCGCAACGTGAAGCGTTTAAATTCGTAATCAAGTGTCTGGACGAATAATCCTCCCAATCCGTATCCATGGTACGAAGCGCTGCACGATGTCGGAGTTGTTTAGGACAAATAACTCTTGTACAACCTCCTTTGAACATGTCACAATAACAAGAGAGACTTTTGCCACAGCAACTAAACCTACAATGAATCGGAGGGTCTTGATTTGAAAACGATTAAACTTGGAAGCAGTTCGCTTGAAGTACCTGTCGTAGCCGTCGGCTGTATGCGAATAAATTCGCTGGATAAAGCGGAGGCCGAGCGTTTCGTTCAAACGGCGCTTGAGGAAGGGGCCAACTTTTTCGACCATGCCGACATTTACGGCGGCGGAGCCTGCGAGGAAATCTTCTCCGAAGCTATACATATGAGTGCGAGCGTCCGCGAGCAGATCATTCTGCAGTCGAAATGCGGGATTCGTCAAGGGATGTTCGACTTTTCGAAAGAGCATATTCTGAATTCGGTTGACGGCATTTTGAAAAGACTGAACACCGAATACCTCGATGTGCTGCTCCTGCACCGTCCGGATGCCCTTGTTGAGCCGGAAGAGGTTGCCGAAGCATTTGATCAGCTTGAGCGCTCGGGCAAAGTAAGACACTTCGGTGTATCCAATCAAAACCCGATGCAGATTCAGCTGCTGAAAAAAGCCGTGAAGCAGCCGATCGTGGCTAACCAGCTTCAGCTCAGCATCACGAATGCCACCATGATTTCAAGCGGAATCAATGTGAATATGGAGAATGAATCCGCCGTCAACCGCGACGGCAGCGTGCTGGACTTCTGCAGGCTGCATGATATTACGATTCAGCCATGGTCCCCATTCCAATACGGATTTTTCGAAGGGGTATTCTTGGGAAGCGACAAATTCCCTGAGCTGAACCGGCAGATCGATGAGATCGCAGAAAAATATGGCGTAAGCAATACAACCATCGCCATTGCCTGGCTGCTTCGCCACCCTGCCCGCATGCAGCCCGTGATCGGCACAATGAATATCGATCGCTTAAAGGACTGCATCAAGGCGAGCGATATCGTGCTGACGCGTGAGGAATGGTATGCGATCTACCGCGCGGCAGGCAATATTCTTCCATAAGCGCTAGCAGAACATAATTACGGTCAGAGCATAAACACTGTAGAACATTAGCACTGACAGCTCATAATTACAGTCAGAGCATAAGCACTGCAGTACATTAGCACTGTCAGTTCATAATTACGGTCAGAGCGCAAGCACTGCCAAATCATAAACTCTGTCAGCGTAAAAACAGCCTCCGGACCAAGCAGACCGGAGGCTGTTTTATTCCTATGAAACCCGTTGCCGGATTAAGCGCTTTTGCTTGATTGCGCTGCCGTTTTACCCAGCTTGATCGATCCCAGGCAGACTGGGATCAATACCAGCGATAGCAAGCCTCCGGCCAGGGACAGCGTGCTGTAGCTCGTGCTGGCTGCGACCACGCCGGACAGCGCGCCGCCCGAAGCGCCGGCAAGGGCAATCAGCACATCAATCGTTCCCTGCGTCTTAGCCCGGGTAGTTGGATGCGTAGCGTCAACGATCATCGCCGTTCCGCTGATCAAGCCCAGGTTCCAGCCTACGCCAAGCAAGGCGAGGGCAAGGATGAGCAGCACAAGCGAATCGGCCGGCGCGAACGCTGCCAAGATCCCGGAGATCAACAGGACCATGCCGGATGCGATGGACATGGCAAGCCGTCCCACTTTATCCACGAGATAACCGGTAATGAGCGACGGGAGATACATGGCCCCGATATGGATGCCGATCACTAAGCCGACAGCACCTAGTCCGTGACCGTGATGCTTCATGTGGACCGGCGTCATGGTCATGATGGAGATCATCACCACTTGAGTCAATATCATCACGGCTGTCCCGACCACGAGCCCCCGTTTGTTCCCGTCCCCAGTTGTTGAATCCGAAGATGGCCCAGCGCTGGTACGGTTCGCTTGAGCGATCGCTTGCGCTATAGCGTAAGGATCGGGACGAAGCAACACCAGCAGCACCAGGCCAGCCAGTATGAATGCCGCAGCTGCTAGGATAAACGGTCCCGCTAAAGCGGGCACGCCGATCGACTCTGCGGCCCGGCCCATCACATTGACCAGATTGGGGCCGGCAACAGCGCCGAATGTCGTCGATACCATTGCCACACTGACCGCCGATGCACGCTGTGAAGGCTTAGCCAGATCCGTCCCTGCATATCTCGCTTGCAAATTAGTGGCTGTGCCAACACCGTAGATCAGCAATGAAGCAAACAGCAGAATGATGTTCTGTAAGGACGCTGCAATAATGACCCCGATTGCTCCAATCCCGCCGGCAAGGAACCCTGTTGCGAGACCCGGCCCCCGCCCGAAACGCTGGCTAAGCCGTCCGACATACCAAGCACCTAGCGCGGAGCCTACCGTTATCAGTGCGGCTGGAATACCCGCAAAGCTAGCGGTTTTAAGCATTTCCTGGGCAAGCAGCGCTCCGACGGTTAAGCCCGCCGCTAGCCCCGCTCCGCCGAATATTTGCGACAGGATCACGATAATAAGCGTTCGCTTGTACAGCCGTTCTTGAAGAACGGGAGACTCTATGTACTTCTGAATCTTTGGAAGTGCTTGTTCTCTTCCGGAACGTTTCGGTAGTTTCGGCATGATCCGCTCCCCTTTCGTATGCTATTCCTCAGAATACCATAGATTTCTCTCCTCGCTACCCTGTTTTTTTCAAAAGATGTCCCCTGATGGAATCCGGCACGAAAAACAGCCTTCGGTGGTCGATGCACCCAAGGCTGTTTGGCTTTGTATGGGATCAAATTGTGTTCTTCGACCTTCCCCCGCCACCCCTGACAAATGCCGGCTGCCTGGGAGGCGTTCACAGCGAGCTGCCCCCTTTACGGTTAAAGAACCATCATGCTGATCCCTAAAAATTGCACGGAACCTATAATTTCGATAATGCCAACCTTCATCGGCTTGATGACTTTTCCGGAAAACAGCCAGCTTCGGCAAAGCGGAAACAGAAACGCGGCAGCGAGCCAGGGTAAGCCGAGGATCAGAGGAACGGCCGGCGCAGCAACATGATACGCCCGCGAATAGACCGTATACCGCTTGTTCTTCCGTTCTCTGAAGACGGATTTCACGAAGAAAACGGTGCCGGCAAAATAGACCACATTCACCAGGGCTACAACCGCCAGCTCTTTACCGGCAGTTCCGCCGCCAAGCATATAGGCAGCCGCACCGCCTGTGCAGAACAGCAGAATCGCGCATAGATCATTCAGAAGCGCACGCTCCTTGCGCCGTACGACATGCCATATGTTAACGGTGATCAATGCAAGCAGCACCGGGGCGAACCACAGCATCCACGGGGCATGCCAGATGACGGGAATGAGAAACACCGCTCCGGCTGCAGCGTACCCGATTCCCCAATACACCTCTGAGGTCTGTTTTTTCCTCTTGAGCGATTGTAACAATGGATACGAAGCGAAATACAGCAGCAACCATGCCAAAAACAGCGGAACATGCAGAACGGTTGGCTTGGCCGCCGTCATTCCGATCATATAGGGGACGATGAGCATCGCCCATCCTCCGTGTTCCCGCGGTATCACGATCTTCGTTCGGTTCATCCTTCTCCCCTGCGCTTTCCAACTGAAATTCGATCCTGACCCCAGGCAACAAATGTTTGAAGATACTTGCAGTTTTCCCAAGTCTTTCGCTTCATCAAGGAATCACTGCCGCAGCGATGACGCTCCTGCCCCTACGTTGTCCGTGCCGTTGCTAGGCCCGCTGCCGCTTGTTCCGTAATGTCGCTGAATGTGCCTACATAATGAATAATATCTCCCGTTTCGTCCTTTACGGCATTGATCGTAAGCAGTTCAAGATACTCTTCCCCGTTCTTTCTGCGGTTCCAAATTTCACCCTGCCAGCTGCCCCGTTCTGCAATTTCCGTCCACATCTCGGTATAGAAGTCCTTAGATTGACGTCCCGATTTCAGGATGCTCGGATTTCTCCCGACCACCTCTTCCTCGGTATACCCGGTCAGCGCAGTGAATGCCGGATTGACCGCATGGATTCTTCCATTCGGATCCGTGACGAGAATGCCTTGGCCTGTCGAGTTAAACACCTTCGAGGAGACCGAAAGTTTGTCCTGAAAGTACATCCAGACGACGATGATAAAGCTGGCGAGGGCTACTTGAGATAAGGCCATGAATCCGATCGCATACTGACCCGTAACCGAATGGATGAACGACAGCATCAGCGGCGGAAAGAAACCGCCGAGACCGCCCATCATGGACACGATGCCGTTCACGATCCCGGCCTGCTTGTTGAAATACAGCGGAACGAGCTTGAAGATGATTCCGTTTCCCAGCCCGGCACCAACCGCAATCGTTAGACAACCGACGGTATATAAACCGATCGACGGGGAGAATGCCAACAGGATCGCAGCGCCCGTAAGTCCGATAAACACGCCCATCAGCAGGAACAGCGGTTTGAATTTGTCGGCAAGAAAGCCGCCGATCGGCCGCATCAATGTTGCAAGCAAAATGAATCCTGCAGTGCGGAGTCCCGCATCCACCTTGGCAAGCTCGAAATGCGTGACCAAGAAGTTCGGCAGGTAGACGGTAAATGCGACAAATGAACCGAAGGTAATAAAATAAAAGAGCGAGAAATACCACAGCTTGTCGTTCTTGTACACACTCCGAATCTGTTCCATGATCGGCGTCCGAACCATGACTTCCTTGCGGTCTCCCAAGAACACGTTCAACCCCGCAAAGATTAGCAGCAGAACCAGATACAGCTGCACCGTTCTCGACCAGCCGATCTGCGTGGCAATCACCGGTGCGGCAAAAGTCGTTACGGCGGTGCCCAGGTTCCCCATGCCGTAAATGCCGTTCACCAGCCCAAGCTTTTCTTTGGCATAATATTTGGGAAGCGAGGTGACGCCGACGGAGAATACGGCGCCGCCGATGCCGAGGAACAGTCCTCCGACCACAAGATGGGTAAACGTGGAAGCCGAGCTGATAAGATATACCGGAAATAAAAGCGCGATAAAGCTGACGATGAATACAACTCTTGCCCCGACGATATTGGCATAATAGCCGAGCGGAATGCGCAGCACGGAGCCCAGCACCACCGGAATGGCCGTCAGGATGGCAACGCGGTCAGCAGGAACCGGAATATCCTCGCGGATAAACGGCAGCAGCGCGGATATGATCACCCATACCATAAAACCGAGCACCAGATTCATCGTTTGCAGCGGCAGCTGCATTTTTTTGATCATCCCCATCACCTTTTCTCTCGAAAAATGAATGGCTTTCGTATCATGGATCCCCAATTCCATTGTAAGTGCATGTATTCACAAAGATAATAGGGAAGTTCCCTGATCCTTGACAAGGAACTTCCCTATTCATAGGCAGATGGTTTTCCTTCGACGGCTAATGTCCGTAGCAGTATCAGAAATCCAGCAGCTTCTTCTTGAGCGCATATTCAACCAGCTGGGGCCGGCTCTTTAAATTGAGCTTTTCCATAATTTTCGCTTTGTGTGCCTCTACCGTCTTCACGGATACATACAGCATCTCCGCGATCTCTTTATTCCCGTAACCCTTGGCAATCAAAGGCAAAATCTCAAGCTCCCGCTGCGAAAGACTGCTAAGCGGATCCTGCTCGGGACTTTCGCTGTCCTTCTTGATAAATTCCCGCACCAGTGAAGTGGCCATCTGCGGATGAATGTACGTGCCTCCGGCGTAGACCATCCGTATGGCGGAGATCAGCTCATCATCCGGCGCGTTCTTGAGAACATATCCGGACGCGCCGTTCTTCAACACATGAAACAGATAATCCTCATCGTCGTACATGGTCAGAACGATAATCTTGGTGCCTGGATAATCGGCACTGATTTTGCCGGTAGCGATAAGTCCGCTCTCGCCAGGCGGCATGCTCAGGTCCATCAGCAGCACATCGGGCCTGTGTTTGGCTACCATCGCGTATGCTTCCAGCCCGTCCGCTGCCGTAGCTACAACCTCCATGTCCTCCTGATAGTTGATAATCATCGAGAACCCGCTGCGAACGACGGCATGGTCGTCGGCAATGACAATCTTCATGTACGGTCCCCCTCCTGCATTACATCTTGAGACAGTGGTACACTGAGCTGCACCGTTGTGCCTGCGCCTGCCGACGAAGTCAGCGTAAACTGCCCGCCAACCAGCTCCGCGCGCTCCCTCATGCCGTACAATCCGAGCCCGGTCCCTTGCGCCTCGTTAATAAACATATTAAAGCCGACGCCCTCATCCCGGACGGTCAGCTGAAGCACCCCATTCTCCTCCCACAGCCGCACATGAACCTCATCCAGCCCGGAATACTTTAGCGCATTAAGCACGGCCTCCTGGCATACCCGGTAAACGACGGTCTCGATTTCGTTGCTGTACCGGGCTGCCGCAAGCTCGGCGGAAAAATGCACAAGCAGGCCATAATTCTTCTCCATCCATTTAAAGTGCGATCTGAACGCAGCTTCGAGGCCCAGATCGTCCAGCGATGCGGGACGAAGCTCTACCGATAAATGCCGAATATCGTCCAGCAGCCGCGTCAAGGACTGCTCCGTCTGCTGGATTTTATTGAGCACATCATCGCTTACGTTCATGTATTTCAGCACGCGCAAATCCACCAGGGAGCTGAGGAGCTCCTGCGCGACGCTGTCATGCAGCTCGCGGGAAATCCGCTTGCGTTCATCCTCTTGGGCTTTGATCACGTATTTCAGCATATGGTTACGCTGCAGCATTTCCTGCGTCTTCTGCTGTTTGGTAAGATCAAGCAGCATCAGTACGCGGATGCCCTGTTCTTCGTCGATCGTATGATAGCTTGCCGCGAACGGTACGACGCCTTCGTCCCTTGTCCTTAGATATACTTGAAAGGAAGAGAACTCTCCCTTAGGATAATTCAAATAGCAACGGGAGCAGGACATCAGCTCCTGTTCATCCGTGTATCCCTCGCAGGTTTGACAGAACGAGTCGTCAATCCCCGACTGAATCCGCTCAATGACATCGACCTCCAGAATCCGCTCGGCAGCCGGATTCATGCCGACAACGCCGCCTTTTTGATCCATAAAGAAGATGGCTTCCGTACCGTTCCGGTACAGCTTATCCAGCATTTCGCTCAATCGATCCCCGGTCATGGTAATCAAGTCTGCGACACCTCCCTGATCCGAAAAGCTCCAAACGTCACCCCGAGCTGCTCCCGGAAATCGTTAAAAACCGCCGGATTCATCCGGTTCTCCTCCCGGAACCCGGCCAGCAAAACGCCCATTACCCGGGCCTCCACCCACAGCGGAAGGGCCCCCAGACTCTTGAGCTTCTCGGCGGCAATGATCGGAAAATTAAATAAGTCGCGTGCACCAATATCGGCGTTAACGTTTTGAATGAGCATCGATTTTCCGGTCTTGAACACAATTCCGGCGACGCCTTTGCCCGAATGAAGCACGATCCGTTTAAACCGCTCATTGTGATTGCCTGAAGCATACTGCCACGTCAGCACAAACCGGTCTTCAGCAGGCTGGACGAGCGCTAGCGACACGAAATCGAATTGAAACCGATCCCGCAGCCTATCGATTTCCAGCTGATAATCATAGCCAGACTGTTCTATTACCGTCATAGCCCTAACTCCTCTGATGTAGAAAAGAAGGCCGCAAAGCCTTCTCTCGTCTACGATTCATATTTACGGTGCTTTCTATAAAGGATATATCTTCTTCCGACATAATTCAACGGAACGCTCCAGACATGGACAAGACGGGTGAACGGCCATAAAGCGAAAATACCGAGCCCGGCCAGAATGTGGATTTTGAAAGACAAAGGCACCTCTGTCATTAGTGACGCATCCGGACGAAGAACGAACAATTGGCGGAACCATACCGATATCGTCTCCCGGTAATTGAAATCCGGCTCCACTGCATTCGTAACCAGCGTACTATACATCCCCATAATAATGATGAACAGCAGCAGCACATTGACGATCAGATCCGATGCCGTGCTGAGCTTCCGAACGCTTCGCAGCGTAAACCTGCGCGATGTCAGCAGAACCATGCCTGCCAATGTCAGCATGCCGAAAGCGCCGCCGACATACACCGCTCCGATATGGTACAAATGCTCATTAACGCCGACCGCCTCCATCCAGGACTGGGGGATGCCGAGTCCCGCGACATGTCCCCCGATGACCGGGATGATGCCCAGATGGAACATCAGGCTGCCTGCTTTCAGCCGCTTCTTCTCGATAAACTCGCTGGATTTGGCCGTCCAGTTAAACTGATCGGTCCGGTATCTGTAGATATGTCCGACAATAAAGACCACGATGCAGACATAAGGGACAATGACCCACAAGAGCTGATCCATCATGTTCATCCGAGCTCCGCCTCCTGAATCGTGCACATTTTGAGCGTGTCGCGAAGCGCACGTATTAATCCGGAGTACGGGCTGTCCAGCCGATCCAGCTCCTTCAACAGATGATACGTTCCGTCCTCCAAGACCGCCAGCATAAGGGACAGGCTCTCCGTCGCTTCCTTCCTGTGCCCTTCCCACCGGGCGGCATATAGAAATTCACACATCAGGGGCAGATAATCCGAGAGCTCGGAGCTGGCTATTTCCAGACCGAACAGCTCGTAGGTCTCCTTTAGCCGGACAAGCATTTGCCCCCGCTCCCTGCTGTCCTCCATCTTGAAATAGGTCATGTACAGGGTCGTCTTTTTTTGAAAGTCAAACGTCTGAACATACAATTCTTCAATCTGCTCCAAGCTGAACTCATGCATGCTGTCCCAATATCGCTTGATTGAAGCATAAGCCGGGTGGCCCGCATCCCAGGCCTCCTCCAGGAGCGAAGGGTGAAAGTCCAGTTTATCCGGATAGGTGAGATGCCGTGCAAAAAAACCGAATGACGGTTGCTGCATCTGGAGCTTATCAAGATCAATCACGCCATATCCCCCCGTAGAAGTTTTCTTCATACAACTCCTTGCCGCTCTTATCGAAAGGATTATCCGGCCCGCAGCCGCCGCAGCCCGACTCAAAGCCTTCAAATCCCTGTGAGCGGTACACGTCCAGATGCTGCTCCTTATGCGAGGTTGGGATGACAAACCGGTCTTCGTATTTTGCGATAGCCAGCAAGCGGTACATTTCCTTCACCTGCTGCGTGGTAAGCCCTACCCGCTCCAATCGGCTGTCATCGTATTCGGCTCCCGAGGATTCGGCCCGCATGTAGGAACGCATCATCGCCATCCGCTGCAGCGCTCCTTTGACCACGGCGGTATCTCCTGCCGTCAGCAGGTTCGCTAAATATTGGATGGGCTGCGCATTTCCTCGATCGCCGGAAAGATCAGATCCGGATTCGCTACGGAATCCTTGCCCTCAAACACATTCATAATCGGACTAAGCGGCGGAACATACCATACCATCGGCAATGTCCGATATTCCGGGTGAAGCGGGAATGCCAGCTTATATTCGATTGCGAGCTTATACACCGGGGATTGCTGCGCCGCCTCGATCCACTCTTCGGCGATCCCGTCCGCCCGCGCCTGCCGGATGACCTCAGGATCGTGCGGATCCAAGAACAAACTGCACTGCGCTTCGTATAAATCCTGCTCGTCGGGAGTAGACGCGACTTCCTGAACTCGGTCTGCGTCATAGAGCAGCACGCCCAGATAACGAATCCGCCCGGTGCACGTTTCGGAGCATACCGTCGGCAGTCCAGCCTCGATTCTAGGAAAGCAGAAGGTGCATTTCTCCGCCTTGTTCGTTTTCCAGTTGAAGTAGACTTTTTTGTACGGACAGCCTGTCATGCAATATCTCCAGCCCCGGCATGCTTCCTGGTCCACCAGCACGATGCCGTCCTCATCGCGCTTGTACATCGCTCCGGACGGGCAGGAAGCGACGCAGCTTGGGTTCAGGCAGTGCTCGCACAGGCGGGGCAAATACACCATGAACGATTGCTCGAAGTTGAACTTGATTTCTTCTTCGATCTTCTCAATATTCGGATCCCGCGGCCCCGTTACATGGGCACCAGCCAAATCGTCTTCCCAGTTCGGTCCCCATTCCAAATCCATCGTCTCACCTGTCACGGCCGATTTCGGCCGGGCGACCGGCTGATGCTTCTTCTCCCCCGATGCGGTCAGATGCTCATAGTTATAAGTCCAAGGCTCATAATAGTCCTTCATTTCCGGCATATCGGGATTGTAGAAGATTTTGCCGAGCGCGATTTTGGACCATCTGCTGCCGGATTTGAGCTCCAGCTTGCCTTTGTTCAGCGTCCAGCCGCCTTTGTATTTCTCCTGATCCTCCCAGCGGAAGGGGTAACCGACGCCGGGCTTCGTCTCCACATTGTTGAACCACATATATTCAGCGCCCGGTCTATTGGTCCAGGTGCTCTTGCAAGTCACGCTGCAGGTGTGGCAGCCGATGCATTTATCCAAATTCATGACCATGGAGACCTGTGCTTTAATTTTCAAGCCAATCCACCTCTTTCATTTTGCGGACAGCCACGTACACATCCCGCTGATTTCCGATCGGTCCGTAATAGTTGAAGCCATAGCTGAGCTGCGCGTAGCCTCCCACCATCTGGGTCGGCTTCACGTGAATCCGCGTGGGCGCATTATGACTGCCGCCGCGGTCCTTCGTAATCTCCGAGCCCGGCACATTGATGTGCTTATCCTGGGCGTGGTACATGTACATCGTGCCCTTCGGCATCCGGTGGCTGACAACCGCCCGTGCGGTAACGACCCCGTTACGGTTGTATACCTCGAGCCAATCGTTGTCCTGAATATCATGAGCATTCGCGTCATCATTGTTGATCCATACCGTCGGCCCGCCGCGGAAAAGCGTCAGCATATGCAGATTATCCTGATAGGTGCTGTGAATATTCCACTTCCCGTGCGGTGTTAGATACCGGAGAACAAGTGCATCCTTCCCGCCGGCGACCTGCTTGTCGCGGGGACCCATCACCATCGGCGGAAGCGTCGGCTTGTAGACCGGCAGCGCTTCGCCGAACTGCAGAAACAGCTCATGGTCGATGTAATAGTGCTGTCTTCCTGTTAGCGTACGGAATGGAACCAAACGTTCGATATTCGTCGTAAACGGCGAGTATCTCCTGCCCATTTTGTTGGAACCGCTGAACACCGGGGTCGGGATGACCTCGCGCGGCTGAGCGGTTATGCTCTGGAAGGTGATTCGCTCTGCTGCCCGGTCTGCGGAAATATCCTTCAGCTTGATGCCGGTGTCTTCCTCCATCGCCTCCCAAGCTCGCTGGGAAACCCTCCCGTTCGTGGCTGATGATATATTCAGGATGACATCCGCTGCGTGCCGGGCCGTGTACAGTTTGGGCAGCCCATCCTTGATCGTTCCATCCTGGTACGTCCCGTTGATTCGTTTCAGCTCGTCGAATTCCTCAGCCACCGGGAAGCTCACGCCGTGGGCGCCGACCTTGCCGGCGGCCAAGTTCGGACCAAGCGTGATAAATTTATCGTAAATTTGCGTATAATCACGTTCGACCACCGTCAAATTCGGCATCGTTATTCCCGGTATCGCCTGGGCCTCACCGGCCTTCCAATCCTTAACCATACCGAATGGCTGCGAGATTTCCCCTTTGCTGTCATGGGCAAGCGGAGTAGCAACCAGATCCTTGTACACGCCCGGCAGATGGGTCTTGGCCATATCCGAGAAATCTTTGGCGATCGTTCGATAAATGTCCCAGTCCGAACGCGATTCCCAGAGCGGGTCTACCGCAGGATTAAACGGATGGACGAATGGATGCATATCCGTTGAGGATAAATCCGTCTTCTCATACCAGGTTGCTGCAGGGAGCACCACGTCCGAGTACATCGGCGTGGCTGTCATTCGGAAATCAAGCGCAACAAGCAGATCCAGCTTGCCCTCCACATCGCCATGCCACGCCACTTCCTCCGGCTTTTCTTCTTCATTCGGCTCTGACAGAAGATTGTCGGAGGCGCCCAGCAGGTGCTTCATGAAGTATTCCTGACCTTTTGCCGAGCTGGATATCAGATTTGAACGCCATACGAACAGCGAGCGGGGGAAGTTTTCCGGAGCATCGGGATCCTCAATCGCAAATCGCGTCTCACCTTTAACCAGCTGATCAAGCGCATGCCGAACGATCTCATCAGCTGTGCTCTTCCCTTCTCTCTCCGCCTCTTCCGCAAAAGCAAGGCTGCTCTTGTTAAACTGCGGATAGGAAGGCAGCCACCCGAGCCGTGCAGCCAATACGTTATAATCAGCAGGATGGCGGTACCGGATATCCCCGCCGGTCGGGGATTTCAGCGCATCCGCCCCCGACTCCTCATATTTCCACTGGTCGGTGGCGAAATAGAAGAAGGAGGTCGCATTCTGCTGGCGCGGAGGTCCTTGCCAGTCTTTGGCGAAGGCGACAGTCGACCAGCCCTCGATCGGCCGGCATTTCTCCTGGCCTACATAATGCGCCCAGCCCCCGCCATTCACTCCCTGGGATGCCGTAAGGATCACCAGATTCAAGATGGAGCGATATATCGTGTCGCTGTTGAACCAATGGTTGATCCCGGCCCCCATGATAATCATGGACCGGCCGCCGGTATCCAGCGCGTTCTGGGCGAATTCGCGGGCGATCTGAATGACGACCGAGGCTTTTACACCAGTGATCGCCTCCTGCCATGCCGGCGTATAATACGAGCTTGCATCCTCGTAATTTGCCGCCTCGAGCTCGCTCCCGACCCGCCGGATTCCATACTGGCTGAGCATCAAGTCATAGACGGTCGTCGCGAGACATGTTGTTCCATCGGCCAAACGCACCGTCCTTGCAGGAATCATCCGTTCGAATATCCCGCTGCCGCTGGAATCGAAATAGGGAAAACAAATGTTATGCCAATCCGCATTATGACCTTCCATCGAAAGAGCCGGTTCGATTCGTGTCCCGTCTTCCCGCTCCAGCATTAAATTCCATTTCTCTCCCTGCTCCCAGCGCTGGCCAATCGTGCCGTTCGGGACGATGATTTCACCCGTTTCCGCGTCCAGAATAACCGGCTTCCACTCGGCATTCGGCGAGGCGTCTCCCAGATCGCTTGCCCGCAAGAAACGTCCGGCTTTCAAGCTGTCTCCATGCGCATCGAGCATGATCAAGAACGGCATGTCGGTATACTGCTTCGCATAATTCAGGAACATCGGCTCCGCGCGCTCCCGATAATATTCGTTTAAGATAACATGCGTCATTGCCTGGGCAAGAGCTGCGTCCGTTCCAGGATTCGGTGCGAGCCAGTTATCGGCGAATTTCACATTCTCCGCGTAATCCGGAGCCACGGACACGACCTTGGTTCCCTTGTAACGCACCTCGGTCATAAAGTGTGCATCCGGCGTCCGGGTCAACGGCACATTGGAGCCCCACATGATGAGGTAGCCGGCATTGTACCAATCGCTGGACTCCGGAACGTCGGTCTGCTCCCCCCAGATTTGCGGCGAGGCGGGCGGAAGATCCGCATACCAATCATAAAAGCTGAGCATTTCTCCGCCCAGCAAGGAAATAAACCGGGCTCCTGACGCATAACTGATCATCGACATCGCCGGAATCGGGGTAAATCCGGCAATCCGGTCGGGGCCGTATTTACGAATTGTATAGATCAGCTGTGCGGAGATGAGCTTTGTTGCATCCGGCCAAGTTACGCGCACATGCCCTCCTTTTCCTCGAGCCTGCTTGTAAGCCTTGGCTTGATCCGGGTCCTCCACAATGCTGGCCCAAGCCACAACCGGATCCTCGTGCAACTCCAAAGCCTTGCTCCACATCCTCCAAAGCTTACCTCGGATATAAGGGTATTTAATTCGAAGCGGACTGTACTCATACCATGAGAATGAGGCTCCACGCGGACAGCCTCGCGGCTCAAATTCCGGCATATCCGGACCGCATGACGGATAATCGATCTGCTGGTTCTCCCAGGTAATGATTCCGTTCTTCACGAACACCTTCCAGCTGCAGGAGCCGGTACAGTTTACGCCGTGGGTCGTCCGAACGACCTTATCGTGCGACCAGCGCTTGCGGTACATATCCTCCCATTCCCGGCTTTTCTCTTCCAGGACGGACCAATTGTCCGAGTAGCTCTCCACTCTTTTGAAGAATGTCAGTCCCGATTTGCGTTTCATAGGACGCGTCAACTCCTTCTGCTTGAATGACCATGGTTGGGGAATCCATGTATCGTCCATTCGTATGCATTCATTATGCAGGTATCGTTGGAGGCATCCTACTAGGGAAACTCCTATATTCGCAGGGGAAATCCCTCGTCATGCTGGCGGCAGCCTTTTTTTCAGGCACGCACTGGGGTCCCCATCTTGGGAAGATGCAGATGCAAAAAGAACCCCTGCCCGGCGGGCAAAGGCTCTTGAATGGGTATCTATAATAACAGGATGGGCATTGCTATAGGAGCGTGCGAATTTCTTGGAACAGAACGTTGTTCTCCAAATGGATATGATCATAGGTGTCTTTCTCAAGACCCGCAAGGCGTTGATAGACAAGTCTGTATGTGCCGCATGCATCATCCGGCAGCTCCCAATCATTGGTGACCTCTCGAAGCTCCTGCAATATGCTGCCTGCACTGGAGTGCTCCTCCTCAAGCCCGCTTATCAGGGACAGTAATTGCTTTCCGGCATCCGTCTCGGATTCGGTGATGACCCGGACCATAAGCGGGAAGACATTCTGATCTTCATCCTGCGTATGCTCCAGCAGTTCCTTCTTGAGCTGCGTGAACAGCTCTTGAACCCGCAAAAGCTCAGGATGCCGTTCTCCGTGGACACGGGCAAGCTTAGTAACATATGGGGTCAGAGCCGGCAATTCATCACGCAAGAATGCATGATGCTTATGCTGAATGTGCTCGATGAGCTCAAGAGCGCCCAGGGAGGCCGGACGGCTCTCCTGGTATTTCTCAAATTTGTCCTGCAGCAGCTTGACCTGATTCAGGACAGCTTCGGGATCCAGCTGCCGCTGTGCGGCCGCATTCTCCAAGGGAATCTGGCCGCCGCAGCAAAAATCGATGCGAAGCGAACGGAATAAATCAGCCGTCTGAGGCACGGAGGAAACGATATCCGAGACATGGGTATGAAGCGTAATGGTGCTCATAGAAAAAAACCTCCTGTCATTTGTGGCCATAGCTTAGCTGCTGGCCGTTTCTCACGCCTCAAGTATAGACAGCCCTTTAATCCGCCTCAGTGATTGCAGTCATACGGATTGGGGACAAATTGTGAACGGCAGGCCCCGAAGCAGAAGCACCCATTCAAACCCTGCATGGAGCCCTAAAGGAAACGGCAAGCCTTCTTTAAAATGTACCTGTAAATGTTCCTGTTCAAATTTTAAAGTCACAAATTGTTGCGATTTTATGTGATTCAAATCACAATACCATGCGAAACGGGTTATCTATAATGATATCATCCACTTTATGAAAGCGAGGCGCAGCTTTATGCTAAGCGAAAAAACGATCGCAACCATCAAATCAACGGTTCCTGTCCTGGAACAACATGGCGTTACCATCACTTCCACCTTCTATCGGAATATGTTCAAAGCGCATCCGGAGCTGTTGAATATTTTCAACCATGCCAACCAGCAGCGAGGCCGCCAGCAAACCGCCCTTGCAAACACGGTGTATGCAGCGGCGCTGCACATCGACCATTTGGAGGCTATCCTGCCTGCCGTTAAGCAAATCGCGCATAAACACCGGAGTCTTGGCGTCAAACCGGAGCATTATCCCATTGTCGGGGAGCATCTGCTAGGAGCAATTAAAGAGGTGCTTGGAGATGCAGCAACCGAAGAAATTTTGCAGGCGTGGGAGGAAGCATACGGCGTCATTGCGGATGCATTCATTTCTGTTGAAGATGAGATGTATAAGCAATCGGAGACGCAGGTCGGGGGGTGGAGCGGCTTCAAACCGTTCCGGGTCGAGCGAAAAGTACGGGAGAGCGAAGTTATTACGTCCTTCTATCTCGTTCCGGCGGACGGAGGCCCGCTGGCCGCTTTTGAGCCTGGACAATATGTCAGCATCAGGCTACAAATACCCGGCGAAACTTATACCTTGAACCGCCAGTACAGTTTGTCTGATGCGCCTGGCAAGCCATACTACCGGATTTCAGTAAAACGGGAGGCCGAAGGCATTGATACTCCGGAAGGGAAAGTATCGAATTACCTCCATCAGTCCGTTGAAGAGAACGGGATCGTGGAGCTTTCGGCTCCTGCCGGCGATTTCACATTGAACCTGGAGGATTCGTCTCCGCTCGTCCTCATCAGCGGCGGTGTTGGGCTCACTCCGATGATCAGCATGCTGAACACCGCTGTTGAAGCACAACCGGGGCGTAAGGTGATGTTTATCCACGCAGCACGAAATGCCAATGTCCATGCAATGAAGCAGCATGTCGAGGAGCTCGCGGAAATGAATCCGAATATTTCTTACCGGTGGTGCTACAGCAACCCGGGCGCAGAGGATGGCGGATACCATAAGAGCGGATTGATCGACCTGGCATGGTTAAAAGATACCGTACCCGGGTCATCGGCAGTCTATTATTTCTGCGGTCCGATCCCGTTCATGAAGACGATCAACGACGCGCTTCTGGCAATGGATATTCCTTCCGACCGGATCCATTACGAGTTCTTTGGTCCTGCTGCAAGCCTTTCCTGACGGAGCAGCCGGTTGACCGTTTCCCGTCGCAGCCCGATCAGCTGGCCGATCTCCACTTGGGTCAGGACATCCGTAAGGCGCGCTGGTGAGATATACTGCTCGAACCACCGCTGAAGCTTGTGTAATCGCTCAATGGGCTCGATTTCGCTTAATTGATCAATCCGCTCCTGCATCATTCGCAGCTTATCCTGCAGCTGAAGCGCTATGGAACGATATCGAACCGGGTCCTGCTCCAAGGAACCATACCATTCATCCGGACGGTAAACTTGAATCTCGCTTGTCACTAATGCAACCGCCGTTCCGAAATAGGGCTTGGGCGTAATTAATGAATGATGCGGAATCGTTTCCCCGGGGACAATCAAATTGACTAGCAAAGCATTTCCGTCCTGGTGTACACGCTCGATTTTGAGCATGCCGCTCTTCACATGAAACAGCGGGCCTGATTCGCCTTGCCGAAATAAGGTTTCTCCTTTATGTAGGATCATAAACAGGTACCTCCTCAATCATGAAACTGTCTCTAATCATAGCGTAAGCGTCATGATATGATCAAGAAAACCCTGTTTATAGGCGATGATGATGTAATGGCAACCGCCCGGTTTCTCAGTTCGTTCTGAGGAACCGGGCTTTGCCGTTAATAGAAATTCCATGATCCCCCTGCTGCTTGGTACTGTGGTACATTCCCGCAACAAAACCGCCTTGAACCAAAAGGCGGTTTTGTTTGCGAAACGCGAAGTTAGGCATTCAGATCGCGTGTTCCGGGGCTATGCTCGTTAGGGAGCTCAGGCAAGTTCGGCACCGGGAAGCCTTCCGGCGGCGGAATGACTTGGAGACTGCCGCCGTTTCGGCTTGGCGTCTGGCCGCTGAAAATTTCACCGATTCGCGTGTTATCCAGCCGAAAATTGAATTGGGCATTATGGAAGCCCATATCCACATATTTTTTACACTCCGGATACTTATTGATATCGTAATTCGGTACAGGGAACAGCTTGCCCCACTCGACGCCAAGCGTTTCCAGCGCCTTGGCAAACGCGTTCTGATGGGCGTTGTCGCGAACGATCAGGAAGGCCAGCGTTTCCCGGAACGTTTTGTTCGTGCTCATCTCATAGATTCTCGATTTCTGCAATACTCCCGTTGATTCCAGCACGAGATTATCGAGCAGATTCGCCACCAGATTGCCATGGTCGTACACATAATTGCCCATCCATGGATTGCCTGCCGCATCGACCGGCAGCGAGCTTTGAGCTCCCATAATAAAGTGATGCGGGTTCGCGTGCTTGACCGCCTCATCCAGCGGCGCTTCATCGATTCCGGCATTGCCCGCGCCATCAGCGCCGGCTCCCGTCAACAGCTGGTTGATCGTATGCTGGACGAGCTCGACGTGGCTGATTTCCTCTAAAAACACGCCTCGTATCAAATCCCGAAACTGGGTGTCCAGTCCCCGGAAGTTATTGCTCTGGAAAAAGAACTGCATCATCGTGCGCATCTCGCCGAACCGTCCGCCAAGCGTTTCCTGCAGCACCTTTGCGGCAGCGGGATCGGGTTGATCCGGCACGATCAAATTGATCAAGTCTTCTTTGTAGAAATACATGGCGATGCCTCCGCTTTCCTGGATTGTATTGATGCCTTCAGTTTCATTCCCAAGGACAAGTTTCATGCACGCTGGGGATTATGTAATAATTACCTGCTGTGCACGCCCAAGAAGTTGCAGCATGAAATACATGGTTCCTGTACATAATGACGATGTTCAATAAATATAAAGGAGCGAATCATATTGGGTATTTTAAGCGGCAATCCGAAAGATGAGCCTATGCATTACGGCGAAATCTTCAGCGTATGGGAAACGTCCATGATGGCCAAGGGCACCATCTCTTGCTATGAGGCGTATATGTATCATGCAGGAGACAAGGAGCTGAAGAAGATCCTTGAGGACCTGCTCGACCAAGCGAGACTTGAAATGAAGGAATGCGACGAATTGCTGACCGACAACGGCATTACGCCGGCTCCGGCGCTGGCTGAACGGCCTCCTGCCAAGCTCGAGGAAATCCCGATGGGCGCCCGGTTCACCGATCCGGAAATCGCCGCCAAAATCGCTGCCGAGAATGCGCTAGGACTCGCTTCTTGCAGCAAAGTGATGGGAATGAGCATCCGGGAAGATATCGGCGCTTTGTTTGCGAAATACCATACAACCAAAGCGGCCCTCGGCCTTCGGATTCTTCGCATGAACAAGGAGAAGGGCTGGCTTATTCCTCCGCCGCTCCAAGCGAAGAGGCCTGAATAGCAGCAGCCGCACGAATAGCAAAGAGACTCAGCAGGATCAAAGCCAAGCTGAGTCTCTTCCTTTTGATCGATGGACGGTCGTTTAATGCGGCTTCCAACAAGGCTTAAGCGCGCTGTCTTCGAACCGGGGTATGATCCCGCAGGAGCCACATATGGAACAAATACTCAAAGCCTCCTGCCAAAACCGTAAGCAGCAGTATCTCCGGGAAGCTTAGCGTCCAATTGGCGGCATCGGCAATGATCCACAGCATGACGAATACCAAGCCTGCATCCGCGATGGTCGCTACCATGTTATTCGTCCTTGGCAGAATTAGAAGATCCCCGAGCAGATAAGCAACAATGCCTATGCCCAGCGCGGTGATCAGGGCCGCAATCAGCGTGGCGTTTGAAAGAGCGAGCAGCAAGCCCGTGATCATGACGCCGTGAACCAGCAGCTTAACCAACAGCTTTTCCATAATTATCACTCCTTCTGAAGTTAGGTTATCCAATTGTTACATTTATAACCCGTTTCAGCGCAATCAAACAGCAAGAATGATCTCTAATGGAACCGTGTGCGTGCCCTGTCGTTTTATTTTCATCGTTGAAATCGGGGATACAGGGAAAATACAAGCTATCGATTAAATAACCCTCTCTCCCCGCTCCGTTGTTTGCTACTGTTAAGTTCTTTTAGCCGTATTTAGATTCAGTCCGGATTTGCCAATGTTACGTTCACCTCCTATTCGTTTCTGGTTCACGCCGATCAGCACCATGCCACCCGCCACCAGCAGCCCTCCGGCCCATTGCTCCACTCCTGCCCGCTGACCCAGCAAGACCACGGACAGCACCAGGGCGGTAAACGGCATCATTCCAGAAAATGCCGCCGCCGTGGAAGCATCGCATCGGCGGATTCCCGCATACCAAAACACAAAGGCAAGTGCCGTCACAAAGGGACCGTACCAGATCAGCGCTAGCCACTCCTCCCATGCGATCCCTGCAAGGGACCGAAGCGGGTGTTCAAACCCCGCCGGTATAAGACAAAGAAGGAACGCTATCGCAGATACCAGCGTCGTTTGCACAACCGGATCCACCGGTTGTTGTGATCGTCCGTCATTTTTTGTCGAGCTCATACGCGACAGGATATTGAATACCGATTCACTAGAAGCCGCGCAGAGCACCAGCACATTTCCGATTAAGTGCTGTACGGTAAAGGGATAATCTTGCGAGAACAGCCCCTGAATCAGAATAATTCCGCTGACCGTGCTAGCGATTCCGAGCAGACTGAAGCGGTTTACCCGCTCCTTCAGAACAAGCCTTGCCAGCACTACGGTAATAGCCGGCGTTGCCCCAGTAATGATCCCCGCTTCCGCAGCGCTGGTATGGGAGAGGCCAAAGAGCATAAACATGCGGAACAAAAACATGCCAAAGACAGCTTGAAGCAGCAGTTGACGCCAGTTTGTGCCGGCTCGGCTCCTGAGCGTACGAACCAGCGCCTGCAATCGCATCGGTACTAGAATCATAAGCACGAGCAGAAGACTGATCGCCGTAATCGTGAACGCGCCCAGCTTGCCGTTCAACAGCCAGGCCGTAATAACCGAAGTACCTGCCAGCGTAAACGCCCCGAACAGATACAACATCCCTTTCCATCTTTCCACCCGAGTTCACATCCTCACAAAAAACAATAGTCGCTTGATATCCTCAACATGGTACAATCTTATCGGAGTTGGTTGAAGAACCAGTTCAGCTTGAATTTATACAAACCAGTTGGAGGAATTATGTGGGGATTCGAATTGCGGCGAGAAATCGAGGTTCCGCTTAAGCGTCAAATTTATCTGGCAATCAAGGAACAAATTGTTGCCGGAAAGCTTCGTGCAGGGGAAGCCCTTCCTTCCACCCGTCAGTTGGCGGAGGAACTGAAGATCTCCCGAAATACGGTGAATGAGGCTTTTGATATGCTGTTGGCTGAGGGATTCGTTGTAAGCCGCCAGGGAGCTCCAACAAGGATCGCGGAAGGCGTAGCTGTCCATACGGAGAAAAAGGAGGTTGCTCGGCAGCGCGAGGAACAGCCTCTTCCCCTCCTCGCCGATTTCCGTACTGGCCAACCGGAGCTCCGGCGGTTCCCTAATTATTTGTGGCAGCAAATCTCGATCAAGGCTTGCCGCGAGATGTCTAACGATATGCTCGGGTATACGGGCCCCCAGGGACTGCCAAGCTTGCGTTTTGAAATATCCTCCTGGCTGTACCGGAGTAAAGGACTTGTGGTAGATCCGCTGGATATTTTCATAACGGCAGGCGCGACCCACGCCTTGAGTGTCATTGCCCACCTGTTGTACCGGCAGGATCAGGCGATTATCGTTGAAGATCCGACGAACATCGAAATGCTCCAGTCGTTCATCAATAAAGGCTATCAAGTGAAACGCGTTCCGGTGGATGAGTTTGGCTTATTAACAGACAAGCTCCCAAGAATTAGCGGCCCTGTCTATGTAACCCCCTCGCATCAATTCCCGCTTGGCGGAATATTGCCTGCCGATCGTCGTGCGGCTTTGATTCGGTTTGCGAGGGAAAATGACAGCTATATCGTTGAGGATGATTACGACAGTGAATTTAGGTATGAAGGAGACCCGGTTTCCCCCCTCTATGCCGTGGATCCGGATCGCGTGATCTATATCGGAACGTTCAGTAAAGTACTGTTCCCGGCCCTTCGGATCGGCTATGTCATTCTTCCGCATTGCCTTCAGGAGCGATGGCGTTATTTGCGCACGCATACGGATGTGCAGAACCCTCCCTTCGAGCAAGAGGCATTAGCAGAATTTTTACGGACACGGAAATTTGACAGGCATATCCGAAGCATGCGCAAGCTGTATCGTGAACGTAGACAAGCGCTCCTGACAGCATTAAAGGCATCATTCGGTGACCGTTGGCGGCTATGGGGCGATGCAGCCGGACTGCATCTTGCGGTCGAATTCGAGGATATGCAGTTCGATCCGTCCTTTAAAGACATGTGCAGGAGCAACCGGATCCGGATAACACCTGTTGAATATCACGCGATTGCCAAAGGACTTCACGCCAATAAGCTGTTATTCGGCTATGGTCACCTGGAACCTCAACAGATCGAAGATGGGCTTGCGGTGCTGAAAGAATTTCTGATTGCCCGGGGATATATGTCATCCGCTCGGCTTGCCCCCCTTAAATAACCATGAAAAAACCGCACTATCGCGCGGTTTCTCCGTCGATCTTCCTTTGCTTCTCGCCTTGTGATGGCTCCACCAGCAAATCCAGCAGGAACGCCTTTAGATCAATCACACGCAAGTACCGGGGTTCACGGTCTGTTCCGCAAATAATGAGCGGCACAAGCGATTCCTTCTTCCTTATAGATCCGTGCCCGCCTCCTCCTTCATGCGTCGGAGAGCTTCGGTCTTTGAGCTCATAACCCGGTTTCGAGGTTACAACCATATAGCTCCCGGCGTGGGAATGAAGAGCGCTCGCCAGTCTTTGCAGAACATCAGGGTATTCACCATAGCTTATGGATTGTCCCCCGTCCCCATCATTCTTGCCTGCTTTCAGATTCAAAGCGTCCATGTCCCCTTCGATCTCCCACTTCTGCCCATAGGTGTCCGAGAACGGACCATCCGCACGATATTTCAGTTTCTTGCCTGAAGAACTCCGGGTGACATGAATCCATCCGTCATCTTTCCATGCGGCCATGTCGATACGATTGTCCTTAAGAAGCTTGCCTGCAATTTCTTGCAGCGAGTACTTCCCATTCGCGTTGTATACGTAAGCCATCGTTTCATTCACGGCGAGGATCACATCGGTTTCATCCGTCGGCCGCTCGCCCGGACGCAGGATACGGTACCCGTTCAGTATGGCCGGAAGGTCGATTTCCGAATGCTGATCAGCCGGCAGCAGCTGCGTCATGCCGCTGTCGCCCGCAATGATGATCACGGCTTCATCCAGCGCTTGTTCGGGCGATCCGAAGGCTTGCAGCATGGAATGAAGCTGAGCGTCAAGCTTCTTGACGCCTTCCAAATCCGAAGGCCCTTTCTTATGAAGCTTCTGATCCAGATCCGGCAAATACACGTATAAAAAGTCCGGCAGCTTCTTCTCCTTGATTAAGTATTCCAAGGCTTCCAGCGCAAATTTGTTATCCATTCCCAATCGGTTGGCAATGCTATCAGGCATATTCTTTTTGCCGTTCAGCGGATTGGAGAGGGCACCCAAGGTCAACAGATCGGGGCCTTTGACCTTGATGTTGCGATGAAGTGAGGTCGGTACCTCGATCCACGTTGGAATGGAGAGGGTATGCTCCGATTTTCCCCGATACACCAAACCGTTGATCGAGCCGGAAGTCAACCCGAGTCTGGCCGCTTCTTCATAGATCGTAGGAATCTTCGGATTGAGGTGCCGGCCGTTCAGGTTGATTAGGGCATCCTCAAGCACATGATTCACGCCCTGCCTCAGAATCTCCATCGGACCGGTTCCGTAGTTGATTAACCGTTTCTCCTCGGCCGAATACCAAAGAAGCCCGGGTACTCGATGTTCATGAGGATAGGTTCCGGTCAGCATCGAGCTGTCAATCGTCACCGACATCGTCGGAAACGAACTGACCATATCCCTATGATACTGTCCATTCTCGATAAGATACTGAAAGGTTGGAAGCTGCTTTTGACGGATCCCTTCATCGATGGATTGGGCCATCAAAGTGTCTATCATAAGAAAGATCACTTTCTTCTTATCGGCCCCCTGCTTGGACTTCACATGCAGCAAATCATGCTCTTTCGTCTCTTTATTCCCACAGCCTACCGCAGCCGCCAGGATGAGAACCACAGCAAACCATTTCATTCCCATTGTTCGCATATCGTCACCCGCCTTACCTACATTTTGCAACGGATAACGAAATGTCATTCGAGGGATTTTTTAGCTTGCCGATGCTCCATCCCCGTTCGCTCTTGTCAGCTTGGTAAACGCCCATGCGCCAAGGCACGAGGTGACGAACAACACCGCTCCCATCGGCACGGCTGTCGTCTCGTCAATGCCGACCAGGGGCGATACCGCCGAGCCCAGCAATAACGGTACCAATCCAAGCACAGCGCTTGCGCTACCAGCCCGATGTCCCTGCTTCTCCATGGCCAAGGTAAATGTGCTGGTTGCGACGATTCCGATCGTGATCATGTATATAAAGATTAAGATGACGATGAGGGCCAGCGGACCTCGGATCGCCGTCATGATAAGCAGCAATGAAGTTGCGCTTACCGCCGTCCATACGCCGAAGCGCAGCAATGTCCGTTCCGGAATGATGCCGCCGAAACGTCCGATCAGAAAGCTGCCGAAGATGATCGCGAGGCCATTGATGCCGAACAGAATGCTGAACACCTGCGGCGATACACCATATATCCCTTGATATACAAACGGAGTGCCTGACACGTAAGCAAAGCTCCCGCCGTGGATGAAGCCGACCGTCAAGGCGTATCCGATGAAGGAACGATCCTTGAACAGATCCCCCATGGTCTTTATCGAGTGGCCAATCGAGCTTGACATCCGTCTCTCGGGCGGCAAGGTTTCCTTCAACCGCAGCGTAATGGTGAGCACGATAAACAGACCGAATAAGCTTAGAAAATAAAAGATCGAATGCCAGCTGGCGGATGGAAGCAGCAAAATCGCTCCGCCCGACATTGGGGCGACCATCGGCGCAACGGCATTGATGACCGACAGCAGCGCAAAGAACTTGGTCAGCTCCCTGCCGCTGAACACATCCCGCACGACCGCACGGGAGATGACAAGGCCGGCAGCAGCAGTAAATCCCTGCAAGAATCTAGCGATAATCAGTGTCGTAATATTCGGGGCAAGCGCGCAAAACAGAGAAGACAATGCGAACAGCCCCAAAGAGATGATTAAGGGCATTCTTCGTCCGCGTGCGTCACTGATTGGACCCACGATCATTTGTCCCAAAGCCAGACCAATCAAGCACGAAGTCAAACTCAGCTGCACCAGTGAGGCTCGCGCTCCCAAGTCAGCCGATATATCGGGGAAGCTGGGCAGATACATATCGATGTTGAATGGTCCCAATATCCCCAGCAAACTTAGTAGAAATGCTAGGCCGAGGCGTTCTCTTCCTGTTGGATTATGAAGCATGCGTATCAAACACCTTTACGAAGAATTTAGCTTAAACTATGAATGTAACAGCCAAGCCATAGCTTGCCGAGCAAGTAAATGCATGCTCAAGCATGTTGGTTCCCGGACGACAAGACTTTGACCATTATAAGGGGTTCCGTTCTTTTTGTTAAGTGTTCGTTATAAAAAAAACACACGGTAATGTTTTACCGTGCGCTCGCCTTCTTCTTATGATTCAGTTTCCTTCCTTTTCCTTACATGGAATCCTAGCGGAGTACGAGTTGACCATCTCTTCTATCAAAATGGCTTTGACACCATAAAATAAAGGATGGCTAGGGGAAGCAGGGTTGCGATCGTTCCGAATATCGCCCAATACCTTGAGGCCTTCTTATACCCTGCCGTGACCGCTCCGCATTCTACGGAATGCCCGCTATGCCTGATCATGCTTTTCTGTAAAGGGATCAATACGCCTCCCCAAATCAGCCCCGTCACGCCAAACAAGAAAAGCGATGCGGTGAGCCAATTCATTCCGCCAATCCCGAATCCGGAGCGACCAGCCATTACGATGCCGGAAACGATAAGCAGCAATAATCCCGGAAGGGTAAACACGTAGTCGGCCAGCATCACATTCTTCGCCGTCCGGTGGATGTGGGACGGATTGCCCTCGATATCGGCCCTTACCTTCCAGAACGCTGCCGTTATGATATTCCCGACAAACAGCACGCTTCCGGTTATATGAAGAAACAGCCATACCGTCATCTGCTCCTGCCCCCCTTCCCGGCTTCTCCGGGCTGGAGAATACCGATGATAAAATCCTCGTACTCGTTCGTACCGAAGACGTCGCTCTTGGCCCCGATCAATCCCCGTACCCGCAGCCCGAAAGACAGCAATTCGAACAGCTCAGCCGTCCGCTCGGCATCGATGGATTTTGGAATTACGCCCGCTTCCTGCCCGGTCTCGATCCACTTCCTCGAGGTGGCCGTCGATTCCCTGTAAAACCCGGCTACAATTTCGGCAATCCCCGGCTGATCGCTCTTTCCGATCAAATACATCAAAATCTGGTTGCTGACGTCATCGCGGCTTTCCAGCTTCGTCATTCCATGCGCGATGGCGTTCATGGGTCCTTCAAATTGCTTCTTCTTCCCCTGCTTGTTTACTTCATTCATAAACCGTTCGTTTGATTCCGCGAGCTTCGCTTTCAATACATTGATATACAGCTCATCTTTGCCGGAGACGTAATGAAAGATCGCGCCTTTGGAGAGTCCGGTGCGCTTCATAATGTCCGTCAACGTCGTTTGACTGCAGCCCTTCTCCCGAATCAATTCCTCTGTTGCTTCCAGCAGGATGTGCTGCGTTTGCTCTCGGCGTTCTTCTTGCTTCATATGCGATTCCTCCTTATAGGTACTGCATTATCCTTGCGAAGGCAGCCAGCCTGCAATTAATATAGCGGCTATAAACACGATTTGAATAACCGTTCTGATCCCTATCGGTGGAACCGGCCTGCCCGCTAGCTTGAGCTTATGACGGGCTGCATGCATGTTAGCTGGAAACATGGCAATCAGCAGCAGTGCCAGCAAGGTTGCTGCTATCGTTGTCGTCGACGGGAAGAGCAGCAGAAAGGCACCCGTTATTTCAAAAATGCCTGTCAAACTTACGATCATCCCCGCCTTCGGGATCCTTGGCGGTACCATCGCAATCAAATCGGGACGCATTCTGCCCCAGTGAGCCGACGCGGCGATCAGCAGCATCACCGCTGCTGCAAAGCGAAGCGATATGACGGTGTCGTTCATGTACTCCCAGCCGGCTAAACCGAGTGACCGAAAAACGAGAAACGAAATGACCATGCCTATAAATGGTGCCATCTCCACCAACTCCTCATCCTCTTTGCTCCTTATTATATATACCGACCATCGGTTTGTAAATACGAACGACAATAAATGAGAGCCGTCCAAATTTACAACCCGCTCACAATGTCATGCGATCGCCGCGACGACATATGAGCAAGCTGTAAATCTGACGGCTTTGATTTGATCTGTTTGATTGCCCGGAGGATTCCCCAATCTATCCGGCATGGGACCATCTATTGTTCTGACGAGGCGGGGTATATTCTGAACAAATGTACGTATAGAACGACACTAATAAGTGCTGACAGCAGGATCAGGCTGAATATTCCCATTGGCGGAATCCACGCCGATAAAAACACAGTGACCGGCGCCAAAAATCGCCCGATCGTATACTGCAGATTGTCAGCGCCCATGTATTGTCCTCTTGCATGCTCCGGAGCATAATGGCTGATAAAGCTTTGCATGACCGGTGAGCGGACAATCTCGCCGAATGTAAACACGATCGTAACGATAAACAAGAACCATAGATTGGTGCTGAAGCCGAGGGCAAACGTCCCTAATCCGGATAACAGCGATGACATAATGAATACGTCGCGCTCCTTCCAATGGCGCAGCCACTTGGTTACCGGCAGGATAAACAGCACAAACAAGAGACCGTTCAGGCCGAGCAGCCAGCCCAATATCTCGGTGCTCGAAAGCATCAGCTTGCCCTCCTCCCAGGAGAACAAAGCCTGAGCAGGCACGTAGTTCGTGACGTAGACGGCTAAATACAAATCCAGCTGCATAATCGCTACCAGCGCGAATATCCCTGCTAGTATGTACACCAGAAACACCTTGTCGCGAAAAATAACGCCGTATCCCTTCCACTGCTCCCTCCATATTTCGCCAACCGTTGCTGAACGGCCAGCGCTTCCCTCCCCAGGCGGCATGGATTCTTTAACGATCAAATAGATAGCGATGAAATACAGCAGCAGGATGAACGAGCAGGTCCACAGCAGCTCCTGCCGGTAATGGAAGAAGAATACCGCTCCAAGCGCCGGGCCTAACACTGCCCCGATATTATTGGCGGTCGTGAACGTAGCGAACACTTGACGCCGGTCCTGTGCCGGAACCAGGTCCGCCACCATGGCCGTGCTGGCCGGCCGATAAATGGCACCGCCGAAGCCAATGGCAATAAACGCCGCATAATCGAGCCAATGGGAAGATGACAAGGCGAATACGGCGAACATCAAGGTTTGGAGCGCAGCGCCCGTCAGCATGACGGGACGGCGTCCGATCCGGTCCGCCAAAGCGCCTCCGATCAAGCTCCCTGCCATGCTGAATAACGGGGGAACCGTCATCAGCATCCCCGCGATATCATTTCCTAACGCATTCCCGAAATAAACCGCGATAAACGGAAAGTACATCCACACGAGCATATTGAACAGCGCTTCGCCAAATAAGCGAACTTTTAAATTGGTATTCCATAATCGAATTTGCATAAGAAATAGGCTCCCTTTAGCTATACAACGCGATGGCTAAGCTCTGACTTCCCGGCCGGGTATCACCTACTATAAAATAATTTCCTGGCAAAATATAGACTTATATTAGGCGTTCGTTTATACTAATAATATGAAAATCGAATAAGACCCCGTTTGATTCAAATGTTCCTTAAATCGAACGTACGTTCTAAATCTAATGATTAAAGACGCCTCCGCGGAGGCGTCTTTTTTAGACTTAAATGCATCATCGTTCTCTGGTTAATCGTTCAGCTGCTTGGTCTCGTATAACCGCTCGAAGATCAGCCGGCTCACCTCGGACACACGTCCTTTATCTTGATATGTCAACCATGCCAGCTCCTCGATCTCCGAGGCTGGCGACAGCTCTCCGTCCGCCTCTGCCGTATAACAGGACATCTTCACGATGGCTCCATCGGTTTTACCATGAGCCTCCGCCTCGAAGGTTCCGTAGTGCACGGCGCTTTCCGGTTGTATCCGAACGGACAGCTCCTCTTCAATCTCCCTGGCAAGCGTTTCGAGCTCCGTCTCGCCGGCCTCACGCTTTCCGCCGGGAACATAGTACGTATCCTTGCCTCTGGAACGGGCGCATAAGATGCGTCCGTCAACCACATGCAGCCATGCGACTTTATCAATGATCGATCCCATGTTTACTCTCCTCCTTCGCGAACTTTTCGAGCTTCTTGCTTCTCTTGTGATCCTCCTAATTTAAACACCAGAATGCCGCCGATGATAACCAACTCCAATCAGCTGGTTTATTGTAAAAGGAACCTTAGCAAGACCGAGCCATCCCATGGAATCCCACAAGAGGGCGAACCCGAGCTGTGACGTCATGACAATCGATATGGCGAACGTCGGTCCGAGCATTTTCGTAGCTTGAACCAGACAGATCACCACGCCTACGCCGATGACCCCGCTGATCCAATACCAGGGCTTCATCTGGTCCAGCTGGAAGGTGGCGGTACCCTCAACTGCCAAGCTTATGATGAAGGATGCAGCAAAGCCCAATCCAAGCACCAATGTTGTCGTTGACCATAGTCCCGTGGCAGCATTAACCCGGTTGTTGAATATATTTTGCAGACTTACCAGAGCGCCGGCTATAAGCGCCAATACCAATCCTCCGGCCACATTCCGCTCCTCCTTCACTTTCCTCATATGGCGTTCTTAGCGGTCATTTATTCTTCGTAAATATTGCCCCCGGCCACCTCGAACAGCTTCTCCCGATTCTTGATCAGGATGATGCCGCGGCGGCGCTCGATCAAGCCGTCCTTGCAAAATTTATGAATCACCCGGTTCAGATGCCTGTAGCTTGTCCCGAGCAGATTCGCAATATCTGACAGCTGGAAGACATCTGGAGGATCGGTTGCGAACGCTCCGGAATCGCCTTGCGAGACCGAAAGCAGATAACTGGCCAGACGAACTTCCACCGGATGCATCAGATTAAAGCTCATAAAATTGGACTTAATATAAAATTTGCGGGTGACGATCTGCAACAGAAACTGCAGCAGCGGCGGATGGGACTGACCGTATTTATTCAGCCAACGATGATGAACGGCAACCATGGTCGAAGGCATCACCGCCTGCACCGTGTTGATGAATGGATTTCCTTGAATATACTCAATATCACCAATCACCTCCAGCGGCGTTTTAAAGGACAGGATGAGCGCCCTGCCTTCCGGTGACGTTGTAAACACCTTGATTTTCCCTCCAACAAGCACATAAAGGTATTCAGCGGTCTCCCCCTGCTTGCAAATGCTCTCTCCCTGTTCGTACTCACACAGCAGCAGATGGGGCTCCAGTTCTTCCGGGAACACATGCTCCATCTGGTGCTCGCGAATTAAGGAACGCAGGCGTTCCGGATCGCGACTTTCTTTCATCGATCAGTTCACTTCCCATCTGTTCATGATTCTGTCCTTTGCTGCTACATTTTAAGGAACAGCACACCGGCGATCATCATGGCAATGCCAATGCATTGAGCTGCCGTAATCCTCTTCTTGGCCACGCCGAACCATCCGCCGGCGTCAATCACGAACGTCAGGCTCAGCTGTGCGATCAACAGCGCCGATATCGTCAAGGTTACCCCGATATGCCGGATCGCGGTAACTTCACTGAATATGATCGGTGCCGCCAAAGCGCCTCCTAATACATACAGCGGGTTCACCTGCCTAACCCAATACTGCTTGCTGTCACGGACAAACGACAAAATTACCAAAGCCATCAAAAACCCCGTCAGCTGCGTTACGGATGCCGCCGGCCATGTTCCCATATCCTGACTGATCCTTGCGTTCGCCACACCCTGCAGCGTTATGCATGCACCGCCCAGTATAGCAAATACAATTCCTCTCATGCGTATAAACTCCTCGCGTCGTAATTGATCTGTATATTATTAAAGAGTATATCCGGCATTGGGGAAAAGGACATATGTCCTAAATGGGGCGAAAATGATTAAACTCCGATTGCATCTATGACTTTACCCTCTCTATGGTCTAAAATAGAATCTATGTATTCATGTTCATCGCCCATGTGGAAGGAGATTCATATCATTCATGACGAACAAACAAACCTCATCCGAATCGCTGCGGCATAGTCTGCAATCGGACTGTTCCAGCTGCTTCGGCTTATGCTGCGTGGCGCTGCCCTTCGCGGCATCATCGGATTTTGCGGTGAATAAGAACGCCGGAACACCCTGCAGCAATCTGAGAGCCGATTTCCGCTGCGCCATCCACGATCATCTTAGACAAAAGGGCTTCCGCGGCTGCACCGTTTTCGATTGCTTTGGCGCAGGACAGAAGGTATCCCAGCTTACTTACCAGAGACGCGACTGGCGGCAGTCAACTGAGACCGCCAAGGAAATGTTCGAGGTATTCCCGATAATGCGGCAGCTCCACGAGCTGTTATGGTATTTAAGCGAAGCATTGGAACAACAGCCGGCGCAAGAAATTCATGCCGATATCGAACGAGCGCTGGAGGAGACCGAGCGGATGACGCTTCTCCCTCCGCCAGCTCTGCTGAAGCTCGATGTGGCAGCTCATCGGGCCGAAGTCAATTTGCTCCTGCTTCGGACAAGCGAGCTTGTCCGGGAGAATGCTCGCCGTAAGCACACCGGTCCTCCCGTCAGGAACAACATCGGCGGCCGGGGTGCGGATCTGATCGGCGCCAAGCTTAAGGGCGCAGATCTTCGATATGCCAATCTGAGAGGGGCTTATCTCATCGCAGCTGATCTGCGCGGCGCGGATCTGAGGGTAGCCGATCTGATCGGCGCGGATTTCCGGGATGCGGACATTCGGGGAGCCAATCTGACCGGATGCCTCTTCCTAACCCAAGCCCAAGTCCAAGCCGCCATCGGGGATGCGAGCACGAAGCTCCCGCCTTCGTTAACGCATCCTGAACATTGGCCGGCCTGATTCGTTCCCGATGGAATGCAGCGAATGCAACTCTATTCCTAGCGTTCGCAAAGCTTAATGCATCGCATACATGGTCATTTGAACATGTCGCTGTTCTGCCTCTTCCACGAATCCTTCAACGGCACAACGCGGTTAAACACAAGATGCCCGGAATGGGCGTGCTTGTTATCGAGACAGAAGTAGCCGTGTCGGATGAACTGGTAGGTTTGATGGAATGAGGCATTGCTTAGGCTCGGCTCAAGAAAAGCCGTCTCCACCCGAATCAACAATGCCGGGTTCAGGAGCTCCTTCCAATCGTTGCCGGATTCTGCAAGAACAGCGGTCTCCTTCAGAAGGCGATCATACAGATGCAATTCTGCATGGATCCCGCAACTCATGGATACCCAGTGAATCGTCGACTTGACTTTCCTTGCGTTGAACCCGCTTCCGCTTCGTGTCAACGGGTCATAGGTGCAGTGCAGCTCGGTTATTTTACCGGTTAACGGGTCCTTTACGACTTCCTCGCAGCGGATAAAGTAAGCTCCCTTCAGCCGCACCTCCTGCCCCGGCGACAGCCGGTGAAACCCTGCGATCGGATCCTCCATGAAATCCTCCCGTTCGATCACCAGTTCCCTGGTGAACGGGACTTTCCTGGTTCCCAGGGATTCATCGCCTTCATGGTTCCGCAGAACAAGCATTTCCGTCCGGTCCGCCGGAAAATTCGTGATGACCACTTTCAGCGGGTGCATCACAGCCATGGCATTCAGGGACCGCATCTTCAAATCCTGGCGGACAAAGTGCTCCAGCATCGCCGAGTCCACGGTACTAGGATTTTTTAGCGCGCCAAGCTCTTCGAGAAATCGTCGAAGCCCTTCCGGAGTCACGCCCCTACGGCGCAACCCTTGCAGTGTCGGCAGTCTTGGGTCATCCCAACCGTCGACATAACCCCCATCAACCAGCTCCCTCAAATATCGCTTGCTCGTAGCCGTTCCCGAAATATTCAGCCGGCCGAATTCCCTCTGCTTGGGAGGCTCCGGAATATCAAGCTCCCTCAGTACCCATTCATACAGCGGGCGGTGATCCTTGAACTCAGCCGAGCATAAGGAGTGCGTAATCCCTTCAATGGCATCCTGGATCGGATGGGCAAAGTCATACATCGGGTAGATACACCATTCATTTCCGGTTCGGTAATGCTCCGCATGGATAATCCGGTACAGTACGGGATCCCGCAAATTGAGATTAGGCGATGCCATATCGATCTTCGCCCGAAGCACCTTCGAGGCGGCTGCAAACTCTCCATTCTTCATCTGCTTGAATAAGGACTCATTTTCTTCCACCGTCCGGCCTCGGTATGGACTATCCTTCCCCGGCTCGGTCAGCGTTCCCCGGTAAGCAGTTATCTGCTCCGGACTAAGGTCGCAGACATAGGCCTTGCCCTTGCGAATCAGCTTGATTGCGGCCTCGTAGATTTGCTGCGAGTAATCCGATCCGAAATATACATCCGGCTTCAATCCAAGCCATTCAATATCCTGTTTGATCGCCTCCACATATTTAACGTCTTCCTTAAGCGGGTTCGTATCATCGAAGCGCAGATTAAACCTGTCGTCAAACCGGTCAGCGATCGAATGGTTAACCTGGATGGCATATGCGCTTCCGATGTGAAGATAACCGTTCGGCTCGGGCGGGAAACGCGTCGCGATCGGCCTGCTGTACACTCCGCTCGCGATGTCCTCCCGCACAATGTCCGTCAGAAAGTCGGACTTCATAGCTTCGTTTCTTTTGTCAGTGCTCATGGGTACAACCTCCTCTAAATTAACATGTTCATTTCCTCTGGAACGACAAAAAATCCCGCCCCCAAGACAAATGTCTTGGGGACGAGATTTGATTTCGCGGTGCCACCCCTATTTGCCGATATCTCACGATACCGGTCTCATCAGGTACGGCCATCGGCTGACGGCTTATACCCTAGCTCTATAACAGGAGCTCCTGTCGCACCATCTGCTTATGTAAACCACAAGTTCCGATGCGCCGCTCAGAGGCTTGGTTCAACGAAGGGTTTCCCGCCCCTTTTCAGCTTGCCGGGGCTCTCTGCAGGGAATCCTGACTCGTCTACTCTTCTCTTCATCGCGTTTATAATTTGAATTATAGTATCATCAAAGAACGCAAAAGTAAATCATGGAATTGCACGCCTGGTGGCATTTACACCGGGAGCAGCTTCACCGTCGCCTGTTTGCCGCTCACTTGGATGCCGGTTTCCTTCGTTCCCTTCCCGGCCAGATCGTGGATCAACCGTTCCAGCAGCTTCCTGGCGGCATCGCCCTCCTTGCCCTGAATGCGGATGATCGGCTGGACCGCCTTGCCCGATTCAAGCAGCTTCTGCATTTGAGACAGCTTGGTGTCATAGTCGTGCTCCTCGATATGTACGGTGAGGCGAAATTCTTTCACTTTGATCGGACCGCTGGCCGGCTTCTGTCCTTTCTTCTCCTTCGCGGCCTCCTGCTTGGCCATTCCTCGGCTGACCAGCTTGCATGGCGGAGGGCTGCTGAACAGCGAAGTGCACACTAAATCCGCCTTATTCGCTTTCGCCAGGGCTAATGCCTCGTCCCGTGGCATGATGCCGAGGTCCTCACCGTCGAGTCCCGTCAGTTCAACCTCGCGTGCTTTTATTTTCTCGTTCATCATCAACATCCGATTGCCTCCTTCAGATCCATCCCTGATACGTAAGGATAGCATACCATACCAGGCAAAAAAAGATCGCCCAAGCACATCGCTTGGACGATCCTCAGCAGCATCTCCTCACTCGTCGCCTTAAGAGCTTTTGAAAGGGATATGGGCTCTCGATCCCGGCTATCTTCAACTACTGATAGTTAGGATTCAGTATCCGTGCTTTGTAGAATGCAGCACCGGTCTTGGTACGCGTTGCACTCGGAAGGAAAAAGTCTGCCGAATCCGTACACCACGTGTAAAGCGTACAGCCGCCGACCGGATTCTTCGCGACATCCGCGACCGTTTGCACCACCTGGCCTGATGACTGATTACCGACAGCCTTTACGCCCACCCGGCTGATCTCGTCAGCTCCCGCATACGTAAGATCGAGCGAATTGGTCGATTTGACGTATTGATATACCTTCCCACCCGATGCCACCCACAATCGGTCAAGGTCTCCATACACCGGTTGTATGTCATGCCCGTTCAAGCGGGTAACATCCAGTCGAACATGCTCGGTCAACGTCGGGCTCGCGGCTGTTCCCCCTACCTTCAACCCAACGATCGCCCCATTTCCCAGGCTCCATAATATTTCATTATGCGGATCCCAAGATACGCCGTGAGCGCTCTCCAAACGATACTCTGCGTATGTCATTGAATGACAGCTCTGAGACGATGTATAAATCCGTACCCAGCCTCCAGTGCTTGCTGCAACGGCAATGTTGCCGTTGGGCAGAAGTTCGGCGGAGTGGGGATTGCCGCCTACATTCGCTGCCCAGAGCTTATAATTTCCTGCAGGATATGGAATAATCGCGGCCAATCCCCTTGAGTCGGTAACGAGCATAACCTGGGTTCCGAAGAAAGCGCTGTTTCTAATCCGTGCTTCCGTCGGCAATCCCCAATAGGCTGTAAACTCAGCGAAGCCGTTGGATGCACTGGGTGCCCAAGACCATTTAACGGCCCTGGAATCATTCCAATCAGAGACGCCAGGGTCCATCACCAATATTTTTTTGGACGCTTGATCGCTCATAGCGATATCATAATCCTCCTGGAGAGGCGAAGATGCGTCCACCCAGCTCATTCTTAGGTTATCCCCGGCAATAAAGAGAGTCAGGGCAGCCAGAGAGATACCAGCAGCGAGCAGCAAATGGCGCAGCCGGGATGTCATCTTCTTCCGATTATTCATTTGATCCCTTCCTTTCATCATGTGTTCACGGAAGTTCGATTGCTTTCGGATAAGCAAGATCATAGCTTTTGATCAATCGTTCCCAGCAAGCTGCCAATTCCGAAGGAACAGGTCTGCGGACCTCGAACATAAACGGACCTTGGTAATCGTGCAGAACCAATGCTCGCAAAACCTCGTCCCACCGAATGGAGCCCATGCCCGGCATCCAGTGTCTTTCATCTCGACCGTCGCAATCCGACATATGGACCGTGAAGATGCGTTCGCCCTGTTCTCTGATGAAGCATTCCGGGGCTTCCAGCAGAAGATGGTTGACATCACAACATATGCCGAGCCGAGGATCCGCTGCAAGCAGACTTGCGATCTCCCGGCCCGAATTCCCGAGGCACGTGCGCGGCAAGCATTCAACTGCGATCCGTATGCCGAGCGCTTCCGCTTCATCTGCCAGCACCGATAATGCCCTCCTGCACGCTTCCAGCCGTTGCGGACGTTCCTCATCCGTAATTGGCTCCCAGCTTGGATGGAGTACAACCATGGGAATGCCCCATTCATGGGCAAGCTGCATCAACCGGCATAATAAGCGGGAAGCCTCGACAGAAGCCGCTTCGCTGACGGCCGATATATCGAAGGCGGGGCCATAAGGCAGATGCAGCGTCCAAATGCTGATTCCAAGCTCTCGACTATTCTCGATCCAAAATCTGCAGGTCCGCTCATTCACCGGATTGAACAGATCGAAGGCATCGTTTCGCCAAGCCAGCTCGATAACCTTAATGCCGGCTTGATGAACAGCTTCAATATCGACATGACCATCGGCCCAATCATTTAACGAGAGCGATGTTCCAAGCGGCCACCTGGAAGGATGATCCGATAGGACAGACCGATGCTTCTTTAGTGAAGTCATGCTCCAGCCTCCTTATTGTGATCATAGACGGGCTAATATCCCGGGGCCCAAATCCTAGCCTTGTATATCGCTGTCCCTTTGCGGATCCGATTCGATGTCCCGTGTAAGCGGATCTCGTCCGTCGTCCATTCATAAAGTCCTCCCGGTTTGGGCGCAGCAGAAACGATTACGCCAGAAGGTTGATTGCCGATGCTCTTCACATCATGCCAATCCACAAACGGGCAATCCGCATATTCACTCACAAACCGACCGGATGGTATGACGTACTGGTAGACATGCGAAACCGTAGTGATCCACAAGCGATCGTCGTTTCCCCACACGGGCTGGAGATCATGGCCGTACCTGCTTGGCAGGGGAACCCGATCGTCCACCGCGATCTCCGGTTGATCATCTGTTCCTTCGAGACGGAGGGCTACCAAATCATGATCGCCTAGAGCCCATAATACATTTCGGCGAGAATCCCAATGCAAACCATGCGAACCAGGAAGCGGAAGCTCGGCATAAACTTGATCTGTTAGCCCTTGGGAAGAAGCATAGATCCTGACCCAACCGCTTGTACTGGCCGCCACAGCCAGATTCCCGTTAGGAAGCAGCTCGGCCGAGTGAGGATTGCCGCCTACGCAGGCCCCCCATATGAGGGATTTTCCTCCGGGATAAGGAATGATCGCTGCAAGCCCGCAAGAATCCGTAACGATCATGCACTGCCCACCGCGAATCGGATCATGCCGAAGCTTGGCTTCAGTCGGCAGCCCCCATGCCGGAAGGAGCTCGCTGAATCCGTCCACGTCTAAGAGAGACCAGGACCATATCAATGATTCGTCCATGTTCCAATCGGGCGCTGTCGGGGCGAAAACCAGGATTCGATGGCTTTTCTGGTCTGTGCAGGCAATCGGATAATCCATGCTCTGACTGTCGCTCATTTGTCGAGCCCCTGCTCTCGCACAGCTTCATTTACTTCCTGTATAGCCTGTGACAAGCCTTTGTTCTCGTAACCTGCCACAATGCTCTCCCACATCGCTACCGGGTCCTCCTTGGATAGCATGACCCTAGTCAAATCCTCCGTCGGATTTATGGCGCTCAGCTTCGATTTGGCCGGGGTATACAGCAGTTCCAGCTGATAATTGGTCGGCACGGGGACATGCTCGGCGATTCGCTGCTTCAGTCCTTCCCTCGACATCCTCGACAGCTTCTCTCCATATGCAATATTGTTGACTTCACTCTCTACGAATTCGAGCTCTTGTCCCCAAGCCGCGAGCGAACCAAACAGGTTGAAGGACGGATACAAGCTGCCAATCGTTTTAAATTCGCCCTCTTCATTCTTCTCTCGCGTAATCGTGATCTTCTCGCCTTCTATGGTATAGTCCTTCCCTTCAATTCCGTACTGTTTATTTCTGATAAATTCGTCAGAGAGCAGATAATCGTATATTTGCAGGATTCTGTCCATTTTCTCGTCGTTCACTCGAGCACTGAAATAGCTTTCCGACCAGAACGTAACGGCCGTATAGCGGTATCGGTTTCCGTCATCCGATTGCCATGTCACCGGAATGATGTGGGCAATATCCTCAAACTTTGTGTCCTTGTTATATTTGCTCCATGCCGCATTGAGCTTGGCTAAACCGTTCGGAGTAGCCTGCATGGAGATCGCGCCCACTTTACCCTGGCCGAATTTTTCAATCCCGTCGTTTGTTTTCATAATGGCAAAATCCGGATCGATCGCGCCTTCCGTAAAGAGCTGGCGCATCTGCTTGACGACCGTCTTCATCTTATCGGAGGCATAGTAAGGGATATACGTTCCATTCTCCTTCACCCACGAGCTGTTCAGCAGGTGTGGAAAGGTGCCTCCGGCAATGGGAGCCAGCATCGCAGCCGACCGGAAGGTAAGACCAACCGTATCGTTCTTGCCATTTCCGTCCGGGTCATCCTTGGCGAAAGCCTTCAGCATATTCAAATAATCATCGTAGGTAACGGGATCCGCAATCCCTAACTTCTCCATCCAATCCTTGCGGACGATCAAGGAACGTTCCATCGCCCATGTATCATAATCCCGGTACGTCAGGCGCGGAATCATATAGGCCTTCCCGTCCACACGAAGCGACTTGGTTTCGTCGAGCGAAAGCACCTTGGCTACATTCGGATAGGGACTGAGATCGTCTGGAAGTGCGCGAATGATCCCTTGTTTAATCCAGGAATAATACGTCTCCGAGTTAATGATATCGTGACTGAACACATCGGGGAGCTCGCCGGAGGCGCTCCAGAGCTGATATTTTTCCTTGTAATCCGAATAGCTGATCACTTTGTCAACGAAACGGACATTAAATTTGCTTTCGAGCTGCTTCAAATATTCGTCTGTTTCACGGTTCGGAAAGGCGAGCCCGATGTTAAAAAAAGAGACCGATATATCCAGCTTCTTCCCGTTCTTCCCTCCCCCGGATCCACCTTCTCCAGCCTCGCTATTGCCTGCCTTCCCGGTGCAACCTGTAATGACAAGAGCCAGGATCATGATCGCGATCAAAACGGATTTTCCTTGCCAGCGGACGCTTTGCATAGTAAAACCTCCCCCATCGATATTCGTGAATATGTGTCACTCTTTGATAGCACCCAATGTTACGCCTGCCGAAAAGTGTTTCTGCAGATATGGATACACCAGCATAATCGGCACCATGGTTATAATGACGCTTGCCATTTTGATCCCGTCGGGGTAGCCCTGATTGAGCTGCGACATCATGGCCGCGCCCATATCGTCCCTGGCCATCTTGGTTACGTCTGCCAGCATGTTCCTTAAGAACAGCTGCATGGGATGCTTATCGGTGTCAGTCATAAACAGCATCGCATTATACCATTCGTTCCATCTGGCGACCGCGTAAAACAAGGTAATCGCAGCAATCGTCGGCTTGGAAATCGGAATGACGATGCGAAAGAGGATATACAGATCATTCGCCCCATCGATCTTAGCGGACTCCTCGAGACTCGGCGGGATCGTGCGAAAGTGATTGATCATGACAATCAAGAAGAAGGTGCTGACTGCTACAGGGAATATCATGGCTCCATAGTGATTGATCAACTGAAGCCCCTTAATCGTCAAATAATATGGAATAAGTCCTCCCGAAAAGAGCATCGTAAATACGATGCCTGCCATCATAATGGAGCGGCCGGGCATGGATTTCTTGGACAAGGCATAAGCTCCGCATGTGGTCACCAGCATATTAACCGACGTTCCGAACACCGTGACAATGAGGGAGTTCAACAGCGCTTTCCCGACATAACTGCCGTCAAGCAGCATACGGTATGAGCTGAGATTAAAGCTGGTGGGAATTAAATAGAACTGCTGCTTAACGACCGACGCCGGATCGGCAAATGAAGTGATGAATACATTGTAAAAGGGCAGAATGGTCATGACGGCCATCAGCATAAGCAGGATGTGAATCATGTAATCGGCTCCATTCGCTTTCGGTTTCATTGGCGTCCTCCTTTCACCCGAAATACAAGCAGCAACGCAGCTTGGCATGCTTTAGTAGAGACCATCCTGGCCCAACCTCTTGGCCGCGCGGTTTGCCGCTACCAGCAGCGCAAGATTGATGATGGATTTAAACAAGCCGACGGCCGTTGACGTCCCATAGCTGTCGCCGACCGAAAAAGTCCTTCGGTAGACATAGGTATCGAGAATATCCGCTTTTTCATAAACAGCCGGGTTGTACAGATTAAAAATTTGGTCAAACCCGCTCCCACCGGAACTCATCGTATTGCCGATTTGCAGAATCAACAGGATCACAACCGTGCTCTTTAGAGACGGCCAGGTAATATATCGCATCTGGTGAAACCGATTGGCTCCATCGATGCTGGCCGCTTCGTAGAGTGACGGATTAATCCCGGCGATGGCCGCCAAATAAATGATCGTCCCCCACCCCATATCCTTCCAAATGCTGCTGCCGAACAAAAGACCGCGAAATGATTCGGGGTCTACCAGCAGGCTGACTTTTTCAAACCCCAATATGTCCAGCAATTGATTCAGTACGCCGAACGAGCCCAGAAAATTAACGAGAATTCCGCTAACGATAACCCAAGATAAAAAGTGCGGAAACGTGTACACAACCTGATAAAATTTCTTTAGTCTGGCCGTTCGGACTTCATTCAGAAGCAGTGCAACTACAATCGGTACGGGAAATTCAAAGATTAGCCGGCCAAGTGCAATGATGACCGTGTTTCGGAACGCCGTCCAAAAGTCATCCAATAAAAAGATCTCTTGAAAATTGGCCAGTCCAATCCATTCGCTGCCCCATACGCCCTCGGCGAAATTAAATTCCTTGAAGGCAAGCTGCAGGCCATACAGCGGGACATACTCGAACAGGATGTAGAACACTAGCAGCGGAAACACGAGCAAGTACATGTATTTATGCTCCACCATCCGCGCCCATAAGCTTTTCTCCATCGCATCTGCCCTCTCTTTCATGGCGTTATCTTTTAATGCTCCAAGTATACGGTGCGCTGAAGGTAAACCATATGTACGATCCTCAGATATGCTATGTACTTTTCTAACATCATTCGCTCAAAGCCTTGCGTGTCAAATCCGCTTCAGTCGCACGAAAAAGCCCCGGACACACTAGGTGTTCCGAGGCATTCAGCGGGGCTGATCCGAATCTATGGTTTTGTCGATGCATCTATGGAACGGTACTCGGTCGGCGTCAAGCCCGTGTGCCGTTTAAACATTTTTGCGAAATAGAAATAGTCTTTGTACCCGGCCTGTTCCGCCACCTCTCGGACGGATAAGCGACTGTTGAGCAATAAGCTGCAAGCGTGCTCCATTCGGATATCGTTTAGAAACTTCGTGAAATTGACCCCGAATTCCCGTTTAAACAGCGAACTTAAATAGTTCGGATGGAGAAAGAACTGTCTGGAAATATCCTGAACCGTTAGAGGCTCCCGGAAATTCCCGCGAATGTACTGCTCAATCGAGCGCAGTGTATCGTCCCCCGGGCGCGAATCTGCCGTATCCGTAATCGCGTCAGATGGCCGAATGGCTTCGGGCTGCTTTTCGCGTTTCAGACGATTCTTCAAACCCTGCAGCACTTCGGATATTTCTTCGTTACGAAATGGTTTAAGGATATATCCGCCAGCACCGTAATGCATAGCTTGCCTGGCGTACTCAAACTCCGCGTATCCGCTGGCGACCACGCAACAGACCCCGGTCTCTTCTTCATACAGCTTCTGGATCAATTCGATTCCGTTCATGCCCGGCATCCGGATATCAATGAACGCAACATCCGGTCGATGGTGCTTCATCTGCCGGTAAGCATCCAGTCCGTTGCTGGATTCCCCCACAATTTCAAAACCGTGGGACGGCCAGTCAAGCATTCGCTTCAAGCTTTCCAAGATCCAGGGTTCGTCATCTGCAAGCCAAACCTTATACTGCATTTGTCATTCCTCCATGCGGAAGCTTGATAACTACTCTGGTTCCGTTCGACGGTTCGCTATCGACCGATACGATGCCGTACGCCGGCCCATAGGTATATCGGATTCGGTTGTTTACGTTTAACATGCCGATAAATTTTGTATCCGAGGTCAGGTCCGGGCCAGACTTGTCCTCTAAATGAGCACGGATTTCATCCAGCTGGGCAGGCTCCATGCCTACACCATCGTCTTGCACCCATATCAGCATGCTGCTGCCCTCAATCCGGCTTCCTACCGTTAGGAGGCATCGCTCAAGGCTCGGTTCTATTCCATGGAACACCGCATTCTCCACAAGCGGTTGCAAAATCATCTTGATGACCGAAACCCGCAAGCTTCGTTCATCCACATCATACACAACGTCAAACCGATCCTGGAATCGAATCTGTTGAATCCGGATATAGGCATTAACGATCGCAAGCTCCTCCTTGAGCCGTACTTCGTCTCCGCCTTTAATGCTGTAGCGGAAGATGAGTCCAAGAGAATCCGTCATTTCCCGAATCTCGGGGACGTTCTTCACATATGCGATTCCTTTAATGGTTTCGAGCGTATTGTAAAGAAAATGGGGATTGATCTGATTCTTTAAAAATTGCAGCTCCGCTTGCTTCCTAAGAAGCTTCAGCTCATAAATATATGTTTTTGAATCGACAAGCTTCGCAGCCAGATCGTCGATCTCATCGAGCAGTGTATTGAACTGCCTGGCCATGATGCTAATCTCCGCATACCCGTCAAGCGATACACGTTTGTTCGGATTATCTAATCCTTGCGATCGCAGGCCGCTGATAATTTTCATGAAAGCGCGGATCGGGTTAAGGATGTTGCGGCTTATAGCGGTGTAAAAGGCATATAAGATTACGATGGACAACGAAAAGATGCCAAGAACAAGGGTCAGCATATCCTTCAATCCGCTGAATAGCTCACCTGTTTCGAACACGCTTACGATACTTCCGCCGATCGCCGGCACCGGCCTGGCATGCAGGATGAAATCTCCCTCTTCGTTCTGAAACTTAACGGGCTCGCCCTCCTTGACTTGAAGCGCACGAGCAGCATCCTCTGCCATTCCGCCAACCGATTGGCCGATGCTTGGAGCGTCGTTACTTGTCACTACGATTCCGTTACGGTCCAGTACATAAAATTTCCCGGCAAGATGAGTCGACATCGAGCCGAGCTGGGGTGCGATCGCATCGGCCTCCAGAACGATGACGGCATAACCGATTTTTTTCCCGATTGTCACAACGTTTTTCTTATCATACACAGGCGTACCCACATACACCACATTCTTCGTCGGACTTGAGAGCTTATAGTGATAAAGTCCTGAATAATAGGCGTTGGTCTGGTCGGGAATATCGTCAAAAGGAATATAATCCTTGCAGTTTACGCAATTATAGAAGCCTCCCCCTACCGTAGAGAGGAGCACGATTCTATCGATCCCCTGTTTCATGGACTGAAGATTAACAAGAAGTGCTTCAACTGCTCCCTGCAGTTCGAACTGAGCCAGGCGCTCGCGCTCCATCAAAAATCGCTGAATCGTCTCATTATAAGCGATATTAGGCAAAATGCGGTTAATGGAGTCCGCGTTGTCCGCGATATTTTTCTGAATCGTTGATATCAGCTCCAGGGTATATTCGCTGTTCCGTTTGTAGGTGATTCCCCGCATTTGGTCATAACTCCATAGAAAAGTCCCGAACAATAACAGCAGCATCGCCCCACCGATGGTAAGCAGCTGAACGCGGATGGAATACTTCCGGAGTATAGTGATCACGAACGCTCCTCCGTTCTATGAAAGTTATCATTCTGCAAGCGGAGTCACCCCCGCTACGGACCACGGAACATATCCCTCTTCTAACTCCGTATTCTAGCACAAGATGATTCGGTGCCATATATATCATGAGGTTCATCTTCTTATGCGCTGAAACCGCCATCTGAAAGGGGAACGATTGCCTGTTGTTCATATCGATCCATTGGAAGACTCAGGGTTCATACGAACGTTTCCTTAGCCGGCAAATGTATATCTTGCCATCATATCTCCCCAAGGTGCGATCCCCGCTTTCCGAAAACCGGTCTGGAGATATAATCTCTCCGCCCGCTCATTCTCTTTCTTATAACAAAGCATCACATGCTTCGTCTGATCAGGCGCGCTGCGGATCTCTTCGAGCACTAGCCGCAGGGCCGGCTTCGCATAATGCAGCCCCTGATAATGCTCATCGATCATGAACCTGTAAATCCAATAATTATCATCGTAGGTATGAACCCCGTACATGACAAAGCCGATCATGTCCTCATCATGATAAATGGCCCTTGTTCGGAATCCCTCCATAAACTGCGCCTCAGCGATGGAGTAAAGGTTGGGGGCAATCCACTTTGCTTGCTCAGCCTTCGGCTTGAGGCGAATGCAATCCTCCCAGTTGTTTTTATTGATCGCATGAAGTGAAATCATACGCAAGACTCCTTTTTATCTGGTGTATGGGTCTATCCTAATCCAAACCGGGAAGCCGTTCACGGTATTAATCAGATATAACTGAATAATTCACCTGGAAACCTCAACATCGGAGGATGAAGCGTCAGGAGCAAGAGAATGATTCATTATAAATGTTCTCGGCATATGCCAGAGTACGGCTGGGTGGATAAACTATTAGTAACTTTATTGAATATGGAGGCGGTATTGATGCGGCAACTGAAACAGAATGCGCAATCGAAAGGAACGATCACAATGAATTTAATAATGAGGGCTGCTATATATGAAGAACATATTGAATATCGGGGTGTTGGCCCATGTTGATGCTGGCAAAACGACATTAACCGAACAGATTCTCTTTAAGACAGGCGTGATCAACCGAGCCGGCTCGGTTGATCAAGGCAATACAACGACCGATTCGCTCGATATTGAGCGCCGTCGGGGAATTACGGTCAAATCCGCGGCGGTTTCGTTTATGCTGGGAGAATTGAAGGTCAATTTGATCGACACGCCAGGTCATGCGGATTTTATATCGGAAGTCGAGCATTCGTTAAGCGTTCTGGACGGCGTTATCCTGGTTATTTCTGCCGTTGAAGGCGTGCAGGCACAAACAAGGGTACTGATGCAAACGTTGAAGGAACAGGGCATCCCGACCATTTTATTTATAAACAAGCTCGACCGGATGGGGGCGGACTACCGCAAAGTCTGCAGCATGATCCGTCAGCGGCTGAGCGGGAACGTTTGCGAGATGTCGGTCCCATCGGAGGAAGGTACGGCGTGGGCCACGGTCCGTCCCGCCGACCCACATGAAGCTGGCTGGCTCGAGATTCTGGCTTCGAACAACGAAGATATGCTGAGGCATTATGCGCATGACATCCCTGTTTCTGCGGTTCGATTGCAGGCGGAATTGCGCCAGCAGACCAAGAATGCTGCAGCTTATCCGCTATTTGCGGGATCCGCAGCCAGGGGCGTAGGGATCGACCCCCTCCTGGAGGCATTACAGTCGTTCCTGCCTGTTCATACTCCCGTCGAGGACAGCGCCGATCCTTTATCCGGCCTTGCATTCAAGGTCATGAAGCAGGCAAATGGGGAGCGTCTTGTCTATCTCCGGCTGTTCGCCGGAAGCATCCGGAAGCGGGAGCGAATACCGGTCGTTTCGAAAGACGGGCACACAACGTATATGAAGGTAAAACAGCTGTTTTGCCTGATGCATGGAGCCATCGTGCCAACGGACGGCGTCTATGCCGGGGACATCGCGGTGCTGGGCGGCGTGGATGTGAAGGTAGGCGACGTGATCGGCGTTGTATCCGATCGGATGAAGTCCTTCCGCTTTGAACGCCCCCCGATCCAGGTCAAGGTATCCGCTATGGATTCAAAGGATGCTCCTATCCTGCATCTCGCATTGAGCGACCTCACCATGGAGGACCCTTTCCTGCAATATACGCGCGATTCAAGAACGCAAGAAAGCTTCATTCACGTATTCGGCAAGGTCCAGCAGGAAATCCTGCTTGAAATCATACGGGAGCAGTACGGCATCGAAGCCGTCTTCTCCGCTCCAAAAGTGATTTGTTTGGAGAAGCCGGTTTCTATCGGAGCGGCCGTGGAGCGGATGGGAGAGCCTCAGAACCCCTTCTATGCAACCGTCGGTTTCCGGGTGGAGCCGGGAATCGACGGATCGGGATTGCAATACCGATTGGAGGTCGAGCTTGGCTCCCTTCCGCTGTCCTTTCAGAAAGCGATCAAAGATACCGTGTTCGAGGTCCTGCAGGAAGGGCTCTTTGGATGGTCCGTCACGGATATTGTCGTAACGTTAACTCATACCGGCTATGCAAGTCCCGTCTCGACGGCCAAGGATTTCCGGAGTCTGACGCCGCTCGTGCTGATGAAGGCCTTGAACGAGGCTGGAACGAATGTCTATGAACCGGTGAACAAGCTTCAATTCATCGTACCGGAATTTAGCTTGAGCAAGGTGTTATCGTCCCTGGGTGCATTAGAAGGAACCTTCGAGGAGCCGCGGTTTGTGAACGGCATCGTCCACATCAACGGAACGATCCCTGTTCGCACCTCTGACCAGCTCAAAGCCGAGGTTCATGCCTTGACGAGCGGCGAAGGTCTGCTGACCATCAGGCCCGGGGGCCACGTTCGTGTTCGCGGCAATATTCCGGAGAACAGCCGCAAGCAGGTAAACCCGCTTCATCGCGGGGAGTATATGCTCTACTTGAACAACATCATGTGACCGGACCCTAATCCGTCCTTCGCGAGTTGCTCAGCCGTCCGTGGCGAGCTTCGAGCAGCTGCTGTCTATGAGGCGCGCAAACCGGCGGCTATGATTTCCCCTCTCTATTTTTCTTAGTCCGGTGCAACTCTTTTTGCCTCTCGTCACTTATTAAGTGATAGGAAACAACGTTGCTCTAGACCCACCCGTCATCGCCTTGATAATATAGTCAAGTATTGTTTGAGGGATGCGGAAGGAGTCGGCTAGATGTGGAACAACAGCGTTACGAAGATTTGAAAACAGGTGAAAAGGGCGCCATTATCAGTATAATTGCTTATCTGTGCTTATCTGCAATTAAACTCGTAATAGGTTATGCCGGGAACTCCGAAGCCCTAAGGGCGGACGGATTGAATAATGCAACAGACATCGTTGCCTCGATTGCGGTGCTGATCGGGCTCCGCTTATCGCAGAAGCCAGCGGATCAAGACCATCCGTACGGACATTGGAAGGCCGAAACGGTCGCTTCCTTAATGGCCTCCTTCATCATGATGGCGGTCGGTATACAGGTGCTCTTTGGGGCGGTTTCTTCTATATTTGAAGGCAAGCATGAGGCGCCTGACCTGATCTCTGCGTGGACCGGAGCATTCTGCGCCATTGTGATGTACTTTGTCTATCGGTACAATAAGCGCCTCGCCGCCAAAATCAACAGCCAAGCGGTCATGGCTGCAGCCAAGGACAACCTGTCGGATGCTTGGGTGAGCATCGGCACCGTTGTCGGTATTGTCGGCGCCGCTCTCGGCTTGCCTTGGCTCGATCCGGTGACGGCCGTGCTTGTCGGCTTCCTGATCTGCAAGACGGCATGGGATATTTTTCGCGATGCCTCCCACCACTTAACCGATGGTTTCGATGAGGATAAGATCAGCGCCTTCCGAAAAACGGTGCAGCGCGTTCAGGGCGTTAAAGGCGTTAAAAACATCCGCGCCAGGAATTACGGCAGTAACGCCGTGGTCGATGTCGTCATTCTCGTGAAATCCAATATGGACATTCGGGTTGCTCATGATATCGCCGATGAGGTGGAGCATGCATTAAAGCTCTCGCACGGCGTCTATGATGTTCATGTTCATATCGAGCCCAATTGAGAGGGAAAGTCAGCAGCGAACTTGTAAAAAGGGACGGCCGTCATCGAACGGCCGTCCCTTTTTCATGATCACAAACTCACTTCCATCCATCCCTTGTCAGCCATGGAATGGATACCCGCCCCCTGCTTAGCCCCCAGCATCTCCGCGATAACGAAGGCGTCCTTCGAACCTGTCCGCACACATGCTCCGACTAAACGATGCGAAATTGTTTGCATGTTGGAAGCTTGGATTCCTGCTTTTATGCCTTCTAGTCCTTCAGCTTGGCATAATTGTCTATCACCAAGAAATACAATATAATCATATTGCATAATTTTTCTAAAGAAAGCGGTGCATAGGAAATGAGCAGTATGCTTGGTGTATCCGGACTTGCGTTCTTATTAGTAACCTTATTTACGCCGCTCCTCATCTGGGGGCTGCGCACATTGAAGCTGATGCAGCCGATCCGCACGGAGCTTCCTCCCGATCATCAAGCCAAGCGCGGAACGCCTCTCATGGCCGGTCTTATCCTCTTGATCGGAATCATCGTCTCTTTGCAATTTCATCCCGATCCGCTCATGATCTTCTTATGCTCGACCTTTCTTCTGTTCAGCTCGATCGGCTTCATGGATGATTTTAAAAAGGCTGTCTTTCAGGATCCCTCCGGCATATCCGGGCGGATGAAGCTGGTGTTTCAATTTCTGTTTACCGGCGGGCTGCTGCTCGTACTATTCCGGTATTTCTCGCTCTCAAGCGATATCGAACTATTGGGCGGATATTCCCTGCAGCTGCCGATTGCCGCGTACGTGATTATCATGCTGCTCTTTATCGTCGGATCCGCCAATGCGATCAATTTTACTGACGGATTGGACGGGCTGCTGATCAACGTATCCATTCCCACTTATTTCTTCTTTTTTCTCATATCCGACAAGCCGGAGGTACAAGCATTCTCGCTTGTCATGATCGGCTGTCTTCTCGGTTTGCTGCTGTACAACATTTATCCTGCCAGAGCGTTCATGGGGGATACGGGATCGCTTGCCATCGGCGGCTCCCTTTCATTCCTGGCTGTTATCGAGAAGGTTGAAATTTTAATTCCGCTTCTATTTTTCGTTTATTTAGCCGAGCAGCTTTCAGTCATTCTGCAAGTCTGGTATTACAAGCGCACGAAGCTGAGATTATTCCGAATGACACCCATCCATTTTCATTTCAGCTTGAAATACGGCTGGAGCGAGAACAAAATTGTTGTAATCTTCGGATTTGTATCATGGTTTATGGTGTTCACCAGCTGGCTGATTGCTCGTTATGTAATGTGAGGGATCTTCATATCTCGGCTTCGAACTCGAGCAGCTCTTTACGCAGACTGTCCAGCGTATTCCTGCGTTCTTCTTCGGCCTGTTCGTCATACAACAGCTGCTCCATGAATTCCCAAATATCTTCAAGCCGACGCCTGATTTGATAAAACCGCAGCGCATCTTCATCCATCTGGTAGCCGTTATGCCGGGAACGATAAATATGCATAAATTGCTCAAAATACGGCGTATCCGTCATAAACATCAGATCCGATTCCACCGGCGCTAATTTCATTCCTTCCCAGTCGAGAAGCACTAATTCATCCCCGCTCTGCATCAGATTCCAGTGGTGCAGATCCATATGGCAGAGCGCCATGCGCAGATTGCGGCCTGCTAAACGCTCTGATAGCGTGCGAACCGTACGCATCCCTTTGACCAAGTGCGAACGAGCCGGGGCTATTGCTGCTTCCATATCATCCGGCAAGCCTTCTTGCATGCGATCCTCCAGCTTGCGCAGAAACGGAACCTCGAAGCTCTCGCGAATGCCTTGCGTAGAATACGGGATTTCCTCTCCCAGCAGGTGAAGCTCGCTGACGATTTCGGACAGCTGCTTGACCTGCTCTCCCGTCAATTCGTTCTCGCCAATCGTTTCGCCTTCAATATACTCAAACAGCAGATAGATCCCGTGTTCATCCTCACAGCGGTACTGGCCGTCCAGGGTTTGAACAGGCACCGGCACCTTTCCGCGAAAGGATTCCTGCTCCGAAAGCCACGCCAGGATCGGGATGTATTCCCGAATGGCCGCCGTCCATTTCGGCGTAGAGGCGCGGCTCTTCTCATATTGCTTAAGAAAATAGGCGCGGCGATCATCGCTCACTTTAAATGCCAATGCGGCCCAGCCGCCTTGCTGCGGCCTGACACCACTTATTTCGATGCCGTAGTGATTTTTCATAATGGACTGAATCCGTTGCATCCTAACGTTTCCCCCCTTTCATGAATTAGTATAACCTCCCCTGCTCCAATACGTCGATCCGTCTTCCATGCCGGAATCCCGCCCTCCGTACCAGTTACACATTCAATCGCTTTTGGAATCTTACGCTGCATTGCAGACGAACGGATTTGGGCTTACAATGAATGAGCCATTTCCATTATGGATAAACCATTCCGTCCTTGAAGCTGCAGCCAATCAAAGGGGGTAATACCATGTGTGCAAATCCTTGGGATCCCGAGTGGGATGTATCCTCCGGACTCGTCCGGCGTTTGCTGGACCGCCAGTTCCCGGAGCTCTCTGCTGAAACGGTTGAGCTGCTGGGCCATGGCTGGGATAATATCGTCTACCGCATTGGGTCCGACTATGTTTTCCGGTTTCCAAGAAGACGGGCCGCCGTGCCTCTACTGCAAACCGAAGCACGGATTCTGCCGAAGCTATCTGATTACATAACCGTACCTTATTCGAAACCGCTTTATTTTGGCAAGGAAAGCACGGAGTATCCGGCACCTTTTCTGGGCTACACCCATGTACCCGGCGTGCTTCCAACCGGCTTAAGCGACGCTCAGCGCGCACGTTCCGCGCAGATTCTTGCGCAATTTCTAAAGTCTCTTCACACGTTCCCCCTGGATACGGCCGAAGCGGAAGGGGTGCCGCATGATCAGCGAAATCTATCGGATATCGCAGGACGCAAAGAACGCATGCTAGGGTTTCTGCCGAAGCTGAGCCCGCATCTCGGAAGCGAAACGGCCGGCGCGCTTGAAAGCTTTATCCATACGATCACGCTCGGCCGGGCTTCCACGCAGAAAGCCCTGATTCACGGTGATCTGCATTATAAAAACGTGCTGGTCGACGGCACCGGGATCATATCCGGGATCATCGATTGGGGCGACGTTAATGTGGGGCATCCCGCATGCGACTTAAGCGTAGCCTATAGCTTCCTGCCCCCGTCTTCCCGGCCCGCCTTCTTTGAAACGTATGGTGAGGTCGACGATGAGACTCATGTCCTGGCACGCATGCTCGCTGTATTTATGCCGATGCTCATTTTGCTGCAGTCCATCGACGACCGGGATGAACGAAACAAGCTCGAGGCAACCCGGACCATTTTGCGTGCGCTCGCGTAAACGGCCCATTTACTTACCGCGTGCCTCTCCCGGCGCGAAGGTGTAATGATGACTGCTGCGCGATTATCGTCGACGCTCGGACGACAAACCATGCAGGCAAACAAGAAAGAAGCTTGATTCGATCAAGCTTCTTTCACATGGAGAATCCGTGGAACGATCTTATATCTTCATCATATTGAGGAGAGGCATGATAGACTGGATTACATTCACGCCAAGCTTGATGTGAGGCAAGATATCGCCGATGAATCCGAGTGGTCCCGGGCCACCTCGGTTTTCGGCTTCGGCGGCAGCTCCGGCAGCAGCTGGAGAACCGCTGCTGAACGCGCCGGCACCGAATAAATCGCTGAATAATCCGGAAATTCGAGCACGTTCGCCGTTCTTGGCGATTCGGGCCGCCATCTGGTCATTAACCCGGAATCCCGACAGGGTGACTTCCTTGCCGTGCACCTTATTCAGTTCGCCGACATAACAGCTGCCGTCCTTCAGCACCACAACGACCGGGTGGCCGACCCATCGCTTGGCCGTTTCGGATCTGGATGTTGCACGTCTCTTCCGTCTTGAAGGCATCCTGCACTGTTCACCTCGCTCCCACTCTAGTAGTTACTACATCCTATGCCGGCTCCGGCTTTATTTCTTGTGCCTTTATAAGCGGGGTATGCGTATACTTTGAGAGCGAAGAATCGTGTGAATCTTCCGATTACGGTAAATGGCAGAGCTGCATGTTCCCTAGGTTACAGGACGATTGGAAGCTCTCACGGAGCCTTGGCTGGATGAGTGATCGGTACATAGCAGCAGTATCAGCCAATAACCGAAATAACCGAGAAGTCCCCCGAAACCGTTGAGAATCAGATCATCCACATCAAAGCTCCCTAAGGAGAAGAGCAGCTGCGAGCATTCCAGCGCAAGACTGACAGCCAGAGAAGCGACCAAGGCTCCTACGGCTTTCCTTTTGGTCAGAAGCCCCAGGAATATGCCGTTCGGCATAAAAATGACCAGATTTCCCAGAAAATTAATCATATGATGCGGGTCCGAGATCCGCCGGATATTCAGTCGAATCGTTAGAAAAGGCGTGAAATTAGCGGACTCCAGCCCATTCTGTATCATATCGGGGTGCTGCATCGCGCGAGCCAGCTGTTTCAACAGAAACGATGCATCCACCGCACCGAACTTAAACAGGATAACCTTGAGCAGTACATACAAATATCCGCAATACAGCAGCATTAACGTCCATTTGGGCAATGCCTTCATTATCGGTCACCCCCGCTTCGTTTCACCGTGACGATAACACCATCCATATTGCTGCCGGAGAGCTCATATTGGCTATTCTGAGGAAGCTCAATCACGGTGCCGCCGTTTGCAACGGGTACATAGCGAATATCGTACTGCTGTCCTTCGACGGTTGTTGAGTACGCTTTCTCCTTCTTCAAAAACATTAAGTATTCTTCTAACGTAAACCGCTTCTCTTCCATGATCAGACTGTGCGGCAAGCCGACATACCGAAAATGCCAAGGTTCATATTGGATCCCCGTAATTTCAGTCTTATCCTTCGGATACCTGAGAATAAAGCCATGCTTCCAGGCATGCTCCTGAAGCCATTTGCCTTCCGGCGATTGGTCAATCGGCATCTGGGTTGAGCCGATATCCATGGACAGGCCGAGATTATGCTCGCTGTAGCCGGCGGGCAGCGCATAGTCAGCCCCTTTTTCACGATACAGCTGCGCCTGTTCCTCCATGTCCCGATAGCCGCTGCTGAGCATGAAATGGACAACTCCATCCTCCGCGGCAGCTTCCATCATCCCGTTGAATTGTTCGGCTACTTGTCGTGACAGCCGGATCGAGTTGTCCAGCAGCACATACCCTTGCAAGAGCTCGGGCGTATCGTTCAGATTAACGATATCGGATGGTATTGCCCCGGCATCCAGCTTAAACTCCTTGTTTACCAGGACCAGATTACCTCGGCGAACTTGATCTTCTTCTACTAGAACGGTCTGCACCTCGGCATCCGGTTTTTGATTCGTCTGATTATCATCTTTTTTCTGCTTGGCTGGGTGAACACCGGAACCCTGACCCAAACCCTCGTTCCCGGCACTCCCCGTAGGGTGCGGTTCCTCGGTCGGTTCGCAGCCGGCCAGCATGAATACGATCAACAGCATGATCCATTTCTTCAACTTTAGCATCTCCCTCTGTCGTCATTAACTCCCTCAGCTTACGTGACAACTATTAAGAAAATAGCAGATGAAACCTAAAGATTTTCTTAAGAAGCGGTCGCCCACGATAAAAATATATCCCTTTGACAATCCGTGAGAGGATGGCTTAACTTGGTAACTAGACCATACCCCATACACTAAAAGAAGGTGAATCGCACTCTTGCTCAAATTATTCCGTTACTTGCGCCCCCACTGGGTCGCGGCTGTTCTAGCACCGCTGCTCATGCTGCTGGAGGTAGCCATGGATCTCCTTCAGCCGGTTTTCATGGCGCGCATTATCGACGAAGGAGTCATGCAGAATGATACGACCCGCATCCTGCATACAGGCTTGCTTATGCTAGGATGTGCCGGAGTCGGGCTGCTGGGCGGTCTCGGATGCACCGTCTATTCCTCGATCGCTTCCCAGCGTTTCGGAGCCGACCTGCGGCGGGATTTGTTCCGCAAAGTCCAGACCCTCTCCTTCCGTAACCTGGATGAGCTGTCGACCGGTTCGCTGATTACGCGGCTGACAAATGATATCGTGCAGCTCCAGACAATGGTCCAAATGCTGCTCCGCATTTTCGTACGCTCCCCGCTGCTGGCCATTGGCAGCATGATCATGGCGGTAATCATCAGCCCCAAGCTTGCAGTCATCCTGGCTCTTGCCGTACCGCTGCTGTTCATTGTCATGTTTCTGCTGATCCGGGCAACCTTGCCGCTGTTTTCCAAGGTTCAGAACAAACTCGACAAGGTAAATACGGTACTTAAAGAGAACTTTGCAGGCATCCGCGTATCCAAGGCCTTTGTCAGGGCCGGATACGAGAAGCGGAGATTTCACGAGGCAAACGCGGATTTCACGGATGCTTCCGTCAAAACCCAGCGCCTTGTGGCGCTGAATATGCCGATCCTGACGATGATTTTGAATGTCAGCATCGTTGCCGTCTTATGGTTTGGCGGAAAAAATGCCATCGATGGCAGCTTTGAAGTCGGCAGCCTTGTCGCATTCATCAATTACGTCACCCAGGTGCTGTTTGCCGTCTCATCCGTCGCCATGATGCTGGTGAGGATATCTACCGCCAAGGTCTCGGCCGACCGGATCCAGGAAGTAATGAACACCCAGCCTGATATTGTCTCCCCATCCGCTCCGGTTAAACAGGTGGAGCCTCATGGCGAGGTGGTATTTGACCAGGTTTCATTCGCTTATCGAGCTGACAGCGGAAAGCCTGTTCTGCAAGATATCCAGTTCAGGGCACAGCCCGGACAGAAAATCGCCATCATGGGTGCAACCGGATCAGGCAAGAGCTCTTTGGTTGCCTTGCTTCCTCGTCTGTACGACGTATCGGCCGGAAGCGTGCGGATCGACGGCGTGGATGTGCGGGAATACGATTTGGCTGCGCTGCGCGAGCGGATCGGCATCGTTCTGCAAGAGACCATTCTCTTTACCGGCACGATCCGTGATAACATCCGTTACGGCAAACCGGATGCATCCGACGAGGAGGTTGTTGCTGCGGCAAAAGCAGCCCAAGCGCATGATTTTATCGCCGCCATGCCGGATGGTTACGATACGGTACTCGGACAACGGGGCGTCAATCTGTCTGGCGGGCAGAAACAGCGGATTTCGATTGCCCGGGCTTTGCTTGTAAGGCCGTCCATTTTAATTCTCGATGATAGCACAAGCGCGCTCGATATGAGCACCGAATCCAGATTGCAGCAGGAATTGTCCCGGCTCATGTCAGGCCGGACTTGCTTTATGATCGCGCAGCGGGTCTCGTCCGTAATCGACGCGGACAAAATCCTGGTCATGGATGACGGAAGAATCGTGGCGGAAGGCACGCACACCGAGCTTCTCGCTTCCTGCGAGCTGTATCGGGATATTTACCAATCCCAATACGGCAAGGAGGTGTCCGCCCATGGCTAGAACGGATCAGGAAAGATCGGCTCAGGATGGATCGGAACAGGGTGGATCGGAACAGGAAAGAACGCAGCGTTCGGATCATGCCCCGGATCTTAGCATGCGGGGCGGAAGACCGACGCATGGCATGACCGTAGCAAAAAGCAAGCCCAAGAATACATTCGGCACCATTCGCCGGATTTGGAGCTATATACGGCCTTACAGGGCAGGAATGGCAGCCGTATTCCTGTTCACCCTGGTCAGTACGGTGCTCTCCCTCATCGCTCCATACTTGCTCGGGAGCGCTGTGGATGACTACATTATCCCGGGGGATTATAAGGGGCTTGCCGGTTTATGTGCGGTTCTATTGTCCGTGTATGCAGGGACAGCCCTCTTTGCCTGGCTGCAGCAGCATGTGATGGTGAAGGTTTCCCAATTGTCCATTCAGGACATGCGCCGGGATATTTTTGCTAGGCTGCAGCTCCTCCCTCTTCGTTTTTTTGACAGCAAGACGCACGGAGAACTGATGAGCCGCACGACAAACGATATCGAGAACGTCTCCGGGACGCTGAACCAAAGCGTAACGCAGCTGATCGCCAGCATCCTGTCTCTCATCGGCTCGCTTGGCATTATGCTTTACTTAAACCTATGGCTGACTCTGCTCAGCATGGTAACCATACCACTGGTGATGCTGTTCACGAAGACGGTAGCCGGACGTACCCGCAAGTATTTCTCCAAGCAGCAGGCAAATTTGGGTGAGCTTAACGGGTTTATTGAAGAGACCGTCTCCGGGCAGAAGGTGGTCCAGATCTACCGGAGAGAGCGGCATGCAGGGGAGCAGTTTGACGCGTATAACAAAAAGCTGACCGAAGCGAGCATCCAGGCACAGATCTATGCCGGCACCGTCGGTCCCGTTATGAACGTGCTGAACAACGTCAGCTTCGCTTTGATCGCTGCGGTTGGGGGTTACATGGCCTTCCAGGATTGGACCACCGTTGGAATCGTCGTAGCTTTCCTGAATTATTCCAAGCAGTTCCAGCGTCCGCTGAACGATCTGGCGAATCAGTTCAACCTCGTGCAGTCAGCCGTCGCAGGAGCCGAGCGCGTATTTGAAATCATGGATACGGAATCCGAGTACGAGAATGAAGAACCAATGCAGGACGCCGGCCGCCTACGTGGCGAGGTAGTATTTGATCGGGTATCCTTCAGCTATAAGGAAGATGTGACGGTTCTGAACGATGTGTCGCTAACAGCCAGCCCAGGACAAACCATCGCACTGGTTGGCCCGACAGGCGCGGGCAAAACAACCATCATCAACCTGCTCACCCGTTTCTACGAGATTGATTCGGGCAGCATTACGCTGGATGGCATGGATATCCGACTGCTCGATAAAGACAGCCTCCGCCGCAAGCTGGGCATCGTGCTGCAAGAAGCCTATGTCTTCTCCGCTTCCATCAGGGAGAACATCCGCTACGGTCGAACCGATGCAACGGATGAAGAGATCGAGGTTGCGGCCAAGCTGGCGAACGCCCATGATTTTATCATGAAGCTGCCGGAGGGCTATGACACGATGCTGGTATCCGGCGGGAGCAACCTGAGCCAAGGGCAACGGCAGCTCCTGACCATTGCAAGAGCTGTGCTCGCCGATCCGGTCATTCTGATCCTGGACGAAGCGACCAGCAGCATCGATACGCGGACCGAGATGCATATCCAGTCCGCGATGCGCACGCTGATGCAGGGTCGAACCAGCTTTGTCATTGCGCACCGTCTCAGCACGATCCGCGAAGCGGACGAAATTCTCGTCATGCACCAGGGCGGCATTGCGGAGCGCGGATCGCACGAGCAGCTGCTCGCAAAGCGCGGCTTCTACTACGATCTGTACAACAGCCAATTCAAGCTTCCCGGGTAACGCGAGGCATCCCCATGCATAGGCATGGGGATTTTTTCGCGCCGCCTTAGCGTACAAGAGCCCTAGCTTGTGAACGTATTCCATTAAGCTGGCTTATGTGGGCCCTGCCCGGATATCCTTAGTCCATTCCGTTAAGTCACTTCAGGGAGAACAGAAGCGATTCGAGTATCTGTCTCCGTTTAGAAGTCCCCAGGAGACATGTTACGCTATAACTTCCCTACAAAGGTGTGATCGATCCCCATTCACGTTTTGCGGGTCCGTGTGACTTTACTGCAGCTTAAGAACCCGCAATCAACCCAAAGGCAAGGTAAGCAGCCGTCCCCCACATGATTACCGCCGAAATCCGGTTGATCACCGTAAGCAGTCGGCCCGAGGTGTCCATGCTTCCCACAGCCTTCCCGGCGATTCCAAGGGCTATAAACCACAACCAGGATACCCCGATGCACACTGCAGCAAAAACCGCTTTCTGCACTCCTGCATACTGAAGAGAGCTGGTGCCGATAACACCGACCGTATCAAGCAGTGCATGCGGATTCAGCAGCGATACGGACATCGCGAAGGCAATCTGCTTCTTGGGGGTTAACGAACGGGGACTGCCTTCCTCCTGCTTCCGGGGCTTGCTCTTCCATGTCGCTTGCCCCATGTAGATTAGAAACCCGATCCCGAGCGTGATCATGGTCATGCGCAGCCAATCGTATTGTAGAACGACCACCGATACTCCCATAACGGCCAATGTAATGAGCAGCGTATCACACAGCGCTGCGGTGATAATCACAGGCAGCGCCCTAATAAGTCGCGGTTGGACCGCCCCCTGATTAAATACAAACACATTTTGCACCCCCAAGGGCAGAATCAGACCCAATGCCAATATAAATCCATGAACAATAACGCCGGCCATTTTATTTCATTACGCCTCCAGCTCCATTTTTACCTCATTGTAGGGGAAGGTTGCCCTGGTGTCTCCGTCCAATTGGTTGGCATTTCACCCAACCAATTCGATATAATAGTGGAATCACCATACGGAAAGCTGGGGTAACTGTGTCAGAAGAATGGAGCTTGAACAAGTCAGCAGGCATACCGCTTCATCAGCAAATTTATGACCGTATCAAAGAGAAGATTATGAACGGGGAGTGGCCTGTCGGCACCCGGATTCCACCGCAGCGGGAGCTGGCCGAGCGGTTCGGGGTGAACCGGAGCACGGTGGTGTATGCGCTGGGCGAGCTTGCTGCCGACGGCTTGATTGAAGCCATGACCGGCAGGGGAACCGTCGTTGCCAACAACACCTGGAATCTGCTGTCTTCCGCACCTTCGCCTGATTGGAACCGATATGTGAGCTCGGGCTTCTATCAGCCTAATATTCGGATGATTCAGGCCATCAATAAGGCAGAGGCCGATCCCGGCATCGTTCGCCTCGGGACGGGCGAGCTTTCTTCGGAACTGCTGCCTGCCGGCGAGATGCTGGATAAGCTTAACCGGAGCCATGCCGCAGCCTTTTCACTAGGCTATTCCGAGCCGAAAGGCAGCCTGGCGTTACGAGAAGCCGTCAGCCGTTATTTGCGCAGCAAAGCGATTATCGCATCGCCCGCATCTATTTTGATCGTATCCGGCGGTCTCCAAGCGCTTCAGCTCATCTCATTAGGCCTGCTGCACCGCGGCTCCACCATATTCGTTGAAAATCCGTCCTATCTAAATTCCATTCATGTATTCCAATCGGCAGGCGTGCATATGCATGGGCTTCCCATGGACGAGGAAGGGCTGCGGACAGAGTCGATCAGCCGATTGAAACGGCAGCATAACGCTTCACTGCTTTATACCATCCCCTCCTTCCACAATCCGACCGGCTCGCATATGTCATCCGCAAGACGGCAGGAGCTGCTGAATTTATGCTCCCGGGAACGGCTTCCTGTCATCGAAGATGATGTTTACGGTGATCTCTGGTTGGAGCAGCCGGCGCCGCTTCCGTTAAAAGCAAGGGATCAGCAAGGTCTTGTGCTCTACTTGGGAAGCATGTCCAAGACACTAGGTCCCGGCCTTCGCATCGGCTGGATTGTCGGACCGGAACCGGTCATTGACCGTCTGGCGGACATTAAAATGCAGACCGATTACGGCTCGAGCGCCTTGTCACAGCATGCTGTAGCGCAGTGGCTGTCAGAAGGGCTGTATGAGGAGCATTTGACACGGATTCGCAGAGTATTGAAGCTTCGCAGAGATTATACCCTTCGTTTATTGGAGGAGGATTATCGCGAGCTTGCGGATTGGAGCTGCCCTCAGGGCGGATTTTACATATGGCTCCGTTTCAAACGGGCCCTCTCGATTCGGTCCCTGTTCGATCATGCCCTGGCGGAGGGCATACTGCTTAACCCCGGCATGATCTACGACCGGAACGACCGGCAGCACCTCAGGCTTTCCTATGCCTATGCATCCATGGAGGAGCTGCGCGATGGGCTCCAGCGTCTTTCCCGCATGATCCGCGGGTTGGCATAGCCGGAGCATCCGATTGACAGAACAAATAAGGGCAACCGGAGTAGATGCCTTCCGGCTGCCCTTTTTTTAGGTCGAATCGCCATTATCCCGCTGCATGGATCCTATGATATTGAATAATGTGATCATAACATGGCGATACATGCAATTGAGAGATATTTCACTCAACATGATTTGTTAGGAGAAGTGTTGTCATACATGACGCCGTTCCATCAGATTGATTCCGATGCCCATACATAAAACTGCGATCAGAATAAGCTTGGACAGCGGCAGCCACAGCTCCCCGATTCCATTGTCGTATATCGCAATCCCGGTCAAAGCCTCCATCGCGTGCGTGATCGGAAAGATTTCCGCCACCCCCAGCAGGATCGGGCTCGTAATGGTTCCCGGCGGCATATATACGCCGCTGACGAGCGGCATAATCGGAACGATGGACGGAAACAGCATGTTAAATTTTTCGGGTGTCCGGAGTATCCCCGCCAGCAGGATGCACATCGCAACTATGGTCATGGAGTACAGGGCAATGACCAGAAGCAATAATCCGTATCGATGGCCCAAACCGAAGTTGAAGGCGTAGCGAAAGATCAGAAATACGACTGTGATTTGCACGATGCCAATCATTGTGCTGTATAATAAATGCCCAAAGTAAATCTCCGATTTCCGAACAGGTGACAGGATGAGTCTGCTCCATATGCCAGTGATTTTGTCCTTCGTGATCGTGTTAACTTTGAATCCGATCGTCAGCATCACGAGGAACAAAGAGAACCCAAACATCAGCTGCAGGCCCATGTCGTAACGAAGCAGTTCCTCACCGTCTGTTCCCTTGACCTGAAGCGTTAACGGCGGTTCTTCCAGGTAGGTGTCTATCCGACTGCGAAATCCCTTTTCATCCCCTGCAGCGGCCGATACGGCCCGCAGCTCGAGCTCCCGCTCGAACACGGTGCGAATATGCTGCTCGGCGAGTTGAGCATTGGGACTTTCCTTTACGGCGATTATCCGATAATCGTCCCCCGTCAGCTTGACGGCCAGATCGGCGCGTCCCTCCCTCACCTTCGTTCTCGCAGATTGCTCGTCTTGAGCCCTAAACTTGAACGTATCGCCCTTGTTTAACAGAAGGAGCCATTCCTTCTCACTCTCCTTCAACTCCCCGGTCTCGCTGAACACGTCAATTTTCATCTTCTGCGTCATGCCCCCGCCGAACATCAGGGTCGCGATGATGCTAATTCCGATGAACAAAAGCAGCAGAAAGGGATTTCTTCGTTCTCTCATCCAATGCGATAAAAGAATGGAAACCATCAGATCCCCCCCTTTTTAGGAAACATCCATAAACCAGCAGCCATGATTATCACCGTATATATGCCTAAAGACAGCATCGGAAGCCACAGCTCCTGAAGCGGTGTACCCTGAATCCATTGAATCAGGGAGGTTAGCGCAAGCCCGTTTGGAGTCAGCCGGCCAACTTCCATCAGCCAATCCGGTAAAATATACATCGGTACCATGCTCCCTCCAATAACGCCAAGGAGGATCAACGCGATAAATGAAATCCCTACAGCCACATCCCCATCCTTCATGCGAAAAACCATCGCGGTAAACAAACCGGCGAATGCAGCCACCACTGCACAGAGCAAAACCATGAATATCCCTAACCCCAGCCAGAAGGACAGCGGCCTTCCGGGAAACAATTGAAACAAGACATGCGAGAGCAGGATCACGACCAACATTTGAAGCAAGGCGATGCAAAAAGTAGATGCCATCTTTCCGAGTTGAAACTGCATTGGCCGTGCCCCGGAGTACAGAAGACGAGTAAACACCTTCTCCCTCTTCTCTGTGATCGATTTCGAAGCCATTGTAATTGAGATGGACAGCGTGACAAAAATGGTGATCGCAAACGCAAAATATTGAAAAGATGTAATCATCCTGACACCTTCGATCCGTTCGAGTCCGCCGACGGGTGTTCGGGGAGCGGACCACGTACTACCGTCTGACCCGCTACCGGCGGCATGGCTCAAGGCCGCTTGATAATTGACTGTGCTTAGTAAACCGTTTAGCATATTTTGAAGGACGCTAACCTTGGTGGTGTCCTCCTCAGCAGTCAGAAGAAGCGCAGCTCCATCCCCTTCGTTCAGCAACAGCTTGTTTAACGAATCCAATGTATATGTTTCTGGAATCGTTATGACGGCGGTTACTTCCCCCGCTTTCAATTTCGTGTACGCTGTTTCGTGATCCAGTTGCAATACTTCTATATACCTGCTGACATCCTCGCTTCGAAACATTCCCATCAGCATTGCTTCCGGATCAAGATCAAGCATTGCAGTCTCCTCTACAAGCCCATCCTGTTCATCTGGAGACAACAAGCTTCCCTTCAGCTGCTCGTGAAAACGGGCTACCCCTTCCGTATGGCGGTTCTGGTTCACGAGCGCCACCTTCATTTCCAATGACGGATTGGAGTTATTCACCCAGCCCGGCAACGCAAACCCAAGGATTAGCGTCAATGCAATGGGCAAAAGCAATGCGACCAGCACTTCTTTACGGTCTCTCCAGAACAGCAGGATATCCTTTTTAAAATAGATGCCCAAAGGACGATCCTCCCCTCTAATCCCGCAAATTCCGGCCGGTCAGATGAAGGAACACATCTTCAAGGCTCGGTGAATCAATATGAATGTTTAGGATTTGAACGTCAAAACGTTCAGCCGCTTGGACGACCCGAGAGAGGATTTGATGGTTTTTCGTAACAATCAGCTTCAATCCAAGTTCGGTTTCCTCCACCTGCCGGACGGCCGCAAGTGTCTGCAGCTCCTCCGTAAACTCCGCATGCTGACGGTCTAGCCGAAGGAGCAGCGTTTCCTCACCGGATAAAATAAGCTGAAGCTCTTCCTTCGTTCCCGAAGCGATGATCCGGCCATGATCCATGATATACATCCGGCTGCAGAGCTGCTCGACCTCCTCCATGTAATGACTCGTATACAACACGGTCGTTCCCTTTTCACGGCTCAGGTGACGTACGGTATCGAGGATATGATTGCGGGACTGCGGGTCGATGCCCACTGTCGGTTCATCCATGATCACGATTTTCGGATCGTGCATAAGCGCCACCGCAATGTTAATCCGTCGCTTCATCCCTCCGGAATAGGTCCGGATGAGCTCCTTCTGGCGATCACGAAGTCCCACCATGTCGAGCAGCTCCTGAATTTTTAGCTCTAGCTCCTTCCCTTTAAGTCCATAAACCTTTCCGAAAAACTTCAGGTTCTCGTATGAACTGAGCTCCTCGTACAGTGCGATTTCCTGCGGAACAACCCCCAGCACCTTGCGAAGTTGCTGCGGATGCTTAATGACGCTTTGGCCGTTCAGTCGAACGTCTCCAGCCGTCGGCTTAAGAAGCGAAGAAATCATGGAGATGGTGGTTGATTTTCCAGCCCCGTTCGGGCCGATCAATCCAACCGACTCCCCCTCTTTCAAATACAGGCTGACTTCTTCCACCGCCGTCTTGCCTTTAAAAACTTTACGAAGCTCTACCGTTTCCAGCACGTTGTATCCCCCATTTCATGAAAAGGAATATCGCACAGCGAATGGCCGCGGATACCTAATATTTCGAGCTTGCTTACAGCTTCAAGTGTACATGGAAAAAGGCAGTGAATTCACTGCCCCCGGTCACTGCTTTCATATCAAACCATGACTTCAGTCATGTTACGTTCGTATGTATCTATCATCCTCAATTAAGGCCCCTATTCTTCGTCCGTCTATACGACATTGTGACGAATCGCATAAATCGCCAGCTGGGTACGGTCCCGTAGGTCCAGCTTATCCATGATTTGGCTGACATGATTCTTCACGGTGCCGACCGACAACCCAAGCTCACCAGCGATTTCGCGGTTGCTGCGGCCCTCCCCCACCAGACGCATAATGTCCAGCTCCCGTGGTGTAATCGACGTATCGACCGTCAGCTCCTTCCTCTCCTCCAGCAGCTTAGGGATCACCTTCGCCGCAACGTCTTCCTGCAGCGGAAGCCCGCCTGAGAGGCAGCTTTGAATCGCTCGAATCAGTGCTTCAGGCTCAGCATCCTTGAGCATGTATCCGCTCGCCCCGCTCTTCAGCGCTTCCACGGCATACTGATCGTCATTAAAGGTAGTAAGCATCAGTACCTTCAACTTCGGCCATCTCGCGCGAATCGTTCGGGCAGCCTCCAGACCGCTCATCTCGGGCATCCGGATGTCCAGCACCGCTACATCGTAAATATGGCTTTCGCAGAGCGCGACCGCCTCTTTACCGTTACCTGCTTCCCCGGTCACCCGCATGCTCCCACTGCTTTCAATCATCAATTTCAATCCTTGCCGAACCATGGCCTGATCTTCCGCCAACAAAATCCGTATCAGTTGACTCCCTCCTTGGTCTCCCGGTTCAATAACAACTCTCCTCTTACAACGAACACGTTGTCGTAATGCACAACCTCAAGCGAGCCGCCCTCACTCTCCAAACGCTCCCGCATCGATTGAAGGCCGTATCCCTCGCGGAACGACGACCGGAAGCCTTGGTACGGATTCGAAACCTCGAACCTGAACATTCCGCCGCCCGGCGCTTCAAACAGGATGGATACTTCCCGGGTGCTGCCATGCTTCATGGCATTGGTCATCGCTTCTTGAACCGCCCGGTACACTGCAATCGATTGCGAATTGCTAAGCGGGGTGGTAAGTGCACCGTGCCTGGCGGTAAGATGAACCCGCATGAAGCGCTCGGCCTCCAGCCGGCGAAGCAGGCCCATAATCCCTGCAAGGCCCCCGGTTTCTTGCTGCTTCAGCGACTTTACCGCGTTTCTCGTCTCCTCGAGACTTTCTTTTGCCAGCACTTTCAGCCCTTGCAGCACGTTTGCGGTATCATGATCTGCTTGGAGCCGCTGCATCTCAAGCTGCATGAGGAGGGCGGTCAACTTATGTCCGACGGAATCATGGATATCCCTGCCTACCTGCGCCCTCTCCTCCCGTCTCGCCAGCTGCTCATCCGTGACGAGACGGCGTTTCATATTCCGGTACTCGCTTAGCAGGGCTTCATTACGTGCCAGTGTTTCCTCGTATCTTGCCCTTTGCATCCGAAAGATCCCCAGGCCGAGGGCAAGCAGTATCGCGTACAACAGGAGAAACGGCAGCGGTAATCCAGGATACCCCATCAGTTTCGGTAACATCGCGCCGATCAACAGCACTATGCCGATTCCGATGGATTGGGCCGGGGAGACCCTGTATGCAGCCTTGCCAGCAAGTATGGAGAATACCAGCAGACTATATATATTGGGGCTTCCTTCACTGGCTGGCCATAACGAAACGACAGCAAAGACAGAGGCCGTCAATAATGTGACAAATAACATGGCAGGACGGTTCCGGAACAGCGGTGCGATAAAAAATGCGGCCAGAAATACGGCACTGCTCCCGATCCGCCATGAAAGTACATCGAGATCCCCAAGACTAAGATGCCATAACGCAAGCAACCAGCTGGCGATCAGAAGGAGCAGCCATATCCAAAATGAGCGCAAAGCCTTCCCCCGCTTTCTACGATGGTACCGTGCAGCCGAAACCGATCAGTCCATTCATTATTTTACCAATTGTTAGTTCAGCATCATCATATCATACGCCCTAGGCTCGGTTAACAATCAAATTGGAAATGATCTTCGGCTGTTCATCATTTGTGAAATTAACAACATACCAGCTTGAGGCCTTATAAATAAAGGGCTCTCTAGGTTGTATCCTTCCTCTAAATCAAGCAAAAACACGCCCGGATTTGTGACGAAACTGGTAACTCTCGTGAAGTTTTGAACAAAGTATGAACTGCCGAAAAACCGCGCCATTACAATGATTTCTCTCATAGCCCCCTCGTTTTGTAACAATTTGCACACATAACGTTAAACACATTGACAAATATCTGGATTTTTATGTTAGCAAAACCTGTTTATGTCTTTTGCAAAGCATTGCAGAACTTCCTAGTATATAGGTGACAAGAACATTGAATCGAACGAAGCCGTTTCAAGGAAAGGGGTACATCATGAACAAAAGAGGGCCGTTATTTGCAATGTTTGTAATTTTTACCTTGCTCTTATCGGGATGCAGCTCGCTTACGGTATTAAATCCGAAAGGACCGGCTGCCAGAACCCTATCCGATACAATCATATTCTCCATTCTGATGATGATCGGAATTTTGGTTGTAGTTTATGTGCTTTACATCTTCATGCTCACCAAATACCGGGCGAGAAAATCCAACGAGGGATATGAGCCTCCTCACGAGGAAGGGAACAAATGGCTGGAAATCCTGTGGACGGCCATCCCGATTGTGATCGTCGCGATCCTGTCTGTCGTCACGGTTAAGACAACGGTGGCTGTTGAAAAAGTGCCAGAAGGCTACGAGAATCAGAAGCCTCTCGTCATTTATGCTTCCTCATCCAACTGGAAATGGCACTTCAGCTATCCGGAAGAAGGGATCGAAACCGTCAATTACGTTAACATCCCGACCAACCGACCGATCGAGTTCAGACTCTACTCGTTCGGCCCGATTACAAGCTTCTGGATCCCGCAGCTGCACGGCCAGAAATACGCGATGAGCGACATGGTCACTAAGCTGAACATGGTTGCCGACGAGCCGGGCTCCATGCTGGGCCGGAACGCAAACTTCAGCGGCGAAGGCTTCGCCCACATGGAATTCGAGGCGCTGGCGATGTCGCCTGCCGATTACGAAGAATGGGTCAAGGACGTGAAGGATACGGCTCCTGAGCTGACACAGGACGAATTCAACAAGCTTCTGAAAACCGAGCATGTCGGAAGAATGACTTTCTCGACCAACCACTTGGAGTTCAGTCCTCCGCCTGAAGGTCATCATCATGGCGGCGACAGTAACGGCAATGAAGAGCACCAGGGACATAAAGAGCTGCATCCGGACCCTGCCACAACGGAAGAAACGGAGTTCGACAGGGAGAGCAACGTCAATCCGGATGAGCCGCTGCCAACTTCCCCGGCTGAAGAAAGTTCAACACATCAACATGATGGACATTAATTTGGAAGCTTTTGATGCGAAGCGTCTGATCGACTTCATACATCTAGAAAGGAGCTAGGCCTTTATGAAATGGGACGAATTTTTCGTTACCGGTGAACCGTTAATTTACGGTGCCATGGTGAGCATTGTTCTCGTCTCGCTCGCAATCCTCTTCGGATTGACCTATTACAAGAAATGGGGATATCTTTGGCGGGAATGGCTGACCACCGTGGATCACAAGAAAATCGGTGTCATGTACATCATCTGTGCACTGATCATGCTGTTCCGCGGCGGCGTGGACGCAATCATGATGCGCGCGCAGACCGCTGCGCCGGATATGAAGTTTCTTGACGGACAGCACTATAACGAGGTATTTACAACCCATGGCGTCATCATGATTCTGTTTATGGCGATGCCGTTTATTTTCGGTCTCATGAACGTTGTCGTGCCGCTGCAGATCGGCGCGCGCGACGTTGCGTTCCCCAAATTGAATGCGATCAGCTTCTGGTTGTTCTTTGCCGGAGCGATGCTGTTCAATATCTCCTTCGTGATTGGAGGATCCCCGGATGCCGGCTGGACCGCATACTTCCCATTGGCAAGTATCGAATTCAGTCCGACAGTCGGTAACAACTACTATTCCCTGGCGCTTCAGATCTCAGGGATCGGTACACTGCTGACGGGGGTTAACTTTATCGTAACCATCCTGAAGATGCGTGCGAAAGGCATGACTCTGATGCGCATGCCGATGTTTACTTGGTCCGTGCTGATTACGTGTGTCATCATCATTTTTGCATTCCCGGTCCTTACGATCGCCCTGCTGCTGATGATGTTCGACCGTATCTTCGGTTCCCAGTTCTTCACGATGGCCAATGGCGGTATGGATATGCTGTGGGCCAACCTGTTCTGGGTATGGGGTCACCCTGAAGTCTATATCGTTATTCTCCCGGCGTTCGGGATTTTCAGTGAGATTATCTCGGCGTTTTCGCGGAAAAATCTGTACGGCTACAGCTCAATGGTCGCGAGTATGGTTGTCATCTCCGGCCTGTCCTTCCTAGTCTGGGCCCACCACTTTTATACGATGGGTCAAGGCGCAATGGTCAACGGCTTCTTCTCCATTACCACGATGGCGATTGCCGTTCCGACGGGTGTCAAAATATTCAACTGGCTCTTTACGCTTCATAAGGGCCGAATCAGCTTTACAACACCGATGCTGTATTCACTCGCCTTCATCCCGATCTTTACGATTGGCGGCGTGACCGGCGTCATGCTGGCTATGGCCAGCGCAGACTACCAGTATCATAATACGATGTTCCTGGTTGCCCACTTCCACTATGTGCTCATTCCAGGTGCCGTATTCGCCGTCATTGCCGGCTTCCATTACTGGTTCCCGAAAGTATTCGGCTTCCGCCTGAACGAAAAGCTTGGCAAAACAGCATTCTGGTTCATCGCGATTTCGTTCAACGTCACCTTCTTCCCGCTGTTCTTCCTGGGACTGATGGGTATGACGCGCCGGACGTACACGTATTCGGCCGAGACCGGCTTCGGTCCGCTGAACATGCTGTCGATGGTCGGTGCGATCGGCCTGGCGATCGGATTTATCCTGCTGGTATACAACATTTACTGGAGTACGCGTTATCAGCCGCGGGATAAAACGGGTGACCCATGGGATGCACGCTCACTCGAATGGTCTACGCCAAGCCCAGTGCCAGTCTATAACTTTGCAGTTGCGCCTGAGGTTAAAGGCCGCGATGCATTCTGGTTCTCGAAGAAGAATAACGAACCGCTGTCGAATGAGAAAATTACGAAGATTCATATGCCGAGCAATACCGGAAAGCCGTTTATTCTGGGCATCGCCTTCTTCTTCCTTGGCTTCTTCCTGGTATTCAGCTGGTGGATTCCGTCCATCATCGCCGGTATTGCCGTGCTGATCATATTGGCTACCATGTCCTTTGACCGTGATCATGGTTATTACATTCCGGTTGAAGAGATCGTTCAAACCGAACAGAAACTGCGGGGTGATACGGTATGAAAATAGATGCCTCTCAGCCGCTGGAATATGGAACAGAGGAGAACCGTAATCGCATATTTGGATTCTGGCTGTTCCTCGGAGCTGAAATTGCGCTCTTTGCTACCTTGTTTACCGTCTACTTCGTCCTCGCAGACCGCCATGCCAGCGGTCCGAGCGGAGCGGAAATCTTTGAAATTACGCCGGTACTGCTTGAAACGTTCGTGCTCCTGACAAGCAGCTTTACCATCGGCCTTGCGGTTCACGCGATGCGCCTTGGCCTTAAGAAGCAGATGATGATCTTTATGATCATCACGCTTCTCCTGGGAGCAGGCTTTCTCGGAATCGAAATTTTCGAATTCTTTACGTATGTGCACGAAGGCGTCACGCTGTCTACCAGTGCCTTCGCATCAAGCTTGTTCACCCTTCTGGGTACGCACGGAGCTCACGTGACCTTCGGTCTGCTCTGGGGGACCGCGATCCTCATTCAACTCAAGAAATACGGGCTGGATCATTCAACAGCGAACAAGTCCTTCATTTTCTCGCTGTACTGGCATTTCCTTGATGTTGTCTGGATCTTTATCTTCAGCTTTGTTTATCTGAAAGGACTGATGTGACATGTTAAAACAGCTGTTTCCTATTAAGCATGTAGCGGGTTATATCTCGTCCCTCGTCCTTTCAGCCGTCGCCCTTGTCGTCCTGCTGGATATTCCGGCAGGATCGAAAATGGCCATTTTGCTGGTAACTGCAGTTTTGCAGGCTGCCGTTCAGCTTATGCTCTTCATGCACGTCGGAGAAAGCGAGGATAAGAAGTCCGTCTACATCAATATCGCCTATGCCCTTTTCGTTGCGCTAGTGACCATCCTGGGTACGCTGTTCATCTTTGTATGGGGCTGGTACTCCTAAACGGGAGTCCGCCGCAGCGCGGCAAATGAATATGAGAATAGATCTAGACTGCAAGGAACTGTCCCATTCGTAGGTTTTCTACGGCGGGACAGTTTTTTTATGTTGTCGATCAAACCCGTGGATATTGAGAGCCATGGGGCTGCTCTTCTCCGTCTTTACGTTTTCGACATAGCATTTGCAGGATTTCCGATCTTACGATTCCTGTAGCTTATGTAAGAGTACTAGTCTTACGATTGCCCTAACCTTACGTTTCCCATACGCTTTCAAGGGGAAGTCCCCGTTCTGTTCGCGCTAAATCAACAACGCGCTGGATAAAGGCTGTTTTTGCCTTCGTGTATTCTTCCGGATCGTCATGATACCGTTCAGCCAACATGCGTTTAAGTTCGCCGTATTCCAGGACCAAATCGGGGTGAGCCCGGAGGTAGTCGCGAAACAGCAATTCCTTTCTTTCGTAAAATCCCTCCTTCGGCAGGATATGCAAGTGATGCGTGCGCACCCTTGCATGTTCTTTTATGAATAAATAGCGTCCGGTCATGCCGTTCTCCATAAAGCGGTAGCCTGAATTGCTAAGCAAAGCTGCATAGTCTTGTTTTTGAAGCAATGGGTGTACGGCCGCGTACATATCGATGATTGGCTTGGCATCTTGATTCGGTATCGACGTACTGCCTGCATGTTCGATGGTGACGATGTGAGGGGCCAGAGCGTTAAGCAATCGGTCTTTCTCTTTCTCAAATTCCAGAGACCATTCCGTTTTGTAAGATACTACTTTGACCACATACTTAGACATTGATTCATCCTCCTTCCCTTATCAGGGCGCTAAATATAACAGGACCTCCAAGAGTATCATTTGATGATGGCTTTGTCAATTATATCCAGCCATAAGGAGTGTCTTTCCAAACAAAAACAGGAGGCCCCCCAAAGATCTAGAGATCTTATAGGACTGCCTCCCTTAAAATCGAGCACGAGAATTATAGTTCTTCGAGCAGCTTTTCCTCCTCCATATCGGTTGACAGGGCTAACCGTTCGCCGGAGCGCCTCTGCATCAGCTGATCCTTGAGCATCCGGACGAATGCATCGTCCCGGGCGAGCCAGACGCCATACTGCCGCTTCAAGTGCCGCTCCGCTTCGTCGAAGGAACCGAATCGAAAAGGCAGCTCCTCCCCGTTCCACTCCACGATCCATTCTCCGGACCGGCAGTATACGAAAACAAGGTCCTCTCCCCAGCTCTCATACAGCACTCCCGATTCGGAGCCTTTGAGATTGAATTGATTCCGGTGCGCATCCAGCCGGATCGGCTCCAATTCGAAAGGCTCGGCTGCAAACAGCCTGTACACCTCCTCCGTGATCGTGCACCCGGATGCCTTGGAGTGGCCACCGCCTCCGTAACGCATTGCCACTTCGGATACATCGACATGGTCGTGAATCGTCCGCAGGCTCAATTTCCGGCCGCCCATATTCAAAATGGCGATATAGTCCAGATGCGGGTAGATCGTCCCCAGCTCACTGGCCAATTCGGAATGATAGGACTCTGCATATACGATGCCGACGCAGTACTCATCAATGAAGGTTTGAATGATCTCCCGCTGCTTGCGCCGAATATAGCGGCCAATCTTGTCCTCCTCCATGTCCAGAATCTTTTCTTCGAACTCGTCGAAATAAAACTCTTCCGCACTGCGCAGACGCTCGACCATCTTCGATTCAAACTCATCGATGGACAGCATGTAGAACAGATCGTTCAGCCGCTTGGCCTCCGGCTTCTCGGCTTCCTCCCATTCCCAGGTATCGTACAGCCGCACAAGCTCCACGAATTGATCGAGGGATTCGGATTGGCTGAGATGCCCGTGTTGAATGAGATACTCGTAGAGCAGGGAGGTTGCCGATGCCAATCGTCCGTCCCTGTGCGTTACCGTCACCTGGCCCCACATATAATCGTTTAAATGGAGCGCGGTTTTATGATGATCAATAAGCTGTACCTGTCCGCCTTCCTCTACGAACAGATTCAACTGCTTCTCAATGTCGGGTGCTACCGACAGATCCGTTATGAATAACATGTCGTAGGGATGCTCTTCTAAGGAGAAGCGGTTCAAGTATCTTGCAACCTGCTGGTTCAATCCATTGATCGTGTTGTAGCGCACGTCGACTCCATCGCCGAACGCACATTTTGCAATAATGCCGCAGCCAACGCCATCCAGGTCGTTGTGACTGTAGAGATGGTACATATCCAGCATCCTCCTTGCAGGTCGTATATAGAATCAATCAGGACAATCTCCACACCATACGATTCCCTAATATCTTCCGTTTTAATCTCCGGATCAGATGACCGTGATCAACAAAAAAAAAGAAGCGTATGCGAATACGCTTCCTCGTTCACAAATACAGCTATGATCTAATTAAGCCTGTTGAACAGATCTCGGACCTTTCGTTGCCTTAACTTCATACATGGCATGGCTCGAGCTGATGACATGTTCGGGCTGCGGCTTGCCGCGGGAATCGCGGTGCCCTTGAATATGAGCGGGACTGGTCTCCCAGCGCTTCCAGGCTTCCTTGTCTTCCCAACGGATCATGACGATCACTTCTTCGGTCTCATCGCTCCGCTTGGCATTCTTAACGAGAACGCTCAGATCGATAAATCCTTCGATTTCTTCAATCGGCCCGGGCTTGCTGAAGCGCTCGACAACCAGATGCGAGGTGCCGGCTTTTACGACGATGGTTTTCGTTTCAATTAACATATTCAAAAAGCACTCCTTTGATAATAATACGATTTACATAATAACTCCATTCTAAATGATAACGATTATCATTGTCAAATCAGCGCCAGTGAGACAGCTGTTCAAGCTCGCCGGTTAATTAAGCGTATGTTTCGGATTGAAAAAAGTCTGGTCAGCAATCAGTTTGCTGACCAGACCTTCATGAATTTAGCGTTGGACGCCGCACGGATTGACAACCCTTGCAATCTTCCTGCAGATAGGAAAGGGTACGAAACCCTGCTTTCTTCAGTTTCCGTGCCGCACGGAAGCCGTCGGAGCGCTTGGGTGTTACGATTACAACATGATCGCCTGGGCGAAGCTCTTTCTCCCATACATAAGGCAATCTTCCGAGCGATATATTGATCATTTCTTTATGTGGGTCCGGCGTAAACTCAGAGACATCGCGGACATCCAACAGCTTCAAATCCGGGCATTCCTTCCTCGCTTGCTGCAGGTCGCTGCACTTCATCAGCTGCAAGTCGGCGATTGGCACATATCGCCGGTATAGAACGACGAAGGCCGCTATTAAAAAGGCAAATGCAATCAGCATGGAAGCACTCCCCCGTAATTGTTATTTCGTACTGGCAGATACTCGCCAAGGAACCGATAGATCGAGCGATGGTTATCTCCCACGCCTCTCTACCCCTACGGGTATATAGTATGTGCTTCCCTGCCAATTGTCAACCCATGTTTATAATGCGCATTCCTCAATTTCAAAACCCATATCTTCAATCATGCCCCAGTCGTCTGTATGCGCCTGGCCGGACGTTGTCAGGTAATCACCGATGAAAATCGAATTGGCTGCATATAATCCGAGCGGCTGCAGGGATCGGAGATTGACTTCCCGGCCGCCGGCAACCCGAATCTCCTTCGACGGATTGACAAATCGCATCATCGCAAGAATTTTTAGACACATCCTCGGAGTCAGCTCCTTCCTACCTTCCATCGGCGTGCCGTCAATCGCATTCAAGAAATTGCAAGGGATCGAATCGGCATCAAGCTCTTTCAGTGCGAATGCTATTTGCACCCGTTCTTCCAGGCTTTCGCCCATTCCGAAAATGGCACCTGAGCACGGAGACATGCCGGAGGTAGTCGCCTGCTTGACCGTTTCTACACGTTGATCATAGGTATGCGTCGTTGTGATATTCTCATAATTGTCTTTGGACGTATTAAGGTTGTGGTTGTACCGGTGCACCCCGGCTTCAGCAAGCTGTGCCGCATGCTGCTCGCTTAGAAAGCCCAGACAGCAGCAAACCTTCAAATCCGTTGTCGCCCGGATCTCCTTCACTGCTTCAACCACATGCTCCATTTCCCGGTTGGACGGACGCCGGCCGGAAGCAACAATGCAATAGGTACCGGCTTTGCGGCGGATCGATTCCCGGGCCCCCTCCAGAATTTTCTCCTTGGTCAGCCATGCGTATTTCTCGATCGGGGCTTCGGATACGATTGACTGGGAGCAATAGCCGCAATCCTCGGGACACATCCCCGATTTGGCGTTTACGATCATATTCAGCTTTACCTTATTGCCGTAATACTCTCTGCGGATCCGGTAAGCGGCTTGCATTACCGTCAGCAGCTCTCCATCGTCACTCTGCAGGATCGCCAGCGCTTCTTCCGGCTTTATAGAATACCCTTGCACAATTTGCTCTGCCAGCTTCAGCCAATCCAACTGAACGGAAGTCGTCATCTCTCACTTCTCCTCTACCAATCAAATATACGTCAACCTAAAAACTTCGATTATAGGTTGACAATATGGGTAATCATACCACACGATCAGCGGGGACAACAATACTTATGCGTTGTCTTTAAACACGGATCTGCCTTCGATAGGCTGCTACATACCAATCAAACTCGGCTTTATTCAGAGCGGTTGACGCAAAGCGGCTGATGCAGGGAGGCTCGGTACTGTGCTGACAGTTCTGTGCTGCCTGTTACTGAACTCTTTGCACAGAGCCCATGTATTTTCCGTTATTCTCTGCCTACTGCCCAAGCTGCTTGTTCTTTTAAGAGATATTGTTGTTTATGAACGAACAAAAGAGCCGTTCCACAAGCGCTTAACCGCTTCGTGAAACAGCTCTTAGTCATTACCTATCCCTTAAGTCAGGGTTCCCGCTTCGGAAGCATCTTGACATAGTCGTCCGACAGCTTCATTAACTGCAATATATAATCATAATCCTGCCGGTAGGGTGATAGGTCCTCAACAGGCTCCATCGTCTTGATGGATACGGCGGACCCATCCTCAAAGCCGTCTCCCGGAACGAACAGAATGTCGTTATTGAAGAACGAGCCTGTCGGCAGATAGTAACGCATGCCAATCACATTCCGCTTCACATTCAGCAGATCATGGCCGAATGCCGTAAACTTTTCGTCCGCCAGCGAAATGCCGAGCAGGTTTGCTACGGTCGGGAGAATATCAACCTGCCCTCCCACTTGTTCAATCGTGCGCCCCTTGTCCATACCCGGAACATGAATAATCAGCGGAATGTTAAAGCGGCTAATCCGTTCATGGTAGGGAATGCCCAATGTCTGCGAGATCATATTCGCATCGGCTTCGGCCGGATTGATGCCGAAATGATCGCCGTACACGACGAGCACCGTCTCGTCCCACATCCCGCTTTGCTTAAGCTGATCCACCAGAGTGCCCAGCGCATAATCGGAGTAGTTCACCGATTGCAGGTAGTTCCCGAGATGGGTTCCCCTTAGCTCTGCAGGCAGGGCCAACTTCGCGTACTCCTCTTTCACGGTATACGGGGAGTGATTCGAGACCGTAATCATATGCGCATATGACAGCTTATTCTGCTGCCGGTTCTCGAGCAGCTTTTCCATCCCGACGCGAAACAGCTCTTCATCCGAAGGGCCGAAGTCATTAAAATGATCATTTTTATAATAAGGCTTATCAAAAAAATGTTGAAAATCCAGGGCAGGATACAGTTTATTCCGATCCCAGAACTTCAGATCGTTTACGTGGAATGTGCTGGTGACATACCCTTGCTGCCCCAGGAGTCTCGGAAGACTTGGCAGTTCCTTGCTGCCAAAGCCGGTCGACATCGCAACCGTGCCCGTCGGATAGATGGAGGTATTGACGGCGAACTCGGCATCCGACGTATTTCCTTGGCCGATCTGCTGGAAGATATGCGGAAAATACAAGCCTTCTTCAGCCAGCTTGTTCATAACCGGTGTAATTTCCTGACCGTCCAGGGACTGCCCGATCGGGAATCGCTGCAGCGATTCCATCTGTACGATGATCAGGTTTTTGCCTTTTGCGGCACCAAATCCTTCCGGCTGCTTCCCTTTGTCTTCACCGTAGGGATACGAAGCCTGCAGCTGCCGGATCTCCCCGATTTTCTCTTGCAGATTTCCTTGTGCCAGTGCGCGGTTCTCCTGCGATTGCCGGACGACGGCAGATACCTGATAGTTCATGAAGCCCATATTCTCTGCTCGGACAATTTCATTCTCGATCCCCCATGCCTTCCTTACGATCAGAGTAGAGAGCACCAGGGCTAGCACCAGAATGCCTCCCATGGCCAAACGCCATCTCATTCCTGATCTGGCAGAGGAAATATAAGAGCGCTGCGTGCTGAAGTGCAGTCCTCTATGGGTTCTTGAGCGGATTTTCCGAAAAATAATGACCAGCAGAATGATCAGCAAATCCAGGAAGAATAAAAAATGCGCCGGCTCCAGCAAAGGGATAATGCTGGATCTCACCTGATTCACCTGCCCCAAACCGGCCATGGCTGTATACGTCGGGATTGACCCGAAATGAACGTTATACACAGCCGAGGCAAACAGAATGAAGGAGAAGACAAGATTGATCACCCTATAGGCGGTTTTCTTGCCTTTTATCGGGAGAAGCAGCTCCAGCAAACTGAGCAGGGCCAGAAGGGACAACGCATCCGTAAGCACCTTTCCCCATGCCACCCCGTTAAACAAGAATACCCTTAATAGGATGAGCTTCAAAAATAACGTCAAAAACATAAAAATATATATTTTTAACCTTTGCTCATGATTCCGATCCATGACTCGATCCCTCTTTTGTAAAATGAATTTAAACGTGCAGCCTCCATTATAACAGGAATGTAAAATCCGATCTAATTCCAAGGCCTCCCCCCGCCCAATCCTTTCCATGTGGGGTCAATTGTCTCAAGCGGAAGGGCCCCGTTCAGCGTAGGATAGAGCATCCTAAACTATAAGGCTGGAGGGACCATTCATGAAGATGGTTGTAACCGGCGGAGCGGGTTTTATCGGGTACCACCTGGTGAACGGACTCGTTAATCGCGGATACGAGGTTCATGTTATAGATAATCTGACAACCGGTGATCCCGGCCGCCTTCACAGTGAGGCGATTCTGCATGTGGCCGATGTGAACAGCCTCCATACTACGGAATATATCGCGATGTTAAAACCGGACGTCGTCTTTCATCTAGCCGCCCAGGCCGATGTGCAGCGATCCATTCAGAGTCCCAGACTGGACGCGGATGCGAACATCATGGGCACCCTGAACCTGCTTGAAGCATGCCGCAAAGCGGGTGTGCGAAAGTTCGTGTACGCTTCGACCGCCGGCGTATATGGCGATCTTGAAAAGCCCGAGCTGCATGAAACCGACCCGCTATCGCCAATCTCCTTCTATGCGTTATCGAAAATGGTAGGCGAACATTACGTGCGGCTCTATCACCGTTTCTTCGGCTTGACTTACACGATTCTGCGCTACGGCAACGTATATGGTCCGGGTCAGACGCCCAAAGGCGAAGGCGGCGTCGTTGCCGTTTTCGGGGCTCGACTGCTGCAGAAGCTGCCGCTGCACATATATGGGGACGGCAGCCAGACGAGGGACTTTATTTTTGTCAAGGACGTTGTGGAAGCCAATCTCGCAGCCATCCATCATGGCGATCAAGAGATTCTGCACGTCAGCACCGGAAGCAGCCAACCGATCAATCACCTGGTCGAGTTGATTCGCTGTAATCATCCCGAACCGATCCATATTGAATATCACCCGGCTAAGCCGGGTGACATCGTCCATAGCTGCCTGAACAATTCCCGAGCTCGCGAGATCCTGGAATGGTATCCCCGCTACCGGCTTGAGGAAGGCATTGCGGAAACCTACCATTCCTGGGTGCAGCCGACATAGGAAGGCCCGAAGCCCCTTCTCCGCAGCCCCTTTTCGGGCGGGTAGAGCTGACGGTAATCACTTAAAAAATAGCCCGGCTCGATTCCTGAAGTGGAATGAGCCGGGCTATTGGTCACGGTGCAAGTCCCTTGGAGCTCCTTTTCACCTGCACAAGTCCCTTTTCGGGACGTGCTGCGCCCTTGGAGCTCCTTTTCTCTCGCACAAGTCCCTTTTCGGGACGTGATCCGCCTTCAGAGCTCCGTAAAGATCAAGTAATTGTTCACCCGAACTGACCCACTTTGCATGTTCTTCCGGACCATTCCGGCCAAAACCCATGCAAACCGGCCTGCTCTGTACGACACTTCGTACAAAGCAGGCCGTGCTCGCGCCCCTCACAGCCCGATAGCCTGAAGCATGGATGCAAAGTTCATCGCATACAAATGCGGATTAAAACTCTCGTGCACATGGTTCTTCGCCCGTGTCCGGATGTGCTCACGCAATCCCGGACTCCTCATCAGCTCAAGCCCCTCCTGTACCGCATGCTGGATGTTCCCCAGAACATAGAACTTTCCTGTTTCATTATGATACACCGAGGTTGAGACACCATCCGAATCCGTCGTAAGCACCGGACAACGGCAGCTCATCGCCTCCAGCACCGCGTACGGCGCTCCCTCCACCTTCGATGTGCTGCACAGAAAGCCGCCGGAGTCCCCGATGATGGAGTAATAGTACGGCATCTGTGCATTCGGGACATTCGCACGGATCGTAAGCCGGTCGGACAAGCCGAGCTCGGCGATCAGTGCATGAAACTGCTCGCGTTCCGATGGAATGCTGAGCTGATTATCCTCGAACATCCATAATTGCAGATCCGGTACGTGAGCCATAAGCTGATGTCCAATATGAAGAAATTCGCGCCAGTTCTTATTGTCCTCGATGCGCCCGAGCCACGCTATGATCGGGCTGGCATGAATCCCGGACGGCCTGTATGTGAATTCGGTGCCATCAAAGCAATTATTGAAATTGAATTGCGGTTTGTTGGGATATAAATCCCGGAATAACGCGGAAATATGCGGCGTGTTCGGATTGAGCAGCCCATCCGCATAGGCATTGACATAAGGAATGGCTTGTGTCAGCTGTGCTTGGGCAACGCTCCTTGGTCCGTAGCCTTGGATTTCCAGCAGCATTTTCCCTTGGTAACCCAGCATGCGGAATCTTGGAAAGCTTGCATGATCCGTCGTCACAACGATGCAATTAAAACCGCACGAGTCCAAAATATGCTTGATCTCGATATCGTTCCGGGTCACATATATCGGAAAGTCCGCAGGATTTTGCATACCCGAGCCCCAGGAATAATACAGGCAATGAGATTCAATCCCTGCGAGGCGGAGTGCACGGCACCGCTGTCTGTTCAATGTCTCGACGCCTCCGCTCGGTACATAGTATACGAACAGCACCTTCATGTCGCGCCCTCCTTATTCAATCGTATAAAAATCGGATTTTGAAAATACAGCCACAAGCTGGCCCTGATTTTTGGCATGAACCGTAATTTGCGTGGAGTATGAATAGTTGATGTTCGTTACCAGCAGCAAGCTGAATGTCATATTTTGGTTCGTGATATCTGGCACAAATACGGTAGCCCCCGCTGCGGCATGCACCAGCCCGACGTAATAAACGCCATGGGGATAATACCCGTGGATCAATACGTCAAAGTCCTCCCCGCCCGTGTTCGTAATCGTCAGATCGACCGACTGGATATAACGCGCATCAATACTTCCGTACTCTGCAGCATCTAATCGAAAGATGGACATCGTATTCCCCCCTGCTATTGAAGGATCATTAATAACAGGGTATGTATGACGACCTATCGGCGGAAGGGCCAATCCATTGAGGACGTTCGACCAATTCTGTGGAAGGGTACACCCGGTCCAAGCCGCTTCCCTCCGGCCCGCATTTAATATATTGAAAGAATAAAATATCAAAAAATGAAAGGAGCTGTGTCTTCTCATGGCAACGCTGCAGGATATCAAGGGCGTGTACTCGGCAGTATTCAGCCTAGGGTCAAATTGCTTACCGGGTATGGAAATGAAGGCACACGGCCTTCGCAAGTTCGCCGGTCCCATTGATTGGATGGGAACTCCCGTGCTGCCTCAAATCTCGAGAATGCTCCGCAATCGTTTTCAAGGGATGCTCGTTTACCCGAATTTGGTTCTCGTCAATCAAGCCAGCGATGAGCTGTATAACGTATTGGACCGGGAATACGAGCTTTACATGAACCATGATTTTTACACGCATAACAACTTCCCCCCTCATTTTGCCGCTTTTCCTGAAATCAAGGCAAAATATGACCGGCGCATCGCTAGATTTTTACAATACGTGGAGAGCGGGGGACGAATTCTCTTTATCCGAACGGATTCCAACTACGAGGAAGTCAAAGAATTGGAAGCTGTGCTGAAAGAGCTGTGTACAGGCCCATTCCACGTGCTTGTCGTCAACCATGCTCCGGTCGTCGAGTTGGAATGGCAGGACTGGAATTTGAAGCATGTATGCCCTGTCCTGATGCCGAACGTCGACATATGGATCAGCAACAGGCATCGGTGGAGCTTTTTATTTCGGGACATTTTCGTCGTCTAATGAAAAAGCTTATGTATCGTTCTCGCTTCGTTTACAGTATAAAAGGCAGGCCATGATCAACATGGTCTGCCTTTCCATTGCTCTTGCGGATGGCTAGACGTAATTGACCGGTTCGTCCGGCAGCTTGTATTCCTTAGGCAGCGACTGAAGAATCCGGTTCCACACCGTGTAATCCACAAGCAGCTCCGGCGTTGACACCTGATTAACGAAGATTCGATTGTACAGATCGCTCATTACCGTAAAAGACTGCTGGTTCATGCCGTGCACCTTCTCCTCTCTATCCCGATTTTTGCAAGATTGCGCCCTCGTATATTTTCAGCATCCTGCTGATCATCTTATCCATGGACCAATGCTGCAGCGCAAAGGCTTTCGCATTCTGCCCCAGCTGTTTACGGTACTCATCCTTCTCCAACAAGAGATACAAGAACTGCGCCGTTGCCAGCGGATCGCCTACCGGGGCAATCAAGCCGGTCTGGCCGTGCGTAACCATCTCGGGCAGGCCCCCTGCGGAAGAAACGACGGAGGGAAGACCGGCCATCTGCGCCTCCATGACCGAGAACGGCTGATTGTCCTGAATGCACGTATGCGTGAATATATCCGCCTCCTTCAACAGACTCGGAACATTATGATGCTCGCCAAGGAAGAACACGTCATGCTGCAAGGAAGCCGAGTACGTTTGCGCCTCCAGCTGGCTGCGCAGATCACCGTCCCCGGCAATCCAGCAAACCCAATCGCTGCGCATCTGCTTGAGGATCGCAAGTGCAGAGATCAGGACGTGGATTCCTTTGACGTGAACAAGTCTGGCAGGACAGATAATGACCTTTTTGCCGAGTGGTCTCCGCAGTGTGCTTCCTTCCCGGTATTTGGCCCAGAAGGCTTCGGCATCGAGGCCGTATTGAAACACGGTGATTCGGTAATCCGGGATCCCGCACCGGTGGACCAGGATGTTTTTACACCATTGGTTTGCCGTGATCATCAGGTCAGAGCCCATAGCAGCATGATATTCTACAGCCGGAAAATAACGCCAAGCCGGGCTGCTCTCGTTGACGCCGGCTTCAGGGTGATCCCGGTAATAGTCGGTCATTTCTTGTGTTACGGAACCGTGGACATGGGAAATGAGCGGGGTGCGCTTCGGCTTTACGCGGCCCAGTGATCTAGCCGAGAAAATATCCTGGGTATGGATCAAGTCGTATTGCTCCAGCCCGAAGTAGGCTGCCGCCAGTTCCATGCAATAGCGCTCGAGCTCATAATGGCGAATAGCAAAGTGCTGATTCAATCCCGGCGCCGCCTGGGGAGTCAGCTTGGCCTCAAGCATAGGCACCAGGTGGTCTTTAGAGAGCTCCAGTCCTCGGTTGACGATATGGATTTTTTTATAGTCCGGACTGTTGCCAAGCAAATCGACTTCATGACCGAGCAGCTCGAGTCGGTACTTGAGCTGCTGCATGAAGTTCCAAACGCCGCCTACATGAGGGACCAGCCAATGGGTTGCAAGCAAAATCTTCATCGTATCCCCCGCTATCCGCCGTGCTTCCGAGCAAGATGCTCAAGAATGCCCCGATAATTGTTTTTGACCATTTCATATTCCTTTGCAATCGTCGCGTTATAACGCAGCGTTCCCATTTGTGAATGCACGCGGTACAGCGTAAGCATATCCGGTAAGAAGCCGAAGGCCGCGCCGCTCATTAATAGTCGAATCCACAAGTCGTAATCATGGGTGTAACGAAGATGCTCGTTAAACATGCCTACTCGGAGGAACCAGTCTTTTTTCGCAATAACGGTGCATCCGTTGATGGGATTGGAATAGATGAACTTGCGGCATAGATCGGCTGTGCTGGCCATCGGGATTCCCTCATAGGGCTTGATCATGTGGGTATGCTCATTGATTAAGGAAAAACCAGTGTAGCTGATATCGAGCCCCCGGCTCAACATGAACGCCATCTGTCGCTCGACCTTTTGGGGAACCAGCCGATCATCCGAGCTGAGCCAAGCAATGTATTCTCCCGAAGCATGCAAAATTCCGTGATTTAAGGCGCTGGCCGTCCCCCCGTTGCTTTTCCCCATATAGTAGACCCTGTTCGTGTAAGGAGCGATCAGATCTGCGTGACTCGTCGACCCGTCGTCCACCACGATGATTTCAACCGCGGGATACGTTTGTTGGACCGCGCTATCCAGTGCTTGCTGTATATACGGGCAGTTATAGAAAGGTACGACTATCGTAACCGTCGGCATCATCCCCCGTCTCTCCTCCTTCTGCCTTGTTTCTTTCCTCGTGTTAACACATCATGGGTTAGTACACCATATGCAGCGCCTCCGCTGTCCGCTAGGACCCCTGTCCCCTGACATTAGACCAATTCATCCCTGTTTCATATAAAAACAGCTATTCCTTTCTGCTGTCCGGCAGACAAGAATAGCTGTTGTGACTTGGTGAGCGCTTGATATCAAACGATCAGTCGGAGCACTACCAAGGATAGAATGCCGACCACCACCGTGGCGAACAAGCTCTTTGTCAAAAAGGCGGTAAGAAAAGCAGGCACAGCGGCGATCAGCTCAAGCAAATGGCTGCCGGGATCAACCCGGCCGTCCGAAAGCAGCAGCTCTGAGGCAAGCAGCGCGGACATCACGGCGATCGGCACATGGTCGAGCCAACGGATCGCCAACTCGGGGATACGGAGCTTGCTAAGAATCATAAGCGGCAGCACACGCGGTATAAGCGTTACCACGGCTGAGCCGATAATGAGAAGAGCGATATGCCATCTTATTTCCATCGTTCCACCGCCAATCCCGCCGTAGCCGCGGCCATAATCGCGATAATTACCGCAGCGCTGCCAGGCACGATTGTGCTTGCTGCCATGACGGCAATCACTGAAACGACAACAACCAGCAAATCCAGCTTATACTTCTTGCGACTGATCAGCTGCAGCGCCAGAAGGCCGATGAACATGCCTGGCAACGCGAAATCCAGCCCGTACCGCTCCGGATCCGGTATCCACTCTCCGACCAGTCCACCAGCAACGTTCGCTGCGCACCAGAACAGATAAGCGGTTATATTAAGCCCGACCATCCACTTATAACCCAGTCTCTTCTCCTCGACCGCCTTCGCCGATGCCACTCCGAAGGTTTCATCTGTCAGCAGGGATCCGATGAAGAAGCTCTTTCCTAGCGACAAGCCTTTGAAATAGGGCGCTAGGGCCGCGCTAAGGAGAAAATGCCTCGCATTCACAAAAAAAATGGTCACGATAATCGAGATGACCGGACTAGCTGCGGCAACCATGCCGGCCGCGATAAATTGTCCTGAACCTGCATACAGCAGGAGCGATATCAGCGCAATCTCAAGCAGGCTGAAGCCTGCCGTGCGCTCAACGACCCCCGCTGCAAAGCCGATGCTTAAATATCCGAGCAAGGTCGGAATACAGTCTTTAACCCCCTGCAGAAACGAGTGCTCTGCCGCATCCGGCGTGAGCTCGCTGTATCTGATGCTCATGTTGGTGATCCCTCTCCTACTCCCATTTCTTTTTCTAATAACTATAATACTTCCAAACATTCTGTCAACGGCCTTGTTTCTTTTCGCTTCGCACAAAAAAGCGCTTCGATCAGATTGGGAATCTGTCGAAACGCAGCATTTTCAAATCTTCTATATCCTTTGGTCCTCCGGTCCCGCAGGTCTCGCACCGTCAAGGCTTTAATAGGACTTTAATGCATCCGTCCTTGCGCTCATTGAAAATGTCATACGCATGCGGAGCTTTATCAATTGGCAGCCGGTGCGTAATGATATCCGAAGGGTCGACGATTCCGTCCTTCAGCATCTGATAGATCACCGGAATGTAGTGAGTCACGGGAGCCAACCCCATCTTCAGGGTAATATTCCGTTCGAACAGCTGACCAAGCGGGAATGCGCTATACTTCAGCCCGTAAATCCCGGTCAGCTGAATCGTCCCGAATTTGCGGACCATGCCGGCTGCCATCCGGAATGCTCCGAGTGACCCTCCCTGCACCATCATCAACGTGCCTACCATCTCCAGCCCCGTCCGTTTGGCATCCAAACCAACGCAGTCGATGACAATTCTGGCCCCGCCCTTGGTAATTTCCCGGATATACCCTTCGATCTCCTTGAAGCTTTGAAAATTGTAGGTTTCCACAAGGTTCGTCCGTTTGGCATGCTCAAGTCGGTAATCTACATGGTCAATGGCAATGACACGCTCGGCGCCTTTGAGCCAGGCAAACTTCTGGGTTAACAAACCGATAGGGCCGCTTCCAAGGACTACAACCGTATCGCCTGGCTTCACGCCGGCATTCTCCACGCTCCATAGAGCCGTCGGCAGCGCGTCGGACAGCATCAGCAGCTTCTCATCCTCGATTTCGGCGCTCGGCGGGATGACAAATGGCATGAAGTTTCCGTAGGGGACCCGCAGAAGCTCAGCCTGCGCGCCCTGAAAACCGCCAAAAGCGCTGCTGTAGCCGAAGAAGCCTCCGGTGTCCCTCGCGTCATTGGCATAATCGCATTGGCTTTCCATTTGGTTCAGGCAGTACAGGCACTTCCCGCAAGAGACGACGAACGGGATGACGACGCGGTCCCCTTTTTTCACTTTGCCGACTTCGGGCCCGATCTCTTCAACAATGCCCATCGGTTCATGCCCGATAATATAATCATCGGTCATCTGTCTGAGCTCGCCATTGTACAAATGCAAATCCGAGCCGCATATGGCCGTCGTTGTAACCCGGATCACGATGTCATCCCTGCGTAGAAGCGATGCATCCTTCACTTCTTTGACTTTGATGTTATGCCGGCCTTGATAGGTAACAGCTTTCACACGCAAGATTCTCCTTTGACCGTCCGCAGCCCCTGCGAACAAATATATGGCATCGGGCAATATAATCTCAGTGTGCGCCATTACACGCGTAACTAGTCGGCAGCAAGAGGCGAAGCGCTTTTAAGCCGCTCCCTTCTGCTCAAACTCTTTCGGACGCTTAGGGGATGCTCCGACCCGCAAAAACAGAATAAGCCCCAGCAGCACAAGCGCTCCGCCGGCAGCCTGCAGCGGATACATCGTTTCGTGAAGGATAAGAAAAGCCAGCACGCTTGCTCCAACCGGCTCCCCCAGCACGCTCATGGACACGGTTGAAGCCGATGCAAACTTCATCAGCCAATTGAACAGCAAATGCCCGAAGACCGTGGGCACGATGGCAAGCAGCAGGAAGATTCCCCACTCCCTGCCCGAGTATCCGGTAAAGGAATAGCCTTGAATCTGGTTATAGACGGCCAGAATCAGTGACGCCATCACAAACACGAGCCAGCTGTACAGAAAGGAAGGAAGACGTCTTAGAAGAAGCTGTCCGAGCAGCATATGGACCGCAACGGCAGCCGTACCGAGAAGAGACATGAGATCGCCTTTGAAATGTCCTTCCTGTCCGCCGAAGCCGCTGCTGCCGATCAGCAGAAATACGCCCAGGAATGCAATCGACATCCCAAACAGCGCTCCGAGCGAGGTTCTCTCCTTGAACCATAAGTACGCTCCAATCATGACAAATACCGGCTGAAGCGCTAAAATGATCGTGGAACTCGCGACGCTGGTCCACTGCAAGGAGCCCATCCACAATAGAAAATGAAGGGCCAGCATCGCAGCAGAGAGAGCCAAGAGCCCCCATTCCGAGCGCTTTAACGATCTGGCATCGCCCGCATACTTGCCCGCAAAGGGCAGCATCATGATCGCTGTGATCATCAGGCGGTACATGGCCTGGACGGATACAGGACTGTCGGACCATTTCACAAAAATGGAAGAGAATGAAATGGCAATAATGCCTATAAATAAAGGGATGAATACGGGGATAGGTGCTCTGTCTGCCTTCATGTTAGTTGTATGATTCACCTTTCGTGTTATATTAGAGAAAGATTTCAATATTATTTTACATGCAAAGGATCAAAAGGGAATGAAAAAGAAAGATCTGCGAAACCAAATGACCCCGCCAAAATTTCTTGCGATCGGGTTTGCGGCGATCACCTTGTTGGGTACGTTTTTACTTAAGCTTCCAATTTCAACGGCAGACGGAACATCGACGCCCATCATCGATGCTTTCTTTACGGCCGTATCCTCCATCAGCGTAACCGGCCTGGCGGTCGTAGACACCGGCTTGCACTGGTCCGGATTCGGACAAGTCGTCATGCTTCTGCTGATTCAGCTTGGAGGCTTGGGATTCATGACCTCTGCAACCTGGGTCGCCCTGATGTTCAACCGGCGAATCTCGCTGAGGGAAAGAATGATTCTTCAAGAGGCCATGGGACAATATCAAATCCAGGGTATCGTCGATCTGATTCGCCGGGTTCTGATCTACACCTTGATCATCGAAGGCACCGGCGCTCTCCTGCTGACACTGCGGTTCTCATCGATGATGCCGCTATCCGAGGCTGCCTATTTCGGTATATTTCAAAGTATTTCCATATTCAATAATGCCGGATTTGATCTCATGAGCCAAATTCACGGACCCTTTGCCGGGTTTGCCAGCTACGTGACAGATCCGTTCGTCAATATTGTATTGATGGTGCTGATTTTTCTCGGAGGCATCGGGTTTATCGTCATTTTCGACCTGATTGAATATCCGAAGTGCCGGAAGCTGTCGCTGCATTCCAAGGTGGTATTGACCGTCACTTCGCTCCTGATCGTCATCGGAGCCCTCATGATTTTCGTGCTGGAATATCATAATACGAAGACACTTGGTCCGTTATCGTACCCGGCGAAATGGATGGCCGCCATCTTTCAGTCCATTACGCCGCGCTCAGGTGGCGTGAGCACGCTCGATATTGCAAGCTTGGAGCAGTCGACCCAATTCTTCATGATCTTGCTCATGTTCATTGGAGCTGCCCCGGGTTCAACCGGCGGAGGCATCAAAGTAACAACGTTTGCGGTTCTGATCGGCGCGGTCATTACGATGATTCAGGGGAAACGAGATGTGGTCCTCTACCGGCACCGAATTTCGCAAGCCGTTGTTTACCGTTCCGTTACGCTAACCATTCTGTCCCTGCTGCTCCTTGTCGGTGCTTCAATGTTCCTGTCCATCACCGAATCCGGCGAATTTCTGCGAATATTGTTCGAAGCCGTCTCGGCATTCGGTACCGTCGGATTATCCATGGGCCTCACCGGCGAGCTGTCCGGGATCGGAAAAATCACGATCGCATTACTCATGTTCCTGGGCCGTCTTGGGCCGCTGACACTGGCGTATGCGATCAGCAGAAAGAACAGTAAAGAGCTGTACCGGCACCCGGAAGGCCGTATCACAATCGGTTAGACGGCTGAAGTCATTTGCCTTCGTACACGCGAAAAACAAACCGTACGCCTCCTCATGAACCGGAAGTGTACGGTTTGTTGTTTCTCATCGTCAAGAATTTCAAACGACTAACGGTGAATTACCCGGGAACGGCAATGCTTCATTCCGATGCGTCATCGAAATTGCCCGCATCAATCGCAGCATCCAACAGATCGTCAAAAAGCTCGTCGTCCTCTTCAAGACGTTCATCCACCTGCAGGAATTGCTCTTCAAGCCCGGGCTCGGCCGCAAAGTTCAGGCTGTAATCCCAATCCCGGCCGTTCTTGCTCAGGAATGTAATCTCATAGGATGCTGCATGTCCATCTATGGAAAACACGGTGTATCCCACGAATTGATCCTCTTCATCACGTTTCATGTCCGCACGTTCAATCCGGACTTGTGACATGTGTTTCACTCTCCTTCGGTTATCCGATGATGACTCATCATAGAATTTTAGTATATCACTTTTATTTGCTCCTGATTATTGTTTTTCATATGATGCTTGGTCTAGTATATAATATGAGTGTTAAAATTAATTTTCGCAATGGAGGGTACCAAATGTCCGATTTGAATACATCACTCCACAAGTATGCCGAGCTGGCCGTAAAGGTTGGGGTTAACATACAGGAAGGGCAAACTTTGGTCGTGCATGCCCCTGTAGAAGCCGCCGATTTTACCCGTTTGATTGCCGAGAAGGCATATGAAGCAGGTGCGCGCCTGGTAAAGATCATGTGGAACGATGAAGCCATCACTCGTCTACAATTCGAGAAGGCAGCCGATGACGTGTTCACCGAAGCGCCAAAATGGTATGCGGGGGAGCTGACGGAGCTTGTCGAGAACGGTGCCGCTATTCTGCACGTGCTGTCGGAGAATCCGGACCTGCTGAGCGGAATTGACCCGCAGCGAATCGCGAATTTCTACAAAACTCGCGGCGAGGCAATGAAGAAATACCGTGCTTACCAGCAAGCTGATAAATTCAGCTGGTGTTTGATCGCGATTCCGTCGCCAGCATGGGCAGCCGCAGTTTTCCCGGATGTTCCTGAATCGGAGCAAGTACAGAAGCTGTGGGATGCCATCTTCCATACGGTCCGCGTGGACCAGGAGAATCCTGTAGAAGCTTGGAACAAGCATTTGGCTGTGCTGGAGCAAAAGTCCTCCGTGCTGAATGCTAAGAGGTACAAGAAGCTCCATTACGTCGCGCCGGGTACGGATCTCACCATTGAACTGCCGGAGGGTCATATTTGGGCGCAAGGCGACAGCATCAATGAGCGCGGCCATTCCTTTGTTGCGAATATGCCGACGGAAGAAGTGTTTACAGCGCCGCTGAAGACCGGTGTCAACGGGACGGTCGCAAGCACGAAGCCATTGAGTTATGCCGGCAATATCGTGGACAACTTCTCGCTTACCTTTGAGAACGGCAAGGTTGTCAGCTTCACGGCAGAGCAGGGCTACGAAACACTGGAACGTCTCCTGAACATGGACGAAGGTGCCCGTTATCTTGGCGAAGTCGCGCTGGTACCCCACCAGTCCCCAATCTCCGAGTCCAACATTTTATACTACAATACCCTGTTCGATGAAAATGCCTCCAATCACCTCGCCTTAGGAAGCGCATATGCCTTCTGCCTCGAGGGCGGTAAAGACATGAATCAAGAGCAGCTTGCTCAGAAGGGCCTGAACACGAGCGTTACCCATGTGGATTTCATGATCGGCTCGGCCGAAATGGATATCTACGGCATTACCGAGGATGGACGTGAAGAGCCTGTGTTCCTGAAAGGAAATTGGGCATTTTAAGCACTCGATGAATCGTACATAAAGCAGCTGCTTCCTAAGCAGCTGCTTTCTTAACAAGCTAAGCTTCACCTTTTATTGACCTGAGGTCGATTCGTAAAGAGATTGTGGAGGCGCAAGCATAATTCCTTAACTTTTGCGGGGACCTTCGGAAATACGCTAAGAATTGGAGGATCATCCATGCTAAGCTTTGAACAAAAATTAGAAAATTACGCAGAACTTGCCGTAAAAGTCGGTGCCAATGTGCAGCCTGGCCAGACGCTTGTCGTCAATGCCATGATTGATGCTGCCCCGCTCGTGCGCCTGATCGTGAAGAAGGCTTATGAGATCGGTGCCAAGCTGGTAAAGGTGAATTACAGTGATGAGGTTGTCAACCGGATCCGTTACGATTTGGCGCCGGACGAATCCTTTCTTGAACCGCCGAAATACTATGCGGAGGAAGTTACGGAGCTCGCGGAGCAGGGGGCCGCATTTCTAACGATCGTGTCCTCAAATCCGGATCTGCTTAAAGGCGTAGACCCGGAGCGGATTTCCAATTATCAACGCACGTACGGCGCCGCCATGTCGAAATACCGTCAATACCAGCAAGCGGATAAAATGAGCTGGACGGGTCTTGCTTACGCCTCGCCCGATTGGGCCGCCAAGGTGTTCCCTGACGTTCCCCAAGAACAACAGGTGGATAAAATGTGGGATGCCATCTTTCACGCCGTGCGTGCCGATCTTGAGGATCCGATCCAAGCCTGGGAAGATCATATCGCAACGCTTCAGCGCAAATCTGATGAGTTGAACCAAAAGAAATACAGCAAGCTGCGGTTTACATCCCCCGGGACCGATCTCACAATCGAGCTGCCGGAAGGGCATATTTGGGCACAAGCCGGCAGTCATAATGAAAAGGGCGAGCGCTTTGTGGCCAACATCCCGACAGAAGAAGTATTCACGGCTCCGCTCAAAACCGGAGTCAACGGAACGGTTCGCAGCACGAAGCCGCTCAGCTATGGCGGTAACATTATCGACAATTTCTCCCTGACCTTCGAGAACGGGCGTATCGTCAACTTCTCTGCCGAGCAAGGCGAGGATACACTGTCCCGTCTCATTTCTATGGACGAAGGCTCGCATTACTTGGGTGAAGTCGCTCTCGTGCCTTATCGCTCACCGATATCCGAAAGCGGAATACTGTACTACAACACCCTGTTTGATGAAAATGCCTCGTGTCATCTCGCCATTGGCAGCGCGTATGCCTTTAACCTCGAAGGAGGCAAGACGATGACACCTGAACAGCTTCAGGAACACGGTTTGAACTCCAGTATTACGCATGTCGATTTCATGATGGGCTCCAAAGATTTGCAAATTACCGGCATTACCCGTGACGGCAGAGAAGAGCCTGTCTTCATTAACGGAAACTGGGCATAAGCTCATTCTCTAAAAAGCCTTGGCTCAACTTGATCATCGTTACAACCTCATCTGAATGTGGCACAGGGGCTGTCCAAACGTGGAGTTTTCTACCGGGACGGCCTCTTTTGCTTGATTGCTGTTTCAGCATACTCATGCCCTCCTTAACTGGTGTTCCAGCATTCTCATGTCCTGCCTATCCCCTTCTATTCAACCCAGCTTGTTCGACCCTGAATGATTTACCCGATAATATCGTGAAGACCGCCGGCATATTCTTATAAGAGTCTCTTACTGTAATTGTTAATTGAAATCATAGGGCTTTTTCTTTCAATGTGTTGTAAAATGATGAGAGAAATAGGATGGTTACACCAGAGAGGGGAATATCGCGTGTCTAACCGATTACAACTCCTCCTTGCAGCAGATTTCACGGAACTCAGTGAACCTATTCAGGAAGAAATCTATTATGAATTTTATGATCTTGTGTATGGACAAATTTTGTATGTAGTCCGGGATCATGCTGCTGTTGAGGATATAATTCAAGAATCCTTTATTAAAGTCATTACCAGTAAGCCTACATTTGACATGGAGAGCAAGATGCGCGGATGGTTCCGGGTCGTCGCCAAAAATTCGACCATGAATTATTTGCGAAAAAATAAAAAATACCGTAACCAAGTGGATGTTGAACGTGTTTTTATTAATGAAGAAGAAATGGTGGTTTCTTCCACCAATGTTGAGCAGCAGGTGGAGTCGAATATGCTGGAAGAGGCGATTGTGCAATACCTGGATCAGTTAAAGCCGGAATACCGGCTGTTGATCGAGTGCCGCTGGAAGCATAACATGACTTACAAGGAAATTGCTGACCTGCTCGATACTCGGGAAGAGATCGTCAAGCAGCGATTGTTTCGAGCTAGGGAATCCGTGAAGAAAATGCTATATAGAGAGTGGGGTGAATTAGATGAGCAACGAAAAATACGATGATTGGTTTAATGAGGCTTTTGATGAAGCCTTCGATCGTGCAGCTTCTAGCTCCTCATACCCTACGAACGACGATAGCAAGCGTCAATCCTGGCAGCAAGTCAAGATGCAGCTTGAGAAGCTGAACCAGCGCAAGAAACGCCGGCGCAGATTTCAATATGCCGGAATTGTTGCCGCTTCGATGGCTTTCGGCGCCTTCATGTTCTCGCAGCCTACGGTCACGCAAGCGGTATCACCGATTTATCAGCAGATTGTGGATTGGGGCAACGGTTTAGCCGGTCAAATCTTTGGCAAGAAAGCACCTGTTGACGAGAGCAAAGCCCTCACCCCGCCTCCGCCGGATGTATCGTCTGTACCTGGTCAAGAATATGTGCCACCTGCCGAACTGATTGAAACCGAGACCTATGAGTTCACCGATTCGGATGCATCCCTAACCGAATCCCAGAAACGCGTGAATTTCAAGATTCCTGAAGTCGGCTATATTCCTAATGGCTATGAGTTCATCCAGGCGTCAGGAATCTCCAATTCAGAAGACGGCCCTATCGAGGATCTGAAACTCGAATATATGAATGGGGACGGTAAAGTAATCCATGTAAGCTTTATCGAAATAACCGCCGATAAAGCCATCAGCGTAGGCGGCGAGGTAACGGGCACACTGAAGCTGGATTCCGGAGCTGCTGCTTATATCACGGAAACAAACCTTCGTTTCCTGCATAATAATGACCAGATCCTTGTTATGATCAGCGGGTTTATTTCGAAGGAAGAGTTTCTCAAGATCGCGAACGGCATCCGGTAAGCCACACGCAAGGCGTGTGAAGTCGGTTGTATAGAAGAAGAGCACCTCATTGGGTGCTCTTCTTCATTATGCTTATTTTTCTACCAGCAAGGAATTCGTATAATAAACCCCATCTTCATATGTACCATTCTCGTTGATCCAATGCGTAGTCTTGGCACGATAATAATAGCCCTGAGTCACGCTGAATGTCTTGGTAGCGCTGTGGGAAGCTTTGTTCGTCCCGTTATCGGAAGACGCGCCTGCATCGACCCACGCGGTTCCCGTCCATCGCTGAAGGACGAACTGGATGCCAATGGCGTCGACGGCTTGTCCGGCACTCGTAGAGCCATAAACGCTGACCTGCGAGCTGCTAGCCTTGCTGATCGAAGAGTAGTAACTCGTAAGATAGTTGTTGGCCATCAGATTCATAGAATTCACGTTCAATTCCACTGGTGGCGGAGGAGTTAAGGCACCGGGTGCAATGTCTGTAGCCGAATCCGCGTAAGCCCCTCCCGCCAAGGTTAAACTTAAAAGTGCACTTACTGCAAGAGCGGAGACCATACGTTTAGGACTGCGTACGTTTGACATAACATCACCTTTCTCTCAATTTGATAGGAACATCCATATTTTAACATAGTCTATTAATGCAATCTTATCGTTTTCTTCATCTTTTGATATATTTTTTGAAACTTTTCTGCAAATAAAAAGAAACAACGACAATTATTGTCGTTGTTTCTTATAACACCCAGTTTAAGCCCCTGCTTCCTCTTGCAGCAGCTCCTGCTGCTGTCTTGCAAGGCGGATGCGCGAGATTCGTTTATTTTCCGTCTCCTCAATCATGAACGAATAATCTCCGTACATGACGAATTGGCCTTTATGCGGATGCAAAACTTCCAGACGCGATGACAGCCATCCACCGATGGTGTCGTAGTCCTCCGTTTCCATATCCAGACCAAACTGTTCGTTAATTTCTTCAATCAGCATCAATCCGTCGATGGAGTATTCATCCTCCCCCACCAACTCAATTCCCGGCCGCTCTTCATCGAATTCGTCCTGAATTTCGCCGACGATCTCTTCCATAATGTCCTCCAATGTTACCAGACCGGAAGTACCGCCGTATTCATCAATGAGAATTGCGATCTGCGTCTTGCTTCGCTGCATTCTGCGCAGAAGCTCGCTAATCTTGATCGATTCAGGCACGGCGAGAATCGGACGAATCAAGGAAAGCTGGTCACGGATGTGTCCACGCATCAAGTCTTTAATATGAATGAAGCCAATAATATGGTCTTTATCTTCATCACAGACGGGATATCTGGTCCGCATGCCTTCGCTGGCGATCTTCATATTTTCTTCCATCGGCAAATTGTTGTAGAGACAGATCATTTCAGTTCGGGGAATCATGATTTCTCGGGCTGTCGTATCGGAGAATTCGAAGATATTGTCGACCAGCGTCATTTCCGTATTATCGATCAGGCCGATCTCACTGCTCTCCTTCATCATATCCCGAAGCTCTTCTTCGGTGTGAACGTTCCGTTCAACCACCGGCTGCATGCGGAACAGGCGCAGAATGGTATTCGAGAATCCGTTGACGAACCAGATAAAAGGAAACATAATCTTGTAAAATACGCTGAGCGGTGCTGAAGATAACAGCGCAATTCGTTCTGCCTTGCGGACAGCAACCGTTTTTGGCGCTAGCGCCCCGAACACAATGTGCATGATGGAGATAAGTACGAATGCAATCACCAGAGATACCGCATGGATGGCCGTTTCGCTCCAGCCGATTCCGGTAAACCATGGCGAGATCAGGGAGGATATCGTCCGTTCGCCGATCCACCCGAGTCCAATCGACACCAAGGTTATGCCGAACTGGCAGGCCGATACATATCCGTCCAGATTTCTTAATATTTTCTGGGCATACCTTGCGTTCCGATGCCCTTCTTCAGCTAATGCATCAATTCGACTGCTCTTCACTTTAACCAAAGCGATTTCAGCCGATACAAAAAAACCGTTTAACAATACGAGAAACAATACCAAGGTAAGACTAATCAAACTCGGTAAGGGGTCACTCAATCGATCTCCTATCCGTCATTCCAGATGCGATGACGAACAGGAACACCTCCTTCGGTTATTAAAAATGTGTGGTGCCATTAAGCATAACGACCTGTTCGGACAAAGCGTCAACTTCCCAATGGACTCATCTCCTTATCTTATTCCGACGTTTACGAGCTATATAAGTAATTATATAGTACTACGATACACAGTCAAACTTTGTCTTATGACATTAAAACGCGTTGTTACAAGCTATGTTTTGATTTTCTTCACTTAACCCTCGTTTCCCGGGAATTGATATATTCTATTAATAACAGATAGAATTGGTTCCTCATGTTCGATAAACGTCAGCACTGGTTTCTCTGCAGCCCGTTGCACATGCTAAATAACCTTCGCTTTCCCAGGGAAGCGAAGGTTACATTAGCGAGCGGTGAATATGATCGGATTTACCGACCGGTCGGCGGGTTGCCGATCACACCCGGATATTGGTATTGAAGCGGCTCGTCAAACACGACATAGTCGAGATTGACCATCAGGAGAAGAATGCGACGGCCGGTTGAGCGCTCACTGATAATGATATGATCGCGGCCAGCGGCTTCGATTACGCCAGTGAACACTTTGGCGTTCCACTGCGAGTTATTTTCATAAGTCATGTAAAAGGTGCCGGTTTTGCCTAGATTCAGACGAAGAATGTTCTCAACGTAGGACTGCTCGAATTGAGGCATCGGCATGACGGCGCCTCCCTGCGTAATTTGGCTCCCGCTTGAAACTTGTGGCGGTACATTTCCGGTATACCCTGCGGTTCCACGGCTTGGTACGCCCGGATAACGAACTCCATTCATGTAATTCACAGGTGGCACGCCTTGATTAAACATAAGTATTCCTCCTTCTATATGCCCGCAAGATGCGGTGGTTTACAGAATAAATCAAAACACACTCGGACAATCGGCGTAGGACGGGGTGAAGAAGCAGTGCGCCTTGAAACGCCCTGTATTCTGCTGATTGTACCAGGTTGCCGGGCATTCTCCAGCCGGGCGGAAGAACCAGAGGGCGTTAGAAGCAGGCCAGATTCGTTCCCCGTTGATGACTCGTTGAGCAAGCCGCCGATCTCTATCCCGGGCTCTTTGATAAAAGTATCCCTTTTGTGTGGCTTCAAATCCTCCCGGGTTTTGAAACACCATTTGGTTCATGGTGCGGATGCCTTGAAAGTCCAAGCAGTTGGAGCGAATGCGATTTACGCCGACATTCCCCACCATGAGCATCCCCTGCTCTCCTTCGCCCTCCGCCTCTGCGCGAATGAGTCTAGCCAGCAGATCCACATCGTTTGAGTTGACATTGATGACTGCCACAGATTTCCCCTCGCTTCCTTGATATCACTCTGTATCGTATGTGCATTCGCCCAGAAATGTGCCTGTGCTCGCAAAATTTTTGCTGGAATGGTTTGAGCGGGGAGTTGTGTAAATTCATGCGCGGTCAGGGGACCAACAGCATAACCTTGATCCCGTTTATGTACCATTTCCGCCGGTATTCATTTCGCTGAGGCACAAGGGAATTTTCGTTCCGGATAGGGCGCTCACTTGAAATACTCGCTGCTGCTCCGTCCAATTTAGATCTTTGCTAGCTAACTTTTACGGCGCACACTCATACCTGGCAGATGACCTTCACAACAAATCATTTGTAAGCTACGCATTTACCTTGCCCGGAACAGAATGCAATTTCATATTCATTTACTTGGTAAACTAAATGCAGTAGAATGAAATCAAGTAAATATTGCAGAGTATTACCGTTAGCGAAGAACGCCTCGAAAGTTCCGTCAGGAACAATCGAGGCTTTTTTTGTACTCTGATTGAAAAGGAGGACATTATGATTAGCTTTGAAGATAGGTTCAATTTATTTCTCAAGGAACAAAAAAGCACAACCGACAAACGCCGCCTTGAAATGCTGAATCGGGATATGACAGGTACTAAGCTTCTAATTAAGAATGTTGTCTTGCCAGTCCTCGGCACCCTTCAAGGAGTGGATCTGGAGTATCGAATTAAGAACTCCGCGGGTGTGTCATTGTTTATCGATGTCTTTTATACTCCGCTTCGGCTTGGTTTGGAATGTGAGGGATTCGCTGCGCACGCCGAAACGATAACCCGTGAACGGTTCAGCTTCGAAAGAAGCAAAATTCGAACCATGGCAGCGCTCGGGATATCCTACCTGCCATTCAGCATGGATGATATCGAGAAGCGCCCGGAGACTTGCAGAAACTCATTGGCCGATATTCTTGATTACTACAGTCACACCATGCCCAAAATAGCAGAGTTATCCTTATATGAACGAGAGGCCATGCGATATTTCAGCACGTTACACACCCCATTCGCCCTTGCGGACGTACGGCGACACTTCAAAATTTCTCGAAACAAGTCTATTAAAATCATGCATAGTTTACTCGCTAAGGGGCTTATTAAACCGCTTAATCCAAATGCAAAACGCTATCACCGATATACACTAGCCGATGATGCGACCCACTACATGAAGTAAGTTTACTTTTAGCGGCACGCAAGATGCACACACAAGTCCCTATTGAGGACTTGCCGCGCCTGCGGAGCTCCCTTTCACCCGCACACGTCCCTTTTTGCAGCTAGAATAAAAAGTGGACACCCCTTAGTGATAAAACGATAATGAAACAAAGCAGACGAAAGGGTGTCAAAAATATGAGTGGTAACAGGCAGCATTATAACGAGACATTTAAGCGTGAAACCGTAAAGTACGTGCAAGAACAGTCGAAGACGCTGGAGCAGATCGCCGATGAGTTGAACATTAATCCAGGCACATTACGCAACTGGGTCAAAAAGTATCGAGCATTCGAGCACGAGCCTGTCAATCATGGGGAAACCTTACGTCAGCAAACCCAACTTATCGAAGACCAAAAACGCGAAATTGATGATTTGAGAGAAGAAATTGCGATTCTAAAAAAGGCCATGCACATCTTCAGCAAAGAAAAGAACTAAGGTTCCAGTTTATCGAAGATCATCGCTCCGAGTTTCGATTGGAGAAGATGTGCGTTCTCTTTCACGTGTCTCGGAGCGGTTATTACAAATGGCGTACCTCTGAAGCTTCTGAACGGGAAAAACGTAAGGCAACGCTGGCTGAACGTGTGAAATGGCACTTCTATGACTCCGATGAAACCTACGGCAGTCCCCGAATACGAAACGAGCTGGTGAAGGAAGGATGGACGGTATCGGAACGTACGGTGGGCCTCATTATGCGCGAACATGGCCTTCGTTCATGCATGGCCCGTAAGTTCCGAGTGGTTACGACCGATTCCAAGCATGATCTCCCGATTGCCCCTAACGTGTTGGAACAAAATTTCAAAGCCACAAAGCCCAACGAAAAGTGGGTCGCTGACATCACGTACATCCCCTGCCGCCAAGGGAAACTCTACCTTGCGAGCATCCTGGATCTGTACACCAAACAAATCGTCGGTTGGAAGCTAAGCGATCGGATGACCACAGACCTTACCCTCGATGCCCTAAAGATGGCGTATGCTGCTAAGAAGCCTCCGAAGGGATTGATTCACCATTCCGACCGCGGTTCGCAATATGCCGCTAAAGAGTACCGTGAACAGTTGAAGCAATTTAACATGAAGCCCAGTATGAGCCGCAAAGGAAACTGCTACGACAACGCCTGTATTGAAGCGTTTCACAGTATCCTAAAGCGAGAATTCATTTACAGCAAACCTAAGTTTAAAACAAAAGAGGAAGCCGGGCAGAAGCTGTACCGGTACCTTGAATTTTTTTACAACCGAAAACGTTCTAACAGTACGATTGGGTATATGTCCCCGGTGCGTTTTGAGCAGTGCTATTACGAGTGCATAGCTTAGCTTAGAGGTGTCTACTTTCTTGACAGAAGAGCAATTGAGGACTTGCCGCGCCTGCGGAGCTCCTTTTCTCCCACACAAGTCCCTTTTGAGGACTTGCTGCGCCTGCGGAGCTCCCTTTCTCCCGCACAAGTCCCTTTTGAGGACTTGCTGCGCCTGCGGAGCTCCCTTTCACCCGCACAAGTCCCTATTGAGGACTTGCTGCGCCTGCGGAGCTCCTTTTCACCCGCACAAGTCCCTTTTGAGGACTTGCCGCGCCTGCGGAGCTCCCTTTCTCCCGCACAAGTCCCTATTGAGGACTTGCCGCGCCTGCGGAGCTCCCTTTCACCCGCACACGTCCCTTTTGAGGACTTGCTGCGCCTGCGGAGCTCCCTTTCTCCCACACAAGTCCCTTTTGAGGACTTGCTGCGCCTGCGGAGCTCCCTTTCTCCCGCACAAGTCCCTTTTGAGCATGAGCGTTGCATAAATCTTTACATCAGCAATCACTTGGATGAAATCTGAATAAGAACAATTAATTTACAGTTGTTTTTTCGAGAATTACACCAAAAGATCCAACACTTTCTTAAATGTAGCTACGTTTTCCTATAAAATGTATTTTGTGCAAGATTTTTGTTTCCTAAGTCACTTTGCTTGTTTTAAAAATGCCAATGCTCGTTCGTAATTCAGGTACCTTCCTTGGTGCACCGCGTGGCTTTCCAGAAGTTGTTCGCGTAGGTGCTCGAAACAGAGCATTCAAGAACTGGGACCACGGATGATACATGTGAATTCGAAACAATTCAAGGACACGCCAAACGCTTTTCTTGGTTTCTAGACGTAGCTGCATATACTGTGCCAGCACGTAAGCGATCAGCGCAAGGTAAATCTGGTTCCATATCGCTTGCGGCTTATAGCTGTGCAGTTTTTTTAGGCGCAGATGCTGCTTTATCCATTTAAAGAAAAGTTCAATAAGCCATCGGCATTTGTAGATATGAGCTACTTCTTCGGCCGTTATGTCCTGTCGAGAGGTAAGTAGGCGATAAAAGCGCCCCTGCTCATCATAAAACTCTACGAGCCGGACTCGTTCCTTCATCTTGCGCCAACCGCTACCTACGTTCACAAGAGCATCTCGTGTGATCGGACTTCCTGGAGGGATTTCTCGTTCCTCCACAACATGGATTGAGGTGCGATCTCTCATTCGCATGACAAATTGAATGCCGCGCTCCATCCAGTTATCCATGTTTTTGTAGCTATCATAACCACGGTCCATGACATAAGTTGCCGCCTGCTCGGTGACCAGTTCGACCGCCCCGGCTCGGTCGCCTACGTTTAAAGTCGATGGGATGACAGCGTCCGGATATACCACTTCGGGTGAAGCGGCTACGAGCCGCACATGCAGCTTTACCCCGCTGGAGGTATGCGAAACTCTGGCCCAATCCCCAAGTACCAAGGGGAGTGTGATTTTCGACGAATCAATGAGTGCCAGAGGTCCAATGGTTGAAGAAATGCCCTGCTGGTGAGCCGTCAGCTTCTGGACACGGGCAACGCTATGGAGAAAAAGCATGTGCAAGATTTCCGTCGGGATTTCGCTGAGTTTCCGTGACAATTGGGCTGCGCTGATGCTGGGCAGATCGAGGATGGACCGAATGTCAGAATGTGCATAAATTTGTTCTTCCATCTCGATATAGCTTTGCCAATGGTTGAGCTGAGCCAGAATGAAAATGAGAATGCTTTTGTTGATGGTGAGCTTCTTGGCGTAGCGATCGGCATGAAGGAGTCGATCGTGTACATCCAAAGGCAGTAAAGAAAGCAGTTGACGAACGACAGTGTTTTGGGTTACGTTATCCATGGTTTGGACTCCTTTTTAGAGGTCGTGGACAACGTGCTACGTCTTCTAAATTAGGAGCCTTTTTTTGTTTTGTCCATGAAAAAGATACAGGTAGTTACAGAAATAGTAACTTCAGCAAAAGTTGTGATAGGTTTTATGCAACGCTCATGCCTTTTGAGGACTTGCTGCGCCTGCGGAGCTCGAAACAAGGGTCTGGAACTTCACACCTCTAAAATGATACAAACAAAAACCTCCTCTCGAACGGAACACCCGTTCAAGAGGAGGCTCTCTAACCAATTATTAAGGTACTAAAGACAATACGGTCAATCAGACTATACAATCATTGAAACTCTACAATTACTGAGACTTTATCATACTGAGGCTTTGCGATCCCTGAGATTTTACCACTACTGAGCATTCGATCACTGCAAACAATTTCAAATGGTATCCACAAGCTTTAACAACAATCGCAAACATCACGATTCCTAAGCAAACACATCTCAACTCACGAGAATCCTAAGTCTGAAACAGCCGGATGTGTTATCCGATTCCCCGTGACCTTACGACACCTGCAAACGATACTTGTACTGAAAGCTGTACTCCCCAGAGCCGGCTTGGACTACGACATCCTCTTCACCAGCGCTAATCGAAAGGATGCCTGCCGCTTGGCTTAGCGGCACGCCCCCGCCCTCTGTAATGCTTGCAGGATCGGTTGTACCCGGCAATCGAACCTCAGCCGTCGCATTCGGCGGAATGGTTACCTCCACCTGCATAAGGCCGTCGGCCTCCTCCAGCCTCCAGAACGACCGCACTGGCCCGTACATGGTATTGATCGAGCCCTCCGCCCATGTCAGGCCCGGTCCCGGGATAGGAGCTATTACCATGTGCTTATACCCTGGAGAAGCCTCCACCGTTTGGATGCCGGCCACAGTCCGGTATAACCAATCGCCGATGGCGCCGTATGCATAATGGTTGAATGAATTCATGTCGCTGCTCCAGAAGCTTCCGTCTTCCTTAATGCCGTCCCAATGCTCCCAGATGGTTGTCGCGCCTTTCGTGACTGGGTACAGCCAAGATGGAAAATCTTGCTGCAGAAGCAGCTTGTAGGCTGCTTCGTGCATGCCATGTTTGCTTAATGCATGGCTGATGTAAGGCGTGCCGACAAACCCTGTCGTCAAGTGGAACTTGCTCTCTTCAAGCAGGCGGTGCAGCTTGGCCGCCGCCCGCTTCTCCGCCGGCTCATCCAGCAGATTGAAGAAGATCGCGAGCACATGCGCCGTTTGAGTGGAAGCGGCAAGCCGTCCGGCAGGCGTCACGAATTCCTCCCGGAACGCCTTCACTACATTGCTGCGAAGATCGGCATACTTCCGGGCGTCATCCTCTTTACCCAGCACAACTGCCGTTTTCTGAAGCAAATCCACCGAATAGGCGTAATAAGCCGAAGCGATAATGTCCCGCTCCGTTGCGCCGACATAGTCGCCCGATTTGGCATCAAGCCCCAGCCAATCTCCAAAATGAAACCCCGTATTCCATAAAAACTCCTGCTCGCCCTGCGCTTGAATATATGACACCCATTGCTTCATGCTCTCATACTGTCGCTCCAGGATCCGTCCATCGCCGTAGCTGACATAAACCGTCCATGGGCAGATCACGGCGGCATCTCCCCATGCCGCAGATCCGAACGAATCACCGAGAATATTGGGCACCACGAACGGAACCGCCCCATCCTCCCGCTGATCATGAGCCAAGTCGGACAACCACTTGGTAAAGAACGGTGCCGTATTCGACAGGAACGCGGCGGTCCGGATGAACATCTGCGCATCTCCCGTCCAGCCGAGACGTTCATCGCGCTGCGGACAATCCGTCGGGATATCCAGGAAATTCCCCTTCAAGCCCCAGCGGATATTGCTCTGCAGCTGATTGACAAGCGGCTCGGAGCAGCGAAACGTCCCCGTCTCTTCCATATCGGTATGAAGAACGACGGCTTCGAACGCCTCCATATCAATGGGTTCCGGGAACCCCGCGAGCCGAACGTACCGGAATCCTTGGAACGTAAACCGCGGGGCATACGTTTCAGTTCCCTCACCTTTAAGCGTATAAGAAATAGTCTGTTTCGCCGTCCGAAGATTTTCGGTATAAAAATTTCCGTCTGCATCCAGCACCTCGGCATGCTGCAACGTCACCAACGTTCCTGCCGGACCCGCAACACGAAACCGGACCCAGCCAACCAAATTCTGTCCGAAATCAAGGACAGTGTCTCCTTCGGGGGTCGTGACCACTTGTACCGGGCGGATCGTTTCGATCGCACGTACAGGTTCATTGATCTGAGGCTTCAGCATATCGTACCCATGATCAATCACCTCAGCGGCCTGCCACCCACCGTTTTCATCATCCCCAGTGCTCCATGCGGGTATCTCCAACCGGGCATCGTAGGTTTCCCCATGATAGAGCTCCGACATCAGGATCGGTCCCGGCGCAGCCATCCAACTGGAATCGGTTCCGATGATCTCCTTCCGGCCATCCTCGTAAACGACGTGAAGCTCAAGCAGAAGCGCGAGCCGGCTCCCGTAGATATTGCGACCGCCCTGCCATCCTAAATTGCCTTTATACCAGCCGTTACCCAGCCATGCGCCCATGGCATTATTACCTTGCTTCAGCATCCGGGTTACATCAAAGGTTTGCGTCTGGATCGTATGTGTGTAACTCGTCCAACCCGGCGTAAAGTATCTGTCTCCTACCCGCTGTCCGTTCATTTCCAGCTCATACAGCCCAAGCGAGGTTGCGTACACTCTAGCCTCCTTCACGGCGGCCTCAAGACGAAAGTCTCGCCGCAGCAGCGGCAGTTGAGTCGAATCCTCCGGGATTAGAGACAAAGGGGCTGCAATCCATTGACCATCCCATGCATCCCCTTCCAGCTTGCCCATTTCCCAATAGGAGGTATCCGACCATTCGGAGCATTCCCCTTCTTGATCCCAAACCCGCACTCTATAGTAATAGCGCTTACAAGATACTGCCTCGAAATTGCTGAGTTCAACATGAACCGACTGCGCCGAATCCACCTTCCCTGACTTCCAGCATGGGATCGTAAACTGCTCGTCCTCGGCCACTTCAAGCTCATAAGCCTTTTGCGAGACAGCCCGCTTATCCGATTGCAGCCGCCAGCTTAATCTTGGATGTCTCTCCCCGATGCCAATCGGATGATGCCAATATTCGCACCGAAGATCCGTCACTTCCAACATGTTCATACCTCCGTTCATGAGTGATGTACGCGTTTTTGAATGTTTTTTCAGATAAAAGTTTCCTCGTTAGACTCCTCTGCAAGGAGAGGCTCAACTTCCATTATAGGGATTGCTATGTTCAGTATTGATTGTAAAAAGGACATTTAGATGAGGTATAATGGACATAATTTACGATAATGAATAAGGGGCGACAAGCCATGAAGCGACCGATGGAAACGTACCGCGGAGACTATTTTTTCCGGCAGGGTGCCATGGTATTTGTGAATCGGAGCTCGGAAAGCTTCTCGGTTTCTTACCATAATCATGACTTTTTGGAGATTGCCTACATTGCGGAGGGAGAAGGCTTTCATCACATTGAGGATCAGGTGCAAAAGGTCCGCAAAGGGCAGCTGTTTTTCATCCCGCTCGGCGTGCCTCACGTGTTCAGGCCCACCTCCGCTAACGGAAAAACGCTCATTGTCAACAATTGCATCTTCTCGGTCCTTCTCCTGCCGAAGCTGATCGCCTTTGTGTCGGATCCGGGCATTGTCTCCTTCTTGAAGCAGATGGAGGAGGGGGTTCTCGGTCATCTCTCCGTTGCGGACCGAAATGATCGCTTCGAGCAATTATTCGATGCGCTGTATGAGCAGAATGCCAGGTCCATGTCCGGCTCCAATGATTACCTGCATGCGCTTCTGCTGCAGCTTATTATCGAATTGAAACGAGCCAAAGCCGAGCTCGAACCTGCCGGATCCATGCCGGCAAACGATCATTCCTTTCAGGATGTCCTGCAATACGTGGAGAACCATTATATGAAGGAGCTGACGTTAACGCATCTTGCGCATGCGAGCGGCTTCAGCGAGCGTCATCTGCAGCGCTTGTTTCTGCAGTATACCGGGATGACATGGCATCATTACCTGCAGACGGTTCGCATCCGTATGAGCCGCAGGCTGCTGCGCAGCACATCGTCCAAGATCAGTGCCGTTGCCGAGCAGGTCGGATATCAAGACATCCATTCCTTCAACAGGGTATTTAAGCGGCGGATGGGGCTTACCCCGGGACAATACCGTAAAGATATTCGTCGCTCCATGGAGACCCGGGGACTGATGGACCCTTTTTAAATGGAGTATCTACGTGAAAGCGGTCTTAAAGGGCTCGCACTCTCCCTGATTTTTTCAACATGGCGACCATGTTTATGCTTCACCGCATCACAATATACGAGCTTATGTAACGCAATCAGAGCGGAAAAATGTCGCCGTGCAATAGGCGTCATTTCCGCTCTGATTGGGAATGCCTTTTTCTACTCCCCGCGGGATTCGTGGATCTCCCCTTCCTGTTTCAAGATTTGAGGTTCCCCCGCGTAATTGCCCATCCGTTGAAGGTTATCCCGAAGACTCTCCTGCAAAGTAACCCGCATGCTCCCGAGCCCAATCGGTGAACGTTCTGGCAGGTGTGCCGGTAACCTGCTCCACTGTGAAGTTGACGGTATAGGCCTCGACCGGCGGATGCTTATGCCAATTGATGACGTAGTCAATAATCTCTTCCTCAACGCCCATCTTTGCCATGCGTGCACGTTCCTCTGCTTCCGTTAGCTGAACGAACCGGATGTCCTTACCAATGACTTTGCTCAGAATGTCCACTTTCTGGGGAACGGTCAGAACCTCGGGTCCGGTGAGCGAATACGTTTTACCTGCATGACCGTCTCTCGTCAAGGCCGCAGCTGCAACACGACCCACATCTCCTTCATGGACGGAAGCCTGTAAAGAATCCCCGAATAGATCCCGAACGACGCCTTCCGTTTGAATGGACTCCTTCCAACTAGACACATTGGACATAAAGTCCACCGGCTGCAGCTGCGTCCACTCCAAGTCGCTTGCTTCAACGGCCTGCTCAATCGTTCCCTTCCTTCCATCCCACAGGATGGTCACGCGCTTTACGCCGGCTTTCTCAGCCATCCGTATGATCTCATCCCCTGTCGTAAGCGGAATATAACCTGCCCCGGTCGTTATTAAATGCAGGGCGGTTACGCCACGAAGCGCTGGCGCCAACGTTGCCGGATCGCTAAGATCACCTGCGAATACTTCAACCTCCGAAGGAAATTTAGCCAAAGCCGGATTCCGGGTCAGCGCTCTTAAGCGGTGCCCTTCGTTCAGCAGCTCTTGGATAAGTTGACGGCCCACTCTTCCCGTCGCGCCCGTAACTAAAATAGTCATTGTAATCCTCCTCTTATATTCGGTTTGAGCACTTATGTGTGACTCACTCCACCAAAATTCCACCAGCAGCCTGCTCATGTTAAAACCGTTTCGCCTCCATGACGACCTTCCGCATTCCCTCTTCAATAAGGGTTGCCCCCCGGTCGGGGAACTGATGATGTCCTTCGATGATGACGGTCGAAATGTTCGTAATTCCGAAGAAATTCAAATGATTTTTAACGAAACGAACGGCCATTTCGGACGGGGCATCCTCCCCATATACACCACCCCGTGCATTCAGCAGCACAGCTTTTTTATCCGACAACAGTCCAACAGGTCCTGCCTCCGTGTATCTGAATGTTTTACCCGGAAGATGCATGAGGTCCAGGTACGCATGAAGAACGGAAGGCACGCTCAAATTCCACAGCGGGAACGCTATGAGGATTTTGTCAGCGGAAATGAACTGCTCCAGATGCTTCTCCACAATGGAACGGATATGCTTTTCTTTCCCGCTTAGCTCCTTCCCGGTGGCCGATTTGTAATTAGCCTGGATCATATCCCAGCCCAGCAGCGGCAGCTCTTGCTCGTGCAAATGAACCTCGACTATCGTGTCCTCCGCATGCGTCTGCTTGTAATACTTCAAAAACGCCTCATACATTTTGACGCTGACAGACTCCTCCGCCGGACGATCATTTCCTTTGACGAATAATACGGTACTCATCCCTGTTTCCCTCCGGTATCTAGATTTGTATAAAGAAATCCTGTGAAGTGCTTATCTCTATTAAATCGAAAAATCCAGAGCGGAACGTCCAGCACGAGTCTAACCCTGGCATACCAAAAAGGCCTTATCCGAAGATAAGACCTTGATCTACGACCTTAGTCGTATAAGGATTTATGTCTTGAACCATCCATTTTTGATTGCGTACAGCGCGGCTTGGGTCCGATCCTGGACTTCCATTTTACCGAGGATATGCGAAATATGCGTCTTGACCGTCTTCTCGGTAATATGCAATGCAGCCGCAATTTCCTTGTTGCTTCGCCCCATCGTAATTTGCTCCAGCACATCCCGCTCGCGGGCAGTCAGGATGTGGATGCCTTTGGCCGCTTCGTCGCCTGTTGCCACATGGGCGATCAGCTGATTCGTCACTTGCGGATGGAGCGTGCGGTTTCCGTTCATTGCCGCGATGATTGTCTCAACCAGCACCCTAGGCTCGATATCCTTGAGCTGGTACCCGATCGCTCCTGCTTTAATCGCCGGCAGAACTGAATCACGGTCGGCAAAGCTGGTAAGTATAATGACCTTCATTTTGGGAAAACGGGCCATAATTTGCTTCGTCGCTTCAATCCCGTCCATTTCCGGCATTACCAGATCCATCAGAATAACGTCAGGCTGCAGCAGCTCGGCTTTTTCAAGCGCCTCGAGCCCGTTCAGTGCCTGGTCCACGATTTCGATCATGGGCTGCGTCTGCAGGAAATATCGCAAACCTCTTAATACTACCAGATGATCATCCACGATCAATACCTTTATCTTATTCATCCGTTCCCTCTTTCCTGGCCTGTAGAGGAACCGTCACCGTAAGAACGGTCCCCATGCCTTCCTCACTGCTAATGCTTAAGGTGCCGTTGATTTCCTCAGCCCTCTCCTTCATGCTGGTGAGCCCAAGCGAACGCTGCTTTTTCTCGATGGTCCCCGGGACGAATCCCCGTCCTTGATCCGAGATTTTCATGAATACATTGGAGCCTTCCCGCGCAATCCGGATCCAGGCACGATTCGTGCCCGCATGCCTGCTGATATTGTTAAGCGCCTCCTGTCCGATCCGGTACAGCGCCTCTTCCACTTCCTTCGCCAGCTCGGGGAGCTCCTTCATGAGGAAAGTGATCTGGATGCCCAGCTTTTCAGCATAATCCTTTAGGGAGGACAAGATCCCGCTTGCTTCCCCGAATGGACGCAGCTGCCAAATAAGCGAGCGCATTTCTGCGAGCGTCTCTTGGGCTAACTGCCCGATATCATGGATCGCTTCTGCGGTATTCGGATCCTCGATCAGCGTCCGCTCGCGAACCCCTTGCGCTAGGAGCGATAAGGAGAATAGCTTCTGGTTGACCGAATCATGGAGATCACGGGCAAGACGATTACGCTCCTCAGCCAGAAGCAATTCCTGCCATTCGTAATAAATGCAAATTTTCTCTATTGCAAGTGAGATATGCTCAGCAAGCATCTCGAGAATTTCCATTTCCAGCTCGCTGAACGGCACGCTATCCCGCCCGATGAAAAGCACGCCTATAGATTCCTTGGTCTGAAAAGTGCGCTCCTGATGGGTTAACGGCAGGGCCGCCGAATGGGGATGGGGCCCAATACCAGGCAGAACCCGTACAGGACCTTCATGGGCTACGACTCGCTGCTCAGCAAAAGCTCGATGGACGATTCCTTCACCCTTGCCGGACTTTCGCGTGCTTTTACGGACCGGCTTCATGGGGCTGTGCGTCACACCATGATGACAAAGGGTATGCAGGTAAAGCTCATCATCTTTCTCGGCCGTAATCAAGGCGACGCTCGGCCAGTCAAAGGAGGCGCACAATTGCTCGACGATCGCCGTATACATCCGATTTAAATCGTTGATCTTCCACAGATATCTGGTCACCCTCGTTGCTTTCGCATAATAATCAACAATGAAGCGGGCCATGCTGCTCACCGCCTGCTTCTCCCTCAGTTCATACAATCTGGCCCGCTCGACAGCGGTTCCGATCTGGTAAGCGACCGATTGCAGGAGCGCAAGCTCGCTTTCCGAAAAATGCTCTTTGCCTGGAGAACCCACATTGAGAATCCCGATACGGTTCCCTTGCACTGTCAGAGGGATCGTCGCATGGTGCGTTAATTGATGAGTTTCGCCCCAGTTCTCTTTAATTGCATTATGCAGCCGCTCACACTCAATGATCGTAACCGGCTCTGTCAGGCTGCCGGACCAGTACATTCGAAGACATAGACAGTCGCCGCAGCGCATAGGCTTCTTCCCCTCCCAAGTTAAGGCAGGGGGCAAATGACGGTCTGCCATCATGCTGTACTCCGGTTTATCGCCGGCCAGAAACAGCCAGCCCGTTTCAAGCTGAGTCAAAGCCAGCAGCTTCTCAAGCGTAGTCTGCAGCATTTGCACCATGTCGCTGCTTTGGTTGAGCGTCTCTGCGATGGTCTTAAGGATCGTAAGCTCTCTTACATGCTGCTCCGGATGCTCTAACATAAAGGCCACACCTCGTCTATCGGAAAATAGTAACTTATAATAAATAGGGATCATTTCATTCGAATTTGGAAAAGGAAGTTTCATGCTGATAGCGAAGTAGTATTCGAAAGTGAAGTTGATAACACGGTCAGCACCCATTTTAAGATGAAGGAGCTAAAGGCAATGACAACCTCAAGCAAAAATAAAAGGACATGCAGCCAAGGCCATACTTATTATAAAAGCAGCGATTGTCCGACCTGTCCCATTTGCGAGCAGGATCTAAAGCCTGAAAACGGATTTCTCTCCATGCTCTCGGCACCTGCAAGACGGGCCTTGGAGAATCACGGAATCACGACCTTGCAGGAGCTGTCGAACTACAGCGAGAAGGACATTTTGAAGTTTCACGGGATGGGACCCGCTTCACTGCCGAAGCTGCGAACGGCTTTGGAAGCCAGCGGTTTATCGTTCAAAGAGTAGCAACGGAATATGCCTGCCTGAATCTCATTGTCTGCATACCGATTGAGGAAAAAACGGTGCGCGCGTCCCTTTCAAGTGGGCTCAGCTTAAAGAGCCCTCTTTCCTATGCCTGATCCGGGCTCACATATAGCTGCTTCTCAAGCATGATTTCATCTTCCTTGACGAAGCCTGATTTCCCGTAAGCACGGATCGCCGCATCATTATCGCAGCCAGTCAGCACTTTAATGGTAGCGACGCCCTGCGTACGCAGCTGCTCTTCAATGCATTCGATCATCATCCCCGCAAGCCCGATGCCCCGGGCCTGTTCCTGCACGTACATTTCCGTAATCTCACCCAGCAGCTCCTCATAGCAGAACGACGTGTAGGTCTGCGCGCAAGCAAAGCCGACCGGTTCATCGTTCAGAAGGGCAATCACGACGATCTCGTCTCCATGCTGCAAGCGCCGCTCCACGGTAGCGACAGGCATCTTTCCCCCATTAAATTCATCGTTTAAGTTAACCAGAGCCGGCGCATCCGAGCTTGTGGCCAAACGCACCTTTGGTACTCGATTCATGAAATCCACTCCCAACGTTTCCCGAAGTCTTCTGAATGCAAGAATCCCTATTAGTATACCATCATTATCCAGTCCAGCCCACGAGTGATTCATCCGTAATTAACAGAGGCATGAAAAAGGTCCTTGCTGCACCAGGCAGCAAGGACCTTCATTGTCATGACCTTGGTTATACGGCGGTTACCGAAAACATCAGACCGGAATACAGAAGGATAACGGCAGCCATCCCGCTGAGCAACCCTTCAAGAGCGCTCCGGTTTTTGCGAAAGGCCCGGATCACGTTCCATAGAAGCACCAAGCCGATCCCTAGACTAACGATCCCGTACCAGCTCCAGCCAAAAGTAAGCGAACCGGATGCATACCCCGGGTGAAACCATTCAAAGGTTGGTGCCGGTCCGTATACGACGAGCGTATCGACAACCTCGTGAGGTGCCGGCTGCTGGTTCATGTATCCGGTCACGATATACACCAGTCCGATCAGGATTCCTTCGCACTTCGCCCAGCGCTCCGGCTGGAAGGACCGGTCTCGGGACAGCTTCCGCTTCACCAAATACCCGTTAACGAACCCGAACACGAGCAGCGGCAGAATCAGGATATGCTTGACCAGCAGCGCTTGCCCGTAAGATAAAGCCCAGCTGTTTACAGGGTCCGGCGTGACGCCTGTCATCAGAAACAGACCTGAACCAATGACGGTGATAACGCAAATGATGGCCATCGGGTGGAACCATCTCAAAAAGGCGTCCCAACGGTCCAGCGCCTTGCCGAAACATCCCGCAAGCAGCAGGGTGCCCGACCATATCGCCATGGCCGTAAAATGCCCGAAGAAGGCCAGCTGCCCGGCGCTTTCGAACAACGATGCCGCATGATTAAAAGAGGACATCGCCGCCGCTATGCCCAGCAAAGCAACAGGCATCAGCCAGCGAAGCATCGACCCCGGGTTCCGCCGCACGGTTACCGTCAACACGGCCATCACGATGGAAAGCACCAAAATCCATGCATAGCGCTCGCCTTCGCTGAATTTGAACATGATGCTGTTGAAGGACTGCCAGAATCCGATGTCATCCTTAAAGAACATAATGATCTTGAGAAGCGGGATAAAGCTGCATGCCGCCACCGTAATGGAGGCAGCCGGTCCCAGCCAGGCCGGAACGGACACGCCAGGCGTGCTGCTTCTTGGAATCAGTGCCATGACGGTCAGTCCTGCAAGAAGAGCATAGGCGAAATACAGCAGCGGTTCGGTTATCCAATAGTAAGACATTATTTTCTCTTGCGCGAAGCTTTAATAGCGAAGTAGGCCGCAATAAATACTACGATAACAACGACTACAATCCAAACCGTCGAATTTCCGCCTTCGGATTGCTTCGGCTCCCCGTTATCTGCTTGCTGCTCGGTATCCGCCCCGTTATCTGCTTGCTGATCCGTATCTGCTGCGCTGTCCGTTTGACCCGCGTCAGCTTCTCCATTCGAAGCCGTGCCGCCATTCGTTGATGCATTATCGGTACCTGCTGCCGCATCAGGAGCAGGCTCTTCTTCCAGGACAGGCTCTTTCTCGGGAGCATCCACTTGAAAGGAATAGGTTCCGTCGACCGGATGTCCGTCGCCGCCTACAATTTTCCATTCCACGGTATAGGTTCCGGAAGGAAGCGGTTCGTCAACCGCTGCGGACAACGTCTTTCCGCTTACCTGCGTTCCGGATAGCTGGACCTCTTCCCCCTTCTCGTTCTTCACTTTGAGCGTGCTTAGATTCTCGTCTATATTCTCATTGAAAGTAAGGCTGAACTCCTTCACGCTTTCGGTGAGCTTGGCATCCGCAGCCGGGCTGCTGGTCTCTAGTTTGGAATGGGCCCAGGTTGCTGTAGGAAATACCAGCACAAGCAGGAGACCCAACGTTAATAAGAATGAGGTCTTTAATGATTTCAACATGCTAATCTCCTCCACACCACGTATCTTAAATTTTAATCATCCCCATCATAACAAAGAGATTATCCTAAAGCTATCGAGTAATTTGTGAACGTTCTTTACCTGATCGGATAGGCAGGGGCAGCCCGCATTTTCCCGGCCAACGCCGTATCTTCGTGAACAACAAGAAGGCCACCCGAATCGTTCGGATGACCTGATCATAAGAGAGGTAGCCCTTAATGGCCATTGACATCGGATATCCTCCCATCAATTACTGCACCTGCTTCCGATGTAGCTGTTTCCCTTAGAAAGTATTCGACTTTTTCGACAATCCTCTTCTCTATTGCCTGCATCGTATTCTTAAGTTCATCTTATATAGCTACTCTCGCTCATACCAATAACCCGGTATACCGGACGTTAGCCTCATCAGCGCCTCCAGATAATAATAGTCGCCCCAGACCATGTAATCGTCGGGCCCCATGCCTCCTCTTACATAATAGGAGCCATGTTTGATCAGCCCCTCCTCTTCAGGCTCATGCATTGTGGAATACGACCGGACAAGCGAGCTCATCGATTTCTGCACCGCTTCGTTCAGCAGCACCCGGTCCGCGTCCCCTTCAGCGAGAAACTCCATTATTTCCAGCATACCGCATGCGGCTATAGCCGAAGCCGAGCTGTCACGCGGAGTCCCCGGCTCGATCGGCACATCGAAATCCCAATACGCGACGTGATCCTCCGGCAAATGCTGAATAAAATAACGAGCCGCACGCTTCGCCGTTTCCAGATACAACGGATTGCGGGTGTACCGGTACGACAGCGCGAATCCATAGATCGCCCAAGCCTGTCCGCGTGTCCAGGTAGAACCGTCATGATAGCCTTGATGCGTTCCTCCTCGAAGCGGCGTGCCGTCGGACTGATCGAAATAAAAGGTATGGTAGGAGGAATCGTCCCCGCGCATCAAGTAGCGACGGCTCTTTTCTGCGTGAGCTATGGCGGCGTTGAAGTACCGCTCCTCTCCGGTCTGTTGGTGTGCCCAGTACAGGAGCGGAATGTTCATCATGCAGTCGATAATGATGCGGCCGCCGTTCTTCTCGTCTCCCTTAGGCCCCCAAGCCTGGATATACTGCCCGCCTTCCCGGAAACGGAGCATCAGGTGATCCGCAGCCTTCAGCGCGAGCTCCCTCCCCTCATCCCGGCCGTCCACGATCCATGCGGCCAATGCGGAAGGCAGATACAGAAAGCCGATATCATGATGATCCAGATGCTTGCGTTCCTGCAGCCTTATTTTAAAATCATCCATCTGCAGAAGCGCTGTTTCCTTAAAGAACGGGTCCTGCGTGTGCTCATAGCACAGCCAGACCATCCCTGTGTAGAAGCCTTCGATCCAATCCGTGCTCTCCCCCCACTCATAACGCTGCTCCTGCGTGATATGCGGAAATTTCATCGGGTGTCGTTCCAGATTTCTTCTCGTCTTCTCAACCGCATCGCGAATCGCTTGCTCCCACATAACCTAAAGACCTCCTATTCTTTGATCGCGCCGATCATGACGCCCTTCACGAAGTATTTCTGTAAAAATGGATACAAGAACAAAATCGGCAGCGTCGCCACCATGATGGTCGCATATTTGATCGTTTCGCCCACCGGCATCCGATCGCCGCCTCCGACGGATGTCATCATGCTGTTCGTGTCGTTCTGGATGAGGATCTCGCGCAGGATCAGCTGCAGCGGGAACAAATTTCGGTCTCTCAAATAAATAAGCGCATCAAACCATTTATTCCAATGCCATACGCCATAGAACAAAATCATGACGGCGATGACTGGCAGCGATAGCGGAATAATGACGCGGAACAGAATCGTCCAATCATTGGCCCCATCGATCCGTGCAGACTCCTCGAGTGCCACCGGAACCCCCTGAAAGGCCGTACGCATAATGATCAGATTCCATGTCGTCATGGCGCTGGGAATAATGAGCGCCCAGTACGTATCCAGCAGGCCGATATTTTTTACGAGCAAATATTTCGGGATCAGTCCGCCGTCAAAAAACATCGTCAGCACGATCAGCATCATGATGGTGCTTTTCCACATGACATTTTTCCGGGATAAGCCGTATGCGCCCAGCGCGGTCATGAAAATGTTCAGCGTCGTTCCGACAACCACGTACAGCAGCGTGTTGAGATAGCTTCGGATAATATTCGGATTCTCAAACACCATCCGGTAGGAGTCCAGCGAGAAACCCTTGGGCCACAGCAGAATCCCGCGATGCTGAACGAATTCGGAGGGCGTGCTGACGGATGCAAACAAGACGTACAAAAACGGATACAAGGTCACGATGGATAACAGGCACAACAAGACGACGTTGGCCGTATCGAATAGGATTTCACTCACAGATCTCGAAGTTCGCATGCTTCCCCTCCCTACCACAGCTTCGTTTCGGTAAATCGTTTGCTGAGGTAATTAGCCCCTATAAGCAGTACAAAATTGATTAAGGAATTAAACATGCCGACCGCGGCGCTGAAGCTGTAGCTCGCCTCCAAGATGCCCTTGCGGTAGACATAAGTCCCGATCACATCCGCCGTTTCGTACGTGACCGGATTGTACATAATCAGTATTTTCTCATCCTGCAGCGCCATGAAGGAACCGATCCGCAGGATCAGCAAAATGATCACCGTCGGCATGATGCCGGGCAGCGTAATCATAAGCATCTGCTTCCAGCGTCCCGCCCCGTCGACCTTCGCCGCCTCATACAGCGACGGATCGATGTTCGATATGGCTGCCAGATAAATGATCGAGCCCCAGCCGATTCCCTGCCATATTGCAGACGAGGTATATATGGTGCGGAACCATTCCGGCAGCCGCATGAATGATATCGGCTTGCCGCCGAAATAAGCGATCAACTGATTGATCAGCCCGTCAACGGACAAAAAATCCACCAGCATGCCGACGACGACCACAACCGAGATAAAATGCGGAATATACGTGATGGACTGAACCGTCCGCTTGAACATCCGATTCCTCACTTCATTGAGCAGCAGTGCCAGCACGATCGAGGCCGGGAATACAAAGATCAGGTCATAGAGCCCCAGGACGATCGTATTGGTGACGACGCGTTCAAAGAAGAAGCCATTGAAAAATTCAATGAAATGATCGAAGCCCACCCAGGGGCTGTTCCATATGCCAAGTCCGGCCGAAAAGTTTTTAAACGCGATTTGCAGGCCGTACAAGGGCCCGTAATGAAATACGGCATAGAATGCCACCACCGGGAGCAGCATGAGATAAATCACGGAATTCCGCCGGAAATCCCTTGCTGCCCTGGTCCTGAAGCTTTCTTTTTTCACCGGTCTGACGATTGGGTTCATCTCCTGCTTAAGCTGCAATTTCAGCCCTCCCCTGACTTGGAAATAGAACCATGCGGGAGACAAGCGCCAATCCGGCTGCCCTCCCGCATGGCGAAGCATGCCCTAACGGGCTTAACGGCTGTTGAAACGGTCCAGCGCCGCCTGCTGGATCTTCACCGCTTCCTCGATCCCCATACCCTGAATCGTCTCGACGAACTTGTCGAATCCGCTGATCGGCTCCACGCCCATAATGAATTTGTTCACCATTTCCTCGTAATAGGTGTTTACATCGTTCATGATGGATGCATACCGCGTGCTCTCTTCAGCCGTAGGGGAAATGACCGGCATCAGGCGGCTGTTGTCCGCCTTCATCCAGGTCTCGATCGCCGCTTTCTGCTCAGGCAGCGCGGAATATTGCTCGATATACCGGCGGTCCTGCACGAATGGACCGGAGTAGCTCGCCAAATTGTATTTGGCCAGCGCTTGGGTAATGGACAGCCCGTCCGGATTCTTCATCACTTCATCCGTATACGTCGGGTACCCGTCCTTCTTCTCGTAGCTGACGCCTTCGACGCCGAAGTTAAACAGCATATGCCCTTTTTCGCCGTATTTGTAATCGAGCCATTTCACCGTTTCGGCCGGATTTTTGTTGGCCTTCGTAATCGCTGCTCCAAAGCCGTTATACGCCGAGTCCTTCTGACCCAGAATCGGCATATCTCCTTTCTTCAGCACGACGTTTGGCGCTGCCGCCAGCTTGACATCCGGATTGGATGCCTTCATTAGCTCGGTATAACGGCCCAAACTGCTGCCCATGTAGCCCGAGAAAGCACCCACTTGGCTGTTCGTGACCTTTGCGTCCTTCAGTGTGGCGTCCGTGGCGGCAAAATCTTGATCGATCAGCCCTTCGGCATACCACTTGCTCATCGTTTCCAGATAAGATTTGAACTCCGGCTGGATCGGACCGTACTTCACCTGACCATCGACCTGATAAAATCCGGTCGTAATTCCCCACGCACCCACGAAAGCATGGTTGATCCCCGTCATGTCCAGGTCAAGCAGCAGCGGGATTTCATCCGCCTTCCCGTTTCCGTTCGGATCGCCCGTCTTGATCGCCTTCAGAACCTCATACCATTCATCGATCGTCTCCGGGACCTCAAGCTTGAGCTGGTCCAGCCAATCCTGCCGAATAATGAGCCCGTTGAACGTCAGCAAGTATTCGTCTCCCCGCAGGAACGGGAACACGTATATATTGCCGTCATCGGTCGTAATGAGCTTCCGGTACTCCGGGGTGTCATTCAATACCTTGGTTAAATTCGGCGCATGCTCCTCGATCAATTCATTGAGTCGGATGATCGTGCCATCCGAGATCGCCTTATCCGGACCGCCGGATACGTTTGCCCACCCATACTCGATGACGTCCGGCAAATTGCCCGAGGACACCATAATATTGAAGGCATCCGCTTCCTGCCCGGCCGGAGGGTGCTGGAAGGTGATTTTGGTACCTGTCGTCTTCTCCAGTTCTTGATAGGCAGCGATGCCATTCATGTCCTGCATGGTCGCGGAAGCGTTTGCATTTAATGTCACCCAATAAGTCAGCTTGCCGGGATAACCGACCTCACCGCCGGATGCAACCTCCTTGCCTTGTTCGCCTCCCTGCTCCTCCGCCCCGGAGCCTTTACCGCTGCAGCCGGCGATCATCGCCACGATTAAGATCAAGATCGCCATTTTTGCCGTACGTTTTCGAATGGTTCCCATAGTCGACGCCTCCTTTTTTTGAATGCATGATTTTCGTTCAGCCTCGGGACAGCTCTGCCGCCCTTGCCTAATATTAGGGAGAAAGCGCCGGGATCGTACATCATACAATTTCAATATCGGTAAACACCAATTAAGATTCGGCATGATCTTTTCTTAATGTGGATGATAGGGAATGCAGCGTTTCCTTATATTTTCCGGGCGTAATCCCTTCGTATTTCTTGAATACCCGGATAAAGCCGACGTCGCTGGTATACCCGACTGATCGGGCGATCTGCGAGATGGTGCTCCCCGCATCCTTCATCATTTCCTTGGAGCGCTCAATTCGGATCTTCGCCAAATAATCGGTCAGATTCGAGCCGCTGTTCTTCTTGAAGAAAGCCGATAAATACGGCGGCGTAATATTGAACTGCTCGGCAATGGATGCCAAACTGATCATCGCGTCGTCGTGGTGCTCGATAATGTATTTTTTAATTTTTTCCAGCAGCAGCGTTGAGGAATCGCCCCTCTGCTGTTTTACATACAGGCAAACCTGATGGAACATAAACTGCATCTCCGAATACAGCTCTTCCAGAGAACCCGCTTCCGTCATGTTTTCAATGGGCTTTGCAGGCGTCCCCAAGATATCCTCATACTTTAAATTCAAAGCATTCAGCAATTTAAACAAGGTGCTGAGCAGATTCGCAAACAGCAGCCGCCCATGCTCCGGGGTAATCTGCTTCCCTGTAAAGTTGTTTTCATACAGCTGCTGAATGATGTCCTTCGTTTTCACCGCGTCCCCGCTCTTCATCGCATTGATCAGCTGGATTTCCGTTTCGATCGGAAAGTCATAATACACCTCCGCTTCCCGTTTCATTTCTTCATAAAACAGAATAGGTTTATAGGCTGTAAAGATCGAGTACTCCAGCGCTCTTACGCTCTCTGCATAACAGCTTGGCAGCTGCCCCATCCCTGCATGGATGCTGCTGATTCCGATCGTGGTCACCGTCCGGAAGCGCTGCTCGATGACTCTTTTCACCTGCTCGGCCCATTCATACAGCTCAACTCCTTTACCGCATTCCTCAGGAACGTTCAGAATAATGGCGACTTCGTTCTTCTCCAGCTCAACGGCGTAGGCAGCATAACCCGGCATCTCTTCCGCCACTTTCCCGGTCACGAATCGGATTAACGCCCATTCCCGCTCACAATCATGATGAATAAAGCCGCTTGCGTCCCGGAGCTCAATCAGCGCCACGGCGAAGCTTGAGTGCGGGAAGGTTATGCCCATGAATGAAAGGGACTGCTGCGAAATATCATCCGTATCGACATGCCCCTTTAACAGGCGAAGCAGGAAATTCGCGCGGATGGCCGGCGTCTGCCTGAACAGCTGCTCTTCCATCTCCACCTGCTTGCCGAAGGAATCCGCCATGGTGGATTTGATAAACTCATATTCGTTTCGGATATTCCCTCCTTTAGTCGGATGGGATTGCCGGATAAAACGAATGATGTCACGAAGGGGATGATAAGCCCGATAGGTCATATATGCGCACACGATAATTCCGGCAGCCAGACATAAGGCCAGAACACCGACCGCCATTCGCTTGACCATGATCACCTTCGCCATAAATACATTTTCGGGAACAAGCGATACATACTCCCAGCCGTTACGAGCTGAAGTGGTAGACACGGTCATCATCCCGCTCTCCGAAGCTGATGCCCCGTTAGCGACCTCACTCCTCTCACCCGCACTGAGCAGGACCTGCCCCTCCGCATCCTTGATGTAGATCGTGCCGTGATTCGCTTTCACGATCTCCTCAAGCAATCCCATGATTTGCCGTTCTTCGATGAGAATCACCAAAGCGCCCTTCGGGGTGCTCTTTTCCCCGAATGGAAGCGTTTGCAAATAGGTTAGCATTCGTTTCTTGTTTAAGCCCTTGCCGACTTCGGTTACCGGGAGAAAGCGATTAAAATGAACGCCGTGAAGGATATCGTCCTGAAACTGCTTATACGTTAAATTGGGGTAGCCGTAGATTTCCGAGAACAAAATGGATGAATTCGTTTTGAAGCCCGGGCTCACCACCGTATCGCTCTTCCGAAGATACACATAAAAATCCGTTATGAAGCTGCTGCTGTTCCGATAACGCTCCAGCTCCTTCATAAAGCTCAAATAATCATACCGTTCCTCAGCGGTTTGGAGCGTTCCAGACTTGAGCAGGGTGTCCAGCTTCGGATGCGATGAAGTATTCCGGGAGATCAGATGCATCTCATCCAGCCGACCGTCCACCACTTGCTTAGCCTGTTCAATCAGGGCCATATTGGCGTTGTTGGCGTTCTCGACCATGATGCTTTCGATTCTCGTATACAGCCCTCCGAATACGATCACCGGAATGAGCAGCACTACAAGATAGGACAGGAGCAATGTAACAAATACGGACGTACGGCTCGATCGTTCGGCTTTCAATCTAGTTGGAAATACTCCCATCTACTTTCTTCCCTCCAGTTCGATTTGAATGATTCATGATGACCACATTAGATTAATTCCATCATACTGGAATTAATTTTCATGAACAGACTTTCTTGAAAAATGTTAATCGATCACGAAATCGTATCATTCCCGCTGGAAGGCGTCTTTCGGCAAGCGGGATGCCGCACCATTTCTTTACGAGGATTATGTAAAATCCTTACGGGAATATAAAAATACTATAGGAGGGTTTTATACAAGAGAGAATGGCGCTAATCATCCATGCATTCAGGCTAGGGCTTTAGAATCCCACCGCTGACCATAAAAATAAATGCAAAAAGAGCCCGTCCCCAAACAGCAAATTCCGTGGGTAGGCTCCCTCTCTTTATCCATTATCATGGCTCATATATCATTTTACGTGTCATTCCGCCGTCGACGACCAGATGTGTGCCCGTGACGAAATCGTTCTCCGGATCGGTCAGATAAAAACATGCTTTCGCAATATCGGATGGAACCCCGACCCTGCCGGCCGGATGCTGGCTGTGGTCTTCCGGGCGAAGCTCCTTGTAGCTGCCGGTCTCGATCCACCCCGGACTGATGCAGTTCACCCGGATTCGTTCCGGTCCCAGGCTGACCGCCATGGCATGGGTTAATGCAACGATCGCCCCCTTGGATGCGGCGTAAGCCTCCGAGTTCGGCTCCGACATCATGGAGCGGGTGGAAGACAGGTTGACAACGGCACCGCCACGGCCGGATTTCCTAATATGTACAGCCGCTTCCCGGGTAGCCAAAAAGCAGCTTCTTGCATTCGTGTTCAGCACATCCTCCCAATCCTGGACGGTCAAATCAAAAGGCGACTTGAAACGCGAAACCCCCGCATTGTTGATCAAAATATCAATTCCGCCGAACTGCTTTACCGCTTCATTCATCAGATGGCGGATATCCTCCTCCTTGCGGACATCGCAAGGTACAAAGAGCGCGGTAAATCCCTGCTCCCTCAAGGCAGCTGCCGTCTCCTCACCGCGCGTTTCATTGATATCGCTTAATACGACCTGCGCGCCTCTGGAGGCATACGCTTCCGCCAATCCGCGTCCGATACCGTTTGCGGCACCGGTTATGATCACCGATTTATTGTTAAATTTCATGCGAGCTCCTCCTTTATCTCCTTCATTATATACCACAGGAGGAGCCCGACTAAAATCCTTGCAAATTAGGTTTTGTGATGCCCATAGCCTCGGACGGTATCACGATTCGACTTCGGATGCCGGACGAAGCTGTAATAGCGGGTCCCCTGAAAACGCAGCAGTCCCTCATCCCCTTCCGCACACATGCCGAATTCCTCGCCATTCACGACAAACTCCATCCTGTCGCCGCTTTCGACTTCGAACGTTAAATAATAGGTGGTTCGAGTACGGCTCGACATCGCTTCATCTGTATGATGCGTATGCTTCACTTCGGTCCGCTTGCTCACAATTTTAGAATCGACGGTTAGCAAAGGCTGTCGGTTGTTCTGGCTCCATTGCAATATTCCTTTCCCTGCCGACAGTATAATAATCCCGATGACGACGATGAAAAATATGGGCATAACGCTGCCGAAAAAATCGAACATCCACTCCGATCCCGATCCCATGCGGCTCCCCCCTCCACCTTGTCTTGAAATATGTATATGCTTAGACTCGGACAATTTAACTCCTTCGAAAGGGAAGTTTTAGCGAAAAATTTAGGAAAGTTGTCCACCAGAGAGCGTTGTTCGCGTCGCTTTTCGATATCCCATATAAATAAGGCTTCACCGTCACGGATCTCCCGCCGGTAAAGCCTGGCTTATTCATGATTATAGACCTTGCCAAGATACCCCGCCATCCGTGCTCATCATCAGACGGGAGCGTTTCTTGTCTTCCGTTTCAATCAGGAGCCAGCCGACGTCTGATGAAATAAACTGCATTTTCACCACTTTCGGGTACTTTTTCAAATTGCTTGTCAACAGCTCATCCCTTGGATACGGCTTCCAATTCCGGCCCATATCGGTTGTATGGTACACGATGCCGTTCACCATTGCCCATCCGTCATGCAGTCTGCGGAACACCGGTTGGATGCTGCCTTTGTTCGGATCCCCCGTCATTGGGAACGAAACCAAATTCCATGACCTCCCAGTATCGGCTGTAAAATAACCCATGTACTTAGGGGCATCTTTGACCATGCACACAACGGGGATATAGACCTCTTCGCCAACGAAACCGAGCGCTTGGGGCGTACCTGCATAGACCGAACCGCAGCGGTCGAGCGAATCGCTCTGGAATACCTGAGCGGAAGATTTCCATTGACTCCCGCCGTCGCGTGTGATGTACAGCTTGGACGATTGCAGCTCCTGCACCGTTGCAAACCCGACTTGAGGATTGGTGAACCTCATGCCGATCATGGAGCCTGTTCTTGGAATCACCGTTCCCGGTATACGGGTTCTTGGGTACTCTGTATTCTGCATAACCTCATGCCATACGATCCCGTCGTTGGTTCGATACAGCAGCTTCTCCTCCAAGCCTTTGGAGGAACTGCCTGAAGCCATGATCCAGCCTTGCTCTGAGGACACAAAGGATAGCGCCGTCACGATGCCGGATTTAGGAAGCGCCGATATTTTCCAGCTCTTTCCCCCGTCAGAGGTGTGAAGCAGCACGGTCTCCGTCGAGCCCTGCATGTTCCGTATGATCCATCCGTGATCCTTATCGGTAAATACGATATCTTTCCCATACACCAGCTTGCTGCCGAATTCGACATTGGACGAAGGCGAGATGTCCATCCACGTTTCACCATAATCCTGCGTCTGATAGAGTCGGAGCGAAGCGTTGGTGATTCCCCAGGCGATGCCTGTCGTTTCGCTTAACAGGTGAAAGTCGGTCAGCCGGGTATGTATCTGGTATTTGCTCTTCTCCTCCGGAGCTTTCTGGCTAGTCTCCGGCGTTACAAGCGTAATCACCTGTCCTTCTTCTTCCGCTGCATCCTGCATGATCGGTTCAGGAGGTCCTTCTGTCGAAGGCTGCTGTTGTTTTTTTACCGGCTCCGAGGTACATGACGCTAACATGCATACAATGAATGCCAGCGTGCTAAGCCGCAATAGAAAACGTCGTGGTCTCAAAACGGTTCCTCCTCTTCCATACCACTAAGCCAGGTTGCGTTTCTTCGACATTATAACATATTCATTCGATCAGATAAGTACAGATCCGGCTTGCAATATTTACAATCCTGTAGCTTTTTACGGATATTGTTCGTCAAGATGCATAAGGGAGCCCTCGGATTGGAAAACTTTTGAGGTGCAAGAAACCATATCATGCCCAGGGGGTGATTTTCGTGGCAAAACCGGACAATCGCGAAGATAACGTAGAGCATCTGCAGGATGCCGTGCAGAACACCATTGAAAACTTCCGCGAAGCTGAGGACTATTTGGAAGAGTTCGGCGATGAGATTCCTGCCTCGGAGAAGGAGCAAATCGAGGATCGCAATGAGCGCCGCAAGAGAAGCATCTCCGGCTTCCGTGAGGAAATTAAAGACGAGGCCGCCCATCAGGGCGAATAATCGGGATGTTGCCATAAGAAAATCAGGAGGTTCGCTTCTTATGCGCCTCCTGATTTTTTTGTAAATACATGAACCTTCCTATAATCGGGTAAATACCAGCTTCATGCCGATGATGGTGAAAATGCACCCTCCCAGGATGTTCATCCATTCGCCAAAACGCGATTTCGATAGAAGCCGCTGGCTGAATGCCCCCGCAAAGTACGCCAAGATCCCGAATATCAGACCGGTCAGGATGAGGAACATCATGCCTAAGATAAAGAGCTGTAAACCGGCATGACCTTGCTTATCATTGACGAACTGCGGAAGGAAAGAGAGAAAGAAAATCGCCACCTTCGGGTTCAGCACGTTCATGAGAAACCCCTTTAAGATCAAATTCCGGCCGGATTCAGGACTGCCTTCCCGAAGACCGATCGGATCCTTCCGGTGCTTAAACGACTTATAGGCAAGATAGAATAAATAACAGGCGCCCGCGATTTTAAACAGCGTAAACACCGTCGCAGACGTTTTAATGATGATGGATACGCCGAGCGCAGCTGCAAGCGTATGTACGATATTGCCTAAGCTCAAGCCGATGGCGCTTAATATGCCGGCCCTTTTGCCGCTGGTCATGCCCTGCGTAACGGCAAACAGCAGATCCGGACCCGGCACCAGGATAAGCAATATCGCCGATCCTAGAAACAGCATTAAAGAAGTGATGGTAAACATATATTCGGTCCTCTCTCTATCATGTTGAGCTGCGATCCTGCCATGGAAAGGGTGAATCGATCCCCCTGCATTGAATGATTACGTTATTTAACCACATCATATTTTAACACAGGAGCGTCATGACTGGCGGGAAAAATGATAAATGGAATCATTACTGTCCTGGGCCGTCTGCATCATCCGGTAAAAAGAGCCTGCATCAGGCAAGGCGCTTCCCGCTTCCCGAGCAGACTCTCCTATTCGTTATTCGTTTTCAATCAGGATAGGGCAAAATAATGATGCCCTTATAACGTTCCAGCGCCTTCGGCTGGTCTGTTATAAAATGGCGAATGGCCTTGACCCGCGCTTCCAGCTCAAGCTGCTCCGTGGTTCCTATTTGGACCGTGGACGCGGACGCGACAGACAAGACATCGACACGATTCACACGGATCAGATTATGCTCTTGGATGACGTCCATATCTACATCCGATGAGTCCGGTAATTTCGGGATATCTCTCGTAAAAATAGGGTAATCTTCAAAGCGGCCTTCATCCTCGTAAAAGACGGGCACCTGCCGTTGTACGGCGAGTGCCTGTGTATACGCATGAAGATCCTCGGATTTACCGCAAATACATGCCGAGCCGTCCGAGATGTTAATGATATGCATGTTCTCCACAAATACGTTTCGCTTCATGGAGCGGATCCCGATGCTAACGGTACGAGCGGACTGACGAGCAACGACTCCGATGGCGTATCGTATATCGATGAGCTGTTGATGATTTTCGTATCTCCGATTAACAGCACGGACGAGCTGGATACCGCGGTTACCCGGATGGAGCCCACATGCAGCTCCTTATTGATGACTGTCAGCTTCATTCCTTTTCCACTTCCCCTGCACTTGTTGAAGATGCTGATTGATTGCGTAAGCAATCTCCTTTTTGACCTGCTGCGCAATGGTTTGCTTCATCAGCACGGCGTCCGGCTCTTCGCCGCTCCGGCCGTATTGGTCCATATATACCTTGATGCGTTCCCCGACCTGTTTGCGAATGTCCTCGAGAATAATGGAAAGACTAGTTCCTGCTGAATCGACCGGAAGCTTTTTCAGACTCCGGTCAAGCTCCCCGGCGATATCATTATCCAGATATTGCGTAACGTCTTCGTAAATATCGGTATATGCTGCGCTTCCGCCATTGCCCCCTTGCGGCGGGACCAGAGATTGACCGTTAACCTCAATATCCCCTTCCGGCTTGCCGCCTGTAGGCATGACTCCGATATTCAATGTTCCTTCCAGCCTCTCGATTTTTAATAAATCAAAATGATATTCAATCCGGTCGGCAGCACTCGATTTGGACTGGCGCAGCGTATCCATTTCTGTCCTCAAATCCTTCACCATTTGCTCGATCCGACGTAACTGCTCCGCTTGGAGTTGAAGACCGTTCAGCAGCTGCTTTAAATGATACGGGTACATAGAACCCCCTCCCCTGCAATTGTATGCAGGGTGGAATCGCGTCATTCTTGCCTGTACAATCCTTCCTCGGGAGCAGGCAGGGGAACGATCGGGCTGGCGTTATCGATAGGCTCGAACTCTGGCGCAGGTCCGGTAAAACCACCGGTATTATATATATTGGATAAGGCTCTGATTTCTCCCGCAGTCCCAATCTGGAGCACGGATGAATTCGTTACGGCTTCCACGCGCAGTTGATGAATCGTAATGCTCTGATGAACCGTCACATTCACAATGTATCACAACCTTACTAAGCATTCGCGGAATCGATAAGGTCCGGATCCACCGTATTTAAGCTGTTGCCCTGGTTATTCGCGATATTGAGACCGATATTGTCGCCGGTATTGAACGAGTTGGAGCCCGAATAGGTTTTCGCGGAGCTGTTCAATACAATAGCACCGGTATTTCCAACCAAGACCGTAGAACTGGGGCCCACGTTAACAATCTTCATATTACCGATAATCGAAACCACAATTCCACCTCTTTAATCAGAATCGTCCTTAAATAGGTTATGTAGATATATGCCCAGATGTCACTGCGACCTTCATTCGCCCATACAATGAATCAATGGCAAAAGGGGGTGAAGCATACTTGAGCTCCAAGAATCGACGTCCCGAATGGCTGACCCAGGATTCCTTCTTCAGCAGCAACCCGTTTCCGTTCAAAGACTTGAACAATCTGAGTGAAGACGTTCAGCTGGATGCGGCCATGATAGAGGATTATGTAAAAAACACCATCAATCAGGCTATATCAGGAAATGATATTCTCTCGAAACCGTCCGAGCTGCGTTATGAAACCTTTGATACCCATAAATTCCTTGTTGTGAAATGCCATGTTCCCATGCGCATTCACCCTGAGAATTTATGGGTGCAGGTGAACCGGACACATATTAAAATCAATGGACTTCCGAAAGAGCATGTCCAGATCATTCAGCTTCCTGCGCCCGTGCAGCCCTCACAAAGCATCGCTACGTACAAACAGTCCTCCCTGCAAATCAAAATGCCTAAATTGAGCAGCGGACGCTATCACGACGTACAGATCCGGTTTCTATGATTGTTCGGGAGCAGCGAAATGCGCGCCATCACCGTCAAATCGGGCCATTACACCGATGGCGCGCAGCAAGCTGTTTAATATGGGGTCTCTAACCCCTCCATTTAAAACATGCTCGATATGCATTAGGTAAGATCTAATGGCGGGAAGTTGTGGAAAAGAACTAGGGAGAGAGAAATGCTTTTTTCTATTGTGAATTTTTCATATGGTGAATTTATCAGGTTGTTTCTGTTCAAAATCTACATCCTATCGCTCCGGACCGGTAGCAGTCGATATGCCATTCGTTTTTAATTGCGTTGAGATCGTGACGCGACTCGTTTTTTGCTGCCTTCGCGAATACCGTGTTGACTTTGACATTAGTGCCAAGGTTTAGAATAAGACCGGATGACACATATAAGGAGGAACATCTAATGGTTAACGAATGGGGATTTTCCAGCCCTATTGGCAATGATTCAGAACGGCAAACGAAAGAAGCCGTCTCGGTGCTCGGACTTGGGCCTATGGGTCAAGCGCTCGCAGGCGCCTTTCTGAAGAACGGTCATCCGGTGACCGTATGGAATCGCACGCCCGGCAAATCGGATGAACTGACCCGGCAAGGGGCTGTTCTTGCGGAATCCGTGACGGATGCAGCAGCCGCAAGCGAGCTGATCATTATCTGTGTGCTCGATTATAATGCCGTGCGCTCCATTCTATCACCGGCTGTGGAAGAACTGAAAGGCCGAACCGTCATCAATTTGACGGCAGACACGCCGGAACGGGCCAGGGAGATGGCCGGCTGGGCATCTGCCAACGGCATTGATTACGTGGATGGGGCCATTATGACGCCAACCCCGACCATTGGCGAGGCCACGGCTGTCATTTTATACAGCGGCTCGGAGGATGTATACCTGCGGCATAGGCAAACATTGGCCAGCTTGGGAGGAAAGGCGTCTTACCTCGGCAGCGATCCCGGGCGTGCGGCCGCTTACGACATTACCTTACTTAATCTTTACTGGACGGCCATGAACGGTTATATGCATTCGCTTGCCCTTGCACGGGCCGAGAACATTGCAGCCTCTGATCTGGCTCCTTATGCCCATGGTATCGTAGCGATCATGCCTGCCATCATGACCCAACTTGCAGAAGAAGCCGACCGCGGCGTCTATCCAGGGGACCGCTCGAACATTATCTCTGCGGCTGCCTCAATGGAGCATATCACGCACGTTGCGGAGCATCACGGCCTTGACAGCAGCATACTTGGTGCGGGACTGACAGTCGCCAACAAGGCGATTCAGGCAGGGTTCGGGGAGGAAGGCTTCTCGCGTCTCGTTGAGTTCCATAAACGGTGACGATGCTCTCGAATCAACGCTCTGAATGGAGGAAAAAAAGCCCGAACGGCGTTTTAAACGCCGTTCGGGCCTCAATTCATAACGCCGTAGCCGGCTTCGGACATGCGGTCCTCCGCCATCTGCGGCACATCGTCTTTCATCCGGTTCATCTCGCCGATTTTCTCCTCAAGCCTCTGCTTGACGGCAGCGAGCCTTAGAATCCTGGCATTAATTTCGTCCAGCTTGTCTTCGTAGAAATCCATCATCTCTTCGCAGTATTCATATACTTCCGAATAATCATCATTACAGTCCAGAACCTCCGCGATTTCATCCGTCGTCAATCCCATTCCCAAATAGATTTGGATGGCCTTGACCCTTTCGACCGCGTCCTCATCAAACTCCCGGTAATCATTATCCAGGCGCTTCGGGCGAATCAGCCGTTTCTTCTCGTAATGGCGTATCGACCGGGCGCTTACACCTGTCAGTTTAGACAGCTGGCTAATTTTCATGAAGAAACCTCCTCGGTAAACAGGGATTCCCTTCCATTATAAACCTTGACACTAGTGTCAAGGTCAACGAATATTTTGCACTCTTAGCCCACAACGAATAGGCAAGTCAACCGAGTGGCCCAAAGGTCGGCTCTTGACTTGCCTATTCGTTGGTTCCGCAGCTCGGATCAGCCTTTAACCGCGCCTTCCGTCAATCCCTTTTGAATATATTTTGATATGAACAGATACACGATAAGCACCGGGATGACAGTCAAGGAAACGGCGGTAGCCATCAAGCCGAAGTCCGTCCCGTATTGGGAGCTGATTTCGTTAAGGAGCGCCACGATCGGGCGAACATTCTCCTTGTTTACGAAGATCAACGCCGAGAAGAGATCGTTATAAGACCACATGAAAACAAATATACTTGCCGATGCAAATACGGGCTGAGAGATCGGCACGAAGATCTTGGCAAACATCTGCCACCGATTGCAGCCGTCCATAAAGGCGGCTTCCTCCAACTCTTTCGGAATGGTGGACATATACCCCGCAATCACGAGAGTGGCAAAGGTCAGATTGCCAGCCGTCTGAGGGAAGATTAACCCCCAGTACGTATTGACGAGACTCGTTTTGATCAGAAGCTCGTACACGGGAACGACCGTTGCAAACGCAGGAATAAGCAGCGTCGCGTACAAAATGGAATAAATCGTTCTCTTTCCTCTAAAGTTGAATCGGGATAACACGTAGGCGGCTAATCCCCCGAGCAGAAGCACCAGAAATACGGTGCCGAACGACATGATCAAGCTGTTGATATAGCTGCGCCCGATATTGATACGGTCAAACGCATTTTGATAATTTACGAACACCGGATCCCAGGAGATGGCAAAGGAATTATTCATAACGTCCCTGGAAACCTTGAAGGAGTTGTTGACGATCCAGAACAACGGATAGATCGTTGTTAAAGACCATAGGGTCAATACGATATACATCACAGCGGTGCTTATTTTAAACCGACGCTTTTTCACTCGCTGCGTTTTGTGTTCAACGACGATGGTTGGCTCCATAACTGTACACCCCTATAATGCTTAGTATGTAATCTCATCTCTCTTCAGCAATCGGTTAGCGATGACCGCCAGCAGGACGCCGAAGACCACCATATAGATCGCCACGGTCGAACCGTAGCCGAAGTTCTGGTCTACCATGGCCTTTTTGTACATATAGGTTCCGAGCACCTCGGTCCCATTCTGGCCGCTCGTGATCACCCATACGAACTCGAACACTTTCAGTGTACCGGTGATCGCCAGTGTGATCACAACCTTGATATCGCTCATAATCAGCGGAATGGTCAGCATCGTCGTTCTCTTGAAGGCCGATATCCCTTCGAGTTTTGCTGCCTCGTAATAGTCCGAAGGAATTTTGGACATCGCTGTGAGGAACAAAACGAAATAAAACCCGACATAATGCCATACGGTCGGAATGGATACCGCTTTTAACGCATTCTTATCATCCAGCCACAGCACCTTCTCGATATCGAACTGGGCAAGCAAATTGTTAAGCAAGCCGAAATTGTAATTGTAGAACAGGACGAACAATAGCGATATAGCCGTACCGGAAATGACGACAGGGAAGAAAAAAACGGTCCGGTAGAATGATTTCAGCTTGGAAATATTGTCAACAAGGACGGCGAGCACGAGGGCAATACCGACCTGGAACACGATAACATACAGCATGATTTCTAATGTATGCAAGGTTGCCGCGCCGAGCAATTTATCCGTGAACAGTCTCTCGTAGTTCGCCCAGCCGACAAATTTCTTGTCGAAGAAACCGGTGGTCCGATAGAAGCTCAGGTACAAGCTCTTAAAGAACGGATAGTACAGGAAGATTGTCATGATCGCTACCGCAGGCAATAAAAACAGTACGATATACTTTCGATCACCCTTCATTTTTCATCACCTTTGAGGTTATTTTGTGCAATTCTCTCGAAATGACTACGCCGCCCGAATGAAAAACAACAGGGGCGGCGTTTCGTCACTTATAATTCTACCGTTTCTACAAACATGAATTATTTTTTGTTGGCGTCTTCAACCTTTTTCGCTTCGGCGATCGCATCTGTTGGCGATTTTTTGCCCTCAACGACTGGCTGAACGCTCGCACGCAGATTGCTGAATGTTTCCTGCGACACTTTGCTGTCTACCGGAGAGCTGATCGAATTCGCCTTCGCTGCCATCGCGAAGCCGTCAAGCGCAACCTGCGGCAAGCCGGTTACTTCAACGTCAGCTGCAGGCGTACCGCCGTTCGCGGAAGCGATTTTTTGAATGGTTGCCGGAGAAGTCAGATGCTTCAAGAGCTCAACCGCAGCATCCTTCTTGGCTGCATCATCATAGGTTTTCTTCGATAGATAGAAGCCGGATCCGAAACCGCCGACGATATCGTTGCCGCTGCCGGCGCCGCCAGGGACAGTCGGGAATGGCACGACGGTCGAATTGTCGCGAGTCTCGTCGCTCCAGCCGCCGACAGCCCAGGATCCTTCCAGAATCATGGCTGCAAGGCCTTCACTGTAGTAGTTTCCTGCCATGCCCAGGTCAATCGTAGCCGCGTCTTTCGGGAACGCTCCAAGGTCATACAGCTCCTTCATGGCTGCATAGCCCTTCTCCCAGTTCGGATCGATACTGTCGATCAGGCCCTTGGCCTGGCTTTCAGGACCGGCTGCAGACAGAATCGTATGCTCGATCAGATAGTGGGATTGGTCAAATGGTACGGATAAAGGAATAATGCCCTTCTTGGACAGCGTTTTCACAGCTGTCGTCAGCTTCTCCCAGTCGGTAGGAAGCTCCAAGCCGTTCTCCTCGAAAATCTTCTTGTTAACAAACAACCCTTCATAGAAACCGGTCAGTGGAGCCGCGTAGATGTTGCCATCCTTCTGTCTTGCAAGCTCCAGCGCATCCGGGATAAAGCCGTTCTTCCAGTCCGGGTTGGCATCAAGGAGTTCGTTCAAAGGAACGACCTTGCCTGCATTCACGAAGCCTTCAGCATCAGCCCCGATGAAGTAGAACAGCAGGTCCGGCTCATTGCCGCTGTTCATATCGGTATTGACCTTCGTTCTGAATCCGTCATCGTTGGCGGACATCGTATCATTCTCGATCTTTACGTTCGGATGCGCTGCCGTAAATTCGTCCAGTGCGGACTGAAATGCTTCACGTGCTGCGTCCGTGCCGCCGAACGTCGAGAACACGCGGAGAGAAACGGGAGCTGCGTCATCCTTCTTATCAGGCGCAGGCGTTTCCGTGTTCTGCTTCTCGCCATCCGCCGCCGGCGTCGTGCCACCGTTGTTCCCGTTGTTTCCGCAAGCGGCAAGGAACATCGTGAGCATCAGCATGACACTCAGAAGTAACATTGAAGACCTTTTCATTTGGAATCCCCCTAAGTATTTTTTCATGACGTATGTATTACTTGCTGTCTACCAGCATTTTAGTCCATGCCTTGTTGGACCGATAGGGGGATAATCATCTTCTGATGGGGGAAATATTTCCAAGGGAATCAAGGGATATCCAATTCATTTCCATTTCCCTCCTGATTGAATATTGCACGGAAGGACTCCTGTTTAGCACGAAAAATGCAACGCTCAAACGTAAATAGGTGAGGCTTGGGTAACCGTGATTGGAGCACAGGAGATAGATACGAGGGAGGTTAATATCGTTTCTATTGTGAATTTTTCATATTGTGTAATATTGGAATAAGTAGATGTGTTGATGTGCTAATATTGCTTAGAACCATGCCGATTCTGACCATAAAAAAAAGCCCGGATCGGGCACGGAAGGCTGACTTTGTCACCATCAATCCCGAATCGAGCTTTTGCGACTAAAATATCGAAATCATTATACTTTGCCGACCCAATCACTTCCGGCAACCTCTTTCCACCGGCTTCGGATCGCTTGATAGGTCTCTTGGGGCAGCATGCCATCTCGCAGGAGCTGCGCATTCTGGTGCCATCGGTCCGGATTGCCCGTACCGACGATAGCCGTAGCGACGCCTGGCGTGCTTAATGTAAACTTCATCGCGATTTCGACGCCCTGCTGCACATCATTCAGAAAATCATAGTTCAATTCCTGAAGCCGCAGCCAATACGGATACGCGTAATCATCCTCGCTTAAACGCTCATGCTTCCAGGCTACATTCGCTATAGGGCGCTTGGCGATGATCCCCATTCCCTGCTTCACCGCCAAGGGGATCGTCAGCTCGATGGCTTCCTGATCCGCGATGTTCACTGAGGTCTCAAAGCTGTCAAAGACGCCGGTCTCAACCGCATATCGGGCGCTCGTCGAATCGCCGCTGTATCCGATATATCGCGTCTTCCCCTGCTCCTTGGCTCTCTGCAGCACCTCGATTACTTCTCCTCGCCGGAGAATTTCTTCAGAGCAGCTGTGGAGATGGACGACATCGACATAGTCTACCTTGAGGCGCTTCAGACTGCGGTCAATGCTTCTTGCAAGCAGCACCGGATCCCAATCCGGATAATCCATCCCTGACGCGTGACCGCATTTCGTAAACAGATAACAATCATCCCGTCTGCCGGCCAATGCCTTCCCGATCAGTTCCTCGCTGTTGCCGTAGCATTCCGCCGTATCGATCATATTCAGTCCTGCATCCATGGCGCTATGCAGCAACCGATCAACCGTGCGCTGGTCGGCCTCCCCGATTTCCGCACCGCCGAATCCCAAAATACTGACAGACATATCCGTGTTTCCAAACGCTCTCCGTTCCATCCCTTCACGCTCCTCTACTGTCTGATCGCAGCATCCGATCTTAAAATTTAACAAAGTTCCATACTTTATTACCCATTATTGAACCCTTTTCTAACAGGGGTCAGTTGGGATTCCCAAATTTTCTAAAAGCCGTAAATGCTCATCCCGCCATCCACAAGCAGCGTCTGTCCCGTCATGTAGTTCGCGGCATCGGATGCCAGGAAAACAACGGGACCGACGACCTCCTCCAGCTTCCCGACCCGCTTCATCGGCGTACGGTCCAATATGTCCTTCAGATAGGCCTCGTCGCTAAGCAGCTTCTCCGTCAGCGGCGTGCGGAAATACCACGGGCCGACCGCATTGACTTGGATGCCGTATTGCGCCCACTCCATGGCCAATACTTTGGTCATATGAATGAGGGCCGCCTTCGTTGATCCGTACACAACCCCGGTTCGAAGCGCGGTATGTCCGCCGACTGAAGCGATGTTGATGATGCGTCCTTCCTTCTGTTCCTTCATGTACCTTGCAGCCGCCTGTGAAGCAACGAAAGCAGATTTCAGATTGGTCTGCACGATCAGCTCCCACTCGTCGTCCGTCACTTCAAGAGCAGGTGTGCGGATATTCATTCCGGCATTATTGACCAGAATATCGATCCCGCCGGCTTGCGAAACGAATTCCGCGATGGCCCCTTCCATCTCCGTTCGCTTCGTTAAATCTCCCGGCAGCACGATGCTTCCACCTTTATTCAAGCTCTGAATGATCGCAGCCGTCTCCTCCAAATCGCTTCGGGTTCTGGACATCAGCCCGACAACGCAGCCGGCCTCCGCCAGCCCGATGGCAATCGCGCGCCCGATTCCGCGTCCGGCACCCGTAACAAAGGCTCTCTTCCCCTCAAGATTGAAGCTTGGTAAATACATCAACTATCCCTCCGTTTGCTGTTTCCCGGTTGTAAATTGGATCGATTGTGTGCACGGTTATAACGTTAGACAAATCTAGTAACGCTTGGATTGAAAATACTGGCTCGGGTTATTATGCGGCGACTCGATGACTTCCTCGTAATTTCCGCCTGTATATGCCTCGATCACCTTTCTCCAGAAAGCCTGGGCTGGAAAATTAATGCTCACCTGCGTCACCTTCCAGCGCCCCTGGAAGTGCTCGAACAGCCGGGTTGCAGCCCATGTGCCGAGCCGGCTTCGCCGGTATTTCTGCATGATGAAAAATTCCGTCATATAATAATCCGCTTTCGGATCATCCGTCACCCGCTCTATCAGAGCGAATCCCGCGGGTCTGCCGTCATATTTAATCAAGAACGGAAATTTTCTGTCCCGCTTTTTCCAGAATTCATCCAAATCCGGATAGGGCGGAAACAATCCTTTATCATTCACGGAAATATCCAAATATTTGGTAAAGTCATACAGGTACAGCTGCATCAAATTTTCGATTACGGCTTGCTTCCTTCTTGGGACCAGTTCGATCCCTTTCCGCTCCGATTGGATGGATATCACGCTGCCGCCTCCCAAGCATTTTGTTATGTATTATGTGCCGACTGCCATGCATATCCATCTTATGCGATGAACGGCATTTCAATCAAGGATGCAATGCAATCGTAAATCACATTAGCGCGCGGCAGGAGGTTATGAGACTAGGAATTTTCCATATGTTACACTAGAACGTATAATCGTATAATAGGAATCAACACAACAATGATTCAAAATCGAGGTGGCTCATATGAATATACAAAAAGATATGGACCGGGCGAAGCTGGATGAAAAATCTCCAACCATGCCCTGGTATGTACAGCAATTCATCGACTACAAGCTGCCGGACCTGTCCCCCTCAACCCTGCTTGAATACGTGCGGGACTATGAAACCTTCTTCAATTGGCTGCGTTCGGAAGGTTTATCGGAAGCCGCTTCCAATGCCGAGGTGACCTTGGCCGAGCTGGAACGTCTGCGAATGGACAGCATTACGGGTTATCGGCTGTACCTTACCACGCGCAGGGAAGGGGCCAATTCCAGAATTACCGTATCCCGCAAGCTTTCCTCCCTGCGGTCTCTGTTTCATTACCTAAGTCAGATTGCCGAGGATGAGGATTTCTATCCGCTGCTGAAGCGCAACATCATGGCCAAGGTGGAAATTAAACGCATTCATAAGCCAAAGGATACGGCCGCCAAGCTGAAGGGCAAAATTCTCGAGGAGGAAGAGCTCCAGGACTTTATCACGTATATTCACGAAGGTTATGGTCAGGATGTCGCGAACAACAAGCAAGCGCTCTACGCCCATGAACAGAATAAGGTCAGGGACGCATGCATTGCCAGCTTGATCCTGAACTCGGGACTTCGCGTGTCCGAGGTCGTCAATTTGAATTTGTCGGATATCGATCTGAGCAACAAGCTGCTCCATGTGTTCCGCAAAGGCAACAATGACGAGACCTTTAAAACGCCCGTCTACTTCCGGGCGCAGGCCAAGGACGATCTGGAATGCTACCTGCAGCTCCGGCAATCGCGATATAAGGTGCCCAAGAAGGAAAAAGCGCTGTTCGTCGCGCTCCGCAACGGGCAGCAGGAAGGCCAGCGGATGACCAAGCGTGCGATTCAGGCCATGATCATCAAATACGCCAAACGCTTTGGCAAGCCTTCCCTGACGGTTCATAAGCTGCGGCATTCCTTTGCTACCGACTATTATTTGCAAAATGATATTTACAAGACCAAGGAGCAGCTTGGCCATGCTTCAACGGAGACGACGGAAGTATACGCCCATCTGACGGACAAAACGATGTCCGAGGCCATTGAACGCCGCTCCGGTGAATTGTAAAATACGGGCGATCAGCACAGCTTCATTATCATTGCAGCGATCTGCGAAGTATCGTCCCAGGTTAGAACAGGAACCGTCTGCCGCTGCCGGATCTCCGGCAGAACGGACGGTTCTTTCAGCACGGCCGGGCGAACGATGACGGCTTGTACCGCCACCGTCTCATCCAGCAGTGCCAAGTCATCCGCATTCCGAAGCAGCACCAGCTTCGGGTAACCCTCTCGCTTATACCCCTCGATCAGAACCAGATCGAAATCGTCATAGCTGGCCAGCAGGTCTTCCAGTTTCGCCTCGGACTCCTTCATGATAGCGGTTCTGCCAGGCGAAGCGATCGCTACCCCTTCCGCTCCCGCTTCGCGGAACCGAAAGGTATCCGTCCCTTTATGATCGATGTCAAAGCCGTGGCTGTCATGCTTAATCACCGCGACCCGTAATCCCTGCTCCTTCAGGAGCGGCAGCAGGGCGGCAATCAGCGTTGTCTTTCCGCTGTTTTTATACCCGCATATTTGAACAACGTTCATGTCCATGCCCCCGGAAGCACAAGAACCTGCACGGCTTGTCCCTTCGCAGCACCCTTCAGCTCCGGCGGAATGACGATCAAACAATCGCTGTCCTTTATCGTGATCATCACGCTCGATTCATCCAGCAGCGCCGGTGTCGCTATCAGCTTCCCGCCCTGCACCTCGAGCCGTCCCCGGACAAACCGGGTGAAGTTGTTCACCTTGGCATAGTCGGCTCCAAGCTCAGCCGTCCATTCCTTCAAGTAAAACTGCTCCATGCCAAGCATTTTTCGAATTGCTGGCCGGACGAACAGCAGGAATCCGACGTAACACGCGCCCGGATTGCCGGAGAGGGCAAACAACAGCTTTCCGTCTTTCACCGCAGCGGTTGTCACGCTTCCTGGCCTCATCGTCACCTTGTTAAACAGCATCTCCATACTGCCGGAGGTCACAAGCTCCCCCATAATGTCGTAATCGCCGACAGAGACGCCGCCTGTCGTTACGACGAGATCATATTCGGCCAGCGCTTCCTCGACCCTCTGCTTCGCGAGCTCGATGCGATCCGGAATCGCCTCCATGATCACCGGCACCCCGCCAGCCTCCCTGATTTGCGAAGCCAGCATATACGTGTTGCTGTTGCGGATTTTGCCGGGCTCCAGCGGCGATTCGATATCCAGCAGCTCCGTCCCTGTAGAGAAAATTCCGACAACGGGCTTGCGGTATACCTTAACCTGGTGAAGTCCAAAAGTAGCCAAGACCGAGATTTCCCCGGGGCCGATCTTCGTTCCCTTGCGCAGGATGAGATCGCCTTCCTGCAGCTCGAAGCCCATTGGGGTAATATTTTTGCCTGGGGCAAGCGGCCGCTTGATCCCGACCATTGTCTCGGAACCCTCGTGCCGAATCTCCGTCGCTTCCAGCATCACAACGGCATCCGCTCCTTCGGGTACCTGAGCGCCTGTCATGATTCGCGAAGCGGTACCGGATTCAATCGGAATGGAAGATACGTATCCGCATGGAATTTCATCTACCACTTTCAGCCAGACGGTCTCTCCAAGCTCACACCGGCTCGTATCCGCCGAACGGATCGCATACCCGTCCATCCCCGACCGGGCAAACGCCGGGAACGGATGCGGGGCGATCATATCGGCAGCCAGCACGCGCCCGTCGCTTTCCTGAAGCCGGATATGTTCCGTCAATCCTGTAGCTGCATAGGAGACCGCTAGCTCTTGGGCATCCGCCACTTGCATTGGCCGGCGCTTGAATTTACGACGATGGCTCAAGTCGTCTATCGCGTTATGCTCCGACATGTAAAAAACCTCGCTTTCCTGTTAGCTTGCAAACGAACTTCTCCATTCAGTTATAACGCGAACCACGTATCCGTGGCAAACAACGAAACCGTGAACGACGGAAGGTGCAGCTAATCGGTGTTTCGATATCCGAAAAACCTGAGCAGGTTTTCCTAAATCTGAACCGGACAGTCATCTCATTCTGACAAGGCAGCATATCACGATCAGTGACGAAAAAAAAGCGCACGGACAACCTGCCGTACGCTTTCTTTATTTATTCATCTTCGGCCCCGCCTGTATATCTTGCCCGAGCCGGTTCGCGTTTTCGGTTTTTTGTAGGATCGTTTAGGAGAGTCGAACAAACCGCCTCCCCGCTCGCCTCGCTCAATCGAACCTCGGGTGCCCCCGTTGTCCGGAGTTCGCTGAAACAAGCCGCCTCCCGTCCCGACCTTGTCCTGACCCCTGCGGGTAATCTTCCCGCTGCGGTCAACCGTAAGCGGAGGCGCTGCCTTCTTGTCCTGACTCGTCGGCTTGCGGTAATTGCCTTCCCTCGGTTTATACACGTCTTTGCTCGTATACCCGCGGTAGCTCCCGCCGCCGAACGTATCAAACAAATTGCCGATCAGGACCGCCGTTAAGTAGCCCTGTAGAAAGCTTGAATCATAATTACGCTGCACATATTCCTTGGAATCGATTTCAATCAGCGTATCCTCAGGCTTTTGCGGATCCTGCTGCAGATGGTAATACTCATCCCCGTAGACGAGAAACATTCGCTCATTGTCAACGGGTGAAGACTGGTCCGGCGTGCCTGCGGACATAAGCTCGTCAGCAACCTCCGGTACGCTCTTATCCGCCGCACGGTACACGTAGGATGTCGCGTTCCCATCCCGGTTCACGGATTCGAGCGGATACGTATCCGTAACATTCGGCGCTCCGCATCCGCTGAGCAAGGATACGAACAGGCTGACCACCAGCAGCACCTTGATCGTTAAAAAAGAGCGTTCCTTCATGTCACCACTCCCTACGTCGCCCGGATGACTCGTACATCCCCCGGGATCACTTTCTCTCCTTCATACAGCATAAATCTTCCGTTCTGCCATTCGATTCGCAAGAGCTTGTAGTCATCGGATTGGTATTGCCACACATGCTGCTCACCGCCCTGCATGAAAGGGGTTCGCCCCGCAATGGAGACATGTCCGCCGTATTCCTCCTCCAGATGGAAGACATGATCGTCCAGGTCAATGATGGACGGTACTTCATCCGGAGAGTCAAGGCGTCCGTCAATCGGCGTATATAGCGCGTATTGCACCGTTTCCCGTTCTTCAATGTGCAAATACGCGATACGGGCGCCATCCTGAAGCGTCAGGACAACCGCATTCCGGCCCCGGTTATGTACCCGGCCCGTTACTTCGTACGTTACCAAAGATACTTCGCATATATCCCCCGGCGCCAGCTGCAGCATGCTTTTCTCAGCTTTGGGCGGTTCAGGTTTCGCAAATAAGTTGCTGATTCGTTTCCACACACTCATCTTTCCTGTCTCCAATCTCCATTATGCGTTCTATAAGCAAGCGGTAATGATTAACGCGCCTACCACATGAAGCGAACCTGCAAACAAGCCGTATCCCGTTTTTCCATCACGAGTCCCCTTATCCAGGTTGAGGTTGGCAAAGTGGCGCAGCAGCCTTTCCGTCAAGGCCTCAAGCACGAATAAAATGACAAAAGAAACCACAGATACCATGATCGCCTCAAGCAGATGGTAGGATGTTCCGATGGACACGGACAATATATATCCCTGAGCCGCAAGCTTTAGGACCAATCGGGTCGTTACGGCCATGTTGCCGGCCTTGACCTCTTCCAGATCATTGTACTTCGTAAACAGGGAATCCACGAACATCAGTACGAACAGCAGCAGAGCGCCAACAGCGGTCCAAACCAGAACGCTCAAGATCATCTCAAAATCCATCGCCCAAACCTCCACATGATCATTCATCGATAACGACATCTCGAAAACAAAAACGAAGGAGGAGCCAAGCTGTTTCAAGCTTTAGCTCTTCCTCCCCCGCCTAGTCATTCCAATGTCGTTGCCCGGAATGTGTTATTGCTTATTCTCGTACTGCTTCATCAAAGCGGCGAGCTCATCTTCAACCGCTTTGTCTTTGCCGAGGTTTTCAAACTCTTCATCCAGGGACTTTTCGCGCTGGGACATTTCATTGCTCGCTTCCGCTCTTGCTTCCATTGCCAGCATCTTCTCTTCCATTCGCTTAAGGCCGGCAGCTGCCGTATCGGAGCCAAAGCCGTTCATCGCCTTGTTGATTTCGGTTTGCGCTTTGGCTGCATTGTAACGGGCAACCAGCGTTTCGCGCTTATTCTTCATAGCCGTCAGCTGCTTGCGCATTTCCTCCAGCTTGGAGCGCAGGTTGTCTGCCGCGAGTTTATTCTGATCGTAGCTGGCCTTGTATTCGTCGCGCTTGGCTTCAGCCGCTTTCTTCTCTTCAAGCGCCCGGCGGGCAAGCTCCACGTTCTGGGCCTGGGCGGCCGTATGCGCTTGCTGCGTACGCTTCTCGACAAGAGCTGCCTGCTCTTCGTATAGCGCCTTGAAGCGCTTCTCGATCGCAATCTGAGCGGCGACGGCCTTCTCCGCATCCTCAAGGTCTTCCGTCATATCCCGAATATATTGATCCGTCATTTTGATCGGGTCTTCGGCCTTGTCGATAATGGCGTTAATATTGGACATGGTCAAATCGCGCAATCGTTTAAATATGGACATCTTATTCTTCCTCCCGCTTTTACATTAATAATCGCTGTATGGTTATTATTTACGCCGTCCGCGTCAAAACGTTTCAAAAATTTTTTAGTAACCTCTTTGATATTGCTTCGGAACCTTCTGCTCCCCGCCGAGCGCCTTCGCAGCATGCACGGCCCAATATGGATCTCTCAACATGCCTCTGCCGATCGCAACCAAATCCGCTTTGCCTGACAAAATTACATCTTGGGCGACTTCATAATCATCCAGCAGTCCGACGGCAATGACGGGTACCTTCAGCAATCGCTTGAAATCCGCAGCCAAGTCCACTTGATATCCCGGCGCTGCCTCCGGCCCTCCGCCTGATCCGATCGGGCCCTCGCCGCCTGAGGAAATATGAAAGATGTCCACCCCGGCGTCCTTATATCTCGTGCAAACCTCGGCGCAGTATTCCACGTCATAGCCTCCGTCGACATACTCCTTCGCGGACACGCGCATGATGACCGGCATGCCTTCCGGAACCACTTCCTTCACAGCCTGAACGACCCGTTCGCCGAACAGGGGAAGATCTTGTCCATATTCATCGCTTCGCTGATTGGTCAGCGGGGAATGGAATTGGTGAATTAAATAGCCGTGGGCTCCATGAATCTCAATGGTGTCGAATCCGGCTTCAACCGCCCGGCGGGCCGCGTCCTTAAACGCCTGGATCAGCTCTTCGATCTCGGAGGCCGACAGCGCCTTCGGTATTTTATATTGGGAGCTGAACGCGATGGCCGACGGTGCTACCGACGGCTCCGCATCCTGCGCTTTTCTTCCGGCATGGCCGAGCTGAATGCCGATCTTCGTGCCGTAGGAATGCACGGCTTCAACGAGCCGGCGATAGGCGGGAATATGTTCATCGCTCCAAATGCCTGTATCCTGGTTCGTTATACGTCCGTCAGGATGGACCCCTGTCATCTCAACAATGATCAGGCCGGTACCGCCTACGGCGCGGCTGACATAGTGGACGAAATGCCAGTCGTTCGGGATTCCGTCCTCCGCTTTCACGGAATATTGACACATCGGTGGCATCACGATCCGGTTCTTAAGCGTCAAATTTTTAAAGTTATAGGGTGTAAATAAGTCTGCCAATCGAATATCTCCCTTCCGAATCCAAGTATGTGATGAACACTCAACCGTTATTATACACCTTTTTCGCCCAAAAACTAAAAAGGGGCCTCGAAAGGCCTGCATGGATAAAGTTCAAGGTGGTTGGGAATACCATACAGAAAATGCTATAGGGGGCTGATCGAGATGTTCAACCGAATTCATGCAGGGTTTCGCATCCTTGGGATGATGATTTGCATCCTGCTCGCCATGCCGGCTCTCCCTGGACATGCCGCGGCTTTGAACGGACTGACTTCGCAGCCGGATGAAACTTCCTCCGTCATGTCCGAATCCCGCACATCCATCGAAGACCATGCGAAACGCGCTGGCGGCGGTTCAAGAGAACCCCTGTCGCTAAGCCAATTAATGAAAAAATACCCGGATACCTTCCGGACCAGCGGGCCCCGCGTAAAAAAAATCGCCTTGACGTTCGATGACGTCCCCGATCCCAGATTTACCGGAAAAGTGCTGGATGTTCTGAAGGAACATCATGTTAAAGCTACTTTCTTTGCCGTCGGCGAGCGGGCCAAGAAACATCCGGGTCTGGTCAAACGCATGCATCAAGAAGGGCATGCCATCGGGAACCATTCCTATAACCATGCACAGCTTAACAAGCTGAGCCTCCATAAATTCAAGGATCAGATCGAGCGGACCAATCAAGTCATCAAATCAATTACAGGAATCGAGCCAAGGCTTATCCGTCCGCCATATGGCGAGATTAACGAGGAGCAGCTCCAATGGGCCCGGAAGAACGGCTTCAAAGTCGTAAACTGGAACGTAGATTCATTGGATTGGAAGGGTCTTGGGAAGGATGAGGTCATGAGCAATATTCTATCCACGGTCGGGCCGGGCTCGATCGTTCTGCAGCACGCAGGGGGCGGAGTCGGCTCCGATCTGACCGGAACGATCGAGGCGCTCCCCGGTATCATTAAAGAGCTCCGAAACAAGGGGTATACCTTCGTCACCCTCCCGGAAATGCTCGGATTGCCTGAGAGCTTCAAGCATTAGAAAGCCTCTAGTATCGCAATGCTTCCGCTCTGGTTCGCAAGCGACAAGCATAGAACAGTTCAAGAGACACTTGGAATCATGGACACCAGCCTGCCACGATTTCCGAGCGCCCTATCGCATAAAAAGGCGGCGCTGCAGAGATCTCCCTGCAGCGCCGCCTTTTTCATGTTCATTTACAATCCCCTATTCAACGGGTTAAACCTCTATTCGATAATGTACAATTTGATATCCTGAATGCCGAATTTGCTGACGAAAGACTGCGAGCCTGGAATAAAGATATCAATCTTGTTTCCTTTAATGGCTCCGCCGATATCGCGCGCTTCCGCGACAAAAGCTTTTTTCGGAAGCCCCGGATGCTCATGTCCGGTGACGAGCACCTTCGTGCCGAGCGGGATGACCTTCGGGTCAACGGCGATCGTACCGATCTCCAGCTTGTTGCCGAAGTAATCCACCGCTCCCCATCCGCCGTTCTCGCTGGCTGCTGCGGAGTATGCGGTAGCCTTTACGGACAAGGTCTTGCTGTAGTTGAAGGTCTTGCCCCAAGCTTCGACGATGTTTTTCTCATGGAATACGTTCAGGGTTGGCGAGAACCCTGTCACCGGAGCTGCCGAAGCAACCGATTTAGCGGATACGGTGCCCGGAATTTTGATCTTGAGGCCCGGGTAGATATTCGTCGCTTTGATGGTCGGATTCGCGTTCATCAGCTTGTCCAGCTTCACGCCGTACTGCTTCGACAGGAAGTAGAAGGTATCTCCTTGCTTAGCGACATGAACAGAGCTTGCATGGGCTTGGAGCATACCACCGCTGAATGTCAGTCCAATCGCCAGTGCGGTCATGGTGAACCACTTTGCCGTTTTTCCGGCGAATCGGGTAATCTTATCATGTTGTGCTTTTTTAAATGGTCGTTGTTTCAATGGTGTCATATGTCGATGCCTCCTATGTATGAATCAAGCATTTTTCGATGGTTAATCTGACGGAACTGAATATATCACAATTTTGTAACCAATAGCGCATGCAATTGTTACCAACAGGCACAAAAAAACAGCGTCAATACCTCAATAATTCAGGTATGACGCTGTTATCGAAATTTTCGATTCATTAAAAAAAGTTACAAAACCTTGCTTAGAAACTCCTTTGTGCGCGGATGGGAAGGCTGGCCGAACAATTCCTCCGGCGTTCCCTCTTCGATGATTTTTCCGCCGTCCATGAATAAAATCCGATCGCCGACTTCGCGTGCAAAGCCCATCTCATGCGTGACGATGACCATGGTCATCCCGCCCTCTGCCAGCTTCTTCATGACCTCAAGCACCTCGCCGACCATTTCCGGATCAAGCGCTGAGGTCGGCTCATCGAACAACATGACATGCGGCTGCATGGCGAGTGCCCTTGCGATCGCGATCCGCTGCTTCTGTCCGCCGGACAGCTGGGCAGGATATGCCTTTTTCTTGTCCAGCAGTCCCACAGATTTTAGAAGCTCGTCGGCGGTAGCTTCAGCTTCTTTGGCGGAGACGCCCTTTACTTGCATTGGAGCCAGCGTGATGTTTTGCAGCACTGTTTTGTGCGGAAACAGATTGAACTGCTGGAATACCATGCCCATTTTTTCGCGGGTTGCGTTAATATTGTGGTTCTTGGCCGTAATCAGCTCGCCCTCGAACGAAATCTCGCCGCTGGTCGGCATCTCCAGGAGATTCAGACAGCGAAGGAACGTGCTTTTGCCGGAGCCGCTGGGACCGATGACCACGACGACCTCCCCTTTTGCAATTTCAACGTCGATGCCTTTTAAAATTTCCAGCTTGCCAAACGATTTATGAAGTCCCTTAACGGTTATCACTTGCACTCAACTTCCTTTCCCAGACACCCAGAAGCTTCGAAAGAACGAATGTCAGTATAAAGTAAATCAATGCGGCAACAAGCAGCGGATTCAGTGCGGCATACGTCATCCCGCGCAAAATCTGAGCCTGGTACATGATATCGAATACCCCGATGAACGAGACAATGGACGATTCCTTGATAATGACCACGAACTCGTTGCCGATCGCCGGGAGTACCCCTTTCAATGCCTGCGGCAGAATGATATGACGCATTGCCTTGCCCTTGGTCATCCCGAGCGAACGGGCCGCTTCCAGCTGTCCGCGGTCGACGCCTTGAATACCTGCCCGGAAAATTTCGGCCAAGTACGCCGCACTGTTCAGCGACAGCGTCAAAATCCCGGACTGAATCGGCGTAAATTTGATGTCAAACGCGGCGAGGCTGTAATGGATAATAAACAGCTGAACGAGCATCGGCGTGCCGCGCATAATTTCAATATAAGCTGTAGCTAAGAACTTCAGGATGCCGACGCCGGACATGCGCAGCAGCGCGATCACGAGACCGAGAATAAATCCGAAGAATACGCCGAGAGCCGATATGAGCAGCGTAAATTGAATGCCTTGCGCATAATAATCCCGGTACTTCCAGAAAAATTCGAAGGTATTGAGGTTCTCCTTCGTTCGTCCGGCGGCAAGATCACTGGCTTCGTCAACGAACTTCTGGATCTGGTTATTCTCTTTCAGGCGTTTGAGCGTTGCGTTAATGCTGTCCAGAAGCTCTTGGTTGCCTTTGCGGACGCCGATGGCATACTCGTCATTCTCTGTCGTCGGCTTAGCATCCGTAATCGCCATCGTTTCGACATTCATGTTCGTAAAGGCGATCGGATACTCCGCCAAGACGACGTCGACGCGTTCACTGTCCAGTTGGAGCATCAGATCCGGTATTTTATCCAGGGAGACGACCTGGGCATTCGGAATCTCTTTCGCGATCGTTTCCTGGATCGAGCTCTTCTGAACGCCGATTCGTGCGCCTGCCAGGCTCTCAACGGTGTTGTATTTCTGCTCGTCTCCCTTGCGGACAACGACCGACTGCTCGGCAGCATAATACGGATCGGAAAAATCGATGCTCTTGCGCCGTTCCTCCGTCGGGTTCATGCCCGAGATCACGAAATCGACCCGGCCGCTTGTCAGCTCCGGCAGCAGCGCATCAAAGGACGTATCCTTGATGATGAGCTCTGAGCCAAGATCCTTGGCGATTTCCTTCGCGATTTCGATATCAAATCCGACGATGGTATCTACGCCGTCGATCGTTTTGTGGAATTCATAAGGCGCATAGTCGGCACTGGTGCCGAGAATGATGGTCTTCTTCTCGCCCTCTGCATGCACGATGCTTCCGAAAGCAAGCACAACCGCCATGCACAGGGTCATCCAAGCTATAAATTTACGTTTCATTTGAGTGCTTTCTCCCCTAACTGATCCAATTCATAATTCCCTTCCTTAAACCTGCGACTGAGACATTATAAAACACGATGCATGAATATGCAATGAAAATTCATGGATTTTTCCATAGCTGCTATGTTTTCAAACGCGCTTCATACCGCAAAATTATCATACAACGGTTAATATGTAATTTAGGCTGGTACATATACCATTAAAGATATTGTGCTAACATAAATCATTTTTGAGACAAGCAGCACAGGCAGAACATTTATTTAATTCCATATATTCACAGATAAATTAGAGCAGGACGATGATTTAGTTTCTGAAAACTGTTTTCTTGTCAAGCAGCAAGGACTAGTTCTTGAGTCATGTCCTGAATCATCAGCACAACGATCCTGCATCCGCTCGTTTAACGCACGGTCTCTTAAGCATCAGTATCTTGATGCATAATCTGCCCTGGCGTGCTTCATCTTATAATCGTTCGATCGGTAAGCCGCTTCGCATGAAGGGTGGATCCGCATGTTGGACGAGCACCGCATGGGTGCTTGAGCTTCTTGACAGCAGCACCGGGATGCAGCAGCACCGGCACAGCCGCGCTTTCCTACTTTGTTTCATTTTATTGGTCGAATGGTTATTTAATAGCTAAATTCAAGGAGGTGTAGCCATGCTGTTAGAAGCGCTGTATCACGTTCCAAGGGATAAATGGGCTTATGCCTATGATCCTCATACCATCCATTTAAGGGTGCGAACCAAGAAAAACGATATCGATTCGGTTGTGGCCATGACCGGAGACAAATACGATTGGGACCGGACGTACTTCGAAATCACCATGGAGAAGTCCGCCTCCGACGATATGTTTGATTATTACGAATGTCACGTCAAACCTAAGTATAAACGATTATCCTACGGCTTCCGCATTCATGCCGGCGATGAAACGGTTTATATGGTCGACAGCGGCATCGGCTGGGATTATCCTCATCCCCCGGCTGGTTATTTCGAGTTCCCTTACATACATGAAATCGATGTATTCAAGGTACCGGAATGGGCGAAGGAAGCGGTATTTTACCAAATTATGACCGAACGCTTCGCCAACGGGGATCCCGGCAATGACCCGGAAGGAACGGAGCCTTGGGGAGGCCAGCCGAAGGTTGACAATTTTTTTGGCGGCGATCTGCAGGGGGTGCTGGATCATCTGGATGATCTCGTTCACCTCGGAGTCAATGCGATTTACTTCACCCCGCTCTTCCGCTCCCCTTCCAATCATAAATACGATACCGTTGATTACAAACAAGTTGATCCGCATTTCGGGGATAATGAGCTGCTTAAAAAGGTCGTCGACACCTGCCATGCCAAGGGGATCCGTGTCATGCTTGATGCGGTGTTCAACCATTGCAGCGACCAATTCCCGCCGTTTCAGGACGTGCTGAAGAATGGCGAAAAATCCAGATATGCAGAGTGGTTTCATGTGAATGATTTCCCGTGTGAAATCCGGGACGGCATACCGACTTATGACACCTTCGGATTTTTCGGCAATATGCCTAAGTTCAATACCGCTAACCCCGAGGTGAAGGCGTATCTGCTCGATGTGGCGGAATATTGGATCAAGGAGATCAAGCTGGACGGCTGGCGCCTGGATGTGGCCAACGAAATTGATCATCATTTCTGGAGAGATTTCAGACAGGTGGTAAAAAAGGCCAACCCGGATGCCTACATCGTAGGCGAGGTATGGTCCGACTCCCTGCTGTGGCTGATCGGGGATCAGTTCGATTCCGTCATGAATTATCCGTTTGCCGACAAGGTGCTTGAGTTCTTCAACGGACAAATGGACGGCCTTACCTTCGCGAACCGGATCGGAGCGCTGCTGATGAGGTACCCTCAGCAAACGAACGAAGTCGTCTTCAACCTGCTCTGCAGTCACGACACGCCGAGGCTGCTAACCCGCGTAGGCGGGGATACACGCCGGATGAAGCTGACGGTGGCATTTTTGTTCACGTTCATGGGAACGCCTTGCATCTTCTATGGGGACGAGATCGGTTTGACCGGAGACGGGGATCCGGACTGCCGCAAATGCATGGAGTGGGATCCGGACAAGCAGGACCGGGATCTGTATGAGTTCTACGGGAGCATGATCGCTCTGCGAAAAAAACACCCCGCCCTGCGGCAAGGACGCTTCCGATTCCTTCAAGCACGGCACCATGACCCGAGCATCGTTTATGAGCGTGCGGATGATAAGATGCACTTCATCATTTGGATGAACAACAGCGACCGTCCGCGTACCCTCTCCCATCCCATCGTCACGACGGATTGGGTGGATGCCTTGACGGAAGAGCCGGTCAAGCCTGAGAAAGGAACCATGCATATCGAGCTTGAGCCGTTCGGATTCCGGATTATACGAAGAAAGCTGAAGAACTAAACTGATCCACCCCATTTTAACAAAAAGAAAGGGACTGAATCGCAGGCAGGTTGCCATCAACCGCCTGTTCATTCAGTCCCTTTCGATTTGCTCGTACAGCCTACTTAACCGGTTATGATCCGCTCATAAATATCCATATACTGCTTGGCCGAAGCGCTCCAGCTGTAATCGCCGCTCAAGGCATTCTTCGTCACTTTGCGCCAGTGCTCCGGCTGACGGTACAAGGATACCGCGCGGCGGATCGTATGCATCATATCATGCGCATTATAATTCTTGAAGGAGAAACCGTTGCCTTCTCCCGTAAACTCGTTATATGACTGGACCGTATCGTTCAACCCGCCCGTTTCCCTAACGATCGGCACGCTGCCGTACCGCATCGCAATCAGCTGGCTGATGCCGCAAGGCTCGAATTTGGAGGGCATAAGAAACAGATCGCTGCCGGCATAAAACCGCCGGGATAACGGCTCGTTGAAGCGGATCTGGGCCGACATTTTGTTCGGATAGCGGTTCGCCGCCTCCCGGAACCAATGCTCATAGGAAGGATCGCCGGTTCCCAGGACGATGAACTGAACCTCGTCGTAATATAAAAGCTCATCAAGGATCCGGATCACCAGATCGAGCCCCTTGGAATCCACGAGGCGGGTCACCATAGATATCATCGGTACATGCGGAGCCACCGGCAGGCCGAGCTCCTGCTGGAGCTCGATTTTATTTTGGGTTTTCTTCTGCAAATCGCTCCGGTACTTGACGGCCAGATGGGGATCGTTTGCCGGATTGTAGCTTTTCGTATCGATCCCGTTCACGATGCCGCTGAGCCGGGCACCTTGTGCCGATAGAAGCCCGTCAAGCCCGTAGCCGTAATATCCGGTTTGGATCTCGGATGCGTAGGTCGGGCTCACCGTGGTTACATGATCGGAATAAATGATCCCGGCTTTCATGAAGTTCAGGTTCCCATAGTATTCCACGCCGTCCGCCGTGAAATAACGGCTGTGAATGCCCAGCAGATCCACAAGCACCTCATAAGGAAACACACCTTGATACAGCAAATTATGGATCGTGAAGACGGTCTTAATGCCCGAGTAAAACGGGTCATGGCGGTAAACGTCCTCGAGTAAGAGCGGGATCATCGCCGTGTGCCAATCATGACAGTGGAGCACATCGGGCTGGTAGTCGATAACCGGCAGCATATCGAGCACCGCCCGGTTGAAATACGCAAACCGTTCGCCATCGTCCATATAACCGTAAATGCCGTCCCGTCCGAAATAATACTCATTGTCGATGAAATAAATCGTGACTCCGTCCTCCACCAAAGACTCGATCCCGCAGTATTGCTGTCTCCAGCCGACCTGTACCCGGGTCTCCCCGAGATGGGTCATGCGTTCCCGGTATTCTGCGGGGATATCCTTGTATTTCGGGAGCACGACCCGAATTTCGGTGCCGAGGCTGCGCAATGCCTTCGGCAGGGCGGCGATGACGTCCGCCAAGCCTCCGGTCTTGATGAATGGTCCGCATTCCGAAGCGGCGTATAATAGCTTCATGCCTGCTCCCCCCTCTTGCTGTTCTTGTTTGTTATTAGCCGTCCGGACGGCTTTACCTTAGCTCCCGCCCTTGCGGTTACCGCAGTGTTGGCTGCTTTAGCTGTTTTAACTGCTTTCGTCTCTTTCGCCTCTTTCGTCTCCTTCATCCTGCGCGTCTTAGGCGGCTTCTTCTTCAAGATCACCATGCCGAGCGGCGGCAGCTTAATCTCCAGGCTTTGCGCCTGCTGATGCCACGCCAGCTTCTCCGTTTTGATCTCTCCGACATTCAGCAGACCCTCTCCTCCGAAATCGGCATGATCCGAGTTAAAGATTTCGATGTACTGCCCCGGACGCGGGGCACCGATGCGGTAGGCTGCATAGGAACGCGGCTGAAAGTTGATGACAACGAGCAGGGTATCGCCCGGCTTCTTCCCTTTTCGCATAAAGGAAATCACGCTTTGACTGTCATCGTCCGCACTCAGCCACTCGAATCCGTGAATGTCATGATCCATTTCCCACAGCGCTTTCTCATTAACGTATAACCGGTTTAAAGCTGCTGTGTAATACATATGCTTGCGATGGCTTTCATAATCCAGCAGCAGCCAATCCAGCTGCTCCTCATCCTTCCATTCGATGAACTGGCCGAACTCGCCGCCCATGAACAGCAGCTTTTTGCCCGGGTGGGTCATGAGATATCCGAGCAAGATCCGGAGTCCGGCAAATTTTTGCTCGTAGCTCCCCGGCATTTTGTTCAGCAGCGATCTTTTGCCATGCACTACCTCATCGTGGGAAAGCGGCAGCGTAAAATTTTCGGAGTAGGTGTACATCATCGGAAAAGTCAGCAAGTTATGCTTCGAAGGCCGCTGATCAAAATCGTGCTCGATGTAGGAGAGGGTATCGTTCATCCAGCCCATGTTCCACTTATAGTTGAAGCCTAGTCCGCCTTCGTGTACGGGGGCGGTGACGCCCGGCCATGCGCTTGATTCCTCCGCCATCATGAGCGCATTCGGGTAATAGTGAAACACCGTTTTGTTCAGCTGCTGCAAAAACGAGATCGCCTCCAGATTTTCCAAGCCCCCTTGCGCATTCATGCTGTACTGGCCTGCGGGCTTTTCGAAATCAAGCCGGATCATGCTTGTCACCGCATCCACGCGCAGCCCGTCGATGTGATACATATCCATCCAGAATAATGCATTGGAAATCAAGTATGAAATGACTTCCGGCTTGGCATAATCGAAAGACAATGTTCCCCATCCGGGCTTCTCCGCTTTCTGAGGGTCCTCGTATTCGTACAGCGGCGTCCCGTCAAATTGGCGAAGACCGTGAGCATCCTTGGCGAAATGGGCCGGCACCCAATCCAGCAGCACGCCGATTCCGGCCTGATGCAGCTTGTCGACCAGATACATGAAATCGTGAGGCGATCCGTACCGGCTGGTCAGCGCGTAAAAGCCGGTGCCTTGGTACCCCCATGAAAGATCATACGGATGCTCTGCAAGCGGCATGAATTCCACATGGGTGTAGCTCATTTCCAGCAAATAAGGGATTAAAAGCTCTGCCATTTCCCGGTATGTATAAAAAGAGCCGTCGTCCTTTTGCCGCCATGTGCCCATATGCATCTCATAGATGTTCAATGGCTTGTTAAACGGGGACTTGCCCCTGCGGCGCCACGCCCCATCATTCCATCGGTAACCGGACAAATCCGTGACCACCGAAGCCGTTGCCGGCCTGACTTCGGCTTGGAAAGCGTAAGGATCGGCCTTCAGGAATGTTTCACCATAAGGGCCCATAAGCTGGTATTTGTAAAATGTTCCAGCTTGCATGCCGGGGAAAAAACGACTCCAAATTCCCGAATCGGGTATCCTATATAACGTGTCTTTGCTGCCGTCCCAACCGTTCCAATCACCGGCAAGCCCGACTTGCTTAGCGTGCGGAGCCCACACGGTAAACCGGACGCCCTCCTCCCCTTCTTCCCGGGTGGGGTGCGCTCCCATGCATCGGTAGCTGTGGAACCAGGTTCCTTCATGAAACAAGTACACTTGTTCCGGAGTCATGTTTCCTTCCCTAATTGCTTGGCTCAATACTCTTCACCTGCTTTGTCATAAAAATCCATAGATTATTAATGCTATTACCCCATTCTAACCATGTTGAAAATAAAAAATGTCCTTGAAAAATAATTTTGTAATTTTCAATTTCACATTTCAATATAATCGTTTCAAACCCCGGAAATGACGTTTATGTATGTACAACGCTCGAAAATACATTGGGAGGGAAACGTGATGAAGAAAAAAGACTGTATTGCTATGCTTTTAGCCGGAGGTGAGGGCAAACGATTGGCTCCTCTGACTTCGAAGCTGGCAAAACCCGCTGTTCCATTTGGCGGCCGCTACCGCATAATCGATTTTCCTCTCAGCAATTGCGCCAATTCCGGTATTGACACTGTCGGAGTTTTGACGCAGTACGAGGCAGAATCGCTGCACGAGCATATCGGAGAAGGCGAGCCTTGGGGCATGGCCCGTACAAACGCAAATGGCATTGCGCTCCTTCCTTCGCACAACACGGAAACTCAGGAATATCTAGGGACTGCAGATGCCATATATAAAAACATACCATTCATTGACGAGCAGGATCCGGAGCATGTGCTGATCTTGTCCGGGGACCACATTTATCAGATGGATTACCGCGAGATGCTGGAGGCCCATAAGCGGCAGGGAGCGCCTGCAACGATCTCTGTGATGGAGGTTCCATGGGAAGAAGCAAGCCGGTTCGGCGTCATGAGTGTGGACGACAATCTGAATATTATCGAATTTGCGGAGAAGCCGGCAAAGCCGAAAAGCAATCTGGCTTCGATGGGAATTTATTTGTTCCGTTGGGACTATCTGAAGCAGCACCTGCTCGAGGATGCCGCCGACCCGAACTCCAGCCATGACTTCGGGAAAGACGTCATCCCTAAAATGCTGTCCGGCCATGAATCCTTGCTGGCCTTCCGTTTCCAGGGCTATTGGCGCGATGTCGGCACGGTCGAAAGCCTGTGGGAAGCCCATATGGATGTGCTGCGCGCCAGCGAACTCGTGCTGGAACGAACCGATTGGCCAATGTACACCCGCCCGTGGATGTCGAAGCCTTCCACGACCCGCACCCGTAATCACGAGTACGCCGACTGCCTTATACACGAGCACTGCTCGTTCGAAGGCAAGGCGAAGAATTCGGTCGTATTCTGCGGCGCGGAAATCGGCAAATATTCCATCGTCAAGGACAGCGTCATTATGCCGAATGCCAGGGTGGGAAAGGGCGTCCATATTGAGCATGCCATCGTTGGCGAAGGAGCCGTAATCAGAGATGGCGCCGTCGTCAAAGGCTCGCCGGGCAACGTCGTGGTTGTCGGCCCTTACGAAACCGTGCTTCCAAAGCCGACGATCCGGACCCAGCCAAGCCGCCTTTTGCAGGATGTATACGAAAAGGGACGGCTGCGGGCCAACGTCTCTTCTTCCTAACATCGTATCGTTCCCATGGACGATAGATGCAGCCAGCCATAATAATCAAAAAGCGATCCGGCCGGATCGCTTTTTTTGATATTAAACATACTTTCGCCGATTTCGCGCAATTGCCCCAGTGCTTTCAGCTCAGCTCAATGCCGCTTCCTGTTTTACCTAAGCATGAAGCCCGTGATCAGACAAATACCTTTTCGTACAAATTCACGATTCGGCCGCCCATATCCTGCTCGGCCACAAATTGAAATCCCTGCCCCACATAGAACTGGTTCAGCCCCGGGAGATGGGACACGCAGTCCAGGCGAAAGCCTGCCCTGCCCTCTGCGCGCAGCTTCTCCTCCGCGAACGACAGCATGCCCGCTCCGAGGGATAATCCCCGGAATTGCGGCCGAACGGTCAATCGATGCAAATAACCGAACGACGGATCATCCCGCTCCCCCCAATACGAGGGATCACCGTATTGAAGGGTGAACATCCCGGCCGCTTCACCATCTTGCCGCAGCAGAAAAACCTCGCGCTCCTTCAAATACTGCTGCATAAGCTCCATCGTGAACAGGGATGGCGTCCATTGCCCAAGCCCCTGCTTCACCATCAGCTCTGCTGTCTCCCGCAGCATAGACAGCATATCGCCGGCGTCCTCCTGCACAGCCATCCCGAGCTGAAAGCTGCCTTTTGCCGTGGTAAAAATCCTCAATGCCTTATTCGACATCCTGTTCTCCCCCGTTCTCATAGTCATCTAAAAAAAGGCTTTGCCGAATCGCTTCGGCAAAGCCTTATACGGTCGGGCCGGGATTGCCTTCCTCCCCGTTTTCCAGCCCGCCGGCCACCGGAATTTTCCCTTCCGGAAGCGGCAGTTTGACAATGACGGATGTTCCGTGCCCGAGCTCGCTCTCCATCTCCATCGTACCGCCGTGCAGCTCAACGAGCTGCTGTGTGATCGCAAGGCCAAGACCGGTGCCGCCGTTGAGCGGATTGACCTGGAAGAAGCGATCCTTCACCCTGCGCAGATGCTCCTCCGAAATGCCGATCCCATAATCCCTGACCGTCACCGTGACGAACTTCTCCTCCATCGTAAAGTACAGGTTGATGACGCCGTTCTCATGCGAGAATTTCACCGCATTGTCCACAATATTGAGGAACACCTGCTTCAGCCGGTTGGCATCGCCGTATATGATCGGCTTCTCTTCCGACTCCAGCTTGATGGTGACGCCCTTCTTCTCGGCCTTCGCCCACAGATTCAAAATGATCTCCTGCAGCAGCTCCCGCAGATTGACGATCCCCTTCACCAGCTTCATTTCATTCTGCTGGAGCTTGGAGAAGTCCAGCAGCTCTTCCACAAGCCCGATCAAGCGGTCGGTCTCCTTGGCAATAATCTGCATCCCGATCTTTGTTTCCTCCGGATCATAGCCGCCCGAGTCGAGTGTTTCGCTCCAGCCCTTGATGCTGGTGAGCGGGGTCCGGAGCTCATGGGAGATCGAGGAGATAAAATCATCCTTGACCTGGTTGCTCCGCACGATTTCCTGGGCCATGTAGTTCAGGGTAGACGACAGCTCGCCAAGCTCGTATTTGTAATCCCCCTTGATGCGGACATTAAATTTGCCCTTGGCCATCTGGGTGGATACCGTCGTAATATTATTGATCGGCTTCACGATCGAGTTGGCCAGACCGATGCTGAACGCCAGCACGATCGCAAGCACCGCTGCCCCGATGCTGACGGCGAATAACGTCAGCTTGAGCAGTCGATCGTTAATGAGATCCAGCGACGTTACGTAACGAAGGATATACGTTTGATCGAAGCCGTTCTGAATCGACTGGGAAACAGCCATTACGATTTGTCCGGTACCGGGCTGTTTGCCGACCCAACGGCTGGTGTCGCCCGCGAGCGCCTGCGTCACGTCACTTGTCTTGATCGTTTGCTCCAGATCGAAGCCGGCCGATGTCGTCAGCACCTGCCCGGACGTGTTCAAAATTTGCAACTCGGTATTGTAGAGCTCAAAATGCCGAACCATCTCGCTCAGCTGATTCACATTATCCGACGACGTGACCCGGAACGGCTGATAGAACTCGTTCGAGAGGCGGATATGGTTGCTGACATGGTTATACACCGTATCGTAATAATAGGTTCGGATTGCGATTAGAAAGATTACTTCAACCAGCAGCAAGGCGATGAACACTACCAGGAAGTAGTGCAGCACGATTTGCCGCCGAATGCCTTTTTTGATCATTAGCCCTGACCCTTCCATTTATAGCCGTGTCCCCATACCGTTTGGAGATATTCCGGCTCGGAAGGATTGCTCTCGATTTTTTGGCGCAGTCTCCGAATATTGACGTCCACGATTTTGGGGTCGCCCATATATTCTTTGCCCCAAACATGGTCCAGCAGGACATCACGGCTAAGCGGCGTATTTTCTTTTTCCAGGAAAAACTGCACCAGCGAAAACTCGGTCGGTGTCAGCTCGACGGACTGGCCGTTCTTCTTGAATTGCTTGGATATCAGGTCAAGCGTGAACGGACCGGACTGGAACGATACCTTAGCGGCTCCGGCTCGCTGAACGTTGACCCGGCGCAGCAGGGACTGAAGCCTTGCAATCAGCTCCGTCGGACTGAACGGCTTGCTGACATGGTCGTCGGCACCGACGGACAGCGCATATACCTTGTCCTGCTCCTGAACCTTGGCGGTCAGAAAGATAATGCCGATTCGCTCATTCGTCTCCCGAATTCTCCGGCACACCTCGAACCCGTCGATCCCGGGAACCATGACGTCCAGCAATGCGATATCGATGTCTGGCGTCGACTGCAACAGGCGCAGCGCTTCGTTACCGTCTCCGGTCTCGAGAACTTCAAACCCGTTGCGTTTAAGATTGATCACGATAAAACTGCGAATGGATTCTTCGTCTTCCAATATGAGTACTTTACTCAAGATCTAGTTCCCCTTTCTTTCGATAGGAGCCACATTGTTGCTTGGCTTGTTCTCTTTTTTGCTAAGCTTTAGATCGCCGTGGCTTCGGTACGCGATAACGCGGCTTTTTTCCTTCACTAAAATCTCCCAATCGGACTCAGCCTCCGCCCACTGGGCCATCGTGAAAAATTTAATCTCCGCCACTGATTCACCAGAATCGATCATCACGAAATTCAGATAGGAATCTTTGTTGGATTCCGGGGTAATCGTAATCTGGTTGTACAGGTCGGCCGGGAAATCCAAATAGAAGTGGTTATTGATATCATAGTATCTTTGAAGCACGAATTGCAGTCCTTCATTTTCATTCACTTCGCGAATTTCTCCGTCCCACTGATAATAGGTGGTAAAGTAAGGGATTTCCTCGAAGAGCCGGTCCTCCCAGCCTGCCGGTCTTTCCAGCAATCCAATCTCCAGAGTGCCGTCATCGTTCACGTCTTCGCTCTCGATCGGCAGCTCTTTGAAGGTCAGCAGCTCATCCTGCAGGATATCGACAAACTTATTATCCTCCATGATGATCAGCTTCGAATAGGAGGAATTGGATATAACCGAAGCATCGAGAATTATACCTTCTTTATTTTTAGCCACTTTCCCTGCGACAACATTGTAATAACTTTCAATATTCGGTCCGAGATCCAGCTTATCCAGCTCAACGAAGGCTTCCTCGAACTTGTCATATTGATACGTGCTGACGTACGACAGCTCTTTCTGCTGGAGATAAACGACGGTAATATCCTTGATCTTGTCGCCGTTCAAATCCCCGATATTAAAGTGGGTATAAGGCAGCGGAGCTACCTTCTCGAGCGAGTTGCCCGAGAACGAATAGACGATCAACAGGTTCTGAAGATTCTCCTCGCCGCGGGAGAAGCCTGCAACGATATCGACCTTGCCGTCATTCGTGAAATCTACGAAATCAAACGATTCCAGCACGGTCCCTTCCCCGTCAAAATCCAGCAGCTTGACCCAGGCATCTCCCTGCTGCTGCATGATCATGCCGTGGATCTTCACTTCTTCATCCGGCGTCTGATAGAAGACGACCGCTTCCAGCACACCGTCATTGTCCAGATCCTGAATGCGGATCGAGCTGCTGTCCACGTCGCTCCTTGGTCTGATGATTGCCCCGGTATCGGTCTTCCGTTTCTGAAGGGCTGTCTGGATCGCGCCGTGCAGCGTCGCTTTATCCGCAGGCAGTTCCGGCTTCTTCATCAGCGAGACCGGATCCTGAATAAACGTGCAGCCGCTAAGCAGAAACAGCAGCAAGCCGGACAGCAAGGCTTGTATCACTCTATATTTCAATCCAGATCATCTCATTTCTATTCCATAGCCTCATTTATAAAACCTACAGATAATTACAGTCTTGACTTCTCGCCATGAGTTAAACGCCGTCCCGTCACGTCGACGACAAGCTCTCCGCCGGCGAGCCCCATCACGCGGGTGCAGTATTTTTCCGCCAGCTCCAGCGGGATCACCGTAACGACCGTAAGCCTTTCTTCATCACATAGGGTCTTTAACGTTTTGAGCACGTGCTCGGCCGATCCCGGATCCAGGCCCGTGACGGGCTCGTCCGCAAGAATCACCTTCGCTCCGTGCACAAGCGCCCGGGCGATTGCGATCCGCTGTCTTTCTCCCCCGCTTAGCTCCCCTGCTTTGCGGTGGGCCTTGTCCAAAAGCCCCAAATGCTCGATCGTATCCATGGCTCCCATATAATCATCCGAGCGGACCATGCCGGTAAGCATCCGCCACCATGGCGTCTGGCTCGATTGTCCGATCAGCACGTTTTTAAGTGCAGTGCGATTGACGTTTAAGGAAGGGTTTTGCTCGAGATACGCCCATTCCCGGCGAATTTTACGTTTACCCGCGGGATTCATCATATCTTCGCCGTCAATCGTCAATTTGCCGCCGTCCCATTTTTCCTGCATGGACAGGCAGCTCATCATCAAGCTTTTTCCGCTTCCGCTCGCACCGATGAGTCCGATCATTTCCCCGCGCTCCATCTGAAAGGTGATATCCTTCAGCACCGGCGTGCGGTCAGGACCTATCGTTTTCTTCAGCCGATCCACTTTAATCATGTTATCGTCTCTCCCGTCAAGTGCGTATTCCTACTCTCTAGTTTAGAAGAAAGCGAGGGCAATTGCCATGAGAACAAACATTCGCATTTACAGCTTTGAATCGGCAGCAGGTTTAAACAGCGCACCCGCACATCCAAATAGAATGTACAGTCCTCCGAGCAGGAAAAATATGCCGCCATTCCACCCGGTCTCCATTAATGCTCCGCCCGCATTAGGGCCCGCAATGCTCCCGACATTAAAGTGAAAAGAGGCGACGACGTTCGCTGCCGGAAGGAGCAGCTTCGGCAATATATCAGCCGCGTAAGCAAGTCCTAGCGAAAAGAAGGAGCCGACGAGGCCTCCGGCAGCCGTTAACAATATGAGAGTTGCCCAAAAATTCGTTCCTGCCAGCGGAATGAGCGCGAAACACAGTCCGCCGGAGATCCCTGCGATCACCAGTACGCGCTTGCGGCCGAACTTATCGCTCCATATGCCGAGCGGGAGCTGGAGCAGCAGCCCTCCGATCCCGACAAAAGGCAGCAGCATCGATATTTCGTCCAGCGTAAACCCGCTTCTTAACCCGTAAACGGGAAAATTGCTGTTCATACCGGCTTCCATATACCCGTACAGGAATGCCGGCAGCAAAGCGTACCATGCCAAACGGTAGCTTCTCATATATCTTCCGGATGACGTCTGATCGCCGCCTTCGACTTTTTCAGGCTTGATGTTCGGCAGCTTGACCAGCACAATGATCAGTATGAACAGAAACTGCACCGCAAGGACCACGAATGGAACGGCCTCTCCGTATTTGAGGAGCGGAATCCCAAGCGGGCCGATGCTGAAGCCTAGCCCGTAAGACATGCCGTAGAAGGAGATGCTCCTGCCCCGGTTCTTAGACGTTGACATCATCAGCACCCATAGCTGGGCTGCATAATGCAGAGCGCTGTCACCGATTCCGACTAGCAATCTAAGCACAAACCAAAACGCAACGCTTGGGATCAGCGGGAACGCAAGCAGCGACAGCATCACCAAAACAAGTCCGGACGCGATCAGCTTTTTAAAGCCGATCAAGCCCAGCAACCTCTCCGCAACCAGCGTCATCGCGAAAGAGCCGACGTACAGCGCAGCGGCGTTCAAGCCGTTCATCGAGGATGATATCCCCATTCGTTCTAGAAATATCGCCAGCACGGGCAGCAGCAGTCCCTGGCTCAGGCCCGCCGCTACAACGACGGCAATTAATATGAAATAATGAGTTCTCCCTTGACGGGGTTGTGCAGCTTCTGTCACGTAAAACAAGGCCTCCTCTATGTAGAAAAAACAATGAATTTAAACAGCCAAATGAACATTATAGTGGACAAGCCCAATCGATACAAGCCATAATAATAACAATGCCATCAATTGGGAGGGTATCTGTAAATGAAATATAAAGTGCGTATCGATGTATCCATGGTATACGAGCTGCTGGGCAGCTTCATGATATATGCAACGAGAAAATGGACCGATAACCTGGACATCGGCAAGCGGCTCATCACCGAAATGGACGAGCGCATGCCGGAGGATGCAAGGGTGCGGTTCATCGCGGCCCGGCAGTGGCCTTTATCCGATTACGACGTGCTGTATGCGCTGGTCATGCTCCGGGGTGATCATCAGGAGATCCCCGATTTCCTGGACTGGATCGAAAACTCTTCAATCGATGCATTAGGCGAGCTGCTGTATCCTCATCTTCCGTCCTTGTCCCGGGATGAAATCGCAAGAATCCGCGAAAGCTATATACCGCTAATGAAGCTCTGGCATACGCATTACTTCTCCTCCGTCGAGAACGAGCTGCGTCAGCTGCTTGAGGAGGATGCCGAAGAGAAACAAACGCTGCTTCCAAAGATGGACGATGAGCATCTGATCGAATACGCGACGAGCGGCGTTATTCTGGATCAGGTGCCACAAGAGAACGTCGTTTTGTTCCCCGGCACCCATTTCCGCCCGATCAATACATATTGCTTCTATGAAAATACGCTGCTGCTTCAGTATCCGATCGATATTCCGGAAGAGGATGAGGACGAGCCGCCTGTCGTCCTGCTGCGCATGACCGAAGCGTTGGCCGATCCGGAGCGTCTGCGCCTGCTCCGCTACATCGCCGATGAGCCGAAGGCCGTGTCGGAGATGGCTGCTGATCTGAACCAGCCTTACGAAGAGCTGATGCATCATCTGATGATTCTTCGGGCGGCGGGGCTGCTGCGCTCCCACTTGAAATCCGAGAACAACGAGCGGTTCAGCCTGCGTCCGGATGGAGCCTCCGAGCTTCAGATGTTCCTGGAGGATTATATCCGTTTGACGTGATCCCGCGTAAGGTGACGCGGACGACGATGTACATGAAATAACCGCAAGAAGGAGACAACCATGAGCATAACACCACAGCATATCATCTTCGATATGGATGATACCTTGATCCACTGCAATAAATACTTCGATTTGATACTCGGGGATTTTTTCGAATGGATGACCGATTGGTTTTCACCCTTTGGCTTGACGACCGAGGAGGTCCGGAGCAAGCAAATCGAAATCGATATTGCCGGAACGAAACAGCTCGGCTTCGCCAGTACGAACTTCCCGCAATCCTTGATCGCCACTTATCGGCATTACTGCGAAGCTCACGGACGGACTCTGTCGACTATCGAGGAAGAGCAGCTATTCGTTCTCGGCATGAGCGTCTATGATCAGGAGGTTGAACCTTATCCCGGTATGGTGGAAACGCTGGAGCGGCTTCAAGCCGACGGGCATCGACTGTACTTGTATACCGGCGGGGAAGCACGCATTCAGCAGCGTAAAATCGAGCAGATGAAGCTCGCCGACTATTTCGGAGACCGGATCTACATCCGCCGGCATAAAAATATAGAAGCCCTTGAGGAAATAGTCAGTGCCGGAAGCTTTGACCGCTCCCATACCTGGATGATCGGCAATTCCCTTCGCACCGATGTCGTGCCTGCACTTACCGCCGGCATCAACAGCATCTATCTCAAGCAGCAGCGGGAATGGGAATACAATCTCGTAGAGCTGAAGCAAGAGCCTCATAACGTTCTGTATACGGTGTCCGCGCTGACCGAAGTCCCGGATGTCATTCATCATCATTTCATGTAAATTCAATCGGGGTACCCTGAAGGTTGTTACAAACCTTAAGCAGGGTACCCCTTTTTTTTCATTATTTTAAAAGTCGATTCTATCCCTATACTAACATCGATGCTATTATTACTGTCGAACCGCTGTCCCCGCCTCGGTTTCGAGGGACAGCTTGCCGTCGCCTCCGGATGACAACACCATTCGGGCTTTATACGTGCTTCCGTCCTCGCGTTTAAATGCCAGCAGCTTCGTTCTGCCCTGCTCGAGCAGTGATTTCAGCATGGCCTGGGATATCGATTTGCCGGCAAACTCCTTCCAGATGACGAATGAGCATCCGGACTTGAAGTTGGCGCAGCCGTATCCTTTCCGGCCCTCAATAATTTGACCGCCGCAGCCAGGCCTTGGACAACGGCCAAGAGGCTCGCGAATGGACGGAACCGGAGTATCCGGCTTATTCGGCGACCGCTCCGGACGCTTTCGAGCCGCCGAAGGATTCCCGGCGGCCGCCTTACTGCTTCTTCCCCTGCCTTTTCCCTTCGGCTTGTCCTCATCTCCGCCAAACAGGGAGGGCGGTGCCGGCGGCTGCGAAGACACTTTATTGATTATGGAAACCGTAAACTTCTGGACATTCTGCATGAACGTTTCTGCAGACGCCTCTCCCTTGGATATTTGGTGAAGCCTCCGCTCCCACTGCCCGGTCATTTCCGGCGAAGCAAGAAGCTCGACGCCGGCGTGGCGGATCAGCTCGACGGCAGTCCTCCCTTTCTGCGTAACCGTGATTTTCTTGCCCTGCATCGTAATATAACCGACCTTCTTCAGCCGTTCGATCGTTGCCGCTCGGGTGGCCGGCGTTCCGAGGCCGCTGTCCTTCATTGCATCCCTCAGCTCATCGTCCTCAATGGACTTGCCGGCACTCTCCATCGCTTTAAGCAAGGTTCCTTCGGTATAGCTCTTCGGCGGCTGTGTGGCCTTCTCCTTTACTTCCGATTTCCGGCAAAACACCGGACGGTCCGGTGCGATATCAAATGAACGGTCGTTCCATTCCTGGGTTTCGTCCTCCTCCTCGTCTTTACCTTTGCGGGACGATCCCTTCGACTTCTTCTGTTCCTTATCCTTCTCGATAAGCACCTTCCAGCCTAATGACAGCAGCTCCTTGATCCCGGTCTTGAACGTTTCGCCTTCAACCTCGGTCAACACCGTATGCTGCTTGTACAATGCAGGCGGATAAAAGTGCGAAAGAAAGCGGATGATGATCAGGTCGTAAATATGCGCTTCTTCCTTGCTCAGATTGCCGGGCCGCTTCAGCGTCGGCAGGATTGCATGGTGATCCTCTACCCGCTGCGGATTACAAACCGCCTTGTTATTGATATGGACACGCTTTGGATCCGCTCCTTCCGCCATCTGTCCGTAGGAGGTCGATTTCAGCATATGGAGCGCCTTGTGCATGCCTTCGATATTTTGCTCGTTCACATAGTTGGAATTGGTACGCGGATAAGAAATCACCTTATGCCGCTCGTACAGCGCTTGTGCGAGGTCCAGCGTCTTCTTGGCCGAATAGCCATACTTCGCATTGGCCTCGCGCTGAAGCAAGGTCAGATCATACAGCTTGAACGGGTATTCCTTCGTTTCCTTGACTTCATATTTGGCGACCGCCCCTTGCTTGCCTTGAACCTTTGCAGCGATCGCGTCCGACTTCTCCTTCGAGGTTAGCCGTTCCCCCTGCCATGTTCCCGTATATTCAAGCTTTTCCTGACGAAACAAGGCTTTGACTTCATAGAAGGTCTGGGACTCGAATGCCTCGATCTCCTTCTGCCGGTCATAGATCAAAGCCAGCACCGGCGTCTGCACCCGTCCGACGGATAATAGGGTCTGATGGCGTGTGGTGAACGCACGGGATGCGTTCATGCCGATCAGCCAATCCGCCTCGCTGCGGGCACGCGCCGCTTGCGTCAAATCCTCGAATTCCGCCCCGTCCTTCAGCTCGGCGAAGCCTTTAGCGATGCTTTCCGGCGTTAAGTCCGATATCCACAGCCGCTTGACAGGCTGTCTTAACTTCAGCTGCTGCTGGATCAGAGCAAAGATATACTGTCCTTCGCGCCCCGCATCGCATGCATTGACGATGTGACTGCAACGCTTGGCCACTTCCCCGATGACCTTCAGCTGATCCTTCGTTTTCGGATTCGGAACGATTTTGAATTGCTCCGGTATGATTGGCAAATCTCTTAAATTCCATCGCTTGTATTTCGGATCATAGGCATCCGGCTCCGCCAGACCTACGAGATGTCCGATTGCCCAAGTGATAATATACTGCTCGCCCTCCAGATAGGTGCGGTGATTCTTCGCCCGTGGCTCGATCACCGCCGCGATATTCCGTCCCATATCCGGCTTTTCGGCAATGACCAGTGTTTTCATCTGACATTCTCCTCCCGGCCGAGTTCGCAGCAATATGCTATAGGCCGCTAACTCCAAAAAGGACTTCGCGGCTGCGAAGTCCTTCTTCTAATACAAACTATAGCATATTTAAGAATGTTTTTAAACCAGAACGGTTGCACCCATCAAATATTTATCCACTTCGCGGGCAACCTCGCGGCCTTCGTTGATGGCCCATACGACCAAGCTTTGACCGCGGCGCATATCGCCGGCTGCAAAGACCTTATCCACATTCGTCGTATATTTGCCATACGGAGCCTTTACGTTGGAGCGGCGATCCGTTTCCAGACCGAGCTGCTGCACAAGCGTCTGCTCCGGTCCGTCAAATCCGATGGCAATCAGTGCCATTTGGGCAGGAAACACCTTCTCGGTTCCCGGGATCGGCTGGTAGATTTTGCGACCGGTTTCGTCGACAATCCGCTCGATTTGAACGGTATGGAGCTCCTTCAAATTGCCTTCCTCATCACCGACAAATTTCGTGGTCATGATGGAAAATTCACGCGGATCGCTGCCGAACAGCGCTTTGGCTTCTTCATGCGCATAGTCAAGCGTATACACATTCGGGAACTGCGGCCAAGGATTCGCGATCGGATCCCGTGTAAGCGGCGCCCGCTTATGCGTACCGAATTGGGTCACGCTTCTGCAGCCGTGGCGGAGGGCTGTGGCCACGCAGTCGGAGCCGGTGTCGCCTCCGCCAATGACGATAACGTCCTTGTCTTTTGCAGAGATATAGTTGCCGTCGGCAAGACCGGAATCAAGATAGCTCTTAATCGTTCCGTTGAGGTAGTCCATCGCATAATGGACGCCCTTCAGATCGCTGCCCTCGATGTTGAATTCGCGAGGCTTCGTCGCCCCTCCGCATAATACGACGGCGTCGTAGTCCTGAGTGAGCTTCTGCGCCGGAATGTCTTTACCGATTTCGGTGTTTACCACAAATTCGATCCCCTCGGCCCGCAGCAAGTCAACGCGTCGCTGAACGACTCCCTTATCGAGCTTCATCGAGGGAATGCCATACGTCAGCAGCCCGCCAATCCGGTCTGCACGCTCGTATACGGTTACGCTATGCCCTGCCTTGTTGAGCTGGGCAGCAGCCGCAAGACCGGCAGGACCAGAGCCTACAACCGCTACCCGTCGCCCTGTGCGCTTCTCGGGCGGCTCAGGTACGACCCAGCCCTCCTCGAAGCCCTTGTCGATGATCGCCTGCTCAATCGATTTTATCGTAACCGGCTCGCCGATCAGTCCGACCGTACAAGAGCCTTCGCATGGCGCCGGACATACCCGGCCTGTAAATTCAGGGAAATTATTCGTTTTGTGAAGACGTTCCAAGGCCTCTCTCCACAGTCCGCGATACACCAGGTTGTTCCATTCAGGGATCAGATTGTGGATCGGACAGCCCGAGGTGCCCCCGATCATGTCAATTCCCGTATGGCAGTATGGCGTGCCGCAATCCATACAGCGCGCTCCTTGGGTTTGGAGCTCTTCTTCTTCTAGATGTTTATGAAACTCTTCCCAGTCCTTTACTCGTTCTGCCGGGTCCCGGTCTGCCGGAAGCTGACGCTGATATTCCATAAAGCCTGTTGGTGTAGACATCCTGCTTTTCCCCCATCCGTTCTATCTATTCTGATTTCCATGCACAAAATATCATATCATAATCGCATACTAACGAGCGTCAAATCTGCCTAGAAACGGCACTTTTCCTGATTCATCTTTTTTATTATCCTTAATAAAAGTTTGTATCAGTTCCGAAATCCGCGCAGTATAAGGCAATTCAAGCAATTGTACCTACAAACATTAAAAATATAGTAGCATTTCGCTTTTCGCCAATTAAATGGATTATATGCATGATCATTTGTACTATCCTGCCATAATCGAACAAGGGTAATAGATGGGAGAGAATAGGATATCTATATGATCGATTATCGCTTATCGCTTACGGTCATAAATGACGAATCGGTACGCGTACGGGTTCTTCTCATCCGTAATTCCCGGCGTTTCCTCAACAACCTGCCACTGCTCCCAGTCAATTTCCGGGAAAAAGGTGTCGCCTTCAAACTCTTCGTCGATAAAAGTACAGTATAAGCGATCGGCCAGCGGCAGCATCTGCTCGTATATCTGGGAGCCCCCTATCACCATCAGCTCCTGCTCCCGGGCATAGGGCAACGCGTCCTGCAGATCGTGAATGACGATCCCCTGCTCCGGCGGAAGCGCGAAGCTCTCATCCCGGGTCAGTACGATATTCGTTCGTTTCGGAAGCGGCTTGCTTCCGAATGAATCCCATGTTTTCCTTCCCATAACGATCGGCTTGCCAAGCGTCTTCTCCTTGAAAAAGGCAAGGTCCCTCGGTAAATGCCAAGGCATCGTTCCATTGCGTCCGATCACCTGATCCTTGCCCATGGCCCATATCATCGAAATCATGTCAGCCATCCCCCTTTCTTCGGGGGCCCAATGCTTGCCCCCTCCGATGCAATACTGTCCATTCCTCCGGTCTGTCCTGCATTTCCGGCAACTGGATGCCCGGCTAATCCACTAGACCGCAACCGTCGCTTTAATCGTTGGATGATGCCGGTAGCCTTCAAATTCGAAATCATCGAAGGTATAGTCGAAGATGCTCTCCGGTTTGCGTTTGATAATCAGCTTCGGAAGATCGTACGGCTCCCGCTGCAGCTGGGTTTTAACCTGCTCCAAATGATTCGAATAAATATGGACGTCCCCGCCGGACCAGATGAATTCGCCTGGCTCCAAGTCACACTGCTGGGCTACCATATGCGTGAGCAGCGCATAGCTCGCAATATTGAACGGCAGGCCGAGGAAGCTGTCTACCGAGCGCATCGTCAGCATGCAGGAGAGCTTGCCTCCCGCCACGTAAAATTGAAATACGAAGTGGCACGGCGGCAGCTTCATGTTGTCGATTTCCGCCACATTCCAGGCGTTGACGATATGCCGGCGCGAATCCGGATTCGTCTTGATTGATTCGATGACGTTCGCGATCTGATCGATTCGGCGGCCATCCGGCGCTTTCCACGCACGCCATTGCGAGCCGTATACCGGACCCAAATCACCGTTCTCATCCGCCCATTCGTCCCAGATCCGCACGCCGTTTTCTTTTAAATACCGGATATTCGTTTCGCCGCTCAAAAACCACAGCAGCTCGTGAATGACCGATTTTAGATGGATCCGTTTCGTTGTGACGAGAGGAAAGCCCTGCGACAGGTCGAACCTCAGCTGCCTTCCAAAGACGGACAACGTCCCTGTTCCCGTCCGGTCTTCCTTTTCTACTCCATGCTCCAGAATGTCCTGCAGCAGCTCCAAATATTGCTTCATCTTCAAACTCACCTCTCTGGTATCTCATATGCATAGTCTATCATGTTCATGGCAGGTTGGGCAGACGAAAATTCCTCCCGCTCCTCCGAGGTTTATACTTTCTGTTATCTAAAAAAGGAGGCAGATCGCGCCTTTATAGCGTTCTCTGCCTCCTTGGCAAATATATGATGACCCGTTAAAATTCGAACGGATTAGCGGGAGATAATGTGGATCGGATGACCCATAACAACTTCCGCAGCTTCCATTACGATTTCGCCAAGCGTTGGGTGTGCATGGATCGTCAATGCCAGATCCTCAAGCGTAGCACCCATCTCGATCGCAAGGCCAAGCTCGGCAATCAGGTTGGAAGCTTCCAGACCTACGATTTGCGCGCCGAGTACAAGTCCTGTTCCTTCTTCGGCAACGATCTTCACGAAGCCTTCAGGGTGGTTCAGGGATACGGAACGTCCGTTGCCAGCGTAAGGGAATTTACCGGCCTTCACTTTGTGGCCTTTTTCCTTCGCTTGGGCTTCGGTGTAACCTACGCTGGAGCACTCAGGATCCGTAAATACAACGGCAGGGATGCACTTGTAATCGACAACCGATGGCATTCCGGAGATAACTTCGGCAGCCACTTTGCCTTCATAGGAAGCTTTGTGGGCAAGCGCAGGTCCGGCAACAATATCGCCGATTGCGAAGATATGCGGAATGCTGGTGCGGCCTTGATGGTCAACTTTCACGAAGCCGCGCTCGTCAAGCTCAAGTCCGATGAGGTCAAGACCAAGCTCGCCATCGGTGTTTGGACGACGTCCAACCGTTACGAGCAGGTACTCAGCCGTTACTTCTTTGGTTTCGCCGTTTACGGAGTATTTAACGGTAACTTCTTTATCGTTTTGCTCCGCACTTTCAGCTTTTGCACCGGTGATGATCTCAATGCCGGTTTTCTTCATGTTTTTCGTTACGAGGCTCGTCATATCCTTATCGAATCCGGCAAGGACGCTGTCCATACCTTCGATAATCGTTACCTTCGCACCGAATTTGGAGTACATTTGGCCAAGCTCTGCGCCGATGTAGCCGCCGCCGATAACGATCAGGCTCTTAGGCACTTCTTGCAGGTTCAGCGCTTCGGTGGACGACAGGATGCGGCCGCCGAATGGGAATGGCTTCAGCTCGATCGGACGGGAGCCGGTAGCGATGATGCAGTTTTTGAAACGGTAACGCGGAGATTCATGATCGTTGAATACTCGCGCTTCGTTCTCGTTGATGAACATGCACTCGCCGTTAAATACTTCGACCTTGTTGCCTTTCAGCAAGCCGGCAACGCCGCCGGTCATTTTTTTAACGACGCCGTTTTTGAACTCTTGGGTTTTCGCGAAGTCAACCTTTACGTTCTCCACGGAAATACCGAATGCATCGGCATGCTTGGCAGCCTCATACTGATGAGCAGCAGAGATCAGCGCTTTCGAAGGGATACAGCCGCGGTTCAAGCAGACGCCGCCGAGCTCGGACTTATCCACGATCAGAACTTTCTGGCCCAGCTGGGCGGCGCGAATCGCCGCCACGTAACCGCCAGGTCCTGCACCAATGACTAATGTATCAATATCCAAAGAAGCATCTCCAACTACCATTAGTTACACCTCCATAACAAGCAGCTCAGGGTTAGCGAGCAGTTGTTTAATATAGTTCATAAAGTTTTGAGCCGTAGCGCCGTCGATGATGCGGTGGTCAAAGCTGAGGGACAGCGCCATGACAGGTGCCGCTACAATTTCACCGTTCTTCACGACCGCTTTTTCGCTGATGCGGCCGGTACCGAGGATCGCAACTTCTGGGAAGTTGATGATCGGCGTAAAGAACATGCCGCCTGCGGAACCGATGTTCGTGATGGAAATCGTGCTGCCTTTCATTTCGTTAGGAGCCAGCTTGCCTTCGCGGCCGCGTGCCGCCAGATCACGGATGCTGTCGGCGATCATCCAGATGCTCTTACGGTCGGCATCCTTGATAACCGGTACGATCAAGCCGTTATCGGTGTCGGTTGCAATACCGATGTTGTAGTACTTTTTGTACACAATTTCGTTCGCTTCTTCGTCGATCATCGCGTTCAAGGCAGGGAACTGGCGGCAAGCCGCAACAAGAGCCTTCACGATGAACGGCAGATACGTAACTTTCGTGCCTTTCTTCTCGGCAATCGGCTTCATGCGGGTACGGAATGCCACAAGCTCGGTTACGTCCACTTCGTCCATGATTGTTACGTGCGGAGCAGTGTAAGCCGATTTAACCATGGCATTCGAGATCGCTTTGCGGATGCCTTTAAATGGTACGCGCTCTTCTTCGGCACGTGGATCCACTGCTGCGGATGCTGCTGCAGGAGCTGCTTTCGTCTCGGAAGCCGCTTCTTGTGCAGGAGCTGCTGCCGCTTGACCGCCGCCGTTCTTGAAGGCTTCCACATCTTCGCGGGTCACTTTGCCATTGTTGCCGGAGCCTTGCACTTGTGTAATATCCACACCTTGCTCACGAGCGAACTTGCGCACGCTAGGCGTTGCAAGCACTTCGCGGTTCGGAGCTGCAGGCGCGCTAGCGCTGCCGTTTCCGCCCTGCTTCGCATCAGCCGGAGCGTCTTGTGCAGGCGAGGAAGTGGTATCCGCGCTTCCTTTTGCAGCATCAGCTTCTTGAGCGGACTGCTCTTCCGCATGGCCGCCTGCTTGCTCAGGAATGTCGCCTTCGGCATCGATGATCGCAACCACTTCACCGACGCGGCAAACCTGGCCGTCCTTGGCAAAAACTTCTTGAACCGTACCGTTCACGGGACAAGGAACTTCTACGACCGCTTTGTCGTTCTGCACTTCCATGATGATGTCGTCGTCTGTTACTTTGTCGCCCGGCTTGATATGCATTTTGATGATTTCACCTTCATGCAAACCTTCGCCCAGCTCTGGAAAACGATATTCAAATTTTGCCAACTGAAAAACCTCCCTAAATATTTGCTGCAATTAGAAATTCATGACTTTATTAACGGCATCTACAATCCGCGCAGGGGTAGGGAGCCAAGCATCCTCGATCTGAGCGAACGGATACACGGTGTCCGGAGGTGCTACACGCAGAACTGGAGCTTCCAGGTGCAAAATTGCCTTTTCATTGATCTGTGCAATGACTTCTGCTGCCACGCCGGCGGATTTTTGAGCTTCCTGCACGACGATCGCGCGGTTGGTCTTCTTAACCGAAGCAATCACCGTGTCGATGTCGATCGGCGCGATGGTGCGCAGGTCGATGATTTCCGCTTTGATTCCGTTCTTCTCGAGCTCTTCAGCCGCCTTCGTTGCGGTGTGAACCATCAAACCGTACGCAATAATCGTTACGTCGGAGCCTTCGCGAACCACATTCGCTTTACCGAGCTCGACCGTATACTCGCCTTCCGGAACTTCAGCGCGGAACGCATGATACAGGTTCAAGTGCTCCATGAAGAATACAGGATCGTTGTCGCGGATCGCTGCGATCATAAGTCCTTTTGCATCATAAGGATTGGAAGGAACTACAACTTTAATACCCGGTGTTTGTGCAAGCAAACCTTCCAAAGCGTCGGTATGCAGCTCAGCCGCTTTAACCCCGCCGCCGAACGGTGTGCGGAATACGATTGGAGAATTGTAGCGTCCGCCGGAACGGTAACGCATACGGGCAGCCTGTACGGCGATTTGGTCCAGCGCTTCGAAAATAAAACCGACGAATTGAATCTCGGCAATCGGACGGAAGCCTTGAATACCCAGACCTACCGCAAGACCGCCGATCGCGGATTCGGCAAGCGGCGTATCAAATACGCGTTCCTCGCCAAACTCCTTCTGAAGGCCTTCTGTTACCCGGAACACACCGCCGACATTACCCACGTCTTCACCGAAGATGACAACGTTCGGATCGCGGCTCAATTCAACGCGCATGGCGTCGCGAATCGCTTCTTTCATGTTCATTTGTGCCATTGCTTGATTTCCTCCTTAAGTGTTACAGTTCACTATTCCAGCGACTTAGGCGCCGTTTACGCTATATTCAATCCCTGATCCTTTGCACCCATGACAAAACCGAATAATTGTCCGTTCATTGGCCGTGAACAATTATCGGTTAAGCTTCCTTATTGGAAATCGGCTTTTTGCTCTTCAAGATGCTTCGGAGTTTGCTCGAACATGCTGTCGATCAATCCTGGGACCGTCATTTTCTCCGTTTGTTCTGCTTTCTTGATCTGCTCGTTGACTTTCGCTTTCGCTTCTTCTTTCACGCGAGCCGTATCTTCTTCTGTCCAAAGACCCTTCTTCTCCAGATATTTCGCAAGACGCGCGATCGGATCCTTCTCGCTCCATTCGCCCTCTTCTTCCTTCGTGCGGTATTTGGTTGCATCGTCGGAAAGGGAATGCGGACGGAAACGGTAGGTTACGGCTTCAATCAGCGTTGCGCCTTCGCCGTTGCGAGCGCGCTCAGCAGCGTCACGAACCGCTTTGATAACCGCGAACACGTCCATGCCGTCAATTCTAACGCCCTTGATGCCGGCAGCTACCGCTTTGTGCGCGATGGACAGCGCTGCTGTTTGCTTGGAGAACGGAGTCGTAATCGCGTAGCCGTTGTTCTGTACGAAGAAGATGACAGGCAGCTTGTAAACGCCAGCGAAGTTCAAGCCTTCATAGAAATCACCTTCGGACGAACCGCCATCACCGGTGTAAGTAATAACAACTTGCTTTTGCTTCTTCAATTTATAACCCATAGCAATACCCATCGCGTGCAAAATTTGCGCACCGATGATGATTTGCGGCATCAGGACGTTAACGCCTTCCGGAATTTGTCCGCCATGCTGATGTCCACGGGAATACAAGAACGCTTGGTAAAGCGGAAGACCATGCCATACGATCTGCGGCATATCACGGTAGCCCGGGCAGATGAAATCGTCTTTCTCGATTGCAAATTCACTGCCGACCATCGTTGCTTCTTGACCGGAAACCGGCGCGTAGAAGCCGAGGCGACCTTGGCGGCCGAGGTTAACGGCACGATCGTCCCAAGTACGGGTAAACACCATGCGGTACATAATTTCTTTCAGTTGATCGTCCGACAGTTCTGGCAGAAGATCCTGGTTTACGATTTCGCCATCCGGGGAAAGTACAGATAGAGTATCCACTTCCTCGGTATATACTTCATAAGGAACCTTGGTCATTTTTTTCACCTCAATAAATATTTGAATATCAAGTTCCGCTGTTATAGAATTATTATACACCTGTTTTACTCCATTCGTCAAAGAAATACCTCATAAAATTTCAGATTTCTTAACGTTTGTATGTATAACAGCGGGTGTATAACACTATAACAGTATGACAAACATCATAGTACAGCAGACAGGAATGTACGAATAGGGTAATTTTAACTTATTGTGTACTCCATTTCAAAAACTAACCCGAAAAAGGTGACGAGTGATGACGAATGAACGACTATTGAAGCGAACCATTGTGAAGGAAACGATTGAAAGCCGGTTTCTTCAAGAATCACGGACGCTGCGCATCTACCTTCCACCCGGCTATAACGAAATTCTCAGCTATCCTGTTGTCTACTGCCAGGACGGCGAGGAATTTTTCAACTTCGGCCGGATTGCAACCTGGGCTAACCAGCTGATCCTTGACGAAGGGGTTGAACCTTTTATTATCGTCGGAGTCGAAGTGAATACCAAAGTCCGTACCGAAGAATACGCACCGTTCGGCAACCGGTTCGATGCCTACGTATCCTGCTTCGCCGAAGAGATTATTCCCTTCATTGAACAGAATTATCCTGTTCGAAGAGAAGCTGGCGAGCGGCTGCTTGCAGGCGACTCCCTTGGCGGCAGCGTATCCGTGCATCTGGCGCTCCGCTACCCGCATCTGTTCACGCGAGTGATCAGCTTGTCCGGTGCCTTCTACGAGATGTCCCAGAGCATCATCAAGCAGGAGCAGGATTTGTCATGGCTCGACATCTATATGATCGTAGGTCTGCAAGAAGACAATTACGCTACCGATACGGGCGTCTACAATTTCGTAGAATTGAATCGTCAGACCAAGGCTTTGCTCGAAGATCGCGGGGCTAAAGTAGCCTATTATGAGAAAGACGGGCGTCACCTTTGGGGCTTCTGGCAAAAAGAGCTGCCTGCTGCCCTTATGTACTTTTTGGGCTAACTCGGGCTGACATGATGGTCGTTCCTTAAGAGGTACAGACTATCCATAAGGATTCGTTACGCTTTGCGGCTATGGCCTGATCCCTTCTACAGGGAGTCGGGCCATTTTACGTTCTGCATGGCTGTTCTGACTGATTCATTCCGGCAAAAAATTTAGGGAGGTCCTGCCGCATCTTACCCTCGCTTTCGTCTGTAAAAAAAGATGAACAACCGCGCATTATTATGGAATGTGCATTGTTCATCTTATGGAACATCCTTCTTGGTTACGCTATCAATCCGGTTCGTTGAATAAGCGGCTTAGAAAACAGACCGCTTTATTCGAATCGATTATAGCTTTTCTTGGATGATCTTGTCCAGCAGGATGTCGCATCCGGCATCGATGAGACGGTACACCTCTTCGAAATTCCCTGTGAAATAAGGATCCGGCACCTCTCTCAGCTTTTCGTCAGGCAGCAAATCCATAAACTTCATGATGCTTGCATCACCGCCGCCTGGCAGCTTCCGCATATTAGCTACATTGGAGTCGTCCATCCCGATCACGTAATCGAACACCTCCAAGTCCTTGCTCATCACCTGCCGTGCCGTCATCCCCTCATAGCTGATGTTCCAGCTGTCCAGCAGCTTGCGTGTCCCTTCATGGGGGATTTTGCCGACATGCCAGTCTCCGGTGCCTGCCGAATCCACCTTAACTTTATCCTGCAAGCCCTTTGCAGAGATCTTGTGTCGAAGCACCGCTTCCGCCATCGGCGAGCGGCAAATATTGCCCAAGCATACAAACAAGACGGATACCATCGCTTCCACCTCCTCGTCATCAATCATACCTTAAAAACATCGTTTAAACGGATGATATTCGATCATTCTCCAAAGTTGTCACCCGAGTGATTCTCAGCTGCCGGCACTCATGCCGCCGCCCGATGCGCCTCCATGCGAAAGCGATCTTCTGGGCAGTCTCCATTTATAATGAACGGACAGCATTCGGAATACAATGACGACCACGAACAACGTCAACAACTGCCACGTCGTCGTCGCAGCGCCGAGACCGACGGCCGCTCCTGCCGCCATCGCCCAGACTGCATAGATCTCGTCCCGCAGGACAAGCGGCTTGCGCCCGGCAAGCAGATCGCGGACCATGCCGCCCCCGCTTCCTGTCAGCACGGCTGCGACAAGAACTGCGCTTAGCGGGTGATTCATTTGCGTCGCATAGAGCGCCCCTTGAATCGCGAAGGCGGACAATCCGATCGCATCGAATAACGCTTCGGTTCTCTTCCAATGGTGGAGCCATCCGAGAGGAAGCACGAACGCGCAAAATACCGAAATCAAGGCCAGTATAATCAGATCGCTTTGGCCCCACAGGGTCGTCACGGGAACCCCGATCAGCACGTTTCTAATGATGCCTCCGCCGAAGGCGGTTACGAGACCAAGGACCACAACTCCCAGAATATCATAATCCTCTTCCATTGCCACAACGGCTCCGGACATGGCGAACGCTATCGTCCCAATAATACTGAATACATCAAACACATGCATGTCCACAATTCCCGATTCCCCCGCTCCGCGAAAAATTACCTACTACATTGTAGTCACGCCTATTAAATTGTGCAAGTATGAATCCTGCTATATACTAGATGAAATGGCAATTCTCTTAATAAAGGAGGAAATGACATGTTGCCTGCACGCGCTCTGATCTTTACCGGAGGGGAGTTGTCTGCACAATTTTTAGAGGAGATCCGAAGCGGGGATTTCATTATCGGCGCAGATCGCGGCGCTTTGTTTTTAATCGAGCACGGGATCAAACCGGATTTGTCGGTCGGGGATTTCGATTCCATCACCCCCGAAGAATTGGCGAAGGTTCAAGCGATGAGCGGAAAAATCATCGAATGCGATCCGATCGATAAAAACCTAACCGATACCGAACTTGCCTTTGACCTGGCGCTCGAACAGTCGCCTGAATCCATCTTGATCATGGGAGCAAGCGGCACCCGGCTGGATCATACGTTGGCTAACATCCATATGCTGATCCGCGGGCTGCAGCACCACATTCCATGCTCCATATTAGATAAGAACAATTACATCACCTTAACAGGCTCAAGCTGCGTTGTGGAGGATCGCGGGTTTAAGTACGTCTCTCTGCTCCCCCTCACCACCGAGGTCACAGGCATCGAACTGGAAGGCTTTGAATATCCGCTTCATAACGCTTCGCTTCGCATGGGACAATCACTCGGGGTCAGCAACCGGCTGTCCCAGGAAAAAGGCATCGTGCATATCGAAGGCGGGCTGCTTCTCATCATCCAGAGCAAAGATCAGTAATCGTTACTTTTTTGTCATCTTTATTCGGTGGATTTAACCCATTCGTAACAATCGATAAAACCCTTGCCCCGCAAGGGTTTTTCTTAATTTTTCAGCTTGGCCCAACTGCTATTTCTTAATTTTTTGTAACTTTTAATCGTTTTTTAATAATTCGCTTTCATTCCATGCGCACCAAGCGATTGCGCCGATTATCCACATTTTAGTCGGTTTCAAATCTGCTATACTCGGTTCATCGCAAAAAACAAAAACGCATGGAGGTACTATACAACATGAATCGACAGAATTGGATTAAGAAAGCTGTAGTCGTTAGCTTGAGCGCAACTTTGGGCGTAGGGGCGGTGCTTACCGTTGCTCCACCGGCTCCTGTAGAAGCCGCATCCGTCAGCAAGGGAAGTCAAGTCGTCAACTACGGCAAACAATATATGGGAACACCTTACAAATTCGGAGCATCCACATCCACAACAAGAGTGTTTGACTGCTCTTCTTTCATGAAGCATATCTTTAAGAAGTATGGCGTAAATCTGCCGCGGACATCTGCTGCACAGTCCAAAGTAGGTAAAGCTGTTTCCAAGTCCAACCTGAAAGCCGGCGATTTGGTATTCTTCTCCAGCGGAAGCCGCGCTAACGGCAGAAACGTAACGCATGTGGCCGTATACATGGGCAATGGTAAAATCCTGCACACCTATGGCAAGCCGGGCGTTACGATTTCTAACCTGAACTCGGGCAACTGGAAGAAGACTTACCTGAAAGCACGCCGCGTACTTTAATATAGCTGAATAGCAAGCGACCGACCGTCTTCCTAATCAAGGAAGGCGGTTTTTTGCGGTCTCTTCAATCTCATCCTGAGCCATCAGCTTATAGCCTGCGCCCCGAATCGTTCGCAGCAGTTTTAATTTCCTTCCTTTGTCGACCTTTTCTCTTAAATGGAGAATATATACATCTACCACATTCGTTCCGGTATGGAAATCATAGTCCCAAACATACCGCAAAATATCTTCACGTGTACAGACCTGTCCCGCCCGCTTAGCCAAAAAAAGCAGCAGGTCGAATTCGCGCTGCGTCAGCTCGACGGGCTCCTCTCCCCGGACAACGCTCCTTTTTAACGGGTCGATTGCAAGATCGCCGATCTGGATTGCCTCGTTATTTTCGCGTTGAACCGGCTGGAAGATGCGGAGCAAATTCGCGATGCGCGCGAGCATCTCTTTTGGATCCCATTCTTGCGGGATGTAATCATGGGCGCCGGCCTCCAGTGCTTGCACCGCCTCTTCCGGTCCGTCATTCCCTAACACCATAATCGGAACAGCCTTCCCATTCCCCGTCAACCGTTCCACCAGATTAAACCGGCTCATCCCCGGCAGCTTGCTGTCGATTAGCAGAATGTCCGGGTCCATGCGCTCGATGGCAGAGACCACTTCGGAATAATGATGAGCGAATGCGATCTGGTATCCCGCCTCTTCAAGCATTCCGGACACCGCCCGGGAGCGATCCGATGGATCTGCCGCAATAAGGATCAATATTTCCACAATTCCTCCTCCCACTCGTTCCCTGCTTCATACAGTAAGTATGTCTGATTTCCGCCGTTTTCACTCATGAATGGCTATGCTGCCAGGCTCTCTACTCTATGGCATGGCGTTGAGGCGGCTTTAATTTCACCCAAAACGAAAAAGGAGTGCCCAAAGGTCCAACGACCTTGAACACTCCACTTCCTTATCAATCATAGGCCTAGGATACGTATGCGCAGCAATTCTATTCAGCAGATTACTGGTACACGCGGCTCTTGACCCTTTTGAAGGCAAACTTACCACGACCACTACACTCGACCGTTGCACTGTTCTGCATGCGGTCGCAGCGACGACATGTATCCTCAACACATGCGATATGCCAAAACGCCACAAGCAAACCTACCGCTACACCCAACTGTTGCACTGTTCCGCAAGCTAGCTTACCACCACATCCGACTGTTCCACTGTTCTGCCAGCAAACTTGCCACTACACCCGACTGTTGCACCTTTCTGCAAGCAAACCCCTGCCGGCCCTTAGCCTCCGACATATTTATTGTACAGCGTTCTGGCTGCGGCTATATCGGATGTGCCGTGTATTAAGGTTCGCCCGTCTTCAAAAATAACTAGGCGGTGCCCGTTAACCCGATACATGACCATATAAGGAGTCGCTGTCGCGTTGCCTTCCCGAAGGCTGTTCAGCTGCTCCGCCAGCTGTCGAAGGGCGAGCCGCTTCGGTCTGGCCGGCCGGATTTGAACGGTATCTCTCCCGCACAACACTTCGCTTTTTTCAACATTGGCTGCCGACAAATACGGATATACCGGATGCTCGCCGCAAGTGGGACAGTCCGTTCTCCTTGCCCGCTCCACACCGAATTCCACGCGCTCGTTGCGCCACACGTCAAAAGAAAGCATCTTCTTTCGGAGGACGTGACGCTGCCCGGCCAGCAGCTTCATCGCCTCCATCGTCTGATGTGCAGCAACCATCTGGACCGCTTGTGGAAGAATGCCATGAACGTCGCATGTATCGCCGCCCATTGGAATCGTACCGAGCAGGCAGTTCAAGCAAGGCGTCTCCTCCGGCAAAAACGTAAAGCTCATGCCGGAGCTTCCCACACAGCCGCCATAGATCCATGGGATTCCGCGTTTATAAGCGATGTCGTTTATGATCAGCCGTGTCTCAAAGTTATCGGTAGCATCCATGATCACATGAACACCTTGGGAAAGCTCCGCTAATTCCTGAGCCCGAACGTCGGTTACCTTCCCGATCACCTCGACACCGGAGTTGATCCGGGAAAGGCGCCTTTGTGCCGCAATAGCTTTAGGCAGGCGTTCCTCGGCATCCTGCTCGGTAAACAGCTGCTGACGCTGCAGATTGCTCCACTCCACATAATCGCGATCGGCGATCGTAACGCGTCCCACACCCGCACGAACGAGCGTTTCCGACACGGCGCTGCCAAGGGCTCCTGCTCCAACGACCAGAACATGGCTGGCTAGGAGCTGCTTCTGCCCCTCTCTGCCGAAAGGAGCAAACCGTTCCTGCCTTGAATACCGCTGGCTGTGATCCGAACCCGGATATTCCTTGTCTTTTTCGCCCTCCACCTCTATATCCTTGCTGCTCTGAACTGTTCCGTTGTTCTCATCCGCACCGTTCAAGTAGACCCCTCCTGCAATTTCTCAAGCATCCCTAAACCGTAGATTCCATTCGACTGTTCCGAGCTTATCCGCCTTACTCGAACGCTTGCTCGATCAAACGGCGATGACGCAATATCCAGGCTGCGCTTCTCGCTCTCCAAGCCAGCCCCCAAAGAGGCCCCAGACTATCGGGCGTGACCTTCATTTCAATCGCTTCCTCTGCCGTTTCCGTGACGACGACGGCAACGATCAAATCAAGCAAAGCCGCTCTACCGCCAGGCTCCAGACCGTAAGCGTCCACGAGCAGCCGAACCTGTCTTGCACGCGCTTCCGGTGAAGGCAGTCCGTTCATCATAGCGACGTCATCGTCATGCAGCTGCGGAAACAGCCAGCACACGCGGGCAAGCTCAACCAGCGGATCGACCGGCCCCGCGTATTCCCAATCGATCAAGGCGGCAGGCAGACCATCCTTCGTTACCATGTTCCACGGTGCAATATCCCCATGGCTGTAGACCAGGTTGGATCCCCCGAGTCTCCTTAGAAACCAGGGCTTCCACAACGCATGCGGACCCGGGCTCCATGAAGCCGAAGCATCATGGAGCCTTCGAACCATTCGGCCTACCTCCACGATCGCATCATCGCTCCAAGGTCCGGGATGGATGAATTCTCCTTCAATATAGCTTACCGTTTCTTGTCCTTCCTCATTGGTGCCGGCACCAATGACAGTCGGCAGCGATTCGAAGCCCGCCGCCCGCAAATGCCTTAGCAAGGCATGTATACTGGGTGTCCACGGACCCGCCGGCCGGTAGACCACGCCGCCGCGAAGGACCACCGACTTCTCCTCGGAAAGGAGGACGTTCTCTCCATCATTTCCATTCTTATTCGATTCCAAGGTCATTCCCCTTTCGGCGGGGATATCCGCACGGTCTGGCAGGGGCTAGTAATGCGGAACCCCCATAATGATGACAGCCCCCAACATGGATCCAACTCTTCCATGCACGATCCCTCCGTTCTTCGTTAAATTGACTTTAGCATATCACAAACTGCGTGAAGGTACGACATGATCCATCACACATTAATCTCAGCGATTTCATCGGATCAAACACTTGCTCATTAATAATGAGAACAAGAAAAAGCGGTGCAGGGACATCGAGATCCTTAGCACCGCCTACTTCTATGTTGAAATCATGGATTGTTAATCTACTGGTCCTTCCTTCAAGCGAAACACCCATTGCGAATTTCCCTCTCAAGATCGGCAATTTTACGCTCCTGAATGTTTCATGTAAGAACGCGGTGATTAAGCCTGCTGGTTGGACCAGTCCTCGACGTTCCAGATTTTCGTGACCCAATCCTCGTAAAAGTCCGGCTCGTGGGAGACGAGCAGGATCGTTCCCTTATACTCCTTCAAAGCCCGCTTCAGCTCATCCTTTGCAGCTACGTCCAGGTGGTTTGTCGGTTCGTCAAACAATATCCAATTGCTTTCACGCATCAGCAGCTTGCACAAACGCACCTTGGCCTGCTCGCCGCCGCTGAGCGCCTTTAACGGACGGGTAATATGCTCATTCTTCAGGCCGCAGCGCGCAAGATGGGCTCGTACCTCGTGCTGGTTCAAATGCGGGAACTCGTTCCAAACGTCATCGATCGGCGTCAAGTTGCCTGGGCGCACCTCCTGCTCGAAATATGCCGGATACAGGAAATCCCCTTGATACGTTTTGCCGCTGAAAGGCTCAAGCTTGCCCAAAATCGTTTTCAGCAGGGTCGATTTACCGACGCCGTTGCAGCCCACGATCGCAATTTTCTCTCCGCGCTCAATGGTCATGCTCATTTTTGGCAGCAGTGGGCGGTCATAGCCAATCTCAAACTCGATTCCTTCGAATACGGTTTTGCCGCTGGCACGAGCTTCTTTGAAATTGAAGACCGGTTTGGCCGCTTCCTCCGGCCGGTCAATCCGCTCAAGACGCTCAAGCTGCTTCTCCCGGCTTTTGGCCCGCCCTGAAGTGGAATACCGGGCTTTGTTCCGTTGTATGAAATCCTCTTGCTTCTTAATAAACTCCTGCTGCTTCTCGTACGCATCGATATGCTGGTTCTTGTTAATATCCGCCATCTCGAGAAATTTCTCATAGTTGGCGGTATAACGGGTCAATTTAGCAAATTCCAAATGATAGATGACATCCACGACTTGATTCATAAATTCCGTATCGTGTGAAATCAGGATGAAAGCATAGGGATACTGCTTTAAATATTGCGTCAGCCACTCAATATGCTCCACATCCAAATAGTTCGTCGGCTCGTCTAACAGAAGCACATTCGGCTTCTCCAGCAATAGCTTCGCGAGCAGCACCTTCGTCCGCTGTCCGCCGCTCAGCGTCGCGACGTCGCGGTCGAGTCCAATGGCAGACAGGCCCAGTCCATTGGCCATCTCTTCTACCTTCACGTCCAGCAGATAAAAATCCCCCATATCCAGCTGCTCCTGAATCTCGCCCATTTGCTCAAGCAGCAGTTCAAGCTCCTCGGGAGAGGCATCAGCCATCTTGTTCGTAATTTCCATCATTTCCTTCTCCAGCTCTAGCAGAGGAAGAAACGCATCCTTAAGAACATCACGCACGGTCTTGCCCGGCGTAAGCTTCGTATGCTGGTCCAGATAGCCGTAGCGCACCTTTGGCGTCCACTCTACCTTGCCGCTGTCCTTTAACAGCTGTCCGGTTAAAATATTCATCAATGTCGATTTGCCAACCCCGTTGGCTCCGACAAGACCGACATGCTCTCCAGCCAGCAAGCGGAAGGACACATTTTTGAAAAGAGTCCTGTCCCCGAAGTTATGCGATACGTTCTCTACAGTCAATAAACTCATGGCTATAGTAACTCCTGTCTGTATAATATGAAATTCTTTCTTGGTAGTTAGCGAAAAGTACACAGTCAAGAATTTATTGTATCACACCAAGCCTCTCCCCTGAAACTACAACTTTCAGGGGGCCAGAACCCCCGGATTACGGCAGCTCCGCTCTCGATAACCTGCTGCGGCCGCCTCTTTCGGATGGGAAAACGTCTCTTCTACCTGGAAAGGAAACGAACAGTCATCCCGGAAATAATATTTCAGCCCCCGCTCGTCAACACCACCGAAATATACCGGGGACTTAACCAGTCTTGCCCCGCCAATTGCATAGTTGTTATAATAGCGATCCCCCAGCGGAATTCCCTGAACAAAGGCCAGCATGCCGACATCATCGATCGTATTCACCCACTCCTCCTGCGAGATGACGGGTAGCGTAAAGATGTAGGTCATGCCGTTGCGCAGAGCCGATTCATTATGACGCTGTATGTAATACGCCAGCCGATCCTGAACGGCGTTCACGATCGTGATTCGCCGAATATGTTCAAACGTCTCCTCATTCTGGAGCAGGGACACGCCCGATTGACCGGCCAATTCATGCCGCCACCCGGCGTACCAGCGGGAAGAGCTTGATTCATAGACGCGAACAAACGAATCCAAAGTGAACTGCACGCTATTGCCCTCGCCATCCGACCATGCATACGGCAGCTTCGGAGTCCATTGGTGGCGCATCTCCTCTTCACCGGTTGCATTGGTATAGCTCTGTAAGGCGTAGATGAAATACCCGTCATAGTCCAATACGACGAGAGCGGGGATATACCACCATAGAGCAGCCTGTGACGCCGAATCGCCGTCTTCTATGCCCATATTCATGTACAATGTTTGGGCAAACGCCTTCATTGCCTGATCTTTATCTGCCCGCATGAATTTCTTCGAATCATAGGCTGCTTCGAAAGACTGGGTTTCGTTCCTGTTTAAATTTGTACTGCCGTCCTGCACAGCGGATCGCAGTGCGGCGGTATATTTCATTTCAACATAGCGGATATCCTCCAGGCTTTCGTAACGGAAGCCAAGGATGAGAAGAAGCGGAAAGAATATGGCTGTGAACACGATCGCCAGGTCAGTAATCTTCATTAAGCACAAGCCCTCCGTAAGGAAAAACGATGGCTGCTTTTCCACTCGAATCCGTCCCGGTTAACGCATCCATGATCAGCATCCCCGGCGTTCTGTTTAGGCTCTGTACCCGGACTTGAAACAAGTCCCCGGCTGTCAGACGATACACCCGCCGTTCGTCATCCCTTGGCATATCCGTCTGCGGAAACAGATAGGCTGCGAGGTCTTCCTGATAGTAAGCATCATATACAACGACATACCGGTTAAGAAATGTGTCCGGGTCGGCGGGATCCGCATACTCCGGCTGGTATTTCTTATGGCGATGCTCCATCTGGACGTCATATTCATTGCCTGTCGCTGCAAGCTCTTGTAGAAAATCCTGATACATGGTCGGCGTGATATACCCTTTCGTACGGACACTATCCACAAATTTGGTCACCGCCTGGTAAACGACGATCCGAGATAGGTCATCCTGCCTTCTGGCCAGCTCCCCTGCAGGGACGATGTACAAAAGCAGCAGTGCGAGAAAAGCTGCAAACCATTTCGATACCGAGTTCGACACTTCGCCCTACCTCACTTTAACAAACCGAATTAAGTCCACCGCCCCGTTGCTTTCCCGGTGGTAGTCCGCCGCATAACGGCCATCCAAATCGATAACCGAGAGATCCATCGATTCGAGCTCGGTCCCTGGAGCGAACCGCAACCCGTCTATAACCGCTTCAAGCTGCCCTGACTGTACTTCGCGAAGCGTAAACAGCACCTCACTGCCCGTAAAATATGGTTCAATTGATTCAGATACGGCTGAAAACGAAGATACCCCGACATTTTGCTCCTCCGTCATCGCGGCTGCCGCCGTCAATCCGGAGTCAAGTACGGACAGCATGGTCATGGCATACAAGCAGGCGCTCAAAAAAAGACCCAGCCCGGCTGCGAGCTCTATCGCACGGATCGTTTGCTCGCGCAATCCTATCACCCTCTATCCCAATCTACTGAATAAATTTGATCCCCCGGATCACGTTGGAATCATCCTTTACGATACTCGCCTGAAACTTCCCGCTTGGATTTACATACTCCGCGCTCTTCTCGTTCATGGTCAAGCTGATATTGCCCTGCCTCGAATCCGGATTCAGAATCATCCCGCTGTTATCCAGCACATTCCCGTACCATTGTCCCGCTCTATTCTTGCCAGTAGCGATAAATATGCCGAATTGATCTTTATCCTTATACTTGCGCAGCGCGTTTGTCACTTGCGAGCCGCTAATCGTCGTGCCGTCATATACGGTGAATGCGGCTTGCGACAGCTCGGTCTGAATGTCCGAGAAGTTGTTTTGCGCCGTTTTGGTAGCTTCTTGTGCAGAAATAAACAGGATGACTACGATCGTGATCAAGGCAATGGTCAGAAAAATTCCGGCAGCGACTTTTAAAGCAGACGAAGCGTTATTCATTTGATTCTCCTCATTTCTTTACATATTTTTATACTTTTGTTGAGACAGCCATTTGCGAGCTCCGTTCCATCCCTCGTTCAAAGCCGTTGAATCTGTTCATAATAAACTTCCATCTGGGTGAAGCTCATCCCGATTAATGGAATGACGAGATACATAAAGATCAGAGCATACATCGGGGTAAAACCGATCATCCTTGCCCATGCAGCCTTGGTGTCGATCATGGCCTCATATTGCTGCTTGCGCTGCTCAAAGCTGAAGATCATCTCCCCCTCAAGATCATCAAACACGTCTTTGATCGGCACTTTGTCCATGGCGAGCAGAAGCTTGTCCACCAATCGTTGAAATTCGGGAAACCATACGTCCTCCTTCAACTCCTCCAGCGCCATCTGGGCACCATGCTCATAATGAAGCAGGCATTTCTGGATCGGAACCTTAAATATGACAGCAAAACGGTTGATCCATTCGAGGATTCCTTCAACCGAGATACGCTCCATTCCGCGAAGGATCGAAATAACCGTCTGGAATTGATATACTTCATGCCGCATCTCCATATTGCGCACTTTGCGGTGAAAATACAGCAGCCACAGCGGCGAGCAATAGGCGAGCCAGCCCAAGCACAGTGAAAACAGCAGCTCCCACCATCTTAGATACTCTCCTTCATATCGGCTAATCTTGGACAATATGCGCTTCACCGCGGCATCCATCTGCTCTGCGGATAATCCCGTATGTCCGGATTGGCTGATCCCATTCCGTACTTGTTCAGGGGTCGCATCAGGAGACATGCCTATCCTTCTCATCACGTTCCGATCCTGTTCTGCTGTCTTCTCTGCTTGAACGCGCTCCACTTCGTTCATCTGACCAAACAAAGATGGATGGGGAGGGACCGGGGTATAGAGCAAATGATGCCTTGCTTGCACATGCAGACCAATGGCCAAGCTCAACGATAGGATGAAAACCATAAAGAACAGCATCAATCTCCTCACATACAGCCATTCGAATTTGATTCGCGCATTGCTTTCCTTCAATAAGCGCAGCTGGCGGTGAAAGATGCTTGTCCCGATTCCCGGGGCCGCCATGCGGACAAGGGCTCTGACAATAGGAACTCGATATAACCGCTCCTCCCAGGAAGGGCGTTCCAATCCGGCACGATAGTCCGTCTCCCGGTGCTGCTGAAGCTTCTGGAGCAGGATATAGGAAATTACGATAATGACGTAAATGGATATCTTCGTCACAAAGCCGAGCTTGCTCATATAAAATTCATCCATGGAGGGGAAGCTGCTTCTATCCCAACGTTCAATCGGCTTGGTAAAAAAAACCGGTGCCAGGGCAATAACATGCAATCCCTTCATCAGGTAGTCGAGCTTATCCCTTCTCAAGATATCGAGCTGAATTTCCTTGGACAATCCGCTCAATCCCTGCAAATAGATCGAGCCTTGTTTTCGTGCCTGATCTCCGAACTCCATCACAAGATGGGAGATCCCGGCAAATGCTTTCAGATACCGGTTCGGAGCAATTTCATAATAACGCTCAAGCGCGTCGTCAGGATCTTGCGATACTAGAGCATTGTAGATCCGGTTGGCATGCAGGGAGATTTCATGCCCGGCGCTCTCAGCCGCTTCGTACAGTGCCTCTTCTACCATGCCGTGCTGCTGGTAATGATGGCGGACGACAGAAAACAATTCGACGGCCTGTCCTAACAGTTTCCGTTCAAGCCTTAGGATAAACATTTCAACCAGCATATTGCTGATAACGACCGCAGCCATCAAGACAATGACGATAAAGCTCCAATCCGGACGGCTCCATATAAGCAGCAGCGCCGTCAAACCGATCGTTCCTGTAATTGCCAAGGTCAGCTTCATGGTCTCGTAGCGAAGTGCAATTTCATCATATGGATGGATAAGGACGATCCGCTGCCGGATGCGCTGGATGTAAGATTTGATGAACGGCAATTTTATCCCGTATTGATAGGCAAGCTGTGCCCACTGCCGATACAACTCGCGCAGCGTTTTGCCTTCGCCCTTGCTTGTATTGGAAGGGCCAATCTGTGATCGCCGCTTACTGCGGCTGATCCAAGCCGATATCCCAAAAGCAATTGCGAAGCAGGCCAGCGACAGCAAGAACACAATCATCAAAATAGGTTTAAGTGCCAACTGACTCCCCCCAACCTGCCGCAAGGAACGCTCTGAACCGGCTTGCATCCTCCGACTGCATCTGCTCGGTCATTTCGCGAATGCTGCGATCCGTCAAGCGCGCAGCTGGTACGTAAGCCCCGTTTTGATACTCGATCACGTTGCGCGATATATAACAAGCCCCCGCATCATCAAGCTGAAGCTCAGGTTCCGGCTGACCTTCCATCGTTTCCTGTTCGATATCGAGGGAAGCGGTGAGGCGACCGCTACGATGAATCCCCCGATCCAGAGGAATGCACTCGGTAATCCGTTCGATATATCGATTGCCGAAAGCATCGCGCTTAAGATGAATATCAAAGTTTATGACACCGGCAACTTGTTCCTCAGCAATTCGTTCCTGCCTAAACACCCCGCTCTTCAATAGCGAGTTGCGAAGAGATTGAACCAGGTCTTTGAAAGTCTTGGCATGATGGGTAAATACGGTGAATAGGCTGGCTACCTGCGACATCTGGATCATCCATGCCGCAACCTCATCACTGGCGACTTCCCCCAGGATATTGACCGTTCCGTCCGTTTTTTTCTGGAGATCAAGACCTGCTTGCCCGGTTATATGCTCCGTTTCCCTAAAGCTGAGAATGTTCCGTCTGCTGTAAATTTTGCGCAAATGAAGCTCAAATGCCATCTCTTGAACCCGAAGGGTGTAGGTAGCATAGATATGCCCAACCATTGCCATTAGAAGGGTCGTTTTGCCGGAGCCTTGCGCACCTGTAATCGCTGTGATCCGGCTTCCCTTCATTAAATATTGAAGCAGTCCGACCGCGAGCTCCGACCCGTCTCCTGTTATCAGCTGATCCAGCGAGGCTTTGGGCAGATCGAATTTACGGACAAAAAAAGCCCACGATTCTGCAAAAGGAGGTCTAACCACCACAACCCTCGATCCGTCCTTCATTTCGTTCACCTTATACCCGCTTGCCTCCGATAATTGGCCGGGATGGTTATATTTATAAATATTTTGGCAGACCCGTTTCAGCTCCAACATGCTCCCGAAAGACAGGAAGGATAAATGCAAGGAAATCCCGCGGTAGAACACCCAGACGCTTTCACAGCCGGTGGCCTGCTGTTCCTGTTCCAAGTTCCCCCTCCCCCATCCGAACCCATCGTGCCCGTAAGGAAATGCTTCCATACGGCTGTCTTCGAGTACGCCGCTGACCCCTCCGCTGACCCCGTCTATGCGCTGGTCCCGGAGTTCATCGATGACGGAAAAGCCCTTATACTCCTGGTAAATACGCTGCACCACAATGTCCAGCTTCTCCTGAAACCGAAGCGGGCGCTGCTCCGACTCATAGATATAGGCAATATCATCGGCTGTGACGGCATAGACACTGTCGTTGCCATAGCCAGGCAATACACGCGGGCGTGCAAGATCATAGGTCTCGAGCAGCATGGACAAAGCGTCCTGCCCATGATTCTGTTTATACAAATACAGGATAATCTCAAACTGGTCCTGCGGAGTTAGGATGGCTGGGTGCTCAAAAGGGATTGCCTGATCGATATTGGTTTCGTTCACGCCCAGATTGTTCACGAGCAGCTCCTTCATGAAATCCTTCACGTAGGCTTTATCCAGCACGTCCCCGGTTACGCATCCCTTAAGCGCCCGCCGCAGCTCGCTTCGCTTATTCAACCTCCGGCGGTATTCCTCCTCATGCAAGCCCAGGTCGGATAATTGACTGTGGGTCAGCTGATGGAGCGTTTCTTTCACGAATGCTGTCATCGCCGGTATAGAGTATGGATCGGTGTCATGGACTACCGCTGAAGGAGCCCCTTTTCTCTCCAGATACCGCAAATAGACCAGCAGCAGCAAAAATAGGAGGATAACGATGATCCACACCATATTCATCGCGCTACCCAAGAGCATGCATAGCCCTCGCTTTCGCCGGAACGGCTGGGAGTCCGCACTCCTCCGCAATCCCTTGTGCCAATCCCTGCATGGCCAAGTACAGTGAATTCCATCTTTTTCGTCCGTATCCTCCGCGGCTGCGCTGCATGTACATTAATACGTTTCTCGTATTCCACGCATCCGTCATTCCGGAGCAGTAAGGCACCCCAGCCGCATATCCTTTCAGGCCAAAACGCCGCTTGATATTCTGCAAGGTTGCACTGCATTCCCGGTCATATCGGCCGATGCTGTAGAAGCAAGGCTTCTCCTTAACTTCATCCGGCAATCCTCCCTTGGAAAGAACCGTCTCCAATAGATGCAGGTTCTGATTCATACCGATGACAACAAGGTCGGCGGCATTTAAGATTGCCCGGTCGGCAGCGCCTGGAGCACCATTGCCTGCGTCGGCTACCGTAACATCATGGCTATGCCGGGATGCCTCCAGAACCCTCGACATCAAGGTAGCCCCCTGCTCATTCGCACTTAAGTCTGTCCTCAATACCCGGGACCCACCCAGCAGATCCAGACGCCCGGCGATAAGCGGAACCGAATAATTACGAACATTTTCCGGATTCAGTCTGCCGCTTGTGCTAAGACGCTCCAGAGCATCCATGCCGTTATCGTGGAACGAAAGCGCATTGTCCATCATTTCCTTACGATCGGAAAATGCCAACTCGACCCGTTCGCCGGCATGTCCGCCATGGGTCAGCAGGACTCGCGTCTGATATTCCATTGCTAGCACGATTGGCAGCGCGGCGGCCAGCATTGTGCTCCCGGTACCGCCATTCAACGGACTCCAAACAGCAACTAGACTCATGCGCGTCTCCTCTCCGCATGCCTCATGGCTCGTCGCACATGCCTGCGATCCCATTCGGACAGTTGAAGAATCAGCTCGATCAAGGAGCGCTTGTAATGCCTGGACAGAGGCTTCAGAACCAATCTCCCCGCATGCTCATTTTGAATTTTCAAGCCAAAGAACAGCTCGTCCCACGGCATTTTTACCGGCTGGCCCAGCCAGGCCATCCTGCCCGGATTCAGATAGCCTTCAATATAGGCTTCATCCGTCATATCCTCGATCACATTCAAATACACACGGTGAAACGAGGGGGAGACTTGATCCGACCACTGTCCACTTAATTCCTCCAGCAGAGACGCGCTTCTCTTCAGACCCGTCAGATCGAATCCGCTAACCCAGATACAAGCATCGGCGTCCAGCCAATCGCCAGGATGTAGAAAATCGGCTCTCTCCACATCCATAAGGATGTAGTCGTAGTCCTTTTCGTCCTCATTGAGCAAATGTTGCTCAAGACTGGAAAGTGTAGCGAACCCTCCGGCCACGTCGAACCCGGCGAACTCCGTAACAGGAAGCTGCGGGTGCTGGTATCCGATACAGTACCTATACTTTGCATCCAGCGCGGCATCCACAAGCAGAACCCTTTTGTCGCCATGGGCTAGTATTTTGCACATATACAATAGCAGGTCGCTTTTGTCGCATATCCCCGTAAATATCCACTTTTTCACGCATGCTGCCCCCTTCATATTTACTCGTTCACTCCACCAGATTACGGAGCGGAAAATATCAGCTCATCATCTTGGGTGCCTTCAGCCGCTGTCGTTGCGGAAGTCTCCAATCCATAGCCTCCCAATATTTGCTCGGCCTCAACGTCCCTCTCGACACGAGGCTCATTCACCTCCTCGCTCCCGCCGGCTGGAAAAGATCCAGTGCTCCTGTCGCTAGTGGTCTGCCCGCCGCTGCTTGCTGGGCTCCAGGAATCAGGACTCCTCGCCGTTCCGGCCAAAGCCGGTACAACATGAATCTCGCTCATTTGAACCTGCTGTTCCGTATTCCTTTCGCGTAAATCCTCCTCTAGTAATCTCCGCACCGCTGTCTCCAGCTGCTTCTCGGCCCTCTGGACGATATTCGGGTCGCTTGCGATCAGCTTCGCCACCTCCTCATTCGGTGGATAGGTCGGAATTGCCTTCGCCTGCAGCTCAGGCTCGACATAAGTCAGCGCATAGATGGTGGCCTGGTGCAGGTATGCATCCACCAGCGCGCTCGATAGAAGTAGAATCTCTTGCTCGCTCAAGGTCGTCCAGAAGGCAGGAGTCTGCAGCTTATCAATTTTCTTCTTGGATAAAACAATGTAATCCTGGCCCGTCGGGAATTGGACCCTGATATCAACAACGTCCCCTTTGATTAAATTGCTCGGCAGGTACACGGCTTTCATCTCGCGGTGTCTGAGATCGTCCGGCGTCGGCGCTTCTTCGAACAGCATCGATCGGGTAATGGGTGTTCCTTTCAGCAGGCCGATCTTGGCTCCCTTGCCTTCGACCTCATCCTTAAGCGACGCTAAATTCGCTGGTGCAGCGTCGGCTGGAAGGCGAACCTCCTTTAGGTCCTTCGCTTCGATCCGATGTCCGGGCGGGATATCCTTCAATGGAACCCAAGCCGTCTTCATCGTGTTCAAATGCAGCAGCTGGGACTGTTCGAGCTCGGTGATCCGCTGCTCGTATTTGGAGCGCTCCATACTCTGCTTCTCCTTCAGGTCTTGTATAAAATACATCGTGGTGCCGCCACCTACCGCCCCCATTACAGCCGCTCCCGCCAGTCCGGCTACGATCAGCTTACGGCTGCGCCGTCTAATTATCGGCATTGCTTCATCTCCTTCTCGATAATCCGGTCATTTCTTGCGGAAGAGAAATTTGCGTTTCCGCCCGGTTGTTGGTATAAAATCCCGGCAAATTCCGGCGTATGTACGCTCGCTATCCTCCAGCATTTCGAAAGGGTCCAGCTGTAGCGGAAGCCCGACCACCTTCTCCGTTTCGAGCGCACGCTTCACCCGCTGAACGGAATCCGCACCTGCAAGCGGCAGCGCGTAGATCCGATGCGGCTGAGGATGTCTGGACAGCATCCGGGCCAAGGTCACTAAGTCATGCTGCCTCCACTCCGCCCCCGAGCCGATTACGATCGGCAAATCCGCGCGAAGAAATTCCTCCAGCCGCTCGCTATCTCGGTAGGCTCCCAAGTCCAGCACGACCGCCTCATAGCACCCTCCGAGCACTCGGATCACTTCGCCCCTGGAGGTTTGTCGCCAGAAATCTATGCCGTTCAGCTCAAACGTTCGGCTAGTCCCTCCCTGCCCCCCTTCGGCAATGTCCTGAATGCGGCTGAAGGCATTGGCTTTAACACTCATCTCTACGACTGCGACTTTACCGTATTTCGTTGCCAGGAAATGTCCAAGTGCGATGCAGGTATGCGTCGTGCCAACTCCCGGCGACGCGCCTAGAACCGCCGCAACCAGCGTTCCGGCTGCAGACCCCGGGCTGGGCTCCTGAACGGCCGCAAACGTTCGCTGGCGGAATAACGCTTTGCGAACCTCGTCTGTCGACTGGTACCGCTGCTCGGGCGCATACTGCAGCAGCTTTCGGATCACCGGCACCATTTCTCTCGGCAAGTCTCCCCGAATATGCCGCTCCACGCCGGTGATCCATTCGCTGAATCGGCCTGCAGTCGCAAGGTACAGCAGCAATGCGCCTAGACCGTATAAGTCTGATCTCGCATCACTTTGCCTCCCCCCATACTGCTCCGGTGCCGCAAACCCGACCGTGCCGAGCTTAACGGTATCCTCGCTTCCGGCCGACTTATAGCTACGGGCGATCCCGAAGTCAATCAATCGGACCTCCAGCATTCTCGTCAACATAATGTTCGATGGCTTTAAGTCCCTGAATATGACCTGCGGCTCATGGCTGTGCAAATAAGCCAAGACTTCCAGCAGCTGATCCGCAAGGGACATGATAAACTCGGGCGGGACATCCGCCCGCCGCTCCCGGAAATACTTCTCCAAGGTTACACCGTCAATATAATCCATCACCAAATAGGTGCAACCGGTGTCTTCAGTACGAAAAAAATCGACGATCCGCGGCAGGCGGGGATGGTTGAGCTTGACCAGCAGCCGAGCTTCCTCCTCGACCGTGCGCTGCATGGCCGGCTCGGACTGGCTTTCCTTCACCGCCCATCGTTTTCCTGGGAGCTTCAAATCTTCCGCCAAATATACACAGCTCATGCCTCCTTGGCCGATAACGCGATCAATCGCATAGCGTCCGCCCAGCACTTCGCCGTGCACCAATCTCGAAGCATGCGTCATTCTTCGTCCACTCCTTCGCCCTGCATAGGCAACAAAAAAAGGGAAGGCACGCCGTCGTATCGATAATCGATACGAAACGGGATGCTTTCCCTTTGGTTGTTTGGTTAATTTTGGAATCATTATAGACCAGGTTGGTCTCATTTGTAAAGACTTTTTTAATACTTAATCATATAGAGCGTGATCTCATCCCGGTTGTGGAACAGCTGCTTCGCACCCTGAATCTGCATCCGGGCTTCCTCAAATACCGCGATAATCTCCTTAATGAGCGCCATTGGCTTCTTGGTCAGGAGCTTGACGGTAATGACGGCCGTCCCTCCAGTTTGAAGACTGTACAGCAGGCCTGTCACCAATCTGGCCATTTGCTTCGGACTCCAGCTCATATCGCAGACCAACAGATCGAACTCCTGCTCCTTAAAGGATACGTCCGCCGCATTTTTATGAATGACCCGAAGCATCCGGTTCCCCTCTAAGGAAGGGTGCATGCGCGCCGGATCCACAGCCGTCACCTCCAAGCCTTGCTCCAGTAAAAACGAGGTCCAACCGCCGGGGGCTGCACCGATATCCAATGCTCGGCGGAAGCTGCGGAAAGGAATCCCGAACTGCTTTTCGGCTTCGAGAAGCTTAAACTTTGCTCTGGAGATCTGACCCTCCTCGCGTTGGAAGCGAACAGCACCTCCGTTCCAGTCGGACAAATTGTCCTCGGGTTTCGATACGCCCAAATACCAGGTTTCTTCATCGGCAAAGATTGAGATGATCCACTTCGGCTCCTGTACGGTAAATTCAAGCTCAAGCGCTGACAATCGGCTTTGCAGCATATCGCGTAACGCCCCCGGACTATCCGTCCATGAGCTATTTTCACTCTTCCGGATCTGGATCGCAACCCGGCTCCTGCCAATCTCATCGCGATTCAGCAAATACCGCTCCGCCTCGTTAAGCGCTTCTTCCGCTTGACCGGCAGGCAGCTCAACATTCACTGGAAACAGATGCCTCAGAAATATTGGAGGCTGGGATTGAATCATCCTCACCGCCTCTTCTACGGATCTTGCCAATGTAACGAGAAATACTTCGCCGGGTATTAACACGGAGCTTTTCAAGCTGCCGAACATCCGGCGCAGCTCCTCTTGGGCATAGGGGGCGAAACCGTGATTCGCCGTGCATACCAGCTTGCTGTGGAAATCCTGTTGCTGCTCCCGCTCATCATTCACATTCCATTCGTCCAATCGGATTAACCTCCAGAAATAACTTTGATCCAGGGACGACCGCTTTCCCATTCCAGCCGGGCGTCGATATCATAAGTTTGTTTAATAAGTTCGCTGTTCAATACGTCTTCCTTCAGGCCGGATCCTTCAAGCCGTCCTTCCTTAATTAGCGCTACATGGGTGAATAACGGGACAATCTCCTCAATATGATGGGTTACGTAAATGACGGCAACGTCCCGTTTTCCTAATCGGCCAATCTCCTCCAGCATTAGCTCGCGCTCGTACAGATCCAGGCCGGCACAAGGCTCATCCAAAATTAAAAGCTTCGGGTCATGCATTAAGGCACGTGCCAGCATCACCTTTTTCCGTTCCCCTTGAGATAAGGTGCCAAGCGGCTGTTCGGCCAGGTGTCCAAAGCCCATCTCCTCTAGCAGAGCGTAAGCCTTACCGCGGACATCTGCCGGGATTTCCTGATAAAACCGCAAGAACGCATAGGCGCCTGTGGACACAACCTCCCATACCGGATCATGCAGCGTCAGCTTCTCCATTAACGATTGGCTGATATAGCCGATTTCCTTGCGGACCTCCCGGACGTCGCATTGACCATACACATTCCCGAGCACCTCAATCCTACCGCTGCTGGGAAACTGATAGCCGGTCATCAGCTCGAGGAGCGTCGTTTTTCCGGAGCCGTTCCTCCCCAGAATAACCCAATGCTCTCCCGGCCGCACCGTCAACGAAACATCATGCAGGATTTGGCGTTCTCCGCGAACCAGAGATACATGCTGCATCTTGATCATGGCTTCACCCTCCTGACAAAGTTCAAAATATCCTCGACCGATCCCATCCGGTACAGCACTTCTGGCTCCTTATTCGGCGTGCTGCCGGCCGTCATCAAGGCAGGCACGCTTCGAATCTGATACCGGTTTACAACCGCAGGAAGGAAGTTGACATCGGCCTCCAAAATCTCCACGTCCGGGAGAATATGCTCCACGATATGGAGCATTTTGCGGGCTGCCGCGCACGTACCGCAGAATGGCGTGTGCAGAAAGACTACGACCGGCTCGCCTTCCATCTTTCTGCCGGCAAGCCTCTCGAGCCACTCCAGCCGATCCAGCAATTCCCGCTCCGTCACTGCCTTCATCTCGTTCCCTCGGCGATCTCGCGGATCAGCGCTTCCGGCATCGGTCCATTATGGACACGGACATCCTCCGGCATATGCTCATAGAGCATTTCGTACATTTTGCGGCGGCCGTATGGACTCGATGTATGGAGGTATATTTCTTTTGCGCGCAGCTTCTCAGCGATCATGGCCGCCACCACGTCACCACCGTTCATCTGATCGTGTCCCAGCTCATAATCCAGAGACAGCACGTCCACTTCACATTCGCGGAGCATCATCAGACATTCTTCCCCGTTTCGCGCCAAAGCAAATCCTTTCGGATGGGGGCGCCAGTCATCCAAATATAGATGGATCTTCATTGCCTACTCTCCCTTGATTTAAGACCAGGACAATACCGTGGCGATATCTTCCCGATGCGTACCGTCCGGTCCTTTTTCGCTTTCCAGAACAAGTGCCTTGCCGGCAATTTCAGGCGCCAGCGCAAGCTGTTTCAGCGCGTCCGCACCGATCTTCCCTTGACCGATCCGGGCATGGCGGTCTTTCCTGGAGCCGGCACCGTATTTTGAATCATTAAGGTGCACTGCAATCAGATGCTCCCAATACTGCAGCGAGCGTCCTCTGGCAAGCAGCTCCTCCGTATTGGATGGATCCCAGCCCCCTGCGGCGAACAAGTGGCAGGTATCGAGACAAAAGCCTATTTTTTCAGGGTATTTCGCAAGCTGCCTAATCTTCACGCACTCCTCCAGCGTTATGCCCATGGGACCATGATCGCCTGCCTGATTCTCAATTAGGAGCTTGGTCTGTCCCTTCCAATCCGCCAGCACGTCGTTCAAGCATTGGATAATATTCTGATACCCTGCCAGCGGATTATCGCTCTTGAGGTGCCCGAAATGAACGACGATGCCAAGGGATCCGCAGGCTTCTGCGATTACCAGGTCGTTCTTGAGAGAATCCACCGTCAGCCTGTAATGCTCTTCACCGCGCGTGAACCCCGTCGCCATGTTCGTCGGGTACGGCGTATGGGCGATCGAGACCAAATTTTGCTCGCGGCAAAATTTTGCGCATGCAGCGGCATTCGTAAAATCAGGTGCTTTTAAGTGCAGGCTGCGCGGATTTTTCGGAAAATACTGATACGACAGCGATCCCAGGGAAAGGGCATGCTGGGCGGCGGCCAGAAACCCGCCCCGGGTACTGACATGGCTTCCGATCCGCAGCTTAGGTTTCATGCTGGCAATTCGGACAGAAGAATACCTTCCGCCCGGTATGCTCCGTTTTTATAATCGGTGTCCCGCAACGGACGCAGGGCTCTCCTTCACGGTCATATACCTTGCACCTGTCATTGTAAGATCCGGTCAAGGCGTCGCCGGCTTGAAACGGCATTTCCATGTAGCCCCCTCCGTCCGTCGCTTCCGTCATCACCTTAACCGTACTGTCATACAGCTGCTCCAGCGCCTCTGCAGACAGGTCTTGGATTTTCGAGAGCGGATGAATCCGGGCATCAAAGGCGATTTCGTCCGCATAGCAATTGCCGATTCCAGCCATCACCTGCTGATTGACCATGGTGCTCTTCAGCGCACCCCGGCGCTTGCCGATCAGCTCGACAAAGCGAGCTTTGTTCATCCGGCGATCCATCAGCTCCGGCCCGAGATGCTTCAGCGCCTCATCGGTCTCTCTTGCCGTCAGAAAATGCAAATAGCCGAGGCGGAGTCCGATGAAATACAATATCTGGTCTCCAAAAGTGATCTCAACCTGTGTAGAACGCGATGGGCGCTCCTCATCCTTCCGTCCTAAATACAGCATGCCGCCCAGCATGAGATGCAGCAGCAGACGGCCACCATTATTGAGGTGAAACACGAGATGCTTGCCTCTTCGTTCCACAAAAATAACCCTGCTTCCCATGAGGGCCTCCGTAAATTGCTCCATCGTTACATTGAGCGATTTCTCCCGGTTCACGACGACATTCGTGATCGGAATATTAACGATCGTCTGAGTCAATAATCTTCGGTAATTTTCCATTTCCGGCAGTTCAGGCATGATTCATCTTCCCTTTCGTCCATCAGCATCATCAGCTAATTCAATAAGGTTACCTACGGACACAGCAGCCGGGCCGCTTCATCTAAATCCCGGCAAATATATTCCGGCGAAACACCGGCGGCGTCGATATGAGACTGCATATTTTGATCCGTCGTAATTCCTGTTAACACAAGTACCGTTTTGCATCCGGCGTGGACGCCTGCGGCAATATCCGTGCGTATATTATCTCCAACCACGTAAATATCCTCGGTCTGAACCCCGAGACGATCCGCGGCGAATTTCATCAGAATCGATGAAGGCTTGCCGATGACCAGCGGCTTCACACCGGACGCCGCTTCCACGGCCGCTCCAAGCGATCCCGCTCCCGGCATCAGCCCGGCGTCGGATGGAAGGAGCAAATCCGGGTTGGTCAATACCGACGCGGCACCTTCCTGAATCCAGCGAACGGCCCGGGCAAGCGCGTTATAATCAAACGAACGATCGATCCCTTGAACGACATACTGCGGCGATTCCTCAACGATGTGAAGCCCCTGCTCGAGCAGTGCTTGCCGAAGCCCTTCCTCACCCAGCATCGCAACTCTCGCCCCCGGCGTCTCCTCCGCAATATGCTTCGCAGCCGCTAGCGATGAGGTACAGACCTCCTCCGGTAAAGCGGGTATGCCCATATCCCGAAGATGGGCTGCTACCTGCTCCGGGGTTTTAGACGAGTTATTCGTTACGAACAAGTACGGAATGCCTCTTTCCTTCAAACGGAGGATCAGTCGATCCGCCCCTTCGATTCGCATCTTTCCATGATATAGGGTTCCATCCAAATCAATCAGAATCCCTTTCGGTTGTTCCATTGATGTATGCACCTTCTTTATTCCTGTCTTTCATCCGATGAATGATTCATATCGTAAAGCGTTGGCATTTCGTATAAGGTCAGCTTCTTCGAATCTTAATGAGATTATGTATAGCTGGGCCGAACCCGCAGGATTCCGTCCTGTCCTTCGCGCTATCCTGAAACAGCCTAGTACCATTGTAAAGAAGGGGACAGCCTGTTGCAAGGAATCCTCCGTTCGAGTCCTTTCCGTCCTCATGGACGATGTATAGACGACAAGGGTTTGACGAAACCAGCCTTCGTTTTTTTCGCTTCCGCTTCTAGGGCGGTCGAAAGAAATCGAAGGCTGTCCGTGCTTGATCGTTTCTGCAATCGCTTTGTCATATTCTGCGCTTTCCCGGAAAATAATGCTTCATTTCCTGGGGAAATGCCTGCTTAGGTGCTGCGCTGCACCGGGTACAGGCCGAAATCCTCGGCGAGCCGTGTATTCTCAAATACATCCTTCGCTTCTTGCAGCAGCGGCTGCAAATGCTCCACGTCTTTATACCTTGAGCTGAAATGCGTTAAAAACAGCGACTTCACGCCGGCCCGCACCGCTGCTTCTGCCGCTTGCTTGGCCGTACTATGGTAGTACTCATGAGCCAACTCGGCCAAATCCTCCATAAAGGTCGCCTCATGGACAAGGATGTCCGCATCTTTCGCGAGCACCTCTACTCCAGGGCAAGGACGCGTATCTCCGAGAATCGTCACAACTCTACCCTTCTTGGGTGCAAGCAGCACATCCGCGGGATGAATCCATCTTCCGTCCCCTAGCTCTACGCTTTCGCCTCGTTTCAGCTTCCCGTATTGCGGACCCGGCTTCAAACCATAGGCCTCCAGCCGTTTGGGATCGAGGCTTCCGGGCAGATCCTTCTCCACGACCCGGTAGCCATAGCTGTCCGCTCGGTGATCAAGCCCTGCGGCCTCCACGCGGAAGTACTTGTCTTCAAAAATAATTCCGCCGGTGTGCTCGATGATTTCCATTGTATACGGCACACGGGATTGGCTGATCGAGAGCGACGTTTCGATGAACGATTTGATTCCCGGAGGACCGTAGATCGTCAGGGGTGCGGTTACCCCCTGTGCTCCTCGGCTTGAAAGCAATCCGGGCAATCCAAAGACATGATCCCCATGCATATGTGTAATGAATACCTTTTCAAGCTTGGACAGCTTGAGAGGGGATTTCAATATTTGATGCTGCGTTCCTTCCCCGCAATCAAACAGCCATAAGCTTCTGCGTTCCTCAAGGAGACGCAGGGCAATGGACGTAACATTGCGCTGGAGTGAAGGAACGCCGGCATTGGTTCCCAAAAAATACAGTTCCATCCCTCTCTACTCCCTTTCGGTCGCAAACCGGAGAAATCCTCCGAAACGGTCGGAGGATTTCGAACCGGATGCACCGGTATAGTCAAGTTAAGCTTTATCTACATTAAAATAATGGGCCTCAGGATGACTGAATACCATTGCGGATACGGACGCTTCCGGCTCCATCATGAATCCTTCCGTCAGCGCCACGCCGATATCCTCAGGCTGCATTAAGCGGAACAACGGCTCTTGATCTTCCAGATCCGGACAAGCCGGATACCCAAACGATACCCGAATTCCCTGATATCGCGCACCAAGACGCTGCTTCATGGTCATGTCCGCCGGATCCGGGAAGCCCCACGTGTCCCGCATCATATGATGGACCCGCTCGGCAAGCCCCTCGGCTGTCTCCAGCGCGACGGCTTGAAGCGCATGGGAGCGCAGATAATCTCCCTTGTCCTTCCATTGGCTGGACAGCTTGCCGACACCATGACCCGCCGTGACCACCAGAAAGCCCACGTAGTCCATAATGCCGCTGTCCACAGGCTTCAAGAAATCCGCCAAGCATAGATAAGGCTCGACCTGCTGCCTCGGGAACGTGAACGTATGCAGAATCTTTGAATGATCCGACGGATCATAGATGATGATGTCGTTGCCTCTCCCCTGTGCCGGGAAGAAGCGGTACATGGCATGCGCTTGAATGATCCCCGATCGGATCGCTTCATTCAGGATTCCGTCAACCGTTTCCTTCAGCGAGACCGCCTTCGGATCATTCGCCTTCAGCAGCTGCTCAACAGACCCTTTTAAACCGAGGTGATGTCCTAACAGCATCTGCATGTTGATATACGGCAAAATATGCGATATCGGATAATTGCGGAGCACATGGCGCTCCATATCCGGCGGGATATACACCGGCGCCTCGGTTGATATTTTGGAACGGAGCCCTTGGGAAAGCTTCGGCATAACCTTAACGGCCTGCGGGGCGGCGGCATCCGCCTCCATCTCGGCCTCGATATCCTTGGCCATTTCGGCCCGCTGCTGCGGGTCGCTCAGCTTGTTTGCCAGATCCAGACCTTCCATCGCGTCCTTTGCATACAGCACCATGCCGTCATATTCGGGACGAATACGCGTTTTCGTGAATTTTCGCGTCAACGCCGCTCCGCCTACCATGATCGGCACGTCGATGCCAGCGTTTTTCAAATCCTGCGCGGTTAGGACCATTTGTTGAGCGGACTTTACAAGCAGTCCGGACAACCCGATCGCATCGGGCTTTTCGCGCCGATATGCCTCGATAATTTGCTCCGGTGGTACTTTTATACCCAAATTCACAATTTCATAACCATTGTTGGAGAGGATGATCTCGACCAGGTTTTTGCCGATGTCATGGACATCGCCCTTCACCGTCGCCAGCATGATCTTCCCTTTGACCGACGTCTCATTTTTTTCCATAAAAGGCTCGAGATGGGCGACCGATGCTTTCATAACTTCAGCGCTTTGGAGCACCTCGGCTACGATCAGCTCATTATTGTTAAACAGGCGGCCAACCTCGGTCATTCCCGCCATCAACGGGCCGTTGATAATGTCCAGCGGTCCGTATTTCTTCAGCGCTTCATTGAGATCGGGAATCAAGCCTTCCTTGGAGCCTTCAACAACATAGGAAGCAAGGCGCTCCTCCAGGCTTAGATTGGAGACTTTCTCTTTCTTCTCCACCTTTTTATCCCGGAAAGCCGCAACAAATGCCGCCAGCGTCTCATCGTTGGTGCGATAAATCAGATCCTCCGCAAGCTTCCGCTCTTCCTCGGGTATCGACGCATAACGCTCAAGCTTCTCGGTATTGACAATCGCGTAGTCAAGACCTGCCTTGGTGCATTCATATAAATATACCGAGTTCAGCACCTCGCGTCCAGCCTCCGGCAAGCCAAAAGAGACGTTGCTGATTCCAAGAATCGTATGGACCTTCGGCATCGCTTCTTTAATAAGCCGAATCCCTTCAATGGTCTCCTTCGCGGATCCGATGTACTGCTCATCCCCTGTTCCTACCGGAAATACCAGCGTATCGAAAATAATATCCTCCGGCGAAACGCCGTATTTATGAACGAGCAGGTCATACGAACGCTTCGCAACCTTCAGCTTGTCCTCGCGGGTAATCGCTTGACCCTTCTCATCGATCGTTCCAACAACGACCGCGGCTCCGTATTTATGGACCAGTGGAATGACCTTTTCGAATTTTTCTTCACCATCTTCAAGGTTAATGGAGTTAATAATCGCCTTGCCCTGAGAATATTGCAGCGCGATATCAATGACCGCCGGATCCGTCGTATCGATCATGAGTGGAACCTTGACCTTTTTGGCGACCAGTTCCAAAAATTTAACCATATCCTCCGCTTCCTCGCGGTCGGGATCCTGCACGCAAATATCGATAATATGCGCACCGTTCTTAACCTGCGCCCTTGCTATTTCGGAAGCCTCTTCGTATTTCCCTTCCACGATCAAGCGCTTGAATTTGCGGGAGCCCAGCACGTTAGTGCGCTCGCCCACCATATAAGGACGGTTGTCCTGCTCAATGTACACCGGCTCAATGCCCGACAACGCCGGCAGATGCGTCCCCGTCAGCGGGCGCGGGTTAAACCGGCTCATGGCGTCTTTAAGCGCGCTAATATGCTCCGGCGTCGTTCCGCAGCAGCCTCCGGCGATGTTCAGCCATCCCTTTTCCGCAAATGCGGCCATTTTTTGTGCCAGCGACTCAGGGGATTCGTGATACTGGCCATTCTCATCCGGTAAACCGGCATTCGGGTAGCAGCTGATGGCGCTGCGGGACATTTCGGACAGGGAACGGATATGGTCCCGCATGAACTCCGGTCCTGTCGCGCAGTTCAAACCGATCGAGATCGGATTTAAGTGCTCAAGTGATATATAGAAAGCTTCTATATTCTGTCCGGCGAGCGTGGTGCCCATCGGCTCAATCGTTCCGGAAATCATGATCGGCAGCGTAATGCCCGTCTTCTCAAAAGCTTGGCGAATTCCAATGCTGCCTGCCTTCACATTAAGCGTATCCTGCGATGTTTCCAGGAGAAGGGCATCCACCTTGCCCTCGATTAACGCAATCGCTTGCTCTTCATAGCTTGCGATCAGCTCCGCGAAGGTTACGCCTCCCGTTACGGACAGCGTCTTTGTCGTAGGTCCCATTGCCCCGACAACATAACGCGGCTGCTCGGGCGTCGAATATTTATCGGCAGCGGCCCGAGCCAGCCGTGCAGCCTCCAAGTTGATTTCCCGGGCAAGCTGAGGTATATCGTATTCCGCCAGCACAACCGACGTTGCGCCAAAGGTATTGGTTTCGATCAAATCGGCACCTGCAGCCAGATACTGCTCATGAATGTTCTGGATGACATCCGGCCGGTAAATGACGAGTGTTTCATTGCATCCTTCCAGTTCGGCGCCGCCGAAATCGTCAGCCGTGAGGTCCTCTCGCTGGATCATCGTACCCATGGCACCGTCAAGGATTAATATTCGTTCTTTCAGTACTTCCTGTAAGCTAGGCTTGTTCAACTCATAAACCTCCCCGGAAAACGTTAAATCTTAGTGTATCAGAATCCTTTTCAATAGAAAAGGCGAAATATGCGCCACAGCGCGTATTATTCATGATTTACAGATGACAAAACGCGGTGACGCGTCTATAATACATATTAAACCAACTGGAGAAAGAGGGTTAGACCTATGGCAGAAATCGTGATTCGTAATACGAACGAACGCATTAGCGGGGAAGAAAATGTTCGTGAATTCCTGAAAAAACAAGAAGTGCTGTACGAGCATTGGAATATGGATAAGTTCCCGGCTGATCTTCAAGAGAAATTTCAGCTAAGCGATGAGGATAAGCAGCGTATTCTCGACGCATTCGATCCTGAAATTCGTGACCTGGCTGCTAGACGCGGCTACAAAATTTGGGATATCATCACGCTCTCCGAATCCACTCCGAATCTTGAGGATCTGCTCCAAAAATTCGAAGAGGTACACACGCACTCCGAGGATGAAATCCGGGCGATTGTAGGCGGTAAAGGTATTTTCATTATCAAAGGCTCCGAGGACGTAGGTTATTTCAATGTGGAGCTTGAGCCGGGCGATGTCATTTCCGTTCCGGAAAATACGCCTCACTTCTTCACGCTGATGGACAACAAGCAAATTGTGGCCGTACGTCTCTTTATTGAAGAGAATGGCTGGATTGCTACACCGGTGGCGGATCCGCAATTCCAATAATCGACAGCGCTTGATGGATGAACGCTTTTTAATGCTTCCATACGAAAAGGCAGCCCACGGACCCGAAAACGGCGTACCGGTGCTGCCTTTTTGAAATGTTCCGATCGTTTATTCCGTTACCGTTAGCTCCTTAAGCGGCATGGAATGCTGTCCTCTCGCGGTTACATGAGATATGATGCGGTAGGTCCCAGGCTGGTCGAAGGTTTTCTCCAGCTTGTATATTCCTCCCTGGTCATGCTCGATCGGCACCGTTGCCGACAAGCCTCCGCCTTCCTGGGTGACTTCGATCTCAACCGAATCCGCGTCTTCCACAGGCTGACCGGCCTGCGTGACCTTCGCCTCAATAAAAACCTTCTCCCCTGCTGCAACCGTTTCCGGGTTTATCGTCAGATCGACGATAATCGGCTCGGCGAGCGTGTCTTCATCAATATCGGCCTTACTTTCGTTACATGCTGCAAGGGCGACTGCCATCAATACCATCGCCGCGATCAATGCTATCTTTCTTCTTGTCATGCACTACACCTCTTTACAATATCGTGCCTATGTATGCTGCACGCCATGGTCCGGATCTTACAGAATCTGCTCACCATCATTATATCCCAAGAACCTTTTTTTTCGATCTCACGAAGCTTACAATTGTGTGACGTTTCTCACAGGGATTTAACGGGTCGTGATGACAAGATCTCGATAGAAAAACAGCCCGGATTCGCGATTACCGCGTCCAGGCTGTGCCATATGTACTCGTCACTAACGATTTGCTTCTTCGGACGTATCGATTGACATTTTCGTTTTTAAAGCGCAGCCAGGATGGCGTGTAGCTCGGACAGATGCTTAATCTCAAATTCCGGAACAATGGCCGGATCCTTGGGCCGATCTACCCGATTAATCCAAACGGTATGCAGTCCGGCCGCATTGCCTCCCTTGATATCCGTCGTCAGCTTATCGCCGACCATGACAGCCTCTCCAGGCTTCGCGCCAAGCAGTTCAAGCGCATGCTGGAAGATCGACACATCCGGCTTGCCTTTGCCGAAGTCGCCTGAAATGACAATGTGATCGAAATAAGGAACCAGCTCGGGAACACCATCAAGCTTTTCCTGCTGAAGATCAGGGCTGCCGTTTGTGAGCAGCAGCAGCTGCACCTTTCCTTGCAGCTCCTTCAGCACGTCGAATGTTTCTTCATACACATAGGGTCTGGATCTGCGCTCTGACGCAAACCGCTCCGCCAGCGTTTCGGCAAGGCTTTCATTCTCAACGCCAACACGAGCAAGACCGCGACGCCAGGATTCCTTCCGATACATCGGTGCGAGCTCCTGCAATTTCCGGAATTCCGGCTGCGACCCAGCCGTAAAATTCGCCCACAGCCCTTCGAATGGATTGATCCCGATCATCTGGGTAAATGCAAAGGTGTCATAGGATGCGTACAGCGATCTTGCTTCTTCCCGTACCGCATTCAGCAACTCCTTGGCATCAACCCCAGCTGCAGCGGCACCTGCTTCGGCTGTCACTTCAAAAGCTTCTTCCACACTTCGTTCATCCCACAACAACGTATCATCCAAGTCAAACAATACGGCAGTAATCGGCATGTTCTCCCTCTCCCTTTGTTCGTTTAGGCGCTATATATATTAATGATGTTCTACCGGAATATGATGGGCCTTCGCGAACTCTTCAAGCCGTTCTCCCATCGCCTGAGTGTCGTACAAATTGATCATACGCGAAAACACCCAGTTGCCTGCTTTCCCCTTGCCTTGTATGACGACAGAGCCAGAAGCAATTTTAATCTTCTCGATCTCCGAAGCGGCCAATCTTCGCTCCCGATTAAACTTCATGGTGGACACGGATGCGCGTTCGATCTTCAGATAAGGCTTGCGCAGGAAAATCATCAATGCAAGCAGAATGTACAAGCCGACACCGACCCAGTTCAGGACCCCATTGCTATCGCCCGTCGCTTTAGCTGCCGCGGAGCCGAGAAGCGCATAAAGAGCCGCAAGGGCAAGCAATACGATCGGCAGCACATATTTCCGTCCCTTAAACACGTCCATTGTATCGGAAATGGCAGATCCCTGATAGGTGGACATTCCCTGCTTCTTCCGTTTTTTGTTCAGTTGTTGCATATTTTTGCTGACTTTTCGTTCCCAAGATCTTGACATATCGTTCCTCCCAAATCTGATATCGCCTGTGCTATCTATAAAAGTTGAATAAATGAATGGATGTTATGGCAATATACTCCCTTGCCTGCATCGTTTTCTTAAACTCAACTCATTTATATCCGGGAAGCAGCAGTGCTTCGTTCATGCAGCATCCCGGCTTGATAATAAAACATCATTTGAAGCCCTAATGAGTCCTTCAGGATGTATCGACAAAACCTAGTGCTTCAGACGGGGGCCGCCTTTTTGCTCGTTCTCATCGACCCACTCGATCGATTCCAGCTGCTGTCTGAAGTTTCTGCGGATATTGTTAAGGTAGATTTCCCGAAGCTCTGCGCGTTCCTTCATTTCCTCTTCGGTCAAACCCTCGCTTTTCTGCTTACGTGCCAATAGATTGATGCGTTCTACCAAAGTATCGATGTCCATGGTTTCTCCTCCATTTCAAATATCATTATAACTTAACCATGTGAAAAAGAGCTTGTCAAGGCGACCACCCTTGCAAGCTCTTGCATTCAGCGAATATAAACATATTAAGGAATGAATGTCATGATCTATATCATAAAGAGTGCGACAAATTCAATCATTATATAGTAGATTTCAAATACGACCTCATCGATCTGTGAAATGGCGAATTTCACTTCCTACTATATATTAAGATCTAAACCGAACGACTAAGAGTGCCGTTACCTGCATGGACGCTTACCATACCGGCAATGACAATACGTCGCCTGCCTGAATATCCGGACCCTTCAGCCCGTTATTTCTGCGAATGGTATCGATATATACCCGTATGTCCACATTCTCTGGCTTATGAACGGAAGCGATCTTCCACAAGGAGTCACCCGATTGAACAATAACTAGCTTCTCTCCGGTGGGTTCTTCCGTTCCTCCTGCGAACACGGAATATGCGCCTGTCCAACCGAATACAACGATGAGCAGAATGATCAGCAGTTTCGTTAATGGAAGTGAAACGATCTTTGACTTTATCTGATGGATCCAGGCTTCGGAGTCGGAATCCGTCTCTGTCGGTATGTTCTCATAAATGCTGCGGTATGTACTATATTTCAACATGAAATATCATCCCCCAAACAAGTGTTCTCTTAACTACAAATCGATAATAACACGAACACCTGTTTGTTTCAATACCCAATCGAACATTTGTTCCAATAATTTTAGAACTTATGTTTGTACGAACGGCAGTTCTATGTTATAATTTTCCCAAACGTTACTAAATGGGGTTGATACGGCATGTCGAAAATATCCAGCCGCCAGCTGGCGATCTTAGAGTTTATCCGAAACGAAGTTCGTAGCAAAGGCTATCCGCCTTCTGTCCGGGAAATCGGCGAGGCTGTCGGACTAGCTTCCAGTTCAACGGTCCACGGCCATCTTGACCGCCTGGAGAAGAAAGGCTTGATCCGCCGCGACCCTACGAAGCCAAGAGCCATTGAGCTGCTTGGCCAGGAAGAATCCGAGAGCAGCAACCTGTTTACCCACACCATCGCCCGGGTTCCCGTGGTCGGCAAAGTTACAGCAGGTGTTCCGATCACGGCGACCGAGAACATCGAAGATTACTTCCCTCTGCCGCAGCACTATGTCGGGGACGACAAGGTGTTTATGTTGTCCGTCGTCGGTGACAGTATGATCGAAGCAGGCATCCACAGCGGCGATTATGTGATCGTACGTCAACAGCAGACCGCCGATAACGGCGATATTGTGGTGGCCATGACCGAAGAGGACGAAGCAACGGTGAAGACCTTTTACAAGGAGAAGGACCATATCCGGCTGCAGCCGGAGAACCCTAGTTATGAGCCGCTGCGACTTAATCATGTGACGATCCTCGGCAAAGTCATTGGATTGTTCCGCGATGTTCACTAGCATAAAATCTACACATTAGAAGCCCGCTCCCTCTTTCAACAAGAGGATGAGCGGGCTTTATTATTCGGGCGGAGATTTCCACGTTGACGAAAGGAAATTAGCAAGTTGGGCTGATATAGGGATGGCCGATCAAACAAATGACCGGCCATTTTGATATATATTTTTTTATCCGTTGATAACTTCAGTCACGACCTAGTATGATCCGTTACTTCTTCTGAACCGTAATCGACCAGGATGCATCCGTAAGCTGAACGAAATTAGTAATTTTGTGGCCCGCTTCAGCAGCCCAACGCGGAATGCTTTCCGTTGCCTGCGTGCAGTCAAAATCAATCTCCAGTTCGTCGCCGCTTTTTAGAGATTCCATCGCTTCTTTCGCTTCTATCAAAGGAAAAGGACATACCATTCCAAGTACAGCTAATTTTTGTTTCATTAATATAACCTCCTAAGCCGTTGTCGTTTGATAAACTGCCGCCTTCTTCTTGGCGCTGGCACGTGGTCGCACATATACAAAATAAGAAGCTGCCCACGTACCTAAAATCATGAAGAATAATGAAACCCATCCTTGCCATGTCATCATCGCCGTCATGACCAGACCGTTTCCAATAGAGCAGCCGCCTGCCCAGCTTGCCCCGAAGCCCATCAAAATGCCGCCGGAAAAACTGGATACGGCCGTCTTGGCATCAGGAGCCCGAAAGCGAAACTCGCGGCTTCCTTTGGCTGCGATGAACGAGCCGAGGAATATCCCCAGTACAAGGAACACGCCCCAATTCAAATATTTATCGCCATCTCCGGTTACCAGATACTGAAGAATGTTAGCGGAAGGCGTGGTAATTCCTAGCCCCGACATTCTGCCTGTCGCTTCGCTGAGCGGCCATGCCAACAGCGCAACCAATCCGACGAGAATCGCGGTGACGAACGGATGCCATCGTTTCTCGAACAATAGATGGTTAAGGCCTTTACGCTTCGGCGGCAGCGACGGAATAAACACTTTTGGCTTGCGCAGCTGCTTGACGACAAGAAAAATAGTAATCAGAGCAAGTAAAGCGATAAATGGCCATACCGATAAACCGAACGTGGCCGGAATGGAGTTCGTTGGTGTTGAAATTCCTTTGAGGCTGTTGTTCACCGGCGACAGGGCCCCGGATTTCATAACAGCGCTCATCCCCATGTACCCGAAAAGAGCGATCCAGCTTCCAATAAGCCCTTCCCCTGCCCGATACCATGTTCCTGTCGCACAGCCGCCGGCCAATATAATGCCGATTCCAAATATGAAAGAACCAAGGATCGTAGCCAGCCAGTTAAACTCGCCGGCTTGGAACTGAATAAGTCCCATCTGGATCAATGCGAATACGCCGATACTCTGTACGCTGATCGCGATCAGCAAGGCGTAGAACATCCGGTTATCTTTTGTAAGATACATGTCCCGGAATCCACCTGTCAGACAAAAGCGACCCCGCTGCATAACAAATCCGAGTAAAGCACCGCATAATAACCCTGTGATAATCATTTGTGCCAAATTCGATGCCCCCTTATCTATTAATCCGACTAATTCAATATACTTTGTATACTATACGATTTTACTTACACTAATCCAAGGAGTCAATGATTTTTGATCAGGAAAAAAGTTACAAATCCCGATATTTTCTTAGTCGTTTTAATCAACCGCATGTTTCACATGCGGGTTTTGTTCTCTAGTTTGAATATCCATGGGAATCTGCACTAAAAGCTAACCGGGTTTAAAAAAGTTATTAAAAAAAGCACCCCGAAGGATGCTCATTATATATTGCACATCATTCCAGAATAAGGGCTCTCTCCCGGAGATCAAGCCTGTACTCGCGCTCCCCGTCAAAATCGGGCGAGCCTTCGCCTCCCGGCCCTTCCGTTGATTCCAGCACCAATCGATTCATTCTTACCATAGGCTGGCTCAGCGGCTTGTAGTAGGAAGTGACAAAGCTGCCCACTCCTTCCTTGAACGAAAGCGGGAAGGCTTCGCCGGTTCCCCGATCCATGGCGAAAGCATAAATTTCGATGGCATGGCAATCCCGATACTGCGGGGCAAGCAAAAATACGTCCGCATCCTGAAGCGGCAAGCGGATCATTTCAACCGGTTCCGAATTCGGCTGGATAAATGTCCGATCTTCCAACACTCCGATTTCGGTTTCGCTGCCATCTGCAGCTGCGTGGATGACATGATACCTTCCCGAAAAAGAAAGATCCGTTTCAATTCCGAAACAGCTTGGAGCACCGAGCCGTTGAACGGCCTCGCTTCCTTCCGCTACGACGAGCAGCTTCCCTTCCGGCCCGGTCCCTTGCGCACGAACCGTTCCGGCTTGCCGGTTTGCTGCCTCCGTCGCCAGCGGAACCGTCTCTGGCTTCGACTTTGGCGAAAATGGATCTCCTCCCCCCATCCAAAGGATAGCGATAATCAACAAAACGCCGGCGATGGCTGCCGTCCAATTCCTGCGACGCTTGAGCGTCCTTGTACTCCGGCCCTCCCCCTCCTTCAGACGCTTATGCACCCGCCTCTTTAGATCAGGCAGCAACAACTCGGCATCAAACGGCCCATTCTTCGCCCTTTCATACCACCCAGGTTTATGCTCGTTCATATCTGATGCTCCCCCAGTTTGTTCTGTACTTTTTGCCTAGCCCGATACAGCCTGGATTTAACCGTTCCGGCCGCAATCCCCAGCAGCTCGGCAATCTGTTGAATCGGCATATCATAATGAAGATCCAGTACGAGCACCTCTCGGAATTTAACCGGGAGCTCCATGATGATATCCCAGATATCGTCCGTATATTGTCTGTCCAGATACTCCGTCTCCGCCGAGATGCTGTGCCCTGCCGGTTGAATCCGATCCAATAAGGTTACGCGCCTTAGAAAAAATGACTTCTTGTGCCGAAAAGCCGTATGCCGCGTGATCGTAAGCAGCCAAGTTTTCAAACTGGATTGTCCGCGAAAGGTATGTATGCCGTAATAAGCTTTGATAAAGACTTCTTGAGCAATGTCGTCCGCAAGCGCGTGCTGCCCCGTCAAAAAGTATGCGTAATTCCAGATGTCACTGCCGTAATGCTCCATGATCGCGTCTAACGTGTCGGTATCCATGGAAGCCATGTGCTTGACGTATTCGAACTCCAACCGATTCACCTCATCCAATTAGAGTCCAACTCAGGGCGAAAAGTTCCCTTTTATTGAAGAAAAATTTATCCTTCCCGCAGCGAGCACGACTGTCATTAGCAGGTGCAGGCCGTATCCTCCGAGCGACCCAGAATCTTCACAAATTTTCTAGCAATATTTTCCTGTTCTGATGAGCTCAGATGGATGGATATGCCGTCCAAGCTTGAATTTGCCACAAGGCATAGAAAACAGATTTTCTAGGGGTGTTTTGGGGGCACACCCTTCGAAATAACCTCAATAATTAAATTGCCCCCAAGCAAAAAAATCCCCCACGCCATACGGCGCAAGGGATTCCTCTATTAATACATGGTGATGTACTGATCGCGTTCCCATTGGTGAACTTGCGTACGGTACATATCCCACTCGATTTCTTTCAGCTCGTAGAAGTGAGCCAGCGCATGGTCGCCGAGCGCTTCGCAAATCACCTCGTTGCGGACCAGCTCATTCAGCGCTTCCTTCAGGTCGGCCGGCAAGCTTGGAATGCCTTCCTCGATGCGCTCCTCTTCACTCATCACGTAAATGTTGCGGTCAATCGGCGCTGGCAGCGCCAGCTCGCGCTTAATGCCGTCTAATCCGGCTTTCAGCATAACCGCCAGGGCCAGGTACGGGTTAGCGGCCGGATCCGGGTTACGAACCTCAATCCGCGTGCTCAGTCCGCGGGAAGCCGGAATACGAATCATCGGGCTGCGGTTGCTCGCAGACCATGCCACGTAGCAAGGAGCTTCATAGCCTGGTACAAGACGCTTATACGAGTTGACCGTCGGGTTCGTAATCACCGTGAATGCACGGGCATGCTTCAGGATACCGGCCATGTAATGCCGCGCCGTCTTGCTCAGTCCGAGCTCATCCGACTCGTCAACGAATGCATTCTCCGCGCCTTTGAACAGCGATTGGTTGCAGTGCATACCCGAACCGTTCACACCGAAGAGCGGCTTCGGCATAAACGTAGCGATCAGACCATGCTGGCGGGCAATGGTTTTAACTACCAGCTTGAAGGTTTGAATCTGGTCGGCCGCCTTTACGGCGTCTGCATATTTAAAGTCGATTTCATGCTGCCCCGGAGCTACCTCGTGGTGGGAAGCTTCGATCTCGAAGCCCATCTCTTCCAGGGTCAATACGATATCGCGGCGGCAGTTCTCGCCAAGGTCTGTAGGGGCGAGGTCAAAGTATCCGCCTTGGTCGTTCAATTCCATCGTCGGATTGCCTTTTTCATCGGTCTTGAACAAGAAGAACTCCGGCTCTGGGCCGACATTCATCGAGGTGAAGCCCATTTCTTCGGCTTCCTTCAGGCATCGCTTGAGTATACCGCGAGGATCACCTGGAAAAGGTGTGCCGTCAGGCAGATACACGTCGCAAATCATACGGGCAACGCGATCTTCGGATACCCATGGGAAAATCATAAACGTATCCAGGTCCGGGTACAGATACATATCGGATTCCTCGATACGCACATAACCTTCGATGGAAGAGCCGTCGAACATCATTTTATTATCAAGCGCTTTAGGCAGTTGGCTTACCGGAATTTCAACGTTCTTAATGGTCCCGAGCAAGTCCGTGAACTGCAAGCGGATAAAACGAACATTTTCCTCTTTGCAAATGCGTAGTATGTCCTCTTTGGTATAACTCACTTTACCCTCTCCTTTGTCATGAATGGCTTGGTCAAGAATTAAACTGCTTCTTTATTTATTAAAAAACCGGGATAACTCCCCTTGAATCAATGAAACCTGACCCGGTCTTTTAGCGGTAATCAATTCCTGCTTCAGTAAACGCCGCAGCTGAGACTCCGACATTTCCCGGCGTTTGCTTTCCGTATCCGCAGTGATCACGGTAGCCTCCTCGGACTCCTTCGTGACAGGGTTCATGACCTGCTTGATGCCGGCGATATTGACGCCCTTCTCAATCAATGCCTTGATCTCCAGGAGACGCTCGACATCATTGAAGGAGAACAGGCGCTGATTACCAGATGTGCGTGCGGGGACAATCAAATTATGCTGTTCATAATAACGAATTTGTCTGGCGGATAAATCCGTAAGCTTCATCACGATGCCAATCGGAAATAACGCCATATTCCTCCGAATCTCATCACCCATATCTCATCAACCTTCCAAGTGGTCTATTCTGATCTTATTGTACATTTCCTGATCAGCTGCGTCAACCGCATGTAAGAATAACTCACAAGAGATTGCGATCCTTCATTCGTTGAAGTGACATAAGTACCCCGTATTTAACATGAGAATAGGTTAGCCCGCCCTGCATATAACCGATATAGGGTTCACGAATCGGCGCGTCTGCGGACAGCTCCAGGCTTCCTCCTTGAATAAAGGTTCCTGCCGCCATAATCACCGGATGCTCATAACCCGGCATGTCCCACGGCTCAGGCACGACGTGACTGTCAACCGCTGCCGCTCTCTGAATACCTTGCACGAAAGCGATCAGATGCTCCGGGCTTGTAAACGACACCGCTTGGATCAGGTCGGTCCGCGTCTCTTTCCAGCCTGGCTTGGTTATGAAGCCGACCGCTTCGAACATAGCCGCTGCATATAGGCTTCCTTTCACCGCCTGTCCAACCGTGGAAGGGGCAAGAAACAGCCCTTGATACATCGAGCGCGTCGTTCCGAGCATAGCCCCCACTTCGCGTCCGATGCCGGGAGCGGTCAAGCGGTAAGCGGCCAGTTCCACGTAGGATTCCTTGCCGCAAATATACCCTCCGGTTTCTGCAATGCCTCCTCCTGGATTTTTGATCAGCGAGCCGGCCATCAAATCCACGCCAACCTCGGTAGGCTCCATCGTTTCCGTAAATTCACCGTAACAGTTGTCGACAAACACGATCAAATCCTCGCGAATCGCTTTGAGCCGGCTGACCATCTCGCCAATTTGGGACACCGTGAAAGAAGAGCGCCAATCATATCCTCTGGAGCGTTGAATCCCGATAACCTTCGTCTCCGGTTTAATCGCCTTCTCCACACCTTCCCAGTCGATGCCGCCTTCTTCGGTCAGCGCTACCTCTCCATACCCGATGCCGAAATCCCGCAGCGAGCCGGTGCCGTCGCCCGCTTGTCCGATGACCTTATGCAGCGTATCGTAGGGTCGTCCGGTAATATACAGCAGCTCATCCCCCGGGCGCAGCACGCCGAATAACGCAGCCGAAATCGTATGGGTCCCGGAAGCAAAATGCGGACGTACCAGCGCGGACTCGGTCCCGAACACTTCCGCATACACCTCGTCCAGCACTTCCCGCCCGCGATCATTATATCCATAACCGGTGGAATTCGCGAAGTGATAGTCGCTCACCTGGTATTTCTGGAAAGCATCGATCACCTTCCACTGGTTAAAGTCTACGATCCGGTCGATCTCACGTACCCGATCTGCTATGTTCCATTCAATCTGCTCGCTTAAATCCATTAAATCTTGCGAAAATTTCACCATCTCGTACAGCTCTCTCCTCTATAACACATCATGTCTCACATCTTAACATATTTCGCTTGGTGGTTGCGACCGTTGACCTCTCGATCCGTTTGCATGATCTACTTCTCTCCTCAGGCATAAGGCAGCGGACCACCTTACAACGCCGCACGGACAGGCCTGCCCTGTCACCCGCGGTTCCCCTTGATTCCATCATTGGTCCAACCATTTCTTTTAAGAGTATCCGGGTCGGCCAACTCCGCCCAACCGCAAATAAAGCCCCGGAATTGGGGCTCTACTTGCAATTGATTTCGTATTCTGATTCATGCCTCGCTTACTTTCACGATCCGTCCTTCATCCCGCAACAAGCATACTATCATCCGCGGTTTCACCGCCGGCATGCGGCCTAACGATAGACAATCAACCATGACTATAGACAACAACCATGTAGACGATCGCTGCCGCTATGCCGCTCATTGCTGGACATAATCCTCCAGAAGATATCCCATTTTTTCGTAATCGGCCTTGTTGATCCTCACCTCGTACAAAATATCGGACTCGTCAAAGGTTTGCTCAATGACATCTCCTACCCGGTACACAACCGAGCTTAAATCGCCCCGGTCAGCCGGAATCCGGAACGTCACGTTCCCGCCAGATAAACGCTCCTGGATCGTTTCGCGGACGCTGGTCAAATCTTCGTCATCATAAGCGCTGATCTTCAAGTAGCCGTCTCCGGAAGGCAGCATTTCTAGCTGCTCCGGCTGGCAGGCGTCCTTCTTATTGAACAGGACAATTTGCGGTTTATCCGCTGCTCCGAGGTCCTCCAGAATCGATTGGACGACCGCCATCTGCTCCTCCCGCATCGTGGAGGACGCATCGACCACATGGAGAATCAGGTCCGCTTCGTTGGCCTCCTCAAGCGTTGCGCGGAATGCCGCTACCAGATCATGTGGCAGGTTCTGAATGAATCCGACCGTATCCGTCAGCACGACTTCCTTGCCGCTAGGCAGCTCCAGCACTCTGGAGGTCGGGTCGAGTGTTGCGAACAGCTGATTCTCAATGTAAACGTCGGCATTGGTCAGACGGTTCAGCAGGGTGGACTTCCCCGCATTCGTATAGCCTACCAAGGCTACCTGGACGGCACCGCTCTTCTTGCGGCGCTCGCGGTGAAGATTGCGATGCCGCGTTACTTCATCCAGCTGGCGTTTCAAATCGCTGATCCGGTCGCGGATATGCCGGCGGTCCGTCTCCAGCTTGGTTTCACCCGGTCCGCGTGTCCCGATCCCTGCCCCGAGGCGCGACAGGTTCTTGCCGTGACCCGACAGACGCGGCAGCAAATAGGTGAGCTGCGCCAGCTCAACCTGGATGATGCCCTCTCGCGTCTTGGCCCGCTGTGCAAAAATATCGAGAATCAGCTGGGTCCGATCAATGATCTTCACATCCAGCGCTTCCTCCAGATTACGAACCTGGGCCCCTGAAAGCTCCTGGTCAAAAATAGCCGTAGTCGCTCCGAGGCCGTCAACAGCCATGCGCAGCTCCTCTACTTTTCCTTTACCGATAAACCATTTCGAATCCGGCGTTTCCCGGTTCTGCGTGATGACATCCAGCACGGTCACGCCTGCCGTCTCGGCAAGCTGCACCAGCTCCTGCAGCGAATGCTCCGGATTGATGCCTGAGCGCTTCACCGCATCGGTCACCAAGCTCACCAATATCGCTTTATCTTCAATCTCGGTCGAGGTATCATGTGTTATATTTGCCATATATCCAGCTCCTTTGAACAATAACGTACCTTAAAACATATACAACCCGCATTCGCCCCTTCTAAACCAACCCTTCAAAGCGAATGCTGCGTTACCTCTTCATTATGGCCGAAAAACCGCGGCAAATCATTGTAATTTTCCGTTTAATTTAAAGTCTTCCGGCCGAAGCGTCATCAGCTCCAGCTTTCCGGGGTTCCCCGTGACATACTGATTCAGAAGACGGACCGATTGATTGCGGATCGATTTCTCGATCAAATTGCGAACATAACGGGCGTTGCTGAACGCATGCAGCCGCTGCTCCTTCTCGTTCTGCAGATGCTCCTTGAGCTTCCCGAGCGACTGGGGCATGAGGATGTAATCGCGCTCCTTCGCCATCAGCTCGGAGATTTGGATCAGCTGATCCAAATTATAATCCGGGAATTCCATCTGAATCGGAAAACGGGAATGCAGGCCGGGATTCGTGCTCATAAAAAAATCAATCTCATCGCTGTAGCCGGCCAGAATGAGCACAAACTGATTCTTGTGATCCTCCATCGCTTTTACCAGCGTATCGATCGCTTCCTTGCCGAAATCCTTCTCGCCGCCCCGCGCCAAGCTGTACGCCTCATCGATAAACAGAATACCGCCCAGCGCCTTCTTCACCAAATCTCTCGTTTTCTGTGCCGTATGGCCGATGTATTCGCCGACGAGATCCGCCCGCTCTACCTCGACGAGATGCCCCTTATTGAGCACCCCCATCTTCTGAAACAGCTTAGCGATGATGCGGGCTACCGTCGTTTTGCCAGTTCCGGGATTTCCCTTGAAAATCATATGGAATACATGACCGCCGCTGAGCAAGCCCGCCTCTGATCTCATCTGGGCCACCTGAAGCAGGGCATAAATTTCAAAAACCAGCTCTTTAATTTGATCCAAACCTACAAGCTGATCCAGCTCCTTCTGTATTTCCTGGAATAGACTGTGCTGGGAAACAGGGTTTGGCGAAGGGGACGGTTCCCGCTCGGGAACTGCGCTGCTGATAAGCGGAGGTTCCGCGCTGCGGAGCACGACATTAATCTGTCTGGATGGCCGTCCTTCAGATCGGCCGTTTGCGGCCGTTACTCGCCCGTTCATAGCTCCTCACCTCTTTATCCAAAGGGCTGACTATCTATTCCAATGTATTCTACTGACAGCCTGCTTATTAGAAGTTTCGTCCTCATAGGAGCCCGGCTGCAATCAGAAGCCGATCGGCCGTCCATTTCGTATAGGCAAGCACTTCCCTGGATTTATGCTTCGCCATCGGCAGCACGGTAGATTTCGTCAGCGAAACCGTTGGCCGCTCATAGCCGAGCGTCGCCGCCACTTCCATCGATCTAGTGCCGTGATAATCATGCGTGATGATGATCGCGGTCTTCCATCCCTGCTCTTTCATAATTGCCTGGCTGTACAGCAAATTCTCATAGGTGCTGGTCGCTTCGTTTTCCAAAAAAATGTCGCTCTCCGGAACACCCGCCGCTACTAAATAATTGCGCATCCCTTCGGCTTCGGTGTAAGGATAGCCGGGCTTGTCGAGTCCGCCGGTTACGATAAACGTGCCAAACCGCCCTTCCTTATACTCGGTGAGAGCATGCTCAAGCCGTTCGCGGAGCCCCGGACTCGGCTGATCTCCCCACATGGATGCCCCGAGTATGATGCCGACGTCCGCCTTGTCAGCCGGATTGCTGACGGCGCTTTCGATTTTCCAATACGCATACCCTGACCATAATACGCCAGCCGCAACGAGGGTAAGCAGCGCATACAGAGCCCTCTTCATCCATAGTTTCTTCCCGGTCTTGGAACGTATAACCCGCTCTTCTCCGTTTATTTCCTGCCGCATTATGACTTCCTCCTGAATTCGCCGTTATGAAATAGCTGCTGCCGATGCTCCAGAGACATCATGAAATAGGGGAATTCATGGGCATCGATCGCCCGGAGCAGGCTTTTCGCCGTTACTTTGGCCAACCGATAGTCGTCGCGGGTAATATCATTGCGGTTCAGGGCATCCTCCAGCTCATCCTCATCCAGCAAAAATACTTCGCCGTTGCTGACGACCACAACGTCCAGATACAAATCATCAAACCACGGTACGCCCTGGTCGGTTACGCCCTGCTTCTTGCAAATATCGATATACCACTGCACGATGTTTCGCTTATCGTCAAACATGGCCGTAACGATATAATGGCTGTCCTTCGGATAATACTGCAGCCAAGAGTAGCCTTTGTCCGCAATGCGGTATGTATGGCGGCCATAGGTTTTCCATAATGGTTCTTTCAGGCCATATATGGTGTATAAGGTCAGGTACCCTGTGAATTGCTCGGAATCCACATACCGGGAAGTGAAGTGCCGGCGGGTGATACGGCGCCAATTTGCCCGATCTCCGAATTTACGTTTCATGGAACTCTTCCTCCCCATATCGTATTCCCAGCTTACCACATTTAGGTTTCACACTCAAAACAAAGAAGCCCTCGCTTTGAACTTAACCCTGTCAAGTAGACAGCCTAAAAAAGCAGCCATAAGCAACCCTAGTTCGGTACTCAACCGGACTAAGGTTGTTTAGTTTTTGTTGAAAACGTTCATGGTTGTAAAAATGGATATATCGTTCAATTGCCTTTACGAGCTCTTCCTCGGTCGAGAAAGTGTCGAGTCGAAGACATTCTGACTTCAGGTGTCCAAAGAAGCTCTCGATACAAGCGTTATCCCAGCAGTTTCCCTTACGCGACATACTCACTTTAATTTTCTTACGCTTCAAAAAAGCATGGTACTCCTTGTGAGTATACTGGAAGCCCTGGTCGCTGTGGAGCAGCAGGTTGGCTACTTTGCGTTTATGTACAGCTGCTTGTACGGTCTCCAGCACAAGCTTTAAATTGTTGTGGCGTCCGATCCGAAAGGCAACCACCTCGTTGTTATACAGGTCAAAAATAACCGACAGGTACAGAAAGCGAGAGCCGATTGGCAGATAGGTCACATCGGTGACCCATTTCGTATTGGGTGCCGTGGCGTTAAAATCCCGATTCAGTACATTGGTTGAGGTAATCCCTGCCTCCCGACGGCCAAAGTATGGCTTCCTTCGCCTAATACGCGCACGAATCCCCAGTTCTTTCATCAGCCGGTACACACGCTTATGGTTGACGTTCAAGCCAAAGGTTTTCTTTAGCCAGACACGAATCCGTGGGTATCCGTAAATGCCCTTTAGCTGAGTATGGCACTCTAGAATCTTCTCTTTCAGAGCCTGCTCATCGATCTGTTTGGGCGTTGGATTATTCTTTCTGGCTGCCCATTTGTAGTAACTACTTCGAGCGATACCTGCCAGTTCACACAGCAAGGCCACGGGGAAGTTGCTAGTTAGCGCTTCGATGGCTTGGTAGGTTTGACGTCGCTTTGCTCTTGCCCCCTTTGCAGTTCCCATAGCTTTTTTAGCAAGGCATTCTCCGCTCGCAGCCGCAGGACTTCTTCCTCCAATGTTTTGGCTTTCTTCGGTCTCCCGTTCTTCGAACCCGTCGAGGTGCCTCTTTTTTCCTTGAGACCCTCAATTCCTTCTCGCTCGTAGTGAGCCACCCATCTTCGAACCATCCTATCATCGATGCCCAAGGTCTTGGCTACCGTCTTGTAGCCAAGACCTTCCTCCAGGAACATCGCAACAGCCTTGCGCTTAAATTCGATGTCATATGTCTTTCTTATTTCGCCCATGGAAAAAATCCCCTCCAAAGTAGACTTTAATGCGCTTTTTACACACTGTCTACTTAAAGGGGATAATATCACTTTATCCGCGAAGGCTTCTTTGTTCATTATGGACTAACTTGGTTAGGATCAGACTCGGTGGCCGGAACATCCGGCTCCACGATGGTTCCGGGAACCGTCGTGACGTTGCCCGAATCGGTGGTGCCTTCAATCGTTCCCGAATCCTCGCCGCCCGTGCCATCACCCGCATCCGACCCGGATCCATCGCCCTGTCCGCCGTCCGCAGGCGGATTGGTACCGCCATTGTCATGGCCGTTTCCTTGGCCATTGCCTTGACCGTTTCCATTTCCGTTGCCTTGACCATTGCCGTTGCCCTGGCCGTTTCCATTGCCTTGGCCGTTGCCGTTATCTTGGCCGTTACCGTTGTCTTCGCCATTTGGTATGTCGATGCCATCGCCGGCATCTCCTTCATCCGGCGGAATTACATCCTCAATATCCCCCGGATCCGGCTCAAGATCATCCGGCGGCAGCTCGGATACGGCAGCGATCTGCAGCACGTTCGAGCGCTCGGATTCTTGATCCGTTGCCGGGTCATAGGCCGTTACGTAATATTCGTACGTCAGCCCCTCCATCGCGCTCATATCATCCGTGGAGGTGCTGTTCACCGCATTCAGAATCCGCGTGAATTCGCTCTCCGAGGTTTCCCGGCGGTAAATCCGGTATTGAATGCCGCTGCCCTGAACGCCATTCCAGCTCAGATAGACGGTCTGATTCGCGCCGTCATAAGATCCGGTCAGGCCGCTGACAGGCTCTAGCTTCGGCGTCTCCACCACCGGCGGGGCCGGCTCGGTGCTCGGGAAGTTTTTCGGCTCATAGGACTGAACCGCCTTCTCCATAATCTTGCCCCAGAGCGCTGCGGACATTGAGCTGCTTCGCTTCAGCAGATGCTGCTTGTTCGGTTTGTCGTATCCCATCCATACGGCCGCCGTCAGTTCCGGCGTGTAACCGACAAACCAGACGTCACGGTTGGAACTGATGCCTTCGTAGCCGCTTTGCGTCGTGCCGGTTTTACCGGCAACCGGACGGCTGATCCGGGCATTCCGGCCCGTTCCGTCCTGAACGACACGCTCCATCATTTCCGTCATCTGGGAAGCCGTCGACTCGCTCATGACTCGCTTGCCCTTGCTTCCCTTATTCTCATGCACGACTTTGCCTTGATTATTCCGTATTTCCTTAATTGCGAATGCTTCCTTCAGCTCGCCGCCATTGGCGAATGCGCTGAACGCTTGAGCCATCTCGAACGTGTTCGTTCCGGAATTCATGCCGCCAAGAGCCAGGGACAGGTTCGCGTCGGCCTCCGTCATCTGGATGCCCAGACTCTTGGCGAACTCGACCCCCGTTTTAACCCCGATCTGGTTCAGCAGCCATACCGCCGGGATGTTCTCGGAGCGCTGAATCGCTTCCGGCATGCTGATCGTATCGGAGTATCCATGCAGATTGTTCGGACAGTAATCCCCGAAGCATTGCTTCTTGTTGCTCAGCCTGGAATCCTTCGTAAAGTTGCCGGATTCCAGAGCCGGCGCATACGACACGATCGGCTTCAGTGCCGAGCCCGGCTGACGACGGCTGTCGGTCGCACGGTTGAATCCGCCGCGCATATACTCTCTGCCGCCCGATATCGCCACGATCCCGCCGTTCTCCTGATTAATGATAACCATGGAGCCTTGAACGATCTCCTCATCCGGGCTCTCTTCAAAGTTGGCCGGATTGTTGAATTCTTCCTCCATCGCCTGCTGGGCGTTCGCGTCCATCGTCGTATAGATCTGGTAGCCACCGATATTCAAATCGTCCTCGGTAAGCCCCCACTTCTCCTCAGCCTCATCCATGACGTAGTCGATAAAGGCCGTATATTTCTGCTTTCTTTCCGGCGGCGTATAGTCGTAATCGACTTTCTTCGCCTTCTCGGCCTCTTCGGCCGTAATATAGCCCTGCTGCTCCATCAGCGTCAGCACGACCGCACGGCGCTCCTTGGACAGCTCCGGATTTTTCAGCGGGTTGTACCGGGAAGGCCCCTTCGGCATGGCGGCCAGCGTTGCCATTTCCCACAACTCAAGCTCCTTAAGATCCGATTTGCCGAAATAACGCTCGGAAGCCGCCTTAATGCCGTAGTAAGGTCCGCCGAAGTTAATCCGGTTCAAATACATTTCAATGATCTCTTCCTTGCTGTGCTTCCGCTCCAGCGCCAGCGCGATCGACATTTCGGTCGCTTTGCGGAAGAAGGTTTTGTCCCGGGTCAGAAAAATATTTTTCGCCAGCTGCTGGGTGATCGTACTTCCGCCCTCCACCATGGAACGGGCCATAATATCCTTCACGGCAGCGCGGCCGATCGACCAAATGTCGACGCCGTTATGTTCCCAGAATCGTCTATCCTCTGTTGCTATAAATGCATTAACCAGTTGCTCCGGAATATCCTTGTATTCAACCGGATCGCTCTTCTGGATCGACAATTCGCCCATTAAATTGCCTTGTCGATCATATACTTTCGAGGTACCGTAAGCGGTCAGTTTATCCTTATTCTGATCCAGAAGCTTCTCGCCGCTGACCAAGATAAACAGATACCCTGCCAGGGCGCAAAATATGGCGATAACCGCCGTAAAAAACAAAGCCCATGCAATCCGCTTGCCTCTGCCTTTTTTCTTCTTCTTCGACCCTGATTTGGATCCTTTGGATGCCTTCGGGTTATCTTTGTTTTTGTTCACCCTGGACATCTCGTTATCTCTTCCAGCCATTTGTCCCCCTCCTTGCTCCCTTGCGGGATACAAAACTCTGTACACATTACAGACTCTCGGAAAGAAAAGAACAACCTTCTCAGGTTGCTCTCTGCACTCCTTATAAACTAAACGAAATATAAACCAAAAAGTTTCAAGTTAATCAGGACGCGATCATTCCAAGAAGCCAGGGCCGCTAATGACCTCATGATTGCAGCGATGATTAGGGAAATCCAGGTATAGAGACATTATCCCAAGCATATCGTGCAAAAATCCGTGAATTTTATTGATCGTTGCTGCTATCCTGCATCAGGGAAACATTGCGCTGCGGCATGAACGTGGAGATGGCATGCTTGTACACCATTTGCTGACGGCCGTCGCTGTCAATCACGATGGTAAAGTTGTCAAAAGCCTTGATCGTTCCACGGATCTGAAAGCCGTTGGTCAGGTATACCGTAGCCGGGATGTTCTCTTTGCGCAGTTGGTTCAAGAACGTATCTTGGATGTTGATGGACTTGTTCATTAGCCGTACCCCCAATGGTTCAATTAGATTGTTTTGAAGAATATATTCAAGATATTAGTGAAACTTTCCTGCTATTATAGCACGGATTTTTTGATAGTTCGCAGAAAAATTTCCCGAGTCGGTGACGTCTACCCACTCGATGTCCTTCATATGGCGGAACCAAGATAGCTGCCTCTTCGCAAACCGGCGGGTATCGCGCTTGAGCAGCGTCACCGCTTCCTCATAGCTGCATTCCCCTTGAAGATACGAAACGATTTCCTTGTAGCCAAGACCCTGCATCGCAACAAGCCCGGGGCCGAACCCTTTCTCCATTAGCGCTGCCACCTCTTCGACGAGCCCCTGCTTCAACATCAGATCGATTCGCTCTTCAATACGGTTATATAGCATTTGCCTGTCCATTGTCAAACCGACCAGGCATAATCGGTACGGAGACTCCTTCTTCTGAGGGGCCAACTGGGACGAAAGTGGGATGCCGGTCACATGGAATACTTCCAAAGCACGAACGACCCGGCGCAGATCGTTCGGATGCAGCCGCTCCGCGCTCTCCGGGTCCACTTCCGCAAGCCTCCGGTGAAGCGCCTCCGCCCCGTATTCATCCGCATAACGGAACTGCTCCTTGCGAAATTCCTCATCCGCTCCGCTCTCGCTGAATTGGTAGCCGTAGCAGACGGATTCGACATAAAGCCCTGTGCCGCCGACGATGAAGGGCAGCTTGCCGCGCTCCGTAATTTCGGTAATCAAGCGCTGGGACTGCTCCTGAAATTCCGCCACCGAGTAAGGGTAATCCGGTTCATGGATATCGATCAAGTGGTGGGGAACCCCCTCCATCTCGTCTTTCGTAATTTTGGCGGTCCCGATATCCATGCCGCGGTATACCTGCATGGAATCGCCGGAAATAATTTCGCAATTAAAGGCTTTGGCGATCTCGATGCTCATTTTCGTTTTGCCGACGGCTGTAGGACCGATCAGAACAAGCAATCTCGGTTTGGATTCAACTGTCAATGGATATCACTCCGTACGTAGTTTTCGACTGCCCCCGCTGCATGACCGTAAAGCCCAATCGCTCGAACTCGCCGCTGTACCGCGTTTCCTTCATGACAACGGTTTTGCGGGCCACTCTGACCGCCTGCTTCACGCTTTCCTCATCCAGCGGCTCGCCGTTCGCATAGAGTCTGAGCGGATTCATCGAGTCGGAGCTTGTAATCGGATCACGGAACATCGGATCAAAATAAACGATATCGACGCTTCGGTCCGGCAGCGACCGTAAATATTCCAAATGATGTCCATGCTTGACCATAATGCGCCGCATCGCTTGATCACTCGCCTCGAACTGGCTCTTATAGGTCCTGAGCCCCTCTTTCAGCATCGCGAACAGCGGCAGGGAGCTCTCCAGTGCAACCACGCGGCTGTTCGGCCCGCCTTTTCCGGAAAAAACAAGCGCGTCCGCGCCCAGCCCTGCCGTGCAGTCGAGCACCGAGTCGCCCTCCTCCATGCGCGAAGCCTCCAGCATCGGGTCCGGTTTGCCGCGAAGCACCCGCTTCAGCCTTACAAAGCCCATGCTGGGGTGAAACTCCGTGACCGAGCCATCCGGACCGCTTAAGCGGACATGCTCGTGCAAGACGACCAGCACGTCCTCTTCGCCCATCCGGCGGGCCAGCTTTCTTAACGATTGGCCGCCTCTTGGAACATACCGGCAGCCGGTTTCCTGGGCTAAGCGCTTGGCGCGTTCAACGATGTCAGGCGCTTCCGCTTCTCCAGTTGTAATAATCATGAATTTCCTCCTTGCTTTTACATGACGCGCTTGAACATTTTCTCCAAATCGTACGGGGAGAAGGAGACGACAATCGGTCGTCCGTGCGGGCAGGTATACGGCTGCCGGCATTCGGCCAAACGCCGGATCAGCGTCATGGCCTCCTGCTCGGTCAGCTTCTGGTTCGCTTTAATCGAGGCTTTGCAGGAGCACATGATCGAGGAAGCTTCCCTTAGCTTGGCAATATCGATGTGCCGCTCGTTCAGCACCCACTCGGCCATTTCCTCGATCAACGCTTTCTCATCGCCTTTCGGGAACCAGAACGGATGGGAACGGACCAGGAAGGTGTTCCCTCCGAAAAATTCCATGTATACGCCGGCCTTCTCGAACCAATGCAGGCGTTCCTTCACCTTCTCCGTTTCCGAAGGCGTGAACTCCAGCGTTATCGGCAGCAGCAGCTCTTGCGAGGCATCCGCAGGCTTGCCGAATTGCTCATAGTAGTATTCGTAGTTAATGCGCTCATGAGCCGCGTGCTGGTCGATCAGATACAGGCCGGTCTCATTTTGCGCGATAATATAGGTTCCATGATGCTGCCCGATATAGGTTAGCTGCGGAAACGGCGGAATGTCCGGAGCCGGGCCCGATGCCGCCGCCATCCATTCCTTCGTGACGGCCGGCACATTGGCCGATCTGCGATCCGCCGCACGGTCCTCATAGCTTGGCTTCGAAGGATACGCGGCCGCCGCAGCCGTTTCCCTCATCTGCGGCTGCTGTGCAGTCCATTCCTTGTAGTCTCCGGAAGAGCCCGTTACGGATTCTTGCAGCGAATCCGGTCTCGGGGCCGTCTCCCGCCGGAATTCACGCCCAGAAGATTCACCCGGGGGCTTGCCGCCCAAGCCGTCTTGAGGGATCTCCGCACGCTCCCCGCGAGCCGGCGCTCCATAGGATGGAGCAGGAAAATTCAGCTGCTCCTGGATAAAAGCGTTATCGCTCTTGCCGATCGTTTGCTTAGCCGGGCGCGGAATGAGGATCTCCTGCCGGAGCACATTCCGAACCGCTTCTTCTATGAACGAGAACAGCTCCGGCTCCTTGCTGAAGCGGACCTCCAGCTTGGACGGATGGACGTTTACGTCGATTAGCGACGGGTGCATCGACAGCTGAAGCACGACGAGCGGGTACCGGTTGATCGGCAGGAGCGTATGGTATCCCTTCAGCACCGCCTGCATCAGACCGTAGTTTCGAATATATCGTCCATTGACGATCAAGGACATGCCGTTCCGGTTGGCTCTGGTAAAATCAGGGCGGCTAATATACCCCTGAAGAGTATAGTCCATATTCTCCGCTTCGATTTTCATCATCGCTTTCGCGGATTGCGTGCCGTAAATGGCCGCGATGACCTGCAAAGCATCTCCGTTTCCGAGCGTCTGCAGGAGAGTGTTGCCGTTATGGCGCAGCGTGAACGCGATATCCGGTCTCGACAGCGCCAAGCGGTACATATAATCGGAAATATGGCCCAGCTCCGTTTGAATCGTCTTCATATATTTCAGCCTTGCCGGCGTGTTGTAAAACAATTCCCTGACAAGGAAATCCGTCCCTTTAGGCGCAGCGGTCTCTTCGTTCACACGCAGGTTGCCGCCCTCGATTTCGATTTTACGCCCGCGGCCGTCCTGTTCATTCGACGTCACGACGCGCACCTTGGACACCGCCGCGATCGAAGGGAGCGCTTCGCCCCGAAATCCGAGGCTGATGATCTGGAACAGATCTCGCCCCTCGGCAATCTTGCTCGTCGCATGCCGGTAGAAGGCGGTCTCGCAATCGTCGGGATCGATGCCGGAGCCGTTATCCGTTACGCGGATGCTGTCCAGGCCGCCTTCCTCGACGGCCACGTCGATTCTCGTGCTGCCGGCATCGATCGCGTTCTCCACAAGCTCCTTCACCACGGAGGCAGGCCGTTCAACCACCTCACCGGCTGCAATCTGGTTCGCAATATGCTCGTCCAATACGCGAATTTTTCCCATGATCCCCTACCTCCGTTTCCTTGCTGAATTTAAATGCAATTTCGTCTTATAAACTGCAGGCTCAATTACCATTACTTACTTCGTGAACAAAACTTCTGTAATTACAGCGCAGCTTTCACTAGAATGTGACTACAATGTGACTACAATGTAGCTAAGATTGCAAAACAGCTTTGGGTCACAATGGAGCTCTGTGCAGCTGCTAATACTTTGAGCCTCAATGCAAATCAGCTTTGAATCACAATGCAAATCAGCTTTGAATCACAATGCAGACTGGTTACGATTGCGATTCGGCTAATCACCGCTACATATCCTTCGCCTTCATCTTCAGATCATTTAATAGCTGCATCGCTTGCAGCGGCGTCATATTCATCAGGTCTGCACCCTTCACCGCTTCGATGAGCGCCCGAACGGACGGATCCTGCGAAGCGGAGGCGCCTGCCTCCTCAAAAGCCGCTTTCTCCTTGCCGATTGCGGCATTTTGCGGCTCTCTGACAGCCTCATCGTCAAAAATCGAGAGCTGAATCACCTCTCCGGTTCTGCCGTTTTCGCGGCTCTCAAGGCTTTCTGATCCTGCCCTCGCCAATGGCTCGGCTGCCTCCACCGCTTCCCTGACAACGTCATGCTGTCGCGTGTTGGCATAACCTCCTACAGTGCCTCCTTGTGCTGATTCGATACGCTGGAGCGCAGCGCCATGCTCGGAAGCGACAGCGGCCAAGGAAGCCTGCTCCAGGCCCTGCAGCAGTCCGTAGGCACGATCGATGATGCTGCCCGGAAGACCTGCCAGCCGTGCGCAGTATATGCCGTAGCTGCTGTCGGCGGCGCCCGGAATCAGCTTGCGCAGAAAATGCACCTTGTCCCCGCTTTCCTGAACGGCCATCGAATAGTTGCTAAGCCCCTTAAGGCTTTCCTGCAGATGGGCCAGCTCATGGAAATGCGTCGACACAAGCGCCTTACAGCCGATATGGTCATGCACATATTCGATCACGGCTTGGGCGATCGCCATCCCCTCGCTCGTGGAGGTTCCCCGTCCCAGCTCGTCAATAATGATGAGGCTTCGGGGTGTCGCCTTCTCGGTCATGACCTGAATATCGGCCATCTCCACCATGAAGGTGCTCTGGCCTCCGATCAGATCGTCAGCGGCCCCGATCCGGGTAAAGATGCGGTCAACCAGCGGAATGACGGCGCGCTCCGCCGGCACGAAGCAGCCGATCTGGGCCAGAATCGACAGCAGCGCAACCTGGCGCATATACGTGCTTTTTCCCGCCATGTTCGGACCGGTGATCAGCAGGATGGAAGAACCCTCCTTGCGCAGCTCCGTTCCATTGGCGATAAATGCCGAATCCTTCATCACCGCCTCCACCACCGGGTGGCGTCCGCCTTCGACGATATAATCATAGCCATCGCTCAGCTCCGGCTTCACGAACCGGTGCTCCGCACTGACCGCAGCCAGCGATTGATACACATCCATCTCAGCGATTCTTTCGGCCAGCTTCTGCAATCTGGACACCTGCATGTTCAGCTTGTCCCGCAGCTCGGTGAACAGAGCATATTCGAGATCGACCATCTTCTCCTGCGCTTCAAGGATCAGTCCTTCCTTCTCCTTAAGCTCAGGCGTGACGAACCGCTCGGCATTCGCCAGCGTCTGCTTGCGCTCATACCGGCCTTCCGGCAATGAGGACAAATTGGATTTCGTGACCTCAATATAATAGCCAAACACTTTGTTGTAGCCGATCTTAAGCGACTTAATCCCCGTTGCGGCGCGCTCCCTCGCTTCAAGCTCCGCGATCCAGCGTTTGCCGTTCGTGCTCGCTTCCCGCAGCTCGTCGAGCCGCTCATGGTAACCGGGCTTAATGATTCCCCCGTCCCGCACCGAAACCGGCGGTTCATCCACGATGGCATCCTCGATAAGCTGATACAATTCCTCGCATGTATCGGTCTCCTCCGCCAATCGGCGAAGCGTACTGGAGGTTGACTGCGCACACAGCTCCTTCAGCGCCGGGACTTGCCGCAGCGACAGCTTCAGCGCATTCAGATCGCGGCCGTTGGCGCTGCCGAATGCGATCCGGCCTACCAAACGCTCGAGATCATAAATTTCCTTCAGCGCCATCCGCAAATCTTCACGCAGTATGTACTGGTTGTACAGATGCTCAACAGCCTCTAGCCGCTCCTCGATCCGCGCACGGGACAAGAGCGGCTTATCGATCCAGCGGCGCAGCAGCCTCGCTCCCATCGACGTCTCGGTTTGATCCAGAAGCCACAGCAGCGAGCCTTTCTTCGACCGCTCCCGCACCGTTTCGACCAGCTCCAGATTGCGTCTGGTGAACGGATCGAGAACCATGAATTGCCCCGGTTCATAGGAATCGATCTGGGTCAGCTGGCCGAGCGAACGCTTCTGGGTTTCGCTTAGGTACGAGATCAAGAGAGAGATGCACGCTCTTCGCTCCTCCTCAAGACGGGCCCAGGCAGCCTCGCCGAATTGCGATTTGACCAGACCGTCCTCCCGGCGTTCCCATGCCGTATGCACCACGTTGCGGCTGCCGGGAAGCGCCTGGGAAGCAATGATCTCCAGCAGCTTGGCATCCCCGATAATTTCGGACGGCTCGTAAATATTAATCTCATCCCTCAGCCATTCCTCGGAGAATGGCACCGAGGTGACGTACAGCTCCCCGGTCGACAGATCGCATGCGGCAAGAGACAGAAGACCTCCCGCCTCCGTTACACACACCATATAGTTGTTGGATTTATCGCTAACCGCCTTGCCTTCCATGATCGTTCCCGGCGTGACGACCCGGACGATCTCCCGGCGGACCATGCCCTTCGTGACGGATGCATCCTCCATCTGCTCGCATATAGCCACTTTGTAGCCTTTTTCGATCAAACGCTGAATATAGCCTTCTGCCGAATGATAAGGCACGCCGCACATCGGAATCTTCTCGGCGCCTCCGCCCTCGCGGCCGGTCAGCGTAATTTCCAGCTCCTTGGCAGCCAAAATCGCATCATCAAAAAACATTTCATAGAAATCGCCCAGACGGAAAAAAAGAAACGCATCCTGCGCTTGTTCCTTCACTTTCAAATATTGCTCGATCATCGGCGTATATTTAGCCATGACTTACCTCCATGCCGTTTATAGCTGAACTCTATTATAACAGAAATGCATCCTTTGTCTCACGGCATCGAAGGAATATTCCAAAGCGGCCGGATATCCCTGCTCTCATCCCACGTCCGGCCGCTTTCGATATACGACAGCGCCTTTTCGATTTCGAAGGCAAACTGCGGGTATTCCGGCAGCGCTGACAGATCCCGGTGCCAGCCGGGAACACATTCCCTGAGCACGGCCTTGTCGCCTTCATAGTACGCGCGGTGGTACCGCTCGGCATTCAGCGGCCTGGCAGGCAGCAGGTCGCTGTATTTGGCCGCCAAGTATGCGTTCGCTAGCGAAAACTTGGTCACGAAGGGCGAGATCAGGAAGCTGGGGAGCGTCCGGTATTCGAATCCGCCGTACGGCTGGCGGCGAAAATCGCCCAGAAATCCGTAGCGCGGCCTGCGCTGCCGTCCCTGCGGGTCTTCCAGTAGAGCCAGTGGCAGTGCCAAATAATTATCGAGCACTTGTAGAAGCGATATATTCAGCGGCACGCCGCTGAAGTGGATATGGCCGCCGAGCGGAAAATCCCTATAAGGCAATGCCCCCGCCCGCCACGACAGCGTCCGGTCCGTTATGAGGGCATACGCTTCACGCATCGCCCGCTGCAGCTCGCGAATCAGCTCCTTCGGCTGCGCCTTGGGATCAGGCCGCAGCTCTGCCAGCGGGTAAATGACTTCTCCGCGAAACCGTACGGCATCACTACCGGCCAGACCCCCGCGCTGCATAAACTCCGATGCGTGGACGATCTCCCCGTTATCCTTCATCAGAATAAATTCGGGGTCCATTCCGAGCAGCAGATTCCCCTCTCCCGCCTCCGTACCTCCCAAGCTCCGGCGATCGTACCGTCCTGCTGGAGCAGCCTTGGCGCTCATAACGGCCCCGCCGGGAGATCCATGGAGCCGAATTTCCTCCACTACATATCTGCGGCCGGGCCGAGCCGCGATAACGACTTCCCCTTCCTCGGCACCCAATGTGTACAGCGAACGCACGGCAGCCTTCTCCAGCCTCCGGTGAAGGCCGTCGGCATATCCTCCGCTGCCATGCTCCGGCTCATGGCGCGTGCTGCCGCCTCCGGTCTGATCATGCCTTATCCATTCGGCCGTCAGCTCCCGTACGCGCACCGAGTATCTGGCCGCATAGCCGGCTGCCGGCTCGGGCCTTGCGGTAAGCCGGCACGGTATGCCGGCTCTCGACAATCTAGCCGCAGCGCGCGCTGCAGCAGAGCCGTCAAGAACGGCAAATCCGCGTTGTTCCCCTGCTGTTCCCATGGTCAGCGCCATATTAGCCGGCCCCCTCAAAAATAAAATAAAAAAGAGGGCATCCGCCCTCCGCAAAGCTGCTTTCACCGCATATGCTGGATTATAAGCTTCCCTGATGGAGGGTTAACTTACAATTCATCTTCCAGACCTTCATAGTCCAGGTCTTCGTAATCGTCGTCTCCGTCTCCCAGGACGTAGTCGAACTCTTTGTCTTCATAGTCGCCGTGATGGTGGCTGCACACTTTGACGACCACCTTCGTCTCGGCAACAAGCTCTACCGCGAACTCTCTCTCTACCCGTAGAATGACACTCGTGCCATTGGAGGATACGCTAGCTTCCACACAACTCGGCTCCTGTGTCGCTTCCGCCGACACTTCAACCGTTGAAGCACGATGCTTCGGATCCAGATAGGAGAGAGGTACGCGCTCTACATAAGATACCGTCTCTTTAGCCACGTCGGTCTGCGAATTTTTGTCATAGGAATACCAGATGTTCACATCGTAAGTACCAATAACCTCAATTCCGTCTCCGGCGGCAACCGCCTCGTATTGATGGTTTATAATCCAAGCCCCCAAAATACTGGTCGGATTATTAGGCGGAGTCACGGTATGTGTTACGGTAGAGAACTTACGACCCTTGCCGCAGATCGCCTTCGTGATGATTTCTCTACATTGGTGTTTATGACTCAATGACATCTTCGAACCTCCTCCTTACACTCATTCCATACATGTGTATGCACGACATGGGCGAATGTTGAATGAAGTGGTCCAAATAAATTCGGATGATGCCAAAAAAATTGAAAGAAACGTTCAGAATTATCGCATTCAGCCTGCGGAACCCGCATGCTTCTGCGGTTTTTTGGCCGTAGGGGCCTTGTATTTCTTTGAAATATTCAAGTAATAAGCAAGCTCGCGGCACAGCTGGAGAATCGCCGACCGGACCTCGAACTCCTCCCTCGTGGCCGGCAGCTCCATCTTCTTGAAACGTTCCTCCAGCTCATTAAGCAAAGCTTCCGATTTGCCGGTATATCCCTCGGATATGACATCCTTGCTTAATTGCTCGAATACCTCGGCAGCGAGAATCCCGTGCGGCAGCCTCTCGTATACCTGAGAGATTTGATGCATCATGCTCTGGATATTCTCCATCTGTTCCTTTCTCATATAAAAATAGATGTTCCACGCTCCGTCCGGATGGATCATCTGGTTCTCCGATGCCCGTTTCGCCTCCTCAATCCCCCGGTCGATCTGACGGTTGGCCTCGATCATTTCCTTTCCGTCCCAGATATGCTCCGGATCTCTTAAAGTCAGGGAGAAATGACTGAAGATCACGGAAAACAGCCCGTCCACCTTACGCCGGATGTCCATCATGGTTCCTTCGCTATTGGGCATGTACACCAGATTCACAAGCATTGCGGAGCCGAGGCCGATCACGAGCAGCGCAACCTGAGTGAGCATAATGTCCGGCGCAATCTCTTCTCCCTGGAACACCCGGAACACAACAACCGAGCTGGTGACGATGCCTTCCTTGAAATTCGCCCTCGATATGAGAGGAAAGGCGAGCAGTATGTATAGCGCGAGTACCCAATAATGGAACCCGAGCAGATAGAATAAAATACAAGCCAGCGCCAGCCCCAGCAGCGACGCAAAGAAACGCGACGAGATGGAGATAACGCTGCGCTTGCGGGTGACGTCGACGCCAAGGATCGCAAGAAGACCGGCGGACGTAGCCCCCGGTATATTGAAAGCATCGGTTATTAGGATGGCAAGCAGACTTGCCACAGCGGTTTTAATGACACGAAATCCCATGAAAATCAAAAGCCCCCAAGCGTGGATAATCAAGTTCAATCTTGTTCCATCCTAGCTTATTTTCATGTCATTCACAACCGGCTTCAGCCTCTGCCGTGGAAGCGAGTCTTTGAACGTGATGCTACCTGTGGGCCAGCAGCTTTCTTTCAATATATACGACGATTTGGTACATCGCCGTTGCCACGACTGCAATAATGAGGAGACTCGACAGCACGAGCGTGAAGTTGAATACCTGAAATCCGTACATAATCAAATATCCAAGCCCGGATTTCGCAACCAGGAACTCTCCTACGATCACGCCAACCCAGGCCATGCCCACATTTACCTTCAAGGTCGATACGATAGCCGGATAGGAAGCAGGCAGAATGACGCGCTGGAATACTTGCCGCTTCGTGCCGCCGAAGGTGCGGACAACCTTGATCAGATTGGAGTCCACCTCATTAAAGCTGTTGTATACAACGAGTGTCGTCACAATCACCGTGATCGACAGCGTCGTCACGACAATCGCCGTAAATCCCGCGCCAAACATGACGATGAATATCGGCCCCAGCGCCACCTTCGGCATACTGTTGAATACAACCATGTAAGGATCGAGCACCTTGTTCAAGAAAGGCGACCACCAGATGATGACCGCAAGCAGGGTGCCGACCAGGGTCCCGAGAAGAAATCCGACAACGGTCTCTCCGACGGTAATCCCCAGATGACCCCACAGCTCCCCGGTCACGATGTTATCCCAAATATTCGAGAAGATTTTGGTTGGATAACTGAAGAGGAGGACATCGATCCACTTCATTCTGCCCGCCGCCTCCCACCACGCGAAGAACAGGAGCAGCAAGCTGAGCTGGACGGTGAGCACCCGGCTCTGGATGCTGCGCTTTTTCCTCCTATGCTTATCATAAATATCCTGGAGCCAGCGGTTTGAAGAAGAAGCCGGCTCTTTCCGCTCTCGATTGGTTGTCAATGGCTTCACTCCTTCCCGATTCGCTGCATTTCGCCCCATATTTCATGAAATAATTCATTAAACCCCGGTTCCTTGCGGGCATAAAACGGCTGTACAGCCCTTATGTTCTCCGGCACTGCGAACATGCGGTGAATGCGTCCCGGATTGCGGTTCAGCAGGACGACCCGGTCGCTCATGGCGATCGCTTCGGACAAGTCATGGGTTACCAGGATCGCGGTTTTTCCCCGCTCCCTCAGCGTCTCGACAATCAGGTCCTCCAGCTGCAGCTTGGTCTGATAATCCAGCGCGGAGAAAGGCTCGTCGAGCAGCAGCAGCCCCGGATCCGTCGCCAGCGTACGCACCAGGGCTACCCGCTGTCTCATGCCTCCCGACAGCTGGGCCGGGTACAATGGACCGCTGCCCGCAAGCCCCATCTCCTTCAGCAGGCTTTGCACCTCGCTCCGGCTGTCCGGATTCAGACGCTCCGTCAATTCCAATCCGATCAAGGCGTTGTCCATGATGGTCCGCCACGGGAATAAGTAATCCTGCTGAAGCATATAGCCGACTTCCGGCGACGGGCCGCTGACCTGCTTGCCGTTGACGATCGCCGTTCCTTTCGTAGGCTGGAGCAGACCGGCAATGACGGACAATATCGTTGTCTTGCCGCAGCCGCTCGGCCCGACCAAGCTGACGAACTCGCCCGGCTCGACGCTCAAATCAATTCCTTCCACAGCCAGAGAGGCTTCCCGATCCGTCACGTATACATGCGTGATATCGTTCAGTTCTACTACCGGTACCATGGTGCACTCTCCTTTCATTCCATGGATGGGAGATGAAACGCTACTTTGCCTGTTTGGCCTTCTCAGCAAAGTTGTTGTTGACGATTTTGTCAGGTGCGACCCGCTCCTTCAGCTCCCCCGCCTGTTCCATGACGTCAAGCAGATTGTTCCATTCGGCTTCATCCACGATCGGATCCGTCGCAAAGCTGCCCTGCTCCTTATAACGCTTCACAGACGAGACGACGATATCCCGGTCGCTGTCCTTGAAATACGGCATGATTGCATCGGCGATGTCCTCCGGACTGTTTGCGTCCACCCACTGCTGGGCTTTATATAGAGCATTCGTAAATTTTTGCACTGTAGCCTCATGGTTATCGATGTAGCTTTGCTTGGTCATGAACACGGTGTACGGCAAGTTTCCGCTCTCGACGCCGAAGGATGCCACCACCTTGCCGCGCCCTTCTTTCTCGAATATCGAGGCTTGCGGCTCAAACAGCTGCACGTATTCCCCTGTCCCCGAGGCATAAGCCGAGGCGATGTTTGCAAAATCAATATTCTGAATCAGCTCCAGATCGGCATGGGGATCGATGCCTTTTTTCTTCAGCGTAAATTCTCCGGCCATCTGCGGCATCCCGCCTTTGCGCTGGCCGAGGAACACGCTCCCCTTCAGCTGATCCCAATCAAATTCGCCGCCTTCGTTCCGCGCCATGAGAAACGTGCCGTCCGTCTGCGTCACCTGCCCGAAGTTGATCACCGGATCCTCCGAGCCCTGCTGATACACATAAATGGAAGTTTCCGACCCGACAAGCGCAACGTCGATGGCCCCCGACAGGAGCGCCGTCATCGTTTTATCGCCGCCGGGAGTCGTCTGCAGCTCGACATCAAGCCCCTCTTCCTTGAAAAAACCTTTCTCCAGTGCGACATACTGCGGAGCATAGAAAATCGAGCGCGTGACTTCGCCCACCTTGACCTTCGTTGCCGAGCCGCTGCCGCCTCCGCATCCTGCCAGCGCTGCGGCACACACAAGCAGCAGGCTTGCCGCCAGCGCCCGCCATATTCGACGCTTCATGCTACCCCTCCATTCCCTTAACCTACCGTTTCATTTCAGCATATGCACCCACTCGCCCAATGGTTAACTAGCCATCATAGAGGTGGAAGGACCGCAATCGTGCTCTTTCACCATAAAAAAAACGGCGGTGCTGGGACATCATCCCTATGCACCGCCGCTTCTTATCATGCTTCATTCAATTCATCCGTACCGTACCGTCAACGCTCATTTCTTCGGGAACCGTGATACGGCTTCTTGTTTATGATGAGATTAAAGCTTATAAATCTCTTTATATTTTGCCTCCAAATAGTCGGCCAAGTAGTCCGGATTCAGTTCTTCACCGGTTACACGCAAAATAATTTCCGAAGGGGTCTCCGTTTTTCCAAACCGGTAGACTTTCTCCGTCAGCCATTCCTTGATCGGCGCCAAATTTCCTTGCTCGATCAGCTCATCGAGATTCGGCATTTCCTTGCGGAGCGTATGCAGCATTTGCGCTGCGTACATATTGCCGAGCGAGTACGAAGCGAAATAACCGAAATCCCCGCCGGACCAATGCACATCCTGAAGGACGCCGAGTCCGTCATTCGGAGGCATGATGCCAAGATACTCCTTGTACTTCGAATTCCATACTTCCGGAAGCTCCTTCACGGAAAGCCCTTCGTTAAAGAGCTGCTTCTCGATCTCATAACGGATAATGATATGGAGATTATAAGTCAGCTCATCGGCCTCGATCCGGATCAGGGAGTTCTCGACTTTATTGACGGCCAGATAGAAATCCTCCAACGAAACATCCTTCAGCTGTTCAGGGAAATGCTGCTGAAGATCGCCGAAGTATCGGCGCCAGAACGGCCGGCTGCGACCGATCATGTTTTCCCATAAGCGCGACTGGGACTCGTGGATGCCCATCGATGCCCCTGAAGACAGCGGCGTGCCCGCCAAGCTCTTGTCGATGTTTTGCTCGTACAAGGCGTGACCGCCTTCATGCAGGGAGCTGAACACCGCGCTTAGAACGTCATCCTGCAAATAATGGGTCGTGATCCGGACATCGCCGGGATTGAGTCCGGTAGCGAACGGATGGACGCTCTCATCAAGCCGGCCGGCCTCAAAGTCATATCCCATCTGCCCAAGCAGGAACCTGCTGAATTTATCCTGCTGGCCGATATCGAACAGCTGCTTCAGAAAGCCGGTCTCCGGTTTGAAGGACGATTCCGAAACCGCATGCACAAGCGGCACAAGCCGAGCTTTAAGCCGGTCAAAGATCGCGTCCACTTTCTCCACCGTCAAATCCGGCTCATACATATCCAGAAGCGTGTCATATCGGGTGCTTTTCACTCCCCAATAGTCGATAAACTCCTGCTTGAATGCCACGATCTTCGTTAAGTATGGTTCGAATCCGGCGAAATCGCTGTTCTTCTTGGCTTCCTCCCACTTCGTCTCCGACTGTGAGGCAAGAATGGAGTACTCCTTAAAGCGTTCCGGCGGAATCGATTTGTTCTGCTCATAGAGCTTGCGTATCTCTGCTACCATGCGGCGTTGGCGTTCGTCCAGCTGCCCCTCGTGCTTCGGATCCGCAAAAAACTGCAGAAACTGTCCCATCTTCTCCGAGACCTGCAGTTTAAAAGCTTCCGTCGATAATATGCCAATCGTCTCCGAGCGGATGTCCGTGCCTTTGCGCGGGGCGCCTGTCCGCAGATCCCAATGAAGGACCCCGAGCGCTTCATAATAGCTCATGATTTTGCGTACCAATTGCTGAAACTGCTCCCATTGCTGAGATACCTGCACTTCCATAATCAGCTCACCTGCTCTTTTAAATTTTTTTGGATTGGATTCATAACTACTCTATTGATGATACGTTCTGCTAGGTATATAATCAACTTTCAGAAACAGCAAAATCAGATGCTGCATAGAGGGAGGCCTAGAACCGTGATCATCCAACTATCCCCTGAGGCCGACCTGAAGCTGAAGGAAATGCTCGGGAGCAGGCCTGGGGCCGTGAGACTGATCTATGATACCGAGGGCTGCGGATGTGCCGTTAACGGCGTCCCGGGACTGCAGGTCGTGGACGGTGCTGCCGACGGCGATACCGTGATTCAAACAAACGCCTCGATCCCTCTGGTCATCCATGGCAAGCAGGAGGTTTTTTTCGAGGAAGAGCTTAAGCTGGACTTGCACGCCGGCACCGCTAGTTTTCGTCTCACAAGCCGCAATCAGACGTATGGAACAAATATCATAGCAACCGACACCCGTGTTTAAACCTAACTCTTAGATACAGAAGGAGAGATACCCTATGGAAAAACATTTGGACCGCATTCTGGAGCATAACCGCAGCTTTGTAGAGAAGAAAGAGTATGAGCCTTACCTGACCGACCGCTTCCCTGATAAGAAGCTCGTCGTTGTAACCTGTATGGATACAAGACTGGTTGAACTGCTTCCGAAAGCAATGAATTTCAAGAACGGCGATGTCAAAATCATAAAGAACGCCGGTGCCATCATCTCCCAGCCATTCGGCAGCGTCATGCGAAGCGTGCTGGTCGCGCTGTATGAGCTTCAAGCTGAGGAAGTGATCATCGTCGGTCACCATGACTGCGGTATGGCTGCGCTGGATGCTGACGTCATGATCTCCCATATGAAGGAGCGCGGCATTTCGGACGAAGTACTCTCCACCCTTGAAAATTCAGGCATTCGGCTCACGAAATGGCTTCGCGGCTTCGATAACGTAACCGAGGGCGTGCGGAACACCGTTAGTCTTATCAAGAACCACCCGCTGCTGCCAAAAAGCGTGGCGGTACACGGCATGGTCATCGACCCGAACACCGGGGCTTTGGATCTTGTTGTCGATGGTTACGAAGGCAAATAAAGCAATAAAAGTCAATTCCAAGCACAAACGCATGCTGCGTTTGTGCTTTTTTAGTCACAATTTTACCAAAAACCATCACGTAACCCCTCTCCCCTGTTGTCAAACCATACAGTTTCAGTGTACACTTTTTATCAATCGGACCCCTAGTCAATGAACATCATTGCCTTGTGTCCACGATATGCGTTTCAAAGGGAGTTATGTCCATGAATACGTTGTCATACGGCTTGTTAGGGTTGCTCGCCAGAAGAGAGTCGTCGGGGTATGACCTCATGCTTCGGATCCAACCGTTTTGGCAGGCCAAGCACAGTCAAATCTATCCTCTGCTTGCCAGTATGGAAGAGAAGCAGCTGCTATCCTCGCATTGGGTTCAGCAGACCGACAAACCGGACAAAAAGATTTATGCGATTACGGAGAAAGGCATGCAAAAGCTGCGCGAATGGATGTACCAGCCCATTGCGCCTGCCGTCACCAAGGATGAGCTTTCTCTGCGCACCTTCTGCCTGTGGCTAACCGAGATCGGCATCGCGATTGATATCTACGAGGACCGCAGAAGCAGTTATTTAGAGAAGAAGCGTTACTTCGAGCAGATTCTGGCCGGGATCCCCGAGGATACCCGGGAAATCGGAAGCAAAGCGTTCAGCAATTACATTTTGGCAACCAAAGGCCTGATGATGGCCGAAACGGAGCTGAAATGGTGCGACTGGGTGCTTGGCTTGCTGAAGGAGCATCAGCGTACAGCGGCAGCGAAGCATGGTGAATAATTTTTTGAAACCTTATCGTGACCCGTCCGTATTACGAATTATTCTCTAATTTTAATTACCGGGAGGTACGACAGTACAAGATGAAAAAAGTACTTACGATTCTAGTTGCGTTTACCCTGTTCTTTGTAGCGCTCGCGCCGGTCGATTCCGTGGATGCCCGCAGAGGCGGCTTCAAATCCGGAACGAAGTCCTACTCGAACACCCCGAAAAAGAACGATAGCAACGTGCAGCAATCCAACAGCACGAGCAACTCGAATAAATCCGGGACTACTGCAGGAAATACAGCAAACCGCGGATTCTTCAGCGGCGGCAGCTTGATGAAAGGCCTGATGATCGGCGGTCTGGCAGGGCTCCTGTTCGGCAGCATGTTCGCAGGCATGGGCTTCATGGGCGAGATTATGGGCTTGCTGATCAACCTCATTGCGATTTGGGCGCTCATCATGGTGATCATGATGGTTGTACGCGCCGTGAGAAACCGCCGCAAGCCGGCTGTCGAGCATCATCGTAATGATGATGACCGTTACAACAATAACAACAATAGGTACTAAGCCATGATTCTTAGCATGGACGAAATCGTCAATGCGGTCTGCCTGCATCAGGCGGAGCGCAGAGGCGTGAAACCGACGGACGTGTCGCTTGAGCTGAGCTGGGATGAGGATACCGGATATACGGCGGAAGTATGGGTAAACGGAAGAACGCAGTATTTGATCGAAGCGAACCTGATCGAAGCCATCCTCCGTTATCTGCACTCCGAATATAACATTCGTGCATACAGCGAACAGGTCAGACTGGAGCTGGAAGACGAAATTATCGCCATCGTGCAGCAATAGCATAGCCTTAACATTCATTCAACCCAAACTGCCCTTCGCTCTTTAGCGGAGCGGCAGTTTTTTATAACGGGAGGTTAGTCATGTTTCCGATCCTCGAAACGGAAGCGCATTGATCGACAACGAAGCTTCCCATGCCTTGCTCAACCGTTTAGGCTTTGAGAAGGAAGGCCTCCTTCGGAAGTACATCCATCAGAACGGGAAGTCCTACGATACCTATGTTTACTCCCTTATCCATTGGTCACAATTCTGAAATTTCATTTTCATGGATTCGTAACCCAATCCCTCCTCTCTTCCACTACGATAAACATAGATTTTGTTTAAAGAAGATCACTTGTGGTAATGTCATGTTACAAGGAGAGGATACATCATGAACAACGAACAGCGTATTTCAAAAGCCGTCATCGCGCTTACGGTGGCAGGGACCGTCGGTTTGGCGGGGCTTGGATTCACTCCGGCCGTTTTTTCCGCGCCACATGCCGAGGCAGCCGGGCACACCGAGGCAGCCGCTGCCGACAGCTATGCAGCCAAGGAAGCGTTAAAGACGCTGAACAGCTTCTATAAACCCGCTTTGAAAGGCCAGTTTCCCGGCGTGGTCGGCCGACTGACCGTTGGCAAGAGCACCCGTCAGGACGTGATCAACACGATCGGAGAACCTTCCATTTCGCGCAAGCATGCAGATGATTTTGATCTATATAGCGCGAATATGGGTAATCCCGGTTACGCAATTTCATATAAGCTGAACAAGATTCGGGAGATTCGTTATTTCGGCACGAATGTGGAACGGCAAACGAATATCGGCGGCATTACGATGAAGATGCTGAAGCAGAACTGGTATGCCCCAGCGTCCACCACGACGTTCAAGAACGGCGGTATCACGCAGACCAAGCTCACTTATCATCGGGGTGCGTACAAGCTGGAGTTCATCTTTAACAGCAGCACGGATTTGGATCATATCAATTTGTTGAAAAAATAACGCCCTCCCCCAGCGGCTCTCGTAACGCTTTTGTCTTCTGCCGACCGACGAAATGCTAAGAAACCCGGCTCTTCCATGGTAAAGGGCCGGGTTATTGTGATGGTTCGCATACCAGAGATCTTACTGGACAACGTGGCCGTATCCGAATACGCTTAAGAATGATGAACCATGAATCGAGGTGCTCCTATTCAATGGATACTAAACCTGTCGAGCCGAAAGACGAGGCTGGCGTCGATCAGACGACCTGTCCGATTTGCCGGCAGCCCAATCAGTGCGCATACGCAGCGAAGCTCCCGGATGCAAATGAATGCTGGTGTATGAGGGAGAGCTTTCCGGATCGCGTCTTGAATAGCGTTCCCGCGGAATACACTGGAAGGACCTGCATCTGTAAATCCTGTCTTCAAGCAATCAATGCAGAAACCTCCCCGCAGCTTCCCGGATCCACGCCATGCTGTCCGTAAGCTGCCTCAAGCCTGACGCCAGCATCGGGACCTGCTCTTGCAGCACCGCGGCACTATCCGTGCCTTCATGGTACCGGCTCATGAAGTGGAGAAATACATCCACCATACGCAGCCGGATTAACACCGGGATCGCCTCGATCTCTTCCGGACTCAAGCGGATCCGGCTCCCGAATCCTTGGCAGAATCGGCTGATGGCCTCCCGCTCCTCCTCGAATCCAAGGAATCCGGAGATCGCCACCGCCGGCTCCATCACCCGGACATCCCGGGTGCAAAATTCAAAGTCCAGCAGCGCCGTAACCTTCTCGGGCTGACGGGGATCGACCAGCAAATTGGAGAAATTGAGGTCCCCGTGGACCAGCTGCTGCGGGAGCTTCCTCAGCTCTCCGAGTCTGCCGCAGATGTCGTCGTACGCATCAAGTAACCGCAGAAGCTCCTGGTGCAGATCGCGAAATGCCGGTTCCGGCTGCAAACAGAACGCCTCGATCGTTTCCCTCGTGCAAGCGGGATAGGACTGGAGCAGTTCATAATACGGCCGGTATGCGGGAGGACGGGGTATGTCAATCCGCCCCAATGCTTTCAATAGCTCTCCCGTCTTCTCCCCGAAGGAATAAGCCGCTTGGAGGCTGTTCCCTTCCGGTCGCTCTCCTTCAAGGAATCCAAACACCACCGCATATCGTTGGCTTCCGTCCGGGAGCTGCACGATCCGTTCCCCTGCTGCCGAGGGGATCGGCATCGGCGTGTCAAAGGAGAGCTTGCTCTGCCGCAGTGACTCCAGCACGGCAAGCTCGAATTCGATTTTGTCTTTGTCGCGGTGGGTGTTATAGATACGCAGCACGCAGCCGCGGTCTGCTTGATGGATGAAACGCGTCGTATTGTTCCAGCCGCCCGCGCCTTGACTGACCGTCCCGACCCACTCCGGCCAAAACTGTTGGATCAAACGTTCAATCATCACATGAGGTTCTTGCCTAATCTTTGAAAACACCCTTCACATTCCTTTCCTCCGGTGCTTACGTGAAAGCAGGCTTCTGCCCGGCAAATTGAATGACATGGGACAAGCCTTGATGCAGCGCTCCTTCGCTGCGATGAACCTCTCCCATAAAAAAATGAATGATTCTCCAATCCGCAAAGCTCCGCAAAAAATCCTCCGGCTCATACAGCATGTCCATCTCCTGTGGACCGCCGCTTTGATACGGAATCTGGTTCATCGAATACACTTCGGTTATGAAATACCCCCCCGGCTTCACCGCTTCTTTAACGCCGCGAAGGGTTCGCAGGCGCAGCGCCTTCGGAAAATGTCCGAATATGCACACGATCTGATCCCATTGATCCGGCGTCCACGCCGCATCCTCCAGATCCTGAAGACGGGCAGCAATCTTAACGCCCTTCTCCTTCGCAAGCTTATTCGCTTTGTTCAGCCCCGCTTCTGCGTAATCCCACACGGTTACATCGTGACCTTGCTCGGCCAGATATACCGCATTTCGACCTTCCCCTTCTGCAATCGCAAGTGTCTGGCCGGTTAATGAAAGCCGGTTCTGCATGTCGACCACAAAAGCGTTCGGCTCCGTTCCGTATACATATTCCTCTCCTTGGAAACGCTCGTTCCACGGATTCATCTCCTGCCACCCGCCTTCTTATTCGGATTCCATCGCTCTCATCTTGCCGCTTCAATGAAGGACTGCCCCCATCATATCCAAATTAGGAGCAAACCCTGCAGCTGCATCGGGTCATTTAGCTCGCCCTCCTCAGCGGTAAATCCGTTATTGCCATTATACTAAGATACAGCGGAGCTACAATATATCGAGCCAAATTTTAATAGCTGTCGCCAAAATGAGAATGGCCAAGATCAACTGCAGCACACGCGTATTCATTCGCTTTCCGGCGGAAGCGCCAAGCGGGGAAGCGATCAGGCTGGCAATGACCATAATGGCGGCCGGGCCGTAATCGACCTGCCCTGTCGCAAGCTTGCCTGCCGTTGACCCGATGGAGGAGATGAAGGTGATTGCGAGCGAAGTGGCAATCGTCATCCGCGTCGGAATTTTCAGGACGACCAGCATCAACGGCACGAGCAAAAACGCGCCTGCCGCCCCGACGATCCCTGCGCCGATACCGACCGCAAGGGCCAGTCCGGCTGCAAGCCATTTGTTGAACGTCACCTGATCCAGCGGAATTTCGTCCACTCCCCTCTTGGGGATCAGCATCATGACGGCAGCAAGCAATGCCAATATGCCGTACATGATATTGATGAAACTTTCGCTCATAAGGTTGGAACCGAAGCCTCCAATTAGGCTGCCAAGTAAAATCGCCGAACCCATATACAAGATTAAGGTTTTATTCAAATACCCGCCCTTCCGGTAAGCCCACACGCCCCCGATCGTGGCAAAAAACACCTGTACAGCACTAATGCCGGATACTTCGTGCGCCGTGAATGCCGCAAAGCCGAATAATGGCGGAATATACAGCAGCATCGGGTATTTGATGATGGAACCGCCGATGCCTACCATGCCCGAAATATAGGAACCGATAAAACCGATAAGGAATATCGCCAAGATGTAAGTTACAGTCCATTCCATGTTCTTGCCCCCTTGATTCTTTAAAAAAGGGAACCGTCATCCGGTTCCCTTTTCGCTTTTGCAATCAGGCATGACCGTTTACACGGTCATATTTCCATGCCCTTATTACCGAACCGCGCATCGGTTCGGCCCAATCTCCATGTCCCGCTGCTGCTCCGCATTCGGCTGCATCATTCCCATATTGGTCTGCCGGATCTCCAAGTAGGCGTTCGGCTGCTGCGGCAGGCTCTTCGTGACCAGCAATCTGAATTCCTCCTCATCCCGGATGTTCAGACCATGGTTTTCTTCAAACAGCTCGCCAAGCTTCTTCGCTACAGTCCCATCCGCGTTCAGCTCGTCCATGATCATGAAGTGAGCCGGCAGCACGACTAGCTCCCCGGACAGCTCCTTATATATGGAGTACAGCGTCTTCCTCAAATCTCCCGCCCAATCCTCCGCATGTCCAGCAAGGTCCGGACGGCCGATCGAATCGATGAACAGGATATCTCCGGTCAGCAAATATTGATCATCGATTAGGAATGAGGTAGAACCAGCCGTATGACCAGGGGTATGGAGCGCTTCGATCCGGATCACGCTGCTCCCAAGCAGAATCTCGTCTCCGTCTTCGAGCGGCTCATACTTGAATGCCGCCTCTCCGGCGTCCTTTGCAGGCAGCCAGTACTTTGCGCCTGCAGCCTCGGCGATGGCTCGCCCGCCCGAAATATGATCGGCATGCAGATGCGTATCCAAGACGTGCTTGATCTGCACATTCATTTTTGCAGCGAAATCAGTATATACCTCGGTCATCCGTGTCGCGTCGAACAAAGCGGCTTCATGGCCGGACACCAACATGTACGACAGGCACCCTTTGCCGATCCGAACGAACTGGTACAATTCGCCGCCTTCCTTCAAATCTCCGATTTTAAGCGGCATGAGAAGCTCGCTCCATCCTTTCATGCCTCCCTTCAAGTAAGCAGCGTTCCGTCCCTGCTCGGCCAGCAATTCGGCGACCATAACGGACGAGCCTTCCTTGGCGCAAACGACCACAATCTCTTCTTCTGCCGGAAGTTGCTCCAATATTTCCTCCACCCCGTCGATCAGCTCGTAATACGGAATGTTGAGATGCTTGAATCGTTCGCCCTCGATCTTCCAATCTGCAAAATCGGCGGGGTTGCGAACATCAAGAATGAATAACGGCTTCTTGCGAATTGCCTTCTCTGCCGCTTCCTGCGGAAGCATAGCTCTAATTGCCATCCTGTATCTTCCTCTCTATTGTTAGGTTTGGTTATTCATCAAGTTCCTCTATCGTTTTTGAATACCGAGGTGCGAGCTACCATTCCCGTCACTTATACCGGTTACTTCATCTGCCCATTGTCCAAGCCGGCCGTCTGCCCGCTCCAGCTGCTCATGCCGGGTACGACATTAACGACATGCGTAAAGCCGCTGTCTGCAAGCTTTTTTGAAGCCAAGTCGCTGCGGGCGCCCGACCGGCAGATTACATAGATCCTGTCATCCTTGTTCAGCTCGCCTAAATGGTACTCCAGCTCTCCGAGCGGAATCGAAACCGCGCTTGGAATGTGTCGGAAAGCATATTCGGCTGCCTCCCTCACGTCCAAGACGACAACGGACTCGCCGGAATCCAGCATTTTCTGCAGTTCAGCAGGTTCGCACACATTGGAATACATGAGCTCTCCTCCTTCCTCCTCGGACGATTTGCGAAGATAATGCTGCAGTACGCCATTTTCCTCCATCGTGCCCAAATACTGATGCCCGGCGCTTTCCGCCCAGGCTTTCAAATCGGCCTTGGATCCCGGATCCGTCGCCTCGACCTCGAGCACCTGGCCAGCTTGGAGATCCTTCATCGCTTTCTTCGTACGTACGATCGGCATTGGACATGCCAGCCCCTTCGCGTCCAGCTTCGCATCGGATTGTATTGTAGTCATTAAAGATCTAGCCTCCATTCGGATTTTCATATACCCTTAGGGGTATAATTTCGAATAAAAAAATGTTAATATGCATCTTATTTCATTAGAGAAAAACGGCTTTAATTCTCAGAACACTTTCGCAATTGCCACGGAACCTAATTCATTAAATAAACAAATTTACATTCCCATCCTGGGCATCTCCCAAATAGGCTGCCACTCCCGCGTATTCGATCCCGTCCATCAGCTCTTCCGCCTGCAGGCCGAGAAGATCCATCGTCATCGTGCAAGCAACCAGCTTGACATCCTGCTCCTGCGCCATCTCGATCAGCTGCGGCAGCGGAACCGCATTGTGCTTTTTGATGACATCCTTTATCATTTTAGGTCCCATGCCGGCAAAATTCATTTTCGACAGCCCCATTTTGTTGGCGCCTCTCGGCATCATTTTGGCAAACATTTTCTCCATGAACCCTTTTTTCTTAGGCAGCAGCACATCCTCATCCTTCCGCAGGGCGTTCAGCCCCCAAAAGGTGTGAAAGATGGTCACTTCATGGTCATACGCAGCCGCGCCATTAGCAATGATGTAGGCCGCCATCGCTTTATCATAATCCCCACTGAATAAGATAATGGTCGTTCGCTTCTGTTCGATCACGATATCTCTTCCTCCTTTTTATGTGATCTTCTACCCCTATGGGTATATTTATTGATACAAAAATCATCCTTTGCGGATCCAAAACTTCAACACGCCGTCCTCCTCACGGTGCTCGAGCAGTTCGTTCCCCATCGATTGGGCCCAGGCCGTCAAATCGCTCTTCACGCCCGGATCAGTAGCATGAATCTCGAGCACTTGTCCCTGCTCCATGTCTTTCATTGCCTTCTTCGTTTTAACGATTGGCATTGGGCATGCCAAGCCTTTGGCATCCAATACTTGATCAGCACGCATTCCAAAATTCCTCCTTCGTAGTTTCAACCATTTAATTTATACCCCCATGGGTATATAATATGATAAAACAAATGGACATCAACCCTTTGCGAATTCTGATCCCTGGGTCAAATGCCCTTTTAGATAGCCTGTGACGTTATCTGCTCTGGACGAGCAGATTCACCGCTTCAACCACTAGCTGCTCCGTATCCCGGCCTTTCTCCACAGCCTCTTTGACGCAGTCCACGAGGTTGGCGCTGACGATGACGCCGATCGCCCGGTCCATCGCTGCGCGCGTCGCCGATAGCTGCGTAATGACTTCCCTGCAATCCTTCCCTTCCTCCATCATCCTCAGAATGCCGCGGAGCTGGCCTTCGATCCGTTTTACCCGGTTCTTCATCTGATCATCGTATCTCACCCTCATACCTCCTCGGTTTATTCCATCCAAATTCAAGGATTAAGCCTAAGAATACGGATGTGGCACGCTTATAATATATACCCCACCGGGTATATAGTCAAGTTAGAAAAATGATCCAGGTCAGCCGAAGAAATAAAAAAAGCCCCGCGATAGGGGCTTAGCTCATATAGGGATGATAGCTAAATCAGTTTATGCGCATACCACTTTTTGCCGCGGAACCGCCATAGGAAGAGCGCGCCCCGCACGCCCCACTCGCAGTTCATGGCGAGCCAGACGCCGAGAATGCCCCAGCCGAGCACGATCCCCATGATGTAACCGAGGATGACCCGAAACAGCCACATGGTCATCATGGAGGTAATGGAAGTAAACCGTGAATCTCCCGCCGCCCGGAGTGCGGAGGGGAGTATGAAGCTGATCGACCACAGCGGGACCTGAATGATCACGTTGATCAGCATGACAACGAACAGTTCATGCACGATTTCCTGCGGCGGATTAAACAATCCGACGAGCGGATTGAACAGCGGGATCAGGATAAGTCCCATTACCGCCAGAGAGATGGCACCCAGCCATAGAAATGACCGGATGAACTTCCGGGCATCCGCAATATCCCCCCGGCCGATACATTGGCCGACTACCGTTACGATCGTCAGCGACAAGGCGCTCGCGGGTATTTGCGTCAGCATCGCGAGTGATCCGCCGATCGCATTCGTAGCGATCGCATAGGTGCCTAAGCTTACGATAAACACCTGCGTCAGCAGCTTTCCCCCGTTGAAGAACATCTGCTCTGCCGCGAACGGAAGGCCGATAAACATGATTTTGCGAAGCATCGACAATGGAAAATGAAACAAGTCCTTCAGCCGGATATGCAGCGTTGCGTCGACCTTGAATAAATAATACAGCGCGCAGGCCGCGCCCGCAAAACGGGCAATGTTAATGGCCAGGGTCATGCCGAAGACCCCCATATGCAGCAGCGTAATAAATAAAATATTCAGCACCACATACAGCAGATTCATAATCAGCGACAGCGCAAGCGAGGCCCGCGTCTTTCCGATGCCCCTGAGCGCTCCGCATACCGCCTGTACGACCGCAATTCCTAGAAAGGATGTTCCGCTGCCGATCAGGTAGATCCGGGCACTCTCCAATACCTCCGGCGAAGCGGAGCCGAACAGAAGCTGGAGTATCGGATTATGCAGCCCGATGATAAGCAGCGCGATCGCTAGTGCAATAAACGTCACCGAGGTGACCGTAGCCGCAGAAGCCCTGGACACCATCTGCCCATTGCCGCTGCCTTTATACTGTGCGACCACGACCGTACCTCCGGTAGCCACCGCTACGAATACGTTGATCAGAAAAATATTCAGCGCATCGACCATGTTGACGGCACTGACCGCCGCCACTCCCGAGGAACTGATCATCGCCGTGTTGACCAAGTTAAGGCCGATGATAAAAGCCTGGTCGATCAGAATCGGAAGCATGAGTGCAAAGATTTGCCGGTAGTCCATCGACTCTCCGGAAAAATGATTTTGTAGTAAACCGTTCATTCGGGTTCGTAGTCGAACCAACATCTGTCATCACATTCTTTTCGCTGTAGTACACGGTTCTTCCGCCATGAAAAAAACTCTTCGTAAGTGAAGAGCTTCTGGTTAACGGTATATTCGCTGCCGCCGTAACCGACCTCACAAGCCGGAGCAGGGCCCGCGGCAAGGGGGCAGATTCGGATCGTTTCGTTGTCTTCCCGGATAAACCCCGTGTTTGATTGGAGAATATCACCTGACCTCTACTCCTGTCAATGAGCCGGCTCCATAGTAATAGACCGTAAACCGCCGTATATGGGAGCTTCCCGCTATCACAATAATGCAAATGCCGGAAATGAAAGAAGATTGCCCGAAACGGTCCGCATCCGCTTACCGAAACAATTACCTGTGACGGTTGGTTAAGGAGGTTAAAGCGCTCCTTGTAATTCTCCTGCGCCCTTACCCTTTCTATCAATCAACATAGAATAAGAAATGATAGATTGGAAGGGAGGTCTTCGAAATGGAGACACAACCGTACCGGTACGAGGCAATTTTCAGCCTAGGGCATAACTGCCAGGTTGCCGCTCAGCTCAAGCGAAACGGTCTGCGGCGTCAGGCAGGTCCCTGGGATTGGTTCAATTTCGCATCGACCGCCGATTTTTGCGGCATGATCCGCAGACGGCTTGAAGGCTTTATGCAGCTCGAGCATTTGGAGATCTACGGCAAATCCGTAAACACCTACTATGTGCGCGATCGGCAGTCAACCTGTTTGTCATTTCACGATTTTAAAAATACGCCCGACCAGCCGCCGCTACACGACTATGCCGAATTTCGGGAACGGCTGGATCGAAGAATCGCACGGTTTAATGATTGCCTGGCATCCGGCCAAAGCGTTCTTCTCGTGCGGATCATTCAACATCAGCAGGATGCCGAAGCCATCTATGCCTCCATCCATGAAACGTATGCCAATCCCCATATTTCCATGCTATTTATTCTTCATGGAGAAGACTCGGACATCGTGGAGCTGCCTTCGTTCGCTGAAGATGCCAGGCTTGTTCGCATCCCGAAAGGCAGGACGTGGGAAGGCGATACGGAAGCATGGGCAGCGATTCTGTCAAAGATTCGACTCGCTTAAACTTTTTAAAGAATTTACCATAGACATGATTGACAAATATAGGTTATATATTGTATATTTTACTAAACTAATTCTGGATTCTTACGAAGGAAGCACCCGTAAGCCAGGCATTGACGCCTGCTGCCCGGGTGCTTTTTTGCGTTGTTACCCGGACTTCGTATGAGCTTACGAGCGGCTTTTCGGAACGAATCCAATGGATGGAAGGGGCATTACTGTCATGATGAAGAAAATGTTCATGATCTATCTTGCGATGCAATTGATAATTGGTCTAGTGCCGGTCCGGGAGGCCGCGGCCGCAGCGATCGAATTCACGGATGCGATCAACCATCAGCTAAGCGAAACCGCAGGCCGTGCCGGCGGGTCGGGCGGTACCAGGCTGCTCAAGCAGTATGATACGTTTAAAGCCGAACGGAAAGAGACCATGGAATGGGATGATAAAATCGCTTCGCTGCATTATGCCAACGAAGCCAAGGCTTCGGAAGTGCGCAGAAGGATCAGCGATCTGGATAAAGACAAGATCCGCAATCTGGAGGAACAGCTGAATGCGGCGAAGCGTAAATATCAGCCTTTATTCGACAGCTACACGGCGCTAAACAGGCAGGTTGCGGCAGCCAAGAAATTGAAGGACAAGACGTTATCCAAGATGCTGCAGACGCAGGCTAACAGCATGAAGCTGCTGGTGAATATTGGGAGGCAGGATATCAAGCAGAAGCAAGCGGCGCTGACGGCAGCCAAGAAGGAACGTACCGGCAAGGCGGCCAAAGTGCGGTCCGTGCTATCCGGGATCGAGCCGTATAAGAGCAAAATCAAAAGCGACAAGAGTGCGATCTCGACCCCGAACAAGCTGTTGAACACCGAATGGAAGAACTTTAAAGCCGCCGTAAAGTCGCAGGATCCGTCACGGACATCGGATACCTTGGCACGGATGCTCACCCTCTCCGGCCAAATTCTGGCGAAGAAGAAGAGCGTTTTCCAACACGAACAGCGGATCGAAACGATAATCCGGCAGGCTAATGGTCACATCAAATAACGGCATCCCTGTCTATGGGCTAGTGACGAATCAAGCTTGAAAAGTATCGACACAACTTCAATAGGAAAGTATGGACACGATTCGAATGAGGATCGGCTCGACTCCCATTGGAGAGTAGCGGCCACAATAAATCATCCTCTGCCGGACGGCAGAGGATGATCGTTATCCTATCCAACTGTATGCCAAGCACCTCAGGATGCCTTCTACTGTGCCGCCGATTGAAGCGGATGATGGAAGCTTGCCAGTCTCGTCTGATCTAGAAGCGGATAGTCGTACAGCATGCCTTCATACACTACCTCCATCGAGGGGTGCAGCAGAAAATCATGCGGCGTCACCAGCGTGGACGAACGGTCCCACAGGCGAATCCCGCTCTGGCGCAACGTCTCGGCAACGAATTGAGAGCAGAAGTAGGACCGCTCTCTCGTAATATCCAGCCTCATTAGAACACCGAACAATCCGATCAGATTATACCGGTAGGCGTCCTCCTCGTCTTTATAGCGCTGGATCACCGCGCGGACCTGATCATATTGCTCCTGAGTCACCTCAAAGCGCAATAACGCGCATCGCGTACCCGGAAAATGGCTGAAGGTTCCTTCATATACGTCTTCCTCCACAAAGCCTCCCACCCAAGGATTATCGGCACATTTCCGGCCGAAGCTGAACACCTCATTAAGCTGGCCATCCAATGCAATGGAAGCGTGGTTATACGGCGCAGCCGTAATTCGCTTGATCAGCCTCGTAAACATCGTTCCCGTATCGGTTAGCAATATATATAAGTTCTTTGTATCGGACATTGGTCTTTCCCCCGTTTAACTTGATCATCGGTCAGGATTTCGTCAAATCCCTCGTTAACTCCATTGTAATCCGGTTAAACCAAAGCCAAAACCGACTCTAGAAGTGATTAGAACCTGGACCTAAGTCGGGCTCGTTCCCGTACGTGGGAACAGGACGACCAGACTATCCTCCGTGCAAGCGCCGGTAGGAAGACGGCGTCATCCCTTCATGCTCCATAAACCGCTTATTAAAGTAGCTGACGCTCGGATATCCAGCCTCAACGGCAATTTGTCCGATCGTCTTGTCCTTGTGTTCCAGCAGCCATTGCTTGGCCATTTGCAGGCGGCACCTGGTGACGAATTCCATCGGCGTCATTTCCATGACGTTTCGAAAGAGCTTACAGAAGTAATAGGTGCTTACCCCGATCCTTGATGCCCATTCCTCCAGTATAAACGGCTTGGCGGCTTCCTGCTGAATGATCGGCAGCAATTCGAGAATACGGCTGCCCGAGTTGCTGGATTTATGGTCAGAGAGCGCGGATGCCTGCTCCACGAAGACCGTCAGCAGCGAATAGGTTAGCGTCGACAGCTGGGCCGGGTTCAGCATCCGATGCCTCTCCGCCTCCTTTAACAGCGTTTCATGCGCCTCCTCAAATGCAGCAGGCTGACGGACACTCCACAGCGGACTGCGATGAAATTCCCGTTCGATCAAATAATTTTGCAGCCCGCTCCCGTAAAAATGGAACCAGCGGACGTCCCATGGGTCATCTTCGCTGCTGTAATAACGCTGTGCCTGCATGGGGAAATACAGGACGGCTTCGCCGGGCCCCAGCGTATGCACTTGCTGATCGATTTCCACATACCCCGTACCGGAAGCGACGTAATGAATGTTGAAATTGTTCAGTGCCCCGGCAGCCCGCGTAACCGAGTGCTCCGGCTCCTCCCGGTAAATGCCCACCGATTCGGGAAAGCAGAAGAACGGCATCTCCGGCAGGGTCAGCAAGTGGATTTGGCGTTTCATTCCTAGGTCTCCTCGATGACAATATTGTTTTAATCCAATACAAAATAATATTATATTAATTTTAATTATTCTCTCTTATAATCGCAATATAATCTTACTCAAGTAACGAAGGAGGAACTGATGAAGATGAGCAAGAAACTACGGTGGGGCATTTTGGGCTGCGCCAGCATCGCCAAGCGTGCGGTCATTCCCGGACTCCAGCAATCCCGTCGCAATGAAGTTGCAGCCATCGCGAGCCGGCAGGAGGATAAAGCAAGGCAACTCGCCGAAGAGCTTAACATAAATATCTCGTATGGAAGCTATGAAGCCCTGCTCGAGGATCCTAACATTGATGCGGTCTACATTCCCCTTCCTAACCATTTACATAAAGAATGGAGCATCCGAGCGGCCGAAGCCGGAAAGCATGTGCTCTGCGAGAAGCCGATCGCGCTGACGGAGGCCGAAGCCGCCGAGATGGCTGATGCCGCAGCGAAGGCCGGCGTGATTCTGGCCGAAGCGTTCATGTACCGTTACCACCCGCGGTACGATATCTTGAAGGAATATATCGCATCCGGAGCGATCGGCGAGATCCGAGGCATCCGCAGCGCCTTCACCTTTAACAGCTCGGCCAACCAAGGCAACGTCCGGTTCCGTAAGGACTGGGGCGGCGGTTCCATTTATGACGTCGGCTGTTACCCGATTAACGCAGCCCGGATTTTGCTCGATAAAGAGCCTGAAGCCGTTACCGTCCAGGCCTTCTTCTCGCCGGAGCATGATCATGTCGACATGATGGCATCCGGACTGGTCGAATTTGAAGGTGCCGTATCGCTGACCTTTGACTGCGGCATGTGGGCCGCCTACCGTAATCCGCTTGAAATCGTGGGGACCGAAGGGCTAATCGAGGTGCCGTATGCATACAGCCTGCCCGAGAACGGGGCCAATTTCTTCTTGACGACCGGTGAAGGCCGGAAGGAAATCGAGGTTCCTTCCGCCAACGCATACAGCGAGCAGGGTGACCGTATCGCCGAAGCGGTACTGGACGGCAAGCCGCTCCGATACACAACAGAAGATGCCGTCCGTAATATGAGGGTCATTGACGCATGTCTGAAATCCGCCCATGAGCGGTCAAGAATCGTACTGTGACATTTTTAAAGGAGGTATGAACATGAAGTATATTTCAATCAAGGGATTGAACAAACCCGTCTCCGTGCTGATGAAAGGATCGGACTACTTCTACCATGATTCCTACGAGCGGGCAGCTGCCAATCTGGACGCATTTCTGGCCATCGGTGGCAATTCGATCGATACGGCCCATATTTATTGCGGCGGCCAAAGCGAGGAAGTGATCGGTCGTTATATGCAGGAGCGTGGCAACCGGGAGCAGCTTGTTATTCTGACCAAGGGCGCTCACCACGACCAGAACGGACCGCGCGTGACCCGGAAGGATATCAAGAATGACATCACCGACAGCCTGCAGCGGCTGCAGACCGACTATATCGATCTGTACGCACTGCATCGCGACGATCCGAATGTTCCGGCTGGCGAGGTAGTGGAGGCGCTCAACGAATATATCGAATCCGGAACCGTGAAAGCGATCGGCGTGTCCAACTGGACCTGGGAACGGATCCGGGAGGCAAATCAATATGCGGAAGCGAACGGACTCGTCGGCTTCTCCTTCAGCAGTCCGAATTTGAGCCTTGCGAAACCGAATGAGCCTTTCTGGAAAGGCTGCGTATCTGCGGATGCAGAGACATGCGCATGGCATGAAGCCGAGCAATTCCCGCTATTGTCCTGGTCGTCGCAGGCCAGAGGATTTTTCACGGGGCGATTCACTCCCGAGGTGCGGGACAACGCAGATCTGGTCCGTGTGTTCTATAGCGATGCCAACTGGGAGCGGCTCGAGCGGGCCAAGAAGCTTGCCGAAGCCAAGCAGGTTACGACGATTCAGATCGCACTCGCTTATGTCCTGAATCAGCCCTTCCCGACCTGCGCGCTGATCGGCGCCCAAAACGCGGAAGAACTAAAATCCTGTGATGAGGGAGCGAAGATCAAGCTGACGCGGGAAGAATTGGATTGGCTTGATCTTACGAGCGAACAACTCCCTCTATCGTTAAGCTGATCGACCGGATGGATGAAGGGCAGCAGGAGGTTTTCGAACGCTGCAGACCTGAGCCTCCCTCGCAGCACACATAATTCTGCTGAGCATAAATTTTTTTTAAAAAAAAGCATCCGAACTTTGGAGAACCCCTCCATTCGGGTGCTTTTTCCTTGCCGGCCGGCTGCTTATCTCCTATTTCGATATCCGCGATCGGAGTATGGCCTGTCAGCGCCTAAATCCCGTCAGCATCGTTTCAATAATCCGCATCGAATCATCAGCTGCCTGAGCCGTATCCTCCGCTTCCGCCACCCACAACGAGCATTCATTCATTGCGCCAGATAACGCATGGGTCATCGCATCGACGGGCAGCTGTTTCATCTCCCCCTTCTGCTGCATCCCATCCAGCTGTTCCCGCAGATGACGCATCGAATGGATTTCGTCCATCTGGCGCCAAGTCTCCCAGCCGGCGACTGCCGGACCATCGATCAGCATGATCCGCATGTTCTGCGGTTCTACCGCCGCGGCGATAAAAGCCCGGCAGCCCAGCAGAAGCTGCTCCCAGGGTTCGCTTGAACGGCCCGCCTCCGAGGCGACGCGTTCTGAAACTTCGCGCTGTACGAGATCCAGGACGGCGAGAAACAGCCCTTTTTTATTCTTAAAATGATGATAGAGCGCGCCCCGGGTTACTTGGGCGATATCCGCGACCATCTCCAGTGCGGTGTCTGCATAGCCTTTGTCCGCGAACTCTTCTCTTGCAACCTGCAGCAGACGTTCCATCGTCTCCTGCGCTTCCGTCTTGCTTCTTTTCATCGTAAATGCCTCTCTTCAAATCTTCATTCTATGTTGTAAATATAGCAGAAGAGAAAAGCTCGTGCATGCTCTTCATTTCGCTGCCCTTCATCCATGATCTGCACGCATGCCGGACGATCCAAGGAAAATGCTCCCCGCCGCTGTGCTGTCGCTCCGCCAGCCAAGTAATGACGAAATCCCGGTAATCCTTGCTTAGGTCGTGCAGATGATTGGCCACGGATTTTCTGACATACAACGATGGATCATTCAGCAGCGGCTCGATCAAAGCAAGGTGATGCGAAGGATCCCCCTTTATAACCGGAATCCGCTTAGCCCAAGGGAGACGGGGACGTGTCCCCTCGCTGACGAGTCGGCGGACATGCAGGCTGGAATCCGTTCTCCACGCTTTCAATCGTTCAAGGCACTGATCCTCATACTTCAGCAAATAAGGGCGGATGGCATACTCCGAAGTATGCCGCTTCGTGATTTCATATAAGGCATGCATGGACAGGTCAAAATGCTGAAGTCCGTAACGCTCGACATAGTACGCAACCGGCATTAAAAAATAGCCGTTCGTGAACATGCCCTGCTCGGTTTCATTTTCCGGGCCGAGGATGTCAAGCAGCACTTCCAAACTGCCCTCATACGGCATGGCCAACGCTTGATGAAGCTCGGCCGCGATCATCGCAACTCTCCCTTTGAGCTCAAGGGATTCGGATTGCCGGGTTACGGCCTCCACGAAGGAGTCGACAGGAAACCGGGCCACGAGCGGCTGAATCAAATCCGATAGGGTCAGGGCAAGCTCCCTCCCGAAATAATTCTTTAAGGGCTGGGAATGTGTCATTGGACGGCCTTGGGTTCCGGATCGGTCCATACGTCTTCCTTGTAATTGTCCGCAAAGGCCTCGGATGGCGGAATAATCTGGATCATGTCGATCAGCACGCCGCTCGGATCGCTTGTGATGAAATGCCTTTGGCCAAACGCCTCGTCGCGAATGTCCAAATGAAGCGGGAGACCCTCTTGCTTGATCAGCCGGTCGTATTCAGCGTCGACATTGTCCACCTCAAAATTGAGAATCAATCCCTGCACCTCTCTCTGAAAAGCAGCCGGCACCGTTTCATGATTCCAAGACAATACGGCGAGCTCATACAGCTTGTCCGGTCCGGCATTTCTTTTCAAGCTTATGTACCAGTCCGCTTCAAAGACAACCTCAAAGCCAAATAAACGGGTATAAAAATCCTTACTCTCCTCCATGTGCCCGGACATAATAACCGGGTAAAAGCCTTGTACGTTCACTGGATCAACAACTCCTTATTCATGATTGGCTTAAATCTAACATACATACAGCATGTATGTAAATAGCTGAAATTATTTTTTCCGCTCCCTTCAAAAAATCGACGCTAGATGGAGGAGAAGCTGCGTGAACCAACGGCAGTTTTCTCGTATTTTTCGTCAATGCCATTATTCACTGACACGCGGGGTGCCGATCTTCATCGCTCTATCAAATAAGGGGTGCACCTGGTCCAAGAACCTTCAGGAGCACCCCGCGCACTAATGAATAATTACCACAGCAGGCTGACGGCCAGCAGGTCAAACAGTGCGAGCGGCAGGATAACGTTGCTGTAATACGGATTGTACGGATACGGCGCAAACGGCGGTCTCGGATATGGATAGCCGGGATAAAAGCCTCTGCTTCCTTCCTGCTCGATCTGGATATATACGTATTTGGCGTCTACATTGATGATGACCCCCTCGAAGACTTCATCATCCAGCGTCTCTACGCGAACTTTGTGCTTCATCGCCTTTTTCAAGGCAGCATGGGCGTTCTCCTTATGCTTTTTCATGGAATGGGCCATATGATGATCGCATTGAAACAGCATTTGTTGTTGAGATGGATATGTGTTCATGAAACTTCCTCCTTCGTTATCTTCTACCCTGCATAGTATGCAATTATCCCGCATAGGGTGTTAGCCTACAACTGAAAAGCAGTTTAAACGCAGAATGATACGGGTATAGTACAACCAAACAAGGAGGTTACGAATTGTATAAGCACACATATGCGGGATTATCACAAGACGCAGGAGCTGTTTTCTGAAGGGCGGAAACCGGAGGTTCCCATAAAAATGTGTCAATACCCGCTAAAGGCGAGCATGTTCGGTACCATCCTACATATTTGCACCAAACCTCGTACGCGCAGGGCTTACCGGTAAGCTCTTTCGCATAAGTTTTGTCATGTTGATTTGTATCCTTTTATCTATTGCTAGAACAATGAACGATCCACTATGATCAAGTGGTAGAGCATTTCTCAGGGAGGCAGCCTATGATATGAGGAATTTTACGGAAGATTGGTTCTGGGAACCCATGTTTAACAAACTGCCTGTCGGGGCGGTTTTGATATCCTTAAAGACAGAGCAGATTGTGATGATGAACGAACGCTTCTGCGAAATCCTTGGATCCACGCGTTCCGAGCTGCTGACGCGAAAGCCTCGCGAGCTCCTGGTTCTGAAGGGCCTCTCCCAAAAAGCTTTGCAGCGAATTGAAAGCTATGATGTCGCCAATGGACTTCAGGAGAAGATTTCATTTCAGTCCGCGGATGGACGGGCAATGTCCATAACCGCGGAGTTCTCTCTCTTGGCGTCACCGGCAAACGGGAAAGAACCGCTCATCCTGTGCTGCATTGACCGAGCGGAGATCAAGGAAGCCCCCTTGCCGATGATCCGTCAGGAGGAGCTGCTTGCGCTCATCCTGAAGAGCGGACAAGATCTCATCTCGATCAGCAATGCCGATGGAATCATTGAATACATCTCCCCTTCCGCAACCCACTTGTTAGGATATCGTCAGGAAGAGATGGTTGGCAGGCATCGCGCCGAGTTTTACCATTCGGCCGACTCCGAAGAAATGAAACAGCCCGGAAAGCTGTTCTCGGATAGCGAAATATTCAATAGGCGTATCCGCCATAAAGACGGACACTATCTATGGTTTGAAACCTCCTTCCACGTCATCCGGGGGGCCGAAGGTCAAATAACAAAGGTGCTGGCGATCGCACGCAATATTACCAAGCGCAAAATCGATGAAGACACGCTCGCCCGTGCCCAGCGGATCGCCAAAATCGGTTCCTGGAGATGGGATCTTGTGACCCGGACATTATCCTTCAGTGAAGAAATACGCCGAATTTACGGCTACCAACTGGAGCCGGTTGAGCGTGATCATAAATCCCTTCTTTCCGCGGTTGTCACCGAAGACCGCAAACGTCTCCGGCGTGCGATCCTGTCGGCAATCAAGGGACAGCCCGACGAGATTATTTACAGGATTCAGGTTGAAGGTGGCACCATTCGTACGCTCCGGGCACAGTGGGAAGTATCGGCCCGAAGCGAAGGCAAACCGATCGAACTGGTCGGAATGGCCCAGGATATTACCGAAGAATCACTGATCGCGCAGCAATTGGTTGAGAACGAGAAGAAATACAGGCTGATCACGGAAAATTCGCTGGATTTCATATCGCGGAATACGATTGACGACTGTACCTTTCTATATTGCTCGCCTTCCTGTTATTCGCTCCTCGGTTATAGTCCTGAAGAGCTTGTGGGGACCAGTGCATTCGATTACGTATATCCGGAGGACATCGGGCCGCTCAAAGCGTATTTGCAGCGAACCTTAGACGAGACCTCCCTTACCCCGATCACCTTCCGTTACTTACATAAAGACGGCAGGCACATTTGGTTCGAAGTGAACTGCAAGTTCATTACGGGACAGGACGGGCATCGTGAAATCATCTCCATCGCCCGCGATATATCCGAACGGAAGCGTATCGAATTCAAGCTGAAGGAAAGCGAGCAGCGGTACCGATCGCTGTTCGAGTACAATCCGCTTGCCGTCTACTCCATGAATCTGGAAGGCGAGTATTTGACGGCCAATCCGAATTTGCAGAAATTAACCGGTTATTCGCTGGACGAGCTTGTCGGCATGTATTACGGTCCCATCGTGGCGGATAAGGATCTGCCGCGGACGCAGTACCATTTTAACCAAGCGAAGGAAGGAAACCCGCAGAGCTATGACCTGTCGATCATTCACAAGGATGGTCATCCGATCGAAATCAATACCGTTAACATTCCGATCATCGTAGATGAAGAAGTTGTCGGCGTTTATGGAATTACCCGGGACATTACGGAGCGCAACCGTTCGATGGAGGAGATCAAGAAGCTGAGTCGCGAGCTCACGCTGCTGCTGAACACGGTGTCCGAAGGCATTATCGGGCTGGACATTAACGGCAAAGTCGCCTTCATCAATCCGGCCGGTGCGTCCATGCTGGGGGAAGATGCGGGTGATGTCATCGGCAGATCCTGCGATCAAATCATCAGGGAGATTCGGCATGACGGCAGCTTTTACCGCGGGAGGAACTCCCCGCTTGAGATGGCTCTCTTGCAAGGAACGCCTCTCCTTCGAACCGAAATCGTGCTGTGGCGGCGCGATGGAACCAGCTTCCTGGCCAATTACCAAGTCAATCCGATTTGGGATCGGGGCGAGCGCAAAGGTGCCGTGATGGTATTCCGCGATATTACCGATGAGAAAGAGATCATACGCGCCAAAGAATCGGCTGAGCGGGCAGATCAGGCCAAGACGGAATTTTTGACGATGATGAGCCATGAGCTTCGTACGCCGATGAACGGCATAATGGGGATGATCGATCTCCTAAAGACGACCGACCTCGATGAAGAACAGGCAAATTATACGGACATTCTTAAGGAGAGCGGTGAATCGCTCCTGCATATTTTGAACGATATCCTCGATTTTAGCCGGATCGAGACCGGTAAAATGTCGATTGGCGAGGAACCGATCGATGTCCGCAGCCTGCTGGGAAGCGTCGTAGACTTGTTCAATGCCAAAGCCAGCGAGAAAGGACTAACCCTTTCATGGAGCGTGAACGAAGACAGCGTCCCTGATGTCATTGTTGCGGATCCTTTGCGGCTGCGACAGGTGCTCGTCAATTTGATCAGCAATGCCATCAAATTTACGGAGCAAGGCAGCGTGACGCTGACTGCCGACGCCGTCCGGCGCATCGGCACCCGTGAGCTTACGCTGACGATTCGAGTTACGGATACCGGGATCGGCATTCCGGCCGACCGTCAGCATCAGCTGTTCCTCTCCTTCACACAGCTCCATCCATCGTTAAACCGCAAGTACGGCGGCACCGGGCTGGGACTCGCGATCAGCAAGAAGCTTGTCGAGCTCATGGGCGGTATCATCGGGGTAGACAGCCGGGAATTCGGCGGCTCCACGTTCTATTTCTCCATACCGACACGGGCCGTAGAGCCAAAGGACACGTCCCTCACTCCCGTTGAGGAAGCATATGAATAAAAAGGAGAACCGATTGGCATGAGACGCGCCTTCGGTTCTCCCTTTTTTTGTGATAGCTTAAGCGTATAAGGACTCCAGCTCATCCACCAGCGATCCGACATAGGCTACGGCTCTAGAGATCGGCTCGGATGTCGTCATGTCGACTCCGGCGAGTGACATCAGCTCCAGCGGCGTCATGCTGCCGCCAGCCTTAAGCACTTGCAGCCAGCGATCGACCGCAGGCTGCCCTTCCTCGCGAATGAGCTGTGCCGCGGCCGTCGAAGCCGTCAGACCTGCCGCATAGGTATACGGGTACAAGCCCATATAGTAATGCGGCTGCCTCATCCAGGTCAGCTTAGCGCCTTCGTCCAGCTCCAGTGCATCTCCCCAGAAGTCGGACAGCACGGCGCCTTTCAAAGACGAGAGCGTATCTGCTGTGATCGGCTGATCCGCCGTCGCATGCGCATATACTCTTCTCTGCAATTCAGCTTCCAGCAGATGCGTAACATAATTGTGATAGTAGGTGCTGAGCAGCTGAAGAATGATCCAGCGGCGCATCCGCTTATCCTGGGATTTGCTCATCAGATGGTCTGCCAACAGAAGCTCGTTCATCGTTGACGGGGCTTCGATAAAATACATGGAAGGCCGAGCATTGGTCATGCGCTGGTTGCGGGCCGCCAGCATCAGATGGCCGGCATGGCCGATCTCATGCGCCAGCGTAAAGGCGCCTCGCATGTTGTCCGCCCACGTCACCAGAATATAGGAATGCACGCCGTAAACCGAGGAACAGAAGGCCCCCGTCGACTTACCGATGTTGTCGGCATAATCCACCCAGCGGTTCGCAAATGCGGTCTCGACGATATCCGTATATTCAGAACCCAGAATCGCCAGGGAATCGGTAATTGCAGCACATGCTTCCTCATAGGTTATGCTTGGATTGAAGTCCGGATCCATCGGCGCCTTCAAGTCGCAGAACAGCATGCGGTCCAGACCGAGCACCCGCTTCTTCAGGGCCATGAGCCTGCGCATATGGGGAGCAAGCTCGGAAAGAATCGTATCGTGGATATGATTGTACATCTCCTTGGTCACCTGCTGCGGCTGCAGGAGCATGTCCGTCACGGACTCGTAGCCGCGCAAGCGGGACAGCACGACCTGTTTCTTCACCTCGGTCGCGTAAGCTTCGGCAAATGTGTGCCGGGAGCCTAGGAGCGACTTGGTGAACGAAGCATACGCTTCACGGCGGAGCTCGGTATCCTCCGACATCTCATACGCGTTCTCGTATAAACGGAACGAAACCGGCATCGTTTCTTCCCGTACCGAAATATCGTCGAACGTCATATCCGACAGCTTGCCCCGCAAATAAATACGGTACGGGGCTCCAAGCACTTCGCTAAGCGATGCAAGAACGCGCTCCGATTCGGGACTGAGCCGGTGCGGCTTCGTTTCCAGGAGCAGCCCCAGGCTGCGAGCATACGACTTAAGCCCTTCCTCCTGATGGATATATGTATCGATGACGCCTTCCTCTAGCTCCAGCAGCTCCGATTCAAGGAATGTCAGCGAGGATTTGATCCGCGATACCAAATCGCCCGTCTTGGCAGCTCTCGCAAGATTCGCCGGATTGGTCCCATCCTCCGATTGCCGGAGATGGGCATAGGCCGATATCTTCCCGATTCGCTCCATAAGCGCTTCATGCTCGTTCAAGCATTCAAGAAGCACATGCGCCCCCTCGCCCAGTCTCCCTTTAAACCGCGTCAATCGGGCTGCCTGCGCTTCTACGTCCTGCAAGCCTGATTCGAATTCCTCCTCCGACGCGAATAAATCGTCCAGATTCCAGGTTGCTTCGACTTTAACCTCATTTCTAGCCAGCATTTTCCCCATGGCTACAGCTCCTCTCACATGTTGTGCGATCGAATGGATCCCGTCTGTTCATCTTTCGTTTAAGAAACCATTTTCATCATATCACAGTTTCGACCAACACAGCCATTTCCCTCCTGCCCCTTGACAATTAATCTGGAATATGTTTATAGTAGGACCATACCTTATCTAAAGGAGAGATTTTGATGTCGGTGGTTGTTCTTAACTAAGCCAATTTCATATGGATGGAATGCATGATCGTCAAGGTTGGTAAATAATGGACATAACCTGTAGAGGTTAATGTTTATTTCTTGATGCGTATCTACATTTCCTCCGGTGAATTAGTTAAGAACTGCGGATATCAATTGAAGCCCCTTTAGGCTTTATTCAGATATGCTATGCTCATCCGCGCTGCAGTTTTGGCGCGGATTTTTTAGGTTCGTCATCCCTTGCCTAGGCCAAGGGTTATTTAGGCGCAGCTTAAGAGCATACCGAATCGGAATAGCCTCACGCCCGGGCGGAGAGTGAACCCCATGTTCACTTTCCGCCCTATTTGCGTTTCCCATGAGACGATCACCAAGCCTATTGCCTAGCCATTATGAACAAAAAAGGAGAATCGAAGAACATGAATCCTGCCGCATTAAACAAATTAGAGTATTACCGGATCCTGGGCGAGCTTGAACGCTTCGCCATGTCGTATCTGGGTATCCAGCATATCCGGAACATGACTCCGCTCACGCAATTGAAAGCCATTCGCCACAGGCTGGATGAAACCGAGGAAGCCCGTGCGCTGCTGAATGCGGGTGCCAGCGTACCCATACCGTCGCTTGAAGGGATCGAGCTGATTCTCGACCTGATCGGTACCGGGTATGTGCTAACCGAACGGGATTTCGGGCATCTGATCCAGTTCCTTCGCAGCTGCCGTCAACTGATCAAATATATGGAGAACAAGAGCGCCATCGCACCGACCGTCAGCTCTTACGCCTCCTCCATGCATGAGCTGAAGCCGCTGCTGTCCGAGCTTGAGCGCAGCATCCATGCCGGCCGGGTAGTTGACGGCGCCAGCAAAGATTTGGCCAAAATCCGCAAGAAAATCCTTGTTGCCGAAGAACGGATCAAGCGCAAGCTCGACAGTCTTGTCAGCCGTTATAAAGGGATCATGCAGGAGCATGTCATCAGTAAGCGCGGCGACCGGTATGTCCTGCCGATCAAGAAGGAGTTCCGGAAAATGTTGAATGGCAGCGTGCTGGATGAATCCGCGAGCGGCCAAACGGTGTTTATCGAGCCCTCCGAGCTCCAAACGCTGCAGATGGAGCTGAATCTGCTGCATGCCGATGAAGCCCGTGAGGAGACCAAAGTGCTGAGCGAGCTGACCTCGATGACCGAGCAGTATGAGCACGAGCTGAGAATGAATGCGGATACCGTCGGCATATATGATTTCATTATCGCCAGAGGCAAATATGCATTGTCCATCGGTGGCAGGAACGTCGGCATCAATCAGGAAGGCTTGATCCGGCTCCGGAGCGCTACGCATCCGCTGATCGGCGCTTCCATGGTGCCGCTGGATTTTGCGATCGGCGATCGGTATAAGACGTTAATCATTACAGGCCCCAATACCGGCGGAAAAACATCGGCGCTTAAAACCGTCGGACTCATTACGCTGATGGTGCAATCAGGGCTGCTCGTTCCCGTTGGAGAAGGCAGCCAGTGCGCCGTCTTCGACGAGGTTGCGGTCGATATCGGAGACGGGCAAAGCCTCGAGCATGCGCTCAGCACCTTCTCTGCGCATATTCGCAACATCCGGGAGATCCTCCAAACCGCCGGCCGCTCCACGTTGATCTTACTGGATGAAATGGCCTCAGGGACCGATCCCGGAGAAGGAGTCGGCTTGTCGATCGCCATATTGGAGGAACTTCATAAGCGTCAATCAACTGTAGTCGTAACCACCCATTTTACCGAGATTAAAAACTTTGCCGCACGCACCCCGGGATTTGAAAATGCGCGCATGGAATTCGATACCGAGACGCTGGAGCCGCTGTACCGGCTGCGCATTGGCGAGGCAGGTCACAGCTATGCCTTTGTTATCGCGGCAAAACTCGGGATTCCGGAATCGATTATCGCGAGATCCCGTGAAATTACGGAGGCCAAAGCGGTAACGGCCCGCATCGCGGAAGCCGGGGAGACGAGCGCTAAAGCCGCTGAGATCGACTCTGCAGCTGCCTTGCCACAAGCAGGCTCGGCATCCACAGAGGCTCCGGAGATTGCAGAGGCAGATGAAGCTTCGACTACGGCCCCAGCGTCCTCGGGTTCAGGCACTAGAGCGACAGCAACGGAGAACGTAGAGGCCGCCTCTCCTCCCCTTTTCCGCCTCGGCGACCGGGTCTATGTGCCTTATTTGAAGCGAAGCGGCACCGTGTATGAGACGATGGATGCCAAGGGGAATGTCGGCGTAATGATCCAGCAGGCTAAGCATCGGATCAACCACAAGCGGCTGAAGCCGTTCATCGCCGCTGAAGAATTGTATCCGGATGATTATGATCTCGACATCGTATTTGAGAGCAAAGAGAACCGCAAGAAACGAAATTTAATGAAACGGAAACATATTGATGGACTTACAATCGAGACAAAGCCGGATGAGATATAAATATGCCGGCGGAGTTACCGTCAACCAAGTATAGAACATTGAACCGATTCCAACGCTGATAGGGAGAGATTTTGATATGATGATTCGAACGGAGAACAAAGGCGATATCGAAAGCGTCCACCAGCTTCTGCTGCGCGCCTTTGGCGGCCAGCAGGAGATAATATTAATGGAACGGCTGCGCAAGGATCCCGAAATAGACCCCGAGCTATCCATCGTTGCTGAAGATGACGGCATCGTGGTCGGCCATATTATGTTCAGTCCTGCCACCTTGGATGACGGGGGGACGATGCATAAGGTGGCCGCCCTCGGACCGCTTGCGGTTCTTCCCGAATACCAGAAGCGGGGCGTCGGCCGACAGCTTATCGCAGAAGGCAAGAAACGATGCGGCGCACACGGTTATCCGCTCGTCTTCTTGTTCGGCCACAAGGACTATTACCCGCGGTTTGGCTTTGTTCAGGCCAGAGCCCACGGCTTCGAGATCCGCCAATTTACGGTGCCCGACGAGGTCTTTATGGTAGCAGAGCTTCAACGAGGCGCTCTTGAATCGATGCAGGGGGAATTTCGTTTCCACTCTTCATTCGAAGGACTCGGCTAAAAAAAGCACGGAAGCCGCGCACCGGACAGGATCGCGCCGTCTATTCCAGCAGGCCGTAAAAGCAAGCACTATCCCTTCACGCTCACCGGCTGTACTAGGTGGCATTCGGCTTCCGGTTTGTTGTACAATAAAATCTAAATGACTATTTGAAGGATGGATTTCAACATGTATGTAGCTCAGGATTGGCAAGACTACGAGGTTCTTGATACCGGCGGCGGCGAGAAGCTGGAGCGTTGGGGCGATGTTATTCTTCGGCGCCCGGATCCGCAGATCATCTGGCCTATCGAACGGGAGGACGGATTATGGCGGAACGTGCACGGCCACTACCACCGCAGCTCGTCCGGAGGCGGCCAGTGGGAGATGAAGAAGCAGCTGCCGGAACGCTGGACGATCTCCTATGATCAATTAAAATTTCACATCCGGCCGACGAACTTCAAGCATACGGGCCTGTTCCCGGAGCAAGCGGCGAACTGGCGCTGGATGATGGACAAAATCCAAGCGGCCAAGCGGCCGATTCGGGTGCTTAATCTATTCGCATACACCGGCGGTGCAACCGTAGCGGCAGCCTATGCCGGCGCCCAGGTCGTGCATGTCGATGCGGCGAAGGGCATGGTCCAGTGGGCAAAAGAAAATGCCGCTCTATCCGGCCTTGCCGATAAGCCGATTCGGTACATCACCGATGATGTATTTAAATTCGTGCAGCGGGAACAGCGCCGCGGCAACAAATATGATGCGATCATTATGGACCCGCCGTCCTACGGCCGCGGACCGGGAGGCGAAACATGGAAGCTTGAGCAGAGCCTGTACCCGTTCCTCGAAAGCTGCATGAGCATCGTCTCCGATCAGCCGCTGTTTATGCTGATCAATTCCTATACGACCGGCATTTCACCGACCGTTCTGCACAATATGCTCTCCATGACGATGAAGCCCAAGTATGGCGGTACGATCAGCGCCGGTGAAATCGGTCTTCCGATCACACGCTCCGGACTGAACCTCCCATGCGGCATTCTCGGCAGATGGGAGTCCTGATGCGATGAGTAACCGGGATTCTAACCGCGTGCACCCGAGCGTACCGATTCTCTTCGAGGATAATCATGTGCTCGGTGTAGCCAAGCCGGTCAATGTGCCGTCCCAAGAGGATGCTACGGGCGATCCCGATATGCTGACCATCCTGAAGCAGGACATCAAAGAACGGTACAACAAACCGGGCAATGTGTATCTGGGATTGGTGCACCGCTTGGACCGTCCGGTCGGAGGAGCCATGGTGTTTGCCAAAACCTCCAAGGCAGCCTCCCGTTTATCGGAAGCCGTCCGCTCAAGGAACTTTCATAAGCAGTATGCGGCCATCGTTCACGGTATACCGTCAAAGCCTTCCGGAAGGCTTCACGATTACCTGTTGAAGGATACGAAGACAAACACGGTCCGGGTCGTTCCCAAAGGCACGGATGGAGCGAAGGAAGCGCTATTGGATTACACCGTCCTTGAATCCAAGAATGGCCTAAGTCTTGTGCTGATCGAGCTGCACACGGGCCGGCCGCATCAAATCCGCGTGCAATTCAGCCATGCGGAAACCCCCCTCTATGGGGATCAAAAATACGGCAGCAAGGTGAATCAAGCCGGGCAGCAAATTGCGCTCTGGTCTGTACGGGTCGGATTCCCCCACCCTACCACCAAAGACGAGATTAATATTTTATCGACGCCTCCTGCCGTTCATCCATGGTCCCAGTTCTCCATGGATGCGTTGATGCGAACGCTCCAAAGCCAATGATCGTAAGAAGGAGCTCTATCAAGCTCATTTCCTTTCGTTTGAATCGTTGGACAAGAAATATTTGATGATAACCAACAGCATGACCAACGGCTTTCCATGCTGGACATAAAAGACGAGATCCGCTGCTCACTTCGAAGCGGATCTCGTCTTTATATATGGCCACCCAATCAGACTCAAATATTTTATCCCTCAAAAATACAATATTATCCTTTACACGACCCGAGGAATACCGAAGAATAGTAATCAGAATAGTTTAACATTATTTAGTTAATTTGTACAATCATGGTATAAACTCATTCCCTTTGAGTTTATATAGAATTCAATTTTTAAGGAGGTGAGAGATCCGAAGTCAGCCTGTCATTTGCATCGTTGGTCGTTATCAAAGCGCTGCACATGACCTAAGAATGGCTGAAGCTTGCAACCAGACTATTCATAAAGAAGTACACATGTTGAAGGAGGGATTTTCATGATTCAAAACGTTCACGTTCAAGCCTCACGCCGCCTGTCGTTGAAACCGCTGTGGATTTTTCTCGGAAGTTTGCTGCTGTTCTTCCTCGTGATGGTCATCACGGCGAATACTGCATCCGCACATGGCTATATTGAATCGCCTGCCAGTCGTGCCTACAAATGCAAGCTCGGCGAGAATAAAAATTGCGGCCGGATTATTTATGAACCGCAGTCCCTGGAAGGGAAAGGAAATTTCCCGACGGGCGGACCGGCTGACGGGCAAATCACGGGCGCAGGCATATTTACCGAGCTCTATGAGCAAACCCCGACCCGCTGGAGCAAAGTGAACATGAACGGCGGTCCGAACACTTTTAAATGGGTGTTGACTGCCCCGCATGCGACATCCGATTGGAAGTATTATATTACGAAGAAGGGCTGGGATTCCAACAAGCCGCTGGCAAGAGCCGATCTTGAGCTGTTCTGCTCCTTCAATGACGGAGGCAAAAGACCGCCGAACACGGTAACGCATACATGCAACGTTCCGAACGACCGCAGCGGCTACTATCTGATTCTCGCCGTATGGGAAATCGCCGATACGGGCAACGCCTTCTATAACGTCATCGACGTGAATTTGAACAATGGCGGTGGCAATCAGGATACACAGCCTCCGAGCGTCCCGACCGGCCTTCGGTCGACCGGAGCGACCAGCAGTTCTATCTCGCTCGCTTGGAACGCCTCAACGGACAATGTCGGTGTAACCGGCTATGAAGTCTACCAAGGCTCCTCCCGGGTCGCCACGGTATCCGGGACTACCCTGAGCCATACGGTTACGGGGTTACAAGCAGGAACCTCCTATACGTTTACCGTGAAGGCGCACGACGGGGCAGGCAACGTCTCGGCCGCAAGCGCTCCGCTGACCGCCTCGACAAGCGATCCGCTCCCCGACACGCAGGCTCCTTCCGCACCAGCCAATCTGAGAGCCGCCGGCTTTACATCGACCAGCGTATCGCTGGCATGGAATGCGGCAACCGACAATGTCGGTGTAACCGGCTATGAAGTCTACCGCGGAGTCGCTTTGGTTACGACCGTTTCCGGCACCGCCCTCAGCTACACGGTCACCGGCCTGACGCCGAGTACAGCCTATACGTTTACCGTGAAAGCACGCGATGCTGCCGGCAATGTATCGGCCGCCAGCAATGCGCTGGAGGTAACGACGCTGGACGGGTCGGCACCGGAAGTCCCTGCATGGGCTCCAAATACCTCCTATCAGCAGGGGGCGCTTGTAACCTATGACGGGAGAACGTATGAATGCCGCCAGGCCCATACGTCTCTTCCGGGCTGGGAGCCAGCCAATGTCCCTGCTTTATGGCTCCTGAAATAATGGATGCTAAATGGCCTGCTAGAGTAAAATCTGGCAGCGCATAGCGCAAAAAAGAAGCAGCCCCCCATTCGCGAACCGTTTTCGGCTCGACACGGGTGGGGCTGCTTTCATTTCAGCCGGCGTGAGGATCATCCGGATGATAGCATCATCCGAATGATAGGCTAGCCGCTAAACCTCCACTAAAGCTTCCTGCGGAGACGTGCTGATCTTACCGAGCAAATATACCAGCAGCTGCTGATTATGCGATGAAATGCGATTCAACACCTGTGACAAATACTCATCCCGCACCCGCATGCCCCGGCTGTATTCCTCGTTTCCTTTATAAGAAATTGTAACCCACACAATGCGCCGATCATGCTCATCACGCTCCCGCTTGATCAAGCCATTCTTCTCCATGCGATCAAGAAGCATCGTGACCGCAGCCGGACTGGTGGCCATATACGGGATAAAATCCGAGGGCTTCATCCGCTCCTGTTCCTGAAGCACCTCCAGCACGGTCAATTGCGCTTCGGTCAACGTAGGCGCCAGTCCGGCCTCCATATGAAGCTTATAATCCTTGGCCAGCTTGGACCATACCTTCGCGAATTCAGCAGTATGCATGTTCATCCATCCCTTCTGCTATGTCTGATCGAACCTGATTCGAAATCATTCGATATCTGCATCTCATCTCCATGGACCGCCGGTTGTTAGGTGCGGGCTGCCAACTCTCCTAAGTCGTTTATTGGATTAATTGTTCGCGGATCGCCTACCAATATCCTTCTTTTTTCGTTAAAAAATATAATTTCCAACGATGCGACAAAACCCACCAGCCTTGGTATGACGGCATTTATCAATAATCACATTCCTTCGACATGGCAAGACATATGTCAAAAAGTATAAATTAAAAGCCACAGCGAGTAACTTTTCCGCTATCTAGTTATCCCCTGTCCATACTCCCTAGGTGCGCTCGGTGCTTCAAATCAAAATATTAAAAACATCCCTTCACGAATCGCACTTGCGCATAGAGACGCACATGTGACCCGCAAGGGATGCTTTGTCCACATCATAAGCTTAGCGAAACTAAACTTCTTTGTCCTGTCCGTTGTTAGGCAAATGGACCAGACTCACAATCTGTCCTTTTTTGCCGACATCGGCCAGAAGCTTGCCTGTCGATTTCCGTTCAGCGATCGGAACCTTCTCGGAATGAATCGGATAGGCTTGCCCGTCATCAGCGTAGGCGGTAATATCGATCGGTTCTCTGCAATAGAATGCTCCGGCGATGGCGCTGCCGTTCGGCTTCACCCGCTTGCCTTCCTTGAACTCGAATGTAGCGATTCCTTTGCCGCCTCGGCTTTGGACCGGATAATCAATCAGCAGGCTTCGTTTGCCGTAACCGAGATCGGTAATCGTCAAGATTTCGCCTTCATCCTCTTCCACCCACAGGGCGGAAACCACCTCGTCCCCTTCACGGAGCTGGATCCCCCGGACGCCCCCGGACACGCGTCCCATCGGGTTCACCTCTTGCTCCTTGAAGCGAATGCTCATGCCGTCTTTGGAGATGAGCACAATATCCTTCGTTCCGTCGCTCATCACGACCTGGATGACGCTGTCATCCGCTGCGACTTTCGCTGCGGCGACGGCTCCTGATCGTTTGGTGACATAATCCTTCAGCTCGGTTCGCTTCACCTGCCCTTTTCGGGTAACGAAGACGAGCGATTTTCCAGGCTCTTCGAAATTCGTTACCGGAATGACGGATACGATCGAATCCTCTTTCGGAAGCTGGATGACATTGACGATCGCCGTTCCGGCATCCTTCCACTTATATTCCGGTATCTGGTGAACCGGCAGCAGGAAATACTGCCCGCGGCTTGTGAACAGCAGCAGGTTGTCCAGCGTGTTCACTTCGAATAAACGGGTGATGTGGTCCCCTTCCTTGATACCAGAGCTCTCCAGCTCGCCACCGCTTCGGGTGAAGGAGAGCATGCTGGTCCGCTTAATGTACCCGTCATGGGACATCGTAACAAGCACGTCCTCCGCATTGACGAGCACCTCGAGATTCACCTTGATCTCTTCCACTTCTTCCTGGATGACGGAGCGGCGGTCCACACCGTATTTCTCGCGAATTTCGAGCAGCTCCTTGCGGATTACCCCGATCAGCTTTTTGTCGCTGGCGAGAATGCCGCGCAGGTTGTCGATTTTCTTCATGAGCTCGTCCAGCTCTTTTTGCAGCGAATGGATCTCAAGATTCGTTAGGCGATATAATTGCAAAGTTAGAATAGAGTCCGCCTGGCGCTCCGTAAAGCCGAACATCCACTGCAGGTTATTCTGTGCATCCTGGCGGTTCTTGGATGCTTTGATCGCCGCGATGACCTCATCCAAAATGTTCAGCGCCTTAACCAGGCCCTCCAATACATGAGCCCGGTCCTCCGCCTTCTCCAGCTCATACTGCGTTCGGTGCGTGACGACCTCGCGCTGGTGCTCAATGTATGCCTCCAGCATCGCTTTAAGGCCCAGCTGTTGAGGGGTTTTGTTTACGATCGCAACCATATTGAAATTGTACGTAATCTGCAGATCGGTTTTCTTGAACAAATAAGCAAGAATGCCGTTCGCATCGGCGTCCTTCTTCAGCTCAACCACGATGCGGAGCCCTTCGCGTCCGCTCTCGTCTCTCACTTCGGCAATGCCCTCAACCTTCTTCTCCAGCCGGATGTTTTCCATCGCGGTAACCAGTCTCGACTTGACGACTTGATACGGAATCTCCGTAATGACGATCTGCTGCTTGCCGCCGCGAAGCGATTCAATCTCCGTCTTGGAGCGAAGGTAAACGCGGCCTTTGCCGGTGCGGTAGGCATCCAGGATCCCTTCGCCGCCCATGATGATGCCGCTTGTCGGAAAGTCCGGTCCCTTGATAAAGGTCATAATTTCCGACAGCTCGATCTCGGGCTTTTGCATGACCGCAATGCAGGCATCGATTACTTCCCGCAAGTTGTGAGGCGGAATCTCCGTCGCAAAGCCCGCCGAGATTCCGCTTGCCCCGTTGACAAGCAGATTCGGATACCGGGACGGCAGAACGACCGGTTCCTTCGCCGTATTGTCGAAATTATCCTTGAACAGCACGGTCCGCTTCTCGATATCGCGCAGAAGCTCCATCGCGATCGGCGAGAGCCGCGCCTCGGTATAACGCATCGCTGCAGCCGGGTCATCGTCCTGGGAGCCCCAGTTGCCATGTCCGTCGACCAGTACATGCCCCATCTTCCAAGGCTGGGCCATCCGGACCATACCCTCGTAAATGGACGAATCACCGTGCGGGTGATAATTACCCATGACGTCACCGACGGTCTTGGCGGATTTGCGGTAGGGCTTGTCCGGCGTGTTGCCGGAGTCGTACATCGCATACAAAATGCGGCGCTGAACCGGCTTCAGGCCGTCGCGAACATCGGGGATCGCCCGGTCCTGAATAATATATTTCGAATACCGGCCGAAGCGGTCCCCTACAACCTCTTCCAGGTAAGCCGGCAAAAATTGTTCAGATAAACTCATGCTTCCACCTTCTATTCCTCAAACTCCGCAAAATTAACGTTCTCTACGATCCAACGTTTGCGGGGATCGACCTTATCTCCCATCAGGGTTGATACACGTCTTTCCGCCTTGGCCGCATCCTCGATCTGCACTTGTAGCAGCGTCCGCGTCTCGGGATTCATCGTCGTTTCCCACAGCTGCTCCGGATTCATCTCGCCAAGTCCCTTATAACGCTGCAGCTCGTAATTTTTGAATTCCTTCAAGTAGTTCGCAAGCTGCTCTTCGGTCCAAGCATAACGGACCGTTTCCAGTTTGCCGGATTTGCTGGCGATTTTATACAGCGGAGGCTGTGCGATGTAGACACGGCCTTCGTCGATCAGCGGTTTCATGTACCGGTAGAAGAACGTCAGCAGCAGCACTTGAATATGGGCGCCGTCCGTATCCGCGTCCGTCATGATAATGATCTTGGAATAATTGCTGTCCGCCGAGGAAAATTCATTGCCGATTCCTGAGCCGATCGCCGAAACGATGGCCCGGTACTCTTCATTCTTCAAAATGTCGGCCAGCTTTGATTTTTCCGGATTCATCGGCTTTCCTTTAAGCGGCAGGATGGCCTGGATCTTCGAATCGCGCCCCTGCTTCGCCGAACCGCCTGCCGAATCGCCTTCGACGATGAACAGCTCGGTTCTTGAGAAATCCTTCGACTGCGCCGGCGTCAGCTTGCCGCCAAGATTCGAGCTTTCGCTCCGCTTCTTGCCGCTTCGCATTTCATCCCGGGCTTTCCGCGCCGCTTCGCGAGCCTTCGAAGCCTGGATGGCCTTCCTGAGCAGCGTCTGGGCAACCTGGGGATTCTCCTCGAGGAAGATTTGCATTTTCTCGGTGACGATGCTGTCAACCGCACTGCGCGCCGAAGCGCTCCCGAGCTGGTCCTTCGTCTGCCCGACGAATTCCACCTCGGCCATCTTCACGCTGATGACGGCCATCATGCCTTCCCGCAGATCGTTGCCCTCAAGGTTCTTATCCTTTTCCTTCAACAGATTATTCTTGCGGGCATAGTCGTTCATCACGCGGGTATATGCGGTCTTGAAGCCGGTCTCATGCGTACCGCCGCCGCGCGTTGGAATCGAGTTGACGAACGATGCCAGCGTCTCCGTATAACCAGCGTTATATTGAAGCGCAATTTCCACCTCAATATCGTCCTTCTCGGCAAAGAAATGGATGACGTCATGCAGCACATCCTTGCCCTCGTTCAGGAACTGAACGAATTGGCTGGCCCCGCCTTCGTAGAAAAACTCGTCGCTGTTCCCGCTGCGCTCATCCTTCAAGACGATGCGAAGACCCGAGTTCAGGAACGCAATCTCCTGCAGCCGCTCCGCAAGCGTGTCGTAATTCAATTGGATGCCGGAAGAGAAAACGCGCGCATCCGGTTTGAACGTAACTTTCGTTCCGGTCTTCGACGTGTTGCCAAGCACCTCAAGTCCGGTAACCGGCTCTCCGACATGCTCTTTCCCTTTCTTGTCCTGCCAATATTCGAAACGCTGGCGGTGGATCTTGCCCTCCCGGTAAATCTCCACTTCCAGCCACTCGGATAATGCGTTCGTTACCGACGCGCCAACACCGTGCAAGCCGCCGGATTTCTTGTATCCGGAGCCGCCGAACTTGCCGCCCGCATGCAGGATCGTAAATACGACCTGCGGCGTCGGAATGCCGGTCTTATGCATGCCGGTCGGAATGCCCCGTCCGTTATCATACACGGTAACGGACCCGTCTTTATGCAATGTAAGTTCAATTCTCGAGCAGTACTTGGCCAAATGCTCGTCGACAGCGTTATCTACAATTTCCCACACTAGATGATGCAAGCCCGACGAGCTTGTGCTCCCTATGTACATGCCTGGCCGTTTGCGTACCGCAACAAGGCCTTCGAGCACTTGAATGTCGTCAGCATCGTATCCTGAACGGCTTCCACCGCCATTCGGTGATGACTCTGCAAACAAATCGATCTGTTCGACCATTCATGCTCCTCCTTCAAATTTTCGCGTATCATGTTCAGTTCTTTTCATTGTGCCATCCGTTTACACCAAGCTTTAAATGCTTCGGTCAGGATCATGCAAAATTCGAATCCAGCCGCTCCAGTGTACAATATACAGACGAACCAAACCAATTCGTGTATATATTGCGGATTGAAACCGTGCTTTGGATATTTGCAATATCCTCACGTAAAAATGCAAACAAATGTTTCGTGCTTTGTCCATTTTAATTCAAGATATCCCTTCTCGTAAAGACGCTGAATGAAACGATCACCGCACAGACTGCCCAGACCGCCAGTACGGCAAGGGAGAAATTCAGCGACATTCCTTCGATCGGGGGCAAATTGCCGGCCAAATAATCCGTTAAATTCAGGTTTACCATAAACAAATATTTTGCGCTGCTCCATGCAGAGGCCATATTGGTCAGTATATTGCCGGCGATCAGGGCGGCCATCATGATGACGATGCTCGCTGCCGTACTCCGGACAAGGACCGAAACCATGAACGCCAGCATGGCCACGCAAATGCCGACAAACCAAACCAAGCCGCCTTGCATCAGCAGATACATCCACTGCGGCACCGCATGCACCCCGGTCATATCCACTTCCGAGCCGACAATCCGAAAACCCGTAAATACAGGGATGTCAAAGCCTTTATATCCGAAAGCCAGTCCCGAAATGAGATAGGCGATGATAAACGTTGATAAGACGATCAACGACACGAACATCAGCAGGGCGACCAGCTTGCTGAGAAGCACTTTCCACCGTTTGACCGGCCGTGTAAGCAGCATTTTGATCGTTCCGGACGTGCGCTCTCCGGATACGATATCCGATGCGATCGCCATAATCAATAGCGGAATGAATAATGATATCGCATTATTCAGGAACTCCCGGGTAAAGGTAACCCCGTTTGGATGATTAGGATTCACATCATGCTCCAAATAATACTGCATTTGCTGAATAAAAATTTGCCGGTATCTCTTCCATTCATCCGGCACCCGATCGCTGCTGAGCGAGTTTTCATTGTCCGTGATCCGCTGCTGAAGCTCCAGGCGCCAGTCACTGTTGAACTTCTCCTGGCTCCGCTCCGCCGCCTTCATCTGCGCATAGGTAAACATCGGCACCAGAACGAGCAGGACGAGCAGGACGACGTAAAAACGCTTCCTTTTCATAATTTTCAAACATTCGTTCTGTATCAACGGGACAAGGTTACTCAAGGCTCTCCCCCTCCGTCATTTGGAGAAACAGCTGCTCCAGTGTAGGATTCATGCGGTGGACTTCCCGAACCTCTACCCCTGAGGCAACCAGCCGCTCGACCGCGCGGAAGGTATGCTCGGGAGAAATGCACGTTACGATCGCCTCAGCCGACATGCCTGCCAGCAGGTTATCATCGAGCACCGACTCAGGCTCTTCCACGATGTCGCAGTATTCCAGCCCCGACAGTATCCGCTTCCCTTGCGCAGCCGGTTTCAGCTCCCATACGACATAATCGTTGCTCCCGGAGATCAGTGCATCGACTTCGCCGACGGCGAGAACTCGTCCTCCGCTAATGATGGCAACCCGGTCGCACAGCAGCTGGATCTCGCTCAGCAGGTGGCTTGAAACGAATACCGCGAGGCCTTCCTCCGCCAGCTGTTGAATGAAATGGCGCATCTCCTTAATGCCTTTCGGATCCAGCCCGTTGGTCGGCTCGTCCAGGATAAGCAGCTTCGGTCTTCCCAACAGTGCCTGTGCGATTCCAAGCCGCTGCCTCATGCCGAGCGAATACGTGCTTACCTTATCATGTATTCTCCGTTCCAGCCGGACAATATCCACCACTTCGGCGATCCGCTGACGGTCGATTCCCGGCTGCATGCGCGCAAAATGCTCGAGATTCTCCCAGCCGGTCAGAAAAGAATACATCTCGGGATTCTCAACGATGGAACCGATGTGACGCAGCGCCTGCTCCTGCTGCCGGTTGACATCATAGCCGCACACCTTGATCGTTCCTGAGGTCGGCTTGATCAGATCGACGAGCATCCGAATCGTTGTCGTCTTCCCCGCTCCGTTCGGGCCAAGAAATCCGAAAATTTCCCCTTTGCGAACGTCGAAGGTCACATCATGTATAATCCATTTTCGTCCGATTTTCTTCGTCACATTCTTTACAGATAACACGATTTCCGAGAAATGGTCATTCAAGCGACCCCAACTCCTTCTATGAATCGATGGGTTCCCTGTATCCCCGTTTTACTTCAAGCCCTGTACGATCCGGTCCGCAATGGCCTGATATCCCGCACCATTCGGATGGAAATGGTCGGATGACAAATAGGCATCCAGCTTGTGCTGAAACAGATCAAACGTGGGGACCAGCGTCATATTCGGGTCCTGATTCACGATTTCCATTACGCTATGATTCCATGTCGACACAACGATATTCCCCGGGATCTGCAATTCCTTCAAATCAGCGAACGGGTGGTACAGCCCGACATAAATGATGCGGGCATCCGGATTAATCGCCCGAAGCTTCTGCAGAATCGACTGCAGGCGCTCGGAGGCCTCAGGCAGCAAAGCCATCAGCTTGACTGGGTCGATCTCGAGCGCATCCGGGTCGGTCTCTTCGCTCAAAAGGCCGCTGTTCTGAAACAAATCGTTGCCGCCGATCGACAGCATGATTACGTTTGCCCGCTGCAGGGCGTAACGGATGCCTTTGTCGTCGAGCTTGGGCAGAAGCGCCTCGGTTGTCATCCCGTTGATCGCCAAGTTAGCAAGCAGCTTGGCCGATCGCCCGTCACCGTTCAGCTGATCGATGCTCCGCCGGACAAACCCGCTCCCGGTATTGTCCCCCGTTCCCTTGGCAAGAGAATCGCCGATCGCCGTGACGTTCAGGTGATCCGGCAGCGGCTGTGCAGTCGTCGTGTCTTCGTCCTTGCCCGCCTGCTCCTCCTGATCCGCCCCGGATCCATTCCCCGGCACGGCACCAGGCGCTGAGGGTGATTCGGATCCCGAATCGCTCCCTGCTGCAAGAGGCTCTCCTTGTGGATAGTTGATATCATTCCATGCATATATAAAGCCAATGACGAGCACAATGGTTGCCAATGCCGAGGCGCAAGCGGTAATCCTCCATATCCATGACGATGTTCTCATGACTCTCCCCCTGCAAAAATCCTCATGTACTCTACCATAAAACTTCTTTCAAAAATTTGCAAATCATAAAGCCAAAAAAAGACCGTCCCGAAACGCAAGAGCAGGCTCTCGCGATCAGGACAGTCCCCTGTAGATTATTCCGTATTATTGGCTGATAAATTCTTGCACCCAGTAACCGTTGTAGTATCCTACCCCGATCATCGTAAAGTTCGGAGACAAAATATTTTCACGGTGTCCCTGGCTGTTCATCCATGCATCCATAACTTCTTGCGGCGAACGCTGGCCTTTAGCAATATTCTCGCCGGCATAGCCGTAAGAGATTCCGTAAGCTTTCATCATATCAAACGGCGAGCCGTAGGTTGGGGAAGTATGGCTGAAGTAATTGTTATTGTTCATATCCTTCGCTTTATCCAGCGCAACTGTCGTCAGCTTGGCATGTACGGTAAGTGGCTTCAAGCCTGCCTTCGCGCGTTCTTGGTTAACGAGCTCGACAACTTGGGAAGCAAAGCTCGATTGCTCGCTCGTGCCCGTCGATCCGGATGGTTCGGACGGCTTCGCCGGCGTGCTTGTTTCCGGCTTGCTCGTTTGCGGCTTCTCCGCAGGCTGCTGAGTTTGCGGCTTCTCGTCTTCCGGCTTGGACGCTTCCGGTTTAGGCACCGCTGGTTTCGAGGTTTCAGGCTTTTCTGCCTGAGGCATTTGAGTTACCCATTTGAACTGTCCTTCCCAGCCTTGGGACTCCAGAAACTGCTGAATCTTTTGCTGCCAGCTTACAACATGGCTGTTCTCAGCCGGTGCAGCGGAAGCTGTTGTAGGAAGCATGATGCCTACGGCCATTACCGCGGCGATACTGCCGCCTGCGACTTTCTTCATCCATTGCTTATTCATGAAATTCATCATCTCCTGTAGTCTTGTTGTTGGGCCGCTTGATCCTCATAGATTCTAGAGGGTGAGTTCTTGGTGTCAGAGGATCAAGCGTTGGTAACATTTTTGTAACCATCTACGAACACATTGTAACATAATTGATACCCGCGACAAGTGCACAATTGTTGGAAATCCTTCAGATCAAACAAGAAAAAACCCATCCCGTGCCCGGGATGGGTTAACAAAAGGGATGCGGCTACAGCTTTTTGTTAAACTGATAGCCTGCCTTTTCAAATCCGATATGTTCATAAAATGCATGTGCCGGGGCTAATTCTTCCCGGTTGCCGCTCGTGAGAAACAAGAGGTCGCTGCCCTGCTGTCTTGCCCAAGTTTCTGCAGCTTGAATTAATCGTTTGCCAATGCCTTGGCGGCGGCAGCTTGAGGTTACAATAACCGAAGTAATTTGAGTGACCGGTTCGGTCATAACGAAGGATTTGACTTGACGAAGCATGATCATGCCGACGACGGTTCCGTCCAATTCAGCAACCATGTTGCAGTACAGCGGATTGCACGACATGTTCTCCATCCGTTCACGCATCACATTCAGCGTGGTCGGATAATTCAGTTCTCGCATCAAGGATGTGACAGCTTCCAAATCATTCTTCTCAAAGTTTCGAATCAGCAGTGCAGGCGCAGACAATACGCTTTCGATGCTCATTATACCCTCATGCTTCCCTTCTTCTATGAAATTCTTGAATCACTCTATTTCTATTTTGTAAGTTTATGAAGAAGATTGCAAGTGTCAGGCGACATTTTTTTTACATTTGTGTCGGTTTTGTTAAACCTTTGTTAAGACGTTTTTACAAAAAGCGGTATTGCGCTTCAATAAGTCCATGATAGGTTCCCTGCTTCTGCATAAGCTGGTTATGGTTCCCTTCCTCGATAATCCGTCCGTGGTCCAGAACGACGATATGATCCGCATGCCGGATCGTCGAGAGACGGTGCGCCACGATGAAGGAGGTGCGGCCTTTAAGCAGGACTTTTAGCGCTTCCTGGATTTTGAGCTCGGTTTCCGTATCGATGCTCGCCGTCGCCTCATCCAGAATCAGGATTCTCGGATCGGCAAGGAGCGCTCTGGCGAAGGACAGCAGCTGGCGCTGACCCATGGACAGCATGTTCCCGCGTTCTTCGACCTCGGTGTCATAGCCGCTCGGCATTTGAACGATGAATTCGTGAGCGCCGACCGCTTTGGCCACCTGCTCGATCTCCTCGTTCGTTGCATCCAGCCGGCCGAAACGGATATTGTCCCGAATCGTTCCGGAGAAGATAAACGTATCTTGAAGCACGATGCCGATCTGGTTGCGCAGACTCTCCACCGTGACCGATTGAATATCATAGCCGTCGATGGTAAGCTTGCCGTCCGTAATGTCGTAAAAACGGCTCAGCAGATTGATAATGGTGCTCTTGCCGGAGCCGGTGTGTCCGACGAGGGCGATCGATTGCCCGGCCTTTACGTCCAGATTGATTCCTTTCAGCGCCTGTCGGCCCTTCTCGTATTCAAACACAACGTTCTCAAGCTTGATGTCCCCTTGAATCTTCGGCAGCTTGACTGCGCCCGGCTTATCATCGATGCTCGGCTTCTCGTCGATAAACTCGAAGATTCGCTCCGAGGAAGCCATGGCAACCAGCAGCTGGTTATACATTTGACCAAGTCGGTTGATCGGCTCCCAGAAGTTTCCGACATATTGGGTAAAGGCGATCAAGAGACCGATCGTCAGCTCCTCTTGCTGTATGAGCGTTGCACCGAGCCAGAACAGAATCAGCGTTCCGAAGCCGCCCGTAATTTCAATCAGCGGACCGAAGGACTGGTTCATGGCCGAGGCCTTATCCCAAGACTTTTTGCTGTCCAGGTTCATATGATCGAAGAACTTCATGTTCTCTTCTTCCTGCGTGTATGCCTGGGTCACCCGGATCCCTTGAATCGACTCGTTCAAGTGGGAGTTGATGCGGGAGTTCCGGATGCGCACGTCCTGCCACGCCCGGCGGATCCGTACGCGAAGCTTCGTGGAAATGAAGAACATGATCGGCACCGTAACGATTACCGCAAGACCGAGCTTCCAGTTAATAACGAGCAGAATAACGACAATGCCGACGAGCTGAACGCAGTCGATGATCAGATTGACGACCCCGTTCGTGAACAGATCCTGCAGCGAGTTGACGTCATTCGTCACCCGCACGAGCACCGATCCTGCCGGCCGTTTGTCAAAGAAGTTAAAGGACAGCCGCTGAATGTGCCTGAACAAGTCGGCGCGAAGATCGTAAATGACCCGCTGCCCGATAATATTCGTGTACTTGATCCGGAAGATGCCTGCGATCCATTGAATCACGTACATGGCCAGCACGGCTATCGTAATCTGATAGAGCAGCGTCAGGCTCGGACTTCCGTTTTCCGGCTCGATGGCATGGTCAATGGCCTGACTTGTCAGAAAAGGAATCGCCAGCTTCGTGATCGTTCCGATGATCATCATCAGCCCGACCAGCGGCAAAATTTGCTTAGCGTAAGGCTTCATGTACGAGATCAGCCGCGTCAGCTGCTTCCAGTTAAACGGTTTCTCGATCGCATCGTCATCCTTGTATACAAAGCGTTCGTTCTTCGCCCCCGGGTCCTGTTCGGACTTGGGAGCCTTTCTCCTATGATGGGGTTCTGTATTTACGTTGGCGTTCATGCTTGCACCTGCCCTTGCTTCCCTCCCGCTTGAGCCTGCCTCGCGATAAGGTCCGCATATTGTATTTTGTATACATCCTGGTATGGCCCCGGTACTGCAATCAATTCCTCATGCTTGCCGCGCTGAACGACCCGGCCTTCGTCGAGAACGAGAATTTCGTCGGCATGGCGCAGCGAGGAGATGCGGTGGGCGATAATAAAGGTCGTTCTTCCCTTCATGACTTCCTGGAAACCGGATTGGATTTCATGCTCGGTCTCCATATCGACCGCGCTCGTCGCATCGTCCAGTATCAGAATCTTTGGATTTTTCAGCAGGGCGCGGGCAATCGCGATCCGCTGCTTCTGGCCGCCGGATAACCCCATGCCCCGCTCGCCTACGATCGTATCGTAGCCGTCCTTCATTTCCATAATAAAATCATGCGCCTTCGCCAGCTTTGCAGCCCGAATGATATCCTCCATGCTCACGTCTTTCATGCCGTAAGCGATGTTGTTGCGAATGCTCGACGAGAACAGGAAGGTCTCCTGGAATACGGTAGCGATCTGGCTTCGCAGGCTGCGCACCTTGATGTCATTAATATTGATGCCGTCCAGCGTGATGGTCCCCTGGTTCACGTTGTACGCGTGCATAAGCAGCTGAATGATCGTCGATTTGCCGGATCCGGTTCCGCCCAGCAGGCCGATTACCGAGCCTGGAGGCGCATTCAAATTAATGTCTTTGACAGCCGCCATTTTGTTTCCGTATGCGAAAGTCACTTCGTTGAATTCGACATGCCCCTTCACTTCGCTAGGCACCAAATCCACGGCATTCTCGCGGTCCTTCACGTCAATCGGCTGATTCAGAAGCTCCAGCACCCGTTCGCCGGACGCCTTCGATTGCGTATAGTTGTTGATATGGAAGCCGATCCCCCACAGCGGTCCAATGATGTACCAAATCAGGGTAAAGAATGCCGCCAGCTGTCCGACCGACATCGATCCGTTAATGACCAGGCTTCCTCCGACGCCGAGCAATATAACGACGCTGATGTTTGCGAACAGCTCCATCATCGGGAAGTAGCGTGCCCACAAGGAAGATGCAAAGATCTGATTCGTCTTGTAGCGTTCGTTGCGCTCCGAGAACTTCTCGACTTCATGCGGCTCGCGGGCGAAAGACTTGACCGTGCGGACACCCGTAATGTTCTCCTGTACGGCCGTGGTCAGCGAGCTGAGCGCAAGCCGCATCTCCTGGAACGCCGGATGAATTTTCGATTCGAATTTGAGTGCGGCGACGACGAGAAACGGCATCGCGACAAGCGTGATCAGCGTCAGCTTCCAGCTGATCGTGAACATCATGATGGACCCGAAGGTGACCATCAGCACCAGATTGAGCAGCTGTGCGAAGCCGAAGCCGATAAACATCCGGATCGCTTCCAGATCGCCGGTCAGCCGCGACATCAAGTCCCCGGTGCGTGCCGTGTCATAGTAACGGAACGATAAAAATTGCAATTTTTCGTAGCAGGCGTTACGCAGCGAGTAGGCGAGGTAGTTGCCCAGCCTCCCTCCAAAAAAGCCGTGCAGAAACTGCATGGAGGCTTTGAGGATGACAACCCCCAATACGGTCAGTGCCAGCTGCGGAACCATGCCGAAGTTCTCCATCTTGATCGCATCGTCAATCAGGACTTGCAAGAGGTACGGGTACACAAGTCCCAGCGCCGTTGCAATCGCCAGACAGAGAATGGAGAGAAAGAGATAACTCCGTTTCTCCCAAAAGAAGCCCTGCAGTTGCCTAAGAACATTCATGATTTTCCTCCGTAGGATTTTTTTCGTTCAGGTTATGTAGCATTTATGAAGTTTATCATCGACCTGAACGGGCGGCAAAGAGAAATAACGGTCATAAATGAGCCAAAAGGACCTAATGAAGGCAAATAGTTAAACTTATCTTTGTTTACTGATTAAATAATCGTTAATTCTCACCTATGCTACTCTTTCTCCCGGAAGCGACCGCTTCGGGCAGCCACTGTGCATTTCGTCCCGGTTCCGGACTTTTTGGAGAAGGGTATCGGAAGGTTGGTTTTCTATGATTTCTGTCCCCAGGAGCCTGCATCTATGCTTGTCGTCCGAACGTCGACGCTGTTGATCTGTTGATCGTACAGCAGTCATTAGTCGACGCTGTTAATCGGCAGCAGTCATCATTAGAACATGGCAAGTGCAGGGGCAGGCGCCAAATACATGGGGTTTGTGCAGCCATTGCTCTTCAATCACGCGAAATAAAGTTACATAAAAAGGTAATTCACGGTTCCATAAAAAGAGACGCCTCCGCCGCCATGATGCATGGCTCGGAAGACGTCTGCGCTATGGATGTTTATTCTGCAAAGCAATGGACCGTTTTTACGCACCTTTGCATGTTCCGTTCGGTGCGTGTAACGTTTTTACGAACCTACTGTCATCCATTCAAAACCTGGAACATACTTGGCGCGGATTTATCCGTGACCCGTATTTGTTCAATTGGATTAGGAATATCGTCCCCACTCGGTTGAAACAAGGATGCCGGAATCAGCCTTGAAGAGGTCCGGCCGCCGTCAGCTCCTGCAAATCGTCAGCCAGCTTATTCCACACTTGCGGGGATTGCCCGTCCTTCAGCGAGTCGATGATGGCTTCAACCGACTCCTGAAGCTGTTCCTCAAGCGCTCCTGCATGATGGCGCAAGGAGTTGGCGACCATGCGGGCATAATGCTCCGCCAGCTGCTCCTCGCGCTTGCTGACGACGGCGGCGATCGCCTCCTTCACCTTCGGCTCGGCCGCTTCGCGGAGCTTGACGCTGCCGCTGCCCTCAAAAAAGTGCTTCGGATTTTTGAACAAGGACCAGAATGCCAGCCAGCCTCCGTCGATCGAAAGCTCCGTTTCGGCAAGCTCCGGAGACGGCCAATCCGGCTCCCGCCGGAGGGTGAGCGCCAATCCCTCCTCCATCGCTTGAATATCGGCTGCCGCTTTTCCGGCTGCGCCTTCGGACAGCTTGCGTCCCGCCTGCTCCAAACGGAGCGTTGTCGCCCACAGCTCCTGATCCAGCTCCAGGGACAGCGTACGCAGCAAATCCTGGCCGCACGCGGCAAAAGCCGATTTCATATTTCCGCTGTCTTCGCGGAGGACGGACGGGTTGAACGATTCCTGGAAGAATCGGTTCATCGCGTAATCGAGCCGCTGCCGCACATGGAACAACAGCTCGCTGCATTCCTGCGTTATATCGCGGGCCATCGTATCCTCCGTTAACTGCTCTAGCCGAACAAGCGCCTGTCTTCGCACTTCTTCCATCGCTTGGATCTTCTGCTGGCGCGTCGTAGCGTCCTGAGCGGCAAGCTCGGCCCATGTCCGAATCCGGTCCCGGATGGAAGCCACCTCATCATACCCGGCGCGCAGCGACAGCTTCGGCAATTCAACCGCGGCAAAGCGCCCAAGCGCCTCCTCGAATGCCGGAAACCCCGATGCGGCGAGGATTCCGGCATCGTCCTGCAGCTTCCCGGTTAAGGCCGATTGACTCGACACCGGATAAAGATGCGGACTGCCGACGCCGTTCGCCGTCAAATTGCTGCGCACGTGCTTGATGACTTCCCCCAGCTCCTCTTCAGACTGGGCAAGATCGGCGGCATTTACGATAAAGAACATTTTATCAAGCGCGAAGCTGTCCTTCACCCGTCCGAGCTGGGACAGGAACTGGCGGTCCGCTTTGGAAAAGGCATGATTATAATACGTCACATAGACAATCGCATCGGCGTTTTTAATATAGCTGAACGTGACGCCCGTATGCCGGGCATGCAGCGAGTCTGCTCCCGGCGTATCGACCAGGACGATCCCCTGCTCGGTGAGCGGGCAGCTGTAATACAGATCAATCCCGTCCACGAAGCAGGATTTCCGCTCATCGGCGACATATCCGCGGTATTCCGGCAGCTGCACAAGCTCCGTCGTCCCGAGCCTGCCCTCCATCTCTTCCCAGCCGGCAGCCGCCGCCTTCAGAAATCCGTAATGCGGCAAAGCTGCCGGATGCAGCCCCGATGGTGTCAGCTGTTCCGCTGCCGCCCTCCAGCGGTCCGGGCTCGGCTCTGGCAATCCCAGCACGCTGAAGGAATACTTCAGATCGTCCCACCACATCTCGCGGCTCTTCATGCGCACGGCTGCGGTCCCATGAGGCTTTCCTTCAGCCGGCGCGAGAATGCGGTTCACCGCGGCCGTCGTCGGGTGCGGTGAAACCGGCAGCACCGCTTCGCCAAGCAAGGCGTTGGCGAAGGAGGATTTGCCGGCGCTGAACGCTCCGAACAGCGCCATCGTGAACGAGCCGCCCGCGAGCGCCTCGGCGCGGGCGGTCAAATCCCGCGCGGCGGAGCCCAGCGCGGGGTACGGCGCCAGCAGCGCGGCGGCCGCTTGCAGCTGCGCTGCCGCAGCGTCAAGCTGCTGGCGCCGCTGGGGCGCCCCCGGCGCAGCGCTGCTGCGGCGCGGAGCGGTGCGCCCCTGCCCCGGCTGCGCAGCCGGGGCGCCGCCTTGGGCAGCCGCCTGGGCGGGCTGCCCTTCCGGCTCCCTCACCTCCGGCAGGAGGCCGGGGGTGAGGGAGGCGCGCGGCGGGAGCAGCTGCGCCAGCTCCGCCGCGCGGGCGGCTTCCGCCTGCTGCAGCGCAGCATAGCGGGCGGAAGCCGCTGATTGCGCCAGCAGCTCCTCCTGCTGGCGCCCCAGCTCCTGCAGACGAACGGCTGAAGCGTCCGTCAGCACCGCCTGCAGCCGGTCGGCCAGCTCCGACACGGCACGGCGATAGCTGGCCTTGATGCGCTCGGCCAGCTCCCGGCAATAGTTCAGCACATACTCCCCGGAAACAATCGCATCCGACTGGATCCCGCCTGTAACCATATCCTCCTGAACCGTCGGCAGCTCATGATCCAGCATGCTTTCCCATTCCGTATTCCACTCCGTATAGCTCTCGGTGATGCTACGGAACAAATGTCGGACATGCCAATCGACCTGAGCGGAGATCTGTTCCTTCAATCGGGCATGGAACGCTTCCAGACGGCGGCGCTTCTCTTCTTCGGTCTTTCCGCCCGAGAATAGGAAGCCGACCTTGAACCCGCTGCGGCGGCTCTCCAAGAACAGGCGGGCGAGCTCGCGCACATCCGCCGGCGTTAAGTTCGCATTGGCAAGAAGAGAATCCGCCTCGCTGCGAAGCGCTTGGCGGGCAGTTCCGGGCAGCGATTCCGCCTCCCGCTTCCGTGACTCCAGCTCTTCAAGGCGCGCCTTAAGGGCCGCTGCCGCCTCCTCACCGCCGATTTCCTCAAGCAGCCGTTCTTTCTCGGGCTGGAGAGAGCGGGCGAAAGCGTCCACATGCTGATCCGCCGCATGATGCATGGAGCAGGATACGCTGTAGCCAAGAAGCGGATCTTTAATCGCGATAAGTTCACGAATCAGCGACTTGAGCCGCTCCCATTGGTTATAAGGATGCTCCTTCACCTTAAGCGACGTGCAGAGAAGTCCTTTATAGGCAATTTTCCACTGCGCAAAGGCCTTTTTCACGTCCTGCAAATAATCCGTTATCGACAGCTCCTGGTCCCGATGCTTATCGACCTGATTCACGATAAGATACAGCGGCTTTCCCCAATCCGACAAGCTTTTCGCAAACAAGAGATTGCTCTCCGACTGCACATGGTTATAATCCATCACGTAAAAAACGACATCGGCCATATGAAGCGCGGAGTGGGTAGCCAAACGGTGACCGTCATCCGTTGAGTCTACCCCCGGCGTATCCATCAGAACGCCGGATTCCCCGAGCAGCGGAATGTCCTCCCATACCTCAATGGCTGAATAGGCTCTGCCCTCTTTGCAATAATCAGCCAGCTCCTCAATCGTCACCGTCATCGGCTCGCCATGATCATCGGCTGCGCGATGAATGAGGGCTTTCGGTGTGCCGCTGCGGATCGTGACGATATTGGCGCTGGTCGGCACCGGACCGGATGGCAGCACTGGTTTGCCGCAGAGCGCATTGATCATGCTGGACTTGCCGGCCGAGAAGTGGCCGCAAAACGCCAGCGTCAGCTCCCCGCTCGCTCCCTTGCGTATCAAATCCTCGGCTAGAGCCGCTGATGATTCGTCATTCCAATCCAAAAAGCGGTCCTTAACCGTTGTCATCGTCTTGCTAAGCTCATGGGCTCCCAGTTCACGTTCGGCTATCTTCAATGTCCTTTCTCGCTCCAATCCATGAATCTTATATTTCTGACACATTCTATTCACATCTTTTTATTGTATCATCGCTTGGGCATTAAAGGAATCATCGCATTTCGATCCCGCTGCGATTTTGCGACATTTCATGAGCGAAGAACACGTTAAGCTCCTCCCCGAATCCATCCTTTCATGCTTCGTGAAGCGGACATGCCTCGTTATCAAAAATTATGCAGCCTGATCCCCCGTGGATGGTGGGTGAACTACTTGCTTGTGACTTTAAAGTACAATGCACTACATGCGGTGGTTGATTTCACTCCCCTATGTTAAGGAGATGCATGAATGGTTCTTCCGATTCCTGTTGTTACGGAGGTGGGGATATCCGCCTGCAAAAGCGAACGAAAGTCTATGCTTCCGGTCGCTGCCTTCTGTTCGGAATGCGACGGAAAAGCTATTCCCTTCTTCAGATACAGTGCTCGCTTACCGTTCGTTATAATCATTCGTATGGTTCTAACTCATCGTCTTCCGATCTCCTGTTCGATGTGTATGTATCCGGCTTTCTATCCACATGTCCGTTGTTTACGATTCCTTCGGTCCAGAGATCATCTTATTATATTCTTATATTAATGAAAGAAAACAACGCATCCGGAGAGGACTCTAATTAACCGACATGCTCCTCTCGTTCCCCGTGCCCGTTTGCTTCTTCGAGATTACGTCATCGGGTGAACGATACGTCATATCCCCCGCAAGCATTTCCCCCGTTGCTTCCTCAACATACGAAAAGGCTACCCCGGGTCATAGACCTTACGGGACAGCCTCTTGTCAAACATCGGATCGATTGGATACCTCACTCGTAAACATCGGGAACGGTTAGCAGCAATGCCCTGCCGCCTTTCGCTACCCGAAGTTCTCTCAGGCGCCTTCCTGAGGTCCTGAAGAAGTATCGCTTATGAAAATCCGTGCCGCTGTGCTCAGCTTAAATGAACCAAATTGCGAAGCGCAGTCAAACGAGCTTTACGATACTACGGTTCCGTCTTCCGCCGGAATCAAAATTTCAAACACGCTGCCGTGCTGCAGAATCGTTAAACCGCGGGATTTGTCGCGCATAACCACGACTTCGGGCTTTTGCGACATTCTTTCCAAATAGTGTTCCGGCGCGTCCCCGGAATGGCTGAAGGTCACGCCTTCCACCTCTTGCTCTTCATTCTCGTTCAGTTGGTTTTGGCTCTCCACCACATGCTCGAAAATATCGGAGAACAATTCAAAGTTGTCGGTATAAACGGAGATGCATTTCATGTGTTATCCCATCCTCTTATCTTGTCTATGTCTTGCTTACTCTCGGCTGTTCCTTATTCTTCCTGACTGCCGATGTTTTCATACGCTTCTTTCCTTCACGGCAGACATCAAGGAGCGGGCAAATCTGGCACTGCGGATTTTGTGCTTTACAGTGGTACCTGCCGAAGAAAATAATCCGATGATGCGTTATCGTCCATTCCTCACGAGGCACCCGCTTCATCAGCTTCTTCTCCACCTCCAGCACCGAGTCCTTCCACGCAGCCAGACCAAGACGCTTGGACACTCGCTCGACATGCGTATCCACAGCGATGGCCGGAACGCCGAAAGCATTCGATACGACGACATTCGCCGTCTTCCGTCCAACGCCCGGCAGCTTGACCAGCTCGTCATGAGCTTCCGGCACCTCGCCGCCGTACTGCTCGATCAGGATCGCGCACAGGTTCTGAATATGCTTCGCCTTATTACGGTATAAGCCGATCCGCCGGATATCCTGCTCCAGCTCCTCGAGCGGCACCGATACGTAATCCAGCGGAGTTTTGTATTTCTGAAACAGATCCTTGGTCACTTTATTCACGGTTTCATCCGTACACTGGGCGGACAGCAGCACAGCGATGGTCAGCTCAAACGCATTGCTGTGATTCAGTTCGCAGTGTGCATCCGGAAACATCGTTGCCATTGTATCCAGAATATGACGTACCGTTGCCGCATTCATAATATGAATTCCCTCCCGCAAAAAAAAATCTTGATGCGAAGAAGCCCCCGCATCAAGACGGTGTGTCTCAAGTAATCCCCGGATGATAAATCCTACTGTTTTACAATCTCCACAACGACACCGTTGTTCAGGTACAGTACAATATTATCATTTTCCTTCAGGGATTGCACGGATAAAGTCGTGTCACCTTGATGAACAAATACTTTATCCGACAGGGCGAAGCGATAGTTATCGTTGATCGATTTGCGCTTCACCTGGATTTCGGAATTGCTGGACTGCCAGAAGGAGCGCTCCAGCTTTTCCATCACATTAATAATCGTCACGCCTTGAATATCCTTACGGATTTCAACGCGATCTGAAGCGGCAAGCGTGCTCAAGTTCGTAGCCGTCGAGCCGTTGCGGACGACCTTCACTCCTGCGCTTACCCCAATGGCTTGACTGTTGCCGGCATAATCCTTCACGGTCACCACATTACCGGATGCGTCCACATTCGTGATCTCGCCAAGCGTCAGCTTCACTTCAGATATGGCCACGGCCGTGTTACCTTGAAGGGATATGTTGACCAGCGTGCCCGGACGGAGGTCGGCAAGCAGGATAGCTTGTCCGCTCTCGCCCGTCAGCGTTGCTTTATCGGTATAAATATCGCTGGTCGTTCCGTTTGCTTTTACACGAATCCGGTTCTTCGAAGGCTCCGTAAAGACAACCTCGAACTGGGCTGCCGTCTTCACTTTTAACGTCTGCAGATAATCCTGGTTAGTCGACAATTGAGCTGACACTTCGTCACCTACTCGGACATCCGCCAGCGATGCGGAAGATTTGCCGAAAATTTCAACGATCAGCGTGGTGTTATACGGAATTTCTTCCACTTTACCGTTCGCGTCCACAATCGAGATGATTTTCTTGGACGTATTGATGCTGCTGACCTTGCCTTCGACCTTGTATACAACTTCCAGCGACAGTGCCCGGGTCCCGATAACCGACACGCTCACTTTGCGTCCTGCGCCCAAGAGCGGCTCCACTTTATCGAGCGTCGTTCCCGTGCTTGCTTCGAGCTTCGTCTTCTCATCCAAAATGATGACCCGCGGCTGGTTATTCGCATCACGAACGGTCAACCAACGCGTCTTTGGATCATAGTTCACGATGGTAGCGGCATCGAGCTGTTCCATCTGCCGGCCGGTTACCTCAATCTTGGTCACTTGCTCTTCCCCATTGATCGTCAGCAAAACCTTGTCTCCGGAAACGGCATCTGCCAGCAGATCCGAGAGAACCGGCTTCGCTACGCCGCTGACGATAATCTCAGGCTTGTCAGCCAAAAACTTCGTTTCGAGCTGCGTGCTGCCATTCCGCTTGTAGGTGATCGTCTTGCCGTTCTCTTCAACCGCATACAGCATGCCTTGAACGGTACGTTCTACGCTTTGCGCAACTTCCACGGACTGAAGAACGCTGTTCTCCACCAAGAATTTCACCGTGTAGCCCGCCTTCAGCTCAGCCGGAGTCAGAATTTGATTCTGGTAACGGATCACGGTCTTCTCGTCCCAGGCAAACGTATCCTCGTATCCTGTGCTGTCCTTCAGAGTGATCGTCTTATTTACGGTGTCGATGCTCGTGATGACGCCCTCAGACGACTTATTCACCAGCCCGCTCTTAACGCGAATCGATACGATTCGTTTTTGCGGGCTGAAGGTTTCGCGTTCAATGGTAAGCAGGCTGCCTGCTGCAAGGGTCTTCGGATCAATTTTATTCCCGTTTTGATCGAGGAACAGCGTATTGGCATCATAGCTCAGCTCCTCAAAGGTGCTGCCTGTATCGAACCAAATGACATGATTTGGCGACAGTCGTGCATATGTACGCTCGAAACGCTCCACTTGCTGTGCAGGATCCTTGGTTTCCACATAAGCCGCAGTTCCGTTATTCGCTACGACCACAACCTTCGTATAAGGTTTCAGATCGGAGAATTGCTGTCTCTTCGCGGAATCCGAAGTAAAGTACGCGGTCGATGCATCCAGCTTGAACGAGTGCAGCTTGCCGTCAACGTACAATTCGAGCTTGCCATTATCCAAGGAAGCGATATAGCCTTCGTATTGGTTGACATATTTCGTATCGATATACGCTTGCGCACGGCTGAAGAACGTTGCCAGCTGGGCTCTCGTCACAGCTCCTTGCGGATCGAACTTATTGCCGTTGACGCCCTGGGCCAGCCCTAACTCTACCGCTACGTTCACATAGCCAAGGCGATCCGGAGAAATTTTGGCATTATCTGCAAAGCCTGTCGCATTATTCTTGGCGGCATTTGCCTCCGCGGTACGTCCGATGGAACGCACCAGCATTTCGGTAACCCATTCCCGCGATGCTTTCTGCGCACCCCAGATGACCTTTTCGTCCGAATAACCGGACTCCTTTTGCTTGTCGAGCAGGCTTTGCTGAAAAGCCAGTTGAACGTACTGCGTGAAATAATCGTTAACTTTAATATTTGTCGGTAATGTCGCAGCGCCGCTGCCTAGCTGATCCTGCATGCTTAAAAAGCGGATCGCCATCGTCACAGCTTCCTGCTGTGTAACCGGATCATTCGGTCTGAACTTTCCGCTACTCCCCGTAACGATCCCTTGTGCCGCCAACTGATAAATGTACTTTTCTCCCCAATAGCCTGCAGCGACATCACTGAATGCTCTTAGGCTTGATTGCGTTGTGCTTGCTGCCGTGCCTCCCGACGTTTCATTTGCTGATACGGCGGAAGCGCCGCCCCCCAATGCTATAAGTCCGGCCATGACGGCGGAGACCACTTTTTTGGAATGAATATGTTTGCTGTGTCTAAGTACCATTCTCTTTCCCCTCTCCTAACTACTGCTTCATCATATACTACTATTCGACAGCAGATCGTGATCTCCTTCAACCATCATTACCGAGTCATCGGATTTTCCATATCGACGTGCCCCATCAAGGACTCCGTCTGCTGTCCGTCGACGAGAAGCTGGATCGATTCCACCTCGTCGAACTGGAAAAATGTCTTCTTGAGCGCATCGACAGCAAACGACTCTCCGCCGGCCCCCAGATTGGCTTCGTCCGGAACGGCTACATCAATCGTCAGCTTGCCGCTTTCGAATTGTACCGAATGAAGCTGGATTTTCTCCCACAGCGGAAGCTTGTCCGCATCGCTGCTCTGCTGGAGCGTCTTGAATGCGGCCTCGTATTTCCCAAGCTCATCCTTATAGGAAATCTCAGCTCTACCTTCGACCAGCTCCATCATCTCGGGGTCGGTATAATACGCTTTGATGCTCTCCGTCTTCATTTCGGGCGCAGTCGCTTCGTTTCCGGCTCCTGACGTCCCGCCCGAGCCGTTCGTCACGCCGCCGCTTCCATGGCCTGTCTGATCTTCGGGTGCAGGAGTTACCTGCTCCGGCGTGTCGTCCGGCGCAGCTCCGGGCTTCTGTCCGCAGCCGGCGCCGATCAGCATGACGGCTGCCAGAAATCCGGCCGACCATATTTTTTTGTTCAAAATCGCCACCTCCTGCAAATTACACTGGACTCGTCTCATCAATTCACATTCAAATAATTTTTAATACCGCGAACAATGGCCGCTGCCACACGATCCTGGGTTGCGGGATCAAACAGCTTGCTCTCATCGGTCTTGTTGCTCATGAAGCCGACTTCCAGCAGCGCTCCCGGCATCTTCGTCTCGCGAATGACATGGAAATTGCCGTATCTTACTCCGCGGTCCTTCAAGCCCATGGCCTTGACGATTTCTTTGTGCAAGGCGGCTGCCAGCGCTTTGTCGGATTGGTCGTAATAATACGTTTCCGTGCCCGTTGCGGCGGAAGGGCCGCTGTTCGCATGTATCGATATGAAAACGTCCGCTTTCAGATCGTTCGCCAATTTTGCGCGATCCTTCAGCTCGAGAAATTTATCCGTGCTTCGGGTCAACACAACATCAATATTCGGTTCATTCGCAAGCAGCTTCTCGACCTTCAGCGCCATGGCAAGGTTGAAATCCTTCTCCCTCTTCTTCGTGACGCCGATTGCCCCCGGATCATGATCCCCATGACCGGCATCAATCACGACGATCTTTTTGCCGCTTGTACCCGGTGATGGATCTGTAGCAGCAGTCAGTGCCACGGTCAAGATCCCGGAGCCGTTCTCAAGCCCGGAAACCGTATAGTTTGCCGGTTGGTTCAGATCAAGCACGATCCTAACCGTGAGAGGGCTGCTGTTATAGAGCGAATAACGAACCGACTTCACGTCGGAGTACCCGGACACCGCCATCTGTCCGAATTTGTTCACTTCGTCATAATCGTTCATGGTGCCGAAGCTGTCAGAAAACTCCGTATTGACCATATCGATGACGATACGGTCCGGATTGCCCAGCTTCGAAATGCTCGGTTTGGCATTGCCTGTGACAGCAACCATCAGTTTATTGTCGCTGAAGCTTATGCCGTCTACCGTGGCCGTGTGGGCCCCATCGGCTCCATCCGGGTTGCTTCCTGCATTGCCGGAAGTCAAATGCACCGATTTTGTCCCGTTGTCCCATCGAACCTGCATCCCCATCTGTTCACTGACAAATCGAATCGGAACGATCGTCGTCCCGCCTCGAAGAACCGGCGCTTTGGTCATTTGGACCCGCTGCCCGTTGATGTCGGCATACTGGCTTCCGATAGTCATCGTTACTTTCTGGGATCCGTCTTGGACAGTTACCGTTTTGGTTGCCTTACTCCAATCAACCTGAAAGCCAAGATTCTCGGATACGATTCGAATCGGCACCATGACCGTCCCATTGATGTTTTCCACCTTGGCACCCGATGACACATTGATTTGTTGACCGTCCAGGTAAATTTTTGCGCTGTACGAACTTGCATCCGCCATCTTAGGAAACGCAATCATCATGACAACCAGAAACAATAAAAAACCGAACTTCTTCATCCTTCACCCCTACCATCCTATTATTTTGCCATAGATTGGCGTTTCTGCAATCGGCCTGTCCGACATTACCTGACAAACTTTAGACGCTGACCCTGGCTGAAAGTTGCGAAATTGTTCCCATATTACCAAAAAAAACTCCTACTTCATCACTGAAATAGGAGTTTCGGCTTTCATATATGAGAAACCAAGTAGTTCAACAGTATTATTTTCGAGTCATAGGATGTTCAATCTCCACATGCCCCATCAAGCTTTCGATCTGCTGTCCGTCGACCAGCAGTTCGATCGATTTGACCTCTTCAAATTGGAAAAAGGTCTTCTGCAAGGCGTCAATGGCGAACATTTCACCTCCCGCGCCCAGATTCGCCTCAGCCGGCTTGCTGATGTCGAGCGTCAATGCACCTTGATCGAACTTTAACGATTTCAACGTAATTTTATCCGACCATAACGGGTTAAGGGATGCGTCAGAGCTCGTTTGGAGAGCCTCGAATGCTTTTTTATACTTATCCTCGTCACCCGAGTAGGTGATCTCACGGCTTGCCTCTTTAAGCTCCATTACCTCCGGGTCGGTATAGTAGAGCTTGATGCTCGACTTATTCTCAGGGTTGACGGCAGCATCTACCTTCTCAGGTTCAGTCGGAGGCGTATCCTTTCCGCTGGCCGGTGGTGTTGTGCTTTCCCCGCCGGACGCAGTCTGGCCTGTTCCCTCCGGTACTCCAGCGTTAACCGGTTCTACTGCCTCATCCTCGTTATCTTGGCCAGCCGCCTGATCGCCTGGATCCGCCTGATCCGCATCCACGGTCTGTTCCGGAGTATCGGCGGGGGCTGCAGCCGGCTTCTGGCCGCAGCCTGCGCTAAAAACAAGCAGCAGCGCCAGCATTCCTGTCATCCAATATTTCTTGTTCATCGTTGTGTCCCCCTCTAGGTTCATAAAATCTTGTACAGGTAATTGTACGTGAAGGAAGTATTCAGGTCTCATCATTTTTTTATCCGTCCTATGTAAGTAGCTGCGGTTCGATGAGCCTCAAGTAAAAACCTCACTTAAGATATTCTTTTATACCCTCAACAATACCTTGTGCAACACGATTCTGAAAATCTTCGTTAAACAACTGGGCTTCATCACCCTTATTGCTCAGGAAGCCGATTTCGAGGAGGACCGCCGGCATCTTCGTTTCCCGGGTTACATGCAGGCTGCTGTATTTAACGCCCCTGTCGAACAGCCCAGTCGCTTTGGCCAAATGCTTGTGGATCACATTGGCGAGCTGTTTGCTCGCATCTCTCGTATAATATGTTTCCGTGCCGTTCGGACTGCTGGACGTGCTGCTGTTGCCGTGGATCGAGACGAAAATGTCCGCTTTCAAATCGTTGGCGATCTTCACCCGATCCTTGAGTCCTAGCGTGGAATCATTGCTGCGCGTCATCACGACTTCAATGTTCTTCTCATTCTTAAGCAGGGCCTCAACCTTGAGTGCCAGGTCAAGGTTCATGACCTTCTCCGATTTGCCCGTCACGCTGGTCGCCCCCGGCTGACTGCCGCCATGTCCGGCGTCGATGACCACAATCTTCTTGCCGCTTCCGGATACCGGAGGAACAGGCGGTATCACCATATCTCCCTCTGCATTCAGATCCACGATCGTCAGCCCCGATTCATGAGTCACCCCGTAGCTCGCGGGTCCGTTCAAATCAATGACAACCCGTACTGTTGACGGGCTATGGCTGAAAAGCGCAAACCGGATCTTGGCTACGTCGGGATAATCCGTTACGGCCATCTCGCCGCCGCTGCTGGGATTCATTACGTGATCGGCCAGAAAGGCTTCGGAAAATGCCGTATTCGGCAAATCCACCACGATGCGGTCCGGCCCCTTCATCGGAAATACACTCGGAGCAACCGTTCCCTCTGTGGAGATCATCAAACGATTGTCGCTGAAAGAAATCCCAGTCAAGGTCGATAAATCGGCGTTATTCCCAGGAGCAGACGAGTCCGTCCCCGAACCTCCTCCGCTCCCCGGCGAGGTACCTGCATCCGGAGACGAAGGAACGGGCGATGTCAGGTAGACCGCTTTTGCTGCGTTGTCCCACTTGACGTCCAGGCCCATTTGTTGGCTGACGAAGCGCAGCGGGACCAGCGTCGTGTCCCCGCTTAATACCGGAGGAAGATTTAAATCGACCAGTTCGCCGTCCAGCTCCGCTTGAGCGTTGCCGACAACCATGCGCACGCTCTTGTCGCTACTCGACACCGTCACCGACCGCGAGGACTTGTCCCAGCGCACGTCAAATCCGAGGTTCTCCGATACGACCCGGATCGGTATCATCACATTTCCCTTGATGTTGTCGACTTTGACGCCGGACGACAAATTCAGCTGCTGTCCGTCCAGATAAATGGCTGCGCCGGAAGAAGCCGCGTCCACGGACTTAGGAAACACCAGCAAACATAGAATCAGCGCCAACAAAAAACCTAACTTCTTCATGAATCCACCTCGATCATCCCATGATTGAATTTTCTACATATAGAACCGACATACCGACAAACCGCCACTTACAATCTATCATTTATGTAAATCGGCATTTTCGGAGAAAAAATGTACCGGACAAATACCGACATTCACGCTCTTCTGTGAACAATTGCTGCATATTACTTCCATCATACCAAAAAAAACTTCCATTTCCTACATAAGAAATGGAAGTTTAATAATCTTGTAATCTTTTGACGAGCAAACCTTCGCAATTAGGCAAACAGACGGGATGCGTGCTTCTTCTCGTAAGCGTCGATCTCGCTCTCGTGCTGGAGCGTCAAGCCGATATCGTCCAAGCCCTGAAGCAGAAACTGGCGGCGGTGCTCATCAAGGTCGAAGTCGATATGAAATCCTTGATTATCGGTAATCGTCTTGCTCTCAAGATCGACGTTCAGCTGATAACCGGCATTGGCATCGGTGCGCTGGAACAGCTCTTCCACCTGCTCCTCGGAAAGCTTGATCGGCAGAATGCCGTTCTTGAAGCAGTTGTTATAGAAAATATCGGCAAACGACGGTGCAATGACAACGCGGAAGCCGTAATCCAGGATTGCCCAAGGCGCATGCTCCCGGGAGGAACCGCAGCCGAAGTTTGCCCGCGAAATCAGGATCGAAGCGCCTTGATAACGCGGCTGGTTAAGCGGGAAACTTTCAATTTCCTCCCCCTGCTCGTCAAAGCGCCATTCATAGAACAGGAACTGCCCAAACCCTGTGCGCTCGATCCGTTTCAGAAATTGCTTAGGTATAATTGCGTCGGTATCGACATTCACGCGGTCGACAGGCGCCACGATACCGGTTAATTTCGTAAATGCTTGCATACGTTTCTCCTCCGTCCTCTTAGCTTACAACTTCTTCAGCAACAAAATTCCAGTCGCGAACATCAACGAAATGGCCTTTCACGGCCGCCGCTGCCGCCATGGCAGGAGATACGAGATGCGTTCTGCCGCCGCGGCCTTGACGTCCTTCGAAATTCCGGTTCGACGTCGAAGCGCAGCGCTGTCCTGGCTGAAGCACGTCCGGGTTCATCGCAAGACACATGCTGCAGCCCGCTTCACGCCATTCAAAACCGGCTTCGATGAAAATTTTGTCAAGCCCTTCCTTCTCGGCTTGGAGCTTGACGCGTCCCGAGCCCGGAACGACGATTGCCGTCACGTTATCCGCCACTTTGTGGCCTTTGGCAACCGCCGCCGCTGCACGCAGGTCTTCGATGCGTCCGTTGGTGCAGGAGCCGATGAACACGTAATCGATCGGAATTTCCGACATCGGCGTACCAGGAACGAGCGCCATGTATTCAAGCGCCTTTTCAGCAGCTTTCCGTTCGTTTTCCGTCTTGAAATCGGCCGGATTCGGAACGGTTGACGTAATGTCGGTTCCCATGCCCGGGCTTGTTCCCCAGGTTACTTGCGGAATCAGCGATTCAACGTCGAATTCCACAACCTTGTCGAACTCGGCACCCTCGTCGGTTACGAGCTCTTTCCAAGCTGCTACAGCCTCATCAAAGGCTTCGCCTTGCGGCACGTATTGACGTCCGCGCAAATATTCGAAGGTCGTCTCATCCGGTGCGATCATCCCTGCTCTCGCTCCGCCTTCGATCGACATGTTGCAGACCGTCATCCGCTCTTCCATCGACAGCTCCCGGATCGCCTCGCCCGTGTATTCAATGACGTATCCGGTCGCAAAATCCGTTCCGTATTTTGCGATGACGCCAAGAATCATATCCTTAGCCGTTACGCCTGGATTGCGTTTGCCTACAAAGCGCACTTCCATCGTCTTGGCTTTCGCCTGCTGAAGGCACTGCGTTGCAAGCACATGCTCAACCTCGCTTGTGCCGATCCCGAAAGCTAGCGCTCCGAATGCCCCGTGCGTGGAGGTGTGGCTGTCGCCGCACACGATCGTTTTCCCCGGATGCGTCAGTCCCAGCTCCGGTCCCATGACGTGAACGACGCCCTGATCGATGGTGTCCAGATCAAACAGCGTTACGCCGAAGTCCTGGCAGTTCTTGGTCAACGTATCGATCTGCTGCTTGGAGATCGGATCCGTAATGTTATAGCGGTCCTTAGTCGGCACGTTGTGGTCCATCGTAGCGAATGTCAGCTCCGGACGGCGCACTTTGCGGCCGCTGAGACGCAGTCCCTCGAACGCCTGCGGCGAAGTCACCTCGTGAACGAGATGCAGGTCGATGTACAAAATGCCCGGTTTACCCTCTTCCTGATGAATAACGTGATTATCCCAAATCTTCTCGAACATTGTCTTCTTACCCATCAATATCACCCCATTGTTCTATCGTCCATTGACAGGATGACCGCCCTTGATCGCCTTGTGGTACAAGCTTTGCAGCGCATCATCCTTACGTTGATAGTAATATATCATTTCCATCTTCATTGTTCCAAGATATAATAACTATAGATGTAATAGGATACAGCTATAACGGGGTGATGATCTTCATGGAACTTAGACAACTGCAATATACGCTGCAAATCGCAGCGGACAAGAACTTTTCCCGGGCCGCGGAGAAGCTCCACATCGCCCAGCCCTCGCTGAGCCAGCAGCTGTCCAAGCTGGAGAAGGAGCTTGGCGTTCTGCTGTTTCAGCGCAACACCAGCTCGGTCGAGCTGACGCACGCAGGCGCAAGCTTTGTGGAGCATGCCCAGAAGATCATGGACGCGGTCGAGCAGCTGAAGCAGGAGATGTCCGACATTTCCCAGCTTCGCAAAGGCAAGGTCGTCGTCGGCAGCATGCCGATCACGGGGTCCCATCTGCTGCCAAGGGTGCTGCCGGCGTTCAAGAAAGGGTATCCGGATATTGAAATCACGCTCCTGGAGGACTCCTCCATGAACCTGGAGAAGCTGACGGCGAGCGGCAAGGCTGATCTGAGCCTGTTGGCGCTCCCGCTCACCGAGCCTTCGCTATCCTGGATTCCGATCGGCGAAGAGATGATCGATCTCGCGGTTCCGCCGCAGCATAAGCTGGCACGGCGGGCGGCGCATGACCCGGTCCGGCCGATTTCCCTTGATGAAATCCGGGACGAGGAATTCGTGGTGCTGAAGAAGGGTCAGGGCTTTCGGAAGCTTACATTCGATATTTGCCGCGAAGCAGGCTTCGAGCCGAAGGTGGTGTTCGAGAGCAATAACATCGAAACCTTGCAGTCCCTGGTCGCGACGGGCATGGGGGTTACGCTAGTCCCGCGATTCATTGCCAGAGCGAAGCGAAGCGAGTTTATCCCCGTCTATCTGCCGCTTGCCGAGCCGGTCCCCAGCCGGACGCTCGTCGTTGCCTTCCGCAATGGACGGTATTTGTCGAAGGCGGCGGACGCCTTCATCGATACCTTCAAGCAGGTCATGGATAAACTCGTGGTGGAAAGCGTACGTGAGTAATCGGGAGTCCGTCCTGATTCATCCGAAATCGGAAACGGGTTCCTTCTATTCGTATAAACCCGCAGCAAAGGGCCCTTGCCAAGGTCAATGACCTATAACAAGGGCCTGCTTTTTTTATTTTTCTCTGTCCTAGTACCGTGCCTGCCATCCTAACCTGCGAAAGAGCGTCAGCTGCCGTGAATTTTGATCGGCGAGCTATTTTCGCAGATTGTGCTGGTCGATCATCCGATTTTGCTCATCCGCCGTGCGCGATTGATCTTGTAAGGACTCGTTCCTGCTGTTGCTTCCGCCGCCCGTTACTTGCTCGACGAAGCTGCGAAACTGCGCCTTCTGATCTTCCTGCTCAATGCCGCGGCTGTCGAATTGGTTGTTCTCTGCCATGCGTTCGAAAACCTCCTCTCAGTCGGATTACCCATAGTATACCCGCCTGACCGCATATGAAACTGAAATTTCAGGTGCGCATCCTTGCTTTCTTTTGCTTTGGATTTTTGCAAAAACCTTACTTAAAATACAAGTGAGGCCTCCGGTCCTCGAACACCGGAATCCGCCCCTTCACTTCACCTGGTAGGGTGCAATCCAGCGTGCCGGTGACGATGGATTCCTCTTCACCGCCTTCGGCAATCACTTCACCCCAAGGATCGATCAGCAAGGAATGCCCGAAAAACTCCGTCTCTCCGCTGCGGCCGACCCGATTGCAGGCAACGACATACATTTGATTCTCGATAGCCCGGGCCGTCAGGAGCGTCCTCCAGTGATGGAGTCTCGGATGCGGCCACTCGGCCGGAACGAACAACACGTTCGCGCCTGCCAGCGCCAGCGTACGGGACAGCTCAGGAAATCGGACGTCATAGCAGATCGATGCCCCGGCTTTCAAGCCCTCCAGATCAAAGGTGACCGCTTCCTCTCCGGCATGAAGAAACTTCTCTTCATCCATCAAACGGAACAGATGCATTTTCGAATACCTTGCGGTAATCTCGCCATCCCTTCCAAATACGTACATCGTGTTGTATATCCGATCGCCGATCTTCTCCGCTACCGATCCGCCTACGATATGAACGCCATGCCGCTTGGCGAAGTCGCTCAGCCGCCGCTTCGTCTCCTCCCCGTTCGGGTCGGCAAGCTCTCCAATCCGGTCCAGCGCATACCCGGTATTCCACATTTCCGGCAGCACGATCACGTCCGGCCTTTCTTCTGCGGATACGGCCTTCTCCATCATCGCCGCCAAATGGTTCGTATTGGCGCCCGGTTCGCCTATCTCGATATAAGCTTGAATGAGCGCGATATTCAATTGAGGCTTAGCTCCTCCAGTCACTTTCGGTTCCCCCTTGTCATGCCTATATTCTTTTGAATTAGGAATCAGGTCAAATACTCATGGTTTAGCGCAAGCGGTCCTTGTCCAAACGAACCCTCGGCTGTTCTTGACATCATCATAGCCCCGAAGGGCCTGCCGCCGCAACCCTGTACGCCATTTCCCTCTATACACCCCGGATAAATCGTGATAAATTAATGCTAATTGTTTTAAGACCGCTGATACAACCATGCATAATGAAGGGGAATCAAGCGCAATTCAATAACCGGAGTGATGAATCCGCCATGAGCAAACCTAATCAACCATTCCATATCGAGCCGGCCGAGATAATGCCGACGCTGCCGACCCAGTTTTTCGCGACGCTGGTCTCGAATGTCAACAGGCAGGTGGCCCAGGGTCACGACGTCATTAATCTCGGCCAGGGGAATCCCGATCAGCCGACGCCTCCTCATATCGTGGCAAGCCTGAAGGAGGCAGCCGACAATCCTCAATATCATAAATACTCGCCGTTTACCGGCTATTCGTTTCTTAAGGAAGCGATTGCCCATCGTTATAAGGAGGATTATAACGTGGATCTGGATCCGGAAACCGAGGTCGCCATTCTGTTCGGCGGAAAGACCGGGCTCGTCCAGCTCCCGCAAGTGCTCCTTAATCCCGGGGACGTCTGTCTCGTGCCCGATCCGGGTTATCCGGATTACTGGTCCGGCGTTGCTCTTGCCCGCGCTGAAATGAAGTTTATGCCGCTTACGGCGGACAACGGCTTTCTTCCCGATTATAGCCGCATCGCCCCGTCCGACCGGGAGCGGGCTAAGCTGATGTTCCTGAACTATCCGAACAACCCGACCTCGGCGGTAGCTCCCCTGTCCTTTTACGAGGAGACCGTGGACTTTGCCGCAAAGCACGGAATCGTTGTGGCCAGCGATTTCGCTTACGGCGCGATCGGCTTCGACGGCAAGCAGCCTGTCAGCTTTCTGCAGGCTGAGGGAGCCAAGGACGTCGGCGTGGAGTTCTATACGCTGTCCAAAACGTATAATATGGCCGGCTGGCGGGTTGGCTTCGCTCTCGGGAACGCGAAGATCATCTCGTTGATCAACCTGCTTCAGGACCATATTTACGTCAGCTTGTTCGGAGGAATTCAGGCAGCAGCGGCTACTGCCCTGACTGCCCCCCAGGATTGCGTCCAAACGCTGGTAAGCCGTTATCAAAGCCGGCGGGACGCATTCTTCGCAGCGTTGTCGGAGATCGGCTGGGATGCGCCGAAGCCGGCAGGCTCGTTCTTTAGCTGGCTGCCTGTTCCCAAGGGCTATACGTCCGTTGCGTTTGCAAACCTGCTCCTTGAGGAAGCCAAGGTTGCCGTTGCCCCGGGAGTCGGTTTCGGCGATCACGGCGAAGGGTATGTCCGCGTCGGTCTGCTGAGCAGCGAGGAGCGGATGCAGGAAGCGGCATATCGGATCGGCAAGCTGGGCCTCTTCTAGAAGCTTCGTTTTTGCTTTGAAAAAACGGCATCAATATGATATTCTTGCAATACATGAACATTGAATCGTCAAACGCGATGACGGGACCAGTACGAAAGCATACGGCGCGCAAACCAGAGAACGAGCTCCACTGGCTGAGAGGGCTCGGCGCGGCCCCTTTCCGAAACCTACCCCCGAGCGGCCTGCTTCAAGCAGGACAGCGCCTTCTGTTACAAGGCCAAAGCCGGATGGGCATGAAATAGCTCATCAATAAAGGTGGTACCGCGGAAGACTAGCTTTCGTCCTTTTTCAAGGACGGAAGTTTTTTTATTTCTATGATCATGCATCCATCAATGCTAGAGACTAAAAATACGTACAAGGAAGTGATTGCGATGAGCTCACGCATCGTCGTCAAGATCGGAAGCAGCTCCCTCACAACCGAGGAAGGCGGCTTGAATCTGGATTCCGTCGCCTTCTTCGCTGCCGAGCTGGCAGCCCTGCGCGGTGCCGGCCATGAGGTTCTCCTCGTGACCTCCGGCGCGGTTGCCGCAGGCTTCCGGGAGATCGGCTATGAGAGCAGGCCGAAGCTGCTTCATGAGAAGCAGGCCGCGGCTGCGCTCGGCCAGGCGCTGCTGATGAGGGCATACCAGAATGCCCTAGCGGAGCACCGGCTGAAGGCGGCGCAGATTTTGCTGACCCGGACTGATTTTGCGAACCGGAAGCGCATGAACAATGCGAATATGACCATTTCGGAGCTGCTGAAGCAGGGCATCATACCGATCATTAACGAGAATGACACCGTCTCGATTGATGAGCTGAAATTCGGAGACAATGATACGCTTTCCGCCCTCGTGGCTAACCTCGTTCGAGCGCAGCAGCTCATCATCCTGACGGATACCGACGGGTTGTATACGGCGGATCCGCGCAAATCTCCCGATGCCACCCGGTATGAGGAGATCGAGGAAATTACCGAAGAGATATACGGCATGGCCGGAGGCGCAGGCACCAGCGTCGGTACCGGCGGGATGCGTTCCAAGATCGACGCAGCCAAAATCGCAACGCGCGGCGGCGTTCCGGTCTTCATCGGAAGAGCGGACGCGGCGGGAGATCTGCTGCTGGCCTACGAGCATCAGGGGAAGGGCACGTATTTCGCAACACAACTCTCCTCTCTGCCGATGAAAAAACAGTGGCTAGGCTTTATGTCATCTCCCTTGGGACGGATCATCGTCGATGAGGGCGCGGAGGAAGCGCTCCTTCACGGCGGGCACAGCCTGCTGCCGGTCGGCATCAAGCGGCTGGAAGGCAGCTTCCATGCCGGAGATGTCGTCGAAGTGCTGAACATGAACCGGGAACGGCTCGGAAGGGGCATCGTCAATTATGACGAGGAGCAGCTGCAGGCCGTCATCGGCTTGCCGAGCAGCCGCGTGTTCGAGCTGATCGGCGACGTGCACCGGCTTGAGGTGATTCACCGGGACGAATGGATTACCCTGAAATAACGATGATTGGATCATAACGATCGCTTGATTATAAGGAGGAATGAACCGTGAGTGAAGTAAGGGAAAAAGCACAGCTTGCCAAACAAACCGCCGCCGTGCTCGGCAAGCTGACCACGAATGAAAAGAATAAGGCTCTGCTTGAAATGGCCGACGCGCTGATCGCGCGCGCCAGTGATATCATGGAGGCGAATGCCGAAGACCTCCGGCGCGGCAAGGAGAACGGAACGTCCTCCTCCCTGCTGGACCGGCTTGCGCTGAATGAAGAACGGATCCTCGGCATTGCCGAGGGGCTGCGGCAGATCGTGGAGCTTCCGGACCCGATCGGCGACACGCTCGAGACGATTGAGCGTCCGAACGGCCTGCATATTGTAAAGAAACGCGTCCCTCTCGGCGTCATCGGCATCATCTATGAAGCCCGCCCGAATGTAACGGTGGACGCGGCGGGACTCTGTCTAAAGACGGGCAACGCCGTCGTGCTCCGCGGGGGCTCCTCCGCTCTCTCGTCCAACCGCAAAATCGTGGAGGTCCTCCACGAAGCGATGGAGCGGACCGCGCTCCCTGCGGCATCCCTGCAGCTCATCGAGGACGCGAACCGCTCGTCCGTTGACGAGATGCTGAAGCTGAACGGGCTGCTCGATGTCATTATTCCTCGCGGAGGCAGCTCGCTGATTCAGAATGTCGTTATGAATTCCACCGTGCCCGTCATTGAAACAGGTGCCGGCATCTGCCATACGTATATCGACGAGTCGGCTCAGCCCGACATGGCTGCCGCGATCAGCCTCAATGCCAAGGTTCAGCGCCCTTCGGTCTGCAATGCGATGGAGACGCTGCTCGTCCATGAGGCGTTTGCCAAATCCCATCTTCATTCCTTGGCCGAAGCCTTCAAGGAACGGAATGTAGAGCTTCGCGGCTGCGCGCGCACGCTGTCTTATGCACCTTGGGCCCGCGAAGCCTCTTCCGAGGATTATGCGACCGAGTACAACGACTATGTTTTAAATGTTAAAATCGTGGACGATCTCGATCAGGCTCTCGCGCACATTGCAGAATACGGCACCAAGCATTCCGAATGCATTGTGACGGAGAATGGGCAGAATGCCGAGCGCTTCCTTCAGGAAGTCGATGCCGCCGCCGTGTATCATAATGCGTCGACGCGCTTTACCGACGGATTCGAATTCGGCTTCGGGGCCGAAATCGGTATCAGCACCCAGAAGCTGCACGCCCGGGGACCTATGGGCCTTCCTGCGCTTACTTCCTCCAAATATGTTATTATCGGTAGTGGCCAAATACGAGAATAAAAATACATTCATTCATATCATCCATGAAGGAGGAAACCTACTATGTGCCAAACCCCACAGAACCGCCCGCTGATCGATAAAGCCATTACATTTTACGGGGCGGGCTCGATGGCTGAAGCGATCGTGAAGGGCCTTGTAACCCGCCATGTCGTACAGCCCGAGCGCATTACGATGCTGAACCGCAGCAATGTCCAGCGTCTCGAGGAGCTCAGTCAACGCTACGGCGTCCAGTTTAACAGCGATGCGGACGCGAAACATCAAATTCTCAAAACCTCCCCAGTCATCGTGCTGGCCATGAAACCAAAGGATGCTGCAAAGGTATTGAAGGAGCTAGGGTCGATGCTGTCCGCCGATCAGCTGATCATTTCGGTCATTGCCGGCCTCTCGATTCATACGACCCAAACGCTGCTCGGCACGAATCAGCCAATAACACGCACGATGCCGAATACGTCCGCTTCGATCGGACTGGGCTCGACCGGCATCTCCTTCTCCAAGGAAATCAGCGAGGAGCAGCGCCAGCTCGTCCTTACATTATTTGAAGCGGTGGGCCAGGTGACCGTCATTGAAGAGGAGAAAATGGACATTCTTACCGGCATCTCGGGAAGCGGTCCAGCTTACTTCTACTATATGATGGAAGCGATGACGGCTGCCGGCATCCGCGGCGGCTTATCGCCTGAACAAAGCCGCGACCTGACGCTCCAGACGATTCTGGGCGCAGCCCGAATGGTGCAGCAAACCGGCGAGCAGCCGGCAGCCCTACGGGCAAAAATCACATCGCCGAACGGCTCCACGCAAGCAGCCCTTGAAACGCTGGACCGCGGCGATTTCTTCGAGACGGTCATCGCTGCCGTCAACCGCTGCGCAGAGCGCTCCAAAGAAATGGGCGCGATGCTGAAGGAGCAAGCCCTATGAGCCGTTCAATCGCAACCTACAGAATTTATGACGACCAGGCGGATTTTCGTAAAAAGGCGACCTCCATCGCCGTTGGCATGACGGTCGGGAGCTGGACCGAGCTGCCTGCGGCCAAGCAGGAAGCCATGCAGAAGCATCTAGGCGAAGTGGTGGACATCCAGGTCCATGAAGGCTGGGAGCCCGGCAGCCGTTATGCCGATATCAGCATCGCCTATCCGGATATCAACTTCAGCCGGGACATTCCTGCCCTGCTCGTGACGGTATTCGGCAAGATATCCATGGACGGCCGCATCAAGCTGACCAACCTGGATCTTTCGCCGGAATTCCTGTCAGCATTCCCGGGTCCGAAGTTCGGGATCGACGGCGTGCGCGATCTGCTCGGGGTTCATGACCGTCCGCTCTTGATGAGCATCTTCAAATCGGTGATCGGGCTAAGCGCAGATGAGCTTAGGGAGCAATTCATTCGCCAGGCCCTCGGCGGCGTTGACCTGATTAAGGATGATGAAATCCTGTTCGAAAATGAGTTGACCCCGATCGAGACACGGGTTCGCTTATGTATCGAAGCTGCCCGCGAGGTCGAGCAGCAGACGGGCAAAAAGCTGCTGTATGCAGCTAACCTGACAGGACATACTTCGAAGCTGCGGGATCAGGCGCTGCGAGCGATCGACGCGGGCGCCAACGCGCTGCTGTTCAACGTCCTGTCCTATGGGTATGACGTCCTGCACGAGCTCGGCTCCGATCCGGACATCAACGTGCCGATCGCCGCCCATCCGGCTTTGGCGGGGGCCATCTACCCGTCTCCGTATCACGGAATCGCCGCGCCGGTTCTGCTCGGCCAGCTGATGCGGATCGCCGGCGCCGACCTGGTCCTGTTCCCGTCGCCTTACGGCTCGGTCACGATGCCGCGGGAAGAGAATCTCGGCATTCGGGACGAGCTTCATACCGTCAAGCTCGGCGTCAAGCGGAGCATGCCGGTTCCGTCGGCAGGCATCCATCCTGGACTCGTGCCGCGTATTATCCGCGACTTCGGTATGGATGTCGTGGTGAATGCCGGCGGAGGCATCCATGGTCATCCGCTGGGCACTGAAGCCGGCGGAAGAGCCTTCGTTCAGGCGATCGAAGCGACGATGAAATCCGTGCCGCTTGCCCACTATGCGGAGGAGCATGAAGAACTGAAAGCCGCGCTGGACATCTGGGGAGGAGAAGCATGACAGCTCAAGGAAAAACGCCCGTCATTTTTTGCGATTTTGACGGAACGATCACGAACAACGACAATATTGTAGCCATTATGAAGCATTTCAAACCGGAAGGCTATGAGGGAATCATGAAGGATACGATCGAGCGGACGATCTCGATCCGGGAAGGGGTCGGGCGGATGTTCGCCCTCTTCCCTTCCTCCATGAAAGAGGAGATTACATCCTTCGTGCTCGAGCATGCCGGCATCCGCGAAGGCTTCGGCGCTTTTCTTGAGTATCTGAAGCAAGAAAGCATCGAGTTTTTCGTCACGAGCGGCGGTATCGATTTCTTCGTCGATCCGATCCTGAAGCCGTACGGCATTCCGGCAGACCATATATTCTGCAACGGCTCCAATTTTGAGGGGGACACGATCGAGATTACATGGCCGCATCCATGCAAGGATTCGTGCACGAACGATTGCGGCATGTGCAAGGTTACCGTGATGGACCGATTCCCGGCGGATCAATATTACCGGATTCTGATCGGAGACAGCCTCACCGATTTCGAAGGGGCCAAGCAGGCCGATCTGGTGTACTCGCGCTCCACGCTCACGGAGCAGTGCCGGAAGTTGGGCGTGCATCATGTGCCGTTCGAGACCTTTACCGACATCTATGCCGATCTGAACGACAAGCTGAAACAGGGGGTGCTGTGATATGGCATTTGCCGATATCCTGCTGGAACAAAAACAAGCAGCCCTTGACGACCTGCGCGGCGTCAAGGAGCTTTTTGCCTCGCGCAACTGGTTTCCCGGAACAAGCGGAAATCTCTCGGTCCGCGTCGGCGACTTTACGCCCGAGGAGTTTTACTTTGCCATAACCGCGAGCGGAAAGGACAAGTCCGTACATACGCCGGAGGATTATCTGTTTGTTGACCGTAACGGGAAGCCGTGCGAGACGACCGGGCTCAAGCCTAGCGCCGAAACCTTGATCCACTGCGAAATTTATCGCAAGACCGGCTGCGGGGCCATTTTCCATGTGCATACGATCGACAACAACCTGGTCAGCGAATGGTATGGTGATCAGGGCTTCGTTCCTGCGCAGGGCATCGAGCTGATCAAGGCGTTCAATATTTGGGAAGAGGATGCCGCCATCTCCATACCGATTCTGCCCAACTATGCGGACATCCCGAAAATCGCGGCGCTTGTCCCGGATGCTCTTGATCCCTCCGTGCCCGGGATCCTTCTGCGGAATCACGGCATCTATGCCTGGGGGCGGAACGCCTTCGAGGCGAAGAAGCATCTGGAGGCGTTTGAATTTATTTTTGAATACACCTACCGCCGCCTTCTCCTGAACGCTGCAGGCAGTAACCAGGCAAGGTAAACCCTAACCCTAAGTGAGCGAGCCCGGGCGCCGGGCAACCGCTTTAAACTAAGTCCGCTACGCCCCCGATTGTTTCTAGGCGCTCGGGGCACATAGCGGGCATCATCTCCTGAGGAGTGTGTATTCCGTGATTCAAGGATTAGCCATAGGCATCATCTTTATTTTGTATGGATTGCTCCTATACCTGGTTCCCCCCAAGAGCACCAAGAGCTTTTATGCCTACAAAACAACGTCTTCGCTTAAAAGCGAGCGGCGTTTTAAAGTCGCCAACGCCTACGTCAGCCTGCTGCTCATGATCTTCGGGGTCGTCCTGCTCGCCATCGCGAGGCTGACCGGCAGCTTTACGGCTACGGGTATTGCAACGCTCGTCGTGTTTATCCTGATTTACATCCTGGTTGAACGCAAATTAAAAAACATGTAAAGCGATCCTTCTCCAGGATCGTTTTACATGTTTTTTGCTTCTTGGATATGACTAACGGATGCCTTTATAAATGTCCCTGCTCATACTCTACGTAGGAAATCCTCGCATACGGCTCCGGATCCGATGGCAGGTAATGGTTTACGACGAACAGGCATGTCACCACAAACAATAAAATGTACAGCACATACGCCAAATTTTTAACCACAAATATCTCCTCCTCATCCCTTCCGCCGATTAATCGCGGTCGAAATCATCGTAAGGCCGGTCCTCGAACCGTGCTCCCTGCTTCGGTGCCATCATCAGCTTGATGCCGCCGCCGATCAGCAGCACCGTAACGATCGCCGTCTTCATGAAATCCCGGATCCGGGAATCCAGGTACAGATTCGGGAACAGCGTCTCGAGATACGGCAGGACCACACTGGAAAATACGAAGTAAATGCCCAGCAGCACAAGTCCTAAACCGAGCCAGCGCTGCTGGCCGGATGTGCTGGCGATGATCGGCCGGTCGCGCAGCGGCTCCCGGCCGTAGCGGCTGACCTGCTGCAGGCCGTCGAAAAAGGCATAGCACCAGATCAGCGGAATCATAAACAGAAACAAGGACAGTCTAAGCACATCCAGCACATAGATGCTGCCCAGAAACAGGATCATCAGCTGGAGGCCCCGCTTCTGCAGTCCGAGGTACATTTGCCCCGCTCCAGGGAATGCAGACAGCATCGTAGCAAACACTTTGCTGCGTCGTCCGCTCTCACGACCGCTCTCCAGCTCTTCGAACAGCGTCCGGTCCATCAAGAACTCTCCTGCCTGCTTACGGTTAAGGAGCTGAACGACATCGAACATGCAGTACAGCCAGATCACCGGCAAGATGCCCAGAAAGAGCAGAAATACCGACTCGTGCGTCAATCCGGTCAGAAACACCAGGATGGTGCCAAGCCCGAAGAATGCGATCAGAAAAGACAATCCGCGCTGCATCAAGCCAAGCTGGAAATGTCCCAGCCCGGGTATAAACGACAGCAGGATCGTGAAGAAGCGTTCGGAATCGTCGCTTCGTTCGTTCGGCACTTCCATGGGCCGGCCATATTCATCATAAACGTAGGAAACCGGCGTGTAACGAAGCAGAGCCATTAGTAAATCGAGCATACTGATGCCCCAGATCAGCAATGCGCCAAGGATGCTCATGACAAACACGGTATTGGAGCCAGCCATAAACGTGAGCACCAATCCTCCCAACAAGCCGCCGAAGAAGAGCAGCGGATAGAGGACTGCCCGTCCGTTTCTCCCCCAGTAATAGTGGCCGAGGCCAGGGACAAAATTCAATATGAATGCAAGCATTTTGCTACGCTGCGGTTGCACAGTTCATCTTCCTTTCCAAAAATCCTTATTTGGGCAGCAGGCTGTCAATCCAGCCCGATGTTTTTTCTATCAGCTGATCGCTGTAGGACGGCGATTGGGAAAGCGGCGCCCCTTGCTCCGGACTGACCGACTGCAGTCTTTCGAACGCACCGGTAAACAGGAACAGCAGTGTGACGGATGCGGCAATCGCATAGTGAACGATCGCCTTCTCATACCATCGCTTCGGCCGGTCCGATGCGTATGCGGCTGCTCTTCGCGGATACGGCTTAATCTTTTCGTGATTCATGACTCGATCCGCGAATAAGGCCGGGTCCGGCAGATCCGGCAATCCGTCTTGGCGGCTAAGCGCCTCCATATAGAGCCCAAGCAACGAATCGTCCGACAACAGGCGCTCTTCATACAAAGCCCGTTCTTCCGGGGCGGCTTCCCCTTTTATATAACGCTCTGTCATTGCTTTGCGCTCTTGAATCGACCATGTCATTTCCACTCTTCCTCCTTCCAGTGCGTCCGGATCCATTGCCGGGCCCGGTACAGCTTTGATTCCACCGTTTTGACCGACACGTTCAGCTCGGAGCTAATCTGCTCATAATTCTTCTCTTCCAAATAAAAAGCCGATATGATCTCCCGGTGATTGGCAGGCAGCTCATCAATCCGCGCTCGAAGCGTCTCCCTACGCTCCTTATGAATGAGCAAAGTAACGGTATCTTCTTCCGCGGAGGGTAGCTTGTCTAATAGTTCTTCACTTCCGCCCGCACCATGCTCAGGCGGTTTACGATCCCGCTTACGTTTCATGTCGATCGCTTTATTTAAGGCAATGCGGGTGATCCAGGTCTTAAAGCCTTCGGAACGGTATTGGGGGAGAGCTCTATAGACTTGGATGAAGACTTCCTGCGACGCATCCTCCGCATCCTTGACATCTCGAAGCACCGAGAATGCGGTATGGAACACATGCTGGCTGTACGTATCAACCAGCTCCCGAAAGGCCTCCTGCTCGCCTTGAAGGATGCGTCTTATTAATCGTTCAGCTTCAATAACTCTCCCCTCCTTCCCAATATCAATAGACGCAAGACTGCATGCCCGCCCCTGCAACTTTTGAAAAAAAATTTCGTTACTCCTAAGAATCGTGCGTCAAGACAGGGCAAATTAGTCTCCCCTTTGGCGTGGAAGCAGAAGCTTGCACTGCCAGTAAGCGCCTAGTTTGTCTCAGACAGACGGAATCGACCATATTGCAGGATGTGCTTGGACGCAGAGTCCGGACTCCATAAAAAGAGGGCGGCCCGAAGGCGCCCTAGGTCTGCCGCTATTTTCGATTTCGGTTAATTCTTGTTCAATTGCCGGATGATTCCGCAAGCATTTTGTCCGTGACAATGACAATGGCATGAAATGGAGAATCGTTCGATTTGAGATCTCCGGCCGCAGCTGTTAACCGTCTATTCCTTGCACCGGCTGCCGTCAGAGGATCATCCCGCTGAGAACAAACCACATATTCATGACGAAATGCATGGTGATGACCGGAGCCAGACCCTGTGAGCGGATGGCTACGCCGCTCATCATCATGCCAAAGAAGGAAAATAACAAGCAGACGATCCACGGGAAGCCCAAGTGCAGATGGTAGAAACCGAAGGCAGCTCCGGCAATCACCAGTCCTTGGATTTCGCCGAAGTCTTCCGTTAGGCGGCTTAGAATATAACCGCGCCACAGCAGCTCCTCCAGAACGGCATTGATGGATGCGAATAGGAGCGCATATCCGATCAGAGCGATGAGTCCAGGCTGCCCCCAATCGATGAGGAAGGCAAACACGGCTCCCGTTACGGCCGTAAATATGAGGATAAATCGCCAGATCGGTTCCTTGTATAACCCTCGCATGATCCATGGGAAATAGATCGGATTGCTCCATTTCCCTACGGCCATATAACGGGGCTTGCTTTTTTGGAAGCAGCTGAAGATGGCCACGGGCAGAATGAACGCGATTAAACTTAGCCTTGACAACCCCACTGCCAGTCCCATGTCATCGGCGAGCCATTCTTTTATGTAGTCTCCCAGCGCGCTGTACATCCGGTATCCAAACGTAATGCAAGCAGCTGTTATCGCGGCTCTGCCTAACTCCTCCGAGGCGTTACGGAGAGCATTACCCGCCAGAATGAGGCCCAGTCCCCATAGCCATGCCATTCCAGGTGCAGCCATCTGTGCACCTATGATGGTAATAACCGTAATAACCATCAATAACAAACAGGCGGTCCATTCGCCTGATATTTTCTTATGCAGCAAACTGTTCTCCCCATCCGAAATACTGTCGTCTTTTCATGATACGCTTGAAACGGCTCATATTCAATACACTAAGTTAGCATACGCCTTCTCCAATCAGGCAGGAGCTTACGTATTCATAGATTGGATGAAGCAGGTTTAGAGAAAAACGAAACCTTAATTCGAATCGATGCCAAAAATAAAGGCCGAGAAGGATCCCTTCCCGGCCCGCTGCGCGTAGACGTTTCGTCTCACGCTCAACTGTTTTTGTTAATGTTGCTGAAGACCTTATTGCTAGTTGTTCTTATTGCCGTTGTTGTTTTTGCCGTTGTTCTTATTCCCTTGATTGTTTTTACTGTTCTTATTGTTCTTATTGTTCTTATTGTCCGTGTTATTTTTATCATCCTGCTTTTCTGTTTTATCTTTATCCTTGTCTTTGTCTTTATCCTGTTTGCCAGGCTTCGCGTTTCCCTTGGAATCGGACTGGATATCTCCGACCACGATGCCCAAACCGTTGGTCCCGATGTACACCCTTCCGTATACCCGCGGATCGCCGGTTATGGCGCGATTGGCCGATCCGAATTGATGCTCATCGTCATTGATTCGAATCCAGCTGGCTCCCCCGTTGTCCGAACGGTAAACCCCGTACTTGTTGTTTATTTTGGCGTAGCTGTATAGCGCCATCACGTTTTGTCCAGGTGCAGCCTTGCCGAAGCCAATGGTAGCCGCTTCCTGGATACCCTCCAGCTTGACGAAGCTATTGCCGGAATCCGTGGAGTGCCATAAACCATAAGCGCTTTGCGTGTTGCTGTTGTCTTTGGCCGCCGCAATCCATATTTCCCCTTCCGCTCCCGGAACCGCTTTGAATTTGCTGGTCAAGGTCTGCGGCAGCCCCGTCGCCTGAGAGGCTGTAAAGGTTGCGCCGCCATCGTTGCTGATATAGAACTTGCCGTTGGCTATGCCATAGAACTTGCTCGGATTTACCCGGTCGGAAGAAATGATCGCTCCTTCCGGTATCCCTTGCGAAGCATGCCAGGTAACTCCCCGGTCCTTGGTGTAGCTTACAGGGCGTACGCTTTCGGATGAACTGCTCTTCGGACTCCAAACGATCCGGCTTCCGTCCGCGCCGACGGCCACCCATCCGCCTTCGGTTTTGTCGCCCTCGGCCGATGGCCAGGCATTGGCGGCCGGTGTCCAGGTCTTCCCGTTATCCATAGAAACGCCCATTCTTGGGGCCGTTCCTTCCGCATTCCCTACCCGAACGATGATGTTGGGGTTCATTTCCGCATAGTCGATATCGGTGCTCGTACCGAGATATGGATTGGTAATCATCTGCGGCGCTTTCGTCAAATCCTCATGCCGGAAGCCCCCGATATCCCCCATCGCACTCAGCAGCGGGGCTCCCGATGGAGGACTGATCAAGCCGAGAATCGCCGTTTCTTCGATCCCGTTCGCCTGCACGGAAATGTTGACGTTCTGCCCCCGATCAAGTGCGGTCATGTTATCGGTCCCGTATAGCGTCGCCCCCGTACCATACAGGATGCGGTCCGAATTGAACGGATCGATCTCCAGATCGCCGATCATCCAGCCCAGCTTAGGCGAAATTTCGGGCAGCGCTTTCTTCTCTCCCCAGTCCAGCCATGGAGATATCGCGTAATCGATCGTAAATCGGTTTTCTCTTACCGGATCCTTCGAATAGTCAAGCGTCCATAGCGATGTCCATGTTTTGCCACCGTCCGTGCTGCGGTAGATGAACTCGTCCGGCCACCACTTGTTCATCGTCGCCACCATCAGCGTATCCGGATGTCTGGCATCCACCGAGATGCCTCCATACGGATGCTCGGTGCTGCCTGTCGGGCTGACATCCGTCCACTGGCCCGTCTTCGTATTGTACTTCCATACGGCTCCCGTTCCGCCGTCATATGGACCGATAAACTCATTATACGTAATATACAAATTCCCATTTGAGCTTAATACGCCGTGATGCGGAAAGAAATTTTGCCGCGGCTGCCCGGGAAGCAGCTCCCATGACTGGCCGCCATCAGTGCTCCGGTAAATACTGTTGACCGTATCGGCAACTCCGACGTAAATGGTCTGCGTTGCTTTTCCCCGGCTGCCCGTTGTCGGGTCGAATGTAATCCATACCGGTCCGACGATATCGCCATAATAATCCTTTGCGCTGCCGTCATTCGGGAAGCTGGCCACCTTGCCCCAGGTTTTCCCGTAATCTGTGCTTCTCCACAGCCCGTTTCCGCTGCGCGCCCCCAAATACAGGACCCGATTGTCGTTCGGATCAATCGCGAGCCGCTCGCCCATTGACCGGCCCGGCATATTGCCGCCAAGCTTGAATGGAAGCGCTGTACGCTCGAAGCTGTCGCCGCGGTCCTTCGATCGAAGCAGCACACCGTTCATATCCGTCCAGTCGTTCGTGTATGTACCGGCCGCGATATACAATCGGTCCGGATCCACAGGGTCCGTTGCCAAGCTTTCCACACCGAGCATATTCCATTCGTCGAAGCCTACGAAATTCATTAGCTGAATCCAGGAGCCGGTCTCCGGATTCCAGCGATAAGCACCGCCAATATCGGTACGGGCATAGATGAGATCCTTCTCGCTCGGATTGAATACAATGCCCGGAATGAAGCCGCCGCCGACCACTTTTGCGCGGTCCCAGCTGTAAGCTTGTTCCTGGATGCCTTTCCTTCCTGGTGCTTCCTTGGCCTGATCTCCCGGCGAGCTTGCGAAAGCAGCCCCACCGATCGAGAATGTCAGCGAAGCGGCTAAGGTGATATTACATAGCTTTTTGAACATGAAATCCCTCCTGTACCGTTGTAGACGACCATAAACTGCGAGCCTTTCGATAACTTTTCGTTGAATCGGTTCGATGCTCCCCCCTCTTATTGCGCCATTCATGACTGGTTGAAATCCAAATGCGCAGTATAAATTGAAAGCGCTTGCCAAAAAGAACGACAGTGTATTACGCCACCTATTCTATATGGAATAGAGCCGCAATAACACCTGCCATTTTGGATATATTTTCATGTAAAAATTAGTGATCCTGCCTTCTCACCGGTTCTAGCTTGCGGAACAGAAAGGACTCACCCTTTAGAAACGCCTGAATATAGGCCAAGGCGTACGGCTGTTCAGCCCGCATGCCTTCCCACTCCAGCGGATTGGGAGCGTGGTGACTATAGTTCTCCATCATCGTCATGATAAAAAAGCACTCCAATTTCCTCACTTCATCCTGGCGCACTTCGCGGGCTTCATCATATGCCCGGAGCAAATCCCGTCGCTGTTCGGGCCCCAGTGCGAGCAGGATTGCTGCCGTATCGTACAGAAAATATCCAGAGCCGCATCTTCCGAAGTCGATCGGACGAGGGTCATCCTCGTCGAATACGATATTTCCAATGTGCAGATCGGCATGGATCAGTCCATAGCTATGCCTGTCCTTCTTCATCCCTGCCAGCTCTGTTTGGATCTTTGCTGCAGCTTGTCCATACAAACGCCAATCCGGCTTCGTTAAAAAGCTGCTGTAGTATCGCGAGAGTCTGGTCATTGCCATGTCAAAGCTTTGTCTTCCCCAGTGCGGCCGGATAAAACCGGATGGAGGAACGAACTGCTCTCCAGCCTGATGAAGGCTGCGAAGCAATTTACCGATGTTATGCACCTGCCGATCCGTGAGCCTCCCTTCAGCAGGTTGCCCATCAACCCATTTCATCAGCGTTATATATGAAGAGGCATTGCCATCGTCCGTACGAAGCTCTATCACGGTTTCTCCGTTTCGGTCAGGAACGCCTGAGGGTGCGTGTATGCCCTCGACTCCTTGTAATGCTTCGAGAAAGAGCAGCTCCGACTGGATCTCCGCTTGGCTTCGCTCATCCAAGTGGATCCGCAATAGATGCTTGTCCTCCCCTGCCGTACGAATACGGTAGGTTGCATGCTCGGAAAATCCGATAAACTCCACATCGGCGCCTTCCAATTCATAATGCTTGCACGCGGACCCTGCCAGCTTCTGAGCCTGGTTCAGTAAAGCTGCCTGTGTTTCTTCCGCCCCCACTTTTATATCATGCTCCATATCTACACCTCTTCGTCCCGGTTCTTCATCATCGATTCTAACCGGCCAACCATGCCCAGGGATATGCAGCAAATGAGTTGAACCAATGTAAACACAAAAAAGCCACATTAGAACGTGGATCTAATGTGACTTGCGCTTACTTGTTGTTTTTGGTATAAACGATTTTCTTGATCGAATCGCACGACAAGCAATATTGTGAGGACAGATCGTCGATGGAAGCACCCTCCGTGAATTTCCGGCGGATTTCCTCGTTCCTATTTTTCAAATAGGCCCTGCTTCCGGAGTTCTCTCCCCATTTCTTCCGCAGCCCCTCGGGCTTCGGGATGTACACCATCTTGCCTTGCACATATTTCTGCACTTCCTTCAACAGCTCCTCAGGAAGTATAATATCCGCGTTTATATATTTCATGGCATCCTTGCTCCTTAAAATGTAAATTCGAAATTTTAAGGATGCAAAGTCCACGTGATAAACGGCCTCTTTTCACCAAGAGGAAATCAGGCGGTAACCATCTTCTCGCTCCATGCAAACAACCGCCGTTGTTCATCAAATAGACTTTGCATAGAGCACACTGTCAACTTCTTCATATTTGGCCCCTCCCTTCAAGATAATGGAATTCCGACAGGTTACGTTCATTATAGCGAAATCCGTGCCCGAAGTACACATGAGTGATTGAGACGGCTTGCTCGGGATCAACACATGTGCCATGCATGGTTCATGAAACGAATGTGGCGGCTCTTTCAAGAAATTGTACTTCCACCCCCAATAATGCATCGATTACCCGCACAAAACAAAAACAGCACGCCCGCTAAGGACGTGCTGCTTGTCTATCTTCCGATATTTCTGAATTTCTGCGTATAGGCTTTAGCATCCTGGGCCGTGCGCACGCGATTGCGGCTCCATTCCAGCAGAATCCGGTCGATGTAGCGGAAATGCAGCTTTCCGGCAAACACCGCTTCCTTCAAGGCCAGCAGGATCAGCTCATCCGGATAACGGTCCGCATCCACCCACCCGGAGATCGTCTCGAGTTCCATCGGAGACAGCGGGCGGCCGAACTCCTTCTCGAAAATGGTGAACAGATTGCGCTCTTCCTTCTCCGGAACCGTCCGGGCTCCTGCGGGATCCATCGGCGCGGACCCTCCCCGGCCCGAGAGCGGGGACTGGGGTTTGATACGGTCCGGCTGAGGGGTCATATCCTCTTCGGCCATGCAATCCGCCAGCTTCTTGTACAACCCGTTCAGGTTGTACCGCTCATAATGGATTCCTTGCGCTCCGTCGACGTACTCATCGATACCGAGCAGCCCATCCTTCATGAGCCGCTGCAGGCTGGGCGCGATCGACGCGGCCGGAATGCCGGTTACATCCGACAGCTCCTCCAGGGACGGAAATGCCTTGAATTCGACCTGCTGAAATCCGATCAAATGGATCAGCAGCATCGCCTCCCGGTCCGTCAGGCCCAGCTTCCGGTAGTGGCGAAGGAGCGAATACGGAATAATCGCCATGCCCTGGCTCATTCCCGCTGCCGCGCCATCGGCCCACGATCCCCGGTTGCCTCCGGCGTTGCCGTGATCCATAGACTCACCTCTCACGGCTTATGGATACAACCGATACAATGTTCTTGGGAACGGAATCGTTTCACGCACATGATCCAGACCGCAGATCCAGGCTACCGTCCGCTCCAGTCCAAGCCCGAAGCCGGAATGTGGAACCGTTCCGTATTTACGCAGATCCATATACCACTGATAGGTGTCCATCGACAGGTCATGCTCCTTGAAACGCTCTTCCAGCAGCTGCGGATCGTCGATCCGCTGCGAACCGCCGATGATCTCGCCATAGCCTTCCGGGGCGATCATGTCCGCGCACAGCACGACTTCCGGACGGTTCGGATCCGGCTTCATGTAGAAGGCCTTGATGCCGGCCGGATAATGCGTAATAAAGACCGGCTTATCGTATTTTTCGGCAATGGCCGTCTCATGCGGCGCGCCGAAATCCTCACCCCAAGGAATATCGAAGCCTTGCGTGTGCAGGAATTCGATGGCCTCGTCATACGTAATCCGCGGGAACGGAGCCTGGATCGCTTCCAGCTTGGAAATATCGCGGCCGATCGCCTCCAGCTCCTGGCGGCAGTTTTTAACGACCGATTGCACGACATGAGCGATGAACTGCTCCTGTACCTTCAGACTCTCCTCGTGATCCGTGAAGGCCATTTCCGGCTCGATCATCCAGAACTCGATCAGGTGACGGCGGGTTTTGGATTTCTCTGCCCGGAATGTCGGACCGAAGGAATAGACCTTGCCGAGCGCCATGGCGGCCGCTTCCATGTACAGCTGTCCGCTTTGCGTCAGGTAGGCATCCTCGTCGAAATACTTCGTATGGAACAGGTTCGTCGTTCCTTCCGCGGATGTCGGCGTCAAAATCGGCGGATCCACCAGCGTAAATCCGTTCGTATCAAAGTACTCCTGAATCGCACGGATAATTTCCGCCCGGATGACCATAATCGCGCGCTGCTTCTGCGTACGAAGCCACAGATGGCGATGATCCATCAGGAAATCGACGCCGTGTTCTTTAGGCGTAATCGGATAATTCTCTGTCAGATGGATGATTTCGATGCCCGTTACCGTCATCTCATAACCGGATTGGCTGCGGGGCTCCTCGCGGATCACGCCCGTTACATAGAGCGAGCTCTCCTGCGTCAGGCTTTTTGCATCATTCCATACCTGCTCGGACACTTCATTCTTAACGACTACGCCTTGAATATATCCGGTACCGTCCCGAAGCTGCAGGAATTGAATCTTGCCGCTGGAACGCTTGTTGTTAATCCAGGCGCCGATGGTTACCGTCTCACCGACATGCTGGCTGACGTGACGAATCACACTTTTGGTGGCCATGCTAAAATCTCTCCCTTTATCACTGCGAATTAACGGTATAAAGCTTGTACGATACGATGCGTATCCCGAGCGATAACCAATTCCTCATTGGTAGGAATGACAAGCACCTCGACCTTTGAATTCGCCGTGGAAATGCGGCGAGGCTCGCCGGAACGAATGCTGTTCAGCTCCTCATCCAATTCTACGCCGAGATAGGTAAGCTGCTCAAGCACCTTTTTGCGGAGGACGATCGAGTTTTCCCCTACGCCTGCCGTAAATACGATGACATCCACGCCGTTCATTGCGGCAGCGTAGGACCCGATATATTTACGGAGCCGGTACTCATACATATTGAATGCCAAGGTCGTATTCGGCTCGCCTTTTTCCATGCCTTCCGTAATTTCACGCATATCGCTGCTGATTCCGGAAATCGCGAGCAAACCGCTGTGCTTGTTCAGCATCGAGTTCACTTCATTGACGGTAAGCTCTTCCTTATTCATGACAAAAGGAACGATGGCAGGATCCAGGTCGCCGCTGCGCGTCCCCATCATCAAGCCTTCAAGCGGCGTCATCCCCATCGATGTATCGACCGACTTCCCGCCGTCAACGGCAGTCAGCGAAGCCCCGTTGCCAATGTGGCAGGTAATGATCTTGAGCTCTTCGATCGGACGGTTCAGAAACTCGGCTGCCGCTTGGCTGACATAAGCATGGGACGTACCGTGCGCACCGTAACGACGTACTTTATATTTATTATAAAGAACTCTCGGGATAGCGTACAGGTATGATTTTTCCGGCATCGTCTGATGGAAGGCGGTATCGAACACAACGACCTGCGGAACGCCCGGCATATTCGTTTCCGCTGCCCGGATCCCCATCATGGAAGCGGGATTATGAAGCGGAGCCAGGTCGAAGAGGCGGCGGATTTCCGCCTTGACTTCGCTGTCCACCAGGGCCGATTCCTTGAAGGACTCACCGCCGTGTACGACCCGATGGCCGACGGCCTGAATGCTGTCGATGGATTCGATGACGCCATGCTCTTCATTCGTCAGCATGCCGAGCACTCTGCGGATCGCGGTCGTATGCTCCAATATTTCACTGACCTCGGTCACTTCCTGTTTCCCGGTCGGCTTATGGGTCAGAATCGAGGAATCCATCCCGATCCGCTCCACCAGGCCTTTGGCCAGCACGGATTCATCCGTCATGTTATACAGCTGATATTTAAGCGAGGAACTGCCCGCGTTAATTACGAGAATATTCATATCCGGTCACCATCCTTGTCGTACTTGAAAAAGCCCTCGCCGGTCTTCACGCCAAGCTGTCCGGCACGCACCATCTTCTTAAGCACGATGGACGGACGGTATTTCAGCTCGCCGTATTCGCGGAACATGCGTTCGAGCGCGGCAAGAATGGAGTCAAGACCGAAACGGTCCGCCATCTCGAGCGGCCCGTGCTGGAAGTTGTAGCCGATTCGCATCGCGTCGTCGATATCCTCCGCGGACGCAACGCCTTCCTGTAGCAGATGCAGCGCTTCGTTGATCATCAGCGTAATCATGCGCGTCGTTACGAAGCCCGGAGATTCATAGACCATGATGCCCTTCTTGTCAGCCACTTCCTCGACAAAACGCTTCGTTTCGGTAAACGTCTGTTCGGACGTTTTCAAGCCGCGAATAATTTCAACGAGATCCACCTTGGATACGGGATGTATAAAGTGCATGCCAATAACACGCTCCGGATATTTCGTGGAGCTGGCAAGCTCCGTCAAGCTGAGCGTGGATGTATTGCTCGCCAAGATGACATTGCTCGGACATACTTGGTCAAGCTGTTCAAATACTTCTTTTTTTGCATCCAAATCTTCTATAATCGTCTCGATGACCATATCGCAGGTGCCAAGCTCCTTGATATGCGTCACTTTCTGAATCCGGCTAAGTATAAGTTTCTTCTCCGCCTGCGTGATGCCCCATTTCTCCAGCTGTTTATCCAGACTGGTTTCGATCATGCGGTATGAATAGTCCAATCTCTCTGGAGATTTCTCAACGAGCAGCACGTCGAGCCCTTTGGCGGCGAGCATTTCCGCAATGCCCTGCCCCATCGTACCGCCGCCGACAACGCCGATTTTTTTGAAGTACATGGTTTCTACTCCACCCTTTCCTTATCTCTATACAGTATTGTACCCCTATTTGTCGAAAAATGCATTTTTAGAGGTTGTCCAAAAAATCGTCTTTTGATCACGAAGTGATTCAAGAAGAAACTCGGCATCGAATCTTGAATTCAGCCGGGCTTAAGTAGCAGCTTCCGAAGCATGTTTTCTGCGAAAACATTTCAGGTGCTCACGTACCCAGTACGTACGCTCCGCTCCTCAATCCCTAGCTTCTTCCAACCTTCTTGGTGCTGAAAACCCGATTTTTTTGAACATGCATTTTTAGAGCACAAAATATAATAATATCTTAGCATGAGAAAAAAGTAAAAAAAAATAACCAGCATAACAAATTATGCTGGTAAAAGCGCGTTTTCACGAAATTGACAACGAAATTGCTCTCCGGACAAAATTTCCTCTTTCATCAGGATGTCAAGCGAATTGTCGAATATCGCCCGATTCCGTTCCAACAGGCCTTTCGTCCGGGACATGAGCTCTTCTAGGATCATATTATTCTCGCGCATCAATTCCTCGGTCGTAACCATATTCATGTTGATGATGCCAAGCGAGGTTAAACCGGATTTCATCATCGTCTCCACAATGTTAAGCGATTGCTCAAAGTCATTGCTGGAGCCGGTGCTCCGCCCGCCGTAATAGATTTCTTCCGCGGCAGCTCCGCCAAGCGCGATCATAATCTGCTCTTCCAGGAACGATTTCGTATAGAGATACTGCTCCTGCTGCGGATTGTGACGCACATAGCCAAGAGCTTTGCCGCGGGGGCTGAGCGCCACCTGCTTCACGCTGCCGGGGCGTACGAGCTCCGCCATAATGGCATGACCCAGCTCATGGATCGCCACCCGCTTCTTCTCTTCGATATTGGATTCGCGGTCTGACCGCTCACCCATCATGACCTTATCGATGGCCATGGACAGATGGCGCTGGTGAATGAATTGCTCATTCTCGCGCATCGTGTAAATCGCCGCTTCGTTCATGACGCTTTCCAGCTGGGCGCCCGAGAAGCCGTACGCTTCCTCGGCGATTTTCTCAAGGTCCACATCCTCATGCAGCGGTTTGTTGGCCGCATGCAGTCTTAGAATATGGGCTCGTCCCTTCTTATCCGGCAGATCCACCTGAATATGGCGGTCAAATCTTCCCGGACGAAGCAGGGCGCTATCCAGCATCTCCTTGCGGTTCGTGGCGGCGATGACGAGAATACGCGGCGCCTCGGTCGAATAGATCCCATCCATTTCGGTCAGCAGCTGGTTCAGCGTCTGATCATATTCGCGCTGCTGCCCGCCTTCACGCTTCCCGCCGATGACGTCGATCTCATCGATAAAGATAATTGCGCTCTGTTTATTCTCCTTCTCGGCCCGGGTGCGGGCATCCTTAAACAAATCCCGGATGCGTCCGGCTCCGACGCCGACGTACATTTCAACGAATTCGCTGCCCGATGCAGCCACGAATACGGAATTGGTGTAATGGGCGGCTGCTCTGGCCATGAGCGTCTTCCCCGTCCCCGGAGGACCGGTGAGAAGAATGCCCTTGAGCGGACGGATTCCGAATTTCTTGATATCTTCATGACGGATCAGAAAATCAAGCGCCTCCCGAAGCTCCTGCTTGGCATTGTCCTGCCCGCCGATCTCCTCAAAGGTCAGCTTCGAGGGGCCCGCTTTCTTGCGTTTGCGTTCATTTCCTGCTCCGACGGCGATCCCGCCTCTCATCTTCGCGATGAACAGCAATCCGCCTACGAGAGCAACCGCGATGATAACCGGCACGATATTCACCCCGATAAAAGCCAGGAATACCAGCAATACCGGGACAAAGCCGATCGCTACTTCTTTCGTCCATTTAGGCATGGCTCCACACCTCCATTGTTCCGGGCTGACGCGGCAGGATGATGAATTTACCAGACTTTCCATCCGACAGGCTGATGTAGACATTGTTGTCGTCGATCGTCGCTTTTGCGCTCAGATTCGGCGTACCGGCGGCCAGCCGATCCAGGGATTTCTGGATGTTGGTGTATTGCTTGTTATCCATTGCCTCCGCAACAGACAGCATCGCCTTTTCCCACCACTCATCCAACGCCTCCGAGGAGTGGTCCTCGACTTGAATTTTAAGCTCCCGGCTGCCGATCACGGATTTGCCTTCACGCTTGATGTGCTGAACCAAGCCCTGCAAATTCGTGTCCGGAGCCAAATCGAGTTTCAAAGATACGGCATCCTGTTTAATATCTATATGAGAACTTTTCACGCCTTCATATTGAGAAACAACATCGGCCAGCGGACTCTGGACAGCGAAACGCTGATATAGAAACCATCCGCCGAAGAGCACCAATGCCGAAATGACAACCGTCAGCATGATAGGGACAATGCGTAGTTTCATGAAGTGCCTCCTTCAGTAGTAGTAATTTGTAGATTAGAATAAATCACATTTATATACAGTATCATATGCTATGACTAATAGATCGTTTTCTGTCTAATGAGTACAACAATGAGTATATCACATAATCTATACTTTTTCATGCCTTCCTGTGAAAATATTAAGAACAGTTTTTCCATATTTTTCAGACAGCGCTTACAAACCCAAAACAAAGAGGCTTCCTTGTACAATCGCGTACAAGAAAGCCTCTTTCCTGTATAACTGATTTATTGATTTGGAAGAATAATGTCCTCTCCGATCGCCTGTCCGTCCTGGAAGCGATAGAAGCGATAACCTAATTGGCCCTGATTCTCATATTGGAGCTGCCATGTATACTCGCCTTCATACATCACGGGGAGCAGCCGCTTGATCACAGCACCCGGCATCTCATTGCGAATCTGCTCGCGCATCTGCTCCTCGGACAATCCGCTGCTGAGCAGCACGGCCTGAACCGCATCCTTGCCTTCAACAGGAAGGTTATCATCCGTAAACTTCACCCAGACCATGATCTGATGCTTGTCCTGATTCGTTCCCGTGATGACCCAATAATTGTTGTTCTCGCCCCATACCGATTTGTAGGTCTTATCCTTCGTCACCAGGCCGCCATGCTGGCGAGCGGCTTGCACCGCCAGGCTCTCCTCATTCCACGTGTCCTTCATGACATAGGAATAGTACAGCTGCACGCATAGCAGCGCCAGCAGCAGCCCGGATATACTAAGCAAAATCCACTTTGTTCTCTTTTTCAAACCGTCTGATCCTCCCCCTTAATCTGCCCTAAAGGGTCGAAAGACGCTCGAATGAACGCTGGGCTTCACGGCGGATCCGTTCCTCATCCAGCGTGAGGCAGGAGCCGTGCTTAACCACCTGCTTGCCGTCAACCCATACATGCTCCACATCCTTGGCGGAGGCCGAGTAAATTGAATGCGAAATGTAGTCCGTGCGCGGCAGGAAATGCGCTTGATCGGTATCCAGTGCGATCATGTCCGCCTTCATCCCGACGGCCAATCTGCCTACGTTATCAAGAAATGCCGACCGTGCTCCATACTCGCTTCCCATTCGAAGCGCTTCGGCTGCCGGAATAGCCGTCGGATCGCCGCTGACGCCCTTGTGGATAAGGGCGGCCAGGCGCATTTCTTCGAACATGTCCAGGTTGTTATTGCTCGCTGGTCCATCGGTTCCTAGGGACACTGTCACACCTGCTTTCAACAGCTCGGGAACACGCGCAACACCGCTGGCCAGCTTCAGGTTGCTGCCGGGGTTATGGGATACCGCGACATCATGCTTAGCCAATATTTCAATCTCTTCGTCCGTCAAATGCACCGCATGCGCAACCAGCGTCGGACGCGAGAACACGCCGAGCTTCTCCAGATGGGCCACCGGACGCTGTCCGTAGTCATTCACATTCTGCTGCACTTCGGCTGCCGTTTCGGACATATGGGTATGAATCGGCAGATTCAAATCATGCGCCGCTTGAACGAATTTCTCAATGAAGTCTGGCGGGCAGGTGTAAGGCGCATGCGGCGAAATCATCGTCGTAATCCGGCCCTCCGCCTGACCGTGCCAGTCCTTTGCAAAGGCAATCGCCTCATCCAGCTTCTGCTTCTGTACTTCCGGAGGACACAGCCCGATGACGCCTCTTGTCAGCACTCCCCGCATTCCGGAGTCTTGGACAACCTTGGCGACCTGATCCATATGGTCATACATGTCAACGAAGGTTGTCGTACCGCCCTTCAGCATCTCGAGCACCGAGAGCGAAGTGCCCCAAAATACATCGTCGGCCGTAAACTTCGCTTCCATCGGCCACATTTTCTCCTGCAGCCAAACTTGCAGGGCCAGATCATCGCCAAAGCCGCGAAGCAGCGACATGGCTGCATGTCCATGCGTGTTGACCAGCCCTGGAAGGAATAACAGATGCGTTCCGTCCATCACCTGGGTTTCTGCATCGACCTGAGGCTCCTCTTCCCCCAAATACGTGATGCGGTCGTCCTCCACAACCATATACCCGCGGAGAACCGGCTGTCCTTCCTGAAGCACGGCAAATGTTCCGTTCTTAACCATCCACTTCGTTGTCATGCTGCGCATCCTCCTTCCCATTGTCCAAATAGTAAGCCAGACTTTGCAGATCCGTCGTAAAATCCGCGGTGTGAATGCGGATATGAGGCGGCGCCTTCAGAATCGTCGGGGCAAAATTCAAAATCGCCTCGATTCCGGCGTTGATCAGCTGATTGGCTACGTTTTGCGCTTCAAAATCCGGTACCGTAATGATCCCGATTCGAATGCCGTATTCCTGGACCGTCTTGTCCAGCTCTTCCATCGGCTGCACCGTCAAGTTATTGATCTTCAGCCCGATTTTCGGAGGATACGAATCGAAAATCGCCACAATCTTCATATTATCTTTCAGAAACGCGTTGTAATTGGATAGCGCATGTCCGAGATTGCCCGCACCCACCAGCGCAACGTTGATCTTCTGGTCCAGCTTCAAGATTTGGCGGATTTTCTCAATGAGATAGGAGACATCATACCCGATGCCCTTCCGGCCGAAATCCCCGAAATAGGCCAAATCCTTGCGGATTTGGGCCGGGTTCAGGTCGAGCTTCTGCCCAAGCTCCTGTGAGGAGACGGTGGACACCTCCCGCTTATGAAGCTCATTCAAATAGCGCAAATAGACTGGCAATCTGCGGACTACGGCCTCTGAAATTTTATCCGATTTCATGCATGCTCCCCCTATTAATAGGATGATAGTTCATCGCTTCCAATATAAAGCCTTGCTCCCCTTTAGGTTCACTCTTTTTCATTCTCCCTTTCCTCGAGCCACTGCGCAATACGGGGGACGATCCCCTCGGTCGGCATATGCTCCATTTTCGGTCCGGGCAGGGAATACAAGAAGTATTTTCCATAATACGATTCGATTACCCGGGTATCGTAGACGATCACGATTCCCTTATCGTGGGCGGTCCGAACAAGCCGCCCGAAGCCCTGCTTGAAGCGGATGACCGCTTGCGGCACCGACAGCTTCATGAACGGGTTCTTCTTCTGCTGCTGCAGCAGCTCGCTCTTCGCCTCGACCAGCGGATGGTTGGGCGGCTGGAACGGCAGCCGGACAATCGCCAGGCAGGTCAGCGCTTCTCCGGGAATGTCAACACCCTCCCAGAAGGAGCTGGTCCCGAGCAGAACCGACGCGCTGCTATCCTGGAACCGGCGTATCAGCTTCGTACGGCTCGTACCATCCATTCCCTGACCAAGCACCGTAATATCGCTGGCAGCCAGCGCTTCCTTCAGCGGCTCGTGCACCTGACGAAGCATCCGGTACGACGTAAACAGGACGAGCATACGACCTTGGGTCGCTATTGCCGCTTCAGAGAGCGACTTCACAAGCGTATCCACAAATACCGCATCCCCCACGGAGCCCTTCACGCTTGGAAAATCCCGCGGAATGACAAGAAGCGCCTGCTCCCTGTAATTGAACGGGGACGGCAGCTGAACCGTGTTCAGATTCCCTGCGTCCGCCGCCTCCTGGAGCCCTAGATTATCGATCATGAATTGAAACGATTTATCGACCGACAGCGTCGCCGATGTCAGAATCACGCTCCGCTTCTTGTCAAAAAACAATTCCTTCAAATGCTTGCTCACATCAACGGGCACGGCGTAGAGCTGCAGCGACTTGCTGCGGAAATTGCCGTTGGCCTCCATCCAGTATACGGTTCCTTCGTCATTCAGAGCCATGAAGGACCGCAAATCCTCGCGATGCGCAGCCAGATCCTTAAACAAGCCCGACAGGTCAGTCAGCAGGCTGTCCGCACTGTAATCGTCAAGCTCTTCCTTCATCTCGGCGATCAGCTTGTCTCCCTTGCGAACGACGTCTCCCAGCGTCACGTGAATCTGCTGTTCCAGCTCGGCGAGCGCTCCCCAATCCTTCGGCTTCTTCGCAGGCGAGAGCCGCAGCGTATATTGCCCTGCATCTCCAGGAGAAGCATCGCCGCGTTCCGGAAGCAGCCCGAACAGCTGGTCGCTGAGTCGGTCCCAAGTTTCTTTCACCGTGATCAGATCAGGATAGATCCGGTCGATGACCGCCGACCATTCCCCGGATTTCTCATGGGGAGAAGCCTGGAGCAGCTGCCGCAGCGCAGGGAGCTGCCCGCTTCGGCTGTCCTTGTATAGACGCGTCAATGTATGAACCACCGTAAAATATTTCATCTGCAGCCCGAGATGCTTGCCGGCCACATCCTCCAAATGATGGGCTTCGTCGATGACGAGCCGCTCGTAGCTCGGAAGCATTTGGTGGTTCGCTTTTACATCGGTAAACAGCTTGGAATGATTCGTGATCACAACATCCGCAATGCCGGCCTCATGCTTCGCCCGATGGTAGTAGCACTTGCGGAACCACGGGCAGCCTCGTCCAAGGCATGAATCGGAATCGCTGGCGATCGTTTCCCAGAAATCGCCTCCGCGGCCGCCGAGATTCAGCTCCTCATCATCGCCGCTTTCGGTCTGTGTGAGCCATACCAGCATTTGGGCCGCCGTAATGACGTCCTCCTTCGGCGAATGAAAATCTCTCCTATTTATTTTATGTTCAAATTTTCTCAAACACAAATAATGACCTCTTCCCTTAAAGATGGCTGCTTTAAAAGGGAACGGCACTACCTGGGTAAGCAGAGGAATGTCGCGGTCTCGAAGTTGTTCCTGCAGGTTGATCGTATGCGTGCTGACCATCACCTTCTGCTCCTGCTTGACGCTTTGGTAAATGGACGGGAGCAAATATCCGAGCGATTTTCCAGTACCGGTGCCGGCTTCGATCAACAGATGCTTGTCCTCATCAAGCGCCTGCATCACTTCCTGGAACATGATGTCCTGCGCATCCCGGCTCTCATATTGTGGAAGCACTTCCTTCAAACGTCTCCGAACCTCATCCATATACTCATCAAAGCTCATGTTCGCCAGCGGATTGGGCTCCGCTTCATCGCGGACCGGAGCGATGTCCGTCCAATCCTCAACGCCTAATGCGAATTGGCGGTAGTAGGTATGAATGCTACCATCCTGGACGGCCTGCATCTCGCGCTCCACACGGATGCCGTCAAAGAACCAGGCCAAATCGCTGTCCTCTTCCGCAAACAGATCGCTCAGCCGCTGGATGGTCAGCAGAGGAAGCTCATCGATCTCCTCCAGGCATTTCAGCAGCACATTCGCTGTGGCAAGCGCATCGCTGTCCGCTTGGTGCGGACGGTCATGCTCGAGGCCGAAATGCGAGGAAACCATGCCGAGCTGATAAGATGGCAGCGAGGGGAAGCATATTTTCAAAAAGTGCATCGTATCTAAAATCCGGCCGCTGAACGGTAAATAACCGCAGCGATCCAGCGCGTTTTGCAAAAAGTTAAAATCGAAAGCCACATTGTGCCCGACCAGAACCACATCGTCCAGCATGGGCACGAGCTCCATCATCATTTCCTCCAAAGACGGCGCATCGGCTACATCGCTGTCGGAAATTCCGGTCAGACCGGTAATAAACGGAGGAATCGGAATCCCGGGATTGACGTACGTGCCGTACACGCGGGAGATGCCCCGATCCTCTTCGATGATGGCCAGCCCGACCTGGATAATTTCATCGGCAGACTGGTTGCCCGTGGTTTCAAAATCCAATACGGCAAATTTCATTTCGTTAAAATCCCTTTCTTCCAGACTAATTAACAGCATACCAGAAGTTGCGGCTTTTGAACATTCCGGCATACAGAATACCGGCTCCTCATGACCCGGACTCCTGCATGGAATTCACATTTCTGGCATGTCCCTAGAGGCATTCAGTACTTCTATAACAACGGCAAAAAGCGATGCTGAACAGCTCATTCCCTGAGCCTTAGCATCGCTTCTTGTTCAGACTGCTGCTTACAGCAGCGAGATCAGCTGACTGCCGTACTGCAGATCACCCCGGTTTTTCTTGCAAACCTCTAGATTGATTATCGGGTCGGGTAATGTCGGGTCGCTGTGAATCGCAAGGGTAAAACATTCCTCTGCCTTCGCCTGGCATCCGTTTAAGGCTTGAATGCAGCCGAGCGCGTTATACACCATGGCCCGCAGCTTCCGGTCTTCAGCCATCGGCAGGATGGACATGAGCACGTCGGATGCCTGGGAAGTCTCCCCCAAGTGAAGTTGGGATAATGCAATGTACAGCTTGATCAAGAGACTATCCGGATACACGGCTGCAGCGAGCTTGAACTGCGCGATCGCCGGCTCAAACATCAGCAGCTTATAATACCCTTGTCCCCGGATGAAGGCATCATGCTGCAGCTCAGGCGCCTCGGTCGGCGGAAAAACCGGAGGAGATACGGCATTTTCGCGGAAGACGGCCATCCGTTCCTCGAAACGGAGCCATTCCTCAATAATGCCGTCGCTCATGCTCTTCAGCATATTCCAGTTTTGTACAAGCGCCTGCTTTTTAGGGCCATTTGCGGTAGGGTAATGCTTCACAATTTCATCTAACATGTTGTTCATTTCGGCGAATACATGTTGAAACATAGCGTGCATCCCACCCTTAGCGAAAAAATGAGATCAGTGCGTCGACCTGAACTCATTTTTTGTAGAAGTGGTCCTTTTCATCCCTTTGCGTTCCCGACACATTTTGGTCATTACAGCACAGCTGCGTGTACTTCCCGGTATGAAGTCGTTACAGGCTTATTGTTCTCGTCAACGATTACGACCGTCGGCGTATGGTTCTCATATTCCTCTTTGGACATCATGGCATAAGAAATAATGATGACGTTGTCCCCCGGCTGCACGAGCCGTGCCGCAGCTCCGTTAAGACAAATCACGCCGCTGCCGCGCTCTCCTTTAATGACATAGGTCTCCAGACGGGCGCCATTGTTATTATTCACGATTTGAACCTTTTCATTCTCCAGCAAATCTGCCGCTTCCATAAGATTCTCATCGATGGTAATGCTGCCCACATAGTTCAAATTCGCTTCCGTTACGGTCGCACGGTGGATTTTGGATTTCATCATCGTTCTAAACATGGGAATCCCCCACTTTCGGTTGAATTAACGCATTATCGATCAGGCGCGTACGGCCGAACCGCACAGCGAGCGCCATAATGACTCCACGATCTGTCCCTAAAGCCTGCTCAGAATCCGCAATAGGAGAAAGCTCCGGGAACGTGAGCACTTCGGCGTAATCGATGTCGGCCAGCGGCGACTGCGTAATATGCTCCCGAAGCATCGTACGAATCTCGCCTGCCGTCACCTCGGGGTTTTGCTCAATTATCGCCTGCGCCGCCTTCAGGGAGCCGGACAAGACGAGCGCCTGCCTCCGCTCTTCCGGGCTGAGATAAACGTTGCGGGAGCTTAGGGCGAGACCGTCTTGTTCGCGAATAATCGGGCAAGGAACGATGCTCACGTCCATGTTCAAATCCCGAACCATCTGCTCAATGACGGCTACCTGCTGGGCATCCTTCATCCCGAAGAAGGCATAGGCCGGCTTTATGATATGAAACAGCTTGGATACAACGGTAGTCACCCCGTCAAAATGCCCCGGACGCGAAGCGCCGCAGAGCAGCGAGGTAATCTCCGCAACAGTTATCTTCGTTTTCGTTGGCTGCGGATACATTTCCTCAACGGACGGGATGAATACGGCATCCACCCCTTCTGCTTCCGCCAAGGCAAGGTCCCGCGCTTCATCTCTCGGATAGGTCTCATAATCCTCGCCCGGTCCGAACTGGATCGGGTTGACAAATATGCTGACAACGACCGTTCCGCACATTTCCCGGGCCTTGCGCATCAGACTGGCGTGTCCTTCATGCAGATAGCCCATGGTCGGTACAAGTCCGACGGCTCCGCTTCCTTCGTGTTGTCTTGCTTGGATAAATGCTCTTGCTTCCGCTATGGTGCGAATGACGTTCATGAAGTGCCCACCTTTTCCTTATTGCCGCCGTAGAGCGCCGGTTCGGAGGCTTGCTTATTCTCGGATTTGAATACATGCTCCTCGGCCGGGAACGAGCGGTCCTTGACTTCTCTTACATATTGAGCGATTCCGTCACGGATGACGGATCCGATGTCCGCGTAAGTTTTGACAAACCGTTTGTCACGGTAGGGGGAAGCGTATTTCAATATATCATGGTACACAAGCACCTGACCGTCACAATATCGGCCGGCGCCGATCCCGATAGTCGGAATGCTCAATGCTTTCGTAATTTCGGCTGCGGCCTCTTCTGTGACAAGCTCCAGCACGACCGCAAATGCGCCGGCTGCTTCGAGCGCCTTGGCATCGTTCATCAGCCGCTTGGCATCCTCGGCGTCCTTGCCTTGAATCCGGTAGCCGCCGATCTGGTTGACCGACTGCGGAGTCAGGCCGATGTGACCGAGCACGGGCACGCCCGACTGAACGATCCGTTTGACGGTATCGGCGATTTCAGCGCCGCCTTCGAGCTTGACGGCATGTGCATGTCCCTCCTGCATGAGTCTGCGCACGCCTTTCAGGCTTTCGTCGATTCCCCCGTGATACGTCATAAACGGCATATCGGCAACGATGAACGTATTCTCCGCACCGCGGGCTACAGAACGCGTATGGTACACCATGTCATCCAGCGTAACCGGAATCGTTGAATTGTAGCCCAGAACGACGTTGCCGAGGGAATCCCCGACCAGAATCATATCGATATCCGCCTCTTCCGCCAGCTTTGCGGACGGGTAGTCGTATGCGGTCAGCATGCTGATCGGCTTGCCGTCCCGCTTCATATTCCTCATCTTAACAATGTTCAATGGTTGCTTGCCTGTCATTGTGACACAGCCTCCCTGTCGTAAAAGTATAAGCACAACAAAAAAACCTTTTAGCACAGCTTGCTAAAAAGGTCCGAAAGGCAAAAAAGAGTCACTCGCGATCGTCCCTTCTGTCTCGGTCCTTTCGGCTCAGAGCAGAATCCAACGTAACCGGCATAACAGTTATGAAGGTGTTCTAAAATAATGCATGATTCCTAATGCTACTTGCCAAGAGTGCAGCTCGCAATCGATCGCGATACCGCCTCTGGCTATAGTATAACAAAGTCCGAAAATTTTTTCACCCTGTTTGATTTACCTGGTATTGAAAAGAATTTCGCCGGAGTACACCGGAACCATTTCACCTGCGTCGCTGCGCACCATAAGGGCGCCGTCCTTATTCAAGCCGGTAGCTGTTCCCGTGAAATCGCCTTGCCCCGACTGTACCCGGACTTCGCGCCCGACCGTGCCCGACAGCGCCTCCCATGCGGAGGCGATAGGCTCAAAACCCTGCTCATTATATAATTCGTAGAGAACTTCCATTTCCTGCATGATCGTTTGAATCAGCTCTGTCCGGTTGACGACGTTCCCGCCAGCCATCCTTACCGAAGTCGCCACGCTTCGCAGCTCCTCCGGAAAATCGGTCTCCTTCAGGTTTACGCTGATCCCGATTCCCGCTACGCAATAACGGATCCGCCCGTCCTCCGCGGTGGATTCCAGCAGAATGCCGCAAACCTTCTTGCCTTCATATAAAATATCGTTAGGCCACTTGATTTGTGTCTGCACACCCGCTGATTTTCCGATTGCGCGGCATACCGCCACCCCCGTGAGCAGGGTCAGCTGCTGGGTTAAATGCAGCGGCTGCTTCGGTCTCAGGATCAAGCTCATCCAGATGCCCTTGCCGCGGGGCGAATGGAATTTGCGCCCCATCCGGCCGCGCCCGCCGGTCTGCTCTTCCGAGATGACGAGCGTACCTTCAGGCGCGCCTGCCTCCGCCAGCTCCCGGGCATCCTCCTGCGTCGATACGGTTCGGTCCAGCAGCTTGATCTGCTTGCCGAAAGAGCGGCTCTTCATTCCGGCTCCCAGCAGCTGTTCATCCAGCACGTCGGGCTCGTCCACCATACGGTAGCCGAGCCTCGGAAGCGCTTCGAACTCATAGCCGTGGCTTCGCAGCTTGTTGATCTGTTTCCATACCGCCGTCCGGCTGATGGACAGCCTGCGGCTGATTTCTTCTCCCGACAGGAACTGACCGGGATGCTCCTGAAACATACGGAGCAAGGAATACCCTTGATCATGATCCTTCATGATTCATTACCACCCGCTTTGCTTCATCAATCAACGATTCTTTATCATTGTTAATCTGGCCGGCCGCTGCAAGAAGCAGCAGCTGCCCGAGCAGCTCGCCAAGCCATGGGCCGCCGCGTTTGCCTAGCGCCTGAACCAGCTCATTGCCGGTCACTGCCAAATCCTTCAGGCTCTGGATCTGCATCTCCTCCAGCCATTCGGCAAGCTGCCTGTTTGCAGTCTCCGCCGTCGCTGCGGCACCGGAATGATGGAGCGCCTGCTGCAGTCGCAGCCAGCCTCCAGCCGACGCCTTCCCATGGGTGAGCACAAGGCGAACCCATGGAAGCTTATCCATTCCATCTTTATCGGCTCCGGTGATTTTAAGCCACTCTTCTTGAATGGACATCAGACTCACGATTTCCTGCCGCTGCTTGTTGGAGAACGTCCATCCCCGCAGTAGCTCATCCGCGGCTTGGGACCGGATATCGCAAGCCAGCAGGAGGAGCGACCAACGGATGTACGCATGCTCCGGGTCTATGAGCGGGATCGCCGATAACATGCTGTCATCATGGCCGGTATAAGGGAACGGCGCCTTCATCCGTGAATAAAGCCCGCTGCGGACGAACATGCTCAAGCCCCGCAGCGGCGAAGGACCGGTCATGATTTTTTCAAATTCGCTCCGGATCCGTTCCATGGCGATAAAGCTCAGCGTATCTCTCTCCGCAAGGATCCCCTTCCACGTTCGCGGCGCGATCGAGAAGCCGAATACCGAAGCGAACCGAATGCACCGAACCATGCGGAGCGCGTCTTCCCGAAAGCGCAAGGATGCTTCGCCCACGCAGCGGATCCTGCGCCGGTCGATATCCGCCCGGCCGCCGAACGGATCCACCCATGTACCGTCGAGCCCGATCGCCATCGCATTCATCGTAAAATCCCGCCGTCTCAAATCTTGCTCGACATCTCCGACAAAAGCCACCTCCGTCGGATGACGGTGATCCTCGTATCCGCCTTCGATCCGGAAGGTCGTCACCTCAAAGGCCTCCCCTTCCATCAGAACCGTCACCGTTCCGTGCTGGATGCCGGTCGGAATGACTTTGGGGAACAACGAGGCCGTTATCTCCGGCCGGGCAGAGGTCGTGATGTCCATATCGCTGACCCGGCGGCCCATGTACTCATCGCGAACGCAACCGCCGACCCAATATGCCTCATAGCCATGCTGAAGCAGCGTCCGGATGACTTCCGCGCTCCGATCCGCCATCGCCTGATCCGCATATTGCCATTGTATTGATTTCTGCCCATTTCTCATGATTTGACGTTCCTTCTTTATCCGAAAAATAGACGAGAGGATCTGAGCTTCAGCCGCATATCGGCTTCAGCTCGTTGACCTCCCGCCCCAATACTCGGTAATAGATTTGCTCATACTTGCCGCGAATCAACTCATTGCAGAACATCGTTGTCGCGCGCTGCAGGCAAGCCTTGCGCATCCGTTCCGCAAGCTCCGCATCTTTGAATATGGTAAGCACATGCTCCGCCATCGCCGCCGTATCGCCGATCGGGGCCAAGAAGCCCGTCTCGCCGTGCGTAACCAGTTCTGGAATCCCTCCGGCCGTAGAGCCTACCGTCGGCACGCCGCAGGCCATCGCCTCCAGTGCAACGAGGCCGAAGCTTTCCTTCTCGGATGGAAGCAGCAGCACATCGGCCATGGAGATGACATGCGCTATTTCGTCTTGCTTGCCGAGGAAATGAACCTTATCTTCCAGCCCCATCTCCTTGATGCGGCATTGGATCTTCGGAAGCTCCGGCCCTTCCCCTACCAGCAGCAGCTTCGCAGGCATGTTCCGCTGGACCCGATCGAATATATCCAGCACGTCCCCTACCCGTTTAACCGGGCGGAAGTTGGAGATATGCATCAGAACCTTTTCCGCCGGGTTGGCGTAATCCCTTCGGAGCGATTCCGAATGTCGAGGGTAATACACTCTCGGATCAACGAAATTATAGGTCAGATCAATGTCGCGGGTAATGTCGAGCAGCTCCCTTGTCTCCCGGATCAGATCCTCCGAAACCGCCGTTACGGCATCGCTCTCATTGATCGCCAATCGGATCAAGTCCTTCAGCGATTCGTCTTGGGCCAGCACCGTAATGTCGGTCCCGTGAAGCGTTGTTACGACTTTAAGCTGATCCCCCACCATCTGCTTCGCGAGGAAAGCGCAGACGGCATGCGGAACCGCGTAATGAACATGAAGCACGTCAAGCTGCTGCATGTTCGCCACCTGCGCCATCTTGGTCGCCAGCGACAGATCATAAGGCGGGTACCGGAATACATAATAATCGTTTACTTCTACCTCATGATAAAAAATATTTTTATGAAAGGAGCCTAAACGAAACGGAATGCTGTGTGCTATAAAATGAACCTGATGGCCTTGCTCCGCCAGAAGCTTCCCAAGCTCCGTCGCCACCACGCCAGACCCGCCCAATGAAGGATAGCAGGTAATCCCTATTTTTAATGGTTGCTGTTTCATATAAGGCCTCCTTCAACGTCACCTTCTGTATATTATGCCTGTTTGGAGCCGAATAGATGAACGGTATACGGACTTTTCGAGGCAAAGCCTTCCGCATAAGGAATAAGGCTGCGCGCGCCCAATAACGAATCCCTGGCCCGCACACGTTCGATATAACCCTCGGTTAACGGAGTGGACACCGCATTCTCGTCCGTCTTCTCAAATTGCGAGCGGTAGCAGGAGAGTGCCCGTTCCTTCGTCCCGTATTGCTCGGTCACGTCCACGATCAGATCCGTTCTGCCGATATCATTAATGAAGTAAAAATAGAGCTCGTCCACTTTGACTGGCGGAAGCTCAGGCAAATACCGCCGCAGCTTCGCATTAAACACCGCTTCCTCAACAAGCCGGCTGGCAGCCACGTGATCCGGATGGCGGTCTTCCCAGTACGGAGCAAACACGATGGACGGAGCATGCTTACGAATCTCGGCCGTTATCCGCTCGACATGCTCGGGCGTTGCGAATAAACCGCGATCCGGCAGTCCCAAGTTTGTCCGGACCTTAAGGTTCAGCACCTCGGCTGCTTGCTCCGCTTCCCCCCGGCGGATCTCCACCGTTCCATTGGACGACATCTCCGCCTGCGTCAGATCGCATATGCCGACAGACCGTCCTGCCGCGACATGCTTCGCGATCGTGCCGGCCATGCCGATCTCCGCATCATCCGCATGCGCGCCGAAGATTAAAATATCCAGCTTGTCGCTCATTGTCCGTCCACGCCCGGCTTATACTTGTGAACGAGCTCCCGCCAAGCGAAATCTCCACGGTCCAGTGCTTTGACCAAAATTTCAGCCGTCGCCACATTCGTTGCAAGCGGAATTCCCTGGACATCGCACAAGCGAAGCAGCGCGTTAATGTCCGGTTCATGAGGCTGAGCCATTAAAGGATCGCGCAAGAAGATGATAAGATCCATCTCGTTGTCCGCAACGAGCGCCCCGATCTGCTGATCGCCGCCAAGCGGGCCCGAAGCGAAACGGTGAATGCTCAGCTCGGTCTGCTCCATAATGCGCGTACCTGTCGTGCCGGTAGAATATAGCTTATGGTCTTTAAAAACGCCCTCATAGGCGATAACAAAGTTGACCATCTCTTCTTTTTTACGGTCATGTGCGATAAATGCAATATTCATCTGATTTCTCCCCTATGTTAGTCGATAAAATGATCAAAACCATAGATTAATCCTGAATAGCCCATTACCTTCTCGATTGCCATCTTCACGCCCGGCATATAGGCTGCACGCTCATAGGAATCGTGACGGATCTTCAAGCTTTGTCCGTAACCGCCGAATATGACCTCCTGCTGCGCAAATACGCCGGGGAGCCGCAAGCTGTGGATGCGGAAGCCTTTGTAATAACCGCCTCTTGCACCTTCGATAACCTCTTCCTCTTTCGGATTGCCTTGCCGGATTTCCTCGCGGTTAGCGGCTATCATCTCGGCCGTCTTGATCGATGTTCCCGATGGTGCGTCCAGCTTCTGATCGCCATGCGTTTCGATGATTTCAACATGCGGCAGGTATTTGGCGGCTTGGGCGGCAAACTTCATCATCAGAATGGCCCCGATCGAGAAGTTCGGCGCGATCAAACCGCCGATTCCCCGCTCCTCGCACTGCTTGTCCAGCTCTTCGATCTGCTCCGGCGTGAAGCCGGTAGTGCCCATGACGGGGCGGACACCGTGCTTAATCGCCAGCGCCGTATTGCTGTATGCGAACTGAGGCGCCGTAAAATCAACCATAACGTCAGGCTTCGACTCCACCAGCGCCATTTCCAAATCCGACGTCACTTGAATACCGCAGGCCGGAAGACCTACCAGGGTCCCCGCGTCCTTGCCCGCATCCGACCGCCCAACGGCTGCCGCCAGCTCGAGCTCGGGATCCCCCAGCACCAGCTTCACAACCTCTTTACCCATCCGACCGCCGGCGCCGACAACGATTACCGATATTTTATCTGCCATTTTCATGTCCTCTCTTTCCGTCCGATGCCGGTTCTTGCAAATATGATTTCAGACGCTGCTTAAGCTCTTCCATAATATGCTGCAGACTGCTCTCCTGCGGATATAAAGCAATCACTTCCCTCAAGGTGGCAATGGCCATGGCATGTTCATTCAGCTCGCTATAAACGAGGGCCAGCCATACATAGGCTTGCGCGTATAGCGGGTCCATCGCGACAGCGGACTTCAGGTGCGAAACCGCCTGATACAGTTCCGACTTGGTGACATCCGTACGTCCCTCAACCATTTTTCTCGCCTTCTGAACCAGCTCGGCAGCCTTGATATGCTGCAGATGAAGGGTGTATTCAGGTTTGTCCGGCTGAAGCCGCACCGCTTCCTCCGCGTGGGAGATTGCCATTTCCAGTCGGTTGCTCCGGCCGTACGTGATCGAGCAGCGGTAATGAACCTCAGCATCCCCGGGATTGGCCTGGATCGCTTCCTCGAACCAGCGGAGCGCCTCTTCGAAATCATTTTGAAGTATGCATCGGTATGCTTTTTGTATATAAGTTTCCGATTTCACTGGCTGTCCCTCCCCCGCAGCGGGTTTTGGTACAGCATATGTAACAGCGGCCTAATCGGTGTTTATTTTCGTCCACCGGTCGGCGTCACGCGTCGTGAATTTGTGCATCACTTTATTATGGGCTTCGGTCAAATCAATGCCAAGCGAATTCGCGAAGCAGATCGTGATGAACAAAATATCGCCAAGCTCGAGCTCAATGGAATTGTCCGCTTCATCCGCTTTCTTCGGCTTCTCGCCGAATTGGTGGTTAACCTCCCGCGCCAGCTCTCCAACCTCTTCCGACATCCGGGCCATCATGGACAACGGGCTGAAATAGCCTTCTTTGAATTGCGAGATGTAGCGATCGACTTCCTGCTGCATTTCAGCCATTGATTTTCCCAAGATCATTAACTCCCTTCAATGCTCGTTTTCTTCCAGGCTTTGCCCCAATCTCCCCGAATCCGCCCCATTCCATGAAGGGATCCCAAGATTGTTTTAAACCTATGTTATCGTAAAGCGGTTTTGAAAACAAATATTTTTTATCCCTTCCCTGATCGGTACATACTAGTCGGGTTAATCTGGAAACCTGAACATATCGGAACATTACAGACCAGAATGCGAGGGGTAATATGAGATCAAGCAAATGGCTTGAACAGCTTCAGTTGATCATCCCGATTATGTTCGGGACGGCGATCTATGCTTTCGGATTGCTGTACTTTATCATTCCGAACGAACTGATGGAAGGCGGCGTTACCGGCATTACCGTACTTCTTAATTATGCGTTCAATATCGCCCCCTCCATCTCTACGATGGTCATCAACATCCCGCTGTTTCTGCTCGGGATGAAAATTCTAGGCAAGCGCCAATCCATCTATACCGGGCTCGGGATCGCTTCCTTAACGCTGTTTCTCTGGCTGTTCGAGCTTCTGATCGACAAGGGCTGGATGATCCCCTTCCGAACGGAGCATGATTATATTCTCGCCTCCCTTTACGCCGGAGTCACGCTCGGGGCAGGGCTCGGTATCGTTTTTCGTTTCGGTGGAACGACCGGGGGCTCCGATATTATTGCCAGAATCGTGAACCGCAAATTTGGTTTTAGCATGGGGCAGGTGATCCTCAGTCTGGATATCCTCATCATCGGATTGTCCTTGTTTTTTATCCCGCTTGAACGGATTCTGTACACCCTGGTTGCCGTATTCATCGCTTCCAAGGTGATCGATTTTATCCAGGAGGGGGCATATGCCGCGAAAGCCTTTACCATCATCAGTGATCAAGCGGAGAAAATCGCCGATCGCATCACCGTTGACATGGAGCGGGGAGTCACATTGATCCCGGCTATTGGCGTATACTCCCAAGAAGCAAAGCACATCATTTACTGCGTCGTTTCCAGGCAAGAAATCAGGCGGTTGTCCGGGATTGTCAAATCCGTCGACCCGCAAGCATTTATGATCATAAACGATGTCAATGATGTGCATGGGGAAGGATTTAAAGAAGAATAGCCCGGCTTTCGCCGGGCTATTCTTGATTTGCTGCATCATCCTGCCCCCGCCCCCCAGGCTTTTAAGCCTTGGGCGGAAACAGCGACTTCGAACTGTTCAGCTGTCCCCGATATTTGCGGTACCCTGCAAAGATTAAAGCAGCCAGGATGATTGCGCCTATGATGACCTGCCAGGTCCACGGCTCCTTTACCTGGCCAAGCGGAGCCAGGGCAGGCTCATCCCTCTTTTTCCCGAACAAGGTATTCACGAGCTCTTCCCCTTGCGGCACGATCCGCTGAACCCCCTCGGTATCGCCGGACGACACGAGTCCGCCCGCATAAGATAGCCAGGACTCGACCATATTGACTTCATCCGGCTTGCGCTGAATGATGAGCGAAGGACGAATCAGCTCATAATGGCCCTGCAGGCTCTCGAATGCGCTCGACATTCCCTGCTTATCCTGTTTACCCGCATGCTCCCTCATCCTATCCAAGTCTTCTCTCACAACCTTAAAATACTGCAGCCACAGCGCGTCCTTCGTATGGGTCAGGCTGTCCGCGGCCAACCGAAGCTTCCCCGCGGTCAACATCCAGTGCTGCGGATCCTGGGAGGCATGCGCCGTCGCTTCTTTCATTTCAATGATGCTCTCGGCCAGCACATGAATGCCTTCGACTCCGGTTAAGCCCTGAAAGGATGAGGCCTCGAACATGCCGGAGACTTTCCTGACCTGCTCCAATACCGCCTGGATATTGCCCTCCTCAACGTAGCGGTACAGCAGTTCTACTTCCTTATTGAATGCCTTCGCTTGTATCGGGGCAGCGGGTGAGGATTCGTCTGCATCCTTTACAGCGGCCGACCCCGCCCATATCGGATTCCCCGTACCGATCGCTAATATGAGCAATATAAGAACAGCAGGCACGTATCGGCTCAGTTTGGGCATGTTTCGTAACATGGGACATCCCTCCTACCGTATATGTTATGGCAGGAGGGATGTCCATAGAACCCGAAAGGTAATGTGCGTTACATGCTTGATTTATGCAATGCGTATTTCCTGGACAGCCAGGCGGCTAGACCGCTGACCAGCGTAAGCAGATAGGTGAACAGCTCAACGGCCGACAAGTTGTCGTACAGCTGACCCGGCAGCCAAGGGAAGACGCCGTAAGAATAATCCACCGTATCGTTCAGGAATGTCCAAGCAATCGCCCCGGTAAGGGCGGTCCAACGATAATGAAACAGCCTTACGAACAGGAGCGCTTCCACCGCCATCGCCGTATGGGATACAACCAGCATCCAGTCCTGCCACACCAGCACATCCCCTTGGGCTTGTCCCGCGAAGATGATCGCGACCGCCCAGATCCCGTACTTCACCGACGTAACGACCGCCAGCGCCTCGATCCATTGCTGCACCATCGCGCCTAAAGCCGTCCTAGGTGGATAAAGCAGCAGCAAGATCGCAATGCTGAAGAACAAGCTGGCCGTCGGACTGTCGGGCACGAAGATGACCTGCCAATACTGGCCCCGGCTCACCGTGTCGGAAATTTGATGGCCATACCATATGTATCCATAAATCGTACCGAGCACATTGCATATCAGCAGCAGCCACAGGAACGGCCGTTTTCCGATGAATTCCCTGCTCCAAAAATATGATAATGACAAACTCCGTCCCCCTCAAATCGTTAACGTTCATTCGCTGTTCGCGACTAACGCGTATTATAACCTAAATTACTGCCTTTTTCATCTGTAGTAAAAGCGTGTTCGATTCAGCTGCACGATTCTTCTAACCTGCCTCTAAAGAAAAAACCTGACCGCAAGATGCGATCAGGTTCTGGCTATTGCTATTCAGCCGCTTCAGCCTTCTGGCTTGCAAGCCATTCGGCCAATTGGTCGAGTTCCTCTTCCGTTACACCAGCATTAAGTGCAGTGTCTTTCATCGGAGGCATCGAGCCTTGACCCTTCTCAATAATGGCAACGATCTCTTCCTTCGTATGGGTATCACCGACACCGCGCAGCGATGGACCGGATGCTCCCTTCAAGTCGGCTGCGTGACATGAGATGCATGTAGCCGTCTTGAACGTTTCCATGGCCGGATTGTCCTTATCGACGATCGCAACCACGCTGTCCTCAGGCTGCTTCGCATTCGAAGTCGGCAGTCCTGCGGCATGCTTCTCTTCAGCCTCTTCTTCCCGCTGAATATGCTCAGGCTTCTGACCGGATTCTTTCAGCTCGTGCTGATAGTGCGTCCAAGCCGAGTTCGTCAGATAGACGATGGAAATCAGTGACAAAATCATGAGCGACGAAGCGATCGGACGCTTATAGAAGCGGCGTTCCTTGCCTGTATCCAGGAATGGCGCAAGCAGCAGCGAGCCGAATGCGATACCGGTCACGCCGATCGTTCCGAGCACCACATAATCGCCGGAAGCGTACGGAAGCTTCAAATACTCATAAAGGAACAAGAAGTACCAGTCAGGCATCGGGATTACGGATGCCCCCGGATCAGCCGGATAACCGAGCGGAGCCGGCTCCGAGATGGTCAGCACTAAGAAACCGACCAGAACGACAACACCAACCATCCATTCCTTCAACAAGAAGTTGGGAATGAACGCTTCTGATTTGCCAGGGTAAGCGGTGTAATCCGGCGGTACGACCCAGCCGTTGCCCTTGCGTACACGGGAATCACCGACAAAAACAACTTTCTCATCAGATTTATGACCATGTGCCATAAATTTGCGCCTCCCTTCTTCTTATAGTGGTCCGGAAATACCCTGTCTGCGGATCATGATAAAGTGTCCTACCAGTAGGGCCAGGAGCACAGCCGGGAGGAAGAATACATGGATGGCGAAGAAACGTGTGAGCGTTTCGGCGCCTACAATGGTACCGCCCTGCAGCAATTCTTTAATGATCGGACCGAGCCAAGGCACGGAGTTCGCAATTTCGAGTGTAACCTTTGTTGCAAAGTAAGCTTTGTTATCCCATGGCAACAGATAGCCTGTCAGGCCGAGGCCAAGCATAACAAAGAAAATAAGCATGCCGACTACCCAGTTCATTTCACGAGGCGCTTTGTAAGAGCCTGTGAAGAACACGCGCATCGTATGCAGGAACATCATGACGATAACCAAACTCGCGCCCCAGTGGTGCATACCACGGACGATTTGCCCGAAGGCGACCTGCGTCTGCAGATATTCAACACTGTTGTACGCGTTGATGATATCGGGCACATAATACATCGTCAGGAACATTCCCGACAAAATCTGGATGACTGTGATGAAAAACGTCAAACCGCCGAAACAGTACACAAACGCGGAGAAATGGTGCGCAGGGTTTACGTGCTCAGGGACCTCATGGTCCGCAACATCTCTCCAAATCGGCGTGATATCGAGACGCTCGTCAATCCAGTTGTAGACATTCTTCAACATCCGAATCTACGCCTCCTATGATACTACGGTATTTGGTACAATTTCGCCGAGGTAAATCCAGCCGTTCTCCACTTTCGTCTCGTACTGGTCAAGCGGCTTCGGCGCGACTGCAAGGTTCTTGCCGTCCGGCGTATAACGTGCGCCGTGGCAAGGGCAGTGGTACTCATCCGGGAAATTCTTGTTGCTGTTCCATCCGACAAGGCATCCCAGATGCTTACAAATCGGCGAAAGCGCTATAATCTCACCCTGATCATTCTTGCGAATCCACGCCGTCAGCGTAGCTGTACTGTTGTACCAGCCATCCTGCTGCTGAAGCTCAAAATGGAACTCTTGTGGTTCGTTGGTAATTTTGCTCTCCTCTACGACCTTAACGAAAGCTCCCTCTTCCTTGTTCTGAAGAATTGGATCCACGGCAAAACGGAGCATTGGCAAAACTACCCCAGCAGCCATGTAAGCTGTGGCACCGCCCAACGTGTATGTAAGAAATTGTCTGCGGGACATCTCTTTCCGGCGGGGTGGATTGTGCGATTCTTCATGCTCGTCATTGTGGTTGCTGCTCATTCTGTGTTCAACCCCCTTTGTCAACCGTTCTTAAGTGTCATCAATGATTAAAATCACACGACGTACTAGGACATACTAATAATATATTAGGCACCCAAGACCGTCAAGAATGTGAAGGCCAAAAATGGGTTCGCTTCCAACAGGCCTCTCATAAATTGTTGGTATTTTGTCACAATTTCATGCACCGTTTTTCACTACCCCTGCCACATTTCACTGATGCCCGCTGAAACGGCTGCGGAGGCCTTGCTTCCATCCGCCTCAATCCTGCGCCGGGACAGCACAAGCGTGCTCTCGGGGACATCCTCCGGGCTAAGATCACCGTCCGCCGTCATAACGACGACATATTTAAATCCGGCCTTTTTAACATTGTGACATACTTCATTTAAAAGCGTCGTATCCTCAGTCTTTCCATATTGCACGGCAGGATATGTAACGATTCTGCCCTTAAACGGAATTTCAGCCAAATCCATGAAGTCTCGCAATCTCTCGAGCGCGCTGGTCGCTTCCCATGGAGGCTCCTGGCCGGTCAAACCGGTGAACGGTATTAAACAGGTGTCATAATAAGGCTGCAGCTCCGGCCAAGTCTGCTCGTCCACTTCACTAAATTTCATGTAACGTTACATCCTTTCTCTCACGCCAATCGCTTTTTTACATCATTATACGAGTGAGAGCCCGGATAAGGCAAAAAAAAGAAGAAATGCATGAAGGCATTTCTTCAGTTCAAAGTCCTCAGTTCATCCGTCAGGTTTTTGAAAGCCACTTCATCTCCGGATGCCAGCGCTGCGTCAATTTCCTTATACAGTTCTTCACTCCGATGCTTACGCAATGCCTCGTCCCATACCATTTCAGCAGCCAGACCTAACATAACTTCGTAAGTAACCTTCATTTTATCCATTAGGATGCACCTCCAAACCAAATTTTAACTAAGTAGCTTGCCTCGTGTTTCGCTTTCCTCATTTCCTTCAACCACCATATCATGCGTCACCCGGACGGCCATTTGCTGCCTTTACTTCAGCTCTTTCGAATCGTTGATGTGGATGCAAGTCTCCGCTGCTTTTAAGCCGAGCGCTGTCATCTTGTACGCTGTGCCGTGCGCCGCGCTTTCCCCGATCCGCAGCAAGCCCAGATGCATCAGCATCCGAATCAGCCGCTGTTCGAGGATGTTTTGCGGGCTGTCATAATAGAACGGGCGGACGAGCCATCCCAGTGATTCGTAGAGCGACGCGGCACTCACCCAATCGCGCGCGCATTGACTGATCCAGTATACGAGCGAGGTAATGTTGGGAATTGCGCCTTTATAAAGTCTTAACCAAAAGCGGAATATCTGCATCACGCTAACTTGATTTCCTTCATCGAGAAGCGAGGCCCCGCTGTCGGTAAGCACCAGCCGGCTGCCGTTCTCCCTGACCCATTGCCTTGCATACGCATAATCGTATAACAAAGCTAGCCGGTCGGGATAGGCAATGCAGGATCGGCCGTATCCGAACCTCCACGCCCCTTTGGCTATGAGCGGTTCATCAATGTGGAGCATGCCCATTAGCTGTTGTTGGTTCCGCCGATACATAAAACCTTCGAGGTTCAGCTCGATGTCATGGCGGCCGATATACTTGAGCATCAGCAGCAAATCTTCCACGATCAGTCCCTGCTCGTCCCGGTAGGCCTCCGGATCACCCGGCAATCGCTGCAGCGGTTCAAGAAGGCGTTCGCGCAGCGCTTCCCTGAAGCGCAGCTTTAGATCGGAAGGAACCTGGAACATATATTTCGTGGAATGGGTGAATCCGTTAAACAGCCAGCCGCTTCTGCGGTAGCGCGCTACGGCTTCGCGAGGGCTTTCGGTTTGTCCCGCAGAGCTCTTCCCCTTCTGATTGTCGCTGTTGACCTCCGCAGCTTGGCGGATAGCCGCCGTCAGCTCTTCCAGACTGTAACCACTCCTGGAGTCAAATACCAGATGGTTCAGAAAGCGAAGATCGCTCGGGGACAAGCTGCCGATCTGCTCCTCTAAAAATTCCCTTCCTCCAAGCTTGCTTAAGATACTCTGGATTAATTCATGCTTCGAGTTTCTCTTGGCGTCGCATTGATAGTGATTCGCGATGCTGCTGAGCTGACCGATATCGGCATAAGTGAGCATATCCGCTAGATTCATCGTTCATCGCCTCGCCGTTTTACATCCATTATGGGAATGTTTCGATCATTTGATACCTGTTCTCTCTCGTTTCATGAAGTTTCATGTCCCTAGTAAGCGTCGGAATCAACTGATCTGCATGGTGGTTTTATCATCTTTAACGGAATAGCGGCTCCATAAACGTGAGATTGCGTATTTTTTTATACTATTTCTATGCCCTCTTAATCCATGATAGAATCTGCGATATTCTCAATGAAAGGGAATATATGTTAAACTGGATTACAACGTCTGCTCGTGCATGTAACGGATATCTGTCTCAACGAATGGTTAACGATGAGATGCACGGATACGGTTAGCGAACGAAAGAGGTGATCGGTCATGACGACCCGGGAACACGAAACATAACAACGCGGATTATGGATTCGAGGACCTCCGATTGACGGCACTCGCTTTGTATTCCATAAGGCGACAAGCCGATCGTTATCAACAAATGAACATATGGAGGTTCGAATAAAATGAAGGTCGATGATCGTTTTGAACACTATATCAATGAAGCCCGGCAGGCATTCTCCGGTTGGGACTTCTCCTATATTACCGGATCAGGCCGCATGCAGCTGCAGCTGCTCCCTTGGTCGCTGGGAAGCATTCTGATCCCTTATATCCGCTGCGCGAAGAGCTTGCTTGATATGGGAACGGGAGGCGGTGAATTTTTATCGACGCTGCAGCCGTTCCCGAAGATCACCTATGCCACGGAAGGGTACCCACCGAATGTGCCCGTTGCGCGCCGCAAGCTGGAGCCGCTTGGCGTTCAAGTCGTATATGTAGAAGACGATGAGAAGCTTCCGCTGCCTGATCGATTGTTCGATGTGGTCATGAACCAGCACGAATCGTATGCGCCGTCCGAGATTCGGAGAATCCTGGCCGATCAGGGCGTTTTTATTACCCAGCAGGTCGGCGGAACCGATTGCTACCAGATCAATGATCTGTTCGGCGTTCCGCTCAATGCCGAGTTTGCCCATTGGAACCTCGATTACGCAGCCTCAGAGCTTCGGAATCACGGGTTCAACGTCACGTTCGCGCGCGAGGATTACCCCGTCCAGCGGTTTTACGATGTCGGTGCGCTTATTTACTATCTTACAGCCATTCCGTGGCAGGTCCCGGATTTTACGGTGGATCGTTATAGGGATGAGCTGAATCACATACACGAGTGGATCCAATTGCAGGGCTACTTCGAGGTAAGGCAGCATCGTTTTATTATGATTGCCTCGTTGTAATCTGATATTGTGGAAGGTTTCCCCCGGCTGAACTCATTTTAAATAAAAAATCGCCCCTGATCGATGATCTGCTGAATCATCGGATCAGGGGCATATTCTGTATCGGGGGTTATTACTTCGTCGGCAGCACATTCGTTCCCTGGCCTTCCGCCGGCTCCGTCAACAAATGCTTGGTACAGTTATAGAGCAGCGGCGACCAGTCATCGTCCTTGCGTTCCACGATCGTCAGCGACAGGTTGCCGATGCGCTGGCTGAGCTGACCGCGGCAGACGAGCTTATACAGCTGTGCCAGAAAACCGCCGTGACTTACAACGAGGATATTGCTGTTCCGATGCTTGATCGCCATATCGTCCAAAAAGACAAGTCCTCTGGACATCAGCTCCACATCGGACTCTTGGCCCAAATCCTGCTGATGCCAGTCGGTTCCGAACCGGGCCTCCCGCTCCTCCGCCGTCAGCCCTTCTACCTGGCCGTATCTCCGCTCCCTTACACGGGGATCCGGATCAGCTACCGGAATGCCGAGCATGGACGCGATGATCTGCGCGGTTTCTTCCGCACGGGAAAGGCCGCTGCTGATCGCAAAGTCCCAATGATAGGGCTCCTGGCGAAGCCGCTCGCCAAGCAGCCGTGCCTGCCGCCGTCCTTCCTCATTCAGCGGAATATCCGTCTGTCCCTGTATTTTGCCCATCGCATTCCAGTCCGTTAAACCGTGGCGAACCAACCCTATCAGCATGATCTTCCTCCTCTTGTATATTTCAATGCATTCGCTATCGTCTGACCCGATTCAGCCGCATCAGGAAATACATGGCCAGCCCCACACCCAAAAGCGACAGCAGCATCCAATACTGCGGCTCGGTAGGACTCATTCCAACCACAAACGGATCGATAATTCCGCTGTTGGTCTTCGGAATGTTATAATCCTTCGCTGTCAGGCTTTGACCGGTATCGGCGATCCCTGTCGGGATAATTCCGGTTGCGTCTGCCTCGGGCTTGGGCTCGGCCGGACTTCCTATGACGGCAAAATAGATGAAGCTGCACACGAACAGTGCCAAAAATCCGGCAATCCATAAGGTCAAACGCTTGCGAAACACTCGGCTTACTGCGCGGCTCTTTGAGGTTTCCTCCACCAGCCAAGGAAAATCCCGATAAATACGGTCCATGACATTGCGGTTGATTCGTTCGCTATCGATCCCCGGAATATCCTCCTCCTCCAAAGCATGGACCATGTTCAAGCTCTGAAGCCACAATTCGTACTCCGCCGCGCACGCGCTGCAGGTTTTTACATGCCCATTCAGCCGCTGTCGCCGCGGATCTTCGTCAGGCAAATCCCAGACACTTTCCATCAGCTCTCGGGCTTCTTCGCAATTCAATTGCTCTTCATCCCTCTCAGCTCTTCCATGACCGGTTCATAGAAATAAGGCTCGAGCTGAATTTTGACACTGCCTCTGGCTCGAAATAGAAGGGATTTGACGGAGCTGACGCTTTGACCTAATATGTCTGCGATTTCCTGATAGTCCAGCTGATCGTATTCCCGGAGAATCAGCGCTGACCGCTGCTTCTCCGGTAAATTATTTATTGCTTCCCTTACCATATGTACGCGTTCGCTTCGTAAAATCGCCTGTTCGGGTGCGACCTCAATCGGGGCCACGGGAACGACACCGCTCTCCTCCAGCGGCAGCGTACCGCTGCGATGCTTCCGGAGCTCGCTCAGCACCGTATTTCGCGCAATGGTATACAGCCATGTCGAGAACGATGCATCCACCTCGCGAAACGAATGCAGGCTGCGGAAAGCCTTATAGAATGTTTCGGAGCATAAATCCTCCGCCATCAGCTCCATGTTGGAGCTCTTTAACATATGATAGACAAATGCCAATATTTTTCTCTGGTAACGCCGCATAAGCTCCGAGTACAATTCGGTATTGCCCTGCTTAATTTCTTGTATTAACTGGGAATCCGTCATATGATTTTTCGTTCCTCCTTCTCCCATCGGTGCCTCAACTTCCTTGAATGTCCAAGGAAACGATCAATTAGGATCTGTAAAAGTACCGTCAAACCATATATAGTTACGCCTCTTGGTGACTGACTATTCTATGTATTTGGCAATTTCCCCAAATCTTCTACACTAGCACTCTAGCATTATAGCACATATTGGAGAAAGAATCAGTTTTATGCCAGATTTCATGGCATGACCAGGAAAATGACAAAAAAAAACCGCCTTCATCCGAAGACGGCCGCACATAGTGCAATATTTTGGATAGGAGTGGAGAGAAACCATACTGTACTTTTATTATATGTATACGTTTTCATTTTGTCAATACTGTAAACGTATTTATTTGCGGTTGTTTAAAAACAACCGCAGCAGCTATTGATAAACGGGATGCCCTTTCGATAACAGCAGCTCCTTCGCCCGTTCCTGATCCACTTCGTTCCGGAAGGACAGCCTCATTACACCCGGCACGTCTTCCCGGCTTTCGATGATTTGAATATTGCTCAGGTTGATGCTGTTGGCCCCGAGCTCGGTCGCAATGCGTCCGATAATTCCCGGATGGTCAGGCACATCCAGATACAAGTCATATTGGGATACAATCATGCCTTTACGTCTTTCCGGCAGCACGCTGCGGAATTCGCCCGCTCTGCGGAAGGCCTCTTCTATGGCAGGTCCGTCGCCAACCTCCAGCATGTCCATAAAGCGCTGTATTCCCTCGTTCCAATCACGCAGCAGCGGCAGCATGACGCTTCGGTTATTCAGCAGAATATCCCGCCAAACGACCGGGTCGCTCGATGCAATCCGCGTAATATCGCGGAAGCCTCCGGCAGCCAGTGTGCGGTACAGCGCATTATCGTCGTTATAAGCGCTGATCTGATTGACAAGCGCAACGGCAATGATATGAGGCAGATGACTGATGGCGCCCACAATTTCATCATGCAGCCGAGGCTCTACCCGTACGATATGTGCCCGGGTATGTGCCAGAAGACGTGCAAGAGTATCCAGTTTCTCCTCCGGGACGTTATCCGCCGGGGTAAGCACATAGTACGCATTTTCGAACAGCAGCGTCGAAGCCGCCCCGACGCCGGAGCGCTCCGAACCGGCCATCGGATGTCCGCCGATAAAGCAGGCATCCTTTAGCTCAAGCTGTGAGGCGCACTCGGCAATGCTTGCTTTGGTGCTTCCCACATCGGTTATGATACAGCCGGGCTTTAATTGAATTTCGTTCAACTGTTTCAGATAGTATTCCAGGCTGCCCACCGGAACGCAGAGGAATATAACGTCTGCGTCCCGGGCTGCCTCCTCCACTGATAACGTAACATGGTCTACTACGCCTTTGGCCCTTACCTGATCGGCGTAAGCTTCGGTATGCGCGTAACCCGTAACGGTGATCCCCGGCTTGCCTTTAAAGCATAATGCCAACGATCCGCCGATCAAGCCGACACCAAATATGGATATATGCATGGTCATGTTCTCTCACTCGTTTCAAACTGCGATGTTTAGCTGATTATGGTTATTTCCAATCTGTTCCTTAAATGTTATACTACAGGACTCACTTCAGCGATTACCTGCTCAAGCGCCCCGATAAAGGCATCGTTCTGTTCCTTCGACCCGACCGTCACCCGAATCCAATTCGGATACCGCTCGAATCCCGGGCGGACGATGATGCCTTTTCTGAGGAGGGACTGGAAGACATCCTTTCCGGATCTTCTCACATCGATCATGATGAAGTTGCCGTGTGCCGGGAAATACGACAGCCCGAGACGGTCCAGTTCTCCTTGAATATACTTGATCCCTTCTTCATTCCGCTTGCGGCACTCGGCCACGAACGCTTGATCCTTCAGTGCAGCCTTAGCCGCTGCCTGGGCAAGACGACCCGTATTAAACGGCTCCCGGACACGGTTGATGAGGGAGATCACCTCTTCTTGAGCAACCCCATATCCGATCCGCAGCGCCGCCAACCCGTAAATCTTGGAGAAGGTGCGAAGGATGACCAGATTCGGGTAGCGACCCATCAGCGGGATGCTGTTCGGGTACGAAGCGTCGGTAACATATTCGAAATAAGCTTCATCGAGAACGACCATAATGTGCTCAGGAACGGAGTCCAGAAACTGTACAAGCTCCGTCTCCGAAACAATGGTGCCGGTCGGGTTGTTCGGATTGCATACCCAGATGATTTTGGTCTTATCCGTGATCGCGTCAAGCATGCCTTGGAGGTCGTGCTTTCCATCGACAAGCGGAACTTCAATGCTGACGGCACCTTCAATCTCGGCGTTGGTTTTATATACCGAAAAAGTCTGATCGGCCATGATCGTTTCGTCGCCGGGAACGAGGAACGCCCGGATAATGAGCGCGATGATCTCATCGGAGCCGCAGCCGAAAATAATCTGAGGGCTTGCAACGTTCAAATGCTCCGCCAGCGCAGCTGTCAATTCCGCTGCACTGCCGTCCGGATACAGGCTGAGCGTTTCCAGCTCCGCCGTGATCGCTTCTCTAGCAAGCGGCGAGCAGCCGTATGGATTTTCGTTCGAAGCCAGCTTGATCACGCGATCCAGCCCAAGCTCCTTCTTCACCTCTTCGATCGGTTTTCCCGGCTGATAGACGGGAAGATCCACGATTTGCGCTTTTGGTTTCATTTGATATTCGCCTCACCTTTCATATCTATCTCTACAACTTAACTCTGTAAACACCCTATCGGTCAAGGGCAAGCTTCGCACCTTTTAATTGTGCCACAAATTGTCCGATTTGCGAAAGCCCTTGGCTGCGGGTCTCCTCACAATCCAGCAGCGGAATATTCGATTCGATCGTACGCACGATGGCGCTGCCGACAACGACGCCGTCACAGATCTTGGAGAATCTGGCCACCTGCTCCCCCGTAGAAATACCGAAGCCGATCGCGATCGGCACACGGCTGTATTCCTTTACCGTCTCAAGGAACGCCTCTACGCCGGAATAGAAATCCGTACGTTCGCCCGTTACTCCGAGCGAGGATACGCAATATACGAAACCGGTCGCCTCCGACAGGATGGTAGCGATCCGCTCATGGGAGGTCGGAGCAACTAACGGAATGAGGTGAACCCCCGCCGCCGCTGCACGGGTTCGGATCTCCGACGATTCCTCCACGGGCAGATCCGGTATGATCAGGCCGCTGATATCGTGCTTTAGCACCTCCTCGAAGAATGTGCCCAGCCCCATCTGCAGCACCGGATTATAATAAGTGAACAGGATGAAAGGCAATTGGCTGCCGCGTTCCCGAGCCTTCAGCGCGATGTCCATGCAGGTCCGGATCGTGACTTTGTTCTTGAGCGCCCGCTCGGAAGCCCGCTGGATCACCGGTCCGTCCGCCAGCGGATCCGAATACGGCACGCCCAGCTCAATGATGTCGGCGCCGGCGCTTTCGAGCTCGGCGATGATGTCCAGGGTCGTTTCCGGGTCGGGATCGCCAACGGTCAGATATGGGATGAGCGCCGTTTTGTTGTGCAATTTCAATGTTTCAAACGTCTGATCGATCCGGTTCATATCGTCTTCCCTCCCGTGTATGCCATAATGGACTCTACGTCCTTGTCCCCGCGACCCGACAAATTGATGACGATCAGGTCCTCCTCGGTCCATTGCGGGGCCATCTTCACGGCTTGCGCCAGCGCATGCGCGGACTCCAGCGCCGGAATGATCCCCTCGGTCCGGCACAGCAGCTGCAGGGCTTCAAGCGCCTCCGCGTCCGTGATCGGCTCATATTGAACCCGCTCGATATCCTTCAAATACGAGTGCTCCGGGCCGACGCCCGGGTAATCCAAGCCGGCCGAGATCGAATGGGCCTCCTGAACCTGGCCGTACTCATCCTGGAGCAGATAGCTCATCGAGCCTTGGAATACGCCCTGGGTCCCCTTGGTCATCGTAGCCGCATGGAACTCGGTCTCAACCCCTTTGCCGGCCGCCTCGACGCCGATCAGGCGGACCTCGCTATCCTCCAGGAACGGATAGAACATACCGATTGCATTGCTGCCGCCGCCGACCGGTGCCAAAATCATGCTCGGCAGCCGGCCTTCGCTCTCCAGAATCTGCCTGCGCGTCTCGTCTCCGATGATTCGCTGGAAATTGCGAACCATCATCGGGTACGGATGCGGTCCCACAGCCGATCCGAGCACGTAGAACGTGTCCTCCACGTTGCTGACCCAGTATCGGAGCGCTTCGTTGCCGGCATCCTTCAGCGTGCGGCTGCCGGACGTTACCGGTATAACCTCGGCTCCGAGCATTTTCATTCGGAACACGTTAAGCTGCTGCCGCTTCGTGTCTTCTTCGCCCATAAACACTTTGCATTCCAGTCCAAGCAGCGCAGCCACGGTGGCCGTCGCCACTCCATGCTGGCCGGCGCCGGTCTCTGCGATTACCTTCGTCTTGCCCATCCGTTTGGCAAGTACGCCTTGGGCAATGGCATTATTAATTTTATGGGCGCCCGTATGGTTCAGGTCCTCCCGCTTCAAATAAATTTTCGCCTTGCCGAGATGACGGCTGAACCGCTCGGCGTAATACAGCGGCGTCTCCCTCCCGGAATACTGCTTCAGCAGATAGGCAATCTCCTCCTTGAAATCAGCATCCTCCGCATAGCGGTTATACTCCTGTTCCAGCTCGATTAAGGCGTTCATCAGCGTTTCCGGCACAAACCGTCCGCCAAATACCCCGAAACGTCCATTGACGTCAGGCAGCTTTGTTCTCATATGCCCTTCACCCTTTCCACGAATGCTTTCACTTTCTGTATGTCCTTCACGCCCGGCTCTCTCTCGACGCCGCTGGATACATCCACGCCATCGGGAGCGTACCGGCTGATTAATTGCGGTACATTATCCGCATCGAGCCCTCCGGCCACGAAGAGCGGAATTCCATGCTTCTTGGCCCAGTCTTGGTATGGTGGAATGATATCCCAGGCGAATGTCTTGCCCGATCCCCCGCCATATTCCGGATCGAAGGTATCGACGAGCAGGCCGTCAATGCAGCCTGCATACGAGTCCAGCGCAGCCATTCGTGCTTCATCGCTCTTCTCCCCGCCGATCGATACCACTTTAAAAACGGAAACCGGGAAGCGCTCCTTCACTTCCCGGCAAAATTGCGGCGTTTCCTGACCGTGCAGCTGTATGACGTCAAGCGGGGCATGCGAAAGCAGCTCCTCAAGCTCGCTCCAATCAGGATTAACCAACACGCCGACGGCGGCGGGTGCCTGTCCCGGGCTCCACTCCTTTAATATGCCGATCAGCTCCCCGGCCTGCTGAGGCGTCACCTTCCGCCGGCTCTTGGCAAATACAAATCCGATATAATCCACAGGTAAGTTTATCATAGATTTTAGCACTTCAACGCTTTGAAGTCCACATATTTTTACGGCCGTATCTTTCATCCAGCTGCTCCCCTTTACTCCGAGTCAGCGGCCACCGGCAGCGGTCCCATCAAATCATTCACGGCACGGAAAACATCCGGCTGTCTCATGAAATGTTCTCCGACCAGCACGCCATGCGCGCCAACATAATGCAAATACGAGATATCCGCAGGCCGCGATATGCCGCTCTCACTGATAAGCGTCACGCCTTTAGGCACCTCGCCTGCCAGATCGGCCGTCGTTTCCAGCGAGGTTTCGAATGTACGCAAATTCCGATTGTTAATGCCGATCAAAGACGGATTCAGCTTAAGGACCGTCTGGAGCTCCTCGCGGTCATGGACCTCAATCAAGCAGTCAATTCCTAGAGAAGCGGCCAGGTCCATAAAATCCGCCATTCGTTCCTGCGTAAGAATTGCAGCAATGAGCAGGATCGCATCGGCGCCAAGCAAGCGCGCTTCATAAATTTGCGTCTCGTCGATAATGAAATCCTTGCGAAGCAGAGGCAAACGGACGGCCTCGCGAACGGCCTTTAAATATTCTCCGCTCCCCTGAAAGTACTCCCGATCCGTCAGGACGGAAAGGCAATCGGCATCGGCGGCCTCGTAGGCCTTCGCGATCATGACCGGATCAAAATCGGGCCGGATCAACCCCTTGGACGGCGAAGCCTTTTTCACTTCGGCGATCAAGCCCATGCTGCGTTTGCGTCCTTCCGCAAGCGCCCTAGCAAATCCGCGAGTCGGCGGCAGCTCCTGAATCCGGCTTTCCGCTTCCGCAGCGGAAAATGTTTCGCGCAGCTTCGCGACCTCCTGCTTCTTCGTGGCTACGATTCGATCAAGATACATAGCTTAATTCCCCCGTCCGTATAATAAGCTGCTCCAGTTTTGCCTGGGCAAGCCCTGAATCAATAGCGTGCGCAGCCTGCTGCACACCTTCCTTCAGACTGTCGGCGAGCCCGGATACGTAGATGCAGGCTCCCGCATTCGCCAGGACGATATCCCGGTACGCGCTTTTCTCTCCACGGAGCACCGAGCCGATAATCGCGGCATTTTCTTTGGCGTCACCGCCGAGAATCGCGTCCATCGGATGGACCTGCAAACCAAGGTCGGCAGGATGTATATCATAGGTCCGCACTTCTCCGCCCCGAAGCTCGGATACTCGGGTCGGAGCCGAAACGCTGATTTCATCCAAACCGTCATGGCTTGTGACAACCATCGCTCTCTTCAATCCGAGCTCCTTCAGCACATGGGCGATCGTTTCCGTCTTGCTCATGTCATATATCCCGAGCATCTGCCGGTCCGCCCCTGCCGGATTCGTCAGCGGCCCCAGCATATTGAACACCGTCCGGACCCCCAGCTCCTTCCGCGGCGCGGCCGCATGCTTCATCGACGGATGGTAGATCTGGGCGAACAGGAAGCAGATGCCGATATCGTCAAGGCAAGCCTTGGCCTGCTCCGGCGTCAGGTGAATGTTTACCCCCAGCGCTTCCAGCACGTCCGCGCTCCCGGCCCGCCCGGAGGCGGAGCGGTTGCCGTGCTTCGCCACCCGGACCGATACCGAGGAGGATATGATGGCCGATACCGTTGAAATGTTGAATTTATGAATGCCCGATCCCCCGGTTCCGCAAGTGTCCAGCAGCCGGTTGCGCTCCGTGACGACTCGCCCGCCGGCTCCTCTCATCGCCTCGGCAAAGCCGGTGATTTCATCGACAGTCTCCCCTTTGATCCGCAGGGCGGTCAGCAGTCCTCCGATTTGAGAAGGAGTGGCCAGCCCGTCCATAATGGACTGCATCACCCCGCGCGCTTCTTCACGGCTCAGGTCTTGGCCTTCAATCAGCTTGGAAATGCTGGATTGCATCGGTTCCATAACGTTCATCTCATTCTCCTCCTCTGAGTTAAGGTGTGTATTGATACAGATAATCCTGGTTAATGAAATCCTCAGCGCCGCTGTTTGCCGGGAACATCGCTTCCGCCACCCGGATCGCTTTCAGCATCCCTTTGGCTTTATTGACCGTCTCCTCATACTCCTTCTCGGGTATGGAGTCCCATACGATGCCGGCGCCGGCCTGAACATATGCTTTTCCCCCGCGGAATATAATCGTCCGGATGGTAATGCAGGAATCCATGTTGCCGCCAAAGCCGAGATATCCGATCGCTCCGGCATAAACGCCCCTGGCTTCCCGCTCCAGCTCCGCAATGATCTCCATCGCTCTCAGCTTCGGCGCGCCTGACACGGTTCCGGCCGGAAGGCACGAAAGGAACGCATCGAAGAAGTCCTTATTCTCGCCGAGGCGTCCAGAGACCCCGGATACCATGTGCATCACATGCGAGTATTTTTCAATCTCCATAAAGGTGTCGCATTTCACCGAGCCGAATTCCGACACGCGCCCGAGGTCGTTTCGCCCCAGATCCACCAGCATCAGATGTTCCGCCCGCTCCTTCTCGTCCTGCAGCAGCTCCTCCGCCAGCAGCTGATCCTCGGCTTCGTCGATGCCTCTTGGCCGGGTTCCTGCAATCGGTCTCGTCTCTACGCGCCGGCCGTCAACCTTGACCAGAGCTTCCGGGGAGGTTCCCACGATAATGTCATCGTCCAATTTGAGGTAATACATATACGGCGAAGGGTTCAGCGTGCGGAGCACGCGATAGACGTGAAGCGGCGATACGTCCGTCTCAATATGAAACCGCTGGGACAGCACGACCTGAAAAATATCGCCCGCCCGAATATACTCCTTCGCCTTCTCTACGTTGTCCATGTATTTCTCTTTGGTCATGTTCGATTGAATATCTCCCAGCTCGATATCTGCCGGGATGCTTCTGGAATTTACATTCTCCCTCGGCCCGTCTTCCTGCAGCTGCTCCGCTGCCGCCTCGAGCTTGCGCCGTACATGGTCATACTTCTGACGGATGTCCTCGTCCGTATCTCCAGGCTTGATGTGCACGTTGCCGATGAGCATGATCTGCTGCTTCACGTGGTCGAACACGATCACCTGGTCACAGAACATGAACCTGATATCATCCATGCCCAAATCGTCCAGCGCATGGGCCGGCAGCTTCTCGTAGTACTGCAGGAGATCGTATCCGAAGAATCCGATCGCCCCGCCTGTAAACGGAGGCATATCCTTGAGCTGCGGGCTGCGGTACTTTCGCAGAAGCGCCTTGAGCTCCTCTACCGGCTTTCCCTTTAGCACGGAACGCTCGCCGTTCATTTCGATTTCGATGCCGCCTTTTTTGCCCCGAATCATCAAGAAGGGATCTGTTCCGATGAACGAATAGCGCGCCCATTGCACGCCGCCCTCTACGCTTTCAAGTAAAAATGCCCGCTTCCGCTCCGCATACCGCTGAAATAAGCGAATCGGCGTCTCCATGTCGGCCAACAGCCGGATCGCTACCGGAATCAGATTATATTCGCCTGCCATTGCCACCACTTGCTCCATCGATGGATGTGCCATGCCAAACCCTCCTTCATGATTATCAAATACAAAAAAAAACCTCTACCGAAGTAGAGGTTTGGTTCGTCTGCATATGAGAATTGTTTATTAAGAGCACGGTACAGAAATCCCCAAAGGCTTCACCAAATCCAATGCCGTGCTGTTCGTATACCTGACGCGTCATAGAATACGGCATCTGCCGGCATCCCTTCCGCACAAGGTAGAATAGCCCAATCATCATCAATGAACCACGGATTCCTAATCCCGATATGAAATTGCCTAGGATGCTTAACTCTGCTCTTCTCAACTCAACTCATCTGTGAAACCTAAACTCTACTCAGCTATATTCTGATACCACTATACAGGATGATGGCGGTAATCTGCAACCCTTAATTTTGCTTGTCGGCGCCCGCGCCGGACAAATCCGGGCGAAGCCGCTTCGCTTCGTTCAAATACACATGCTTGATCTCGCTCTGGCTCTTGTCGGTATTGACCTGCACCATGAAGCGGATACAGCGCGGAAGACTGCCCTTCACCGGTATTTCGACGGAGCACATCAAAGGCACGAGGTCCCAGCCCTCCAGCTGGCGGATGGCGCGAGCAGGGAACGCCGCGTCCAAATCCTGCGTCATCGTAATCCAGATGTTGCTTATATATTCCGGCTGAAGGTCGTTGCGCCTAACGATCTCTTCCAACAGGCGGAGCGTCTCCTGCAAAATCTCCTGCTCTTCATTGCGGGTCACCGTCGTGGCTCCCCGGATTCCCCGATTCATCATGTATTAACCTCTCCCTTCAGCTGTTCAACGACCGTTCGAACAGCATCGACCGGTACATCCTTGACGATGCTGACTGACCCGATGGCCTCGGGGACGATAAACACCATCCGGCCTTCGGCGAATTTCTTGTCGTGCTGCATCGCGTCCATAATGTCCTCGACCTTGATATCGGCAGGAAGCGTCACCGGGAGATTCAATGCCTGCAGCATGCCGACCGTCTCGGCATACAGGCTCTGGTCTCTTCCCAGCATGCCGGCCAGCTTAGCCGAGCCGGCCATTCCGATCGCAATCGCCTCCCCGTGAAGGAAACGCCCGTAACCGCCGACTGCTTCAATCGCATGGCCGATCGTGTGGCCCAAATTCAGAATGGCGCGAAGGCCGCCTTCCCGCTCGTCCTTGGAGACGACATCGGCTTTAATGGCACAGCCACGCTCCAAGCCGTAGATCAATGTTTCCGGTACAAGGGCGAGCAGCTCCTCGGCATGCTCCCTGCACCAATACGCGAAATCACGGTCCAAAATGAGTCCGTGCTTCACCATTTCGGCGAGCCCGGACGAGACCTCGCGCGGCGGGAGTGACTTCAGCGTATCCACGTCGTAGAGCACCATCGCCGGCTGGTGGAAGGCACCGATCATGTTTTTGGCAAGCGGGTGGTTGACCGCAACCTTGCCGCCCACGCTGCTGTCATGGGCGAGAATGGTCGTCGGGATCTGCACGAACGTGACTCCGCGCATATACGTAGCCGCAACGAAGCCGGCTAGATCGCCGACGACGCCTCCGCCGAGGGCAAACACCGCCGAGCTGCGGTCCAGCTTACCGCGGATCGCGGTCGTCATGACCTCTTCATACACTTGCAGCGATTTGGAGGATTCCCCGGACGGTACGGTATGCGTAACAACCGAATAGCCTTCCGACACCAGCGCTTGTTCTACCTGGGCCAAGTAATGAGGCGCCACCTTGTCATCCGTCACGATCAGCTGGGGGCTCTTGACGCTAATGCCGTGCTTTCTGCTCAGTTCACCGATCGAATCCAAAATCCCGGAGCCGATGTAAATGGGGTATGAGCGCTCTCCCAATTCAACTCGCAGCGTCCTCATCTTAGTAGCTCTCCAGCTGCTTCAGGTAGTTTTGGTAATTCGCATGGATCTCCTCCATCGAATCGCCGCCGAATTTCTCCAGGAACGCTTTTGCTACCTCCCAAGTCACCACATGCTCCATGACGACGCTAGCCGCAGGAACCGCGCATGCATCCGAGCGTTCCACCTGGGCGGTAAAAGGCTCCTTCGTATCGATATCCACGCTTTGAAGCGGCTTGTACAGCGTCGGGATCGGCTTCATGACGCCGCGGACAACGATCGGCATGCCGTTGGTCATCCCGCCTTCGAAGCCGCCCAAGCGGTTGGTTGCGCGGTAGTAGCCGCGCTCCTCGCTGTACATGATCTCATCATGCACTTGGGAACCGCGAAGCTCTCCGGCTTCGAATCCGATGCCGACCTCGACGCCCTTAAAGGCATTAATCGACATCACGCCCTGGGCGATGCGGCCGTCAAGCTTGCGGTCATACTGCACATGACTGCCAAGACCGACCGGCAATCCCTCGATAATGCATTCGACAACGCCGCCGATGGAATCGCCCTCCTGCTTGATCTGGTCGATGTAGGCTTCCATCTTCTTCTCCGTCTCAGCGTCGACGACACGGACCGAGGAGGCCTCCGTGCGCTCGATCAGCTCGTCAATGGGGAGACTGTGCGGAGGCGCCTCAATCTCGCCGATTCGGATGACCTGTCCCGCTACCTTCACGCCGAACTGCTCCAGAAACTGTCTGGCGATGGCGCCGACGGCTACCCGTACGGTCGTCTCCCGCGCGCTGGAGCGCTCCAGCACGTTGCGCAAATCCTTCAGATTATATTTCAGCCCGCCGTTCAGATCCGCATGGCCGGGTCTTGGGCGGTGCACACGCCGCTTCGCTTCGTCATTGCCTTCGATCGGCTCCACGTTCATGATGTTTCTCCAGTGCGTCCAGTCCTTGTTCTCCACGACAAGCGCAACCGGCGCACCGGTCGTATATCCGTGGCGCACCCCCCCGAGAATCTGGGCCGTATCCTTCTCGATCTGCATGCGGCGTCCGCGGCCGTACCCCTTCTGGCGCCGGTGCAGCTGAAAATTCAGCGCATCGAAATCGATCTTCATATTGCTCGGAAGCCCTTCGATAATCGTAGTCAGCTGAGGCCCGTGCGTTTCTCCCGCCGTTAGAAAACGTAAACTCATGATGCTTTTCCCCCTTTAAACTTTTAAGCGTTAAAACGCTAAAATCCGTAAATATCTTCTGATCATTATAGTATAGCTAATACGCTTTGACAAGAATCCCTCTATACAGCAAAAGCGCCTCTCATCCCCGGATGGAAAAGCGCTTCGCCTATACGGTCAGCCTGCTCGCAATAGCGATGCGGGCCATGATTGGATGTTATCGATCCTTATGCCGGCTGTTCGCTCCGGCTGCCGCTTCGCACACAGTGAACTAGAGCTTCCGGTAAAAAAACGTTTCGTTGCTCTCCAAGCCGTATTGGCCCGGATTGAAGATTTGCTCGGTGCTGCCCACAAACAGAAATCCGCCGGGCTTCAAACTTGCAGCAAACTTCATATACAGCTTATGCTTGGCATCCTCTGTAAAATAAATCATGACATTCCGGCACACGATCAGATCGAAGCCGGTCTCGAACCGGTCCGTCAACAGGTTCTGCTTCTGGAAAACGATCTCCTTCTTCAAGCTGTCGCTGAACCGGTACAAGGCGCCTTCTTCCGTGAAATACCGTGAGGCTACCTCCGGCGGCACGTCCTTTAACGAGCGCTCAAGATACATTCCTTCCTTCGCCTTCTGCAGCGCCCCCTCATCGATATCGGTTGCCATAATGCGCGCCCGGTTCAGCAGCTTCTTCTCCGCCAAGATCATCGCCAGGGTATACGGCTCCTCGCCCGTGGAGCAGGCAGCGCTCCACAGCTTAAGCGTACCCGGGTTCTGCTCGGTAATCGAGGGCAGGATCTTCTCTTTCAAAATTTCCCACCGGTTCGGGTTCCGCCAAAACTCTGACACGTTGATCGTCATCCTGTCCAGAAATTCATGAAATAGCGGCTTGTCCTTCATCATCGCTTCATAAAATGCCGCAAAGGTCGAGTAGCCCTTCTTGTTGCGCAGCGTCGTCAGCCGCCGTTTCATCTGCGCTTCTTTGTAATCCGCCAGATTAATTCCCGTGCTCCGCTCGATGCTGCGAACAAAGCCGACATAATCCTGGTCCTCCGGCAATAATCCATGTTCCGTCATCTTATCATCCTGTTACTGTAAATTATTATAATTTGCTTAACTTCCGCTTATCGGCTACAGCCAAGGAGCAAGCGTTTTCTCATATTGAACGAGCTCCGACTCATCGAAAAAGTTGGCGATCTCGCGCTTAGCGCTTTCAGGCGAATCCGATCCGTGGATCAGATTATGCGGCGTGTGGGAGGCGAAGTCGCCGCGGATCGTTCCCGGCTGCGCTTCCTTCACATTCGTTTTGCCGATGACCTGACGGGACAGGGCAATAATGTCATCGCCTTCCCATACCATCGCGAATACCGGTCCCGACGTAATAAAGCCGACGAGGTTATCGTAAAAATCCTTACCTTCATGCTCGGCATAATGGCGCTTCGCCTGCTCGTCCGATATCTGCAGAAACTTGCCCGCGACCATTTTGAAGCCTTTATCCTCCAAACGGCCGACAATGCGGCCGATCAGTCCCCGCTGGACACCATCCGGCTTAATCATTAAAAAAGTACGTTCCATAGCCCTCATCACTTTCCTCTCCTGCCAGGATATTGAACAATCTTATCATGCTCATGTGATGTTACATGTGTACCCTTATTTTAACAGAAAGCTTCTCGTGTCGATATGACTAATATGACCGCTTGGTTATAAAATGTGCGATATCCTTCAGCTGTTTTCTCGTCTTGATGTCCGGGAGGTCCGACAAGGCGTCAAGCGCCTTCGTAATATACCGGTCCGCCAGCGCTTCCGATCTGGCGATTCCGCTGCTCGACGTCACAAGCTTAACGGCCTCGGAGACATCGCACTGGCCGTTCATCGCATGAATGCGGTCCAGCTCCTTCAGCAGCGGCTCCCTGCGCTCGGGATCCTCGAGGGCATAGATGACCGGGAGCGTAATATTCCCTTGGCGCATGTCGCTTCCCGGCGGCTTGCCGATCTGCTTCTCGCTGCCACACAGGTCCAGCAGGTCGTCCTGGATCTGAAAAGCCATCCCGACGTTGTATCCAAAACGGTACAGACTGGCAGCGATTCTCCGGTCCGCATCGGCAGCCAGCGCTCCAAGCTGGCAGCTGATCGCGATCAGAAGAGAGGTTTTGCGCCGGATACGCAGCAGATACCTTCTGACATCCTGCGAGACGTTAAAGAAATCACGGATTTGCTCCATCTCGCCGATAGACATCTCCACCATCGCTTTCGCCAGAATCTGATGAATTTCCGGCTGCTTTAGCCGGGTGGTCAAATCCAACGCTTTGCCATATATGTAATCACCGGTGTACATAGCGATCCGATTGTCCCATTTCGCCTTCACCGTCGGCTTTCCACGGCGCGTGCTGGCATCGTCGATCACATCGTCATGCACCAGAGAAGCGCTGTGAATCAGCTCCAGGGGCACGGCGACATGCTTCAGCTTCTCAATGTCATAGCTGCCGAACTTGCCGCCCATCAGAACAAATACGGGACGAAGCCGCTTGCCGCCCGCCCGGAGCAGATGCAGCGAGGTCTCCGTCAGTTCGGGACTGTCGCCTTCGACACTGCGGTAAAGCTCTTTTTCGATGACATCCATATCTTTTTTAAGAGTTCCGAATATATCAAATCGTTTCATTTCTTCACCCGCACGCTTCGTTTCTCATTCCACAGCTCCGGCACGACGACATGATCCAGCAGGCCGAGCTCATAAGCGAATTTGAAATATAAGCGAAGTCCTTCCTGTTGTCGTTCATCAAAATCGTAGCACAGGTTCGTAAAGTAATGCTTCCAGTATGCCGCGCTTCCCCCGATCCGGCTGACAGCCTCCTCAACGATCGGGGTCAAATCGCTCAAGCTTCGTCGCTTGCTCTCAAGGAACATATCGGCGATTTCCGCCATGCCCTCCGGGTTGCGCTCCACGGCGTCCCGGTTGACCGCCCAGACGGCAAACGTCATGCTGCATCCCGTCCAATCCTTCCACCACTGGCCAAGATCCGTTCTGTAATATTCCGTATTGCTCCATGAAGCCCGGATCGCATGATCGCCGATCAGAAGGGCCGCATCCGCTTGGGCCATCATTTCGGTCAGATCCGGCTCGCAGGTGATGTAGGAGTAAGTACCGCCGAGCGATTTCTCCAATAATATTTTCAATAAGTTGATCGACGTTGCCGACGTATTCGTAAGCGCGACTTTAGCTTCCTTCAGCTGCTGAAGCGGCACCTTCGTAAACAAGAAGATCGAGTTAACCGCCCCGTCCGCGCTCACGGATAAATCCGGCAGAAGCAGCAAGCGATCCGCTACCTCCGCATAGGCGAATGAGGATAATGCGCCGATCTGGATGCTGCCCTCGTGCATTCTCCGGTTGAGCTCGGCCGGAACGGCCGCGACCATATCCGCCGGCGTGCCGAGCGCTGCAGGATCCACGTAATGAAACACGGGCCAAGCGTTGGTATAACTGATCTTGCCGATGATGGTTTTGTTGTCTTCCCCCGGCATATTAGTCACCCCATCTTTTATACAAATGATGTTCGATTCTCAAGCTGTCCAGTACTTTGCCCACCATAAAATTCACGATATCATCGAGCGTTTGCGGCCCGAAGTAAAATGCCGGCATCGCCGGAATGATCTTCACCCCGAGCCGGGCCAGCGTCAGCATGTTCTCCAGGTGGATCGCATGCAGCGGCGTTTCCCTCGGAACGAGCACGAGCGGGCGCCCTTCCTTCATCATGACGTCGGCGGCCCGTCCCATCAAATTATCGGAAGCGCCGTGGGCCACGGAAGATAATGTGCCCATGGAGCATGGCATAATGATCATGCCCTCGACCAGATAGGAGCCGCTGGCAATGGTGGCCCCGATATCAGCGATCGGATGATAAACGATCTGTCCCTCGTACCCTCCGAAACGCTCGAGAACGGCAGCCTCCCGGCTCGCCGCTTCGAAGCCCATCTCCTCCTTCAGCACACGCCATCCGGCATTCGTAATGACGAGGTGAACGTCATATCCAAGCGACAGCAGGCTTTCCGTGAGACGCACGCCGTATATGCTTCCGCTTGCGCCCGTTATTCCGACAACCCAGCTTTTTCTCCGCACGGCCTCCATCACAGGTAACGCACCACCAAATCAATCAGAGTAAAGACGAACAGGACGATGCTCAGCGTGCTGTTCATCGTAAAGAAGGCGGTCTGCAGGCGGCTCATATCGTTCGGCGACAGAATGTAATGCTGATAGAACAGAATGCCAAGAGCGATAATCATCCCGATGAGATACCACCAGCTGAGCGGTGTGATGAAAAATAGAACGATAAAGCCCAAGGCAGTAACGGCATGAAAGCCGCGGGCGAACCATAACGCGTGATGCAAGCCGAAACGGGAAGGGATCGAATACAAGCCTTCCTTCTCATCGAACTCCTGGTCCTGGCATGCATAGATCACATCGAATCCGGCCGTCCAGAACGCCAGCGCGACATAAAAGAGCAGCGCCTTCCAATCCACCTGACCTGTAACGGCGACCCAGCCTCCCAGCGGCGCAAGCGCGGTGGTCAAGCCAAGCACGACATGGCACAGCCAGGTAAAGCGCTTCGTAAAGGAATAAATAATAAGCAAAAAGATAGCGATCGGCAGCAGCCGGAAAGCAAACGGGTCCAGCTCATAGGTCGCCCAGAAAAAGACGGCGAACGATAAAATAATAAAAATGATGACTTCAAACGGTTTAAGCAGTCCAGCCGGGATGGCCCGTCCTGCTGTCCGCGGGTTTTTGGCGTCAATATATTGATCGGTTAGCCGGTTGAGTCCGAACGCGGCGCTGCGCGCTCCGAACATGGCCAGAAAAATCCATCCGATGTCTCCCCAGGAAGGCAGGTGATCGAACACCACGGCCGACCCCAGAATCGCCCCCATAAATGCGAAAGGCAGAGCAAACAAGGTATGCTCCACTTTGATCATTTCCAGATAAGTCCCAATTTTCTTAAACATTCCGATTCTCCTTGATCCCAATGTGTAAGGCTGCGATGCCACCAGTCAAGGGATAGGCCTGGACCTCCTTAAGTCCGGTCTGACGGAAAGCTTCGGCTAACTCCTCTCTGCCGGGAAACAGCTTCAGCGAGTCGGGCAGCCATTTATACTGCTCATAGCGCTTCGCCACCAGTTGTCCCATGCGTGGCAGCAGTTGTTGAAAATAGAAATAATAAAGTCCTTTGAACGGCTGCCAGGTCGGCTTGGACAGTTCCAGACATACAACCATCCCGCCCGGCTTCACCACACGCTGCATTTCGCGAAGAACCTGCATATAATCCGGAACGTTCCGCAGTCCGAAACCGATCGTCGCATAATCGAATTGATTGTCCTCGAACGGCAGTTCCATCGCATTGCCTTGCACAAGCCTAATCTGCCTCTCAAGACCGTTCCTGGCAACCTTCTCCCGGCCGACCTTCAGCATCCCCTCGCTGAAATCCAGCCCGACTATGTGTCCAGTTTCACTTGCCTGGGCCATGCTAATCGTCCAGTCGCAAGTTCCGCAGCACAAGTCAATTGCGGTATCGCCCTGGCGCATATTCATCTTCTTCATCGTGAACCTGCGCCAGGCCTTGTGTCTTCTAAAGCTGAGAATGTCATTCATCATATCGTATTTGCCGGCAATGCTCTCAAATACGGAATGGACATGCTCCTCTTTCGGCGTGCTGCCGTTACGCCGGGAATCCGGCGTCATCGTTTGTTTATCCACTGACATCACCTATCCTCCCCTTACAACAGACGAAACGGTGCCAAGCCGGTGCAGGAACGGCTCCAGCAAGCAACTGTACGGGCAATCCCCAGACCGTCCCGCAAGCAGCTGCTGCAGGTTGGCCACCGTCTCCCGCAGCTTGTCCAGGAGCCGCTCGGCAGCCTTGTACTTCAGAATCAGCTTCTTCCAATCCTTCGGGTCCGCCTTCTTCCCGACCAGCAGCCTGCGTTCCTCTTCGCTTGCCGTTTCGATCAAGTGCCAATAACTGTAGCTCCATCTTCCCGAATCCGGAGAGACGCAGCGCTTCATCTCTTGAACCAGGGTTTCGCACTGCGTGAATTCCTTCAGCAGCGTCCTCCATGTCTCGTGAACCGATTTTTCTAGCAGGGGGGTAAAAGAAAGAAACAGCTGCATATTCAGCTGTACCGTTTGCCGTAAATATTCTTCAGAAGGCACCAGCGTATCTTTCATTTTGCCATACAGGTTCATTTTCATCACATTAACACTGCTTACCGCCCGGCTCAAAAGCGAGATGACCGCAATTTCGCCCTTCTGTGCAAGAAGCTGGTAAAACCGGCTGCTGAAGTAGTCCCCGGCGAGCACCTTTAATTGACGGGAGCGCATCATGGCCTCCCCTTGGTTGCCCTCGGCAACGTCGATGCTCTCATGCGTATCAAGACCCATCTGAACCAGCGAGGCGACCAGCGCGTATAATTCTTCGAGTCCGGCAATATTTCTTCCCGAGTCCTTCAAAAATATGTATAGCAAATGAACACGGGCGTCCGGAAAGTCCGGTAGTTCCGTGTGATTCTGGATCATATCATAATTTATATATTTCTCTGCCAGTTCTGGTACGCGATACGGTTTCATCCTCAGCCTCCGTGCACTTGATGTTCTATGGTCTATTGAGCCAACAATCCAATCTATTATAACACATGTTCCGGGCACGTACATGCCTGTCACTTACTATTTTAACCGTTTCACGGACTGCTGAACTGCTTCTGCCAAAGATTCGTAAAAGTTAAATTGAGCGAGGCTGCCAAGGATGGCGGCACATCGCCGTTTCGAAGCTGGCTCAGCGCTTCTGCGTAGCGCGGCTCCCAGGATTCTCTGTTCATATTCGAAGCAAGAAGCAGATACCGCTTCCCGCCCCAGCGATCGATCGCGATCACTCTCAAGTACAGCTGCCTCACATTATCCGTTCCTTCGAACGCGAAGGACATAATGCCGGCGATATCCTCATACACGTCGCCGACGTCCTCCCCGGGATCACTCAGCTTGATATCCATCGTCAGTGAGCCGTCATCATAATCCGCCCGGCTTATTTTAAGATGAAGCGGAAGATTCATCAGCGAGTCGACCAAGCCGGCATCCGTCAGCTCACGGCTGTGATAAGGGACCGCAGCGGTGACCGTCTCGATTTTTTGGCGCGCATGCGACTTTAACTCCAGCAGGATGACGAGCATCATGAATGCGATCGCGGCCGGTACAAGCACAGCCCGTACAATTTGCCATTGCCTCATGTCGAATACCCCCTAGCCTTAGTTTCTTCCGCTCCTCTTAAGTCCATACCTCATTGTATAAAGAAAAAAAGCAGGCTATGCCTGCTGCAAAAGAAAACAATAGATGAATGTTCGATGATCTTGCCTTAAGCCCTCATCGGTCATAGCGTTCTCGAATAATCTGCCCTAAAAATCAGCTGCCGGATTCGATCTTGCCGTGCTTCGTGATGATTTCAGCTTTGCCGCGGATTTTCACCGCCGATGTATGATCCGTAAATTGGGCGATGATGACTTCGCCTTTGTCCAGCTTCTCGGTATGATGAAACCGTGTGTCCTGCCCGCGCGTAAGGCCGATCACCTGTACGCCGTGATCCAGCGCCTTGACAACGAAATAATCGCCGTTTTGAACGTTCTCCATTCCCCAGACCTCCTCGCCGTAAATCTAAAAGAAAAGGCCGTGAACGAATTCACGACCTGTGCTCTTAGGTAATATGTAGAAATCTTTATTTGATTCCGTCTTTGAGCGCTTTACCAGGTTTAAATGCAGGAATTTTGCTCGCAGGGATTTCGATTTCTTCACCTGTTTGCGGGTTGCGGCCTTTCCGTGCGGAACGCTCGCGAACCTCGAAGTTGCCGAAACCAACCAATTGGACTTTATCCCCGTTTTGCAGTGCTTCGGAAATTGCATCGAAAACGGCATCAACCGCTTTAGTCGCATCTTTCTTGGAAAGCTCAGCAGATTCAGCTACTTGAGTAATCAGATCCGATTTATTCATTCTTTCACCTCCCTAACTAGGAATGTGCTCCACTTGCTATACACTGTTTCCGTTTTACCGCAAATTATACGTGCAATCGGGTATTTTCCCCTATTTCGCGTTTCGAATGCATGACGCGGAACAAATTTATAGTAATACAGCCATCTCATAATTTCAAGCGTTTTGCTTTAGCGGACCGGAGAAAACACGAAAAACAGCCGCTAATCGGGACTTTTGGCCCGTTAGCGACTGCGTTTTCACCACCATATTGGCGCTCACTTACAGAATGATTGCGATCAGACCGCCGGAGCCCTCGTTAATAATCCGCCCCAGCGTTTCCTGAAGCTTGTATCTGGCATTGTCCGGCATCATCGCGATTTTGCCCTGGATGCCTTCCCGGACGATGGAATGGAGGGACCGGCCGAAAATATCGGATTCCCAAATTTTGATCGGATCGTTCTCGAAGTCCTGCATCAGATAGCGGACAAGCTCCTCGCTCTGCTTCTCGGTGCCGATAATCGGCGAGAACTCCGATTCGACATCGACGCGGATCATATGAATGGACGGCGCGGTCGCTTTCAGTCTGACCCCGAAGCGGGTGCCTTGGCGGATCAGCTCAGGCTCATCCAGCGCCATTTCGGCAAGGGAAGGTGCGGCAATGCCGTATCCGGTCGTCTTGACCATCTCAAGCGCCTCTGCGAATCGGTCATACTCGCGCTTCGCATGGGAGAATTCCTGCATCAGCTGCAGCAGGTGGTCTTTGCCGCGGATTTCTACCCCGACGACCTCCATCAAAATGCGGTCGTACAATTCGTCCGGCGCGAAGAGGTCAATCTCGGCCACACCCTGCCCCATATTCATGCCGCTAAGTCCGGCCCGGTCGATAAAGTCATATTCCATGAACTGGCTTACGACCCGGTCGACATCGCGCAGACGGCGGATATCCTTCACCGTATCCCTTACCGAGTTCTCATAGTTGCTGCGCAGCCAATGGTTCTCGTTCAGCACCATGACCCAGCTCGGCAGGTTGACATTCACTTCATGAACCGGGAATTCATACAATACTTCACGGAGAACCCCAGTGACATCATCCTCGGTCATCGTGGCCGCGCTGAGCGTCATGACCGGAATATCATATTTCTCGGCCAGCTCGTTGCGGAGCTGCAGCGCCTCCTCGCTTCGAGGGCGGGTGGAGTTGATGACGACAACGAACGGCTTGCCAACTTCCTTGAGCTCCTCAATGACCCGCTCTTCCGCCTCGACATAGGAGCTGCGCGGGATTTCCGCGATGCTTCCGTCGGTCGTGACGACAACGCCGAGCGTGGAATGCTCTTGGATGACCTTGCGGGTTCCGATTTCAGCCGCCTCCTGGAACGGAATCGGCTCCTCAAACCATGGCGTGGAAATCATTCGCGGACCGTTCTCATCCTCATAGCCTTTGGCCCCTTCCACGGCATACCCGACGCAGTCCACCAGTCTTACGTTGACCTCTAATCCTTCCGTTACTTTGATCTGCACCGCATTGTTCGGTACAAATTTCGGTTCGGTGGTCATGATCGTTTTTCCTGCAGCGCTTTGAGGCAGCTCATCGACAGCTCTTACTCGATCCGCCTCGTTCGTAATGTTCGGGAGTACAACCGTCTCCATAAAACGCTTGATGAAGGTTGATTTTCCCGTACGGACGGCCCCGACGACACCTAAATAAATGTCCCCTCCGGTCCGTTCGGCAATGTCCTTAAAAATGTCCACTTTTTCCAAAAGAGATCCCCTCCTCAAATTACTCCGAAGGAAAAATGCTTTAAGAGCATCCGCTTCGTGTTCCACTCATAGCCAAAGCCATTGCAACAGATGAGCAGCTTTCACCTTTGTCGCCAGCAGTCCGCCGCCGTAGATTCCATGGGTTTATGGATGGAAACGGCAAAGCGGCGTAACTCGTACATGCATTTGGACTAGTAACATCTTATGTACCGGGTCTAAAAATATGACGGTTGCCCACGATGTCTCCGTCCATTTTTTTTGCTTTGATAGATACTTCTCTTAACTCGATCATGCTATGGGCAACCGGCATCATGCCCGCACGACTCTTTCAGATTATGTGTATGTCGCGATCTTGATAGATATTCCACTAGATTGGCAATATGGATAAACTTTTTGATCGATAGAAAAAGAGCATTCCCCAGTAGTTTAACCTACGAAGGGAATGCTCTATCGAATTATTCAGGTTGCCGGCTGCGCAACCGGCTGTTGATTCATCCAGGCATACGGCACGGATTTCACCGGAACGAAATAGGATTCCTTCTCCAGGAAAATCCTTAAGTCCTCGCCTTCTTTGGGCTCAGAGCCATCCTTCTGGACGGCCTGCATAATATCGAAGGCATAATCGGCATACACCTTGCCTGCCTCATCCATGATGAAGGTCATCTCCTGGCCGGAGAATACGCTCATCAGCTTCAACGATTTGGCATCGGTCTTTGACAGGTCCACCGCCTTATAGCCGGGATACAGCGTCTCACCGGCCGGCAGGGCTCCGTCATTGCCCATTTTGTACAAATTGACGGCACGCTGTACATCGTTGACCGCTTGAACGGTTGTCAAATCCATCACCTTGACGGTCGGATCACTTTCTTCATTAATGATCAGAAAATAGCCGGTTCCTCCTTTTTCAAAGGCGGTCGCCGGGATTTGATCGATATATCCGCGGTTCTTCAGCAGTTCAAGGTCTACCCGGTACTTCTCATAACGCGGCACCTCTGGCCCTGCCGTAATGATAGGCAGCACCCCTTGCTCCTTAAAGTAATCATCAACCGCGGATTGAATCCGCTTAACACTCTCTCTATAAGAAACTTTATTCTCGCCCGCTCCCTCGTCAGGATACAAGCATCCGGTCATCAGCAATGAGAACAACACCAGGACCAGGGCTGCAAAAAGGGGCTTTGCACTTTCTGCAGTAGGAATCATCCGATTGATCCTATTCAAATCAACATCATCCTTCGCTTAAATAAAGTCATCCGCATCCCGGTTTCGTGCGGCCTCCAGCTGTTTGCGGATAGCCGCCTTCAGCGGATCCTCGGGAATGCTTACCTGTAAGTCTCCAGTGATCTTCGTCTGGCAGGACAGCCGGTAGCCCTGCTCCAGCAGGGCGGAGCCCAGCTTCCTCCGCTCCTTGTCCTCAGGGGGCAGGCACGACTCGCGCTCTCCCTCCGGGATGATCACCTTGCACATCAAACAGCCGGCTTTGCCGCCGCAGCGGGTAGGGATGCGCACGCCGGCCCGGCGGGAGGCGTCCAGCACGTTCGTCAATGGACGAACCTTGGCCTTCTTGCCATCCGGCTGAAACAGCACCTCGTAATCCAATGGCTAGTGCACTCCTCTCCTGCCTTGTATGTATGGGACCGTGCAGAGCACCATCGGCACTCAAATCAAATGGTCAAGCAGACCGCTCAAGGTCGAACGATGCTGCATGTTGAGCCTGTTCCGGGTTAAGATCTTCGAGAGCAGCGGAAGATGCTCATTCGGGTTGAGCAGGATGGCAGCGGCAATCGCTTCATACCGGTCCGGCCTGGCTCGCAGCACATTGAATACCAATTCATGCGACAGCGGCATTAAACGGACAACCGTGCCCTGAATCCGATGCTCCGGCGCCGCATGATGCAGCAGCGGACCGATTTCCACACGATATTCGGATCCCCCCGTCATGACGGTAAAGCCACCCACCAGCTCGATAGATACGCCGTACCGACCATAGTGGCTCAATATGGAGGCATACATACCTTCTTGATCCAGGTGAGGCGCGTCTTCCGCCCAATCGGCAAGCGAGGCATGCAGCTCATGGACGCTTTCCGCATCCGTATAAATATCGATATCTCTCGGCGGCTTGTCCAGCTGTACGCCTTGAAGAAGCAAGCTGCAGCTTCCTCCAAGCACCCACGGCTGATCCGTAAGGTTCAGCTTGCAGACAGTCTCGTACAGCAGGCTCTCAAGCCCTGGCAGATCACTCAGCTTCATTCGGCACCCCTTTTACCATCTTGACGCGATCCTTTCCTGTTGTTAAATAATTGAAGCCAGTCCAATGATGAAGCCCACGATCATCATCATAAAGGCCACGAACGACAAACCACCGCGTATAAACCCCTTGGTCTTGCTTCGCGCAAGCGTAACGACGATGACGGACAGAGCCATAATCAACAATGCGACAAGGGACAGCCACATCTTTTGCATCGGATCCATGTCACGAAACTCTCCATTCTCTCATGTAATATTCAACCTATTATACCATGAAAACCGCATCCGCTCATCCAAGCGCTGCCCAAAAAGCAAAAGCCGCCACCCGAGAACGGGCGCGGCTTCGGCGCCAAACACGCTTATGCGAACCTATTTGTTCATCATCATTTTCATCAAGGCTTCCATATTGCTCGGATTCATCCCGCTCTTCTTAACAGCTGCAATAATTTCCTGAACCGTATCTTCACTGACAGGTATATTCGCCATGGACGATACCTGCTTGATCAGCTGACGGAGCTGGGCTTCATTTTGCATGGTAGACGGTTTTACCGTACTAGCCAGCTTATTGACAGCCCCTGCAGAAATTTTTTTGCCGCTTTTTTTGTTAATCGCGTTCAAAACATCCTTGTGAAAGCTTTTGCTCATTTCCACCCCTCCTCCGGGCATCCTCAACTTAATATATGAGGAAGTCCTCGGATTGGTGAATAAGCTAGGTATGCCATTGCTCCCAAGTTTCGAGCGGCATCATTTCCATCTCGGTCTTCGGCCCGCGTCCCATCAGCCCTTCCACAGCGCTTCGAGGGTCGCGGTTTTCGAACAGCACGTGATATAACTGGTCCGCAATCGGCATCTGGACGCCGTACTTTTGAGAGATGGTATAGGCTGCCTTGGTCGTCCGAACGCCTTCCACAACCATCCCCATGGAGCTTAACACCTCATCCAGGCTCTTGCCCTGTCCCAGCATGGAGCCTGCACGCCAGTTTCGGCTGTGTCGGCTCGTCGCGGTGACGACGAGATCGCCGATTCCCGCGAGGCCGGCAAAGGTTAACGGGTTCGCCCCCATCTCCATGCCGACGCGCAGCATCTCGGCAATGCCTCTCGTAATCAGCGCCGCTTTCGCATTATCGCCAAAGCCGAGCCCATCGGACATGCCCGCTCCGAGCGCGATAATGTTCTTTAAGGCACCTGCCAGCTCAACGCCCAGCATATCCCGGTTCGTGTACACCCTGAAATAGGTATTCATGAATAAATCTTGAGCGGCTTCGGCCGCGTTCGCATCCGCGGAAGCCACGACTACGGTCGTCGGACACCGTCTTACCACCTCTTCCGCGTGGCTCGGCCCCGATAACACGACGATCCGTCCTTCCTCACAGCCGAGTTCTTCGGCAATTACCGTTGACATCCGCTTTAACGAATCGAGCTCGAAGCCCTTCGTTGCATGGATGACAAGCATCTCGTCATTCCAGTGCTCCTTAAGCTGCCCGGCAACCTCACGCATGGCTGAGGATGGAGCGACGATCACGACGGCAGCTGCCGATTGAACGGCTGCTTTCATATCGGTAGTCGCTTGTATATTGGAGGGGAGTGTTATCCCCGGCAGATACCGATTGTTGGTGTGTGATTCGTTAATCTCCCGAGCCTGCTCCTCCGTTCTGGTCCAAACCCACACTTCCCGGTTGTTGGAAGCGAGAACGCTTGCCAGCGCTGTTCCCCAGCTTCCAGCAACGAGAACGGCCACTTTGTCAGACAACGCGCTTTCCTCCTTTATCCTTGCCTTTACCGCCGGAGCCGAGCTTGTTCTCGCGGCCCTGTACGATCTTCACAATGTTGCTGCGGTGTCGCCAGAAGGCGAATATGCATATTATGAGACTTGTCCAAAATACCGGCCAAGGATACCCGGCAATCAGCAAAAATATCGGTGTAAGCACAACGAAAATAAGAGACCCCAATGAAACGTACCGGGTAAATACAATCGACGAAATGGCGATGATGCCTGCATAGAGCGCAGGCAGGAAGCAGAGCGTTGCAAGCACGCCGATCGCCGTCGCGATGCCTTTGCCCCCGCGAAAGCGGAAATAAAGCGGCCAATTATGGCCAATTATGGCTGCAATGCCGCAAAGACCCGGCAGCCATTCATTGTCTCCGCCCAGCCACCGGCCAATCCATACGGCTGCAATGCCTTTGAGAACGTCGAGTGCAAGCACCAGGATTGCAGGTCCCTTTCCAAGGACACGAAGGGTATTGGTCGCCCCTGCGTTGCCGCTGCCGTGCTGCCGTATGTCGATTCCCTTGAGAAACTTGGCAAACAGCACGCTAAAGCTCACCGAACCCAATAAATAACATACAAGTATCGCTACGATCTCCAGAACCAAGCTATTCTCCCCTAACTCTCATCAGACTTTCTTCGTGTAAATATCCTGATGGGTGTACCTTCAAAATCAAATGCGGCCCGGATCTTGTTCTCCAGATATCGTTCATAAGAGAAGTGCATCAATTCCGGGTCATTAACGAATACAACCATCGTCGGCGGTTTGACCGCTACCTGTGTTGAATAGTTAATGCGCAATCTTCTGCCTTTGTCTGTAGGAGGCGGGTTGATCGCAATCGCATCGGAGATAACGTCATTCAGCAGATGCGTCTGGACGCGCAGCGAGTGCTGCTCTGCCACATGCTTGACTACCGGCAGCAGCTTATGCAGCCGCTGTTTGGTCTTGGCCGACAGGAATACGATCGGCGCATAGGTCATGAACAGGAAATGGTCCCGGATCTTGCGCTCGAACTGCTGCATCGTCTTGTCATCCTTCTCGACGACATCCCATTTGTTGACAACGAACAGGGAAGCTTTTCCGGCCTCGTACGCATAGCCGGCGATATGCTTGTCCTGCTCGATAATGCCCTCTTCGCCGTTAATCAGAACCAGAACAACGTCCGCCCGCTCAATGGCGCGCATGGCGCGCATGACGCTGTATTTCTCCGTCGTCTCGTACACCTTGCCGCGTTTTCGCATGCCGGCCGTGTCGATCAACACATAACGCTGACCGTCCTTCTCGAATGGGGTATCGATCGCATCGCGGGTAGTGCCGGCAATATCGCTGACGATGACCCGCTCTTCGCCTAGGATGGCGTTGACAAGCGACGATTTCCCAACGTTCGGACGTCCGATCAGCGCGACACGGATCACGTCCTCATCATAGTCGTCGTCCGCCAGATCCGGCAGGTTCTCAACGACCACATCCAGCAGATCTCCGATCCCGGTGCCGTGGCTTCCGGATATGCCTACCGGATCGCCGAAGCCAAGGGAATAGAATTCATAAATATCTTCAGCGCGCTTCAAATTATCCACTTTATTAACCGCGAGAATGACCGGTTTGCCCGACCGGAACAGAATCTGTGCCACTTCCTCGTCAGATTGCGTCACACCGGTCTTCGCATCGCACATGAAAATAATGACGTCTGCTTCTTCGATTGCCAGCTCAGCCTGCATCCGGATCGACTTCAAGATCATGTCGTCTCCGTCGATCTCAATTCCTCCGGTATCGATCACGCTGAACGCTTTGCCGTTCCATTCGGCGCTTCCGTATATCCGGTCTCGGGTTATGCCCGGTTTATCTTCAACAATGGCCAGTCTATCGCCGATCAGCCTGTTAAAAATCGTTGATTTGCCAACATTTGGCCTTCCGACAATGGCCACTACGGGTCTTGCCATATTCACTCCTCCTGTCAATTCTTACGATTATCATCATAGCAAAAATCGTTTCAATTGGCTAACCTTTCATATCATTTCTATTATGCTCTTCCCCATGTTACAACATCCGCTTGCTTTCGTCCCTAACAAAAACAAACGGCGAACCCAGAAATGTGGGTTCGCCGACTCGTTATGACAGGTCAATAGACCGTACATGACAATTTTCGGGCTTACTTGAACTTGCTCAGCTTATCGCCAAAGCGCTCTCCAAGCGTTACGCTCATACCCTGATTGTTCAAAGAAACGTTCGGGTTGTCTTTCAGATCGATTTTAGGACCTTTGGACGGTTTTTCTGCTCTAGGAGCTTGTGCCGGCGCTTCCTCTGTTTCTTTAATGCTCAAGCTTACGCGCTGCTCGGAAGGATTGATGTCAAGAACTTTCACTTGAACTTCCTGTCCTTCTTTCAGCACCTCTTGCGGAGTGCCGATGTGCTTGTGCGAGATTTGAGAAATATGAACCAGGCCTTCTACGCCAGGAGCCAATTCAACGAATGCGCCAAAGCTTACAAGACGCTTAACGACGCCTGTAACGATGTCGCCGGTGTGGAATTGCTCGCCTGCAGTTTCCCAAGGTCCTGGGCCGGCAGCCTTGATGCTGAGGCTGATTTTTCCTTTTTCAGGGTCAACCTTAAGCACCTTCACGCGAACCTGATCTCCTTCGGACAATACGTCGGAAGGCTTATCCACGTGGTTCCATGCGATTTCGGATACGTGAACCAGTCCGTCAACGCCGCCTACGTCAACGAATGCGCCGAATTGGGTCAGACGCTGCACCGTGCCCTCGAGCACTTGACCTTCTTTAAGCTCGGCCATCACCTTTTGCTTGTTGGCTTCGAATTCCTCTTCCAGAACGTCCTTCTGGGAAAGGATCACCTTGTTGTTCTCACGGTCAAGCTCCTTCACTTTTACGCGAAGCGTGCGGCCTTTGTAGTCGCTGAAATCCTCTACAAAGTGACGCTCTACCATGGAAGCAGGGATAAAGCCGCGTGCGCCAACGTCTGCTACAAGACCGCCCTTAACGACGTCTGCAACAGTCACTTCGAACACGTCTTGTGCTTCGAAATGCTTCTCCAGTTCATCCCAAGCGTTCTCGGCGTCGATTGCGCGCTTGGACAGAACAAGGCTTTCCTTGTCGTCGTTAATGCTGACAACCTTGCACTCAACCTCTTGGCCAACCTGAACCGCATCGGATGCGTTGTCCAGCTGTACAGAAGACAGTTCGCGAACAGGAATTACGCCGTCGTATTTATATCCAATGCTTACATAAGCCTGGTTGTCCTCCAATTTGACGATCGTCCCTTTCACGGTGTCCCCTTTTTTCAAGGATACGATTTGGTCGAGCTGCTCCTGGCTTTGCATTTCAGCAGACTCTTGATTTCTTGTTTCTTCCGACATGTCAAATAACCTCCTCAATTCAAACCCCATTTATTTAAACTCGCATAGGCGAAGTTCAAAACATAATTGCTGTAGTATCTTTCCATGAAAATGGCGCTTTTTATGCATCAAACCGATTCATCCGTTCACGGTCGGCTTACCGGTTGCCCGCATTTCATGGATTTTACTCATAATGATTTCAGTTGCGGCATCGAGCGCTTCCGGCGATTTGTCGCCTTCGAAACGGGATAAGTCTACGGGTGCTCCGTAAATGATCTTAACCTTCCGAAACAGCTTGTAATCTCCGATGATCGCCGCCGGAATGACCGTCGCGCCGCTCCGGAGCGCAAAGCTTGCCGCCCCCCGCTTCGCTGCCGTTGCATCCGAATTCCGGGTGCCCTCCGGGAAAATCCCCATCACTTCACCCTGACGCAGAATGGTCAGTGCGGTCTTGATCGATTCCTTGCTGACGCCGCCGCGCTTTACCGGAAATGCGCCAAGCTTGTCAATCAGCCATCCGAATACCGGAATTTTGAACAGCTCCGCTTTCGCCATAAATTTAACCTGGCGCTTCACGTGAATGCCGACCGAAATCGGGTCGCGCACGCTGAGATGATTGCTGCAGATCAGTACGCCGCCCTCGGAAGGGATATTATGTACGCCGACAGATTCAAACCGGTACAGAATAGCGAACAAACCGCGGACTACCGCTCTGCAAAAAACGTAAATCATGCCTTCCTCTCCCCATCCAATACAGTTTCGCAATATGAAAGAATCGCTTCGACCACCTGGTTGATATCCATATGCGTCGTATCCAGAACGATGGCGTCCTCCGCACATCGAAGCGGCGATACTTCACGCTCTGCATCGAGACGGTCGCGCTCTGCGATATCATGTTCCAGCTGTTCCAGCGTAATGCTCTCGTCGCGAAGCTCATTGAACCGGCGGAGCGCTCGCTCCTTGACGCTGGCCGTCATGAAGATCTTGAGTTCAGCGTCCGGTAGAACCGTAGTGCCGATGTCGCGTCCGTCCATGACGACGCCTTTCTGTGTCGCCATTTGCTGCTGCAGATGGACAAGCTTGGTCCGCAAGCCTTCGATCCGCGCATACTTGGAAACGGATGCACTCACCTGATGCAATCGGATATACGGTGTGACATCTTCCCCATTCAACAACACCATTTGGCCTGTTTCATGCGGTTTTAATTCAATCACCATATTTTGCGCATGTTGAAGCACTTTTTCGTGATTTTCTGCATCAATTCCTTGATTCAGCATAAACCAAGTGACCGCCCGGTACATGGCGCCGGTATCCACATAGATGTATTGAAGCCTGCTGGCCACCATACGTGCTACTGTGCTTTTACCCGCCCCTGCAGGACCGTCGATGGCAATATTGATTCTGTCCTGGTAACCTGTCCCCTGCATAACCAACGGGGCATTCCTCCTCAAAACGTACGTCTCCAGCCCATCTGTCGCTTCTAGCATTTTTCATGAAACGGATCAAATGACAGATGATTTTAGAGAAAATAAGATAAGAAAGTGCAAGATTAGACTCATACCTTCTTAACCTTCAAGAAAAAAGCAGGCGCCTGCCTGCGACGTGAAAATTATACCACACTAGCTGGAGTGATGCAAAAGAGAAGGGGTGTTTCCCCCCATCCAATCGTTGACATTTTGCTCGTTTACGGGGACTCCCTCCATCTGCTGAACCGGCGAAATATAGGGCCTGGCAGGCTCATAATGCAGCAGCAGCTGCATGATCACCAAAGCTGCCGCGAGACCGATCAGCACGCGGAAGAGCAGCTTTCCGGCCAGCGCTTCCAGGGCTTGTCCGATCGAATCTTGCGCTTCACCGGGCTCTATTTCCCGCTGCCCCCTGATCGATTTGCTTTGCTCCTCGGTTATGACACAACATTCCTTCCATCATGAAATTTCCGGTAGTGTGCCACAGCCTGAACGAATATATGCATCCAGGCGGTCAGAGATTATCGATTTCGCAAATCAAACTGTCTCTCGAAGCAGTACCGGATCAGTTTTTGACGTTCCATGTCCAGAATCTGGGTGAATTTCATCATAACGATGCTCCGGCCCACGGGAAGCTCTTTCAACCGGACGACTTCACCTTCGAATGGGATATGCTCAACCGATCCGTTCTTATAGGGAACCAGAATCCAGCAATCCAGAAGATCCCCCTCTTTGAGCGACTGGCCCGGCTCCAAATAAAGCGAGATGCCGCCGCCCCCGACATCCTCGGTCTTGGTTAGAAACCGGGCTCCGTCCTTTGCCGTCACGGCTACTTCCAGCTCGGATTGTACCCGTAGGAAGCCTCTTCTCTGCACCTTCGTAATCTGGTCGGACTCCGGCTTCTTGATCCGCACCAGCTTGATGACGTCCTCATGGTGGCTCAGCACATAGGAATTAAAATAATTCTTTACACCGCCTTCGGTCAGAAAGTAAGCGGATATCTCATCGCCGATATAAAGCTTCTTCAGTCTTCCTGTTCCTTCTTGAAGGGGAACCTCCATATAAATCGATTCGCCGTCCATGTCGGAAATGCGGGATTTATACAAGACCTCGGCTTCCTTCTGATCCCCCGTATCGAGCTGGATATAGAGGACCTCATTGATCTTCGGATACAAAGCGCTCACCTACTATTTCTTCATAATCAATAATTCCCATTATATCACGGGCAGGCGGTCTTTATGGGATAATTTGAACGAATTTCGCGCGGTCTGTCGAGCCTTGTCCTTCCATGTTTCTCCATCATACAAAAAGCCGCCCAAGCAATGAAGCTTGAGCGGCCCGCCCTCAAAACGTCCGTTTGTTATCTTATCGAATTCCGGCTTGCGCGTCTTTTACGACTTCAACCGTCTCTTCCAGTCCGGTATCCGCATTGATATAGATCCGATACTGCGACCCGTTGATGCGCCCTCCAAATTCATAGCACAGCACATCCTCGTTGCGGTCGTTTTTGATTAACGCCTTGCGGTTGTACAGAATTTTGTACTCCGGGTTCAGCGTTTTCTTCGCTTGGGCGAGCTTCAGCTTAGGCTGCGGGATCTCACGCTTGATCTGGTGCTCGTACACAAAATCGCTTGCTTGAAATCCGAGGACCTCCCCGTTGTCCATGGCTGAACGGACCGTGATCTTCTCCGGATAGATGAGAACGCCGTCCTCCTCACGCACGAAGGAGAAGTTCGCCATATTGTCATATTGGTCTGCGGACACCGCCGTCATATCGGTATAGCCTTTTCTAGCAAGAAAATCCTGTGCCTTATCGATGGCATCCTGCACGGAAACTTTCTTCGCGCCTACATTGCGCTCCTTCGTGTACGCGATCAGCTGGCCGCCCTTCTCGGTGAAGTCCATGCTGATCTTGTGGCCCCGGTTTTGATTCACATGAACGGTATAGGATGACCAATCGGTCCCCTTCCCGTTTTGGGTTACCCGTACCCTGGCGTTCCCGTCCGAATCCGAGAATTTCAGCGCTTTGCGTTTGACGTCCTCTGCGGAGACAGGCATGCCGGCCAATTGCTTCACGGACCTGCGGTCGTAAATGCTGCTGACCGAAGGGCCCCAGTCCAGCTCGGGATAAGCTTCGACCTTTTTGTCAACGGTTCTAAAGCCGTCGATAATGGAGTTGTCCTGCGTATTGTTCGACACGAGCGCAGTTTCGACATCCATCCAGCGCAGCCCGCTGGCAATGACCTTGTTCTGCACCGATTGAAGATCCTTCGTAATTTCACCGGAATTGGCGTAGAGTGTTTTGAGCGTCTTGACTTCATTTTCGCTCAGCGGCTCCTTCGTCAAATCACGAACGCCTGTCTTATAGGCGAAATTAGAGATGCGGGACAGGAATTCTTCCGTCTTGTTGAACGGCAGCAGACCCAGTGGCAGCTGGTTGATCTCATTTTGAGCTTCGCTCGTAATGCGCCAAACGTTCATGAGGCCTTTCCGGTGCATTCCCTGAGAAGTGGAGCTGACGGCGAGCGTATTCCCTAACTCGGCATGCAGCCGGTCCATATGATAGGACAAATCATGAAAGGCGCGTTGATACTGGTTTTCTGCATTAATCAATATCGCGTTCTTCTCTTTGTTCTCCTGATATCCCCACACCAAAGCCCCGATCAACAAAACGGTGGCGACAGGGAACAGAATCGCGCTAAGTCGTTTATACATGATGCGTTAGTCTCCTTTCTTCTACTCACTGCCGTTAGTTTGACTAGAAAAAAGAAGTCTTATGCATCGCTGTACGATCACTTCATGTTTTAGAAATCTTCCTCAATCTCGAAATGATCACGATTGTTGCATAAGCATTGCTTAAAGCCGGTCTCGATCCGGCCGTGCTCCTTCTTTCCGCGAAGAATGAAGCGCTCGCCGCAATCCTTGCACAAAATTTTCACCTTGATACGCAAAAAAGACACCTCCAGAGCTATATTGGCGTTTATGCCGTCAGCGTAAGCGCCTATAGCCCCAGTGTGTCCTTTTTGATTACGTGTTAATCTCTTCCTCCCGGTTGATGAAACGAAAAGGCGAGCGATTGTTTGCTCTGGAGATTTTCCCCATGCCTCCGTACCACAACAGTACCATCAGCGGAACGATAAACCAGATCCACGTATGCGTCAAGAGGTTTAAAATCAAATCATACAGTCCATGCCATATCCAAGGGACGATGAACGAAAGAGCCAGATAAAACCTCTTCCGATTCTCCCCTGAAAACCTGGCGTGCCCGATATAGTAGCCCATAATAACGCCAAACATGGCGTGACCGGACACCGGGAGCAGCGCTCGAAGGAACATGGGACCGAATGCAGCCTGGCTGTACCATGCGTACAGCAAATTTTCTACTGTAGCAAAGCCCAACGAAATCGCCGCAGCATATAGAATCCCGTCGTAAGGCTCATCGAATTCCGTATGGTTGAAAATAATGTGATACATGACAAACCATTTCAAAAACTCCTCAATGCCCGCAGATACGAGCAATGATTGGACAACCGGATGATCGCCGAGCCAAAGTATCATTCCCCGCTGCAGAATCATGACAGGAAACACGATCAGAACCCCAAGCAGAAATACCTTGATGACCATATGCAAAGGTTCCTGATCATACCTGTCCTTCAGGTAAAAATACGTGAGCAACGCGAGTCCCGGCGCCAAAGCCGACGCTATGATCGAGAACACCAGCACCAAATTTCCCCTCCGTTAGTTTCGAGCCTCTAGTCCGGCACTCACGCCCACATTGTATTAATGCTGACGCTGGAAGTGACTGCAAATAACCTCAATCGCTTGCTGAGGCATGATCTTCTTCCCGTACTCCTCCAGCATAGCCTCCGTTACCGAGGAGGATTCGCCGAATTCTGCCAGAACTGCAATGATCGCCGGCAACTTGTCGCTCTGAAGCTCCTCTGGCTCCAGATACAAAAACCATCTATCCATATAGTGATAAAGCGTACCTGCTCCGTCCACGAGGTCCTTCAGCATATGCGAAGCTTCAATGAGCACTTCGAAATCCTGGAACACATAGACGATTTTATCACTTTCATCCAGCGTTACTTCCATTTCATAAATCTCGTCCGGCATATCGTCTTCGGACAAGCCGCCGAAATGATGATCGTACTTCCCTCTCGTCACAATTACCACCATGCCCTGGGCAGGCAGTGCAAACACCTCAACGGCAAGCGGTCCGGTGGCATCAAATCCGAGCTCACTGTATGCCTGATCCATCATCTCTGTAAACAGGTCATAAACTTTAGGTATTTCCTGCCACATTTCTTCCTTCTGGATCCCACGCTCACTCAGATCGTCAAACGTGAGGAAAATCCGTATCTTATCTTGACTCAAACGTTCTATTTTCATGACAGGATCCTCCTAACGTATACAAAAGTTTATAACAAATTATGATGTCTGGATTATGACGTGATAAAAATGGTTTTATATAATTGATTTTATCATTTAATACCCGTAAATGCACGTAAATATGTAGTTTAAGAAAAAAGAATCATTCACAGGGATGGAAGGATGGTTTCCCCACGGAATGATTCAAAAAGAATTGCATCGTTTACAATCCCGGTAAGACGGTATGCGTTTCTTTCAAGATTTGCTCAACCTCTTGTTTCACGTCCGGATTGCTGCGGATAAAATCCTTCAGCTGCTTCAGGTTGGCAGCCTTCGAATTAGACGATGACGATACCCCTGCAGCTCCAACGGGATTAGCGGAATCATGTCGGCTTGAACTGGGACGCACGCTTTCTTGGCTTGAGCCATTGTTATTCCCGATTCCGTTTTGAATCTTGCTTAAAGCGGTGTCGGCGAAACGGCCAACATTAACGTCTTTCATCATCGAGGCGAGCGACAAACTGCCTTTGCGGGATATCATACGGCTTGCTACCGCACCGATGATTACACCGTACAGAAATGACGAAGTCTTCACAAATGATACCTCCTTCTATGTTAAACTCAGGGTTAGTGTTCTCGCGCCGGAGGCAACTCATGCTACATAAATACAGGAAAGAGAGATGGAATCATGGTTAAAACGACAACAAAGATCATCCTGCTGGCCTGCTGCATTCTGCTCAGCGCCTGCGGAAACCAAGGAAACGGCCAGAACCATAATAGCGTGCCCGCTGATTCAGGCAATCCGATTATGCCAGATACGAAAACGGCTGAGCCGGTGACGCCTCAGGAACAAGAAGCCCCTCCTGCTGCCGTCGATAAGGAGTCGAGCGGAACTGCCGGCGGTACGAAAGTACGCGGCACTGCTGATGAACAAGCCAGCGAGCAGCCGGCAGCTGATGAGAAGCCGGAACTCAAGTATCACATGAATAAGGTGTACCGCATCGTCCCGAATGACGAATCCGTGCCTTCTAAGGTCGTGCTGCTCACCTTCGACGATGGACCGAAGGATGCGGACATGATCAACCGACTGATCGACACGCTGGACAAGCACCAGGCCAAGGCTATTTTCTTCGTTAACGGATACCGTGTAAAAGCCAATCCCGAGCTGCTCAGCATCATCCATGACCGGGGGCAAATCATCGGCAATCACGCTTGGGACCATATCGACTTGAAGCAGGAGAGCCAAGCAAAGGTCCGTCAGCAAATTGAAGATGTACAGCAAATTGTGAAGGATACGATCGGTACGGAGCCTGCGTTTTTCCGACCTCCGTTCGGGTCGGGCGGAGATGCCGTCAAGGATATCGCTTCAGAGAATGACTTGCTGTACATGACATGGTCGAACGGCTCGCTGGACTGGGAGAGCAAAAATAAAAACAAGCCCGAGGCGGTCATCAACAACGTGCTGGAGCAGCTCCATCCGGGCAGCAATATTTTGATGCATGAGCTTCCCTGGACGGTCGAAGCGCTCGACGATTTGCTGACCAAGCTGGAAGCCAAAGGTTATGGTTTCGTGGATCCCCGGGCGATTGAGCCTCAGATCCGCTGATTACAACACAAAAAAGCCTTCTTCTCCTTGCTTTATCTGGAAGGAAGAATGAAGGCTTTTTCACATTTTACGCAAAGTCAGCACATGGTACTCCGCCGGGCATAACAGCCGTAGAGGGATGTGCGAGGTTCCGAAGCCCCGGCTGATCAGCATGCGCGTGTCCGGAAGCTTCTCGCTTGCAGCCCTTGGAATCGAATACCAGCCGGACTTGAAGGATTTGTAGAAACGCTCGAGCCGGACCGCGCCCGCAAGCGGAAGCACGATTTGTCCGCCGTGCGTATGGCCGGCAAGCAGCAGATCACAATTCGCCTCTTCCCTGCCCTTAAGCCAAACCGGATCATGCACGAGCAAAATATGGTATTCGTCGCCGTGCAGGCTGCCTTTGAATTGGGAATAAGGATGCCGCTTGCTCTTAGGCTGGCGAATGCCGCTAAGGGAGACGTAGTCATTCCCAACCGTGATCCGGACCGTTTTATCGCTCAGCAGGGTCACGCCGGTTTCCTTGAGCACCTTCTTCACCGCATCCTTGCCTGCGTACAAATCGTGGTTGCCGAGGACCGCATAGACGGGTCCAACCCGCCGGAGCACCTCCATGTTATGCCTCAGCCTCTCCAGGGGAACACCTCGCTCCGTAATGTCGCCGCCAAGCAGGACGCAGTCTACAGGCTGCAGCGCAGCCATCAGCTTCCGTTCCGACAACTCCCTCCGATGGATATCGGTCAGGAACAGAATTCTGAATCCGTCGAAGGACGCCGGGATTCGCTCCGTCACCACTTCTTCCTCGCGGACCCGGTAGCCCTTCGCTTCGGCGCTCATCCAGCCTAGAACACCGACTCCCGCTGCCGCAGCACCCGACAGCCACAACCATATGCTCATAATAACTCCTTTATCAGCTCGCTTACGGGCGGCGCCCCGATCAGCCCCCACCACAGCAAGCTGGCCATCAATAAAATAAATATGACGATTAATGAGTTCACAAACCATTTGCTCATCCGGACACGGTAGGAAGAATATGTATGCGTTCGCCGCGGAGCTGTGGCTTCCTCCATGTTGTCCTGGGTGGCCGATTGCTTTCTGCGGGACCGTGATAGCCCTTCTTCCGCGCTGGCTGTGTATGTCCGCCGCTCTTCGGCCATCCTCGGCTTGGACCGGCTAAGCCCGGTATATTCGGTATATTCACCAGCATCCTGTCTTGTCGGCTTTGCTGCCGGCGATGGAGGCGAGACAGAAGATGCTTTGTTCTTCCGGCCTTTGTTTCGGCTCCGGTGTCTTTCCATTCTGCTAAGTTCGTTCATTCTCCTCTTTCCTCCGAAATCGAATCAGCATTCCCGAAATGAAATCGATCAGGAAATGGCACAGGATCGGTGCCCATAATGTTCCCGTATAAATATAGACAAGACCAAGACCGTAGCTGCTCAAGAATACCCAGCCGGTCGGAAGCCAATGCTTCAGATACCTGACATGGATCAATGCAAATAAAATGCTGGTCCAATATGGCCCGAATGCATGCTGAATCGCTCCCCGAAACAGAAGCTCCTCGCATACGGAAACGACGATCGCTATAACGAGAATATGCCATACTGGCCGATTCCGGAACAGCATCTCGTTGATTCCCCCGTCATCCATACTGTCCTCGGACACAAAGCGGGATAGTATCAAATCCACAACAAGCATGGCCGCTGCGAGCCCCAGCCCCCAATACAGAAACTCCAGCTCCTTCGGCACAGCGAGAAGCGCCAGTGGGTTCCGGCCCTGGAACAAAATCCAGATCAGGCCGACAATGAGCGTGAGCGCTTGGGTCAGGTACAAATTAATAAGAAGAAGTCGGTCGTTTAGCTGGTGAGCTTCGATTCTTTTCACTCTTATTTTAAATTTTTTCATAGAAGTTGTGCCTGTCTTTCATCTTTGTATTTGAACGGTTCGATGCTTCTTCACCCTAAATCCGACAAATCCAGGGCTAATGCGAAATATGGCGGGCATATGCATCATAGCAAATTCTTGGCATGACATTCAAGGCTGCCGTAAGCATAAGACCGTTTATTGCCCTATTATACCGATGATCGCCACCTATTGACACAATGTAAAAGCCATGATACATTATGAAAAAATTAATCTCGTACAAAACCGATGATGGAAATAAGAAGCTGTTACGCCTGCAGAGAGCCGATGGTTGGTGAGAATCGGCGGCGGAAGGTTATTCTTGAGCGTTCCTGAGATATTTCGCTGAAATCAATAGTAGGCGCAAATCGGATGATTCCGTTACCAATCATGGTCTGATAAGACCGCTTGAGGCTGTTCGAGTTTACGGACAGCGAATAAGGGTGGCACCACGAATAACTCTCGTCCCTTACTACGGAGGTAGTATGCGGAGTCGGGAGTTTTTATATTTCCCGGTCCTTTGCTACGACACCGCGTCAATTGCTATAAGAAACCAAGCCTTACCAAACCAACGGTATAACGGATGCGCGTTAACCGGCGCGCTCCTTATTCAATATTTGCAGCACTATTTATAGAGAATTTAAGGAGGAAGTGAAACCATGTTTAAAGTTTTGGTATCGGATCCGATCAGCGATTTGGGGATCCAGCAATTGATGGATGCAGCCGATGTGCAGGTAGACAAAAAGACAGGGCTCAGCGAAGATGAGCTCACTGCCATAATCGGAGAGTACGACGGCCTTCTGGTTCGGAGCCAGACCCGCGTAACCGAGCGTATTATGAGTGCCGGAACGAAGCTGAAAGTGGTTGGCCGCGCCGGAGTCGGAGTGGATAATATCGACCTCGAAGCCGCCACGAAGCGCGGTATTGTTGTTATCAATGCTCCAGACGGAAACACGATCACGACCGCTGAGCATACGTTTGCCATGATGATCGCTCTGGCCCGCCATATTCCGCAGGCCTATGCCAAGACGATTAACGGCGTATGGGACCGCAAATCCTTCCTCGGAGTGGAGCTGCGCAACAAAACCTTGGGCGTTATGGGGATGGGCCGGATCGGCAGCGAAGTCGCAAAGCGTGCGAAGGCATTCGGCATGAATATCATGGCATTCGACCCGTTCCTGACCGAGGAACGCGCCGACAAGCTCGGCGTTGAGCTCGCATCCGTAGACAGCATTATCCGCAGCGCCGATTTCATCACGGTTCATACGCCGCTGACTCCGGAAACCCGTCATATGATCGCCCGCCCGCAATTCGAGGTCATGAAGCGCGGCATGCGCATCGTGAACTGTGCGCGCGGGGGGATTATCGACGAACGCGCATTGGTCGAAGCGATCGACGAAGGCATTGTGGCTGGAGCCGCGTTTGACGTGTTCGAGCATGAGCCGCCTGAAAGCGACCATCCATTCCTTAGCCATCCGAAGGTCATCGTCACTCCGCATCTTGGCGCATCCACCATCGAAGCCCAAGAGAACGTGGCCATTGACGTATCGGAGCAGGTCCTTCATATTTTGCGCAACGAGCCGTTCAAAAATGCCGTCAACTTCCCGCTTGTCGCGGCTAGCGTCATGAACAAGCTGCAGCCATACTTCTCTCTCGGCGAGAAGCTGGGCAGCGTAGCGGCTCAAATTACCGCTCATGCCGTGAAAGAGATTCATGTCGATTATGCAGGCGAGCTGGCGGAAGTCGATACCCAAGCACTCACCCGCTACATTGTAAAAGGCGTGCTGGAGCGTCATCTCGGCAGCGAAGTGAACATCGTCAATTCGATGCACTTGGCAAAGAGCCGCGATCTTCATGTTGTCGTTTCTCAAACTCCGAAAACAAAGGACTTTGCGAACCTCGTTACCGTAACGCTAAAAACGCAAAACGGGCAGGAACGCATCGTTGCAGGCACCCTGCTTCTCGGATACGGCGAACGGATCGTGCGTCTCGACAAATTCCCGGTCGACGTTGCGCCTGAAGGCCATCTGATCTTGATCTCGCACAACGATAAGCCAGGCATTATCGGGCGCGTCGGCACCCTGCTCGGTGAGAACGACGTGAATATCGCCTCGATGCAGGTTGGCCGGAAGGTCATCGGCGGCGAAGCCATCATGTGTCTGACCGTTGACAAGGACGTCTCTAAGGAAGTGCTCGTGAAGCTGACCGGTCTTCCAGAACTCAATACAGCTCAACAAATCGTGCTCAGCTAATCCCTATGTTCCACGTTGAACAAGATTAGCCCACGAATTTCAACAAAAAACACGCTCCGATTGGAGCGTGTTTTGTCTTTTAGGCGTTCTTTTCCTAAGATTCTGCCGCATTGATAGGAATCGTCACCGTAAACACGGTGCCTTTCCCTACCTCACTAGCTGCTGTAATCGTGCCGTGATGGGCAGTCACGATGTTTTTGACAATAGCCAGACCGATCCCCGTTCCGACGGTTTCGCCGCGGACGCGGGCTTTATCGGCCTTATAGAAACGTTCAAACACAAATGGCAAATCCCCTGCAGGTATGCCGACGCCTTGGTCGGAGACGATCACCTGCAGCGCATCGCCCTTCGGCGCTTTGACCCGGTGTGCCTGGATCTTCACCTGCTTGCCGGACGGCGTATGCCGGAAAGCGTTGTCCAACAGGTTGGTCAGCACCTGCTCGAGCTTATCCTCGTCAGCAGATTCAAGGATGAGGTCCGAATGCAGGGATAGCTGCAGATCAATCTCCTGTTCCTTGGCTCTTACGGAGAACTTACGGTAGACACGCTCGCACAGTTCGCCTGCATCAACCTGCCGCAGCGACATCTCGGCGTGTCCCGCCTCCATTCGCGTCAGATCCAGCAAGTCCTTCACCAGACGGCCCATGCGCAGCGATTCCTCATGGATGACCTGGATCAGCTCCCGGCCTTCTTCAGGCGAAGCAGCCATCCCGTCGAGCAGCGCTTCGCTGTATCCCTGCATCATCGAGAGCGGGGTGCGAATTTCATGCGATACGTTGGCGATGAAATCGGTCCGCATCTTCTCCAGCTTAACCTGTTCGGTAATATCCCGGAGCACGACGACAGCGCCCCGTATCACGTCATCCGAATAGAGCGGTGCCATGTGGGCCGACCAGATCCCCTGGTTCACATGCAGATCCGCGCTCTGATCCCGGCCTTCGTTCACCGTGCTGTAGAACAGCTCGCTCAGCGGCTTAGGCATCACGTCCGCAGCCCAGCCGCCCCCTTGCAGATCATCATCCCATTCAAGTCCCTTCCAGGTCTTCATAATTTCCTGTCCGGGGGGATTGACGAGAATAACCTGCCCGTGGTTGTCAAACGTAATCACGGCGTCGCTCATGCTTCGAAGCACGCTGGACAAATGCTCCTTCTCGTGATTAAGATTGCGGATATTCGTCTCCAGCTCGGCGGCCATATGGTTGAACGTATTCGCAAGCTCGCCGATTTCATCGCTCGTCACCAGATTGAGACGGGTTCCGTACTTGCCTTTGCGGATGTCATTGGCAGCCTCGATCAGCTGCTGCATCGGCTGAGTGATTTTCGTTAACAGGAAAAGCCCGAAAAAGGTCGTCATCGAGAATCCGATGATCGACACATACGTAAACAAACGTTTGATTGCACTGGAATTGGTGAAGGTCGTATCAATGTAGGGGAGCAAAAATAATCCTAGCGTCAACAGCACGCAGGCAACCAAGCACGTAATCGTGATCCACAGCTTGCCGACAAGCGATCTCCAGAAGTTCACGTTACTTCGGAACCTCCAGCTTGTAGCCTACTCCCCATACGGTTGTGATCATCGCGGCAGCTTCCGCCGATACCTTGTTCAGCTTCTCCCGCAGCCGCTTCACATGCGTATCGACGGTGCGCAGATCACCGAAAAACTCATAATTCCAAACATCCTTCAGGAGCTCTTCCCGGGAAAAGACTTTATCCGGCGACGAGGCCAAATAATGCAGCAGCTCATACTCCTTCGGCGTAAGGCTGATTTCCTGTCCCCCCGCCGTTACCCGATGGGCGTCGTGCTCAATGACAAGATGAGGGAAGACAATGCTGTTGCTCGGGTTGGATTCTTTGCTAAGGTAAGCCGTTGCCGAAGAGCGGCGCAGAATCGCCTTGACCCGATAGATGACCTCCCGCGGGCTGAACGGCTTGACGACATAATCGTCCGCGCCGACCTCGAAGCCTTGAACACGGTTGATTTCTTCTCCCTTGGCAGTCAGCATCAGAATCGGCGTCGACTTCACCTGACGAAGACGCGTACATACCTCGACTCCGTCCATACCCGGCAGCATCACATCCAATATGACAAGTCCGTAATCCTCACCGGTTGCCTTGCGAAGGGCAGTCTCCCCGTCTTCAGCCTCTTCAATCTCATATCCTTCCTTCTCCAGGTACATCTTCAACAAACGCCGAATACGCTCTTCATCATCGACTACGAGTATGCGGTTACCATGCTCAGACATTGACAGCAGCTCCTTCATTGTTATAGGGGAAAATCAGAACGGCCCTCGCATCGTAAGGGCCCTCCTGATTTTCTAATCCATTGCTATTAAACTACATCTTAATCCGTTCCGGCATAGGAATGCAGACCGGCAATGATCAGGTTGACGCCAACCAGCGTGAACATCACGACGATAAATCCGATAACCGACAGCCAGGACGAGTACTTGCCCTGCCATCCGCGGGACAACCGCAAATGCAGGTACACGCTGTAAAAGAGCCACGTTATCAGCGCCCATACTTCCTTCGGATCCCAGCCCCAGAAGCGACCCCATGCAATCTCCGCCCAAATCATGGCGAAGATGAGCCCGCCCAGCGTAAATACCGGGAACCCGATCGCAATCGCACGGTAGCTGATTTCGTCCAGGTCATCCGGATTCAGCTTGTTCAGCGCAGGCTGAATGAACTTCGCGATCGGTCTACGGATGAACAGCCGCAGCAATCCATACAGGATGATGCCGCTCACCAGCGACCAGATCACAGTGTTGAGCTTCCTCCCCGCGTTCACGCCATGCATCCATGACGGAGCTTCGAACAGCGGGGATTTCATGCCCAGGAATGACTGCATGCTTTCCGTCTCGCTCTGATACGGGGCTACAATCGGAGGCATATTGTACTCCACTTTTACTATTTTACTGGTTTCCGTTTTAGGGTCAATCTGCGTCTGATTGAACACGGCTTCGTAACCGGCTGTGCGGAAGCTGTAGACCGACAAAATGAAGCCGAGCAGGACGACGATCGCGAACATGCAGAGCTCGAGCCAGCGCTGCTCCCTCCGCGCGCCTTTATCCGTAGCGGTGAAGTTGACCGTCCGCAGCAGGTGCATCAGACCAGCGATAAAGCCGACGGCGAAGAACGCATCGCCGAGCGCGGCTAGTGTGACGTGAATGCCGAGCCAATACGACTGCAGCGAAGGAATCAACGGCTGCACTTCCTGAGGGAACACGGCCGCATACGCCATAATGAGAATGACGAGCGGCAGCGCGAACAGGCCGAGCAGCGATTTTTTGTAAATAAAATACAGCACCAGAAATGCAATCATGATCGCCATGGACAGGAACGACATAAACTCGTACATGTTGCTCACCGGCACATGCCCGGAGCCTGCCCATCTGGTGAAGAAATACAGCAGATGGCCGATCAGGCCGATCGATGCTGTCACGAATGCGATCTTGCCCCATTTGGCAAGATGGGCCTCGGGCTCCCGCTTCCGGAAGCGGCGTCCCATCACCGCAATGGCATACATGATAAACGATGCGCAATATAGCAAAAAGGACACAACAAATGCATCACCGCTAAAATCGATTAGATTCATGCTTGACTCCCCCTGTTATTCTCCAGCGACTTTTCGTCGACCTCGATATTCATCTGATTCAGGATGGCGGCGACTTCCCTGCGCAGACCGAACCAGTTCTTGTTCGTGTGGGCACCGAGCGTCAGCGTTCCGTCATCGACCCGCAGCCAAATCCGGCGATGATGGAAATAGAAGCCCATAACCAGTCCGATCATGCCGATAAATGCGCCCACCCAGATGAAAGGCATCGCCTTATCCACGCGGATGTTCAAATACGTCGTTGACTCCGCAAAGTCGACGTCATCCATGCTCAGTACGTCCAGCGTTACGAGATTCTCGCCTCCGGCAAGCTGCGCATTGATCGCATCCTGCTGGAACCGCTCCTTGTCGACCTGTTTCGGGAAGTAGAAATATTGAATGCCGTCCGCCGGCAGGTTCGGTCCCTTGATCAGGAACAGGAACGCGGGTGCGTTCGGGTTCGGCGACAGATTGACCGGCTTCCCGTCGTCACCGAGGCCGAAATCCGTAAACGTCTGCGTAAGCGTCAAGGTGTAATCCCCTGCCTTGTACTCTCTTACGGGATCCTTGATCGACAGATCGATCTTTCCATATTGTTCCCCGGTTTTGCTGTCAATCAACATCGGGGATACGGTTCGGAGAATCGGAGTCAAATCATAATCGAATTGATACGCCTTCAGCCCCTTGTAGTTAAGCGGGTGGTTCACCTCGATGTTATGGCGGGTGACCTCCTTAAGCTGCGGCTCTTGGCCCGGTGTATTGCAATTGGACTCGCACACATACAGGATCGCCTCCGTTTCGAATTTCTTAGGCAGCACCTTGCCCTTGCCTTTGAATTCATTCGGCATATCCTCTTCCGTATAGAACTCTACCTTGAATCCGTCATTCATCAGATAATAACTCGTGTTCTTGATGTGCACGGGCTCCCCTTCGGGAAATGCCATATGCTCGTCCATATGAAGGCCCGGCAAATTCCGTCCAAGGACAGCTAAAAGAAAAATGATCAGGCCGATATGGAGCACATACGGCCCCCATCGGCTGAACCGCTGCTTCTCCGCAAGCAGCGTGCCCCCGTCCGTGCGGACGCGGTATCCTTTTTTCTTGATCAGCGGCTTCACCCGCTCAACCCACTCGGCACCGTCTTGTTCAACCGTCCCCTGGTACACCACCCGCTGGCGGGTCAGAAACGACATATGCTTCGGTATGCGCTGTCTGCTTAGCGCCTTGTACAGCGGCAGGACGCGGTCCAGGCTGCAGATGACCAAGGATGCGCCGATCATGACCAGCAGAAGCACGAACCACCAGGATGTATATGTATGGGACAGCCCGAGCAGATAATAAATATGCCCCAGCTGTCCGTACTCCTCTTTGTAGTAGACAGAGGGGTCAATGTTAAGGAATGTGCTCTCCTGCGGCAGGATGGTTCCGAGCGACGAGCCGATCAGCGTCAGCAGGATCAAATAGATCGCAACCTTCACCGAGGAGAAGAAATTCCAGACTTTGTCGATGAAGCCGGGGTTGGCTTTCTGCGAGCGGCGGGCCACCCCGTCGTAACGCATTTCCAGGATCTGCTGGGCTTCCGCTTCCTTTGTCAGCGGTTTCCCGCAGGCTTCGCACAGGACGGTTCCGGGCGGATTCTGATGACCGCATTCACATTTCGTGTTTTGGATCAAAGGCTTGGAACCTTCACTCATTTTGCTTTCACCAACTGTTCAATTTGTTTATCCAGCGTGTCCAGATCCAGCTCGCCGATACGAATATGGTGAATCTTCCCGGAAGCCGTCACGAAGAAGGTCGTGGGCATTGGGCCAACGCCGTAGCTGGCCACCGCATCCCGGTCCGGATCCATCAGGATCGGGAACTTCACGCCGGTTTGAGCCACAAAATTTTCAACCGTCATTTTGTTCTCGCCCACATTGATCCCAACGATTTCGACCCCTTGATCCTTCCACTTCTCCCACTGTGCCTGCAGCGCCGGCATCTCCCGGACGCAAGGCGGGCAGTAGGTCCCCCAGAAATTGATAACTCTGGCTTTGCCTTCGTATTCGCTCATGGTATGTACATTGCCATCCATGCCCAGAAGCTCGAAATTCGCCGCCTTCTCACCGACCTTAGGCACCTCGTCGGAGCCGAATACAATGGTTGCAACGGCGTACACGCCGATTAGAACGATGGCAAGCAGGATAACGATCTGAATGCTTTTCTTCGATTTGCCCATAGTGCAGCAGCTTCCTTTCTATGACTTTCATCATAAATGTGCAGGCGGGTGTGAACATCCTATGAACAATTATAACGAAATTCGTCATAAACGCCGCTCGCCATTTTGAATATTATGTGTCGGGTTACCGTTTTTTCTTCGGTTTACCGCCTGGTTTCGCCGCCTTGGCCATCTGCTGCAGCTCATTGACTTCACTTGGCGTCAAGTGACGGTACAGGCCCCGCTTCAGATTCTGAAGCAGCAGATCGCCGTACGCGATCCGCTTAAGCCGGATGACCGGATGATTGATCGCCTCGAACATCCGCCGCACCTGGCGGTTGCGTCCCTCGTGAATCGTAATGGTGATGACGGACTGCTTGTTGTCCGGGTCCACGTCGCGGTATTCGACTTCGGCCGGAGCGGTCATTCCGTCCTCCAGCATGATGCCCTGACGCAGCTTGTCCAGCTCGGTTCCGTGGGGCACCCCTTTCACCGTTGCCAGGTAGGTTTTCGGCACATGATACTTGGGGTGGCTGAGCAGATTGGCGAATTCGCCGTCATTGGTCAGCAGCAGCAGCCCTTCCGTATCGTAATCCAGACGGCCGATCGGGTAGACGCGCTCCTTTACGCCCTTGAGATAGTCCGATACGATCTTCCGGCCTTCCGGATCCGATGCGCTCGTAATAACTCCCTTTGGCTTATTCAACATTAAATAGACCTTTTTCTCATGCTTGATCGGTTTCCCTGAAACCGTAATGATATCTTGGTCGGGGTCGGCCTTCGTGCCGAGCTCGGTAACGGTCTCCCCGTTCACCTGCACCTTGCCCTCCAGAATCAGTTCCTCGCACTTTCGGCGGGATGCGACTCCGGCCTGTGCCATAATTTTCTGTAATCTCTCCATGTTCGATAGGTCACCTCATCCCTAATGATAACCATCGACAGGATAAATCACAAGCGCGTTCCACGGAAAATCCGCTCCAGGGCAGCTCTCTGCATGTGGAAACAGATATAACGGGGAAATATCATGCAGTCTCGAGAGCTCCATAATGATTTTGCTGGCGGTAAACAGCTGGCTCTTCTGCTCAAGGCTCATGAGCTCGTAGCGACGGTTGAAATTGCCTTCCAGACAGATATGAATCAGTTTATGATGCAGAAGCATCGGGGAAGACGTGACCGATCCGTCCGCATGTATTGTAAAATCGAACCTCACCCGCGGCTCCTGCTCGCATTCGGAATGATGGATTACAAAGCCTTCGAATTCCATATCATCATCACCTCTGCCGCACAAATTTGATTCAGCAGTATATGACATTGCGGCCCCGGCGGTATAGGCGCGTGTTCCCTTATCAAAACAAAAAATCCCCGATTACCGCGCAGTCATAAGCACGAAATAGGGGAAATGAAGCTGGTATAATTGCAATGTCACTATCCAAATACGAGCAGACATACGGCGATTGCGGCAATAAACCCGACCAGATCCGAAAACAGTCCGACTTTTAGCGCATATCTGCCGTTGCGGATGCCAACCGCGCCGAAATAGACAGTCAGCACGTACAAAGTCGTATCCGTGCTTCCTTGGATCGTGGAAGCGATCCGGCCGATCATCGAATCCGGCCCATAAGCGCGGATCAGCTCGGTTGTATAAGCGAGCGATCCCGTCCCAGTCAGCGGACGAAGCAGGCCGAGCGGCAAAATTTCGCCCGGGACCCCGAGGGACTGCAGAAACGGGCCCGTCCATCCCACAAAGAACTCCAGCGCCCCGGATGATCGGAAGACGCTGATCGCCACCATCATCCCCACCAAATGGGGGATGATGCCGATTGCAGTGGAGAAGCCGTCCTTGGCTCCTTCCACAAACGATTCATATACCGGTACTTTGCGGGTATAGGCATAAAGCGGGATGAACGCGACCATAATGGGAATAGACCAGGCCGAGATGACGCTAATCCATGACAGCAATGTTCATCACCCTTTCATATCCGGATTCCTTCCAGCCCCGATTCCGGACGGCTGCTTCCGCCGAATCGTACGCCTTCTATACCATCTGTCGGCGAGAATGGCTGCCGCTGTCGCAATGGCCGTAGCCAGCAGCGTCGTTCCTACGATTTCGGCCGGATTTGCCGATTCGTAATTCAAGCGGATGGCTATCAACGTTGTCGGAATCAGCGTAATACTGGCTGTGTTAAGCGCCAGCAGCGTGCACATGGCCGGTGTCGCGGTGTCTTTATCCGGATTCAGCTTCTGCAGCTCCTGCATCGCTTTGATTCCCATCGGCGTTGCCGCATTGCCGAGACCGAACAAATTCGCGCTCATATTCGATAAGATATACCCTATCGCCGGATGGTCCTTCGGCACGTCGGGGAACAGAAACCGTACGACCGGTCCAAGCATGACGGCAACCTTCTTCAGAAGCCCCGAATCCTCGGCAATCCGCATCATGCCAAGCCAAAAGACCAGGATGCTGATCAGCCCGAAGGACACGGTAACGCCTGTTTGAGCTCCATCAAACACGGCTTTGGTCACCGCGTCGATATTTCCGTTCACCGCCGCAAAGCCAAACCCGATCAGGATCATCCCCATCCAAATCATATTGATCATAGCTCTTCTACGCCCCCGTTCTTTGACTCGCCGTATCGAGAGGAGTTCCCCTCTTAGCGAAATCTAATGATGATTGGCACGCACCAGATGCTTGAACACTTCGGCGGCCGATTGCCATAACGACAAGGCAGCTCCCTGCGCGGAGGCGCTCCTGGACTTCTGCAAGGCGGACGGCGGCTCAGGAAGTCTGGCGCCTTGCTCGTATACAGGAACTTTGCCGATGCTGACACCGTTCAGCAGCAGCTCGATGTGTCCTCTGAGTCCGAAGGACACATCCGGCGAGCCTTGCTTGTGAAGAACGAGCCTTTTGACTAGCCGGGTTTCCTCGTCATGGGTAAATGCATACTTAAACGTGCTTCCGGTAACGAGCGAGTAGCCTTGTATTTTTTGCCCTTTCTCGATAACCTGCTTCAGCGGAAAATGGTTGAAGCCGTAATCAAGCATATTGGCATGGTCATTCCAATCATTGCCGTCATTGAGCGTAACCGCAGCGATCTGCTGACCGTTCCGCGTGGCCGAGCTGACCAGGCAGCGGAACGCTTTCTTCGTAAAACCGGTTTTAACGCCGTCAGCTCCTTCGTAGAGGCGCAGCATTTTATTTTTATTATCCCATTTGTAATCCCAGGACTCGTTCGGGTTCGGCGCCCGCTTGGTCGGTGTCTTCACGATTTCTTTGAACGTCGGGTTCTGAAGCGCATAGGCGGTCATCCTGGCAACATCATTGGCGGAGGAATAGTGCTCGTCATGATCCAGCCCGTGCGGATTCATAAAATGCGTGTTGGTTAACCCGAGCTCCTGGGCCTTCTGATTCATCAGCAGGACGAAGCCTTCCTCCGTCCCTCCCACATGCTCCGCAATGGCGGTGGCGGCGTCATTGCCCGAACGGAGCATTAAGCCATAGAGCAGGTTTTCCAAGGTCATCTCCTCGCCAAGCTTCAAGAAGAGGGAGGAGCCTTCCTTGGCAAATGCGTTCTTCGAAACCGTGACCCGGTCGTTCAGCTTGCCGTGCTCGATGGCTACAATCGCCGTCATGATTTTGGTAAGGCTGGCGATCCGCAGCCGCTCGTCCCCATTTTTGCTGTACAACAGCCTGCCCGATGTAACATCGATCAACGCGGCCGCCTGGGCGTGATTCGCCGGCCCCTTCTCATGATCCGCATAGGCAGGGCCGGCCGCGGCCATCAGACAAACCACCAGCAATATGGATAACAAGGACTTGCAATTCGTCCGTTTCATTTTCATTATTTTATCCTCCGGTGTTCAGAAATCTTGTACAAGTATATGTTGTCCCTCCAGAAAGTATGTCCACATGCAAAAATCCCCAGATCGCTTCATGCGAGAGGGGATTTGCTATGCAGCGCTTAGTACGTCGACCCGTTACCGCCACCGTTGGCATTGGCGTTGCTGCCTGATTGGAACATCGCTTGGATCTGCTCCAGCAAATACGGGGTCGCATCGATAATGCGCTCGAACAGATGCGTCTGATTGTCGAGCGGAACGATGTGGACGCCCTCCTTGCCTACGACAAGGAACGCAATCGGTCTGATGGATACGCCGCCGCCGCTTCCGCCGCCAAACGGGTGCGTGTATGAATGGCCATGCGTCCCGTCTGCGGGATGGCGGGTGCCTCCGGCTTCAATGTTGTAGTCGCTTCCGCCGGCCGCAAAGCCAAACGCCACTTTACTGATTGGCAAAATTACGCTGCCGTCAGGTGTGTTTACGGGATCGCCAACGATCGTATTCACGTCCACCATTCCCTTGATGTTCTCCATCGCGGTTTGCATCAAGCCTTGAATAGGGTGTTCTGCCATGATCTAACTCCTCCTTTCACCTTTAACACGCGAACTATGAATACCAGTCCAGCAACCATAGCTTTTCCGAAGGAGATTTTCGCTATGCAGTTCAGCTCTGTGGAAAAATGCGGCGGTCCGTTAAAGCGGGGTACGACATCGACGGCCGGTTTTTCCTCCATAATCAGGCGATAGGACAACCAGCCGAGCAGGGTATGTTTAACGGCGTGCAGCAGCCCGGAAGCGACGGCCGTATCGGCGGCATGCTCAAGGGCCACCTCCGTCGACCACCGGATGTCCCGGAGATGGACGTTTGCCAACGTCTGCCGCAGCCATTTCTTAAATCCTTTGGTGGCCATTATAGCTGTTGAATACTGCCGAAACCGAATGGTACGACTTTTTTGTCTCTGATCCGCCTGTTCATCCTGTCCAAATGTCATCCCCTGCTTGAAGACCGATTCTTGATTGAATTCAATGCCGCCGTTCGCCAGATGAAAGGGCAGATCATAGATCCGCTTGATCATGCCATAGACCATCTTTACCTCGGCATGGAGCTTGTATTCATTTTTTCGCATGACCATATCCAGCCTGACCGTCACGGCCGAGTTCAACACGATGACAGCCAGCACAATGAGCAGTACTACAAGTCCGATCGCAAGATAAATCCAAATGCTCACAACGTAACCCCCAGCAACGAGCTTGATATAATACATCCGCTTGGCTTAGTATGGCAAATCGCCAGGTAAATAATGCGAACCCGCTCACCTTCGTCCTCTCCTGTCACCGGGGATAATGAATGGATTGTGCTTCCCTTAGCCATTAATCTAGGATGGTGGTGGAGCAGATCGAACGGGGTGCTAATTGGAAAGGAACCTATGCAACGCAAAAAAATCCCGAGCCAACCTCCGCTCGGGATTCGAATTTTCGTATAGAACATCCGTTTATCGATCAATTCTCCACATCATCAAATGTCAGCTGATGACCATCCAGCTTATCAAACAGCATTTGCGTCTCTTCCTCGAGCGACTCGGCATCCTCAAATTGGGACGGCTCCGGCAAATCCTTAATGCTGGCGAGCCCGAAGTAATCGAGGAATAATTTCGTCGTGCCATACAAAATCGGTCTGCCGATCGCTTCCGCACGGCCCACCTCTTCAATCAAGCCTTTGGTGGTCAGCGTATGAATCGCCCGCTCGGATTTGACACCCCGGATCTCCTCGATGTCAACCCGCGTGATCGGCTGTCTGTAAGCGACAATGGATAGCGTTTCGAGCGCCGCCTGGGACAGGGAGGAGCGCGAAGGCGAGTATGCCAGACGTTCGAAATATGGCGCATGCTCCGCAAGCGTCGCCATTTTGTAGCTGCCGGCGATTTGGACGATCTGCAATCCCCGCTCCTGGCGCGCCCATTCCTCCTTCATATCCTCAAGCGCTTCTTCCACCAGCCCCGTGGACTGTTCCGTAATTTCAGCGACCTGCTTGACCGACAGGCCTTCCTCGCCCGCCAAGAACAGCAGTCCCTCAATAATCGATTTCAGCTTCGGATAATCCATCAATGCGTTCTTCCCCTCTCCATTCCATCACAATATCCTCGAAGAGCCGCTCCTGATAGCAAACGATCTGCTTCATCTTCATCAATTCCAAAATCGCCAGGAAGGTAACCACGATTTCATGCCGCTCCATCTCCTCATGAAGCAGCTTGGAGAACAACACCCTTCCTCCCGGCCCCGCTTGCTCGAGCGTATCGATCACCTGGCGAATCCGATCCTTAACCGATATTTCATCGCGCTGTATCCGTGCGTATGAAGTTCGTCTTACGGCTTTGCTTAAGGCTTTTTGGAATGCGCGGATCAAATCGGCAACGTGGAGCCCTTCGACCGGGTTTTCCTGGGCTTCCGGCATGTAGGGCGTTAAATCCTCCGCCTCTTTCGAGTAAATCATGCTCCGCTCCCATTCTCTCTCATGGAGATGCTGAGCAATTCCCTTGTATTTACGATATTCGATCAGCCGCTGAACGAGCTCCGCTCTCGGATCCACATCTTCCTCTTCGTAAAAATCAAACTCGTCCATCTCGATAACCGGAGGCTTTGGAAGCAGCAGCTTCGATTTAATAGACAGCAGCGTCGCCGCCATCACCAGAAATTCACTTGTAATTTCAAGCTCCAATTCCTGCATGTTGTGCAGATAGGCCATGTATTGTTCGGTAATCTCGCTGACGGGGATATCCTGGATGTCGATTTCCGCTCTATCAATCAGGTGAAGCAGCAGATCGAGCGGTCCTTCAAACGTCTCCAGCTTATATAATACGCTCACGGTGAATCCTCCCGCCATAAAAATAAAATGCAGTGCTCTGATGAAAAAGAGCACTACATTAAATAAGCACTATTTTAAGCTTTTCGTCAAGTTTGCCATTTCGATCGCCGCCATCGCGGAATCCCAGCCTTTGTTGCCAGCCTTCGTTCCGGCGCGTTCAACGGCCTGCTCGATGTTCTCCGTCGTCACGACGCCGAAGATGGTTGGCACGCCGGTCTTCAGGTTGATCGCCGACACGCCCTTCGCCACTTCATTGCACACGTAATCGTAGTGGGTTGTCGATCCGCGAATGACGGTGCCCAAGGTAATGATGGCGTCGTATTTGCCGCTTTCTGCCATTTTTTGGGCGATCAGCGGAATTTCGAATGCGCCCGGCACCCATGCTACATCCACCTCATCATCCTGCACGCCGTGACGCTTCAACGCGTCGAGCGCACCGCTTAACAGCTTGCTGGTAATAAATTCATTAAACCGGCCTACTACGATTCCGTATTTCAAGCCTTCCGATACTAAATTGCCTTCAAAAATGTTTGCCATGGTTATGGTCATCCTTTCAAATGGGAGTATTGTTATTGTCGATGCATGCTGCACTTTGCGCTCGATGAGCGCTCGTTGATGCGATTCTTGCATTGTCCGCTGCGCACCGGATGCTGCTTCCGATCGCTGTTGCCACCGGATTCCCTGAATGACTCACACACAAGGTAGGAATCCGACGGCAAAGGCGAACGCTTCGCTTCTCCTGCTGCATTCCGCCGCTCCGCTGGGTTCATTCAGGTAGCAAATACGGGCTGACTCTTCGAGCTAGTCGGCGTTTGCGAATGCATCATGGACCATTACGCTTGCGGAGTTGGGGATTCGTGCCCACCCTAAATTGGTGGGCGCGTTTCGAATTGTCCGCTGCGCGTCGGATGCAGCTTCCGATCGCTGTTGTCTCCGGATTCCCCGAATGACTCACACACAAGGTAGGAATCCGACGGCAAAGGCGAACGCTTCGCTTCTCCTGCTGCATTCCGCCGCTCCGCTGGGTCCATTCTTGTAGCAAATGCGGGCTGCTGCTTCGAGGCTCGTCGGCGTTGGCGAATGCATCATGGACCATTACGCTTGCGGAGTTGGAGATTCGTGCCCACCCTAAATTGGTGGGCGCGTTTCGAATTGTCCGCTGCGCACCGGATGCTCTTCCGATCGCTGTTGCCACCGGATTCCCTGGATGACTTACACACACAAGGTAGGAATCCGGAGGCAAAGGCGAACGCTTCGCTTCTCCTGCTGCATCCCGCCGCTCCGCTGGGTCCATTCAACGATGGGGGCGCGGGCAGCTGCTTCGAACTTTTGGCCGATGCGACGGAGGCATCATCGATTGAAGCAGAGAGCGATTATTTGAAAATCGTTTCCGCCGGGGCATTTCCCTTTACGAATTAGCGCTCTCGTTCTGCTCCAAATCGTCGAACTTCAGCATATGCCCAAGCTTAGCCTGCTTTGTATGCAGGTATCCGGTATTGTCCTCGTTCTCCGGCATCTGGATCGGCACCCGCTCCACAACTTCAAGCCCATATCCCTCCAGGCCCTTGATCTTCCGCGGGTTGTTGGTAAGCAGCCGAATCTTCCGAATGCCGAGATCCTTTAGTATCTGCGCTCCAATGCCGTAATCTCTTAAATCCGCCGGGAAGCCCAGCTTCAGGTTGGCATCGACCGTATCGAAGCCCTCCTCTTGCAGCTTATATGCCTTCAGCTTGTTGATCAAGCCGATGCCGCGTCCCTCTTGGCGCATGTACAGCAGCACGCCGTTGCCGGCCTCCTCGATCTGCCGCAGTGCGGCCTCGAACTGCGGGCCGCAGTCGCAGCGGTGGGAGTGGAAGACATCCCCGGTCAGGCATTCCGAATGGACGCGAACCAGCACCGGCTCATCGCCGTTAATCTGGCCTTTGACCAACGCTACATGCTCCTTGTTGTCGACATCGTTCGTGTAAGCCACCGCCTGGAATACCCCGTAATCCGTCGGCATCCGCACCGCCACTTCCCGCTGCACCAGCTTCTCCTTCTCATTGCGGTAATGAATCAGATCCTTGATGCTGATCAGCTTCATCCCGTGCTTCTTCGATATTTCGATCAGATCCGGCAGACGCGCCATGGTTCCGTCTTCCTTGATGACTTCGCAGATGACACCGGCAGGGTAAGAGCCGCACAGCTTCGCAAGATCGACAGCCGCCTCCGTATGACCTGCCCGGCGAAGGACGCCCCCTTCTTTGGCAATCAGCGGGAACATATGGCCCGGTCTGCGGAAATCCGCTGCGGTCGCATTCGGGTCCATAATGCCGCGAACCGTTACGGAGCGCTCATAGGCCGATATGCCGGTTGTCGTATCTTTATGGTCAATGGAAACGGTGAAGGCCGTTCCATGATAGTCCGTATTTTGGCTAACCATCGGTTTCAGATCCAGCTCCTGAGCCCGCGAGGGCGTCATCGGGAGACACACCAATCCACGCCCTTCCGTAATCATGAAATTGATCACCTCGGGGGTTGCCTTTTCGGCTAGAGCGATAAAATCCCCTTCATTCTCGCGGTCTTCATCGTCAACGACGATAACGATCTTCCCTTCCTTCAAATCCTGCAAAGCTTCTTCTATGGTATGAAAAGAAAATCGCTCTTCCATTCCTACTCCTCCTTCTCGTAAGTCTAAACGTTCGGGTCAATCTGATGCTTCGATCAAGCAAATCCGTGCTCGGCTAGATAATCCCGGCTGATCCCCGCTTTGCTTCTTCTGGAGCTGTTTCCTTCACTGCCGTAATTCAGCAGATGCTCGACGTATTTGCCCAAAATATCGCACTCGATGTTAATCGTATCCCCCGGTCCCTTATAAGCCAGCACCGTTTCGGCAAGCGTGTGGGGAATGATGGAGACGGTGAAGGAATGATCCGTCGTTCGAACGACGGTCAGACTGATTCCGTCCAGCGTTACGGACCCTTTCGGAAGGATATATTTGAACACATCGTCGTTCGACGGGGCAATTTCATAGACGACCGCATTCTGATCGGATCTCACGCTTCGAATCACGCCGACCCCATCCACATGTCCCTGTACGATATGACCGCCGAATCGTCCTCCGGCTGCCATGGCCCGTTCCAGATTGACTTTGCTTCCCGGTTGTAGCTGCTTCAGATTGGTGTTTCGATACGTTTCCGGCATGACATCGACGGTAAAGCTGTCTTTATCGATCGTTGTCGCGGTCAAGCAAACCCCGTTGACAGCAACACTATCGCCTAGCTTTAGATCATCCAGGACCTTGCTTGCCGAAATGCTGAGCACCATCGCTTCGCCTTGGCGGCCGATTCGTCTCATCTCGCCGATCTCTTCAATCAGCCCTGTAAACATATCCTATCCCTCCTTTCATTCAATCGTTTACGACTTCCATACCGGCTGGCCGGTCACATAAATATTGTCGCCAAGTCTTTGGGTCTCGAGTCCTGTCAGCTCAATCGCTTCGCTCATCAGCTCATACCCGCTGAACATATAGTTTCCCGGTGCATCGAACCCTCCAATAATCTTCGGGGCAATGAATTGGATGATGCGATCCACCAGTTTGTTCTCCAGCAAGCTTCCGCTTAAGGTTCCTCCTCCTTCAACCAGGATGGAGGCGATGCCCATGCGACCAAGCTCCATAAGCGCAGCCTGCAGGTCGACTCTCGGGCCGGGACCGCAGACCAGAATCTGCACCCCCCGTTCTTCCAGCGCGGTCCGCTTCGCCTTGTCGGCCAGCTCCGTGGCCAGCACGACTGTTTTGGCAGCGCCATCACTGACTACACGACAATTCAAAGGGATGCGAAGCTGCGAATCCACGATGATTCGTACGGGCTGAAGACCTTCAACGCGGAGTCTCGTCGTCAGCGACGGATCGTCCGCAATAACGGTGGCAACCCCTGCCATGATTCCCTGGTGTCGATGCCGGAGAGTGTGCACCAGCTCCCGGGACACCTCATTGGATATCCACTTGCTGTCGCCGGTCTTTGAGGCGATTTTCCCGTCCAGCGTACTGGCTGTCTTCAAGGTGACGAACGGCAGTCCGGTCGTAATAAATTTGTTGAAGGCTTCGTTCAACCGGACGGCCCGCTCTTCGAGGACGCCTGTCGTCACTTCAATGCCCGCTGCCCGCAGCATCTGCAGACCACGGCCGGCAACCAGCGGATTGGGGTCCTGGCAGGCGACAACGACCCGTTTAACACCTTCCGCTATGAGCCTCTCGCTGCATGGAGGAGTCGCTCCGTAATGGCTGCAGGGCTCAAGGGTTACATACACGGTGCTTCCGGCCGCCTTGCTCCCGGCCATATTCAGTGCATGGACCTCAGCATGCGGCGTTCCCCGCTCCAGATGGGCGCCGACGCCCGCAAGAGCACCGTCCTTCACGACGACACAGCCGACGACGGGGTTAATGCCGGTCTGGCCTTGCGCGCGTTCCGCCATATCCAGCGCAAGCGACATATAAAATTCATCGTTGACGACTTCCATGCTACCCAAGCCCCTTTCCAGAATAAAAAAGCCCTGTTTCAGGATAAGCGATTCATCCAAAACAGGGCGTAATAAACCAGTTCACTTTACGACATCATAAATAACCGTTAGTTCCGAGGTTCTCATATAACGTCCAAAGAAGCGGCGCTTTAAAAAGCACACCCGCTCTAGAATCGTCATATGTGAAAAGCCTCACATAACGCATGACATCAGAAAGCTAAGACAAGAGATAGCTATTGTACATGCTCTCAAGTCCACTTTCGTTCCTTCTCCCATCCAGACTATACTGTCGGTCCCGGAATTTCACCAGGTCCACCGCATACGATAACGTATCCGGGTCACGGACTAAGTCGCAGCCGGAGCTGCAATCATCACCGCCGGTAGGGAATTTCACCCTGCCCCGAAGGATTCAATATGAAATTAGCTGTTGCTTACGATGAATCTTAACACTCCATAGGCAAAAAAGCAAGATAATTAACTCACTTTTATTTAGTCAGTAACTTTTTGGTTGTATAAATTCATATCCGTTGCAGGTTCGGGAGGAAATCGGTGCGCTCAACGAGAACCAAGTAATGCGGAGGATAAACCGTGAATTGTATAGGTTAAAGGAGATCATGTAAATGAAAACCTCGCTTAACATCATCGTAAGACCGACGGAAATCGATGTGAATGGTCATGTGAATAACGCCAAATATCTGGAGTACCTGGAATGGGGAAGAGAAGAATGGTACGAGGCGGGGAATCTGCACTACGATGTACTGAAAGGATTGGGTGTGCAGACTGTCACGGTCAACATTAATATTAATTACAGGAAGGAATGCAGGCAGGGAGAGCGCCTGAACATTTCAACCGAGTCTCACAAGCTTGGACTAAGCAGCTTTGTGCTGCTTCAGCAGATCCATAACACGGACGGGGAGCTTTGCGCCGATGCCGCTGTAACGATCGTGACGATCGATATCCGCACCCGCAAGAGCCGACCGGTTCCGGAAGAACTGCGGGCGTTGTTTCTACCGGCTTCGTCTTGATCTGGAGTAAACTAATTAGCGGCTATGCTTGCGGATAACCCTTCAAGGCCTCTGGGTAACTCAAAATTCCGCATGCGGATCCCTCCTACGATCCCTGTTATTCCCGGATTTCGTTGAATTGACTTCCCAATGCCGAAATCCGGGAATATAGGGGCACGCTTCGCTTCTTCTGAGGAATTCCGCCTGCTCCGTTGATTTCTGCCTTTTAAGGGTGTCTCCGTGTTGCAGTAACCCTAGTACACCGGCTTTGCACCTCTCATGAGCAGTCTATCACCGACGGCTAGGTATTGGACAGCCGCGCACATGCTGTCCGCCAGGAAGTTCCATACATGGCCGAACCCCACGCATAAAAAAACAGGCCCCCACAAGAGTGGCCTGTCCATCCAACACTTACATGTTACGCTTCGAATACTTCGACTTTTTCCATCTTGTCGCGGCCTTTAAAAGCATCGATATGCTCCATGCCTTCAACGACCTTGCCGAATACGGTATGCTGTCCGTCCAAGTGAGGCTGCGGCTCATAGCATACATAGAACTGGCTTCCGCCCGTGTTGCGTCCGGCATGCGCCATAGCCAGGCTTCCACGCTCATGCTTGTTCGGGTTGATCTCGCAATCGATCGTGTAGCCCGGTCCGCCTGTACCTGTTCCGTTCGGGCAGCCGCCTTGAGCGACGAAGCCCGGAATGACGCGGTGGAATACTAGACCGTTATAGAAGCCGGAATTCGCAAGCTTTTCAAAATTAGCAACCGTGTTCGGCGCATCCTTCTCAAACAGATCGAGCAGTACCTCTTTGCCGTTTTCCAGTGTGATTCTCGCTTTTTTTGCCATATCGAATATCTCCTTTCGATGTACATTCCCTAAGATACGCATTTCATAAAACATGCAAGTTCTAGTTTACTATGAAATAACTTGGGACGCAAAATGAACCCGCATCTTTAGTCTTACATACTGGGAAATCTCATCTTGAGGGGGGCTTCACGCTTAGATGCTTTCAGCGTCCATCGTCCGCGAAGGCTCCGTGGTCTGTAAAAAAGCCCAACCAAACCGATCAAGCGGTCTGGCGGGCTTTTAAAGGAATCGTCGAATCCTGGCTCACACCCTGTAAGGTGTTGGTTCTGCCGATCGAAACAACTTAGCTTGTAACGGTTTCTTTGGCAATCCGGGCAGAAACGACGTCATTGCTGATAATATCCTGGAGCGACTCGCGGCGAACGACAAGCCGGCTCTGGCCATCCTTAACAAAAACGACGGCAGGTCTGCGGATGCGGTTGTAGTTGCTTGCCATGGAATAGTTATAAGCGCCTGTGCAGGATACGGCCAGCAGGTCTCCCGTGTTAACCTTAGGCAGATCCAGGTCCCAGATCAGCATGTCACCGCTCTCGCAGCACTTGCCGGCAATCGAAACCGTCTCCTCTGGCTTCTCGTTTGCACGGTTGGCCAGAATGGCCTCATATTTCGATTCGTACAGGGCCGGTCTCGGGTTGTCAGTCATTCCGCCGTCTACGGCCACGTATTTCCGCACGCCCGGAATGTCCTTGCTGGTCCCTACCGTATACAGCGTGGTGCCTGCTTCACCCACGATACTGCGGCCAGGCTCTACCCAAATCTCAGGCAGCTCGCTGCCAATGCCGGCAAAATGGGTCTTCACCGCATCCGTAATCGCTTTAACGTAGTCGGAAACATGCAGCGGGGTATCTCCGTCGACATAGCGAATTCCGAATCCGCCGCCAAGATTGACTACCTTGAAGGTAATGCCCAGATCTGCTTTGACCTTCGCCGCAAATTCGGCAACGCGCCCAACGGCCATCTGGAATCCTTCGACTTCGAAAATTTGCGAGCCGATATGGGAATGGATGCCGATCAATTGAATGTTATTCTGTGCCGCTGCCAGCTTCACCGCTTCAAACGCCGAGCCGTTTCCGATATCGAATCCGAATTTGGAATCGGTTTGGCCGGTCGAGATATATTCATGGGTATGCGCCTCAACGCCCGGCGTTAAACGAAGGAGAATGTTCACCTTCCGGTTCTTCTCGGCCGCGATCGCCTGCAGCATATGCAGCTCGACTACATTGTCCACGACGAAGCAGCCGATTTCGGCATCAATGGCCATTTCGATTTCTTCAGGCGTCTTGTTGTTGCCGTGAAAATGGATCCGCTGTACCGGAAAGCCGGCTTGCAGCGCCGTGTACAGCTCCCCGTCGGAAACGACGTCCAGCGACATCCCTTCCTCCTCAGCGAGCTGGCACATGGCCATCACGCAGAACGCTTTGCTGGCGTACGCGACTTGAAACTTCAAACCGGAAGCCTTAAAGGCTTCAATATATTCCCGGCAGCGATTCCGGACCGCTTGCTCGTCCACAATATATAGAGGCGTACCGTACTGGGCTTTCAATTCGGATGTGTCGCATCCGCCGATCTCCAAACGTCCCTGTTCGTTAATCTTGCTGGTACCGTGTAGAAACATGCTTACAATTCCTCCGATCGCTTTATCAAAAATAGGATAATCGAATAATTGTTCACAGTATAGCAGACAACGAAACGTAAGCAAAATGGATTTTTCAACACATCATTTGTGTTATTATCAATGCCTTCCTTTGGAATTCATTTCAGTCCCCATTTTGGTGTGATCCCTCGTCTTGTTGAGCGCCGGGCGTCTCGTTGACGTCAGCAGCGGTTTACGGAATAAAATCTCGCCCATGGCCTTTGCACTAAATGGTATAAACGGCCATAAGTACGACGAGTTATAGGAGCGATGCGTCGTCAAGGATAGAATCAGCAGCGTGCTGCCGATCACGAACCCTTTCACACCAAACAGCGCCGTCGCTACGAGCAGGACGAGCCGGACCATCCGGTTGGCGAGCCCGAGCTCGTAGCTCGGCGTGGCGAACATGCCGATAGCTGCAACGGCCATATAAAGCACCACCTCATTGACGAACAGCCCGGTCTTGACGGCAATATCGCCGATCAGAATCGCAGCGATCAAGCCCATGGCCGAGGCGAGCGGCGTCGGCGTATGAACGGCCGCCAAACGCAGCAGATCGACGCCGAATTCGACGATCAGAAATTGCCCGATAATCGGAATCTTGGCATTCTCCTGCGGCCCAAGGATATCCAGCGCCGGCGGCTTCAGCTCCGGATGGACGACAAGCAGCATCCAGAGCGGAAGCAGGAACATCGAGGCGAAGATGCCGCCAAAGCGGATCCATCTTAAATAGGTGCCCATAAACGCGGTTTGCCGGTTCTCTTCGGCATGCTGGCATAAATCGAAGAAGGTCGTCGGCATAATCATTACGCTGGGCGATGTATCGACCATGACGACGATCCGTCCCTCCAGAAGGTGTGAGGCTACCACGTCCGGCCGCTCCGAGTATCGGACGAGCGGGTACGGATGCCAGCCCTTATTCACGATTGCTTCCTCCAGCTGCTTGTCGCCGAGCGGCAGCCCTTCGAGATCAAGCTGCTTTATTTTCCGGCGAATCGCTTCTACCTGCACGCGATCGGCAATATCGTCGATAAAGAGCAGGCTCACATCCGTCTTGGTCCGTCTTCCTACCTTCATCGTCTCCACATGAAGCCCCGGGTCGCGGACCCGCCGCCGCACGAGATTGATATTGGTTACGATCGTCTCCGTGAACCCGTCCCTAGCTCCACGAACGACGCGTTCAACCGCCGGCTCTTCAAGCCCGCGCACGGGATATTTCCGGGTATCCAGCAGGATGGCGGTGCTAGCGCCCTCGATGAACAACGCGCAAATTCCGCATAACACGTCATTGATCACCTTGCTCAGCTTCGACACCTGTTCAACCTGGACATGAGGAATATACGCCTTCATCATATCGTTCAGCGCGTGGCCGTCCCTGACATCCTCGGGCGTCAGGTAGGTAAGACGGGTTAATATTTCGGAAACGATGACATCATTCGTGAAGCCGTTTAGGAACAAGAGCGCTGCCGGCCTTCCCGCAAAGGTCATCTCGCGGATGATGACGTCAAAGGAAACGCCGTAGCCCATCACTTCCTTCAGCGTCTCTTTCAGGACGCTGATCTTCTCCGGCACCCGATCCTCGCCTTGCCAGTATATGACCGATTCCTCCGTGCTGTCCGAGGTTTCCGCATTTCTCTTTTCCTTAAGCGCCTCCTCCTCCAGCTCCTTGATTTCGGATGGCGGGATTACCGGGATGTCCGGTTCTATGCCTTCGTTATAGGTTGTATTCTCGTCCATTCTATACCTCCTGATCGAGTAACTATCATTGATTGTATATAAGCCAATCGAACAGCGAGCCGGCGACCTTTCCGGCAACCATCGCCATCAGCAGCCCGAATAAATAACCGGTTAAACGAAGCCGCTTCGCCAAAATTGGCAGAACATTCAATACTTCCGTCAGTGCTGCTGCCAGCATGCCGATGAAGATGCCGCACATCAGCCCGATGATCGTGCTCACAACCGGCCCGAGCGGAACCGACCAATGCCAGAAGTCCGCAAGCGTGCCGATAAAGGAGCCGGAAATCAGCGCTCCCTCATACCAATGGACCCGGTGATAGGTCGAGGTTAACTGGGACAGCCGCGGGATGATATCGAGCACGATGATCAGGGCAATGACTCCGCCTCCGACCGCGATCCCCCCTGCCACGCCAAGCACGCACGTAAATATTCCCTGGAGCATCGAGGTCATCATGATTCATTCCCGCGCCCTTCTGCCGCCTTATTCATTTTCCGATACTCTTCGGCCACGACATACTGGTCCAGGTTTTCCTGATACAGATACATTTCGACTTCCAGCGGTGTCGGCTCCTCGTTCCACTTTTTCTTGAACAAATGATTGAAGAATACCGTCATGCCGAACCCAAGACCAAGGGAATAGGCAATTTGGAACAGGTAAGGATGCTCATCCCTTTCTCCCGTTACCATCTCGACTATTCGGATCTGCACCTCGAGCATATTGACGTCCGCATGGAAATTCATAATCGTAAGCGCCGACCCAAAAAACAGCAGCAGCCAAACGAGCGGGAACCACAGCCTGGAGCTTCTGCTCTCCGGTCCGGTGAGCTCGAGTAGCGTATGGTGGTTGCCCATCGGCTCGATATGCACGTCCGGAATGAGCTGCCGGATCCTCGGTATGATCTGGATCAAGTCCATCACCATCCGATTGCCGTCCATGTCCTTCGGCTGCACGAGGGGAAGGGCGGCAAGCCGTTCTTCCCATTCCGGATCGCAGACGATGAAAGCGACATCGCCAAGCTTGACGGTTTGGTCTTTCGGAATACGTATGCGGCTTCGCAGCTGCAGAAACACCGTCGGAGTGGGATTGACCTTCATCCAAAAACACTCCTTTACTGCTAAATTACCGTTAGTATGGGAAATCGCTGTGGATTCTACTCCATTTCTCCAAAAAGACTGCGCCCTCAAATGATCCAATAATGCTGCATTCACAAAGAAAGGAGCATAGCCTATACCTCTTCGCGAGCACGAAAAAGCGCCTCTCCATTTCGAAAGAGGCGCTCGTATCGAGCACACAGCATACCGGAATCGGCAATTGCGCTACTGCGCGATTTCATTCCGAATGCTCTGCAGTATTTTTTTCTCCAGCCTCGACACCTGTACCTGGGAAATCCCGAGCCGGCTGGCCACTTCCGATTGCGTCTGATCCCGGTAATACCGCAAATAAACGATAAGGCGTTCCCGTTCGGTCAAGCTTCCGATCGCTTCATTCAAAGCCAGCTTGTCGAACCAGCGCTCCTGCGAATCATCGGCTATCTGATCCATCAGCGTAATCGGATCCCCGTCATTCTCGAATACCGTTTCATGAATGGAGGTCGGCGGCTTGTTGGCTTCCTGGGCAAACACCACGTCCTCCGGCGTTACCCCCAGCTCCTCGGCAACCTCCTTCACCGTCGGCAGACGGTCGAGCTGCTTGGACAGCTCGTCCCGCTTCTTCCTGACTTTATTGGCCATTTCCTTGAGGGAGCGGCTGACCTTCAAGGTCCCGTCATCCCGCAGGAAGCGCTGAATCTCCCCGATAATCATCGGCACGGCATAGGTAGAGAACTTTACGTCATAACTGAGATCGAACTTGTCCACGGACTTCAGGAGACCGATACAGCCGATTTGAAAAAGATCATCCGGCTCATACCCCCGGTTCATAAACCGCTGAACGACAGACCAGACAAGCCGAATATTACAATTGACAAGCGTATCCCGGGCAACATGATCCCCGTTTTGGCTGAGTGCAATGAGTCGTTTGACCTCCGCGTCGTCCAAATAAGTCTGCGAAGTTTTTTTCACATCGGCATCCATTTGTCCAACCCCTAATTATATAAAGCTTTCTTAGATTCGATCCTCTTTTTCATTTTGATCGAGGTGCCGCTGCCCGGCTGGCTGACCACTTCAAATTCATCCATGAAGTTCTCCATAATCGTGAACCCCATCCCGGATCGCTCCAGCTCAGGCTTGGACGTGTACAGCGGCTGCTTGGCCATTTCCAGATCCTCGATGCCTCTGCCGTCATCTTCAATACAGAGGGTGATGATATCTCCGTCAATCGAAGCTTCGATCTTCACGATCCCCTCCGGATTGCTGTCATATCCGTGAATGATGCAGTTGGTCACCGCTTCGGATACGACCGTCTTCAGGTCGCTCAGCTCATCCATCGTCGGATCCAGCTGGGATATGAACGCTGCCACGGCAACACGGGCAAAGGATTCGTTTTCCGACTTGGCGGCAAACTGCAGAGTCATAAAATTATGCTGCGACTTACCTTCACTCATGACACTACCTCCAAACCCGAGAGCGCCGTACCCTCGTTCTCATAGATCGGCATGATCTTGAACAAGCCCGACATTTCAAGCAGACGATAAACCTGCGGTTTGACGTCGCAGACCGCCATCTTGCCGCCTTTTTGCTTGATGAATTTATAGCGTCCCAGAATGACGCCAAGACCCGAGCTGTCCATAAACTCCAGATCCTTCAAGCTCAGCACCAAGTGCTCCGTTTGCCGCCGCTGGATGGCTTCATCCAGCTGAAGACGAACCGAATCGGCCGTATGATGGTCGAGTTCCCCGGACAAACGAACGATCAGCACATGCCTGTGATGCTCCATATCAACATGCAGATTCATGTTTGCTCACTCTCCTCCCTGACATGAACAAAGATTTCTACAATGGAAAAAGACTTTCCTGCTCCCCGACAAAACTAGAAGAAAACTCCTATCAATCTACATGAAACAACTTGCCTGTCGTCCGTTTAAAAAGCTTCCAGAATCCGGCTTTCTTCACCTCGACCGGTGACGTCAGTTCAAATTCCTTCACCAGCGCGTCCCCTTGGTAAACCGACAGCTTTCCGATCACTTGCCCGGCGGCAACCGGAGCCCGTAGACCTTCGGTCCATTGAAGCTCATGCCGGATATCCTCGGTTTTCGCATTCTTTTTGACCAGCACGTTGTACTCTTTGTCGGCCTGAATGGTAATCTCCGGCACGCTGCCCTTCTGTACCTTCAGGACCCCGAGCACTTCACCCGGCTTATAAATGGAATGCATCGCATATTGGGAGAAGGCATAATCGAATAACCGGGACACTTCATTGTTGCGCGTCTTCGTATCCGGAGCTCCCATCACCACCGCGATCGTGCGCAATCCGTCCCGCTTGGCCGTTGCCGACAAGCAAAATTTGGCCTCCGAGGTATAGCCGGTTTTCAAACCGTCCGCCCCCGTGTAAAAACGGACCAGCTTGTTCGTATTGACCAGCCAGAACGGCTTTGGCGTATCCTTTCGCAAATAATCCTGATAAGCGCCGGTATACTTCGTGATTCCCTCGTATTTCAGCAGCTCGCGGCTCATCAGGGCGATGTCATGCGCCGAAGTATAATGATTGTCTGCCGGCAATCCGTTGCAATTGACGAAATGCGTATCCTTCATCCCGAGCTCCGCCGCTTTCTCGTTCATCAGCTTGACAAAGGCTTCCTCCGTGCCTGCAATCTTCTCTGCCATCGCAACGGAAGCGTCGTTGCCGGATGCCATAGCGATCCCCTTGAGCATTTCTTCGACGGTCATTTCTTCCCCGGGCTCGAGGAAGATTTGGGATCCCCCCATCGAAGCGGCATACTCGCTGGTGCGAACCTTATCGGTTAACTTCAAACGTCCTTCGTCGATCGCCTCCATCGTCAGCAGCATCGTCATAATTTTTGTGATGCTGGCCGGAGGCAGCTTATCATGGCTGTTTTTTTCGTAAATGATGGTTCCGGTATCCGCATCAAGCAAGATGGCGGAACGGGCACTAGGCGCCAGCTCCCCTTGGGATGATCCGCCGGTATTACTGTTTTCCTCGGCATAGCTTGGAACTGCCGCACTGGACCATCCAACAACGAAAGCAAACAGTCCAGCGATTAACGCTTTTTTCAATTCCGTCCCCTCCTGACACTCGTAATGGCATCCCGTACGTATACGGGTCTCTCTAACCATTGTCGTCAGGTTGGAAACAAATTATTCCAGTATTTAGGCTGGATGCAAAAAAAGACCCGTACTAGACGACAGCGTTATTCGCTCTCGCAAGTACAGGTCTTCTGTTCTTCCGTAAGATGGATTACATTTTCGGGATAATCGCCATAACCAAACCGAGAAACTTCTCCCGCACCTTCTCCGCGGTCTCCATTACCTCGTCATGGGAAAGCGGCTGATCCAAAATTCCCGCTGCCATGTTACTGATACAGGAAATGCCAAGCACCTCTAGTCCGGCATGTCTTGCTACGATCACTTCGGAAACGGTTGACATGCCAACCGCGTCGGCGCCAAGGGTACGCAGCATCCGGATTTCGGCCGGCGTTTCATAGGTTGGACCCAGCAAGCCGGCGTAAACCCCTTCTCTGAGGACAACGCTCTGGCTCACGGCAATTTCCTTCGCCAGCTGCCGCAGTCTGCGGCTGTATGCCTCGGACATATCCGGGAACCGGACGCCCAGCGCCGGATCATTAGGTCCGATCAGCGGATTTTTTCCCGTCATATTCAGATGATCCGAGATCAGCATGAGATCTCCCGGCTCGAAGGACGTGTTGATGCCGCCGGCCGCATTGGTGACAAGCAGGCTCTGCACCCCAAGTTCCTTCATGACCCGGACAGGAAAGGCAGTCAGCTCGGGGCCGTAGCCCTCATACATGTGAAACCGGCCCTTCATCAGCACGACGCTCCGGCCGTGAATCGTTCCCAGCAGCAGCTCGCCTTCATGACCTTCAACCGTCGATACCGGAAAATGCGGGATGTCTTGATAGTTGATCGATACCGCATTCTCCATCAGATCCGCCAGGACGCCAAGACCCGAACCCAGAATGAGACCTACCTCGGGCTTGACGTCATGCTGCCGGCGGATATATTCCGCCGCTTCTTTAATGCTTGCTTGATTTACTGAACTCATCTCGTTCTCTCCTAACTGTGTGGTTATCGATTATGATTTGCAGTTCATATGCAAAGCTGTCTATATTCAAGCCCTGGGATGAAAGTGGTCGTACACTTCCTTCATGCTCTTCTTGGCCGATTGGTACATGCCCGTCGTGGAAAGTGCCGAATGCCCGAGCATTTCCTGTACCGAGCGCAGGTCAGCTCCGTTCTGCAGCAAATGGACCGCAAAGGAATGCCGGAGCGTGTGAGGCGTGATCTCTTCCTCGATACCGGCCGACTTGCCGTATTTCTTGATAATTTTCCAAAAGCCCTGCCTCGACAGCCGTTTGCCCTGCGTATTCAGGAACAGTCCGTCTTCCCCATCATCCTTGAGCAGCTTGTCCCTCATTTCATGGACATAAAACTCCACATGCCGGGCAGCGGTTCTTGTGATCGGCAGGATCCGTTCCTTACCCTCACCTGCCGCGCAGCGCAAAAATCGCATCCGTAGATCCACGTCGGCCAGGCTCAGCGACACTAGCTCCGAAACCTTAATTCCGGAGGCATATAGAAGCTCGAGCATCGCCTTGTCCCTTGCCCCTTGCGGAGAATCGCAATCCGGAGCCGCCAGCAGCTTGTCTACCTGCTGCTCCTCAAGAGCCTTAGGAGGCCTGCGCTCCGGCTTGGGCGATTCCAGCAGCAAGGTGGGATCCTGGATGATGACGGCCCGGCGGACCAAATACTGAAAAAAAGACCGGAGCGACGCGATGCAGCGCAGCTGGGTCGAAGCCGCCCTCCCCTGCTGGCGCATTCGGCCAAGGTATATTCCGAGCAGCGCACGATTAACATCCCCTGGTTCCGTGACGTCCCTCTCGGCCGCAAACGCGATAAAGCTGGTGATGTCCGTCCGGTACGACTCAATCGTTCGCGGCGACAATCGTTTTGACTCTTCCAAATATTCTAAGTATTCATCTACATATTGAAGCATCGTTTCCACCTGACCCTGCATGCCCTTTGGAACATCTACTCGCCATACCAGTAATATAAACGGAGACGTTCCATCGGCGAATATCTAGCATCTAACGTGCTCTCCGGCTGAAATGCCTTTACGGCATGACCGGTCGGCGTACGGTAAGGGTCGGATGGGGTTAACCAGTCTCCCACCCATCCAAGGATATAATAGAAAAACATCGTTAACAGGGCGAACATGGAAATGAAGCGGATCCATGCGGCGATTTTGCGGATCGATATAATCATGATCATGCGTCCCCCTTGTGTTCTTTGTACGCTTGAGCCCGAAAGCTCGTCACATTAAGACTATGATACCGGGCCGGCATATATACCGGCATCCGATAAGGGGCAAAGCGCAATTCGGCACGATTCCCGCCTGAATCGAGTATGTACTCATGTCCATTTCCTACCCAAATGAAAAGCCCTCCCGGCTGTATGCGTTAAAGAGGGCTTTGCCGTGATGAATCACCACGCCATATGATGTTGGTTATAAGTTAAGATTTATCAGGGTCGTTCTTGCCCTTCTCCTTGCAACGGTAGCATATGCCGTGGAAATCAAGCCGATGGTCGTGCACGGTGAAATTGAATTCGCGCTCCAGTCGTTCCTCTAAGGGACCGAGCCAATCCTCGCGTATTTCATCCATGCTTCCACATTGAGTGCATATTAGATGATGGTGATGATGTTTCGAAGTATCTGTTCGAAGGTCGTATCTTGCGACACCATCGCCGAAATTGATCTTCTCTACGACATGAAGCTCACTCAGCAGCTCCAGGGTACGGTATACGGTTGCCAGACCGATCTCCGGAGCTTTCTCTTTCACGAGCATAAATACATCTTCTGCGCTAAGGTGGTCGTCTTCATTCTCCAACAACACGCTAACCGTGGCTTCCCGCTGGGGCGTTAATTTGTAACCTTGGGATTGCAGCTGCTGCTTAATTTTGTCGATCCGCGCTTCCATCGTTTCCCTCCCCCTTGGAAATCACTGCACGTCATTGTCACTTCCTTCATTATAGGGGGATTTGACAAACAAAGTCAAACGCTTTTACTCTCCGCTAAAACACGCGGCATTACAGCAGCATCGGGGTTACCCACTGCATCATCGCCGGCGTTACCCACGTCTCAAAGGACGAAATGCACAGCGCCAGAACCACCATGCAGAGCGTTATCAGTGCATAGGATGTCAGCGGCCGTACCATGCTGCCTCCGCGATGCATCAAAAATCGATTTCTGATGATATATAGGGAGAACGAGATGGCTGCAACGCTGCACATCATCAGCATCGGGATAATGACCAGGTTTTGCGGCGCGATGGATACCAGTGCGAATAGCAGACCGGTCCACGAGTATTGCCCAACCAAGTATCCGACGGTAAAGCCGATCAGAACTCCCTTCAAAAAATCCAAAATGAGAATGCCCGGCAGGCCGATCACCGACAAGCCTAAAATCCATATTAGTCCGATCCATTTCAGATGAAGACCCGCTATGCTCCAGTAGGAGGACTGCATCATGGTTTCGCTGCTGTCCTGCACGTTAATGAAAAAATGGTTCAAGTGCCTGGCCATGTCCTGCTGCTGCTCCAACGACAGCGCATTGACCATCAGCGCCCCGAAGAGCACGCCGACCAGAAACAAGACAGCAACAAATACATAGAGCGGTGTCTGATCCTTTAACGTCTGGCGGAATGATTGCATAGAATAGAGTCTCCTTTCCTGTCTCTACTCTACTCTATGATCCCCTCTCGAATTCTATGACTGGAAGAAAGGTTCCGGGGACGGACCCCGGCGTGTCCTTACTTCATCACCTTGCCATAGGTGCCTCCACCGCCCGAGGACAGGGCCAGCGTTCCGTTTCTTGCCTTGACAATGCTGGCTGCAAGTTTCTCCCCGGCGACCTCCGCAAGCTCCGTTTCGGTGGCTTGATGAAGAATCGCCATTTCGGTCCCGAAGGCGGCCAGCAGCTTCCCCATAGCCGATTTGCCGAGGCCGGGGATGAACTCAAGCGGAACCTGATAATGGTATGGCGGCCGGGTCGGCGGTATGCGCGGATCCTCCCGGTCTGCAATATCAAGGATCCGGTCAAGGACGCCCTGGATGAGCTTGGTGCTGCCGCAGTACGGGCATCTTGGCGGCCCGGATTCGGCAGCTAAGTGCTCCTGATCGAGGATGCTCTCGCATCCGCCGCAATAGGTCCGATGGTATTTCCCCAGCTTCGGGTTCAGGCCGTAGTTCGCCGACACCCTCCGCCCTTCCTTCATCTGAAGCGCCATTTTGAATTCCTCGAACGATGGGCCGGCCATATCAATCCGGTTGTATTCCCTTCCGATCTTCCCCAGCGAATGCGCGTCCGAATTGGTCAGAAAGGTGTAGCGGTCGAGCTCGCTGATCAATCCCGCCATCGAGGAATCGGCGCTGAGACCAAGCTCGATGCCTGCAATCCCTTCAAGATCAAACACATCGCTCATCCGATCCGCCATGCTGCCGTACAGCCCTTTATGAGGCGTAAATACATGCGCGGGAATGAGCAGGCCGCCGCGGCCGATGATTTCCCGCTGCAGCTCCCGCGGAGACACATAGATTCGCTGCGAGCTCAGCTGGACATTTTTCATATAGCGGGACATCCAGTCCGTGAACTCGCGCATGGTGCCCAAATCCGGAAAATACGCAAGCACATGCGCCGCTCCCAGGCCCGGCTCGCGTATTTCGATCTCGCTGCCGAGAAGAATGACCGTATCCCGGTAGGCGATGCCCCCGCCCTCGATTTCTTCCATGACTCCGCTGTCCAGGCAGCGGGTGATATCGTCCTGCACGGAAGGAGAGTGGCAGTCGATAATGCCGATCATCCGGATGCCTTTCCGTTCGGAGGCTTCCGCCGCAATGTTCTCGAACGTCAGGTTGTTGCTTGCGCTAATTTTGACAGCTTGTCCGCTGTCCGTTCGGCCGATATGAATATGCATATCGCAATAGTAGCTGTGCAGGACCTGCTGGAAGTCAAGCTTCTTACCCGAACTCATGTCAGATCGTTCCCGTCATCGTATACATTTTCCATGCATACACCGCCAGAATCGTTTTGGCATCGCTGATTCTTTCTTCTCTTATAAGATCATAGGCTTCCTCCAGCGTGACTTCCATCAATTGGAGAAATTCATCCTCATCCGGGTTCATGGCTCCACTCACAAGATCTTCGGCCAGATAGAGATGAATGATTTCGTCGGCAAAGCCCGGGGACGTGTAAAAGGAGTGCAGCTTGCGAATCGAACCGCATGCATAGCCCGTCTCCTCCTGCAGCTCCCGCTTTGCAGCTTCCATCGGATCCTCGCCGCGCTCCAGCTTGCCGGCGGGAATCTCCACCTCGCAGCGCCCCAGCGGCTGCCTGAACTGGTCGACGACCAGCATTTTATCCCCTTTTAACGCAAGGACCGCTACGGCACCAGGATGCCTTACGACTTCCCGCGTTGCTGTCTGCCCGTCCGGAAGGCGGACGGTATCCACCTGAAGGGAAATGATCTTCCCGTCGAATACAGGCTGCGTCGATATTGTCGTTTCTTCCAGCATTTTATTTGAAGCTTCGCGGTTGCTGCTGCCGGTCACGTTCATAGATTTAGCCTCCTTAAGTTTAAAAACGGCATGACTGCCCATGCTATTGCATAAGGTGTATTATATCAAAATTTCCGAGAAAGAAGGAACGCGTGATGAAGAGCTATCAAGGGGAGCATTCGATTCATATGGTGGGACGAGCCTGGCAGATCCGCATTATGCTCAAGCAATGGCAGAATCAATGGGGGCCAGAGGCAACCATCATGGATATTATTACCGCCAAGAGATTGAATAAACACGCAAGCTCCCGGCATTACTAGGACTTTAGACTCTTTTTTCGACTTTTTTCTCTTTTTTTCGAAATTCGACCATGACTTTCACACCGGAACCTGTGTTATTACATTGGGAGGCTTCGACATGCGACATATACCATTTATTGAAACCGAACCAATTACAAGCCCGCCTTCAACGATCTATGAACGCGGGAAGTGGTACGAAAGACGCGGATATCTTGAGGAAGCGCTTGTGAGCTTCAGGGAAGCGGCGCTATCCTCTCCATTGAATAGAGACCAAGGGGCCCAGACCGAATGGAAAGATTCGGATCTGATCTGGCTTGAGTATGGTCTATTAAGCATGCGTCTTCGTTCTTTCCAAGATGCGGAGAATGCATTTCGGACCGTTCTCTCGAAGAAGGGAGCATATGCACAGGAGGCCTTGAACCAGTGGGCTGCCCTCCTCCATGCGCAGGGATCGGCAGATTCCGATATTTACGCTTCCCTTGCGCGGGAAGCAGGAGGCTGCACGAATTCGGAAGCAATGCTGGGCAAGGCGCTATATTATATCGGCTCCTATTCGATTGCCGCAGAATGTCTCTCGCGCCTTGACCGTTTAACCCATGAACAATGGCATATGTACATATGCAGCCTGATCCGGAGCGACCGGATCCCCGAAGCGCTGCAGCTTATGAACCAAGGCAACCAGGCGGGTCACGGGGAAGGGCTGAATGAGCTTACGGACCGGAAGAGCAAGCATCGGATCATTCAGCTTCTCTGTGAACGGAAGCTGAAGCATACGCAGCTGGAAGCCAGTCTCAGCTTGACCGAGCGAATCGAATGGGCTGACATCGCGGTATCGCTCGGCATGATCGATGCGGCCGAGGAATTGCTGGCTGAATATGGCGACCATGCTTATTATGCACTGATTTGCCTGTTATATCAGGAAGGATATAAGTCGCTTGCAGCGGCAAAAATCCATGCGCTCGAAGAACTGCCCCTGCAGGACCCGGGCCTGTACAGCACCGATCTGATTTTCGTAGCGGCAGAGCGTCTGTACGACCAAGGCTCCTATGAAGAGTCCGCGAAATTATTCGCGCAGCTTCGCAGCCATCGGCCCTCATATACTGCGGCAAGATTCGGCGAAGCGGCCTGTTATTTGCAGTCCACCCTGATCTCGCTCTCCGGAAGGCTGGAAAGAGTGTATGCTTCGGCTGAAGCCAGAACAGAAATCGAGGCATATCTGGGCAAAATTAATGCGGCCCTGCACGTGGTCGAGAGCACGGGGTGGCACACGTCCTGGTCCCCGGCACAGCAACGGAACGACCCCTTTGAGACTGAACGCTCGCTGGTCAATTAGCGCTCATGTAAAGACTTCCTTCGCTCGAAAGAAGCTCTGAAATATAAAAACGCTCCACGCTCCTTGAGTCGAGTCGATGAGAGCATTATAAAAAGTCCGCAGCGGGTGATGCCCGCTGCGGACTTTATTGGTATTAGGATTTTACTGTTTCTTGCACGATGGCCACAACAATCTGTGCGGCTTTTTCCAAGTCCTCGGCCTTAATCCGTTCCTTGGTTGTATGAATGTCGCGATACCCGATCGCCAGATTTACGGTCGGAATGCCGAGTCCGTTGAAGATGTTGGCATCACTGCCTCCTCCGGACGTAAAGGTATCCGCCTGCATGCCAAGCCCGCGGATCGCCCGCTGCGCAAGCTGCACGACTGCATCATGCTCATTAAAGCTATATGCGGGATACACAATTTCGCTAATAAACTCGCAATTTGCATTGTACTCCCGAACCGTGGTTTCAAGCGCTTCGCGCATATCGCCAACTTGCTTATCCACCTTCTCCTGCACGATGCTTCTCGCTTCGGCGTCGATCTCCACGTAATCGCACACGATGTTGGTAGCTCCGCCGCCTTGGAATTTGCCGATGTTCGCTGTCGTTTCTTTATCGATGCGCCCGAGCTTCATTTTGGATATCGCTTTGGAGGCGACTTGGATGGCACTGATGCCATCCTCCGGATTCACGCCGGCATGCGCCGATTTCCCCTTAATAATCATCTTGATCTTTGCTTGGGTCGGAGCGGCAACGACGATGGAACCCAGCTCTCCGTTTGAATCGAGCGCAAACCCCATCTCTGCTTCCAGGTATTTCGGATCGAGCGCACGAGCGCCGACCAAACCGGATTCCTCGCCGACGGTGATGACGAATTGAATCTGGCCATGCGGAATCTTGTTCTCCTGGATCACCCGGATCCCTTCGAGTAAAGCGGCGATTCCGGCCTTATCGTCCGCGCCGAGAATCGTCGTCCCGTCACTGCGAATCCAGCCGTCTTCCCCGAGCGTCGGCTTAATTCCCCGGCCGGGTGTAACGGTATCCATATGGCAGGTAAACAGTACCTTCGGCGCTTTCTCCGCGCCTTCCGCCTTCCAGGTTATGATGAGGTTGCCTGCTCCGTGCCCGGTCTTATCCTTTGCGTCGTCTTCAACGACCTCGAGGCCAAGGCTTCCGAACTTTTCCTTTAATACGCCGGATATCGCCTCTTCATGCTTCGTTTCGCTGTCCACCTGAACCAGTTCCATAAACTCTTGAATGATTCGTTCTCTTGAGATCACTGGACTTCCCTCTCTTTCGCAGTTACGATACAATGGACTTATAGCCTTCCAAACGGAATAAATGCTGCTATAATGATGTACATCATTAAACTTTTTCAAAGGAGCTGCACCATGCAACGTAAAAAATGGTTTCGAGTTTTTATCTATCTCATGCTGATCGCCATGATCGGATCCACGCTGCTTATTGTCCTGGAGCCCCTTCTTTTACGTTAAGCGACAGCTTATGTCCAGACTTTATCCGGCCAATGCGCCTTATAGGAAAATACCTTGGTGAAGTAGGGCACGATCTCCCGCGCTACTTCCTCGACTTCGAAGGTGCGGCCGGTGCAATCCTCCAGCGATGTCACGCCATATTCCTGAATCCCGCACGGAATGATTCCCGTGAAGCCGGATTCGGCGATGCCCGCTTTAATGTTAAAAGCGAAGCCGTGGCTCGTGACAAATCCCCGGTCATGCCGGCGCTTGTTGAATTTCACGCCGATCGCGCATATTTTGCGGTCGCCGACCCACACGCCCGTATACTCCGGCTTGCGGCCTGCTTCGATTTGGTGCGCGGCCAAATAATCGATAATGACCTGCTCCACGCTGCGGAGGAATCCGTGCAAATCCAGCCCCTTGCCGCCTTCAAGCACTAAGAGCGGATACCCGACCAGCTGTCCGGGTCCATGATATGTAATATCCCCGCCACGATCGATCTCGAACAGGCCAATGCCCTTCTTCTCCAGCTCTTCCTTGCTGAGCAGCAAATGCTCCGGATGACGCTGCGAGCCTATCGTATAGGTAGGCGGATGTTGGAGGAGCATCAGGCTTTCGTGACGCTCCCCTTTGTCGATTTCCGCTACATGGAGCTTTTGCAGCTCCCAGGCCATGCCGTAATCGAGCATCGGCGTGTACGAGACATTTAACGGTTTCGTCATTGTGCTCACCCTTCTCTCCACTGGGGTCCAATATCCGAATGAATGCCATGATCACAACAGCCCGTGAGCATATGCACGGGCGTTTACAGGTGTTGCTTAGTCGATTTACAGATGTTACCACCAAGAATTGTTCCAACTCAGTACAGCTTCGTATCCAGGCTGAAGCTCTCCAGGTTGTCCTTAACCCGCTGCAGGAACCGGCCGCAGATGACGCCGTCCAAAATGCGGTGATCCAATGACAGACACAGGTTCGCCATGGAACGGACTGCGATCATATCATTGATCACGACCGGTTTCTTCACGATCGATTCGAACGTCAGGATCGCTGCCTGCGGATAGTTAATAATCGGGTAAGAAAGGATGGAGCCGAAGGAGCCCGTATTGTTTACCGTAAAGGTACCGCCCTGCATGTCATCGAGAGTCAGCTTGCCTTCGCGGGTCTTGCGCGCAAGCTCGTCGATCTCTCTGGCAAGGCCGGCGATATTCTTCTGGTCAGCGCGTTGGATAACCGGTGTAAGCACCGAATCCTCCGTACCTACGGCCAGCGACAGATTGATATCCCGTTTGACAACGATTTTATCGACAGCCCAGAAGGAATTCATGATCGGGTAATCCTTGATCGCATTGACAACCGCCTTCAGCAGGAATGCCAGATAGGTGAGATTGACCCCTTCCTTCCGTTTGAATTCATCCTTCAGTTTGTTCCGCAGCAGCACGACGTTGGTCACATCCACCTCGATCATGGTCCAGGCATGCGGGATTTCGGTGACGCTTTGGCGCATATTTCTCGCAATCGCATTACGAATCGGCGTAACATCAATAAAATATTCCGAGCGCCCGTTTTCCATGCCTTCCACTTCGATGGTCGGGATCTTCGGCGTTTCGGTCAAGTGAAGCCCGGAATGACGCACATCCGGGATGGGCGTTCCGGGCGGCGGCGTCGGTGCGGCAGGCGTCTGGCGCTGCATGCCTTCGAACGGCGAAGCTGATCGTTGTGCCGCCGTCTCGGCTTCATTCGAGACCATGCCGGAAGCTGCGGTTGCGGCAGCAGCCGGTCGTCCCTGCCCGATATAGGCCAGAACGTCTTTACGTGTAATTCTGCCGCCCATTCCGGTGCCTTGTACCTGGTTTAAATCAATTTGGTGCTCTGCCGCCAGGCTTTGAACCGCAGGAGAGTACCGGTGACGCATGGATTCTCCTTCCGCCGAAACCGTACGGCTTGGGGAAGCCTGTGCGGGATAGCCCGAAGGCTGAGCGGATGGCGTACGCTCCGGAGCAGCCGCGGTAGCGATCCGGCAAATAACTTCACCTACGTTCACCGTTTGGCCTTCCTGTGCCAACCATTCTCCCATCACGCCATCCATCGTCGACGGAATCTCGGCATTCACTTTATCCGTGATGACTTCGCAGATCGGTTCATACTGCTCGATCGGATCCCCCGGCTTCTTTAACCACTTGGCAATCGTTGCGGAAACTAGGGATTCCGCGAGCTGAGGCATCGCAACATCGGTTAATTTCTGATTATCGGACATGCTCACAACTCCCTGTTCTTAGTAAAGCGCCAGCTGACGCATGGATTCTTTGACTTTATCTTTGTTCAGCATAAAAAACTTCTCCATCGGCGGACTGATCGGCATCGCCGGCACATCCGGACCGCATAAACGCATAATCGGCGCATCCAGATCGTACAGACAGTGCTCGGCAATGATCGCCGCTACTTCAGCGCCAACACCGCCGGTTTTGTTGTCCTCATGCACGATCAGCACTTTCCCCGTCTGACGGGCCGCATCCATAATCGCCTGCTGATCCAGCGGCTGCAAGGTGCGCAAATCGAGCACGTGGGCGGTGATGCCCTCTTCCTTCTCCAACTCCTCGGCAGCCTGCATCACGAAGTGCAGCGGCTGACTATAGCCGATCACCGTAATGTCGGCCCCTTCCCGAAGCAGATTCGCCTTCCCGATCGGTACGACGTAATCGTCATCCGGAACCTCGCCCTTGATCAGCTTATAGCACTTTTTATTCTCGAAGAACAGGACCGGATCCGGATCGCGTACCGCTGCCTTCAGCAATCCCTTCGCATCATACGCCGAGAAAGGGGCGACGATCTTAAGGCCCGGTGTCCCGACGAATATCGATTCCGGACACTGGGAATGGTACAGGCCGCCGAAGATTCCTCCTCCGATCGGCGCCCGGATAACCACGGGACAGCTCCAGTCGTTATTCGAGCGGTAACGGATTTTGGCTGCTTCACTGATGATCTGGTTGGTCGCGGGAAGCATGAAATCCGAGTACTGCATCTCCGCGATCGGCTTCATGCCGTACATGGCGGCTCCGATGGCTACGCCGGCGATCGCCGATTCCGAGAGCGGGGTATCCATCACGCGCATTTCTCCGAACTGTTCCATCAGGCCTTTCGTTGTGGTGAAGACGCCGCCCTTAACGCCAACGTCCTCGCCCAGCACGAATACCGATTCATCCCGCTGCATCTCTTCCTTCATTGCAAGTCGAATGGCATCAATATACTCCATTACCGCCATGCTTGAGCCCCTCCTTCATCACTGGCATATACGTGAAGAAGCGTATCTTCCGGCTTAGGGAATGGCGCATTGTCTGCGGATTCGGTCGCTTCTTTAATTTCCAGATTCAATTGTGCAATAAGATCCTGATCCCGCGCTTCATCCCATAATCCGCAATCGATCAGATAATTCTTGAACCGGACCACGCCGTCTTTCTTCCAGTTCTCTTCGACTTCCTCTTTCGTCCGATAAGCCAAATCGTTATCGGAGGTGGAATGCGGAGACAGACGATACATCATCGACTCGATCAGTGTCGGCCCTTCGCCGCGGATCGCCCGCTCACGCGCTTCCTTAACTGCTGCATATACAGCTAGCGCATCATTGCCGTCTACCCGAATGCCCGGGAAACCATATCCCAGCGCACGGTCGCTCACTTTGCCGCTGAGCTGCTTGTGAATCGGAACCGAAATCGCGTACTGATTATTCTCGCACATCAAAATAACAGGTAGCTTATGGACGCCGGCAAAGTTGCAGCCCTCATGGAAATCTCCCTGGTTGCTCGAACCTTCGCCAAACGTAACAAACGTAACAAAATCCTTCTTCTGCATCTTAGCAGCCAGCGCGATGCCTACCGCATGCGGAACCTGCGTTGTGACCGGGCTGGACCCTGTCACGATACGCAGCCGCTTGCTCCCGAAATGCCCGGGCATTTGCCGGCCGCCGCTGTTCGGATCCTCCGCCTTGGCAAATGCCGACAGCATGAGCTCTCGCGGTGTCATGCCTACAGCCATCACAAATCCGTAATCGCGGTAGTATGGCAGGAAATAATCCTTCTCCCGGTCGAGGGCAAAAGCCGCAGCGACCTGACAAGCCTCCTGTCCGATCCCGGATACGTGAAAATTAATTTTGCCGGCACGCTGCAGCAGCAGGTTGCGCTCATCGAACTTGCGCGCCAGCACCATATATTTGTACATGTCCAGAACCTGTCCGTCTGTAAGCCCAAGCTGTTCATGCCGATTGGTCTTCGAAGTCATCGTTTCTTGTTCTTTCATGGAGATCCCTCCTTTATCATGAGCCTCGCCCTCCAGGATCGGTGCAGTCGCACCGTCAACAGTAGCATATCAGAGCAAGTATTAAAACCTGGTACTAAGACTTGGCTTAATGTTATTATAATCCCTTTTTAACCAAAAAGAAATGAGGGATTCCACAAAGAATGCCTTTAGGCCTATAAACCGATCGATTTTCCGTCCACGGCCAGCATCGCTTCGCCTATGATTTCCGACAAAGACGGGTGCGCATGAACCGCTGCTCCTACTTCCCAAGGCGTGGCATCCAGCACCTGCGCAAGTGCCGCTTCCCCGATCAGCTCCGTAACGTGCGGACCGATCATATGCACGCCCAAAATATCCTGCGTCTCCTGATCGGCGATCACTTTTACAAAGCCTTCCTGCGTCCCGTTGACCAGCGCTTTGCCGATCGCGGAGAATGGAAACTTGCCGACCTTGACCGCATGCCCGCGATCCCGGGCTTCCTTCTCCGTAAGGCCAACGCTGGCCGCCTCAGGACGGGAATAAATGCAGCGCGGAATCCACTCTTTGCGATAAGTCATATGGGCCTCGCCTGCCAGATGATTCACGGCCGTGATCCCCTCATGGCTGGCGGCATGTGCAAGCTGAAGACCGCCAATGCAGTCGCCGATCGCATAAATATGCGGTTCGGTCGTCTGCATGTTCGCATTCACGGCAATGACTCCGTTCTCCACGCGGACATCGGTATTCTCCAGGCCGATCTGGTCGGTATTGCCAACCCTTCCTACGGACATCAAAAGCTTGTCGGCTGTCAGCGTCCTGCTCTCGCCGTCATGCTCGAGCATAATCGTAACGCGTCCTTCTTGAACCTCGCAGGTTTCGATCAGCAGCTTGGCGCCTGTCAGGATGTTGACGCCCCTTCCGGCAAGCTGCTTCTTAAGCTCCCGTCCGATCTCTTCATCCTCCGCTGGCACAAGATGCGTCGCCGCCTCGACCACGGTGACGTTCACGCCGAAATCATTCAGCATCGAGGCCCATTCCACGCCGATAACGCCGCCTCCGACAATGATGATGGATTCAGGGAGCTCCTCCATCTGGAGTGCATGGTCGCTGGTCAGGATATGTACGCCGTCCGGCTCAAGCCCGGGCAGATGACGTGGTCTGGAACCGGTGGCAATAATCAGATGGGTTGGAACGACCGTCTCCATCTCGCCGTCCGGAAGCTCCACAGCTACCGCCCCGCTCCGCGGCGAGAAGATGGAAGGCCCGATGACTCTCCCTTTTCCTTGGACCACGGTAATTTTATTTTTCCGCATCAAATATTGAACGCCTTGATACAGTTTATGAACGATGCCTTCTTTCCTCTGCTGCACTTTGCCAAACGATAAACGGACGCCGTCTGACTCGATGCCGTAACGCTCGCTATCCTTCATCTCTGCAAATAGCTCGGCGCTCCGAAGCAAGGCTTTACTCGGAATACATCCGCGATGCAGGCAGGTTCCTCCGAGCTTGTCCTGTTCAATGATGACCACATTTTTTCCAAGCTGGGCCGCCCGGATGGCTGCAACATATCCTCCGGTCCCCCCGCCAAGTATCGCTACATCACATGTAATTGCCACAATCGGCACCTCCAACATAAGTCCAGTTTCTCTCTCATTGTACTCTCTTTTTAGCTGAACACAAAATCGAAAGACACCTAAACCAAATAGACATCTCCTATGGAAAAAGGTATGATAAACGATAGAACTTTACATCAGTCTCAGGAAGGAATCTCCTTATGAAAATGATTATTTCCCGGTTTATCGCCATTCTTATATTGGTCGTTCCCGGCTTTATGGCGATGAAAGGCTTCTTAATGATGAAAGATGCGGTGTTCCTATATATCGCCGTCCATGGAGATGATCGCGTGACCAATCCCTCCTTCGGCTGGCTTCCATTCCTTGGCGGTCTTGCGCTTTTTGTAATCGGCATCGGCTTTCTTGGCGGCTGGATTCTGTTTCGTGACCGTAAGCGGAATTATGTCGGCCCCCGGTTTAAGAAGAAGCGTTCCGCACCGAAGCCGGGAACCTCATCCGGAAGCTGACGGAAGGCATGGTCCACTGAGAAAAGGGGATGTCCTTGAGATCTATCAGATCTTTCGGGCATCCCCTTTAGCTAGTTCAACTTCGATTATGAACATTTGAGAATCGAAGTCTTCATTCCTTTTGGACTGACGTTCATATTACAGAATCAGAACCTAACTACTCCATTAGCGCATCCTTCAATTTGCTGGACATTCTCTCCTGCTTCGATACGGCCTTAAGCGCCGTCTTCCTCAGGTTCAGGTTCTGCTTGTAGGCCGTCTCAAGCTCCGCGTACATTTCGTCGATCAGCTCAGCAGCCTCGGGGGAGCATTTTCCGTCAGCCGTCAACTGCTGGATTCGCGCCTTGAAAGCTTCGATTTTGTCATTCATGCTGTTTCTTCCTTTCTGGATAGCCTCACCTGCGCTTATAAGCTACTTTAACCTCACATCGGTTGATAGCTCGGATATTAACCGGGGCATCCAATCCCTTAAATTCCAAAACCGGAAGCCGGCTTCAGACGCCTTCGTGTTGTCCATCGTCCAATTGTCCGGAATTCCGAACGGAGACATATGCTCAGGGGACGCAGACGGGATAAGCGGCGCCGATCTGCCGATCTCTTTCTCGATCATTCCCATAATCTCACGAATCGTTATCGTTCCGTCAGAGCAGGCATTAATCGGCCCTTCGAACCGGGTTGTCCCTGCCCATTGGAGGAACTCGGCAGCCTCCTCCGCATGAATGAACGATATTTCCGCATCAGGCGCCGGCAATCCGATCGGCTCGCCGGCAGCCGCATGCTCGACATGGAACAGCAGCCGCTTGGTATAGTCGTCAGGGCCAAGCACGATCGGGAGCCGCACCGCCGTAACGTTCAGATTATGCCTCCCGAACAGCACCGCTTCAGCTTGCCGCTTTCCTTCCTTATAGCTGTAGTCCTGCTGGTCGTTCATAATAATCGGATACCGGTATGGATCGAAATCCTCCTCGCGGAGCGAATGATCAGCAAAATCATAAACCGACAGCGTCGACGTGAGCACGTAATGGCCCGTTCGATCTGCAAATATATCGGCTGCTTGCCCGGCTTCCTCCGGCGTATAACATATATTATCATACACGATATCCCAATCCGCTTCACCGGCAGCCCGCTTCAGCGCGCCGGGATCTTTCCGATCCGCCGCAATCCGCCGCACATGCCGGCCGAACGGGTCCTGATGGTTGCCCCGCGTAAGAATGGTGACCTCGTCCCCGTTATCGATCAGGCGCTGGACCAGTCGTTTGCCAAAAAAACGGGTTCCGCCCAAGACCAATATATTAGCCATTGCATATTCCTCCCACACGATTTAATGAACCGAAAATTCGCACTGTACCTTTGTTCTCCATTACGGGGCGATATTCCTTCTAAGCTATCCGTCCGAGCTGCCGGTTTAGGGCTGCTATCCCTTTTTTAGCTATGTTTCGACAAGTTTCGTCCAACGTCCATCGTCCAGGATAATCCTGCCCTTATCCTCTCGTTAATGCCCATTAAAACCAAAAAGCTGCCAGCATTCCATTGTACGTAGCAACGGATGTCTGGCAGCTCTTATTGTTCATGCAATCGAATCAGTCGGCGTTGACAAGCTTCGTATCCGGCCGCGGCACGCCGAAGTTCGGCGTACCGTCCTCGTTCCACCGGATCAGCTGTACCCGGGTATGGCGGTTCGGGTCGTACAGCGGATCGCCTTCGATCTCTTTGTAGCTTCGCGCATGATAGACGAGAATATCCTGCTTGCCGTCTTCCGATACGGTGAAGCTGTTATGCCCGGGTCCATACAGTCCGTTGGCCTCCGAGGTAGCAAATACCGGCTCCGGCGACTTCACCCATGAAGTCGGATTCAGCAAATCACTGCTCTCATCCGCTGTTAACAACCCCATACAATAATTATGGTCAGTTGCACTTGCTGAATACGTCATGAATATCCGGCCGTTCCGCTTCAAGATCGCCGCGCCCTCATTGACCAGATATCCCTGCTTCTCCCAATCATATTCCGGCCTGGAGATAAGGACCTGCTCTCCCTTGAGTGTCCATGGATTCTCCATTTCCGAGATATACAGATTGGAGTTCCCGGGAATGCCGGGATCCTTCTGAGCCCACACATAGTACCGTGTACCGCGATGCTCGAACGTTGTGGCGTCCAAGGCAAAAGACTCCCATTTCGTCACAACCTGCCCTTTCTCGACCCACTCGCCTTCAAGGGGATTCGCAGCTTCATTCTCGAGCACAAACATGCGATGATCGAATAATCCGTCTCTAGTTTCGGATGTATGCGCAGCGGCATAATACACATACCATTTGCCGTCGATGTAATGAATTTCCGGTGCCCAGATGTTGGCGCTCATCCATCCGGTTTCGTGCTTCACCCAGATCGTTGTTCCCTCCGTCTCCGCCAATCCAGAGATGGTACGGGAACGCCGCAGCTCAATCCGGTCGTACTCGGGAACCGAAGCCGTGAAATAATAATAACCGTCGGTATGCTTATAAATCCAAGGGTCCGCCCTCTGCTCGATGAGGGGATTGTTCAATTTCAATTCTGACATGATGATAACTCCTATCCAAGTATAATGATTTTTTATATTTATTGGCTGGGACCCAAAAGGTCTGTTTCCTTAGCCTTTAATCCCGGCATTCAGATTAATCGACTGCACAAAATACTTCTGGGCAAAAAGAAATAACAGCAAAGTCGGAATGATGGCCAGAATGGCCGACCCCATCAATTGCCCGATCATGCGATAATTTCCGTAAATATCCTGAAGCAGCAGCAGCCCCGCAGTAACCGGCATTTTCTCGACATCGGTATATACGATGACCGGCCAGAGGAAATCATTCCAGGATCCGGTAAAGGAAAACAGCCCGCACACGATCAGCACCGGTTTGATGAGCGGCAATATAACGGAATAATAGATCCGGAAATCACCGGCACCGTCAACCCTGGCGGATTCGTCGAGATCCTTCGGAATGCCTTTCATAAACTGGCGGACGAGAAAGATATTCCCCATTCCCGCAAGACCGGGAATAATCATCGCCCAGGACGTATTCACCCAGCCTAAGGCGTCAATGATTTTATAGGACGGGATGAGGTTAACGACGCCTGGAAAGAAGGAAATGCCAAGCAGCGTGAAGAACAGCGTGTCTCTTCCCTTAAAGTTCATACGGGAGTATCCGTAGCCCGTAATTGAAATCACGACAATGACCAGCAGTGTGTGCAGCGTCGCAATAAAGACCGAATTCATCAGCCAGCGGAGGATCGGCGCGGTTGACGTATTTTCCAGGATCGCAACATAGTTATCGAAGATCCAGTTCTCCGGCAGCAGCCGAAAGCCGGTGGTTACGACCTCCGTTTGGGAACGAAAGGATGTCGTTATGCCGAAAATTACGGGAATGACCCATATGACGCATAGAACGATAAGAAACAAATAGGCTAAATATTTCGATATATTCAAGCTGGATGAGGATGACCGGACGCCTTTGCGGTTAGCCGCCCTTGGAGCCGTCTCCGCATCCTTCAACACCGGGTTCGACATGTACAGTACACCTACCTTTTAACGTTTGGCGTTAGATTAGCCGGCCGCAGTTTGCAAAGCGGCTATGAAGCATTCCGATTCATCACGTAATACTGGAATGCCGAGATGACGAGAATGACCAGTCCGAGCAGGACCGCCATGGCGGATGCCATACCGGCAATGGATTCCCCATGGCCGAAGGCAAGCTGACGGATGTACATCATCAACACGGTGGTGCTTTGTCTTGGCCCGCCGTCGGTCATCATTAACGGCTGCCCGAATACGTTGAACGCCCCGGCCGTTGTCATCACGAAGGTATAAATCAGCGGGAAACGGATCGACGGCAGGGTAATGCTTGAGAATCTCCGGATCGGCCCGGCTCCGTCCATTTCGGCCGACTCGTACAGATCTTTGGACACGCCGCTGATCGAAGCACGGTAGATGATCATATTGCCCCCAACTCCACCCCATACCGTGATTACGATGATAATAAGCCAGGCGTAAGGCTGATTGGCCGCCCATACCGTTTCGGAACCGAATAGATTGTTCGTAATGCCGAGCTGCTTGTTAAAGATCAAAGACCAGATCAGCGCTGCGGCTGAAATCGAGATCAAGCCGGGGATATACAGAATGGACTGCATAAGCCCTTTCATTTTCACCTTTTTATGCTCCAGCGCCACCGCGATCAAGAGCGGAATGACAATTAGAATCGGAACGCTTAAGACAACGAAAATCAACGTGTTCTTGATCCCGTTAAAAAACTGCGTGTAAAACGTAGACTCCGTATCAAACAAAATCGTTTTGTAGTTGGCCAGTCCGACCCAGACCGGATCATTGATGAGGTTCCACTGTGTGAATGATGCATAAATACCGTAGATGGTCGGCAAAAAAATAAATACGCCAAACAGAATCAAATGTGGACCTACAAAGAAATAAGGTGTCAGCGACTTCTTTTTCATACCCTTTCATTTCTCCTTTGGGAAAAGCAATGCGCCATGATCGGATGGCACATTGCTTTTTTGCTATCGGTTCATGCGCACGGCCTATTCCGCTGCCTTACTGCCCTCAGCGATTTTATCCTCGACGAACTTTTGCATCGTTTGGAGAGTTTCATCGATATCAACGTTTCCGCGCACGATATCTGCGGCGTACGTATCAACGGCTTCAGCTACGTAAGGGTAGTATTCGTAAGTATAAATGTACAAGGACTCAATTTGTTTATCGCTCGCTGTAAAGAAGGACTGGATGTATTTGTTGTATTCCGGATTTTCAATGACCTGCTTACTTGCGACGATCTGTCCTGCCTTTGCCCACTCCATCGAGTTCTGGCGAATAAACTCCAGGAACTGACCGATTCCTGCTTCCTTCTCATCTGTCCGTTTGTCGTTATTCAGCATCGCGAACAGATGCGAGGAAGCGCGGTTCGTGAACTTGTCCGCATTTGCGGAGTAGATGTTTGTCACGCCGAAATTCAGGTTCTCTACGGCTGCGTGAGCGGTCGAGCTCCAGGTTCCGTCTGTCGAGAACAGCACATTGCCGGATTGGAACATCAAGTAGCCGTCCTCGCCGAACGGTGTCATCAGACCGGCATCGGCAATCTTTTTAATCTCTTGGAACGCCTGCTTCATCACTTCCGTATTTACGGCCGGCTTGCCGTCCTGCTGAATGTCGCCGCCGAGGTTCTGGATCTGTGCCAGCACCACCCAGCCTAACAAGGCATCGTTAACGACATAATCCCCTTCGTCCAGCTTACCTTGGAGCGACAGCATTTCTTCAATCGTTACGACATCATCGTCCAGGAAGCTTTCCACATTGTACTTCTTAAGCAAATCCTTGTTGTAGTACATCGCATTGCTGTGAATATCCAGGGGAACCGTGTACTGGGTGCCGTCGATATTGCCTGTGTTCCAAGCCTGCGGCAAATAATTCTCTTCCTTCAGCTCTGGTTGCGCTTGCATAACACCGGTCATTGGCTCAAGGACCCCTTGCTTGACAAAGCCGGGAACACGATCCGCATGGATGATGGCCAGGTCGGGAACACCCTTGCCGGAGTTGAGAACCGTAGAGATCTTCGTATACATGTCTGATGTGATGACGTGCTTAACCTTATACTCCGGATTTGTGGCATTGTAGTCCTTCACCAGTTGATCCATGTACGCGCCGTCGTCCCCTGTGAGAGGCGTCCAGAAGGTTATCGTATTTTTGTCCCCGCTGCCGCAACCGGATAATACGGATACGGCCAACAATACAAGTATTAATGAAACCCCCATCTTTTTCTTCAACACGTTCTCCTCCTGTTACAATTCATTTCGTTAACCCTTTCATTCAAACGCTATGGAAACGATTAACTGTTGTCCAGTATACATGCACCTTGAAAACGGTGTCAATAACATTTCTATAAATTTAATTATATTATTTTCTATTTGATTAATGTTTTAGTTAATTAAACCATCATTATTTTGATTGATTATTTTGGTTGATTTATGTACAGGTTAACCATAGTTGTGGTATCATTCATATTAGTTAAGGAAGTCAGGAAATGAAATCCAATTGAAAGAAGTGGGATCGATGCAGTTGGAAATAGACAAATCCTCTCTTGTCGTCTATGAAGCGCTGGCGAGCGAGGTTCGAATTCGGATTATCCAGCTTCTCTCCAAAAATAAAATGAACATCAAGGACCTTGCCCACGAGCTTCAGCTCAGCAGCGCGATTGTCACCAAGCATATCAAGAAGCTGGAGGATGCCGGAATCATCAAGACCGAGAAGGTGCCCGGAAAATCGGGTCAGCAGAAAATATCGATTTTGAAGGTCGATCATATCGAAATCAATTTTCCCAAAAAAATCTTTCATTCCTTCGCCTCTTACGAGACCTCGGTGCCGATCGGGCACTACACGGACTATGATCTTAAGCCGACCTGCGGTCTGGCAACCGATAAGGAATTTATCGGAAGAGTCGACGAACCGAAATATTTTATGGATCCGAAGCGCGTGGACGCGGAAATTCTATGGTTCACCGAGGGGTTCGTTCAATACAACATCCCGAACTTCCTCAAGAAGGACGAGAAGCTGCAGCAGTTCGAGATCAGTTTGGAAATCTCCTCTGAATTTCCATTTTCCAATGACGTCTGGCCTTCGGACATTACGTTTTCGCTAAATGGCATCGAGCTCGGCACCTGGACGAGTCCAGGTGACTTTGCGGATACGAGAGGGAAGTTTACGCCGGACTGGTGGCCGCACAATATTAACCAGTATGGGCTCCTGAAGACCATACGGATTACATCGCACGGCACTTATATTGACGGTGACCCGCTGTCCGCGATCTCCGTTCAGGACCTGGATACGACCTGTGACCGTTGGACCTTTCGGATCGAGGTTAAAGAGGATGCCGAGCATGTCGGCGGGGCTACGATCTTTGGCAAAAAATTCGGCAATCATGACCAGGATATCGAGTTTAAGCTCTACTATCTGTAATTATTGCCCGGGAAACGATGAAAAGAGGTTCTTCCTGAAGGTCTGCGGACCAAAGGAAGGACCCCTTTTTTGTTTCAAAGCTGTACTCTCGATGCCATAAGAAAAGCCCACAACACGATGTCCCTAGCACATAGAAAGGGACCCGGTTATGAGCTTCTCATTGGATGGTAAGGAAGGTTTGCAAAGTTCGTTTCGTATTTCAGCTTAAATACATCCGATCGATAATGGCAATTGCTCGAGGTGAATACGGAAAGCTCAGGAGTTCGAACGAAACCGCATATCGGTTATCGAGACATACGAAGTCATGTCCGATAAAGGACTAACGGACACCGGTTCTAATCCCCGTCAGATTTCCGCGTTACACCATCATTTCAAGAGACCTTATGCTCGATTCTCAGCTTATCTGCAACCATCGCGATGAATTCGCTGTTGGTCGGCTTGGATTTGCTGATGTTGATCGTGTAGCCGAACAGATGCGAGATGCTGTCGATGTTGCCGCGCGTCCATGCAACCTCGATGGCATGACGAATCGCACGCTCCACGCGGGATGGCGTTGTCTTGAATTTCTCGGCGATGGCCGGATACAGCGTCTTCGTGATCGCGCCGAGAATTTCAATATTGTTGTACACCATCGTAATGGCCTCGCGCAGGTATTGATATCCCTTAATATGCGCAGGCACGCCGATTTCATGAATGATCGAGGTAATATTCGCATCCAGATTTTTGCCCTTGCCCATTGGTACGACATTGGATTTGACGTTCGTAAACGGCGTGCTGGACGACAGATTGCTTGGGGAACCGACCAGCTGGCGGATCCGGCTAGCCAGCACCTCCATATCGAACGGCTTCAAAATATAATAGGAAGCTCCCAATTGGACAGCCCGCTGGGTGATGTTCTCCTGACCGAATGCGGTCAGCATGATCACTTTCGGCTGCGGGGACAGATTCATATCACTTAGACGCTCAAGTACGCCGAGACCGTCCAAATGCGGCATAATAATATCAAGGATCAGCACATCCGGTACTTTTCCCGTTTCCTCGATCATGCTCAGTACTTCTTCCCCGTTATAAGCGATTCCGGAAACCACCATATCGGGTTGATCCGAAATGTATTCGCCGAGCAAATTCGTAAATTCACGGTTGTCGTCTGCCAATAATACTTCAATCTTTTGCAATTCGTGCTCCTCCTTTATCCGATCACTTAGGATTTTTTGGTTATTTTTCTTGTGTATATGGTTTTCGACAGACGGATTTAAATTCCTTCTGTCGAAAATTATTTTTTCTTTATTTTTTTTTGAAGTTGATTTATAATTAAATATTTTATTTCAAATTAATATGTATTTCGTCGTATTACGACAAAAAATCTCAAGGCATTAACCTGCCTTAAGATTTTGTGTTGGTTTTGATTCTGCAGAGGGTAGTACGCCGGAGTCCTGAAGCATCCACTCGATAAAGCAGCCGTAGCCGGATTTCGGATCATTCACAAACACATGGGTGACCGCCCCGATCAACTTGCCGTCTTGAACGATTGGACTGCCGCTCATGCCTTGCACGATTCCGCCGGTCTTTTTGAGAAGCCTAGGATCCGTGATCCGGAGTACAAGCCCTTTGGTTGCGGGTGCATCCTGTTTGGAGACATGAACGATCTCAACGGTGAAACGCTCGACCTCCTGGCCTTCGACCACGGTCAGTATTTCAGCCGGCCCTTCCTTCACCTCGTGGGACATGGCGATTGGAATCGGCTCCGTGTACAGACCATGCTCCGGCAGATCCTTCATTTTGCCGAAAATGCCGAAATGGGTGTTGCGCTCAACATTACCAAGCACCTTGCCGTCTTTGGAAAAGGTCGCCCGTTTCTCGCCTGGTTCCCCTTCTTCGCTTCTTGAAATGGATGTGACATTGGATTGCACGATTTGCCCGCTCCCCACTTCAATGGGTGTCTGGGTATTCATGTCGGTAATGACGTGGCCGAGCGCGCCATACACCTTCTGGTGGGGGGCATAAAAGGTTAAGGTGCCCACCCCTGCAGCAGAATCGCGGATATAAAGCCCTAGACGCCAGGTTTTATCGTCCTCGTCGAAAGCAGGACTCAGCTTTGTCTTCATGACCTTGCCGCTGCGTTTGAACGTGATATCAAGCGGTCGTTTGGCTCTCCCCGCCTTCTCCACGATCTCGGCCACCTTCGTTACATCGGTCAGCGGTTTGCCATCCATGGCGGTGAGCAGATCTCCAAGCTTGAGACCTGCAGCTTCGCCGGGAGATACCTTTGCCCCGTTCGAAGCGCGAACGAGATGATGTCCGACCACCAGGATGCCGGAGGATTTAACCTTAACGCCGATTGTCTGTCCGCCAGGGAACACCTTCAGCTCCGGCATCACATTCACATGGACTGTCTTCAAAGGAATTTTACCGAATAATTTCAGGGTAACTTCTGCTGTGCCGCTTTGCTGGGGATATAGCTGGAGCGGCTGCTTTAATGATACTTGGAGCTTCGACGCCCGGGAGCCGTTTAACTGCACCACATCGGGACGATCGACTGAAGCGAGGGCTTGGACGGGCATCGCCACGTCCAGACGGGCCTGCCGGCCGGCAATCAACCTAAGCTCATCAGGCAATGACGCAAAAGATTGGACAGGCTCAGCAGTTCCAAGGTAACAAAGAAGGAAAGCAAGAACGAAACCGAGCAGTTTTCTCCTGAGGTTGGGCTTCAATGGCTGTCACGCTCCCTTTTTCTTCTTTCGCTTGACGAAAAGGTGGTCGCCAATTGCGTACCTTTAAGTTACCCTGCCCCCTGGCTTTTATAACTGTCAATCATTGACCCGAAGCCGTTCTGGAAGCCTTTTGCGCCGCCGCCAGATTGAGCATTTCCTGGGCATGATGAAGTGTCTTTTCGGTAATTTCGACTCCGCCGAGCATCCGTGCGAGCTCCTTGATCCGCCCCTCTTCGCTTAAATTCTGCACCTGGGTCATCGTTCTTGAAGATACGACCTTCTTCTCGATCAAGTACTGATGATCGGCCATGCATGCCACTTGCGGCAAGTGCGTGATGGAGAATACCTGGCATGTCTTGGCGAGCAGGAACAGCTTCTCCGCGATCGATTGAGCGGCCCTGCCGCTAACGCCGGTATCCACCTCGTCAAAGATCAGGACCGGAATTTGGTCATGCCGGGCGAAGATGCTCTTCATGGCGAGCATGATCCTGGACATTTCGCCGCCGGACGCAATTTTAGCGAGCGGGCGCAGCGGTTCTCCCGGATTCGCCGATATAAGAAACTCCGCCGTATCGATCCCTTGTTTCGTCAATCGGATTCGTTGTCCTTCATATTCGTAACCATCCGGCGCATCCTGAAGCTCCAGACGAACCTCAAACCGGGTTCGTTCCATTTGAAGATCCTTCAACTCACGCTCCACTTGGGTCGCCAAATCCCGCGCACACCGCTTACGCGCATCGCTCAACTTCTTGGCAGCTTCCAGAGCCACAGCGAGCAGCTCGTCCCGCCGTTTCTCCAATCCCTGGATAAATTCGTCCTTGTTCTCCAGCATGTCGGTTTCCTGCTGAATTCTCCCGTAGTATTCCAGAATTTGCTCCACATTATCCCCATATTTCCGCCGCAAACCGGAGATCATATCTAAACGAAGCTCGATTTCATTCAGCCGCTCCGGATTAAATTCAATGCCGTCCCGGTAATCCCGCAGCTGGAACACGGCATCCTCCAGCTGATAATAAGCGGATTGCAGCTGCTCCACGAGCGGCTTCAGCCCTTTCTCGTCATAGGCCGAGACATCTTCTAGCCGACTGAGCGCCCGGCTGACCGCCTCCAAGCCTGATGACCCGTACAGCAGCTCGTAGGCGCCTGCGACGGAGTCCATCATCTTCTCGCTGTGGGACAGCTTGACACGCTCCTCGGACAGCTCCTCGTCCTCTCCCGGCTTTAGCTGGGCCGCCGCAATTTCCTCCAGCTGGAACCGATACATGTCGAGCATCTGATATGCCTTTTGGCTCGTCTCTTGCAGTTCCTTGAGCTCCTGCTCCACCTTGCTGAATTCCGAATACAGCTCCTGGTATTTACGCTTGGCCGGGCCGATGATCTTCTCCCCGTACGTATCGAGCAGGCTCATGTGCTGTTCCGAACGCAGCAGGCTCTGATGCTCATGCTGGCCGTGAATGTTGATGAGCTTCTCCCCTACCTCACGGAGCATACTCAAGTTCACAAGCTGACCGTTAATGCGGGAGGTGCTTTTTCCTTGCGATGTCAGCTCTCTGCGGATCAGCAAATGCTCCTCGGTATCCGCCTCAATGCCTAAATGCGTTAGTGTTTGCCACACGGGATGTGCCGGGGGAAGATCAAACAGCGCCTCAATCTCCGCCTTATCGCAGCCGTACCGGATCAGATCCGCCGATCCGCGCCCGCCGGCAATCAGCCCAAGCGCATCGATGATGATGGATTTTCCCGCGCCTGTCTCCCCTGTAAGAACATGAAAGCCCGGGTAGAATTGTACGTCCACGCTCTCAACAACAGCCAAATTCCGAATGGATAACGTATTTAACATCCCTTTAACCCCCTAAACCCGTAAATCGGATGTATGCCTCGCGAAAACCAATCTTAAGAGATATAGCTTTTGATCTGAGATACAACGTGTTCTCCGTCCTCCTCCGTGCGGCAAATCAGCAAAATGGTGTCATCCCCGCATATCGTGCCCATGATCTGGCTCCACTCCATATTGTCAAGGAGCACGGCTACCGAGTTTGCGGTGCCCGGCAAGCATTTCATCACAACCAGATTGCCGGCCCGGTCAATATATACGAAATTATCCACCAGCGCCCGCTTCAGCTTCTGCACCGGATTATAACGCTGATCCGTAGGCATCGAATATTTATACCTTCCGTCATCGGTCGGTACCTTGATCAGCAGCAATTCCTTAATATCTCTGGATATCGTAGCCTGCGTCACCTGAAAACCCTCGGCACGGAGAGCATCAACCAGCTCGTCCTGCGTTTCGATGTCCTGGTGGGTAATGATATCCCTGATTTTAATATGGCGTTGTCCCTTCATATTCGTAAGAGCCTCCCGAAATTTAGGTGTTGTATTCGTCATTTCCATTCCATTCCTCATCGGACCAATCCATGGTGAGTCGGTGCACTTCCTGCTCGTTCATATCTACATACAGGAGCCCGGCACACTCCGGGTACAGCAGCAGGTAAGGCATCAGCCGATCCCGGATACCCGCCCCTGTCCAGTCCACCGGCATCCGTTCACGTGCCAGTTTAACCATATACAGCTCCCCGTTGCTGCCGGATGCGACGTAATCAATGAATAGTCTGCTGCGAATCGGCTTGTGTCCCGTGTCAAACGACAGATTTACCTTTACTTTACCCCCGACAACCTCATATCCTTCCTGTTCAAGCAACCCAATGACTGGGTGATCCGGAATGCGGTCATTGATCGGGATTCCCGGGAGCAGGTCGGGCTGCGGTGACATCAGCCAGCGGTTGACCCTGTAGCCGATCAAGAGCACGATCACGATGCCAAGCAGCACCATCAACAATCCATCATAACGCTCATTCATCCTCTCACCTCGAATTTTGATATTCGCGGATGGGAACATAAATTCCTCTTTTTCAGCAAAAGAAACCCATCATTTCGATGAGTTTCCCGTGAATGTATGAGCTGCTTGCTTAACAATGCTGTCGATCCATTGATCCAGCTCGGCATGATCCATGTGCTGAACCGGTTCTTCCGTTTCAGCCGCGTCCTCCGGCTCAAGCCGCCAGTGGGCCAGGAATTCAATATTGCCTTCGCCGCCCGTGATGGGCGAGAAGGTCAGATTGTTCAGCCTGAATCCGATATCTTCAGCAAAATGAAGCACCTGCGTTAAAACTTCCTTGTGTACTTTGGGGTCTCGGACAACACCGGATTTACCGACCTTCTCCCGTCCTGCCTCGAATTGCGGCTTGATTAAAGCTGCCACATCTCCGGGTCTGTCCAGAAGCGTCTTGAGCGTCGGCAAAATGATACGCAGCGAAATAAAAGATACATCGATGCTGGCGATATCCGGCCGGGGGCCTTTCAGATCCTCGGGTGTCATGTAGCGGAAATTCGTCCGCTCCATGACGCATACACGTTCATCGTTCCGGAGCGACCAATCGAGCTGATTGTATCCGACATCGATCGCATAGACGTAGCTGGCTCCATGCTGAAGCGCACAATCGGTAAAACCGCCGGTGGATGAGCCGATATCCAGCATCGTTCTGCCCTTCATATCGAGACCGAAATGAGAGATCGCCTTCTCAAGCTTAAGACCTCCCCGGCTTACATAAGGATGCACAGAGCCCTTTACTTTCAGCTCCGTCGTACGCGGGATTTTCATGCCGGCTTTCTCGATTCGCTCGGTTCCGGCATAGACCAGACCCGCCATAATGGCAGACTTGGCTTTCTCCCTGCTATCATAATATCCCTGCTCCACAAGCAGGACATCAACACGTTCCTTGTGAGATGATTCCATAAAACACTCCTGATGGTTTCTAAGACGTAAAACTTCTCTTCCCGAGCGTAGCCGTACGAGCAGTTTTGAGACTGCGGATTTCGTTGCATACCGCCTCCAGCGTCAATCCGACCTCTTCCCGCTGCTCTTGGATGCTGCCGTGCTCAATGAACCTGTCCTCAATCCCCATTAACGAGACAACCGCGTCATGAATACCTTGCTCGGCAAAGTACTCCAGCACGCTGCTGCCAAGGCTGCCGGCCTGCGAAACCTCCTCCAGAACGATCATGCTCGTTCCGGACGCCGCCAGCTTCTTCAGCATATCGCCGTCAAGCGGCTTCAAGAAACGCGCATTCACAACCTCAACGGAAATGCCCTCCCGCTTAAGCAGATCGGCCGCTTCTTCGGCCAGCTGCACCATTGGACCGGCCGCCAAAATCGCGTAGCCCTCGCCGCGGCGGACTGTTTCCCATGTACCGATCGGGATCGGCTTGAGCTCCGGATCCAACGGAACGCCGCGGACATTGTTCCGCGGATAGCGATAGGCGATCGGCCCGTCGTTATAGTCAAGCGCCGTCTTCATCATATGGCGAAGCTCATTCTCGTCCTTCGGCATCATGATGACGATGTTCGGAATATGGCGCATAAAGGCCACATCGTACACCCCTTGATGGGTCTCGCCGTCAGCGCCGACAAAGCCCGCACGGTCGATGGCGAACATCACGTTGGCATTGTGGCGGCAGATATCGTGGACGATCTGGTCGTATGCCCGCTGCATGAAGGTGGAATATACCGCAAATACCGGCTTCAAGCCTTCCATGGCCAGTGCGGCACAAAGCGTCGCCGCATGCTGCTCGGCAATGCCGACATCGATCATCCGGTCCGGGAACTTCTTGCCGAACGGAATCAAGCCCGAGCCGCCCGGCATTGCCGGCGTGACCGCAACGATGCGCTCATCCTGTTCGCCGAGCTCAACGAGCGTTTGTCCGAACACTTCCGTATACATCGGATTGCCTACCGCTTTCAGCACTTGGCCGGATTCGATCTTGTACGGCGTGATGCCGTGCCACTTATGGGAATCCGATTCGGCAGGACGGTAGCCTTTGCCCTTGGTGGTTACCGCATGAATCAGCACCGGCCCGTCGACATTGTCGGCCTGCTGCAGCGTATCGATCAGCTTGCTTAAATCATGACCGTCCACAGGTCCCAAATACGTAAATCCAAGCTCCTCGAACAAAACGCCGGGAACCATCATATATTTGAGGCTGTCCTTCATTTTCTCCGCGGTCTTCGCCAGCTTGCCGCCGATCGCCGGAATTTTCTTGAGCAGCATCTCGACCTCGTCCTTCGCCCGCAAATAATAGCGGTCCGAGCGGATTTTGCTCAAATAGTTATGCATCGCCCCGACGTTCGGAGCAATCGACATTTCATTATCGTTCAGGATGACCATCAGCTTCTTCCGCTCATGGCCGATATGATTCAGGGCCTCAAACGCCATCCCGCCCGTAAGGGCGCCATCGCCGATGAGCGCGATTACCCGGTTGTTGTCGCCTTTCAAATCCCGCGCCATCGCCATGCCCATCGCTGCCGAGAGGGAAGTGCTGCTGTGGCCGGCTTCCCAGACGTCATGCTCGCTTTCCGCACGTTTCACAAAACCGCACAAGCCCTTGTATTTACGCAAGGTGTCGAATTTATCCATCCGTCCCGTCAATATCTTATGGACATAGGCTTGATGGCCCACGTCAAAAATCATCTTGTCACGAGGGCTGTCAAAGCAATAGTGCAAGGCCAGCGTGAGTTCAACCACTCCCAGATTCGGTGCAAGATGACCGCCGGTCACGGACAGCTTTTCAATCAGAAACTGACGGATTTGCACCGCCAGGTCCTCAAGTTCGTCCACCGACAGTTTTTTCAGTTGGTTGGGATGTTTGATATTTGGAAGCAGCACGAAGAATCTCCCCGCTTTCCTTGATAAAGTAAAGTTAGCAATTCATAAACCATGAAAGGCTGCGCTATCATCAGCCATTTAAAGACATTATATCACAAATAATCGGTGTGCAAGTAACCCCGCTCTAGTGGTCCCGAGCCAAGAGAAAGTCTGCAATTTCATGCAGTCTGGACGGGTCCGGAAAATTCCCTTCGGAAATGGCGCTCTTCGCTTCGGCGGTCAGACGCTCAACCTCCCGCTTGGAGGCTTCCAAGCCGATAAAAAACGGATAGGTCACCTTCTCCTGCTTCACATCACTTTGCGTCGGCTTGCCAAGCTTGGCCTCATCGCCGATCAAGTCGAGGATATCGTCCTGGATTTGGAAGGCCAGCCCGATATGCTTGCCGAAGGAGCGAAGCGAATCGATCTGGGCTTCTGAACAGCCTGCTACCCGTCCTCCAGCCATGAGGGAGAACATGATCAGATCGCTTGTCTTATGCAGATGAATATACTCCAGCTGCTCAAGGCTGGTTAATCCCTGCTCTCCTTCCATATCGGCCACTTGGCCGCCAACCATTCCCCGGGGCCCGGCATATTCCGCAAGGTCCTCCACAATCGACAGCACCCGATCGGCAGGAATCCCGTGCTTGCGCGAGGACTGCACAATGCTGTAAAAAGCATGCGTCAGCAGCGCATCGCCCGCCAGAATCGCCGCTGCTTCACCGAACACTTTATGATTCGTAGGCTTCCCCCGCCGGAAATCATCATCGTCCATCGCAGGCAAATCGTCATGGATGAGCGAATATGTATGCACCATCTCAACGGCGCACGCCACCGGCAGAGCCGCTTCTCTGCTTCCGCCGGCTGCTTCGCAAGCCGCGATGACCAGCAGCGGACGCAGACGCTTTCCGCCTGCCATTAAGGAATACGTCATCGATCGATGAAGGGTTTCAGGAACTTTCCATCCCTCCGGAAAAAGGGCCGTAAGCTCGCTGTCCAGCCTGTCACAGATGTCATTCATATATTGCTGAAAAGGAAGTCTATTATTCACTCAATTCACCTGTCTCATCAAGTGCGCCGCCGAAGGGCTTGCGCTTGAGCTCCCCGCCTTCTTCGACAATCATCTCGATTTTCTGTTCAACCTGCTCCAGCTTTTGACTGCACATTTGAGACAGCTTCATCCCTTGCTGGAACAAGTCGATCGCCTTCTCCAAAGGGACGTCCCCGTCCTCCAGCTGCTCGACGATCTGCTCCAGCTGTGCCATCGCCTCTTCAAAGCTGATCTCCATCAAGTCTTTTGCCTCACTAGACACGTTCTTCATCCTCCTTTATTCCCCACACTTGACACTGCAGCCGGCCATCATTGACCCTCACTTGAACCAAATCGCCGAGCTGCACATCTTCCACTGATTTGATCAGCTTCTGTTCCTGCTCATCATAAACCAGGCTGTACCCTCGGGACATGATCTTAAGCGGACTAAGCGCATCCAGATGGCGGATCTCCGTCTGCAGCTGGGACAGCTTGGCTTTGCGGATCGATTGCATGGCAAGCATCAGGCGGCGTTTCGCCTGCTCCTTCCGCAGCGATGCCTGCTCGACCTGGGCGCGCGGATTGGATCTGATCAATCCCTGATGCAGCGACCGCTGGCGCTGACGGTAGAGCGACAGCTGCGATTTGAGCGTTCCTTGCAATCGGTAGGAGAGCATGTCCAAGCGCTCGGCATGCTGCAGCATGTAGCGGCGAGGATGGTTCAGCACCGGCGAGCGCTGAAGTCTCGCAAGGCGCTCCCGGCTTCGCTGAAGCCGCTGCTGAAGCCCTTGATTCAGCTGCCGCTGGCGCTGCACAATCTGTCCCTTCAGCTCCGCGCGGCTCGGAACTGCAAGCTCCGCAGCCGCTGTCGGCGTCGCTGCACGCACATCGGCTACAAAATCGGCGATCGTAAAATCCGTCTCATGGCCGACAGCCGAGATCACCGGAATATTCGATTGATGGATCGCTCTGGCGACGATCTCCTCGTTGAATGCCCATAGCTCCTCCAGCGAGCCTCCGCCCCGGCCGACAATGAGCACATCCGCTTCGCCAAGCTCGTTCATCGCACGGATTCCCTTAACAATGGAGGGTGCTGCCGACTTTCCCTGAACCAGGACCGGGTACAGCTGTACAGTCGCCTGCGGATACCGTCTCTGAATCGTTGTTATAATATCGCGAACAGCTGCCCCGGTCGGTGAGGTTATCACACCGATCGTCTTGGGATAGCTCGGAAGCGGGCGTTTAAGCTCCTGCGAAAACAAGCCCTCTTCCTCCAGCTTTGACTTGAGCTGCTCGTAAGCGAGATACAGGCTGCCGATTCCGTCCGGCTGCATCTGAATGGCATAGAACTGATATTGACCGTCCCGCTCATAGACGGAGACATTGCCTCTGGCTATCACCCTCGAGCCTTCTCTCGGGATAAACGGCAAGCGCTGATTATGGCTCGCAAACATGATCGCCCGGATTCGGCTGCCTTCATCCTTCAACGTAAAATACATATGTCCGCTGGAATGATGCGTAAAATTCGAAATCTCCCCGCGAATCCAGACGTCGGACAGCCTGGAGTCGCCTTCCATTTTCATTCGAATATATCGGTTCAAATCCTTAACGGACAGGACGCGTCCCGGATCCACGGATTTCATATTATTCAATTCCGCTCAGCCGTTTGGCGGCCAGCAGCGTATTCTTCATCAGCATCGTGATGGTCATCGGACCGACGCCTCCGGGAACTGGCGTAATCGGACCCGAGATCTCCTTCACGCTCGCAAAATCAACGTCTCCCGCCAGCTTGCCGTTCTCCAGACGGTTCATGCCGACGTCGATAATGACGGCGCCCGGCTTGACATAGCTGGCGTCAATCATATTCGCCCGGCCGATGGCAACGACCAAAATATCGGCCTGCTTCGCGATTTCCGGCATGTTGCTCGTTCTCGAATGGCACATCGTCACGGTGGCGTTTTCCCGCTGCAGCAGCAGCGATACCGGCTTGCCCACAATATTGGATCTGCCGATAACGACGGCATGCTTGCCCGAAATTTCGACGCCTGTCCGTTTGATCAGCTCAATGACGCCCGCCGGGGTACATGGCAGCAGACTGTCGTCCCCGATGACCAGGTTGCCCACATTGACCGGATGGAACCCGTCCACATCTTTTTCAACGGCAATCGCATCAATTACCGCCTTCTCTTGAATATGACCGGGGAGCGGAAGCTGAACAAGAATCCCGTGAATGGACGACTGCTTATTCAGCTTGTCCACCAGAGCTAGCACCTCTTCCTGGCTGGAATCGGCAGGAAGCCGGTGCACCTCGGAATAAAAGCCGAGATCGTGGCACGCCTTTTCCTTATTTCGGACATAAACATGGGAAGCCGGATCGTCACCCACCAGCACAACCGCCAAGCCCGGGCGCACGCCCTGTTTCGACAGCTGCTGCACCTCCAGCGCGATCCCTTCGCGAATTTCTTCGGATATCTGTTTACCATTAATGATCGTTGCTGCTGTCATCCTAATCTCTCCTCACTATGATTGAATGATCCGCCTGCCATCCTGGGCGTAGAATTATGATTGTTGCAACTTCGCTTTGACTTGATCCAGCTCCTGGATAATCCGGCCCAATACGCCGTTTACGAATTTACCCGATTCCTCGGTACCGAAATGCTTCGATAGCTCGATCGCTTCATTGACGGCCACCTTACCGGGCACGTCATCGCGGTATCCGAGCTCGTACACAGCCAGACGGAGAATCTGGCGATCCACGCGGGAAAGGCGGCTAACCTGCCAGCCTTTTAAGTAATGAGCGAGCAGCTGGTCAATCGTTTCCCTGGAATTCCATGTCCCGTTGACCAGCTGCAGCACATACTCCTTCATCTGAACCTCGTCGCCGATCACTCGCTCCGTCTCATTCTCTTCGGCCGCCTCCGAGAGCAGCATCGATACAGCCTCCAGGCTGTCGACTTCGTTCATTTCCATCTGATACAGGCTTTGAACGGCGATCTCCCTAGCTACACGTCTTTTCATTTTGTTCCTCCTGTGGACCCTGCCTGAATCCATTTTTCTGATTAGTATTATCAATTTTCCATAAAGTTTTGACCAGTCTTTTGCAAAACTCGATTTTCAGCAGCTTATGAAAGCAATATATAGACGAGCTAAACCGTTAAACTCTTTATATATTGCTGCTTGTACTTTAGATCTTCACCAAAATCCTCACAATAAAAAAACCTGTGAACCGCTGCTTTCTGCAAAAAAGGCATCATTAACCTGTCCTTTAGCTTTTTTGCCGAAAGAAGCATATCACAGGGTTCATTTAAACGGCCGCCAACGCTCGGACAACCAGCGCCCCCATTCCTGAAAGTGGAAGATGGAGCCTTGGTTCAAATCCTTGCGTTTGCCAAACGTATAGCCGATAAATACCACTAATGCAAAGAACAGCATATCCCAAAAACCGGATAATAGATAAATCAGTCCGCACACAAGACCGCCGGCGACACCGAAGATCCGCCCTCTGTGACTCTCCCATATTTCTTTCCAAGGCATTTGGGAAATTCACCTCTATTCCACGCGGCTCTTAAAGCTAGGCGCCTGAACCACGTTAGCGATATATACGGATACGGACGAGACTGGAATTCCCGTCGTCTCTTCAACGAAATCATGCACCTGCTTCTGCACCTCGGTCGTCAGCGCAGGAATGGATTCCTCGCCGTCCACCACGGCACGGATCGCAATCTCAAGCCCTGATTGGGACACCTTGATTCGGGACTTCAGATCCTTCACGCCTCGCACCTTGGAAGCTGCCTTCAGGCACAGATTTTCAATCGTTTCCACCGAAATCTGAATGTCTCCAAACTCCGTGCGCTGATCGATCGAATTGAGCGTGGAACGGTCGCGACGTACCGAAATGTAAAAGAACCGGATGCTGAGGAGAAACAATACGGCAGCAATGATAATCCCCGCCAGAACGAGCTGCTGCTCCTGGGCAAACGTCAAATGGTACGGAACCGCACCGCTTAACAGGAGGATGGCAACTACAGATATAACACCGATACTCAAGCTGTATATAAACAGCAGAAGTCTGTCCATGATTTTGGCCACGACCCGCACAGCCTCCTTAAATTAGATTAAACCCTCGACATTGCTGCCGGGGGCTATGAAATGATCCATTTTATTTCACGCGCTGCACCAGATCCAGATCGTCGTTCTTCTCGCTTGTCTTCATGAAATGAACATCATGAATATGTACATTGACCTCAACGACGGTAAGACCTGTCATATTCTCAATGGACCGCTTCACGTTGCGCTGGATTTCACCCGCTACTTCCGGAAGACGATGTCCGTACTCAACGATAACGGATACATCAACAGCCGCTTCGCGTTGTCCGACTTCTACCTTGACGCCTTTGGACAGATTTTTCCGGCCAAGCAGCTCAGCGATGCCGCCGGCAAAGCCGCCGCTCATTCCTGCAACCCCGCGGACTTCCACCGTTGCAAGCCCTGCGATAACTTCAATGACTTCCGGCGCAATCTGAATCTCACCGATATCCGTACGTTCAAATTCTGTAGTTGGCAATGTCTCAGCCATAGTCTCAACACACCTTTCGGGAATAAGTTTGCGGATGCTCGAGGGACTGCTTAAGGCATGCGCTCTTATTACTCATACTATACCATTCGGCCAAGTTTATGACAAACTTGGCCAAACGATTTATACCTCATTTTCTTCCAAAAACTTAATATCGAAATCGCCTTTGATAAAGGTTGGATGGTTCATCAGTTTTTGGTGGAACGGAATGGTGGAATAAATGCCTTCAATCTCGAATTCGGAAAGCGCGCGCTTCATCTTCGCAATCGCTTCGTTTCGAGTCGGCGCCCATACGATCAGCTTCGCGATCATGGAATCGTAATACGGCGAAATGGTATAGCCCGGATAAGCCGCGCTGTCCACGCGCACGCCAGGTCCTCCCGGCGGAAGGTAGAATTGAATCGTACCCGGTGCCGGCATAAAGCCTTTGTCAGGATTCTCGGCATTGATCCGGCATTCGATCGACCATCCGTTGATGACGATATCCTCTTGGGTGAAGCTGAGCGGATTCCCTTCAGCAACCGAGATCATCTCCTGAATCAAGTCAACTCCGGTTACCATCTCGGTTACCGGATGCTCCACCTGGATCCGCGTATTCATTTCCATGAAATAGAACTGCCCGTCCGGACCGAGCAAGAACTCCAGCGTACCCGCTCCGGAGTATTGGACCGCCTTGGCTGCGCGCACGGCGGCTTCTCCCATCCGGGTACGTACTTCTTCCGTAATCACCGGACAAGGCGCTTCCTCAACGAGCTTCTGTCTCCGGCGCTGAACGGAACAATCGCGCTCTCCGAGATGGACCGCGTTCCCGTGCTTGTCCGCAATAATTTGGATTTCGACGTGCTTCATTCCCGTCAAATATTTCTCCAGGTAAACGCCGGCATTGCCGAAGGCTTTCTGCGCTTCCTGCTGGGCCGTCGTAATCTGCTTAATCAGCGCTTCCTCGTCCTCGGCGATCCGGATGCCCTTGCCTCCGCCGCCTGCGGTGGCTTTGATAATAACAGGATAGCCGATATCGCGGGCCAGCATAATCGCTTCGTTCAAATCCTCGATCAGCCCGTCTGAGCCAGGGATAACCGGTACGCCGGCATCCTTCATCGTCTGCTTGGCAACCGCCTTGTCACCCATGCGGTTAATGGCATCGGCAGACGGACCGATAAAGGTGATGTTGCAGGATTCGCAGATTTCGGCGAAGTCGGCATTCTCGGCAAGGAAGCCGTATCCCGGATGGATGGCATCGCATTCGGTCAATGTCGCCACGCTCATAATATTCGTAAAGTTCAGATAGCTGTCCTTCGATAACGTCGGACCGATGCAGTAAGCTTCATCGGCAAGGCGAACATGCAGAGAGTCCCTATCAGGCTCGGAATATACCGCAACCGTCGAGATGCCAAGCTCCCGGCATGCGCGGATGATGCGGACTGCAATTTCGCCGCGGTTCGCGATTAAGACTTTTTGAAATGTCATGAAGTAACCTCCTTCGGACTCATAAGACTCCCGCTCATGGCGAGTACAGCGTGCACTACTCCGGCTTCACCAGGAACAGTGGCTGCCCGAACTCGACCAGCTGGCCGTTCTCGACGAGGACTTCGACGATCTCCCCTTTAACCTCGGCCTCCAGCTCGTTCATCAGCTTCATCGCCTCAATGATGCAGACCGTTGTCTTCTCGGTTACCTTGTCCCCGGGGCTGACGAAAGAAGGCGCTTCAGGGGAAGGGGCGCGATAGAAGGTCCCTACCATCGGTGATACGATCTTATGTAATGAGCTGTTAACCTCCGCTGCTTCCTGTGGCGCTGCCGCGGCAGGAGCCTGGTTGACCGTGGCCTGCTGCTGTACAGCTTGCGGTGCCATGGCTTGAGGCGCAGGAATGTAGGCTTGCGGCGCTACTTGCTGAATAACGGCTTCGGCAGGGTTCGGCTTCTTAATGGACAAACGCGTGCCTTCATTTTCAATTTCCAATTCATGTACGGATGTTTCATCCACCAGCTTAATAAGCTCTTTAATCTCGTTTAATTTAAACATGATCAGTCGTTCACTCCTTCACTTTCTGTAGAAGCCCTGATTCGGACAGTCAGTCGATAGCTTAGAGTATTATATCACAATCGAGCGAAATAGAAAGAGTCCAGGGAAATCCCGGACTCCGCAATGTTTATCGTATAAAGGTGATTTATGTTGAAAAACAGCGGATGCTTTTACGGGGCAACATATTGAACCGTAACCTTATCCTGCGTTACTTTCAGCTCTTTCATGACGAGACCGACGATATCGGCGGCGCCTTTGGCGTCAAGCTTGTCGCTGAGCACGACGACATTGTATTTCTCGCTCTCTTCTTTAACGACGGCATTGCCGAATTGCTGCTGCAGCTGCGCCTCGATGTTGAGAATGATCTCCTCTTTTTCCTCCGCTTCTTTCAATTGCTCGGAAGCCTGTGCCGTCTCCTCCGGCTTGCTCTCATGGTTGTCGATCTTCGAAATCAAATCGTCATATAATTTCATGTTCTTCTGTTCCCGGTCCAGCTTATAGGCATCCAGCTGAGCTCGCGCCGAGGAGGCTTGGGCCGCTACTTCCTCCAGCACCTCCTGCTCGGTTTTGCCCCCTTGCGTGCTGCTTGTTTCCGCAGGCGCCTGTTCACCCTCTTTGGTCTCCGTTACCTTAGGCTCTTCCGCGCTGTCCTTGGTTCCGGCTTGCTCCTGCTCTCCTTGCTTGCCTTGCTCTCCTTCTTTGCTAGGCTCTCCTTCTTTGCCTTGATCTCCCTGTGCCGCTTTAGCCGGATCTTCGCTGCCGGTCTGTGCTCCAGTGTCCGTGCTCTCGGCATTCTGCTCGTTCGCGCCGGAATCTCCGTCGGTTCCTTCCTCGATCACTTCGTTAACAACCAGCTCGTCGCTTGTGCCGTTTGCGCCTTGGCCGGCTGCAGGCTTCTGGCCGTCAACCTGCGTGCTTTCGGCGACAGGCGGCGCTTTCGTGCTGGATTCATCCGTGAACAGATAGTACGCTGACAGGATCACCATTAAACTCAGCATCGAAACCAACCATATGGTTTGTCTTTTGTTATTCATTTGAACGTATCCTCCTTTGGAATAAAAAGCCTTGGTTTTGAGCCTCGTATGAGTTGCTCATTCGGGCGGTAAAACACTGCTACTGCTTTCGCGGGACAACCGATATGCGGTGGGACGGTACATTCAGCCCCCGCTGGATGGCATCCACGATCAAGTTCTTGACGATCTCGTTCTCTGCTCCCTTGGCTACGACGAGCACGCCCCGAACCTGCGGTTTAATCCGCTTAGTGACGATCGGCGTCTCTTTACCGGATGAATCATAAGTCACGATCTGCCCGTCGCGCTGATAGCTCGTGACATGGCGCCTGCCGCCGTTGGCATCGGTCTCCTCGGTCAGCTCCTGGGTGTCCTTGATGTCCTTCTGAACGACAAGCTCCTCCGTGGATTCCACGGTGACCATCACATCCACGGCACCAACCCCAACGATTTGCTCCAGCATCGTCCGCGTCCGCATCTCGAAATCCTGCTCGATGCTCTCAAACTCGCTGCTTCCGCCGGCGGGCTCGCTGCCCTGTCCGGTCGATACGGCCGCGGATTCCGGCGGCTCGCGGCCGATATTTTCATGATCCAGCTTCTTTACATTGACGAAGGAGTTGAACAGCATGATTGCGACGCCGATGAGACCGAGTATAATCAGCCAGCGGAAGGTCTGCATTTTTTTGGCTCCGCCGGCGCCGCCGCCAAGCCACTGTTCAAGCCGCTTCAGCCATTTTCCCATCATCCTCACCTCCGTTATAACTTTTTGTCATCCTGCCCATGCTCCGGCAAATGTATCGTAATCAGATCCGGGTTAAGATCCCATCTCTGGCTGATGTATTTGACGATCTGTTCCTCTCGTGCTTTGTAATCTTTGCTTACTGCCTCGCGACCTTGAGACGGCGCTTGACTGCCATTGTTATCCGTTGTGCCGGACTCTAAATTTACTTCAATCGATTCGACAGGGGTTATCCCAATCGGCTCTTTCGCCCCGGAGCCCTCTTCGGAAACGGCAGCATCGGATGGTCCGCTTAGCTTCACATCCACGGAGCGGATATCCGCTCCCGTATACGAGTCGTCCTCCGCCCGGGTTGCTGCCAGCACGACCTCAACCTCTTGCACCGCTTCTCCCGTCTCGGCTGCGATTTCCTCTTTCATGACGCGGGCAAGCTCGCTGCCGGCCCACTCCAGGCTCTGGCTCTGCTGCACATCCTTCAGCTTCTCGGCTTGGGCCAGAATGGATTCCAGCTGCATCTCCTGCGGGAGCCCTTTTTCCTGCCGCTCCAGTTCCTGGGCCAGCCGTTGTTCCGGCGGGTCTGTCAGCAAGCGGATGATCGGGCTGAGCAGCGTAAGTAGGATGATCAGGCTCAGAACCAGTCGCGCGTATCTCTCGAGTGCTTTCCCCGGAAGAATCAGGTCTACGAAAGCGGCGAAGAGCACGACCATGATGACATTTTTGAGCCAATCCGAAAGCCAGTCCATCGATCATCCCCCCTTACCTTGGCCGGCAAGCCCGTCGTCACCGCATCATGACCGTTATATTGCCTGCGGTAAGCAGAATCGTAATCGCCAGGAAAAACATCATGCTCACGGCAGCCAGTGCGGCGAATACGTACAGCAGCGTCTTGCCGATCGCCTGCAGGCAGGTTGTGATCGGCGTGTCGCCCAGCGGCTGCATGACGGCTGCCGCCAGATTGTAGATCAGGGCAAGGGTCAAAATCTTGATCGCCGGAAATGCGCAGAGAAACAAGATGATGATGACCCCTGCCAGACCGATTGAATTTTTAACGAGCAGCGATGCCGAGATTACGGTATCTGTCGCATCCGCGAACATTTTTCCCACCACCGGAACGAAGTTGCCGGTTACGTACTTGGCCGTTCGGATCGTGACCCCGTCCGTCACGGAGCTCGTGATGCCCTGCACCGAGATGACGCCGAGGAAGACGGTCAGCATGACGCCCAGGAAGCCCATCGCGATGCCCCGGAGCAGATTGCCAAGCTGGGTCAGCTTGTACTTTACGGACAGCGAGCTGACCAAGTGCAGAAGTGCCGAGAAGAAGAGCAGCGGAAATACGATCGTTCTAATCAAGGTTCCCACCGTATGTACCATGAAGATCACCAAGGGATGCGCGACCGAGACGGTCACCACATTGCCCATCGATGCCATGAGGGCAAAGAGCAGCGGCAGCATCGCCATCATGAAGTCGATCATGCCGGTGATCGCGTCTTTGGCGTAGCCGATCGCGACGCTGAAGCTGTTGACCGCAATGACCAGCACAACCATGTAGCAGATCGTGTACGCTACCCGGCTCACGGTGCCCTTCTCAAAGGCCGTCTGCAAGTTTTCCAGGATCAAGCTCATGATACTCAGCATGATGATCGTTACTAGCAGCTTTCCGTTATACAGCACCTCGTGCCAGAGATACTTTCCAAGGCCGGACATGATGCCTTTAAAGCTGAAGCCATCGCCGCCCGGAAGAAGCATTTCCATCAGGGACGGCGTCCTGCCCTCGGGAAAGAATCCGCCGTAATCCTTCATCAATTGCTCCCAATATTTCTCCACCTGCTCGGTCGGAAGCTGCTCCGTTTGCTCCGTTACCAAGTCCCCGGCAGGATTTTCGGCAGCGGCTGCAGGGGCGATGCTTATGAACATGCCGGACACCAGCAGCATGAGCTGCATTACGATCAGCCTGTATAAACCGGTTCTCCTCGATGATCCTGCATGTGCCACGCCCCTCCCTCCTTAATCATGCCGGGAGGAGCTTCAGGACCGTCTCGATGATGATCCCGATAATCGGTACAGCGAGTACCAATATGAGCACTTTTCCCGCCAGTTCTATTTTGGAAGCGATCGATTCCTGACCGGCATCCCTTACGATTTGCGCCCCCATTTCAGCGATGTAGGCTATCCCGATAATCTTCAGCACCGTTTTGAGATAGATCATCTGGACGCCGGAGTTCTCGGCCAAATCCTCCAGCATCCGGATCACGTCGCCGATCTTTCCGATCAGGAACAGGAAGATCATGACGGAGGTCGCCACGGCGAGTAGGAAGGCAAATAACGGCTTCTGGTCCTTGACGACCAGAATCAGTACGGTAGCGATAAGACCGAGGCCTACCACCTGGATAATTTCCATAAAGGTCCACCTACTGGAATAGAAAAATACTTTTGATTTCCTTAAGCAGATCATCGAGCAGCCTTACGACCATAAACAGCACCACCACAAAACCGATGAGAGTCACCCAGTGTGCCATATCCTCTTTGCCCATCTGTTTCAGGACCGTATGAATCATGGCGATGATGATGCCGATCCCGGCGATCTGGAAGATGGCGTTGACTTCAATGTTCATTTCCTTGGCACCTCGCTAAAAGATCAAAATGACGATCAATGCTCCAATTAACAGCCCCAGACTTTTGCTCATCTTTTCATATTTCGCCTGGTCATCCCTTGCCGCCTCTTCTTCATGCTTCAGCTGCTGGGCGGCCAGCGCAATATGCTTCATCTGGTCCTGCCTGTCACTGGTGCCAAGTACGCCGCCGAGCTGTTCCATCACTTCCCTCTCGGCGTTTTTCATGGAAGTCCGCTTCCAGTAATCCTCCAGAGCCTTGCGTATGCTGTCCTCTGCCGATAAGCCATAATCCGGCCTCATATACTGCGCGGCTTGGGCGAACAAGGATTTCAGTGGATCCCGGAGAGAGGCGCTGATTCGTTCCAGTGCATCCGGAAGCGGCGTAAAGCCATAGCTGATCTCGGTTTCAAGCCGCTGGAGCGCCAGTATCAGCTCCCGCAGCTGCCTTGGTCTGACCGCAAACTGCTGGGCCTGATAGAAGCCTGCGAGCGTTCCTGCACCAATGACGAGCAAAGCACCTACCAGTTTAAGCATAGGCATCACCGCCAGGCGGACCGCTGGGAGCGGACTGAAGCGTTCGCTGCCCTCCGTCATAAAGCTTGAACGACCTTGCATCCCCGGTGCGGCTGAGAACCGCGTACATTTCAAACATTCGATTCTCGATCAGTCCCGACAGAGCAGGACGTCCCCGCATGTCCTGGACGGAAGAGCCGTGAGCCGTGGCGATGACGCTTATGCCGGCATGGAGCGCCTCAACAACTGCCTCCGCATCCTCGGCCCGGCCGATCTCGTCCACAATGAGAACGTCCGGCGACATGGACCTGATCATCATCATCATGCCCTCTGCTTTGGGGCAACCGTCCAGCACGTCCGTCCTGGGACCGACATCGAACCCGGGAACCCCCCGCTGGCAGCCGGCGATTTCGGAGCGTTCGTCCACAATGCCCACTTTCATGCCAGGCCATCGAACGGTCCCTGCCCCCCACTGGCCATAGCTGATTTGCCGGGCCAGATCCCGAAGCAGCGTCGTCTTTCCATGCTGAGGAGGAGAAAGAATCAGAGTATGCATGACACGCTTGCGTTTGCGGTCCAGCAAATGCGGAAGCATCTCGTCGGCCGCCCCGCGGATCTCTTTGGCAATCCGAACATTAAAGCCGCTGATATCCCGGATATGCTCCACTTTCCCTCCGCTGAGAACCGTCCGCCCCGCCAGCCCGACCCGGTGCCCGCCGGGGATCGTTATGAATCCTTTCCGCAGCTCCTCTTCCATCGTGTAAAGGGAATGATTACTGATCAGATCCAGCAGCCTGTGTGTATCCTCCCGTGTCGGCTTGTACGCCTCCTCCGGCCGCAGCGTCAATCCGCCGTTTCGATCCAGGAAGTGGTATCTGCCCTGCGAATTGATTTCGAGGGGACGCTCTTCCCGGATTCGCACCTCCTCCACATGCTCCAGCAGCTCACTCGGCAGGTTCAGCAGCATTCGTTTGACGGATTCGGGAAACAGCCCCAGCCAATTCAGTGTCATATCAATTTCCCCCAAGTTGTCCTTTTTTGAAAATCTGCCTTCTGTTAAAAAGATTTCTTATCCCATGTGTATGCTTGTACCCTGCATTTATGACGGGAATCTATCATTTTTTTAAGATTCCGTATAAGAGGCAGGCAACCCCGCACAATATCCAGCCGATCTTCCCCCATGACAGCTTATCCGCCATACCTACAAGCCCGATGGTCGTGGTTAGGATCAGAATGAGCGGGCCGGTAAACGCTAGCGCGGAATTGACGGCGAGCGCTTTATCTACTTGATTCAGCCGCAGCATGACAATCGCAGCAACGATCTCGAGGCTGCCCGAGAACAGCCGAAGCGTTGCCATGCTGGCGACGAACTTGTCCAACATGAAGTTCTCCCTCCTTCTTCCATTGCGTGATGATTAAAAATATGCATTCATCCCCGAATTTATCTCTATTTTTTTATTTCATAGACACGAATCTCACAACAAAAAAAAGACTGCCCCCGGGCATTTGCCCTTGAGACAGTCTTTGCTCTATGAACCGAACTAGAATGATATGAACTTAGCGGCGAACCTGCGGGCCTCCGACGCTTGCCTGCTGGTCGGTGTCCAGTCCATACGCCGTATGAAGTGCTTGAACGACGCCTTCGAGATTGCTTCCGTCAATCACGCAGGATACTTTGATCTCGGAGGTGCTGACCATCTTAATGCTGACCCCTTGACGGGAGATCACGTCGAACATTTGGGCGGCAACGCCAGGGTGGCTTACCATGCCCGCGCCGACGATCGATACCTTCACCAGATTGTCCTCGGAGGTTACGTCGCGGTACGGAAGCTCGCCACGGATCCGTTCGATGACGGACAAAGCACGCTCCCGGTCATGCAGGGATACGGTGAAGGAAAAGTCTGCTTCCCCGTTTTGGACACCGCTTTGTACGATGATATCCACGTCGATCCCTTCTTTGGCCAGTTCGCCGAACACCTGCGCCAGAATGCCAGGGGTATCGGCAACACCCATAATGCTGATTCTGGCAACGTTCTTGTCGAATGCGATACCGCTGACCACTACACCTTGTTCCATGCTCGTTTCCTCCTTAACAACCGTTCCCTCGTTATGATTAAAGCTTGATCTAACAACAAGCTTCACTTGATTGTGTTTGGCGTATTCAACTGCTCGGGGATGAAGCACCGCTGCCCCAAGGTTCGCCAGCTCCAGCATTTCATCGTATGAAATCTCAGGGAGCTTCCGTGCGCATTTTACTACGCGCGGATCGGTAGAGTATACCCCGTCCACATCCGTATAGATTTCACACACATCGGCCGAAATCGCTGCAGCCAGCGCCACCGCGGTCGTATCCGAGCCTCCGCGGCCGAGGGTCGTGATTTCGCCTTCTTCCGACATCCCCTGGAAGCCGGCAACGATGACAATATTTCCGTCATTCAGCGCCTTGTGCACGCGCTCCGGGGATATATCGGTAATACGGGCTTTGCCGTGGACGGCTTCCGTCCGGAATCCGGCCTGCCATCCCGTAAAGGATACAGCTTTGCGCCCTAGACTATGAATCGCCATCGAGAGAAGCGAGATCGAGATCTGCTCTCCGGTCGTTAACAGCATATCCATTTCCCGTGCGGGCGGGTTCTCGTTTAATAGTTTAGCTTGATCAATCAGATCGTCGGTGGTATCCCCCATCGCGGATACAACAACAACGCACTGATGGCCTTCATCCTGTTTCTCTACAATTCGTCCGGCCACGCGCTTCATGCGTTCTGTATCGCCTACAGAGCTGCCTCCGAATTTCATAACGTACAATGACAATGCCTCTTTCACTCCCCACATGATAATCAGTATGTACCAGTGCATTGGTTCATGGTTTCTCACTTTAAAACAGTATAATACGAAAGTAACACCCTCCGTCAAGGCTTTCGTCTGAAAGAAATGCCGCTCTGAGCGCCCTTCAATCTAGAAAATATAAAAAACTCCCGTACTTGACGTACAGGAGTCGCGTTGCAACAGAAGATATTGGCAGAGGCGGGGCGATTAGATCGTTTCGCCTAATAAGCCAGCCTTATGCGCGGGAGATGTATTTTCCTTCACGGGTATCGATCAGAAGCACATCGCCTTCATTGATGAACAGCGGAACTTGCACATTGAGGCCTGTTTCCACCTTCGCATTTTTTGTAGCGCCTGTCGCTGTGTTGCCTTTAATTCCCGGCTCGGTTTCCACTACCTTCAGCTCGACGCTGTTCGGCAGGTTGATCCCGAGAATTTCTCCCTGATAGCTGATGATGTTAACATTCATGTTTTCCTTCAGGAAATTCAGTTCCCATTCCAGCTGCTCACTGGTCAAGCTGAACTGGTCATAGGTTTCGTTATCCATGAACACATGCTCCTGTCCGCTTGCATACAGGTACTGCACGCCGCGGTTGTCAATTTGCGCGCGTCCGATCGTTTCACCGGCACGGAATGTTTTCTCCACCGTGTTGCCGTTGCGCAAGTTCTTCAATTTGGAGCGTACGAATGCGGCGCCTTTACCTGGCTTAACATGCTGAAAATCCAAAACGGTAAAAATATCGCCATCCACTTCTACGGTTAATCCTGTTTTAAAATCATTGACTGAAATCACTGAATTTCCCTCCTAAAGGATACGGTTTGAATAATTCTTGTTCGTTGTTGCGGCCTTTCATTAGAGCACGGTGTAATCTTTGGACGAGCTTGTCAATATTTGAATACCCGTTTCCGTGATCACAATATCATCTTCAATACGGACACCGCCAAGACCCGGCAAGTAAATGCCCGGCTCCACGGTTACGACCATGCCCGGCTTCAGGATATCGTCGCTCGCCTTGGACAGTCGCGGCGATTCATGAACCTCCATGCCCAGTCCATGTCCCGTGCTATGCCCGAAATACTCGCCATATCCGTACCGGGTGATGATGTCGCGTGCCAGCGCATCGGCCTCGCGTCCAGTCATGCCTGGCTTGATATGCGCAAGCGCATGCAGCTGTGCTTCGAGCACGATGTCATAGATCTCCTTCAGCTTCGGATCCGGGCTGCCGAGGGCTACCGTCCGGGTCAGATCCGAGCAGTATCCATCCAGGAGTGCGCCGAAATCAAAGGTGACGAACTCATTGCCTTGAATCACCCGGTCGCTGGCAACGCCGTGCGGTAGCGCAGAACGTTCTCCGGAAGCGACGATGGTGTCGAAGGAGGAGGAAGTCGCGCCGCGGCTGCGCATGAACATTTCCATCTCCAGATCGATTTCGCGCTCGGTTTTGCCCGCTTGAAGCAATGTGAGCACATGGCTGAACGTTTCATCGGCCAAATCGGCAGCGCGCTGCATGATCTTCAATTCCTCGGCATCCTTGATGATACGGAGCTCCTCGACCAGACCCGATACCGGAACGAGGCTGATCGGTGCAAGCTGCTCCGTATAACCGGAATAAACCCCGTATGTAACATGGTCCTGCTCGAAACCGAGCGAGGCAATGCCTTCGGATTGAAGCAGTTCTTTTACGGTATCCATAACCTTCGCTCCGTGCTCAATGACCTTAAAGCCGGTCGCTTGCTGCGGAGCCTGTGTCATGTAACGGAAATCCGTCAGCAGATACGACTGTTCCTTCGTGATCAGCACATATCCTGCGGATCCCGTAAACCCTGTCAAATATCTGCGGTTGATCGGGCTACCGATCAGCATGGCCGACAAGCCTTTGGCCTCGAGCTTCTCGCGCAGTCCTGCTACTCGTTTGCTGCTCATTGTTCCATCTCCTCTCACCCATGCCGGGATCAAAGCGGGTATCCAAACGCCGCTATGCCTCCCTGGTCTCCAGAATTTGTAAAAGGGCTGACAAGCCCAGCGTGTAGCTGGCCGCGCCGAAGCCCGCGATTTGACCGGCAGCAACAGGCGCAATGACGGAAGTATGACGGAATTCTTCCCTAGCATGAATGTTCGAAAGATGAACCTCCACGGTGGGAATCCGCGCCGAGCTGACCGCATCGCGCACAGCATAGCTGTAATGCGTCAGCGCGCCCGGATTCAGCAGTATTCCATCCGCCTGCCCGATCGCTTCATGGATCCGGTCAATGATCGCACCCTCGTGGTTAGACTGAAAGAAGGTAATCCCGATCCCCGCAGCATCCGCTTGCTTGCGCAAATTATCCTCGATCGCCTGCAGGCTGAGCGAACCGTATATCCCCGGTTCCCGGAAGCCGAGCAGGTTTAAATTCGGTCCGTTTATCACCCATATGGTTTTCATAGGGTTTCCCACCTTTTCGTCAAATAACCAAGTGCTATTTTACCATAGGCGGTATCGGATTGAGAAGTTTATTGTTTTTAACCCGTAACCTGCTTCGGCTCGCGCATCCGTTCGTCGGTAAATTCCTGGGCAGCCGTGTAACCGATAAAGAGTCCCCATAATATAAAAATGCAAAACTCGGATATGTTCGTATCCCACGTCAGCTTTTTAACCGGAGCCGTAAACCGGAGCCAAGGGTTGAGGGCGATATAAAGCACGATCCACCAAATGACGCCGTAAATGATGCCGGGCCAGGGACCTTTGAGCTTGCGGAAAAGAAACACGTAAATCAGCGAAGCGATAACGGAGAACGCGATAAACGACAGCCAGCCCGCAATCTGCCCCGCCGCGGTGACGAGAAACTCATGCTTGAAGAAGGGCTCCATCAAGAAGCCGGGCACCACCCTCGTGAATTTCAGCGTATAAAAAATCCATCTTACTGCTCCCCAAATCAGCCCAGCGTAATACCCCAGCTCCAGGGCGTACAAAAACGGATTCGTCACCTTGTTCTCCTGTCGAAATTGACCTTCGGTCATGTTGAATCCTCCTTCGCTTGGTAGTCGATGCTCATCTTCCCTTCTTTAGCAGATAGTATGCTCCGCTTCCCACGGGTCAATCCAACTAGAAATTACTTTCAAAATTCGATACAATAGTTAATAGAACGAAAAACATGTCAGGGAGGGTGAACTGGTTGTCCCAAAAGTCAACCCCGATCAGCTATGGAGGCCAAGCTGTAATCGAAGGCGTTATGTTCGGCGGCAAGCATGTCAACGTAACGGCCGTTCGTCGCAAGAATAATGAGATCAAGTTTCTAGAGGTGCCTCGCGAGGATAAGGAATGGGTACGGAAGCTGCGGAAGGTTCCGCTTCTTCGCGGCATCGTCAGTCTGATAGATTCAACCATCAAGGGCTCGAAGCATCTGAACTACTCCGCAGATGCATTCGCTGACGACAGCCTGGATCCGGAGGAGCGTGAGAAGCAGAAGGAGAAGGAAGAATCCGGCTGGAGCCTAAGCATGATCATCGGCGTTGCCGCGGTCAGCGTGCTGTCCTTTATCGTCGGCAAGCTGCTCTTTACCCTCGTGCCGGTTTTTGTTGAGGATTTCTTATTCGGGAATACATTTGATAACTATATCGTGCATAACCTGATTGAAGGTATCATTAAATTGATCCTGCTTCTTGTCTATCTATGGGCGATCTCCCAAACGCCGGTCATCAAGCGGCTGTTCCAGTATCACGGCGCCGAGCATAAGGTGATCAGCGCATATGAGGCCGGTGAAGAGCTGACCGTCAAGAACGTGCAGAAGTATACAAGGCTGCATTACCGTTGCGGCAGCAGCTTCATGATGCTGACCATCGTGCTCGGTGTCGTTGTATATTCGGTTGTCCCATGGGATACGATGACAGAACGGATCATCCAGCGAATCGCTCTTCTTCCGGTCGTGCTCGGCATTTCCTTTGAGTTCCTGAAGCTTACCAATGCCATGCGAGATATTCCCGTTCTCCGTTTCCTCGGTTACCCGGGGTTGTGGCTGCAGCTGCTCACAACGAAGGAGCCGACGGATGACCAAGTCGAAGTATCCATCGCATCCTTTAACAGAATGCGTGAATTAGATGCCCAATACGAGAATGTTCCCGTGTCGCAAACTGTGACAGGAAGTGTGCTGGATCCCGCGAAAGGGTGATGAATCCATGAGAAGGCATGCGATCATTTTTTGGACGGCTATCGGGTTAGCCGCAGTAGGCGTTTTGGGCCTGCTGATTAGCCCGAGCACAAGGATGATGGTGCTGATTCCGGCCATCATCGTCGCAATCGTCTATGTGCTGTACAAGTTTCCGCCCCGCCGCTTTAACAAGCGTCCGAAGGTGAAGCCGTCCAAGCGAACCGCGGCCAAGCTGGCGCGCAAGAGCCAACCGACGAGAAAAACAAGCCCATCCGCAACACGCAAACAGTATCCGTTCCAGGTCATCGACGGTCAGAAGGGCAAGTCTGACCCTTCCGATGATCTACCGAAATATCACTAGAAGCAAAAGCGCAGATTTCAAGGCTTCAGCAGCCTCGGAATCTGCGCTTTATTGTTTACTTATTCACATCTGTTCGGGTTTCCATCTTGAGAAGAACTGCGTGCCTGCCGTCAAGCCCGAATTGTACAGGTTCATGCTCTCCTCCTTGGTCAGGTGAAAATGGGTCGTGCCGATGCCAAGGGTCGGGATTTTGATGGTGCGGCTGCGGTTTTGCTGCTCGATATACCGCTCATCATGCGCCGACAGCATCGTCTCGAACATCGCCGTCAGCATGCTGAAGGGACCGTCAATTTCATGCGGTGAATTGCTGTTCTTCCCCACCATTTGAAAGCCGAGCACCGGCAGAGGCTTCGGGCCTCCTTTCGATTCACGGTCAAACAGCCACAGCGGAAAATTGCTAAGCAGCCCCCCGTCCACGATATATACAAATTGTTCGGCGAACGATTTCCCTTTAGCTGCTCTGCCTATGAGCCGAAGAATGACCGGGTCGAAAAAATAGGGAATGCTGCAGCTCATCCGCACCGCTTTGGCGACGGGAAACGTTGCCGGATTAATGCCGTATTGGCGCAAATCGTCCGGCAGCACCAGCAGTCTGCCGTTCGTAATATCCGAAGCAACGATGTAGAGCTTACCGGCCGGAATATCGGAGAAGGTGAATATGCCTTTGTCCAGCAAAATTTTTCGGATCCAGTTCTCCAGCGCTTCCCCAGAATATAGCCCCTTCTTGATCAACACCCTCAAAGCCGGTCCGATGATCTTTGCATTGAACACCGGTGCGCGCTGGAGGAAGGTATGAAATGGAGTCTCCTCAATGATCTTCCGGATTTCATCCGCTCGGTACCCTGCTGCAAGCACGGACGCGACGATCGATCCGGAGGACGTTCCGGCAACGCGGCTAAATTCGATCCCCGCCAATTCGGCTGCTTTAACAGCGCCGGCGAGAGAGATGCCCTTGACCCCGCCGCCTTCAAAAACCGCATTGATCTGCATACAGAAAATCCCCCGCCTCACATGGTCTAATGACTATGTATGAGGGCGGGGGATGATTCATACCTGTAGGACGTGCGCCAAATCTTATTTATAATATGATTGCAATTGCTCTTTAAGACCTAACGGATTGCTCAAAATGTTCTCCGCACGGAAGAAGATGCTGCCTTTGATCTCAGAAAATCCTCGATTGTACTTCAGCTGATTGATAATTTCCGATGCGCTCTGCCATCCGACCTCGGACGTCCCGAGCTTGTATGGGGCATGGCCGATCAACAGATCGACGCCCGTGCCTTTTACCTCGTTCACCCACCAGTCCACCAGCTTATCGTAATCAACCGTTGAATTGCTCATGCTCCAATAGATCTGCGGGGCAACGTAATCGATCCAGCCATTCTGGATCCAGGCTCTAACATCGGCATACATGCTGTCGTAGGCGGTTACGCCCGCTTTCGTATCGGACCCTGTCTTGTCCACGGAGGCGTTCCTCCACACACCGAACGGGCTGATGCCGAACTCGACGCCCGGCTTGGACTCGTGTATCGATTGGCCTAAAGAAGCTACAAAATCATTGATGTTCGCCCGCCGCCAATCGCCGATGTTCGTATACGAACCATCATTATACAAGCGGTAAGCTGCGTCGTCTTTAAAGGTCGTATTGGACGGATAGAAGTAATCGTCCAGATGCACCCCATCGATATCATATTGATCTACAACCTCCATGATCGTGTCGATAATATGTTGGCGCGCATCCGGAATTCCCGGATTGATGTACAGCTGCTTGCCGGTGTTTACGATCCAGTCCGGATGCGCAAGGGCGACATGGGACGGATCCAGCGACGCGGTCAGCACGTCGGTGTTGGCCCGGAACGGGTTAAACCACGCGTGGAAGTCCATATTCCGTTTGTGCGTCTCTTCGACCATGAAAGCAACCGGATCATAGCCCGGGTCCGCCCCTTGTATCCCCGTCAGCACCTTTGACCAAGGAACGAGCTCCGATGGATACAGGGCATCCCCGGCCGGACGAACCTGAACGTATACGGTGTTGATGCCGACTTCCTGGAGAGAATCCAGGAGCGCGATGTATTCTGCTTTCTGCTGTTCGCTCGTGCTCTTAGGCGACGGCCAGTCGAGATTAAATACCGTCGAAATCCAAGCTCCTCTTACCTCTTCGACCGTAGAGACGGGCGGGGGGGTAACCTCGGAGCCCGAGAAGAGCGAAATCCGCTGCGCCGATTGGTTCCACTCTACCTTCAAGCCAAGATTTTCGCTGATGAATCGGAGGGGTACCATAACACGGCTCTGCTTGATCTGAACCGAAGCGTCCAGCGCAACCGCTGATCCGTTCACCAATGCGGAGGTTTTGCCCGAGGTCAACTGCAGGGTGTTGCCGTCTTTACGGATCGTTACCGTCCGTTTGGACTGTTCCCAGACGACCGAAGCGCCAAGTCCTTCGCTGATGACCCGGGTCGGAACCATTGTCACGTTCACTTTTGGCAGTATGTATGGGGATACGTCACTTTCCAGCTTCACGCCGTCCAGCTGTATGCTGATACCAGCCGACTTCGCCTGTGCTGTGGAGACTACCGACGGGAGACATAATAGCAGCATGATCAATACAAGTAACCATCGCCGAAGCTTCATTTCTATTAATCCTCCGAAAATATGAAATTTGCAGGTAATGCTAACCTATGAACCCAACATCTTCAATATGCCTACCCGTTTAAAAAGACATCTGTCACAAGCGGACAGATGCCCCATTACGATTCGCTAACCAGTTCGTTATGAATGTCCCGCAGCTCCTGCAGCCGGTTCTCGTCCCGCTTGAAATACTCAACCAGCGTTTCGATACGCGTAATGGAATCCCAGCTTAAATGATGCTCGATTCCTTCAACATCCCTATAGATATTTTCATCCTGAACACCGATCATTTCGAGGAATTCCTCGAGCAGATGGTGGCGCTCCATGAGCCGCTTGCCCATCTTCTTCCCTTTGCTGGTCAGTACCAAGCCGCGATATTTTTCATATATCAAATATTCGTCTTTGTCCAGCTTCTGAATCATTTTCGTGACGGATGAGGGGTGAACCTCCAAGCCTTCGGCAATATCCGAAACGCGCGCATATCCCTTCTCGTCAATCAGTTTGTAGATGCGCTCCAAATAATCCTCCATGCTAGGTGTCGGCATCTTCTTCCCTCTCTCTTCTATAATTACATAACCTGTACCAAAACCTCAATTTACCTGCTCTTGTAATGATACATGTTTTTTAGACCTGTTGGCAAGTCCTGGCCCCCTGAATATCCCATCATTTACCAATATCCAAGAGCCTGGAGCCAAAAGGAGCCAAGCAGCATCAAAATTTCAGCCATTCAGGCGTAATGCCCTGCAGCCAAATTGTGATTTTGTACATTTGGTCCGTAAACAGCAGGATCCCCATCAGGATCATCAATATGCCGCCCACCTTCATCAAGATGCTGGAATACTTCAAAATCCACCGCGTCGATCCGATGAAAAAGGCCAGAATAAAAAACGGTACGGCAAAGCCCAGCGAGTAAGATGTGATCAGCGGAAACCATGTGCCGGGATCCGAAGCGGCAAGCGCGATAATCGCGGTCAGAATCGGTCCGACGCAAGGCGACCAGCCTGCGGCAAATCCGATTCCGAACAGAAAGGTTCCTATGTATCCGGTCGGCTTGGATTTAAAGTTGAATTTCCGGTCTTTCATCAAAAATCGGGGCTGGAAAATGCCGACCAGCATAAGCCCCATAACAATGATTAACAGCGCGGACAGCTGGCGGATCAGGTCCTGGTACTCCATGAAGAACTCCCCGAACAGCCCCGCTCCCCATCCAAGGGTGTAATAAACCGCCGAAAAACCAAGAATGAACGCAAGGGTATGCGTCATCGTCCGGAAGCGGACCTCCTTGCGGTTCTGCTCATTCTTCAAATCATTGACCGACATGCCGGTGATGATGGATAAATAAGACGGATATAACGGCAAGCAGCATGGGGATATAAAGGATGCGAATCCGGCTGCAAATGCGATGCCGACGTTAATATCAGCCATTGAATGTTAGACCTCCTTACGTCGTAAAACCCTTTTTGCCGACCAATGCGACGATGAGCAGGCCGATCAGCAGCAGTACAATCGTTGCTCCAGGCGCCAGGTTAAATACGCCGGCCAGCATCAAACCTCCGATGACGGCGATCTCCGAGATGACCACGGACAGAATGATCGAGCTCCGGAAGCTGCGTGCCAGAAGCAGGCTGATGGCAACCGGTATCGTCAGAAGCGCGGACACGAGCAGTGCGCCGACGATTTTGATCGCCGTGCTGACGACGAGCGCGGTCAATACCGTGATCACCATGTTCATCACTTTGACCGGCAGTCCGCTGACGCTGGCAGCGTCCTCCTCGAAGCTTAACAGGAAAAATTCCTTAAGCAGCAGGAAGACCACGGCAATGACGATAACGGTAACGCCGCCAACCATATATATATCCGTCGTATCCAAAGTGTAGATACTGCCGAACAGATAGCTCATGACATCCGTATTATAGCCCATTCCCAGCGTGAAGAACAGCGACGCGAGCGCTACGCCGCCTGACATGATGATCGCAATGGACAGCTCGGCATAGCTCTTGTACGCCTTTCGCAGCTTCTCAATCGCGAAGGATGCCGCAACCGCGAACACAAGCCCGGCAGCCAGCGGGTATACTTCAATCAGAAATCCGAGCGCAACGCCGGCAATCGTCACATGGGACAGCGTATCTCCGATCATGGACAGCCGGCGCAGCACAAGAAATATTCCGATGAGCGGTGCGGTGATGCCGATCAATATTCCCCCGACAAGCGCCCGCTGAAAAAAATCGCTTTGCAATATATCAAGCAATGACAACGTCTCCTTCTCTTGCATCCAATGAATTAATACCTAATTTAAACGAGAGAATGCTGAAGATCCTCGATCTCGCAGTTTTCGATCTCATGGGAATGCCGAACGAAAAACTGGATTTTTCCGTTATGCGATACCGGCGATTCTCCCAAATAATCCTTCACCATATCGAGATCATGCGTGACCATCAGAAAGGTCATGTGGTGATGCGCATGCATATGGGTGATCAAGTCGAAAAAACCGGCCTGCGTCTCGGCGTCGATTCCGATTGTCGGCTCGTCCAATATGAGGAGATCCGGACGGTTGATCAGCGCGCGCGCGAGAAACACGCGCTGCTGCTGGCCGCCGGACAATGCGCCGATCCGCTTATCCGCAATATCCTGAATCCGCATAACCTCCAGGGCATCCTCGCATTTGCGGTGATCCTCGCGGCTGATGCGGCGGAACATCTTCTTACGGTTATATAATCCCGAAAGAACGACTTCCCGGACGGTAGCGGGAAAGAGCGGATTGAACGCATTTTTCTGCGGCACATAGCCGATGCGCTCCCAATCCCGGAATTTGCGGATCGGCTGGCCGAACAGCTCGATCGAGCCCTCCGCAGCCGGCAGAAGCCCGACGATCATCCGCAGCAAGGTGGTCTTGCCCGCTCCGTTCGAGCCGACAATGCCTACAAAGTCCCGCTCTTTAATTGAGAAATTCAAGTCCTTAATCACCTTCTGATCCCGGTAATTAAAGGATACATTATCGATTTGTATAATCGTTTGGTGGCAATCCTGTGCTGCCGGTTCCATAACCTGGCCGCCTTTCTATCTTTAAATTTTGCTATCAAAATTTATGCAGCTTTTATACCCTGTAATGACAGGAAGAAGAGGGGACTTAGCTCCCCCCTTCTCTATTATTGTAAGGCCTTCTTTAGATTTTGCAAATTTTTCTCCATAATCGTGAAGTAGTTCTCTCCGTTCTCCGCCTGCTCCTTCGTCAATCCCTCTACCGGGTTTAGGACAAGCGTCTCTACACCGGCCTCATTTGCAAGGGTCTTGGCCAGCTTATCCGACACAAGCTCCTCGAAGAATACGTAACGGAGCCCCTTTTCATTTACCGTTTTCGTCAAATTCACGATATCCTGCGCGCGCGGCTCGGCATCAGGGGACAATCCCATGATCGCGTGCTGCGTAAGCCCGTAGTCCCGGCATAGATATCCGAATGCTTGATGGGAGACGACGATGTCTTTCTTCGGAAGGCCGGACAATTGTTCGGTAAAATCCTGATCGAGCTTAGCAAGCTTATCCTTCAGCGCTTCATAACGCTGTTCGTACTGCGCTTTATGTTCCGGATCCGCATCGACCAGGCTGTTCTTGATATTCTCGGCCATGATCAAGGCTGACTTCGGGCTCACCCATGTATGAGGATCGGTATGATGGCTGGTTCCTTCGGCTGTGCCCGACCCTGCGGCATGCTCTTCCGCTGCGGCCTCATCGTGACTGTGATCACGCTCTTCTTCTGCGGCCTCTCCGGCCGCTTCATGGCTGTGTTCATGTCCAGCCTCGTCACTGGCTCCATGATTATGGCCGTCATCTCCCTCGGCATCAATCAGTTGAATGCCTTGGCTTACCTCGACGGCCTTCACCTCGGAATCTTTATTCAGTCCCTTGAGAAATGAAGGAACCCAGCCTTCAAATCCGGCACCGTTATATAGAAACAACTGGGCCTTGGAGGCATTGACCATGTCCTGGCTTTTCGGCGTCCAATCATGCGGCTCGACTCCGGTCGGCAGCAGATTAACGACATTAACCTCTTCACCGCCAATTTCCTTCGTAAATTCATATATGGGATAGAAGGTCGTTATGACATTGATTTTCCCTTCCACAATGCTGCCGCCGGATTTGCTGCCGCAGCCTGACACGATTAGCAGTGCCGACAGCAATGCTGCCATTCCCCATGTCCACTTCGCTTTCTTGTTCCTGCTCATGATTCCCTCACCCGCTCCGTTCTATCTAATCGTAAACATTACTAACAAGATTATAAGAGAAGAAAAACGAGATTGTCAACTACATCGTAACCGTTACTATTAATTTTTTGCTCATATCGTTCCTTCCATAGAAAAAAGGCGTACCCGTTAACAGGGTACACCCTTCTAACCTTCTTCATTCAATTTCAAGCGCTAATTATTTGACGATTGCGCCATTCGGCATACTCTCCGGCACCGTTGCGAGCGTGAGCTGATCGCCTTTCGAGGCAGCCAGGATCATGCCCTGGGACAGCTCGCCTCTGAGCTTCACCGGCTTCAAATTCGTCACACAGATGACCTTCTGCCCCACCAGCTCCTCCGGCTTGTAAAACTTCGCGATTCCGGACACGACTTGACGCTGTTCAAAGCCCAGATCGAGCTGCAGCTTTAGCAGCTTGTCGGCCTTCTTCACCGGCTCGGCTGCTGTAACCTGGGCAACACGAAGCTCGACTTTGGCGAAATCCTCAATGCCGATTTCCTCCTTCAGCTCCGGTGCTTCCTCGGCATCCGCAGCCGAAGCCGCCGGCTGCGGATCGTTCTTGGCTTCCTCAGCAGCCTTTGCACCGCCCGTCATCGCTTCGGCGATATAAGCGACCTCCTGCTCCGGATCGAGGCGAGGGAAGATCGGGTCGCCCTTCTGAAGCTTCGTTCCCGCCGGTATCGCACCGAAGTCGCGGCCGCTATCCCACGTTGTCAGATCTCCTTCCGAGAGACCGAGCTGCTCCCAGATTTTCTTCGGCGTCCGGGTCAGGAACGGCTGCAGCAGGATCGAGGCAACACGCAGCGTCTCCACCAAATGGCTCATGACGGATGCAAGCTCTTCGCGTTTGCTCTCATCCTTGGCCAGTGCCCACGGCTGGGTCTCATCGATATATTTATTGCTGCGGCTGACGAACTGGCTAATTGCCGTTAGAGCTACGGAGAACTCCATATTCTCCATCGCGGTCTCGACCTTATCATAGACCGCCTTAGCAGCTTCCTCGATGGATGAATCGTAAGGGGTCACGCCTGCCTTGAAGGCGGGAACCTCACCGTCGAAATATTTATATACCATCGCCACGGTCCGATTCAGCAGATTGCCGAGGTCATTGGCCAGATCCGAGTTCACCCGCTCGACGAAGCTTTCCGGTGTGAATGTGCCGTCCGCTCCGAAAGGAACCTCCCGCAGCAAATAATAACGGAGCGAATCCAGACCGTAGCGGTCGATCATCGTAACCGGGTCGACCACATTGCCTTTGGATTTGGACATTTTGCCGTCCTTCATCAGCAGCCATCCGTGTGCGAACACTTTTTTCGGAAGCGGCAGATCCAGCGCCATGAGAATGATCGGCCAGTAGATCGTATGGAACCGGACGATCTCTTTGCTCATCAGATGTACATCCGCCGGCCAATACCGGTCAAACAGCGAGCTGTCCTCCGAGCCGTAGCCAAGCGCCGTGATATAATTCAGCAGCGCATCGATCCATACGTAGATCACATGCTTCGGATCGCTCTTGACCTTGACGCCCCATTCATAGGTTGTACGGGAGACGGCGAGGTCCTCAAGACCCGGCTTGATGAAGTTGTTGATCATTTCGTTCTTCCGGGATACCGGCTGAATGAAATCCGGGTGCTCCTCATAATACTGCAGGAGACGGTCCACGTATTTGCCCATCCGGAAGAAGTAGCTTTCCTCCTTCACGAGCTCAACCGGCCGGCCGCAATCCGGGCAGTTGCCGTTAACCAGCTGACGCTCCAGGAAGAACGATTCGCAAGGAGTACAATACCAGCCCTCGTACTCGCCTTTGTAAATGTCATCCTGCTTCAGCAGCCGCTCGAATACCTCTTGTACAACCGACGTATGGCGTTTCTCGGTTGTCCGGATGAAATCCTCATTCGAAATGTCAAGCTTCTTCCAGAGATCCTTAATGCCTGCCACGATGTCATCAACGAATTGCTGCGGCGTTTTGCCGGCTTCGGCCGCTTTCCGCTCGATCTTCTGACCATGCTCATCCGTGCCCGTCAAATAACGGACATCATATCCGCGCAGCCGCTTGTAGCGCGCCATCGCGTCGCCGGCCACCGTCGTGTACGCATGTCCGATGTGCAGCTTGTCGCTCGGATAGTAGATCGGGGTTGTAATGTAAAATGTCTTCTTGTCTGTCATTGTAATCCTTCCTTTGCCATGAAATGGAGATGCTCGAAACAACATAAAAAGCTCCCGTCCCAATGGGACGAGAGCTGATCTCACGTGTTACCACCCAATTTCCCCGCAACCCTTACAGGTTACAGGCTCATCTGCCGCTTCATTCGCGGACCGCCATTAACGCTGGCTCACGCCGCTCCTTTACGGCAGCCATCCTTGTTCAGCTGCACGCTCAAAAGCGGTTCCTCCAAGACCATTTTCCGAAATGCGCCAAGACCGGTTTGCAGCTTCCCCGGCTCTCTGGACAAGGCGACAGCTCTCGTACTTATCTCTTCATTGGAAATCATTATAAAAGGGTTGATCAAAAAGTCGTCTTTTGATCACGAAGTGAGACAAGAAGTAACTCGGCATCGATTCTTGAATTCAGCCGGGCCTTCCGGTGCTCACGTACCCAAAACGTACGCTCCGCTCCTCAGTCCCTAGCTTCATCCAGCCTTCTTGGTGCTGAAAATCCCACTTTTTGATCTCGATTAATAGGTTGTATCCATTTTAATCAACCATAACAACGAGTGTCAAGGTGTATCTTGCTCTTATGAACACAGCATGGGCAATTTCATAGAATTTATTCGCTCATCATCTGGCAGCTTGCAACCGCCTATTCCATCGGTGCCGGCTCCTCGCCCTTCCGGGGCGGGACAAGATCGATCCCCCCGGGATGAAACGGGTGGCATCTGGCAATCCGTTTAGCAGCCAGCCAGGAGCCCTTCAGAGCACCGTGAACTTCGATCGCTTCAAGGGCATAGGCTGAGCAAGTCGGATAGAAACGGCAGGTCGCCGGCTTTAATGGAGAGATGAATTTCCGATAGAAGTGGATCGGAACCTTCACCACCCGGCGTGCGGTGCTCATACCTGTTGCTCCTGCTTTCCTTGGCCCTTGGCCGCCTGTCCGCCGGCATCCGCCTTGCAGCAATCGCGGCAGTAGCCGAACACCTCGAATTTGTGCTGGACGACTTGAAAATCGTCCGGCGCGTCGGTCAGCTGCATCGGACAGAACGTAATCGGGTACGTTTTCTGGCATTGCAGACAGATCATGTGATGATGGTGATGATCCTCGCTGCAGCGCCCTCTGAATTTGATGCCTTCCTCAAACACAACCTGCTCCAGCAAGCCGAGCTCATACAGGACCCGCAAATTACGATATACCGTATCAAAGCTTAGCCCGCTGTACTTCCGGCCCATATATTCATAAACGTCCTTGGCTGTCAGATAGCCCTCATGCTCTCCAAACAATTTGGCAAGCGTCTTTCGCTGATCGGTAATGCGCAGCCCATGTTCCGACATGGCGTCAATAATCTGTTCCGTCGTAAGCATACGCAAGTGACCTCCTGTTCGTGTCAACTCCCTTAATAATGCCTGAAAAAACAGCCATCGTCAATGAAAGCGGTTATCCCTCCTGCCCGAACGTCAGTTTATGGCACTACGCTTGAGCCCGCAGCTGTATCCGCCATGAAGCCGGAAAGAGGCCGTCTTCGAAACCGTTATTTACGGTTCGAAAACAGCCTCCCCTGCACCAAAGAGCGGTCATGTTAGGATCGCTGTGCCCGGTGCTAACAACATTCATCGTTACAATTTCATCATCTTATCAGGATTCGTTCTTTAACTCGGGCAGCGGCTGCACAAGGAGATTGATCGGAAGGCTGCTTCCCGGCGCTGCCGTGAAGAGAAATTCCACCGTTTCCTCGTAGCTGCCTGTTCGATACAGCACGGCTGCATCGTTCGGAGCGGATACCGCTCCATTGCTCGTATTCGGCGTTTGAATAATCTTGCCGTTGACCATCATGGCACCCATGTATTTGCCGCCGCGCGGATTCAGCGTGATCAGCGTATTCGGCGCTACGCGGTGCAGCTTGATTTTGTACAGGACGCCGAAATTGCCGGCATTGGTTGTATAGGAGCCGTTAATCCCGTCGTATCCTTCCAGGTTCGGGTCATTCGTATTGTCCCCGATCGCAAGACGCCCCGGCTTGTTGCCTACAAGCTCGTAGGATTCGATGATTCTCGTCGAATCCGCATAGGATCCCCGATTATGCACACCGTCCGGCGACTGCAAAATCAGGTGAGGCAGCTTCTGGATCGGGTCTTTCGTTTCATCGATCATGATGACATCATAACGGATCGGCGCATCCGAATACAGGTCAGCGAGCATGGAAACAACCTGCCCGTTCTTCAGCGATTGGGCGCTTAGATCCTTCAGAATTACTCTGCTCTCCCCCGGAGCCATCGTGATGGATTGATAATCGGCCGATGACTGCATGGATTCCAGGTAACGAAGCACAGCCGCCTTGCCTGTTGCGGTCGGAATATTGATCGGTCCGCCCATGCCGGAATATTCGGTTGTCAGCCTTGTCGGTAAGCTGTTGATATTGGTGGCCACGACGTACATCTTCATATTTTTCCCGGTAGCGTTCATATGATGGATCATGAACCGGGTGCTGCCGTTGCCGGTCTCCCGATAAACGATCCCTTCCTGGTACACCGTCTCCGGCGAGTTGCTGCGGATCAGCATCGTCGGCTCGGAGCTTCGGGTAATCGGCAGCAAGTCCCAAGTCGGTACCACGGAGCCGTTGAATGAATAGCTATCGCCGATATCCGTAAACAATTGGTTGAACTGGTCTTGGGTATACAATACCTCGTTCGTCACGGTAATGACCTTCTCGTACGTGCTGGTCGCGCCTTTTTTATCCGTTACGATTAACCGGACTTTGTGCGAACCCGCGGTAAAGAACGCCTTTTCGTTATTTTCCCATTTGTAAGTCAGCTCATCGCCCGGGTCCTGGTCGTAGCTCTGGTCGATATAGGTGATTTTCTCACCCATCTTGTATTGTTCTTTGTCTGTCGTGAACATGGCGACCGGCGGCGTATTCGGTGCGAGGACCTGAATATTCAGCGTGTATGGATCGCTCCACTCGCCGCTTGAATCCTGAACCGAGTAGGTGACAGGGTAGGTGCCCGGCTGGCTAAACATCTCCTCCCGTCCCTCCCAGCGCTCATCCACAATGGGAAGTCCTGTCGGGGAATAGGCATTCGTCCGATACGTAACATAGGTCTCTCCGGCATAAATTTCGGCCGGCGACACGGTGAAGGACGCGATCGGCTTCGTGCTCAGGCTGAGTATAATGCGTTTGTTCGGCTGGTCCACCTTATAGGAAATATCCAGTGCCTGCGTAATGCTTGTCAGCGGTACCATGAACGTATTGTTGCTCTGATACGCAGGTCCCTTCATCGTTCTGCGTTCTCCGTTGACGGTGTACACGCTGCTGTTCGTTTTGAACCGAAGCTCGTCGCCGCCGCGGATAATAATCGTCTCCTTCGTCTTCGCGTCATAGGTAAGCTTAAGCCCTACCCGATTGACCAGCGATCGGATCGCGACGTAGGATACCCCCCGCTTTACGGCCATCGGCTGTCCGGCCTTATACATCTTGCCGCCTTGATACATAACGTCGCTGTTCATCATCAGGATCAGATCGTTAGGACCAAGATTCGGAAGGTTAGGCACCTGGCTGCCCCCGCTGCCGTCTCCCGGCTCAGGCTGCGTGCTTCCGCCGTCGCTGCTGCCTCCGTCTCCGCTGCCGCTACGGGACAGGTCAAGAATCACTTTCTTCTCGGATTGATTAACCGTATATGGAATATCAAGCGCTTGCGTAATCGAAGTTAATGGAACCATAAACACATTGTTGGAAATATAGGCCGGCCCCTTCATCGGGCGGACCTGTCCGTTTACTTTATAATTGCTGCTCCCTGTCTTAAAGCGGAGCTCATTGCCATCCTTGATGATAATGGTTTCCTTTGTCTTATTGTCAAAAGAGAGCTTAAGACCTGCACGCTCGACCATTGCCCGTACCGCTATATAAGATACGCCTTTCTTGACGGCCATCGGCTCCCCGGCCTTATAGCGCTGTCCGTTATGGTACATCACGTCACTGTTCATCAAAAGCACAAGCTCATTCTTGGAAGCCGGCGATGTTTCGGAGGTGCTCGATATGTTCGTATCGTTCCCGGTGTTACCGGAGCTATTCCCGGTCTCTCCCGAACCGTTCCCCTCTTCCTCTGCTTGCTGCTGATTCGCTGACTGTTTACTGTCTTGCTCCGTATCAACGGATGATGAAACTCCCTCGGCTTCATCCGGAATCGAATCCGCACTTTCTTGCTGTGCTGAATCCGTTTCTATTGAATCCGTTTCGACCGACTGTTCTTCTACTGACTGCTGTTCTGGCTGTACGTCTTGCTGATCCGTCTGCTGCTGCAGGCTTTGCTCACCTTGTTCCACCGCAGTGGACTGCAGCGTCGAACCGGCGGATTGGGCCGGAGCCGTCAAATCCGGTGATGCTGCCGCTGCCGGAACGGCTGCAAATACCTGTGCCGCAGCAAGGACGGTGATCAATGAGATTCTTCTGAAGTTCATCCTCTACTCCTTTAAAACTGCTTTATAGTCTCTACTGTCTCTATCAGACATACTATTAGACGCCATAAATCCTGAAAAGTTGCTATAAATGGTCAGGATAATAGTAAAACCGGAGCCCCCTCCAGGAGGATAGCTCCGGTTTTTCACGTGATTTAACGTTAATTATCGTGATTTAACGGTTTGCAACGTTCTGGTTATAGCTCCAGCCCAGCGGATAAGTCTCGCTGATTCCGACCGGGAGCCTGCCGCCCGGCTTTAGCTTACCGAGAAGCACATCCGCAGCGGCTTGCATGTAGTACGGTGTATTTTCATACGTGCACAAATACGCAGGAACCGGCGGGAGATCGATAAGATCGTACGGGTTGCGGGTCGCAACGACGATCAACGTTACGCCTTCGAGCGCGGACAGCCGCTCCACCAGCTTCTTCTGCCCCTCCGGAAGACGACTCTCGGAGGTATACGTAGCGACTACGATCTGCGTATAACCGCTCACCGCTTGAAGCGCCTGCTCTACCTCTTCATCGGTCATATTGGTGCCGACGCGCACATCATCCGCCTGGACCCCTCTACTTCTAAGCGCGTTGCCCAGCGTATAGCTCTTGCTCCATGCCTCATCAACCTGGGTTGCCTTAAGCAGCTCCGGCCAGATCACCGCTACTGGCTCCTCCGCCTGCAGCGGCAGCTGTCCCTCGTCCTTGACAAGCGTAATGCCTCTACCTGCAATATCGAACAGCAGCTGCTTCGTCTCCTCGCTCACCCGGGCTACGGGCTGAACCGGCAGCTCGGCTGCCAGCTTGGCATTACGCTCCTTCAAAGCCAGGATCCGGCCCACGGCAGCATCGATTTGCGCCATCGGAATTCTTCCGCTCCGGACAGCCTCGATGACAGCTGTAATCGCCGCGGTCTGCTCCGAGAGCGTATGGCTGACGAGCACACAGTCCGCCCCGGCCTGGATCGCGCGGATGGCGCCTTCTGGTATGCCGTATTCTTTGGAAATGGCGTGCATTTCCAGGCAATCGGTTACGATCAGTCCTTCGAAGCCCAGCTCCTCCCGGAGCAGTCCGGTCAACACCGCGCGGGACAAGGTGGCTGGCAGATCGCTCGGCTCAATCGCCGGAAAGCTGACATGGGCCGTCATAATCGCGTCTACCCCATGCTTGATCGCTTGGATGAACGGATACAGCTCCACCCGGTTCAAGCGCTCTCTGTCATGCGGAACCGACGCTCTGCCCAGATGGGAATCGACGCTCGTATCGCCGTGCCCGGGAAAATGCTTGGCCGTAGCGGATACGCCTTCTTCCTGATATCCTCTGATACTTGCCGCGCCAAGGGCTGCCACCGCTTCAGGATCCTCGCCGAAGGAACGCACCCCGATGACCGGATTGCGCGGATTATTGTTAACATCAAGGCAAGGGGCGAAGTTCATGTTTACGCCGAGGGAGCGCAGCTCGCGGGCTCCGATCCTTGCCACCTCATAGCAATCCTCCACGCTGCCTGAAGCGCCGAGCGCCATATTTCCAGGAATGCGGCTGATCCCGTCATGGTCAATGCGGGCAACCATGCCGCCCTCCTGGTCGATTGAAATCAAGAGCGGGATGCTCTGCTTCTCCGCGGCCATGCGCTGGAGGGCTTCCGACAGCTCCGCAAGCTGCGGCAGGGTCTCCACATTGCGGCGGAAATAACAGATGCCGCCGATCTGATGCTGTTCGATCAATACTCTGGCATGCTCATTCGGTGTCAGCGCATTGAATCCGCAAATGAACATTTGTCCAACTTTTTGCTCCAAGGTTAAATCTGCTGCAGTCCACTTCATCGATTACGTACCTACTTTCTCTCATATTAGGGACTTCGCAGGCTAAGATGAAATCGAGCGCATGATGCATGAGCTGCCTGCAGCGTCCAGAATAAGTTCATACCGTTGCTTTGCCGGACATTTCCCGGAATTCGGACGGGGTCATGCCGGTCGCTTTCTGAAACACCTTCGTGAAATAGCGCCGCTCATGATAACCGACAAAGGAGCCGATCTGGGCAATGTTCTTATCACTGTTCACGAGGAGGAACTTGGCCGCCTCCATCCGCTGCTTCGTCAAATATTCGACAAAGGTCAGCCCCACGTGATTCTTGAACAGCAGGCAAAAGTAACTCGAGCTGATGCCCAAATGCTCCGAGAGCTCTTCAATGCCCAGGTCCTGCCCCATATTGGTATTGATATACTCCAGGGCGGAAGCGACCAGCTGCTCGGGCGTCTTCTTGGCGGTCTCCGGCCCCGGAACATCGTCGATCAGCGAAACGGTGCTGTAATACTTCTCTTTCGCCCTCTTCTTACGGATTTCCTCCCCGATCTCGCGCACCTTATTCTCCAGCTCGCCATAATGGATCGGTTTGCTGATATAATCCTTGACGCCGAGCTTAATCGCTTCCCTGGCATACTCGAATTCCTGATAGCCGGTAAGCAGTATGATTTCCGCGCGGCTCCCCTCTTCCCGAATTTTCGAAATGAATGTCAGGCCGTCCATCACGGGCATCCGAATGTCCGACAAAATCAGATCCGGCGTATACTGTTCGGCGATTTCCAATGCTTCCGTCCCGCTGCGGGCCAAACCGATCACCTTCATGCCCATCTCCTCCCACGGGAGCACCCTGTTCAGATTGTTCAAGATCGGAGCCTCGTCATCGACCAATAATACCTTCAACACGCTGCCCTTCCCCCCTATCATAATTGGGTATGACACATTGTATAACGGTGCCGCCGGGACGGCTCGAGCAGATAAACAGACCGTAATAATCGCCGTACTGAATGCGTATGCGGTCTGCTACGCTTCGCAGTCCAAGCCCGCGGCGTTCCTGATTCACCTTCAAATTCTGCAGCTTCGCCTGCTGCGACATCGAATCGTCATGCACCATATATTCAAACATCGACAGCTGCTCCGGGGTCATTCCAAGCCCGTTGTCCTCCACCCGGATGATAACATTGCCGAGTTCCTTCCATGCCGATATCCGGATGAGTCCCTTGTACGAGATTCCTTCAAATCCGTGCTGGATGCTGTTCTCCACCAGCGGCTGCAGCGTCAGCTTGAGGATGCGGCTGTGCATCAGCTCCTTCGGAATGTCGATTTCATAGTCGAACACATCCTCGAACCTGAACTTCTGGATCTCCAGATAGCTCTGCAGATGCTTGATCTCTTCCTCCAAAGTAATTTCTTCCTTGCCTTGTATGCTGATGCGCAGGATGCTCGCCAGCCGGTATACCATCTCGCTCACTTTGCGGCCTTCGTTTTGGATGGCAAGCACATTGATGGACTCCAGGGTGTTGAACAGGAAATGCGGCTTGATCTGCGCCTGCAGCACCCGCATCTCCGCTTCCGTCTTCTGCCGCTGCTCCTTCTTCACCTGCACGAACAGATCGTTGATCCGGTTCATCAGATTGTTAAAGCCTTTGGAGAGCAGCAGAAGCTCATCCTCGCCCTTCTCCTCGACTCTCGCATTCAGGTCTCCGTCCTCGACCCGGCGCATAAACCGGACAATGACGGCAATTGTCCCGGTAATCCGGTTCATGAACAGCCGGTTAAAGACGATTGCGGTGACAAGGCAGACGCCCATAATCACGAAGAACCACTTGGCAAACGACGTTACTTCCTGGGACAACGAGTTCCAATCGGTGAAGGAGACCAGATTCCAGCCGTAATCATTCAGGTGGTAAATGGAAACGATGTGCTCCTTCCCGTTGAACTTGGCCTTAAAGCTCTGGTAGCCTTGCTTGAACTCGACCTTATGCTTCATGTATTGCTTGATATTTTGTCCGTCCATGCTGTTCTCCGGATCAAACAGAACCAGTCCTTCATTATTCACGAGCATGAACGAGGTGTTTTGCAGATTGTTAGGTATCGTTAAATTGCGAAAGATTTCCTCGAACTCCCACTTCTTGATCTGGACGACCAATATGCCGAGCTTGCGCAGCGTCGTCACATCTTTGATCAGCCGAATCTGGGTAAATACCGGCTCTTCGCCTGTCAGCTCCTGAAATTCATGCGGGGCTAGCCACATGGGTCTTCCATTCAGCGCCACCACTTCATCATATAACGGGCTGCTCTTAAACTGGTCATATGGAAGCGTTCGGAAATTCTCTTTGCTGAAGATCGGAATCGGGGGCGACTCCCGGTTGAAATGATACAAAAAGGCATAGCTGATCGCAGGGTGGTTATATAGTAGATTTCGGAAGCTGCGCTGCCGGTCATTCAATTTAAGCTGCTCCGCATTGGACTCCTTAATCAGGTTCTGATCGTTCGGATCCTTCGCATTCAGCGCCATTGCGAACACGGAGGTGGCAATCCCGTTGTCCGTGACGTATTCCATCTCCTTGAATACATTCAGAATGCTGTAGCTGATCGCCTTAAGCGAATATTCGGCTTGCTGGCTGTATTTTTCCTCAATCGAGTTATAGGTAATAAAAAAAGTAAATAGGCCCAGCAAAAACAACGGAATGATAATGAGTCCCAAAAAAGCCGTAAACAATTTGTTCCGCAGATTCATACGCATGCTCCCGCTTTCGCATTACCCCTTCACGCTTCCCGCGGTGACCCCTTCAATGATCTTCTCTTGAAGAATCGCATAGATGATCAGAACCGGCAGAACACTGAACACGATCCCCGCCGACATTTGGGCGTAGTTCATATTGTAAGCGTCCCTGAAACCGACCATCCCGACTGGAAGTGTTCGCAACTCGTCATTGGACAAGAAATAGTTAGCAAGCAAAAATTCGTTCCAATTCCCCAAGAAATTAATGATAAACACGGTTACGATAGCCGGAACGGTCAGAGGCAAGATAATTCTAGCAAACAAGCCCCCAGACCTCAATCCATCGATGACGGCGGCTTCCTCGATTTCTCCGGGCAGCGAGCGCATGAAGGCAGCAAGAATGATTACGGAGAAGGGAATCGCATTCGCCACGTAAGGCAGAATGAGCGCCATATGCGTATTCAGAATGTCCAATTGACGCATGATGCCATAGATCGGCAGCATCAAGGAGTTGTTCGGAATAAGCATGCCCAGCAGGATGCACTGGAAGAGGATGGCGCTGATCCGGTTGTAACGCATACGCGTAATGGCAAAGGCCAGCATCGCCGCGAACAGGATCGACAAGCATGCGGACAGCACGCCGATATACAAGCTGTTCCAGAAATAAGTGCTGATCTTCGCGTTCACCCAAGCATTGACATAATTGTCGAGCACGAAGGTGTCGGGCAGCCCGAACGGATTGGCCGCGATCGACTGGTTATCCGTCTTTACCGACGAGAACAGTACGAACAGGAACGGATACAAAATGACGAGCAGGTAAGCCATCAGGAAAATATGCGGGATCAGTTTCTTCATCGCTCTCATTTAGTATTCAATCCTTTCGTTGCGGCGTGCGATCAGTACCTGATAGAGCGCGGTAATGATCATCGTAAAGACGAAGATCAGAACGGCAATCGAATTGCCGAAGCCGTGCTTAAAGCTCGTAATGGCATAACGGATCATATAGGTTGCCATGACGTCCGTCGAGCCGGCCGGCCCGCCCTTGGTCATTACCAGGATAATATCGGCTGCTTTCATCGCCCCGGCGATCGACAGCATGATGACAACGGAGATGATCGGCATTACCAAAGGGAGCGTAATTTTCATGGCTCGCTGCCAGCCGGTGGCCCCGTCGATTGCCGCCGCCTCATCCAGCTCCTTGGGAATGGAGATGATTGCGGCCAGCACCATCACAATGTAGAAGCCGGTCCATTGCCAAGCGTTAGTGATCAAGATCGAGAGCATCGCCCAGTTTTTGTCGGACAGCCAGTAGATCGGCTCCACGCCAAACAGCCCGAGGAGTTGATTCATCAAGCCGAAGTCCGGATTATAAATGAAGCCCCACAGAATGCCGATGACGGCCGTCGACATGATCGACGGAGCGAATACGGCGGTTTTGTACAGTCCTTTCAACCGCTTCACATTGGCGATAAGGAGCGAGAAGATGACGATCAGCGGAACCTGGACCAAACATGAGAAAAGAATGAAATAGACATTGTTCTTAACCGATTTCCAGAACGCGACGTCCGACATGGCCGTAGCATAGTTATCGAATCCAATATACTTCACGTCCTTGGAAATGCCGTTCCAGCTCGTAAAGCTGTTGTCAATCGCCGTATAGATCGGGTAAATGAAAAAAGCCAGGAACAGGATGAATGCCGGCAGGACGAACAAGATGTAGATCAGAGGATTTCTCAGCGCTTTATTCATAGTAACCTCCGTATTGATGTCTGTCGTTTAGGCGAAAAGGCACCCCCATGACAGCGGGTAGTGCCTTGACTCGCCTGCACTTGATTATTCCTCCGTAGCGTTGGCTGCTTCTTGCGCCGCTTGAACGTTCTCCAGCATCTTCTGAGCGTCAAGCTCGCCGCCGATTACCTGCTGGATGCCCATGCTCAGCGCGGTGTTCACGTCAGCCTGCACGAGCGCGTCAAAGGCAGGGAAGGATTTGCCGATCTCGCTGACCCCTTTGAAAATATCCTGCATAAGCGGATCGTCGGACGTCGAGTTCATCGTTTCCAGATCCATCTTCATTGCCGGAAGCACACCGTCTTCCTTCAGACCGCGCAGCTGCATTTCATCGGTCCACATGTTCTTGATAAATTCCTTGACGGCCTGCAGCTTACGCGGATCATTGGCCACTTCGGCCGAGAAGCCGTAACCGTTATTCGCATCCTGCATGACGACGACAGGGTCGCCCGCATTTACAGGCGGCAGGTTGAAATAACCGATCTTGCCGACCATATCGCCAGCCTGCTCCGGATCACGGAATACCGAGTTGGCCCATGAGCCGTCCATCATCATGATAGCTTCGCCGGAGAGAATCTGGTTTCTCATGTCCGCATACTCGAATCCGAGCTCGCCCTTCTTGAAATAACCTTTCTCCACCCATTCCTGATGCTTCTTCACGCCTTCGACCACTTTCGGATCGGTCCACTTCGTTTCGCCGGTCTTGAAGCCGTACGTCACTTCCGGTCCTGCGTAGTAGCTCCACAGGTTGTTGGTAGTCATCAGCGGAATCCATGCGTCCTTCGAGGATTGCGCAAACGGGATTTTGCCGTCCGCCTTGATCGCTTCCGCGATTTGCTCCAGCTCGGCCAGCGATTTCGGAACGGAGAGGCCTTTCTGCTCGAAATATTCTTTGTTATAGAAAATACCTTCGATGGAGCCGCCGATTGGCAATCCGTAGATTTTGCCGTCGTGGGTGAAAGGATCCAGCGTCGTAAATTTGTCTTTAATGCCAAGCTCGTCAAGGATTGGCGTCAGATCGAGCATCAGCCCTTCCTTTGCATATACGCCTGCGTCCGGGCTTCCGAACACATCGAACACTTCCGGCGGCTTGCCGGCGGCCATCTCGCCTCTAAGCTTCTCTTTGCGGTTCACCTCCGAGTCGACGGCATCCAGCTTGATCTTCAGGCCAGGCACCGCCGCCTCGGTTTTGCTGACGACGTCGTTCAGCAGCGCAAGACGGAATTTCTTGGATTCGCCCACTTGCGTGTGGCGGATCGTAATCTCAAACGGTTCGTTGCCCGCTGCACCGCCCGTACCGCCTGACGGCTTCTCGGCTCCCTTGCCTCCGCAAGCGGACAACAGCGCAGACGAGACGAATAGAAGCGACATGAGTAATGCCAGACCCTTTTTCTTCATTGTCTTTGACCCTCCAAAAGGTTTGTTTGTTTTTGTTACATCTTCATTATAGAAAGCGATTCCATTCTCCGATAGGTCGACATTATTCTATCTTAGGGATAAAATCTTCCACAAAAAACAGTGACCCTTCCATATTCAGGAAAGGTCACTGTCATTTATCTTAACACATTATGTGGCATTAATTCTGCTATAAAGGGATACCGTACTAAGCAGTACCTCAGATAACTTCTCCAATCAACCGGTATGCGCGCGCCACTTCCTCCTCTGTCGGCGAAGGCACGCCTTCCAGCGGATAGGCCATCCCAAGCTCCTTCCACTTGTACACGCCCATTTGGTGATACGGCAGGATTTCGAATTTATCCACGCCCTTAAGCGTGCGTATAAACTGCCCCAGATCGGCAAGATCTTCCTCTTCGTCGTGGATGCCCGGAACGAATACATGCCTGATCCACATCTTTTTTCCGTGGTCCGACAACCATCTGGCCATCTTCAGCGTGCGCTCATTGGATTTGCCTGTAAGCGCGATATGCTTGTCGTCGCGAATATGCTTAAGGTCCAGCAGCACAAGGTCTGTATAATCCAGCAGCTCCGCAATTTTATCCGGTTCGTTGTACCCGTTACTGTCCAAGGCCGTATGCAAGTTCCAGCGTTTCTTCACTTCCTTGAACAATTCGGCCACGAACGGGTATTGCAGCGTCGGCTCCCCGCCGGAAACCGTCAGCCCTCCGCCTGAACCGCGGTAATAGCTTAAATACGGCTCGATCTCCCGGCATACCTCCTCCACCGTCATCTCCTGACCTTCGTGCAACCCCCACGTGTCCGGGTTATGGCAGTATTGGCATTTTAACAGGCAGCCCTGCATGAAGAGCACGAAGCGGATACCCGGACCGTCCACCGTTCCGAACGTTTCTATGGAGTGTACATGGCCTTTCAGCATGGGGCATCATCCTTTCTGTATCCGCTTAGTCATCCGGGACTTTCTCCCGCTGCTCGTATTCCGGCTCTACCGGCCAAGTTTCGTATTATGCCTTTATCGCCTATCATCACATCGAACCGTGGAAGGTCCGGTTGATGACATCCAGCTGCTGCTCGCGGGTAAGCTTGACGAAGTTGACCGCATATCCGGATACGCGCACCGTCAGCTGCGGGTAGTTCTCCGGATGCTCCATCGCGTCGATCAGCTGCTCTCTGTCGAATACGTTGACGTTCAAGTGGTGGGCGTCATCGCCAAAGTATCCGTCCAGCATCGCTACGAGATTGCGAATGCGGGTATCGGCGTCCTTGCCCAGCGCCTTCGGCACGATCGAGAACGTATTCGAGATACCGTCGAGGCTGTCCTCGTACGGGAGCTTTGCAACCGACGTCAGCGAGGCGAGCGCTCCCTTCTTGTCGCGGCCGTGCATCGGATTCGCCCCTGGCGCGAACGGTTCGCCCGCTTTGCGACCGTCCGGCGTCGTTCCCGTTTTCTTCCCGTAGACGACGTTCGACGTAATGGTCAGCACCGACTGCGTCGGCATGGCATCCCGGTATGCTTTGTGCTTGCGGATCATGCTCATAAACGATTCCACCAGCTCCACCGCGATGCTGTCCACCCGGTCATCGTTGTTGCCGTAGCAAGGGAAGTCCCCCTCGATCTCGAAATCCACGGCAATCCCCTGCTCATTTCGAATCGGCTTAACCTTCGCGTGCTTGATGGCGCTCAGCGAATCCGCCGCTACGGACAGGCCGGCGATCCCGCATGCCATCGTCCGTAAAATATCCCGGTCATGCAGCGCCATCTCGATCCGTTCATAGCTGTATTTGTCATGCATATAGTGGATGACGTTCAGCGTATTCATATAAAGCTTCGCCAGCCATTCCATCATCGGCTTGAACCGCTTCATGACCTCGTCGTAGCTGAGAACCTCGGCCGTGATCGCCGGATATTCCGGGCCGACCTGGGCGCCGCTCTTCTCGTCCTTGCCGCCGTTAATGGCATATAGCAGCGCTTTGGCCAAGTTCGCCCTTGCGCCGAAGAATTGCATTTGCTTGCCGATTCGCATCGCCGAAACGCAGCAGGCGATCCCGTAGTCATCCCCGTAAATCGGGCGCATCAGATCATCGTTCTCGTATTGGATCGAGCTGGTTTCGATCGAAACCTTGGCGCAATATTTCTTGAAGGCTTCCGGCAGCTTCTCGGACCATAGGACAGTCAGGTTCGGTTCCGGAGCAGGTCCCAGATTATACAGGGTATGCAGGAAGCGGAAGCTGTTCTTCGTCACGCGGGTAACGCCGTTTACGGACATGCCGCCGATCGATTCCGTCACCCAAGTCGGATCTCCGCTGAACAGTTCGTTGTAGTCCGGCGTACGCAGGAATTTTACGATACGCAGCTTCATGACAAAATGGTCCACCAGCTCCTGAGCCGTCTCTTCCGTCAGCTTGCCCTCGGCGAGATCGCGCTCGATGTAAATATCAAGGAAGGAAGATACCCTGCCAAGCGACATCGCGGCCCCGTTCTGTTCCTTGATCGCCGCCAGATAGCCGAAATACAGCCACTGGAACGCTTCCTTCGCCGTATTGGCCGGTTTGGAGATGTCATAACCGTGCATGGCCGCCATTTCCTTCAGCTCTTTCAGCGCCCGGATCTGCTCCGACAGCTCTTCGCGCAGACGGATAACCGGCTCATCCATCGCGTCCACTTCAAGCTCGGCCAGCTCCCTAAGCTTATCCTGCACAAGCGCGTCGACTCCGTACAAGGCCACTCGGCGGTAGTCCCCAATAATGCGTCCGCGTCCGTAAGCATCCGGAAGGCCGGTGATGATTCCGGCTTTGCGCGCTGCCCGCATTTCGGAAGTGTATGCATCGAACACACCCTGGTTATGGGTTTTGCGGATATGGGTAAACATATCCACGATGCCCTGCGGCATTTCAAAGCCGTACGCATTACATGCGTCAATCATCATCCGGATGCCGCCGAACGGCTGAATCGAGCGCTTGAACGGCTCATCGGTCTGAAGTCCGACGATCTTCTCCTTCTCTTTGTCCAAATATCCCGGCTGATGGGAGGTGATCGTCGACGGCGTATTCACATCAACGTCCAGCACCCCTCCGGCCTCACGTTCCCTGCGGGTTAAATCGGATACGATGTCCCAGAGAGCCTTTGTGTTATCCGTCGGCCCGGCAAGAAACTCCTCGTTCCCCTCATAAGGCGTTATGTTTCTGGCAATAAAATCGTTGACGTCGACTCTCCTATTCCATTTCCCTGACTTAAAACCTCTCCAGCCTGCATACTGCTCCATCACCGACATTTCGAATCCCTCCTAGTTTTAAGCTGCGGCCTGCGGCAATACGGCGGGAACCCTCCGCACCGCGGGAAGTCTCTGGCTTTCAGATTCAAACCCTTAAATGTGATTTATTTCACTAATTGAGGCGCGCCGGTTCCGTCTTTTGCCCGCAAGCTGCATTTGTAAAGATCCGAGATTCATCTCGCTTATTTTGTACACCCTTATTGTAACCCTGGTGGATCTTTACATCTGTGATATAAGTCACAAGGATGCAGCTTTTCGTGACTTTTATCACCCGAATTTGCAGGCCGGGGTTGGAAACAAATATGCAGCCTTCTGCTATCGGCTGACGTGGCCGGCAGAAGGCTGCATCCATCCCTCTAGGGTTTACTTACCCTTCGTCTCGTATGGTTAAAACCGTCCATAGAACGCGTTGCGATATACATCCGCAAGCTCCGACACGAGCGGCAGCTTCGGATTGCTCGTCGTACACTGGTCCTCAAACGCACGGTCGGCTAGCTCGTCGACGCGATTCTCGAAATCCTGTGGATCAATGCCAAGCTGCTGGAACGATTCTTCGATGCCGAGCTTGGCATTCAATTCCCGAATCGCAAGGATCAGACTATTGACGCCCTCCTCCGTCGTCCTAGCCGGCAGACCGAGAATCCGAGCGATCTCGGCATACCGCTGATCAGCCACAAAATGGGTATATTTCGGCCAAGCGGCGAATTTTGTCGGCTTCTTCGCATTGTAGCGGATGACGTGCGGCATAAGGATCGCATTCGTCCGGCCATGTGCGGTATGGTACTGACCGCCCCATTTATGCGCAAGGCTGTGGTTGATGCCCAGGAACGCATTGGCGAAGGCCATGCCGGCCAGCGTCGAGGCATTATGCATTTTTTCCCGGGCCAGCTTGTCGCCGGTAAGCGCCGATTGCTCCAGATACTGGAATACGAGCTGAATGGCCTTGATGGCAAGCCCATCCGTATAATCGTTCGCCATGATCGAGACATAGGCTTCGATGGCATGCGTCAGCACGTCCATGCCGGTGTCGGCGACGGCGGTCTTCGGCAGCGTGTAGACAAATTCCGGATCAATGATCGCCACATCCGGCGTCAGCTCGTAATCGGCTAGCGGGTATTTGGTGTGCCCGGAAACTTTATCCGTGATTACGGCGAAGCTCGTGACCTCCGAGCCTGTGCCCGATGTGGTGGGAATGGCAACGAACTTCGCTTTCTGGCCAAGCTTCGGATACTTATACACCCGTTTGCGGATATCCATAAATTTCTGCTTCAGATCTTTGAAATCGGCATCCGGGTGCTCATAGAACAGCCACATCGCTTTCGCCGCATCCATCGGCGAACCGCCGCCGAGAGCAATGATGCAGTCCGGCTGGAACCTGTTCAGCATTTCGGTTCCCCGTTCAACCGTAGTCGTTGAAGGATCCGGTTCGACCTCCGAGAACACCTCGATCGCTACGGGCGCTCTTCGCTGCCGCAAGTAATGCTCAACCCGCTCCACGTACCCGAGCTTCACCATCATCGGGTCGGTGATAATGGCAATGCGCGATATGCCCGGCATTTTGGCAAGATACTGGGTGGAGCCTTTTTCGAAGTATATTTTATCCGGGACTTTAAACCACTGCATATTCACGGTTCTGCGGTTCACCCTTTTCACGTTGATCAGATTAACGGCCGTTACGTTGGAAGAGGTTGCGTTGCGGCCATACGATCCGCACCCCAGCGTCAGGGATGGAAGATTCGTATTGTAGATATCCCCGATTCCGCCCTGCGAGGACGGCTGGTTCACCAGAATGCGGCAGGTTTTCATGCGGCTCGAGAACGCCCGGATCACATCCTCATTATGCGAATGAATGACGGACGTATGTCCCATCCCTCCGAAGGCGACCATTTCCTCCGAACGTTTGATGCCTTCCTGCGCGTTTTTGACACGGTAGCACGCCAGCACAGGGCTCAGCTTCTCCGCGGACAGGGGATAGCCCGGCCCGACGCCGTCCAGCTCGGCTACCAGAATCTTGGTGCCTGCCGGGACATCAAGGCCGCATTGCTCGGCAATCTTAACCGCCGGCTGACCGACGATCGCAGAATTGACCGCGCATTTGTCGGATATCATGGCCTTAGCCGACAGCTTCACGGTTTCTTCCTTGTTCATAAAATAGCAGCCGGCCGCCATCATTTTCTTCTTCACTTGCTCAAACACGGGCTCCTCGATAATGACAGCCTGCTCCGACGCGCAAATCATCCCGTTGTCGAACGTCTTCGATAAAATCAGGTCATTCACGGCCTGGTCGAGATCCGCCGACTTCTCGATAAAGCACGGCACGTTTCCCGGACCGACGCCGAGTGCCGGCTTGCCGCAGCTGTAAGCCGCTTTTACCATGGCGGAACCGCCGGTTGCCAATATGCACGCCACGTCCGGATGATGCATTAAAGCATTGGTCTTCTCCATGGACGGCTCCTCAATCCATTGAATGCAATCCGCCGGGGCTCCATGCTTACGCGCGGCCTCCAGCAAAATGGCAGCAGCCTCCCGGCTGCAAGCCTGTGCCGACGGATGGAATCCGAAAATGATCGGGTTGCGCGTCTTGATCGAAATCAGTGCTTTGAAGATGGTGGTTGAGGTAGGGTTCGTTACGGGGGTGATCCCCATGATGATCCCGATCGGCTCGGCGATCTTTTGGAACTGGTCGTACGGGTTATCCTCTATCACGCCCACCGTTTTGTCGTATTTAATATTGTTATGGATGTACTCTGTTGCAAACAGGTTTTTGATGATCTTATCTTCGTATACGCCGCGTCCGGTTTCTTCGACCGCCATTTTTGCCAGCTGCATATGCTTCTCGAGCCCGGCCATCGCCATCGCATGCACGATTCGGTCGACCTGTTCTTGGTCCAGCTCCATAAACTGCGCTTGAGCCCGGTTCGCCCGGTCGATTAAGCCCTGTACGTATTGTTCAGCCGTTTGTTCTTTGACTTTGGTTTCTGCGGATGCTTTGGTTTCTCCAGATGCTTTGCTTACAGCCATCTCTCTCATCCTCCCATGATTTTCTGTTTGGTTGCTTTCGCGGTTGTTTATTGGTTTCTGTTGTCTACGGTTCGATCGTAACATAGCGTCTCATAATATTATGTGAATTATTTCACATAATATTGGTTCGGCTATATATTTTTATGATTCATGACATCCTCTTCGGAATTGGCTATCCGATATCTGTCGCGACCGGAGTGGCGCAAGGCCGAGAAAAGGTTAAGAGGATCCTCCCTATACGTGAACTAGATCACAAAGTTTGAAAATTCGCCACTATTTTCCTCCCAAATACCCTTTCAAGTGATTTTTTTCACGTTATAATGGAGGTAACAAATCATTCAAGATTGAACTGATCAAATTTAAAGATGTTAGGAGATACCGACATGAATACTGTAGACAACGTTTTAGAACTAGAAAGCTTAGGGAATATCCAGTGCTTCTCGGAACAAAATCGAAACCGTCTGCTGGTTACCATGAAGGAACGCGCCCTCCCTGAAGGCTCGCATTTGTTCTGGGAAGGCGACTTGGCCGACAAGCTTTACTATGTAAAGCAGGGACGGATCAAATTAACGAAAACGACCGATGAAGGCAAAGAGCTTATTCTATATATGTATCATCCGGGTGATCTGATCGGGCATGCCGATCCATTCATCAGCAGCAACCACAGCTACTCGGCTGAAGTGCTGGAAAGCAGCGTGGTCGGCGTCATCGAGAACAAGGATCTGGAGCTGCTGGTTTGCCAGCATTGCGACTTCGCGATTGATTTCATGAAGTGGATGGGCGTCCACCACCGGATTACCCAGACCAAATTTCGGGATCTGATGATGTACGGCAAACCAGGGGCGCTGTGCTCGACGCTGATCCGTCTTGGCAATACGTACGGGCAGGAGCAGGCTGACGGAAGCACCTTGATCAACAAAAAAATTACCCATACGGACCTATCGAACATGATCGGAGCCACGCGCGAGAGTGTCAACCGCATGCTAAGCGATCTCCGCAAAAAAGAAGCGATCGAGTATGCAGGCGGGCTGATCGTCATTAAAGACTTGTCGATGCTGCAGGAAATCTGCCACTGCGAGCTGTGTCCGAAGGAAATCTGCCGGATCTAGGGTGACTTGGTCACCCTGCGTGGCATGCGCTGCGCCTTCACAAGTCCCTTTTAGGGACTTGTTTGCTCCTCTGGCGCGCATTGCGCCACTACAAGTCCCTTTTGGGGACTTGTTTGCTCATCTGGCGCTCATTGCGCCACTACAAGTCCCTTTTGGGGACTTGTTTGCTCCTCTGGCGCGCATTGCGCCACTACAAGTCCCTTTTGGGGACTTGTTTGCTTCTCTGGCGCATTGCGCCACTACAAGTCCCTTTTGGGGACTTGTTTGCTCCTCTGGCGCGCATTGCGCCACTACAAGTCCCTTTTGGGGACTTGTTTGCTCCTCTGGCGCGCATTCCACCGCTACAAGTCCCTTTTGGGCATGAGCGTTGCATAAAACCTATCACAACTTTTGCTGAAGTTACTATTTCTGTAACTACCTGTATCTTTTTCATGGACAAAACAAAAAAAGGCTCCTAATTTAGAAGACGTAGCACGTTGTCCACGACCTCTAAAAAGGAGTCCAAACCATGGATAACGTAACCCAAAACACTGTCGTTCGTCAACTGCTTTCTTTACTGCCTTTGGATGTACACGATCGACTCCTTCATGCCGATCGCTACGCCAAGAAGCTCACCATCAACAAAAGCATTCTCATTTTCATTCTGGCTCAGCTCAACCATTGGCAAAGCTATATCGAGATGGAAGAACAAATTTATGCACATTCTGACATTCGGTCCATCCTCGATCTGCCCAGCATCAGCGCAGCCCAATTGTCACGGAAACTCAGCGAAATCCCGACGGAAATCTTGCACATGCTTTTTCTCCATAGCGTTGCCCGTGTCCAGAAGCTGACGGCTCACCAGCAGGGCATTTCTTCAACCATTGGACCTCTGGCACTCATTGATTCGTCGAAAATCACACTCCCCTTGGTACTTGGGGATTGGGCCAGAGTTTCGCATACCTCCAGCGGGGTAAAGCTGCATGTGCGGCTCGTAGCCGCTTCACCCGAAGTGGTATATCCGGACGCTGTCATCCCATCGACTTTAAACGTAGGCGACCGAGCCGGGGCGGTCGAACTGGTCACCGAGCAGGCGGCAACTTATGTCATGGACCGTGGTTATGATAGCTACAAAAACATGGATAACTGGATGGAGCGCGGCATTCAATTTGTCATGCGAATGAGAGATCGCACCTCAATCCATGTTGTGGAGGAACGAGAAATCCCTCCAGGAAGTCCGATCACACGAGATGCTCTTGTGAACGTAGGTAGCGGTTGGCGCAAGATGAAGGAACGAGTCCGGCTCGTAGAGTTTTATGATGAGCAGGGGCGCTTTTATCGCCTACTTACCTCTCGACAGGACATAACGGCCGAAGAAGTAGCTCATATCTACAAATGCCGATGGCTTATTGAACTTTTCTTTAAATGGATAAAGCAGCATCTGCGCCTAAAAAAACTGCACAGCTATAAGCCGCAAGCGATATGGAACCAGATTTACCTTGCGCTGATCGCTTACGTGCTGGCACAGTATATGCAGCTACGTCTAGAAACCAAGAAAAGCGTTTGGCGTGTCCTTGAATTGTTTCGAATTCACATGTATCATCCGTGGTCCCAGTTCTTGAATGCTCTGTTTCGAGCACCTACGCGAACAACTTCTGGAAAGCCACGCGGTGCACCAAGGAAGGTACCTGAATTACGAACGAGCATTGGCATTTTTAAAACAAGCAAAGTGACTTAGGAAACAAAAATCTTGCACAAAATACATTTTATAGGAAAACGTAGCTACATTTAAGAAAGTGTTGGATCTTTTGGTGTAATTCTCGAAAAAACAACTGTAAATTAATTGTTCTTATTCAGATTTCATCCAAGTGATTGCTGATGTAAAGATTTATGCAACGCTCATGCCTTTTGGGGACTTGTTTGCTTCTCTGGCGCGCATTGCGCCACTACAAGTCCCTTTTCGGGACTTGTTTGCTTCTGTGGCGCGCATTGCGCCTTCACAAGTCCCTTTTTGCAGCTAGAATAAAAAGTGGACACCCCTTAGTGATAAAACGATAATGAAACAAAGCAGACGAGAGGGTGTCAAAAAAAATGAGTGGCAATAGACAACATTACAACGAGACATTTAAGCGTGAAACCGTAAAGTACGTGCAAGAACAGTCGAAGACGCTGGAGCAGATCGCCGATGAGTTGAACATTAATCCAGGCACATTACGCAACTGGGTCAAAAAGTATCGAACATTCGAGCACGAGCCTGTCAATCATGGGGAAACCTTACGTCAGCAAACCCAACTTATCGAAGATCAGAAACGCGAAATTGATGATTTGAGAGAAGAAATTGCGATCCTAAAAAAGGCCATGCACATCTTCAGCAAAGAAAAGAACTAAGGTTCCAGTTTATCGAAGATCATCGCTCCGAGTTTCGATTGGAGAAGATGTGCGTTCTCTTTCACGTGTCTCGGAGCGGTTATTACAAATGGCGTACCTCTGAAGCTTCTGAACGGGAAAAACGTAAGGCAACGCTGGCTGAACGTGTGAAATGGCACTTCTATGACTCCGATGAAACCTACGGCAGTCCCCGAATACGAAACGAGCTGGTGAAGGAAGGATGGACGGTATCGGAACGTACGGTGGGCCTCATTATGCGCGAACATGGCCTTCGTTCATGCATGGCCCGTAAGTTCCGAGTGGTTACGACCGATTCCAAGCATGATCTCCCGATTGCCCCTAACGTGTTGGAACAAAATTTCAAAGCCACAAAGCCCAACGAAAAGTGGGTCGCTGACATCACGTACATCCCCTGCCGCCAAGGGAAACTCTACCTTGCGAGCATCCTGGATCTGTACACCAAACAAATCGTCGGTTGGAAGCTAAGCGATCGGATGACCACAGACCTTACCCTCGATGCCCTAAAGATGGCGTATGCTGCTAAGAAGCCTCCGAAGGGATTGATTCACCATTCCGACCGCGGTTCGCAATATGCCGCTAAAGAGTACCGTGAACAGTTGAAGCAATTTAACATGAAGCCCAGTATGAGCCGCAAAGGAAACTGCTACGACAACGCCTGTATTGAAGCGTTTCACAGTATCCTAAAGCGAGAATTCATTTACAGCAAACCTAAGTTTAAAACAAAAGAGGAAGCCGGGCAGAAGCTGTACCGTTACCTTGAATTTTTTTACAACCGAAAACGTTCTAACAGTACGATTGGGTATATGTCCCCGGTGCGTTTTGAGCAGTGCTATTACGAGTGTATAGCTTAGCTTAGAGGTGTCTACTTTCTTGACAGAAGAGCATAAAAAGTGGACACCCCTTAGTGATAAAACGATAATGAAACAAAGCAGACGAGAGGGTGTCAAAAAAAAATGAGTGGCAATAGACAACATTACAACGAGACATTTAAGCGTGAAACCGTAAAGTACGTGCAAGAACAGTCGAAGACGCTGGAGCAGATCGCCGATGAGTTGAACATTAATCCAGGCACATTACGCAACTGGGTCAAAAAGTATCGAGCATTCGAGCACGAGCCTGTCAATCATGGGGAAACCTTACGTCAGCAAACCCAACTTATCGAAGACCAAAAACGCGAAATTGATGATTTGAGAGAAGAAATTGCGATTCTAAAAAAGGCCATGCACATCTTCAGCAAAGAAAAGAACTAAGGTTCCAGTTTATCGAAGATCATCGCTCCGAGTTTCGATTGGAGAAGATGTGCGTTCTCTTTCACGTGTCTCGGAGCGGTTATTACAAATGGCGTACCTCTGAAGCTTCTGAACGGGAAAAACGTAAGGCAACGCTGGCTGAACGTGTGAAATGGCACTTCTATGACTCCGATGAAACCTACGGCAGTCCCCGAATACGAAACGAGCTGGTGAAGGAAGGATGGACGGTATCGGAACGTACGGTGGGCCTCATTATGCGCGAACATGGCCTTCGTTCATGCATGGCCCGTAAGTTCCGAGTGGTTACGACCGATTCCAAGCATGATCTCCCGATTGCCCCTAACGTGTTGGAACAAAATTTCAAAGCCACAAAGCCCAACGAAAAGTGGGTCGCTGACATCACGTACATCCCCTGCCGCCAAGGGAAACTCTACCTTGCGAGCATCCTGGATCTGTACACCAAACAAATCGTCGGTTGGAAGCTAAGCGATCGGATGACCACAGACCTTACCCTCGATGCCCTAAAGATGGCGTATGCTGCTAAGAAGCCTCCGAAGGGATTGATTCACCATTCCGACCGCGGTTCGCAATATGCCGCTAAAGAGTACCGTGAACAGTTGAAGCAATTTAACATGAAGCCCAGTATGAGCCGCAAAGGAAACTGCTACGACAACGCCTGTATTGAAGCGTTTCACAGTATCCTAAAGCGAGAATTCATTTACAGCAAACCTAAGTTTAAAACAAAAGAGGAAGCCGGGCAGAAGCTGTACCGTTACCTTGAATTTTTTTACAACCGAAAACGTTCTAACAGTACGATTGGGTATATGTCCCCGGTGCGTTTTGAGCAGTGCTATTACGAGTGCATAGCTTAGCTTAGAGGTGTCTACTTTCTTGACAGAAGAGCATTTCGGGACTTGTTTGCGCCTGTGGCGCGCATTTCACCTCCACAAGTCCCTTTTCGGGACTTGTTTGCGCCTGTGGCGCGCTTTACGCTCCCCCAAGTCCCCTTTCGGGACTTGTTCACTGGCGCTCCCCCCTCTTCGATCCTCCCATCCCCACCGCCGTGCATAATCTGCCTGTCTTTGCCCACAATAATCCCTGTCTTTCCAAAACCATTTCAAAGGGAGTGTAACGCATGCGTGAAGGTTTGATTCCTGCTGTTCTCGGAACTGTAGTTTCTGCTTCAGGCGCCGCTCTGCTTTGCAGCAAGTATAAACTTGCCGCAACCGGTATTCTTGGCTTCGGACTGGCCCATGTCGTGCTGGGTGCGATTGACCTGGTGGAACACCGGTAAGGATTTTGGAGGACATTACGCGCAGCAATCCTGCCTGACATCTTCTGCCGCGAGGGACTTCAAGGCAAGAGACGGGCAGGGCTGCGCACTTTGCACTGCATACAAAAGCGGACCCCGCCCTTTGGCGTAGAGTCCGCTTTTTTTCGTTACCGGATGTTTATATGAGACGCAATAGAAAAGATATCAGATTCGGCCTGCTTTAAACCCTTGGTGCACTTTGATTACTTCTACTTTTGTTATACTACAAGTGACTGTTTGAAATACTTGAGGCTACTTTTTAAAAACCCGGTATTTTCGTTTAGCCTGAAGCTTGCTGCTTCTTGCTTCCTTTCGGAGTCGAAATAAACCAATACGCGCTGCCGACAAACAGCCCGCCCCCAACAATATTGCCGAGCGTTACCGGAACCATGTTGCTGATCCAGCCGGCGACGGACACCGTCTCCGGATGTCCCGGCAGAATATTGGCAAGTGTAAGCAGCGTCATGTTTGCAACGCTGTGCTCGTAGCCCGTAGCAATAAAGGCAAACAAGCACCACCAGATCAAGATCAGTCTGGCAACCTCGTTTTTCGCTCTCATGCCCGTCCAGATGGCCAAGCAAACCAGCCAGTTGCACAGGATTCCCCGGAAAAACAGCTCCAAGAACGGGTCGTTCATTTTCTTAGCTGCCGCCGTAAAGATGAGGTGATCGGCCGGAATGCCCTTGAAAAGACCGGTGGCCGCAACCAGATAACTAAGCAGCACTGCCCCTGCTATATTACCGATGAACACGATCCCCCAGTTTTTAAGCGTATCCAGGGTGGTTGTTTTTCCGGATAACGTGCTCATGGTGAATACCATATGATTGCCGGTAAAAAGCTCCGATCCGGCGAATACGACCAGCGTCAGCGCGATGCCGAACGCAGCCCCCATAACGAGAGATTGAAACGGCGAGCCTTCCGCGGCGAGCGGAGCCCCCAGCTTAAATATCAGCACAATGCCGATGCCGACATAGGCGCCGGCAAGCATGGTTGAGACGATATAGCGCAGCAGGCTTTCATTCATCATTTCTTTCTTCTTTACCGCTGTCTGGACGACGGCTTCCACGTCGCTTGCGAACATGGGACAACACCTCTTATTCTGTCGGTTTGATGATGCGATGGAGAATTACCGCTTCGTGAGGCAAAGCTCGACCCTTCCTTCCCGTTCCCGGACAGGATAGGTTCGCACGTTCCCTGAATCGGGCGCCTGAACGTTACCTGTCGCCAGCTCGATTTTCCAATCGTACAGCGGGTCGTAAATATAATGCCCGGACAGTATTGCCTCCGCCAGCGGGCCCCCTTTCGGGTGCGGATTATGGTTGTCCAGCGCGAACCAGCGATGATCCGAGGTCCGGAAGACAGCGATCTCCTGATCTCCGAACTTAACGACTCTGCCGATCTGGGGCAGGAAATCCTCAGCCTGCCCGATAACTACGTATTGACCACTTTCCATATAGGATCAACCTCCATGTACAACGTTTGCCATGTATGCATGAGCACGAATAGCCGGACCAATATTCCGAAGACCCATGCAACTGTGAAACATCTCTATAAAAAACTTATAACATTCTGCTGCGCCGGAACATGCGACGCGTTTCTTACGTCAATCCGGTGCTTCAACTGCGATTAACCCATCCCCCAGGTCTGATCGAGCACGAGGCCATGACGCTGATCCGGCGTTTGGCCGAGTGCAGGCAGCGGTATAGACCTGCTTGCACGGCCCTGCTCACCCGGATACCGAACCAAGGGTTCAACGGGAATGTCTGGGGCGATAAGCGCTAGTGTACTCAAGTTACTCGCCCCATGCCGGACTCGCCCGAATCGCAGCGGCTATGTCGTGACGACCGGCTGCACGTCGCGGTACAATACATCCCGAAGCTTGTCATCTTCCAGCACTTTTTTCCAAGGATCCGACAGCTGCGACAACGCCAGCTCGATTCGCTCCACGAGCTCCTTGCGCTGTTCCGTGTTATGAAGGACCGCCTCGCGAATCGCCTCAAGACCAAGCCGTTCGACCCATTCCGAAGTCCGCTCCAGATAATTTCCCGTCTCTCGGTAATACTGCATGAGGGCTGCGCATATTTCGATCAGCTCTTCATCGGTCTTCACCTTGCAGAACGAATCAGCGAGCCGCGCCTTCGTTCCCCCGTTGCCGCCGACAAAGATTTCCCAGCCGCCGTCATTGCCTACAATGCCGATGTCCTTCGTGCAAGCTTCGGCACAGTTGCGGGGACATCCGTTCACCGCCATTTTGAATTTGGCCGGAAAGTCCAGCCGCTCGAACTTCCGTTCGAGGTAAGCGCCCATTCCCATCGAGTCCTGCGTGCCGAATCGGCAAAATTGCGAGCCGACGCAGGTCTTGACGGTCCGGAGCGATTTGGCATAGGCATAACCGGAAGGCATATCCAGCTCCTCCCACACCTTCGGCAAGTCCTCTTTCTTGACGCCGACCAAGTCCAGACGCTGTCCTCCCGTCACCTTGACGACCTTGACATTATACTTTAAGGATACGTCCGCAATTTTCTTCAGCGCCTCCGGAGTTGTCACGCCGCCGTACATACGAGGGACAACCGTATACGTGCCGTCCTTCTGGATGTTGGCGTTCATCCGCTCATTCACAAACCTCGACTCGCGCTCCTCCCGGTGCGTCAGCGGGTTCAGCATGGTCAGGTAGTAGTTTAGCGCCGGACGGCATTTCGAGCACCCTTCCGGATTGCTCCAATCCAGAACATGCATGACCTCTTTCGTGGTGGTCAAGCCTTTGGCCCGGATCTCCGCAACGATGGTATCCCGGTCGAGCGTCGTGCACGGGCAGATTCCCTGCTTGGCTGCCGTCGTAAAGCCGTCTCCCAATACGCTCTGGAGAATCTGCTCTACCACAGGCTTACAACCGCCGCAAGACCGCGTCGCCCCGGTGCATGCCTTGATCTCATCCACGGTGGTCATTCCCTGAACCGTGATGGCGTCCACGATCGCTTTCTTTGTCACGCCGTTGCAGCCGCACACGATTTCGTCGTCAGGCATTTGCGCGATGCGCGTCGCCGCGTCCGCCCCTTTTCCGGCACAGCCGCCGCCCATAATCGAGTGATAGATGTCGTCGGTCATCTGCGCCTTTTTTCGTATCAAAGACTGCAGATTGGCTGATTCGCTCACATCCCCGAACAAAATGGCACCAACGATCATTCCGTCCCTGAGCAGGATTTTCTTATAGGTTTTCTTCCAATCATCCTTGGCGAGAACAACGTCATGCTCCGGCTGCTCGATAAATTCCCCGGCCGAGAATACGTCTACTCCGCTAACCTTTAATTTGGTCGACACAATCGACCCTTCATAAGGAGGGGTGTCCACGCCGCATAACCGCTTGGCCAGCACTTGTCCTTGCTCGAATAACGGCGCAACAAGCCCGTAGCATACGCCGCGGTGCTCGCAGCATTCGCCGACGGCGTACACATCCTGCATCGAAGTTCGCAGATGGTCGTCCACGACGATGCCCCGCCGGACCTCGATCCCGCTCGCCTGCGCTACCTCCGTATTGGCACGGATGCCGACAGCCATGACGACCAAATCCGCGTCCAGCTCATCGCCGTCCTTGAAACGAAGACCGGTTACCCGCGTATCCCCCAATACCTCAACCGTCTGTTTTCCTAATAAAAAGCGGATGCCCTGCTGCTCAAGCTCATGCTGCAGCATCTGCGCCGCCACGGAATCGAGCTGGCTCTCCATAAGATCGTTCATCAGATGCACAACGGTCACGTCCATGCCGAGACTCACGAGGCCTTTGGCAGCCTCCAATCCCAGTAATCCCCCTCCGATGACCGCAGCTTTCCGGTACGTTTTCGCTGCCTGAAGCATCCGGGTGCAGTCGGCGATATTTCGAAAGCCGATAACGCCTTCTTTGTCGCTGCCGGGTACCGGCAATATGAAGGGCTTGGATCCCGTTGCGATTATGACATGATCATAGGGAACAGCCATCCCGTTGTCCGTCATGACAACCTTGGCGGCTTCATCAATCCGCTGCGCGCTTGTTCCCGTATGCAGCGTAATTCCGTTATCTTCATACCATTTCCAATCATTCAAGACGATGTCATCCAGCGTTTTGCTGCCTTCAAGCACATAAGAGAGCATAATCCGGTTGTAATTCGGGTGCGGCTCCTGGCCGATCACGGTAATATCGAATGCCCCGCTAAGCTTTAAAATTTGCTCGACCGTGCTGATTCCTGCGATCCCGTTGCCGATGACCACTAGCTTTTGTTTTTTTGCTGCTGGCATGGTTATTCCTCCCACACTGTATTGTTGCGTTATCCCCATCCAATCCTTTCAAATTGATTATATCGTCTTATGCCCGAATTATTTGTGATATATTTCACACTCTTAGTTAAAATTTTTAATACTCAGCAAAAATAACCCCGCCTCAACAGGAAGGCAAGGTTTCATCCTTTCGAATGCCTATATCATGCGGGCTTCCATGAACTCCCGTCTTCCGTTCGTTTTCAAATAGGGCATAATCCCCGCATATCCGGCAGCGTTCAGGTTCACTCCGGTCACCCAATTGCCTGCAAGCTCTTCCCCCTGGGCCCCGGCGATGACCACCGGTGCGGGAATCAGCTCCTGATACAGCGGAATCCCCGCCCGGATCGCCTTAAATGCTTTCCCGCTCTGCAAGAAGGGAATTGCACTGCTGTACGTAGGCACGAAATACTTGCCGATCACTTCAAGCTCCTCTCCGTCATAAAAGGGCTCCCCGCCTATAAACGGATGCAGCATGAGGATATTTTCATAATGCGACCAGATGAGCATCTGCAGCAATCGCCTCGCCCCGCTGCCTTCCAGTCTGTCTCCGATCTGCACGCCGTACTTCTCATAATCGATAAATTTCCAGCCGCGCGGACCCTTCACCCATTTCTGAAACATGCCTCCACCCTCTCCGCTCCGTCCGGGTTGATCTGGGCTTGTTCCTTTTAAAACCGTCAACCGCTCCTCAACGGCATGCTGGCCCAGCATATGGCGAGTCTTCTCCACAATATGCCTAACCTTGAGCGAAGCGTTTGCAAGCTCGGCGATGTCTTCTTGTCCATATTGAAAATAGGAAATATAACCGCGTTCCATCATTAAGATCGCCTCCTTCGACTGGCGTCAAGCGGATCTACTGACATCATATAAACGAACGGCGGGGTTGGTGCATGTCCGGTTAGGTTTTCCCGTTTTTTTCTTTCCAATCCCCCATCTAGCCGCATAAGAATAACGTCTACCGACGCACGCTCAAAGGAGACAGACCGCGTTTCGCGGTCGTTTCTCTTGTGATATCAGCCAGCAAATCCTCCGGAACGTTTATAGATCTGATATTAAATAAAAAAAGAACCCTGATATGAGTTGTTCTCATGTCAGGGTTCCGCTAGTGATGGGAACGCCGCCGATGGATCATTTCTCGACCCATTGTTCAGCCCAGGAAGCAATCTGCTCCATGACCGGGCGAAGCGCTTTGCCTTTCTCCGTAAGCTCGTATTCAATACGAACCGGCGTTTCGGGGTACACATGACGAATCAAAATTCCTTCGCATTCCAGATCCTTCATCCGCTCCGACAGCATCTTGTCACTCATGGACGGAATCAGATTGGAGATGTCTTTAAAACGCTTCGGACCGCTCATCAACGTCTGGATAATCAATCCGTTCCACCGTTTACCCAGAAAAGAAAACGCGGATTCAAAGCGGGGACACAGCGAAATGTTTGTAACTTCCATATCCTTTCACCTCTTTACGAAGTCACCTTGTGTTCAAAAAGTTATTCGTTTATCGTGAGATCGAAAAACTTACGATTAGTTAGTATGTTTCATTTTAACACATTTTCGGGAAGCTGAAAACCACCTGGCCCCTTTTTCCCATAAATTCAGCACTTATTCCGTTAATATCCGTGCCAAAATATCCAGATCGGATTCGATGGTCCGGGACAATTTTCGGTTATACAGGACGGCAGCCGGATGGAACAATGGAAAAATGTTATAGGTTTCCAGCGAAAATCGATAGCCGGCAGCGGGATTGTCACGTTCTGCCGCCTGCTGAACGGGCCCTTCGATCATTTTCCCGTGCAGCGAAGTGACGGTTTCATGGCTCCCGATCAACCGGTGCAGCGCAATATTCCCCATCGGGATCAGGAATTGCGGGCGAACCAAACGGATTTCCTCGTCCAGAATCGGCGCATGGGCCAAGATTTCGGCTTTCGTGGGCGTTCGGTTCGAACGGCTGACCACCCTTTCGCCGGAAGCCCGGGTGATGATGCGTTCCTTGAACGGTCGGCTCCTTACCGTGCTTGTAATATAGACCTCGCTGCGGGAGAGACCCAGCCGCTCCAAATAGGCGTCCATCTCCCGGCCGGCTTGGCCGGTAAAAGGCATGCCTTCCTGAATCTCGGTAGCCCCGGGCGCTTCCCCGACGAACATGACTTTGGCCGGCACGGCCCCACTCCCCAGCAAAAATCCTTCGACAGGCTCATGCGCAAGCCTGGATCTGCATAAGGCGATCGTCTCCGGACTTACAGGCGCGCTTCGGGTATCCTTCATCCGTCATCCCCTCCCTTGCACTCTCATCCGCGATGCGTGAAATTTCGATATTCTACCTAGTATTTAAAATACCCCATGCTTCAGTATATTGTATCCTTTACCCATAAAAAAATGAATGGCATCACTTCGGCTATAAAGTAGAAAACGAGCCGTTCAAGGCAGATGCCTTGCTCGGCTCGTTTTGCGATGATCGGGATTTATGCCAGCACCGGCAGCGGACGAACCGGCTGACTGTTGCCGAATGTCTGCTTGCCTGCTGTGGAGTAAGCCCAACGGATCGCGTTCGTAATGACTTTCAGCACTTCAGGGTTGTAGTAGGTCGGATACGTCTCATGCCCTGGACGGAAGTAGAAAATGTTCCCGTGGCCGCGCTTGAACGTGCACCCGCTGCGGAATACCTCGCCGCCTTCGAAGTTGCTGACAAAGACCAGCTCATCCGGTGCCGGAATATCGAAGAATTCCCCGTACATCTCCTCATGCTCAATGATGATCGGACCTGTAAGGCCCGCAGCGATCGGATGCGTCGGATTCACGCTCCAAATGATTTCCTGCTCTCCCGCCTCGCGCCACTTCAAATCGCAGCTTGTTCCCATCAGGGCTTTGAACGGCTTCGAAAAATGTCCCGAATGCAGGACGATCAGACCCATACCGTCCAATACCCGCTTGACGACCTTGCTGACGATTTCGTCGCTGACCTGGTCATGAGCCATATGCCCCCACCATAACAGCACATCGGTTGAGTCCAGTACATCATCCGTCAATCCGTGCTGCGGCTGATCCAGCGTTGCCGTGCGGATGATAAAATCCGGATTTTGCAGACCCTCCGCCAAAGCCGTATGGATCCCGCTTGGGTATACGGTGCGGACCTCATCGTGGATTTTCTCGTGTACGAACTCATTCCAAATGGTTACATTAAGCATGCTGCTGTTCCCCCTAATTGCGTATTCGCTTGCTGCTGTACGATGTTAGACCCACCACATTTCTCCAAGCGGCTCTTCGATCAGCACTTGCTGAAGGTTTTGCACGGCTTTGGAGAAGCCTTCCTCAACGGACATCAGTCCGTCTTCATGCTCAATGCTCACCACGTAGTCATATCCGACAAGGCGAAGGGCGCTCATCATATCGGCCCATTCCTTCACATCATGCCCGAAGCCGACGCTGCGGAACTGCCAAGCGCGGTCCAGCATATTCGCGTAGGACTGCATGTCGGTCAATCCGTGTTTGTTCACGTTGATCGGATCAATGCTGGTATCCTTCGCATGGAAGTGATGGATGGCTCCGGCGCGTCCCAGAATGTGGATCGCTTGAACAGGATCGATGCCCTGCCACCACATATGGCTCGGATCAAGATTCGCCCCGATCACTTCACCTGCCGCCTCGCGAAGGCGGAGCAGCGTTCCCGGCGTATGCACGGAGAATCCGCCATGAAGCTCGAGTCCGATTTTTACGTTGCGGTCAGAAGCGTATTTGCCCCACTCGGTCCAGTATGGAATGACTTTGTTCTCCCACTGCCAAGTCAGAATTTCTTGATAATCATTAGGCCACGGGGCTACCGGCCAGTTCGGATATTTGGCATCCTCATGGTCCCCCGGACATCCCGAGAAGGTGTTAACGACCGGTACTTCCAGCTTCTCTGCAAGCTCAACGGTTTTAACGAATACGTCATGGAACTCCTTTGCTACCGCTTTCTGTGGGTGAAGCGGGTTGCCGTGGCAGCTGAGCGCGCTTATGATCAAGCCGCGGGATTCTACGGCGTTTTTGAAGTTTTTCAGCGCAGTTTCGTTCTCGAGAAGCTCGGCCGGATTGCAGTGAGCATTGCCCGGGTATCCGCCCGTGCCGATCTCAACCGCCTTCAGGCCTTTGGAAGCCACGTAATCCAGTGCATCCTCAAATTTACGTCCGCTCAGCAATACCATAAATACGCCTAGTTTCATTGTATACCTCCTGGTTTTTCAAAAAGTATTAAGTATGTGGTGATCATTTAGAACTTAGTTGTCGAAGTAAACCGCTTTGCCGGTCTTCGCCGACTCATAGATAGCTTCCAAGATTTGCGTGACCACGAAGGCTTGCTCCGGCTTAACGACAGGATCCTTGTCTTCGATGATCGCTTCAAGCCACATTCTCGCTTCACGATCGGCATCGCTTTCGCTGGTGCCGGAATAGAATGCCACTCCGCCGGCGTTCAGGTCGATTTTCGTTTCGTACAGTCTGCTCATTTTCTCGCCGTTAATGCGAAGGCCGTCCTGCATATCGGCGCCGCCTTCCGTGCCGGCAAGAATCGTCTTGGCTTCCCCGAATTCCACCACGTTGAGCGCCCAGCTGGATTCCAATTGGATGGTTGCGCCATTCTCCATGGTGATGAAGCCGAATGCGGAGTCCTCGACCGTGAATTGCTTCGGATCCCAAGGACCGAAGGCGTTGGCTGCATTCTCGCGCTGTCCCAGCTTGTGGAAGGTCGAACCGAGCACGCTCTTCGGCTTGTAGTTGTCCATCAGCCACAGCGTCAAGTCAAGCGCATGGGTGCCGATATCGATCAGCGGCCCTCCGCCTTGCTTCTCTTCATCAAGGAATACGCCCCAGGTCGGAACAGCGCGGCGGCGAAGGGCAAGCGCTTTACCGTAATAGATATCGCCAAGCTCGCCATTCTCGCAGATTCCCTTAAGATACATGCTGTCGTTGCGGAAACGGTTGTTATAACCGATCGTCAGCTTCTTGCCCGTACGCTCCGCGGCCTCCAGCATCAGCTTCGCCTCGGCAACGGTCTTCGCCATCGGCTTCTCGCACATCACGTGCTTGCCGGCTTCCAGGGACGCTACCGTGATCTCGGAGTGGGAATCATTCGGCGTGCACACATGAATAACGTCGATGCTTTCGTCTTTCAGAAGCTCCCGGTAGTCGGAATAGACTTTGGCTCCTTCAGCGCCGTACTCGGCAGCCGCTTTCTCGGCACGCTCGACCAGAATGTCGCAGAAGGCAACCATCTCGGCCTGCGCCTGCTTTTTCAAGCTTGGCATATGCTTGCCGTTGGCAATCCCGCCGCAGCCGATAATACCGATTCGTAATGTTTTCGACATGTCCGTTTCCTCCCCTGTGAATTCATCTTAGAAAATAATGATAGCGATGGTGTAACGCTTACATTCGGTGATTGCGCGGGTGAAGCTCTTTCGCGCATGCGCCTTCATAAGCTTATATGCTTGCTTCATGACCAAGTGTACAGGATGATGGGCCGGGATTCCAGTTCACGATGGACTCATTGGACACAAAGGGACCATCGGCCCTCCTGGATGAAGCAAACCATATCATGGTCCTAAGCCTTTCAGGCCGTTATTCGGCGGATTCGGCCTGCTGCGGAGCCGGAAGGCTGCCGTAACGGTACGTGCTCTTCAGAACGATATGTCTTCCTTCGAGCGAGGACTGCTGGAACGACTGCATAATCTCCAGCACATGATAGGCCATACGGCCGCTGGAGCGATGGTCCTTCTGCTCATGAATCGATTGGATCATGTCGTTGATGCCAAGCCCGCGCTCGTTCGTGCCGCATTCAAAGACAGGTTCCAGCGCTTCCCATGCGTCCGAGCCGTGTCTCTTCAGCTTCACTTCGCCATTGAAGAAGTTCGGATCGCCAAGGCTGAGCGTGCCCTGGGTTCCATAAATTTCGATCCAAGGCAGATTAGAACCGCCGAAGATATCGAAGCTTGTGATCATCGTGCCGATGGCACCGTTCTCAAAATCAAGCGTTCCCGCCAAATGCGTCGGCGTCTGCACGTGGATAGGCTTGCCTTGAAGCGGGCCCGAGCCAACCGTCCGATCCGGGATTTGGATGCCGGTCGAAGCGCTGACACGGCGTGCAGGACCAAGCAGCTCGACCAATGCCGATACGTAATAAGGTCCCATATCCATCATCGGGCCTCCGCCCGCAGCATAGAAAAATTCCGGGTTCGGGTGCCAGGCTTCCGGCCCGGATCCCATCATGAATGCCGTAGCGGCGATCGGCCGTCCGATCTTTCCGGACTCAATAGCCGCCTTGGCTGTTTGAACCCCGGAGCCAAGGAACGTGTCCGGCGCGCAGCCAACGCGAAGCCCCCGCTGATCGGCAAGGTTCAGAACCCGCCGGCCTTCCTCCAGCGTTATGGCCAGCGGTTTCTCGCTGTACACATGCTTGCCCGCTTCCAAAGCGGCGATATCCACATTCGCGTGGCTGGCCGGTATCGTCAGATTGATAATAAATTCAATGTCGGGCTGTGCGAGCATCTCCTCGACGGTATAAACATTCGGGATGTTGAATTCTTCCGCTTTCGCTTTAGCGTTCTCCATAATCAAATCGGCACATGCCACGATCTCGATCCACGGGCTGTTCTTCAAGTTCGTGAAGTAAATGCCGCTGATGTTGCCGCAGCCGATAATGCCTGCTTTCATTTTGTTCATCGATGTCACTCCTTGAGTGTAAGATGTGCCCCGGACTAGTACCATGGTATTCTTTAATGCTTTCGTTTAAAATGAATAATATGATCGAAACATGAACAATCTGGTCATTATTTTCTTCATTTCTTTGTGTGATTCAGAAGGGGACGTAAGCAATGGATTCCAATTTAACGAACCAAGTCGTAGCAGCCGATTTTTCATTTCATCGCAAGCCCTTTAACATGACGATGCCGGACGGATTTGACACCTACCTGATGCGGTGGCAGACCGACGGCCGCTGCCGGGCCCGCATTGATGACGAGCTTGCGCTCGTCGAAGCCGGCGATTTGCTGATTTTTCCTCCGGGCCAATTCTACGAGCTCCGTATTGACGATGAAGTCAATGCCATGGGAGAGCTGACGATTGAGAGCGGAGATTATCATATTTTTTTCAAGGGGCCTTGGGCGGATGCCTGGTGGAAATCGAAGAAGCGTCCTTCCAAAATCCGCGTCCCGATCGAAGAGCGGTACTTGAGCCTGTTCCGCCAGATCGTTCTGGAGCAGCGCCGGGTCTCGAACCCTTATCCGGAAATATCGGACTACACGGCTAGAATTCTCTGCCTGGAGGTCGACCGTCTGCTCTCCGAGCAGCCGACCACCACGCCGAAGACCTATCTGGCCTACCGCATGAAAAATTATATCGAAGAGAACGCATCCTCCATGTTCAAGCTGGAGGACGTCGCCGCGCATGTGGGCATCAGCGTTTCCCGAGCCGTGCACCTGTTCAAGGAAACCTTCGGAACCACCATCATGCAGTATACGATGGATGTCCGCCTGAACATGGCCAAGGAGAGAATCGTATTCAGCCCGCTGTCGCTGGAGGACGTCGCTGAAACGTCGGGCTTTGCCAACTACACCTATTTTCACCGGGTGTTCCGCTCCCGATTCGGCCAATCGCCGAAGCAGTTCCGGATGAACAGCCGGACGCCGACTTAAAGCAGCGATCGATTGCGAGCGACACAAAAAGGACCGGCCAAGGATTTGCTCCTTGCCGGTCCTTCCATTTTAGTTACATAGACGAGAAACGCGCTATCGTCCCTCAAGGGCTGCGATTTACGGCCGAGCGTCCCGCGCGGCCGCCGCTTCGGCAACGACCACTGCCAAATCGTCATTGCCGTACATCGACAGCACGCCAAGAACCGTCTGGTCCGGGATATCCCCAGCCTCCTCCTTCGGCACCGTCAGCTCCAGGACGCGGCCCAGCCGTTCGTTCTCCGGCTGTCCGGGATACGCCTTCCGGTACAGCTCCGCCGGATCCAGGCCGTGATTGACGCACCACTGCGCAAACACAAGGATCATCATATCCTCGTCCTGCCGGTAGGATTCCACGATCCGGTCTTCCATGGATTTTCCTTCAGCATCCATTCTCTCTCTCCCCCTCACCCGAGAAGCAGCCATGCCCATGGCCGCCTTCTACATCATGAGGACATTATAACGCTTCAAGGCCATGTAAACAAAGCGGGGGTTTAAATCGATTTCGTAATTACCTTATGCTTCCCAGCCGCCACTTTAAGGGATCAGCCGTCCGCGACAGGAAGGTCCCCGAGATGATTTCTTCTTTTACTGGCATTAGCTTTTCGGTCCGTCCATTTGTTTGTTATCATATTCCTATTCCTGTTGTCTGTTAAAGCGAGGTTATACATTTATGAAAACATGGAGCCGATGGATGATTCCCGCGATTTATGCCGGAATCCTCGCAGCCGGTCTTGCGTTCCGCCACGAGCTGCTGGATTGGCTTCAGCAGAACCGTTCCCTCCCGCTCATGACGCTGCTGGCCGCTCTTTTGGCCCTGATTCCCATCGTCCCCTATAAAACCGTCATTGCCTTGCTCGGATACGCTTATGGTCCTGTATGGGCATCGATCGTTACATGGCTCGGTACGACGGCGGCGGCCTGCATCGTTTATTTTGGCGTTCGGACGCTGTACCGGGAATCCGGCAGGCGCCTGCTCGGCAAGTATAAGATGCTGCACGCCTTTACGGAAGCCGTGGAGCGGCATCCCTTTCGGGCGGTATTCCTGGCACGGCTGCTTCCGATCATCCCACAGATGGGTGTGAACCTATACGCCGGGGTTGCTTCGGTTCCGTTCTGGACCTTTACGGCCGCTTCGGCGCTCGGCAAGATCCCTGCAATAGTTCTGTATGCCTGGCTCGGAAGCGGCCTCGCGGACCGGCCTCTTCTGTTCGCCTTGCTAGCAGCAGCCATTATGCTGGCAGCAGCTTCCGGTCTGGCTCTTTACCGATACATGAAACGGCGCCGTGCGAACGTTTGACGAAATTTTGGTTTCACCGGGTAAAAAAGATTATAATAGAACATAAGGTTTCATCATCTTGTAATGAACGCATGGAGGGATAAAATATGGATAATCGTACAGCCCCAAGTCAACTGGCCACGTTTGCCGGAGGGTGCTTTTGGTGCATGGTCTCTCCGTTTGACGAACTGCCAGGCATCCTGAAGGTGGTGTCCGGCTATACCGGCGGCCACACCGAGAACCCGACCTACGAGGAGGTCTGCTCCGATACGACCGGCCATTACGAGGCCGTCCAAATTACGTATGATCCGGAGGTCTTCCCATATGAGAAGCTGCTGGAGCTGTTCTGGCAGCAGATTGACCCGACCGATGAAGGCGGGCAGTTCTATGATCGCGGAACGTCCTACCGTACCGCTATTTTCTATCATACCGAGGAGCAGCGCGAGCTCGCCGAGCAATCCAAGGCAGCGCTTGCGGCAAGCGGTAGATTCGATAAGCCGATCGTAACGCCGATTATTCCGGCCAGCACGTTTTACGAGGCGGAAGAGTACCATCAGGATTATTACAAAAAAAATCCGGGCCATTACAAGCGGTATCGTAAAGGCTCCGGCAGGGAGGATTTCATCGAGCGCCATTGGTCCGAGCCGATCGATAAAGAGGAGCTTAAGCAGCGCTTGACCCCGATCCAATATGAGGTCACCCAGAATAACGCGACCGAGCCGCCGTTCCGCAACGAGTTCTGGGACCATGACGGCGAAGGCATCTATGTGGATATCGTCTCCGGCGAGCCGCTTTTCAGCTCGACCGACAAATATGATGCCGGCTGCGGCTGGCCGAGCTTCACGCGGCCGATCCGCGAGCACAACATCAAGGAGAAGCTCGACCTTAGCCACATGATGGTGCGCACCGAGGTAAGAAGCAAGAAAGCCGATTCCCATCTGGGGCATGTGTTTGACGACGGTCCAGGGCCGAACGGCCTTCGCTACTGCATCAATTCGGCCGCGCTTCGGTTCGTTCCGAAGGAGGATCTGGAGAAGGAAGGCTACGGCGAATACCTGCAGCTGTTTGAGAAGTAAGCGGGTCTTCGGTCTTTGCATCCGATTAATATCGGGCCCGACCGGGTAATATGACAGTAATCGAACATATAAATGGAGGGATTTCACGATGCCTTGGAGCAAGCATGACTATCCGACGTCCATGAAAAACCTCGAGCCCCGGGTCCGGAACAAAGCCGTGGAAATCGCGAACGCCCTGCTGGAGGAAGATTACGATGAAGGCCGCGCGATTGCCATCGCCACGGCCAAAGCCCAGGAGTGGGACGAGAACCATCCGGATGAGAAGGAGTAGCCTGATGGTTTACGCTACCTATATCATTTATAGAAAAACAAGTCCTGAGAACGGGACTTGTTTTTTTTCATATTGGTTGTGTCTATCGAATCCCGCTAATATTCTAGGAAAAGCTAAACACTCACTACCCAAGCCACTGGTTTCATTCATGAAATGGAAATTAATCTGCTCGTATCGTGATTGTTTGGCCTGTTGGTTTATTCGAGAAGGGTCTGCTGAACTCACTGAAAATGAATTCCATCCCTTGGATTTGATCAGGAAGCGGCGGGGATATGATGTAGTTAAACGAGGAATGACCAGAGGTACTGCGTCCGGTATCCATGCTGCAGTCGTATTCATCCCCCACATATAATTCGAAATGCTTCAGTTCATATGATTGTTCCGATTCGTTTGTTACGTCCCAATCCATATTGAAGGTGACTACGCTTGCATTGTCATATTGCCGTACAGAGGTCACGGTATAGAAGAATTCCCCTTGTTCTACGGATTTCAGCACGGGAATATGCTTTCTGAATCCGGTCGGCTTTACGACGGGTTTAAAATATTGTTCGTTTAACAATGCACCAAACACCAATTTTAAATAATCCGGATAGAAATCATAATCAGCTGCCCATTTCTCTATGTATTCAAATGGCGGATAACCTGGATTTTGGTTTGAGAGCTTCTTACGTTCTTTTAGCAGCTTGCAAATTTGTTCATCAATGTGATAAACCCCCTCATCGTAATGCTCGGTAGGACGCTCAAATGGCATTCGTTTCATATTTGTCCTCCTATTCCATAATGTTTTGCCCCATATCGGATGTTCAGGATGAAGCTCAGGTTTGCCGCAGCTTTAGACCGGTCTTCTTTTTTATCGTAAGCAGACCAAGATCCGATCGGCATGGTTGTGTTTCTTATTCGGTGCAGTATTCGCATTTTCCTTGCCTCTAAGACGCCAATATAACGCCAGTACAAGTTAAACGGCCTCCCCCCCGATCACATTCAGGAAAAAGGCCGTTTTGCTTGTATGATGGATTCGCTTATTGAACAAGTGCATTTCACACTGGGGCTCAAGCATAGACCGCCCCTTCCTCTCGTACACCCAGATCATCACCGGCCGCTTACCGTATGCTGCGCAGGTTTCGGCGCAACGGCGGCTCGCTGGGAGCGCGCTGGCTTCGGGCCTTGCTTCTTGCCGGTTCTCTCCGTACCGAAGGTTACCGTCAACGTGATGATATGCCCCGCAATGGATACGGCTAATATGGTATACAAGGTTTCAACCAGCGGCATATAGAACAGGGAAAGGAGAAGCACGATCGCATCCATTAGGAAAAAGACCGTTCCTACCTTCAGTCCGCTCCATTCGCTGAACAGAACAGAGATCACGTCATCTCCACCCGTAGCTCCGCCGAATCGGAGGACGATGCCGGCACCAAAGCCGGTCAACACCCCGGACAGCAGCGCAGCTGCCAATAGATTATTCCCAAGATCGATGACGAGCGTCGAGTATCGCTCCATCAACGCGTAGAAGAGCGTGAACATGCTCGCTGCCGCAACCGTATGAATGATGAATTTTCTTCCCTTTACAAACCAAGCGATCAGCAATACCGGAATATCCATCAGGATCATGCTGAGCGCAGGCGGAATATCCAGCACATACTTGCCGAGCAGCGCCAGGCCAACAAATCCGCCTTCCGTCAAATGATTATAAAAATTAATGTGGTAATACGCAAATGCCATTAAAAACGTTCCGAACATCATCGCCGACATGGCGATAATCGACTCTTGATTTTTCCTCATACAGGATCCCTCTTGTCGTAGTAGATTGGTCAGACACAGGCCAATCTCTACGCAGAGGCAACCGTGAGGAGTTCATCCTTCGAACCATAGTTCCCATTCCTTTCGTAGAGACCGTCCTGGTCTTCAGACGTCCGACTTCGCTCTACGAAGGAAGCTATGTGTATGAGAGATCATAACGTTTCCAAATCGTCCTTTGGGGATTCGTCCTTCGGGGACTCATGGTATCCTGATCCTTTCTCTTTTAGTTGACTGCTAACAGTATTATAACACAAAAGAGCAGCAAGCTAAACAGACAGCATTCAATTAATGGAAATCACATAAACTTTTGTAAAAATCAAGCGGTTTTGATGCCTTCGATGCCGCCCCTCCCTTCTGGCAAAAATTATGGATTGCAGGAAGCATACGATTGGCATACCATGGGTATAATAGAACATATGTTCCCTGTTGAATCTATTGTTGAGGATGTGTCGCTCATGAAACGGTCGGCTCCCCCCCTTCCCACCCGGGAGGACGAAGCCCTCATTCAAGACTACATGCTGCATGCGGTCCTTGAATCCGTGCTTAAACGCGATATTCGTCTGCTGCCAACCCTCGAGCTCAAGCTGGCTGACCTGTATGCTCTCCTCCTCCGGCATGCCGGCAAAGACAACGCGGACCGGCTCTGGGCGGCCCGACAGCAGATGCGGCGCCGCGGCATACGCATCCTGGGCCGCAGCCGTACCGCCGCCGGATTCGAAATCAAGTATTTGTGCAGAGGATACGAGTGCATGCTGGCATTCGATTCGGCTGCCTTTATTCAGGATCTCGCTTCACGGATCGGGGCGGTATCCCAAAATCGTTTATAAGCCATACTAAGCTCCAAATACGGACAAGGCAGGAGCTTTTATGAAGAATATCTTCCATATCTATGCAGCCGATCTCAGGAGAATAACCCGAAACTGGGCCGCATCCGTCATCATTCTCGGGCTTGCGGTCCTTCCCTCGCTGTACGCATGGTTTAACATCCTTGCCTCATGGGATCCCTACGCCCAGACATCGGGCATTTCGATTGCCGTAGCCAATCTGGATAAAGGCACCACATTGCGCGATCAGCCGATTAATCTCGGTAAAGAAATCGTTGCATCCCTGAAAACCAACGAAAAGCTGGGATGGAGGTTCACGGAGGACAGCGAAAAGGCGGTTCAAGGCGTGCGCCGCGGCGATGACTACGCAGCCATCGTCATACCCGAGAATTTTTCAGCACGCATTGGAACCGTCCTTGGGGATGAACCGATCAAAGCCGAAATTCTGTATTATACGAATGAAAAGATCAATGCCATTTCCCCAAAAGTGACCGCACAGGGCGCATCGGGCGTCGTGGAGGAGATTAGTAAAAACTTCATCAAAACGGCCAACGGAACCATCTTTGAAATTTTCAACCGGCTGGGCATCGAAATCAAGAACGAGCTGCCGACCATTAACAGGGTCTGGGACCTGCTGTTCCGTTTGGAGGACAGTTTCCCTGAGCTGAATCAAGCGGTCAAGACGGCTGAAGAGGATATCAAGCTCGCCAGCCGCCTTGTTAAGGAGGCCGATGCCGCGCTGCCACGCCTCAAGGATATCGCGCAGACAGGAGAGCAGATGGCTGGGGCGCTGGCTGAATTTGCAGATCGCGCAGCCGAGGCCTCCGCTTCGCTTGATCCCGCGATCCGGCAGGATCTGGAGGTGCTCGAGCAAGTATCGGGTACCATATCGCAAGCCGCGGATGCGCTCGGGCAGACCGATATCGATCCCGAAGAGCTCAAACGCCGGATCCGAGCCGCCACAGAGCGGGCCAAGGTCGGATCAGAGGCAGCCAAGCGACTCGGCGCATTGTTCCAGCGGCTCGGCAGCATCTCCCCTGCAGCCGCCTCGGGGGCGGAACGGCTGAATGAAATCGCCGCTCGGCTTGCCTCCGCCGAGTCCGTTCTTACCGTAATCGGAGAGGCGCTTGAGAAAGGAGACACGCCGCCGCAAGAGTCGATCGACAAGCTGAAGAAGCTGGCAGATGACATTCACACAGTGACCGGCACTCTGCTCACGCGGTATGACAGCGAGATCGGCCCGGCGATTCGAGGTGCCTTCAACAAAGGCGAAGACACGGCGAAGCGGGTAAAGAGCGAGCTCAATAAGGCGCTGGCAAGCGTTCCGGATATCCAGAAGCTTCTAAAGGATGCCGGGGCCGGCCTGAAGCTCGGCGGTCAAGAAGTACAGCTCGCGAAAAGCCGGCTCCCGGAGGCGGAGCAGCGCATCACGAATTTGGCCAATAAAATACGCGAGCTGGAGGCAGGCGGGGATATTCAGGAGATTATCGATTTGTTGCAAAACAACTTCGAGCTCGAAAGCCAATTTTTTGCCGAGCCTGTTGTCTTGAAGGAAAATCGGCTGTATCCGATTCCCAATTACGGCTCGGCCATGTCCCCCTTCTTCACCACCTTATCGCTGTGGGTCGGGGCGCTGCTGCTCGTTTCGCTGCTCACGGTCGACGTTCATGATGAGGAAAGGAGTCCTCGCAGTGTGGAGGTGTATTTCGGACGATACCTGACGTTTCTCACCATCGCGCTTTTGCAGGCGCTGTTCGTCACGGTTGGCGATCTGTATCTGCTGAAAACCTACGTTGCCGATCCGAACTGGTTCATCGTATTCGCTCTTCTGGTCAGCACTGTATTCATGCTGATCGTCTATACGCTTGTTTCAGTGTTCGGAAATGTCGGCAAGGCGCTGGCGATCGTGCTGCTCGTTCTGCAGCTGGCCGGCGCGGGGGGCACGTTCCCCATCCAGATGACGCCGCCCTTCTTCCAGGCGCTGCACCCATATCTGCCATTCACCTATGCCATCAGCATGATGCGTGAAGCCGTTGGCGGCATCCTATGGGATGTCGTCATTCAGGATTTGCTGATGCTGCTAATATTCGCCGCCATTGCCCTTGTAATCGGCATCGTCCTTAAGAAGCCGATCAACCGGGCGAGCAGCGGACTGGTCCGCAAGGCTAGGGAATCCAAGCTCATTCATTGATCCTTGATGGCAAAAATGCGCAGTACCAGCTGTGACTCTCCAGATGGAAAAAGCGCGCCTATCGCCTGTGACTCTCACGTTGGTAAGTATGCGCGTATCTGCGCTTTAACGTGTATTAAGAAGAAAACAGCCCCATAAGTAGGTCAGCTTACGTTTTCTCCCTAATTCAAAACAAAAAATGGCGGCGCACGGGATGTGATCTGTGTGCCGCCACTTTTATTTTTGATCGATTGCCGCGTTCATTTGCAAATTTAAACGGTAGCTACCGAGTTCGCATTTTTGCCAAACCTCTTTGCCCCTTTAACAGAGGAGCTCCGGTTGCTCCACAAGTCCCCTAAAGAGACTTGCTCGAGCTTTTGCCTGCTACTTTGGCTCTACAAGTCCCCAAAAGGGTCTTGTTCGAGCGTTTACCAGTTACTTTGGTTCTACAAGTCCCCCAAAGGGACTTGTTCTGACGTTTACCTGCCACTTTAGCTCCACAAGTCCTCAAAAGGGACTTGCTCAGGCTCTTACCTGCAACTTCGGCTCCACAAGTCCCCCAAAGGGACTTGATCGGGCTTTTGTCTGCCACTTTGGCTCTACAAGTCCCCAAAAGGGTCTTGTTCGAGCGTTTACCAGTTACTTTGGCTCATCAAGTCCCCCAAAGGGACTTGTTCTGACGTTTACCTGCAACTTCGGCTCCACAAGTCCCCCAAAGGGACTTGTCCAGGCTTTTACCTGCCACTTTAGCTCCACAAGTCCTCAAATGCTCTTCTGTCAAGAAAGTAGACACCTCTAAGCTAAGCTATACACTCGTAATAGCACTGCTCAAAACGCACCGGGGACATATACCCAATCGTACTGTTAGAACGTTTTCGGTTGTAAAAAAATTCAAGGTAACGGTACAGCTTCTGCCCGGCTTCCTCTTTTGTTTTAAACTTAGGTTTGCTGTAAATGAATTCTCGCTTTAGGATACTGTGAAACGCTTCAATACAGGCGTTGTCGTAGCAGTTTCCTTTGCGGCTCATACTGGGCTTCATGTTAAATTGCTTCAACTGTTCACGGTACTCTTTAGCGGCATATTGCGAACCGCGGTCGGAATGGTGAATCAATCCCTTCGGAGGCTTCTTAGCAGCATACGCCATCTTTAGGGCATCGAGGGTAAGGTCTGTGGTCATCCGATCGCTTAGCTTCCAACCGACGATTTGTTTGGTGTACAGATCCAGGATGCTCGCAAGGTAGAGTTTCCCTTGGCGGCAGGGGATGTACGTGATGTCAGCGACCCACTTTTCGTTGGGCTTTGTGGCTTTGAAATTTTGTTCCAACACGTTAGGGGCAATCGGGAGATCATGCTTGGAATCGGTCGTAACCACTCGGAACTTACGGGCCATGCATGAACGAAGGCCATGTTCGCGCATAATGAGGCCCACCGTACGTTCCGATACCGTCCATCCTTCCTTCACCAGCTCGTTTCGTATTCGGGGACTGCCGTAGGTTTCATCGGAGTCATAGAAGTGCCATTTCACACGTTCAGCCAGCGTTGCCTTACGTTTTTCCCGTTCAGAAGCTTCAGAGGTACGCCATTTGTAATAACCGCTCCGAGACACGTGAAAGAGAACGCACATCTTCTCCAATCGAAACTCGGAGCGATGATCTTCGATAAACTGGAACCTTAGTTCTTTTCTTTGCTGAAGATGTGCATGGCCTTTTTTAGGATCGCAATTTCTTCTCTCAAATCATCAATTTCGCGTTTCTGATCTTCGATAAGTTGGGTTTGCTGACGTAAGGTTTCCCCATGATTGACAGGCTCGTGCTCGAATGTTCGATACTTTTTGACCCAGTTGCGTAATGTGCCTGGATTAATGTTCAACTCATCGGCGATCTGCTCCAGCGTCTTCGACTGTTCTTGCACGTACTTTACGGTTTCACGCTTAAATGTCTCGTTGTAATGTTGTCTATTGCCACTCATTTTTTTTGACACCCTCTCGTCTGCTTTGTTTCATTATCGTTTTATCACTAAGGGGTGTCCACTTTTTATTCTAGCTGCAAAAAAGGACTTGCTCGGGCTTTTACCTGCTACTTTGGCTCCTTCAAGCTGATCAACTGCCCGCCTCCTCCCTCAACCGCTTCAGCGTATCGGGCTCGAGCTCGCCCAGACGCCATATAGCGATGTCCGAAATGCCGGCGCTCATCGCCGTTGCCATCCAGCCTGCAAGCGTGGTCCCGTCCGCATACCACACGGTATGACGGACACCTGCATCGTCCGTATACTCGAAGTGCAAAGCGCCGCTATCGGCATCCCTTTGCGGAGCGGCGGAGCTTGAGGCCGCCAGCTCGGCTGCCCGTTTCTCGGTCAGCGAGACGACCTTGCCGCCATCCGGCCAATCGAATCCTCCCACCGACAGCGCCAAGGAGGTGTTTCCGGGAAACCGGCGCAGCTTGTCGGCTAAATTCCGGATCATCCGGTGGTCGGCCTTCGGTCCCGGCCCGCTGTGGCCGCCGTACAGATTATAGGCCATCATGACATAAGATGGCCCCTCCGGAAAATCCAATCCTTCCGTCTTCATGCCGGGCTCGATCACGATGCGAAGGCTCAATCCTTCTGCCTGAAGGCGCTCGTACAGCTCGCCATAGAACAAAGTCAGCTTGCCAAGATCACGCTTATGAACCTTCTCGTAGTCGATCTCTACCCCGCCGAATCCGGATTCCTTCGCCGTCTCGACGATCTGATTGATATGCGCCTCCCGTGCCGTGTCCGTAGCTACGAGCCTTGACACCAGGTCCGGGTCCTTCTGAATCGCCGTTCCATCCTCGCCAAACCGATCATTGACGATGGTCAGCAGCATGCGCTCCACGCCGGCTGCTGCCGCAGCCTCTCGGACTTCAGGCAGCGCCTCCCCGTACTGTTCCGTAAAATGAAGCTCATCCCGGTGATTAAAATAAGCCGCGAACATGCTAAGCTCCTTGACGCTCCCGCCAAGCTGCTCCAGATCTAGCACCCCGGGCTTCCACTGCCAATCCGCAATCCACGCGGACAGGCGAATCCCGGACGACGGCTGTGGCGGCGGTTCATCCGCTCCGCTTCTCCATTCGCGCCACAGAAAAAACGCAGCAGCGAGAACAGTGACGGCCGCCGCCCAGATCCATTTTTTGTTGAGGCTCATAATTACCGCCACCTTCTGATCATGTTCCATCCATCTGGAGCTCATCTAGGATGTTCTGGGTCATCTAAACTCACCTGAGTGCCTTAACAGACCGGGTCTTACTCAAGAAGCCTCGACCGGTCTCACACAGGATGTCTCGTCCATCTGGATCTCTCATCTAGAGTGTCTCGTCCATCTATGATCTTACCTAGGATGTCCCGACCACCTGGTCTCTCTATCTAGAGTGTGTCGACCGCCTAAACTTCACCTGGGGTGTCGCTACCTCCTGGATCTCACTTAAGAAGATTTCAACGGCTCGATCCATTTAGAAAGTTTCGATTGCCCAATTCACAGCCGTATCGAATGTCCGGCGAACGCGCCAAACGACGCCTTCCAAGCCTGAAGGCTTGTTCGTATACCGTACGTCCTTGCCGCCATCCGCGTCCATGGCAGTTACCGTTACGTTCTCGAAGATCCCGTCATAAATGTCATCCTTTTTGTTCTGCTCATGATACATCGATCCCAGAGCCACACCGCCTCCACGGATTGCGCTGTCCACCGTCTGATTGTCAAGGATAACCTGGCCGTCAATACTAACCTTTAGCGTATCGCCCAGTGCCGTCATCTCAAGCTTCCTGTTGCCGAGAATATTGATCGGATATTCTTCATCATCGTCCCGATCCCCTGATAAAGTCTGCTCCTTCGTGTATACGGATGCTTTATCGAACCTTAAGTCCTCTTCGCCCCATTTCACGTCTGGCAGCGTCTGCTCGAACAGCTCTTCCGGCTCTTGGCCGGGTGCTTTTTGTTCTACCCGAAGCACATTATTTTCCAGAACAAGCCGCAGGAACGAATCTTCCTGCTCGTCCAAACGAACATAGATCGATTGCCGCCCGACCACGTTGCCGAGCAGGTTGGCCGTTACGGTCGTATCAGCGCCGGGATCCTGGCTAAGCCGAATGCGTCCCTCACCGGACGGAGGAGAGGTTACGGTGATGCGGCTGCCGTCAAATTCGGCCGCGCCGCTCTCCAATGCCCAGCGGGCTGCCTCTTTTTCGTCGCCTGTCACGAACGTCATATCCTGCCCCGAATCCTTGCGCAGCTTCATGATCAGATGGTTGGTGGACCAGTAAGGCGCCGGCTGGACACGCGTCAAGTTGTACAGATCGCCCTGCTTGTCGTTCATCGCCGTCCCCTCGCGGCTGAAATTCATGGTGAACGTTTGCCGGATCTGCTCTGTATTCGCCTTGTCCACCAGCGCATTCATCCCTTCGCCAAGGGCATTCGCATGCATGATCATATAGACGCCCGGCACGTAACCGAGCTTGCTGCTGTACACGTCGCGCATCGCCGCATAATCGGCGCCGATCCGCGCTTCCATCTCCACGCGGTTCTCGAGCGGAATCATATTCTCGTCGCGGATAAAATCCATCAAATAATGGTTGTAATACTCCACGTTCGATTTGTCGGTCAAAGCCTTTTCGTCCTTGACGCCCATGTAGCGGCCGTCCTCATCGAAAATATTAATATAGCTCAGGCGGTAACCGTTCGTCCCAAGCTCCCAATAGCCGGTCCGGGTCATTTTCAGCATGTCCTTCGGCTGCAGGAATTTTCGTTCGCTGTTGCCCATTTTGTCCGCATAGGACAAGAAGGTTGCTTTGAAATTGTATTTCTCCAAAATCGGCTGCGCGAACAACGCGGAATCGTTCCGTCCGTCTTCAAACGACAGGAACAGTGCTTTATCCGGCAGCGGCGCGCCTTTCTCGTAATAATCGATCACGTCTTGCTGCGAGATCGTCTCGTAGCCTTGATCGTGCAGCGCCTTGAGCTGGGCGTCCAGCTGGTCTTGCGACACCAGCTTGGACGTTCCGCTGCGGCCGACTCCGAAGTAGGACAAGGCGATGAAGCCTTTGTCCTGGCGCCATTTTGACTTATCCGGCTCCTGGTAGGTTTGAAGGTCGAAGACCGCGTTGACCAAAACGACGGCCGCCACCGCCAGGAGTATGATTTGGCCGATGACCTTTATGACTTTCCTGCGATTTTTCCTCTTAACGTTGAGGGCAGGGTTACGCTTCTTACTCATTTTTGCGCCATCCTCATTTCAACATCGGCAGCTGCCTTTACTGCGGCAGTCCGAATTTTTTGCCTTTGCGCCTGCGCGCTTCCTTCTTCAGCTTCGCCTCGACGTCCTGCGGCGTTTCCCGCGTGCCCCAGGTCGATTTCCAGAACGTGAACCAGGCGACCGGCATTTGCCATAACAGCACGAACTCATAGAACAAGCAGAACACGAAGCCGAACACCCACAGCCTGCTCTTCCGGAGCAGCAGATGCGCGAGGCTCATAAGCAGGGCCATCATCAGGAGTCCCATCAGGAAGGTCCCCGGGAAAATCCCGTGAACAATCGGAACATACATCAGGTTATATACAACGACGACCGGCGCGGCGATCGGCACGATCAAGCCGATATAAAAGAACAGGGCCATAAACGGCTCTTTGCGCCAAATGAATCCTCCGGCCCGCAGCGATTCCCGCAGCCAGGAGCGCTTCCAGCGCATTTGCTGCTTCAGGAACACCTTTGTCCGGGAAGGCACGATCGTCGAGCAAATCGCCGAATCCTGGTAGGTCGTACGATGCGTCTTCAAAATGAAGTTCGTCATGCTCCGGTCATCCCCGAACGTAGCCGGACGCCCCAGAAACTTCTGGTTAAGCCACGCGTCCGCATGCTGGAGGATCAGCTCTTTCCGGTAACAGGACAGCGGTCCGGACAGGCAGGTTACGCTGTCAAACCACGACTCCGCTGCCTTCATGATCCGAAACGCGATATAATAACGAACCGTTTGCAGCTTGGTAATGGCATTCGTATACTTGTTCTCGACGTCGGTCCGGCCGGCAACGCCGCCCATCTTCGGATCCTGAAACGGCTGCACGAGATGGCGAATCGCCGACGGGTCAAGGAAACTGTCCGAATCGACGAACACGACCAGATCATGCTTGGCCATCTCCACGCCCTTCACCAGCGCGACCCGCTTACCAGCATTTTCAGGCAGAACCGTGTACGTGAGCCTGTCCCGGGTCGAGTACCGCTCCGCTTCGTTATGGATGAGCTGAATCATCTCCTCGATTTGCTCCACAGACTGGTCCGTCGACCGGTCGTCAACGACAATGACCTCCAGCTTATCGACCGGATAATCCTGATTCATGCAGCTGAGGATCGTACGCTTGATCCATTCCGCCTCGTTAAAGCATGGGATGATGATCGACACGCCCGGCGTATATTCCGGATTGATCGGCACATCCCGGTAAAGCGCGCCGAACAGATACCGGGTCAGAAGAAACAGCGCGGCGATCAAGCTGTACAAATACAGGACCATATTATATTTGAAATAGATGATGCTCTCCGCCCGCATGAGCATGATGAAGAGCACGGCTCCCAGCAGCAGCGCGCTGGCTGAGTATACGGAGTAGCCCCAGCGCTTGCGCTTCATGTATTCCGTCAGCGGCTTATCGAATTCGATAGCCAGCATGTGGACTTGGCCCCCGCCAGTCGTGTCTACGAAGGTACGGACGACGGTAGCGTCGATATGGACGCCCGATTCAAACCCTTCGGGCATGGCGCCGGGTGGAATTCGGAATTTCGCCCGCACTTTGTCCCCGACTTTAACGGCAGGATTAGCTGCAGGCAGCTTCAACAGCATGCCTGTGGCCGATATGTCTGAAGAGGTCCCTTGAATGGCTGCTTTTCGCCCCTGTCCGCCAGGAAAAATCCACACATCGAACTCGGCGACATAGCGCAGGCTGAGGGTTCGCAGCTGGTTCAGGTAATCCGGATCGGCTCCCTCGTTCCCGTTCTTCATCGCATGCTTGCCTCTTCGGTCGGCGGTTATCCGGATCTGTTCAGGATCGGGCACGTAGGACAGGGTACGGCGGTCGGCTCGGGGTTCCGTCAGAACCTCCTTGATCCTCTTGTCTTTTTTTCTAAATTTCAACATTGAGCTCTCCCATCCATCGTCACAGGCTCCAGTAATGGAAGCCGTTATTCTCGAATAAACTTCTCGGATAAATGCCCTTTACATCAATCATGATGTTTGCTTGGCCGGAGCCGAACATCCCGGTGTACTCCGTAATTCCAAGCTGCTTGAACTCGCTGTGCGCAACCGCTACGATCGCAACCTGAATATCCTGCAGCTCTTCCAAGGCGGTCAGCTCGATCCCGTATTCCTTATAGGCTTGCTTGCCATCGGCGCAAGGGTCGACCACCAGCGGCTGCACGCCGTAGTCCTGCAGCTCCCGGATAATATCGATCACCTTGGAGTTGCGGATATCGCGGCAATCCTCTTTAAAGGTAAGCCCCAGCACAGCCACCTTGGCGTGGCTAATGTCCAGCCCTTTCTGAACGGCCAGCTTGATAACCTGCTGCGCGATGTATTTGCCCATGCCGTCGTTAATATGCCTTCCGGCCAAAATAATCTTTGAATGATACCCGGTATCCTCTGCTTTGTAAGTCAGGTAGTACGGATCGATTCCGATACAGTGTCCGCCGACCAGCCCGGGCCGGAACGGCAGGAAATTCCACTTTGTCCCGGCTGCCCGCAGTACGGCGTTCGTATCGATATCCATCTCGTTGAACAGCATCGACAGCTCGTTCATGAAGGCGATGTTGATGTCCCGCTGGGCATTCTCGATCACCTTGGCCGCCTCAGCGACTTTGATGCTCTCGGCCCGGTGCACGCCTGCCTCGATAATCAGCTCGTAGAGCCGGGCTACCGTCTCCAGCGCTTCCGGGTCGCTGCCCGACACGATCTTTACGATATTCTCCAGCCGATGCACCCGATCCCCCGGATTGATGCGCTCCGGAGAGTAGCCGACCTTGAAATCCGTTCCGAAGGCAAGCCCCGACTCCTCTTCCAGGATCGGGATGCACACGTCCTCGGTGACCCCCGGATAGACGGTCGATTCATACACAACGATCGATCCCGGTGCCAGCACGCGGCCGATCAAACGGCTCGCATCGCGCACGAATTTCAGATCGGGCACGTTCCCGCTCTTGACCGGTGTCGGGACCGCAACGATGAAACAGCGGGCCTCCTTCAGTTTATCCGGATCGGATGTAAACTCCGCCGTGCATCCAGCCAGCTCAAGCTCCAGTTCCCCGGTCGCGTCGATGCCGTTTCGGTACTGCATGACCTTCTCCGAATTCAGGTCGAAGCCGATAACGTCGACCTTCTTGGCAAAGGCCACGGCCAGCGGCAGCCCGACGTATCCGAGCCCCACCACCGCCAATTTATCAACACGGTCCGCAATCTTCTGATAAATTTCCATTATACTCCATCCCCATTTTGCAAATTGTTATTCCTGGATCATGTCCGCCATCTTCACGAACGTATAGCCCTTCTCCTTGAGCCCTTCGAGCACCCTTGGCAGTGCTTCGATCGTATGGATGTCATCGAGCATATGGAGCAGGATGACGCTTCCCGGCTCCGTCTTCGTCATGACCCCGTGGACGATGTCGTCCGCGCTGTTGCTCACGTCCCAATCCAGCGTCGTGACATCGTACATGGCGATGACCGGGTATCCGGTTGCCGCCAGCGCCTTGGCGCGGATATCGTCAACGACGCCCGTCGGCGGCCGGAACAGCATGACAGGCTGCTCCTGAATGGCTTCCGTGATGACTTGGTGAGCTTTGACGACATCCTCTTGCAGTTCCTCTGGAGTAAGGGTAGTTACAACAGGATGGCTGTAGGAATGGTTGGCTACATCATGTCCGCCCTCCACCATGGCCCGGGCCAGGTTCGGGTTGGACTCGACGCCCTTGGCCCGGAGGAAGAAGGTTGCCTTGACATCATGCTCCTCCAGGATGTCCAGAATCTTGGTCACCGTTTTGTCGCTGCCAAAGTCGTCAAACGTCAGCGCCACCTCTTTGCGATTCGTATCAGCTTTGTAGACCAGCTCGTACTTCGAATTTTTATAATCAGGATCGATCTTGGCCGCGTCGTAGCCCGGAATTTGCTCCAGTGGCTTCCGCACGCCGCCGTTGTTCACCAGCTCGTCCAGTGTTATAAGCGAATACCCGATGTCGCCGGCAGCCTCGGCAATATACTTCACGGAACCGACCACTTCCGGATTGATGTCCGTGTTCAGCGAAATAATTCCGCCCCTGGACATATACCTTGCGATATACTCGCCAAGCTCTTTAGCACTTTGCATGTTGCGATCCTTCGGATTAATGTTGTAGCTTACGACGGCCTTCATCCCCAGATGCGCGGCCGCCAGCGGGACATCCTCAGGGTAGTCGCCGGAACGGGTCCGAATATACTTCGGCTGAACGCCCGTTTCTCGCTGGATCACATCGTTCGCCAGATGAATCTCCTTATACACCCCGTCATAATCGAGCTTGCTCATATCGAGCGCGTTGAGCGTATTGTTCTCGATCTCATGTCCTCTGGCCAAAATCTCCTTCGCGATATCAGGCTCCTCCGCGACTCTCATCCCGGGAAGAAAAAAGGTCGCCTTGATATTGTATGTGTCGAGCTCGTTCAGCAGTGCCTGCATCGTCTGTTTGTCCCCCATGCCGTTAAAGGTCAAGGACAGCTCTTTTCGCGCCGTATACACGAAATCGATCTCCCGGCTTTTCTCGCCGGTGAACCGTTCGACCTTGGCTGCAGGCTCCACCGGGCCGGGCTCCTCCTTGGTTGCAGCAGATCCTCCGAAGAGGCTGCACGCAGGCAGCAGCAACAGAACGACGACGATCAGGATACTGCGTAACACGGCCCGTGATTTTGTAGATATTCCATTCATATTTATACTCCTTCTATTCATTGCGGGACCTTAGTCTCCCTTCTAATTTCCTAATTAGAATATAGATTATTTTTTCTAATTGCGACAGCTTTTCTCAATTTTTTTCATCAATTACTTTCATTTTCAAAGAAACTCGACATGAAAATCCCGCTTCACCTGTTCTTTTGCGAGCGATAGTTGATCGATCCAGCCGCATGCCATTGATCAGTATATAGAGGCACTCTAAATAAAATCTGAATAAGTCGGAATATGCAGAAGGACGCCATAGGTCGAAGGAAAGCCGCTATCGGCCCGTAATCCGCGTCTCCACCCACTTTATCCGTTCAAAAAAATTTTTCCGAAAAATTTTGGCAGCGACTCAAATCCCCCAGGATTTTTTTCGTAGCGCATCGATTTTGACGGCATCCGCAGCTGGTTATAGAGAACAAATAATATAGAAACAAAAAAATTAGAAACAAAAAAACACCTTCGCCCGTCTATATAGACGTCGAAGGTGTCTTAGCGAAACACGAAGTCTCTATCATTAACATACCGCTTCCGGTTCATTGATGCAAATCATTTATCGTCGAGAATCAAAGCCTATTATTCACGGATCGGAGCAAGGGATGAATGTCCGGATAGTTGCCTCTCTACTGCTCATCCTCAGCCATCGCCATGTTCTTGTGCACCCAAGCCTGATAATGATGGACCGCGATGCCGGCAAATGACGGATGCTCGCTTCCGAGCGAGGCGGCCCGTTTCGCTTCGTCCTCCATTTCTCCCCGGCTCTTGGCATAGAAGGTGAGATGCTCTCCTTCATCCGTATTGGCAAGCTCCATCCCGATCCAAACCGATTTGCCAAGCTCATCCGCCTGCTCCAGCTCCTCCTTGGACAGCTCGTACATCTGCTCGCCGCTGTCACGGTAAGCCATGATTGCGATCGAATCCGTACGCTCGATCATCCAGCGACTGAAAGAGCCCACTTGGTTGCCTTCCGGCCCCGGTACGGAATCCAGCCAGAAAGGAACCGCCGCGCTAAGGGGAAGGGCGATGCGCTCGGCCTCCTGCACCCAGGCTTCCAGGTTGGCGCTCCACTCCTTCACCACCTGCGCCTGCTCGCGATCCCAACGCTTCAGCACGTAAGGCTCCACATCCAGCTGCACACCCTGAAACCGCTCCTCCGGCGAGGCTGCTTGGTTGTAGGCCTCAAGCCAAGACAACAGCTTAAGCCCTTCTTCGCGGCCGTTTTCGTAAGCCCACTCCGGGTGGCCGTCCAGCGCGTGAACCTGGATGCCCTGACGCGATGCCGCCGATATAAAGCGGCGATACTCCTCCTCCTGCACATCCTGCTGGATCTGCAGGAAGATCGTCGTTATTCCGTGATTCACGCTGAACGCGACAATTTCCTCCGTCTCGTTCCGAATCAGACTTGCATCCCACAGCCAGGTCGCCTTGTTCTGATTCACCTTCTCGGAATGGGGAAGAAAGAGGATCAGCAGCAAAAGACCGATGAGGACCGCAAGGATGCCGTACTTTGCTTTTGCGTGGTTCAACCTCATTCCTCTCCTTTCGATGTCTTTAGATCAGAACCGCTTCGTCCGGCTCGGTCACATGCTGGACGGAATGGCCGATTTTATAGATATGCGGACGCGCGTAATCCTTAAACGCATTTCGCGTATCCAGAATCGGAACACCAAGGGATGCAATGGTGCCGTAGTCCAGCTTGCTGTGATTCGTGATCAGCACGATGCAATCGTAGCTGCGGAATCTGGCCAGATCGTATTCCACGCTGCGGACCGTCACCCCGTTCTTGTCGACAAAGCTGCTGGCGTACGGATCGTAGTACTCCACCTTGGCCCCGTTTTCCTTGAACAGCTCATATACCTCAAGCCCCGGTGACTCCCGCAGGTCGCTGATATCCGGTTTATAGGCCATTCCCAGCAGCAAAATGTTGGAGCGCTTGACCGATTTCGCATATTCGTTCAGTATCGTTGCCGTCTTGTTGATGACGTAGTAAGGCATATTGTCGTTGGTCGATTGGGCCAGCTCGATGAATTTGCTGTAGAAGCGGAAGCCCTTCGCCTTCCAGGACAGATACATCGGATCTAGCGGAATGCAGTGTCCGCCGATGCCCGGTCCCGGGTAGAACGGCATGAATCCGAACGGCTTCGTAGCGGCGGCATTGATGACTTCCCAGACATCGATCCCCATCCGGTCGCACATCATCGCCATCTCATTCACGAAGGCAATGTTCACGCTGCGGAACGTATTCTCCAGCAGCTTCGACATTTCGGCTACTTTCGGGTTGCTGACCGGAACCACCGTCTCGACATACTGACGGTAAAGCGCAACGCCCAGCTTAAGGCAAGCTTCGGTCGTGCCGCCGATCACCTTCGGGGTATTCCGCGTATTGAACTTGCTGTTGGAGGGATCCACCCGCTCCGGCGAGAAGCACAGGTAAAAGTCCTTGCCGACCTTGAACCCGAGCTTCTCGATCTCATGCTGGATCAGCTCCTCCGTCGTTCCCGGATAGGTTGTGCTCTCCAGCGTAATGAGCAGATTAGGTTTCATGAATCGCTTGATTTGATCGACCACCATCGTAATATAAGACGTATCCGGGTCCTGGTTTTCGCTGAGCGGAGTCGGTACGCAGATGCTGACTGCGTCGATCACCGCGATCATGCTGTAGTCGGTCGTCGGCTTGAAGCGTCCGGTCTCCATGCATGCGGCTAGCTCCTCTGACGAAATGTCGGTAATATACGAATCGCCGCGGTAAATCCGGTCAATCTTGTTCGGATCAAGATCGATCCCGACAACCGTGAAACCCTGCTTGACCATTTCTACAGCCAGCGGCAGTCCCACATAGCCCAGTCCCACAACACCTAATACCGCCTTTTTATTCTCAATGGCGTTCAATAAAGTTTCGTATTCTTCGTTCACAAGCATTCAACCTCCATCGGATGTATAGTCTGTTCGGTCTGCCTGAAATCCTTCATTTTGAAGGATCTCAAAAAAATACAGTAGGTCTCTCTTTCTTATGGGAGGCACGGCAATGATGCAGCTTGCAGCCTAAAAAGCTCGATTTCCCGCTCCCATGAACATTTCGCCTGCGGTGAGTGAACCGTTGAAGTCCACCCGCTTTAGTGAAGGCAGCGCCGGATGCGGGCATCCAGCTCCACCGGCGAGAATGGCTTCGTCACATAATCATCCACCCCGCTCTGGAAGCATTGACTAATCGTTTGCTCGACGCGCTTCTCCGTCAGCACAACGATTTTGGGCGGATGTTTCATATCAAGCTGCTGGATATGATGAATGAACGGAAGGCCGTCAATCCCATACAGGTTCAGCTCGGTCAGCACCAGATCCGGCTCCCATTTCGGGATGAGCTCCAATGCTTCCAGACCGTCCACGGCCTCCAGCGTTTCATAACCCTGCATCGTAAGCCGAATTTGGAGAAATTCCCTAACCGCTTTGTCCTGATCCACGATCAGGATGCGGCTTTGAGCGCCGCCTGTATCCTCTTCCGTGAATATATGAATGTCGGAGGATATGCTGAGACGCGCGGTCTCAGCCATCTGCTTCATCGTCTGCATCGACGGCGCCTCCTGTATGGCCGCCAGCGTAATCCGCGGATCCGCCTGCTGAAGCCGGCTTTGCAAGTGCTGCTTCAGCAGCAGCGCCTGATAGTGGGCCGCATCGAGCGTGAATCCCGGCATAACGACGGCAAGCACGCCCGTGCTCTCGTCCCGAAGCACCTCCGTTTCCACGCCCGGCAGCTGATCCACGAATTGCTGAACGCAGGACTCCGTTCCGGGCTGGCCTTCGCAGTACAGAAACAGCAAGGCTGCGCCGCTTTGGTGTTCTCTCACTTCCTCCTCCAGACGGCCGTAAAAATCAACCGCCTGTCCACGTTGCAATGTTACGGATTGAGACATAACTGCTAGTCCCACCTCTCTTTATTTTTTGATGTGAACTTTGGGCCTGATGTCATGCCGCTTCCTTCTTATCTTTCCAGCTCTGCCGCGTCATGGTCCCCCATGAATTGTTGTTTTGCAGGTATTGGATATGGCCCTGTACTCTCCACAGCACACCCAGTTGATGATAACCGACGAATTTCAGCGCCGAGAACAGAAGCATTTTCACCAGGTCGGACAGCTTCGTGTAGCGGCGGAAGGCGATTTCCTCAAGCAGGAGTGCGCCGATGCTGAGCAGATAACCACTCAGGAAATTCACCAATCCGAATACCAGCAGCACGTGCCAATTGGTCATATCCAGCATGACATATCCAAGCAGAGCCAGAAGGCCCGTAATTCTGAAGTAAGGGTTTAACGCTTCAAAAATAACGTTGTAGGGCATCGTCAGGAGCCCCATGACTTTGTACTTCGGATTGAATACCATATCGCGGTTCTCAATCATGTTCTTCAGGTTACCGCGTCCCCAGCGCTTGCGCTGGTTGGACAGAATGTTGTACGTGTCCGGCGCCTGCGTCCAGCACACCGCTTCCGGACAAAAAGCGACGCGGTATCGGATTTTATTCTCAAGCATATAGCGGTGCAGCTTGATGATGATGTTCATATCCTCGCCGGGATAGCCGCCCCGGTAGCCGCCTACAGCGATTACGTAGTCTTTGCGGAACATGCCGAAGGCGCCGGAGACGATAATCAGGCCATTGATCTGACTCCAACCGATCCGTCCGCCCAGGAAGGCTTTCATATATTCGATCGATTGGAACATCGGCCACATTTTGCGCGGCAGGGATACGTTCTTGACCGCTCCGTTCTCGATCACGCAGCCGTTCGCGATCCGAACGTCGCCGCCGATGGCCACCGTCTCCTCCGGATTCTCCATGAACATCCGAGCCATTCGGATCAATGCATCCTTCTCCAGCAGGGAATCCGCATCAATCGAGGAAATGAGCGGGTAACGCGAAAGATTAATGCCCGCATTCAAGGAATCGGCCTTGCCGCCGTTCTCCTTGTCGATGACGTACAGATGCGGATACTGCGGGTTGTAATAGACCCCTCGCACTGGTTTGGTCTCGAGCCTTCCGCGAACTTCCGGATTAGGCAGCAGCGTCAGCTCGTATTCCTTAATCAGCACATCGAGCGTCCGGTCCGAGGAGCCGTCGTTGATCACGATTACCTCATAGGTCGGATAATTGAGCGTCATGAGACAGCGGACGTTCTCCGTGATGGTCAACTCCTCGTTATATGCAGGAACCAGCAGCGAAACCGACGGGACGAGCTCCGACCCCGAGAGCGTATTATATTTGGAATAGGACGCCCGTCTGTAAATATCCCAGATGTTTCTGAAAGAAAGCATAATTATTACAAAATATAGCGCGCTGACGGCCATGACGTAGTAAATCGCCACCGTGCCGTAAGTGAGCAGGATATCCCTAAGCAGTGTAATCCCCTCCTACTCCTGCAACTGTTCCGATCCGTTTACTTGGTTGAATGCCGAAGTAACGGTCATAAACAAGCTTTTTCTTATTGAATGCCACCATTTGCTCGACCTCTTCATGGTCGCCTTCCTTCGCCATGATCCGTTCAATCCGGTACAGCGCCGTCTCTCTCGCAGGACCTGTGCCCGTAAGAGCGGCCTGGCACAGCGTTTCGAAGCCCTGCTCGCCCAGCATCGCCAAGCTTTCCGCACTATTGTTGCGGACATGCCAGTTCTCGTCCTTCAGCGCCTCAGCCAGTAGCGGAATGCTTCCGGCCGCATGAAGCCTTCCGAGCGCTTTGGCTGCCGCTGCCCGGACCTCCCAAGCATGATCGCGCATGAGCGCAGCGATCGTATCGTCTTTAAGCGCCGGATTGGAGCCCAGATACAGCTTTACCGCCTCGGCCCGCACATCCTTCTCCTCAGAGCCGACCAGCCGGTTCAATGTAGGAACGGCTGCCGGAACAGCCTGTCCCCACATCGCAACGAGCGCCACCTTGACGAGTCCCGGGTCCTGATCATCCAGCAGCTTGCGCATCAAGCTTGGAGCGTCCAGCCGAGTCTCAAGCAAAATGTCGGCGGCCATATGATGAATGGCCTTGCCGTACGACAGCAACCGCGACAGCATTTCACGGATTTGCCGCTGCTCATTCGCGCTCTTGGCAATGGCTCTGGCCAAGATGATGGTCTGCGGTCCGTAACGGGTCCGGTTCATCAGCTGCTGAAGCTGTGGTACCGCCTCTTCGGCACGCATGCCCCCAAGCCGGTACGCCGCTTCAATGCGGCGTCCTTTGCGCGGGTTGGACAACGCCCGCAGATCCTCTTCCACGAAGCCTGCTTCCCTGCACAGGTGAAGGAGCTTCTCCCTCGCTTCTCCCTTGAACTGCTCGATCCATTCGATGAATTTTGCCTGGATGACCCTGCGCTCGGCACGGGTCAGCTTCCCTGGCGGCAGCTCAAGCTTGATATCATCATGCAGATGGGCCTGAACATAAACAAAGTAATCGTGATGCTTGGCAGCATAATGCTCCATTTCCCGCTGCTCGGCATTATGCTTGATCTTCATGTAGAACAGCACAATGATTCCGGCTGCAATCAGGCCAAGGCAAACATAGATAAATCCGTAGGCCAAGGCTAAATTTGAAAACATAATCGAGTGCCTCCTCTTTGTATTTAGCATCTGGCCGCCCTCGAGAACTTAAGGCAGACGAGTGAATATTTCCTGCATATCGTAATAGCTTTGCTTCAAGCGCTCACTGTACACAGGCGTTTCCCACAGCTCCCAGGTGTACGGCTGAATCTTCCCGAGATCGATCTCCCGGGTGTCCGCCGCAGGGTCTGCCGACCCGTCAAGCTCCGACAGCTTCGCGATCCATGGAGCAAGTTTTATTCCTTCGGTTGTCACGGTCGAAAACTCCCGTTTATTTTTGAGCGGACTGTAATCGACCACCTGAAGAGAGCTAGGGTCTCCGAAGCCCAGCAGCATCCAAGGAATGCGCATCTCCACGAATCGGTCCTTGGACTGCCAAGCAGTCAGAGAGTTGAAATCATGGGACTCCGGATCACTGCTGCCCCGCTTGAGCATGCCCACCGTCTCGTCAATGAACGGGTGTGCAAACCGTGTGTCCGGCGGGTTCATCATCAGACTGATCGCCAGCTTCCAGGCATGGAACGTGCCGCCTGGGACGATCGGATCATCCTTGCTCCCGGCTTTCGGTTTATCCGGCAGCATCCAATATCCGTCCTTGCCGTACAAACGGCTGTGGAAATCATAGGACGGCGCGATGCTTACCTGGGATTCGTCATCCTGACCAAGCTGGATGAGCGTCTCCAGTTCGCCCCCTGTAAGCGATCTTCCAGCAAGCTCCTTTTTGGGAATATCCCCGCCGGGAATCGTATCCGCTCCGATGAACAGCTTGGAATCTTCCGGATCGAAGGCTTCCTCAAGCTCCATCCCGATATACAGGTATGCTTCATCATGCGTAAGCTTCATTCCCTTAACGCCCGGGGCCGTCCCTTCCCACTGTTTGACCTCTCCCTCAGGAAGCTTATCCCAATCGGCCAAATCGCCGTCAATGGAAATCTGCCCTTCTTTTCCCGGCTGCATGGCGAGAACGCCGAACATCTTCTCGTTCGTCAGCACATTCAACCAGAATGCCCGCCGGTCTGCCGGTATTTCAAAAGGCATCGTATTCCATGTTTTCTTAAACCATTCGTCCTGCCACATGAACAATATCGCCCCGGAATAGCCTTCATCGAATATCTCCTGGGTCAGTGAGGCATTAATTTCGCCCTGCTCGGCTTCATCATGCCCCCCTTGATCCCGACCGCCGGGGCCGTGGTGCGAGACGCCGATCGATGATGGCACGCCGTACTCGGTAACCATGATCGGCATATCGTCATACTCCGCTTTCAGCTTGCGGAGGTAGGCCTTGTAGGTGTTATATCCTCCATTCCCGTCCGGAATCGTCTGCAAGGTTTTGTCGGTACGGAAGAAATCCGGATAGTAAGGATACACGTGATAGGCCGCAAAGTATCCGGCACTCCAATTAACCGGTTCAATATGCCGGGCATCGACGGACACCAGATCCTCTTCAAACAGCGGCTCACCCGGATGTTCCAGCACATCGGTCGTGACCCAATTCGTAAAGGTCATCGGATGCTGCCAGCCGTACTTTTGCTCTTGCTGAGCCGTATAATCCAGCAATGAGGCCAGCCAGTTCTCGAAGGGACTCGCATCCTTTGTGCCGGAGAAGAATGCCCCGTCGTATCTTGGAGCATCCTTATGTACCCTGTTCGTGTTGTCGACCATGGACGGATCCCATTCGGTTCCCAAATGCCAGGCCATCAAATATTTGCCCGCATTCGTCTTATACTCGCCGCTTGACTGTCCATGCTTCGGCTCTACGGTAATATCGCCGTATACAGCCGCAACCGCCTTGGAAATCTCGGCTTTAAACGTCTGCACAATCTCTTCGTCGTATGCATCCCGACGCTCGATCAGCTGCTCTTCCGGAGACCATATCCCCTGCATGAAATAGAGGGGATCCTCACCCTTGTCCCGGTTGTACTTCACCAGGGCCGAGTAGAAGACCGGATTGTGTACGGTGTAGACCCTAATGACGTTTGCTCCCATATCATCAATCTGTTTGAACCAACGCAAGTAGTCTTCTTCGGTTGCCGGCAACGCACCCGGAAAATGTCCCGGAACGGTCGCGCCGAGATTGACGCCCTTGGCGAATATCTCACGCCAGCTCTCATCTTCCCCGTACACAAGGAAAGAAGTGCCTTCCGTTTTGAATTTCATCTTCACACCGTCCGCTCCCGCATACGTCGTTATGACCGGACGGAAGTTTCCGAGTATTACAGCGGCACCGCTCAGAAGCACTATAGTGCACAGTGCTGCGGCAACCCACCATTTTCGTCTGCTCATCGTCTTCTTCGTTCACCTGCCCTTTCAATCCATAATGATTGCGTACCGGCTTGTTCGTGAAGACGGAGCTGCTACTCGTCATTCTACGGCCGATACACGCCCGATACCATATTTCTTCTTTACTAACTTTTCCCATTGGAATAGTAGTCATAAAGAAGTAAAACCTTCAATCATTCGTGGTTCTCCCCCGAAGCATGCTTTGCTCTTCTCTCAGCCGTGCTGTTTGACAAGATTGCATCCGAATGTTAGCTCGCTGCGTGTCTAAAAAATTGGACGCTGTTTAACCCGAAGAATCCCTATACAGCAGTACATGAGATGAGTTCAGCGTAATCACGAAGGTTTTCTGAAAATTTTCGTGAATCGTTAATATAAACGCAGAAAAATTGCTAAAGTTCCGGTCGTTTTTACATCTTTATCCATAGTTATTACAAAATTGATACCTTAGTCTTATAAAAAAACGGCTGAGAACCGCATTCCATCAAGGTTTGTAAATATTATCCATATCTACAAAATAAGAATAGAGTCCCGTACCGGGTTGGTTTTTATTCTATAGTTTTACAACTCAGGTTCAAGTGGTAATCCTATCCTATTTTTCCGGGATGCTGTTTCGAAATCCGCTTTTTATGGTATATGTATTAGTTACAAATTCTTAATTATCGCCGCCGCAACAAAGAAAGGATCCATTCCCGGTCGCCGCATGTCCATGGAACTGATCCTCCAATATAAAGATATATATTGCCTGTGCATCCATTAATTTTACAAAGCAAAAAAAGGATGTATCCTCAAAAAGCTGGATATCTCCGCTGCTTTACCGCATGATTGGCCAGAAGGGCAACCGGCACAATGATGATTGCTCCGGCCAGCACCGAGGTCAGCAGAAACGACCAGCCGCTTCCGGCCTTCATGACGACCAGCGGGGCAACGCTTGCCGAAGGATGGGCCGTACGGTCGGGAGCGGGGCGGCGGCCTATGAAGCAGAGGCCCTCTCTCCTAGAAAGCTAAGCGATTTCCTATGAAGCAGGAGAGAAGCAGTGAGCATCTGCTCATGGACCTTTCGGGCCAATGACGTCCTTTTCATCCCGAAAATGGACCTAAAAAAAAAGCCCACGCCGGCAAGATTGTCATCTTGAGCGCGAGGGCTTACGAGCCTTTACCTTTATTCTTTATCTGCGATTCTCCGATATGTCGCCTCATCCGAAACGATATAGAGCCGTGCATCCCCGGGAATCGGCTGTCCCAGCTTGCGGTTGATTCCCAGATCGCTCCGGTCGGCGATCAGCGTTGCGCCCTGACGGAGCAAATCCTGGAAAGCATCGCCATAGGTCTTCCAGACGCTGCTCACCGGAATCTCGTAAATGTCATCGCCAAACGAGCGGCTCAGCAGCTGCATCAGTACATCCGAGTTGCCTTCCTGCAGCGCGGCGCGGACCGCTAACCGGGAAACGGCATCGTGCGACAGCACAAATTCATTCACATCAATATGACGAAAATTCTGAACATTCTGCTCCTGCACGATCTCAACCGTCGTATGCACTTTGGGCGCAAGCCGCTCGATGCTCGAGGCGATGAGAAGCGACTTCCCATCGATCAGCGAAGCCTCGTCAATCCGCGAATCGGCAAAGATGATCGCCGCTTTCGCCTCATGGATATTGGCTCTGGATAACGTATCATCTGCAGCCGGGTCCCCGCTAACAAAATGCACCTGCTCGAGATGCTCAACCGGATGACGTCCGGATTCGTCGATAACGACGATGCCCGGTGCCGAATCATAGGACAATATTTCATCGATGGCGGACTGTGCCTTTTTGCTCCAATTGATAATGATGACATGATCTTTGCCGCGATAATTCAATCTGCCCGCTCCTCTCTGTCGCTGCATGCTGCCGAAAGCTTCTACGATCTTCCCGATCACCAGGCTGAGGAGCCCGATGCCGAAAATATACAAAAATATCGTCAGCACCTTACCCGGTACGGTGACGGCATAATAATCGCCATAACCTACCGTTGCCATCGTGGTCAGCACCCAGTACAGCGCGTTGAACCACGTTTTATAGGTATCCGGCTCCAGCAAATAGGCGGCGGTTGCGCTCAATGCGACAAACAGCACCACGATGCAGGTGATGGTGGTTTTGCGCAGACGCATCATTTTTAAAGACCATTTTAGGATAAAATGCACCCACTACTGCTCCTCTCCCGCATTTGCTGTACGAAGCTTTAGATGATCAGGCTGCTTACAGCAAAAGCCGTGCCGATAAACACCATCGCAAGCAAAATGCCGATGGCCATATTCCCCTTCTGCAAATGCTCGGAAATATTCAGGCCCGGCGTTACGAGCTCAAACACCCAATAGACGACGATCAGGCACACATACCCGACGGCAAACCACAGCATCATGTGCCAGATCGATGAATTCGTATAGGCGGAGACGCCCAAGATGATCGCCGTTCCCATAAACTTGCCGCCGAAGGCCAGCCCTACGGCCGCGTTCCCCTTCTTCAGCTCTTCCATGTCGTTAAACCGGGTCATCCAGCTGAATACTAGCATCCCCAGCAATTGAAGCAGAATCATGCACACCACGCTAACTGCGATATTGATAACAACCGTCACTCCGCCCACCCCCGAAATTTTGCATAGGCCAAGTCGTAATCGGCGAAGTCATGTACTTCCTCCAATACAACATCAACCGTCTTCTCTTTTTCCATTGCTGTATAACGCTTCTCGTCGATCGGCTGCTTGATCCGGTTCCCCGTCGGCAGCTCGATTACGGCAAAGCGTCTTGTTTCGTTTTTATGCGTCGTTGCGTACACGCCCACCAGCTCCACATCCGTTTTGACGATGACTTTGAGGTTGGTCAGATCTGCCTGGGCCGATTTCTCATCCTTGTAGGATTTGATCGTCTGCCAAGAGGATAAGCGGATATTATTCCGCTGGTTCTCGTCGGTCGTCAGCTCGGCGTCCATAAACTGCAGCGTCCAGATCTTGTCCCCGGTCGCATAGTTGCCGTCGTTGGGCAGCAGCTCATTATCCGGCAGCACGGTCATATCCCCGCCGATCAGATCACCCACGGTGCCCTCGACAATCCGGTAATCCCAAGGCACTCTTGCCGTAGAAATGGATTCCTCCCCCGAGCTCCCGGTATGAAACACCGTCTGGCTGCTGGAGCACGCGCTCAGCACGAATAAAAGCATCAGGCTTGCCGCCAGCCATCCGTATGCGGCAAGCGAGAATCTGCGTTTCCTGCGAGGCGCAGCTTGGTGCTCCTTTCCTTCATTCCATTCCATTTACTTCACTCCTATTGCGATAAAATGGCTCGTATTTCCCGTAATCAGACCGCCCGCCCGTCCCAGCAGCCCGCAAGGCGTGCCATTCAGGATGAACAAGCCTGTTAATAGATGAAACTCGCCCTCCGCTGTGCGGATTCGGGCCAGCTCGGCTCGCTGCTGATAGACCGTCGGGAACATTACACTGGTGTCGTAACCGTCCTGATCCTCTACCTCCAGCTCCCCCGAGTTATCGTACAGCTTTACCGAGCCGCCTTCCCTGCCGAACATCGACTTGGAGACGAAATTGCCGGAGAATACCGGCTTGTTATAGGTCGGAAGCATGTATTTCTCAATGGCCTCCCGTTCCTCCGGACCGAACAGCAGTCCCAGCTCGAACATGCCCCAGATCGCGGCCATCAGACCTTTGGACTGCATCAGAATGCTGTGCGGCGGATTAAACAGCGCAAGGTTTCCGGTCTCAATCGCGTAGGCCAGTGCGTCACCGCCCTCATCGACGGACATCCACTCCTTTGGATACAAGGCAAACATCCTGCGGATTTCCCGGTTGTCGCCGTCCTTCAAAACGCCTTCGTCCACCCACAGATCCAGGCAATCCACCAATCGGACGTCCAATCCGCTGTGCCGGACCAAAGCCTCAATCGTACCGGAATCCTCCAGGTGCTCGCCATAGCCGATGCAGGCTGCCGTATCCGGCCGCTCCACGCCCCAAGCCTCTGCAACCAGTCCAGCCATCCGGTCATTCACGGATCGGATGCCTGCTTGACGGCATAGCCAAGGGGTGGCAATGGAGGCCTCCACATAGCCGGTAGGCGTGTCGGCATTCAGCTCGAGCAGCTTGATCGCACCGTCATGCGAAACCGCAAAATCGAATCGGGCATAGCGGCTGATTAGCCCTTCTTCCGGTATGGGGCATCGATCGAGCATTTCCCATAGAATTTCCGGGATGCCGATCAGATGGTAAATATGATGATTGCCGTGAATATAGCGAACGGTCTTGTCCACGATCCGCCACAGCATGGAGGCCGCAGCCTCGAGCTCATTGTAAACGTCTTCGTTCATCGTCACGATCTGGTCGATCCAGTACGGCTCCTCTTCCAGATCGGCCCACGTGAACCCGAGCTCGGCAAGCTGCTTCACTCGCTCGCTCCGGTTATGGGCCTGCTGTCCTGCGACTTCAAACACGCCCGAATCGGTCATCCGCCGAACCCGCCCGATCTTGAGCTGGATTTCGAGCTGGACGACGAGCTGAAGCCGCTGGACTTGCCTCCGATTCCTCCGGATTTGGAAGAGGTCGAGCGCCGAACGATCGTCCCGGAAGACGAGGTCGAGGTCTTAGGACGTACGTTGGAGTTGACCACCGGCTTGTTCTGAAAGGCGCCGCTTGTGTACGTGCGTGGCTTGTATGGCTTGCCGGTGTTGGCATAATAGCCGCGGTGATTATCGTACCAGCCTCTGGATGAGTAATAGGACCCGTTGTTAAACAGCATATGGTAGAGCAGCAGATCGTCCCAGCCGAAGCCGGCATTGTATCCGCTGTAGTTATTGATGACCGTCGTGCCGCCGGAGCCCGACCCCGTCGAGCCTTCCTCGGCTTTCTGGAAATCCTCCTCTTCCGGGAACGGGATGTTCCAGTCGGTATGCTTATCGAAATATTTCTTCACTTCCTCGGTCGACCATGAGACCAGCTTCGGCTCATCGGCCGAAGATACGGCTTCCGAGGCCAGTTCGTTCGGGTTGCCGGCTGCAGTGGCTCCTGATACCAGAAACGCATTGGCGAGCAGCGCGATGCCGAGCGAGCTCGACAGGACGCGAATCGGCTTGCCTTCCGGCGTCAGCCATTTGGATGCCGGCGATTCCTGTTTGTCTTTTTCATTACTCAACATGATTGCTCCTTTCGGACAAAGATTCACACATTCCGCATCGGAACGAGCAGCAGCTCCAATTTTCCGGAATCTACATTCAGCCTGCCTTCAATCGTCTCATATTCCTGGCCGCCCGCTACGATATAATTCACGTGTTCGAGCGCCGTCACCATGTTCATCGTCCATGTCCGCTCCTCAATCTGCCGGAGCTCTCCGTCCGGCTTCTTCTCGAACAGAATGACATTCATGCCGTTATCCAACATAATCTCCCTCCTTCAAAGCTTGGTGAATATTGATACGTGACATATCTCCGATCGTTTCATGATTCCTCTCGATCCATGATCAATCGCCGTTTTCCTAAGAAAGACACAAACCATATAATAACACCCCTACTGATTTTTGACACCTGTGAATTTGGATTAAACTTCGAAAAATTTTCCCGGCGGTAAGCACAAAAGCGACCGCTCCATCTGCTCCGGTGCCCACGAAAAAAAGCGCGGCAATCCTTGTAGGATCGCCTGCGCTTCTTCCCCCACCAGCCATGGGTGAAACAATTTTTTTATGGAATCAGCTTTCGAATCTCGTCCAGGTTGTCGGCAAAGCCGATAAACACCCGGCCGTTGATCACGATCGTCGGTACAATTGATTTTCCGGTCAGCTCCCGTACTTCCTCGGCGTAAGCCGGATTTTCCTCACAGTTGTATTCCGTATACGGGACGTTCCGTTCCTTCAAATAACGTTTGGCAAAATTGCAGTCGCTGCACGTTGGTATCGTATATATTTTTACCGCTTCGGACATATCGATCACTCCTTGATTTATTGGATTTCTACCACAAACGCAGTCGTAAAGACCTCGTTCTTATGCTGAAATTGTCCCCAGATTTTGTAGATGCCGCTATTCGGAAAGATTGTAGCGAACTCCGCCTTGGGTCCGGTTCCGTCTTCATCCACCGGATGCACGTGAATGTATTCCTCCGCATCGGCCGACAAAATAACGACATGGCCGATTGCCCCCAGGTACGGCTCCAAATTATCGATGCCTTGCTTGGTTGCCGCATCCTGAAATTCGAAGGCGAGCACAGCCTCTTCATTCGAAAGCGTGTTGCTGAGCGATAGCTCGACCCGCTTGCCGTCCACTTGCTGCACGAGGTTTGTCGGCTTGATCGGTGCATGCGCCTGTTCCTCTCCTGCGACCGTTACCCACTCGCTAAGTGTTGCCCCATGAGCGCCCTGGGGAACGAAATCCGCGAACAGCTTATACTTCCCGCCTGCCGGAAATGTTGTGTTCACGGTAAAGACGCCGTTCTCCAGATAATCGGGATGAATGTGCTCAAAGTACGACAGATCGTGGTTGACGATGATCAGATGCATCAGCTTCTCATGATTAACATCGAATTGCTGCACCGGCTGCCCATCCTTGTTGGTAATCTTGATAGTCAGCTCCGTGTCGCTGCCTGCGTTCAGCGCATTGAATTGGAAGGCCGCCTTGTAGTCATCCGACGAAACTCCATGCCCTGCCCCATGCTCTGCATGTGCTCCATGTCCTGTATGTGCTCCATGTGATGCGTTTGCCGTATGCGTTCCATGAGCCTCTTGTGTTCCATGATTTCCACGCGCCTCGTGCGGCTCTTGCACATCTTGTATGCCATGTGCTGAAGCTTCTTCGGCTTCATGCGCTCCATGCTCGCCTTGCCCGTCAAGCTGCGCCTCACGGCCGGCCTTATCCTGCGGGGATCGTTGGTTTCCGGAACTTGAGTCTCCCCCTTTCGGATCATCACATCCCGTGAAGAAACCGAAAGCCAGCAGGGTTGTTAATGTTAGAAAAGCCATTTTCTTACTCATCCGCGATCACTCCAATCCTGTAGGTGTCCACTTGCATGAATGTTTCTTTGCTTGTAATTAGTATACCCCCCTATCCTATATTTAATCAAGGGTAACGTTCATTTGGTGAGCAAAAAATTGAAAATCGACGCAAAATAACACCATGCCGTCGGCATGGTGCCACTCCAACTTTATTATTTATATTCCCGTTTGAAAATCCATTTATTCCTGGATGACCCGCTCCCTTAATCCGCTCATCGCATAGATTTTGTCCATATCCAGATGGCTTCGCACGATGCCCGCTACCCGGTCGAATTCCTCTAGCTTGCGGCTGCGCGCGTTGAAGGTTTCCCCGATCGGGGCCAGCCCTTTCTTCAGCCGGATGCCGTTCAGCCATGCCCTGCGCAGCTCGTCATTGTCAAACAGGCCATGCAAATAACTGCCCCATACCGAACCGTCCGCAGTGCCCAGTCCCTCCGAGTGACCTTCCATCGGATAAGAATCGGCGTTCCCATCGGGGCCGGGTCCCATGATGAACAGCGGTGCATACGCTCCATCCTCGCTTGACCCGCTCCATTCACTGATCCCCATATGAATCTCGTACGCTTCAATGGGCGTATCGGCAGCGGGAACCGGAGTGCCCAGTGCTAAGGGATGCCCCTGCGCCAGCTTTCCCCGGACCCGAACGGTTCTCTTCTCTTTTCTGAAGATCGTCGTCAGCGGCAGCAGCCCGAGCCCCTCCGCTTCACGTGCGCCTCCTTCCACCGCATCCGGGTCGGATAGACGCTTGCCCATCATCTGGTAGCCGCCGCAAATGCCGACAATCTGTACATTTCTCTCCCGCGCCCGGTCCATAATGCACTGTGCCAAGCCTTGCTCCCTCAAAAATTCCAGATCGCCGATCGTATCCTTCGAGCCCGGCAGGATGATGACATCCGGCTCGCCCAAATCATCCGCCGAGCTTACAAAGCGGACTTGGACGTCCTGTTCGCCGGCCAATGCATCCGCATCGGTAAAATTCGAGATCCGCGGATACCGGATGACCGCGATATCGAGCTCTTTCCGGGGTCCTGAGCGAAGCGCAAGCTTCTCCAGCACGACGGAATCCTCCGCCTCAATGCGCATGTCCGGAATGTAGGGCAGAACCCCGAGCACCGGAATGCCTGTGCGCTCTTCGAGCCAATCGAGGCCAGGCTTAAGCAAGGCAACATCCCCTCGGAACTTGTTGATGATGAAGCCCTTCACCCGCGCAGCCTCATGGGGCTCCAGCAGCTCGAGCGTACCGACGATAGAGGCAAACACGCCCCCGCGGTCGATGTCCGCAACGAGGATTACCGGGGCGTCGGCCCAGCCCGCTAAATTCATATTGACGATGTCCCGGTCCTTCAGGTTGATCTCTGCCGGACTCCCAGCTCCCTCCATCACGACAATGTCATGCTGCCGGCGCAGTCGTTCAAGTGCCTCGAGCACAATGTCCTTTGCTTTCGGCAGGAACCGATTCCTATAATCCATCGCGCTCATCTGCATTTCAGGCACGCCATGAATGACGATTTGGGACGTCATGTCCTTCACCGGCTTGATCAAAATCGGATTCATATCGGTCGTGGCAGCGATGCCGCAGGCTTCAGCCTGAACGCCCTGTGCCCGCCCAATCTCTTTTCCGTCTGGCGTTACGTACGAATTAAGCGCCATGTTTTGCGATTTGTATGGAGCCGGCCGGTAGCCGTCCTGGAGAAAAATGCGGCACAATGCCGTCGTGACAATGCTTTTCCCGACATCCGAGGCCGTTCCCTGCAGCATAAGCACGGCTCCCCGCTCTTCACGCCCCTTCAAGGGCGTACCCGCTGCTTCCGTTATGTATTTGAGATCGCCGCTCTCATGCTGTGTCTCGGGATGATCGTAGTCACGGCGAGTCTTGTCCTCGAACGGTCGAGGTCCTCCCACATCGCTTTGCTTCATCTGCGTCACTCTTTTCCTTTATTAAACTTAGGTTAGGACCATTATAACAAAACAGCGTTTAGGATCGCTCCATCTTTCGCGTCTGAAGAAACGATAGGTTCGTCCGTCTGACCGTTCTTTTTATGGGATAAATTTTTCACAAGGAGGGATATATTCGTCCAGAATATACTTTTTAAGTTAATTTTGTATTATCTTGGATAGGTGATTAGAGTGGTTAAGGGAGGAACATAGTGAATGGTAATGCATTTCTCCAAGATTAGCAACTTCTATGTGCACGTAAAATGGTTTACGGATAGCTTCGAATGGGACCCCCTGCCTTTCTCCAGCATCGTCACCCCGTCCTTCCTGTTCTGGCTAGCGTTTACCGTCCTGATGCTCTGGCTCGCCTGCGCCGTCTCCGGGCCGATCAGCCGTGCGCGTCCGATCCTGCGAATTCATGCATGGCTGTGCCGAATGAAGCAGCACACCCAGCTCATCCTGCGAACCGGCCTTGGCATCGGGCTTCTGCTGCAGTTATTCAGCGGGTCTTACCTTGCCCCCGAATTCACCATCAAATCGATGTGGATCGTCCTTGGGCTATTCATTGCCGCCGCCTGTCTGGCCAATACGAAAACGTTAAAAGTAAGCGGTGCCATTCTGTTCTTGCTGTATATCCAAGCTTCGCTGGAATACGGGGTTTTTCACGCCTTGGATTATTTGATGTATGTGGGGATCGTTTATTGCCTGTTCGTTTATGACACGCCTTTCATGAGAACCGCTCCCGCCGTCCTCTATATATGTATGGGGTTCTCGCTGTCCTGGCTCGCTATGGAAAAGCTGACCATGCCAGCGCTTGCCTGCTCCGTCATGGGCAGCTACGGACTTCCCACCTTCGGTTTTACCCTCGAGCAATTCGTGTTGATCAGCGCCTTCGTTGAGATCGGCTTGGCATGGGCCTTTATCATGGGAATTATGAACCGCTTCACCGCACTGCTCGTCACCGGAATCTTCTTCATGACAAGCCTTGTATTCGGTCACATCGAGGTGATCGGCCATACGATCATCCACACGCTGCTGATCCTGTTCGTGATCGAGGGCACCGGAGGTTTACGCACACCTGTGGAATTCCACCGTAAGCCCATACTCAGATACCTTTTTGTAACCGTTAACTTTTGCTTGTTCCTGTTTGTTTTAATGCCGCTGTATATCTGGATGGGGAAAGCTTGGTGAGCGGGCATCAGCACACGACAAGTCACACACGCTTAAACCGGTCGGGATACGCTCAATCCGCCCTAAGCCGCACGGCAGACTTGGACTCGCTTGCTCTTACGACGGCATCCAGCACCTCCTGGTTCCGGTACCCGTCCATAAAGCCGGGCACGCCGTCTGCCGGGGTCCCTCTTAAAACGGCGGCAAAATCGGCATACTGCGTGACCTTGCAATGAGCCGGCACCTCGACGAGTGCTCTCGCCAGCTGCCCACCCTCTTCCTCACGGATCCACACGATGTGGTCGGGGTCAAGCGTTCCCGCATGAACCGTCCCCAAATCGCCGTAGATCGTTACTTCATGCTGGTTGCCCGAGCCGAATGCATTGCGCGACGTTTGGAACACGCCCATAACGTCCCCTGTCATCCGGGCCTGAAAGCTTGCGAAATCATCGACCTCAATCTTCGCCATCGCTCCCGTGACCGGATCGCGGCGTTCCGGAACGATCGTCTGCAGCTGGGCGGTCAGCTCCTCGAACTCTCCGAATAGAAAGCGCGCCATGTCGATCATATGCGAGCCGAGATCGCCCAGAGCCCCCGTCCCGGTGACGGCCTTGTTATACCTCCACATATACGGGACCTGTTGATGCGGGACGCCAAAGCCCTGGAGATATTGGTGGGAGAAATGCCGGACCGTGCCCAGTTTCCCGGAACGCACGATCTCCCGGGCATAGCGGAATGCCGGCGTATAACGATACGTAAAGCCGATCATGACCGGGACCGGATGTTTCTCGTACAATTCCAGCAAGGGCACAGCCTCCTCGAAGATCCGCGTAAACGGCTTCTCCGCCAAAAAGGGTTTTCCCGCATGAAGGCATGCACTCATGATGTCGGCATGTACGTTATTCGGCGTCACCGAGACGACCGCGTCCACATCCGGGTCTTCGATCAGTCCCTTATAATTCGCGTAGCGCTTGCCGTCTTCGATGCCGAGCTGATCGCCGACTCTCGCCATCGCGTCCCCGTTCACATCGCTGACGGCAACAAACTCATACACATTCTCTGCTTTCATCCAGCGGATATGCTCTTTCGCCATGCCGCCGAGTCCAATCAAACCGATCCGAAACTTGTTCATGTCTAACGCTCTCCTCTTGTTCTTAAAATGTAGATTGCCCCGCGCAAAACGGCGGCGGCCCTGCCTATTCGCATCTGCAGGGCCGCATTCGCCTTATACTGGCATCACTTTGCGCTGGTATACCGTTTATAAGCATCCTTGCGAATCTGGAGCAGCCGCTCCAGTCCCATTTCGTTCAGCTTATTCACATAAGCGTCCCATTCCTGATCAATGTTGCCCTCCGTAATCCATTTTGCCCGGGTTGTGCTGACATAACCGTCGATATCGGTCGTCAGCGTAGGCAGCTCCTGGAATTCCTCCGCACTGTACATGACGTTCGGGAACGGGGTGGTCACATAATCGCTGCCCAGCTTATCGATGACCAGCTTCAAGCCGTCTCCTGTCGTTTCGTCCAGGATGATATTGCGCTCAAAGCTCGGGCTGACGTACTTCGGTCCAAAATCGCGAACCGACTGCTCCCAGTACCAAGCATCCGCGCTCGTTCCCTCCGGCGGATTCATCAGCGTGTACGTACCGTCGTCGTTTTTCTTAATGACGGTGCCGAACGCGCCCCAGAAATTCTGGATGCTGGCTTCATTGGTATAGAATTGGTCTGCCCAGCGCGCCGATACTTCCGGATGCTCGTTGGAGGTCGTAATGAGCAGCTGGTTCCGCCGCAGGCTCAAGCCGCCCGGCTCTCCGCCCTGATAGCGTTTTCCGTCAGGACCGGCGATCGGTGGAATGGCGATGTATTGATCCTTCCACTTCCCGAACACGGCATCGGGTACCCACTGATTGGAGAAGCCGATCAGCGGAGCATCGGGATTCTGCTGCTTGGCCGTCAGCATGGTGTTGTCCTGGGTGAACACCTCCTGGTCGATCAGACCTTCGGCGTACAACTGATGCGCCCATTTTATCGCTTCTTTATAATTTTCCGTAATCGGATAGTACACGGGCTCCCCGTCCACCACCATCATGCTGTTGGCATTGATGTCGGTAATGCCGAACGGATTGTATAAATCCACGCTGATATCCCCGGAACCGCTGACCGGGATTTCATCGGCTTTTCCGTTCCCGTTCGGATCCTGTTCCTTGAACGCTTTGAACACCTGGTACAGCTCTTCGGTATTGTCGGGTACGTCCAATCCAAGCTTGTCAAGCCAGGTCTTGTTGATGATCGGCTGGATCGACGATTCCGGTCTGGACGGGAGCCGTGCCGGAAGGGAGTAGATCTTTCCGTCCGGGAAGGTGCTCATCTGTTTCATCTCCGGCGTCTCTTCCATCGCTGCCTTTAAATTCGGCATGTACCGGTCGATGTATTCGTCGAGCGGCCGGAAGTAGGACAGATTGTTGACGATATCGGAATCGCTGAACACAATGTCCCCGAAAATGATGTCCGGGAGCGTCCCGCTTGCCAGCATGATCGATTTCTGTTCGCCCCAGTCGTTCGAGGACATGATCTGCCAGTTGATTTTCACGTTGGTTTGCTTCTCCAGATCTTTCAGCCATTGATTCTGAAGAAACGTATCCCCCATATTCCCCCATCGAACGGTCAACACGTCCAGCGTGATCGGTTCATTCACGATCGGCAGCCCTTCTTCATTAAAAGCCGCATCCGGCTCCGCCGCCGGTTCCTTGCCGCTGCCGCTGCACCCCGCCAGATTAAACACCAGCATCAGAGCCAGCAGCATCGAAACCGCCGTCTTGACCGGAAATGCCTTAAGCTTCAAGCCCTTTACCATTCCATAATCCCCCCAAGCTTTTTGATGATAGGACATGCACTGAATCGAACATTATTGCTTTACGGCTCCGATCATCACCCCCTGGTTGAAATATTTCTGCACAAACGGGTAAATGCACATGATCGGAACCGTAGCGACAATGATGACCGCATACCGCATCAGGTTAGCCAAGCGCAGCGCGACGGCTGCGGCTTCCCCCGTTCCGAGGGCCGATTGCATCTGGTTCGTCACCAGAATGTTTCGGAGGATAAGCTGCAGCGGATACAGATTCGAATCTTTCAAATAAATCAGCGCGTTGAAGTATGAATTCCAATGGCCGACGGCCGTCCATAAGGCGATGACCGAGATTACCGCTTTCGAGAGCGGGATGACGATCTGGACAAAATACCTCAGATTCCCGCATCCGTCGATCTGGGCCGCCTCCCATAAATCCTCGGGGATGCTCGTCTTGAAGAACGTCCGCGCTACGATAATGTTGAATACCGCCACCGAGAACGGCAGCACCATGACGAGAAACGTATCGTACAGCTGGAAATCCCGGATCGTCATGAAGGTAGGGATCAGGCCGCCGTTAAAGAACATCGTGAATATAAAAAGCAGGGAAATGTACTTGCCGCCGACCAAATCCCGTCTGGACAGCGCGTAGGCTGCCGAAATGTTGACCGCCAGGCCGATCACCGTTCCCACGATGGTATACAGGATCGTATTACGGTACCCCACCCATATATTAGAATGCTTCAGCAATTCCTGATAGCCCGCCAGCGTAAAATCTTTCGGAAACAGCCACACTTGCCCGTTCGCAACGGCTGCCGGATCGCTGAATGAGGCAATGACGATAAAATAGATCGGATAGATCAGAACGATCAACAAGAGGACGGCGAAGATGTACATGGCAATCTCCAGGATGCGGTCAGAGGAACGGGTGTAGACGGCGCGCGCCCCTTTTTTCGTTTTTGCTTCCATTCCGCTCATTGAAACCCTCCTCTCTCTACCATAAGCTGTTCTCGCTGTACTTCTTGGAAATGTAGTTCACCATGATTAGGAGCACGAAATTAATGACCGTGTTAAACAGGTTGATGGCCGAGGAAAAGCTGTACTGGCTGCTCAGCATCCCGATTTTGTACACATAGGTCGCGATCACCTCGCTGGACGTGATATTGAGGTTGTTTTGCATCAGATACACCTTCTCGAAGCCGACGCCAAGCAGATTTCCGATTCGCAGGATCAATAGCGTGATCATGGTCGGCATCAGCATCGGGATATCGATGTAACGGATCTTCTGCCAACGGCTCGCGCCATCCATCGTCGCCGCCTCGTACAGGCTGGGATTGACGGCCGACAGGGCCGCGATATAAATGATGCTGTCCCAGCCCATGTGCTGCCACACGTCGGACCACACATAGACGCTGCTGAACCACCCGGCCGAGCCCATCAGATTCGGCGCCTCGGCACCGAAGAGGCGGAACAGGTTGCCGATCAAGCCCGTGCTGGGCGAGAACAGGATGAGCATCAGGCCGACCATGACCACCGTCGAAATGAAGTGCGGCATGTAGGTCACCGTCTGGAAAAACCGCTTGAACCGGTTGGGACGCATCTGGTTGACCATCAATGCGAGCATGATCGGAATCGGAAACGTAGCCACGCTGTAGAGGCTGATGACGACCGTGTTTTTGATCGTGCTCTCAAATTGATAGGAGCGGAAAAATTTCTCGAAGTATTTCAGCCCCGCCCACGGGCTGTCCATAATGCCTGCCGCAGGACTGTAATCTTTAAAGGCGATCAGGATGCCGTACATCGGCACGTAGGAAAACAACAGGACCAGCACCACCGCGGGCAGCAGCAGCAGGTACAGCCCCCAATTTTTCTTGATTCTCGAAATAAGCTGCCGGGAGTCGTTCAGTTGGCCTGCTTTCAATGGAATCCCCCTTTCTCTCCCGCCGCTTCCAAAGCGTTAGGTTGAATCGAACAGCTTCAGTATACTCCGGCGGAGCAGCGTTAACCGGACCTTGTGAAACGCTAATCGGACCTTTCTTTTACCCTTACCGAGACTTGGGGCCCCGGTTTCGGCAATGTCCTGCCGTTATCCGGACTTAAACCGGCAATATCCGGACTTTATCGCGGGAGGCCTCCAGGAACGCCATGTTTTTTTGCGTCTTTCGTTTTATAATAGCCTTACTATCCTTAAAACGCTTTCATTTCAAGGCATTCGCGAAAGGAACTGGAGAATTCCGATGGTCAAGTCGCTTTATAACAAGCCTTATCCGATTCGGCATTATGTCAAAATCATGCTCTTCATCTCGATCTTCGCCCTTGTCGTCGATCTCGTGATCAGCTTCGCATCGATCTTCATCGTCAAGCAGCAGTCCACGCGGTATTTGCAGGATACGGCGAATTTGTATATCCAGCAGATCAACCATGACTTCGCTTATATCAATCATTACATGGGATGGACGCTGGCTAACGACGAAAGCGTGAAGACGCTGGACGACAAGGATACCGAATACGTCGATTTCATTGAAGCAAGCGAACGCGTTCATAAACGATTTAACGAGCTGCAAAAAAATTACGGCCAGGGCTACAATTTCTTTTTTTATCTGAAGGAGCAGGACTTCTTCCAAAACTACGCCCCGATGTCCGTGACGTATTCGGAGTTTCTTGAGATCAAGGAGCAGATCGTTTCCTTAACCGATAGCAAAAACGTCTATGAGACCTTCTACTCCAATTGGAAGCCGATCCGCGTCCGGGATACCCACTACATCGTGAATATCGTGCCCTATCATAACCGCTACTTGATCTGCCTCATTTCCGCCGACGACCTGATCCGGCCCTTGCGCGAGCTGAACCTGGGCGAGGAAGGCTACGTTTCCTTGATCGGATCAAACGGAGAAGCTATATCGGGCCCGGCAGCGGACGATGATCCGCGTACCCGCGTCAGCGGCGCGGCCGCTTCCTTGCTGAGGTTCCCGCCCTCAACAACCACTGTGACCAAAGCGTTCTCCAATGCGTCCTTTCATGTGCAGCTGGTGATCCAATTCGGCATGTTCGAGAAAATCATGATCGCCCAGCTGCTCATCATGCTGCTGTTCGTTGTACTGACCTGCACGCTCAGCGTCGTTATGCTGTACTTCAAGAAAAAGGTGCTGAAGCCCATTCAGAATTTCTCGGAAAATCTGAGGCGCATTCATGAGGACAGCGAAAGCCTCGATTTTCGAAGCAGCGAGATCACCGAGCTGGAACAGGTCAATTCCCAGTTCAAGCATCTGATTGAACAGATCAAGAAATTCAAGATCGAAATGTACGAGCAAGAGCTGGAGAAGCAGCGGATCCAGCTGAACTATATGAAGCTGCAGATCAACCCTCATTTTTTCCTGAATTGCTTGACGAATATTTACAGTATGGCGCAGATGCAGATGCATAAGGAGATCGAGTACATGTCCTTGTCCACATCGAAATACTTCCGCTATATCTTTCAAAGCGGCGATGACTTGGTCAGGCTGGGCGACGAGATTGAGCATGTCCGCATTTATTTGGAAATTCAAAAGCATCGTTACCAGGACGCGTTCATGTACCGGATTGCCGGAATGACCGATGATTTGAGCGGGCTGAAGATCCCGCCGCTGCTGCTTCAAACCTTCATTGAAAATGCCGTCAAATATGCCGTATCCCGCACCCAGACGCTGTTAATCAGCCTTGACGTTTCTCTGCAAACGGAGGGAGAGCATCCCCGGCTCTGCATCGAAATTTCCGATACCGGGCCCGGGTTCCCGCCGGACATCCTCGAGCAGCTTCAGAACGGGCGGCCGCTTAAGCAAGCTGGCGGAAAACGCATTGGCATCATGAACACCCTGCAGCGCCTGGAGCTCCTCTACCAGCGCCGGGCCCGGACGTTTTTCGATAACCGCGAGGACGGCGGCGCCCGGATCATCCTTGAGCTGCCGCTGCTGCTTTCCGACGCAACCCTGAAAGGAGCCGAACGATGAACGTATTGCTTGTGGATGATGATGTATTTGTCGTAGCCGCCCTGCAGCAGAAGATCGATTGGAATGCGCTCTCGATTGAGGGGGTGTTTACCGCTTATAATGTCGCCCAGGCCCGGGAGATCCTGCAGCAGCATGCCGTGCAGATCCTCATCTGCGATATCGAAATGCCGCAGGGCAGCGGCCTTGAGCTGTTAGCCTGGATCCGGGAGGAGCGGTACGCCGTGCAGACCATCTTCCTGACCAATTACGCGGACTTCAACTACGCGCAGAAAGCGATCGAGCTGCAGAGCTTCGATTATTTCCTGAAGCCGATCGAGTTCGATAAGCTCACCTTGATCATCTCCAAGGCGATATACAAAGCAAAGGAGCAGCAAAGCTATCAGGAGGCGCTGAAGGAAGGACAGCTGTGGAAAAAAAATCAGCGTAAGCTGCAGGAGCAATTCTGGCGCAAATGGATACACGAGAAAAGGCCTTCGGTGGACGCCGCCGCCATCGCGGAATCAGCCGCCGAGCATGATGTGTCTTATCTCACGTCCGATCTGTTTACTCCGGTCCACCTGACCATTTTCCCGTACGATCGGAGCCTCGGGAAGGAAGACAAGGATCTGTTCGACTACGCGCTGCTCAATGTGCTTAGCGAGCTGCTGGATGATCCTCGCTTCTCGGTGGAGACGATCCAGGAGTTTAGGGATTATAACTGGATCCTTGTGCTGAAATGGAGCCAGGCTTCGGATCCTGCGGCGATCGAGTCGGCGTTCCTCTCGTTCATTCAGCAAGCCAACAAATTCCTCAAGAGCGATGCCTGCTGCTGCATCGCCGATACCGCGGAGCTTGGACGCGTTCCAGGCTCCATCCGGGAGCTGCTGCAGATGAACGAGGATCTGATCAAGAAGCGCAATCAAATCATGTTCCTGGCGCATCATCCGCTGGAGGAAACCGCTTATTCTCCGCCCGATTCGGCTTCATGGGAGGCGCTCCTGCACCAGAATGACCCGGCGGCGTTTCTGAATGAGATTCGCGGTTATTTGCGGAATCTTGCCCGCCAAGGCGTCTGCAATGCCTCCGTGCTGAGGCAGTTCCGGATTGATATCGTGCAGCTGGTGTACGCCTATCTGAAGAGCCGGGAAATCCAGGCGCACAAGCTGTACAGCGGCAAGACGCATGACCAGCTGTTCCTGCAATCGCTGAACTCGATCGAGGATATGGAGAAATATATCGCGTATCTGGTGCAAACCGCGGCGGACTATCACTTTTTCGGCGATCCCTCTCCTACGGTCGTTGAGGAAATCCGGCAGTACATCCACCGCCATTACGGGGACGATCTGACACGCGCCAGCCTCGCGGAAATCGTCTATCTGAATCCGGATTACTTGGCCCGCGTATTCAAGAAGGAAACCGGCGTATCGCTCGGCACCTACATCATTCAGGTCCGCATCAAAGCGGCCCGGCAGCTGCTGGAAACGACCTCGCTCTCGGTCTATCAGATCGCGGCCAAAGTCGGGTATTCGAACTATTCTTATTTCTCGAAGCTGTTCAAGCAGGATACCGGCTGGTCGCCGAGCGACTACCGCCGGGCGGTGGCCGAGGGGCAGCGCGTGTTGGGGTGAGGGCGAAGAGCATGCTGCGCGGCAGCTCCATGTCCTATAAAAAGTATGCGGGTCATGCTTCCTTCCGTGTGTCATCACTCCGCATGCGGATTATGCCTCCTTCTGTGAGCCATTACTCCTCATGCGGATCATACCGCCTTCTGTGTGCCATCACTCCGCATGCGGATCATGCCTCCAATCTCTGTTGTCCTCTAATTTTCTGGAATGATCTTATCTGTAGTTAAAATTAGAGGACAAAGGAGAACGCTCCGCTTTTCCGGCATGATTCCGCCTGCTCCGTTGAAGCCTTTTTGCGGGATTGAAGGATGGATCAGTGACTTTATGGCAGCTCAATGTCCCTTTTCGGGACTTGCTCGCCCTTCTTGCGCTCGTTTCCGCTCGACACGTCCTTTTTTGCAGCTAGAATAAAAAGTGGACACCCCTTAGTGATAAAACGATAATGAAACAAAGCAGACGAGAGGGTGTCAAAAAAAAAATGAGTGGCAATAGACAACATTACAACGAGACATTTAAACGTGAAACCGTAAAGTATGTGCAAGAACAGTCGAAGACGGTGGAGCAGATTGCCGATGAATTGAACATTAATCCAGGCACATTACGTAACTGGCTCAAAAAGTATCGAGTATTCGAGCACGAGCCTGTCAACCATGGAGAAACCTTACGTCAGCAAACCCAACTTATCGAAGATCAGAAACGTGAAATTGATGATTTGAGAGAAGAAATTGCGATTCTAAAAAAGGCCATGCACATCTTCAGCAAAGAAAAGAACTAAGGTTCCAGTTTATCGAAGATCATCGCTCCGAGTTTCGATTGGAGAAGATGTGCGTTCTCTTTCACGTGTCTCGGAGCGGTTATTACAAATGGCGTACCTCTGAAGCTTCTGAACGGGAAAAACGTAAGGCAACGCTGGCTGAACGTGTGAAATGGCACTTCTATGACTCCGATGAAACCTACGGCAGTCCCCGAATACGAAACGAGCTGGTGAAGGAAGGATGGACGGTATCGGAACGTACGGTGGGCCTCATTATGCGCGAACATGGCCTTCGTTCATGCATGGCCCGTAAGTTCCGAGTGGTTACGACCGATTCCAAGCATGATCTCCCGATTGCCCCTAACGTGTTGGAACAAAATTTCAAAGCCACAAAGCCCAACGAAAAGTGGGTCGCTGACATCACGTACATCCCCTGCCGCCAAGGGAAACTCTACCTTGCGAGCATCCTGGATCTGTACACCAAACAAATCGTCGGTTGGAAGCTAAGCGATCGGATGACCACAGACCTTACCCTCGATGCCCTAAAGATGGCGTATGCTGCTAAGAAGCCTCCGAAGGGATTGATTCACCATTCCGACCGCGGTTCGCAATATGCCGCTAAAGAGTACCGTGAACAGTTGAAGCAATTTAACATGAAGCCCAGTATGAGCCGCAAAGGAAACTGCTACGACAACGCCTGTATTGAAGCGTTTCACAGTATCCTAAAGCGAGAATTCATTTACAGCAAACCTAAGTTTAAAACAAAAGAGGAAGCCGGGCAGAAGCTGTACCGGTACCTTGAATTTTTTTACAACCGAAAACGTTCTAACAGTACGATTGGGTATATGTCCCCGGTGCGTTTTGAGCAGTGCTATTACGAGTGCATAGCTTAGAGGTGTCTACTTTCTTGACAGAAGAGCATTTCGGGACTTGTTCGCCCTTCTTACGCTCGTTTGCGCTCCACACGTCCCTTTTCGGGACTTGCTCGCCCTTCTTGCGCTCGTTTCCGCTCCACAAGTACTTTTCCGGGACTTGTTCGCCCCTCTTACGCTCGTTTGCGCTCCACACGTCCCTTTTCGGGACTTGTTCGCCCCTCTTACGCTCGTTTGCGCTCCACACGTCCCTTTTCGGGACTTCCTCGCCCTTCTTGCGCTCGTTTCCGCTCGACACGTCCTTTTTCGGGACTTGTTCGCCCTTCTTACGCTCGTTTGCGCTCCACACGTCCCTTTTCGGGACTTGCTCGCCCTTCTTGCGCTCGTTATCGCTTCACACGTCCCTTTTCGGGACTTGTTCGCCCTTCTCAGGCTCGTTTTGCGCTCCACAAGTACTTTTCCGGGACTTGTTCGCTCCTTCCGGACTCGCCCTCGCCCTGCAGCGAGCATTCATAGCGACTTTACCGACCGATTCTCCCTAACTGAGGCCAAACGATCCGCTCAGAAGGCCTCTCATTGGAAAAAGCCAATAAAAAAACGCGGCTCCCGGCTTTTCAACCAGGACCGCGTTAAATCTATATTCCTTCTTTGAGCCAGATTTGTGAGCCGCGTTCGTTCTGTCCTAATTTCTTAAAGATCAGTTTCTGCGGCCCTCGCTCCTTATGCCTTCAAACCCACTTTAGCTGGCCATGCTTCTAATCCTTCAGCACAGCGGCATTATACGCACACCAAGCTTTAGCCAGCCACGCGTATTGCACAACTACTCCTTCACGACCATTTTCAGCGGAGCGGCGATGTTTTTCTCCACCTCTTTGCCTTGCAGCACATCCTTCGCCGCTTGAACCGCAAGCTGACCGATCAGCTCCGGCTGCTGCGCCACCGTTGCCGTCATGTTGCCGGCCTCGATCGATTTCAACGCATCCTCGTTACCGTCAAAGCCGATGACCATAATATCCTTGCCGGAGCTTTGGATCGCTTCGATTGCGCCGAGCGCCATCTCGTCGTTATGGGCGAAAATCGCTTTTGCATCCGGATTGCCCTGCAGCAGGTTTTCGGTTACGGTCAGACCTTTCGTCCGGTCGAAATCAGCCGCCTGCTTCGCAACTACGTTCAGCTGCTCATCCGCGATGTCGTGGAAGCCTTTGCCGCGCTCACGCGTTGCCGATGCTCCCGGAACGCCTTCCAGCTCAATGACTTTGGCGTCCTTGCCCAGCTGCTCCACGATAAATTCCGCAGCCATCTGTCCGCCCTTCACGTTATCGGATGCGACCAGCGCCGCTACCTCGCCTTTATCCGCAGAGCGGTCCAGCGTTACGACCGGTATGTCAAGGCTGTTCGCCGTCTGCACCACCGTGGAGATGGCGGAAGAATCCGTCGGATTGATCAGCAGCGCGTCGACCCCTTGCTGAATCAAATCGTCCACGTCGTTGCTCTGCTTGGCGGAGTCGTTCTGCGCATCCACGACAACGACCTCGATTCCCTGCTTGGCCGCTTCTTCCACGACTCCGTCCTTCAACGATACGAAGAACGGATTGTTCAACGTGGAGATCGACAGGCCGATCTTCATATCTTCAATGTTTCCACTCCGCTTCGGCTTCGCCCATTCCGGCGGCTCCAGGGAACAGCCGGTGATGAAGACCAGCATGAGCGACATGAGCAATAGCGTTATTTTTTTCATAGTTCCTCTCTCCCTTAAGCCGATTTCTTCCGGTCGAGCAGAACGGCAATCGCAATGACGACGCCCTTCACGACCATCTGATAGAAGGAATTGACACCGAGCAAATTGAGTCCGTTATTCAGGATACCGATGATCAGCACACCGATCAGGGTGCCGACGATCCGTCCCCGTCCGCCGGTCAAGCTCGTACCGCCAAGCACGACTGCGGCGATGGCATCAAGCTCGTACGATGTTCCTGCCGTCGGCTGGGCGGAGTTCAGACGGGACGTCAGAATCGCACCCGCCAGGGCGGACAGCATGCCTGCCAGGGAATAGATCATAATTTTCACTCGTGAAACCTTAATACCGGATACAAGCGAAGCTTTTTCGTTGCCGCCAATCGCATAGGTTTTGCGTCCGAACGATGTCTTATGCAAAATTACCCACAGTACAGCAAACGTGATGATCATGGTAATGGCCGGCACCGGAATGCCCAGCAAATAACCGCGGCCGAACAGCTGGAACGCCAGGCTGTCACCTAGACCCGTGATCGGATTCCCGTTGGTATAGACGAGCGTCAGCCCCCGGAAAATCGTCATGGTGGCCAAGGTTGCAATGAACGGAGCCATTTTTCCTTTCGTGATCATGAGGCCGTTAATCATCCCCATGACACCGCCGAGTGCCACCCCGATAATAATCGACAGAATCGGGTCGAAGCCCGCCACCATCATATTGGCGACAAATGCGCTGGACAGTGCCAGAATGGAGCCGACCGACAAGTCGATGCCTCCCGTCAGAATGACGAACGTCATCCCGAATGCAATCAGGGCGTTAATGGATACCTGGCGCAGCAGGTTCAGTATATTGAGCGGTTCCAAAAAACTCGGATTCAGAACCGAAACGATGACGATGAGAATGATCAGTCCGAGCAGCGGCCCGAGCTTTTGCGTGAAGCCTGAGACATTAAAGCCTTTTCCCGCCTTCGCATCATGAATGGTTGTCATATTATTGTCCTCCTGTAGCTAGAGTCATGATCTGTTCCTGCGTTGCGTTCTCTCCGCTCACTTCTCCGGAAATCCGGCCCTCGTGAACGACAAGGATTCGGTCGCTCATGCCGAGCACCTCCGGCAGCTCTGAAGAAACCATCAGAATGGCTACGCCGCGTTCGGTCAACTCATTCATCAGCTGGTATATTTCCCGCTTGGCCCCGACGTCCACTCCCCGTGTCGGCTCGTCCAGGATGAGCACGCTCGGACCAATGCCGATCCACTTGGCGATGACGACCTTCTGCTGATTGCCCCCCGACAGGTTCCGGGCCGGCGTCTCGGTCGTATGGGTCTTGATCTGTAGGCGCTTGGTCAGCGTGTCCACAAAATCCAGCTCTTTCTTCGCCGATATGAACCCCTTGGACGAGAAGCTGAACAGATTCGTCAGCGCCATATTTTCGCGGACGGAGAAGTCCAGCACTAGGCCTTCATCCTTTCGGTCCTCGGTAATAAAACCGATCCCGTGCTTAACCGCGTCATCCGGTTTGCGGATATTGACTTTCTTGCCGCGCACCCAGATCTCGCCGCTATCAAGCCGATCCAGTCCGAAAATGGCCCGCATCATTTCGGTGCGTCCTGCGCCCATCAGTCCCGACATTCCGACGATTTCGCCAGCTCTTACCGAGAAGCTTACGTTCTCGAATTTACCTTTGCTGCTGATGTTTTTCACTTCCAGCACCACATCGCCTGGAACGGGATGTCGGGCCGGATAGCGCTCGGTCAGCTCCCGTCCGACCATCTTGCGAACAACCTCGTCGAAGTTCGTATCCGGAATCGGCTTCGTATCAACGGATTTGCCGTCGCGCATGACCGTAATCCGGTCGCATATCGTAAAGATCTCTTCCATCCGGTGCGAGATATAGACGATGGAGACGCCTTCCTTCTTGAGCGAACGGATGACCTCGAACAGCTTCTCGATTTCCCGTTCCGTCAGCGCCGCCGTCGGTTCGTCCATGATAATGACTTTCGCCTTGGTCATCAGCGCTTTGGCGATCTCGATCATTTGCTGCTGGCCGACAGAGCATTCACCGGCCTCCTGGGTCAGCGGAATCGTTACGGATAATTTGCCGAACTGCTCCTTCGCAAGCGCCTTCATTTGCTTCATGTTCAAAAACCCAAGACCCGACGTCGGCTCCTTGCCGATAAACAGGTTGTCCAGCACCTTCATCTCTGGCCAGATGTTCAGCTCCTGATGAATGAAAGCGATGCCCTTCTCTTCCGCTTCCTTCGGGCTGCTGAAGTACGTCTCCTGGCCATCGATGACGATCGTGCCTTCGTCCCGGCTGTGCAGCCCGGTCAGGATGTTCATTAGTGTCGATTTACCCGCACCATTCTCTCCCATCAGGGCATGGACTTCTCCTTCCCGGAGATCAAAGTCCACGCCTGCCAGCACCCGGTTTGTCCCGAAGGACTTATGAATATTCTTCATCTCAATGTTCATGGTGCAACCTCCTTATTAACCGAAATGAACCCCCGCCTGTAAAATGCAATTCGCATACGGCTTCGCTTCACCCGTGCGGATGACCGCCTTCGCGTCTCCCATCAGCTGCTTGAACCGCTCATGCGGGCAAGCTTCAATCTCGCAATCCCGGAATGTATCATGTATATATTGCAGTGTTTCCTTATTTTCAGCCTTCATCTCTTCGGCGATCACTACCTTCTCGATGACCATGTCCTCCGCGATGGCATCCACGACCTCCTTGAAGCCCGGGGTGCCTAGACGCAAGGCCAGATCGATCTTCGGAACTCCCGGCGGCACCGGAAGCCCGACATCGCCGATAACGATACGGTCCGTATGTCCCAGATCGGCCAGCACCTTCGCAATATGGCTGTTCAGCATGCCGTTCTTCTTCATCGCAAGCTGCCCCCTTCCACTTCGCGGCGGGTCGGCATGCCGCCCTGTGCCCCGAACTTCGTTACCGACAAGGCAGCCGCCCGATTGGCAAAATCCAGGCTGTCCGAAAGGCTCATGCCTTCGGCAAGGGCCACCGCGAACGCCCCGTTAAACGTGTCGCCCGCGCCCGTCGTGTCGACCGCTTCGACCTTGTAGCCGGGAACAACAACCTCCTGCGAACCGTCGTAATAGCGTACGCCCTTCTTCCCTTCGGTCACAATCAGCTTGTTCGGATAACGCCGCAGCACCTCGCCGAGAGGCTCTTCGCCAAACAGAACCAACGCTTCGTGCTCGTTCGGCGTAATATAAGCAGCTTTCTCGATGACCGATTGCGGCACCGGCCGGGCTGGTGCTGGATTAAGGATAAGCGGTACGCCGTATTTCGCACACAAATCGCTGACATGCACGACCGTTTCCTCCGGAATTTCCTGCTGGATCAGCACGATATCCGATCCTTGAATAACCTCGGCGGCCCGGTCAACGTAGTCCGGCGTTACCAAGTCATTCGCTGCCTTCACAAAAACGATGCTGTTATCCCCTTCGGCCAAAATAATGTGAGCCGTTCCGCTCTCCATATCTGTAACCGGTTCCACATAGTCGGCAACAATACCGTTCGCTTTCAAATTGTTCAAAATGACCTGACCGAACGAATCGTCGCCTACGCGGCCGATCATGGTCACCTCGGCGCCAAGCCTTGCTGCAGCAACCGCTTGATTCGCTCCCTTTCCGCCGGGGACCGTCTTGAAACTGTCCCCGAGCACGGTTTCGCCTGCTCCCGGACGCTTGGCGGACGTTACCACCAGGTCCATGGATGCGCTTCCGATTACCGTTATTTTAGCCATTATGATTCCACCTTTCTCGTTGTCTGGCGCTCCATAAATGTGACGGAAAACTCGACGCTGCTTCGCTCCATCCGTTCTCCCTCAATCAGTCCGATCAGCAGCTTGGCCGCCTCCCGGCCCATTTCATAAGCAGGCTGATGAATGGTCGACAGCGAAGGATACAGCAGGCTGCTGAGCAAAATATCGTCAAAGCCGATGATCTGCACGTCCTCCGGCACTCTCTTTCCCAGCCGATGCGCTTCCTTTAATACGGCGGATGCCAGGATATCATTACTTGCAATGACGCCGTCCGTATCGGGATACTGCCGGAACACTTCCTGGGCAAAGCCTTCTGCGCGGGATAACGAAAAGGATGTCGTCTTCAGCACCTGAAACGATGCGCCTTGCTCCGCCAATGCTTCGGCTGCCCCCTCAAAGCGCTCCTGCGCCGGCCGCACGTTCGCCGGACCTTGCATCAAGGTGATTGCCTTGCTGCCGCGGCGCACGATTTCCCTTGCCGCAATCCGTCCGCCCTCACGTCCATCGGCATATACCGACGGCCGGTCATTGGATGTCCGGTCCAAAAATACGACCGGTATGTTCAAATCCTGATACATGTCGGCGTCAGGATCATTGGTTGAGGAAATGACCCCCACCACGTTGTTCTGGATAAAGGTCTGGATGTACTCCATTTCCTTCTTCTTGCTTTCATCGCTGTTCCCGAAAATCAACCGGTAGTCGTTCTCCTGCATCTCATCCTCGACACCGCGGGCGAGCTGCGGGAAATACGGGTTCATAATATCCGGAAGCAGCAATCCGATTAGTTTCGATTTTCGTTTATATAAAGACCTTGCCACCTCATTGGGCGTATAATTCAACTCGCGGATCGCCTGCTCCACCTTGGAGCGGGTATCCTCATGTACGTAACCGTTTCCATTTAAAACCCGTGAAACGGTAGCGACCGAAACACCAGCGTGCTTGGCCACATCTCGAATGGTCGTCATCTGCGTCATCACCTCATCCATGTAAACCGATGTGTAACCGGTTACAGGTATAGATTATCACAAACGCTTTCATGGCGCAAGCATTTTAACTCCGGGATTTTTTTACAGCGATTTCAGTCTATTGGAAATGTACTATTTCCCGCATTGCTTCACTCACCATTGTTTATTTGCAATCATCTCCCGTCCTGCTTCCTCTCCATGGATTACCGGCAGTCGCCTTCCGTCTTGTTCCCTCATCATCGCCTTCTGTCTTGCTCCCCACCGTCGCCTATCTGCGATGTCGCCAACTTCGATCGTCCTTTAGGCTGTCGCCATATTTGTCCTTTCGCCTGACTAACCGCCCAAGCCATACAGCTAGGCCAAAGCATATGATGCATGACAGGCAGCATTCCATCCCGCTCTTGCATCCCCGTCCCATTTCCGTGACTGCTCGTCTGCTCGCATGTACCACCTTACTCATTTTTTCGGATTCGCTTCGAGCGAACCGGAGGATGACCGAATCAAACGACGCAGGGGCGCTTAAATTTCTGCTGCGGGATGCGGGCTTGGTGCAGCATACGTATGCTACCCGACGTTGGGCCGCAGCATGCCGCTGCCAAGGCTGGTCATCGCGGGGTGCAAACAGCGATCAAGGCGTCTTGACCCTCAGAACCAGCCAAAACCAAAAACCGTATCACTCATGACGGGAGGTGAGCATTGAATGACAAATCATCGATTCTCCCAAGTATCCGTCTTTTCCGTTCCGTTCGACCGGGGTGCCGCACGCAGGGGCGCCGCCCAGGGACCGGAGGCCCTGTTCCGGGCAGGCTTGGCGCGCAAGCTCCAGGCGCTTGGCGTCCAATATATCGCCGAACGGCTTGCTCCGCCGCCGCATGCTAAAGGCACGGCACGAGACGCCCGGCTAAAAAATCTACACGAGGTCCTCGCCGTAAACGAAGCGCTGACCGCCAGAATCCACGCTGCAGCGGAAGCCGGCCACTTCCCCCTTGTGCTCGGCGGCGACCACAGCATCGCAATCGGCACCCTTGCCGGATTAACCCGGCACTATCGTCAGCTGGGGGTCATCTGGATGGATGCGCATTCCGATCTGAACACGCCGGACACAACGCCCTCGGGCAATATTCACGGCATGTCGCTGGCTGTCGGCCTTGGGAAAGGCGACGCCCGGCTGACCGGAATCAGCGGCTACGGCTCTTTTATATCGCCTGAGCATGTTGTGCTTATCGGAGCACGGTCTCTTGACCAGGGCGAGCGGGAGCTGATCCGCCGCGAGGGCATCACCTGCTACACGATGCAGGATATCGACCGTCTGGGCATGTTTCGTGTCATGGAGGAAGCGATTCGCATCGCATCTTCCGGAACGGATGGCGTCCACCTCTCCTTTGACATTGACAGCGTCGACCCATCGATCGCTCCGGGGACCGGGACGCCGGTGCCGGGCGGCCTCAGCTACCGGGAGGCACATCTTGCGCTGGAAACGCTGCATGAAGCCGGAATCCTCGTCTCCGCCGAGTTCGTGGAGAGCAATCCGCTGCTGGACTCCGGCCAGCGTACGTCCCGGCTCCTGGTTGGACTCATATCCTCCCTGCTGGGGGAACGAATTCTATAAGCTTTACGACGTATTACACCGGAGAAGTAAGTGTATGCAGGCTGGCACTGACCGTCTGCATGCTCTTTATGGCCCGAAGGAGGACGAAAAAGCATGCACCGCAGTATATCCCATATCGAGCGGTCCGAAAGGTTCGGCGCCCGCAACTACCACCCGCTTCCCGTCGTCGTGACGAAAGCGGAAGGCGTTCACGTCACCGATGCCGACGGCAATACCTATATCGATATGCTTAGCGCATACTCCGCCCTAAATGCCGGTCACCGCCATCCCCGGATCATTCAGGCGCTTAAGGACCAAGCGGATCAAGTGACTCTGACCTCGCGCGCATTTTATAATGATCAGCTCGGCTTCTTCTATGAACGTTTGTCTAGCTATACCGGCAAAGACTTGATTCTTCCGATGAATACCGGAGCGGAAGCGGTGGAAACGGCCCTTAAGGCAGCCCGCCGTTACGCGTACCGGAACAAGGGCATCCCCGAGGATCAGGCCGAGGTCATCGTCTGTGAAGGCAATTTCCACGGCCGGACGATCACCATCACCTCCTTCTCCTCGTCGGAGGAATACCGGAAGGAGTTCGGCCCGTTTACGCCGGGCTTTAAGCCGGTACCCTACGGCGACCTGAATGCCTTGGAGCAGGCCATCACGCCGAATACCGCCGCATTTCTGGTGGAACCGATCCAGGGCGAATCCGGCATCATCATCCCGCCGGACGGCTACTTAAGGGAAGCACGGGAGCTATGCAGCCGCCATCGCGTCCTTCTGCTCGCCGATGAGATCCAGACCGGCTTCGGCCGGACGGGCAAGCGGTTTGCCTGCGACTGGGAGCAGGTGGAGCCGGATCTTTACATCCTGGGCAAAGCGTTAGGCGGCGGCGTGTTTCCCGTCTCAGCCGTTGCAGCGGATCAAGACGTGCTTGGCGTCTTTGAGCCCGGCTCCCATGGCTCAACCTTCGGCGGAAATCCGCTGGGCTGCGCCGTGGCGATCGCTGCGCTGGATGTCCTTGAACAGGAAGAGCTCGCGGAAAGGTCACGGGAGCTTGGCGAATATTTTGCCGGCAGGCTGCGCACAATCCAGCATCCCGATTTAAAGGAAGTACGGGGAAGAGGCCTGTTCATCGGCATGGAGCTTAACGTTCCTGCACGGCCGTACTGTGAACGGCTCATGAAGCTTGGCATTCTGTGCAAGGAAACCCATGAGCATACCATCCGCTTCGCTCCGCCGCTCATCATACGAAAGTCCGAGCTGGATCAGGCATTTGAATGTGTCAGACAGGCCTTTCAGGATACGACTCCATAATTTGAAGGCGCACCGCCAAGCTTTGCCGATAGCGCGTCACGCCTTTGCCTTTTGCCTTTGCAAAATGCAGCCCGTTCGCAAGTAACCTCGCCGACCTAACGGGCTGGCGGACGGGCCTGCCGCGGTTGATTGCATCCCCGCCGTCATCTATGATGAAATCAGATCGATAAGGGTCAGATGAAGGAGGCGGAAATTCATGCGTTATGCAATATGCGGAGGCACCGGCTTTATCGGGCAAGCGTTATCCAGACGCTGGTTAAGCCAAGGACATGAGGTTATCATCGTTACGAGATCGCTCCCTGACGCGGGACGCCAGCTACCGATTCAGCACAATCAAGGGCAATTGTCTTATCTCACCTGGGATAATATGAAGGACAGCCCGGAGCGGTTCGAGCATCTGGATGCGCTGATTAATCTGGCCGGAGCATCGCTCAGCCAGCGCTGGACGGAACGCGGGAAGAAACGGATTATGGATTCCCGGCAGCAGACCGTCTTGACCGTGGCTGAACTTTTGCACCGCCTGAAGCATAAGCCGTCCGTCGTTGTCCAAGCCTCGGCCATGGCCATTTACGGCACATCTGAAACGTTGACATTCGATGAAACCAGCGCTGCTGCCGTTCAGGATTTCCCGTCCCGTGTCGTACAGCAATGGGAAGCAGCAGCGGACCGCATGCCTGCCGAGCGCTTGATCAAGCTTCGCATCAGCGTCGTTCTCGGCAATGAAGGCGGCGCTTTTCCGAAGATGCTGCTTCCCTATAAGCTCGGGGCAGGCGGCAAAATCGGAAACGGCAAGCAGTGGTTCTCCTGGATTCATATTGACGACATGGTTGGCTTGATTGATTACTGCATCCGCCATGACGATATATCAGGCCCGGTTAATGCCGCCTCGCCGCATGCCGTCACGAATGACCAGTTCGGGCGAACGGTCGCCAGCGTGTACCGCCGGCCGCATTGGTTTCCCCTCCCTGCTGTTCTGCTTAAGGGGGCCCTCGGCGAAATGTCGCTCATTTTGCTCAAGGGCCAGCGCATCGTACCGGCAAAAGCGCTGAACCACGGCTTCCGATTCCGGTATCCCGAGCTTAAAGCGGCCCTAACGCAGTTAAAGGCGCAGAAATAGCTTCCTCCCTGCTCATCGTCTAACTTACCAAGCGCGTACCTATGAGGCCAGCCAATATGCAGCAACCTATATGGAATTTGTCATCATTATGTTACATATTGAAAAGCGATGAGGCTTGCGAAGGATGGTATGATAACAAAAGCGCCGCAACCATCTTTAACCGAAAGGATGAACAATTTGTGGGAACTTGATCGGACCAGTGCCAAACCTCTCTATAAACAGATCGCCGATGAACTGGAGCAAAAAATCGCTTACGGCGAGTTCCCGGCCGGCAGCGTGCTTCCGTCGGAACGAAAGCTGGCGGATCAGCTCGGTGTCAACCGCAGCACCGTGGTCTTGGCCTATTCGGAGCTTCGCTCGCTGGGAATTCTGGAGAGCCGTCCAGGCAGCGGCACGCGAGTCAGCGTCACGAAGTGGGGCGTCACGCCAAAGCATACGCCGAATTGGCACCGTTATGCCGAAGGCGGCAGCTTTCTTCCAAGCCCGCCCTTTTTGCGCAGAATCCGCGAGGCGCTTGAGCTCGATCCTTCGATGATCGATTTTGCAGGCGGCGAGCTTGCCGCCGAATTGTCGCCGCTCGAGGAGCTTCATGCCATCATGAGCGAGAAATGGCCCGTGATGTATCTTGGATACGACAACCCGCAGGGCTATGAGCCGCTGCGGGATACGCTCGTTTCATTTTTGCGGGAATACCGGGGCATCCATACGGCGGCATCGTCCATTTTAATTACATCAGGGTCCCAGCAATCGCTGTATCTCATTACGCAATGCTTGCTGTCGCCGGGGGATGCGGTTGCTATCGAAGATCCTTCGTACTGCTACTCCCTGCCTATGTTCCAATCGGCCGGGCTGCGCTTGTTCCGGCTTCCCGTCGACGAACAGGGCATCCATCCGGATGACATTTACGAGCTGTATCATAAACACCGCATCAAAATGATTTTTCTCAATCCAAACTTCCAGAATCCGACGGGGGCCCTGCTCTCTCCGGAAAGAAGGGAGCGTCTGCTGCATATTGCAGGCGAGCTCGGACTGCCGATCGTTGAGGATGATCCGTTTAGCATGACAGCTTATGACGGAACGCCGGCACCTTCACTGAAATCGGCGGACCGCGCCGGCTCCGTTCTCTACATCGGCTCCTTCTCGAAAATGGCGGCGTCCGGACTGCGCGTCGGCTGGATGGTGGCCCCCCATTCGATCGTCAAACGGCTCTCCGACGCGAGGCAGCAGATGGATTTCGGATTAAGCGTCGTCCCCCAACAGGTAGCGGCCCAATTTTTGAACTCCCGCTATTTCCTCCCCCACATCGACCGGCTGAGGTCCAGATTGCGTCATAAACGCAATTTAACGATCGCCGCACTGGAGCGTGAGCTCCCCGGCATGATTCGCTGGAGGCACCCGGAGGGCGGACTGCATCTGTGGTGCACCATCGCGCCCGAGGTGAATGACGGCAAGCTCCTTGAAGCCTGTATTCAGCGCGGCATGGTTTTCGTTCCGGGCAGTGTCTACGGATCTGCCTCGGGCCACGTGCGCTTCACGTACGGCCGGGCGAATACGGAGGATATCCCGGAGGGCATCTCCCGGTTCGCCGCTGCCTTAAGGTCCATCTTAAACTGAGACCTCGCCTACTACGCTGACCACGCATTATGGTAACCGCGCAATGATGTAACCACGCAATGATGTAACCACGCAATGATGTAACCAACGCAATGACGTAACCAACGCAATGACGTAACCAACGCAATGACGTAACCAACGCAATGACGTAACCAACGCAATGACGTAACCAACGCAAAAGGCTCCCGGTGCTTGACCGGGAGCCTTGCGCGCCTATCGTCATTTAAAGATCAGCCATATCGCGATGAACGCAATGATGGAAGCCAGATAGATAATAAGCAGCTTCGTTAGATTTTTTCGGGTTTTGCGCATATAGTTCGGATTTTCTTTCTGGTTTTCCTTGGACAATCCCACCAGCAGCGTGGATACGCCCCCGATGATTGCCAGGGCGATCACGATGATGTACATAACCAATCCCCATACAACCCCATTCGATTATTCATTGTGACCTAACACCCCATGGAGCGGCTCCATGAGTTGATCCGGCGATTTACTTTCAAGTTTCATTATAATGAACAAACGGGACCCGCACACCATCCAATTGCCAGGCAGTTGCTCCCATCCAATTGTGCCCGGCCTACCGTGCTCACCGTCCCCATGCATCCAGCGCTCTGCTTCCTTGGGATTTTTCGTTTCGGCCCGGCAGCAGATAAATACCAGCCCCGGAAGAATACATGCTCAACCCCAAGAAATTAAAGAGCCGAGGTCGTCTTTCCATGCCTGGGAGAAGCTGCAAGGGGCTATTTCCGAAAAGACTCAGAGAGCGCCGTAAATATGACGCCGAGCGCATGGGCACCAGCGTCGGGATACCCGATGCTCCGCTCGCCGACCGTGCCGGCCCGTCCCATCCGCGCTGCGAAAGTTTCCGTCCGCTTCGCGCCTTCCACCGCAGCCCGGGCCGCATTCACGCCGGCTTCGATCAAATCCTCGCCGGAGCCTGCGCTCGCCTTCCAGGACTCCGCATAAGGGATCAGGGCATCCATCAGCGTCTTGTCGCCGACGACGGCTCCTCTGCCGAAGGATCGTTCCCCCGTCTCCTGGATGCCCTGAACGACCGCAGCCAGCATATCGGCGATTTCCGATACGGTCAGCTCCGTACGGCTGCCGGCGTATTTGCCCGCTGCGCGGAAGGCGGAGCCCCATATCGGACCGGATGCTCCTCCGCAGTGCTCCATAATGACCAGCGAGCATGCCCCCAAGAAGCTTCCCATATCTTTCGCCTGGGATAGCAGATCGTCCCATTCGGTTTTGAGCTGCTTGAAGCCTTTGGCCACGCTCATGCCGAAGTCGCCGTCACCTGCATGGGCATCCAGCTCGCAGAACGGAACTTCATTCTCAATAATGATTTCGCTCATTTTATCGATTGCATAGATCAGATTGTGAAGCGACAGACGGTCTTCTTGAATCACCGCATATGCCTCGTCGGTTATCGTCCGGAACGATACCGGCTTCGTGCTGTCCTTCTCCGCCGCTTCTCCGATGTAACGGACCGGATAATGATCATGCAGCTCCCGGACGACGAGGGCCGGCGTGCTGCATTCCGCGCTCAGCCAGCGCTTCCGTTCATCATTTAAGTTCATGATGGATAGCGAAGCGCCTGCCATATCAATGCTGGTCATATAGTTCCCGACAAAAACCCGGTATACCGCCACATTCAGGCGATGCAATTCCCGCATAACCGCATGGTTCAGCAAGTAAAGCTCCTGGACCGGGGTTCCCCCGAATCCGTTGACCAGCACGGCAACCTCTTTCACGGAAGCGCCCCCGGCCTGCAGGCTTTCCAGCAGCTCCGCTACCATCCGCTTCTCCAGCTCATCGGCGGACAGCATCTTTTCCCGCCGGATCCCCGGCTCGCCATGGATGCCGACTCCATATTCCATCTCCTCACCGCCAATGGAGAAGGTCGGAGTGCCTTTGGCAGGCACCGTGCATGAGGTGAGCGCGAAGCCGATGCTTTTGACGTTGGCAATCGCGCTTTGCGCCGCGGCCTTGACCTCTTCCAGAGACAGCCCGGCCTCAGCGGCTGCACCGGCGATTTTATGTACCAGCACCGTTCCTGCCACGCCTCGCCGCCCTACGGTATACAGGCTGTCCTCCACGGCGATGTCGTCATCAACCTTGACGTAATCGACCTGAAGACCGTCCTCGCCGGCCAGATGAGCGGCATTCTTGAAATTCATCATGTCTCCGCTGTAATTTTTAATGATCATAAGCGTTCCCTTGCGGCTTGCCGTTGACTTGAGCGCCTGATATACCTGAATCTGGGATGGCGAAGCAAACACGTCGCCGCAGACGGCCGCGTCCAGCATTCCCTTCCCTACAAAGCCGGCATGCGCCGGTTCATGGCCGCTGCCCCCGCCGCTGATCAGGGTGACTTTATCCTGATTAAGCTCCCTTTTCTTAATGAACGTATATTTCGGGTCAAACTCCAGCTCCGGATGAGCCATGACAAAACCGCTGCACATTTCCTTGACGAGGTTCTCCGGTTTGTTCATGATCTTTTTCATTGTATCGCATCCTTTTCTATCGAAATTCAGCTGCTCCAAGCGACATGACCATACTGTCATTATACATAAAGTATACCTGAAGTGCGTGCAGGCCCAGGGAACCCTTCACGACTTTGCGTCATTTTCGGATGACGGATTCGAAAACATGCGGGCATTCAACCTCACACCCGGATATGCGACAGCACGGCTTTCGGCTGGCGGCCTGCAATGAGCTTCCGGCCATCCGTATAGCCCTCTTCGCGCCCTTCCAGCTCCCGAACCAGGACGGATCGCCAATGATTGATGCGCTCCTGATACGGTTCATCCCGGATTGCGTTGTGCAGCTCCTCCGAATCATGCTCCAAATCAAAGAACTGCTCCTCGCCGGTTTGGGAATACCAGATGAACTTCTCCTTCCCGTCCGTGACCCAGTGGCTCGACTGAAGCCCTTGAGCATGCTCGCCATGCAGGTGGCTGCGCCAGGCCACGGCTCCTTCCTTCCCTCCCTGTTCTGCCGATGCGAGCCCCCAGATGCTCTGTCCTTCCACCGTATCCGGGACAGGCGCACCGGCTGCTTCAAGCAGCGATGGCATGATATCCCGCAGCTCCACCAGTTGATCCGCCACCAGGCCGCGTTTTAATCCCAACCGGTTCCCCGGATCGTTTACGATAAACGGCACATGGGCGCTTCCTTCGTACGGCAGAGATTTTCGGAACAAATGGTGGTCCCCGAGCAGCTCGCCATGGTCGGAGGTGAACACAATCACCGTATTGTTCAGCTCCCCATATTCGTGCAGCGCTTGAAGGAAACGACCGATCTGATGATCCAAATGCGTGATCAGGGCGTAATATGCCGCCATTGCTTTACGCAGGCGCCGTTTGGGCACGATTCCCCGCCCCGTGACCGGGGAAAGCCCCGCCTGAGAGACATCCTCCTTCTCTGCCCAATCTCCAACCGGCGGCTCCGGTATTTCGGCTTCCTCATACAGGTCCAGATAGGCTTGCGGGGGATCGAATGGCGGATGCGGGCGCACGAAGGACATCCACAGGAAGAACGGCTTCCCGGGGTCCCGGCGCCGGAGGAAATCAATGGATTGCGTGACCGTCCAATTGGTCGGATGCAGCATTTCGGGCAGATGCCAAGGCCGGGCGACCGTCGATGCGTTGCAGTCAAGGCCGAGATCGATCAGATCCGCACCGGGTACCCGCTCGCGAAGCCACGGAACATAATCGTCGACTTGATCGTAGTGCTCCCGCATCGGAATGCTGTGATTGTTGCGGTTATGGTGCAGATACCCGTCGTGGAGGACTACGTTATGAAATCCCATCAAGCTGCGCGCAGGATACACATGCATTTTACCGACGCACTGCGTATGATAACCCGCTCTCGCCAGTTCTCCAGGCAAGGTTCTCTCATAATTCCAAGGGACACGGTCCTGATATCCGACGCGGCCGTGAGTTCGCTGCGATTGCCCGGTAAAGATGGCTGCACGTGCAGGCACGCAGGTCGGCGTAGCGGAATAGGCGCGGCTGAACCGTACGCCGTTTCGGGCGAGCTCGTCCAGATTGGGCGTCTCGACGATGGGGTGGCCTGCAATGCTAAGACAATCAAAACGCATCTGATCTACCGTAATCAACAAAATATTAGGTCTTTCTTGGCTTTGGCTCGAATGCATTCCATTACCTCCCTCGCGTATGTACTTCTAAAACGCTTTCAATTTCATTCACCTTCATTAAACCTTCGTTTGGATGAAAAGTAAACCTATATTCCTGATCTTGCCGTGACCTAGGGTGCTTCCTGATCTTTTCGTGACGCAGCAGCTGTTTGGTTTGGTTCCATCCTCGTCCGGCGTCTAGCTTCCAACGGCCTCCGGAAAAATCGGCTTTAAGGTGACGGACTCGGGAGGTGTCAACGAGCTGGTAAACGAACAAAACGGACACGCCGCAGCGAGCCCGTTCCTAGAGCGTGGGCGTGCAAACGACTGCAATTGACTGCAATGACAACCCATTTGCCACGCCCTTACTATCGATGACTTCCATTCAGGAATACATATTACCTCACCACGTGCCGGTACTTCCGCCATGCTTCTGAGCATGCCAAATCATGATTGGACCGGCGATAATTCGCTTTCCGTCACCCATTTATGATTCTTCACTTCCTCGCCGCCTGTCGTTGGCGTGAAGTCAACCATATACACCGTCGTTTGCTCGGCCGAATCGATCTTCGCGGTTGCGCCCTTCATCCCTTCCATGTGGTCTGCATTGACAACGACTTCCGTGCCTGGCTGCAAAGGTGGCGCTCCCGGGTTCTGCAATTCTTCGTGAATGACCCACTTATGATTCTTGACTTCTTCTCCGCCGGTGGTCGGCGTGTACGAAATCGTATAAACCGTTGTGTCGTAAGCACCGACAATCGTTGCCGTTGCTCCCTTCATGCCCGCCATGTGATCGGAGTCTATCACGGCTTGCGTTCCTATGCCATAAGTCGGATTCTTGGCTTCCTTCAAGCCTTCAGGCACCTCGCCGGAACCGGAATGGTTCATTTTGCTGTGGTCCATCTCCCCCGCATGGTCTTGCTTTCCTGCATTGCTCGTTTCGCCGTTCGTATTTGCGTTGCCGCAAGCTCCCAGGGCCAAGAGCAAGAAAGCGGCAATGAGCCCTACAATCATCGGTTTTAATCCTTTTTTGAACATGGTTCCAAAAACTCCTTTCGATCCGTGATGCTTACGATCATATCAACCAGTTGTGAAGAACCTGTGTAGCTCGTTCAATTTCATTTCTGCCCGCTATAATTCTAGTCATACCCAAAACGGCGGAAGGTAATCTGCCGCCGTCCCAAACCAACCTATCTGACGGATACGATCTCATCGATCTTTATCCATTCCCACTCCCCGGGTCCGAGGGCCAGCTTGATCTCCCGTCTTTGAGTCAGCACGGTTGTAACGACTCCGGTGAGCTCAACATCCTCGTATTCATCGTAAAGCTGTAACGAAATGGTCCGGTGCTCATGGAAAGACTCGGCCAGCATGCGCTCGATCAGCTCCATTTCCTGCGGATCCAGGTTCGGTTTATCCTTTCTTCCCTCTTCAAGCTGCTGCCGAATAATCGTCGCTTTGTGCTCGGGCAGCATCATGCGGCTGGATTCCCACAGCCCGTTGCCTTCCAGCTTTTTTCGTGTTGTCATCTAAAGTGTCCTCCTATCTTAGCTGAACGATCCAGCGCTTGGCCCGCCTCCGTTTTGGAGACGGCCCGAATGACGATGCTATCCCCATACTTGCGCTTTAAGGCATCGGTCACCCGCTCAAGCGCCATCGATTTCTCGCGCCCCATATCGAACAGGGACAATTGATATTCCGTATCCGGGGTAAGCTGCGATAAACTGACGCCCACCCTGCGGATCGGCAGGCCGTCCCAATACTTCTCCAGCAGCCTGCACGCCCAGCGGTAAACTTGATTCGTAATGTTGGAGGGATCCTCCATCTTCATTTGCCGCGAAAATCCCGTAGGGCGGTCAAAGTCCGCTCCCATGCAGCCGACGGTTACGACATGGCCCATAAAGCCGAGTCCGCGGCATCGCTGGCATACAAGCTCCGTCAGCTCGAGCAGCACGACCTTAATCTCCTCCAGCCTGCCGTAATCGCGGGGCAGGGTCATCATATGACCAACCGACTTAGGATCAACCTGATGCGTCCCCGGACGTACGGGACTATCATCGATCCCGTTGGCAATTCTCCAGTACAATTCAGCCTGGATATCCGAGTTTTTCCCGAACTTCCGCCGCATCATCTGCTTGAGCTTAGGGAGAGGGGTCTGGGCAACGCTGCCGATCGTCGGCAGCCCCATGACATTGAAATGCCGGGTCATCCTGCTGCCGGCCATAAACATCTGGTTTACGGGAAGCTTCCACAGCGTTTCGGCAAGATTTTCTTTAGGCAGGGTGTAGATTCCGGATGCGGATTTTTTCGCGTAATTGTCGCAGGCGGTCTTGGCGAGGATTTTCGTTTCGGAAATTCCAAAGCGTGTATACACCCCTGTCGCATCCTGGACATGATCCTGAATCATTCGGGCAAGCTCCTCCGGCGTACAGCCGTATAAATGCAAGCTGCCCGTCACGTCAAGGAACTGCTCGTCGATGCTGTACGGCTCGACCAAATCGGTATAGGACTTATAGATCTCCGTGATCTGCATGGAGACATCGATATACCTCTGCATCCGCGGCTTGATAACGACGACGTCCGGACATTTCGCGAGCGCCTCCCCGAGCCTCTCGGCTGTCGTTATGCCTCTCTTCTTAGCAAGCGGGCATGCCGCCAGCACGATGCCGGACCGTCTTTCCGGATCGCCGGCAACGACTAGAGGTCGGTCTTTATATTCCGGATGCTCCGCCTTCTCCACGCTCGCGTAAAACGACTGGCAGTCCGCCAACATGACAACCCGTTTGGCCGGCTTCATGACAGACACCCCTTGTCTGCGATTTTCAAGCCCAGGTAGCTGTACGACCGTTCCTCGATTTCCGCCTCGATCAGCCCCCACAGCATGGACAGCTTATGTCGGTACCCTCTGCACATAAATTCCACTTCAATCCCGAGTCGGGTCTTTCGGTTGTCGTACACCTTTAAGCCGATCTCCCGCATATTCCTTCGAGCTGCCGTTAAATCGGCCAATGCCGCCCTCTCTATGCGCTCGATCATAACCTTGGTCAGCTCTGAGGTCTTTAGATCCGACCGGAACAGAATGTCCCGGTCATGTTCCAGCACATCGAGCAATAACGGCAATAGAGCGTAGTCCTTTACCAGCTTGGTTTCGTCTGACTTTAGCCCAATACTCAACATCACTATCCACCTCGTAACGGGAACGTTTGTTTGTATTATATGCGAACATTCGTTCTTTTATCAATGTAAATTTAACCCTGTTGTCCCCGAAGCGCCCCGGAACTTTAGCGGGATATATTAAACTTTCGCAACGAACGAAGCCCCTCCGGCGCGCATGGCCGAAGGGGCTTGGTTAAGACAAACGGACCATCAAGCAAGGCGGTCCTGCCGGGCAAGAAGTCAATGCGGAACAAAAACAAGCTGCAGGACAAACAGCACGGCAAAAATATACATAAGCGGGTGAACGGCTTTCCACTTGCCCTTTACGATTTTCATCAGCGGGTACGAAATGAACCCGAACGCAATGCCGGTCGCAATGCTGGACGTGAGCGGCATCGTGAGAATAACGAGGAAGGCCGGGAACGCCTCGTCAAAGTCCTTCCAATCGATATGGCGGACATTGCTCAGCATCAGGCATCCGACCACGATCAGCGAAGGCGCCGTAATCGCGGACAAGCCGGCGACGGCACCGATGAGCGGACTGAAGAAGGCCGCCACCACGAACAGGAGCGCCACGACCACGGACGTAAGGCCGGTCCGCCCGCCTGCGCCAACGCCTGCAGCCGACTCGATATAGGCGGTTGTCGGACTGGTGCCGACCATCGAGCCGGCAACGGTCGCCACGGAGTCCGAGAACATCGCACGCTCGGCACGGGGCAGCTTGTTATCCTTCATAAAGCCGGCCTGTTCGGCAACGCCGACGACCGTTCCGGTCGTATCGAACAGCGTGACGAGCAGGAAGGAGAATACGACTGCATACAGGCTGTGGGAAATAACATCGGAAGCCGCCGTGATCGGGTTCCATACGAGAATCCCTTCAGGGAGCGAAGGCGCTGACACGACACCGTTCGTAAACGACAGCATTTCCGCAAAATAAGCAATGATTCCCGTAATAATCATCCCGATAAACAAAGCGCCCTTCACATCGCGGGACAACAGCACCAAAGTTACGACCAAACCAACCAGTGCGAGCACCACGCTGGGTTGATGCAGGTCACCGAGCGCCACCAAATTATCCGGATGCGCTGTAATGATACCGCTCATCCGCAAGCCGAGGAAGGCAATGAACAACCCGATTCCGACGGTTATCGCATGCTTCAGATTCGCCGGGATCATCTCGATCAGCCTGCGCCGAAGAGTCGTCATGGACAGCAGCAGAAACAGGATGCCGGCAATGAACACCGCCGAGAACGCTTCGATGTACCCAAGTCCCGCATGCCCCTGAACGACCGAGTATGTAAAATACGCATTCAGCCCCATCCCGGGTGCAACAGCGATCGGATAGCGCGCAACAAGCCCCATCAGCAGGGTACCGATCACGGCAGCAATGATCGTCGCCGTAAAGCTCTGCTCAAACGGCACACCGGCCTCAGACAATATGAGCGGGTTCACCACCGTAATATAAGCCATTGTAAAAAAGGTCGTAATACCGGCAACCACTTCGGTCTTTACCGAGGTGCCGTTAGCTTTTAAATCAAACACAAAATATCCTCCATTTCTAATGCTCGTAACATGAGAGAAGCCGGAGCTTCTTGGGAATGCGATCCCTGCATGGTATACTCAACTCAAACCGATGAATTCGCTAGTTGAGGAGGCCGAAATAACCAATGTGCGGACGTTTTACGCTCACCGTCACCTGGGAAGAGCTGATGATGAGGTATATGCTCGATCCCGAGTCCGTCTCTCCCTTTCACATGCCGCGCTACAATATTGCCCCGGCGCAAATGGTAGCGGCCATCATCCATGACGGGCGGTCCAACCGGATCGGCCAGCTGCAGTGGGGGCTCGTCCCATCGTGGGCGAAGGACCCCTCCGCCGGCAGCAAGATGATCAATGCGCGGAGTGAAACGCTTGAGGAGAAGCCTGCTTATAGGATACCCTTTTATCGGAAAAGATGCCTCATCCCTGCCGACGGATTTTACGAATGGCAGAAAACCGGCGAAGGAAAGCAGCCGCTTCGCATCAGCATGCGCAGCGGCCGCATCTTCAGCATGGCCGGGCTCTACGACACGTGGATCACGCCGGACGGGCAGAAATTAAGCACCTGCACCATCATTACGACAGAGCCCAACACGCTGATGGAGCCCATTCATAACCGGATGCCTGTCATTCTCCGCCCGGAAGACGAAGCGCTATGGCTTGACCGGAGCGCCGCCCCGGAGGGAAGCGATGCAGGCGCATCCTCCGCGCTCCAATCGCTTCGTGCGCTCCTGAGGCCCTATCCGGCTGAGGAGATGGAGGCCCATCCCGTCAGCACCATCGTCAACTCCGTCAAGAATGATACGGAGGAATGCATCCGCTCGATAACAAGCAGCTGACATCCCCGCAGCGTATGGACCCAAACGCGCAAGAAGCCCCCGGCTCAGGAGGAGACCCTCCTGCGGGGGCTTCTTCTTATGCTGAAATCTCCCGATGCATGCTCAGTTTTTAACGGAACATCCCCCACAGCTTGATTAAATGAAATGTATTGTTCGGATCGATGCGCTGTGCAAGCACGAATTGAACGATCTGCTGTTCCTGTACGGAGCTCAGCTTTTCATTTAAGATGCCGCTGGCGGTTCGCACCAATTGATGCACCTTCATGCTGTTCTGCAGATCCGCTTTGGTCAAGCCCTGCGTCAGGCCCTTGATTCTTTCTTTGACGAGCGGGTTTTTCATCTTAAGCTTGATGCGTTCCACCAGCTGCGGACTAATCCCGTACTGCTGATAACTCAATGGTAAGGCACCTCCCGTAATAATTGCTGTCGCCTTTTTTGAGTATATGACGAAGGCCCGTCCATTGTGCCAACGGATTCCCGCATCCTGCTCCTGCTCCCGCCCGGGGCTGCTTCTCTTCTTCGAGCTTGTAAGCCCTTAGGATTAATCCATAATATCGCCTTGAAAAATCTTCTCCTGCTGCAAATAATCCCGCAGCGGCTCATACTCGGGGGAGGTCCAGAAGGAGCTGTCGCTCACCAGAGCGGCCGCATCATCCCTTGCCTCCTCCACGACTTTGAAATCGGCCACCATGTCGGCCAGACGGAATTCCGGCAGACCGCTCTGCTTAGTCCCGAAGAAATCCCCCGGACCCCGCAGCTCCAAGTCCCGCCGCGACACCTCGAAGCCGTCCTCCGTTTCGGTCATCACCTGCATCCGCTCCTGCCCTACCTCGGACTTCGGATCCGCGACCAGCACGCAGTACGACGCATGCTGACCACGGCCGACCCGGCCGCGCAGCTGGTGCAGCTGCGACAAGCCGAAGCGGTCGGCGTCCATGATGACCATCAGGGTGGCGTTCGGCACATCGACGCCGACCTCCACGACCGTTGTCGAAATTAACAGCTGCACTTCATTCTCATAGAACTGGCGCATCACTTCATCCTTCTCGGCAGGCGTCATCCGCCCGTGCAGCAAGCCGACCCGATAGCGCGGGAACGCCTGCTGCATCTGGACATGCAGATCGATCGCATTTTGCACATCCAGCTTATCCGACTCCTCGATCAACGGCGCGATCAGATACGCCTGCCGGCCTTGATCCACTTCTCTGGAAATAAAGCCAAGCACACGGTCCATCAGATCATGCTTGACCCAATACGTGGTGATCGGAATACGCCCTTTCGGACGCTCCGACAGCGTCGACACATCCATATCGCCGAAGGCGGTAATAGCCAGCGTCCGCGGTATCGGCGTTGCGGTCATCGTAAGCACATCGGGATTGTAGCCTTTACGGCGCAGGATGCTCCGCTGATTGACCCCAAACCGGTGCTGCTCATCGGTGACGACAAGACCCAGCTGCCGGAAAAATACATCGTCCTGGATGAGAGCATGCGTGCCGACAACGACATCCGTCAATCCCATCTGGAGCGAGGCCAGCAGATCCTTGCGCTTTTTCCCCGTCACGCTTCCGGTAAGCAGGCCTACCGTAATGCCGAACGGCTCGAACAGCTTCTGCAGGGAGCGCATATGCTGCTCCGCCAAAATTTCGGTCGGCACCATCAAGGCCCCCTGAAAGCCGGATCGCACGGTCGTATACAAGGCGATAGCCGCAACGACCGTCTTTCCCGAGCCGACATCTCCTTGAAGAAGACGGTTCATGCAATAAGGAGAGCGCATGTCATGCAAAATCTCCAGCTCCACCTTCTTCTGGGCATCGGTCAGCTCGAACGGCAGACTGCGCACGAATTCCCGGATGGTGGCATTATCGGCCGTATGAACCACCCCGTCCATCCGGCCGCGGTTCAATGCGCGGAACGCCTGCATCTTCAGCTGGAACAGAAACAGCTCCTCATATACCATCCGGCGCCGGCCTTCCTGTCCTTCCCTGGAATCGACCGGCTGATGGATCGTCATAATCGCACGCTTCCGCGGCATCAGATCGTACTTCTGCAGCAGCGATTTCGGCAAAATTTCAGGGATCATCTCCCCGTACTGCTCCAATGCCTGTCCCATCGTCTTGCGGATCCAGGACTGCGTAATTTTCCCGCCGATGGAATAGACGGGCTGCAGTGTGCCGCTGCGGAATGCCCCTTTATCAGGGAATTCGGACTCGGAGACGGTCAGCTGCATTCTCCGTTGATCCCACTTCCCGGTCAGCACGATTTCCCGCCCGGCGGTCAGCTGGTCCTTCAGAAAATGCCGATTGAACCAGGTCGCCGTAAACATCCAGCTCTCAGCCAGCATTTTGCAGGTCAGACGGGACTTTCGCCCGTAACGCTGCAGAACGGGAACGCTGGCGACTTTCGCCTGGATCGTGATTTTATCCCCGTCCTTCACTTCGCTTAAACTCCGGAGCCGGTAATCCTCATACCGGAACGGATAATATTCGAGCAAATCCTTAACCGTATAGACGCCAAAGGCGTGAAGCTCCCCTTCTTTCAGAGCGCTCACGCCGTTGATCTGTCTGACGGATATGGAATCGAGTTTGAGACTCATATCTATCATCTACCTCACTTAAGCAGGCCAAATATAAGCTGCAATCGTTCCCGGCCCGACATGCGTGCCGATCACGGGGCCGATTTCGGAATATACGACATCCTCCACCGTGAACACCGCTGATAGCTGCTGCAGGAAATCCTCCACCAGAGACCGGTCGGCCGTATGTCCCACAGCCACCTTGATATGACGAACTCCCGGCAGATCCTGCTGAAACAGCTCGATCATGCGGGCGGTCGCTTTCTTGCGTCCGCGAACCTTCTCTACCGGAAAAATAATGCCTTCATCATCAATGGACAGGATCGGTTTGATGTTAAGCAGCGTACCGAGTACCGCCGAAGCCTTGCCGATCCTTCCGCCCTTCTGTAAGTACTCCAGCGTATCGACCAGGAAATACAGTCTCCGTTTGCTGCGCAGCTCCTCCAAGGAGGCCACGATATCCGCCGCCGCCGCTCCCTCTTCGGCAAGCCTTGCCGCATGTACGACAAACAGGCCGAAGCCGTAGGAGGCGGACTTGGAATCCCATACGGTTATATCCGCATCCCGCTCAATGAGCGAGGTCGCGAGCAAAGCGGACTGGTAGGTGCCGCTCAGTCCCGATGAAATGTGTATTGATATAATCGAGCAGCCCGGATACCGGTCCAGAATGGATTCATACACGGCAACGAAATCCGCCGGCGACGGCTGGGAGGTGGTCGGCAGCTGCGTTGATTGTATCAGCTTCTTGTAGAATTCCCCTGCCGATATTTCAACACCGTCCAAATAGGTCTCTTCCCCGAACATCAGTCTCAGCGGCACGATATGAATGTTGTGCTGCTTCACCAGGTCTGCCGGAATATCCGCTGTGCTGTCTGTCACAATCACGGTCTTATTCACCGGAACCCCTCCTAAAAAATACCTTTAAATTAACACCGGTCCAATTGATCAAGATTCTACGGAGAACAGATAGGCATAGATCGGCTGTCCGCCGTAATGCACCTCAACCTCCGCATCCGGATACTGCTCTTCAAGCCAGCTCGTCAATGCGTTCGTTGATTCCTCCGACGCGTCCGCTCCCGTAAGCAGCGTGACGATCTCGTCTCCGGATTGAAGCATCTTGCCAAGCAACTCCTGGGACGTCGTAATCAGATCAGGGGTCGCTGCCACAATGCTGGAGTTGCGGATTCCGATGAACTGTCCCGCCTTAATCTCCAAATCGTCGATCGTCGTGTCGCGTACCGCATAAGTCACCTGCCCGGATTGCACACGGGAAATCGCATCCAGCATGTTGTCCGTGTTCACGTCCGTGCTCTCATCCTCTTGGAAAGCAAACGCGGCCGCAATCCCCTGCGGAATCGTCTTGCTTGGAATAACCGTCACTTGACGCTCGCCCTCCAGCAGCTCTCGAGCCTGCTGGGCAGCCAGCACGATATTGGAATTGTTCGGCAAAATATAGATTTGCTGTGCCGAGATCGAGGAGATCGCGTTCACGAAATCCTCCGTGCTCGGATTCATCGTCTGTCCGCCGGACAGCACGACGTCAACGCCCAAGCTCTTGAAGATGTCCGAGATGCCGTCCCCCGAGGATACGGCAATGAATCCGTACGGCGCAATCTCATCCGCCGGCGGCACGGCCGGAGCTTCCGGAGTCTTCGGCTCGGCCGGGATATCGGCAAACAGCTCCGGCATCGGCGCGATATCCATGCCGGTCGTCAGCAGCTCGCGATGCTGCTCACGCATGTTCAAAATATGAATCTGGGTGATCTCGCCATAAAGCAGTGCCAAATTCAGCACATCACCTGGAGCTTTGGAGTGAACATGAACCTTAATCGTTTCGTCATCGGAGATGACGATGATCGAATCCCCATTAACAGCAAGCGCTTTCCGGAACTGATCCTCATCAAATTCGGCACGTGCTCCATCACCAAGCTGACGATTGATGAAAAATTCCATATCATACAAGAACTCGATATCTTCCGTCGACAACTGGGATTGAGCGGATGACGGAGGTGCGGTAACCGTCTGCAGGCTCGGAGCCGGGGTGCTGATAGGCTCAGCCTTGGCTGCGACCGTTGCGGCTTGTCCCCCTGCGGCAGCGAACGTGCCGGGTGCATCCTCTCTACGGAGCGCTTCCAAGAATCCTTCATAAATATACACAAGACCCTGTCCGCCCGAATCTACGACGCCGACCTGCTTCAGCACCGGAAGCATTTCCGGAGTTTGCGACAACGTCTCTTTCGCCTTAGCCAGCACTTGCTCCATCAGCTCGATGATGTCGCTGCTGCGGCGGGAATAATAGACGGCATGCTTGGCCGCTTCCTTGGCAACGGTAAGGATCGTTCCTTCAACGGGTTTGACTACGGCTTTATAGGCAGCTTCGACCCCGGTCTGTAATGCAGCCGCGAACTGATGCGCGTTCAGCTCTGTATAAGGCGCCGCATACCGGCTGAAGCCGCGAAATAACTGGGACAGAATAACCCCCGAATTCCCCCGCGCGCCCATTAGAAGCCCCTTGGACAGTACACCGGCGCTGTGTCCGACGGATTCCGAGTGCTTGCTCTTTAATTCGGCAACCCCAGCGGTCATGGTCAAATTCATGTTCGTTCCCGTGTCGCCGTCCGGCACCGGAAACACGTTCAGCGAGTTGACATGTTCCGCATGCTGCTGCAGCTGCTCCGCTCCGGCTAGGACCATCGCGGTAAATTCTGTTCCATTCAAAGAACGCTTACTCAATGAGAATTCCCCTTCCTGGCTTGATACCCTTTAAACCTTCTTACGAAAACTGTTATCTCTATTTGATAGCTAATAGCCGACGAAATGCCCAAAGCGATAAATAATAGACTTTCTATGATTAAACCGATCGCAACATGCTGATGGGCTGATCTCGTCTCCTCTCGTCTCGGGCAGTCTCCAGATGCTTACGGAGTCATGCCGACCAGCCCACAATACACTGTCTTTCGAATATTATGGACTAATCAACATTGTACTATAAGAAGAAAGAGAAATAAATGTTTTTAGGGCAGTTGACGCGGCAATTTTTACTGTGATATTATATTTAAGTATTGTTTCATGCAGGGTTTAGGAACAAGGAGGTGTAATTGATGGCTCGCAAATGTTATGTAACTGGCAAGAAACCAAGCAGCGGTAACCATGTTTCCCATGCTAATAACCACAACAAGCGTACTTGGGGCGTTAACGTTCAGAAGGTTCGCATCCTCGTGGATGGCAAGCCTAAGCGTGTATACGTCAGCACTCGCGCATTGAAATCCGGTAAAGTGACTCGCGTATAATCATCTCATGTTATATGAAGAAAAACTTCTGTAATCTCCAAGGCGCTCCAAAGATATGGGCGGCATCGGGACAAGGAAGTTTTTCTTGCGTTTACGATACATATATCCTCCTAAACAAAAAGCACCTTCAGCGGATCGCAGGTGCTTTTTTTAGTGGGAGAAAGCAGCTCCTCCCCGTCTGTATCGCGAAATCCCCGTTAGCAAGCCTTCAGCGGCAAAGATAAGCGAATGCCCTTAATGCCGGGTCTTCCGAAAGATATGCATTCTGTTCTGTATGCAAGAAAAACTTCCAGTTTAGGTACGGGCTCCATATGGCGTTCATTATGTCCTGGGCCTCTTTAACCGCGCATAAGAAGCTAAGGCCGGCCCGCTGCCAAGCCTGCACTCCTTTGCGCCGCGCAAGAACAGCCCCTTAAGCTGCAGTATGTCTTGTTCGCTCGGGCACTTCCATCGGTTTGCATCCTGCCTGTTCCCCTACCGACATGGCGCGGCCGTCCCGGGCGGAGGTTTTGTGTTACGCCGGGACAAGCTGTCAGCTCTTGTGAAACGTGTTGAGAATCGCCTTCACAAAACCTCCCAGAAACTTCGGCAGCTTGAACGTATAGAATTTCATGTCTCACCCTCCCCATCATTCTCATGCCTTCCTAGACTATGTTATGCACCAAGCCCATAGATGTGAACACAGACAAAAAAGGCTACATGAGAACCCAGCTCATGTAACCATATTTATGCGGAAATTCTCCGCCCTATGACATTCGGACTGCCGCTTCCGGATTAAGATGTTGCGCTGTTCCGGATTCGGGCAATCGCCTCGGCCCGGTCGGCCTTGCCGAATACCGCGCTTCCCGCCACCAGCACATCCGCACCCGCGCCCGCTACCAGCGGCGCCGTCTCCGCCGTGATGCCGCCGTCCACTTCGATATGAAGGGAAGACAGGCCGAGTTCATTGGCGCGTGCCCGCAGCTGCGAGATTTTGCCTACCGTCCGTTCGATAAAGGCTTGTCCGCCAAAGCCCGGATTGACGGTCATGACCAGCACGAGGTCGAGATCCGGAAGAATTTCCTCCAGAACATGCGCCGGTGTGGCCGGGTTAATGGCAACCCCAGCTTCTACCCCCTGCTCCTTGATTAGGTGAACGACGCGGTGAAGATGCGGACAGGCTTCGGCATGAACCGTGATCAAATCCGCTCCGGCCTTGGCAAAATCGGCAACGTAGCGCTCCGGCTGCTCAATCATCAAATGCACGTCGAGCGTCAGCGTCGTATGCGGCCGGATCGCCTGAACGATCGGTGGCCCGAGCGTAATATTGGGAACAAAATGGCCGTCCATGACGTCCACATGAATCCAGTCCGCTCCGGCTGCCTCCGCCTCCCTGATTTCGGACCCTAGCTTGGCAAAATCGGCCGACAATATCGATGGCGCTATTTTAATCATATCGCTTAATACCTCCGCTTCTTGTCTTTCATCTCCGTAAAAAACTCCACATAGTGCTCGTAGCGGCCGGCTTGGATGGTTCCATCCTCTACGGCCTGGATCACCCGGCAGCCTGGCTCATGCAGATGGCTGCAGCCTCTGAATTTGCATTCCGCCGCATGCGGAGCGAATTCCCGGAAGCAGCTGGACAGTTCCTCGACGCCAAGCTCCAGAAAGTCCAGCTGGCTAAAGCCCGGCGTATCCGCTACATACCCGCCGTTATCCAGCTCGATCAGTTCGACGTGCCGCGTCGTATGGCGGCCGCGCCCGAGGCGCAGGCTGATTTCGCTCGTTTCCAGCGCCAGCCCCGGCATCAGGGCATTGAGCAAAGTCGACTTGCCGACCCCGGATTGCCCCGAGAACACGCTGATCTCGCCTGCCAGGCGATCCTTCACCTGCTGGACGCCAATGCCTTGGAGCGAGCTGGTGATCATCACCTCGTAGCCGATCTCTTCGTACATCCGCTTCACCTTTTCCGCGGATTCGTCCGAAGCGTCCGTCAGATCCTGCTTGGTCAGAACGATGACGGCGTCAAGCCCCGCATGCTCAATATGCACGAGGAACTTGTCCAGCAGGAGCAGGTTCAGATCCGGCTCCTTAACCGAAAACAAGAGCACCGCCAAGTCGACATTAGCGACAGGCGGGCGAATTAATTCGGAAGACCGTGGAAGAATTTCATCCACGGTCCCCTCTCCATTCTCAGTCAATGAATACATGACGCGGTCTCCAACGAGCGGAGAGATGCCTCTCTTTTTGAAAATGCCGCGGGCTCTGCATTGAACCGCTTGGTCCTCCCCGGATATCAACTGGTTATCTCGCAATGGTTTCACATAGTAATATCCGCTTAGTGCCTTCACGATCAGTCCCTCGAGCATAAAATAGGCCTCACCTTTCTTGTTGAAATTTGGATGTATTTCATTTGGTTTTCACGATGGTATATTCCAGACCGGCTGCTATCGAATAACCGTTTGATCATTCATTGCCCTTGCCCCGGCCATGACCATTTCCATTGCCGTTGCCCGGCTCCCACTCGTAAGCGGAATCGTCTTCCGCGTCCGAGCCTTCCTCACCGCCATCGGTTCCTTCGGTGCCTTCATCCGGATTCGTATCAACCTGCATATCCGGCGGTAAAGGCGGCTGTTCCATCGTCGGCTGCGGCACGGTTCCGTTCTTGACGTCGCTGTAGCTGACGCTGTACGTTTCCACCTGACGGCCATCCCGGAAAATTTGGACGGTTGCGTGCTTATCCGGTGCGAGCAGCAGCTTCACCGATACCCATTCCGAGGTCGTAATCGTTTTGTTTACGGCCTCTTGGTTGTCGCCCAGCGCGTCCGAGAACACGATGCGAATTTTGCTCTCCTGCCCTTCGTAAGCCGGAGAAATCGGAACGCTGTAATTGTATTCCAGCGCCTCGGGCGGATAGCCGGAGCTGACGAAAAATGTAATTTTCTCCCCAGGGGCGACTTCTGCGTTCGCCTCGTAAGGCCACTGCTCCATCACGATGCCCTGTTTGACTTCGAAGCTCGGTTTTTGCTTGACCGCATCAACGACCAGGCCCCGCGATTCGATCGCATCTCTGGCCTGCTCTTCGGTCATGCCGACGAGAGCCGGCATCTTGACAAATTTTTTGCCTTTGCTGACGACCAGACTGACTGCGGCCTTATCAGGATCGAGGTCCGTATCGGGAGATGGATTTTGGCTGATGATCATACCCGCTTCGATCTCGTCATGGTTTTCTTCAGACTTATTTATTGCCTCAGCGGCAATGCCCAACGCGGTCAAAGCCTCGACGGCTTGCTCATACGTTTTCCCGCTAAGGTTCGGCATTTTCTCAAGCGGCTTCGCCGCCCCTACGGACAACTGAATCGGAGAGTCTTTCTTCACCTTCGTGCCCTCCGGCTTACTCTGGTCAAATACTTCGCCTTCCGTAACGTTCGGCTTGTATTCGCGGATCACTTCCGGATCCACCGTCAATCCTTCGCCCTCCAGCGTCCGGATGGCTTCCTCCTCGGTCATGCCAATTACCCCAGGTACAGTAACCTCCGGAACCTCAAGCATGTTGTTCACATACATGACCACACCGGCCATGATTCCCAGGAACAGCAGCACCGAAGCGACGATGACCGTCGGCTTCACCCATTTCTTCTTCGGCTTGCCCGGCGTCCGGTCCTCATCATCATCCTCTTCGTCATCCTCATCCGGCTCATCGTCCGGATGATGGCTGCTGCGCTGCATCGTCTTGAGTGCCGGCATCACCCGCGTGGAATCCTCGTCCTCCTCGAACTCCATCTTCGGCTCGTTCAAGCGGGAAGGCAGAAGGCAAGTCTCCAGGTCAGCCATCATTTCTTGAGCGGACTGGTAGCGCTCCTCCGGATTTTTGCGCATCGATTTCAGAATGACGTTCTCCACGCTTTGCGGAATGAGCGGATTGACCTCCCGCGGCTCGTCGAACTCCTCCTGCAGATGCTTCAGCGCAACGCTGATCGGACTCTCGCCGAGAAACGGCAAACGGGCGGTCAGCATTTGATATAACACGATACCTAAGGAATATAAATCCGATTTTTCACCCGTCACGACGCCTTTGGCGTGCTCGGGCGAAAAATAATGCACGGATCCGACAACCGATCCGGTTTGCGTAATCGTCGTCGACGTCACGGCCCGGGCAATCCCGAAATCGGTCACCTTCACCCGTCCGTTCCGTCCGATCAGAATGTTATGCGGCTTGATGTCCCGATGAATAATCTGGTTATGATGGGCATGATCCAGCGCATCACAGATCTGGGTGGCGATCCGCACTGCTTCGTCCACCTGCAGCGGCGCCCGCTCTTTAATGATCTCGTTCAAATTCTGACCTTCGATATATTCCATGACGATATAGTGCACGTCTTCCTCTTGGCCGACATCGTAAATGCTGACCACATTGGAATGGGACAGCGATGCGGCCGATTGCGCCTCGCGCCGGAATCTGCGAATAAATTCCTCGTCATGGACGAACTGCTGGCGCAGCACCTTGATCGCTACATTCCGGTTCAGCAGGATATCCTGAGCCTTGTAGACGAGCGCCATGCCGCCTCCGCCGATGCGTTCTATAATTTTGTAACGACCAGCCAATTCATGCCCGATCATGAATCCCACCCCTTTTTACGTTGCCCGACAACCTCTTCTTGATGCTCAAACATAGCGACTGTAATGTTGTCCTCGCCGCCGGCGAGAAGCGCCAGTTGAAGCAGGCGATCCGCCCGTTCCTCCAGAGGAAGGTCAAGGGAGCCGGAAATTTGACCAATCAGGTCGCGGCTTACCCGGTTGCTGAGTCCATCGCTGCACAGAAGCAGCACTTCGCCGTCCGAAATGGATACCGGCGTAAGCTCAACCGTCACATCCTCATCCGTTCCGAGCGCACGGCTCAGCACATTTTTTCGGGGATGGGTCTCCAGCTGATCTTCGGTGATCTGTCCGCTTTTATACAGCTCGTTCACCAGTGTGTGATCATCCGTAAGGCGCGTCACTTGCCCGGAAGCAACCTTATAAGCTCTGCTGTCCCCGATGTGCCCGATATAGCCTTCGGAGCCGCTGAGCAGCACCGCTACAATCGTCGTGCCCATATTGTGAAGCCGCTCATCGGACGAAGCCTCTTGATAGATCACTTCGTTGGCATGCAGAATCGCATCCCCGAGGGCGGCACGAATCCCTTCCAAAGGAATCCCCGGCTCGAGGGAGGATAAATCCGCGGCTACCGTATCGACCGCAAGCCGGCTGGCCGTGTCGCCTGCCAAATGGCCTCCCATGCCGTCAGCGACCACACCCAGCGTATAACCGTGCTCCAGCGTGCTCACAAACACAGAATCTTCATTGACAGGACGAACGCGTCCGACATGGCTGACATGAACCGTTCTGATCAAAGCTTCTCACCTCAACTCCATATGCTTGGCCCGGAGCTGTCCGCAAGCGGCAGCGATATCGTGGCCTTGTTCACGACGGATGGTCACATTGACCCCCTTGTCTGCTAACGCACGTTGAAACTTGAAAATGTCATTGCGCGATGTTCGAACGTATTTGCGTTCCGGCACATGGTTGACCGGAATCAGGTTGACGAAGCAGTTCATATCCTTGATGACGTCCGCCAGCTCCTCGGCATGCTCGACCTGGTCGTTCACGCCGCCGATCAGCGCGTACTCAAACGTAATGCGCCGTCCGGTCTTGGCCTGATAGAAGCGCAGCGCTTCAATGACGTCGTCGAACGGGAAGCGGCGGTTAACCGGCATCAGCTTCGAGCGCAGCTTATCGTTCGGCGCATGAATCGAAATCGCCAGATTGATCTGCGTATCCTCTTCGGCGAATTTATAAATGTTCGGCACGATGCCGCTCGTCGACACGGTAATGTGGCGCTGTCCGATGTTCAGTCCTTTCTCGTGAATCATCGTGCGCAAAAACTTCATCGTTGCATCATAGTTCTCGAACGGCTCGCCCGAGCCCATAATCACGATGCTGGAGACGCGCTCGCCCGTCTTGTCCAGAATTTTCTGCGCCTGAACCACCTGGGCGACGATCTCCCCGGACGTCAGGTTCCGCTTCAGGCCGCCCAGCGTCGATGCGCAGAACGTGCAGCCGATCCGGCAGCCCACCTGCGTCGTAACACAAATGCTGTTGCCGTAGTTGTGCTTCATGATGACCGTTTCAATCGCATGATCATCATGAAGGCCGAACAGAAATTTGACCGTGCCGTCCTTCGACTCAAGCTTGGTAATCTCCGTCAAGGTTACAAAGCTGAACGACGCATCCAGCTTCGAGCGAAGCTCCTTGGAGAGATTCGTCATCTCCTCGAAGGAATCGACGCGCTTAACGTACAGCCAATCGTAAATCTGGGAGCCGCGAAACGCGGGCTCGCCTTGCTCCTGGGCCCATGCCTGAAGCTCTTCCAACGAAAAATCGTATATAAAGGGTTTCATTTCACCACACCTGTCTATTTCATTCATATGCAACTCTTTTTTCATTCTTCCTATTTTACCATAAATAAAAGAGACGGTAAAAGAGAAAACCCGCCGGAGAGCACGGCGGGCGGGATACGGCTGCAGGGCCTCTTGCCGGGCTGGCGCGCGGGTTCGTTTTAGCGTCTTCGCAGTCTTGCGATGTAGAAGCCGTCGCTATGATAGTGCTGCGGCAGAATCTGAATGCCGCCGCCGCGGACAAGCGCGTTGTCCTTGAGCCGGGACAGGCTGCCCGTTTCATCGAGCTCGAATTCGGGATGACGGTTCACGAAGGACGTCACCACGCCTTCATTCTCCTGCGGCTCGATCGTGCAGGTGCTGTAGACCAGCACCCCGCCGGGGCGAAGCAATGCCGAGACGGAATCCAGCAGCCTTGACTGCAGCGCCGCGATCTCGCGGATATCCTCCTCCGTCTTCCCCCATTTCAGGTCGGGCTTCCGGCGGATCACGCCCAGCCCCGAGCACGGGGCATCCAGCAGAATCCGGTCAAAGGAAGCCGGCTCGAACCGGGCGGGGAGCTCAATCGCATCGCCCGTTACCGTTCGGATGCAGTCCAGCCCCAGCCGGGCCGCCTGATCTGCGATCAGCTTGCCTTTGTGGGAATGGATGTCGTTCGCTACAATGGAGCCTTCGTCCTTCATCAATTCCCCCATGTGGGCGCTTTTCCCCCCAGGGGCGGCACAGCAGTCCAGCACCCGCATGCCGGGCTCCGGACCGACCGCTTCGGCGACCAGCATCGAGCTTTCATCCTGGATGGAGATCATGCCTTCACGATACCAGTCGGTCAGGGCCATATTGCCGGCGCCCTTCACGACGATGCCGTACGGGCTAAGGGAGGATGGGGCGGCCTGCAAGCCGTGGCCCTCCATCTCCTTCAGCATCTCCTCCCGGCTGATCATCGTCGTATTTACTCTGACGCTGACCGCCGGCGGTTCATTGTTGGCCGAGCAGATCGCCTCCGCCGTCTCCCGGCCATATTGGGAAATCCAGCGCTCGACCAGCCACTCCGGGTGCGAATGCTGAAGCGAGATCCGCTTCGCGGCCGGCAGATCGGCAGGGATCGCCAAGCTTTCCTTCTGGCGCAGTATATTTCTGAGCACGCCGTTGACCATCCCGGAGATGCCCTGGTGCCCCCGGCGCTTCGCCAGATTGACCGCTTCGCTCACCACCGCATGATCCGGGATTCGGTCCAGGTAGATAATCTGGTACAGGCTCAGCCGCAGCAAGGCCCTCACCCAAGGCTGGAGCTTGCGGGTGCCTTTATTCACATACTTGTCCAAAAAATAATCCAGCGTGTTCAGCCGGGAAATCGTCCCGTAGATCAGCTCTGTGGCCAGACCCGCATCGCTCTTGGACAGGGCTGCTTTCTGCAAAGCGGTGTTGAGCAGAAGGTTGCTGTACGCTCCCTCCTGCTCAACCTGTGTCAGCACATGCATCGCCAGCTCCCGCGGCGACGCCGGACGTCCCTTCGGGCTGCCGCTCACGTCAGCACCGTCCCCGGCGCAAGGCTCGTCCCCCGCGCGAATTGGGCTGCGTCCATCGCCTTCTTGCCGCTTGGCTGCACCGTCAATAGGGTCAACACGCCGTCGCCGGTCTTGACCACAATGCCGTTCTCACTAACTTCCAGTACGGTTCCAGGCTCTCCATCGCCCTTGCCTTGGTCGCCTTTATCCGGCTTGGCGCAGGCCCACACCTTGAACACGTCCCCGTTCCACAGCGTGAAGCCGCCCGAATACGGAACCAGGCCGCGGATTTGATCATAGATTTGACGGGAGGTTTTCGACCAATCGATCTTTTCGTCCTCCCGGGTCAGGTTCGGTGCATAGGTCGCCTTGGACTCGTCCTGCGGCTCGGCCGCAACCTTGCCTTGAACCAAAGTCGGCAGCTGCTCCTTCAGCAGTCTCGCGCCGGCTATGCTCAGCTTGTCGAACATCGTCCCGGCCGTATCTTCATCCTCGATCGGAACCTCGACTTTGGCGATCATATCGCCGGTATCCAGCCCTTCAGCCATGTACATCAGCGTGATGCCCGTAACCTTCTCGCCGTTGATTATGCTGCGCTGAATCGGCGCGCCTCCCCGGTAAGCCGGGAGCAGCGAGCCGTGCACGTTAAGGCAGCCGAGCGGCGGCAAATCGAGCACCGATTTCGGCAAAATTTGGCCGTACGCCGCCGTAACGATCAGATCCGGCTTATACTCCGCCAGCTCCGCTACAGCCTCAGGGTTCCGCAAGCGCTGCGGCTGCAGCACCGGGATGCCGTGGCGAAGCGCGGCTTCCTTGACCGGCGTCGGCGTCAGCACCTTTTTGCGGCCTTGGGGACGATCCGGCTGGGTAACGACGGCTGCGACGTTATACCCTTCCTCGATCAGCATCTCAAGGCTCGGTACGGCAAATGCAGGGGTTCCCATAAATACGATATTCATCGGTTTTCCAGCTCTTTTCTCGGCTGCTCCGGCGTATATTCATACACCCGTTCGGCGATATCGGTAAACAACACCCCGTTCAGATGATCAATCTCATGCTGGAACGCGCGAGCCAAAAGCCCGGTTCCGGTCACGACGAGCTCATTGCCTTCCCGGTCCAGTCCTTTGACGGTAACCTTCTCCGCGCGGCGCACATCCCCGTTCCAGCCCGGAATGCTGAGGCAGCCTTCAGGACCGAACTGTTCGCCTTCGCTCTCGATGATTTCCGGGTTGATCATCTTGATCAATCCATGCTCATCGCCTGCGTCCACAACGATCAGCCGTTTCAGAATGCCGACCTGGGGAGCTGCCAAGCCGACGCCGTCCGCGTCATACATCGTATCGGCCATGTCGTCCAGCAGCTTCTGAACGTTCGGCGTAATTTTCGTAATTTCTTTAGCTCTTTTATGAAGAACCTCATCCGGTTCCTTTACGATCAAGCGAATTGCCATCTCAACGACACCATCCTTGTGCTTTTCATCAGTATATGCGGGTTTACATTAACATTTGCGGATCGACATCAATGCTGATCTGAAGCGTACTGTCCCGAGCCGAGTCCTGAAGCTGCTCGGCCACGGACCGCGTCAGCGAGACGGCGTCCATCGTTCCCCGCCATTTTATCATACATTGAAATCGGTATCTATTTTTAAGCCTTGGGATCGGCGAAGCCACCGGTCCGAGAATGTCGAGCGCGCTTGCGTCGAAGCGGTCCAGGCTCCCGAACCACCCGCGCCGGTCGGCTTCGGCCTTGATCCCCGCGGCAAAATTTTCAGCCATGCGCACGAGCAGCGGCAGCTGCTCATGGGACAGCGTCACCAGAATAAGCCTGCAGTAAGGCGGATAATGAAGCGCTTTGCGGTGCTTCAGCTCGTCCTTGACGAAGGATAAATAATCATGACCGCTTGCATGAACGATCGAATAATGCTCCGGCGTGTAGGACTGTATGACCACCTCGCCCGGCAGCTGATGCCGACCCGCGCGTCCGGCAACCTGCGTAAGCAGCTGGAACGTTTTCTCCGCCGCCCGGAAATCGGGCAGATTCAGCGCGGAATCGGCGGTTATGACGCCAACCAGCGTCACATCGGGAAAATCGAGCCCCTTTGCTACCATTTGGGTGCCAAGCAGCACGTCGGCTTTCTTCTCCCTAAACTGCTTCAGCAGCTTCTCGTGCGAGCCTTTCTCGGTCGTTGTGTCCACGTCCATGCGGATAACGCGAATGCCGGGAAAGAGCTTAGCCAGCTCTTCCTCCACGCGCTGCGTGCCCGTTCCGAAGTAGCGGATATGCTCGCTGCCGCAATCCGGGCACACTTCCGGCGTCTTGGCGGCATATCCGCAGTAATGACACCGCAGATTGTTCGATTTCTGGTGATACGTCAGCGAGATGTCGCACTCCGGACAGCCCGCCACATATCCGCAGCTCCGGCACATCACGAAGGTGGAGTATCCCCGCCGGTTCAGGAGCAGCACCGTCTGCTCTCCCCGTTCAAGCCGACCGGCAATCGCCTCGTGCAGCGGCCGGCTGAACATGGAGCGATTGCCTTCGCGAAGCTCTTCGCGCATGTCGATCACGCGGACCGCCGGCAGCTTGTTCCCGAGCGCCCGGGCCCGCATTTCCAGCAGAACCGGGGCAAATTCATCCTGCGCCTGCGATCTCGCCGCATGATAGCTCTCCAGCGAAGGCGTCGCCGAGCCCAGAATGACGGCGGCGCCGGTGCGACGGGCCCTGTGGATCGCCACGTCTCTCGCATGGTATTTCGGCGTTTCCTCCTGTTTATAGGAAGTTTCGTGCTCCTCGTCCATGATGATGAGTCCGAGATTATCGAACGGAGAAAACACCGCGGATCTTGCCCCGACCACGACCGAAGCCCGGCCTTCCCGGATTTTGCGCCACTCATCGTAGCGCTCCCCGTCCGAGAGGCGGCTGTGCATGACGGCTACGCGGTCTCCGAAGCGCCCCTTGAAGCGTTCGACCATCTGCGGCGTCAACGAAATTTCAGGCACCAGGACGATCGCCTGGCGCCCCTGATCGAGGCATCTGGCAATCGTCTGAAGGTAGATTTCCGTCTTGCCGCTGCCGGTTACCCCGTGCAGCAGGAACACGCCGTGCGCACGCTCATCCAGCGTACGAACAATTCTGTCGTAAACATGCTGCTGCTCGGGCGTCAGCGCCAGCGGCTCGCTCGGCTTGAAATTCCGTCCCCGGTAAGGGTCGCGGAACACCTCCACATCCTCCAGCGTGACCCAGCCCTTATCGGCAAGCGACTTGACCGTCCCCGCCGTAACGCCAAGCGTCTGCAGCAGGTCTTTCAGCGGGAGCGGCAGGAAGGGCTCCATTTCAAGCAAATGCTGCAGAATCTCCTTCTGCCTCCGAGCCTTTGCCGGAAACGAAGCCAGGATCCCTTCCGCCTCCTCTGCCGTAACGGCAAGACCAACCGCCTTCAATGTTTTCTTCTGCAATTTATCTTTAATCTGCTGATGCTCGCTCAGCCTTCCGCGTTCAATCAGCCCCTTGATAGCTTGGGCGGCATCCGGGAACGCGCGGGTGAGCTGCTGCAGAGACACTTCGCCCCGCTGGGATACAAAAGCGATCAGCTGCTGCTCCAGCTCACTCTCCGGCAGCAGCGCAAACAGGCTGTCCGGCTGCTCGGCTTCCAGCCCGCTGCCGTCCCCAAGCGAGATATACCTTTCCGCTTTCCCCTTCAGTGCCGTCGGGAGCATGGATTGCAGCGCCGTAATCAGCCGGCAGGCGTAGCGCTCCTTCATCCATTCGCCAAGCTCAATCAGCTCTGGCGACAGGGGCGGCATAACGTCCAATATTTCCTGGATCGGCTTCATCTTCGACGTCTCCATTTCCGGACGCGGATGAAGGGATACGACGAAGCCCTGCAGCGTCCGGTGGCCGAATGGGACGCCGACCCTGCTGCCGACCTCGATCCATGGACGGAGCCGCTCCGGAATCAAATAGTCGAATGGACGGTCCGTATCCTTGGACGGCACGTCCACAATAACCCGTGCCATTTCCATTAAGAAAACCTCCCGGACAGCCGCTCGGCCGCCAGCGTCAGCAGCCGCCGGCCCACTTCCTCCTTGGACATGAGCGGAAGCCGCTCGACGAGCCCCTCTGCGTCATAAATCTGGACGAGGTTGGTGTCCGTGCCGAATCCCGCGCCCGCTGCCGTGACGTCATTGGCTACGAGCAAATCGCAATTTTTCCGCTTCAGCTTCTCTCTGGCATACTGCTCTACGGAGTCGGTTTCGGCTGCAAAGCCGATCAGGAATTGGGTCGTCTTTCGGCGTCCCAAATTCTCCAAAATATCCGTTGTCTTCACCAGCTCCAGCGTCATCGTATCGCCGCGCTTCTTGATTTTGGACGAAGCCGCCTCCCGTGGACGGTAATCGGCAACGGCCGCCGCCTTTACCACGATATCGCTGTCAGGAAACGCGCGCAGCACCGCCTGGTACATATCCTCCGCGGATTCCACCCTTTCCGTCTCGATCCCTTCGGGCGGCGCCTCGTCGGTATGCGCAGCGATCAAATGGACCTCGGCTCCAAGCTCTTTCGCGGCTTTGGCAATCGCAAATCCCATTTTGCCGGAAGAATCATTCGTAATATATCGGACCGGATCAATCCGCTCGATCGTGCCGCCCGCCGTAACGACGACTTTCTTGCCGCTCAGCAAGCCATGCGATCCGTTCGCTGCATGGTCGGCTGAAGACCCGGGCATTCCGTCAACCCTTAAGGATGGGCCGCCCTGCTTGTCCTGTTCTTGGAAAAAACGCTCCACGACCTCCACGATCGTATCCGGCTCCTCCATCCTTCCCTTGCCGACATAGCCGCAAGCCAGAAGCCCTTCGCCCGGCTCGATCATGCCAACGCCGCGTGAAGCCAGCGTCTCCAAATTTGCCATAACCGCCGGATGCGTATACATATGGACGTTCATCGCCGGCGAGATCATGACAGGCGCCGTCGTGGCGAGCAGCGTCGTTGTCAGCATATCGTCCGCCAGGCCGTGGGCCATCTTGCCGATCACGTTGGCCGTCGCCGGCGCAACGAGGAAGAGGTCCGCCATATCGGCGAGATGGATATGCGAAACGACCGAAGGATCCCTCTCGTCGAAGGTATCGGAATATACCGGGTTTTTGGTCAGGGATTGGAGCGTCAATTCCGTAATGAACTGCTTCGCGGACTCCGTCATTATGACATGCACGTCCGCTCCCCTCTGAACAAGCCGGCTGCACAGCGTGGCCGCTTTATAAGCGGCAATGCCGCCGGTTACGCCAAGGACGATGACTTTCCCGTTCAACATGACAATTCCCCCGCTTTCGATTGGTCTGAAGGTACCCTATCATCACTCCCGCAAAAAAATAACAACCTTTCGGTTGTCACATTTTTTTGCGCGAACGCATTCCTATTCAGATGTAGGAGAAGCCGTTTAAGCTTCTTCCCGTTCAATCTTCACATAATCGCCGTAGATTTCCTCAAGCGCAACGCCTACGAATTTATGTGATTTCGGATTTTGGAGTTCGCTCGGTTGACCCTCGCGGAGCTGACGTGCACGGCGGGAAGCCGCAACAACGAGCGAGTACTTGCTGTCGACTTTGTTCATCATTTCATCAATGGATGGGTATAACATAGCTCTAACACCTCTTCTTTCTATACTAGAAATCTCGCAGCCGATATGGGCTGGCAAGATTTATTTTCTCACTTTACAATGCTCGGCTATAATAATAGCTTCTATTCTCTCGCATGCGAGATTAATCTCGTCATTTACGACCGCATAGTCATAATGCTGAAGCAAATTGATCTCATCGACGGCAACGGACATGCGGTGCTCGATGGTTGCCTGGTTTTCCGTGCCTCGGCCCTGAATTCGGTCCTTCAGCTCCTCAAGCGACGGCGGCATCAGGAACACAAAGATTCCGTCCGGAAATTTCTCCTTCACCTTCAGAGCGCCCTGGACCTCAATCTCCAGGATGATGTCTTTGCCCTGGGCGAGCGTCTCCTCCACGAAATCCCGCGGAGTACCATAGTAGTTCCCGACATATTCCGCATACTCCAGAAGCTGATCGTTCTCAATCATCTCCATGAACTGCTCGCGGGTTTTGAAAAAATAGTTTACGCCGTTTACCTCGCCGAGGCGAGGCGAACGTGTCGTGGCCGACACGGAATAGACCAATTCCGGAACACGGCTCCGAAGAGCGGTGCAGACGGTTCCCTTCCCTACCCCGGATGGACCGGATAATACAATCAATAATCCTCTAGACATAGTACTCCTCATCTTATTCGTCGTTGTCGTCATCTTTGCTGGATAGACGGTGCGCCACGGTTTCTGGCTGCACGGCCGATAAAATCACGTGGTCGCTGTCGGTAATAATAACAGCCCGCGTTCTTCGGCCGTATGTAGCGTCAATCAGCATATGACGGTCCCGTGCTTCTTGGATAATTCTCTTGATCGGCGCCGATTCAGGGCTCACGATCGAAATGATCCGATTGGCCGATACGATGTTTCCGAAGCCAATATTAATAAGTTTGATTGCCATAGTGCGACTGCTCCCCCTATACATTTGACTCTATTTGCCGATTAAGCCGAGTTCATTCCACGTTGGCGGCTTGTTCACGAATCTTCTCCAGTTCCGCTTTCATTTCGACAACACGGTTTACCAGAGTCAGATGATTGGCCTTCGATCCAATCGTATTGACTTCTCGGTTCATTTCCTGAATCAGAAAATCAAGTTTGCGGCCAACAGGGCCTTTCTGATTAAGCAATTCCCTGCATTGCTCCAAATGGCTGCGAAGACGGATCAGCTCCTCCTCGACGTTGCAGCGTTCGGCAAACAAAGCCACTTCCATACCGAATATATGTTCATCAACGGCAAGCGACCCGTCATCGAGCGACTCAATGCGCTGTCTCAGACGCTTCCGGTATTCCTCCGGCACTTCAGGCGCCAGCTCGGCCATTTCGCTGTGAAGCGATTCAAGACGGCCAAGCCGCTCCTCGATGTCCTTCACCAGGAATGCCCCTTCCTTGCTCCGCATCTGCACCAAGCCGTCAAGCGCCTTGTTGAGACCTTGAAGAAGCGCATCATGCCACTCCTGCTGCTGCGCTTCATCCATTGGAAGCCCCCCGGGACTGACGAGGACATCCGGCAGGGACAGCATGTCGCGTACCGTCAATTCTCCTTGAATACCGTAAGGTTTCAATTCCTCTGCAGCCTGCAAGTATGCTTTTACCATGGCATGATTCAGCACCGCATCCGGGGACTCGCCGTTATTTTCCTTGTTAATGTAAACATCAACCCGTCCGCGGCCGATCCGGGTCTGCACGGCCCTCCGAAGCGAATCCTCAAAGCGGGACCATTCACGAGGCATTCTGAACACGACTTCACAATACCTGTGATTGACCGACTTCACTTCTATTGACACATGATACCCTTGAAAATCGACGGCGGACTGTCCATATCCGGTCATACTCAATGACATCGGAATCACATCCATTACACTATTGTAATTGATAATTATTAATGAAACAAGGGGGACAGTCGGCGGCCCGATATCTCCCAGACGTACTCCATTAATTGCACGCTCATTTCGTAGAACATAAACGGCGTCATCAGGTAAATGCCGTTGAAATGCTTGGTTGCGACATCCAGCAGCTCCTTGCCGATTTGGACGCCCATCGCTCGTCCGGCTTCCCCTTCCAGCCCTGCCATGCGGCTGCGTACTTCATCGGACAACTGAATGCCCGGCACCTCATTGTGCAGATACTCTGCGTTCCGTCCGCTGGCCAGCGGCATAATGCCGATAAAAATCGGGATATCCAGATGAGCGGTTGCTTCTCTTAGCCGAACGATCAGCTCCGGATCATATACCGGCTGCGTCATTACATAGTCCGCGCCGGACGCAATCTTCTTCTCCAGGCGCGCAACCGCCTTATCCAAATGGCGCACATTCGGATTAAACGCAGCCCCGACAACGAACTTGGCTTTTTGCTTCAAGGGCTTGCCGGAGAAGGCGATGCCTTCGTTCAGCTGCTTGATCATCCGAATGATCTCGAACGAGGTCATATCGTAAACCGAGCTCGAGCCCGGAAGGTCGCCGAAACGGGCCGGGTCGCCCGTAACTGCAAGCACATGGTCGATGCCAAGCGCGTCAAAGCCCATCATATGGGATTGGGTCCCGATCAGGTTCCGGTCACGGCAGGCGATATGAATCAACGGCCGAAGGCCGATTCTGGCTTGTACAAGATGCCCCAGCGCCATGTTGCTCATCCGGGTGACCGCGAGGGAGTTGTCGGCTAGCGTCAGCGCATCCGCTCCCGCGTTCTTCAGCGCCTCGGCCCCCTTCATAAACTTCGTGATGTCGAGGTCGCGCGGCGGATCCAGCTCCACAATGACGGTGTGGCGTTCCTTCACAAGATCGACGAGGGAAGGCTCGGAAGAGCGCTCCGGCTGATTGCCTTCCGCAGGCTCCTGAATCACGATCCGGTTGATTTCGGCCGGTTCAACCTCCGGCAGAGGCGATGGCACGTAACCGGATAACGCCGAAGCGATCTCCGCGATATGAGCCGGCGTCGTTCCGCAGCATCCGCCGATAATCCGGGCGCCGAGGTCCGCGAACGGCACCGCCATTTGACCGAAATACTCAGGGCTGGCGCCGTAACGGAATTCCCCGTCCACGTAATCGGCGATCCCAGCATTAGGATAGACCGATGCCGGCAGATTCATAACCCCGCTTAGCGTTTCCAATGCGCGCATGATCCCGTTCGGTCCCGTCCGGCAGTTGAAACCGATCACGTCGGCCCCTTCCTGGCTGAGAATCCGATAAGCGTCCTGCATCGAGAAGCCGTCGAGCGTCCGGGCGATATTCTCGACCGCGAACTGGCAAATGACGGGCAGGTCGGTCAGCTTGCGGACCTGCTGCAGCGCCAGCTGGATTTCTTCGACATCATAGAAGGTTTCCAGCAGGATGCCGTCGACGCCCTCGGATAATAGAACGCTGAGCTGCTCCTCAAAGTACCGCTTCAGCTCGCCAGTCGATATGTTGCTTCTGCGGCCGGCCCGAATGGAGCCGACAGCGCCGACGACATAGCCGTCGCGGCCTGCGGCCTCGCGGGCAATGCGCACGCCTGCCCGGTTGATCTCCCCGACCTTGGACTCCAGGCCGTATTTGGACAGCTTGTCGTAGTTGGCCGAAAATGTATTCGTTTCGATCAACTGCGCGCCGGCGTCAACATACTGCCGGTGAACGTTTCCGATAACCTCCGGAGAGGTCAGGTTCAGCTCCTCATATGATATCCCTACGGGGAACCCTAGTTGATATAGATAGGTACCTATGGCGCCGTCCCCGATCAGTACCTGATTCTCCCACGCCTGCCTTAGATCCGGTTTCACTGTGCCTTCCCTCCACCTGACTAATATTTTCACTAATGTATCACAAAACCTTCCTAAAGATAAAGAGACAAAGAGGAGACCCGTTCAGGTCTCCTTCAGGTCTCCTTCTTGTAATTCCAGGCAATGGACAGATAATGCCGCAAATAGCGGTATATCCAGTTCGATCTAACGATTCCGATATCAACGCTTCAGCAGCCTTTCAGGAATCATATTACAGGACAACGGTTCCTGTATACACAACTTCGGCAGGCCCGGTCATATATACGTGATTGTCACGCTCATCCCATTCGATGAACAAGTCTCCCCCTTTAAGGGAAATGGTCGCGCTGCGGTCAGCCGCACCGTTCAGGACGGAGGCTACAAGCGTGGCGCAGGCGCCGGTGCCGCAAGCAAGCGTTGGTCCTGCCCCGCGCTCCCATACCCGCATATCGATCTGATTCCGGGAGTTGACCGTCGCGAATTCGACGTTCGTCTTCCGCGGGAACAGCGGGTGAACCTCCAGCTTCGGCCCCCAGGTGCCGAGATCGAAGCTGACGGCGTCGTCTACGTAGATTACGCAGTGCGGGTTCCCCATCGACACGGCCGTAAAGCGAAATTCCCGCCCGTCAACCTCGATCGGATGGTTCACCACCGGATGCTGATCCACCGTTGTCGGCACGCGAAGTCCATCCAGGATCGGCTCGCCCATATCGACCCGCACGCTGGCGACCCTTTCTGCCTCGACGGTAAGGCGCAGCTTCTGCACGCCCGCGCCCAGCGTCTCAATCGTCATCTCCGTGCGATCGATCAGGCCATGATCGTAAACATACTTCGCAACACAGCGGATCGCGTTGCCGCATTGCTCCGCTTCGGATCCGTCGGAGTTCATGATCCGCATCGTGAAATCCGCCTTGGCTGAAGGCAATATATATACGAGTCCGTCCGCGCCGATGCCGAAGAAGCGGTCACACAGCTTCACAGCCAGCTCGGAGGCGTTCGAAGGCAATTCCTGTTCTCCGTACACGACAACGAAGTCGTTGCCGAGTCCGTGCATTTTTGTAAATTCCATCGTCAAACCCATCTCCTCTGCAATAGCAAAACTTGAGTTTAGCATATACTAGATCGGATGGGCTCACCCATTGACTTTATGCCGAAATATTTGCACTCTTCGGCATCATGCTGCGGCGGCTGCGGTTGCGGTTTCTTCGTCCACCCCATACGCTGCCGGCTCCCATCAGGAAGGTCGGGATTCCGGCGGCGACAAGCACCAGCGCCCATTCCTTCAGTCCGAGCGGAACCGTCTTGAAGATCGGCTGGAATACCTCGATGTACATAACCCCCAGCATCAGAAGGATCGAAGAGAGCACTGCCAGTACCAGCGCTTTGTTTTGCAGCGGATTACGGTGGAAAATGGAGCGTGAGCTGCGGCAGTCGAACACGTGGATCAGCTGCGCCATCACAAGCGTGGCAAAGGCGACCGATTGGGCTTTCACCAAATCGTCTGGCGAGCCGGACAGCGTAATCCAGAAGGCTCCAAGCGTACAAAGGCCGATCAAAACGCCGCGGCTGATAATTTTCCAGCCGAGCCGGCGGGCGAAAATGTTCTCCTTGGCCCCTCTCGGCTTGTGCTCCATCAGGTCCTTCTCCGGCTGGTCCACGCCAAGCGCCATCGCTGGAAGCCCGTCGGTCACGAGGTTTACCCATAGAATCTGAATCGGCACGAGCGGAAGCGGCAGGCCAAGCATCATCGCGAAGAACATCGTCAGAATTTCCCCGACATTCGATGCCAGCAAATAGCGAATGAACTTGCGTATGTTCTCATAGATGCTCCGGCCTTCCTCTATGGCCGACACGATGGTCGAGAAGTTGTCGTCGCTGAGCACGAGCGATGAGGCTTCCTTGGTCACATCCGTGCCAGTGATGCCCATCGCGATGCCGATATCCGACGCCTTGATGGCCGGCGCATCATTGACCCCGTCGCCGGTCATCGCTACCACATGGCCCTTGCGCTGCAGCGATTTGACGATTCGGAGCTTATGCTCCGGGGATACGCGGGCGTAGACGAAGGTCTGGTCCACTTTGGCGTCCAGCTCCTTGTCATCCATCCGAGACAGCTCCTGCCCGGTCAAGGACAAGCCGTTCCTCGGCATGATGCCAAGCTGGCCGGCAATCGCTTCGGCGGTGGTCCTGTGGTCGCCGGTAATCATCACGGTCTTGATGCCCGCCCGGCGGCAGGTTGCAATCGCGTCGCGCACCTCGCGTCGAGGCGGATCGATCATCCCTGCCAATCCGACGAAGATCAGCTGGCCCTCCGCCTCCTTGTCCGTTTCCGGCTTGTCGTAAGGCCGGAGATCGCGGTATGCAAGGCCGAGCACCCGGAGCGCTTCGGAAGCCATGCCTTCGTTCGCGGCCAGCACCTTCTGGCGCAGCGTCGGTGTAAGCGGCACGACGTTTCCGTCCCATAAAATATACGTGCAGGCTTCAAGCAGCACATCCGGCGCGCCCTTCGTGCAGAGCAGGCGTCCCCCCTGATGGCTGACGATGACGGACATCAGCTTCCGTTCCGAATCGAACGGAAATTCCTTATCCCGCTGGTACACGGATGCCAAGCTTGCTTTGGTCAAACCCATCTTGGACGACAGGGTCAGCAGGGCGCCTTCGGTCGGGTCCCCTTTCAATTCCCAAGCGGAAGGGGCCGCAGGCTCCTCCTTGCCTTTGCGCTTGTTACGCGTATCTTGCTGTATAGTCTCGACGATTTCGGCGTTGTTGCACAGTCCCCCGATCTGCAGGAGCCGGCGCAGCGCCTGATCGGACCGCAGCTCGACCGGCTTGCCCTTATGGAGGATTTGTCCAGTCGGATCATAGCCTTGTCCGGTCACCTCCAAGATGCGGCCCCCAAGCCAGATCCGGGTGACGGTCATTTTATTCTGGGTCAGCGTGCCCGTCTTGTCGGAGCAGATGACGGAGGCGCAGCCAAGCGTCTCGACCGAAGGCAGCTTCCGCACAATGGCCTTGCGCTTGATCATCCGCTGGACGCCGAGCGCCAGGGCGATCGTTACGATGGCCGGAAGCCCCTCCGGAATGGCTGCAACCGCAAGGCTGACGCCTGCCAGGAACATGCCTGCCGCCGGCTGCCCGTGGAGGATGCCCGCCACGACGACCAGAACCGTGAGCGCGAGCGAAACGCCGATCAATATTTTCCCTAGCTGCTCCAAACGATGCTGCAGCGGCGTTTCCTGGGATTCGGTGCTCTGGATCAGATCGGCGATCTTGCCCATTTCGGTATCCATTCCAGTCCGGATGACAACGCCCTTGGCGGAACCGCGGGTGACCATCGTGCCCATAAAGCCGATATTTTTGCGGTCGCCAAGCGGCACATCCGCCTCGGGGATCGGCTCGGCATGCTTGTTCACCGGCATCGACTCCCCGGTTAATGCCGACTCCTCAACGCTGCAGCTGCTCGTCTCCAGCCAGCGGACGTCGGCCGGAATGCGGTCGCCGCTCTCCACCAGCACCACGTCTCCAGGCACCAGCTCCCTGGCCGCCAGATGCACCACTTTACCGTCCCGCAGCACTTTGGAGGACGGGGCGGACAGCTGCTTCAGAGCCCGCAGCGACCGCTCCGCTTTAAACTCTTGGACAAAACCGAGTATCCCGTTTATCAGTATAATCGCCACGATGGTTACGGCATCCAGATACTCCCCAAGCAATCCGGAGATCAGGGTCGCCCCAAGGAGCACGAGCACCATGAAATCCTTGAATTGGTTCAAAAACAGAACAAGCGGGGAAATTTTCGCCCCCTCGGAGAGCTCGTTATAACCGCTGGTTTTCCGTCTTTCCCCGGCTTCCTCTTCCGTGAGGCCCTGCTCCGGACGCAAATGCAGCACCTGCTGCAATTCATCCACATCCATCTGGTGCCATTGCTTTTGTTCCATGCTTCCTTTCCCTCCCGGTTGTTTTACGCAAGTTCCGGCGGATTGACAGCTTTTCCACCCCTGCTACGTAAATGTATTCGGACAAAACCTGAATTATCACAGAAGGGGCTATTAAGTTTTTACGGGAAATATGGCATCATAGAGAAGTACGATAGGAAGGGTAAGAGACAGAAGGAGAATGTATTCATGGCACTGGACGGAATCGTTACACGTGCGCTCGTGCATGAGCTTCAATCATGCCGGGGCGCGCGGATCAATAAAATATATCAACCGAATGAGAGGGACATCGTCCTGCATATCCGCACGCAGCAAGGCAATGCAAAGCTGCTGCTGTCCGCGAACCCGACGTATCCCCGGGTGCATCTTACCGGCGAAGCGTTCGTCAATCCGGCGGAAGCGCCCATGTTCTGCATGGTGATGCGGAAGCACTGCGAGAGCGGCATCATTGAGGACATAACGCAGGTCGGCATGGAGCGGATTATCGAGATCACGGTCCGGCAGCGCGACGAGCTGGGCGATGTATCCACCAAAAAAATCATCGTTGAGCTGATGGGCAGGCACAGCAACATCATTCTGCTCGATCCGGCCACGGGCACGATCCTGGACGGCATTCACCATGTCACGCCGGCGATCAGCAGCTACAGAGTTGTCATGCCGGGCTTTGCCTACACGAGCCCGCCCGAGCAGTTCAAGCAGAATCCGCTTGAAACGGGACAAGACGCTTTCCGTGAGGCATGCCTGCTCAGCGAGGAGCCGGCAGTTTCATGGCTTGTGGGCACCTTCAGCGGTTTGAGCCCGCTCGCCGCCCAAGAGATCACGCACCGGGCCGGAGCGGAAGATGCCTCCGGCGGAGAGTCCGAGAAAAATTGCGGCAGCCTGTGGAGCGCATTCAACGAGGTGATGGATATGGTGCGCCATCATCGGTACAGCCCCGTATCCGGACTTAATGCAAAGGGAAAGTCGGTGTTCTCGGTCATTCCGCTCACCCACTTGGCGGAAGAGACCAAGACCTATGGCTCGGTGAGCGAGTGCATGGAGGATTATTACGGCGATAAAGCCCAGCGCGACGCCGTGAAGCAGAAGGTAAGCGATCTTCTGCGTTTTCTGCAGAACGAGCGGACCAAGAATATCAAGAAGCTCGATAAACTGCATGAGGATTTGGAGGAAGCCGGCGATGCGGACCGTTACCGGATCTTCGGCGAGCTTCTGTTCGCCTCGCTGCACCAAATTCAGAAGGGGGACCGGGAAGTCCGGCTCGTCAACTATTACGATGAAGAGCAGTCGCTCGTCACCATTCCGCTGGACCCTCTCCTGACGCCATCGGATAATGCCCAGCGCTATTTTAAAAAATATAACAAATATAAAAACAGCCTGGCCGTCATTAACGAGCAGCTGATCAAAACCCGTGAGGAAATCGGCTATCTCGACAATCTCCTTCAGCAGCTGGACCATGCCACCTTGAACGACATTGACGAAATACGGGAAGAATTGATCCAGCAAGGGTACCTCCGGGACCGAAGCCGCAAGACGAAGAAAAAGAAGAAGAACGACAAGCCTACGCTTCATGTCTACACATCATCGGAGGGCATCGAGCTGTACGTCGGGAAGAACAATCTGCAGAACGAGTACCTGACCAACCGCCTTGCATCCCCTAACGATACTTGGCTTCACACGAAGGATATTCCGGGGTCGCACGTCGTGATCCGCAGCAGCGAATTCGGGGAGGCGACGCTGCAGGAAGCGGCGCAGCTGGCGGCCTACCACAGCCAGGCCAAGGAGTCCAGCAGCGTGCCTGTCGACTACACCTTGATCCGGCATGTCCGCAAGCCAAGCGGGGCGAAGCCGGGATATGTGATCTACGACAATCAGAAGACGTTGTTCGTCACGCCGGATGAACAGCTGATCAAGGGACTGCCGAGCACCGTGAAAAACAACCGATAGTGCCGGTCCTTATCTGGGCTGCCTGGAACAAATAAGAACCAAGAACAAATAAAAGCCAAGACAATAAAAAAACGGGTATCCCCCATGAAAACGAAAATCGGGGATACCCGTTTTTATTTATATGTCTGATCCATGTCCGTTCACTGTACGGATCCCTGCGAATTCCGCAGCTGCTCCAGCACCTCGGCCGCTACGCGCCTTGCACCGATGTCTCCGTGAAACACCTCGCCCTGCCTCACGCCATGATAGTCCGAGCCGCCGGTCACGATGAGGCTGTATTGCTGGGCCATGGCCAGGTAGCGGGTTTCATCGTCCGCTCCGTGGTCGGAGTGGTACACCTCGATTCCCCTCGGCCCGGCCTCCCGAATGATCATTTCCACCAGTTCATCGTCCTCATAAATGCCCGGGTGGGCGAGCACGGGCACGCCTCCGGCATCGCGAATCCAATCGCAAGCCACCGACGGATGAATCCGCTCCTGGGGCACATAGGCTGCCGCTCCTTGCGCAAGATAGCGGTCAAACGCCTCGCGCATGCTGCCGGCATGTCCCTTGCGGACTAGCGCATCGGCGATATGAGGTCGGCCGATGCTCTCATCGGGAGCAAGCTCCCGCCCCAATCCTCGAATGACTTCATCCATCGTGATGCTGATCCCGAGCTCCTTAAGCTTCGCTAAAATCTTCTCATTGCGCAGCTCCCTCGTTCGCCGGAGCTCCGCCAGCCGTCCGAGAAAGACTTCGTCATGGATATCCACATAATACCCCAGGATATGAATGTCCTTGCCGCCGGCCATGGTACTGATTTCCACGCCGGGCACAACCTCAATGCCGTGACGTTGTCCGGCAAGGAGAGCTTCTTCGACGCCGGCGACCGTGTCATGATCCGTAATGGCCAGCGCGTTTAAGCCGCGCTCGAATGCGAGCTGTACATTTTCAGAGGGACGATTCATTCCATCCGAAGCCTGTGTGTGCGTATGCAAATCACAGCCTCCCTTTACGTCATCCGGTAATCGTATGGGCATTTCCATTCTCCTTTCGCGTTTGACCATAACCACAAAGCTTGCAGCCGCTCTCAACAAGCCTCTGGTTACTGCCGCTGCTCTTTCAAATAAGTCAGGAAGGTTGTCGCGGACATCGGCAGCAGGGCGGACCGCAGCTGAATCGCATAGAAATTGCGTTTGAACGATGCATCCGCGATATCAATCATCTTGACCAGCCCAAGCGCGGTTTCGTGCTTGACGGTTGAGGTGGAGAGCATAGTGATCCCCAGCCCCTCCTCCACGGCCGATTTGACCGCGCCGGTGCTGCCGAGCTCCATGACGGTCCGAATCGCCCCGGGGTCAATTCCCCGCTCTATCAACACATCCTCCATCACCTTCCGGGTACCGGAGCCTTTCTCTCGAAGCACAAACGGATAAGTCAGCACTTCACTCAGCTCGATTGGATCCGGTCTCTCCGCAATCGGATGCCCCGATGGGACAATCAGCTTCAGCTCGTCCTCCATGACCGGCTCAAGCACCATATCCGGATGCTCCACCGGTGCTTCGATCAGCCCGAAATTCAATTGATGGCCCGCGATCTCCTCGAGAATCTGCGATGTGTTCATCACCTTCAGCATAATCGATATGTCGGGATACGCCCGCCCGAACGGTCCAAGGAGGCGCGGCAGCACATATTCGCCGATGGTCAGGCTTGCGCCGAGCTGGAGCCTTCCGAGCAGCATATTGGAAAAGGCCGCCATCGCCGCATCCGTTTCCCGCGAGAGCTCGAGGATCTTCCGGGCATAGGGCAGCAGAATCCGACCGGCCTCGCTTAGTTCGATGCGCTTCGTGGAGCGGTTCAGCAGCTTCGTGCCGAAATGCTCCTCCAGAGCCTGGATCTGCATCGTGACCGCAGGCTGGCTCATGTGGAGCGCCTGAGCGGCCGCCGAGAAGCTCCCCCGCTCCGCCACCGTATAAAAAATATGTAGCTGATGAAAATTCATAACGATCGTTACCCCTCTCGCTGCCTGGCTCAACACCATTGTAGCCGATTGCCGGCAAACGCACAAAAAAGACATCCGCGCAGATCGCTCGCATGCCAATGTGGATTTCTATCTATTATTTTTTAAAATTATTTTCGTTTACGACTGTTCTTGATCAAGGTCATGCGCCGCGAATGGCGCAGCCACGAATAATATGACTTCAGGTCGCGAAGCTCAATCGTCTCCGACATGCGCCCCAAAAAAGTCACGATAATCATCCGATGCAGCGGGTTGCCGATAAGATCACGCTCATCCTCCAGCTCCGAAAACTCCGCTACCACGACCAAATCGTCGTCAATTAAATAAACGTCCTGTTCATTGCGATAGTACGGCACGATCCGGTTCTGCTTCAGGCATTCCCACATCCAGGCCCCGATTTCCTCATGGGTCGTGTCGTCGCCCTTTACCCGATCCGTATACCGGCTTCTCGCATGATTGGTAACGACGATGTCAGCCACTTTTTTATCATTCAATGTAATATAAAACGGCTCGTATGTGCTCCAACGCTCAGTCCCTTTGTCGCGCATGGAATATCACTCTCCACCAAATGGGTCTTTATATCTATGTATATATACCCAACATATTACATCATTCCACTAGGATTCACAAGATTGAAACCTTGCTTCTTGTGAACATTTACCGAAAATTTAGTAATTCCTCTAGTTGTATCTATATTATCGCCGGAGATTCCGATTTATTCCAATTGATTTCTAGCTTTTGCCGATAATTTTTATAAAAATGAAAACGCGGGTTCACGTCGGATCATCGTCTTCCCCGCCGGACAATAAAAAAAACGGCCCCGGAGGGCCGCTAATCCGCGCTGTTGCAACCAGTGGTTGCCTTATGTCGTTTCTGTCCTCAAACTGCGCCTGCAAGCTTCGTCTCCGGTCTATGGACCGTAGAACTTCGCCTTGTCAGGACCTTTGCTGTTATATTCCGTCTTTATCTCGTTCCGGTAAGAGCGCTCGATCTTACGTACGTAAGATAATCTCCGGATATTCTTCATCGTTTCCTCGGCACGGTCCGCGTTGACGTACATCACAACGTAATGCATCCGGCGTGAAATATAATGCACGCTGCCGTACTTCTCCAGATTCCTCGCTGCCTTGACATCGCTGACCCATATAATAAAACCGGTACGTTCCGCCAACATCCTAAGGTCCTCGCCTCGCTTTCATTCTCTTATCGGCTCGCAGCGCTTTAGCCGCACTGGCAGGCGCCACCGCTGCCGCAGCCCTTCTTCGGAAGAGGATCGTTGCTAGGGACCTTGATGCTGCTCGAAACCGAGAAGGCAATTCGCTCGGACATTGAGTGCAGAAGATCATCCAGATTCTTCTCCGCCTGTTTGAACCGGGCGACCGGCTCAAAGGCTTCCAGCTCCGCCTCCACCTTGCTGACCTCATCCTTCGCCGAATGGTAGTTCGGATGGAAGTGACCGAACCGCTGCGTCTCCTCGAACAGCTCCTTCTTGGCTTCCAGCTTCTTGATCAAGCTCTGGATGGCCGGGTCTCGCTCAACCGCCTGCTTCCAATATAAGTAATCCGCCACTTCGACGGAAGCATTAATCATATCGCCGATCTCGTAGGCATAGGTGAGCACCTCGGCCATATCGATCGTGTTTATTTCCGATACGCTCATGAACTCATCCCGCTTCTCTATTAGATTCGTCCCTTGCTTGTGCATTCGTGGACTCTTCCATCATAGCATAACGTGCGTCTCTTAAGAAGGGGGAATTCATACGCTTTCAGGGATAAGCAAGCGCATTTCTCTCCATTGTCCTTCGCTAAGCTGCACGATCGACTCCGGGCCGTCAGCGCCAGGGGGAAACAGGGCGCCTGTTATTGTCCAGGGGTTTCGCCCCAGCTCGCGCGGAATGAATTCCATTCGTCTGCCGTTGATCGAAATTTCCAGTTTTACGGATAAAGCGAGTGCCTGCTCCATCATTTGCTTGGCCGTCGAGCTGTGGTAAGCCCGCCAATCCTTCGTCCACATGGCAGGAATCCGCGTCAAATCCGGGAGCAGAGAGCGAATATCCGGCAACCGCTCATCCACCTCGTTAGGCTCGTTCTCCGCTTCGCCAGTGCTGCCAGCCCGCTCCGTGATCACAGCCGCTGCGGAATCAAGGGACCAAGGCAGCGGATATCGACTGCTCCCACCATCGGCACCATCGGCAAGGTCCGCGTTACCCAGCTGAAGCCGGTGGCCCGGGCGGTTTTCCGAATCGTCCGCTCCCATGCCCCACTGGACGATCGCGGTCCGGACATGGTCAGGGAATCCGGCCGCCGCCCCTTTCTCGAGCAGTTGGATGATCTGCTCCGGGCCGATGCCTGCCCTTGCGGCCTCCATGACCGAGTCGCGGGTCAGCCGATAAACGGACATGACGTCATCCGATAACCGTTCCGTAAACAGCGCAGCCTGAAATCTAAGCGTATAAGGAACGTCGGGCGGGATCAGGATATCGAAATCGGGCTGAATATACAACCGGCCGCTTCCTGCTTCGCTGTTTGCGAAACCTCCGAATAACGCAGGGAGCGGCGTCATGCGCCATCGAAACACGATCCTTCCGTCATCATTCTCTCCGAGGTCGATGTACCCGCAGCCTGCCAGCAAACGAAGCCATGGGAAGGCTTCCCCGGCGTGTAAACGGCTAATGGTGCCGGCACCATCTTCCTTCTGACTGCCGTCATGGCTGTCCGACAGCAGCAGGCCCGGATCGATCCACCGCCCGCAAGTCAAGGACGGATCGCACAGACGCCAGACGAAATGCTGGTAGGCCGGATTCTCCGGAGTGCAGCGCTCCATAAGAATGAAGAGGATCCTGTTATCCATCGCTTCGCGCGAAAGCTCCAGCCATTCTCCAAGAGCCCGGCGATCAATGATCAGCCCGTGCCGCTGGATGGCGGCAAGCCCGAGAGACTGGATGGCGGCAAGCCCGAGAGACTGGAGCAGGTCAAGAATAAGCGCTATTTGAGGCGGATACGCTTCATGCTGAGTGAACCGGAGCACTGCTGGATCCAAATCGTTTGGAGAAAGGGCTGCGATCTCCTCCAGCCGCCGGATATGCTTTTTGTGCAGCACGCCACGGGAAGTAACGGCCAAAGAGGTTTTCTCCGCATATACCAGCGTATTGAATACATCAAGCGATATGCCGGCTCTTCCTTCCTGCAGCAGCTTGGAAGGTTCTCCCGCGGACGGAACTGCCTGCAAACCGCCAAACGACGATTGAAGGAATCCGAGCTTATGAAACGGAATGCAGTACTCCCACTCGTTCCATCCTTTGCTTGCCGCCTTAATCCATCCCCGCCTCCGTAAGAGCAGCACCCCAAGCTGCACCTCCGCGCCGCTCAAACGCGGAATGATCAGCGTGCGCAAATGGTCGTCGCTAAATGGCCTCCCGGCGAACCTGCGCCAAATGAAGGAAAGCACTGTGCGCTCCAGGGGACGCAGCTGATCCAGGCTGGCCGTTCCTCCCCTTTCATGATCCCCCATCGCCGTCATGGGCTTGACGCCTCCCTTCTGCCCGCCGGTCTCGGTTCTTTGCGACCCGAAGTCTGCTTCGCATGCACAGGGGCGGGGACCGCCCCCTCCATGACGGTCATCGTCCGATACTCGTAGCCCTGCTCAATCAAGAACATACGGCGACGCAGCGCAAAAAACTCCTCACGGCTGTCCTCCGTTACGAGCGTATAGAAATGCGCCTTATTCTCACCTTGCTTGGGCCGCAGCAGTCTCCCCAAACGCTGGGCTTCTTCCTGACGCGAGCCGTAGCTGCCGGAAACCTCGATAGCCACCGACGCATCCGGCAGATCCACCGCAAAATTGGCAACCTTGGAGACGACGAGCAGCCGGGTCTCCCCGCTGCGAAAAGCGGCATACCAGGCATGCCGTTCGTTCTGCGCCATCCGCCCGGTAATGAGCGGCGCCTGCAGCCGATCGGCAATGGCTTTCAGCTGATCCAGGTACTGGCCGATGATGAGGATCTGTGCCCCCGGATGGCGCTCGACAAGCCGGATAAGGGTTGACAGCTTGGACGGATTTTCGGCCGCGAGCCGATACTGCTCTCTCTTTCCTGCAGCCAGGTATTTCTCTTTCAGATGCGAAGTCATCGGCACCTTAACCTCCAGGCAGTCCACCTCGGCGATCCACCCCTGATCCTCGAGCTCCTTCCACGGCATCTCATACCGCTTCGGACCGATCAGCGAAAATACATCATGCTCCCGTCCATCCTCCCGAATCAGCGTCGCGGTCAGACCCAGACGGCGTGTGGCCTGGATATCGGCGGTAGCTCGAAATACCGGGGCGGGCAGCAGATGAACCTCATCGTATATGATCAGCCCCCAGCGGCGCTCATTGAACAGCTTCATATGGAGCTGCTCGTCCCCCTTGCCCGGCCGATGCGTCAATATCTGATACGTGGCGACGGTGACCGGCCGGACTTCTTTCCGATGTCCGGAATATTCGCCGATGTCCTCCGGGGTCAGCGTCGTTTTCCTTAACAGCTCATCGACCCACTGCCTGACCGAGGTTGTATTGGACGTGAGGATCAGCGTCTCGCACTGCAGCTCGCGCATTGCCGCCATGCCGATCACCGTCTTCCCCGCCCCGCAAGGCAGCACGATCACGCCGCTGCCCCCTGAACCCCCGGCATCCCGAATGGATGCGGCCGCCTCACGCTGGTAATCGCGAAGCCGAAAGCCTTGCACCTTCTCCTCCTTCCGGGGATCGGAAGCTTCCGGCAGGCTTTCGTTGCCTGGAGTTGCGGCCAACGGATCGGTTTCTCCCCGCCACCGGATGTCCAAATACTGCCCGTCCTGATACCCCGCATGGTCCAGGACAGGATAGCCGAGACGCGTCAGCTCCTGCTTCAATAAGCCCCGCCGGTCCGCCGGGACCTCCGCCTCCTTGGATGAGCGGAAGTCGAGCCCGATGTCCGCCAGCGTGCGCAGGCTCCGCAGCTCGTTCAGCAGCGACTCGCTGACACTGCGCAGAAGCAGGCGCTGCTCCTTGTCCGGATGCGGCAGCAGCGACAGCTGCCCGTAACGGCTGACAAGCTGTCGAATTTCGGCCAGAACCTGTACCGGAACCTCCCATCTGGCCAGCCCCTGCAGGCTGGAGCAGATCGTTTCGGCGCTCTTTCCGCTGGCGGCGGCATTCCAGAGCGATAAGGGGGTAATGCGATATGTATGAAACGACGAAGGACTTTTGACCAGATCGGCATACTGCGACAGCTGCCGGCGGGCCTGCTCGAATTCGGGGTGTGCGGTCTCAAGCAGAATGGTCCGATCCCTTTGGACGATGCATGGCTTTGGGTTCATCGTCTACTCCTCCTTTTGCATGAATTTGCGGCAAGGGTCTTCCAGCTCCTAAAAAAAGGAAGTCCACATCCAAACAAACATTGGATCTGAACTTCCCCTTATAATCTATAGGATTGCCAAAAAACGTCCATTCATGCGCCTGCCGTCAAAGAAGGCAGATTCTCTAGCCTTCCTCCCGGCAGCTTGATACCATCTCCACGAGCAGCCGAACGCCGTACCGCATCGCCTCTTCATCGAAATCAAACATCGGATGGTGATGCGGGTATACCGCTTCCTTCTGCGGGTTCCCTGCGCCCACGAACATGAAGCAGCCCGGAAGCTCTTGTAGATAGTAAGCAAAATCCTCGGCCGGCATCAGCTTCGGCGACAGCTGCACAAACTCGTCTCCGAACACCTTCGGCGCCGTACGGAAGAATCGGGCCGTCTCCTGCTCATCATTCACCAGGGCCGGATAGCCAATCAGATAACGGACCGACGATTCCGTGCCATAGGTCTCGGATACGGTGCGGGCCATCATTTCGATCCGCTCACGGATCAGCGTCCGCGTAGCCTCGTCGAACGTGCGCACCGTTCCCGTAATCCGGCAGGACGATGCGATCACATTCTGCGCTGTGCCTGCCTGCATCGTACCGATCGTGACGACCGCAGGCTGAAGCGGATCGACCGTTCGGCTCACGATCGTCTGCAGCTGCATGACAAGCGCGGCCCCGGCTACAAGCGCATCAGCCGTTACATGCGGCATCCCGCCGTGACCGCCGCGGCCGGTAATATCGATGAAGAATTCATCGGCTGCGGCCATGAGCGGACCCGGAGCACTCGCTGCGGTGCCGACCGGGAGCGGTGTCCACAGGTGAAGCCCGTAGACCACATCGGCGCCTTCGATGGCGCCGTCCTTGATCATCTCGATCGCCCCGCCGGGGCACACCTCCTCCGCAGGCTGGAACATGAACCGGATTTCGCCCGGAAGCTCCTCCCGGTACGTGCTGTAGTAAGCGGCCGCTCCAAGCAGCATGGAGGTATGGCCGTCATGCCCGCAGGCATGCATTACCCCCGGAACTCTGGATTTATATTCACAGCTCTTGCCGTCCTCGATCGGCAGGGCGTCCATGTCCGCCCGCAGCACGATCGTTTTTCCCCGCTTGTCGCCTCTTAAAATGCCAATGACGCCGTGACCGCCGACATCGGTCTTTACCTCGAGGCCGAGCTCCCGCAGCCGGTCCGCAACAAATCTCGAGGTTTCCTTCTCATGAAACGATACTTCCGGATTCATATGTAAATGACGTCGCCACTCTACCATTCGCGGAAACCACTGTTCCCAAAATGCTTCCTTCATCAAGCTTCATCATCCTCCCCGAACTATGAACGATCATTCGATCGAAAAATAACCGTTAAGGCTCCCCAGAAGCAGGCCATGTCCGACCATGGCGTCAACGCCGCCTTGCTGAACCTTTCGGAACACGTCCCGAAGCGGAACCCATGCGGCGGCCACATCGTCATCGTCCGGACGGCGGTCCAAAGCGCCTGCCGGCTTCAACACATCCGTAAAATAATAATGCACCTTCCGGTTCGCAAGCGAAGCCATCGGGTAAGCGCTGCCCATATAGCTAAGATCCTTGCATCGTATGCCCGCTTCCTCCTCCAGTTCGCGCCGGGCGGCCGCAGCAGCCTCTTCCCCGGGACGGACGGTCCCTCCGGGAAGCTCCCAGGTTATCTCGTCCACCGCTTCCCGATACTGGCGAACCAGCAGCAGGCAGCCTTCATGCATCGCTACCACCGAGGCTGACTCCGGCATCTGGTCGAATACAACGATTTCGTGCTGATCGTTCACCTCGACTGCATAATATTCCGTCTTGTACACGGTCCGGTTCATTTGGCCCTCCGCCTTTCGCTGTATGATATAAACCATATGAATATATAACCGCGCGGATGGAAAGCGTACATTTCAAAACCGATTTGCTCCTCGTTTTATTCTAACAGAAAAGAGGAATGCCTGTCGTCACCAAAATATCTTCTGGATACATGGTCTCAAATTGAGGCCGGACGGGCGCTACAGGCTTGCAGAAGTTCCTGAAACATACTATCATATTAAAGAACTTTGCTAGGAATATTAAGGGGGTTTATGACCACATGATTTTTGAAAATACAGGCTTAGACGGTTTACACAGCGATTTGGCTTACCTCGACGAATGTGCGGAAAAGGTAGGGTTCATTCGCTGGCAGTGGGAATACTACCGCGCTACATACGATTTGAAAATCGAAGATAAAAAGAACCAGGCAGAATACTTCCTGCGCATCAACACCCGCGCCGTGGAAGGCAAGCTGGAGAAGCCTGACACCATTCTTAAGATTGAAGCGGTCTACATGGGCAAGGCTACCTTCCCTCATGGTCTGGAGTATGAGAGCATGGCTCCTCAGCCGGTTATGAATGTGGCCACCAAGAAGATTCAGGAGCTGAAAGCTCTGCTGGAAGCGTAGTGGTTACGCCATGAATACGACCAAACCTCAGCCGAAGAGAGGCACTCCTGATTTCCAGCTGCTCATCATGACCTTGCTGCTGGTGGGATTCGGACTGATTATGGTGTTCAGTTCCAGCTCCAGCTTGACCGTCTTCAATGAGAAATTCAACAACGATCCGCTTTACTTCACGAAGCGTCAGGCCGCCTTTGCCGTTCTGGGTACCTTTGTCATGTTCGTGGCAATGAACATCAACTACAAGAAATACAAGAAGCTGTTTCTTCCTGTATTTTTTCTAACACTGATCCTGCTTATCTTGGTCGTAATGCTCGGTAAGACGACCAACGGCGCCGTCAGCTGGTTCCAGCTCGGATCCCTGGGCATTCAGCCTACCGAGCTTGCCAAGATCGCTACGATCGTGTATCTGTCCGCCTTGATCACGAAGAAAGGGGAACGCATCCGTCAATGGAAGGGCGGATTCTTCCCCGTCCTGATCATCGTGGGCATCGTCGCAGGACTCATCATGCTGCAGCCGGATCTCGGCTCCTGCTTCATTCTGGTCGCGACCTGCGGGCTGCTCATCTATGCGGGCGGTGCCAACCTCAAGCATATTCTCGGCTGTATTTCGCTCGTCGCGCTCGGTTTGGTGCTTACGCTCGGCGTCGGCTCGCTCTTTAACTCGGACGATACTCCCGAGCAAGCCTCCAAGAACTATAAGGTCGGACGGATCGAGGCGTTTCTGGATCCCTTCAAGGATGAATCGAGTACGGGCTACAACCTGGTTCAATCCCTGATTGCCATCGGCCAAGGCGGTGTCACCGGAGCAGGTTTCGGCGAGAGCGTGCAGAAGCTGCATTACTTGCCGAACCCCTACAACGACTTTATTTTCTCCGTCATCGGCGAGGAATTCGGCTTTATCGGCACGGCATTATTTTTACTGTTCTACTTGTATTTCATTATCCGAGGCATTATCGTCTCGCTCCGATGCTCCGATCCTTTCGGGACGCTGACGGGCGTGGGCATCATGGGCCTCATCGCCATTCAGGCCTTTATCAATATCGGCGGCGTGACCAACACGATTCCGATTACCGGCGTGACCCTTCCGTTTATCAGCTACGGCGGCTCATCCCTGCTCGTCATGATGCTCAGCATGGGGATTGTCCTCAGCATCTCAAGGGACAGCAACCGGCCGGCGAAGCAGGAACAGGTCAAATCCGTCATTAAAAAAGACTACCGGACAGCCCGGTAGTCTTTTTTATGTACAATCCATTGTGTTCATTGCTGCAGGGAGAGCCGCTTCCCCTCCCAAGCGTATCGACTTATTTCGCGCGCTGCGGAAGATCGTCGATTTCGTCATCCTTGAACGCCACGCCTTCGACCTTGACGTTGACCTCAACGACACGAAGGCCGGTCATGCTCTCGACCGCTTCGCGGACATTCTGCTGAAGCATGCGGCACACTTCATGTATAGGCGTCTCATAGAGCACAATGATGCGCAAATCGATTGCGGCCTCGAGCTGCCCTACCTCTACCGTAACACCCTTCTGCACATTTTTACCGCTAAGCCGCTTGGCCCAGCCCTCCGACAATCCGCCGGACATCGCTGCAATTCCTGGTGTCTCCAAGGCTGCCAGTCCGGCAATTTTCGATACGACATCATCCGATATCCGAATTAAACCGTTATCCAGTTGAAGTTGTTCCGTCATGCCAAATCCTCCTTCACCTCATTATCCGTTATTGTAAATCCTAACAGGCCCAAAAAGCAAATGCCCGCATCACAAACACCGGATAATTTTTCAAACAAAATGGGTATATTGTAAAAAGAACCCCGAGAATCGTCGTTTCGGCTCGTACGATCGCTTCTTCGAATGACAATACAAAAGGCAGGTGTACATTATGAAAAAATGGTTGAGCCCGGCGCTTCTCATCGTGACCTTTCTGCTCAGCGCAATCGGTCATTATGCAGGGTGGAATTTTACCCTCCAGTTCATCCTTTCTTCCATTTCGGTCATCTTTGTCGCCGGCTTTCTGGGCAAAGCGACCGAAAGCGTCGCCCATTATGCCGGCCAGCGCCTTGGCGGCTTCCTGAACGCCACCTTCGGCAATGCCGCCGAGCTGATCATCGCGATCTTGCTGATTCGTGAAGGCCTGTACGACATGGTTAAGGCGAGCATCACCGGCTCGATCATCGGCAATTTGCTGCTTGTACTCGGTCTGAGCCTGTTTGCGGGAGGGCTCAAGTTTAAAATCCAGAAATTCAACATGACGCTGGCAGGGCTGAACGGCTCCCTTATGACGCTGGCCATCATCGCACTATTCGTTCCCGCTGTCTTCTTGAATACCCATTCGATTACGGAAGACGAAACGAAGCTGCTCAGCCTGATCGTCGCAGGAATTCTGATCGTCTCCTACATAGCATGGCTCGGCTTCTCCATGATCACGCATAAGGAGTACTTGGCGGATGTCAGCGAAGATAAGAGCGATCAGGATGCGCTTGCACATGAACAAGAACCGACCTGGTCGAAAGGACGCTCCGTTCTGTATCTCATCATTGCAACGGTTATGGTCGCCTTCGTCAGTGAATGGCTTGTCGGCGTGCTGGAGCCGATCAGCCACGAATACGGTCTCAGCGAGCTGTTTATCGGTGCATTTCTGGTAGCCATCATCGGTAACGCGGCTGAGCACAGCGCAGCGATCATGCTGGCACTGAAGAACAAGATCAGCGCCGCCGTGGAAATTGCGGTCGGCAGCAGCCTGCAAATCGCCCTGTTTGTCGCCCCTGTCCTTGTGTTCGTCAGCTTCTTTATGGGCGACACCATGGATCTCGTATTCACGACGCTCGAGCTTGTGGCCATCGGCGTTGCCGTATTCATAGCCAGATCCATCACCCAGGACGGCGCCTCCAACTGGTACGAGGGCTTGCTGCTATTAGCTGTCTATATCATCCTTGGCGTGTCCTTCTTCCTAGTATAGCCTTTGGGACGCGTCATTTGATTGGCCGCAGGATTCTCCGCCGTTAACTAACGTCCCATAACATACCAAGAGGCTGTCCGGGTCAATAGACCATTCGGACAGCCTCTTCTATGTATGCGCCTGTACAAGTACAGGCTATTCGGATTGATTCATGGCTTCGTACAGGAGCGCCAGATTGCGTTCGAGCTTGCTGATCAGCTGCTTCCCTGTACTTTCCGGAAGAAGTCCGGCCCGTACCGCAAAATCGACCTCTTTCGAAAAACCGTACATTTGGGTATCCAGCACTTCCTCATAGAGAGGGCAATAACGGGTCGCCAGATTCTCCATCTGTACTTCAATAAGCTTTAGGATTTTATCTGCATCTTCATGTAGAAGACTGATCGCTTTAAGATTCAGCTGTTCCTGTAGATCAGATGAAGTCATGATCTTCCCCCCTATGTCCAAAATCACAGCACAGTTACTATCTTTAATATTAGTCGAAATCGCGGAGCAATACAAGGACCTGAAAAAAATAGACCCCCTGCTAACGAAAAAACACCCTTCCATTCGGTGGAAGGGTGTTCTTCGGCTGTTATTCAGCCACGACGGAGACATTCAAGCCATGCTTGTTAAATACGTCGATCATTGCTTGTTTAGCTTCGTCAGCATCAGGTCCGTGTACATGCAGCTCGTAGCTTTGGTTGCTCACCAGCGTGGTGAACAGGCCCAAAATACTCTTCACATCGATGTACTTGTTCTCCGCCTGCAAGACGATGGAGGACGAGAACTTACTGGCCGTTTGCGAAATTTCTACGATCGCTGTGTTGTTATTGGACATACGAATCCCTCCGTAACTTTTAGGATCTGAAAAAATATCTCACATTGCACCTTCATGATACATTGAATCCGTTTTCTTATGCAACCTATTTTCCAATCTATTTAAGATTTTCCGGATTTAGCGCCTCCAGCTCCGGAATGACGAACAATCCGTCTTTGCGGATCAGCCGATCGTCGAAATAGATTTCACCGCCGCCGTACTCCGGACGCTGAATCAGCACAAGGTCCCAGTGAATGGAGGAACGGTTGCCGTTGTCTGTTACATCATATGCCTGCCCCGGCGTAAAATGCAGGCTGCCGGCGATTTTCTCGTCGAACAGAATATCCTTCATCGGCGTTAAAATATACGGATTGAAGCCGATGGCGAATTCTCCGATGTATCTCGCCCCTTCATCCGAATCCAGAATCTCGTTCAGGCGCTTCGTGTCGCTGCCCGTCGCCTCTACGATTTTACCGTTTTCGAAACGGAATTTGATGTTTTCAAAGGTGACGCCGTTATACAACGTCGGAGTATTGTATGCGATCGTCCCGTTTACCGAATCCCGTACGGGCGCGGTATATACTTCTCCGTCCGGAATGTTCTTCTGGCCGGAGCACTTTTCGGCACCGATATTTTTGATGGAGAAGGTAAGATCCGTGCCCGGACCAACGATGCGGACCTTATCGGTCTTTCTCATCAGCTCTGCAAGCGGGTCCTGGGCGCGGTCCATTTTGGAATAATCCAGGTTGCAGACGTCGAAATAGAAGTCCTCAAACGCCTCGGTGCTGGTGTTGGCTAGCTGCGCCATGCTGGCGTTCGGATATCGGAGCACCACCCACTTCGTGTGCTTGACGCGCTCTTCGCTATGTACCGGATGTGAATATAGTGCGTTATAGAGCTTCATATTCTCTTCAGGCACATCGGCCAAATCGTTCACGTTCTCGCCTGCCCGAATCCCGATGTAGCAGTCCATCTTCTTCATACGGGCGACATCGAACTCCGCCCACAGCTCAAGCTGCTCCTTGCTTGCATGTTTCAGCATGGCGCGCTGAACGGTACGGTCGGTCAATTGCACGAACGGACGTCCACCATGCTTGGATACTTCTTCGATGATTGCATTCAGCAAATCCCGTTCCGAGCCGATCATTTCGATCAGCACATTTTCACCCGGCTGCATGTCGACCGAGTAGGTCACGAGATTATGAGCCAGCTTCTGAATTCTGGGGTCACGCATATGTCTAGTCCTCCTTATGTTGAGACCGCTGCCAAAAATTGAACAGCGGTAAATTTATACCTCATTGTAGCACGCACTGCCGCCCTCCGTCAGCTAAAGGATGCAGAATTGCTGCTCTCCCCGCTTATCAATAGCCAATAAATGTAACGTCGGATAAGAGCGCCTCGGTTCTCGCCTTGCCGGACCGGTCCACATAGGACACCGACCTCTCCATCGTCATGCGGATCGGCAGCTGTGACCGCTTATCGATCGTCAGATGACAGATAGAGGCAGCCTCCGCTTGATCAAGCATTCGCGTCAATTCCTCATGGTCCCGCTCCCATACGGCTTTCAGCCGGGCCCGGACTTTGGGGTCCTCACTGTACAGCGGGTCACCCTTCCGCTGCATTCGCTCGAGAAGCAGTTTCATCTGTCCTTGAAGCGATCGCTTCGTCATATTGGCCGCGGCCTCCGGCGACAGCTCAATCCGGAGCACCTTCGTCCCCCTGGCCGCGCCCAGCTCCGCGGATATTTTCTTATCCGATTCTCCAATATATTCAAGCTGCTCCAGCGGATTGAGCCGGGTCATCCACAACTCCTCCGCCTGCCCGGAGGTAAGCGCATTCCATTTGCCCTCCTTGCGCTTCAGTGAGACGGTCATTCCATCCGTCGAATAAACCGAATCGCCTGTCGCCTGCTGTAGACTCCCTTTCGAAGTCTTATCCTGTATCGTACGCCCCGATGTTCTCGAGGACAACGTTAAATTCGTATGGTTCTGCAGCTTGCCTTCGAAAGCAAGTGTCTGCTGGAACAAGCCGCTCTCCTCCGTCCGGATCGCAGCCTCCCCTTTAAAAGCGAAATTATCAACCCCGGATAACCCAGCCAATGCCCGTTTGAAAGAATCCTCCGGACTTAGACTATCCTGCCATGCGCAGGCAGGCAGGCTTAACAGCAACAGGGCGGTACAGAGCATGCCCCGCACGACCCGCAGTTTTTTCCACATGATCATCAGCCTTTCATTTGTCATGCTCTTAGGCTATCTTGCAGGGCACGACATTATGCAGCCGTGAATCAAAAGCGCAGCCTTGCATCTTATTAACAGACCGGTATACCCATTAGCGGCCGGGTTGTTATAGCTTTCGGGAAACGTTGGTCTGGGCCTGAACTTCCTGAATGTCAGGAGGATAATAAAACGAGGCTATCCCCTCTTACGGGACAGCCTCGTTCATACCGTTTCGGCTTTCTCGACAACAATGCGATTCCTGCCGTTCTTCTTGGCTTCATACAAAGCCATATCCGCTCTATAAAACAATGATTCCACGCTGATCTTGTTGTTCGTCCAGTTCCATTCCGAAATTCCGCAGGATACCGTCACTCTCGGATCCGTTTCCTCGGCAACCCTGGTGCGTATCCGCTCCGCCACCTGCACGGCTTGTTGAATTTCGATGCCGGGCAGATATACCGCCAGCTCCTCTCCGCCCCAACGGGCCGGAATGTCGCTGTGACGGATCGTGCTCTTGACGATGTTGCTGACCTGCTTCAATATTTTGTCGCCCCGCTGGTGGCCGAATGTATCATTCACCTGTTTGAACTGGTCGATATCAATAACGATGAGGGCTCCGCAAAAATCACGGTTCTGGCATTCATAGATCACTTCGTCGAGATAATGCCTTGCATACAGCTCGGTCAGCATGTCCCGGTTCGCCATTCTGCGGACCTCGGCGTGCAGGAAGGCATTCCCGATCGCCAGGCCGATGTGGCTGGTCAGCGCCTGAAGCAGGCGGTAGCTGTCATAGGAAAAATAATGCCGTTTGGCATGGGTCAGCAGCACGACGCCCCGAACCTCGCCGTTCACCGTTAGCGGCGTCGCAATCATCGAGCTCGAGTTCGTGGTCTCCATCAGCTTCGATTCGGCCGGCCGCTCTTCATTGTAATCCGATAGAATCAGCGGCTCCTTCGAATGATATACGAGGCCGCCGAGGCCATAATCCTTCTCAAAGACTTCCTTCGCCAGCCATTCCGCATTGCAGGACACCACTTCAAGGCCGCCGAGCTCCGCATTGTATATTAGAATGCAGCAATAGTCCGCCTCGAGGATCTTAAGCAGCTCATGGTTCGCGAACTGGAATATCTCCGCCAAATGCAGGCTTTTGTTCAGCCTCTGCGTCAGCTCGTTGATCATCCGCAGCTCATGGATCATCAGGTTGGACTGCTCATACAGCTTAGCATTCTCAAACGCGGTCCCCGCAGCGTCGGCCATCATCCCCAGCAGCTCAAGGTCCATATCCGGCAGCATCGGCTTGTCCACCTCGATATGCAGAACCCCGTAACCCCCCTGCTTGCCGCCCATCGGTATTCCGATCTCGACGGTATTCTGCGGCTCGGGATGCTCGCGGATCGTTAGGGTGCCCTCCATAAAGGTCCGGACATATACATCCTCCTGCCAATGCTGAAGAAGCAGGGGGCGTACGAGCGGATGGCTGCTCTCATGGTCCTGGGACATGAACAGCTCCACTTTCGCTTCCGGATACAACGCAAGCACGCTTTCGATCGCCTCGCTTAACACGCTGTGAACATCGATCTGGACATGCATGCGCTTCACGTACTGAAACAGCACCGAACGACGGTAAGCTTCAAGCTTGGCATGGTCATGAACCCGCACAAGATCATTAACAAACATGGATTCGAATTTCCGGTAGAAGCATGTCCGAAACAGAAGCGCCTGGGACTCCGTCACCATCAGCGCCAGCTCTTCCCCCGCAGAGCCGGGCGACACGCTGACCATCACAGCGAACAAGTCGCCCTCGCTTCGTGTAAACAGCGGCACCGAGCATACGACACTGCCTTCGTACAGGCCGGGATTCATTCCGGATGCGGGCATCTTGTCGCTCAATGACCGGTGCACGGCTCCGTCTTCCCCGGCAGCAAAATATTCCCTTAGCTCAGAATCCCCTGACAGCCATGCCCCTTGATGAGACAGAACGGCCCACCTGAACTTCTTTAATGCTTCTGCACCTGCGTTCTCCTTCTGCCACTCCGAATAGCTCTTTTCGATTAGCGTTTGAAGATAGGGATAATCATAAGCGGTTATATCCAATCCCTGAAGGGACAGACCGGACTTGCTTCCAGCGTTACGCCCGGCATCATTGAACATGTCCGCATAACCGGGCGGTCTTTCGTACACTTTCGGTTGTTCCTCTGACATATTGGGCGCTCCTTTGTACCATTATAAAGGCCTGTCTAAGACATTGGCGTCCATAAATTGTATTTAATATATGTAAGGATTCCATTCTTGCTGAAAGACATCTAGATATAAACGACTACATAATCCAATCTTATATTACTCTTTTCTACCCATTTTTGCATTAACTTTTCTGCATTCATCGCAATATTTTTAGGTCCATGGTCCTATCGACAAAATTAGACAAACTCCTTTCAACCTTTTCGATAGGTTAAGCTTGACTTTAAGTCATTACTTCATATAATATTTATTGTTGAGTAAGAATGCAATGCATTCGATGAATTTGGGCGGAAACGTTGTGTCACCCTCACGTTATTTGTTACTGTCGGGACAGCGGCTGAACTTTCCTGGCAGATCTTCCGGGCTTAACTGGTTAGAGCAAACAAATACGGCGCAAATAGAGCCCTAATGAAATTTATTTAAAAAAGGAGTCTATATAACAATGGCACGTTACACCGGTCCTAAATTTAAATTGAGCCGCCGTCTGGGAATCTCCCTGAGCGGTACAGGTAAAGAATTAGCAAAACGCCCTTTCCCTCCTGGACAACATGGTCCTAACCAACGGAGAAAAGTCAGCAACTACGGCATGCAGCTTCAAGAAAAGCAAAAGCTGCGCCACATGTACGGCTTGGGCGAGAAGCAATTCCGCACCCTGTTCGATAAAGCAACCAGCATGAAAGGGATCGCGGGTGAGAACTTCATGTTCCTGCTTGAAAGCCGTTTGGACAACCTCGTGTATCGTCTTGGCTTCAGCAATTCCCGTGCAGGTGCCCGTCAGCTCGTTGCTCACGGTCATGTAACTGTAAACGGCAAGAAAGTTGATATCGCCTCTTACTCCGTAAGCATTGGCGATGTAATCGGTCTTCGTGAAAGAAGCCGCAACCTTACTTCCGTTAAAGAAGCACTGGCTAACCGCGTACATTTGCCTGCTTACCTTGAGTTCGACGAAACTGCATTGGAAGGGAAATATATCCGTCTTCCAGAGCGTTCCGAGCTTTCCCAAGATATCGACGAGAAGCAAATCGTCGAATTCTACAACCGCTAAGATTCTGCGGAGCCCAAGAAACCTGAAAGCCATAGCGGCCTTCAGGTTTCTTTTTTTGTTGCCGGCTTTCCCATTCATTACCTCAATATGCAGCGTCGAAGCTGCCGCCACCCACGATCCTCTCGAGCCTTCCCCTGCCCTCCCCGTCCCTGCTGGTTTCGAATCCATCCTTGATTCCAATTCATGCTTGTTTCCAATCCACTTGTTTCGCGTCCATGCTTGTTCCCCGCCCCTCTCCGTCCGTATTTTGAGCCAGGAGCTGTCGATTGGCGGTTCATGCGGCCTGAGTCGACTGCTCGCGTTAACCGTTTTCCCCGTCTGTTTGCTCCGCGATCGGCCGCTAGCAGCGCCTCCTTGAAGCCTCCTTGGTGTGGTAATAAATGCATCCAGCATTTAAGCATTCCAAAATAAATCATTCTTCTTTAAAAAAGGACATTCTATAAAGGACAAATGATTCAAACCCTTCGATTTATGCTATAATAGGTGCGTTAAAAAGGAGGAGTATCATTCATGGTTGAGGAGAAAAAACAGGGTTCCGGAAAACAGAAAAAACCGCGAAAACGTTCCTTTCTGCGGGTTTTCGGATCTGTCATCGGATGGCTTTTTATTATAGGCCTGACAGGTGTGTTGTTCGCCGGAGGAGCCGTTGCGGGCTATGTCACCTCGATCGTTAAGGATGAGCCTGTAAGGTCGCGGGCACTCATCGAGAAGACGATGAACGATAATGCCATTACCGGGTTTGCCTACTTCCGTGACGGCTCGCCGATCGGGCAGCTCAGGACGGAAGAAGACAGACGACCTGTCGAATTTGAAGAAATTCCCCAAATCGTTAAAGATGCCGTCATATCCATAGAAGACAACCGTTTTTATACACATAAGGGTGTTGACATAAAAGGCACTGCGCGCGCAGTTAAAGAACGTTTGCTGAACGAGCCGGTCCAGACCGGGGGAAGCACGCTGACCCAACAGCTTGCAAGACTGACCTTCCTCAGCCGTGACCGCACGGATAACCGGAAGGTGAAGGAAATGCTGCTGGCGATGCGTATGGAGCGGTTTCTAAGCAAGGATCAGATTTTGACCGCCTATTTGAACAAGGTGCCTTACGGCAACGGTTCAAGCGGTTACCAGGTGTTCGGTATCAAAGCTGCCGCTAAAGGGATATTCAACATCAACAAGCTGGAGGACCTGAATATCGCCCAGGCTGCTTATCTTGCCGGCCTGCCGCAGCTTCCATCCTCCTACTCTGCCTTTAACGGGAAGGGCGAATTTGATGAAAAGGCCTTCAAACGGGCGATAGATCGCCAGCATCGGGTGCTGGACAGCATGCTCAAGGAAGGCAAAATTACGCAGGCGGAATATCGCGAAGCGCTGGACTTCGATATTAAGGGAGCGCTGGCACCGCGGACGCAGAAGGCTTATGTGACTTATCCGTATCTCATGATGGAAGTGGAACGCCAGGCATCCGATATTTTGGCACAGCTGGAACTCGAGGGTTCTGCCAATGACCGCAAAGAGAAAAAAGATGAGGAAACACCGGATTTGCTGACCGGCGGGTATCGAGTATATACAACGATTGACCGCACGGTATACCGCACGATGCGCGCCATTGCGGAAGATGACAGCAACTTCTTCCCGGACAGCGAGAAGGGCGTGGAGCAAACGGGCGCGATGATGATCGACAACAAAACCGGAGCCATCCTCGGCATGATCGAAGGGCGTGATTTCAACATCGAGCAGATGAACCACGCCACCCAGATGAAACGACAGCCGGGCTCGGCCATGAAGCCGATCGCCGCTTATTTGCCGGCGCTTGAATCCGGAGCGATTCAGCCGGCCAGCGTTGTGGATGACTCACCCATCATTTTGAAAGATTACTCGAAAGTGTATCATATACCGAAGAACGCATACACCGGCTACAGAGGCCTGATGACGGCCCGGCAAGCGCTGAACGATTCCACCAACACGGTCGCGTTGAAACTGTTCAACAACACCGTCGGTATCGACAATGCCTGGGCATTCTCCAAAAAGCTCGGCATCACCACGCTGGAGGAGAAGGATTACTCCGCAGCGACGGGCGTACTGGGCGGCCTTAGTCGGGGCGTAACCGTCGAAGAGCTGACGAATGCATACAGCTCCATCGGCAATAAAGGAAGATTCAACGATGCTTTTATGATCGAGAAGATCGTCGATTCCAAAGGGAATATCGTCTACAAGCACGAAGTGAAGCCGGAGCAAGTGTTCTCCGAGCAAACAGCCTATCTCATGACCGACATGATGCGTACCGTCATTACGAACGGTACCGGAAGCAAGGTCCGGGATACGTATAAGAAATTCAATGAAATTCCGATTGTCGGCAAAACCGGCTCTACGCAGAACTACGGTGATGTCTGGTTCATGGGCTATTCGCCTGACATCACGCTGGGCGTCTGGGTCGGCTACAAGGAGCAAAAGCATGTGCTCGTCGGAGATCAGCGGAAGCATGCCCAGAGCATCTGGGCGAAAATTATGAATGAGGTCACCGACGTTAAGCCTGAGCTGTTCCCGACGAAGAGCTTTGAGAAGCCGGAGGGTATCATCTCCAAGACCGTATCCGCGTACAGCGGGAAAGTGCCTACGGCGCTAACCGACCGATTCGTTACGGATATTTTCAACGCCAAATATGTACCGACCGAGCCGGACGATGGCATTGCCAAGGCTAAATACATTACCTATCGCGGCGTGAATTACATTCCGCAGGAAGCAACTCCGCTCGATATGCTCAAAGAGCAGATCGTCGTTAAACGGGAGAAGCCGATCGATGAGCTGATCCAAGAGCTCGAGAATGCGCTGAAGGTCATGAAGGGAGAACGCAGACCGCTGGAATACTATCTTCCGCAAGACGCCAAGAAAGGCATGCCGACCAAGATCGATCCGAGAAAAGATGACGGCAGGGCGCCTACGCCGCCGAAAAACGTTCATTACAACATCGGCAGCGGATCGATCAGCTTCAGCGCGAGCGGCTCGCCGGACGTCGTAGGCTATCGCCTCTATAAATCGGTCAACGGCAGCCCGTTCACCCATCAAGGCCAGGTTGTTCTGGCCGATGGCAATTACGTCTTCTCCGGCCTGGGATCCGACGGCCTGTTTGCCTCGTATTACGTAGTGGCGGTGGATGTGGCCGGTAATGCTTCCGAGCCTAGCACGATCGTAGGTACCGGCGCACCGGGCTTTACCACCTCGGAAGAGGCGGATCCGGAAGAAGACCTCGGCACGGATGAAGGGCTAACCGAAGAGGTTCCGGAGGATGACCTGGGCTCCGAAGGCGTTACTGCTCCTCCGGCAGCTCCCGGGCAGCCAACGATAACCGCTACGCCGGATGGCTTCACGGCCAAATGGAGCGGCAATGCGCCGGAGGAAGAGGTCATCGCCTATAACATTTACTACAGTCCGAACAGTGACGGGAACTATCAAGTTCTCGGCACAAGCAAAAGCACCGACTATTATTACGTAGGCGGGCCGATGAGCGGTACGTTTCGAGTGACTGCCGTGAATTCGGCCGGGGAATCAGCCCCTTCGCCAACCGTCTATTTCGAGAAAACCGAATAAAGACATCAACGAAGCCGCTTCTTTCGAAAGAACCGCATCCTTCCGGGTGCGCTTTCGTTAGAAGCGGTTTTTTTATGCTGTGCAATGTGTCTTGATGACTGCTGCACGATGCTCAGCGTCTCGCTTGGACGACAAGCCTAGACGTTGTTACAGCAGACAGCGAACCACATTTCAATTCATTTGCCTCGGGGCGCCTCCTTTTTTTCATGCAATCACCTCCCCGTTCCTCCGTTCGGGACGCGATAATTCGGCATCCATTTGCCGATTCACGGTGTTCACATTAAAAAAAGCTGACCCCCACTGTTGGATCAGTGGCAAGTCAGCTTGCTTGTGCATAAGGTTAGGTTATTAATCCTCGATGGTGGACAAATCCCCGGTCGGCAGATCCAGCTCCCAGGCTTTCAGTACCCGGCGCATAATTTTGCCTGACCGTGTCTTCGGCAGCTTATCCTTAAACTCAATCTCGCGCGGAGCGGCATGAGCGGACAGTCCCTCTTTTACAAAACGGTAGATTTCATCCTTAAGCTCCTGGGAAGGCGTATATCCTTCGCGCAGGGAGATAAACGCTTTAATGATTTCGCCGCGGGTTACGTCCGGCTTCCCGATGACGCCCGCCTCCGCTACGGCCGGATGCTCAACCAGCTTGCTCTCGACCTCGAACGGCCCGATGCGCTCGCCGGAAGAATTGATGACATCATCGATTCGGCCTTGGAACCAGAAGTAGCCTTCTTCGTCCATATACGCCGTATCGCCGGAGATATACCAGCCCGGAATGCGGAAGTATTCTTCATACTTGGCCGGGTTGTTCCAGACCTTTCTCATCATGGACGGCCAAGGCGTCTTGATGGCCAGATTGCCCATCGTATATGGAGCAACCTCGTTCCCCTGATCATCCAGAATCGCGGCTGTAATGCCTGGAAGCGGACGCCCCATGGATCCCGGCTTGATCGCCATGCTCGGATAGTTGCAGATCAGCTGCCCGCCGGTCTCGGTCATCCACCATGTATCGTGTATCCGCTGCTTGTAAGCTTTATAGCCCCACCGTACCACCTCAGGGTTCAGCGGCTCTCCTACGGACAATACGTGCCGCAGATGGCTCAGGTCGAATTGGTCGATGAGATCCGAACCTGCTCCCATGAGCATCCGAAAGGCGGTCGGGGCGCTGTACCACACCGTCACCTTGTTCTTCTCCAGCGTGCCGTACCAGTCCTGCGGACTGAACCGGCCGCCGCGGATCACATTCGTAACGCCGTGCAGCCACGGTGCAAAAATGCCGTACGAGGTACCTGTTACCCAGCCCGGGTCAGCCGTACACCAGTATATATCGTCTTCTCTCAGATCCAGAACGACCTTGCCGGTATAATAATGCTGAATCATGGCATTCTGAACATGATAGACGCCCTTTGGTTTCCCCGTCGAGCCCGAAGTATAATGCATGATCAATCCGTCTTCCCGCTCCAGCCACTCGAGCTCGAGCTCACTGGACGCGGATTCCATCTCCCGGAAATAAGAGATCAGCTGCGGATCCTCTTCCTCCAGATCCCCAACCACGAAGATATGCTTCAGCTCAGGCAGCTCGTCACGCTTTACGCGCGGCAGAAGGGCAGGCGTCGTGACCAAGGCTACGGCACCGCTGTCCTCCAGCCGGTCCTTCACCGCCGTCTCCATAAAGGCTTCGAACAATGGCCCTACTACGGCGCCGACCTTGAGAATTCCCAGCAGACTCGCGTAGAGCTCCGGGCTCCGCGGCATGAAAATAAAGACTCTGTCGCCTTTTCCGATCCCGTACTTACGAAGTACATTGCCAAATTTGTCGGACTGCTCTTTCATCTCGGAATAGGTAATCGCTTCGTCTCTTGTCGCATCGCTGTACAAAAGCGCGATCTTATCCCCTTTTCCCTCCGCTACATGACGGTCGATGGCTTCATAAGCCATGTTGACTTTCCCCGTCTCGTACCATGTAAAATGTCTCTCGATCGTATCCCATGAAAACTCGGAACGTGCTTCCTCGTAGCTCTTCATATTGGAATGCGAGACTTCACTTGGTAAAATTTCGCTATGCGTCTGATTCATCATAACATCCTCCTCATTCTCAAATCAGTCTCGTCCTGGTGGACAGCGCTTTCAAATTGAATTGAATGAAACATTGGAAGTTGCACATTGCGCTTGCGGCGGGTCGTCACGTTGCCTCCGATTATCGAGCAATTAACCCTAGGGATTCGTTAAGCCAACTCCTGTTGTCAATGTTATAATTGTGAAGGTTTTATGTCGAAGTGATTATATCATATGTTATGTTTTCCTGTCATTGCTTTTCATTTTTTTATTTTTTTGCTATAAGTAGGGTATGGAAATGAAAGGAGCGTAACGGATGGAACACTGCAAGCTTTACCAGTCTCATGTTTTGTTTCCTGAAGACCGCCGCCTGATCATCGAAGGCCCTGTACCTCCCGAGCAGTTATCCAAGCTTACGATGCACCCTGATCTAAAGGCGTTTCGCCGTCCTGCGGAGCAGCATGAGGCATTGGTGGAAATTGCAGGCCTCCCCGAGGGCAGAATTATTATCACGCGGGACCGCGATAGGATTGTAGGATATGTAACCTTCCATTACCCCGATGAGCAAGAACGGTGGTCTGAAGGGAAGATGGAAGATTTAATTGAGCTGGGGGCGATCGAAGTCGCTAGTGACTATCGCTCGATGGGCCTCGGCCAGCAGATGATCAAAACCGCATTCGAGGAAGACCAGATGGAGCGGTATATCGTATTTACGACCGAATATTACTGGCATTGGGATCTTAAGGGGAGCGGCTTGAACGTATGGGACTACCGCAAGATGATGGAACGGCTGATGAAGGTAGTGGATATGGAATGGTACGCGACCGACGATCCGGAAATATGCTCCCATCCTGCCAACTGTCTTATGGTGAGGATCGGCCGGCAAGTCCCGCTGTCATCGCAGGAGCAGTTCGACCGCATTCGCTTCAGGCAACGCTTTATGTACTAAGAAACCAATATATCCCCGGGGGCTTACCCTCGGGGATATTGTTCTGCGGGCAGGTCCGCTGCGTTCATCCTAGCCTAAGCCTAAGGGATCTGACGCCTCTTGAGGCCTCTTAAAGCCTCGACAGCATATGATTTACAATCTCGTGGGAGCGCTTGGAAGCTTTCACCGTAAACTCGGGGAAATTGACGTGGGCCGAGCCGTCCGCTTTGTCCGACATCGATCTAATGACAACATACGGCACCGCATTCATGTGGCATACTTGAGCTACGGCAGAGCCCTCCATTTCCGCACACGCCCCGTTCAGCTCGCTGTACAGCATCTGCACGGTATCCCGGCTTGCGATAAACTGGTCGCCGGACAGGACTTTGCCGACGATATAATGCCCGTCCGCCAGCTCCTTGCACGCTTCCTCGGCAAGCGTTATCAGCGCTTGATCCGCCGGGAAATCGGATACCTCCTGGTAAGGGATGACCCCTTTCGCAAAACCGAGCGGCGTCACATCCATATCATGCTGCATGCATGAGGACGAAATGACGATATCGCCTATGTTAAGCTCCGGGTGGAGGGCACCGGCAACACCGGTAAACACAATCTTCGACACGCCAAAGGCATCGATTAAGATTTGGGTTGTAACCGCAGCGTTCACCTTACCGACGCCGCTCTTGCATACGACCACCTGCTTGCCGTGAATGGTCCCGGCGGCATAGGAAACGCCTGCTTTCACCGTTGTATCCTTATTCTCCAGCTGCTGCAGCAGCAATTCGATTTCTTCGTCCATGGCCCCGATCAGACCGATTACCTGTGTTGACATTCCTGTACCCCTCCGCAAATGATATTCGAAAATGCTTTCAGCAGAAAAAAGCCCCTTGATTTCAGGAGCTTTTTTTCAAATTTATGGATGCCTCGATCCGATGCATCCATTTCAAGCCTACTCGTTTACATGGCTTACCGACAGACGCAGAATCGTCTCGTGCGGCAAAATCACGCGTGGATTCTCCACATTTTCCTTTTTCATCAGTTTGGTCAGCAGCCGCATCGCCACCGCACCAAGATCATACATCGGTTGAGCCACGGTTGTCAGCTGAGGACGAACCATGGAGGCCATACGGATATTGTCCACGCTGATGATCGAGAAATCATCCGGAACCTTGTAGCCTTCATCCTGGATGCTGTGGATGGCGCCGATCGCCATCTCATCGGTAGCCGCAAAAATAGCCGTCGGCTTCTTCTTCAGCCCGAGAAAATATTTCATCGCTTCAACGCCGGATTCATAGCGATAGTTGCCGATACGGACCAAATCCTCTTGATATTCGATACCGGCAGCTTCCAGCGCCTTCTTGTATCCCTGGAAGCGGGCATAGCCGTTCGCTGGATCCTGAAGGGTGCCGCTGATCATCGCGATCTCACGATGTCCGTGCCGGATCAAGGTGTTCACCGCATCAAATGCAGCCTGCTCATGGTCGATATCTACCGACGGATAGGAGCCCTTCTCATCGCTGGTGGCACACAGGACAATCGGAACAGCGGAGGTCTGGAACGCCTGGATATGCTCGTCCGTCACGGTTCCGCCCATGAACAGGAGCCCGTCCACTTGCTTCTCGAGCAAGGTGTTAATGACGCGGATCTCCTTCTCCTTCCGCTTATCGGCATTACACAAGATGATATTATAGTGGTACATATTCGCAATATCCTCGATACCGCGGGCAATTTCCGCAAAGATCGAGTTCGAAATATCAGGGATTACAACGCCTACGGTTGTCGTCTTCTTGCTCGCCAGGCCTCTGGCTACCGCATTCGGACGATATCCCAAACGTTCAATCGCTTCGTAAACTTTCTTCCGGGTCTGAGGCTTTACGTTCGGGTTATTGTTAACAACCCGGGATACCGTCGCCATGGAAACGCCTGCTTCGCGCGCAACATCGTAAATGGTTACCGTCAAATTCCTTCTCTCCATTGCCAATAGATTTTCATTCGTTCAATACCAATTGAATTTATGATACGACAAATTACTGCTTCATGCAATGACACGGCAATTCATGCCGTTTCAATCGGGTGGTCAGCGCTTCAGTCGTAATATGGGAATGGATGTATGCCAGACTGGCGCTCCTTCTACACAAGTATAACTTGAACTTGAGGCGATTCATGTCGGATGCCAAGATCCTCTGCTGCCTGGTACGATACCGGACGGATCGCGGGTGGCCTAAGTCAAATCATAGCCATGCTGCCCGCTGGGACGCAAAAGCAAGACTGCCTTCGCTTCCCGTAGATTCACGCACACAATTGGGCATCCGGTACTATGCTTGAACAATAGCAAGGGTCTTCTATCCGTAGAATCAAGCGCGGCGCGTAATTGTTTAATAGTAGTCATTTTCGACAACGACGCCGTAGGATATACATTCCCTATCATTGTATTGAAGTTCCTACCCTCTATCCTAACAAAAAGTGCGTGAAAAATCCAACAACCACGAAAATTTTCTGAAAATTATCTGGCGAAATAGCCTGAATTTTCAGGAATCAGCGTTTTCAAAGCGCTAAGTTGCTCCAAACGTCCCTCGATTTGCTTCATCCACTCCTCATCCTTCATTCCTTGCGCACAGCAAAACAGGTCCAGCAGCATATTGATCCTTTCGTCAAAAGCCTCCCTGCAGCGTGCTTGCAGCTCTTGGTCCTCTTCATCCACCGTTGATTCATCCACGTATGTACGGAACACCTCCCGCAGAACGTAAGCCGCTTCATTAACGTCCGCGAACGAAACCCTTAGTCTCTCGGTGCCATGGCCCAGTGATGCAATATATCGAAGCAGATGCGGTTTAATCAGTGGAAGCAGCTCATACTTCTTGCAGGCCTGGCAGGAGTATACTGGTACATGGCATATTCGGATCCTTTTTTCATGAATCAGCTTTCGCAGTTCCAACCTCATCGATTGTCCGCAGTTACAGGTTTTGAACAAATCGCCCACCCCAAATCTAACAACATAATCTTTTTCAAACTCTATTGTCACAAATCTGTCACCTAAATTAGTTCTATTCGACTATCATACCAGAGATTCCTTCAAAAATGTGATAATGCTTTATTTACCAAATATGTATCCGATTTCTTAATCGGTGTGCGGACGTGACGGTTTCCATGAAACCTCAGCCGATCTTTGTTACAATGATGAAGAGATCGCAGCCTGTGCTGAAGTCAAGAGGTGCACACGGGAAAGGAGCTTATAACGATGACAAGACTATCAGGAAAAAAAGTCATTGCGCTTGTGGATGAAGAATTCGAGGATCTGGAATTATGGTACCCGGTATACCGGGTTCGTGAGGAAGGGGCCGAAGTTCATCTTGCCGGTGCCGAAAAAGGAAAAACGTATATCGGCAAATATGGCGTGCCTGCCACAGCCGAATACGGTTTCGATGAGCTGGACAGCAGCGATTACGACGGAATCCTCGTACCGGGCGGATGGGCGCCGGACAAGCTGCGCCGTTATGGAAAAGTGCTCCAGCTGGTTCAGGAAATGCATGCGGCCAAGAAACCGATCGGCCAGATCTGCCATGCGGGCTGGGTCCTCATTTCTGCCAAAATATTAAACGGCGTCACCGTCACGTCCACGCCGGGGATCCGGGATGATATGGAGAACGCCGGCGCGATCTGGAAGGATGAAGCGGTCGTGACTGACGGCCACATCATATCCGCCCGCCGCCCGCCGGATTTGCCGCCATACGGCAAGGCCTTTTGCGATGCGCTCGCCGAACGCGGGTAAGCTTCGTCCATCTCTAAACACTAAAGCCGCCTGTTTCGAATGCGATTCCTTCTTGAAAATCGCATGAAACAGGCGGCTTTTGATTATTATAGCCACGATATACTCGTTTTGATCGGATATGCTCTAATGACTCCATTTGCTTCTATATCCCGGACTACGCTCCCTATGTCCTAAGGTTTCCGTATGTCCGTTATAGCTTGTCCTTCGAAAAAAGAGTCGCACGATAGAGCCGGACAACGTGCAGGGAAGCTCCTATGAAGCCGAACTGTCGGTGCCGCTGCCTCCGCTTGCAAAGCTGCATCGCTCGGCAAATGCATTCAGCCGTTCCTCCACAGCCGTGTTGGTCCGCAGCTTGAAGCAGGCAGCCGCCTCCTTCTTCGCCTCCGCCGCATTGGTATTCAGAATACGGTGCTTCACGCGCAGCAGCGATTGCGGCGACATGCTGAGGTCTTTAACGCCCAGCTCAAGCCAGATTGGGATCGCCCGCTCATCTCCGGCAAGCTCCCCGCATACGCTGACCGGAATCCCCGCCTGATGCGCCGCTTCAACCGTCGTCCGGAGCATGCGCAAGACAGCCGGATGAAAGGGATGGTACATATGGGCGATCTGCTCGTTCATCCGGTCCACGGCCAACACATATTGAACCAAATCATTCGTGCCGATGCTGAAGAAGTCCGCTTCCTCCGCCAACAGATCCGCAATGGCCACCGCTGCCGGCACTTCGATCATGATGCCTACTTTGATATTCGGATCATAAGCGATGCCACGGCGGTCAAGATCCGCCATCGCTTGATGGAGAATCCCGTTGGCCTGCCGGATCTCTTCAACCGACGAAATCATCGGATACATGATTTTGACATTGCCGAAGGCGCTGGCCCGAAGAATCGCAGCCAGCTGGGTTTGAAACAGCTCCGTGCGATCCAGGCAGATTCGGATGGCGCGGTAGCCCAGGAACGGATTATCCTCCTCCGGCAGCGAGAAATAATCAAGCTGCTTGTCACCGCCGATATCAAAGGTGCGAATGACGACGGAGGACTGCCCGGCCTTCTCCACAACATGACGGTAGACCTCGAACTGCTCCTCCTCCGTCGGGAAGCTGTGGCGGTCCATATACAGAAATTCCGTCCGGAACAAGCCCACTCCTTTAGCCCCGTTCTGCAGAGCGATATCAAGCTCCTTCACCGAGCTCATGTTGGCAGCCAGGTTAAAGAACGTCCCGTCTTTGGTGACGGCATCCACCGTGGCCAGCAGCTGGAGCTGCTCTTTACGCTTCCGCTGCTCGTCGCGAATGCCTTCATAACGCTCCAAAGTCAGCTGATCCGGTTCAAGGTAAAGATGCCCTGCATCCCCATCCACAATAAGCAGCTCACCGGTCTGGATCGGCTTCTCCAGCTTGTTCTCGATGCCGGATACCATCGGGATGCCGAGGGCACGGGCCATAATTGCAGAATGGGAGGTTTTGCCCCCGTTCAAGGTGACAATCCCGAGAACATGGGACGGATTGAGATGAACCAGCTGGGACGGCGAGAGCTCCTTGGCAACCAGGATATAAGGCTGCGTGTCGGAAGGCAGCTTAACCTCCGGCGCACCGAGCAGATGCTTCAGCAGCCGGTTGCCTACATCCTTGATATCCAGCGCCCGTTCCTTCATGTATTCGTCGTCAAGCAAATCGAACATGGAGACAAAATGGTCAATCGCCTCTTTAACCGCCACTTCGGCCGCCTTGTACTGACGTTCGATGATTCCTTGGATTTCATTCATGAACACCGGATCGTCCAGGATGGCCAGATGCGCGTCAAAAATTTGCGACTCTTCATGCCCCACCATTTCTTTGAATTCATTCTTGATGTATTCGATTTCGTTCTTGGAGGTTCGTATGCCTTCATATAGACGCTCGAACTCTTTGGCCAAATCGACGGCGTCCAATTCGGAATCCGGAAGATCCAGCTCCCAATGCGGCAATACGAAAGCCTTTCCGATCGCTACGCCTGTTGCTGCGCCAATGCCTTGTATCATGTTTCTCTACCCCCAGCGTTACTCTCATTTAATACGACGGACATGACGGATGACTGTCCTTTCTTGACCGATTTGAACGGAGCATAGCTCCAGGATCTGACCTTATCCGGATTCGTGATCACCATCGGCGTAGCCAGCGATGCGGCGTGCGCCTTCAGATACGCCAGGTCGAATTTGACCAGCAGCTGGCCGGGCTCGACCGTATCCCCTTCGCTGACGACAGCCGTAAACGGCCCCTTCAGCTGGGAGGTATCGATGCCGATATGGATCAACACCTCAAGACCATCCGGGGTGGAAATCCCGATGGCATGCATCGTCGGATACACATGCATTACCGTACCGTATACCGGAGAGACGAGCTCCCCCTTCTCGGGTATAAATGCCACCCCGTTGCCAACCAGCTTGGCGGCGAAAATATCGTCCGGCACTTCGTCAATCGGCAGCATGCGTCCTTGTACCGGAGCGCTGAACAGCACCCGCGGCAGATCCTGCTGCATCAGCTTGTTAATTTCCTCGCGGATCAGCTCGGAGTAGGTCCCGAACACCACTTGCACATTGCCCCCGCCAAGCTTGATAATGCCTGCCGAGCCAAGCAGCTTGAGCGCGTCGGAATCGATCTGGCGGTCATTATACACGGTCAATCTTAACCGGGTCATGCAGGACTGCACCTGAACAATATTGTCCTTGCCCCCCAGCGCTTCCAGAATGAGCGGCGCCTGATACGGAATATCTCCGGCCCGTCCTTCCAGAGCCGAGCCTTCCTCGCGTCCCGGCGTCGGAATTTCGAAGGTGCGAATCGCCCAGCGGAACAGAAAATAATAGACCAGCCCGTATACGATGCCGATCGGTATGATCATCCAGGCATTCTGTGACAGGTGGTAGTTGAGCACATAGTCGATGAAGCCTGCCGAATACGAAAAGCCGTGATGGATATCAAACATGTACGTAAGCACCATGGCGAAGCCCGCCATCAGTGCGTGCAGCACATACAGATAAGGAGAGGCGAATAAAAACGCGAACTCGATCTGCTCCGATACCCCGGTCAAAAAACAGACGAGGGCCGAACGCATAAACGTTTTCTTTACCTTCGGCTTTAAATCCTCGCGCGCCTCCTGGATGATTGCGAATGCGATAGCCGGCAGCGCAAACATCATGATCGGAAACAGTCCGGCCATGAAATCGCCTGCCGTCGGATCGCCGGCGAAGAACCGCGGCAGATCCCCCTGAACAATCGTGCCGTCACTGGTCTCGTACGTTCCAAGCTGGAACCAATATACATTATTCAGCAAATGGTGCAGGCCGAATGCCGTAAGCACCCGGTACAGGATGCCGTACAGGAACAAACCGAAAGCGCCCATATGCACCGTCAGCTCGTAGAAGGAGTCCAGACCGCGCTGCACGATCGGAGCCATCCCCAGCATGAACCATGCGAACACGGCGGAGAACAGCCCCATGAACAACAGCACGAAGCGGGATCCTCCGAAGAATTGGATCGCCTCAGGCAATTTAATATGCTTGAAGCGGTTATAGACATATCCGGATAGCACACCAAAAATGATCCCGATCAAGGTGGAGGGCTGAACGCCTCCATCCCCCAGACGGGAAATCACCTGATCATATATAAACATGCCGGCCAGAGCCGCAAGACCTGCAGGCCCTCCCTGGTTCGAGAGCCCCCAGGCAACCCCGATGGCAAATAAATACGGCATATAATAAAACACGCCGTGTCCCGCCGCTTGGGCAATCTCGCCCAAAGTTCCGAAGCCCCAGGCCGCCCACGGCAGACTGCCCACGCTAAGCAGGAGAGCTGCGGCCGGAAGCGCCATTGTAGGGAGCATAACGGCTCTGCCCAGCTGCTGCAACGATCCCAACCAATTCAAGGCGAGCCCTCCTTTCTATCCTTGATGGTAAGCGTTCCACCTCTTTTTGTCAAAAAGAAAACCGCACCCCCACACGAAAAAGCAAGTCCTGCTTGATCGAACCAAAAACAATCAGGATTCGCGATTGTGCCGCATCCTTGACTGCCGGTTACTCTCTCGCAAGACTTGCCCTTCTTCCATCCACTCGAAATAAAAAAATTATTTGCCGCGCAGGGCGATCGAATCCTCTACCTTAATGCAGCGGTCCATGACCGCGATCATGCCGTTCTCCTCGGCGATCGCTGCCGCCTCCTCGCTGATGATGCCCTGCTGCAGCCAGAGCACTTTGGCGCCGATCTCTGCAGCTTCCCGTGCCACGTCGGCGCAATATTCGCTCCGCCGGAATACATTCACGATCGTTACAGGCTCCGGTATGTCCTTCAAGGAAGGATAGCATTTCTCCCCAAGAATTTCGTCTGCTCCGGGATTTACCGGAATGATCCGGTACCCCCGGCTTTGCATAGCCGCAGCTACCATATGGGAAGTGCGGTCCGGGCGGTCGGACAGGCCGACTACGGCGATGTTGCCTGCATTTTTCAAGATATCCGCAATTTGCTCGCGGCTCGGATTTTCAAATGCCATGGGATGGTTACCACCTTTCGGAGTTTTTCGAATGGCTCTTTGCTACCCTTATTTTACCCATTCCACATCGGCCCCAAGCGCCTTCAGATGATCGAAATACTGCGGGTAGGATTTGGCGACATGATGCGCGTCCTGAATTCGCAGCGGCTGCTTGGAGCGAAGCCCCACCACCGTCAAAGCCATAATTACGCGGTGATCGTAGTGGGCATTAATTTCGACACCGCCCTCGACGCCTTCCGGACAGCCGTGAACGATAATCTCAGCTTGACGTTCTTCCACATTAGCGCCTGCCTTTCGCAGCTCCGTCAAATAATCCGTAATTCGGTCACATTCCTTGTACCGAAGATTCTCAACATTGTAAAAACGGGAGGTGCCTTCAGCAAACACGGCGGCCGCCACCATCGCCAGCACCGCGTCCGTCGCCGTGTCCCCGTCAAATTCCAGCGCTTTGAGCCGCCCGTTCCCTTGGACGCGCACATTGCCGTTCTCGTGCGTAAGAGGAACCTGCATCATGCGGAGCACGTCGATAATCGCGCGCTCCCCTTGCTTGCTGTCCTCCGCGAGGTTGCGGATCGTTACATCCGATTCCGTTACTGCTGCTGCGGCAAGGACTGCGGCGGAACCCGGATAGTCGCCTTGAACCGTGTAGACCTGCGCTTTGTAGGACTGGCCGCCCGGAACCCGGAAGAACATGTAGTCCTCGTCCGCATGGATCATAATCCCGGCCTGCTCCAGCACTTCCAGCGTCTGACCGACAACCACCTTCGACTTCAGATCCCCGGTCACCGTAATCTCGCTGTCCTCGGCAAGCAGCGGCGTCAGGAACAGCAGGGCGCTCAAATACTGCGAGCTGACCTCGCCGGAGACGGTAATGCGTCCGCCCTTCGGGCTGCCTCCGCGAATCGTGATCGGCAGCTTCCCGTCATTATGCTCCACCTGTACGCCCAATTGCCCGAGCGCATCGATCAAGTCATCATGCGGACGCTTCCCTAGCGATTCCGGATATGTGTTTACAAATGTAACCTCTTCGGACAAAGCCGCTACGCACATTAAGAAACGCAGCACCGCTCCGGCATTCCCTACATTCAATTCCTTCACGTTTCGCGGCGATTTGCCGAAGCCGGTAATGACCGCCTTCTCATCGTCCTCCTCGAGGACGGCTCCAAGATCTTGGATGCAGCGTCTCATCGCATCGCTGTCCTCGCTGTGAGCCGGATAATAAACCGTGCTCGTTCCTTCGGCCAGCGCGGCTGCAAGCAGGTAGCGCGTCGTGTAGTTTTTGGACGACAACGCCCCGATCTCGCCTTGTAGTTTGGGAGTAGGCCTTACAATGATATCCATAATATGTATCTCTCCTTGTATATAGTATAGCGCTTGTACGCTGTTTTCCAAATGATCCTAAGGCAGTCGATTGACAGAGAAATCGCCGCTTGGTTATCATTGTTCATATCACTTTTTAATTTTCCGGCGGCCCGATTGTTCGGGACGTTATCATTTTGCAGAAAAGAGGTCAACTGATGAAACCGATTCCCCAGATGGAAACTTCTGAGCTTAGACGCCGTCTTCACAACGGCGAGCAAGTGTACATGATCGATGTCCGGGAAGACGAGGAAGTGGCAGCCGGCATGATCAACGGCGCCAAGCATATCCCGATGGGCGAAATCCCCGCCAGGCTCGATGAGATCCCTCGAAATGAAGAGGTCGTCATTATATGCCGCAGCGGCGGACGCAGCCAGCATGTGTGCGAATTTCTGAGCCATCAAGGAATTCATAATGTGATCAACCTGAAAGGCGGCATGCTTCAGTGGCATGAAGAGGAGTAGCCGCTCATTGTCTGCAGGAAGGCGGGGGAAGCTACAGTTTCCCCCGCCTTGTTGTCTCTCCCGCTAGAACAGTTCACATTTTCCCTGGAACAGGCTCTTTATCATCCGACCAGCACTGATCATCTTAGCCGCGGTAATGCATTAAAATCTCAGCCGCGACTTCATCCGCCGTCAGCCCTGCGGTATCCACCATCAGATCGGCAAAACGATATTTATCGGCTCTTTCCATTAGGATGCTCTGCACTCGCTCCTCTACATTGCCCGCAAGCAGCGGCCGGTTGGCATCGCCCCGGACCCGTTCCACAATCGTATCGGCATCCGCCGTCAATGCGACGACCCAGCCTCCCCGCTTCATCGCCTCGCAATTCTCGGGACGGAGCACCGCTCCCCCTCCGGTCGCGATGATCTGGCTCGTCCGATGCAGCACCTCGCGAAGCGCCGCCGTCTCGATATCCCGGAAACAGCCCTCTCCGTCCGCTGCGAATATATCCGGAATGCTTTTACCGGCCATTCTCTCAATCTCGGCATCAAGATCGACCAGCGAATAGTTCAGATGATCGGCGACGAGACGCCCTACGGTTGACTTCCCCGTTCCCATCATCCCGATCAAGATGATGTTCCCGCTCCTTGTATTCAATGCTACACCCCATTTGCTGCTTCACTATAAAGTTGTTCATATCATACCATAGCCCGAAAACTTTCGACAATGGATCTGACTTACTGGCTTACTGGCTTACTGAACAACACGCCGCTTTAGTAAGGGTAACTGATAAATCTAACAGAAAGTCTAGTTTGGACATCCGGATCATATACTGAAATGGAAGAATACAAGAATGAAAGAAAGGAGGAACCGCGTCCATATGTCCGATCACCGTTCCTCGATCGCCTCGGCGCCCTTGCGTATCCGCCGGATCCTCGATCCCTCCTATCCTCTATGCAGAGAGGATGTGGTTTGGGTGCTGCATTTTGTACAAAAAAAAGTGGCTTCGAAGGATCCAGCCCTGCTGGATCTTTCAAAGCCACGATTGCTGCAAAACTTCTACAGCTATTGCGAAGCCGCACTGCTCCTGTTTGGAAGCGGAAGCCATGTCCACGCCCAAAGCGGCGACATTCGCACTTGCCTGCTGGAGGCCATGCACGGACTTTCGGAGCTGCAGGAGGCGTTAGCCCCCTCTCCGGTCCGCAAACCTCAGCTTCTCCCTCCGGCGGAGGAGGGGAATTGACCTCCTCCTGGTGAGACGACAAGCTCATCTTGCCATGGACAATTACTCCATCCAGTTGTAGTGGAACGTTCCTTCCTTGTCTACACGCTTGAACGTATGCGCCCCGAAGTAATCGCGCTGAGCCTGAAGCAGGTTCGCCGGAAGGTTCGCCGTACGGTAGCTGTCGTAGTAAGCCAGCGCACTGGAGAAGCCAGGAACAGGAATACCGAGCGATACCGCGGATGCCACGACTTTACGCCATGCATCTTGGTACGATTCGATAATTTCTTTGAAGAACGGATCGAGCAGAAGGTTCTTCAGCTCCGGATTGTTCTCATAAGCGTCCGTGATGTTCTGCAGGAAGCGGGAGCGGATAATGCAGCCGCCGCGCCAGATTTTAGCAAGATTGCCGTACTGCAGATTCCAGCCGTACTCATCGGATGCAACGCGGAGCTGAGCGAAGCCTTGCGCGTAAGATACGATTTTGCTTGCGAACAGCGCTTTGCGGACATTTTCGATAAATTCCGCTTTGTCGCCGTCGAATGGAGCGGTTTTCGGACCATTCAAAATTTTGCTTGCCGCAACGCGCTCGTCCTTCATCGCGGAAAGGAAGCGGGAGAATACGGATTCCGTAATCATAGAGAGCGGCACGCCAAGATCCAGGGAGCTTTGGCTTGTCCATTTGCCCGTGCCTTTTTGTCCGGCTGTATCCAGGATGACATCCACCATCGGCTTGCCTGTTTCTTCGTCGTATTTGGAGAAAATGTCGGCGGTAATCTCGATCAGATAGCTGTCGAGCTCGCCTTTATTCCATTCCGTGAAGATTTCATGAAGATCCTTCGCATTCAGACCAAGCACGTCTTTCAGCAATTGGTATGCTTCACAAATCAGCTGCATATCTCCATACTCGATGCCGTTGTGAACCATCTTCACATAATGTCCGGCACCGTCAGGACCGATATATGTACAGCAAGGTTCATCGTTCACTTTAGCGGAAATGGCCGTCAGGATCGGCTCAACCAGCTTGTATGCACTTTCTTGTCCGCCAGGCATGATCGATGGACCTTTCAGGGCGCCTTCTTCGCCGCCGGATACCCCAGCACCGATGAAGTTAAAGCCTTTCTCGGCCAATTCCTTGCTGCGGCGCTGCGTGTCCGGGAAGTAGGCGTTACCGCCGTCGATAATGATATCGCCTTTGTCCAAGTGCGGGATCAGCTGCTCGATGGTAGCATCCGTAGCTTGTCCGGCTTGAACCATAATCAGAATTTTGCGGGGCTTCTCAAGGGAATCCACGAATTCCTCGATCGAATAGGTGCCTTTAACCTGCTTGCCGACGGTTTCCTTCAGCATGTCCTCCGTTTTTTGCGGAGAGCGGTTATATACAGAAACGGTAAAACCTTTGCTTTCGATGTTCAAGGCCAGGTTTTTACCCATGACAGCAAGGCCGATGACACCGATTTGTTGTTTTGACATCTGGTTCTCCATCCTTTACTCCAGTATATTTTATAAGCAACCCAATCCCTATCGGGATGATTACATTATTCTCATTTTAACGTTTTTCTGTGGAGAAGTGAACCCCTGTAACAAAAACGTCGATCGCCGGCTTCAAGGGGATCACCTGCGAACGCGCGCGAAAACACCCCTTTTGACTCGGAGTGTTGTTCGTGCTTTTGGCATGGAACTATGAAAATGGGACTTACCACTCAAGCCTCATCAGCTCTAAGGCAAGCTCCTTCAATCTCTGCTTGCAGCTCATGATCTTCTCCTTGTCGCCCGCTTGCATCGCTTCATACAGCTTCTCCAGCTCATCATCGGTCTCCAGCCTGCACAGCAGCAGTCTTCGTTCCCCTTCGTCCGATTCGAATAATCGCATCATTTCCTGCTCTGTCATCGGCGTCCCCTTCTGGAACAGGACGCGCTGGCGATAGCCCGTAATCTCCACAAGGCGGATAACTTCGCCGAACAGTATATTTTCGATTAAAATTTGCCGGTCCTTGAAGCGTTTGACGACAGCGTGCCCTCGGGTATTCTCGATCAGCTTCTCCATCCATTCCGCCAGCCTCGGATCCCGGATCATGTAATCGCCGACCAGTTTAAACCCGCTGCCTGTGCGCTGAAACCGAAGCTTTACCAGCTTGCGTCCTGTCCGGATTGATATGATAAACTGCGACTCATTCTCGCTCCAATACAGTGAGTATCCTTCTTGGATCAGTTCCTTGATCAGGTCCTGGATATGCCGGCGATCAAACCGGAGCTCCAGGTTGCAATACTCCACTTCCTCGCTCTTATTCACGGCACTCCCTCCTCCGGTTTACTACCGATCACAAAACGACGGTGAAGATTCCCCCTCTTGCACAGCTTTTTGACGTTGTCTTATCTATATCTTATACTCCATCTTATGTAACGGTAACTTGGTTTATTGACTATTTTTCCCCAGATGAAATTACAGTGAAGCTTATGCCCATCATGCGGGAAGTACGGGTCAGCTATGGTATAATAAGGTATTGGAAAGAGCTAGTATAGGTCATATGAAGATACTTAACAGGAGGATTTCACATAGATGACAACAGCGTTCACAGGATTTAACGATCAAGATTTCGACGTATTCTCCGTCCCTGGGCTCGAAGCTCGAATGGAAGCGCTCATCGAGCACGTTCGGCCAAAGCTGGAGTTGATCGGAGCGGAGCTGGCCCCCCTTGTTTCCGCTCTCGCAGGCGAGGACATGTTCGTTCATGTTGCGAAGCATGCCAGACGCAAGGTTAACCCCCCGATCGATACATGGGTCGCCTGGGCTGCCAATAAGCGCGGCTACAAAGCGCTCCCTCATTTTGAAGTGGGTCTCTTCGGCACGCATCTGTTTGTTATTTTTGCGATCATTTACGAAAGCCCGAACAAAGCCGTGTTCGCAGCCAACCTTGAAGCGAAGCTGAAGAAGACGATCAAAGCGCTGCCGGGTCATTTCTATTGGTCTATGGACCATATGAACCCCGAGGGAACGCCCCATCAATCGATGAGCCAAGGCGACTTCGAGAAGCTTATTCATAAGCTGAAGGAGGTCAAGAAGGCTGAAGTGATGTGCGGACTTCGCATCCCGCGCGAGGAAGCGGTCAAGCTGAGCGGGGACAAGCTGCTGGAGAAGGTCCAGGAGACCTTCGAGACGCTTCTGCCGCTTTACAAAATGTCGTTTTGATCGCAGGATCATCATTCGAAAGGGCTGCTTGAGCAGCTCTTTTTTTCGTGCTTGAAAACTTCTTGCATTCCCCCCCCATTTTGCTATACTCAATTTTGCTTATATAAAAGCAGTAACCGACAAATATTAACCATACACATAAGGAAAGGTTGTGACAGCGTCAATGGACCATAGCCGTACACCGCTCTTCACCGCACTCAAGGAACACGCGGCCAAAAACCCGGTTCAATTTCACATTCCGGGGCATAAGAAGGGCTTAGGCACCGATGCCGAGTTTAGAGAATTTATAGGGGATAACACCCTTTCCATAGATCTGATCAACATCGCGCCGCTGGACGACCTGCATCAGCCTACCGGTGTTATCGAAGAGGCCCAGAAGCTGGCCGCCGACGCCTTTGGCGCGGACCATACGTTTTTCAGCGTACAAGGGACAAGCGGGGCGATCATGACCATGATCATGTCCGTATGTGCCCCGGGGGATAAAATTATCGTTCCCCGCAACGTGCATAAATCCGTTTTGTCCGCCATCATTTTCACCGGGGCCAAGCCCGTATTCGTATCCCCGGCTCAGGACCCCAACGTCGGGATCGACCACGGGATTACGATCAGCTCGGTGCGCAAAGCACTGAAGCGCCATCCGGACGCCAAAGCCGTCTTAGTCATCAACCCGACCTATTTCGGCGTCAGCGCCAATCTGAAGGAAATTGTCGATCTTGCCCACAGCTACAACGTGCCGGTTCTGGTGGACGAAGCACATGGCGTGCTGATCCATTTCCATGAAGAGCTTCCGATGTCCGCTATGGAAGCAGGCGCCGACATGGCTGCGACCAGCGTCCATAAGCTCGGCGGCTCCATGACGCAAAGCTCGGTGCTGAACGTCAACACGAAGAACGGCTATATTAATCCGTATCGGGTGCAGACCATCATCAGCATGCTGACGACGACCTCGACCTCCTATATCCTGCTTGCATCGCTGGATACGTCACGCCGCAATTTGGCGCTGCACGGGAAGGAAATGGCTGCGAGAACGATCGAGCTCGCACAGTATGCCCGTCGTCAGATCAACGAGATTGAGGGGCTATATTGCTTCGGGGATGAAATTCTGGGCAGCGAGGCGACTTACTCCTATGACCCGACCAAGCTGACGATCCATGTCCGCCATCTGGGCATTACCGGGTACGAGACCGAGAACTGGCTCCGCGATCATTATAATATCGAAGTAGAGCTCAGCGATATGTACAACATCCTGTGCCTCATTACCCCGGGGGATAACCGGGATACGATCGATACGCTGCTGACCGCTCTGCGCGAGCTGTCCAACGAATATATTCATGTGAATGAAATCAATGAGCTTGTTGTGAAGACACCGGAGATTCCGCAGCTGTCGCTTATCCCGCGCGATGCCTTCTACGGGGACACCGAGATCATTCCATTTAAAGAATCGGCCGGACGGATCATCGCCGAATTTATTTATGTCTATCCGCCGGGAATCCCGATCCTGCTGCCGGGTGAAGTTATTTCCCAGGAAAACATCGACTACATTATCGATCACGTCGAGGTCGGACTCCCGGTGAAAGGCCCTGAGGACCGCAGCATTCAGAATGTTAAGGTTATTGTAGAAGCCGATCCGATCTTCTAATGAAACTTATTTTACGCTAGTCTAACCCGGAGCAGGTTTGCTCCGGGTTTTTGTCCTTTACCATCCATTTAACCAGCGTGATCAGGGACCATAGTCTCTCCTTTTTGCAAATAACACGGGCTAATGACACTGGCCGTTTGAATCACCCGAGGGCTTTGCTTAACGGAAGGCTATGTCCTTCTCCTCAATTTTCCCCTCCCTCTATCCAATTTCATCCGGCATTTACAGTAGCGATGTATAATAAGTTTGGAACCGCTTCATCCATCCATATCATGGTTATTTGTTCTTCCAGCATCTATTCATAGAAGGGAGATTTGTTGATGAAAAAACAAGTAGTTTCGCTCTTCACTGCCCTGCTGCTTATGTCCATGCTTCCATTCGGCGCTCAGGCCGCGGACAACGGATATGGAGGCAAGGTGCCGGCAACCGTTATGTCGTACAACATCCACCATGGCGTCGGCCTGGATAATCAATTAAGTCTCGAACGGATTGCAGGAGTCATCCGGGATGCCGGAGCGGACATCGTCGGTCTGCAGGAAGTGGACCGGTTCTATGGGGAGCGAAGCGGCTTCCAGGATCAAGCCAAAGAATTGGCTGAATTGCTTGGCTATCATTATGCTTACGGGGCAAACCTGGATTTGGCTCCAGCCGAAGGACAGACTGAGAACCGTCAGTACGGAACCGCGATTCTTAGCAAATATCCGATCCTGAAGTCCGAAAACGTATGGCTTAGCAGCTTCGGCAAGGAGCAACGCGGTGTATTGCATGCCGTGATCAATGTACGAGGAGTCCATGTCAATGTATATAACACGCACCTTGGCCTTGATGTAACGAGCCGTTTGGCGCAGGCGCAGGAAATCGTCGATCTCGCTTCGACCTCCGCCTCCGATGGTCCGGCCCTGCTGCTTGGTGATCTGAACGCCGAGCCTGCAAGCGAGGAAGTTGGGCTATTGCTGAACAGCGGCTTATTCGTCGACAGCTTCCAAGGCATCGAGGACGCCTATACTTTTCCGGTTCGCAACCCGTCGGTGACGATTGACTATATTTTAACCTCTCCCGGCGTTTCGCACGCAAACCAGCGTGTCATCCACACAGAGGCATCAGATCATTTGCCGATCGTGACGGAGGTCGTCTTCGCAAGAAAGGGCGGCCATTAACGATACTGTAATCTGGAGGTGTGGCACAAATACTTATCACTAACCTGATGGAGTGAACGCATAGAGCGGCGCATACCAGGATGAAATCCGGTTCCTTTATCGAACGCAAAAACAGGCCGCTTCCGGGAGATCTCCCAGAGGCAGCCTGCTTTCTTGCTCCTATGCGGATATTATTCCTGATTCGCTGCAGCGACCAGCTCGTTATAAGCGGCCTCTACTTCGTTCCATTCCGCTTCGTCCTCGATATTGTAAAGAACCATTTCCTCGTTCTCTTCTTCCATACGCAGGATGACGCCGTCCGCTTCCGGATTGTCGCGCTCAAGCAGCAGTGCATAAAGCTTCTCGCCCACATCAAAGGTTTCTACGAGAACCATTTCCACTTCTTTGCCCTGCTCATCCGTCAATGTAAGCACAAACTCCTCATGATCATGGTCGTGGTCATGATCGTGACCGCAGCCGCAAGCATCTCCGTGTTCGTGTTTGTGTTCGCTCATTGAAAAAACCTCACTTCGGGTTAAATTATCATACTTTCGTATCGTATCACGTAAGGCTTCTTCAGGTCAATTTTTCCTGAGGCGCCCACAACCTGCGTTTAGTTCAGCGCCGTGATCACCTTTTCGGCAACCTTGACGAAGCCGGAATCGGGTTTAACCTGGACATAAAAGCCGACCGAGTATTTGCCTGACGTTTTAAAGTCATACGTAAAATCATAGGTGCGGAACCAAAAATTGTCCTTCCGGTCTTGAACGACCTGGGATTGAATATCCTTGACATGACCGGATGGGTCTTCGATCGCAACCTTCACCGCATGGATATCGTTATTCAGGCTGTCGACCTGGCTGAATACGTTGAATTTCAGCTTGCCCCTGTTGACGTTCCCGAATACAGTGTCCCCTTTGAACAGGAAAATATGCACATTAGGTTTAATCACTTCGACATTACCTGTCTTCGAATTCCAGTCCACGGCACCGTCAAACTCCCGCACCGGCACGTAGGTTTTGCCGTCGATCACATAACCGCCGTCCTTTAATTCGCGTCCGTTGAGCCATACCCGGACACGCTCTTGTACGGAATCCGCAAATAAAAGCGTACTGCCACCCATTAACGAAAGGACCAGAACGCACGCCATCACTTTCTTCCACTTCATCTTATCCGTTCCCCCCAATAGCTCATCATGTTGTTATATGTGTATACTACAACCCAAATAACAAGTTGCGCTCTGTCCAGCAGTTTGTGGAAAAAAATTTGTCTAATTTTGTTGATGAAACTACCGCCTAAGAAGGTATTTAAAGACCGTGTACTTCCGCCCTGGTTTCGGTACAATATAAAGTAGCTTGCCAGGATTTTCACATCATACATCAGGAGGTTACGCACATTGACTTTGAAATTGCAAATGCTTGGCACCGGCGGTGCGTTTGCCAAGCAGTACTACAACAATAACGCGCTGATTGATGACAACGGGTATACGCTGATGGTCGATTGCGGGATTACAGCCCCTATGGCGTTGCACCAGCTCGGGGCTACGTTCAATGACATCGATGCGGTGCTGATCACCCACATTCATGGGGACCATGTCGGCGGTTTGGAGGAGCTTGCTTTTATCACAAAGCTGCAATACAAGCGCAAGCTTCCGCTCTACATCGGCGAAGCGCTTGTCCAGCCGCTGTGGGAGAACACCTTGCGGGGCGGCATGTATCAAGAAGGTCAAATCACCTCGCTGGACGATATCTTTGACGTCCATCCGCTGAAGCCGGGGGTAAAGACGGATATTTCGTCCGGATTGTCCGTGGAGCTGATTCAAACCCGGCATATCCCGGGGAAGAGCAGCTATTCGCTTTATTTGAATGAACGGATTTTTTACAGCGCCGATATGGTATTCGATCCTGCGCTGCTTCGTACACTGGTACAGGACCGGGGGTGCGAGGTAATTCTGCATGAGTGTCAGCTGCAGGGGCCGGGCGAGGTCCACACCACGCTGGAGGAGCTGCTTAGTCTGCCGGAGAATATTCAAGAACGCACTTATCTAATGCACTATGGGGACAATGCCAAAGATTATATCGGCAAGACCGGATTGATGGAATTTCTGGAGCAGCAGCGCATCTACGAGTTATAGGTCGAAACGGGAAAAGAGATTCCAAGCTGTCTGAGGCTTGAATATCCGCAGCAGACCGACGGAAGATTCAGAATACTGCATGGTTTTGGGGTGCATAGATAGGATCGGACCCGGGAACTCTATACCCGGGAGGCGATATATCATGGAAAACAATTCTCAAGAAGTCGTAGGCGTACGGAAAAACGGCGATGGCGATATCGTCGAGCTGAAGCTCGAGGACGGAACGGTCGTCGATTACAAAACAGCCCAGCAAATGGCGAAGAATAAACAAATCAAGAATGTGAATGTATTTCGCGGACGTGACGGTGACGAGCATCTCCGTTCGAATGCCGATGGCGATCCAAGCAACAATTTGGACAATCTGCCGACATTCTAAAAGATCGATAAAGAGGCCCTGCGATCCAACGCTGGGCCTCTTCTTCATGCCAGGGATGAGCAGGATTACAGCTCTTTTTTCATCCGAACATGGGGAATCCCCGCATCGTCGAACGGTTCATCCGATATCGTCTCGTATCCGAGCTTACGGTAAAACGGCTCTGCCTGTACTTGGGCATCCAGCACTGCATAAGGCAGCTTCAGCTCCCGAGCCTGCGTTTCTAATGCCATCATCAGCACCCGGCCGATGCCTTTGGAGCGGAACGGCTTGCGGACGGCGATCCGCTGCATTTTCGCCGAATCCTTATTATAGTAGGTCAAACGGCCGGTTGCGGCATACTGCCCTTCCGATTTGATCAATACATGCCAGGCCTCCGCATCCAACCGGTCATAATCGTCAATCTCCAGATCAATCGGCACCTTCTGCTCCAGCACGAACACATCTTTACGGATGTCCAGTGCTTGCTCCAGCTGCTCCTCGGTCGTCACATTAATAATCTCTGCTGCCACTTGATTCACACCTCTTTATGTAGATTCGTCTATCGGAACCCTCTATCTTTATCAGATCGAAATATTATACAAAAGATTTGATTTCCTGTATAGTAGAAGCTAACGTCTTCTTAGAAAGGAGCTAGGCCGAGCATGGGAATCGGAGGCACGATTTTTGTAGCCGCTATCATTGCCGTCCTCATCATTTTTCCAGTATTCTGGGCAATAAAGAAGGGTTACTCCCGCAAATGGGATGAGGAATAGATAACTTGGTTAAATTGCGGCCGCCAGCCTTGTGGCCGGCGGTTACCGAACATCCGCGCTTGCACGTTATGACAAGGAACCGATCGAGTAGCGGGACTACCGCTCCTCTGATGAACGATTGATGCCAAACGGAATCAATGGGTCAGCTCGGGCAGCGTTGGATCGGATTCAAGCGTTGACATCGGTTCGGGACGAAGCTCCCCATCCCTTGAATATACTTCGTTTTGAACCGAACGGCTGTATACATCCAGCAGAACGGGAGCCGAAGGCGAGTTCAAGGGCTCAAGCTGAACCGACGTCCGTTCCGGAACGCTGCATCCGCTGACGACTGCGATGGTGGTTAGGGTTACAGCAGCAACCGCGATTCGATTCATGCTGAAGTAAGCTGCTTGTTTCATGGAATTCACGCTCCTGTTTATGGAAAAATGGCACTTTTCCTAGTCTGAACCGAAACGTCCTATTTTATAACGAAAAAACCGTTGACAGCCAGCTTGTCTGCTGGTAATATATGAATTACCTCAATTTTTTATTTTATTTCTGATCTGTTAGCTCAGCTGGGAGAGCACCATCTTGACAGGGTGGGGGTCAGTGGTTCGAGCCCACTACAGATCATCACCGAGAGCCCTTGCGTAGCAAGGGTTCTTTTGTTTTATCTCATTCACTCCCCAGTCCAGAAATGTCGAATTGGTGCCGAAAGGGTTTTATTGAGGGTAAAGTAAATCTGTTGTTCATTGGGCTTTACCCCATATCTCAAACAAATTTGTCGATCCGGGTGAATGGCAGGTTCTTTTCCTGATATGTTTGCGCGGTAAGTTGACACATCACTCATCCCGTTAATCAAATCCCATAAAAAAAGCACCCGATTAGGTGCTTTTTTTATATGACACACGATTTCCCGTCAAGGAGTAGAAGGGCACTAGATAAAGCTAAAGTTGTACTTCCTTTGTATTTACAAATTCAGCACTCGTAAGTATAGCGCAGCTCTTTCTGGTGCATACAGACTCTCAATATATAATCTGATAAGTAGGCACGATCACTCCGCTTTCATAAGACTTGATGTCAGTTAATTTCAAATTGATTTTCTTCTTGCTGGCTCCAAACAACGGAATGCCTTCACCAAGAATGATGGGATTGACCTTCAAAATCAACGTGTCAATCAATTGGTGGTCGAGGAGCTTTCCGGCCAGATTTCCTCCTCCGCATAACCATATTTTTTTCTGCTGATCCGTAGTTTCCTGTTTTAGCCTCGTACAAAACGACACCACATCCTCTTTGACAAGCTCCACTTGCTCATTGGATTCAAATTCCATTTGATTCGAGAAAATATAATGCTTCAGTCCAGGATGAGCCGCCTGCGCAATTCCGGAAGGTTCACCCGGCTTCAATCCATATTGAAATCCATATTCATATGTTTTTCTACCCATCAATACAGCATGATACTGCCGGACACTTTCGAAGAAATCACCGCCGTCATCCGCATACAGAAATACGGAATCATCCGCAACGCCATTTTTGTCCGCAATGAACAGATCAGCAGTTACGGCAACATGATACACCAGTTCAATCATAGGATACCACCCTTCTAATGGTCAGTACTTCCACAACATGGAGCCGATTTGATTCTCACTCATTGGTATTTGGTATTTCGACATCGAGAAGTCGATCCCTGCATTTCCCAAATAAATTATAAACCCAACGCTCTTCGGCAACGGAATCATATCATACACCTTCTTCCTGCGTTCTTATGTAAAAGAAAAAGCCGCCTAAGGGCAGCTTTTTATCCTTTCAATCTCCTTCAGTTGTATCTCCGTTATAAGTTATTTCAGGTCAAGTAATCCCTTCTATTTTTCCTTACAGCCATAGGTTTGATAAGAAGAGGGGATTTTCCTTCTGCTATTCAAATGACAAATTCAACAAACGCCGGCGACCGCAGCATGCCTGCCTTGGTCCAGTTCCGGGTTTTCACCTTCGCCCGGATCCGTGGTTTCAGGTGAACGAAATTTTTATCCTCACCCGTTACAAGCTGCTGGCTCACTCCGTAAAAGGCTCGTTTGGCCTTCGGCGGCACGCCCAGCTCGACAATACCAGTCGGCCGCAGACGCCCGTTTTCCGTCATCACAGTCGTTAACCAACCGAATTCTTCTTTCCGGTAGCCGGTGATAAACACTTCGGCATAGGTCCAATTGATGACCTTCTGCCAGGCTGGTGATCGGCGACTCTCGTACCGGCTGCCCTGAAGCTTCCCGACCATCCCCTCGAGCTCCTGGGCCCTCATTTGCCCAAACAGTGCCTCTCCTGCTCCCTCCACAAAGGGTATGATACCGAAGTGTCTGTTCGGCATGCTGATGCCTGCCAGAATCTCTTTACGCCTCAGCAGGGGCAACTCTCGAAGGTCCTGCCCCTTGTATCTCAGGATGTCGAACGCAACATAGGTCACTGGCGATATGTCCATTAGCTGCCGGATACGCTGCTCCTTCTTGGCCTGGAACCGGGTCATGACGTTTTCGAAGTCAACCAGCCCCGTCTGCGGATCGGTACAAGCAACCTCACCATCCAGAAGGATATCATGTTCAAACGGCTTCAGAAGCTCGGGATACTGCCGCGTGCAGCATGTCTCATGCCGGGTATACAACTGGATTCGGCCGTCCTCCTGGGAGAACAGGAGCCGGTGCCCGTCGATTTTGGGCTCAAATATATAATCATTGTGGCTAAATGGGCCACTTGCTGTCTCTAATAACATCGGGCTAATAAACATAGGAACACCTCTCCATCGATTATACCTTTTGGCATGTTCTATGAGAGGCGGTAAGTATTGTAAATCACAACATGAATATCATCCAAAACTCTTTGTTCGGGAACAGCACGAATGGACGACAATCTTTAACCAATCCTTTCAGCGGGGGGGATCAAGTATAAAGAGGCTAGACCGTCATTCTCACACCACACTTGCAGCAGGAAACTGAAGAAGTATTCGGAGTTAAGTTTATACATTAATGATCACAAAGATTTGTTGGCACGTGCTCATATCCCCCATTTCACAGTTGATAGGGATTTAGGGACAAGAGGGTAACAAAAGACGGCTCTGCTCTCCTTTTTGATCCATTTTCTTTGGACTCATCTGCCCTCATTCCTATGCGTCTAGTATCATACCGAATGCCGTATATACCTTCGTAGCTGTTATAATTACCTTATAGTAATTGAATCCGAATCCAAAGATAATTCTGGAGGTTTCTCAAAATGAAACTTATCACTCTGGTTTTTCCATTTATAGCCACGATACTGCTCGTATGGATTGTTATGATCCTCTTAAAGCGCATGAAAAAATAAAAAACTCACAACTGAACCATCCCGACGGGGTACTTATTCGTATGTAGCTATGACCATGAACTATTTCTTTGTCCTGTACAGCTCTCCAAAAGTGACTCCTTTCTATCCCTCCGATGGGTCAATAATTAGAAGAACAATCCCATGCAAAACCGTTTCTTAAACGCTCTAACCCTTATCCCCCTTCTTATAGCTTCCTAATCCTTATTCTTCTTCCTTCACATCGCCCTTCCTCAAGAAATCTGACGGCAAGGCTGCATCCATTATTAATCACCGAAACAACTTCCTCAAAAATGCATAACCAATCCCGCTTAACAGGCGTTCTAAACGATAAAGAGTATGGCGGGAGGAACTCAATCATGGATCTGCTCTTATATGCAGGTATTGCTTGCATCCTGGTAACGGGGCTCTTATCTGGCGCATGGACGACGGGATACCAGCAAAGGGGGAACTTTTATGCGGATTCGAAGGATGATCGGACATCAAAAAAGAAAGCGGCCAATAGGTTCTTTATAGCCGAGCCGGGATCGTATTACTATCAGCGGCCGGGATTGTGTATCTTTTTAAATGATCATAAAAGCACCCCCGCTTCCACATAACCATTTAATGTTCCAACGATCCTGCTCCTCACCTACTTTCCAGCCTATTATGGATCCTTCAAAAAAAGATTGTTAGGTGTATCCATAACAAACAGGAGCCGGATACATGCATCCGGCTCCTTGTCAGGATGTTTCAAGGGGAGACAGCAGGAGTCCCCTGCCGTCACTTCATTTCAGCAATTCTTCCGGTGTCTCGCCGCGGTACACAAATAAAGGGCTTGCGGAATTGACAACAAACACCGAAACCATCGTCAGGGCCGATGCGACACCGCTATAGAAGCGGTGTTTCGCTTTGCCGATCCGGGACATAAGAGCCTCCTCCTCTCCATTGAACTAAACTGACCGCTTGGATGAAAAATACGATCGCTAACGTTGGAGATTGAATCACAATATTCACCGCCACAATCAAACAGCTGATCAGGCGAAGTTTAGGGTAATGCACGCTGGATATACGGGATTGGTCCTTAATTCGGCTCGGGGCAAAGCGGATGACAAGCAGCAAGCTTGCCAAGTTCAGAAGTTGTATGTATAAAAGGCCCGGCTCGAGAAAGGACACCAGGGTGAACAATCCGGTTGTCACGGCAATGCATGCGGCTCCGGATTTCAAATGCATCCCTCCCGAGAACTGCCGCAGGACGGCAAAGCCGATCAGGGATAGAGCCGCCTGCCCCGTATTGCCGGTCAACCATGCGATCAGCATCGTTAGCGATACGATCAGCACCACATTTAACACAATGGCAACAGCATGTGCCAAGACGGGGAGAGTCGATTTATGGTCGGGTACTTGTCGTTTGATCCTCTCTGCGATCCGTTTGGCGGTTTCCTCTAACAACATGGCGATCCCGCTCCTCCGATTGGATGGCATAGTACAAGAAGATTCCAAAAGTACTGGCAAAGAAAACAAAATGAAGCCACAAATGGTTCAGATAAAACAAGATGGCGACCAAGACGAGCACGATCGCGATGAGGACAATCAAGAGAACATGCTCGAATTTCAAACGTGTCCTCTCGATATTAAAATGAAAGCCGATACCGAGTTTATACATGACCCAGGCGGCCAACAGTCCTGTTCCTGCACTCAGCACCTGAAGAATGTATCCGTCAACATGATCGGTTTGCACAGTCTCAACCGAGCCGAATATCAAGGACAAATAGGCAACCTGAATCACGGCATACAGCATGTAACCGATCATCGTGCAAACGGCAGACCAGATGACAGGAATCTTGATAATGGTCGAGTATAAGAACAGGAAGATCAGAAGGGTAATTAACGGAACTAGAAAATCCAAATGATACTCATTGCGCAAGATCAGGCTTTGAACATTCGCCAAGGTCATAACCAGCAGAGCTTGACCCAGGTGCTGGGATATGGGGATCCGCAGCAGGCTCATGATCAGCCAATGAATCGCCAGTGTTTCTAATGTTGAAAAAAACATAAATAAGACAGCTTCCATACAGGACAATTCCTCCTTGCAGCTTAAGAATGGTTAAATGATTCTACGCCACTCCTCAACCCGAACCCTGGAGCCTGCCAACAATCCCACCACCGAATTCGTGATGCCGGCTGAAGAAAAGACATGTGGATATCGAATCGAGACGTCACATATGATGCATGTTCTTGAGGCCTATTCCGGTGGCGACTACCGCTTTCTTAAAAATGCCGGGAATCTCTGATGGAAAGCACAAATCAATAAACATGTATCGATGTTGAAGTTTGGCATAAATGTTAGCTTGTCCAGAACATATTCCATTGAACTGACCCTGACGACCCTCACTTCATTCACTGTGAAAATCTAAGTATGATTATATAAGGCAATGCTGCAGATTTAACAGGTAATTTAATACAAATGTGGCGTCAGAAGAGCAATCTGTAGAAATGTATCCCTCTCGGAAGACGAAGAAGATGATTTCGTGAAGGCTGAAACCATGGAGCGTGAAATGATGTTGGTAAATATAAAAGATGCAAACCGGTTGCAAGAGACTTAGCAGGATATCCTTATACCTATTATACAAGAACATGTGTTCCCATTCAATCCTATTCAATCTTTTTGCACGAACAATTTCACATCTGGAAAATACCGTATCTGCACAATAACTACCGCCGAGATGGGCTTCTCGGCTTGCGTTCAGCCCGGTGGATAGGAGATAGCTTAGTATCGCTTATCCCATTTATCAGTTACGATATAAAGAAAAAGTGCCCTGAAGCACGACTCTGCTTCTAGGACACCCGATTTCATTTGAAAGGCGTGTTCATATATGCGTTTCCGAAAATCCGCCGCCATCCTTTTTCTCTTGGCCATTCTCCTGTCCGGCATCGGAACAAGCTATGCCATGGATTCCCGCCCGATCGACAACGAAACGGAACAGAGGCTCCGTGACGCCTATAACCTGGAGGCACCGACAGAGGACCTGTTGCCCAGCTTCCGGAGCGAGGGTGACTTCGGATTTACTCCGGATGCTCCCCTCTTCCTGCCCGAACTCATGAAATATACCTTCCATCCCATTCTGATCTTCATTCAAGAATGCTTGTTCGGCCGGCCTTGGTGAAAAGCTTCGTCCACAGCCATCCGTTCGCGAACAGCAGCAGAAGGATATAGGCCGGAGCTCCGAACGGAACCGTGCTGCTGGCATAATGCAATCCTCCAAGTCCGCCCAGCACCGGAAATGACAGCAACACGATCCAGCCGTCTTTTTGCTGGGTAACGCTAAAGGCTCTCGCAAACGGCGGCGTCCGCAGCATGGCTTTGGCAGCTACAGGAATGAGCGCAAGCCCGGTCAGCAGGATGATGACCAAATCCCAAACGATCCGCATGCCGAACAGGCTCAGGAAGATCGCAGCATTGACCGCAAACAGCGGCAAAAACATTTTCACGGCATACGCCTTGAGCGTTCCCCTGTAGAGAGGTCCCAGCGATGAGAGCGGTGCTGCGCGAAATAGCCAGAACGCTTTTGGTTTACCGGAGTATTTCAGCATCATCACGGTCGTTATGACCATGACCAGCATAGCGTATAGGACGTAAAAGGATGACCCCGACCGGATTTCCGCCAGTGTCGAGCCCCTGAGCGCCGTAAAGAAAAACAAATAGGGCAAAATCATCGATAAGCCGAGCGAAGGATAAACCTTAAGCTTAAATTCCCGTTCGCTCTTCATCATGCTGGCCGACAATCGGAAGCATGCCTGTTCTTCACGCGTCCTGCAGAACCATCTGGCAAGCGCCCGGTCCGCGCGTCCCCGTTCCTTTCCCGATCCCGCGTCACTGTGCGACAGCTTCTCCAGAAATAATTCAAATGACGGGATATAGCGGAGATAGATAAGCAGCAGCGCGACAGGGCCGGCTACGGCCATAAGCGAGAAAGCGATAATCCAAGGGTCCGTTTCCCCGCCAAGCAGCCACGCAAACGGGGCCGCGAACCAAACCGGTGGAAGCAGCAGCTGCCACCAAGCCGGCGTAAATGAAATATTGAAATCAACCAGCTCGAACGAACGGATCACGAACTGATAACCGATGGCTATGACCGCGGACAGGCCAATCTGAACGTAATTGATCAAATCCTTGAGCTTTTCCCCGTCCCAGTACTTGAGCAGCAGCAGATAAACAAGCGTCGTAACCGCCAAGATGAGGAGATTCATCAGAATAAGCTCGATAAGATAAATCAGGAAGAACATCACGCCGTTGATCAATAAGCCGGTCACGAGCGAAGCGGCCGACAGCGAGGCTGTGAGCAGCAGCATATATATGCCCGCATGGATGGATCTTGCAAGACCGACCGTACGCCCGTCTACCGGCTTCGTCATGAGTATGCTCCGGTCGCGCACATCCAGCAGCACCGACGAAAAGTCCGAAATCATGGAGGTCATAATGAAAAACATGAGGATGGCAGCCACGACACTCATTGCCATCATATAGTTTGGATCGCTAATGTACACGAACGGCGCGAGTACGATCCCCATCAAGCCGTACAGCCACAGGGATCGAATGAACAGGTTCTTATCCGCATCTTCCTCCTTCCGGTTCGTATTCGATAAGATGATGGGCACCCGGCGCGAATCCATCAGCAGCTTCACCTGCAAAATGCGGCGCAGCATCCCGTAATCGGCACCCATTCGGGTCAGGATCCCTTTGAATTTATCCAGCAGCAGCAGCGTCCGAAAGGACGGTTCCTGCGGCAGCATATCAAGAGCCCTCCCGAATGATCGAAACGAACCGGTCCGCAATCGCTCCATGGTTATGGAATCCGGTCAGCTGGTTGAACACCTCTTCCAAGGAACCTTCCTGCGACTGCTGCTGCAGCTCCTTAAACGTTCCGTCCGCTACAACGCGGCTATCGGCAAGCAGCACGATCCGGCTGCTGATCTTCTCCACGACGTCCATAATGTGAGAGGAGTAAAATATCGTTGTGCCCGCGGCCGACAGCTTGGCCAAAATTTCTTTGACCACCATGACGCTGTTCGCATCCAAGCCGCTCAGCGGCTCATCCAGAAACAACAGATCCGGGTCATGAAGAAGGCTGGATATGAGCAGCACCTTCTGGCGCATCCCTTTGGAAAAGGTAGCAATCCGCGAGTGATAGACCTTTCCCAGATCAAAACACTCCATCAACCTTTCTGCCTTCTCATAGGCTTCCTCGTACGAAAGCCCGTACAGCTCGCCGGTAAACGTCAAATACTCCGCCGGCGTCAGCTGATCGTACAGCTCCGCGACCTCGGGCACATATCCGATTCTCCGCTTGTACTCGACGCTGCCATCGGCAATATCCTGCCCAAAGATCCGGACCGTTCCGGTATATCCCTCCACCAAGCCAAGCATAATCTTGACGGTAGTGCTCTTCCCGGCCCCGTTCGGACCGATATACCCGATCATCTCGCCCCGGCGCACATGAAGATCAATTCCGTTAAGCACGTAGCGTCCATCATATTTCATCCTCAGATCCTGAATCGACAGCACTTCTTCCGTAGACATGATTTTTCGTTCTCCTGTTCCCCCATAATTTTTAACGCATGCCTTTACCTTATTATGGAAGATGATCAAAATCAACCTTTCTTGACATATTCGCTTTGCAAAATTCCCATATAGATGATGTCATGCCAGCTCCCGCCCCGGAACAGGCTCTGTCTCGCACTGCCTTCACGCGTGAAGCCAGCCTTCTCGTACAAACGAATCGCCCGTTGATTAAACGAGAATACGCGCAATCCCAGCCGGTGCAGATTCATTTCAAGGAAGGCATAATCCAGCAGGAGCCGCATCGCTTCGGCGCCGTACCCCTGCCCCCAGCAGTCTTTGTCTCCGATGTCGAGGATGCATTCCGCGTTGCGGTTCTTGAGGTCGATCTGGATAAGCGACATGATGCCGATCGGCTTGCCCGACTCCTTCAGCAGGAGCAGATAGCTTTTCGACGAGGCTGAGCCCATGATGACATGCTGCACAAAATCTCTGGTTTCCTCCATCGTGTACGCGTCCAGGAATGGACTCGTCGATTCCATAACCTCCTGGTCGTTTCTCCATGCATGATAGAGCTCGGCATCTTCCATGGTCATTTTTCGGCAAACCAAACGTTCGGATTGGAATAGCATTTTTTCACTCTCCTATGGATAAATCGCGATAACCATCCGTACTCGAGGGCTTCAGCATTAGCTTCAGTGTGTTCCGGAACACATCCAGCTGCTGTTCCGCCCAGGTCGCATCCGGTCCAAGCTGATACGTATCCAGCATCAGGCCGTTGAGAAAAGAGAGGATATACCCCGCAAGGCTCCGCGCATCCTGCAGCGGCTGGAACTCCCCCCGCTCCTCCCCGGCCCGAATCACCCGGCTGATCGCATCGACGGCATTCTCGTAACGCTGCCGGATATACGGATAATGCTTCTTGTCCTTCACATAGGCGGAGGAGAGAAAGAACTCTGCCCGCGCCCGCACCAGCGAATGCTGAAGCTTCATCAGATCCTGCTCGATTTCACCCAGCCACTTCATGAGCATCCCCCACACCGGGGACTGCAGTTCCGGCCCGGTCCACTGAAACAGCTCCTCATCGTCATATCGCAGCACTTCCATGAAGACATGCTCAAGATTGTCAAAATAAGCATACAGCGCACCGCGCGATATGCCGGCCTCATCCATAATGTCCTGCATGACGGCATGGGCGAAGCCTTTCCGGATGAAGACGCGTCTTGCGGCAGCCGCGATCTCCCGCTTCTTCGTTTCTTTGTACTCGTCGCTAACCCTCGGGCACATGGGCATTTCATCTCCATTTTTTAAAATAGACATTATTGTCGTTATTAGCATTCAGTATAAACGACATTGATGTCGTTTTCAATCAAGAACGGACCATTCTTTGAAAACGGCTTGTTCTATGAATGGCTTCCGACAAATCCGTCAACATTCGCGAAATGCTGCATATATATGGGGGAGAGCGAAAAGAGGTGATGCAACATCATAAGGGGGATCTACCGCGTACTCGTGTTTGCGCTTCTGCTGATTTTTCTTCTCCCGTCAGGAGCCCACGCCGCTTCCGGACAGAAGCTGGACAGCAAATACACCCGGTACGCACAGTTCATCGTCATTGACAAATCCAGCAACAAACTGATGTATTACGAAAAAGGCAAGCTGATTAAATCGTTTTCCGTAGCCACAGGAAAAAAGCCCTCCTATACGCCGGAAGGCCTGTTCAAGATTCACGAGAAGGTGAAGAACCGCCCCTATTACAAGGAACGCATCAAGGGCGGCGATCCGCGGAATCCGCTCGGAGCCCGCTGGCTTGGCATTAATGTAAAAATAAACGGAAAAGTCAGCTATGCATACGCGATTCATGGAACGAATAACCCCGGCTCCATAGGCAAGTACGTCTCCGCAGGCTGCATCCGCATGCATAATAAAGACGTCATCTGGCTGTATGACCGGGTTAAGATGAGCACGCCCGTCCTCATTCAAAAATAATACCGTTTTTACCCCAAAGCCGGACGTGACCTGTAATCGCGTACGGCTTTTTAAATATGTTGAATGCTGCTTTGCCCGCTTCGCATTCCAGGCTGGTGCCTAGGAGCCGTATTCGGCTCCGAATTCGATGATATTCCGGTCCGGGTCCAATACGAAGATTTGGGCAAAACCTGCTACGCTGTCGGGGCTAGCCACATATTCAACGCCCATCCGGTCAAGCCACGTCTTCGTTTCGCTGTAGCTCTTCACCCAGATCGAAAAATGACCGTCCGTCGTATCGATTCCCCGTTCCCGCAGCGTGTCGCTGATCGGATGCTCCAGCAAATGCAGCTGCTGATCGCCAACCTCATACCATATTCCCTTCGATTGAAACGGCGGACGCGGGATTTCCCGGAACTTCAGGATATCCGAGTAGAATGCCCTTGCCTTGTCCAAATCCCTGACCGCCAAGCTGACATGATGAATTCGCTCGAATTGAATCATGAATGATATCCCCTCCTTGCAATTGTGCATTTGATTGTATGATTGTTCATTGTACAGGAAAACTTATATAACGTTAATGACCCGCAAAGGAATTACAGAGGAGGAGCGAGTAGATGGATATTCACACGAATGAATATAAAATCGCTGCGTTAAACGGAAACGAAGGCACCTTGAAGGCGATTGAAGATGCGGAAACGAAAATTGCGGAGCTCACCGGCAAGGAGATTACGCTGATCGCCTACGAGAAAAAGCAGGACGGCAGCGAACAGCAGTAGGCTTATTTTGTCCTAAGAGACGAGCTGAACCATAAGAGCTTTTGAAAAATCCGTCCCGTTTAACGAATAAGGAGCTGCCCCTAAGCCAGGTTTTACGAAACCCGGATAGGCACAGCTCCTTTATTCATATGCGGCAAAGCCCGAGCTACTGCATTCGCAGACGGGCCTTGCCCTTGACAACGCATCGCTTCATGCTCAACGGTGAGTTTCTTGCTTAGCGGGCGGTCTTTATGCCCAAAGTGACGATTTCATAAGGTTTGACCGTCATGGAATAGCTTCCGTCTGTGCTGAAGGCTTGAACATCGCCCTCATCCTCCAGAATCGTACTCTTATAGACGCCTTCGCAAGCCAGTTCGGATTGCAGCCCGAGCTCTGCTTGCGTACCGGCCATGTTGAACCAGCGCAGCATCAGGTCGCCCGTCCGTTCGCTGATCTTCATCGAAGAGAAGGCCAGCTCCCGGTCGCTGCGGCTCCAGCCGAGCGGCGCGTACGTCGTCGGAATCGATCCTTCATGAATGCCGGTCTGTGCGGCCGTCCAAGGCACCTGGAACTGGTATGCTTCGGCGTAGGCGCCGGAGCCGATGCCATCGCCCTGATGCGGGATGACCTCCATGCGAACGGTGAATTCGCCGATGCACTGGGCTTCCGGCGTAGGGAAGTAGCCCCAGTCGCCAAGCTCGCCTACGGAACGAAGCAGCGTCACCGCAATCGTGTTGCGCCCGTCGCGCAGCACCTCGTATTCATTCAAGCCCTGATTCGCCACGGTAAGTCCGGCCTCCGAAGTGCTTACATCGACAAATGCCTGCTGGTGGGCCGTATTGCTCGGATTGGTCCACTCCTCTGCCGGCACATTGCTGCGCTCGGCAACCTCGAACATCGAGTCGACCAAATGGGTCTTCGTCTCTAGATCGGTCGGGAACAAGGCGCGCACGCGATGATCCTTCGCCCGGTTATCGAGGGTGGCCTCAATTTCAACCCCGTGGCCGCTCTTGTTCAGAGCAACGACGGTACGAATCTTCATCGGAACCGTCTCGGTGACCCGCTGTGCCTTGCGCTGCGGGTAGTATACAAGCTCGATCTGCTCCGCTTCCAATCTGCTGTCCGCCGATGCCGGGACTTCCCAGTCATGCACAATCTCGATGGCAGCCCGGTACGGCGTATCCTCTACCACCCGGATCTGCGCAGGAAGACCTTTCGTCGTAAGCGCTGCTTCGCCGTTCGGCTGTTTGTACATGTATTCGTTGCCGATGTCCCCGGTATCCTCATAAACGCCGAGGTCGCGGTACACCTGTCCGCCCTTTTTATCGGTCAAGGTAAAGGATCCGTCTGCAGCAATTTCAACCTTCAGCCATGCGTTCTCCAATACGTTCTCTCCGCTGATCAGCGAAGCTCCCTCCGGAGCGGCTGCACCGCTCTTGACCCAAGCGTACGTAGCGAAGCCGACAGCTGGCACTTCACTTGCCTCGAAGGTCAATCTGACCCTGCGCGCCATGTACGGCTGACGGAACCGGTCGTCCGGCAAATCGTAGCCGAACTGCACGCCGAGATCCTCCACCGTGCAAGGCAATGCCTCGCCCTTGTCATTAACGAGTACGCGGCCCGACAGGTCCAGTTCCTTCATCCGGCGGCTCGTTTCTTCCAGCGTAAAGCCTTCGCGGAAATAGAGGCGCCCCGCGTCAAGCTCGATCGTAACCGTTCCGCTGCGGCTCCAGCCGGTCGTATTCCATACGACCAGCGGCAGTGCATCCTCGCCATACTGCGTGAAAGCCGATGTATCCACCGAATCCGCAATCACGCGCACGCTGTCCGCTACGATCGATTCCGCCACGTGACGGCTCTTCTCAAAGCGCGTCACCATTTCGCGGTGAACCTCGTCCACGCTGCAGCCGCAGATGCTGTCATGCGGATGATTCTGCATCAGCGTCTTCCAGGCATACGTGAACAGGTGGTGCGGGTACTCCAGGCCGAGCAGGCTTGCATGGGATGCAAGCGGCTCCGCAACCTTCTCAAGCAAAGTCTGCCCTCGCTGGTTCATCTGCTTCAGGTAGACGCGCGCCGAGGCAGTGTTGACCAGGGTGCCCCAGCCGTCCGTCCGCTGGCTGCGCAGCTCGCCCTTCACGGAGGACAAATCCTCAGGCAGCTTGTCCCGCAATGCCTTCAAATAATCGTCGAAGTTCGAATGGATGAACTCCGTGTCCGGATACAGCTTTCTTGCCGTGCGGATCGCTTCCGCAAGATCGCGCTGGATCGGCTGATGGTCGCACCCGTTCATGTATAGCAGCTCCGGCGTCGATGCATATTTCTCGGCATCTGCCAGCTTGCGGTCCCAGAATTTGCGGGCTTCCTCTTCATCCACGGGAACCTCGTTTCCGTTGCTGTACCAGTTCGCGAACAGAATGCCCAGCACCTTGGAGCCGTCCGGGCTCTCCCACATTAATTCGGAGAACGACGACTCATAGCCGCCGTCGGAGACGGTGTTATTGAAGCCCGTCGGCTTCACGCCGCGTCCGAAAAAGGCATTGTCGATCCCGGATTGACGCATCAGCTGCGGGATTTGTCCCGTCAGCCCGAACGTATCCGGGAAGTAACCGATTTTCGCCACGGAGCCGTAGCGTGCCGCATCCTGGTGCCCGATCTGCATGTTCCGCACGTTGGCTTCGCTGCTTGTCAGGAACGCATCCTGCAGAATATACCACGGGCCGATGATGATGCGGCCGTCCGCGATCAGCTTCAGCAGCTGCTCCTTCTTCTCGGGTCTAACCTGCAGATAGTCCTCGATGATGATGGTCTGGCCGTCAAGGAAGAAGCTGCGGTACTCGGAATCCTTCTCCATCGTCTCCAGCAGGCTGTCCATCAGCTGAATCAGCCGGACGTGATGCTTCTCATACGGCAGATACCACTCTCGATCCCAGTGCGTATGTGAAATGATATGTGCTTTTCTCGATTGTTCCATCTCTCGCGTCCCCCTTGTTACCGCTAGGATACGGTAATTTCAACTTCACGTTCCCGATAGACTGCCAGCAGCGCGCCGGCTGCATCGACCGCGAACAATACCGAACGATCCGCCTCAAGCGTAAACGAATAGCTGCGTCCCGTCGCCGGATCCATCACTTCAACCGGAGCGTCCCACGACTGCTCCGACCCGAATACGAAGAGCGCACCTTTATCAAACGATAGCTTCCGGCCATAAACGCCGGACCACTCGCCGCCCTGCTTCCATACCAGTCCCGTATCCGGACCGGACAGCTCCAGCGCATATCGGTACAGCGCAACGAGCGTATCGGTTCGGTCATTCAGTTCTACCGGCAGCGGACACCAGAGGAGTTGTCCCTGTCCGAGCTTCACTTCCTGCACCGGATATCCGGCAGCCGAACCTGAAGCGCTGCCCGCAATGCCTGCGGCCGGCACTTCCTTCGCCAGCTCGGCAATCTTTCGGTGGCCGTAGGATACGGCCATCAGCCGATCGCCGATGCGGACGCTTTCCTCGCGGCGGACGTTAGCCAGCTCACGTACACCGAGCTCGTCGGCTAGACGGTTCACGGGATGCCAATATGCGTCCAGCCCGATCGGACCGGTTACCAGAAGCGTTGCACCCGTACTTTTAACGATGTCGATCAGCTCGTCGAAAGCCTGGTCCTCCACATTATGGGCGCTTGGCAGAATGATCAGCTTCACCGGCTGATCCCGCAGGGAGCTAAGATCGTATTCGCCGACGGCGCGGAACGGCGCGTTCAGCTCATAAGCCAGTGCCCGCGTCGCCTTGGTCGTTGCCTCGAAGGCCAGCTTGCGGTTCGAGAAATCGTTCGAGTACGGGAATACCACGGCGGTCTCCTCCAGCTTCCGGCCGGTAAACAGATCCCGGATTCCGGCCATGAACGCTCCGAAGTCATAGGAGACGTCCGCCTCCGGCTTCTCCGTGCCGTCAGCGCGCAGCGCCCCGATATGGGATTCATTCGCATTATCCATATAGAAGTTCGTATTCCAGATCCAGTGGATCGCCCCCGCACCTCCCGTGGAGAATGCGTATGCGTATTTACGCTCAAGCAGGTTCCGCAGCTCGGCTTCGCTCCGCTTCGCCCGGCCGTCAGGGGTTTCCACATACATAATGCCCGTTTCCTGAATCAGATTGGGCTTATCCGGCGTTTTGGCAAAAATGCCGTCCCAAATCAAATAATCGTTCAGCCACCAGGAATGCACCGTGGTGTAATCCACCGCTTCCGCATAGAAGAACGGGGACGGCCGCTGCGCGCCGAGGGCCTCGTCCTGCCCCACGGTCACCATATGGTTCGGGCATACATCCTTGATCGTCAAATACAGCTCCTTGGCCCAGCGATTGTGCATCTCCATGGAGAACAGCACATAATCGAGCCAGCGCGTGCCCTTCTTGCCTTGGTGCATATCCTGCACATCGAAGTTGATCTCCTCGGGCTCCGGCACAGCCGCCGCTTCGAATGAAGGAAGCTGCTCAGGCGTCATATTCCAACGCTCCTGAAGCCGATTGATCGAGCCGTGACGCGCCTTCAACCATTCGGCAAAGGCCTGCCGCTCATAGGAATCCCGCGCGGAACGCGGCCCATCCGAGAAGATGCGCGGAGGATCGAACATGGACGGCTCGTTGATCAAGTCCCAATCCACGTTCTTCGTATTCTTGTGTCTTGACACAATCGAGCGGATAAACCGTTTCTGCGCTTCAACGCTGCGCGGATCCAAATAAGGATTCTTGCCTTCCCATGTCTCCGGCGTAAAGGAGAAGAAGGTGAAGGTCACCTGCAAATCATGCTTTTTCGCCGTCATCAAAAATGCGTCGATCGAGCGCAGCACCTCTTCGGATGCATGTCCGTCGACCTGCATCACGTTCCGGTAGGCCGTCCAGATGCCCGTGCGAATCCAGTTAATGCCGGCCTTGCTCATCTGCGCCATATCCCGGTCCCAGACGTCGGTATTCGGTAGGAACAGGAATTTCCGCGCCACATCGGAGGTCATGTAGGTCATGCCCACCACAGGCAGCGGACGTCCGTCCTTGATAAAATAATCCCGGTTGCAGCTGACCGGCGTTCCTGCCTGAAGCAGCTCCGCATCCGCTCCCCAGAAGCCCTGTTTCAGCCTGCGAACCTCACCGTCCGGACCTTGGGCTTCACATACGACGCGATAAGCGCCCGGCTTGATATCAAGCGGAACCGAAATCCGCTCCACATGGAACTGACCGTTAACGCCTGCTTGATGATCCCGGGTCCAGCGCAATGCTTCATCCTGCTCATGGGTCACCGTAATGCGGAATGTCCAATCCTGCGGCTCGGCGATAGGCAGAGCGCGTCCCAGTCTCTGCGTCTGCAGTGTAAGGACGGCGCGCTCGCCGGCTTCATACGAAGCGTAGTTCGGTTTGATCCACAGCTCCGTCACGCCGGCAGCCGTGAATGCAGCCCACCGACGTACCTCCTCTCCCCCGCCCTCTTCCCAGAAGCGAGGGGAGAGGGGCTGGTTCACCAGAAGCCAGCGGCCGCCGGCGTACGGGCCGCCTACATGCTCCCACAGCACCGCAGGAGCGGCGACATCGCGGCCCTCGGCCGTCATTCCCTTAAGCAGCGCATAAATGCGGGTGTCCATCGGGCCTGCCGAACCCATTTGATGCGGAAGGTCGCTGCTCTTGGTTACGTGCGGAACCAGGTTCCATGTATCCGCTACCTGCAGCAGCTCCCGGCTGTTCTCCATCAAGGGAATCTCGTCGCTGGCTTCCAAACGGTCCACGCGCCCGCAATCGACCGGCAGCGCTTCATGGATATGCAGCTGCTGATGATAGGCCGTCTGCTCATGCTCGATTATCCAGCGGCCGTCCTCGAAACGTACCGGGCGCTTGAAAGGCGCGCCCCCGATGCTTACGAGACCGCCTCCGTTCCGAAGGAAATCCAGGATGGAGCGCCATGCGGATTTCGGAAAATACGGAGCGTGCAGGTTGACCAGGCTTGCCCCCGGTCCCGCTGCAGACAACGCTTCCGCAAGCTCATCGGCACGGCACACGAGGCCGAACGATTCCAGAACTGCGGCAGAAGCCGGCAGCCCGGCGGCTTCCGCCGCCGGAAATGCCGGATCATACAATACGATCAGACGCCCGCTCATAGAATCCCCGCCTTCATCGCCTGATAGACCAACTGCGAGAAGAGGCTGTTGGACCAGGCGAACCATGATCTGGTGAATTCGGACGGATTATCGGCATGGAAGCCTTCGTGCATGAAGCCCGTATCGGCATCCGTCGCTTCAAGAAGCGCGATCATCTCCAGCTTCTCTTCGGCGGTCTGTGCCGTCAGCCCCTGCATCGATAATGCCATATGCCAGATGTAGCCCGGCGGCGTATGCGGACTGCCGATGCCTTTGGCCGCGGTGCCCTCGTAATAGAACGGGTTTTCTTTGCTAAGCGCGAACCGGCGGGTGTTCTGATAGATCGGATCATCCGCCGTAACGTATCCAAGATACGGAATCGACATCAAGCCCGGCGTTCCCGCATCGTCCATGAGGCAGTAATTGCCGAATCCGTCGGTTTCGTAGGCGTAGATCGGCCCAAACTCCGGATGACGGTAAATCCCGTACAGCTGAATACCGTGGTCAACGTCGGCTTCAAGGCGCTTCAGCTCGTCCAGGAGCGCCATATCCCGGAACACCCACTCGGCGAACTCCTGCATTTGGCGCAGGGCAACGACCGCGAACATATTGCCCGGAATATTGTAGTGGAAATCGCATGCGTCATCGCTGGAGCGGAAGCCGGACCAGATCATGCCCGTATAATTGACCGGCATGCCGAGGCCATCATTGCGAAGAGAATCCGTCGGGATGCCGTTGTTGCGGGTAAACCGGTACGGCGACTTTTCGAAATGGCGCTGCTCGGTTTTGAACAGCTCCACGATTTTCAGCATTGCGGATTTAAAGTTCGCGTCGAACACGTCCGTAAGTCCCGTTTCTTTCCAATACAGATAGGCCAGGCGGACGGAGAAGCAAAGCGAGTCGATCTCGAATTTCCGTTCCCACACCCATGGCGACATGTCGGTTACGTCCGTCGTGTTCCAATGCCAGTCGTTGGCCGACTCATTAAAAGCATTCGCGTAAGGATCGATATGAATATATTGAAAATGACGTTTGATCAACCCGCTCAATATACGCTGGAGCTGCGGATCTTCCTTCGCAAACGGGATATAGTGGACGACCTGCTCCACCGAATCGCGCAGCCACATCGCAGGGATATCGCCAGTGATGACGAAGGTCGTGCCGTCGTCCATCAGCTTCGTGGTCGTCTCCAGCGTGTTCGGAAAGCAGTTCTTGAAGAGACGCAGCAGCTTCGGACGGTGCGCCAGCTTCTCCTCGGCTTCCTCTAGCACGGCCTGGATTGATGCCGGCAGCTCGAGTGCAGGCATCGGGATTTTGGGGAGTCTGAATTGTTCCATGTTGTTCTGGCTCCTTCTTGTTCAGTAATGTGTCGTTCCTAGTTCATAGTTCTAAATTTGATCGTTCGGATCTCGTACGGCTTAAATTCAAGCTTCAAGCTGCCGGCTTCGCAAACGATCGGTTCAAGCTCCTCTTCAAGCGCATTGGAAAGGTACGCCGCTTCATAAGCGTGAGGCCATTCAAGCCTCACTTCCTCCCGGCCTCCGGCTGATTCGTAGAGACGCAGAATATAACCGCTGCCGTCCTCTGCCGGCTTAACCGTATCCAGCACGACATGCACGCTTTCCAGCTCGATCCATGAATGAACCGGCGCAAGGGTGCCTTTCTTCGGACTCGTCTTCAAGCAAGGGAGCTCGTGATTCAGTTCGGCAGCCTTGCGTACAACTCCTGCTTGTCTCCAGTCTCCTTCATGCGGATAGAGCGAATAAGTGAATACATGCTCGCCCAGATCGGCCGTCTGATCCGGCCATTTCGGTGCTCTTAGGAGCGACAGCCGAATGGTGCTGTCCTGGATGTCATAGCCGTACTTGCAGTCATTGATCAAGCTGACGCCGTATCCATGCTCGGATACGTCCGCAAACCGGTGGCCGCACACCTCATATTGAGCCTGTTCCCAGCTCGTATTCCGGTGGGTCGGGCGTTCGATCGTGCCGAACAGGATTTCATAGGTCGCCTTGTCGGCCACGACGTCGATCGGAAAGCCGACCTTCAGCAGCTTGTGCGATTCGTTCCAGCTGACATGCGTCTGAAAATCGATTCGCTTGTCATGGTGATACAGGATCATGTCCTGCGTGATGACAGATTCATGGATGCGCCAGCTAAAGCGCAGCACGTCCTGAACGTCACCTTGATGTGCCAGCTGCTTTCCGATCAGTTCGGCGTCGCCGGCCGGCTGATCTTCATAGCGGGTATCGATATCCCACGCATCCCACAGCGTCGGACGGTCATGGAAGAAATGGAAGCGGTTCGCCGACTCGCCCGGCTTCACGATTTCACGCTGCGCTTCCTTGTCCCACAGACTCGTAATTTCGCCGCGGTGATTGAACCGGATCCGGTAATATTTCGTCTCCCAAACGTCGCCAAGCTGAATCTGCGCTATTGCAAGCGCCGAACCCGCATCTCCACCATCCGGTCCATCGTTCGGCTTGTCGTTCCGATCATCGTTCCGTCCATTGATCAAGTCATCATTCGAGCCTTCGCCGGATCCGCTAGCGCCGGTAGCCTTGAGCCAAATCGTTGTGTATCCAAAGCCCGGAATGGCGGGAACGTAAACATGCATGCTCTTCGGTTCTGCATCCGACTCCCCGGGGATCATATCGTACAGAAGCGGCGTTCCGTCCGCATCATGCGGCGCAAATCCGGCAAGCCCCTGATCCTCCGTCAAGGATATGACGGCATTCCGGGTCCATCCGAGTCCGTTAAATACAACGTAAGGGATTCCTTCCCCTTCGGTATTGATCTGTTCCGCTACCGCCTTCACAGCTGTATGAAGGCTTGTCTGTCCGAGCTTGAATACCTCTTTGTATTCCTTCTCCGACGTGACATATGATTCCGTTATCGCCGACCCCGGAATAATATCGTGGAACTGGTTAAGCAGAATCAGCTTCCAGCCTTCATGCAGCGCGCGGATCATGCCCTTGCGCTCGCCTGAATTCAGTGCAGGGAATGCCATGGTGCCCCACAGCTCCGCCTCCCGGTACAGGATTTCGGCTTTGCGGTTATGCCGCTTGTTGCGGGCATGCGTCGTGTACGTACCGCGATGGAGCTCAAGATACAGATCTCCCCGCCATTTCGGGAGCTTCGGCTGCCGCTCTTCGATACCATTGAAAAATTCCGCTGCCGTGCTGTACTTGCTGGCAGGCTGCCCGACCATCAGGTCGGCTCGCTGAATGTTCTCCAGCATCTCGCGGGTTACGCCGCCTCCGCCGTCGCCATGCCCGTAGAGCAGCATCTGCTCGGGATGAACGGCCTTCTGCCGGTAGGACTGCCAATGATCGTGCACGTCCTTCGGCAGCGTGTTCTCGTTCACGCCGTGATTCAGATAGGACAGCATCGGCGTTCCGTCAATGCCGACCCAGTGGAACAGGTCATACGGGAAAACGTTCGTATCATTCCAGCCGAGCTTCGTTGTCATGAAGTAACGGATGCCGCCATGCTTCAAAATCTGAGGCAAGGAGGCGCAGTAACCGAACGTGTCCGGGAGCCATTCGATATGCGAGCGTCTGCCGAACTCCTCCTGGTAAAAGAGCTGGCCGTACAGCATCTGCCGCATCAGCGACTCCCCGCTCGGAATGTTGAGATCGGGCTCGACCCACATTCCGCCGACAAGCTCCCAGCGTCCTTCCTTAATTCTGGCCTTCACCCGCTCGTACAGCTCGGGATCATGATCCTTCAGGAACTGATAGAGCAGCGGCTGGCTCTGGGCGTAACGATACTCCGGATATTCGTTCATAAGCGCATCGACCGTCGAGAAGGTCCGGCTCGTCTTACGCACCGTTTCGCGGACCGGCCACAGCCAGGCTATGTCGATGTGCGACTGTCCGACCATATGCTCGGTGCCCTCACTGTTCCCTCCGATGAGCTTGACCCTCCGGACAAGCTCCTGCTCCAGCTCGGTTACCGCGGCACCTTCCCGGATTGAGCCTTCATCCATGCTGACGAAGGCGTCCATGGACGCATGCAGCGCTTCCATAAGCCGGATGCGCCGCATATCGGACTCCGGCAGCAGCCTGAGCGAATCTCTCACGATGGTAACGGTGTACATCAAGCTTTGGACCGGCCGGTTCACCTTCACGAGCTGGCTTGAAACGCGCGTAATCGGCGGCTGAATAACCGCCTGCTGATTCAGCGGGTCAACCGGCTCCGGAATCGGATCGTACAGCTCGATTTCGAGCTCCATCCGGGTGCCCGTCCGCTGGGGATCAAGGGTGACAAAGGTATGGTTGCGATCCAGGCCTTGATAAGACGCTCCATTTACGCGCAGCAGGCCCTCACCGCCGGACTCGAATATAAGCCCTACCGTTCCCGCTTCCTCCAGCCACTCCTTCGGCAGCTCCAGTCTGCGGCGGAAGAAATACGTCGTTCCCTGCTTGCTCGGAAACCGATCGAAGTCCTCACCTTCCGTGTAAGGCGCCGAATTCTCGTACACCCCCGGCACCACGTAGGTGGACCGGGTGATGCTCCATTCTCTCAACGAAACGGATTCCAGCCATTGCCGCTCCGACAATTCGCGAATAAACCGTCTGATTCTTTCCATGGGCATCAGTCCTCCTGCACGGTCAAATCCGCGCTGAGCGTGTCGTTCACATGCTTTCCGACCATGACCCGGAACAAGCCGGGCTCAACGACGGGTTGATAGTTTTGCCCGATATACTGAAGCTGCTCGGGGCCGACAGTGAATTCGATTCGCTGTTTCTCACCGGGTTCAAGGTATATTTTACGGAAGCCCTTGAGCTCCTTGGCCGGTCTTGTAAATCGGCTTGCCGCATCATTAATGTATAGCTGCACGACTTCGGCTCCGGCTACGCTGCCGCTGTTCTCCACATTCACCGTGACGACCGCGGTTTCGCCCGTTCTAATCGTTTGCGGGGTCACCTGAAGATCGGAATACCGGAACTCCGTATAGCTGAGTCCGTAACCGAACGGGTATTGCGGCTGTGAATCCTCCTCAAGGTATCGCTTGCCGCGGGACCGCTTGCCGTTATAGTACACGGGAAGCTGCCCGACATGCTTCGGAATCGAAATCGTGAGCTTTCCGGACGGATTCACGTCCCCGAACAGAATGTCCGCGACCGCGTGGCCGCCTTCCTGTCCCGGATACCAAGCCTCCAGAATGGCATCTGCATGCCGGTCGATCCACGGCTCGGCAATCGGCCGCCCGTTGATGTAAACGACAACCAGACGCTTCCCAAGCTTGTGGATCTCCCGGGCCAGCTCCAGCTGGACGCCGGACAGCTGGAGCGTCATCCGGTCGATGCCTTCCCCGCAGTCCATATCGCTCCAGTCATTGCCGGTAACCTTGGAGGCACCTGTCCGCAGATCGATGGTGCCTTCGCCGAAATCGCGGGCGCTTGAGCCCCCGAGCACCAATACAACCGTATCGGCCTGCCCGGCGCAGGAAAGCGCCAGCTCGAAGCCTTCGCGGGAATCCCCGTTGATCCGGCAGCCGGGCGCATACAGCACGCGCCCTTTGTCCCCTCCAAGCTTCGCGCGGATGCCCTCCAGCACCGTTACGACGCGGGACGGAGGCTGAGGCGAGGTGTAATCCCCGAGCTGATTATAGCCCTGGTCGGCATTCGGTCCGATGACGGCAATAACGCCGTCTTCTTTGGAGAGCGGCAGCGTGCTGCCTTCATTCTTAAGCAGCACGATTCCTTCGGCCGCGAGCTGTCTGGCCATCTCCCGGTGACGGGAGCAGCCGATCACCTGCTCCGCCCGCGCCGGGTCAGCATAAGGATTTTCGAACAAGCCAAGCTTGAACTTCAGCGTCAATACCCGTCGCACAGCCTCATCCAGCACCGAAACGTCCAGCCGCTTCTCTTGGACCGCACGCTCAAGATACATGCCGAACATCTCGCCGGACATCTCCATATCGATGCCGGCCGATATCGCCGAAACGGCCGCGTCCATGCCATCCTCGGCCGTATCATGTCCCGCAGCCAGCATATTGATCGCGCCGCAGTCCGTAATGACCATGCCGTCGAAGCCCCACTCCTTGCGGAGCACGCCATCCAGCAGCTCCTCGTTCACGGTGCAAGGAACGCCGTCAATTTCGTTATAAGCCGGCATGATGGAGGCAGCGCCAGCTTCAACGGCCTTCTTGAACGGATACATGTCCACTTCCATCAGCTCGCGCGTTCCCATATGGACAGGGCCGGCATTTCTGCCGCCTTCCGAGCTTCCGTAGCCGACGAAATGTTTCAGGGTGGCTGCCACGCTGGCCTCTCCGTCAAGAGATTCGCCCTGCAGCCCTTCAACCGATGCGGCAGCGAATTCCCCGATCAGATACGGATCTTCGCCGAAGCACTCCTCCGTACGTCCCCATCTCGGATCACGCACGACGTCAAGCACCGGCGAGTACGTCACCGCCCCACCCTGGCTGCGCGTTTCAAGCGCTACGGCGCGGCACATCTCGCGATACAGCTCGGTGTTCCACGTGCTGCCGAGCGACAGCGGAACAGGGAATACCGTCGCCCCGATCGCCATATGCCCATGCGAGCATTCCTCCCCGATCAGGATCGGAATGCCGAGCCGGGAATGCTCGACCGCATAGCGCTGGATTTCGTTCACAGCCTCTGCTCCTTCACGCGGGGACAGGCCCGTATCCAGCGTGACGCCGGTCCATGGGTCGGCACGCAGCGTGCCGTATAAGGAACCGACGCCCCCTTCCTTCACCTGCTCCTTGAACGACTCGGCCAGCGTGATCTTGCCATCCTTCGACTCATACGTTTTCCAGCCGAAGGGCTGGACCAGCTGACCGACCTTTTCCTTCACCGTCATAAGGCTTAGTAGATGCTCTACCCGCTGGGCAATAGGCTTGCTGGGATCTTTATAACTCATCTTATCTCCTCCGCTCGCGTCCAGTAGTTTACTCTTTCACCGCGCCGATCGTCAGACCTTGAATGAAGTAACGCTGGAAGAAAGGATAGGCGAGAATGATCGGGCCCGTGGCCAGTACGACCATCGCCATCCGCGACGTATCCTGCGGCATGCTCTGAAGTGCAGCCATGCTCAGCGATGAATTTTGGGAATTTTGCAAAATGAACTGCATGCTGGTTTCGATCCGCATCAGCATCGATTGCAGCGGAACCAGATTCGGGTCATCGATATACAGAAGCGCATTGAACCAGTCGTTCCAATAGCCCAGTGTGCTGAACAGGCCGATGGTGGCCAAGCCCGGCAAGGACAACGGCAGCACCAGTTTATAGAATATTTTAAACTCGCTTGCACCGTCAATTTTTCCGGATTCAATGATGGCGTCCGGAACGCTCGTGCTGTAGAACGTACGGAGAATCATAATATAGAAGGCGTTCAGCGCCAGCGGCAGAATCAGCGCCCAGATCGTGTCCTTCAGGTTCAGCAGCTGGGTCGCCACGATATAGGTCGGCACCAGGCCGCCGTTAAACAGCATCGTGAAAAATGCGAAGAACGAGAAGAAATTACGGTATCTGAAGCTCTTGCGGGAAATGGCATAGGCATAGAGCGAAATAATGAACAAGCTGATCAGCGTGCCCACAACGGTTACGAAGATCGTTACGCCGTAGGAACGGAGCAGCGTATCCCCTGTTTGGAATACGTACTTGTAGGCTTCCAGGCTCCATTTTTCCGGCCAAATCTGATAACCGTTCCGCGCCAGCGACGCCTCGTCCGTGAACGAAATGATCATGACGAACAGGAACGGGAACACGCACAGGAACGAGAAGATGCCGGCGATCAAGTTGAACACAACGTTCCATCCGGTGGACAGGTGGTGGAAATCCTTCATCTTGCTTCTTGCTTTAAACACATTACATACCTCCTTCTTTGAAAGCTGCGAGTCTTAGAACAATGCGTTATCCCGGTCATATTTCCGTACGATATAGTTGGATACGAGGACGAGGATGAATCCGACAACCGATTGGTACAGGCCTGCAGCCGTACTCATTCCGATCTCTCCGGTCGTCTTCAGACCGCGGTATACATACGTATCGATTACGTTCGTTACCGAATACAAGGTTCCGGAATCTCTCGGCACCTGGTAGAACAGACCGAAGTCGGCGTAGAATATTTTGCCGATCGCAAGAAGCGTCAGAATGGTCATCAGCGGCTTCAGCATCGGGATCGTGATCGCCTTGATCTGCTGCCACTTGTTCGCGCCGTCAATCATGGCTGCTTCGTACAGAGACTTGTCAATCCCCATGATCGCAGCGAGATACACGACGCTGTTATATCCTACCGATTTCCACAAGCTGATCAGCGTCAGGAAGATCGGCCAATACTTGGCCTCGGAGTACCATTGCACCGGTTCCATGCCGAACCAGCCGAGAATTTGGTTGAGCATCCCTTTGTCCATGCTCAGGAAGCTGAACGCAAAGTATCCTACGATAACCCAGGACAGGAAGTATGGCAGGAACATGCCGGTCTGGTACACCTTCGCCAGACGCTTGTTGACGATTTCGGACAACACGATGGCCAGCGCCACCGAGAAGAGCAGCCCAAGAATGATAAAGACAAAGTTATACAGCACCGTGTTCCGTGTAATAATGTACGCATCGTTTGTGCTGAACAAAAATTTAAAGTTCTGGAATCCGACCCATTCGCTGTTTACGATACTGGCCCAAAAGCCGTCCCGGCTGAAGCGGTATTCCTTAAACGCAATAATCGTCCCGAACATGGGCAAATATGAGAATAAGAGGAACCACAGCGTCCCCGGCAAAACCATGAACAGCATGGCTTTGTTTGTCATAAGATTTTTGAAAAACTGTCCGATTGCTCTCACGCTTACCCCTCCTCGTGAAGTATGAAATGACAAAAGAAGGGCGGTCATATTCCGCCGCCCCGTCCAGTGTTTCGGCCCTTAAGGCCGGCCTGCCGCCCATCAAGGGGCGAACAGCAGGCCGGAAGGCCGAGGGAATTCTATTACTTGTTGTTTGCTTTCCATGCATCGATTTGGCTTTGCGCCTCGGCGATGATTTTATCCAGACCCGCAGCTTTCAGCTTCTCGTTCGCTTTAGGCAGGTACTCTTCAGGGTTAACCGTGCCTGTCATCAGCGGCGCCCAGAACTCTTCTTTTACGTTGTTGACCGCAGCGAGCTCTGTGGACACTTTGGTTGGGTCGAAGTTGAAACCAAGCAGCGGTGCAGGCTTACCGGACTCGTTGAACTTCTTGAACTCTTCCCATTTGTTCTCAGGATCTTCAGGGTTCAGGTACGTCAGCATGACGTTACCGAGGGAGAAGGTCGGCATGTCGTAGTTTTTCGACTCTGGCAGGTTCTCCATTACGTTCTCGCTAAGCTTCTTGTAGTGAACGCCTTCAATACCGGAATCCACCAGGTTGCGAAGATATACGTCGGTGTTGAGCAGGTTCAGGAACTCCATCGCTTTCTCAGGATGCTCGGAGTTGGCCGAGATCGCCTGCATGGAGCCCATAACGGACCAGTTGAAGATCGTGGCATCGCCGGCAGGCGTCGATACGACCGGATAGCCGTAGCTTTGGCTCCACAGGTTGTCCGCGAACGGCTGTGTAGCGGCACGGTCGGCGAACCAGTTGCCCGATGTCATCAGATCCTGCGTAGAAGTCGTTGTTGCTGCTTCAGGGGAGATGTATCCCGCTTTGTAGTACTTGTTCATCAATTTGAGCGTTTCCAACGTTTCCGGCATTTCAAGGAAGTTTACAACCTTCAGCTCTTCCTTGTCATCCAGGTAAACGGCCATCGGCATTTTCTCGATGATGTAGTCGAATGGAAGCAGTGGTCCGAAGTCTTTGCTGATCGCCAGCGGAACGACGTTCGGCTCGTTCTCCTTGATCGTTTTGAGCAGCGGCTCAAGGCTTTCCATCGATCTTACGTTGGAGATATCGAGATTGTATTTATCAAGCAGCGTTTTGTTGAAGCGCCATGCCTCTTGTGCTGGAAGCTCTTTGTTGGCAGGGATCGCGTAGTTGTGGCCATCGACCTTGGAGCCTTCCAGGAACGCAGGGTCAATCGTTTCTTTGATGCCTTTTCCATGGGTTTCCAGAAGCTCGTCGAGCTCAAGGAATGCGCCTTTACGCGCGTTTTGCACGTAATCGAATGCCCAGGAGCTTGTGAACAGGATGTCCATCGGTTCGCCGGATGCTGCCATAACCTGCATCTTCTGGTTGTAGTCACCGAAATCGATCATTTTCATGTCGATCGTAACGCCGATTTTTTCAGCTGTATATTTGTTGATCTCAGCTTCAACCTTGTCGACGTCCTTCTGCGGCGTTCCGATCGTGTACCAGATCAGCTCAACCGGCTTTTCGGCCGTTCCTTCAGTGCTGCCAGCGCTTCCTTCTTTCTTGCCTCCGCATGCCGACAACAGCATTGAAGCGGATAACAAAAGCGTCAGCGGCAAGAGCCATTTTTTCTTCGATTTACTCATGTGAATCCTCCCTTTTGAATCTCAGTATCTCTACACCATTAAGATTATCTGATGAAAGCAGTTTCATATAGGCGAAAAATTAAAGGATTACTGGTGAAAATAAAGAAAAAGCTCTGATTCGATCAATCAGAGCATTCCTCTAAAATCTCTTGGCGATACGCCAACGAATTTTTTGAATTGTTTATAGAAGTAACCGGTTTCCCAATAGCCCACCTGCTTCGCAATATCCTGGACTTTCATCGGGGTTGTCCGCAGCAGCTCCTTCGCTCTGTCGATCCGGTACCGGTTAATATACTCGGTAAAGCTGTCACCCGTCTCCTTATGGAATAGGTGGCCCAAATAAACGGGATGAATGTGGTACTGGGCACCGAGCACCTTGAGGGACAGATCCTCATTGTACCGCAGCTGGATATGATGAAGAATCTGCTGGATGACCGGACTCTTCACATCATTCGTAAGCGAATCGACGAGACCGCCGACTCCGCCCTTGACGGCCGCGATCAGATCATCGATCGAGATGGACTCCATAATTTCATGGACCGTATTCTTCACAAAATCGGGTGCAGCGGTATATTGAATATCGTTCAGCTCCAGCTTGAGCCGAATGACCATCTCGACAGCAATGCTCTTCAAAATTGCCGGATTCATTCCCTGCGTGTGACGGAGCCCTTCAAAATCCGTGTCGATCAGACGGAACAGCGTATCCTTATCCCTTGCCGCGATGCCCTTGGCATACTCCGGCCACTGCACGTTATAAGATTCGGAGGCCTCTCCTTTCTTCAGCTGAACATCCACGTAGTCCACATAAGCCGGCTGCTCCAGCAGCAAATAGTATTCCTGCGCCTCCTTGGCATGGAGATAGCTGTCCGGGTAATTTGCGCCGAGGCTTTGCACGCTCCCGAGCGAGATGCAGATTTCCTCGTCGTAGCATTGCTCCCGCACCTGCTGAAGCAGCCGGACCGCCCTTGCCTTTTCCGTATCCGGGTCTCTCATCATGAAGATCAAGACATGGTCCCCGTCATTGTCGCGGAAGTACATCACGCCCTGTTCCCGTTCCATCAAATCGCGAAGCATCGTCTCCAGCGGAGGGAAATCCGCCCTTAGGATGGATACCATCAGGTAAGGCATATTCAGGTTCAAACCGAGCAGGGTTGCCCGCTCGTTTAGCTCCTCCGGCTCGATGCGATCCGTAATCCAGCGATACAATATATTGCTTCGCAGGATGTTCATATCATATTCGTCAAGCCGCATCTCCCTGCGGGCGTTGTTCATCTTGTCGATCGTGCTGGCAATCGTCTCCTCCAGCTCCTTCAGATTGATCGGCTTCAGCAAGTAGTTTTCGATGCCGAGCCGCATCCCTTCCTTCAAGTAAGCGAAATCGTCAAAGCCGCTTAGGATGATGACTTTCAGATTGCGATTGAGCTTTCTGGCCTCCTCGATGAGCTGAAGTCCGGTCATGACGGGCATGGATATGTCCGTGATCAGGATGTCGACCGGGATAATCATCATTTTGTCCAGCGCTTGGCGCCCGTTCTCCGCATGCCCTACAATCTCAATTCCATACTTCGACCAATCCACGACATCATATAATCCTTCAATAATAAACGGCTCATCATCGACGATAAAAACTTTATACAACTCGGTTCAGCTCCTCTTCTGTAACCGGAATACGGATCGTTACGACCGTACCTTCGTCCGGCTCGCTTTGGATGTCCACTTCGTAGGCTTGTCCATACGTCAGCTTCAAACGATCGTTCACGCTCCGCAGACCGAATGACTCCCCGCTCGATTCGGCCAGCGCAAGCCGGGATCTGATCTCCTCGAGCTGCTCCGGCTCTATTCCTTTACCGTTATCCCGAATCTCGATCCAAATCTCCTGATCCTTCAGCTCCGCGGATATTGAGAGGACATTGTCGTCCCGCTCGCTCCGGAGGCCGTGGACAATATAATTTTCGATCAGCGGCTGCAGCGACATTTTGATCATCGGCACATCCTTGATCTGCTCGTCACAGTACATTTTATAAATGTATTTGTCCTTGTACCGTATGCGGAACAGCTCCAGATAGAGCCGGCATGCCTCCAATTCATCCTTGAGCGTGTATCTGGTTTTATGCTGAACGATATTCTTGAACAGCATAGATAGGCTGTAGATCATGTCCCCGACATCCTGAGCCCCTTGCGACAAGGCCCTCATCCGGATCACTTCAAGCGTATTGTATAGAAAATGCGGATTGATTCTCGCCTGCAGCGCCGACAGCTCGGCGTTCTTCTGGTTGATCTCGGCTTTATAGACCTGGTCGATATACCTCGTCAGCTTGTCTAGCATTTCGTTGAAGCTGCTGGAAATCTGTCCGAGCTGATCCTCCTTCGCATCCTGGATCCGGGCCACAAAATCGCCCTTCTCGACCTTGCGCATGAACCGGATGATGTTATTGGTGCGCTTCGAGTAGTTGACGATCATGAGCGACGGAATGGACACGGCAACCACAATGCACAGCAGCGCCGTCGCAATGATCGTGTTCCGCAGTCCTTCGAAGGCACCGGCAATTTCGCGTTTGGGCGTAATGCCGACGACCGTGTATCCCGCTTGACTGTGCACGGCTGTGGTCACATACGATTCCTCTTCCAGCGCAGCGGTATCTTTCACTTTCCCCAATTGGTCCGTGTAAGGATATTTCTGTCCGTAATATTTTCCCGAAGAGTCGAACATGACCTGGCCGTCCCCCGACAGGATCATGACATAGCCCTTCATCTCGGTTTCATTGCTTCGCAGGACCTTATCCAGCGCCTCTGTCCGATACAGCACAAGCAGCTGGCCCAGATTCTTGTACGTCGTCATGTCATTGATCGGACTGCGAATGGATATCAAAGGCACGCTGGCATCTCCGGTCAGCTTCCGCAGCCACAGATTCGGCAGCGTGACGCTCTGGGTCTCCATCGCCATCACATCAGGAATATAGGATCGCGTAGCGTTGGCTTGATATAGCCGGGTCATGCTACCCTGCTTGTAGACGTATACATACTGCTCCTCGGCACTGTACAGCATGATGTTCTGGATATCCGGATCATCGTCGAGCCTCTGCTTGAAGTATGCCAGCACGCTGTCCGTATTGGACTGGGTGCTGTCGACGATCCGGTCCATCCGCTTCGCCATATACTCGTTAAACGAACTCATGAGGAAATAGGAAGCGTCCAGACCGAGCGAGCTGTTCCGGTACAGCTCATTAACATAGGACTGCACGTTCTCGTACTTTTGATCGACATACCGCTCGACCCGCTCCACAGCTCCACGCTGAACGTCCAGCTCGCTGCGGACAGCAGACTGAAACAAGAAATAGTACATTAAATAAGATAAGGCCACGATCGTAATGACCGCAATCACGGCGATCAGCAGCAATATTTTGGTGAACATATTGTTTTTAATATATTTCCGGTACAATCCTGCAGGAGACATGAGGTGATCCCCTTCCTGTGAAATTAGCGCCTTTGCATGGTCTATCTGTACTTACTATAACATCGGCAGGGAAAGCGCAATAATTGAAATATTCGCCAATTCGGTGAAGTCAGCATTTGCCTATTTTGGGGCTTCGAGGGGCGGATGCACCCTTGCTCTCATAGCATGATCAGAAGAAAGGAGAATGCTGATGCCGAAATATCGCATTATCGTGGATATATCCGATTACCGGCTGCATCTGCTGGACGGAGATATCGTCGTGCATACGTACCCGGTGGCTCTCGGAAAGCTGGCAACCCAGACGCCCCCGGGCAATTATACGATCGTGAACAAGCAGCCCAATCCCGGCGGGCCCTATGGCGCCTACTGGCTCGGACTGTCCAAGCCGCATTACGGCATCCACGGGACGAACGATCCCTCATCCATCGGCAGATCGGTTTCCCACGGCTGTGTGCGTATGTATAACAAGGATGTGCTTGAGCTCGCTTCCCTCGTGCCTGTCCATACCCGTGTCACCATTCGAAAATAGCTTACGAATAACAAGCGGCAATCCTCCGATGATTTCAAATCCCGCCAAATGGGTTAAATACAACTGTTAAACGGTACTTTACCTTAACTATTATTCGCCGTTATGGAGGGATTGCCATGATGCAGAGCAAATATTTTCGTACATGCCTCGGTATAATCGCCCTGCTCTTGATCATTTACTTGGGCTCCAAAGTCAGCTTCCTGTTCCGCCCGATCGTTTCCATGTTCAATATGCTGATCTTTCCGGTGGCAATCGCCGGCTTCTTCTACTACCTGCTTAGGCCGATTGTGGACTACCTGGAACGGCGCAAAATCAAACGATCGATCGGCGTGCTCATGCTGTACTTCGTATTCGCCGGCCTGATGGCCATCTTCGGCATCGTCGTATGGCCGACATTGCGGGAGCAGATCGAGAATTTCATCAGCCATATGCCGTTTCTGGTCGAGGACATGCAGGATCAGCTTGACCAGCTGCAGCAGGCGCCGTACTGGTCCCGCTTTATCCCGACCGAATCGGAGCTCGCGACATCCTTGACCGAATACATGAACCGAATCATTAATTGGGTCAGCAATTCTGTCAATCATCTGGTTACCGTTGTGTCCAGCGTGCTTGTCATCATTGCAACGATCCCGATTATTCTGTATTACATGCTGAAGGAAGGCGGGAAGCTCCCCCCTAAACTGCTCAGCGTGCTGCCAAGACGCTACCGGCGCGACGGGCAGGAGGTTCTCGTCGAGATCGACGGCGCGCTCAGCAGCTTTATTATCGGTAAAGTGATTTTGAATCTTATTCTGAGCCTGCTCATGTATATCGGATTTTTGATCATCGGTCTTCCTTATTCGCTGCTCTTGACGGTCGTTTCGTTCTTCCTGAATTTCATTCCATACATCGGCGCGGTGCTTGCAAGCATCCCCGTCGTCATTATCGGGTTTATCGAATCGCCCTCCATTGCCATCTGGTCCCTTGTCGTCATTATTATTGCTCAACAGATTCAGGATAATATTTTGACGCCGGTGATCTATGGCAAGCAGCTCGATATCCATCCGCTGACAACCATTGTTCTTATACTCGTCGGCGGCGACTTCTTCGGCATCCTCGGCATTCTGCTCGCCATCCCAGCCTATATGATCATCAAGATCATTGTGGTGCGGATTTATGAAATGTTCTTGGCCGAGAAAGTGGATGAATTATAGAGCCCCGCGCACGCAAAAAAAGATGTCCTCAGGTCTTATTCCACTTAGGAAATCAGGGCCTGGGGGACATCTTTTCGTTTCATTTCGTAATCTGCGTACCGCTTACGCGTTGCCCCGGAGAGAGCGGACAACGAAGTGATGCTCGTCCTTGCGGAGCCGCTGTCCGCTTGTGAGCGTCACGGTTTCCTCGTCATGGGATGCGAGAACGGCCTTCGGATGGATCAGCCGGTTCCCTCTCCACACCATGACGCATGATCCGAAGTATACGGCATTATCGAATTGAATGGTATGATGCACCGAATACCCGATGGAATTCAACACCGGATAAGCTGTTTTGGGCATGATACGGTGAATGGCGCGAAACGGAATCGCGAGCTCGTCCGGTCCAAGGATCGCCTTCTCCTGCACCGGATCCCACCCCTTCAGAATGCCTTCCACCGTCGTTCTGCCCCCATCTAAACGCTCAATGACTACATGACGGCCAATCCAATGCTTCATGAAGGTCACCTCTTCATCTCTTACGGATTATTCATCCCCAATGTCCGTGGTGCTAGGAATGACCCAATCGACCGGGGCCATCCCGTGCTGGATTAAATATGCGTTTGAAGCTGAGAATGGACGGCTACCGAAAAAACCTTTACGTGCAGCAAAGGGGCTCGGATGGGCGCTCTCCAGAACGAGGTGCCGGCTTCGGTCGATAAACGCCCCTTTCTTCTGCGCATAGCTTCCCCAAAGAATGAAAACCGTTGGCTGCTCCCGTTCATTCAATTTCGAAATGACCGCGTCCGTGAACTGTTCCCAACCTAGCCCTTTATGGGAGTTGGGCTCTCCTTCCTTGACTGTGAGCACGGCGTTCAACAATAGAACGCCCTGCTTGGCCCAAGCGATCAGGGATCCATGATCCGGAATCGGGGCATCCAGATCGGCTGCCAGCTCTTTGTAAATGTTGCGCAGTGATGGGGGGATTGTAACTCCTGGCCGGACCGAAAAGCTAAGTCCTTGCGCCTGTCCCCGTCCGTGATATGGATCTTGTCCGAGAATGACCACTTTGGTGGACTGATATGGCGTCTCCTGAAGAGCACGAAAAATTTCATCCCTCGGCGGATAGACCGTATGCAGCCGATACTCCTCGTCGATCCGTTCAAGCAGTTCTTTGAAATACGGCTTGTCCGTCTCTTCCTGCAGGATCAGGTCCCAATCATTATTAAACAACCGCATGCTCCTACTCTCCCTACATCCCTGGGCTGGACTTCGAAATATGTGTATGGGTATCTTAAAAAATAAGCCGGCACCCTGCAGGGGGCCGACTTATTCTCATAAATACTCGGGCGTTGAGTCATAATGCCGAGGACGGGGGTCGAACCCGTACGGTAGTCACCTACCGCAGGATTTTAAGTCCTGTGCGTCTGCCAATTCCGCCACCCCGGCAAATATTGCTGCGCTGTCAAGCGATTTAACTTCGCTTAATGCCGAATCACCGCATGGGATTCATGCCGAACAACGGAAGTTTCATACATTATTCGTGCGAGTTTTTCGTCTCAGCGACAAAAATGATAATACCATGCCTAACCATATGATGTCAATATATGAACTCTATTATTTTACGCATCACCTGCTTTTCAACGATGTTTTCCTTATAATATGTCTGTTCCCCGTTTAAGCGACTCGATGCGTCTCTCCTGTGCCTCAATCCGCTGCCGCAGCTCGCGCAGCAGCCGGTTCACCAGAACGGCTGCCTCTTCACGCGTCATCGGGTCACCGGGACGGGCATCGTCGAAAAAGCCGTTCTCCACCGCTTCCCGCCAGCTCGCTTCAGCCCAAGGACTGACTTCACGAATCCCTCCAAACGAGCCTGCCGCGCCATTTCCAGTGTTCCCCTGGGAGGCGTACGCTTTCAGATCTGACAAGGTGCCGGCATAAACATTGAGGTCGACCTTTCCCGTTATGCCGTTAATCCGTCCGGAATCGGTGTATTGCCAGAAGGTCCACTTGTTCCAAGCGGGACGGTCATCCGGGACTCGGGTTTCACTGTACCTTGCAATCCACAGGTCATACCTGCCCAAAGACTCATCGAAATTGGCCGCAAACGCGTTGCCGGTATATAGAATGGGCTGCCTTCCTGTCAATCGTTCCACTTCTTCAAGGAAGGCAGCGGCAGCTTGATTGATGGCTGCGCGGCTGATCCCTGCCGGATTATTCTCATAATCAAGCACCGGCGGGAGATCGAACCAGGCTAGCGGGCCTGCTTTTTTCATCGTTTCCACAAAATGCTTCGCCTCCTGCCTTGCCGCCGCAGCGCTCGCCGCCCCTAGAAAATGATAGGCACCGACCAGCAAGCCCGCGGCCTTAGCTCCCTGCACATTTTCTGCAAATTTCGGGTCCTCCAGCGAGCTCCCTTGAGAGGCCTTGATGAAAACAAATGATATCCCAGCTTCCCGAACCTGCTTCCAATCAATGCTTCCCTGCCACCGGCTTACATCGATTCCTCGCGCATGCGAAACGCTTCTGGATTGCATCGGTCATCACTCCTTCTCTCCTATTACCATATGCTGAAGCACCGGATAGGGCGAGCACCATTCGGGATTTTTTGCCGCCGGGTTATGACGGGTGCCGGAATATTTTGAGCAGATTCTCCAAAGGATAAGGAGGAATTGCAGCCCGCTGCCAGATGCCAAGAATACATGCATAGAAAAGGAAACGGGACATCATGAACAGACAAGCCATTGCTTTACTTCTAACCTTGATCGCAGCATTCGGCGTTATTCACGGTCATGCCGATGCCAATCAAATGCCTTCCTCGGCCAAGAAGAGGGATTACTACGAGGAGCGCGGCGATATTGTATGGGAGGTGCCGACCAGCAATAAAGTAATCGCCCTTACCTTTGACGACGGCCCTGATAAGGAGCATACGGAACAAATTCTCAACCTGCTCAAGCAGTACGATGCCAGAGCGACATTTTTCGTGGTGGGCAGCCGCGTCGAGAAGCATCCCGAAATCGTTGCCCGTGCGCTGGATGAAGGTCATGAGATCGGCAACCATTCCTACTCCCATCCTCCGTTCTATAATATTGGGGCAGATGCCTTGAGGAAGGAATTGACCAAGACACAGGATGCCATTTATCAAGCGACGGGGATCCGCTCTGTCTTGTTTCGCCCGCCCGGAGGACGATATAACGATGCAATCGTCAGCGCGAGCAAGGAGGTCGGAATGCTTACCGTCCTGTGGTCCTGGCATCAGGATACGCTGGATTGGCGTAAACCTGGCGCGAATGCCATCGTGCGGACAGTTTTGAAGAACGCCCGCAACGGCGACATCGTACTCATGCATGATTTCGTACCGGGCAGCGACCAGACGGTCGAAGCGCTCAAAAAGATTCTGCCGGAGCTTAAGGAACGGGGCTTTTCGTTTGTTACTGTAACCGAGCTGTTGTCCTACCACGAAAAATCGCATAAGCATATTGAGGTAAACCATTAAGTCCAAGGACGATATGCCGCAATCCGTGACGCTGCCATCCATGATGGCGGTTTTTTACATTCGGGACGCTGGCCGCACACTTTTCTCTTGAATGTCCCCGTACCTCGTGATAAGATACAGAACGAACGTTCAGTATAATAAAATAATCGTTGAATTCATACAGGGAGGCGCCAATGAACAAAAAGCAGCAGCAAAGCGAAGATACCAAGCGACGGATTGCGGAAGCCGCAAAAGCCCTGTTTATGCAAAAAGGATATAAATCCACGTCCATCGAGGATATTGTTGACGCGACCGGAAGCAGCAAAGGAAATATCTATTATCATTTCAAGAGCAAGGAAGGCCTCTTTCTTCATCTTATAGAGGAATGGGACTTGGAATGGTTTCAGAAATGGATGAGCACGGAAGAGCAGTACACGACCACCATGGATAAACTGTTCCGCATGGCGGAGCAGCTGGTGAAGGATGACCTTAACCATCCCTTCACCAAGGCGCTCGATGAATTTATAACGAATAATGAAGCTGCGACCGAAGACGTTGAACAGAAGATTTCCGATATTTTCAATAAGCGGCTGGAATTCAATCAACAATTGCTGCTGCAGGGAATTGAGTCGGGCGAGTTCGAGAAACATAATGTCGAGCATCTGTCCATCATTTTCGAAAGCCTGCTCGCCGGCTTGTGCCAGTTAACCCGCATCACCAAGCTGTCCGACGCGCTTCCGGTATATCACTCGGCCATGCATGTATTTCTGCACGGAATTGCCAAAAAATAGCTCTGCCGCTGCGGCGATCCGTCAAACAGGCGGGCTGCTTCCCCTGTCTCTTACAAGCACAGTCGGTTTATTTCAGGCACCCGGTTACACATTCATACAAACCGAACAGTCAGTATATAAAAAGGAACCATTTTATGCACACTGGAATTTTCAACTTTTGGAGGAAATGTCATCATGTCATTGTTACTACGTCATAATGGAGCCATTCTGCTCCTCATGTTTAATATCTTTCTTGTTTTTACCGGCATCGGGCTTGTCATCCCGATCATGCCGACCTACATGTCGGAGCTGCATATCAGCGGAGGCACGGTAGGCATGCTCGTTGCCGCCTTCTCACTCACACAGCTGCTGTTCTCTCCGCTCGCCGGAAGGCTGTCCGACAATATGGGCCGCAAAAGAATCATTATTGCCGGAATGCTCGTGTTCGCCCTTTCGGAATGGCTGTTCGGGGTCGCAAATTCGCCTGTATTGCTGTTTGCTTCGAGAATGCTGGGGGGGATTGGCGCAGCGCTGATTATGCCTGCCGTTATGGCTTATACGGCCGATGTTACATCGAAAGAAGAACGGGCTAAAGGCATGGGCTTCATCAACGCTGCCATTACGACCGGATTCATCATCGGTCCCGGCATCGGCGGCTTTATCGCCGAATTCGGCATTCGCGTACCATTCTATGCCGCTGCCGTTGCAGGCGCGGTTGCCGCCTTGATCACGTTGCTGATGCTGCCGGAATCGGCCGCTCAGAAGCAGGTACAAGCCTCGCCTGGGCAAAAGCAGCCTAGCCTTGCGGTCCAGTTGGCGCGTTCCTACCGGGAGCCGTATTTCCTGAGTCTTATCATCGTATTCGTACTGTCTTTTGGTCTTGCCAACTACGAAACGGTATTCGGATTGTTCGTCGACCATAAGTTCGGCTTCACGCCGACGGATATCGCCATGATCATTACATTCGGATCGATCTCAGGGGCTGTTGTCCAGGCGACCATCTTCGGCTGGATTCTGAACCGGTTCGGCGAGAAGAGAGTTATTACGATCAGTCTGATTACAGCCGGCATCTGCATCCTGCTCACGCTGTTTGTGCACAAGTACTGGCTCATTTTCCTGGTGACGTTCCTTGTATTCCTGTCCATCGATATTTTGCGTCCGGCCATCGGAACGCAGATGTCGAAGCTGGCCGGCGACCAGCAAGGCTATGTGGCCGGTCTGAACTCGGCCTACACCAGTCTCGGCAATATTGCAGGGCCTCTGGTCGCAGGTTATTTATTCGACCTTGATATCAATTATCCGTATATTTCGGCATCGATTGTCCTGATCCTATGCTTCATTCTTGCTATGAGAGCCGGAAGAGCCTGGACGGCGACAGAAACCGCAGTTCAGGAACGCGGATGACTCAGGCTAGGCTTCCTGTCGGGAGCTTTGGGGTACCCGAAGCGAAATAACATCAAACCTAAGCAAGCTGCCGAGGACAAATCCTCAGGCAGCTTGCTTTTTTTTGCAACGATATGATCTTGATCGGACAACCGAACAACCTAGAAATAAAATAAAACAAATAAGGCCAAGCCTGCGACTACCGCAAACACTACCGCCATCCCGAGCTCAAATCGTTTCTTCTCCTTAAAGGCCTTGATGGCCTTCCTTATCTCGAACACCAGCACAACCGCCAGGAAAGCCGCCAATACCGGCAGCCCCCACGATTGATTAAGCAGCCATTCTGACACGCTTGATCCCCCGTCCCGTTCATTGAATGATTTTCCATTTTCCCTTTTAAAATGTAACGTAAGCTGTCCACAATTTCAAATTTTTGGGGGTATCGGCGAGCGGATGAAACACCCGTTATTCCTTACCCATGATAACAATAAGAAAAGTTGCGACAGGTCCCAGGAATAAGGATAAAAGAAACCAGTTCAGGCCGCTTCGGTTTTTCCCTTGGGCCAGTCCGGCGTTGATCAAGGCGAGCGTGCCCCAGCCTACATAAAACTCATTGCCCATCAAAGTCTCCTCCCTCAGGCTTCTTTATGGTTTATACGCAGTATTGGGATCAACCGTTGCATCGGGCGGCAGGATTTCGATTCATAGACGACCCGCTTGTCACGAAAGCTCCGCGGGGCTTCCAGATCATGGTATAATTTCAGATAAGAAATGCGCTTGGGTTTTGTATTGCCGTTATGTAGGCTAAAGCTGCATTTTATATAGAGAGGTGAACCATGTCTGTTATCGCGATGATTCTGTTTGCCATCTTTTTTATCGCTCGCGGTTGGTTGGGAATATGGCGCCCCGCCTGGAGCACGAGGTATAAAGCATGGAAGCTGAAGCAGGGGGACACGTCGCCAGACCCGGAATATATCCTAATGATTAGAAGGATCGGCTGGCTGTATCTTATCGTGGGATGCGGTATTTTGGCTTACGGATTACTTAATATTTGTTCAAATACAAACTAACCCATCATATACAGAATAAAATCTTGGCTTCAAAAAGTAGGTCTTCTCGATCCCTTTCGCCCATTGCCTTCCTTGCTTGTATCCTGCAAAGGCCAACACGTCAGTCCATGAATGTTATCTGTGTAAATAGAAAAAAACCCTTGCTGCGCAAGGGTTTTGTGTGAGTGGGCCCTACAGGACTCGAACCTGTGACCAATCGGTTATGAGCCGACCGCTCTAACCAACTGAGCTAAGGGCCCTGAGTAATCATGTACACGTATTCATAAGGACGTCATACATCGAATGAAATAAATTGGTTGCGGGGGCAGGATTTGAACCTGCGGCCTTCGGGTTATGAGCCCGACGAGCTACCGGACTGCTCCACCCCGCGACAATGCTGTCATAAACAGCGACAAGAATAAATATACACTATTTCACTGGTGCTCGTCAAGTATGTTTTGGTGGAATTTTCATTAAGGGAGGAAGCGAACCCCATAGCGGCCTTTTTTGGATCGATACACTTCAACGATACGGGGATCATTATAGCCGAACAGCCATGCATCCTGCTCCAGCCGTTTGGCAAAGCAGCCGGCCTGAAATTTGCTCGTATAGAGCTTTCCATAATATACCCAGTTCATCTCCGCTTGCTCCTTTTCCCAAGATCATCTAGACAAAGTATATTATGTCCAGTATTCCTGTAAAAAACCGCTTTACCGCCAAAAGCGAGTGCATGGACAAAACCATCATCACATCAACCGCTGCACATGCCTTACTGCGCGATTATTGGATGACGGCTGCAATTCAGGACTTTTCCATTAGTTTACGCTATCGCTGACCGTCAGCCTCGGCAAAACCAGGCTTCTATGCTCATCAGCTCCTGTTCCACGGACGCAACATGCTATCAAATTCATCGGCTCCGCCTTCGCCTTCCTTCAAAATGACGATAGAGCCGTTCGGAAGCAGCGATTGCTCCTTCATCTCGATCCCCTCCTTTTTTTGCGTGTACGATGAGCCGGCTGCTGACCGCTCCCGCCGTTCATCTTCGTCAAATGCGCCGCCGTGCGCTGCTCTTTCGGCATTCCCAGAACGGGGTAGTGGGCTTTCAGCTTATCCATATGCTGCCGGATAAAGAGATAGCGGTGAATAAAGACGACCGCCATATAGATGCCAAGGACCAGCAGCACCGTGAAGGCGGCCATCCCCATCACAAAGCTGCCGATATCCCCGATGACAGCGACTGCGATATAGTAAGCCGCATAGCCGATGCCCGCACACAGCAGAGCCACTCTCCCCGCCTTGCCGACTCCGCCCTTTCGTTCCATCGATTGGTAAGCACCTTTCTGTAGAGCCCTGAAGTGCAGCGTATAGAACACGCCGAACAGCAGCACCATACCGCCAAGCGAACTTGCGCCATAACCGATGCCGGTCAATCCGGCCAGATCGTACATCATTTTAAGAACAGCAATTTGACAGGTAAACGCCAGCGCCAGGCTGAATACGCCCATGAAAAGCACAAACGCGACCTCCGATCGGTAAGGATTGCTCCCGATCCCGATTCCCCATATGAGCATCACAGCCCAGATCGCACAAGCCGCATAGAAGTAAGGCGACATTATCGGCGACGCCAGCGTTACGAGAGCCGGAATAAGCAGAATGAACAGAAAGCATACGATGCCTCCACGGATCTGCTCTGCCGGAATGAGCCGAAAATGAAACCGTTCCTCCTCTGAAATGTTCATCTCCTCATCCACTCCCCATAGTTATTTGAACCAGCCGGCCATCGTTGAACCGATCTTCTCCGCCCCCCTCTTCAAGCCTTCGGTCACGGTATCTTCTTCCCGTCTCCGCCCCTTGCCGGCTTAATATTTCAGGCCCTACACGTATTTTCGCCATCTCGGACAATCCTCCAAGGAAACTAGCATTTCACTCGGTCGATTAACGAGCCCAGCGCGAGACGCCGCGAAACAACATCCCGTGAAGAGTACCTACCCGGAATATGTTTGCTCGTTCAATGTTCTTGCGGCCCGTCTCTCTGAATGATTCCGTAATACAGAATCGTCATCAGCTGCTCGCTGATCGCGTTCAAGCTGCCCAGACCGGCGTACCACTCCGTACGGGCGGAGAACTCCTTAATGAAGGCCAGAAAAGCAACAAGCACCTGCGGCGAGATATCCTTCCGAATCTGTCCCAGCTGCTGGCCTTTAAAGATCAGCATTTCAAACTCCGGCACAACATGCTTCTCATTGAATTTCCTCAGCTTCTCCATTTGATCCGGAAACTTGGCCAGGTCGGTCACAAACTTCTGCGAGGCAATCTTCCGGAATGCCTCCTGATCCTGATACAAGCTTGTCAACGCCTCTAGTGGATTCTCCGCCTGGTCCATCACGCCGCGGTATAATGTCATCATCTCCTCAATCAGCCGGTCTACGACTTGATCCAGAAGCCCCTCTTTGCTGTGGTAATAGTTATAGAGGGTCATTTTGGACACCGGAACGGCTTCGGCAATTTGCTCCATGCTCGTCTGCAAGATCCCCTGTTCTAAAAATAACCGCTTCCCCGCTTCAAGCACAGCTTCTTTCTTCGCCTTCATAAAGTGGCTTGTCCTCCTCTTTCGTAATGCGCTTTAAAATACTCCCCGTAGTTAACGCCTTCAGTGACCTCTAGGTACCCAGATATCATCTGGCTGTGCTTATCGCGGATTCGCCCGGATGGAGTCTACATCTGAAGAGACGGCCCCCGTGCCGAGCCAGCCGTCAACGACATGGTTAAACAGCTCGGGATTGGCGAGCGGTATGCCGTGCCCGATGCCGGGAAACACGACGCCGACAGCACGGTCGGAGTGCCCTACCAGATCCTCCGCCGATTTTCTCATGATGCCCCGCTCCTTCTCCCCGACGGTAACCAGCAGCCTCGCATTCGACTCCGCGATCTGCGGCGAGAGCGAATAGGACATATTCTCCGTCAGCACGGAAACGAGCAGCTTCTGGTTCATCTGAAGCGATTCGGCGTAGTAGTGCTCGAAATCATCCTCGCCAACGTAGAGCGTACCGGCCTGCAGCTTGGAAAACCATCTTCTTCTCATCAACGGGAAACTGAGCCGGACGGACGGTACGATCATCCGAAGGGCTGCCGGCATCGGACGCAGCAATGCGCTGTTTACGACGGCATAATGGATAAGCTCAGGGTTCTGGCACATCATATCCACAAGGATCTGCGCACCTAATGAAAAGCCGACAACAACAACCTCTCTGCCGTCCGCCTTTGCCGAAATGAGATCACAGATCTGTTCCGCGGTTTCTTTTATGGAAAAAGAGACATGATCTCCGCTGCTCCGGCCATGGCCGGGCAAATCAGGGACCAAGCACCAGCTGTCCTTAAAAAAAGATACCTGCTTGTTCCACATCCACCCGCTTACGCCGCCCCCATGTAAGAACACCATCATCCGCGAAGCGTCTTGGTTGCCGCTTTCCTTAACGTACAGGTTCAGACTCCCCACCCCCATATCCAACTCCAAAAATGTACTTATAACTCAATTATAGTACAATTATTTCGAATAATCATCGAGTGATTACAATTATTTTATACTTCTTTAAATAGGATAGTCTATTTTTTGCTAGCTATAAAATACTCCAACAAGGGTAGATCAACGTTGAAACAGAGGAGCTCAATATCGTGAAAGCAAAAGAAAGGGCTGCCCCCAAGTCTACTGACCCGGAACAGCCCCTGAAGGCATTAACGATTGCATTTATACTCCGAAGGACGACGGATTCGCTCTCCAAGACTTGAGCAGCTCCACATCTTCCTTTTGAATCCGATTCTCGCTAAGCGCTACATCGATCAGCGCCGTGTAGTTCGATAAGCTCTGCATCGGAATGTCTGCCTCGGCGAAGGCTTGTACCGCTTTATCCAGCTGATAGCTGAAGATAGCCAGTACAGCCAGCGGCTGTGCGCCTGCATCTTTCACCGCTTGCGCAGCTTTCAGCGAGCTGCCGCCGGTGGAGATGAGGTCTTCGATGACAACGATCTTTTGGCCGGGCTTGATCAGGCCTTCGATCAGATTCTCCTTGCCATGGCCTTTCGCTTTGTCGCGAATATAGGACATGGGGAGATTCAGCTTCTGGGACACCCATGCTGCGTGAGGAATGCCTGCCGTTGCGGTTCCCGCGATCGCTTCCGCCTCCGGATACTGCTCCCGGATGACCGCCGCGAATGACTCAGCAATGGTTTCGCGAATCTCTGGATAGGACATCGTCAGCCGGTTGTCGCAGTAGATCGGGGATTTGATGCCCGATGTCCATGTGAACGGCTGATGCGGACGAAGCGATACCGCCTCGATCTTCAGCAAATAGGATGCGATCTGTTGTGGAATATTCGCGAGTGTACTCATGCTTGAATCATCTCCTCTATAATTTGTTCGGCGGCTTGCCGCGGATCTGAAGCAGCCGTAATCGGACGGCCGACAACCAGATAGTGGCTGCCCTTGCGGATCGCCTCTCCCGGTGTCAGCACCCGCTTCTGATCGCCCACATCCGAGCCTGCGGGCCGGATGCCCGGAATCACGGTCTTAAACGCCTTCCCGCAGGCTGCGGCGATGGCCTCTACTTCGAGCGAAGAAGCCACAACGCCGTGAAGTCCGGCTTGGCGGGCAAGCTCTGCGTATCGGACGACGGTGTCTTCCACCGAACCTGCGATACCGATCTCTTCGTTCATCACCTGACGGCTCGTGCTCGTTAATTGCGTAACCGCGATGACCGTAGGCATGGCAAGGCCCGGGGTGTCCGCCACTGCGGCCTCCGCCCCGGCTATTGCCGCCTGCATCATCGCCAGCCCGCCGCCGGCATGGACGTTAAACATATCCACGCCAAGCCGGGTAACGCTGTGCGAGCCGCCTTTTACGGTATTCGGAATATCATGCATCTTGACATCCAGGAACACGGAGTATCCTGCTGCCTTCAGCTCTCTTATGAAGTCCGGACCTGCAGCGTAGAAGAGCTGCATGCCCACCTTCATGTAACATGGAATTCCCTCTAACCGCCGCACCAGTTCCATCGCGCGGGCGGCATCCGGAAAATCCAGGGCCACCATCAGGCGGCCCGCCATTTCTTGATAGCTGGCGTTCATCTAGTTCCTCCTCCCGACTTAAACCGGCATCGCTTCAGAGGAGAAGTTGATCGTCTCCAGCATCGTCAGAAGCTCGCGAACCGTATCAAGCGAGGTCATGCATACTACGCCGTTCTCAACGGCTTCCCGACGGATCCGGAATCCGTCACGTTCCGGTGTCTTACCCTTTGTCAGTGTGTTGAAGACGAAGTTCGCTTCGCCCGTCCGGATCATGTCAAGGATATTCGGATTGCCTTCGGACAGCTTATTGATGGTCGTCACATCAAGTCCGGCTTCCTTCAGTGCGGCTGCCGTGCCTCCGGTAGCCACAATCTTGTAACCTAGCTTATGGAAGCCCTTCAGAAGATCTACCGCTTCGGCTTTGTCCTTGTCTGCAATCGTTGCGATGATCGCGCCGGTGGACGGAATCTTCATTCCGGCTCCGATCAAGCCTTTGTACAGCGCTTTGGCATACTTCACGTCCCGGCCCATCACCTCGCCGGTCGACTTCATCTCCGGACCGAGCGTAGGTTCAACCCGGCGCAGCTTCGCGAAGGAGAAGACCGGTACCTTAACGGATACATGCTCGCTCTCCGGCCACATGCCTTCCTCGTAGCCGAGATCCTTCAGCTTGCCGCCCAAGATGGCCTGAGTTGCAAGGTTGGCCATCGGGATGCCGGTTACCTTGCTCAGGAAAGGCACCGTTCTTGAAGAGCGCGGATTCACTTCGATGACGTACACATCGTTTTTATAGATAACGAACTGGATGTTTACCAATCCGCGGGTATTCAATTCTTTCGCGATCTTGATCGTAATTTCCGCAATCTTATCCTTCAGTTCCTGCGTCAAATATTGCGGCGGGTAAACCGCGATCGAGTCGCCGGAGTGAACGCCTGCGCGCTCCACATGCTCCATGATTCCCGGAATCAGTACCGTGTCGCCGTCGCAGATCGCGTCCACTTCGACTTCCTTGCCGAGCATGTAGCGGTCGATCAGAACCGGATGCTCCGGATTGATCTTCACGGCCTGCTCCATGTAGCTCAGCAGCTCGCTGTCGGAGTAAACGATCTCCATCGCGCGTCCGCCTAGTACATACGATGGTCGAACAAGAACCGGATATCCAAGGGATTGGGCAGTTCCTACAGCTTCATCCACCGACGTTACCGTGCTGCCTTTCGGCTGGGCAATGTTCAGTCTGGACAGCAGCGCCTCGAATTTCTTGCGGTCCTCGGCCTCATCGATGCTCTCGAGGCTTGTGCCGAGAATTTTGACGCCGGCTTTCGCGAGCGGAGCAGCCAGGTTAATCGCCGTTTGTCCGCCGAACTGCACGATAACGCCGACCGGCTTCTCCTGCTCGATGACATTCATGACATCCTCGAAGAAGAGCGGCTCGAAGTAGAGACGGTCGGACGTGTTGAAGTCCGTGGATACCGTTTCCGGGTTGTTGTTGATAATGACGGCTTCGTAACCGGCCTTTTGGATCGCCCATACGGCGTGCACCGTGGAGTAGTCAAACTCGATGCCTTGACCGATACGGATCGGGCCGGAGCCCAGAACGACTACCTTCTCTTTGGAGGATTCGATCACTTCGTTCTCCGTCTCGTACGTCGAGTAATAGTAAGGTGTCGATGCTTCGAACTCGGCTGCGCAGGTGTCAACCATCTTGTATACCGGACGCAGTCCGTGCTCACGGCGCAGGAAGCGGATCGATTCCTCGGTCGTATGCGTGCTCGCCTTGCCTTCGGCGCGAAGCTCTGCAATCGCGCGGTCCGTGAAGCCGAGACGCTTCGCTTCAAACAAGGTTTCGTAGGTCAGCGCAGCCTCCTGGCGGATATGGTCTTCGTATTTGATCAAGCGCTCGATTTTGTCCAGGAACCACCAGTCGACATGGGTCAGATCCTGAATTTCCTGCAGCCCGTAGCCGCGGCGGAACGCTTCCGCGATCAGGAATATACGTTCATCATCGGCCTTGACGAGGCGCTGCTTCAGGACATCGTCGCTCAGCTCGTCCGCACCCTTCAGGTAGAGGCGGTGAACGCCGATCTCAAGCGAGCGGACCGCTTTATGAATCGACTCCTCGAAGGTACGGCCGATCGCCATGACCTCACCCGTTGCTTTCATCTGCGTTCCAAGCTTCCGGTTCGCTTGCGTGAATTTATCGAAAGGCCAGCGCGGAATTTTGCTGACGATGTAGTCAAGCGTCGGCTCGAAGCAGGCATAGGTTTGTCCTGTTACCGGATTGACGATCTCATCCAGCGTATAACCCATGGCAATTTTGGCCGCCATCTTCGCGATCGGATAGCCCGTCGCTTTCGAAGCCAGCGCCGAGGAGCGGCTGACCCGCGGGTTAACCTCGATGACATAGTATTGGTAGCTGTTCGGGTCAAGCGCGAACTGTACGTTACATCCGCCTTCAATGTTCAAGGCGCGGATGATTTTAAGCGAAGCGGATCTGAGCATTTGATACTCGCGGTCTGACAATGTCTGGCTCGGCGCAACTACGATGCTGTCTCCCGTATGAACGCCGACCGGGTCGAAGTTCTCCATGTTGCAGACGACGATGCAGTTATCGTTCGCATCGCGCATAACCTCATACTCCACTTCCTTCATGCCGGCGATGCTCTTCTCGATCAGGCACTGGCTGATCGGGCTGTAGCGAAGACCGGAGCTCACCGTTTCCCGCAGCTCCTCCTCATTCGCGCAGATCCCGCCGCCCGTGCCGCCCAGCGTATAAGCCGGACGTACGATGACCGGGTATCCGATCTCGTCGGCAAATGCCAGCGCTTCTTCAAGCGTCGTGACGATCGTGCTTTCCGGCACCGGCTGCTCCAGCTCGCGCATCAGCTCGCGGAACAGGTCGCGGTCCTCCGCTTTCTCGATCGATTCCAGCTGCGTTCCAAGCAGCTTCACGTTCTCCTGTTCCAAAATACCGGCGCGTGCAAGCTCCACTGCCATGTTAAGGCCGGTCTGGCCGCCCAGCGTTGGCAGCAGGCCGTCCGGACGCTCCTGGCGGATGATTTGGGTTACAAAATCCAGCGTGATCGGCTCGATGTATACTTTATCCGCCATGTTGGTATCCGTCATGATCGTGGCCGGGTTGCTGTTAATCAGCACAACCTCGATGCCCTCTTCCTTTAACGCCTGGCAAGCTTGTGTGCCGGCATAGTCGAATTCTGCGGCCTGACCGATTACGATCGGACCGGAGCCGATGACGAGTATTTTTTTCAAGGATTCATTTTTTGGCATATTAGCGAGCTCCTTTCACGGCTGCGGCCAGAACCGCCTGGCGCGGTTTCCGGACTTCGTTCTGCTTGTGCTCTCGAATCATCTCAAGAAACTGATCGAATAAGTAGCTGCTGTCGTGCGGTCCAGGTGCAGCTTCCGGGTGATATTGTACGGAGAAAGCCGGGAATTTCTTATGCTTCAAGCCTTCAATCGTCTTGTCGTTATTGTTGATGTGAGTCACTTCGAGCTCCGTGCTCTTGACGGATTCTTCATTCACCGTGTAGCCATGGTTCTGCGATGTGATGTAGCAGCGGCCGCTGGCGAGATCTTTTACCGGGTGGTTGCCGCCGCGATGCCCGAACTTCAGCTTCTCGGTATCGGCGCCGGCTGCCAGCGCGAACAGCTGATGACCCAGGCAGATGCCGAAGATCGGATATTCGCCGAGCAGCTCCTTCACCATGTTCACGGCATAAGGAACGTCTTTCGGGTCCCCAGGACCGTTGGACAGCTGAATTCCGTCCGGGTGCAGTCTGCGGATCTCCTCGGCGGTCGTGTCATGAGGGACCACGATCACATCGCAGCCGCGGGAGGTCAGCTCGCGCAGGATCCCGCTTTTTGCCCCAAAGTCGACCAGGACGATCCGCTCCTTGGAGCCCGGGCTCGAGAACATTTGCGGCGTGGATGTTCTGGCTACCTGATTCCGCAGTTCATCGATCGTGGTGAGTCCGAGCATTTCCTTCAGCTCTTCCACCGATTTGCTGGACGTGGTCAGAATCCCTTTCATCGTACCGTGGTGGCGGATAATCCGGGTCAGCATCCGGGTGTCGATATCGCTGATCCCTGGGATGCCGTATTCCTTCAGCAGATTATCGACGCTGTACTCTGCACGCCAGTTGCTGGGAACAGGCTCATGTCGGCGAACGACGAATCCGTGCACGAACGGCCGAATGGATTCAAAGTCATCCCGCGTTATGCCGTAGTTTCCGATCAGTGGGTACGTCATCGTAACGATCTGTCCGCAGTACGAAGGATCGCTCAGCACCTCCTGATATCCTGTAATTCCTGTATTGAATACGACCTCTCCGGTCATCTCAGCATCCGCGCCGAAGGACTTCCCGACGAACAGCGTTCCATCCTCCAGTAACAATCTTGCCTGCATCCCGATCACTCCTGTCATCTATGTGTAATATATTTTATAGGTCAATTGCCTAAGTGTTACTAAAACCCGCCTTGTTCGGACCACTTCACTTCGCCGTCGACCCAAGTCATAACCGGCCAGCCCTTCAGCTTCCATCCGGTAAACGGGGTGTTGCGGCCTTTCGTCGCAAACGTGTCAGGGTTCACTTCCTTCTCCGCATTCAGATCAATCATGGTCAGGTCCGCAGCGGCGCCGGCTTTCAGCACGCCGCTGTCCAGTCCGAACACGCGAGCCGGGTCGCTGGTCATCCGGCGTACCAGGAGCGACAGATCCCATTTCCCCGTGGCGACGAACTTCGTGTAGAGCAGCGGGAAGGCTGTTTCGAATCCGACGATGCCGAACGGTGCCAACTCCATCCCCTTCGCTTTCTCCTCGGCGCTGTGCGGCGCATGATCGGTTACGATCATGTCCAGCGTTCCATCCAGAAGCCCTTCGATGCAAGCCTCTACATCGCGCGGCGAGCGCAGCGGGGGATTCATTTTCCAGTTCGCGTCAAGGCCCGGAATATCTTCATCCGACAGCACCAGATGGTGCGGGCAGACCTCGGCCGTTACCGAAATGCCGATCGCTTTCGCCTGGCGGATCAATCTGACCGATTGCTCCGTGCTCACGTGGCACACATGGTAGTGCACGCCCGTAGCTTCCGTCAGCAAAATGTCGCGCCCGACGTGAATCGCCTCCGATTCGTTCGGGATTCCCTTCAACCCGTGGCGCTCAGCGAACTCCCCTTCGGTTACGCAAGCGCCTTTCACCAGCGAGTCATCCTCGCAGTGGGCGATGACCGGCATGCCGAGCGCCTTGGCCTTTCTCATCGCATCCTTCATCATTTGCGCATTCTGAACGCCGACGCCGTCATCCGTAAATCCGATGGCCCCGGCTTCCTTCAAGGCTTCGAAATCCGTCAGCTCGCGTCCAAGCTCGTTCTTCGTGATGGCCGCGTATGGCAGCACCTTCGCCAGATTCGCTTCGCGCGCTTTATCGAGGATCAGCTTCACCGTCTCCGGCGTATCGGTTACCGGTCTTGTATTCGGCATGCAGGCGATCGTCGTGAATCCGCCCTTAACCGCCGAGCGGCTGCCGGTTTCGATCGTTTCCTTATGCTCATAGCCCGGCTCTCTTAAGTGCACATGCATATCGATGAATCCCGGCGTGACCAGCTTGCCCTCCGCATCGATGATTTGTGCGCGGGAATCTTGCGGCAGATCCGCCAGTTCACTGACCACCGCTTCAATCAACCCGCCTGCAATTACGATATGTTTAAGTTCCAGCTGCCCCTGCTCATTGATCACATTTGCATTTTTAATGACTTGCATCTGCATCTTAAGATTCCCCTCCGAAAGCGAAGCTTCGATTCGCTTCTTTGTATATTGTATAATAAAAATTCATATTTGTGTATATTTATTAATCCCGATTTCATTTCTTACCGTTTTATGCCGCTTCAATTACCCTTTCATCGCCCGTTCCATAACCGCCATCCGGATCGGAACCCCGTTGGACATCTGCTTGAAAATCATCGATCTCGGGCTTTCCACCACCGCATCGTCGATCTCCACATTCCGGTTGACCGGTGCCGGGTGCATGATAATGGTGTGGCCGGCCAGCTGCGCGGCCCGCTCTTCCGTCAGCCCGTATTGCTCCCGGTATTCGCTGCTCGACTTGAACAGCCCTTCATTGTGGCGCTCCAGCTGAACCCGCAGCATCATGACCACGTCGGCCTTCAGCGCCGTTTCCATCGAAACGTAAGGCGCATATTGCGCAAGCTCCGGAGCCTGCATCGACTCGGGTGCGCAGAACTGTACGCTCGCGCCGAATTTTTGCAGGGCCCATAGGTCGGAGCGGGCCACCCGGCTGTGCTTGATGTCGCCGATGATCGATACGGTCAGCCCTCTCAGCTCGCCGAAGCACTTTCGCATCGTATACAGATCCAGCAGAGCCTGCGTCGGATGCTCATTGTTTCCGTCGCCGGCATTGACGAGCGGGATCGATACCCGCTCGGCCAGCTCCTGCAGAACGCCTGCAGGCTTCAGCCGGATCACCCCCGCGTCGACGCCCATCGACTCCAGCGTGCGTACCGTATCGTAGATGGATTCTCCCTTCTCGACGCTCGAAGCGGCCGCCGCGAAGTTCATCACCTCGGCCCCAAGACGCTTCTCGGCCATTTCGAAGGAAAATCTCGTTCTCGTGCTGTTTTCGAAGAACATGTTCACTGCAAATTTCGATTGGAGAACCGGAATCACTTTGTCCGTTTGCGCTTCCCAGTAAGCTGCACGGTCCAGGATCGATGCGATCTCATCCCGGCTGATATCCTTTAATCCCAGCAGGCTGCGTTCTTTCAAAGAAATGGCCGTTGTCGTCATATTATCGTTCCTCTCTGTGGCTGATGGTCACTTCGTCCTTGCCGTCGATTTCGCTCAGCGACACCGTAATTTCCTCCTGCTTGGAGGTCGGAACATTCTTCCCGATATAATCCGGTCTAATCGGCAGCTCGCGATGACCGCGGTCTGCCAGCACCGCCAGCTGGATCATTCTCGGACGGCCGCAATCCATCAAGGCGTCCATCGCCGCCCGGATCGTCCGTCCGGTGTACAGCACATCGTCAAACAGAATCACTTTCTTGTCGTGAATGTCCAGATGCGCCAAACTTTGCTTGGCCCCTTCGCCTGCGCCGGCAGCCGCTCCTTTGCTGTCACGGTCATCCCGGTAAGAGGTTACGTCGATCTCCCCCCAAGGGATCGGGGTGCCTTCAATGTCGTTCATCCGCTCAGCAATTCGCTGGGCCAGGAAAACGCCGCGCGTACGGATACCGACCAGCACGCAATCCTCAATCCCCTTGTTCTTTTCCAATATTTCATGGGCAATTCTTGTCAGCGCACGGCGGATCGCCGTCTCGTCCATAATGACATGCTGTTCACTGCTCATCCTTGTTTCCTCCTTATTCACTTCTTGGATTAGCCCTTAACCAGTCTGTTGAAATCAACCAGTTTCATACACACAAAAAAACTCCTTGCCCGCTGGGCAAGGAGTTGATCTCACAGAGATAGGCAGGCAGCAGCAACCGTCCGCAGACAGAGCTATGCCTCCACAAAAATGAACCTCGGTTCACGTTACCTTGCCAGCCTCACGGGACTGATTTAAAGGTGCTATTCGATTGATCTCATTATGACAGACCCCATAAGAGTTGTCAACTGCGATCATGTCGAATAAAGTCATGAACCAAACCCAAAATTTTACCAATCAGAATTCAAACTCGACGTCGCTGAGCCTTCTGCGGATTTCAGAGATGACGCGCCGTTCCTCCTCTTCCCCGTTCGCGATAAAGGTTACGGAAAACCGTACGAAATGGCCGGCATCATCCCAAGGTACCGTCGAGATCAGCTTTTCGCGGATCAAGTATTGTGAGAAGTCTTCGCCGGATTCAAAGCGGCGTCCGCCTTTAATGCCTTTAGGGGCTTCAACATATAGGAAGAAGGAGCCCTTCGGCTTCTCGGCCGTAAAGCCAAGCTCGTTCAGCATCTCCACCAGCATATCGTGACGGCGGGAATACTTCTCTGCGATCTTCTCCGTAATTTGCGGATTGTCCAGGCCGTAAGCGGCAGCCTTCTGAATCGCGATGAACTGGCCGGAGTCGTTGTTGTCCTTTACATCGCCGAACGCTTTGACGACAAGCGGGTTACCGGCAACAAAGCCGATGCGCCAGCCGGTCATGTTATAGGATTTGGACAAGGAATGCAGCTCCACACCGACATCCTTCGCCCCGGGCACCGACAAGAAGCTGAGCGGCTTCAGGCCATCAAAGGTCAGCGCAGCATATGGAGCGTCATGCACCACGACAACGCCGTATTTGCGGGCCCACTCAACGACCTCGGCGAAAAATTCGTAGGTTGCGCTTGCCCCCGTCGGATTATTCGGGTAATTCAGATAAAGCAGCTTCGCCCGGCGTGCGATATCTTCCGGAATGGAGCTGAGGTCCGGCAAGAAATCATTCTCCTTCTTCAGCTCCACATTATATACTTCGCCGCCCAAATATTTAGTATGCGTACCGAGCACAGGGTATCCCGGAACGGTCATAATCGTGACGTCGCCGGGATTGATAAAGCATGACGGCAGCATGGCAAGCGCCGGCTTGGAGCCGATGGAATGGAGCACCTCCGTGGCCGGATTGATCCCTTCCACACCGAATACGTTTTTCAAATAGCGGACAGCGGCTTCCTTGAACTCGGCAATTCCGTTATCGGCGTAACCGCGGTTTTCCGGCTTAGCCGCTTCTTCGGCCAGCTTCGCTACGATCCCGGCGTCAGCCATCTCGTCCGGTTCGCCGACGCCCATATCGATCAGCTCCGTATCGGGATGCTCCAGCTTCGCGGCAGCTTTGGCTCTTTTGATCTTCTCGAATTTATAAATGGCTGTGTCTTTACCGTAGTTAGCACCGCCGATTCGATCGGCAAAGTTCTGTTGAATATACGTTTCCTGATATTTATCGATGCTCATCGTTTGTACTCATCTCCTGCTTATACAATCCAATTTTTAATTTAAATATGCCGTAAATGGACTGCTGGAGCCATGTATTTTGTATCAGATGATTTGTACTTTTTCTAATTGGGAAAATGCGTCAGCATCACGAGAGCTCAAGCCATTCTGCCAGCAGACGGTCATGCATCGCCGATAAAGACTCCCGCTCCTTCCAGCGTTCCTCCAATGTTGCGAAGTCCTCCTCGCTCTCCGGATTAGCTTCTCCTTCAATCGCTTCATCCAGACGCTGGATTCGCGTTTCGAGCTCCGCGATTTCCTTCTCCAACCGCTTCATTCGGTCCATAGCAGACGGCTCTATAATTGAATCAGCCGTTGAAGCTTTCTTTCTGCGCCGATCCTCGGCGGACAGCTGCTGCGCCAGCTGCTTCACCGGATCGCTTGCCTCTGTCTTTGAGGTTCCTTCCGCTTTTACCAAAGCAAGCTGCTCCTTCTTGGCACGGAAATCATCGTAGCTCCCTAAGTAGGCAGTCAAACGGCCTTTTTCCAGCTCCCATATCTTCTCGCCGATCCGATTGACGAAATACCGGTCGTGGGAGATGACAAGAATGGTGCCCGTGAATTCCTGCAGAGCATCCTCCAGCGCCTCCCGGGATTCGATATCGAGGTGATTGGTCGGCTCATCCAAGAGCAGCAGATTCGGCTTTCGATGGATCAGCACAGCCAGCCTCAGCCTCGTCCATTCCCCGCCGGATAACTGGCCCACCGCCTTGAAAACCGCCGGACCGTAGAACAGGAAACGGGCCAGCTTGCCGCGTGCCTCCCCTTCACCGATCCCGGCATGCTGCCGGAAGAATTCGAGGACGCTTTCCTGCGGATTCTCCGGCTTCTCTTCCTGGGCAAGATAACCTGCGTCCACGCGGGCGCCCAACTCAACGGAGCCCTGAGCAGGCGTGAGTTTGCCGAGCAGCACCTGGAACAGTGTCGTTTTTCCGCTGCCGTTCGCCCCCATGAGCACGATTTTCTCCCCAAATTCCAACAGCCCCGATACGCCATGCAGTACAGGCTCATCACCATAAGCGTGAACAACCTGCTCAAAGCTCACCACCCGGCGTCCCGTCCGTTCCTCAGGATTCAGGTCAAAATCGGCCGATCTGCGCTGCAGTACCGGCCGTTTGACCGGCTCCATCCGCTCCAGTGCCTTGCGCATCGAGGCAGCCCGCTTGAAGAACTTCTCGTTTCCGCCGATCCGTCCCCACTCTTCCAGCTGCCGAATCGATTCCCTCATCTTCTTGACGATCTTTTGCTGCTCTTGGTACTGCTCAAACTGCTGGAGCAGCCTTGCCTCCTTCGCTTCCATATAAGCCGTATAGCCGCCAGCGGCCGTAAAGGCCTCCCCGTCTTCCAGCTCTATGGTTCGCGTCGCCACGCGGTCCAAAAAGTACCGATCATGCGAGATGACGACACAGGTGCCGGAATAATCACGCAAAAATGATTCAAGCCATTCGGTGCGCCGCAAATCCAGGTGATTGGTCGGCTCGTCAAGCAGGAGCAAATCAGGCTTCACGATAAGCTGGGAAGCCAGCATCACCCGGGTCTTCTCCCCGCCCGATAAGGCACTGAATGGAAGATCATAAATCGACTGGGAAATATCGAGCCCCGATGCGATTCTGTCGATGCTCGCCTCCATCTCATAGCCTCCCCCGCGTTCAAACTGCTCCTGGAGCACCGCATACCGCCGGAGCAGCCGCTCCAGCTCTTGGGCATCCCCGGCAGCCGCCGGATCGCTCATCCGAGACTCCAGCTCGGCCATCGCCGACTTGCATTCCTTCAAAGACCGCAAGCCGTAGGACAGGACATCCCACACCGTCCAATCCTTCGTATCCTTTGGAATCTGCTCCAGGTATCCTACCTTTGCATCCTTCTTGATCGCTAAACGCCCTTCACTCGGCTGCTCGATTCCGGCCAGAAGACGCATCAGGGTTGTCTTCCCGCTGCCGTTTCGTCCGATCAGCGCTAATTTCTCGCCTTCGCGGACTTCAAACGATATATGGTCCAGCACCAGATTGGCGCCATGGTAATAAGTTAACTGTTGTGCATCAATCATATTCATTCTAGGCTTCCTCCTGTACCGGCATGACCTGTAATGATAAAGCCATGCCGAATCCGTATTTTGGAGAAGACCTCGCCCGGAATGCAAAAAGGTCCCGCAGAGCAAGCTCCGCGAGACCTAAGGATACTAAACAGCCCGATTAATCAGGCTTCATCCGTACAGGCAGGCAGGTGACTTCTCGATGGTGAATTCCGTATGCTTAAAAATGGACAGACCTCTCCCGTTGTCGGAAAAAGCATGAACAATGCCAGCCATTGCCATAGGTAGCTGGCTAATACGGTTGTTCACCATCTCGATATTCATCCTGCCTCACCTCCTTCATTCAAGTTATCGACAATATACCATATTGCCAAATGATAGCGCAAGTCTGTGTATGAACGGCTGCCCGAATAGGGTAAAAAGCCTGGACACTGACCCCGGCAGCGTCTGTACTGTCATTGACCTTTTGATCTTTTTTTGGGAGCACCGCAGGAACCAACAAAAAAAGAACCGCTAACGGCTCTTTAAAATCGTCAGCAGTTCTTCCATGTCCTCCGGCATAGGTGCCGAGAACTCCAAATATTGTCCGCTTGCAGGGTGGACGAAGCCGAGCACGGCCGCATGCAGCGCTTGTCCGTTCAGCTTGATTCCCTTGCTCTTGCCATATACCGGATCTCCAACAAGGGGATGGCCGATATATTTCATATGCACCCGGATTTGGTGCGTTCTCCCCGTCTCCAGCTTCAGCTCGAGCAGGCTGTAATCGCCGAATCGCTCAACAACGGTAAAGTGCGTCACCGCATGCTTGCTGTTCCGGTCCGTGACTGTATACATTTTGCGATCCTGCGGATCCCGGCCGATCGGCGCATCGATCGTTCCCTGATCGTGGCTGATGTTGCCATGCACCAGTGCCAGATAGCGCCGGTTCACGCTATGCTCCTTCAGCTGTGCGGCCAGAGACGCGTGCGCCTTATCATTCTTGGCGGCCATGATCAGCCCTGTGGTGTCCTTATCGATCCGATGGACGATCCCCGGACGGAGCTCGCCGTTAATGCCGGATAGATCCTTGCAGTGATGCATCAGTGCGTTCACCAAGGTCCCTGATACATGGCCGGGGGCCGGATGAACCACCATCCCTCTTGGCTTGTTGACCACGATAACGTCACGGTCTTCATATGCAATGTCGAGCGGAATATCCTCCGGAACAATCTCGACGACCGATGGGGCCGGTATGGTCAGCGCAATCCGGTCTCCTTGGCTTACCTTGTAATTGGCTTTCACCGGCGAATCATTGACTAGGACATGCCCATCGGCAATCCACAACTGGACCTGAGATCGCGACACATCTTCAGCCAGTCCATCGGTGATGTATTTATCGATCCGGGTCTTGGCGGACTCGGCGTCGACGATCCATTCCTGAACGTCCTGCTCCTGCTCGTCCGAATCTACCACATGATCTGTACGCTGCCCGTCCTGCAACATTACTCATTCCCTTCCGTGCCAGAAACTTCTCTTGATGTATTGAGCTTATTGAGCTTCTCCCGTCTTCCATCCAGAATGGTATCCAGAATAATCAGGCCAACGCCAATCACGATACAGGAATCGGCAATGTTGAATATCGGGAAGGTGTAGCTGCCGAAATTGAATTGCAGAAAATCGACAACCTCGCCCATCAGCAGACGGTCGATAAAATTCCCCAAGGCACCGCCGAGCACAAGCGCAAGCGCTGTCGGCAGCAATTTGCGGCCTTCCTTCGTCATTTTGCGCAGATACCATACAATACCGGCCACGACAGCTATCGTTGCGACGATAAAAAACCACAGCTGGTCCTGTAGAATACCGAATGCGGCTCCACGGTTCCGGCTGGATGTAATCAAGAAGAAATTGCCGATAACCGGGATCTGCTCATACATTTCCAGCCTCGAGGCGATCAGATATTTAGTGCCCTGATCGATAAGAAACATTACCAATGCAATCAAATAATATACCACTCGTTTATGTCACTCCGATCTTTACATCTGCCGGTTCGTCCCCGAGTCAACAAGCTCCCCGCAGGACCGGACAGTAACTCGTCTTATTGTAGCACAGGGGCTCGGACAACGTCCATTCCTCTCCAATGGGGTGAACATTTTCCGTCAGTAAAACGAACCCACACAGCGCACTATATAGGTAAGAACAAGAAGGTCAACTTCGGACCGGAGAGGAGCCTAACATGTCGCATCTTACTCAGGAACAACTAAGGACCCTGCAGCAGAAACTGATGGAACGGAAGGCTGAGCTCGAATCACGGATGGTACACAACGACCAGCATGGGCTCGGCGAATCGGAGCGGGATAATACGGGCGAGTTATCCCATATCGACAACCATCCCGGAGACTTGGGCACCGAGGTCTACGAAAGGGGGAAGGACCTTGCGCTTCAGGACAGGGTGGATCTTGAGCTGCAGCGCGTCATTTTCGCGCTAGAAGCCATCCATCACGGGCGATACGGTACTTGCGAGACCTGCGGTCAGCCGATTCCGTATGAACGGCTTGAAGTGCTTCCCGATACCAAATATTGCGTTGAGCATACACCGAAAACGGAAATTTCCAGAGACCGCCCGGTTGAAGAAGAGGTGCTGGCTCCCGCCTTCGGCAAGTCCAGCATGGACGAGCATGAGTATGCGGCCTTCGACGGCGAGGACGCCTGGCAGATTGTTGAGAGCTGGGGGAACTCAAACTCGCCGGCTTTAGCGGAAGGGAATAATATTGACAGTTATAACGAAATGGATATTGAGCATGAGGATGATTTGGGCGGTTTTGTTGAAGTGTATGAAAACTTTGTGGCCACCAACATCGACGGGTCGGAAGTGTTCATCGTCCGCAGTCCGCAGTACATCGACTACCTGAATCGGGGCGAAGGAAGCTACCTGCTGGATCCTCATGCGGAGTCCGACGACGATTCGCTTATCTAATTGCTCGTGAGCGGGACCGGCAGCAAGCTTACGGAATACCTCTGGCTGCCGGTCTGTACATACGCCCAAGCCTCCTAATGCCCGGCCGCCTTACCGAAGCTCCAGCTGCCGCTGCACAATGCGCACAATATCCGCTATATAGTCCCCGATAATCGGGAGATTTAGCGCGCCAAGGGCTTGAAGCACATAAATGATCGTAGCGGCGAAAAATGTAAACCCAAGCGCAATTCCCACCCCGCGTGCCGTCCCCGCCAGCAAGTTGGTTCCGATCAGCCGCCATGGCCGATTCAGAAGCTGCGTATAATCCGCGATCCTCGACTTTTCAAGTTGCTGTGCGATATCCGTAAGCATCCGGTGGATGGCGTTCAAGCGCTCCTCCTCGTTCATTTCCGCATGCTCCGCTGGATCCTTCGTATCCTTGCGTTCCGCCATGACACCGCTACCTCCTTATACACTGGACAGCCTCGGCTATTGCGGGCTTAGTCGTTTCCCTTGTTCCCAAAATAGTGCATAACATGCTCGTCGTATTCGTCGCATCCCACAAAAAATACATGGATAGTATACGTCCGCTGCAACCGTATCATTCTTCAAAGATTGCCGGCAGCGAACCAAAACAAGAGGTTACTTCTGGAGGGGAAAACCGCCTTCGTTGTTCGAGCAAGTCCCTTTTAGGCTTCTGGTGCAAAAACTGCCCTCTTTAGACCAAACAAGTCCCTTTTAGGTACGTCTGGTGCGAAAACCGCCCTCTCTGGACCGAGCAAGTCCCTTTTAGGTACTTCTGGTGCGCAAACCGCCCTCTCTGACCGGAACAAGTCCCTTTTAGGTACTTCCGGTGCGGAAACCGCCCTCTCTGACCGGAACAAGTCCCTTTTAGGTACTTCTGGTGCGGAAACCGCCCTCTCTGACCGGAACAAGTCCCTTTTAGGTACTTCTGGTGCGAAAACCGCCCTCTTTGGACCGAGCAAGTCCCTTTTAGGTACTTCTGGTGCGAAAACTGCCCTCTCTGGACCGAGCAAGTCCCTTTTAGGTACTTCTGGTGCGAAAACTGCCCTCTCTGACCGGAACAAGTCCCTTTTAGGTACTTCTGGTGCGGAAACCGCCCTCTCTGACCGGTACAAGTCCCTTTTAGGTACTTCTGGTGCGGAAACCGCCCTCTCTGACCGGAGCAAGTCCCTTTTAGGTACTTCTGGTGCGGAAACCGCCCTCTCTGACCGGAACAAGTCCCTTTTAGGTACTTCTGGTACGGAAACCGCCCTCTCTGACCGGAACAAGTCCCTTTTAGGTACTTCTGGTGCGGAAACCGCCCTCTCTGACCGGAACAAGTCCCTTTTAGGTACTTCTGGTGCGAAAACCGCCCTCTCTGACCGGAACAAGTCCCTTTTAGGTACTTCTGGTGCGAAAACCGCCCTCTCTGACCGGAACAAGTCCCTTTTTGCAGCTAGAATAAAAAGTGGACACCCCTTAGTGATAAAACGATAATGAAACAAAGCAGACGAGAGGGTGTCAAAAAAAATGAGTGGCAATAGACAACATTACAACGAGACATTTAAGCGTGAAACCGTAAAGTACGTGCAAGAACAGTCGAAGACGCTGGAGCAGATCGCCGATGAGTTGAACATTAATCCAGGCACATTACGCAACTGGGTCAAAAAGTATCGAACATTCGAGCACGAGCCTGTCAATCATGGGGAAACCTTACGTCAGCAAACCCAACTTATCGAAGATCAGAAACGCGAAATTGATGATTTGAGAGAAGAAATTGCGATCCTAAAAAAGGCCATGCACATCTTCAGCAAAGAAAAGAACTAAGGTTCCAGTTTATCGAAGATCATCGCTCCGAGTTTCGATTGGAGAAGATGTGCGTTCTCTTTCACGTGTCTCGGAGCGGTTATTACAAATGGCGTACCTCTGAAGCTTCTGAACGGGAAAAACGTAAGGCAACGCTGGCTGAACGTGTGAAATGGCACTTCTATGACTCCGATGAAACCTACGGCAGTCCCCGAATACGAAACGAGCTGGTGAAGGAAGGATGGACGGTATCGGAACGTACGGTGGGCCTCATTATGCGCGAACATGGCCTTCGTTCATGCATGGCCCGTAAGTTCCGAGTGGTTACGACCGATTCCAAGCATGATCTCCCGATTGCCCCTAACGTGTTGGAACAAAATTTCAAAGCCACAAAGCCCAACGAAAAGTGGGTCGCTGACATCACGTACATCCCCTGCCGCCAAGGGAAACTCTACCTTGCGAGCATCCTGGATCTGTACACCAAACAAATCGTCGGTTGGAAGCTAAGCGATCGGATGACCACAGACCTTACCCTCGATGCCCTAAAGATGGCGTATGCTGCTAAGAAGCCTCCGAAGGGATTGATTCACCATTCCGACCGCGGTTCGCAATATGCCGCTAAAGAGTACCGTGAACAGTTGAAGCAATTTAACATGAAGCCCAGTATGAGCCGCAAAGGAAACTGCTACGACAACGCCTGTATTGAAGCGTTTCACAGTATCCTAAAGCGAGAATTCATTTACAGCAAACCTAAGTTTAAAACAAAAGAGGAAGCCGGGCAGAAGCTGTACCGGTACCTTGAATTTTTTTACAACCGAAAACGTTCTAACAGTACGATTGGGTATATGTCCCCGGTGCGTTTTGAGCAGTGCTATTACGAGTGCATAGCTTAGCTTAGAGGTGTCTACTTTCTTGACAGAAGAGCATTTAGGTACTTCTGGTGCGGAAACCGCCCTCCCTGGACCGAGCAAGTCCCTTTTAGGTACTTCTGGTGCGAACAATCGCTCACATTTGCCCAGTTCAGCCAATACAAGTTCTTTTAGGCTCCAATATAAAAAAGACCATGGAGGCCGCTTTGCCGCTCCATGGTCTTGTCGTTCTTATAAAGATTCGCGTTCAGGATTATAAGCTCTTGGCGATACTGCCCTGTCTTATTGATCCGAATTTAAGCAATCATCCCGAATTTCGTAATCATCCGGAATCTCGCAATCATCAGGACTTTCGCCTTCATACCGGATTTAAGCAATGGAAATCCCGATTGTCTTTCCACCGAGCTCAACCCGTTCCATATCGCCCGCTTTGCCGAAATGCAGCTCATTGACGAGCACATTCTCGCGCAGCACTTGTTCGAATGCCGTAATCGCCGCCTTCAGTTCCTCATCCGTATCCAGCGTCAGATTGACACGCTTCTCGATCGCGAGGTCCAGCTTCTTCCGGGTGTCTTGCACGGCCCGCACGACCTCGCGCACCCAGCCTTCCTGCTCAAGCTCAGGCGTAATGTCGGTGTTGAGGGCTACCGTCAATCCATAGCCGGACGCGGAAGCGAAGCCTTCCTTCGCTTTTTTCTCGATCAGCAGCTCTTCCGACGTAATCTGCAGCTCTTCCCCATCCGGCGAAGTGACGTTCACGCCGCCGTTCTGAACGACCGCACGCGTTTCATCGCTGCTCATGCCCTTCAGGAAGCCTTGCAGGAAGCCGACATTTTTACCGTACTTTTTGCCCGCCACCTTCAGGTTCATCTTCAAGGTAAAATCAACAAAGCCGCTGTCGCTCGTTTCCACGATGATTGACTTCACATTGATTTCGTCCCTGATGATCGCCTCATACCCGGCAAGATCAAATTGGCGATCCATCGAGATAATCAGCTCGGAGAGCGGTTGACGTGTCTTAATGCCGGTCTCGTTGCGGACATTGCGGGCAAGCTCGACGATCTGTCTTGCCGTCTCCATGTCCTGCTCGAGCGACTTGTCGATCAACGCTTCGTCCGCTTCAGGGAAGTCGGCCAAATGCACACTCTCTCCGCCGCCAAGGTTTACGAAAATATCCTCTGACAGCATCGGCGTAAACGGAGCCATCAGTTTGGCAACCGTCAGCAGCACATGGGTCAGCGTTCCGTAGGCGGCCAGCTTATCTTCACCGAGGCCGCTGCCCCAGAAGCGGTCCCGCGAACGACGGATATACCAGTTGCTCAGCTCATCGACAAACGCTTCGATCGCTTTCGCCGCATTCAAGAAGTCGTTCACCGACAGCCCTTTGTCCACGACTTGAATCAAGCTGTTCAGGCGGGACAGAATCCAGCGGTCGAGCTTGTTGTCCGAGCCCTTGAATGGATGCTCCGCCGGATTGTAGCCATCGATTCCGGCATACAACGTCAGGAAGGCATGGGTGTTCACAAGGGTATCGATGACCTTCGACTTGGCTTCCCCTACGATGCCCTTGGAGAAGCGTTTGCTGTTCCATGGCGCACTGTCGGCAAGCAGTGCCCAGCGGAACGCGTCGGTGCCGTATTCCTCGATGATTTCCCAAGGATCGATGACGTTTCCTTTGGATTTGGACATTTTTTGCCCGTTCTCGTCCAGGATATGCCCCGTAGCCATAACCGCCTTATATGGCGCCTTGCCCGTAAACAGCGTCGATACCGCGAGCAAGCTGTAGAACCAGCCCCGTGTCTGGTCAATCCCTTCGCAGATCATATCGGCAGGGAACTGCTGCGCGAATTTCTCATTATCCTCGAACGGATAATGGTACTGCGCGAACGGCATCGATCCACTGTCAAACCAGACGTCGATCACTTCGGAGGTCCGTTCCATGACGCCGCCGTCGCAATGCGGGCATTTCACCTTGACTTCATCCACGTACGGCTTATGCAGCTCCAGATCCTCGGAGACCTCGCCTACCGCTTGGGCACGAAGCTCCGCGATGCTGTGCGGCGCAAATTGTCCGTCGCATGTTCCGCACACCCACACGTTCAGCGGCGTTCCCCAATACCGGTTCCGGCTGATATTCCAATCCACCAGATCCTCAAGGAACTTGCCAAAGCGGCCTTCGCGCACATGGCCAGGATACCAGGTCACCTCGTTGTTGTTCGCGATGAGCTGATCCTTGACCGCGGTCGTTTCGATAAACCAGCTTTCCATTGCATAGTAGAGCAGCGGCGATTTGCAGCGCCAGCAGAACGGATAGCTGTGCTCGTACTTCTCTTTGCTGTACAGCAGCCCCTTCTCCGAAAGGGTCTTCACGATGTCCAGATCGCAATCCTTCACGAAGCGTCCGGCAAAATCCGTGACCTCGTCCGTATACCGTCCCTGACCGTTTACGACGCTTACGAAGCTGATGCCGTTCTCACGGCATACGCGGTAGTCGTCTTCCCCGTGGGCCGGAGCCATGTGCACGATCCCCGTACCGCTTGCATCCGTAACAAACGATGCTCCGACAACGATATTCGCCTTTTCGGCCTTCACATAGGTGAAAGGAGGTGTATAAGATTGGCCGACCAGCTCGGAGCCTTGGAGCGTAGACAGGACGGTGTACTCGCCCTTCATGACGTCTTCCACCAGGTTTTTCGCCACGATGTAGATGCCGTCCTCCTGCTGGACACGTGCATATTCCATATTCGGGTTCACCGCAAGCGCGACGTGGGATGGCAGGGTCCATGGCGTCGTCGTCCATGCAAGGATGTACTCACCGCTGTCATGCAGCTTGAACTTCGCCGTTGCACTCAAATCCTTCACATCTTCATAGCCCTGGGCCACTTCGTGGGAGCTCAGCGTCGTCTGGCAGCAAGGGCAGTACGGGCTCACGCGGTGGCCGCGGTACAGCAGCCCCTTGTCATGAATCGTCGCCAAAATATTCCATACGCTCTCGATATAGTTGTTCTCCAGCGTAATGTAAGGGTGGTCCAGATCGGTCCAGTAGGCAATCGCTTCAGTCAGCTCGCGCCACTTATGCTCATATTCGAACACGCTGGCTTTACATTTCTTGATGAACGCCTCTACGCCGTAATTCTCGATCTCCTGCTTGCCGGAAATGCCAAGCTGCTTCTCAACGCCCAATTCAACCGGAAGCCCGTGCGTATCCCAGCCCGCTTTGCGGACAACATGGAAGCCCTTCATCGTTTGGTATCGGCCTACGAAATCCTTGATTACCCGGCCTAACACATGGCCGATATGCGGTGCACCGTTAGCTGTCGGCGGCCCTTCATAGAAAACATAGTTCGGCTTGCCCGCCCGGCGCTCGATCGACTTCTTGAACGTGTTCTCCTTATTCCATTTGTCGAGGATGCGAAGCTCTCTGGCCCGCGCCTTCTCTTTCACGTCTACTCTGTTCATTGCAGATCTTCCTTTCACTAATGTGAGTAAAGTTCCTCAAGGGAATAAAAAAAGGCCCTCATCCCGAAAGGGACGAGAACCTGTTCTCGCGCTACCACCCTAATTCCGCCCGCAAACCCAGCCGTGAACGACTGTCCCGGGCGACACCTCAATGTCCATGCCTATAACTACCGGCATGGTCCGATATAACGTTCGGCGGACGGCTCAGCTTACGCACGTTACGATCACGCTTCAGCTTCGCTTCTCCGGGATGATCTTCAGCCCAGGACTGACCGCCGACTCTCAGCAAATGCCGGCTCTCTGAAGGACAATTCCTCTGCCTACTGTTCCCATCAACAAATTTTCATCATAATCAAGAATATGATATTAGTTATAGACGACTTCAGGGGAAAAGTCAAGGCCGCCCCGCCTAGTACACCTCTTTAGGCTCCAGGCTCGGTTCGCGGCTTTCTAAGGTCTCCCATCCGTCCTGCTTCAGCAGCTCCAGCTGAGCCTCCACAAGAGAACGGAACCGGGTGCGGTAGATCGACGCCTGCTTCTTGAGCTCTTCTACTTCCAACGCAATTTTACGGGATTTTCCGAGCGCCTCGTTAATGATCCGGTCCGCGTTCTTCTCCGCTTCCTTCACGATAAGCTGCGCTTCCTTCTTCGCATTATTCTTTACCTCATCGGCAGCCTCTTGGGCTACGATGATTGTCTTGGACAAGGTTTCTTCGATGTTGGCGAAATGATCCAGCTTCTCCTGCATCGCCATCAGCTGATTTCCGAGCTCTTTATTCTCCCGAATGACGCTCTCGTAATCTTTAATGACCTGGTCCAAAAACTCGTTGACCTCGTCCTCATCATAACCGCGAATTCGACGGGCAAATTCTTTGTTATGTATATCAAGCGGTGTCAATGGCATGGTGTGCACCTCCTAAATATATGGGCCTCACAAGACGGTTTATCCGCTGTATAAGCCAGACCACCCGTCCATGAGGACAATAGCGGTCATTCTGATTTATCGGCAATTCATTCCGCATTTTGAATGTACGTCCTAAATGATTTCGACAAAAAAACGGCAATTCCTTCAAAGGTCAGACATATTTACCAACCTTGACACGGTACCGCCCTTTCTTCGTCAGGCCGCCGATCTCCAGTACGGCAAATCTGCCCATTCCCTGTATGGAGACGACATCGCCTTCTTTTAAATTGGTTGACGGATCCTCTTCTACCTTCCAGTTCACCCGGCACCGTCCGGCTTTGATCGGAACGACGATCTTCGTCCGGCTGATCCGGTGTGCATCGCTGGCAATGCCGTCGAGTCTAAGCGAGGATACCGTAATGTCCATCGTTTCAAGCTTCGTCTCGGCTGCCTGCAGCTTGTCCATCGGCAGAAGCTCAGTCATCACATGCACCCTGTGCACCTGGCTCAGGTTCAAGTTCAGGAAAGAGCCGATCTCCTCCGATACGACGGCATGGCATCCGCTTTCGATGACATGAATATCTCCAATTTTCGAACGCTTGATGCCGAGGCCGAGAATCGAGCCCATATAATCCCCGTGCTCGAGCTCCAGGAGCTTCTGATCTCCCGACGTGATGCTGAGCACCTTGATTTTGAAGTCTTCGCCGTCCAGCTCGCGGTAATCGGGCGCAATGATTGCGCGTACCCGCTCGGCATCCGCATAGCCGCCCTCAAAAGCGGCATGGACGTCAGGGTGCCGGTTCACAAGCGTCTCCAGAATGAAGCGTTGGCGAGGGTCGAGAAAGTCCGTCAGCTTCACCTCGTGATACTGTCCTGCGTTGGCGACCCATTCCCAGGCCCGGTCGACGAACTCGCGCTCGTCTTGGTGAAAATGCTCATAGATGCCCGGTTTCATCGTTCGTCACCTGCTAAGAAAGAATTCCAGAATAGCATAAACTCCCCGCTCGGCTAGCTGCAGGACGAATAATGCAATGATCGGGGAGATGTCGATCATGCCCATGATCGGCGGAATAAACCGGCGAAACGGGGACAGATACGGCTCCACGAGCTTGCCCAGGAGCTCCCCGACAAAGCTCTCCCTCACATTCGGAAGCCATGACATTAACACATAGATCAAAATCATATAAAAATAGATTTGGAACAGCGTACGTACAATTTGGAAAATTTCCACTGACAAAGTCTAGGTCACCTCATTCTCGTATAGTCATGCTCGTCTGCCAATATCTCCGAGATGGAGCCCTGGATTTCAACCGTATCCGGGGTGCACAGAAAAATATTGCCGCCTACCTTCGATATGCCTCCGCTCAGCGCGTACACCGTCCCGCTAAGAAAATCAATGATGCGCAGCGCTTGATCGTTGCGGACGCGCTGCAGGTTCACGACGACGGTCCGGAAGGATCGGAGATGGTCTGCAATCTCCTGTGCTTCATCATATGAACGAGGCTCGACTAATACTACCTTAACATTCTTCTGGGAATGGATGCTGACGATATTGCCGCCCTTTTGGCTTTTGCGCTGCTCGAACGGCGTCGGCTCCACCGGCTCGTCCTGTGCGGCAAGCACTTCACGCTCCACAACCTCTTCCTCATCCTGCAATCCCAAGAAATTCATAAACCGGTTCATCACGCCCATCCCTCACTCCTCCTCTTTCCCTACTAAAATCGAGCCGAGACGCACCCAGGTCGCCCCTTCCTCAACAGCCACTTCAAAATCGTTTGACATGCCCATAGACAATTCCGTCAACGGCTCCTTCGTCAGCGCCTGCCGATTCAGCTCATCTCTTAGTTGTCTTAAGCCGCGGAATACGGGACGCGTATGCTCCGCCAATGATTCATAGGGAGCCATTGTCATCAATCCGATGACCTTTACATGGGACAAATCCGCGATCCCCTTCAAGAAATCTGCCGCTTGCTCGGGAGGAAGGCCGTATTTCGATTCCTCGCCCGAGATATTCACCTGCATGAACGCAGATACCTGAAGATCCAGGGCTGCAGCCCTCTTGTTAAGCTCCTTCGCCAGCGATAAGCGGTCCAGTGAATGAATATATTGAAATTTATCGATCACGTCTTTGACCTTGTTCGTCTGGAGATGGCCGATAAAATGCCATGTACCGCGGTCTCCAAGGGCCTGCCATTTGTGCTGGGCATCCTGCCAGCGGTTCTCGCCGATATGCCGGAGCCCCTGATCCAGTACCGAAGCTGTCGTATCCAAGGAGACATACTTCGTTACGGCGATGACATTGACCTCACTCCGGTCCCGGCCGCTGCGCGCGCATGCCTCCGTGATTCGCTGTTCTACCTGATCGATACGTTCCTTCAAACTCAAGGGACGACTCACCTCTTTCTCATCCCGATCCAGCTTGCCATACGACCTGTCGTTCCCCCGTCCTTGCGATACGAGAAGAACAAGTCGTTATTACAGCTTGTACACCATGTTGTACATTCGATATGTTCCGCCAATATTCCTGCCTTAATCATAATGCGTCTGTTTATTTCTTTCAAGTTCAGCATGTATTTCCCGTTTCCCTTGTCGATATACATGGCAGATTGCGGGTTCTCCTCGGAATCCTGCGGCGACAGGAGCAGCTGTCTTACGCGCTCCATGACGCGATCATCGACCTCATAACAGCAGGCTCCAATCGAGGGGCCGATCGCAGCCCGAATCTGGCTCGGATCGCTGCCATATTCGCTTGTCATCGCGCTGACCATGTTCCCGGCAATGCCGGCGACCGTACCCTTCCAACCGGCATGGGCAAGACCGACCGCCTCCGTTGCCGGGTCCCAGAAATACAGCGGTACGCAATCCGCGTAAAAGGATGTCAATAGAATGCCCGGCACGTTCGTGACCAGTCCATCCGTATCCTGAAAGGCGGAATCACGGTCGAGGCTGCCTCTTCCCCGATCCCCTGCCCGCACAATCGCGACATCCCCGCTGTGGACCTGCTCGCCGCACGTCCAGTCTTCCAGGGAGAAGCCAAGCGCTCCGGCTATCCGCCTCCGGTTCTCAATGACATGTTCGGGAACGTCCCCTACATGAAATGCCAAATTCAGGCTGTCATAGGGCTTCGCGCTGACCCCGCCATGCCGCCCGGTAAACCCCGCGGCGAGCCTACCATCCGGCGCACCGCGCTCCCAGCTTTCCAGCACAAACCGTCCGCATTCCTGCTGATGTTGTTTTACGAAAGGTTCCATCGAATCACTCACCTCTATCCCAGTGTAACAGAAAACGCAGCCCGGAGACACCGCTATCCGTTGCTGCATTTGCAAATCGCTGGATAGGATAATCCATTATCCTTTCTGACATGTTCAAAAATTTCTTCTGTCATGCCCGTTCGGCCGGTCCAAATATTCCACCGCGCCCTCTTCCTCCGGCACGCGTCTAAGCTCCTCCATTTTAACCAGGACAACGTCCGACCCGATCTTTACGATATTGCGCCAAGGAATGATCAGATCGCTTCCGCCCCCGAACAACCCCATAAACTTTCCGTAGCTGGGCACCACGATCGCCTCGATCCGTCCTTGACGCAGGTCAAGCTCCAGATCGCTGATCTGGCCGAGCCGCTTCCCGTCGATAATATTAATAACATCCTTCGTTTGAAAATCGGATATTTTCATCTTTTTCCCCACCATCTGATTATCTGGTATCATCCGCATCACACCTTAGATGTATTTAATCGGAGCTCAATCAAAGCCTTCTGGAATCCCTTGGTATACTATATGAGCAAAACGCGTAAAATAGCTTATTTTCATTAAAAAAACGATCCCGTAAATGGGGATCGTTATGTTTTGGGTTTGATAGCGGTACAACTTTAAGTTTTTACATGCTTCTGCATCTGTTTGATCGCTGACTTCTCCAGTCTGGACACCTGCGCCTGCGAGATGCCGATTTCGTCGGCGACCTCCATCTGGGTTTTCCCTTCGTAGAAACGCATGGACAAAATCATTTTCTCGCGCTGTCCGAGCTTATGCATCGCTTCCCGGAGCGCGATTTCCTCGATCCAGGAAATATCCTTGTTCTTGTCGTCGCTAATCTGGTCCATCACATAAATCGGGTCGCCGCCGTCATGGTAGATCGGCTCGAACAAGGAGACAGGATCTTGAATGGCATCAAGTGCAAATACAACATCTTCCTTGGGCACGTTCAGCGCTTCGGAAATTTCAAAAATGGTCGGTTCGCGCGAATTCGCATTCGTCAGCTGGTCTCTGACCTGCAGCGCCTTGTAGGCGATATCACGCAGGGAGCGCGAGACGCGAATCGGATTGTTATCCCTTAAGTAACGGCGTATTTCTCCGATAATCATCGGTACGGCATACGTGGAAAATTTTACGTTTTGCGACAAATCGAAATTGTCGATGGCTTTCATCAGACCGATGCAGCCGACCTGAAACAGATCGTCAACAAATTCCCCCCGATTGTTAAAACGCTGGATGACGCTGAGGACCAGCCTCAAATTTCCATTCACCAATTTTTCTCGAGCTGACCGTTCGTTGTTCTGCTGCAGATCATGGAACAGCTCCCTCATTTCCACATTCGTCAAAACCGGCAGCTTCGACGTATCCACACCACAAATTTCAACTTTGTTTCGCGTCATGATGACTAACCTCCCAAGGAGAAACATTACTGTACATTATCTCCGAGGGGGGTTATTTTATTCCTTGCCTTTTCCAGTTACACCATCTTGTTGAATTCCTTCCGGAGCCGCTTTATAATTCTCTTCTCCAATCGGGAAATGTAGGATTGCGAGATGCCAAGCAGGTCGGCAACGTCCTTTTGCGTCTTTTCCTCCCCGTCCTGGAGGCCAAATCGAAGCTCCATAATCATCCGCTCCCGGTCGCTCAGCTTATCCAGCGCCTTTTGCAGCAGCTTTCGGTCAACCTGCTCCTCGATGTTGCGGTAGATGGTATCATTCTCGGTGCCGAGCACGTCGGAGAGCAGCAGCTCATTGCCGTCCCAGTCAATATTGAGCGGCTCGTCAAAGGAAACCTCGCTCCGCGTTTTATTGTTGCGCCTCAAATACATCAAAATCTCGTTTTCGATGCAGCGGGAGGCGTAAGTGGCCAGCTTGATTTTTTTCTCGGGATCGAATGTATTGACCGCTTTAATCAATCCGATGGCGCCGATCGACACCAAATCCTCGATATTGATGCCCGTGTTCTCGAATTTGCGGGCAATATACACGACAAGACGAAGATTGCGTTCGATCAGCATGGCCCGGGTTGCCGCATCACCTGACGGCAGCTTTTTCAGCAGGTATTCTTCTTCCTCTTTCGTAAGCGGAGGCGGAAGGGCCTCGCTTCCTCCGATATAGTAGATTTCCTGACTTTTCAAGCCTAGCAAAAACAATACGCGATAATATTGAAGCTGCAGCGCTAATCTCCATTTTACGGGCATCTCTTATCCTCCTAAAAGTTTTCCTGATGGGAAACGAACGTTTGATACTATGCCTGCGGGCTTTCCCGAAGGGAAAACGGACATGAATCATAGGTTTCATAGAAAGCGGTATACACCCAAGTTTTCAAAGACTCCTTCATAAGCTCATCCTGCCGGCTTGGCTTGCTCCGGTCCTGCACCATGGGTGCTCCCTACCGCTGCTGCCGCATCTGCTGCGGCATTCGAAGAAGTATTCGGAGTTCCCTCACCTTCCGTTAGCGCCGGGTGGATAATCGCCCGATAGACTCTGTCCCCGGACAGGGTGCCTCCGTCTAGACCGATCAGTACTTTGGTAGTCGTATATTCGATGCCGCCGAGCTCAATTCGGACTGCATCCGGTTTCAAGGCGAGCATGAAGGCTGCTCCGCGGTTCACGCCGCGATAAGGAACGAGCCGCAGGCGATCCTGCCATTCAAATTCCTCCATCCCCAGATCCATAATCAGCCGGTCAGGCTCTCCTTCTACCAGCCGCTCGCTCCATCCCTCCGGCAGGAACGATTCCCAGAGCGAGGCCTCCATGACCATTACGGGTGTACGAGTCAAAGGATCGCTGAGCTGATTGCCGGTATCCAGTAGGCCTCTGCAGCTTATTTTCACGCTTCCGATCCAAACCGTTACCTCTCCCAGGAGCGTTTCCCTGCTCTCCATTTTGCGTTTCGTGGTCTGAACGGCCTTAAACCCGAATACAACTACAAAAAAGGTAATACACGCAGCCCAAAACCCCACTTTCAGCTCGAACGATAATCCCCCGGTTGCCGTATACCATATCCCGCTAAACAGCTCCCCCGAATTCTGAACCAAATAATGAACGCCGATAATTCCCCCGGCCGCAGCGAAATTGACCATGTAAAAGGCGCCTAAATGGTGAATATAGCTTTGCAGGCTGGTAAAGCCGAATGCGATCCACAGCATCAGCAGGGACAGTCCAAATTTGATCAGAAAGGTGTACAGAAAGGAAAGCTCCGGGACAAACATCATGACGACATAGAGAGCCCCTGCCGCGGATGACAAGGCAAGCCTCCACCACTTGAGCTTGGTCCTTCGCATCCAGGCCGTCAGCGCCAGCAGGACCCCGTCAATCAGCAGGTTCACGATAAAAATCAGATCGATATAAACAACCAGGATCTTCACCCGCCTAGTCTGAATTCCTTTTTCGCTCTTTGTCCGCTCGGATGCGTCTGTTCTTTTCAAGGCTTTGGGAGATGCTACTAGTATAAGAAGAATAGGGATCAAAGTCTGTCTAAACCTGTGGGCCGTTCGCAGACTTTTTTTGTCGATGGAGGGCAGTTTTTAGAGACAGGGATACGGTGCACGGGAAGCCCGCCCCGCCAATGCCGGGTGGACGGCGTTACAAGCTGCTCTGGGACGGCGCTTTTAGCCGGATGATCTCGTATAAGCGATATTCGCGAAAGTCTGACACTGGTGGGCTCTTCCTAAAACTTGCGGCGGATTTCATAACAAAAAAAAACCTGCGCTTTAGCCGCAGGGGCAACAAGCGCAGGCTTATTCGTATTAATCATTATTACGCGAACGATTGCGAAGGAATGTAGGAATATCAAGCTGGTCATTGGTGCTCTGATTCCCGAATGGTCTCAGATTCACATTGCCCTTGTCGGAGGCCGGCTGCTGTTCGCTTTGCGGCATCGCTGGGCGCCGTCCCGGCGGTGTCGGCATCGGCTTGCTCTCAAAACCGGTCGCAATCACCGTTACCTTGATTTCTTCCTTCATGCTATCATCGATGATGGCACCGAAGATCATGTTCACTTCCGGATCCGAAGCGGAGGTTACGATCTCGGCCGCTTCATTGACCTCGTACAAGGAGAGATTGTTTCCTCCGGTAATATTCATGATGACGCCGCGTGCGCCCTCGATGGACGTTTCCAGCAGCGGGCTCATGATGGCCTTGCGGGCCGCCTCGGATGCGCGGTTCTCGCCGGTCGCCATTCCGATTCCCATCAGGGCCGATCCGCGTTCTGTCATAATCGTCTTCACGTCGGCAAAGTCGAGGTTGATGAGACCCGGTACCGCGATCAAGTCGGAAATACCTTGAACCGCTTGGCGGAGAACGTTGTCCGCTTCACGGAACGCTTCCAGCATCGGAGTCTTCTTGTCCACAATCTCGAGAAGCCGGTCGTTTGGAATGACAATAAGCGTATCCACCTTCTCCTTCAAAGCCTCGATGCCCAGCTCTGCATGAGAGGAACGCTTGCGTCCTTCAAATGTGAAAGGGCGGGTTACGACGCCGACCGTCAATGCTCCGCATTCCTTAGCGATTTCAGCAATGACAGGAGCAGCTCCGGTACCCGTGCCTCCGCCCATACCGGCGGTCACGAATACCATATCCGCACCTTTTAAGGTGTTCATAATCAAATCGCGGGATTCCTCAGCGGCTTTTTTGCCTACTTCCGGGTTGGCGCCGGCTCCGAGTCCTCGAGTCAGCTTGTCCCCGATTTGCAGCTTGTGTTCGGATTTAGCAAGATGGAGCGCTTGGGCATCCGTATTTACCGTAATAAACTCAACGCCCTGCACGCCGTTTTCAATCATTCGGTTGACGGCATTGCTTCCGCCGCCGCCAACACCGATTACTTTAATTTGAGCTAAGCTCTCCATTTCGAAATCAAATTCCAACATCTATTCCATCTCCCCCTCAATGTGCGTGGATGGCACGTCCACAGTCAAATGAATCCGCTATATAAACTCGCTGAACATTTTTTTCAAGCGTTCAATAAATCCCGGCTTCTGGCTGGTCTCCTGAGTTGCTGCGACAGGATTTTGCGGCTTAGCGCGATTCACCGGTTTCTTGCTATTTCCGCTGTTGCTGCTTCCTCCTGCACTGCTGCGCACTCGGACATTCCGGATTGCATTATGGAGGATGCCGACTCCGCTGCAGTATCCCGGATCACGCACGCCGATAAAATCGGGAACGGCAATCCGAACGGAAGTCGCCAGCTCGTTCTGTGCCACCTGCAGCACACCAGGCATGGACATCGTGCCCCCGGTAAGTATATAACCACCCGGAAGCTCATTGTAACCCAGGCGTTTGATTTCCTGACGCACCAGCTGGAATATTTCCTGAACCCGAGGCTCGATGATGGCGGCCAGGTCCTCTTGGTTAAACTCCTTGTCCACATTGCTTCCGATCCTCGTTACTTTAAACGTAACTTCAGGCGCAGCGCTCTCCATGAGCGCACAGCCGTATTTCAGCTTGACCTTCTCCGCCTGATCGGTTAACGTCCGCAATCCGTACGCAATGTCATTCGTCACGAAATCTCCGCCTACCGGCAGCGTGGAGGTCGCTGCAATGCTTCCCTCTTCAAACACCGCAAGCGTCGTTGATCCTGCGCCTACGTCCACGAGCACCGAGCCCATCGTCTTCTCGTCCTTCGAGAGAGCCAATTGGCCGGCGCCTAGCGGAATCAGCACAAGATCCTTGACCTTCAAGCCTGATTTCTCCACGCATCGGAGCAGATTATGTATTGCCGTCTTCGCGCCGGTAATGATCGTCGCTTCAACCTCAAGCCTTACACCAATCATGCCTCGAGGGTCGGAGATTCCTTCTAACCCGTCTACTACGAATTGTTTTGCCACTACATCGATTATTTCCCGATCGGGAGGAAGAGCCACAACCTCCGCGGCTTTCAGCACGCGGTCGATGTCTTCTTCCCCAATCTCGCGATCCTCGTTCGATACTGCCACAACGCCGTGGCTGGATTGAAGTCCGATATGATTACCGGATATGCCGACATATACTTCGGATATTTGAATACCGACCATACGCTCCGCATGATCAACAGCGTTGCGAATGGATTGTACGGTCTGGTCGATATCTACGATTGCACCCTTACGAATTCCCTCCGAGTCGGCAGATCCAACTCCAATAATATTAAAGGTTCCATTATTAACTTCCCCAATAATAGCACGAACTTTGGATGTACCGATGTCCAAACTAACAATGATGTCATTGTTGCTCAAGCTCTGGCACCTCCTGTTTAACAAAATAAAGTCGTCATTCAAGATTTACATTTTTACTTATTCAACATGGAAGGGGCTATCCCTCTTTTTTCTACATTATTTTTACTGCCAACATTTACTATTGAGAGCCGTAAAACACATAAAATATAAATGAGAGCCCAATGTTGTCAATACTTTCAATTGTACCATTTATTCCTACGCCTGAGTAGGGGGTTATTCCCCTTCCGGAGCCTCTTCTTCAACTTCTTCCTCGAAAGGCACGTAGGAGTCAGCTTCCAGCATCGTTATGATACCCGGCTGTTCCAATTCCGTCACTTGATTGAGATACTCCACCTTATCCCGAAGCAGCGAAATGGAGGTGATTACTTCGAACTTGGAGCGCGTGTACAGCTTGATCCTGTCCGGGAAGGAAAGCGTGGGCGAAGGCATAATCTCCGAAATGTCGGAGGTCATGCTGCTCGGTATTTCGGCCAGCACCTGGCTGAGCTTCGCCTTGTTCGGATCGGCCGGGTCCCACTTGGTCAGAATCGGCTTCTCTACGGCGATTCCGCTGGCCGCAACGGGAACCGAAGTCCCGCTGGACAGGATAGCTTGAAAATCGCCGTCGGCGGACAGCTCATAGGCGACTGTAGGATACTCGGTGATCACGATGCTGATCTCGCCGGGAAAGCTCTTATTCACCTCAGCGGATTTAATCGTGCCGAGCTCGGCTAATCGCTGCTTGACCTCATCGGGATCGACTCCGAAATACTGCTCTCCGATCCGGAGTCCGCTTTGCTCCATCAGCTGCTCTTTGGTATTCAGTGTATTGCCCTTGATTTGAATCTCAGAAACCTGGCTGATCGGCGAGCGAAAGAATAGAATCGTCAGCAGGGCTATGAACAATAGCAGCAGAATCCATATAATCTTTCTCGCCGCCCTCGGTTTGGGCTTGTCCTGTTTCAGGACAGGTATATGAGTATTAGACATATCCTCTCTCTCCATAAAGACCTGCCACCCCCTCCGCAAGGAGGGGATGACCAGGACCTCAATTGGCTAAATCAAGCGGCTTCGGTACGGAACTCTGGCGGTAAATACGCGCTCCCAAGCCTTGGAACATGTTTTCAATCCGATCATAACCGCGGTCGATGTGGTGCACTTGCTCAACCACCGTCGTCCCCTGCGCAGCCAATCCGGCGATGACTAGAGCCGCACCTGCCCGCAGGTCGGTTGCCTCTACGGTCGCTCCATAAATTCGCTGAACACCGCGTATAAAGGCATAGTTCATATCCGTGGAGATATCGGCTCCCATCCGGGAAAGCTCCTCCACATGCTTAAATCGTCCTTCAAATACCGTTTCTTTCATCACGCTGAAACCATCCGCTACAGACAGCAGCACCATCACCTGGGACTGCAGGTCGGTAGGAAAGGAAGGGTACGGCGAAGTCACGATTCGTTCCACCGCTTTTGGACGGCTCATGCAGCTTATGTTTATTATATCATTGCATACACTGGTTTGAACACCGGCGCGCTTCAGCACATGCATAAGGGAGGTCAGATGGGACGGATTCGTCTTCGTCAGCGTTACGCTCCCCCGGGTGACGGCAGCGGCGATCATAACGGTTCCCGCCACGATCCGGTCGGGAATAATCTCGTATTCGCAAGGCGTCAGGCGCTCCACGCCGTGGATCGTAATGGTATCGGTTCCCGCTCCGATGATGTTAGCACCCATTTTGTTCAGAAAATGCTGAAGATCCTGAATTTCCGGTTCCCTTGCGGCATTCGAAATGACCGTTGTGCCGTGCGCCGTTGCCGCTGCCATCATGATATTCTCGGTTGCTCCGACGCTGGCAAAATCCAGGTGAATATCCGTTCCGACCAGCCGGCTGGCTCTGCAATGGATTTTATCGCTGCTTTCCTCGATTTGCGCACCCAGCGCCTGGAGCCCTTGCAGGTGAAGGTCGATCTTCCGCTCCCCGATCGCGCAGCCGCCTGGCTGATAAATGGTAACTTCACCGAAACGGGCCAGCAGAGGTCCCATCAAGAAGATGGAGGATCGCATCTGCTTCATTAAATCTTCCGGGACATGAAACGAATTGGCAGACGAGGTATCCACGGTAACCGTCTCCAGCTCGTGCTTGCATTTGGAACCGAGACGGCTGAGAATGCTGAGCATCACTTCAATGTCCAGCAGATGCGGGACGTTGCTTAATTTTACGGTCCCCTCTGCAAGCAGACTTGCGGCCAAAATAGGCAAAGCTGCATTTTTCGCACCATGGATACGTATGGTTCCTGATAGGGGCCTTCCACCCTCAATCACCAATTTGTCCAATGTATCACCTCCGAGTTTACCGCTCGCCTAGAACATACACCTCGGGTACCATATGAATTCCGTTCTTCTTCGCAATGGTCTCCTTGATATGCTCAATCAAGGCGAGCACGTCCTCTGCTGTCGCTTGACCGGTGTTTTCGATGAAATTGGCATGCTGCAACGAAATTTCCGCCCCTCCGATCCGCAGCCCCTTAAGACCCGCTTCTTCGATCAACCTCGCGGCATGGTCGCCGGGCGGGTTGCGAAATACACTGCCTGCCGTTGCCGATTGGAGCGGCTGTGTGCGCCGGCGGCGGTCCTTATAGGAAGCCATCCGAGCTGAAATTTCTTTGCGGTCCCCATACTGGAGCTCAAATACCGCTTCCGTCACAATCCCTTTTCGTTCGTGCAGAATGGAGTGCCGGTAATCGAACGCCATATCTTTGGCAGCATACGTAACCAATTCCCCTGTATCCAGTACAATGTCAGCGGACTTAAATATGCGTGACACATCAGACCCGTGAGCGCCTGCATTCATGTAAACGGCCCCTCCGACCGATCCTGGGATGCCTCCGGCGAATTCAAGACCCGATAATCCTTGTTTCCCGGCCAGAACACTGAGCTTGACGAGCGACAGGCCGCCGCCTGCCGTCACCGTCTCCCCCTCGAAACGAAACTCCTCGAAGCCCTGGCCCAGCTTGATCACCGCTCCCCGAATGCCCTTATCGGATACCAGCATGTTCGAGCCGCGTCCCAGTTGTGTCCAAGGAATGCGATGGGCATGGAGAAGGGCGACCAGCTCAGCGAGCTGCTCTTTATTCTCGGGAACAACTAGGCAATCGGCTGGTCCGCCTATTTTCCAAGTTGTGTATTTGGCCAGCGGTTCATTCCATAAGACGGCTCCGACATTGGCTTCAGATAGTAGCGATTTCCACTGCTGCATTGTAAATAAACCTCCCTTGACTTTCAAAACAAAAGGCCATTCCCCCGAAACTGGCGGGAAGATGGCCGCTGTCTGTAATGCCGGCCTCATGGGTGTGTCACGATTATAGAGTATCTTATGTCAGGCTCCATAGGTGTGTGACAATCGCCCAGCCGATTTAGCGTTTGCCGGTAAGCCGGCGGATTTCCTCCACAATGACGGCAGCGGAATCCGGTTTCCCGAGCTTTCGGGAAGCCTCGGACATCGACTTCCGGACATCGGGGCTTGTCATGATTTCCTCAAGCCGCCCAAACAAAGTTTCCGCGGTAAGGTCCTTCTCAAGGATCATCCTCGATGCGCCTGCATCCTCCAATTGTCTGGCATTGGCTTCCTGATGATTGTTGGTCACATTGGGTGACGGTATGAGGACCGAAGGAATGCCGAGCGAAGTGATTTCGGCCAGAAAGGAAGCTCCCGCACGGTTTACAATCAGGGAAGTTGCAGCAAGCACTTCCGGCATGTTATGAACATAAGGCATGATATGAAGATGGTTCGGCATCGTGCCGAGGCGGCTGCGTATCTCCTCGCGCGTGCGCTCAAAATAAGTATCGCCCGTTACGAACACAAAATGAATACCTGGCAGACGGCCTATATGAGAGGCCATGCCGATCATGGCATCATTGATCGCCTTGGCCCCCCGGCTTCCGCCGACGATCAGAACGACCTGACTGTCCATCGGGATGCCAAGCGAAGCAAATCCACGCTCACGATTGGCGGATTGGACCGTCGTCGCGCGTGGATTCCCTGTATACACCGCTCTTTTAGCTTTGGGGAAGGCCTTTTCGGAGCCCTCGAAGCTCACCGCTACCGTATCCGCGTAGCGGCTCAAAAACTGATTCGTCAGCCCGGGAATCGCATTCTGCTCATGGATCATGGTCGGAATCCCTAATTTTGCAGCTGCGTATACGACCGGTCCGCATACGTAGCCGCCGGTGCCGATCACAACATCGGGCTTAAACTGCGATAGCAGCGCTTTCGATCGATGGACGCCTTTGAAAAAGCGCATGATCGTTTTCACATTTTCAAACGACAGCTTGCGCCGAAAGCCCGTAATATCAATGCTTTCAAACGGGAGCTTCTCCTGGGGCACCAGCTTGCTTTCCAGGCCCCGCTCCCCGCCGATATATAAAAATTCCGTCTTCGGATCTTCCAATTCACATTGCCTTGCAATGGCGACAGCCGGGTAGATATGCCCACCCGTCCCGCCGCCTGTTAATACGACACGCATACTGTTCACCTCGCATAACGGGAAATATTTAATAGAATGCCGAGCGCGGTCAGCATCAGTGTCAACGAGCTTCCTCCGTAGCTGATCAGCGGCAGCGTAATGCCGGTTACCGGCATCATTCCGATGACAACGCCGATATTAATGACAACCTGAATCGCGACCATTCCGACAATCCCTACGGAGAGCAGGCTGCCGAAGCCGTCCGGAACCGTCATGGCGACCCTCATGCCTCGCCATACCAAAGCCGCGAACAACAGCAGCACGATCAGCCCGCCAATGAAGCCGAGCTCTTCGGCCAAGATGGAAAAGATAAAGTCGGTTTGCGGTTCAGGCACATAAGCATATTTCTGGCGGCTCATGCCAAGACCGAGGCCGCCAAGGCCGCCGGGGCCGATTGCATACAGCGACTGAATGATCTGGTAGCCGGTCCCGAGCGGATCCGACCATGGATCGAGAAAGCCCGTAATCCGCTTCAACCGGTACGGAGCCGTAAGGATTAGTCCGGCAAAGCCCGCGACACCGCCTAAAGCAAGAAATCCCAGATGCTTCATTCGCGCACCGGCCGTGAACACGATCATCATGGCAGCCCCGAGCATAACCGCGCCGGTGCCGAGATCCGGCTGCAGCATGATCAATCCGAAAGCAAGGCCGATCAAACCTAGCGGCGGGAGCAGTCCCTTGCTGAATGAAGTAATATCATAGTCTTGTTTGCTGAGCCACCGAGATAGAAACAGAATCATCCCTAGTTTCATAAACTCGGAAGGCTGAATGCCGAACGAGCTGATGCCGAGCCAGCTTCTCGCGCCGCCCCGAACGACCCCGATCCCCGGGATCAGAACGATAACGAGCAGGAAGAAGCAGACGAGCAGCACCAGCTTGCTGTATTTCATCCATACTTTATAGTCGATTTTGGAAGTGAAATACATGGCCGCAAGCCCGAGGCAAGCAAAAAACGCCTGCCGTTTCACAAAATAAAACTTATCGCCGTAATCATGGAAGGCGAGCACGGAGCCTGCGCTGTATACCATTACGATCCCGATGGCCAGCAGGGCCAAAATGCATATAAGCAGCCACAGATCGGGCGCCTGGCGGTTCTTGTTCATGGAAAGGCCACCTCGTACATCCTTAGTAGGGGCTTATCCACCCCCCTACTTAAAGGTTATGCACCGCCTCTTTAAAAATGCGTCCTCTGACTTCAAAGGAAGGGAACATGTCCCAGCTGGCGCATGCCGGCGACAGAAGAACAATATCGCCGGGCTCGGCAAGCCGGGCCGCCTCCTGGACAGCCATAGTCAATGTATCGGCGGCGTCCTTTCCATTATCGACGAGGATAATTTGCTTTAACCCGGCTTTTTCCGCCGCAGCCGCGATTTTCTCCTTCGTCTGGCCTAGGAGGACGACAGCCTTCACCCGCTCTCTAAGAGAAGGCACGAGCTCCTCGTAATCCGAGCCGCGGTCAAGACCGCCTGCAATGAGCACGATGGGCTCCTTGAACGAGGTTAGCGCCATGTTGGTTGCTTTGGAGTTTGTCGCCTTGGAGTTATTGTAATAGGCAATGCCGTCCCGCTCGTCAACGAATTCAAGCCGATGCTCTACGCCGCGGAAGCTGGACAATACCGGCTCGAGTCTATCCGGACTCACGCCGGCCGTAATTGCGATTGCCGAAGCCGCGAGCGCGTTCCCGACATTGAATCTGCCGGGCAATCCGATGTTCTCCACACGGATGATCTCATGCGTAAAGCCTTTTTCGTCCGTATAGACGACAGTCCTCTCCGGCTCCTCGCCGCCCGGCATTTGACCCTCAGCCCCGTATGGCGGCATCACGTAAACACCTTCACGAAGGACTTCGTTCATCGAGAATGGCAAAATGCGGGCCTTGATATACGGGACGAGGCTCCTGCACACGGGATCATCCCAATTGAGCACAGCGGTATCGTCCGCCGTCTGATTCGCGAACAGCTTGGCTTTGGATGCGATATAATCGTCCATCCCGCCATGATAGTCAAGATGCGTTTCAGCTATATTCAGCAGCGCGGCGATGCGCGGCCGGAAATCCTCGGTTCCTTTGAGCTGGAAGCTGCTGAGCTCCACGACCATCCAATTGTCCGGATTCGCCTCCTGGGCGGCCTCCGACAGCGGTGTGCCGATATTGCCCGCAACGATCGGGGACAGACCGGCGTCCTCCAGCAGCTGACCGACCCAGGTCGTCGTCGTTGTCTTGCCGTTGGAGCCGGTGATGCCGATCATCGGCGCTGCACAAATATGATAAGCGACCTCTACCTCGGTTACGACCGGAACTCCCAGCTCCATTGCCTTCTGAACAGGCGGAACCGAATAAGGAATGCCGGGATTTTTGACGAGGAGCGCCACGCCGGGATGAATCAAGTCATCCGGATGCCCCCCGCAAATAACAGAAATGCCCAAAGCTTCGAGCTCCGACGCTTCGGGACACTGCTCTCTTTCTTTTCGATCATTCACCGTGACCTCCGCCCCGGCTTTATGCAGTACTTTGGCTACTTGGACGCCGCTTCTGGCAAGTCCGAGAACAACGACGGTCTTTCCCCGGTATTCATCTGGATGCTTCATATGCTACAACCCCTTGTTGATAAAGAGCCCGAGTCCCGCCAATACCAGTCCCACGGCCCAAAATGTGATGACGACGCGCCACTCCGACCATCCGGACAGCTCAAAGTGATGGTGGATCGGGCTCATCTTGAAGATGCGTTTGCCTCTTGTTTTGAACGAGATGACCTGGAGCACGACGGAAAGCATCTCGATGACGAATACGCCTCCGAGGATAAGGAACAACAGCTCGCTTTTCGTCACGATGGCGATGGCTCCGATCGCGCCCCCGATCCCCAGCGAGCCTGTATCTCCCATGAACACCTTGGCCGGATGCGCGTTAAACACCAGAAACCCGAGCACCGCGCCGATCATCGCCGCCGCGCAGAAGGCCGCCGCGAACGAGGTCGACTGGATCGCCACAATGGCATAGGCTCCGAAAGCAATCGCACTGACGCCGGATAACAGTCCGTCCACACCGTCCGTGAAATTGACCGCGTTGCTGATGGCCATCATCATCAGAACGATGAACGGATAATAGAACCACGGCCCCCAGTCGAATGACCAGTTCATCCCCGGTACCCCGATCGCCGTGCTGTGTCCGTTGGAAATGAGCAGCCAGCACATGATCCCCGAGAACAGAAGCTGTCCGAACAGCTTCTGCCGAGGGGTCAGTCCCAACGATCGGCGGAATACGATTTTAGTATAATCATCCAGAAATCCGATCAGGCCAAAGCCCAATGTTGCCACTAGAAGCACATAAAAATCGGTATCGACCGGCGAAAACTTGATAAACGTCAGCGTGAACGCAAGCAGAATGACGACGCCGCCCATTGTCGGCGTACCTGCTTTTTTGAGGTGGCTTTGAGGACCGTCGTTTCGCACTTGCTGTCCGAACTTCAACCTGCGAAGCAACGGAATCAGCAGCGGGGCCGAAATGACAGCCAGTATAAACGCTACACCGATGGTCAATAACAGCAGCTGAAAGTCCATAAGCTCACCCCCTCACTCCGTTGTTGCCGCCAGGCAGGGCTTTAAGCGCATCGACCACATGCTCCAGCTTCATTCCCCGCGAAGCCTTCACCAATACGATGTCCTTCTCGGTCACCCGCTTCAGCAGCTCCGTTATAAGCTGTTCCTTGTCCGTGAACGCAAGAACAGCCCCGTCCGGGTAATTCGCCTTTGCCGCCTCCGCCGTGTGCTGAGACAATGGACCGTAGGTCAATACGAGCTCCACTTGATCCGGCGAAAGGTAGCTTCCGATCTCTTCGTGGAATTCCCGCTCGCGCTGCCCAAGTTCAAGCATGTCCCCAAGAACGGCAATGCGGCACCGGTATCCCTTCATGTCGCCCAGCACATCGATCGCAGCCTTCGCGGCCGTCGGGCTGGAATTGTAGGCATCGTTCAGCACCGTCACCCCATGGTTCGTCTCAATCGCCTCGATCCGCATGCTCGTCAGCTTGAGACCAGCGAAGCCGCGGCGAATCTCCTCGTCGCTGACGCCCAGATGGGTCGCTACCGCCATGGCAGCCAGAGCGTTGATGACATTATGGCGTCCGAGCAGCGGAAGGCTGAAGCCCTCGCCCTCATACCGGTTCGAGGTGAACACAATGCCGCGGGCGTGAAACATCATGCCTGTCGGATAAGCGTCATTGGTGTCCCGGCTGCCGAACGTAAAGGTGTTCATGGACGCCGGCTTGACCGTTCCCGGCTCCTGCAGCACCTGATCGATCAGCGGCTCATCACCATGGTATACCAGCAATCCGCCGGGCTTCATGCCGCTCACGATTTCAAGCTTGGCCCGGGCAATCTCTTCCCGCGAGCCGAGCTGAAGCAAATGCGCTTCGCCGATATTCGTGATAACCGCGATATCCGGGCGCGCAATCGAAGAGAGCAGCTCAATCTCATGCCGGCCGCTCATCCCCATCTCGAGCACCGCGATATCCGTATCTTCCTTCATCGCAAGCACCGTTAACGGAAGACCGATATGATTGTTATAATTGCCCTGCGTCTTATGAACTTTGTAACGGGTTTCGAGGAGCGCGGTCACCATGTCCTTCACGGTTGTCTTGCCGTTGCTGCCGGTAATGCCGACCACCTTGGCGCGGCTCTCTGCCAAATAAGCGGCTGCAAGTTTCTGAAGAGCCGACAGCGTGTCATCCACAAGGATGACAGGACCGTCAGGGACCATGTCATGATCCCGCTGCCATAGCAGCGCGCCGGCGCCAGCTGCAAGCACAGCCGCCCCGAATTGATGTCCGTCGAATTTTTCGCCGACAATCGGAACAAACAGATTGCCCGGCTGTATCGTGCGGGAGTCGGTTGCGACTCCTTGAATTACAATATCGTCGTCTTGGTTTCGTGAGAGCGTACCGCCGCACATGTCGGCAATGCTCCGCAATGATTTATGGATCACTATTGTCTGCCCCTTATCGCGTCTTTGGCTACGATGCGGTCGTCAAAATCAAGCACTTCGCCCGCAATCAGCTGGTAGGTCTCATGACCTTTCCCCGCAATCAATACTACATCGCCCGGGCTTGCCATTTCAATAGCCTTTTGAATGGCTTCGCGGCGGTCGACAATGAGCTTGTAGCGGTCTTCGGACACGCCGTCCTCAACCAATCCCGCCTCAATATCCTTAAGGATCGCTCCCGGGTCCTCGGTTCGCGGATTATCCGAAGTAACAAGCACGATATCGCTGTATTTGGTAGCGATCTTACCCATGATCGGCCGTTTGGTGCGGTCACGGTCGCCGCCGCAGCCAAACACGGTCAGCACCCGTCCTTCCGCAAATTCATTGACCGTCCGCAGCACGTTTTCGAGCCCGTCGGGCGTATGCGCATAATCGACGATCACCGCATACGGCTGGCCCTCATCGACAACCTCAACCCGGCCGTCGACACCCGGAACGGATTCCAGGCTGCTCTTAATGTCCTCAAGCGGAACGCCTTCAAGCAGCGCTGCAGCAATGGCAGCCATCGCGTTATATACATTGAACTTGCCTACCATCTTGATGGATATATCCGTGCTTCCTCGGAAGGTATCCACATGGAACGACGTGCCCTGCGCAGTAATCGCGATGTTGCTGGCCCGCACATCCGCCTGCTCGCCGAGGCCGTAATAGATGACTTCCGCAGCCGTCTGCTTGGCAAAATATGCGGAAGCCTCGTCATCGGCATTCAGGACCGCATATTTGCGGGACTGTTCGTCCTTGGGAAAAGCGTTGCCAAGGCGGGAGAAAAATAACCCTTTGGCCGCCCGGTATTCTTCCATCGTATGATGATAGTCAAGATGATCCTGCGTCAGGTTCGTAAATATCGCGGTGCGGAAATCCGTGCCCTTGACGCGTCCCTGCTCCAGCGCATGGGAGGAAACCTCCATCACGCAGCACTGCATGCCTGCTTCGGCCATCTCGTTCAGGTTCCGCTGAAGCTCCAGCGCTTCAGGCGTCGTGCGCGGCATTGGGAACGACTTGCCGGCGTATCGCATCTGAATGGTTCCGATCAATCCGGTCTTTAAACCATGATCATTCATGATTTTCTCGATCAGATAGGTGGTCGTTGTCTTGCCGTTCGTTCCCGTCACGCCGATGATCTTCATCCGCGAGCTAGGCTGATTGAAGAACGCATTGGCAAGCCCGGCCATCGCGAACCGGCTGTCCTTTACGATGATCTGGGGAAGGTGGATGTCAAGCTTCCGCTCCACGACCAGGGCAACTGCGCCCCGCTCGGCAGCCTGGGCGGCAAAGTCATGGCCGTCCACGGTATGACCCGGAAGGCATATAAACAGATCGCCCGGCTTTACTTCCCGAGAATCAACTTGGATTCCGGTAATTTCAACGTCACCGGCACCGTCGATCACGGCGGCTGCCAGCACGGATGATAATTCGTTCAATTTCATGGATATCCCTCTCTCTATATATCCGTATCATCCGGCACGGCGTCTATCCGGATGATACGGCTTAATGTTCGTGTTTCGCTTCGTCCGGAGCCTCGCCCATGTAGATACGGATCGTGGATCCCCGCTCCACTCGGCTTCCCGGCTTCGGCGCCTGGGAAATGACCGTGTTGCCGGTCCCCGACTTGGCCAGGTTAAAGTTCATGTTCAAGTCCTCGTAGAGCTCCTGAACCGTCGCTCCAACCAGATCCGGCACGGTTACGGTCGGCACTTCCCCATATTTGTAATCGCGGGGAAGCTGATCCTTCCGCGGCGGAATATTCATATAGTGCAGCGCATCCTCCAAGATGTTCTGCACGATCGGAGCCGCAACCACGCCCCCGAATTGAATTCCCTTCGGATTGTCGACCGCGGTATACACAACGATCTCAGGATCGTCCGCCGGCGCGAAGCCGATAAAGGATACGATATGCTCGGTGGAGGAATAACGTCCGTTCACGACCTTCTGGGCCGTCCCGGTCTTCCCGCCGACGCGGTAGCCGTCGATGAAGGCAGGCCGTCCGGTTCCTTTGGCCACGACGCTTTCCAGCGCTTCGCGGACCTGCTTGGACGTCTCTTCCGAGATGACCTGCCTCACCATCTGCGGCTTCACTTCCTCCACCACCTCGCCGGTTTCCGGATGGATCCATGCCTTGGCCACATAAGGTTTGTAGAGCTTGCCTCCGTTAATGGCGGCAGATACTGCGGCCACCTGCTGGATCGGAGTCACCGAGACCCCCTGGCCGAAGGCCGTCGTCGCAAGCTCAACGGGCCCGACGTTGTCCAGCTTGAACAGGATGCCGTTCTCCTCCCCGTTCAAATCGATCCCCGTCTTCGAGCCGAAGCCGAAATCGCGGATATATTGGAACAGGCTTTCCTTGCCGAGCTTCTGGCCGAGTGCCACAAAGCCCGGGTTGCAGGAGTTCTGGACGACTTCCAAATAGGTCTGGCTGCCATGTCCGCCCCGCTTCCAGCAGCGGAGGCGAGCGCCCCCAACTTCGACTGCGCCTGAATCAAAGAAATGATCATGTTTCAGATCCACCTTCCCCTCTTCCAGCGCTGCGGCCAGCGTGATGATCTTGAAGGTCGACCCCGGCTCGTACGTCATCCAGATCGGAAGATTCCGATTGTACGTCTCGGGGGAGAATTCCTGATAATTCGCTGGCGAGTAGCTCGGACGGCTGGCCATGGCCAAAATCTCGCCCGTCTTCGGATTCATGGCGATGGACCAAGCCCCATTGGCCTGGTATTTCACCATCGCCTGATCAAGCTCCCGTTCCATAATGGACTGAATCGATTTATCGATCGTCAGCTCCAGATTCAAGCCGTTACGCGGTTCCTTATACGTCTCGGTGGAGCCCGGCATCAGCCTGCCCCCCGCATCCGACAGGTACGAGATATTCCCGTTGAATCCTTTCAGCTTATCGTCATGCTTCGCTTCCAAGCCGGTAAGTCCCTGATTGTCAATTCCCGCAAATCCCAAAATATGTGCGGCAAGATCGCCGTATGGATAATAACGCTTGTTGTCTTCGGCAACAACGATACCCGGCAGCTTCAAATCACGAATTTCCTGCGCCAGCTCCATCGTAATTTTACGCCCTCCGGGTTTGATTTGTTCCACCATGGATTTCCGTTTGGTAATGGCCTTCTTCACATCGGCTTCGCCTACCCCCAACATCCCGGAGAGCGTCTTGGCTGTTTCATCGGGGTTTTGGATCTGCGCCGGAATGGCCCATATGGTCGGCGTCGTGATGTTGGTTACAAGCGCGGTGCCGTTTCTATCGAGAATCTCGCCCCGCTTCGCCGAAAACGGAATGGCCCGGCGCCACAGCTCCTCTGCTTTCGCTGACAGCTCCGCGCCCTTTCCGATTTGGACATACCCCAGCCTGACGATCAATGCCGAGAACAGCAGGAGCAGCAGCAGCAGGCTCCAGAGCAGACGGCGCCGCTGTGATACCTTGGATACTTTCACCTTAAGCTTCCCTCCCCGTTTGAACCCGAAAGCTCATGAAATGCCTTCATCACATGAGTATTCGGGACAAACCGGGGATAGAACAAGCTATTCCTTGTCCTCTTCGCTTCCCGCCGCCTGGTCGGCGGCATCGGTTGCCTTCTCTTCTTGAGTTGCGGTTCCGGATTCAGCTTCGTTTTCGGTTTCGTTTTCGATTTCAGCTCCGGTTTCGCTGTCGCTTGCCTCCGACTTATCCTCGGCAGGCGTCAGTGTCAGATGCACGGTCCGCTGGCCGTTCTCACTCGTTTCCATTTGCTTGGTAACGTAGCCTTCGCCCTGGACCATGACCTTGACCCGCATCAAGGTCAGGACCTCCATCGCATCGCGAAGTGACTCGCCCTGCAAATTCGGAACTGACATCGTCGCTTCATCCTCGGTCAAGAGATAGATGCGCTGCGCGCCGCTGATCGGCGTGCCGGGCTCCGGAAACTGCTTCTTTACGGTGCTTCCGCTGCCGAGCGTCTCGAATACAACGCCCTCCTCAAGCAGCTTCGCCTTCGCTTCGCTTACCTTCATGCCCGTCATTTTCGGAGCTTCATAGGACCCGTCGGGAAGTACGGTCTCTTTCGATTTCCCCTTATCTTCGGCATTCGACTTCGGAACGCCCCAGTAAGTCAGCGTCTTGGATACGATCTCTTTGAAGATCGGTGCCGCGAGCGCGCCTCCGCCTTTCTCCTCATTCGGTTCGTCAATGATGACCAGCACAGCGATCTTCGGATCCTCCACCGGCGCGTAACCGATAAAGGAAACAACCTGTTTGGTCGTATCCTTATAGCCGCCGCTGGATTTGACGGCAGTACCCGTCTTCCCCGCTACCCGGTAACCGTCGATATATGCCGCGTGCCCTGTACCTTTGTCAGCGTCGGCAACGACCTGCTCGAGATATTTGCCGGTTTCCCTGGCTGACTCGGGCGAGATGACCTGGCGGACCATTTTTGGCTCGATTTTCTTGGTCTTGCCGGTGTTCGGATCCTCGATCTCCTTCACCAAATGCGGCGTCATCAGCTTGCCGCCGTTCGCAACGGCCGAGATGGCCGCAATTTGCTGGATCGGCGACACCGAAACGGCATAGCCGTAGGTCATGGAGGCGATATCCGGATCGTAAGTCATGTTCAGGATACTGGACGTTTCGCCCGGAAGGTCGATACCGGTCTTTTCCGCAAAGCCGAATTGCTTGATATAGTTGGTGAGCCGCTCCTTGCCAAGCATTTCGTACCCCAGCTTGACAAAGGCCACGTTACTCGACCGCTTTACACCTTCCAGATACGTAATCGGCCCCCATCCTTCCGGACGGATGTCTTTGTGGGTTCGCCCCCCGGCCCGGATGGTACCTGACTGGTAAGCTGCATTCGGGTTGAACAGCTTCTCCTGGATGGCGCTGGCCAAGGTGACGATCTTGAAGGTCGATCCCGGCTCGTACCGCGATCTTACCGCATGATTGTAATAGTTCTTATATTCCGATTCCCAGTATGTATTGGGATTATAGGTCGGCAGGTTCGCCATGCCGAGGATTTCTCCGGTCTTCGGATCCGCCGCGATCACCGTCATGCTGATCGGCTTGTATTTGTCAAACGTTTCGCGCATCGCGTCCTCGATATAATACTGGATTGTATCATCGATCGTCAGCAATAAATTTTTCCCATTTATGGCAGGCTGGTATAAATCATCCTGGCTCGGCAGCTTGACGCCCTTCTTGTCGCTCTTGTAGGAGGCAAACCCATCCTTGCCCCTCAAATAGTCGTCGTAAAAGGCCTCAATTCCGCCAATCGCTTCTCCCTGAAGATCCGTATATCCTACGACATGCGCTGCCAGCGTCCCTTGCGGATAGAAGCGCTTCTGCTCCCGCTGGAGCCCGATGCCCGAATCGGCGATCTTGCCGGCCTTCTTCAGCTTCTCTTCCAAGCCCGTTCTCAATTCAACGACCTTGTCCTTGGTCTCCTCATCGATCTTCCAGCCCTCGCTGCGGACCTCGCGTCCGAGAAGGTATTCTCCCTTATCGTTCTTGGCCCGGACCATTTCCCGAAGCTCGTCCTCATCCTTGCCGAGAATGTCATGCAGCCCCTTAACGACATCCTCCTCCAGGCCGTTCGCCTGAATGACCTTCGGATTGACGACCACGGTATAGGCCGGCGCATCCATGGCCAGAATGTCGCCGTCCCGGTCCATGATCGTCCCCCGGGATGCCGGGAGATCCTGCGAGCGGGACCAGCGCTTCATCGCTTCCGCCTTCCAGAAATCGTTGTCGATGACCTGCAGCCAGAACACCCGACCAATTAATAAAGCAAAAAAGAGGGTTATACATCCCCCTATTAGCACGGTGCGCAGTTTGATTTTTTTAACCATTGGCGTAACCTCACACTTTAATCATTTTGTCCGGATTTCGAAGCCTCTGTTCCGGATTGTCCGGAAACCGGTGACAAATGAATGGCGTCTGTTTCATCAATGGGCACGTAGCCAAGCTCTTTTGCCTTGTCCAAAATTTGCATCTCCAGCGTCTGCTTCTCGACTTGAAGCTGTGTAACCGTCCGTTTCCCTTCTTCAATCTTATTCTCCGTTACATGAATCTGCCGATTCAAGTCATAGGAATGAACATGGCTCATGCCGATCACGCCCATGACGACAACCATGAATACCACGGACAACAAATACAGAAGCTTTTCTTTCTGGGGTAACTGGGAACGGCGTTTGATGACTTTCGTCTTCTCGAGATAGGCGGACTGCGTTTCCTTCTGTCTCTCCTGTACAGCCAAATTACCGCGTGTGTATGCCATGGCGATTCTCCTTCTTCAGGTATAATGTGTGCTACTGCTTTTCTGCAATTCGCAGCTTCGCCGATCTTGCTCTTGGGTTGCCCTCAATTTCCTCCGCCGACGGTATGATCGGCTTGCGGTTCACCAGCTTCAGATCCCCCTGGCCGCCTCCGCATACGCACATTGGAAAATCCGGAGGGCAAGTGCATTTAGGAATATACGAATTGAAAATCTGCTTGCATATCCGGTCTTCCAGCGAATGGAACGTGATCACGGACACTCTTCCCCCCGGGGCGAGGCATCTCACCGCCTGATGCAGCGCATCCTGGAATGCGCCAAGCTCATCATTGACCGCAATCCGGAACGCCTGAAAGCTGCGCTTCGCCGGATGGCCGCCCGTACGTCTTGCCGCTGCCGGAATTCCTTCCTTAATTAATTCGACAAGCTCTCCGGTTGTCTGAATAGGCCTCTGTGCCCTTCTTTCCGCAATGACCTTGGCGATGCGGCGCGAAAATTTCTCCTCGCCGTATTCGTGCAAAATTCGCGAAATCTCCTGCTCCGGCCACTCGTTGACGATCGTTGCAGCGGTCAACTCGGCGGATTGATCCATCCGCATATCCAGCGGCGCATCGTGATTGTAGCTGAACCCTCTCCCTCCCTCATCGAATTGGGGAGAAGACACGCCCAAATCAAAGAGTATACCGTCAACTTGCGGCTGTTCGTTCCCGCCTGGCGTCGTTTCGCTCCGGAGCACCTCCTCCAGATCCCGAAAATTCGTCTTGACGAGCGTAATCCGGTCTGCGTAAGGCTTCATTACTTCCCGGGCATTATTCAATGCCCAATCGTCCTGATCCAATGCGATCAACCGGCCTTTCGAACTTAGCTGGGAAGCAATGAGCGAGCTATGCCCCGCGCCTCCAAGCGTACAGTCAACGTATATACCATCTGGTTTGATGCGCAGCCCTTCTGTCGCTTCTTGCTTAAGCACCGTGATGTGATGGAACAAAGCTGCAGCCCTCCATTGTGTCTGAATTCAACATTCTAGTCGTTTACATTTGCTGCTCAATCGTCAAGTACTACTGCAAGCCGTTTAAAGATCGAAATCAAAATCGACCAGCTTCTCGGCGATGTCGTTGAATGTCTCCTCCGACTGCTCGTAGTACTTCTGCCACTGCTCCTTGCTCCAGATCTCCACGCGGTTGGATACGCCGATAACGACGCACTCCTTCTCCAGCTTGGCGAACTCGCGCAAATTGCCCGGCAAATTTACCCTTCCCTGTTTATCCCATTCGCATTCGGTTGCCCCGGAAAAGAAAAACCGGGTGAATGCGCGGGCATCCGACTTCATGAGCGGCAGGGATTTGAGCTTCTGCTCCATAATGGACCATTCTTCTCTGGGGTATACAAATAGGCATTGGTCCAATCCGCGGGTAACAACAAACGAGGCGCCTAAGAGCTCCCGAAATTTAGCGGGGATGATGATTCTTCCCTTGTCATCAATGCTATGCTGAAACTCCCCCATAAACATCAGGCATTCCACCCCTTAACCCCGTTTCCCCACTTTGCACCACTTTCCACCACTTTAGGATAATAGATTCGGCGTCAAGAATCAAATTCCTTCAAGCGGGATTTTGTTTTTTTGGTTATTTCTCTCAAGATAACCGCACCAAAAAAACCTCCTTCCAAATCCCTGCCGGGAATGGAAGGAGGTTCTCAAGTGTTAAGGTGCCGTATAGGTTTAATGCTGGGCCCAGCTATCCAAGTAAGCTTTCTGCTCAGCGCTCAAGCTGTCGATTTGAATGCCTAGACTTTCCAGCTTATAAAGTGCCACTTGCTCATCCAACTCATAAGGAACGTTCAGCACCCGCGTACCGATCTGCTGATATTGTTCATTTACATACTTCAGGGACAGCGCCTGAAGCGCAAAGGTCATATCCATAATTTCAGCCGGATGGCCGTCGCCCGCTGCCAGATTGACGAGGCGGCCTTCGGCCAGCAAGTAAATTTTGCGTCCGTCTTTCAGATGATATTCCTCAATATTGCGGCGAACGGTGCGAACCGACTGGGCGCGCTCGGCCAAATCCGGCTTGTTGACCTCCACATCGAAATGTCCCGCATTCGATAGGATGGCTCCGTCCTTCATAACATCGAAGTCCTCGCCGCTGATTACGTCGCGGTTGCCGGTTACGGTAACGAAGAAATCCCCCAGCTTCGCCGCTTCGCGCATCGGCATCACCCGGAAGCCGTCCATATAGGCTTCAACCGCTTTAATCGCATCCACCTCGGTAACAATGACATTGGCACCAAGACCTTTAGCCCGCATCGCAACCCCTTTGCCGCACCAGCCGTAGCCGACGACAACCACTGTCTTTCCAGCCACGACCAGATTCGTCGTCCGATTAATGCCGTCCCATACGGATTGGCCCGTACCGTAGCGGTTATCGAATAAATATTTGCAGTATGCATCATTGACGGCCACCATCGGGAATTTTAACGCCCCTTCTTTCTCCAGGGACTTTAGTCGCAGAATGCCGGTCGTTGTTTCTTCCGCCCCGCCGCGAACCCCTTCAAGCAGGTCTGTGCGCTCAGCATGCAAAATCGTAACGAGATCGCCGCCATCATCAATAATGAGATCGGGTCTCGTCTCCAATGTCGAGATGAGATGCTGTCTATATTCTTCCGGATCGGGATTATATTTCGCGAACACGGTAATGCCGTCCTCCACCAAAGCCGCGCACACATCGTCCTGTGTGGACAGCGGGTTGCTGCCGGTGATGGTCACTTCGGCTCCCCCGGCCTGAATGACTTTTGCAAGATAGGCGGTCTTCGCTTCCAGATGCAAGGAGATGGCGACCTTCAAGCCTTTGAACGGAAGCTCCCGTTCGAACTGCTCCCGCACCCGGTTCAGTACCGGCATGTGCGCCTTCACCCAGTCAATCTTCAAATGACCCTCCGGCGCCAACTTGACGTCGGCGATGCTGCTGTTCTGTAATGCAGATGAGCTCATACAACTAACCTCCTATGGTCTGTTTAATGCATACCGGCTTATTATATGAATACGACACGATGGGTGCCCGAACCTTCATACGGGATTTCCATCAGGCGGTCCACCAGATTCAGCCCGTAGCGGTTCATGTATTCTACGATGTTGTACACCCTTTCCTGCGGGCTGCCCTCAGGCAGAAGCGACACTTCGATCCGCTTCCACTGCGCCAAAGCTGCTTCATGCTGCTGGGCCAATGCGCTTTTTGATCTGCTGAGCAGGAAATCCATCTGCTCCAAGATTTTCTCGCGGTTCGTTTCCCCTAATTTTAACAGCCCCGCCTGCATTTTACCAATATCTTCTATCAAAGGCTGGTACAGCGTCTCAAACGCGGCCTTCGTTTGGGCAAACCGTTCATCCAAATTCAGCTTGTCTTGACCAGCCAGCCACGCATCCCGCTTCTCCGCTAGATTGAGCAGCACGTCCTGGAAGGTCAGCTCATACTTATCCATGTATTTATGAACGGTCCCGTCCAGAAGCGTAAAGGACATTCTCGGGATGATCAGCGGCATCCGCAATCCCAGATCGGCAAAAGCGTCGCGGGTGATCGCCCAATACGAAATCTCGCCTGGGCCGAGGATGGTTCCGAGTACGGGGAGCAGTGAGTCCTGCATGATCGGACGGGTCAGCACATTGTTGCTGAACCGGGCCGGATGCTTATGCAGCTCGTCGAGAAGCTCCTGCCGTGTAAAGGATACGAGGCCCTTCCGGTCCGAGTAGACATCCCCCTCGCGGAACAGCAGAAGCCGTCTGCCTTCATGCACGTAGAAGAGATTCGCCCCATTCTCTGCGACCTCCGCCTGAACTTCATAGCCCCGTCCGGCGATTTCTTTAGCCGCAGCCTGGTAGGAGCGGCATAAATCTTCATTACGCTTGATCATCGCTTCGAACACGGGAACCTCCAGCTCCCGCAGCGCAGGGTCGGCGGAATCGAGTAAAATCAATCCGTATTTGCCGAACATCCCGCCGAGCAGCCTTGCAAAAGCATCGCTTAAACAGGGTGCATCCTGGACCGATTCGCTGACCAGCCTCAACAACTCGCCCTTGTGTTCGCTGTCAGGCAGCTGCTGCTGCAGCTCGTTCAGCAGCCCGTCCCAATCCGCACGGTCTACTTTCGTATAGCTGACAGAGGTTCTCAGTGCATCCTTCGGATCCAGCTTCACCTTGGCAAGGCTCTGATCCGGGGACAAGAAATACGTGTGATTCACCTCGTCCCAATCATGATCTTCCCCAGCGATCCAAAATACAGGCACCACCGGCCGGTTGAGCCGCCGCTGTGCTTCCCGGGCAGACTGGATGATCGTGATGGCCTTGTATACAACGAGCAGCGGACCTGTAAACAACCCGCTTTGCTGCCCGCCGACCATCACCAGCGTACCCTGCTGCTCCAGTGAATCCAGCGACGTATGTACTGCAGGATGATTATTGTGCTTCTTATTATATGCCCGAAGACAACTGACCAGCGCCTTGCGCGGCGTGCGCTTGTCTTCCGAAAGGTCCAGCCATGCTGCCCGCTCGGCAAAACTTCGCTCGCTGCGGAAATCTCCACCGTATAATCCGCTGACTTGATCGAAACGGTGAATATAGTCCTGAGCAAGACGCGAGGCGAGGTGTAATGGTTCCGGAACGATATTCATGATGTCGCCTCCTATTCTTTCGTCGCCAAAATTCCAATATGTGTACGATCATTTATTCTAACCTAATAAAACCTTTCTTGATTGTACCGAATGTTGGTATTGTGCGTCAAAGGAAAAGAATAGCCGCCGGCATGATTGCCTGCGGCTATTCCTACTTGTCAAGGCCGAATTATGCGTAAGCCTTGGCAACCCAATGGCCCTTGGATACCTCGACCAGTTCGGTATCATCCACATCCAGCTGAACCGTTCCGTCCTCTCCTTTGGCGGCCGAAATCGGTCCCTGCATGTCATTTTCCATTTTAAGACGCGTTTTGTTCGCCTCGATTTCCGGATCCGGAATCGGAATGGCGGACAGCAGCGTTTTGGTGTAAGGATGGATCGGGTTGGCATACAGCTCTTCACTGTCCGCCAGCTCGACCATTTTCCCGAGATACATCACCGCTACGCGGTCGCTGATATGCTTGACCATCGACAGGTCGTGAGCGATGAAAAGGTACGTCAATCCGAGACGGTTCTGCAAATCCTTCAGCAGGTTGACCACCTGAGCCTGAATGGATACGTCGAGCGCCGAGATCGGCTCGTCGCATATGATGAATTTCGGATTGACCGCAAGCGCGCGCGCAATGCCGATCCGCTGCCGCTGACCGCCCGAGAACTCGTGGGGATAACGCGTTGCATGATCGCTGTTCAGGCCGACCATGTCAAGCAGCTCCTCAATCCGCTTCTTGCGCTCTGCGCGGCTTCCGGCCATGCCGTGAATATCCAGCGCTTCACCGATAATATCGGAAACCGTAAATCTCGGATTCAGCGATGCATACGGATCCTGGAAGATCATCTGCATATCGCGCCGCATCGCCTTCATTTTCTTCGGAGACAGCTTGTAAATGTCCGTACCATTAAAGTTAACGCTGCCTGCCGTCGGCTCGTACAAACGCAGAATCGTCCGACCCGCCGTAGATTTGCCGCAGCCGGATTCCCCGACCATGCCGAGCGTTTCGCCTTCGCGGATATAGAAGTTCAGGTTGTCGACCGCCTTGAGCACATTGCCCCCGCCGACATTAAAGTATTTCTTGAGGCCTTTCACTTCAATCAGATGGTTATCCTTCATGAGCTTTGCGCCTCCTTCGCCATCGGATGCAAATTCCAGCAGCGCGCCATATGCGTGTCGCTGAATTCCGTCGCTCCCGGGTCGATCCGTTCGCAAATCTTCATCGCCTCATCGCAGCGGGCGCAGAAAGGACAGCCGACAGGCGGCTTGATCAGATCCGGCGGCGTTCCGATGATCGGAATGAGCGGCTCGTCCTTCTTCTGATCCAGGCGCGGCATGGAACGAAGCAGACCTTTCGTGTAGGGGTGCTGGGGATTTTTAAAGATCTCCCATTTCGTTCCGGTCTCTACCACTTCGCCCGCATACATAACGATCACGCGATCGCACATGCCGGCCACGACCCCAAGGTCATGGGTGATCAGAATAATCGACGTGCCGAGACGCTGCTGCATTTCTTTCATGACATCCATGATTTGAGCTTGGATCGTCACGTCCAGCGCCGTTGTCGGTTCGTCCGCAATAAGCAGCGTCGGCTTGCAGGCAAGCGCGATCGCGATCATCGCACGTTGACGCATGCCGCCCGAAAATTCATGCGGGTATTGATCAAACCGTTCCTCGGCATTCTTGATGCCGACGAGCTTCAGCATTTCGATCGCCTGCTTCTTCGCTTCGGAGAACGACATGCGCTGATGCTTCACGAGCACCTCGGTTATCTGCTTGCCGATTTTAATGGTCGGATTCAGCGAGGTCATCGGATCCTGGAAGATCATCCCGATATCCTTGCCGCGGATCGCTTCCATCTGTTTATTCGTTTTTTTGAGAAGGTCCTGTCCTTGGAAAATGACCTCTCCTTTTTTGATCTCTGAGGGCGGCGACGGAATCAAACGCATAATGGTCTGGGCGGTAACGCTTTTACCGCTGCCGGACTCACCAACGATGGCAACCGTCTCCCCCTTGCCGACTTCAAAATTCACGCCGCGCACAGCCTTTACCTCGCCGCCTCGGACACGAAACGATACGTTGAGGTCTTTAACCTGCAAGATCGGTTCCATACCTTCCCACCTCCTATTTTTTCAATTTCGGATCCAGCGCATCGCGCAAACCGTCACCGAAAATGTTGAATGCAAGCATTGTCAAGCTGATAAACAGAGCCGGGAACAGCATCCGCCAAGGATAGTACATCCATCCCGACAGAGCGTCGTTAATCATGGAGCCCCACGAAGCGACAGGAGCTTGTACGCCAAGACCCAAGAAGCTCAGGAACGCTTCGGAGAAAATCGCGCTCGGCACCGACAACGTCAATGTAACGATGATCGGTCCCATCGCATTCGGAATCAAGTGCCGGAACAACAGCCGCGGCGCGCTTGCGCCCATCGACCGGGAAGCCAGCACGAATTCCCTGTTTTTCAGCTGCATAATTTCGCCTCGCACGATCCAGGACATGTTGATCCATCCTGTAATCGTCAAGGCAAGTATGATCGTCCCAAGACTCGGCTCAAACACGACCAGAAGCAAAATCGTTACCAGCAAATAAGGAATGGAATACAGAATTTCTGCAAATTTATTCATGAATTCGTCGACGCGCCCGCCGAAGTAACCCATAATGCCGCCGTAAATAACGCCGATCATCAGGTCAATGGCTGCCGCCGCAAGGCCAACCGTCAAAGATATGCGAGCTCCCATCCAGGTGCGGACAAACACGTCGCGGCCCAGATCGTCCGTACCGAACCAATGCTCGGCGGAAGGCGGAGCGTTCGTATTCATCAAATCATTGGTTTCATAGTCATAATTCGAAATCATCGGTCCGATGATCGCCATGATGACAATCAGGATCATGACAACGAGGCCCGTCATCGCAAGCTTATTCTTGCGCAATCGTTCCCAGGAATCCCGCCAGGAAGACAAGCTTTCCCGCTGGATGACTTCGGACTGCTTCTCATCCGGACCGATCTTCCGGAAGTCTTCAGGCGTTAATTGCTGAGCGGCCGGATGAGGCATTCCCTGTTCTGTCGCCATGTTTATCCCTCCTTCCCGCCGGATAGTTTAATGCGCGGATCCACAAATACGTATACGATGTCTGTAACGAAACGCGCCAGCATCAGCAGGATGCCGTAGAAAATCGTAATCCCCATGATCACCGTATAGTCACGGTTCGTAATGCTCTCCACAAACTGCTTGCCGATGCCGCCGATACCAAAAATTTGCTCGATAACGACAGAACCGGTAATGATATTGGCAGTCATTGGACCGACATACGTAACCACCGGCAGGATGCCGTTGCGGATGACATGGCGGAACATGATTGCAAACCAGTTAAGTCCTTTGGCTTTTGCTGTCTTGATATAATCCGAATGAAGCACTTCCAGCATGCTGGAGCGTGTCAAACGGGCGATAAACGCGATCGGCTGTGCGGACAAAGCCATGACAGGCAGGACATAATCGAGCGGACCGTCAAAGCCCATGACATTGAACAGGCCGGCTTTCTCCGCCAATACGAACTGCAGCATGGATGCCAGGACGAAGCTCGGAACCGCGATCCCGAGAACCGAGATAATCATCGCTAGATTGTCAATCAGCTTCCGGTGATAAAGAGCTGCCAGCATCCCCAGCAGTACACCGACGATTACGGAGACGACAATCGCGATCAGACCCAACCGAAGCGAAGGTCCGAACGTATCTACTATAATATCGGTGACCGATTGCCCCTGATGCTTCATAGACAAACCGAAATCACCTTGAATGATATTACCTAAATATTTCGTGTATTGTTGAAAAACCGGTTTATCCAAATCATACTGCTCCATCAGCCTCGCCAAGATTTCAGGCGATGGTTTTTTCTCTCCCATAAACGGATCTCCCGGTATGGCCTTCATAAGAAAAAAAGTGGCTGAGATCAGTATGAACAAGGATACAAGCATGTAAAAAAACTTACTCGCCACATACCTCAGCATTCTTGTCGTCCTCCTGCTCCTGTTGTTCTATACCAAGCCGTCTATTTCATTGTAGTCTTCCCTAATCAAATGAGCATCCAATAAGTTTCACCAAGGGACACAGGATTTGGTAACCGGGCGCTCATACAAAAAATCGGGATATATATGAGGTGTTAGAAGCCCCACATATATATCCCGAACTGCAACCTTTTAGAGGTTGTTCAAAAAGTCGTCTTTTAAACCGACTTTTTGAACATGCACTTTTATAAAGGAATTACAGAAGACTACTCGATATACGCACGTGTGAAATCGATATCGCCTTTATAATCAAGATGGAGGTTCTTCACCCAAGGTTTAACCAGGGAAACGCTAGAGTAGTAGTAGATCGGCATAACAACCTGGTTGTCCTGAACGAGAATCTTCTCCGCTTGAGACATCAATTCCATGCGCTTCGCATTGTCGCTGGTAGCATAAGCTTCCTTGACAAGCTTGTCATACTCTTCGCTCTTGAAGCCGGTATCGTTGTTGCCGCCGGTCGATGTCCACATGTCGATATAGGTCATCGGGTCGTTGTAGTCGGCTCCCCATCCGGAACGTGCAATTTGGTAGTTGAGATCCGTGCGGTTCTTCAAGAATACGCCCCACTCTTGGTTTTGAACCTTAACCGTTACGCCAAGGTTGTTCTTCCACATATCCGCGATGGCCAGCGCAATCTTCTTGTGGTTGTCATCGGAGTTGTGGATCAGCGTAACCTCCGGCAAAGTCGTATAGCCTTTTTCCTTCATGCCTTGTTCGAGCAGCTTCTTCGCTTCTTCCAGATTCTCATTGAAGTAGTTGTCCGGAACTTCTTTACGGTATTCATCCTTCTCGCCTTTAATGCCCGGAGGAACGAAGCCGTAAGCCGGGAGCTGTCCGCCTTGCGTAATTTTCTCTACGATCGCCTTGCGGTCGATTGCCATCGCAAAGGCTTTACGAATGTTTACGTTATCAAACGGTTCTTCCGTTGTATTGAAGATATAGAAGTACGTCGAGGCGATCCCCTTGATCACAAGCTCATCGCCAAGCTCTTTCTTCACCGCATTCAGCTGGTCTGTCGGAATGTTTCCTGTCGGATGTCCGGCATAATCCAGCTCGTCGTTACGGTAGCTTGCAAGCTCGGTCGCAGAGCTGTTAACGATGCTCATTTGTACTTTCTCAAGCTTGATGGAAGCTTTGTCCCAATACTGGTCGTTCTTCACAAGCTCGATCTTTTGGCCCTTCGTCATTTGTGAAACTTTGAACGGACCATTCCCGATCAACGTATCCGGTTTCGTCGCCCAAGAAGCGTTGCCTTCAACGGATTTATGAACCGGGAAATACGTTTGGAAGGACATGAGGCTCAGGAAGTATGGCGTCGGGTTCTCCAGCGTTACTTCCAGCGTGTAGTCATCGGTTGCTTTTACACCGACTTCGTTAGCGTCTTTCATTTCTCCTTTGTTATACGCTTCAGCGTTCTTGATGTAGTACAGCTGGTAAGCGTAAGGGGATGCAGGAGTAAAGTTAGGATCGAGCACGCGCTTCCACGCGAATTCGAAATCCTTGGCCGTTACCGGATCGCCGTTGCTCCATTTGGCGTCCTTGCGAAGGGTGAAAACATATTTGAGGCCATCTTCGGAGATGTCCCATTTTTCCGCTACGCCAGGTTCTTCCGTGCCGTCGGCACCTTTGCGAACCAGACCTTCAAACACAGCGTTGATAACCGTATTCGATGTATTGTCCTGGGACAATCCTGGATCCAATGTCGGAGGGTCGGAGGCAAGGTTCATGCGAAAGACTTGTTCTTTCGGCTTGTTCCCTGTTCCGCTGTTGGCACTTTGATCATTCTTGTCAGCTCCGCATGCGGCCAACACTGAACTGAAGGCAAGAATCAGTGTCATGAGAAGCAGCAGTTTCTTGTGTTTCTTCATCTTGCGTTATCCCCCTCATAAAATAGGTATATGCTTATCGATTATACAACCAGTGGTCAAAAAAATCCATAAATCAGAAAATTGAAAAATCTGCCTGATCCTAGATCTGGCAGATTCCCCAAGTGTTATCTTAACGATTAAGTTGTCCCTATGTAACCTTAATTATGTATGTAAGCAGTCCAAAAAATGTAAAAAGTAAGTATCCAGCGCTTAAGGCGACAAACCCCAGGCGCCACACCGCCCTGACGAGTCTCTTCCCATTGACCCGGCCCTTCCAGCGGTTTTGCGCACTCCCGATCAACCCTGCCGCAATGAGCAGCAGGAGCAAAACCAGATAAAAACCAAATTTTGACTGGAATATAATGTTAAACAAAGCCGAAACCGAGAATATCAAAAAGAAGGTCGTCACATCCATGGCGAGCTCAATCGCCTGCTTACGGCTGTTCCCCTTTCGAATGACGATGAAGTATACCAGGAAAAACGGAATGAATGGAATTACACTCAACCAAAAGAGCAGATTGTTCAAGAAACCCATACTATCGTACCTCCTATATAGTCATTCCCTCAATAAGCTGTAAAATGAGCTCGTGGTGTGGTGTAGCTACTCTATATCTTCTGCCCATGCGGACGATACTTCCGTTAATCCAGGCCGCTTCCGTCGTGCGTCCCTCGAGAACATCCTTCAGCATCGAGGAGGTGTTGTCCGAGGTAGACCGGCAGACTTGCTCGATCTGCTCCCATAAATGGCTCCCGCACGGGATATTACCCGCCTTATATACCGCCATTCCTTCATCGTAAAGCGCCCTCATGATCGCCACCCGCTGCGGCGAGGCCAGCAGCTCTCCGTTTCGAACCCGCCACAAAGCCGTCAGCGGATTGATGACAGCATTCATGAGCAGCTTCCGGTAGATCATCTCTTCCATTTCTTTCGACAAAAACGACTCGAATCCTGCACGGTTAAGCTGTTTCACCAGCTCGATTTCGGCTTCGTCTTCCTGCTCCTGCCCACTGGACCCCTCAGCTTGAGGCAGCCTCCCGATCGTCGTCGTTCCATGTCCTGCATGAAGCACCGAGGCCGGACCCGTACGCTTGGCGCCCTCCGTCGTTATCGCTGCGTAAAGCTCCCAGGCCGGAAGGTAGCGGTTAAGAAGCTCCATATGGCCGGTTCCGTTTTGAAAGCAAATCAACCGGCGTTTCGCATGCCCGAACGGAAGAAGCACTTGCTTTGCCATATCCTCGATGCCCTGCTGTTTTAACATAAGAAAAAGAACATCTGCTCCTTCCGCCCCGCCCCGAGCCGAAAAGGCAGACAGCGGATACGCCTTGATCCGGTCCGGCTGGACCAGCGTCCGTTCGCCGGCCGTATTATCCAATGATATCCCCTCTGTCCCGATTCTCTCCGCCTGCTGAGCGCCGCGGCACCATAATGTGATGTCATTTCCGGCTGCCGCAAGCTTGGCGGCATATAACAGGCCCAAGGAACCGGCCCCCAAAATATGTATGTTCATCCTTACCTCCATCATCGCTAGAAATAACAAAATGCTGTACTAGCTCTAGTATATATCAGAAAGAATTCATATACGCACAAATAACCCGCCAAAGCGCATGAAATGCACTAATGCGGGTTACGGCTGCTAGGCACTGGATGTCTAGCCTGTTTCTATTCGATTCGTTCCAGATTTCCGTTGGCGTCCATTTTGAAGCGAGTTTTCAGCTCCTCGTCCTCTTCATTCAGGAAAGCCAGTCTTCGCGCCCGATCCATGATCTGGATCAGCGCCTTATAGTCATCATTGACGACATGGTAATCGGTTTTCACTTCACTGACTTCCTTCAAGAGACGCTCATTCTCGCTGCGAAGTCTTGCAAGCTCTTCCTCTTTCTCGCGCAGATTTTTCTCCAGCAGCTTATACTGGCGTGAGCTTTCCTGCAACCCGCCCTTCCATTGACGAAGGAAACGGATGACGGCATCAATGGACAGCGTTTCTTCCGTGGCTCCGTCGTTTTTATAGGCATCCTGTTCCAGTTCCTGGGCAGCTACGCCTGCAACCTGCGGGCCGCTAAGCGGCGACTGCTTCTTATAATAACTTCTTTTCTGGCGCTGGGATTTCGCCAAGCTGATTGCTTCCTCGTATTTTTTGCGCACACAGCTGTTCCATCGAAATCCGCAGGCGGCCGAAGTGCGGCCGATCCGCTCCCCTACTTCCTCAAAGGCAGCCAATTGGGTGCTGCCCTCCCGAATATGGCGCAGGGTCACCTCCGCTAAAATCAGATCATCCTCTGCGCTCCAAGCATCCTGTCTTACTGCTGACATACCATAAAACCCTCCTAACGACATCCTAAAATAACCGTCTTCAATACCGTAAATCGGCTGCTGAATAGGGTATAAAAACTGCTTAATTCATTCCTATGCCTCTCATAGAGTTCATAGAATCTATTTGATACTAAAATGTATTTCCATTTTGAATACAGATCATACGCTTAAGCGGGGAAATGGTGCGAAACCTTAGAAAAACTTCCTGATTATTTCGGGACCTTCTCGGCACATAATAAAAATAAAGCAGGTTTTTCTTGAGTTAGGCGTTTACACCATTTTCCCGTAACGCTATAATGGGAATAGCGGCATTATGTGCGTACATACGAGAGGAGGATATATCGTGGCACGGATGTTTCGAGTGCTGGGCTTTTTTACCCTAACGATCGGGTTGATGGCCTTCGCCGGTGATCTTATTGAAATGGCTCTGCTGTTCTTCCTGCAGACGGCATTTTTCGTGATCCTGGGATATTTGAAATTCACGGAGAGAACCTATATTCTTCTCTTCTGGGCTTATATGATCGTGACCTTCACAGGCTTCAGCTACTGGACGGTCTTCGTTATGGGCAAGCCGCTCTAATGAATGCCAACAAACCAAGCAGGCGAATATCCGCTCCCGCTGGCGCTTGAACTTGGACAACCCGGCTAAGCGGACGGGTGCGGATGGTTTCCTTGCGATTCGTGAACAGTGTCTTTAAAAAAAAGCGATCCGGAGCATTTGCTGCGGGTCGTTTTTTTTCAGTTTCCAAAAGGTTGATATTTATAGCGTCATCATCATATATTGGTTAACAATGAAGGGACAGCGGACGGATTCCTTTCGTCTAAACAACCATTCAAGGAGGACTCCTGTTGATTGAACGATTAAAAACGCCGATCCTCCCGTTCATGCTCACGCTGCTTCTGTTGTTCTGTTTCATGTTTACTCCAGCGGTTTACTCCGAGCAGGATGCAAGCCCCGTCATGCCGGACTCGGAAGAGGCGCGCCGCATCTTGCAGGACAGTCTGTCCATTGTCGAGATCGATGAGGAGATTTCCCGGATATCGAGCCGGATTGTGGAGCTTGAAGCGCTGCAGGACGAGCTTCAAGGGAAGATCGGAGAATTGGAGCTGACGATTCGTGACCGCCAGGAGCGCGCCGGAGCTGTGCTGCGTTCCTATTACATGGGCGAGCGCGAGCAGTTATATTACATGCTGTTATCTGCTAAAAGCTTGGCCGGGTTTTTCCGTGTACTGGATTTTTACGATTTGATCATTCAGAATGACCGGGACGTGTTAACGGCCTATAACAACCAATACCAGGAGCTTGCCTCCTCCAAGGCTGAGGCCGCTCGGAATGCATCGGCGCTTGTTGAAGTGAAGGATAATCTGGTCAGGCAGCGGGAACGTGTGCTTGCGCTGGAGAAGCAGGTGGACAGCGCCGTATCGACAAGCAGCAATCCTGAAGCCATGAAAAAGCTGATTGAGGAGTTTACTTTATATTGGGAGAACGTCGGCCTCTACGAGGTGAAACGCCATTTCCGGGCCCTGGCAAACGCAATGGAGAATCTTCCGGATTTCGTTCAGGGCAGCAAGAACATATTGAAGACAAACGGGAAAGTGTATACGATAAACATTCATGAAGATGAGCTTAATGCCTTCCTCCGGTCCGAGGACGAGCTCTTCAACTCGTTCGCATTTCATTTCAATGACGGCAAAGTGATTGCATCCGGAGAAAGCGGCAATTTATCCCTTTTGATCGAAGGCCGGTATACGGTTGTCGAAGATCCGCAGAACGCCATTATGTTCCATGTCGACAAGCTTGTATTCAACCGGATCGAGCTGCCGGACACAACGCGCCAGGCGCTCCAGGAAGAATTCGACATGAACTTCTATCCGAAACAGCTGGTGTCCTTTCTGAAAGCAACAGAGGTTTCAAGCGCCAATCAGAGGCTCATGGTTACGATGGAGCTGGATTTATAGCTTGCTATAGCTTGTTTAACTTAAGAAACCACTGCAATTAAGCGCAGTACCGAAAGTCCCGCCCCCGGTCACTATCATCTTTAAGGCTGTATGGATTAACTGCCATTAGATTGACGCCTCTATTATCCACTACATAGGATGAACAAAAAAACAGCTGCCCGGAACATTCGCAATCTAACGTTCCGGGCAGTTGTTTGACGTGCTGATCCTAATTATGCGTTTCACTTCGCCTCAGGAGGATGCAGCTCCAGGTACTTCTCCATGGTTATTTCTCCGCTCAACAGGCTCCGGGCCGATTCGGCATAGGCCTGGAAGTTCACCGGCTCCCCAAAATCGAGCACCGAAGCTTCGTTCTCCGCAAGCAGCAGCTGAACCGGAACGGCGGCCTTTTGCCAGATGCCTTGGTCATGAAGCAAGTGACTGCTGGTCACGTAAAGCTCTGACAAAACAGGCAGCGTTCCTGCCGACTTGCTCCATTCGCGCTGCTGCTCTTTTTCCGTCATGTACGTTATCCATTTCATGGCGAGTGCGGAAGATTCCGTTTGGGCCGCAACGGCAAGACATCGTGTGCGAACGACAGGGGACTTTGGATGATTATTCCCCATCGCGAGAGCAAGAGTCCTACCGTCGGTGTCTTGATCGACAAAGGCTGAATAGGGCCCGATCTGAACGGTTCCCGGCTCGTCACTCGGTTCCGAATTTCCCCCGGGAACCTGCTGCTCGCCGCTCATTGACTCCGAAGCAGGTCTGATGCCCCGCAGCAGCAAGTCCAGAACATCCCGATCCGGACTGGACGGATCTCCTTCCATGAGGTGAACCGCAGCTGCAAAGGCGTAGGGGTCCCTTAAGTCAAAGGACAGCACCGCACCGGATGTATGTACGCCGAAATATTCTTTCCATTCTTTCCGGCTTCGGGGCAGCTTCTTGGAGGGTTCGTCCTTCCCTTGCCCGTTCCAGACCATGACATAGGGATCGATGTCGAAAGGCAAGCCCCATTGGTATCCGTTCCACTGCAGCGGCGTGAGCAGGCCATTCAAGGCCTCGCCGTCCGGCATAACCGCTTGGGAGGCATCGACCGGGAGCAAATAACCGTTCATTGCAAGCGCTTTTATATAATGCGAATCTGTCAAAAGGATATCCGGCCCTTCTCCCAGGCTTAACTGCATCATAAAGGAATCCAGGGATTCCTCCCCGTCTGGATCATTCGATTCCAGAGGAACTATCTTAACCTCGGCGCCGTACTCCTGCATAAACTGTTCGTTCAGCTCATTCAGCTTCCTCAGCTCGGCGCCGCTTAACTGAACCCCGACCTGAATCGGGCCCTGGTCGGCTTCCGGCGTTTCCGGCCGCTGTTCGGGCGGAATCGGCTCATCTCCGGGCGGCTCCCGCTTGGTATAATGAGTGAAGTCGAAGCTGGGAGATAAACTGGATAAAGACAATAATAAGACCGCAAAGAGGAACCAATATTTTTTCCGTTTCATATCCCCACTTCACTCCTTTAGCCACTTGCCCTTATTTTACCAAACCTCTAGTGCTCTTGTCCTATCTCATTTATAGATTATACCACCGGTTTGCAAGAACAGACAGATAGAACTATACGAAACCGTACCCTGCGCAGCTGTATAGTATGTTGTCAAGTGAATGCAGAACGCATTAAGCAAGCTCACTGCCCCGGAGTCTCTATACGGCATGAACCCAACACAAGCAAGAGTGAGGGATCCCTTCTTGCACCGCACCCAAGTGCTGCGGAAGATATTAGAAAAGACGGTCCGGAAATGATAAAGATTTCCGAACCGCCCCTTTTTCAAATATCAGATGTCGTTTGTTCCCTTTTTCTTTATTTCTCGGGAAATATCAGCTACAGCAAATCTGCCGCCAGTTGAGCCAGCTTGGAACGCTCGCCCTTCGTTAATGTGATATGACCGCTCAGGCGCTCCTGCTTAAACCGCTCTACCACATAGGTCAGGCCATTGCTCACCGCATCCAGATACGGATGATCGATCTGCTCCGGATCTCCCATAAGAATGACTTTGCTTCCTTCTCCGGCCCTAGACACAATGGTCTTGACTTCGTGCCGCGATAAGTTTTGCGCTTCATCCACAATAATGAATTGCCCTGGAATGGACCGGCCGCGAATGTAAGTCAACGCTTCGACCTGAATACTGCCGAGCCCCATGAGTATTTTATCGATATCGCCCGATTTCTTGGTATCGAACAAAAATTCCAGATTATCATATATCGGCTGCATCCAAGGTCTCAGCTTATCTTCCTTCTCGCCGGGCAAATAACCGATATCCTTGCCCATCGGAACGACAGGCCGGGCAATCAGCAGCTTTTTATATCGGTGCTCATCCTCGACTTTGGACAGACCGGCTGCAAGCGCCAGCAATGTTTTCCCTGTTCCCGCCTTCCCCGTGATCGTCACGAGCGGGATATCGTCGTTAAGCAGCAGCTCGATCGCCATTCGCTGCTGGGCATTGCGGGCGCTTATTCCCCATACCGGTTCATTGCTCAAGTGCAGCGGCTCAAGCCGTGTAGCATCCTCATTGACGCGAAGCAATGCCGACTTGGCCGAGCCCATTTCATCCTTCAAAATGACGAATTCGTGCGGGTACAACAGATAAGGCAGCTGCAGCGGTTTGATCGGAAGATAACGGTAGCTGTAAAACTCGTCGATGACCGACGGGTGTACCTTGATCGTCGAATATCCGGGAAACAATTCGCTCGGATCGGCCGTCCGGTCGGACAAGTAGTCCTGTGTCGTTAATCCAAGCACATCCGCCTTGATCCGGACCAATACGTCCTTGCTGACGAGCACGACAGCCTTGCCGTCCTCCTTCGGTTCCTCCTCCAATTTATAATTTAACGCGACAGCCAAAATTCGATTGTCGTTGGTAGCCTCACTAAACAGTTCTTGTACCTTGACGAAGCTGCGATGATTCAGCTCGACCTTCAGTGTCCCGCCATTCTCCAGAAGCACCCCGTCATGCAGGTGCCCCCGTTCCCGTAATCCATCCAACAGCCGGGACACGGTGCGGGCATTTCGGCCGATCTCATCGGCATTACGCTTCTTCGAATCGATCTCCTCAAGAACCACCGCAGGAATGATGACCTCATGCTCCTCAAAAGCATAAATGGATTGAGGATCATGCAGCAGTACGTTCGTATCCAGCACAAAAATTTTACTCATCTTATCCCTCCACTGCTTCTTCATCATCAGGTACACATTAAACCATTTCGTCCCGGACATAATAAGCTTAGCCTCTGGAGTAATCGAATGAAATTTACGACGAAAGGACAGATTCATATGAAAGCTGCTCTATCCCTAGTGCTGACGATGGTGCTTCTCGCAGGCTGCGGGACTGCCAATAACAATGCATCACCCTCTCCTCGTAATCAAACGAATGGACAGACGAATAACACGACAGCCCAGAGCTTGAATGGTAACAGAGGCCTTGCCACCAACAATGTAGATGGCTGGGGCCCGGGTATCACGAACAGGGGGGACGCGGCTGACAATACCCAAGGTAATGCGCGTGTGGATACGTCGACCGCTAATCATTTGAAAGCGTTGGCCGAAAGTGTACCAGGCGTCAAGAATGCCAATTGTGTGGTCATGGGCAATACGGCCGTTGTGGGACTAAATGTCGATGGAAATCTCGACCGTGCTGAAGTGGGTACCATCAAATACACGGTCGCCGAAGCTCTACAGAAGGATCCTGCCGGAGCCAACGCGCTCGTTACAGCCGATTTGGACATTACCAACCGCATTGCCGATCTTGGCCGACATATTCAGGAGGGTCACCCGATAGCCGGACTGGCCAGCGAGCTTGCCGATATCGTCGGACGCATCATTCCGCAGCTGCCTAAAGATGTCACGCCTAGAAACGGTAATGCCCAAGATCACGGAGGACGCACGGTTCAGCCGAACAGTCCTCAAGGGAATGCACCGCAAAACACCAACCGCAGCAGATAGACATTTCATGACGGCAATCGATTCGTGACTCGGACGAAGATCCGTGTTTGTCCGCCAAGACTCCACATTTTTCATACAAAAAAGCCCAGTGAAATCCCACTGGGCTTTTTACATGGCCATAGCTTCCCCGTCTTCAGTAAAACCGCCGATCGAGGAGAACGGCCAGCGTATTCAAGAAACGGCAGCGAAAATCCGCCCGTTTCGATATCCAATTCCGACCCATGCGGCGGAAGGAGCTTCGAAACGGAGCAGATGCCGTCTTCTGCGGAGTGTATACGGATGGAAGTTGACCGCACAAATCCCCAAGCTGCTTCAGCAGCCTGATCAAGCCGGATCGGCGCGCGTGTCGTGTGCATCATTGGGTAGGACATAAATGAGGCCTCCTGTACAATGATCTCCATCTGTTACATTGTATTATATCACACGGTAAAACTTGCCTTCAATTGTCACGGTGAGACAGGAGTTGTACCTTCTTCCCCTGCTGTCCCGGCTTTATGATTGCCGGCCAGCTCCTCCTGCAGCGCTTGCTTCGCCTTCTCGAGCTCAGCCGAACTGATATACACATTCGGGCTTCGCCATTCGCCGGTCACCGGCATAAACCGTACGTCATCCTTCTTAATATCATAATACGTTGCGATCAGGTTGCGGATCTGATCCTGCTCCAGATCGGTGATCATATTGTCCGATACCGCATCCAGCGCGTTGCCGACCTTGGTAACCCCGCCTAAAGACTTCATGCGGTCCAGCAAGGAGTGGAGCACCTCGCTCTGACGGGCATTGCGGTCGAAATCGTTGGATTCCTTGGTTTTCGGGTTGCAGTTCATCGATTTCCGGTAGCGTACATAATCCAGCGCCTTAGCGCCGTCCAGCTTCTGCGGGCCTGCCTTCAGGTTGATATCCGTGCCATCGGCGGAGTCCCTGTGGCACATATTGTATTTTACGTTGACATCAACGCCGCCAAAGGTATCAACAATATCACGGAAGCCCTGGAAATCGATCACGGTGACGTAATCGATGTTCACTCCCATGTATTTGCTCATCATGACCTTCATCTCATCCTCAGGCTTAATTCCGCTGCCCGGCTGCTTCTTCTCGGCCTTGTTGAAGGCAGCTTTGAACTTCGGATAATACGAGTTCAGCTTGTTCGGCACATATCCTTCAAGCTCGATGAGCGTATCCCTTGGGAGCGATACCAGCGTCGCCGTATTCGTATCGGGATGCATCGAAACCACCATGACAACATCCGTCAAATAAGTTCCGGTTTTCGGACGGTAGTCCGTTCCGAGAAGCAGCATCGTGATCGGCTTTTCCTTGGCGGATTGCCCTGGAGGCACCGGCTTGTCGATTCCGCTCTTCTCGATAACTTCATTGCCTTTAAAGAACAAAAATCCTGCATAGCCTGCGGCGGATAGGATTGCGATCAGTAAAATAATCAGAATCGTTTTAAAAAATGTTTTTACACCGCTTTTTTTTCGCTTTGGAGCAGAGGTTTTCTTGCCCTTCCCCCCGCTTTTTGATCTTGGAGGGAGATTGGTATGATTAGAATTCATATCATTGCACCTGATTTCATTCAAATTAGATGAATGTCCGATGAATGCTCAGACCTTAGGACTGAGCATTCATCGGACCATGGGTTACTTCTCTCTCTTATTAAACGACGGGGACTGACAAAAGGTTGCCGAAATCAGCGTAAAATCGCGCGAATGTTCTCTCGTTTTTTACGATTTGGATTCCGCCTGCGTCTTTTTCTTCTGGCGTTCCTCCACAAAATAGCGTATCCGAACCATGAACATCAAGGCGACCGCTACAAGCAGACATTGGATGATCGGCAGCTTATCGATTTGGAACACGAGCAGAATAGCCGATCCGAGCAGCATCAGGAAGTACAACAGAATCTCCTTAAGCAAGGGGAGCTTCTGTTTAACCCGAAACACCTTGTTGTACACGTAGGTAATCATCACAAAGATCAAAATATACGAGATGAGCGGATGCGCGGCCAACCATTCCTGCATGACAGGCTCACTCCTTTAAGGACAAGTAATCTTTAGCATATTCTCTATTATAGATTCGCTTGCGCCATTTTACGATGTTTTTCTGCACGCTCGCGTTCGCTCTTGTTCAAGATCTTCTTCCGCAGACGCACAGACTTCGGCGTAATTTCGCAATATTCGTCATCATTCAGATATTCGAGCGCCTGCTCCAAAGAGAAGATGCGAGGCGTCTTCAGCTTCACCGTGTCGTCCTTCGTTGCGGAGCGGACGTTCGTCAGCTGCTTTTCCTTACAGATGTTAACGACGATGTCATTGTCACGGGTATGCTCCCCGACGATCATGCCCTCATAAATTTCAGTACCCGGCTCAAGGAACAGTGTTCCGCGATCTTCTACAGACAGCATGCCGTAGAAGGTCGACGTTCCGTTCTCCGTCGATACGAGCACGCCTTGGTGGCGTCCGCCGACCTGGCCGCCCACTAGCGGGCCGTAGCTGTCAAATGCGTGGTTCATCACGCCGTAGCCGCGAGTCAGCGTCAAGAAATGGGTGCGGTATCCAATCAATCCGCGGGCCGGGATCAGGAATTCCAATCGAACCTGTCCGTTGCCGCTGTTCACCATATTCACCATTTCTGCCTTGCGTGTTCCAAGGCTTTCCATGACCGCGCCCATGCTTTCTTCCGGCACGTCGATCATCAAGCGTTCGATCGGCTCCATTTTGACGCCGTCGATTTCGCGGACGATAACTTCCGGCTTGGATACTTGAAGCTCGTAGCCTTCACGGCGCATGTTCTCGATCAAGATGCCAAGATGGAGCTCACCGCGTCCGGAGACGATATATGCATCCGGGCTGTCGGTTTCTTCCACTCTCAAGCTGACGTCAGTCTCAAGCTCTTTGAACAGCCGGTCGCGCAGCTTGCGGGACGTTACCCATTTGCCTTCACGTCCGGCGAAAGGACTGTTGTTCACGAGGAATGTCATTTGGAGTGTCGGTTCATCGATTTTCAGCACCGGCAGTGCCTCCGGATGCTGAGGATCGGCGATCGTCTCTCCGATGTTGATATCCTTGATACCGGCAATGGCAACGATATCGCCTGCGCCGGCTTCCGAAACCTCGATCCGCTTCAAGCCTTGGAAGCCGAACAGCTTCTCGATCCGGGCATTCTTGCTTGATCCGTCGCGCATGATGACCGTAACGGATTGTCCCTGCTTGATAATGCCGCGGTTCACGCGGCCAATCGCGATGCGGCCCAGGTATTCGTTGTAATCCATCAAGGTAACGAGGAACTGAAGCGGCTCGTCCACTTTCTCCGTTGGGGAAGGAATGTGCTCGATGATCGTTTCGTACATGGCAAGCATATTGTCATCCTGCTTGTCCGGATCCTTGCTTGAGGTTCCGTTCAAGCCCGATGCATAAACGACCGGAAAATCGAGTTGATCGTCGTTTGCGCCGAGCTCGATGAACAGATCAAGCACTTCATCGATAACTTCAGCCGGACGGGCGGCCGGACGGTCGATTTTGTTAACAACGACGATTGGCGTCAAATTATGTGCGAGCGCTTTGCCGAGCACAAATTTGGTTTGAGGCATGCAGCCTTCATAGGCATCGACGACGAGCAGAACGCCGTCAACCATTTTCATGATCCGTTCCACTTCACCGCCGAAATCGGCGTGTCCCGGTGTATCTACAATATTGATCAGATAATCTTTATACGTGATAGCCGTATTTTTGGCCAAGATGGTAATCCCGCGTTCGCGCTCCAGGTCGTTGGAGTCCATCGCGCGCTCCTGCAGCGTCTCATGCTCCCGGAAAATACCGGATTGCTTCAGCAGCTGGTCTACAAGTGTTGTTTTGCCATGGTCAACGTGTGCAATAATGGCAATGTTGCGAATCTGATCTCTTGATTGCATAAATGTATCTCAAATCCCTTCTGTTCGAATGAGCCACAAAGAAAGCGCCGGACGACATGCCGACGCTTCAACATACTCCTAATAATATAGGGAAACGAATGGTGAAATCAAGTCTTTTCAGAAAACTTCCAATAATACTTACCATCCCCGACTCCACTTATTGTTTCGTCCCGAGCTATTCCGCCTGACAATCATCCATACGCCTGAAGCAATCAACAAAAATGCGATAATGTAGAGTGCCGCAGACGACAGCCATGTAAAGAAGAGGATAAGCACAGACAGCGCGGTTAGTCCGAGCGCAATCGGAAGCGCTCCTCCCGGCCGCGGAATTTCAAACAAATAATATTCAAACAAGCCGACCCCTACGCCCAAAATCAAGATCGGCCACAAGGATGACATGAGCCCCCATCCTGCAAAGTTGCAGATCAGGAACAGCAGACCATATACGGTCAAGATCCCGCCTGGAATAAGAATGCCGGCCGTCGCACGGCGGCTGAAATACAGCAAATGCAGAAATATGCCCGGCAGCAGCACGATCAGCGGCCATAACGTTCGGCCTAGAAAGCCGAATACGCCGAGTTTTCCAAGGAATATGACAACTCCGGCCCCGACGATGAACAAGCCCAGCGCCAAATCTTTTCTTGAGGACATCTGATCACCCTCTCTTCAGTATGTATCATTCATTACATCAGCGTGTTTTATTAGTCGTTCGATACGTTAATTTTAGCCCAAACCGACAAAAAAAACTATATCCCGAGCTTGTTCCATTTAAATATTAACCAGATTCGCGGTTTTCAACAAAAAAATGGATGACGGTCCATTACCGGATCCATCACCCATCGTTATTCGTGCTTTCGCAAGCCGATTCAACCTTTACATCCACCAACGCTAGGCTCTATGCCTCTTGCCCATTGTCTGCATACCGCCGATCAGGATGACGGCGCCCGCAAGAAATATCGGGATCAGGTTGTGGCCGTGCGGCAGCCAGTAGGCGAGCAGCAAGCCGACACGCGCGTCCTGCGTCAGCATTTCCCCTGCGGTAAAAGCCAATATCCCTGCCCCGATATACAGCAGGAGCGGAAACTTATGAAGCATCGAAGAAATCAGGCCGCTCCCCCAAACCACGATTGGAATACTCAGTAATATGCCGATCGCGATCAATGCCAAATCGCCGTTAGCCAAACCGGCAATCGCGAGCACATTGTCCAGGCTCATCACAAAATCAGCTACCAGGATCGTATTGATTGCCGACCAGAGCGTAAGCGAAACGGATATCGAAACATCATCGTCCGTTTTAGGGGCCATCAGCTTGATAGCGATCCAAACGAGGAGCAGGGCGCCTCCAGCCTGCAGAAAGGGGATCTTCAGCAGCAATACCGCTGCCAGGGTCAGCACGCATCTCATCAGGACAGCCGCAACGGTTCCGATCCATACGGCCCGCTTGCGGTGTTTATCGGGAAGATCCTTGCTGGCCATGGCTATAACCAGTGCGTTGTCGCCGCTTAATACCAGATTGATCATTAGAATTTGTCCAAGCAGAAGCATCGTCTCCATGCATGTCACACCCCCACTCTAACACATATGAGTCAGGTGGCCAGGCTATGCTTGCACAACCGGAAAAATAGGCATATAATGAATCGGCTTTCTGTTATTGTGGAACCGTATACGAAGAGGAGTGACATTCATGGAAACCACCGCCGAATTTTTTCTGGCCCTAATCAACATCGTTTTTCTCGATCTCATTCTAGCCGGAGACAACGCCATCGTCATTGGGCTCGCGGCAAGGAATCTTCCGCCGACCACCCAGAAGAAGGCGATCATATACGGAACGGGCGGAGCCGTCGTGCTCCGGATTATAGCCACCATTCTCGTTGTCTGGCTGCTCAATATTCCTTGGCTCCTGCTGGTCGGGGGCATTCTTTTGATCGGCATTGCGTACAAGCTGCTGACCGATGATAACAGCGACCATAACGATATTAAGGCAGGAAAAAGCCTGGGCTCTGCCATACGCACCATCATCGTGGCGGATGCCGCCATGGGTCTGGACAACGTCATCGCTGTAGCGGGCGCTTCCAAGCACAATATGGTGCTGGTTACGATCGGGCTGTTGATCAGCGTACCGATCGTGGTATGGGGCAGTACCCTTTTTATTAAACTGATCAATCGTTTTCCATGGATTATTTACCTCGGCTCGGCCGTACTCGCCTACACGGCTTCGTCCATGATTACCGACGAGAAGCACTTCCATGCTTATTTTGAAGGCCATCAGATCATCAAATATCTGTTCATTGCCCTCATTATCGTTGGAGTGCTTACGGCAGGCCATCTGAAGAAAAAGTCGCAGCAACGGCAATCGTCAACGATGTCCTAGTTTTCGGTTGCAGAAGAGGCGACCTTACAGAAGTTTAAACCCACGGTGGCCAAAAACCCTCCAAAGTCAAAAAAAGCAAGCAGCCAAGGAAAGCCTTAGCCGCTTGCTTTTTTTCGAAATGTGGCGGGAGCCCGCAGCGGTCCCCATGATAACCATGCTGACGCCAACAGCTGAGCTGCTGAAACACAAAACCACCTGCAGCCCTAGAACCAGTCCTCGTTTACAACCGCCCCGTCATCATTCGAAGAACCGGCGCTGATGTTCGTGTCAGGTTTAATGATCAGCGTCTCGGTTCCGGCCACGGCCGCCTCAATTCTTGCAGCCAGATGCTCTAACGATGCCTCCACTCTCTCCACGACATGCAGGTTCGGATTGGTTGTCGGGGATTTGGGAACAAACAGCGTACAGCAGTCCTCATAAGGAAGAATGGACGTTTCATATGTGCCGATATCAATCGCCGTCCGAATAATCTCGTTCTTATCGGATGTAACAAGCGGACGCAGAATCGGCAGGTCGGTCGCCCGGCCGATGACGTTCATGCTCGCCAGCGTCTGGCTCGCTACCTGGCCCAGGCTGTCCCCGGTAACAATCGCAAGCGCCCCCTCCTTCTCTGCAAGGGTGGTCGCTATTCTCAGCATGGCCCTGCGCATGAGGGTGATGATCAGATTATCCTGCCCGATCCCGACGAAGGACGTCTGCACATCCGTAAACGGAACGAGATGGAGCTTCAGCCTGCCGGCATACCCTGATAAAATCCTGGTCAATTCCATGACTTTCTCCTTGGCGAGTTGGCTTGTGTAAGGGTAGCTGTAAAAATGAACGCACTGAATTTCAAGCCCTCGGCGCATCGCCTCCCAACCGGCCACCGGACTGTCGATTCCGCCGGACAAGAGCAGCATCGCTTTGCCGTTCGTTCCGAGCGGAAATCCGCCGACACCCGGGATCACCTCATAGAACAGATAGGTTCTTTCTTGCCGAATCTCAATCCGTAGCTCGATCTCCGGATTCTTGACCTGAACCTTCAACTGAGGGTAGGCCCGCAGCAGCGGGGAGCCGACCAGATGATTCATCTCCTGGGAGGAGTGGGGGAATGGCTTCCACACCCGTCTGGCGGTCACTTTAAAGGTTGTCTCCTTCGTCAATACCTTCTGCCCTACAAATTCAACAGCGGTCTTGATAATGCTGTCCAGCTCGGAGGGGCATACTCGGACGGGGCTGATCGATACGAGGCCGAATACCTTCTTAAGCGCTCCGGCAAGCGCCTCTGGGGACTCCCCGTTCAGTTCCACGTACAACCTGCCGTATTCCTTTATGATGTTCGCCTTGGGAAACGGCCGCAGCACGCTCTTGATATGGTTATGCACCGATCTCTCGAACCGGCTGCGGTTTTTTCCTTTTAACGTAAATTCGCCGAAGCGAAGCAGCAGCATATCGTATGTCATTCTCGTTGTCCCTCTCTTTCCATAATCGGGCGCAGCTTGCCGCACACCACGCGGAGCGCCTGCGCCAAAGAAGCCGCATCCTCAGGCTGATGCTCCTTGCCGAGGCTGATGCGGATACCCGAGGATGCATGGGCCGCATCCTTGCCCATGGCGAGCAGCACCCGGCTCGGCTCGCTTAATTTGGAGGAGCATGCCGACTTGGTCGACACGAGCATCCCGAGCTCTTCCAAGGCATGCACCATTACTTCCGGCTTCAATCCCGGACAGGAGAAATGAACGATATGCGGCGCGCTCCGTTCGCTGCTGTTCAGCTCCAGTCCCGGGATTTGGCGAATTTCGCGAAGCAGGATATCCCTGATTTCGGTCAAGCGGGCATGCAATTCAGGCTGGCCCTCCTGTGCAAGTCGCATCGCCTTGGACATCGCGACGGCACCGGCAACATTTTCGGTACCGGCCCGGTGGCCGCTTTCTTGCGATCCGCCCGACAGAATCGGAAACAGCTGTACACCCTGTTTTACGTACAGCAGGCCCATTCCTCTTGGACCGTTGAATTTATGTGCGGACAAGCTGTACAGGTCAGCCTGCCATGCGGACAGCTCAACCGGGAGCTTTCCGAAGCCTTGAACGCCGTCCACATGCAGCATTGTTCGCGGATTCCGCTCCTTCACGATCCGGCCGATATCGGCAAGCGGGGAGATGGCTCCCATTTCGTTGTTGACATGCATGATGCTTACAAGCACCGTATCTTTCCGTATGGCTGCCGCCAGCGCAGCCAGATCGACAATGCCCTCCGCATCCACCGGCAGATAGGTAACCTCCCAGCCCAGAGATTCGAGCTGCTTGCAGCATTCGTATACGGAGGGATGCTCGGTTCCGGTCGTAATGATATGCTGTCCTCTGCTGCGATACTTCATCGCTGCACCCTTAATCGCCATATTGTTGCTTTCCGTTGCCCCCGAAGTCAGGACGATCTCACCGGGCTGCACCTGCAGCGCGGCCGCACACACCTCTCTTGCGCGCTTCAGAAGCTTCCCGGCGGCCTCGCCTGAGCGATGAAGGGCTGACGGGTTCGCGTAATGCATCTTCATAATCTCGGACATCGTATCCACCACCTGCTCCAATGGAGGCGTCGTAGCGGCGTGATCCCAATATATCAAGGTCATATCCCCTTTCCATACCCACTAACGGCAATTCATTGTAACCCAGACTTTTATATTTACACAAAAAGATCAAACGGTAAAGCCGCCGTCCATGAATCGGACATCCTTAAGCTTACCGTTTGATCCTCAAGCGAGCGAGCGTGATGATTCCATCTTCGTTACGCCATATACTTCGTGCGTGCATTCATTACTTTGCCGATGTAGGCCTGGGTCTCTTTCGGGAGGACATGAAGCATGGACATGAGCTCCTCGTCGCTCGAAACGCCAAGCCCCGCAATTCGGGTTGGACCCGCATTGTAGGCGGCCAGCACCATCGCCAGCTCCCCGCCGAAACGCTGAAGCAGATTGGCCAAATACTTCGTGCCGCCCTCAATATTTTGCGCCGGGTCGAACGGATTGCTTACACCAAGGCCCCGTGCGGTACCGTCCATAAGCTGCATCAATCCTTTGGCGCCGGCCGATGAAACCGCATCGGGATTGAAGGAGGACTCCGCGTCAATCACGGCTTTGATCAATGAGACCGGTACACCATAGCGTTCCCCTGCCGCGGCGATTAAATCCTCAAAGCTTGTCTTGACGGTAGATCCCGTATCCTCGATTGAATAATCCTGAGTCCCAATATCCGCGTACTTTTCGCTGACAGGCCCGAGCTGCTGCCACAGCAAACCGTCCTCCCAAGTCACGCCGGGCGGCAGCGCGCTTATCGTTCGGCCTTGCGGCACGGTTGTCGGCTCCTCCGTCAACAGCTGGCTCAGCACATCGCTAAACCCTGACACGGCCTCCCCCGAGCCGGTGTGCATCCGCTGCACATTGGTCGCGCTCTGCGACCAGAGAATCGGATCAATTTGCATGGTTCTAACTCACTTTCCTCCGTAAAATTCAATGTTCTGGTCCTATTCTACCATGGCTTTGGAACAATCTGCTAGGCCTATTCGACAAAAAAAGACGAATCCCCTTGTTTCCCGGATGGATTCGCCCAGTGTTGCTCCTGTTTAAGCGGCCTAAGATTTATCTGGCGAACGGAATCAGAATAAAATAACTGATCGTTGCCAGAATGCCAAGACCGATCGACCATGCGCCGGTCGTTCTGCTTCCTTTATTGTAAGCGTAGTAACCGACTACAGCCGCAATCGGCCCCAAAATAACAGACCACATGAACAAGGAAAGGATGCCGATCCCGAGCCCGACATATCCGGCGGTCCGGCCGGCAGTCGCCTCCCTGCCGGCATCATCGGTGCGCTTGACGGTAACGTCGCTTGGAGGGGCAACCTCAGCCGCATATTCCTCCCGGTGATCCTTGCGCGGAAAATCTACGCGGCTTCGTTTTCCATTGACCACTTTCATCTTGTTTCGTCCCTGTTTCTTATCCAAAGCATACACCTCCTGATTGAATAATCTTAAAGAGCGGACAGCTGCCAAATTTTAAGGATGAGACCATAGATCATTCCTGCAGTAGTCCCGAAGCATTATGCCCGAGGCTTGAAGGTCAAGCAGCAGGTTTCGGAGGATTTGTTCGCAACATCCTGGTGGTCATTCGTATACGCCTCTGCCCCGTATTCCTCATTCAGCTTCATGTGAGCATGGCGGTCAATTTCGATCATGATCATTTCGGCTTTGCACACGTTTTGTTCTCCCCAATAATGACAATTGCTTACACTGCATTTCACTAATGGTTTGGCTTCGTTGGCCATTTAGCATCACCTCGTCAACATTTTTTCCTGAGTTCAGCGGCGGTATGCACCGTTACGACTGTCAGTTGGTGTCAGGACGAAGGAGCCTCGGTTTTCGTCAAGGTATTCATTTCATCGCGAATTTACCCGCGGACGAAGTCCAAAATTACGAAGCAAGATCAGCTTCAATGCTTGATCTGAAGGGTCAAAAAAGAGCCGTCCCCCGCTGTAGAAAAACTACATAGGGGCAGCTCTTTGTCAGGTTAAGGATGCTTCATCAACCAAGGAATGGCGTTCAGGCTTGCAGCATCTTATGTTTAGGCGTGGCTCTTCTCGGAATGCATCCGGCGCTCCGTCAAATAATCACTCTCGTAATAAGCCAGATCGTCACGGAGCTCTTCGTAGATCTTCGTAATGTTCATAATAACGTCGCGTGCCGGGCGCACCGGCTTCTTCCGGAAACGAATCGCGTCCTGACCGGTGTAGGCATAACGGCCGTCTTCGGAGTAGCTTTCGTTGACCGGATAAAAAAAGCTGTTTACGCAGCGGTGGTACACATTATACAAAGCCTTCTCGGCAAAATCGGCATCAAAATTAGGGCGACGCTGCACAACGCCAAGCTTCTCATACGAAACTTCTGAAAATACGAGCAGATGACGAACATCGGACAGAAATCCCTTATAAAAATGTACGGTCTCTTCATCGCGTTCCTCGACCAGCTGCGGTAAAGCATACTCGTTCAAAAACGCTTCCATAATCGAAATAGCAGATTTCAACTTGTCTCTGGACTCCGAACATAATTTCTGAAGATTGTCTGCTGGCATTACGATAGATCCCCCTTAATGGTGTGACCGCCAGGCTAATAACCTTGGACGCTAACGGTCGTACTAATATGTACTATCCTAACACAAATTTGGAGAGAGCGAAATCCCTTCTGAATGCACTTACAAGGATATTTATGGTGCGCCCCTTTGCGCAAGTTCTTCCACTTTTCACAAGCCCCTCATCGCGAATAAAATAGGTGCCCATTTCCCACGCTAACCATATCAAATCCGTCTTAGGCGGTGAGGAGGAATACATGTGAAATCACGTCAACTGTGGACTTGGATCGCTGCAGGGTCGGTTCTGGGAGTGCTTCTGGTGCTCCTGTTCATTCCAGGCTCCAAGGAGCCCGGCCAGACCGCACAGCCCCCACAGCCGCTGAAGCCTCAGGTCGAGCATAAAGCGAAGCATATGACCCTGCTCAGCGATATCGAATCAACCGACCGATTGAACCGGGTTGATGCGAAGGGGCATTTGCGGGCGATGCTGAACAACGATAAACTGCGCAACGCCGGGCAAGTGAAATCCTATGCCCTCAAGGAGCAAAAATCCCATCAACATTTCGAGCAGGTTAGATGGTATCAGCTCCGGAACAACCAAAGCACGGAAATTAACGGAAAGCTGCCGCCTATGAGTAAAAAGGATAAAGCTTTGATCGCCCACCATTTCCAGATGGCGCTGCAGAAGCTAAAGCAGGGTAAGCCTTACGATTCCCCGAAATTCTACGCGGCCGGGAAGCCTTACTTCGTTGTGGCCGAGCCCTCCAAGGACGGCAAGCATGGCGCCGCAGCCCTGGTGAATCAAGCGGTGCTGCATGAGGTGTCCAACCACCAAAAGCGAAATCTTCGCATGATTCCCTATCCGAAGGAGGGGAAATTCAAGGTCGAATCGATTCACGCGGATACGTTATCGGACATTACCGTCAAGACTGGGCATGACAACGAAAAGGCCAGCCATTATTACGAGAACGAAATCGTGGTGTCGTTTAAGTCTGAACCGACAAAGGAGGACCTCAGCCTCATCGAGCGTGATATCTCTGCCGAATCCTCCCGCAAACTTGGCTATGCCTATGTATTTCGTTCCAAACAGATGGACTACAACAGACTCCGTAGCTATTTCGAAAGACGGTGGAGCATTAACTACACCGAGCCCCACTATATTTATTTAACCAATGACCGGCAGGCTAAATCCGGCGCAGCCTCGGAGTCCATGCCCGAAGGTCCCGACGGTCAGGTTAACATCCCGAATGATCTGCTCTTCTCTGAGTATCAATGGAATCTGCCGGTCATCGAGACGAACCGCGGCTGGGATATATCCAAAGGGAGCGAGGATGTGATCATCGCGGTGATCGACACCGGCGTAGATCTGGCCCATACCGATCTGGACGGACAGCTGGTCGAAGGCTACAACATCGTGGACAAGGAGGCGAAGCCTCAGGACGATGTCGGTCACGGAACGCATGTAGCCGGTATTATCGCCGCACTTGTCAACAACGGCGAGGGCGTTGCCGGCGTCAGCTGGTACAATAAGATCATGCCGGTCAAAGCACTTGACGGCACAGGTTCAGGTACAACCTATGCCGTCGCCGAAGGCATTATATGGGCAACCGACCACGGGGCCAAGGTCATTAATATGAGCCTCGGCAATTATGCCGATTCGCAATTTCTGCACGATGCTGTAAAATACGCCTATGATCGTGACGTTGTGCTTGTAGCCGCCTCCGGCAACGACAATACCGAGCGTCCAGGCTACCCGGCCGCTTATCCGGAGGTGCTGGCCGTTGCTGCCATCGATGCAGACCAAAAGCGTGCCGAATATTCGAACTACGGCGATTACATCGACGTATCGGCTCCCGGCACGAATATCGCCAGCACCTTTCCGGGCAATCAGTACGCCGCGCTCTCGGGAACTTCGATGGCCAGTCCGCATGCGGCTGCCATGGCGGGCCTAATCCGTTCCCTGAACCCCGAGCTGACCAACCAGGAGGTCATGGACCTCATGATCAACCATGCCGTTGATCTGGGGGATAAAGGAAAGGACAAATATTACGGTCATGGCCAGATCGATATTTTCCAATCGCTAAAGGCAGTCGGCAATTCCGAGGTCCCGCTCCAAATGTGGCCGAGCCAGGCGCTCCGCCATCTCGAAGACGAGCTTCGGAAGCTCGGCGGAACGAAGAAATAAGCTGTCTGCACCTGATATAAAGGACCCGCAGGGGTTGGTCGAAGCGTCTGTTAGCGGCCATTCCTTGCGGGTCAATTTCTTATATACGGCAGGTGAACTGCTCAGTCAGTAGTTAGACAGCTCTCCAAGGCGCGGGATGAGGTTATCTCTTGCGGCGAGAGCGGGCGCGTTCGGAGCGCTTCTTGGACGACTTGCCGGAAACGGCAACGTTTCTGACACCGGCACCGCCGCCGTAAACGCCGTCCTCAACTTCCTGCGAATACGTATAAATATGCTTCTCGACAGGGCAGCAATGAATTTTGTCCACCACTTTAATCGGATGGATGACAGGGACAATTTGCGGAACATAATGATCTCTTACGATGACGATCGGGTCGCATACGATTGGCGAAACTTCAGGACATGGTCCATGGTGATGACATGACATAATTTTTCGCATCTCCTTTCCGTTGATGATTATAGCTTATTAACAGAAGGACATTATGGTATGGACGACTGTCCTTTACAGGCAAATGTTATCGAAAAAAATATCCCGAACATGAAAAAACGCGCATGCTCTCTGCGTCCCGAAGGGAAGCGAAAGATTATGCGCGTTTATACGGTTGGTTTACATATGAAAATAACGGTTGTTCAGTTTGGAAAGTTTTCCGTAAGCCGGGTTCTGTGCTCTTCGTGGTCATCTCGGGAACTACCCTGCCACTATAAGCGACAATCATCTATCTAGGCCGATTATTACTAAACGGCTCAAGCGACCAACCCAGACGCGCCTCGGGCAAAGGCTGTCTCCTCAAGGGAGACTCGCGTCCCATTAGGTCTTGCTCCAGGTGGGGTTTACCAGGAACGAAGTCACCAGCGTTCCTCGGGGTCTCTTACACCTCGGTTCCACCCTTGCCTGTGCTGTGAATCCACAGCCATCGGCGGTCCATTTCTGTGGCACTATCCTTCAGCTCGCGCTGACTGGACGTTATCCAGCACCCTGCCCTATGGAGCCCGGACTTTCCTCTCGCGGCTTTTCGCCGCCAGCGATTGTCTGTCAAACTTTCCGGACAACATTACATATTATATCTTGATTTATGTCCATGCACAACCCTTAAAACATTAGCAGTCGATGATGAAATTACCAGAGCAGCCGTCATGATCATGCCTAAATATCAGCCGCCCGCCTTGTGCCATCTCCTACCTTGATAACGGCCGATAAACCTAAGCTTACATAAATTGAAACGGCTCCGTGTTGACCGACGAAGCGACGACCTTGGTATCATACTTGTTCTCCTGCAGCTTCTGCTGCATCCATTCGGCGACCTTGCCCTTCATGATTTTCTCGGCATTATGTCCTGGATCAATTAGGGTTAGGCCGGCGGCAAGCGCGTCCTGTGCCGTATGGTAATCAATGTCCCCCGTTACGAGCACATCGGCGCCCCGGAACAACGCCTGGGGATAGAAGCGCCCCCCGGAGCCTCCGATGACCGCCGCCTTGCGGAGCGTCCGGTTCAGATCGCCCACGACCCGGACGTTCGGAACGTCCAGCTTCTCCTTGACGACTTCAGCCATCTCCGCCAGCGTCAGCGGCTCCTTCAGCTTGCCGACCCGTCCGAGTCCCAGCGACCGTCCCTTAAGATCCATGGAATACAGATCGTAGGCAACTTCCTCGTACGGATGGGCCTTAAGCATCGCCTGGATGACTTTGTTCCGGATCGTATGCGGCACGATCGTCTCGATCCGCACTTCCTCGGCCCGTTCCATCTTGCCGGCTTTGCCTTGATACGGGTTGCTTCCTTCTCTCGGGATAAACGTACCGAATCCTTCAATGTTAAAGCTACAATGGCTGTAGTTTCCGATCCAGCCCGCACCGGCGTCCAGCACGGCGTTCAGCACTTCCTCGTGATGGCTCTTCGGCACGAATACTACCAGCTTGGACAGCTGCTCATTATGCAGATCATGAATCGGCGAAGTATTCTCGATTCCGAGCGCTTCGGCCATCCAGTCGTTCATCCCACCTTCGGTTACGTCAAGATTCGTATGGCTGACGTAGACGGCAATATCATGCTTGATCAGCTTCTCGTACACCTTGCCCATCGGCGTGTCGGTCTGAAGCTGCTTCAGCGGCCGGTAGATAATGGCGTGATGGGCAATAATCAAATCGGCTCCAAGGCGAATCGCCTCGTCAACCACTTCATCATTGACATCCAGCGCAACCAGCACTGTACGGATTTCCTTCTGAAGGGTACCGAGCTGAAGTCCGATCCGGTCCTCCGGCTCAGCCACATGCTTCGGAGCAAGCTGCTCCATATATTGTATTACGGTTTGTCCTTTGGCAAGCATGCCAGCACCTCCTCGATAAACTCGATATCCGCCCGAATCTCCGCCGCCTTGCCTTTAGCCGTATCCTGATCCGAGCGCGACAGCGACTTCAGAATTTGATTCATCTTCCCGATCTCCGATTTCCATTTATCATGGAACACGGTGCCTGCATCCCGGATTAACCACGGCCCCATGCGCAGCAGCCATTCGGCGGATAGGGATACCTTTCCGGCAATGGCCCGCTGCGAGTATATTTCCTCATTCGTCACGGGGCCCCCTGGTCGCTCGGGCTCGGCCACAAGCACCTCATAAATCTTTCCGTCTTCCTCCAGAATAAACTCGTCGATCAGCACCCACTCATGGGCAAGCAGCCATTTGCGCAAAATATCCTCACCGACGTTCGGCTGCAATACGAGCCGGCGCACCCCTTCAAGCTTGCCGATGCCCCGATCCAGAATCGCAGCGATTAGACTCCCGCCCATGCCTGCAATCGTAATGACATCCGCTTCGCCTGCGGACAGAACTTCAAGACCGTCTCCTCTCCGGACCTGAATGCAGTCCTCCATCCCGGATTCCTTCACCTGCTTTGCGGCAGCCTCGAACGGGCCCTGATTCACTTCGCCTGCAATCGCTTGGACGGCTGCGCCGCATTCTACGGCTGCAACCGGCAGCAGCGCATGGTCAGACCCTATATCGGCCAGCCGGCTGCCTTGGGGGATTTGGTCCAGGATTAGCTGTAACCTTTTTGATAATTTCACGATGACACTCCTACATCCATTATAGTTGCATGCGACACTACATTTTAACGTAACAGACCGCATGATAAACTGCAAATCCACTCTGGATATTGGGACCATCCATTCATTCCATCGCCATTTGGAAGTGATGCTATTCTCAGGTTTAGGGCTCGTCCATCATTTGCATTGATCTTGGAAAAGAGATAAAATAAAGACCGATACAACAAATACAGGCAGAAATTCCAGAACCAAGGAAAACAAGCCTTCCGGCGGCAGACCGCATTGCGATGGAACTCTAATATCCAATTGCCCAGAGCTTGTAAGCAGCGTACCTTCATCTCAGAAAAAAAAGACCTTGCTGCCGGAAAATGCAGAAGGTCCCTTGATCACTCTATTCGAGAAAATCCTTCAGCCGCTTGCTGCGGCTCGGATGACGAAGCTTCCGAAGCGCCTTGGCCTCAATCTGCCGGATCCGTTCACGCGTAACGCCGAACACTTTGCCTACTTCTTCAAGCGTTCTTGTGCGCCCGTCGTCAAGGCCGAACCGGAGACGAAGCACGTTCTCTTCCCGCTCCGTCAGCGTATCGAGCACGTCTTCAAGCTGTTCCTTAAGAAGCTCGTATGCTGCGGCATCAGCTGGAGCGAGAGCCTCCTGATCCTCGATAAAATCGCCGAGATGGGAATCGTCCTCTTCGCCGATCGGCGTTTCCAAGGACACCGGTTCCTGGGCGATCTTCATAATTTCCCGAACCTTCTCCACGCTAAGCTCCATCTCTGCCGCGATTTCTTCCGGCGATGGCTCGCGACCCAGCTCCTGCAGCAGCTGTCTGGATACACGGATCAGCTTATTGATCGTCTCAACCATATGCACCGGAATCCGGATCGTACGGGCTTGGTCGGCAATCGCGCGCGTAATGGCCTGCCGGATCCACCATGTGGCATACGTACTGAATTTAAAGCCTTTTTTGTAATCGAACTTCTCCACCGCTTTAATAAGGCCCATATTGCCTTCCTGGATCAGATCCAAGAACAGCATGCCGCGACCGACATACCGCTTCGCGATGCTGACAACCAGCCGCAGATTCGCCTCGGCCAGACGGCGCTTGGCCTCCTCATCCCCTTGCTCGATCCGGTTCGCAAGCTCAATCTCGTCGTCCGCGGACAAGAGCGGTACACGTCCGATTTCTTTCAAATACATTCTCACCGGATCGTTGATTTTGATGCCCGGCGGCAGCGACAAATCGTCATCGAAGCCGAAATCCTCATTGTCATGGGATTCGTGATCTTCCGATGCCCGGTGGCTGACCTCATCGTCGCTTTCGTTCACCACATCGATGCCGAGGTCGGCAAGCTGCTCGTAGAACTCCTCCATCTGCTCCGTATCCTGATCGAATGGCGACAGTTTCTCCATAATATCTTTATAGCTTAATACGGATCTCTTTTTACCCTGCTCAATCAATTGATCTTTGACTTGATCCAGCGTAAATTCCGTTTCTAGTTCAGTATGCTGATCATTCGCCATTTTTCGACTCCCTCCTCCCTAGAAGCAGCAATGTGCGGACATCATTGTCTTTCTAGGGCGATAATCTCACTTGCAATTTGTGCGGCCCGCAAAAAATCTCCCGAGCGCTCTGCTTTCATCATTTCTTCCTTCTTCTGCTCGATCTCTCGCTGCTGCGGATATTTCAGTACCTCCCGGATGCAGTCGTCAAGCACTTGAACATTCCACTCCGCGGGTGCCTCCATCATCATAATGGAGCTGACGGTCTTTTCCAGACGATCATCATGGAGAGATGACATGAAACGGCTAATATCCGGAGATTTGCCTTGTGCATAATAAGCATATAGATAAACAGCTATCGCCGCATGATCTTCGATATTAAACGCTTCTCCCAGCCGTTCGCCTACGTATCGCGCGGCTTCCGCATCCTGCAGCATCAGCGACAGCAGCCGCCGTTCAGCCGCATGATAGGCAGGCAGCAGCGCCGGGGCGGGCTGACGCCCGTTAATATGCCTACCATTATTCCACCTTTTTTCCTTATTATCCCCATCGCCCCTCTTTTTTTGCATGGACTGCCTGAGCAAATTGCAATCCTGCTTAAGGCTCTCGTAGGAAAGGTTCAGCTCCGAGGATAATTCCCTCAAATATACTTCCCGCTCGGTTGAGGAATGAAGTGCGGCGATAATCGGCAGCGCTTCTTTCGTATACGCGATCTTGCCATCTTCTTCTAGCAGTATATGGTTTTTCTTCAGATATATAAGTTTAAATTTTGTGGTTGAAACAGCTGTTTCCACTACATGCCTGAATCGCTCGGCACCGAATTTGCGGATGTATTCATCCGGATCCAGGCCTTCGCTGACAAGCGCAATCTTCACCCGAAGTCCGGCGCCCTCCAGCATCGGGATGACCTTCATCGCGGCTGCCATACCGGCCCTGTCGCCGTCATAGATGACAACAACCTCTTCGGCCATGGATTTCATAATCGCTACTTGATTTTCCGTAAGGGACGTGCCCATCGTTGCCACGCCGTTCTGAAGTCCAGCCTCCCAAGACGAGATCACATCACCGTAACCTTCGAATAATAGGATCTGACGCAATTTGCGTATGGATGTCTTCGCCTGGTGCAGGTTGTACAACGTACGGCTTTTGTTAAACAAAAGAGTTTCCGGGGAATTCAAGTACTTCGGCTGACCATCCCCGAGGATCCTTCCGGCGAACGCAATCACTTTGCCGCTGCGGTCATGGATCGGAAACATGATACGTCCCCGAAACCGGTCGAGATAGCCTTCCTGTTCATGTCTTGCGGACAACAAACCGCCCTTCTCCATCTCTTTCAGGTCAAATGACCGCTTGGTAAGAAATTGAACCAGCGTATCCCAGCGATCCGGCGCATAGCCGATCTGAAACTGATCGATCATCTTGTCGCTCATGCCGCGGGACCGTAAGTACTTCATCGCCTCGGTGCCATGCTCCGTATTCTTCAGCAGAAAATGATACAGCTTGGCGCTCAGCTCATAAGCTTCAAGTAAACGTTCTTTCTCCGGATTGCGAGGAATTACGGGAACCCCTTGACCTTCCGGTAACGAGATATCGTTCTCTTCGGCCATGGTTCTTACGGCTTCGGGGAAGGAAAATCCTTCGATTTCCATTCTGAATTTAATGGCGTTACCGCCCTTGCCGCAGCCATAGCAGTAGAAGATTTGGCGTTCCGGTGTAACCGTAAAGGATGGGGTCTTTTCCGAATGAAAAGGGCACAGGCCCTTTAAATACTTCCCCTGTTTCGTAAGATGCACGTATTTGCTGACCGTATCCACGATATCGCTTTTGGCCAGCACCGCCTCAATGACATCATCCGGAATATTGCCTTGTCCGGTACTCATCCAAACCACCTTCATCTCATTTGGCACGTAAATAGTATTCGCTACGGGTGGACATTCTCCTGCAATTCAAGCAAAAGTTTTGTCAGTTTATGTTGAAAAAAAACCCGGTCTTCGTCAAGCAGCTTTTTCGGTCCTTTGCCGTACTTCCCCTGCCTTCTTGCTTTGGCTTGATGGTGGCGCGAATCCAGCATGAAATCGATATCGGAATTGCGGAATATCCGGCCGCGGAACGAGATGACATAGCAGGATTTCGCTAACGCCAGCGCAGCCAAACCATAGTCCTGGGTGACCACGATATCCCCTTTCGATATATGGTTCGCAATATAGAGATCAGCGCTTTGGTCGCTCCGGTCCACTTGAATCGTCACGACGCCTTCCTCGGCCTGCTGCATATGATCATAGGAAGAAACGAGCAGCACCGGCACATGGAATGTACGGGCAGTTTCTGCGATTTCCTTCTTGACGGGACAGGCGTCGCCGTCAACCACGATCCGGCAGGAGGAACCTTCAATCATTGATATCACCGGCTTTTCCTGTACTCTTGGAACCATCCTGTGCTGTTTACTATTATATACGTCTTGAACCGATTAAAATCCTGCTTCCCAAAAAACAATGAGCTGCAGTCTGCCTTACTGTACGGCCATTGATTCTTACTCACAGCGAAAGCGCCATCCTGTGCCTTGACACGGGCTGTCGCTTTCGCTGAACAAACCATTATAACATTTGCAAAATCATCATGTCACTACGCTTACCACACTAATTTTGAAAAATCGGCGTACCGCTTCAAATCCCCATCGATGCCGGAGAGCAGTGCAAGGCGGTTAGCCCGCACCGATTCGTCCTCGGCCATGACCATGACGGAGTCAAAGAAGCCGGTAATCGGCGCCTTCAGTCCACTGAGCAAGGACAATGCGCGTTCGCCGTCCGCAGCATCCAGTGCCGCTTCGTAATCGCTCCGGATCGCCTGCCAGGCTTCATAAAGCTCGCCTTCCGCAGACTCCGTGAACAGCTCCCGGTTCACCGCAGCTTTCCCTGCCTTGGCCGCAAGGTTGCTGACGCGGTTCAAGGATTCCACCGTCGTCTTGAAGTCCTCGGCGGACTCAACCGCATGCATCAGCGCCTGTCCCCGGTTCACAACGGATACCACGGAATCGAAGCCGGCCGAAATCACCGCATCGACAACGTCATACCGCTGGTTCTCGGACAGCAGCTTCTTCACGCGAAGTCCGAAGAATTCCTGGAGATCCTTCCGGATTTCACCGGCGGACCGTTTGAGCGCCCGGATGTTCTCATGAACGTCCAGCGCAATGCCGAACACGTCGGACAAGGTAATCGGAAGCTTGTGCTCCAGAATGATCTGCACGATGCCTTGCGCCTGGCGGCGCAGTGCGTATGGATCCTGGGAGCCGGTCGGAATGATGCCGATGGAGAAGCAGCCGGTAATCGTGTCGATTTTGTCCGCTATGCTTATGATGGAGCCGACCTGCGTCGAAGGAACGGCATCGCCGGCAAAGCGCGGCTGGTAATGCTCGAATACCGCTTTGGCCACCTCTTCCTTCTCTCCCGCTTTACGCGCGTAATCCTCGCCCATAACCCCCTGAAGCTCAGGGAATTCATACACCATTTGGGTTACAAGATCGAATTTGCAGATATCGGCGGCGCGGCTGACGGAATCCGCTGCATCAGCGGCGATTCCAAGCTTGACGGCCAGCTGATCGGAAATGCGGCGGATGCGGCGCACCTTGTCCCCGATCGTTCCGAGCTCCTCATGGAAGACGATGCTTTCGAGCTTGGACAGCGCGTCCTTGATCTGGAGCTTCTGATCTTCTTCATAGAAAAACTTCGCATCCGACAAGCGTGCCCGCAGCACCTTTTCATTCCCTTTGGCAATAACATCAAGCGAACGGGAATCGCCGTTGCGCACCGTCACGAAATAAGGAAGCAGCTGCCCCTTGTCGTCCAAAACCGGGAAGTAGCGCTGATGCTCGCGCATCGAGGTGATCAGCACATCCTGCGGGATATGAAGGAACGAGGAATCGAAGGTTCCGTAGAGCACGGTAGGCGTCTCAACAAGGAACAATACCTCTTCCAGCAGATCATCCTTGATTGCGATATTCCAGCCCTTCTCTTTGGCGAGTGCCTGAATTTGCGAAACGATCATTTCTTGACGCTCATTCACGTCCACGATGACATGCTGTTCGCGAAGGATATCCCGATATGCCGACGCTTCCGGAATAACGGCATCGGATCCCAGGAAGCGGTGCCCTCTCGTCACATTGCCCGCCTGCACGCCGGCAACCTCAAGCGCGATCGTCTCGCTGCCCAGCAGCGCAACGATCCATTTGATCGGACGTACGAACTTGAACTCATGCGCACCCCAGCGCATATTTTTCGGGAACGTCATCGCTGTCAGTATGCCGTGAAGCCCCTCGGACAGAATCGACTGGGTATCGACGCCGACGCTGCTCTTGGTGACGTAGATATACTCGACACCTCCAAGCTCCTTAAAGGTGAAGCTCTCCGGATCGACACCTTGGCTTCGGGCGAAGCCGAGCGCCGCCTTGCTCCACTGACCGTTCTCGTCCAGCGCGATCTTCCGCGAAGGTCCTTTAACCTCCTCGCTGACATCCTCCTGCTTATCCGCAACATCCTTGACCCATACGGCAAGGCGACGCGGCGTTGCATAGGCGGTTACTTCCCCGTGCCCGATTCTGGATGCTTCCAGCCATTTCACGAGGCGGTCCTCCAGCTGTTCCATCGCTGCACGCAGAAATCTTGCCGGGACTTCCTCCAGCCCGATCTCAAACAATAAATCCTTAGGCATGTTCTGCGCCCCCTTTCTTAATCAACGGGAAGCCAAGCTTCTCGCGTTCCTCCAAATACGTAGCCGCCACCTGGCGCGCGAGATTGCGCACGCGCATGATGTAGCCTGTTCTCTCGGTCACGCTGATCGCTCCTCTGGCGTCAAGAAGGTTAAACGTATGGGAGCACTTCAGCACATAGTCGTACGCCGGGAAGACCAGATGTTGATTCATCGCCTTGTTGGCTTCCTCTTCATACATGTTGAACAGCGTAAACAGCATCTTCACATCCGACACTTCAAACGTGTACTTGGAATGCTCAAATTCCGGCTGATGGAACACGTCGCCATACGTAATGCCGTCCACCCATTCGAGGTCGAATACATTCTCTTTATCTTGAATATACGACGCAAGCCGCTCCATGCCGTAGGTAATCTCAACCGCAACGGGATTGGCATCGATGCCCCCGACCTGCTGGAAATACGTAAACTGCGTAATTTCCATGCCGTCGAGCCACACTTCCCATCCGAGGCCCCAGGCGCCAAGGGTCGGAGCTTCCCAGTTATCTTCGACAAAGCGGATGTCGTGATCGAGCGGGTCAATGCCAAGACGCTTCAGGCTCTCCAGATACAGCTCCTGGATATTGTCCGGGGAAGGCTTCAGAATGACCTGAAACTGATGGTGCTGGTACAACCGGTTCGGGTTTTCCCCGTAACGGCCGTCTGCCGGACGACGGGAAGGCTCAACGTAAGCGACATTCCACGGCTCCGGACCGATCGAGCGCAAGTAGGTCATCGGGTTCATGGTGCCTGCACCCTTTTCCGTGTCATACGGCTGCACGATGATACAATTCTGTTCTGCCCAGAACTGCTGCAGCGTCAAAATCATCTGTTGGAAATTCATGATTTTTAGCTCCTTTGCTTTCATTTTCATAATAAAACATCCGACAATCCAGTCTGTACAACGCAAAAAAGCTCTCGCCCCATGCCTGATGTACAGACATAGGGACGAGAGCTGTCGCTTCCCGCGGTTCCACCCTACTTGGCCAGCCTTCCCGCAGCTGCCGTGCAGCAGCGCTGTAGCTAAACCCACTTTATCGTTTCAAGAATGCTCCCGGGTGCCATGTTCATGAATGCTTCGTACCGGACTCCCACCGCCGCCGGCTCGCTATAACGAATGGCCATTCACTACTTTCCCGTTCAACGCATGTCAATATGCAATAACTCATAAACTGATAAATATAATACCTTAATCCGAACCTTACGTCAAATGTTGTATTTGTCCATCTGGTCCAGGAAGTTTTGGGATTTGAGCCGGAGGCCCAGCTGCATATCCATTAACGCCCTCATTACCTTCTTGAGCTCGTCCTTCGTCTCCGCCTTAACGTCCACATTACCGAGCCGCCTGAGATCCAGCCTGGCGAACAGGCGCAGCAGCTTCAAGGTCCGGACCGTCACTGCCATCGCCGGCGGATCCAAATGCTTGCAATAACGGCATAGAACTCCTCCGAGACGCGGGCTGACCAGCATATCCTCGTCGTTTCTCGGCTGATTGCACGAAATGCATACCTCCAGCTCCGGTCCATACCCTGCCGCCTGCAGGATTTTCATCTCATAGAGATTGATAATAATCTGAGGATCCTTGTCTTCTTGAAGGGAGGTCAAGCATGCCTTCAGCTGATGGAACCAAAAAGCCCCCGTCTCCTCATCCTGCAGCACCCGATCCAAGAGCTCGCAGGCATAGGAAGCATAGGCGGCTTTGATCAAATCCTCCCGCAGTTCATGATGGGATTCTATAATCTCGCCTGCGTTCAGGGTTCCAAGCCCCGTATTGCGAAAAAACACATACTCCCCATACGTAAAAGGCTGGGTCAGAGCAGCATGCCGGCTCTTGACCTTTTTTGCTCCTCTGACCAGCACCCCTACCTTGCCCGATTCTTTGGTGCAAAGCGTAATGATTTTGTTCCCTTCACCGTAGTCCATGCTGCGGATGACAATTCCTTCCGCCCGATATAGCATGCATTATCCCCCAACCATTCTTGGAACAACCAATAATTACTCGTCCTCTTCATGCTGGGCCGCCTCATCTTCTGCGGATGCAGCTGCAAGAACCCGTTCACCGTCGGTTTCTTTATACAGCAAATAAGCATCGACATCTCCAGTCATCGCAAAATACTTCCACGAAAAATCTCGCATTCGTATTCATCCTTTCTTCGGAAATGACGTCTGCATCTACGAAAATAGGATGTGCGTACCGTGCGGATTTATGAATTGCAATTGTTGGCAGGCTGCCTGAGCAGCAACCGGCGGCACCAATCCCCCAGAAAGCTTCTTTCGGTACGGGTCAATTACTCCCCGCGGTGAAATCCAAGGTCACGAAGAACACGCTCCTGGTTGCGCCAATCTTTTTTTACCTTAACCCATAGCTCCAGGAAAATCTTGGAGCCGAGAAGCCGCTGAATGTCCTGGCGGGCCTGCTTGCCGACTTCCTTGAGCAGGGCGCCCTGCTTCCCGATAATAATGCCCTTCTGTGAATCGCGCTCGACAAAAATGACGGCGGATATATAGACGGTTCCGTTCTCCTCCTTGCGCATATCCTCAATCGTGACGGCGATGGAGTGCGGCACCTCCTCCCGGGTCATGTGCAGGATTTTCTCCCGGATGAGCTCGGCGCAGACAAACTGCTCGGGATGATCCGTCACTTGGTCCTCCGGATAATACTGCGGGCCCGGCGGCAAATATTTCTGGATTTGATCCAGCAGCGTGTCGACGTTGCTGCCAAGCTTGGCCGAAATCGGAACGATCTCCGCAAAGTCATGGAGCTTCCGGTATTCTTCAATAAGCGGCAGCAGCGCCGGCGGCTCGATCTTATCGATCTTGTTCATCACCAGCATGACCGGGGTCTTGATTTTGCTCAGCTGCTCGGCAATAAAGCGGTCGCCTCCGCCAATCCCTTCGGATGCGTCTACCAGAAACAATACGGCTTCCACTTCACCCAGCGTGCCGAGCGCCGTCTGATTCATGTAATCGCCGAGCTTGGATTGACGCTTGTGAATCCCCGGCGTATCCAGAAATACAACCTGGGAGTCCGGCGTTGTGTACACCCCGTGGATTTTATTTCTTGTTGTCTGCGGTTTATCCGACATAATGGCAATCTTCTGACCGATGACCTGATTCATCAGCGTAGATTTCCCTACGTTGGGTCTGCCGATGATCGCCACAAAACCTGATTTAAACTGTTTTTTCTGCATACCATTCCTCCAGCTAACGTTACTAACACCTTAAGGCGAATGGGACTATGGCTGCTTCTTTTCGTCCCACACCGAGATATCATCATCAAGGGTCTTGGCCGCAATGGCCGTGGGTGACACGTCAGCTTGCCGGTCCTTCATCCGCCTTAACATCGCTCATGATAACCTAATTTTCAGTCTGAACTTGTGCGAAGATTATTCCTTGTTCAGATCCCAAGGGCCAAACGCGCCGGGAAGCAGCTCGCTTACCGTCGTTTCGCGAATGTCTCCCTTCATATTCCCCAAAATGACCGTCATATCCGGCTTGCACAGCTCTACCAGCACCTGCCGGCATACCCCGCACGGCGTGCAGGGTCCTTCGGTGTCGGCGACGATCGCAATCGCCTTGAAGCTTCCTGGCTCATGTCCGTCGGCAATCGCGCGGAAGAGTGCGGTTCGTTCGGCGCAGTTGGTCGGCCCGTAGGCAGCATTCTCCACGTTGCAGCCATGGTGTACCTTCCCGCCCGCATCCAAGAGAGCAGCGCCTACACCAAATTTCGAGTAAGGTATGTAAGCCCGTGTGCGCGCCTTAATCGCTTCCTGCATCAATAACCCTGTATCCATACCGAATTCCTCCCTTTCGTCAGCCTGTTATGGACCTAACCCACTGCATGAGCGGTTCCCAAAAAATGAGGATGCCAACAGCCGCAGCATATATCGCAGCAACCAGCGATGCACCCGCAGCCGTATCCTTCGCCACCCGGGCAAGCGGATGCTCCGCCGGGGATGCGAGATCAATAACGGCTTCGACCGCCGTATTCACCAGCTCCGCAATGAACACAGCCGCAACGGCGGATATTAGAAACAGCCAGCTGATTTTGTCCAACTGCAGCAAAGCTGCTGCGATGAAGCAACTCACGGCAGCAGCAATGTGAATCTTCATATTTCGTTCACGCTGTACGGCGGTCCATATGCCCGTCATGGCGTAACCAAAAGCTCTAAGCAAAGTAGATCTGTACGGCTTCACTATCTCGTCAGACCCACTTCGGCTAGGACGGCCTCCTGCTTGCCCATCATCTCAGCCTCGCTCGCCTCGTCCTGATGATCATAGCCGAGCAAATGCAGGAAACCATGGACGAATAGAAATCCGATCTCGCGCTCAAGCGAGTGGCCGTACTCTTCACTCTGCAGCTTCGCACGCGGGACCGAGATAATGATGTCCCCCAGCACGTCCGGGACGTTCCCAAGCTCTTCGCCTTCCTCCAGCTCATAAATGATCTCCAGCTCATCATTCGTGACTTCATGCATGGCGAAGGACAATACGTCGGTTGGACGGTCGATCCCGCGATATTCCCGGTTTAATTCGTGGATGGCTTCATCATCGACAAAGGTCAGGTCCACCTCTCCGCCCTCGATCCCTTCGGCCTCACCGGCCTTCTGCAGGATCGTTTCAAGCAAAGCGATGAGCTCCTCCGTAATCTCAAATTGCTCTTGTTCATTATTCCATACAAGCTCAAGGCTCATTCCTTAAACGCTCCTTCTCTGATCCGCTTCAGGCGCGGATGAATCTGCATGCTTGGTCGAATCTCCCGAAGACGCGCTCGAATCAGGCTTCGGCCGCTTGACCTCCTCCGGATACTCGATGCGTGAGTGGAATATCCCCATGACCGTTTCCTTCAAGGTTTTCGCAATGGTATCAAGCTCTTTCATCGTCAGGTCGCAGTCGTTAAACTGATGGTCATCCAGGCGACCCTTAATGATCTTCTCGATCATCGATTCAACCTGCTCCACGGTCGGCTTGCGGAGAGAGCGGACCGCCGCCTCCACACTGTCGGCGATGCCGACGATCGCTGCCTCCTTGGACTGGGCTTTCGGACCGTGATACCTGAAATCGTCTTCCGTAAAATCAGGCTCGATCCCCTGCTCCTCAGCCTGTCGGATGGCTTTATGGTAAAAATAATGGAGGAAGGTCGTACCATGATGCTGCTCGGCGATATCCCGAATCGGCTTCGGCAGCTTGTACTCCTTCAGCATTTCAACCCCATCCCTAGCGTGAGCCACAATGATGGACTTGCTGAGCTTCGGCTCGATGGAATCATGCGGGTTCTCCATATTGTTCTGGTTCTCAATGAAGTAGATCGGCCGCTTCGTCTTCCCGATATCATGGTAATAGGATCCCACGCGGCACAGCAAGCCGTTGGCGCCGATCGCTTCGGCAGCGGCCTCCGACAGGTTGCCGACCATTACGCTGTGGTGATACGTTCCCGGCGTCTCCGTCAGCAGCTTGCGCAGCAGAGGATGGTTCGGGTTCGATAATTCCACGAGCTTCAAAGCCGACAAGATGCCGAACGTAACCTCGAAGAATGGCATCAGCCCGATCACCAGAACGGCTGTAAGCAGGCCTCCGGCAATCGCAAACCCGATCGCATAGAGCGTTTCCGTCGTCGTCCAGGAATCGTCGTTGATCAGCAGCATGATCAATACGATCAATGCGCCGAACAAGGAGGCCATAATCCCGCCCTTCAGCATGGTGGAGCGCTGGCTCGCACGGTGAATCGAGAAGATGGCCACGCATGACGTCACTGCGGCGAACAGCCCGAACTGGAAGTCGAACATTTCACCCTGGACATTCAGGATGACGCTGGCCATGATGCTGAATATAATGACGCTGAAATAGGCAAGCGACATTTCCAGAAGCAGCGTCACCAGTATCGCACCGATGGCTACAGGAGCCAGGTACCCGACATAAATCCGCGAGTCGCTTTGCAAAATGGATGTCAAGTGCATCGTAATAAGCGTGATCACATAGATCAGCACGAGCATAAGCAGCTGGGAGTTATTGTATTTAAACTTCCCGGCATTCGACTGGCGGATGAACATCAGGATCCCGAGCGATAATAAAACGGACAGCAGCAGCACGCCGAGCTCAGGCCAATAGTTTACATCATCCTTGAGCAAACCATTCTTTCCAAGCAGCTCATACATCTCCGGCGTAATGACCTGCCCTTTCTTAACGAGAATATCTCCTTGCTTAATGAACACAGGCGGCGTATTCTCGCGTTCCTCGACGCGTGCTTCCTTGGTCGCTTCCTCATCCCTGAATTTGTTGGCCGTTATCGTTGCCCGGGCCAGTTCCTGAACGACCTCTCTGGCAACGCGATCATCCAGCGAGCTCGTGCTCACCATTTCCGCAACCCGCGCCCGGGCCGTCTGCGCGTCCACGATTTCGTTCATGGTCAGCTTGGAGACGATATCGCGGGCTACCGGCTTCATCGCATTGATGTCCTCGGCGCTTAATCTAGGTATTTTGATATAAGTTTCCTCCGGGATCCGGTAGGTCTGCTGGTCGATGACGCGCAGCATTTCCTCCAGCAGCTCGTTGGAGTAACCTTCATTGTCTCGATTGGCGGATACGAAATTTTGGACGAACTCGTCAATCCTGCGAGGGATTTCCTCGCGATAGATATTGACCTTCTCCTGGGTCGAGATATCCACATCCTGGTTCAGTCGCTCAATCCGGTCCAGGATCTGCGTCACCAGAACGTCGTTCCTCACATTGAGGTTGGTATAAATCGTCTGAACCCGCTCGGCCGCCTGCTCCTGCGCCTTCAGCGTCGCTTTGCTGTCCTCAATTTGGACGGGAGCGACGATATTCTTCTCGCTTTTCGTATTGACCTGAATGTCATAGCGTTCAGGCACCAGCTTCGATGCTAGACTGATATAAAAGAGCAGCGCAAGCAGCAAAAACAGAATATAGCGTGTTGCCACGCTATATTTCCAACCGCTGTGCCTGCCCCATATGGACTTGTCCGTCGATGGTTCTTTGGAGGCCATATCGACAATCCCCTTTAATCTTGGTTTTCTGCAGCTTGATCATAGGCAACGATGATTTTTTGTACTAAAGAGTGCCGTACAACATCCTGCTCAGCAAAATAAACGAATCCGATTTCCTCAATTCCGCTTAAAATGGCTTTCGCTTCGATCAGCCCGGATTTTTTGCCGCGCGGCAGGTCAATCTGCGTCACATCTCCGGTAATGACCATCTTGGATCCGAAGCCAAGCCGCGTCAGGAACATCTTCATCTGCTCCGGCGTGGTATTCTGCGCTTCGTCTAAAATAATAAACGAGTCATCCAGCGTCCGCCCGCGCATGTAGGCGAGAGGCGCGATTTCGATCAGTCCCCGTTCAAGCGCCTTCGCGACTTGCTCGGGACCCATAACATCATATAATGCATCGTACAGCGGTCTGAGATAAGGGTCTACCTTCTCTTGCAGATCTCCGGGCAGAAAGCCCAGGTTCTCTCCGGCTTCAACCGCCGGTCTCGTAAGGACGATCCGTTTCACAGAGCCTTCTTTAAGTGCAGCAACAGCCAGCACAACCGCCAAGTAGGTCTTCCCCGTCCCCGCAGGACCGATACCGAATACGACATCCCGTTTCTTGATCGTTGTCACGTAATGCTTCTGTCCGATCGTCTTGACGCGAATCGGCTTGCCTCTGTATGTTGACGTAATTTCACCCTTGAACAGATCAAGCAGCTGATCCGCTCGCATATCCTTGGCCAGCTCTACGGCGTACAGAATATCCCGTTCGGTCAAAGTATACCCGTTGCGGATGAGCTCTAGCAGCACTTCGAACAGCTGCTGAAGACGCTCGACGCTGCGGTGTTCTCCGCGGATCGTAATGACGGCTTCCCGCGAATCGATGGTGGCAGGGATTTCCGCTTCGATCAATTTCAGGAAGGCATCTTGCGGTCCGAATAAGGCCAAGCCTTCTGACGCACTTTGTAATAAAATTTGAATGCTGGTCGTTTGCTGTGGCAAATAGTCTCATTCTCCTTGATTGTATACTATGGGAAGTTCTTTCGCGATGGTCTCTTCCACCTCGAAAAGCACTTTCATATAAACTTTACCATTCTCTTTCTTCTCATGCAAAATTTTTTGGCTCACAAATCGGGAATCGGTGCCGTATTTCGCTAAAATATCGCGTCTTGCGCCCTCTATTCCTTCTTTTTTGGCCTCCTCCTCCGTGATCGTATGCTGAACCTCGGTGACCTCCATGATCTTCTCGGTCATCCATCCAAACGGGAGCGCACGTGATCGCCAGGTGAGAGGATCATAATAGGTGAGCATTTCCTGCTGCGAGTAAGGCACCTCCCCGTATCCCCACAGCTGGACGGCACGGTCGCCGAGAACGAGATATGACCGTTTCTTGCCTTCGCCCGTATACACCTTCCTTGTTTTAACGAGCGGAACCTCGATATCGTACTCATGCCAGACCAGTCCTTTAACCTCGCCTTTGGCAACGATCATCTCCGAATTTTCCTCATCGCCTAAAATGCCGGAGATCAGCACGTCGCCTTTCTTCACGCGGCTGTTGATCTGGACCTTGGGCAGCCCTTTTTCCGCGTAGATATAAGTAATGACCGCATCCTGCGTACTGATCAGATGCCTCGGGCTTTGCAAAGGCGGCTTCTTAGGAACGGAGGCCTCAACGACCTGGATCCGGATCCGTGTCCCATTCCGCTCCACGCCGACCCAGGACACGCCGTCGAGTCTGGATGCCAGGCTGCCGGACAGCTTGTCCATCGATTGCAGCTTGAAAATCCATTGATACGGGTAGATTCCTTCCTGCTTGGCGGCATCCAGAATGTCTTCCGCAGCAATGCTCTCATTTCCTTCTACCTCAATGTTCCATACCATGGAGGAGAGGGCGGTCAAAATAGCAAAAAACAATACTATCCCGAGAACGAACGCTTTGCGTTTCCACAAGCGCCTCAGTTTGAAAGGATAGCCGCTGCGCTCCTTGATCCGCGTCCGGCAGCCTGTCCGTTTCAAGAAGGGACGAAGGCCCTTAAAGTCTCTAAGCAGCAGCTTAAACTCCGCAGACTGCGTCCCGGTCGGTATCACATCCCACACCGGGATCCCCGCGTCCACTACGGAATTGATGAATGCTTCCACATGCTCACCGCGCACGGTGAGCGTCAAATAGCCTCGAAGCTGGATCATGGTTGGGATGTTCACGCTTTCTCCTCCGTTCCTATGTATTGAATATGATGGATTGTACCAATAATGGTCACTTCTTGACTTTGAATGGCCTGAATCGCGAGATCCGACCCCGATATCTCCAAGGAGCCCTGTGTTAGGGACAGCACAAGCCGCTTCTCGGAGAAATGCCGAACTCCTCGATGGTTTTCAATATGAAGCTCTTTATTGCCGATCAGGGTCAACCGCGGTAAATCAAACAACAGGTCCTGTGGCAAATCAAGCATTTCTTGGGTCCATTTCTGCAGCTTGCGGCTGATGCGGGACATATGGAGACTTTCCCCCTTCCTGTACTGTACACCATATGCCCCGGAATCCTGATTTATGAAATGTACAGCCAGAAACATGCGAAGATTTGTTCAGATAAGGGGCGGAGCGTATAACCCAATAGAAAAAGAGGCTGTACCAAAGTCGATTGACCTGGTACAGCCTCTTGGTATGTGGTGTAGACCCAGCGGGAATGAACCCTTACTTCCATTCGCTGCGGTCACCAAATGCAGGGCCATTGTTCATAGCCTGCAAACTCTCAAATATGGTCTCTTAACGGCGATAATTTAATGGGCGTCTGGAACGGGGCGGCCCCAAAATTTCGGACCACACGATGCCGTTTCGAGCCTGCTCCGCCATATTCGAATGGCTTCGACGTTCCGGTCCATGGTCCTCTTCGGTGAGCTTAACGACCGTTTCCGGAATATCGACCGTCATCCGGTTTAACTGCGCATGGATCCGGTCCAAATCCGACTCCATCATCGCCATCCGGTGATCCATGCTGTCCGGCTTCCGCTCCATCTCCTGGTAGCTGGGCGATCGGTTCAGCTCCTCATGCTCCAGCGAATACCCGTTTCCGGTGTTCAGCTCCTCTTCATCGTTAAAATCCGAACCGGCACTTTGCTGAACGGGGGCAGGGTGCTCAGCCTGCGGAAAGGGCTGTGGCCTTCCCCCTTGCGTTCTGCGGAGCTCCGGCTGTTGCGGCCCCCGGCCTTGACGATGACCGTCGCCGCCGAACGACGGCATGCGGGGCTGCCCCTTCTCCCCCGCATTCTTGCCACGCCTTCCCAGAGCGGAAATGATGAAGAAGCCTATAACAACTACGATATAAAAATTCTCGATTAACCAGCCCACTATAGGCTCACCTCATCATCATTTGTTATTGTTCGGATTGTCTCCCGGGTTGCCTGTATTATCGCCCATCTTGCCGATCGAGCCTCTCATCTGCGTATCGGCCTCAAGGTTCTTCAGGTTCATGTAATCCATCACCCCGAGCTGGCCGCTGCGAAGCGCTTCAGCCATTGCAAGCGGAACCTGGGATTCGGATTCGACAACCCGCGCTCTCATTTCGACGACGCGAGCCTTCATCTCCTGCTCTTGCGCTACCGCCATCGCACGGCGCTCTTCCGCTTTGGCCTGAGCGATGCGCTTGTCGGCTTCCGCCTGCTCGGTCTGCAGGTAGGCCCCGATGTTCTTGCCTACATCGACGTCGGCGATATCGATCGACAGAATTTCAAACGCCGTTCCGGCATCAAGCCCTTTCGCAAGAACGGTTCTGGAGATCAAATCCGGATTCTCCAGGACGTCCTTATGGGAGTTACTGGAACCTACCGTGGTAACAATCCCTTCACCTACACGGGCAATGATCGTTTCTTCACCAGCACCCCCGACGAGGCGGTCAATATTCGCGCGAACGGTTACCCGGGCTTTTACCTTAACCTCGATGCCGTCTCTTGCTACGGCAGCGACAACCGGCGTCTCGATGACACGCGGATTAACGCTCATCTGCACGGCCTGAAGAACGTCCCGGCCGGCAAGGTCAATCGCTGCGGCCCGTTCAAATTCAAGCGGAATATTCGCCCGCTGTGCAGCGATCAGCGCATTGACGACGCGGTCTACGTTACCGCCTGCCAGATAGTGGCTCTCGAGCTGGTTAATATTCAGTCCCAGCCCTGCCTTTGTCGCCTTGATCAGCGGATTGACGATCCGGCTAGGCGTTACGCGCCGCAGCCGCATGGCCACGAGCGTAATGATTCCGATGCGCACGCCGGAAGCGAGCGCCGAAATCCAGAGCATCAGCGGGAAGAAGCTGAAAAACACGCTAAGTGCGATGATCGCAACGACCGCGATCAGCAAAATTGTCACCAAGGAACCATCCAAATCCATTGTTACTTCACCCTCCATCTTTTGAATAACGAATGTAATCAGGTACTGCTGTTAACCAAGCTTAACTTCACTTCTCTATCCCATACTACACATTTCCTGATGAAGCTTCACCCTTTTTCTTCCTCGACGACAATCCGCGTTCCATCGGTCTTCACCACGCGGACCCGGCTGCCGGATTCAATATACCCTCCGAGCGTGACGACATCCAGCCGTCTTCCTTCCAGCTCCATCGTACCGGCCGGACGGAGTGGCGTTATAGCTGTTCCGATAAGACCTATCAGGCTGTCCCGGTCCTCATTCGGAATATAGCCCTGCTCTTTCGTCAAGCTGTCGTTCAGGATGAACTTTCGCCATATTCCCCGCTCCTTGAACACCAAGGCCACAACCACGATGGCGACTAATGCTGACGCCACCGCGATTCCGAGAGACAACGCGACATGCGAGGTGCTGTACGCAGCCCGGACCACACCGGTTATCAGACTGATCGAGCCGATGATCCCAAGTATGCCGAAGCTCGGAACGAACAGCTCCATCGCCAGCATCAGAATTCCGATAATGAATAAGAGCCAGGTCTCCCAGCCTGCAAAGCCGGCCACGTAGTTCCCGAAGAAATACAGCACGAAGGCGGCGATGCCAAGAATGCCCGGAACACCGAAGCCCGGTACAAGCACCTCAATAATGACGCCCGCAATACCGATGAACAAGAGCAGCGTCATGACGCCGGGATGCGTCAGAAACGTCGCCAGCTTCTCAGAAAAGGTTGGCTCCATCCGGAACACATCCTGGGTGGAAAAGTCCATCCAGGTAATCACTTCCTCTGTGCTGCTAGCGATCGTATCTGCATACCCTGTCTTCAACGCTTCCTCGTTGGTTAACGAGATGATTTCCCCCGGTCCCTTCGTCCGGCCGATCTCCGGCATCTCCACCTGGATGTTGACATCCGCCATCCCCATGGCGATCTCCTTGTTCCGGCCGCCGGCTTCAGCCGCACTGGCCATCGTCGTCTTCCACCAGGACACGAGCTTGGCATCTTCAATCGGGTTGCCGCTGCCGTCCACCATCGCTGCGGCTCCGATCATGGTTCCCGGCGCCATGGCAATCTTGTCGGCGTTAAGGGCGATATAGCTTCCGGCCGAAGCCGCCTCGCCCGTAACGAAGGCTACGATCGGCATATTACTCTCTTTCATCAGCTTGGCGATTTCCCCCGCCTGATCAACAAGTCCGCCCGGCGTATCGATCTCAAGGATAATGAGCCCGGCCTTCATCTTCTCGGCTTCCTTGAAACCGCGTTCCATAAAGCTGGTCAAGCCGCGTTCAATCGGCTGTTTGACCGGTATTACGTATACTGAGCCGGTGTTGGCTCCCGAAGCCGGCTGTGACGGGGACACCCACATCAAGGCGGTTATGAACAAAATAGCGGCAGCGGCCGTCATCGCGATCCTTTGGCGCAGCCCATTCATGATTTTCATCGTATTCCTCCTTTCTCTTCGACTTATACGGACATCCTTCTTCTGTCTTCGACATGAAGGAGAGGATGACCTTCCTGCATAAGCATATGTATCAAGTCACTCTCCTATGGTTATATTTACGGATCAGCCGCGATTTCGTTTCAAGAAAGTATACCCTGACCGCAATATTCCATCACGCTTCGCTCAACAAGCCCGAAAACAAGAAAAAACACCCCCTGAAATCAAGGGGTGTTTCACTTATGTTGTTACAGAAATTGTTGAACAACTTGATTGACAAGCTTTCCGTCCGCACGCCCTTTAACCTTCGGCATGAGAGCGCTCATTACTTTACCCATCTCGGCTTTTGAAGAAGCACCGGTTTCCTGGATGGTCTGCTGTACAATGACTTTAATTTCTTCTTCAGTAAGCTGTTCCGGGAGGTAGGCGCTTAGGAGCTCAATTTCTGCTTTCGCATCGGCGGCAAGATCGTCGCGTCCCGCTTTTTCAAATTCTTGGAGGGCATCTTTTCGCTGTTTGATTTCACGACTTAAAATATCAAGCACTTCGTTGTCATCCAAACTTCTTTTCAAATCTATTTCAAGATTTTTTATCGTCGAACGAACCATCCGAATCGTAGAGAGTTTGAACTTGTCCTTACTCTTCATCGCTTGCTTCATATCTTCGTTCAATCGTTCGCTAAGATTCATGCTAGTTCAGATCCTCCTAAAACTTTCTCTTACGAGCAGCCTCGGACTTTTTCTTGCGCTTTACGCTTGGCTTTTCATAATGCTTGCGTTTCTTCACTTCAGCCAATACGCCATCTTTAGCGATGGAACGCTTGAAGCGACGAAGTGCAGCATCAATTGTCTCGTTTTTGCGAACTTTAGTTTCAGACACCAGTTTTCCCTCCCTCCGACCAGACCGTCCAAGAGCAATAACACGGTTCATCAAACTTCATTATAGGGCAAACGGAAATATGGTGTCAACCTTGACGGCAACTAAAAAAAGTCAGGCAAGCAAAAGCAGCCCCGCCGGCTTAAAATGCCGCGAAGCTGCAGTGTATCGGCTGGTCCAGCCGTTATGTATGCGATGGCGAGATTCCTGTCAACGCACCCAGCCGTTTGCCACCCATCAAATGGTAATGCAGGTGAAACACTGTCTGTTCTCCATTTGGGCCGCAATTGTTGATTAGGCGGTATCCGCTCTCGGCGATGCCGAGCTGGGCGGCAGCCTCTTGCGCAGCGCGGTGCATCTCGCCGATCAGGGCCAAATCCTCCTCCTGAACATCGTTCATCGAGGCGATATGCTTCTTCGGAATGATGAGCACATGGACCGGCGCCTCCGGATTGATATTTTGGAATACCAGCACCTTATCGTTCTCAAGCACCTTGGTGGAAGGGAGATCTCCATTTACGATTTTGCAGAAAATACAATCCATCACATCATTACCCCTTTCATAGAGTCTCATGCTCCCATCATATAAGAAAAGGGGGGATTCGTCCATTATGCCGCCTTTTATGATAAAAAAAGAGAAGCACCCGCCAAGGACGAAAAGTCCGGCATGGCAGGCCAAGCCTCGCAGGGGAAGGGAAGAGCGTGCCCGCTGGAAGGCATTAGCACTGTCAGGTGCTTCTATTGCATGTCGGCTTGACTGTATTATAACAGTGCCATATAGCTGTATCTGTGATCCCCGTCACATTGAAAGAATCCTTCTGCAGCCTGAAATTTACATAGATTCGATTAGGATTTGCGAGCCTTCGCCTGCCTGCTCCGCAGGCCGTACCACCAGCTTACGCGGAAGACGGGCCCGGAGCTCCGGCACGTGGCTGATGATTCCGACGGTCAGTTTATCGGTATGCAGACGCTCCAGTGCTGTAATAACGGTCTCCAGCAGCTCCGGATCAAGCGTGCCGAAGCCTTCGTCCAAGAAGAAGAACTGCAGCGGATACTGCCCTCTCAATTGAATCTGAGCCGATAGAGCCAAGGCCAAGGCCAATGAGGTGAGGAACGTTTCGCCGCCGGACAGCGTCGAGACCGGACGCCGGACGCCGCCGTTGGCATCGTCCCGGATCACAAACCCGCCGCCGGAATCCACCTCGAGCGAGTAACGCTGTTTGGTGAGATACCGCAGCCGCTGGGAGGCCGCCTGGCTGACCTGCATCAGCTGCTCCTCGGCAATATACTCCACAAATGCGTTTCCGCGCAGACAGGACTGGAGCTTCGACAGCCGGTCGCTTTCGCTCTGGAGCTCTGCCCGTTTGGCCTCAAGCTCCATATAGCGGATATGGCGCTTACTAAGATCCTCCAGATCCCGCTCTGCCCTCGCTTTCGCCTGAAGGGCCTCCTCGTCGGCCGAACGGGCAGACGCAAGCTCCGAGCTGCACAGCTGCCAGTCCTCCTCATTGTAGGGGCTCGCTCCAAGCTTCTGCATAACATCGCCGAGCCGGACCGTCCATTCCCGCTGTCCCTCGCGATGCGCTTTGACGGCTCCGGAGATCCGTTCGATTTCTTCGCCAGTCAGACAAGCGTCCCGAACGTCGCCCTCCGTGGCGAACGGCGAAGCGCCAAGCTGCTTCTCCCAAGTCAGCTTCGCTGCCTCATGGTGCTCCTCCGCGGAGCGGGCGGCCTGCCCGGCGATGGCTGCCTCTTTAGCGGCTTGCTGCGCCGCTTCCTCGGTCTTCCGGCGCTGCATTCTGGCCTGCTCGGCGGCTTCTCTGAGCTGCTTCAGCCTGGAGCGGCACTCCTGGATCAGCTCCTCGGCCGAGCGGTCTCCGATCCATACGGACAGCCGCTCTTCTTTCTCCTTCAGCACTTCCGCCTTGCCTTCCCGCTGGGTGTCCGCCAGAATGAGGTTTTTCTCGAGCTCGCGCAGCTTGCCCTCGAGCTCTTGCACGGCCTGCTGCTTCTGCTCCAGAAACGGAACGCTTCGCTCAAGTCCCTCCTTGATCTTCTCGGCTTCGGCATCGCTGGCCTGCATATGCTTGAAGCGGATTTCAGCCTCCTCAAGCGGCAAATCCGGGCGGGTGCCGGACCACGCCTTGACGATTTCGGCGGCTTCAGCTTCCAGTCCGGCAAGCTTATCCCGAAGCTGCCGGACGGACAGGGCTCTGCTGTCCACGGCCGCCCCCTGCTTCGCCAGCTCTTGCCGGCACTGCAGCAGCTGCTGCTGCAGCTTCGAAGCATCGTTACGGCACTGCGCCATCGCAGCCGCTTGTGAATCGGCGGCCTGCTCAAGCCGCTTGGTCTCTTCTGCAAGCTGCATCAAGTCATACGGCGGGCGGGTATCCGGCACGGCGGCTACAGCCGCTTCGAGCATGCTGCTGCCTGCCTCGTCGTGGACGGCCTCCAAAGCGGCCGCCCCGCCCCCTTGACGGGCTGCCGCTTCGGCACCGATTTGCCGGAGCAGCGCCTCGCTCTCGCTCAGCTGCTGCCTTAATTGCATGCGAGTCTCCTGAATTCGATGCATGACATCATTCAGCTGCTCCATCGCCTCATCATCGGAAGCCTCGCCTTCAGCAGGCCGCGCGGCCGGATGGGGATGGTCCTTGCTGCCGCATACGGGACAAGGTTCGCCCTCCCGCAGCTCGGCAGCCAATGAGAGCGACAGCGCATGAAGCTCCCTCTCGCGCCGGGCTCCCTCCATCGACTTGCCCAGCGCGGATGCGGCCGCCGCGATACGCTCTGCCGCTGCGGAAGCTTCAGCGGCGCTGCTCTTTACATGATCAGCGTGGCCTGCCAATCGAGCATGGTGCTGCAGCAGCTCCTGCTCCTGAGACTCTAATTCTGCCAGCTTCAGGCGCAGCTCCTGCTCGGAGCCCTCCTGCTCCTTCAGTTCCTGTCCGGCCTGGGCCTTCAGCTTCTCCACGGCACGCAGCGATTGAAGCTGCTGCATCGCTTCATGCAGCGCCTGCCGGTCCCCAGAGCGCGTCTCAAGCCCCTTCAGCTGCTCCTGAAGCTCATCCCTGCGGCTCCGTCCGCGAAGAAGCAGCTCCTGCTCCTTCTGGAGCTGGGCATTCACTTCCTCCAGCTCCTTCCGGAGCGCTGCCCGAAGCTCGTCCAGCCTCTTCAGCTCTTCGCGCAGGGAATCCCGCTCCCGCTGCAGCAGAACGGCCTGGCCCAGCTGCTCCTCACGCTGCAGCAGCTTCGGTTCTTCAGCCGCAAGCGCGGCCTGGGCCGCTTCATCAGCCTCGGCGGCCTGGGCGGCTGTCTTTTGCATAACGTCCGCCTGGGCCGCTTGCGCTTCGGCCGTACGCCGACGCTGCTCCCACTGTCTGCCGGTCTCGCGCCAGGCCTCAAGCGCAGGAAGCACCGCCGCTGCCGCTCCGGTCAGCTCCAGCTTGCGCTCAAGCAGCCGAATTTCTTCTTCATGCGCCGCAAGCTCATCCAGCTTGCTCTGAAGCCGCTGTCGCTCCAAGTCCAATTCCCGGAGCTTGGACAGCGACTCGTGACGCTCCTGGATCGACTGAAGCCGCCGTCTCGATGCCTCGGCGTGCTTCTTGGCATGCTCCAGGGCCAGCTCTGCCTCCGCAAGCGCCTCCTTGCCTGCACTTCCAAGTCCCTGCTGCTCGGCCTCCACGGATTTCAAAACACCTTCCGTTTCCTTGACCCTTCGACTCAGCTTGATCGCAAGCTGATCGCCGTACCGTTCAAGGTGAAACAGGCGCTGCAGCATTTGTCTGCGCTCGCTTCCCTTCAGCGACAGAAATTCCGCAAACTTGCCTTGAGGCAGAACGACCGCGCGGGTAAAGTCATCCATTTTCAGGCCGATTTTTTCCTCAACGCAGCGCGTGACTTCCGCCAGTTTGTCCGCCATGACCTGTTCGCCGTCTGCGGTGACGTGTATGAACCGGCTGACCGTATTGCTGATCGACAGCTCATTAACCCGCTTAAACCGCCGTTCTACCCGGTAACGCTCCGACCCGGCCGGCGAGCTGAGCTCAAACGTAAAGGACACAAACAAGCTGTCCTCCGAATGATTCATGATGCCCTGCGTGCCGTTGACCGCACGCTCCACCTTGCCGTACATGGCAAGCGTGATGGCATCGAGCAGCGTCGATTTCCCGCTGCCCGTCGGGCCGAATATGCCGAACAGCCCCATTTCGCACAGCGCTTCAAAATTAATCTCCTGCGGGCTGCGGTAGCTCTGCAGACCCGACAGCTTCAACAAAACCGGCTTCATGCGCCGCTCACCTCCGCCGCATCCTGATCTTCCTCTTCGACCAGCTCCAGAAACAGCTGAACCAGTTGATCCTCCGGTTCTGCCCCGCCGGTCTGCCTCTGGTAGAACTTGCGGAACAGATCGGGCAGCGGAATACGCGAGCGCTCGATCTCAAGCTCCAGCGCCTCCATCTCCGGATAGACCGGCCGGATATGTACGATACCGTCCCTGCTTTTGCGCAGACGCTGAATATCCGCAAGCCCCATCGCCTCCGTCAACGTAATTTCCAGATCGATGAAAGCATTGGCGTCCCGGTCCTCATCCAGCCACCGGTACACTTCCTCCAGCCCGCCCTTCGCTTTCCATCTGACTAAAGGCCTGCCGCTCGTAAGGAACACTTCCTCGATGACAGGGCTGCCTCCGGGCGCAACGTCGATCATCGTGACGGACTTCGCCTGCCCGGCTTCCGAGAAGCTGTAGGCCAGCGGTGAGCCGCTGTAGCGGATCACCCCTTCCCCTTTTACAGCCTGGGCCCTGTGAAGATGTCCGAGCGCGGTATAGGACGCTCCCACGGCCAATGCCGACGGATCGACCGTATATGCGCCGCCGACTTGAATCGGACGCTCCGAATCGCATTCCACACCGCCAAGCACATAGATATGGCTCATCGCAAGGTTTACCGTGCCCGGCGTAAACGCATGGGCCAACCGCTTCATGAGCATGCCGACCCGCTCGCTGTATGCGCGGCGCAGCTGATCCTCATCCCCGTCCAAGGCGAGCAGCTCATTGAGCCTCGCTTCCGACGGATAGGGCAGAGCGGCGATTTTGGCGGTTTCCCCTGTTCGTGCAGACACGGTGGTGACAACATCGGAGACGGGCATGCCGATCAGCGTGATCCCCCGGTTCGATACGAGCGGCGTAATCGAAGATACGCGCTCCGGCTGGTCATGATTGCCGGCGATGACGACCATGGGTCGGCCGCCTTCCGTCAATCTCGCCGCCGCATCGTAGAACAGCTGCTCCGCCGCTGCGGGCGGATTGACCGAATCATACACATCGCCGGCCATCAAAATCAGATCGGCCTGTTGATCATCCGCAAGCTGAACCAGCTCCTCCAGAAACCGCTCCTGCTCCGCGAGCCGGCTCCGGCCCTCCAGCGTCTTGCCCAGATGCCAGTCCCCCGTATGCAAAATGCGCATCGCTGCATCTCTCCTCCCCCGATATAAACATTCTTTTTTGGTACCGTCAAAAGGGTTTAAAGCCCTTAAGCAAACCATAAAATCATTGCTTTATAAAATAATAAATAATTCCTTCACCGTGCAAAGCTCGGCTCGATCATACGCAGACCGATACCGCTAGATAAGTCTCGGCGCAGCCCCAGCACCTTCGACATTTTAAAACAAACAATCAGTAATGGCTCAGTATCGCTTTCGTTCGGTCAACCGGTGCATGGACCATGACCATATCCGAAAGGGCTGACGCCGTGTAGACTGAATTTCAGGAAACCGCATAGCCGCCAAAAAGTTTATATCCTAACCGCATGGCCCCCGTCAAAAAAGTACAGCCACTTCTCATGCACAGGCTCGCCCAAAATATCCTCCAGCGCCTTCGCATACAGCTCCAATTGAAAACGGTACTGTTCCGCAAGCGCCTGAAGGCCTCCCCGGTGCTCCAGCACCCGGTCCGTTTTGTAATCAAGCAGCACCAGCCTGCCTTCGCGGCGGAACATGCAGTCGACGACCCCTTGAACCAGCACCGTCTCATCCTGGAGCAGCCGGACATCCGGCCGGTCCGAAGCGCCCTGCGGGGACAGCTCCTCGAGAAAGGCAAGCCCCTGATAAGCATCCGCAGCAGGCAGCGCATAGGAAAACGGCATCTCCCGCCATACCTCCTCGGCTGCCAGCAGCTGCTGCCCCACCTCGCTTTCAAACAAGCGGCTGATATCGGATGGTTCCACGGCTGCAGCCTGCTCAGGAGTAATAATCTTTCGCTGAACCAGATCAGCGATCAGAGCTTCGGATTCGTGAAGCCGTCGGCCGGTCGGTTCTTGCGCTTCCACATCCGCAGCTCCGGCCTCTCTTTCTTGGAAATTGCCAAGAGGCAGATGCTGCATCAATGTATGATAGACCGTCCCGCGTTCGGCAGGGGTCAGCTTTTGCGCCTCCATAAATTTCGGGCGGCGAAGGTTCAAAGTAAAGGCGGCCGATGGATAGCCGTTATGGTCTGAATCCGGCGAATACGCTGAAATGCCCGCAAACAGCCCCTCCTGCGCGCCGCGCCTAACCGCCCGCTCCTCAACCAAGTCGAGCGACGGCTCTTCCTGCATCGCCAGCAGCTTTTTCATCTCCGTGACGGACGTCTTCGCCGAGATACCGCTCACGGCTTCATAAGGGTAGACCCAAGACAGCTTTCGATTAACGGCTTCCCGGCTTTCTGCATCTTTGCCGCCTGAATCTGCATCAGCCTCCTCGATCGGCACCGGCTCAAGCCGCTGCACGGCCTTCATCCGTTCAAAACGCTCCTGTCCGCGATCCCCCTCTTCATCGATCACGATGCCCGGCGGCTCCAGCAATGACTCCGGCGTCTCGACGGCGAAGATCCAATCGGATGGATCCTTCGACAGAGCAGCGCCTTCGCTGTTCACCGGCAAACCTGCAAGCTCGCGAAGCTGGCCTGCGGACGGGTGGCGGATGACCGCCGGACCGATCCAATCCAAGTAGCTCCGGCCTCTAGCCAGCAAGTAGTCGGGCAGCAGGAGCTCCGGATGGCTGTCGGCCTGGGCCCATGCCCCTGCCCGTTTCGACAAATCCTTCACCGTGCCGACCAGAATCATTTTCTCCTTCGGACGGGTAAGGGCCACATACAGCACCCGCATCTCTTCGGCCAGCAGCTCCAGCTGGGATCGGCGTCGGATCGCCAGATTCGGCAGGGTCGGATAGGTGACCCGCATGTCTTCGTCCACGAATTTCGGACCAAAGCCCAGCTCCTTGTGCATCAGAAAAGGCGCGTTCAAATCCTGCTGATTGAAATTTTTGGACACCCCGGCAACGAACACGACCGGGAACTCCAGTCCCTTGCTCTTATGGATCGTCATCAGCCGTACCGCATTGCCATGACTCTCTGCCGAGCTCGCTGCCCCCAGATCGCCGCCTCGCTCCCGCAGACGGGAGATAAAGGTCAGAAAGCGGAACAATCCCCTCGAGGAGGTATCCTGCTCATACCGAACCGCCCGGTCATACAATGCCGTTAAATTCCCCTGGCGCTGCTTGCCTCCGGGAAGACCGGAAATCCAGTCCAAATACCCTGTCTCGCTGTATATACGCCAGATGAGGTCGCTTAGCCCGCCCTGACGAGCCTCCTCCCGCCAGCGCTGCAGCCGTCCCATGAACAGGTCCAGCTTAAGGCCGAGCTCCGGAGAAATGTCAGCCGCGGCTTCTGGATCAGCGGATGCATTTAGGGCGCTTACCCCGGTCACGAGCTCATGTCCGGCAGCCGCCTCGGCCAGCCCCTCCAGCTCCTCTCCCAGGCTCCATGCGCCGTCCACCAGCCCCGATGCTGGGGATGCCACTGCGGACGGTGTTCTGCGGACCGCGCAGGCAGCCTTCAGCGCGTCATAATAAGTTCCTTTGGCGCAGAGGCGGACCTGGGCCAGCTCCTCCTCGGTCAATCCGACCAGCGGCGAGCGCAGCACGGAAGCGAGCGGGATGTCCTGCCGGGGGTTATCGATGACCGCAAGCAGCGAGAGCATGATCTCGACTTCCGTTGCCTGAAAATATCCTTTATTCTGCTCTCCGACGGCGGGAATGCCCGCCAGGCGGAGCTCTTCCATCATTAAAGGCGCCCAGATCATGGCCGAGCGAAGCAGGATGACCATATCGCCATACTCCACCGGACGCATCGATTTGAGCGATTTATCATAAATCATGAGCGGCTTGCCGGTTTCCCCGATCATCTGGCGGATTCTGCCGATGATCGCCCTTGCTTCAAGCTGGGCCGTCTCCATCTCGGCGGCCTCAAGCTCAAGACCTGCGCTTTCGTTGTCATCAGCCGACTCCCCGCTCTCCGGATCGGCGCTGCTTCCGCTTCGGTCAATCAGCAGCAGCTCCGGTTTATAAGGGCTGCCGCCCTCGCCTTCCTGTTCCGGAAACGAGGCGCCGCAAACAAGCTCGGCCCGCGAATCATAGGCGATCTCAGCCACGGACTCGTTCATGATCTGCCTGAACAGCATGTTCACGGCATCCACGACCTCCATGCGGCTGCGGAAGTTGCGGGCCAGATCGATCCGGATTCCCGCGAGGCTTGTTTCCTCGCCGGTATCGCCTGCGCCGTAGCTTTTGTATTTATCCAGGAACAGTCCCGGCTCCGCGAGGCGGAAACGGTAAATGCTCTGCTTGACGTCGCCGACCATAAACCGGTTCCCTGGCGCTTCGCGGGAAATGAGGCGGACGATGTCCTCCTGCACGCTGTTGGTATCCTGGTATTCGTCCAGGAGCACCTCGTCGAATTGCTGCCTGTATTCCATTGCAGCATCCGAAGGCAGCATGCGGCCCGGTTCGGAATCGGGATGCCGCAAGATATGAAGGCAGTAGTGCTCCAGATCATTAAAATCGACCATGCCTTTGGCCGCTTTCGCTTCGCGGTAGCGTTCGCCGAAGAGAATGACCGTCTCGGCAAGCTCCTTCATCAGCGGCGCGGCCGTTTGGAGCTCCCGCAGAAATTCGCGTGCCGGCCGGCCGAATAAGGCGCCCTTTAGCTCATTGACGGTTTTCTTCGCTTGCTCTCTCAGCTCCTTGACCTGCTCCTGGAGCTCGGGAATGATCTCGGCCTTGCGGATCGATTTCAGCTTGCCGAAGGAGGCGTCACGGAAAATTTCATGCAGCGATTCCCACGGAGAGTGTTGAACCGCCTCAAGCAGGGAGCCGACAAGCGCTGCGTCTTCCTCCAAATTGTCGGCGTACGCCGCCGGTCCGCCCGGCTGAAGCGCAATCGCCCGAGCTTGCTCCAGCAGCCCGGCTGCTCCGCTTAACGCGAGCCGGGCATCGGCCAGGATGCTGTGCACCCACGGCGTCCGGCCCAGCTGTTCCGTATCCTTCGCCTCGAAGCTGGCGGCCGTATCCCGCAGCCAGCGCTCCGGCCACGGATGGCTCCGTGAAAAATCGTAAAGCCGCTGAACAAGCCGGTACAGCGCATCATCCGTCCGTTCGCCGCTGAACCAGTCGGCCAGCCGCATGAAGTTGCTTCCGGGCTCACCTTCCGATTCCCCGTACTTTTCTTCGAACAGCTCCTCCAGCAGCTCCTGACGCATCAGATCGGCTTCATGCTCATTCAAAATCCGGAAGCCGGGGTCGAGTGGAATCAGCTGGTAATATCGGCGGATGACCTCCATACAGAAGGAGTGCAGGGTCGTGATGGACGCCCTGCCGAGCAAAGCCAGCTGGCGCCGAATGTGCTCATTCTCGGGATCCAGGTCCAGCTCCCGTTCCAGCGCCTCTCTGATCCGCTGCCGCATTTCAGCCGCGGCGGCTTTGGTGAAGGTCGCGACAAGCAGGCGATCCACGCTGAATCCCGACGACTCGTCCAGGATTTTGCGAATGATCCGTTCGACGAGCACCGCCGTTTTGCCTGAGCCTGCCGCTGCCGCGACCAGAATATCGTCGCCGGAGCGCGCAATGGCTTTCCATTGATCGTCGCTCCACATGCTGCCCTCTGGCTTAGCCATCATGTTTGCCACCGGCTTCCTCTCCTTTCATTTGTCCGAGCAGATCCCATACTTGATCCCGTCCCGGCTTGCCGAGCAGCTGATATTGACTGCCCTCAATCGTATCGTCGAATTGGCACACCGGCCGATAGGCGCAGTATGTGCATGCTGTTTCCTGCTGGATCCGGTACGGCTCGATCGCCACATCTCCCCCGGTAATTCGCGAACCGATGGTCGTCATGTTGCGGCGAACCGCGGCTAACAGCGTCTCCCACTGTTCTGGGGTTGCGACGGCCGCGCTGCTGTAGAAGCTGCCGTCCGCCTTCACGGCAACCGGAAGAATCGCGGAATGGCCCTTTTCCAAATAAGAGTCCATGAGGGATACCGCTTCGCGGTCTGCAAGCAGCAGCCCCTTCATCTTATACCGCTTCAGCAGCTCCTCCGCTGCCGCCTCCGGCGTCATGCCGTTAGCCGACTGCAGCACCGGATCATGGACGTGGAAATACAGCGTGCCTGCCGGCAGCGCCTGTTCCCCGATCCACAGCTCCGCATAGGTCAACAGCACGTCCAGATAAGTCAGCATCTGCAAGGATAGTCCGTAGTACACCTCGTGCAGACGGAGATCCTTCTGGCTCGATTTGTAGTCAATCACCCGAAGCATGACGCCATGCTCGCCCCGGGCCATGTCGACCCGGTCAATCCGTCCTACGACCTCCATTTTCACCCCGTTATCCAGCTCAAAGGTAAGGGGAGGCAGCGGCTTGCCGGGACCGAAATCAAGCTCAAGGCCGACCGGCTCGAACTTGCCGCGGCGCGCCTGCTCGCCCAGAATGACAGAAGCTCGGCCGACAATATTCTTCAGCTTTCGCGAGATGTAGCCGTAGCGTTTGGAGCTCAGCAAAATTTCGCCCTGAAGCATCGGAGCCAGCCGGTCCACGGTCTGTTCCGCTTCGCGCAAACACTCCTCGGCCGTCAGGTCGCCCCAGCTTCGATGCTCCGATTGAAACTTCACCGCCATCTGGCTTAAAGCTGCATGGAACAGCTGGCCGATGTCCGGAGCTTGCAGACGGTAAAGCTGCCGTTCCCGCAGCTTCAATCCGTGGGACGCAAAATGCGAAAACGGGCACGCAACGAAGCGTTCCATCCGGGATACGCTGGTTGCAAGCCTTACGCCGTACAGGCGCCGGCTTGTCTTCTCCGTCAGATTTCGCCCTTCATTGCGATAGGTTAAAGAGGACAGCATTACGCCGAGCCGCGTCTTCCATTCCGGCTGGCCGGCGAACCAATTATAAGCATGCCACCAGAAGTCTGGGAGCTCCTCGCCGTTTCGCCAATCCCGCAGCCGGCCGGTCAAATAAGCGATCGTCTTCCCGGGCCGGGTCACGTATCCCGCCTGCTCCTCAGGGGATTGCCCGGCATGCGGCCGAGATGCGAGCGGCCCCTCGCCGATCTGAAACATCAGCTTCAAATGGCGGATCACCTCGGATGGGAGCAGCGTCTTGCCTTCATCGTCCGCGGCGGGATAGCTGACCCACAGCTGCATGCTGGCCGTAGTCAAAGCATTATAGATCAGGAAGCGTTCGTCCAGAAGCCTCCTCGATATGGTCGGGGCAAGCTCCAATCCGCGCTCCGCCAGGCCGCTGCGCTCCTGTTCCGTCAATATCCCGTCATCCTCAAACTGCGCCGGGAGCACTCCGTCGTTCACCCCGAGCAAAAACGCATATTTCACGCCACCCGTCCGCGTCCGATCCATGCTGCCGATCAGCACCTGATCCAGCGACGGCGGGACGAGGGCCATCTTCAATTCCGTGAGCCCAGTATCCAATATACCGGCGAACAGCTCGGTGCTGAGCTTTTCATCCCCCATCATCTCCACGATCTGATCCAGCAGTCCCAGCACAGCCCCCCATACCTGGCGGTGCTCCCTTGCCTCTTCGGGACGGCCGGCCTCAAGCGCCGCTCTGCTCAGAAGCTCCAGCTTCTCCGGCACATCCGCTTCCTCCAACAGGCGGAAGACGGCCGTACATTGCTCGCGGGCGGTTGCCGCCTTCTTCAGACGCTTCTCAAATGGATGCAGGACTGACGCAACGGCAGCCCTGGCATATTCAATACGCTGCAGCTCTTCCGTACCGCGGGCTTTCGTTTCCCCTTCCTCCAGCGAGAGGCTGGGCGCACCCTTCCATGGGCGGCCATCCGTCCAGCGGGAGCCCTGAATGCCTGAAGCCAGCACGTGATTCTCGAGGCGGTCCATATCTTCCCGGGACAATGAACCGTCCAGCGGGAGCAAAAGATCGGTCTTGACGCAGCGGAAGACGTCCTCGTACCTCCAGCGGCGCAAGCTGACATCCAAAGCCGAGCGGACAAACTCCACCACCGGATGGTGAAGCTCGCTCCGTTTCTGATCAAGGAAATACGGAATGCCATACTCCCGGAACAACGGGCCGATCAGATGCTCATAATCGCCCAGGTTGCGGACGAATACCGCCATATCCCGGTACCGGGCCCCTTCTTCCTGCGCCAGACGGAGCATCTCCCGGATCGCTCCCTCGATCTCGGCGCGGCGATTGGCGGCTGCATAGAGCCGCAAGCCATCCGCTTGCGTGCCCGCCTCTCCCCGCCAGCGCATTCTCCTGTCATAGCCGCGCTCCAGATGGGCCAGCACCGGTCGTTCACTGAAACGGGGAGGGACTTCCGGCGCAAGCATGCGGTGCTCGGTATCCGCGCCCAGCTCGTCCGCGATCCCTTTTAGCTTTATGTACGTGCTCGCCGTAGGATGGAACAGATCCAGCTCATGGGGAATGCCCCCTGTTGGATAAGGCTTGTCCAAGGTAAGCGCAATCGTCACCTGTCTTGCATGGGCCAGCAGCTCGCGGATGACTCGATATTCCTGGGGAGTGAAGCCGTGGAAGCCGTCGATCCAAATATCCGCATGGCGAATATAGTCCGAATCCGCAATGCTTTCGGCCAGCGTCGCAAGCGTGTCCTCCTCGTCCATATAGAGTCTCGATATTTCCAGCTCATAATCCCGAAAGATAAGGGCGATTTCCTTCAGCTTACGCTGAAGCATCGGAGGCCCCCCTGTATGGGAAGTCAGCAGCTCGAGCTGTTCCTCCACGCAAGCGGCGTCGATGCAATACCGCTTCATTTCGGTATACAGCTCGCTGAGCTTGCCGACAAAACCGAGCTGCTCGCCCGAAGGGCCGAATAGCTCCAGCTCCTCCTTGCGGCGGCGAAGGATTTTGTACAGCAGCATCCGCTTGCCTTCCTCGCTGATCGCCACCTTGGCTGCTCCGCCGGTCTCCTGCATGACCCGGTAAGCCAAGCGGCGCAGGCTGAGCACCTGGGCCCTAAATATGCCCTTGATGCCTCCTGTGTTCACCAGCGCATGCTCCGCCTCGAACGATCCCTGTTCGGGAACGATCAATATCATCGGGTTGCCCTGGGGCGATTCCTCCAGTCTCCGGCTCATCTCTTCACGAATGGCCGTGCTTTTTCCGCTGCCCGACCGGCCGATTATAAATTGCATCCTCATCTTCGCCTCAAGCCTCCTTCGCCTTTTCCGACAGTTTACATGCAGGGGAATTCCTATGGTTCTATGAATCTGCCTTCCATCATGAGGATCCGCGCCTGCTATCTATTGAAATTTCGTATACATTTGTTGGAGTTTCCAGTCTTATTGGGAATGATGTAATCCGGTTTTTACAGACTCTTTTCCCCTTACCTTGCATCCTTTCGTTTTCAGTTCATCGCCTCGCAATTTGCGAATCTATCACCAGGATGCTGATTAATAGTATAGCATAAGCGGCGGCGGAAGGAACATACGTTTGGATTGTATTCCCAGTGGAGACGGCAACGACAAAAGAGCCTGTTCCAGCACAGCTCCTCACTGCGCTAAAACAGGCCCCGGTTCCTCTATGTCAAGATCACCTACAGATTCGTCTTGCTCCGCACTTCAAATACCGCAAATTTCAGATAGTGTCCCTCATCGACGCCCAGAATTTGCGGATGATCCTTGCCCGCGGCGCGCCACTCCACCAGCCGCAGCATCTTGCCAGCATCCCTGGCCGCTTCCTGGATCGTCTCCAGGAACAGATCCGGACGCATATGATACGAGCAGCTTGCCGTCACCAGATAACCGCCCTCGTTAACCAGCTTCATGCCGTGCAGGTTAATGTCCTTATAACCCCGGCAGGCTCCCTTGACCGCTGATTTCGTTTTGGCAAAGGCCGGCGGATCGAGAATAACCACATCAAAGGTCCGTCCCCCACCTGCCGTTAGCGGCTTGGACGTGTCCACCTTCTGGTCCGCCTGGGCGCGCTGCTGCCGCTCCTCGACTCCCTTTACCTGATTGCGCAGGTATTGGAAGGCGTCATCCACCACGAATTCCACCCGGTCCTGGAACCCGTTGAGCTCGACGTTTTCCCTCGCGCTCTCAATCGCATGCTCCGAGATATCCAGGCAGGTCACTTTCTTGGCGCCATACTTACAGGCATGAAGGGTGAAGCTCCCGGTATGGGAAAAGCACTCCAGCACCGTCGCGCCGTCCCAATACGGGAAGCTGACCGCCTTCCCGCTCTTGTTCACCGGCACGGTCTTGGTCTCTCCGTTCTCCTCGATCGTTTGAAGCGAAATGCCGCTGCGAATGCCCCAGCCGGTCATCAGCGGCTTGATCGAAGCCCGGTTTTCACGCTGGTCGAAGAAATAGCCGGTCTTCTGCCCTTCCCAGGTATCCACCTTGATCGACAGCCCGTTCTCCGTAACGACGACGTGACGGGGACAGTCTCCATACAGCGGACCCTTGCGCTGCTCCAGCCCCTCAAGCTCGCGGACGGACACATCGCTGCGCTCATAAATTCCTCTCGGCTGCATGACCCGGACAAGCGCGCCGACGATCTGGTCGCGGCGCTTGTCCATGCCCAAGGTTAACAGCTGCACGACCAGCACGTCCGCAAAGCGGTCAACGATCAGCCCAGGGAGAAAGTCGGCTTCGCCATAAACGAGACGGTAGGCATTCTCGCCCTCGATAAACCGTTCCCTGTGTCTTTTGCATTCCTCAAACCGGGCGGCGAAGAAATCCTCGTCCATCCGTTCGATCGGCTGATGCGACACGATCCGCACCGTAATTTGCGATTGCGGGTTATAATAGCCGGCCGCCAAAAACCGCTCCTGATGATTCAGCACCGAAACCAAATCGCCCGGGGCAGGATCGCCCGTGACGGAGGCAATCTCACTCTTGTATACCCAGGGATGTCCCTGCTCCAATCTTTTCTTTCGACTGCGCTCCAAAATAACCGATGGCACTAGTAGTTCACTCCTTATGTGATATCCCTGGCGGCAATTCATTGGCATGCATGTCCGCCCGGGGTCATATACGTATTAACAAAAACCTCGATCCCCAATTCGAAAAAAAAGGAGAATCGCATGCTATCCTCACTCTGGTTTCCCATCTGCTACGGCCTCGTTCTGTTCCTGTTCGGCATGAAGGTGATGGAAGCCGCGCTTTCACGCTGGGCCGGGCCGCTGCTGCACAAGTGGCTTCGCATCGCGACCTCTACGCCCGTTAAAGGCATGGCTGCCAGCACAGCCGTCACGGCTCTCCTTCAGAGCAGCACGGCGGTTACGGTGCTTGCGATCGGATTTGCGAATGCCGGATTATTAAGCTACGCCGGAACCCTCGGGATCATACTCGGCACCAATATAGGGACGACGGTGACAACCGAGCTCATCAGCCTTCAAATCGGACGGGCCGCCATGCCGCTGCTCGTGCTGTCGCTCATGCTATGGGTAGGGGCCGTGCTGTTCAGCCAGCGCGTTCCTTCCGGCCAAGATAAATTGCAGATGTCGCTTGTCCGGGGCCAATATTTATGCCTTGCCGTGACCGGCTTTGCGCTGGTGCTGCTCGGTATCCAATTCATGCAATCCATCGGGCCTACCCTGCAGGAGCTGGGCCTGTTTCAATGGTTTCTTGACCATGCCTCGCGCAGCGTTTTTTGGGGGATTCTTGCCGGCGCTATTCTGTCTGCGCTCATGCACAGCAGCGCGGCTGTAATCGCAATGGCGATGGGACTGGCCGTCGGCGGCTCGCTTCCGCCTGAGATCGGCGTTGCCATCGTGCTCGGCGCCAATGTCGGCACCTGCGTCACCGCTTTAATCGCTGCAATGGGCAGCACGCCCGCCGGCCGTTTTGTCGCATGGTCCCATATGGGGCTGAATATCGGCGGGGCGCTTCTGTTCGCGCCGTTCATCGGCTGGCTGACCGCCGTTTCCGGCTGGCTTGCGGTGGACCCTGCCGGACAAATCGCGCATGCCCAGACCTTATTCAACATCCTCAGCTCGCTTCTTGCACTGCCTTTATGCTACCTGCCGTTCTGGACCAGGCGGCAATCTAAAACGTGATATCCTCCTCCGGTGGAATAGGAACGTTCAGCAGCTTCAGCGCCTTGCGCAGGATAATATCATTATTGTTATACCCGTTGCTGCGCTGTTTCCTCCACGCGGCAAGCGGTTCATACCAATCGACTCCGTTGATTTCCTCGATTTGCGGCTTGAGGCTGCCGCCTTCCGCCTTAACCAGATAATAATGAACCTCTTTATTGACTTGTCCATATACGGGATGATGATATTTATAAGCGATAATGTCCACGGGGGAGGTAATGGAGCCGACAATTCCCGTCTCCTCTCTGATTTCGCGGAGAGCGGTCTCTTCGATCGTTTCGCCGGCTTCCATCTTGCCTTTGGGAAGCGAATGTTTCCCGTAGCGATCCAAAATGAGCTGGATTTGCAGCGCTCCCGCATGATAACGGTACACGACGCCGCCTGCAGAAAATTTCGTTCGTGCCATGTCCCTTTCCTCCTTCATGTACAACAAGGATTCCACTTCCCGATAGCTGGAAATGAAATCCTTGTCTGATATAGCGGCTATTGGAATTATTGGGCGGCAGCCTTAAGCTCGCTCTCCATGACGCTGACAAGCTCGCCCTCGCATTCGTTCACACCGGCCTTCGTCAGCTTCACGCGGCACATTTTCCCTTCGAGGTCAGGCGTTCCATCAAATACAAGCTGCAAGTAGTTGTCGCTGTACCCCTGCATTTTACCGCCATTTGGCGCGCCTTTGTACTCGCGTTCAGGAATCACTTCAAGCACCTGGCCGACGAAACGCTCGGCATAAGCAAGCTGCAGCTGCTCCGAAAGGTCGATCAGATCGTGTACGCGGGCGTTCTTCACCTCTTCGTCCACCTGATCCTCCATCCGCGCTGCCGGCGTGCCCGTACGCTTGGAATATGGGAACACATGCATTTCCGAGAACTGGATCGCCTTCATCAGGTCGTATCCGTTACGGAACATCTCATCGGTTTCACCAGGGAAGCCGACGATGACGTCGGTCGTAATGCCGACATCCGGCATCGCCTGACGGATCAGTCCCATCTTGTTATAGAATTCTTCCGTCGTGTATTTGCGGCGCATGCGCTTCAGCACCGTATCATCGCCCGCCTGAAGCGGAATATGCAGGTGCCGGCACATTTTGCTGGAACGGTTCAGCACATCCAGCATCTTGTCATCAATCTGGCTCGCTTCAATCGAGCTGATCCGGATGCGTTCCAGGCCGTCCACCCGGTCCAGATCCCAGAGCAGGTCGGACAACCGGTAATTCTCCAGATCGTCGCCGTATCCGCCAGTATGAATTCCTGTCAGGACAATCTCCTTGTAGCCTGCATCCACCAGCTGGTGCGCCTGCTTGATAATGCTCTTCGGATCACGGCTGCGGGAAAGCCCGCGGGACCAAGGGATAATGCAGAATGTGCAGAAGTTGTTGCACCCGTCCTGAATCTTCAGAAATGCACGCGTACGCTCGGCAAAATCCGGCACGTCCATTTCTTCAAATACTCTCGTCTTCATAATATTGCGCACGGCATTGATCGGCTGGCGCGTTTTTTCGATATCATGAATGAAATCCATAATTTTGTCACGGTCCTGGTTGCCGATGACAAGATCCACGCCCGGAATATCCAGAATTTCAGCGGGCGAGGTTTGGGCATAACAGCCCGTTACGGCAACAATCGCCTCGGGATTGCGGCGAACCGCACGCCGGATCATTTGCCGGCTCTTCTTATCCCCGGTATTCGTAACATGGCAGGTGTTAATCAAATAAACGTCAGCGGTTTGTTCGAAATCCACCTGCTCGTAGCCTTCGTTTTTAAAGTATTGCCAAATGGCTTCGGTATCGTAAAAATTGACTTTGCAACCCAACGTATAAAACGCTACGGATGGCATATTCAAACTCCCCCCATTTCTCCAGATTCATATAATGCGCAGACAAGCGCAGCCATGCCGGCCGTCTCGCAGCGAAGAATTCTGCGGCCCAATCCGACGGAAACAGCCCCTGCCGCCTCGGCCGCACGGGATTCCTCCTCGGTAAAGCCGCCCTCCGGTCCAACCACCAAAAGCAGGCTGGCCCGGGAAAGCGGCGCCTGCAGGGCCCGTTCTACAAAAGGCTTTAAGGCATCCCCGATCTGGGAGCCCTCCTCTTTCTCGTAGCAAAAGTATACCGCATCGTAGGCCGTAAACGTTGCAAGCAATTGTTTCCACGAAAGCGGCTGCTCCACGGAAGGAATCCGGTTGCGATGCGCCTGCTCGGCTGCTTCTTTAGCGATCTTGCGCCAACGCGCAAGCCGCTTCCCTTCCTTCTTGGCATCGTATTGAACGATCGTTCTCTCCGATAGGAAGGGGACGAAGGAAGCGGCGCCGATCTCCGTGCACTTTTGGATGACGGTTTCCATTTTGTCGCCTTTGGGAAGACTCTGGGCAATGGTTACGGCCAGACGCGGCTCGTTCTTCATCTCCAGTTCCTCGATAACGGCGGCATGCACACAGGCCCCGTCCATTTCTTCGATCCCGACCAGGGCCTCTCGCGACTCACCGTCGCTGACGATGAACTTGTCGCCAAGCTTGCCCCTCATAACCTTTGTAATATGGCGGGCGTCATCGCCCGTAATTTCCACCCGGTCTCCCGCAAACTGTGCAGGAGTCACAAAATATCGCTGCATCTTCTATCCTCACCTAACTGCAAAATCGCCAAACATCATGATACAACTTTTCATGGCAACTGACCAGAGCATTGTAAGAGGAATTAACCTCCGAACAATGTAATGAATATATTCAGAACGTCGATGGATAAGGCACGAGCCCCGAGATAAAGGGGCGCAATGGTATACTTCTGCAGCATTGGCAGCACGATAATGAGCAGAAATATGAGGATCGACCACTGCTCGAACCGCTGAATCTTGGCGCTGATCCGAGGCGGCAGCACATTCTCGACGATCCGATATCCGTCAAGCGGAGGCAGCGGAATCAGATTGAACAGGCATAAGAAGAAATTCAGCTGGATGAACACATTGAAAAAAATATGAATCGCCTGATCCGTCCGCGTGATGCCGATCGGATCGATCACGCCGGATATATAAAGCACCGCGTAAATCAGCGCACCGACAATGCCCAGAAGGAGGTTGCTGAGCGGACCGACGGCGGCCACGACGATGCTCATCCGCCGCGGATGGCTGAAGTTCTCCCGGTTGACCGGAACGGGTCTTGCCCAGCCGAATCCGGCAATCAGCAGCAGGACGATGCCCAGAAAATCAAAGTGCACCGCGGGATTCAGCGTTACCCGGCCCAGCAGCTTAGCGGTAGGGTCACCGAATTTATTCGCGAAATAAGCATGAGAAAATTCATGCACGGTAAAGGCGATCATTAACGCAATCAAATAGAACGGGAGTTGCTCCAACGGGAAATACAGCAGCTGATCCAAGAAATCCATAATCAGTTCTTCCTCGCTACGAAAGCAACCCAGTCGTCTTCGCGGTTGATATCCGCGATCTCAAAGCCGGCTTCAACAAGCGCCTTCCCGACGATCTCTTCCTTGTTCTTGAAGATCCCTGAAGCGATATAGATGCCGCCCGGCTTCAAGGCCTTGTAGACATCATCGATAAACAGCAGGATGACCTCAGCCAGAATGTTGGCGACGACCACCTGGACCGGCAGCTCCACACCGAGCTCGTCCTTCGATGAGCTGTCTGTCAGGACAGAGAGCAGATCGCTTTCCTTGATGGTGATCCGGTCCTCCAAGCCATTCAGGCGGACGTTCTCCGTGGCGCTGGATACAGCCACCGGATCCAAATCCAGCGCAAGAATGCGGGAGGCCCCCAAATAAGCAGCCCCGATCGACAAGATCCCGGAGCCGGTGCCGACGTCAATGACCTCTTCGCCGCCTGTAATCACCTTCTCGAGCGTGCGCAGGCACAAGGTTGTCGTCGGATGCGTGCCGGTCCCAAATGCCATGCCCGGGTCCAGCTCGATAATGCGCTCTTCCGGAGATTCGGGAGAATAGGACTCCCATGTCGGTTTAATCGTCAAGCGCTCCGACACCCGGATCGGCTTGAAATACTGCTTCCAGGCGGTAGCCCACTCTTCCTCGTTGACCGTCTTCATCTCATAACGCACATCGCCTGTATCTATTCCGAATTCCTTCAGTTCTTCTACCCGGGGGGCGATAAGCCCTTGGATCTCTTCCAGCATTACGGTCTCGTCAAAATAGCCTTTAATGACGGCGCACCCTTCCGGAATATCGTTAAAAGGGACGATCTCATCGAACCATTGTCCAAACGAAGTGTCCCGTTTTCTCTTCGTTGCGGCGGATTCCTCAATAGAAACGCCCCCGGCTCCCGCTTCATGCAAGAAGTTGGAAATCATCTCCACGGCTTCCTCCGTGGTATGTATCGTTAATTCACGCCATAGCATATACAGTTGTTCCTCCTCATTCGTACATAACTATCATTGTACTATATTGAGGACGCTCTATACAAAATTTGTGGATAAAATATTGCCTCGGGAGATAGCGGTCCCTGATCATTCATAAGTCCTTTTGTTGTGATCATGAAAAAAAAGCCCTTCCTGCCGCTCGCTTTGCTAAGCAACGGGAGAGGGCTTTGGCTTTCTTGGCGAATCGGCATCCTCGGCAGCACTTGAAGAAAATATTGTACCCGAGCTGCAAGTTTGCCGATTATTCTTCTTCTAGGATCTTCTTAAGCTGGCGCTCGTCTGCGGCTTCGCTTCGGCGAAGCGCCTCCACATCGTCAAGATCGGCTGCCATCGCCGAAAACTCCACATCCTCATTTTTGGCGGATTGCAGCGCGATCATTTTTTCCGTCTTACTGGCGATCTTGCCTTTCTTCACACGTCTCATCATACGCGCATCTCTCCTTGTCACGTGTTGTTTCTTTCCATAAGCCTTGGATGCTCCGGCTTACACCATCCCGCCGGACTCCTCAATCAGACGCATCGCCTGGTCAAAGATGCCTTCGTCGAGAACGACGGTTAGCAATATATCCCGTCCTTGCGTTCCGTCCTGCCCCCCATCGCTCATCCCGCTGGCGGAAGGATCAGCCGCGCCAAGGATGCCCGCAGACCTGTTCGACAGCGCCGAATTCTGCGTCATCGAGGTCAAGCTCGTAATATCCCCTGTCAAAGGGTGCATCGGGCCATTCAGCTCCCCGCCCGGATAGGCGCTGAAGCGGTCGATCGACATATCGGCAACGCGGAGCGACTGCAGCTTGCGCTGGGCATGCTGAGCTTCCTCCGGGCTTTTGAAATAAGCCAAAATATTTTTTTCAGCCATATGGTTTCACCTGCATTTCGTTTAGATACTATCCGCTGCTTCCGGAACGAACCTTCCCTAGGTTGCTTCGCGCCCACCCCTTTTATTCCTTTTGAGGACAGCGCATGGTGATGAAGGGAGGAGAGCACAAAAAAACCGCCCTTTTTCGAGCAGGGGCCTCATGCCTCCACTCCAAAAAGGACGGTTTCTTATTACTTGCTCCGCTGCTAGCGTTTCGATACGGTAGTACCGAAGCGAAGAGGATAGTAGCCCTCTAAGCCGGCTCCCTAATGATCATTAGTCGCCGCGAAAGGCTTTTTTTACACGGTCAAAAAAGGATTGCTCCTGCTCATGGGTCTCTTCGCCTTCAAGCGACGCGAATTGACGCAGCAGCTCCTTCTGCTCCTCGCTCAGTTTGCTTGGGGTAACAACGACCACCTTGACGTGCTGGTCGCCCTGTCCCATGCCGCGCAGGCGAGGGACCCCTTTGCCTTTCAGGCGGAAGAAGGTTCCGGTTTGCGTTCCTGCCGGAATCTTCAGCCGCACTTTCTCCGTCAAGGTCGGGATCTCGATCTCATCACCAAGGGCTGCTTGGGCAAACGTCAGCGGCACTTCGCAATAGATGTCGTCGCCCTCGCGCTCGAAGAAATCATGCGGCTTCACGCGAATGACGATGTACAAGTCGCCCGCCGGGCCGCCGCGCAGACCGCCTTCGCCCTCGCCGGTCATCCGAAGCTGGGCGCCGTCATCCACACCCGCCGGAATGCGGACATGAATTTTGCGCTGCTTCTTGACCTTGCCGCTTCCGGCGCAGGTGCCGCAGCGATCCTTGATGATTTTCCCGGTTCCGTTACAGTTCGAGCAGGCGCGCCGATTGACCATGCGGCCGAACGGCGTATTCTGCACGACCTCCTGCTGCCCCGTTCCGTGGCAGACGGAGCAGGTATGCGGCTTAGTCCCCGGCTTCGCTCCTGAACCGTGACAGGTATCGCATGTCTCTGTTCTAGGAATCGTAATATCCGTTTCCTTGCCGAATACCGCTTCCTTGAACTCCACCGTCATCGTGTACTGCAAATCGTTCCCCCGCTGAGGCGCATTCGGATCACGGCGTCCATTGCCGCCGAAGAACATATCGAATATATCTCCAAAACCGCCGAAGTCACCGGAGAAACCGCCTCCGCCCATTCCCTGGTTCGGATCAATATGACCATATTGGTCGTATCTCGCACGCTTTTGACTATCGCTCAATACATCGTAAGCCTCTTTCACTTCCTTGAATTTGGCTTCCGCGTCAGCCGCTTTGTTGACATCGGGATGATATTGGCGCGCGAGCTTCCGGTACGCCTTCTTGATCTCATCCTCCGATGCCTGCTTGCCGACACCTAGTACCTCATAATAATCACGCTTATCAGCCACGGTTTCACCCCCATCTCTTCTTGATTCCTAGGGCAAAAGGAAAGTCAAAGTGCGAAGATGCGCAGCTTTGACCTTCCCATGCAATCTATTCAGATTAACCTTTGTTTTTGTCTTCGTCAACAACCTCGTAGTCAGCGTCTACGACGTTATCCTTGTTCGCAGTGCCGGCATCTCCGCCTTCAGCGCCTTGCTGCGCTTGTGCGGCTTGCTCATACAGCTTCACGGACAGCTGCTGCACCACTTGGGTCAGCTCCTCGGTAGCGGCTTTGATCTCCTCCAGATTGTCGGATTCCAGCGCCTTCTTCACCTTGTCTTTCGCTTCGTTCGCCTTCTCCACTTCCGAGGCGTCGACTTTGTCGCCGAGGTCCTTAATGGTCTTCTCGGTTGTGTATACGAGCTGGTCGGCATTGTTGCGAGCCTCAACAAGCTCTTTGCGCTTCCGATCTTCCTCTGCGTGAAGCTCGGCATCCTTCATCATTTTTTCGACTTCCTCGTCGCTCAGGCCGCTGGAAGAAGTGATGGTGATTTTCTGGCTCTTGCCGGTTCCCTTGTCGGTTGCCGAAACGTTAACGATACCGTTCGCATCGATATCGAACGTAACTTCGATTTGCGGCACGCCGCGAGGTGCCGGAGGGATATCTCCCAGCATGAAGCGTCCAAGCGTCTTGTTGCCAGCCGCCATTTCGCGCTCGCCCTGCAGGACGTGAATTTCAACGCTAGGCTGGTTGTCGGCATACGTGGAGAAAATTTGCGATTTGCTTGTCGGGATCGTCGTGTTGCGTTCGATCATTTTCGTAAATACGCCGCCAGCCGTTTCGATACCGAGGGACAGCGGAGTTACGTCAAGCAGAACGACGTCTTTCACGTCGCCGGTCAATACGCCTGCTTGGACAGCAGCGCCGAGCGCTACGACCTCGTCCGGGTTAACGCCTTTGTGCGGCTCTTTGCCGGTCAGTCTCTTGATGGCTTCCTGTACGGCCGGAATCCGTGTGGAGCCGCCGACAAGAACGACCTTGTCGATATCGTTCGCCGTCAGGCCGGCATCGCTCAGTGCTTGGCGAGTCGGTCCAAGCGTACGCTCTACGAGATCCGCGGACAATTCCTCGAATTTAGCGCGGGTCAGGTTGATTTCAAGGTGCTGAGGCACGCCGTCAGCAACCGTGATGAACGGCAGGGAGATCGTTGTTGTCAGTACGCCGGACAGTTCCTTTTTCGCTTTTTCCGCAGCGTCCTTCAGACGTTGAACCGCCGCTTTGTCTTTGCTCAGATCGATGCCCTGCTCTTTCTTGAATTCAGCCACCAGATAGTCGATGATGACTTGGTCAAAGTCGTCGCCGCCCAGCTGGTTGTCACCGCTGGTTGCTTTTACTTCGAAGAAGCCGTCGCCGAGTTCCAGGATGGAAACGTCGAACGTACCGCCCCCGAGGTCATACACGAGGATCGTTTGATCTTCCGCTTTTTCCATACCGTACGCCAAAGCTGCAGCTGTCGGCTCGTTAACGATACGAAGCACTTCAAGACCGGCAATCTTGCCTGCGTCCTTGGTGGCTTGACGCTGGCTGTCATTAAAGTATGCAGGAACCGTGATAACCGCTTGGGTTACGGGTTGGCCCAGGTAAGCTTCCGCGTCGGATTTCAGCTTTTGCAGAATGATCGCGGAAATTTCCTGCGGCGTATACTCTTTGCCGTCAATCGTTTCTTTATGGTTGGTACCCATATGACGCTTGATCGAAATGATCGTGCGGTCCGGGTTCGTGATCGCTTGGCGCTTAGCCGTGTCGCCGACAATGCGCTCCCCGTCCTTTTTAAAGCCTACAACCGAAGGGGTCGTACGTCCGCCTTCCGGGTTAGGAATAACGACAGCCTCCCCGCCCTCCATAACAGCGACGCAGGAGTTTGTGGTTCCAAGGTCAATACCAATAACTTTACTCATGAAAAAAATCCTCCCTTATTTATTCACACGAAATCCGTATGAGATTCACAAGCTTGCTATATATGATAAACGGCCAAGCGAGTGGCCGCTTACATGCTCACTTTAACCATAGCAGGTCTAAGCACTTTATCTTTCAGCATGTAGCCCTTCTGCACTTCCTCGACAACGATGCCTTCCTCATGCTCATCGCTCTCCACCTGCATGATGGCCTGATGATACTCGGGATTGAACGGCTCGCCTACGCTGTTCATCGCCTTCAAGCCTTCATTTTCGAGAACGGATTCCAGCTGACGGAAAATCATACTGATTCCCTTGGAGAACGATTCGAACTCCGGACTGCCCTCGGCAGCCTGAAAGGCGCGCTCGAAGTTGTCGATAACAGGCAGCAGCTCGACAATGAGCTTCGACGAAGCATACTTCGCCAGCTCCTCCTTCTCCTTCTGCGTACGTCTGCGGAAGTTATCAAAATCCGCTTGTGCACGCAGCGCACGCTGCTGATGCTCGGCAACTTCAGCCTGAAGCTTCGCAATCTCGGCCGCATGGGCATCGCTCTCGCCTTCCTCTGGCTGATCCGCAGGAGCGCCCTCCTGCTCGGCGCCGGCAACGGCCTCCTCGTTAACAACCTCTTCCTCCGTGCTTGGGGTTTCCTCCATATTGTGTTCCATCTCTTCAGTTACTGTATCTTGAACGGCATCCTTCTGCTCTTTATTCAAGACGCGTCCACCTCCTTCATATTGTAAGCCTGCTGTTGCATGCCCGCGGGCTGTGTTCCCATCGTATCTGGTCATCCGGTCCCTGATTCTAAGATGCCTATTCGTTGATTTCTTTCATTTTGATCACATGATGAATCCGGAGGACGGCCGCCGCCACTTCTCCCGCAGCCCGCAGGCCGTGAAGCTTCACCGGCGCGGGATCCAGCACCCCCAGCTCCTCATAGTCGACGACGGTGCCGGTGTCACAGTCAAGCCCTATGGAATCGGAGCCCGAACGGATTTGCGCGGCACGCACCTCCTCCATCTTCTCCAGCGGGTTGTAGCCCGCATTCAGCAGGATCTGCGACATCGGCTTGCGCAGCGCCGCAGACACGGCTTCGAATCCGAACGCTTCCATCCCCTTCTGCGCCTCGCGGATCCGCTCGAGCGCATAGGAAACGGCAAGCTCGCTCGTTCCGCCGCCCGGAAGCACACCGCCGGTAATAGCGGCCTGCAGGGCGGAAGCCGCATCACCTGCTATTCTGGCGGACTCGCCGACCACTTCGGAGGTGCTCGCGCCTACAATCACCGTCACGATCCGTTCCCTGCGGCCGCTGGCCAGCCTGATTTTGCCGATCGTTTCATCATAAGAGACGCGCGGGCTGTCACCGAGAAGAGCAGCAAGCTGCTCCGAATCTTTATGTAACGCCTTTCGGCGTATAGGTGTCGCCCCCGTCATGTCACAGACTCGCTTCAAATCCGCGCGGGATACGCGCGGTACGACCATGATTCCGTGATCGAGGCAGAACTGCTCCGCATCAGGATGAATGCCTTTCTCCAGCAGGATCAGCTTCACCGACAATGCGGACAAGCGCTCCAGATCGGCAGCGAACCGATTCCGCAGATCCATATACTGCGCGAAGCCCGCTTCGGTTGTCAGCACTTCTTCATCCAGCTCGTCAGGCTCAAGCGCATCCAGCAGCACGAGCACCTTCGCATCGCTGTACTGAAGGTAGTCGCGGGTAAAGATCGGCTTCTGCCGAAGCAAGACACCTTCGAACACCTCATTGTCGGCATTCTCCAGCGCAATTATACTGTCCGCAAGCGAATAAGAAGGATCATGAAGGCGCTGCATGCCGGCCTTGCGGGCCGCTTCCATAACGAGCGCAACGATATCCTTTCGCTCACGCCCGGCTACATAGACCGTGCGTTCCAGAAGCGGGTCGTCCAACCCTTCAATGACACGGACGCGGCCGGACAGCAGTTCAAGCGCCCGATCGATCCCCTGGCGCATTCCTTCCACAACCTTGGAAGCCGGCACGCCGCGGATAATGCGCGAGACGCCTTCCTGAACCAGTGCCCCTGCAAGAATGGTAGCCGTCGTGGTGCCGTCCCCGATCTTCTCCTGCTGCGCGCGGGCCACCTGGATCAACAGGCGGGCCGCCGGGTGGCTTACGTCCATTTTGTCCAATATCGTCACGCCGTCGTTCGTAATGACCACTTCGCCGCGCGGGCCGACAAGCATTACATCGAGCCCCTTGGGCCCGAGCGTCCCTTCCACAGCGGATGTGACGGCCCGGACGGCATTGCTGTTGTTCAGCAGCGTTGAATAGCGTTCATCGCCGTCCACATGGCTGTGTTGTCCTTGGCTCATAAGGCTCGCTCCTTTATTTATACCAGTGTGACAGCAGCTTCGTCAGGTCATGGGACAACACGTTCAAGATGCCGATCACCCTTGCGTATTCCATTCGCGTTGGCCCCAGTATGCCGATGGAGCCGACGGCCTTGCCATCTATAGAATAAGTAGCCGTAATCAGGCTACAGTTGGATATCGCTTCATGCGTATTCTCCGTGCCGATTCGTACTTGCACACCGTGCTCTCCCGGTGCCGGTGCCATCAGTTTCATCAGTGCCGGCGTCTGCTCGAGAAGCTCGAAGATGTCCCGAACCTTGTCGACATCCTTGAATTCCGGCTGATTCAGCATATTGGTCGTACCGCTGAGATACACGTCGCGGTGGTCGGGCTCGTTCTCGAGCGCAATGTCCAGCACCTTCATAAGCTCTTCGTAATGCGCGATGTGGCGCTGCATCTCTGCCCCGAGCTCCGTGTAGAGCCGGGTCTTGAGCTTATACAAAGGAACGTTGACCAGCTTCTCGTTAAGGAGATTTACCACCTGCTCCAATTCCGAAACGGAAACCCCTTGCGGAATCGACACGATCTTATTCTCCACTTGGCCCGTGCTGGTCACGATGATGGCAACCGCCTGGCCTTCATTTAGAGGCAGAAGCTGGAAGTGGCGTAAGGACGTATGAAAAACTTCCGGTCCCAGCAGGATGGAAGTGTAATTGGTCATCTGCGACAAAATACCTGCAGCATGCTGAATCATCTGCTCCATGACGTTCAGTTTTTCCGCAAAAAACGATTTCATCATATGCAGTTCCTCAGGATTCAAGGAAAACGACGAGGTGAGATGATCGACATAATAACGGTATCCCTTATGAGACGGAATTCGCCCTGCCGACGTATGGGGCTGCTCAAGAAACCCGAGCTCCTCCAAATCAGCCATTTCATTGCGAATGGTTGCCGGACTGTAGCCAACATCCCCGCGTTTAGAAATGCTTCTTGAACCAACCGGCTCCGCCGAACGGATGTAGTCATCCACAATAGCGTTCAAAATCAAGCGCTGACGATCAGTTAACATGTCGCTCCCCTCCTTATAGACTGCCTATCTTACAATCGTTAGCACTCATCGCCATCGAGTGCTAACCGATATAACAAAAATACCAAACCGACCTGAGGATTGTCAAGTCAGTTCAGTACTTTAAGCACAGCTATTTCGTCACAGGCGTGCTGCTTCTTGCAATGGATGCAATCGGTCCACACCTTCTCCGGAAAAATCTCCTTCTCGACGACGGCAAAGCCGTTTTTCATGAAAAAGGATACTTCGTACGTCAAGGCCATTACTTTCGGGATTTCCCGGCGCTTGGCTTCCTCCAGCAGCGAATCCACCAGCATGGAGCCGATGCCCTGCCCCTTGTAGCCTTCCGAGATCCCCAGCGAACGGATTTCTACGAGATCGTTCCCAAGCTGGCACAGTGAACCGCAGCCGATGACTTTCCCTTCCGCTTCAGCCACGACGAATTCCCCAATCTGCTTCTCGAGCACCGCTCTGGATCTTGGAAGCATAATTCCTTTCTCGGCGTAGCCTTGAATCATCTGATACAGCGGCTCAACATCCTCTAATCTGGCCTTTCTGCATACCGCCGGCATAATCCTCGTCTCCCCTTTGCACGCTCCGTCATATGTCTTGGATAAATATACAACAGAGCGCATAAAAGTTCAATAGATTAATTTGCCGACAGGGTGCCGATAAATTCGGCGAACACTTCATTGCCGAACAGGATGCCTTTAGAGCTCAGCCTGTACCCATCCTCCGTCGTTTCAAGCAAGCCCGCGCTCACCATTTTGCTCAGGGGACGCTTGAATACCTCGTCCAACGAAGCATCGAACTGCTGTTCGAATCGGGTCCGGGAAATACCGTCCAGGACGCGGAGTCCGACCATCAAGAAATCCTCCATCGCTTCCTCTCTTGATACCTCGAAGCTTTCCAGCCGCGGCAGCCCGGTTCTTGCCGCTTCATTATAAGGGTTCACTCCCTTAATATTTACGTGGCGCTGACGGTTGATATAACCGTGAGCTCCGGCGCCAAGCCCGTAGTAATCCTCATTGCGCCAGTACGTCATATTGTGGCGGCTCTCGTAACCAGGCTTCGCAAAGTTACTGATCTCATACTGCTTATAGCCTGCCGCCTTCATGCGCTCCATTAATAGAAGATACATGTTCAGCTCATCCTCTTCATCTGGAAGCGGGAGCTGATTTTTCTGGTACATGGTATGGAACAACGTATTCTCCTCCACCTTCAGGCTGTAGATGGAGTAATGGGGAAGCCTGAGCTCCAGCGCCTTATCCACGCTTTCCGCCAGCATCTCCAAGGTTTGATTCGGCAGGCCGAACATCAGGTCGATGGACATGTTGTCAAAACCTGCGGCTCTCGCGTTATCCAGGCTGCGGTACACATCATCCGTATCATGGATGCGACCGATTCCGGACAACAGGCTGTTCTGGAAGGCCTGAACGCCGAAGCTGATCCGGTTCACTCCGCCTTCGCGCATAACCTTAAGCTTCTCCAGATCCGTTGTCCCGGGATTCGCCTCCATCGAGAACTCGATATCGTCCGACCACACCGGAAAATGCCGCTTGACGCTATGCAGAAAGTACTCCATTTCATCCGGCTTTAGAACCGTCGGTGTTCCCCCGCCGACAAAGATGCTCTTGATTGCTCCCGGAGGATGGGCTTTGACCGTCAATTCCATTTCGTGATCCAGTGCCCGCAGATAGTCCATAACCGGCTGATCCTTCAAAACGTAGGAATTAAAATCGCAGTAAAAGCATTTATTCGTGCAGAACGGAATATGGATATACACCGCTTCCGTTCGTTGATTATTCGTCATTTCGTATTCGCCCCTTCTTTGCTTGCCCGACTGGAGACTTCTTCTACTATATCCCCTGGCACCTGTTCAATGAAAGAAAAGGAAAGCCATAAAACCGGCTTTCCCATCATTTGACTCCCAAAACAGGCATTATGAGGTTGAATGGCAGGCTGCAGCTTGGTCGTTCATGGCCTGCCGCCTCGCTTGTTCAAATCATTACTTGTCGTCGATTTTCAGCACCGCCATGAAGGCTTCCTGTGGCACCTCGACGTTGCCGACCTGCTTCATCCGCTTCTTCCCTTCCTTCTGCTTCTCCAGAAGCTTCCGTTTACGGGAAATATCGCCGCCGTAGCATTTCGCCAGGACGTTCTTGCGCATCGCCTTGACGGTTTCGCGGGCAACAACCTTCGTTCCGACCGATGCCTGGATTGGCACCTCGAACATCTGGCGCGGAATGAGCTCGCGCAGCTTCTCGCAGATCGCACGGCCCCGGTGGTAAGCGCGGTCCTTATGCACGATAAAGGACAAGGCGTCAACCTGCTCGCCGTTCAGCAGAATATCCATCTTAACAAGATTGGATCTGCGGTATCCGGAGATTTCGTAGTCAAACGAAGCATAGCCCTTCGTACTGGACTTCAGTTGATCGAAGAAATCATACACGATCTCGGACAGCGGAATTTCATACGTAATTGTGACGCGCGTCGTATCCAGATACTCCATGTTGATGAATTCCCCGCGTTTCGCCTGGCACAGCTCCATAATCGCTCCGACATAATCATTCGGGACGATAATGCCCGCCTTGACATACGGCTCTTCCACATAATCGATCTTGCCGATCTCCGGATAGTGGGACGGGTTATCGATCTGCATCTGATCGCCGTTGGTCAGCGTCACGCGGTAGATAACGCTCGGCGCCGTCGTAATCAGCGGAATGTTGAATTCCCGCTCGATCCGCTCCTGGATGACATCCATATGAAGCAGGCCTAAAAATCCGCATCGGAAGCCGAAGCCGAGCGCGCTCGAGGTTTCAGGCTCGAAGCTCAAGGACGCATCGTTAAGCTGCAGCTTCTCCAGCGCTTCGCGCAAATCGTTGTAATCCGACGTTTCGATCGGATACAGGCCGCAGAATACCATCGGGTTGATCTTCCGGTAGCCCGGAAGAGGCTCGGCCGTCGGACGCTTTGCATCGGTTACCGTATCGCCGACGCGGGTGTCTCCCACGCTCTTGATGCCGGCCACGATGAAGCCTACGTCGCCGACGTTGAGCTCGTCCACGATGCTCATGCGCGGCTTGAACGCGCCGACCTCGATGACCTCGAAGGTCTTGCCTGTCGCCATCATTTTGATCATCGAACCGGCCTTGATGCTGCCGTCGATGACGCGGACATACACGATGACGCCCCGATAAGGGTCGTAATGCGAGTCAAAGATCAACGCCTTCAGCGGCTCCTCGGGACTGCCCGTAGGTGCAGGAACCTTCTGCACGACCTGCTCCAAAATCTCTTTGATTCCGATGCCGGCCTTGGCGGAAGCATGCACCGCTTCGCTCGCGTCCAGACCGATCACGTCCTCGATCTCCTGCTTGACCCGGTCCGGGTCGGCGCTAGGCAGATCGATTTTGTTGATAACCGGCAAAATTTCAAGATCGTTATCCAGCGCCAAATATACGTTGGCCAGTGTCTGCGCTTCAATTCCTTGAGCAGCGTCGACGACGAGCAGCGCGCCTTCGCAGGCAGCCAGGCTTCGGGAGACCTCATACGTGAAGTCGACGTGTCCTGGAGTATCAATCAGGTTCAAGATGTACTCCTCGCCGTCGTCGGCCTTATAAGTAAGGCGTACAGCCTGCAGCTTGATGGTGATGCCGCGCTCTCTCTCCAGATCCATCTGATCAAGGACCTGCTCCTGCATTTCGCGCGAGGTCAGCGCGCCCGTAAACTCCAGAATGCGGTCCGCAAGCGTCGATTTACCATGGTCTATATGTGCAATAATACAAAAGTTACGAATTTTTTGTTGTCTTACTTGTACGTCCGTCATGCTAACCCCCAACAACCACCAGATGTTTGAATCAATTTATTATACCAGTTGAGGGGATGCACAGCAATGGCTAAGGCGCGGCTGCCCGAGATTCGGCTGCCGAAACGGCGCATCATTCCACGATGGATCCGAACATCGATACGACCCAGCGGATGCTCTGGTCCGACAGCTCTTGGAGCAGACCTGCCGTTTTGTCCGCCAGCACATCGGCCGGCGGGCTTGAGCGTTCAGGAAGGAGGATGTCCCGCGGCAGCGGTTCGAACTCGGGCCGGATCTCCGTCTCCTCGTTGGGGCCGGAAGCCGGAGGCGACTTCCGTACGCCGCCCCAGCCGCTGCCTTCAGCCGCCGTTCCTGCTTCGGACTGCCCGGCAGCAGGCTCCTGCTGCACTTGCTGCACCGTTTGAACGCCGCCAGCCGGGGGCGATGCTTTTTCCCCGCCGAGCTGCATGCCGATCAATATGCCGATGCCTGTCCATATGAGCAGAGCCACGAATCGTTTCCCCGTTCTTGACATCAGAGTCCCCTCCTCCAGTATTTACCCGGCTTTCCGTTCGTCGTTCCGGGAAGCTTCCGTACCGTCCTTCCGGCCTGCCGAGGCCGACAGCTTATCGGCCTTGGCGTCCTTCTTCACGCTGGCTTTCTTCGCTTCCTGCTCTTGCCAGTACACTTCGGCAATAATATCGGCCAGCACCTCGGCCGTTCGCTGCAGCTCTTCCTTCGTATTGTCGATTCCGCCGATCTCGATCAGGATGCTGTTTGGCGACAGGGACTGATTATATTCCCCGTTCCCCTGGTCGGCCGATTTGCCCCACACGCCGCGTGAAATGCCCGGGTACGACGCTTCCAGCTTCGCATTGATTTTGCTGGCGAACGCCTCGTTTTTTCTCCAGTTCTCGTTGGCATGTCCAATAATGAAGTACACCTTGGCGTAATTGACCCCGTTTACGGTAGCGGTCGTTTTGCTGTAGCGCTGGGAATCCCGGTGGATATCGATCAGATAGGTCAAATCATCGTGACGGCCCATCGCTTCGAGCACCGTCTGCCTGGAATATTTATAGGAATAATTATAGTTATAGCCTTCTACGGTCGATTGATAGTCGCTTTTGTCGTGCAGGGTCCCGATCCCGTTGGCCTCGAGGCGTTTTGCCATGAAGCTGCCGACCAGCATGACATTTTTGCTCGGCGACACGGCGCCGGGATTGTCCGAAGGATGGGTGAGGAGCGGATTGTAGGCTTCCTGCGGATGGGAATGATAGATCAGCACCGCCTTCTTGCCGTCGGTCGTTTGTCCGTTCTTGGATGTGCCTCCGGGCTCGTTCTTGCTGTCCGTTCCTTGGCCCTCGCCTTCGCCCGGTCCGTCTTCGCCGTTCTGCTGCTCCTGCCCGTTATCCTCGCCCGCCTCTGGCGGCTGCTCGCCGTTATCCGGATTCTCGCCCGGATTTCCTACGGGGTTCTCTCCCGGGTCCGCCGCCCCCTCGGCGGTGTCCGGCCGATAATCCGCGGGCGCTTCCCCGTCTTCATTGCCGGAGCCGCTATGCAGCTGAACCGGCTGATTGGCTCTCATCCCCGGCAGCTCTCCGGCGAGCAGACTCTTCGGATCTCTCGGATTCACGCTCGTCAACAGCTGAAACACGAAGGTCGACATCTTCTCCCCGGAGAAGCTGGAATCTTCCTTGGAAGCGGCCATATGCGGCATCTCCATCCCGATCATATCAATAAAAAAGTGACTTGATAGGGAAGCGGCCAGCCCCTTCATCGAAGACACAGGCGAGCTGTTCAGCCGCTGCTCGGCCATCCCCCCAAGCCCCAGCAAAATAAAAAAGATGAGAGAGCCCAGCATCAGAACGATCAGCGTTTTGCCCATGCTCAAACCTTCCATCACATTTCGTCTCAGTCTGGCAATATTCCAGATGCGAAACTTACGGTTGTTCATATCGGAGTCCTCCTCGGCTTCAGCGGGGAAGCGGCACACTCGAAGCTCATGTCCCCGCTCTCTGTGATCTCTTATACTCCCAATCTATGAACCGGATGGAATCGATAGAACTAGAAAAGTTGAATCATTGAAAAGATGGTAGGGCAAGTATGTAAAATGTTCCTATAATCGCTGTTGGTTTCAGACTTCATGATTTATAGAACCTGGCACAGTAGAAATCCGAAGCCAAAGGCGGCCTCAAGCGTATGCTTTCGATGCAGCTTTTTCCTTCAGAAAGCTTTCGATTTTTTCGAATCTTTCACTTCCTTGCCAGCATCGTATACTTAATTCAACTTATACAAATAAAAGAATAGGGGAGAAATATAAAAGCTCCGATAGATTCGGAGCTTAGGAGCTTTATTCGGTATAACCCGCTTGCTAGTGGGTGTACGCGCCCGTATTGCCGGGATCCACCGCCTCGTGCAGCGCTGCGTTCAAACCTGACGCTACGATATTAGCGATGTCTTCGATAAATTCATCGATCTCTTTCGGGGTGACAATCAAATCATGCCCCAAAGGCTCGAGCACTTCCTTAACGAGGGCAAGCCGCTCGCCTTCGGACAAATTTTGCAGCATCCCCATGATCTTGCCCGTCTCCGGCGCCTTCTCGCCGAAATGGGATTTCATGAGCTCAATGGCATTGTTGACGATCGTCGACGCATAGCAAACGGTTGGCACTCCAATCGCAATGCAGGGCACCCCGAGCACTTCCTTGGTCAAGCCTTTCCGTTTATTGCCGATGCCCGAGCCGGGATGAATGCCGATATCCGCAATTTGGATCGTCGTATTCACCCGCTCCAGCGATCGGGATGCCAGCGCATCGATCGCGATGATGAAATCCGGACGGGTTCGCTCCACGATCCCTTGAACCGTCTCGCTGGATTCTATTCCCGTAAGGCCGAGGACGCCCGGCGCTATGGCGCTCACTTGGCGGTAGCCGGGGGCTACACGGTCCGGCATCAGTTCAAAGTATTGGCGCGTAACCATGACATTTTCCACCACCAGCGGCCCCAGGGAATCCGGAGTCACATTCCAGTTGCCGAGCCCGACGATGAGCGCGCTCGCTTTCGGACCTATGCCGATCCGCTCCATGAACGCTTCGAACTCACGCGCGAATACGACGGATACCTGTTCCTGAAGCCCGGTATCCCCCTTCCGAAGATCGGGAACCTCGAGCGTGACGTAGTGCCCCTTCACTCTTCCGATTTGCTGGGAGGCCGCGTCGTTCTCCACATCGAGCCTTGTAATTTTAATACCGTCCTCCTGAACGACATCCTCCATCAAGCCCGGAATGGGCGGGCTGCCGGCCCCTCCGGCAAGCTCCCTTGATTCCACGGCAAGGTCGGTTCGGACGGAATATTTCTGAAGATCCAGATCCATCTAAATTCACACTCCTCCTCATATTGCTACTAGTGTGTGAGAGGAGGGAAGAGATTATGCAGAAGTCTTGTTTAGTATTGCTTTTTGTCTACCTCCATGCTAAAATATTTTAAGTTGTGAACCATTTCGCTCTATTGAAATGCCTTACAGGAGGTGAATGTAATGCCAAACATCAAATCCGCGATTAAACGTGTTAAGACTAACGACAAACGCCATGCGCTTAACATTTCTCAAAAATCCGCGCTTCGCACAGCAGTTAAAAATGCTGACGTCGCGTTGAACGGTACAGAAATCGAGGCTGCTAAAGCTGCTTTCCAAGCCGCTTCCAAGAAGCTCGATAAAGCTGTTACAAAGGGCCTGATCCATAAGAATGCAGCTGCCCGCAAGAAATCCCGTCTGGCGAAAAGACTGAACGCTCTTACGTCCCAAGCGTAATCGTTTGTTGAATAAGACATTGGAAAAAGCCCTGACCTTCGGTTTATACCGGGTCAGGGCTTTTTGAATTGTTGCCTGGTCGCCACAGCTATGTGATCAAGCGCCCAGTCTCAGCAAAAACAGCTCGATCCCCAGCACCTTGTCCACCGCTCCGGTCTTCATCTGATAATCCAGATTCGCCAGATGGTTCAAAATGCCTTCAAGCCGGGCCGATTCGAATTTACGCGCCTGCTCTCCCGCGATTTTCACCGCATAGGGATGCAGCCCAAGCTGGGAAGCGATCTGCTGCTGCGAATAGCTCTGCGCCGACAACGTCTTCACCTGCAAAATAATCCGGAACTGCCTGGTGATCAGGGCCGCGATTTTGATCGGCTCCTCCCGCTGCTTCAGCAGCTCATAGTAGATGCCGAGCGCCTTATCCAGCCTCAGGTTGGCAATATCCTCCACCAAGGCAAATACATTCTGCTCCGTACTGCGGGCTACCAGCATATCGACCGTGGAGGTATCGATCGTTCCCCCATCGCCTGCATACAGGCACAGCTTCTCGATCTCGCCGGCCAATGTCTGAAGGCTCGTCCCGGCATTGCGGACGATGGCCTCAGCCGCTCCCTCGCGCAGGGAGCATCCCCTATTACGCACCTGCTTGTCCACCCAGCGAAGCAGATCCTCGCCGCCGAGCGGAGCAAAGGAAAGCGAGACTCCTGCTTTTTTAACCGCTTTGACCACCTTTTTGCGTTCATCGAGCTTCTCCGCTCCCACCATAAACACAATGACGCTGTAATCGGCTGGATTGTTCAAATATTCAAGCAAGGCCTCCGGTTTGTGCTCTACCTTCCCATTGTCCTTGGCCGCAGTAAAAAACGATGTATCTCGTACGAAAACAAGCTTTTTCTGAACCATAAAAGGAACGGTCTCGGCTTCTTCGACCACGGCCTGAATCGGAGTCTCCCCCAAATCCATATGGACGATGGCAAAGTCGCGATCTTCCTTGGGAATCAGCTGGGTCTCCAGAAATTCGGCAAACTCCCTCATCTGAAACTTTTCGCTGCCGTACAGCAAATATACGGAAGACACATCCCCCTGCTTGACCGCCTTGGCCGCCGCTTTGGCATCCATCGGCGTCCCCCCCTTTCTCTCTGTACACTATACCAAAAAAGACGACCCGAAAGCGATAGCGAATGAAGAGCCGCTGCAAAAACAAAGAGACCTCGGCTATGACAGCGGCAAGGTCCCTTCGTCCCAACACATCTATATAAACGCCGGACAGGATGCTCTAGAAACATCCCGCCGCCGGTCATACGACGGTGGTTGGTATAATGCTCTCTCTAATTTATCTTATTCATATCTCCTGGTAATTGTGCGAGCAATACGCTCTTTTCTATAAGTTCACATCGGAAAATATGCGGGTGCCCCGGCTTATGGCTTAGCCGGCGGTTCCTTGGAAGACGGCTGCCCGGACTGCGGCGGGGCCGTTTCTTCCACGGTGTAAACCGATTCGATCAGTTCAGCGTTGACTTTGACTTTGTACTTGAAGGTCAAGCTGTCTGGGGACCATTGTCCGGACACCAAGCTTCCACCCAGTGGAAGCCTTCCGATCTCTTCCATCGACTGCTGCTGTTCAGCTTCGCTGTTTGCAGCCGGAACCCGATAGATCACAAGCTGATCTCCCTCCGAGGAAGCCATGTATCGCGCATTCGGCGATGTCCATTGTTCCGGAGCTCTCATGATGCCCATCATCTGATCCGCCGGCTCTGTCGATTCCAGCGCTGCCGCGCTGCCGCCCTCATCCGCTGCCGGATCCTGGGCCGGCGGCTGCGTATCCGCATTCGGAGTGGCAGGTTCCTGCGGCGGAGACACGGCGTCCGAGCTGCCGCCGTTGGCTGGCTCGCTTTGATCGGATGGCGGTTCTGCCGATCCGGGATTATACGAATTGGCGTTGGCCGAATGGGTTGAGGTTTTATCATTCGATTCGACCGGGGCTCTCATGCCAGCCGCCGGATTCGATTCGCTCGCGTTCGGGTCACCGGAGTCCTTCGGCTGTCCGTTTCCTTCACCCGACGCGTTTGGCGGATCCGATTGTTCCTTGGCCGTCTCATCGCTTCCGGTTTCCTTCGAAGGCTCGTCTTCGGAAGGAGTGGCCTCGTTCATCGGAGCGTAGCCTTCGGCCGAGCCCGAACCGGCATCCTTGTTCATGATTCTCGGCTCCTCGGATGGATGCTCCGCTTCAGGTGCGGCATCCGGCAGCCCTGCACTTGTCGTGCTTGCTTCCTCGTTATAAGGAAGCTCGGCATCCGACAGCATTTTCGGCTGATAGTTGAATATCGCCACTCCCAAGATAACGGCCGCGGCGGCAGCGCCGATTGCGGTTCTGCCTGCGATGGTGCCCCACCAGCTGCCGGCTCGCTTCGTCCGGCCAAGCTCCGGCGTCATCTCGGAAGACTTCTCATTTTTCGCTGCCTGCTCATCCATGAGGCTGCCGCGTTCAAGGTCGATGGCAACCAGTTTGGGCATAATCGCATCCACCAAACTGACAGGCGGAGACACGGCCGGCAGATCCTCAAGCTCACGATTCAATGCTTTCAATATTTGAAAGGTTTCCGCACACTCCTTGCAAACAGCCACATGCTGAAACATCTCAGCCGTCTCCTCCGGAGTCAGATCCCGGTCCAAATACCGGTGCATGCGTTCCACCACCTCTTGGCAATTCATCCTGATACACCACCTTTCTGATGCTCATGCAGCATGTTCTGCAGCTGCTGCCTGGCCCTGAACAAATACGATTTGACCGTGTTCAGCGGCAAATTCAGGCAGTCTGCGATTTCGTTGTAGGATAAGTCCTGCAAATACCTAAGGACGATGACCGTACGGTGATGATCCGGCAGCTGATTGATGGCCTGCTGAATATCCTGGGCAATGTAGCCCGACATGACTTCTCTTTCGACATCCTGGCTGTCCTGAAACACCAGATCATGCTCGTCAATGGACACCGTCGGCTTGTTCCTGCGGAATTTATCGATGCAAATGTTGGTTACGATCCGCTGAACCCAGGTCTTGAACTGCGCTTTCTCTTCATAGGAATTGATCTTGGTGTACACGCGGATCAATGCCTCCTGAGCAGCATCCATCGCATCCTGTTCATTGTTCAGAATATAATAGGCCGTTCGGTAAACATGTTGCTCGATTTCTCGCAATAGGGTGATTAGAGCGTCGCGATCGCCCGATTGAGCGGCTCTGATGAGTCCCTGCTCCACCACAGTGGATCCCCCTCTCCCTGCATACATACAGACGGAAATGATGACAAAAATGTTGCAGTATGTAACCTATGAATTTTTAAGAAACTTCATCTAACTATACCAAATATATAGAGCAACGTCATCCGCCTGTTATTTCATACCACATCGATCATACTACGATTCAGGCTATTCAGGACAGACCCTCTAAGGATTTAGTCTGGATCGCACTTTTATGGCTCCGTCCTTTACGATCATTTGAATTTCGCCATGCCGATTGGTCTGGTATATCACCGATCGGTACTGCTCCAATCGGGCGACCACATCCGGGTGGGGATGCCCGTACCTATTGTTAACGCCGGCGGAGATGACTGCAGCCCTCGGCTGCCAGGCGTCCATCCACCGGACTGACGTGGAGGTTTTGCTCCCGTGGTGGGCAACCTTCATCACATCGATCGGTTCATTTAATAACGGCAGGCCGCCTCCATCCGTACGCTCTTCCATATGAAGCAATATTTTTTGCTCTGCCGCTTCGTCCGTATCGCCGGTGAATAAAAACCGGCATCCGTTCATGTGAAGCACGAATACGAGCGAGGCATGATTTTGCTCCTTGACCAGGGATAATGCCTGGCCGCTCTCGCCGGACGGTGACGTGACCGGGGACAAAAACCGGATTTCCGTGTCCTTGCCAAGCTTCCATTCCATAAGATCCGCTCCGGCGCGATATACGGGAATATTCTTCCGAAGGGCGATCGCCATGCTTTGGCGAAAGGCGTCCGAATCGGTCAAGCTGCCATTAAAGACGATGGAATCCACAGGAATTTCACGGAGCACGGCTTGGAGTCCGCCGATATGATCCTGGTCTCCATGGGACATGATTACAGCGTCCAGCCGGTGCACGCCCCTTTTTTTCAACAAGGGAACGACGACCTTCTCCCCGACTTCGTATGGAGACTTTCGCTCCTTCCATGCATCCGAAGGCTTTCGGAAGCTGAGTGTCCCGCCGCCGTCAATAAGGATATGCTTGCCTTCCGGCGTTGTGACCAGGATCGAATCGCCCTGTCCCACATCCAAAAACTGCACCAAGCCCGCCCCGTGCAGGGACGAGGGGCGATAGCCATCGAACAGAAGCAGGCACAGCGCAAACGCTAATACCGCAGCAGCTGTCCTTCCCCCGAATCGAACGATATAATCGCTCATCCGCCAATAACCTCTCCACCGAAGCGCGCCGGACAACCGGTCCAGCAGGGGAAATATCCCCGCCGCCTCAACATGATTCAGGCGGTCTCTTATCAAGGCTTCCTTCCGTGCGCCATCCAGGGGCACCGTATCATCGGTTGGCTGTTCCCTGAACTGGCGGATCGCCTCGGCTCTCTTGCTTAATATATGCAGCAGGCCGTACAAGAGCGCAAAATATACAATGATCCACAGCAAGTCCGGCGAAGGCCAGATCGTCATCAATGCCGAGCCGTTCATCCAGCCGACCAGCCGGAACGTCAAATCGTTCAACCATTCGGTCAGACCGGCGATCCAGCCTGCTCCCCGCATCCAGACCCAGCTTAACAGCAGAGACGTCATCCCCAAAGGGAGCACGATCAAGCTGATAACTGGCACCAACAACAAGTTCGCGGCGACGGATACGAGCGAGAATTGATTGAAGTAATAGATGGTCAGCGGAAAGGATACCCACTGGGCAACGAGGGTAACGCCGGCCGTCCCCGCCAGCCAGCGGGGCATAAAGGACAACAGCGGCATTATCTTTGGCACAAAGATCATGAGCCCGGCCGTGACGATAAAGGATAACTGAAAGCTGACGTCGACCAGAAAATATGGATTGTACATCAGCATCGCCAAGGCGGCAGCGCTTAATATATGCAAGCCGTCCTTAAGGAGACCCCGCCTTGCCGCATACAGTCCGATCATTCCCATAATGCCCGCCCGGACAATCGATGGACTGGCCCCTGTCAAGAGGACGTACGCAGGGAGTAGGCACATCACCACCGTAAGCGAGGCTTCGCGCGTCAGCCGGAGCGTAGAGCAAATAAACAGCAGGCATCCTACAATAACGGCTACATGCATGCCGGAGATCGCGAGGATATGCGTCAGACCGAGCCTTGAAAATTCCGAGAATGTATCAGGATCCAAATCATCCCGATTGCCGATGACAAGTCCCTTCATATACCCTGCATGAACACCGCCGTACAATTGTTCCAGCCGATCCCCGAGCGCTCCGCGCAAGGAATCATTCCAGCGCAGGATATGGGAGGCGCGCCATCCGTCCGGTGCCGAAGCCTTTACCTGGTCAGCCCCTTTTACCTTCACGATCCAATGAATCTTCTGCGTGCGCAAATAGCGGCGATAATCGAAGCCGTCAAAATTACGCGCGATCCCCGGCTGCTGCAGCTCGCCTGACACATGAACGGAATCTCCGCGCTTCCAGCCTGCCGCGATATTCTGTTCCGCCTGCTCCAGCAGCCGGACCTGAACCATGACGGTGTCTGCCGTCTCCATCGAATTGCCCGGCAGCTTAGCTGGATCCCGATTCACTGCATCCGGCGGCAGTATTCCTTCGATCTCCGCATGGCGCAGCGATACCGTAAAATCCGCGCGATCCCCGTCAATCGCCACCTCCGAAGAGATAACACCGACTCCTGAAATCGGAATCGACTCGGCTTCCCCGCGTTCTAGGGCCGGGACATGCAAATCGGACACATTCATCGCGTCATGCCACTCCCAGTAAGCAGCGGAACAACACAAGGAGAATACCATGCACATCGTATAGATTTTTCCGACCCGCTCCCATTGACAAACCACAAGCAGCAGAAGCAGAATACCGGCCGCAGCCAGCGCCATCCTCCATCCGGAGGTCAGGCAGGCGATACTGCTTCCAATCACCCATAGCACCGTAAAGACTAGCAGCGGCCTACGCCTCATCATTCCGACCTTCCTTTCCCGAATGCATCATCCCGTTAATTACAATAGAAAAAGAACCCCTGCCTGCAATCCACTGCAAACAAAGGTTCTTCCCCGCATCGCGATTATTCGTTTGTTCAAGAACGTCTCTATTCCTTCACCGCCATCATCGTCTCCCGCGGCGGCTCATACCCCGATAGCTGCCGGAACATGATCCCCTTCTGCTTCATCATGTTCGATACTTTCTCCGTATCCTTCGGATACGGGCGGTGGAATACCACCTCGACGATTCCGCTGTTGGCCAGCATGTTGGCACAGGTCCAGCAAGGCTCGTCGGTTACGTATACCGTGCTTCCTTCCCTGTCGATCCGGTCGGTAAACAGCAGCAAATTTTGTTCTGCATGAATGGTTCGAATGCACCGCTGCTTCTTCACTACCGTTTCCTTCCCGTCCTGAACAACAAGCTCATAGTCCTCGGCGATCATGCAGCCCGCCTCCGAGCAATCCGGAACCCCCATCGGAGCTCCGTTATAAGCGGTTCCGAGCAGCTTCTTGCCCTGCACGAGCACGGCCCCGACATGGCGCCGCGAGCATTGGGATCGGGTGGATACCATATAAGCAATATCCATGAAGTATGTGTCCCAATCTTTCCGTCGATCCGTATTCATCCGTCATTCACCTGTTCCTTATCAATGTCTCCTTTATTGTAGCACACAGCTAAAGTTCAACGTAAGGCTTCATCTTCTCCAGCATTTTGGGACCGATGCCCTTCACGTTCATTAAATCGGCCACGCTGCGAAACGCCCCGTGCTGGTTCCGATAATCGATAATGGCCTTTGCTTTAGCCTGCCCGATGCCGGGCAGCTCCATCAGCCCGGCGGCATCCGCCGTATTCACGTTAATGAGGCCGGACCTCCCGCCGGCCGCAGGCAGCGAAGATGAGCTTTCTGTAGGAGTTGCCGCCTCGGCGGGAGGTGCTGCCGCCTCGGTGCCCAAGCCTGCCGGAGGCGCACCGGAGGAAGCTGCAGCGGGGGGCGTCGCCGCGTCCGCATCTGCTTGCGCAGGAGCTTCTCCTTCGGAATGAGCTTCATTCTTGCTGGACTGGGCGGCGACAGGCGCACCCTCCGATACCGCCTTCGCCTCAAGGGCTTGCCCGCCGGACCCGGCTTCACCTGGGCTCGCCTCAGTACGGGTTCCAGTATCTCCGGCCGGCAGGACTTCCCCTTCCGGATGATTCGCGGCAATCGCCTGCTCAAGCTGATCATTTAGAGGCTGCCAGCCCTGAATTCCTTTCTCCGGGCCGCCGGCAAATAGGATCAGTACGCAGCCCAAGGCCGCGGCTGATACACTCCATCCCACTGGAATACGCCTCATCTCTTAAATCCTCCTTTTCATGATAAACATGATTTGCTCATCCAGACTGTGAAGATTTTTCGATCTCAAACCGCAAATTCGTATCCGAACCCGTCATGAATCGCCATCCTTGCCGCATACATTAAACGTAGTAACGGTACATTTCTGCCGTAAAGCGCGAAAGGAGGGGACGTACACATGAAGGTTGGTTTTATCGGTACGGGCAGTATGGGCAGTCTATTGATCGATGCCTTCATTCGATCGGGCGCACTCCTGCCCGAGCAAATTCGGGTCAGCAACCGTACCCCCGAGAAAGCCCAGCAGCTGTCCAAGAGACATCCCGGTCTTACCGTGTGCAGCTGCAATAAGGAAACGGCTTCGGAAAGCGATCTGTTCTTCATCTGTGTCAAGCCGCTCGAATTCAAATCCGTCATCAGTGAAATCAGGGACCGGCTTTCGGAGCACCAAATTGCGGTATCGATTACAAGCCCTGTCCAGCTGATTCACCTGGAATCGGCGCTGCCGTGCAAGGTGGCAAAAATCATACCCAGCATTACCAATATCACCGGAGGCGGAGCTTCGTTATGTATGTATGGTTCCCGAATAAAAGAAGAAGACAGGCAGCTTATTCAAAGCCTCCTGTCTTATATCAGCAGGCCCGTTGAGATTCTGGAATCGCACACGCGAATCACTTCCGATTTCTCCAGCTGCGGGCCTGCTTTTTTAAGTTTGTTCTTGGAAAAATGGATTGACGCTGCCGTCGAAATGACAGGGATCGACCGCGGCACGCTCAATGCCCTGGCCGGCGAAATGCTGGTCGGCACAGGGAAGCTGCTAACGGAGGAGGGCTTCTCCCCCGAACAGCTTCAGGAAAGGGTCGCGGTACCCGGCGGCATCACCGCTCAGGCGCTCATTTTACTGAACTCGCACCTGAACGGCTTGTTCTACCAATTGATCGAAACCACACACGACAAGTATGAGGAGGATCTGGCAAAACTGGACGCCGCATTCGGCTTCTCGGTTAACCGGCCACGATATTGACCAGTTTTCCCGGAACGGCAATGACTTTGCGAATGCTCTTGCCTTCCAGCGCCTGCTTGACATTTGGAAGGGAGAGGCTATGCTGCTGCATGGCTTCTTGATCGAAGTCTTTAGCAATTTTGGTGCGGTCCACGATTTTTCCGTTCACCTGGACGACGATTTCCACCTCGGCTTCTACGGTCCAAGCCTCATCGTATTCCGGCCAAGGAACATACGTGATGCTCTCGGTGTGTCCCAGACGGCTCCACAGCTCTTCAGCCAGATGAGGCGCGAGCGGGGACAGCATTTGAACGAAATTCTCCATCGCCTTCCGCGGGAGCTCATCCGCCTTGTAGCCCTCGTTGATGAAGATCATCAACTGGCTGATTGCGGTGTTGAAGCGCATATGCTCGATATCCTCGGTAACCTTCTTAATCGTTTTGTGCAGGATCCGTTTCCATTCGTCGGAACCTTCCCCGTCCACGATTTTTGGATTCAGTTGGCCGTCATCGCCAATGAACAGACGCCATACGCGGGAGAGGAAACGATGCGTGCCTTCAACACCGTTCGTGTTCCATGGCTTGGTCGCTTCCAGCGGCCCCATGAACATCTCGTATACCCGAAGCGTATCGGCTCCATATTCGTTCACGATATCATCAGGGTTGATGACATTGCCGCGGGATTTGCTCATTTTCTCATTATTGTTGCCGAGAATCATGCCTTGGTTCACGAGCTTCTGGAACGGCTCCTTCGTATCGACGACTCCGAGATCATAGAGCACCTTATGCCAGAATCTTGCGTACAGCAGGTGAAGCACCGCATGCTCGACGCCGCCGATATACAGGTCTACCGGGAGCCATTCCTTCTGCTTCTCCTTCGAGCACAGCTCATCCGGGTTATGCGGATCGATGTAACGGAGATAGTACCAGCAGCTGCCTGCCCATTGTGGCATCGTGTTGGTCTCGCGGCGGGCTTTCATGCCCGTCTCCGGATCAACCGTCTCCACCCATTCCGTCACATTCGCCAGCGGAGATTCGCCGGTGCCGGACGGTCTGATCTGATCCACGTCCGGCAGCAGCAGCGGCAGCTGGTCTTCCGGAACGGTCTTCATCGTTCCGTCCTCCAGGTGGAGAATCGGGATCGGCTCGCCCCAGTAGCGCTGACGGCTGAACAGCCAGTCGCGCAGCCGGTACGTGACCTTCTTCTTACCCTTGCCTTCTTTCTCAAGCCACTCGTTCATGGCCTGAATAGCAGCCTCATTGTCCATTCCGTTGAGGAAGCCGGAATTGACGTGCTCGCCGCTTCCGGTGTAAGCTTCTTCCTCCACGTTGCCGCCCTTCACCACTTCAATGATCGGAAGCCCGAATTGCTTCGCAAACTCCCAGTCGCGGGTATCGTGGCCCGGAACGGCCATGATCGCGCCGGTTCCGTAGCCGGCGAGGACGTAATCGGCGATCCAGATCGGCAGCTTGGCGCCGCTGGCAGGGTTGATGGCATAAGCCCCGGTAAAGACCCCGGTCTTGTCTTTTGCCAGATCCGTACGCTCCAGGTCGCTCTTGCGGGCTGCCTGATCCTGATAAGCCTTCACCGCTTCCCGCTGCTCTGGGGTCGTAATTTTGTCCACCAGCTCATGCTCCGGTGCCAGCACGCAGTAGCTTGCGCCGAAGAGGGTGTCCGGACGGGTCGTGAACACTTCCAGCTTGGCGTCATGCCCATCGATATCAAACCGCACCTCGGCGCCGACCGATTTGCCGATCCAGTTGCGCTGCATGTCCTTCAGGCTTTCGCTCCAATCCAGCTCATCCAGATCCTCAAGCAGCCGGTCCGCATACTCGGTAATTTTCAGAATCCACTGCCGCATCGGCTTGCGGACGACCGGGTGGCCGCCGCGCTCGCTCTTGCCGTCAATGACTTCCTCGTTCGCAAGAACCGTACCCAGCGCTTCGCACCAGTTCACCGGCACCTCGGCTACATAAGCAAGGCCCCGTTTGTACAGCTGGATGAAGATCCATTGCGTCCATTTATAATAGTCCGGATCCGTCGTACTGATCTCCCGGTCCCAATCGTAAGAAAATCCGAGCGACTTGATCTGGCGGCGGAAGTTATTGATGTTCTGGATGGTGAATTCGCGTGGATGCTTGCCTGTATCCATCGCATATTGCTCTGCCGGAAGGCCAAACGCGTCCCAGCCCATCGGATGAAGCACGTTGTACCCACGCATCCGCTTATAGCGGGAAATGATGTCGGTGGCCGTGTAGCCCTCCGGGTGCCCGACGTGAAGACCCGCTCCGGAAGGATACGGGAACATGTCGAGTGCATAAAATTTCGGTTTGGACGAGTTGTCCTCGGTTTTAAAGGTTTTGTTCTCTTCCCAATACTTCTGCCATTTCGGTTCAATGACCTGCGGCTTATAGCCGTGGCCGGCTGATTGTTGATCCGTCATACTACATAGCTCCTCCTTCACTGTCGAACGGACAAGGCTGTTAATGCCGCTGTCCTGAAAACAAAAAAAACCTCATCATCCATAGCGCTGACGCTAGGGACGAGAGGTTTGATTCCCGTGGTACCACCCTAGTTAGTGCAAGGCATGCTTTGCCTTTCACTCCCTTTGCATCCTTATCGCGGATGAGACGGCGACGTTTCATCGACCGACGGATAAATAAGCATTCTTAAGATCCGAAAGCCGGGTTCGCGCCGCTGCTCAGAGGCGAGTTCATCCCTTGCGTCAACCGGCTTCCACCAAATGCACCGGCTCTCTGCATGATCGCATACGGAACTACTAGTCCCCTTCATTGCATTACTATGATTTCCATTTTAATGTGGCTATTATACCCAAAAAGCCGCGCCAAGTCAACGGAGTTCGCCCTGGGACTTGCGGTAATGCTCCGGCGCCGTTCCGACCATCGTCTTGAACATCCGGCTGAAATGGGCCAAATGCTTGAAGCCGGCCGCCCGGCTGACGTCCGTAATGCTCATATGGGGGTGCAGTCTCAGCAGGATTTTGGCCTGGTTAATTCTTCGGTGGTATACATATTTGAATACGGTCGTTCCGGTGACCTCCTTGAACAAAGAGGACAAGTAATGCTTCGTAAGATGCATGTCCCTGGCAATTCGGTCCAGCGTCAAATCCTCCATGTAATGCTCTTCCACAAACGAGACGACGTGCTGTACATGGCGCTCCTTATCAGAGATCGAATCCTGCTGCTGCACTTCGCTTTGACACCAGCCCGCAATGACGTACAGCATTTCCTGAAGCCGAAGCTTCAATCGCTCCTGCTTGAAAGCAGCTTCCGCCCCCCGCAGCCGGTTCATATCCTCCAGCAGCCGCTCAAACTCTTCCCTCCTCTGCCCAGTCAGCGTCATCCGGTGATTGCGCAGCGTTTCGAAGGGATCCAGCAGGACCGATCTTGCCGATTCGGGCAGCTCCCTGCACACCCAGGCGGGATCGAAATGGATAATGCTCCGGACATAGCGCGAACCCGGCTCCACATTCGGGCAATGCAGCGTCAACCCGTTCATCAGGAGCAGGTCCCCGGGCTTCAGCGCAAAAACGGAGTCTCCGATCAGATACGTGCAGCGTCCTTCATGAAAATAATAAATTTCGTAAAAAGCGTGGGAGTGGAAAGTCCCGCCGGATAAAGGCCGGTCATTATAGCAGCCGAGTTCAATCGGTTCCCTCAGCAGCATCCGGTCAAAGCCCGGCATCCAGGATGGTGGAGTCGTCAACCGCGAAGACATGTGGGAATCCCCCTTATCGAGGTTATGAATCAATTCCCCGGGAATTTTGGCGGGGTCTCCCTTTATTATAATGGATTTATCCGATCCGCACGGCTAAGTTTTGGGCCTTGACGCACAGCTCTCCCGCTTTGAAGGCATGCTCCTGGGTCATGGCGCGCTCCGTCCGCTCCAGGCAATCGAGAATCAGCTCACCGAAGAACGGATAGCCGACCTTCCCCTTCAGCTCCATATGGAACTCCCCGTCCTTGTTCACCAAGTACAGATGATCACCATGCGGGTGTCTGGCAATGTCGATATACTTGCGAAGCTCAATATATCCGTCCGTGCCCAGGATGAAGGTTCTGCCGTCACCCCATGTCCCGAGTCCCTCCGGCGTCAGCCAGTCGACCCTGAAATAATTCGTCGCCCCGTTGTCGCCAAGCAGCGTGGCATCCCCGAAATCCTCGAGCTCCGGATACATCGGATTCGCATAATTGCCGACCTTGCTGCTCAGCACCTGGGCATCCCTGCAGCCTGCATAAAATAAAAACTGCTCGATCTGGTGGGAGCCGATATCGCATAAAATGCCCCCGTACTGCTCATGGCGGAAAAACCAATCGGGACGCGATGCCGCATTCAACCGATGCGGGCCTGTGCCGAGCACCTGAACCACCCTGCCGATCGCTCCATCCTGAATCAAGCGTCCGGCATGAACCGCGCTCTCCACATGAAGTCGTTCGCTGTAGTAAACCATGTATTTTCTGCCGGTTTCCGCCGCTTTCGCCCTGGCGGCCTCTACCTGCTCCAGCGTCGTAAACGGCGTTTTGTCGGTAAAATAATCCTTGCCATGCGACATCACCTTGAGCCCAAGCCCGCAGCGTTCCGAAGGGATCGCCGCAGCCGCGACCAGCTTTACCTCCGGATCCTCCAATATTTGCGCTTCGGAGGAAGCCGGCCGTACGCCGGGGTATGCCTCGCAGAATGCTTTTACCTTCCCAGGGTCCGGGTCGTACACCCATTTCAGCGTGGCCCCCGCTTCGATAAGACCGTTGCACATGCCGTAAATATGTCCATGCTCCAATGACATGGCCGCGATCGTGAATTCCCCGGGCTTGCAGACCGGCTGGGCTTTGCCTACCGGCGCATATCGCATTCCATCACTCCGGTTCATATTGCTGCCTCCCCTATTTCTTGTATTTAGTAGGTTCCGAATGTTTTGCTCATATCGACGGGGCCGATCTCCCGCACCGTCTTCTCTCCGGTCGAGGCGGCGATCCGCTCCTGCAGAAGGTTATAGTACAGATCCTCATCCAGCGGCAGATCCACCCAGTTATCCGTCCACGTGGACAGATGCATTGCATTCGACAAGGTAAGTCCATGGATTCCCTCTTCGCCCGGAGCGATTAACGGGGTGCCGTGCAGAATGGCATCCGTAAAATTTTGAATAATGCCGTTATGCTGCGGATTGTCTCCCACGATCGGAACGTCGCACTTCCAGCATTCCGGTTCGCCGAAGCCGCCGGTATACTGACGGTTGAATTCCGGCTCCGGCACCCGAAGTCTCCAAAAAGTAAGATTGCCGTTTTCGATGACGATTTTCCCGCGGTCTCCCGTCACTTCAAACCGGTTCGTGCCCGGCGCTTCGCCGGTGGTCGTGATGAATACGGCGGTTGCGCCGTTTTCGTATTCCGCGTAAGCGGTCACGTCGTCCTCGACCTCGATGTTGCGATACTTGCCGAACGCGCAGAATGCCCGAATTCTCTTCGGCATCATGCCTGTCGTCCATTGCCATAAATCGAGCTGGTGCGGAGATTGATTGATCAACACGCCGCCGCCTTCGCCGGACCAGGTCGCACGCCAGCCTCCCGAATCGTAATAGCTCTGGGAACGGTACCAGTTCGTCACGATCCAGTTCATGCGCCGGATTTCGCCGAGCTCTCCATCCGCAATCAGCTCCCGCAGCTTCTTATAAAGCGGATTGCAGCGCTGATTGTACATGATGGAGAACACTTTGCCGCTTGCAGCCGCTGCGTTATTCATCTCGCGGACCTGCTTGGTATAGACGCCGGCCGGTTTCTCGATCAGCACATGCAGCCCCCGGTTCAGCGCTTGAATCGCTTCCTGCGGATGCCCGTAATGCGGAGTTGCAATAATGACCGCGTCCACCTCTCCTGAAGCCATCATCGCATCCACGTCGCTAAAGATCCGCACATCCGAAGGCAGCGTCTCTTTGGCTATCTCCTGCTTGGCCGGATTAAAATCGCATACGGCGCTAAGACGTGCTCCCGCGATCCGTCCAGCCGCGAGCGACTTGGCATGCGAGAAGCCCATTCCGAGACCGATTACACCTATACGAACTTGTTCCATACTGCAATCCTCCCTCATACATTTCATATCTTCCGTTACGCATCTATAAAAATAAATCCAATTATTCGTTACGCGAATTGTTTATCTTCGCTCCACTGCTTCATCTGCTCGGCAAAGCGAAGCAGCATCTCGGTCGAATCGTACGTGCCGCTAAAATCCTCGATGCCGAAATAGCCGTCATAACCAACAGACTTCAAATCCTGGATAACCTGACGCCACGGAACGGCGCCTTGAGCAAGCGGCGTCCATTCCCCGGTCCACGTTGCCTCGCTCCCGTCCTCCGACGGATGCTTGCGATAACCGCCATTTTTCACATGAACATGGGCCAAGTAAGGACCGAGCAGCTCCAGTCCCATGCGATAATTTTCGTAGCCTTCATGAACCATATTTCCCGGATCGTACAATACGCCGACATGCTGAGGAGAGCAATGGGATACGAGCCGGTATGTAAGCCCGGCGCTCGGCGCAATGGTGTTATGGTGCGTCTCGACCAATGCCTTCACATCATAAGCGGCTGCCAAATCCTCCACTTCCAGCAGGTATTTTACAGCTTGCTCGTACAGCTCATTGTAGTTGACGCTGCGATTGTAAGCCGGAATGCCGGCGCGGATGAAAGAGGCTCCTACCAGCTTGGCTGCCCTCATCACTTTCTCCGTTTCCGCCAGATCGCCGCAGGTTAGATACGGAACGACCGCAATGCTCTGTCTGCCGTGCAGCTCCGCCGCCTGCTTGAATCGCAGCCAATCCTGCTCCGTCCCGCCGGGATCCATGGAGCATTGATTATGCCTCCAAAAGGAAGGCTGCTCCTCCTCGGCGCCGGGCGGGATTTCCTTAAATCGCCATTCAATCCCTTCGATACCGGCATCGGCTGCGGCCTTGGCCAGCTGTTCAGGCTGCAAGTCGGGGGTTGCAACCGTAAATACAGACATTTTCATGGTACGCTCATCCTCTCATGTCCCCTATCATCACCGGGGGAATTTAACTATCATTGGACTCTCGAAATCCCGCCTTCCAGAGGTTACAATCTTAGATACATCTATGTAGACAGCGCTGTCATTATTGCAATGGCCGGATATGACCCATCGTAGCATAGTCCGATCTGCAAACCTATAGCTCCGTCTGTGTACCTTAACCACAATCAAATAATTAGCCTAAAAAGCGTTTCAGATTATAATGGGTGCGCCGACCGCCTGTCAGTGGTCCCTGCAGCAATTTGGCTTGTCGTCCGAGCGTCGCTGATCATCGTGCAGCAGCCATCATTACACCGCGTGCTGGGAGAGGCAAGTCGGATGCCTTTGCAAACGCAAAAAAGTCCTTCATGCATAAAGAGACTGCCCCAAAGTCAAATGACCTTGAGGCAGTCTCAACATGATATAAGGTTTTCCCGTAATCTTATTTTATGGCTACAAAGAACAGACGGGCAGCGTCGTCGCCGGCTTCAACCCATTCGAAATCGGCGTAGCATTTGACATCACGGAAGCCTGCTTTGATAAGCTCTACCTTCATCCATTCCGGATCATATCCTCGCTGGATATGCGTTTCTTCAAAGCGGCGGTAGACGGCAGGGTCCTGATGATCCCGTGCAAAAATGGTCAAATGATGCTCGATTTCACATCGGGGCTCATCCAGATCGCAGGTCCATATGTAGGAGACCTCCCGTTCATCCAACACGAATGGCTGCTCCGCATCATACCGGATCAACGTGTTCGGATGGTGCACGTCAAACAAAAACGTTCCGCCTTCCTTGAGCCCTTGGTACGTGCGGACGAAGGCGGAACGAATATCCTTCTCCTCCAGCAAATAGTTGAAGCAATCGCAAAACGAGATCACGGAATCAACGGGCTCCGGCAGCTCCCAGGAACGCATGTCCTGCTGAACCCAGCGGACGCTCCCTTCGCGGAACAGCCGGCTGCCCTGCGGCGATCCTTCCAGCTTCCGCCTGGCAACAGACAGCATATCGGCCGACAAATCAATGCCCGTCACCTCAAAACCGGAGTTGACCAGCGGTATCGTAATGCTTCCGGTTCCGCAGCCGAGCTCCGCGATGCTTCTCGGCATGCCATGCTTGTCCCAAGCCGTTCTCGCAAAGCGGATCCAGTCGGGGTATGGCATATCTTCCATAAGCTGATCATATACGTAAGCAAACTTTCGGTAAGACAACATGCTGACACCACTTTCCCAGAAGCTTCTTCTTCGGTCGCTATTCAGCCGAACCGGAATTCTCCTCTTTTTTCACCAAATACGTCCAGCTTTCCTTCTGTGTGACAAGGCCATCCTTCATCAATTTCCCGAGCGCACGCTTAAATGCAGATTTGCTGATGCCAAAGCGCTGCTTGATAATGTCGGGCGGTGTTTCATCGGAATAGGGCATTGCGCCGCCCGGCCGTTCCTTCAGGAACGCCAGCAGCCGGTCTGCATCATCGTTTCGTCCGATCTCTTTGCGCGGAACCATCGACAGATTCACCCGGCCGTCCTCGCGAATATGGCTCACCCGTACGCGCACCTCTTCACCCAGGCGAAGAAGCCGCGTCCGCTCCGAGGAGTGGATCATGCCGATCGCTCCAAAGCCGACCACGCCTCCGTCGACGATCACGAAGGTTCCCATCTGCAGCGGCTTGTATACCAGCGCCGTAAACCATTCGCCCATCCACGATTTCGGCGCGTGGAAGGCGAGCGGAGCGAGCTCCTGCTCACCCGCCAGCTTGGCGCGCAGCCTGCCTTGTTTATCATGCTCCATCGTTACGAATACATGATCACCCACCTGAGGATGCAGCTCTTTCATTTCGGGCAGCTCCCGGATCGGTAGCAGCAGCTGCCTTCCGAGTCCCATTTCCAGAAAACAGCCGAGCCGGGGATGAACGTCCGCCACCTCCAGCTTTGCCGTTTCACCAAGGGTTAGCAGCGGCTTTTTCATCGTTGCTGCCAAACGGTCTTCGGTATCGAAGAAGATGAATACCTCGACGGTATCCCCCGGAGCAATGCTCCCGGTCACTTCCGAATAGTGCAGCAGGACATCCCGGTCGCCGCCATCAAGAAAGTAGCCGTAAGGCGAAACCTCCCTGGAAACCGTAAGCTGGACGATCGTGCCCGCGATCAAGCTCATACGTTCTCCACCACTTTGGCATCCGACCACAAGCGCTCAATGTTGTAATACTCGCGCTCGTCCCGGTGGAAGATATGGACGACAACATCCCCGATATCCATCAGCACCCAGCGGGCAGCATCCATGCCTTCCAGTCCCCGAAGAGCTACGCCTTTATCATGGATCCGTTTGCGGATTTCCGTTGCAATTGCCTGAACCTGCGTATCCGAATTCCCGTGGCAAATAACAAAATAATCCGCCACAAGCGAGATGCCTCTCAGGTCCAGAACGACCAAATCGTTCGCTTTCTTATCCTCTGCGGCCTCTACAGCTATATTTAACAATTCTTCCGGTTTTATCGTCATGAATTCGCCTCCAATTGCTTAATGAGATCGTTGCGGGCTAGCACCGTCAACGGAAAAATAATCTGTCTGCGTGACAGCAGATGTCCAATCGTCGAATCAAACCCGGCTGCGAGCGCCTCTTCAAGGCTATGGTTGGCCAGTTCCCGAATATTATTCACACCGGGGAAATCCCTCCCCGGCTCCATATAATCGGCCAGGCACACCACCTTGTCCAGCAAGCTCATCCCGACTCGGCCCGACGTGTGATAGCGGATAGCATCCAGCACCTCGGTGTCCGTTACCCCATAATCCCGCTCTGCGACGATCGCGCCCACTTCGGCATGCCACAGCTGCTTGTCATATTGGAGCAGCTCCGAGGACTCTCCCTGCTCCTCGAGCACCTCCCGAAGCTTCTCAACCGGCCAGTACTTGGCTACATCATGTAAAATCGCGGCCAAATCCGCTTTCTGGGGATCGGCCCCGAACCGGTTCGCCAAAATAACGGCCGTCTCCATAACGCCCTTCGTATGCTCCCAGCGCTTGGCCGGCATCTGGGAGGAGACGGCTTCGATCAAATCTTCACGGCTGTACACCATATATACCGCTCCTAACAATATAATCGTACACGCGATCCGGCACCATGTAGCGGATGGATCCGCCGGCGGCCGCCCGCTCCCGGATCATCGTGGATGAAATCTCGATCAGCGGCATTTCCGCGATCCTTACCACCCGTCTAAGAAAATCCGGCAGCGACTCTACGTTCAGCTTCGTCCCCGGACGGTTGACCCCGATGAACGTCAGCATTCCCGCTAGCTCCTCGATCCGGTTCCACTTCGGGAGATACTCCACCATATCCGCTCCGATGATAAACGAAAAATCGTGCTCGGGATACATCTCGCGAAGGGCCTTGATCGTATCGACCGTATAGGAAATGCCGCCGCGCTTGATTTCAAGGTCCAGCGTGCGGAAGGACGGGTGGCCGGCAACCGCCTCGGCTGTCATCTCCAGCCGCATCATCCCGGTGACGCCCGCATCCTCCTTATGCGGAGGAATATGGCTCGGCATGAACCACACTTCCTCCAGGCCATAAGCGACGCGCGCCGCCTCAGCCGCCAGCATATGTCCGATATGAACAGGGTCGAAGGTTCCCCCCATGATCCCCACTTTCATTCGGCTCACCTCCCCTAGTCAGAGGACTATGATACTCTGAACACCGATCTTGCTTTAAGGCAGTTCGATCGTCTTATGATCCTTCGATTCCTTATAGAGAACAATCGTCTTTCCGATGACTTGGACCAATTCGGCCCCGGCACCTTCGGCCAGCTCCTCAGCGATGTCGCGAGGATCCTCCAGGCAATTGTTGAGCACCGAGATTTTCAGCAGCTCCCGCTTCTCAATCGCTTCTTCGATGTGGCGGATCAAATGCTCATTGCTGCCGCCTTTGCCTACCTGGAACAGCGGGTCCAAATGATGGGCAAGCGAACGTAAGTGTCGTTTTTGCTTTCCTGTTAACATGCTTGGTCATTACCCCTTAATCATCATCTATACAAGCCTATCGCTTGTTTAAAAACTATATTGTAGCTTTAGCTTACCCATTAATCAATAAACAAAAGAATGAATCCTTATAGCAAGCTTGCGAGTACCGCTTCCTTCATCGCCTCCACCGGCGCCCTGAGGCCGGTCCAATATTCCAGGGCATAAGCCCCCTGATTAATGAACATGCCCAGTCCCCCGTGCACGGTGCAATTCCTCTGCTCGCTCTGCAGCAGCAGCTCGGTCTTCAGCGGATTATAGATCAGGTCGCTGACGACCGCCCCCTCAGGAATCCATTCCGGATGAACCGGCATTTCTGAAATTCGGGGGTGCATGCCGACTGAGGTCGTATTAATAATAACCTCAGCTCGCGAAAGCACTTCCTTCGCATGCTCTTCGCCGCAGCCGTGAAGCTCGGCCATCGTTCCCCATTCCTGCGCAAGCGCCTTGGCCTTGTCTTCGGTCCGGTTAATGATGGAGATCGATTCCGGCTGTTCGCCGATCAAGGCATAAATGATGCCTCGGGCAGCGCCGCCGGCGCCGAGCACCGCGATGCGCTTGCCCTTAAGATCCGGGCAAGCCTCCTCCTTCAGGGAGCGCACATACCCGATTCCGTCTGTATTGTAACCCGTCAGCCTGCCGTTATCGTTCACGATCGTGTTTACGGCGCCGATCCGGGCAGCGCCCTCGTCGATGGCATCCAAATACCGCATGACTTCCACCTTATGGGGAATCGTTACGTTCACTCCGCGAAATCCGAGCGTCTTGACCGACTCGATCGCATCCCCCAATCTTTCAGGCCGAATATGGAGCGGAATGTACGCCCCTTGGAGGTTTAATGCGGCAAGCGCCGCGTTATGCATGGCCGGCGATTTGGAATGGCCGATGGGATCCCCCATGACGCCGAGCTTCAAATAATCGGTGCCGGCTTGAGTTTCCTTCATTGTATTTCCCCCGTCTCTCCCGTGAGTAAACCGTCTTCAGTCATGAAGACGCGTTGACGACGCAATTAAATCAGCGAAGGACGAGCCAGCACCTTGACTCCCTTCGGCGCATGAACGGCCACTAGCGCTCCCTGGTCGCCATTGACCTTGATCCAGCCAAGGCCGGAAATGAACACATCGGTCCGGGAGCCTTTCGGGATCCGGATTTCATGCCTTGTCCATTCCGGCAGCTCGGCCAGCCTATCGCGGGTCGGCGGAGAGAGCAGCTCGCCCGCATGCTCTTCGAACAACGTGTCCGCCCGTTCAAGCTTCGTCCGGTGAATGTTGAGCCTTCCGCTGATAAAACACGTGAACGATTGATGGACTCCCTGCACGAAATCAAAGCGGGCAAAGCCGCCGAAGAACAGGGTTTGGCCTTCATTCAGCTGGTAAACGGCCGGCTTCAGCGGATTTTCCGGCATGACCTCGCGCAGATCCTCCCGGCTCACGATTTCACTGTAACGCCAAGGGTACACGATGCCCGGAGTATCGATAATATCTCGTCCGTCATCCAGCGGAATATGGACCATATCCAGCGTGGTCCCCGGGTAGCGGGAGGTTGTCAGCTCCTGCTCCAAGTCGCTGTAGTCGCGTATTAAGCGGTTGATCAGACTGGACTTTCCTACATTGGTGGCACCGACGACATATACGTCCCGGTCTCCTCTGTGATAGGCAACCGTTTCAAGCAGCCGTTCAAAGCCCTGATTTTTCTTTGCGCTGCACAGAACGATGTCCTCCGTCTTTAACCCATGTTCCTTACATTGCTTCTGGACCCAATTCAGAACCTTATTCCAGTTGGTCACCTTCGGTAAAAGATCGGTTTTATTGACAGCCAGTATAACCGGATTATTTCCGACAAAACGCTGCAGTCCCGAAATCAGGCTCCCTTCGAAATCAAAAAGGTCCACAATATGAATGACAAGGGCATTCTTTCCGCCGATCTGCCCCAGCAAACGTAAAAATTCGTCCTGATCGACGGCAACCGAGGACGCTTCATTATAATTTTTGATTCGGAAGCAGCGCTGGCAGATGACCGGATCGCGCTCCCATGCCTTCTCCGGCAAATACCCCGGCTGATCCTGGGCCTCGCTTTGAAGCCGGATTCCGCAGCCGCTGCATTTCTTGATGTCTTCGCCTGTTGGCAAGGTCATGATTTCGGTTCCTCCTCAAGCCATAGTCCTTTTTTGCGCAGCCGGGTTAACGCGATCCGCTCCACCCGGCGGTTCACCATACGCGTAAACCAGCCCTCGTCGTTAATGGCGATGGGCATCACCAGAACCGTATATAGACCGAGCCGGTTTCCGCCGTATACGTCGGTCAGCATTTGATCGCCGACGACAATCGTTTTGTCCGCGGTCAGCTCCATCATCTTCATCGCCTTGCGGAACGGGGCATTGCTCGGCTTCCGGGCTTCATGCACATATTGGATATCGAGCGGTGTTGCGAATTTCGACACCCGTTCGAGCTGGTTGTTTGAAACGATGATCAGCTGGAAGCCGATCTCCTTCACTTTCTTAAACCAGTCCACGAGCTCCGGCGTGGCGAGCGGCGCTTTCGCACCGACGAGCGTATTGTCGAGATCCGTAATGATTCCGCGATATCCTTGCTCGTACAGCTCTTCCAGATCAATATCGAAAACCGTATTGACACGGAGCTTCGGAATTAGCATTTCAAACAATTTCGTCACCTCAATTTCATACGAAAAACTATACCATAATCCGGTTCCGTAGTAAAAATAATCACGAACAAAAGCACTTGAATCGCTGATGCCGAAATGTTCAGCAAAAGACCACCGTCATCCCACTAAAAAGGACTCGGGCGGCCTATGCATTTACCGATGCCGGTTAAGATCAGAATAATACCGTCTTCCGGGATCAAGCCCGTTGAAGGCAGGCATCCCTCTTCACATGGATAAGAACTGCCGAGCTCCTCTTTAAGCCAGACGAACCTTCCGAATCATTTTCTTGAGGACTTCCGCATCGGCTTGGACAAGACGCCACTGCTCCTCCGATACCTCTGCCGGACTATAGCGGGCTGTTTCGAACTGCTGCAGCAGCGGCTTCAGCTGCGGCTCCAGCAATGGATTGGCCTCGCTCCAGCGGCGAACCGACTCGCGCAGCGTCTCGCTGTCCTGACGGACCAATCCTTTCCGCTGCACCGACCGCAGCCATCGCTCGGTCTCCGCAATGACCTTGTCCGCAGCGGACAGCGGCTTCCCTGCACGGAGCCGCGCCCCGGCAAAGCGCAGATTAATGCGCATTCTCCACAGAATGTAAAAGATCCACAGCGCAATCACAACAGCTGCCGCAATGCCGATGCCTTTCCACCATCCGGAAGATTGATCATCCGATGCAGCGGCAGGTGTCGTCTCCGCCTCTTCCTGTTCCTCTTCTTCAACCTCTTCTTGAACCACTGGCTCAGCTTCAGGCTGACCTGTAAGGAGCGGCATACTAAAGCCAGGTGTCGCCTCAATCGGAATCCAGCCGTACTCGCCGAAGTAGACCTCGACCCATGAGTGCGCGTCGGCATTCGTTACCGTATAGGTCCCGCTGCTGACCGGACTCTGCCCGTCCATCGGGATGTATTCGCTGACTGAGCTGCTTCCGGGCGCATAGCCTTTTACCCAGCGTGCAGGGATATCCAGCGATCGGGTCATCATCACCATTGCGGTGGAGAAGTAATCGCAATAGCCCTCCCGGACTTCAAACAGGAAGCTGTCCACAAAATCCTCGCTTTGCTTGCGCGACAGATCAGGTGTATTGGTATATGAGTAGTTGCTCTGTAAGTATTGTTGCAGCAAAATGACCTTATCATACGGCGTTTCTGCCGATTCCGTGATTTGCTTGGCCAAATCGGTTACGCGGTCGGGAAAGTTTCTTGGGATCTGGAGATAGGCATCATCCACGGAACCGTTGTACAGTTGACTGTAGGTTTTGCCCCTAAGCTCTTCAAGTGGAATGACGGGAACCTCCGATACCAGCGTATAGCTTTTCGGGTAATCGCCGTTTCGTCCCCCCTGCAGATGCAGCTCAGCCCCTTCAGATACCCAGCTTAGACGCTCCGGATCGATAACCTCATCCAGCATTTGAACCTCATGGATCTTATAAGCTCCGAATAGGACCGGATACTCGGTATCGTTCAGCATCGTGACCGTTTGCTTCACGGTCTTGGTCGGCATGGAGCTTGCCTCCTCATCGGGAAGGCTCTCCCCGATCCCTACATCGGCCCCCGAGCGTCTTCCGCTCCGGTCGGCCCAGCCTGTTCCGGAGTAAACGGCCCTTGTCTCCCCGCGCCAATAACTGCGCTCCTCCGAGCTAACCGACATCACCGGGGAGTAATCAAAGTTGAAGCCGCTGCCCAGATCGTTATCGCCTCTTCCATATCCGGACGAGCTCTCTACCGGAGCTTCGATCAAGGTACCGGTACCGCTCGTGCTGACGCCGGACAATGGCACTCCGCTCCATTCCCTCCATGCCGTATAAGGGTCGGTCAGCGTCGGATTGATGTGCGGCATATTGACACCGGCAACGATAATGAGCGAGAAGATGACGAGAATGTTGGCAATGATTTTAAACGGAGATCTGGATAAGTTAACCCATCCCTGCGGGAACCGTCTGCGAAAGCGGTTGAAGTGGTTCGTCACGAGCCAGCCCATGCCTGCTCCGGCTACCCATGCCGTCTCATCCCATAGAGTGACCTTCGTGAACGAATCCAGAACCGCAAGGCCGATCACGTTCAATCCGACAACAAACAGAATGCGCCGCTTGGTCTTCGCCCAGAGAAATATAAAGACGAAAATTGCCCACGCTGCAACAGCGAACCATAAATACGGGAATAAATACATCAGTTCATCGGATAATACCGTATCCGGTCCGAATGAAGGCACCGGCCTGCCGCCGGCTTCCAGCAGCTTAAACACGCTGTACAGAATCAATAGGAATTGCAATACAAGCCTAAACACCTGCTTAAGCGGTATCAGCGCTTCAATCACCGCGGTAATGGTAATGGCGGCGATTACAATCGCCGTCGTCTCCGACAGCCAGATGGATTCCGTGAAGGATACCCATTGCATGCCGATGATCCAAATCCACAGCACCGTCAGCGTATTAAAAAATGTCGTTGACAGCTTATCAAGCCACAGCTTCAAGCGACTCCACCTCCCAACGCAGCAGGCAGCTCCTCAAGCGATGAGACGGAGTAACATGAAATCCCCCGCGACCTCAGGATCGAGATCGATTCATCGCGAAGCGGCTTGCCGCCGGGATTCATGATTTGCAGAAAGCATGGATTCATGCCTCTGGCTTCCACCCAGCGTAGGACTTCGGACGCCTCCCTGCCGCTCATCGGACTGATGAGCAGGAGCACGGCTCCCTGCGGGAAATGGCGGTAGGAGCGTTCTAGCTCTGCAATCAGGCTGCCCTTGCGGTTGTAATCCACATCGACCAAATGCTGAATCATGCGCATACGTTCCCCTGCCTGCTCCGTCGGAGGAAACAGCTTGCCTTCCTCTGTGGCCGTAAACAAACCCGTTCCCGCATGCTCCTTCGCACCATATTCAATCAGCGAAGCGGCAGCAGATACGGCAACCTCGAATTGCTGATCGCTCACATAAGCATTCTGGGCGCCATCCAGGACGATCAGCGTCTTGGGAAAGGATTCATGCTCGAACTCCTTGGATTTCCACGAACCGGTCTTCGCCGTCGCGTTCCAGTGAATCCGCGAAATCCGATCGCCATAAACATAATCGCGCACCCCATTAATTTGAGTCGTCTCCCGCCTTGAGGCAGATACTGTTGTATGCGTACCGCCGAGCCGGGATCTATGGATATTCCGGTTCCATTTCGGAATATAAACCGTCCTTGGGAGGACCCTAAATTCCGTGTTCACTTCGATCCGTCCCCGATGCTCCATGATGCCGAAGATATCCTCGCTGATACATTCCGTCCCGGCGAACGCATACCGCCCCCGCTCGAGAGGCGGAGTCTGGAATACGAGCACCCCGGCACCGCGCATGTTCGGGATAATGCTGTCTTCGAATGACCATGAATCGCCGTTATGTCTTTGCAGCACTTCCTTGACGACCAAATACGGCATCGGCAATAACCCGGGGACGTTCACATCGAGCCGAACGCGCACCTGCTCCCCGGCATGAAGCTGATCGCGGCGATCCCGGTCACCGAGAATGTTGCGCTTCGCCTTTACGCGCCTCACCCCGCCAAAGCCCGCTCCGATGACATATACGGATAAGAGGCTGACCATGGAAAAGAGCATGAGAGAGGTTTTCCCTCCTTGAAACAACACGTACAAAAGACATAAGCACCAAACCGTCAATACCGCTGCCAGTCTGGACGGCTGCATGCCATTTAGAAATACGGAAACGGCGCGCCGCATGCTTATCTCCCCATTTGAACAGGCACTTTAACCTGTCGCAAAATAAAGTCCAGCACCGATTCGGGCGTTGCATTATCGAGCCGTGCTTCCGGACGCAGCATAATCCGGTGTGAGAGGACGTAAGGGGCAAGCGTCTTCACATCATCAGGCAGCACGTAGTCACGCTGCTGAAGGAAGGCAAAGGCTTTGGCCGCATTCATGAAGGACAGCGTTGCCCGCGGGCTTGCGCCCAGCATGACGGAAGGGTGCTCCCGCGTTGAGCGGGTGATGTTCAACAAGTAATCGGCAACCGGTTCGCCGATAAATATGTCGCGAATCTCGCGCTGAATTGCGGAGACGGTATCCATATGCGTCACAGGTTTCAGCCTATCCGACAGCTGTCCGTCCTTCGAGGCATACATGAGCTGCTTCTCGGTTGCCGCATCGGGATATCCCAGGCTTAGCTTCAGCATGAAACGGTCAAGCTGCGCCTCCGGAAGCATATAGGTTCCCTCGAAATCAATCGGGTTCTGGGTGGCGCACAGCATGAACGGATGCGGAAGCTCATGCGTCTCCCCGTCCACGGTCACGCTGCGCTCTTCCATGACTTCAAGCAGAGCGGACTGCGTCTTCGTCGTGGCCCGGTTAATCTCATCTGCGAGCAAAATATTGGTCATGACAGGTCCCGGCCGGAAATAAAACATTTCATCTCGGGGGTGAAATACGGATACCCCTGTTATATCACTCGGAAGAATGTCCGGATTGCATTGAATACGCCGGTAATCTCCCTGCATGGATTTAGCCAGTGCTTTGATCAATTGCGTTTTTCCCGTTCCCGGTACATCCTCGATCAGAACATGTCCACCAGCGAGCAGCGCCGTAAGGAGCAATTGGATCTCGAATTCTTTGCCTAGCAGGCACGACTCCAGATTGGATCGCACCGAGGAAATGATTTTCATGGATTCTTGGCTTACGGGCATGTATGACTAACCTCCTGTAAGGGAATAAATACTTAATTTAGTACTATTGTACATGATCGAGGTCGCAGAGTACATTCGCAGCCATATTTTGTTCCTTAACCAACGCCAGACTTGCTTTAAACAGCAAAAAACCCTGGTTGTTTAACCAGGGCAGCATAGATGTCTGAACAGCTATAACATTAGCCTTTTGGCCTCACCAAAAGCGCAGCAAGAAAAGAGAATATGATCGCCGAGGATATCCCTGCACTCGTTACTTCGAATATCCCCGTCACGACCCCGATCCAGCCGTCCCGCTCCAGCTCTGTCAAAGCTCCGTGAACCAGAGAGTTGCCGAAGCTGGTGATCGGAACCGAGGCTCCGGCCCCGGCAAATTTGACAAGCGGTTCATACAGGCCGAACCCGTCGGCAATTGCGCCGGCCACGACGAGGGTGCTCATCGTATGCGCAGGGGTCAGCTTTATAACGTCCATCATGATTTGTCCGATAACGCAGATCAAACCGCCAATGATAAAAGCCCATAAAAACTGCATCAGTTGCTTCCTCCCGTCTCTATAGCTACTGCATGAGCAATGCACGGGATGCTCTCGCCTTGTTGGTATGACAGCGGCGACAACAGGGCACCCGTAGCAACGACCAGCACCTTGTTCAGTTCTCCTTTACGCATCCGGTTCAAGATATGGCCGTAAGTCACAACGGCTGAGCAGCCGCAGCCGCTGCCGCCAGCATTCACGTACTTCTGTTTTTCCAGATCGTAAATCATCAGACCGCAATCGGCAAAAACCGTGCCGTCCATGATGACATCGTTCTGCTTCAGAAGATCCTTGGCAATCGGCAGGCCGACGGATGCCAGGTCGCCGGTCACGATCAAATCATAATCTTTGGCTTGTCTGCCGGTATCTTTAAAATGCTTCGTAATCGTATCGGCCGCAGCGGGGGCCATGGCGGCTCCCATATTGAAGGGATCCTTGATGCCCAGGTCGACGACCTTCCCGATCGTGGCGTATGTGACGCGCGGTCCGTCCCCCTCGCTGGAGACGACGGAGCAGCCTGCTCCCGTTATGGTGTACTGGGCGTACGGAGGCTTTTGCGAGCCGTATTCCGTCGGATAACGGAACTGCTTCTCCACCGTACAGTTATGGCTCGCCGTGCCTGCCATCACATATTTCGCGGAGCCCGAATCCACGATCATCGAAGCGACCGCAAGGCTCTCCATGGAGGTGGAGCAGGCGCCGAAAACGCCGAGATACGGAACGCCAAGCTGCCTTGCTGCGAAGGAGCTGCTGATAATTTGGTTCATTAGGTCTCCGCCTACAAAGAACTGAAGCTGATCCTCCTTAATCCCGGCCTTCTCCGCAGCTTTCCGTGAAGCGTCCTCCAGCAGCTTACGTTCCGCCTTCTCCCATGTTTTCTCATTGATCTCGATGTTGTCGTATATATAATCGAAGTCTTCCGCCAGCGGCCCCTCTCCCTCTTCAGGTCCGACAATCGTACCGGTGCCGATAATGACCGGTTTGTTCTCGAACTGCCACGTTTGACCGATGATCTTCATCTCGCGTTACCTCCCCCCGATGCCGAGCACGGCGTATATGATGCCGATAATAAACGCCGCAACGGTACCGAACACGATCACGGAGCCGGCAAGCTTAAACATGCTAGCTCCCACTCCAAGGACCAGTCCCTCTGCCCGGTGCTCCAAAGCGGCCGAACACATGGAGTTGGCAAAACCCGTAACCGGCACCGCGCTTCCCGCACCGGCCCATTGGGCAATTTTGTCGTATACGCCAAAGCTGGTCAAAATGACGGAAATGATAATAAGAACGGCCACCGTCGGGTTGCTCGCTTCCTTCGTGCTCATATCGAACACGGTCATGAAAAAGCGCTGAATGCATTGACCGATCAAACAGATGAGGCCTCCGACCAAAAAGGCGCGTATACAGTTTTTAAATACGGCGCGGGGAGGCTCATGCTTCTTCGCAATCGCCTGATATTCGGCCGAGCTCATGGTACTGATATCAGACTTGGGCTTTTGGTTGTTGGAACCGGACATTTGGTTACACCTCCGCTGAATATTTAAGTATGGATTCTTCAACCAGCCTCGGAAAGCCATTATGGATATCACTCGATAATCATTATGCTTTGAACGAACTTCCTTTATGTTTGGAAAATCATCCTTAATGCAAAAGCCGCGCGGTGTCATGCTGTTTTGAACGATTCCGTCATCAGGGCGCAAACGGCCGCCACGGTGGTACGGCTCTCATGGGCAAGCATAAATGCAAAAAGACAGCCTTCCGTAACCGGAAAGCTGCCGATCGTAGTTGCTTGATTGAATTTAGCATAAATGTACCGTAACCATTTCGCCCATTAAATCAAAAAGTAATTCAGCAATATGACGAGCAGTATGAAAAGAATGATAATGAGCAGAAACTCGCCGAATTCAGCTTGCCGGCCGTACGATCCCACCCCGTATTCGCCCATATTTCTTCGCCCTTCCCCTGTCCATGACTCATTGACATGTTTTATTCCAGCGTATTCTTCGGGAATCATTTGGTGCTTGGACGATCTATTTTTCCTGAGCAAGCCGCGATTGTTTCATAGCTTGTAATGTAGACTTTTGCGGTATATAGGGGCATACTAAATAGGATGAACTCATACATACCTTTTTCCAAAGGAGCGAATAGCCTATGAATGAATCTACACGCGAATTGTTTCGGACGCTTACTGAATTTCCGGCTGCGCCGGGCTTTGAAAGAGAGCTGCGCGCTTGGGTAAAAAATGCACTCTCCCCATATACCGAAGAATTTGTACAGGATCGGCTCGGCAGCCTGTTTGCTGTACTGCGCGGGAACGACGAAGGTCCGAGAGTCATGGTCGCCGGGCATATGGATGAGGTCGGCTTCATGGTAACCGGCATTACGGAAGCGGGCATGGTGCGCTTTCAGCCGCTGGGCGGCTGGTGGAGCCAGGCCGTTCTGGCTCAGCGCCTGCAGATTATTACCGACAACGGGCCGATTATCGGGGTCGTCGGCTCCATCCCGACCCACCTGCTGGACGAAGCACAGCGCAGCAAGCCGGTCGATATCAAATCCATGTATATCGACATCGGCGCGGACAACAAAGCGGAGGCGGAATCGTTCGGCATCCGTCCGGGGCAGCAGATCGTGCCGATCTGCGAATTTACTCCGCTGGCCAATCCAAAAAAAATCATGGCTAAGGCATGGGATAACCGATACGGCGTCGGCCTGGCCATCGAGCTCGTTCAAGCTCTTCACGGAGAGAAGCTTCCGAATACGGTTTATGCCGGAGCCACCGTTCAAGAAGAGCTCGGACTTCGCGGCGCGCGGACTGCAGCCAACTTGATCCAGCCCGACATTTTCTTCGGCCTTGATGCAAGCGCGGCAAACGATATGATGGGCGACAAGAGCCAATTCGGCCAGCTCGGACAAGGGGCCTTGCTCCGCATCTTCGATCCGACGATGCTGACGCATCGCGGCATGGTGGAATACGTGCAGGATACGGCAGAGACGAATAAGATCAAATATCAGTACTTCGTATCGCCGGGCGGAACGGATGCCGGGCAAGTTCACTTAAGCGGCATCGGGGTTCCATCTACGATCATCGGCATTTGCTCCCGGTATATCCATACCTCGTCGTCCATCATCCACACGGATGACTACGAAGCAGCCAAGGAGCTTCTGATCAAGCTGGTAAAAGGGCTCGACCGGACGACCCTCCAAACGATTCTGGACCGGGCTTAACCGTAAACGGACTAACTAAATCAAAAGGGATAAAGCCAGCCTCCACTAAACGGGACTGACCCCATAGCGTAAGGCAAATTAAACACCTTCAAGAGAAGGATCCGTGTCGAAAGATATGGGGACAATCTTGGAGGTGTTTTTGCGTTGGCAAGAATCTGCTGTCCGGTGAAATTGGGAAGAAACATTGAAATGTGCCTGGCTGGCTGGTATTACAGTGAGAGAAAGAGAAGTCATGGGGCAATTGAACATGCGAAATAGGAGACAAGCGGAAGACCTGGAGAGTTGGCGTAGTGGTCCATGGAACCGGTGACAGTCCAATGTCGGCAAGCCGTTCTTCCTGTCCATTGCCGAGTGCAGGAGAAGTTCATATGTATCAGCATTTCCAAAGCAAGATCGGATCAGATGGATGAAGGAGTTCATGTTATAGTGGAGGAAGTAAAGCGCGAGTTCGGAAATCGCTGGTAAATATCATATCTTGGTCGAAGGGAGCGAGGCTTATCATGGAGCATAAGGAAAAAGTGTACAACACCGCGGTGGAAGCGACGCTGGAGGTCATCGGCGGAAAGTGGAAACCGGTCATTCTTTTTCATCTTACTTTCGGGAAAAGACGCAATAGCGAATTGTTAAGCCTGATTCCCCAAATCACCCAGAAAATGCTGACACAGCATCTGCGTGAGCTGGAAGAGGAGGGCATTATCGTACGTAAAATTTATAATCAGGTTCCGCCCAAGGTGGAGTATGAACTGAGCGAGTATGGCTGGAGCTTAAAGGAAATTCTGCATCTGATGTGCCGATGGGGAGATGCTCATATCGAGCGAAAATACGGCGAGTCCGCAACCGTTCTGGAAAAGCCGCTGCTTGAGGAATCGCATTAACAAGCAGAACAGAGCCGGCTAATATAGCCGGCTCTCTTGTGCAATCCGAAAACGGAATTACCGTTCATGTTCTGGTTGTGACGAGGTGAACGGAAGAAGCGCTCTCGGCTGCCTTGTTTCGGGAGCTTCAGTTACTGCCCGGTGTTTATGGAATGACCTTGCGACGCCGGAGCTCGTCAAAGATATTCAGGAACATGGCTTCCGTATCGACATACTCATGAAAACCGAAGCGGCGGGCCTTTGAGCCGTCCGCAAAGAAATCATAGTCCCAGGAGAACACGAAATCGCCGAATTTCCAGGATGAGACCTCTTGGTAAGAGTGCTTCGCAAGCCCATGCTTCTCAACCATGCGATTCCAGACCGGCTCCTTATCTGCCATGACCGTTTCCAGATTCATCTGCAGAGGCGGTGCGGTTTCCATCTCGAAATACTGCGCAATCTTCGGCCATAACTCGTTCCACCGGAACAGGTCCCCGTTCGCAATATTGAAGGCTTGATTGGCGCAGCGTTCATCGGTTGCCGCCCAAACGGTCGCCTTGGCAAGCAGACCGGCATCGGTCATCTCCAGCAGGCTGTGATAGGCTCCCGGCTTACCGGGAAAACGCAGGGGAATGCCAAGCTCTTTCGAAATCGACGCATATACGGCAATGACCATGGCCAGATTCATCGGGTTTCCAAGAGCGAAACCGCTGACAACGGAGGGACGCAGCGCTGACCAGGTCCAAGCTTTGCCCTTCTGCCGTTCCTCGAGGAAGTTCTGCTGATCGATATTGAATTCCGGCGGCATATGGTTCGCATCCGTCTCCCGGGCCGGCGTCTTGAATGGACCGAGATGAGCGCCGTACACTTTGTAGCCCTGCATTAGGCTTACATGCTGCAGGTTAGCGGCAACGGGCTCGATCGCTTCCACGACATGGACGAGCATGGCCAAATTCGGCGCGACGAGCTCGGCCCACGTCGGCCGATCCTGGTATGCCGCATAGAAAATATGCGTCACTTCGGTCAAGCCGCTTAATTTGGCGGCCGTATCCTCCCGGTCCAGCAGGTCGGCCGATACATAACGAACGCGGTTCGTGGACTCCCCGCCTCGGCGCGATACGCCGATGATATCCCAGTCGGGAAGCGTCGCAAGGTACTCGATGAGGTTGCGGCCAATCACCCCGTTGGCCCCTACAACCAAAGCCGTTTTTAGCGAATGATGTGAACGTTGATCCGTATTCATATAAGCGCATCTCCTAACGTCATGTATTGATTAATGTCATTTTGCACGTTAGGGTTCTGCTTGAGAAGTACGCACTTTGAAGTGATGTAATTACTTTTTGGTAACGTTTAAGCAGTACCAGCCCTTTTAGCTAAGAAATATGTTGACTTAAGCTTTCCCCAAGACCCGCTCCAGAAAGAGTACCGCTTCCCTCTTTTGATACTCATTCACCTCATGCCCGGAGAACGGATAATCCCGTATTTCCTTAGGTGCCTCAATCCGGTTATAAGCTGCGTAGATGGTCTCCGGCATGCATACCGTATCCTTCCAGCCGACAGAAACCATGACCGGCGCTTTGATTCTTGGGGCAAGATTCAGGATGTCGAAATGAGCCAGATGATACAGAATAGGATCCAGCAGATCCGGATAACGCTTGATATACTGGGCGATTTCCGTCAATGAGCTGGCCGAGTGCAGCACCCCGTAATCCATTCTGCACAGATTCGGAATGTCGGCCACGATTGCCGCCACCTTCGGATGCAATGCCCCGGCAAGGAGCGCAAGGCCGCCTCCCTGGCTTCCCCCGACGACGGCGATTTTGGCAGGATCTACCCCAGGCTGTGCCAGGGCAGCATCGACGGCTCTTACGGTATCGATGGCCATCGCCATATAGTAGGATCGATGAATGTCGGTAATGCCCTGGGATACCCAGCCCTTCACGACGCCGCCATCCAGGGGCAGCAGATTTCCCGTCTCTCCGCTCTGGCCCCGGACATCAGCTGCCAGCACGGAATAGCCGAGCATCAGCCAATGGGCATATCGCTCCGGAAGCCCTCGGTCTCCGGAATATCCAGGAAAGGTAATGACGCAAGGCCGTTTGGACGATTCATTGGAATCCGCAGGCGTTATGTACCAGGCATGGATCGGTGTCTGGTCAAAGCCGCGGTATGTCACCTTGGACACCTTCATATGGGGATACGGCGTTTCTTCCGGCTCACTATCGATTTGAAGCGGCGAGCCTGCGTATACATGGAGATAATGATCCCAGAATCGATTCAGCTCGTCCTCGTTCATCGTCGGTTCGGGACGGCAGTTGTTAAGTTCCCTCTTGCGAATCTGTATGGTATTCATTGGTTTGGTTGTTCGTCTCCTTTACCGTCGCTTGTTTCACGATTCATCGTTTACTGTACGATCGTCCCGATTGATATGCGCCCCAGTGAAATCAGTAATAATACGCACCCTCGGGAGTCTCTATAACAAGAGTATTTCGGCACCTTGGTTTGCATTCCCTCTCTGCCCGATATAAAATTCGATGTCTTTAACTCAACTTTAAATCTCCTAATAAGAAGGTTTGATAGATTTATGGGCGAAAACATAACTATAATAGAAATGAACTTTAAGAGATTGGAGACGATAGAAATGCTTCAAGGATTAACAACTGCAGGAATCGGAAAACTTGAAAGCGATTTACAGCTTATCGAACTCGCTTCCCGCTACGGTTTTGATTGCGTGGATTTAGATGCGAAAAGTTTGGTGGACCGTTTGGGAACAGAAGAGGCGGCAGCGCTGCTGCAGGCGAGCAATATTCAAATCGGCGCCATCGGATTGCCTGTGGAGTGGAGAGGAACGGATGAGCAGTTCCTGGAAGGGCTGGAGAAGCTTCCGTCCGCAGCAGCCGCGGCTGCTGCCTTGGGCTGCACTCGCTGCTGTACATACATTCTTCCTTCCACGGATGCGCCGGCTGCGCATTTCATGGCTGTGGCAACCAAGCGCCTTCGCAGCTGCGCCAATATTCTGGGCGCTTACGGCATTCGGCTGGGACTGGAATTCGTCGGGCCGCATCATCTGCGCACGCAGTGGAAGCATCCGTTCATCTGGACCGTTCAGGAAACGCTGGATTGGATCGATGCCATCGGCGAACCGAATGTCGGGCTTCTGTATGATGCTTACCACTGGTACACCAATGAAATGAGCGTGTCGGACATCCGCCAGCTGCGTGCGGACCAGATTGTTCATGTTCATATTAATGACGCCAAGGATATTCCGGTGCAGGACGTCCTCGATAATGATCGGCTGTATCCAGGTGAGGGAGTCATCGATTTGGCAGGCTTCCTTCGCGCGCTGAACGATATCGGGTATGCAGGGCCAGTCAGCCAAGAGATATTGACCGCTGCCCAGCCGACGGCTTCGCCTGAAGAGCTTGTCATCAGATCACGCACTGCTTTTGATCGGGTGTTCCAGGCTGCAGGGTTGATACAGCAATAAAGCACCGGATGCCCGAGCGTCACTATATAAGTGAACAATGAATGGATGTCAGGGCAAGTACGTAAAATGATCCTACAATCGCTGTTGGTTTCAGATTGGCCGCGGTTTTTCCGCATGATTTCCGGGATCACAGGGGACACTGTCGGTATATCAGGTACCATTCAGGAGGCTTCGCTATGAACCGGTTTAAGAAGGAAGAACGAGATGAGTATACGGATTTGTCGACCGTAGAGTCCCAGCGCAACGATCTGACTGCGGAAGAGTTTCCCGAAGGTCCTTTCGGCTCAAGCCTGATGACGGAATCGCTTGGCAAGAGCAGCCCGTGGAGAGCCGATCAGCGGCCGCCGAACAGCTTCGACTATGAAAATCGGGAGCTTCATCAGGAGCTGAAGCGCGACTATCCGTCCGAGGATCAAATCATTCAGACCGAATTCGATCAGGAAGAGTCCTGATCAACTCCAAAGCCAAACAGCCGGCCCCCTTGATGTAAATCATGCAAGGGGGCCGGCTGTTTCACGTTCCTATTTCATTTTCCCGACAACTTTCACTCTTAATCTTGTCGCATTCTCAGGATGATAGGCGAGCGGGGTTTCTTCCACTTCAACCAATTCGATCGTATCCGAGTCCGCACCGGCCAGTTTGGCCTGCTTGACCGCTTTTGCCTCCGCATCCTTCAGACAAGCCTCGCGCGGTTTCCGCGCATAAATATAAATCTGTTCATATTGCCCGCTGATTTGAGCAATGGACGCCCCGATGGCGTTGGCTACACTTCCGTTCTCCACTTTCATCATGCTGGCTACTCCCCGAATCGAATCCGGGATAATAATGCTGCCGCCGCCGACAAGAACGAGCTGAACGTCTTCCGAGGAGGTCTTCATTTTATCGATCGCTTGCTCGACGATTGCAGAAATTTCGGCCTGCACCGCTTTCGCAAACGCCTCCTCTATATGGGACACTAATCGCTTGTCGCCTACATCGGCCAGTCCCAGCCGGACGGCGATATCGGTGGTTGTCAGCGTGCTGCCGCCAAAGACAAGCGCTTCGTCGCCGATCCTGTAGCCGACACTGTCGGGTCCGACCGAGATCTTGCCGCTTTCGTCCACGCGGACAATACTGCCTCCGCCCAGTCCAACGGAGATAATGTCCGGCATTCGGAAATTGGTACGGATATCGCCGACTTCCACGGCAACCGACGACTCTCTCGGGAATCCATCCTGCAGAACGCCGATATCCGAAGTCGTACCGCCGACGTCCAGCACCATCGTGTCTTTGATCTTCGCCAAATAAGAAGCACCGCGAATGCTGTTCGTCGGGCCGCAGGCGATCGTGAGGATCGGAAACTGTTTGGCGTAATCAATAGACATTAATGTGCCGTCATTTTGACATAAATACACAGCCGCATCCGTAATTCCTTCCTCCTCCAAGGCGTTTACGAACCCTTGGGTGGTCGTCTCGATCACCTTGCACAACGCCGCATTCAAGATGGTCGCATTCTCACGTTCAATGAGTCCGACGGAGCCGATCAGGGAAGAGCAGGAAACCGGATAATCTTCTCCATATACCTCGTGAATAAGATCGCGGACACTTAGCTCCTGGTCGTTCTTGATGGAGGAAAATACGCCGATGACCGCGATGGACTCGACTTTTCCACGCCATGCTGCCAACAGCTCGCGAATTTCATCCTCATCGACTTCGCCGAGCACTTGACCATCGTATTCATATCCCCCATGAACTAGAGCGTAATTTCCCGACAGCTTCTCAACCATATCGTCCGGCCAAGCCGTATACGGAGGAACGGAAGCCGTTGCAGGATAGCCTAGGCGAATGACGCCGACCGTCGCCAGCTTTTTACGTTCCACAATCGCGTTGGTGCATTGCGTCGTGCCAAGCATGGCATGCGTAATTTGAGTTTTATCGATGCTTGATTCCTGCAGCAATTTCCTAAGCGATGCTTCGATCCCTGTCTGGATGTCCAGACTGGTTGGAGATTTTACGGAGTGAACCAACTGATGAAGCTCGTCCAAAATAATGGCATCCGTATTCGTTCCGCCCACATCGATTCCGATTCTATACATGATCAGCCACCGCCTTTTTCACCAGTTCTTCAATCGGAACATAATCGTAATCATATCCAAAGTACCGGGGTCCCGCCGTTTGGATTCCTTTATCCGTTCTCCATTTTTCATGCGCCGGAAGTCCGATTACCCGCACGCGCTTGCCATACTTCAGACTCTCGGTCGTGACGGGCGTTAACGTTTCATAATCAACCAGACAGAGCAAGTCCGGGGTCATGCCGACAACCTGACCGTCCCTTTCGGCAACGAGATTCTCATTTTGAAAATGAACCTTCATATTGCCGCCTTTGTGGGCTTCGATGCCTTCCAGATTCATTTTGCCGAGATTAAAGCCTCCCTTGGTTTCACGGATCACATCGACGATTTTTCCTTGGAACAGCTCGTAGCCGGACACCAACTTTAAAAGCTCATGCAGCTTTTCTTTCGCATCTCTATGGTTCGAGGAAATAATCTCCCCGATTTGCTCAGACAACGTAACCACATGATGGACCCCGCTTCTCTTCATTTGAGCCCCGGTCGTCGGGTACAGGCTCACCAAAGCGCTGGCCCCCATTTCGACCGTAGCTGCCCGGGCCAAGCGTTCTGTCCATTTGTTATCAATCGTTTCAAAAATGCCGATATTTCCTTTCTCGTCCGTAATCGCCATCGGCGTTGCCGAGATTCCATCCAGGTTAAATGTCACCATCTGCAGCTCGGGAAAGGCTCTGCCCATTCCGTCGCAATCGATCAGCGGCAGACCGAGCTGCGCCGCGACGACGATCGGGATCATCGAATTGACGCCGCCCGCTTCCATTGGGTATGTGCCTGCGATTTTGTCCTCTCCCAAATACCGGGCCAGCTTCTGAAAGACCTTCACAAACTCGCTTCCGTTCGGAAATTTCTCGGATGATACGGAAGGGGCTCCCATCATGGCTGCCGGAATAAAAAAGTCTTCATCGCCGATTTCATCGACCGAATACAATTTGACGGGCCCGTTCTTCTCAACAGCCGAAATCGCCATCAATTTTCCGATATACGGGTCTCCGCCACCGCCTGTTCCCAGGAAAGCAGCGCCAATCGCAATATTTTCAATCGAGGCTTTATCTAAATATCTCATCAGTGTTCCTCCAATATGACAGACTTTGTAACGGTAAAGCGATATCCTACCACATAAATGACAAATGAAATGACAATGCCGATCAACGGCTGATTAGATACCTGCGGTAAACTGGGGAGAAACGACAACACGACGGGTAGGCAGGCAATGACCGAACCGATCAGCCACGATAAAACGCCCAGTCGATTAACGCCCTCCGTTTCCTTCCAGCGGCTTTTATCCCCTTTGTTCATCACCCAATAAGCGGCAATCATGACGCCCGCTACGGGAGGCACCATGGCCGACAACACGGACATGACCGGCGTAAAGTAATCCAGAATGCCCACGACGGCAAGCACCGTCCCGATCAGTCCGGCGGCGCCTACCGCCCATTTTTCTTTTTCCTTGGAAACGTTAAAGACATTGATCAACGCAAACCCGCCCGAGATCGCATTCACCATATTGGTCTTCCAAGCCGCCAGGATCAGCACGATACCGCCGATCAACGGAGTGGCGATGTTCAAAAAGACGGCCGTAACATCATTCGTTTGGTAAGCCAGCGTCAAGACGGCCCCTACGCTAATCATCAGAACGCCTGCCGGTATAATCCCAAAGAGGGCGGCTTTCCACACATCGGAACGCTTCGCGGAAAATTGCGAATAATCCCCGGCAATAACCGCTCCGAGCGCAAAGGAGCCCATCGTTACCGCCAGCCCGTCCATGAAGCTCATGTTCTGCTCAGGTCTGTAGTTCGAAATAAGCTGCAGCGCCTCTCCATTCAGCGCTTGGACCAAACCATACACGCAAAGCACGACCAATAGCGGCACCGCAATATAACTGAGCACGCGCAGCACTTTGATTCCGTACATTGCAGAAACGACCATCACCAAGCCGCTGATCAGCGAGGCTATTGGGACCGGAATCGCAATATCAAACTCGGCCAACAAATTTGCCAGCGCCGCGCCGCACACATTGGCCTGAATCCCAAACCAACCGAGGCAGGCAATCGTCAAAATAATCGAAAGAATCGTGCGGGATCCCTTGCTGCCAAACACCTGACTCGCGACCTGAACGGTCGACTTGCCCAGCTCCGTGCTTTGAATCCCCTGTAAAATCATGAGGGCTACGATAATGGCATACCCGATCAAAGTAACCACTAAGGTTTGGGATAAGCTCATACCGGTGATGAGCGTATTCCCTACCAGGAGACCCGGTATGCTGATCATCGCGCCGGCCCAAACGATCCCCAGCGTGAACCAAGACTGCGTTTTTTCTGTATTGCTCATCCTATTCCGCTCCCTCCACTTGATCGAGTGACCAAAAACTATTTTTCTTATTGTAAAAGAAGAGGGACAAAGCGTCTTTTTCCGAAATAAAAATAAAAATCCGAATTTTTGTCATTTTCGACAAACCCTCGGATTCTTGGACTTAGTTATGGATTAACCGGTAGATCATGCAGGCCAGATACACATCGTAAAATTCGGAATTCATCGTGATATCGTAGCCCAGCAGCTCGCTGATTTTCTTGATGCGGTACTTTACGGTGTTTTTGTGGACAAAGAGGAGCTTGGCACAGACATCAAAATTCCCCTTCGCATCCAGAAGAAATATCGTTAATGTTCTAACCGATTCAGGGTCATCCAGAATAGGAGCGATCACCGCCATCCATTCCTCAATGACTTCTTCTCCTTGCACGCTCAAGTCGATCGCCCGCTTCATGGAGCGAATTTCTGCGGCCGCAAACATTTTCCGTTCTTGATATATAAGATGCACTTTCTTCCCGACTTGGTTCACGAGCTGATACATCCTGCGTACATCCGTCGTATTCCTCATTCTCGGCGCGTACACCATTTCGGATATAGAGGGCAGGAAGCTCGTCGTATCGATATACTCTTCAGCCACTTCAACTTCATTGTATTTATATGAGCAGTTGCCCAGAAGCACGATGATGCAATGATCGATCGTTTGAATGACCGCTGTTTTATAGGATTTTGAGAGATGCTCCGACAGTTCCTCCTTGATGCGTTTTTCCTCCGATAAATCCTGAATGTAGACGAGCCACATCATTTGGATCGACGCTACATCGATATGCAGCAGATGGGCAAGTCTCCGCATCTTTTCGCTTTCATCGTTAATAATCGCCTTGACTAAGGCATATTCGCTGACCTCGTTATGCTTGTCTCCCCATAAATTGATAGCCACCTGCACGACCTCGCTGATTTTATCGATCGTCTTCCCCGGCAGTTTCGAATTTTCTTTGATTAAAAAAAGATTCAGCGCCTCCCCGTTCTTTTGACGGAGAACCTTATGATCAACGAAGCAGGAGATGTCGGAGCTCATCGCTCCGGCACTGCCGTTCGCCATTTGAGGCGCGTGCTCCTGAATGATCTTAACAACATCCAGCGTAGAGTTACGCGGCCACATGACTTGATTCACGATCTCAAGCTTCGTATTTGTCAGTACAATGTTGGCTTTCAGCCGGTCGGCTAACAATTTCAGCATAATCTCCACGCTGCGCGAATGCTCCGGAAGGTACGACACCTTCTCCAGCGATTCATTGACAAAATTATCATTGATCGTCTGATTGTCCAGCACGATCGCTTCCATCACTTCATAAATCACTTCATTGTAACGCAAGGAGGAATCGTTCTCCGGCATGCAGATGATAATAAAATTTTGGGACTCGGCTAATTGCAGCACTTCCTCCGGCACCTTCGGAATAATAATTCCGACATAATATAAAATCAGTCCCACTTCACCGAGATTAATCAAGTATTGAATCGCTTCGCACTGCTTGTCCACACTGTCCTTGATGGAGTATAACGAGCTGATCACAATTTCCTCCGCATACCACTCCTCTTGGACGGAACGGACGATTTTAGAAGAAAAATCAGCGTTGGAAACCTCCAATACGGATAATGAGGAGACCGTACGATGAAGGCTGTTCAGTCCGGTCAGCACCTTGGCGCCCCGGAATGAAGGCAATTGCAGTATATCTTTAACGGTTACCCCATATGTTTCACCACTTCTTTTTGTTTTTGTTCCAATGATCAAAGTTATAATCCCGTCATTAAGGGATGCTTATACTTGGCTGCGTGTCTTACATTTTAAAGTGATTTCTGCTGGATTGCTACCAGGAAAAAAAGCGCCGCATGAAACTTAAAATCAAAAAAAGACCGGGCATGGCCCGATCCTCAAATCACTTTTTCTTATAAAACTCATGATACAGCTTCATAAGCGCCCGCTTCTCAATCCGGGACACATAGCTCCGGGAAATCCCGAGCTCCTTGGCGATTTCGCGCTGGGTACGCTCCTCGCCTCCAGCTTCGAGCCCAAACCGCCCGATCACGACCTCCTTCTCCCGGTCATCCAAAATATCAAGATTGCGGTAAATTTTGCTCTTCTCAATCTTCAGCTGCACCGCATCAACGATATCATCCGCTTCGCTTCCGAGAATATCGATAAGTGTGATTTCATTTCCCTCTTTGTCCGTTCCTATCGGGTCATGCAATGATACGTCTTTTCGCGTCTTCTTCAAGGAACGAAGATGCATCAGAATTTCATTTTCTATACAACGGGCAGCAAATGTCGCCAGCTTCGTGCCTTTATTCGGCCGGAAGCTTTCAATCGCCTTGATGAGTCCAATCGTCCCGATCGAAATCAAGTCTTCCAAATCCTCGCCGGTATTGTCGAATTTTTTGACGATATGCGCGACCAGCCGGAGGTTATGCTCAATCAGTTTGTTGCGCGATTGAGGGTCGCCTTCGGCCATTCGCTGCAGATGCTTTGCTTCCTCATCCTCCGTTAGGGGCTGGGGAAACGCATTGTTTTTCACGTACGAAACGAGCAGGGTCAACTCTTTAATGAACAAAGCAATTGCGGTAAACAATCCAGGCACTGTAGGACACCTCCTGCGAAAAATACAATGCAACCGGCCCTATACGCGCTCGGTTCTCGGTCTTCTCATTGTATGTAGGCTGTGGCCCAGAAGTGCCTGTACGTTTGGAAATGCGTCCAATAAAATCGATCAGGAAGCGGGTGCTCGGCATGTCTGTTGGCGTTCTGCAAGGACCGCGATTTGCATCCAGCTGACGTTCGGCTTCGCCTAGGCGAGCTCCAGTCTTGCCGTCATGTGATGCCGGGGAGGTCCATAATAAAAGAGATGCTCCTTAGAGAGCTTCACAACAGAAAGCTTCATAGTAGGGAGCTTCGCAATACAGCGCTTCATAACAGAGAGTCTCGCAATAGGAACCTCACCAATGAGCTACAGAATCCCTGCTCATTCTATCGCGCCCGGCTGGCTCAGCTGATCGAACAGCCAATCGTACGAGTACCTACCGCTGATTTGGTGCCTTCCCGGGAACAGATCGGCCACCAGCCGATTCTCCGCCCCGTCGCGCCGGTAAATATCCCGGAGCTGATCAGCAGCGGCACGAAAGCCCTGCTCGGGAAATATCCGATCATCGGTGCCCGATTCCACAAACAAGGGTCTGGGAGAGATCAGCCCCAGCCACTCCGGGAGCTCGGCATGGGCCAGCATGCCGGGGATGTAATTGCAGACGCAGTGCTGCATCGCCAAGATGCTGTCCTTAAACGTATTCAGATATCCAGCAATGACGGCAGCCCGGATTCGCAAGTCCAGCACCGCGGTCAAGAACGAAATCATCCCCCCGCCTGAAAAACCCATGATGCCGATTCGATCGTCACGGACCTCTGCCCGACCGGCGGCATAATCGACCGTCTTTAACGCCTCCGTCACGCGCAGACCTGCCAGCGTCTTGCCATGCATCATCAGCCGGGTGGATAAGCGAAGGCAGGAGTGGTTCACGTCAGGGTTAGCTGTCACATCCGCCATAAGCCGCCGCTCTCCGAAGCCGGCAACGTCCGGGGCGATGACGATCATCCCCCGCTTCACCAATTGGATGGCAAAATGCCCGTGGGCTCCGGGCGGCTCCATGTCCGGAGAGCCGTCCGGCTTCAATCCGACAATTTCCCTGCTTCCGTATCCGTGGCCGTGAAGCGCTACGACAGCAGGCAGCGGGTCGCGGCTGTAGCTGTCCGGAACGAGCACGTACGCTGCAAACGACAATCCGGGTATCGCCGACAGCTGAACCCGTTCCCGAATATAACCGTCACAGACCGTTCGTTCAAGCAGTACGGGCTCCGGACCCTTGCTTGCATCAAAATCGCCGAGCAGCTCACGCAGCTTATGCTTCAAGTACTGCTTTCTCTCCTCTGCCGTACGGGACGCCTTCGCCGTCTCTATACACTTCATGCTGTTGTCGTACAGCTTCTCCAAATATTCGTCCGCATGCCACCACATCCGCTATTACACCGCCCTTTTAGTAAATTTCAGATTGGATCACATGATTCGTATATGATCCGTGTCTCGATTGCTCTATTTTCTATAGACAGACGCTAGACATCCGGCATATGCATGGCCGTTCCCCTTACCGGGTTGCTTGACCAGACGCAATCCTTAAGGGAACCGGTGTGTAACGGTCATTGGTCTTGCTCTCACCAAGACGGCGGATCTTGCCGTTGCGGCACCGGGCGATACGATTGATTGCCAACGGCAGTCCGCTGTTTCGCAGGTCGGCTGTCTCCCGCAGCTGCGGATTTGCGCTCGTGTTATTCCTTCTCAATATCGACGAGCACCGCCTCAGGACCTGTCGGCCGCAGGCTTCCTCCTTTAGGCTCCATGCTGACGACGATCCGCTTGGCTTTTTTAGCGCCAAAGCCGTAATAATAGCTTCGGCCCTGCGTCCCTTGAACGAGCATAAAGCCTGCGCTCGACAGCTGATCCTCATCCTGCAGCCATACCTGGTAATCCTTCTCCTTCAAAGAGTACAATCCGTTAACGACAATCAGCATTTCCCCGGATCCGCGCTTTAACCAGACCGATCCGCTGCCATAGAAAGGCTCCACCGGCTGGATGGCAAACCGTTCGGTATCGGCGCTCTGCATATGCGCGATCCGCTGATTCACCGCATGATCAAAGGTTTCTTCCTTGCCCGCGGCCCCCTTCGAGGCAAACAGCCCGACGAACAGGGCGAGGAGGGCCGCCCCCGCGATCGCCTGCAGCGCATAACGGCGATTGGCGGCTGCACGTTTGCGCAGGGATCGCGCATAAGCCGCGCGCATAAGTCTCTTTCGCAGCCGCTGGGACGGCTCGGGCTTGGGCTCGGTCCGATCGGATGCCTTCCCGGTGCTGAATGCAGGCTCCGCATCGAAACCGCCGGGGATTTCCCCCTCGCTGGCTTCCTGAACCAAGCCGCCGCTGAAGCCCCCGGCTTCGCCCAAGATCGCCTGCCACTCGGCGGTCGTCCGGGCGCAGGCTTCGCAATGCCGCAAATGGCGTTCCACTGCAGAGCGGTCCGCTTCAGACAGCCGATTCATCGCGTAATCGGCCAGCTTCTCCTCCGAGTACAACGGACAGCTTACGACAGCATCATCTTCGTGATGACTATGCTTTGTATGCATCATGCTTCGGCTCTCCCCCTTCCTTCGGATCGGCGGCGTCAAGGCGCCGCCTCACGTTGTGAATTCCGTAGCGGATCAGCGATTTGATCGTCCCGACAGGGCGCTTCATCATTTCTGCCATTTCTCTGTGGGACAGCTGTTCGACGTAGCTGCCATATACGGCCATGCGCTGGAGCGGCGGAATGGCCCGCAGCGCCTCCTTCACTTGATCCAGCTCCACGCGGCGCAGAGCGGCCATCTCGACGGATTCCCGTTCGCTGAACAGAATTGGCTCCGGCAGCTCCTCCTCATTCCAATCACACACCGTCATGCGCTGCTTGCGGCGGAGCCGGTCCATCGCCCGGCTGCGCGTTCGTACGGCAAGCCATGCCTCCACGCTCCCCCGGTCGGGATCGTACTGATCCGCCTTATGCAGCACTTCCATAAAGATATCCTGACATAAATCCTCCGCATCGGCCGGATCCTTGGTCATCGTCAGCGCAAGCCGATATACCATCTGGGCGTAGTTGTCATAGAACCGCCCGAATGCCGCAGCCGATCCGTCCGCAATCTCTGCAAGCCATTCCGCAGGATGCTCGCCCACCATCTTCTCCCCCTAACATGACTTTATCGTCTTCGCCCGAACCAGGCGATTGTCCATGAAGGAACCCGAAGCTGACCATAAACGCGCTATGACAGCTATTTTCGATTCATTATTGTAGCAAAGCGGATTTCGGTTTTGAACGGAGCATTCGCTTTTTAAGCTTCCTTTAATGAATTTTTTATGTGTTTTTAAGCTTCCGCGTAAATCCAATCCCCGCCTTTACTTCGTACTAAGGATGAATGAAATCACTAGGAGGGGTTTTGTCATGAGAATCGCTGGAAAGTCAATAAAATCGTTGAGCTTGCTGCTCCTCATTATGCTGGGCGCAAGCTTGCTGACGGGAGGCAGGCCGGTGTTTGCAGCCGGGGAAGTTACGCTGTATACACCCTATACCTCCATATCCGCTCCGCCGGGAGAGACGATAAATTATCCGGTTGAGGTCAAGAACAATACCGGCGGCGTTGTTACGGCGCCGCTTCAATTAAACAACCTTCCCGACGGCTGGACAGCCAAGCTGAGCGGGGGTGGATGGCAGCTGAAGGAGGTATCGGTCAAGCCGGGAGAAGCTGAATCCGTAACGCTTGAGGTGACCGTTCCGCTCAAGGTGAACAAGGGCTCCTACAGCTTCCAGTTATCGGCCGGCTCCATGGGCAGCCTTCCGCTCACCGTCGATATTACAGAGCAGGGAACGTATCAGACGGAGCTGACCACCGACCAGGCGAATTTGGAAGGCCATGCCGATTCCACCTTCACCTACACAGTGAATCTGCAGAACCGTACGGCCAGTAAACAAAATTACGCGCTGCAAGCCGATGCCCAGGCAGGCTGGGACGTTAAATTCACCTCAGGGGGGAACCAGGTGTCTTCCGTAGAGATCGAACCGGGCGCGAACCAATCGATCACGGTTGATGTCAAACCGCCGGCTGAGGTTACGGAAGGAACCTTCAAGATTCCGATCCGGGCCTCCAACCAATCCACCTCGTCCGAGTTGACGCTGGAAGCCGTCATTACCGGTTCCTATGGGCTTGAGCTGACGACGCCGACCGGCCTCCTGAGCACGAGCGTGAGCGCCGGTGGCAGCAAGACGGTCGAGCTGCAGGTAAAGAATACGGGAACCGCCGATCTGTCGGACATCAATTTGAGCTCCGAAGCACCGGTGGATTGGGAGGTGACCTTCAATCCAAAGACGATCGAGAACCTGCCGGCCGGCCAGTCCACGACCGTGGAGGCGAAGCTGACCGCAAGCGATAAAGCGATCGCCGGCGATTATGTAACCAACATGAAGGCTTCCGCGGCTGAGGCCAGCTCGGATGCCCAATTCCGCGTTTCGGTGAAAGGCTCCATGCTATGGGGCTGGATCGGCGTCCTGATCATCTTGGCCATTATTGGCGGCATCTACTATCTGATTCGCAAATACGGGAGGAGATAACCGTGACGGAAACGGTCATAGACATTCACGAGCTGACGAAGAGCTACGGCAAGGCGAAAGCCGTCGACCGCCTCTCCCTGCGAATATCGCGCGGCGAAATCTTCGGCCTGCTCGGTCCGAACGGGGCAGGGAAGTCGACCACGATCTTGATGCTGCTCGGACTGAGCGAGCCCGATTCCGGAACGATTAACGTGCTCGGCATGAATCCGACCCGAGAGCCGATTCCGGTTAAGCAGCGGGTCGGCTACCTCCCTGATGACGTCGGTTTCTATGAGGACCGCACGGGACTGGAGAACTTGATGCTTACCGCCAGGCTGAACGGCATCCCGGAGGATGCCGCGCGCGAGAGGGCAAAGCTGCTGCTGGAGCAGGTCGGGCTGGATAACGCCGCCCATAAGAAGACTGGCGCTTATTCCCGAGGCATGCGCCAGCGCCTGGGGCTTGCCGATGTGCTCGTCAAGTCCCCGGAAATCATCATTCTTGACGAGCCGACCTTGGGCATCGACCCGACCGGGATGGAGGAGCTGCTCAGCCTGATTCGCAAGCTAAGCCGTGAGCAGAATCTGACGGTGCTCCTGTCCTCGCATCAGCTCCATCAGGTTCAGCAGATTTGCGACAGAGTCGGCCTGTTCGTCCGGGGACGGCTGCTCGCCGAAGGCGATGTCCCCAGCCTGTCGAGGACGCTGTTCGCCGACGATCCGCTGCTGATTACAGCGGACATCGAAGGTCTATCGCCTGCCCTGGAGGAGAGCATCCGCGGGATTGATGGCGTGCATCGCCTGGAAATCGAGACTGTAGGACAAGGGGCTGCGGGTCAACAGGGCGCCCTGTCCGCGGATGGCCGCTGCAGGCTGCAGATCCGGTGCGATTCTGACTGCAGTCCCGACATTGCGGGCGCCATAGTCGGTTCCGGTGCGCGCCTGTTTGCTTTGCACCGCCAGGAATACGGTCTTGATGAAATTTACCATCGTTATTTTGCAGGAGGTGAGCCTCATGGCAAAGGAGACGACGCCAAACGCAGCGGCTAAACTGAACGGCTACGCCAGCAAAGCGAAGGCATGGCTTCATAGCCGCCGAGACATGCTGAGAAAGCCGGTGCGCGCCTCCGGCGAAGGCGCGGCGCACGGCGGACGCAGATCCCGCTCCATACCCGGTGCCTTCGGCGTCCTTGTACGCAAGGAGGTATCCGACCATATCCGAAGCTGGCGCTTTATTCTGCTTCTGGGCATTATTGCTCTTACCTGCGTAGCCTCTCTATATACGGCGTTGAACAGCATCCGGGATGCCCTCGGTTCGGAGGACGGCGTGCAGGAATTCGTCCTGCTGAAGCTGTTTACCATCTCCGACGGAACCCTGCCGACGTTCATCGGCTTTGTCGGGTTTCTTGGGCCGCTGCTCGGAATCGGCATGGGCTTTGATGCGGTAAACAGCGAGCGGAACAAAGGCACGCTCAGCCGGATCATGGCTCAGCCGATTCACCGTGACGACCTGCTGAACGCTAAATTCGTCGCATCCCTGATCGTCATCAGCATCATGTTCCTGACCCTCGGGTTCCTGACCATGGCGCTGGGAACCCTGATCATCGGCATTCCGCCGACCTTCGAGGAATTTCTGCGAATCATCAGCTTTTTGCTTGTGACGATCTTCTATGTCGGCTTCTGGCTGAACCTGTCCATTATGTTCTCGGTCCGCTTCCGCCAGCCGGCGACATCGGCGCTGTCCTGTATTGCGGTATGGCTGTTCTTCAGCTTTTTCTACGATATGATCCTGCAGCTGATCGCAAAGGGAATCGCGCCGAGCGCCCCTACGACCACGGTTCAGGACGTGCTCAACTACCAAAATCTGATGATGTGGCTGAACCGCATCTCGCCTTACACCCTATTCAATGAAGCGACCACCACGCTGCTTGTCCCGTCGGTCCGAAATCTCGGACCGCTGACGAACGAGCAGGTGATCGGAGCCATCGCGAGCCCCTTGCCATTCGGGCAAAGCTTGCTGCTCGTATGGCCGCAAATTACGGGGCTCACGGCGCTTACCTTGATCTGCTTCGCCCTGTCCTACGTCCTCTTCCTCCGTCAAGAGATTCGAGGACGCTCATAATCGGAAGGCCGGCTAGTCCAAGCCGACCGAGCATGGAGGCCGTAGCCGCAGGCAGCAGGCAAATGGCCGCCGTCTCCTTATGATCAAATAGGAGGAGACGGCACCCCCATCCTCACTGCCTATCATGGGGATCCGCATACGTCGGTTGCATAAGGTTAACTAACCTCCAACTAAAGAGAAAGCAAGCTTTTCAGCCCTTTCGCTTCCAAGCAGGAAGTCGGAAGGGCGTTCTTCATGTTTCGGGACATTTCCGATAGTCCCATGAATATCCAATTGACACTTTGCCGCTATGCATTACTTCCCATTGCCAAGCAGCAGATTCGTCTGAATCTCCAATTGCTTCTCCAGCGAGATGAGATCGCCTGCCGAGAACTGATTGATATCCAATGTAAAAATGCGATTGTTTTTGTAAGCCGGAAGTGACTTCCAAATGGCACTCTCCATAATCTCCTTGGCACGTTCTCCTCCTCCGTCCGCATCGTAAACCGTCACGAACATATAATCCGCGGCCATTTCCGGCAGTGCTTCCAGGGAAATGTCCCGGCCGGCTCCTCCGTTGACGATATGCTCTTTCACGGCTTCCGGCGGCTGATAGCCAAGCCCCGAATAGAGGTTGCGGGTACCTCGCCCAAAGCTCTCACCTACGACCCAAAAATTTTTCGCCCAAATCTCATAGACGCCAACCGTTTCTCCTTCCTTCACAACGCCGGTAAGCTTCGCCCTAGCCTCTTCAAGCTTCTCCTCATAACGCCGAATGGCTTCCTCCGCTTCCTCCGATTTCCCGAGGATTTCTCCGAATTCACGCAGCTCGGCATATATATCTTTAGCTCCCCAGGGAATTACAATCGTTGGTGCGATTTTAGCGAACTCCTCATAGTTTTTATCGGAAGGTCTAATGATGAGATCGGGATCAAGGGATACGATTTTCTCAAGTGCCGCTTTATCGTCACCGATATCCTCGATTCCGTCGGTCAGATCCTGCAAAAAATACTGATTCAGGCTGGCCGTACCTGCGCCTACAGGCTTAACTCCCAAGGTTAGCAGATGGCCGAGATATTGCGTCGCGACAATTCGCTTCGGATCCTTCGGAATCTCGATCTCGCCCATGACCGTTTCATATTTACGTGTTTCCGCTGCTTGAGGGTCGCCATTGGCTTCGACAATTTCGCTTTGCTGCTGCGTGCTTCCGCAGGCTCCCAGCACAATGACCATACTTCCGACCAGAGACAACATCAATCCTTTAAGCAACCGCATCTTTAAACCCTCCACCTTATTGATAATGATTATCATTATTATCATGATAAAGGCAAGGATTGCACGAGTCTATTGCGTTCCGTAAGCGGTTCTATGGACATTTGTTAGAAGTTCCGTGAGTATTGTCAATTGCTGCTCCAAAGCAAGCGGATCATTATATTTAAACAGCTCCAAATCGAGAAAGAACACCCTCCCGTTTCGAACGGCAGGCAATCTTCTCCATTCTTTGCTGTTCATGACTCGTTCCGCATAGCCTGTACCGCCTCCACTCTCCCAGATGGTTACGAACATATAATCGGCGGCATACGCTGCCAGCATGTCCGGCGTTAGCTCCAAGCCGACCCCCTCACCTAATACATGTTCTGCGAGCGGCCCCGGTGGCCGAAACGAAAACGTCCGGTATAAATTGCGCAGTCCTCTGCCGTACGCCATATTAACCGCCCATATCCGATCCGCCCAAAACTCAAACACGGCTGCCGTAACATGTGAACCGATCATTTTGGCTACCTGAGCAGCAGCTAGTTCTTCCTTCTCTCTAAATCCATCAATCCAGCTCTTCGCTTCGCGTTCGCGATTGAGTGCTCTGCCTAATCGAAGCAGTTCGTCCAAGGTATCTTCCCGCCCCCAAGGAAGTAAAATAGTTGGAGCCAGCTGTGATAAGGGCTCGCTGTTCGGTCCGGATGTGACGATCAGATCGGGCTGCAACGATGATATCCTCTGGAGCGATCGAGCATCTCCGACGTCAGCTACATCCCCCAGCCTTCCGGCATAGGGGCGGGCACGCAGCAGATTGGTCGAAGTTCCTGCGGGCGTAAGTCCAAGCGCCAGCAAATGGCCCACATATTGCAGGGCCACGATACGTTTCGGACGCTGAATATAATCGCGAGGAGAGTAACCGAAATATTGCTTGAATTTCCGGCTTAAATATAAGCCGTCCTGATAGCCGATTTCCCTCGCGATTCGATCGAGATTACGATCTTCGCCGTTAAGTAATTCCTCCCTGGCTTTCTCCAGGCGGAGCCGTGTCAGGTACTCCGTGAAACCGGATCCTGTTGCTCTTTTGAACGATACGGAGAAGTGTTCCGGCGTTAGTCCTACCCTCTTTGCCATGTCGTTACGCGTAATCATCTCGGCGAAATGTTTCTCCACATAATCCACCGCAAGTTTCATGCGCTCCAGCCAATCCTGCTCGCGCTCCTCATCGTCGGTTGACTGCAGCAGTGTGCCCATCAGTTGTTTAAATACCGCATCTTTGCGAAGGTTGGCAGCTAGTCTCCCGCTGAGTCCGGGACTTTGCTTGAATTGGTATAGTTCTTGAGCAAGGACAAGAGCCTCGTGAGTAGCGGCGACGGGAAGCTTACCGGTGTCCATCAGTGCAGAGATTCGCTTACTGTATATGATACGGCTTGTTGTCTGCTCCTTGGACTCCCATACATCGTATTGCAATTCATAAAGCTCGAGCGGAACCGACGAGTTTGGCGTCCGGCGTATGTCGGCAATCGTCCCCGGCGGACAATAACAGATCGCCTTCGCTTTCAATCGATGCCTGACTCCATTCAAATACAAATCACCGGAACCTTTACTTACCAATAGCATGGTATGTGCTTCCATGAATCCGCCGGCAGCTTCTTCGGTATGACCAAGCTTAATATAGCGTACTCCAAACAGCGAATATTGCGTTTCTTCCATGCTGAGGGCCCCCCTTCTGACGGTAACAATGTTTTATCCTATTATAGTCGGGGTGATAACCATTCTCAATTACAGTCCGGCATCTGAGTTATGAATTGCTCTTCCTTATTGAAGAATCGAGTAAGAGGGTTGGCTCCCCCCCGTCCTCTCACACCATATGTACATACGGGGCCGCACCACCTCGCGATGGACACCCTTGCCCTTGGCTAACGGTAATGGCGGGCGCTCGCCAGCCCCCGCTCGGGACATTCCCCCAAAAGATGACGCCCATGCTGGGCATACATTCAAAAGCTCACCCGAGCCAAGCAATCGGGTGAGCTTTTTGTTGGATAAAAGTCCGGCCTCTGGCTAAGAAGACAAGCCTAGCAAATAAGCCTTTAGCCGCCTTACCTTCCCGTAATCGCCGCTTGCGCCATGAATCCGATGCTGCGCAGCCAACCCTCGCACAGCTCCGTCCAGCGCGAAGCATCCGGCTCCTCCTCGGCTAATCCGAGGCCATGGCGACCGTGAGGGAAAACGTGCAGCTCAAACGGAATTTGATGCTTGCTTAGGGCCCCGGCATACAACAGGCTGTTCTCCACCGGGACCGCACCGTCATCCGACGTATGCCACAGAAATGCAGGGGGTGTTCCCGGCTTCACTGCGTGCTGCATGGACAGGGTTCGTCTCATCGCTTCGGACGGATGCTCGCCCAGCAGGTTATGTACGGAGCCCTCATGGCTAAACTCGTTAAACGAAATAACCGGGTAGCACAGGATGGACGCATTTGGACGGCTGCTCTGCCGCTCAACGGGATCCAGGGCCTCCGGATCTCCGGAATCGTGGTCATTGCTCGCCCAAGCCGCCAGATGCCCTCCGGCAGAAAACCCCAAAATTCCAATCCGTTCCGGGTCGATGCTCCACTCCTGGGCATGGTGCCTCACCAGCCGGATCGCCCGCTGTGCATCGAGCAGGGGATATGGATGCCGGTATGGAGCAACCCGGTATTGAACGACAAAAGCGGATAAGCCGATCGAATTCAGCCACAAAGCGACAGGCTCCCCTTCATGATCGGCCCGTCCCTGATAGCCTCCGCCCGGCAGGACAATCACGGCTCCTCCAGGATTATTCCTTTCCAGCAAGTATGGCTTCATATAAGGTTCAAACCGTTCCTCTGCCGACTCGTAACCCGGTGTTTCCTCTTCCCACAGCTTCATGATGGATGTCCCCTTTCAGCCTTCCATGTTTGTTATGCAAATCGTTTAACTGCATGCATGCAATGCTTGGACCGACTTCACACCCGAGGAGCTGTTGATTTCCCGAGAAGATCGGTTCGCAGCGGGGTGAACGTGTCTAGCAGCGCCGACGGCTCCAGCGCGATAACGCCATGCTCGACGCCGCCTGGAATAACGATGGTCTCTCCCTGACTGATGATGAAAGACTCCCCGCCGATGCGAAATTCCATCCGTCCTTCCAGACAATAGCTCATCTGCTCATGCGGATGGCTGTGCAGGGCTCCTTCGGCTCCCTTCTCAAAATGAACCTCCATCATCATCAGCTCCTTCCCGGGCTGAAACACTTTCCGTTTCACGCCGGGCTCGGCCTGCTCCCAGCTGCCGATGACTGCCATGGATCATTCCTCCTTTCGGGTCGTGATGGATACAATTTCAATGCGCTGAGGAGATGAGCAGCCTTGTCACCATAAACAACACTAGACTGCACAACATTTATCCGCCATCACGTCTTCCTGTTGTCGAACGCTCGCCGTTTCGGACCGCTCATTTCACTGCATGCAGCATCGTACCTACTTCGGCGGGGAAAGCCTGAATTCCTATGAAGAAAACCAATTTTTACGGATCGGATCCCATCTCGAACGTCCGCTCCTAAGGCCTCTCCTCTTGCCAGTCTCCTGCCCTTATATCCCCTCACTGCCCCGCAGCCGCTGCACCCCCAATCCCCCTCTGAAAACCGAACACTTCAACATCCATCGCCTTGCCCGTCACAGATCTCGATTGCGCTGGCCGGATAGGGTGATCCGCATCGCTGGAAATACCGGCGACGCAAGCCAGCCGATGAGAAGCTGCAGCAGCGCGATAGCCATCAGCATCCAGGCAATCGGGCTGTCCGTCAGGGAACCGGGAATCAGCATGTATATGGCGACTCCGGTTCCGCGTCCGGCGTTGGTGAATATTTCACGCAGCACCACCGACTCCACCTTAAAATGCTCCTTCAGCGGGAGCTCTCCGCTTAGCTTGTAATAATGCGAGGTATAGGCGTTGTTTTGCAGCGGCTTTACGAGCGAGAACACCGCCATGAATAAGATGACCGTCCACAGCTGCACGCCCAAGAACAAGGGGATGACGCCTGCGATGAACCCGATCGCAGCTGCGGCCAGGTATAAATCGTTCCACTCGGCCCTGCCCCATCTGGCGAGCACCAGACCGGACAGCATCGTCACCCCCAGAAAAGCCACGTTCAAATAGTTGACGAAGGATTCTCTAGGAACGGCTTGAAACAGCAGAATCGCCGGAATATAGCCAAGAATGCCCTGCGGAAGGCCGAACAGAAACCAGCCCGCCAGTGACCGGCCGAAAGCCGGATATTTGCGCATCATCCTGAAGGCGTATTTGAGGTAATAGGCTTTATGATGGGTCGCTTGCTTCTTCATTCTAAGGCTGTTTACCGATGCATAGACAAACATAGCGAATGCAAGCAAATACACGTAGGTGTACCCCTGCATTCCCCCGGACCATTCCACCAGCGCGCCGGCTGCGGCAGGACCAGCGAGCATGGACAGGTTGGTAATGGTCAGGTTGACCCCGAGGTAGCGGTGGCGGTTGTCATGATCGGTTACATCATTGATCAGCGTAAAATGGCCCAGCCAGTAAAACGCAGTCGATATGCCTTTCAGAAGGGCAAACCCGACATAATAATCCGCCATCCGTTCGCCGGCGATCAGAATACCAAGATAGAACAAGGCCGTCAAGCCGATTCCGAGCCGGTATGCCAGCAGCCGATCTTTCAGCTTGGCCAGCTTGCCAATAAATACGGAAGCTACCGGGGCGGCAGCGAGCGTAATCAGATTAAACATGCCGTTTACCCATAGATCATTCGTGAGCCGCCACAAATACAGGTTGACGAGAATCGCGGCAAGGGCATTGCCGAATTGATAAATGCCGTGATTGAATAGAGTAACGCCCGCTTCGCTCGAAAGACGTCTTCTTTCGCTGTCTCGCCGAGCGCTCCCCTGCTGCAGAGTCCTATTCATCCGCGGCAATTTGACGGAGTCGGGGACTGAATATCGCTACCTGAAGCGGAGAGGCAGGAAGCCCGCTTAGCTCCCGAAGCGTGTAGCGGATCAGGATGGCCTGCGTTCCCGCATTCATGTCTCCCTCGACCTCTCCCCGGCCGAGGGGGACCGGAGGCGGCATGTCCGGATAGCTCTCCCCCGGCTTGACCTGGGCGACGTTCGGCGCCGGCGGCGAGCGATGCAGCTCTCGAGAGAAGCCACCGTCCGCACGCTTGAGCCTCGCCATATTCCACAGCGTAATTTCCGCGATTTCGACCATTTCATCCTCAGCAATATCCATGTTCATCGATGACAGAAGACTGATCGGATTCCGGATATAGCACATATCCTCCGCCCTCTCGGTTCTCAGGATTTGCAGAAGCGAGCGGTAAATTTCCGGGACGCGCGGCAGCGGGATCCCAAACCGGTTATAAAACGTCAGCAGCTTAAACGTACCGGATATGCGGACATAGGGGGCGCCTTCGCCCCATAAGCCTGTGTCCGGATCCTGAATTTCGGCAAAATAGGATAACGCCACTTGGAGATACGTCTCCCGCTTCTCCATAGGCATTTGCAGCAGGTACGGCGCCGAGTTGCACAGCCTGTCGCATCCGCGCCAGCTGTTCACCAGACTGATTGAGCGCAGCCAATCGTGATATGCCGCAGGGCTGCGGCAATAATCCGGTGCCGCCTCTTCGGAGCCCCCGGCTCCCGGCAGCGGATATAACGGGGCTGCCCCGAGCTTCCGGAGGGAACCGGCGCTGTAGCCGAGTGCACGTCCCACCATAACCTCATCTCGTCTCATATCCGGATTCGCATCATAGAAATAGCCCGTAACGGGATCCTGCTTCGACTGAAAGAAGCGGATCATGCGCCCCTTCACTTCCTCTGTCAGTCCCGCTGCAAGGCCGCAGCGCTCGATAATGCCCAGCGCTTGAGCCGTCGATTCGATATCCGGGGTGAGCCGGGGCGAGTTCCGGGAGCTCCGAGCATAATAGAAGCCGCCCGACTCGGGATCATATTGTCCCTCAAGCCATTCGAAGAAGCCTTCGAAGAGCCCGTCCCCGCTCTCTAAAATGTCCTGTAACCGCTGCATGCCGCCACCTCCTCCCCTCATTGTCCGGCTGTCCATGCTTCTGCTTCATACGAAAAGTTTCGAAAGATTGCCTTGCCGGCCCCGGCGACATCCAGCCCGATGCGCAGGCTTTGGAAGCCGCCGAGCGTATTATGATGCATGCCCGACACTTCTACCGTCTTGTCGTATCGGAACCATTCCGCACCATCAGAGCTAAAGTAGAAAGACACGATATGCTCGTCATTGACGATGCGCAGAAATGCACGTCCTCCTCCGGTCGGGATGACCGCATAGCTCTTGAACGACCGGAAATGCCGAACCCCCTTGGCGCTGATCCCGATGCCCAGACAGGCCGATTCGTTGTAATATAGCAGCAGCCGGCCCTCGGCATCCCCTTCCACGGCAATTTCCACCTGAGCCGTATACCGCTCATGTCCCGGCATGAAGAAGAGCGGCGACCGTTCCGCTCCCTCAGCCGTTCCTTCTGCCGTCAGGCCATTAGGTCCGGTGCGAAATCTGGACGATGGCGCGCAACCCTCGCACTGCCAGTGCAGCCCGAGCTCCGCCTCGTTCAGCGAATCGAGAAGCACCTCTTGCGGCGGCGAGTTGACGCCCCTGCCCCTGCCAGCCACTCGAAACCAGCCGTCAGCGGACCATTCGACGCGCTCCAGCAGGGTCTGGCGGCCCAGCGTATGGTAGCCGTTCCTGTACGCATGATAGACCATCCACCATTCGCCGTCCGGCGTATCAATCAAAGAGGCGTGCCCCTTGGACCACCACGGCTCTTCCTTCGACCACGTGCGGATAATCGGATTATAGGGGGAATGCTCCCATGGTCCCCATGGCGTTCTCGATCTCGACGAAACGGCCATGTGGCTGGTCGGCGGTCCTGCCGTTCCGCCAACCGCTACCGTCAAGTAATAATAGCCGTTATGATAGGTCACCTTCGGCCCCTCCAGGCTGTATGCCTCCACCACCCAATCCTGCGGATACCTCCAGCCGTCATACACTTGCTTGACCTCGCCGATGACCGACAGCCCGTCGTCCGACAATGTCGCGAACGCTCCGCCGGACATGTGCAAATACCTTTTGCCGTCAGGTCCCACCGTATGTCCGGGATCGATCCCTCGAATCCCGAGGCTTACCGGCTCGCTCCAAGGCCCGGCCGGGTTAGAGGCGGTAACGACCCAATTGGTTCCGCCTGCAGGATAATAGATATAGAATCTATCGTTATGCATCACGAAATCCGGCGCCCATACATCCCCCGCATACCGGGTGAGGGCCGCACCGACGCGGCGCCAATTCCGCAGATCCCGCGAGTGCCAGATGATGAGCCCCGGCGTCAGCTTATATGATGAATGGGTCATATAGTAATCATCGCCGACCCGGATGATCGACGGGTCGGCGTAGTTGCCCGCGATGATCGGAGCATAAAGCCCGGCATCCGAGTCCTGGAGCACGGCATCCTCGTGAACGGGATCTTGAGGTACAGAGTCCAGGAGCACGGCACCCTGACCGGATGCATCGCCCGGCTCCGAACCAGTCGGCCTGTTAAGGCCATTCGTCTCACCGCGTGATTCTGCTTCTGCATGCGTCATGCTTCTACACCTCTTCTTATCCCTTGATGGAACCAAGCAGCGCCCCTTTGGCAAAATGCTTCTGCAGGAACGGATATACGCATAAAATCGGCAGCGTTGCCACAACGATGACCGCCATCTTCACCGTTTGCTCCGGCGGACGAACGATGTCCTCCATGCCGGAGGTGTCCGCGGCCAAGCCGCTGGCCAGGATGACGATTTGCCGCAGGATGACCTGCACCGGCCATTTGGCCGCATCGTTTAAATACAAAATCGCCTGCATATACGTATTCCAATACGTAACGGCATAAAACAACGAGATGGTTGCAATGGCCGGCATCGACAAAGGAATGACGATCCGGAACAGAATCCCCCAATCGCCCGCCCCGTCAATCTTCGCGGATTCCTCCAGCCCCTCCGGCAAATTTTGAAAGAAATTTCGCATAATGATCAGGTTAAAGGCATTGATGGCGGACGGGACGATCAGCGCGGCATACGAATCGATCAACCCCATCTCCTTAACGACCAGAAACGTCGGAATCATGCCGCCGCTGAACAGCATCGTGAACAGCACCATGAACATGATGAAATTGCGGCCGTCCAGATCCTTGCGGGATAAACCGTAAGCCATGAGGCAGGTCAGCAGCATACTGAACAGCGTGCCGAAGAATGTGACGCCCACGGAAACGCCAAGCGATTTGAACACCGTATTGGTTGAAAAAATATATTTGTAGGCATCAAGCGACCATACGGTTGGAAAAAGGACGAACTGCTTCTGCGCCAGCTCCGTCACCGTCGTGAACGAACCGGCGATGACGTGAAGGAAAGGCAAAATCGTAACCAGCCCGATGATCAGCAGCAGCGTATAGTTGACGAAATCGAAGATACGGCTCGAGATCGTTTTATCTTGGACCATAGCGATCAACCTTTCTCGTATTAGTAGATTCCTTCTTCTCCGGCCTTTTTGGCCAGCCAATTCGCCAGCATGACCAAGATCAGGCCGATCAGCGATTTGAAAAATCCGACCGCCGTGCTGAAGCTGAATTGTCCCTGCTTAAGACCGGCCGTATACACATACGTATCGAATATCTCCGCCACATCCCGATTCATCGAGTTCAGGAGGAGATAGATATGTTCGAACCCAAGCTCCAGTACGTCCCCGATTTTCAGGATCAGCAGGACAACGATCACGCTGCGGATCGAAGGGAGCGTAATATGCCACATTTGCCGAAAACGGCTGGCACCGTCTATCCGGGAAGCCTCGTACAATCCGGGATCGATCGCGGCCATGGCAGCCAGATAGATGATCGTCCCCCATCCGGCCTCCCGCCATATCACCTGGACGATATACATCGGCCTGAACCAATCGCTGCTCATCAAGAAGTTAATTTTGTCGAAGCCGGCCATGACCAGCAGCTCGTTAATGATCCCGCGGTCCATGGACAGCATAACGAACGATATGGATACGATAATGACCCAGGACATGAAATGGGGAATGTAGACCAAGGTTTGGATAAACCGTTTAAACACCTCGCGCCGCACTTCATTCAGCATGAGGGCAAGAATGATCGGCACCGGGAAATAGAACAGCAGGTTCATAAAAAACAGCAGTAACGTATTGCGCAAAATCGTAAAGAACATCGGCTCGGTAAACAGCCGCTCGAAATGCTTGAGCCCGACCCACGGGCTGTCCATCACGCCGAGATAGGCCTGATAATCCTGAAATGCGATAATCAATCCCGACATCGGAATATACTTGAAGATCAAAAAGTATAAAAATCCGGGAACAATCATGAGATAGATCGCCCGGTTCTTCCATATCCTTCTCATTCGTCCGGAATCCGGCTTCGTCTTGGCGCCTTTGCCCATTCCGGCCTGCACGGCGGTTTCGCTCATGACTTCGACTTCCTTTCTGTCCCCGGTTTAACGGGAGACTGCATCATCTGCAGTCTCCCTGCTTCCGGGATGGTGGCATGTTTCGTTATTTGGATGCTTCATACGATGCGTTATATTCGTCGATAATTTGCTGTCCGCCGCTCTTTAGCCAATTATCGATAACGGCCTGGAAGCCCGCTTCATCAATATCACCCAGCATGAATTGGTAAGTTCCGTCTTTAATCATCTCCTGCAGCTGCACGCCCTTCTCATTAAACGTTTTGGAATCCAGCGCAGCTGACGGATCCTCGATCAAGTAATCGTTATTCTCAACGATCAATTCCTCCGATTTCGCCTTGACCGGGAGGATATGCTTCGCTTCCAGGAAGCCTTCAACCGTTAACGGTCCTCCGACCTGCATCGCCTGGTAAGGCTTGACTTCACGGTCGGTCAGCTTCGTGTCCTCAGAAGGAACGACCTTGCCGTCTTCGATCTTATGATGCTCGCCCTCTATGCCCCAATAGATGAGGTTTCCGAGCTCCGTGCTCATCAGCTGATCCATGAAGGCAAGCACGTCTTTCAGCTCCTCTTCGGATTTAATCGCGGTTTTCGGGAAGAGGATAACGGAGCCGTATCCCGGAACGGACCAGATGCCGAAGCCGTTAGGACCGCCCTCGATCTTGTTCTGCACATCCAGCTCGGCATTCGGGTTAACCTCCACCACTTTCGGATGCAGGCTGGATACATCGCCCATCGCACCGATGTATACCCCGGCCTTGCCGGTAATCAGCAGATTCTGCTGGTCCGTTTTGCTCGTCACCGGGAAGTCCTGATTGATCAATCCTTCCTGATGAAGCTTCTTGAAAAATTTCATCGTTTCCATATACTCCGGAAACATGAATTCAGGTGCGAGCTTGCCGTCCTTCTCTCCCCAGTTATTCGGCGTTCCGAACCAGGAGCTGATCGTTTTGAAGGCGCCGTAGATGAGGTCGTTCCGATCCGTCAGCGGAATCGTATCGTCCTTGCCGTTGCCGTCCGGATCATTCTCCTTGAACTGCTTCAGCATATTGTAAAATTCGTCGATCGTCGTTGGTGTCCCGAGCCCAAGCTTGTCAGCCCAGTCCTTGCGGTAGATAATGCCCTGCCGGGAGAGCGGAACCTCGCGGTACAGCGCGTATACTTTGCCGTCCACGGCCGTATTCTTCAAGACATCCGGTTTCAGCCTGCTGAGATTCGGGTATTGGTCCAGCAGAGGTCCGATTTCCCAGAATTGGCCGTTCCGGATTGCATCCCGCATATTGACGAGGGAAGCCGCATTCTTTAGATAGGTAACCTGAGGCAGCGTTCCTGTCGCCAGGGAAGCATTTACTTTTTCGTCATACGTTCCGTCCGGCACCCACTGGATCTCCAGGTTCGTGTTCGTTTTTTCCTCAATGATTTTCTCAATCTTATCCGAAGGAACTTCCGGCGTGTGGAGGTTTGCCATGATGGAGATGGATACCGGACCCTTCGCTTGTTCGCCGCCTGCAGGCGCTTCGCCGTTCTGACTGCCCGTTGCTGTTGAGCCGCCGCCGCAGCCTGCCAATACCGCTAAAGCGGTTACAATTGCCAGTATGGTACTGGCTTTTTTCTTTTTCATCATTCTGACCTCCATTTTTAAAATTTCAATTTGGGCTGGCATGAACAGCTTAACGGAGGGATGGCGGGTACGCATATAATCCCGGGATTGGGTGTGCGGCTCGAACGGCTGGGACGGTGCGTCAGAATCGTCATCAAATCTAATGATTATGCTGTCAACGCCTGCATCGATTGAGACGGAGCGAATGCCCGAAGAGCAAGGCTATGCAAGGCGCTCACAGGCAAGCAGTGATTACTTCAGCATTTGCACATCATGTCTGGACGCTCCTACTAGAAAAACGCAAAAAAAACGCCAGGGAATCTACTCTCCCTAGCGCTAATTCTCCTGATTATATCGCGGAATCGAGTTATACAGCGGAGTCGAGCTCCGGTACGATTCGTTAAACTCCTTGATGATCTGCGCCCCTCCCTCTTCCAGCCAGCGCTCGACCTGCGCTTCATACCCCGCCTCATCAATCATCCCAAGAATGAATTGATAGGTCGCATCACGCATGTTCTCTTCCAGCCTAACCCCGATCTCATTATATCGGGCGGATTCGAGCGGAACGGTCGGATCGTTGATTAGGAAATTCTCATTGTCGAGAATGAGGCGCTCCGCCTTGTCTTTAGCCTCGTTCCTGGTTACCGGTTGAAGCATGCCGTCGATGGTGCTTGGTCCCCCGATCATGAGCGCTTGATACGGCTTTACGTCCTTTTCCCTTAGATTGTACGAATCCACGGCCATGGCTTTACCGTCCTGAACCGTATAATGCTCGCCTTCGATTCCCCAATACATGTAATTGGCCAGCTCGGCGCTCATTAATTCATTGTAGAAGGCCAGCACTTCCTTCAATTCCGTCTCGGTCGGAATCGCGGACTTGGGAAACAGGACAACCGTGCCGTATCCCTGCGTAGCCCAAACACCGTACCCGTTCGGCCCCCGCACCCGGTTATGGACATCCAGCACCGCGTCCGGTTCATTGGCCTTCAGCTTCGCTTCCAGAGACAGCACGTCGCTCATCGCCCCTACATACACGCCCGCCTTACCGGTAATGAAGAGCTCCTGTTGGTCCTTCTTGCTCGTTATCGGAAAATCGCGATTGATCAGCCCCTCTTTATGCAGCCTACGGAAAAACTTCATCGTCTCCATATATTTCGGGAAACGGAATTCAGGCTGCAGGGAATCCTGATACCAGCCCCAATTGTTCGGCGTTCCAAAATAGGAGCTGATGGTCTTGAATGCACCGTAAATCAGGTCATTGCGGTCCGTGAGCCCGATCGTATCATCGAGCCCGTTGCCGTCCGGGTCGTCAAATGTAAACCTTTTCAACATCTCGTACAGCTTTTCCAGTGAATCCGGCGCGGAGAGCCCCAGTCGGTCCGCCCAGTCCTTCCGGTAAATGATCCCCTGCCTTGACAGTGCGCGTTCTTGATAGAGGCTGTATAATTTGCCGTCAATCGATGTGTTCTTGAGCACCTCCGGCTTCAATGCGCTCAAATTCGGATAGCTGTCCAGATAAGGCCCAATCTCCCAAAACAAACCGCTGCGGATCTCATCCTTAAAATAGGACAAAGAGGCCGCATTCTTCAAATACAGCACCTTCGGCAATGTCCCTGTCGCAATCGAGGCATACACTTTTTCATCATAGCTGCCGTCCGGTACCCATTGAATGCTCAGCTGCGTCCCCGTCTTCTCCTCGATGATCTTCTCGATCGTATCCGATGGAACTTCAGCCGTATGCAGATTGGCCATAATCGAAATTTGGGGCCGCTGGTTCTCCGAAGCATTGGTCGACCCGCTTGTCCAAACCCTTGAAATGCCGACGCAGGCAGCCATCAGCGCCAGCATGATCAGAGGCAGCAAAACATAACGCTTGGTACGGATACTCACAGCACGACAACCTCCGTTTCCCGACTTCCTTATAGACAGATTACCGAATCCGATTCTTTTATGCAGTCGTATTCAGACGTGAAGCTTCCAACATCAAATGCAAGGATTATTCCCTAGGAAATGATTATTGAACGCAATCCATAGAACCCATACAATGATTATACACTTTGTTAAACAGGAGAGTGTACCTATTGCATCCAAAAAATAGTCTTTATTCTAAAATGGTCCTGTTCGGCTGCATCATCAGTATCATTCCGCTCCTGGCTCTTGGGTTCTTCTCGTTTATGAAATCGTCCGGATCGGTACAGAATCATGTCAATACGAGCAATATCCAGCTCATGAATCAGACGAACAGCAATCTGGAACAGGTGCTGAGGACCGTGGACTATACCCTGAATTACGTCATCAACTCCAATATTTTGCAGGGTGCCCTTTACCGTCCCCTGTCCTATTACGACTTTCAGCTGTATAACAAGCTAAAGGAAGAGCTCAGCCTCCTCCAATCACCCGAGACGAGAGTCACCGATGTCATCCTCGCTAATACGACCACGAACTGGCTGATCAATAACCGGGGAATGTACGAATTTAATGAATACGCTTCCAAAGATACGCTCCTGTCTCTCATGGATATGCAGGGCAGCTCCAACTGGGTCATGCTGGACACCGAATCGCTCGGCTCAAGCGATACCCTCAGCTATGCCTGCCCGTACACGATTGCTCTTGTCAAAAAAATGCCCATGTCTACCTCGTCCGCCCGGGGAATCGCCCTAGCCACAATCCCGAGTTGCAGTCTTGCCGCTATGATGGACAGCCCCTCTCCTTCCAGAGAGGTCATGGTGCTTGATCACAACTACCGAATCGTCGTGCATCCCGATCAGGGAAAGGTCGGCCAATCCTTGACCGAGACCGGATATAACAAGGATGAGCTTGATCGCTTCGACAGCAAAAGCGGGCAATTCGAGACCCGAATTGATAACAAGCCGATCTCCGTTACCTATGTGAAATCGGATTTCAACGGCTGGCTGTACGCTTCTTTTACCGAAATGTCGGCGGTGACCAAGGAATCCCGCTCCATCGGCTGGTTCACGCTGTATATTTGCCTGCTGATGATCGGGCTCAGCATTCTGCTGGTGTGGCTCGGTACCCGCAGAGTATACTCGCCGATCCGCCGCATCCTGCAGGGCATCGCCGAGCGCCTCCCCGATCTCCAGGCTAATAAAAAGAACGAGCTGCAAATTATCGATGAGCATATCCGGGATATGTTCAATTCGAACACCCAGCTTCGGAACGAGCTGCGCCAGAACAGCCGGCAGGTGCGAACCTTCTTTCTGCACAAGCTGTTTCTCGGCAGAATCAGCCCGCCTGAAGCAGAGGAGCAGATCGCGCTGTTCGGCTTCCAGGAGCAGGTGGCGCAGTGGGAGCATCTCGCGGTCTTCACTCTCCAGATCGATACGCTCGACGATACCCGGTACGAACGCAAGGATTCGGATCTGCTCCTGTTTGCCATCAATAACATGATGGAAGAGATGATTCCATCGATGTTTCGGTTTCCGCCTGTCATTATTGACCAGACCCAGGTGACGCTGATCGGGCGGGGCGGAATCCCGCTGGAGGAATTCAACGATTATATCTACAAGCTGTCGGAGGAGATCCAGAGGACGACCCGCAGCTTCCTCGATCTGGAGGTCAGCATCGGCATCAGCCTTCCGTATAAGACGTTGATGAAGACGTCCCGCGCTTACCAGGAAGGAATGGAAGCCTTAAAGCACCGGATCAAGCTCGGTACCGGCGTTATCATCCCTTATTTCAGCGTGAATTCAGGCAAGCATACCCGGGTCTACTTCTATCCGATGCAGGTGGAGAACGAGCTGATCGACGCGATCAAGCTGGCGGAGGAGGTGCGTGCGCTTGAGCTCCTCAAGCAGTGGCTCGCCGAGGTATTTCAGAAGGACCGCACGCCGCACGAGTACCAAATCTCATTGATCCGCCTGCTGAATGACCTGATGATCGTGATGCAGGAGAACGGCATCGTGCTGGAGCAGCCCGACTTTGGTAACAGCTCCCTGGTTGAGGAGCTGCTGTCGCTGTATACCGGTCCGGAAATCGAAGGTTGGTTCAAGACCCGCGTCATTCGCCCGATGGTGAAGGTGTTCCGGGACCGCCAAGATTCCCAGTATCAAAATCTGTCCGAGCAGATCATCGAGATCATCCGCAATGAATTCGACCGCAACATTACGCTGGAGGAATGCGCCTCCCGCTTGCATTACAACAATTTTTACTTAAGCAGCGTGTTCAAGAAAGAAACGAATATGTCGTTTAGCGAATATCTGTCGCAGTACCGGTTCAAGATGTCCAAGAAATGGCTGGTGGAGACAGACATGCCGATCAAGGACATCGCCGAGAAGCTCAGCTACAATAATTCGCAGAATTTTATCCGCTCCTTCCGCAAGCTGGAAGGGATGACACCAGGTCAATACCGGGCCAAATACAAAGGATTGGAGGGATGAACGGAACGGCCCTCGGGCTGCTCCATCCCTGCTTCTTTATTCCAGCTTCTTCCCTTCGATCCCGGTCTTACGAGCCTGAAAACGGACTCCAAGGAACCTCCCCTTCGAAGATGCAGCCAAGCGAATATTGATCGGCTTGTTCATCCGGCAGCGTGCCGGACCAGGATACCCGGTGCTGCCGATCTGCCCCGGGACCGGCGCAACGGTATTCCACATAGGTCACGGTTGCTTCGCTCTCCGGCTTGTCCCAGTTGTCCCAGCCTTCGGCTCGAATATGCGCTCCCATCCAGCAATCGATCCATGCCACCTTTGCGTGGTTACGCCATGGCCGGCCTAAATACACGGAGCCCTCGGGCGCATCGCCCGTCAGCCTGCAGCGGACAAACACATAGCCGTACGGGCTGCTTTCCGGCGTGGACGCGGCCGTAATCCAGCCGTTAATCTCCGGATGCCGCTCTACATGAGGAAGGTTTTCCGCGGTCAGACGGTTGCGGGAGAAGATTTCGCAGTCCGTAAACACGGCTGTCGCCGAACCGAAGATAAAATCGACATCCCCCTCGATATAACAGCTGTCGTACCACTGGCGTCCGGCTACCTTATGCAAGCCGTCCCGGGGTCCTCCAAAGCTGCCCCGCTTCAGCGGTTTATCCGGCAGCGGACCAGTGAACAGCGTATCCTGATGCCCGATAAAGCGGCAATTTCGGAACCGGATGCGGTCGCCGTCCACATAGGCGGCCAGCGCCTGTCCGACAAGCTCGCCCCGGCCGGCGTCATTTCTTATCGTCAGGTTCTCGACCGTCAAATCGTCCGCACCAAACAAAACGGTGTAAGAGTTAAAAGTATGGTACGGGCTGCCGTCGGGGAACGTTTTTCTGGCGTAGTCGTCATATGCAATGATGGTTCCTTCGGCACTTTCCCCAACGAGATGAAGAAAGGGCTTCTCAATATGGAGCTTCTCGTTATATACGCCCTCGCGGATATGGATGACGGTTCGTAGCTCAGCCGTTCCGCCCGGCGCATGGTCCACCGCTTCCTGAATGCTGCGATAATCCCCGCTTCCATTGAGCGCTACCGTAATCAAGCGCTGCTTCTCTTGTTCCGGCAATATCCTCATGCTCTTGCCCTCCCCTGACATATTCACTCACCGTATCCCTCCGTCGCAAACCGTTATTCCCTTCCCTATATGTATATGGCTTTCTCGGGGGAAAATCTCGATATCGTTATCATCGATATTCTAATTATCGATATCCTTATCATAGTAGAGATTCGTGCATTCCGCATACAATCCCTGGATAAGCCCACGTCCTGTCACCCGAATGAACCCCTGTGCCGCGGAGCCCAAATCTAATGATTATTCCTAAAAACACATCAGATTACCAAAAAAGGTCACCTCCGTCCGGTACTTTTCAGCCGGCTGTGCTTCTACAATGAAAATAGTATTCTTTAAAAGCTGGACGATGTCCATCCAACCAAAGGAGATCTATGCCATGAACCGAGAAATGCAGGCCGATATCGTTATTCTCGGGGGCGGAACAGGCGGAACGGCCGCCGCCCTCGCCGCCGCCAAATCCGGAAAAACCGTCATCATGACCGAGGAAACAACTTGGATCGGCGGGCAGCTGACTAGCCAGGCCGTCCCCCCGGACGAACATCCGTGGATCGAGTCATTCGGATGCACCCGAAGCTATCGACTGTTTCGTGAGGGTGTCCGGCAGTACTACCGGGATCATTTCCCTATGACCCCCAAGGCAAGGGCAACGGTGAATCTCAATCCGGGCAGCGGCATCGTCAGCCGGCTGTGCCACGAGCCCCGGACCGCCCTGGCCGTGCTGCAACAAATGCTGGCGCCTTACGTTCACAGCGGCAAAATCAAGATTCTGTACAAATCGGTAGTCGAACAGGCGGAGGTTGACGGCGACCAGGTGAAGAGCGTAACGGTCAAGCTGCTTGAGACCGGAGATCGCATCATCCTTCAAGCCCCTTATTTCATCGATGCAACAGAGCTCGGGGACCTGCTTCCGCTAGCCGGAATCGAGTATGTGACCGGAGCCGAATCCGTGGAGCAAACCGGCGAGCCCCATGCGGTGAGCGGAGAACCGCTGCCGCAGGATATGCAAGGCTTCACCTATTGCTTTGCCGTGGATTACTTGGAGGGTGAAGACCACACGATCGATAAACCGCAAATGTATGATTTCTGGCGCCAGTACAAGCCGGATTTCTGGCCGGACCGCCTGCTCAGCCTGACGGCAGTAAAGCCCTCCACGAACGAGCCGGTCGATTATGAAATATTTCCTGGCCACGGCAAGTTCCCGCTGTATCAATACCGTCAGATCCTGGATCCGAGGCACTTTGCGGAAGGAACCTTCGACACCTCGGTATCGCTTGTCAACTGGCCGCAGAATGACTACTGGCTTGGTTCCATTATCGATGTTCCCGAAGAAGAGGCTGCGCGCCATCTGAACGAAGCAAAGCAGCTGAGTCTGTCCCTTCTGTACTGGCTTCAGACGGAGGCACCGCGTCCGGACGGAGGTCAAGGCTATCCCGGGTTGCGTCTACGTCCGGATGTTGTCGGAACGGAGGATGGCATGGCGATGTATCCGTATATCCGGGAATCCAGACGCATTCAGGCCGAATTTACCGTCCTGGAGCAGCATGTGGCCACCGATTCCAGGCCAAGCGGAACGGCGGAAGAGTTCTATGATTCCATTGGCATCGGCTGCTACCGGATTGACCTTCATCCAAGCACGGGCAATCGCCCGTATATCGACATCTCGTCCTTACCGTTTCAAATTCCGCTCGGCAGCCTGATCCCGAAACGGGTAACCAATGTGCTGGCCGCCAGCAAGAACATCGGCGTCACCCACATCACGAACGGGTGCTACCGCCTTCATCCTGTGGAATGGAACATCGGCGAAGCCGCCGGCTACTGCGTCAGCTATTGCCTGGATCACGGCATCCTCCCTACGAACATACGCAACAACGAGGAAACGCTGGCCGACTTCCAGCAAAGGCTCACGAGTGAAGGAATCGAGCTGAAATGGCCGGCGCTGCGCCCGGTATAAGGTATTCTGTAGTGAAAATACAGGAATCCAAGCTGCACAGATCTGAATAGACAGTTGCCGGTTATGAACCGGCGACTGGTTGTTTAGTCCTTTGAATGCGAATTGAGTTGATGTGGAGTTTTCAGCGTAAACAAAAAACGGCAAACTAAGATACGACGTAGAGTCTTAGTCTGCCGCTTTTTTCATGGATTAACGTTTCTCTTTAGCTTACGGGCTGCCGACTACCCCCGCCACTTTCCCCTCAATTTTGTCTGTGGGTAATGGCCCGAACAATCTGCTATCATTACTGCGGGACCAATCATCTCCTACAAGATAAACATGGTCTTCGGGGATTTCGATTTCCTCCATGCTCATTTGTTGAAAATATTCCACATTGTTTTCAATGTTTTTTCGTATATGACTTTCTATGTCATGGCGCTCTAAAGCTTTTTTCAAACTTTCGAGATCATCCCCCAGTCGATGTGCCCTTCCGTAAAAAGCATCCAGCAATTTGTCGTTAATATAGATCTGTCCTTTTTCAATCTTTACTTTTTCGCCGGGCAGCCCGATAACTCTGGAAATGCTGTACTCACCAAGATTCTTTTTAGTCTCAGGATTCCTGAAGTATACGATATCACCACGGCTAATCGAGTGATCATTGTAATACTTCAAATCAATCACAACCTGTCCTTCTAAATCATGATTCCCACGATCCATGTTGTCATAGTTATGATTATAGATGATCTGCCCGGAATCCAACTCATGATTGGTTACTGTATTAATCGTTGGCTTGGTTATGGAATCCGTGATGATTTTACTTGTTTTATCTGAACTACACCCTGTAAATATTAGTACAAATACAAAAAGGACAATGACGACTCTCATCATCTTCCCCCCTTCGACTTCTTACCCTTTATAACGAAATCTCAAGGGTAATTGTTCCCGACATATTCAGGATTGGTTGAACTTTTCCACCCGTTAGCTTAATGACCACCATAATGGTTTGTAAAAAATTCCGAATAGCGTTTGCCGGATCGGAGGCGGCCGGAGGAGCTTGCTTGCCGGGCCCCGAGTTATTCAAGGCGCACAGAATTCTTATAAGCTTTCATTCCATTGACGGGGAGATATCCCACAAAATAATATACAACTATATACCCGAAGGTGGGATCACGTATGGATATGACAGTCGTATTGGAGCAAGCCGTCGAATTATTTGTCCATGAGCTGGGCGACAATCTGGCCGGGGTTTATTTGCATGGATCCTTGGCCATGGGCTGCTTCAACCCGGCAAAAAGCGATGTGGACCTGCTGCTCGTGGTGCATCAAACATGTTCAAAGGAGCAATGGAAGCGGCTGGCCAAACGAATCATCGCTTTTCAAGACAATCTTCTGCGCGGGCGGGGGCTTGAGCTGAGCGCCGTGCTTGCATCGAGCATCCGGAACTTCGTCTATCCGCCGCCATTTGAATTTCATTACTCGGACTTTCACCGCGAGAAATATATCGCCGACGAGAATTACTTCTGCGGCGGATTCGGCGACCCCGATCTGGCCGCTCATTACACGGTTATTTACCATCGGGGACGCACCTTGTACGGCACGCCGGTTCGCGAGATGTTCAGTCCGATCGACCGGACATATGTTGTACAAGCCCTCCTTCATGACGTTAGCGAAGCCGTACAGGAAATTAACAAATCTCCGCTGTACTATACGCTCAATCTGTGCCGGGTGCTGTACTACCTCCAAGAGGGCGTCGTCTCGTCCAAACAGGAAGGCGGTAAATGGGGCTTGCACACGCTTCCCCCGGAGTACCGCCCCATCGTGGAGCATGCGCTTCGCGAATACGCTGGTGCAAACGACGCTTCTGTGATCGAAAGTGCCGGGCTTGTCCGCTTCGCTGAGCACATGCTCGGCGAAATCACCCTCGCCGTCGAAGGAGGAGCGTCCACAGGGTTAGAGCGCTGAGACTGCAGGCTGCACATTTGGGATGATCCGTTTCATGACGCGATCCAATACGGAGCGGAGAATCATGATGCGACGGTGCGTACCAGCGAGCTCGTTACGACCTGTAGCCATGCTGTGAATGTAAGGCTGCAGGGCAACACATAGCGGTTATATGATGTACTTGACTGGTTACGCGTTGATTCGTTCGCATTGACTCGTTAATACGTTGGCTCGTTATACGTTAGCTTGTATCCGTTGTTTCATATGCGTTGACTCGTTATGCATTGACTCGTTATGCTTTGGTCCGTTCGCATTCACTCGTTAATGCTTGGCTCGTTATGCCTTGGCACAAAAAATTCTCCCCCAGGTCTAATTCTGGGGGAGAATTTCCTTTAATTCTATGCAGTCGCGGGATGCTCAAGAAATTGCCGCATCTAAGCCAACGCCTCCGTATTAAATCAGCACTGGGGTTGCCGCAGACTGCCACTTGGACTATTGCACTGTCCTACTGTTCCAGCTTGCCTTTCGTACCTTTACTATGGAGAAGCTAGCGAAGGCAGCCTTCTTTTCGTTCACCTTCGCAGACTCCTGAAGAAAATTAGCGGTTCATATAACCTGCCATTTCCAGCATTCTGGCCAAGACGGCAGCGCCCTCGGCACGGGTAGACTCGGCATCCGGTGCAAAGCGTTCGGACCCGCGACCTTTCATAATGCCCGAATGCACGATGGCCGACACCGCCTCCTCGGACCAGCCAGCAATGCTGTCCCGGTCCTTGAAGCCCTCCAGCACCGAGCCCGGATCAACGGCCTCCAGTTCGGTTCCGGCAAGCTTCATTGCGCGGACGAGCAGCACGCTCATCTGCTCCCTCGTAATTCGGTCATTCGGTCTGAACTCGCCGCTGCTGAAGCCTTCAATCAATCCATGCTCTACGGCCGTCGCTACAGCTGAAGCATACCAAGCGTCCGCCCCGACGTCCCGGAAGCTGGCGTCGCCCGCCTGCTCCTTCAGCCCGAGCGCCCGCACGAGCATTGCCGTAAACTGGGCCCGCGTTACCTGCTCATTCGGACCGAACCGGTTCTCGCTTAGCCCTTCAATGACGTGCTTGGAGGCAAGCAGTGATACGTCCTCATTGGACCAATGATCCTTCACATCCGCAAACGTCTTTTCATATGCGGCCGCCGTATAAATGCCGCCTTCCCGGAATCTGAACTCTGCTTGAGCCGCCCGGATGATCGCCGGTACGAAATACAATTTACCGGCAGCCGCATCCCATCTCAGCACCGATGTAGAAGATGCGTTGACACTTCCCGGCAGCGGCTTGGTGAATTTGGCCGGTGCACCCTTCCAAGCTGTGATCGGCTTCAGCGTATCCCCCTGTTTCCAGGCAAAGGATAGCTCAAGGGATGCACCAAGCTTGGAAGCTCCCTGCCGCAAGGCTTTGCTGATCGCGTCTTCTTCCGCTTTCGCGGCGCTGCCGACCCGAATCTGAAGCGTATCGGCATTCCCCTGCTGCAGCATCTCTCGCAGCACCTGAATTGGAAGCTCCAGCTTGCCGAAGGCCGATTCCACGGTGATAGAGCCGCCTTGCAGCTCTGCTGCAGCTGTGCTTATGCCTTTAGCCGGCAAGTTCAGCACGATGGAATCCGCCGCTTCGTCGAATGCATATCCAAGCACACGAGACGGTGCTGGCTGCTTGCGCAGCTGTTCGATATCCGCCAGCATCCGCTTCTCATTCGCATCGGCTGTCACCACGGTCCGTCCATCCGCGCCCGTCTCTTTCTTAATGTTTAGGCGAGGCTCTTCCGGCTTAGGCGGGATCGGAGGCTCACCACCGGATCCGCCTCCCGGATTTCCAGGGTTGCCAGGGTTCGAGCCCCCGTCTCCTGTTGACGTCCGAATCACCTCGAATGTTTTGCTATTGGTTTTATAGTTGTCAACGTACACGTCGACCGTAACCGAGTTGACGCCGGTTGCCAGCGGAACTGCAGCCGTAAATTTTCCGTTCGTGGCCACCGACGCTTCGCCGCCGTTTACGTTTACGGTAGCCTTGCCGGGTCCAAGAACTTCAACCTGCCCCTCGAGCTGAAGCTGGCTGTCCCGCGTCTCTTTCCCCTCATCATCCATCAGTCCGCTTAATACCGCGGAACGCACCTGATCGCCCGTATTGTAGGCGTTCGCCACGAGCTGACGCAGCGTTCTCGTGCCGGACGGGTCCAGCGTGGAAATGACGAAGCCGCCCTGAGGGATGACGCTGTTATTCTCCTCCGGTGATCCCCAGCTCCATTTGATGGCCTGATTGCGGTTTACGACTTTCGTAACCTGACCGGTGTTATCGACAACGACCTCGACGCCAAAGCGGTTGGTGCCCGTGGAGTAGCCGAAGGCCTCCGTCATGACGTTGATGTTCCCTTCGATGCGGTTGACATTATAATAATTGCCTTCCAGGAACGTATCCGGGCTATTCGGCAAGCTCATCCCGAGCTGGTAGTCCTTCACCCATTCCCGGTCCTGAAGCGCTGCCTTGGCGATCGGCCAGTTGACCTGGGAGGCGTCGAACAGCATCAGGCCGTTCGTATTTTTCAATCCGGCTTGGAACACTTCCCGCTGCACCGCCGGGGCCTGCACGTTGTTCATTGCGATCCCTGCATACAGCGGAATCTCCCCGTTCGTCACGATGTTACCGAGCGTAATGTACTTCTGAATCTCCTGACTAGTCGTTTGATAAGCCCCGATCATGAGGAAATCCAAATACTCAATGTATCCCGTCTCATAATAATCCGGCGTATACACCGATTCGTCCGGCATGCCGAGCGCTGGATGGTACCTGAAGTTTTTGCTGCCCCAGTTCACGCCGTTTAAGTAATAGGTCTCATACCAGGAGCCGACGTAAGAGGACACCTGGATCGTCTTGCCCTTGGTAGCCTCATAGGAATCCGCCAGCTCTTTTACCTCCCGGAAAAAGCTTTGAATCGTCCCGGAGCGGAATTCCCACCATTCTTGAATCAGCGGACCATATACCCGCACATTGTTCTCATAGTAAAAAATATCGTTCGGCCAATTGGTCAACTGCTTGTTTTGGGCCTGGAGGAACTGCTCGAATTTCACGCGAGTTTCCTCGCTGAAATCCGCCCCCTCATTATCGTAACGGCTGCGGTCATGAACGATGCCGTCCACGTCATAGTTTTTGATGATTTCCTCAAACGTCTTCAGCTGATAATCGCGAACCTCGTCATTGGCCGGATTGACAAAAGCGACGAGCCCCTGCTTGTTGCTTTCCCGAAGACGCTTGATCTCCCCGTTGTTCTCCGCGAAGTAGACGCGCTCCTCCCAGTCCAGATGATTGTTGAGCACGGCATATTCGTTATGGGCGATCGAGCCCTCAGCAAATACGTTAATCGCCGCATGGATCTTCAAGCCCAGCGCATGGCCGTGATCGATGAATTCCTGCAGCAGATCGAGATCCGGGCTTGCTCCGGCCTTCTCCGGCGCCTTGATCTCGCTGACGTAAGGCCTTCCCGTCAGGTCGTTCTTTTTGTACGATACAAAGCCCTCCACGCCCTTCACGTCCAAAGCGATGGAAGTAACGCCCGTATCCTTGGCTCTCTCCAGGAATTCACGGACTTGCTCGCTGCTTTGGAATTTCCGCACATTCGATGCCTGGTCAACCCAGAGAATGACTTCTTTCTCAGACGAAAAGCCCGGTCTTGCGAACACCGCAACCTCCTGCTTATCCTGCTCGATCCCGTTCTTCTGCACCATAACCTCGATATAATTGATGCCGGCGGTGAGCGAATAGTTGTAAGTAAACGTGCCGTCCGCACCAAAAGGAACCTCGGTCCCGTTCACGAGCAGCTTGATCGCGTTGATGTCGTCTATGTTTTCGATCTTGCCCGATATGACCGTACTGCCCTCCGTCACGGTATACATCTGTGCGTTATCGAGCTTAAGCCGGGCAATGGCGCCGTTGCCGCTCATCAGATCCCGCACCTGAACGACCTCGCCGTTCTTGCGCAGCTTGATAACGTCTCCCACCTTGAAATTTTCGGCCAAATAACGCTTGATGTTGTTGCCGGTGTAGCTGTTGTCCTGTGCCATCAGCACGTAGCCGCCTTCGGGAATTTCAAGCTCCGTCGGCCCCGTCCACACCGGCGGCTTGCCGTTTATGGAAGGGTTGATGACCTGCAGCACCCGGTTGTTGGCATCCACCTGAACCGCGACATTCGTCTGCGGAACCGTGATAGACGTGCCGAAATCCCTCGTAAACAAAGCTACGATGTTCGGGATGCCGGTTACATCTTTATCAATATAGTCCAGTTTCTTGCGCGGACCCTCAATGTCGATCGTAATATCTTTCGGGGCCGCTTCGACCTCGATATAATCTTGATTTTCGACTGGCTCATAAACAACGTTTATCGTCGTGGAAGCCAGTTCATTCCCATTGATGATCAGCTTTACGGTGATCGGGTTGGCCCCAGGCTCCAGATACACGTTCATCCGGAACATCCCTTCCGCCGACAGCTCGGCTTCCTCGCCGTCCACGGTTACGACGGCATCCTGATCTGCCGCCAGGTTAGCCACAAAGCCCGCAACCTCCACGACAGGGATATCGACGAGCATACCGTCCTCCGTAATCAGATGCAGCTCCGGAGGCAAAGGATCTGGATCCGGTCCTGGCTGATCCGGAAGGAAATCTCCGGCATTGACCTCAGTTTCCCCGCGCATGAGCTTCACCTGCTCGCCTTCCCGGAAATGCTGGAACAGCGTTTTTTGGTACGTGGACGTATCCCAGTCTGCCGTCTTCCCCGTCAAGACCACATATCCGCCTTCGGGTATCGGCAGACGCATATCCGGGTCCCATCCAGTGGGAGGATCGTTATCCGGACCTACGACCTGCTGTACCGTTCCGTTTGCATCCACAGCGACGGCGACATGCAGCGTCGGCACCCAGATTTCCTTGTCATATACCGCGTTGGTGACCCCGGAGCCGCTGGTATACAGCGCCAAATAATCGCTTTTACCTTCCAATGAAGCACCGGTGACATTAATATCGGTCAACTCCAATTCGGTTCCGGATCCATCTCCGGCCACGAACGTGACGGGCTCAGGATTCGCCCCGCTCCCTCCCTGATCGGTCGGTACGGTGTCGGCGTATAGCGGCATCGCCGCAGGAGCCAGCAAGGAGAAGATCAGCGAAAGGCCGAGCAGCAAAGACAGCCTCCTCCGAAACATACGATTCATTAACAGTTACCACCTTTCATCGCATATTAGGATTTCCAGCTAGTTCAAGCACCACTTTTTTAGCAACACCTCCTTTCTAAAAGTTGTGAAAAAGCAGCCGCGCATGCAACTGCTTTTTCACTCCATCATTTACTTCGTCGATTGAAACCATTCATTGGCTGCGGCCACCATATCGGCTCCGCCTTCCGCTCTCCACTGTGCGAGGAATTGATCATAGGAATCAATCGGCTTCGCTCCCGAAATGAATTGCAGCACATTGTCATCCAGCAGCGTCGTCAGCTTCAGCAGGTTTTTCGATACCGCCTCGATCGGCGGCGCCGTCGACATCGGATCCACAACGATCAAGCCCTCGGCGTTTTTCTGGAAGGTTTCGAAATGCGCTTGAAGGATCGGATCTTTGCGGACGCGCGCCTGCCAATAGATTGGGTATTTCTCTTCGTCCACCCCGGTCAGGAAGGCGCTGGCATTGTTCAGCTCGTCATTGAATTTAGGCAGGATCGGGAAATATTTGTCGTCCTTCACTTCATGGTGCACGCCTTCCTCGCCGATCGCGATGCCCTTGAACGTCTCCGGCTCCAGCTTGGCATTCAGGAAATCCATCGCAGCTTCTTTATTCTTCGACGATTTCAGAATCGCGATATACCAGGTTGTATTGGCTTTCGCGCCGACAACCGCTTTACCGTCCTTCCCTTTCAAGTAAGGGATGATGGTCGTTTTCGCCTCTGGGAAGTTTTTCTCCAGCGCGGCAATCGTCGTTCCGGCATTCCACCAGGCAAGCTTATACATCGCCGCATTGCCGCCGGAAAACTTCTCGATCGATTTCTGAGCTGTATTAATCGGCGTTTCAGTATCCAGCAGACCTTCTTTATACAATTTGTTCATGTAGGTAATGTATTCCTTCATTTCAGGAAGCTCGGCACGGTGCATCAGCTTGCCGTCCACTTCCTTCCAATCGGTCAATATCCCGAAGGTCGTGGCGATATCGCCGTAGATCGAGTCTTTGCTCATCGTGAGCGGAATAACATTTTTCTTCTCTTTAATCGTCTTTAGTACCGTATAGAGTTCATCGGTGTTGGTCGGAACGGACAGTCCCAGCTCATCCAGCCAATCCTGACGCACGACGAGCTCCTCTCCAATGCTTACCCCTGAGCCTGTTTCAGGAATACCAAAGATCTTCCCATCGATGGTTGCGCTTCCAAAAGACTCTGGTTTGATCGATTGCTTAATGTAATTGCCGTGGGACTCCAGCAGCTCGTCAATCGGCTCCAATGCTCCGGCAGATGCCAGGTTATAGAACTGGGCAGCGTTCAGCTTCACCAGATCGTAATTGTCTTTGCTCGATACGAGCAGGTTCAGCTTCTCATCCGCGTTCTCGGCCGGAAGCAGCTCATACTCCACCTTGTAGCCGGTTCGCTCCTCGATATATTTCGCTACATACTCGGTCTTCGGGTCAAACAGTCCGTACTGCATGATCATGCGCAGTCCCGGCTTATCGCCCCCTTGAGTTCCTTTATCGCCGCCGTTCTCCGCAGGAGTCGTGGCCGGCGGATCGGACGGTGTCGCCGATGGCGTGTTCGTCCCCGTACCGCCTCCCCCACCGCAGGCGGACAATGCTAGCGTAAAGCCGAGAATCGCGGTAAGCACAGCGGATTTTTTCTTCTTAATCATGGATAACCCTCCTTGTAATTGAGTACTCAACAGGTCCAGCACCAGAGCAAGTTGAAGCATCACCACCTTTACGGTCCTAGGAATCGGCCTCTTCCTGAAGGCGTTCTTTTCCTGACATGGCTTGTCGTCCGAGCGTCGACGCTGATCATCGTGCAGCAATCATCCATTCCCCGGAGTAACTCTTTTTTGATGACATTCTTTTCTGAAATCACCCTTTTACCGAACCGACCAGCACACCCTTCACGAAGTACTTTTGCAGGAAAGGATATACGAGCAAAATCGGAATCGTCGCGAGCAGAATCGAAGAGGCTTGAATGGACTGCGGGGTCGTATTTATCGCCGCATCCACGTTATCCTTCAGAAAATCCCCGCTGGAGGATACCAACAGTTCCTTCAAATACAGCTGCATCGGCTTCAGTCCCGGATCGGTGATATAAATCATCGCCGCGAAGTAATCGTTCCAGAAAGCGACCGCGAAGAACAATCCAATCGTTGCCATAACCGGCAGGGACAGCGGCAGGATGACGGAGACCAATATCCGGATATTGCCCGCGCCGTCCAGTTTGGCCGATTCCTCCAGCGAGTCCGGCAGCCCTTCGAAATAGTTTTTGATAATCAACATGTTGTACACATTCACCATCGCTGGCAGGAACAAGACCGGGAACGTATTGACCAGGTTCAAGTTCTGCATCAAGAGGTACGTCGGAATGAGACCGCCGCTGAACAGCATCGTGAACACGAACATCAAGAGCAGCCATTTCCGTCCGCGCAGCCGGTATTTGGATAGCGGGTAAGCCGTAATCGTCGTCAGCAGCAGGCTGCAGGCCGTTCCGACGATGGTCAGCAGGATCGAATTTTTCAGAGAGTTCAAAAACAACGAATCCTGCAGCACATATTTATACGTTTCAAACTGAACGCCGACCGGCAGCAAGCCCACCTTGCCTGAAATGACGGCCCCTTCGCTGCTCAGCGATTTGGCGATCAGGTTCACGAACGGCAGCAGTGTCGTCAATCCCATCACGATGAAAAAGACGTAGTTGAAGACGTTGAAGCATTTTTCCGACAGAGACATCTTAATGACGCCCCGGGTGGTGTTGGTTCCTTCCAGTGCTTGTTTATGATCCATTTCATGCCACCCTTTCTTTACCAAATCCCGCGCTGCAAGTATTTTCGGCTCATCGCGTTCCCGACGATCACGAGCGTGAAGGAGATCACCGCTTCAAACAGCCCGACCGCTGTGGAGAAGCTGTAATCCTGGTTGCCGAGACCCATCCGGTAAACGTAGGTTCCGATGACATCGGATACCTGATACACGACCGGGTTGTACATGACGAGAATCTGCTCGGTTCCGGCCTCCAGCACGTTGCCAAGGCGGAGGATGAACATCAGGATAATGATCGGCGCGATGCCGGGCAGCGTGATATGCCACAGCTGCTTCCATCTTCCGGCTCCATCGATTTTGGCCGCTTCGTACAGCATCGGATCAATCATGGTGAAGGCAGCCAGATAGACGATCGTGCTCCAGCCCGTTTCCTTCCAGCCCGCCGACGTAATGAGCACGCTCCGAAATACGCTGTTGTCCAAGAAAAAGGCGATCGGCTCCATGCCCATGCTGACCAGCAATTTATTTACGATCCCGCCATTCGTCGAGAGCAAATCGATGAACAATCCGCCAACGATAACCCAGGACAAAAAGTGCGGAAGGTAGATCACGGTCTGCACCGTGCGCTTAAACATCATATTCCTCAGCTCATTCAGCATCAGGGCGATGATGATGGGGAGGGGGAACAGGATGACGATTTTCAGGAAGCTGATAATGACCGTATTTTTGAATACCTGGGCAAAATCCGGCGACGTAAACAGCTTCTCGAAGTGCTTCCATCCCACCCACGGGCTGTCGGCAAATCCTGTGAATATGTTGAAATCTTTAAATGCGATCGTAATGCCGTACATCGGCGTGTACTTGAACAGCAGCAGGAACAAAATGCCCGGCACAAGCAGCAAATAAAGATCCCACTCTTTCCAAATATCGGTCCCCAGCTTGCCCCAGTACCCTCTTCTCTGTTTGGACTGGATGCGCGGCGCTGCGGAACCGTCCGGCGTCTTCGTTGGTTCGATTGCGGGTTTCATGTCATCGTCTCCCCCTTTCTGTGTCTTTCAATCTCCTTGGTTATTTCACATTGTAATTCCGGGCGGAGGGACTGAGTAGGCGAGGATCATTACTATTTATGGTAATCTGATGTTGTGTTCAGCAGGGGGGAGTGTAATGATCGTGTGAGGTCATTGGATGTGACGAGGGAAAGGCATCACTTTCATGCGGATGATGCTTACTGAGGGGAATCAACACTTCGCATGCGGATGCTGCTTACTGAGGGGAATCAACACTTCGCATGCGGATGCTGCTTCCGATCGCTGTTGTGCCTGGATTTCTTGAACTCATATTTCCAATGTAGAAATCCAGGCACAAAGGCGAACACTTCGTTTCTACAGCACCATTCCGCCTGCTCCGTTGAAGCTCTCTCCTTGTGGGGATGCCTATGGTTGAACCGCTGGTGCATTCCTCTCCCCCCTGCTGGTTGGGGGAGGGGGAGAGCCGCTCAGGTGTTCACACCCTGAGCAGCTTCTTAGGTGGGGATTCGGGTAGTGCTTCATCACTACGCATGTGGATGGTCCTTCGGATAGTGAGAGTAAATCAGCACTTCGCTTGCGGATGGCCCTTCGGATAGTGAGAGTAAATCAGCACTTCGCTTGCGGATGGCCCTTCGGATAGTGAGAGTAAATCAACACTTCGCATGCGGATGCTGCTTCCGATCGCTGTTGTGCCTGGATTTCTTGAACTCATATTTCTAATGGGAGAAATCCGGGCACAAAGGCGAACACTTCGTTTCTACAGCACCATTCCGCCTGCTCCGTTGAAGCTTTGTCCTTGTGGGGATGCCTGTGGTTGATTCGCTGGTATTCCCTCCTCCCCCTGCTGGTTGGGGGAGGGGAAAAGCGACTCAGGTTTCACGTCCTGAGCGGCTTCTTAGGTAGGGAATATTCGGGTAGTGCTTCATCACTACGCATGTGGATGGTCCTTCGGATAGTGAGAGTAAATCAGCACTACGCTTGCGGATGGCCCTTCCGATCGCTGTTGTGCCTGGATTTCTTGAACTCATATTTCTAATGGGAGAAATCCGGGCACAAAGGCGAACACTTCGTTTCTACAGCACCATTCCGCCTGCTCCGTTGAAGCTTTCTTCTTGTACGGATGTCTGTCGTTGATTCGCTGGTGGAATCCCCTCCCCCCTGCTGGTTGGGGGGAGGGGGGGAGCCGCTCAGGTTTTACGCCTTGAGCGGCTCTTGGTTGGAGTGGTTAAGCCCTCATAGCAATCGGAGGGGAGCGCTTAACCATTACGGTTAACAATTTGTACAACATTTTCTTCAGTGTTTTTCACAAAAGGATGCTCCTTAATCTTACCTATTCGAACTACTGCGAATGAAAGAGAAAAACTATCATTGGGTGTGATTTATTTGGTATGATATGTAACTGAACGGAGGTGATTTCACTTGGAAACAACAGCACAGGAAGTCGCCGAGTGGATGGTAAAAGAAATTCGATTCACCGGAACGTTGCGCCAGGAGGACGCGATCGCGTACGTAAAGGAGCACTTCGGGGAACAGTTCGTTTTTGTTAACGAAAACGGAAACCCATCCTTATCGAAAGACGTGAAAAAAGCGTTCCGCAAGCTGCACGGCGGTCGGATCGCTTGGGATCGGGACGGCTTTTTATGGGCTTGGACGTAACATATTGTGTAATGAACCGGTGAAGGACTTCTCCTGCCGGTTTTTTATTTTACCTGCCAACACAATGCACACGTAAAAACCGCTCAGGTAAATCACGCCCCGAGCGGTTTAATTGTTCAGCAGCAGGCCCTGCTGCGCTACGCCTTCCCCCCTTCCCCACCACCAAGGTGGGGAGGAAGGCCTCCTCGATTGCAACAGCCCATCGGAGCGGACGAATCGATTCCGGAAAAGCGGCAGCGGGCGCCTTTGGGGCTGAATTTCTCCCGCGCTCACTAATAGTTCCAGGAAATTCAGCCACAACAGCGATTGGAGGAACGATACGTACGCGGAGCAACTAACAAGTTCAGCAGCAGGCCCTGCTGCGCTACGCCTTCTCCCCTCCCCCACCACCAAGGTGGGGAGGAGGGCCACCTCGATTGCAACAGCGCCTTTGGGGCTGAATTTCTCCCGCGCTCATTAATAATTCCAGGAAATTCAGCCACAACAGCGATTGGAGGAACGATACGTACGCAGAGCAACTAACAAGTTCAGCAGCAGGCCCTGCTGCGCTACGCCTTCTCCCCTCCCCCACCACCAAGGTGGGGAGGAGGGCCACCTCGATTGCAACAGCCCAGCGGAGCGGATGAATCGATTCCGGAAAAGCGGCAGCGGGCGCCTTTGGGGCTGAATTTCTCCCGCGCTCATTAATAATTCCAGGAAATTCAGCCACAACAGCGATTGGAGGAACGATACGTACGCGGAGCAACTAACAAGTTCAGCAGCAGGCCCTGCTGCGCTACGCCTTCTCCCCTCCCCCACCACCAAGGTGGGGAGGAGGGCCACCTCGATTGAACCAGCCCAGCGGAGCGGACGAATCGATTCCGGAAAAGCGGCAGCGGGCGCCTTTGGGGCTGAATTTCTCCCGCGCTCATTAATAATTCCAGGAAATTCAGCCACAACAGCGATTGGAGGAACGATACGTACGCGGAGCAACTAACAAGTTCAGCAGCAGGCCCTGCTGCGCTACGCCTTCTCCCCTCCCCCACCACCAAGGTGGGGAGGAGGGCCACCTCGATTGAACCAGCCCAGCGGAGCGGACGAATCGATTCCGGAAAAGCGGCAGCGGGCGCCTTTGGGGCTGAATTTCTCCCGCGCTCATTAATAATTCCAGGAAATTCAGCCACAACAGCGATTGGAGGAACGATACGTACGCGGAGCAACTAACAAGTTCAGCAGCAGGCCCTGCTGCGCTACGCCTTCTCCCCTCCCCCACCACCAAGGTGGGGAGGAGGGCCACCTCGATTGAACCAGCCCAGCGGAGCGGACGAATCGATTCCGGAAAAGCGGCAGCGGGCGCCTTTGGGGCTGAATTTCTCCCGCGCTCATTAATAATTCCAGGAAATTCAGCCACAACAGCGATTGGAGGAACGATACGTACGCGGAGCAACTAACAAGTTCAGCAGCAGGCCCTGCTGCGCTACGCCTTCTCCCCTCCCCCACCACCAAGGTGGGGAGGAGGGCCACCTCGATTGCACCAGCCCAGCGGAGCGGACGAATCGATTCCGGAAAAGCGGCAGCGGGCGCCTTTGGGGCTGAATTTCTCCCGCACTCACTAATAATTCCAAGAAATTCAGCCACAACAGCGATTGGAGGAACGATACGTACGCGGAGCGGACCTTTTTCATCTATGCAACATCCAGCGATTAAGCAGCCATACGTACGCGGAGCGGACTTTAAGCTGCGATACGCACGCGGAGCAGACGCTTTAAGCATTAAAGCAATCCTCCCCACATTGCCCTACCCCTTGAATTCCCCCGGATTAACCCCCCAATACTTACGAAACACCTTGGTAAAATAACTGACATCCCGGTACCCGACCAGACGCGCGCAGTCGTACACCTTCGCCCCTTCCTGCAGCAGGGATTTGGCCCGCTCCATTTTGCGCTCGAGGACATAGGTCGAGAAGGCCACGCCCATCTCCTGCTTAAACAGGCGGCTCAAATACGAAGAGTTGACATACAGCCGGTCAGCCACCATATGCAGGGTGATATCCTGATCCATCTCGGCCTCCACCAGGTTCAAGATGTCCTTTACGACCTGGTGGCTGGTCGATTTTCGCTGCTCGCTCATGAACGCGGTGATATGCTTGACGGTTCGCTCCAGGAGCGACCAGGTTTGCATTTTGGTACTGAGCAGCTTGACGTTTTGGAAGAAGACGATATCGTCACCCACCACCTTTTTGACCGTCCAGCCCTGCTTTTGGATGAGCCGGGTAAAGAAGCTGTTCATATAGAGGACTGCTTCATGGAAGTCGTCGGAGGATTCCGGCTTTGTAAATAGGTCGTCCCACAATTCCTTCAGGGCCTCCATCGCCTTCTCCACATCCGCCGTGTCCAGCGCGATTTCAAGCGACTTCTCCAGGTTCGGCTGTACGATGACCCCCTGCCCCTGACCGTCGTCCGGCCGCGGCTCCCGGTACGGGATGGCCAGGTCATGGCCGTACACCACCCGCTCCTGCAGCGCCCGGCAGGCCTGCGCATATAGCAGCCCCATATCATCAAGCTCGCCGGTGGCGGCGCTAATGCCGGCGCTTGCGGTCAGCTTAAGCACCTCCTTCGTCGAGGACAGAAGCCTCGATACCTCCGCGTTGATGCGCAGCATGGCGTCCTTCACGTCCTGCTGCGCGTCCACGACGAACACGAGCAGCAGCATATTGCTCGAATCGGTGGTGATCCAGCAGGAAGGATCCGTAAGCAGCTCCTTGGCCAGGCACAGCATCGTGAACTGCAGCAGCTCCATATCGCCCGGCTTAAAGCGGGTCTCTTCTTCGGAAAGGGGATCGAGATCAACGACGGCAACGGCGATCCGGTCCTGCTCCCGCAGCGGAATGTAGAGCTCCCGGCTCCGTTTCAGGACATCCTCTTTCGTGTATTTCCCGCCGACCCACTGAATGAAGAACAGGTTTTGCAGATGCGGGAGGTTATCCTTCCATTTTTGCTCGAGGGCCGCCTTGCGCTGCCACTGCTCCAGGTCGCTGCGAAGGGAGCGTCTTGCCTCCAGCACCGCCTCCAAGATCTCCTCCTCGCCGGCAGGCTTCAGCAAATATTTGGACACCCCGTACTCCAGCGCAAGCTGAGCAAATTCGAAGTTATCGTGTCCGCTCAAAATAATCAGCTTGGTCAAGCTGCCAATCTCCCGCCGCTCCTTCAGCTCCCGGAGCAGCGTCAGCCCATCCATCTCGGGCATTTGCACATCGATCAGCATGATATCCGGCTTCTTCCTGCCGATCAGCTCAAGCGCCTCCAGCCCGTTCGCGGCCAATCCAACGACTTCAATGTCATGCTTCTCCCAAGGGATATTATGCGCCAGCGCGTTGCGCAGCCTTGGCTCATCCTCTACGATGATCAGATTCATTGCTTATGTCCTCTCCTTTTCGGGCATTGCTCTCCCCAACATGTCATCCCTGCAGCGGTCCAATGGAATGGCGATCGTCGCGCTCGTACCCTCGCCTCGTACGCTCGCAATCGATAATTCCGCCTCCTTCCCGTAATACAGCTTCATCCGGCTCAGCACGTTGCGCAAACCGAATAAATCCTTCACATGCTCCTCATCCTGCGAGGAGGCGGGCACGCTGCGCATGCCCATCTTCTCCAACTCATGCTGGATGTAACGCAGACGATCCGGTTCGATCCCCGGACCATTATCATCCACCCGGATCATCACGGTCTGGCCCTTCTCAATCCAGCTGGAGACGACGACGCTTCCTCCCGATGTTTTGCCTTCCATGCCGTGAATAATCGCATTCTCCACCAGGGGCTGCAGCAGCAGCTTCAGGATCGGCACCTGCTTGCTGTCCTCGGAGATCCGGTATTCGACCGTAAAATTATCCATGAAGCGAAGCTGCTGAATCCGCAAATAGTAATGCAGATGCTCGTTGCTTTCCTCCATGGTGAACACCTCGCGGCCCTTGTTGAGGCTCAGGCGGAAGAACTTCGACAGATTCATCACCATCTCGCTGATTTCGTCCGCGTCATAGTTTTTGGCCATCCAATAGATCGAGTCGAGCGTATTGTACAAAAAGTGCGGGTTGATCTGGGACTGCAAAAACTTGAGCTCGGTTGTCGTTAACCGCAGCTGCTGCTCGTAGTGATCCTCGATCAGATGCTTCTGAACCAGCGCCATTTTGTTGAAGGACTGGATCAGAAATCCGAACTCATCCTTCCGTTTCGTATCCACATGAATATTGAGCTCTCCGCTGCTAAGGCGCTTCATCCCCCGCGAAAGCTTCAGCACCGGGGAAGCGATGCCGCTGTAAACAACCCAGGAGATGATGATCGCAAGCAGGATGCTCAGCCCGATGATCGCCACGGTGAACAACCGCAGCTGGTCCGTCTCCTTGTACAGCTCGCTCTTCGGCTGCACCAAGGCGAGGCGCCAGTTGGAATATTCGGAATCGATCGTAACGGTCATGTCCTTCTCGGCGATATCCCGGCTTCGTGCTCTCCCGGTCTCCACCACGACTTCGCCTCGCTCATTCAGCAGAGAAATCCTGCTGTTCTCGGAAGGCAGCAGCGTTTTGATAATGTTGAGCAGCTTGCTTTTATTGAAGGATACGACGAGTAGATTCGACTTGCGCTCGCCGTTGTACAGATCCATCGCCCGGATGAGGGAGACGCTGTCGGAGTTGGTCATTTGGCCGAAGGTGACCCCCTCCGTCACCGGGAACTCGGACATGACGTAGGAAATCCCGGTCCCATTGCGTCTCGCCGCCTCCACGAGCCATTCCTGCTGCCGCTCGCCCGCCAGCTTTTTCCCTCCGTAATGCGTGCTGATAAACATGTTGGAGGCTTGGTGATATACCGCGATATGGGATACATACCGGTTCACGGATACCAAATAAGACAGCTGCTTCAGAATGTCGGAGAAATCGACGATGGACTGGGGCGAAAAGTCCATGCTGTTCTTGTTCAGCATTTCATTCATTGTCGGATCGGCGGCAATCAGTGTCGAAATTTCCTCCACGTTCTGCAGCGCCAAATCGAAATGATTCATCGCGGAAGACAGCGCCATTTCGGTCCGTTCCACCGCCTGCTCATACAGAATGTCCCTTGACCGTTCGATCGCAAAGAGGCTGATGATGACAAGCGGAAGCAATATCAGCAAAAAATAACCGGTCAGCCGGGCTTGAATATTTTGCGAGAACCGGTCCCGGATCCAGCGAATCATCGCGATCATCCGATTCGCCTCCTTTGACCGGGCCTGTTACTTTTGTTTCGCATACCACTCGTTCACTTCCTTCGTAATTTCATCTCCTCCTTGCTCTTTCCACTGCTTCACGTACTCGTCGAATGCGTCGAGCGGCTCCAAGCCCATGATGATCTTCGTGAACACGTCTTCCATCGTGCCCAGCTTCTTGCTGTATTTGCCCATGGCCGGCGTAGGTACCCCGTAGAAGGCACTTGGCATAATATTCGGGGTGATCCGCTGCAAATTGTCATAGAGATTGAAATCGCCGAGCGAATCCAGCCGTTCCTTGAACAGCAGCTCGTCAGGCACATCTACAAGCGATTGATAAATCCCCCTGTACAAATGCTCGTCATGCAGGGCAAAATCGGTCACAATCTTGCCATCCTGCCACCACCAGATTTCGTTCTCGAAGCCAAGCTTCAGCGTTTTGTAGTTTTCAGCAATGAAATCCAGAAGCTGAATAACTTCAGCCGCATGCTTTGATTCCGCCGGGATGACGTTATATCCGCGAATAATATCCTTGCCGTATACCCCTTTCTGACCTCCCGGCCCGATCGGATATTCTAGCGGAATCCATTCCGCGTTCGGATCCTTTTTCATATTGGCTGCGATCGGTCCCCGGGTATCGTACCATGTCGCCGAGAACAGACCGACCTGGCCGTCTTCGATTTTTTCGAACAAATTGTTTTGCAGATTGAGGGGGAACTCCCGGTCCAGAAGGTTCTCCCTGTACAGCTTGGCGAAAAATGCAAGCGCTTCCTTTGTTTCTGGCAGCGTGCTGCCGTACACCAACTGTCCGTCTCGCTCGAACCAGGTATCATTCAGCTGTGTCCCGAACGCGCCGAAGAAGGGAGAGGACCTGCCGAGATCAGAAGTAAAGATGAGTCCGATCGTATCCTGAATGCCATTGCCGTCGGGATCGTCCTGGGCGAAGGCACGGATCACCTCGTAATATTCGTCCAGCGTCTCGGGCGGCTCCAGGCCGAGACGGTCGAGCCAATCCTTTCTGGCGTACATCAGCTCTACCCCTGTCACTTCGTTCAGGCTCGGAATCGCATAGATTTTGCCGCCGTATTTTACCCGTTCCCATACCTCGGCCGGAATTTTCTCCTTGAGATGGGGACCGTACTTGTCGATCAGCTCATCCAGCGGCATGAACGCCCCCTGCTTGACATAGTTGTCAAACCATACCGGCTCATAGGTATGGAGCATATCCGGCAGATTGCCGGAGGACATAATGACATCGAGCTTTTCGTTGTACACTTCCGTTGGCGGGGTATTGACTTGGATATCCAGCCCGGTGTTCTGCTCGATGTAATTCAAATAGCGGTTGTCGTTCTCGTCCATCCCGGCCGGAAACGTCATGCCAAGATTGGAAATGACAATGTTGATCGTCTTCGCCTTCGGGTTTCCCGAAGGCTGCTCCTCTTTAGCTCCGCCGGTATCCATGCAGCCGGTGACGAGAAGGATCAGAAATGCTAGTACAGGAAGCCACAGAACATTACCAGCAAACAGCCTTGGATCGTTATCCTTGCCGCGTTGAATCCCATTCTTACAAGCCTTGTTAATCGGCATAGGTTCTTGTCACTCCCTTCATCTCGTAAACTAATACTACTATATAACGATTTTTTTGTGAGTAAGATCGTTATTTTTTCTGCAGTGGTCTTTTTCGTTTTTTCTTTAGAAGGATGATCGTCGGACAAAAAACAGGCAACCCAAGCTTATTGGTTAGCCTGATCTATGAAAAAGCCGTCCCTTTCGATACGCAAGTCGTATCGTCAGGAACGGCAATCGAGGGTATCAACGACTACGTAAATCCGTTGTGGGTTGTGCGTTGAGCATTAAGCGTCATGCAGATCCAGATCTTGTTAAAAACGTCCAACCTGAAAAAAAACCGAAAACAAGCCAAATAGCCAGGACCGCCTTGATATTTGGACCCTGGCTATTTTTACAAGCCGTTCTAGAAGCTGACCGGCCCTTCTCCGACAGAACATCGAAAGTGAGCGGGCTTCCTTACTTTCTTTCGTCCTCGCTCCCGGGCTGCTCCAGCAGCGGGAGATGATCGGCGGACTGATCCTCGCCGACTTGAATCACCTCGAAAGTCTTGCCGCAGTGAGAACAGAACTTGGCGTTAATAGGCGAGTTGTTCCCGCAGCTTCGGCATACTTTTTCATCCGTAAGATTCGCCATCTGCAGCTGATTTTGCTCGATTTCGAATTTCAGCTCCTGGATTTTGGCCACATAGCTTTGGATGCTCTCCCGGTCGGGGGGCCACTGTCCCGCTTCGGCAACCCCGTATACGACCTTGCCGATTTCAAGAAGCTGCTCATTGATATCGCTCTTCTTGCCGCTGTTCTGCAGCTTTAATTTATTCACTTCGACTAAAATTTTCGCTTTGTTTCCGGCATCGGACACGCCGGCCTTGAATTTATCGAAAAAACTCAAGCGAACGATCCCCTCCTTTCACCAATATTCCATCCATTGTATTATAGCTTATCTCCGCTATGCCGTTTCATGAGCATCAAATTACAGGAACTCAAGTGGAGATGCGGTTAATAGGTGATTTTTACAATCCCGTCGCGGGCACTGTAAGATACATTGGAACCAAGACCTCTGGCAAATACCTGAAGCGGAACATAAGTCACTCCATCGATAACTTTGGGAGCGACCGCTATGGATTCCGACTTGCCGTTATAGAATACGGTCCGGCTTCCGATGGTCAAAGTCACTTTATGGGTTCCCCGTTGGACGCCAATCGCTCCGGCTTCCTTGTTCCAGTTAACCTTGGCTCCCATTCCCTCGGCAATTTCACGAAGCGGCACCAAATTGGTATTATTATAAATCAGCGGATGGCTTCCGAATTTCACGAGACTCCCGTTAACGTATACCTTAATATCCGACTTTGCATAGGTTGGAACCTTTGGTTTCGGTTTCGGTTGCGGTTTGGACGAAGCGCGCGTTGTCGACTTCGAGGAAGAAGACTTGCTGCCGGAGCTGCCTCCTCCGTTATGATAGTGGTATTCGCCATACGACAACCCCCAGCGCTCGCAATTCGTCCAGCAATGATGACCGCCGCTGGCGTCCGTTCTTCCAGGATGTGCGGAAGCAACCGTGCTGGACAACAGAATCAATGCTATCGTGGCATACCCAATTTTTTTCTTCAATTTAATGACCTCCTGGGATAATATTCCTCAACATTCTAGCATAATTCTATATAGAAGATTCATATAAAAGAATTATAATCATGAGTTTCGTTTCACCTTCCGGTTTGCGGTTTATCGTTACATATAACCGATCCCTTTGTGCCAAAATATTGCCGGAAAGGAATGAGGCCGATATGAGCAAAGAGAAACCTGAATACGACGGAAAATTTCCCGGCGTGGACCCGATTCCGGAACCGGACCGTCCGGATCAAGCAGCTACAGACAAACTGGACGATCTCGTCCTGGGCGTGCTCGAAAACGAAAACGAGGAAGATTTGGACTTGGAGCCTGAAACGAATCATTACGATAAACTCCGTGAGAAATAAGGCCGCGTCCTTACTTTCCGCCAGTCCCAATCCTATATCCTCCAATTATTAAAGATACAGGCAAAACTTCAATTGATCTGTAAAAGTGTTGAAATAAAAATAATCGTTCTCGTTTTGAGAACGATTATTTTTATGTTATGATTACTTATAGAAAGTTTGGGTCGAAAGGAGGGAATCCCCGTGGAACGTTTCTTGAAGTCGGCAAAAATGATTTGGATGCTTATTCTTGTGCTGATTACGGCATTTGCTCTCTACATTCCCGTTCAAGAGTATTACACCGATGAAACTGTGGATGAGAAGTATGTCTACAAGCATAGCATGCATCCTAAAGCCGCTGCTCTGAAACATTCGCAAATTCTCTCCAAGCTTAAGGCCGCTGGCAGCTCCATGCCGGTGTTCTTAATGATATCGGCCGCCCTGATGCAGCGTATTCCCAAAATCCGTCTGCCTTATCGGCCGATTATACCGCGTCGGCTCAGACTTATGGTTCTATTCCCCATTAAGTATACATCGATTTACGTTAGCCAACCTTCCCGATTCGCTGTCTAACACGGACCGCGTTCCTTTTAAACATGCCATAATCCCATAATTATAAAGCAAAATCAGCCTATTGTTTAAAATTCAACAATCCCTAGGTTTATTTCATGCTGCGCATAAAAGCTTGCTATTGTTCATATCTAGTCGTTTTTTATTTCCTACAGCAAAATGAATGTATAAAAATTATCGGAATGTTTTTTTCAGGAGGATGTTAGCCTATGCATGTTCGTGAAACAGATTTACCCGGAATCGGTAAAAAATTCGTCATTGATACGCGTGGAGGAGATAAGCTGGTCATCATTATTCACGATGACGGCCGCCGCGAAATGTACCATTACGAATATGACGATCCGGAGGAAAGCATCTCCATGATTTCATTGGATGATGACGAGGCCCGCCAAATTGCTGCCATCGTAGGCGGTCTTACCTATAAACCGAAGGCGCTGGAGACGATTGACATGGCGCTCGATGAGCTGATTATCGAGTGGTACCGCATCGAGCCCCATTATTATGGTGCAGGCAAATCGATCGGCGATCTTGGCGTCCGTCAACACTCCGGTGCTACGGTCATTGCAGCAGTCGATAAAAACAGCAAACAAATCAATCCCGGCCCTGACGTGATCATTACCCCCGATTCAACCCTTGTTGTCGTGGGTGAGCGTCAGCAGCAGCGGTTATTTAAGCAAATCTTGATGAACGGACGTGGTTGATGAATGGATCATATGGTTTTAGAAGTCGGACTGGCGATCGCCCTGATTGCCCTTGCGGGGCTGTTATCCGCTAAACTCCGGTTTTCCGTCGTCCCCTTCTATATTTTGGTGGGGATGGCGGTAGGACCGCATGCGTTTCACTGGGGCAACTTGGATTTTCGCTTTATCGAGAGCGCCGAGCTCATTGAATTCATGGGCCGAATCGGCGTGCTGTTTCTATTGTTCTACCTCGGCCTGGAATTTTCCGTCGGCCGTCTCATTAAATCCGGCAAATCGATCGTAATCGGCGGCAGCATTTATATTGCCATCAACTTCACGCTCGGGCTCATGATCGGGATATTCTCCGGCTTTCCAGTCGCCGAGACGCTCATCGTTGCAGGGATTACCACGATATCCTCCAGCGCAATCGTCGCCAAGGTACTGGTGGACCTGAGAAGAACCGCAAATCCCGAGACGGAAATGATTCTTGGCATCATTATGTTCGAGGACGTGTTCCTCGCCGTCTATATTTCGATTCTGTCCGGTCTTGTTCTAAGCGGCTCTTCCTCGCTCGGAGGCGTGCTGCTGTCAGCCGTCATTGCACTTGGCTTTATGCTGCTCGTCATCATTGTCGGCAGAAAAGCCGTTCCTCTGCTGAATAAGGTCCTTAATATCAGGTCGAATGAATTGTTTGCCCTGGTTATATTTGCAGCATTATTTCTGCTTGCAGGCTTTGCCGAGACCATTCACGTGGCGGAAGCCATCGGTGCGCTGCTCGTCGGGCTTGTCCTGGCGGAAACTGAGCATCGCGAACGGATTGAGCATTTAATTCTGCCGTTCCGGGATTTCTTCGGTGCGTTATTCTTCTTTAGTTTCGGTTTAACGATTGTACCTTCCGAGCTTGGCGGAGCCGTATGGCTGTCATTGATCGCCGTTGTCATCACCCTGCTCGGCAACTTCATCGCGGGCATGCTTGCAGGCCGCAGCGCAGGATTATCAACCAAAGCATCCTCGAATATCGGCCTGACCATCGTATCCCGCGGAGAATTCTCGATTATTCTCGCCAATATGGGAAAAGCCGGCGGTCTTGCGGCCTTTATACAGCCATTCGCCGCATTATACGTGCTGATCCTGGCGATTCTCGGGCCATTGCTGACTAAAGAATCCAAGCATGTGTATAACTTCCTGAATAAGATTTTTAAATTTAAAGACTACAAGGAGAAGAAACCGGTTAAACCGAAGCTAAAGGATGAAAGTGCCAGCGGATAAAGGAGGGGTTACTTCCTATGGTTCAAGTCCCGAACAGGGCCATGAACAAAGTGCAGGGCGCAATCAAAAAGGAGGGCACGGGAAGGCGGCTGGCCATGGCAATCATCGGCGGGCTGATCGCCGCCTTCGGCCTGGATCTGTTTCTTGTGCCAAGCGGCATCATTGCAGGCGGCGTATCGGGAATATCTGCGCTTGCGGCGCATCTGACGGGGCTTCATACCGGCATGTTCCTGTTTGCGCTGAACTTGCCCCTGCTGCTGCTTGTTTACCGTCAGCCTGACCGGGAGCGGGCACTGATCGCTACGGCCGGCCTGCTGACGTTTTCCATCTGTTCGATACTGTTCTTTCCCATTCCGTCGCTGGTCGACAGCAAGATCGGCAGCGCCGGCATCGGCGGCATTTTCCTCGGACTCGGCATCGGCATCGGCCTTCGATACGGTGTCGTGCTGGATACGCTGCAGATGCCCAAACTGCCCCAGCAGCTGTCGTATCTGCTTGCCCATCTGAAGCTGCCCTATATTCAGATCCTGGCTAACCTCCTGGTGTTAACGCTGGCGGGGATGCTTCTAGGCTGGGAGCGGGCGATGTATTCCGCAGTCGCCTGCCTCTTGGCGCTGGAAACCGGGCGGCTAACAACGTCCTCTCTTCCCTTGAAGCGGGAAATTCGTATCCGATGCACCAGCTCGGCGGAGATTGCGCAGGGCATCAAAGCCATGATGGGATATGACCCGAGAACCTCGGTCTTAGGCGAAGATGTGGAGGAGAACCGCTTACCTGTTCCCCGTCAAGCCGAAGAGCTTGTTTATTGGGTTCACGTACTGGAGATGCCCCGATTTAAATCGATCGTATGGGGCCTCGATCCCCGTGCGGAAATTACGATTCGGCATGGATGAGATTCCATCTTTCCAGTCAAAGAGGCTGTCCGAAAGGTCCATAGACCCCGGGGCAGCCTCTTTGGTATGCTGCTGAACGCGAACAGACCTATTTACAACCTTCACCGATACAAATAGGCACTAAAAAAGATGATTCCTGTACGATACAGGGATCATCTTTTATCCATTTCCATCCTTATTCTTGGATATTTTCAATGTGTGTGCCGAAAGTCCGCCTATTTGCGAAATTGCTGGATCAGAAACAAGATCAAGGATCCAACGACGCTGATCACCAGGCATGTAACGATCGGAAAATAAATTTTGACATTCGGCTTATCCACGACGATATCGCCAGGCAGCCGCCCGATAAAGCGGCCGATTACCGGCCACAGCAGCCCGATGACGATCAAGGCGCCGCCAATCCAAAGCAGTGTCCGGGTCACCGGATGCATCTTCCATCACCTCATTCATCATACCTGCAAGCGCAAGCCTCGGTTTCCTTGTATCATAAAGGATTTGACGGATCAGATGCAAGGGTGCCCTCTACGTATGCCGAATTGGACAACGGCCATGTGCACTTAACCCCGTCTTTTCTCTCCCTTTAGCCCTTCACCGCCCCCGCCGTCATGCCGTCGATGAAGTATTTTTGGAAAGCAATAAACAGAATAAAAATCGGGATGATGGAAAAAAAGGAGCCTACAATCAGCAGGTCATAATTGTTGCCATATGGGGTCAGCAGCGTCTTCAAGCCGATTGGCAGCGTATATTTATTCGCATCGCTGAGCACCATGAACGGCCACAGGAAGTTATTCCAGCTGTTCATCCCGTTCAGGATCGCCATTGCTGCGAAGGAAGGCTTCATGACGGGGAGAATAAGCCGCATATAGATGCCGTACTCCGAAGCGCCGTCGACTCGGCCTGCGGCAATGATCTCTTTCGGGACGCCGCGCAAGTACTGCCTGAAGAAGAAAATGGTGGCAGCACTGGCGATGCCGGGCAGCACGATCGCCGAATAAGAATTCATGAGGCCGATGTTATACGTCAGCGTGTACAGCGGGAGCAGCAAAATTTCAAACGGCACCATCATGATCAGAAGCACGCAAACGAACAGCAGGTTTTTCCCAACGAAATCATATGCGGCAAATCCATAGGCAACCGTCGCGCTGACAATCAAAGTTAACGCTACCTGAACCACCGTCAACAGCAGCGAGTTGAAAAACCACATAAAATAGGAATGGCCGCCGGTAAAGAGATAGGCAAAATTATCGAAGTTCATTACAGACAGATCGAATTTCAGATTCAGCCCATAACGGATCAAATCCTCGCCAGGCTTGAAGGATGCAATCGTCACCGCATAAAAGGGCACCAGAATCAGGAAGCAAAGAACCGCGAAGAGAAGAAAGAGCAGTACCTTGATGACCGTTTCCCGTCTCATGGTCAATCCTCCTTCTTGAACATGCCCGACAGCTTGAGCTGCGTCAGATTAATGATCATCGTAATGGCAAGAAGCACGATCCCGACGGCGGCGGCATATCCCAGATTGTTCTTCTCGATTCCTTGGCGGTACAAGTAGCCGACGATGGTGAGGCCGATATTTTTAGGGGAATTGTTGCCGTTCCACAGCATCATGCTCTCGATGAACATGGCCAGGCCCGCATAAATGCTGATCGTCAGCACGTAAATCGTTGTCGGCTTCAGCAATGGCATGGTGATTTTCGTGAATTTCTGAAAGGATGACGCGCCGTCGATCGAGGCCGCCTCGTAATATTCATCCGGAATGTTCTTCAAGCCCGACAAAAAATACAGCATATTGACTCCGGTCCACCGCCAGGTAGCCAAGGCCAGCAATGCGATAAAGCCGGTCACCTGACCTTTCAAAAATTTGACGGGGTCGATGCCGAACCAGCCTAATATGCTGTTGATCAGCGAGCCTTCCATCTCGCCGAACATCAACCGGAAGATCGTGCCGGCTACGACAACGGAGGTCAGCGCAGGGAAAAAGAAGGACGACTTGAAAAACTCCCTTCCCCACATCAGCTTGCTGTTGATCAGCACCGCAAAAAGCATCGGAAACGGAATGAGGATAAGCAGCGTAAGCACCATATAGATCGCACTGTTCGTCACCGCCTTCAGAAACACGCCGTCTCCCGCCAGCTTCTCGTAGTTGTCAAGGCCGATCCATGACGCCTCTTGGCCCAGCTGAATCTTCTGGAAGCTCATGCCGAGCGAGCTCCCGAGGGGGTATACCCAGAACACGAGAAAGACGAGGATGAACGGCAGGACGAAAACATAAGGAGCCACCTTCTGGGAGTATAGAAATTTTTTAATCATCGGACCCTACTCCTTTTGAAGAGAGCCGCCCCTGTCATAGGGGCAGCCCTTTTTCGATTGAATGCATATCCATCAAGGCAAGGCTATTTCAATTCCTGCTCGATTTGCTTCTGCGCGTCGTTCAAAGCTTCGGCGATATCCTTCCCGTCCTCGAATATTTCATTGAAGGTCGTTGTGCAAAGGACGTTGTTGATCGTGGGCGATGCGGAGGTTGACTTAATCAGACGGATTTCATCCTTGAGTTCATTGAGCACGTCAAACGGATTGTTGACGAAATACTTCACGAACTGGTTCTCGGGATTATGGGTCACATCCTTCATCTCCCAGACATCCATATTGACCGGATCGAACCCGAGCGTGTTCCAAATTTCCTTGTTGGCATCCAGCGACAGTTTGGCAAAAGCAAGGAAATCCTTCGCCAGCTTGACGTCCTTGGCGGTCTTCGTGACGACGGTACCGGTTCCTCCGCCTCCGACGGACCTCGGCATGCCCTCCTCCATAACAGGGATGGGAGCGATCGCAATTTTTCCCGACAGGTCAGGCATGTAGTTGGTGTATCTGGACATCTGCCACAGCGGCATAAAGGCCGTCGCATAGTTGCCGGCATTGAATTCGCCGTAGGCCTCCTCCGTATCCGGCTGCCCGCCGGCAATCGTAGCGATGACGTTGTTGTCCTGCAAATCTTTCAGCAGCGTCATCGCCTTCACCATTTCCTCCGAATTTACGATCGGATTGCCCGATTCATCGGTCAGGTCGGCACCCTGCTGCGCAAGTAACATCGAAGCCTGCCAAGCAGCGCTCGTATCGGCGGTTCCCATATATTTTCCGGTTTTTTCATACACTTGGATTCCCGCCTGCTTGAAATCTTCCCAGGTGACGATATCCTCGTAATTCACGCCGGCTTCCTTCAATATTTCGGTGTTGTAAAACGCTACGGAAACGCCGACATGCGTCGGTGCGCCATAGTTGACGCCATCCTTGCTGTAAAGGTCGATTCGGGACTGGACGAGGGTGTCTCGGTATGGATCAATAACATCGTTCAGCGGTTCAAGCTGCGGCGTGCCTGCCAGAAAGTCCGGAAACTTGCCAAGCTCGATATCGGCAATATCCGGCGCGCCGGTGCCGGACTGAACGGCAATCGATAATTTGTTATGCATATCGTCATACGGCATGACGGTAACGTTCAGCTTGATTTGCCTGTCCGGATTCTCCGCATTCCATTTACCAAGCATCTTCTCGAAATGCTGTCCATGGAGCTCCACGAACGTCCAATAGGACAGCTCCGTCGCGTTCTCGCCGGCTCCTCCGTCCAGAACCGAGGTTTCGCCGCCGGTACCGCCGGACTTACCGCAGCCCCACAGAAACAGCGCCATCGATATGACGAGACTTACAATCGCCCATTTCTTTGTCATCATCAAGACCCTCCCCGAAATATTCATTCACTTCGATACCAACCGTCACTTCTAAACAGAATTACATCTGATCCTTCAGACTCTCGCCTCGGAAGTGAAGCGCTTACACTTTGTGCAGTGGAATAAAAGTTGGGAGTGAGAGCAGCGCGCAGTGGATGCGCAGCTGCTCTATTGGTATTTATGTTGTTAGGCCTTTTTCAAACGGATGACATTCCAGGATGCCTTGGCAAGCCTTGCCGTCACAATTCCGCTATCAAGCTTGGCTTCACCGCGGCTATGAGGCTTTACCTTCTCTTCTGCGGCGGTATTCACCGCTTTCAGATCATCGTGCTCCAGCACGATATGCTCGACAAGACGGTAGCCCTCGAAGCTGCGGACGTCGCAGGACAGCTCCAGCGCTTCTTCAAGATGGCGGTTGACGGCAAAGATCGTGATTTCCTCATCCTCTTCGTTATGCACGACGGCGCTGTCCAAATACGGCACGTCCGTGAAATCCTTGGAGTCGTATACCGGCGAATCCACGATCGGAAGCAGCGATACGCCGCGGCCGTATTTCGAAGCATGAAGATACGGATAGAAGATCGTCTGCTTCCAGGCGCGTCCTCCGTTTTCCGTCATGATCGGCGCAATTACGTTCACGAGCTGTGCCAGACATGCCATCTTGAGCCGGTCCGCATGGCGCAGGAATGTGATCAGCATGCTTCCGACCAGCAGGGCGTCCTCGAAGTTGTAGACGTCCTCCAGCTGGGGCGGAGCTACAGTCCAAGGCTCGATTTTTCGATCCGCATCATTGGAATGATACCAGACGTTCCATTCGTCAAAGCTGAGATACATCGTTTTCTTGCTGCGCTTCTTAGCTTTGATATAGTCGCAGGTGGACTTCACGGTATGGATAAAATGATCCATATCAAGGGTTAGCGCGAGATAGTTGGCGGTGTCGTTATCACGGTTGCCATAGTACTGATGCAGCGATATGTAGTCGACGGCCTCATACGTATGGTCGAGCGTAACGGCTTCCCACTCAGGGAACGTCGGCATCGAGGAACTGGAGCTTCCGCAAGCAACCAGCTCGATATCCGGATCCACAAGACGCATGGCCCTCGCGGTTTCGACAGCCAGCCTGCCGTATTCAGCGGAAGTTTTATGACCAATCTGCCACGGACCATCCATTTCGTTGCCGAGACACCAGGTCTTGATTTTGTGCGGCTGCTCGTAGCCGTGACTGCGGCGCAGATCGCTCCAGTAGGTGCCTCCCGGGTGGTTCGTGTACTCCAGCAGATTTCTGGCGGCATCGATCCCCCGTGTGCCCAGGTTAACGGCCATCATCACATCGGAGCCAGCCTCCTTGGCCCAGGTAATAAACTCGTTCGTGCCGACCTCATTAGGCTCCAGAGTTCTCCAGGCAAGCTCAAGCCGTTTGGGACGCTCGGCTACCGGACCAACGCCATCCTCCCAGTTATAGCCGGATACAAAATTTCCGCCCGGATAACGAATGATCGGAACATTCAGCTCCTGGATCAAGGCTTTCACATCGTTCCGAAACCCGCCTGCATCTGCTGTCTCATGCCCGGGTTCGTAAATGCCCCCATACACGGCCCGGCCAAGATGCTCGATAAAGGATCCGTAAATCCGGTTATCGACTTGGGCGATGCGAAATGATTTATCCACGATCATGCGTGCTTTCATCTTCTCAGCTGTCAAATCGTTCACCTTCCATTTAATTAAATTATAAAACAATTCAAATGATCTTGAATGAATCCGTTTTCAGTTATAAAATAGCATATGACAATTTGGATGTAAATAATAAAATATAAAATAATTTATATTTATTTGAATTAAATTCGGATTCATGGCTATTTCGCATATTTCCATGGATTTTCTTCGAAATTTCTGCGATTTTGATTTAGATAAATATTAAGAAATGGGTTGTTTTCGACTTTTTTATTGAATGACCGCAGCCGTTTTGACATGAAAAACTGGCATCTTTATTTCCTCGACATATTGATTTATAATTATTTGAAATAAACAGAAGGGAAGTCTATGTATTGGTCCTATCACCTAACTGGAAAGGTTTTGAATACCATGATCTATATTAAGGATTTAATGAGCGGGCTGGATATTTTCAAAGCGCTCAGCTCCGATATTCGCATCCAGATTCTTGAGCTGCTCGCCAAGAATCAAAGCCTCAATTTGAACGATTTGGCGAACCGGCTGAACTTAAGCAACGGTGCCATCACCATGCACATCAAGAAGCTGGAGGAAAGCGGGCTGATTGAAATCCACACCACCGGAGGCAAACACGGCATTCAGAAGATCTGCTACCTGAACAAGGATAAGCTGATGGTGGATTTGCGCAGCAAGGATGTCGAGAATTTGTATGAGGTCGAGATTCGGGTCGGGCATTACAGCGATTATCAGGCCATTCCTACCTGCGGTCTGGCTACCAAGGACAGCATCATCGGGGATTTCGACGACCCGCGTTACTTCGCCGATCCGCAGCGGATCGATGCTGAAATTATCTGGCTGACAGAAGGATTTCTGGAGTACCGCATTCCGAACTATTTAAAGCCTAACCAGGCATTTCGCGAAATCCAGTTCTCGTTGGAGCTTGGCTCCGAAGCGCCGGGATATTGCGACAATTATCCGTCGGACATTTTTTTCTACATCAACGGAGTGGAGCTTGGCAGCTGGACCAGCCCCGGCGATTTCGGAGACACCCGCGGTACCTTCAATCCGGAATGGTGGCCTCCTCATCTGAATCAATACGGCATGCTAAAGCTGATCCGGATCAATCAGGATGGCAGCTTCATTGATGGCTGCCGCATTTCGGACGTCAGCCTGGACCAGATCCAGCTCAATTACAAAAGCGACATTACGTTCCGGATTGCGGTAAACGAGCGCTCCGTCAACAAGCGGGGACTTACGATTTACGGCAAGCACTTCGGCAATTACAGCCAGGATCTGCTGGCGCGCGTGCTCTACGATGTGAAGGAAGAATAGAGCGTGGATCAATTTCGAGGATCGGTTACGGCACGATCTAACAGGTATGGGGCTAAAGAGCGTGACATCTTCTCTTCTCCGGCATCTGATTTACTGGGTTTACTAAGCCTGGTCAATGCTACATGTAATCAGAACGGCCATGCTGAGAAGACTTTTCGATTGATGGATCTCATTGAATGAACAAAAGAACTGTCCCCGGTAGACCTTCTACATAGGGGACAGTTCTTTTGGTTTTATGGACATTTCAAATTTTCGGCTTTCAGGCGAAACCGCGTGAAATTTTTGTTCATGCGGAATCTTTACTGGGCCCTTGCTTCATTCAATATCCTTAACAGTGTGCAGCGATTTCGCAGTGTGTGGGCTTCCCGAAGACTTGATTCCAGCAGAGCTTGGTCAACGCCGAGCTCGCTGATGCTGGATGGGCCTCCGGCCTGCTTCAACAGACGGGCAATTTCCTCTTTGGCCGGCACCTGATCCAGCCACTCCCGTGCCCGATCCCGCAGCGCGCTCCATTCCTTCGGCTCTGCGCCTGGAAAGATTCCCTTGTCGACCGCATCATGATACAGCTGGGATATCTCGCCGCAGGCGACTCCCACCTTGGCTCCATGCAGCAGCGCACGACGGCCGAGGCGCAAGTATTCCATTTCCCAGTAATGCGACAAGTGATGCTCTGCGCCTGAGGCCGGATGGGACTGTCCGAACAGCAGCATGGCGATGCCGGACTCGATCAGCGCCGTCATTAAGATCCGGATCCCTTCTTCAGACCGCTCGCCGATCGCCCCCACATGTCTGACACAGGCTTCAAGCGCGCGCTCTGTAATCATGGCCACTTGATCATTATACGGCTCGTCTCCGGCCAGCGCCGAAAATTTCCAATCGAACAGCGACGTATATTTGCCGAGCATATCGCCAAAGCCCGCCGCAACGAGCGGCTGCGGCGCGCTCGAAAGGATGTCCAGATCCGCGAAGATGGCGATCGGAGCCGCAGCCGGGAAGGTTTGTTTTACGCCGCGCACAATGACAGGGGCTCCGAGCGAAGTGAATCCGTCCACGGAAGGGGCCGTAGGTACGGAAACGAACGGCTTGCCGGTCCGGTGGCTCACGAATCGGGTAATGTCATGAATCGTGCCTGAACCGGCTGCGATCAGGCTGCCCGTGCGCGCCGGCTCCGCTTCAATGAACAGCTGCATGATCGACTGCTCGTCCGCGACCACATCCCCCTGTTTATCCGGCTTCAGGAGGCATAGCCTGGCCTCCAGTCCCTCTGCCGCAAACTGCTCCTCCAAAATTTTGCCGCAAGCCTCATACGTATTCGCATCAGCGACAATGATGGAGGGTCCGAGGCCGTTTTCCTTAACGTAACGGGACACTTGCAGTACGGCACCCGCCTCAAGCACCATATGCGAAAGTCCGTCAAAGCCGGGATTCCGATTCTTCATTTCGCTGACCAGGCTCTTGGCATAGCTTAAATGATCCGTCATTGCAGCTTCTCCCCTCTCCATTCCGGTATATCTGCAATATCTCTTTTTGTCTATAATCAGTTGAACAAATGAATGGATGTCAGAGCGAGTACGTAAGATGTTTCAGTCACTGTTGGTTCCAGATTTCTTGAGTGTATAGAACCTATCACAGTAGAAATCTGAAACCAAGTGCGACCTCAAGTGTATGCTTCCGATGTAGCTTTCCTTCAGAAAGCTTTCGACTTTTTCGAAAATCTTTTACTCCCTTGCCTGCATCATATTCGCAAATTCAACTTATCTACATCCGTTATGTTATAAGGATTGTAAAGTTATGATGGATTAAGACACTACGACTGGATATTCGGCGGATTGCTTGATCCGCTTCAATCTCTTCATCACGTCATTCTCGCCGCGTCCGAAATAGTCATGCAGCTTGCTGTATTCCTGATACAGAGAGTCGTACACTTCTACATGCTCGGGGATCGGCTTGAAAGTCTCTTCCTTCACGCGCGCCATATATTTAGCGGCATCGATGATCGTGTCATAGCCGCCCTGCTCCTTGCCTGCCGCGACGGCCGCAAACATCGCGGCTCCGAGGGCCGGTGTTTGCTTGGAGTCTGCCACGATGATTTCGCGGTTGGTAACATCCGCATAAATCTGCATCAGCAGACGATTTTTCTGCGGCAAACCTCCGCATGCATACAGTACATCGACATTTACGCCGTTATCATGGAACGCATCTACGATTTTACGGGTACCGAACGCCGTTGCTTCAAGCAGAGCCCGGTAGATTTCCTGCGGCTTCGTCAGCAGGGTCATTCCGAGAATCATCCCGGTCAGATCCGTATCCACGAGCACCGAGCGGTTGCCGTTCCACCAATCGAGTGCCAGCAGCCCGGTCTGGCCCGGCTTGTAGGCCGCGGCTTCCCGCTCCAGCCATTGATGGACACCGATGCCCTCCTGCGCAGCAGCCTCTTTAACGTAAGCAGGCAGTGCTTCTTCCACGTACCATTCGAAAATATCGCCGACCGCTGATTGTCCCGCCTCATAGCCGAACAGTCCCGGAATAATGCCATCCTCCACAACTCCGCACATGCCTTCGACCTGCTTCTCTTCCGTTCCGAGCAGCATATGGCAGATCGAGGTTCCCATCGCCATTACCAGCTTTCCGGGCGTGACCACGCCGACAGCCGGTACGGCCGCATGGGCATCCACGTTGCCTACCGCAACGGCAATACCCGGCTTAAGCCCCATCATTTCAGCCATCGCTTCCGTCAGTCCGCCTGCATTGCTTCCGAGCGGAATAACGTCGCCGCGCAGCTTCGTATCCGTTAAATGCTCGAGCCTTGGATCAAGCGCTTTAAAATATTCCTTGCTCGGATACCCGTCCTGCTTGTGCCAGATCGCTTTATAGCCTGCTGTACAGCTGTTGCGGACGATGTTGCCCGTCATTTGGGAGATGACCCAGTCCGTCGCTTCAAGGAACATATCCGCGCGTTCATAGATGGCTGGTGCTTCATCAAGGATTTGCCATATTTTAGCAATCATCCATTCGGATGAAATTTTGCCCCCATAGCGAGGAAGAAAAGCTTCGCCTCGCTCCGCCGCGATCCGATTAATCTTGTCGGCTTCCGGCTGAGCCGCATGATGCTTCCAAAGCTTCACCCAGCTGTGCGGCTCGTCGGCAAGTCCGGGATCGAAGCAAAGCGGCTCGCCCCGTTCATCCACCGGCAGCATCGTGCACGCCGTAAAATCAATCCCGATCCCGATCACGTCCGCCGGATCGATTCCCGACTGACGAATGACGGCCGGCACCGATTCGCGCAGAACCTCGAGATAATCTCCGGGATGCTGAAGCGCCCAGTCATGCTCCAGCTTCTTCCCCGAGCCAGGCAATACCTCGTCAATGACGTGATGCCGGTAAGGCGTAACATGATCGGCGATTTCATGCCCGTTCGCCAGATCGACCAGAACCGCACGGCCCGATTGGGTACCGTAATCGACACCGATGGTATACTTTTTCCCCACTTGATTTCCTCCTCAAAGCAAAATGATATAGATGTGCTGCTTTTGCTTCCCTGGTCATTTCCTTTAACAAAAGTTCAAGATGTTAAGATAAGGGCCGGTTTCACGCTATTTTTGTCCGTAATAGGCATTGACGCCATGCTTTCGCAAATAATGGCGATCCAGCAGAGCCTGATCCATCGGAGGCGTATCCGGATTGATCTGCTGCATTCTGGCGGCAATTTTGGCACACTCTTCGAGCACGACCGCATTGTGAACCGCGTTATCCGCATCCTTTCCCCAGACGAACGGCGCATGGGAATGAACCAGCACACCCGGTATGCGGTTCGGGTCCAAATCCGCGAAGCGCTCGACGATCACGTTGCCGGTCTCAAGCTCGTAATCACCCTCAATCTCGCTGCGGGTCATCGGGCGGGTTACGGGAATCTCTCCGTAAAAGTAATCGGCATGGGTCGTTCCATAAGCAGGCAATGCGCGTCCAGCCTGAGCCCAGCTCGTTCCCCACGGGGAATGGGTATGCACGATCCCTCCGATCTCCGTAAAATGCCGATAGAGCACCAAATGGGTCGGTGTATCGGAAGATGGCCGCAAATGGCCTTCGACAATTTGGCCTTGCAGGTCCAGCACGACCATATCCTCCGCCTTTAACTCCTCATAAGGAACACCGCTCGGCTTGATAACAACCAGCCCTTGCTCACGGTCAATACCGCTTACGTTTCCCCACGTAAATGTGACGAGCCCGTGCTTGGGCAGCGCCAGATTCGCTTCCAGCACCTGCTGTTTTAAATCCTCTAACATGAACAAACCGCTCCTCTCTATATTTGAAAAATATAGTTGTACGTACAAGTTGGCGAGCAACGGTCCGATTTCTCGGACCTTTGTTCATTTTATGCTCAACTATTCAGTATCTGTCCTGCCGGTTTCATTACGGACTCTCTCTCCACGAGCTGCGGCTGAAAGATCGTATCCTCAATGACGGCGGCATCCTCAATCATGCTGATCAGCTGACTGGCTGCCATCACGCCCATCTCGGTCTTCGGATGCGTCAATGTCGTCAATTTCGCTCCCGCTGCCAAGGCGAGCGCCGAATCGTCAAAGCCGATTACCGATACATCGCTTGGGATATGCAGGCCGCATCGTCCCGCAGCTTCGATCAGGGCAACGGCTAACTCGTCGTTGTAGCATACCAGCCCTGTCGGGCGCTGGTCATGCGGCAGACTCAGTAGCTGCACCGCCTGTTCATATGGGAACACATTCCGCTGCTCGGTCGTATAGGTGATCACCCGATCGGGCGATACCGGAATGCCGAATTCCCGGTGGGCACGCAGAAAGCCCTTCAGCCGGTTTACGCCCTGGAGGTCATCCCTTTTAAAGAAGCCTGCAATCCGGGTATGGCCCTTCTCGATCAGGTGACGGGCAGCCTTATAGCCCCCGGCCTCATCATCCACTTTCAGGCACGGGCATTCGAGCTCCTGATACTTCTCGTTGATCATCAGAAACGGAATTCCCTTCTCCTGCAGTGACAAAAAATAACTGAGGTTCGGGTTGCCCTCCGCACTCTTGGTCGGCTCAATGATCAGCCCGCTGAGCGGCTGGCTCGTCATCAGCTGCAGGCTCTCCATCTCCTTCTCCTTGTTGTTGTCCGTGCTTGCCAGCAGAAGCCGGTAGCCTTTGCTGCGAAGCTCGGCTTCCGCCCCGCGGACAATATGCGGGAAGATATAATCGGAGATGTAGGTTGTGACGATGCCGATCGTCTTCACCTGCTCGCTTCCGTGCCGCTTGGGATTTTTCGCGAACGTCCCCTTGCCTTGAATTCGCTCAAGCCAGCCTTCCTTCTCCAGCTCGCCGAAGGTTTGGCGGACCGTCTGCCGGCTGACGCCGAACTGATCGGCGATTTCATGCTCCGAGGGCACCTGCTTCCCCGGCTCCAGCCTGCCCGATTCGAACCAGGACAGCAGCTCGTTCTTCAATACCATATATTTGGGTATCCGTCTGTTATTCATCGTTCACCTCTAGCCTTACGCACTCATGATACCGGGATCGATCCATTATCCATCGATCATCCCGGAGCTATCTCGTTATTGTAACACAGGCCAGGGCATTACTGACAGATACCCGAACCCCCGATCAGCGAAGACGATAGGCAGCTTCGCTCCAGCGCAGCTCATTTTTGAACCGGGCAAGGCTTGTGTCTTTGTCAATGAGAACCGCTTCAATACCGGCCATCTCCGCCCAGTCGCTCAGCTGCTCGGACGTAATCGCGTAAGAAAGGACCGTATGATGCGCACCGCCGGCCAAAATCCAAGCCTCTGCCGATTCCCGAAGCGACGGCTGCGGCTTCCACAATACGCGGGCTACAGGCAGCTTCGGCATCGGCTTCTCTACTTTGACGCCATCCACCACATTGACCAGAAGACGGAAGCGATGGCCGAGGTCAACGAGCGATGCATTCACGGCAGGACCGTCCTGGCCGTTGAATACGAGACGTGCCGGGTCGGCTTTTCCGCCGATGCCGAGCGGATGAACCTCCACCGATGGCTTATCGAGCGCGATCGTTGGACATACCTCCAGCATGTGCGATCCGAGAATCATATGGTTACCCGGCTCGAAATGATAGGTGTAGTCCTCCATAAAGGAAGTGCTCTTGTTGCCGGCAAGGACCTTCAGAACTCGGGTCAACGCCGCCGTCTTCCAGTCGCCTTCGCCGCCGAATCCGTAGCCTGCTTCCATCAGTCTCTGTACGGCTAAGCCGGGAAGCTGCTCCATGCCGTGCAAATCCTCGAATGTCGTCGTGAATGCGCCAAATCCGCCCTCCTCGAGGAAGCGACGCAAACCGATCTCGATGCGGGCTTGATAAGCGATGGAATCGCGGACCGGACCGTCAGATAGTCCTTCCTTCGTGATGGAGTACTGCTCCGCATATTCGTTCAGCAGCGATTTCACTTCATCGTCGCCGACTTGATTCATCGCATGAACCAGATCGCCGATGCCATAGCCGTTGACGGACCATCCAAGCTTAATTTGCGCTTCGACCTTATCTCCCTCGGTGACGGCAACCTGGCGCATGTTATCGCCAAAGCGGGCAACCTTCAGTCTGCGGCTCTCGGCATAAGCGGCAGCCGTTCGCATCCAGCCCGCGATCGCGCCGCGAACCTCGCCGTCCTCCCAGTGGCCGACAACGACCTTGCGGGCGATGCCGAGACGTGCTCCGATATGGCCGTATTCACGGTCCCCGTGCGCGGACTGGTTCAGATTCATGAAATCCATGTCGATGGTTTCCCAAGGAATATCGCGGTTGAATTGGGTATGGAAATGAAGCAGCGGCTTCTGCAATTGGGACAAGCCGGCGATCCACATTTTCGCAGGGGAGAACGTGTGCATCCAGGTCATGATCCCTGCACAGGTCTCATCATTGTTAGCTTCGAGAATCAATTGGTATATCTCATCCGGTGTCGTTACGATCGGCTTGAACACGATAGGGAAGGGGAATACCGGATCCTTGTCAAAATCGGCGGCCACGATGCGGGAATGCTCTGCAACCTGTTCTAGCGTTTCCGGTCCGTATAAATGCTGGCTGCCGGTAACGAACCAAAAAGTATGCGGTTTCAACTTCATGATTAACGCCTCCTGTTATGAGTGCTGTCTAGCTAACTTGTACATACCTATGATCACAAACGATTCATTAACACATAATTGTACGTACAAGTTGATTTACTCACATTCTACTCGTGCTAATCATAAATAGCAAGCAGAATTTATACAAAAATAGGCTGAAACAGGCATAGATTTCACTCCGATTGCCTGATTCAGCCTTCATGATATTCGCTCTAATCTATTTTAGCAGCCAAGGCACTACGATTATTCCTAATAATTATGCGGCGTTTTTGCTAGTTTTCGAAGTATAAACCTTAGCTTCTTGCCCGATGATTCAGATAGGATACCGGCACCCTATCCGGGTAATCCGTTATAATCCCATCCACCCCGCTCTCCATCAGGAAGGGGATTTGCAGCACATCCCGAATCGTCCAGACGAAGGTCTTCATTCCGGCTTCATGAATTTTCCTAATTAATGACCCGGACACAAGCTTTACAGAAACATTAATGTAGTCGGCATAGCTGCTGAATTCCTGCAGCCGCTCCTTCGACAACTCCTTCGAACTCGTGGCGACGATGCCAAGCGGTATATCCGGCATCAGCTCGTGAAAGCGGCGGAGGGAATCCGTGTCTGCCGATTGGACCATAATCATCCGCGAGGCATCCCGCACACGGTTTCCTGCCGGTGCCTTCCGTTTCAACACACCGGCAACCTTCTCTTCAATTCCTGGATACCGGGAAGGAAGCTTGAGCTCGATCAACAATCCGATTTCCCCGCCGAAACGCTCCATGACTTCCTCCAGCGTCGGAATCGTCTCTCCCGAAAAATCCGAATGATACCAGGCTCCGACATCCAGCGACTTCAGCTCCTGCAGGGTTAATGCTCCCACTTCGCCTTGGCTGTTGCTGGTCCGCTCCACGTTGCTGTCATGGATGACGACTACATGTCCGTCCCGACTAAGCTGCACGTCCAGCTCCAGCATATCCGCCCCCATATCGAATGCCTTCTGAAAGGATGCCATCGTGTTCTCCGGAGCATATCCCGAAGCCCCACGATGCGCAATGTTGACCCAGTCACCGCTTCGCTCTTCTCTCCATTCGCTCCGAACATCCGCCGATGCCAGAGTTGGCGGCGGCTCCTGCAGCGATGCCGCAGCCGGACGCAAGCTGCTAACGGTCAGCATAACCGTCTGCATAACGGCCAGAATTACCATGCTCTTTTTCATATCGATTGAATCACCTCTGCCCCGATCGGTCCGAAGGCCTTGTACTCATATGTTTAATTAAGAATGTCTTCCTGATAATCAGGATTTTGCACATTCCATTCCCGCGCTTCCGGGTGCTAGGACGAACTAAACCTTTTGGCTCTTTGAATTTGCGGATTGAGAGTTGCTCTTTGGATGCTTGCAATATCCTCGATATTAGTAGTTCCCTGCCGTTTCACGTTTCAATCGGACCGACACGGTTATTTTCCAAATAGACTTCTTCTCCTCTTCCCTGTCGTATTTTCGCAAGCCGCTTTTCCGCTAGCTGAATCGCAGATCATGTGCATTTTCTATTTTATGTCTTGTAAAATGAACGTAAATGGAGTAAGTTGAACATATATGAACGTCATGCTTTTTTTAAAAAAACTATGATCACGAGGAGAGATGAAGTAATGGAAAGACGATATGCCTCACATCCGAATGAAGTAAAACAGTTCGATACCGAACGGCTGCGGAAGGAGTTTCACATTCCGGTATTATTCAAGCCGGATGAATTGGAGCTTGTTCTTACGCATGAGGATCGCTTGATTATCGGCGGCGCCGCCCCGGTTCACAAGCCGGTAAAGCTTGATACAGACATGAAGGAGCTGGGCGTCTCCTTCTTCCTCGAGCGCCGCGAGCTCGGCATTATCAATATCGGAGGAGCCGGAAGCGTTGCCGTTGACGGGACCGAGTATTCCTTGAATAACAAGGAATGCCTGTATGTCGGCATGGGGGCCGAGGAGGTCATTTTTACCAGCGCCGATCCGGGGAACCCTGCTAAGTTCTACTTGAATTCGGCTCCGGCTCACCAGACATTCCCTACTGCCAAAGCGACGCTTGAGGAAGCCGATTCCAGCGCGCTTGGCGATATTAAAAATTCCAACGACCGCGTCATCTACCGTTTTATTCATCAGAAAGGCATTCAAAGCGCCCAGCTCGTCATGGGCATGACTTTGCTGAAGGAAGGCAATATGTGGAACACGATGCCTGCCCATACGCATCCGCGCCGCATGGAGGCTTACTTGTATTTCGATTTGCCGGAGGATGCGGTCGTCATTCATCTCATGGGTGAGCCTTCCGAAACAAGACATATCGTCATGCGCAACGAGCAAGCGGTAATCTCGCCAAGCTGGTCGATTCACAGCGGTGTCGGCACAAGCAACTATACCTTTATTTGGGGAATGGCGGGAGACAATAAGAGATACGATGATATGGACCCTGTGTCCATGAAGGATTTAAAATAGAGAGGATATATTTATATCCATTTTTATGACGGAAGAGTTGAGGCTTTATGAACCCGCTGCGGCGATATGAAAAAATCATGGAATACCTTCTGACCTACAAGGAAGTTACCGTGGCCGATTTGAGCCGCCAGCTTGAGGTCAGCGGAAAAACGATCCGCGAGGATCTGACCAGGCTGGAGGAGCAGGGTCTGATCGTGCGCGTGCACGGTGGAGCCGTGCTGGCACAGAGCGATCAATTCGGCATTTTGCCGTCGAGGGAGCCCCTTGCCAAGCATGCCGATGAGAAATCCGAGATTGCGGACAAGGCTCTGGCTCATATCCAGGCTGGCGACATCATCGCACTCGATGGAGGCAGCACGACACTGGAAATCGCCCGCAAGCTGGGCGATAAGGACCTGACGGTCATTACCAATGATGTCTATATTATCAGCGAGCTGGCTTCAAAGAGCAGCGTTCGTCTCGTCGTACCGGGCGGGTATCGCGTGCGCAACATGCTTGCCGGCCCCGAAGGCGTAGCGTATGTGAAGCAGCTGAACATACAGAAGGCGTTCATCTCTGCGACCGGTGTCCATATCGATCACGGGTTATCGATTTATACCGGCGATCTGATCGCCTTCAAACGGGCTCTGATCGACACCTCGCTCGAGGTATACGCGGTTGTTGACCATCACAAATTCGGCCAAACGGCGCTCAGAACATTTTCCACGCTGCATGAGCTTTCCGGGATCATTACTGATCAAGGCTTGCCGGAAGAAACGTACAGCCGCTACATCGCCGCAGGCATTAAATTGGAATAGCACACATCGCATAGCATCGCTTCGCATTCGCTTTCTTGGCAGATGCCAAGCTGTGAGGGCTAGAGTGGAGAATATTAGACCGGGAAAGGGGATTCAACTGCACATGAACAGGTTTGATTTAACAGGCAAAACCGCGCTGGTCACCGGATCGGCGCGCGGCTTGGGTCAGGGAATCGCCATCGCTCTCGCTGAAGCGGGAGCCGATATCGTTGCGGTATCCATGAATACAAGCGCGGAAACGATTGAAGCCGTAAAGTCCTTCGGCAGGAAGGCCTCGGAAATTCGGGTTGACTTAAGCGATCACAGCAAACTGGAGGATACGTTCAATCAGGCGCTGGAGCTGAATGGACGCGTTGACATCCTCGTTAACAACGCCGGCATCATCCGGCGCACCCCAGCCAAAGATCATCCGGTGCAGGACTGGCTTGACGTGATTGATCTGAATTTGAACACCGTCTTTATGCTGTCCCAGCTTGCGGGAAGGCATATGATTGAGCGCGGAAGCGGCAAAATGATCAATATCTGCTCCATGCTGTCCTATCAAGGCGGGATTAATGTGCCGGGATATACGGCCAGCAAGCATGGCGTTGCCGGCTTGACCAAAGCCTTGGCGAATGAGTGGGCAGCCAGCGGCATTCAGGTAAACGGCATCGCGCCGGGTTATATCGAAACCGATAACACCGAAGCGATTCGCCAAGACAAGGAGCGCCGGGCATCCATTACGGAACGGATTCCGGCAGGACGCTGGGGCAAGCCGGAAGATATCGGTGGTCCTGCCGTATTCCTGGCCTCGTCCGCTTCCGATTATATGAACGGTCATATTCTGTGCGTTGACGGCGGCTGGATGGCCCGTTAATGACCGTTAAGGCAAATGGACTTTGAAGCCTTCAGGCAGATCCGCAAAGCGCGGTGAGCCTGAAGGCTTTTTATTATTTCGGATTCCTTCGTAAGCAAGGGAACTCATCGAACGCTTTGCCTTTTTAACCTATCCTCTTTATCCTTTCCGCTTCAACGATCCCGTTTCAGCGGCTTCTAAACTCCCATTATATCAAAAAGCGCGAATAGCCCCGTCAACCTTTGGGAAAAGATAACGTTACGGTTTGGCCGTCATAGGGCCTTGAACATAGAAAGGATGATATCAATCATGCGCGGAACACGTGCGAAACGATCTGTCAGCCTGCTCTTGCTGCTCTCCCTTGCAAGCACGTTGCTGCTTCCCGGTTGTACATTCGACAGCCAGGACCGGGTGCCGACGCCGAATATGGGAGTCAATCCGTACCGGGTCAACACAGGAAACCTGCTTGGCAATGCCGTCGAACGCGGCACTTTGCGGATCGGAACCGAGCGGGACTATCCTCCATTCAGCTATCACGGTACCGGCGGAAGACTTACGGGGTTTGATGTGGAGATTGCCGAAGAGGTCGCACGCCATATGGATCTCCGGGCTGAATTTACTGAAGAGTCCTGGGATCGTCTTCTCCCCGGATTAACCGAAGGTAAATACGATGCCGTATTTAATCAAATCGAAGACCGGCCCGACCGGCGGGAATTGTACGATTTCTCCATCGCCTATCTGTCAACCGTACCTGTGTTACTGGTCCGCACGGGTGAAGAGGGGATTCGGTCTTTTTCAGATATGAAGGGCAAACGGGTCGGCCTGAACCCGACGGGAGCCTATCAAGGCATTGCCCAGAAGCACGGAGCGAAGATCGTGCCTGCCAAGTATATCCGGGAAGCCGCTGACATGCTGGTCAAGGGAAGCATCGATGCGGTGATCACCGATCAGCTGTCCGTCACCAATCTAAAGCAGCAGCTCCCGGACCTGCCGGTGCAAGCGGCCGCTTCATCCAGGGAGGTATTCGAAGTATCCGCCGCATTCGTGAAAGGGAACCCCGATCTGCTCGCTGCGGTTAACAATGCACTGGCTACCATGCAGCAGGATGGAACCTACTTAACGATCTGGAACAAATACTTTGGGGATACCCCGCAAAGCTACAAAGGCATTCATGACCTCAAGGACAAGCCGTAACCGTGCCCGGGGATGAGCTTCCCGGTCACGCCCCTGCAGCCCCTTTCCATGGCCGGCAAGCCTAAAATAAGAGGCGCCTGCATGAGCTGATACCAGTTCATGCAGGCGCCTTTATATAATCCGCTCGTTAGGATTCCTCTGTCTTCTCTTCGGCCGCAGCTTCGTCTGCCTCTGCAGGCTCCTCCGTCTCGGCTGCCTCGACGGCCCGTGGTACGATAACCGTGGCAAGCACTTCCTCGTCCGAGGCATGCAGGGTAATGCCCTTAGGCACTTGAATGTCGGCAACGGTGAGCTTATCGCCGATTTCGAGCGAGGATACATCTGCTTCAAGCGTTGACGGCAGCTCGCCCGGCAGTCCCTCGACTTCAAGCTCTGTTACCTGCGTTTGCAGGATGCCGCCCGTTTTGGTGCCGGGTGCGGTTCCATGGTATTCGACCGGAATGCTGACACGTACAGGCTTATTCATCGATATGCGAAGAAAATCAATATGAGCGACGTTTCCGCGTCTCTTCTGTATATCTTTAATCAATACGGGAATCTGGCCAGAGCCTGGAATGTCCAGATGGAACACTTCCGAGCGTCCGGTATGAAACAGCTTGGCCGTTTCCTTCAAATCAACGGCTACGGGAATGCTTTCGTCGCCCCCGCCGTATACAACACCCGGAACGCCGCCTCTCTCTCGAAGCGCTCGACGTGAACCCCTTGTAAATTCATTTCGTACTTGTGCGGTGAGTTGAACGTTGTTTCCTTTTGCCATGAGTGAAAATCCTCCTTTATCGAAAACAAAGTCTATCTCATTATTACCCTTTTTTTGTGCTAGCTAATCATTTTTTCGTAGAATGTTTCACTTCGAATCGCTCAGGGTAATAAGCATTACCCCTTTTGAAATATAAAATAGGAGCCATCCTTTCGTTGATAAGGATGGCTCCTTCTTTGATGCCACATATAACTCGCAGCTTCCCTAACTGGCAACACCGCTGCGCCGGGTCACGGACCATCCCTCGCTGCCGCTTTGCATCGAGAAACGGACCGTCTTCTGTTCGGGCGGAATGTCGATATAATAATCCTGATCGCCTTCCCGGTTCTCCCACTCGCGCAGCCGAAGGATGCAACCGATTCGCCGAACGCCCGCAGCCGCATAGATTACCGCCCTGGCCTTGGTGTCCACCCCTTGCGATAACGGAACGCTGCCGTCCTGCACGCCGGTTCCCCACACCCAGGCGTTCCAGCCCTCGTACTTGCCGTCCTTGCGTTCGTATTCCAGCTCAATCTTTACTAATCCGTCCTTAAGCGCATTGCGGTCTTCATACAGCACCATCAGGGATACTCCTGGTACCCGGATGGACGCCCGGTCCGTCGTTTTGATCGGCTCGGTGCCAGCTCGTTCTTCGTTGACCACGATGTTCCAGCGGTATGGGGTAGGCGGCAGTTCGACCTTCAAATCCTGCTCATTTGCATTGGCAATGACGACGATTTGCCTCCATTCCCCGCTGCCGGAGCCGCCTTGTATACGACAGGCAACCAATCGGTCGCTGGCGTGCAGCACCTGCATTCGACGCTCAATCTCCTCGCGCTTCGACAACCGAAAGGCCGGCTGCGAACGGCGAAGATGGATCAGGCCTTTATAATAGTCGAACACCGGTTTGAACAGCTTCTTGTTGGACCAGCGGATGGCGTTTATGGCATCACCGCTCCGGTAGCTGTTGTGGTCGCCAAATTTCGTCCGGAGCAGCTCATCACCAGCGTGGAGCAGCGGAATCCCTTGGGAGAGCAGCACGATCCCGTTGGCAAGCAGGCTGCGGCGGACGGGATCCGATGACATGACCTGATCCGCTTGGACGCCGGCGTAAGGCCGGGAAGCTGCCGTTGCCTCCCAGAGGCTGCCCCCGTTCTGTAGCTTGCCGTCATGCAGCCGAAGCAGACCCGCCTCCTGGTCCATTCCCAATGTTATCAGGATTTTATCCCACAGATTCAAGTTGTCATGAACCGTGACATAATTTATCGTTTCGCTAGCGTCCTGTGCGAAATCGTGGATGGACCCCATCATTCCTTCCGCTATGGCCCCTTCCGTCCACGGCTCGCCGGTAGCAAAACCTCGTCCTTGCCCGTCATTATCGCCCTTGATGGCATAACGGAAATGATCATTGAATACCGCAAAGCCTTGGCCCCTTTGGGTGCCCTTTACGGTCTGCTCCGCCAGCGGGCTAAGCTCTCCGGTCCACGGCTCGCCGTAAAACAGCAGCGACGAATCAACCTCCTCCCGAAGCTCCTGAACCACTTCCTTCATGGTGGTTGTATCGATGAGCCCCATCAGATCGAACCGAAATCCGTCGATATGATATTCCTCTGCCCAATACCTGAGCGAATCCTTGATGAATTTGCGCACCATCGGCTTCTCCGTTGCCAGCTCGTTCCCGACCCCGGAGCCGTTGGATAAAGCTCCGCCGCAGTCCCTGCGGTAAAAATATCCCGGAGCAAACCGCTCGAATGGCCCGTCATCCACCGTAAACGTATGGTTGTATACGACGTCCATGACGACACGGATTCCGCAGGCATGCAGCGCCTGAATCATTTCCTTCAGCTCCCGGATCCGGACGGCAGGGTCCGCCGGGTCGGTTGCGTACGATCCTTCGGGGACATTGTAGTGCAGCGGATCATAGCCCCAGTTGTACTGGCTGCTGATCGAGTCGGAGCCGTACCCGTCAAGCTCATTGACCGTGGCAAAATCGAAGATCGGCAGCAGATGCACATGCGTGACGCCAAGCTCAATCAGATGGTCCAACCCGAGCGTATTGCCGTCCTCGTCCCTGAGTCCCCGCTCGGTGAAAGCCTTGAATTTCCCTCTATATTTCATCCCCGAATCGGTATGAATCGAGAAATCGCGTACATGGAGCTCGTACACCACGGCATCGGTCGGCTGAATCAGCGGCGGCCGTACATCATTCGCCCAGCCCTCCGGATTCGTAACGGCCGGATCGATGATCGCTCCGCGGCAGCCGTTGGCCGAGACAGCTCTTGCATATGGATCCACCCCGTAGCATAACTTACTGTCTTCGGATCGGATCTCATACATATAAAATTTCCCGTGCAAATCCCCATGGACATGTACACTCCATGTTCCATCCGGGCTGCGTTCCATAACATATCGTTCTCCGCCCTCATGGTTTGTCACAAGACCATTATCATTGTAATCGCCGGCACTTTCATACAGCGCCAGCCGAACGCTCTTCGCAGCAGGGGCCCAAACCTGAAAGGCAGTTCCCTGTTTGCTGTAGAACGCTCCCAGTCGATCGCTCGTGCAGCTCTTGATCATGTCCATATTCATCCTCACCGTCGCTTTAAAAGTAGATTCGCATCCAGTATGGGCACCTGAATCATGAGACAGACCTCCAGCATTTGAATGTAAAACGCTTTCATATATCAATATATGTCAAAAGCCTTCATTTGGTTTGGGTTCATGCCAAATCCCCATATTTTTTAGGCTATTATACAAGCAAATTTGCCTGGTGTCTTTCTTTTTTCTGCGAGAATGCAGCCGGAACCAAATGAAAATGAAAATTTCGGTCATCAATCGAAGCTGTTAAACTTATTCGGAGAGATCAGCAATAGCATCTTTTAATTCTGCCACAAGATAAAAAATAGCATCTGTCCGGGTGGACAGATGCCGTCAATTCATCATTTACTTGGAAAAAGATGTTCAAGATTCCCTTGGGAATATCAAGTTATGACCCAGTTAATGGCGCAAAACGAATAGCTTTGATGAATTACGCGTTCGCAGCGTCGATCGCACGAACCAGCTCGACCACTTCCTCCGCGGTTCCCATCTCCAGCGCTTTCGCTGCAAGCGTCTGCATCTCGGCGCGGGACAGCTTGCTGATCTGGCTGCGTGCCGGAAGGATCGAGGTTGCGCTCATGCTGAACTCATCCAGCCCCAGTCCGAGCAAAATCGGAATCGCCGTTGAATCGCCGGCCATTTCGCCGCACATACCGACCCAGCGGCCTTCGCGGTGGGCAGCGTCAATGACCATTTTAATCAGGCGAAGAATCGCCGGATTGTACGGCTGATACAGATAGGATACGCGTTCGTTCATACGATCCGCCGCCATCGTATATTGAATCAGATCATTGGTGCCGATGCTGAAGAAATCCACTTCCTTGGCAAATTGGTCAGCCAGAACCGCCGTTGACGGAATTTCGACCATAATCCCCAGCTGGATATTGCTCGCAACCTGGATTCCTTCCGCCTCCAGCTTCGCCTTCTCTTCTTCAAGAACGGCTTTGGCTTCCCGGAATTCGCCGAGCGTAGCAATCATCGGGAACATGATGCGCAGGTTGCCGTGAACGCTGGCGCGAAGCAGCGCCCGCAGCTGCGTTCTGAATATATCCTGGCGGTCAAGGCACAGGCGAACCGCACGGAAACCGAGGAACGGATTCATTTCCTTCGGCAAATCAAGGTAAGGGAGCTCCTTGTCGCCGCCGATATCCAGCGTACGGACGACAACCGGCTTGCCTTCCATTTTCTCCAGGACCGACTTGTACGCGACATATTGAATTTCTTCGGAAGGCAGCTTGTCTCTGCCCATATACAGAAACTCTGTACGGTACAGGCCGACCGCTTCGCCACCGTTATCCAATACGCCGGCCACGTCGTTAGGCGTACCGATGTTGGCTGCCAGCTCAACATGCACGCCGTCCTTCGATACGGTCGGCTCGGTGCGAAGCTTCTTCCACTCCTCTACCTGCTTCGCATAAGCCTCTTGCTTGGCGCGATATTGGGCAACGATCGCTTCGGTTGGATTGATGATGACATCGCCTTCCAGGCCGTCAACGATCATGAGGTCGCCGCTCTGAACCGAGGACAGCACATTCTTCGTTCCGACAACGGCCGGGATTTCAAGCGACCGGGCCATGATGGCCGAATGCGAGGTCCGGCCGCCGATGTTCGTCGTAAAGCCCTTCACGTACTTGCGGTTCAGCTGCGCCGTATCCGAAGGCGTCAAATCCTCGGCAACGACAATCACTTCCTCGCTGATTTCCGAAGGGCTGACATAATTCAGCCCGAGCAAATGCTTCAGGATGCGTTTCGTAACATCACGCATGTCGGCAGCCCGCTCCTGCAAATAAGCGCTCTTCATGTTCTCGAACATTTGGATGAACTGAGTTGCCGTTTCGTTTAAGGCAAATTCTGCACTAACCGATTCGGACTTGATTTTCTCCTTAACCGGATCGATCAGCTCCGGGTCGTTCAGAATGAGAAGGTGAGATTCGAAAATCTCAGCCTTCTTCTCACCAAGCTCCTGAAGCGTCCGGGCCTTGATCGCTTCCAGCTCAGTCTGGGACTGAGCCAAAGCGGCATCGAGCTTCGCAAGCTCGGCATCTACGTCCGTCACCTGCTTTTGGCTGATCGAATAATCAGGATGCTCGAGGATGAAAGCCCGGGCAATCGCAATACCAGCCGATGCCGCGATTCCTTTCAGATTATTCATGAAGTTCCCCTAGCCCTTCGTTGATCATGACTTCCTGGAGCGCTTGAAGCGCTTCGCTCTCGTTGCCGCCTTCAGTAATCAGCGTCAGCGTATCACCTTGCTCAAGACCGAGGGACAGCACGCCAAGAATGGATTTCAACGTCACTTTCTTGCCGTTGGATTCCGCGAAAGAATTCGTGTCCTGGAATTTGTTGGCTGTGTTAACCAGCGCTGTTGCAGGGCGTGCATGGATTCCGTCTTCGTCGATAATTCTGAAAGTTTGTTGCATGTTCATCATCCTACTTTCTTCGGTTTTTATAATTTAGGTTATTTCTAGCATAGCATAAGCCTGCTCATTCAAAGAAGTTTACCCCTTGGTGATCGTGATGATGGCCTCTTCGCCGCTCTTTACATCACCGGTTTTGTTCAGCTTAACCGCTGCGCCTTCCGGCAGATTCGAGAAGATGATCGGAGAAATGATGGATTTCGCATTCTCCTTCACATACTCCAGATCGACCTGCATGATCGGCTGTCCTGCGGTTACAGCATCGCCTTCCTCGACAAGCACGGTAAATCCTTGTCCCTTCAGCTTCACCGTATTTACGCCGATATGGACGAGAACTTCCTTGCCGCCGTCCGACATGACGCCGACCGCATGCTTGCTCGGGAATACGTTAAACACTTTGCCGTTGACCGGCGAAGCGATGGTTCCGTTATGTGGCACAACGGCGAATCCATCGCCTGTCATGCGCTCCGAAAAGACCGGATCCGGCACATGGGATATATCCATCAGCTCGCCGTCTACCGGAGACACGATCTGCTCCGAGACAAGCGTCCCTTCCGCTGCATCCGTATCACCGGCCTGCTCATTCGAGACGACTGGTTGAACCGGTGCGTCCTCCCCAGGCGAACCCGCCGTGGCAGAGGTTGTTTCAGTTGGAGCTGCTTTCCCGGAAATAATATCCTGGATCTGCGATTTTATCGTATCGGAACGGGTTCCGAAGATCGCCTGGATATTGTTGCCGACCTCAAGCACTCCGGATGCTCCGAGCTGCTTCAATCTGGCTTTATCGACATTGCCCTTGTCTTTGACTTCCACCCGAAGCCGGGTAATGCAAGCATCCAGATGAGCGATATTCGTCTGTCCGCCGAGTGCGGTCAGAATATTGGACGGCAGCTCGTCCTTGCTGCTTCCCGAAGCTTTCGAGCCCGAGTCTGTCGCAGCCGCGGCATCTTCGCGGCCAGGCGTCTTCAGATTAAATTTCCGGATCACGAACCGGAAGCCGAAATAGTAGATGACCGCCAGGATCGCGCCGACGATCAGCACATTCCACCACGGTGTCCGGTTCGGGATGACGCCGAAGATCATGTAATCGATAAGCCCCCCGGAGAAGGTCATGCCGATCTTCGTGCCCAGAATATGCATCGTCATGAAGGACAGTCCGGCGAACAGCGCATGGACTGCGAACAGCAGCGGCGCCACGAACAGGAAGGAGAACTCAAGCGGCTCCGTGATTCCTGTCAGGAACGAGGTCAGGGCAGCCGAGCCCATAATGCCGGCGACATATTTCTTGTGCTCCGGTCTTGCCTCGTGATAGATGGCCAGCGCGGCAGCGGGCAAACCGAACATCATGAACGGGAACTTACCGGTCATGAACGTACCGGCCGTAAATTCCACGCCGTCCCGCAGCTGGGCCATGAATATATTTTGATCACCGCGTACCATTTGACCTGCCTGATTAAAGTATTCCCCGAATTCAAACCAGAATGGGGAGTAGAAGATGTGGTGCAGACCGAACGGAATCAATCCGCGTTCCACGACGCCGAATACGAATGCGGACAGCGTCAAATTTTGTTCCAGCATGAAATGGGATGCGGTGTTAAGCGCAGACTGGATCGGCGGCCAGATCACGACCATCAATAAACCAAGCAATAGCGAAGTCGCAGCCGTCATAATCGGAACAAACCGTTTCCCGGCGAAGAAGCCCAGATAGGACGGAAGCTCCATATTGAAAAATCTTCGGTACATGCTGGCAGCAAGTATGCCGACGATAATTCCGCCGAACACCCCGGTGGCTAATGTCGGGATGCCTAACACACTGGCATACTCGTAATTGGTGCCGATCATGGAAGGGGTTACGCCAATGACGCTTCCCATCGTTACGTTCATGACCAGATACCCGATAATCGCAGCAAGACCCGCTACACCTTCGCCTCCGGCCAAGCCGACGGCTACGCCTACCGCGAACAGCAGCGGCAGATTCGTAAACACGATCTGTCCTGCGTTCATCATGATGGTCGCAGCTGCTTGTACCCAGGCGGCATCAAGCCAAGGCGCATACTTGAGGAAATCCTCATTGACGAGCATATTGCCCAGTCCGAGCAGCAGACCGGCAGCCGGAAGGATGGCTACGGGCAGCATCAGCGCTTTACCGACTCTTTGCAAAACGCCGAAAAGCCGTTTAAACATGACGATTCTCACCCTCTATCTAGTTGTTGTCACAAATGTGTGAAATGGTGTTGCAAGCATAAAACAACAAAAAAAGGCATGAGCAATTACGGGAACCGGTTGGTCTCTAATCCTATGGATTAGATTACCCGAAAATGGGTAATAACAACCAAATTCCTGCAATCCTCATGCCTGATCGAATCAGTTACACGTCGATTTTGCTGTTTTACTTATGAACTGTTCGTATTGTATCACCGTTCGTACACGGTTGCAACTACCAACTGCCAAGGCTTCATAAAATCTTCACTTTTACTCATCCTGCTGCTTTCGCTGTACCAGACGTTGAAGGTGAATCGTCAAATATCCGGCCTCGGCCGGGTAAACCGGCTTCTTCAGACGCCGCTCCATGATCTTTGTCAGCTTCCAGGCCAAGGAATAAATCTCAGGGTACTCCCGTTTGAGCAGACCGTCAAGCGCACTCGCCTCCTGAACCGCTTCCCCTCTGCGGACCCGTTCCAAAGCGAACCGAAGATGCGTTAACAGCCGGGAATAATCAAGCGAATCCTTCGGAATGACATAATCGAGCTGCTGCTCCACGGTATGTACCAGATCGGCGATCAGCTCCGAATGCTTGCGAACCTCCGATATATGCTGATTGGTAAGCGCCCCGTGAATATGCAGCGCAATGAATCCGATCTCTTCCTCCCCTAAATCGACCCCAAGCTTCTCATGGATCGTCCGAACCGCATACGCCGCCATTTTGTATTCTTCCGGATACATTTCACGGGTTTCATATAAAAAGGGATTATGAATATACAGTCCTTGGGCATGGCGTTTGATTGCAAAAGCAATATGGTCGGTCAATGCAATGTGAATATGCTCGTTCAGGGAAGAACCGCTCGTTTTCTCGGCGTGCGTGACAATCTCATTCATCGCCTCGATCAGCTTCTCATCGATATGCGGGACCAGCTGCTTATACTGCTCCTGTTCCTCCGGCTTGGTCAGAATGAACATTTTCTCCACGGCCGATACCGGAATCCGGTCCATGTTCTTCTGACCGAAGCCGATTCCCTTGCCGATGACGACAACCTCTCCATGCTGGGGATGTATCGCTATGATTACGTTATTATTTAAAACTTTAGCCACTTGTAAGCTGCTCACATTCGCACCTCTTTTGATCAAACGCGTATACTCGGATATCTTAACAGAAATATGAGGTTGCGGCAAAAAAGAATACGATGTCCTCCATAATCACGGCTCTCCGGTCCTGCTCAAGCGGCATTCAATTCAGGGAAAAGAGAACTGGCTTGCCAGCAGGCTGCCGCTGGATGAACCCATCATCCTTCATATCTCGAACGATTCCAGCGGCAGGCTGCCGGCTCTACGGTCTATGTTCATACGCTCTAACCGGCAAGCTGACTGTCTATGCTGCATTCGCTTCAACCGACAGCTGACAGCTCTACGGTCTATGCTGCATTCGTTTCAAATGGCAAGCCGTCCGGCACTACTCTTCCTTCGCTGCACTCGCTTCAACCGGTACAAGCTCTGGTTCAATGGCAGCCGGCTTCTGGACCTCGGCCGGCTTCTTCGTCAGCCCTTGGATCAACGCCTCCACATCGATTCCCGATACGCTCTTGAGCATTTCAGGCGCGGTTGACATCAGCTCCGTTACATAATTGCTCACCCGAGCGGCGCCTTCGCCTTTCCCTGTGTCGACAACCGTCAGCTTATCGATCGAAGAGATCGGCTGGGCAATTTTACCTGCAAGCTCAGGCAGCATCTTCACGATAATATCGAGCACCGCAGCCTCGCCGAACTTCTGGAACGCCTCGGCCAGCTTTTCCTTCGCATCCGCCTCGGCAATACCGCGCAGCCGGATAACCTCCGCTTCGGCAGTACCTTTCGCGCGCTCGGCATCGGCGACGGCAAGACCGTCCAGACGCTTTTGCTCGGCCGAAGCCTTTGCCTGTGTTTCGATCGAGTATTGGATTGCATCCGCTTCCCGCATTTTGCGCGCCTTCTCCGCTTCCGCAGCCTGCTCTACCGCATAGCGGTCCGCGTCCGCCTTCTTCTTCACTTCGGCATCGTACTGCTTCTGACGAACCATGATTTCTTTTTCCTGCAGATCGATTTCCCGCTCTTTGCGGACGAGCTCAACCTTCATCTGCTCCTCAACCATCGTCTGCTTCGCCCGAGCTTCCTGGATATGGTAGGCCTGGTCGGCTTCCGCCTTGGCCGTATCCTGCTCCTTCTTAAAGGAGGCGACCTTCAGTTCCTTCTCCTTCTCGGCTTCGGCGATATTGGTGTCGCGCAGAAGCTCGGCCTTCTGTCCTTCTTCTTCGGCGCGGGCCTTCTGAATCCGGGCATCCCGAACGGCTTCCGCTTCGGCGATCTCCGCATCCCGCTTTACGGTTGCGATCCGCGGTTTACCCAGCGCTTCCAGATAGCCGTGCTTATCCCGCACATCCTTGATCGTGAACGAAACGATCTGCAGCCCCATCTTCTTCAAGTCTCTCGCAGCGACCCCTTGAACCTCCTGGGCGAACTTGTCACGATTCCGGTATACTTCCTCAACCGTCATTGAACCGAGGATCGCGCGCAGATGACCTTCCAGCACCTCTTGCGCTTCGCCCTTCAGCGCCTCAATCGGCTTGCCCATGAATTGCTCGGCAGCTGTAGCCACGTCCTCAATGGAGCTGCCGACCTTGATGATCGCAACCCCGTCAGCCATGACAGGAACGCCCTGCTCTGTGTACACTTCCGGCGTCATCACGTCAAGCTTATGGGATAACAGCGAAACGAACTCGGACCGCTGAAATACCGGCAGAATAAACGCTCCGCCGCCTCGAACGATTTTGATCTTGCGGCCGGATTCGTCCTCCGAAATATTTTTGCTGCCGAGGAAAGATCCTGTCACGATCATCGCCTCATCCGGGCTGACCGTCTTGTAGCGAGCCCAGAATGCAAGGCCCAGCACGATCAGGACACCTACAACAATCGACGGAATAACCAAATACTCTGGCATGTTCTCATTCATCTCCTTTTCGTTCTTCCAGTTCGGACACACGGAGGACACCATCAACGACGTCGATGACCACGACCCGGATCCCGGCGGGCAGGACGCTGCGGTCAAAGCTTGAAGCGATATGCGTCGTATTGCCTGCGCCTACCTTGATCATGACTTCACCAAAGCCTTCGGCCGGCAGCGGTACCGTAACGACACCAATTCGCCCTGCCAGCTCCTTTATGGAGAAGCCCGTGGAATTCTCGCTGTTCTCCATCGGCTTGACATAGCCGAAGTAGACCATAATCGAGATCCCGATTGCCGCTAATATGGACAGCGTAATATGGGCTCCTGCCGCCAAGTCCGTATATTTCATCAGCATGATCCCGGTTCCGCCGAAGACGGTGATTCCTCCTGCAATCACAACCGGATTAAAAAAATCAACCGACAAAAAGTCCAGGAGACCGTCCAGCGCCGAGCTGAGAATATCTCCGAGCAGCACGGTGACGACGGCGAACAGAATGCCTCCGATCAGACAGCCCCAATATAACGCTTCCATGATGATTGCCCCCTCTCGAATCCCTCACTGTGTATAACAAGTAATACGGCAAAAAGTTTGCTAAAGTTTCAATTATTTGCCGTAATCGTATGGAAATCTCTTCATATCACCCCATTATACATGAAAAAAAGCCGCCCAGCCGTAGAATATTTCCACGTAAAGGACAGCTTCTTGGAAGGCTGCTTGCAGCCCCAATACTAATGTTCTAGCTTCATTGTTCCTAATCCGCTGAACTTACAGCGACATTTTATAAATTTCGACAACATCCTCGCGCTGCAGCTTGCGGAAGTTACCGAAAGGACCGAAGCGCATCGCCTTGTCGGCCATGGCCTCAATTTCGGAGTCGTCTATGTTGTAGTCTCCCAGCGTACTAGGAGCCCCAATCGAGCTCCAGAAACGGCGGAGCGCCTCAATGCCTTCGAGTCCGGCCTCTTCGTCGGTCTTGCCGGCAGAATCCACCCCGAACACATTGACCGCAAGCGACTTGAAGCGTGCGGGCTGTGCTGGCAGATTATACTTCATCCAGTTCGGGAACAAAATCGCCAGGCCGCCGCCGTGCGGAATGTCGTACACAGCCGATACCGCATGCTCGATATTATGGGTTGCCCAGTCGCCGGCCATCCCCATGTTAATCATGCCGTTGAGCGCCATCGTGCCGCAGTACATCACCGTCTCGCGCAGCTCGTAGTTTTCCAGGTCTTCGACCAGCTTCGGCGCCGTATCGATCATCGTGCGCAAAATCGTCTCGCAGAAGCCGTCCTGAACCGGGGTATTGGTATCCTGATGGAAATAATGCTCGAGAACATGCGACATAATGTCAACGATGCCGTATACCGTCTGATCGCGAGGAAGCGTGAACGTATGTACGGGATCCAAAATCGAGAACGCGGGATACGCCCACGGGCTTCCCCAGCCCATCTTCTCCTTCGTTGCTTCGTTCGTGATGACCGAGCCCCCGTTCATCTCGGAGCCCGTTGCGGCCATGGTCAGTACGGTGCCAAGCGGAAGCGCTCCTTGCGGGGCAGCCTTGCGCTCGACGAAATCCCACATATCCCCGTCGTATTTGGCTCCGACGGCAATCGCCTTGGAGCAGTCAATGACGCTCCCCCCGCCTACGGCCAGGATCAGATCGATGCTGTGCTCACGGCAGAGCGAAACGCCTTTATGGACCGTGGACAGACGCGGATTCGGCTCAACGCCGGCCAGCTCTGTTACGGATGCTCCCGCTTCCTTTAGCAAGGAGAGGACCTGATCATACAGGCCGCTTCGTTTGATGCTCCCGCCGCCGTATACGAGCAGTACGTTCTTGCCGTATTTCGACACTTCCTCCTTCAGGGCGCTCAGCTTGCCTTTCCCGAATATCAGCCGGGTCGGATTATGAAATACAAAAGGTCTCATGTTGCGTACCTCCAATAAGTGTAATGGGATTGTGCTAATGTGTCTTTGCTGCTCTATCATTTTACCCCATTCCCGTAGGACATAACAAACAGACACCTGACCGAGCGCAAGAGAAGCAATTGCATGCAAGGTTTGGCGCCATCCGTACCCTATCGTTTGGCCATGAAAAAAGCCGTCCCTATGCAAAAGGAGGTTCGAAAACCTGCCTGCGATTTGCATAGGAACGGCCGCTATAGGGGCTCATCCTTCAAGGCTGGTGCCAAAACGGAGATGAAGCTCTCTTAAGACGCTGCGCACATGCTTTACTCCGGATGTTTTGCCTTCGGCTCCGGCATTTATCCCTGGTCCGTCACAAAGCCCATGCTGCTCAAGAAGCGCTTGAAGGCTTGCTGCCCTTCCGCTGTTTGTTTATAAACGCCTGCATGCTCCAGAATCGTGGTGAACTTCTGACCTACCTCCCGGCGTATCCACTCCGCGGCTTCCGCTTTGTCCGACGCGGCCGGCAGACGCTCCCGCAGGCTCTGAATCCATTCGCCGTGAACGGCAAGCGGGTGATCCGGCTGCCGACTGGCGGCGTAAAGCTCTTCGTTGCCGGCTAATATATCGGCGATCAAGTCAAGCTCCACCTTAAGCCGGCCCGGGAGGATGGCAAGTCCCATCACCTCGATCAAACCGATATTTTCCTTTTTGATATGGTGCATCTCGCGGTGCGGATGAAAAATCCCCTCCGGATGCGCTGCACTCGTCCGGTTGTTGCGCAGCACCAAATCCATTTCATACCCGCCGTCCGCATGTCTTCTCGCGATCGGAGTCACCGTGTTATGTCGGACACGCGCTCCATCCGTCTCGCTAAAAGCCAGAATATCCGCTTCCGGGTCACTGTAGGATTTCCAGGCTTCGTAAATTTGGGACGCGCAATCCAGCAGCCGCTGCCGGTCCTTCGAGGCGAGCCGGATTACGGACATTGGCCATTTCACGATGTCGACCGATACACCCGGGAACTGCGAGTGGACGAACCCGAGTACGCGGGGGGCATTCTGGATCGGGAAGTTGTGCCGTCCCCCCTGGAAATGGTCATGCGTCAGAATGGAGCCGCCGACAATCGGCAAATCCGCATTCGAGCCAAGGAAATAGTGCGGGTATATATCCACGAAGCTCAAGAGGCGGGACAGCGTCTCCGTCGTCAGCTTCATCGGAACATGCTCCCGATGAAACACGATGCAGTGTTCGTTGTAATAAACGTATGGCGAGTATTGGAAGAACCACGGCTCCCCGTTCAGCTCAAGCGGCAGGATGCGCAAGTTTTGGCGGGCGGGGTGGTTTACCCTGCCTGCATACCCGACATTTTCGCGGCATAGCTGGCATTTGGGATAGACCGGCGGAGGAAGGAGCTTTGCCATCGCGATTTCCTTCGGGCTTTTTTCCGGCTTGGACAGATTGATCGTGATCTCGATATCCCCGTATTCGCTCAGATGCTTCCAATACTCGTTCTTGGCCACACGGTCCATGCGGATGTAATTGGAGTCGATGCTGAGGTTATAAAACCAGCTTGTAGCCGCCTCAATCCCCTGCTCCTCCTTCAAGGTTTGAAAGGCCTGCTCCACTTCCGAAGGCCTTGCCATCAGCCGACCCATAATTTTGGCATCCAGCAAATCCCGGTACGTATCCGTATTTTCCGGGATGAGGCCATGAGCGGCCCCGTAATCGATCAGCGTATCGAGCAGGGACTGGGGTCCTTCAGGGACTTCATCCTTGACCTCTTCAAGGTACGGCTCGCTGAACCCGAAATCCTCCAGCAGGAGATTCCGGCTGTAGTCGACATCCGCCTCGCGGATCAGGCCTTTCTGCAGGGCATATTTCACCAGCATTTCGATCGCGTACAGGGCCTGCTTTGCTTCGGGAGTGCTTGCAGTTGTCATATCCATCGTTGATCTCCCCCTTGGATTTATCGATTCCCGTAACCATCCGGATGGCTGCTGTGCCATCTCCAGGCGCTTTCAATGATTTCCTCAAGCGTCGTACGCGCCGGCTTCCATCCGAGCACAGCGCGTGCCTTATCGGAAGAGGCCACCAGCACCGCCGGATCCCCGGCCCGTCTGGCTTCCATCACAACCGGAATGTCGGCTCCGGTCACCTTTCTCGACGTTTCGATCACTTCGTTCACCGAGAAGCCCAGCCCGTTGCCAAGGTTGAACACATTGCTGGGCTCCCCGCGCCGCAAATATTCAACCGCCCGCAGATGAGCATCCGCCAGGTCGCTAACATGGATATAATCCCGGACGCAGGTGCCGTCCGGTGTAGCATAATCGCTGCCGAACACCGAAATATGCGGGCGCTGCTTCAGCGCCGTCTGCAGCACAAGCGGAATCAGATGGCTCTCCGGCCGGTGATCCTCGCCGATCTTCCCGCTTTCATGCGAGCCGGCGGCATTGAAATAGCGAAGGGAGACATATTTGATGCCAAGCACCGTATCGAACCAGGCCATCATCCGCTCCATCATCAGCTTGGTTTCGCCGTACACATTCGTCGGCTGCGTCCGATCCGCTTCCTCAATCGGCACCTTTTCAGGCTCGCCATATGTCGCTGCTGTTGAAGAGAAGACGATCTTCCGGACATTCGCTTCATTCATCGCTTCCAGCAGACACAGTGTTCCATAGACGTTGTTGTCATAGTACTTGACAGGGTCCTTCATACTCTCGCCAACGAGCGAGTTTGCTGCGAAGTGGATGACGGCATCGATTTCATTTTCCGAAAACAGCTGCTTCAGCAGCGCCTTATCGCGCAGATCCCCCTCATACAGCTTTCCGCCAAGCAGCGCCTCGCGGTGTCCCGTCTCCAGGCTGTCGATGACAACCACATCTTCACCCTTCTCAAGCAGCTCTGCCACGGTATGCGAGCCAATATACCCTGCTCCGCCGGTTACCAATATAGCCATTTTAGTTGCCCTCCTTTATTTCATGAACGCCGTGACCAACGCCGCATACGTAGAAATCGGCTTTCAGTCCGGTTCTTGCCTCATACTTTCGGCCAACCTCTTCGATAAAGCGCTCCACCGCATCCTCATGAACAAGCGATACCGTACATCCTCCGAATCCGGCGCCGGTCATTCTGGAGCCAAGCGTGCCCGGTATCCGCTGCGCTTCCTCAACCAGGGCATCGAGCTCATCCCCGGTCACTTCATATAGATAGCGAAGCGAGTCATGCGATTGGTTCATGTATTGTCCGAATGCTTCCAGATCGTTATCCTTCAAAGCCTTCACCGAGTCGAGCACGCGCTGGTTCTCTTCAACAACATGCTGGGCCCGTCTGGATACCGTTTCATCCTTGATGGAGTCCCGAACATCCTTGAATTGCTGCGGGTTAAGCTGAGCCAGGTACGACAGCGCCGGAATTTCCTTCTGTAAAATTTCAAGTGCCTTGTCGCATTCGCTGCGGCGTTCATTGTACTTGGAATCAACGAGGCCGCGGCGCTTATTGGTATTGGCAATGACCAGCTTGTAAGCCCCCGTCTGGAAAGGAACGAGCTCATACTCCAGCGTATCGCACATGAGCAGAATCGCATGGTCCTTTCTTCCGTTGGCTACGGCAAATTGGTCCATGATGCCGGAGTTGACGCCGACGAACTGGTTCTCGGCACGCTGGGACAGCTTCGCGATCTCCACTGTATCCGTCTCCTTGCCTTCCATCGACAGGAGGGCATAGGCGGTCACAACCTCCAGCGACGCTGAGGAGGAAAGACCCGCACCATTCGGAATATCGCCATGGTAGAGCAGATCGTAGCCGCTGGAGAGCGTAACGCCAAGCTTGTTCAGCTCCACGATGACACCCGCCGGATAATCCGTCCATTCCTCCGTCTTGGTGCCGATATGCTGCAAGCGGATATCCGCTGTGTGAGCCAGATTCGTTGAAGCCAGCGACAGCTTGTCATCGTCGCGCGGACGGATGATCAAGGTGGTGCCGAATTCCAGCGCCGCCGGAAGAACGTATCCGCCGTTATAATCCAAGTGCTCGCCGATCAGATTGACGCGCCCCGGCGCGTTGAATATCCGGGCCTGATGCTTGCTTTCACCGTGCTTATTCTTAAATGCTTCCATAAGTTGATTTGTGTCCACTGCCAATCACTCCATCCTGTACATATGGTAGATTTACTGATTCAAGTATAGCGAAATTGACGTCTGGCGGTAATGAAGTCTTGTGAGTTACATATGGATTTATGTGACCTTGCAGGATACAATAAGGTTGGATTGCGGACAGCATGACATCAGCTCCACCCCTTGTAGCAAGCAAGCTCGACTCTATGTTAAGGAAGGTCATTTTATTGAAACCGACAACCTATTCTGTTGCATCGAACCCGGCCCAGCCGGAAGCCTCCAGGCTGAGAGTGCGGTTTGCCGGCGAAAGCCAGACGCTCCCCAGGCATGCGCTCGGGCCCAAAATATACGATCATTTCCTGCTTCATGTCATTGAATCAGGCCGCGGAACCTTTCGTACCGAGGCTGATACATACCCGCTCGGGCCCGGAGACTGCTTTCTCATTCACCCGGGGCAGCTTGTCAGCTACGTCTCCGACCACAACGATCCGTGGCGGTACCGCTGGGTTGCCTTTGACGGAGACGCCGCCGCCGTAGAGGTGGAAGCCACCGGCCTGCTGCCTGAGCGTCCGGTCCTCCACATGCCTAGCGAGAGCCGTATTCCCGGGTACATCTCGCGCATACAGGCCGGCTTCCAGACGAAGGAGGAAAGCTCCCACGTGGCCGCCGTCGGCTACCTCTACCTCATTTGGGCCGAAATCATGCGGCTCGGCGGGCGCCCGGCACAGGTTCTGCTGGGCGAACCGCAGGTTCAGCGCACGGTAAAGCAAATGATCAATTATATGACTGCCCAGTATGCGCACCCCGTCTCGATCGAGCAGATGTGTGCGAGTCTCGGTTATAATCGCGCATATCTATCGCGCATCTTCAAGAAAGAAACCGGGATGACCCCCATCACCTATTTGCTCCGCCTGCGAATCGATCAGTCCAAGCGGCTGCTGCGCGAGCGTCCTGATCTGTCCATTGAACAGGTCGCCGCTTCGGTGGGCCTGACGGATCCGCTCTATTTCTCGCGCCAGTTCAAGCGCTGGGTCGGGAAATCCCCGTCCCGCTACCGCAAGGATATCGAGGATACCTCGGCTCAATATCAACCATAGTCCCTGCCGCTTTAGCAAAAAAGCATCCCGAAAGGTCAACCATCTTGACCCGGGACGCTCTTCTTCCAAAGCAATCGATTATACCGTTGTTCTTAAAAAGCATCTCTATTAAAAGCTGCTGCCTGATGTCTAGGACGACTTATCCTCGGTCTCCGTCTTCAGGATCGCTTCGATCCGGTCGAGCTCCTCCTTGGAGAATTCCAGATGATTCAGGGCAGCTACATTATCCTCGATCTGACTCACCTTGCTCGCACCGATCAAGGCCGAGGTTACTCTTCCGCCCCGCAGCACCCAGGCCAGCGCGAATTGAGCCAGGCTCTGTCCGCGTGCCGCCGCCATCTGGTTCAGCGCCCGGATTTTGCGGAGAACATCCGGCGTGATGTTGCTTTCGTTCAAGAAGACCGACGCGCTGGCGGCGCGCGAATCGACAGGAACGCCATTCAAATATTTGTTGGTCAGAAGCCCCTGGGCGAGCGGCGTAAAGGCAATGCTGCCCACACCGTTCTCCTCGAGCACATCCAGCAGGCCGTTCTCTATCCACCGGTCCAGCATGGAATAGCTCGGCTGATGAATCAGCAGCGGCGTGCCGAGATCCTTGAGAATCGCGATTGCTTCCCTCGTCTTCTCAGGGGAATAGTTGGATATTCCGATATACAAGGCCTTCCCGGACCGGACAATGTGATCGAGCGCCATCATCGTCTCTTCGAGCGGCGTCTCCGGATCCATCCGGTGATGATAGAAAATATCAACATAATCCAATCCCATCCGCTTGAGGCTCTGATCGAGACTGGATACCAGATACTTGCGCGAGCCCCAATCGCCATAAGGTCCCGGCCACATATAATAGCCTGCCTTTGAAGAGATGACGATCTCGTCGCGGTACGCCTTCAGATCCCTGGATAGAATCTTTCCGAACGTTTCTTCCGCTGAGCCTGGAGGCGGTCCGTAATTGTTCGCCAGGTCAAAGTGCGTGATACCAAGGTCAAATGCGCGCGTAATCATATTCCGTCCGTTCTCATACGTATCGATGCCGCCGAAATTATGCCACAAGCCGAGCGAGATAGCCGGAAGCTTCAATCCGGATCGCCCGCAGCGGTTATAGATCATGCCTTCATAGCGGTCTTCGCTAGCCACATAGGTCACTTATATCCCTGCCTCTCGATTAAGGTTACGTCCGTTGCAAGAAATATCTTATCCTGTTTTGCCGCCCGTTGACAAGAAAACGATTACAGCTTGGTATGGATCAGCTTGTCAACCTCCGTCATGACCTCGCCGATGCGATCCGCGATCAGGAGTCCCGCCCGATGATCATACGGCGTAGGATCCGCATTCAGAAGGGCTACTTTGCTTCCCTGAAAGTAGGAAACCAGGCCGGCTGCAGGATGTACGGTCAATGAAGTGCCACCGATGATCAACAGATCCGCCGTCGAGATTTCCTGAATCGAGCGCATGAGGATCTTCTGGTCAAGCTCTTCCTCATATAATACAACGTCCGGTCTGATCACCCCGCCGCAGTCCGGACAGCGCGGAACGGTCTCCTTGATGTCCAGAATGTCCTGAAGGCTGAAAAACCGGGAGCATTCCATGCAATAATTGCGATGCACCGAGCCATGGAGCTCCAGCACGTCGGTGCAGCCGGCGCTCTGATGGAGACCATCGATATTTTGCGTAATAACTGCTTTCAGCTTGCCCTCGCGCGCAAGTCTCGACAGCAGGCGATGACAGCCGTTCGGCTGAGCATGGGGATGCAGCATTTTGCTCCGGTAGAAATCATAAAACACCTCAGGGTGCTTCATGAAAAATGAGTGGCTGAGCATAACCTCCGGCGGATACGGAGACTGATGCTCGCTCTGATACAGACCGGCTGCCGAACGGAAATCAGGTATTCCGCTCTCGGTAGACGTGCCGGCCCCTCCGAAAAAAACAATATAATCGCTTGCCTCAATCCATGTTGCCAACTGCTCGATCTTTTTCCTGTTCTCCACTCTTCACACCTCCACACAGCCATAATCGCTGTCGTTTCAGGATTTTGCTAAATTCGATTAAAGCCGCTCCCGGTACAATTTAGAGACGAACCAAACCCATTCGCTCTATAAATTGCTGATTGAAAGCCGCTCTTTGGATTTTATCAAAATCCTCACGTCTATCTATACACCTCTAGTTCATTATAATCGGAGATGACAACATCGGCATCTATCAAATGAGCCGCATCTTCGATATTGTCGCACAAGCCTACCGCCAGGGCTGCCCCCGCCTGCTTGCCCATCTGCATATCCGCGTTGCTGTCTCCGACGACCACCGCCTCCTCCGGCTTGATGCCGAGCAGCCTGCACGCCATCTCCGCCATGTCCGGATGAGGTTTGCCGTTTCGGACCTGATCCCGGCCGATGATAGCCGTAAAGAATGAGCTAAGGCCGAGCCACTCGATATGCTCCATCGCGGCCGCGGTGTCGTCCGACGTAACGACGGCCAGCTTCACGGATGCCTGCGTGCATTTCGTCAAAAATTGCTCGAGACCCGTCATCGGAAAGGCCGGCTTGCGGCGGCGGATTTCATACATGGCATTCTTCGTCATTTGCTTGACTTGAGTAATCGCCTCGTTCCACGGCATGCCTGCGGCATATAGCTGCCAGGCGAGCATGCCCGTCGTTTCCTCCACGGTCCCCATGGCCAGCGGGCCGGTAACATCATAACCGCAGATCTGCCCTTTCGCATCATGCTTCGTCCCGAGCACCTGCTCCCGGGGGCTAGTAAAACCGGCCCCCATCATCGCAAGCTGCTTCTCCATGGAGTCCAGCACATATTCCGCCCATCCTCCCCATAATGTCAAGAAATGGAGCAGCGTACCGTCTTTGTCAAACAGAATTCCTTCACAAGGCACCGATTGTCCCTTTCCTGATATTTGCAGTTTCGGCAATGGATGACCCTCCCCGGTCGTCAAGTTCTACTATTATTAAACCATGAATCGGACGCGGATATAAGCTAAAATCCATCCGAATTTTCCAGTGTGCCGTTCAAACGAAAAACTTCCAATCTTTAGTCAAATATTGTGATTCATGACAATTGAGGCGTGGTAAGTAACAGATACAGCAAAGCAATGATGTCAAAATAAGGAGGATTGGTGATGGCTCAGAACAATAACCGCAAGATGACTAGAGAAGAAGCCGGCCGTTTAGGCGGCGAAGCTACGGCTAAAAATCACAGCCGGGAATTTTACCAGGAGATCGGTAAAAAAGGCGGGCGGGCGACGTCACGCAACCACAGCCGCGAGTTTTACCAGGAAATCGGGCAAAAGGGCGGCGAAGCTACTTCCCGGAATCATTCCCGAGAGTTTTATCAGGAAATCGGCCGCAAAGGCGGACGAAAATAATATAAGTACGAAACGACCTATTTGAACAACCTCTATAAATAAGCAATCCGGGAGGCCTGTTCCCCAATTTGGGGAGCAGGCTCTTTTTTGCCGCGCAGACCCTCGCTCCCCCCATCGCTTCCTATTAATATCATGTAGAAAAACCTACCTTTTTGTGATAGACTCATTTAAAACCTATTTTCGGTGTTAAGAGGTATCCGGCTGCTTTGCCGGAAGACCGCGCTAAAGCGCAACAATTCATAATAGATCTGGGGGGAAACAAGACATCATGACAACCAAAAAAATGCGTTCAGACATGATCAAAAAAGGCTTTGACCGCGCGCCGCACCGCAGCCTTCTGCGTGCCGCAGGCGTTAAAGAGGAAGACTTCGGCAAACCGTTTATCGCGGTGTGCAACTCTTATATCGACATCGTTCCAGGCCACGTGCATCTCCAGGAATTCGGCAAAATCGTTAAGGAAGCCATCCGCGAAGCCGGCGGTGTTCCATTCGAATTCAACACGATCGGCGTGGATGACGGCATTGCAATGGGCCATATCGGAATGCGCTATTCCCTGCCAAGCCGCGAAATTATTGCGGACTCCCTGGAAACGGTCGTATCCGCACACTGGTTTGACGGTATGGTCTGCATCCCGAACTGCGACAAGATTACGCCTGGAATGCTCATGGGCGCCCTGCGCGTCAATATCCCGACGGTATTCGTCAGCGGCGGTCCGATGAAGGCTGGCGTGGACAGCAAGGGACGCAGATTGTCGCTGACCTCCGTCTTTGAAGGCGTCGGCGCTCACCAAGTCGGCAAAATCGACGATAAAGAGCTGCTCGAGCTCGAACAGTACGGCTGTCCTACCTGCGGCTCCTGCTCCGGCATGTTCACCGCCAACTCGATGAACTGTCTGGCCGAGGCTCTCGGTCTGGCGCTCCCGGGGAACGGTACGATTCTGGCCATTGCCGAGGAACGCAAGGAGTTCGTAAGACAATCGGCGAAGCAGCTGATGGAGCTCGTGAAGATGGATTTGAAGCCGCGCGACATCGTAACGATCGAAGCGATCGACAATGCGTTTGCGCTCGATATGGCTATGGGCGGTTCGACCAATACCGTTCTGCATACACTCGCCCTTGCGCATGAAGCTGGGCTGGATTACCCGCTGGAGCGGATTAACGAGGTGGCTGACCGCGTGCCGCATATCTCCAAGCTGGCTCCGGCTTCGGACTATTTCATCGAGGACGTGCACACGGCCGGCGGCGTCAGCGCCGTGCTGAATGAGCTGCTGAAGAAGCCGGGCGCGCTTCACGGGGACTGCATTACGGTAACCGGCAAGACGCTTGCCGAGAACGTGGCCGGATGCGAAATTCAGGACACCGACGTCATCCATCCGATCGACCGTCCTTATTCCGAACGCGGCGGCCTGGCCGTGCTGTACGGCAACCTTGCTCCGGAAGGCTCGATCATTAAAGTAGGCGCAGTCGACCCGTCGGTTGGCGGCTACCACAAGGGTCCTGCCATCTGCTTTAACTCGCAGGAAGAGGCACTTGAAGGCATTGCGAACGGGAAGGTCAAGGAAGGCCACGTCGTCGTGATTCGCTACGAGGGTCCGAAGGGCGGACCGGGCATGCCGGAAATGCTTGCGCCTACCTCCCAAATCGCCGGTATGGGCCTTGGAGCGAAGGTCGGCCTGATTACGGACGGACGCTTCTCCGGCGCATCCCGCGGCATCAGCATCGGCCATATTTCACCGGAAGCGGCTGAGGGCGGCCCGATCGCATTCGTCGAGGACGGGGATATCATCGAGCTTGATCTGAACAACCGGACGATTCAGCTGCTCGGCGTAAGCGAAGAAGAAATGGCTGAGCGCCGCAGCAAATGGGTCGAGTTCCAGCCTAAAGTGAAAACAGGTTATCTGGCCCGCTACTCCAAGCTGGTTACGAACGCAAGCTCCGGCGGCGTCATGAAAATCTAATACAACAAAAGGGTTACTCCCTCAGATCATAGCGGTCTGTAGGAGTAACCCTTTATTTTTTCGAAAATAATTCTGAAATGAATCTGTCATTATTGCATAGGTTCGTACCCTGATATGAATCTGTTACCATTACATTCTCGATGCAGTGGCACCCGCTATCGTTAAGTCCACAACCTGCTCTTGCGCCAGCTCATGAGGCTCTTCGGTCGGCGGCTTAACCGAAGGCGTCCGCTTTTCCGCGTAGCGCTCAATCAGTACCTCCACAGGCATCATCAGCATTTTCGGCTCCATGACCTGGCTTCCTTCCTTCAGTCTTGCTTGGCCCTTCGGATGAATCACGCTTAGCAGAAGCTTTAGGTACAGACGTGTCGAGCTTGCAAACAGTCCGGACGGAAGATCGAGCACATGGAATCCGAACTGCTCGGGTCCGCGGGATATCATGCTGACCCCGTACAGACCGCGAACTTCCTTAAATTCGGGCCGTTCCAGCACCATATTCGCCAGAGTCGGCAAATCCTTCTGCACCGCACGGATCATCTGAATGGCCAGCTGCATCTCCGAACGGGAGCGGCTGCCGATCTGGTATAGCTTGCGATTATCAAAATGAAGCTCCAGCACCTGATCTCCTTTATCCAACCGGGTGCCGTCCTCCATCACGACCGGCTTGCCTGTATAGGCACGCTTGCGGAAATGAAGCATCGGATCGTCAGGCGTGACGGTTTCCAGCGAGAACAGGGCGTGAAATCCCTTTTCCCACAAGAGCCAGACAGAGACGAGCATACGCTTCAGGAGGGACACCTTCTTCACCTTCGACTTGCTTTCCTTGGCCATCATTTCGTCCACGCGGATACTTCTCATTCCTTTCTGCTGTGCGACCTCCAGCACCCGCTCCAGCGCGATGAGCATCTGCTCCGGCGCATCCGGATTGGCACCCATGGTTGTGCCGCAATCGTGCAGCAGCATGACCTCCCCGCCGCGAAGCTTGGCCAGGATTCGCTCCGTCAATCGGTCGGCACCGATTTTGCTGCGCCAGTCACTGAACATGGAGGACCACAATATGATCCGACATCCCGTATTCTTGGCAAAATCGAACAGATTCACAATTCCCCAAGGCGGCCGATAATAGGTCGAACGTTCACCGGTTATCTCGTAAATGATATCATCCGTCCGCTTCACCTGCTTGCGGACCGTGACCGGTCTCATCAGCCAGTTGCTCTTATGGACATAATTGTGGATCCCGATCAGATGGCCTTCTCGGTGAATCCGTCTGACAACCTCCGGATGCTTCTCGGCATGGGAACCGACAACAAAGAAGGTTGCCTTCATATCATACCGCTTCAATAAATCAAGCAGTCTTGGCGTATATAACGGATCTGGACCGTCGTCAAAGGTCAAGGCAAATTCATTCGTGCCTGAGCCTCTGCGGAATACGCGGAAACCGAATATCCGGGTCAGGATGCCGGGAATAAATGCATAAAACGATGAAAGATAAAACAACCATAGCAGTAGTGTCTGCATGCTAACTCCCCGCTTTTTATTTCTATTTCTAAGTAACTCCCCTATATTATTTTAGCATAGCACATTGAGAAATAGGCTTTTTTTTCTTAAATCGTGTACAATGGTATCAATTATTATAGTTTAAAGGAGCCGATACTCTACTATGCTTCCCTTGTACAAAAAATATTGGAGAACCGCATTCGATATTGGTTTAATCGTACTCACCGTGTACCTGATTATGTTCATATTCAGTAAGCTTTACCAGATCGCCGCCCCTGTGTTCCTGTCCTTTCTGGTATTTCTGATTATTGAACCGTTCTCCAGATTTCTTCACCGAAGGGGCCTTCCAAAGCCCTTTGCCGCAGCGATATCGGTTCTGCTCTTCCTGCTGATTATCCTCGGGATCTTGTTCGGAGCGGGAGCAATCATTGTATCCCAATTCCTGCACCTTCAAGATAATCTGCCGGACTACACGAGGACCCTTCAGCGCCATTTCTCGGAAACGGTATTGTTCCTGCAGAATAAGCTGGAGGCGCTGCCGCCGGATCTTACGCTTCGTTTGAACGGATATTTTGAGGACATCACCAACATCGCGACCGAGGCGGCCCAATCGTTCCTACATTATATCGTCGGCTTCATGGGTTCGTTCTCCGCTTTTATCGCTAATTTCGGGGTCGCGATTATTCTCGCCTTCTTCTTGAGCACGGAAATCGGGAGCTGGCGCAAAATTGCCAAAGATAAAACCCCGAAAACCTTCAAAACCGCATTCCTGTTCCTGAAGAATAACGTCTTCAAAGCGATCGGTTCCTATTTGAAGGCACAATTGAAGCTGGTGAGCATCACGTTTGTGATCGTATATATCGGGTTGCTCATTCTGGGAACGGGGAATTCCTTGTCCATCGCATTGATTTGCGCCGTGTTTGACGTGTTGCCGCTGCTTGGCGTTCCCGTCATTCTTATTCCATGGATTATCTATTTGTTCATCGTCAGCAACACGGGGCTTGCGGTCGGCTTGATCGTTCTTCTTTCCGTGGTCGTCATCTCCCGCCAGCTGCTGGAGCCGAAGATCACGGGCAATTCCATCGGCGTGTCGTCGGCATTTCTCATGCTGTCCTTCATGATGATCTCCCTGTCGATATTCGGGGTCGCAGGACTGATCCTGGCGCCGATTCTGCTCATTCTTATTAAAGAGCTGATTGCGCAAGGTTATCTGCAGCAATGGATTCATCTGCCAAGCGAAGAATTCGATGTCTCCCCATGGGAATTTACTCCATCGCCGGACAAGCCCGAAACGGATCCCGCTTCCGATTCGGATCCCGATTCAGTTCACGATTCCGATGACGATCCAGATCCCGATTTGGATCCGGACTCCAACGAAGCGAGCAAGTCTGCAACCTGACCGAAGATGTCGGTTGCCTGATTGCGGCTGTTCGGACTCCGATTCTCGACCAGCACAGCGATCGCATAACGAGGTTGCTCCACAGGGCCGTACCCGATAAACCACTGGTTATTTCGGGGACGGCCCTTTATCGTTACCTGGGCGGTTCCCGATTTGCCTGCCAGTTTCCATTTCCGGTCTTTTAAGGAGGAGCCTGTCCCATCCTGAACAACATCCTCCATCCACTCCAGCAAAATGGATGAGGTTCTTCGGGAAATCCCTCCCTTGGCCGGCCGTTCTGCCAGCAGGTTTGCCTCCTTAAGCAGCTGTCCGTTGGCATAATGGATCTGCTTCAGAATGCGGGGCCTCGTCTTCACCCCGCCGTGAAGCAGCGTCACAACCGCATTCGCAGCCTGGAGCGGCGTAACCGCCGCATCCCGCTGTCCGATCCCCGTTTGTACCCGCACACCGGCATCACCCGCATCGGCCTTGTCTGAGAAGACGGTCCCTTTCTGTTCAAGATCCAGCGGCCGCAAGGTGGGGAGCCCCAGAAAATCTCTGGCCTCCCAGCCGACGGTTTGACCAAAGCCAAGGGCCGCTGCCGCCGACTGCATTTGGGACGCCGTCAACCGCTCTGAAAGTGCAGCAAAGACGACATTGCACGATTCCGCGAAGCCTTCGCGCAGTCCGATCGTCCCATGTCCCCCTTCCTTCCAGCAGGACAGCCCGAACTTCCCGTACTCCCCATCACAGTGAAACACCTCGTCCTCTGTGCTCAAGCCGTGCTCGAGAACCGCCGCAGCCGTGACCAGCTTGAAGATGGATCCGGGTGCCTTCGCCTTGATCCCGCGATTTTCCCAGGCCCCGTCTTCAGGCTGAATCGACTCCGGATTGTAAAAAGGCCTCGAAACCATCGCTACGATATCCGCGTTACGGGTGTCCAAAACAACGACGGCCCCCTCCTTCATGCCTGCGGTCTCGGTCAATTGCTCGATCCCTTGCTGGATCTTAGCGTCCACGGTGGTGACGACGCGCAGCGGATAATAGGGATTGCTGGGCGCCTTGACCATCGGTTTCAGATCCTGTATGACTTCATTGCCGCTATTAACGGGATAATACACAATCGTTGAACCATCGCCCCGGATCAGCGCATCCAAGGTTTTTTCCAATCCGCTGGTCCCCGTAATCTCCGGTTCATCTTGATAAAACAGGCTTTCTTTTCGCTGGCCCGACACGAATCCCAGCCACTGCATGCCCGACTGCCGGTTTCCATATCGCTGCTCGTAAGGAAGAATTTTGACCTTGGGCAGATGGAGCTCCTGAATTTGCAGGATCTGATCCTTGGACAAGGTAAGCGGAATGGCAGCATTTTTTCCATGCCACAGCTGGGGCTCCCTCTGTTTCCCCCACACTTGCTTCAAATGCTTCGCATCCGTTCGCAGGATCTTGGCAAGGCGATCGATCTGGGTTTTTGAATCGTTTAGCTCCTTCTCCGTTACAGGGAACAAGACGGCTGCCCATGTGAGTCCGCCTGTCAGGGCTTGTCCATGCCTGTCGGTAAAATGGCCTCGCCCGGAATCGAGCACGATCCCTCGCTCGCGCTGAATAAGCGATGCTTCCACCATCGTATGCCGGCTCCCCGGCACCCGCTGATGCTTCATCACCAGCTGGACCCATGCCAGGCGAACCGTCACGATCATCAGGAGCACGGTCAATATGATCCATCCGTATTTTATTCTTCGGTTACGGACCAGCCTCATCAATTCTCTACCTCCACGCGAATCGTTGATGTCCATTATTTCCATTTGCATCGGGAAACAACCCACCATGCTTACAGACTTAGGATTCGCGTGAGCCCTTAGTATTGACCAAATCGCCTAAATTAATGGCTTTCTTCTTAAAGCCCGTCCTATCGCTTCATAACCTTGGTTGCTGCCGGAAGAAGGGCATAGGTTGCTTTCGGCTCGGAGCGAATCAGAGCGAGATACGGATCGAAAACGCGAGATACCGAGCGGGATACGGAGCGGGATACGGAGCGGGATACCGAGCGGGATACCGAGCGGGATACCGAGCGGGATACCGAGCGGGATACCGAGCGGGATACCGAGCGAAAAAACAGGAGCCCCGGTCGCTTCGACCTGCGGGCCCCTGTTTTTTCGGATTACAGCCTAAAACGCGATAGCGTCTCTTTAAGCTCATTGGATACATTTTCAAGCTTGGTGGATAGATTCACCAGCTGATTGCTGACGCTCTGCTGCTCCGTAGAGAGGGAAGCAACCTCCTCCGATGTTGCAGAGGATTCCTCGGCCACGGCGCTCACATTCGTCATCGCTTCCGACAGCACGCTTTGGGATTGATTCAGCTCGTCAATGGAATACGTGACCGAATCCAGCCGTTCGATAAACTCGACCATTTGCTGCTGGACCGATACGAAGATATCGTTCGTTTCCTTGACGGCATCGATCTGGCCCTTGAACAGCGGATTGGCATCAAGCAGCACTTGGACCGTCTCGTTCATTTCAGCCATGATGCGGTCCGTGATCTGACTTACCATGTCGATCGATTGTCTGGACTGGTCCGCAAGCTGCCTGATTTCATCGGCTACGACCATGAATCCGCGTCCGGCGGCACCGGCTCTGGCAGCTTCAATCGTAGCATTCAACGACAGGATATTAGTCTGCTTCGTAATATTCTGCAATACATCCAACACTTTAGCTACCGAAGAAGTCGTCTCCTTGAGCCCATCCACCTTATGCATCATGGAGCGTGTCATATTCTCGGTCTGATGAGTCTTATCAAGCAAGTCGCTTAAATGCTTCGTGCCGAGCTCACTCGCGCTTTCAACATGACGGGCCGATTTGCCCATCTCCTCATTGGCATTCACGACGATTTCCATCTGCTTCGAAATATTGTTCGTCAGATCGCTGCCCCGTTCCGCTTCCACAGCCAAGCTGCTGGCTCCGTTCGCGATTTCTTCCGTGGCGATGGCGATCTCCTTCGCGGAAAGAGCCGTCTTCTTGGAAGCATCGCTAAGCTCCGCAGCGGTCTTCAATACATCCTGAGCCGTGTTGTTCGTCTGCTGTACGAGCGAAGTAATCTGCTCCATCATATCGTTGAAGCTCGCGGACAGCTGACCGATCTCATCCTGGCTCTTATGATCGGTGCGGACGTTCAAGTTGCCCTTCGCCCCTTCCTTCATCAGAAGGTTGAGCTTGCCCAGCGGACGGGCGATCATCCGCACCATCCATAATCCGATCAGGATCGCCACGATCACGTCAACAACAGCGACAATCAGCGTAATCATCAAGATGCTGTTGGCATCCTTCGTCAATTCGCCGGTCTGTACGGCGCCAATCAATCTCCAATCATTGATGCCCAGCGTATTGTAAACCGCAAGAACTTCTCTTCCGTTCGCATCCTGAGTTCTCAGACTGTCCGTCTTCGACTCCTCAGAAAGCTCCTTCGTAAAGGTCCACTCGGTCGGAGCGGCAACCTGATCAGGCTTCGCGGACGATACAACCGTCCCGTCCGGGCTTACGAGCTGAAGCTCCCCGTTGTCTCCGAGATCGATGCCCTCCAATTGCTGATCGAGGATGGACGAATTCAGCTCGAACATCACGACATATTTGGAGTTCAGGTTGTTCATGGAGCTTAATGCCCGTGCCACCGTAAAGTACGGCGCTCCGCTGTCCTCCGCCGACGGCAGCCATACGACCTTCTTGGTCCCCTCGATAAGCTCCTTGTACCATGCCTGCTCAAAGACGGTCTGCGATGCCTTCGAGGATTGTCCTGCCGAGAAAATCCGCTCCCCTTGGGCTGGAATCAAATACATCGCCCGGATCGAAGAATCCGAATTGATCTGATTGGAAAGCTTGTCCCGGATTTCCCGCTCCATCGTAAATCGATCATAATCGCTCAGATTCGTGCCCGATACTTCATCAAGCAGCTTCTGCAGTTCAACATCGTAGAATATCGACCGGCCTGCGCTCTCATACTTCTCCAGGATGATGTCGATCTTCTCCGAGGTCTGAATGATGGTCTGCTGGTTGGCATTCGCCGCATTCTTCTCAATCGTGCTTCTCGCCTTGTCATAGGACAACCAGCCTAATACGATAACGAAGAAGACGATGGCGGCAAAAAAGATCAAAAACAGCCGGATCCCGACGGATTTCGATGGATTGACCGGCATCCGCGCTACGGCTGCCCCCATGGAAGAAAACATCGACTTGGCATTATGTATTCCTTGTGAAACCGAAGGGCTCTTCTTGGTCTTATCCCCGTTCTTCTGCTTCCCTCCGGGTTTCTTATCTTTCTTCGGCTTCTGTTCATGCTGTTCTACTCCTGACATTTTGCTGTTCACCTACCACAATCATAGTATTAAATCTTGGATACGTTATCAAAAGGATCCGCGTAACGTATTCGTTACTTTATATTTCGTCAATTGGGGGTGTTTTCCTTTGGCTTTTCGCAAAAAAATAATCTGTTTTTCCTAATTATTTTTAATAAAAAAGAATCCAAGGTCCGTCTAACGACCTTGGATTCTTTTTTGTGTAGTTCCATAGAACCATAAAATTCTAATTTTTGCGTTTTCGCATCATGTCAAAGAAGCGCACCGGCTGATCCACTTTCATCCGCACCAGCTGCAGCGGATGGCGGGCTGCATCCAGTTCTTGACCGTGCTGGTCTTCGATCCGGCCAACAGCCTGTTTAAAGAACGTTCCGTCCGGACCGAAAAACTCGATTTCGTCGCCCGGCTTGAAATGATTCCGCTGCTGGATCACGGCAATTCCGGTCTCCTCGTCATACTCCATGACCAATCCGGCGAAATCGTAAGGGACGGCCTTTTCTTCCGGCTCGTAGATATGATCCTCATGATCCGGCGTGTCGTAGAAAAATCCGGTATTGAGCGGGCGGTTGGCCGCCTTATTAATCTCCTCGATCCATTCCGGCTTCAATACATAATTCTCCGGATCGGCCATGTAGGAGTCGATTGCCTGCCGATAGACGTTCACGACCGTGGCTACATAGTGAATGGACTTCATCCGGCCCTCGATCTTAAAGCTGTCGATCCCCACTTCAATGAGATCCGGAATATGCTCCAGCATGCACAGATCCTTCGATCCCATCGTAAACGGATTGTCCTGCGGCTGAAACAGCGGAATCTGGGTCACTCCCGGCTTGAACGGGGCAGGCGCAGGAGCGGCCTGCTGCATGAGCTGGTCTTCTTCGGATACCCAGCCTGCCGCATCCTCTCTTCCGTCTTCGAACAGATCGTATTTCCAGCGGCAGGACTGGCAGCAGCCTCCGCGATTCGAATCCCGATCGGTGAAATGGTTCGAGAGCACGCAGCGGCCGGAGAACGAGGAACACATCGCGCCATGGATAAAGGCCTCGATTTCGATATCGACATGCTCCTTGATCGTCGCGATCTCTTCAAGGCTCGTCTCCCGGCCCAGAACGACGCGGGGGAGCCCTTCATCCTTCCAGAATTTCACTGCCTGCCAGTTGAGCGTTGATTGCTGGGTGCTCAGATGAACCTCCAGCTTCGGTGCAGCTCGCTTAGCCACCTCTATGATCGCAGGATCGGCGGCGATAATGGCGGCAATACCCGCATCCTGCAAGCTCCGCAAGTATTCCTCGATTCCTTCAATATCTTCATTATGGGCATAGATGTTCGTTGCAACGAACACTTTTGCACCATACTTGGCCGCAAACTCTACGCCTTCCTTCATTTCCTCAAAGCTGAAATTATCCGCATTGGAACGAAGGCCGTATTTCTGTCCGCCAATATATACAGCGTCTGCACCGTAGTGCACCGCAAATTTCAGTTTCTCCAAATTTCCGGCCGGGGCGAGCAGCTCCGGCTTGTCCAGGCGATAGCGTTTGCCTTTGTATTTTGGCTGTGCCATAGCTTCCATGCTGTCCACTCCTTAATAAACTTGTTCCTTATAGAAGAATCCAAACGACAATTCCCGCTCCGGATCCTGCACCTCACGAATCGCATCAAGCCATTCCTCCTGAAACGCATAGCTTGACGGATCGGCTGCGTACGTATCGATTGCCTTGCGATACGTACGGAGGACAATCTCATTGTAGTGTCGGGGTTTCAGCAAAGTCTCTACCTTGAAGCTGTCCACCCCTGCTGCCATCAGCAGATGCAGGTCCTCAAGAATACATATATCTTCGGAACTCATAATATGCGTGCCGTTCATATCCTCATAGATCGGATACTTCTCGTCCTGCCGCTCCGCTTCAATGAGGAACAGCCCCCGCTCTTTGCCGAGGTTCCCTTCCTCCACCGGTCTTCCCTGATGAGCCATGTAGCTCTTGACCAGACGGCGTTTGGAGTGGTAAATATTCGTCATGCCATGAATCTGCACCTGGGCCTCAAGCTCGAGGCGGGGCTTCATTTCGGTTACCTCATCCATATTCAGTTCACGCGCAAGGATGACGCGTGAAGCGCCTTTGTTTCCCCAATAGTTGGCTGTGGAGTAATTGGTCGCCGTCATTTCGGCGTTCCAATGAAGCTTGACCTTCGGAGCATGCTCCTTGACTGCGGTCAACACCGATGGGTCGTTAAATTCAACAGCATCGATCCCGATCTCTCCCAGCGACCGGATATAATCCGGCAGATCATTCGACAGCTCATTGGTCATTAGATTGTTCACGCACACATAAATGCTGCTGCCGCGGCTGTGCGTCAGCTCGGCAGCCTCACGGATTTCCTCTAAGGTCATGCTCCCCGGCAGCCTCATGCCGAAGCGATCCTCGCCTACGACGACAGCGTTCGCCCCTGCATCCAGGTAAGCTCGCACTTCAGCCGTCGAACCGGCTGCAGCCAGTAATTCGGGTTTGTTACTCATTTTAGGATTCCTCCTATTCCTGTTGTCCCATCTTCTTGCTCGTCTCGATGTTCTTCAAATGCTCCTTATACGTCTTCGCAAACAAATGCTCCTGGGTCCCGTCCTTCTTCGTGACATAGAACAGGTAATCGGACTTCTCCGGGTTCAGCGCCGCCTTGATCGATTCCAGACTCGGGCTTGCGATCGGCCCTGGAGGGAGACCTTTCTGGCGATACGTATTATAAGGGCTCTTGACCTCCAGATCGGCATAAAGCAGCCGCTCCTTCGGTTTATCCAGCAAGTACTGCACCGTAGCGTCAATCTCCAGCTTCATGTCCTGCTCCAGGCGGTTATAGATCACGCCGGCCACAAGCGGACGCTCATGATCGACGACCACCTCGCGCTCGACCAGCGAAGCGATCGTCATCAGTTCATGGAACGTCACGCCGCGAGCCTTCAGCTGCTCCTCCCAATTCGGGATTTCTTCAAGACGCTTTTCGGTCTCCTTCAGCATGGTCTCCACGATTCCTTTGGCCGATAATTCCTTCTTCGGGAGCTCGTACGTTGCCGGGAACAGATAGCCCTCCAAATGATGCTTCAGCTCCGGATCCTCAGGAATTTCGGCCGCCACCGGAATGTCCCATCCGGAGGATTGGTCAGCGAGGTCCAGAATTTCTTTCTCATCGATCCCGCTTTCCTCGGATATCTTCTCCGCCATTTGGGCGACCGTGAAGCCTTCCGGTATTGTAAAGCGGACCATCTCCTCCGGCTTGACTTCGCCGTTATTCATCATCGTCAGCAGCTCCTGAAAGGGAGTGCCGGGCGTTGCCTCGTAGGTGCCGGCCATTAACCGGCTCCCTTCATTCGTAAGCTTCAAATAACCTTTAAGTAGTAGGGCGTTCTTAATTAATCCCTTGTCCTCCAGCAGATCGGCAATGGATGATGTGCTCATGCCCGGCTCCACCGTAAATTCTACCGGGGCATCCGAGCTCTGAACAGGCTGAAGGCCGTTCCACACATAGAATGCAGCCCCGCCGGCAATGAGGATCAACGCCAGTGCTGCTATAGCCAGTTTCTTCAATCTACTCATCCCTTCACACCAAAAGGGGCGGACAGGTCCGCCCCTTCCATAAACTCATTTGAAATCAAATCGAGAGAATCCGCGTAAGTAACGATTCAGCTGCCCTTAATCCTCGTCTTCCTCCGGAAACGTCAGCTCATCATACAGCTCCGACACATTTTCCCACTCTTCATCGTCGTCAATGGTCGCCAGCTGCAAGCTGCCGTCTGCGTCCGTCACGATCCGGAGCACCTCGTACTCCTCGTCCATCCGGTCCGGCTGCACCAGAATGGCATAGCCTTGGCCATCTACTTCAAATTCGGCGGCAATATCATAGACCTCGACTTGACCCTTCTCGTCCTCAAGCTCGATGCTTTCACCGAATGCTTCCTTGAGCACCTGGGTCCACACGATATTCTCAACCGAAAAATCCGCCATTACTCGTCGCTCCCATTCAGCTCATCCACGAGCGTATTGAAGGTTTCTTCGACGATCGCCCATTCCTCGTCATCCTCGATCATGAACAGCTTGAGATCATCTCCGTCTTCCTCATAGCGGAAGGCGTACACTTCATCGGTCTCCTCATCGGCTGCTTCACGCGGCACGACCATCATGTATCTGGCGTCGGAGCCGTCCACCTCGAATTTCATGATGACTTCAAACTCTTCCTCATTGCCCTCGTCATCGGGAATATAAATAATTTCCGGTTCTTCTTCCATGCCAATATGCTCATTCGCCATTCGTAATCACCCTCACCTTTTAGAATCCAAGTAGTTTTGTAATATCAAACTTGCGGCCATTTTGTCCACGACCTGTTTTCGCTTTTTTCGGCTGACATCGGCTTCCAGCAATGTCCTCTCAGCGGATACTGTTGATAGCCGTTCATCCCAAAGGTGAACGGGTAAGTCTAGGGAATCCCGCAGCGTGCCTGCGAATTCCATGCAGATTTCACCCCGGGGACCAATCGTGCCGTTCATATTTTTCGGAAGGCCGACCACGATCTCACCAACCTCATGCTCTTTTACAAGCTCGGCGATTCGGTTCAGCTCGCTCCCGTCCCGGCGGCGTTCGACGACCTCGAGCCCTTGGGCCGTCCATCCGAATACGTCGCTTAGGGCTATCCCGATTCTGCGGTCCCCGTAATCTAATCCCATGATTCTATGCATTCCCTATACTCCTAACGGTGACTGGCTAAGTAGAACCGGACCAGTTCTTCAATCAATTCATCTCGCTCTTTCTTCCGGATCAAACTTCTGGCATTGTTGTGCCGAGGTATATAAGCAGGGTCCCCGGACAAAAGATATCCCACGATCTGGTTAATCGGATTGTACTCCTTCTCGACCAACGAGTCGTATACCGAAAGTAAAATGTCCTGAGCGGAAACCTCCTTCTCATCACCTTTTACATTGAACTTGACTGTCTTATCCATGGAGTCCATGTGTGACACACCTCGCTTCTTCAAAGAACATGTAAACCATGCCTCGTCGAAAATTTACCAGCTTGATCTTGTTATATCATACCATACTCCGTCGTCTCTACGGAAATCCAAAGCGAAATATTTAGAGGGTACTCCAAAAAATTCAGGATAGTGTACAGCGAATGCGTCCCCGCCCGCTGTACACCACCGAAGGACAAAGCATTAAACGCCTTGGGCGACAAGCTCCTCTGCCCGCTGGAGAGCCTGGGCCATCTTGGATGCATCCTTGCCGCCAGCCTGGGCCATATCCGGACGGCCACCGCCTCCGCCTCCGCAGACCGAAGCGACTTCCTTCACCAGCTTGCCTGAATGATAGCCCTTCTTCACCAGATCCTGCGGCACGGCTACGACGAAGTTCACTTTCTCGCCCGCTTTGGAGCCGAGTACGATGATCGCATTCGGCAGCTTGCCCTTCAGCTCATCCGCAATGCTGCGGAGTCCGTCCATGCCGCCTGCCTGAACTTCAGCCGCCAGCAGCTGGACTTCACCCACTTGCTTCACTTTATCCGTCAGCTGACTGGCCTCAATCGCTCCCAGCTTGCCTTGCAGCGATTCATTCTCGCGGGCCAGCTCCTTAAGCTGTTGGTTCAATCCCTCGATTCGCTTCGGCACGTCAGAGATGTTGCTCTTCAAGAGGCTTGATGCCTGCTTGAGAAGATCAAGCTGTCCTTCCAGGTACTCATAGGCATGGCGCCCGGTCACAGCTTCGATCCGCCGCACGCCGGAGCCGATGCCGCTCTCTCCGAGCAGCTTGAAGATGCCGATTCGGGACGTATTGTCCACATGACATCCTCCGCACAGCTCGATGCTGTAATCGCCGACTTGGACGACGCGGACGATATCCCCGTATTTTTCCCCGAACAGCGCCATCGCTCCCATAGCCTTCGCTTCATCAATCGGCTTGAGGTCGATGACCACCGGGATGCTCTTCCACACTTGCTCATTGACGCGGCGCTCGATTTCGGCCAGCTCCTCCTGGGTAATGCTGCCGAAATGTGAGAAGTCAAAGCGCAGCCGCTGCGGCTCGACAAGGGAGCCCGCCTGGTTGACATGCTCGCCAAGCACTTCTTTCAGCGCTTTATGCAGCAAGTGGGTTGCCGTATGGTTCTTCACGATATCATTTCGAAGGCTGGCATCCACCTTGGCGGCTACGACGTCGCCTACCTTCAGTTCGCCTGCCTCCACGGTTACAAAATGCACATGCTGTCCGTGAGGGGCTTTGAACAGGCCTTCTACTTTTGCGCGTACCGTATCGCCCTCAAGCACGCCTTGGTCGCTGACCTGGCCGCCGCTTTCGGCGTAGAACGGCGTTGCATCCAGAATGACCTGGGCGGACTGTCCTTCGCCGATTCCATCGGCAAATTGATCATCCGTAATGATGGCCAGCACCTTCGCATCGCGAACGGTGTCATTATATCCAACAAATTCGCTTTTAACCGTATAATCGGACAGAACCCCGCCTTGAACCTTCATGCTTTCCGTTTCGTGGCGGGCTTTGCGCGCACGCTCGCGCTGCTCCTTCATCGCCTCGTCGAAGCCTTCGCGATCGACGCTCAGGCCGTGCTCAGCCGCATAATCCTCCGTCAAATCGAACGGGAAACCATAGGTATCGTACAGTTTGAACGCATCGGCGCCGCTAATGACCGATTGGCCTTGCTTCTTCGCTTCCGCGCTCATCTCTGCCAGAATCGCCAGCCCGTCGGAGAGCGTCTTGTGGAACTGCTCTTCTTCCGTTGCGATTACCTTCTCGATGAACGCCTGTTTCTCAACAACCTCCGGATAGTAGGCGCCCATAATGTCGCCGACCGTGCCGGTCAACGTGAACATGAACGGCTTGTCAAGACCGAGCACCTTCCCGTATCGAACCGCACGGCGGAGCAAACGGCGGATGACATAGCCCCGTCCTTCATTAGAAGGCAGCACGCCGTCGGCAACGGCAAAGGCGACGGTGCGGATATGATCCGCAATGACCTTGAGCGCCACGTCGTATTCCGCCTTCTCCTTGTATTTCACACCGGCAAGCTCAGCGGTCTTTTGAATGATCGGCTGGAACAGGTCGGTATCGAAGTTGGAATCGACATTTTGCAAAATGGAGGCAAAACGCTCAAGTCCTGCACCCGTATCGATGTTCTTGTTCGGAAGCGGCGTGTAGCTGCCGTCCTTGTTATGGTTGAACTGCGAGAATACGAGGTTCCATACCTCAAGCCAGCGCTCGTTCTCGCCGCCCGGGAACAGCTCTTCTTCCGGCGCTCCGTGCCCATACTCTTCCCCGCGGTCGTAGAAAATCTCGGTACATGGTCCGCATGGCCCTTCCCCGATATCCCAGAAGTTGTCCTGCAGCTTGATAATCCGGCTCTCGGGCAGGCCGATCTTCTCGTTCCACAGCTTGAACGCTTCCTCATCCTCCGGGTATACCGTGACGGACAGGCGCTCCGGATCGAACCCGATCCACTTCTTGTCGGTCAGAAACTCCCATGCCCAGGTAATGACTTCTTCCTTGAAGTAGTCTCCGATGGAGAAGTTTCCGAGCATTTCGAAGAACGTGTGGTGACGGCGAGTCTTGCCGACATTCTCGATATCATTGGTGCGAATGCATTTCTGCGAGTTGGCGATTCTCGGATTGTCCGGGATCACCCGGCCGTCAAAGTACGGCTTCAGCGGCGCCATGCCTGCATTAATCCACAGCAGCGACGGGTCGTTGTGCGGAACAAGCGAAGCGCTTGGCTCAATGTGATGGCCTTTCTCGGCGAAAAACGCCAGCCATTTGGATCGAATTTCACTTGCTTTCATCATTAGCATCCTCCAGTCATAATATAACGCCCGGGCCAAATTAACCCGAACACAAAAACGCCCCTGAAATAGTTCAGGGACGATGTTCTCGCGGTACCACCCTGGTTATCGTGCAAGAATCCGTCCGGTTGGTTAACCGAAAAGACATGCGACGATCGCCTCGTTGCAGCTGGATAACGGCAGCCACCCGGTGAATTTTGTTCACACTCAAAAATTAGCATTTCAGCTTGGACGCTTCCAGGTTCTCGCAGCCATTCGTATTGGATCGCATCGATCCGCCGAAAGGAACCTGTTCTCTGGGCAAGGTGCACGAAGCTTACTGGGATTTTCTCATCGATTTGGACGAATATTCGTTTAATATTTCAAGTATATCCACGGAAACGGCATATTGTCAATCCGTCGCCACCGATCGTCAACGTCTGCTCGGATCTCAGCCCGATTTCCGCCTTACATAATAAGCAAAAACATGCTGCAAAAGGACCTTGAGCACCGCAAAGACAGGTACGGCGAGGATGAGACCTACGGTTCCCGCGATCTGGCCTCCGACAAGCAGGGCGAATATGATAAGAAGCGGATGCATATGCAGCTTCTTCCCAACCACCTGCGGAGAGATCACATTGCTTTCGAGCGTCTGGCACACCATATTGACGAGCGCGACCATCAGCACCATTTTCCATGAAAGTGTCGAAGCCATAACAAGCGCCGGAGCGGCGCCCAGAAAAGGCCCCAAATACGGAATGATGTTGAACACGGCCACGATGCTGGCAAGCAGCAGCGCGTACGGCATGCCTACGATCATATAACCGATGTATGCGAGAATACCGATAATGAGGCAAACGAGAAACTGCCCCCGGACATAATTGCCAAGGGCATTATCAATGTCCTTAAGCAGGATAACGATCGACTTGCGGTGGCTTCGGGGCAGATAGGAAACGGTCGTCCGCTGAAACACCTCGAAATCTTTTAATATGTAAAAAATGAGGAACGGCACGATCATGACATTGAACAATATGTTAATCGCATTGCCGATATTGTCCATAAAGTCCGAGATGCCTCCGGCCAGCCTCGATTCGATGGTCAGAAACCAGCTGTTCACCCCGGTTCGTACGCCCGGCGGCAGCAGACGGCTATCCAGACTGGTCATCAGCGACTGCGCGTTCATCGTCAGCTCAGGCAGATGCTCGTTTAATTCCTCCAGCTGCCGGATCAGCATCGGAATCAAATTGATGAGAATGACGGCAAGTGCGGCCAAGAACACCGCATAGATCAGGAGCACCGCAGCGCTTCGCGGGACCTTACGGTCGGAGAGCATGCATACAATCGGATTCAGGACATAGGATATGATCATGGCTATCAGAAACGGAGCAAGCACCGCTTTGACAAAACGATAGACATCGAGAAATAAAGGCCTAAGAAGCCATACAAAATAAAGGGTAATCAGTCCAAGCAGCAGCCATATTAAAAAGCGAAACCACTTGCTCTCGGTCAGCTGTTCCACAGGGCACTCTCCTTTACGGCAAAAGCTTACCCTGTAGTATATGTCCAAGCTTCCGGATTTAATCTAACATTCAGTTCCTCTGGTTCATAGAAAAAGGACCTCCCTCGCGGAAGATCTCCATGGATCCGGCGGGAAGGCCCTATTCTCTGAGAATATGTACGCGCTCTTTAGGAAGAGGCGTGCAAATGCGGGAACTCCGGCTGCATCTCATCGCCGAAGAATAAATCATCCAGCGAGCTGAGCGTGCCGTCCTCTTCAACCTGGTATACGGACATCTTCTCCCCGTTCACCGTCAATTCAATAAAGCATCCCCAGCAGTAAAACTGGTGGGAGCCGATTTTTCCGATATCTTTGGAACTACAGTTTGGACATTTCATCCTACTTCACCCTATCCGTTCACAGAATTAATGGCTTTTTCCAGACGCTGTTCGCTCATCGGGGGGACCATTACGGCATGTTCACCGACAGCCATTTCCGCTGTGCAAGGCAGCCATTTGCGGCCTTCGATCAAATCCGATACAAAACCGTCGGATATTTCCAATCCTAATATTGTATTGCCCTGTTCCTGCTCAAAATAAACATCCGAAACACGTCCGAGCAGAACTCCGTCCTCCGTCAGGACCTGCATTTCTTTCAATTTACGCTTGCCTGTAAGGTAAGTTAAGCCAATTTCGCCCGTTCCTACCTTCCGTACGGCCTCTTGGCTCCGGATCATGACGGCATCTTCTCCATAGGCTACGATGTCTTCCCATGCAACGCTTTTCACATGTGTGGAGAACAAAGCCCGGCCTTCAAGTTCCAATCCGGTTATCAGCCAGTTATCATCTAGTATAAAATCGTGGATTTTTCCGATTTCTTTACCGTTTTCCACGTCGAATACAGCCAGTCCGATCATTTCCTGAAGCTTCATTGCTAGATGGATACCTCCTCATCCTCCGCTTGTTTGAAACCGGCAATCCAGCATGGCATGCAGCCAGCCCCTCGGCTTCTAAGGATGAAATGGATGAACGCATACCCCCTTTATTAGCGAAAAGAGAAATCCCTCAACATTTATTTACGCAGCCGTTTAAGGATGGTTTCAATTTTTTGGGCCGTGAACTCCATTTCTTGAGTAGTATTACCCAAACCGAAACTAAATCGAATCGCCGATCGCAAAATCGGGTCGGGAAGCTTCATGGCCTGAAGCACATGAGAGATTTCCAGCGAGCCCGAGGTGCAGGCCGAGCCGCTTGCAGCCGCTATGCCTTCCATATCCAGATTCATCAGCATCGTCTCGGTGCTCACATCAGGAAAGCTGAGATTCAGCACATGCGGGAGATAGTACTCCTGGTTTCCGTTGATCGCAAAAGCCTCCTCGCCGATCAATCGGCGAAGCTCCTCGAGCAGCGTGTTCCGCAGCAGCCGATAATGCGCAAGCCGCTGCTCAATCCCGTTAACGGCGAGCTCCGCTGCCGCCGCAAATCCGGCAATTCCCGCCATATTCTCGGTTCCGGCACGGCGCTTCTTCTCCTGCAGCCCGCCAAATAGACGCGGTGACAAGCTCAATCCCCGTTTGACCACCAAAGCGCCGACACCTTGCGGGCCGTTAATTTTGTGAGCGGAGAAGCTCCACATATCGACGGGGAGGTCTTGGCAGGATATTCGAGCAGATCCCAGCGCCTGGACGGCGTCCGTATGAAATACGACGCCACGGCTTGCGCATAGCTCGCCGATCTCGGCTATCGGCTGGATGGTGCCTACTTCGTTATTCCCATACATAATCGTAACAAGCACGGTGTTCTCCTTGATGGCGCCGGCGATGTCCTCTACCGAGACGCGACCGGTATGGTCGACCGGAATGTAGGTAACCTCGCAGCCTCTCTTCTCCAGCTCTTGGCAGGCATGAAGCACCGCATGATGCTCCACCGCGGAGGTAATGACATGCTTGCCGCTTACCCCAGCCGCCTCAACGATGCCGAAGATAGCCAGGTTATCGCTCTCGGTGCCGCCGGAGGTAAATACCAGCTCATCCGACTGGCATCCCAAAAGGGACGCGATTCGATCCCGCGCCCCGTTCACAATCTTCTTCGCTTCCCGTCCATATGCATGGACGCTCGAAGCATTGCCGTGCCAGTTCGTCATGATGTCCATCATTGCTTCCGCGACGGCCGGATGCATCGGTGTCGAGGCCGCATGATCCAAATACACGGTTTTCATGTTTATTCACGCACCTTGATATTAGTCGAGTATTCACATTTCCGGCGATTAAGGAGATTAGGCGGTTAGGCGATTCGTCATTTCATCGTGATCGCGCCCAAATGCCGGAATGTGATTTTTATGCTAAAACATTTAAGGAAGCTTTACAGCAAAAATGTGGTCTCTCCGCAGCTTATCGATGAAAACCTCATTGGCTTCTGTCATGGATTCTAAATAAGCTCAGGAGGGCTGTTCATCCCTTTGGCTCGTGGAAGTTCTTTTTATCACAACCCGATAATAGCATATACGATGAGCCCCAGCTCTGCAACTTCTCATGAAAAATTTCTGAAACAAAACAACAACAAAAAGGTTGTAATTATACCCCCCTTCCAGGCATACAAAAACAGAAGTCAACGGATCAAGAATAACGACCAAGGAGCCTATTCTCTATAAACTGTTTTCTATAAACTTTCTTTCTTAAAACTCGTTTCTCCAAAGCTCCAGCTGCTCATAGTATTCAAGCTTCCCTTATTCAATGGAAGAGACACGACTAATTGCAATTTAATCAACGCTTGCTCAAGAATCTCCATGGGGTCATCGGACTCCGTCATGCTTTCGCAAATGTCGATGGCTTCTTTCACTGCGTTATTGAGCGTATCCGCCCTTTGTTTCTCTGCTGCTGCTTGCTCAAGCCAGTATTTTAACGCGGCAGATTTACTTTCCTCATCAACCGAATGGCAAAGATTCATATCCTCTTGCCAGCTTCTACTCATAATTTCTCCCCTTTTAGTCTAAGTTCACTTGCCTACATCATTAGACACCGACCAACCCATATTGTTACCCCTTCTATTTCATTTAAAGCCTTTTTGTTCAGCAACGAGCTGTCAAGCTTATGTTCTTGGGATTTCGTTCCGCTTGTCCCGATGTTCCCTTATGCTAACTCATCTTTTTTCTTCACCGAGTTTTGGTGATTTCGATTTCTCCGGCACATCGCATGCCATATAAGAAAGCTACCTAGCATGTCCGGGGAAGGCGGGTTCTAATCATGGAGCGAAAAAGCAATGAAACGGTGAAGATGTCGGATACAGCTACAGATGGAATGAGATTACCCCATTCGGAAGGCATATGGAGCGATCGATCAGATCAGATAACAAAGGAGTTCAAACTTCCAAGTTGACGCGGAGGCGATCTGTAGAAAACGTGGGATCATGTTATAGATCAAGGGATACCACAGAGAGACGCAATACCCCTTGATTATATGTGGCTTAGCCGGCTAATGCTTCAGCCTTTGAATTAAATATAGAACATATAATTGTCCGCAGCGGACTGTTCCTGGAAATTGATGAGGTTATCAAGCGTCGTGGAATCCAGTACCTCGGCGATGCTGTCGCGGATACGAAGCCACAAATCCCGTTTCGCCGGATCGTCTTCCTCCGTAAAATCCACCGGTGAGATCGGCCCCTCGAGCACGCGGATGACGTCCCCCGCCGTAATCGAAGCCGGCTCGCGGGACAGGATGTAGCCGCCGTATGCGCCGCGAATGCTCTTGACCAGACCTGCGTTCCGAAGCGGCGCGATCAGCTGCTCCAGGTAATGCTCCGAGAGCTGATTCTTCTCCGCTATGCTTTTGAGCGAGGTCGGGCCTTCGCCGAATTTGGCGGCCAGCTCCATCATAATCGTCAATCCGTACCTTCCTTTAGTTGATATCTTCAAAGGTGACACCTCTTTCGAATATTTGTATATGATGTCCATACTTGAACATGCTGTTAGGGGAATCGGATAACACGATAAATACGGTACACGTATGCTCGATTCCTGCTAATTCTGAGTTTTCTCCGTATTCCGATCATTACCCTCAGCTTATGGTACCATATCCTGAATGCCAATGGCTAATAATCCGGATCAAATCGTAAAAATTTGTTCACCCTGAGTGGACATATCCAAGCATGGGAACCTTGGCGAAAGTATGTTAAAATACGTCATGGGCACAATTTAAGATGAAAATGGTGATAACGATGTCTACAGATAATAAGAACACTCGGATCGTTGTCGGCATGTCAGGGGGAGTCGATTCCTCCGTAACGGCGCTGCTGCTCAAGCAGCAGGGCTATGAAGTAATCGGCATCTTTATGAAAAACTGGGACGATACCGACGAATTCGGCTACTGCACCGCCGAAGCGGATGCGGAAGACGTGCGCCGGGTATGCGAACAGCTGGACATTCCCTACTACACCGTCAATTTCGAGAAGGAGTACTTCGATAAAGTATTCTCCTATTTTCTTGATGAATATAAAGCCGGAAGAACGCCGAACCCTGATGTCATGTGCAACCGTGAAATCAAATTCGGCGAGTTCCTGAACAAAGCCCTCGATCTCGGAGCCGATTATGTGGCAACCGGCCATTACGCGCGCGTCACCGAGGAGAACGGGCAATTCCATCTTCTCCGTGGTGTCGATGGCAACAAGGACCAAACCTATTTCCTGAATGCACTCAACCAGGAGCAGCTGTCTAAAGCCCTGTTCCCGATCGGGCATTTGCCTAAACCGGAAGTGCGCCGCCTCGCGGAGGAAGCCGGTCTGTACACCGCGAAGAAAAAAGACAGCACCGGCGTTTGCTTTATCGGCGAACGGAATTTCAAGGAATTCCTGAGCCAGTACTTGCCGGCCCAATCCGGCGACATGGTGGATATCGTCACCGGAGAGGTGAAAGGCCGTCATGACGGTCTCATGTACTATACGCTCGGCCAGCGCCAAGGTCTCGGCATTGGCGGATCCGGCTCGGGCGAACCTTGGTTCGTGGCTGACAAAGATCTGAACAACAATATTCTGTACGTTGTGCAAGGAGATCATCCAAGCTTGTATTCAACAGGATTGATCGCCTCGGGAGTCAACTGGATTGCAGGCGAGGACGCTATGCCCAAAGCCGCCTTCACCTGCACCGCCAAATTCCGTTACCGTCAGCCAGACCAGGAAGTGACGCTTACGCCGCGTGAAGACGGCACGGTGCATGTGGCGTTTGCAAAGCCGCAAAAAGCCATTACGCCGGGACAAGCCGTCGTGTTCTATCAAGGCGAAGAGTGCCTTGGCGGCGGAACGATCGAATCCGCGGATAAAATCCCGTATTAATCTGGAGGCTAAATTAGGAAGCATTTGATTGTCGGCTAATTCGACCTCAATGCAACATAAAAATGCACCTCTGTCATACCTCACTGGAAAGTGGTGTGGTGACAACGGAGGTGCATTTTTTCTGCCGGAACGAGACTGAAATGCCCAGCTGTCTCTAAGGTGAGTAGGAAGATTCTATGGTAGGCAGGCATTTTTCTATGTGGGCAGGATGATTCTATGGCATGTTCTTTAGTAAGTAATTCTTTGGGCGGCAGCCACGTTTCTTTAGTCGGCAGCTAAATTTCTAAGGGCCTGCGACCATATTTCTATGTGCGGTAGCCATATCAAACATCCCCGGACCCGAACCGTGCACAAGAGAAATGTGCTTACGGGAAGCATGTGCTTACAGAGAGTATGTGCTTTATAAAGAGTATGTACTTAGAGGAACCATGTTCGTACGGGAAGCAGTGCATCGAGGGGAGAATGTGCGTACGTTGAAACCTAGCAGGTGATGTAGGGATCCGCCGACGGACGTCCGTAAACCCCAAAAACAATGTCGTTGGATATACCACCGCCCCAACCGACTTGGGGGGCGCCGGGATAAGCAAGTCCCTAAAAGGGGCTTGTGACGACGGTTCCGGCCCCTCAGGAGCGAACAAGTCCCCAAAAGGGTCTTGTGACGACGGTTCGGGCCCCTCAGGAGCGAACAAGTCCCCGAAAGGGTCTTGTGACGCCGGTTTGAGCCCCTTGGGAGCAAACAAGTCCCTAAAAGGGTCTTATGACGACGGTTTGAGCCCCCTGGGAGCGAACAAGTCCCTAAAAGGGTCTTGTGACGACGGTTTGAGCCACTTGGGAGCGAACAAGTCCCTAAAAGGGTCTTGTGACGACGGTTTGAGCCCCTTGGGAGCGAACAAGTCCCTAAAAGGGTCTTGTTCCGCTGGTTCGGGCCCCTTGGGAGCGAACAAGTCCCTAAAAGGGTCTTGTTCCGCTGGTTCGGGCCCCTTGGGAGCGAGCAAGTCCCTAAAAGGGTCTTGTGACGATGGTTTGAGCCCCTTGGGAGCAAACAAGTCCCTAAAAGGGTCTTGTGACGAAGGTTCGGGCCCCTTGGGAGCGAACAAGTCCCTAAAAGGGGCTTGTGACGACGGTTTGAGCCCCTTGGGAGCGAACAAGTCCCTAAAAGGGTCTTGTTCCGCTGGTTCGGGCCCCTTGGGAGCGAACAAGTCCCTAAAAGGGGCTTGTTCGACGGCCTACAGCAGCGTATCCAAGCTGCAATGAAACCCAAAGGGCATGCTCCAACACCCACGAACAAAGACTTCAACGGAGCAGGCGGAATCATGCCGGAAAAGCGTCAGCGCTCTCCTTTGTCCGCTAATTTTTACGACATTGGAGACAATTCCAAGAAAATTAGTGGACAACAGAGATTGGAGGCATGATCCGCATGCGGAGTGATGATTGCGCACCGGGACTTTGTGAGGCCATTTCATGCCTCATTTGGAGGCATGATCCGCATGCGGAGTGATGATTGCGCACCGGGACTTTGTGAGGCCGATTCATGCCTCATTTGGAGGCATAATCCGCACGCGGAGTGATCCCACACAACCGGACTTGTGAAGATACTCATCCCCATTTGTTGCATGATCCACATGCGGAGTGATTGCGCACCGGGACTTGTAAAGCCACTTCAATGAACATGCTCACAACGCATACTCCGTGATTACCCCTCTGCACACGGTCTCCGCCACATCGATGAGCCGCTGGTTAGAGCTGCCGCGAAAAGGCAGCGACACATCCTTCAGCTCAAGCACGAACCGTCCGTCGATAATGACATCGCACAGCAGCGCCAGCTCGCGCCGCTTCGGGTGCCGCATGAGTGCCTCGAATGTAAAGCCTGTATAAGCCCATACGGTTTTGTCCTGACAGTGTGAACGGAAACTCTCGACAAAGGCAGTGCACTCCTCCGGCGAAAAGAACGGGTCGCCTCCGCATAAAGTCAATCCATCGATCAGAGGATTGGAGGCGATATCCCGAAGGATCCGCGCGGACACTTCCTCCGTGAAAGGAACCCCTGCCTCAAAATCCCAAGACGCCGGATTGAAGCAGCCCGGACAGGCATGCCGGCAGCCGCTGATGAAGAGCACTGCCCGGAGTCCCTCCCCTTCGCTAATGCTTTCCGGAACATAGCCGATCAGGTTCACAGATGCTTCACCCGGTCTCTCACTTCCGCCTGCTTCGCGGAGTTGAAACGCTCGGTATAGCTGCCGGTTAAATATCCCGTCACCCTCCGCAGCCGCTGGAAGCGCCCCTCCCCTTCGGAGATCCCGCACTGCGGGCAAATGCTGCCGATTACCCCCTCATGCCCGCAGCTTAGACAGCGGTCGATCGGATGGTTCACGGAGAAATAGCCGATATCGGCCTCCAAGGCAAAGCGGACGATGTCTTGGAATGCCTTCGTGTTCAGCCTTGCGCTGCCGTCCAGCTCCACGTACGAGATCGCTCCGGCGTTGCACAGCCCATGAAACGGAGCCTCCAAGCGAATTTTTCGATAAGCGGGCATGCTGTAATAGACGGGAATGTGAAAAGAATTCGTGTAATACTCCCGGTCGGTAACACCCTCAATTACGCCGTACTGCTTACGGTCCAGCCTTGTAAATTTCCCGGACAAGCCTTCAGCCGGCGTGGCAAACAAGGTGATGTTCAGGTTATGGGTTTCGCTGGCTTCATCGCATCGCCGCCGCATATGGCGGACAATCTCGAGGCCGAGCTGAAAGGCCGCATCATCCTCGCCGTGATGGCATCCGGTCAGCGCCTTCAGGCATTCGGCCAGCCCGATGAAGCCCACCGCCAAGGTGCCGTGCTTGATGAGTTCCCTTACGCTATCCTCCGGCGCGAGCTTCTCTCCGCCTTCCCATACGCCCTCCCTCATCATGAAATCGGACGCCTTCGCCGGCTGTTCGGCTTGGATCCCGAAGCGGTGAACCAGTCCGGCTACAGCGATCCTTATGCAATCATCGAGCCTGGACAAAAAGCCCTCGAGATCCGGCTTCCCCCGCTGCTGCAGGACGATGCCATGCTCGATCCCCAACTTGACCAAATTGACGGTGTTGAAGGACAGATTGCCTTTGCCGCTCAATCGGTTTCGCCCGAAGCGGTCGGAGATCGTCCGGGTTCGGCATCCCATCGTGGCAATGATGGTATCCGGGTCGTCCGGCTTGTAATACGGCAGGTTGAATGAAGCGTCCACATTGACGAAATTCGGGTACAGCCTGCGGCTAGAGCATTCGACCGCCTTCAGGAACAGGTCGTAGTTGGGCTCGCTCTCCGCCTGGTTCACTCCCCGCTTACACTGGAAAATATGCTGCGGAAAAATCGGCGTCTCCCCCCGCCCGAGTCCGTTCATCGTGGCATCCAGGAGCGCATGGGATACCATGCGGCCTTCCGTCGATGTGCACATGCCGTAATTGAGCGACGTGAACGGGATTTGCCCCCCGGCCCGGCTGCTCATCGTGTTCAAATTGTGGATTAGCGATTCGGCGGCCTGCCTCACCTCATTCAGCGTTTCTTCATAGGCATACCGGTAAATTCGGCGAGCGTTCTCCTTCAGTTGCTGGTTGTCGATGTACAGCTCATCGTCATTCCAATCGGCCGTCCCTGGTGAAGATTCGGCATCTCCGAGATAAGCCGCACCCTTGCGGAAATGCCGCCGGAACGTTTGGCCAACGTACGGTGCGAGGTCCCAATCGATTTTGTTCGCGGAGACGCCGCCGTACTGGCTGTTCTGCTGGGATTGGAAAATGATCGCCACGAGCGCCATCGCCGTCATGATGCTTTTCGGCGGCCGTACCGAACCGTTACCCGTATTAAAGCCTCCGGCGAGCAGACGGTCAAAGGGGATGAAGATGCAGTTGGTCGTGCCGAGCGCGTACTGATCCAGGTCATGGACGTAAATGGATCCTTCCCGTACGGCATTCGCAAGCTCTGGGGGAAGCACAAAGCGGCTTGCCATCCACTTGCTGTATTCCGAGCCGATCCGACTCATTTTTCCACTGAACGATTCGCCGTTCAAATTCGCATTCTCCCTCAGCAGATCGGGATTGGCCGACAAGAGCACGTCGCTGCTGATTTTGTACAGCTCGCCCCGCCTAATCCGCTCCAAGTCCCGGGACTCCCGGTACTTCTGGTAAGCCGCAGCCACTTCCCGAAATCCCTCCTGCTGCAAATGCCGAATGACCAGATCCTGAATCTCCTCAACCGTAATCCGTTCCTTCCCCCGCAGCGCTTCGGCTACGAATCCTGCGATCCGAACGGAGGCCTCCTTCCGCGCGTTGCCTTCAACGGCTGCAAGAGCTTTGTCCACCGCATTCACGATCCTGCCTGCCTCAAATGGCGCCCCGCTTCCATCACGCTTGATCACCTTCATGTGACGTCTCAGCTCCTTATTCATCTATCACTTTGAATACTATATATAGTGCACGAATATTAATTTATAATCTACATATAGTATTAAGCTGTGACTTCGATCACGGAACGTTGAAAGATCGGTTAACAATGCAGGGTATCCTTCCTTCGAGAAGGACCGTTCCATCAATCCATTAAGGGATCTGTCAAGCTGAACGGGACCCGTAATCATGCATAAAAAAAGCGCCTCTTCCGATCCTGTATGATCGTGAAACAGCGCTTCAAGGGTTATAGTCGTCAATCAGCCCAGCATCTCCTTATACAAACCATTAGAACACACACAAATCTCAGTTTGCACGGTGCACACCAGACAGCCAATCAGCTCTCCGCTGGCGGCATCGGCGTAGGGGTCGGTTTTGCATAGCCGGTACCATATTTATCGTCGATCGTCTGGCGAATATGCGTTAAGCTCTTGCCCTCACTGCTCATTTTTGCCGATTCCACCGCAATGTCAAGGCATACACCGCAACGGGTGCCGTGATCATCCCATACGACGCTCCCGTCTTCGCGAATTTCATCAATGAAGCAGTTTAGATTGCTTTGATGCCCGGCACTTTCCCCGCACCCGCAATAGCAGGGTATATGCTTCAGCACGTCGCTCACCTGAGCGGACAATGCATAAATGGTCTGAATTTCGCTCGTCTGGCCCTTCAAAAATTCAGGCAGCACATCGGCCGAAGCTGTCATTTCCTGAAGGTCTCCGTTGGCCAGCTGCGTCTGGTGTCCATGGGCATGCGCAGACTCCGCAGCCTGTCCGTCAGGCGCCTGCTCCTGGCCGCTCTTGGCTGAACAACCGCCCAGCACAACACCAATCGATAACAGTAATATGACAAAGCTTCTTTTCCCTATTCTCATCTTCATCCTCCCTAAAATCATTAGTGCCCGCCCAGGACGAGCTGCTCATACCTGCATCCCTGCATTCCTGCTTCCCTGCATTCCTGCATTCTCTTCCCTGCATCCCAAAAACGCCTATTGTTCACGTCTCAGCCGCTGATTGTGGGCAATCTTCGCCTCGTTCCCCTGCTCCGTCGCCTGATAAAACACCCGACCGGATAGCTCCTTCGGCAGATACTCCTGCTTCACGTAATGCCCTGGATAATCATGCGGGTATTTATATCCGACATGTCCAAGCTTGATTGCCCCTTGATAATGGGCATCCCGCAAGTGCAGTGGAACCTCCGCCGACTTCACCTCGTCCATAGCTGCCATGGCGCGGGAAATGGCCTCGACGACCGCATTGGACTTCGGACTCTCTACCGCGAACACAATCGCTTGGACAACGTTCAGCTTCGCTTCGGGCCAGCCGTTGTTCCTGTAAGCCTCCAAGGCGCTGACAGCCTGAACCATCGCCTGCGGGTTGGCAAGGCCGATATCCTCGCTGCTTGCGGCGATAAGACGCCGGATGAACACCATCGGGTCCATCCCCAGCTTTTCGACGGCGTACAGGAACCAGAACACCGCCGCATCGCTCGAGCCCCGAATGCTCTTATGGAAGGCGGAGAGCACGTCGTACTGCGTGGATTCATCCGCCTTCACGAGCGGCTTGCGGATCGATTCCTCGGCCACATCTAGCGTAATATGAACGGTGCCGTTTTCATCCGGGGGCGTGGTCATGGCCGCCAATTCAAGGGCGTTCAAGGCCCGGCGAATGTCGCCGTTAGCCATCGTTGCAATATGCTCAAGCGCCTCGTCATCCGCGATCAAATCCATATAGCCAAGTCCCTTGTCGGAATCGGTCAGCGCGCGCCGCATCGCAATCAGCGAATGCTCCTTGGTTAAAGGCTGCAATTGAAACAACGTGGACCGGCTCATCAAGGCCCCGTTCACGTAATGAAACGGATTTTCCGTTGTCGCTCCGATGAAGATGATGGTTCCGTTCTCAACCGCCGGCAGCAGCGCATCCTGTCTGGAACTATTGAATCGGTGCACCTCGTCCAGGAACAGAATCGTCTTCGTTCCGTACAAGCTGCGGTTGCTCTGGGCCTGTTCAATGACTTCCCGCACATCCTTAACCGAGGCCTCAACCGCATTAAGCCGGACAAAATGGCCCTTGGTCTGCTGTGAAATAATATGGGCGAGCGTCGTTTTGCCGCATCCGGGAGGACCGTACAGCAAAATAGATGATACCTGGTCCGCTTCGATGGCTCGCCGGAGCAGCTTCCCCGGCCCGATGATATGCTCTTGTCCTATATATTCATCCAGCGAAACCGGCCGCATTCGGTCGGCCAGCAGCCTGGAATCCCGGTCGGCTTCGCGTCCGTAACTGAATAAATCCATTTGCTACACTTCCTTGTCTCTAGATCAGTCGTCGGCCAGACCCTGGCCCCTTAAAATCTATCACAGCTTATCATATCATATATGCAGCGGGCGTGCCCGCACTGCCGGCACGATGGACGGCAGCCGTTCGTTCCCTCACTGCTCCGAGTGATGGTCGGCGACGGTTCATTCTCTACACTGCCCCGAGTGATGGTCGGCGACGGTTCATTCCCTACACTGCCCCGAGTGATGGACAGCGGCGGTTCATTCCCATCCCCGAGAGATGGCGGCGGCGGTTCATTCTCTCACTCCCAGAGAGATGGTCGGTCCGGTTCGTTCCCACACGATTCGGGGCTGACGTCGAGCATTTGCTTTTTGATTCATCCTCCCGTTTTAGATTCATTTTAGATCTATCCTAACTTTTTTCTACTTGTGAGCGTTAAATGTATATAAAGCCGTTATTAAGGGGAGAGTGGAAGCGGGCATGAAGATCCGGAATGCCAAGCGGAAAATGGTTCATGCGGCCATCGGAATCGGGGCGAGTCTGCTCATAATGTGCATTCATGCCCAGCACAATCAAGTGCTCTTCGAAATCTATGAGCCTGAAGCTCTGACAGAGCATCTTCTCGCCTTTCGAATGATCTATATCATTCTTTCGCTCCAGCTTCTGTACTCCCTGTACGTGTTGATCCGCTCTGCTATTCGGATATGGGAATACAAGCAGGAAATCCGCCGGGCGAGGGCCAATCCTTCCGGTAATTCGATAGGCATCGACGGAGGTTGTTATGAAAAGAAATAAAGTGCGAATTGCAATTCTCTCGGGAACGCTGCTGGCAGCTGCTGCCCTCATCGTGTGGACGCTGCTTCGGTATATCGGCCATCTCGGTGATTCGTACCGGATGCTGGGATAGAATACTTATTCCGTGCGTTTATTTGCGTGTATTGGCGTGTATTGCGCTGTATTGAATAGACAAAGGACGAATTCCCCGCCATAGGAAATAGCCCCTGAAGAAACGGTGCATGCAGCAACCGCTAACTTCAGGGGCTATCCCTAGTCTAGCATTTTTATTTCCGCTCGTAGTCAATCCCTATGCAATCGATCCATATCCGGCCATGTATCCTTGTATCACGACGTCACGGCCAGCCAATGGCTGTAATATCCGATGCCTCCGCCGTCACGTAAGAAGGACGCGCTTCCCCATGCAGCAGCCACAGCTCGTGCAGTGCCCGGGTACAGCCAACATACATCAGCTTGGCATCCCAAGCTTTCTCCGCGTAATGTCCCGCATCTGCATCCGCAACGATGACCGCATCGAATTCGAGGCCCTTGGACAAATAGACCGGCAGCACCGAGTATCCGCCCTGATACGTACCTTCGCTGCCGTCGATCAGGTTCAGCTCCGGCCATGCCGCACGCAGCTCTTCGTGAAGCGCCTCCGCCTCAAGCAGCGTCCGCGTCAGAATCGCTACCGTACGATAATCCTTCGCGATCAGAGACTCCATCGCCCGCTTCAGATCCTTCGTCCTTGAGCTTCCGGAAGCGTAAGGGATCAAACGCACCGCATCCCCGCTCCGGAACACCGGAACCGCAAGCAGATCGCTGCCGACACCCTTTTCCAAAATACCGTTCGCAAATTCGATGATCTCCATCGTCGACCGGTAGCTGCGCGTCAGGGCAAAATAAGCGGTCTCCTCCTCCTTGAATAAGGAGCTCATTTCCTCCCAGGCATGAACGCCGCGATAGGCATGAATGCCCTGCGACAGATCGCCGAGGATGGTGAAGGAATGCCCCCTGACGAACAGATCCAGTACGGCTACCTGAAATGGGGAGAAATCCTGCGCCTCGTCGATGACGATATGGTCGAAGCGCTGCTCGCCCGTAATATCATTGAGCAGGCAGTGGAAATATAACAGCGCCGGCAGATCCTCTTCCCGAACGATATTTTGCTTCAGATCCTTCCGCGTTGCCTTAAGCACATCGGCCGGAATTTCCGCCGACAGCTCCTCGACCCATGCTCCAGCTGCCTTCGATGCCCCAAACAGCTGTTTATACAGGGCAAGCGGCTCAAATTTCGGCCACCGGTTCGCGTACGCTTTTTCCCGCTGGGACGCTTTCTTCTTCCGTTCCTTCATGACGGCCCCGGATGGCGATTTCTTCAGCTCCATTTCGATCCAGCGATGCAGCCGGGCAAGCAGCCGTTCCTTCCGCTTGGCAAGCGGATAAGGCTTATATTCCTGCTCGAACCACTCGGCGATCGCCTCCCGCTTCAGAACGGCCCCGTCCCAAGGCGAGAAGTCCTCGTCCGGGAGCGCATTGCGCTCCATCCGTTCGACAAAGCGGCGGATCAGCCCCATAAGGCGCAACGAGCCTTTGTAACGGCCGCTGACCTCATCGTTAACATCCGGGGTCCCGCGCCCCGGCTCGCTCTCGAACCACCGATGAAGCGTCTGCGCGTGGTCTCCCGAGAACAGCTCGATTCCAAGCAGCTCGGCTGCCCAGTCGCCGAAGGTGCGCTGCTGGATATCTCCAACCCCCAGCTCCGGCAGGACGTCGGATATGTAGTCCAGAAACATCAGGTTCGGTGCAAAAATAATCATTTTTTCCGCATGGACCTGCTCCTTGTACTGATACAGCAAATAAGCAAGCCGATGAAGCGCTACCGTGGTTTTTCCGCTTCCCGCAACCCCCTGGATGATCAGCGCCGTGTTTTTCGCCGCCCGAATAATCTTGTCCTGCTCAGCCTGTATCGTCGAGACGATATCCCGCAGGCGGTTGTCCTTGTTCTCTCCTAGACGGTAGACCAGAAACTCGTCATTTACGGCCGGACCGCCGCTCTCGCGATTGTACGTATCTGATACCCGCTCCAGTATTTGCTTCCGGATGACGACATTGCGTTTGAGATATACCAGCCCTTCAATCAACCCCTCCGGCGCCTCGAAGGATGCAGGCTCCGTTCCGCCCGTAAACGAATAAAACAGGCTTGCGACAGGAGCGCGCCAATCGATCACCATCGGATGATCCCCAGCCTCTTCCTTATCGAAGCCTACCTTCCCGATATACAGCGGTTTCTTCTCTCCGGTCCCGTTCTCCTGAAAATCCAGCCTCCCGAAGTAAGGCTCAGGCAAGCTCTTGGCCAGCGCCTGCCGCTTCTCTTCCCTCCCGGCCTCGAGCACCTGCTCCGTAAAATCATGTCCGGTATACACCGGGATGCTGCGCAGCCGTTCAAGCTGCCGGTCGATCTCGACGATCACCTCGCGAAGCCTTGACTCCTCTTCTTGATAGGCACTTTGAAAAGATTGTGACACTTTCAGTTACCTCCTAAGAATTCTAATTTTTTCGCATCGAAAAGCCTGGCTTTGCGAGCCGTGACACAAAAAGGAGTTCTATTGTAACATACCTCCAGCCGTTATACCAGATCATACCGCTTACACTAGTACCCTGTTACGTGCTGCGTGATCCGGCCGACGAGTTGCGTTTGCCAAAAAAGCAGCATCCCGGCCATGGGATGCTGCTTTTGCCTGATCCATTTTTTCGGTTATACGGTGACGCCGCCCTTTTCCAGCAGCTCTCTTACGGTCACGCTCACCATGATGAGTCCGGCTACCGGCGGCACGAAAGCATTGCTTGCCGGCGGCTGCTTCGCCTTACGGATTTCCGGCGCATTCTCCGGAACGATCTTCTCCGTGACGTCTTTGCGGGGCTTCATCGGCTCTTCGAGCGAGAAGACCACCTTGACGCCTTTCTTGATGCCGTCCTTGCGCAGCTTGGTACGGACAACGCGGGCAATCGGATCCATCGAGGTTTTGGAGATGTCGGCCACCTGGAACTTGGTCGGATCCATTTTGTTGGCAGCTCCCATGCTCGAGATGATCGGAATCCCTCGTTTCAGACATTCCTTGATCAGATGCACCTTGTAAATGATCGTATCGGAGGCGTCGATGACATAATCGAGCTCATACTTGAAGAGCTCTTCATAAGTTTCCTCCGTGTAGAACATGTTCAGTGCGATCGCTTCGCATTCGGGATTGATGAGCTTCACTCGCTCGACCATCAGATCCGCCTTCTTCTGACCGATGGTCGTCGTCAGCGCGTGGATCTGACGATTGATGTTCGTAATATCAACGACATCCTTATCGATCAGAATGATGCGACCGACACCGGTACGGGCCAGAGCCTCTACCGCTATGGAGCCGACGCCCCCGATCCCGAGCACCGCGACCGTGCTGTTCTTCATGATTTCAAGGCCCTCAGGGCCAATGGCTAGTTCCGTCCGGGAAAATTGATGCAGCATGTATGCAAATCCTCCTTTATCGACAGACGGCTTACTTCTCGTCGCCCGGCTTCTTGGCCAGCTTGATATGCAGCTGCTCAAGCTGTCCGCCGTCCACTTGGGAAGGAGCGTCCATGAGCAGATCCGTTGCGCTTGCCGTCTTAGGGAACGCAATCGTCTCCCGCAGGTTGTTGCGGCCGGCCAGCAGCATCACCAGACGGTCGAAGCCAAAGGCGATCCCGCCGTGCGGAGGCGTACCGTACTCGAACGCATCCAGCAGGAAGCCGAATTTCTCATGCGCCTCTTCCGGCGAAAGGCCGAGCGCTGCGAACATTTTTTCTTGAATTTCGCGCTTGTAGATCCGCATCGAACCGCCGCCGACTTCATAGCCGTTCAGCACCAGGTCGTACGCTTGAGCGCGCACGGCAAGCGGATCGGTGTCCATCAGTTCCAGATCCTCGTCCTTCGGACGGGTGAACGGATGGTGCTCGGCAACATAACGCTTCGCCTCTTCGTCATAACTGAGCAGCGGGAAGTCAAGCACCCATGCAAACTTGTATTCATTGTCGTTGATGAGACCGAGCTGACGTCCGATTTTCAGACGGAGCGCCCCAAGCACATCAGCCACAACCTTCTTGTTGTCGGCGGAGAACAGCAGCAGGTCGCCTTCCTCGGCGCCGGTGCGCTCGCGTACCGCTTCGATCTCCTGCTCCGTAAAGAATTTCACGATCGGTCCCTTGAATTCGCCTTCCTTCACTTGAATCCAGGCCAGACCCTTTGCGCCGTAGCGAGCCGCATATGGTCCCAGGTCATCGATCTCTTTACGGGTCCAGGTACCGCAGCCCTTCGCATTCAAGCACTTCACTTCGCCGCCTTTTTCAATAACAGAGGAGAATACTTTGACACCGCTGTTTGCGACGATATCGTTCATCTCGATCAGCTCGAGCCCGAAACGAAGATCAGGCTTGTCGGAGCCGTATTTGCCCATCGCTTCGGCATAGCTGATGCGTTGGAACGGAGTCGCAAGCTCTACGCCGATCGTTTCCTTGAACAATTTGACCATGAGCTGCTCCATCATATTCAGAAGATCATCGCGCTCCATGAACGACGTTTCGATGTCGACCTGAGTGAATTCCGGCTGGCGGTCCGCCCGCAGGTCCTCGTCCCGGAAGCAGCGCGCGATCTGGTAATAGCGCTCGAGACCGCTGACCATCAGCAGCTGCTTGTAGATTTGCGGAGATTGCGGCAGAGCGAAGAATTCGCCCGCATGTACGCGGCTCGGCACGAGGTAATCCCGCGCGCCTTCCGGCGTGCTCTTGGTCAGAATCGGCGTCTCTACATCGACGAAGCCTTCGCCGTCAAGGAAGTCGCGGAATACTTTGGCCGCTTTGGAGCGGAGCATCAGCGTCTTCTGCATTTCCGGACGACGCAGGTCCAAATATCGGTATTTCAGGCGAAGCTGCTCATCAACCTCAACCCCGTCCTCGATGAAGAACGGCGGCGTCTTGGCAGCGTTCAGCACCTCGATTTCAGTCACTTGAACTTCGATTTCGCCGGTCGGCAGATTTGGATTGAACGTCTCCGGCGCGCGTTTAACGACTTTACCGGATACGGCAATAACATATTCGCTGCGCACTTTGTCTGCAACCGCCAAGGCTTCTCCGGAGAAATCCGGATTGAATACAACCTGCATAATGCCGCTGCGGTCGCGCAGGTCGATAAACAATACGCCACCCAAGTCGCGGCGGGTCTGTACCCAGCCGTTCAGCGTTACGGTTTCTCCAATGTTCGCGGTCGTCAGCAGACCGCATTGATGCGTCCTTTTCATCTTGTTATCATTCCCCTTTAGTATAATTAGCCGCTGATCGCGGGTGGTTAAACAAGTTCTTCAAACAGCTGTTCCAGCTTCACCGTGCGCTGCTCGCCGCTTTCCATGGATTTCAGCGAAATTTCCCCGCGGGCAAGCTCGTCATCACCCAATATGGCCGTATAGCGCGCGTTCAGACGATCGGCGGATTTCATTTGAGCTTTCATTTTCCGCCCGAGATAGTCCCGTTCTGCGGAAATGCCTTTGCCGCGCAGCTCGTAAATGATCTTTACGACTTCCCGCTCGGCTGCTTCGCCGAGGGCCACCAAGTACACATCCAGCGGTTTTACGCCCGAGAGGTCTATGCCCTGGTGTTCCAAAATGAGCTGTATGCGCTCGAGGCCGATCCCGAAGCCGATGCCCGGCTGATCCGGTCCGCCGATCTGGTCCACCAATCCGTTAAAGCGTCCGCCCCCGCCGACCGTATCGATAGCGCCGATCCCCTGCGCCTTGAATTCGAAAGCGGTATGCGTGTAATAATCGAGGCCGCGAACAAGCCTCGGATTAATCTCATACTCGATGTTCATTGCATCCAGATAGCTCTGCACCTTACCGAAGTGAACGCTGCATTCCTCATCCAAGCTGTCCAGGATGGAAGGCGCATCCGTGAATTTGTCCTGGTCCTTCTTGCAATCCAGCACGCGAAGCGGATTGCGCTCCATACGGGATTGGCAGTCCGAACAAAGATTGTCCTTCATCGGTTCCAGGTAAGCAAGCAATCGGCTCCGGTAAGCCGCCCGTACCTCCGGCGTACCGACAGAGTTAATCTCCGCCTTCACGCCTTGAAGTCCAAGCTCCTTATAAAAGGTATAGCCAAGCGCGATAACCTCCGCATCCACAGCCGGATCCGCCGTGCCGAACACTTCGACGCCGAACTGATGGAACTGCCGGTATCTCCCGGCTTGGGGCCGCTCATAACGGAACATCGGACCGATATAATACAATTTGGTAATATCCGGCTCCCCATAGAGCTTGTTCTGCACGAAGGCCCGAACGACGCCTGCCGTTCCCTCCGGACGAAGGGTCATGCTGCGATCGCCTTTGTCCTTGAAGGTATACATTTCCTTCTCAACGATATCGGTCGTCTCTCCGACTCCGCGCTCGAATAATTCGGTCTGCTCGAAGATCGGCGTCCGGATCTCGCGGTAATTATATCTCCGGCACAAATCCCGGGCCTTCTCCTCGATCAGCTGCCATTTCTCGACCGTTCCGGGCAGAATGTCCTGCGTGCCGGTCGGCTTCTCAAATTTTTCGTTTGCCATCTTCATCCCTCCACATCCTACTGCTTTTTTCTTTTACAAACATCGCTTGAAATTAAAAAATCCCCCGCCCCGGCTGTCCAAAGACAACTGGGACGAGAGATGTTCATAAACGTATATCACCCGTGGTACCACCCACATTCCGGATCGGCCCCGCCCAGGCGTACATCATGTACTCTGTGCAAATCCTGCATCCGCTTCAACCGCGTAACGCCCGGCCGCGCAGATCGGCTACTGTTCCTGCCACCGGGGCTGCCGGTGCGAAGGTTCGCCGTCTGTTCTCGAGGAAGTCATTCGTCCATTCATCAAGAGAATCCTTACAGCCAAAGGGATTCCTCTCTGTTCTTGTGGGGATGGAGTACTTGGTCCCGTCATCAAATCCGATATGATGTTATCAGTATACCCGAAACATTATATTTTTAGATTCTAATGAACCGCCGAGCTAAAGTCAAGCAGCTTTGTAGAAATAACCCGAAAAAAGAAAAAAACCTACTGGCCGAATGCCGTAGGTCCAAAACATATATTATATAAAAAAGGGGGTCATGCTGTTATTATAAGCATCTAATATTAAAGAAAGATTGAACAAACATTACAGTTATATTACAAGCAAGAAAACGCTTTAAAAGGTTGTCGGGTCTCGTCACAATCAGCCGGTCTTGCGCTATCGCAACAGAATAAGCCTGATTGTCTCGTAATTAATCGAATCGTTCCACGTACGCATGGTTCGCCCGAAGCTTATGGACAATCGCGTCGTAATCCTCGTCTCTTACCTTAACGGACAACGCATACTTCAATTCTCCGTAATCTCTGTCCGTCACGTCCGCTTCCCGCCATCCGTCTGAACGGTCGCCGTCCGCGCGGTCCTCCGCGAGGTCCCCGGTCAGCGCCCTGTCCCCTCCGATAACGACGCCGGGTGCCCCAATGACGCCGCCGGGCGCGGCCGCCGTACCGGCTCCCATCGTCGCGCCAGCGGTGCCCGAATTGTTCCAAGGCACTAGCGGCACCAGAATATTTGCCCCGCTGCGGATCGGGTCTTGCAGCTGACCCACCTCAAGCTGCTCGGTGTGGTAGGTCAGCAGCGACGTTCTGGCACCCTCTGCTTCATCTTCGGTCCTGAAATAAGCTTGAATTTGTTTCGACATGTCCATTCCTCCTTTTTTTCAAAAGCTATCGTTTTGAAAAGACTGGTCTTGCATGGACAAACTGCCTCCACTGCCGAATCAGAGAGCCTTCAGCAGCTCGCGTACAAAGGCCGGCTCATCCTTCGGCGTGCGGGATGTAATGAAATTCCGGTCCACTACAACCTCTTCATCCTTGAACTGCGCTCCGGCATTCACCATATCATCCTGAAGCGGCGGATACGATGTGATCGTTCGACCCTTCAGTAAATCGGCGCTTGCCAGAATTTGCGGTCCGTGGCATATGGCGGCAATCGGTTTGCCCGCACGGTCTGCCGCTGTGACAAACTGCAATATATGGGAATCCAGACGTAGATTCTCCGGTGAGGAGCCGCCTGGAATAACCACCGCATCATAATCCTCTATATTTGCATCAGCAATCGCTTTATCGGTCGTATACGAGGCCTTGCCTTGTTTCCCCTTCACTTCCTGACCCTGTTTCAAGCCGATAATCTCCGCCTCATGCCCCGCTTCCTTCACGGCGTCATAAGGGGTCTTCATCTCGGAATCCTCAAACTGATCTGCTAGCAGAAATGCAACCTTGCTCATCTGGCATGTCTCCTTTCACGATTGGTCCTCGATTTGTTATTACCCTGCCGCGCTTCTTTTATAACAACGAACTTCCGCAAGAATGAAGGGGGATGCCGGCTTAGACTCGCATTGAATATAACCCGCTTCAACATAAAAAAGCCCGGAGGACATCCCCCGGACCTTCTATCCATTCATGTATTCTTATTCCATAAAGAAGCTACCATCTCGGCAGCAGCCTTCGGTATTGCCCCTTCATTCTCAACGCCAGCACAGGATCCTCCGGCGAAGCCGAAAGCCGCTCCACTCCCGTACTCTCTCTTATGCCGCTAGACGGCTCACATGCTTTCAACCCGCTGCAAAGGGAAGACTTGGGGGATTGACGCATCGGTCGCATCACTCCTTCATTCGCTTGGTTGTGCAAGCAGAACCATTCCCCCACAGGTTGCCCAAAAATTCCGGGATCATGCATGAAAGGTCAGCACCGATAAGAGCTAGGAGGCACGGCTGTCGATGATAATCGTTACGGGCCCCCAGTTCGTAAGCGACACGTCCATCATCGCTCCAAATTTTCCGGTTTCCACGGTTAACCCTTTTGCCGCCAGCTCCTGGTTGAACGCCTCGTACAGCGCCTTGGCCGCGTCCGGCTTCGCCGCAGCCATGAAGTTCGGACGTTTACCCTTGCGGGTGTCGCCGTAAAGCGTAAACTGGGAGACGGACAGCACGGCTCCGCCGACATCCTGGACGCTGAAGTTCATTTTCCCTTCCTCATCCTCGAATATCCGGAGTCCGGCCACCTTGTCGGCTATATATTTTACATCCTTCTCGTCATCTTCATGGGTCACGCCCACGAGCACCATAAGCCCCTCTCCGATCCGGCCCACAACCTCCCCTTCAACCGTAACCTCCGCATGCTTGCATCGCTGAATGACAACTCTCATAACACTTAGCTCCCTCTGTCAAAAAATAAGTTACCACAATAATAAAAGGCCTGCTCCCTGAAGGGCAGCAGACCGTGAATTGCATCAGGCAACCGGAAGCCCGCACGAAATAAGAATCACTGCATGATCCGGTGAACGGTATATACATCCTTTACCCGTTTAATGCGCTCGACGACCGAATGCAAATGATCGGTATTCCGAATCAGAATCGTCATATGAATCATCGCCATTTTGTTCTTGTCCGAGCGGCCCGTGACGGCGGATATATTCGTCTTGCTCTCCGAAACGGCCTGCAGCACTTCATTCAAGAGCCCGTTTCGATCATGCCCGGTCACCTCGATATCGACACTGTAGTTAGCCTCCACCGAGGATTCCCATTCGACCTCGATCACCCGAGCGGCATCTTCGCCTTCGCCTGTAGCCGGAAGGTTCGGACAGTCCGAGCGATGGACCGAGACGCCGCGGCCCCGTGTAACATAACCGACGATATCGTCTCCCGGAACCGGGTTGCAGCAGCGGGCAAAACGGACCAGCAGATTATCGATCCCTTTGACGCGAACGCCGTTCGTCGGACGGCTGCGCTTCTCGGCCGGTTTGATCTCCTTCATCTCGGAGGTCATCTCCAGCTGATTGGCTGCTTCCTCCTGCTCCCTGCGCATCTTCTCCGTTACCTTGGTACAGATCTGGGCGGCGGTAATGCCCCCGAAGCCGATGGCCGACAGCATATCCTCGATATCATTGAAAGCGAATTTCTTCGCCGCTTCCATCAGCTTATCATCGGTCGTCCATTCGGACACGTCAAGGCCGAGGCGCTTAAACTCCCGCTCCAGCATTTCGCGTCCCTTTTCCACGTTCTCTTCGCGCTTTTCCTTCTTGAACCACTGCTTGATCTTGCTCCGAGCATGGGAAGACTGGGCGATCTTGAGCCAATCCTGACTCGGCCCATAGGAATGCTTGGAGGTTAGGATTTCGACGATATCGCCCGTTTTCAGCTGATGGTCCAGCGGAACAATCCGTCCGTTGACCTTGGCCCCGATCGTCCGGTTGCCGACCTCGGTATGAATCCGATACGCAAAATCCAGGGGCACCGAACCGGATGGCAGCTCGATAACCTCGCCTTTCGGCGTGAATACAAATACCAAATCCGAGAAAAAGTCCATTTTTAACGATTCAACAAACTCTGATGCATCCTTCGTCTCATGCTGAAGCTCCAGGATTTCACGGAAAAATGTCAGCCGATTGTCGAAGCTTCCGCTGGAACCGGAAGAGCCTTCTTTATACGCCCAGTGGGCGGCGATACCGTATTCGGCCGTGCGATGCATCTCCCACGTCCGGATCTGAACCTCGGTAGGCTCTCCGTTAGGCCCGACGACGGTCGTATGCAAGGATTGGTACATATTCGTCTTCGGCATAGCGATATAATCTTTGAATCGACCGGGCATCGGCTTCCACAGAGTGTGGATAATGCCCAGCGTAGCATAACAATCTTTAATATTGTCGACAATAATCCGAATGGCAAGCAAATCGTAAATCTCATTAAATTGCTTGTTCTTCACCGTCATCTTCTTAAAGACGCTGTAAATATGCTTCGGTCTTCCAGACAGATCCGCCTGAATGCCCATTTCATCCAGCTTCTCGCGGATGCAGACGATAACGTTGTCGATGTACTGCTCGCGCTCCGCCCGCTTCTTATGCATCAGATTCGCGATGCGGTAATACTGCTGCGGGTTCAAGTAGCGCAGCGCAATATCCTCCATCTCCCACTTGATCGCGGAAATACCGAGACGGTGGGCGATGGGACAGAAAATCTCCAGTGTCTCATAGGAAATACGACGCTGGCTTTCCTCGGACTGGTACTTCAGAGTCCGCATATTATGAAGTCGATCCGCCAGTTTGATCACGATGACCCGGATATCCCTTGCCATGGCGATAAACATTTTGCGGTAATTTTCGTTCTGCTGCTCTTCCTTGGATCTGAACTGGATCCGCTCGAGCTTGGTAAGCCCATCCACCAGCATGGCGCAGGTATCCCCGAAGCGCTCCCGAATCTCGTCAAGGGATACGGTCGTGTCCTCAACGACATCATGCAGCAGCGCAGCGATGATCGACAGCGTATCCATCTGCATATTCACCACGATGTCGGCAACCGCGAGCGGATGAAGAATATAAGGTTCTCCCGATTTCCGCACTTGTCCGTGGTGGGCTTGTTCCGCAAATTCATACGCTTCCCGGATGCGGAGAAGATCGGGTTCTTTAATATAGGCGCTGGCCTTTTCGAGTAATCGCTCTATGCCCATTTTGGAGTCCTTCTCTTCCCTTTCTATATAAAATGGAACCCGCCCTTGTCAAAACGTGCAGGTTCCCTCTTGATGGTTTTCCTCTCATTATGACGCTTGTGGCGGTTTACGTCAACCGTATGCGGGTTTCTCCAATCACGGACAGCGTTTCGCTAACAGTTACATACATTATGCCCTATTCCTGGCGGATAGACATCTTGGATTCGACAAGGCTTGCATCTTTTTTGACGGACTGCAAAAAATATTGTTGAAAAAACGAACGATTGTATTTAATCTATTAAAGATCGTACGCGAACGGTCCTATATTTAAAGTCCTATAGAGGAGTGGAATAACTTGCAACGCGAAATTCAGGTTGATGAAAAGCTTCCGCTTGGCCCCGGTTTCCTGCTGAGCCTTCAGCATTTGTTCGCCATGTTCGGAAGCACGGTGCTCGTTCCTAACTTGTTCGGTGTGGATCCCGGCATGATCCTGCTGATGAACGGGATCGGCACGCTGCTCTACATTTTTTTCTGTAAAGGGAAAATTCCTGCATATCTCGGCTCAAGCTTCGCCTTCATTGCGCCGGTTCTGATGGTGCTGGATGGCAACCCGGATGCCAACTACGGAAAAGCACTCGGCGCGTTCATCGTAACCGGGGTCATCTTCTGCCTGGTTGCCCTTATTGTCAAGTACGCAGGAACCAAGTGGATCGACTTTGTGTTCCCTCCGGCTGTCATGGGCGCCATCATCGCCATGATCGGTCTGGAGCTCGTTCCGGTCGCCGCAGACATGGCCGGCTTACTCCCTGCAGAAGGAGAGTCCATCAATCCGACAACGGTAACGATCTCGCTCGTAACGCTCGGCGTAACCGTGTTCGGATCGGTGCTGTTCCGGGGCTTTCCCAAAATCATTCATATCCTGATCGGGATCGTGGTAGGTTATGCGCTATCCTTTGCACTTGGCGTTGTAGAGACGGAAAAAATCGCCGAGGCCAGCTTCCTCTCCATGCCTGAAATTACGACGCCGGTATTCGACGCTACAGCCATCTTCAGCATTATTCTGGTCTCGCTCGTCGTGATCGTGGAGCACATCGGGCACCTGCTCGTAACCAGCAATATTGTAGGCAGGGATTTAGCGAAAGACCCGGGGCTTCACCGCTCCCTGCTCGGCAACGGGGTCTCCACCATTTTGTCCGGCTTCGTCGGCTCGACGCCGAACACGACCTATGGGGAGAACATCGGCGTCATGGCGCTGACGAAGGTATACTCGGTATACGTCATTGCCGGAGCGGCCGTCATTGCGATTCTGCTCTCGTTCTCCGGCTCGTTCTCGGCCGTCGTGGCCAATATTCCAACGCCGGTTATGGGCGGCGTATCCTTGCTGCTGTTCGGTGTAATCGCGGCTTCAGGCCTGCGAATTTTCGTTGAGCAGAAGGTCGATTTCTCCAAGGCAAGCAACATGATTATGGCGACGCTGGTATTCGTAACCGGCATCAGCGGCGTTTCCTTGAAGATCTGGACGGTAGAATTGAAAGGTATGGCTTTGGCAACGATCGTGGGCATGTGCCTCGCTATTCTCTTCAAACTGTTTGAAATAACGGGCCTCTCTAACGAAAAGAATAACGAACAGCCTATCACCGAGAAAACGCCGGACTAAAGCTGTCTAAGGAGCATCATGAAAAACAGCCGCAAACCTGCGGCTGTTTTTTTATATTCAATTGCGGGATTCTCTGTTGCAATAGCCTTTTAGTGCCCTTGTTATAAAGACATTGATCGGATGGACATGAAGTATATTTCAATCAAGGGCTTGAACCCCTTCTCCGTACCGCCTTCTCAATGGCATCGAAGGTTATTATTCCGGGAGAGCTATATCTCAATGTAGATCAAAGAGAGCTAACGGCTGCATATTCTTCAGCCTCCTGAACCAACACAAAAAGGTCCTGAGCCATCGCTCAGGACCTTTTTATTTCCCGGGAAAATTTGTCGTTTACTCGTATTTCATAAGCGTAAATACGTCGATTCCATCCAGCTTCGAACGCCCGTTCAGATCTGCAAGCTCGATCATAAATGCAGCGCCGACCACATTGCCGCCCAGCTGACGAATCAAGTTAACCGATGTGGAAATGGTGCCGCCGGTTGCGAGAAGATCATCCGCAATCAGTACATTCTGCCCTTTCTCGATGGCGTCGGTATGCATAGCCAGACGATCTTTGCCATACTCGAGGTCATATCCTACCTCAATCGTTTCGTAAGGGAGCTTTCCGCTCTTGCGAATCGGCGTAAAGCCGACGCCAAGCGCATAGGCCAGCGGTGCGCCGACAACGAAGCCGCGCGCTTCCGGGCCCGCGATCACGTCAATTTTGAGGTCGGATACCATCGTTTTCAGCTCTTCGATCGCTTTGCGGTATACCTCACCATTTTTCAGAAGCGTCGTAATGTCTTTAAAACTGATTCCTGGCTGCGGAAAGTCGGGAACGACGCGAATATAATCTTTAAAATCCAACTTAATCTCCTCCTGTATCATTACGGCTAAGAAACATCTTTAGTACGGGACATCATCCACTGGGTTAATTGTTCAGTACCGGCATGCAGCAAATGCTGTTCCATGTCCGCAAGATTGCTTAATTCCCGGAAATGCCGGGAAGCATCAAGCGGTTTCTTCTCCGGTTTCGGAACAAAGGTAATCCATCCCTTGGCCCGCTGGATGAACACCAATTCCTCAAATACATCCAGCGCTTTGGCAAGCATGCGCGAGGACAGCGAAGTTCGCCGCTTCAGCTGCGCCACCGCTTCCTGCTCCGGTACCGGCGAGGATGCCATGCCGGCAAGCAGAACATATAGCTGCTTGAACTGTTCGCGGCTCGGGATCAGCAGTCGTTCACGCTCATTCCGAGTCGGATGCAGCATGAATATATTAGGAACGTTGTGGAAGGCCTCCATCATCGCATCCAGCTGTTCGGCGCTCTCCGGTATGTCCAGCACGAACAAAACGGAAGTGTCTTCTTTAGGTTTGCTCTCAGCAATATCGTTATCCGGCATAATGCCAGCATTCCTATCATATACCCAAAGGCACATATCATACAATTGACTTTTTATTTCAGGATGTGAATCTTTTGCATATACGACGGCGGACCTGTCGGCTGAGCACTGCAGGTATGGCGCAAGCTCCGCTCTCCACCGTTTGATGGCACTTAGAGGCTCAGAAATCCCGCGGAAATCAAACACCTGTCTGGAAGACACCCGAAGGTCTTGAATCAAGAGCTGGAGTCTGCGGCTGCCGTTCCATTCATTCACGGACAGCTCCCCAAGAACATCCAAGACCGTGCCAGCCGGCAGCAGATCGGCCAGATGGCCGCTCCCGAAGAAGAGAGCATCGATCTGCTGACCCTTCTGCGCAATCCGCAGCTTCAGATGCTTGCCTTCCTTGCCGATTTTCCGTACTTCCTGTACGGTAACATCCCGAAAAATGATCTTGGGAACGGCGTTGGCCATCCCGAACGGTCCAAGCAGCTCCAGCTGTTCAATGACGGGAAGCGAGACGTCCGACATGCTGCACTCCATATCCGCTTCGCAAACTGCGGTAAAATGCTCTTCCCTCAGCACTCCATCAGCGAATTGCTGGAGCGCATGTTCAAATTCGTCCAGCCGGTCCCGGTGCAGGCTCATGCCTGCAGCCGAAGGGTGACCGCCGAAATGATCCATGACGTCCCGGCAGGAGCTTAAAGCTTCATAGATGTCCAGCCCCGGTATGGAACGAGCAGAGCCCTTGCAGTTGCCTGTCTCGGGATCGATACCAAGAATGACAACCGGCCGGTAGAACCGCTCCAGCACTTTGGACGCTACAATGCCGACAACCCCCACATTCCAGCCTTCGCCAGCCAGTACAATGACGGATGGCAAGCGCTCGCCCCATTTGACGTTAACCATTTCAATCGCTTCCTGTACGATCGTTTCTACGACCTGCTGCCGGTCCTTGTTCAAGGCGTCCAGCTCAAACGCCAGCCGCTCTGCTTCCTCCCGGCTCTCCGTCGTAAGGAGCGTAACCGCCCTGCCGGCATGATCCAGCCGGCCGCTGGCATTAATCCTCGGGGCCATGGCAAACGCCACGTTGACAGCCGTCACCTGCTCGACCTGGACCCCCGATACCTCAAGCAGGCAACGAATGCCTTCATACCGGGTTGACCGCATCGATTCGATCCCTTGCTTAACGAGCACGCGATTCTCGCCTGTCAACGGCATCAAATCGGCAATCGTCCCGATCGCAACGATTTCGAGCCATTCCTTTGGCGGCTCTCCGACGAGAGCCTGTGCCAGTTTGTAGGCTACGCCGACGCCAGCCAAGCCCTTAAACGGGTAGGGGCATGCCTTGATTTTCGGATTGATCAGCGCATAAGCATCGGGCAGCCGCTCCGGCGGTTCATGGTGATCGGTAACAATCACATCCATGCCGAGCTCATTCGCATATGCAATCTGATCGACCGCGCTGATTCCTGTATCGACCGTGATCACCAGGCTCACGCCTTGCTGGTGCGCCCAATCGAGCGCATGATTATGTAGACCATAACCTTCATTCGCACGGTGAGGAATGTATATATCGTAGGAGGCTCCCAGCTCACGCATTAGCTGAATCATGAGCGAGGTGCTGGAAACCCCGTCGGCATCATAATCGCCGTAGATCAGAATATGCTCCCGATCCTCCAGCGCTTTTCGAATACGCGGAACGGCCTCACGCATTCCCTGCATGAGATAAGGATCATGGGTAAGCTCAAAAGAGCCGTACAGGAATCTGTTCCCGTCTTCCAAGGATAAGACTCCCCGCGTCGCCAGCAATGATGCCACAACAGGCGATAGCGACATTTCCTTTGCGAGCCATTGTGCCGTATGGTGATCCGGGGCTTTTACCCGCCATTCATATTTGGAATACAGCACAGGATAATCACCTTCCTCTCTCCTGCCGCTTTCCTGCTGTCTTAAGTATAGATCACTTGATTACTGCGGCAGTGTTGGCGAATCATTGTCCAACAGGTCAAAATTCGACTTATACGGATAACCGGGATCATACGGAACAACGGAAACCTTGACATCCGAAACGAGCATAAACCGATGGGTCAGAAGCTTGCGAATGCGTTCGGCAATTTCTTGAGCCTCCAGCACCGACGTGCGCGGGTTGACGCTGACCATAACCTCCAGATTGACTTGGCGAACCTGGCCGTACTCCTGAACTTTAAGTTTCTCGACCGTAATGACGCCATGAACGCGCTGGATCGTATCCATAAATTCGGGCTCGAATTCATGCCGCTTCTCTTCCGTCAGCGTACCGTATACGGAATGAATGATGGAGATATACCCTTTGCGAATCACGAGGCACGCCACAATCAGAGCCGCCACGGAATCCATATAAATAAGTCCGTACCCGTCAAAATACACCCCCGATATGAATGACAAGAAAACGCCGATGATGACCGTGATCGAGCAATATAACGCAAAGCGGTGGTTCTCCAATATCGACTGCAGTCGATGGTCTCTGTTCTTTTTCATATGATGATACTGGTACTGAAATACCGCTTCATTGATGGCCAATGAGATGAGCACGGCAAGCAGCGCCGTTTTATCCGGTGCTTCCGGGACTCCGGAAGCAAACGTTTGGATCGCGGAAACTCCGATTTGAAGGCCGCCCATCATAATCAATACAGCGATTAGGATGGAGATCACAGACTCAGACTGCATGGATGGACCTTGCTTATTTCGTTCAGCGCTGCTTCTCCCGAATACCCGGAGATGCGGCAAACGGTCCGCCAGCAGCGACGCAGCGCTTGCTGACGAATACATGGCATCTGCCATCAAAGCCTTACTGTTTAACAGATAGCCGGCAATGCCTTTGAAGACTGCCAAGGCGAAATCTGTCACAATGCCTGTCCAGAGGACAGCTTCCGTTTGGTTCGATCGTCCGTTCCTCACTTGAGGTCCCCCCCAATCATGCACGCTATAAGGCAGCTAACTTTTGAAAGCCGCGTCGCCTGCGACGCGGCTTTCATGTGTATAGGATCGATGTGATTAAATCTCGATTTTATCTTTGTTCGGCTTCACTGCTTTTTGCGGCTTGTTGCTGACATTTTTCCCTTTAAGCACAAGCCACAACGGGCTTGCGATGAAGATCGACGAGTACGCACCGATCAAGAGACCGATACAGATCGCCAAGGAGAACATCCGAATCGATTCACCGCCGAGTATAAGCATGAACAATGCAGCGATAAACACCGACAATGCGGTATAGATCGAACGCCCAATCGTCTGGGACAAGCTTTTGTTGACCAGCTCGACCAAATCGGAACGGCGTTTAATTTTGGCAAAGCGCAGATTTTCCCGGATCCGGTCAAAGATAACAATCGTATCATTGATCGAATAACCGATAATGGTCAGCACCGCGATAATAAAGGTAAGGTCGACCTCCAGCCCCAGAATCGAGAATATGCTGACGACGACAAAGGCGTCATGCAGCAATGCTACGATGGCTGCAAGGGCGAACCGCCACTCGAACCGAATGCTGACATAAATGATAATCCCGATACAGGACAGCAGCACCGCATAGATAGCGTTGCGTCCAAGCTCCTTAGCCATCTCGGGATCTACCGTGTTGACTTCAAAGGTAGCCGAGGGGTCCAGCTTTTGAACCGCCGTCCGCAGCTTGCTGTCCTGATCCTCGCTCAGCACGTCGCTGAACCGGATATTGATGCGGTCTGTCCCTTCCGTGATGCTGGCATCCTCGCCGATCCCGATTTCATTCAGCACCGGCTGAACCTGTTCGCTCGTCAGCTGCTGCTTAAAAGATATGTCTACGTTCGAACCGGAGCGGAAATCAACGCCGTAGTTCAGCCCCCGCATCAGCAGGAATACCAAGCCCAGAACGGTTATGACAATAGAGAAGATAAAGAAGATTTTACTTTTGCCGACATAATTGAAGTTTTTAAAGCTCACGAATGTCACGCTCCTTTACACCGTAATGGCTCGGTTTGCCGGCCCAACCTATTCTCACAAGTAGATTGAGCAAGAAACGGGAGAAATAAACGTTCGTGGCGATACTGATAAGGATCTCCAAAATCAATACGATGGCGAAGCCTTTAACGGCACCCGTACCGAATGCGAACATGACAGCCGCAACGAGAATCGTCGTCACGTTCGAGTCCATGATCGCGCGCAGCGAAGACTTGCCTCCGGCTTTTACCGCAGAAGCGACGCTCTTACCTGTTCTAATCTCTTCCCGGATCCGTTCATAGGTTATGATGTTGGCGTCAACCGCCATACCTACCCCGAGAATGAACGCTGCAATCCCCGGCAGGGTCAAGGTAAAGTCTGCCCATACAAACACGAGAATCAGCAGCCATGTATGCAGAATGAGTGCAAAGCTTGCCAGCAAGCCAGGAATGCGGTATCGGATGATCATAAACAGCAGGATTGCAACCGACGCCAAAAGACCTGCCTGAAGCGTCTTCGTTAGAGACTGCATGCCAAGGGTAGCCCCAACGCTCTGCGAATACTTCTCAACCAGCTTGAGCGGCAATGCGCCAAGGTTGATCGTATCGCGGATTTGCTTCGCCTCATCCAGCGTATAACTACCTGTAATTTGAGCGGAACCATCCGTCAGCACGGCTTGTACCGTCGGAGCGGACAGCAGCTGGTCATCCATAAAGATTGCCAATTCCTGACCGAGCAGGCGTTCCGTAATTTCAGCAAACTTTGCTTTGTCTTTCACCTTAATGTCTATCATAGGCTGATTCAGTTGGTCATAGGCAATGGATGCGCCATTCTCCACAAAATCATTGCCCCGAAGCTCGATTTTACAGAACTCCTCGCCTTCTTTACAGCCGTCATTGCTTCGGAATGTAAGGTTTGCAGGTTCCTTCATCGTCTTCCGAACCTCGGCCTCATCCGTCACGCCGGCCACTTTCAAACGAATGCGGTTGGTTCCTTCCGGTGTAACCTCCGGCTCTGTTGTGCCGAGCGCATCTGCGCGCTTTTGCAAGCTCTTCGCAGTTTCCTGCAATGCTTCTTTCGTGACTTGCTGCCCTTCCATCAACGGCTCCGCTTCATAAAGTATTTCAAAGCCGCCCTTCAGATCTAGACCTAGGCGGACATCTTTCAGCAAGCCTGGAGTTGTAACGGCCATTATAATGGTAAGCCCGAGCACGGTAACGATGAAACTGATGATTCTTTTCATGCCGTCCCTTTTTCCCCCTTTTTACTCAATATTCCTATTATAGCGATGTCATAAAACCCAGTCAATTTATCAAAATTTGTCGGGATGAGGATCAATCATATATACGGCAAGTCAAAAAGGGACCTCTTTCATTAATCGAAAGACGATCCCTTATATGCTGATATTGTCATATAATTCATTAAGCTCATTGCCTTTAAAGATAAGATATCGTTGACCAGTTTATGGAGGGACGGAACGCCTTCCTTCTCATATTTGCTATTGACGCAGTTCCAGATATCATCCGTCGTCACGTGCTCGTAGCCTATGAGGTGCATCTCCTCGACTTTGCTTTGGCATACCATTTCGATGGTGCTCATCAATTCGTCCTCAGTCATAGGTGTCAGTTGTTCCATGACGTATAGCCTCCTCCCTGTCGTCTCCTTTGATAGATTCGACTCCTAAAGCCTGTTTCCTTCTATTCGTACCATGACCGCGTCAAAAAGTAAAGTCATCATATGGGACAGGTAGGGCATATCCATAAGAATAACGTTAATTTGGCGGTTCATACAGGAAAACAAGCCCTTAAATTCAGCCTCAACCAGGGAGTGGGATGGACAGTGAACAAGCAATCGTTTATCAAAGGAACATTAATCTTACTAGCTGCAGGCATACTGAACCGTATCCTCGGTTTCATTCCCCGCATCGCCCTGCCACGAATCATCGGTCCGGAAGGCGTTGGCATTTACCAGCTCGGTTATCCCTTCTTTATCGTTCTTGTTACGATCATTACCGGCGGAATTCCGCTTGCCATTGCCAAAATGGTCGCCGAAGCGGAAGGCGCCGGAAAGCGGGATGCTTCCAAGCAAATTCTCCAAGTCAGCCTGATGCTGACGCTGACAGCCGGAACGCTCTTTATGGCATTGAGCCTGCTGCTGGCTCCTTGGGTCACGGGGGTCCTTCTGCCGGACGAGCGGGTGTTCCAGACCTTCATCAGCATGACGCCCATGCTTATTATCATCGCGGTCTCTTCCGTATACAGGGGCTACTTCCAGGGCAAACAAAACATGATTCCCTCCGCGAGCTCCTCCGTCATCGAGACGATCGTCCGAATCGTATGCATGCTGTGGTTTGCCCATCTCTTCATGCCTAAAGGCATCGAGTACGGAGCGGCTGGAGCAATGCTTGGCACTGCCGTAGGCGAACTGATCGGGATGGTTGCCCTGCTGCTGCAGTATGCCGGCGAAGAGCGCCGAAACGGCAAGCTCCTGCCCAAATCGCCTCCTCCGGACACATCCGGGTTAAAAGAATCAGCGGATACAACCCGAGGGATTCTGAAGCGGCTGGCAGGAATCGCGATTCCGGTCACCGGAGGCCGAATGGTAGGCTCCTTCTCCTACCTGCTTGAAACCATTCTTACGAACCGCAGCCTTGCTCTGGCCGGCATCGCTACAACCGTCGCGACCGCCCAATACGGCGCCCTTCAGGGGATGGTCATACCGCTGCTGCTGCTTCCGGGGGCGCTCACGGTATCACTCGCCATCTCCCTGGTTCCTTCTCTCTCGGAGGCCTCCGCGCGTAATGACCGGGTGACCATACATAAACGGATGAACCAGTCACTTCGACTGGCTCTCGTATCAGGCGCCCCCTTTGCCGTTGTTATGTATGTCCTGGCCGAACCGCTGTGCCTGCTTCTGTACGATAACCGGGAGGTCGGAACCATGCTTAAAATAATGGCTCCCTTCGCGCTGTTTCTTTACGTGCAGTCCCCGCTACAAGCAGCGCTGCAGGCGCTGGATCGGCCAGGAAGAGCCCTTGTCAACACTTTGATCGGAGCCCTGATTAAAATGAGCCTGATCGTCTATCTGGCATCCAATCCGGCCTTCGGCATCAAGGGGGCGGTCATAGCCATTCTCGTGAACAGCGTTGCGGTCACCGTGCTGCACGGCTTCAGTCTGTCCCGGCTGATCGGATTTCGCTTCCGTTGGCTCGATTACATCAAAACGGCGGCCGTCATGCTGATCATGGGGGCTTCGATTCTCTATGGATATAACCATCTGCCGTTTAGTACACAGCCATGGCTTCAATTTCTTACGTCCGTTACCGTAGGCTTCGCCGTCTATTTGGCCGTCATCTTTATGACCAGACTGGTGACGCCGCGCGATCTGGAGCGCGTTCCCGTGGTGGGAGCTTGGCTCAACCGCAGCAGCCGCCGTTAATCCTGCTCTTTCCCGTCGAGGTAGATCCGTCCCTTATGATCAATGGAGCAGAGGAATACATCCTCGAAATCGTTAAAACCATACTTTCGGATTTCGCCTTGGAGCCATGGCCGGTTTTTGTCGATGAGCTTCAGGTTTTCATCTTGCACCTTTCCGTCCATGATCAGCGGGATCGGCATCCCTTCATAGGTAACCTTATGGTAAGGAATATCGATAATTGCCTCTTGTGAAGCACTGCGGGTGGACATGGTTTGCCCGTTGCCGTTACCAGAGGAAGCACCACCGGTGGAGGTGGAAGAGCCGCTGCCGGAACTCGAAGGGTTGCTGTTGGATCCGGAAATGCCCTGCTGACTGCCACCTACGGAAGCCTCCGCATCGGACCTGGAAGCCGTGCTGCTGGATCCAGAGCTGTCCTGCTCGCTGCCGGACACGACAACCCCGCCCTGATCATCCGAGCCTGAGGAGCTGGCCGAGGAGCCTGCTGCATCCTCTTTGTCTTTAGGAATAATGGTTAGCTGACCGGTCGTTTCCAATATTGCAAACTCTACATCGGCCAGGCTGTCTATATCCTTGCCGCGAAGCTGCTGCATCAGATCATCCAGATTGTAGCGGAGCCTCGCCATCTCCTTGCGGTGAAGCTTCCCCTTGGATACTAGGATGCTAGGCTTGCCGTCAGCCAACAGACGGATATTTCGAAATTTTAATCCAAGATAGGCCAGCCCCACTTGAATCCCAACGAGGACGATAATCGGGGCGAGACCTTCCCAAATCGGCTTGTTGACATCCTCCAGAACAAACGCTGCAATCTCTGCAATCATAATCGAGATGGCAAGATCGAATATGGACAGCTTTCCGATCTCTCTTTTTCCCATAATGCGCATCGTCACAAAAATAACCGCATACATCAGAATCGTCCGCAGTATCAGAATCGTAATATGAGACATAATCAATCCCTCCTAGCTGGTCGAACATTCTCATGTACAGCTATTCTGACCTTCGGCATCCATTCCCATTCGAAGATTGACGATTAATTAATGGCAATCTTACAAATATCGAATTTGGCGGTTTCCGTTGTACTATCTGACCAGGCTTGGCCATACAATATTTACTAATAGAGGTTGTTCAAAAAGTCGTCTTTTGATCACGCAGTGAATCAAGAAGCACCCCGGCATCGAATCTTGAATTCGGCCGGGCCTTCGGATGCTCACGTACCCAAAACTAGCAGATGCTTTCGAAGGCGTTTTCTGAGAAAACGTGTAGCTCCGCTCCTCAGGCCCTAGCTTTATCTAACCTAAAGCGTTTTGAAAAAACGCACTTCGGAAGCATAAGCTTCGGTGCTGAAGAACCGACTTTTTGAACTCGCACTAATATATTCGTTAAGGGGGAACGATTCATGGAACCGATCCGGCGAGTATTCACCTTTCGCGTTACCAATCCCATTCTTTCAGGACTTTTGTATTCATTTTTTTGGATGTTTCTTGGCGCGCTGGCGCTCTCCCTCCTGCTGTGGAGCAGCGGCTTGACGGAAGAGGATTTATCGTTCTACACCTTTCTCGTACATGCTCTTTCCGCGTTTATCGGAGGCTGTGTTGGCGGAAAGCGTGCAGGAAACAGAGGCTGGTATTACGGCTGCTTAACCGGGCTTCTGTACGGTGTTACGCTGCTTGCTATCGGATTCCTTGCGCTGGACAGCTCGCTGGCGCTTGGAGACCTGACCCTGCTGGCCACCGTCTTTATCGCCGGTGCGATCGGAGGCATGTTCGGCGTTAACTTGAAAAAATAAAAGCAAGCAAAAAGGCCGGCTCCAGAATAGAGTCGGCCTTTCGCTTGCAAATCAAGTCCCTCGAAGGACATATGTATGCCTTGAGGATTACGTATTGTTTACACTATGGCTGATCGAATTGCGATCGAACGTCAACTTCGTTACATCATTCACTTTCAAAACGACGATATCATCGGTAATTTCCACAATCGTACCGTGAAGGCCACCGATAGTTACCACTTTATCGCCTTTCTGCAAAGCGCTCAGCATTGCAGTTCTCTGCTTCTGCTTCTTCTGTTGCGGACGAATCAGCAAGAAATAGAAGATGACGAACATCAGAACGAACGGCAGAATCAAGCCAAGAAGACCTCCGCCGCCTTGATTCGGTGCTGCTGCGAGTTGATCAAGCATATTTCTTTCCCCCCCTTCAACGACAAACCCCATGGGTCATTAGCTTACTTAGAAACCTTTTTCATTATCATGAAGGCCGTACTTGTCAAAAAACTCATCGCGGAAATCAAGCAGACGGTCTTCCATAATACTTTGACGCACTTTCCGCATCAGATCGAGCAAGAAATGAAGATTGTGATACGTCGTTAAACGAAGCCCGAACGTCTCGTCACTCTTGATCAGATGACGCAGATACGCACGCGAGTAGTTACGGCAAGTGTAGCAGTCACATTCCGGATCCAGCGGTCCAAAATCCCTGGCGTATTGAGCATTTCGAACGACAAGACGGCCTTGACTTGTCATCGTTGTTCCGTTACGGGCAATCCGTGTCGGAAGCACGCAATCGAACATATCCACGCCACGAATCGAGCCCTCGATCAAAGCGTCGGGTGATCCGACTCCCATCAAATAGCGCGGCTTATTGTCCGGCAGCAGGGGCACCGTGTAATCCAGCACTTCATACATCAGCTGCTTCGATTCTCCCACACTAAGTCCACCAATAGCATAACCCGGGAAATCCATGGAAGTCAAATCAGCGGCGCTTTGCCGGCGGAGATCTTCGTACATCCCTCCCTGGACGATTCCGAAGAGCGCCTGATCCTTCGGTCTGGCATGGCTTTGAAGGCACCGCTCGGCCCAGCGTGAGGTCCGTTCAGTGGATTGTTTCACGTATTCGTATTCCGCCGGGTAAGGCGGACATTCATCAAATGCCATCATAATATCGGAGCCGAGCGCATTTTGAATCTCCATCGCTACTTCCGGGGAGATGAACAATTTGTCTCCGTTTAAATGGGATCGAAAATGCACGCCCTCCTCCGAAATTTTTCTCATTTCCGCAAGGCTGAATACCTGGAATCCGCCGCTGTCGGTCAGGATGGGCCGGTCCCAATTCATGAATTTGTGCAGCCCGCCTGCCTCCTTGACGATCTCATGCCCGGGGCGAAGAAAAAGATGGTAGGTATTGCTCAGAATGATATGGGCATCCATCGCCTTCAGCTCTTCCGGGCTCATTGTTTTGACGGTTGCAAGCGTGCCGACCGGCATAAACGTCGGCGTATCGATCACGCCGTGGGGGGTGTGAACCCTTCCCAGCCTCGCTCCCGACTGCTTGCAGGTTTTTATATGTTCGTACGTAACAGCAGCTGCCATGTCCAACCAACCTCCGAAGTTAATAAATAAACATTGCGTCCCCAAAGCTGAAGAAGCGGTATTCCTGCCGGACTGCTTCACGGTAAGCTTCCAGAATATGCTCGCGTCCGGCCAGCGCGCTTACGAGCATGACCAGCGTCGATTTGGGAAGGTGGAAATTCGTAATGAGCGCATCCACCACGGTAAATGAGTATCCTGGATAGATAAAAATGCTAGTCCATCCGCTGCTCTCGCTGAGAGGGCCTCCCTTATGAGCTTGGCCCACGGTTTCGAGCGTTCGGCAAGACGTCGTTCCTACCGCGATTACTCTTCCTCCCCGACGCTTGGTCTCATTGAGGAGCTCAGCCGTTTCCTTGGAGAGGGAATAGTATTCTTCATGCATGACATGATCCTCAACCCGCTCAACGGACATCGGGCGGAAAGTTCCAAGCCCGACATGCAGCGTAATAAAAGCGATATTCACGCCTTTGGCCTTAATCTCGTCGAGAAGAGCCTCCGTAAAATGAAGTCCTGCCGTCGGAGCAGCCGCGGAGCCTTCATTCCGGGCATACACGGTTTGATACCGGTCACGGTCATCGAGCTTCTCCTTAATGTAAGGAGGCAGCGGCATCTGGCCCAGTTCATCCAGGATCTCCTGGAAAATTCCTTTATAGGTGAATCGAAGCGTCCGAGCGCCCATTTCCCCCTCTTCTTCAATAACGGCTTTGAGCTTCCCGTTTCCGAAGGAGATCGTGCTTCCCTGTCTCAGCTTCTTGCCCGGCTTGACAAGCGCTTCCCAGCGGTCTTCCCCAAGGTTCTTCAGAAGCAGCACCTCCGCCTTCGCACCCGTCTCCTCTTTCTCGCCGAACAATCGGGCGGGGATGACCTTGGTATCGTTAAGAACGAGGGTGTCACCCGGATTCAGAAAACCAACGATATCGGCAAAGGTCCCGTGGGACATCGCTCCATCCTCTTTATTCAAGGCAAGAAGCCGGGAAGCGCTGCGTTCCTTTAAGGGAGTCTGCGCAATCAAACGCTCCGGCAATTCAAAATCGTATAAATCCACATTCATGATCGGTCATTCCTTCGTAATAATCGTGTCGCGGTAATAGTGTTGCAGGATCTGCTTATAATCATACCCTTGATCCGCCATTCCTTTGGCGCCCCATTGGGACATGCCCAGGCCGTGGCCGTTCCCTTTGCCCGTAAATTTAAAGCCAGCCTTGCTGTCAACGGCTCTGGCTTGTCCTTCACCGCTCAAAATAACGGTACCGGCGCCCTTTACGCTGGCGCTTCCGTTGCCTGAGACAACCGTAACGCTCTCTCCGGACGAAACCGTTGATTCTGCACCATTCGCGCTCAATACAGTATAACTTCCGGTCGGTTCAATATCAAACAAGGTGCTGGGCAGTCCGTTAAATGCCGAACGGTACACATCCGGGTACTTCACATCCAGCTGCTGGCCATTGGCGTTGACGGACAAAACCCGGCCTGAAGGACCGCGCTCGGTCACCGTCAGCGACGTTATGGCTGAAGGGAGGGCGCTAGACGTCTTCCCTTTCAGCGAAGCCAGCAGCTGCTCGGACGTGAACGGGCCCCGAATCCACGCATAGCTGTTCGATTCCGCCACCTTGTCCAGAACGACCGCCGTATCGCCCGGATTCATTTGGGCTACAGGCTTAGCATCGGATTGAATCAGGGGCAGCGGACGCACATTCGTGTCCTTAGACGTAACGGTCATATAAGGGAGGCCTGCAGCAGTCTTGCTGCCTGTCTCCTTCACGTTATCTTCCCGGACATAGCCCGTGAGCCCGCTGGGCAGAAGAACGTGGTACCACGATTTCAACGCGGCTTGTGCCGACGTATCGCCCGGACTCTCGACTGCCGCGAATACATTGTTGGCATTGCCCCATACCTCTGCAGGGTCAGAGGTCATGCCTCCCGCGTTGGAGGAGAACACCGTCTCGACCAGCTTGCCGTCCTTCATGACGACTTCTCCCTCAGTGGCGTCCACCGCCTGCACGACGCTCGGATACTCGTAGGCCGTACCGTAATAAGCCTGACTCAGCGTTGTATCGACGACATTGGCGACCTCAAACTTGGTTCCTTGGAACAGCGCATAGGTTCTTGCGGCAACGGCTTGTGCCTTCAAAGCCTCGGCCCCCCATGAGGAAGGCACTTCGGCTCCTACCACCGAATATAAATACTGCTGGAACGGCAGCTCATTAACCAAATACAATTGCCCGTTCTTCTTGCCGATCTCCATCGCTCCGCGGTAAGTTCGGTCGGAACGTTCTTTCACATGGATTCCGGTGCCCGCTGTCCCCGACACCTTGAGCGTGGCCAGCTCACCTGACAGCATAAAGTGCTGAACTTCTTGAGCAGCCGCCAGGTTCAGACCGGCGTCCCTGCGGAGGATCAATCCCGGGGTCTTGGTATTCGTCTCAACAAGGGGATTCGGCGCTGCAGCAGCGGCTTGCTGCTGGACAGCGGCCAAAGCCGATGCATTGGCAGCCTCCCCGACCCAGACCTCGTAACCTGCCTGGGTCATGACGTTAAATGCGTCAACGCCGGCAGCAGCATAGGCTGCACGCGCTGCTTCCGCCTGCGCTTCCGTTGCGAAGGAGCCTGCGGACAGATGGAGTCCGCCTCGTACCGAAGGGGTCTGACCGTTCAAATGGGCAGCCGCCGTCTTGGCTGTTCTCGCGGCCGCATCGGATGCAGCCTTCTCCGATGCATACATGCCCGTATACAGCTTGTACACCTTGCCGTCCACAAACAGCATTGGTTTATCGCTCGTTGCCTGCAGCTTTTTGGCGGCTTCGGCAGCCGTTTTCCAATCTGTCGTCTCCAGTACCTTCACCCGGTAAGAATCGACGCTCATGCGCGTTTGTTGGTTAGCCGGTATGCTTGTCATCGCGTCCTGGGCTCCGGCATTGTCTAATGCAACCGTCAGGGCCTCCTCGGATTGCAGGGTAACGGCATTCACTGTGGATCTGTACTGGCTTCCAAGATCCAGGAACATCGCTACCCGAATCGTGTCAAGAGACGGGGCGGCAGCGTGCGCGGCAGGTGCGGCCCAAATGCTTGCGGCAAGAGCAGCTGCCGCCATGCCTGCGGCAGTTCTGCGGAGAAATGACTTCTTCCCCTTTATATTCATGTCTACAAACCTCCTGGAGCTGTAAGGATAGAATGATAAGCTATTGTCCAAAAACTTCTAACGGCGATCCTCCGGAACCGGGATGCCTAAATGATGGTATGCGTTCGGTGTCACGACCCGCCCCCGCGGTGTACGCTGCAGGAACCCGATCTGCAGCAGATACGGCTCGTACACGTCCTCGATGGTCTGGCTCTCTTCGCCGATCGTAGCCGCGATCGTATCCAGGCCGACCGGCCCGCCGCGGAAGCTCTTGATCATGGCATGAAGCATTTTATGATCGATCAGATCAAGCCCCATCGGGTCGATCTGCAGCATTCTCAGCGCTTCCTTTGCAATGTCGGTCGTAATCATCCCGTCGCCTCGTACCTGTGCGAAATCGCGGACGCGCTTCAGCAGCCGGTTTGCAATCCGCGGCGTCCCCCGCGAACGAAGGGCAATTTCCTCTGCGGCATCCCCTAATATTTCGATACCTAAAATGTCCGCGCCGCGGGACACGATATAACTTAGCTCATCCACCGTGTAAAATTCCAGCCGGCTGACAACCCCGAAGCGATCGCGCAGCGGGGCGGAGAGCAATCCCGCTCTCGTGGTGGCGCCTATGAGCGTGAAGGGCGGCAAATCCAGCCGGACCGAGCGTGCGCTCGGCCCTTTGCCGATCATGATGTCCAGCGCAAAATCCTCCATTGCCGGATACATGACCTCCTCGACCGTCCGATGCAACCGATGGATTTCGTCGATAAAAAGAACATCGCCCTCCTGCAGATTCGTAAGAAGGGCAGCCAAATCGCCGGGACGCTCGATGGCGGGTCCCGAGGTCGTACGCAGATTTACGCCAAGCTCATTGGCGATAATGTTCGCAAGGGTCGTTTTCCCCAGTCCCGGGGGACCGTACAGCAGCACATGGTCCAGCGCTTCCTTGCGCATCTTCGCTGCCTCGATATAGATTCTCAAATTCTCTTTTACCTGATTTTGTCCGATATATTCGGCCAAATACCGGGGACGCAGGCTGAGCTCTACCGCCTGGTCCTCCATCATTAAATTCGCAGTAATAATTCGATCGTCCATCTTAAGTTAAACTCCTCTCCTGCAGACGACGCTATTAACCGGCATACAGCTGCTGCAGTGCCCGTTTCATCAATACATCGACCGATTCTCCGCTGCCTATGGAATCCTTAATCTTCAGCCATACTTTATCCAGTTCGCTGTCCGTGTACCCGAGCGCCTTCAGCCCCTCGCGGGCTTCTGTCCAAGCCGAACCGCTTTCTTCCGGCTGCTCCTGCTGCAGGGCGAACAGTCCTGTCGCCATGGCGGCATCGCTGAAGCCGTCCAGCTTGTCCTTCAGATCCAAAATCATGCGTTGGGCGGTCTTCTTCCCGATGCCCGGCAGCTTGATCAGAAATGAAATATTCTCTTGGTAGATGGCCGATACCACATGATCCGGCGACCCGCCGCCCAATATTCCGAGCGCCACCCGCGGGCCGATGCCGGATACTTCGATGAGCTTGCGGAATAACCGCTGCTCTTCCCGTGTCGGGAAGCCGAACAGCAGAATCGCATCCTCGCGTACATGATGGTGGGTATACACCGTGACGACTCCTTCCATTTTGGCGAAGGCATACGGGTTCGGGCAGAAGATGCGATACCCTACATCATGAACATCCAGCACAATATATTCACTCTCGAGATGGACGACTTGTCCACGTAAAAAATCAATCATTTTCGCAATACCTCGTTTAATCTGGAATTTAACGTATAGGAATGGGCGTGACATATAGCGACAGCAAGCGCATCAGCCACGTCGTCGGGCTTCGGTATGCTCGCAAGCTTCAGGTACATCCTTACCATCTCCTGTACCTGTTTCTTCTCCGCCTTCCCATAGCCTACAATCGCCTGCTTAACCTGCATAGGCGTGTACTCGGCAATGGGAAGTCCCCGCTGAACGGCTGCGAGAATGAGCACGCCTCTTGCTTGGGATACCGTCATCGCCGTCGTTACATTCCGGTTAAAAAAAAGCTTCTCGAAAGCCACGGCTTCCGGCTCATATTTATCAATCAACTGCAGCATGCCCTCATAAACCTGATGAAGTCTTTCCTCTTCGGGCGTATGCGCTTCGGTCTGGATACAGCCGTACTGCACCGGCGACACCTTGCTCCCCGTCTTATCAATAAACCCGAAGCCAACGATGGCAATCCCCGGGTCAATGCCTAAAATACGCAATACTAACCTCTCCTCTGATGAAGCGAACATATGTATCGTTCTCCCATTATAACAAAAGATCGACCTTTAGTTGAGGAAAAACTTTGAACCTTTTCTTGTGCCTATTTTCACATTGTTTCCCTAAGCTTATGATTCCTTTTTTAAGGGAGGCTTCTATTAGGCTTGTGGGCGGATAAATTGCACTCCGTTCTTGACCGCATGGCCTGCTGCGCGCAACTGAAAAAGAAAAACTGCCCGGTGCAAATCAGCACCAGACAGTTGCGGTGTTGCAGTGTAACAATAGAGCAGCAAAAATGTGGCATTGTCGAAAAACGGTCGACCCGGTTCGCCCGGATTCGCTCAGGAGCTGGGCTTCATCACATTTTCAGCCATATCCCGCGCATAATCACTAAACGTCGACAAGACGCTGTTGTATTCATCCATATCCTGAATCCGGATCCCCTCCTGAAGCTGCTGGATGACATCCTTTGGCAAGGAGGACTCCATCGAACCGATATCTAATTGGAAAAAGGTGCGGAGAACCTTCTCTTCTTCGGGAGGTCCCTCAAACAAAGTTAAATTTCCGCTTGCATCCACGCTCATGTACGCTTGCTTCTTGCAGTTGGGGGAGAGATCGGATACCGTTTGCTCCAGCCAAACTTCCCCTTTGTCATCCAGGCGGCCCTGCCATAATGGGTTTTTATTCATCAGTTCATAGATGCCGTCTGCATTCAGGCGCCCGATATTCTGCTCTTCAACCCCGCATACATAGGTAGTGCGCAGATGTACTTTCTTCTTCCCCTTTGATGCGTTCAGTTCCTGCATAAACTTTCTCTGCTCGGAAGTCCGCTCTTCTTGCTTCTCTTCTTCCATCTGCAAATAATGCATCGTCTCGAGCGCGAGCGGTTTTTCGCCGCGGCTATCGGTGAGCAGCATATTCATTTGATCCTTCAGCGTCTGGCCAGACCAAATGAAGATCATGGCCGCTGCAAGGATCGAACTGGACCAGATGGCCCGTCTCCAGCGTCTCCGTCGTTTGCGGAACACTTTTCTTAGGAATTGAAAAACACTCAAGGTTATCCCCTTCTATTCAATGTTTTTCATATTGTGACCGCAAGGCTGCCAAATTATTCAGACATCCCTTGTACCGAAAGTGCGCAACGACAAAAGGACCATCTTCAGAAATTCTGAAAATGGTCCTTGCTTGAATCGGGACGACACGATTTGAACATGCGACCCCCTGGTCCCAAACCAGGTGCTCTACCAAGCTGAGCTACGTCCCGTTATTTAAAATGCCGGTGAAGGGACTCGAACCCCCACGGTTTCCCTCACGATTTTGAGTCGCGCGCGTCTGCCAATTCCGCCACACCGGCGTAAGGATAATCATTAAGTAAATTCATGATGAATGCGCACATCAATCAATGGCACGCCCTGAGAGATTCGAACTCCCGACCTTTTGATTCGTAGTCAAACGCTCTATCCAGCTGAGCTAAGGGCGCAAATGGAGCGGACGACGGGAATCGAACCCGCGACCCTCGCCTTGGCAAGGCGATGCTCTACCGCTGAGCCACGTCCGCAATATCAAGATTTATGTAACACTGGTGAGCCATGAAGGACTCGAACCTTCGACACCCTGATTAAAAGTCAGGTGCTCTACCAACTGAGCTAATGGCTCCCATTGTTAAAAATGGCGGAACTGACGGGATTCGAACCCGCGATCTCCTGCGTGACAGGCAGGCATGTTAGGCCTCTACACCACAGTTCCATGAGGCTTGATCGCTAATGCGATATAATTGGTTGCGGGGGCAGGATTTGAACCTGCGACCTTCGGGTTATGAGCCCGACGAGCTACCGAACTGCTCCACCCCGCGTCATTGTGTATAAGCTCCCCTAATAAAACCACCTGTAAAGCCTTTGCTTTATCTTTTGGGGATATTTAATGGTGGAGGCTGAGGGGATCGAACCCCCGACCCTCTGCTTGTAAGGCAGATGCTCTCCCAGCTGAGCTAAGCCTCCATGTTGGTGACCCGTAGGGGATTCGAACCCCTGTTACCTCCGTGAAAGGGAGGTGTCTTAACCCCTTGACCAACGGGCCGTATATAAAGTCCTTGCTGGCGGAGAGAGAGGGATTCGAACCCTCGAGACGCTTTTGACGCCTACACGATTTCCAATCGTGCTCCTTCGGCCAACTCGGACACCTCTCCATAAGTGGCTCCCCGAACAGGACTCGAACCTGTGACAACTCGATTAACAGTCGAGTGCTCTACCAACTGAGCTATCAGGGAATATGTACCGCTTGGCGGCGTCCTACTCTCCCGGGACCCTTCGGTCCAAGTACCATCGGCGCTGGAAGGCTTAACGGTCGTGTTCGGTATGGGAACGCGTGGAACCCTTCCGCCATCGCCACCAAACGTTAAATTCAGGATGCGGCATCGCCAAATGCCGTAATCATCTTCATTGCATGTGCAGCTTGTACACCTGCAAATCGGGTTTGATCACCTGAAAACTAGATACGAAACGTCTTTGCATTGATTAGAATCCGTAGCATTGTCCCTTCAGATCCTCAGATCTTTCTGGGCCCCGCCAAAGTAATCGGAATCAGCTTCGAAGCTCTTCTTCACTTTGGTGGGTTTATTTATGCTTCCGTAGCGAGCTTTCTTTCAGAAAGCTTTTAGGATAAGCCCTCGACCGATTAGTATTGGTCAGCTCCATGCATTGCTGCACTTCCACCTCCAACCTATCTACCTCGTCGTCTTCAAGGGGTCTTACATACTGGGAAATCTCATCTTGAGGGGGGCTTCACGCTTAGATGCTTTCAGCGCTTATCCCGTCCGTACGTAGCTACCCAGCCATGCTCCTGGCGGAACAACTGGTGCACCAGCGGTACGTCCATCCCGGTCCTCTCGTACTAAGGACAGCTCCTCTCAAATTTCCTACGCCCACGACAGATAGGGACCGAACTGTCTCACGACGTTCTGAACCCAGCTCGCGTACCGCTTTAATGGGCGAACAGCCCAACCCTTGGGACCTACTTCAGCCCCAGGATGCGATGAGCCGACATCGAGGTGCCAAACCTCCCCGTCGATGTGGACTCTTGGGGGAGATAAGCCTGTTATCCCCAGGGTAGCTTTTATCCGTTGAGCGATGGCCCTTCCATGCGGTACCACCGGATCACTAAGCCCGACTTTCGTCCCTGCTCGACTTGTAGGTCTCGCAGTCAAGCTCCCTTATGCCTTTGCACTCTTCGAATGATTTCCAACCATTCTGAGGGAACCTTGGGGCGCCTCCGTTACTCTTTAGGAGGCGACCGCCCCAGTCAAACTGCCCGCCTGACACTGTCCCCGTACCGGATCACGGTACCAGGTTAGAACCTAGATACGATCAGGGTGGTATCCCAACGTCGCCTCCACACAAGCTGGCGCTCATGCTTCAAAGGCTCCCACCTATCCTGTACAGATCGTACCCAAATCCAATATCAAGCTGCAGTAAAGCTCCATGGGGTCTTTCCGTCTTGTCGCGGGTAACCTGCATCTTCACAGGTATTAAAATTTCACCGGATCTCTCGTTGAGACAGCGCCCAAGTCGTTACGCCATTCGTGCGGGTCAGAATTTACCTGACAAGGAATTTCGCTACCTTAGGACCGTTATAGTTACGGCCGCCGTTTACTGGGGCTTCGGTTCACAGCTTCGGGACTAATCCCTAACCGCTCCCCTTAACCTTCCAGCACCGGGCAGGCGTCAGCCCGTATACTTCGCCTTGCGGCTTCGCACAGACCTGTGTTTTTGCTAAACAGTCGCTTGGGCCTTTTCACTGCGGCCCCCTCGGGCTATTCACCCTACCGAGGCACCCCTTCTCCCGAAGTTACGGGGTCATTTTGCCGAGTTCCTTAACGAGAGTTCTTCCGCGCGCCTTAGAATTCTCTTCTCGCCTACCTGTGTCGGTTTGCGGTACGGGCACCTTCACCTGACTAGAGGCTTTTCTTGGCAGTGTGAGATCATGACCTTCGCTACTGTAATTTTCACTCCCCATCACAGCCCAGCCTTACGATGTGCGGATTTGCCTACACATCAGCCTCACTGCTTGGACGGACATCCATCAGTCCGCGTCACTACCCTCCTGCGTCACCCCATCGTTCATAACGGTTTACGGTGGTACAGGAATTTCAACCTGTTGTCCTTCGACTACGCCTTTCGGCCTCGCCTTAGGTCCCGACTTACCCTGAGCGGACGAGCCTTCCTCAGGAAACCTTGGGCTTTCGGCGGATCAGATTCTCACTGATCTTTTCGTTACTCATACCGGCATTCTCACTTGTATGCTGTCCAGCGCTCCTTACGGTACACCTTCAACCTACATACAACGCTCCCCTACCCCTGAATCGACTTCACTCCGCCTTCGAAGTGTGTTTAACCCCTGAGAGCATTTGGTCATCCTTGATTTCATCTCAAGTCTGACAAAAATGTTCAACTCAGGCTCACTACCTCAAAGAAGCAGTGAAGTCGATTCAAGCCATAGCTTCGGTGGTGTGTTTAGCCCCGTTACATTTTCGGCGCAGAGTCACTCGACCAGTGAGCTATTACGCACTCTTTAAATGGTGGCTGCTTCTAAGCCAACATCCTGGTTGTCTGTGCAACTCCACATCCTTTCCCACTTAACACACACTTGGGGACCTTAGCTGATGGTCTGGGCTGTTTCCCTTTTGACAATGGATCTTAGCACTCACTGTCTGACTCCCGGATATAAGTCTATGGCATTCGGAGTTTGACTGAGCTTGGTAACCCTTGCGGGCCCCGCACCCAATCAGTGCTCTACCTCCACGACTCTAATTTCCGAGGCTAGCCCTAAAGCTATTTCGGGGAGAACCAGCTATCTCCGAGTTCGATTGGAATTTCTCCGCTACCCCCACCTCATCCCCGCACTTTTCAACGTACGTGGGTTCGGGCCTCCAGTGCGTGTTACCGCACCTTCACCCTGGACAGGGGTAGATCACACGGTTTCGGGTCTACGTCCACATACTAAAGCGCCCTATTCAGACTCGCTTTCGCTGCGGCTACGGCTTCTCGCCTTAACCTTGCATGGGAACGTAACTCGCCGGTTCATTCTACAAAAGGCACGCCATCACCCATCGATCGGGCTCTGACTTCTTGTAAGCACACGGTTTCAGGTTCTATTTCACTCCCCTTCCGGGGTGCTTTTCACCTTTCCCTCACGGTACTGCTTCACTATCGGTCGCTAGGGAGTATTTAGCCTTAGCAGATGGTCCTGCTGGATTCATACGGGGTTTCACGTGCCCCGCACTACTCGGGATCCGTCTCGGAGGGTTCACATTTTCGATTACAGGGCTTTTACCTTCTATGGCCGGCCTTTCCAGACCTGTTCGTCTAATCTAAACCTTTGTAACTCCATGTGAGACGTCCCACAACCCCAGAGAGCAAGCTCTCTGGTTTAGGCTGTTCCGCGTTCGCTCGCCGCTACTGACGGAATCACTCTTGTTTTCTCTTCCTCCAGGTACTTAGATGTTTCAGTTCCCTGGGTATGCCTCTAGCTGCCCTATGTATTCAGGCAGAAGTGACTGGCTATTACACCAGTCGGGTTTCCCCATTCGGACATCCCCGGATCGAAGCTTGCTTACAGCTCCCCGAGGCAGTATCGTTGTTCGCCACGTCCTTCATCGGCTCCTAGCGCCTAGGCATCCTCCGTGTGCTCTTAGTAGCTTAACCTTATGCTCCGGTTATTGTGCTCATCGCTCTGTTGTCCGCTTGTTTCCTGATTGGATCAAACCATTCAATGGTGAAACAAGCTTCCAAAGGATCGATGATCCCAAAACCTTCGCGTGCTACTTTTATTGAAACTTGTTTTGACACAAGTTCAGCTAAAAGGATATTTCTAAAACGCAAATTCGTTTCGTTATCTAGTTTTCAAGGATCAAATTCATTCGGTCATTTAACGACCGGAAGAATATCTTATCAATTCTCAGCGATCTTGTCTACAAGAAAGATCTGGAATCAACAAGCTTGAGAGGTTGAACTCTCAAAACTGACCAACGAGTGAGTAACAGGCCTAAACCTGATTTGGTGTCTTTGCTTTCGCAAAGGAATCGGCGACCTTTCGGTCAAGCGTATTTGTACCGCTTCGCTACGGAAGCGAGGTACTCCATAGAAAGGAGGTGATCCAGCCGCACCTTCCGATACGGCTACCTTGTTACGACTTCACCCCAATCATCTACCCCACCTTCGGCGGCTGGCTCCCGTAAGGGTTACCCCACCGACTTCGGGTGTTGTAAACTCTCGTGGTGTGACGGGCGGTGTGTACAAGACCCGGGAACGTATTCACCGCGGCATGCTGATCCGCGATTACTAGCAATTCCGACTTCATGCAGGCGAGTTGCAGCCTGCAATCCGAACTGAGACTGGCTTTTTAGGATTGGCTCCACCTCGCGGCTTCGCTTCCCGTTGTACCAGCCATTGTAGTACGTGTGTAGCCCAAGTCATAAGGGGCATGATGATTTGACGTCATCCCCACCTTCCTCCGGTTTGTCACCGGCAGTCACCTTAGAGTGCCCACCCAAAGTGCTGGCAACTAAGATCAAGGGTTGCGCTCGTTGCGGGACTTAACCCAACATCTCACGACACGAGCTGACGACAACCATGCACCACCTGTCTCCTCTGTCCCGAAGGCCGCCTCTATCTCTAGAGGATTCAGAGGGATGTCAAGACTTGGTAAGGTTCTTCGCGTTGCTTCGAATTAAACCACATACTCCACTGCTTGTGCGGGTCCCCGTCAATTCCTTTGAGTTTCAGTCTTGCGACCGTACTCCCCAGGCGGAATGCTTAATGTGTTAACTTCGGCACCAAGGGTATCGAAACCCCTAACACCTAGCATTCATCGTTTACGGCGTGGACTACCAGGGTATCTAATCCTGTTCGCTCCCCACGCTTTCGCGCCTCAGCGTCAGTTACAGCCCAGAGAGTCGCCTTCGCCACTGGTGTTCCTCCACATATCTACGCATTTCACCGCTACACGTGGAATTCCACTCTCCTCTTCTGCACTCAAGTTCCCCAGTTTCCAGTGCGTCCCGAAGTTGAGCCTCGGGTTTAAACACCAGACTTAAAGAACCGCCTGCGCGCGCTTTACGCCCAATAATTCCGGACAACGCTTGCCCCCTACGTATTACCGCGGCTGCTGGCACGTAGTTAGCCGGGGCTTTCTTCTCAGGTACCGTCACTCTCATAGCAGTTACTCTATGAGACGTTCTTCCCTGGCAACAGAGCTTTACGATCCGAAAACCTTCATCACTCACGCGGCGTTGCTCCGTCAGGCTTTCGCCCATTGCGGAAGATTCCCTACTGCTGCCTCCCGTAGGAGTCTGGGCCGTGTCTCAGTCCCAGTGTGGCCGTTCACCCTCTCAGGTCGGCTACGCATCGTCGCCTTGGTGAGCCGTTACCTCACCAACTAGCTAATGCGCCGCAGGCCCATCCTCAAGCGACAGATTGCTCCGCCTTTCATAACTCCGCCATGCAGCGAATTTAATTATCCGGTATTAGCTACCGTTTCCGGTAGTTATCCCAGTCTTGAGGGCAGGTTGCCTACGTGTTACTCACCCGTCCGCCGCTAAGCATCAGGAGTGCAAGCACTCCATCAGCTCCGCTCGACTTGCATGTATTAGGCACGCCGCCAGCGTTCGTCCTGAGCCAGGATCAAACTCTCCAATAAAGATCGTCCGAAGGACGATCGATTGAAAGAGCGATTAAGCTCATTAGAAAAACTGACGAGAATTTGTTCAATTCTCTATTGTAACTCCCCGCCGAAGCGGTTCGTTTTTACTCACTCGTTGTTCAGTTTTCAAAGATCAACCTTTTCGTTACCGGCGAATCTCGTTCGCATCAGCAACTCTTATAATATATCATATTCATTTCGATAATGCAAGAGGTTTTTTAAAGTTTTTTTTATTACTTAAAATCGAAACCAAAAATTATTCATCGACCTCTTCCCTGCCGCAAAGGCGTTCGTTTCGCGACTGGATTTATAATATATCATGAATCAATACTGTTTAACAATGCATAATTTTTTCCAAATCCATTATTGCAGCTTGTACTAATTAAATAGTGGCTTTCAAAGCACTTGAAGCTCGTTCCGCCCTATATTTTACCACGCTTTGTATCCCTACTATAATGAGACAAGACGGCCGGTGACCGGCCGCCCTTCTACTAAAAATCCTAACATGGCTCTAAACCACTCACAACTTACCTCTAAGCTGTTACCCCTTATTTTTTCGCTAAACCTTTATCCTTTTATCCATGGGTTTTGCTGTTTGTTCTTTGCCGACTGCGGCTTCCGTGTTTTCTTGGCTGCAGTTCTGGAGGCTTTCCCCCCCGTCTGACGATGAACCTTTGCCTTGGCCGTCTTACTATTCTCTTCAATTGCAGCGTCACGAATTTCAGCTTCCTGATCGCTCTCTTCAACTGAATGATTCGTTGGAGGTGCATCTTCCGTAAAGCTTGAAGCAATTCCTACTCCTTGTTCTTCATTTTGACGGTCTATCCACATCTGTTCATAAGGGTTCATGAATGATGGATTTGCGCCGAAAGCTCCAATCGGTGCCGAAGGAACGCTGTAGGCACCCGACGAATTCATGGCACCATGCTGCCAATTATAAGGCATTGCATGCTCCGATGCGCCCTGGTTAGCATATGGATAACTTTGAGGCATACCGTAAAAAGGACTAACTTCTCCGCCCTGACAGCCGCAAGGTGAAGAGGCGTAGCCAAGCGGCGAAATCCCGTGATGTTCCGAGTACGGCATATAGTTAGAAGTAACTCCTGCCGTATAGGACTCGGAAACGGATACCTGGGAATACTCCATCCCAACCGAGTCCCCGGACAATCCCGGATAACCTCCCGCTGCATTTCCCCAAGCGTCTCCATAGGACGCCGGAACAGCCGGCTGTGGCACGTGGTAATATGGATGAACGCTCTCTCCTTGCCATTTTACCGGTTCATGGCACCCGCATGGGGATTCCGGATAACCGTATTGCGGCATCGTAAACTGAGGCTCATGATATCCATGATGATGGTGATGTTGGTACGGACCAAGACATGGATGATCCGGAACATGGTGAATCGGAAACTCCGGACATGGATGCATGAAAGGTTGGACATGGAAATCCGCAACCTTCGGGCATGGTTCATCGACCGGAAGAACCGGATGCGGCATTGGCATTGTCTTTAACGGATACATTTGCTCCGGCTCAAAAGGTTTGTATTCCGGTTTATACTCCGGTTTATACTCCGGTTTATACTCCGGTTTAAATTCTGGCTTGAACTCTGGCTTATACTCCGGTTTGTATTCTAGTTTAAATTCGGGTTTAATCTCCGGTTTATACTCGAGTTTAATCTCAGGTTTGTACTCGGGCTTAATCTCCGGTTTGTACTCCGGCTCTACCTTTTTAGGCTCCTCCGGCAGAGGCGCAATCTCCGGTAGCTTCGGTAACACAGGCGGCTCTGGCATTGGCTGTGGCGGGGCCACCGGCGGCTGCGGTACGGGCTGGGTAATTTCTTCTTTGACGCCCGTGTAATCCTTGCTGCCCGGCTTCTTTTTGCCTGGAGCCATTTCAGCACTCATCGTTACGCCATCGCTGTCCCCCGTCTCCGTATAAATGCCAGATGACGGGATGTTCACAATCTCTCCCACCAAAAGGGCATTCGGATTTTTAAGCTGCGGGTTGGCATCGATAATTTCTTTCAGGGTCACTCCCCAAGCTTTGGACAGCTTCCATAGAGAATCCCCTTGCTTTACCGTGTGCTTATGGATAATTGGCTGGCTGCCGCCAGGTACCGGAACGGGCTCTGTCGGAATTTTAATTTTAGCCCCGACATCAAGCTTATTCGGATCGACCAGCTGCGGGTTGGCATCGATGATCTTCGTTAACGGTACGTCAAATTTTTTGGACAGCTCATATAGGGTGTCGCCTTCCTTGACGATGTGTATCTTCACGCCGCTAAAACCTCCTACACTCTTCTAGGCGTCATGGTTATTCGCCCGTGTTCGTTACTACATCCTATGCAAGAAATGGGCGATTGACATCCCTCGATACAAAAAAAATCCTTTCATCGACATGAAAGGATTGTTCAATAAGCTTGATTTACTTGTCCGTAATCTTTAGGATTCCCAAACTTTATACCCGTCAATCTCAACGATTTTCCGGAATTCTTCAAGCAATCGGAGCGTAATCGGACCCGCTTGCCCTTTTCCGATGGTGCGCCCGTCAATTTCGCGTGCAGCGATGACCTCGGCGGCCGTACCTGTGAAAAATACCTCGTCGGCGATATACACATCATGCATGCTGAAAGGCTCTTCCTTAAGCGGAATGTCAAGCTTGCCGCACAGCTCGATAATCGCCTGGCGCGTAATGCCTTCAAGTGCGCCCAGGTAACAAGGCGGCGTTGTGACGACACCATTTTTCACGATAAAAATATTGTCTCCCGAACCCTCCGTAACATACCCTTGAGCGTTCATCATAATGGCTTCATCGGCCCCTGCGAAGTTTGACTGGATCTTAACGAGGATGTTGTTCAAATAGTTCAGCGACTTGATCTTCGGATTGAGCGCATCCGGAATGTTTCTGCGCTGGGCCACAGAAACCGCCCGCAAGCCGTTCAAATAAGCTTCCTCAGAATAGATTGCCAACTGTTCGACAATGATCAACACCGTCGGTTTCGGGCAGCGACGTGGATCAAGCCCCAGATTGCCGGCACCGCGCGACACGACGAGGCGGATGTAGCCGTCTCTCATATCGTTGCGGCGAATCGTCTCCGCCATTGCCTCCAGCAGCTCATCGTAGGCCAATGGAATAACTAGATCGATAGACTTGGCCGAATCGTATAAACGGTCCAAATGCTCTTTGCATTTGAAGATGTTGCCGTTATAAATCCGGATGCCTTCGAAAATGCCGTCCCCGTACAGGAAGCCGTGATCAAATACCGAAACTTTCGCATTCTCTTTCGTGACAAATTCTCCGTCTAAATAGATCCATTGCTCAGACATTTACTTTACCCCCAATTTCTCGCTTTCGTAGGCGTAACCCGGATACGATCCAAGCGTGCGGACTTGGCATCCGAGCGCTTCGATTTCTCCCATGGCGGCCGTCAACAGAACGGAATCGGCCGGAGCCATTACATCAATATAGAAATAATAGTTGCCGAGCTTTTTCTTGGTCGGCCGGGATTCGATTCGGGTCAGGTTCAGCCGTCTCCACGCAAATGCCGAAAGCACCTGATGCAGCGCACCCGGCACATCTTCCGGCAGCGTAACCAGAATGCTCGTCTTGACATGCTCCGGTGAACGGTCAATGGCGATCGGCTCATGGCCGATCAGCACGAACCGGGTGTAATTGTTGTCGTGATCCGTAATCCGCTCTGCGAGCAGATCCAATCCATGCTCCGCTGCACCGAGGGATGTTCCGATGGCCGCCCACCCTTTGCCCGGATTTTCTTTTACGATTTTAACGCCTTCGGACGTGCTGCCAACCTGTTCAAGCTCCGCCTGAGGGGCTGCTTTGGCCAGGAATTGGCGGCACTGGGCAGTCGCAACCTGATGGGACCAGATTTTCGTAATCTTGCTGAAATCCATCATTCCATCGGGTCCGCGGAATTCCGAAGCATTGCCGATCAAATTTTGAATCGACGGATACACCCACTCCACCTGCATCGGCATATCCACCTCATTGACAAGCCAATCCATATGGAGGCTTACAGAGCCCTCAATCGTATTCTCAATCGGAATGACGCTATAATCACTCTTGCCTTCGACCGTAGACATGAACACATCAGAGATCAGTTTGTAGTGGACCAGCTCGACAGGCTGATCGCCAAGAAGATATCGTATCGCTTCATGAGATACCGATCCTGAGGGCAACAAGGCTATTTTTTTCATGCGGTAACTTCCCCTCTAATCATATCCAAAAAGGATCTGTTGTTGATGTCGTCCATCGTCCGGACGCCCTCGGCTGCCGGGTCCAGACAGAAGCACGAGGCCGAAATGCCTTCGGCCTCCATCGCTTTCACCAAGTAAGCCTTGAGATCATCCACACGCCGATCGTCACGATCCACGAAAGCGATGATCGTCGGGCCTGCTCCGCTGAGCGCGACCCCCAGTGCGCCTTGATCAGGCGCTTCCGCCAGAATTCTCGGCATCCCGGGCACGAGCGGTGCCCGGTAAGGCTGGTGAATGCGGTCCTGCATCGCTGCACGTACAAGATCCAGGCGGCCTGCCGACAGGGCAGCCGTCATCAAGGACGATCGACTAATATTATATACGGCATCCGTCAAATTGACCTGGGCAGGCAGCGCCTCCCGTGCTTTGGACGTGGCCAGGTGGAAATCCGGAATGACGACCACCGTCCCGAGACGGGCCGGCGGGTCGATCCGGATATAATCCGCATGCTTTCCATCCCATACCGCCGTAATAATGCCGCCAAATAACGAGGCGCCAACGTTGTCCGGATGCTTCTCGAGGGCAGTCGCCATATCGAACAGCTTGGCCTCAGACAACGGAGAGCCGATCAACGCATTGGCCGCGAATAAGGCGCCAACGATGGCGGAAGCGCTGCTGCCGAGTCCCCGGGCCAACGGAATGTCGGAATACATCGATATTTCAAGCTCGGGAACCGATTCTCCTGCTTCATCGAACACCATTTGCGCCACTTTATAGATCAAATTGCTTTTGTCGACCGGCACTCCCTTCATCTCGTCCCCGTAGAGATGAAGTTCAGTGCGATCAGCCGGCTTCAGCTCGATCCAGGAGTAAAGTGACAATGCCATGCCGAGCGTATCAAATCCGGGACCGAGGTTGGCCGTACTGGCCGGAACCTTCACCCTTACGCCTTGGGACAAACTCATACCTGCGCAGCTCCTTCAAGCTTCGCGATGGCTTCCATGACTGCGGACTCCGTATCGGATACGACCAGCGGTTCCGATTTGACGGTTGAGATCGCGATGTTCGGATCCTTCAATCCATGTCCAGTCAGAACGCAGACAACGGATTCCCCGCCTTTAAAATATCCTTCCCGCTTCATTTTATATACGCCTGCAATCGAAGCTGCGGATCCCGGCTCGGCAAAGATTCCTTCACGTGACGCGATTTTGCGGTAGGCTTCCAATATTTCCTCATCGGTTACATAGTTAATCTGGCCGCGGGACTCCTCGGCTGCAGCAACCGCCGTCTTCCAGCTGGCCGGATTGCCGATTCGGATTGCCGTTGCGACCGTTTCCGGATTAGCAATCGGCTCGCCTTTCACGATGGCCATGGCTCCTTCGGCCTCAAAGCCGAGCATTTTAGGAAGCAAAGCCGCTTTGCCGGCTGCATGGTATTCCTTGAAGCCTTTCCAATATGCGGAGATATTGCCTGCATTCCCAACCGGGATCGCCAGCACGTCCGGCGCTTTTCCCAACTGATCAACCACTTCGAATGCAGCCGTCTTCTGCCCTTCGATCCGGTACGGGTTCACCGAGTTGACGAGGGTAATCGGATGCTTAGCCGTGATCTCCCGGACGATTTCCAGTGCGCGGTCAAAATTGCCGTCGATGGCAATCACTTTGGCGCCGTAGATCATCGCCTGTGCGAGTTTGCCCAGGGCAATATTGTTGTTCGGGATAATAACGATGCAGTTCAACCCGCCACGCGCCGCATAAGCAGCCGCTGCAGCGGAGGTATTGCCGGTCGAGGCGCACATAATGGTGCGGCTGCCTTCCTCCATCGCTTTGGCTACCGCCATCACCATTCCCCGGTCTTTAAAGGAGCCTGTAGGATTGAGGCCTTCAAATTTAAAGTGCAGATCGATCCCTAGCTCCTCCGACAGGTTTTCGGCGCGGATCAGGGGCGTATTCCCCTCTTTAAGGGTCAGCAGCGGGGTTTGTTCATTAACGGGTAAATATTCTTTATAAGTTTGAAGCAGTCCTTCGTACGGCATCTCTCATGATCTCCTTTTCTATGAAAAAATATAGTCTCGGCTCTGATGCTCACTTCGCGGTCTTATGGGTTAGCCTTCTACGCGGTAGACGCTCTTGATCCGCCGAATAACCTCCAGGCCCTCGAAATGATTCAGCACCTTATCCATATTTGCCTTGCTCGCATGGTGCGTGACGATGATGATCTCTGCATCCGGATTCTGGTCATTCGGCTGCTGAACGACCGATTCCAGGCTTACGTCATGCTGCGCAAACACTTGGGTGATTTGGGCGAGTACACCCGCTTTATCATCGACATGCAGCAGAATGAAGTTTTTATACGAAATCTGCTCATCCGTCTTAAGCTTCTTCTGTTTATACGGAACAATCGCTTTCAGACCGTTCACGCCAAGCTTCAAGTTTTTGATGATCGCGACCAGATCCGCCACAACGGAGGTCGCCGTCGGCATCTCGCCGGCACCCGCTCCGTAGAACATCGTCTCCCCTACAGCTTCCCCATACACATAGACGGCGTTGAAAACACCGTTAACGGCTGCGATGGGATGTCCCGTGCGTACCATGGTCGGCTGCACGCTGATGCTGACCTCGTCGTCCTGACGCTCCGCGATGCCGAGCAGCTTCATCTCATAGCCCAGACGTTTGGCGTACGAAATATCTTCTTTGGTTACTTGAGAGATTCCCTTGACCGATACATCCTGCAGCTCGACATTCGTCCGGAAACCAAGCGTTCCGAGAATCGCCATCTTGCGTGCCGCGTCCAGGCCCTCCACATCAGAGGTCGGGTCTGCCTCCGCATAGCCGAGCGCCTGCGCTTCAGCCAGTACGTCCTCAAAGGATGCGCCCTCCTGGCTCATTTTCGTCAAAATATAATTGGTCGTACCGTTCACGATCCCCATAATCTTCATAATGCGGTCCGATGAGAAGCCTTCAATCAGCGTCCGGATAATCGGAATACCGCCGGCTACGCTTGCCTCATAGAATACATCGCACTGCTTCTCTTGCGCTTTTGCCAAAATCTCGGCGCCGTGCAGAGCCATCAGATCCTTATTCGCCGTCACGATATGCTTGCCGCGGTCCAGCGCTTCCAAAATGTACGTCTTCGTCTGATCGATGCCGCCCATAACTTCCACAATGACATCAATCTCCGGATCCCGGATCACTTCCCACGGATCCTCCGTCAGCTTGCTCTGATCCACACTGACGCTGCGGTATTTCTCCAGATGCTTCACCGCAATCCGCTCGATCACGATCGGTGATCCGACCTGGCTGCTCAGATCCTCCTGATGACCTTCTACAATTCGCACAACCCCAGTTCCTACTGTTCCCAATCCTAAAAGTCCTATCTTCACCGGCTTCATTCCTACAATTACCTCCCGTATCCCATCACAATAAGCGATTTACTTAACTATGAAACGAATTATCCTTGCCCGATCATCTGTACTTTGCGTACGCCGGTGATCCGGCGCAGACCGTCCAACAAATCGTCGAGCTCTTCAATCAAGCGGGAGACCTCAACAGAGATCACCACGTTTGCGATCCCCTGTAAAGGAATGCTCTGGTGGATGGTCAGCACATTGCCGCCTTCACTGGCAACCAATCCAAGCACCTCTGACAGCATGCCCGAACGGTGCTCCATATCAATCGATATGGTGACAATTTCATCCCGCTCCAGCTGATTGATCGGATGGATGCCATCCTTATACTTATAAAAGGCGCTGCGGCTAAGCCCTACCTGCTCAACAGCTTCATGGACCGTCTTGACGTCGCCGGAGGCCAGCAGCTTCTTCACCTGCATCGTTTTGACCACAGCTTCGGGAAGGATGTCTTCCCGGACCAAATAATAGCGTTCCTTCACAAAACGTCCTCTCCTCAAAGACTACTGTTTTCGTATAGTGGACATTATACTGGATATATCGGGCAAGGGCAATACATAAATGTCCCTTTTTTCGCGTTGGCAGCATCTTCATGTCCAGGCTATAACCTATACTATATCGCAAATTTTATAGGAACTCATCGTTAACCCTGTAAAATTGTAAATTTAGCGAAGAAAAAACGCCCATACTACGCTTAAAGCGAAGAATGAAGTACCTCGGGCCCGCGACAGCAAACAAGTCCCTTAATGCAGCTAGAATAAAAAGTGGACACCCCTTAGTGATAAAACGATAATGAAACAAAGCAGACGAGAGGGTGTCAAAAAAAATGAGTGGCAATAGACAACATTACAACGAGACATTTAAGCGTGAAACCGTAAAGTACGTGCAAGAACAGTCGAAGACGCTGGAGCAGATCGCCGATGAGTTGAACATTAATCCAGGCACATTACGCAACTGGGTCAAAAAGTATCGAACATTCGAGCACGAGCCTGTCAATCATGGGGAAACCTTACGTCAGCAAACCCAACTTATCGAAGATCAGAAACGCGAAATTGATGATTTGAGAGAAGAAATTGCGATCCTAAAAAAGGCCATGCACATCTTCAGCAAAGAAAAGAACTAAGGTTCCAGTTTATCGAAGATCATCGCTCCGAGTTTCGATTGGAGAAGATGTGCGTTCTCTTTCACGTGTCTCGGAGCGGTTATTACAAATGGCGTACCTCTGAAGCTTCTGAACGGGAAAAACGTAAGGCAACGCTGGCTGAACGTGTGAAATGGCACTTCTATGACTCCGATGAAACCTACGGCAGTCCCCGAATACGAAACGAGCTGGTGAAGGAAGGATGGACGGTATCGGAACGTACGGTGGGCCTCATTATGCGCGAACATGGCCTTCGTTCATGCATGGCCCGTAAGTTCCGAGTGGTTACGACCGATTCCAAGCATGATCTCCCGATTGCCCCTAACGTGTTGGAACAAAATTTCAAAGCCACAAAGCCCAACGAAAAGTGGGTCGCTGACATCACGTACATCCCCTGCCGCCAAGGGAAACTCTACCTTGCGAGCATCCTGGATCTGTACACCAAACAAATCGTCGGTTGGAAGCTAAGCGATCGGATGACCACAGACCTTACCCTCGATGCCCTAAAGATGGCGTATGCTGCTAAGAAGCCTCCGAAGGGATTGATTCACCATTCCGACCGCGGTTCGCAATATGCCGCTAAAGAGTACCGTGAACAGTTGAAGCAATTTAACATGAAGCCCAGTATGAGCCGCAAAGGAAACTGCTACGACAACGCCTGTATTGAAGCGTTTCACAGTATCCTAAAGCGAGAATTCATTTACAGCAAACCTAAGTTTAAAACAAAAGAGGAAGCCGGGCAGAAGCTGTACCGGTACCTTGAATTTTTTTACAACCGAAAACGTTCTAACAGTACGATTGGGTATATGTCCCCGGTGCGTTTTGAGCAGTGCTATTACGAGTGTATAGCTTAGCTTAGAGGTGTCTACTTTCTTGACAGAAGAGCATAAAGGGACTTGTCGCGCAGGCCGGCTTTTATCCTTACACGCTTGGGGCCACTCGATCAAGGCGACCAGTGCTTTAGAAGGGGCTTGGGCAGATCCCCCTTTTTCGAACCCTCCGTCTACCCGATCCTGCTGTGCCTCAGCAGCGTGCCGCAATAGTCGCACTCCTTGTGCTCGCCGCGGGCCACGGACGATTTCGCACCGCATCCGGGGCATTCTATCCAATACGGGCCGTCCTCTTCCGGTGTCTCCGTCCGCTCTGCCGTCAAAATCACGGCTGCTTGATTCAGGACCGAGTTCAGCTGCTCATCAAGGCTCTGTGCACCACTGGTTTCGCTGAAGTCTTCCCGGCTCCGCAAGGACGGGATTTTCACGACACCGTTCTCGATCCGTCCATGGGGGAGCAAATGCATGCGAAACATATCATTCAAATCCCGGATCACCTGCTCCGGTCTCAGCCTAACCGCCTGGGCAATGTACGGGATATGGAACAGCCTCCTTCGCACGATGGCATCCGTATAAACCTCGATCAGCATTCCGAAGCTTTGGTCCCGCTTGTGTCCGATCACGAACAAAATGACTGCCGGAAGCAGAAGACTCCCGGTCTCCCCGGTGTCGGTGCTGCCGACGGTCATCAAAAACTCAAGGACCATAAACGTAATTAGCAATACCCAGCCCAAGAGCCTGTAATTTCTCCCCTTGCAGCTGTTTCGTCGCTGGGTGGCACTCATTCGAATGGCGGCCAGCACCATCGCGAGCGGAAAAAATAAAACGGCAGCCACGAGGATAAGGGCATCGGTTGTGGAAAATTTCAATTTATAAGGTTTCAAAGGCGTACCCATTCGTTATCTCCTTGATCTGCTTTTATGTAGAACCCGCTTTTGCATGTAAAAGCTGCATATTACGGTCCTGCACCGTTCTGAGGATATCCCGGATCATGCGTGCCGTTTCCTCGGCCACCTCTGGACGGGCTTCGGCGCTGACTTCACCGATCAGTGTCACCTGATCTTCCAATACCGCGATTTTCTCCCGGATCAAATGCTCCATTTCATGGAGGGAGGCATGGGGAATGGGATCGCTGTAGCGAAGTGTCTCCTCCAGTTCAGCCAAATCCCGGTCCAGCAAGGGGATATCCTCGCCTGACAGCAGGTTCAGCTTTCCCCGGATCGCTCCAACCCAAGCGACCGTTTCACGCTTCCTTGCTGTGTGCTCCCCCTCCTTCTCCTCATGAGCGAATGCATACCTGCCGATCAGAGAGACTAAAGCCAAAACAACGGCAAATCCCAATAACGTCATCGCATGGATTTTGAGATACGCCGGCCCTGAGAGCTTAAACAGGTTTCCCAGCAAAATCACCTCAAGGATGACGGATACGGCATACACCCCGATAATGAAGCCCATGGCGATCGTAAAAGGGGCCTTGGAGGCAGCAGCTTTGCGTCTGCGTTGATGGATGCAGGATCCGGTAAAAAGAAGCACAGACGCCTCAGCGAAACCAATGGCAATGCCGGACATCCACGCGTTGATATCGGTCAGCCCGCCAATAATGCCGAATAGCAGTATCGTTGCCACCGGCACGATCGCGGCAGCCAACCAGAAACCGTTTCGAGTTGCGACTCTTGACGTCATGATGGATCACCGCTTTCACTTTCCATTAACCGATGCCCGCATTCCATGCAGAACTTCTGCCCCGGCTGTACCTCATGATTGCAGTTAGTGCATTGAAGCCTATGGCTTGCTCCGCAGTTCGGACAGAATTTCGCCCCCGGGTCCAGCAAGTGGCTGCATTCCCGGCAAGGGATTGGCAGCTGGGCGCCGCATTCCGCGCATATCTTGGCATTCGCCGGATAATCATAGCCGCAGGATGGACAGGCTCTGTACGGATCTCCGCAGTTCAGGCAAAACTTCGCATGACGGGGGATCACATGACCGCAATCGGTGCACAAAATATCGCGAGCCGGCTTGTCCGGCTTCTGCACAAGGGCCGGCTGACCACAGCCTGAACAAAACCGGGAATGCTCGTCGATCAACGTTCCGCACTCGGTACAGGCTCTTGGCTTCAGTCCGGGGCCGTCCGCAGTCGGTACCTCAGTGTCCCTTAACACCCGGGTCATCGTCTCATATACCGGACCAGCCATGCCGATCCCTACGCCCAGCCCGCTGCCGATGATTCCCGCCGGGCTCCCGGGATTCTTCGCGGCTCCTTCCAGCGTATCGAAGGTCCGCTCCTGATGATATGTATAGCCGATAATGTCCATTTCCGCTTTCTTCGCCAATGCTTCCTTAATTCGAAGAGCCGCGGGGTCATCTTCCGGTATGTTGATGGAATCGACAAAGAAATTGAGCAGCGTAATCCCCATCTCATCGAACGATGGGGCAATCGCTTCCATAATGTGCTTTGATATTTCCGTCATATAGGCGCTGATTTCGACGACGCTGATTTTTTTGAAAATGATGTACGAGGAGATGATATCCTTAATATTGGACATAAGAACCCCCCGGTAATATTTGACCAAGGTGCTTTGATCAAAGGTTGGTAGCGTGCCGACCATTTTCCCCAAAAATTTTCTCAGATCGCTGATCTGGACCCCGAACTGTCCGAATGCCCGCACGGAGACGATAATATTATATTTGGGATCCTGGAGCTGTATCGGCGCGCTCGTCCCCCACTTCACATCCAGTGAGCGCATTTTGTTGATAAACCATACTTCAGCGGTAAACGGGGATTTGCCGCCGAACGGAAGATTGATGATATTCGATAAAATCGGAATGTTTGCAGTGCTTAGCGTATGCCTGCCTGCAGAGAAGGAATCCAAGGCTTGGCCGCCCTTATATAAAATCGCCTCCTGCGATTCATGAACGATAAGTTGGGTCCAGGTGCCCAGTTCCTGGTTCGGATAACGCCAAGCAAACACATCCGGCGGGCCTTCAAATTTAACAACATCAATGATTGCCATAGTTCTGCTCTCCTTTTGCACGGTTCGTCCGATCTGATGATCAATAAAAAAAAGGTACAAATGTACTACTATTGTATACGATTTGACTGGTAAATGGATGAAAAATTTGGGAATGCGGGCATATTTGCGCTCTTTAGCGTACAAAAAAACCGCCAAGCCTGCTTGCATACAGACTTAGCGGTATCTCTTTATCAAACAAAACCAGCGGCGCTCGAAGGCCCCGATTGGGGGATGTTCCATCCTTCTGTTCTGCTCTTAATAATAGCTGCTTCCTTCAACAAACTCGAATTCAAAATCGCCGATTCGTACAATCGTTCCTTCCGTTGCACCACGCTTGCGAAGCTCCTCGTCCACACCCATATGGCGCATGGTCCGGGCAAGCTTCAGAATCGCGTCATGCGAATTCATCTGCATCCGCTTCAGCATCCGCTCGATCCGTTCGCTGTGCACGACATACATTTCATTGTCGCGGGTAATCGTGAACGAGTTGTCATTCTGGGCTTTGAACTTGTAGACCTTCCGCTCGGCAACTTCGGTCACCTCTTCCACCGTTGGCTCTTCCGGCATGCTCTCAAGAATATCCATCGTTCGGTACAGAAGCTCCTGGATCCCTTGACGGGTCAGTGAAGAAATGGGCATAACTTCAATGTCCGGGCGGATCGCCTTTACCTTCTCGGTGAAGACGGCCAGATTCTCTTCGGCTTCAGGCATATCCATCTTATTGGCAGCCACAATTTGCGGGCGGTCCATCAGAGCCGCATTGTAGAGCCTGATCTCATCATTGATCTTCTCCCAATCCTCGAACGGGTCCCTGCCCTCCGTACCGGCCATATCTACCACATGAATAATGACGCGCGTCCGCTCTACATGCCGGAGGAACTCATGTCCGAGTCCGACGCCCTCATGGGCGCCCTCGATCAATCCGGGCAGATCGGCCATGACGAAGTTTCGGCCATCGCCCACTTCCACCATACCGAGATTTGGCGTGATGGTCGTAAAATGATAGGCTCCAATCTTAGGCTGCGCGGCGGAAACGACCGATAACAGCGTAGACTTGCCGACGCTCGGGAAGCCGACCAAGCCGACATCGGCCATGACCTTAAGCTCCATTACGACATATCGCTCTTCGCCCTCTTCGCCGTTCTCGGCGAGCTCCGGCGCAGGATTGTTCGGCGTTGCGAAACGGATATTTCCCCGTCCCCCGCGTCCGCCTCTGGCTACAACGACCTGCTGCCCATGCCGGGTCAGATCCCCGATCACTTCGCCCGTGTCGTCATCCATCAGGATCGTGCCGGGCGGTATGCGCACAATCAAATTTTCAGCGTTGGCGCCATGCTGGCTTTTGTTCCGTCCCTTTTCTCCGCGCTTGGCCTTAAAATGCTTCTGGTAACGGAAATCCATCAGCGTACGCAGTCCTTCATCCACTCGAAATATGACATCGCCGCCTTTGCCGCCGTCACCGCCGGCAGGGCCGCCCTCAGGCACATACTTCTCACGGCGGAATGCAATGAGGCCATCTCCTCCGTCTCCGCCTTTTACGTAAACTTTCGCTTTATCTACAAACATGATATCACCTTCCTCAAGTCACTAACGGCAGGTATAAGCGGTACGTGGGTTCCCCCGGCTCCGTCTGTTCCACCCGAACGCCTTCGTCCTGTACGGCTTGTTCGATCTGAAGCCTTAAGCTGTCGGGTTCTCCGAAGTCTCCTTCACCCTGTGCCCATACAATCAGCTCATGCTCCTGCTGCATAAATGTTAACGCTAACTCCCGGGTTTCTCCCCATGACGCCTTCCCGCTCATCTGGAAAGCCTTGACCGTCCGAATAATCGTTTCGGCCACCCGATCGGCCGTTCCTGGCGAGACCTTGCCTTCCAACTGGACTTGATCCACAATGTCAACTTCCAGCTGCAGATTGTTGCCGGAGGTCCGGTATGAATGTAAATAAAAAACCAGAGAAGGGATGCCCAGCTTGGATATTTTGCTCTCCAGCGCCATCCGCTCTTTTATTCTTTCCACACAAGCCACGGATTTATCAAGCTTGCCTAATTGAATATAGCCGTATAAAATTTGAAGTTCATTCATCCAATCATGTCGGTGATGATTCAACATCCGAATCGACGCGTGCTCCATATTCCGAACGATCGCCTGCTGCCTGCGCTTCTCCGACCGCAGCACAAGCCATGCAGCGCCAACCGAAGCAGCCGCAGCCCAGATCGCCGTTACGGCACCCGCTGCGAGACTAGGCTTCCATACCATCCATGCTACCGGCAAGACTGAGGTTAAACCGGCCCCAGCCGTTATCCATATCCAGGATTTCATCGCTTCTCCTCGTCTTTCAACAGCAATTGGTTACATTCACCAGATCTCAGTATATCACAGTCTTTCCGCATGGTTCATCCCCTGGATGATGATCTTGGCAAATTTCAATACGAATTACGGTGGAAGGCCAGCGATCGAAGGCGCTGCAGGCTAACGGTTACTCCACCTTGGCTTCGAAGATGCTAACCAACTCGACGACCGGATACCCCGCCCACGGAGTGAAGCAAGCCCCTTCTTATAATTAAAAAAAGAAGCCCCGGCAACGATGCCGAAAGGCTTCTTCTGTAAGCAGTATAAGAAACGATTAAGCTTCCACTGCAGCCGCTACAGGAGCGACTTCAACCGGGTAGACGCTCACTTTCTTGCGGTCACGGCCCCAACGTTCGAATTTCACAACGCCGTCCACTTTCGCAAACAAAGTATCGTCTTTACCGATACCCACGTTCGTGCCTGGGTGAATTTTCGTACCACGTTGACGAACCAAGATGCTGCCGCCGGTCACAACTTGACCGTCCGCACGCTTCACGCCAAGGCGCTTCGCTTCACTGTCACGACCGTTCTTCGTGGAACCTACACCTTTTTTCGATGCGAATAACTGAAGATCCAATTTCAACATGTTGTCTACCTCCTTCTTTAAGTAGTCAATTCTTGTATTCGTATATATTTGCCGTATGAATCGGCAATTCCCTGCAACATGACAACCATCGACTCGAGAAGCAGCTGAACTTGACCCGATGCAGATTCGTCTGCACTCTTCGGAAGATTCGCGCTGAGAAAGCCGCCCTTCATCCGGGTCTCCATAACGATTCCGGTAAGAGCCTCGACGGAATTGACCGTCCCCACCGTGATGCTGGATACTCCGGCACACACGATATCTTGTCCGGGATCGGCATAGCCCGCATGTCCCTCAACCTTAAAGCTACGGATTCGTCCATCTTCCCCGCGCAGGATCTGTACCGTAATCACTTACCGCACCCTCTTACGCTTGGATCTTCTCGATGGTTACTTTCGTATAAGGCTGACGATGACCTTGCTTCTTGTGGTAGTTCTTCTTCGGCTTGTATTTGTATACAACGACCTTGCGGCCTTTACCGTGCTTCTCCACTTTCGCAGTCACAGTTGCACCGGCTACAACCGGAGTACCTGCTACCAGTCCGTCCTCTTTGGAAACGGCCAGTACACGGTCGAAAGTCACGCTCTCTCCGTCACCTGCATTCAGCTTCTCGATGAACAATACATCGCCCTCTTGAACTTTGTATTGCTTACCGCCTGTTTCGATAATAGCGTACATTTGCTTGCACCTCCCTATGTCTCAGACTCGCCTGGAAAAGGTGACTGTCCATACCTGAACAGCGCTTATAAACCCAACCGGAGCGGTTACAGCATGTGCAGCAATAGATTACTTCACACATACCCAATGATAATATCATAATCCTTATTCAACGTCAACCTCCAGAAGGAAGAACAAAGCCTCTCCCTCCGCAGGCACCGCAAGGCTTGGCAAAGGGCAGCGGCATGCTCTCTCTCGCTTTCTTACGGGTCATTTCCAGCAAATCCAGCTTGGTCCAGCCTACGACAAAGGTCTTGCTCCGATCCTTCCGGATCGCCTCCTCCATTGCCGCCGCTACCTGATGCCGATGCTCCACGCGCTCCATATCGATGAAGTCGACGATGATGATCCCTCCGATGTCCCACAGCCGCAATATGCGTGCAATCTCGCGAGCGGCCAGCAGGTTGGTCTGGAGAATCGTCTCGCCCAGATTATCCCCGCCGATATATTTCGCGGTATTGACATCGATAATGGTCATCGCTTCCGTCTGGTCAATGACGATCGTAACCCCTTCCGGCAGCGCAATCTTTCTTGCGAAGCCGGTCTTCAGCTGATCATCAATCCCGTAAGCCTGGAAGAGCGGGACGCTCTCCGAATAATGGATAACCTTTGGCTCGATGCCCGGGACGCTGTCCTTCAGGTAGCTAATCGTCTCCTCGGCTTTGGGCAGGCTGTCAATCACGAGCTCATCCTCATAAGGATCAAATGAATCCCTGATCAGGCGCTGCAAAAGGCCAAGATCCCGATGGAGCAAAGCGGGAGCTTGAAGCTTCCGTGCCTTTTCCGTTATTCTCGCCCATTCTTCCCTTAAAAACTCAAGATCACTGCGGATAAAATCGATGGGCTCATCCTCCGAAACCGTCCGGATAATGATGCCCTCTTCCCCGGTCCGCAGCTGCTCTCCAATCCCCTTCAGCCGGCTGCGCTCCGCATCGCGCTCGATCTTCTTCGAGACGGCGACATAATCGGCTGTCGGCATGTATACCATGCATCTGCCCGGAAGGGAGAAATGCGTTGTCACCCTGGCTCCCTTGCCTCCTCTCGGCTCTTTCATCACTTGAACGATCAGCTCTTGGCCGACGGTCAGCAGCTGCGAGATCGAGGGTTTCTGCTTCGGCTGTTTCTCAAGATGCGGATGAAGCACATCATCAACATATAAAAATGCGTTCTTCTTCAGTCCGATATCGACAAAGGCTGCCTGCATCCCGGGCAGCACATTGACAACCTTTCCCTTGTAAATGCTTCCGACTACACTCTGCTCGGAATTTCGCTCAACCGCGAACTCCGCTAATCTCCCATCCTCGATGAGAGCCATCTGAATGTTCTCATGTTCACAATGAACGATCATTTGCCTCATGGCTTCACCTCACAAACGGAAGACGAACTCTATGATTCTATCCTACCACAATTTGGATGAATGAAGCAGACAGAATCGGCCCCACCCTGTGTCTCCCTCATGATGTTTACGATTTTACGCATATCAGGGTGGTCCATTTGATGCGAAGTACGAAGAGATGACATGCTGTTCAGGCACAACGGCGAGCAAACGGCCCGGTCCGCCCATCACATATATCAAATGATACTTCTCTCTTTTAAATAGACGCATGATATCACTCAAAGGTTTCGCAGAATCGGCTACGATCGGCTGTGCAGGTCCGAGCCGCTCCAAATTTCGTTCATAAATCTCGCTGCGCTGCACAAGAAATCGGAGAAAACGGTAAGGTACATTCCGGTGATCCTCAAAGTTGGAGTATGCCAGAAACAGCCCGATCATCAGCAGGTTGAGGCGGATCCCGCCGCCGGAGGATAAGGGAGCAAGTCCGTAAGCGATCATCAGCAGACTGCCGCATATGCCGGCCCGGGAAGTCCATACCAGCGTTGCGTGGTAAGGAGCGATTAAACTGATCAGCGCCTGGAGCACCTTTCCTCCATCAAGAGGCAGAATCGGCAGGAGATTGAATAGAGCGATCATCACATTTCCCTGGATAATATAAGCCAGCATCGCCTCGTCTCCCCAGCCGGCCCAGCGGCAGCAGAGGGCAAGTCCGATCATGATGGCATTTTGGAGCGGACCTGAAAGCGCGATGACGATTTCCTTCCATGCCGTCATCCGCCCATCGTCCTCTATAACAGCAACGCCGCCGAACGGCAGCATCTGAATGGCTCTCACCTTGAACCCCATCGCTGCAGCGGCGGCGGCATGACCTAATTCATGGATAAAGACGATGATGAATAATGTAAGCAGCTCGAGAAAACGTCCCGTTACGACGGAAGCCAGCATGACGATGACAAAAAGCGGATGCAGCGACAGGGCTGTCCCCTTAAAATTAATCAAGCGGCATCACTTCCGCAGGGTCCACGTCCCGGTTGCCCTCTTTGAGAACAAAATAAAGCGTCGGGGGACTGCCCGAATCCGTCGATTGAAGCGTACCGATCGGATCTCCGCCCTGCACCCAATCGTTGACCTTCAGCCCGGTCTCCGCCAGTCTGCTGTAAATCGCCTTCCGGTTTCCCGTATGCTGAATTAAAACCGATATCCCGTTCTCCGGATGCTCTGTCACCTCCAGTACCCGGCCGGTCTCAATGCTTCTGACCGCCCGCTGGGATAACGATCCTCCTGCGGCTTCCAGCACGATTCCCTTCAGATCTACAGCAAAGGATTGCACCAACCTGCCTTCAAGCGGAGGAATGAGCGATGTGGATGCATTCACTTTGGTGGAGTGCTCATCGGTTTGCCCGAAAATCGGAATAAAGGATGGAGCTTCTCCAAAATGCTCTTCGTACCATACCTGGGCCGCGCGGAAATCCATCTCACGGCTCAGCCCTTCGATGATAAAGGCCTGCGTTCGCAGAGCCCATGGCTGCTGCATGGAAAATATCCCCCACATGATGCCGAACAGCAGCGCGCTCACGACGAGGCGTCGAACAAGGCCGGGCAGAAAGGATCCCCTTCGCGGCGGATTCGGAGCGTCGCCGGGATCTATAGTGTCGTACCAGCCGCGATATCCCTGCTGCTTCCAGAGCCGCTCGGGATCCGGCTCCATATCGGCCGAGGACCGATCGGGCAATGCCGGTCTGACTTTCGAATTCTGAGCCCCCTCGGGCTCTTTGGCTTCCGGCTTGACCGTCTCCGCTTGTCCAGGCAGCGCCGGCCACGACTTGTCCGGCGGGAGCGAATGCTGCCCGCCCTCGAGCAGCTCCCGGATTCGGGCTTCCCTACGATGTTTCACTGAGGATTTAACGTCCATAAGCTCTCCCCCTTGGGGCTTGTTTGTCTGTCTGCCTCAAGATCCTTCGGCAGATCTCTTCTTGTCCTATCATATGAGGGAGGGAAAGCCGTTTAGAACAAGCCCTGCTCATCTTGATGAGCCGGATCCGGTAGAAATGCCGTTGCCTTCTTGAGAACCCCTCAGGCTGTCGAGAACCTTTTCTATACGGAGCGGCTTCCAACAGAAAAAAAGGGTATCCCGCCAGATCCAAGATCTGTTGGGATACCCCTGCTGCTCTATATGAAACTGAAACTTCGTTTAACCCATTCCGAAAAACTTCTTGAACTTGGTGAACATGCCCTTTTTCTGATGAATCTGCATCAGAGGCACGGTATCGCCAAGAATTCGGCGTGCGATGTTCCGATAGGCGATCGCCGCCTGGGAATCCGGATTCATCACGGTCGGCTCCCCACTATTGGCCGCCTTGATCACCTTCTCGTCATCGGGCACGATGCCGATCAAATCGATGTTCAGCACCTGCAGCACATCTTCAATCTCGAGCATGTCGCCGGTCTTCACCATGTTCGGACGGATCCGGTTCACGATCAGCTTCGGCGATTCCACATGGGAGCTCTCCAGAAGCCCGATAACCCGGTCTGCGTCCCGAACGGCTGCGTTCTCCGGCGTCGTAACGACAATGGCTTTATCGGCGCCGGCAATTGCATTCTTGAAGCCCTGTTCGATTCCTGCAGGGCAATCGATGATGATGTATTCGAATTCTTTCTTGAGTTCGAGAACGATATCCTTCACTTGATCCGGAGAAATCGCGTTCTTATCCTTCGTCTGGGCTGCAGGCAGCATATACAGATCGTCAAAGCGCTTGTCCTTGATCAACGCTTGATTGAGCCGGCATCGCCCTTCTGCAACGTCGCATATGTCGTAAATAATCCGGTTCTCCAGGCCCATGACGACATCCAAATTGCGCAGACCGATATCCGTATCCACCAAACACACTTTTTTTCCCAAGAGTGCTAAAGCTGTGCCGATGTTCGCCGATGTCGTCGTTTTACCGACTCCGCCCTTACCAGAAGTTACGACGATTGCCTCTCCCATGTACTACACCCCTTTAAACACATTAAAATCCCGACCCAAACGTGAGATGTTGCTGATCTTGTCGATCTCCATGCTTCCGTTCTTCAAATAAGCAAATTCCATGACCGTCTCGCGCGTCTCCCATTCGTCCGGCGGCCGGCTGATCATTTGAGAAATCCGGAGCTGGGTAGGAGCGAAATACGAAGCGGCAATAATCGCTTCTTCGTTGCCGTCCACACCGGCATGCGCGGTTCCGCGCAGCGCGCCCAGTATGTATATATCTCCGGTGCACGTAATGACGCCCCCGGGATTGACGTCTCCTAGGAATAGGAGATCTCCATCATGGTGCAGCACCTGCCCTGATCGCACGATTCCCGTCATCAGCTCCAGCTGGCTGCCGGGAGGGGTCTCCGGCTCGATCGGCGGGGACTCTACATTGCGGATTAGAAGATTTCCTTTTTGCTTTAATATATCGAGAATCATCTGTTTTTCTTCTTCGGATACTTTACGGGATCCCAGCTTTACATCCACATGAATGATCGGTCCGGTCAAAATATTCTGGTGACTGTGCTCCAGCTTATACCTAAGCTCCTGGAGCAGCTCGTCGAGCTCACATTGATCGTCAAGCAGGAATACCAGGCCATCCTTAATGCCCTTAATCGTCACATGATTGGATTTTACAGCCATAAGACCTGTCCCTCCCATCCTAGTACATTTCGCGCTCAAACCTTCAAGTTCCTGCTAGTCTTCGTAAAATGTCTTGGCGTGGGCTTAGGAAGCAGTCTTTCTTCGCTGATATTTCGCGATCAGCTCCAGCTGCTTGCGGACCGGGACATAAATCGCCAAAGCAAAGGCAAAGTGAACGAGGAGATTCGGCAGCATATGATGCAGCAGCGACCAATTGTAAGAGGTCGGATTAAGCCGGAATACCTTGTAGATACCAAACAGCGTGCTATCGAACAGCAGGCTTCCCAAGATGACGATCGTCATCATCATCGGCAGCGGAGCACGCGGCGCCTTGAACACAAGTCCCAGCAAATATGCGGATATGCCCATAGCAAAAGAATAAGTGCCGATCATTTCGCCGTAGTATACGATGTCATGAAGCATACCGAATATAAGTCCGAGCACAAGGCCGGTATGGCGGTGATAATAGATCGAGACGAAAAATATGGCGACCAGAACAAAATTAGGATAGATCTGCAGCTGCAGCGAGCTCGGCGTTAACCAGAAGAACACCGTGCCTTGCAGGATGAACAAAACGAACAACAGGAGAATGAGAATCTGCTTGCGCGCCATCATTTCGGCTCCTCTGGGGTAACCACGATAATGACATATCTCCAGTCCTCGAATTTGGCGGCAGGCGTAATCGTTGCGGTTCTGCTCTGCCCGAATTGGCTGATCTGGACGCTATCTACGGTTCCAATGATCAGGCCCGGCGGAATGACGCCGCCCGCGCCGGACGAAATAATCTTGTCTCCTTCCGCAATCGGATCATCCTCCGCAACCCGTGTCATGAGCAGCGTGTTGGTCTTCTCGTCGTAAGTTTCCACGATGCCGAAGGTTTTGTCCTCCTTGCCGATCGCCGTAACCGAGATCGGCTGCGGATTCGGGTCCTGGGCATCCATCGTTGTCAGCAGCTTCACCGTGGAGGTGAAATTGCTCACGTTGCTTACGATGCCCACCATGCCGTCAACCGTAGTGACCGACATGTTCGGCCGGATGCCGTCGCGCTCGCCCAAATTGACGACAAGCGTCCGGTTGTTCGGATCCGAATTGACAGCGATCACCTCTGCCGTACGGTAATCATATTTATCCCGGTTTTTCTGGTTTTGCGTAAATCGGAGATTATCCCGAAGCCTCTCGTACTTCGCTTTTATCGTATTGTAATTCGCACTCTCTCGCGAATACTGCGCAACCGCCCTACGAAGCTCTTCATTCTCCTCATAGACCGCCTTCATATTCCGCACGTCTTCAAAGAAACCCGCTATATAGGCAGCGGGCTTGTAAAATACGCTTTGCACAAAACCGACCGTATCTTTAACGAATTTCTCAGGCCAAGATAAAGAAGCTCTCGGACCGAGCGTAAATCCCATGATCGCGATAAACGCCACGAGCCCGATGAGCATGATGAACAAGCGCTTGTTGCCTAGCAGCTTAAACAGTTGCAACACCCTCTAACCTTACTGTTTTTCTCTCCCAACATTAGGGGTTTACACGCATCTTGGGTCTACCGTTTGGAACGGACGGCAGAGCTGCTCCGGGATTTGAACAGGTGGATGTTTTCGAGCGCCTTGCCCGTACCGATCGCCACGCAGTCCAGCGGATTCTCGGCAACGATCACCGGCATGCCGGTCTCTTCGGCAAGCAGCTTGTCCAGGTTGCGCAGCAGCGCGCCGCCGCCGGTCAGGACGATACCGCGGTCCATAATATCCGCAGCAAGCTCCGGAGGACATTTCTCCAGCGTAACCTTCACCGCATCCACGATGGCGTTGATCGTGTCAGCCAGCGCTTCGCTAATCTCATCGGACGTAATCGTAATGGTCTTCGGCAGACCGGTTACGAGGTCGCGCCCGCGGATTTCCATCGTTTCCACCGTTTCAAGCGGCATGGCGGAGCCGACTTCCATCTTCAACAGCTCGGCGGTGCGCTCACCGATCATCAGATTATATTGTCGTTTGATATAGGAAATAATAGAATCATCCATCTCATCGCCGGCAACGCGAACCGAACGGCTCGTTACGATGCCGCCGAGCGAGATAACCGCAACCTCGGTGGTGCCGCCTCCGATATCGACTACCATGCTGCCGGTCGGCTCCCATACAGGCAGGTCCGCGCCGATCGCGGCCGCGAACGGCTCCTCAATGATATACGCCTCGCGTGCGCCGGCTTGCTTGGTTGCATCCTCTACCGCACGCTGTTCAACCGCCGTAATGCCCGAAGGAACACAGACCATCACATTCGGATGGCGCGGGAAAACGGAGCGCTGCTTCTGCGCTTGGCGAATAAAATACTTAATCATCGTTGCCGTCGTATCAAAATCTGCAATGACGCCGTCCTTCATCGGACGGATGGCACGGATGTTGCCCGGCGTACGTCCGATCATTTTCTTTGCGGACTCGCCGACCGCCTCAATCGTCTTTGTATCCGTACGCAGTGCAACCACAGACGGCTCCCTCACGACAATTCCTTTACCGCGGACATAGACCAGCGTATTCGCCGTCCCCAAATCGATTCCCAAATCTTTTGTAAAACCACCCAACATGATGTATCTCCCTTTCTTCCTCAATCTGAACTATTATATTACATCAAGCCCCGTTCCTTCAAACTTACGAACGATCCGTCCCCGATAATCAGATGATCCAGCACGTCGATCCCGACAATCTGTCCCGCCTCCACCAGACGGGAGGTAAGGGAAATGTCTTCCGGGCTGGGCGTCGGATCTCCGCTTGGATGGTTGTGCGCGCATACCAGCGACGCACTGCTGCATTTGATAGCCGCTCTGAACACCTCGCGGGGATGAACGATGGAAGCGTTGAGGCTCCCCATCGATAACGTTTCCTGGGCAATGACGTGATTCTTCGTATTTAAAAACAAGCAGACAAAATGCTCTTTCTGCAAATATCGCATCTGTTCACTGAGCAGCTCCGCTGCATCATGCGGATTGCGTATAATGACAGGCTCCACATGCCTGGATGCCGCCAATCGCCGTCCAAGCTCTATGCCAGCCTTCAGCTGAACGGCCTTGGCGGTTCCAATTCCTTTAATTTGCGTAAGTTCTTCGATGCTGAGGTCCACGAGCTGCCGGATTCCTCCGGCTTCCTTAAGCAGCCGCTGCGCTATATGTACGGCAGATTCCTGGCGGGTTCCTGTTCGAAGCAATATCGCCAGCAATTCCGCATGGCTCAGTGCGCTCGCCCCATAATGCATCATGCGTTCTCTTGGTCGTTCGTCATGGGGGATGTCGCGCAGCAATAATGTTGGCGACTCCATAGATTCCCCTACTTTCTAAGAATAAAATCAATCGGTTTCAGCTTGCCCCGGGTGCTCCCAAGGACAGCGAACCGATCAGCCTTTATATCTACGATTCGGTTAGTACATCCATCCCCATCTCAGACAGCATGTCCGACAGCAGAGAAAGCGGAAGGCCGACGACATTAAAATAGTCGCCCTCAATACCTTCGATAAGCGTTGCTCCAAGGCCCTGAATCGCATACGCACCGGCCTTGTCCATCGGTTCGCCGCTCCTTACATAAGCTTCAACCGCATCCGGACTCAAGCGTTTCATGCTCACTTTGGTTTCGCGGTGAGACACCTTGATCGCGCCCGATGCCAGATCGATGCATGCAACTCCCGTAAATACCCGGTGAGCGCGTCCCTGAAGCATGGTCAGCATTCGCACCGCATCGTCATGATCCACCGGTTTCCCCAGCACGAGATCCTCCAGTACAACAACCGTGTCGCTTCCGACGATAATCCCGCCGCCCTGGTCCGTATTCAGCTTGCGGTGAACCGCCTCCGCCTTACGCAGAGCCAGCGATTCTACAATCCGGTCCGGGGACCATTCTGCAGGCGTATCCTCATTCGCTTCACTCGGCACGATATCGAATGGAATTCGAAGGGAGGCGATCAGCTCCTGGCGCCGAGGAGAGGTCGAAGCCAGTATTATACGGCGATTTCTCTTCTCTTTCAAGGGGGATAGTCTCCTTTGTCATGTCTTAGAGCCTGCGGTATAGCCAGATCGCTGCAATGATGCCCAGCAGACTAAGCAGGCTGAAATGAAGTTCAAGGTTAATGTCGTAAATGATGATGTCAAGGTCGGCTGAAGGGGACCACTTGATGGGCGTAGACGCCGTTAGAAACGACACCGCCTTAACCGGCTCAAGCGCCTCCGCGATCCATGTGCCGGCAAGCCACCCTAACAGCAAAAATAAGATGAGCATTCCTTTATTTTTCTTCATGCATCCTCTTCCCTCGCCATTTTTTGACACCCTAATTATTATACGGTGAATCGATAAGCAATACAAACAGAAATCCGGCAGGGGGAACTATTTCCAATTCCTTGCCGGATTTTACGATGATTTGAAATTATAGGCCGTCCAGGAGCTTCTTCTGGCCCATGATATAGTTCATCATGCCTGTTTGAATCTCCCACAAATGCCCCTTGGATTGATTTTTGATATATTCGGAGAGCGCCATAACCGATCCATTCATGGATTGTTCCATCATTGGGAGCACGGCCAGAGACTCCGGTCCCAGTCCTTCAGACAGCTGCTTGACCGATTGGATCCACTGCTGATGGAGGTTTGTCACGCTCTTCATCGCTTCCGCGGCTGCCGGCCCTCCCCCCTCCTGTTGGCCCAATAGAGAAGCAGACAGCGCGCTCAGCTCGGAGACCAGCTGGCCGCTGACCGTAAAATAGTCCGTAAGCGTCTTCGCTTCACCGGAATACACCCGGGGCTCGGCCTGCGGCAAGGAAATTTCCCGCACGTACAGCTCGACCCCTTCGGCCTTGAGCTGATTGCTCAGCAGCTTGGCCTGTTCCCGATCCGGCGATATGCCTGCATAGACCCGATTTTCCTCATTCGGATCCCCTCCGGCCGCGATTCCTGCCGCCAGCAGCTCGCTCTTCGCCTGCTCCACGCGCTCGGGCGTGCTGAAAACACCGTACTGCAGCATATAGAAGGTCGATCCCGGAATTTGCACGGCCGTGGCAGGCTGTTGTCCGGAAGGTGCCGGTGTCTCCGTGCTTTCACCCGTTCCCGCTTCGTTTTCAATCACCGTCTCACTGCCCGTCCCTGGCACCGATATATCCCCATTGTTACTGCTGCCGTCGCCGCCGTTAAACATCGTCAGAACCATGTACCCGAACATTAACCCGGTGATGACCGCTGCACTGACCGCAGCCGCCATCTTCCAGAAGGACGTCGGCCGCTTCGTCCGGTAATAGCTGTAATCATCTCCCTGTGTTCCCTCATAGAAAACCCCGTCCTGTTGTCCGCTTTCCCATGAATCTTGCTGCGGAGGTACTGCTGAGAATTTTCCCGTACGGGAGTGGGAGTCAATCGCGCCGCCATCCCATACCTCAGGAAGATCCTGATATGGATCCGGGTGCTCCGGATTGCCATTGCCTGCCAATTGCTCATTGGCAGCCTGAAGCCGCCTTCTCTCCTCGGCCAGCCGTCCTCTTCGCGAGGAGTCCCGGCTGCTGCGCAGCCTCCGATCATCCAACGCATCCGGCTGATCCGTCTTTGCCTCGGGATGAACAACGCGCAGATGCTCTGGTTTGGGAACGGCCGATGAAGCCGAATGGTCGATGAAGCCGTTTGAATTCCAGCTTTCGGGTGCTCCATCATCCTCCATCCCCAGCCTCTCGAAATCCCAATCGCTGGGCGTATTCCAGTTTGAAACCCCCAGTTCATTCGTGCCGGGCTCTTCCTGCATGCCCCTGCCGTTCCGATGATTCGGTTTGGGAGGGTCATGGTCAAAACGGATGGTCATCCGCGCTTTGTTCATATTCACACACCTCACTTGTCCTCTCTATACCTAGCTATATGATAGGGCTTGGCAAGTTATGTGCGGCTGAGAAAAGAACAAATAAGGGCCCGTTTCACCGTGTTCGTGTCCGAACAAAGGAAAACGGGCCCTGACGCGTCAGGATCCGGTGAGCTATGCTCTGAAGTGCATAAGCTCGCGCCTGACGGCATGGTTTAATCGTAATCTTACTTGCCTTTTATGGATTCCGCGAGTGCCGCTCCAACCTTCCAGATGTCGCCGGCCCCCATCGTGAGGACAAGGTCTCCGTCCTTGACCCGGTCCTTCAAGTCGCTCAGGACATCTTCCTTCGTCGGCAAATAGCGCGCGCCCGGATTGCTGTTCTGCACGATCAATTCGACCAGCTTTGCCGAGCTGATGCCCTCGATTTGCTTCTCGCCGGCCGGGGAATAAATGTCCGTAATGATCACCTCATCCGCGTCACCGAAGGCTCGGCTGAACGCATCCAGGAGGAAGAAGGTTCTTGAATACCGCTGCGGCTGGAAGACGGCAATAATTCGCTTGCCCGTCGCTTTGGCGGCGCTGATGGTCGCTTCAATCTCCGTCGGATGATGAGCGTAATCGTCGATCACCAGGATGCCGTTCGATTCCCCGAGCACCTGGAACCGGCGCTTCGCCCCGTTGAACTTCACGATCGCTCTTGCGATCGCTTCGAATGAAATGCCGGCTTTCAGGCAGCTGATAACCGTTGCCATCGCATTATAAACATTATGCTTGCCGGGCACGGACAATTCGACCGTTCCCAGCTCCTGTCCACGGTGAAGCATCTTGAAGCTGACATGACGATCGCCCAGCACAAGCTGGGTCGCCGTATAATCGGCATCCGAATGAATGCCGTACGTCGTCACGTTGCAGCGCAGCTCCGGTAGAATGGCCTGGATATTCGCGTCGTCCGCACATACGACCGCCGTGCCGTCCTCTTTGATCTGGCTGAGGAACTGCACATAGGCCGCTTTCAGACGATTGAAGTCGCCATCGTAATTTTCAAGATGATCGGCTTCGATATTGAGCACGACGCCAAGCCATGGATGATATTGCAGGAATGAGCCGTCGCTCTCATCCGCTTCCGCTACGACATGCTCGCCTTCGCCGGCTTTGGCATTCGTGCCGACGTTCATGATTTCGCCGCCGATGATGAATGTCGGATCCGCTCCGCACTCTTCCATGACGAGGGCGATCATCGATGAAGTGGTCGTTTTGCCGTGCGCCCCCGCAACGGCCACACCCTTGCGTTCATTCAGCAGGCGGGCCAGCATCTGGGCGCGGTGAAGAACAGGAATATTGAGCTTCTCCGCCTCGACTCGCTCCACATTATCCTTGGACAATGCGGTCGAGTAGACGACGAGATCTGCTCCCTTCACCTGCTCCGCCGTATGTCCGATATATATTTTGGCGCCTTTGGCCGCCAGCTTTTCTGTCAATTCCTGAGATGCCACGTCAGAACCCGTGACTTTATAACCCATCTCCAGCATAACTCGTGCAATGGCGCTCATCCCATAGCCGCCAATTCCGATGAAATGAACATGTTCTGATGTATTCAACAGATATCACCAACCTTTTTCAGAATCGGAAAGGCCCAGGAGGCTGGAACGCACGTCGGCAATCAGGTACAACGTGCCCGACACCACCCCAAGATCCTCCGCTTCCGTCCGTGACTTCAACTCTTCAAGTGCGTTTTTCCAATTTGGTTCTATGATGATTTGCAGTGTACGTTTCGCATATTGCTCCCTCACCTGCTCTACGATGTCCCCTAACGCCTTGGCGTCCAATTTCTTCCGGAAATCCGGTTCGGTCAGGATAAGCGTATCCACTATTGGCAGTATATGCTGCAAATACGAATCATGATGCTTATTCGCCAGCATTCCCATCATCAAGTTCAGCTTCCGGTATTTATAGATCTGCGGCAGGCTTTTGGCCAGGGCCTCCGCCCCTTCCGGATTATGCGCCCCGTCGAGAACGATCCGCGGCGAGCTCTGCACAAGCTCCAGTCTTCCCGCCCAGAATGTCTCCTTAAAGCCTTGGCGCAGATCATCATCCTCCACGATAAAAGCCATGTACTGGCGAAGGACTTCCAAAGTCATCATCGACAGCGCGGCATTCGCGCATTGATGCTCTCCCTGCATGGATATATTGATATCCATGCTCCGGAACGGTCCTTGGAAATGGAAAGTCTGGCCTTCTTCATCGCTGCGAAGGGGTTCATAGGTGAATTGCTCACCGGCCAGATACAGCGTCGTCCGGTTCCGCTCCACCGTCTCCTTCAGAATCGCTATGGCCTCCGGCTGCGTGACGGTGCTTACCACCGGCACGCCGGGCTTAATAATGCCGGCCTTTTCCCTTGCGATCTCCTCAATGGTGTCCCCCAGAACGTCGGTGTGATCCATCCCGATATTCGTGATCACCGATACGATCGGATGCACGATGTTGGTCACATCGAGGCGGCCGCCCAGCCCGGTCTCCCATACCACGACGTCGGGATAGCTCACCTCGGCGTAATACAGGATGGCCAGTGCCGTAGACACCTCGAACATGGTCGGTGAACCAAGGCCTGATTGCGCGATTTCCTCAACGAGCGGCTGCAAGCGGTTAGCAAGCGCAAGCAGCGTCTCCTCGGGAATGTCTTCGCCGTTATATTGGAACCGGTTTGTAAACTTCGTGATATAAGGGGACGTATACGTTCCGACGGAGAATCCGCCTTGGAGCAGCGTCTTCGTCAGAAACGCACAGGTCGACCCCTTGCCGTTCGTCCCGGCCACATGGATAAATTTCAAGCGGCGCTCGGGATGACCAAGCCGCTGCATCAGCTGCTGGATCCGTTCCATGCCCGGACGAATCCCGAATGCCACTAACCCGTTGATCCAATCTACCGCTTCCTCATACGTTTGGAATGGAGCTGCAACGGCAGCTCCCGAATGATCCCCCATCGATTTCACCTTCTGGTCCAGATTCATAAGCTGTTTAGCCTCTCAATTCTTCAATACGCGCGATGACCTTGCTGCGTTTATCCGAATAATCTGCCAGCTTCGCGCGTTCTTCTTCAATGACTTTTTCAGGCGCCTTGGATACGAAGCCGGGGTTGTTCAGCTTCTTCTCCACCCGTTCGACCTCGCTGTTCAGATGCTGAATCTCCTTCTCCAGACGGGCGATCTCCTGCGCAATATCGATCAATCCCGCCAGCGGCAGGAATAATTCAACACCGGTAACAACCGCAGTCATGGCCTTCTCCGGCGTTGCCAGCCCGAGCGAGGACTGGTATTCCGACGTATTGCAGAATCGGCGGATATAATCGGCGTTGCGGTCGATAATGCCCGCGATCTGCTCGTTCACCGGCTTGAGCAGGAGCTCGACCTTTTTGCTCATCGGCACATTCACTTCGGCCCGGATGTTGCGGACCGCACGAATGACATCCATCAGCAGGTTCATTTCCGCAACCGACTCCGGATTCTCGAACGCCGGATCATAGACCGGCCAGGAAGCCAGCATCACGGTCTCGCCCTCATGCGGCAGATGCTGCCAGATTTCCTCCGAGATGAACGGCATGAACGGATGAATCAGGCGCATCGTGCGATCCAGCACGTAAGCAAGCACCGATTGCGTCTTTTTCTTGGCTGCCTGATCCTCGCCATAGAGGGACAGCTTCGCAAATTCAATATACCAATCGCACAGATCATCCCAGATGAAATTGTAGAGCAGTCGACCGGTTTCGCCAAATTCGTAGGCATCAATTAGACGCGTAATATCGCGGGAAGTTTCGTTGAGTCGATGCAGAATCCAGCGATCGGCGGTGCCGAGCTCCCCGGAAATATCAATATCGGCGGCGGTGAAGCCCTCCAGATTCATGAGCGCAAAGCGGGATGCGTTCCAAATTTTGTTGGCGAAGTTCCGTGCCTGCTCGACGCGCTCCCAGCGGAACCGCAGATCCTGCCCCGGTGTGCTGCCTGTCGAAATCATGTAACGCATCGCATCTGCGCCGTACTTCTCGATGACCTCAAGCGGATCGATGCCGTTGCCCAGCGATTTCGACATTTTGCGGCCTTCGCTGTCACGAACCAAGCCGTGGATCAACGTATCCTTAAACGGCATTTGCCCCGTAAATTCAAGCCCTTGGAAAATCATCCGCGATACCCAGAACGGAATGATGTCATATCCGGTTACGAGTACGCTGGTCGGATAGTAGCGCTTCAGGTCCTCGCTGTCCTCGTTCGGCCATCCCATCGTCGAGAACGGCCATAATGCCGAGCTGAACCACGTATCCAGCACGTCCTCATCCTGTCTCAGATCATCCTTGCCGAGCTTCGCGCGCGCTTCTTCCTCGTTCATTGCGACAACGACTTCGCCGGTGGATTCGGAATACCAGGCCGGAATCCGATGCCCCCACCACAATTGCCGGGAAATGCACCAGTCGCGGACGTTCTCCATCCAGTGCAGATAGGTGCGCTCGAACCGTTCAGGAACGAAGTTTACCCCATTGCCGGACTTCTGTGCCTCGATTGCCGCTTCGGCAAGCGGCTGCATTTTAACAAACCATTGCGTTGACAAATAAGGCTCTACCACCGCACCGCTTCGCTCGCTGTGTCCAACCTGGTGAACATGGTCTTCGATCCGGATAAGAACGCCGGACTCCTTGAGATCATTGACGATTTGCTTACGGCATTCACTGCGGTCCAGACCTTCATACCGGCCGGCAAACTCGTTCATCGTTCCCGACTCGTCCATCACCGTAATTTGAGGCAAATTATGCCGCAGTCCCATCTCAAAATCGTTCGGATCATGTGCCGGCGTAATTTTCACGGCGCCGCTGCCGAATTCCTTCTCCACATACTCATCGGCAATGACCGGAATTTCACGCCCCACGATCGGCAGAACCAAAGTTTTGCCAATCATATCCTTATAGCGCTCATCCTCCGGATGAACGGCGACAGCCGTATCGCCGAGCATCGTCTCCGGACGGGTCGTCGCGACCGTGATGGAGCCGCTGCCGTCTTTGAGCGGATATTCCAGATGATACAGATGCCCGTTCACTTCTTTATATTCTACTTCAATATCGGACAGAGCGGTCCGGGCAGCCGGGTCCCAATTGATGATCCGCTTGCCGCGGTAAATCAGCCCTTTTTCATAAAGCTTGACGAACACCTGGCGAACCGCGTCCGACAGCCCTTCGTCCATCGTAAAGCGTTCCCTGGAGTAATCGAGGGACAGACCGATCTTCGACCATTGATCGCGAATGGTGCCGGCGTACAGCTCCTTCCACTCCCATACCTTCTCGAGGAATTTCTCGCGGCCGAGATCGTAGCGGGTAACGCCTTCCTCACGGAGCTTCTGCTCTACCTTCGCCTGCGTAGCAATTCCCGCATGGTCGGAGCCGGGGAGCCACAACGCATCGTAGCCCTGCATGCGTTTGAAGCGGATCAGGATATCTTGCAGCGTGAAATCAAGAGCATGGCCGATATGAAGCATTCCCGTCACGTTCGGAGGCGGGATTACGATCGTATAGGGCTTCGCGTCCGGACGCTTGCCCGCTTCGAAATAGCCGCCTTCCTTCCAATAAGGGTACCATTTTTGCTCCGCAGCCTTCGGGTCATACGTCGTCGGCATTTGCGTCTGAGATTGCGTTTGCTTTTCTTCCATATTTTCGTACCTCCGTCACTGTTAATCAGTTTTGCCATCCCAAAATGTTTTAGCCGCCCAAGCAGGGCGTTAATATCACATCGGCGGCGTGAAAACAAAAAAAGCCCTTCGTCCTCAAAGGACGAAAGACTGTTCTCTCGCGGTACCACCTTTGTTTCGCGCTTAGCAGCCGTCAGGAACTCCGTTCCTTACCGTGCTGTATCATTGAAGAGCTTGAAGCGCGACACTTTACGCAGATAACGGCTGCAGCCGGCGGGCTCTGACCGGCTTAGCATCATGGATGCTCCGGTTCAAGCACGCAACTCCCGGGCGACATTGGGCAAGCTGGTTCCTGCGGAATTTCACAGCGCCTATTACAGCAATTCCGCTCTCTGAAGGCCATATCTTCCTACTCTTCCCGTTCAACGTTGTTCACTTTAGAAATACCTGTACATATTCTATTCAAATATAACGCGGTTGTGCAATATAGTCAATATATCGAGTATTTCCGGCATTTTGCTGCTCCATACCTGCTTGCGCTCGGAAATGGCCGAAATAAAAAAAGAGCGTTCCCTTGCAAATGCCATGCAAGGGAACGCTCTGATGCAGCGCAGGCTTTGTCCTGCGATCGGGTTTTTGCAGATTTACTGAGGAATGTAAAGGACTTGCCCTTCCTCCACATTCTGCTCGGACATCCGATTGTACAGCAAGAGCTCGCGCGGCGAAAGCTGATACCTCTCCGCAATAATATCCAGCGTCTCTTCCCGCTGAACGATGCACATCCGCACCTTCCGGAACGGCGTTTCCTCCCTACGGTTGCCCAGGAACAAGCTCTTCCATTCGACATCCTCGGTTGAGGCGGGCTCCGCCAATTCCTCGGCCTTCTCTTCCTCATCCAGGGCGGCAATCTCCTGGTCCTGCACAAGCCGGCTGGAATGCAGCAGTGAAGAAAATCCTACGCCTGAAGAAGCTGCAGCATCGCTGCCCTTCGTCGAAAATGCGACCTTCAGCTCCGGCTTGCCCGGATCGGACGGCTCCTCGGCCTTCAGGACAACTTCCGCCTCCTCTGCCGCGCTGTCAGCAGGCTCCGGCGCTTCGTACGTTTCCTGAACCCCTGCATCAACAGCTTGCAGGTCCGGCACAGCCTCCACGCCGTCCCCCTTGCGGTCGACTACGCCCGGAAACGCCGATGCCACTTCCTCTGCTTGCGCTTCAGGAGCAGGCTCTGGCTCCGCCTTGCGTTCAAATTGCCATACACTTGGAACCGAAGGCTCCGCTTCCTGGGCGGCAGGCTCCGGATCATTATGTAAGGCGTATTCTACCGTATCACGCGCATCGGCATCATCAGCTGCTGCCGCCATGCGGGTGTCCGAAGCCGGCTCTTCTTCGCGGCGGATTTGATTCTCGTACTGGGCCCATGATGCCAAATACTGCTGCGTCCGCTCCTCCTGCTCCTGGATGCTGGCCCGGAAGTTGACAAAAGGCGCTGTTTCGCTTGGATGCGAGGCAGCAGCATCATTGCTCCCGGAAGGCTCCTCATTGGCTTGGAACGGCTCGTACCCCGCCTCTGCCGCCGGTTCTCCAGCCGTTTGCGTGCCGGACGGCTCGGGAGCATGTACCACCGTGAATTCCTCATTCGCCCAAGCCTGATCCCGGACTCCCGGGGCCGCTGCCTGAATGCCTCTGAGCGACAGAACGCCGGTGATGTTAAGACTACGCCTCGATAACAGATCAATATCGAAGTTTTCGATCTCGACTGCAATGTCATCCAGCGACGATACCCGGTTCATCGGGACGGTGATTTCGACCGGAATCCAGTGCTCCAGCGGCTCCGATTCTCCGGTCTCGGTATCGCCTTTATACACGCCCGCCAGAAGCAGATGCCCCCGGAGCGTAGCCTGATCCTGCTGACTGATGACTTGAATATGCGGGATCAGTTCCGCTTCCTCTAATTCTTCGATTCCCGGCAGCTCTTCCGCCAAATTAATACGCTCATAAATATCAAACCGCAATCCGTAGGACTGGTCAAACACGGGAATGTCCTCCTTTCGGCATATACTATCCGTGATCTGTCGTTCACGGCATGAGCCATTTTTTTGCCACTCAACTTATTTATATGCGGGAAAAAGGAGTGCATGACTTTTTTACGGATTGGGGCTGAATCTTGGTGCTGGATCCGACCGGCAGGCAGCCTTATCTGCAGCGCCCTGAAGGGTTGTCGACAGGGCTGCTTGGCCGCTAGAGCAACAGCTTTGTATACATGCCTTCATGCTCGATTCACTCGTGCGCGAATTGTCTCCGAAGCGCTGTTAAATCCTCCGGCCACGGCGCATGGATCTCCAGCTCTTCGCCGGTGAAGGGATGGGAAAAATGCAGTCTTTCCCCGTGAAGCGCCTGTCTGCCAAGGCCGATGGCGCGGCCCCCGTACATCGTATCCCCGAGCAGCGGATGCCCCATATGGCTCAAGTGAACCCGGATTTGATGCGTCCGCCCGGTTTCAAGGCTTACATGCAGCAAGCTCGTGCCCGGGTAGATCTCCGATGAAATAATATGGGTAATGGCCGGCTGTCCGGTAAGCGAAACCCGGCGGCGGCCCGAATGATGGCGATCCTTCCCGATCGGCAGGGCGATGGTTTTCAAGTCATCCCCTACCCGGCCTTGAACGATGGCGGCATAGATGCGGACGATCTCCTTCTTCCGCATCGCTTCATCCAGCTTGAGCTGGGCGTATTCATTCTTGGCGTACAATACCGGCCCCGTCGTATCCTTATCCAGCCTGTGGATATGCCGGACGGCCGCGCGGATTCCAGCCGTTTCATAATAAGCCGCAACCGCGTGATTGAGCGTGATCTCCCGGCTGGCAGGGTCTGCGGGATGAACGGACATCCCCGCAGGCTTGTTCACGACGAGGCAAAATTCATCCTCGTACAGCACGTCAAGCTCATGCCACCTCGGCTCGATCCCATATTCCCGGTAAGGAAAAAGGACCAGCGACAGCCGGTCCCCTCTCCATCGTATTCCCTGTTCCTGACGGAGCTTGCGATACAGCTTCTCGGGCATCCCCACGGTATCCAGCAGCCACCGGCCGGCGGCTTCCTCCCGGTCCGCTTGTCCGGTCAGTGCTTTGCCCGGCGTCATTTCAAGCCATTCGCCCCGCCGGACCCAGCTTCCCTGATAGCTCATAAGCTCTTGAAGGCGTTATAGTTCGCCTCGATCGTTGCGTCGATATCCTCCGTCGTGTGCGCCGCGGATATGAACATGCCCTCGAACTGGGACGGTGGCACGCTGACGCCCTCCTGCACCATTGCGGCAAAATAACGGTTGAACCGCGCCAAATCGCTTGTTTTGGCGGTGTCGAAGTTAACGACCGGCACATCGGTAAAGAACGGGCAGACCATGGAGCCGATCCGGTTAATCGTGAGCGGAATGCCGAATTCCTTTGCATTGCGTTCAAAGCCGGCCTGCAGGCGCGCACCGCGCTCCTCCAGCTGATCATAGACCGCAGGCGTGAGCAGCTTCAGCGTCGTATAGCCTGCCGCCATCGCCAGCGGATTTCCGCTGAGCGTTCCCGCCTGATAGATCGGACCCGCCGGTGCAATTTGCTCCATCAGCTCCCGCTTGCCGCCATAAGCGCCAACCGGCAGGCCGCCGCCGATCACTTTGCCGAGGCAGGTCAAATCCGGCGTAACGCCATAACGACCCTGCGCACAGTTCAGGCCGACACGGAATCCGGTCATGACTTCGTCGAAAATAAGCAGGCTGCCATAATCGGCCGTCACCTTGCGGAGGCCCGCAAGGAAATCTTCCTGCGGTGGCACGACGCCCATATTGCCGGCAACCGGCTCTACAATGACGGCGGCAATCTCTTCGCCGAACCGTTCAAAGGCAAGCTGAACGGATTCCAAATCATTATACGGCACCGCAATGGTATTGGAAGCTACGCTTTCCGGAACGCCCGGGCTGTCAGGCAGGCCGAGCGTGGCGATACCTGAACCGGCTTTGATAAGAAGGCTGTCCGCATGACCGTGATAGGAGCCTTCGAATTTGATGATCTTACTGCGGCCGGTAACGCCTCTGGCAAGACGGATCGCGCTCATCGTCGCTTCCGTGCCGGAGTTCACCATGCGCACCACTTCGATGGACGGCACGCGCTCACAGACCAGCTTGGCCATCTCCGTCTCCAGAAGCGTCGGAGCACCGAAGCTGGTCCCTTTCTTCGCAGTCTCTTGGAGAGCTTCGACCACTTCCGGATGCGCATGTCCCATAATCAGCGGGCCCCAGGATCCGACATAATCGATAAAGCTGTTGCCATCGATATCATAAACGCGGCTTCCTTCCCCGCGCTCGATATAGATCGGCGTCAGTCCCACCGACTTGAACGCGCGGACAGGGCTGTTAACACCGCCGGGAATATACTTCTTGGCTTCTTCAAAGGCAGAGCGCGACAATTCTTCTTTTCTCAAACCTTGGCTCATATTAGCAACTCCTAACTGTATAATCGTATCGTTACGGGTTAGCGCATCCAGCGTGCCGCATCCTTGGAGAAATACGTAATGATAATATCGGCGCCGGCGCGTTTCATTCCGGTCAGCAGCTCCATAACGATCGCCTTCTCACTGATCCAGCCTTGCTGGGCGGCGGCTTTGATCATCGAATATTCCCCGCTGACATTGTAAGCCACGATCGGCAAGTCGAACTGATCTCGCAGCAATCTTACAACGTCAAGATAGGCCATCGCCGGCTTCACCATCAGCATGTCCGCACCTTCCAGCACGTCGGATTCCGCCTCGCGCAGCGCTTCCCTCACGTTCGCCGGGTCCATCTGGTACGTTTTCCTGTCCCCGAACTGCGGCGCGGAGTCGGCCGCCTCCCGGAACGGGCCGTAGAACGCCGACGCATATTTAACCGAATACGACATGATCGGCACGTTCTGGAAACCGGCATCGTCAAGACCCGAACGGATAGCCTGTACGAAACCGTCCATCATGTTGGACGGCGCGATAATATCCGCGCCCGCCTTGGCTTGGGATACGGCGGTACGGACGAGCAGCTCCAGGGATTCGTCGTTCAGGACGTCGCCGCACACATGGCCGTCACGCTCATACGTATGGACCATGCCGCAGTGCCCGTGATCCGTAAATTCGCACAGGCAGGTATCCGCAATGACGAGAAGATCCGGATACCACGATTTAATAAGCCGGGTCGCTTCCTGAACGATTCCGTCGTCGGCAAACCCCGAGGTGCCGATACTGTCCTTCGTCTCCGGTATCCCGAACAGCAGCACAGCCGGAATGCCCAGCTGCACGATCTCATCCACTTCGTCCTTCAACGTATCGAGCGAAAAATGAAAGACGCCAGGCATCGACGAAATTTCGGTTTTCACGCCGCTGCCGTAGGTAACGAAGATCGGCTGCACCAAATCCTCGGGATGCAGCACGGTCTCGCGGACCATGCTGCGGATGCCGGCATTTTGACGCAGCCGGCGGTGGCGTACGATTGGAAAACTCATAGCTGTGACAACCTTTCTTTTTTAGAGGTTGTTCAAAAAGTCGTCTTTGAAAACCCGACTTTTTGAACTCGCAATTTTAGGAGATTACAAGCGATATATGGAAATTAAACGAATGAATGATAGCCCTATCGCGTGCGAGGATCGTCTTCCTGCTGATTCCAGCTGCAGAGAGCCTCCACCAGACTGTCGATGGTTGCCTCCTCCGCCATCATCGTAACGTCCAGTCCGGCCTCGGCCGCGGTTTGGGCCGTGAGGGGACCGATGCAAGCGATGGCTGAGCCTTTCAGCAGCTCAACAGGGTTCTCGGCCCCCATCCGCTCAAGCACCTTCAGCAGGTTCGTAACGGTTGAGGAGCTCGTAAACGTAACGGCATGAATTCCGCCTTCGGCAAACAGCTTCATCAGCTCCTCGTCATCCTCCCCGCACAATACGTTCTCGTACATGGTTGCTTCCGTAACGGACAGCCCCATTTCGGTCAGCTTCTCTGGCAGCCATGAACGGCCCAGATTCCCTCGGGGAAGCAGCACGTTCTGGCCGGCAGCAAGCTCGGGGCCATAGGCATCGATCAAGCCTTCAGCCTGAAACCGCTCCTTCAGCACCTCAGGCGCTATGCCGTAATCGCGAAGCGCTTCGGCCGTAGCCGGGCCGACTGCAACGATCCGTGCACCGGCTAGCGAGCGGATGTCCCGCCCGTATTCTTTTAAATGACGGAAGAAGAATTCCACCCCGTTGGTGCTCGTGAAGAAGACCCAATCATAGATCGGAAGCTTGTCCAGCGCGGACCGCAGGCCGGCAACAGCCTCATCCGATGTCGGCGCGATCGTTTCGATGACGGGAAATTCATAGGGTTCTCCGCCAAGGTCCTCGATTTTCGATACAAGCGAGCTGGCCTGGCTCCGGGTTCTCGTTACGAGAATTCGCTTGCCAAATAAGGGCAGCTTCTCGGCCCACTTCAGCCGCTCCCGCTGCAGGACGACATCCCCAACGACAATAACGGCAGGCGGCTGGAAGTCGGCCGCTTGGACCTTCTCCTCAATGTCGGCCAGCGTGCCGGTCAGCGTATCCTGCTCGGCGCGGGTTCCCCATCTTACCAGAGCTACGGGGGTTGCCGGAGACCGGCCATGCTTGATCAATTGACGGCTGATGTAGCCGATCTTGGCCACTCCCATCATGAAGATCAACGTCCCGGTTGCGTTGGTCACTTTATCCCATTGAATCATTCGATCGAGCTTCTCCGGACTCTCATGACCGGTCACGATGGACAAGGAAGAGGCATGCTCGCGATGGGTGACCGGTATGCCCGCGTAGGCCGGCACGCTGATCGCCGACGTGATTCCCGGCACGATCTCATATGAAATGCCGTTTTGCCTAAGCAGCTCCGCTTCCTCCCCGACCCTCCCGAATATGGTCGGGTCGCCGCCTTTCAAACGAACGACCACCTTGCCTTCCAGCGCCAAATCAACGAGCAGCTGGTTGATCTCCTCCTGCTTCATCGTATGCCGGTCGGGCAGCTTGCCGACGTACACCTTCTCAACGCCCGGCTTTGCCCACTTAAGCAGCCTTGGGCTCGCAAGCCGGTCATATACAATGGCATCGGCTTTCTCTATACATTCCTTGCCTTTAATTGTAATCAGGCGCGCGTCGCCAGGACCCGCTCCTACGAGATAAACCTTACCTGCCATCCCCTCATCCCCTAACTTGTGCCAGAATCTTCTCTGCTCCCTTAGCCTTCAGCTTCTCGGCCACTTCGATTCCGAGCGATTCAGGATCGGTTCCCTCGGCGGTTTCTTTAAGGATGATTTCGCCGTCCGGAGAACCTACCATACCTGTTAATTGTATAATGTTTTGAGCTCCGCGGGAATCTCCTGAATCCTCCTTGATGACAGCATACGCTCCGATCGGTACTTGGCAGCCCCCGTTCAGCTCGCTCAGGAACCTGCGTTCTGCCGATACGGTCCGTGCTGTCACCTCATCGTTGTAGAGGGATAGCAGATGCAGAAGCTCCGCATCGTTCTCGCGGCATTCGATTCCGAGCGCGCCTTGTCCCACGGCCGGCAAGCTGATATCGATTGGCAGATAGGACGTGATCCGATTCTCCCAGCCCATCCGCTGAAGACCTGCCGTTGCGAGAATAATAGCCTGGAATTCCCCGCTCTCCAGCTTCCGGATCCGGGAGTCGATATTGCCGCGGATCCAGTCAATCTTCAGATCCGGCCGGTACGCCTTCAGCTGGCTGGAGCGGCGCAGACTGCTTGTCCCCACCTTCGCCCCTTGCGGAAGATCATCCAATGTCGAGCCTTCCATGGAAATGAGGCAGTCGCGGGGATCCTTCCGCTTAGGAACGGCACCGGACACCAGGCCTTCCGGAAGAACGGACGGCATATCCTTCATGCTGTGCACCGCCATATCGATTTCCCCGTCCAGCATGGCTTGCTCGATTTCCTTTACGAACAGTCCTTTCCCGCCAACTTTGGACAGGGTGACATCGACAATGCGATCGCCTTTCGTGACGATTTTCTTGACGGTAAACTCGTACTCTAATCCATGTTCCTTCGCTAACCGCTTCAAATCATCGATAACTTGTCCTGTTTGTGTAAGTGCAAGAGCACTCTGCCTGCTGCCAACCACGATCGTGCGCATATTCATTCCTCCTGATTGTTCTCAATCCATAGCTTGATTTTATCCGTATTCCAGGACGCATAACCTTCGCGGCGAATATCGCCGAGAATATCCAATCGGTATAATCGGTCCAACAGCCGTTTGCGCGCCTCAGCGGATGCCGCTTGTGCCTTAATCGCCGAGCGCATGCTGTATAATATATCGAGATATTCCTCGTATTCCTGGCCGAACTGCTCTTCGAGCTGCTGCCGAATTCGCACGGCCGCGGCGGGCCCTGCCCCGGACGTAGCTACCGCTAAGGTTAATCTTCCCCGGCGCATGACCGCCGGACTGATGAACGAGCCCGCCTCTCCGTCGCTGGCCACGTTCACCCATATTCCAAACCGGTCGGCCTCCAGTGCGATCGTTTTATTCAGCGTATCATCGTCCGTTGCGGCGTAAACCAGGAAAGCTCCTTGCAGGTCCCCCGGCTCATAGACCCTGCTGGTCCATTGCACGGCTCCTTCATCTGCCAGCCTGCGAAGCAGGCCGCTCTTTAATTCGGGGCTTACAATATGTACGCTTGCTCCGGCATCCAGAAGCGCCGCGGCCTTCCGTTCAGCCACGGCACCGCCGCCGACCAGCAAGCATAAACGCCCATCGCATTTCAGCATCACGGGCACATACTTAGAATCATTCATCATCCGTCACACTCCTGACCAGCTGTGAAATCCGGACCACGTATTCAGATAAAAGTTCAATATAATGAATCCGTACCCGATCAGCGCCCAAACCGCGGCCTCCATGCCGGAGCGTTTCAGCAGGCTGCGTTTCAGGAAATAAACAATATACATGCTGAGCGCAAGGAGCGTAGACAGCACCTTAATATCCAGGAGCAGCTGCCATCGCCCTGCCATGGCAACCGACATGATTGCCACGATCAAGGACAGCACCAAAATCGCCGTTCCCGTCATCAACGCTTTATAAGCGTAAATATCCAGCTTCTCCAAGCTGGGCAATCTTCGTACCGTATCATTCCAGTGTTTATGCTTAAGCTTTCGGTGCAGAAACATATAGATTGCGGCAAAAACAGCCCCTACCGTCAGTGCGGCAAAGCTTATGCTCGCCAGCGCGATGTGGATCAGCAGGAGCCGATGCTCGGTCTCCCAGCTGTATAGGGCGTTATCTCCTCCGGCTTTGAACCAAAGCTGGTTGACCAGCATGACGCAGAAGCCGACAAGGTTGATCAGCAGCACCGCATACTCGGATCGCTTTAAATACGTTAGTGCCATCGATGTTATCGTGATGCAGAACGTAAGGAGGAGCAAGAAATCAAACAACGTAAACACGGGGAGATGAAAATGCCCGCCCTCCATCGCTCTGATCCCGATTCCCCCAAGCTGAAGCAGCGCCGTTATGCCAAGAAGCCCTGTGCCTATCCGCTTCGCCACCGAATTGCGCGATACGCAATCCGAGATAAAAAACAGAAGGCTCAGGGCATAGATACAAATGCCGGTATTATAAATAAGGTTTAGCAGCATGGAATGAATTCACCCGCCTCATAGGGTGGCTGGGGCAAGAGATACCTTTATGGGCTTCTCCTCTGCCTGCCGATCGGCAGCGCTCGATGTCGCTTCAGCTTTGGTTGCTGCTTTGTCCTTGGTGTGGCTGCGGGTCCCCTGCTCTTTTTCATGAATCAGGCTTTCCAGCGCGAAAATTTGAGTGAAATAGTCGAGCGCTTCATTGCCGTGCTTACCGCCGGTCATTTCTTTAATCCGATTGATCGGGTCATGCATCATTTGGTTAACGATGCTCTTCGTCAATCGGCGAATAACCTTGCGCTGACGTTCGTCCAATTCCGGAAGCTTATTAAATAAGCTTTCAAGCGTCTCTTCGTGGATGGTATTGGATTTCTCCTGCAGAGCGCGAATCGCCGGTCTGACGCCAAGCGTCTTCAGCCAAGTGTGGAATGCGTCCATCTCCGCCTGAATCATAACCTCGATCTTAGCGGCCTCGATGCGGCGCATTTCCATATTCGTCTCAACAATACCTTCCAAATCATCAATGTCATACAAAAATACATTCGACAGCTCGCCGACAGCCGGATCGATATCCCGCGGAACGGCAATATCAATCATGAACAGCGGCCGCGACTGGCGCTTCTTCATGCTCTCCCTTACCCGGTCGGCATTCAGCACGTATTCATTCGAGCCCGTCGAGCTGATAATGATGTCTACGTCATAAAGAAGCCCCATGCCTTCTTCCATCGTGCAGGGCGTGCCCTTGAACTTGCTCGCAAGCTCCTGGGCGCGGCCCAGCGTCCGGTTAGCCACAATTACCTCTGCGGCGCCGTTGGCATAAAGATGCTTGACGGTAAGCTCGCTCATCTTGCCTGCGCCGAGAATCATAACCTTCTTATCGTTGAACGTGCCGAAAATCCGTTTGCCAAGCTCTACCGCCGCATAGCTGACCGACACGGCGCTCTCGCCGATCGAGGTTTCCGAGTGGGCGCGTTTTCCGAGCGTTACCGCCTGCTTGAACAGCATATTGAACCAGGTTCCGGTAGCATGATGCTGCTGGGATGTTAAAAAGGCATTGCGAACCTGTCCCAGGATCTGCGTCTCTCCGATCACCATGGAATCCAGGCCGCAGGTGACCTTGAACAGATGGGAAATGGCCTGTTCATCTTCATATATATATAGATGCTGTGTAAATTCCTCACGGTTAATGCCGAACCACTGCTCCATAAAACTGCGGATAAAGTAGCCGCACATATGAAGGCGATCTACCACAACATAAATCTCAGTACGGTTGCAGGTAGCGACAATGACGCCCTCCAATACGCTCTTGGTTGATTTCAGCTCCCGCAGCGCCTCCGGCAATTCAGCTTCCGAAAACGTAAAGCGTTCCCTGACCTCCACGGGCGCCGTGCGATAATTCAACCCAACAACGACGATGTGCATTGCATGTTCACCTGCCTATTTCTCCGATAGTATGACCGCGATCAAGCGGTCTGCCCTGACCTTGTTCATTATATCACAGTCAGCCAAATCCCCTTGTCTATTTTATGAAATGTTTATGAAATCCCCATGTTTCGTTATATTCTGTTCATGGGGACTCCCCCTCATTTCCTGTTTACCGACACCTTACTATTGTGGATATTCAGCACTGGAGATATACGTATGATTTTCCTTGAAAAGGTCGTCTCAAAATAAATAACCATGGAGGACTCCATGGTTATAGGTATACACAATTTGTAGTTGGCCTGTTAAACGAGTTCGGCCAGTTTCATCTCGGGCGTCTCGACCTTCATTTCTCCAAGTCCGCGTACGAGTTTCTTAGCATAGCATTTTTCAGGTTTCAGTACGGATACCAGGTAGTCAATAGCCAATTGCGGATCTACCGTCTCCCCGCAGGTGTAACAGTCAATCGCAGCAAAACCTCTCTCAGGGTATGTGTGAATCGAGAGATGGCTTTCCGACAGCAATACAAGCACCGTAGCTCCTTGTGGCTCGAACTGCTTGGATTGGACGGACAATACCGTTGCTCCACATGCTTCAGCGGCTTCGACCATCTGAGCTTGTAAAAATTCTGCACTGTTCAATAGTTCAAAATCGACTCCCCAAGTATCAACAGCAACGTGTCTTCCGAAAGTTGAGTATTCCATCTTCCGGTTTCCCCCTTCCTAGGAATAAAATGTTTGAAAATTTCATCCGCTAGGACCTACGTCATTCACTTCCCGAGGGAATAATCTCTCGCAACATTACATGTCCTGAGTGAATCCTGGTTCCTATATTCTTTTCAACGAGATTAAAAATAACATCTATGACAGCGAAATGCAACACCTTTTTCAAAAATAACCTAATAAATAATTTTACAGCTCAATATATGTGCCAAATTCCGAAGCTGTGACTAAGATTACTCCCCTTCCGCAAATAAAAAAGCCGCCCATTTATGGGCAGCCTAACCTAGTCTTATGCTTCGAGAACGAATAGCCGCTGATTGTAGCTCCGGAGCTGTTCATCGATCGATTGGATCTTAGACATGTCATTGCCTGCCGCAATCCGCTGGTCCAGAAGAAGATTAATATTCCGCTGAATGGATTCGATCTCTTTCTCAGCTTCCTTGCTGTTAAACAGGCGCAGCAGCTCTCCGGCCGTATTCTTGTACTCGTATATGACGATACTCTCGTTCCCGGTCATCTGGGTGATTCGGTGAACCGTTCCGACGTGGTAATCATAGCTCATTGTAAAGCCGCGATAGATCCGATTTACCTTCCCCGACCCCTTAAAAGCCGTAAACAGCTTACGTACGGCATCGGCCAGATGGGGAGTTACCAATCGGCACGACAGCTCACAGACGTACAGGCCATTCTTGCGTTCAAAGGGCAAATGAACTTCTTCCCCGCTTTCATCTTCAAGCACGAACTCATGCTCTCCGCCGTCCATCACTTTCACTCGGCTGCTCACCCGGAAAGCGTGGGTCCCTTGCAGAAATCGATCCATTTGAACATCCGTCATTTGCATTGTGGCATTAACATATTCTGTGGCTAACCGCTGAGCCATAAAAATCCCTCAATTCTTTTAACTTACTCCCATTATACTGTACATCCCAGCGGTCTTTCCTGTCGTCCGAACGAGATTATTCATCATATTTCATAAAAAAACGGTTTTAGCCGGAATCAGACTGAGATTTCCCTCAACATGCTCACTTTCCTGTCAAGAATACACCGATTCCCTCTATTACTCAAAAAATCAGGCAAATCCGCTCGATTACGCTTATTCGTCTTCTTCGACGGCTGCATCCCGGAAATCGCCGTTGTCCCCTTCGCCGTTTTCTTGACGGTATCCGATATGTGATTCGATGATTTCCCATAGCTCCTCTTTACCAAGCCCTAACTCCGAAGAGAACATGACGAATGAATGATGAGGCTGAAAGCCAAGCGTTTCCTTTACAATCTTGACGTGTTTCTGTCTGCGCGTCTTCGGGATTTTGTCCGCTTTGGTCGCGACGACGCACACCGGTCGGTCGTAATGCTGCAGCCACTCATACATGCTGACATCGTCCTTTGTAGGCGGGTGGCGCATATCGACCACCAGCAGAACGAGCTTCAGCTCATCCCGGCTGAGCAAATATTTCTCGACCATCTCGCCGAACGCCGCGCGCTGGCTTTTGGATACCTTGGCGTATCCGTACCCCGGAAAGTCGACCAAATACAAATCCTCGTTGACCCGGTAATAATTGAGCTGCTGCGTCTTGCCTGGCGTTGCGCTCGTACGGGCCAAGTTCTTTCTTGATATCATACGGTTGATCAGTGAGGACTTACCCACATTGGAACGCCCTGCCAGAGCAATTTCCGGCAAGGCGTCTTCAGGATATTGAGCAGGACCGACCGCACTGATGACGAATTCGGCTTTTGTTACTTTCATGATTTTTAAAGGTTCCTCTCTAATGCACTCCCGCCTGCTCTACGAGCGCATGCTCGAGAACTTGGTCCATGTGGGATACCGGAACGAATTCGACGTCATTCTTGACACTGTCCGGAATGTCGCGCAAATCCCTCTCGTTATCTTTCGGGAGCAATATTTTTTTGTAGCCGGCCCTATGAGCGGCCAAGGACTTCTCCTTAAGCCCTCCGATCGGCAGCACGCGTCCGCGGAGTGTTATCTCGCCGGTCATCGCCACGTCACGGGCAACATGGCGCTTCGTTAAGGATGAAATAAGGGCCGTAGCAATCGTGATGCCTGCAGACGGACCATCCTTCGGAATGGCTCCTTCGGGGATATGGATGTGGACATCCAGCTTCTCGTGGAAATCCGGGTCGATGCCGAGCTCTGCGGCCTTCGAACGGGTAAAGCTGAAAGCTGCCTGAGCCGACTCCTTCATTACATCGCCCAGCTTGCCCGTTAGCGTCAGCTTGCCGGTTCCGGGAACGACGGTAACCTCAATGGTCAGCGTCTCGCCGCCAACCTCGGTCCACGCAAGACCGGTTACGGTTCCGACTTGGTCCTCCAGCTCGGCCATACCGTAGCGGAACTTCGGAATGCCGAGATAATCCTTAATATCGTCCGCACCGATCACAATGGAATCGGATTCGTTCGTAACAATCCGCTTCGCGGCCTTCCGACACAGAGCCGCCACCTGCTGCTCCAGGTTCCGGACGCCGGACTCCCGCGTATATTCACGGATCACCTTCAGGAGCGCCCCTTCGTCTACCTGGAGCTGCTCGGGCTCAAGCCCGTGCTCGCTCTTCTGCTTCGGCAGCAGATAGCGGTTCGCAATCTGGAGCTTCTCGATTTCCGTGTAACCCGGAATATAGAGAACCTCCATCCGATCGAGCAGCGGTCTTGGAATGTTATGAAGAGCGTTGGCTGTCGTCACGAACATGACCTGGGATAAATCAAACGGAATTTCGATAAAGTGATCGCTGAACGTATTGTTCTGTTCCGGATCGAGCACCTCCAGCAGCGCCGAAGACGGGTCGCCGCGGAAATCCGAAGCCATTTTATCGATTTCGTCGAGCAAGAATACCGGATTTAAAGAGCCTGCGGTCTTCATGCCTTGAATGATTCGGCCGGGCATGGCCCCGACATAAGTCCGGCGATGTCCCCTAATTTCGGCTTCATCCCGCACGCCGCCGAGGGAAATGCGGACGAATTTGCGCTCCAGGGAGCGGGCGATGGAACGGGCCAGCGACGTTTTGCCGACGCCCGGCGGTCCGACCAAGCACAGAATCGGCCCCTTCATCTTCTTTACGAGCTTCTGCACGGCCAAATATTCCAGCACGCGCTCTTTCGGCTTCTCCAGCCCGTAGTGATCCTCATCCAGGACCTGCTCGGCTTTTGCGATGTCGAGATCGTCTTCGGTCTTGTTCGTCCACGGCAAGGCAAGCAGCCAATCGACGTAATTCCGGATGACGCCGCCTTCTGCCGAACTGGCCGGCATCTTCTCGAGGCGGTCAATTTCCTTCTCGACTTTCTCGTGGACGCGTTCCGGAAGCTGAAGCTCTTGCAGCTGACTGCGCAGCTCCTCGACTTCCCCGGCACGGCCTTCCTTATCGCCAAGCTCTTTCTGGATGGCCTTCATCTGCTCGCGCAGATAGTATTCCTTCTGGGTCTTCTCCATCTGCTTCTTAACCCGCTGGTTGATCTTTCGCTCCAGCTCCAGCACTTCGCGCTCGTTGTTTAAAATATCCAGCAGCTTTTCCAGCCGTTTGCGGACGTCGATCGTCTCAAGGATCTCCTGTTTATCCTTGATCTTTAACGATAAGTGGCTTGTAATGACATCCGCCAGACGCCCCGGCTCATCGATATCGGAGACGGCCGCAAGCGTCTCGGGCGTAACTTTCTTGGACAAATTGATATAATTCTCAAACTGTGACAGCACCGTCCGCATCAAAGCGGATACTTCAGGGTCATTGTTCTCTTCCTCCGGAAGCTCGCGCGCGATGACCTCGTAGTAATCCGCTTGATCCGTATATTGAATAATTTCCGCCCGTTCCATACCTTCCACAAGCACGCGTATGGTACCGTTTGGAAGCTTAAGCATCTGGCGTACATTCGCAACGGTTCCAATTCGAAAAATATCCTCTTGCGTCGGTTCTTCAATGTTCACTTCCGATTGAGAACACAGGAGAATCAAATTGTCTTCAACCATCGCCTTTTCTAAAGCCTTTACGGATTTCTCCCGGCCTACATCCAAATGAAGCACCATACTCGGGTAGACAAGAAGACCTCTTAAAGGCAATAAAGGAAAACGACGACCTTTGGTTTTACTTGGTCCCATCGCTTTCGCACCTCCAATGGCTCTCAATGTTGACACTATTCCTATTTTATCAAATCTGCGTATAAAAAACCAACAACGGGAAACTTAAACGCCGCCGGCATCGGTCATTTTGCCATTGCGCGGTGGCGTGGCCTGCAGAAGCGATGCCGAGGAGGCCGGATAGATGTCGGTGTTCGGAAGCTCCACGATGTCCGCCGCCAGCGAGCCGCCGAATACTTGGCGGAACACCTCGTCGACCGTTTCGACCGGAATGACCCGCAAGCCGCCGCTCAGATCCTGGAATAACGATTGCCAGTTATCCTTCGGGATGATGACACGGGTTGCTCCGGCCTGGAACGCTGCCTCCACTTTGGCAATCACCCCGCCGATCGGCTTCACTTTGCCGTGAATGCTCATCTCACCGGTCATCGCAATTTTATTATCGACCTCAATTCCCTTAATCGCCGATACGATCGCCGTTGCCATCGCAATACCGGCGGACGGGCCGTCAATCGGGGTTCCCCCCGGGAAATTGATATGGAGATTATAATCCTTCGGCGAGAAGCCCATCGCTTCCAGCACGGTCAGGACGTTCTCAATCGATCCCTTGGCCATGCTCTTGCGCCGCAGCTTGCGCGATCCCCCGCCAAGCTCTTCTTCATCCACGACACCGGTAATATTGTAGGTGCCCTGTCCCTTCTCGACCGGCACCGCTGACACTTCAATCTCGAGCAGCGCCCCCATATTCGGACCGTATACGGCCAGCCCGTTGACAACGCCGATCTGCGGATTCTCCGGCACCTTGCGGTCCGGGCGGGGCTGCAGCTGACTGCTGCTCGCTACCCACTCTACATCCGAGGCGCGGATGGAGTCTCTTTTTTCCGTTAATGCAAGCCCTGCGGCGAGTTGAATCATATTGACGGCCTCGCGTCCATTGGAGCAGTACTGCTTCACGACGTCCACCGCTTCCGGCGCTGCGCCAAGGCCTATCTTCTGAATGGCATCCTCCGCGATTTTACCGATCTCCTCGGGGAGCAGCGGACGGAAGAAGATCTCCATGCAGCGTGAACGAAGAGCGGGCGCAACTTCTTCCGGGGAGCGCGTGGTCGCGCCAACCAAGCGGAAATCGGCTGGAAGTCCGTTTTGAAAAATATCGTGAATATAGGCTGGCGTATTGGCATCCTCTGAATTATAATATGCACTTTCAAGCAGGACCTTGCGGTCCTCCAGTACTTTTAGCAGCTTATTCATCTGAATCGGGTGCAATTCGCCGATTTCGTCAATGAACAGAATGCCGCCGTGCGCTTTCGTCACTGCGCCCGGCTTCGGCTGCGGAATGCCGGCTACGCCCATCGCGCCAGCCCCCTGATAGATCGGATCGTGCACCGACCCGATGAGCGGATCGGCAATACCACGCTCGTCAAAGCGGGCGGTGGTCGCATCGATCTCCGTAAACTTTGCATCGTATTTAAACGGCGATTGCGGATTCTTCTTCGCTTCCTCCATCACCACGCGCGCTGCCGCCGTCTTGCCCACCCCCGGCGGGCCATAGATAATGACGTGCTGCGGATTGGCGCTGCACAGGGCGGCCTTCAAGGCGCGCAGTCCGTCCTTTTGCCCGACGATGTCGTCCATGGTCTGAGGTCTCGTCTTCTCCGCAAGCGGCTTCGTCAACGACACCGACCGAAGCTTGCGCAGCTTATCGAGCTCCTTGCGCGATTCCCGGTCCACTGCGGTCTTGCTGGTCTTTTGCCCACGCAATAAGTTCCAAAAATAAATGCCGATGATGACTGCAAAAAACAGCTGCACCAGCATAATCACGATACTCAGATTCACAAGTCATTCCTCCTGTTTCTCCATTATGTCAAGATCCAACGTTAATACTTGGTAGTATTGCCGATTCGTTTGCAGGTAAAACGCCAATGCGGGAACAATTTGTAAAGGGGCTTTTTCACAACAAGTCCCTTAAAAGAACATCTTCACAGCCAGTTGAACCTTTGTGAGCTTAATCAGCACTCCGCCTGCGGATTGTTCTTACGATCTCTGTTGCCCTCGGATTTCTTTGAATTCTATGTTCCTATTGATGAAATCCGCGGACAAAGGAGAACGCTTCGCTTCTTCAGAACAACTCCGCCTGCTCCGCTGAAGCTCTCCTGGCGGGCAATTCCCTTTTGGGGACTTGCTTGCTCCTTTGGAGCCCATTTTCACTCTATAAGTCCCTTTTGGGGACATCTTCACAGCTAGTAGGGCCTTTGTGAGCTTAATCAGCACTCCGCATGCGGATTGTTCTTACGATCTCTGTTGCCCTCGGATTTCTTGAATTCTATGTTCCTATTGATGAAATCCGCGGACAAAGGAGAACGCTTCGCTTCTTCTGAACAATTCCGCCTGCTCCGTTGAAGCTTTCCTGGTGGGCAAGTCCCTTTTGGGGACTTCCTTGCTCCTTTGGAGCCCATTTTCGCTTTACAAGTTCCTTTTTGGGACTTGCTTGCTCGTTTGGAGCCCACTTTCGCTTTACAAGTCCCTTTTGGGCATGAGCGTTGCATAAAACCTATCACAACTTTTGCTGAAGTTACTATTTCTGTAACTACCTGTATCTTTTTCATGGACAAAACAAAAAAAGGCTCCTAATTTAGAAGACGTAGCACGTTGTCCACGACCTCTAAAAAGGAGTCCAAACCATGGATAACGTAACCCAAAACACTGTCGTTCGTCAACTGCTTTCTTTACTGCCTTTGGATGTACACGATCGACTCCTTCATGCCGATCGCTACGCCAAGAAGCTCACCATCAACAAAAGCATTCTCATTTTCATTCTGGCTCAGCTCAACCATTGGCAAAGCTATATCGAGATGGAAGAACAAATTTATGCACATTCTGACATTCGGTCCATCCTCGATCTGCCCAGCATCAGCGCAGCCCAATTGTCACGGAAACTCAGCGAAATCCCGACGGAAATCTTGCACATGCTTTTTCTCCATAGCGTTGCCCGTGTCCAGAAGCTGACGGCTCACCAGCAGGGCATTTCTTCAACCATTGGACCTCTGGCACTCATTGATTCGTCGAAAATCACACTCCCCTTGGTACTTGGGGATTGGGCCAGAGTTTCGCATACCTCCAGCGGGGTAAAGCTGCATGTGCGGCTCGTAGCCGCTTCACCCGAAGTGGTATATCCGGACGCTGTCATCCCATCGACTTTAAACGTAGGCGACCGAGCCGGGGCGGTCGAACTGGTCACCGAGCAGGCGGCAACTTATGTCATGGACCGTGGTTATGATAGCTACAAAAACATGGATAACTGGATGGAGCGCGGCATTCAATTTGTCATGCGAATGAGAGATCGCACCTCAATCCATGTTGTGGAGGAACGAGAAATCCCTCCAGGAAGTCCGATCACACGAGATGCTCTTGTGAACGTAGGTAGCGGTTGGCGCAAGATGAAGGAACGAGTCCGGCTCGTAGAGTTTTATGATGAGCAGGGGCGCTTTTATCGCCTACTTACCTCTCGACAGGACATAACGGCCGAAGAAGTAGCTCATATCTACAAATGCCGATGGCTTATTGAACTTTTCTTTAAATGGATAAAGCAGCATCTGCGCCTAAAAAAACTGCACAGCTATAAGCCGCAAGCGATATGGAACCAGATTTACCTTGCGCTGATCGCTTACGTGCTGGCACAGTATATGCAGCTACGTCTAGAAACCAAGAAAAGCGTTTGGCGTGTCCTTGAATTGTTTCGAATTCACATGTATCATCCGTGGTCCCAGTTCTTGAATGCTCTGTTTCGAGCACCTACGCGAACAACTTCTGGAAAGCCACGCGGTGCACCAAGGAAGGTACCTGAATTACGAACGAGCATTGGCATTTTTAAAACAAGCAAAGTGACTTAGGAAACAAAAATCTTGCACAAAATACATTTTATAGGAAAACGTAGCTACATTTAAGAAAGTGTTGGATCTTTTGGTGTAATTCTCGAAAAAACAACTGTAAATTAATTGTTCTTATTCAGATTTCATCCAAGTGATTGCTGATGTAAAGATTTATGCAACGCTCATGCCTTTTGGGGACTTGCTCGTTTGAAGCCCATTTTCCTCTATAAGTCCCTTTAGGGGACTTCTTCACAGCCAGTTGAACCTTTGTGAGCTTAATCAGCACTCCGCCTGCGGATTGTTCTTACGATCTCTGTTGTCCTCGGATTTCTTTGAATTCTATGTTCCTATTGATGAAATCCGCGGACAAAGGAGAACGCTTCGCTTCTTCTGAACAATTCCGCCTGCTCCGTTGAAGCTTTCCTGGCGGGCAAGTCCCTTTTGGGGACTTACTTGCCCCTTTGGAGCCCATTTTCGCTTTACAAGTTCCTTTCGGGGACTTGCTTGCTCCTTCCGAGCCCACCTACCCTCTTCAAGTCCCTTTTCGGGACCTGCTTGCTCCTTTTCTGCAATCGTGTCACTTTGCGACGGCTCTCACGTTCTCCCAGTACTTGCATTGACTCGTGGCGAAACAGAAGGGGGGGACGCCAACGACTGAGTCCACTCAACGCAATTCGGCTGAATCCGAGGACGATCCCGATGAAGAATAGCAAAAAGCGGCAGCCTCCTGAATCAGAGGCTGCCGCTTAAGGCAAACGCTATTGAATTACCAAGCAAAGATGTATGGAGCTCCTGCATGGTGTTTGGAATCACGACACAATGCTTAGCGTTACGGTATGTGGCTTCTAGTTACATCGCAACCACCGATGCCAAGGCCATGTGTGACTGACATTGCATACCATCAAGCTCAGACCGTGGACTTATGCTTGCGGCCAGGGATTTCGCCCGTCTCCTCGTATACCTTCACAATGTTATCGATCTCTTTCTTCAGCTCCTCCACCATCGTGGCTTCCGGAACCTTGCGAATCATTTCGCCGTAACGGAACAGCAGTCCCTCTCCGCGAGCACCGGCAATTCCAATGTCGGCCTCTCTCGCTTCACCCGGTCCGTTCACGGCACAGCCAAGAACGGATACCTTGATCGGCACTCTCAGTTTCGAGATATACTCCTCGACCTCATTGGCAATGGAGAACAAATCGATATCGAGACGTCCGCACGTCGGGCAGGATACGAGCGTCGCCATATCGGAAATCAATCCGAACGTTTTGAGAAGCTCGCGTCCGACTTTAATCTCCTCTACCGGATCGGCGCTGAGCGAAATCCGCATCGTGTTGCCGATGCCCATCGACAGGAGCGCACCAAGTCCGGCCGCGCTTTTCACCGTTCCGGAGAACAGCGTACCGGCTTCCGTAATGCCCAGGTGAAGCGGGTAAGGAATCACCTCGGCAGCCTTCGTATACGCCGCAATAGCCATCGGAACATCCGATGCCTTCAAGGATACGATGATGTCATGAAAATCGAGCTCCTCCAGAATACCGATATGGTACAGGGCGCTCTCCACCATCGCTTCCGGCGTCGGATAGCCGTATTTTTCAAGAAGATGATTCTCCAGCGAGCCGGCGTTTACGCCGATCCGGATCGGAATGCCTTTCTCCTTGCACGCTTTTACGACCGCTTCGACCTTCTCGCGTTTCCCGATATTGCCGGGATTAATCCGGACTTTATCGATGCCGTTCTCAATGGCGAGAAGGGCAAGCTTATAGTTGAAATGAATATCCGCAACAAGCGGGATATGAATGCGTTTCTTGATTTCCTTAATGGCAGCGGCGGCTTCCTCATTGTTGACCGTTACCCGGACGATTTGGCATCCGGCTTCCTCCAGACGCAAAATTTCCGCGACGGTCGCCTCGACATCCGCTGTTTTGGTGGTGCACATGCTTTGAATAATGACTTGGTTATTTCCCCCTATAGTGAGGTTCCCCACCTTAACGGGCCGTGTGTCTTGTCTCAAAAACATGGTACGATCTCTCCCGTATAACGCCAAAGCTCCACTCCAGCCTAGGCTCATGGCCATAACTGGAAGTGGAGAGGATCAGCGTAAATTTATATCACGTCCGCAGCGTTAGAACGCCTCAGGCGCTTTCTTCCTGTTTCTTGTCATCTTCCGTTCCCTTGCCTTGCATCAGCTCAGGGATCACTCTGTCACGAACGACCTGTTCGGTGATGACGCAATCCTTGATATCGTCTCTGGACGGCACTTCATACATTACATCCAGCATGATGCCTTCAATGATGGAGCGCAGTCCGCGCGCGCCCGTATTGCGCTTGATTGCCTCCTGGGCAATGGCTTCGAGAGCGCCGCGTTCGAACTTGAGATTGACATTATCAAGCTCAAGCAGCTTCTGGTATTGTTTGGTGAGGGCATTCTTCGGCTCGGACAGAATCCGTACCAGCGTCGCCTCATCCAGTGGTTCCAATGTGGAAACAACCGGCAGACGGCCGACAAATTCCGGAATGAGACCGAACTTGAGCAGGTCCTCAGGCAGCACCATCGTCAAATATTCGCCTGGCTTCAGATCTTTCTGGCCTTCAGCGGAAGCGTTGAAGCCGATGACCTTCTTGCCGATCCGGCGTTTGATGTACTGCTCCAACCCGTCAAATGCGCCCCCGCAAATGAACAGAATGTTGGTTGTATCGATCTGAATAAACTCCTGGTGCGGGTGCTTGCGCCCACCTTGCGGCGGAACGGAAGCGACCGTTCCCTCCAGAATTTTCAGAAGCGCCTGCTGAACCCCTTCGCCGGAAACGTCACGAGTGATGGACGGATTCTCGGATTTGCGGGCCACTTTATCAATTTCATCAATATAGATAATGCCGCGTTCCGCTTTCTCCACATCATAGTCGGCGGCTTGGATCAGCTTGAGCAGGATGTTCTCGACATCCTCGCCCACGTAACCGGCCTCCGTCAACGAGGTGGCATCGGCAATGGCAAACGGAACGTTCAAGATTTTAGCCATCGTTTGCGCAAGCAATGTTTTACCTGAACCTGTAGGTCCCAGCAGCAAAATGTTACTCTTCTGCAATTCAACGTCATCAATCTTGTTTTGCGTATTGATCCGTTTGTAGTGGTTATATACGGCAACCGATAAGGACTTCTTCGCTTGGTCCTGTCCGATGACGTATTGGTCAAGAATATCCCGAATTTCACGCGGCTTCGGAATATCCTTCAAATCCACTTCTTCCTCATGGCCGAGTTCTTCCTCTACGATTTCCGAGCACAAGTCAATGCACTCGTCACATATATAAACACCGGGCCCCGCAACCAGCTTGCGAACCTGCTCCTGCGATTTGCCGCAGAAGGAGCATTTCAGCTGCCCTTTGTCGTCGTTAAATTTAAACATGCAATAACCACCCCTTATGATTTGGTCGGTGAAGACAGAACTTCGTCAATAATACCGTACGCCTTCGCTTCCTCCGCGCTCATAAAAAAGTCACGGTCTGTATCGCGTTCGATTTTTTCAAGGGGCTGACCCGTGCGTTCCACATAGATTTGGTTAAGTTTCTGTCTGGTCTTGATGATCCAATCTGCATGGATTTGGATATCGGATGCCTGACCTTGAATTCCGCCAAGCGGCTGATGGATCATGACTTCGCTGTTCTCAAGCGCATACCGTTTGCCGGGCGCTCCGGCGGTGAGCAGCAGCGAGCCCATGCTGGCGGCCATGCCGACGCAAATAGTGGACACATCAGGCTTAATCAACTGCATCGTATCATATATACCCATCCCGGCCGTCACCGAACCGCCAGGAGAATTGATGTACAGAGAGATGTCTTTCTCCGGATCTTCCGCAGCCAAGAAGAGCAGCTGGGCAATGACGAGATTGGCTACATCGTCATCGATCGCATTGCTGAGGAATATAATGCGATCCTTCAGTAATCTTGAGTAGATATCGTAGGATCTTTCGCCTCGACTGGTTTGCTCCACCACCATAGGTACAAGACTCATGCGACCAACCTCATTTCCTTGAAAATTTACTTATGCGTTACAAAAGTTATTCTAACATGTTCAAAGCGCAATGTCATTTTTTAACCCTGATTACATTCTATGAACTTCGCTAGGAATATATCCAGCCAACTTGTCTCATTATGTATGTCGAAAAAATAACCAATTCATGTCACATTTAGTTGAAAATTGGCTATTCTTAGGTAAAAATAAGGCACGCATAAAGTACGTGCCCTATCTCATGTAACGGCAGCTTCGGCAGCCGCCTGTTGTTATTATTCTTCAGTCGCAGTTTCTGCAGCTTCTTCCTTCTTCTCAACTGGTGCGCCTTCTACGCTGTTTTCCAGCAAGAAATCAATCGTCTTGCGGAGAAGCAGCTCTTCGCTAAGGCTGTCAAGGGAACCGTTGGCAGCCAGGATGCTGCGGATTTCTTCGGCGGAACGCTTGTACGTTTCAGCCATATTGTCCAGTTCCTTGTTGATTTCCTCTTCGGAAACTTCAAGCTTCTCTTCTTTCGCAATTGCTTCAAGCACAAGGTTGTTGCGAACGCGCTTCTCGGCATCGTCCTTCATCTGACCTTCCAAATCCGCATTGGTTTGGCCGGAGAAGCTGAGGAACATCTCGAGGTTCATGCCTTGCTGGCGAAGACGGTTGTCGAAATCGCGCATCATGTTCTGAACTTCGGATTGAATCATCGCTTCCGGAATATCGATTTCGGCGTTAGCTGCCGCTTTTTCAACAACTTCATTCTCGCGGACGCCTTGAGCTTCCTGCTCTTTGCGTGCCAGAAGCTGCTTCTTCAGATCTTCCTTGTACTCATCAAGCGTATCGAACTCGCTTACGTCTTTAGCGAACTCGTCGTCCAGCTCAGGAAGCTGCTTGCGCTTGATTTCATGCACTTTCACTTTGAAGACCGCTTGTTTGCCGGCCAGCTCTTCCGCGTGGTAGGTTTCAGGGAATGTCACTTCCACGTCTTTGAAGTCACCCGTAGCCATGCCGATCACTTGATCTTCAAAGCCTGGGATGAAGGTGTTGCTTCCAAGCTCCAGGGAATAACGCTCGGCTTGTCCGCCTTCGAAAGGAACGCCGTCCACGGAACCGTCGAAATCGATCACGACGATGTCGCCGGATTCAGCCGAACCTTCATCGATGACAGCCAGCTCAGCATGACGCTGTTGCAGGCGCTCAAGCTCTTGGTTCAGCTCCTCATCCGAAACCTCAGCTGTTACAGCAGCAACTTCAAGTCCTTTGTAATCGCCAAGCTTAACTTCTGGCTTCACGGTTACTTTCGCTTTGAATTTGAAGGTTTCGCCTTTAGCGAACTGCTCGATTTCTACTTCTGGACGATCTACCGGGAAAATATCCGCTTGCTCAACAGCTTCGCTGTATACTTCAGGAAGCAGAATGTCGATTGCATCCTGATACAAGCTCTCTACGCCGTAACGAGCTTCAAAGATCGGGCGCGGTACTTTACCTTTACGGAATCCAGGTACATTTACTTGTTTCGCTACTTTATTAAAAGCTTTGTCGAGGGCGGCCGCAACGCGATCCGCATCAACCTCAACGTCAAGAACGCCAAGGTTCTTCTCTATTTTTTCCCAAGTTGCTTTCATTTATGCTTTCCCCTCCAAAATAGTTCACGTGGTCGGCGCAATAATCTATCACGTACCGAATAACCACTATAGTATAAACAACATTACATGCTTTTTCAAGGGCGTACCCTTATGGAGCGATACCGTAAACGTTTTCCATCTCTGCCTATTCCTCCGCCCCGGCAGCTACGAATTGCTTTAACGAACGGTATGCTCCCTCATAGCGAAAACGCATGGTGTCCGTAATTCCGTACAACGGCCGGATTTCGTCCTCATTCCGGAACCCTTTTAAACTCTCCGACACGATGTCGTGCAATGCTGCCGCCCAAATATCGAGCGTAGACTCATCCTCGTCGAGCATGGACTCGTAATCCAAGGTTCCGTAAATGGCCATAATGAACTGCGACCATAATTCCTGGGCGAAATAAAACAGCGTCGGCTCGTGAACCTCTGTCTGATCGGCAACGCGTTCCAATATTTTCGTTATTGCAGGCGGGAATTCCGATGGATCGAGCGGTACCGAGTCAATCTCGATTTCGACGGCCTCCTGTCCTCTCTTAAGCGTTACGCTCCCTTCCATGCCACGTCTGCGCAACGTCTGCAGCACGCGGAATTGGAGCAGAGGATGAAGCGGGGTCTCGCTAAGCCAATCCGCTAGAGCCGCATCGATTTCCGGACGGTCCAGATAGGCCAGCTGTTCAAGCGCAAGGATCGTCTGCTCGGTCAAAGGTCCGTTCATGACCGAAGCAAGAAGTTTATCCGCATATCCTGCATCCTGGGCTGCCTTATCGTTAACCATCTGGCGGGTCATTTCCGCTTCGTCCGGATCGTCGATCTCCTCGGTATCGGCATCATTCTCACGGGGCACGGCTGCTTCGGGGAAGGCTGCCTCCAGCCATTCCAGAAGGGCACGCCATTCCTCATAGTTCCGCTCATTCTGTCCGCTGCATTGCAGCAGAAACCGCAGCACCTCCATCGCTTCGCCGTACCGTTCATTCTCGAGCATAACCGTTAGCTGAATCTGATAATAATCCAGCGTCTTCGGAAACAGGATGATGTTCTTATCCTCTTGTTCGGGGGAGTAAGAGTCCTTGATAAGGACACCTCCTTTCTAGTCCTGTTTTTAATATTCGTTGATTATAGCATATGTACCGCCAAGATTAAAAAAGCGCGGGGTCCATGGGTTCCTTCTCTTACTTAGAGGGATCGGGATCACCGATCAAGTAAAGAGCAACCGTATTTTATCAATATAACCCCGGATTGCCTAGTCATAATCTAATCGCATCAAAAATCTTCTATTTTCAAAAATATATAGTTGAAATATTCCAGAGCATATGATAATATATTTTTTGCTTGAAAAAAATGTGTCCCAGTAGCTCAGCTGGATAGAGCAACGGCCTTCTAAGCCGTCGGTCAGGGGTTCGAATCCCTTCTGGGACGTAAAGATTACACCGCCTTAGGGCGGTGTTTTTGCGTTCCTTGAGGATGAAAACCCCCATTAGGGGGGCGTCGGAGCATCCGCTTCGAAAGGGTTACTTCGCAATCGGCCTGAAGGGCCGAATCCCTTCTGGGACGTAAAAATAACACCGCCTTTAAGGGCGGTGTTATTGCGTTCCTTGAGGATGAGAACCCCCATTAGGGGGGCGTCGAAGCATCCGCTTCGGTAGGATTACTTCGCAGTCGCCTGAAGGGCCGCATCCCTTCTGGGACGTAAAGATAACACCGCCTTAGGGCGGTGTTTTTGCGTTCCTTGGGATCCTTTTTGCGTTCCATGGGATACCCAAATTAAAAAATAATGGCTTTTTCCCAATAACCCTATACTATAAAAAAAAAGAATCCCTGTCGGATTCGAAAGTGATGCCAAGCTACATACATAAAAGAGGAGGATGCGTATGCCTTTGTGGCTTATATACGCGCTGCTGTCTGCCGTAGCCGCTGCGCTCGTGGCCATCTTCGGCAAGATCGGCCTGCAGAACATCGACGCGAATTCCGCAACCGCTATACGATCAGTCATCATGGCTTTGTTCTTGCTCGGGGTCATAGCGGTTCAGGGAAAATTCTCGCAGCTCGGCGACATTCTAACGCAGAAAAAGGCGCTCAGCTTCATCGTGCTCAGCGGAATTGCCGGTGCCTTATCATGGCTGTTCTACTTCCTGGCACTGAAGTACGGCAAAGTATCGCAGGTAGGGCCGATCGATAAATTGAGCGTCGTGATGGCGGTCATTCTTGCTTTTGTTTTTCTGGGTGAGAAAATCTCCTGGATCAACGCAGCCGGCGTTGCTCTGATTGCTGTCGGCGCGCTGCTGGTTGCGGTGAAATAAAAATCGTATTGCTTTTCGAAGCAGATTGGTTATAATATGGAAAACTCGATCATTTTGATGTTCTGTGATTGGGAGAGTAGCTGCACGCGCTTCAGTCCAAGCGAGCCGGGACAGGTGGGAACCGGTACGAAGCCGCCAGTGAAACGGGCCCAGGAGACGGTTATCCGAAACTTTCAGTAGGGTGACCCGGCTTACACCGTTATCGTAGCAAAGGGGTCAGCCTTCCAATTTCAGGGGTTGACAACAAGAGTGGTACCGCGAGCATAAGTCCTCGTCTCTTAGGAGACGCGGACTTTTTTTATTTTTTCAGACATGGTTGTCACTGTTAAAAGGGGGATTTCACCATTATGTTAAGTCACTTTATCATTGAAAGCCTGGAACAAGCCGTAAACAAGGTGTGCCAAAGCTTCGGCACGAAGCTGCCGGATTCCGTACAGGTCCGTATCGAGCAACCTGCGAGCATGGAGCATGGAGATTATGCGACCAACATCGCCATGCAGCTTGCCAAAGTTTTGCGCAAGGCACCCATTGAAATCGCCGGGCTGATTCAGCAGGAGCTTCAGCAGCATGAGCCATTCCTCGAGCTTATAGCTTCCGTTGAGGTAGCGGCACCAGGCTTTCTGAATCTCCGCATCCGCTGGGAGGCGTGGGCGGGATTGCGTTTCGAGCTGCCGGCTGCCCCGGATGAAAAAATCGTCATTGAACACACATCCATCAACCCGAATAAATCGGCACACATCGGCCATCTGCGAAATTCTTGTATCGGCGACACGCTGGTCAGATTGATGAGAAGGCTCGGTTATGAAGTCGAGGTCCATAACTATATCGACGATCTGGGGAATCAGCTGGCAGATACGGTCGTCGGTCTTCTTCATACTCCGCTCACACAAGAGCATGCCCGGTTCGGGGATTATTGCTGGGATGTATACTCTGCCACCAATCGGGCTTATACGCAGGATCCTTCGCTCGTGCAGCATCGAACCGAAGTGCTTCACGCTCTGGAGGAAGGACACCAGAACTTGGCGTGGATCGGACTCCTCGTGGCGGAGCGGATCGTTAAAGAGCATTTGGAGGAGATGAAGCAGTTCGGCATCGAGTATGATCTGTTGGTGTGGGAGAGCAGCATCGTAAGAGAGGGCTTCTGGGATTATGCATTCGAGCTGCTGAAGAATACGCCGCTGTTCCAGCAGGAAACCGAGGGCAGGCTGGCTGGATGCTGGGTGCTGAAGCAATCCGGCGGCGAAGACGCTGCGGGAAATCCGGAGGCCGAGCACAGCATGGATAAGGTGCTTGTCCGCTCCAACGGCATTTTGACCTACACGGCCAAGGACATCGCGTACCACTTGTGGAAATACGGGGTTTTGGCCAAGGATTTTGCCTACAAAAAATTTACGGAGCATGTGTGGACAACAAGCGCTGACGGCGAGCAGCAGCCGTTCGGCAAAGCCACTATGGTAATCAATGTTATTGACTACAGGCAGCAATATCCGCAGGCGATGGTCAAGCAGGCGCTCGAAAGCCTGGGGTTTGTCAAGGAAGCGGAGAAGCTCCGTCATGTGAGTTACGGGGTTGTTTCCCTCAGTCCGTCTGCTGCGGCGGATCTCGGGATTGATACAAGTGACGGGAAGGCCTCCTACGCGATGTCCGGGCGCCAAGGGATCGGTATTAAAATTACGGAGCTTATCGATCAGGTGGAGAAGGTCATTGAGGAGACCCGCTCGGATAAAAACGGACTGTCCAGCCGCGAAATCGCGATCGCCTCCATCCGTTACTACCTGCTTCGCTTTGCACTACAGACCGAGGTCGTATTTGATCTCAAGCAGGCTACCGAAATATCCGGCAATACGGGGGTATACCTGCTCTATTCTTATGCACGAGCGCTGAGTGTACTGAATAAAGCGAAGGCATCCGGTGTGGAGCCAGTAAGACCTGTACATTTTCCTGCCATGGAAAAAGCCGAGCACGCCTTGCTGAGACATATCAGCACTTGGCAGGACACCCTCGTCACGGCCGGACGCGAGCTGTCTCCAAGCGCCATTTGCAACTTCACTTACGAGCTGTGCTCATGGTTTAACAATTTTTATTCGGCATGCCCGATCCTGAAGGCGGAGGAGGAGGTCCTCCAATTCCGTGTATGGCTGACCTCGGTGTTTAAAGAGACGCTGGGCGATGCGCTGGACGTCCTCGGGCTGCCTACGCCAAGCCGGATGTAAAATCGCATGCAGAGCATCCGCCCGCTCTCCTTCTTCCTAGAAACTTGCCTGGTAAACGCTTAGGCTTTTAGGTTCTAAAGGACCAGGAATCAGTCCTCAAAAAATAGCCGCCATCCCGATGGATGACGGCTATTTTCCCTTCTATTGCAGCCCTCTAACCGTAAGCTTAACCTGAATCTTCCCGCCTGTCAGAGGTTCCTCTTGGATGGTCCAATTAACAGCGAGCGTATCCTTCAAACGGCCCAGCTGTTCCTCCGTCAGCTGCAGCTGATCTATGATCCCTTCGCCTACGCGAAAGTCGGATTCGGAGCTGATGCCAAACGCTTCCTCCAGCCATATTTTCAAGCCGTTCCGCGTATTAAATGTAATTCTGTAGCCTTCCTGAACAGCCTTCTCCAGATTCTCCCCATGCTCCTCGGCGTAGGAGAACAATTCATCGTAATGGAAATGGCCGGTTTGGGCCCTCCCGAACCGTTCAACCTCCCGTGAACGAACGGCATCCAAGAGATCGGCGGATGACATTCCTGAATTTTTGGCATGCTCCAATAGAATGGCGGTGTTTTGCGATATTTTCGTAAGCTGCATAGTAAATTAAGGCCTCCTCAAGGATGAAAAAAAATCATTTTCTACTATTATAAGACTCGCAATGATGTGAGACGGGGAAGCTTCGCAAGATATAAACTAAACGTTCCATCGCTTATGTACTTGCTAAAGGACTTAATCTCATAATACCCCAGCTTTCTGCAAAAATGAACCGATTCCTACCGCAAAAAGGTTAAGCCATTCTCCCGATTCCCAGTACCGTCTAAACAAAGCGGTTATGATCCGTCTGTCAACCTCATCGAAACGTCTGAACGACCACCCCTTTGCCGTCCTTTACATCCACCTCGGCATATGCCCCATTGATCAATGTCATCTGCGGCGGAACATGTCCGCAGTCCATATCATAAACGATGGGAACGCCAAGCTCCTCGGCAAGGACTTGGTATACATCCTCCGCCTCGTAATTCTCGATGGCATGATTGGCAGCGCTTCTGCCGAACAGAATGCCGGAGCAGTTCGCGAACCAGCCGGCAAGCTTCATCTGAACAAGCGATCTGCGTAAATCGGTCGTGGATAGCTCGCAGTTCTCGAAGTACCAGAGGATGGGTTCATTTCCGATGTACTGCTGCTGGAAGCTCGTCACGTCGCCGTAGGGAGTGCCGATCAGATGGCGGATCACATCGATGCAGCCCCCAAGCAGTCGTCCCTTCATTTGGGCAGGAGCGCCTGTGACGGATTTCCACTCCGTCGGCTCCGTTAAATGGTAGATCCATGGAGTCGGGTTGTCATGCTGCCATTCCTTCTGATAGCTTTCGGAAGATTGCTGGGCGACGGATCCCCCTCTGGACGTTGACAGCACGGTTTGCCATCGTGAAGTCGTCGGGTCGGTTTGCTCCCCGCGCAGGTCAATGAGATTCGTGCCATGCGCAGTGGCGATGCCTCTTACCAACGTGAGTGCCAATAGGAGCACACTCGTGTCCGAGTAGCCAAGAATCCACTTGGGGCTCACTTGATCAAATTCGATATGCTCCAGGATTTCGATCAATAGCTCCCCGCCCCATGGAGGAATGATGAGATCGATCGCTTCATTCTGAAGCATCGCATTCAGCTCTTGGGCCCGAATACGCGCAGGAGCCGACTTAGCCTTTTCCTGTGTCCAGACAGTATCTCCGACAATCGTACGGAATCCCCTTGACTCCATCCGGTTGATCGCTTGCCTCAATAAACCATGCAATTCGGCCTCTACGCCCGATGACGGAGCGGGTATGCCGATGGTCGCCCCTTCCTGCAAAAACGGATAATGGATCATTGGTTATCTTCCCCTCTCATACGTATCGCTTCATGCCTGCAAGCCTTCACGGTTGTTCTGACTTCAGATGCCTATACTAATCTTAACATCTAGAGCGTACAGAAGGGAGCGGCCTTTCGGCCGACCGCGAAGTCATCCTCCCGAAGCGGATGCTTCGACGCCCCCCTAACTGGGGTTCTCATCCTCATGGAACGCAAAAACACCGCCATTAAGGCGGTGTTTTTTTACGTCCCAGAAGGGATGCGGCCTTTCAGGCCGACTGCGAAGTCATCCTCCCGAAGCGGATGCTCCGACGCCCCCCTAACTGGGGTTCTCATCCTCATAGAACGCAAAAACACCGCCATTAAGGCGGTGTTATTTTACGTCCCAGAAGGGATGCGGCCTTTCAGGCCGACTGCGAAGTCATCCTCCCGAAGCGGATGCTCCGACGCCCCCCTAACTGGGGTTCTCATCCTCATGGAACGCAAAAACACCGCCATTAAGGCGGTGTTATTTTACGTCCCAGAAGGGATTCGAACCCCTGACCGACGGCTTAGAAGGCCGTTGCTCTATCCAGCTGAGCTACTGGGACATATGTATACATCTTTTTGAAACAGTAACGAAATATATTATATCGCAACTTCGTCATTTTTCAAAGAATTTTTTTGTAAAGGAATCATTCGGGGAATCAGCCGTTCGCTCGCAGGGTATTGTAATATCAAACAACATTTCAGGAGGTGGTACCCGTGAGACAACTGCTATCCTCATTATCGTACTTTAGCATTTTCTTTGCGCCCTTTATTCTCCCGATCCTGGTGTGGATTCTATCCCAAGATGCTTATGTAGCGAAGCATGCGCGCCGCGCCCTTTTCTCTCATCTCTTCCCGCTTCTTGCAGCCATCCCGCTCATCTATATGGCGGTAACCTCAGGCTCCTTCGGTTCCGTGATCGGGTACCTGATTCTGTTCGGCATCATTTATTTCGGCAGCTTCGTGTATAATATCGTCCTGGGCATTCAGGTTCTCCGCGAACCGAGCTACTGATGCTTTTATCTGAGGATTTCGCAAAATCCTGACCTAAAAGAAGAACCATGCCGCAATCGTCCGGCATGGTTCATTTTATTTATTATTTCGTTGTAATGTGCACCATTTTCTCGCTGCTGTCCCACTTGACGTCAGCGCCGAGAGCCGTAGCGACAAATCGAAGCGGTACCATCGTAGTGCCCTTTACCATGCGCGGTGCGGAATCAAGCGTAACGTTCTTTCCGTTCACCACGGCCTGCTTTGATCCCATCTTCAGCTTGATTTGGGAGGAGCCTTTGACGGAGGTTATGGTCTGCGTCTTCTGATCCCATTTCACGGAAGCGTCAAGCGATTCGAAAATCGCGCGCATCGGCACCAGCACGCTGCCGCCGGACATAACAGGTGCCTGTGCATAAGATTGCAGCTGTCCGTTCAGCTTGATGCGGATCGGCATTTGGCCGATTTCTCTTCCGGATTGATCGTAGTATTTCAGCTTCACGCTCTTCACACGGGAATCATAGTCGATCCGCAGCGTTGTGGTCTCATGAGCCGACAAGAACGTAGAGTTGGACTCCGATCCCAAGGAACGTCCTTTCGCATCGTACGCCGTCGATTTGACGGTAATGCGCTGGGACGTATCCCCGTTCTCGATCCCGATTGTAACGACCAGCTTGTTGTTAACGGTCATCCGGCCTTCGGCAATGATTTTCGGCGTTTGGCTGCTTCCGGTCAGGAACACCTTGATATTGCTGGCCGCTTTGCCCGCTTCCAGCTCAGCCGCAAAATTAGCGATTTCGCTGCCGCTCAGGTAACCGGTGGTCGTGTTCACTTCCAGCACCTTGCCGCTGCCATTGCTGCCGACGACGATTACGCCAACCCGGCCGCCTTCTTTACGGTTTTGGATCGAGCCGGTTACGATAAGCTTCCCGTTCTCGAGACGGCTTCCGGTTTGAAGCAGCTTCACAGCGTCCTCTACCGGATCAATCGCGGAAACTTTAACCGTTTTAATCAATTTGGCTGCTTTCAACTCGACTTCAAAGGTAGAAACCTCGCTGCCGGTGAAGTAGCCGTCTGCCGACGTAACCTCAACCGCTTTACCGGAAGCGTCGTATCCAACAGCCAACATGCCCACATTGCGGCCCTCGGTTCCATTCTGAACGACGCCGGTTACCTTGACCACTCCGTTATTGGTCCACGATCCGGATGCCAGCAGCTTGGCTTCATTACCTGCCGGACCGGCTGGAAGCACTTCTACCCGCTTGATGCTGCTTCCGCTGTCAAGATCCACTTCATATGTATTGATCTCATCGCTCATGAAATATTCCGAGTTGCCGGCAACCTCCAGCGCATTGCCGTTCTCGTCATAACCTACGACATAAAAGCCGCCCTCTTTGCCGGAACCGCCATTGCGAACATCGGCAGTAACGCGCATTTTGCCATTAATAAGCTCATGGGATGATTCAAGTATGCTAATTCCTTCAGTGCCATCTGCCTTCACAGCCCCTTGAACGGGTCCGAAGATGAGCGAAAAAGCGAGCAATCCCGCGCCCAGCAGCTTCGTCAAATTTCTGTTTGTTTTGCGCAAATCCAATCTCCCCTTGTCAAATATGCTAGAATTATGCTTACACTAATCTAACATTATAGGCAAGATTCCCCTGTTATCAAATAGAGGATAAGTCCTATTTCTTAATTTTGCGTAATCCACAGCCGTCATTGGTCCCTATTCCCCAGAGCGATGGGCTCCTCCACCAGCATCCTATATTCAGATGGCCTTTCGCTTGCAGAACTGCGTAATGAAACGCAAAGGGCATCCGAGAAATGTTGTGCTTACGGCGGCAACTTCCCCTTTACATGGGCCATGTGACATGAAAAAGCCTGGTCCAAACGGACCAGGCTTTTTTACAGGGTTTTGACACAAGCGCTTTATTGTTTTATGTGACTTGCCTAAAAATAAAGCGGACCTTCGCTCAGCCGTTGATTCAGCTGTTCGTACAGCTGTCCGGTGGAGAGCAGCTGCTGCTTGAAGGCATCCCGGTCTTCTTCTGCTGTAGACGCCGCGCTGTTCTCGAACGCCACATCCGTCGCATCCACAAAAGCATCATGCATGCTGTTATCATACCAGTCCACCTCCAAGCTGGCATTGCTGCGTACGATTTTGACCAGATCATAGCCTCCCAGAGGAGACGATGGGGTCAAATAGGCCAGCAAAGCGCTTTCTCCCTCCTCTTGCGGATAAACCTCAACCTCGGCGCAAGGCGCTCCGTTCACTTCCGTAATTCGGCGTATTTTAGCATCTCTAATTGCATACATGGTTCCATTCTCCTTACCCGGATGCGCAGCTTCCATGCTCAGCATCCTTCATATTTTTCAAGTCAGCTCGGATAGCAGCCGCAGCTCCTCCATCTGTTGACGCGTTTCTGGCGTGCCCAGACGGTAGATGGTCCGGTATACTCTGTCCAGCGAGGTCTGAAATAAAGTATTTGTGCTTTGCTCCGGAGTATCCGGCCAAGGGAAGACATATCCCGGAAACGCCTCCTCTTCTTTCTCCTGCAGCATGTCCAGCTCAATCCGGACCTGATCCGCCTCTTCGGGCGTGGCCTCGATCTCCCATTCGTACGGACTCGCCCCTTGTTCGGTTAGAACCGAGCGGCTTTGCACGGACACATAGTAGGTTGACTTGTCCATGGACGCTTCTCTCCTTCGCTTTGAATTCGCCGTCGTTCCTTAGTTTTCGTAAAAGGACAGACATTTTATGCCCTGCTTCGGCATATATCTGGTATCACTTTGGCGACTAAGGGAGTAAAAAGATGGGACAGCGTACGACAAAGACAAAGAGAGGATGAACCGTCATGTGCGGAATAACCGGTTTTATACAATGGAACGGCGATTTGACGCAGGATTCGCAGCTGCTGGTAAAAATGACAGAGAGTTTGGCTCACCGCGGACCTGACGGATCCGGCACCTGGATTTCAAACCCGTGCGCATTCGGTCACCGCAGACTCAGCGTGATCGACCCCGAAAATGGAGCACAGCCGATGATCATTCATCAGGAAGATGAAGTCTACGCTATTGTATACAATGGGGAATTATATAATGCAGTCGAGCTTCGAGAGGATCTCATACGACGCGGACACCGTTTCAGCACCAAATGCGATACCGAGGTTCTCCTGGTCTCCTATATCGAATGGGGCCCCGACTGCCTGGAGCGCCTTAACGGTATTTTTGCGTTTGCCATTTGGGACAGCGCGCGTGAACAGGTATTTCTGGCGCGTGACCGGGTCGGGGTTAAACCTTTGTTCTACAGTTATATCGATGGAACGCTAATCTTCGGCTCCGAGCCGAAGGCACTGCTGCAGCACCCCAAGGTCGAGCCGGTGGTCGGGGCGGAAGGGCTTGCCGAAGTGTTCATTATCGGCCCTGCAAGAACGCCTGGGCATGGCGTTTACAAGGATATTTCCGAGCTTCGTCCTGGCATGGCCATGATCTTTAGCCGGGAAGGGCTGCGAAAGTATACGTACTGGAAGCTGGAAAGCAAGCCCCATGAGGATGATGTCCTACGCACGGCAAGCTACCTGCAGGGCCTTCTCCGCGATACGGTAGAACGCCAGCTCGTATCGGATGTTCCGGTCTGCTCGCTGCTCTCCGGAGGGCTGGATTCCAGCGCGCTCTCGTCGCTGGCCGTAGACTATTACCGGCGAACAGGCCAAGGACAAGTGCATACCTACTCCGTCGATTATGTCGACAACAGCAAGCATTTCCAGTCCCACTCCTTCCAGCCTGGCGCCGATGGACCGTGGATCAAGCGCATGCATGAGGAGCTCGGGACCCATCATCATTGGGTCGAGTTTGACACGCCCGAGCTGGTCGAGGCGCTGGATGATTCAACAAGGACGCGTGATCTGCCGGGAATGGCGGATGTCGATGCTTCCTTATTCCTCTTCTGCCGCGAGATCAAAAAAGGCGCAACGGTCGCCATATCCGGCGAGGCTGCCGATGAAATATTCGGCGGCTATCCATGGTTTCACCGGGAAGAAATGCTCAATTCCGGCACCTTTCCTTGGTCGGTTGCACCGGATATGCGGGCAAGTCTCTTGTCCCCCGAAATCCGGGATTGGATCCGGCCGCTGGAATACCTCGGGGATCGTTATTCGGATGCGGTGGCCGAGGTTCCGAAGCTGGACGGCGAAACCGGGGAGCAGGCGAAGATGCGGGTCATGTCATACCTTAATATCACCCGCTTCATGCCGACGCTGCTGGATCGGAAGGACCGGATGAGCATGGGCGTTGGATTGGAAGTCCGGGTTCCTTATACAGACCACCGGCTGATTGAATATGTATGGAATATTCCGTGGAGCATCAAGACGACCGGAAACCGGGAAAAGGGCATTCTCCGAAAAGCGCTCGAAGGCGTTCTTCCAGACGATGTGCTCTATCGGAAAAAAAGTCCGTATCCAAAAACCCATAACCCGAACTATCTCGCGGCGGTCAAGGCTCAGGTGCTCCGCATTTTGGACGATGCCTCCTCACCGCTGCTGCCGCTTATCGACAAGACGCGGATCCGCGAGCTGGCATCCTCACCGGATGCTTCGTCCAACCTTCCTTGGTTCGGGCAGCTGATGTCCGGCCCGCAATTGTTTGCATACCTGGCACAGGTACATTATTGGCTTAAGGAGTACAATGTCTCGATACGCTGACGATTGCCTTTCAGCATAAAAAAAAAGGAACCATGCCCGTCTCGCCAGGGCATGGTTCCTTACGTTCCCTACATTTCCGATTTCAGCTGGGCCACAAGCTTCGACAGCGCTTCGCCGCGATGGCTGATAGCCTGCTTCTCTTCCATGGTCAATTCCGCCATCGTCTTCTCATGGCTCGGCAGGTAGAAGAGCGGATCATAGCCGAAGCCGCCCCCTCCGGCCGGTTCGGATGTAATCCAGCCGTCCACCGTTCCCTCAGCCGTAAGCTTACGTCCGGACTGCGGATCATACAATACCAGAACGCAGACGAACCGGGCCGGACTGAGCAGCGGCTGCTCCGTGTCCTCACCGAGCTTCAGCTTCTCCAGCTCGGCAAGAAGCTTCGCGTTGTTATCCTCGTCGGCGCCGTACGTTCCGGCGTACCTGGCAGAGTACACGCCGGGCGCTCCCCCGAGCGCATCGACGCACAAACCGGAATCGTCCGCAAGCACGGGCAGCCCCAGGGCTTCGGCGACCTCTTTGGCTTTCTTGAAGGCATTCTCTTCAAACGTTGCTCCGTCCTCGACGACATCCGGCAGGTCGGGAAAGTCATACATGCTTTTTACTTCCGTGCCGAAAGCTGCGAATGCATGGGCGAATTCCTTCACTTTCCCCGCATTGCGCGTCGCTACGATAAGTGTATCTCCTAGTACGAATGCCATCGCCTTACACTCCGCTTCCCGCGTTCACCGATCCAATCTTTGCCGCGATCGGTCCAAGCGCTTCCTGTTGTCTAGCGATCAGCTCGTTGATTCCTTTTTGCCCAAGCTCCAAAATCTGGTCCAGCTCCTGTCGGGAGAACGGGCTCTCTTCCCCGGTTCCCTGAACCTCGACGAATGTTCCGCTGCCCGTCATAACCAGGTTCATATCCACCTTCGCCTTGGAGTCTTCCTCATAGTTCAGGTCAAGCAGCGCCTGTCCGCCCGCAATGCCGACGCTGACGGATGCCAGGTAATCGGTAATCGGGAATACCGCAAGCTTATGCTGCTCGGCAATTTTATTGACCGCGATGGCCAGCGCAACGAATGCACCCGTGATGGAAGTCGTCCGCGTTCCGCCGTCCGCCTGGATAACATCGCAATCCAGGGTAATCGTCCGCTCGCCAAGCGCATTCAGATTTACAACGGACCGGAGCGCACGGCCGATCAGCCGCTGAATTTCCATCGTCCGTCCGCTCAGCTTGCCGCGGTTCGCTTCCCGCTGATTGCGGGACTGCGTTGCGCGCGGCAGCATCGAATATTCGGCCGTAACCCAGCCTTTTCCCTGTCCCTTCAGGAACGGGGGAACCTTCTCGTCCACGGTAGCGGTAATCAATACCTTGGTGTCCCCCATCTCGATGTACACAGAGCCTTCCGCGTATTTATTCACATGGGTTGATAAATTCATCGGGCGAAGCTCATCGCTCTTACGTCCGTTAGATCTCATTTGTTTGCCTCCTACTTCATATCGCAATCCTGATTAGCATCCCCTATTTTACCAAAGTGTTGGCATAAAAGCACCTTTTTGGACGAGAGACAGTCCCCGTATCGTCAGCAAATGCCCGGCTCTTAAATCGATATTTCGTTAATGAATTCCGGCGCGCTTACAGGCTCGCTGTAGTTGCGGCTGTCTTCCCCGATGACCTCGGCCAGATCATTCATATGGATTTTGACTTTCGCGTCGTTCGCGTTTTCGGATACCGTCAATACGACGGCTTGAAGCAGCTCAACCGGAACCGCATCCCCTTCGACAAACATGCCGTCTTCAAGGGATACGATCACCGAACCGTCCTCCCCTTTCTCGATAGCTTTTACCTTCGTATTGTCCGGAATGACCTCCGCCAGGCCGTCACCGTACTGCGGACCGCGGATCAGCTCGTTCAGCGCGGCTGTTACCGCATCTTGACCGCTCGGCACGAGTCTTGTGACCGGGACATAGTACTGGATCCCGGACGGAGTAACCGAGGAGAAATATACGGTAACCGGGGAAGAAGCGGAATACACCGCATCATCGGCCTTCTGCAGATTGATGCCCATCGAGCGGGAGAGCGGGCGGTCCAGCGGCGTTTTATTCACCGGCATTTCGGTCAAGCGTGTCCCCTCTACCCATACCTGCATCTGTTCAACACCCTCATGCCCTGTCAGCGTCCAGGTCAGCGCCTCCAAAATTTTCCGTTCATCCGAGGGCTTGTATTCGGTAAATGCCTTATTGAATTCCACAACGGCCATTTTGTTCTCCGCATCGACGGTCACATTGTTAATTACCGTTTCGGCCGGCAGTACGCCTTGGAAGCCCTGCGGAATATATCCGGTATAGCGTCCGCCGCTAACGAGTACTTCCAAAGACTCCTTTAGCTCACTCCCGGCCTCCGCCTTCGGTATGCCCAGCGTCACAGGCGCAAGCATTCCCCTGGCATCGGCAAGATATACCGTCGTCTGCATGCCGATCTCTCCCTGGGCAGCCGAGGAATTCACATTCTCCAACATCTGCTTCTCCACTTGTGCAGGCGGCGGGTCAATCGCTTCGGACTGTTTGCCCGCAAACGGACCGCAGCCGGACATGATAATCGGAACAGCAAGCAGCCCGGCGGCCGAAAGCCTGCGAAGATTACGTTTACTGGTCATGTATTGTTCCTCCCCTAACATTTTTAGTACAGGTTGTACTCCTATGTATACGAGCCCTTTCCAAAAAAATACCCTCCAGTTTCCCCTTTCTGGACAAAGGGGTTCCTAAAAAGTACAATCGTCTTTAAGCGCGAGATCAAAAAGTCAAAAGACGGCTTTTTGAACAACCTCTATAAGCAGCTTTTACCAAACTACGAAAATGAGGTGATATCCATCATGGCTGAAATGGATGCAAACATCCCGTATAGTCTCAACAGCAAAAAGGTAGCGGAAGCAACCCGAAGCCTGCTTAAGGAACGAGGAGTCAAGGTGGAGGAAATCGCCGAGCTGGTGATGATCCTTCAGAAGAAATATTATCCGAATTTGACGATGGAGGAATGCATGCAGAACGTCGACGCGGTTCTAAGCAAGCGCGAGGTCCAGAATGCGGTGCTGACCGGAATCCAGCTGGACAAGCTGGCGGAGGAAGGGAAGCTTATTTCTCCCCTTCAGGAGATGCTGGCCAATGATGAAGGGCTGTATGGCGTAGACGAAGTTCTGGCCTTCTCCATTGTTAACGTGTACGGCAGCATCGGCTTTACGAACTACGGATACATCGACAAGCTGAAGCCCGGCGTCCTTGAGCGGCTTAACGACAAAACGGACGGAGACGTCCATACCTTCCTGGACGATATCGTCGGGGCTGTTGCCGCGGCGGCCAGCAGCCGGATCGCCCACCGCAAGCAGGCGGAGCGGGAGCTTGAATTGTATGGGACGACCGAAGAACTCCCGAAGGATTAGTGCAATTAAACCTCCTCTGGCGGACGCTACTTTCAACATATGAAGTAAAGCAAGCAGGCCCGCTTCTGAAAGCGAGCCTGCTTGCTGTTTTTAACGCGAAAGACGCTGCAAGAATAAAATCTTTACAGAAAAGAACCGTCAAAACGTTCCTCATTTCAAAGAGTTATAGACGAATGTGATAGGTCGCAGAAGCTCTGCAACGTCCTCTGCAGCCGGGTTTCTTCTATAATATAGGGTCTTGCACATTCCGAAATAATCGGGCTTTAATATCGTCCACACCGGTAAATCTATCTAGTCATTCTTCAAACCTCGAACATATCCTATGATGAGAACGATTCAATAGAGCACCTGTTGCTGCCCCCCGTTATCCTGTAACGGGGCTTTTTTTCGTAGGATTATAGATTTATTACTCCGTGCGATCCCGCTCCATTCCGGAAGCCGGACGTCCTATCCCTTCTTCACAGGGAGCACCCGCCATATCTCGGAGGCATACCGGGCAATGGTGCAGTCACTGGAGAATCGGCCCGAATGTGCGATATTGACAATAGCGCTCTCCGCCCATCTTCTTGGATTGACATAGGCTTTTTCCACAGCTGCCTGTGCCGTGAGATAGGCATGAAAATCCTTCAGCACGAAATATTCGTCATTATGATCGAGCAGCGCCTGGAGAATGCGGCCAAATGGCCGGCCGTGACGGCTGAAGGGACTCGGGTAAGCCAGTTGATCCAGCACGCGGGCGATCCGGGTATCCTGATCATAACAGGCTCTTGCAAAATACCCGCCGGATCGGGACAGCTCAAGCACCTCCTCGGCTCGCAGCCCGAACAGAAACATATGCTCCTCCCCGATCATCCGGTACATCTCCACATTGGCCCCGTCCAGCGTTCCAATCGTCAACGCCCCGTTCATCATGAACTTCATGTTCCCCGTACCGGAGGCCTCTTTCCCTGCGGTCGATATTTGTTCACTGACATCGGCAGCCGGAATGATCTTCTCGGCAAGGGAAACGGAATAATTTTCGAGAAAGAGCACCCGCAGCTTATCATTCACCTCCGGATCCCGATTGATGACATCGGCCACCGCATGGATCAGCTGGATAATGCTTTTCGCCAAATCGTATCCCGGCGCAGCCTTCGCTCCGAATATAACCGTACGCGGAACACGAGGAACCGTCGGCCGCTCCTTCATCTCATTGTAATCATGCATCACCCTCAAAATGTTTAACAGCTGCCTCTTGTAACCGTGAAGCCGCTTGACATGAACATCGAACAAGGAATCCGGATCCACCCGGACTCCTTGCCTGGCTGCAATAAAGTCCGCGAGCCGCCGTTTATTGTCCTGCTTAATCCGCATGAGCCGTTCCTGGAAGGCGGCATCCCGCTTATAGGCTTCCAGCTCCCGCAGGGCTAAGGGATCGTTGATCCACTCCGTGCCGATCGCGGAGCTGATGAGCCGCGTTAGTCCCGGATTGCTGTGAATCAGCCAGCGCCGATGAGTAATGCCGTTCGTCTTATTGCTGAATCGCTCGGGGTACAACTCGTAGTGATGCTTCATGACATCCGTCTTCAGCAGCTCGGTATGCAGCCCGGCGACGCCGTTAATATGATAGCTGCCCCAAGCAGCTAAATTTGCCATTCGGATCTGATCCCCTTCGATGATCGCCAGCTCCGATATCCGCTCCATCTGCTGGGGATATCGGGCCAGCAGCATACCGCAGAAGCGCTTGTTCATCTCCTCAATGATCATATAAATGCGGGGCAGCAATTCCCGGACCATCCCCGCCGGCCATTTCTCGAGAGCTTCGCTCATCAGCGTATGGTTCGTGTAAGATACCGTCCGATGGGCCACTTCCCAGGCTTCATCCCAGCCAAGTCCCTTGTCGTCGATTAGAATTCGGATCAGCTCGGGGATTACGAGCGTAGGGTGTGTGTCGTTAATGTGAATGGCGGCATGCTCCGGCAGCTCCCTGTACGGAAGTCCAAGCTTATCAAATGTTCGAAGAATGCTCTGAACGCCTGCACTGCATAGAAAATATTGCTGTTTCAAACGCAGCAGCTTGCCCTCGTAGGATTTATCGTCCGGGTACAGAAACTCCGAAATCGACTCCACCTGACGGGCGTATTCCAGATACCGGTAATACCCGCTTTGATGGCTCAGGCGAATGGCTGCGGAATCGACGGTCGCTTCGGCGCTCCACAGCCGCAATGTATTCACTTGCGACTCGCCGTAACCGATCACCGGCATATCGTACGGCACAGCCAATATTCGCTCATCCTCCACGGTATCAAACACCGTTTTGCCATCACGCTCCGAAATCTCCACACGACCCCAGAAGGAAATCTCCACCGCTTTATCCGCTCGCCGCTCCTCCCACACGTTTCCATCCCGAAGCCAATTATCGGGCAGCTCCACCTGCTCGCCGTCCATAATACGCTGCTCGAACAGCCCGTATCGGTACCGGATGCCGCAGCCGTGTCCCGCATAGCTTAACGAGGCGAGCGAGTCCAGGAAGCATGCGGCCAGCCTTCCGAGCCCCCCGTTGCCGAGACCGGCATCCGGCTCCTGTTCCTCAAGCTCCTCAAGCTCCCAGCCGAGCTCCTTCAGCCCGCTGCGGACGATGTCCAGCAGTCCGAGATTGAGCAGATTGGCGCCCAGCAGACGGCCGATCAGAAATTCCATCGAAAAATAATACACCTGCTTCTGCTTCGTATCCCGGTACGTCCGATTTGAAGCTGCCCACTGGCTTCCGACGAATTCGCGAATCATGCCGCCGAGAATTTTGTAGGCATCCTCGGCTGTAGCCTCTTCAAGCCCTTTTCCCAAACGGCTTACCAATAGCTCTGTAAAGACCTGTTTGAACGCTTCCTTGTTGTTAAACAAATGAAATCCTCCTGACGGATCCGTAATCAATACAATGCGGAAGGCTTATGCAATTGCGGCGACCGTACCTATATATATGCGTGTATATGCGGAGTAAGCCTAACTCTGACTGATAAACCCCGCGAGCAAGGGAATTTTCAGAGCAATGGAATATTTGCCGCCAGAACATGAATAACCGCCCTGTCTACGACAGCTTGAGCAACAGTCGTAAACGGGCGGTCTTGGCAAACGGACACGTTAATCGCTCTGGATCAGGGGCGCTTCCGCACAGCGAAATAGCTTGTGCCATCCCCTGCATCCAGCTGCTCCGCGTGGCCGCGGGATACGAGCTCGGCAAGATGGGCAAGCGCTTCGCACATGGCGAAGCGCAGCTGATGGATGCCGAGCTTATCGCCGAAGAGGGCGGTGCATACCTCGAAGGCGGTGAGTCGCCCGGCAGCGCCAAGCATGCCGGCGATGTCACTCAGCCGCTCCTCATGGTGAAGGAGGAGCGCATCAATCCGTTCACGGAAATGCGTGAACGGGTGACGGTGTCCGGGATACGCCGTCCGGACATGCAGTTCCCGCAGGCAGCGCAGCCCTGCAAGGAACGAAGCCAGCGGCCGGGGATCGCTTCCCGGCAGCAGGCTCACGTTAGGCGATATTTGCGGGAGCACGGCATCGCCGCATAACAGGGACCCGCTGTCTTCGTGGAAGAATGAGAGGTGGCCCGGCGCATGACCGGCCGTCTCGATCGGCAGCCATAAGCGGCCTCCCATGCGCAGCGGCACCCCTTTATGAAGAAAAGACACCTTCGGCTGGGGGGTCACCTGGGGAAAGAAGCTGTTCAAATGCCCCGGCAGCTCCGCAAGCCTCGCCTCCGGCATGCCGTGACGGCGGAAATACGCAGGGAGCACCCGATCCATGCTCGAGTTCGTCCCCCACATCAGCCCGGCCTCCTCATGGGCCCGCTGCGACATCCACACGTCAGCCCCGGACCGTTCTTGGAACCAGCCGGCCAATCCGTAATGATCGGGGTGATGATGGGTCAGCACCACGCTAGCGATGTCCCCGAAGCCGATACTCAGACTGGAGAGGGCGTTCAGCCACTCCTGCTCCGAGTCAGCCGTACGCGGGCCCGGGTCCAGGATGGTAACCCCTTCTTCCCCCTGCAGTACGTAGCTGTTCACCCAGCGAAGCGGATTGGCCAGCGTAATTTTGACTTGAATCAGCTCGTGCTCATCCAAACGGCAAATATCCGGATGGTCTCCCTTGCGATTGTTATTCATACAGATAAAAAACCTCCATCGGTCTGTCGCTTCGACTCCTATCCCTACCATCATAAGCCCGTTCCCAACATGGACACAAGCTTGGGCTTACCATCGCATGAACCCAAGCAATTTAAAGGTGCGCTTCCCTTGATCGTCTCGGCCCGCTGAAGGATACGGGCCGATGTGCAGCCACGCAATTTGAATCATCTGATGTACATCTATTTGCTGTCAGGGATTGGAGATCAGCTTTACCTGCTGGAGGCAGCAGTCTCCCTTGCCCGGCGAACGGCCTCATCCGCCTTCAATGGAAGCTTAATCCCGTCCTCGCCCATCCACTCCACCTCGCCGGAGGCGGCCCCGCGGCCAATGATCAACCGCAGCGGCGCGCCTGCCAGATCGGCATCCTTGAACTTGACGCCGGCCCGCTCATCGCGGTCATCCAGCAGCGGTTCAAGACCGGCGTTTGCAAGCTCATGGTACAGCTGTTCGGCGAGACGCATCTGGGCTTCATCCTTGACCGCTATCGGGATAATGTGCACCTTAAACGGAGCGATCGCCATCGGCCAGACGAGCCGTCCGCCGGAAATGCGCTGCTCGGCGACCGCTGCCATGACGCGGGACACGCCGATTCCGTAGCAGCCCATAATCAGCGGCTTCTGTCTCCCGTCCGCGTCCAGGAACATCGCGTTCATGGACGCGCTGTATTTGGTGCCAAGCTTGAAGACATGCCCGAGCTCGATGCCGCGATGAAACTGCAGCCGTCCGCCGCAGCGGGGACACGCATCCCCCTCGGTCGCATTGCGGAAATCGCCAGTATGCGCAAGCGGAAAATCCCGGCCGGGACGGACGCCCGTAAGATGGGCATCGGCTTGATTGGCACCCGTGACTCCCTCGGAAATTGCGGCAACGTCACGGTCGACCAACAGCTTCAGCGATAGCCCGACAGGGCCGGCATATCCGATCGGAGCTCCCGTAGCCTCCGCCACCTCTTCTGCGCCTGCCAGCTCCACGCTCTCGGCCTTTAGGTATCCCTTCACTTTTAGCTCATTCACTTCCCTGTCGCCTCGGACGAGCACCCCGACCAGTTCATCGTCGGCTCGGTAGATCAACGTCTTGATCACCTGTTCAGGGGCGATCCCCATAAAAGCGGTGAGCTCCGCGATCGTCCGAACGTTCGGCGTCCGAACCAGCACCGGTTTCAAAGCGTTCCGGCCCTCAATCTCCGCGTCAGGGGCATTCGCGGGATACTTCATCTCAGCCCGCTCCAGATTGGCGGCATAGCTGCATACGCTGCAGGAGACGATGGTATCCTCCCCGATATCGGCAAGCGCCATAAATTCATGGGTCTCCCCTTGTCCGCCCATCGCCCCCGTATCGGCTTCAACCGCCCGGAACTTCAGGCCGCAGCGCTTGAAGATGCGCTCATACGTTTCGTACATGATCCGGTACGATCGATCGAGGCCTTCCCAGTCCTTGTCGAAGGAATATGCGTCCTTCATTAAGAATTCCCGTCCCCGAAGCAGGCCGAATCGCGGCCGGCGCTCGTCGCGGTATTTCGTCTGAATCTGGTATAAATTCACCGGAAGCGAGCGGTACGAAGCGATTTCCTGGCGCACGATCGAGGTGATGACCTCCTCATGCGTCGGTCCGAGTACAAACTCGCGTTCATGGCGATCATGCAGCCGGATCAGCTCCGGCCCGTACACACCGTATCTTCCCGATTCCCGCCACAGCTCGGCCGGCTGCATCGCGGGCATCAACAGCTCCTGCGCGCCGGAGGCATCCATCTCCTGGCGCACGATCTCTTCAATGTTGCGCAGCACGCGCCGCCCAAGCGGCAGATAGGAATACATCCCGGCCGCGCTTTGACGGATATAACCTCCGCGCAGCATCCATTGGTGGCTCAGCGCCTCCGCCTCGGACGGCACGTCGCGCTTCGTGTTCATGAGCAGTCGGCATTGCTGCATGTCCATCATCCTCCTTTATTTCGTAGCGTTCGTGAACGAATACCTGATAGGGCCCGACCAACAGCGGCAGCCAGGGCTGAATCGATCGGGCAAATATAAAAAGCACATTCATCCCAAAGGGACGAATGTGCTCGTGGTACCACCCTAATTCAACCTTCCGAAATAGCCAAAGAGCGGTCTCGGAAAGATCCTTATCCTCGGCTGTAACGGGCCGTGCCGGCACCGGCTTGCTTGCACAAGGCCAGGGCAACTGCAAGGTAGGAAGCATGCAGCCTTGCGAGCGAAGCCTTTCAGCCGTGGGCCTCTTCTCTGTCTCGCCGGATCCTGCGGACTTATGTCCTTGGTCATCGTTATTTTCGCGAACATTTATTTCCCAATACATTACAGCCAAGTCGCCTGTCATGTCAAGCAGGTTAAGCTTTCAGTTCAAGCTTCCTTAATGAGCAAGATGGTCCAGCACCTGGCGCAGAATGCCGATGACATGCTCATCCTCATATGTATAGTAATACGTGTTGCCGTCTCTCCGGTATTTGACCAGCCGCAAGCTTCGAAGATAGCTTAGCTGGTGGGATACCGCAGACTGGCTCATGCCGAGCACCTCGGCGATATGACCCACGGGGCATTCCTCTTGGGACAGCAGATGCAGAATCCGGATCCGCGTCGGATCCGATATCGCTTTAAGCAGCCGGGACGCTTCCATCGCCTGCTCCTCATGTAGAAGCTCATGGTGTTCCTTTTCCATTCCTTATCCCCTCTTTCTGAATCATCATCGCTCGCACAACCTCGCGGGCGTCCCGGCCGACGCCGGCCAGCAGTGATGAGCCGCGGTGCGTTTGCCAAGGCAATCCGACATAATACAATCCCTCGATCGGACCGACGCCGCGCGTATGGACAACCTTCCGGTTTGCATCCAGCGCCCCATCCACCTGCAGCCAGCCGTATGATGTAACGTAGCCTGTCGCCCAAACGATGTTCCGGACCGTCAGCCGGGAGCCATCGGCGAATTGAATGCCGGCAGCCCCGGCATGGACGGCTCTCGTTTTTAACACCACTTTACCGCACTTCACCGCTTGTTTCAATTCATAGCCGAAGATCGGATCTCTTTGACGCCGTAATCGTTGTCCTGCCCAAGAAGATGAATCGGCTCTCAAAATGCCCGCGAGATCCAGCCACCAGAACAGGCTGCGGCCGAAAAGCGACATAGGCAAGTACCGCGGCTGCTCAGCCAGTGCCAGGTAAGTTTCACGGGTATCGGCCAGCTCCGCCGCAATTTGGGCTCCGCTGTTGCCGCCGCCAACGACGAGCACCGGCCCGTCTTGAAGCTGTGAAGGCTCTTGATAGGCAGAGGAGTGGAGCTGCATAATGTCCCTCGGCAGATGCAAAGCAAAATCGGGAACTCTCGGCTGCTGGAACGGGCCCGTCGCCACAATCAGCACACGTGATTGGAATACTTCACGCTCGGTATGGATCAGGAAGGTCCCTTCCTCCTTCCGGACAGCGACCACTTCGCTCCCGAACCGAATCGGCAGCTCGAACTTCGCGGCGTATTTTTTCAAATAAGCAGCCATCTCTTGTTTGTTCGGGAAGCCGATGGGATCCCCTTCAAGCTTCAACCCGGGGAGAACGCTGTGGGTTCGCGGGGTGAACAGCTTCAACGACTTGTAACGCGAGCTCCACATTTCTCCCGCCTCCCTCCCCCGGTCCAATATGAGAAAATGCTGCCCTTCCCGCTTCAGCCAATACCCTGCCGCCATTCCAGCCTGTCCTGCCCCTATAACGATTGCATCATAAATCATGTCCGGCTCACCTCATCGATAAAATGGAATCATATTTTGATCGTATGATTATTTATATGAATAATTGCTCATATAAAGATATATCATGGATCATCATTCCCCGCAATCCCAATCCACTATTACTAGTCCATAATGACGCCAGGTCCACCAGGTCCATAATGTCGGGTCCACCATAATGCCAGTCCATCATGATGCCAGTCCATCATGATGCCAGTCCGTCGTAATGCCAGTCCGTCGTAATGCCAGGTCCACCATGATGCCAATCCATCATGATCCCAATTCTGCATTAGAAACGTCATATAATCTAATCGTCAAGCCGTCCTCTTCCGTGGCAACCGACCAACGATCCAGCAAAAGAGGAAGTATGGGTGATCCGGTAATATCCGAATGGAATCTGAATAGAAAAAATTTCTTCTGCCAGTTGACAATAGAGCGAATCGGTCATACTATAGGCGTAAAGTTGCTTTAAGGAAACAATATATGCTCGGACCAATTTAATAGGGAGAGGTTAAACTTTATGGACGAGACTAATATTTTGCAGCATTTGCATCAGGCGTCTCTCGGGGAACGTTTCCTGATTGAGCGAGTCGATATACAGGGTGAGCTGAAACGCAGGCTTCTGGACCTGGGCTTTGTTCCGGGGGCCGTCATTGAAGTGCTGAAGGCGAGTCCGCTGGGAGATCCCATCTCTTATAGAGTAGCTGGTACGGTCATCGCATTGAGACAAGAGGAGAGTCAGTTAATCTGGGGCAAGGTGATGCCGTCATGAGAACTTATACGATTGCGCTGGCCGGGAATCCGAATACGGGAAAAAGCACGCTGTTCAACGCTCTCACCGGCCTCAAGCAGCATACCGGCAACTGGTCGGGCAAGACGGTAAGCTTGGCCAGCGGCTATTACGAATACAAGAATTCCCGTTTCCGGTTCATCGATCTGCCGGGAACGTATTCCCTGTTCTCCAACTCTGCGGACGAAGAGGTAGCCCGCGATTACATCGTCTTTGAGAAACCGGACGTGACGCTGCTGGTGCTGGACTCGACGGCGCTGGAACGCAGCCTGAATTTGGCGCTTCAAGTGCTTGAAATGACGGACCGGGTGATCGTCTGCCTCAATCTGATGGATGAGGCGAAGAAGAAAGGCATTAAGGTTGATGCAGGCAAGCTTGCGCAAAAACTCGGCGTTCCGGTTATCCCGATATCCGCCAGAAACAATGAAGGCCTGGATACGCTGTCCGAGCAGCTGCTTCTCATGTGCACCGGAAGCATTCGGACGACTCCTTACCGCATGAAGTATAACGAACGGCTGGAGGAAGAAATCGCCAAACTTGAGACGGAGCTGAAGCTGATCGTTGGCGATGAGTATCCGGCAAGATGGCTGGCGATCCGTTTTCTTGACGGGGACCGGAAGCTGATCGACACATTGAAACAGAAACTTGCCGCTTCGGATAGAGGGGGAATGATTTATGGAGCAGCTAAAGCGCTTGGAAGCACTAACCGGTAGCATTCCTGCCGACCAGGTGGATGACGTCCGGGAATCGATCGTCGGGGAATTGTTCAAAAAATCCAGAGAGCTGTGCGCCGAAGCGGTCACCGTCACGGATCGCGAACGATTGTACCGTTCAGAGCGCCTGGACCGGATATTCACCTCCAAGCTGTGGGGGTTCCCGATCATGCTGGCCATGCTCGGCGTTATATTTTACCTGACGATTGCCGGAGCCAATGTCCCCTCCTCCATGCTGTCAAGCTTCTTCGGCTGGATTGAAGGCTATCTGACGGCGGCATTCGAAGCGGTTCACGCTCCGGATTGGCTGCATGGGATATTGATCCTTGGATTGTTCCGCGGCACCGCCTGGGTCATCAGTGTCATGCTGCCGCCGATGGCGATTTTCTTTCCGGTGTTTGCCCTGCTCGAGAACTACGGATATTTGCCTAGGGTTGCCTTCAATCTCGACCGCCTGTTCAAAAAATCAGGCGCTCACGGCAAGCAATCCCTCACCATGGCTATGGGGTTCGGCTGCAACGCCGCAGCGATTATGTCAACCCGGATTATCGAATCGCCGCGCGAGCGGATGCTGGCCATCCTGACCAATAACTTCGTGCCATGCAACGGACGCTGGCCGACGCTCATTCTGCTGGCTTCCCTGTTTATGGCTGCAGGTTTTTCAGGGGGCGTGCAGACGCTCGTAACCGCATCGGTTGTTATGGGCATGGTTCTCTTGGGGATCGTTGTTACGCTGACGGTGTCGTGGATCTTGTCCAAAACGGCGCTCAAAGGCGTTCCTTCCCACTATACCCTGGAGCTGCCGCCCTACAGGAAGCCGAAAATACTGAATACCATTCTGCGGGCAACGCTCGACAAGACGCTCTATGTTCTGCGCCGAGCCGTTATCGTTGCCGCGCCGGCAGGCGTGCTCACCTGGATTCTGGCGAATATTTATATCGGGGATACGAGCATTCTGCTTCACTTCGTCCAATTCCTGGATCCGTTCGCCAAGGCGCTCGGATTGGACGGCTTCATTCTGATGGCGTTTATCATCGGACTGCCCGCGAACGAAATCGTGCTGCCGATCCTCCTGATGGGGTACTTGGCAACCGAGTCGCTGACCGAGGTGGAGAACATGTTTGCTTTGAAGCAGATTTTCGTGGATCAAGGCTGGACCTGGCTGACGGCGCTGAATATGATGCTGTTCTCCCTGCTTCACTATCCGTGCGGCACGACCTTGTTCAATATTTGGAAGGAAACGAAAAGCCTCAAGTGGACCTTCCTGTCCTTTGCCATTCCGACGGCCATTGCGATTCTGGTTACCTTTATTGTCGCCCAAGCCGCGCGAGCGCTCGGGTGGGTCTGATACACCAAATCTGTCATGGTCAACGATATCAATGCCGCAGCCCGGTCTCTCATTCTGAGACCGGGCTGCTTAATATGTGACTCTACTTGTCACCCTTTAACAAAACGCATGCAATTATCCCTTCACCGAACCGGCTGCAATGCCTTCCACAATCCGGTCGCTCAGGAAGAGGAACATCAGCAGAATCGGCAAAATGCTGATCATCAGCGTCGCGCCGATGGCTCCCCAATCGGTCGTATACTGCCCGATAAAGTTCTGGACCCCCACGGTCAGCGTCTTGAACATATCCGAGCTGATGAACGTGTTCACGAAAATAAACTCGTTCCAGTTATAGATCATGTTGATGATTGCCGTCGTGGCCAATACCGAGCCTGTCATCGGAAGCACGATCCGGAAGAATACGCGGTGAACCGAGCAGCCATCCATGACTGCGGCCTCCTCCACTTCCCTCGGCAGCGTATAGTAAAATCCGAGCAGAATCATGATCGTGATCGGCATATTGAACGCCACATACGAAAGAATGAGCGACACCGGATGGTCGGTCAGCCCGGCTTTGTTGAACAGGCTGAACAACGGAATCAGCGTGGAGTGAACCGGGATCATCATCGCAACCATGAATAAGCCGAGAACGAAGGAGCTGCCCTTCCACTTCATTCTCGTTATGGCAAACGTCACGAGACTGCCCAGCATAATCGTCAATACGGTGGCGGCGACGGTAATCCAGACGCTGTTCAGAAAATACACGCTGATGTTGCCCGCGCTCCATACCTTTTCATAGTTCTCCCAGCGCGGATTCATCGGCAGCGACAATGGCGGCAGATCGAATACTTCCTGGTTGTTCTTCAGCGAGAACAGCAGCAGCCATACGAGCGGAAACAGCTGGAATACCGCCACTCCGATCAGCACGACATACAGCAGGGTGTACCCCAGCTTACGCGCACCCCCGCCGCCAGATCGGGATGGACGGCTCCGGAGCTGTCCTGCGGCTCCTTGAATCATGAAACATCCCTCCTTATGAATATTGGATCGTATCTTTGGTTGCCGTTAATTTCCGAATGACCCAAGTCACCAGCAGACAGATGACCAGCAGGAAGAAGCCGATGGCACTCCCATAACCGAAATCATAAGCGCGGAAGGCCGTATGGTACATATAGGACGCCATAACCTCGCTCGCGCCGTTCGGTCCTCCGTCGGTCATAACAAAGATCAAGTCGAAATATTTCAAGGAGCCGACGACGGCGAGTACAATCGTTACCTTGATGACTTCCATGATAAGCGGCAGCTTGATCCGAAATGCAATTTGCAGCGAGGTCGCCCCGTCGATCTTCGCCGCTTCCACCAGCGATGCCGGGATGTTCTTGAGGGCGGCGTAATAGATCAGAATGTAAAAGCCCGCATACTGCCACAAAATCGGGATGAACAGGGCGTACAGCACCAGCGAAGGCTCGGCGAGCCAGGCCGGCGGGTTCGTGATCCCGATCGACTCCAGGAAGCTGTTCACGATCCCGTTCGTCGGATGGTACATGCGAAGCCACAGCTGCGCTATGGCTACGGAAGACAGCAGCATCGGAATCAGATAGATTTTGCGGAACAGGCCGGCGCCTTTAATCTTTGAGGACAGCACCATCGCCACAGCCAGGTAAACGATCAGGCTGAGCGCGGAGAATACCGCAAGCAGCAGCGAGTGCCATGCGCTGTCCCAGAACTTGCCGTCGGACAACAGCGCCTGGTAATTGTCCAGCCCGATAAACGTCATCGCGCCGATGCCGTTCCACTCGTTCAGGCCGTAAAACGCCGTAAGCACGATTGGAATATACACGATCGCCATGATCACAAGCAAAGCCGGCAGCACGTACAAGGCAATGACTTTTTTATTGGACATTACTTTATCCAAAGTTATCGACTCCTTTCCCGAATCGGTCCTCCAGGAAGCATTTATCCGGCATCGCTGCCGGATAAATGGGATTCCCAGTCTCTTGGTTGCCTGATCGTCTTATTTCCCTTTGGATACGGCCTTGTCGTGCTCATCCGAGAAGTTCTCCGGCGTGACCGCTTTGCCGAAGAGGGCCTGAATCATATTCAAATGCGTCTCGGCGGCATTCGCTTCCATCTGGACATCCGCAAACAAGGTAATGCTGCTTGCCTGGTTCATTTCGTTGAACAGGTCGATATACAGCTGCGGAAGCTCCAGCGATGCGGTATCCACCTTCGTTGCCGGAATGACGCCCGCGCCGGTCACCGATTGCTCGCCCCATTTCGTGACGAAGTATTCCACGAATTTCTTCGCTTCCTCCTTCACCTTGGAGTCCTCGGAGATGAACAGTCCGACGCCCGGACCGCCAACCCAGCTGTTAATGTCGCCTTTGCCGCCATCCACCGTCGGGAATTTGAAAAATCCGACGCTGTCGCGGAACTCCTGCGGAATCTCTTCATTGGTCGTAAAGTTCGGCAGCTCCCAGGTTCCCATCATATACATGGCGGCTTTGCCGTTCAGGAATTCGGATTTGGCCTCTTCGTTGGACAAGCCGTTGAACCCTTTAACAAAAGCATTGCCGTCGACCAGCGACTGAATTTCTGCGGCAGCCTTCACAAGAGATTCGTCCTTAAACGATACGTCGCCGCTAATCGCGCTCGCCAGCGTGTCCTGTCCGCCGATCCGGTCGGCGAGGTACATATACCACAGGGAGCCGGTCCAGCGGTCCTTATTACCCAACGCAATCGGTGCGATTCCGCTATCGGAGAGCGTTTTCACAATCTGCTTGAATTCCTCGTAGCTCTGCGGCACTTGCAGGTTATACTGTTCAAAAATCGCTTTATTGTAGTACACCGGAGCGATGTTGAACTCCAGCGGCAGCGCATAGGTCTTGCCATCGATCGCATAGGCCTCCGTCGTACCCGAGACGAATTTTCCGTTCAGCTCGCCGCTGAGCAGATCATCGACAGGCGCGAACAGATTGCCTTCCACATAAGGCTTTAAAAATCCGGCAGCCCATGTTACGCCGACATCCGGCAGCTCATTCGATGCAGAAAGCACTTTCAATTTGTTCTTGTACTGCTCGTTATCCAGAACCTCCTGCTTGATCGTCACGTTCGGATTCTCATTCTGATAATCCTCGATGATCTGGTTAACGATCTTGTTCTGGCCCGCGGATACGCCGGCCGGCCACAGATGCATGAAGTTTACGGTTACTTTCTCTCCCTCGCCGCTGCCGCTGCTTTTATCGCCGCCGGCCCCTTCGGTACCGCCGCCCGATCCGCAGCCTGCCGCAAATACAGCCAGGCACAATGTCAGAAGAAGAACTGTCCATTTTTTGTTGAACACGTTTCCAACCCCTTTTTTAGGATGTCTTTTGCGTAATGAAACCGCTTTAGTTCAATTGTAGCAATGAGGGGATGAACGGATAAGGTCATAACGATTGGGTCTAATTCCACTATTATTGGATCTTCTCTCCTGCATCCGTCACGCTCTGCCGGTATTGGCTCGGGCTTACCTGCTCCATGTCCCGGAACACTTTGACAAAATATTTGGATGTCTGGTAGCCGACCTGCTCCGCGATTTCAGCAACGGACAGGGGCGTTGCCGCCAGCAGCTCCTTCGCCCGCTGCACGCGCCGTCTTGTCAAATATTCGCTGAAGGTCAGCCCGGTCTGTTCCTTGAACAATACGCTGAAATAGCTCGCATTCAAGTGAAGCCCTTCAGCCACCTCCTTCAGGGATACCTGCGCCTGGAGATGCTCATCCACATACCGCATCGCCTCCTGCACCTGGACGCTGTACACCTTCTCCTGCCCTGCTGCCTCCAGGAGCTTCGGATCAACGAGCTTCTCCATCCGCGCTACGCGCTCCTTCTGGTCGCCGCGCTGAAGCGCCATCTCCACCGCTTCCACGAGCTTCCGCTTATCGATCGGCTTGAGCAAATAGTCCACCACGCCGAATTGGAGCGCCTTCCTTGCATAGTCGAACTCCGAATAACCGGAAATCACGATAATCACCGGAGGATGCCTCAGATCCTGCAGTCGCTCGATCAGCTCCAGCCCGCCGATTTCCGGCATGCGGATATCGGTCACAATGAGCTGCGCCTCGTGCTCCTGCAGCCATGCCAGCGCCTCAACGCCGCTGGCAGCGGTCTCGATCCGGTTGCGTCCGGAAGACCATGCTTCCAGTGTTTTTCGAATGCCTTCTCTTGTTCTCGGTTCATCATCCACGATCAATATCGTCTTCATGCGTCTCTTCCTCCCCGGGATTTCTACGGTACACGTTCGGGATCTCAAATGAGATGGTTGTTCCTGCGCCTGCCTCGCTCTGAATGCACAAGCCCGCTTGTCCGGCATCATAGTACAACCGCAAGCGCTGCTCGACGTTGGACAGGCCGACGCCGCTGTTTTTGGAAGACGGCACATGCCCTTTTTCCATGGAGGCATACAGGGACGCGAGGGTTTCCCCGTCCATGCCGGGTCCGTCATCCGATACGGACACCACCGTATGCCCCGGCCGTTCGGATGGCTGTGCCCGCACGATGACCGTGCCCGGTCCGAGCCGCTGCTCCACGCCATGGAGAATCGCATTTTCCACAATAGGCTGGATGAGCAGCTTCGGGATCGGAACCGCCCTGCTCGCCTCGTCCGCTTCAATCCTCCAAGAGAGGCGGTCCAGCATCCGCATTTTCATAATGATCAAATAGCGCTCGGCATGATCCAGCTCATCGCCGATCATCACCCACTCATCCTCATCCTTCAGGTTAATCACGTAACGAAACAAGCCCGACATGGCCACTACGATTTGAGCCAGCTCTTCTTCGCCCTGATCATCGAGCGCCCAATAAAACGCTTCCAGGGTGTTGAACAGAAAATGCGGGTTAATCTGCGCCTGCAGAGCCTTCAGCTCGGTCCGGCTCTGGATAAGCTCCTTCTGATACACCACCTCGATCAATTCGTTAAGCGAATCGACCATCTGGTTATACGTATTGGTAAGCTCGTTGATCTCCATCGTCTTCGAGGTGACCGATATCGGCTTCAGCGTGCCGAACCTTGCCCCTCGCATCGACTTGATCATCTTGAGAATCGGGCGGATAATCATCGTCGTCAAGATGAAGCTAAGGATTAGGAACAGCAGCGCGCCGACCGCGCCGGATACGATAACCGCCGTCCGCAGCACCGAAATGCCCTCTGTCGTATAATCCACCGGCGTCAAAATCACGAGCGTCCACCCCGTGGCTTCCGACTGCTTCTGCACCGCGATATAATCCTCGTTACCTATGGTGACCGTCTCGCCCTCGCGATGCAAAATCTCCTTGGAATCCACCGTCACGTCGAAATCGGAGGATATTTCATGGCCGGCTTGATCGAACAGCCCCATCGCTTCCCGGGATTGCCCCGTATCGCCCGCCGAGTCGGCGAGCTCGAAATAGCTCTTCTCCAGCCGGACGAGCAAGTACCCGCCATGTGCGAAGGATTGGTCAACCAGGCGGACCCGCCGCATGGCTACGACCACATCCTGATCCCGGGGATCCTGCCCGAACCATACAAGCTTGCCCATTCCCTCGTCCGCCATCGCGATCCATTCGCCCCTCACCCGGCTCGCCAGGCTCCCCTCATCCAGCGGAAACAATCGCCGATAATCGGTCGTATACAGCTCCAGCGATCGAATACCGGTCGCGTAGGCCTCATATTTGCGAACCTCCTGCTGCAAAGACTGCCGCTCGCCGAACGTAATCGGTTTGCCTCCGGTTTCCTGGGTCAGGAATCGCTGGACCGTGGCATTCGTGGACACTTGGGCGGTCAGCGTATCGACCTGCTTAAGCAGCACATCCAGCTTGCCCGTGGCTTGAACGGCGGTCTGCTGAATATGCTTTTCCGCACTGTTGCGGAGCAGCACGGATACCTGCTCGTATACAAATGCGCCTACCAGCGCAAGCACGATCACCATGACCAGCATAAACCCGAGAAATATTTGATTTCGCAGCGTATTCAGCCTGCCGAATCGGTTCATGTTCCAAGCACACCCCTTCCCGTGGATGAACAGACTGTTATTCGCTGTGCACATCATGAGTGAGCGAAGCGAAAGCTTCGCCTCATGAGAAAGTTATAACAAACGATATCGGCTTAAGTCTATGGCTATGTTTATACTCGTAAGGAAATCCTTTGTAAGTTGAACAAATGAATGTAGTTAGGGCAAGTATGTAGAGTATTCCTTCAATCGCTGTTAGGCAAAAAAGAGGAAGGGCGCAGAATATGACTCTCTCGCCCTTCCTCATTCGCACATGCTCAGCTCTACACGGGATACAGCTCCTGATGCCGCTCCAATTCTCTTCGGCACGCCTTGCACAATCCTCTGACAGCCCCCGAAGCATCGGCATAAAACGTCAGCTTGCGCCGCTGCTTGCATCGGCTGCAGACCTGTCCTCTGCCCGTACCTCCGCTTCTTCGGCTTCTCGATTTCAGATCGATCACGTTACCGCCCTTCGCTGCTTGCCGTGTACGTCTTAATCGAGCGAAAAATACGGAAACGAAAACTGCGATGATTATGACCGCAATTCCGACCGCCACCTCCACGCCGGCCCACCTCCTCGCTCTTTAGGGCGCCAGAACCCGCTTTTTGGCCCTGTCTGGATTCCGGCTTCTATGCCCTCTTCCGGATTCCCTTCTGTCTCTTACAGTCTAACAAATGAGGTGCCCGTTCGGAAAGCAGCCTATTAAACCCTATTCCCATTCCGATGGAGGTGCCCATAAATGACCGCAATACAAGCGAAAGATCGGAATACGCCTTGTGCGCCTTGCTTCTGGCTAAAGCTTAATTTCCTGTTAAAAAACGCCTCTCGACCCAAACTCCCGGTGCCCCCGCAGTAATACACTCCCAACCATCAACAATATATTTGGTTCCTACCGTGCCCAGCTCCGCCCTATTTTCGTTCACAACACGATCACCCTTTTTCCAGCTACCCTGTGTTGGGATGGCCGGGCCTGTAACAGCAACGTTGTCGCCTTCCATTCTAATCTTGGTATACGTTGAATTAAATGAACCCACAGGGCCTGCTGATCGCGTTTTCCATCGTTCGCCCGTCGAGAGGAAATATCCGAGATCATAGACGTGCACGCCATTGCCTACAGGGATATCAACCCAATGCGTATACTGCCCGGCCATTTTGCCTCGGTAGAGTCTGATTTTTGACAATTGCATTTCAGGCCGATTCGACACATTGAGATATGGAACTTGAGCTGCCGGATTGGTCACGTGAGCACTTTGTTCCCCTCCGCCCCATCTTCCAACCTCCCGATCTACAGGGCCGAAGTAGTACACTGCCTGATAGTAATACGTCCCAGCAGCTTCATCAAAGCTCGTATGGTTTGTGACGGGCACCCCGAACAGCACGAAATTCCTTGTGAACTCTGCCTCGTTGATACTCGTGAATATTCGATTATCCGAAATGTAACTGTCTTTCGAGTAGAGCGGGCTGGCGTTCTCCCACTGTTCCGAAATTTTGGTACCGTCAAAGCTTATTTTTGCCGCCGTAGCCATTCCGAATGAAGGATCCAATGCGAACTGCGGACGCCGGAAGAAGTTTGTGATTTTGACATTCGTATTCTTGAAGTAAGCATCAAAATAATCGGGATCCGTGTAATTCTTCGACTGATCGGTTCTGCCCCTTAAGTGTATAACTGCATAGTTTTCGATGATGCACGGCATGGACGGTTTGTCGTTGGCTGCACCGGTTATCGTTAATGGGATCGGCTGATAATCCTTGTGGTACCAGTGATATATGTCCCTCAGCGTTACCTGGCTGGAGATGATATGAATCTTTCCGTGTTCGCAATGGAAATTCTCGATGGAAACGCCCATGGATTTATTGATCCGTATATCCCCGTTTATGCATCCAGCGATTTTTCCGCCATTGCAATATTCCAGGTTCAGCAGATTAAAATTGCTGTCCGCGGCACCTGCTGTATGGCACCGATCGATAAAGAGCCCGTCGCCGTTGTATTTAATGTCAATCAGCGGGTCTGTGCCCATACAGTTCACAAAATAAAGTTTCTCAAGATGCATCATATCGGAGTAATCGCCGTCACTGAACCCCTCTTTCAAAATCCCTTTGTACACACCTCTAAATGTGATGTTACGAAAATTTGTTTTCCCTCTGGTGTAGAACGCCTTAGCGTCCGACAATTGATGAGGGTTTTCGAATTTGAGGTTTTGGATGGTAGGAACCTGTTCCCCACCCCATTTCACGATGGTCGAGTTTTGGAGGGTTGAGTTCACGTAAAACAAAAATCCACCTGTCAACGTCCCGCCGCTCAAAGGGATTATCTTGGCCAGATTCCCTTCAATGCTCACATTATGTGGGATTATGACTGTATTCTTAATGCCGTAAGTTTTAGTCCCATTAAGAATGATAGTCCCAGCCTTGCCCCCCAATTTATCGATCGCGTCCAAGAAAGCTTGAGTATCATCGGAGCCATCACCAGCCGCACCAAATTGAGAAATGCTCACTCCAAAATCGAATTGTTGATCACGGATTTGCTTGTCCATCGGATGCCACCGCCTTCTCTTTGATGGCCATTGCAGCATTGCCATTAGCAGGAGCAAACGCCGTCCCATCCCCCAGCGTATCATCAGCCGCATCTGCCTTGATCTTTACCTTCATACCTCCATCATCGCTGTCGGCCAGGTTGATCGCTTCGCCGGCGTTGTTGTATTGCTTGTTAAGCAATGGTGCAGCATCATACGCACTGCTCATACATGGTTCGCTCCTTTTTTGACTGGTTTGGACCTCGCCGGTCGTTACTTCATCATATGCTATGTTTTCATGTGTGCCTTCGGTTTGTATTGTTTCGCTAACATAGCAGCAAGGATACTGGGAGAAGTCACCTTCCTCCAACACAAAAAAGCCTTCTTGCTCCCCTTACAGGGGAAGAAGGCTTTCGCTGTGCTCTCGTTCATACAACCGGCATGATGTCAGATCTTTAACTCACCGAGTTTTATCAACTCAACGACAGCTTGCGAACGGCCCTTGACGTTTAGCTTCTGCATGACGTTGGAAATGTGGTTACGCACCGTCTTTTCGCTAATAAACAACTGCCCGGCGATGTCGCGAGTCGTTTTGTCTTGAACGAGCAATTCAAACACTTCGCGTTCACGGTGGGTTAACAAGAACTTGCTGTTATGGTCGGTCCCCTTCAATGGTGTCACCCCTCCTTGCCCGGGTATGTGTGGTCTAACAAGGTTTAGGGATACAGTCAACTCATATTATGTTGAAAATGGGGGGATGGTGCGCGTGCTGCCGCCATTTGGGCGTATTATCGACGATTAGTGATTTTTATCCTTGCTTATCCGCACACGTTGTTCTATGATGATGTTGTTAAAAATTATTTTCTTTTCATTTTCATTTTCAATAAAATTATTTTCATGAATTCGCACCTGATGCCGCACGATAAGCTTACCGGGAATCAGTGAAAAAAGGAGGCTTGCGATGACACCGATCCTGCATATTATCTCTGTCGAAAAGGACCGCCTGCCCCGGCAGGAAAGACGGCTCGCAGAGTTCATTTTGGCGGCCCCGTCCGAGATCGTGCACATGGGCATTAAGGATCTTGCCGATCAGTGCGAAGTCAGCGCCGCGACGGTAACCCGCTTTTGCAAAAATTTTCAATGCAAAGGGTATCCTGATTTTAAGCTCAAGCTTGCCTCTGAGATTGCGCATGCCGAGATGGCAGCGCGGACCGGCAACACCCGCTATCAGGATATCGTGGCCGGGAATCCGCTCGCAGGCATCGTCGAGGCGATCGAATCCAATCATCTGACCTCGATTCGGGACACCACGGAGCTCCTTGATCTCGGGCAGCTGGAACGGGCAGTGGATGCCCTGTGCCGCGCCAAGCGGATCGATCTGTACGGCGTTGCTACTTCATCGATCGTGGCCCAGGACTTCTATCAGAAGCTGATCCGGATCGGCAAGAACTGCACGGCCTTCGCAGACTCCCATATGCAGATCACATCGGCTTCGACCTTGACGTCAAGCGATGTGGCCGTAGCGGTCTCCTACTCGGGCGAAACGCCCGAAACGATTGATGCGCTTGCTTGCGCAAAGGACGCCGGCGCATTTACGATCAGCATCACTTCTTATCGAAGCAGCGCGATATCTGCCTTGGCGGATATCACACTGTATTCTTCCTCGCTGGAGGAAGGCATGCGCCGGGGCGATATGGCTTCCCGGATCGCGCAGCTTCACATTATCGACATCCTGTTCATGGGAATGGCCAGCCGTGACTTTTCCACGTATGTACCGAGGCTGGAACAGTCCTATCTGAATGTTAAAAACTACCGCAAAAGCCGAGGAGGACATTGAAGACATGAATATTTTCATACTGCGTAACGAAGAACAATTTGTACAAACAGGCGCCAGCCTGATCTCGGGACTGCTGCACACGAATCCACGGGCAACCCTGGGTCTGGCTACGGGCAGCACGCCGATCGGTTTGTACGCCAAGCTGATTGAAATGAACAAGCAAGGGCTGGTCAGCTTCGCGCAGGCTACGACTTACAATCTGGACGAGTATGTCGGTCTGCCTGAGAACCATCCGGAAAGCTACCGGACCTTCATGAACGAAAAGTTCTTCAACCATATCGATATTCAGATCGAGCGGACGCATGTGCCAAACGGCAATGCAGCAAATCTCGAAGAAGAGTGCCTGAATTACGACCGGATGCTCGAAGAGCACGGCCCGGTCGACCTTCAGCTTCTCGGCATCGGCCATAACGGTCACATCGGCTTCAACGAGCCTGGCGAATCCCTTACCGGGGGAACCCATTTGGTTGAGCTTCAGGAGAAGACTCGCACGGCGAATGCAAGATTCTTCCCTTCCTTGGACGATGTCCCTACCCATGCCATCACGATGGGAGTGGCCAGCATTCTAAAGGCCCGTCAGATCCTTCTTCTCGTTCGGGGCGAGGATAAAGCCGAAATCGTGCATCGCGCACTGAAGGGGCCAATTACAACGGAATGTCCTGCATCCCTTCTTCAGTGCCACTCCAATGTGGTCGTTCTTCTCGACCAAGGCGCAGGGAGACTGTTCGTATGAAAAACGACACCTTAGCTCAAATGCAACTGCTGTATGGAAACGTGCTGACACCAACAGGTCTGATCCAGGAAGGCGTGCTCGCCATCGCAGGAGAGAAGATTGTTTATGCCGGTGAAGCTGCCGGATTGCCGGCCGAGCTTCAGCAAAATAATGCTCAAGTGCTCAAGCACCCGGATGGTTACATCATTCCCGGCTTCATCGATATTCATGTCCATGGCGGCAACCGCGAAGACTTCATGGATTCGAGCAAGGAAGTTTTGGATAAAATCACATCGTTCCACAGCTCCCAAGGCACGACGGCAATGCTGGCGACGACGATGACCGCGCCGAAGGCAGATATCGACCGGGTTCTGAATGAGGTACAGAATTACCGTAATCAAGAGATGCCTTATACCCGGCTTGAAGGCGTACATCTCGAGGGGCCATTCATCAGCCCAAAATGGCCTGGAGCTCAAAACCCCGAGCATATCGTCCTGGCGAACATCGAGTGGCTCGAGGAATGGGTATCGACGTATCCTGGCCTTGTTCGGCAGGTCACCCTTGCCCCTGAGCGCGAAGGCGCACTGGAAGCCGTGAAATGGCTTAGCAGCCATGGTATTGTCGCTGCGCTGGGTCATACCGATGCAACCTATGAAGAAGTCGAGGCGGCCGTTGAGGCCGGTCTGAGCCATGGCGTGCATACATTCAATGCCATGACGGGTCTGCATCACCGCAAACCCGGCGTCGTCGGAGCCATGCTGAGCGATGACCGTCTGAGCTGCGAGATCATTGCCGACGGCATCCATGTTCATCCGGCAGCGATGCGAATTCTGGCTCGCGTGAAGCCTCAAGATAAGCTCATCCTTATTACGGATGCGATGTCCGCAGCAGGGATGCCTGACGGCGAATACACCATAGGCGATTTGCCTGTCGTCGTAGAGGATGGCATCGCTACGCTCAAGAGCAACCGCAACAGTCTGGCAGGCAGTACCTTGACCATGATCAAGGGCTTCCAGCTTCTCGTTCGCGAGGTTGGGTTAAGCCTGGAGCAGGCTTCGCTTGCCGCCAGCACGAACCCGGCCAGGAAGATCGGCATCGACGACCGCACCGGTTCGCTTGAAGCCGGCAAGCTCGCCGATGTGCTGCTGCTTGATCATAAGCTTGAGCTGCAGGGCGTATGGATTCAAGGAACGCGCAAACATTAAGCTGTAACAGCGATCGAAGTATGAAGGAACATGCAAAGGAGCTGCCATGTTAAGGATGTACTCATCCTAACGGGCAGCTCCTTTAGCTACAGCGAATGTTTCGGTTTTACCGGCTGTTCCGGTTCCCGCCGAACCATCCATCGTCCGTATCGTTTCTCATGAGATTGCCGCGGGTATCATTCATGCCGTCACGTCCGCCAAGGTTAAGCGGGAAGATGCGGTTGATCCATGAACCGAAATCACGGGAAAGCGTACCGAACGTGTTGCCGGCATTGCCGTTGGTAGCAAATCCGTTTGCTTGCTGATAAAAATCCTGATCCGAGGAAACATAAACCTGCTGGATATGCGGAGCCGTCTTGCGAATTTTGCTGCTGATTTCCATACGGATATGCTGCGGAACATCATTAGCGTTATTATTTGTGTTCATCATTCCCATATTGTTACCGTTATAAGTTCCATAAGGCACGCCGTTAATGCCTGTTCCGATTCGGGTGTCGTTCATGTTGCCGTCAGTGCCTCTCGTACCTGTCATCGTGTTGGTACGCGGGGTATTCATCGTATTGAAGCCGCCGTCAGCGAAGCCGTTGTTCCGCGTCGTACCGCGAACTCCGAAACCGCGCGTATCCGCATTGCCGCCAAGGCCTGTACCAAATCCGGTATTGTTATCTACGGTACGTCTGGTATTGTCGGTCATATCGCGAAGAAGACCGACACTACCGGTGCTTGTGTTATACGTGCCGTCCATCGCATTGCTGCGGGTTCTAGTCGTCATCGTTCTGCCGGTACCGGGACTAATTCCCGTCGTACGTCCGTTGATGCTGTTGGTTTGTGCTCCGCCGTTCTGGTTGTCCAGAGCCAGCGAGACATAAGCGTTACGGTTGGTTACAAACACATGCGCAGAGCCTACGCCGCTGATGCGGGACACTTTAGCGGAAAGCTCCCGGCTGTATTTCAGATTTGTAAGGTCGTGCTGCGTGCCTGTTGGAGTTTGGTTGTTCCGAATGGAATTTACCCCGACACGGCCGCCGTCGACATTATTCGTGCGCGTCGTATTGCCGTTGTTCGCTTTGCCGTTGTTCGCATTGCCGCATCCTGCAACTGCGGTCATGCTGAGAAGCAGGGCCGCGGAGACGGTCAGGTTGAGGGCTTTCGATTTAATCATGTTCATCCTCCATCTCTATAATAAGTGTAGTAACACCGTTAGGATGGCTTTGCGGCAGTAGCGGTATGCTGAAAGGTTTTAACATGGAATATAAGTGTATCCTCGGTTCAACGGCACTCCTGTATGCGAAACACCCGCTTTTCGGTCCGCTGCCATATAAAAAATGCCGATGGAATTCCATCGGCATTTGATATGGATCAGCTTACGGACTTAGCGGGCTCGGCTTCGCGCATACTCCATAATATCGGCGACCGATTCCGCCAGCCTATACCTTGGCGTCCAGCCTAGCGACTTCAGAAGAGCGGCTCCTTGCCCATCACCGCTTCCTTTATTAAGTGAATCGGCCGACAAAGGACTCGATTCAGGGCCCCAATCGATAGGCACCGCTTCCTGCGTCAAACCAAGGAGCGCCTGGGTCAGCTCTTCGAGCGTATGATTTTCTCCGGATTCGATCGGGTAGGTTACGCCTGGCGTACCGTGGCTTAATAGATATCCGTATGCACACACCGCATCCCGCACGTCCAGGAAATCCCTGGATTCGTGACGCGAGCTTATTTTAAATACCGGACGCGGTCTTCCGGCTTCGAAGTCGGCGATATAGCGAGCCAGCAGCGTGCAAAAGCCTCTGGATTCTCCCGGGCCGATTAGATTGGATGGCTCCGCTAAAATAATCGGCTGGTTATACAGACTGTGCCAGGCGGCAGCGGCCCATGTGCCAAAGGTTTTGCTGAGACTATATGGATGCGGCACGGCGGCCGGCCCTTTGGCCGGATCGATGCTGAGACGCGAGCCCACCATGAGGATGACGCTATCCGGACGATGGCGGCGCAGCGCCTCAAACAAGTAGACGGGAGCCATCGCATTGCTCTCCATATATTGATCAGGATGCTCCCACGACTCGGAAGCTGAATTTTTTCCGGCCAAATGCAGAACATAATCAGGAAGACTCTCCTTCACCAATCGTTCGGTTTGCTCCCGATCCTCCAAATGGCATTCCCGCGGAAGCACATCCGGGATGGCCTTAAGCCGTGTCAAATCCCGTCCAGCAGCGATAACCGTGCAGCCCTGGCGGATAAAATACGCACAGGCATGAAGGCCGGTAAACCCGGAGGCTCCTGTAATGAGAAGCTTTTTCTTATTTAATGTGCCTGCTGCCATTCATACATCTCCTTTAACATGCGAACATAATCGGGGAACGGATACACGGCATCCAGCCGTGTATTCCGGAGCGTACGGTCCTGAACGAACTCATCGGACGGCACAACATCGACGTCTTGCTTTCCCCATATGTCCTTGAACAACAGCAGCAAATCGTATTTGCTAACCGGATTGGGATGACCGAGATGTATCAATCCTCCGACATCCTTATTCATGAAGAAATCGATGGCTTTCGCCAGTTCCAGGGTCGTGACTCCATTCCATTTGACGGCACGGTATCCCGTAACCTCCCCCCGCTGCTTCATGAACCAGTTGAACAAGCCGATTCCGCTCGGGCGGATCTCCGGACCGATAATAGAAGTCCGTATCGTTAAATGATCGGGCTCACGCACCTCACCCAGCGCCTTCGTAAGCGCGTAGGCGGAGATTCCATCGGGAAGATCATCTTCCCGATAGCCTCCTTTGTTCCCAAGAAACACACAATCCGTGCTGATGTGGATAAGACGTGCCGAGATGGCGTCCGCCAAATAACGCAGACGGTGCGGCAGGAAGCCGTTGATATGATATGCATTTATTTTGTCATCCTCAGCCCGTTGATTCAAGACCCCGACGGCGTTAATGATAATATCCGGCCTTACCGCCCGAACGACATGCTCCACTGCGCTCATATCGGTAACATCCAGCACCAGGCTTTTGGAATCGCAACTGTCTCGGGTGGTATAAAAGACATGGTGCTTGCCTGATTGCTGAAAGTACTGAACAAGGATATGCCCAGCCATTCCGTTTCCCCCGAGAATGAGCATTTTCATGACAAGAAGCCTCCGCGCCGCAGGATCTCGCGAATTTCGTCTTTATTCATTAAATTATGCTCGGAGCTGAAACTGCTGAACGATACCTTCGGCAGGCCTTGATACCGCTCTTTCAGATTCGGAATGTCGAGGGTCGGAAGAATAACCAGGTACTCGTCGTCATAGACGACGGTCGTCAAGCTTTCGAAATCACTCATCAGAATTTCATGGATTTTCTCGCCGGGCCGTGTGCCGGTTTCAACCAGGCTGACCTCGCTTCTTCCGGATGCCTCGATCAGCACGTCCGCCAAATCGACGATCCGGCAGGTCGGCATCATCATCACGAAGATTTCGCCGCCTACGCTTTCAACGGATGCTTTGAACAGCAGGGAGATGGCATCCTTCAGCGTAAGGAAAAAGCGCGTCATATTTTTATCGGTGATACTGATCTGACCCTTCTGCCTAATTTGGCTGTTGAATACATGTACGACGCTTCCGTTGGTTCCCAGCACGTTGCCGCCCCGGACACAGACGAACTTCGTCGTCGGGCTCAGCAGGTTCGCGTAGACGATCAGCTTCTCGCCGATCGCTTTGGTCATGCCGTAGAAATTGGACGGGTTGGCCGCCTTGTCGGTCGATATATAAATGACCTTTTTCACATTGTTCTCAATGGCGGCCTCGATCACATGCTGCGTGCCGACCACATTGGTCTTCAGCGCCTCGTAGGGATGCTCCTCGCACACGGGAACATGCTTCAGCGCCGCCAGATGAAATACGTAATCGACGCCCTGACAAGCCGCGGTAAGCGCCTCCTTATCGCGAATATCTCCGATCCGGAACGTCAACCGCGGATCCTCGAACTCACGGTCCATCGCTACCTGCGTCGCCTCGCTTCTGGAATAAACGATAACCTGCTTCGGATCCATCGGCAGCAGCTGGCTGATCAATTCATGTCCCCAAGAGCCTGTGCCGCCGGTCACCAAAATCCGTTGATTAGTGAACATTCATTTTCCCCCCAAGCACAAATTTTACGACGGTATGCGACACATTGTCCGCCAGATAGCCCTCCGGGCACTTCCAGTCACGGCTCAGCTGCGTCATGAGCTTAACCGCCCCGTGAATTCGCTCGGCATCAAGGCCGGAAACGATATTGCTGCCGCAGTCCACCGTTTCGGGCCGCTCCGTCGTCCGTCGAACCGTTACCGTGGGCACATGCATAATGCAGCATTCTTCTTGTACGGTACCGCTGTCCGTAATAGCGCATAGTGCCTCTTTCTCCAGCCTTACAAAATCAAAAAAGCCGAACGGCTCATGAAATTCGATTAGCGGATGAAGCGGAACGTCCGCCACCTCTTGCAAACGCGAAGCCGTCCGAGGATGCAGGCTGGTGATCAAACGGTGGCCGAAGCTTTCCGCGACGGCATTCAGCCCTCTGAAGATTTCTCTCAAATGCTCAGGCCGATCGACATTTTCCGACCGGTGAATCGTTACCAGAAAGTACTGCCGGCTGGTTAAGGACAGCTTTTCCATAATCATGCTTTTACTGACCTTGGCATCATAATGCTTCAAAACTTCATAGATCGGATTACCGGTTAGGACAATGCGCTGACTGGGAAATCCTTCCCGGAGCAGATGATTTTTGCTGTAGCTTGTATATGGCATATTGATGGTGGAAACCGCGTCGATGATTCGGCGGTTCTTCTCCTCGGGCACCTCCAGGTCAAAACAGCGATTCCCCGCCTCCATATGCACGACGGGATATCCCAACCGCTCGGCCAGTATGGCGCATAACGCACTGTTCGTATCGCCAAGGAGCAGTACAGTGTCCGGCTGCTCCTTCTGCAAAATTTCCTCGATGCGGCTAAACATGACGGATAGCTGTCCACCCAAAGTGGCCTGCCGATCCTGAAGCACATAATCCGGGGCACGGAGACCCATCTCCGAAAAAAATATTCCGCTTAGCGTTTCCGTGAAGTTTTGCCCCGTATGAACAAGCACATGCCGCTTCGCATACCGATCCAGAAGAGGAATGATCAAGCTTAGCCGAATAATTTCAGGCCTTGTACCCAAGATCGTCATGACTTTCATATTGGATTCTCCCTTGCCAACTTAATCACAGATCCGAGGGCGATCATTGACGCAGCACGATCATTCTTCTGCTTTAAGCGGAGACAGCAGCTGTCTGGTCTGGTCCTTTGCTCTGCTAGTTCGTTGTGCTATGCCTTTCTTCGCCTCACGGACGTTCTGCGTATTCTTATTTTTGTCGCCCGGCGTCTTGCTTTTCTAAGCTCAAATCTTCTGCTCTTTCGGGCAGTGCGTAGATGCGGAAACGAGAAGCCTCTCTTCTTCCGGTTCCGTCCCCGGCTTTTATGACGTGATGAAGGCAGCAAATGCCGGAAGTTGATCGCCTTATTAATTTGGAACCATGAAGGCTGCTCCGTCATCCAGCGAGTAACCATGCCGTTGACGCGTGCTCTGTAGAGTTCAGGACCATAGACGGACACCACCTGTGCCCTGTTTTGCTGCCCCAATGCCTCCCCTTGATCGGATTGCTCCAAAACGGCCGCCACTTTTTCCGCTAAAGAGGCCGGGCTCGAAGGTTCTGCCAGCATCTGCGGGCATCCTACAGCCGTAAGCATTTCCGCAAGCCCGCCGGCAGCATAGGCAACGACCGGTTTCCCATAGAGCAGTCCCTCAAGGGCCGTAAGGCCAAATCCTTCCGGAACCAAACTCGGCACTACCACAATATCCAGTGCAGGGTACACTTGCTCCATATCCTCCTTGGATCCGGAAAATATGAACCGGCTTTGCGCGCCGGCAGCTTCGATGCGTTCCCTGCATTGCTTCTCATAGCCTGGATCCATCACACTGCCTACGATTAGAAACAGCGCTTTAGCGAATGTGTCCTTAAGGGAGAGGGCCATGTCAATAAAATGGTGCACGCCCTTCGTTTCGATGAGAAACGAGGAGATCATGCCGATAACCGGAATGTCCGGGCCGATGCCGAGTCTGCTCCGAAAGGATTCCCTAAGTGCGGGCCATATTTCGGGATGAATGTCGAGATCGTTCCAGGACGGAGGAAGAATCGTCATCTTGGACTGCCTGACATCCACAGGAAAATACTGGGCCACGGATTCGGAGATACTGATGATCCAGCTGCTGTATTGGTGTATCAGACTAGCCGACAGGTGGGCGTACCCGTTATTCGTAATCATCTCGGTCAGCTGCCATAGAACCGGGATACCAAGCTTCTTCCCTGCAACAGCCGGAAGCAAATGCACGCAGGTGTTGGTAACGATGACGCTCGGCGACTCGCCAGCGATCCACTGGACGAAGGAGCGGAATACCGAAGTGGATACCAGCCTGTCAGCCTCGGCAAGCAGACCCGGACCAGGGGTGTATATACTGTGCAGCAGAGGGACCTTGTAGATTCTGACATCATGCCCCGACGCTCTGGCGAGTGTTGTCAGCCTGCCTTCGTTTGGGGCAACCAGAACGCATTCGAAATAAGGGGAGATTTGCTGGCAGAAGAACAGGAGCAGTTTTTCCGCTCCCGTTATGCTTGTCGGATTACAAACGTGCGAGAATATCAACATCTTCGGTTTAAGGACCATCGGCATTGTCCGCATCTCCAGTAACCGTGGTTTGAGCGCAGTACCGGATGCGATCCACCTCCTTTTCACCCAGTTGGTACAATATATTAGAGAGACAAAGATACCGTAACGACACTTGTTCCTCCAGCATTCAACTATTTATGGCTTCATGCCCTTAAGGAAAGATGACCGAGAGCAGCGTATTCAGACGGTGCGCATAGGTATGCTCCCCATACGTTCTCTCCAACGCGCGGTGCGCAATGTCTTTTCGATGCTGATCGTTCGCAAGATAATATTCGATCTTCTCCAGCAGCTCACTTTGCGAACGGTACGTCTCAATCTCGATGCCCGGCGTATAAAAACGCGCCAAGTCCTCTCGCTCGTCGACTAGCTGCAGCGTTCCGCAAGCGTTGATCTCGAACGTGCGCGGATTCGGCGATGCGGCAGGAATTCGGCCACTGTTCTGATTGATATCATCGTCATCGACAGCCCGGTGCAGATTAATGATGATTTTGGCGCTGTTGTAGACGTCTGCGGTCTCCGCAGGGCCCATCCACTTATTGACCTCGATCCTGTTGCTGAATCTGGCGTAACCCGGGAGCCGTTCCCACCAGTTGCCGCTGATGAAGGTACGATGCCGCATCAGCTGATCCATGATCGGCTCGAAAAAACGGATCCGCTTCGGATAAGCCGTGCCGACGAATCCGATGTCCCGGCTCGCTGCCGCCGGCATGGCGATGGGGCGGTAATGGAGCGGGAAGGCGCCGAACGGCAAATAGTGAACCTGTGCACACCCCAAATTCTGATAATGTGCTACGCAGTTCAGCTCCAGCGTAAATATATAATCATAGTGATGAATCCAGCCGACCGATATATCCGTGTAGTACGGATCATCCGTCATCCAAACGGCGGTCCGCAGCCCCATCGACCGGATGGCGTCCATCTGCTCCACAGGCATATACATCCCGTCCAGCACCAGCACGAGGTCCGGTCGGGTCCGGCTAGCCTCGGCCGCCACATCCTGCTTCGCATCCGATACGGTCACTTGCGAAACCATCGTATGCAGAGTTGCAATAATCGCCTCATCGATCGGAGAGTACGGGAAGCCTTTACCCGAGCTGACAAATAATACATGCAGATTCCGCAGCGTAGGGGCGTACAACACCCGATTCACGATTCCTTGCGACTTTCCACGGAAATATCCATCCATATAACCCTGTTGCAAGCCGGAGCTGCGCCCTTGCTCGTAGGCATCGGCAGCAGCCCGTTTCGGGCCTGCGGCAAACATTCTGGGCATCCGCTTCACTCCTAACGTTTTTGTGTTTTCCGACACACGCGACCGTTCATAACGGGATTTTTCCCAGCAGCTCGGGAAGCCTGTGCGCATAGGTATGCTTAGACATCGTAGAGGCAACCGCACGCATGGCTATGCTCCGGCGGTGATCCTCGTTGGCAAGATAATAGGAAATCTTCTGCTTCAGCTCCTCGACAGAACCGAAGGTTTCAATGTCGACGCCGGGTGTATAGTACATGGTTAAATCCTCGCGGATGTCCGTCAGCTGCAGTGTTCCGCAAGCATTGATTTCAAACGTCCGCGGGTTGATCGAACGTCCTTGCAGATTCATAATGTTGCGATTGTCGCTCCCTCTTTCGCTTGGGCGGTGCAGATTGATCACGATCTTCGCCCCGTTGTAGAATTTAACGGTTTCGGCTGCCGGAATGAATCCGCTGTACACAAAAGGCGACAGCTCCTTGTAACGGGCCAGCCTCTCCCAAAAACCGCCGATAATGCGCACACGCTTACCGGCCAAAAACGGAGCCAGCTCATCGAATAAGGCGGCGCGGTTGCGGAAGGCGTTGCCGATAAAGCAAATATCCGACTGATAGGCGGGTCCTGCCATGGTCGGGGCAAACAGCTCCGGGTGAACGGCGAGCGGCATATAATGCACCTCCTGCGCTCCAACGCTTTGATACAGTTGAACGCAGCTGAGCTCATGCGTGAACACGACGTCAAAGTGCCGGGACAGTTCGGGCGTTTCATCCGTGAAGTAGGGGTCATCCACGAACCAGATCGCTGTTCGAAAGCCCTGCTGACGCACTTGGTCCAACGATTCACGGAAATGCTCCGGAAATACATGCAGGCCGTTCATCACCAGAATCAAGTCCGGTTTTACCGACAGCGTTGTTTCCAGCAAGGTTTCGGGGCGCCCGACGATGCATTCACGGACCATGCCGCCAAGCGCCTTCGTGATCCCTTCGTCAATCGATTCAAACCCTTGGGGAATATACAAAATTCTTGCATCGAAAAATGGCGGCGCCGCAGGCGGAATGCGCTCTATAAGCGCGCGATATCCTCCAACGCGGTAGCCTTCGTTATAGCCGGCCTGATAGCCTTCCTTCTGACCTTTACGCATCGCTAAACTCACGGCTTTTCACCCTGTCTTTTGTGAGATTTGCTCAGGTTCATATAACTATATGCCGGGAGGACGGATGCATCATGGACGATTGTCCACTAATGCCAAGAAATTGGCACATGCCCGTAATGCATCAAGCTTGTCCCAACCAAAAAGCGGTTCTCATGGATGGGTATGTTCCATGAGAACCGCTTGGAGCAGCTCCTTCATGAGATTGGAGGAGGAGGGGCTGCCAGACCGTCTTCATAGCCTTTCGCGAATCCGGCTTTGAAGCCTTCATCATAGGCTTGGCTGTAGCCTTGATTATAGGCTTGGGAAGAAGCCGGATATACACGTCCTACCCTTCTCAAACGGTAGCCTCCACGAGCTCCCCGGCGTCTGGATAGTCCGGATTTGGCCCGGCGACGGCGCCTTGGGCCTTGAACCACCTTCAGACGATGCATGCCGGGAAATGACCTTCTGCTGCCGGCCGGCCGAATTCTCCCTCTCTTTCGCACGGCGGAAATCTTTATTTTCATTTCAATAGCCTCCTGTCCCGCTTCAATTCATTCTTGCGATGTTCTCATTCGGGCTTGCCGAGCATCCGTCCGCAAGCCAGGGCGACGTCGGATTTCCCGTCTTCGTCCGGTTCAGCGATATGCCGGTCAGCATCTCTGTCATCACCGATTGGTAGGCGGTCAGAAGCCTGATATTCTCCGCTAGCGTTCGCGCAGTCAGATCGGAATGGGCAGAAATATCGGCAATGCTCTCCAATATACCGGCAAGGGCCTCCTGGCTTCTCGCAATCGACGAGACAATCGCAACCCTCGCCGCTTGTTCACGGTGAGTGCGCGTAATCATTAATCGGAATCTCCAAATTCAAATTCATCAAACCCTCCGCCGGCACTCCGCTCCTCCGTACCGATGGCGATCCGCAAATTCCGGCATAGTCCGGATCCGATCCTTGTCAGCCCCTCAATCTGCTCCACGATTTGCTCGTGAATGGTCAGGGTTTCCTTCAAGCCATTCATGGCAGAGGGCTCCTGCGAAACGACCCATTCACGGACTTTTTCCGCTTCAACGGCCTTCCCCTCCAGTATCAAAGAGGTCTCCCGCTGAATAGCGACAGCTGCATCCAGCATACGCATCAAAGACTCTTCTTTGCTCACTTTATTTTCCCGCCCTTGTCATCCGGTATAGGACCGGTTATTCTTCCTCTTGCTCACGAAGCTCTTTCAGCACGATCTCCAGGTTATCCGCTGCAGTCTGCTGCAAATCAGCCATCGCGTTCAGGTAGGCTACGATGCTGCGGTTGATTTGCTCCGCCTGACCGCCGGAAGACCGCGCTCCATCAGCCACTCGAAATTCATATTCAGGCAATGCATATATAATTTGAGCCATGCGAACAGCAGAATGGCGCTGCGCCTCCAGAATCCGAGCCAACTGCTGCTGAGAATGCGAGAGATGCGCAAGCATATCATCGATCCGGCTTTCCATGTCAGTACACTCCTTCACTCTCATCTACCCTCCAGCATATGCGGAGAAGAGATTCCCTGTGCCAAACCCCTTCATCCCCCGCATCCTTTTCGGGCACGTGCTACAGCTTGCCGGAACACAAAAAAGCCGCCGGAATGAACTTAACCCTGTCAAGTAGACAGCCTAAAAAAGCAGCCTTAAGCAACCCTAGTTCGGTACTCAACCGGACTAAGGTTGTTTAGTTTTTGTTGAAAACGTTCATGGTTGTAAAAATGGATATATCGTTCAATTGCCTTTACGAGCTCTTCCTCGGTCGAGAAAGTGTCGAGTCGAAGACATTCTGACTTCAGGTGTCCAAAGAAGCTCTCGATACAAGCGTTATCCCAGCAGTTTCCCTTACGCGACATACTCACTTTAATTTTCTTACGCTTCAAAAAAGCATGGTACTCCTTGTGAGTATACTGGAAGCCCTGGTCGCTGTGGAGCAGCAGGTTGGCTACTTTGCGTTTATGTACAGCTGCTTGTACGGTCTCCAGCACAAGCTTTAAATTGTTGTGGCGTCCGATCCGAAAGGCAACCACCTCGTTGTTATACAGGTCAAAAATAACCGACAGGTACAGAAAGCGAGAGCCGATTGGCAGATAGGTCACATCGGTGACCCATTTCGTATTGGGTGCCGTGGCGTTAAAATCCCGATTCAGTACATTGGTTGAGGTAATCCCTGCCTCCCGACGGCCAAAGTATGGCTTCCTTCGCCTAATGCGCGCACGAATCCCCAGTTCTTTCATCAGCCGGTACACACGCTTATGGTTGACGTTCAAGCCAAAGGTTTTCTTTAGCCAGACACGAATCCGTGGGTATCCGTAAATGCCCTTTAGCTGAGTATGGCACTCTAGAATCTTCTCTTTCAGAGCCTGCTCATCGATCTGTTTGGGCGTTGGATTATTCTTTCTGGCTGCCCATTTGTAGTAACTACTTCGAGCGATACCTGCCAGTTCACACAGCAAGGCCACGGGGTAGTTGCTAGTTAGCGCTTCGATGGCTTGGTAGGTTTGACGTCGCTTTGCTCTTGCCCCCTTTGCAGTTCCCATAGCTTTTTTAGCAAGGCATTCTCCGCTCGCAGCCGCAGGACTTCTTCCTCCAAGGTTTTGGCCTTCTTCGGTCTCCCGTTCTTCGAACCCGTCGAGGTGCCTCTTTTTTCCTTGAGACCCTCAATTCCTTCTCGCTCGTAGTGAGCCACCCATCTTCGAACCATCCTATCATCGATGCCCAAGGTCTTGGCTACCGTCTTGTAGCCAAGACCTTCCTCCAGGAACATCGCAACAGCCTTGCGCTTAAATTCGATGTCATATGTCTTTCTTATTTCGCCCATGGAAAAAATCCCCTCCAAAGTAGACTTTAATGCGCTTTTTACACACTGTCTACTTAAAGGGGATAATATCAGAATCACGTAGCGGCCGTTTTGTTCTCATTGAAAATATCGGGTCGGAAGATGCGCTGCGTCTTTTCTAGCCGATCAAGCCACTTCTGCAGATGCTCCTCCACCGTCATTGTGCCCGCGTCCCACCATCCGATTTCGGCCGGCAGCTTCCTCCGGAACAGCACGCAGCCGATCCTGTCCCTAACCGTCTGTTCCTCTTGAAATGCGGACTGCTCTTGAGCCTGGTCAAACGGGGGACTCAAGGCTCGGGATGCAGCACATACAACCTTCGCTTCCGGATGATGCTCAAGCTCAAAGAGCATTTCACCGATCCAGTTGTCGCAGACGGGGGCAGAATCGGTCAACACGGCAATGTACTCGCCGAGCGATACCTTCATCGCCCGATTGACCACTTGAACCAGGTTCTCCCCCTGACTGCCTTTAATATGCCGGAGCGCTCCGCTTCGGTCGTGAAAATACCGCCTGCTGGAAACCGACGCACCGGCATCTGCAATAAGCACCTCGTAAGGGTGGGGCGTTGCCGCCTCGATTTGCTGGATGATGCGAATCACCGCATCGTCGTGGGGACGGGCGGGAATAATGATGCTCGGTCCCTCGAATACCGTTCCGCTGTCTTCCCGGCCGAGCTGATACCCTAGTGCATATCCCGCTTGATAACCGGCGCGGTAATCGCCGGAAGCCGCCCCTCTCTCCTCCACAGGGTGGAATGCTATGCGTGCAGTTCGGCGTCTGTTCATGGCAGAACATCCTTCATATGAGCCGCCGCCTCCTGTAATGACTCAAAGGTGCCGGCATCACACCACCACTGCTGCAGGATGTCATACATCAGCTTGCCGTCTGCTGCGTACAGGTTGTTGACATCCGTGATCTCCAATTCGCCTCTCTCCGAAGGATGGATCCGGCGAATGATGTCAAACACCGCATCATCATACATATAGATTCCGGTCACCGCTTGGCGGCTGCGGGGATTAATCGGTTTCTCCTCGATGAAGAGCAGCTTTCCGCTCCCGTCCTCGGCAAATACGGGCACGCCATATCTATGCGGGCGATCCGTCGGGCTAAGCAGCACCATCGCCGTGCCCGGCGGCTGCCCCATATATTTCTGGATGAACGGCTTCAACTCATCTTGAAACAGATTATCGCCCAGCAGAACGACAAACTTTTCCCCAGGCAGGATATAACCTCGCGCCAGCTCCAGTGCTTCCGCAATCCCGCCAGCCTGCTCCTGGACTCGGTAGGTCAGGTTCACGCCAAAATCCCGGCCGTTCTCCAAATACTCTGCATATAATCCAACCGATTTGGAGCCGGTAATCAGCATGATATCCTCGATACCGGCTTGATGGAGCTTGTGAATGCCGTATGCGATCATCGGATGCCTGCCTACCGGAAGCAGGTGCTTATTCATATATTTCGTTAGCGGATGAAGACGGGTTCCGTTTCCTCCAGCCAGCAATACCCCCTTCATGATGCGTCACCTCTCTCCTCGATGAACTGTAACGGATCCACTTTCCATTTATCTACAAACCGCTTGCGGTTCCGCTCCACCAACTCTTGGAACCCTCCGGGGTACCGGTTTCGGAAGCTAGCGCTTCCTTCATGATGGACCAGCACATTACCGGCTACCAGCAGCTTGAAGCCAGCCAGGCGGGCACGGTAGCAGTAATCATCATCCTCGTAATGTCCCGGGGAATACATCTCATCCAACAGGCCGATACGATCCATCACCGTACGTTTAAACAAGTAACATAACCCGACGATGCGGTGGACTTCCTTCCACTTTGCGGGGTCCGGCACATTCCAGGACTCGGCCTCACGAATAAAGCCCGCTAAATCGCTGTATCCGACCTTCACCTGCTGGATGCCGCTGGCGTAATTCGTTACTGGTCCCACAATCCCGATGTCCTCCCTGCTGTACAGCGCATCCAGCATATAGGACAGCCAGCGCGGCGAGGCAAAGCAATCGTTATTCAGCAAGAGCAAATTGTCGCCGGAGGCGATCCTCAAACCGCGATTGCAGGCGACGGGAAACCCTGCGTTATCCGGCAGGGATACAAGCAGCAGCTTCTCACGAATACAATATGCAGCTGTGCCGTCACGGGAACCGTTATCCACCACGATTATTTCGTAGGGCACGTTGGTATAAGCGCGGATATGCTCCACACATGTCCGAAGAAGATGAAGCCCGTTATACGTTGGAATAATAATGCTCGTCAGTCCGCTCATATGCCGTTCCTCCGTATTGCGAATTCGTCCCGGGACACCTGTCCCCATTGCAGGCGGGTGCCGGCACTCTTCATGGCTTCCATCAGGGCCTCGATATGATCCCCAATGATCAGCCGGGCTACCGGATTATCCCTGCCTCGGTTCAACGTTCGTCTACGGTTGACGCTGAGCACATCTACCGTTTGAACCGCCTGGATTCGAAGCCCTGCCCGGATGGCAAGCGTCTGCGCTTTCGGCGGTACGGCAAGATTATCGTATCCGATCATCTCGATCGCCCTTCTTGACAGGGCATGGGGGACAGCGGTCATCGAATTCGCCTCCAGATCATCACGTCCCATCATCCGGTTAAGAAAGGTCTTGCAGCGGGTGACCTCATCCTGCCGGTCAAACGCAGGCAAGAGAGGCATAATATCATTGAGTGCCACGTCCACGCCCCGATCTGCCGCCACCAAAAAGGCGGACAGTAAATGAGCGGACACCGGCATATCTCCATCTATAAACAAAACGAAATCTCCCGTACTCAGCTTCGCTCCGATTCCACGCGCCACATCATGCCCAAGCCGCTCGGCGATATGAACGACGATCACACCGTCGAAGGAACGCGCTGCAGCAAAGCTGCCGTCTTGGCTTCCGTTCACTACCACAATGATTTCATGGAAGGGAAGCCGCTTGAGCTCCCTCAATACCGCCGGCAGCGAACCCGCCTCGTTGCAGGCGGATACAACCACCGAAGGACGTCCTGCCAGAGGCGGCATTAGAGGGGAGGGAATCTGGCTGCCGGAGCTTCGGACGAAGCCGCGGCGGAAGGATTCCGCAACGCCGGGCAGCAGGCGAAACAGCTGTCCGGCAGGCAATGCGGCCGATGCCAGCCACTGCCCGAACGCGGCGGCTGCGGCGCCTCCCCTTCTTCCCGCCAAGCGGCCGGCCGTCACTGCCATCCTCCCCCACCTGCCGTTCCGCAGGGAACGTAAGCCTGCGTTCCGTACTAAGCTTCTTCCCGGACGCCTCCGGCCACGCCGGCGGATTAGCGCTGATGCTTTGGGGCCGTGCCTTTTCACACTCGTCACCTCACCATGCTCCGTCTTCGTTCTCCATCATGAAATCCTCCGCGCACACCGCGCTCCACCACCAATGCAGCCAATGCCTCCAGATGATCGCCCAGCACAAGCTTCTCGAGCGGATCTCCTCCGGCAGCCCGACCCGGGTTCAACCTGCCGACCTCTACCCGATGCACTGCCTCGACGCGCAATTCCCTGCACACCGCCGCAGCCTGAGCCTTCGGCGGCACGGACAGGATCTCGGCTCCGATCGTCTGCAGGGCACGTCGGCTTATGGCATGCGGAACAGCGGTCATGGATGCTCCCCGCAGATCGGGCCTGCCCAGCATGGAATTTAATGTATACTTCGCAAGAATGACCCGGTGCACCAGCGATCGGTCAGTAGGACCCGTATAATCGTTTAACGCCACATCGACTCCGGATTGCACCGCATGCACAAATGGCTTCAATTCGCTAGAAGGAATCACCATATCGCTATCCGTAAACAGTAAGATTTGGCCCTTGGCCGCCTGTGCGCCCACGCTTCTTCCCACATCGTTGCCCAGCGGGTCGGCAAAAGCCAAAACCTTCGCTCCCATACGCTCCGCTGCCATTTCCGTATGGTCCCTGCAACCATTCGCGACAACGATAACCTCCGTTGCCGGATGGACGGCCCTCGCTTCGGCGATCACGGCGGCAATCTTGCCGGCTTCATTCATAGCCGGGATAATGACCGATACCAACGGTTCCGGATGGTTCTGCTTGGGGATCAGCGGTTCAAAGAAACGGTAGGTCAGCCTTACCGGCGCCGTCTCCGGGACCTGCGGCGCGGAAGGGCGCCGGACCCTTGATCTTCTTGGTCTTAACCGCTGCACGTGACGCATGATCGTATTCCTCCTCCGCAAAGGGGTCTCTTTTCTCCTCGGCAATCTATGCTATTGTATGTAAGACATCCGGCACCGTAACGGCATATGTACAGTCATCTCTGCTTGACTTACCTCGTGAATCCTGGATGCATACAAAAGGGCTGGAGTCGCCTCCAGCCCTGCTGACCGTTATGCTCTGCCTACTTCAAGCCGATGGCAATCCAGGACAGCCACCCTTCACCTGCGAGGCTGTCTTGGGGTCTTGTAATTCCTACAACCGCCTGCAGTTCATTTTTTGCGCGAACGCCCGCCTGGAATGCCGGGTCATTGCATGAAACGACCATCACATAATTTCCATCCGGGTAAAAGGCCTGCAGTGTTACGGATACATCCATTTCCGTGGCGCCTTCCGGGAATATGAACGGTATTTGACCGAACTGCTGCATCACCGGCCGTTCCGCCGCTCCCTGCACAGGATTAAAATTCAGATGCTCTAATTCCACGGAGTTTAACGCGATCTTGGAGGATGTAATCGATTCAGGAGACAGATGAATGCTGTACACGGAATAATCTTCGATGGCTTCGCTTCGCACACTCCGATGCTTAAGATGGGAAGCGCTGATCGTATCCTCGGCCAAAGCATAATCCGAGTCGCCGTCTGCCCGATCGGCTCCGGCCGTTGTTTTTCCCCTGAAGGCGGATGTCCGGAGACGTCCGGAATATCGCCGGCAAGGGCGTATCCCTCTCCCTCTCGTAATCCTTCTGGCTTTGTTCACTGTCGGCTCTCTCCTCTGCTCTAATCGTTACATTCATCCTATTCGGGAAGGAGGGCTCCTGCCACTGCACCCGGGTTTTGCATGCAGACATGTTATTTCCCGGGCTATAAGCTAGAGCACCCCGGCTTACTTGCAGCCGGTGTACTAGTATCCATTCCGAGCCGGCCCGATTATGAGGATTCCGTAAAAAGGGCAGGCATCCATGATCGATTGTAGATCGTATAAATATAAACCGTTAAGATTGCGGATTTCTTTGTCCCGGTTGCTTCAAATTGTCGGACTCAGATCGTCTGCATCAGCCGAACCCAGCGCTCCGCGGTATGGTCCCATCTAAAGCGCTGGCGGACCGCTTCACGGCCAGCCATCCCGAGCCGAATGCGCAGCTCCTCGTTCTTCAGCAGACGGTCAATCTGTTCAACGAGTCCGGTCTGCAGTTCATCCCCTTTGACCAAATATCCCGTAACGCCGTTTTCAACGATTTCCGGTATACCTCCTGCACTTGCGGCAATGACCGGCACACCGGCTGCCATCGCTTCTACGTTCACGAGTCCGAACGCCTCCCTTGGAGCGGACGGGACGACAACGACATCCGCCAGCGAGTACCAGTCCGCGATAGCCGGATACGGAACAAAGGGGCGAAAATGCACCCACTTCTGATATGGCCTTGCCGCTTGCTTCAGCTCCCGGACATAAGCGGTTTCCCGGTCGGATCCGTAAGCCGCGCTTCCGACAATAAGAAGCAGGACATTCGGATGTCTTTCGACCAATTGGGGCAATGCTGCGATGAGATGGTGAACGCCTTTGTCCGGAATGAGCCGTCCGGCAAACATAACAATACGACGTCCGCTCCAGCCAAAGTGCGCCAGCCTCCCCTCTTTCAGCGCTTTGGCCGCCGGACTGAACGGCGGAGTGAAATGCTCGAGGCGGACACCGAGATGATTGATCGTCATTTTCTCATGGAGCCATGGGTATAGCGAGGTTATTTCCTCCAGCAAAAACCGGCTGTTGACGACAATTCCGTCCATCCAGCGGGCGATGCTCCCAAATCGCTGCCGGCTTATATAAGGCGGGGAGATGAAGGTATTCGAATGAAGATTCAGCACGATTTTGATATCCGGAAGATGCATCTTCAGACGCTGGGCCAGAAGCGGACGATTGTGCACTTCAATGATGTCGGGTCTCCACTTCTGAAGTCTTCGCAGCAGGGAGGAATAGTAGCTGGCACCGGCCGGCAGGCGGTAGCACGGCACTCCTCCAATCGTGTCTTTAACAGGCAGTCCTTTGCCCACCACACCATAGATTCGGACGTCCATCGCCTCTTGAGCTAAAGGAATGATCTGTTCGACGACCCGCTCCACGGAACTGCTCCTTCCTGATGGAATGACAAAAGACCCCGGCGTCACGACCGCCACCTTCCGTAAACTCATATCTTCACATCCTTCTCGCAGCATATCTATTAAAAATTTCCATATCCACCCCATTGGATTCCCGAAATTCATAATTTCGCGGCAACCCGTTCGGTGTATAGAATTTGATACGATTCATAAATCAATATTCCGGCCATGCTCTCCTCCGGTGCCTGATTTTCACCGTATCCGATGTGCCGTCTCCCCCGTCCCATAGGGAAGCGAACATGCTCACCTGAAAGAATAGGCCAACCATGCACGACACCCGTCCATCCGGGACAAACTTTCCTATGCATACGATGAGATACGAAAAAACTACAAAGATTTGTGGCAGCAAGGAGGATGACCATGCATCCGGAATTTGTCGGCATTCTGCTTAACAACAGCACGTATCGCAGAATTTCCAGCGGGAGAATCGGTACCGAATCACTGAGCAACTATGAAGAAGCAGCTGCCATATACGGACTGGTTCCTTGTTTTTTTACCATCCGCCATATTTCGCTTGAAACCGGAGAGGTCACCGGATTTATGCCGAAGCGGCCGTACGGATATACACGCGTGCGTATTCCGATTCCACGGGCGATTCATATGCGGGCCATTTATTCCCATCGGCGGGAACGATCCCAGATCGAAGATCTTATCCAGCGCGGATTCTTCGTATACAACGGCCGCACCCGGTACGGCAAGGATGCTATACATCGTATGCTGGAGCAGGACCCAGAGGTCACACCTGCCCTGCCGCATACGGTAAAAGCTACCGCTGCCTCCATTCGAACGATGCTTCACGAGTATGGCGACCTGGTCCTGAAGCCCTGCAGCGGCAGCGTAGGCGTAGGGATCATGCGGTTGCGAAGCAGTCCGCCGGGGGGCAGCTTGCTCACCTACTCCCGCTCCTCTCCTTCAGCGAAGGGCTGGCGAACCGTGAAGCTTGCAGCCGGAAATCTGCATCCGCTGATCTTTCAGCGAATCCGGCGGGCTCCCTTTCTTGCCCAGGAACGCATTCCGCTGGCCGAGTATAAGGGACGCCCTTTCGACATCCGCGTCACCGTTCAGCGGGGAGGCAGCGGAGCCTGGGAGGTAGCGGGCATGTTCGCCAAGACCTCGCCGCCGCGCACATTTGTCTCGAACATCGCCCAGGGCGGATCGGCTTACCAGGTCCCGTATATCCTGCAGAACAGCCTGCCAGACCTGCCGGTTCCGCTCATGATGAAACGAATCACGGAATTTTCCCTTCATATCGCCCGCGTGCTGTCCCTGTTTATACCGTATGCAGCGGACTTCGGTCTCGACATCGGAATTACTGCGGATGGGAAGCTATATTTCATCGAATGCAACGGATGTGATCAGCGCTACGGATTTTTGGAGGCAGGGATGGAGGAAGCGTGGAGAACCGCTTACCGCAATCCGATGGCCTTCGCCCGTTATCTATATGATCACCAGGCATGGCCCGATTACTAGTCGAACACTTTTGAGATCAAGTCTGCTGCGATTAGATGGACCGCAGGCACAAAGGAAAAAACGGGCCAATCAAGCATTTCGAAGCTTGATTGGCCCGTCTTTGAATGACGCTCCAAGCCAGGTTGCAGCAAAACAGCCGTAAAGACATTAATGCGGTACCCTGGAAAGGAAGTCCCCCTTACTGGATTTGTCGCCATGATAGAATACGACATCGCCATCGAGCAGGCTGAATCGGTGCCCGTAGGGATCGGTATAAGAACTTGCGTACCCCTCCAGCCTCCATTGGTTCATCAGCGGAGCATGAATATACTGCAGATGCGGCCTTGCCGTGTTGCCATCCCGGATCGATTCGAGGTTAAACCGAACGATGATATATCCTTTTTTCAGAAAAATATCGGACTTTTCGTCCAATCGCCGGGTTCGACCGTGCTCTGCAATATTCGTTCCTTTCTTGACGACATATACATCAGAGGGAATGCTGTATTCCCCATACCACCGCTGGATTGCAGCGTTGGCTCGCCCGGCATCCACCGTTATCGGCAGCCCTGCTTTCGGCCCGATCAACGTACGAACCCCTGACGAAAGCAGAAGCCAGTCATACCGGCCAACCCAGGTCTTGGATTTGCTAAGCTTCTCGATATACTGCTTGGTGAACGCTTCAGCAGGCATGCCGGCTGAGGCCCCGCCTTGACGGTACAGATGGTCGGCTGTATCCCGAAGCTCTGCTATCGGAACATTTCGAAGCCGCTCGTTCAGAATGACATATCGCTTCTCCTTGTCCTCAGGGGAGCCGATTCGTATAAACTTTCGGTCTCCGCTGTGGTAGTACAGATCCACCTCCTGCCGTCCCGTTCCATCCTTGCCCACAAAATAAAAGCTAGGCGTGATCGCGATCCCGTCTGCGGCACCGGACATATTGCCCTTGGTCTTCAAATCGAATTTGAAATGGTAGCCCGTCTTCACGGCGGCATTGTTATACCCTTTAGCCGGATGCTTCCCTGGCGCGATTGGGAGCATGTATGGAGCGGTATTCCCCCGGACTCCCCCATCGATATCCCGAAGTCCCGTCCAATAGGAGACACCGCTTGGAACGGCGCTCCCCTTCTGTTTGCGAAAGACCCCCTCCCAGTTATAATCCGCGATATCGGTAATATGAAAATCATACATCCGCCCGATCACCTCTACCGGCTCGATGTCTGTGGCTGCATGGTGGATCAGATCCATATTTGCGCCCGGCTGCGTCGTATAATCGGGCGGCGCATTCTCAGCAATCGTACGGAAATACACCTGATAATCCCCTTCATCAACCCAGACCGGCAGGAAAAATTCCGTATCGAGCTGGGCTGTCGGGATCGTGATCCACGTATTTTTCGGGTAGAACGTCCGCTTATCACCGCTGTACACATCAAACGGAAAATAGACCTGCTTCGCTCTTACATACTTGGCATAATCCCGATTTCCGTAACCCGGAATATTGCGATGCTGTCCGGACGTCGGGATGCGTACCGTAAACGGTCTGTCCAAAATAAAGGCAGACCGGTCCGGATTCGGCACCGTCTTTTGATTATGAGCCCGATCATCCGTTACGGAGGAATAGTTGACCACGGGAGTATGAACGGTGACCGTATTGATACCGTAAATCGGGAACTCCTTGTCGCTGCCTCCATTTATGCTCCCCGGCAGCAGGCCATACGCGATTGTACCGGCGCTTGTTGTATTCGCCCGATTGGCCTTATCGCTGCTAATCATGTTGCCGGGCTTGTACAGCACGTTCTCGCGGATCTGAGGCGGCTCGGGAATGCTTCCCGGCGTGGGACCGCTCTCCACAGTCCGGCGGCTGTCCATAATCGTTGCTCCGTTAAAAATGAGGGAGTCATTGGCGACCTCCACTCGATCCACGCCGGCCTCTGCGATGCTTTGCAGATTTTCGCTAGGCGGGGATGGCTTGCTCTTGTAAGAGCTGCCTCCGTAGGAGCCGGACGGCGCTATGATCGGATCCGGCGGGGAAGGCGGATAGAAAGCACCCGTTTGGCTGGTTGAATACTGCGGCGGCTGATAGCCTTGCGGATCAAGGCGGATTTCATTGCCGGGGAGCGCATAATTTCGGAGCAGGCCTTGGTTGATTCTGTATACTTCCAGGTTGTCGATCACCCAATAGGAGTAGGGACGCTTAACCGTATATCGCTCCGTCACTTTCTCTTCCGCTTGCTGGGGATCCGGTACCGTGGTCGGCTTACCGTCCGGTCCATTTGGTCCGGGCTTGCCGGGATCCCAGTGCAGTGTCCAGCTCTTCTCCACATTCACTTCAAATGTGCATACCCCGGTCATTTTGACAAACGTGTTCTGAACAAGATAGCTGCGAGCCAAAATATTGCCGTATAAGCTCTCGGAGGTCGGAATTCCCTGCAGCACGTCAAAGCGTTCGCTGCCACGCTGGTCGGCCAGGATCTTCGCCGTCACCACCGGGTCCATATACCGTCCGTTGATCGTCTGCCCTGGAGCGGGCTCCGTACAGGCTCCGGTTGACGGGTCAGGCGGGGGCGGTGTGTCCCTGGTTGGTTCGTAGTAAAAGTACAGGTAATAGGTAGGGAAAGACCCGTCATAGGTAAACGGATACGGATCCCCCGGCGTAATTGGACCGCCGCTCGGAGCAGCTATTGTGCTCTTCTTATGCCCCTTGTATGTATAATCCGCATTGCCCGGTGTGTGCGTAAAAGCATAGGGCTTATCCTTCTCCAGCTTCTCCTCCCGGTCTGAAAAACCGGGGACTCCATGTAGCGGTTTCCCTGTAGTGGTGTAGTGTTTAATAATCGCATTTCCTTCCGCCGGTTCAAGCTCGATTTCGAATAAGGTAGGGAAGTAGTAACGCCAGCCTTGTACTAGAGGGGCAAATTGTTGCCCTTTTTGTTCCTCTTCCCTTTTTCTATCTACAGGTAAATCAGATTCTAACATTGCACGAATTACATAAACTGGTACATTAGCAATATTTGTCCCTTTCCCTGACCAAGGTTGATTTGTTAACGAATAGATAGGCGAAGTTGCCCTTACATAATATGATTTTGGGTTCTGTGACATTTCTACGGAACGGGAAGCAAGAAAGATTTCATCCCCATACTCCCGGTTATAATCGAACTTACTAACCCGGATGTCCTTTATTTTTCGAGAGGAATTAAATTCAAATAAATAGTCAAATCCATCTACATCAGTTTGGCTACCTGGTGGCTTTGTAATCCATTGACCAGCAGCATTACTCCAGGTTTCATAGTAGACCATACCCACAAAATAAAATTTATTGGGGTTCTGTGGGTCTTGAAACATTCTATTAACTCCGATGGCCTCTGCTCTACCTGGGTTAATGATGAACACCGTGGTCATGAGAGTGATGAAACAAAGAAATATCTGAATGAATTTCTTTAATCTGTACCTTAGCTGCATAATCCGTCTCCTTATTTAAAAGGATTAACGATAACTACAAGATAGTCTTTCGGTTGGTGGGTACTAAAAGCAATATAATCTGCATTACTCAATGTGAATTTTGTCCAATCATAATATTGATTGTACTTCCCATTTTGAAAGACATCAGAAGTGCTAGTAACCGGATAATAATTCGTTGCTGTCCCGTCTTTATTGTTTACAAATGCACTGTCCAGCCCATATCTAAACTTAACAAAATCATCCTTAACCATGAAAAAAACCGGAGTATTTCGCTCTGAACTACGAGTAACGATATAATCCATACCCTTTACATTTTCTAGTCTAATATCATAAATAATCTCACCATCACCTAGCTTAATCGGTAACTGATTTGCCTGAACGATTTTAATTCCATTGTATGGTTCATCTGAAGCGACCTTATTAAAAAATATGTTGGCCTTCATATACGCCTTAAAATCACTCAACGGCCGCAGCTTAAACTCCGCATCATCGGTATTCCGGAATGTTTTCTCACCAATCCAGACCCACCGGCCAACCTTATCCCACTCCACCTTTTCGCCCAGCCCTTCACTTACGAGCCGCAGCGGCACAAAGGTACGGTTTTGTTTCAAGATCACCTTCGTCCCGTAGTCTTTCGCTTTCCCGTTCACCTGGGCGCTCGTTTGGCCCACGGTCATTTTTACAAGGTCATCGCCCTTTCGAATTTCAACGATCGTCTTGCCTCCAGACTTGCTGTAGCTGATCTTCCCGCCGAGCGCTTCGGAGACGAACCGGATCGGTACCATGACGCTGCCTTGGCTATCTTGGAACGGCTTGGCATCCGGAAAGCTCAGCTTGTTAGCGTTCAATAGGACTTCAACCTGTCTTGGGCTCGAGGCCTCTGCTCCATCAGTTCCCAGTACGGATAATGCCACCATACTCAACAACATCGTCAGAATGATTTTTTTCATCGATCTTCTTGCTCCCCTCTCCATTTCTCAAAAACTAGTTATGCATGTCGTGCATCCCTTGCACGGATCTCCTTTCTACGCCCTTGCTTAGGGACGTTATGCCGCTATATCCCCATCCGGATCAGCAATTGACAGATTCTGATCCCTAGAGATAAATTGTAGTCATTTTATCATATATTCATATAATTTGGTATATTATCCCTATCTTTTATAGTCTTTAAGACACTATTCGCATTGAAGAAGAATGAGTTTATAGTCCTAAACAACAAAAACCCCGAATGACTGTCACATGCCAATTCCATGTGCTTCATTCGGGGCTTCACATTTACGATGTGCGATTTCGTCTGCGAAAATTAGGCTTGGACAGAGGAATCATCACGGTCCCCCGCCTGGATTTCGGCCTTTTCCGCACTCTGTTTATATACGGCAGCCAGCACTTTTTCATAAGCGCTTTCAAATTCTATGGGCAGCAGCGGTTTGATTTTGTCCATTACGGGCATCAGCTTGAATAGTGCCTGCACCTCTTCTTCCGTCAAACCAAGCGGATACATGGCAAAATGGCCGATAAACGTATATCCGCGCCCGCGCCCCTGGTGGGTAATGGGGATATGCATCGCGCTGAGCGCATCCATATCACGATAGATGGTTCTTTCACTCGTTCCGCAGCGTTCCGCAAGCTCTCTCGCCAAAATTCCGGGTCTTGCTTGTACAAGGGTAATGATTCTCATTAGTCGGATCAGTCTGTCTGTCATATGCATTCTCCCTATCTCTCTAGTAAATTAGACGTATATTTTATGACTATAAAATAGTACATTCGACCCTGATATCATTTTTCCTTTTTTGGACAAAGATTCTTAATAACTAGCATCAGAATAAGCCTTAAGTCCTTGTCTTTTCGCAATGCGGGAACGGAACTTACGGTATGTATCCATATACAAAGTGCTTAACCTATACAAAGCCTCCGCTTCTTTTAAATAATCGGCATCCTCTAAACGTGCGGCGTACAGCAGCATTTCATCGGCCCGTCTAAGAATAATCGCTTCCCCTTCGGCCAGTTTTCCACGCTGCATTTCCTGTCTGGCTTGCTCCACGATCATCGGATTCTGCAGCAATTTGAGTGCCTTTTCCACACGATGATCGGCGCCCCGCTTTATTAATGCCGTACTGTTGCTGAACTGGAGGGGGATTGTTCGAGACGGCTGCAGCACCATCTTTTGTTTGATCACATCCAGATAAGTCCACAGCATCGTGACAATGGGGTAAACACCTGACGGCCGGGGGCCGACCGACAGATCGAGCACCAGCCGCCTTACCTTTCCTTCGGACAATGTGCCCAGCGATAATGAGAGATTCCGGTCATTCAGCATTTCGCCTTCGCATCCGTACATACGACCAAGCTGCACGCGCTCACCCAATTGGAGATGCAGCTGAACTTGATCCGCGAGCAGCTGTTTGGAACCTTTTGCCGGCAATTTCGGCCCTAAGACTCCACCCCTCCACTCGATCAGCAGAAAGACTTGATTACAGCCGCTAGCTGATACCTGGTTATGGCTCCATAAAAAATCCGAATACAACCCTGACTGCAATACATCCACCTCTTTCCTCTTCTTCTAATAATGTACCAATAGAGAGGGACATCTTACTGTCACGGAACGTATGTTCGAAAAATGTTTTCGACAAAAAAAGACCGCAGCCTCTATCGCTGCAGTCTTTGTCATGGATTCTGTCAGGACCGATTAGATAACCGGCAACCGCCTTGTCGTTCCTCCCAGGGAACCCAAAGCTCCTTCTAAAAAAAAGTAGTCGCTGTATGACCTGCTTAACCAATCACCGTGCTCGCAGCCCTGCTCGCTTCACTGCGGGCCTCCTCTGCACGCCCGACGGGCGCGTAGGTGACTTTATCAATAACCAGGCCGTTTCCAACCGGTTTGCCGTTTACGGTAATCATGATTTTTTTCACGTTATTGTTATTCATATGCATAATCTCCTTATTTCGAAAATTCTATTAATTTGTCATCTTGTTCAAAAGCGTGTCTATTATTCCTTGTCGTATTCTGCCTTTCATGCCTGAGCATGCTTGGCCGCTGCTTGCCAACATCTATTTACCCGATTCAACCGCCTATTAAACATCCTGGCGGCCCGAGATGAAACGCCGCCTCTCCAGTGGGTAAATGATACTATGGAAACTTGTTCCTCTATCATTTCGTATGTACTATTATATATCAAAGGACGGTGATCCCTCATGGACAAGTCTGCACGATCTAAGCTGATCCGACTTTCTTTGATAATACTGGCGACAGGGATCGCGCTTCCCCTCGGAGGCCGCACGGCCAGCGCCGGCTACATCAGTAATTTGTACGACAATATACAGCAATTTCGTGAATTGCCGCAAGAGGTTACCGAGCTGAAGGACAGCTATAATCAAACCTTGCAGGAGCTGGATCGAGCTCGGATGAATACGGAAAAGCTCCAGCAGCAAAATGCGGAGCTAGCGGAGCAAAATCGGCAATTGACGCAAATGGTGAACCAGCTGCAGGAAGCGGAAGCCGCCCGAAAGCGGGGAGCGGAACGGCTGAAGAACCTGGCGATTACGGCGGCCGCGCTAGCTGCAGGATATTTTTTGCTGATACGCGCCCTTCGATTCGGCATGCGCCGAACGAACCGCTTTTAAATAAAGCAGCCAGTCAGACTGATAAAGGAGGTGGGCGTGTGATTATCCGAATGGAAGATACGTCCGGCGGCGGGGCCGGGCAAGCGGTTACCTTTTCCTTGGCCGACGGCGACATTGCCCATGTGCTGCATCCCGATCAGATTGTAGCGTACCGGGGTCCCTCGACCGGGCGAAGCGACCGTCTGATGAACGTGAAAGGGATATACCGGAAGAAGAAGCTGATCCGTGCCGACATCAGCGGTCCCAGCCAGTTTACGGCAGCCCTCCCTCCGGGCTTCAACATGCATGAGATCCGGCTGGAAGGCGGGGAGGATATGCTCTACGATTTCAGGCATGTATTCTTCTATACCAGTAATGTAACAATGCAGACCCGTATTTTGAAATTTAAAAATATGCTCGTTACGCGGGACGCCATTAAAATGAAGTTTTCCGGCAGCGGCAGCATCGGCATCCTGACCCAAGGTCCGGTCTGCAAGGTGAAGCTGCACCCTACGGAGCCGCTATACGTCGATGCAGGCAGCATCATTGCCTATCCGGAAGGAGCCAAACTGGATTTGACCGTATACGGTAACCACCTGGCAAGCCAGCATATGAATTACCATTGGAAGCTTACCGGAGAAGGATATGTCCTGTTTCAGGCCGGGCGGCAGAACCAGCGGCTGGTCGACGAATTCAACGATGAAGGGATTATCAAGCGCTTCTTACGGGAAGCAATTCCCTTCGGCGGAGTGTTTATCAAATAATGTCCCCGTGTTATAATGTAGGGCATAAGTACCCGGCTGCAGCGCAAGAGCCGCTAGCGGCCGCTAGTGACAACAGAAGACAAGTCCATACGCTGCAAAGCGTATGGGAGAGGTTCGCGAACTCCCTCTATAAAAAACTACATTGTCTTATTCGGCATCGAATTATCTTTTTTAAGCTGCCGTGAAAATAAGGCTTGTTTTTTTGCGGATTCAGTTCAAGAACTTCTCTATTCTTCTACGGGATCGGCCTTCGGGCTCCCCTAAAACTATGAAGAATGAGAGGTTTTTTTATGCTTAAACATGAAAAAGCGGTCGTCGTGTTCAGCGGCGGCCAAGACAGCACCACCTGTCTGTTCTGGGCGAAGGAACGCTTTGCCGAGGTGGAGACGGTCACCTTCGATTACGGCCAGCGCCACAAGCTTGAGATCGAATGCGCCGCCCAGATCGCCAAAGACCAAGGCGTGAAGCAAACCGTGCTCGATATGAGCCTGTTGAACCAGCTGGCTCCCAATGCGTTGACACGCACCGATATTGAAATCAAGGAAGGCGACCAAGGCTTGCCAACCACGTTCGTGGAGGGCCGGAACCTGCTATTTCTAAGCTTCGCTGCCGTCCTTGCGAAAGGAATCGGAGCCAAGCATCTCGTAACCGGCGTATGCGAGACGGACTTCAGCGGCTATCCCGATTGCCGCGACAGCTTTATCAAATCGCTCAATGTGACGCTGAATCTGGCCATGGACTATCCTTTTGTCATTCACACCCCGCTTATGTGGCTGGACAAAGCGGAAACATGGGAGCTCGCAGACCAGATGAACGCCCTGGAATATATCCGTGATCACACGCTGACCTGCTATAACGGCATTAAAGGCAACGGCTGCGGAGAATGCCCTGCCTGCAAGCTGAGAAAAGCCGGGTTGGATAAATATTTGAGCCGCAGGAACGCGAGCGTTGAAGGGGGGCGCACGGTATGAGCCGAGAGCCTGGAGCATTTCGGATCGTTGAACGGCTGCAGAAGCTCGGCGAGGATATCGATGCCGGCAGCCTGCGCTACCACCGGAAGCGCGTGCTCGTCTCCAAGGAATTTACGTTCGATGCAGCACATCATCTGCATGCTTATGAAGGAAAATGCAAGAACCTCCACGGGCATACCTATAAAGTCGTATTCGGCATCAGCGGCATTCCGGATGAAGTCGGAATTACCGTTGATTTCGGTGAAATTAAGGACATATGGAAATCGGAGATCGAGCCTTATCTCGACCATCGATATCTGAACGAAACGCTGCCTCCGATGAACACCACGGCGGAGAATATGGTCGTATGGCTGTTTGAGAAAATGGAAGCCGCCCTCAGCGCCAAGCCATCCCATGAGCAGCAGGGAACGCGCACCGAATTCGTGCGTTTGTTCGAAACACCGACCAGCTATGCCGAGGTCAGACGGGAGTGGATGCTAGGTGAATAATCAGCATAGTAAGGCAGAGACCGGCACAAGCGGAGGCGCATTCGCTGCGGCAACCGTCGACCGCCCCATTCCGGTAATGGAAATTTTCGGCCCTACCGTACAAGGCGAAGGGATGGTCGTTGGCCGAAAAACGATGTTCGTCCGCACGGCGGGCTGTGATTACCGCTGCGCCTGGTGCGATTCCGCGTTTACGTGGGACGGATCGGCGGCAGATTCGATCCGCAAGATGAGCACTGATGAAATATGGCAGGAGCTGTATCGTCTTGGGGGAGAACGGTTCGACCACGTCACCCTTTCGGGCGGCAACCCCGCCCTGCTGTCCCAATTAGGCTCCCTTGTGGATGAGCTGCACCGGCACGGCATTACCGTTGCGGTAGAGACGCAAGGCTCCCGCTGGCAGGATTGGCTGAACGACATCGATGAAGTCACCATATCGCCGAAGCCGCCGAGCTCCGGTATGGAGACGGATTGGGAGAAGCTTGACATCATGATCTCCCGCTTGTCCGCGCGCCAGCCCGGCCGCTCCTTCAGCTTGAAGGTGGTCGTATTCGACGATACCGATCTGGCTTACGCCGAAACGGTGCATGAGCGATATCCGAATGTCCCGTTTTACCTGCAAACCGGCAACCCGGATGTCAGCACAAGTGATACGTCCTCCCATGTCAGCTACCTGCTGGAGCGATACGAGTGGCTGGTGAATGCGGTTATGCAATCCGATCGGCTCAACGACGTGCGCGTCCTTCCCCAGCTGCATACGCTCGTATGGGGCAATAAGCGCGGCGTCTAGACAGCTGTCCGACATACCGCTTGATGGCCTAATGAACCTGAACAGAAAACGATTATAATATAGAGGAGTTATGCATTCATGGCTGGAAGACAAAGAGAGGAAATGCAAGAGGTTACCCTGCTGGGCAACCAAGGCACGAAATATACCTTCGAGTATGATCCCGGCATCCTGGAAAGCTTCGACAATAAGCATCCATATCGGGATTACTTCGTAAAATTCAACTGCCCCGAGTTTACAAGCCTGTGTCCGATTACGGGCCAACCGGACTTTGCCACCATTTACATCAGCTACATTCCGGATATTAAAATGGTGGAGAGCAAGTCTCTGAAGCTGTATCTGTTCAGCTTCCGCAATCATGGCGATTTCCATGAGGACTGCGTCAACATCATCATGAACGATTTGATCAAGCTGATGGATCCGAGATATATTGAAGTGTGGGGTAAATTCACTCCGCGCGGCGGGATATCCATCGATCCGTACTGCAACTACGGCCGTCCCGGAACCAAATACGAGGAAATGGCTGCACAGCGTCTCATGAATCATGATCTGTATCCGGAAAAAGTGGATAACCGTTAAATACAAGTTACCTGTACTGGTAACAAGTACAGGTACAAGTTAGATTTACAAGCAATCTATCACTTCTTATACGATGCTTTACCTCTAGGCATTCATATCCATAAGGGCCGCTCCATTTACGGAGCGGCCCTCTTTTTAGTCTCAATCTGCACCCATTCTTCTGGCTTAGCTGAAAACTTACAGCGGATATTCCATATTGCGCAGTCGGTGGTTCAGGCGACGTTTTTTGTAGAGCATCTTTCCGGCTTCCGCCACGTCCCCGATGGTGCCCTTGTTGTTGATCGAGCCGAATACAATCCCGGCAATCGGAATAAGCTGGAACAGCTTCTTCATTCCGAAGCTGTCCGTGTACGACTGGATCACTTCCCTCCAGCCCTGCAGCTGGGAGAATACCTGATCCGTCCCCTTCTCGTCATCAAAGCTGGCGAGCTCCTCCAGCACCGCCTTCTTGCCCACTATATCGGCGGAAGCGAACTGCAGGCACTTCACGATAAACACCCGCTCCCTGGTATCGTTCGGATCATAGCCGTAGCATAGCGCCATCTCTTGAAGCACCTTTAGTGACTGTCCGAGCACCATCGGAATATCGACTGCAATCGTAAAGACGCCGCCGATCCCGGTGGCTGCCCCTTGGGCTGCGGCAAATTTGACCCGTTTAGCCGTCAAAATATCCGCCGCGGCATCCATCACCTGCAGCGGCAAACGAGAAGCCTCGGTCAAGGTCAGCTTCTGATCGCCTGAGCCATCCGCCGCGTTGCCACCCGTACGGGAAGGATCGGTTTCTTCTTCGATCTCCCACGCTTCGGCTTCCTTGGAAGCGGTCCCCTCATCTCCCGCCGTTTTGGCCAACAGATTCATTACGGACTGCTCGCGCACCAGATACTGGCCTCCGGTCTGGATAAAGCTGCCGACATCGTTAAGCGCCTCACCGATTTTATTCCGCACGGCCTTCGGTGTCAGCCGATCCAGAAGCATGAAGGGGATTCTGCCGAGCTTTTCCCAGAACATCACGTCTTTCTGTTCTTTTTCCCACACCAATATCTCTTGAAGCTGTGACTCCAACACTTGCCGTGATTCCATTTCTGCCATGTTCACAATCTCCTCTTCAATTCAGCGTTAACTATGGAGTATATACGCATCAAACGTAAAAACGGCGCAGTATTTTTCAAAACTGATGCCTCAGCACGATATCGCCCAAATCGAGCAGCCCCATTATAGCCAGCTAATCATACGAAAAAGCCATCCCATCTGGGATGGCCATTTTACGATGTTTTTCGAAATGTAATGAACATCAAGCAACCTGTATACGCAGCTTATTTGCCCAAAAATGCGTTCAACATCCAGGCATGCTTCTGAATATCGGTCATCATGCCCGTGAACAAGTCGGCTGTCGCATCGTCACCTGCTACATCGGCTGCCGCGATCCCCTGCTTAAGCTCGGCTGCGATCGTTTCATAATCAGCGATAAGCTGGCTCACCATCTCTTCAGCGCTGTTCTCACCGTTCGCTTCTTGAAGCGTCGTCAGCTGCAGATACTGGGCCATGCTTGCTGCCGGTTTGCCACCGATGGCCAGCAGCCGCTCAGCCAGCTCGTCCACGTAATCGGCTGCCGCGTTATACAGCTCCTCAAACTTCTCATGCAGCACGTAAAACTGTGGCCCTTTCACATACCAGTGGTAATGGTGCAGCTTTACGCCCAGCAGGCTCCAGTTCGCAACTTGGATATTAAGGATGCTGTGGAGCTCGTTTTCACCCTGCAGGTTTTGAGTCAAATTTACATTCGCGTTCGTATTTGTATTCATCATCTATATCGTCTCCTTTAGTTGATATTGTATTTAGACTTATTCTAAATCCTTGTCTTTATAATATCAGATTTTCATCTTATTTGCAAAGCAATTCACGATTTCTTAGATGAAGATAGGATGAAGATTTTTCTCTGTTTTTATACCCTATCATAAGTGCTCCTTGCCGAGCCGGCTGTGAATTGAATCATGTTGTTCTTCAGGTGATGGGTGCTGAGAGCGGTTTATCCATAAAAATCTATTAATTTGTAAACGTTTACTGGAAATCCCGCGGTCTGTCACCTTATACTGGTGTTAAGTGACAACCATAGGGAGGCGAAATACCCCAGTGCATATTTCTATCATGAATTCCGATCAACTGACCCAAGCGATTGAATTATCCGATCGTATTTTTCTTAAGCAGCCCGAGCAGCCCTCCATGGGCGTATCCTTCCCGCTTATCTTCTCTCCGGGTATCAGCCATTCATACGGAGCATGGGATCAAGAGAAGCTTGTCTCGTTCATGGGATTTGTCCCGTTTATGATGAAGATCCGCGGAGCACGGCTGAACGTATTCTCGATCGGATCCGTATGTACGGACCCAGACTATCGGGGACAGCGGCTTGCCGGTTCGCTGCTTCAAGCATGCATCAAGCATGGCGAAGCTTCAGGCGCATCCCTGATCTTCATCTCCGGAGGGAGATCCCTGTACACCCGTGCCGGCAGCCGTTTGTTCGGCCGGGCCCAGCGCTTTCAGGTGACCCCTTCCATGGTCGAGCCCCTTCGGTCCTCCACCGCAAAGCAGGTTCAGATCCGGGCCATGAAGCCGGAGGATCTGTTGCAAGTCCACGCGCTTATGGAAGATCGGGAAGCCGGGTATATGTCGACGCCTACCGAGCTTGGCAAGCTGCTTGACGCAAGCGCCTATTCCAACGTGATCCGGCTTGAGCAGCAAGTGCTTGTCGCCGAGCAGAACGGGGAATTGTCGGCATTCGCAATCATTGCCGTGCCCGGAACCGTGATGACGCCTTCCCGCGCATCCACGCTTGTGGAATGGGGCGGCAGCCCGGAAGCCGCCGCGCTGGTCATTGCTGAAGCAATCGCCGGCTTTAACCTGCCGGAGCTGATCATTCCACTGGCCTGGCAGGACCGAGAGCTCGCCGCGCTGCTTCAATCCGCCGGTGCCATGCCGGAATCGATCCAGAATGACGGGACGGTTTACCTGGTGAACGGAATCCGGCTTCTGGATCAGCTGGCTCCGCTGCTGCCGGAAGGCGCCATCCAAGCCGATGGGGAGCATGGACCTTATCGCATTACGCTCTCGGGGGAGACTGTTGTCCTGGATGACGAAGGACTGCTGTCGCTCCTGTTCGACCCTTTGTCTCCGTACCGGATTCGAGGGACAGCAGCGTTTGACCCGATTCCGCTGCCGTATACCTCCGGGCTGCAGTATATTTAAATAAGCCAACGGATACCGAATACTCATCGAACCGAATGTTCACCGAGGTTTGGCCTGATAGTAAATTTTTTATCCTAGAGATGAGCCGCTTTTCCAGATTTAATAGGCATAAAGTGATTGATGGTATACCGTAACTGCGAAAGGAAATTCATAACGGTTACTGAAGTGGCTTGACAGCAGGAAGAGGGGCTGCCCCAGATCGATGATCTTGTGGGACAGCCCCTCATTGTATAGAGTAATATATAGTATCTTAAAGTCTCTTAGATGACCCTTCGCGGCCCGTGCTTACACCATCAGGTCTCACCGCGCCTCCGTCCCCGTTGCCGTAGCCGTGATACAAATTCGGATCCGGAACGGCATCCTCGGTAGCCGCCGCCGCTTCCGTGCGGGAATCGATTGGGGAGCCCGTGCCGTTGTACGTTGTTCCTTGACGGTAATGATGCTCATTAAGCGCGCTGTTGCTGCGGAAGATATCATATACCTTTCCGCCGCGGCTCTCATCCGCATCCACCATGACGAGAATATGCCCTTCATCGACGTAGCTTCCGTATTCCTTCGCCTGATCTTCCGGTATGCCGAGTCCGATCAATCCTCCAACCAGCCCGCCTGCGCCTGCTCCGACGGCAGCTCCCGTAAGAGTGGCAGCGATGGGACCTGCAGCGACAATCGGGCCGATGCCCGGTATAGCAAGCGCGCCGAGCCCGGCAAGCAGTCCGGTTACGCCGCCCAGGACGCCGCCTGTTGCTGCCCCGGACGCCAGGCCTTCCGGCGCCTTCGTCCCTGTCTCTTCCTCAATCGCCGACGTTTCACCGCGATCCTTTGCAATGACAGAGATTTCATCTGCTCTGAACCCTTGCGACTTCAGTTCCTCTATAGCGCGAGTTGCTTCCTCTTCCGAACGAAAAGCACCAACAATTTTCTGAGTCATATGAGTTACCTCCTTATGGTCATTTCAGTTATCGGTGTACACTTCATTCTTAAACGTCTGAGGACTTGATCAAACAACAGATCCCGGCCAAAAGGCATCGTTCCATCGATTTCCATACCGAACGGAAGAATCTCCCCTGAATTTGAATGGTAATATTTAACTATTAAGTTATTCATGCTAGAATTAAAAGTAAGTAATTCCCAATAAAATAGAAATAGGCTGGTGATTCGATGAATTGGTTTAAGCCATTCGAGGACGATCTTGCTGCCGTATTTGCGCAATGCGAAGCTCGATTGTCGGACCTGCCCCCTCCGTTGAATGAACTCGGAATTTCGTATTTGCGCGCTTTCGACGTCTTCGAGCAAGACAGCTCCAAAAACTACATCTGTTATCTACTTCCCTTCTGGATGAAAGAACTTACCACACTCCCAGCAGAAAGTTACCGCCACCTGGCAGCAGCCAACATCATCGGCATGCTCTACTATTTCATTCAAGACGACATCATGGACTCTGTTCAGGAGAGTCCATCCCCGCTCCATGTGAAACAGCATCTTGCACTCGCGACCCTTTTATATTCGGAATTCCTTGCGATGTACCAAGCTTACTTCCCGCCTGACTCCGCATTCTGGCAATTTTTCAAAGTTTATAATCAAGAATGGTCGGATGGCGTCATTCACGAGGGCAGCGCTGATTATTTCGTGAACATGCCGATGGGAGTCGCCAAGAAGGCCGCTCCGGTTAAACTCGGCAGCACCGCCGTCCTCCTTCTGGCGGAACGCCCTGAGCTGATTCCTGCCGCGAATGACATGATGAACCACGTGCTGCTGACCTTGCAGATGATGGACGATTGGATGGACTGGAAGCAGGATCTTGCAGACGGCAGCTACAACTGCCTGCTCGCCATGATTAAAGCAAGGCTAGGGCGTCCCTGGGATGCAGCGCTAACCGAAGCGGAAGCTCAAGAGGCGATTTATATCCGCAACCTCTTGAAGCCTTATGCAGCGATTGCAGCTGAGACGCATACCCGCCTGACAGAGACCGGGCTTGACGCGCCGAATCTGATATCCTTCCATTATACGATGGTGGACGAGCTCATTTCGGATGCAAATCATATCGAAAACAGCAAGCAAACCCTGGCTTTAGGCGGTTTGAATTATTATTTGTCTATATCAACCAAAAAATAATAGATTTTAAATTTATTCCATGGTATCCTTAAAGAGTAAATTATAACCATTTATTTGAAAGGGTGATTCTAATGACAACAGAAGCCATCTTTCAAACACAACTGATTCAAAAAGCATGGGAGGATCCTAGCTTTAAAGCAAAGCTGGTCAGCGATCCGAAATCAGCGATCAAGGAAGTACTTGGCGTGCGAATCCCCGACCACATTGAAGTAAGAACGCTCGAAGAGCAGCCCAATGAGCTGTACCTGGTCATCCCTCCGAATCCGGCAGGCGTGATCAAGTCCGAAGCCAAAGAAAGAGCCATCTGGTAAAGACTACATAACAGCCCGGGATTTACTCATACATGGAAGAACACGAAGCAAAGAGTGGGGACTGGAAGCCTTCCGCCAAGTCCGCAGCCTACGATTTTATTCGTAAGCTGCGGGCAGCGTGATAACGGCATCCGTCCCCACTCCTTTTTTACTTGTAAATTGAATGCTGCCATCCATGGCCTCGATAATTCGAAACGTGACCATAAGCCCGAGTCCCGTCCCTTTCGTCTTGTTGGAGAAGTACGGCTCGCCTAACCGGGCCAGAACATCCTCCCCCATTCCTTCGCCGTTATCCACGACGTGTATGTATACCCGCCCCTGCTTCTGATAGCAGCGGATCTGGATGACCCCCTCCTCTTGCAAAGCTTCAATGCTGTTCTTGATAATGTTAATGAACGCCTGCTTGAACTTGGAGGAATTGCCGCGTACGGCAAGGTCCTCTGGAATGTCCACGGTGATCTTTCCGCCATGCAGATGCGCAAGCGGCGCAAGAATCCCCTCGATATGCTTGAATTCGTCGGAGATCTGAAGCACGGTGTCCTTGCCGAACTCCGGCTTGGCAAAGGTCAGGAAGTCCGTAATAATGCCCGACGCCCGATCCAGCTCCACCAGCGCCAAATCCAGATACTCGCGTTCAGCCGCCTTGGCCTTGCCCATGAGCAGCTGTAGAAATCCTCGTGTTACTTGAAGCGGGTTGCGGACTTCATGGGCTACCGAGGCTGCAAGCTCGCTGATGATCTCCATCTTCTCAGAGCGCTGCAGCTCATTGTTGAACATCTCCAGCTCCTTGGAGTATTGGAGAATCCGTTCATGATTTTTGGCAAAATGGCGCCCCAGAATGACAATGAGCGATACGATAAAGACGACAACGCCCCATTTCCATAAAAACAGATTATAGCTTCCCCGGCTGAGGAAAAACTGCAGCAGCTCGCCCAATCCGATAACGGCAAACGCGGCAAAGCCTGCATTGAAAATGACGGCATCCCTGTTTCCTTTGATGGCAAAATACATCGAGCTTCCGATCAGCAGCGTGAATTGCAGGATCATAACAACGCCGAGCACCTGCACGGAAAAGAAGTAGTACAGCCCAAACCACTGGTTTGCGGCCAGTTGATTGGCGATCAGGAACAGAATACAAAACAAGGAGTAAAACACTTGGAAATTGCGCAGTTTGTGAAGCATGCCCTTCCAGCCATGACCGAATATTTTTTCGAAAAACAGGCTGAACGAAGGCAGAAGGACGAGTAATGAAATATCATACATGTGTGTAAAGATGTTTCCGTATTCTTCAAAAACGGTGTACAGGAAAGGGGAGTAAGTAAACACCAGGATGCCTACAGATAGGATGGTAAAGGCCAAAGAAAGGACGGCGACCAGATATTTATTGTTCAAAAAGACAGCACATATGAGCATCACGAAGGCAATGAATAAGAAGGCGCTGCCTAAAATGATATCGCCCAGATTCGATCGGACGAACCGGTTCAGAAGCTCGTGGTATGGGCCGATCACGATTTTTCCGTCGACCATAATATGATCTCTTGCCGTTTCCAGCCATACATACAGGTCCTGGCCGGATAAATCCTCATGCAGCGGGAGCAAGATATGGTTCAGCTCATAATTGTAGGTTCTCGCGGATTCATAGATTTTCCGTTCGCCGGCAAACACCGCTACCTGCTGTCCGTGAAGCTTGTCTATTAGTATGCCTTGCGAGGAGGAGGAGATATCCGGAAGTTTCATATGAATCCATGCCGACGTCTTGCTCTGCGGCTTCGGGTGTTCGGAAATCCGGGCGGAGCCTTCCACCCAAATCTCTCCCTCTGGCGGCGCACGATCCGGCACTTCCCCTGCATCCGACCATAGAATTCGCCACTCCTTAATCACAGCTGACGCTGGCGCACTGGCAGCGCCGGAGGATAACCCCGGAATGCCGAGGGTAATACCAATTGTGATGATCAGGGACATACCGATTCTCCATCCAGATCTCATGCACGCACCTCAAACATTATAATGAATACCTCCTAAAAGTATTCGATGCGTTAAAACATTCCCCCTTCTAAAATTCATAATTATGAAAAATTTTTCTATTCTTTTGCTAAAATAACAGGAGATACCGATCCGGTATCTCCTAAAAACGCGTTTAAGTTGGGTTTCCTTGATGGTTCGATGCACAGGCAGGGAAGCGGATAATCGCTTCGGTGCCGACCCCTTTCCTGCTGTTGAAGTGTATGGTGCCGTTCATCGACTTGATGATCCGGTAGGTAACCATCAGACCGAGGCCCGTTCCCTTGGATTTATTCGAGAAATACGGCTCTCCGAGCCTGGACAGCTCAAGAGCATCCATCCCGACCCCATTGTCTTGGATATGGATAATGACCTCGTTCGATTGAGCATAAGCCCAAATGCGGACAGTGCCTTCCCCGTCGAGAGCTTCAATACCGTTCTTCACGATATTAATCATCGCCTGCTTCAGCTTGGAGGAATTACCGGTAATACATAAATCCTCCGCTTCTTCCAGCTCAATCGTGCCGCCTGCAAGGTTGGCTAGCGGGAGAAGAATACCGGTAACATGCTTTAGCTCCTCGTACACGTTCAGAGGCACAATCTGTTCGACTTGCGGCTTGGCAAACGTCAGAAAATCCGTAATGATCCCCGACGCCCGGTCCATCTCCTTTAAGGCCAAAGCGAAATATTCCTTCTCCTCCGGCTTGGCGCTCTGCGAGAGCAGCTGCATAAAGCCGCGCGTCACCTGCAGCGGATTTCGGACCTCATGCGCAACCGAAGCGGCCAATTCGCTAATAATCTCCATCTTCTCGGAGCGCTGCAGTTCATTATTGAACAGCTCCAGCTCCCGGGAGTACTCGAGCACCTGCTGATGACTCCGGACGAATTTTCGCCCCAGCATGACGATCAGCGATACGACGAGCGCAATAACGCCCCATTTCCATAAATAGAATTCATAGTTGCTGTCTTTCATATAGAAGCTTATCAGGTCACCCAGCGTCAGCAGGGCCATTATGCCGAATCCGAACGAGAAAATATAAGCGTCTTTATTACGTTTGGATGCATACAGGATCGTAATTCCGATAAGCAGCGACAGCTCCAGAATAATCAGAATACCGAGGATCTTCACTGTAAATAAATAGTAGAGCTGAGGAAACGGATGCGTGCCGACCAGCTGAACGATAAGCAAAATCAGGCACAGCCCGGAATAGCCCATCTGGAATCTTTGGCCATAGCGGATGATCCGGTAAGGACCCGGACCGTATATTTTTTCAAAATAAAAAAACATGGCAGGCATGATGGCAAACAAAGCCGTATCAAACAGGGTTACCCATACGCTTCCCAGATCGCCATAGAACGTGTAGAGGAAAGGCGAATAGGCAATCAGCAGCGCACCGAATGCAAAAATAACGATGCACAGGGCAAGCCAGCTGGGTACCGTATGCCGCGGAAGAAACAGGCAGCATACCGTCATGACCGCCGCGATGAACAATAAGGAGCCGCCAAGTATGAAATCCTCCAGATCCTTCTTGATGAATACGCCCCGCATATGTTCATACTCTCCGAGCACGATGTCCCCTTGGATTCCTAGTGCAGTATCCGTTCCCTTCGACCATATATAGACGGTTTTGCCGGCATCCTCCCCGGTAACGGGCAGCAGCAGCGTATGGTTCATATATACAAAATACCGCTTTACTTCGTATAATGGCAGCTCTTCCAGAAAAGCCGACACATCCTGCCCCTTGACCCGCTCGATCAGTACAGCCGATTGTCCCGGCGGCAGCTTCGGCAGCGTGAACCGGTTCCATGACGAAACAGCCCCATCCGGCCGAGGGGGGGATGCCATCCCCTTCTTTGCATCGATCCATTGACTGCGGCTCCTGATGCTTGCAGGATTCACGTCCCCTTCCCGATCCTCGAACTCCCACAACACCTGCCAATCGGAGATTACCGCGGGAGCAGCTTGCGCATGAGCGGGCGCGCCCCAGAATGACATGAGCGGCATCATCAGCAGCAGCAGGAGTATGTATTTAGGTACATCCTTCATTTTGTGCGCACCTCTAACCGTCCTTCGTTCATAATGTAGGGTTTTACTGCGTTTATGCGTCATGTCGATTCGACAAACTTCGTCTTGATTTACAACCAATATACCATGAAAAGCAACACCCGTTGTCAGAAAAATTTTAGTTGTTAAGAAAATGAAAAGGGACTGCTGGTCTGCCATCACAGTGGCAAGCAGCAATCCCTTAAGGTTAGTGTGAAGAACTGGAAGCAAGCCCCATTCTTTCAACCATCCGCTTGCTTTCCTCATTCAAGCCGACGATGGTCATATGCTTGCCTGCCTCCTTGTACTTATTGAATATTTTGGAAATTGCGTCCGTTCCGGACTGATCCCACACATGCGACTTGGAGAAATCAATCGTGACATGGTCCGGATCGTTATGAGCATCGAACAGTTTGATGAAATACATCGCGGTCCCGAAAAACAGCTGTCCCCGAATTTCATATACCTTGACTCCATTGGCCTCGATATGCGGATTGGCATAAATTCTCGCCATCTTCCAGCCGAAATTCAGCGCGCTGAGCACGATGCCGATCATGACGCCGATGGCCAGGTTATGGGTTGCAACAACGATGATGACCGTCGTGAGCATAACCACCGTATCTCCGAGCGGAATCCGGTGGAGCGTCCGAAGCGAGTTCCATTCAAAGGTGCCTATGGACACCATGAACATGACGCCGACCAGGGCAGCCATCGGAATCTGCTTGACGACATCACCAAGGACGATGATCAGAAACAGCAGGAACACGCCGGCAACGAGCGTAGAGAGCCGCGTGCGGCCGCCGGATTTAACGTTGATGACCGTCTGTCCGATCATCGCGCAGCCGGCCATCCCCCCGAAAAATCCGGTAATGATATTCGCGATTCCCTGTCCCCGGATCTCCCGGTTCTTGTCACTGTCGGTCTCGGTCAATTCATCCACGAGCGAAGCCGTCAGCAGCGATTCGGTCATCCCCACGACCGCAAGCGCCAAGGAGATTGGAAGTATGGTCATGATCATCTCCAGACTGATATACACATCGGGAATATGGAAGAACGGAAGCGTCTGCGTTATGTTGCCCATATCTCCGACCGTGCGCACGGGAGCCCCTGTCCATACCGCGATGATCGTCATGACAATGATCGCCACAAGCGCTGAAGGAACAGCTTTCGTGAGCAGCGGCAGAACATAGATGATCACGAGCGTCCCGGCCACCATCAGAAACATCGGCCATGACTCCCCGACAAAGTTCGGAAGCTGGGCCAAAAAGATAATGATGGCAAGCGAGTTCACAAAGCCGGTAATGACCGGCTGCGGCACGAAAGAAATAAACCGTCCGAATTTCAATGCCCCCATCAGCCATTGCAGAAGTCCCGTGAGAACCGTCGCTGCGTATAAATACTCAATGCCGTGCTTGGCTACGAGCGGTCCCATCAGGGAAGCCATCGCCCCGGTCGCCGCGGATATCATGCCCGGCCGGCCGCCGAAGAATGAAATGCTGACCGCGATGACAAAGGAAGCATATAAGCCGACCATCGGGTCGACGCCGGCCATGATCGAGAAGGCGATCGCCTCGGGGATAAGTGCAAATGCTACGGTAAGTCCCGACAAAATATCTTTGCGCGTATTGCCAAAGAAGCCTTGTTTAATCCATGCAAACAAAGAGAAAATCACATCCTGTTCGTATCTTATGGTTGGCGCCCCACTCTCAGGTTTGCCCGGGTCCGATAATCACTTTTCCGATTATATATCAAGCCGGTCCCTGTTTTCAGATATTAATAAAGCGCATTCATTTCGGTTTATCTCTCAATTCCTCTTAAATTCAAACGATAACGCGTCGATATCCCATTTTCAAGAATTTCATAATGATTCTTGCGGCCGGGAATGCTACCAAAAGACTTACGACTTCCCTCACGGCCTTTGAAAAGCGATTCATTCCTGACCCAGCGGGTAAAGTCGGAATATATAAAACATCCCGAAGCGGGATGGTATGGAAAGGAGTTATCAACCGATGCGCGACGAGAACAATCGGAATACGCTGCCTGAGTTGATATACCTGGAATATGAGACCAAGCGGAAGATCGACGAGACGGATATGATTCCGGAGGATGACATTCGGGATGTAAACACCTACACAACCCAGAGCCTTAGCAGTGAGGAGGCCGACCACAGCGGTTACGACCAGAATGAGTCCGCCCCCGCGGACGCGAAACCGCCCGCAGCAGTGATAAATCCGGACCATAGCGCTCTTGATGCTTGGGAAGCGGCAGGCGCTGAGCCTTATAACCGGACGATCGCCGGGGAGCCGGCATCCGGGTCCTCGGCAGATGCCGTCGATGGGCAGGAGCCCAAAGCGGAGGGCCGGCTCCCACTGGACCAGGCATCGGCAAATGCCGCCTTCGTCCATGGGGATGAGCGTGAGGCAAGAGAATGGTTGGATATGGAAGGTGAGCCGCCGACGCGGCCAGGAGATGAGGTGATCGCGGAATACGCAGGCGATGCTGAACGCCGCGTGACAGCGGATGCTGCCTTTTCCGGAAGCGGCACGGCTTTTCTGGGACAGGGACAGGATCTATTCATCACCGATTCAGCCGGTGATGATGAGGATTACACGCCGCTTCAGGACGTCCCGGATGCCGACGCCATTGCAGCGGACAGCCCGGTTGACCCCGCTGCCCCGCAGACCGATCTAATGCATGGAACGGATCTTTTGAACGGCAGCAACGGTGAAGAGGATTAATCCGGATTCCAGCTGCTCGTTTTGAGCCTATGAATGATCAAGACCCGCTTTCTCTTCGTCACAGTGAAAGCGGGTCCTGTTATATGAATCTATTTTCCGAACAATATGTCCAGCCAGCCAAGCAATGACATCCATAGCAGGATACCGATCAGGGTTCCCCATATGAGTGCTGTTAGTATATTGCCCTTTCGTTCCATACCGAGCCTCCCATATTCTGTCTTTTATAGTAATTCAGTATGGGTCAAGCCACTATTTCTTATACCGGCCAAGCTCTTTATCTTGTAATCTACGATGTACCATAACCTAGGAGTAGGAGGATTCGCCATGAAACAGCCTTCCGACCGTGACACCCCTCTTGTTACCGAGCGTGACATCGACGAGAAATTTGGTCTTTTCGTAGAAGGGTCCTATCCGGACAGCGTTCCCATTCCCGACAGCGTCAAGCGAGAGAAGCCGGATGGCAGCGATACCAGCCATCGCGGAAACGAGTCTTCGAGCGGCTGAAGCCTTGCATCCACTACAAAGATATAGGTACAAAAGCTGTGCTGAGTCCTTCTCATCTTTCACCCATAGGATGCCTTCCCACATACACTACACCATATGAATTCGGAAGGATGATGTGAAGATGAACGGACCTCGATTGACCCGCTTGATGCAAAATATCTCCCTGCAGCAGCGGCTGGCCTCTTTAGTCGGGCATCTTGCAGAAATTAACGGCCCGAATATGGGGCTCGAACCCGGCCGGCTGCAGCGGGTGCTGAAGAGCCAGTTTATCGTGGTGAAGGGTGAGCTGTTCGTGCCCGCTAGCCTCGAGTCGATCCGGGTATTTGATGTTAAGCCGCCGAAACGGACGATTCATGTCGGCGTGCGTACCACCTTTTCCACGGGCGGCGCCTTTAGCCGGATCCGGCTTGTCCGGATCGGCACGGATTTCATTGAGCTGCTCGCCAAGGATAAGAACCACTCCCGGATCCTGCTCCCGCTGAACAAAGTGGAGGGCATCTATCAAGTGAAATAAAGACTCGAAGCTTTCTTTGGCCTTATCAACGTACATCCTGCAGCCTGTAGCCTCCGGACTTGCCGCCAAGCTCCGGGGGCTATTACTTATGTTTACGCTGCGAATGTTGTTTTCAGTACTTGTCCTACCTGTGTTAAAATGGGTTACGGTATACGATCTAACCTGAATAGCTAGTTACAGGAGGAGAATGAAATGCTGAAACAGAGAATGCGCTGGATGCCTGTTCTCGGTATCGTCTTTGCCGTGCTGCTGGTCCTCTCCGCATGCGGCAACAATGACAAAGGAACCGGCAGCGCAAACGGCAGCGGAACTGCCAGTGAATCCGCAAGCGGCTCTACAGGCTCGACAGGCGATTCCACGACCGGGTCCTCAAGCGGATCTGAGAACGGGGCCGCACCTGAGGAGAAAACCCCTGAAACAACCGAAACGGAGGCTAATGTACCCGATCCGGATGCAAGCCATCCGATCGTGACGATTGAAATGGAAGACGGAGGCGTGATCAAGGCCGAGCTGTATCCGGAGGTGGCGCCGAATACCGTCAACAATTTTATTTCCCTGATCAAGCAGGGCTTCTATGACGGAACCGGCTTTCATCGCGTTATTCCCGGCTTCATGATCCAGGGCGGCGACCCGGACGGGAACGGTACCGGCGGACCCGGCTACAGCATTCCCGGCGAATTTACCGCCAACGGGTTCCAGAACGACCTGAAGCATACGACGGGCGTCTTATCCATGGCCCGGGGGGAGGATCCGAACAGCGCGGGCTCCCAATTCTTCATTATGGTGGCGGATGCGCCTCATCTGGATCAGCTGTATGCGTCGTTCGGCAAGGTGATTGAAGGCATGGACGTGGCAATGGGGATCGTGAATGTAGAAACGAATGGCGAAACGCCTGTCAAAATGCCAATCATGAAAAAAGTGACGGTCGACACCCTCGGCAAGGATTATCCGGAGCCTGAGAAGCAATCATAATTTCCTTGCGATATCAGGACCGGATCCCCTGAGATTCTGCTTCCTGATATTTTCAACAAAAGGCGGTGCAGCCATGAATGCTGCACCGCCTTTTGTATTTTATTTCACCGGCTCGGCCGGTTTTTCGATAACGAACAGGCATGTACTGTCCGGCAGGGCCGTCACCCGGCCTGCATCATCGGTCAGTTCAATCCGGCCTGCCAGCGCTTCGGCATACCCCTCCTGCAAATAATGCCGCTGTACAAGAATACGGGCCTCGGGGCCAAGCGTCTTCCGTATGCATGCGGCATACCCGGAAGGCGTAAAGACGCCGAACTGCTCCTGGACTTCGTGTACGTACGCTTCCGCCCCCCAGGTATAGGTGTACAAAAATTCCATCGCATCATTGACCGGCATTCGCACCTCATTTGCAGACAAGGGCTCATACCGGATCGCTCTTCCTTGAAAGTCCGCGGCATAACGGGCCAGCCACGCCATCCCGTCCTCCTCGAGAAAACGGATGCGCCGCCATGCGTCCCCTTCGGTCATGATGCCGTCCCGGATAATGATGCGTCCGCCGGGTGACAGCACCTCGTACGCGCTCCTGAGGGCGGCTTCGACGGTCGCGGTATTGAACCGTCTCCCGTCCGTTTCGATGTAAGAGTACAGCTCATGCAATATGGATGAGAAGATGACGGTATCGACCTTGCCCGGCTCAACATACTGCTTGAGCCGAAGCGCATCCCCCTTCATTACTTCCCATGACCTTTGCTCAAGCCGCTTCCGCTTCTCCAGAGCTTCGATCACGTTCGATGAAATATCGATGCCGATGGGGCGAACCTGCGGCAGCCGCTCCTCCATAAGATCAAGCAGCACGCCGCCGCCGGGCCCGATGTCCAGCACCACCGTTCCCGTTACGTACTCAAGGATGACTTGCTTGTAGTCCCCCGTGCTGTTCATATCCTCCAGATAGCTCTCCTCGTTATGAAACCGGTCGTAAGCGTCCCGGCGGAGGCCGAACAGATCGAACAGCAGCAGTACGGCTTTCTCATATAGCGGAGACTTCTCGGCCTCGATGCAGAATTCGATCAATTTTTCCGCCGCCTTGGAAAATTCGAACGTGAAGAACACGGTGTCCGGAAGACCCGGCTTTCGCACGATACGGTGACGGAGATGCGGGTTTGCGCTGACAGCTCCTTGAAGGCAGGCTTCCCAGTCCGCTTGGCGCAAATACTGCTCGATCATCCGCTTTTTATAGACATTCAGCTTCTTGGCCCCTTTGTAGTCGTAATACATGTCATTCATCAGTGTCTCGAAGCTTAAATGACGGATCGGCTGCGGCATCTCCGGATGTATGGCAAGCCCGCTCGTATCCTCGGTCCCCTTCCTGCCTTCCGCTGAACCTTCGCCCTCGGCCCGAAGAGACAAGAGCATCACCTTCACGAATTCCTCGAGCGAAAAATCCTGCAGCGCGGCCTCCACATACCATAGCGTCATGTTCCGCAAATCGTTTAAGGCAGTCGTCAGACCGACCTGCTCCCCGATTCGCTTAAGCTCCGATTCGAAATCTTCGCCGCTTTGGATCGAGCCCGCACGAAGACGGCGCAGCCGGTCATGAAGGCTCCATTCCTCATCAAAGGCGCCTTCGGCTATGCGGACCACCAGCTGGGCGGTCTCCTCTTTGACGGCATGCCACAATGGCTCGGACACCGCGCCTATGATGCATTGGTTTAGCGGAACCAGCAGCCGGCTCAGCTCCTCTGCCGTAAGCTGCCCGCTTTGAACCAGCCCGGACAGCGGGGCGTTCTCCTCAAGGGCGACCTCGCCCCGAATATGCTGGCCGATGAGCCCGTGGGTCCGGATCAGCGTATGTACCATTTGTTCATGCGGCGTCATGCTCCCCCGGCGCTCCAGGACATGCCGTTCGTACAGCTGGGCCGATCCGATATGGTGGAGGAACAGATTGACGCCGGATCGGGTCCAATGGAGCCGCTCCCGTACCGTCCCGCCCTTGGCGGTTTCGGCCCATGCCAGCACCTCCTCCAGCAGCTCCTTGATCCAGTAGGACAGCGGCAAGCTGTCGAGGATCGTTAACGTCCTTTCTACATAATCCAATACAGGATTGGCATGGGCTAATTCCCCGATGGACGAGATCCGCTCCAGGTTCACGATTCGCTCTTCAGCCGAAACCAGCATGAACAGCCAGGGATGCGTCCTGCATACCGACTCGTCCCCGCCGCGAAAGGCCTTGATCATCTCCAGCGATTCCAGCATAAATTCATCCTCCGCTTTCCTAGGTTATGGACAGGATGGAGTTATCCCTCCCGTAGTCTGGTTATGATTATATCAGATCCTTCTTTAAGCGATCGCAGCAAGTCTCTAAAAGGGACTTGTGCGAGTGAAATGGAGCTCCGGGGGCCGTGCACGTCCCTAAAAGGGACTTGTGCCGGCGAATTGGAGCTCCGAGCGCCAAGCAAGTCCCTAAAAAGGACTTGTGCCGGTGAAATGGAGCTCCAGTGCCCGAGCAAGTCCCCAAAAGGGACTTGTGCGGGCGATATGGAGCTCCGGCAGCCGTGCACGTCCCTAAAAGGGACTTGTCCAGGCGAATTGGAGCTCCGGGGGCCAAGCAAGTCCCTAAAAAGGACTTGTGCAGCCGAATTGGAGCTCCGAGCGCCAAGCAAGTCCCTAAAAAGGACTTGTGCGGGCGATATGGAGCTCCGGGGGCCGTGCACGTCCCTAAAAGGGACTTATGCCGGCGAATTGGAGCTCCGGGGGCCGTGCACGTCCCCAAAAGGGACTTGTTCGGGTGAAATGGAGCCCCAGTGCCCGAGCAAGTCCCCAAAAGGGACTTGTGCCGGCGATATGGAGCTCCGGCAGCCGTGCACGTCCCTAAAAGGGACTTATGCCGGCGATATGGAGCTCCGGGGGCCGTGCACGTCCCTAAAAGGGACTTATGCCGGCGAATTGGAGCTCCGGGGGCCGTGCACGTCCCTAAAAGGGACTTGTGCGGACAAATGGACCTGCCGGCATTTGGCGCAGGAGGGCCTGACGAGGTATACTGATCAACAAAACCATATGAAGTTATTCAAAATAAAGGAGTGAGTGTTTCATGACCCTGAAAAATAAAACAGCCTTGATTACCGGCGCAGGCAAAGGCATCGGCCGCGCGCTGGCCATCGCCCTCGCGAAGGAAGGCGTACATGTCGGACTTGTAGCCCGCACCGCCTCGGATCTGGAATCGCTGAGCGCGCTGATCGCAGAGCAGTATGGCGTAAAAGCTGTCGCTGCCGTCGCCGACATTTCGGTGCAAGAGGAAGCGGAAGCGGCGTTTGCAGCGGTAAGCATGGAGCTTGGCTCCGTCGACATTCTGATTAACAACGCGGGCATTGCCCAGTTCGGCAACCTGCTGGAGATGGAGCCGGAGGCATGGAAGCGGATCGTGGACGTCAATCTGATGGGAACCTACCATATGCTCCGCGCCGCGCTTCCAGGCATGATCGAACGCAGTCAGGGAGACGTAATCAACATCTCTTCCACGGCCGGAGAGCGGGGCTTTGCGACCGGCTCGGCCTATAACGCCTCCAAATTCGCCGTCATGGGCCTGACGGAGGCCGTACTGCAGGAGGTACGAAAGCATAACATCCGCGTCACCGCCCTGACGCCAAGCACCGTCAACACGGAGCTTGCGGTCAATGCCGGGCTGAAGATCGGCGATGAGGACCGTATGCTGCAGCCGGAGGATGTGGCCGAGCTTGTACTGGCCGCATTGAAGCTGCCGCAGCGCGTGTTTGTCAAAACCGCCGGCATCTGGACAACGAATCCGCAGTAAAAAGCCGCTTCTCTCACGAAGCTCATCCAAACGGGTGCCCGCCTGCAGCGGGGCACCCGTTTTGTTGTGCTTTAACCGCGCGAATGCACTAACCAGCGGTACCCTTTGTTTGCGCTCAAACGCAGCTGCCCTGGCTTCGGTCAGTCGGCCTTTCCTTCATCTCGTCTTGGACGATCAGCTCTCGTCTGTGATCCACACCGAGGTTTTTTTGTCGGACCATGCCTGGGCATGGCAACGGTACCATCCGTTGCGTGTTCTACCGCGACACAACGACGATAAATGAAGCATCCAGTATTGCCCTGATCCAAGTTTCCCTCGATACCGATACATACCAGGACGGGCCTTTTCCCGAAGTACGCCCGGTTATGCAGCCCTCTTCTCGGTTCTCTCGTGTCAACCTCGCGATGCCATGATATAATGACAAGGCATTTATCATTCAATGAGGGCATTCACCTTCAGCTACATTTACGGGGAAAGAAGATGACAACAGCATGATCGCCGACATTTTATTGGAAGTGGTACTCCCGATCTTCGTGCTGATCGGCTTCGGCGTAACGATGCAGTATGCATTCAAGCTGGATTTGTACACACTCGCCAAAATCAATTTTTATTACATCACGCCCGCTGCCGTGTTCATGAGCATGTACGAGTCCGAGATGTCGCCCCAGCTGCTGGGGACGGTCGCCTTGTTCTACGCCCTCTATATCGCCGTCCTGTATGGGATCAGCATGCTGGTTGCTCGGCAGCGGAAGTTCAACCGCGGCATGAAGGCCGCGTTCACCAACAGCCTAATTCTCGACAACTCCGGCAACTATGGCCTTCCGATCAACAACTTGGCCTTCAAGGGCGATCCGATGGCAACCTCGGTTCAGGCGCTGATCATGTCCTTTCAGAGTCTGCTGACGTTCACCTACGGCGTCATTTCCATTCAGGGCGCCAAGACGAACGGCCTCTATAAGCAAGCCATTATCGGATTTCTGAAAATGCCCGTCCCTTACGCGCTCGTTCTCGGGATTGCGCTGCATGCGCTGGACCTGCCGCTGCCCGTATTTATCTCGCAGCCGCTGATCTATGCCGACCAATCGATGGTCGCCATCGCCCTGCTGACGCTCGGTGCGCAAATTATCAAATATCCGCTCCGGCTGCGCCGGCTCGACGTCTATTTGAGCGTCCTGCTTCGCCTGCTCGTTGCTCCCGCCATCGGGATTGCGCTTGTCCTCCTGCTCGGACTTAAGGGAATTCCGGCCCAGGCGCTCATCATCGCCTCGGGGATGCCGGTCGGCGTCAATTCGTCCATTCTCGCGGAAGAATATCAGAACGAGCCGGACTTTGCTGCACAAACGGTGCTCATCTCGACCATACTAAATGTAATTACCATTACTGGCTTGATATCCCTGGCCAAAACGATAGCCTAATCCATTTTTGCTTAGGAGGAAATGACATATGAATTTTGATTTGACCATTGACCGAAGCTGCACCGCTTGTCACAAGTGGGATAACGTTCCCGCTGTATTCGGCGTGCCTGACGCTCTTCCGATGTGGGTTGCGGATATGGATTTTGCAGCCCCGCCTGCCGTGCTGGAGGCTCTTCACCGCCGGGTAGAGCATGGGGTGTTCGGTTACACCTTCCCGACGGAGTCGTACCAGGAGGCTATTGCGGAATGGATGCAAAGCCGTCACGGCTGGAGCATTCAAAAGGATTGGATCCAGTTCTGCCCCGGCGTGGTGCCCGCGCTGAGCCTGATCGTGGACGCATTTACGGAGCCGGGAGATCAGGTTGTCATTCAGACGCCGGTATATCCTCCGTTTCATAGCGTGGTCAAGGACCAAGAGCGGGAGCTTGTGCTTAACCCGCTTATTCGCGGGGAGGAAGGGGACTATGCAATGGATTTCGAGGATCTGGAGAAGAGCCTTGCCGGCGGCCGTGTAAAAATGCTGATTCTGTGCAGTCCGCACAACCCGGTCGGACGGGTGTGGAGACGCGAAGAGCTTGAGCGTCTGGCCGATCTGTGCCGGCAGTACGACGTGCTTGTCGTATCCGACGAAATTCACGCCGACCTCATCTTTGAGCAGGGCAGCCATACGCCGTTCGCCGCCTTGTCCGACGACGCGGCATCTCGCTCGATCATTTGTACTGCGCCGAGCAAAACCTTCAATATCGCAGGGATGAACACAGCCAACATGATCATTCCTAATGAGCAGCTTCGCCGGACCTTCCGGAAAGTGCTGAACCGGTATCACATCGGCTCCATTACGCCGCTCGGAGCAGTGGCCACGGAAGCTGCATACCGCGAAGGAGGGCCATGGCTGGACGAGCTGCTGGTTTATATTCGCGGAAACATGGAGCTCGTTGCGAATTATATCCGCGAGCATCTGCCGGAGCTGAGCGTGGCCCTGCCCGAAGCTACATACCTCCTGTGGATCGACTTCCGTTCGCTCGGGATGGAGCATGACAAGCTGAACCGCTTCCTCGTCGAAGAGGCGAAGCTGGGATTAAACAGCGGGGCGACCTTCGGCAAGGATGGCGAGGGCTTCATGCGTATGAATGTAGCCTGCACCCGGGCTACGGTTGAGGAAGCCATGTCACGTTTGCATAATGCGATACGACAATGGCGGGAAATGCGGAAATAGGCGAGAGATCGTCCCATAGCTAGAGGAGCCGTGCCCATGTGCACGGCTTCTCTTTTTTATATGCATCGAAGTCGGAAGTTTTATTTTTGTCTAACATTTATATTGACGATCATCTAACCATTATGTTTTATTTATATCTATAAAGAAGGTTAGATCATGGTCTTACAAGAGCAAAGAAGAGCAAAAGCACATCGGTACCGGGATTTACTAACCCAAAAAGAGTACATGAAGCTAATGGCCGCCAATGCCGTCAACCGTTACGGCGACTCCATCGACATGATCGCATTTTCCCTCATGGTCTATCAGCTTACGGGCTCCGCTTCCTGGGTTGCTGTCATCTTCGGCGTCAACGCACTGCCGTCCATTCTGTTCCAGCCCTTTGCCGGTGCGATCGTCGAGGGAATGAACAAGCGGTATGTCATGGCGGCTGCCGACATCGGGCGCGGCCTTGCAGTGGCAGCGACGGCCATCCTGTTCATGCTTGGTCTGCTGCAGCCCTGGCTTCTCCTCCTGCTCACCTTCATGAATTCGACTTTGGAATCCCTGCGCATCCCGGCAGGGCTCGCCATCATCCCCCGGCTGCTTCAGAAATCCATGTACCCGCACGGCATCGCCTTCAATACGACGCTCAAAAAAATGATGGAGCTGATCGGCCTCGGCTCCGCTGCCGCGATCATCGGAATGTTCGGCCTTGGGACCGCCATTCTGATCGATGCTGCCACCTTCATCATTTCGGCTGCTCTCATCCTGGGAATCGACAGTAAAGAAACATCGATTAGCGGCAGGCTCAAGCTGGATATGATAGGTTATATGCATACGCTTAAAGAAGGCTTCGATTACCTGAGCAACACCCGCACCGTATTTACGATATGCCTGCTGGGAGGCGCCATCGGCATTTTCTTGATCCCGATCAATTCCATGATGGCTCCCTATACGACCGACTTCCTCGGTTTATCCGCGAACGGAATGTCCGCAGCCGGTATCTCTTCGACGATCGGTCTTGGTTTGGGCGCGATTCTGTTCCCTTATCTGCGTAAAACATTGTCGTCCCGCATCCTGTTCATCTCGGGGGGAGTCGTAATCGGGGCCTGTTATCTCATTTGGGTCTGGATCGCTGCATATGCGGACCAGCGCGTGTTCGTCTATACCTTACTCATCATTACCATGCTTGTATTCGGCTTTTTCGCTTCCTTCGTCGAAACGGTGATCGGCGTATCCTTTATGGAGCATATCGAAGAGGCGTACTTATCGCGCGTCGGCGCGATTTTCAACGCGATCGCAAGCGTAACGATCCCGCTCGGATCCATGCTGATCGCGGCCGTCATGACGGAATTGAACCTGCTACAGCTCTTCTGGATTACAGGAATTTTTACAATCCTGCTGTTTGTTGGTATGCTCTTCATAAAGACATTACGACAGCTGTAAAGGAGTATTTCCCTATGAAAGTCGCGGTATATTCACAGCCGAATATTCTCTTCGAATGCTTGGAATTGCTCTGCCGATATGCGAATAACGAAGACACGAGAGCGGTCTTGCGCGGGCTTCAGGATAAATACCGCCTGGATCCCCCTGAACTGCTGCAAGCCTTCGAACCTATCATTGAGCTTGGCGAATACGTGTATAACGGCGTCAACGCCGATGAGGAGCGTCTGGCCTTCTTCTTCAGGAGCCAGGGTCATGAGAAGTGGTGCTGCGCCCGAATGCTCCTGCATTCCTCGCTGCATGCGTATATGCCTCATCCCGAGGCCCCCGACGCGGACTTCAAGCCGCTCGTACCCATGCCGAAGGAACAACGGCTCCAGCAATATACCGGACACCTCAAGCATTGGTTTGCGAGCGGGGCGGACGGCTCCGCCGACCTCGTTGTGCAAAACGATGCCGACCTTATCAATTGGATCGATTCATTCGATGTGGACGTGCAGGAGAAATGGCTCCTGAGCCTTCTCTACCAAAATTACGATGCGTACATGCAAGAGCTGCTTCCCATCTTGAATCGGGCGGCTTCGTTATACCGCGAAAAGCTGGACATCGTTTCGCCGCTGCTTGAAGGCTTTGAGGCCCGTTACCGGGAACTGGTCGCCTCGAAGCCCATCGAGCGCTTGAACAGCAAGCTTCAAATCAAACTGCTGGATGATAAACAGGTCCATATCGTTCCGCAAGTCATCGGCTTTAATATGGTTACATACCTCAGCCATACCGGTACAGCAGAGGCCGAAACGCTGTACATCGGCGTCCTGTTTGAAACGCTGGAGGAGATCGCCCGGCAGTCGGTATCCGACGAGGAGATTTGCCGAACGCTGAAAATGCTCAGCGATCCGAGCAAATTCGCCATTCTAAAGTACATTCGGCGTCAGCCGGCTTACGGCTCGGAGCTTGCCGAGCAGTTGGGCCTGTCGACCGCAACGATCTCCCACCATATGAACGCCTTAATCCAGCAAGGCTTCGTGCAAATCGAGAAGCAAGCGAACCGCATCTACTATCGAATGAACCGCGAGGCTGTCGAGAAGTATCTCGACCTGCTGCAAACGAGCCTGCTTCAGAATTAGAAGTATTGGTCCCGCCGGTTCGTCCGCTAAATCCAACGGTGCTTTTTTAAATAAATCATTTCCATTGAACAAAAAAAGGAACCCTTGGAATTTGAAATCCCTCGGGTTCCCCTGTCAGTATCCTTATATGCGCTTACCGCAGCCGTTTAGCCACATAATCGGCGTTTGCTTTCAACAACGGATAGGCTTTGCCGGATACCAGCCCATTCTGCTTATGCTGCTCCAGCAGCTCAAGGAAACGGTCCAAATGGCCGGAGGCCTGTTCCTTGTTCCCTTGCTCCTCAAAACGAACGACCGAATCCCAATGCGCCGTCAGAGAGCGGGCCGCCCCGTGGCTTTTGAATTGTCCGCCCTTTTCCAGCTGATTCACCAGCTCTTTCATATGAACGGTGCCGGTATTATCCAACTGATATGTTCCCTTCACGAATTGATACAGCCAATCGTACATAATCCGGATCTCAGGATCCTCGCTGGCCGCGGCTGTGCCCAACACCGGTCCGGAGCCTTTGTAGTAGGCTTTGAACGTATCCGTCATGTACCCGTATTTCACGCCGCCATCCAGATACTCCTTGTAACGCTGGCGGAATACCGGATCCGTGAGCATCCGCCCATCGAATTCGATCTCGACGCCCATTCCGAACCGTTCGGCCGTATAGGCCGCATCGTCCAGACGTTCGCTGCTCATCTCTTCGAAGAAGTAGTTCGGCTGGAATGCCACCGCATCAAACCCGACTTCTTTCCACATATAGCTTTTGTAAGCCAGAAAGTGAGGAATCCAGAACGACTTCAAGCCTTCGGCATGGATTTCGCCGTTAACGTATTTCAGCATATCCGGTCCCGAAGCGCTCGTGCTTACCTGTTCGGACAGCCAATACAACCCGGCAAGCTCCAGGTGGCTATATCCGCTGCTCTCCCAACGCTTAAGCACTTCATCCATCCACCACCGGACAGCCTTCTGCCTGTTGGCCATGGCCTGCTGCTCGCCCACACTGCCGGCATTGAAATTCTCGGATTTGCCGTCCCCGTCCACATCGCCGAAGTCCGTTACGTATTCGCCCGGGTCGGGAATCATGACGACGACCTTCGTTTTGTGGTCCGGATCGCCGAGCTTGGTGCCCGCTTCCTTGGTAGCCTCATTGAGCTGGAACATATCGCCGTCCGCAGCAAATGTTTTATCAAGATACCAGTTCCAATCCTTCAGATTCGAGCCGCCTCCGAAATCTCTGCCGTCCGGCGACAGCAATCCGAGAACCAGAACGCCGTCGAAGAACCAGTCGACCGGCTCGCCATCCTGATTCACATAACTGATCTGCGGAATGATGTCCTCTTTGCTCCAGTCTCCGTCTCCATTGGCGTAATGCCCGTTATACAGCAGGGACAAATCCCGTATGCCCGCCGTGGCTTCGCCCGGCGCCAGCATCTTGAATTCCTCCGGCGGAACCCGGACCGCGCCTTTCGACTGGCCGTCGGTGCCTGTAATTTCGATCTCGTCGATGAAGGTCCATGCTCTCGTATGCATCGTGAACGTTACCTTAACATAACGTGCGTAGGCGTGACTTGCATCCTCCGCGCCAGGCACGCCGTCCGCGCCTGCATCCCAGGCATAGGTTTCGTCGACCGGAGGTCCGTCGATCCATAGCGTTTGGGTCGCTTTATGGGTCAAGGTTGCCCAATGAACATTATCATCCGATACGTACATCGAAACGGTCAGCGGGAACAGGACGGCAGACCCGGGCCAATCCTGCAGAAAATGCGCTTTAATGCCGGAGATGGATTTCGGCTCGCCGAGATCAAATACGACCTCCCGCGTCTTCTTCCGTAAATGCCCGACCCAGGCCGGATCCAGCACGTTACGCGTCCCGAAGACGCCGTCATTCAGCTTGTTCCCTGGGTCGGGATAAGCGCTCTCCGGCGCTTCCGACCACATGTAGACCGCATCCCTGGCCAAATTCCGCGCCTCCGCTTTCGCTTCATCCGCATAGGCGGCCGGGACGAGCGAAAACATCATCAGGAGTGCCAGAACCAAGGATATCCGTTTTCTAGACGATTTCATATCATCATCCTCCTTATTAGTCATCTTTCTTCCTTCTAAGCTTGCGACCAACTTCATAAGATACTGCAGCTGCTGCCTATCAACTCATTTCTTGGTGGAACCTGCTCTAGGATCGCCAGCTTGCTCAGAACTCGCTGCTCCCGGATCCGAGCCGTTTCATGATCTCACCCCTTCAACATGTATTGTTCTTCCGGAATAAATGCACATCCCCTCTTCGTTGATCACCCCCTTCTAGCTATTCAATACAACCTTGTCCTCAATCGCTTTCCGATAGCGCTCGGTAATATCCTGCGGGCGGGTGATCGCGCTGCCCACCACCACGAATTGAGCTCCTGCGTTCAATGCCTGAATCATCTGCTCCGAGCTCGTGAACCTTCCTTCGGCAACGACCGGCAGCCTGGTTTCCTGTGCGAGACACCGAACAAGCTCGATGTCCGGTTTATTCGTTCCGGGGCTGTACGGGGTATAACCCGACAGCGTCGTCGAAATATATTGAACACCAAGCTCTGCCGCATGCAGCCCCTCCTCCAAGGTAGATACATCCGCCATGACGCACACCCCAAGGCGAGTCAGTTCCTCTACGACCTGCCGAATCGTTGTCCCGTCCGGCCGCAGCCTGCGCGTCCCGTCAATGGCCACAATGTCCGCACCCGCGGCATGGACGGCGCATGCATCCTCCAATGTCGGCGTAATATATACGGGGCAGTCTCCCACCCGCCGTTTCAACAAACCGATCACCGGCACATTCACGACAGCCTTGATCGCCGCGATGTCGGCCGTTCCGTTCGCCCGAATGCCGATGGCCCCTCCCAGCACGGCCGCTTTGGCCATCTCCGCCATATGATGGGGACCGAAGAGCGGCTCACCTTCATAAGCCTGACAAGATACGACTAATCCTCTTTCTGTAATCATCCGCCTCATAAGTTAGCTCCTAAATCTGTTTTAGTATGACAGCCCTCCGCAGCCTATTTTTCGGTTATTTCATGCCTGTAATCGTAATCCCCTCGATGAATTTCTTCTGCACGAAGAAGTAGAGGATAATGATCGGGACCGTGAACAGCGTTGCTGCCGCCATCAGAGGCCCCCATGCCACTGAATTTTCCCGGATGAACTGCTTCAGTCCGATGGAGAGCGTCCATGTCTCCTGGTCGTTCAAATAAATCAGCGCGCCTTGAAAATCGCCCCATGCTCCCAAAAACGTAAACAAACCAATCGTGAGCAGCGCCGGCTTCGCCAGCGGCAGAATAATTTGGGAATAGATGCGAAATTCCGATGCGCCATCGATCTTGGCCGATTCCGTCAGCTCGATCGGAATCCCGTTAAAAAACTGCCGAATCAAAAACACGTTAAATGCCATCCCCGTTCCAAACCATGCGCTAAGGACGAGCGGCCAGTTGGAATTCAGCAGGTTCGCCTTGTTAAACACGACATACAGCGGAATCATCGTCACCTGCATCGGAAGCATCAGCGTACTGAGCATAATGATGAACAGTACGTTCCGTCCCTTGAAATCGATTCTCGAGAAGCCGTAAGCGACGAGCGGCGAAAGGATGACCACGCCCGCAACGCTCAACAGGGCAATAACGATAGTGTTCCAGGTGTATTTAATGAACGGGATCATCTGAACCGCATTGCGGTAGTTATCCCAGATCCATTCCGAAGGGAACCATTGCACAGGGATGACAAAGATCTCATCCTCCGTCTTGAACGTTGTCAGCAGCAGCCAGGCGAATGGCGCCAGGAACATCAAGCCGACCAAAATCAGGATCAGATGGGTGAGAAGCCTTCTGCCCAGGATCGACGCATTCATTATTTTTCACCTCCATAGAAGACCCATTTGCTCGATGATTTGAAGATCAGCAGGGTCAGCAGCAGCACGATGATGAACAGAATCCACGCCATTGCGGAGGCATAGCCCATTTTCAGGTACATGAACGCATTCTGGAACAGATAAATCGCATAGAACAGAATCGAATTCCCCGGGCCGCCGATGGCTTGGCTGCTGGAATCCGCGAACACATATCCTTGTGAAAAATATTGAAATGAGCCGATAAGTCCCATAATGAGCTGGAAAAAGGTCATCGGAGATATTGCCGGCAGCGTAATGTGCCAAAACTTGTGCCACTTGTTCGCTCCGTCGATCGAAGCGGCTTCATAGTACATTTTCGGCACCTCTTGAAGGGCGGCCAGATACATGATCGTAATCGTCCCCGTTCCCCAGAAGCCCATTAATATCAGGGAAGGCTTCGTCCAATTCTCGTCCATGAGCCAGTTCGGTTCAGGCAGCCCAATGGCGCCGAGCATTTGATTCACCAGACCGTACTGCGCGTTCAGCAGCCATATCCACAGAAGAGAACCTGCGACGGCCGGAACCAGTGTCGGGAGAAAATAAACGGTGCGGTATAAAGACAGCCCTTTTACGCTTTGGTTCAGCAGCAGTGCGATCACAAGCGCGTACACCAGCTGCGGAAAAAAACCGAACAACGCCATGAATACCGTATTGTACAGCGAAGAGAACATTTTATCGTCCCGGAACATCTCGTTGTAATTGTCCAGACCGATCCATTGCGGCGGGTTAAACATGTTATATTCCGTAAAGCTGTAATATAGCGACATGATGATGGGATAGAGCTGGAATACCAGGAAGCCGAAAATCCATGGACTCAGAAACATGAGGCCGATGAACAGCCGCTTTCTCTCCCTGCTCTTGATACCGCTATGGAGCTTTAAACGATCCATGCGGGGGTTCACCTCCTAATAACCCTTGCAAAGCATGCCGGGAATGCCGGGAGCTAAGGTTCCATCTACCATCCTTCTCCCCCGGTATCCTGCAGGCAAATTGCCATGTTATTTTTTGTATTTGTCCGCAATCGGCTGCATCTTGTTCACAACATTATCCATGGCTTCCTGGGCGGTAAGTTGGCCCTTCAGCGCCTTCTCCGTCTCTTCATTCAAGGTTTGCAGGTATTCATTAATGTAAATGCTGTTCGGGAAGCCTTTCAAATTCGGACTTTTAGCGCTTTCATAATATTCCCACAGCACCTTCGTCTCTTCATTCTGCGTCAGCTTCGGATTATCCAGCGCCTTGGTCAAAACCGGGATCGAGCCGAAATCGATGCTGTATTGAATCTGCACGTCCTCGCTGAGCAAATACTGCAGCACCTTCCACGCTTCCTCCTGATGCTTCGCTTTGGAAGGAATGAACATTGCAATCGGGCTTACCATTCCGGAGCCTTTAAGCTCTGGGTTGGCCGCCGGATAAGGGAACGGTGCGACACCGACATCCTTGCCTTCACCCCGGTCGTCCACATACCAGTTCTCCCAGCCGATGATCATGGCCAGCTTGCCGGTCAGAATCGGATCCTGCGGCGTTTGGAGTCCGCCCATGCCCGATTTGAATTTATCGATGCTTTCTTGCCCAAATTCCTTATAGTAACTCATCTGGTAGTCGATCGCTTTAACGTTTGCTTCCTGGTTAGCGGTCAGCTTCCCGTTTTCGTCCACCCAGGAGCCATTAAATATGATGGGCCAGAACACGTTATCGATCCAAGGATAATCCGGAATAAAGCCCATTTGCGTAATATTGCCTTTGTCGTCCTTCTTGGTCAGCCGCTTCGAGTATTCGAACAATTCCTCCAGCGTTTCAGGCGGCGCTGTAAGGCCAGCCTCCTCAAACACTTCTTTGTTATAGAACAATTTATTCGCCATACTCATGGAGATCGGAAGCCCATAAATTTCATCGTCAACCTTCATGCGCTCCAGCGCAGCCGGGATAATCTGGCCGGTGTCGTAACCGTCCCGTTTAATGAATTCCTCCAATGATTTAACGGCTCCGGCTTCCGACCACGGGCCGATGTTGTTCCACTGCGTAATGATGATGTCGGGGGCATTGCCGCCTGAAATCGCGGTCAACTGCTTCTGGTGATCCTGATTGCTGAGTGTCTTTACAACGATGTCGCCCTGGCTTTCATTGAATTTGGCTATAGCCGCTTCAATCGGCTTCGCACCGTCTCCGGTTGCCGAGCTCCACAGCTGGATTTCAACCTTTCCGCCCTTGCCCGGACCACCTTCCTTCGAACCGGAACAAGCGCTTAGCACAACCGAAAAGGCCAGTACCAGCAGCAGCGTGGCGTGAAACGACCTCTTTCTATAGTTCTTCTTCAAATGACTCACCCTCCAACATGTTCTGGATTCCAGAAAAATAATTTTTGGAGGAAATATCCTCCTACAAGAAAAATAATGGATGTATTTTCTTTAGTCAATCCTTATTTTCTGAGCATTGTATGCGCTTTAACTCATTGACCCAGCACGATTTCGGCGAAAACCCTTGTGTATCCAATGGTTTTTCATATCTTTTGATGTAATAGAAATAAAATGTATTCCTTAAATTATTTTAATAATGGAGGAATTATTCTCCTAAATTACGTAAATTAATTCCCCTTCATCGTTATGATTCCATACCAGAGCCGCTGCCCCTATCACGCCTGCATCAACTCCCAGACCCGCAGGAATAATCCGGCAGCACTTGCGCATATACGAAGAAGTCCGAACGTCCACTTCCTGTTCCAGCTCCGCGAAAAAGCGCGGTCCCGCTTCCGCAACCCCGCCGCCAATAAGAATTGCCTCAGGATTAAAGGTATGGATATATCCCGCAATCGCTGCGCCAAGGGCGCGCATCACCTTCGTCATGACCAGCGCAGCTCCCTCATCGTTGTGCAGCCAGGCATGAATAATTTCCCTCGAATGAGGCTTCCACGAATATAAAGCGCTTCCATTTTCCTGCATCTCCCGACCTATTCTCGCAATTCCGCTGCCGGAGGCATACAGCTCAATGCATCCGTTATTGCCGCAGCTGCAGCGTGGACCGTTCACATCGACGCAGACATGCCCCAGCTCTCCTGCGCCTCCGAAGACGCCTCGAAGAAGACGGCCGGATTCCATAACCGCTCCCCCGATTCCCGTCCCCAGCGCCAAACAAACAAAATTGCTGTAGCCGATGCCGGCACCATACCTCTTCTCGGCAAAAGCGATCACATTCACGTCATTATCAACATACACCTTATGGCCGAACCGGTTCGACACGAGCTGCTTAATCGGAACACCGGTCCATCCGGGCAAGGTATCGCCGGCATACAAAACAACGCCTTCCTGGTAATCGATCTGACCTGCACTGCCAATGCCGATGCCGCAGACTTCCCCATGCTGCTGCGCAGCATTCATCATACGGTCGATGCCGGACAGCAGTTTATCCATCAGCTGCCCGGCTCCCTTATCCGCTTCGGTAGGCACAAGATACCGGCTGACGATTTCCCCCTGCCGGTTGACTACCGCAAATTGCACCTTAGTTCCTCCGATATCAACGCCAATCGCATACTCCATGATGCAAAGACCTCCCTTTTCATAATCCAAAAATCGATTCGCCTCGTGCCTGCTGTCTAGGAATAAGGGAACGACCGTTAGTACAGTAACGTTAGTACAGATGTTAGTACAGCTTATCGGCTACCGATCTCGCCGTTTTCTCGAGTGATTCGATTGCGTCCTCCTTCTTCATTGACAGCAGTGTCGTAAGGAGGTTGAGCATATACGTCTGCATGAATTTGGTTGCCAGCGCCCCGCCTTCAGTCGGCATCTCCCGCGAAGAGACAAGCAGCACCGTGTCCGCATAGGTTGCGATCGGCGATCTCAGGTGTCCTGTCAGGCAAATGACGTCCGCCCCGTTCTTCTTCGCTTCCTTCACCGGATCCACGAGATCGCGTGTGCTGCCGGAGGTGGAGATGGCAAATACCAGATCCCCCTTCTTCAACAGAGCTGCCGACATCGCGATGATATGAGCATCCCGGTGCGCTTCGACGTTCAGGCCAAGACGCATCAGCTGGTAATGCAGGTCCAGCGCCGTAATGCCCGAAGATCCGACCCCATAAACATACACTTTACTCGCGGCTAGCAGCTTATCGACCGCCATTCTCAGATGATCGGCATTTACGAGATCCAGCGTATTTTTCAGTAAAATTTCATGCTGCATCGTAAGCTTGCGGGCTACCGTCATGAGGTCATCCTGCTCATCGATGGCCGTATCGACCACAGACTGGGGACGATCCACCAAATCCTGGGCGACGGACAGCTTGAACTCATGAAACCCGCGAAACCCCAGCTTTCTGCAGAAACGGATGACGGAGGTTTCGCCGACACCCGCCTTTTCCGATAGGTCCGTAACGGTGGCCAGCACCGTCTCCTCCGGATAACTCTTGACGTAATCGGCCACCTTCTTCTCCGTCTTGGTCAGTGACGAATAGATGCTGGATATCATCAGCAGCGTATTGGATTGATTCAGTTTGGGTCCTACTCTCGCCATCGCAACTCCCTCTTTTCCAAATGGTTCTTTTATCTAGTCCATTTCCCTATAGATTTATGGATATTTTCTCCTTGATTATATATTAAAAAAGATATTTCTTTCAATCACAAAAAAGAAGCCTGCAGAACCCTCGCTAAAATGGGTCTGAAGCTTCGAAAATAGGGGGATTGTTTTCGCAGCAGCTTACTTCCCGCTACAAAGGCAGGGTCCGCCCTCATTGGCCTTTTAAGCATGCTCCCGGTTAAATCGTCCAGCCGTCATGAGTATCCATGGTCGTCTCTTCAATCGGGATCGCTCCGTTCAAGCTGCCCCCGGTCTGCGCCCCCCGCTCCATTTGATAACCCATATCCAGCATGGAGCCGTCCAATTGACGCAGCTGCTGGCTGACCTCCGCCATTTGCTGGAATATTTGCCTGTACTGGTAGGCTTCCGGGTAACCGCTTTGCTTGGCTGCATCAGCCAGCTGTTCAAATGCGGCCTTGTTCTCGCCAAGAACCTGGCGGTACTGCTCGGCCGCCCGGGCTTGAATGGCCTCCACGGCGTTCATCATGCTATGCAGAAGCATGCGGCAATTGACAAGCTCCTGCCTAGCTGACTCGGAGGCTTCCGACGTAAGCCCCGCTTGTGCGCTTTGAAGCGCAGTCTGAAGCTGCCCCAGTTGGCCCGCAATCACCCCGACCTCCTCCATGCTGCCGCTCTGCTCCGCTGCCGCCAATTGGCCGGACAGCTGACTCAGTGTTCCTTGCAACTGTTGAATGCTGCTCATTACGATTCTCCTTTCCCTGCCCCGGCTTTCCCGGCGACGATTTCGCCGCCATCGTTTTGGGACAAGCATTTTCCATCTTGTTGCTTAGCATGCGAAGAACCAGGGATTGCTATTCATTCCTGCTTATGGTCAGGAGTCCGGCGCTGTTGGAACCTGGGCCCGGTTGCCGATATAATAGATTGAGAGAAGATTGATCGTAAGTGATTCTTGTGAAAGTAGGTAGAAACGAAACTCCGATGATTAAACGTAGAAGAAAGACCCTTGTCCTCCTGGCCGCCTTGCTGCTCGCCATATTTTATATGCAGATGCAAACCGCAATTCCCGGCATCATCAACGACATGGATTTTGATCTTGGTAAAAAAGAAACGCCGGCGATCACCGGCCTACACCCTTATGTGTTGAAGCAAAAAAACGAGCTGGTCCGCCTCACCAAGCAGCGGGGCATCACGATCGTCATCACCGACGGATACCGGAGCCATGAAGAACAGACCCGGATCTACAATCAGGGCCGGACAACCGAGGGGGATATCGTTACGAACGCCAAAGCCGGCCAATCTCTCCACAACTACGGGCTCGCTATCGATTTTGCTTTGAGGCTCGAAGATGGAAGCGTCATCTGGGACATGGAATACGACGGTAACAGCAATGGCAAATCCGACTGGATGGAAGTGGTGGCCATCGCCAAAGAGCTCGGGTTCGAATGGGGCGGCGATTGGGACAAATTCCCTGACTATCCGCATTTGCAGATGGATTTCGGGCTGACGATCCGCGAACTTCAGCGCGGCAAGCTGCCGGATGCGGATATCCATGAGTATTCGGAGGGAGCGAAATCGAAATAACGATTTGCCGTGAACGCACGGACCGGCCTGTTTTCTCAAGGTTTTGAACTGCAAAAAGACACATGCGCTTGTGTGCGCATGTGTCTTTTTGCAGTTTAGGAAGTACAGAGTTTTGGGAGATTCATGCAGTTATACGACGACGCTTGACGATTATTTTTTATAAATAGCAAGAAGTTGGGAACGGAATCTATTCTGAGTTGAGACCACATAAATTCTCTCAAAATATTTCGCTAGCTTTATGAGCGTCGTGCTCTCGGCAACGTCCTCTTCATTCCAGCCCAAACATACAAACGTAAAGCATTCGTCGGAAAGCAGATCAGCAGCTTGCTAGCCTACAATCAATGACTGGAGCCTTCCCTTTATTACGTCTACTCACTTTAAGATTAATCGGTTAGCAGCCTTTGGTGCAAATTTTCCCAAAATGACCTTGACATGCTCGGCACGTTTTGGTTATATAGTCATATATATAAGCATATAACCTTTACAGAAACATCAACGGCAAGGCGGTGATTCGAATTAGCAGCTCGGTATATCCGGATAACAAGCCCTTGTTCCTCCAGATCAAGGAGAAGATCGAAGATCAGATCGTGAACGACCAGCTGCTCGAAGGGGAGCAGGTGCCTTCCACGACGCAGCTGTCAAGCTTTTACAAAATCAATCACATTACGGTCTTGAAGGGGATCAACCTGCTCGTTGAATCCGGCCTCATTTTTAAAAAGCGGGGTGTCGGCATGTTTGTTGCGGAAGGGGCGAAGGAGCAGCTGCTTCGGACCCGGAAAAATGCATTTGCAGATGATTATGTGGTGCCTATGGTGCAGGAGGCCGACAAGCTCGGCCTGTCCACGGAAGATTTGTTTGAGATCATCACCCAAGTAAAGGAGCGTGACGCCCATGAATCTTGATATCGAATTCGACCGGGTCTCCATTCGCTACGGGGACGTTGAGGCCGTGAAGGATATGTCCTTCCGATTGGACGGCGGGAAGATTTACGGCCTTCTCGGACGGAACGGCGCAGGCAAAACCTCGCTGCTGTCCGCGCTGGCTTCGTTTCGCGAGCCGTCATCAGGCACGGTGAAGGTAGGCGGGGAGCAGCCGTTTGAAAATGCAAAAATCATGCGGGAGGTCTCCTTCCTCTATGACATCGACTACAAGGACGAGTCGGACAAAGTCAAAACGGCGATTGAGACGGTAGCCGGATATCGGCCCCGATTCGATAGGGAATATGCCCTTAGGCTTGCCCGTAATTTCAACCTGCCGCTGGATAAACCGCTTAAGGAGCTCTCGAAAGGCATGCAGTCGGCTTTCAACGTGACTATCGGGCTTGCCAGCCGCTCGCCCGTTACGATTCTGGACGAGGTGTACCTGGGCATGGATGCACCCACCCGGGAAATTTTCTACCGGGAGCTCCTCGAGGATCAGGAGCGGCACCCAAGGACGTTCATCCTGTCCACGCATCTCGTGTCGGAGATGGATTATTTGTTCGAGGAGGTCATTATCATCCATAAAGGCCGGTTCGTCCTCCAAGACGATTACGAATCGTTAACCTCCCGCGGCGTTTCGATTACGGGACCAGCGCAGAAGGTGGACGAATTCACGCCGGGACTGAAGGTGCTGAATGTTCAACAGCTGGGCTCCACCAAATCGGCCATCGTCTACGGAGAGCTGAGAGAGGAATCCAAGCATGCAGCTAGACGTGCGGGGCTTGAGCTGGGTCCGATCTCGCTGCAGGACTTGTTTATCCATATCACAGGGGAGGAGCAGGGAACATGAAACAACCAACGTCAGCCGCTTCGAGAATAATGATGGAGATGTTTTGGCACCAAGGCTCATGGGCCATAGGATATCTGGTTATCGTGTTCCTCCTTAACCTCGCGCTTGGGATTACCGGCAGCAGCAGCAACATCGCCCAGGACGATTTCTTCTCCATCATCTACCGCTCGACCAAGGGCTTCATGCTGGTCATCGGCATTATATCCTCCTTCGGCTTCCTGAGCTTCTATGTGCGCCACGGCTTCACCAGAAGGGACTTTTTTAAAGGAGCCGCCTTGGCCGCCCTGCTGCTGTCCATTGCCTTTCCGCTCGTCGTCGGCCCCGTCAGCCTGCTGCTCTCAGCGATGAACTTCTCGGACACCGGGAACTCTCCGGTACTGCAGGCATTCGAGCACAACTGGTTCCTTGCCCTGGCGTCCTTTGGCATCCAAATCTTCGTTTACTACCTGATGGGATGGATGATCGGCTCCGGCTTCTACCGTCACGACTGGATTCGAGGTTTAGGCTTCATCGCCATAGCGATCGTCCTTGTCGGCTTCATGGATGCGCTGTGGCAATTCGAACTGGCCTCGCTATGGGATCGCTGGATGCCTGCCTTCACCCTTGACGTGCCGCTGTACGTTTCGCTTGCCGGGTCGGCCGTCATCATGCTTCTTGGGCTGGTGTTGATCCGCTTGTTGACACGCAAAGTGACGATTAAGCTGAGATAAGCTAGTATTGAACCCCACCTAAGAGCTTAGTCGTTTATCGCAAAAAAGCACGGCCGGCTCCCGCAGACATTAAATATCTGCGCGGAGCCGGCCGTGCTTTTTGTATATTCGCCAAAATGCAATTACGAGGCGCTGCTCTTCTTCTTGTTATAAATATCGAAAGCGACGGCTGCCAGAAGGACAAGGCCCTTGATGCCCTGCTGCCAGTCGATGCCGAGTCCGACGAGGGACATGCCGTTATTCAGGACACCCATGACGAGGCCGCCGATGATTGCGCCGAACACCGTACCGATACCGCCTGTGGCGGATGCACCGCCGATAAAGCTTGCCGCAATGGCGTCCAGCTCGAAGTTCGTACCCGCACGAGGCGTTGCCGCGTTCAGACGGGCGGCAAACATCAGGCCGGAAATTGCCGCCATGACGCCCATGTTGACAAATACCCAGAATGTTACCTTTTTCGTCTTCACGCCGGACAACGCAGCGGCCTTCTCATTGCCGCCAAGGGCATAAATATGTCGTCCCATCACGGTTTTGTTCATGACAAAGGAATAGATGATGATCAGTACAAGCAGCAAAATCAGAATATTCGGCAGGCCTGCATAGCTTGCCAGCATAAACGTAAAGGCATTTATAACGGCAGCCATCAGAACGAGCTTAAGCAGGAACAGGCCGCCTGGAAGCACGTCGAAGTTATACTTTTTCTGGGATTTACGGTCTCTTAGCTCATTGATGACATAAATCACCGTAAACGCGATGCCGACGAGAATCGCAACCAGATTGGTGCCGGTGTTGCCGAAATCCGGAACGAAGCCCGAGCTGAGCTTCTGAAATCCGCCCGGAAACGGCGAGATCGATTGCCCATCCAGGACGATCATGGTAAGGCCCCGGAACAGCAGCATACCGGCAAGGGTTACGATAAAGGCCGGGATTCTCACATACGCCACCCAGAAGCCCTGCCAGGCGCCGATCAATCCCCCGACGATCAAGGAGGCGATGACGGCGATCACCGGATGCAGCTGCATATCGACCATCATCACGGCTGCGACAGCACCAACGAAAGCCGCCACCGAGCCGACGGACAAGTCAATATGTCCCGTAATGATGACCAGCACCATCCCAATGGCCAGGATGAGAATGTAGCTGTTTTGCAGGATCAGGTTCGTAATATTGATCGGCTCAAGCAGCAGCCCGCCCGTAATGATCTGGAAAAAGATCATAATCAGGACCAAGGCGATGATCATTCCGTACTGCCGAATATTGTTTTTGAATAATTTCATGAGCGTTTCCATGCTTAAGCCCCTCCGTTCTTGGTCATATATCTCATCAGCGTTTCCTGCGAAGCCTCTTCCTTGCTCACTTCACCGGTGATCCGGCCGGCATTCATGACATAGATCCGGTCGCAAATGCCGAGGATTTCCGGCAGCTCGGAGGAAATGACCAGCACCCCTTTGCCTTCGTCCGCAAGCTGATTGATAATCGAGTAAATCTCGAACTTGGCTCCCACATCGATGCCGCGGGTCGGCTCATCGAGGATGAGGATGTCCGGCTCGGAATAGATCCATTTGCTCAAGACTACTTTCTGCTGGTTGCCTCCGCTCAGATTGCCGGTCTTTTGCAAGATGTTCGGCGTCTTGATCTTCAGCTTCCTGCGCATCTCCTCGGCAACGAGGATTTCCTCCCTTTCATCGATCACCATGTTCCTCGCCAGCTTCGGCAGCCCCGTAAGGGAGATATTCCGCTTAATGTCATCGATCAGAATCAGGCCGTAATCCTTCCGGTCCTCCGTCACATAGGCAAAGCCGTTCGCAATCGCCTCGGTCACCGTCCGGTTCTGAATGACCTGCCCGTTCTTATACAGCTCGCCGCTGATATTCCGGCCATATGCCCTGCCGAACACGCTCATCGCAAGCTCGGTCCGGCCCGATCCCATCAGTCCGGCAATGCCGACGATTTCCCCGCGCCGAATATGGAGGTTCGCGCCATCAATCACCTTGCGGTCCGCCTGCAGCTCGTGATATACCGTCCAATCCTTGATCTCCAGGATGACTTCACCGACCTTCGGAGTACGCTCCGGATAACGGCTCGTCAAGTCCCGTCCGACCATCCCGCGGATGATGCGGTCCTCATTGACCTCTTTGCCGTGCATATCCAGCGTTTCGATGGTTTTGCCGTCCCGCAAAATCGTAATGGAATCCGACACCTTGGAAACCTCGTTCAGCTTATGGGAGATCAGAATGCATGAGATGCCCTGCTTCTTGAATTCCAGCATCAGCTGCAGCAGGTTCTCGCTGTCATCCTCGTTCAAGGCTGCCGTCGGTTCATCCAAAATCAACAGCTTTACCTTCTTCGAGAGCGCTTTCGCAATTTCGACCAGCTGCTGCTTGCCGACCCCGATGGTGCCCACTGGCGTGTTCGGATTTTCCGTAAGCCCGACCTTGCCCAGCAGCTCCTTCGCTCCGCGGATCGTCTCGTTCCAGTCCACGATGCCTTTGTGGGCGCGCTCATTGCCGAGATAAATATTCTCCGCAATCGACAAGTAAGGAATCAGCGCCAGCTCCTGGTGGATGATGACGATGCCGAGGTCCTCGCTGTCCTTAATGCTTTTGAATTCGCATACCTTCCCCTTGAACAAAATATCACCATCATAAGTACCGTGCGGATACACGCCGCTCAGCACCTTCATCAGCGTAGATTTGCCGGCGCCGTTCTCCCCGCACAAGGAATGGATTTCGCCTTCGCGAATCTTCAGATTCACGCTATCCAGCGCCTTCACGCCTGGGAACGCTTTCGTTATGTTCCGCATTTCAAGAATGTATTCCGACATTCGGGCTGCACCTTCCCTTCTGTTTCGTATCCATAAGGCCGTTATTTACTTCAAACCGATTTCTTCCTTCGTGTAGTAGCCCGTATCCACAAGCTCCTTCTCGACATTGCTAGCGTCCACTGACACCGGTGGAAGGAGGTATGCCGGCACGACCTTGACTCCGTTATCGTAGGACTCGGTATCGTTCACCTCGGCCTCTTCACCTTTTATTACGCTTTCGGCCATCTTTACTGCCTGTTCCGCCAGCTGGCGCGTATCCTTGAACACCGTCTGCGTCTGCTCGCCGGCCACGATCGATTTGATCGAAGCAAGCTCCCCGTCCTGCCCCGTAATAATCGGCAGCGGCTTATCCGGCGTACCGTACCCTACACCCTTAAGCGAGGAGATGATCCCGATGCTGATGCCGTCATAAGGGGAAAGGACCGCATCCAAATGAGCGTTCGAATAATTCGCACTGATCAGATTATCCATCCGGGACTGGGCCAGCGCGCCGTCCCAACGGAGTGTCGCGATCTGCGCCATGGTCGTCTGCTTGCTGCGCACCACGAGCTTGCCGGAATCGATATACGGCTTCAGCACCGACATCGCCCCGTCATAGAAGAAGTACGCATTGTTATCGTCCGGCGAGCCGCCGAACAGCTCGATATTGAACGGCCCCTTTCCTTCCTTCAAGCCGAGCTTTTCTTCGATATAGGAAGCCTGCAGCACCCCGACCTTGAAGTTGTCGAAGGTCGCGTAGTAGCTCAAATGCTCGGTATTGCGGATCAGACGGTCATACGCGATGACCTTGATCCCTTGATCATGGGCCTTCTTGATAACATCCGTCAGCGTATTGCCGTCGATCGATGCAATCACGATGACATCCACGCCCTTGGTGATCATGTTCTCGATCTGGGCGATCTGGTTCTCAATCACGTCCTCCGCAAACTGAAGATCGGTCTTATAGCCTTTTTCCTGAAACAGCCGCTCCATGTTTTTACCGTCGGCCACCCAGCGCTCCGATGACTTGGTTGGCATCGCAAGCCCGACATAGCCTTTATTCGCATCGCCGGCATCCGTTTCGGCCAGGTTACAGGCCGTCAGGGCAACCAGCATGACCGCAATAAGAACACCCAGCATTCCTCTCTTCATCGGTTGTTCCCCTTTCCGAAAAGTTGGATCGAGAGCGCTTACATCCTAACCATCCGTAAAAGCCTCTCTGTATGAATCAGCATACACCCGCGGATGGAAAGGGTCTTTCGACAGATACAACCTTTTTTATAATTTTCATACTTTTGTGGCCTGATTGGATGGTTAAATGAATGGATGAATGGATGAACGAGTGAGTGAATGAATGGAGGAGTGTGAATGGTAAACCTTCACCGGCTTCGCGGAATCGATCCCAGCGATGAATCCCGAAAAGAAAAAAGTCCCTGCTTCGTTGGGAGCTCCAACCAAACAGGGACTGCTTGTTAATATACGTCAACCGCCCTTCTCTTCCTGAAAAGCGAGGCCCTTGCGATAGCCGTTCGGCGATACGCCCATCACCTTCTTGAATGCTGTGCTGAAGTAGTGCTGGCTGTCATAGCCGGTCCGCTCCGCGATTTCAAGAATAGACAGATCGGTGCCATTCAGAAGCTGGATCGCCTTCCGGATGCGGGTCTGGGTGATGAAAACGACAAACGACGTGCCCAGCTCCTTCTTGAGGGTACGGCTGAGGTAAACCGGCGACACCTGAAGCTCCGCGGCCAAAGACTCCAGCGTCAGCTCCGGATCGGCATACTGCTCCTGAATCAGCTGCCTGGCCCGGCGAACCAGCGGAGACAGCTGGGCGTCACGGAGCACCGCCTCCCGGCAGGCTTCGTACGCGGCCGATATTCCTCCACTGTCGTCCCGTACCGGCTCGACATGCATTTGGATCGAAAGCTTCAAGTATTTCTGAACCGCCTGCTCGGCATCCGCACACGTCTTCGCGGGGATTTCATCCCACAGCAGCATGCCGATATGGCCCGTTCGGTCGCGGAACAGCACATGGGCAGCCGGCTGCAGCAGCTCGCCGATCATGTTCTCCATAGCGAACAGATACAGCTGCCGGTCGCTCTCCTTCATGAGCGGCTGGGGAACGGTCAGCTCGGGCCATCTCGCGATGCCTGCCTGAACGGGCTGCTTTGGCGGCAGGCCGAGGAATTCCAGCTGCTCCACGGCTTCAGACTCTTCCAGCAGCCCGTCGATCCATTCCTGGCAGAAGCGCTCGCGAAGGAGCGGGATATTCTTCTCGATCTGTTCCGATGCCTTCTTCAAATAGTTGCTCTGAATATGGCGCTCATCCAGCTCTTCCCTTACGCTGCGCAGCACCGATACGAGATGCTCCGCATTCACCGGCTTCAAAATATAATCCTTTACGCCAAGCCGGATCGCTTCCTGCGCATATGCGAATTCGTCATGGCCCGTGATGATCACGAAACGGCAATCAGGGCGTTCTTCTCTCAGCCTCTTCATCAGCGCGATGCCGCCCATGAACGGCATGTTCATATCCACAAGCGCGATATCGATAACGCGGCTGAGCGCAAGCTCAAGCGCCTCTTCGCCGTCTTCCGCTTCGGCTGCCACTTCCATGCCGAGCGCAGCCCAATCCACCGCATCCCGAATCCCCTCGCGGATGATCGGCTCATCATCGGCGATCAGCACTTGGTAAAGCACCTGGTTAGCCTTATTCATAGCCTATCTCCCCTATCGTTATCCGGCGGCGGAGGAATCGCAGCGAGCAGCGGGTGACGGATCGTCACTGAAGTTCCTTCGCCTTCCGTACTTTCTATGGTGATTCCGTAAGCCTCGCCGAACGTTAGCTGTATCCGGGCTTGAACATTCAGCATGCCATAGCTGCGGCTACCGGCAGATGTCCCGCCCGCATCCTCATCCATGGCGGAGATCGGGTCCCGAAGCTTCCGGCGAAGCTCCTCGAGCCTGTCTTGCGGCATGCCCGCGCCATTGTCTTGAACGTTCAGAACCAGGGCATGATTCTCGGTATACGCCCTGATCGATATTCGCCCGGGTCCCCGGCGCGCCTTGATGCCGTGGTAAATCGCATTTTCCACGATCGGCTGCAGAAGCAGCTTAAGGACATACAGCCTTTCGGCCTCGGGCGCAAGCTCCAGCTGCGTCTGCAGCCTGTCCCGGTACCGGGTCTTCTGAATTTGCAGGTAGCTGCTGATATGCGTCCATTCATCCTGCATCGAAATGATGTCATCCCCCTTGCTGAGGCCGATCCTGAACAGGGTCGACAAGGATTCCACCAGCTCGGATACCTCATCCGCCCCTTTTTTGCGGGCCATCCAATGAATCGTATCGAGCGTGTTGTACAGAAAATGCGGCTTAATATGCGCCTGGAGGCTGCGCAGCTCCGCTTCCCGCTTCTGCCGCTCGCGCAGCTCGCTCAGCTTCATCAGCTTGCGAATCTGAAGCAGCATGCGGTTGAAGCTCCGGCCAAGCATGCCGACCTCATCCTGCCGGTTCCCCCAGTAGCGGATCGCAAGATCGCCGGACTCCGCCTTTTGCATGAACGACATCAGCTGCCAGATCGGCCGCGAAATCGATTGCGACAATGTATATGAGGCAGTAACGCCGAAGAGGCACACCATAAACAGGAAGCAGATTAAATAAAATCGGATTTCCTTCACTTCGTAAACCGTTTCGTTCGTTGGGAACACGCCGATGGTCCGCCATCCGGTGAAGGAGGACGTGCCGTAAATCAGCTGCACCCGCTCGCCGTTCACCTCGCGTATGAACGTGCCGCTGTCCTGCTCCGGAAACCATGACGGCGGTATGCTTGGAAGCAGGGAGTCGTCCGGCTTATAAATGCTGGATCCCCCAGCCTCCGTCACCATAAGGTACCCGTTCTTGCCCAGCGTCACATCCCGGGCCGCACGCGCTACGGTCCGAAGCTTCAAATCAATAAGGACCGCCCCGGAGACCTCTCGGGTATCCGGATCGACAAAGGAACGGACAACCGAAACCAGCTCCTCATCGGCATAATGCACGTGCGTTGTCACATTGCGGTCCGACGGATGCCCGAGCACGGTAAAGATTCCTTCATGCTTAACGGCTTCCCGGTACCAAGCCTCATCCGTCAGCTCCCCGCTGCCCCGGGCATACATTTCGTTGCTGATATAGGCCCCTTCACGATTGACCACCAGAATAGCGGCAATCTCCGGGTACAGCGTCGTAAAGCCTTGAAGATACTGGTGGATCTCGTAATTGTCCGCATCATCCTGCTGCATCAGACGGCTGTCCGAGGCGTATCCGGCATTTGCCTGTACGCTGTTCCCCGCCTGAGCCGGAGGCATATCCCCCTGGATATGTCCTTTCATAAACCGCTCCGTGCGGGGATCGAAGCCGATAAGATAGGTGATGTTCTGAAGGTTCTCCATCTCGTTGTCGAGCGTCTGATTAACCTTCCCGATCAATTGTATGGTATGACTTGTCACCTGCTGATCCACAATCCGATTAACCGTCCAGTTCACCAGCACCCCGAGCCCGATCGAAGGGAGAATGCCGATCATCAGAAACAGAATGACCAGCTTGTAACGAAGCGGCAGATCCCCAAAATGCAGCCACCGCTTCAGCCCCTGCCGCCATGCGCCCAATCCGTTACTTCGCATAGTAATCCTTCACATTCTCTTGGGTCACGATCGTAATGCCGGTATCGACCCGGGGCGGCAGAGGAGCGACATCATTGCCGAGCGTCGGCGCAGGAACGGTAAGGCCATGATGGAGATGGAACAAATATTGCAGCGACCAATACCCCATATTCCAGGTTCCCTGAGCGATCGTGGCCGAAATCGTTCCGTCCGATATCCGGTCGAGCGTCGCTTTATTCGTATCGAACCCGATAATTCGGACGTCTTCGGCCCTGCCGGCGGCAATGGCGGCATCGGCGGCGCCGGCTCCCCCGTTCGCCTCCGTCGCAAAAATGCCCTTCAGCTCGGGGAACTTCTCCATCATGCGGGCGGCAGCTTCCTTGGAGGCGATAATATCTCCTTTGCCTTCTCTAATCTCCACCACCGACATGGCAGGATAGCTTTTCTCTAACGTTTCCCGGAAGCCCGCCGTCCGGTCATCGTGGTTCTGCTGGCCGGTTTGGGTAATGATGCCGACCTCCCCTTCCCGTCCAAGAAGCTCAGCCATCTTATCTGCAGCTGCCGCCCCGGCATTGTAATTGTTGGTCGCCAGGAAGGAATAGGCTTTGCTGTCAGGAGCGTCCGCATCAAACAGCACGACCGGGATTCCCGCATCAACGGCTTTATTGATCGTTGGCGTGAGCGCCTTCGAATCGATGGCCGATAAAGCAATCCCTGCCGGCCGCTTGGCGATAACCTGCTCCAGGACGGTAATCTGCTCCTTGACGTCATATTGCGTAGCGCCGCGGTAATCGACGGTAACGCCAAGCGCGTCTCCGCCGTCCTCGAAGCCCTTCAAAATATTTTTCCAATATTCCATGCCTGATTGAAAGGTGACCATAACGTAGTTCTCGCCGATGCTGCCGTGAAGCCCGCCTTCCTCCCAGCTGGATGTCCGCTTGTCCTCAAGACGGTACATGAATACGTAAAGGAGAAATGCGACAATCAGCGCACCGTAAACCAGCATCATCTTCTTCATTAGCGGATCCTCCGATCATTCTCCTCTGACTCTCCTGATGGAATCGGTTACATACAAGTGTATTACGAATATACTCCACTTTCCCGCCATATTTCAAACGATGCTGCAGCGCGAAAGGCAGCAAAAACAGACTGCAATCGGCGCATGAAGCGAAGGATGCAGTCGTATTCGTATCCATAATGCAGATTATCGATGTCATACTCCCTGGAACTTATCGCCTGACACTCGGCCATACGGGTGTTCGCAGATGCCGTGCATGAAGAGATTCACGACATGACGCGCCAAATCCCCGGAAGGCCGCTTGCCGTTAAGAAGCTCCTGCAGCGTCAGCCTTTCGATGACCCCGACCAGACTTTCCGAAATGACCGCCATATCCGCTTCGGCCCGGAAATAACCTTCCTGCTGCTCGGCCCTTAAATTATTCGCGATCATTGCGGCCATTTCCGACTTGATGGCTGCAGATTCCTCGCTTATGTAAAATCCGATCTGGGTTGAATCAGGATCCTTGCCCAAATACTCAAATAAGCTTGTTAAGACAGCCAGCAGCCGATCGGGAACATCATCCTCCCTTATGCCGCCCTCCAGCCTGCTGCCTTCGATCAGCTCCTTCAGCCCGGACCGGAAATTCCCAACCAATTCGCGAAAGATCGCTTCTTTACTCTCAAAATAAAGGTAAAACGACGGCTGGGTTAACCCTGCCCGGGATACGATGGTGCTGATCTTCGTATGATGATATCCTGATCTCGCGAATTCATTAGCAGCGATCATCAGCAGTTTCGCCCTGCTCTCTTGTCCGTTCGCACCCTTCTTGCGCAAAGATATCCAACCTCCGAATCTCATCCCGATGTACGTAGTTTTGTCCATTATACTCTATGCAGGGAAGCTCCTGCTACAAAAACTGCGGCAAGACGAAAGCCCCAAAGACTTTACACAAGAGCCGTAACGAGATAACGTTAAAGGGTAGGTCGCTGGAATTCAGCCATGAAGGAGAGCAGAACATGCAAGTTCATTCTCAATCAGACCCGGCAAGAGCCGGGAATCATAACACGCAGGATCCGTCCGCCCGTCGCGTGCTGATCGTTACCGCGGTAGAGGCGGAACGGGATGCCGTCATGCGGGGATTAAGGAATGCGGACGGCTTCGATGTCATTGCAGCGGGCGTTGGCCCTGCTGCCGCGGCCGCTGCTGCCGCAACCCGTCTGGCCCGTTCGGCATATCGCCTCGTCATCAGCGCGGGCATCGCCGGCGGTTTCGACGGAAGAGCGGAAGTGGGCGGCGTTGTTATCGCCGATTCGATCGTCGCCGCGGATTTGGGATCGGAAACGGCGGACGGCTTTGCCAGCGTTCGAGAGCTCGGTTTCGGAACCGACCGGATTGAAGCCGAGACTAACGCATCCATCCGGCTTGTCGAAGCGCTGAAGCGCGCCGGCTTGCCCGTAAGTCTTGGTCCGATCCTGACCGTCTCCACGACAACGGGCAGTGCAGAACGCGCGGCAGGGTTAGCCGGGCAGGTGCCCGGCGCTGCCGCTGAAGGAATGGAGGGCTTCGGCGTGGCGACGGCTGCCGCTATGGCCTGCGTACCGGTCATGGAAATCCGCGCAATATCCAATAAGGTCGGTCCGAGGGATCGCAGCGCATGGCGGATTCCCGAAGCGCTGCGCCAGCTTGAGACCGCCAGTTCACTACTTCCGGAGGTGCTGTCATGAAAATTGCGTTTTCCCCTTGTCCGAACGATACCTTTGTATTCCACGCCTGGGTGCACGGACGGATACCGGGTGCCCCAGAGCTTGATGTATCCTATGCCGATATCGATATTACGAACCGCTGGGCTGCGGAGGACCGGACACATGACATTCTGAAAATATCTTATGCAGCCTTGCCGTGGGTACTCGATGAGTATGCCCTGCTTCCGTGCGGCGGCGCACTTGGCCGCGGCTGCGGCCCGCTCGTGCTGACGGCGGACAAGCTCACGGACGGCCAAACCCCGGCCAGCCCTGCATCTCTGTCAGGTCGCCGCGTGGCTGTTCCGAGCGATCGGTCCACAGCCTACCTGCTGTTCCGTTTATGGGCCGCAAAGCATGTACCCGGCGGGCTTGGCGAAATTGTCGTCATGCCGTTTGACCGGATCATGCCTGCCGTACGGGACGGCGAAATCGACGCCGGTCTTGTCATTCATGAAGCGCGGTTCACCTATCCTTCCTACGGCCTCAAGCTAATGACGGATCTCGGAAGCTGGTGGGAAGAGGATACGGGCCTGCCGATCCCGCTCGGCGCCATCGTTGCCCGCCGTTCGCTTGACCTTGGCCGCATTGCCGAATGGACCCGCGCCTCGGTCGAATATGCGTGGAAGCATCCGGAGGAATCCCGATCCTATGTACTGGAGCATGCGCAGGAGATGGATCCGAAGGTAGCGGAGGCTCACATTAACCTGTACGTCAACCCGTTCACGGCCGATCTTGGTTCGGACGGTTACAATGCTATTACGTCCCTGCTGGATCGCGCGGCTGACGAAGGGCTTGTCCCGCGGATCGACCCTTCGCTGCTGCGGCTGTAAGCCGGCACAGCCCATAAAGATTGCAGCACAACAAGAGGAACGCTCAAGAACCGGATATCGGTGTCTTATGAGGCGTTCCTCTTTTTTAGGGAAATCTATCATTCATTTAAAGGACATGTAAAGCGTAAAGCTGGCTTACATCTCCGGGCTTTCGGAAATCAGTCGGTATAGCTCCCGGTATATCGATACAATCTCCCCCATCGGCATTCGAACGAGTCCGCTGGAAGAGGGGGCGACAAAATCGCGAACCCCGTCAACGACGGAATCGGGCTGCAAGCCCCATTGCACCTTCGTCCTGCCGCTGAATTCGGTGTATACGCCTTTGCCGACATAGCAGGCGACTTGAGGTCTGTATTTCTGCAGCTTTTCCCTAAGCGTCTCCCGTCCGGCCCGGTATTCTTCGCGCGTAATATCCTCCGCCCCCCTGGTCGGCCTTGCCACGATATTGGTGAAGCCGTAGCCCAATTTAAGCAGCTCCCCGTCCTCCGAAGCTTCATAAAGCCGGGGCGTCAAGCCCGATTGATGCAAGATCCGCCAAAAATTGTTGCGGGGGTTCGCATAATGATGACCAACCTCCCCGGATCGCAAGCTCGGATTAAATCCGATAAAAATAATCGTCAAGCCATAGTCCAAATGATCGCTGACTGTATTCATGCTGCCCTAGTCCCTCCTGCCCGTAAGACGGCGTTAATGGGATGCGCTTGCCGCCGCACTGTTATTGCGCTTGCGGATTTCATGGATTCCCATCACGACGGCAATCAGCTCATAATCGCCGAGAACCCCGCTGCTGTTGTGCAGCCGGTAAGCGCCTGGCTGCAGCCATCCGCTGATCCTCGAAAACCGTGCGACAAGGCTTCCCCTGCCATCGCTTATCTCATATTCATTGGAAAAAGCCGGAGATACAATTTCATAAATGCCCCGATCTCCCGCATCATATTCGAATTTCTTGGTTACAAAGCTCATTCGCATACGCAGCACGCCAAGCTCCCTGTCCTCCGCGTCAACGACATTCCATTTGTTCGAGAAGAAACGGAAGGAGCCGCTGCATACCTTGGTCCTTGAGGCATCGTATACATCCAGTGAAGAGCTGAAGGCGCTTTTCAAATCCAGTATGCCGATGCTTTCCCCATTCACATTCATAATATCTGTCCAGCCCGCGCTAAAAAAGTTATCCTTAAAATACAGATCCATACCCTTTCCTCCCCTCGCGCCTTGTTCGGATGCCGATAATTATATAACGTTTAACCGCCTGATTTCGTTTCGCATAAATGACAACAAGCCGGGAACCGATGATGTCTTCATTTGTCTAATTCATGAGGTGACGAATATTGGAGTACCTAAAGACGATGGTAGCCGCAGACGATGCCGGATCAGTCCTGAAAGAGCTTATGGAGTCTTTTGGCCAGGATGTATGGAATTATGCCTATTTCCTTACGAAGCGCCGCGATGCTGCAGATGATATCAGCCAGGACGTCTTCCTAAGAGCCTTCCGGCATTTGAAGGATTTCCAAGGCCGCAGCTCCGTCAAGACCTGGCTTCTGACCATCACCCGCAATCTGTCCCTGAATTATCTCAAATCCTCCTTCATATCCAAAGTCTCGCTTGCGGGATGGCTCACAACCAGACAGGCCAGCCCTTCCGCCGAAATGGAGTTTTTGGATACGGAAGCGGTATCGCAGATCTGGAAGCATGTCATGCAGCTACCCCAGGCATACCGGGAGGTGCTCCTGCTGGAATTTCATTTTCAGCTGACCCGCAAGGAAATGGCCGAGCTGCTAGGCATCTCGGAGGGGACGATCAAATCCAGGCTCCACCGCGCCCGCGTAAGAATGGAAAATTTGCTGAGAGGAGAGGATGCCTAATGAATAAGGAATCGAAGCCGGATCGGCCGGAATGGGCCCGGGAGCTTGCAGCTTCCCCGTTCCGGGAGCCAATGTTCACGGAGGAGATGAAGGCCGATATTCTGAATCGCCGGAAATCCGCTGACTTGCAGCATTCGCAAGGCTTGGCGTCTTCTTGGAGGCGCCGCGTCCCTGTCCTGACTGCCGGAATATGTGCGCTCCTTCTGCTAACCGCAGTATGGGGGTGGCAAGCGTTTCCCGCCCTTCGACAGCTTGTGCCTCTTAAGGGCCCCGGCTCGGCCTCCGAATGGACACCGCATACGCTGTATACGGAGAACGGGGAGCCGAGGCTTCAAGTGTTTGCCGGCGGAGACTACGCTGCTGGCGCTCCTGCGGGAGCGGCATGGTTCCTCATGTCGCCGATCGAGGAGCTTGAGGGCAAGCATGTCCGCATTACGGCCGTTCATCGGGATTCCGGCATGATCCTAGAGGAACTGGCCGAGACGGAAATTACGGCGGACATGGCATACTTAGGCGGGCCGGATTCGTCCTTCAAGGACGCGACGCGTATTGTTTCCCGCTTTGGACTGCCGCTCGCAGGGCTATGGAAGTTCGATCTGCTGATCGACGGAAAAAAATACGGCGATATCGTCTTCGATGTGCCTGACGGCAGCTGGGAGCCGAGCCCCTCCTTCGTTACCGATGTTTCAGAGGAAGAAGCGAAGATCCCCGCTTCCAGGGGCGCCCCTCCGAGAAGCGTAACGGGCGTGGAGGGGCGTCTCGCTTTCCTCGGCATGGATTTTGCCGCAGGCAAACCCAATAAGTATATGTGGCATTTCTGGGGAAAGGACGAGGAGCTGACCGGCGACTTGACGTTTACCGCCGTTAAACAGCATTCCAATGAGCTGATCGATGTATTTCAGACGGAAATCCGTCCCTCCCCGATGTACGGCGCAGATGCGATGCTCCCGTCTATGATGATGCTGCCTTCACCAGGATTATGGCGGATTATGGCTTCGATTGACGGACAGCTGTTTGGCAGCGTGGTTGTAGAGGTTCGATAGGCCTGCCCGAGCTGATCCATGATGTCGACAATACCCGCTGATAAACGGCCCGACGAGCACACACATCTAAAAAAACAGCTGTCCCGCATCCGGCGGGACAGCTGTTTCCTTAATTAATATATAATATCCGATTATTCCGCACTCAACGCTTCCTTCGGTACTTCGATCTTGCTTACCTCATTATGCTTGGAATACGTGCTCTTCATCTTCATGTCGAGCGTCACTTTCTGACCTTCGGCTTCCATTTCCATCACCATGTCCAGATCGGTCGCGGTCGGCAAGTAGGTATCCTTCTGTATGCCGTAAACGATGTTGATGCTCTTGATGTCCATCTGTTCCATCATTGCAGCCGTTTGCGGGTCACCGCCTGCCTGATTCATCATGGACGTTGCGAGCTCTTTCAAATTATCGCCGGAAACTTCCGCCGTCAAGACGTACTTGTCACCTTCATCGGCTACCTTCATATCCTTGGCGATCGACTTGAACTGCTCGATCTGCTGCTTAGGGCCCGCTGCGGCCATATCCAAGCTGCTGCGGATTTCCTGCTCCGATTCTTGAGGAATTTTCATCCATTGTCCATCCATCAACATATAGATGCCTTCCTCTGTAATATATTGCTTCATCTCGACTTTGCCTTCCGGCGATTCCATCGTCATATTCTGCATCATTTCCATCGGCTCAAGCGTCACTTCCGAATCCAGCACCATGTCGATGTTCTGCTCCATCTTTTCTGTGCCTTCCACAACGATATTTTGTTTAATATCGGCTTGCATGGCAAAGCTCTTCATGCTTTGGGAAGCTTCCACCGATTTTTCCAGAAGCTCGTCAGCCGTCGGTGCGGCTTCCTCCTTCGGCTCCTCTTTAGCATCCTCAGCCGGCGGCGTTTCCGGCGTCGTCGCCTCCTGTCCGGCAGCCGGGGTTACCGGTTCTTGCTTAGCCTCTTTGTCATTGCCGCATGCAGCCAATCCCATAACCAAAATTGTTCCAAGTAGTAACGCTGTCCATTTCTTCAAAAGAATATCCTCCTAAAATATGTATTCTCGCTTACTTACCCAAACCGAAACTTTGTGAAACGATGTTGCTAGATGTTTCTGAAAACTATACACTGATCCTACATCCCATCAAGGAGTGTACGCAGATGGAAAACATTCTGGTCACCGGATATCGGGCCCATGAGCTCGGTATCTACAGCAACAAGCATCAAGGCATCCCCTATATCCGCAAAGCGATAGCGAACCGGCTCATTCCGCTGCTTGAGGAAGGATTGCAATGGGTCATCACCCCCGGACAATACGGAGTCGACTTATGGGCGATCGAGGCCGCCATCGAGCTGAAGACAACGTATCCCCAGCTGAGGTGCTCCATTCTTACCGCCTACTTGAATCCTGAGGAGCAGTGGAACGATGACAAGAAGTCCTATTTCCAGCAGCTCATGAGGGGGGTCGACTTTTATGCCGCTGTCAGCAAGGAGCCCTATCGTGGCCCATGGCAATTCACAGCCAGGGATGATCTCCTTCTTCGCAAAACCGACGGCATCCTCCTCGTTTATGATGAAGACGCAGGCGAAGCGAGCCCGAAATTCATAAAGGAACGCGCATTAAACAAGCAAGCGAAGGACGGATACCAGGTCCTCAGCATCGGATCGGAAGAAATTCAATCGGTTGCCGATGAAGAGAGCATGAACCGGGACTTCTGATTCGCCGCTTGTGCTAAGGCGATGACTGTTATAAAAGAGCTCTTTTTTTCGTAATTTCGAAAAAGAGCTTTTTTTTATATGTAAAACACATCTGCTGCAGCCTTAAGACAGCAAGTAATCGTCTATGCTGGTATAAGCATATCCGTGTGCAGCTGCGACCGCTTCATACGTTACTTTGCCGCCGATCACGTTAATGCCCTTGGCCAGTGCCTGATCCTGCCGGGCGGCGGATCGTATGCCTTTGTTCGCGATCTTCAGTCCATACGGAGCCGTAACGTTTGTCAATGCCAGCGTCGAGGTGCGCGCTACGGCACCCGGCATGTTAGCAACGGCGTAATGGATGACGCCGTGCTTCTCGTAGGTCGGATGATCGTGGGTGGTAATCCGGTCAATCGTCTCGATAGAGCCGCCTTGGTCAATCGCCACATCCACGATGACGGATCCGGGGCTCATCTCCTTGACCATCTCCTCGGTAACGAGCCGAGGGGCTCGAGCACCCGGGATAAGGACGGCTCCAACGACGAGGTCTGCCGTTTTCACCGTTTCCGCAATATGATACGGGTCCGACATAATGGTTTTAACTCTCCCCTGGAATAAATCGTCCAGCTGACGAAGTCGGACCGGATTGATATCCAGAATGCTGACATCCGCGCCAAGACCGAGGGCAACCCTGGCGGCATTCGTACCGACGATGCCTCCTCCGATGACAGCCACCTTGCCCGGAGCTACGCCGGGAACGCCGCTGAGCAGCACTCCTTTGCCGCCGTGCGCCTTCTCCAGGAAATGGGCGCCGATCTGGATGGACATTCTGCCGGCCACTTCGCTCATCGGCGTCAAGAGCGGCAAACTGCCATCCGGAAGCTGAATCGTCTCATATGCCACCGCGCATACCTTGCGGTCTACCAATGCTTTTGTCAGCTCCGGCTCGGGAGCCAAATGCAGGTAGGTGTAGAGAATCATATCTTCTTGGAAGTAATCGTATTCCTCCTGCAGGGGTTCCTTTACTTTGACGACCATTTCGGCCTTCCATGCATCTGCGGCAGTTCCTACCACTTTCGCCCCTGCCGCGATGTAATCCTCGTCGGTGAAGCCGACGCCGAGACCGGCACCGGATTGCACCAGCACTTCGTGCCCGGCCTTTGTATAGCTGACGACAGTGCCCGGCGTCATGCCGACACGATGCTCATTATTTTTAATTTCCTTAGGAACCCCAATGATCATCCTATGGCCTCCTTCTTCATTAAAACTTGACTCTCCACTTGCATGCATTGTAAACCATTTCCATTGTGCACGCTTACCTGTTTTAAAGTCAAGTTTATCCATTCATAATTTTGAAGGAGAAGATGTTTGCAACGGGAAACTGCGTGTTCTCGTTTGTATGATTTTTCGTATAAATGCATGAGGGTTGGCGCTTTCGCAATGGATTTTGCACGACTTTTTGTACAAAATTTCTGAGGTCATGGATTTAGCAGTCTCATTTTTTTAAATATTCGTCAAATTTGTGAAATAGGGCCTTTGCTCCCTTATTAGTACGACTTTTGCACAAATGCCTGGGGATGCAGGTTTTCGATCCACTTTTGCACGACTTTCCGTACACCCCCTTGCAGCGGACTCTTTACGCCCATGTTTACGTTTTTCATTTCATATAGACAAAGCTTTCCGCACGTCTCCTGTAAACGGCTCCCGGCTTACTCAGACGACAGCCGGACCGCGGCTGTCCGCCGCGTCCCGGTTGCCGCCAGCGAGATACGCGCTTGCTTGGGCAAGTGCGACCAAAAAAGACCTCCGGCCGCATAAAACGGCCGGAGGTCTACCATTGCGGCGATCTCGAGCACCCTTGATCCATCATTCATGATTAATGCTGCTTAGATTCAATGATTCATCGACTTTTATGGCTTTCATTACATCGATCGCTTCCATTGACTCATTGCTTCCAACGATTCCATTAACTCCGTTAACTCTATTAACTCCATTAACTCATGGACTCCATTTTCTTCCATTCACTCCAGACCGGGCGATATTTTCTCGCGGTCTTTCCCCTTGTCGGATTCACCCGCATTCCGATTAGCCTGATCCCGGTCCTGACGCATCTCCTCGATCGTCTTCACCTTCAGCCGGGCGGCGCCTTCATAGCTTCGGGTCGGAAGAAGGCTGCCAGCGGCCAGCCGCTGCTTCGCTTCGGCTATGGCGTCCTTGTATTGGGGCAGCCAAGCTTCCCCGGCTACAAGCATCTCGTCAACCAGCTGCCAGATTTCCTTCGGATTGCACACCGCCCCGACGAGCGGATCCATCATGAATGCTTGCCGAAGCAGCTGATCGTCGCCATGTACGGCCGCTTCCACCGCTAACCGCTGTACCGAAATGCTCGCATTGCATACGGCTGCGGGACCAAGCGGCAGCTCTCCTACGAGCGGCATGGAGATCCCGTTCCGGTCGACATATCCCGGCGCTTCGATGACGGCATCGTCCGGCAGATTAGAGATAACTCCCTGGTTGACGACGTTGAAATGCCCTCGATAGACCCGCCCGGTCTCCAAGCCTTCAATGATATAGGAGCCGTGCTCTTCCCCACGGTTCTCTTGGGTGTAGCTGACAGCCGGATCCTTCATCCAGTTCGGGAAATCCGTCTCGAACCAATTCCTTCCCTCCGTGCAGACACGAAGATAGCCGCCGGTTTCTCCGTTGATCCAGCTGCCCAGGTCGATCCAATCCGGGATCTCCTCCGGACGCTTGCGGTACCACGGCACGTATTCGCTCAAATGGCCGTTGGACTCCGTGCTGTAATAGCCGAAGCGCCGAAGCATATCGATCCGGACCTTCTCGGTACGGCTGTATTCCGGATGGCGCTCGAACGCCTCCAGCAGCCCCTCGGTCAAATCCCTTCCCTGATGCGATGCTTTTATATACCAAGTCTGATGATTGATGCCCGCGCAGACAATGTCCACGTCCTTCTTGTCCAGCCCGTAGACCTCGGCAATCTGATGATGGCCGTGTTGAACCCCGTGACACAAGCCGATCGTGCGAACGCCGCCGTACTTATTGCAAGCCCATGTCAGCATCGCCATCGGGTTGGAATAGTTGAGAAGCAGCACATCCGGCAGGCAAACCTCCCGAATATCCTTGCATATGCGAAGCATTTCGGGGATTCCGCGCTGACCGTACATAATGCCGCCCGCGCATAGCGTATCGCCTACGCACTGATCAATGCCATATTTAAGCGGTATATCCACATCCGTCTGAAAAGCTTCAAGCCCTCCAACGCGAATCGTGCAAAATACGTACTTGGCACCCGCCAGCGCTTCTCGCCGGTCCGTCGTCGATTGGATGGTGATCGGCAATCCGTTCTCGTTGATGTCCCTCTGGCAGAGTTCGGTGACCATCGAGAGATTGCGCTCGCTGATATCCGTGAAGGCAATCTGAATATTCCGGAATTCCGGTACAATCAAGAGATCCCGCAGCAGTCCGCGGGTAAACCCTATGCTTCCAGCTCCGATAAACGTTACCTTAAACGACATTCGTTCTTCACTCCCAGCTTCAATATCGGTTGAAGCTATTGTAGCAACGAACCCGCGGTAAGCGTTATCAATATCATGACTTCTTTGCTTTCATCCGAGTCAAATATTCTAACCTGCTCTAGGAGTGATTGCTGATCTCGTCCTGTTTCCAGGAATTCCGGTCCTTCGAATGCCGGTATTCCACCGGCGTGCTCCCCGTATATTTCTTAAACAGCAGGTGGAAATACTGCCTGCTGGAAACGCCGACGTAATCGGAAATTTCATGGATGGGGATATCGGTCTGCTCCAGCAGCAGCTTGGCTTTTTCCATGCGGATCATCGTCAAATAATCCGTGATTGTTCTCCCGGTCCCCTTCTTGAACACGCGGTGAAGGTACCCCGGGTGCAGATTGACTTCAGCCGCAACATCCTTCACCTGGATGTTCCGGTCATAATTATGATGCAGAAAATCAACGCACCGTTTGATATAGAATTCGCTGGAAGGAACGTCGCTGCTCTCACGCTCCTTATACAGCCGGGCAACACACACAAGCAGCTGGATAAACATCAGATGCGTCATGAGCGTTCCTTCCGTTCCCCGCTGGTCAAGCTCCAGCACCAGGCTCTTCAGCACCGGATATACCTCTTCCCGATCAGCTAACACCACAAAAGGAGAGGTCTGTCCGATCAAGGAGTACACCGCCGCTTCCTCATCTGCGATATGGCGCAAGGAGGGTGAACTGCTCTCACGTTCCGCAAAACCGAATTCCACGTTAAGCATGCGGCATGAAGCCGCCTTGTCTACGATCAGCCGGTGGGGAACCTTGGCATCCAAAATAATGAACTCCCCTTTTCTCAGCTTGATCCCCTTCTCCTCATTTCCGTCCTTCACTTCGATGCGGCAGGTCCCTGAAATCATGTACATAATTTCCGTTGAATCATGGTGATGAAACGGCATCGTATAATCCGTCCACTGCTTATAGTAATACGCATAAAACCGGGGAATAAAATTGCCGCTCAACAACTGCCGCTGAAACAGGCTGCCAAACATGCCGCTATCCTCCAATCTCTTCCCAAGCAAAAAAGCCTGGCCTTAGGGCCAAGCTTATCACCATTTTCAAGGACTTGCCATCAGATTTTAAACGCCGAAACGGTATGGTTCAGCTCATCGGCCAGCTCGGCGAGAGATTGCGCGGTAGCCGCAGTTTCTTCGCTCGTCGCAGCGGTTTCCTGCGTTGAGGATGAGATATTCTCAATCGCGGATCCCACGGATACGGCCTGAGCCGCCTGCTCCTCACTCGCAGCAGCGATATCCATCACTTTCGCGGCAGACTCATTCACCATGCTGACGATGCGCTCAAAGGCTTCACCAGCCTGCTCGGTGTACCTGACCCCTTCGTGCACCGCCTCCGCGCTGTCGGTTGTATTTTGCTGCATGCCCTTTATAATGTCGGCGATCTGCTTCGTCGCTTCTCCGCTTCGCACGGCCAGCTGGCGCACTTCATGAGCCACAACCGCGAAGCCTCTGCCGTGATCTCCGGCACGTGCGGCTTCAATCGCCGCGTTCAGGGCAAGCAGATTCGTCTGTCTCGCAATGTCATCGATCACCAGCGTAATCTCACCGATCCGCTGCGAATCCTGCTCCAATCTCGCCATATGCTCGCGAACGCGATTCATCCCTTCAACCGATTGGTGGACCACCGCTCCGCCTTCGGACGCCACCTCGGCTGTCTGATTGACGAGCTCGGATGCCGACGAAGCGCTGCTTGCCACCGATGTAATGGCCGTCGACCACTCCTGGAACAGCTCGCTCATCGTCTGTACGGACTCGGCTTGCGTGCTGCTGCCAACCGCCAGCTCCTCTGCCCCTGCCGACAGCTGCTGGGAAGCCTCCGCAACCGAGAGGGCATTGCCGTTCACCCGCCCGATCATCGTCCGCATGCTCTCGCCCAGCTGCTTAAATACCCGGGACAGCGTTCCGATCTCATCGGCTTTGGCCAAATAGGCTTCCGGGATTTCTTGCGTAAAGTCTCCGCGCGACATGGATTCGCCGATCGCAACCGCTTGACCAAGCGGCTTCACGATGGACCTTGTCAGAAGCGTAACGACAATCGCCATTTCAAGCAGCGTCACAACGCCAGCGATGATAATCAACTGCAGCAACCTGTCCGACTGGGCCGTAATCTCATCGGTCGGAACAATGATTGCGACAGACCACGGCGTCTCCGTATGCCCTGTCCGGACCGGGGTGTAGAGCTTGAACAGCTCGTCATCCTGTTCCGAATATGCCTCGCCCTTTGCAATAGCACTCAAAATATCGCCGGCCGTCTCGCCCGGATAGGCATCTTCAAGCCGCTGTCCCATCCTTCCATCCTCCGGAGAGGTCACGATCACCCCGGTATTGGAGTAGATATGGGCAAACCCGGTTTCGAACAATTTGAATTGCTCCATCACGGTTTGCAGCGCCTCCAGCGAAACATCCACGCCAACGACTCCGATCGTCTTTCCGTTCTCGATAATCGGCACGACAAGCGATGTCATCATCATCTCTTCACCGCCGACTTTGAAGAGGTAAGGATCCATAATAACCTCTTTGCCGCTGTTCTTCGCAAGCAGGTAAAAATCTCCTTCTCCTTCCGCGGTGTAATCATCCGTAATCGGCGTGTGCTCAAGACCGGATTTCGTTCTGGCCCAATAAGAGATCATCCGTCCGGAAGCATCGCTCCCCAGCTTGTTCCGGAATTCCGCATCCCGGCTGTCGAAGGCATTAGGCTCCCAAATGGTCCAAATTCCTTCCCAGGACGGATTGCCCTCCAAATTCATCCGCAGCATTTCACTTACCACCTCACGGTCAGCCGAGCCGGTCTGTTTCATCCCGATAAAGCTGGCGGACAAGGTTCTTGCACTGTTCATCACATCATCAAGCTCCCGCTGTACAAGGGCGCCAATCTTCTCGCTTTGCGTAAATGCCAGTGTTCTGGCGGAATCCAGCGCTTCATGTTTCGTCGTAAAGCTGATATATGTAATCATTCCTCCCAGCAAAATCGTAATCGACCCTAGAATGACCCACATCATTCGCGTCCGAAGCTTCATGGCAAATAATGATCTCAACCTCTCCCGTAATCCCATCAATCGTTCCCCCCGCCTCTTCTGGTTGCAGCCTTCATGATTTCCTCTTCTAGCTGAGCTAGGATGACATCAATCTCTTCGGGCGACAAGAGATCGTCCGAAGCAAACTCTAGGTCTTTTGTCATGCCACGAGCCCCTTCCCTTCCTACGTTAAGACTATATTCATCTAGTAACTTAAGCATATACACTCGCTTACGGTTCGTAACCGAAATTTTATTGCGTGATCACGCATTTTTTTTGCGGGGTACCTATTCACAATGCTGCTTTATCGTAAATTGCCTTGGTATGAGCCTTTAAAAGCTCAATCAGAGAGAAACGAAGATCGATAGAATAAAGCCATGCGATTCTTCGCTACATTATTATTGCATTTGCACAAAATCGGTATCAGACAGGATTCCGAGCTGTTTCGCCTTGATGGCAGCCTCGATTCGGGATTTGACACTCAGCTTCTGGAACAGGCTCGTTAGACAGTACTCAAGCGAACGCTGGCTCATCATGATCGTTCCCGCAATTTCTTTATTGCTCTTCCCCCGCGCTATTTCCTTTAGAATGTCGTATTCCTTGTTCGTGATCGACTGGGCTTGGTTGCCCGGGGCGCGTTCCAGCATGGTACCCGTTGTCCGGCGAAGCTGCTTCACCAGCCCGAGCGGAAGAACGACCTCCCCCCGAAGGGCGCACCGGACTGCCGTGACAAGCTGCTCCTTTCCCGCCGTCTTCAGTACAAAGCCTGACAACCCAGCATCCATGATCAGATTGAAGTGATAGCTCACTTCAAAGCCGGTATAGATAAGCATGATCGCATCCGGCATCAGCCCAAGAATCTTCTTCGCCAAATCAATGCCGTTCATGCCCGGCATATGCATATCGATCAGCATCACATCGAAATGCCGCGATGTAACGAGCTGGAGCGCCTGCTCCGGCGTGTATGCAAGCATGACCCTCATATCCTCCTCCTGCTCAAGCAGCATCTTCGTTCCCTCCATTACGGAGGGATGGTCGTCCACCAATAAAATTTCAATCATCCCTTAACCCCCTCGATCTACAGCCTGCATCCCAGGTCCAGGCTTATCTTGCCGTTACCGAAATATATACAGCCAGTCCGCCGCCTGCGGCTGAAGCGAACGCGATGGTCCCGTTCATGCAGCGCACGCGCTCCTTCATCCCGTGTATGCCCATGCTGCTGAATTGATCCCTCTGCTTCTCCAGATCTTCCAGCTCCATGCCGATGCCGTTGTCCTCGTAATTCAGAATGACCTGGCCTGATCGGGTGGACAAGCCCAGCTTTACCTCCGTTGCATTGGAATGCTTGGTCGCGTTTGCAAGAAGCTCCTGCACGATCCGGTAAAGTCCGATAAGTCTGTCGTCGCTGAGATCATCTTCGAATGCCGAGCAATCGAACGAAATGGAATAATTGGTACGCAGCTGCGTGAATTCAAACAGCGCCTCCAGCGACCGTTCAAGTCCCTCTTCCTTCAGAAGCGGCGGCCGGAGCTCATTGCACGTAATCCGGATTTGATAGATGACGTCGAGCAGTCCCTGCTCAATCTCCTCAAGCTGACCCAGAAGCTTTGGAGGCAGCTCCGTATCCGTGACGATCTGGTTCAGCTTTCTGTACATATAATCTGCTCTTGAAGAGCCGCATCATGGAGATCCTGGGAGAGGCGCTTCCGCTCGTTCTCCGAGAGGTGAAGCATAAGGCGCAGCAGCCATACGGGCTGCCGGGAGGGCCCCAGCTTCTCCAGCTCTGCGGTCAAATCCTCGATCACGCGGAAATTATCATACAGCACGCTCACATAACGCGAGATTGTCTCCAGCCATATTTTTATCGCTTCGTACTGAAGCAACGCCACTTTCTCGCTGATGTAAATCATGCTGTGATCCCCGTTGATCTCGCCGATCTTCACGAAATATCCGCCTGACGTCTCGTGCAGCTTGCAGAGCGGAAGCTGCTCGGGATGGCGATCGCAAATCGCATACAGAGCGTCTTTGGAGAATTCCCCGACACCTCCTGAGACGCAGAACTCTGAGCTGCCGCAGTTCAAGGTGACGAGGCTGACCTTCTCGGTTTTAAGCACTTTTTGGATTTCCTCGACGATCCTTGTATTCAGTTCACTGATCTTCACCATCCCGAACAGGTCCGAGGAGAACCGGTCAAGGCTCATCTGCAGCTGGAAATATCGCTCCTCGCTCTCCCGGATCAGCTTCTCCGCCGCATTCCGCTCCCGCTCCGCCCTCTTCTCCTCCGTAATATCCCGGATAATCGTCAGTGCTGTATTGTCCCCGATATAAGGGATTGGGGCGGTAACGACCTCGATATCGATGACCGTGCCGTCGATTTGGATAATCTGGCTCTCCACCAGCGTTGCAGTGGCCCCTTGCTCATAGACTCCCTTGACCTCCCTTCGAACCAGATCAATCTGATCAGGGGGAACGAATTGCTCATACCCCCTCCCTTCAAGCTGAGCGAGATCCGAGACGCCAAGCAGGCGCATGCCTGCCGGATTCATATAAATACATTCAAAATTCGAATGAAGCACCATCGCGACCGGAGCGATATCCAAAATATGGCGGTTGATCCGTTCGCTGTCGATCAGGGCCCGCTCGGCCGCTTTGCGGGCCGTCACATCCTCGAAGAAAATTCGGACCGCATCCGTTTCGTCGTCGGGCAATGCCGTAACGATGACGTCCACCTTGGCCCCGTCCATTCTCCGGATCGACAGCTCTTCAGGGACGACATTCCCCTTGCGAATGCGCTCGATGACCCTGCCCTGCTTGCTCTGTTCCCAGGGCTCGTACAGCCAGTCCCAAGGATCGGTCCCGAGGAAATCCTCCGGGCCGCCGGCACCCACAATCCGCAGTCCGGCGGGATTGACATAGACCAGCTTGTGCTGCCTGCATACGGCAATGGCCACCGGCGAAGATTCGACGAGCCTGCGGTATCGCTCCATGCTTTCTTTTAGCGCCTGCTCCATCTTTTTGCCCTCCGTAATGTCATGAAGCGCCTCTTCCATCTTATAGCGGGAAGTAACGTCGATCGCGATTCCATCCACCCGGACCATCCGCTTCAGCTGATCCATGGTCGGGATCATCTTCACCTGGACCCAGCGCACATCGCCCGCGGCATGGACGATCCGATATTGCGCATGGACAGCTTCTCCCTGCCGCAGCTGTAGAACGCATGATTCAAGCAATGGCAGATCCTCCGGGTGAATCAGGGCTCTCCATGAGATGCCGTTCTCGAAATGCTCCGCCAAATAGCCGCTCATTTCATGAAAGACCAGGGAGGCGTTAACAATCCGCCCCGCTCCGCAGTCATAAGACCAGATGCCGACATCGAGCGTATGCAGCAGATCGTCCAGCATTCGAAATCTGCTTTCCGCCTCCGCGAGTCTTTTTTTGTCGTCTTTTATCGAATTTCGTTGCTTATGTCTCCTCACCATGATCATGCCGATCATCAACGCGTATATGGCGAGGATAGCAAACGCCGTCCAGAAGTTTTCGTGTCTCAATAAGCGGTTCATCCCTTCTTCGTCATCCATTCTGTCGATGCCATGCCCGATCCAGTCTCACTACCTCCATGGAATGAATCGAAGGGCAGCCAAATGATATATCGGCAAATTTTGCACAAATGCGAATATCGAACGAAAAAAATCTTTGCACACAGACTGCAGTATTGCATCTGCCCCAATAGAATAAGCGGGACGTCCTTGACCGCCTGCTGCTTCTCACCTCCGAAAAAACAAATGCCCGTAAACGGTTCGTTTCCGTTTACGGGCAGCTCTGTGCTGACATGCAACAGCCGGCGTGATAAGCAATCAGGCGAGATCCCACTCCGAATGGATTTTCGGAACATCGGAAATCAGCTGGCGGGTATACGGGTGCTTCGGATTCAGGATGACTTCCTCGGCCGGCCCCTTCTCAACCACTTTCCCCTGCTCCATGATGTAAAGCGTATCGCTCACATAATAGGCCAGGCCGACGTCATGGGTAATGAAAATAATCGTCATATTGTTCTCCTCCCGCAGCTTAAGGAGCATATCCAGGATGGTCGATCTGGAGCAGGCGTCGACCATGGAGGTCGGTTCATCGGCGATAAGCAGCTTCGGATGGAGAATAAAAATTCTCGCGATCATAAGCCGCTGCATCTGTCCGCCGGACAGCTCGAACGGGTACTTATTGTGCAGCTCCTCGTATTTCAGATTGACGAAGGAGCAGGCCTCCTTCATGCGGCGCAGCTGCTCCTCCTTCGTCAGCTTCTCCCCCTGCAGCTTGATGCAATCGAGGAGAAGCTTCTCGACTCTATAGAACTGATTGAAGGAAGAGAACGGGTCCTGAAAGATCGCCTGAATATGCTTCCAATATTTTCTCCGGTCCGAATGCCGCTTCAGTCGCCTCGGCTTGCCCATGTATTCGATCGTTCCGGAGCTCTCCTTCAGCAGTCCCATAACCAGTTTGGCCAGCGTCGTCTTGCCGCTTCCGCTCTCTCCGACGATCGATATAATCTCGCCTTCATGAAAAGCGAAGCTGACATTGTCAACCGCGGTCGTCTTGTTGCCGCCAAAGCCGAATACCTTCGTCAGATTCTTTCCTTTGATCAGCACGTTATTCCCCTTCATTCGCATACCACTCCCTAAGCGTTTCAGGCTCGACGATGCATCGGTACGTCCGGTCCCCCAAGGTTTTGTTCGCAATCTTTCCCGTACGGCACGCCTCGTGGGCATACGTGCAGCGATCCGCGAACCGGCAGCCCTCCGGGACGTTCTTCAGGTTCGGGGGCGTTCCCGGAATGGCTGCCAGCTTATGGCCCTTCATGCCTTCCTCCGGCACGATGATGGAGCCCATCAGCTTCTTCGTATATGGATGGATCGGATCAAAGATCATCTGCTCGGCGGTTCCCCGCTCCACGATCTCGCCCGCGTACATGACCATAATGTCGTCCGTGACATGGTACAAGAGCGGCAGCTCGTGCGTTATGAAGACGAGCGACCGGATAAAGCCTTTGTCCAGCAAGCTCTTCAGCAGCTTGATCACCGCCTTTTGCGACGTAACGTCCAATGCGGAGGTCGGTTCGTCCGCGATCAGCACTTTCGGGTTCAAAATGGTGGAGATCGCAATGACGGTCCGCTGCTTCATGCCGCCCGACAGCTCATTTGGATACGCATTCAGCACCCTCGGCGACAGGTTCAGCGTCTCGAACCGCTCGGCGGCCATATCCCATACCTGCTTCTTGGTCAGCTCGGGCCGATGCTCCTTCATGATGTCCTCGATGAAACGAATGATCCGCAGCGTCGGATTCAACGCATTCATCGCCGCCTGCGGAATGTAAGAGATCTCCCTGCCCGACACTTGGGAGCGCAGCTGCTCCTTCCCAAGCTTCATGATATCCCTTCCGCCGACGATAATGGAGCCGCCTCCGAAATGAAGCGGAGGAAAGTAAAATCCCATCAGACTTAAGGCCAGCGTCGATTTGCCGCAGCCCGATTCGCCGGCGATGCCGAGCGTCTTCCCCTCCTCTAGCGCGAACGTGACGCCATCCACCGCATAGACATGCTCCTTGAGCCGGGTCCGGTAATACGTCTTCAATTCGTTGACTTCCAGAATATGCGTACTCACGTCATCCATCAGCTCCTAATCTTCGGATTGAATATTTCGTCCATACCCGTATTCATCATGTACAAGGAGAACGTGATCATGGCGATCGAAATCGCCGCCGGAATGAACGCCCACCATGCGCCGGCCACCGGGGCCTCGAACACGAGCGCCCAGTTCATGATGATGCCGAGCGAAATCGTATTGTACGGGCCGAGCCCAAGCATGGAGATGGAAGCCTCCGATAGGATTCCGGACGCCGTCTGCAGCACGAAGGCCATGACGACGTAGGAAGCTATATACGGTAGAATTTCAGACACGATGATCCTCGGCGTACTGTATCCGGATATTTTGGCGATGTTCACGTGGTCCCGATTCCGAAGCGAAGAAGTCTGGGCCCGAACAGCCCGCGCCGTCCACGGCCAGCTGGTCACCCCGATGATAACCGCGGTCACGAAGGAGCTCCGTGAATCGATGCTGACCGAGATCAGAATGAGAATGACAAAGGACGGAATGACGATGAAAATATTCGTGACCGCGGTCAGCAGGTTATCGATCATGCCGCCGATATATCCGGAGGTAAGTCCGATCACGAGCCCGATCGCGGTAGCGAACACGCCGGCAATGAGTCCTACCTGGAGCGATGTGCGGATACCGTAGATCAATTCCAGAAACAAATCCCTGCCGAAGTTGTCGGAGCCCAGCAGCAGCTTGGAATCGGGCGGCTGGTACGCAAGCGCGATCATCTCCAGCGGGTCGCTGCGGTTAAACAGCGGATAGATCAGCACAAGACCGATCATGGCCAGCAGCATGCACGCCCCGAACATGAACTTCGGCGACTTGATCAAGATGCGGAATGAACTGTTCATATCACTGATCCTCCATCTGTGCGGCCTTGATTCTCGGATCGATCCAGCCGTATATGATATCGATCGTGAAGTTGGCGAGCAGCACGGCAATCGCGATGAGCAGCGTGCAGCCCGAAATCAGCGGATAATCCAGCTGCCGGATGGCGGTGAACATCCAGGTACCGATGCCCGGATAGCTGAATACGATCTCGCAGATCAGGGAGCCGCCGACCATGGTGCCGATGGACAGGGCAAGCCCTGTAATCTGCGGCAGCATAGCGTTGCGGAATACATATCTTGCGATCCGGGAATCCCGAATGCCGAGCAGCTTGCTGTAGAGCACATAATCCGAGTTCAGCTCGTAGATGGACATTTCCCGCATGCCGATCGCTTGGCCCCCGATCGTGACGAGAACGATCGACAGAAACGGCAGCGTGTGATGGCGGATGACCGAAGCGAAAAATTCCCAGCTTAAGGAAGGCACCAGCTGGTAGTCATAACCTCCGTGCAGCGGGAACCAATTCAGGGACAGGGCGAACACGTACAGCATAATGATCGCCAGCGTAAAGAACGGGATGGAGTTCACGAACAAGGCGACCGGAAAAATCACTTTATCGAACACGCCTTTGCGGTATGCGGCAACGGCGCCGAGGATATTGCCAAGCAGCCATCCGACCAGGATGGCCGGCAGCTGAAGGCCGATCGTCCACGGGACGGCGGAGGCCAGAATTTCCGTGACGGGCTTCGGATACAGCCCGAAGGACGTGCCCAGATTGCCGCTGAGCAGATTTTTCACATAGATCAAAAACTGTTCGCCCAAGGGCTTGTCGATGCCAAACTCAATAAGGAACGTCTCGTACACCCGCTTAATGGTGTCGCTGTCCGTCATGCCCTGCGTCATCTCCGAGACGATCATGCTCACCGGATTGCCTTCGATCATGCGCGGCAGCAGGAAATTAAGCCCGACCGCAATGACCAGCGTAAGGAAATACCAGAAGAACTTCTTGACGATGTATTTTCCGTAAACGCTCAAGCAGCTCACCCCCATGGCCTGTAAATTGTCGCGACATGTTTCGCTGGAAAAGAGACCTATATCAGGGCCTCATTCGTCCGCTAATATAGGTCTTTCACGCGCGTTTGATTTAACAATCAGTTATGAATCTGATACAGCGCCTTGATGCCTGCTCCATCCATCGAGATTTGAGGCGGGATATTGCTGCCGTCGCCTTCTCTCGGGAAGCCCTTCCAGACCGATTCATTGACGGTATCGAACACCCAAGGGCGGTACATAAGCGGAATGGACGGAATGTCCTTCAGCCAGATTTGGGTGAGCTCGGTATAGAGCGCCTTCAATTCCGCTTCGTCCGTCGTCGCCGGAATTTTCTCGATGATGGCATCCGCCTGGTCATTCTTGTAACGGCCCCAGTTCCAGAACGCCATTTCGCCGATCGGAGCGACGCCCTTGGAATACATGATCGTTCTGGCGCGGTCCCAAGGCTGGCTTGGGTTGACGCCGCCGGCCGGCGTGTTCATGATGATGTCGAATTTGCCGGTCTGCAGATCATTGGTCCATACCGGCGCCTCCGGGAATTTCGTGCGGATCTCGATGCCGATGGCCTTGGCGTTCTGGGCAACGATCTCCAGCGCTGCGTTCCAGTCCGACCATCCGTACGGGCATTCGATTTCAAACGGACCCAGCCGCGTGCCGTTCAAAACGCGGATGCCGTCCTTGCCCTTCTTGGCTCCGATCGAATCCAGCAAGGCGTTTGCGCCCTCCACGTCGGTCGTCCATTGCAGCGGCTTGATGGCCTCCTGATCCACGTATTTCGACTCAGCATCGGTGTTCAGCGTTAAGGAAGGCTCCATTGGCGCAGAGTAGCCGCTGATGGCAAGCTCCGAGATTTTCCCGTAATCAATCGCCATGGCGATCGCCCTCCGGACATCCGGGTTATCAAGCCCCGGCTTCGACATATTGAAGAAGATGGACGGCATGGAGCCCGGCAAATAGTACGGCGCATCCTTCAGGTATGTTCGGACAGGGGCGCCGCCCTCCCACATTTTCCAAACCTGCGGAATGAACTGCTGGGATACGTCGACCTGGCCGCTCTTGAATGCCAAGTCGCCCGCGGCGTTATCCTTGTAGATGACGTGGGTGATGTATTTCGGTGCCGGCAGCTTGCCGAACAGCACCTGCCCCCAGTAGTTGTCGTCCCGGACGATCGTGATCTTCTGGTCATTGTAAAAATACATCTTATACGGTCCCGTTCCGATCGGGTCGGCGTTCACTTCCTTACGGATCGTCGCAAGATCATTGCCCGCCTTCTTCTCGATTTCTTCCCAGACATGCTTCGGCAGCATCGGGATCAGCTCAATGCTGTCCAGCACGGTCAGCTTGTTGGGATTTTCTTCGTTCAACGTAATAATTACGGCATGGGGGCCATCGGCCTTCACGTCCGCAATATACGTCCAGAAGCTGCTCCAATTGATGTCGTATTTTTTGCCGAGCTGATACGTATAAACAACGTCCTCCGAAGTGAACGGCTTTCCGTCGCTCCACTTGGCCTCCGGATGAAGCTCAACCTTCATGTTCAGATCGTCCGTCCATTCGTACTTAGTGCCGAGGAGCGGCTCAAGCTCCCCTGTCAGCTGGTTGACCATGAACAGCGTTTCGTAGACCAATTCCCGGGAGTTCCCATAGTTGATCGGAAACGCGGCGTTCCCGCTGAGCAGGTTGAAATTCGTCGGTGCGCCCCACTGCAGGCCGTTCACATACAGCGTTTCGTTTCTAGGCGTCGCTTTCGGATCTCCTTGCGGTGCCGGCTCATCCTTGCCCCCCGGGGCCGGTGTCTCTCCTCCGGATGGCGGCGTTTCTCCCCCGGACGGCGGCGGCTCGGTTGCCGATGGCGGCGTAACGCCCTGGCATCCGGCAATAAAGAAGGAAATGGCTAACAACAGAATGAAGACGGGTCTCATAACGATTTTCAGCTTCACTCGTGAACCCTCCATTCACAAATAATGTGCTCATCGTGCTCGTTCCTCCGGCAAGAATGCCGAAATTGTGCTGCCGCTTCGCTGGAAGCGTTTTCTCGATGAATTTATATGTCCCTTCATTTCTTCTTTAGTACAGATAAATTTTGAATCCGAAATATGAGCCCCAAGGATTTTGAAAGGTAGGCGTCGAATTTCTGGAGGGCGTTGATCATGAGCAAACGTGGAGGAATGTAATCTAAATTATCCTAGCGAAGCAAGTAAAGGAGTGTTGTCTGCTGTCTGTGATTAAGGATACTCTGCTGCAGCTCTTATTTGCGTTAATGCCTTCCGTTGTCTACAGCATCTATTACAGGAATCTGACCGTCAACTATTCCCGCAGCTTCATCATCGTGATCTGTTCGCTTTGCCTGGTCCTGTCCATGACCTTCGCTTCATCGGCGCAGGCTGGCCTGATCTTCGATATCCGCTATGTCATTATGTTCTTCGGCATCCTGTTCGGAGGGCTGACAACGGGCTGGATATTGCTCGTCGAATTTATGATCTACCGGCTGTACATCGGCGGCACCGGGGTGATCGACGCCATCATTATTCTTGTGGTTACGTTTCCGCTATCGGTCATGCTCGCATCGGTGTATCAGAGAACGCGGCATCGGCTATGGATCGTTTTTACGGCCGGAATCAGCTTCTCCTTCATCCCGCTTACCTTACTCTACATCACGAAGCCTGATTACATTATGAACCATTTGCTATTTAACATCCTGGCCATCCCTGTTCAGAACTCACTCGGCATCTGGCTGCTGATCACCATGTTCAACAAATCGGTAACCGACAAAGAGCTTTCCTTGAAATATATCCAAAACGAGAAAGCGGAAGCCGTCAATCATGTCGCCGCCTCGCTCGCCCATGAAGTCCGCAACCCGTTAACCACCGTCCTGGGCTTCCTGCAATTAATGAAGAGCGGAACCTTCTCTCCCGAAAAAATGAACCGGTTTCTCGAAATCAGCATGGAGGAAATCCGGCGAACCGAGCAGATTTTGTCCGATTATTTGTCCATCAGCAAGCCGGCCGCTTCGCTCCAGCAGCGACTTGAGCTCATTTCCCAGATGCAGGCCGTTGTCGAGGTTATGACCTCTTATGCGAATATGAATAATGTCGCACTTCACGTCCGCTGCCCCCAGACGCCGATCTTCATATCCGGCAGCACAGCGGAGCTGAAGCAGCTGCTGGTCAATTTCATTAAGAATGCCATCGAAGCCAGCAAGGACGTCACCAAAGGTACGGTGGAGATTTCGATTCGGGAGGAGCGGCCTCATGTCGTCATCCAAATCGAGGACAACGGAATCGGCATGACCGAGGAGCAGTTAAACCGGCTGGGCTCCATTTACTATTCCACCAAAATGAACGGAACCGGACTCGGATTAACCTTCTCCTACCAAGCCATCCGCGCGATGAACGGAAGCGTATCCGTCAGCAGCGAGCCGCTGTCCGGTACGACATTTCTAATCCGGCTGCCGATTGCAGAGGGGTTGAAAGGCTAATGGAGGCCGGTGCAACTTACGGTGCTGCTGTGCTGGTGCTGTAATGCTGTTGATCCAATACTTGGTGCTACAATGCCGGTGCAATTCTATCAGTAAAAATGATACCGACTTCTATTCCGAGCGCGCCCCGTCAATATGGAATGAGCAGCCAAACTCCCGTCTCCCCACGCAAAAAAGGCGGGAATACCTCCCGCCTCGCTTGCTATTTCTATTCAAGAAGCCTGTGATTTCGTTTAGTGGAATTTCGGCAGCCAATCGCCGTGCGCCTCGATCAGATCGTCGCACAGGCTCTTGATGTCGTCCATGGACAGCTCTGCCGCCGTATGCGGATCCAGCATCGCCGCATGATAGATATGCTCCTTCTTGCCGGTCGCAGCCGCTTCCAGCGTAAGCAGCTGGGTGTTGATATTCGTGCGATTCAGCGCAGCGCACTGCGGTGGAAGATCGCCCACGTAGGTCGGCGTCACGCCGCTCGCATCCACCAGGCACGGAACCTCGACGCACGCTTCCTTCGGCAGATTTGTGATCAAGCCGGTGTTCATCACATTCCCCCCGATTTTGAAAGGAACATTCGTCTCCATCGCTTCCAAAATATAAGACGCATACTCATGGGAGCGCTTGTGCGTCAAATCTTTATTGTTCACCAGCTCTTCGCGCATCTGCTTCCAGCCCTCGATCTGATTCACGCAGCGGCGCGGGTACTCGTCCAGCGGAATGTTGAAGCGCTCGATCAGCTCCGGATAATTCCGCTTAATGAAATACGGATGATACTCGGCGTTATGCTCCGAGGACTCGGTAATATAGTAGCCGAAGTTCAGCATCATCTCCAGGCGTACCATATCGTGATGCTTCTCCTTCTGCTTCTCGGCAGCCCGCCGCTTGATTTCCGGATAGAGGTCAACGCCGTCCTTCGTAACCTCGAGCAGCCAGGCCATATGGTTGATGCCTGCAATCTTGGCCTGCACGCCTTCCTTGTCCATCCCGAGATTATCGAACAGATGCGGAATGCATGCCTGCACGCTGTGGCACAGACCTACCGTCTGAACACCGCCGAGCGTGTTCATCGCATTGGTCAATACCGCCATCGGGTTCGTATAGTTCAGGAACAGGGCATTCGGACATACCTCCCGGATGTCGGCCGCAAAATCCAGCATGACCGGAATCGTGCGCAGGTTGCGGAATATCCCCCCGATCCCGACGGTGTCGGCAATCGTCTGTCTCAGCCCGTATTTCTTCGGAACCTCAAAATCGGTAATCGTGCATGGGTCATAACCGCCGACCTGAATCGCATTGATCACGTACTTCGCGCCCCGGAGCGCTTCCTTGCGGTCGCTGTAGGATTTGATGACGCAGGTGCTGCCGCTCGTCTTCTTTATATTATTCAGCATGTTCTCGGAGTCTTTCAGTCTTACGGGATCAATGTCAAACAAGGCAAGCTCGAACCCCTGCAGCGCCGGAGTCTGCATGCAGTCTCCCAGTACGTTTTTGGCAAAAACACTGCTTCCCGCTCCGATAAATGTAATCTTGGACATAATAACGCCCTCCCTAAACCCAATGTATTAATGCGCTTTCACATGAATAACTATATGTGATTCCTGCATCCTTGAATATGGAGCAAAACAAGGGCGATATGGACATTTGTCGTTTCATCCATTAATCTATGGGTGACTCTTAAAGATGCATTCAGGGCTTAAGATTATTGAACAAGGAATCCTCCTAAGGGGGCTGATACACGATGTCCATCCTGCCTGACCACTCCCTGTACGCGATCGGCATGAACCCTTCCCCGGGCGCCCATGACCTAACCATGCTGTTCAGCGGAGAAGGCATTCCGGTACCAAGGCACAAAATCGGACCGGCCATCCACGACTACTGCTTAATTCATACGGTGACCGACGGCGAAGGCATATTCGAATGCGCCGGCAAGGTATATCCCTGCAAGGCGGGTGATACGTTCATCATTCTTCCGGGCGTTCTGTTCAGTTATCAGGCGGACGACCGGAATCCATGGCACTATCATTGGGTCGCCTTTCAGGAGAAAGGGGCTCCCTTGCTGCTTGCGGATATGGGGATTACCGCCGCAAGACCGGTCATCCGCTGCAAAGACCCGGAGGAGCTGAAGGAGCTTAAATCCATGTACAGCCGCATTCGCCTCGGCTTCAATCAGTCGGATTATCCGCGGCTTGAGGATCTGCAGGGCTCGGCCTGGCTCCGATTGCTGCTGTACAAGCTTGCCATGCTGAATCAGCAGCATCTGCCTTCAAGGGAGCGGGATGTAGCTGATATTGAACGCGGTGTAAGGCAGGCGGAGCGCCTCATCTCGACGCAATATCACCAGCAGCTGTCGATCGGGCAGCTGGCGAGCACGCTCGGTTACCACCGCGCCCATCTCTCGAAGGCCTTCAAGCAGCATACCGGGTTATCCCCGATGCAGTATCTGATGAAGGTGCGAATGGAGAAGGCGAAATCCCTGCTGAGGACATCCTTTTCGATTCAAGAGATCGCCTCTTCGGTCGGCTTCAATGATGCCCTCTACTTCTCCAAGCTGTTCCGCAAATGGACGGGCATGACTCCCAGCGAATACCGCAGCGGCCCGGGTAAAGGATTGTCTGGATAAGCGGAGCGGGGGCGGGAGTGGCAGGAGGACCGGCAATGGCCTGTCCAGCCCTGGGTCCCCGGCAAACGCAAAAAAGCCGCCGGGACGTTGCTCCCGGCAGCTTTGGCCTTTGATAGCCTTGTCATGTTCAGCTTTGCCGCTTTGCTGTCATTTGTCAGCACTGAAACTTCCAGCTTGTTGTCATTGGTCAGCACTGAAACTTCCACCTTGTTGTCATTGTCAGCTCTGCAGCTTCCGGCTTTGTTGTCATTGTCAGCCTGTGATTGCAAACCTGGCCTATGCTCTTGCCTCATAGAGCTGGACAATCTCGACGATCGTTTGGACCGCCTGCATCATCGTGTCTGCGGACACGTATTCGTACCGCCCGTGATAGTTCTCCCCGCCCGTAAATATATTCGGCGTCGGCAGTCCCATGTAGGACAGCTGGGAGCCGTCGGTACCGCCGCGAATCGGCTCGATGATCGGCCGAATGCCCAGGTTCTCCATCGCAGCCTTCACAATCTCCACCACTTCGATCACCGGCTCGATTTTCTCGCGCATATTGTAATATTGATCCCGCATTTGCAGCACGATCCGTTCGGCTCCGTACTTCTGCTGAAGCTCCTCCACAATGGAAGCCAGCTTCGCTTTTCTTTCCTCGAAGCGCTCCCGGTCATGATCGCGAATAATATATCGGAGCTCGGTCAGCTCGACATCGCCCTCAATGGAGGTGAGATGAAAGAAGCCCTCGTAGCCCTCCGTGAACTCCGGCGCTTCCTCCGCCGGCAGCATGCCGTGCACTTCCATCGCAATTTTGGCAGCATTCACCATTTTAGCTTTGGCCGTTCCGGGGTGTACATTCTTTCCTTTGCATGTCACCAGCGCCGCTGCCGCATTGAAGCTTTCATATTGAAGCTCTCCGACCGGTCCGCCATCCATCGTATACGCATATTTCGCTCCGAAAGCCTCGACATCGAATTTATGCGGTCCCCGGCCGATCTCCTCATCCGGCGTGAACGCAACCCGGATCTTCCCGTGCTTCAGCTCCGGATGCTGAATCAGATACGACATGGCAGTCATAATTTCGGCAATCCCGGCTTTATCGTCGGCGCCAAGCAGCGTTGTCCCATCCGTCGTAATGAGCGTGTGGCCCTTGTAGTTAGCCAGTTCCGGAAAATCTCGCGGAGAGAGCACCACGTTCTGATTCGCGTTAAGTACGATATCTCCTCCGTCATAGTCTTCAACGATCTGCGGCTTTACGCCTGCGCCCGTGAAATCCGTTGCCGTATCCACATGCGCCAGGAAGCCAATCGTCGGGATATCCTTGTCCGTATTCGCCGGCAGGGTAGCCATGACATAACCGTTCTCATCCATCGTCACGTCCTCCATGCCGATCTCCTTCAGCTCGTCTACAAGCAGACGGCCCAGTGTCAGCTGGCCCGGGGTCGAGGGGCAGGTGTTGCTGGTTTCATCCGACTGGGTATCGATTTGCGCATATCGAATCAGTCTGTCGATCACTTCTTTTTTCATCATTCTCAACTCCCGTCATACGTATTTCGATTTTGTACTGTCATATCGTAGCAATTGGACTTGCTGTGGATTGGATACCCGGCTCTTTGTATCTATATCGATATTCTTCACTATAAAGTGTCAGGCTAGCCAGCCATCCCTTCCTTAATCATCCATCATTATATCCAGTTGCCGCCGCTCAGGTCAATTTCACCAGAGGAGAGGGGATGACCCAAAAGATCTTAGATCTGGTGGGATGCCTTCTTTTTCTGTTAGGAGGCGCTCCGTTTACGAATCGTTCCTTCCATCGCTGCTGCCCCCAAATTTCGGCCTCAAACTTACGAACAGCACCAAGAAAGACTCGGAGACCGGAACAGCTACAGCAAATCGGACCATGGCGCCTCGTTCATGCGGATGAAAGAAGATGCGAAATGGCGGTGCAAGGATCACATCCTTAGCACCGCCATTTCTTCATTTGATACGTTTTTGATCTAAAAAACAATCTGTCGAGTGAATAGACCTACTATTGCATCAGCTCCCTCGAATACAATAGAACTCCTGCCCCCCTATGATTCAGGGAGGATATGAACCGTCAGTCCATCGAAGACGCACTGGGCGCCGAATTGACCGACCTCTTCCGCCAATTCATGGTGCGGACCGACGGATTGGTGGGAGAAATGAGTCGCAATGAGCTGTGTCTGATCGGTAATGGCCCCGATGCGCTTCAGCCGTTCCACCATCCGGCCAAAGTCCGATCGATTGAGGTGCTCTTTTCCGGGAGGACGGTTCCAGATCGTCCCCTCCAGCACAACGGCGTCAAATCGGCGCCCCTGCAGCGATTCCCATACGTCTTCCTCGTAATACCCGCTATCCGATGCATATAGGAGCGAAGCCTTCCCATCGTCGATCAGGTAATTCATCGCATCGCCGATCCGCAAGTGATGGCAGGCTGCAATGGCCGTAACCGAATATTCCTTCAGCCGAACCGTTTGCCCCGGATGAATGATACGCCTTAGAATCCCGGCCCCCTGGTCATTCCCGCCGGTGTCCTCCCATTTCGTCCAAACCGAAGGTCCCGCAAGCATCGTCAGCTCCGGCAGCTCGGTTGCCAAACGAAACGCTTTGCCCCGGAGCATCAGATTAACGGAATCGAAATGATCGAGGTGGCTATGGGTGATCAATAAGCAGTCCAGGTCGCGCAGGGCAATGCCCAGCCCGGCACAGGAGGCGAAAATATCCGGCCCAAAATCGATGAGCAGATTATCATTGATTAAGACGCTCTGCCGCCGCCGGTTGTTATGTCCGCCGTTTTCTCTGGCATGCTCGCACGTCAGGCAGTCACAGAACGGGGAAGGAATTCCTTCCACAGCCCCCGTTCCCAGAAAAGTCAGCTTCATGCGTTCCCCTCTTTTTATCAAAATGGAGTTGCTAGGTACCCGATTGATAAGCTGCTCCGCCACACCTGCCTCACGGTGTCATCGGATCCTGAGGCGCGGCAGAAGTAAACCGGAAGTTGTCGAAATACAGGGTCTGCGGAGCCGACTGGCGCCACATCCAGATCTCAATGCCCTTGATCCGGCTGAGGTCCAAATTCACCTGCCGAAGCGGAATGCTAACGGTTTCGCCGCTGCCTGCGCGAATATACTGCATGAAGGTATCATCGCTTTTCCCGTCCAGCTGATGGAACTTGACGTAGAATTGTACCGTCTCGCCGGGATTGAACACGTCGAACTCCAGCGTCTCGAATGCCGACCAGTCGCTGCTGCGGAATCCTTTCCCTGCATCAAACAACCGCAAATTCGGAAAATTCACGTTTGCCGAAAACACAGCCTTCATGGAGTAGGTCCCCTCGGTGACATTCACCTTGGCGAGATCGGTATCCACCGTCTGGGATGTGAAGCGGTTGATCGCTTCATCGGTTTCGGCATCGTTTAAAGCGACCGTATACGGAGCATGGGTTTCATAAACGACAAGGGTCCGATTCACGGTTTTGGACGATCCGTCCTTGCTCACGACGATATCCAGCTCTTGGGCTCCGGGATCCAGGCTTAGCACCAGCGAAAATTGATCGTGCTCTGCTCCCTCAGCGGTTATCGGCGCTTGCTGTCCGTTCACCGTTACCTCCGAGCCTTTCTCCGCATAGATCGAAACCTCGCGGCTTCCGTCCGCTGGGCTGCCGACCGTAACCAATACCGGCGCACCCTCCGAAGCGGTAACGATCTCCTGTGCAATCTCGCTTCGTACCTGCATCACCTTCTCGGGGTTCTCTTCGAAAGTTTTGATGTTCTCATACAATCGGTCATAGAATGGGCGCATCGCATCCCGATACGGGAAGGCGTCCGCTATGCCCAGCTTCGAGGCAGCTTCACGCAGCTTCTGCTCATACAGCCACAGATACTCGTAATCCTCCATGCTCTCGCGGAGCACTTCCAGACGGATCGTGCCAATCGGGCCGTCGACGCCTACTTCCGTTCCGGGATAAAACAAATATCCATCGCCGTTCGCCCCGGGGAATGCCAGCGGATCGGTCCATACATCACGGCTGACGTATTTCTTCTGGGCGGCATCATACTTCTGGAACTGGGTCGTCGCCCAATATAACGTGCCCTCCACGCCGTAATCGCGCTGCATCCAGGTTAACAGCCGCGTTCCGACCAAGTCATCATCCAGATGATAGGAAGGGAACGGATGCTTCGGCTTCACATAGGTGTACCACCAGACCGAATCGCCGGCGGCCTGCCGCTCCTTGGCGAAAGCCTCGTCGAACTTTTCAATATCCGCTACCCAAATATCCACATCCCCGACTAATTCATCGACCGGCTGAATCGTAACGAGATGCGGAACATCGGGAGCCGCCTGTTCGAGAGCATCGTTGATCTGCTTCACACGGGCATATTTATCGCGTGTCGGTTCATCGATCTCGGACACATAATAATACGCTTTAGACAGCAGGCCTGCCTCCCTTAAACGATCCACCAGCTGCTTGTTCCGCTGTATATCCGGCTGCCCGTCAGCCGTCCGATAATACGGCAAGCGGTAGGCGGATATTCTCGGATCGTTTACATACTTTGGCGCCCGTTCAACGTAGCTGTTGATGTCGGAGTCCGGAATCGGCAAGTATCCCGGCGTCAGGCGGTGCTCAACGGATGCGTAGTAGTACTTCTCGATGTACTTCCATGCCTCCTCGCCCACGACATTGCCGTGCGCTTCCTGAACCGGTCCGCCCCAGACCCCGAAATTGGTTTTGGCGTGGCTCTCATCGGTAAGCTCGAAATCCCATACGGTGAGTTCGATTGGGATTCGGACCGGATTTCCTGTTTCGTGCAGTGTCATTTCTCCAGTATACGTACCGGGATGCTGCCCTTTGGGCACATAGACTTTGAACCAGATCCCTTGATTATGTCCTTCGGCTACTTCCAATTGCTGATTCAACGGGATCAAGGCATCCGGATACCAGCCTTTCGGATAAGCCGGCGTTGTGGAAGTCTTTACTTCAATGTAATGCTGTTTGAACAATTGAATATGCTCTCGGCCGATTTTGGCGCTTCCGTCCGTAAGCTTCAGATCGCTCATGGATACCTGCAGCTTGCGTAGTGGTTGATTGGCTTTCACGATGACCTGGCCGCTCTCATATTCATTGCGTGCGGCTCCGATCCGAATGCTGGAATTGGTTTCGCCCGGAAAAGCCTGATCCCGCATCACCTTCTCCGTATTGGTCGGCACCCAAACATCGAACAGGTCGCCCTGGCTAGCCGCGGCCGAACCGGGCAGGAAAGACGTCAACAGCAGCATCACCGACAGCAGAGACAAGCAAGCCTTTTTCCACATCCTATCGCCCTCCTACTCGGCCTTGTACCGATTATATGCAGCTGTATAGATTTCGAGATACTGCGACAATCCCATTCTCTCAATGGTGCTTACATATTTATCCCATTCGCTGAACGGTACATCGCCTACAACAAATTTGGCCGTCATTTCATCAACATACTTATTGATGTCCGTATGAAGCGGCGTGAACTGGGTAAGCTCCTCCTGGGTATACGTAAACTGCGGCCATACCTCCTCCGGCCACTGGCCTTCAACTTTCGCCGCGGCTGCGAGGCTTGGCTCTGTCGCTTCACCGGCCTTGAAGGTTTTGTCCGTCAGCATCGCCGGGTAGAACCCGCCTGCCCATGAGACGAATTTTGACTGCTCCTTCAGCGCTTCCTCGGTATATTCAATCGAACCGTCAGGGTTCTCTACATAACTGACATCCTTCACGCCCATGAAGAACAGCTTGCTGCCCTCCTCGCTGTAGAAGTGGTCAATCCAGCGGACCGTCGCTTCCGGATGCTGATTTTTATCGGTGATGACAAAAGCCCCGACATCGATCAGCGGAGAACGCGCTCTTGAGAAAATCTGGTCGCCGTAAGGTCCCTTAAGCGTCGGAGCCCCTACAAAATGCTCGATCGTTACCCCGCCAATCGCATGCGGACTGTTGGTTTCCGCGGAGCCGACAAGCCCTTCATCCATCAGAGCGTTCACCTGTGGACCTTCGATGGTCATGATATCCTGAACCATGAGGCCTTCCTTGTACAGCTTATTCAAGTATTCCAGCACTTCTTTGTATCTCGGATCGGTAGGGATGAACCGAAGTTTACCGGACTGCGGATCCATATCCACCCGTCCATGAATATTCCCCCGGTTGCCGAGCCCCCACGCTCCCTTCAGTTCATCGAGCAAGGATCCAATGCCGCTTGCGGCATACGGAATTTCGTCCGCCTTGCCGTTCTTGTTCGGGTCCTGGGTCTTGACCGCCTTCAAGTATTCGTAATATTCGTCCGTCGTTTCGGGCTCCTTCATGCCGAGCGCGTCCAGAAACGCTTGGTTGTACCACAGCTTGGTTCCAATAAGCACCGATTTAAAGTTCGGGTCATAAAACGTCGGGAAGGAATAGATGTTGCCGTCAGGCATCGTCATTCCTTTCTTGACCTCCGGATGCTCCTCCAGGAGCTTCTTGAAATTCGGCGCATACTGGTCGATCAAATCATTAAGCGGAATAAAAATGCCCTGGCCTCCATAATTCATCAAATCATTCGCAGACAGCCGCGCCGTGTGGAAGGCATCCGGATAATCGCCGCCGGAGAGCACCAGATTCCGCTTCTCCGCCAGACTCTCTGCAGGCGTCAATTGAAAATCGACTTCGATGTTCGTCTGCTTGGCATATTCCTTCCATACCGGGAGCGAGTTCCAGTCCGCTGGAGCCGAAGCGGCTTTCCCTGCGAAGAACGTAAGCTTGATAGGCTCCTCCACGATCGGAAACCCTGTAGGATTTACAGCCGTTTGCTCCTTAGGCTCCTCCTCCGCCGCCGGCTTTCCTCCGCTGCCGCAGGCGGTTGCCAGACTTGCGGTCAACACGCCTGTGAGCAGGACTTTAGTGAACCGCTTGAAATGATTCCCCATCTTTTCTCAGACCTCCACTTTTCGAAATATATTGCGAAACAAGAGCCGTTTTCTAACCCTTGAGAGCGCCGATCATCATACCCTTGACAAAATACTTCTGAAGGAACGGGTACAGCAGCAGTACAGGTAAATTGGCCACTATGACGATGGCGTATTTAATCGCCTCGGCCTCCATCAGATGCTTCTGCACCGATAAATCCATGCTTCCGGCCATCTGGTCCACTTGGGATTTGATCAGGATTTCCCTTAAGAACAGCTGCAGCGGGTATTTATCCCGATCATTCAGATAGATGAGTGCGTTGAAGTAGGAATTCCAGTGCCCCACGCTGTAAAACAAAATCATAACCGCGATGATCGGCATGGAGAGCGGGAGCACGATTCTCCACAGCGTCTGCATATTGGAGCAGCCGTCGATCGAGGCCGATTCCTGAATCTCATTCGGAATGGAGGTCTGGAAGAAGGTGCGCATGATGATGATGTTCCACACCGATACCGCGCCCGGAATGATCAGCGCCCACATCGTGTTGATCATCCCGAGGTTTTTTACGAGCAAATACGTTGGGATGAGGCCGCCGCTGAAAAACATCGTGAATACGATGTAAGCCGTGATGACATTCCGACCCGCGAAATCTTTGCGCGATAACGGATAGGCTGCAAATATGGTCATAACCAGATTGATTGCGGTGCCCACCAATGTGTACAGCAGCGTGTTCGCATAGCCGGTCCATATTTCCTTATTCGCAAAAACCAGCTCGTAGCCGATAAAGGACAAATCCTTCGGAAACAGCCACATTTCTCCTCTCGATACGGTGAGCGGGTCGCTGATCGAGGCGCTGACGACAAAAATCAGCGGATACAGGACAAGCAGCAGGATAATGGACAGCAAGATATAAATTACGATGAGTGTCATACGATCCTGGACGGATTCTTTCACCCTGATCCCCTCCTTACCATAAGCTGGTTTCATTGACTTTTTTGGCGATTCGGTTCACAAGCACGAGCAGCACCAGATTAACCAAGGAGTTAAACAAGCCGACCGCGGCGGAGAAGCTGTACTGGGCTCCCAGAATCCCCTGTGTATACACATAGGTGGAGATCACTTCGGAGCTCTCGATATTCAGATCGTTCTGCATCAGATAAATTTTTTCAAAGCCGATGCCCATGATCTGCCCGACATTTAGAATAAGCAGAATGACGACGGTTGGCATAATGCCGGGCAGGTTGATCTTCCATATCCGCTGGAGCCTGCTCGCTCCATCCACTTTGGCCGCTTCGTGCAGCGTCGGGTCGATTCCGGCGAGCGCCGCAAGATAAATGATGGAGCTCCATCCCATGCCCTGCCATACACCCGAAAATACATAAATCGATTTGAACCATTCAGGTTCCGTCATGAATGAGATGCGTTCACCGCCAAAAAAGGCGATAAGGTGGTTAATGATGCCGTTCTGAGGTGAGAGAAAAATGATGATGAGTCCTACCATGACGACCGTTGATAGGAAATGGGGGGCGTATGTAACCGTTTGGACAAAACGCTTGAAATGCCGGTTGCCTACTTCATTGAGCAAGAGTGCCAGGATAAGCGGAATCGGAAATCCGATGGCCAGCTGATACAAGCTGATCCCGAGCGTATTCAGAATCAATCGGTCGAAATAAAAGCTGTTAAAAAAACGCTCGAAATGATCAAACCCGATCCATTCGCTGGCCCATATCCCCTTAGCCGCCACAAAGTTTTTGAACGCGATTTGTATGCCGTACATCGGCAGGTAATCAAAGATAAAGAAATAAAGAACGACGGGAGTAATGAGCAAATATAATTCCCAATTTTTACGGAATGTTCGGCGAAACGCCCTCCACTTCGCGGGCACGGCTTCTCGGGCCTCCGTTCGCCTGGCAGGTGCTGTATTCACTAAGAATCCCCCTCCTTCGCATCGTTGGAGCGTGTGGTTCTATCGGCATGTCGATCAAGTCCCGGATAGGCTGCTCTTCTGTCCAAGCATCCAGGGCTCCGGCTCCTTTACATAAACTAACTGCCCCCCCTTTCTCATCGATTCCGTTGCGGCTACGCCGACCGCTACGCTCATGCGGCCTGCGATCGGTTCGGCGATGGGCTCCTTATTTTGCAGAATCATATCCAGAAAATCCTCGCAAATGATCGGATCGGCTCCGTTATGCGAACCCTCGGCTTTCTTAATCTCGTAAATCTTATCCGATAGATCACGCCAGGTTTGGGACTTGCGCGTTTTGACGTAAACCCGCTGTGCGATCTCATCATTCTCGATGCGGCCCTCGGTGCCGATAATGGTGTAGTTCCGCTGATAGTCAGGCGTGAAATGACACTGCATATACGAGGCTTTGATCCCCCCGTCCAGCTCCATTAACACCATGCTGTTGTCCTCCACGTCGATTTCCTCGCGAAAAGCGCATTGCACAAGCGGGCCCGAACGGTATTCGGGACAAGTCGCTTTTTCGCCGCATTCCGGGCACGTAAGCTCATTCGGCTTCGTTCCGCCAAAATAATCCACCCCGCCGAAAGCGGCTACTTTCTTCGTATATCGCCCGGTCAGCCAGTGAATCAGGTCGATATCGTGGGAAGCCTTCTGCAGCAGAAGCGAGGTTGTATTCCTTGAGCTGCCGTGCCAGCTGTGATAGTAGTAATCGCTGCCCAAGCCTACGAAATGTCGAACCCATACCGACTTCACCTCTCCGATCTCCCCGCTGTCGACAATCTCCTTCATCGTGCGGTACATATTCATATAGCGCATATTAAAACCGATCATGAAATGTTTCCCTGATTGGGCCCAAGCAGTCAATATCCGGTCACAGCCTTCGACCGTAATGGATAACGGCTTCTCGCAGTACACATGCTTTCCGGCCTGCAGCGCTGCAACCGCGATTTCATCATGGCTGTCATCAGGGGTTGTAATTACGATCGCATCAATATCTTCCCGCTGCAGCAGCTCCCTGTAATCCAGAGTAACCGCCGCCTCGGGGTTAATATTTTGTTGAAATTTGGTTAGTCTGAGAGGATCCGTATCCGCACCTGCAACGACGAGGGATCTCCCGTTTGGCTGATGCCAATACTTCGTAAACCCCGATCTCCAACCCAGTCCAATAATTCCTAATCGAATTTGATTCATTTCCTTCTTCCTCCGCCAATTATTTTTGGCCCCAAAATCCTATCCGATTTTCCAATAAGGGTATAGAAAGAGAGGAGGTACCGTACCAGCACCTCGATGATTTATGTGTACACTCTTTCTACTCCCGAAAATAATCCGAAGACTGCCGCAGCATCAACTGATAAGGCACAAACAGCTTGAACGGCAAAGGATTCTTGCCTTCGATTTGATCGATCAGCACCTTGGCGGCCATCATGCCGATTTCCTCCTTGGGAATATGAACGGTGGATAGCGGAGGAGAAGTATACTGCGAGACCTCGATATTATCCAGGCCCACGAAGGCGACATCCTGAGGAACCTGAAGCCCATGCTCAGCCGCCGCCCGCATCGCGGATATCGCCATCATATCGCTCGCAGCGAACATGGCGGTCGGACGTTCATGGTCCGGGAGGCTTAAGAGCTCGTACATAAGGGTATAGCTGTTATTCACATCCCAGCCTGTGTTCAGGACCAGCCGCGGATCCATATCCAGCCCGGCTTCCTCCATCGCATAACGGTAACCGCGATACCGCTTCTCCCGCTCGAGATCCCCTGTAAGTCCCGCCCCGCCGATAAAGCCGATCCGGCGATGCCCCCGTTCGATCAAATGCTGTACGGCCGATTTCGCCGCAGCCACGCGGTCATAAAGAATCACGGGCACGGTCGAATCGGATATATCGATGCCAACAACCGCAGGAACAGATTGTTTGATAAATTCATACACATTCGGGTCAATTCCCTCGATGATAATCATGCCGTCGAGCTGGGCATCCTGTGCTAGCTTGTTCATCGCCCCTTCACCCTTGATTTCATCCATCGTGAGCACATAAGTGAGCACGCCGTTCAGCTCGGACAGCTTTTTCTCAATCCCCTGCAAAATCGGCGAGAAATAAGGATGATTATACTTGTTTTGCGTAACGGATACGATGCAGCCAATCTGGCGATACCCCGTTGTCTGCGGAGGATGATTCTTCTTTAGAGACGGCCGGGCGGATTCGTTGAGGGCATAGCCAAGCTCTTTGGCCGCCTCGACAATTTTGGTGCGGGTGGCCTGGCTGATGTGCCGGCTCGTATCGTTATTGATGACTCGTGATACGGTGGAGATCGATACTCCAACATGGTTTGCTATATCCTTTAAAGTAGCAATAATGGAACTCTCCTTTCTCTCAATCCGCGATCAAAAAAGCAATTCAAGACAATATATGTACCCAAAACTATGTACCCAAAACTATGTACCCAAAACAATGAATTATTTTGGCACTTTGGCCCAAACACGAACTGCTGCTAACGTCATGATAACAGCCGTTTTCGGTTGGTGTCAAAGAGTTTTTTGTAAATTGACCGTAAATTTTTTGCATATTATTTGGGGCCAAACTTAATACAGAGATAACAATGAGCTCACATTCAGCTCTCCACCTCCCTAAACGAAAATAAGGACAGGCCTATGCGTACCTATCCTTTAAAATATTTATTGCCCTGTTCTTTGGACCCTAAAGATCATATTCAGTCCGAATCCGATTAAAACAACCCCTGTGGCTTTATCGATCAGGCTCTGAATTCTCGGGGACATGAGCCATTGTCGAATATAACTTAACATAAGAACGATGGCCGTAAACCAAACCATGGAAAGCACGACATAACAGAGTCCCATCATTGCAAACTGCATGCTAGAATTGTAGTCCGGCGATACGAATTGCGGTAGAAACGTCAGGAAAAAAATCGCAACTTTCGGATTCAAGGTGTTGGTTATTAGCCCTTGCATAAACGCCGATTGCTTGGATGCGACAGGTTGAGCATGAGTTTGCGCCTGCTTCCGGCTGACCAAGGATGATACCCCTATGTAAATTAAATAGATGGCACCGACATATTTAATGACCTCGAAAGCGAGCGCAGATTTCATTAAGATCAAGGATAGACCGAGTGCGGCTGCTGTTGTGTGAACCAACACGCCGGATGAAATACCCAGCGCAATTTTTAGCCCCTCTTTCCTGCCGTCCGAGAGCGTCCGTTTCGTGATTAATGCGAAATCGACCCCCGGTGACATGATTAGAAAGATAATCAATACGAGAAACGTCAGGATGTCATTCATGATTGCTCCCCCACAATAGCCAAAAAATTTTGATAAGTAATACTAACGCGTGATTCAGCTTTTTTCAACCCTTGAAATGATCCATCAATCTGAACCTTAAATGACTTCCTAATCGTAAAAAACCGCCCCTCTCGGAGCGGCTTCAAAGAACAAGTAAAAATTCAGCTATACCTATAGCTTAATTTAGAATGCAGGCAGTGCAATCTCGGAGTAGTTATCCTCGAAAAACTTCTTCACTTCCTGGCTCGTCATCGCCTTCGCCAGCTTCTGGATCGGCTCGGAATCGACATTGTCTTTGCGCGCAATCAGCGTAATCGTGAACTCGGAATCTTTGCCTTCCGTAATCAACGCATCGTTCTTCGGCGTCAGGCCAAGCGGCTTGGCATAAGCCGGAGTCATCGCAACCATGTCCACATCGTCCAGCGTACGCGCCAGCATGAGCAGATCGACTTCCTTGAACTTGTAGTTTTTCGGATTGTCGATAATATCCGCCTGCGTCGCTTTAATGCCGACGCCTTCCTTCAGCTTAATCAAGCCGTTCTTCTCGAACATGACCAAGGAACGTCCGATGTTGGAAGGATCATTCGGAATCGCAATCGTCGCACCTTCGGGAAGGTCCTCGATCTTGTCGTAACGCTTGGAGTACGCCCCGAACACCGCGTTATAGATCGGCACCACCGGTACGAGCTCCGAGCCGTTATTGGCATTGTATTCTTCCATGTACGGCACGTGCTGGAAGAAGTTCGCATCCACTTCCTTATTCGCCAGCGCATTGTTCGGCTGCACATTGTCGGACAGGATGACGATTTCCAGGTTGATGCCTTCCTCTTTCAGCTTGGGCTTCGCCATTTCGAGCACATCCGTCATCGGCGGGATAAGCGCAGCTACCTTTAGGGTAACCTCCTCGCCAGCTCCGGATTGTCCGCTCTCTTGATCTTCTTTACCATTCTGCTTCTGTCCGCAGCCGGCAAGAAGTAGGATCAGAGCCAGCATCATTAACGCCATTTTTTTATTCATCGTCTTTGTTACCCCCATGTAAAATAAGTGATTTGTGTAAAATGTAACTGCATGTGTAGTGCAAATGCCCGCGGACGCTCAGACTTTCCGTTTGTCGAGCAATCTTGCAGCCAGACTGCCCGCAAATTGAATCGATTGCACCAAGATCACCATAATGATGATGGTAAACACCATGATTTCGGTCTCAAAGCGCTGGTACCCGTAACGGATGGCAAAATCGCCGACCCCGCCGCCGCCGACGATCCCCATGACCGTCGAGTAGGAAATGAAGCTGATGGTCGATGTCGTAAGGCCGAGCGTAAGGCCCGATCTGGCTTCGACATACAGAAACTTGAAGATGATCTGCAGCGTCGACGCACCCATCGAAGAGGCCGCCTCCAGCACTTCCTTGGGCACCTCCAGCAGCGACTGCTCAACCAGTCTCGAGTAGGATGCGATGGCGACAACCGACAGCGGAACGGCAGCCGCCAGCGTACCGATGGATGTCCCGACAATAAGGCGGGTGAGCGGGATCATGATGACCACCAGCAGCAGGAAGGGGAAGGAACGGATGATATTGACCAAGCCGTTCATGACGGAGAACAACGGGCGGTTTTCGTACAGCTGCCCCTTCCGGCATAGAAATAACACTGTTCCGACCGGAAGACCCAGAAATACGGCCGCAGCAATCGAAATGCCGACCATGACGAAGGTTTCGCCGATGGCGCGCCATATTTCCGTGTCATACTGCTGCACATATGTGAAGTAATCGTTCAAATATTGAATAATGCTAGGCGCGTCCATGGTCCGGTTCCTCCGCTTCCCTTGATGCTTCTGCCGCCAGCCCGGTTTGAGAGAGCCCGGACGATGATTTTACGTCGTAGGTTCTCGTTAACCGCCCCTTCTCCATGACGGACACCCGATCGCAAATCGCGTGCACCGCATCCATCTCATGAGACACGATGACGATGGTAACGCCAAGCTCCCGGTTAATTTTCCGCAGCACATCCAGGATGCCGGATGTCGTCTTCGGGTCAAGCGATGAGGTCGGCTCATCACAGAGCAGAACGGAAGGGGAATTCGCCAGCGCTCGCGCAATGGCGACACGCTGCTTCTGCCCCCCGCTGAGCTGCGCCGGATACTGCCTCATCTTGTCCTCCAGCCCGACGTATCTCATCACTTCAAGTACGCGCTGCTCCCTGATTGCCCTCGGAGTCTTTGCCAGCTCGAGCGGCAAAGCTACATTTCCATAAGCCGTCCGGTTGCCGACCAGCTGAAAATGCTGAAAGATCATGCCGATCGACCTTCTCGCTTCCCTGAGAGCCCGGCTTCCGAGCGCGGTAAGCTCGAGGCCGTTCACCTGCACGCTGCCCGAATCGGGGCTCTCCAGCACATTCATCAAACGCAGCAGCGTCGACTTTCCGGCTCCGCTTGGACCGATGATTCCATGAATCGTTCCCTCAGCGATGTCGAGGGATACATTGTTTATCACTTGATAATGTTCATTACCATCAACAAAGCTCTTATTCACCTTCTGCAGCGAGATCAGAATACATCCCCCCTTGCCTGTCTTGCTCCCTCACATGAAGAAAGCCCGCGCGGCTGGATCAGCCTGCGAGCAACGAGCTGCAACAATAACATTAGAATCATACCATAAGTTCGGATAAAGTGTGAGCCATCTTGCGGTGCTTTTAGGCCAAGCATTTTTTACCTGGAAACTAAGACAAGTACAGCTGGTGACCGTACATCCCCGTCAATCGTTCAACCGCCCGCTCCAAGACATCCTCCTCGAAGCCCTCCAAACCTTGGATCGCCTGGATCTTGTCTCCCGGAGACATCTCCTTATCCAGGTGAAGGCTCCAATTGACGATGGCGTTAACAGCCTCCTCCGTCTCAAATTGGCCGTAATAAATATGCGCTTTATACAGATAGCTGTCCGCATGATTCGGGACGGCTTCGAGCACCTGATCAAATGCATACAAGGCGGCATCCTCGTCATGGTCCTTGTAGTGAATCTGACCCAGCCGGAAATAAGCGCCCGGATGCCCCGGCACAAGCTCCAGAAATTTCATCGTATCTTCCTTGGCGCGGCTGTAATCCAGCATGGAATAATAGATTCCGCTTCTCAAACTGTACAGATTACCGAACTCCGGATCGAGCTCCAGACCCTGCGAGCAATCGGCAAGCCCCCGCTCCAGCTGGCCGGTCTCCACGAAGCAGATTGCCCGGAATTCATAGAATCGCGGATTGCCCGGAACCGCCTGTATCGCGTTGGAATAAGCATCGATCGCAAGATCCCACAAGCCCATCTCCTTGTAGATATGCCCGCTGGCCGCCAGATAGGTCGGATGGGTGGAAAAGTCCTCGTCCAGCTTGACCGCCTCCTGCAGCTCCAGCAGCGCTTCCTCATTGCGCCCCTGCAGGTACAACGCATAACTGAGCTTGTTTCGGATCTCGGAGGCATCCTGAATGTCGATCGCGCTCTTCAGCGCCTTCTCGGCAGCCGGCAAATCATGCATCTCCATATGAATATCGGCGCGCTGTACGAAATTCGGCGCATCGTCCGGCTCCAGCCGGAGCAGCTTATCGTTCAGCTTCAGCGCCTCCTCGTTGCGTCCGAGCCGGTAATAGCTGTCCGCCATCCAGTAGCAGACGAGCGGCGACTCGGGCATTCTGGCATACAGCTTCGAGATCAGCTCGAAGGCCGGCTCCTCCAGCCCGTCCTCGCGGTAGAGCCGCGCCAGCTCGAAGTAGCCGCGGTAATCATCGGGAGCCGCTTCGATCGCACGCTCCAGATCAGCCTTGGCGGATTGCATGCTGCCGGATTTTTTTTGGATATCCGCCCGCTTCAAGTACAGCTCATAGGCTTCCGGGTAACGCTCGATCGCTTCCGATATATACGCCAGCGCCTGATCGAAGGCCCCAAGCTGCAGGTGCAGATCCGCCATATGTTTCCGGAACGAATACGCTTCCCGCATCTGCCGCTGAAACGACAGAAACGCGCCGTAGCTGTAATTCGTGCTGGAAGCAAACAGGGCATAACCCTGGTCGGCTTCCGCTTCATACCGGTCTGCTAGCTGGATCCCTTCCTCCAGGACGCTCACCGCTTCCTTCAGTTCATCCATCAGGTCCAGGCAAACCGACAGCATGTAATAATACATCGGAATGGCTCGGGAAGGCTCCTTGATGCTGACACGGAAGCAGTTCGCGGCCTCCGCCGGATTCCGGCTCTCATAATACGTCATCCCAAGCTCATAATACGTGGAAATGACCGTGCTCGGATCTTCCCGCTTGATCGATTCCTTAAGATCGCGGATGGCCTCCTCGTACCGGTTAAGGTCTTTATAGGCGATCCCGCGGGTATACCAATTCATATAGTTGTCCGCATTTAATGCAATCGCCTGGTCCAGGTCCGCGATAGCCTCCAGCTCCCGGTCCATCTCACGCAAAATATGAGCCCGCCGTTCATAAGCACGATGGCTGCCGGTGGTCTCGATCACGCGGCCCAAATAGTCGACAGCCTCATCCGAATAGCCACCGTTATGCAGCAGCTCGGCGTAGAGGAGCTTATCATTAAAGCTCGTAATCCCGCCCTCGCCTTTTCTCATATATTTCAATGCCTGTTCAAAATCCTGTTTCTTGCGATAATAGTTTCCGATGCGCAGCCAGATCCGCTTCATTAACTTCATGCCGGTTCACCCTCTATATATGTAAATAACAAGTTCAAATCTCTGATCTTACTCCTACTGTATGACGGTTTGCAATAAAATGCAAAGAGGACCCCGGAGGTCCCCCGATATGATATCTATTATATTGTACAATGTTTCCGGAAATGTCCACTCTTTCATCCATTAGAATTTTGCAACCTTCGATTCCGGTCGTATCCGGCCGGTCGACGGGATCCCTCAGCCGGTGACCCGCGACGGCTCGGTCTTCTTCTTGCGGATCTTTGCGGTATACAATGCAGCCGTCCCCAGCGATATTCCCCATACGAGAAAGAGTCCATACCAGAAGTAGCCCCACACCGCCATCGGGCTTGCATCCTGGACCGCAAAGGCGGGAGCCGATTGCACGCGGCCAATCGCAAGCTGAAATTTCAGGACAAAGTATGAGAATCCCCATAGCGTTAGACCTGCTGAACCGATCCAGGCCGGGATGAGAAGCAGCAGGTTCGGCAGCCTCTCTCCCCATGGCATGGCAAAGGCAAACGCGAACAAAGCGCCAAAAACCGCTAAAACTCCCATTCCCCAATATCCGATCAAGACGCTCCAAAATTCACCCGGCGCCCCCTCGAAGTCGCCTGGGAAAGCCAGCCCAATCCCTAATCCCCACCAAAAATGGGGGAGTGCATACATGAGCGCAGCCATACCGGCGATGTACCCGGCCATTCTCGCTCGTGAACGATTCTTCTCCATCATCTCTATCACCTCTATTAGTTGTTTGAACAGGCGTAGGTGATCGGCGGTATAATCATACTCTCCATCCCGGCAATCGTAGTCCAGCCTTTCGTTCAACTAACAGTCTACATGCCGTTATGAAAAGTAAAGCGACCTCAAGTTTAAGATTGGGTTAAAATGAAAAGCGATATGAAAGACAGCTAGTAAACCTTGTGAATGACATCCTCGAAATCCGGATCCTGCATATCGATGTCATCCAGCTCCCCCCATTTCCCCAGCTCCTTGACAATTTCCAGCGTATTCATTTCGCGCCGGTTCGCCTCGATCGTTACGCTCTGGTCCAGAACGCGGGTCACTCGGATTCGGGCCTGGGTCGAGCTATCGCCAGTCGCCATAAATGACTCCGGGATTTGGAACGGTCCCCGGAAGGTGACCGTAATGAGGGTAGGCAACCCGATGGAATCGCGAAGCGAGCGAACCGTTCCGTCATAAGACAGCCTTCCTTCGTTAATCACCATCACCCGGCTGCACAGCTGCTCGATATCATCCATGTCATGGGTCGTAAGCAGAATCGTCTTCCCGAATTTCTCGTTGATCAGCTTCAGAAAATGGCGAATATTGCGCTTGGCATTAACGTCGAGGCCGATGGTCGGCTCGTCTAGGAAAAGCACATCCGGATCGTGCAGCATGGCAGCGGCCAGATCGGCGCGCATGCGCTGTCCGAGCGACAGCTTGCGCACGGGCGTTTCCCAGAACGCCTGCAGATCGAGCAGCTCCGTAAACTGTTCGAGTCTCCGCACTTTGTCCGCCTCATCGACGGCATACATTTTGGCCAAGATATCAAATGAATCCCGAACCGGCAGATCCCACCACAGCTGACTCCGCTGGCCGAACACCACGCCCAGGCGCTTGACGACGGCTCGCCGCTCCCGATGCGGATTCATCCCCCCGATGATCACCTCCCCGGAAGTGGGGTGCAGAATGCCGGACAGCATCTTGATGGTCGTTGATTTACCGGCTCCGTTCGGTCCGATGTATCCGACGAACTCGCCCCGGTCCACCTTGAAGCTGATCCCCCGAACCGCCTCCTTGATCCGGTATTCCCTCGAGAACAGGGTCCGGATTCCAGAGAAGCGCCCTTCCTTGACAACGGGGGTTTTGAATGACTTGCGAATATCTTGAACTTCGATCATGCTGTTTGCCTCCTTCCTTAACTGCCCGTGCTTTGGTATTTGGTCAAACCGAACTGCCAGAATTTCAAGCTGAGCGCGAGACAGAGCAGCGCGGCTCCCGCCAAAGCCGGCAGCACCCACCATCCCAGCTCGCCGCGAAGTATGTATAGGGACGGGACATAATTCACGAGTCCGACCGGAACGAGGATCAGAAGAATGGACGACATCCATTTCGGGTACAGCGTCAGCGGGTATTGGGCTGCGGTCCTTGCGGCGTCCTCCGTCAGATTCTGCAGCTCGGTGATTCGGGTCGTCCAGAAGCCGAAGGTCGCGGTAGCAAGTCCGATCGAGAACAGGATGACAGCCCCGGTCAGGATGATGTATAACGTCTGCGGTACAGCGCTCCATCCCACCTGCCCGCTCCCCATCATGCCGCTCAGCGACCACCAGAGCAGAAAGCCTCCTTGCAGCACTTCGCCAAGCATGATGCGGAATTTTTGCGGCATCAGCGCAAGCAGCACCGGCATCGGCCGCGTGAGCAGCTGGTCCAGCTCGCCGTTCACCAAATACTTTTCCAGATGGTGGACTTCATCAGCGAACGTCCGGTACAGCGTCTTCGATAAGGTCATCACCGCGAACAGATAGCCGATTTCGTGCATCGACCACCCCTGAATGGCGCCGAATTTATAGAGCACGATCGCGACCATCAGAAATTCGGAGATCTGAATCAATGCGGCCAGGATGGAAGCCAGCACAAAATTGAATTTGTATTGCATGCGGCTTTTGATGCTTGTACGTATCAGCAGCGCATACAGCGACAGCCAGGATTTTGCGGTCATCCTCCCTGCACCTCCACCTTGCGCCTCAAGAAGCCGGTCGCCAGCAAGCAAGCCAGCGTAAGCAGCACGCACCAAAATAACGTTCCCCACAAATAAGAGACGTTGCCAAAACCTAAATACAATCGAGTCGGAACATACAGCAGATAAGGGTACGGAGACCACCAAGCTGCCGTTTGCAGCCAGCCAGGCAGCCATTCGATAGGAATAAAGAAGCCTGCGAGGAGGTTGATCATCGCATGGTTGCCCCAATACAACCATGAGGATTCCGTCGTCCACAACGCGGATGCGCCGATGAGATAATTGATGCAGATCGATAAATAAGCTGCACCAGCCAGCGCAAGGGCTACAAATAGAAGATCCGATGCTTTTCCGGGAAGTTCCAAGGAAAATGCGAAATAGTACACCACGTAGATCGGAATCGATTTGTAAATGAATTGATAAGCGATTTGGCCCCATTCCTTGGCCATCAAGTGGCTGAACAAATGGACGGGACGCATCAAATCCAGGGAAATATGGCCGGTTCTGACGGCTTGGGGAATGCCGAGGCCATTGGTGATGAAGCTGGAGATCCAGAGTGCGGCTTGGGTAAAGGCGATATAGCCGACCATCCCTTGCGTTCCGTACTCTCCAAGCGCATGATCCGCACCGAGACCGATCCAGATGCACGCGTACATGAAGCCGAACATCGCGCTTGCGATATTGTGCACCATGTGGGCCCCGCGGTATTGCAAATTGCGGGCATAGGCTTTGGAAGCCAAAGTGAAATAAAGCATGCAGCACCTCCGATAAGCATATTAGACGGCGGACCCGTCCACTTCAGACAAGGCGAAAATGAGAGAAGGACACCATCATACCAGATCATTCCATAGATGGCAACCGCTAATTTGGGTTAGAAGCGTAAAGGATGCAAGCGCTGCAGAGAAAGTGGATTTAGCCCTACATATCTTGGAACAAGTTAGGAGAGGGTGCGTAATAAATAAGTAAGTGAAGGGGGCTAATCCTATGTTTTTGATACTGCTTGGTATCATGCAAATCGCATTCGGATGGTATGCGTTCCGCAATCCGGATTCCGATTGGATGAGGATGCTCGCACGCATTCCGGAAGATGTGGAACAAGACGACAGCGATTTATTTAAATCGCAAATCTACAGTGTAATCACTGCCTTTATCGGCGTGATTTTTATCCTAATCGGGCTGTCCTATTATTTTGATGAATTCCCTATTCAGACATTTATAACTTCACTTTTGCTGGGCGGCGCTGGAATTGCAATTGGTGTAGTTGCGCTGCTTCGCCCCGAATCCCGATGGTTCAAACGACGCGGGGAAGATGGCGAAGATATCGAACCCAGAATCTGGCTCATGAAACTTGCCGGCATTACCATGATCGGAATCAGTATCCTTACCATGCTCCTAAGCGCACAGCATCTCTTTTCTTAACGGCTTCTGCGGCTTTAAGCCAGGTCCTATGGCAGCTTCCGGCTGCCGACTCCCTCTATGAATCTTCCATTTCACAAACAATGTAAACACAACAAAAAGGCCCCCGTCGCTCTTACCGGTTTGCAGCCGAACAAGAGATAAGGGGCTCTATCATTTTGTGCTGCCGCTTCAAATCTTGCGGCTTGCGCAGCAGCCGGGAAATCATCCACATCCGCTCTAGGCCTAATCATCTTTCGCTTTACGTTCCGATTGCGGCTCCGTCTTTTCAGCGCCTGGGCCTAATCCTGCCTCTGCCCCGCTGGTTATATTGGGATTAATCAAATATTGCAGCTGCCGGCACGGCTGGGGCTGCTCCATTTATTGCAGCTGCCGGAACGCCTGCGTTTGCTCCATCCGCTCTTGCTCCACCGGCTCCTGCAGCTCATTAAAATAGTCGACGAGAAATTGCCGAAACCGCAGCGCGGCCTTGGACAAATACCGCTGTTCCAGCCAAGCTATGGAGAAGGTTCGGTGGCAGGAGGGAGATTCGATGCGCAGCATGGAATACGGCGGCTTGTCATCCCCTTTGCATCCGGGCACAAATGCGAGCCCCAGCCCGGCTGACACCAGGCTGTTAAGGGCTGCCGGTTCATCCACTTCGCAGACGACCTCTCGGCGGATCCCCGCCGACTCGCAAAACTCATCATTCATTTTACGGAACGGATGTCCCTCCTTGTACTCGATGAAGGCTTCGCCCGAGAGCTCCTGGAGCGAGATGCACTCGCGTCCTTCCAGCCGGTGTCCTGCAGGTACAGCCAGATACACCTCTGCTTGCAGGACAGGCATTTCCCGGATTTTAGCTTCCTCCAGCGATGCTGCTATAAAGCATAAATCCACCTCGCCGTTCTCCAGCATCCCCACCATATCCAACATGGCATTCGGGGGAATTTGGACGACTCGAAAGTTCACCTCCGGATAAGCGGTACGGAACGCGCCCAGCGCCTTCGAAAGCCGGTTTAAGGCCGTTGTCGCCAAGCGAATGCTCCCGCGCTCCATTCCCGCAAGGTCCGTCACTTCGCGCCGCCCCTCCTCCAGCGCCGACAAGGCGGTTTCCACGCTTTTCAGAAACGCTTTACCGAACGAATTAAGCTTAATCTGCCGATTCTGCCGGTCGAAGAGCGGAACGCCCAGATCCTCTTCCAGGCGGGCAATCGTCTTACTCAGGGCAGGCTGGGCGATTCGCAGCTCCTTGGCGGCGTTGGTCATATGCTCCATCCGGGCCACGGTCTGAAAATATTGAAGCTGAAGCAGTTCCATGATGAATCAACCTCTCTTTCCATAACCTTTAGTATATGAATGCATAACTTAACATATATTTTTATTTATTAACTATCGATTGTAAAATAAATCGTAATCAAAGGAAAGGGGGAATCGATATGCACGTCGATCCCGAAAGACCCCATGCTAATCAATTGATACGCATTTTGGCGTTTACGATGGTTCTCTCATCCATGAGCGCAACGATGTTTAACATCGTCCTGCCTGAAATGAGCAAGGACTTTCAGTTATCCTTTGCGCAGGTCAGCTGGGTGTCATCGATTTATATGCTCATCTATGCCATCGGCTCCGTCATATACGGCAAGCTTGCCGATACGTATAAATTGAAAAATCTGCTTACGTTCGGCTTGCTGCTGTTCTTCGTCGGCTCCATGGTCGGTTTGGCATCGCAGGCTTACTGGATGGTGCTTCTCGGCCGCATCCTGCAAGCCTCCGGCGCTGCGGTCATCCCCGCCACCGCGATGATTATTCCGGTACGTTACTTTCCGGCGGAGACCCGCGGTCGGGCGCTCGGGATTACCGCTACGGGACTCGCAATCGGCAGCGCCATCGGCCCGATCGTATCGGCGCTCATGGTAAGCGTGTTTCATTGGCGTTGGCTGTTCTTCATCCCGCTAGTCATCTTGTTTACGCTCCCGTTGTACCGTAAATATTTGGGCGATGAGCAGGGGCAGGGCGGCAAGATTGACTGGCTTGGCGGCGGTCTGCTCGCCGGAACGGTTGCCCTGCTGCTGCTGGCCGTTACCCAAGGCGGCTGGATCTATGCCACAGGCAGCCTCATCCTGTTCATTCTATTCATGATTCGCATCAAAGCGGCTAAGGCGCCATTCGTCCAGCCCCGCCTGTTCCGCAACGCCGGCTACTCCGTCGGCTTAACGCTCGGCGTATTCATTGTGAGCATCGGCTACGCCCTTCCGTTTTTGACGCCTCAGCTGCTCGCCGACGTTCATCGGCTTGAGCCTGGCTGGATCGGATTCATTATGGTACCGGGTGCCGTCGTTACGGCATTTCTTGGGCGGACCGGAGGCAAACTGGCGGATACGAAAGGAACCTCTTACCTGTTCTATGCCGCTTCATCGCTGCTTATCGCCGGATTTGTGCTGCTGTCCTCCTTCGCCTGGGTGTCCCCGATTGGGATCGCGTTGATTCTGATTCTCGGCAATGTCGGACAAATGTTCATGCAAATTTCGCTGTCGAAGACGATCTCACTGTCCTTGCCGAAAGAGCAGACCGGGGTCGGCATGGGACTGTTCTCCCTGCTGAACTTTCTATCGGGAGCGATCGCCACGGGGATCTACGGGAAGGCTGTTGATGTAGGAGCCTCGCATGCCTGGAATCCGCTCAATACAGACCAAGGCGCTTCCACCTACAGTAACATCTATGTCATTCTGGCGGCTGTGCAGCTCGGCATCCTGCTGCTGTACGCCGTACAGTTCGGACGGAACGCCCGGCGTACTCCGGAGCTTCAGGCAACAGGATCCAAGGGATAACGGCAGCGCTGGAGCAGCCGGCCACCAAATACGCTGCTGGGATTGTTCCTTCGATTGCAAACGGACAGCGCAGGATAGGACTAGTGTAACCGTCAAAAAGCATTAAAAAAATACCACCGGATGCTTAGAGCGAATATAATACTTCGCCCGTTAACGTCCGGTGGTATTGCTTTTTGCTTTTTGCTTTTGCTTTTGCTGTGTGCTTTTCGAACCTGTATTCGCATCGTTCGCAGACTGCACGCAGAGCCTTTACATTGCCGCCCGCTTCAATTGGCTGTGATACAGCTCGCTGTAGAAGCCGCCCTGCTTCAGCAGCTCGTCATGGGTGCCCTGCTCCAGCAGGCGCCCGTCCTTCAGCACGAGAATCCGGTCTGCCGAGCGGATCGTGTTAAGACGGTGCGCGATGACAAAGCTTGTTCTCCCCTTCATCAAGCGCTGCAAGCCCTCCTGGATTTTGATCTCCGTGACGGTATCGATGCTGCTCGTCGCTTCATCCAGCACCAGCATTGAGGGATTGGCCAAGATCGCACGCGCGATCGCAAGCAGCTGCTTCTGTCCCTGGCTGATTCCGCTTCCGTCCGGCTTAAGCATTTTGTCATAGCCGTCCTTCATCCGCATAATAAAGGAATGCGCATTCGCCAGCTTGGCTGCCTCTTCGACCTCTTCGTCGGTCGCATCCAGCCGTCCGAAGCGGATATTCTCCCGGATGGTTCCCTGGAATAGGAATGAATCCTGGAGCACGAAGGCCATTTGCGAACGCAGACTCTCCCGGCGTATGGTGGACAGGTCCCGGCCGTCCAGCGCAATCCGGCCGCTGTCCGGATCATAGAAGCGGGACAGCAGCTGGATCAGGGTTGTCTTGCCGGCGCCTGTCGGGCCGACAAGCGCGATCATCTCGCCGGGCTTGGCCTCGAAGCTGATGCCTTCCAGCGTGTCCCCTCCTTTTTCATAAGAGAACGAAACATTCTCGAAGGCTACGGCCCCGTCGACATGCGTTAACGTAACGGCTGCCCCTTCATCCTTCGCCTCGACTTCCTCGTCCAGCACTTCGAATACCCGCTCTGCCCCTGCAATCGCCGACAGCAGCGTATTCCACTGGTTCGCCAAATCGTTCAGCGGTCTTGTGAACTGTCTGGCATAGCTTTCGAAGATAATGATCGTGCCGATCGAAATATAGCCCTTGATGGCCATAATGCCGCCGATTCCCGCTACGATCGCAAAGCTGAGGTTGTTCAATCCGTTCATCAGCTTCGGAATGAAGCCGGAAATGCTCTGCGCCCAGAAGCCGGATAACCGAATCCGCTTGTTGCGCTCATTAAATTCCCGGATTACCCGCTCTTCCTGGGAGAACGCCTTGATCACCCGCTGGCCGGACAGCGTTTCCTCGATATAGCCGTTCAGATCGCCGAGATTGCGCTGGCGCTCCTTGAACAGCGGCCCCGTCCGCCGGGTGATCCAGCGCATCCCCAGCACCATGAGCGGAACGACCAGGAATGTCAGCAGCGTCAGCAGCGGACTGAGCCACAGCATAACGGTCAGCGTTCCGACCAGCGTCAGCACGCTCGAGAAGATTTGAATGGCCGAGCTGTTCAGCGTCGAGCTGACATTCTCGATATCATTGGTCAGACGGCTCATAATTTCGCCCTGCTGCCGTTTGCCGTAGAACGGAATCGGCAGCCGGTGCAGATGCGTGAACAATTCCATGCGCATCCGGTATACGGTCTCCTGGGCGATCCCGATCATCCAGACGTTATGAAGCCAGGTCGTCAGGGCCTGCAGAATGTAGACGGCTGCCAAGCCGATCAGGAAGTAAATCCAGCCCGAATCGTAGGGGGCCTCGTCCGGCCCTTTCAGACTGACCAAGAACTCATCCACGCCGATCCCAAGCAGATAAGGGCCCAGGAGGGACAGTCCCGAGCTTAGCATGACCATCAGCAGCACCAAAGCCAGCTTGCCCTTGCGCCGGGCAAGATAGGACCAGATTCTGGCCAGCGTGCCTGACATGTTTTTGGCCTTTGCCTTCGGTTTGCGGCCTGACGCGCCATCCGTTCCTTTCCCCAAATCCAGCTCAGGTCTCGGATGGCGGAACGGTTCAATGAATGCCTTGAGCATGCTTCCCGGCCTCCTCTCCATATTGGGACTCATAGATGCGGCGATACAGCGGAGAGCTTTCCATCAAGGTTTCATGGTTCCCTTTTCCGATGAGACGCCCATCGTCGAGCAGCAGAATGAGATCGGCCGAAGTCGTGGAGCTGATCTTCTGCGTAATGATAAACGTCGTGCAGGATAGATCCTTCAGCGCATCCAGCAGCGCCGCTTCGGTACGCACATCCAGCGCGCTCGTGCTATCGTCCAGGATGAGAATTGCCGGCTTGCGGACAAGCGCCCTGGCAATCGACAGCCGCTGTTTCTGGCCGCCCGACAGATTGACCCCGCGCTGACCGAGCATCGTGTCATATCCGCTCGGCAGCCGTTCGATCGTATCGTGAATTTGCGCGCGCCTCGCAGCCTCCTGAATCTCCTCCAGCGTGGCGTCTTCACGGCCCCAGGCGATATTCTCCCGCACCGTGCCCGAGAACAGCAGAACCTCCTGCGGAACATAACCGATGCTGCCGCGAAGATGATCGGCCAAGATCGAGCCGACATCCATGCCGTCCACCTTAACCGTGCCCTGATCCGGCTCATACAGCCTCGGAATGAGCTGAACGAGAGAGGATTTACCGGAGCCGGTCGCCCCCATGATCGCAATGCGCTCACCTGCCCGGGCCCGGAAGGAAATATCCGTCAGCACATCGATATCGCTCCCGGGATAGCTGAAGCTGACTTGCTCAAACTCGACGGCCCCTTCGATCCGCTTCATTGCGGATCGTTGGCCGTTCTCCTGATCGGCTTCCCGGTCTTCCGTCTGCAGAACCTCCTGCGCCCGCTGCGCGGAGGCGCGTCCGCGGGAGAACGCGACCACGATCCAGGACAGCGCCGACATCGCTCCGATGCAGCGAAGAGAGTAGTTGATGACGGCAACCACTTCGCCGACGCTTGCGCTTCCCGCCGCGATATCGCTGCGTCCGAACCACAGCACGGCCATAATTCCGGCGTTCATCACGAGCAGGATGAAGGGCATCGTGATCTCCGTAAGCCGCAGCGTCGACACGGTCGTGCTCATCAGCTCGCCCGACGTCCGGGCAAAGCGTTGAATCTCGTGCCCCATGCGAACGAACACGCGAATCAGGCGGATGCCGGTCAGATTCTCCTGGATGACGCCGTTGACGGCGTCCAGCTTCTGCTGTACGGTACGGAACGCATCGGCTGCCCGTCTCATCATCCAGGCGATAAAGATGAACAATGCCGGAACCGTCAGCACCAGCAGCACGCCCAGCTTTACATTGACGACCAGCGCCATGATAATGCTTCCCGTCACCAGCAGCGGCACGCGGCTCATGAACCGCAGCGCCATGAACACGGTCTCCTGGATTTGGGTCACGTCTCCCGTCAGCCTCGTTATAAGCGAGGAGGTGGCGAACCGGTTAAACAACGAATAGGAGAAGGATTGAACCTTGTCATACAGCTTGTCCCGAAGATCATAGCCCAGCCCCTGGCTCGTATGCGCGGCAAAGAAGGAGCTCGCAATGCCGGCAATGAAAGCGATGCCAGCACTGCCCAGCAGGACGCCTCCCCACATCCATACGACCGGGAGATCTCCTTTCTGGATGCCGTCGTCGATAATTTTGGAGATGAGCAGCGGCTGAATCAGCTCCACGGTAAGCTCGATCAGCATCATGACGAGTGCGGCAATCGCGGCAACGCGGTATTTTTTCAAAATCGAGAAGACCATTCCCATAAGCAATTCCTCCGAAGCCGAAGACCGGGATGTTCGATTCATGATGATGTTCCCACCAGGGTCTTCCTGTAGTCGCAAATTTTGTTTCGTATCAGAGCTCGAATATGTACATTATAATATAATTTCACCCGGAACTAGCCCGCTGAACGAAAAAATATGGCATTCATTTCTTTGGCGACAGGAGCCAGAAGTCAAATCATGAGACGAACAACGAAAAAAAGCGCTCTTCTCTTTATAGAAAAGAAGCGCTTTAATTTCACTATGATAACCGCCGGTTACCGCCTGGTTCCCGCTTCCCTTCATGGTTCCATGAAAGCCGCTCTATCCTCCGGCGTCAGTTTCGAGACGAATCCCGACGGGGCCCGTTCCGTATAGCTGACCGATTGAACGATCCACCGTCCCTCCACCATCGCGTATGCGGCCGTAGCAGGCCTTCATCCCGGTGACGATGCTCACTGGTCCCCTTATCCGGGTCACCGCCTGACAATACCGTTAAGTAAGGATCCATGAGCTTGACCTCTCTCGCATCGCTTTATTCCTTTTGACCGTCGATACGCCCCGTAAGCTCCCGAGCCTCGATATCTTTACCCTGAACCCATTCCCGGAAGGAAAACTCGAGCGGATGGCCTTGCGCCAGGGAAGTTAATACGACGCCGTCCTCATACGAATACGCGAAGGTGTGAAGCGTTCCGAAGAGCTGGTCGTAATCCGTGAAGAATAGCGGGGATTGCCGGTTCTTAAATATGTCGAAGGCTTCCGCGGCAGTTAACCGCTCCGGATCCAAACTTTCGAGGTAGCGTTTCCGGCGAAGGGAATGCTCAATGGACGGGCGGTTACGGCCCGTTAGCGTTTCATAATGGTTCACGCAAGCCATCGCCTCCTCGCCGGTACGGATGAGCACTTGATCCGGGCTTGCTTCGGCAACCGCCATGCTGCCATGCGCATCCCCGATTGAAAAGTTGTAACACGCCGCATGCGGAATGCTCCGCAGCATGTCGGCGGCCTCCTCTACGGTCGCGCAGGACTCGAGAACCATCCGCACGCTGATCCAAGGGGACACGCCCGTCCGGTATCCTTCGAAGCTGACAAAATGCAAGCCGGCGGCGAGTCCCTTCTCATTGACGCCGTCATGCCTGCCGATCCCTTGCAAATTGTAGCCGGCCGTCGCATAGCCTTGGCCTGTTTGGGACAGCGTAAACAGTCCGTCATAGAACTCAGGGGCAAAATCATAATTTCTGGCGTAAAACCCGCGGGTCATCAGGGCAGAGCAGCCCATCGCAGCAATCTTCGGCACATCGTATCCGCTGAATAAAGCGGCTGCCCTGCCGAACGGAAGCTTCAGCCCCTCCGCCAGCCCCTCAAGCTCTTCCAGCAGCACCGGAGCAAACGTGCGGTAAATGCCGCGCATCCGGTCTGTATCAATCTCCGGCTTGGTCATCGCTTCGAACGCTTGCACAATCGAATGTCCTTGCAGGCTGCGGCCCAAGCTGTATCCGTTGGCACGGGCATCCTCCCGAAGCTGCAAAATGCGGACGTGATACTCCGACATTTCAATCCCCCTTGTCACATTCCATTTGGAAATAAAATCCTGATCCCATTATAGATGAATGGGGTTCATTCTTACTATCAAAAACTCCAGCCCGGCATGTCACCATGCTTGGCTGGAGTTGAAAATTTACGGTCGGATCAGTCCAGGCAGGCTGAGCGCGGTCTTTTCAACCGAGGCGCCCGGATCGCCTTTCACATATTGATCGAAAAAGGCCGCGGACAGCGCGTTGATCGAGCTGTGCATCTGCCTTGGCTCCGCACCCTTGGGCGGAAGCAGCGGGGAGAACAGGTAAAAATCCGTAAAGCTCATATGGTTCGCATGGGCAAATATGATCGTATGCGCTTCACCCGACTCCGCGCGGCTTCGGCGTTCGACCGACTCGGCCCAGAACTGCTCGTAATCCTCCCGGCTGCGGCCGGAAGACGCCATCGCCCGGTCCAGCGATTGTTCAAATACGGCACGGTCGATGCTTAGCTCAGCATTCATCTGCATATACGGCTTGCCAAAGCCGCCTTCCGGCACCGGCTGTCCGTATAGGGTTCCGTCCATATTCAGTGCGGCCTTCACCCGGCTGTCCGCCAGCAGCATTTGCGCCGCGGTCGCCCCGCCGAACGAGTGGCCGAACATGCCGATCTTGTCCATGTCGAGCCGCCCGGACAAGAACCCTGAAGCGGCAGGCCCGCTCATCCGCTCCAGCTCGTCCAGGACAAATTTCGCATCCTCCACCCAGAGCCGGCTCTTCTCCTCGTAGGCATCGAAGCCCGACAAATTGCCAAGCTTGAGCATGGCGGTCCGGTCCGGGAACACGACGGCGGCGGCGTCATAGGCATGGTCGATGCCGACCACGATGTATCCCCGGCTGGCAAGCTCCGTTACCTGAAACGTGTTCTGGTTCCGAAAGCCGGAAAGCCCGTGAGAGAAGAGCAGCACGGGATATCGCTCCTGATCCCGGGATACTTCCGCATCCTGCATGGCATAAGGCTGCACATACTTTAGCTGGCTCAGCAGGAACGGAGGCATTGAAATCGACTGGCGCAGGCCTTCCAGAACAATCGGCAGATGCTCGATGTATGGCGCCTTGCCGCTGCCTGTGCCGGCTTCCGCCGGATACCAGATTTGAATCATGAGCCTGCGCCGATCCGCCCGATCCTCCGTAGCCGGCTCTTCCCTTCGTTTATCCTCCAGCATCAATGTCGTTGTTCCGACCTTGTACGTTCCTTGCGGTTCGGCAAACGTGAACACCGGCAGAAGCGACGGCAGGGCAGCCGACAGGATGGCATACAGGCATAATACCAAAGCGATCATCAAACGCTTGAATCCGCGAAGCCGTGGGCGCGGATTATCGCTCATGTCCGAGGCGGCGTTCCTTGTCTTCTTGCGCGAAGTCCCGGCATGATACAACGCCATTCCCCCTGCAGCCAGGCTGGCGGCATAAACCGGCAGCATCTGCCAGCGGTATCCTTCCGCGAATATTTGCGCGATGCTTAATGCTGCGCTCAAGGCCGCGGCCCAGGAGCAGAAGCTAACCGGGCGGCGGCGTTTTCGCGATAGCATGACGCATCCGATGACGATAGCGAGATTCGTGATCCATAGTGCCGTTTCGAGTGTACGCATAAACATCCTCCAATCGTTGTCATGTCCTCAGCGTATCATTCCGGCCTGTAGCCTGACTGTCGGGAACCTTACATTATCCTTACATTTCCTCCAAGCCGATGCCTGAACCGATCGTTACGGTGTATAGTTCTATATAGAGCAAGCGGCCAGGCCGTCGATGATTGAAAGGAAGAAACCAAGTGGAACCTTATGCGAAACCAAGCGAAGAACGTACAATCTTAATCGCCGATGACGAAGCGGACATCACCGAGCTGCTGCGGCTGTTCCTTGAGCGCGAGCACTATCGCGTACTGGAAGCATCCAGCGGCCGGGAAGCGTGGAATCTGCTGCAGCGAGAGCGGATCGACCTTGCAGTGATCGACATCATGATGCCGGAGCTGGACGGTTATCAGTTGATCGCGCGCATCCGTGAGAAGCTCAGGCTGCCCGTCATTATTTTGTCGGCCAGGAGCGGAGATGTCGATAAAGTTACCGGGCTTGGGCTCGGGGCGGACGATTTCATCTCCAAGCCGTTCAGCCCGATCGAAGTCGTGGCGAGAATCAAGGCGCAGCTAAGGCGGTTTTACGATCTTAAGGGGGCGGAGCCGCTTCGGGCGGCTGAACCGCTTCGGACCGTGAACGGACCGCTGGTGCTGGACCATGAAGCCTGCGTGTTGTACAAACGGGGCGTGACGATTACGCTCGGGCCGCTGGAGTACAAGCTGCTCAAGCTGTTGATGGAGGCGCCGGGCCGGATATTCACGAAGCGTCAAATATATGAGAGCGTATGGAACGAGCCGTATCTGGAAGACAGCAATACGGTCATGGTCCAGATCAGCAGGCTGAGGGATAAGCTGGAGGACGATCCGCGGGAGCCGCAGTTTTTGATCACGGTTAAAGGGCTCGGCTATAAGCTGAGCGCAGAGGATGCTCTATGATGACGAAGCGCCGAAGCGTACATGCGAGCCTGATGATCAATTATGCGCTGTTCTCCGTCATCCTCGGGATCATCGGATTTCTGGTGTATGACGGCATGTATGATGCCCGCGACGCCTATGTAAACCGAACGCTGCCCATGGTGGAAGCGGACCGTCTGGTCCGGGAGGATTGGGAGAGCATCCCTTACGAGACCGTGGAGTCTTTCGGAGGGTACATCCAGGTGCTGGATCAGCGCTTGAATGTCGTTTTTGCGAGGGGCAAAGGGGCCGGGGAAGCCCAAACCTCCTATTCGGAGGAAGAACTCTACGCCTTGTTCTACGAAGGAAACCGGTCGGACTACCATTCCCTCGCCCCTTTCCAATCATCGGGCGAAGAATATCGGCTGCTTGTAACGATACCGGACGGGGCGGTCAAGAAGGAAAGCCGCCTGGTGAAGACGACCGCGGACATCACCGATGCGTTTACGGGAATATTGCTGCGCGGCCTGCTGTGGTTCGCCGCTGCATTTCTGTTTAGTTTATGGCTGTACGGACGGTTGACCGCGCGGAAGTTTACGAATCCGTTAGCGGACGTATCCCGGGGTCTTGAACGGATCGCCGAAGGAGGGGGCGGGGAGCGGCTCCGTTATAACGCCAGCAAGGAGCTGATGCAGCTTCGGCATCATTTCAACCGGATGGCGGACAGGCTTGAGCAGGCGGAGTCGGATAAGCGAAAGCTGGAACAAGAACGGATGCGGCTGATGATGGACATTTCGCATGACTTGAAAACGCCGATATCCACGATCCAGGGATATGCGGAGGTGCTGCAGCTCGGCATGGAAGAGGATCCGGAGCAGCGCCGGAAATATGCCGGCCGGATTCATGCCAAGTCGAAACTGATCGCTTCCCTCGTGAACGACCTGTTTGAACTGACGAAGCTGGAGAGCGCGGATATGCCTTTTGAGCCTCAGCCAGGGGATTTTGCCGAGCTGTGCCGCACGACGGCCGCCGATCTGTACGATTCGTTCGAGCGGAAGGGAATCGGCTTCGACATCCGCATTGCCGATAAGCCGGTCAAACTGTCCTATCAGGATGATCTCATGCGCCGGGCGCTCTCGAATATATTGGCGAATGCTCTGAAATACAACCCGCCAGGCGCGAGCGTCTGGCTGGAGCTCGAGGCGATGCCTGACGGCGCGCTGCTGACCGTAGGCGACAATGGTCCGGGAATTTCCGAGAACGTGAGACACTCGGTGTTCGAGCCGTTCGTTCGCGGAGACCGTGCCCGGAAAAGCGACGGAGGCAGCGGACTCGGATTATCCATCGCGAAGAGCGTGGTTGAGCGGCACGGCGGGAGGATATGGCTGGATCCAGACGCGGAAGGCACGGTCATTCGGATCCGGTTATTCCGGGAGTCTATAAACGGTCTGGACGAGCCGCGGGCGAAATGATACACGGTGGAGGAAGCAACAGACGGCCTGCTGACCATGCTTAAGCCAAGGGGGATGCCTTACGATACAAGGGTTTTCCCCCTCTGAGCGCTGCCAGGTGCAAAAAAATATTTACGCTGCCGACGTTAACCATGAAACTTTATTCCGGGCGAATGCGTCATATTGTAGAGGAAAATAATAACAAGATTGAATTCAGGAGGTTGAGTGTGTGAAAAGAATATGGACTGCCTTGCTAGCAGCTATACTCATTGTTCCATTCCTATTCCAGTCACAGGCACAGGCGGCAGTTAATATCAGCGTCGTGATCGACGGCGTCCGCTTGAAAACACCGCAAGCGCCGGTCATGATTCAAGGACGGGTCATGCTGCCGATGCGGGTGATCTTCGAAGCGCTGGATGCATCCGTGAAATGGAATCAGAAGACGAAAACGGTCACGGCCGTGAAAGACGGCACCACCATCGTGCTGAAGATCAACTCCAAAACGGCAACGATTAATGGCAAGACCGTATCTTTAGACGTTCCGGCGAAAAACCTGAAGGGAAACACGATGGTTCCGGTCCGCTTCGTCAGTGAATCGCTCGGCGAGAAGATCGGCTGGAACTCCAGAACCAAAACGGTTACCATTACCACGTCTTCGGAACCGGATATCGGATTTACGGGAGTTAACCACGTAACCCTCCGGGATATCGGCAACGCCGGAGACGGACGCGATCTGTCGGTCAGCTTCTCCAAATCCTCTACGGAGTCGCAGGTTTCGCATTATCGCGTGTTTATCGTGAAGCAATCCCAGTCACTCAGCCTTGCCGAAGCACAGCGCCTGCCTTCGACGGCCTATACGTCAGTGCTTCCGACCGGCTCGGATCTCACCCGAACCTTCTCAGCCAGTACGACGGATACGAATGGAGATTTGATCCGAAATAATCAGCCGTATAAGGCGTATGTGCTGACCGTAGGGAATACTAGCGGCAACTATGCGTTGTCCCCTGCTTCCCCGTCACTGACGCTGACGAATTCGAATGCAGTCGCTGCGGCGACGAATGTGAAGGCCAGCGACGTCAGCAATTACGGCGATGGCCGCGATCTGTCGGTTAGCTTTACCCGCGCTCAGAGTGAAAGCAACATTTCGAATTACCAGGTGTTTGTCGTGAAATCCAAAGACGCAGCGAAATTCGACCTGGCAGCAGCGAAGGCGGTAGCTAGCACGAACTACACAACCGTCAATAAATCCAGTTCAAGCAATACGACCCTGACAACGGGCTTCAGCTCCACGTCAAGAGACACGTCGGGCGAATATATCCGCAGCGGCGTCGCTTATACGGTATTTGTTCTGTCCGTCAGCAGCAACGAGAGCGCAATCGCAAGCAAGCTGTCTTCCGGTTCGTCTTCGATTACGCTCAGCACAGGCACGACGACGGTTCCAAGCATCTCGCAGGTGACCGACGTGAGCGATTACGGCGACGGGCGCGACCTTCGCGTCAGCTTCAACCGGGTATCCAATGAGTCTTCCATCAGCGGCTACCGGATCTTCGTGGTCAAGGAGAGCGACTATCATAACTTCAGCGTAAGCCGGGCGAATGCCATCAATTCAAACTCCTACTACACGAATGTCAGCAAATCAAGCAATAATACTCTCACGCTCGGTTCGGGAGCTCGGGACGTGGATGGCGCCTTGATTCGTAACGGCGTATATTACCGGGTATTCGTGATGGCCCTCGACAATCAAAGCCAGAACAACAATGTTCTTTCTTCCGCTTCGAGTTCCATCATCCTGACGAACAACAGCTATCGTGTAGGAACGATCTCCAGCCTGTACGTCAGTGATGTAGGCAATTACGGAAACGGCCGGGATCTGGAAATTTCATTTAACCGGGCTTCGGACGAAAGCAATATTAGCCATTACCGGGTGTTTGTCGTAAAATCCTCGGATTATAACTATTTTGATTTAAGCAGAGCGGAAAACAACTCTTATTACACGCAAGTAAACAAAATCGGCTACAACAATTACAGGCTCAATCTGTCATCCGACAGCCGCGATGCTGACGGCGCATTGATTCGCAATGGCGTAAGCTACCGCGTATATGTTATGTCCTACGCATATTCGGGCAGCAATCACGCCCTGTCCTCTGCTTCATCGGCGATTACGCTCAGCGGTAACAATCAAAGTGTCAGTCCGGTTTCGACGCCTGTAGTGGAAGACATCGGCGACAATGGCAACGGCAGCGACCTGAGAGTTTCGTTCAGTCGTCCTTCCGACGAGTATTACATCGACCATTACAGAGTATTTGTCGTGAAGTCTTCCAAGTCACTGTCAGTAAACGATGCTACGAATAATGGATACTTTACAAGAGTGAACAAAAATTCGGGTTATTCCGTCCGACTGGATTCGAACGCTCGAGATACAGATGGAGAATTGATTAAGAACGGCACGGGCTACCGCGTATACGTGCTGTCAGTCGGCACTTATGGCGTCAACGCCATTTCCCCAAGATCGAACGAGATCAAGCTTCAGGGCAAAACGCAGGTCGGCACGGCAACCATCAGATCCGTTGAGGATGTTGGGAATAAAGGCGACGCCAGCGACATCAAGGTCAAATTCGACAAAGCAACCAACGAAACCAATATTTACGGATATCGCATCATGATCGTTGAGGCTGGGGATGCCCAAAATTTCAAATTAGAGCAAGCTAACGCGGTACAAAATCAAGATCGATACGATTTCGTGCCTGTAGGTAATTCTTTTGATAACACTTTAAGACCAGGGACGAAGGACGTAAACGGCAAAGACATCCGCAACAAGGTGCCTTACCATGTGTTCGTCTTATCCGTTAGTAACGATGGTGGAAGCACCAATGCACTGTCCCAGCCATACGGTCCGATCGTGCTTGAGGGGACTCAAGTCGCCGTTCCTTCCGATGTGTACGCAGGAATTGAGGGCAACAACGGCAACGCCAGCGATATCAAAGTGCGGTTTACTCCTGCAGATAACGCGGGCACTATAAGTGAATACCGGATCATGGTCGTACCTGATGCGAAAGCGTTTGGGGAAGCTGAAGCCAGCCTGGTTAAACAAGGAAACTACACACCAGTCGCGCCGCCGCAAGGACAGTACGACAGCCTTTTGCCAGCTGAAACGAAGGATGTCGACGGCAACCCAATCAAAGCCGGCAGCTCTTACAGAGTCTATATCCTTGTTGTGGCTGACGGAACCGTCTCGACCAAGAATAAGCTGTCGTCATCTTCACAGCCCTTTACGATTCCCTCCCCGACTCAGGTGACCGATGTAAAGGCCGAGCTGAATGGCACGGGAGATAAAGTGAAGGTGAGCTTTAAGAAGGCAGCGGATGAGCGCAATATTGGTGAGTACCGCGTCTTCATCGTATCCAAAAGCGAAGTGAGTAAATTCAAAGTTGCCGATGCGAAGAATCACGTCTCCGGAAGCATTGCCGTAACCGGCAAAGACATTGCTGAAGAATTGACAACCAAGATCGATGATCTCAAAGATGCCAAGGGAGAAGCCATCAAGCCGGACACCGAATACGTTGTATTCGTTCTGTCCGCAGCAAAGGACACGAAGAAGCCGCTCTCGGCTACGGCTACCCAGGCTCCGGCATTGTCGGCACCATCCAAAGCCTTTGTTATTAAGAAAACAACTGCAACACCTTAAGCATCCACATGAGGCTTATGCCATTAATATCGTAAGCAAAAAGGAGCTGTCCCCCGCGGTTGAAAAACCGCAGGAGACAGCTCCTTTAATGATTTGCAAGCTCACCAAAATACCGGACGTTTTATCCGCATAGCCAAAAGGCTCGTTGCATCGGTTAAGCCGTCGAGCCGTCCGTGGAACTGTTCACTCGGGTACTACGGAAAATATCGATAACATCCGATACCGCCTGCATACTGACAGGCTTGCTCACATATTCATCCATGCCCATCGCCAAATACTTCTCGCGATCGCCCTTGATTGCGTGAGCCGTGACAGCGACAACATAAGGGCGCTTATCCGCAGGAGCGCTCTGCTTAATGATTCTGGCAGCTTCCATCCCGTCCATGAACGGCATCTGAATATCCATGAATATCAAATCATACGGATACTTCTTATAGGCCTCAACCGCTTCCAGCCCATTGGGGACAGTCTCCGATGAATAACCGAGCTTCTCAATGATTTTCTTTAGCACCAGCTGATTCACTTCATTGTCTTCCACAATCAAAATTTTGAAGGCATTGCCGTCAGCATCATCGAGCTCCTGAACCGGATTCTCCTCTCCTTCATTCACCGCAACCAAAGGGTACTTCAATTGAACGGTAAACGTAAAGACGGATCCGGTCTGCTTCGGATTCGGTTCATACCAGATTTCGCCGCCCATCAGCTCCACAAGCTTCTTGCAGATCGCCAGACCGAGACCGGTACCTTCCACTTGGCGGGTCATGTAATGATCCACCTGATAGAACGGCTCGAACAATTGGGGGACCTTCTCGCTTGGTACCCCAATCCCCGTATCGGTTACGGAGAATTGGATCAGCCCCGATCCATGGATGCTCTGAATACATGACACCGAGACGGAGACAGAGCCGGTCGGCGTAAATTTCACGGCATTGCTAAGCAGATTCATCAGCACCTGCCGCAGCTTTGTCATGTCACCGTACACTTGATCCTGAACATCGGGAGCTACCGAGGTGGTCACCTCAATATTTTTCTCAAGCGCCTTCGGGAGCATCAGGTTCATGGTTTCCGACAGCGTGTTTCGAAGACTGAAGGTTTCTTCGGACAGCTCGGTTCGGCCGGACTCGATCTTAGAGAAGTCCAGAATATCGTTAATAATATTCAGCAGTGTGGTGCCGCTCTTCTTGATGATCTGGACATATTCCCGCTGCTCCTCATCCAGATCGGTATCCAATATCAAATCCGTCATGCCGATTACGCCATTCATCGGGGTTCTGATTTCATGGCTCATCATGGCCAGGAACTCACTCTTGGCCTTGTTGGTTTTCTCGGCAGCCTCCTTCTCGATGATAAGCTTCTTCTGCTCGGTCATGTCCTTCGCGATAATGTAGAAACCGACATTCTTGTTATGAATAACGATCGGCGCCAAGGTGGCGAGCACCTCGACCATATGCCCGTCCTTGTGCCTGATCCCGTTGATCGATTTCTCGGCGGAGGTATAGTCGGCTGAATCGGAGAGCACCCGTCTCAAGTTGTGTTCTCCCATCAGAAGAGATATACGCTTTCCGGCCAATTCGGGAATCGTATATCCCGTAAGCTGCTCGGCCATCTGATTCCCGTTCATAATTTCCCCTTGGAGATTAAAGGAAATGATGGCGTCGTGATTATATTTTTTTAATGAGGTATATCGTTCGATACTTTCCTGAAGCTTCTGTTCGGCCACCTTGCTGTCGGTAATATCGACCATTTGCGAAATAAAAAACAGCGGGGTCTTGTCCTTCTCATCGCGCACGAGGGATACGTGAACAGAAGTCCAAATCCGTCTGCCGTCTTTATGCATAAATTGTTTTTCCAAGGCGACCGTCGGGACCTTCTCGCTTAAGGACTGAACCAGCTTCTCCGGACTATCGACGTTATCGGAATATATATAATCCGTAGCCGGCTGCTGCATCAATTCTTTCTCGGTAAATCCGAACATTTTGCATGCTGCCGGGTTAACACTGATCCAATTTCCTTCGATCGTAACTAGGGCAATGCCAATCGGAGCACTCTTGTATACATGCTCAAACAACGCTTGATGACCAAAAATGTTAGCTTCACTCATACTCGGCACCTCCTAATACCGAATATTATACATCAGCAGACAAAGAATAAGTCTTTTAATTTGGAGGTTTTTTTCTATGAATCTCATTCAAAAGTTTCTTCATCAATCCACGTTAAGTTCAAAAGGGTACTCTCCCCGTACTGCGGCGCCATCTGTTCACTATATGACTCCACTTCCTCAAAGGGAATGTTGAGCTGAACAGCCTCCTCTTCCAGCCCCATATCGATAAGCTCATTTGTCACCAGTTTCCGTATCTCCGGGTCATCGTACAGCAGCTGAGAGGTTTGAGCGTCACGGATAAACGCCAGTTTCGGCATCCTCGGTGCTTTCAGAAAAAAAAGGCGAACCGATTCCAAATCCGTAGTTTCATCCGGTAGCAGCCGGACTCCCTCCACGGAATCATCCGGAGACCATCGCACAACTCCCAAGGGGGATTTGGTCGATAAGGCAATCTCCTCCGCCCGCTTTCGACTCAGCTCCGCAATATACCGGGGCATGTCGGGGATCGGCTCTATCGCAAATCGCTCCCGCAGCATCCGCTTAGCCTGCAATCTCTCCTCACTGTCGTATTCGGTCTCCCGCTGCTGCATATGCTCGCGTAAATCATCCGCAGCCCGAAAATGGTTGTACAGGATGATGTTGTCTGTATATACCACACGTAAAAAGTCACGGATGCTTGGGGCAACTAGCCATACTTCATCACCAATATCCATCGGGGATACGCAAACAATATAGGCCTGCTCCAAATCGGATACCGTCCCGAAGTCCGTTAGAAACCCATAGTGAATGCCGTCAACGCCCGCTGAGGCAAATGGAATGACATCCGGCGGCGTTGAGATATATCTGAAACGACGGCCTTCCATAATCAGCCCCAAATGAAAATCCAGTGACAAGCCGTTGTCTTTCAGTTCCTCTTCAAACTTCAGCAGCTCCTTAATCGTCTCAGGAACGGCATACTTACCGTAATCTCCCCTATCATTCAATGCGATACCCTCCAATTGCTTTATAGTGGTTCACCAGGCAATCCTTCTCCGCTCTCGAAAGTATCCTCCGCTTGGGCCGGCATCATCAAGGGTAGCGAGCCATACGGCCGTATCCGCACCCTCCGCGACGGAGAGCGGGGCATCCGCTCCTCCCATATCAGTCCGAACCCGTCCCGGGCATACCGCATTTACCTTGATTCCGGTACCTGCCACCTCTTGGGAAACAAGACAGGTCATCGCATTCAGCATCGTCTTGGACATCCGGTAGGCGGACGATACTCCTCCTAGCTTGAAGCCCGGATCCAAGCTGCCGTCCATGATTTCGAATGCACCGAGGCCTGAAGATATGTTGACGATTCGACCATAGTCATGCTGCTTCATCAAAGGAATTGCAGCCTGGGTCAACCGCAGCGCGCCGAAGAAGTTCGTTTCGAAAGTAGCCCGTATCAGACGTTCTTCGACATCCAGGATCGAGATTCCTTGATCCAAAATGACCCCCGCATTGTTCACAAGCACATCCAGCCGTCCATATTCCGTCCGAACAAACGCCATCAGCCGTTCTGCCTCATCCGCTTGATCGATATCCAGCACATGCAGTGCCGCCCGGTGCCCCTCTGCATGCAGGTCTTGCACTGCCTGGCGCCCTTTCTCCTCATCCCGCGATGTCATGATAACAACGATTCCTTGGGCCCCCAGCTGGCGGGCGATTTCCTTGCCAATGCCCCGATTCCCTCCGGTAACGACGGCTACCCGATCCCTGGACGGATCAAAGTTTCTACTCACGGCTCCCATCTCCTTTACGTAAAATGCGTTCCCATCTCGCAATGCTCTGCTCCAAATGAGTCTTTGCCTGCTGCAGCTGCTCCATCCGGCGCGTGATTTCATCCAGCTTCTTTCTGCCCACTTCGATAGCGCTCGGCAGGCACTCCTGTTTGGGGCTGTCGTCAAAGGCGCATTCAAAAAAGCTCACAATCTCCTTTACCGTTAAGCCTAAGCCGAAATACATTTGAATCAGGCGGACCCGCTCGATATCGGATTCCGCATATTGACGGTAGCCATTGGCCGATCGATCAGGGCGCAGCAGCTCCTTTTCCTCATAATAACGAAGCGATCGGAGACTCACCCCGGTTTTATCCGATAATTCGCTGATATGCACATGCAGCAGCTCCTTTTTCGTTTCGATGTATTCGCATTGTAAACCATCACATCATGTGAAGGTCAATGCCAAAAAAGCCGGCCAAGAGCAATCTTGACCAGCTGTGTCTTCGGCCTGTCTCTAGACCTGTCTCTATATGATGTCAAACAATATAAATCCAATTGTATTAATAGCGAGATTCGCACACAAATGAACCATCCAGGAAGCGTAAATGTTGCCGTTTCGCTCGTTCAGCCAGTTAAACAGCAGGCCCGCGATGAACAGGCTCGCGATCAGGAGCAGGAACAGCGGCAGCGTAAACCAGCTGGTCATCATCGCAATATGATAGACGGCAAATGCTCCCGCACTGAACAGATAAGCGAATGTGCGGCCGACTTGATCCTTCAAGGTGAAGAAGGCAAAGCCCCGGAAGAAGAATTCCTCCAGCAGCGAGTTCACAAACGATATGTAAATCGCGACGAACACGAAGTTGCCGGCGTTGACGCCGATATGCTGCTGAAGGGCTCCGGTCACCCGTGAAAAATCAAAGAGCGGCCCGATGAGAGCATAACTGGCAAGGATGAATGCAAATACGCCGGCTCCGAGCAGGAGCGAGGCCAGCAGACCTTTTTTCTCGAAGTTGAACAGCTTCCGAAACGGAACCCCTCCGCCCATCAGCGCATAGCCGATCGGCAGCGTAAGGAACAGCAGCATTTTGATGACCGATTTGACCGCATAATTCGGCCTTATGACAGCATCCACATAGGCCATCACGATACAGCTTACGAGAATGATCGCGATTAAGGACCAGGCTTTCGTTCTGGATTTCATAGATATGAAACTCCTTTAGCATCATTTCCAATAAAAGGTTCAAACTTCTTCTATCATAACATACCGGCAGCTGGTGAAGAGGCGGACTACCTATATTAATGAGGAGAACATAAGCAAAAAGCAAAAAAGAGAGGCGTGTCGCCTCTCTTTCGCCTCTCTTGGTTATTTGCCAGCTTGATCGATTCATACGCTTTCTTGGACTACCTCCGCTTTTTCGGTTTACCGAATCCAGGCAGCGGCGTTCTCGGCCACCGCTCCGGCGGAACATGCTTCAGCATCGCGGAGAATAGCTGTCCCCACCCCGCTTCGTCCAACCGGCTGACCGGAAATCCTCGATCGACCCCAAGCTGCCGGATCAACCGAGTCATTTGCGGCGGGGTGAATACCCCGGACAATGCCTCTGGCAGTGGGAGATCCGGATATCGCAAGGTATAAGCTGCCAGCGCCATAAACCTGGCATGATGCTTTGGAGGAACCAGAGGATCTTTCCTTCTGCGAATGGTAAGGATGCCTGAATCCACCTTCGGCGGCGGTGAAAAATTCGAGGGCGCGACCGCTCGGACAAGCTGGAACTCATAGCTCATTCTCCAGCCTAACATCCGCGGATTCCGCGCGAGCCGTCCGGTAAAACGTTTGGCCGCCCCAAGCTCCACCAGCAGCACGGCTCTTTGAAGGGGGACGGCCGGATGATCCAGCAGCCTTCCCAGAATCGGTGTTGTGATCGAGTAGGGAATATTCGCGACCACGACAAACTCCCGGCGCGGAAGCTGAATCTGTAATATATCTGCCGGCACCACGCGGACATTCTGCATGTGCCCAGCCTCTGCGCGGCTCCTCAGCTTGCTGACGTACTCCGGATCGGTCTCGACGGCGATGACGTTAGCCGCTCTTTCCGCGAGCGGAAAGGTGATCGCTCCTGTCCCGGCACCGAGATCCAGAACGGTTTCGTGGCGTTGGATGCGCGCGAGGTCAATCATATCAAGCACGAGCCGTTTGTTGATCAACCGATGCTGCGCGGAGAAATTTTTAGGATTGTTCTTCGATTTATGATGACAATGTCGATTGTTTTTAGACACAAATATGCACCTCATTCATTCGTTTAGTAATGAAAAAGGCACAGCTCAAATAAACCTTGCCGTCATTGATCAAAAAACGGCAGGATCTAAATGCTCTGTACCCTCATTACCGAATCCGAATGTATGCGATGCAACACATGCTAAGGACAAGCCTCCTTTAACGAAATCAAAAACACCCATAGTATAGCATAGGTACCCGGGCGACCCCCAGGGGATTTTCAGTGTAAATCATTCTTTACCAAAGCGGCTATATCCCTTAGTTCCCGTCGCTGGATAAAAAAAGAGGAGCATTCAGCTCCCCTTAACCACAGTTATACCTCATCGCGCAAAATCCATTTGTACGTTCCGGCACACGCCCTTGTTCCCCGTCTTTTCGCCGCCGTTAGGCATAGCGCGCAAGCGCCGCCTCATAGGCCTTCTTCGGTCTCAAGCCGACGAGTTTATTGACCGGTTCGCCTTGATGGAACACGATGACGGTCGGCGTGGACATGATTCCATAACGTGCAGCAAGCTCCGGCGACGCATCACAGTCGACTTGCAGCACCGACAGGCGATTCCCCTTTTCATTCCCCAGCTCCTCAAGGATCGGGCGAAGCACTTTGCAGGGCGGGCACCATTTCGTACTAAAACTAACCAAAACTACATCCTTCTGGCGCACCGCGCTGCGAAATGCTGATGTACTGACGGTTTGCAGGCTCATTGCTCATTCTCCTCCCAGCGGTTGATTTGGCGGATCTTCTTCCATAATGGACCGGATGCGTTCCTCCAGGTTGGACTTCACCGCCGACAACAGAGCGATTTGTTCCTCGATCTCGGCCAGCTTTTCACGGTACACCGGGACGACCTCCTTACAGAACGCTTCTTTATTCTTCATGACGCAGTGGAGAAAGCCGGCGATCTGCTCTGTCGATAGCCCGAGATTAAGATATAGCTGGATCGTCCGTACCTGCTGTTCCGCAAACGGCGAGTACTCCCGGTAGCCGTTCTCAAGGCGAGTCGGCGTGAGCAAGCCTTGCTTGTCATAGTAACGGAGCGAACGGATGCTCACGCCGGTCCGGGCTGAAAGCTCTCCGATTTTCATACCGTTAACGCCACCTCCTTCATGATCTTGAACCTATCATAAACCCTGACATTAGTGTCAGGGTCAAGAGGCAGATGCATAATTACAGCTATAAAATTTGTGAAGTCGTTAAGACCTCTATATTCACCCAGATCCTGCAATCCGCTTATAAGGTCATGCAATCAGCGAAAAAGTCATGCGGGCCAGATCCGAAGCAAGCTTGGACTTCCGCCATCGATCGGAAAGGACAACCGATACACATCCGGGTTGGTTAGCGCCTCCCACTCCTTGAATCCGATCCGGTCATCAAAATATTTCAGCAGCAACGAGATCAGATTGCCGTGCGAAACGAGGACGGCATTGCGGCAGCCTTGGTTTAGAATATCCTCAACCGCTTGAACGGCCCGCTTCATCGCCGTACTGCTGGACTCCCCGCCATCATAACATAAGCCCATATCGTCATAAGTAAGCCGAAGCTTCTCCCGCCAATCGGGTGAAGGCGATCCGGATAATACCCTCTCCGTAAGCCTTTCATCCAGGGTTACCTCCAAGCCTAACCGTTCGGCAAGCGGGGCAATACTTTGCCGCGCCCTCGCATATGGACTTGAAACCATACAATCGATCGCGTGATCCGAGAAAGACTCGGCAAGCCTTGCCGCCTGCAGCATGCCGATGCCGGTTAACCTGGCTTCCGGTGCCTGCCCTTCGGCTTGGCAATGCCTCACGACATAAATGTTCCTCAGCTGCGTCATCGTCCGTCCTCAATCCTTTCGGAACCGGAAGATAACGGCAGGCGGAATCTCGTACCAGTCGAACTTACCCTGCTCCAGACCGTCTTTATGAAAGCTGGGCTCTTCCAGCCCGTTAAGAACAAAGCCGCACTTAAAGAAAACGTTCATATAATACGACAGCGGCCGGTGAAATACCAGGTGAGGAACCGGCTGGCCTTGAATGCCGATCGATTCCATCGGTTCCGGCTCCAGGTACTTGGAAATTTGAATACGGTGTTCAGAGACGATGTGTCCGTCCTTATCCACCTTTTCGTGAATTTTGTGCAGACCCGGCGGCTGGAAGCATGGATGCATGATCGAGAACACGAAGGTCCCGTGCTTACGCAGCAGCTTACGGAGCGCGTTTGCCAGCACCGTAATATCCGAGATATCCATGAGCGCCATATTGGAGACAGCGCGGTCAAATCTCTCCTCACCGAGGCTGAGCAGCGCACCGTGATCGGTTGCGTCGACGACCCGGTAATCGATACGGTCCAGAGCGCCGGCCGATCTTGCCTTCGCCCGTTGGATCATCTCGAAGCTGTAGTCCACAGCCGTCACATTGGCGCCCAGTTCAGCTAATCTTCTGGCAAAATTGCCGTTGCCGCAGCCGATGTCCAGCACCTCGTGACCCTCCGATACTTCCAACAAATGCTCCGTGCCCGGGCGGATGATCTCGCGATGGAAACGATTGCTATGCTCCCCCATGTAATCGTCCCAAAAGCCCGCAATCTCATTCCAACGCACCTGCGACTCCTTGGTTAATTCCTTCCAATCACTCATCGCTCACAATCTCCCTTTCATCAATTCGAATGATTGCATACGAAGTCAAAGCTTCTTATTCATTAGCCTCCCGGAAGCCCGATAATCGGACAAATGGAAGGAGACGTTGATCTGAAATTGGACATCGATGCTCTCTCCCTCGAACGTCATCGTGTAGGTAACCACATATGGCGTTTCAATATAATACAGATTCAGCCGCAACGTCCGTTTATCCAGCCAAGCAGCATAGGCCACCACCTCTTGCAAAGGCATGGACAAATCTTTATGGAACCTATGCCGCGTTTGCACCGGTTGCGTAAAGTCGAGCTCCAGGAGCTGCTCGCTGTCCTCCTCACGACCATAGCCCAGCAGAAGCGATAGCTTAGAGTCCCGCAAGCGAAAACCGATTCGGTTCAGCCCTTGCGGATTGTCATTGTCACTCAATCCGTAGGTGCGAAGATGCAGATCCGGTACACCGGCCGGTATCGGCCGTATTTCCGGCTCCTTGGAGCTGATGGAAGCTATGGTCTGCTGCAGTCGGGGATCGTCCTGAAGGTCCTCGGACTGCTGAATCTCCTTAGCGTCCAGCAGCTCTTCATAAATCAAATCCAGCAGAACCTGAAGGCGGGCCATACTCTTAAAGCTGGCGTTCACTGCAATGACGATGTTTTCGCGAGGGGTCACAAAGCACATCTAGCCAAAGGAGCCGTCCCCCCGGTAACAGCCCCGGCGGCATAGGTGAAACTGATACCCATACCCTTGTGCCCAGTCGACCCGTTCTACGCCTGGACGGTTATCGCTCTGCTCGGATGTAGCAAGCTCAATATACCGCTCCGATACGATTCGCTTGCCTTCATACATCCCCCGGTTTAACAGCATCTGGCCGAACTTGGCCACGTCTGCGGTGGTAAGACTGAGACCCATTCCTCCAGCCGCGATGCCCATCGGGCACGTCTCCCAGGTTGGCCTTGAAATCCCCAGCGGTTCAAACAAGCGGGGCATCAGAAAATCAACCAGACTTTGGCCGGTCACCTTCTCGATTATGGCGGCCACCATATAGGTAGCGTGCGTGGTGTAGCAATAGCGTTCTCCCGGTTCAAGCTCGACTTCTTGGGCAAGGAACGCCCTGACCCAGTTCTCCTCCCTCGCGATTGCAGGATAGATGTTGCCGAGATGGCCGGTGCTCATGGACAACAGATGATGCACGGTCATTTTCGCAAGATTCGGTGACACCCGGCCCGGGAGTTCATCGGGAAAGAACGAGATGACCGGGTCGTGAAGCTCCAAGTATCCTTGATCCCAGGCGATCCCCGCTGCGATCGAGGTAAAGCTTTTGCTCAAGGAATACAGCAGCTGGAGGCATTCCTTCCGGTAGGGGGCGCGGTACCATTCGGCCACCGACCTCCCCTCCTTCAGCAGAATAAAATGATTCACTTCCAGGGCCTGCTGCTCAAGCCGCGTAAAGAACGAGTTTATGGCGGCGGCTGACAATCCTTGATGCCCAGATTTCGCGATGCTGATGATACGTTCCAACCGTGCTCCTCCCCTATCCTTTTATATATATCGATGTATTTTTCGTTGGCGTACGTATAATTTCACGGTTCTGCCGCTATTTCCTTTTGCCGATGTACAGCAAATGAGAGGAGATCCCCGCAATGGATGGGTCCCTTGCCATATCAATCAGCGTGTTCAGCAGCTGTTCAGACTCGCCCTTGTCCTCCCATGCCTGCATCTGTTCCTGCGACAGCAAGCCGCCGATGCTAGAAGAGCCGATCAAATCGATCGTTTCGAATCCATGGCTTTCCATGAAGGGCTTGATCTCATCAATGTTGAAGTAATACGCACCCGTAAAGCGCCCCGGATCGGCGTGATTAAATATCCCGGTCCTGCGGAACCGATCGATCGCATCCATCGTGTTATTCGGCTTCCAGAAATCCGGGAATTGTAACGACGTCAATGTCATCCGCATTCGGCTCTGGAAAGCAACAAACACCATCCCTTCCTGCTTCGTAACACGGAACAGCTCTCGAACGGCACGAATTCGTTCTTCTTCCCGCTGCAAATGATAGAGGGGTCCTAACATGAGCGAGGCATCGAAGGACTCATCGGGCAAACCGTTTAAATTCGTTGCATTCAATACATGAAAGCCGGCGAAGCGTTCCATGAGCCCCCGTTCGGCCGCCTTCTCCCTGGCCGTTTCAACAAGTCGGGGCGTTAAATCGGAAAGGGTGACTTGATAGCCCTGCTCCGCTAATGCCATCGCATATTTTCCGGGCCCTGCGCCGTTATCCAATACCCTCCCGCTTGAAGGCAAATAATGCCTCATATAATGCCAGTTAATGATAAATTCGAGCGGTTCCCGATCCAGCCTTCCCCACTCATCGAACCGGGAATAGTATTCAATCACATGTTCCATGCCGATCCCCTGCCTTTTATTCATGGTTTGTTGTTACAAATAAAAAAAACCTATGCCTATAAAGAGGCGATAGGTTTTCCCTCGCGGTACCACTCTTTTTCAATTCGCTGGACGCCTAAAGAATCCGCGAATGATCTTGGAACCTTCTGACGGAGGTCATCCGTTAAGACCTACTGAAATTCAGCCTTACCGCTCATGGGTGAGCTTCAGGGCCTGATTGACTGTCTCCCACCGAAACCGACAGCTCTCTGAACAATGCAGCTCCTTACTGTTCCCATTCATTGCGTTTTCCCTTGATTAAATTTCACACAGTATACCCCTTCCAAATAATCCCTGTCAACACCCATTTCAATATCCAATATTCCGGGAGCGGATGGTGAAGCAATAGAGGCTTCTACGCTGCTTCTTCCTAATCCCGTTCAATCATTCAGCTTATATTGCATCAATCGATATGTTAAAATATGGTGCATAATCTTGAGAAGAGAGTTGGTTGGCGCACATGATGACAAACCTCTATTTCGTTCGGCATGCGCACTCGGTATATTCCCCGGATGAACGAAACAGACCCTTATCGGAACGCGGACATCAGGACGCTGCAAGAGTTGCGGAGCTGCTGGAGCCTGAATATATTCATGTCCTCATATCGAGTCCGTATAAGAGAGCCGTTCAAACGATCGAGGGGCTAGCGGAACGAATCGGGGCCGGGATCATCCTCGAAGAAGATTTTCGAGAACGATTATTATCAGAGCACCCCGTCGACGACTTCGAGCATGCAGTCGCCAAGGTGTGGGAGGACTCCTCTTTCGCCTGGGAAGGCGGAGAGTCCAATCAGGCTGCCCAATCGAGAGGGGTCCGGGCACTTGAAAGAGTACTGGAACAGTATAAAGGGAACAACATCGCCATCGGGACTCATGGAAACATCATGGTGTTGATCATGAGCCATTTCGATCCGCGGTTTGATTTTAGCTTCTGGAGACAGCTGGATATGCCTGACATTTACAAGCTAAGCTTCAGCGATCAAGACCTTGTGGAGGTACAACGGATATGGAACTGACCCTCGCCATCCACTTGGTGAGGGTCTTAATACGATTCAATCTCACCAGAGCTGATTAAAAAAACAAGAAGAGGGGCATGCCCCTCTTCTCTATTATTTCAGTCCATATTTTCGACACATTGTCATTTCGAGTTCACTATGGTCGACCACTTCTCATGGTTTGCTTTAAGCTTATCAGCTCTTACTCCCGTTCAAGCTCTTTTCCTTCCGCTCGATGGCCATCGATTAACTGTAAAACCCACTCTTCGTCAAAGCGGAGCTTCTCCAGTCGATGCCGGAAAAAGATCTGAATGTAGCGCTGCTCTCCGGCAGGAATCCGCTCGTCCTTGCTAGCATATTCCAACCGTTCTTCTTCATGACGGATTTCATAACGCAGGTAATCCTTGTATTGGTGCAAAATCAAAAACTGCAATTCCTTGCTAATCATTTCAAAGTTTTTCAATTTCGTATAAAAATGCAGCTCGTAATCCGGGGAGTATGGAATCGGTTCTTCCATCAGCCGGAAAAAACGAATTCGGCCTTCATCTGTAAGTTTATAAGTCTTTACCTTTTTACCTCTTCCCTGCCGGGCACCCTCCGGTTGTTCATCGGGAACCTGTTCGATCAGACCGTCTGCAAGCATGCTGTGGATAAGCGGATAAATCGCCCCCCAGCTGACCTTTCGCGTAGGTCCAACAATTCCGTTCAAAATCTGATGCAGCAAATAGCCGTGCATCGGGTTATTCATCAATTCGCCGAGTATGAACAATTCGTACAAGCGAATGGCCTCCCTTATCCGTTCTACTGCTATTAAGTAAACAACAGTATAACATACGGTGGGCTGAAAAAACAGAAAAGCCGCGGTCGCCGCGACTTTTCCGAGTCCTATCTATCCGTTTGGAGGGCCGATTGTCGGCCTATTGTCCACTCCTCTATCCCCCGACCTGCTGCTGCGCCATCATATTACGACGTTTTGGCAGAAGCATCACGGCAAGCATGTTCGCAACCGCTATGCCGAACAGGAGCAGAAAAACGGCATGCAAACCGGCAGCCAGCTCCGATCTGGAGCTGAGGGATGTCACATGTTGGTTATAAATCGTACCGAACACCGCGATGCCGACCGTTTGGCCCAGCGAACGGAACAGCATGCTGGAAGCGTTCGCGACGCCGCGTTGCTCCCAGCCGACGACCGATTGCACGACAACCGTGGACGGTGTCGCCACGAAGCCCATTCCCAGCCCGATTAGAATGAGGATGCCAATCCAGAATACGTAAGGGGAGTTCAACTGAAGCGCAATAAGCCAGACTGAGCCGGCCACTACCAGCGCAGACCCGAATACAATCGAGGTTTTCGCCCCGACCCGGTACATCAGCCTGCCGGCGATGTTGGCGGCAAGCGGCCAGGCCAGGGACATCGGCATGACGATCAGTCCCGAGCTCGTCGCGGAGTTCCCGAGCACCGACTGAATCCAGATCGGCGTGTAAACCGTCAACCCTGTCGTAATGCTGAACGTCAGAAAACCGCTGATATTGGTCACGTTCAATACGCGAATCCGGAAAATCGACAAAGGGATCATGGGTTCATCCGCATGTTTCTCAATCCAGAGGAACAGCATTAAAAATACGGCGGATGCCATGAACAGCCCCACAATCAACGGGGAATTCCACGAATGCTCGGCTCCCCCGCTCAGCAGTGCATAAAGGAGCGTAGAGAAGGATACGGTAAAGGTCAGCGCTCCGAGGTAATCGATCTTTTTCGCCCGGCGTTCGATCGGTTGGTGCAAAAATAGGACGACAAGCAGCAGGGCCGCGGCACCGATCGGCACGTTGATGTAGAATATCCAGCGCCATGACACCTGATCGACGAAATACCCCCCGATCAGTGGGCCTAGAAGGCCAGCCACAGACCAAACGGATGAGAAAATCCCCATCATTTTGCCGCGCTGCTTGCCCGAGAACAAGTCGCCGATAATCGTAAAGCATACGGGCGCGAGCGCCCCGGCACCGAAGCCTTGCAAAGCCCGGAACCAAATGAGCTCAGGCATCGACTGTGCAGCCCCGCACAATATGGAACCGAGGACGAATAAACCGATGCCGACCGCGAACACGGCTTTGCGCCCGAACAAATCGGCCAGCTTGCCGAAAATGGGCGTCGCCACGCAAGTAGTCAGCGTATAAACGGCGAACACCCAACTGAACAGGTTCTGGCCATGCAAATCCGTAATGATATGCGGCGTCGCGGTGGCGACGACTGTCGCGTCCAACGCGCCGATAAACATCGCCGCCAGCAGTCCGGCGACGACCATAATGACGTTGGTTTTCGGCCCCATGGGAAGATGCCTCCTTACTTTGTCTCTATATCCTTGGCTTATCGGTTACAAACCAAATAGAGGGCATTGCCGTCAGGGTCACTGAAATGTACGACTTTGGCGGCTTCGCCTTCTACAGCATGATGGAACTCTACGCCGCGAGACTTAAGTGTCTCGATGGCCGACTTCATTTCTTCTACCTCCAAGCCAATCGACATGCTGCCCGAATTTACCGGGTCACCCCCATGTTCGCCGGCTAGATGCAGGAGTCCGATCGTCAACCCTGGTGCTTCGATCTGCGCAAAATGCCCGTCGCTTTCAGGCAACAGCTTTAATCCAAGGGTTTCGACATAAAATTGCTCCGCCTTCTTCATATCCGACACCATCACCGTTACATTGCCACTCTTAAACATCGTGTTTTCCTCCTTATTCGTTTGATCGATTTTTATTATATCAAAATAATATAATAAGTAAACATATTAAATTGATATAATAATAATTACCAAAGATAGCCCCATTCCCTGCCAGCCAAATAAAAAGAGAGCGCCCAAAAAGACGCTCCCTAAAAACATTTCCTATTCCATTAAAAATTCTCAATCGACGTGCGGATCTATTAGTACAATCCAAAACCATGGAAGCCCCGCAGCAGCGCCGACTCCCTGCTTTTTAGACTCTTAGCGAGCCGCGGAACCCCCTGGCTGCATAGTAGGATTCCGCTCCATTATGGTATACAAAGACCGTGTCGTAACGGCGATCGCAAAAGAGGGCCCCGCCGAGTCTTCGAATCCTTTCAGGTGTGATCACCCAGCTCGATGTCTTCATATCGAAATTGCCAAGCTGCTGCAGCTCCCGGTACTGCTCTTCCGTTAACAGCTCAATGCCCATGGCAGCTGCCATTTCGACGGCACTGCTTTTCGGTTTATGTTCTTTCCTTGACTCCAGCGCTTCGCGGTCATAGCAGACGCTCCTGCGGCCTTTTGGACTTTCAGCCGAACAATCATAGAATATGTACTCGCCTGTCTTGCCGTCGTAACCAACGACATCCGGCTCTCCCCCGGTTTCCTCCATTTCATGGAGCGACCACAGTTTTTCAGGATTTTCTTCAAGCTTTGCTTGTACGTCGGCCCATTCAAGTCCTGGATGGCGGTTCATGTTTTTCTCGAAACGGGCTTTCAATGTTTGGAGTAGTTCTTCACGTTGTTCTGGCGATAACTCCATCTTTGTCATGTTCATTCCTCCTTCGCTTGATCTGCCGCATCTATTATCGGGCATATATGTTGCATTCAATGCTGCCTTCACGGGCATCGAATGCGTCGATCCGGCCTTCCATCCCTTCCGGCGGAAGCCAGGCAACGAGTGCCTTAGGATTCATGAATGCTCCATAGACTGCGTGCGGCGTCGCTTTGACGATTCTTGATGCGATGTCCTTTCTTCTGGATCTTTCCAACATCATCATCAGTCCTTTCCATATTATACACCGATGAAACTCGCAATTTAGCCCTATTTTATATCGAATCAAAAGCGTCCATTTCTTATGGTTTGCTTTTTCTCAGCAATGATAGACTCTGTCGGCTTTAACTTACGCCCTCTCAGGAAGCGGCTCTATGAATTATTCTTGGCTCAACTGGTGGTTGAATAATATAAAAGCTCAAATATGAAGTTATTGTTCATTGCAGGCAGCTCCAATACAATTGGTTTACTAGAAGGAGCGTGAGAGATCATGAAGGAAACATTAGCAAGGAACATAGCCATATACCGCAAAGAGAAGGGACTTACCCAAGAAGAGCTTGCACAAATCCTTGGGCTTTCTTTCCAAGCAGTCTCCAAATGGGAGAATGCTCAGTCGATGCCTGATATTGCATTACTCCCTGAGTTATCGAGAACGTTAGAAGTAAGCATCGATAAACTTCTTGGGTATACAGCGCAGGACAAACGGATTACGATTTATGAGGAAGAATATAAAACACAAGATTATTACTGGGGGACTGAGCCTAATGATGCATGCTATCAGGTCTTGCAACTTATGCCTCCGACCAAACGCCTGAGATTACTGGATATTGGTTGCGGCGAAGGGAAAGACGCCGTATTCTTTGCAAGAAATGGATATGAGGTTAGCGCATTTGACGTTTCTGACGCGGGGATTGAGAAGACAAGAAGCCTCGCTGAAAAAACCGGAGTTCACGTTCATGTCTTTAAGGCAGATATTTTGGATTACCGTTTAGATACTCATTATGACATTATTTTTTCAAGTGGTGTGCTGCACTACATAAAGCCGGAATATCGTAAAGAGATATTTGATAATTATAAGCAGTTTACAAACGAAAACGGCATTCATGTCTTTAATGTGTTTGTAAATAAACCGTTTATTGCTCCGCCACCTGAAAAAGAACCCAATGCCTATAAATGGTACTCTGGGGAGTTACTCACGCATTATCACGACTGGCTCATGAAGGACAGTTCGGAAATCGTTTTCGACTGCAATTCTTCAGGGATTCCTCACAAACATGCCATGACTAACATGATTGCACAAAAGATAACCTCGTTTAGCTAATGTTACCATGCTAAAATACGTCAAAAAAAAGAGGGGCTCTTTCACCCCTCTTGATTTGGCCAATCATCTCCGATTTAATTGTCCTTTCGCACGAGCAGTGTACAGGATTCCACATGTGTTGAGTTGGGAATAGGAACATGAATCACTCCTTTCATTTACTGAGGGCTTTTTTCGATTTTGCCTGCCCATCTTGGCTTGAACGCTGCTCGTAAAGCCTGTTTTATAGATAAAAGTTAGCTTATAAGGATTAGGGTTACCTTCATTAAGGCTCTCTCCAATTATAACTTTATCAACGACGCTCTCAAACACATTCCGGTCAAATGTAGACAGGATGGCATTCGTTTGAAGCACTTTGCGGAAATGTTCAATTCTTTTCTCGATATTGATTTCTTCTTGCGCCGCTTCCTCCAATCCCTCTCTTTCGTCGAGCAGTTCGGTCAACGTGGATTCGAGTTCCTCAAACTTACGCTCATATGTTGGGCGGTCTATTTTTTCTTCCAGATGCAAGTCGATCAGTTTACAGCGCTTATGTTCAATCGCCTGGATTTCATTTATAATTTTGTTCAATTGTTTTTGATTGTTCTGGTCACTAAATACGGATTCCATTCTGATTAATAATTCGTCTAACACATCCTTATGATTACTACAAACTAATTTGTACGTTTCAATAAATGCACCTTCAATAATTTTTTCTTCTATTCCTTTGCTGTGCGGACAAAATCTTTTTCCCTTCTTCGTGTTAGTGGTACACTGCCAAATTGTCTTTTCATGCGATGTACCACTATTCCAACTCCGCCGAGAGAAGTTGGAACCACAGAACGCACATTCCAACTTGCTGCTAAAAGCGAATTTCCTACTGTATTTTTCCCGTTTACTGCCTTGTTTAAGCTTCCCGCGATTTTTTCCTCTACGGTGCAATATATCCTGTGCCTTGTTAAAGACTTCTTCGCTGACAATTGGCTCATGATGATTTTTGATGTAGTATTGATCTTCCTCACCATGATTTTCAAGTCTGCGCTTGGAAATCGGATCGAGAGTAAACGTCTTTCCCTGAAGGAGATCACCTTTATATTTCTCATTCTTAATAATGCCTAGAACAGTTGTATCATTCCATTCGGGATTCCCTCTTTTCGTCTTATATCCAAATTCCATCAGTTCTTTTGCAATCACGTATGCACCAACACCAGAAATATAGCGCTCAAAGATGTAGCGTACAATCTTAGCTTCTTCTTCGTTTACCGATATCTGTTTGGTAACGGGATCATAGTCATATCCAAGGCAGCTTTGAAATCCAACCAGTTCCCCACGTTGCATTTTCATTTTCAAGCCCATTTTTACAATAGAAGAAATATTCTCAACCTCTTGTTGAGCTACCGAACTTAGAATGGTTAGCAACAATTCCCCATCCATGGTAAGCGTGTTGATATTTTCTTTCTCAAAAAATACAGCAACGTTTCTTTCTTTCAACATGCGAACATATTTCAAAGTATCTACAGTATTTCTGGCAAACCTTGAAATGGACTTGGTAATAACCATATCAATTTTGCCATCCATGCAATCCTTTATCAGTCGTTGGAAATCATCACGTTTCTTCACTTGGGTTCCAGTGATGGCTTCATCCGCGTAAATGTCCACCAATATCCAATCGTTTCGTTGGCTAACCATATCTGTATAGTGAGCAACTTGCGACTTATAGCTGCTTAACTGTTCTTCCGTGTCGGTACTCACTCTGGCATAAGGAGCAACGCGCAGACGGTCTGGCCTTCCTCCAACACGATCTGATAGCTTCCGATTGGCTTTGATTACTTCAACTGCATACCCCATTGTTAAGGCTCCTTTCGTCTTATTATCACGATCAGTGTAATAAGAGTTAAGCAGACCAACAATTGTATGAATCAAGAAGTCAGGTCTGAAACAACATCGTATTCCTTCATGGTTTTGTTTTTGATAAGAGTAAACTCTTTTTCCGAAATCAATGACAGAGCGAATAATTGTTTCAACATGGCAATTTGCATGCTATATCTGATTAATTTTCGACTCATCATAAGCCCCCCGTTTGGTTCATTACATCTTAAACAGAGATGCGACAAAGGACGATAACCTTATACGCATCTCTGTTCTTCCTTGTTTTGGTTATATCGCATAAATCCAATTCCAGCGGCCGGTGGTTAACGGCCTCATAGGTATAGTCCGAATACCTCTCCCAGGATCGCTGCAAGCCGCCCCCATTGCGTGATCTGCCTAAAAGCAGAGCTGTGGCTGGACGGAAGTATCATTATCCCCCGCATGGGTCATCGCCTTAAATGGAACCACCATTTATTATTGCATGGACAAAAATCGCTCTCACCCTGCTACTTCAAACATAGATCGAAAAAAAAACAGAATGGTCATGGCGCACCTGCAATTTGGCTTTCCTAGACATGCGGGGAACGTACTGGAATGGATGGTATTTGATTTTCAAGGTACAGAAAAACAGCAGGGGACATGCCCCTCTATCATCCGTTTCATTTTGAAGTCAAAATCGGACCTTTCTATGAAAAATAATGATAGAAAGCTCTCTGTACAGTGGAAATCTTTGGCATAATAAGCTATAATAATGGCGAGGTATGGAAGAAATGGTCCCAACAAGAGAGGTTCTGAGCTTTGTCAGAAAGCTCAAAAAAATGATGAATCAATTTGAGGGAAAATAATGTGAGTATTTCGAGATCATCATCCACATGCGCCGAGAGTTTAATCTCGGTTACAGAAAAGATGGGATGTATCTGTTGCCGAAAAAAATTAAAAATGGCCACTTAATGCTGTCGCGATTACATCTCGGTCAATAACCAGCTTTACATGTAAGGAAACTGAACAAAGTGAAGAAAATCCCGTTGAGGGTGGAAGCTAGTGAACTGGTGGATCCCGAAGAATAATTCAAGAGAGTTCAGAAGAAGCAGGAAGCTTTTCAAGAAAGGCTCTACTGCTTTTTGATCTTATGTAAATATCTGTGGAATTAATTCTCTCCGATTATACTTTGATTTTATGGAAATTCATTGATTTTTTTGCTTAGTTTGCAAATTCGATATGTTGTTTTCCAGTCCGGTATTACTTCACTTTAAAGCTATATCCTGACCTGAGTTATTTAACTATAATTGTGACTTTGTAAGTTACGAACATGATTGGTATGGGAGGAGACTCGAATTTGGCGGGTCGCTTTCTTTTATTTGTTAAGAGCTTAATGCGCTGCAGGTTGTTCAGATTACTCATTATATATATAGGTGCTGGTCATTGTCTACCGCTCGACCCTGCATGCAATGAATGAATAAGCTGCACTTGTTCTGCCCTCCTACTGCCAAAAACATCTCCAGTATGGTAGATGGAATGAAATCGAATTAAGGCGTGCTCTGCATTTTCGAAATCGCGTAAAACTGACATGTATAAACTCCATTTCGTTGGTTTTCTGGAAAAGCCTTGTCTTATCTTGTGCTTATATTGCGACAGTTATGTTGAGAGTTATCCTTAAGGGGCAAACTATATAGCCTGTGAATTAGTATCCAGGTATGGTTTCATCTGAACTAAGTACCTTTCTCAAAGACCGGAAAAGCTTCTTCTTTGGAAACATGAATCATTTCTTGAGGGAATGTTTTTTAAAGTACTTTTCTACTCTGAGATGGATATCTTTTTGATACCATTCCGAAAGTCCATAGGCTTTGAACAACTGGTGCATGCCGAGTCGTTCAGAGTGTTTCCCCATCGAACCATCCCCGATATTAAGTGTATCTATCCATATCCGATCTACGATACCTTCCAGTAACTTTGGGAAATCCGGAGTGAACGGCAGTACAGGTGAAATTGACGCTTGTGTAGTTATCCCTACCTCATGTACTTCTCTTAATGCTTGAATTCGCAGCTTAATTCCCGGTGCAACCGGAGCAAAAAGCCGCTTTATATCTTCCCGATCGGTTTCAATTGTCATTGACAAAATGTGCTTCAAAGATAGGAGTAAGCACTTGGAGAAGAGCCTGTTGGATAAAGCGATCTACCACAGTCGAAATGCCAAATAATCTGACAACGCCGTCGGGTTTCGGGATTTCGACCCTTCGGACTGGTGCCGTTTGATAGGCCCCTTCTAATAATTGTTGTCGTATAAGCGGCCAGTACTCATGGGGCTCGGAGTTTGCCGGACGACGCTTAGCCATCACTTCAAGGTCCTCTGGGCTTCACCCGTACTTCCCTGAAGGAGTTCCATAGGAATTCTGCTTCAACGCGTCGTTCTCGAAAACGTCTGATCCATCCCTGAGTTGACGTTTGGCCCTTCCCTTTTTCAGGCGTCCCTTACTCACGCACTATGACCTCTGCTGACTCCTGCACGCTCAGCAAAACCTTACGGCCTTGGTTACCATCCTCAGATGGCGTGCCATGCAGGCCTCCCCGGATAAGGATGCGTACTTTCATCCATGCACCTGTCCAATATACTCATACAGCCCTTGGCGGCTTAGGACTTCGCCTTGTTTCGCAGACTCGTCCGACTGTACTAGCCTCACATTGGATTCGTGTATCTCAGGTCGAGTGTTTGCCTCCAGCTTCCTTCAGATTCCACCTCACGATGGACACCCTTACTTTTGGCTAACGGTAGGTGCTCGCCAGCCCCCGCTTGGGACTTTCCCCTAAAGCACGGCACCCATGCCGGGCTAGAGTGAAAGGCTGGGCGGGGCCCAGCCCCTCCTCATCAAACCGTACGTGAGGTTTTCCCTCATACGGCTTTCCGATGTTCGTCATCATGAGCATGCAGATTACAAGAGCGTTTTAAGTCCATATTGAATAGACAAAGACTTCACTTCGCGCAGCGAACTCAACCATCGTCTGCGTTTGTGTTTCTTAGCATACCACTTCGCAAACCGCTGCCGGATATACCAATCCAACTTCGCCATCTTCCTCTGGCTGTAAGCTGTGTAGTAGTAATTGCGCCAGCCTTGAATCTTTGGATTCAGGTACTCCACGTGCTCTTCGAAACTCAGGCGTCGCATACCTGGCGGAGCTAATCGCTCTTTTACCCCTTCCCGTATTCGCTCTTCCGCCTTCCGGCACAACCACTGCTGGGTTGTGTAGTACACTTGGCCTTTGGATGTTTCGGCCTTCGTCTTTCGATGATGCATGCCCAGAAAATCGAAGCCTTCTTCCCCAGTCCAAAGTCCAACGATGCGCGTTTTCGTGGGGTGCAGGGTTAATTCCAGGCGTTCCATAATCGCTCGTATGAGTTCATAGGCCCGCTGTGCGTCCTTTGGAGTGCTACGATAAAAATGCAGTCGAAAAATACCCTCGTATGAAATAAAATGAAAGCTGACGAGAGGACGGGAGACAATGAATCGATACGACAAAGCATTCAAAGAAGAAGCAGTAAGATTGAGCGATGAGATTGGATCAAAGAAAGCCGCCGAGCAGTTAGGCGTAGCCTACTATACATTGCAGGAATGGAGAAAGCGAAGAACCCTGCACGGCGACGGAGCGCATATCGGGAGCGGACGCGCTTATGCATCTGCCGATAAGACTGCGCGTGAAATCGAATTAGAAAGAGAAATAGGCGAGTTGCGCCGCGCGAATGAAATTCTCAAGGACGCACTCGGTTTTTTCGTAAAAGACCGGAAGCGGTAAAGGCGTGCCAGCTCTATACGTACATCCGTGAACGACGGGATCGATGGACCGTCAAGGAGATGTGCGAGGTACTTGCTGTCAGCGAATCGGGCTACTACCGTAGCTTGAAGCCCTCACCCAAACAGGAGCGGCAGCAACTTCTTCTGGTCAAAATCAAAGACATCATTGGAGAGCATGAAGATAACCGAAATTACGGTGTCCAACGTATTCTGCTAGCGCTGTCACAAAGAGAGATCACGACCAGCTACAGCACCGTCTACCGAATCATGAAGAAGCATGGCCTGCTGAAGAAAGCCAAGCGTCATCCAAACGGCATTACACGCGAGGATGCCACAGCTCAAAAGAGCGAGAACCTGATCCAGAGAGACTTCAGATCCTCAGCACCCAACCAAAAGTGGCTATCGGATATCACCGAAGTCCCTTGTTCAGACGGCAAGCTATATCTGTCCGCGGTACTGGATTGTTTCAACGGAGAGATCGTGGGCCTCGCCATGGACGTCAACATGTGCAAGCACCTCTGCATCCAGGCCTTTGAGAACGCCTGTAAAGCAAGAAATGCTCGCGGAATGATTTTTCATAGCGATCGAGGCAGCCAATTCACGAGCAAGGCATTCCGAGAGCGTCTAGCTAAGCGAGATGCCATTCAGAGCATGAGCGGCACAGGGCGTTGCTATGACAACGCAAGGATGGAAAGCTTTTTTGCTACGCTAAAGAAAGAAAAGCTGTACAAGATCAACACGGAGCGCTATCCGATGGCCTATGTTAAATCGATCATCTTCAAATACATCATGGTCTACTACAACAGACAGCGGATCTACACCTCTAATCCAGGGGGATGGCCCCCAGCAATTTATCGCGAAAGAATGCTGTCGCAAGCAGCTTAGTAACGGGATTTCTGTATGAGGGTGTTTTCAAACTGCACTTTTTTTGACAACTCCACTTCTTCGTCTTGCAGATGATCACCAGATCATCTGCATAACGCGTCAGTTCCCCAAGCTTACCGCCATGTCGTTCCCACAGAAGATCAAAGTAATTCAGGTAGATGTTCGCCAGCAGTGGTGAGATCACTCCCCCTTGCGGTGTACCCAAGTCTGAGCGTCGGATGTTTCCTTCTTCCATCACTCCCGCACCTAACCACTTCCTCACCAACTTCAAGATTCGCCTGTCACTGATCCGCATTTCGATCAGCTTCATCAGTTTCTCCTGATTGATGTTGTCGAAGTAGCCTTGGATGTCGACGTCGACCACCCAATTTCCTTTGCGGTTGCATGCTTTCCGGATTCGCTCCAACGCCTGTTTCGCGCTCCGCTTAGGCCGAAAACCGAAAGACGTGTCCTGAAAATCCGCCTCGAAAATGGGTTCCATGACGAGTTTGGTCGCCATCTGGATGACGCGGTCTCTCACCATCGGGATCCCCAGCGGTCGCAGTTTGCCATCTTTCTTCGGGATGTAGTGGCGTCTAACGGGTTGTGGATGGTACTTCCCTTCTTTCAGTAGCCGTTGACATTCAAGCACAAAACGCATTTCTCCCTGTTTCTCGATGTCTGCCAACGTCTCTCCATCCACTCCTGCCGAGCCCTCGTTGGCTCGTACCCTTCGCCACGCTTCCCATAAGATGTCTACCCGATAGACCTTGTCGTACAGCGCGTGAAATCTTCGCTTCTTGTTCTCCTTGGCCGCATGACCGAGTTTCCCTTGGAGTTGTTGAACGTTTTCCTCTGGTGTTGTTAGCCGTTTGGCATTCACTGACTCGTACCTCCTCAAGAAACTTGAACAAAGCAGGGCTCCTTCCCTCACGCAGGTTGTGTTGTCCTGCGTTCCACGGTACTATGAGCCCCTCGGACTCCCTTCCTGCAGACCGTTCACTTCACCTCTGGGGCTTATAGAAGGCCTCTTTACGGTTTCTGCAACCGTGCAGGGGAGGGCCTCCCCAGTTCACTGCATCCTCTTTCATACCATGCCGTTCCCTCTACGCCGGAGGATTCTTCACTGCCGCTCCAAGTTCTAGGCAGCTTCCATGGCCTTCGTCCATGTACGCGGGACTCGGCTTCCTCTTTTCCCTCTTGCGAGGCCTTTTTGACGACGCGGCAGGATTCACTTTCATGTTACGGCCTGGTATGTTGCTCGCCCTGCCTCTGACAGGTACTTTCGTCGATACGCTTCTACGTACAGATTTCGCCATACGTAGGTATCCTAGCTACGCGGGGGCTTGGCCCTTCCCGCGACCGGACTTTCACCGGCTAGAAGATGCGTGCTTAGCTGGGCACGCCGCAAAAAAAAGGTGCAGAAGCAAAAGCGCTTCTGCACCAAACCTTATTGTGACAACAGCTCCAACAATCTCAGGATACTGGTGACCGCTTCCGCGCGGGTCAGCGTCTCATTCGGCGCGAAGAGATTGCGATCGCGACCGTGAATGATGCCCATGATACGAACCTCTTCCACGTAACTTTTCGCCCATGCCGGAATACGGGCATCGTCTGCAAATCGGGTGTGCGTATGGTCGGTCAACTCCGCTCCTGTTGCTCTTGCGATCATCACCGCCATTTCCACACGAGTGACCGGGCGACCAGGTCGAAATGTTCCATCTTCATATCCTGAAACAATGCCTGCCCTTGCCGCCAAATCAATCGCTTGCTTTGCCCATTCGCCAATTTGCTCCCCGTCCGCAAAAGCAGGCGCATCGCCTCCCGCTTCTCCTTCCAGCCGCAAGGCACGAACGAGCATCAACGTAAATTCAGCGCGGGTGACGGCATGATCCGGTCTAAACGTACCGTCAGGGTATCCGGCAATGATGCCTTTTGCATAGGCTTCCTGAATGAACGGCTCCGCCCAATGACCCGCAATATCCGCAAATAACGGCTCCGGGGAAGGCGGGTCCGGCATCTCCTCTTGCATACGTTCCACGGTGATGGAATACGTTCTGCGCGTTCCGTCTTCTGCAGTGACCACGATGTCAATGATATCCGTATCCGTGTGCAAGGGGATGCGAATGCTTCCCTGATCACTCCGGACTTGCCGACCATTCACGCTGATTCCAGCCTGATGATGTGCAGCACGGATCGTGAGCTGGATGCTGTCAGCATCATGCGGGATCAAAGCCTTGTACGTCGTAATGTCCCCCGAAAATTCCGGTATCAACGCGCCTTCTGACAAGATGAGCTCCCTCAGTGTTGCATTGCCGGAGCGGATATAGACAGGCGGACTCGGCGGTTCTGAAGAAACCGGCTCCCGCTCTAAACGAAAGCGCCGGGATATTCGGTAACTCTCTTGACCAACCTGATCTTTGGCGTAAATGTGCAAATACCAGTCGCCGCCGTTTTTGTCTGCATGACTCAACGTGCTTTGGTTAATGAAAGGTTGCCAATATGCATGTTCATCCAACGGGTCTGAACTCGTTGACCAAACATAACGGAGGGAAGCGGCATCGATCCCGCTGCCGTCGTCCTTCACGTTGACTTGACTGGATATGGTCCGCGAAAGGGTTTCATCGCCGTCGGGTTTCAATTCGATCTCCGGATTCGTGTGATCGATACGGATGAGTACATGCTCGCTCATTTCATTGCCTAATACATCTTCCACTCTGAACCAAAGCGAGTACTGCCCCTCTGTTGTGAAGTCGAGCGGATCATGATAAATCTCCCAAGCCGCTCCTTCATCCAACGAATATGCAATGGGCCGCAGCGCGATCCCGTGGTCATGAGAAGCATAAACCGCTGCGGTCACACTTTGGTTCGTCCACGTTCCGCTGGGATATGCTTTACTGTCATTATCGGTAAAATACAAATCCACATCCAGCTTCAGGCCGCTTCTGCTGATCTTCACGGTCCGCTCAACGATCGTACTCTTATTGCCGATGTCATCCATCGCTTGCGCCTGGATCTTCGTTTGCCCTTCTTCCGTCACCTCTAAGCGGATAGGTGTACCGTTAAATGCACGATCCTCCCACTCCTTGTCGCCGACTTTCACACGAATCGTGTGAACATCTGTCTGCCTTGGGTTAGCGGCGCTGTGGTCGATCGCCACTTCCACTTTGGCAGCATTGGTCCAGCCGTCGGGATGAAGGGTGATCGTCGGCGGTTCCGGATTTCCGCTGTCCACGACGATGTCGAGAGTCTCGGACTTGTCGAATAAGGAGACGGTGATCGTCGCTTTGCCGCCTTTGACGGTGCTGACCTCCCCGTTAGGATCAACACGCACAATTTCGGGGTCATCCGGATCAACGCTATACCTGGCGGTTGTTGTCGCATTGTAGCGATCCCCGTTTTGATGTTCCGTATTCACGGTAATGTGGGTCTTGTCGTCAAGGTTCAACTGATCGTTTGCAATGGACGCAGCCCAGGAGATGAGCGGGTTTTGCCATTGGAGAAATGGCCGATGTCCGTCGTACTGGTACCAGCCCTCTGTGAGATCCCAATCCTTAAATGTTTCCGGATCGCGGAGATCCGCCTCTTCCACAGGTATTCCGATTCCATTGTCAGGGAGTTCACCATCCGTATAGCTATCGGTCAACCAGTAGCTGCCGGCGACCTCAATGATATTTCCTCTTTCTTCATATTCATTATTCGCCCCGACCAGCCCGCCAGTCTCAGAATGACCTGTTACCTTGCCTGTCGCGTAACAATGCTCAACTTCTATCACTGAACTTATTGGCGAATCGTAACCATTTGTAACATTAAATCCGATCAAACCACCCACGTATTGCTTACCGTTGACATTCCCTGTCGCATAAGAGTTCTTAATTCTGACCACACCAGATGGAAGGGCTTCAGCTTTACCAACAAATCCACCTACAAGCTGGTCTCCATTAACCTCCCCAGTCGCATATGAATTCGTGATTTCATTGACACTTCCTATATTTCCCGATGAAATTATGCCAACTAAACCACCTACAAGATTATTTATGCCCGCAACGTCACCAGTTGCAAATGAATCGCGAATCGTAATCTTTTTACCAGTCGAACCCCTAAATAGACCTGCCAGACCCCCGACTTCACGCTCTCCGACAACTTCGATATGGGCGGATGACCCGATCACGTCATTTCTAACAATACCGGCTAACCCGCCAACCTTCATTTCTCCTCGAATAAGGGTTCCCGTTACCGTACTGTTTTCAATCATCCCGTAGCTATACCCTACTAACCCGCCGATGTAATCATACCCCTTGATCTCCACGACCTCGAGATGGACATTCCGGATGACAGCCGTTTCTGACGTTACTCCAAACAAAGATTGGTAGTTCTCATCTTCACGGTTGATCTTTAAACCTGTAATTTGATAGCCGTTGCCATCAAATGTTCCGGTAAAAGGAGAAGAGTATTCCGTTGCGATTGGCAACCATCCTTCTCCGGAACTGTAAGTTGAAAGATTAATATCGGCTCCCAATTTGAAATGGGCATCCAGATAATCTCTCACTTTGTTCAGCTGTTCAGCGGTTTCGATAATATACGGGGCTTCTTCCGTGCCTGAGCCGCCGGCAAAATCACTGCTTAACGGCGCGAATGCACCGTCATCGGCGGCCTGAACCGATATGCCGACATTCCCAAACAGTTGTGTCCAGGTCCATCCGAAAAAAAGAACTAACGCCGCCAACAGAACGGATGATTTAAACGGTCTCATTTTCCTTTCACTTCCTTTCTAATGTGCGGAGACCGCAAGTTCCACATCATTGTCCGTCATAAAGTCCACTCCTCGCCTTCTCCAAGGCTTCCAGATCAATTCTTTCCATCGCAAGCATGGCCTTGTTCACGCACTGCTGTTGTTCCCCGGATTCGTCGGAACTGATCGCTTCCCAATCGGAGGGAAATACTTGTCAGCACGATGCTCTATCATCTATCCAACAATCTTAGCAGCATCACCGTCGCTTCTGCACGGGTAGCCGTTTCGTTCGGCACAAACCGGTTTCCGCCGCGGCCATCGACAATGCCAAGTTTGCGGATGGCTTCGACCGCACCTTTCGCCCACTGCGGAATCGTTTCATCATCGGCAAAGCCGGTTGACGCATTCGCGTTAAGCTGTAGTTGTAACGCCCGAGCGATCATCACCGCCATTTCTACGCGGGTGATCTGTGCGTTTGGCCGGAAGCTGCCATCGTTGTATCCATCCACGATGCCCGCTTGTACGGCCTGCGCAACGGCTTGCTTCGCCCATCCGCCGATCCGGTCATGATCCGTGAAAGTTAGCGCGGAGCCGTCACCTTCCAGTTTCAATGCACCTGCCAGCATCACAGTAAACTCGGCGCGTGTGACTGGATGATTCGGTTTAAATGTGCCATCTGGATAACCGCTGACGATGCCTTTCTCTACAGCACGCATGATGTAGTCCTCCGCCCAGTGTCCGGCAATATCAGAAAATGGCATCGACGATTCATGAGTAGCCGTCTCTCGAATCACGGTCAGCGTATATCGCTTCTCGGTACCGTCTTCCGCACGAACGACAAACGTGAACTCATTGTTGCCACTTGTCAGCTTCTTGCTGATCGGCACCGAGCGTGACAAAAGTACACCATCAACGTACACTTCGGCCGCATCGTGCGCTGCTTGAGCAATAAATACCATTTCCTCTGCATCTGTAAATACGGTGTAATCATGCACATCAGGAGCAAACGAAGGTTGTAAAGTTAACATCCGACCGTTTGCCCATATTTCCAGTGATGAAAGCTTGGCATCGCTGGAAACACGATCCGTACGGGAAGACGGTGATGACGAGGAGCTTCGCTTACGCTCGTCCAGCACGATCACACTTACCTTCGCCTTGATATTCAGCGGATTGTTCACCCACTCAGGCAATTGCAAGGTGCCTATAAATTCATAACGACCAGCCACCTTGCCATTGTATTCAGGGTGAACTTCATTCCAGCTCACTTGCACCTCAATCGTGCGAAGATCGTCCAACGTAACATACACCGAATCGGGTACGGAAACATCCTGCAACTTCGTGTTATAAGGCACATATATCGTATCTGGCCTTTAAATTTCCGTAATCGTTAGCAGTTGGCGCTCAATGTATAAAGAATAAGTGCGCTCCTCCTTTTCATTTTCTGATATAACTTGGATATAAATCGAATTGTCACCGATCTCGAGCACCGCTTCTTGCCCACCAATCACCTCATACGATGCCGATGAGTCGTAAGTTGAAGCTGTTACTGTCACGCGATCCATTGAATAAGGTACCGTCAAATAATAAGTAAACAGATCTGGATTGAAATTTTCTAAAATTTTACCATTGATTCGAATCTCAGACAACTTGGCATTCGACCCCGGTAAAACACGAACCTGTAGCTTTGCCTTCAATTTATCCGGGTTCAGATAATATTCGGGCAATTGCAAGCTTCCAGATATCCAATATGTCCCAGATTGATCCGGATTGTAATCAGAATTCACTATTTCCCAATTGACTCCCACATCCGGCTCTAACGTCTCGTTGTGCAGTTGTATAGAAACCTCGGTTGGCAAATATTGCGCTAATTGATCGCTCGTGATATGCTTGCTTATTTCAAGCGTATTGAGATCATTCACCGCTTTTACCACAGCATACGGCGTTGCGCTAACCGGAGCTGACAACTGGCTTCTACTATTCCCTTCAGTAACGGCTTGCACAGCAAACCAATATTTTGTTCCTGCCTTTAACTCATCAACCAGCCATGATGTGTCCATAAGCGGCTCGTCATTTAATGGTTTCCAGTTCGATAAATCCTGCGTATCCGGCGGCTCTGATCCTGTAGCCATATAGATTGCGTAAGAGGAGGCATCAGAAACCACCTCCCATTCAAGCTGCACAGACCTTTCTCCAGCCTTTGCCGTTACGTTAGTCGGAGCATTTATATCAACCTGCCCGATCGCATATAAATGTCCATCGTAAGAACCCACATAAATCGTACCATCGGCACCGATGGCCGCTGATGAAGTAATCGAACCGCCTGTCTGAAATGACCACCGCATATTGCCCGCTGAATCTATCGCGTACAAATTGCTGTCGTGAGTTCCGACATAAAGCATGCCATTGGCATCGACAATCGGCGTAGCATAAGTAACGTATCCAAATTCCGCCGACCATCTGGGGCTAACGTCATCCGCCGCTTGTTGCGGCGCAAATGCATAGAGTTTCGAATGAGTCTTTATATAGATCGTACCGTCAGAACCGATACCGGAGTGCTGGAGATCGGATCTTTTGCATCAAACCTCCATTGTAATTGACCCGACGAATCCAGTACATATAAATTACCATCCTCTGAACCCAAGTAGATCGTCCCATCATCCCCGATTGCCGGTGTCGCTCTGATCGCACTACCCGTTTTAGTTTCAAAGATCCATTTCGGCTTGACATCATCCGCATCTTGCTCCGGTTCAAATGCATAGAGAATACCTTCGAAATCACCCACATAGATCTTACCATCAGCTGCAATTACCGGGGACGACTTAATCATCGGCCAAAATGCTGATATTTTGTATGACCACTTTTCCCTTCCCGTGTCTCCATCGTCGGAAATTGCATGAAAAGTACCGTCCTCGGTAGCGACATAAATCGTCCCGTCCGCTCCGATGGCTGGTGAAGGGGACACGAAAACCAGTGACCCTATTTTCAAATCCCATTTCAAAGTACCGTCTGGATGAATCGCATATAAATAACTGTCATCCCCCCCGACGTAGATCGTCCCATCAGCTCCGATGGATGGCGACAAATAAATGCCGGGGTTGCCAAAATCACTACCATTGATCGCAAATTTCCATTTCTGCTCGCCACTCGCCGTCAACGCATACAAATGCCCGTCGTCTGAGCCGACATAAATTGTACCGTCTGCAGCTATCGCCGGTGATGAACGTACACGTCCTTCAGTTTTAAATGACCATTTCATATCAAACGCTTCGCTGCCGGAAAACCTCGACTGTCTCGTCCAGTTAAACGCCGTCGGTTGAATCGCTTCCAGGTCATAATTCCCTTGCTCATATCCAGAGCCTTGTATAAACGACTCAGCAGCAGATGCTTCAACGCTGCCATCTACAAGTATAATGGCCATATAACAAAAAATAGCGAATAACAGATTGAATTTTTTATTCATCTTCATATATTTCCCACCTTTGTATCAATGTATCAATGAAGAAAACGCTAAAAACCTGGCAACCATTATAAAAAGATTTACTCATTTCAAACTGAAAACATTGAAGCTAGAGTGAAAGGCTGGGCGGAGCCAGCCCCTCCTCATCAAACCGTACGTGAGGTTTTCCCTCATACAGCTTTCCGGTGATCGTCATCATGCAGCATACAGATTACAAGTGCGTTTCCAGTCTATATAGGACGGACATTGATTTCACTTCGTGACGATGAGGGAAATACTTGTCAGCACGATGCTCTATCATCTATCCAACAATCTTAGCAGCATCACCGTCGCTTCTGCACGGGTAGCCGTTTCGTTCGGCACAAAACGGTTTCCGCCGCGGCCATCGACAATGCCAAGTTTGCGGATGGCTTCGACCGCCCCTTTCGCCCACTGCGGAATCGCTTCATCATCGGCAAAGCCGGTTGACGCGTTAGCGTTAAGCTGTAGTTGTAACGCCCGAGCGATCATCGCAGCCATTTCTACGCGGGTGATCTGTGCGTTTGGACGGAAGCTGCCATCGTTGTACCCATCCACGATGCCCGCTTGTACGGCCTGCGCAACGGCTTGCTTCGCCCATCCGCCGATCCGGTCATGATCCGTGAAAGTTAGCTCAGAACCGTTGCCTTCCAGTTTCAATGCACCTGCCAGCATCACAGTAAACTCGGCGCGAGTAACCGGATTGTTTGGCTCAAAAGTGCCGTCCGGATAACCGCTGACAAAGCCTTTCTCTACAGCACGCATGATATAGTCCTCCGCCCAGTGTCCAGCGATGTCGGTAAATGCAATAACCGGTTCATTTGGCTTTGGCATTTCACGATAAATGGTCAGCGTATAGGTTTTCTTCGTGCCGTTTTCCGCTTGTACCGTTAGTTCAATCGTATTGTCGCCTTCCTCCAAATCGACTTGAATACTGTCCGTAATTACCTTGTCCTTCCATATCACTTTCGCCGCGGAGTGAGCTTCTTTGACCACAATCTCAATTCGTTCGGCTTCTGTACGGGCCGTATATTCTGCTGTTCCAGAAGCAAATGAAGGACTGAGCTTCAACGATTTCTCGTTTGCCCATACTTGCAAATCTGCCAAGTCAGCATTACTAGATAATACATATCCACCCCAACCGCCTCCTGAATCACTGTTCCCCCCTGGTGCTCTTGGGGTCGCTGTCGCTACGTTGGAGATATCACTGGCTCCTTCTGCAGAGACTGCCTTCACTGCGAATACATACGTTGTTCCGTTCGTCAATCCTGTGACGATGTAGGAGTTTGCTGTAACATTCGATTGAATGAGCTTCCAGTTCGCCGGATCGACAGAAGCCGATGGGCCTTCCGCTTGGTAAACGGCGTAAGTCACGCTGCCTGCTTCCGTAACCGCATCCCACTTTAATGTAACAGAACGATCAGCCGCAAAAGCTGTCAGATTCGCCGGCGCAGGTATCGTTGCAATCGTATACTGCTCCTCCAGCACTTCGCTGTCGAGCATACCTGCCTTCACCGCAATGGCCTTGAGCGTCATCTCTGTTGTCACTTCGATAGGCGCGGTATATTCGATGCCGCTACTAGTAGGCGTGCTGCCGTCCGTCGTGTAGTAGATGGTTGCTCCTTCGGTCGACGAACTCAACGTCACCCTTGTACCAGACGGAACCGTACCACCTGATGGATCTGCAACAGGTTTCGCTACTTGATCAGGTGATAGAATCGTATATTGTTCTTCCATCTCTTCGCTGTCGAGCATGCCAGACTTCACTGCAATTGCCTTGATCGTCATCTTTGCGGTCACTTCGATGGGCGTGGTATATTCGGCACTGTTGCTCGTTGGCGTACTGCCGTCCGTCGTGTAGTAGATTGTTGCTCCTTCAGTTGTCGTGCTCAACGTCACCTTGGTGCCAGATGGAACCGCACCACCTGATGGATCTGCAACAGGTTTCGCTACTTGATCAGGTAATAGGATCGTGTAATGCTCCTCCAGCACTTCGCTGTCTAGCATACCTGCCTTCACCGCAATCGCCTTGAGCGTCATTCCCCCAATCACTTCGATGGGTGCGGTATATTCGGCACTGTTGCTTGTCGGTTTGCTGCCGTCCGTCGTGTAGTAGATTGTTGCTCCTTCAGTTGTCGTGCTCAACCTCACCTTGGTGCCAGATGGAACCGCACCACCTGATGGATCTGCAACAGGTTTCGCTACTTGATCAGGTAATAGGATCGTGTAATGCTCCCCCATCACTTCGCTGTCGAGCATACCTTCCTTCACCGCAATCGCTTTGATCGTCATTTCCTCCGTCACTTCGATGGGCGTGGTATATTCGGCACTGCTGCTTGTCGGTTCGCTGCCGTCCGTTGTGTAGTAGATTGTTGCTCCTTCAGTTGTCGTGCTCAATGTTACCTTCGTGCCAGATGGAACCGCTCCGCCGGACGGACTTGCGATCGGCGAAGCTACCTGCCCCGGTTGCAGGATTGTATACTGTTCCTCCATTACCTCGCTGTCCAGCATGCCTTCCTTCACCGCAATCGCTTTGAGCGTCATTTCCTCCGTCACTTCGATGGGTGCGGTATATTCGGCGCTGCTGCTTGTCGGTTTGCTGCCGTCCATCGTGTAGTAGATTGTTGCATCGTTCGTATACGTGCTCAACGTCACCGTTGTACCAGCCGGGACTGCACCTCCCGCAGGACTGGCGATCGGCTTGGCAACTTGACTAGGAGGTAAGATCGTATAATGCTCCTCCATCACTTCGCTGTCAAGCATGCTGTCCTTTACTCCAATCGCCTTGAGCGTCATTTCCCCAGTCACTTCGATTGGAGCTATATATTCGATGCTGCTACTAGTAGGCGTGCTCCCATCCGTTGTGTAGTAAATCGTTGCATCGTTCGTATACGTGCTCAACGTCACCGTTGTACCAGCCGGGACTGCACCGCCCGCAGGACTGGCGACTGGCTTCGATACTTGCTCTGGCTCTGCTTCTTGTAAGAGCGTGATCGTATACGTTTTACTTTCTTGCAAATAAGGGACGACTTCCACGGTAACGACCGTTTGCTCATCGGTTACTGGTATATTGACTCCTTTAGCGGGATCGGATTGTCGCTCACCATTCACATACACAGCTGCAAATTCCGCATTTTCCAGTGTCGCGAGCACGTTCACCAACGTAACATGATTGTCAATTAATACCGTGTATTCCTGTTGTACAGTATCAAACAAGAGTTCCAATTCCCGACCGCTTTGATCGGTTAGCTCAATCGTTTCGAGATCGCTTGTTGGAATGTTGAGTTGATCCGAAACATTATGGCCCCAGCCGACAATCGTTCCGTCAGCTTGCAAGGCTAACGTGAGATGTGTACCTGCCGAAATCGCTACAACTTCACGCAAATTAGAAGGAACTTCGAGTTGGTTATATGTGTTATTTCCCCAGGCAACTACCGTGCCGTCCGATCTTAAAGCAACGGAATGATGGCGACCTGCACTGATGGCCACAACATCCTGCAGGTTTTCGGGCACTTCTAACTGTTTATACGTATTATCTCCCCAAGCGATCACCGTACCATCCGTTTTAAGCGCCAAGGAATGGTAATGTCCTGCGCTAATGGCTTTTACATCATGCAGACCACTTGGCATATCCAGCTGGTTCAATTGATTCGCTCCCCAAATCACTACTGTACCGTCAGCCTTCAGAGCAAGGGAGTGAAACAATCCTGCACTAACGGCAATCACCTGGTCCAAATCATCAGGCACATCGACCCGTTTATCATACTCCCCACCTTCAACTCTACCCCAGGCAACGACTGTGCCATCGGCTTGCAACGCCAATGTGTGATAGTTGCCTACGCTGATTGCCACAGTCTGTCCTTGCACTTCAGGCGGAATCTCCGCATAATGAGAATCGTCTCCCCAGATCACAATCGTGCCATCGGCTTTTAATGCCAAGGAAAAATAGCCCCCCGCCTCAATGGCTCGCACATCTTGCAAATCGTCAGGAATCTTAAGTCGATCGTACTGATCGCTTCCCCAGCCGAGTACTTGGCCATCGGAGGTTAACGCAAGCGAATGGGTTGTCCCGGCAGCTAATTGTTTGGCTTTCACACGTTCATGGACATGTTCCGGCACATCAGATTGACCGTCATCATTATCCCCCCAGGCAATGATCGTCCCATCCGCTTTCAAGGCAAGCGAATGTCCGTATCCCGCTGCAATCGCGATCACACCGCTTTTCGCAGTTTCGGGTACAACCGTTTGTCCGTTGTCTTCCCACGAACCGACTGAAATGCCCCAGGCAATGACAGAGCCGTCAGATTTCAAGGCTAGAGAGCGTTTTTCCCCTGCCGCAATGGCGATAACGCCGCTTTCCGCCTCTTTTGGCACAGAAGATTGTTCGTAATCGTTACTCCCCCAAGCAATCACCTTGCCCGAAGCAGTTAACGCTAAAGAATGATCAGATCCTGCACTAATGGCTACTGCCTGGCCCTGCACCTCGTCAGGCACATCGAGTTTCCCTCGGCGCCCATCTCCCCATGCAATCACTTCTCCGGCAGCCGTTAACGCTAAAGAATGCCAATATCCCGCCGCGATGGCGACAACGCCGCTTTCCGCTTCTTCCGGCACATCCGATTGACCATAAGAATTGGAGCCCCAGGCAATGACTTTCCCTGAGGACGTGAGGGCTAACGAATAGAAGGCAGCAGGACCCGATGCAATCGCTATAATATCGCTTTTCGCTTCTGCCGGTACATTGGCTTCGCCGAATCTTCCCCCACCCCAGGCGATGACCTCGCCGCCGGATGTGAGAGCCAGGGAGTGATCCTGTCCTGCGCTCACCGAAACAATATTGGACTGTGCCTCAAGCGGCACCGTTGTTTTGCCATACCCATTCGATCCCCAAGCCAGCACTTCCCCGTCCGCTGTTAAAGCGAGGGAATGGTAACGCCCTCCTGCAATCTGCTGGACCCCGCCCCAACGATCACTCAAGGCTGGATGAAAACTCCCTTGAGCAGACACGTTGTCATAGGGTACCGTGATCAGAAACGACTGGATGAGCAGCAAAGCGATGCACAGCTTCACCAAGCCGCTCCTCCTGTTGCATATGTATGATTGTTCCAAGCTTTTTCCCCATGGATTCATCTCTTACAAATCCTCCTTCAAGTTAATCTCTGCATAGCTTCACCCCATCTATTGTATATTCTTCCAATCCCATTGTGATCAACCCTGCCCGGCACAAAAGATCAAAAAGGTTGAGCAGGGTGGTTGAGATAATTTGTACAAAATAAAAAGAACGGGTCAGAACAATTGTAGTGTTCTGGCACGTTCCAACGCTTGTAAGCGATTTTTGGATTGCAATTTGCAGTAGATATTGTTAATATGTGTTTTTACGGTTGCCAGGGAAACATTCAATTTAAGCGCGATTTCTTTATTAGACATTCCCGTTTCCATCAACCGAAGCACGCTTTGTTCTCTGGCTGTAAGAGCAGCCAACGTTCTATCATGGGGAGTACCGGCTTCCCTTTCGGCTAGCGGAATCAGTCTCCGCAGCCGTTTCACATAGGATAAAGGCACCTTATGGCTGGGGCGGCGAAGCTGATTTTGGCGCAATCGGATATATTGATCCAACAATTGCCCAAGTGATGCTCCTTCGTCGACAAAGGTCCGGATATACCCTTCCGGCCGCGCCAATGCCAGCGCTTCTTCCAGTACGTCCATGGAGTCCGAAATCTTTCCTTGTAAGGATAGGATCATACTCTTGTGAACGAGCAGACGAATTCGGTCGCTTTGCCGTCCTTCTTCTATTGACAGCTGGAGTAGACGCTCCGTCAATGCTGCGGCTTCTTCCATTTTTCCTTGCTCCGCCAATATAGAGGCCAGTAAATCGTATTCCTTGATCATGGATACCGGAATTTCATCACGGAATCGCAAGCGGCTCTTTCTCAGCCATTGTCTCACCGGTTTCTCTTCTCTATGCATCCTGCCCAGCATGGCGCGAAACGAGGCGATTTTCCCGGACAAACGCGAATTCGCCGTCTTGGACGTGAGTTGGGTTAGCTCGCGTAATATGTGCTTTGACGTCGCCTCGTCTCCTTGTACGGTGGCAATGCGGGCAAGCCAGAGCGCTGCGATGGTCGCCAAGATTCGATGATCATGCAATCTTCCAATATCATAGGCTTGGCGCATCAGCTTTTCCGCTTCGACCAAGCGATTTCGTTCGTACTGCATTTTGCCTAAGTCGATATAAAGATGAGCAACAAAATAGACATTTCGGGTTTCAGACCAAATCGACAGCAAGGACGTTAACACCTGCTCCGCCAATCGAAGGCTGTCATCCGACACGTAGATATCCCACACCGGATGATAGCCATCCTCGTCGCTCCCAAACTCAATGAAGAAATCGCCTTCCGGATGCTTCTCGACATATTCATGTGAAAATTGAACGGCATATTCAAAATCACGATCCAAAAACGTGCGAAATGCAGCCAGAAAAGCGAGTCCGGCTTGCAATGTTTCGGCTTCTTCAGGAGGAAGGGGATCTGTGTCCTCTTCTAGCCTGCGAACCGCTTGCCAATACCCGTCAGTGGCCGCTTCGACATGCCCGGACAAGTACTGGGAAGCGAGTTTTGTCAACAGCATCATCGGTCTGGCAAATAACAGCGTGTCGGGAATTGCGTTTAACCACTTGCAAAGCGTCGTCCATTCATTGGTCATCAGCTCCGGTGTCATCTCCTCTATCAATGATAGCGCATGTTCATAATCGGCAGCCGCAAGGTAATGATCTACCGCTTCATGCGGATAACCGTTCTCTTCCAACCATTTTCCCGCTGTCATGTGAAGTGTTTGCCATTGCCGCGGCTCGCGCATTTTCAACTGCGCCGTCAAAAATTGCCGGAATAAATGATGATACCTGTACCACTCCCGCCACTCGTCCAAAGCTACAAGAAACAAGCTTTCCTTGTCTAATTGTTGCAGATACGCATGACTTTCGGCTATACCGGTTACCGCTTGACAAAGTTCGCCCTTCATCCGGTCCAAAATGGAAGTATAGAGTAAAAATTGCTGCATCGTTGCGGATTGTCGGGCTAACACCTCATCAAAGAAGTAATCCGATATATCACGTTCCGTCCCCGCCATCTTCCGGATTAGAGATACGGGATCGGTATGTTCGTGCATTGACAAGACCGCCAGTCGCATCGCCACTGCCCAACCCTCTGTCTTTTTTTGTACGGTCGCCACATCTTCATTGGATAATTGTATACCACCGCACTTCGCAAAAAATTCAGTCGTTTCGTCCGGCACAAACCGGAGATCGCTCGCCTCCAACGAGATCAGCCTATTTTCTGCTCGTAGTCTGGAAAGAGGAAGCGCTGGAGAATTTCGGCTTGCAAGATAGAGATGGACATGTAGTGGTAAACGTTCCAGCAGATAAGTGACGCCCTGCAAGATGGACGTTTCTTCGATATGATGAAAGTCATCCCATACGAGCACCATCGTGTGTGAAATGCGATGTAGCCCGTTGATGAGCGCAGCAATCAGTGACACACCCGATGGATCTTCTGCGGCATGACGAAGGACGTCCTGTTGGTCAAAAGACGGATAAGCTTGTTTTAACGCTGCAATGGTATGTGCCCAGAAGCGCGTGCGATCATTATCCCCTTGATCAAGCGAGACCCAGGCGACGGGATTTTCCAGCGTCATCACCCATTCGCCGAGCAATGTCGTTTTGCCATACCCGGCTGGAGCTGAGATCAAAGTAAGCGTGCGATCTAACCCTTCATGCAAACGCCGGGTGAGACGGGAACGCACAACAAGCGAGCTTCGCGATCGAGGAATATGCAGTTTCGTGGCTATGATCATGGCTTGCCCCCCTCCCTTATTTGGCAACCGTCATGAGATATGAACATTTTTTCTATTATTTTACCAAAAAACTTTTATTTAGGTAGGGCCTTATCGGAGCATGTCAAATCACTTCGATCGACAATGCTGGGGGTACTATTAACTTGAAATAGAATGGAGTACATCTTTCCGCTAGTCGATGACAGGAAGGCGGACGATAAAGCCTTTCATCGTTTGCTCACGACTGTATTCAATCGTTCCCTCATGCTTTTTAATAATGGATAACGCTATGGATAGACCTAGCCCTGTGCCTGCCTTGTTCTTCGTTCTACCTTCCGAAGTTCTGTAAAACGGTTCAAAGATAAACGGAATGTGTTTTTCATCAATACCATCTCCGGTGTCCATAATTGAAACGAAACACTCGCCTTCTTGACTTGTGCATGTGATGATCAATTTTCCTTGTGGCTTGTTGTACATAATAGCGTTCTCGACCAGATTGCTAATGGCTCTCTGGATTAAAATATCGTTCCCGTATATCTCAACATCAAGATGGATGTGGATTTCAATAGCAATTGTCTGTGTTGAAGCTAAATCGTTTAATTCACTTACTACTTTACGGATCAGCGAACCAACTTCAATCACATCCTTATCCGGATCATTATTTTTAGTAAGAACTAGCAGTTCATTGATCATATGATTCATTCGTTTTAACGTCTTTTCAAAAATGTCCGAGAGCTGCTGATAATCTTCCATAGTCGCGGATGGGTCACTCCTCAAGACGTCCAGATTCGTCTTCAAAATCGTCAAGGGAGTTCTAAATTCATGAGCGGCATTGGCCATAAAACGTTCTTGCTGTTGAAAAGCATGTTCTATTTTTTTCAGCATGGTATTGAACGATTCCGTTAATTCTTTCAATTCATCATTTGGCAGTTCCTTAACAGGAAGCTGCACAGACAAATCGTTGGCATTGATTTTCATCAGCCGTTCACTCAATAAACGCACCGGCCACAGACTTCTTTTGGAAAGATAATACGCCCCGATCCCACCTAATATAATCATGATGATCAGGCAGATCAGCGAAAAAAGGAGAACTTGTCCTTTAAATGCGATCAATTCAGATGAAAAGCTTACATCCGATATGAGCATCCCCTCTTCGTTTACCTGATTCACTTCAATGGTGGGTACGATCACTTCTTGGTCTTGTGGAAGCAGTATATCGTTAGGCTTCACATGGACGGCAGGAAGCATAATTTGCACGAAAATATTGAGCGAAACCATCAGAAACACGCCTGTCAATATGATTAAACCCAGGTTCCACAATACGATTGTTCCCGCCAATGTAAGCCGCCTGCTTTTCGTCATTTTGGTAACCCCTCAATTTGTTTGTTCAGTTGATAGCCGTACCCTGGCAATGTATTCAAAAAGTTTACATGGATAACGGATCTTATCTTACTACGCAAAGTCGTAATATGTACCCTGACGGAACTGGAAAAAGGGTCCGCATGCTGATCCCACACATGTTCAACCAATTGTTCAGAAGAGATAACTTGATCGGGATGAGATAAAAAATACTGTAATATGGCAAACTCCTTACGAGTGAGTGTCAACTGTTGCCCAGCGCAAGTTGCTGTCTTCGTAATCGGATTCAACTCGATAGGGCCATAAGTGAGCAACGGGCTTTCTCGTAAAAGATCACGTCTCAATAAGGCGCGTATTCTTGCTTTCAGTTCTTCAAAATCAAATGGTTTACCAAGATAATCGTCCGCTCCCAAATTCAATCCTTTCACACGAGAAGGCGTATCAGAAAGCGCCGTTAGAATCAGCACTCTGATTTGTTTGGACAGATGTCGTATGTGTTGCAGCACGTCTAATCCACTCCTATCTGGCAAGTTTAAATCCAAGATGATGATGTCGTAGGCATGGATTTCCGCCAGCTGACAGCCTTCTTCTCCATCAAATGCAATGTCTACCGCAAACCCTTCCATTTCCAATCCTTTTTCGATCGCATTGGCCAAATCTTGCTCGTCTTCAATCACCAACATCCGCATCTTTAGCTCACCTCTCAATAAAACGTCGTAGTCGGGGAATGGTTTATGTTTAGATCGTGATATTTCCAGTGACTGTCACTTGATGGGTATCCGTATTGTAAATCCCCACTCGATAGTTGTCAGCGACATTCACTACAAAAGTTCGACTATCGGCACCGCCTGTAAAGTTCACATAAAAAAAGGTATTGTCCGAGTCGATTAAACCAACTCGAAGTGTAGCGTCCCGAGGCAGCCATGTCAACGATATGGTAACCTCTTCGTTCCGAGTCAAATACCACGGGTTTCCAGACCCATCACTTATTGTGGCAAGTGATGATCCCGGCAAGTTGAAATTAACCGGATAAGCAGCCTGTACACCAACATCGTCAGAATCACCTAGATTTAATTCAATGATGTTTTCCTCTGATAGATCCATTTTGTGTACCGGCTGCCCGTCTACAGTGACATCGCTCGAAGTTGGGTTAGTGTCATTCACTTGAGAGATTGCTTGTTGATTAACTGTAACCGCTCCGGAAGACTGGCCCGAAATATCCTCTGACTTCGAAACAACATCACTCATTTGAATCGTTACTGCAGGCGCATCATTTGCCAAGGCAAATGCGGTCATGGGCAACACAGCCAGCAACAAAACAGCCGTAATTAAAAAACGTTTCATTTTCACTTTTTTCACCTCATTTTGTCTTTTCCCCGACTACTTAAAAACAGTCTATCCCATCGATCGTTAAATTTTTGTTAAGTAATTCTGTATTTCAGAAAAAGAGGAAGTCAGCTGAGGAACTTCTGGGGCGAGAACGATGCTTACGGTTATCGAGGCAGTCACGAGCCCCATCGAACATGATACTGTCCACCCAAACCTGCCAGTTAAAATCGGTAGCTTTTCCGATGACAATCGGCAGTCAATCCGTTAAATCCACGACGATCTGACAGAGCCACCGCCGTAGATGGCGGGGAAGCAGATAGAGAAGAGTCAGTACATGATCGCAAGGCCCAAATAAAATTCGCGCGAGTGTGCGCCCATGTTGAGGGATACGATCAAATTCGCCTTGCCGGTAATATCCATGAATCCGATAGTTAACGCCGGAGCGCCTGCGCGGGCGTTAGACCGACGGAAACAGCCGCCTTGGGTTGTCCACGCGCACACCTTCCTGTCTTCAAATCGGCCCCGTACCACCACCCCATTTTCGTTCTCGACGGACTAGGGGAGTTCGTTTACAAACAGAATAGTCACGCGATCCGCAAAGCCGAATTGTTCTGCCTGTTTTTGCAGACGGTGCACAAATATGAGGTCAACTGGCGACCCTCTTTTTTTCTAATCGATAATCTATAAATCATGAATAAGAGAGTCGTATTTACGTTAGATCATCCAACTTTGGCGAATGCTGCGAGCGGATCTATAAAAACCTGCTTCTACCTTCATGCCAGCAAGTACGGGAAGTATGTTCAAGAAGACTGCAGCAGTTGCGGTCATGTACTAGACATCCTCACCTATCGAATAACTTAGTAATGTCGTAACCTGAATCTTGATTTCACCTCACGATAATTTGCAACAGCATAACTGCCAATGGAATAAGAATCCACCCAATAGGAAATAATGATAATGATGAGATGTGAGAATCTGGAGGTTCGTCGATGGCAAGAAAAAAACAAAATCAATCGATCAAGAATGATTTTTTCGGAGACATTCAATCAGCCCTCGGGTTACCCCCGGACTTGGTCTGCCGATCCTTGTTTGTCCAAGGGGAACAAACCGTGCAGTGCGTATATCTGGAATCGATGGTCAATAAAAAAACGATTGACGAATACATTTTGAAATCGTTCACGGAAAATACGTTTTCCGAAGGGGAAGCGCCTCGTTCCGCCGAAAGCGGTTTTTTGCGCGAATTTTCCTTTTCCGATCCATATGAACAGTTGCGGGAACATGCCGTAAAAGCACTCCTTGCAGGCCATTGCGCACTAACCGATTTTGCAAGGGAGCGCGTTTGTCTCATCAATGTGACCGAATCCAAACAACGCTCCATTGAAGAACCGAAGTCGGAATCGACCATTCGCGGGCCGCACGAAGGCTTTACGGAAAGCATTCTGACCAATGTGGGGCTTGTCCGCAAAAGAATCCGCAACCCATTCCTCCGGTTTGATAAAATGAACATCGGCAATCAAACCGGGACGACTTTGCTTATGGTGTACATGGAGAACCTCGCCCCGGAATCGCTGGTCCGGGAAGTGCGCGGCAGATTGTCAGCCATCCGGACGGACAGTGTGCTGGAAAGCGCTTATGTGGAGGAATTCATCCAGGACCGGATTTGGTCTCCTTTTCCGACGCTTACCAACACCGAACGCCCTGATATGGTAGCTGCCCAGTTGCTGGATGGTAAAGTGGCCGTGATGGTGGACGGAACGCCCAACGTCCTGCTTGCCCCCATGACGTTTTTCGAGTTTTTCAGTTCTCCTGAAGATTATTATCAGCGAGCGGACATCGCCACGTTTATTCGCTGGATTCGGTTGATTTCCTTTTTTACGGCCGTGTTCGTCCCTTCCTTGTATGTCGCGGCCACGACGTTCCAACAGGAACTGATCCCGACCCAACTCCTGATCAGTTTGTCCGCCCAGCGGGAAGGGGTCCCCTTTCCCGCCATCTTCGAAGTGTTGTTAATGGAAGTCGTGTTTGAAATTATCCGGGAGGCGGGGCTGCGCATGCCGCGGGCGGTCGGACAGGCGCTTTCGATCGTGGGGGCGATTGTACTGGGGCAGGCGGCGGTGGAAGCCGGTCTCATTTCCGCCGCGATTGTCATTGTCGTTGCCATAACCGGCATCACCAATTTTGTCGTTCCGGTTTACAGCTTCGGCATGTCACAACGCCTGCTTCGCTTTTCGTTCGTGCTGTTGGCCGGCTTTATGGGCCTTTTTGGCATTTTATGCGGTGCCCTGTTTCTGGTTGCCCATCTGGTGTCGCTTAAGTCATTTGGCGTTCCTTACTTCACTCCCGCTTCCCCGTCCATAGGAACCGATTGGAAAGATGTGTTGGTGCGGCTGCCCCGGCCCTGGCTGGATCCGAACGGTCTGCCCGGATATATTCGGAATATGAAGAGAAAAAGGTAATCTGGAGGAACAAACATGACCAACCGGTATGCAGCGGGTCTGTTCATCCTGATGATGTTTACCGCCCTGCTTACGGCTTGCTGGGACAGGACGGAGATGAACGAACTGGCGCTGGTCAGTATGATGGGGGTGGACAGCGATCCGGAGAGCGACAAAATAACCGTGTATTACCAGATCATCAACCCGCTCAGCGGCACTTCCGCCAAAGGTACGCCGGGAGGCGAACAAGCCCCTGTGTACACTTACGAAATCAGTGGATCGTCTTTTGGAGAAATCAAATCTACGATTTACAAAATGTTGCCGCGCAAGTTATTTATGGCCCACTGCAAGGTGCTGCTCGTTTCCCAGCGGGCCGCCAAACAAAACATGCGCGATATTGTCAACTTTATCGAAATGCAACCCAACGGCCGCTCGTCGGTCCCGATGCTGATTGTCGACGGATCGATATCTCAGGTCATGAGAACATTAACTCCCCTGGAGCGGGTGCCGTCTGACACGATCGATTCCAGGCTCGACCTGCTGATCCGGAATTCGCTCCTAGTGGGAAAACAGATCAAGGTCAGTGATGTCATTGAACGGATGGAAAAGTCAGATACGATCGTATTACCGTTGATCACCGGAATGACAGAGGCACCTTCTTCCAACAGCGGGGAAAGGTCGGCGGATATCGACGCCAATCAAAACAACTTTATCATCCGAGGCGGGGCGGTTTTCCGTGATTATCGCATGGCGGGCAAACTGAATGATACGCAGCTGGTCTGGTACCATTTGCTAAATGGCGATCGAGGTCGCCACGTGCGACAGTTTCAGGTGGAAGGAAAACAGGTATCCGTGGAATTGAGACTGGTTCGCATAAAACGTGAGGTCTTCTGGAAATCCGACCAACCTGTCGTTCGGATCCGCTTGGACCTCGAACTTTCCACTGCCTATACAATCGAGTTCGTCCCGAAGTCTCGGAACGAGGTGGAGAGACTTGAAAACAGACTGAATCAGATCATAGCAGACGAGTCGCTTGCTTTCTATCAAATGATAAGGGAGCGTGGCTGGGATCTGTTAAGCATCAACGACTTGTTGCGCAAACAAACGCCAAATCATCCGGATATCGACCAAGCGGCGAAAAATGCACAAATTGAGATTCGTGCAAATACCCGGCTGCTCCGAACGGGAAGCATGAGTCAACCTTATGGAGGAACAGGATGAAGCCAATGATTTCCCGATTCCAGTTTTATCTGCTGACAATCAATTATATCCTCGGAACCACCCTTTTCGTGCTGATCGGGCGGCTGGTCGTACAGGCGGGACAGGATGCCTGGCTCATGCCCTTGTGGGCAGGAAGTTTTGGCATACTCGTCGGTCTGTTCTGGATTTTTCTTTTCCGATATTACCCGGGCAAAAGTCTGGTGCAAATCCCGCTGGAAGCTTGGGGACGTTCTCTGGGAACGCTTGTTTCCGTCCTGTATTTTCTTTATTTCTGTATTTTGGCTGGATGGGCTCTTCGAAATTTAAGCGATTTTTTAAATGGAACCATCATGCCGGAGACGCCGAAAACCGTTTTTCACGTCATGTTTTTGCTTGTCGCCTTTTACACGGTCGCTCAGGGGACGGAAGCCATCGGACGATTAAATCAAATCATCACTCCGTTTTTGTTCTTCCCGTTCTGGTTTGTTCTGTTGCTGGCAATGGTGAACTGGGATTGGGGAAGACTTCAGCCAGCTTTCCATTCCGGCCTGGGTGCCATTTTACAATACCATTCCTTTTTGGGCTTTCCCTATATGGAAACTATTGCGCTCACGATATTGTTTCCGCTGGTCAAACAGGGGGCAACACGCCCCTTTTTGCTTGGGTTGATGACCGCTTCCCTTTCTCTTAGCATGACCTTGTTTATGATTATCGGTTTATTAGGAGTGGAGAGGGCGTCACAACTTACCTTTCCAGTGTATACGACCGTGCAGGAAATTTCCATCGGAGAGGTGATCGTCAACATCCATTCCATTATCTCCGTTATTTTACTGATTCTGATTTTTATCAAGCTGTTGGTACTCGTTTACGGAGCTTCCGAAACGCTGCGTCAAGTATTTCGTCCAAAAACCCGGTGGCCTCATTTTCTGGGTTTGACGATTTTGTTGTCGGCGACCGCCTTGTCCATCTATGAAAACCCGATCCAAAACGAGGAATGGGATGAAAAATATACATTCATATATGACAGTTTCTTTGTTCTACTGATCCCCTTTTTGTTGCTAGTGACAACATGGGTCAAACGCACGTTCGAGAAGCGAAAAGGAGGATGAATTGAACATGTTGATGCTTCACATCCTGCTGGCGCCTTTGATAGGTTTACCGATGTTGGGATTGCTTCGAAAGAGACTTTATCGGGATGCAGCAGTTTTTGGGGCTGTATCTGTTATTGGATACGGATTATGGATTTGTATCGTGAATCATCGTCCTTTTATCATTACGATTTTTATTGAAAGAATGATTGAAATGTTAAAATCCATTTCAACGACGATGATATAAACGTAGAATGAATTGTTTTGCGGGTTCTTCCCAGTTTAGTACCACTATGATCCGCCAATCCTTGTGACAGAACCTTAACAGGAGATATGAAGGATGACTGAAAACAAATGATTACTAGCGGCAAAATTAATGCTTATAATAAACCGTTCCTTCATACCAGCCTTGTAGCCAGATTCTAGGGTACTGATTTTGAACGGGTTGATCTCGTGCGGAATAACCATTTCATAGATTTCCCTATCAAATAATACTTCTGTCGGAGGAAAGCAAGAAGTGAAGTCACTATAATCATAATTAAATAACCAAGCATTAAACTATTTTCAAAATCTTGGTGCATTGAAAAATAAACAAAACAGACTATTAGAATACCAATTACCGTTTTTTTTATATCAGTATCTCCTCGTATAATATGTTTATAAAAAATAAATATATGTGGTAAACTTGGGCATCAGAAGATTATCATAGGTTAAATTTATCGGAGACCAAGCAATGATCAAATATCAGGGGGAGGTCGTCGGAAACGACGGCCTTTTTACTTGGTTCAAGGGTTATGCGGCAAACTGGTCTCGTAGTAGATATGCGGCATGATAGGATACCTAACTAGAGACTGCAATTTTGCATGCTTCTTGAGACAAAAAGGACGCGTAAGCTTATGCTCTTTCATTTTACTGGTGATTCCGGATACTTTACCTTAGGTTTAGGTCCTTTAGCAAACCCGGATATACTCCTTTCAATTTTCTTCTTCCCTTAATAACACAGCTCAAAACTTCTTTTCATCGGGCATTTTTTCTTGTTATTTCGCCCCCCTTCCCTCCCTCTTTTTATTTCATAGCTTTCAGAAAAGATGCTAAAGCAATATCATGTTTGTCTATTATTAAAAACGTTTGAAATCATGATATGCTGTTCGCCGCCTGATTATTTGGCGGAAAAAAACCATGGATTCGCCATTCGGTTTGGCGGAGCCAAACCGAATAAACAGCCGACAATAGCCTAATCCCTTCTGTACATTGACGGGGGATTAGGCTATTGTCGATTAAAAAGGAAAATGCTCCCGAACCTTTGGCGAGGATCCCCGGGAGCATTCACTTCATCATGTCAAAAGTACTTTATTTCGGCCTTTCTTGCAAGGCTTATTTACGCACTTTCGAGAATCAATCTCCTGACGTCCAAATCTGCTGTGACGATTGCGGCCGGCTTCTCCATAAACACGGTCGTTATTGGCGAGGCGTTGTGACGAAACACGAAGTCATCCTGATCCCCATCTACCGCTGGTACTGTCCTGCTTGTAATAAGACGATTTCCCTTCTGCCGGAATTTCTGATTCCATGGGCCCGGTATGCGACTTGGGTGCGAGAAGCGGCATTGAAGCGCAAGCGCAAGGGATTCTCTTGGCGGCAGATCGCAGAAAGCACGACAACATCTAGCGTCCGTTACAGCTTCCGTACGTTGAAACGCTGGTGGGCAAGGCATTTGCACCGCGCAGCAAATGCGGCACTTTGGGTTGCCGGGCAATTCATTGCCGGGGGAGTAGACGAAGATATGCTCCGCCTTTACCCCACCATGATGAATCCAACGCCAATGGACACACTGGATTGGCTGAACAAACTGTTATCCCGATTCATCCCCGCTGGCGCATCTAGACGGGGCTATTGGACTTTTCTAAATGCAGGGTTACCTGCAGCATCACGCTTATAAATTCCTTCAGCATCCGCCGCCAAGGAGCACGGCAAGCGAAAGTCGCCCCCAAAATCGCTTTAAAAATCGCCTGGACGGCAAGTTGCCCTCCCGATCCCACAAAATATGCGCCCTCCCTGGTTTCTAGCGTCTATGGGATACTCTCATAGACCACAGGGAGAGGAGATTTTGCATGGATGAGCAAGCAAGGCAGCAAGAGGCTAACTTCCGTTACGGCTTGATTGCGCCCCTGGTTAGCCGCAAATTGGATCCCGGAGAGCAAATGGCACTCATGCGCGAAATTGTAAGCCACGAGTATGAAACACCGTCGGGAAATGCCGATAACCTTATGCTGCAAGATCATCAGCATTTCTTATTTTCTTTACAAATCAGTCAAATGAGTAAACTCCATGTGCGTATAATAAACGCTTGTAATAGGAAAACAGACTTCTAAATCTGAATTCAAATCGCTATAAACGAAAAAAGACCGTACAACAGTCTATTTACAATTTTTATTCATGAAATAATGCGTACTAAGATCAGTTCTCTAGCTCGCGTACTGTTTCTTTTACCTAGATGCTAACCCGGTGGAAGCAAAGTTTCCAGGGCAAAAATCTACGCGGATTAGCGGTCAGACTAGCTGACGGCTATAAAAGTTTAATACCTGATTGCAGGTCCTTATATCCAGTTGAGTTATTTAACCCCTTTTTCTATGAAAGTCAAGTAATCGCACTCTATGTGATGTGTTCAGCATCCAGCACCATTATCTAAGATTTTGAGCCCTTTTCACGTATTCATAGAGTTGTTACTTTCGAAATTCAGGTTTAGCTATTTTCCTGGCTAATATTCTAAACCCACTATAAACAAAATATCCAATTAAACAACCTGTCATATTCAAAATGATATCATCAACATCAAAATAACCTAACATTGTGACAAATTGGAAACTCTCGATCCCAATTATACTGATTAAACAAATCAACAAAGTCTTAGAAAGTTTCCTGTACTTTGTAAAAATAGTAGGGATTAAGAATCCTAATGGACAGAACGTAACAATATTACCCAAAATATTTATGAAGGCAAATGGAGTCGTTTTAAAACGGAAATAACTTGAGATACTTCGAAAAGGATCTACATTGTAGTTCCAGATCCCGATACTCCTATTTTCAAGTATGGATTGTATTCTATCAATAAAACCAATAGGTTTTACTACAATGATCGCCACGCGGCGGGGCTTTTTCCAGGATGTCGCTTTGTAAATGAGCGTTATCCCTTCGATAATCCAGTCTTCATCGACAAATCGTTTCCAGTACCGGCAGGCTGCACCTGCGCCGCAAGGCGCTGCGTCCTTTTCAGCTTGCCGACGTAGCCGATGTTCTTGCCTTCCCACAGGCTATAGAACTCCTCGCCGCCGAAGCCCTTGTCGAATCGGGCATATTTCACCGAACGTCCGCCAAGGAGCTCGAACGTGTTGTCTAAGAATGAAGCAGCATCCGTAGAGGCATGCGTGTTCCCAGATCGGAGGAAGTCATTCAGGCACAGGCGAGACTACCCCTCAAATGTCAGTAGCGGGTGGTAGCTTTTGCGGCCGGGCTTGTGCGGGTTCTTTCCTTTCTCTGCGCCGACTTGATCGCCGTATACGGTTTCCGCCGTCGAATCCAGATCAAGGACAAGTTTAGACGGCAGGCAGGGCCGAATGACGGTCTGATTGAGCGTTCGCAGTTCGAACCGCAAGTTAGGACAAGATGTTCTCAATCGAATCAGTTCTTTGTACAGCAAGGTATGGTGTGGGCATCGCCCGCCAAGAAATCGCTTCAGAAGCTAGTCGCGCTATAGTTTGCGAAAATGAAAGAGCCGCTCGCAGCCGAGCATCCAACCCACGATGAGATAAAGCAGAATGCGGTAAATCGGAAAGAGAGAATTTCGTCCTTTGCCGCAAGAGATGTCACGTAACGCTTCGGAGAGCTTTATTTTCTCAAGGTATTCCAGAAAGATTTTGATGCCTCCGAAGCTGGTGGCATTCTCCAAGGAAAATTCAGTCTTGATCTTGCTGACGGGTGTGGTAGACTTCACCTAAAAGGTGCTCCTCTCTTTGGGTGATGTGTTTCAGTCAAACACCATTCTACCAAAGATTTGGATCCCTTTTCACGTTTCCACGGAGCTGTACGTTCGAAATTCAGGATTACTTTTCGTTTCTAATTAGTTACCCCTGAAAAATTCGAATTTAGAGTTCGCTCTACTCTCCTTGAAATTTTCAGGTGGACATATTTCCTTTGTATTCCATTTCTTTGCCTTATTTGATCATCTGAGCGGCTTTTCTGAGGTTATGAACCCAAATTCCCAAGCCGATCCAGGTTTTTGAGCCAACAAAGCCCCTGTACCGGCTGCGGTTTAAACCGTACCTGCGTTTCAGTAAAATGATTTTGGCTTCACCTGCAGCGCGGAAGCGTTGCAAATCTTTATACCATAACTGTTTCTCAAGTCCCGCACGTTTCTTGCTCTTCTTCCCTCAGAATGGGGTGCTGATTCGTGTTACACCCAGTTCTGCAAGGGTCGATTCATTTTTCTTGCTGCCGAAGCCGCGGTCGGTTGCCACAGCACGGGGCACCGAGCCAAATCGTTCTTTATGTTGTACCACGGCGGGAACGAGCATTTCGTCGTCCGAGGGGTTACCTTTGTATAACTCATAGCCGGTTACAAACCCATTTTCGGTTTCATCGATTCGCGCTTTGTATCCGAATTCCGCGCTCTTGGATAGCTTCCCTTTTTTGATCGGGCGTGCTTCAGGATCAAAGAAGCTGACGATCCGATCTGGAATAATGCGGTTTCCGGATACCACTTGCTTGGCCTGATCGACGAGCTTTTGGGTCAAGGTAATAGCTTCACCTAACTTCTCTTTCATCGCCTTGACGGACGCCTTACCTTTATCCTTTGTAAGATTCATAACAGCTGTTGATTTCTGACATACGTCTTCCGTCATCGCAACGACTTGCTCCGTTATGGCATTGAGCTCGTCCCATGACTGTTGCGTGCGCCGGCGCAGCAACTTGGCGATCGAAAGGATGTGTTGCTTCACTTCACTGTTTTTATCCTCGAAGTTCCGGGTCGCTTCGGACGCCACTTTCCGGATCTTGCCTACCAGGCGAGTGATGACCTTTACGCCATCCTGCAGCAAGGTCGCATCGGTCGGATGATGTACATCCGATTCGACTACGGTGGTATCCGTCCGCAGCTTCCGGTGTTTGAGCACCTTCGCTTCATCCAGTTTTTGAAGCAAAAGCTCATTGAGTTGTTCGACCCATTCTTCGCCATAGCGCTGGCGCGCTTTGATCAAGGTCGTCGGATCAGGCATCTTTTCGTCAATGGGTATGCGGCAAAATCGCCGCCACGTCAGACTGTCGCCTACTTCCTGCACGAGGGATTCGTAACCGAAATTGTAGCGGCGCTTCAGATACATGAGACGCAGGAAGGTTTCAATCGCTTTGGTCGGACGGCCCCTTCGGGTGTGATGCTTCTCTAGAAAAGGCTGCATGAAACGTTCATCATCCAGCAAGGCATCTATTTTAGCCAGTTCTTCAGGCAACGACCATACGCTCTCAGAGATGATGGAATCCCACAATGTGATTTGTTCTTCACGAAGTTTCAACATTTTTCTCACCTCAAAAGGATTTTGAGGGGCAATGAAGAATTCATAAGCATAGGAATTCGGCCCCCCTTTGGATGGTTATCTGGACAATAACTAATTCCATTTTGAGGCAGTGAATTCCTTTTATTTTTGATCAAAACCCTGATTTTTTCAGGGGTAACTAATTAACAGTGAGCAACATTCAACATGCATCGCATCGGGAGTTTGTCTTCATTCTGGAAAGCTGCAGAATGCTACTTTCTTGATTTATTCTTCATTTCTTTCTTTATGCGTAATAGACTCTCCTTCTACATCTATATTAGGAAGAATTTTATCTAACCACTTCGGAATATACCAAGCTGATTTTCCCATTAGAGTCATTACAGCAGGTACTATTGTCATTCTGACAATAAACGCATCGAAGAATACTCCAAAGGCTAGTGCCATTCCAATTGATTTAATCATCGCATCAGGATTCATCATAAATCCGAGAAATACTGCCATCATAATAAGAGCTGCAGCAGTTACTACTCTACCGCTGTCTCTCATTCCATATAAAATAGCTTTACGACTATCTCCAGTATGCATATAACTCTCTCTCATTTTACTAACTAAGAATATTTCATAGTCCATAGCTAGTCCAAACAATATCCCTATTGTAATAACAGGTAAAAAGGCTAATATTGGAGATTCCGATGGAAATCCAAAGAAATTAATGAAATGCCCATCTTGAACAACAAATACCATAAATCCTAATGTTGCTCCTAATGAAAGTAAGAATCCAACTACTGCTTTCAACGGTACTAATAGTGATCTAAAGACCATTACTAAGAGTATATAAGCAAGACCAATTATTAAGGATGCAAATAATGGTAAAGCATCATTCAATTGCTGTGATATGTCAATGTTCATAGCCGTGCTACCTGTTACCATTAATGCAATATCATGTTCTTTTTCTGTTTCTTTAGATTTGTCTCTAATAAGATTTACCAAATCCTTTGTTTCTATATCATCCGGTCCGGATTTCTGGTGTAATTTGAATCATAAAAATTTCTCCGGAAGGTCCAGGTATAAGTGGTGATACAGATTTAATATCTTTTAAATCACTAATTTCTTTCACTATTTCTCCAATAACTTGAGGTGTTTCCTCTGTTACTTTACTAACTTTTGCAGCAACAACTAATTGTGCATTAAAGCCTTCTCCATACCCTTCCGTTAGTAAATCATATGCTCTTCTTTCCGTCATTTCCGTTGATTTAGCTGTTCCATCAGATGGTAGCCCCAAATTCATATGGAAGAAAGGAATTGTAAGAATTGCAAGGAATGCAATGGATACTAGCGATATAATGATAGGATGTTTAGTAACCAATCTCCCCCATCTATTAGCTTTTTCTTCGTCTGTTCTATTCTGACCATTGATTTTTTGCCAAAATCTACTTTCCTTTGCAGGCGACAATTGGTGGCCTATCATACCTAAAATTGCTGGTAAAGTAATAATCGAAATAAGCACGGCTGCCAGTATACTAATAGCGGCTGAAACACCCATAAGGGTTAAGAATGGAATTTGAGCTACAGATAAACCCAATAGTCCAATAATAACAGTCAAACCTGCAAATACTACAGCACTTCCAGATGTTCCTATGGCTATTGAAATTGAATTGTTGATGGCATGTCCCTTTGCCAATTCTTGTCTGAATCGTGTAATAATATATATAGTGAGTAGTCAATACCTACCGCTAAACCCAACATAGCTGCTAGAATTATAGAAATAGAATTCAAATCAATAAAGTAGGCACCAATCATAATACCTAATAAGCTAATTCCTAAACCTAATACCGCTATAAGAATTGGTAAGCCTGCTGCAATAAATGAACCAAAAGTAATTGCTAATACAATAAATGCAACCACTACTCCAATTACTTCATAAATTCCTTCAAACTGTATGCTAGAGAAGGTAATATCTCCTCCCATTATTTCTGTCTGAATACCTGCATCTCTTGTTATTTCAATACTATCCAAAATGTATTCTTTCGATTTTTCTGACACTTTGTCAGCTTCTAACGCAAACGTAACTTGTGCGTAACCAATTGTTTTATCTTCATTTAAGTTGTTCAGCTCTATCGGTGATTGAACACTTGCTACTTTCGAATCTTTACTTATTTCATTAAGTACTTCCGTAATTTTGCTTTGGACATCCTCTGATTCCAACGTTCTATTATCTGGTGCTTTAAATACGATGTTTACAGTTGATTGTTCGGAAGTACCTGCAAATTCTCCTTTAATCAAATTGGCTGCTTTTTCCGCAGGTGTATTGGGAATAGTTAGTTCTCCATGAAAAGATGGTTTTAAACTCAGTACTAATACTGCTAATATCATCAAAATTCCTACAGTGCCAAAAAGTACCGCTTTTTTTATGTGTTGCTGACCAATTTCCTAATTTATAAAGATACTTTGCCAATGTAATCTCCTCCTGTATTTCCTGTCTGTATATGTGCTAAAACAACCAAATTGATAAAATAAACACCATGAACGATTGTTCATTTTTGTTTCAAAAAAATATCCACATTATTTAAATGTGAGACATTTCTTTAAATCGGCTTTCAGTACCGTGAAATGAGAAAAACATCAACTGGTCAATGAGGATGCTAATTTTTTCCCCATCTTCTTGAGTCTTTAAAATGGTATATAATCCTTCTACAAAGTTTGTTGATAGGACATAGAAAATAAATGGTTCTTTCACAATGCTTTTATCTTCAAAACGAGAGAATATTTCTTTTTGAATAATATTATGAAGAACATCCACGACCTCGTTTTTAAAGTTCTCATATTTAGATCCCTTACTCTTACCGAAAAGAATTAAGACTTCTTTACTGTTTCCTGTAAAAATGTCCAAAATCCTATTTTTAATTTCAATCAATTTTTCATTAGGGTTAACATCAGCAACAATAATTTTATTGATCGTAGCAAACAAATCGCTATAAACCGATTCTACTACAGAATTAAACAAATCCTCCTTATTCCTAAAATATTTATACACTGTACCTAATGCAGTATCTGCGTTACTGGCTATATTTCTAACGGATGCACTTAAATAACCCTTCTCTTTAAATTCATCCAATGCAGCTATTAAGATTCGTTTTTTAATTTCCTCTTTTAAATATTGCATTCGTGAACCTCTGTTCATTTTTGAATAATATATATTTTATCATGCATAAATCTACTTGTAAACCAATTTAATTAATTGAGTTTCCGCAAAAATGGATGGCATGTAATTACGGAGGTGTGTATCTTAAGAAAATCCCCCAAAACAGAGATGAAAAGTGGGAAATATTACCTGAAAACAGCAAAAAACCTCCCTTTGATTGGTATAATTTAAGTACCGCCAAAATTAATCTAAACAAAAATGTAAATTATTAGGGGTTTTTAACATGTTCCATTCCACCACAGATGTGTATGTAACAAAACGGGAAACGATACATTTTGCAAAAGACCTGGTATCCGAATCTGGTCAAGTCGAATCCAAATTTATTACCCAAACCATTTACTGTCTGTTGAAGTCCAAAAGTGTGATTCTTAGAAATATCGCAGTCGCCTTGAATGAATTCATTCAGGTAAAGAATACAATTGATCGATTAAGTCAGAATCTGCAACGACCGTCTCCGTCGCTCACCACCCGCTATGCGAAATAAATGGTGAATGCACTTGATGAGGACGCGTTAATTCTGGAGGACGACTCCGATGTGATCAAACCGTATGGTCGAGCATTCGAAGCGTTGGGGCAGGTCAGAGACAGCTCGAATAAAGATTACAAGATTGAAAAGGGTTATTCGGTCACGGAAATAGTCGGTTTGACGCCCCGCAGAAGCAACCCGTCAACCTCTTCTCTCGGATCCATTCTTCCACAGAGAAGGGATTCAAATCAACAAACGAAGTGCTGTTAGAGGGACTCCGTCACGTCATCGGCCATTTGAAAAAGTAGGCTACATTTGTTTTTGACGGGTGTACCCTTCTTCCTCAAAGTCGGAAACGTAGGCCGTTTCGTCAGCTGAATTCTCTACTACCAGCAACATATCGATGATTGGCTTGGCCCGGCACCGAAGTATATCCAACATGCTCTAATTGCAGAACCTTGTTGCCAAGTATTGAACGAATTCGTTCGGCCTCTTGCTCGAAACGTTTCTGAAGCCTTTCCTCACTGGCAGATGCCATTGTCGAATGGTCACGATACGGTGTCAAATATTCCACACCGCTTTCTTTCAGATAAGATATGGAATCGCAGAACTCTCTAATATACCACAAGCGTATATGTAAGCCAAAGCATATACCTTGCCCTCGACCCTTTAAACGGCGTCAGCAGCTATTGGTTCGCTTAACTCGATACTCGTTGGAAGACTTTTAGAAAAAGACAAAAAACTTTTTGACTCCTTCGGCTTTTATAGTGGGACCTGCTTCTTTTCATTGTCGATTTCTTCAACAAGGTTTATTTCGAATCAAATGTTAACTTAATATTTATTGGTTGCAAAGTTCTTTTAAGTGGTGAGTAATAATTTGTTCCGTTTTTTCAATGGTGAATATATCCGGTCTTAATAGAGCATGTATGGATAAACCTTCAATGACTGCAGAAAGCCTTAATTTTTCTAATTCAATATCTATGTCTTTTTTTACATAGCCTGCCTTTATCAAGATTTCAAGCAGTGCCTTCATTAAAATGTATTCTCCTTCGATGAGTTCATCTTTTTTCGTGTTCAAAGCTGCACTTGTAAGTGAACGAATGACGAAAACCAGCCATACGCCAGCTTCAGCTTGTTTATCCCGATCTACAGGAACCAATTCTAACAACGTTTCCTGTACCGCAATGAAAGGGTCTTGTGACCATGATTTATTCTTCGACCGTTCTTTCCCGCGAGCAAGAAAATAATCCATGATAAATAATAGTAACTCATCCTGGTTTGAGAAATAATGTCTCAATGCTCCGGCAGACATTCCAGCCTCAGATGCGATTCTGCGGATAGATGCTTTTTCAATACCTTCGGTTTCAATAATTTTCCAAGCCGTTTCAGCGATGAGCTTTCTTTTGTGATCATGATCAACAATTTTCGGCACTTCAAATCACCTCTTGTTTTATTTAACACACTGTGTTATTATTATTTTATCACAGTGCGCGAAATAAATAAATAAGGAGGATGTTTAGGTGATTGAAATCATTGAATCATTAATTCCTGCCAACATAGATTTCACAACAGCACTCCTCATTATTGTGCTCTGTGCTGTCATTGATATTTTAAGCCCCGGGGTATTGGCGATTACAGCTTATATCCTTCTCATACAAAAAGAAAAAACAGCATCGCGATTGATCGTTTTTTTATTTTCGACACAATTTTGCTATTTTATAATGGGTATCTTGGTTTATCTCGGAGTTGAGCCGATTCTTGGTATTATAGAAAGCATGGCGAACAATCAAATTTCAAGTTGGTTTTATACGATACTTGGAGTCGCCTTTGTACTCATTAGTTTTTATAAGCCTAAAAAAGGGATGGAATCCCGATTTTTGGAATGGTTACCTACGCAAGTGTCTATAAGAGGGATGATCATACTCGGTATTATTGTCTTTGCGATTGAGTTTACCACAGCTTTACCGTATTTTTACTCGATATTACTAATGGATGGTTTAGCGTTTCATACGGGTTTGTCCATTGGCATTTTACTTGGCTATAACGCGATTATGGTACTTCCTTCAATCTTACTATTGATCGTGTTTATACTATGTAAAAACTGGATAATGAATCAGCTTGAACAACTGCGATCAAAATTAGTAAAAGCTCCGTTGTCTTCTGTATTAGTCGGAGTGGCAGTTATTGGGGCGATTTTATTCAATATTGGCATCAGGGGAGTTCTATCTTGATATTCGTTATGTAAAAAGGAGATGTAGCGTTATGAAAGAGATTGCAAGCGGTGCAAGTTTACTTCTATTGCTTCAGGGAGTTGGAGGTATCATAAATCGATTGGCAGGCGGGGGACCAGGTTGGTTTCTCGTCAATTACATCGATGCATTGCAAGGATATGAAATAATAGCCAGTATAATTTTAGTGATATTGGGAGCAATTATTGGTGTGGGTTCTCTTAAAATAAAGGATAAAGTTGACTAACCTATTATGTCTTGATCCTCACCCTTGAAGTTTATTCTATGAGCATGATACTTGGGTGAGGAAGGCTCGTAAAGTGTTCATGGTTATTCAATCAAACGTTGCTCTTCCGCCATTCTTCTTGATTTAATTCCCCGTTTATTGCAGCTGCGGATACAGCACCTGAAGCAGCTGCAACAATAGATTGGTGTAAGTGTGTAGTTGCATCCCCTGCTGCATAAACACCAGGTACACTAGTTTTTCCAAACTCATCGACTTCAATGATTCCAGTATCCAACATCCGGCAACCAAGGGCAACTGGCAAATCCGATCCAAGTTCCAATTCCGGCTTGAAGAAAATCCCTGTGCACGAAATTTCCGTCCCATCCTCAAGCTTGATATGGCTTACCATGCCTTGATTTGATTGGATTAAATGTATTGGTGCATTAAATACCGGGATATTATGTGCGCGCAATTCTTCACGTTCTGCTTCACTCAATTCATCGGGACCATTTGTACAAACTACTAACTGCTTCGACCATCCAGAAAGCAATGGGACAAAATGCATTAATGTCGCTCCTCTGTTTATGACAACTAATTGCTGATCCCTTAGTTCCCAGCCATCACAATACGGGCATACAAACGCACTCTTACCATAGACCTCTGCCAACCCTGGTATGCCAAGATCACGATCCTTCATTCCGATAGCAAACAGCAGTTTACTAGCGGCTATCTTCACCCCCGAAACAGTTTCCAACAAAAATTGTCCATCTTCCCCTTCTATCAACCTGACGATATCTTCCAGATGTGAAACCGATGGATAAGTGCGAAGCTGTTCTTTCGCAATTTTTCGAAAGTCATGTGGGCTAATGCCATCACGTGTTAAAAAGCCATGAGCCTCTCTAGTCACTGCATTACGCGGTTGGCCCTCATCAATAATCAATGTCTTCTTTCTAGCACGTCCTAGTACAAGTCCAGCACTTAAACCTGCAGGACCTCCTCCAATAATAACAACATCAACTTCCTTCATGATTAACTCCCTCCCACTTCGTTTAACTTTCCATACGAGATGTGATTACTCAGTATAATGCATGGGCTTATTTTCAAAATGGCAAATCTACGGCGTAAACTCGATTTGTCATTTTCTGCATATTTCATTCTAGACTTGACTTTTATTAAATAGTCTATCCAATTTCAAGTAATCTAACATGTACTTTGCAAGTGTTATGACTGAAAAAATCAACATTAAAATTAATGTGATGGAAGCGCCGGGTGGTGTACCCAATTCATAAGAAGCGACTAAACCACTTAACATGCCAACAAGCGCAATGACCATTCCATTTAATATGATAAGTGTTGTTTTTCAAAGGCAAATACAATCAAAGTACACGCCTCTTTCTTCATCCGCCTGAATATCATGCCCATCTGGATCAAAAATTCCCGCACTTCCGGAACCGCCATTGTTTCGTACAACGCGTCCCTTATGCGGGAACTCATCTGATGTAGGCGCTTTGGTTGATTCATCCTCATGAATAAGTAAACATGCTTTGCTCTTCTAACTGAATGAGCACTTTGCCGAAGCGCCCTCCTTGTTTGATTGGGATCGTTTTTCCAGGATAAGTTTGATCCAGATAATCTTCAATGATGGCCTGCGTATTCTCATCTACTGGATAATTGTAAAAGTTAAGCCAATGTAAAACCTCTTGAATGGCTTCCGCACGAGACACAACCCTGGCTTTCATTTCTCGTGTGACGAGTGAATGAAAGGCGTACCCTTTTAGATAAAGCAGCTGTAGCAAATACATCATCTCGGAGTTTTGATGCTTGTTGTATGAATGGTTTAACAGCGGTAATATTTCAAGGGTGAGGCTGTGTTCTTTAGGACCTGCCGCTAGGCTGATATAACAAAATTTTCGAGCGCAGCTGATCACTTTCTCCACCATCTCCCAGTCTGTGATCGCCGGGCACATTGACACAAAGACAAAATCAAAAGCTTGGTTCCAGCCTAATGTCTTCGTATCCATATCTTCAAAGGCTGCGCGCACGATCTTTACCTTACCGTCGGCCCATTTTTGATTGTTGTGCTCCAATAGTTCTGTGAACGGAAGCGACGGCTCAACGGCGGTCACATCTGCTCCTCTTTGCGCAAAGGGAATAGAAAATATTCCAGAGGCCGCTCCGATGTCGAGGACAGAGGCGCCATTAAAATTTACGCCTTGATTTTCCAACCAGCCGATAATACGTGCTGACCGTCTTCTTCCTTCATCGTTGAACGATTGCTCATTGTAGTTTTGGGCCGCGATGGCGCCAAAAGTGAATCTCGGCTCGATCCCTGCTGATTTCATCAAGTTTACACCTGTCGTTTGGTCGTCCTTCCAAGCTTGTTCCCAAGCAGCTTCGTTGCGTAAGATTTCGATCATCTAGGTAAACACCTCATTTCTTAATTTAAATGGATTTCAGCTTATGCCTCAAGCTGTTCTCATTCCCCTTCCAACTCTCCTTCAAGCTCTAGGTATTTCTGCCGCAGCTGATGCAGAACTTGTTCATCCGGTGTCCAGTATCCTCGCTGCTCGCTTTCCAGCAATGTTTCGATCATCGCATGGTAAGCCCAACGGTTGTTGTCCTGCAGCTTCCGGCTAAGTGCTTCATCAGCCATATAGACGTCATGCAGACGATCGAATACCCAAGGTTCTACTTTTCCAGTCGTGGCTGCAAGTCCCAGTACATACTCGAATCGGCTGGCCATTTCCTTTGCGCCATGATAAGGATGCTTCAAGAGATCGTTGATCCATTTCGGGTTCGTTAAGCGAGTCCTTACTCCGCGTGCAATCGCATGTTCGGCAGATTCTGTCTTGATTTGCTCCCCTGTCGTATCCGTAATATGAATGTCTGCTTTACGACCTTTCATCACTTCCACAGACTTTGCCAAGCCGCCAAAATACTCATAATAGTGGTCAGAATCCGTTACTTCCCATTCATGACTGCTGCGAATTTGCGACACAATATCCACCTCCAGCATATGTGACCGGTACAATTCCGGCTCCGCCTGTCCTCGCGCTAGTGCGCTGTATACATGCTGCTGGCTGTCCGTGTATGCCGCTCCGAGCTCAGACTCCTCGTTCCATAGCTTCGTCTCGATCATCCGCGTCACCGTCGTGCCATACTCTCCTTCTGCCGGGCCGAAGATGCGGGCGCAAGCTAAGTCATGCGCTTGACTTGCCTCATATCCAGCAGCAAGCAGCTCCTCCTCCATGCTTCGTGTATGAGCCTTGAACCAATTGAGCTCATCAGGTTCATCCAGCTCCGAAACCTTGCGGAATAGGTCATGTAATTCTTCCAGCAAATTCGGAAACAAATCGCGAAAAACCCCAGTAATATGCACCATGACGTTCAAGCGCGGTCGGCCTAATTCCGCAAGCGGGATCACTTCATATTCTGTACGGAACGTTCCGACTCCCCCGCCAATGCGAACCCCCATATAATGCAGGATTTGCCCGATGGTTTCCCCTTGTGTGCGCGACGTCTCAATCCCCCAGAGGATGACCGCCGTCGTGTGCGGGTAGTCCCCGTGCTGCTCGCGATATTGCTGTATGGAGTTTTCGGCGACAATCGCCCCCCGTTCAGCAGCTGTACGGCTGGGCACTAAGCGGGGATCGAATTGGTACAGATTGCGTCCGGTCGGCAATATTTCAGGTGTTCGCAGCACGTCACCAGCGAGCTTAGCTGGAACGTACCGGCCTTCCAACGCCCGCATCAGCCCTTCTGCTTCCTCATTTTGCAATGATCTTAGGTAAGCTTCGTAACCGTACTCGAGCGAAGCTTCCAACTGCTTAAGCCAATCTGGATGTTCACTCTTATACATGTCCGGGATTGCCTTGTTTGACACATAAGCGGTCACTAACGCATTCGCTTCCTCATCGAGCTGGCGCAGCAAGCTCACATGCTTGCCCGAAGTTAGCGCATCCGCCCGAACGCCTTGACGTTCAGCGAGCAGTCCGCGAATTGAGCGAATATTTCCCCGCTCGTGGCGAAGCACGAATTGCATATGGTTCAAAGCGACTTCAGGAGAATAGCTGTCGCCAAGCACATGCAGTCCACTAGGGATGAGCGAACGCTGCATGCGATAGAGCTCCTCCTCCATGTGTTCTACGGTCTCCGCGGAGAAGTCAAGCGACTTCGCTACCGCCTGCAGCTCTTGTAGAATCGCCTCACATCGTTCCGGCGCGAGCTGCTTCGCTTCACGATATTCGTGCAGCAAGGCTTCAAGCTCACGCCATTCGCCATACAGCTCAGCTTCAGTAAAAGCCGGCGCCTGATAGCCGATCAATACGGCATGGCTGCGCCGCTTGGCGATCATCGCTTCGGACGGATTCCCTACGTAATAGTAGTACAAATTTGGCAAATCCCCGAGTAAGTCATCCGGTACACAGTCCCCAGACAGAGCGGCCTCTTTCCCCCGCTGAAACTCTAAGGTGCCGTGTGTCCCGATATGGACGATGGCATCCGCTTGAAACTGTTCACGAATCCATTGATAAAACGCAGTATATTGATGCGTAGGTAGTAACGAACGATCGTGCAGTGACTTCTCTGGATCCTCATGGATACCGCGTGAAGGTTGCAGGCCGATAAACACTTGGCCGATCATTAGACCGGGTATGAGAAAGGAGCCGTTGTCCGTCATGATGTCACCAGGCGGCTGACCCCAGCGGCTTATCGCTTCTTCTCCCCATGAACGACCGGATAGCTTCTGTGTGAAATGGGGATCCGCATAACGGATCAACTGACTCGAAGCTTGAGGATCAGACCATTTTGCGGAATTGACTAGACCGCCCTCTATAAATCTGGCACGCAGCTCCGCCGCTGACAGTTCCTCGGTATGATATCCTTGCTGCTTCAGCCAGCTCAATAAACGTGCTATCGATTCGAATGTATCCAAGAAGGAACCGCCGAACACCGTTCCTTCGCCTGGCGGATAATTGTAGCCAATGAGCGCCAGCTTCTTCTCTGCATTGGGCTTGCTCCGCAGGGCAAGCCAGCGGCGGATGCGATCTGTCAAGCGTTTTGTCCGTTCAGGGATAAGTGCAAGTCGCTTTAGCGGAACGTTTAGCTCGGCGTCTTCTCCTTCTTCCTGCAGTGCCGCTATCGGAAACATCTCCACGCTCCCGTCAAGCTCCGGAAGCATGACCTGAACGAGTAGCAACGAAGGCTCAAGTCCACTCGCAGACTGTCTCCATTCTTGTTCCGTTCTACTGTTCAACAATAGCGGATGCAGCATCGGCACATCGAGCTGTTCCAGCATCTGCACAGCCCCGTCCTGATTTCCTCCGCCGGGACCAATCCCAAGTCGGAAAGGCAGCAGGTTCACGATAAGGTCGACTTGGTGACCGTCGCCAAGTAGCAACTCGCGCAGACGGTCGAGCGGAATGTTCATCACTGAAGGAAACGCGATCGGCATGACGTTCACGAAAGCCTCCAATTGTTCCTTAAGCTGCGCAATACATTCTGCGGTATCGAGCGGATTGCTATTCCCAAGATATAAAATCGCGACATTCGGCCGACCTTCGTCGTAGCGATTGCTTTGCCGGTAGCTGGCTGCAGACGAGTAAACCGTGCGACTGCTCGGCTCCATAATCGTTAACTCCCGAACATATACCGGCTCCTTAGGCTCCGGCAACAGATGGCAGCCGCCGTATTCACGGCCTGCCAGACAAAGCAGGCCGAGCAAATTGTCAGTACCTCCGCCCCGCCAATATTCGGTAAATCGAACGTAGTGTTCATAATCCGCCTTACCCTCATCCATTCCTTCTAGCGGCAAGGACGTTGCCGCATGTGTATGCCCTTCTTGTCTAGGCAAATTTGCAAAGGTCAGACTGCCTAGCCTGAGCAGCGAAGCGATCTCAGCGGAGTTGCCGCCAAGCGGAACGATATGAGCCGTCCCTTTGCTTAGCAGGCTACTCAACCATTCGACAACGTCCTGGCGGACGCCATGTGCATCGAAGATGACAAGGTCAGCTCCAACAAGCGTGGCTTCCACGTCCTCAAGCTCGTCGATCTTCCGATTCCCTAAATCGATGATGGTCAGATGCAGCTGATTTTTCTGATTTTGATCAAGCAATTGATATGCTTCAGACAAATGCGACAACGTCGTTTCCCCGTTTGTGAGTATGGATAGCTTCAACGCGCCATCCTCCTTTCCGTAATCCATAAATCATTATTTTTAGATCAACGTCCGTACAGCTCGTTCGATACTCCCAGCCTCCAATTGTTCTAACCGGTAATACCGCGCTTGCATCGCTTCCGCCAGCTTGCGGGCATAGCCGAATCGTACTACACCATCCTCCGTATCGATCACAAGTGTGCGTATGCCAGCCGCTGCGATGCGTTGTGCAGCTTGCAGGCTTTCCTGCCATGGATCACCTGCCGCTTCTGCGCTGACGTTCGCCTTTCCATCGGTCATGACGATCATCGCGGGGATGAGTCCACTTCTTCTATTTAACAAAGGGCGGATCGCCATAAGTCCCTTTTCCAGTCCAATACCTAGCGGAGTTTTCCCGCCAGCTGGCAGCGTCCTCAATTTGCGTTCCGCGAGCTCTACACTGCGTGTCAACCCGAGCAGCAATTCAGCTTGTTGATCGCGAAAGGCAATCAAGCCCACATGGTCACGCTGCCGGTACGCATCACGAAGTAAAGACAATACCGCACCTTTGACAGCCTTCATTCTCTTATTTGCATTCATCGAACCGCTGGCATCGACGACGAATAGCAAAGCAGTTCCTGTCTTGTTTTCCCTAACCTTCACACGCACATCACTCGGCTCAATCCATAGCTTTAAGTTCGTGTTATATGAACTTGATTGTTGCTTACGTATCCGCTGAAAGGGAGCCGCCATACGAAGCGTGGCATCAAACGCAATGTCTCTTAGAGGGCCGCGTGGCATCGCAGCCCGCACATATCGACCGTTTACCGTTCCTACTGACGCTTGATTTCGTTTCCCAGTTTGCGCTTGTTTCATTGGATGCGGCGAGGTAAAGACGAATGGCTGCACAGCGATTTCCCGTCCAACGGCTTCCACTACAGCCCGCGCCTCTGAGGAAAGAGATTGTCTACTATCGGCTTCGCCGTTGTGGTCGCCCCCAAGTTGTGCAGGCGAAGCGAATTGTGACCGGTCAACTTGCTCGCCGTTTGTCGCATTATTCTCTCCTTCCGCTTGGCTTTCTCTTTGGCTTTCCTTATCGCGATGCGATCCTGGTGATGGATGATCGCCATTCGAATCATGCTTCGTTTGCTCTTGATCCGGCAAGTCTCCAGGCGACTTCCCTCGCGACACTTCCGGTTGAGATGCTGCACGCATCCGGTGCGGCAGCACAAAGCCCGCCGCTTCTTGCAGATGTTCCTGTGTCGTCTCGCTAAGACCCTCCCAAGCTGTGATCGTACGGACCGCTTCGATCAGCAGGATGTCCGCGCGGTGTCCCAGACAGCCAGCTTCCTCAGCGATTTCGGCAGCCAAACGTAGCAGCTCTCCATCAATATGTACAGCAGGCAGCCGAGTCCTAGCCGCTGCGATACGTGCTCTCAATTCCTTCGTTTCCGATTCATAAGCTAGGCGAAACGACTCAGGATCTTGTTCGAAGGCGAGCAAGCGGCTTGCGATTTCCGTTCGCTCCGCAAGGTCCGCCGAGGTTTCCAGTCGCACATATAGCCCGCAGCGATCAAACATCGCCGGCAGCGGCTTCCTATCGTCCGGACTCATAGCTGCGAACAAGCAGAATGCTGCACTGTCAAGGCCACTTCTTCGCTCAGAGCTCTTGCGGACATGCCCATGCGCGGGCTCGCCCGCCACATTGTCGCCAGCAGTCAGGACCGCTTTCATTAACCTTTCGGGCATGATATGCGCATTGTCTACCGTGACGATGTGCCCATCCGCAGCTGCAAGCAAGCCGGGTACAAACGTTCGTTTGCCGCTGCGGACAGCAGCTGCCATATCCCAGTCGCCCCAAAGCCGTTCCTCATCCACGTTCAAAGGAATGTTAATGACGTTAAGTTCCGGCAGAAGCTCTGTAACACCATGGATGAGCGTGGACTTCGCCGTTCCTGGTGGGCCTGCCAGCAGCACCCCCTTTAATCCCGGATTTACAGCATGAAGCAGCAGCGCCTTTTGCGCACGTTCTTGACCGACTACAGCACAGAACGGATACAAGTGAGGCTTAACTTGCATGGGTGACCTCGGACAGAAGGTCGCCGAGCAGCTCGCGTATCGTCTCGTGGTCATATGCTCCCTCTTCGAACGGCCGCTTGCGCATGCGATGCGGCATCACCATCATCGCCGCTTCTACCATATCGTCTGCCACGATCTGCGTTCTTCCCTGGAATGCAGCCATCGCCATGGCGGTTTTCATTAACATGATATCCGCACGATGTCCGTCTACCTTCAGCCGAATGCCGACTGCGGCGGTCCATTTCAGTAACTCCTCGGACGGTTTGATCTGCTCGAGCAGCTGACGCGCTCGTTCTATCCGTTCCCGAAGCTCTAGTTGTTGCGGCTCATAACGTCTTCGGAATTCGTCTGGATCTGCTTCGAATGCTAGGCGCCGGCGAATGACCTCCATTCGGCTCTCCACATCTCGTTCCCCATTCACCTCTACTGAAAGCGCGAAGCGATCCAGCAGCTGCGGCCGCAGCTCCCCTTCCTCCGGGTTCATCGTACCGATCAAGATAAAGCGGCTCGGATGCGAGTAGGAGACGCCTTCTCGCTCAACGGTGTTCACCCCCATGGCTGCTGCGTCGAGCAGCGCATCGACGATCGCATCATCGAGTAGATTGATTTCATCCACGTACAAAATATGTCCATGCGCCTTCGCTAACAGTCCCGGCTCGAACTTTTTCTCTCCTTCTCGAATCGCATGCTCGATATCCAATGTGCCGACGACGCGATCCTCCGTAGCATATACGGGCAAATTCACGACGCTCAGCTCCGGCATTAAGTCCGCGATTGCGCGTACGGCCGTCGATTTGGCTGTGCCTTTCTCCCCGCGGATCAAGATGCCGCCGAGCTTCCGATTGACAAGATTAAGCAGCAGCCCTTTGCGCATCAAGTCCTGTCCGACGATTGCCGCGAATGGATATACGTCTGCTTTCCCCTCCATGTTGATCCTCTCCTTTGTAAATGTTTTCTATTAAGTGAACTGAACAAGGCAAAATCTGCACATATACACGAAATCAAGACATTCGTTATTTGACTGCCGCGATTGCGGGTTGAGCTGAGAAATCCACCGCTTCAAGCAGCCCTTCGATATGGCAATGCATGCGACCGCTTCGATCATCCCTTCCTACGCTCCCTCTCACACCGAACACATCGCGCAGCATGCGATCGGTGATGACTTGCTCCGGCGGTCCGCTGGCATACATTTCGCCAGCTCGCATCACCAACAATTCATCGGAGCAAGCTGCAGCATGGTTGAGATCGTGCAGGACCATGACGATCGTAATGCTATATTTGCGATTCAGATCGTGGACTAGCTCCATAACCTCCCACTGGTGATTGACATCGAGATAGGTCGTCGGTTCATCTAATAAGATTAGCCCCGATTGCTGTGCCAAGGTCATGGCAATCCATACGCGTTGCCGTTCTCCGCCGGATAAGTTAGACAGCTTTCGCTCCGCGAAGGGTAGCGTTCCGGTCTGAGCCATGGCCCATTCGACAATCTTCTCGTCTTCCTTGCGCTTTGCGCCCCATACAGGCTGATGAGGAAAACGTCCGTAACTGACCAGCGAACGCACGGACACGTCCGGCAGAGATGCTTGACTTTGCTGAAGCATTGCCATATGCCGTGCCAACTGCCGACGGGGATAGCTGTCGAGCAGTCTGCCTTGCAAGAGCACCTTTCCTTGCGCAGGCTTTAATTGACCGGCGCAAGTTTTGAGCAAGGTGCTTTTGCCGCTGCCATTCGGACCGATAATGCTGTAAATTTTTCCGACCTCCACCTGCCAATTCAGCGAATCCAGCACCGTACGGTTGTGAAGCCTCACGGACACGTCTTCCAAGCGTAACAACGTCATCTCGCTTCCCTCCTTAGCAAATATAGAAAGAACGGCGCCCCCAAAGCTCCCATCATAATGCCGACCGGCAGCTCCAAAGGAGCAAACATCAAGCGGGCGAGTGTATCGCAAAATGTCACAACGGCCGCTCCAAGCAGCACGGATGCAGGAAGTAAGAACCGATAATCACTGCCGATCAGCAAGCGGGCTGAATGCGGAACGATCAGACCGACGAAGCCGAGCAGGCCGACGACGCTGACCGCGCTTGCGGCAAGCAAGGTAGCGAGCGCCGTCAGGAAGAAGCGAGCTGCTTCCACCGACAAGCCGAGGCCGCGTGCATTGGAATCGCCAAGGGCAAGTATATTCAAATGCGAGCTGCCAATGAACGCCAGGCTCATGCCAATGAGCGAATAAGGGAGAATGATTTCAAGCTCTGGCCAGCTTTTGGCGGACAAGCCGCCAACCATAAACACGAGGGCACCGTTCACCCGATCGCTGAAGAAAATTAACAATGCGGAGATGCCAGAGCCGAGAAAGGCGGACACGGCCACGCCTGCAAGTATTAGGCGCACCGGCTGTACACCGTCCTTCCAGGCAAGCAAATAAATGATGGCGGCAGCTCCGGAAGCGCCAAGAAAAGCGATAGGTGTCAGCATCGACCATAGATGTGGAAATAAAATGAGAACGATGATGCCGAATAATCCTGCTCCAGATGACACGCCGATGATGTGCGGATCTGCCAGCGAGTTCCGCATCACGCCTTGCAAGAGTGCACCGGACAGTGCCAGATTAGCTCCAACGAGCGTGCCCACTAACGTGCGAGGCAGCCGAATGTTCCACACAATTTCCTTCATTGGACCGTCATAACCGTGAAAGACATATAACCAAATCTCTGACAAAGAAATGCGGACTGCTCCGGTACCGATGCTGAATCCAGTAGCGAGGATTACCGCAGCCGTCAAAGCGACAATGACTAGAACGCCTTTGGACATCGGAACACGGAAAGCATTAATGACCATTCTCATATGTATTCGGATAAACAAGTTTAGCCAAATATTCGACCGATTCACTTAATCGAAATCCCGGGTTTGAGAGAAACCGATCAGACGGCAAGATGACCATACGGTTTTCCTTCACCGCACGCAGCGATGTCCATGCAGGTTGGCTGGCCAGATCGGATTGAATTTTCTTCTCCCCATCTTCTCGCGCCCCGTGGATCAGAATAAAAACATAATCCGGATTTAGCTCGACGATTTTTTCCAGACTAAATGGTGCAGTCGACGGACTGTCGCTTGCTGCTTCCCATGTTTCCGCCAAATTGTTCATATGCAGCATAGTTGCGACCTCGATTCCGACGGTATCTTGCCGCTGCACAGAAAGGCTGTTAGGGGTCACGTTCAGCATGATGAAAGTTGGTGCATCACTGGCCGGTACCCGGGCAGTCCATTCACGAATTTCCTGATCCAAATCGGCAAGTGCTTCCCTAGCTTTGTTTTCCGTCCCAGAGAGCTGACCGAACAACACCGCTTTTTGTTGCAAATCTGCATATGTACTCAGATTGAACAGGGCGAACGGCACGTTACTCGCATCCAAAATCGCCGTTAACTCACGGTGAAACACCACAGAGCCGATCACGAGATCAGGCTTTAAAGCAAGTAGCTTCTCCGTATTGACGGTCGTCATTCCCCCGACTTCTTCGATTCGCTCCGCCTCATCCGGCACCGTTCCACCCGGTGATGTGGCGTGGGCAATGGCGTGACCGTCAACCGAATAAAGCAAATCCAATAGCTGCGGCGATAGGACGATGATGCGCTGTGGTTGCTCAGGCAGCCGAATCTCCCTTCCAGTGTCGTCTTCGAACGTGAGAAACGACTCCCTTTCCTCCGCATCATGAACAGATACAGGTCTAGACTCCGCTGACGGCGATAACTCCAATGCATCACGATTATTGTCGCTCGCAGGATTGGACGGCGCTGCACAACCGGATACGAACATAACTCCTGCTAGCAGTCCTCCGCTCCATTGGCGAAGTAAATTTTGCCGCTTGTATGCATGCATCACTTTGAACCTCCTGTCTTTTGATTCATACAACACTTCACTCAAAATAATATTAATCGTAATCATTACGATTAACTCATGCATATTGTAACAGCGCCTACTTTTATATGTCAACTACTTCGTAATGTTTACTATTAATTTTTTGAAAATCAAAAGGACTTGACGGTTACAAAGGTTCCACAAGGTTTAGGTGGGAGGATGGCAAATATGCTGTAACGCCACCTCTATCGATGCCCCACCCTTTAATGCGTAGCTTGCAAATACATGACGGAATGTATGGCTAGTAAAATCAATTAATTCGTTGTTCTTATCTCGGATATTATGCTGTTTAATCTATGGTCGCAAATGATTCTTATTCCAATTTGAATGCGAAGCCAATCCAACCGGGTAGCCTTTTTTGCTTCTATTTCTTGACAGGAACAAATATGGAAGCCCTGATTCCTTTTGTAACGGCACTGCATATTCTTTGATTTTATCCAATGCGTATACTACTAGTTGATTCGCTGGCTTTGAAACCTCTACTGGTTCGGGACTCAACTTTCCAGTTGAATAAATTAGCATCGTATCGCCGCCTACTTGCTTGATTGAGGCGCTATAAATAGTGATCAACTCACTAATACGCAGTCCCAATTGAGTCAATATATTTAACTTATAATGTTATGTATTTTTTCGATTGAAACACTTACCCTTAGGATAAGCAGGGAGGTTGTAAATCGATGTCTGATTTAAAAAAAACTGATCTGTGAAAAAATTCGTAGCATACGTAATAAAAAAAATCTGACCTTACTTCAATTAAGCCAAATAACAGGGCAACAAACCTCATATTTAACCGAAGTTGAACTTGGAAAAAGAAATTTAGCCATTGATTCATTGGAAAAAATCATGGACGCTCTTAACATAAAGCCAGGAAATCTTTTAGATTTTCGAGAAATCGATCCAGATTCTCAGGAATTTGGGACCAGAACTGTCCTTGAGGTCCACTATCAATTTCTATTAGGGAAGAAGAGCGAAGATGTAAAGATGATCCATAAGATAACAACGGAGATTTTCAAATCAATAGATGCCGCAGCGAGGTCTGAATAGCCATTTTTTATCGCCATTAACACAAAAAGAGCGTTTTCTTTTTTACACGGGATTTCGCTCTTGTAGTTTCTTTAACTGTACCTGCCAATAATCGCTTCAATAATTTGTAAGTTTTAAGAGCTGACAGTATCCCTATGCAACGCTTAGCCATGTTTTAATTTGGTCTAATGTTGCCTCACTTTTGGCTTGGTTGTAAATATATTCAATCATGTCGTGCTTTTTCTGGATACGGTAGTGATGTAACCCATCGTTTAAACTTCCTTGGCTGTCATACTGGTAATATAACGTAGAAAACATGAGCAGGGTCAAGTAACGATCAATCGCCTGAGTAGATCGAACCTGGTAACGATCCATGGCCGGTTGTACTTTCGCAGTTCGAAAATACGTTTCAATGTCCCAACGTTTGCTGTAATAGCATAGAATCTCTTCATTGCTCAGTGAAATATCCATGCTCAGAAAGGCCTTCATCAGCTTAGATTCAAAGCCATCTCCCTCTTTCCAACATAGGAGCAGGGCGGCATTTTCCAAGAGATTGAGCTTCCCTTCATAGCGATATACTCGGTAAGCGGAGGAGCCGATCGTTCTCCAGACCTTCAGCTCCTTTAAAATACCCAATTGGACAACCAACCAGCCTAGGTTATAACCAGGTTTCTGAAAATCCCGATCTCAAAAGTAAAAAAAGCGCTTGAAAACCCAAGCGCTAGGTGTTATTCATGATAAAATGGCGGCGAAATCCCTTTAAGCACTTAGTTCCAGAGATACTGCATCCGCGTATACCCGACATCCCATGCTTTCATGTCGCCCTTAATCGTGATCTTCAGCTCATCCCCCGGCTCAAGCGGAATCTTGAATAGCGAAGGGAACAGATCAGGATGAGTACGCTGAAGTTCTCCAGAATTGCTCATGATCTCCCTGTCATCCCAAGTAACACTGATACTACCGGAATAATCCGTTGGTTCGGGGCATCCGTAATCGAAGGAGAAAATCGTCTGTCCCTCAGACTTGTACGTGAACGTTCTGGAATCTCCGCCTTCAGCGCCATATAGGTTATAGCGGAGCGGTATCTTCTGTCCGTTGATTTGAATACTGTCCGGTTTGTCTCCTCCGGTGGATGAATTGCCCGAGTTGTCCGTCCATTCAGTGATCGCCACAAACGGACCCTCTACTTTAGTTGTTATTTTGTCTACCGCCGCCCCTAATCCCCATAAAGCTATAAAAAGAACCATACCCGATATAGCCGTTGCCACCAGATTGCGCCCGAGGCTCCGGTAACGGAAACCAAGCTTGTACGCCCCAAAACCGAGGGCTGCTCCAATCGAATTCTGAAGAGCGTCGTTGATATCGAAGCTGCCCAGGAATGTAAGGGCCTGGATCGTTTCCAGCACAAGAATCGCGATGAAGAATAAGATGATGAACCGGACAAAGCTGACCCGGTATAGCCATGGAATCAATATACCGAAAGGAATAAACGCAATAGTGTTCCCGAAAGCCACCATACTCATTAGGTTGGGATGCAGGAGATCAGCTGGAGACGGCAAACTAATAAAGTTCTCCGGCATGAAAATAAAGGTGTAGCTGGAAATTTGCTCCGAAGCCTCTCCTCTGCCGAAAGCGAAGAACATAAAATAAAGTACAATAATGGTATAGACAATAGTTGCGGTTAGTAAAATTTTGCGTTGTTTGACCATGCTTAACTCCTCCACTCTATTTTTCCACTTGTCACTATAACCTACTTGCCTGTTTCATGAAACCCCCACCCCTTAGCTTGATTAACTTTACTTGCCCAAATTCAGTTCTATGAAATGTAAAAAGAGACACCCTTGACTCTCTGACCAACCACTCCACGCAGAGGAGAACATGATATGTCTCATACGTTTATCACAACAAAATCATTGGAACAATCGGTCGGAACAATGGAAACTTCCGCTCCCCTGCATGATACACGCCGCTCATGCCTACTTGATGCAGGGTTTGAACCGGTGATCCGACTTATAGACGTCCGCATTACACACAAGAGCTAAGCATCGCAAGGCATGTAGAATTCAAGGCAATATCTTCACCCAGCGATTAGTTTCTGAAGTATTTGGCGAGTCATGAATGTGATCGGTCGGTCTTCGCAAATCATGTTCCAGATTTATTGTGTTATTCGCTTTTGCTTCATCCAGCAGGGCGGCCATTAACTTCTAGTATTCTTGGTAAGTCTGATCCGACCTCTTGGCTTACTTCCGCAAATTTTGAAGCAAGAAACGCCGGAATCCCCGGTTGTTCTTCATTTCACCGAATTACACTTTTCCACCTCGATCATGCGCCGGACGGAAAGTTCACGACCTTCCTCGCTCTGAAGTTCTTCACGTGCTTTTGCCTTTTAGCCAAGATAAGTCATTTCTCACTTTAATCTCGCGATTCGCTTGCGCTTTGCTGCAACGCTCCTTAAGTGGGCAACCTTCAAGTCTGCACATCGGTAGTAACGCATTTGTACTTCATACAAGCTTTCATTTTTTTGTATGCTCTCGCGCAGAAGTGAAGCGCGCATGGGCTTAATGACTGCAGGCGGCTCATTCAGGTTACAAAAGGGCGAGGGAGTGGGTATGGGTGAAGGAGTTTACGTCCGCCCTTTGAACGTCGTGTTGTACTCTTCTAACCTTTTCCAAGAACACGACGTTCAAGAGCGACCAGAACTCGTTCCCCCTCCCGACAACTGCAAGATTATAAAAGAGGGATCTGTCCCTAGTCATTTATGACTTTGAGACAGCCCCTTAAAATTAGAGTAGTAACCCGTAGTGCTTGATTTTACAACTTTTCCTCTAGATGGTTCAGTTATGACCGTTATTCCAACACCTCCACATTCGCATAAGGAGATTTTGATGACTCTAACAGGGGCTGCGACACCCCTTTCAGATGCATGTCGAAAAACGCGGTAATGTAATCGCGTTGTGCCGCAAGCGCCTGTTCCGGCTCGACGATTCCAACACTCCCCTGGACGACTTGAGGAGAAAGGCTCAGCTTACTGCTTATTTGCGGCAGCAGATATTGTTGATCGGTGAACGTATAATGCGCCCCGTTCGGTATCGCTACATCTAGTTTCCACCCGCTCGACTCGTTCCAGAACGATGCCCTATCCTCCGCCGTGAGATGGGGATCCACCTCTCCCTCGTCGGTAAAACCAGCATTCATTAGTAAAAACGGGCGGTCAAGTCCATGCTGAGCAACCGGAAGCAGGTGGTTGGGTAAATAGCCCATCGAGCCATCCATATCGATACCGGCGCCGATTCGCTCATCTTCATACATCGCTTGGGCAGCCGTTGCGCCGCCAGCAGAATGACCAAAAATGCCGATTCTAGATAAGTCCAGTGCAAGGTCCAACCCTTCAGGCAGCTCACGTTTCGCATGATCCGGATTGTTCCCTTCCTTGAGCGCCTCCAGTCGATCCAGTACAAACCGGACATCATCAACCCTGACGCTCATCATTTTCAGTACCGTATCCGCCCCGAAATCAGGCAATTGCTCGGTCTCTATTCTCCCTTCGGGAAACTCGACGACCGTTGTCTCATATGTATGGTCAATGGTCACAACGACATAGCCATTACTGGCCAATTCCTGAACGTTAATCGTACCTAGACTTCTCGGAACAGATCCGCCCGGAGAATATATGATGACAGGCCAGCCCTTCTCTCCGTGCTCTGCGGGTGCGTTCAGCGAAGCATGAACGCCGATGTTGGATAGATCGATTCGGCCGGGCTCTACTCCGATTGTCGGCATGACGGTTTCGTCGTAAAATGCAGCTGCGTTTGGCGGTATATATTTGGCTTTCTGGCCAACCTCCCGGGTGGCCGGGTACCAGATGCTGATCATAAGCTCCCGCTTTCGATCCTTTACCCAAGGATCGGCTCGGTCGATATCTGTCAAGTGGAGCTCCGTCACGCCCACTGGCATCTCGCCAGTCGGCTCAGGTAACGTGATGTGAATCCGTTCACCGGTATGCGGTTCGTCGTATTGTACTGGCGGTTCCGCCAAGATGAACAGGCTAACGGCCGCAACCATTACGGCTGCTGAGGCGAACATGGCGAACCTAACCTTACGAGCAGACTCCCCGTTAATAAACTTTATGATAGAATTTACTGTGATCATGTAATATGTCATATAGATCACCATAAACAATCCAACGCAAACCAATATTGGAAGCAGGAGATTTATACCACCCATTCCTCCGAAGAGCTTCCGCAGCCAGTTAAAGATAATCAAATAATGACCGAGGCCGACCAACAGCGGCAACAAGAAGATCAGTGCGTTCTGTTTCAGGATCGTAGCGGCGATTTCCTTGTGGCTCACGCCGATTTTTTTCAATATCTCATAGCGAGAACGATCGTTCGTCGCCTCCGTCAACTGTTTAAAGTATAGGATACTTCCCGTTGCTAGAAGGAACATCACACCCAAAAACCCTAGAATGAAAACATTGAAAGCCGCATTCTCGATGCCGAGGCGATACACGGAATAATAGGTCGACAGCTTCATTTCTGATGTCTGTATAGCTGCAAGCGCATCGGCAGTCTCTTTCGTATTCTTCTGGTCCTCAACGATGTAACCAACATATTGCTTGGTAGGAACTTGCGCTTCCAGCTTGCGAAATGTATCGTCCGCAACGACGACCATAATATCCGGATAATGCCAATTGAGAACACGTTCAAGCGTCATGCCTGCAAATGCTAAATTAACGTTCCCATTAGGCAAATCCAGGGTGATGGTTTCTCCTGCATAATCCGCCCATTCGTAATCCGTATACATGGGGCGAATAGCGATCGCATGGTCAGATTCGTTCAACGTTAACCGGTCAAGACTCAGCGCATCCGCTACACGATTATATGTGCTAGCCGCTATCACTTTCACCGGATGCTCGGCTGCCTTGCGCTCACGATCAGACAAGATATCGTCGCTTGACGCTTCGCCGCTCAGATGAATGACCGGAATCGACATCTTGGCTTTCACGGGATGCGCATCGTCGCCACGTATGATCTCCTCGACCTTTTGATCGACTTCGTCATCCTGCGCAATATGCATGTAACTAAAAGGTGCCGTTACACGTGCCGTGTGCTCGTAAGCGTAGTAAGGCTGAAACCGAAACTGAAGGCGCATAGTGCGATTGCGGACAAGATGGTAATGACGCTTAGCGTGCGTGCATTCCCTTTCATTCGGTACACCAGGTTGGAAATCATGATTAGGTTCATGCCCTTGTAATAATGGGACTTCCGCCTCTTGGCGTATTTCAGCAGGTAAATAACGAGCGATGAAAAAAGCAAAAAAGTTCCTGCGATGATGCCGACGGTCATGACGCCCAGGTTCGTAAAGATCTGTTCATTATTTTCAAAATTCCGAAGTCCAAATCCGTAGCCGACGATGAGCAACGCGACCGCGGCGGCAGCGGGAACGATCGACGCCCTCGGTTCCTGCTCCCCTTCCTGCTCTGCGCGGAACAATTCGATAAGCTTGAATCGATAGACCAATCGATAAGCTTGTATAGAAGTTATTGTAATTAGTATAAGAAATATAACCACAGTGGTAAGCACCGCAGGAAGGGAGAACGTGATTCCGACATCGACAGCTACTCCCAATAAGCGCATTAAAATCATGGCAAACAGCTTCGACAATAGCGTACCGGCCACAATGCCGAGAACCAGGACGCCGGCTCCAATTGTCATATTTTCATAGAACAGCATCCGGCCGATTGTTTTTTTTGGAAAACCTAATAAAGCATATAGCCCGACTTCTTTTTTTCGTTTGTGGGTAAAAAATTGGCCAGAGTACATCATAAAGACGGATACAAACAATACCAGGATGATTGATCCAACCATGAACACAGATTGCATGCTATCTGAAGATTCGACAGCCTCGACTACCTGCGTACTATATTGTAGTGAAGCAAAGACATAAAATATGGCGACGCTTGCGAACATGGAAAATAAATATATGAAATAGTTGCGAAGATTACCTTTTATTTTTCTTGGCCAACTCAAATAACGTCATCCGTACGCCCTCCAAGCACCGTCAACACATCCAGTATCTTTTTAAAGAATGCTTGTCGCGGTGTCGTTCCTTTGACGATCTCGGCAAAAATGACACCGTCTTTTAGAAAGAGAACTCGACTGCAGTAGCTTGCCGCTAATGCATCATGAGTCACCATCAGAATGGTCGCATGCTCTTGTTCGTTCAGTTCATTTAGCGCCTCTAGCAGGCTGGCCGCAGCTTTAGAATCCAGCGCTCCCGTCGGTTCGTCGGCCAGAATCAGTCGCGGACGCGTCACAATGGCACGGCAGGCAGCAGTTCGCTGTTTCTGACCTCCGGAGATTTGGTAAGGGTATTTTTCTAGAATATGCTTGATGTTAAATCGTTCCGCAATGGCAGACACTCTGTTCTCCAATTCGTCGACCGATATACCGGACAACGCGAGGGGGAGCAGAATGTTTTCCTTGACCGTCAACGTATCCAGCAAATTATAGTCTTGAAAAATGAATCCTAGCTTGGATCGCCGAAAAGCCGATAACTGCGCCTCGTTCATTTGAAGAACGTTTTCCCCGTCGATCACGATGCTGCCGGAGGTCGGTTCATCGATGGTGGCGGCCATATGAAGCAGTGTTGTCTTCCCGGAGCCCGATGGCCCCATAATGCCGACAAATTCTCCTTCGCCTATGCACATATCGATCCCGTGAAGCACCGGCACGACGTTCCCTTTATTCCCATAACTTTTCGTTAACGCTTTTATTTCAATAACCGTTTCCACTGTATCTTTCCTCCCTGCTTTCCCTTTTTCAATTTCCATCGTACCATGCCGGTGACTAGTTATCCTTACGCTGAACTTACGTTTTTCTACTGGCGAGCTTACATTTTTGTCACGGTACTAGTTGCAGTAGTGTTAGCCGAATTAAGATATAATAGGATTAAGGATATGGAGGCGTATGGAATGAAGATGAAGATAATGATCGTAGAAGACGACCCGACTATTCGGGGGTTAATCGGCGAGACCGTCGGGAAGTGGGGATACGAATCCGTGACCAATTTCAAGACATCCTTGTCGTCCTGCAAATAGACAAACGGGTTATAGCCATGCGAACGATGCGGGTGAATCAGGTCCAGCACTTTGATGTCATAGCCTTTGGCTTTAAGCAGATGACCGGTGTCCCGCAATATTTCCCCCTTTGGGTCCAGAACGACATAAGAGGTCGAGGCTTGCATCACATTCGGCTTAGCATAGAACCGTGTTTTGCCCGCGCCGGAGCCGCCGACAACCAACACGTTCAGGTTCCGGCGATGCTTGCGGCCATCCAGACCGATTTTGACCCGCTGCGTCAAAATTTTGTTTTGTTCCGTCCGTCTGTCTCGATACTTGGCATTGACGGTTTTCGCTCGGCCCCAGCGGGCGCTGCCGTGCTCTTCCCGCCGACGATAATTCCGTGGTGTCGCCAAATAAACCCCAGCGCAAAGCCCATAGATCAGCGCAAAAATCAACAAGCAGCGGGGCGTATCGTCCACCCACTCTATGTTAAGCGGCTGGCGCATCGCCGTGCTGAGATGGACCAACATACTCGGCAATCCTTCTGACCATGCGGGAGCAACCAACAGTGCCAACCAGATGACGGGAATAAAAAAAGCCGCAAAGAGTATCAAATTACTCCTTGCGGCTTCATCGCGTTTCATAATGCCTCCAGCGCTTTTTATTTAGAAGTGGGGCATCAATCATTTTTAACAATAAATCATCCACGGCATCCGTCGGTCGTTTCTCACCGATTAAGTCATTTCGTAACGCATTCAGCGCATGGACGACTATCCCGTGCTCATAATGATTCAAGGACAAGATTCGTTCCTGTTTTTTCATAGCACTCCCTCCAGACAAAACTTAGCGAACCGGATCGTATCGTTTAGGCTGGCGCTGTTGTGACAGGTTCCGGTTCATTCTCTGGGATGTTTGTTGAAAAGCTTCCTTCATGAGCGTCAACTCGGCACGAACTTGCTGCGGTTCCAACCCGTTCCACTTCTCCGGCGCTCGATCAAAGCGGAAGGTGTCGGTTGCAACACCAAATTGCCTGCACAACATATAAGAAGCGGAGTAGGCAACAAACTCGTTATCTGAGCGGTTGTACCGTCCATCGCCACGATCCAGTTCAGCATGTGTCAGTTCTTGGGCAAGCGCTCGAAAAATATCGCCGGCCTCAAGCCCGCGACGAATGGTAATGTTTTTTGTATCTGGCTGATAGAACGCGTGCTTTACCGATGGCAACGCATCACCAATGCCAATCGGAACAGGGGCGAGGTCAATTAACGCTTTAATACGGGCGCGATCATCCGGGAATGCCGGTTCTTCCCGTTTCAACGCGGCGGTCGTTTGCGCAATATCAAACATCTTTTTCGGATTGTAGCTGATACCGGTGCTGCCATCCTGCTTTTGATAGGTTTCGCCCGGTTCCAGAATGTAAAACCCTGTTTCCTTTCGACGAATGAATACCCCTTGTTCCTTCCATGTGTCAAAATCGGCAATGCGAGTCGCGTTTGGCCGCTGCGCCAGAATCAGCAACGCATTGGCCACGCTATAGCGGTCAAAGCGGCTCTGGACATCCAAATATTGCTGGAACGCCTCACCGTTCTGCATCACCGACAAGGTGGTGGCATCAATCGTATCATATGTCCATTGCCGCAGCTCCTGTTTCTTTTGCACCCATGCTTCTTTATCGAAGGATGGTTCGGTTGTACGGAAAGAAGAGGAAGCCGCAGCATCCTGTCGGAATAAATCATCCAGTTCGCTCATTTGGCTTTCCCTCGCTTTCGTCCTTTTGCTTTGTTGGCTTGTTGTTTATCGGCGGCTATCCGCTCCTTTCGAGACGGCAACGGTTCCGCTTGTTCCCGCGGCTGTCTGTCTTTCTCCCATATCCTTTGCTGCCGGTTCTCTTCGCGTATTTCCCGCAATAATTGACGGACGGACACTCGCTCCGGCTCTTGACGAGAAGGTGGATCAGTATCCCTTGCGGTAACCTCGTTGCGCTCGAAGGTATTCTCGGACGGATGGGACGTTTCCGCCGGTTCCTTCTCCGCTGTTGAATGGTCGTCCTCCGATGGAGTCGGCTCCGGCAGTTCGGACTTTCCCATCAATTCATCCAACAAGTCGTCCGTATTCCTTTCTTCTGCGATTTCCTTCGACAGCTCTTGTTCCTGAACTTGCTCGTGACCTGGTTCATGTCCTTGTTCCACAGCAGGAGCTTCGGACATTCCATTGGATTTTTCAATTTCACTCTTAATTTTGGCGGTATCCACAGTGGCCAAGTGGAAACGCTCCACGATCCGATTGATTTTGGACGCATCCTCCGCCCGGACCATCACATCGCACATCCCGTCCACGTTCTTTTTGTCGCGCAAAGCACAGTACAACACGCCATACCGCTTGGCTTCCTTGCAGAAGGTTGCCAGGTCTTCGTTCTTGACCGCAAATACCTTTAATTCTTTCCCACTGCGCAGCAAACTCTCCAACCGGATGCTGCCCTTTGTTCGTTTTTGTCCTTGCAAGGCCGCAAACAAATATACCGCCAAATGCTTAGCGCCTTCGCCGGAAATCTTGGCCATGACTTCGATGCTTTTCAAGCTCATGTTGACAACCTGATTGGCGGCTTCCGTTTCGGTACTCATCGAAAATTTCCTCCTTTCGATCCTGTGCGCCACTTCTGTTTAACGTCTCTCGTAATTCTCCTGATCGCTCCAAAATGCCTTGAACCAGCTTCACCTCCTTTCGAAGCGAGGCAAGCCGTTTAGAACAAACAGCAATTTGCGTTTTGTATTGTTCTCGCTGGCCAGCATCCTTGCAGCGGCGAATTCGGTTGTACAACGACTTGCGCTTCAGGTGCAGGGATTGGATCTGTTCCTCCAACCTGTCACGGAAAGCGAGAAGCTCCTCTTGATGGGTGAGGCGATACTTGCATAGCAGCTTGGTTTGCTCCATCAATACCGACAAGTGTCTCAAATCCTCCCGAAGTCTAAAGGATGGCTTTTTGACAGGCTTTCGTTTTCTAGGAAGCACACCCATTTCAAACAAGTAGCGGATATATAAAGCTTGCAAGCCGCGCAATTTGCGACCAGACCGAACATGGCTCTTACACATGGCACGTCGTCTGCGGACATGGGATGGCCTTTCCCGTTCAGGTATTCGGTTTCGCAATATTCGCTGCTTGATCGCTTCCTCGGTATAGCCATCGCCTAGACTGCGCAAACGGACAAAGCGTGTCTTTCCAGGCGGCCGTATCGCCATATGTTTAACCGCCGTTTTTAGCTCATAACCTTGCTTTTGTAAATGGGCAAAAAACTGTGTCATCGTCATGGAAGATGCAATAGCCTGATCGATGTCCTGCCGGATTAGCCCTCTCCATGTTGGCTTTCGCTCACGTTCCGCTTTCCATTCTCCATAATGCTTGGCTTTGCCCGATTCGGGATGCTCGATCACCGACAAGTGATGTTCCTGGCAAAGCCGGTCGGATGTCTGTCTCAGCAGGGCATAGGAAGCTTTGTTGTCGTAATACCGTTTCCCATCCACAAAGGAAACCGAGTTTAACACAAAGTGATTGTGCACATGCTGTTTATCCAAATGGGTCGATATGACGACTTCAAAGCGCTCCCCCCACAACTCCTGTGCCAGTTTAACACCGATGGTATGGGCGATTTGCGGCGTTGTCTCACCCGGCGCAAACGCTTGATAGGCGTGAAAGGCCAATATGCCGTCCGTCTTAAAAAACTGCCGCTTCGTCCGCTGCATCTGCTCATAAGCCGTTGACGGATCGCAGTTGACACCGCTGACATATAGTTGCTTCTCCGTCTTGGCATCCGCCTGTGTATATACGAGTACCTGCTCCAAACCTCCGCCTTCGCTACGTTCTGCTGTCTTGTCAGGATTTGCGGCGTAATCCAGCACCCGCTTAAGCCTGTCGGTCACACCCCAGATTGCGGTCGTTGCCACGCGAAATTCCCCCCTTACGGCGGATGCACATTTGGATTCACTGGTGGTCTTCGTTCCGGTTCGGTTACAGACTGTTGAATCTGCTGGACTGCGCGGCGCAAGCGGTCGGCTTCCACCTGAAATGCAGCCCGTTCTAGATGTCCAGTCGTATGGGCCTTCACAGTGAGTTGATTCAGGTTATTCCCAATAGCGTTTAGTTCACGCATCATCGCGAAATAATCCAGGGGCGGTAGCGGTTTGGGAGTATACCCATTGATCAGTGCCCGAATGTACGCTTCCCGAGAAAGTCCCGTTTTTTTCACTTCTCTCATAAGGCGAGCATGCTCGCTTTCATTTAAGCGAACCAGAAAAGAGATTGGTCGTTTCCTCATTAGCATCACCCCTTTCCGAAAATGAGCTACCGACAGAAAATCTCATCGCCGCGGGACAATTCGAGCATCGAGGCAATAGCATCGTGCGAACGGGGTCTTAGGGGCTATGCCCCTAACAAGCGAATTTGGATATCCAAATTCAGTGCTTGCTACAACACGAGACAGTCGTCTCGCGTTGCCTTCAAGGCACCTGCCGGGAAAAAGAGAGGGACCCAAAAAACACAAAAAAGACGCCGATCCGCTCAGCGCCTTCCTTCGAACTTTTTTGTTATCTCACCAACCAGCGATAATCCTGACGGCAGTCTACAATGTAATCGACATACACGATTTCATCCTGAATTTGATATAACACCAGATACCATTTTTCCACGAACATCTTGTGATACTTGTTTGACGGGATAAATTCCGCTTCCAGAAAAGGATAGCGCTCCGGCATTCGCGCCAAGGAACGTATCGCTTGCAGTAATTCGTTTTTCGTTTTTCGCGCGGCATCCGGACTTTTCTCCGCAAGAAATCGCACATGAGTCGCCAGCATTTGGCGGGCGCGATCGGAGACGATGATCTTATAACGGGGCATCTTTTCCATGCTGCACCTCGTCAATAATGCCCTCCAGGTAAGCGTCCAGTTCATCCGGCGTCACGCCAACACGGCCCGCCAAACGATCTTCTTGCACAGCGAGCAGTTCTTCACGCAGCTTTAACATCTTCTCGCGACGGGAAAACGTATCAATGTCCATTACGACAAGATCGCCTTCACCGTTCTTGGTCAGATAAACCGGTTCCCCGGATGTTTTGCATAGATCGGCGATTTCATTATAGTTTTGCCGGATACTGGCGGAAGGTTTGATAATCATCTTGGTCACTCCTTGCATAGCTGTATATTGATTTTATTATACCTATTACATGCTATACAATCAATGCGGCTGCACTTATCCCCATATATTCACATCTTATCCACATGATGTGAAAATTTTCCGTAGCCCAGAAAGAAAAGACGCCAACCGTTCAGCGTCTACCGCTATCGGGATGGTTCACCGCGTCTTCTTCGGAATTCCATCAAATCGTTGTTTACATCCTTTCCGAACTTAGGCGGCTCATCGGATATGAGAAGGGCGGGGGAGAGGAGCCTCTGTATCGTGGCTGCCGCCAATCGCCCCGGCTCATCATTGTCCAGGTGCAGGACAAGTCGATTCACCTGGGGAAAGCACTGCAAGTAATGCGTTAGGGCAGACGGGGGAGTAGAGTCCTCCCCATTTGTCCTGGGCCTGTATATTCCGGCCAGCGACAGCTTATGCGCCTGCCGCCAATCCCGGCCAGCGAGATGTTCCAGCGTACAGTAGGATAAGAGATCAATAGCGCTCTCAAACAGATGCAGTTCCGTACAGTTTCCCGAGGCCGGAATGGAAAACGAATACCGCTTGTCGCTGCCAGCGGCTTCCCCCATATAACGAGTGCTTGTCGTACCGCGTATCGCCGCATAGCGCGGCGTTCCTTGCTGGTCGAAACCGACGAATACCGCGTTGTGATAGCGGCGGCTTTCATACAAACGCCCCGTTTCGAGACAGTAGTCGATCAACGTGCGATGGATACCACGTTTGCTGAGATAGGCCATGACGCGATGCGATGTACGATTCGGTTCAGGAAGTTCAAACCGCGCTGGAGATGAGCGTTGTTGCAAAGATTGCGAAAATGCAGGTGCGCTGCCTGGATGAACGCCTTCCATTTGCAGCACCGCATCGGGAAAAGACATGCCCCGCACTTTGATCAAATAGTCCAGCGCCGAGCGCCCGCCGATCCCCCTTGACCACCAGTACCATTTACCGTTGGAAATTTTCAAGCTGTCGTGTGTCCGGGTGGTGTAGACATTGCGGGAGCATCGGACCAGTTCTGCCGGCTCGTACATTTGCAAATATGTGAGCAGGTCCAGTCTTTTGGCACGTTCGATCTGTTCCTTGTTTACATAGCTCATTGCCGCAGCTCCTTTTGGAAATCCAGGCAGCGTCCGATGGGGTTATGGTTCATCGTGCCTTACCCCTCTTTTTGGGGTACGTATAAGCTCTGCCTTCCTTCAACTTCGTAACGCCTTTCTTGTTCATGAATGCGTCTAAATCGCCTTCATGAACTTGACTGGTCACCCCGTTTGAGTCGCGGATGTAATAATACGTGTCGCCAAATCCGTTTTTCTCTTTGGATATCAACTCCAACGATGGCACGGTTTCTCCCTCCTTGATCAAGCTGGTTCCGTAACCAAAAGGCGGCAAAATCGGACAAAAGCATCCGCCGCTTGGGCTGGCATACAACATGTTCATTCCTCCGGAAACGAGAAAAGGACCCCAAAACCGGAGTCCCATTCGTCATGAAATTGATAATTTTAACAAGTGAGCGATCTTCGACCTGTGAAATGCTCGCACCGATACCATGTTCTTCTCCGTAATGGTCAGCATGAAGTTCCCTTTCAGGGGGAGGAACGACGGTGTCAGGCCGTTATCGCCCACGGCCCACCACTCGCCGTTCGGGCGCTTCCGGTTCTTCGTCCGGAACGCTGTCCACGGCTTCATTCTCCCGCTTATCCATATTAAGCAGGGCATTCAGTTCCGCGAGTCGCGCCGATTTCGTTAGCAGCTCCTGTTCTTTCTCGAAAGGAGCTTCGACTTGTTCCTTCGCTGTTTCCATCTGCTGGAGCAGCGTGGAGAGTTGCTGGCGGCTATGTTCCAGTTTGGCTGGCAAATCCGCCAACATATTGTTCAACCGGGTGATGTTGCCGCCTGCATCCATCCCTAGCGAGATGGTATGGTCCAATGCGCCGCGCAGGGTCGCCTTGTATTCTTTATGGAAGCTGTCAAAGGATAACCATAGGGAAAAACCGAGATAACTGCCCGCCTCCTGCGGCTCGGATGAAGTCATTCCCTTGCACGCCTCCAGCAAGGCCGCGCCTGCTGCCGCTCTCTCCGTGTAGGTAAAATCCTTAATGACCATACCTGGGAACTTGGATTCATCCGTTCCCTCCGGCACAGCCGATTTGGAACGCAGATATAGAGCGACATCCTGTTCATATCCGGCAATTCGATCTTCTGTAGATTTGACTTGTTGCGGCAATACTTTCAGCAACCGATCCTCCAATGCGTAGCGTTGGCTCAAGTGATTAGCCTTGAGCAGCTTAAGCTTGGAAACCTGGATATCCAGGTCCATCTTCTCTTTGATATACGGATTACCGGTTGCCAGCGCCTTGACTTCGGCATAAGAAAGGGCTGCTTCATCGATATCCTCGGCAGAACGTACCGGCGATTTACTGGTCATGATTTGCGAGATAAAGCGCTGTTTATTCTCCAGCGTCTGATACAAATAAGCGTCGAACGTGTTCTCCGTCACATACCGAAAAATGTGTACCTCGCTATTCTCATTGCCTTGCCGGATAATGCGTCCGCTTCGCTGCTCCAGGTCGCGCGGGCGCCAAGGGCAATCGAGATCATGAAGCGCAATCAGCTTCGTTTGCACATTGGTGCCCGCCCCCATTTTAAATGTCGATCCGAGCAGTATACGAATCTGGCCAGTCCGCACCTTGGCGAACAGTTCCTTTTTCTTCACCTCGGTGTTGGCATCGTGAATGTACGCAATCTCCTCGGTAGGCACCCCTTTCTCTGTCAGCTTGCGTCGCAGTTCGTCATACACATTGAACGTTCCGTCTTGCTTTGGGATGGATAGATCGCAAAACACCAGTTGGGCTAGCCGCTTTTCCTCGTGTTCCTTCCATAGCCGAAACACATTGTCCGCACAAACGCTCACTTTACTGCCTTCGTCATCGGGCAACATCGGATTGGCCAGCCGTTGATCCAGTGCCAGCTTACGCCCATCATTCGTAATCTTGAGCATATTGTCTTCGTGCGGCTCTACTTCCTTGGCTCGCACCCGCTCAGCACGGTGGGCGAGATCCGCGACCATTTCCCGCTGGAAGTCGCTTGGCGGCACGGCAACATTGTGGAAATGGGATTTCGGTACGGGAAGCTGGAGCATGTCCGCCGTCTGGATGTCAGCCACTTCCTTGAACATATTCATCAGTTCCGGCAAATTGTAAAAACGGGCAAACCGGGTTTTCGCCCGATAGCCCGTTCCTTCCGGTGCCAGTTCAATCGCCGTGACCGTCTCGCCAAACGTCGAAGCCCAGGAATCAAAATGTTGCAATCCTTGCTTTCGCAGCCGCTCATATTGCAAGTAGCGCTGCATCGTATACATTTCCGTAATGGAATTGGAGATCGGCGTACCCGTCGCAAAGATGATACCCCGGCCTCCGGTCAGTTCGTCCAGATAGCGGCATTTGGCAAACATGTCCGACGACTTCTGCGCTTCGGTTTGCGACAGTCCGGCCACATTGCGCATTTTCGTGTAAAGAAACAGGTTTTTGTACGAATCGGCCTCGTCCACGAATAGCCGATCTACGCCCAGCTCCTCGAAGGTGACCACATCATCCTTGCGGCTGGTATCGTTCAGCTTTGCCAGCTTGGCTTGCAGCGTCTTCCTCGTCTTCTCCAGTTGCTTGATCGCGTACCGTTCGCCCTTGGCCTCCTTCAGCTCGCGAATGCCGCTTGTGATCTCGTAAATTTGTTCCTCCAGTTGTTGACGTTGGCGCTCCATCGATATGGGAATTTTCTCAAACTGCGAATGTCCGATGATGATCGCGTCATAGTCGCCGGTGGCAATCCGCGCGCAAAACGTTTTGCGGTTTTTCGTTTCAAAGTCCTTCTTGGTCGCCACCAGAATATTCGCCGATGGATATAGCTGCAAAAACTCCGCTGCCCACTGCTCCGTCAAATGATTAGGAACAACGAACATGCTTTTGCTGCATAAGCCAAGATGCTTGCTTTCCATGGCCGCAGCGGTCATGGCAAACGTTTTGCCTGCGCCTACACAATGAGCAAAAAGGGAATTGCCTCCATACAGCGCCCGGGCAACCGCATTGACTTGATGTTGGCGCAGCCGGATTTCCGGATTCATTCCCGTAAACCGAATATGACTGCCATCGTACTCGCGCGGGCGGATCGCATTGAAACGATCATTATACAAACGCGTTAATCGTTCCCGCCTCTGCGGGTCTTTCCAAATCCAATCGCGGAACGCTTCTTTCAGCATCTCCTGCTTTTGTTGGGCAATTGCGGTCTCTTGCTTGTTCAAAACGCGCTTTTCCACGCCATTCTCCAGCACGGTATCGAAAATGCGCACATCTCGCAAATTTAAGGTATCTTCCAAAATCTTATACGCATTCACACGATTCGTTCCGAAGGTCACGTTGGCTTTAATGTTGTTGCTGCGGTCATTGCTTTTCCCTCGGACATTCCAGGCAGCTGTATATTCGGAATACAAGACGTCGATAGACTGCCGGAACATGTATGGCGTGTCCACCAGTTCGAATATAAACTCCCGGATCACTTCCGGAGGAAGCCACGTCGCTCCTAACCGCACATCAATCTCGGAAGCATCCAAATCTTTCGGCTGCACCGCTTCTAATGCTTTGACATTTTCGCCGTACCGCTCTGCATCCATTTCGGCGGCACGCCGTGCAATCAGAAGTTTGTCACGAACGTTGCCAGACAAATAAGCATCCGCCGTTTCAAAAACCGGCTGTCCTTTCTCATCCAGTCTTTCCGGGTTGGGGAAGATCACGCCGCGCAACTCCTGAACAAGCTGTTCCGTTGTCATGTCGGTCAATTCTTGCATATAGGGGAGATCGACACGTGCTTTTTCTCCAATGGAGACGCCCAGCGCTTCCTCTGCCGTTTCCACATGCCGAACGGTCGTGCGCTGCCGAATCGTACGCTTCGTGAACATATCGGCTTTGCGTAGCAGCTTCCCTTCCTCGTCGAGCACTTCCAATGAACAAAGTAAAAAATAGGCGCTATCGTCGGCGAATGCCAGGCTGTTGGCGCGGCTGTTGATCAGACCGTATTGGGCGGTAAAACGATCATACTGCGCATTCAATTTCCGCTGCTGTTCCCGGATCTCTTCGTCGCTATAATCTTCCGTCTGGTATTCGATCAGTTCGCGCACCGTATCCCGCAATCGGATCATACCTTTGATTCGCCCGGCGGCCGTGGCCGACGTGTCCACTCGGTGCATCCGGCTGTTTTCGCGGTAATACAGTTGGCCGTCCACAAGGGTATAACTGAAATTGCGCACGGTCGGATCGGCCGGGAGGGACGTGTCTTCTTCATCCGGCATTACTTCCCTCTCAACCTCCACCCAATCGGCATGGATATTGGTCAGTGCTTCTCCCAGCAGTTCGCTTAAATTAGCATCCGGGTACGGGTTGCAAGTCGTCTCCTGTCTATTGCCATACATCCGGTCATCAAACGCCATCGTCCCAAGCACCATGTCAGGATGCGCAGCAAAGTACGCATTGATCGGCACGCCTTCGGCTGTCTCTGCCAAGCCAATCCATTCCACACTTTGTTCGGTGACAGTCACCATTCGGTCGCGCTTTTGCAGAAACAAAATATCCGCCGTCACTTCCGTTCCGGCGTTGGACTGAAAAGCGTTGTTCGGCAAACGAACCGCACCCAGCAATTCTGCCCGTTCCGCAATATACTTGCGGACAGCCGGGTTCTGTTTATCCATCGTTCCTTTGGACGTAATAAAGGCAATAATGCCGCCCGGACGCACTTTGTCCAATGTTTTCGCAAAGAAGTAATCGTGAATGAGAAACTTGTGCTTGTCGTAGCGTTTATCCGCCACACCATACCCGCCGAAAGGAACATTCCCTATGGCCAAATCAAAAAAACTGTCCGGCAAAGCGGTTTCCTCATACCCGCTGATCGCAATCGTTGCCTGCGGGTAAAGCTGCTTGGCGATGCGACCTGTGATGCTGTCCAGCTCTACACCAAATAGCTGCGAGTCTTGAAACGACTCCGGAACTAACCCGAAGAAATTGCCGATCCCGCAGGACGGCTCTAAAATATTGCCGTTGCGAAAGCCCATCCTTTCCAGGCAACCATAGATTGCTTTAATGACAACTGGAGACGTATAGTGAGCGTTCAGCGTTGATGCGCGAGCGGACGCATATTCGTCCGGTTCCAGCAACGATTGCAGTTCGGCATATTCGGCCGTCCATTGCGCGTTCGCTTCGTCAAATACTTGTGGGATTCCGCCCCATCCGACATAGCGGGCGAGAACGACCTGTTCATCCGCAGTTGCCTGGCGGCCTTCTAGCTCCAATTGTTTGAGCAAGCGAATCGCGGCTACATTAAAACCATACTTAACCTTGGCTCCGCCATGCCCTAACTGGTCATCGGTGATACGGTAATTCACCGCAGTCGTTTGCGGTGCAACAGACCGTACATCCTCGACAGCGGAAGGAGCAGAGGGTGCTTCCTCATTATGCGCCTCATCCGATACTTGTTCGGTTAACTGAAGGGATGCCGAGGCAGACTTCGGCTCATCTCCATCCGAAAGCTCCGGCTCTATTTCTTTTCCGGCAGGTTCCTCCGCTTCGGTTTCCACTCCTTGTTCATCAGTTAGCAGATGATCATTAAGCGGATTTTCACGCAGGATGCGTTCAAAATCTCGGCGTTCCAGTTCCTTGGTGAAAAGCGGAAAATGAACATCCCGCAGCATCACGTTACCGTTTTCCACCAGCAAAATCTCATATTCGTCCGCGCCAAAAAAAACCGTATCGCCGGGCGCATAGGCATAACGCGCCTGCTTCCGCTCCATCGTCTCCGACTGCTGTGAGGAGGACGGATGTTCTTGTTCCAACCGTTCGCGAGCAGACGCTTCTTCGGCCATCTGCCCGCGGCGCCCCTCCAGTTGCTCGGCAAATGCAGGAAGTCGTTCCGTTTCCAAACGATTCAGATAACGTCCCGCCGCCAGCAACTCGCCGATCCGCTTCTGTACCTTCATCCAAGGCAACACCAGCTTTTGCTCTTGATCCGTCATTGAACGTCGGGTCAACGTGATGCCTTTGCTATCATGATGCTCATAAATATCCGTGCCGATCAGTACAGGGGCGCGCCCGCCCGTGCCATATTCCCGTTTCAAAAATTCGGCGTTTTCTTTCTCCGATAACGATTGCTGAAAATGGAGAGCAATGCGATATTTACTGTTGGCAAAGCCGCTTCCTTGTTGGAGAATCGCATCGATCACCGCCTGCGGCCAGACAAAAGCGGAGGCTGTATCCGCCTCCGCCTGTTCCATAAATAAGGTTTGCTGCTGAACCGATGGCTCCGTCTTTCGTGCCGGGTCAAATTCGTTAAGTACTATCATACTGTTGATATGGCCGGCGATCACTTCCCAATCGTAAAAACTTTGTGCGGTTGGTTCGGTTGCCGGACCCGTCCAAAGATGGAGCACATTGCGATACGGTTCATACCCGATGAGAAGGTCTTCGTCCAGCGTAAGCTCGGACTGACCCGGCGCAAACAGGCTACGCACATACAACGCCCGCTCCCCTTCATTTTCATGTGCGGCGAAGAAAGCCTCGATTTCCGACTTGCTTTTCAGTAAAGGAGCGGTGCGCAGTAGATCGTTGATGGCATGATGGTCATGAAAAAACGGAAGACTCCGATCTTCCGTTTTTCGATCATACCATTTTAGTTGTAAATCAGTTCTGTCAGAATGGTCTCCTCCACCTGTTGCTTCAGGCTGTTCATGTAACCCGTCCAGCCCAGCGGATCGCTCGCTTTGTCCGGGGCCGGGTGCAGACGGAGCAGTTCGTTCATCGTCTGTTCGAGCTGCGTCCGCGCCGACCGGTCGATTTCCGTCAGATGCTGGTGCAGTTCGCCCGAGAGCAGCAGGCTGGCGTATGTGCCTTTCTTCTCGGTTTTCAGGTAGTTTTTGCGCAACATCCCATACTTGCCGATCAGTTGATGATCCTCGGTCAGTGTCAGGTCGGGCAGCAGATAGCCCCCTTGACGGGTGTAAGTCACTTCCATGTTCATCCGTCCTTTCTGGCAATCGTTTAGCTTCATTTTGTGTCAAGGCCGTTTCTCTTGCAACGGTGCGAACGTCTCTAGCCTGTGAAGTCTGACGTTCTACACGCCGCTGCACCCGTATCGTCGATTCGATTTCCCGCAGCATCATCTCCGCGATGTCGCTGATCGCTGCTCCAAGCTGCGAAAGAGCGGGCAGTGTATTGAAATTCCCGATGCCTGAAAGATCCTCCCGTCCAATATAGTGAGGGGCGTTCATACCACAGCGGGTTAGTGCCATATAGGCAACGGAATGATACACAATCTGACGGAACAGCACTTCCACAGGTTGGCGTTCCAGTTCTTCAAGCAGACTGCCCTCAAGCTCTCGAACAAGCAAATCCACATAATCCGAACTGTTGTCATCCACTGCGTTCCGGGCTGCGCTCAGCAGCGCATTCGGCCATGCCGCATCCGGTTCCTGCTCGCCAAACGCATTGTTCAACGTTTCCGTAACGACCGCTATATCGCCCGGCTCCATGCGCCAAAGCGAGACCGGTCGAGGATCTCGGCTTTGCGTGTCCGAGATATCAAACACATGCCGTAACCCAAAATGGTTGCCCCGGTCTTCGATAAGTGCAATACCTTTCGCCCCGCGTTTGACCCAACGGTTGAGCCGCTTGTTCCAGACGTCGATGGATGCGCAAGCTGTAGCATCGGGCCGCTGTGCATAGATTAATAACTGATCTTGAAACGGATACTTGTAGTTCCACGCCGCTGTCGATAAAAAATCCGCCCAACGGTCGGGATGTTCCACAACCGTGCGGGCGGTATGAACGGACAAATCAACGATATGCTGTATTTTCGCGGTCAACGGTACCTTTCTCCTTTCATAAGATCGTAATCTGATTGGCCAGTTGAATCCCCTCCTCCGAATAGCGGGTCATGATCCGAATCAAGCCCTTACTCTGCAAACGGTGCAAGTTTCGACATACCGTCGAAGGAGAAAAACCTACATCGATTGCCATTTTTGTACTGGACAGGTAGACCGACTTGTGTCGCCCGCCCTATCCAGCAATAGCCGTACAACAGCTTTGCAGCTGGCGGGACGGCTGCTCCCGCGATCAGCATGTAGCGTGCTAGATCATTCATTGTACGTCCTCCTTCACAAGGTTTACCGCGCCGTTCTGGTTTTGCTGAACAGATCGGCCAAGCAAGTGATTCTTGCGGTAGCAGTAGATATAGAAGCTGTAATCGCCAAGATGGGGGAAGCAGCGAATATAATAGCGATAGTGAGTGGTTTGTAAACAGAAACCACAAACATCGGAATGCCATGCGCCGGGGATACGTGCTTCCGGGTGCCGCCTGCAATAGGCTCGCATCTCATTCAAATTGAGCAAAAGTCCTTGCCATTGCAAATGTTGCACAAGTGCCGCCAGTTCCTGGCGAAAGGCAAGCGTCCTCCGTTCCCCGGCATGATCCGACCATGACATCCAAAACTGATCGTCATCAGTGCCGAAATCTCCTCGCAAATGACCGATATAGCTGAGTTCCTTGCTTTGAGTCGCGATCGCTGAATAGAAGTAAGGTGTCTCTTCCGATGCTAACGGTTGAAGTTCGCCAAACATCGCCCGAACCTCCGTTTCCACTAACGTTGCTGTTCCGTTTTTTTCTTCTGCACGGCTGACGCTTGCCGCTGCTGCTCCGTCACGCGCTCCGGCCGGGCGTAGCAGTATAAGTAAAAGTTGTAATCCCCGGCAAAAGGAAAGCATCGCAAATAGTATCGGTGATCCTGCGTCTCCATGCGGAAGCCGTACACATCTGTGCTCCAAGCGCCGCCGATCCGTGCTTCCGGATGCTGGCTGCAGAACCGAAGCATATGCCGACGGCTTTTCAGCACGCCCTGATCGCCGATCACTTGAAACGCCTTGCCCAATTCTTCTTGAAATGTAGGCGTTTCAAAAGGTGAGTTCCGGGGAAACCAGGTCACCCAGAACTCTTCGCCCGACCGTCCAAAATCGCCGCGCAGATGACCGATGCATCCGCGCGCAATGCCCTCCTCAGCAGACGAGGAATAAAAATAAGCCGCCTCCTCCGGTGCGGCACTTTGTAACCTTTCCATTTGATCTATCCTCCCGGCTGGTGAATTTAATGGGTACCCCCTGTTCCAAAGTCATCATAAGAAGACAGGTCGGCATGATAGAACACCATATCGCCGTCCTGCAAACTAAACGTTGCTCCATACGGGTCGACAAAGCGATGCTGAAACCCTTCTCGTCGCCATTGATTGCTGAGCGGCGCGTGGATATACTGCAAATGCGGTTGATTCACATTCTGATTGCGAATCGTTTCGATATTGAAATTGACAATGATGTACCCGTCCCGCAAAAAGATAGGCGACTTATCGTCCAGCCGATTGGTTCGTCCGTACTCGGCCAAGTTGAATCCTTTGGGGACGACATACGGCGCGGCAGGTAGACTGTATTCGCCAACCCATCGCTGCACCGAAGCATGGGCACGCGAAACGTCAATGCCGGAAGGAACTTCCATACTGCCGATAAATGTCCGAAGCCGTGGCGGGAGCAACATGACATCATATCCGCCCACGTAAACGGGCTGCTGTGCATCTTTCAAAAACTGCTGAATAAACGTTTGCTGGTTGCCAGACGCACCGTTCAGCGACCAAAGGGAAGATGCCGTGTTCGTCAGTTCCTGCTGGGACATATTGCGCAAGCGGGTGTCCAGCGTCACATGACGCCGCTCCACATCTGCACTGGAGCCGATGCGAATAAAACGTTTATTCCCCGAATGATAGTACAAGTCCACCTCTTGCCGGTTCTTGCCCTTGCTGTCGACAAAGTAAAAGGTTGGCGTAATCTTGATCCCGTCGTCCGAACCGAACATATTGCCCATACTCTTCAATTCAAATTTAATATGGTAGCCGGTTTTGACAGCCACGTTTTTCTTGCCGGCATCCGGATGGCTCCCCGGTCGTATCGGCAACACGTAAGGAGGCTGATTCCCCCGTGCTGCGCCGTCGATGCCCTTCGTACCCACCCAATAAGCGTTGCCAGTCGGCGTTGCACTTCCTCGTTCTCTGCGAAATACGGTCTCCCAATTAAAGTCGGCAATGTCTGTGATGCGGAAATCATAGACACGGCCGATCACTTCAACCGGCACAACCTGTGTGGCCACATGGTGCGTCAAGTCTAAATTGGCGTTCATTTGTGACGTAAAGGAGGGAGGACTGTTTTCAGCAATGGTTCGGAATAGTACATCATAATTGCCCTCGTCCACCCAAACAGGTAAATAAAACGTTGTCTGAATCTGGCCGACCGGGATCGACGTCCATGTTTCTTTCGGGATCAGCGTTTTCCGATCCGCTTTGTACACGTCAAACGGAAACCATACTTGCTTGTCGCGCATATACTTGCCATAGTCGCGATTGCCGTAACCCTTTATATCCCGATGCGCTCCATTGGTTGGGATGATGACCGTAAATGGACGATCCAGAATAAGCGCGGCTCTCCCTGCGGTCGGCAGCGTTTTTTGATTATGCGCCTGATCGTCAGATACGGAAGCCTGGTTGACGACCGGCGTATGCACCGTCACCGGATTAATGCCATCAATGGGATAGCTTTGGTTCTGGCCGCCTCCAATTCCTTCGATGAGCGCATAGAAGATCGTGCCGGAGCTTGGCTGTTCGGCCTTGTTGGGTTTGCTGGCATCGATCAACAAACCGTTGCTATACAGAACATTTTGTCCGATCTCGGGCGGAGTCGGTATCTCCCTCGGGGGCGGGGCGGTTTCTTCCGTGATCCGGTTGTCCATAATCGTTTGCCCGTTAAAGATCAGTGAGTCATTTTTCACTTTGATTTTTCCGACAGCCTGTTCCGCTGCGTTGGTCCAATCCTCATTCGGCACAGATGGACGGCTGGAACCTCCTTGAATCGTTTGCCCAGGCAGCGTCACATTTTGATAGACCGGATCGATAATATGAGCCTGATGGGTGGCGTCGTGAGAAACCGAGACCCTTGGCTGCGCGTAGCCGTTCGGCTTCAAGGTAACTTGTCCGCTGGGTAACGCGTAGTTGGAAACCTCTGCTTTTTGCAAGCCATATACCTCCAGACGATCAATGAGCCAGTAGCTGTACTTGCGCTCCACGGTATAGCTTTTCGTTACGGTTTGTGTATCCGAGCGTGAAACAGGCACTCTGGTTGGATTGCCTTCGCTGTCCGGGGGACCGGAAACGTATTCCGTCCAGCGCAGCGTGTATGTTCGACTAACGGTAATCGGGTACGTCTTCGTCCCTTTGATTTCCGTAAATTTGTTTCGGTACAGATACGCTTTGGCATTCGCTTGAACATAAAGACTCTCCGATGTCGGGATGCCTTGAAGCACGTCGAAGCGTTCCGCACCGCGAGTATCCGCTTGGATCACAGCCGAAGCATCGGGATTCATCACTTCGTTTTCCTTGACAGCTCCAGGCTCTGTTTCGTCATCCGTACCGCCATTTCCCCCTTTGTATATGCCGATAAAATTGGAGCCTCCGGAACCGACAAAGATGGACCGATCCAGCAACTTGCTATCTCCTTTTTCCTGAATAAACAATTTCTCGTCGGGCTTGTTGTTGTTCGTGATATAAGACCGGATGATTTCATACGTCTGCCCGTCTTTGGTCAGTGCGGCTTCAAACGTGTGATTCACTTCATCTCCGGTCGCATATTCGCCTTTATCCACCTCTTTCAGGACTTGGCCGCCTTCTGTCATATAAATCGCCTTCACCGTATTTTCCTCATGGTATTCGGCGATTAGATTCGTTCCGCCCAGCGCGACCGTAAAGCTGCGAATGCGCACTTTTTCGTTCGTTTCCGGGTTTTCCTGCACCCACGTTTTTCGCGACGGGTCTTGCTTCGGTGATATATAGGAGCGAGCGATGGTATACGTTTTTCCATTGTCTTCGATCACCGCCGGAAATTCATGATTGATCGTTTCCCCGATCTCGAACTTTCCTTTTTCAAATGTCACATCCGGTCGGTCAATCACCCGTCCGTCTACTGTTTTAGCGATAACGTCCACCGGGAATTCCGCACTACGATATGGAATATGCAAGCCAAAGTAATCATCCAGATCGTCCGGAAATCTCCAGCCTTCCGCTTGTTTGATCCCGGACAACGTATAAAACGGACCTTTCCGCACCGAGCCGTCCGCATTGACCGATACCATCACAGCATAAAAGTAAAGATCGTCATTGTTCTGAATGCCTTCCATTCCTGCTTGCCAGAGGCGCTGCGTCACGATTTCTTCGGGGATTTCGTAGTATGATGTCAACGGTTGCCCCGGTACAGGAGGATCGGGATGCTGCCCGATTTGTCGTACTTCCTGATTCATAAACAAGGCATGCGGCCTGCTGCGCGGGTCAGCGCATTGTTTGGGCGATGTTGTGCTGCAAACTTGCTCCCGGGTCACCACCCAGCCCACCGTCCGATACCGAATCGAAGTGCTCGCCGCCGTGCTGGTGATTTCGAATTGAATCTTGCCGTCACGGATAATCACTTGCGGGGGAGCTGCCGCCGCTTGTTGAACGACGAAAAACGGCATAAAAAAAGTGCATGCCAGCAGCATGCACAGTACACGTTGATAAAGTTTTCTGTTGCTCACCGATCATTCCACCTTTGAAATCGTGTGGTTGAAAAACAAGCTGGCCGTGGGCGAGACCTTTAACGTGCTTCCCCAATGGCCGCCGACGTTGGTGACCATTTTGATGTCGGCGTACCCTTCATACCACACATTCTTTTCAAAATCTGCTTCCTGCGGAAACCAGTTATCATAAATCAACCGTTCATGATGTTTAAACGAGAGGAATTGAACCCGAAACTTGACGCGAATATAATCCGCTCCAAACCCGTCATAAAAAATCATGGACGGCTCCGGTTCCAGGTAGCCCATAATATGAATTTGATTTTCTTTCACCCAATCCACATATTCACGAATGTATCTCAATTCCGCATTGGAGTTTTGCATCTTCGTTGCAAACATGGCCTGCGCCCACGTATCATCAATCGTGCGGTAATCTACATTTAACAACAAAGCGCCAAACGTTTTTAAGTGTCCCATCCAGATGTCCACGTTCTGCTTGTTGTATTCGGGGATGGTCGCGTACAGTTCGGAAGACACTTTGCTTTCTGAAGGACGGGAGGGGGGGTACGCCATCTCGTACATCTCATTGGGAACATCGGCCAAAATGTAGGGATAGTCCGCCGCATTTTTCGGAAGATCCGTCTTGCGGAGCAAGCGGCCCCATTCATCCGTGTCGCTCTCAGAGATGTCCTTCGTGTGAATTGTCACCGTTGACGTACTGCCGTCCCATTCCACCTCTGCGCCCAGCACCTCGCTGACAAAACGCAGCGGCACAAACGTCCGGCCGTCCTTGGTTACCACTTGCGTATCTAAAGCGACCTCTTGTCCATTGACAAGCGCAATATTTGAACCGATTTGCAGTCGAATCTGCTGGCCGTCCCGTTCAATCGGCACCGATTGGCTCGGAGCTTCCCAGCCAACCTTGGCACCAAGCGATTCCGCAACAAAGCGAACTGGCACTAATGTTCGCTGGTTCTCGTCAACATAAGCTTGGGCATCGGGAAACCATATTTTTTTACCGTCCAACACCACGCTTACAAACGTAGGAGGAAGACTGGCAGCACTTGCCGCAACTCCGAACAAGCTGCTAACCAGGACGGTAATCGTCATGGCCATAAACCATTTCTTCACTCATTTCACCTCTTATTCAAGTAATCCTGACTGAACTGGTTGCACCTGTTACTACTAGCATAATGTGCATGAATCAGTCTGTCCACTTTTAGAAAGAGGAACAGGAAAGGGGCATATAGCCCTGTTTCGCAGCCGCTTTTTCACTTGTGAACGTTTCTTCTATCGGATAGGAGAACGGGCAGGTTCTGCGATAATATACTTTCATATTGTCTTTCATCGCTCCCACAATCTCCGTTGGCTTCATCACGCGGCTGCCGCCCAATGCGTAGCTGTTATATACCTTGTGTCCGATCGGAATGCCCCGCATAAAAGCTACAACGCCTACATCGGCAATCGTGTTGTGCCATTCCTCCATCGGGATGGACGGAAATGTAAACGTATAGGAAAGACCATTTCGTAGGGCGACTTCGTTGTGCTTGTTGATCCGATAGGATAGCTCATCTTGTATTGCGCCCACGATGGTGCTACGACGCACTTCATTAAATAACGTAGCATCTCTTAACAACGGAATGTTGGCCTCCGCTTGAATGTCCCTGCGAAAACCCTCATGCCAACTACGAGTCGCCGCGACATACACCAGCACTTGTTCGTCCAACGTAAAGGAGTAGCTGTTGCCGCTTGAATCGGTATACGCATACGGCTGTTTGGTTCCCCAAGCCGATGCCATGACGGTATGACCGTTACGATCTGTCCATTCATCCTCAGCATAGACATAAAACCCGTCGTATCCAATGACGATAATTACCGGAATGTAACGCTGCAACACCCCTTGCGAAACCGGATCGCTGGATATGCCAAAATTGGTGTACAGCGTCCGGTAAAACGCCGTGAGAGCTTCCTCCTTGTTGACCGTTACTTGCTTGACCGACTCGTAGCGTGACTCATGCTGCTGATCAGCATTAATGATGAGTGCTTGTGCTGCCGCATCCACCGCTGCATCCATGGCAGCGTCATAACGCAGTTCGAGCAGCATCGTTTGACGCATCAGTTCCACGTCAATCTGATTGATCGTGGCAAACGGGAAAAAGATCAGCACGCCGACGACAGCCCATTCAATCCACTTCATTGCGTACCACCCCGCCATAAGGAATGAATATTTTATCGTTCGGGCTGACGGTGCTGTTCAGAAAATCAAACAAGATCGTGCCGGGCGTACGGCTCACATTTTTGACCGTGACCGTGAACGTATCGCCCACCCGCAGTTTGTACCTTCTTGACGGGTCATCTCTGGGGGCAGAGCTATCGGGAAACAGCACCGGCAAGATTTGAGCGTTGTAAAACGCATCATAATGCACTTCATACGTGCCCTGGAACGTTTCCGGCCTGGCCGGATCGTCATATACCGGCACATATTTCTTGCTCTCATGTTCCATCTGCACATCGAAATTAAGGCCCGTCACCTCAATAGCTTGTCTGAAATCGGTATACATGGTCGGTGAAATATATCCTTTGTCACGTACCGCATCCACAAACGCCGTTGTCGCCCGCAGGACGACCAACTCAGAAATATCATCCTGCTGCTGGAACGCTGTGTAAATCGGGTACATGTATAGCAGCAGTACGGCAAGCAGTATCGCAAACACTTTGATATAACTGTTCATGGCATTCTCCTTAACGTGTGACGACTATCAGGCACATCAGACGCCCGTCCGTGTCACGTTCGTGCGAGACGCTGTAGCGGCCATGGAGTTGGATTCTATCAGAAAACCATTGCTCCCGATTCACCGGTGATGCGTATCGGACGCCATCCACCACGATTTCCGCATCTCCTTCTTCCAACCGCGCGATGGCCTGAAACACTTCGGTTCCCGACATACTGCCATCACCGGACAAGGGAGACAACGTTTGCCGGATGGTCCGGTCCTGCGTCATACCTGAGAAATAGGCCGAATCGGCAAGCGTCGCGCCGTTTTGAAACAGCCATAGCCCGCTAACTACGGCGACTAAAAACAGGAGACAGGATGCACTCATCTCCAACATCGTTCGCGTTGCGTAATCCAATGGCTTCCTCCTTTCAGCAAAAGGGGGCGTCAGCTAGACAGACGCCCCGTAGCTTCATTTCGTTTTCGCGCCTTATTGTTGACGGAACACGATCCCGCGAATGACGTTGCTGCGATCTAGCACCAATTGCGCCTGAAACTTTCCGCTCGGATTAACATAGTTCACATTGGCTTCATCGACGGTATGCTCCAAACGTCCAGGCGCATCGCCAACGACCGATCCATACGTGATGCTGTCCATCGGAACGCCAATGTTGATGACTTTGCCATACCACTGTCCGGTCGGGTTTTTCCCGGTGATTATTTGGATGCCAAATTGTTCCTGATCCGAAAACTTGCGCAGAGCATTGACGACTTGACTACCCGAAAGTGTCGTGTTGTCGTACACCGTAAATGCCGTCTGCGATAATTCCGTTTGGATATTGCTAAAATTGCTTTGAGCTGCTTTTGTAGAATCTTGCGCGGAAATAAACAACACGACAGCGAGGGTAATGAGCGCAATTGCGAGGAAAATGCCCGCCGCCATTACCAGCGCCTTTTGTGCATTGGACATAGTCGATCTCTCCTTTAAATGTAGAAATAAAAAACGGTCCTTTCCAACATGGAAAGCACCACTAAAGATGAATTATTGAATGCGTTGCAATTGCTCGTAGTACACCGACATTTGGTTCAAGCTAACAACAATGAGCGGAATGACCAGATAACCGAAAATAAGCGCCATCATTGGTGCGAACCCGATCATTCTGCCCCAGTCCGCCTTGTGCTCAATCAATCGTTCGTACTCCTGCTTGCGTTCTTCCTGTGCATACACGTACTCGGACTCCAAATCATCAAACGCTTTTCGAATCGGCAGCGTGCTTGCCGCCAGTTCCAGCTTTTCCACCATGCGCACGAATGGCTGAAAAGGCGCATCCTCCTTGAGCTGCGCCAGCGCCTGTTCAGCGCCTTGATCAAAATGGAGCAGGCATGTTTGCAGCGGCTCTTCGAACACGCGGGCGAACTGCTCCATCCAAATTAGCAAATGCTCTACCGACATGCGATCCATATCGGCCAGCATCGCAATGACCGCCTGCAATTGATCCACTTCATGCTTCATTTCCATTTGCCGCATCTTGCGCTGGAACAGGCGAATGCCGACCGGCGCCCAGTAGCCGACCCAGCCCGCCAAAACGGTCAATAGCGCTTGCCACCATTTGACGTATTGCCTGTCGAGTTTCTCCAACTTGCCTATAATGCGCTGTGCATCCGCGCGAAGCGCTTCATCCGAACGTTCTCCTCCGGTCTCCTTTCGCAACAGCTCCAAGAGCGACTCCTCTGTAGGCCTCACCCCCTTTACTTGTTCGATGATTCTCCGATCCAGCGCGGCTGCTTCCAGCGCTCTTTCCTGCTCCTCAGGCGTCGCTTGACCAAACAACGTATTGGCATACACCGGCGCATATAGCACTTGATGCCGATCCGTAAAATGCAAAGCTATGAATAGCCCCATTGCTGCAAGAAAAGCCATGCTTCCCGCCACGATTCGCTGGACATAAAACCATTCCAACCGTAGAGGAGAAGCCGTTTCTTTCAGTAGCTTCACCATCCGTTCCGCTTCCCTTGAGCCAGGAGCAGGACCCAATCGGTGAACGAGCCAACACATCCAGCCCCAGCCGTGCGCCCATTTCTCCCATCTCTTTCGGTTGGTGATTTTCGGCGAGGTCTCCAAGCTCTGAATATGACGAAGCAGAACATAGGAGAGCCAAACGACCCCCATCAAGCCGAGCTTTATGCTCCAACCCATCACACTGCTGTAAAAGGCGTCCATCGCCGAAAAATAATAGCTGGCCCATGCTTCAATCGGACGGGTAAACAAGAGCGGAAGCAGGGCAATAACGGACAGCCCATGCAGCAAAAAACCAAGGCGTTCCCGGCGCAACAGTTCAAAGTTTAATTCACCGGCCAATTTTCCCAATGCCTTCAAATACAATGATCCGCTATCCGTTTGTTTGTCTCCGTATTCCTTCACCAGATACGACAATCCGGCCAAACCTTTCAAATAACGGTTCGGAGCCGCTTCCAAGTATTGTTCCAGTCGTTCTTCCGCGTGGCTGTCGGTCAACACTTCAACGATTTCCTGGCCGTGCAAAGTCATTTCATACGGCGCTTCATCCGTCGCTTCGTAAATCGCTTCTTCTACCATTCCGTGTCGGTGATAATGATGACGGACATCCCCGAAAAACTGGCGTAGCTGACGCAACAATCGCATTTCCAACCGTTGTACGAATACGTCTGTTAACATGCCGTGGCAAACCCAACCGCCAATCATCAGCATGACAAGTGTAAATACATCGCGCACCCAAAGCGTGATCGGCACAGCCGCTGCAAGCAACATGCCCCAGAGCCAAAGCGCCGTCCGCATCGTCTCCAGACGCAGCTTCCACTCATCGCCCAGGTGGAGAATAACCAAACGACGACGAATGAAGTGTAAGTAGGTACGCAAGAGCGGTACACGAGAGCAGAGGGTATAGAGTTGTTGCATGCCGTTGTGCAATGCCTGCTTGTTGCTCGTTTTGGCAGGTTGGCGCAAGGCTTCATACTTTCGTGCTGCCCCGGCTTCCCCATAGCGGGACAAAAATTGAAACGCTAAGACCGCCCCAAGAAACAACAGCGTCGCTCCGCCAAGCAGCAGGGAAAGCCACTCAAGATTCATCGCCATCCCCCCAATTACACAAAAACGCCTCGAAAGCTGCCTGGTCCGGACCGGCAAGCCGCTCGGCAATCTCTTTGCGGCTTTGTTCGGACAACGGATGAACCGCGACATAACGGCCGTCCCGATATTCAATGACATTTCGCGCTTCATACAGTTTCCGATCCGTGGAGCGATGGAAGTAGTCCGTCACCGTCTCCATAAACGCATCCATCTTCTCATCCAGCGTCTTTTTCTCGCGAAAGTCTGTCCGGTAAGGCATTTCCTGTGCAAGCGGTACGCATTCCGTGATGCGCTCGATATAGCGGCGACCGTCCGCATCCCGTTTTAAATGAATATCAAAGTTGATGACGCTGACCACTTGCTGTTCTGCCACCTGTTCATTGGTAAACACGCCGGTTTTGAGCAATGAATTGCGCAAGGACAACACCAAATCGCGAAACGTTTTGGCGTGGTGGGTAAACAACGTAAAAAGTGAAGCCACTTGCGCCATTTGAATCATCCAGGCCGCTACCGGGTCGGTCGCCACCTCACCCAAAATGTTGACCGAGCCGTCCGTTTTTTTCTGTATATCCAGCCCGGCCTGACCGGAGATCGTTTCCGTTTCCCGAAGGCTGAGAATATTACGATTCGGATAAATTTTGCGCAGTTGCAGTTCAAAGCTCATCTCTTGAACGCGAATCGGGAGCAGGGCGGATATATGACGCACCATGGCCATAAGCAGCGTCGTTTTCCCGCTGCCTTGCGCGCCAGTTATCGCCGTAATGCGCTCTCCCATCACAAGATAGCGAATCAGAGCAATCGGCAGTTCCGCATGTTCATCGCGAATCAGCTGTTCCAAAGTGGCATTTTGCACATCAAATTTGCGCACAAAAAAAGCCCACGACTCGGCAAATCGGGGGCGCAGCACCACGACACGAGAACCGTCGGCCATTTCATTCACCTTGTATCCGGTCGTTTCGGACAACTGGCCGGGAAAATTATGCTTGTAGATGTTTTGGCATACGCGCCGCAGTTCCAGTTCCGATCCAAAGGAGAGGAAACTAAGGTGGATGGATTTCCCCTCATAAAAAACCCACACACTATCATGCGCCCGCGGCACCTCACCGAGTTGAACATCCCCGTCCCAATCCCATGTTTCTTCCCATACGGAAGGCGGCAAACCGGACACTCCGCCGGACACGCCGTCAATGCGCATATCGCGCAGTTCGTCCACGACACTAAAGCCTTTGTAGTGCTGGTAAATGCGCTGCACCACGATTTGAAGTTTATCCTCTTCCGATAGCTGGACGTCCTCTTGTTCATAAATCTCGCCGATCTCCTCAGACGTAATACGGTAAGACAGCTCCTGTTCTTCATGGGCATCCGGCTTGGGCCGATCCAGATCATAGCGGCGTATGAGTTCACTAAGCGCATGATAGCCGTGACGTTTTTTGTATACATGAAGCAAGATGTCAAACTGATCCTGATGCGACAACGATTCAGGGCGATCAAACGGGATCAACCGGTTCAGATGTTCATGATCCAACGTATAGTGCTGTGCAAGCAAATCGGTTATATATTGCTTGACATACATTTTGTCACGCAGATCACCAGACGTGCATCCGCGCAGCGCTTTTTTCATCTCGGCCCGCTTGTTTTTCCGTCGCCGATACTCTTCTTCTGATAGACCGTAATCCGTCAGATTGGCGCTTATCACGTCATGCAGTGCTCTTTTGACGTATTCTTCCATCGCCTTCAACGTGTACACCGGCGCTTCCTGCTGGCGTTCCGGCAAGGTTCGGCTCATGCGCAAATACAGGAACAATACGCCTATTAAGACAATGCCTCCGATCAACAGACCATGTAACGCGCCCATCATATCGGGGTCTCCTTCCCGCCGAAAAAGGCATTGTGCAAGCCCGTTTGTTCAATCAACGCAAGTGCCAACGCTCGCACGTCTCGCATGAACAGATAGTTTTCATGTTCCCGCGGCACTTGCCGATTGCGATACATGTAAGAAATCGCCTGCCCGTTTTGTCCATCATCCAACCACCGTGTATTGTAACTGACCGAACATGTTTGTAAACGCCGTCCATAAGGACGCAACAAATTTTTATGGGTCAAAGATGAGTACCGATCATATTTTCCGAATACGAGCACATGCTTTTTAGTTGCGAGCATCGCTTGAAGTTCATCCATCCGAAAAAAACGATGGACAGCCAACCGATTTTGCGGGAGGCACACCACCAGCACATCCGCCAGCCGCAGTAAACCGTTGGTCCATTCCGATGAATTTCCGCTGCCGCCATCCACAAACACAAGATCATACATCCGTTTCGCCATGCTTAGCAGCGATTCCATCCAAGGCGTGGCCATGTCAATAAAACGATCATCCGGCTTGCTTGAACCCGGCAGCAAGTCGAGCCTGTCCTTTAACAAAGGCAGCGTGTAATCCCGAATCATGTTGGGTTGCAATTTTCGGTTTTGCAGCAGTCGCAATAACGCATCTACCCCCATATTGACTGAGACATCCATGTCCATCTCCCGAGAGGCATGCGTTTGATAAAAGCATTGCTTCAAGGCGATATCGTGACTTTCACAATGACCCAGCAGCAACATATGTGCCGAACACTCCAGTCCCATGACCGAGGCAGTCGCTGCCAGATTGCTCGTTGTCCCGGTTCCCGATACCGGACTCCAAAACACGATTGTATGTCCCGTCACCGTGTCCCCTCCTTTTCTCAATCATTTTGATCAGCTTGATTAGCGACGGAAGGCAGCGCGTTCTTGGCGAAGTCGCTTCCATGCCTTGCGAACGGTTTTGTCGTCCCAATCAAACAACTGTTGTGCCATCTCCCATATCGTGCGGCGATACGTTCCCGATAGTCCCTTCACATCGATGCGGCCATGATGCTGGTTTTCCAGCTCGGCGGATACATCACGCTCATCCAGCGGAAAACGAAAAACCGCTTCCTCCCAGCGAATGGTCTGCTGAGCAAAGGCGGAATCGAGATACGCCTCGGTGACAGTCAGAGGAACAACGGATAGCATCATCTTGTAAAACGATACCGGTTGATTCTGTGCTTCATGCAAGCATAACCGCTGCATCAATTCGACATTTCGCTGCATGGTCAATCGGTTGAAATTGCTGCACCAGATCCGCTTGTCGTAATGGGGTAACTCCCGCCCTTTGACCATTTCGGTATGGTCGGTGTCCAGCAGCATCACATCGTAATCCATGCCATTTGCTTTCTGATACAAGTATCGTTCCATCTGCGAATACAAGATAAACCCACAGGCCACGTCCACACCTTCAAACTCGTAGAGCGGGGCGCGTAATTCTTCCTGCGGCAAATATCCCTGTGTCGTTTGTGCGAGAGTGGAGTCCACCACCAGCACCTTGTAATCCATTGCGGCCAGGAGTTTGCCAAGCAATAACAGCACATGGCTTTTATCCGGCGCTCCTAAAAATACAATCTTTTTCATGGTTTCTCCTTATTGATTGAAGATTTCGGAATAATCCGGGGCCGTTTCTGACTCTGGCTCGGATGCAGGCGGTGGATCGGGCAACGTCGCTTCGGGCGATTCTTCTTCTACCACGACCGGAAGGGAAGAAGGCGGCTGTTCATCTTCTCCTTGCACCGACTCTTGGTCATCCTGCTCCGGGAAACTAAGGGGCTGCGGCATTTGCTGAGCGGCATTGCTTTGCTGTGTTGCGGCCCGTTCATTCATGAGTTGTTGCTGCACGGTGACATTGCCGTACATCACCCGCATTTTGTCCGCTTCGCTCATTTCATTCAGGTTGCTTTCCAACCTTTCGCGTTGCTGACGAGCCAGCTCAGTAGAAACCTGCTCAACCAGGTTTGGGTTTTGCTCCAATAAATCCAACACCATCGGATTGGCCGGATAAGTCGCCGTCGCTGCCTCTTGCAGTCCCGGTTCGATATAGGGCACCGCGTATAATCTTGCGCCTTGCAGATAAGCATCGATGATCGCGCTTGATGTGAGCAGCAGGTCGGTTTCATTCATCTCCAGCCAAATGACGGTTCCCTCGCGATCAAGCACCTGCTTTTTGGCAAGCACAACGAAATCTTCGCCAGTCGGGAAGTTGATCCTCACATCGATATACTGTGCTTTTCCCAGATGCGACGGAAGCTGAATGATTTGAAACTCTTGTGTCCGCACATCCTTGGCAATCGGGTTGCCCTCATACAGCACAGAAGCAAGAAGCGGCATTCCCGGGCGAAGTTCAACTTTGGCGTGTTTACCGACCGCCTCTTCCTCCTTAGCGATCATTTCGGGCGAAACCAATGCGGTCGGCAGGGTCATCGCCGTGACGTCTTCCGGTTCGATCTGCTCACCGTCCGGAATGGTTCGAGCCACAGTCCATACCGTTTGCAGCGATTCTTCTTTAGTCGCTGTTAACTGTTCTATTTGCCTCTCATAATGGGCGATCACTTCCTGATGTTCCTGCTGTTGTTCAGCTTGTCTCATCAAGTGAAAAATGACAGCCGACACGAGCAAAAGAATGCCGAACAAAATGGCAGCGATCACCAGCATCTTGCGATGACGATAGATCCAAGACATGCTCACGACTCCTTTCTATACCAAATGAATTTCAACTTTCTTCCTTCTCATTGCTTTTATGCTTTGCTCGACTTCTTTTTCTTCGTTCCTCTTTAGCTGTGTTGGAACGCTCCGATTCATCTTTCGGTTCTCTGCGGTCAAAACCGGGCCTTTCTTTCATTAATCGTTCGTATTTCCGCCATTTACCTTCCGTAAAGAGCATCTCCGTCACCTCCTTGTAGGCACAAAAAAACTCCCCGGCAATGGAGAGTAAGGAATGGCTATTTTTTGTTCATGTTGCTTAAGATTATCTTCCATGTTCGCGCTGCCGCTTGCGATACCAGCTTTCAAGCAATTGGACAATAAGGTCCTCCTTTTGTTTTTCAGTGAAATTCTTAGGGAAAAAGCGATCAATGCGCTCCCGCTGAATGTGCATTTTTTCCCTCTGATTGGGCTTTTCCTCCGTCAAAATCGAGAAGATAACATCCATATTGAGCCGTCCGCCCTGACTCAGTTTCTTCATACGCAGCGCCTGTGACAAAGAAGGCGTACAGTCTTCGGACTGTATCGTTTCATAAAGGTCTTGCTGCTCTTTTTCGGCCAAGTAAGACAACTCAACAGCCGGATTAAACGCGATCCGTTTTTCATCTACCATTTCAAGAATGGAAGGGATCAAATGAGTCAAGCGAATATATCGCTGAATTTGATTGCGACTTTCTCCAACTTGATCTGCTAGCAGTTCATCGGAACGTTTTTGTGTCCCAACTTGGGACACATTTTCTTTACTTGGTCTGCCTGCCTGTCTTTTCATCGCCTCCAGCTTCATCTTATAAGCAAACGCCTTCTCGCTAGGCGCGATATGCTCCCTTTGCAGGTTGCTGTCCACCATAATAATGGTCGCTTGATCGTCGTCCAGTTCGCGGACGATGCAAGGCATCATTTCCATACCCGCCAGCTCGCTCGCCTTTTTCCGCCGATGTCCGGCGACCATCTCATAACCGCCCTCTGCCTTCGGACGTACTAATCCAGGAACCAATACGCCGTATTGCTTCACACTATCTGCCATTTCCAGCATCGCTTCATCCGCTTTTACTTTGAATGGATGATCGGGGAAATCGCTGATCTCTGACAACGGGATGTCCATCACTTTTTCCCGCTGTGCATCGGCGCGGCTCTCATCGGTCGAAAACAAATCATCGACTGTGGTCAGCTTGATGCTGGCGCGTCTGTCGTCTTTCTTTGCCAATACCCTTCACCTCCTTTGTAAATGCCGCATACGCTTCGGCTACTTGTCCGTTCGGATCATGCTTATAAATGCTCTTCCCCTTGGCGCTCGTTTCCGCCGCACGGATGGAAAGCGGAATTTCCGTTTGAAACACACGCAGCTTGTCTCCATAATCACGCCGAAGAACAAAGGAAATATCCTTGGCAAAGTTGGTCCGGTTGTCCACCATCGTCAGCAGCACGCCATCTACCAGCAACTTCGGGTTGATTTGGCGTCGGACACGGGAAATGGTTTGCAAAAGCTGCGTCATTCCTTTCGCCGGTAAATAATGCGCCTGAACCGGAATGATGACGCTATCAGCAGCCGCCAGTGCATTGATGGTCAACATGCCCAAGCTGGGCATACAGTCAATAAGGACATAATCATAGTCCTTTTTCACCTTGTCTATATAGGAGCGCAAGATCGTTTCCCTGCTCATTGTATTGACAAGCGAGACTTCAACAGCAGACAATTCGATGTTACCGGGCATTAGGTCAATCCCTTCGGGATGGTGCAAAATGCCTTTTTGGGGCGGATACGATTCTTCCAACATATTTTTAACGAGCAGTGTAGCCAAAGAAATTGACAAATTATCCGGTTCGCGGTAACCCAACGCATCTGTCAAATTGCCTTGTGCATCCGCATCCACTAGAAGAACCTTTTTACCTTCAGTCGCCAAGCCAATACCTAAATTAACAGCCGTAGTCGTTTTGCCGACACCGCCTTTCTGATTGGCAAGAGCAATCACCTTCGTCATTCGCTGTTCCTCCTTTCATGAAAAATGCCGGCTGCCTGAGAGGGACAACCGGCTCTTTGAAGAAATATCTATATAAAAAGAGAACGCCCCGATAAGGACGCTCTCTTGGATATTCTTGTTTTCAATTAAAAATCACTAGGTGTATCTATCCATTCCAAGTCGAGAACAATAGAAACCTCGATTTTATCGTTTAACACCTTATTCCTGTAGTCCTTTCCATTAGTCGTAAACGAAGCATACTTTGCAGAATACTGATAATTCAGTACTTCTACGTATCGTCTCGACATATTCCTATTACGCACTCCACATGACTCGTCTGCGGAAACATATCGACCGGCTGTACCCAATCGATCTCATAGCCTCCGTCCAGCAGCACCTTGCAATCCTTCGCCAACGTCGACGGGTTGCAGGAGACGTACACGAACCGCTTCGGTTTGGTGCGGAGGATCGTCTCCAGAAAGCGCGGGTCCAGGCCGGTCCGCGGCGGATCAGCGATTATGACGTCGGGACGCAATCCGTCCTTGACCCAGCGCGGCAGCAGCTCCTCTGCCTGTCCGACATGGAAGCTTGCATTGGTGCGGCCGTTGCGCTGCGCGTTGATACAGGCGTCCTCCACCGCTTCGGGAATCGCCTCGATCCCGCGGATCTCCTTCGCATACGGAGCCAGCCACAGCCCAATCGTGCCTGTCCCGCAGTAGGCATCAATGACCGTCTCTTGACCGGTCAGTCCGGCCGCAGCACGCACCGATTCATACAGCTTCACCGTCTGCTGCGGATTCAGCTGGAAGAATGCCCGCGGCGACAGCGCAAACTGCAGGTCGCTCAGCGATTCCTGCATGTTCTCGGCTCCCCACAGGGTTATCGTCCGCTCTCCGAATATGAGGGAGGTCTTCTTCGGGTTGATGTTCATGGCAATGCCGCTGACCTCCGGCATCGTCAGGCGCAGCATTCGAACAAAGTCGTCCTGCCGCGGCAGACGGCTGCCTGCCGTTACGAGCGTCACCTGCAGCTCGCCGGACTGGAAGCCGTGGCGGACCACGATGGTTCGCACCCCATCCTTGCTCCCGTTCTCCTTATATAGAGGAATGCGCAATTCCTCCAACACCGACTTCACCTTTTCCACCGCTTCGTTCACCTTCGGATGCTGGATCGGGCAGCCGCTGATATCGACGATGGAATGGCTGTCGGCTTCATACAGTCCCGCGATGACCTCGCGGCCCTGCCGCTTTAGCTGCAGCTGGGCTTTATTCCGATAATTCCACGGATGCTCCATCCCGAGGATCGGCTTGAACCGCAGATTGTCCAACCCGGCGTACCGGTTGAACGCCTCGCGGACGATATCGGTCTTCGCCGCAAGCTGGCCCTCATAGGATATGTGCTGGATCTGGCAGCCTCCGCATATCCCGAACACCGGACACGGCGGCTCGATCCGGTGGGGTGAACGCTTCTCCACTTCCAGCAGCTGGGCCTTGATGAATTTCGGCTGAACCTCTTGGACCTCCGCCTTGACGACTTCATCCGTAATGGCGCCGTCAATAAAGACCGCCTTGCGGCGATAGTAGCCGACGCCTTCGCCGTTGATGCCGAGCCGCTTGATCGTCACGATGATGATATCGCCGGACTTCAGCTCCTCCGCGTTGGTGGTATTGGAAGTTGAACGCCGTTTCTGGTTATATGAATGAGGCGCCTTCCCCACTTTCGGATTCGGCCTTTCCTTGGAAGAAGCAGCCTTTCGGCCTGTTGCCGGCTTCGAATCTTCTCGCGAGTAGGCCGGCTTCCCGGAAGGCTTCGGACGGCTCGACGCCGCTGGTCCGTTCGGTTTGGCTCCTTCTGCCTTGCCATGCTTGCTATTTTTGTTATTATGCGCAGAACGTTGTTGTTTGCTCATGTTACATACTCCATCCTTAAAGGGTATCGACTTCACTATACCATGCGCCCTCCGCGAAAGCTAACTCCTGGCGGCAAGCCGCTGCATCTATGCAGATGAGAGGGACGCAAGCACTGTTGAGGATACATGTCATCGGTTGATCGCATGAATAAGCCCCCCGCGAAGCTGGCGTGTCGGCACGGCAAATCTGCGAGAGCACCACTTTAATTCCCTAAAAAATATTTTTTGAAAAATGCCTTGATGTAAGAAACTTCCGGCCGCTTTTGTCCGTATAAGCCAGTATTATACATCCTAATATAGGATGAACAAATGAATGGGCTGCGGGCACGATTGTAGGAACATTTTACGTACTTGGCCCACATTCAGTTCAATCGTTCGTCTTATATACTTTAAGGAGGACAACGTTCATGTCGTTTTTTAACAAAATTCTGGCCAGCGTCGGGATCGGCGCAGCGCAGATTGATACCCGCCTGGAGAAATCCTCATATTATCCGGGGGAGGAAGTAAGCGGGATCGTCTATATTCGGGGCGGCAATGTGGAACAGAAGGTGGACCGCATCTACCTAAAGGTAATGACCGAGTATATCCGCGAGCGGGATGACAGCAAATTCACGGAATCCTGCGTGCTGGCTAAGGTTAGCATTACCGACTCCCTGCTTGTAAAGGCGGGCGATGAACTGGAAATCCCGTTCTCCTTCCCGCTTCCGCTGGAAACGCCGCTCACGCTCTCCAGACAGCGGGTATGGGTTCATACCGGACTTGATATCGAAAATGCAATCGATCCGAAGGATTACGACTATATTGAGGTTACGCCAGGGCCGGAGGCAGCTGTTATATTCGACGCGGCTTCCGAGCTCGGGTTCCAGTTTAAAACGGCCTCCTGCGAATATCATTCCCGACTGGGACGCGGGGTTCCGTTCGTGCAGGAAATTGAATTCTATCCGGGACGTGAATACGCAAGCCGGATGCGTGAGCTGGAGCTGATTCTGTATCCCCAGCGCGACGGAATTTCGGTTCTGGTCGAGGTTGACCGGAAGGGAAGCGGTGTTGCAGGCTGGCTTGAACGCTCGCTGGATATGGATGAGCGCCACAGCTGGTTGACGCTGAGCAGCGCGGATCTTCAAGAAGGACCGTCGCGCGTTGCGGATCTTCTCGATCAAGTCATTCAACGATCGATACGATAACCCTGGTCTCCAGAGCTAAAAAAAGATGGCCTCTGCCGATGCAGGGGTCATCTTTTTGTGCGGTTTATATAAAATATTGAGGGTACTTCTGGCGAAGCAGGTCCTGCTCCACAACGACCAGGCGCAAATGGCCTTCCATGGTCTTCACGGCCTGCTCCGTCTCCCCGCTCACGATCAGCCGATAAATCTCCTTATGCTGGGCAATGATCGTCTCCCAGTTGGAGTCCATCGAGAGCCGCAGCAGACGCAGCCGGTTGAAGTGGATATTGAGCTGCTGGAGCATTTTCCATGTCCGTTCCTTCCCCGTGCCTGCGAACAGTATTTGATGGAACTCTTCGTCCAGCTCGAACAGCTTATATCGGTTGCGGTTGTCCGCGCTCACATCCTGCAGCGCAAGATTGGTCTCTAAGCGAAAACGGTGCTCCTCCGGGAAACGCTCGCAAGCCAGCGCAACGATCTCCTTCTCAATCTTCTCCCTGATAAACCGGCCCTCCTCCACATGCGTAAGGTTGATCCTGGATACAAGCGTCCCGCTCTGCGGAATGATATCCAGCAGCTCCTCCTCGGCAAGCTTCATGAAGGCTTCGCGTACCGGCGTTCGGCTGACCTGCAGCTCTTCGGCAATTTCCTTCTCCGATATTTTGGTGCCCGGCTCCAGATCGAGGCGCATAATACGGTCTTTTAATAGATGATATGAATAATCCCGGGTCGATCCTTTGATCCTTGGCCCTGTTGACATACGGTTACCTCTTTCTATCCATACAATTTCTTGATATTCTCTCTCTCGATATCTTTCCAGATACAGTAGTACATCGACCGAACAAGTTTAAGTCTAGATGATATGAATCAACGGACGTGCCGGGAGAAAATGAACGGGAAGCTCCTGAAAATAGTCCCGAAGCCGATCGGCAACCAGCCGCATGCCCGGCTCCTCGCTCGCCCCATGCCCGAGCAGCATCAGCGCTTGGTCCCGTCCTTGCGCAGCCGCATCGGCGACGTATTCGGGCGTCTCCCACTCCGGTCCTTCGCCTGCAATCAGCATATCCATCCGCTCGCGTTCATACAGCGGAATGGCGTGCTGCCCGCCTCCCCGATAGCCAACCGCGATTCCGATCCGTTTGCATACCGTGTCCCGGCTGCCCACAAAGCGAACGTACGGCAGATGCAGCCGATCCTTGATATATTCTGCGATCCCTTGAACGGTCATCCCCTCCGGCAGAGCCACGATGGCCGCTGTTGGCAGATGCTTCTCGAGCTGGTCATTCCAGCCCAAGGTTTTAACCAGCCCTTCGGTTATCACGTCGGGCTCGGTCCGATGCGGAGCATCATGCAGCCGGTATATATTCATCCCCTTGGAGCGGATACGCTCCAGCTTGGCCTGAACGACCGGGCTGTCCCCCAAATGATCCGGCCCAGCTTCATGATGGCTGTAAAAGACGCCCTCATGCGTAATCAACAAATTCGCGCCCAATTCCGCCGCCCGTACGATCACGTCGTGCGAAGCAATGAAGGCAACCGCAATTCCCCGAACGGCCGCGCCCCCGTCCCCCGCCACGATTCCGTCGACCGAGGCATCCGGCGATCCGGATTGTCCCGTTAATCGATCAATGACATCTTGGACCGTTATAGTCATAGGCAACCCATCCACCTTTTCATACTAGTATGGCAGTTGGTTACCACTTTAATCGAGAGTTGCTCCGATTTCAACTGCTTTTTTATCCAGACCTATGAAAAAAGCCTTCTCCCCGCAGGTTAGAAGCGAAGATAGCTCCGTTACCAAGGGAAAAGGCTGTTAACGACGGTTATGAAATCATGCGGCATGGAAGTTATACGCCATGAAGCTTTAGACTATGAATTATTCATTTAGAAGTCATTCATTACGATAGCGTCCGCTCCGACGATTCCGACTGCCTTGATATGACGAACAGAACAACCCAGATCAGCAGGAAGCCCAGCAGCTGGGCGCTTGTCACAACCTCCTGGAATACGATCCAGTTAATGAGCACGCCGACCATAGGGAAGCTCAGCTCGGCAAGCGTTGCGACGGAGGCCTTCGTTGTAGTCAGCCCTTTATAATACACCAGCAGGCTCAAGAGTCCCGGCAGCAGCGCCTGGCCGATCAGATTCAAGGATACCGCGGCAAAAGCGCCGGTACCGAATGCCGGCATATTCCATGCGGCTCCTTCGTTCCACGTCATGAAGGCCAGCAGCGGCAGCGCCAGCACGAAGCGCAGCGAGGTCACCGTCTCATACTTCAGCTTGCCGACCATCAGCCGTCCCATCACCGTCGAGCCGCCCCATAACGCGGCTGCGCCCAACGATAAGAGGCTTCCGATCTGCACAAAATCGTTCCAGTGACCAATAGGCAGCGTCATGCCAAAGGTAAGCAGATAAGTGCCCGCCAGAGCAATAATAAGCAAAATGCCAAAGTGGCGAGGCAGCTTCTCCTTCAGAAGCAGGCTGGCGAGCATGATCGCAAACAGCGGCTGAAGCTTCTGCAGCAGCAGGACGGCGTTCAGGTTGCCGTTTGACAGACCCATCGTGAACAGGATCGTGGCCAGCGCGGAGCCGCCCCAGGAGATAAACAGCAGCGCTCCGACATGGCGCCAGCCGATACCTCGCAATTCAACGCGGTTTCTCCACAAAACCGGAATGGCAATCAAGGAAATGATGATGTGCTCGAGCAAAACAATCTGCGCCGACGTCAGGTTTTTCAGAAGAATGACCCTGAACAAAGGGTCCACGCCCCAGAGGGCCGCTCCCAATACGACAAGCCAAAACCCTCCCCGCATTCGGCCCCTTGCTTGTGCGCCGGAATCGTAAGGCTTGACCTTGACACCGGTATTTACGTTATCCATCTCTAGCTCTCTCCTCATCCTGAATACGGAGGTCTTACCAGCAGAAAGCCCCCGCTTGCCGAGCATGTCGGCGTAAACGGGGGCTGATCAAATAAGCCTGCTATCATGCGATTTTTTCGAAAAAAAACCCACAGCAAACCAAGCTTTGATCTTCTCCCATCCGGACTATACCGTCGGCCTTGGAATTGCACCAAGTCAGTCGCGATTGCAGCCTTGCAAGCTGTCGCGAGTCGCGGGCTAATCTTCGAATCGAAGCATCACCGCCGGTCAGGAATTTCACCTTACCCCGAAGATCCATATTCATGTTTTATTTTTTAAATGCTGCAACAAACTCAAACCAGGGTATCCCGGTTGATGTTGTATGGTATGGAAATTATACCATGAATGGTTTCATGAAAATACATTTTTCTTTCAAATCAAAAAGATATATTTTTCTTTACTAACAATTATACAGCAAATATATAATAGTTACCACAACTTTTTTCACTCTGATTCTAGTCCTGTCTTATAATGGACAGCTCTTTGACAATGACACTGCTTAATCAAACACGCCGAAATGCCTCATCGTCGCAACCGTGATCAGGATAAACCAGCGAATCACGATAAAAGCCCAAAAAATGAGTATCGCTTTGAACAGCAATTCCACCATCCGCTCGATTCTCGGAAAGCGCCCGTACCTGCGTCTCGGCCTGAATACCCATTCCGCTACCCCTTTTGGAATCTTCTTCATGGAAACCTTCCGCTCCATCGCTACACAGCCCCCTCTTAAACCATCATCATAACTCCCGCCAATGATGACTTGAGCTCCTGACGCTGCAACGACTTGCGGGTAACATCTTTTCATAAATATTACCATTCCATATAGAGAAAATCACCAGCAAAAATCACGGCGCCAGTCGGACACGTTCTTTCCACCATGCTCCTGATCGTGCTGCTTGGATATGCGTAATTGACGTCTATGCCTTTAAATCAACCTCAGCGCATAAACGAGGAGTACCTCTTTAGGAATAACGGAAACAGCCCGCAATCAAGGGATATTCCCTTGAGCGGGCTGCTCATGCTTGCACAATAGAATAGCTTATACCCTAAACCAACCGCTTGTTACTCCGCCTGGTAGCGGTCGTATGCCGCCTGATACACTCGCATGTATTCCTCCAGGCCCATCTTGTTCAGCGTGTTCACGTACTCGTCCCACTGGTCGAAGGATGCGGAGCCATTGACGAACTTCGCCTCCATCTCGGTGACATAATCCTGAATATCCTTGCCGATCGAGGACATGATATCCGTCTCTTCCAGCGTAAAGTTGAAGTTATACAGAATCTCCTTCACTGCATAAGGCTCCGCCTTCTCGGCTGCCGCCATCGCGCTCGGAAGCGTCTCGGAGCCCTTGAACCAGCTCTCCCGCACCAAGCCCGGATAGCTGCCGCCAAGCCATGTAAAGTACTTCGCCAGCGCCTGGTCCTGTGTCAAGCCGTCCGGATTTTCCGTAATTTCCTTCACATATTCAAGCTGACCGTCGGCATTCTTCGTGTAGGTCTCGCCTTCTTTACCCATGAAGTAGAACTGCGCTCCCTCATCGCCATAGAAGTAATCCATCCAGCGAATCGTCGCCTCCGGATTCGGGTTCTTGTCCGTGATCGCAAATGCCCCTACGTGGACCATTGGCACCTTCACGTGGGAGTACAGCTGATCGCCGTGAGGTCCCTTGAGCGCACCGAGACCGATATATTCCTTGCGTCCCATGACGGTCTCCGGATTCGGCACGACGGTAGCCCCGAGCAAGCCTTCCTGCCCTTTCGCGTTCAAAGCGCCGCCTTCAATCGTGAAGATCTCTTTATCCAGCAGTCCTTCCTTATACAGCTTGTTCATGAACTCCAGCATTTCCTTGTATTTCGGCTCCGCCTTCGTAAACCGCAGCTTGCCTGTTTCCGGATCAACATCGACGAACTTATGGCCAAGCCCGCTCGTTCCAAGGCCCCAGGAGCCTTTCAAATGGTCAACGAGACCGGTGATGCCCGTTGCAGAGTATGGAATCTCGTCATGCTTGCCGTTGCCGTTCAGGTCGGTTTCCTTAACCGCCTTCAGGTAGGCGTAGAACTCCTCGGTAGTCTTCGGCTCCTCCATACCGAGCTTATCCAGCCATTCCTGATTGATCCACAGCGGCGTACCGATCAGCATCGAGAGCAGCTCCGGATCGTAGAAGGATGGCAAGGAATAAATGTTGCCGTCCGGCATCGTCAAGCCCTTGCGGATATCCGGGTACTGCTCCATCAGCTTCTTGAAGTTCGGCGCATATTTATCGATCAGGTCATTCAGCGGAATGAAGACGCCTTGCTCGCCGTAGCGCGTCAGCTCAGCCGACCCTACCCGGGCGGAGTAGAACACATCCGGATAATCCCCGCCGGCGAGCGCCAGGTTCCGCTTCTCGGTCAGCGTCTCGAACGGAACAAGGTTGAACGTAATGTTCATGTTGGTCATGTCCTTATACGTCTTCCATACGAGCGTATCCTCGAACTTGCTTCCGTTTGTCGGCGATTTGCCCGTGAAGAAGGTCAGGTTGAGCGGTTGATTTACGATCGGCATGCCGGTCTCGTTGAAATTGGACTTGGCCGTCTCCCCCTCCTTCGTTGCGCCATCCCCGCTTTTGCTCCCGCAGCCAGCCAGCAGCCCCGCTGCCAGCACCGCTGTCAATGTGAGCGAAACCCATTTTTTCACCATAATTGTCACTGCCTCCTATAGTCTTATCATTTGAATATGTCAGCCTTTAATGGCTCCAATCATGACTCCCTTGACAAAATACTTCTGCAAGAACGGATACAAGAGCAGCATCGGCAGATTGGTCACAATGACCGCCGCGTATTTGATTGCTTCCGCATCCATCAGACTCCGGGCCAGCGAATCGTCGCTGATATCGACCATTTCCTGCATCTGCCCTTGGACGAGAATTTCCCGCAGGAACAGCTGCAGCGGATAATTCGACCGGTCGGATAGATAGATCAGGGCGGTGAAATAGGAATTCCAGTGGCCGACCGCGTAGAACAGCACCATAACGGCCAGGATCGGACCGGAGAGCGGAAGCACGATGCGAAACAGCACCCGCATATTCGAGCAGCCGTCGATGAAGGCCGCTTCCTGCATCTCCTTCGGAATGGAGTTCTGGAAGAACGTACGCATGATGATGATGTTCCATACCGACACCGCGGACGGAATAATCATAGCCCAGATCGTATCGAGCATGCCAAGCTCCTTAACCAGCAGGTAGCTCGGAATCATGCCGCCGCTGAAGAACATGGTGAAGACGATGATGAGCATGAACCCGTTGCGTCCCTTAAAGTCCGCCCTCGATAACGGATACGCCGCCGCGATCGTCATCACGAGGTTCAGCGCCGTCCCCGTTACCGTATAGAGCACGGTGTTCAGAAATCCTTGAATGATCTCCTTGTTGGCGAACAGCCGCTCATATCCGACAAACGACAATTCCTTGGGCCACAGCCATACTTCTCCGCGCATCACCGTCTCCGGCGCGCTGATCGAAGCGATAAGCACAAAATATAACGGATACAATACAACAAGCGAAATTAATGATAATATAATGTAAATACAGATTCCGGCAATGCGTTCGCTCCGGCTTTGTGGCATAGCTGCTTCCTCCTTACCATAGGCTGGTCTCGCTGACTCTGCGGGCGATCCGGTTGACGGTAATCAGCATGATAAAGTTGACGACGGAGTTGAATAATCCGACCGCCGCCGAGTAACTGTACTGGGCGCCCAGGATCCCGCTTCGGTATACGTTCGTGGCGATAACGTCCGAGGCTTCCATGTTGAGCGAATTTTGCATCAGGAAGACCTTCTCGAAGCCGACCCCCAGAATGGATCCGATGTTCAGAATCAGCAGAATGATCATCGTTGGGGCGATCCCCGGCAGATTGATATGCCAGATTCGCCGGAACCAGCCTGCACCGTCCACCTTGGCGGCCTCATGCAGCTGCGGATCGATGCCCGCGAGCGCCGCCAAATAAATGATGGAGCTCCACCCCATGCTCTGCCAGACGCCGGACCACACATAGATGCTCTTAAACCAGGACGGCTCCGTCATAAAGGCAATCGGTTCCCCGCCAAAGGAGGTGATAATGAAATTGACAAGTCCGCTGACCGGAGACAGAAACATCATGATCATGCCGACGACCACGACCGTTGACAAGAAATGAGGTGCATAAGTTACCGTTTGAATGAACCGGCGAAACCGGCCCGACCGCGCTTCGTTGATCATCAAGGCAAGTATGATCGGAATCGGGAACCCGACAATCAATTCATACAGCCCGATGCCAAGGGTATTTTTAATGATTCTCCAGAAGTAGAAGCTGTTGAAGAAGCGCTCGAAATGCTTGAAGCCTACCCAAGGACTTTCCAGAATGCCTTTATTGGCGATAAAATCCTTGAAGGCGATCTGTACCCCGTACATCGGCACGTAGTGAAACACGATGAAGTAGAGCAGAACCGGCAGGAATAATAGATACAGCTGCCAGTTTTTGCGCACCTGCCTCACCGTACCTCGCCAGACGCTGCTGCCACGTGTGCTGCCGGGTTTTGTTGAATGCGCTTCCATGTTACGAACCTGACGCTCTAAAATCGGACATCCCCTCACTTTCGTTTCTGAACCTTTCTCCTGCTCTTCGGTTCACATCTGCATCATATACGACCGATTGCCAGGATGGGTATTGACCATTTTTTCGATGTCTCGCCTTTCATTGGATTGCCGGGCTGCCGGGCGTTTTTCCTAAATTAAAGCTTAAAATCTAAAATAATGACTATTCCTTTTTTACGGTGGGTTAACACCACGCAGCACGATCCTTAATACTTGTCCTTTATACTGTGGGGAGGACCATAAACGCGAATACATACAAAAGGGGGATCGTTTATGAACTGGATCAAAAGCAAGAGCAGAAGCCTGTTCTTCAAAATTTTCCTCAGCTTTTTGGCCATCATCGTTTTGTTCGGCCTATTCTATGCCGTGATCTTCCATCTATTTAAATCCAGCCTTCAAAAAGAAATTATCGATACGAGCCAGCAGGCGGTCCACGACACGGCGGAGCGGTTCTCCTACCAGTTCAGCCGGCTGCAGGTGCTGTTATTTGACATATATAATCATGCCGATTTAATCGGGTTCAATAATCAGCTCCGCCAGCAGACGGGCAACGAGGTCAATTATTTGAAGGCCCGTGATGTCATGCTCCAGATGCGGAGCGATATCTATAACCCGCTCTTCTTCCTGGAGGATACGCTGATTTATCTGAAGGAGCATGATTTTGTGCTCAGCAAATCCGGAAGCGGGAATGCTCCTTATATGCTCGACCGGTCTTATACTAGCAAGCAGTACCCCTACGCCTTCTGGAACAGCTACAAGAGCAGTGGGGAATCCTTCAGCCTGCTCCCGGCTGCCGTCTACCGCATCCATAATGATCTGTCCGAGAAAAAATTGATGCCTTTCGTCTATCAGCAGCTGGACAGCCGTTACCAGATTATCGCGCTGATCGATATCGACAAGGCCGCTCAATCCTTCTTCGGGGAGCCGAGCGACCGCTCGCTTGCGATTTTGAACGCGGACGGGGATGTGCTGTACACATGGGGAGACCTTCACGCCAATGAGCTGCCGACGTTTGCCTCTGGGCAGCAAGCCGTGCTCAAGGACGGAACTTACTATTTTGCGGAAGCCGGAGACGACGGATTGACCTACATCTCGGCCGTCCCATACAGTCATGTGTCTGCTCAGCTGAGCAGGCTGACCGGGGCGCTGCTGCTCATCTTCTCGCTATCGCTCGGGGTAGCTCTGGCGGCCTCCTATTTCTTCAGCCGCAGATTGCACAAGCCGGTGAAGCAGATATTGACGACGGTGCTCAATCGCAAGACTCACGCGCCGCAGCCGTATCAAGGCAGCATCAATGAATACGATCTCATCAAGAGCCGCATCCAGGACCTGCTGCGGGAGAAGGAGGAGATCCGGGACCGCCTGAACAAGCAAAAATCGGTGCTGACTAGCTACTCCTATATCAGCCAGTTGAAAAGCATCAATACGGATATTAGCGAATGGGAGGATTTCCTGTCGGATGACGGCAGCTTTATCGTCGTGCTGTACCATATCCGGTTCCGCCTGAATCCGAGCGGCGAGCCGCCGCTGCAGACGGACCAAGCGGTCCGCCATATGCTGGAGCATATCCATCTGTTTACGGCGGAGCGCTACCCGGATTCGCATACGTTCCAGATCGAGAAGAACGAGATCATCTCGATCTTCAAGCGCGAAGAAGCCAGTCAGCTGGAAAAACTGCTGGAGGAAATGAAAGATATGCTGAACAACGAGACCGAGCTGTTCCTCGTTACCATCGCTGTCAGCTCGCAGGTTCACGATTCCTCCGGCTTCAATGAAGCCTACCGTCAGGTCAAGGCGCTGACCGAGCAAGCCCCTCTTCTGGAGGAATCGCAGCTGGTGACGAAGCCACGGACGCTTCCGACGACGGTCCATCTCAGCCCGTCCCAGGAGAAAGGATTGCTGGATGCCCTGCAGGAAGGCAGCGACAGCCGAGCGCTTCAGATCATTGAGCAGGCGCTTGCGGCATTACAGCGCAAAGAGGCCGGCATTGCCCAGTTCCGTTTCTTCGCCGATGCCGCCGCCTCCAAAATTATCGGCTATGCTGAAATGGCCCAGATCGACAAAGCTCAGCTTCAATCCTTGAAGCAGTGGGGCTCGCGGCTGGCGGAATGCCATTGCCTGCGCGAATACCAAAGCGTCTTCCGCCAGCTGATCGAAGCGTCCTGCGCCCTGATACGGAAGAAGAAGGATAGCGGCGAGGAACCGCTGATCGCCATGTTCCTGAGCATCATTCATAACCAATATGCGGAGGACCTGTCTCTCGACTATCTCTCCGCCAAGCTGAACCTGTCGAGCGCCTATCTCTCGGTGTACATCAAAGAGAAAACCGGCCTCAACTTCAGCGATCATCTGCTTGGGATCCGCATAAATAAAGCGAAGGAGCTGCTGACATGCACCGACCTGACCGTTAATGAAATCAGCCAGCGCGTCGGCTACCTCAACATCACCTCCTTCAACCGGACCTTCAAGAAATCGGTCGGCATGACGCCGGGTGCCTACCGCAGGCAGCAAGTGGTGCAGACCCATGCCAGCAGCGGATGATCGGATCGATGGAATGCAACCACAACAAACCTTCTCTTGTGCAAGGCGGGGCTGAATGCCCCGCCGCCGAGAGAAGGTTTGTTTTTTTATATGCGCACCGCCGCCCGGCATGCTGAAATCAGGCCGGGCGTTTCCTCGTGCTGTGGCTCCTGCAGACGGCAATGGCGATGATGTGCCTGGCGGCAATCGCCGATTCCGTGCCTCGCCAGACGGCTACCGCCGGTGCCGGGCCTCGCCAGACAGCAATCGCGGTGCCTTGCCTCGCCTGACGGCAATCACTGTGCCTTGCCTCGCCTGACGGTGATCGCGGTGCCGGGCCTCACGTTCCGTGCCTCGCGGTAATCGTCGATTCCATGCCTCGCCAGACGGCTTTGCGGTTAATCCATCGCTTGTTCGCCGGCTGATACCGGCTTTGTTCCCCCTTTCTTCCCCGCCCGCTTCGCTCCGATGAACATCCGTTTGTTCCACCGGGACAACATATCAAGGATCACGGCGTCAACGAGCCGGTAGAACCCGTGTGCGAATGCCATGATGAACGCCAGCGTTACCGTGAACGTGATCAGAATATTGATGCCATAAGGCAGAACGGCGCTCAGCTGTAAGAACAGGAAGCAGCCGAAAGTGCATAGGATCGTGAAATGAACGAGATAGAGCGAGAACGAGATTTTCCCCAAATACGCGCACCACTTGCTGCCCAGGAGAGCCTGCAGCCGGCTAGAATTCAGCACAGCCGTCAGCACCAGTCCTGCCCCGATCACGTGATAGAACACAAAGAAGTCAAACTTGCTTGATTCCCATAAGAGCACGGCATAAAGGGTGCCGGCTGGATGAATGTACGGATACGAGCCGAAGAACAGGCCGGCGGCGAGCAGGACGGCATTGATCCAAGGACGCCGGACCCGTGCCAGCCGGTCCCTCCCGCTGTGCTGAAGGTCACTCAGCAGCACGCCGATCACAAACGCAAGGTAATAAGAATCGAGCAGCCAGCAGACAAGGGCGGCGTATAGGACAAAGCGGATACGGCGTCTGCCGCAGAGAAGCAAAAACGCAAAAATGAACAGCGAACCGAACAGCTCGTACGTCATCGTCCACAGCACCGGATTATACTGCGCGCCATAGGTGAAAAACGTATGAAACAGCCCCTCCTTCACCATCGTAAGCAGGCTCGCATCCGCCGCAAACGGATCCGGCATCGACGAGCCGGTCAGTCCCCTGACATCGTCGAACATGCCCCAGCCGGCAATCATGCAGACATAGGCGATCACAACCGACGCAAACGCAGGTCCCGCCAGCCGAAAATACCTTCTTATTGCCGCGGAATACAGAATCGTGCGGTCCCCGGTGCGAAAATAGCGCCAGCTCAGCACATAGCCGCTCAGCGCAAAGAACAGGCATACCGAAAAATTGCCGTTAAACAGCAGGTTCAGCGGCGTTTCCGCCAGCATCTCCTCGAATGCGAAATGCCGGATCTCCTCCCGCCCTTCAATCACGGAAGGCATAAACACCTGAACGAAATGGGCGATCACGACAACAAAGGCCGCAAGCCCTCGCAAGCCATCCAAATACACGATTTTTTTCATGGTCTTTAGCTCCCTTTGAAACCCGGCTTACACGAAACCGGCGACTTATGGTTCCAAAGGGGAGGAAGAAGGACGCTGCAAATTTCTTAGAGATCGTCGGGGGGGAAGGAAACAGCTTTGACGAAATATGTTTTGAAAGCGTTTTCTTAAAAATCAGGGATACGATCAGGGAGGGAAAAACAATGCGTATTTATTGGAGCCAAGTTGATCTTGAGAAGCTAACGGGATCAGGTGTCGTTTATTTTAACTCAAAGATGGAGATGTTGGAAGGACTTCCTTGCAAAATGTATCGATTGATCCGTCAGCAGAGCTTGTGGACGCACTGCCACGACTATTTTCAAATATGGTACGTGGCCAAAGGCACGTTGTCGCACACGGTGAACAACCGGGCCTATCAGCTGACCAAAGGCGATATCTTCGTCATCCCGCCGTTCACGCTGCACAGCGTCACGATCCCCAAGGACGGAGATTATGAAATCTACGGCTGCGAATTCATGCCTTCGTTTGTGAATGAGCGGTTCGAGGAGCTTCCGGAGGAGGAGGTCTTCTTCGATGCGGCCTTTCTGGGATCGTTTCTGCGCGAGGATACGGATGCCCAGGCCCGGATTTCTTTGGACGGCGGAACCGAAACCGCAGTGCGTAACGTGATGAAGGAGATGCTGATGGAATATGAGCGGCGCGCCCCCTTCTTTCAGCTGACGCTCAAGGCCCAGCTGCTCGTACTGCTCTCCATTCTGGTACGGCAGGTCAACGGCGAGCTCGTCCGGGAAGGATTCGAGAAATCCGAGAAGTACCGGGAGATCATGACCAAGGTGGTCGATTACATTCACCGCCACTACCAGGAGGATTTGAAGCTTCACGCGCTGTGCGATCTCTCGAATCTGTCCAGGTCCACCTTCTGTCAGGTATTCAAGGATTGGACAGGCAAAACCTTCAACCGCTATTTGACCGACCTCCGGATTCTTCAGGCTATGGTCATGCTCAAGCAGGCCGAGCTCTCCGTCACGGACGTATGCTATTCCACCGGATTCAACGAGCTATCCTATTTCTGCCGCATCTTTAAAAAATACACCGGCATCTCCCCGACGGAGTTCCGCAAACAAGCGATCAAGTAGCTTGGCAAATCATACGATAATCCTATTTTTACGCACGATAGTGAAATGAAATGGCGAAATGAAATGCTACGATATCCTACAAATAACGGGATCAGGGCCGGTTATTGGAGCACCAGGACTTGTTGATGGATTGGGAGGGAAATGATCTATTTTTTAAGCAGACAATCTTTAATCGGACTTCGAAAAAGGGGAGGAAGAAGGATGAAGAAGAAAACATGGTTTGGTTTATGGTGTTTGCTGTTATCGATCATGGTCGCCGGATGCTCGGGAGGAAGCGGGAGCACCGCAGAGCCCGGCAAGACAAGCGGCGAAGAACCGGACCAGCCCGCTGCCGCGGATGCCGTGGAGCTGAGCTTCTGGTACGGCTGGACCGGTCCGGAAGCCGAAGCGCTGGAGAAGCTTATCGCCAAATGGAACGAGGCCCATCCGGAAATTCAGGTCAAGGGCCTTTCGCAGAGTGACTACCAGAAGCAGCTGACCGCCATTACGGGAGGCAATCCGCCGGATGTTGCCTCCCAGTTCGGACAGAACGTCGTCCCATGGGGCCTGCGCGGAGCGATGATGCCGCTGGACGATTATATCGCCAAGGACGGGGTCGATCTAGACGACTTCGTGCCTGCAGCGCTGAGCACGTCGCAGCATGAAGGCGCCACCTATGCGATTCCGACGGCCATGCATGTGTCCATGCTGTTCTACAACAAGGATATCCTTAAGGAAGCAGGTTATGACGGCCCTCCGGAAACGCTTGGCGAGCTGAAGGAATACATTCAGGCGCTCAGCATCGTCGAAGACGGCGGCCGACTGTCGCGGCTCGGCTTATGGCCGGGAATGGACGCCTACACGTTCTCCTATGCCTACGGCGGCTCGTTCTATGACGAAGCGGCCAAGCAGGTGACGCCTGACCATGAAGGCATTCAATCGGCCATCAAGCTGTCGAAGGAGATCTGGGACCAATACGGCTCGGATAACCTGGACCGTTTCTCATCGGGACTCGGACAATACATGTCGGCGCAGAACCCGTTCTTCTCGGGCAAGTACGCCATGACGGTCGACGGCGAATGGCTGCCGACCTTCATCAAGCAGTTCGCGCCCGATCTGAATTACGGCATTGCTCCGATTCCATATGACGAGAATCATCCCGAACGCAAAAATCCGGGCAATGTCACGACCAGCGTATTCTACATTCCAAAAGGGGCGAAGCATCCGGACGCCTCATGGGCCTTCATCAAGTGGATGACGGAGCCGGAGCAAATGGCCGAGTTCACGGCGGCCATCGGCAACCTGCCGACCCGGACCTCGGCATTCGCGAGCCCGCTCTACGAGAATGTGCCCGGCTTCAAGGAATTTCTCGATTACTCGGCAAGCGAGAATCTGAAGTCCTTCCCGGCCACTTCCTTCACGAACGAGTACATGACGGAATTCAGCGCCCAAGTGGACGCGATTCTCCGCGGCACGGTCAGCATCGAGGAAGGACTTGCGAACGTGAAGGAAAAAATCCAGCCGCTCGTCAAATAAACCATCATGCACTGATTACGATCTTCGAAATGGAAGGAGTACGCGAAGATGAATGCCTCCGCACCCGTACATTCACCAAGACCTAAAGCCCGCTGGTCGAGGAAGGAACGCCGGTACTTTTGGCTCGGCCTGGCATTCGCCTCGCCTTGGATCGTCGGCTTTCTGGCTTTTACTGTGTATCCGTTCTTCGGTTCGCTCTATTTGAGCCTGACGGAATACGATCTGTTCAGTACGCCTAGGTGGGTGGGACTGCAAAATTACGAAAATATCTTGCAGGATGACCGCTTTTACACCTCTCTCGGGAACACGTTCTTCATGGCTTTCGTATCTGTGCCGATTACGCTGGCGGCATCGCTGCTGATCGCCGTCGTCTTGAACTTCAAGGCAAGGGGAATCAATTATTACCGGACGATCTTCTACCTTCCCTCCGTCATTCCGATCGTCGCCAGCGCCTTGCTGTGGACCTGGATGCTTAACCCCGATTTCGGCTTGGTCAATATGGCGCTGCGGGCCTTCGGCCTGCCCGATCCTGCCTGGCTGCTGGATCCGCGCTATACGAAGCCTTCGCTGATTCTGATGAGTCTGTGGGGCTCAGGAGCCGGGGCCTTGATCTTCCTGGCCGCCCTGCAGGGCGTTCCGAAGCAGTACTATGAAGCGGCGCAGGTGGATGGGGCGGGCGCCTGGCATCGTTTCTGGAAGATTACGCTCCCTGCCCTGTCGCCAATCATTCTGTTCCAGCTCATCATGGGACTCATCGGTGCATTCCAGATCTTTACCGAATCGTATATTCTGGCTGGCGGCAAAGCGGACGGCGGCTCCTTGGGCGGACCGGAACAGTCGCTTCTGTTCTATGCCGTCAATCTGTACCAGGAAGCCTTTGTTTTTCTGAAGATGGGCTACGCGTCGGCCCTGGCCTGGATTCTGTTTATCATCGTGCTGCTGATGACGCTGCTGCTGCTCAAAACATCGGGCCGTTGGGTCTATTATGGAGGTGAGTAACGTGGCCGTCAGATTAAAAGCCGTGCTGCCGTACGTCTTGCTTATCCTGCTATCAATCGTATTCCTGTTCCCGTTCCTATGGCTTGTCATGACCTCGCTCAAGACGCCGGAGGAGATTCTGAAGTTTCCGCCGACGATCTTCCCGGAGAAGGTCCAATGGTCGAACTACCAAGCGGCGGTCGAGGCGATCCCCTTCACGAAATATATGATGAACACGTTCCTGATCTGCATCTTGAACATTATCGGGCAGCTGTTGTCCGCACCGCTCGTAGCCTACTCGATCTCGCGGATCCCGTGGAAAGGGAGAAAGGTCATATTCACCATCGTGGTGGCAACCATGATTTTGCCGGCTCAGGTCCAGATGATCCCGCAGTATATCATCTTTACGAACCTTGGCTGGGTCAATACTATCGTGCCGCTGACGATCGGCGCTTTCTTCGGAGCTCCCTTCTTCATCTTTCTGCTGCGCCAATTTCTGCTCGGCGTGCCGATGGAGCTGTCGGAGGCGGCCAAGATCGACGGCGCCTCGGAGCTGCGGATATACGCCCGGATTATCCTGCCGATTCTGAAGCCGGCTCTAGCCACCGTCGCTTTGTTTTCCTTCGTGTGGTCCTATGTCGATTTCATGGGCCCGCTGATCTATCTGAACGATTCGGCCAAGTGGACGATCACCGTCGGCCTGCAGAGCTTCCAGCAGGATCACGGGGCCCAGTGGGAAAAACTGATGGCGGCTTCCACCATCATGGCGGTCCCGATGATTCTGATCTACTTCTTCGGCCAGAAATACTTCATGAAATCCGGATCCGCCTTAACAGGGTTTAAATAATCTTCGGGAACGCCGTTTTCGGCACTTAAAAGCTCCTTCGCGTCATGGCAGACGCTTAGGAGCTTTTCCCGTTGCATAGCTAGTCCAGCATCAGGTTAATACGGCGTATTCCCCGATTGGGTTGTATTCCCGGAAGCAAAGCCTTTAAACAACGTCGGCACATTCGAGTAGCGCGTGTTGACGATTCGCCCGGTGGAGCTGCTGCTGTCCGTTCGCAGGATCGCGTCCTTCACATTCGAAATGTCGCAATTCTCCACGTTCATCACCACTTTATACGACGTGCCGCCGTTCTGCCGAACCAGCTTTCCGATGTCGTCCGCTCTGAAATTTTGAATGTTGATCGTTCCGGCCGCGTTCATTTGGAACACCTTATCGTACGCTTTATACGCCGCTCCCCCCGAAATGTTGACCGTACCGGACGATTTCAGAGTCAGCGCATCCTCGCCGACATCCTGCCAAGTGACATTTGTGATTGTGCAATTTCCGTAGCAGTGGACGCCGTCTGCCGCAGGCGCGCCGATCACGACGTTTTTCAGTGTCGCGCCCGCTTCCAGCCGGAAGATTGGCTTCTGGTTCTCGGCCTGGCTGCCGTCACCAAGCGTGTCCGGATTCGCCACGTAGGTCTGGCCTTTGCCGTCGAAGGTCTGACCGGCCTCCACGCGGATCGTCTCATTCACTACCGTGGCAGCCTCAGCCGTTGATGGCTGGACGCCATACAACGATATCGCCAAGCCTGCGCATAACATCATGCTTAGAAATTTTTTCATCATCCTCATCCTTTCGCTTCATTTTTCAACAAATTCATCCTTTTGCCATGCATCTGCCTGAAAAATACCGCCCCCTTCCGTTCCGAAGTCGGATATCGTACTAGTACCGATGTGCACCTCGGGCTGATACCCGCAAGCCAAAGATATCAAATTTATTCCATAACAGGTATAATCATCATATTAGGTCGTCGATTAAACATTTTATGTAAAATATAATGATTATTACAAAATGATCGAATCCTCTCATTTCTATCGTTTCTATCATCAATAGACCGCCCTCTAACACGAGGACGGCTTGGGATTTCACATTCTTCGGCTATTTAATCGCAATATAGATCTCGACGACGGGATGGGCAGGATCAGCCGCCTGGAAACGATAACATTCAAAGTCTCCCGAATAGGCTCGTACTTCCTCGGCATTCTGGAAATAACTCCAGATTTCCTGCCAGGCCTGCGGCACCGTTTCCTGGAACAGACCCGGCTTCGCCGGGAATACCAAATATCTGGATTCCGGTATAAAGACGCTGCGCTCTACAATAGCTCCATCTTCTTCGCGCTTAGCGACGTCTGCGCTCCCTGCACGATTCATACGCCCTACACTCTCTACGTCCTTTACGCGCTCTACGTTCTCTATGCTCTCTATGCTCTGGCCTTCCGCACGCCTAACGTGCTCAACCTCTTCGCTGCCCTGCCCATCTCCGAAGATTCCTTCCGTTTCATGGCCAATGACGAGTGTATACGCACCTGAAGCGTCGCTTTCGTAATCCGTATATACCGCATAGACAGCTTGATCACTGCCGGCAACCTCCTTGATCCCGCTCCGGAAATAATGCTCCCATAACCGGGGAATCACGCCGTTTGCCCCCGCCTCCGCTTCGTTTGTCGTCCTTGCACCCGCTCCCCATACGGACATAGCCGGTCTGGATTCGATCCGGCGCTTCTTCTGGCTGCCGATGTTTGTATTCATGATGACGCCCTCCTTTAAGAATTGAATCTATGATCTATTCTAAAGGGGGAACGTGGACAGCTGCCTGTCCGGGTTGCCGTAGCGGTTCAACAAATTTTCCGCCCTTCTCCTGACCTCCTGTGCGGCTTCCTCGGGATGCTCGATTATAACCTGGTCGCCAAAGCTGAGAACCATGCCGTAAAACCATTCGTCCACCTTATGAATGACCCGCACGCGGAAGGAGCCGTCTTCCAAGAGCTCCATTTGCTCTGCCGGGAACACGTCCGCTGCCCGCCGGCGAGCCTTCGGCCCAAACCATAATACAACCTCCTGCTCCGGCACCTCCGACCAGGCATCCTCCCAGTCCATCCGTTCCATCAAGGGCATCGGCCTCGGCTCGAAATGATGGTTCGTTAGCTTTACATCCTGCATTCGCGACACCCGGAACACCCGGGCATCCTCACGCTCCAGGCAGTAGGCTTGCACATACCACACATTTCCCTTCAAAATGAGGGACACCGGCTCCATCGTTCGGCACTCGGCCGTGCCGGATGAATCGATGTAACGCATCGATACGGTCCGCTTTTCCTGGATCGCCTTCTTCAGAAGGCTGACGGTTGCTTTCAAACCTTCCCGCTGTCCCCAAGGCTGAAAATCCATAACGACAGAGGGCCTGCTCCGATCACTTCCCGGTCCGTTTTTTACGTCGCCATGTTCATATGCATCCCCTTTCCCGCAGCCCTGCTCTACCTTGTAAAGCAGCGCCTTCACTTTCTCAAGCAGCATATCCAGCTCGCGGTCATCCAGCGCACGGCTCATTCCTTTGACAGCGGTCACTAGCGAACCCATCTCCTCTGCCGTCAACCAATACCGGTCAATTGTATATTGCTCCATCATCTCAAATCCGCCGGATGTGCCCTGATGGGCAACGATCGGCAGCCCTGCCCGGCAAAGTGCATCCATATCGCGGTAGATCGTTTTCGCGGAGACTTCAAAGCGTTCGGCCAGCTCGCTGGCGCTCCATCTTCCCCGGTTCAAGAGCAGTACGGTTATCGTTAATAAACGATCGATTTTCATCATTCATGTCCTTTCCTGTCCGATTCCTTCCATTATACAAAAAAGCCGCTCCCGGCCGCTGTCTAATCTTAATTCGAGCTTAACGGAACCGCTGCCTGTTAATGCAATCGTTAAGTCAGGTTCACAAGCCATTCAAGTCGGGATGCTATAATGACAGACATGAACCATTATAAGACGGACGCGACATTACAGTATTCGGTCGGCAGGATGAAACGGACGGCTTCCCACAAGCGTAAACAATTACATAGAAGTTCATATGTCATCAGAACTGCCTGATTCTCAAAACATCGAGGAGGAACCAACAATGGATCATCGAATGGACGCCATGCGCCGGTGTCACCCCGACTCTGTTACCATTTCACGCCTGACAGGCTTTATTACCGACGGGGTCATTTTGTTAGCGTCTATCGCTTATCTCGTCGTTGCGGGCATCTTCGGCTGGACCCTGCTGCCGGGGTGGATCGCTATCGGGTTGTTGCTGGCAGGAGCCTGGTTTACCTGGTCGGTGCCGGCCTTCACCTATAAGCAGTTTGGCTTCCGGGTCAGCGAAGAGGAGCTGGAGCTTAGATCCGGCTGGATTTGGCTGAGCGATACGCTCGTTCCGATGACCCGCGTGCAGCACGTTGAATTGGAACGGGGACCCCTGCTCCGCAAATACGGACTTGCCAAAGTCAAGGTAGTTACCGCCGCAACCACGCACGTCATCCAGGCGCTCAAGCTGGAAGAGGCGGAGACTTTGAAGAAGCAGATCGGCGAGCTGGCCAAAGTGGTGGATCATGATGAATGAAGCAAGCAGGCTCCACCGTCTTTACATTCTGTTTCCGCTCGTGAACAGCGTCAAATCGCTCGTACCGCTCGCTGCTTTTGTATCGATCAAGTTCTTTAACGGAAAATCCCTGGACGATGTCCCATGGTACTGGTTATCCGCCGGCATTGTCGCCCTTGCAGCCCTTCTGCTTCTGTACGGATACTTACGCTGGAAACGGTTTGCCTATACGCTGGAAGAGGACAAAATCCTGATACGGCGCGGCGTGTTATTCCGGGAGGAGCTGTCCATATATGCCGGACGAATTCATACGATGAATACCGAGCAGCCGCTGCTGCAGCGCCTGCTCGGGCTGACGCAGATCCGCATCGAGACGCCGGGCAAATCAGAGGATGGCGGTGTGCTTCCAGCCGTAACGGACCACGAAGCGGAACGGCTTCAGCTTTGGCTCCGGGACCGGACACGGGCCTTGCAGCCGGATCGGCCTGCAGCGCAAACGCACGATGTGGCAGCACTTGCTGACGGCGACATCGTCAATGCGGATGGTACGGAGCAGATGATCGAAGGCACTTCCCCACAAGAACGCATGGCGTCATGGGAACGGGATGAGGCTGAAGCATCCGGAAATACGCCGGGAGCAGGCAGCGACGGCGGCTACCCTAACGACCGCGGTAACGTTATTCCGCCTGCATCGGTCTCTCCGGAAGAACGGAGCATTTTGCTTCAGCTGCCGTCTCGCCGTCTGCTTACCGCTGCCCTGTCTTCCCCGAATTTGTCCCTGGCTTTGGCCTTCGTCGGCGGTATCATATCGTTTGCGGATGACCTGCTTCCGGATCAAATATACCAAAGCCTGTTTCAATCGGCAGGGCGGATTCTCCCGGGACACTGGGCAGGCATTGCCATACTTGCCGTCGTGCTGGCCTGGCTGCTGTCCGTCATTCTGTATATGATTAAATACGCCGGGTTTACCGTAGAACGGATCGGCAAGCAAATCTCCGTAAGCTACGGTCTGCTCGAGAAAAAGAGGCTGCTGTTTTCCCCCGAACGGGTGCTGGCTGCCACGGTAAAAGAAGGCATCTTCCGCCGCTGGTTCGGCTATGCCGAAGTGAAGGTGCACGTGCTTACGTCCGAATCGGAGAAGCATTTCATGCTTCACCCGCTGATAAAAACCGCGGACATTCCGGAGCTGCTCGCGCGGGTCACGCCCCAGCTGGGCGTTCAGGCCATTACGGCTTCGCCGCCGCCCCATGCGAAATGGATGTATCTTCGGTGGAAGCTGGCCTTTGCCGCTGCGGTCAGCATCGGATGCATCTGGTACTTCGGCTGGCTCGGCATGCTCTCGTTGCTCCTGTTCCCGTTTGCCATAGGGTGGGGATTGGCGGCCCACCGCGATTCCGGCCTGAACATTACCGGCAAGCAGCTTACGATTCGCAGCAGGTTCCTGGCCCTTTCCACGAAATATATCCGGCGGCCGCAGATCATCGCGATCGAGGTTACCGGCACACGAAGACAGCGAAGACGGGGGTTGCTGTCCCTTCAAGTGAAGATGATATTAAGCGACATTAACGAGAGCCTCGTCGGGATGGACGAACGGGAGATCATGGCCGTCTGGGCTTGGTTCCAAAACAAAAAAGGAGAGAGATCAGCTTCGTGACAAAGCTGATCTCTCTCTTTTCATTCAGGCACTTCTTTCTCAGTTACTCAGGTCGCTCCATGCTTTTAGGTACCGTGTTTCCGGTTACTTCGATTTTCCGGGCGGCTTGCCGGTTCCCCCGGCTTTCACCGTTAGGGCGGCGGTCGCCGCGCTTTCGTTATGAAGACGGTCAATGGCAGTCACCACATACGTATAGGTCTGATGCTTGATCACCGTGTCGTCCGAGAAATGCTGCGTCCCGTTACCGGTTCTTCTGAACGTGCCCAGCAGGTTTGCCGGATCGTCTATGCTGCCGGCATTCCCCCCGTCGAACCGGTAGATCGCATAGTAGGTCTCGTCCCCGGCTGGCTCCCAGCTCAGGTTTACGCCATGAGCCTTATTGGCCTTAAGCTTCCGCGGCGCGGACGGAGCCTCCGTATCGAGCCACGGCATGGCCGGCACCAGTGCCGGATACCGGTACAGATCTGTCTTCAACCGGTCCGTAAAGCCAAGCGCATTCTCGGCGAACCACTTCGAGCTGAAGTACATGCTGCCGCGGACTTCCTCGAAGCTGCGGTTATACTTCACCTGATTCGGCATTTCCTCCGGATTGGACCACTCGGCCGTTGTCCCGATTTTATATACGGCTTGCCCGCTATACAGATGCACGTTATGACCGGCGACCACATCGCTCCACCATTCGATCAGCTTGTCGTAGGCGGCAGCCGAGTAGCCGATATTCCAGTAGATTTGCGGCGTGATATAGTCGATCCATTCCTCTTCAACCCATTTTTTCGAATCGGCGTAAATGGCATTGTAGCTTTCCAGTCCATTCGTTTCCGACCCGCTTGGATCACTGGACTTGTTCTTCCAAATGCCGAACGGACTGATGCCGAACTTCACATAACTCTTCTCCTGCTTAATCGCATGGCTGACCTTCTGAATGAACTGGTTCACATTGTTTCTTCTCCAGTCCGCCTTGTTCGTGAAGGCCCCTTTATACTGGGCATACGTATCCTCGTCCGGGAAATCAACGCCCGTTACGGGATACGGATAGAAATAGTCGTCAAAATGCACCGCATCGATATCGTAGTTTTTCACAACCTCCATAATGCCGTCCAGGATAAACTGCTGCGCCTCCGGTATGCCCGGATTGAAATACAGCTTGCCACCGTAAGCTTCCACCCACTCCGGATGCTGCCTTGCCGGATGATCGGCTACAAGCTTGTTGATATCTCCTTGAAGGCTGATCCGGTACGGGTTAAACCAGGCATGAAACTCCATATTGCGCTTATGCACTTCCTCCAGCAGGAAAGCGAGCGGATCGTAGCCCGGGTCCTTGCCTTGGACGCCGGTCAGCCACTCGGACCATGGACCGTACTCGGACGGGTAGAACGCATCCGCTGTTGGCTTGATCTGCATGATGACCGCATTCATCCCGGCGGCTTCCAGTTCGTCAAGGAGCTGGATGAACTGCTGCTTCTGCTGCTCGGGATCGGTAACCCCTTTGGCCGGCCAATCGATATTGTCAACGGTGGCAATCCAGGCGGCTCTCATCTCGGCTTTCGGATGCTCAGCCTGCTTGTTCACGATGATATAGAGCGAGCTGGTCTTCCCCTCATAAGTCGCCGTGATGCGTGATGAACCGATGCTCAAGCCCTTTACAACCCCCTTCTCATCGACGGATGCCACTGCCGGATTGCTGCTAGTAAATGCAACGCCTTCCGTAATCGTTATCGGCTCGTCCATCCACGAATAGGTCGCCGAGACGGACGTTTCGAACGAATCCCCAACCGTCACCGAGGTTAATCCTTGCAGTGCAATGCTCTGCAGAACAGGCACCGGATCGGTGACCGTAATCGCGTGCTGCGCGGCTGCTCCTTTATAAGAAACGGTAATCACCGCAGTGCCTTTCCCGACGGCCTGCAGGCCTCCGCTGCTATCCACGGTAACTACGTCCGGACGGTCACTGGCATAAGCAACCCCCTCCGCCAGCAGAACCGGCTCCATCGCCGTACCGTAAACGGAATAAACCACGCTTGTTCTCAAGGCGCCGGTAACCGAGGTTTCCAGATGAACCGGACCGGATACAAGCAAATGGTCAGGGGAAGGAGCATCTGCCATTACATGCAGCTCCAGCTGAGCCTTCGGCGCGTCGGCGTACTCTGCCGTAATTGTAACCGTGCCCGGTGAAAGCGCTTCAATCGTGTCGTATGTAGCTCCCATAACCGTAGCGATCGTCTCGTCGCTGCTCGTCAGCTTCACGCCTGAGGTTAGTCGCACCGGTTCGGACTCGCCGGCATACGTCGCATAGATCTGTGGCTTGATGGCTTCCCCGACGCCCATCGGCGTCAAACCGCCGATATCGAGCCCGTAGATCTGGGAATCGGTGTAGAATGCGGTCAATCGATCGAAGTACACCGTGCCGCTGTTTTTATTTGTATCTTTTAACTCGGTGATATAAATTTGATTGATTTTGAGAGGAGCCTTGATGGTGGATGGAACGGAAAACTTGACGTATTTCCAGCCTTTCCAGCTGAATCCCGAGGTAGCGGTTAAGTCAACGGCGTGCTTGCCGCCTGCCGCATCCTGAAGCTGCGCCCGAAGCCAGTGATTCCCGCCGTCCCCGTATACCCATAAGCCGAGCGCTTTCGGAGTGCCCGGAACGCTTCTGCCGGCCGAGCCGTCGAGGTCTTTAAAATTAAGATACGCTGCCGACGTGCCCGACTCGCTGCCGACAAAATCATAGGTTAAACTCGCAGCATGATACCCGTAATATACCGGATCGGGATGGCTGATCATCCCCAGCTGGGCTTTCCCCCTCACGGCGGAGGCAGATAAATTCCCGGGGGTTTCAAACTCCTCGATAACAAGCGATTTCGGAACATCGTCTGCGTAAGCGGCTCCCGAACTGCCCCACACGGATACCGAACTGATCATGACAGCCAGTGCCAAAGCCAAAGACAAAAAGGATTTGCTTCGTTGAACGCTCCTTGAGGTGTTCATATTCACTAATTCACTCCTTGCCACTAAACATCGTGGAATATTGGTAATGACAACCATCCGATTTCATCGAGAGCTGCCGCCCACCTCCTACGCGTGATATGGAAAACCGAAGGGAAATAAAACCAACGATCATCCTGCCTCTATCATATTGAAATTTTGTTTCAAATTTCAATAGTTTTTATAAAATAAAATTTTAGAGATTCGGCAGGAATTTGGAAGAGTGATGGCGTAGACGTCGTAGTCGCTCGCAGGGAACGTTGTAAATCATGTGTAGCGCTCTTAAAATAAGGCTATGTTAAGGCATGGTATACGCCATTTGGCAGATTAACTAAGAAGTGATTTATGTTGAGGTGAGAGAATGAGATTGGATACTGACCGCATTTATATTCGTCGATTGGAATTGAATGACCTTAATTCGTTACTCGATTTACGAATTCGAAATAGGGAATTCTTTAAACCATTTGAACCATCCGCTCCCGCTTCTCACTACACGGTAGAGGGGCAGCGAAGCATTTTGGAGAAAGTGCAACACGATTGGAGTAATGGTTCCCGATACGGGTTTGGGATTTTCCTGAAAAACAATGATAATCTCATTGGACGGGTCAATTTAAGCAATGTAGTCCGTGGAGCGTGGGAAAGCTGCACACTGGGCTATTTCTTGGATGAGCAATATAACGGACAAGGATATACCACGGAAGCTGTTCGCTTGGCGCTAAAATTCGCTTTTGGGCTTGGAGGGTTACATAGGGTACAAGCCGGGGTTATGCCTCGAAACAAGGCCTCTATCCGTGTTTTAGAGAAAGCAGGATTTCGATATGACGGTTTTTCGGAATACTATCTTAAAATAAACGGCGTTTGGGAGCATCATAATCTATACAGCATCACACAAGAATATTGGGAAATATAAGGGAAGGCAATAGTCGATGCCGCAGTATCAATCTATCCACTGAGGGTCTCAATGGCTAAAAAAAGCAGCGCGGGCTGCTCCGCACTGCTTGTTCACTGCTATCCGTCGGCCAATTTGATGCCCTTTTCCCTTTAGCTCTATCTATAAGCTGACCTGGCTCAGCCTTCCGAAGGATACTTCAAGCCCCATTGGCCCCGGATTTGATCCAGCAGCTTCATAATCGCGACAGATTCATTCAGGGGGATGACATCGCTCTCAAGCTGCCCTTCGGCCAGGCAACGGCCCACTTCATAAGCCTCGAAAGCATATCCGATCTCCTTGCGGTCATCGTTAAAATGCACGGTGTCCTCGCCGTCGACGTGAAGCGTTGCCGATTTGGCGTTCAAGAAGGAGGGAATATGAATATGTCCGTTCGTTCCGAAAATGTGGGCTTCATTGGTCATGCCGAGGCGGATCGCCCCGTTTAACGAAGCGGTTTTGCCGGAATCATAGGATAAGATCACCGAGAACTGCTCGTCTACGCCCGTCTCCCCGATATGTGCCGTGCTCCATATTTGATCGGGCTCGGCCCCGAAAATCATCGATGCGAAGGATACCGGATAAATGCCTGCGTCCAGGAGCGCGCCCCCGCCAAGCTGAAGATTAAGGAGTCGCCCTTCGGGGTTCCAGCCGCTCCGGAATCCAAAATCGGCTTTCAACAGGCGGACTTCGCCGATCCGTCCTTCCTTCAGCCACTCGCGCACCTTCACGATCGGCGGCAGGAACCGCGTCCACATCGCTTCCATCAGGAACAGCTTGCGTTCGCGGGCCGCGGCGACCAGATCCTCCAGCTCGCGGCTGTTGATGGTGAACGGCTTTTCGCATAATACGGCTTTGCCCGCATCAAGACATAAACGGACGTTCTCGTGATGAAGCGGATGCGGGGTGGCTATGTAGACGACATCGATGTCAGGGTCCCGAACCAGCTCCTCATAGCTTCCGTATGACCGCGGAATGTCATATTTGGAAGCAAACTCGGCGGCACTTCCCGCCGTACGCGACCCGACCGCCAGCGCCTCGCCGTTGCTGACAAGCGCCAGATCGGAGGCAAATTGCTGGGCGATCCAGCCGGTCCCCATGATCCCCCATTTGATTTTCGATTGCTGCATCATAACTCCTCCTCGTGTGTGCTGTGGTCAAAAAAATGATCCCTTTCCACCTTGCATACTCTTAGTGCAAAGCTCTGATACCACTCCTGCTTTCCCCGCTTCTGGGCAACCTGGTGAGCGGCATTTGCCTTCCAGGCGGCGATGGCTTCCGGCGACTCCCAGTAGGACACCGTGATGCCCAAAGACGTATCCCGCGCCGATTCGATGCCTAAATAGCCCGGCTGCCGGGAGGCCAGCTCCACCATTTTGTCGGCCATCGCTCCATAACCGTTGTCCCCCTCGGTACGCTCCGATACGAAGATGCACGCATAATAAGGCGGGCTCGGCGTTTTGGCGTACGGCATGGTCCTCAAGCTCCTTTCATCGGGCCATCAAGGGCCTTCTTTAAGTAAAGTATCTTTGAAGGGCCTCTCTTAGCCTTTGATTTTCATTATAAGGGAGTTTGCCGCATGAAAATATCTAAAATTTTCCGCCGCCTCGATTCCGAACGTCCGGGCGGCCGCGGCAGGCCTTGTTTGCGGGAGCGATTTTCCCGGGTACGATTCATTTCACTGCTGCCTGTGCTTCGTCCTCCGCTGCCCAGGCCGGGATCGCATCTCCGGCACTTATAGGAGGTCCGGGACATACATACGAAAGAACCGCCCTCCCACTCCTGCAGTCCTGCAAGGAGATGGGAGGGCGGTTCATCCGTGATTACTGCAGCTTATTCAACAGATTGAACATGACCTGCGCGCTTTCCGCACGTGTCGCGAGTCCTTCCGGTGCGAATCGGCTTGGCGTATGTCCCTTGATGAAGCCGAGGGCATATGCCGTATTAACGGCCTCCTGTACCCAGTCAGGAGATCCGGCGATATCCGCAAAACCGCTGCGGGTCACGTCCGCTGCATTCGGCTGCTTCACCGCATAAGCGTAGGCACGAACGAGCATGGCCGCCATTTCCTGCCGCTTGATCGGCGCTTCGGGAGCAAAGCGGTCGCCGCTCGTTCCATAGACAATGCCTGCATCGGCTGCAGCAGCAACTGCGTCCGCATACCACTTGCCGGGGGTGACATCGCTATACGGCACCGGCCCCTCAGCCTGGATGCCCAGGATCCGGACCAGCATCGCCGCGAATTCAGCCCGGGTTACCTTCTGGGCCGGGGCGAAGCGTTCCGCGGAAACGCCTTTGATCAGCTGTTTTGCAGCCAAGTCTCCAATCGCTTCCTCGGCCCAGAACGTTGACGGCACATCGGCAAACATCTTCTCGTACTGCAGGAGGCCATATGCGCTGAAGTGCTTGATCGGTGCCGACATGCGGCCGTCCTTCAAGATACCCGGAATATACTCCAGTTCTCCAGAGTCGGAAACATAGTAGATGGAGACTCTGCTTCCACCGGTACCAGGTGGCAGCGGCAGTTCTAAAATGATTGCCTTGTCGAATTCCTTCAAGCTGTCGGCTGTACCGTTCGCGGACACCCATTCCAACCCGAGCTCGTACAAAGCTCCAATCTGTCTCAGCTGTGCCCCTTCTCTACGGGCAGCATCTGCAATCCGCTGGTTGGCTGCGGACTCCTTCAGCTTCTCGCTGCTCAGCTTGATGGAACCCTTGTCCGGTTCATTCCCTTGCTCAAGTCTGCGCAGCTGAGCAAGAACTTCGCCCGGGATCGTGATTGTCATATGATTAGCCACAACCCGGATCGCACCTTCCTTAACCAGCTCAGCCGCGTTGCCCGGCAGGATCAGCTCCTCGAACTCGCCGTTCACCGTCAACACAGCCTGACCATTTGCCAGCTTGTCGGCCAATTCCTCAGCCGTTACAGTAATCCTGTTCGGAGGCGGGGTAACCGGCGGTTTTGGCGGTATCACCGGCGGCTTTACCGGTGGGAACACCGGAGGCTTGCCCGGAGGGTCCACCGGCGGCGAAGGATCGGGATTCGGATTCGGATTTCCGCCGGTTCGGATGACCTTCAAGCCGTACTCCGACTTAAGTCCTCCGTAGGTTGCCGAAATCACCGTGCTTCCTTCAGCCAGCGCCCGGACGGTCCCGCGTTTATCGATGGAGGCTACTTCCGGCTTGCTGCTCTCATACGTCACGCCCTCGATGACAGGGATCCGGCTGCCGTCGGAATATACGGCCTCCGTCACGGTCTGGTCGGTGTCGCCCATCTTCAGTACGGGCTTGCCCTTGAAGCGGATGGATTCGAGGGAGACATCCGATTCCTTACCGACCATAATCCGTACATCGGCGAATACATCCGGCGAGACGGTGCTTGTCGCCCGAACGATGGCCTCGCCAAGCTCGATGGCGGTCACGATGCCGTCCGCCGACACGCTGACGGCTTGCTGCGGCTCGGCGCTGTACACTGACCACGTAACCGAAGCTTCTGCGCCGTCCGGCTTCACTTCCGCTGCCAGCTGACGGCTGTCGCCGACGGCAAGCTTGAGCTGCTTCGGCGATACGACGATGCTTTCCGGCTTCGGCTTCGGCGTTCCGGATTTGGCGAGCGTAAATTCATCGACGAGGCGGCCGCCGATCGTTTTCGTAACGAACCGCAATTCATCTCCCTCCACTTCCACGGAGGCGTACATCTGGGTTTTCTCTTCATCCACAACCTGGTGCCAGCCCCGTTCGGTATGGGCATAAAACTTCGGCCCGGTCGAGCCGGCCACAACGTATGTCGTTCCGCTGCCGTCCGGTGCAATGGCAAGATTCTTCATCGGATAGGAGCGGACATAGATATGGTCATGCCCGTTCAATACAAGATCCACTTCATACTTCTCCAGAACCGGCGCCCATTGATTGCGTACCTCGGCGGAATCATAAATGCTTCCGTAAGGGCCGCGGTGGAAGATCGCGATCGTCCACTCCTTGTTGTTGGCCGCAAGGTCCTGCTCAAGCCACTTCTTCTGCTCTTCCAGCTCATATTCACTATTCAGCATGATGAAATGAATGTTTTTGTAATCGAACGAGAAATTCGTGCCCTTCAGACTGTCCAAGCCATTGCCCGGCTGGTTGAAATGGGCCAGAAAATCGCCGTTCTCCTTCGATCCCATCACTTCATGGTTCCCGATCGCCGATACAAGCGTCGTATTCAGGAAATGCGGCTGCGCCTCCCGGAACCAGTCATTCCACTGCGCTTCCAAAAAGCCTTTATCGACCATATCCCCGGCATGCACCATAAATTCCGCATCGGGATGCTCGCCTGCAGCCTTGTCAATCGTCTGGCCCCAGAGCTCGAATTCCTTCGCGGTGGATGCCTGAGAATCCGCAAAGTACAAGAATTTGGTCGATTCTTCCGTCAAGGACGCTGTTTCAAACGAGCCTTGTTCACTGTAATGGCCCTGGCCGTCCCCAACGCGATATACATATGCCGTTCCGGGCTCCAGGCCGCCGGCTTCGGCCTTATGGACACGAACCGTCCCCAGATCGAGCGTGTGGTACAGCTCGTTTGTCCCGCTGACTGTCTGTACGTTCGGCGCATCAAACCCGGTAAATTCGGATTGCTTCACCAGCTCAACCACCGTATGCTCGATCGCCGGGTGCGTATGCCAGTTGAACATCCGCGAGGATGCCGGATCCGCCCCCATGCCAACGCTGATGTTCGTCGGCGTCTCGGTTCCGGACAGCGGAGAGACTTTAAACGCCACAGCCGGGCTGTACTGATTGTCCTTCACCGCTTGAACCGTATAGGTCTTGATCTGCGATGTTAACGCGTTTGTCCTCAGCTCGCCGGCCGTGTCCGTCGTGCCGATCAGCGCGCCGTCCGCCGTAATCTGCACGTCTTGAACAGCGGCACCTTGGGCGTCGGTTACGTGGAATACCGTCTCATAGCCTTCGACGGCTCCCTCTTCATTCCAGTTCAGCGCCAAATGTGCAGCAATCTTGGAAGTGATCGGGAGGCCGAAGAACGTAAACTCCGTATCCCCCGTATCCGTCAAGGTTAGCGCGCCGGATTTCAGCGAGATCACGCTACTACCTTCCGCATCCTTCTTCACGTCATACCCAATCCGTCCGATCACATCATCATCGCTTAAGGATGCGGTATGGATGTCCTTCCAGGTCACCTTAACCGTTCCTTTCGCTTGATCGATATCCGCCCATACCTGGGACGAATCCAGTTTGTCGCCCCGAATGAGCCGCACATTCTCCAGCTTCATCGGATCAAACTGGAACTCGATATGTCCGCTGCGGATCCGGGACGTGTTGACGCCGCCGATATCCAGCGTATAGCTGTTCCCCAAGTATACGGTGTCCGGCGTATCATACACGATCTTTGCTGCGTCTGCGCCTGTATTGATCGTGAAATGCCACTCCTTGGTCGTCTGATTCCCGGAGAGGTCGCGGACGGTCACCTTCGCTTGATGGATGCCGTCTGCAAGCGGAACGCTTGGCGTATAGTGGATTCTTCCTTCCGGCGGATACAGCGTATGCTGCACAAGCACGCCGTCTACATAGAAGCGAATCCGGTCCGGATCGATTAGCGTCGTTCCCGGATGCTTCGAAGGATCATAGCCCGCATCCTCCGCATATACCGTGATCGTTGGCGTATTCTTCGTGATCTCTTCGCCGGCGGCAGGCGAGAAGCCCTTGAGAACCGGCGGTTCAATATCGTCGTTAGCCGGGCCGTACAATGCCCGGATTTCGTCCACGTAGATCGCTCCGGCATCCTTCTTGTCCGCCTTGGTCTCCATATAACGGACAGGCATGTCCATGACGAGCGGAAGCGTTCTTCCCTTCGGCACGTCAGCCTCAAGGTACTTCCAGCCAACAAAATTCACGCCGTCGCTCTCATCGGTAAAATTCAACGGGATATTTCCCTTAGCGTCCCGAAGCTGAGCCCGGAGCCAATGCCCCTTGCCGTCGCCGTACACCCACATGCTGATCTTCTCGGGATAGCCCGGAATTTCGATATTGTCTGCCGCGCTGTTCGTCTGCAGATATGCACCGGAAGTCCCCGTCATGCCGGTAAAATCATACTCCAGCTTCAACGCGCCGCTGCCGGATCGGACATAGGTATCGTCCGTCTCGACCGATACCCGGGTCGACTTAAACTGCGCGCCCGCGCTTTCCTTATACCGGCCAAGGCCATTCTCGAAATCCTCCAGCATAACCGGCGGGAGCCCGACGTTCACATCGATGGAGGTCTCCACGCTGCCGTATTTAACATAGATCTTGCCGCTCACATTCTGTTTATCGGCAGCCGTAAACGTGCCGGTGCCGTCAATGGTTCCGATATCGCCTTCGACGCGCCACTCAAAGCGGCTGTTGTCGGCCTGAATGACCTGACCGTTACGGAGGGCCGTGACGGTTAATGTATTCGTGGAGCCGGACGGGAAGGTCATCACCTCATCCCGGAAGGATAGCTCCGTTATTTGATCAACGACTTCCAGCTTCGCACTGCCCCTCAGCGATCCCGATTGAACGGCTATTTCCGTCTCTCCCGGCTGGCTGCCCGCTGTGAATCTGCCATTGGCGTCGAAACTCCCGAATGCAGAATCGGCCTGCCATACTGGCGTGCCCGGCATCGCCGCGGGATGAAGGTTCGCGTCAACAGCCGCTGCCGTAAATACCGCCGACGATCCCGTCAGCACCCGTGCAAGGTTCGGCGATACGACAAGCTTCTCCGCTTGTCCTTCCGGCGCCTTGTTCACGAGCAGAATGCCGTTCGCGGTTTTGCGTTCTCCGCCGTCCGAAGGGGAGTTCAGCACCTTGCGTCCGGTCTCTCCCGGCAGGCGGGCGACGAAGGTTGCCGAGCCGCCGCCATCCAGATTGAGCGCGTTAACAACGCCAAGTTCCTGCAGCATCTCGCCGAGCTGGATGTAATTGACGCCTTCGCTGAAGCCCGGCTGGCGGCCGTCCACTTCGAACAGAACGACAGAGCCGTCCGCCTTCGTGCCAACCACCGTTCTCGGGTGAATGGCCGGATCCGCATGCTGCTGCACGATGCCATCCTTGACCAGCATCACCGTGCCGCCGATGGCCATCGTCACGTCCTTCCAGGCGTCCTCCAGCTCGAACCGGGCGGTCACTTCATCGCCGGGCTGAAGATTCGCGAGTTTGGCCCGCTGTTGGCCCGAAGCCGACAGAACGGCCTGATTCGGTCCGATTGGCGAATTCCCCCGGTCCTTGTGAACGGATGCGACCTTCATGACCAGGGTTTCACCGCTTGCAGCCCGCCCGCTGACGATATCCAGAACAACCTCATCGCCCAGGCTGTTCGTCATCGTCGTCTTGTTGAATTTTTCGGTATACAGCACAAGTGCGTCCGTCCCTCTCAGACGGTTGATGGACGTTATGCCAGTATCGGTCCCGCCAATCCGGACCGTCTTCGTTAATTTGGGGCTCCCGTACAAGGTTGTCCCGTCCTGCCGGATGCCGAAAGCATTCCTGCCGTTCGGCGGGTCGGTCAGAAGCTCTCCGTCTCCCATGAACAACCCCAGCGGGATGCCCGTCGACATATCGTAGAAATCCCCGTTGACGGCGGCAATCACCCGGTTGCCTTCCTTGTCGGCATCGGCTGCCATTTTGCTCACGCCCTGCATGCCGTATACCTTGCCGTCGGTTAGTCCGGGCTGGAGCTCAAGCTGTCCTTGCGCCGGATCGAATTCCACCATATGAACCTTCTGCTCCCCGCTCCCCTTATGCATGTTCATCCAAGTATATGTAGCGCCCGGTCCAATCTCCATTTGCCGCATATCAATAAGGCCGGATGGGGCAGCTGCTGCCGCCGGCTCCGACGCTTGAAGCGCACCGGCGGGAAACAGCAGGGAAAGGAACATCACACCGCTCAGCAGTGAAGATATTCTTTTCTTCCTTCGAAACATATCATCAATTCCTCCTTCGTTCTTGTAGGGGTGCTTCCTCATGCTTGAAGGCCGCCCGAATAACGGGCTTGCATACGGAAGTATAACGGCGACTTGTTAAGCCCACCTCCTTTCTCTGTAAATCCGAAGTTAACTCTCTTAAAAACTTGAAAGAGGCGTTTGCGCCAAGCTAGCGGAATCCTCTTTCTCTAATCATATTGAAATTTAATTTCAAAATACAATATATTTTATAAAATAAAATTTTATTATTTGTGCAGGAATTTCTGCCCTCATGCCGTAATCGCGTAAATTGTAGAATCATGGAAAGGAGTTACGTCGGGGCGGGTTGCCGTCATTCGACGCCTTTCGCTCCCCTCTGCCTCTACACGATCCGATCAGACACAAAAAAACAACCGCTGCCACGAAAGGCTGCGGTTGTTCTTAAAGTTGCGCAAGGCTCGTTACTTCTTCGTTACATTGCCGTTGGCATCGATCTTCGCATTATAGGAAAGCTTGTTCAGCTTCGCGATGATCTCCTTGTTGTACTTCTTGTCCATCAGGTTCGGCTGGCCCTGGAGAATCTTCACCGGGGTGATCCGGCTCGTAATCTTGGAGCCCTGAATTTCAAAATGGACCATCATGGACAGGAGCGTCTTGTCTCCGCCGCGCGTGGAGCGGTTGAAGACAAAATTGCCGAGCGAATAGTAAATCGGCTTGTTCTTGTAATACTCAATTCCCATGAGCGTGTGGCTGTGCGAACCGACGATGATGTCCGCTCCCGCGTCAATCATTTTCTTCGCCATGCTCCGGGCGTAATCATCAGGGTAATCGGCGAATTCCTGGTTCCAATGAATATAAACGATCGTAAAGTCATTCGCCTTCGCCGACTTTTTGATCTGGCTGAGCATCGGCTCCATCGTATAAGCGGATGCGGCCCCCGGATGGTTCTTGCCGGCGATCCAGGAGTTGTCCGACAGCACGCGGCTGACGCCTAACACGGCGATCTTCTTCCCTTTGACCGTCTGTACATACGGCTTGAACGCTTCGTCGATGTTGCGGCCTGCGCCGGTATACCCGATCTTCTGGCGTTTCAGATGGGTGATGGTGTCCAGCATCGCCTGCTGGCCATAGTCCAGAATGTGGTTATTGGCCAGCGTTACGCCGTCGATCCCTGCGTATACGAGGCCTTTCAGCGTATCCGGCTTGGAGCGGAAAGCAAAGGTTTTGTTCGCGGCCTTGCCGCGGACGGACACCGGCGTTTCAAGGTTGGCGAAGGCCATGTCCGCTTTTTTCAAAATAGGAGCCACCTTCTTGAACGGATACAGATTCCCGTAACGTTCGATCTGGTTCCCCACATATCCGTCCAGCAAAATATCCCCGACAAAAACGAGATCGATCGGCTCGTTCTTGGAAGCATTCGTCTTGGTTGCTGCACTCGTCTTGCTCGTGGCCGTCCCGGTCCCGCCAGCCGACGCGGCGGATACGATGGAAAAAGGGAGCAGCATTGCGCATACCAGAATGAGGGCGATTAATTTCTTCATCTAAGCTGCCGCCTTTCTATGAAATCCTATGAAGCCATTTCTTCACCGGAGTATTCTATCATAAATTGATAGAAAAGGGTAATTCTATTAATTCATCCAATTAATAGAACGATCTCCCTCCAATGAATGCCATTCTGTATAAGTTGAACAAATGAATGTATATTAGGGCAAGTACGTAAAATGTTCCTACAATCGCTGTTGGTTTCAGATTTCATGATTTAATAGAACTTATTACGGTAGAAATCTGAAACCAAAGGCGACCGTTCCACTTCTTCGGAATCATTTTACTCCCTCGCCTGCATCGTTTTCTTAATTGCAACTTATATCTTTAATATTTCATAGATTTAGACTGAATTCGCGGGCAAAAAGTTTCAATTCGGAAGAGAAATATTGAAAGTGAAATCAATTGCTTATATATTTAAACATATCGTAATCAAAATGATACATTCGATTTCGTTTTGTTGTCATTTAAGCTGTTATGCATTACATATTCATAAAAAAAAAGAAGGAGCTGATCGCAATGGATGTTCATTCCGAAGGGGCCTACGCCTCGCTCCCGATCGACGAAACGGACCGCAAAATCATCTCCATCCTCGGCAAGCACGGCCGAATCTCATACACGGATCTGGGCAAGGAGGTCGGGCTGTCCCGCGTAGCGGTGCAGGCAAGGGTCACCGCCCTGATGGACAGCGGCGTGATCGAGCGGTTTGCGGCGGTAATCAATCCGGAGAAGGTCGGAATCGCGGTATCCGCCTTTTTTAACGTGGAGGTTGAGCCGAAGCATCTGCAGCAGGTGGCGGACGCTTTGGAGAACGAGCCACACGTCACAAGCCTGTACCATATGACAGGGCCGAGCAAGCTGCATATGCACGGGCTGTTTACGGACCATAAACAGATGGAAATGTTTTTAAATGAGAAGCTGTATCCGCTGCCGGGCATTACGAGCGTAGATACGCAGATCCTCATCAAGCGTTATAAAAGCCGGATGGGCATCAGACTCTGATGCCGTGTGTTTATCTTTACGAAAGAAAGGACTTATATCGTGAGCTCTAACAACCGCAGCAATCCCTACATCGAATTGACCATCGGCATGTTCCGAACCGGAATCCTTGGTTATGGCGGCGGACCTTCGGTCATCCCCCTCATCCGCCACGAGGCGGTCGTCCGGTATCACTGGATGAACGATGACGAGTTCGGCGAAGTGCTGGCCCTTGCCAATGCGCTCCCCGGTCCCATCGCCACGAAGATGGCAGCCTATCTCGGCTACCGGGAAAAGGGCGTGCTCGGCGCCATCATTGCCGTGATCGCCCACATTTTCCCAACCTGTATTGCCATGGTTGCGCTGCTTTCGGCCGTGACATTTCTCAGCAGCTCCAAAATCGTTGCCGGGATGATTGCCGGCGTAACGCCGGTCATTGCCGTCATGCTGGGCACGATGGCTTACGAATTCGGGGAGAAGGCCGTCAAGGGACTTGGCATTTATGTCGGCATTGGCCTGTTTGTGATCTCGTTTCTGCTGCTGGAGACGGTCCAGCTTCACCCCGCCATCGTGATCGTCCTGTTCCTGGCTTACGGTACCGTACATTTCAAAGTCGTGGCTAAGCTTAAGAAGCAGCGCGGGGATAAGGAGGGATCGGCCTGATGGAAGACTGGCTTCAGCTATTGATCAGCTTCTTCATCTCCAACGTGCTCGGATACGGCGGCGGCCCCGCTTCCATCCCGCTGATGTATAAGGAAATCGTCACGCATCACGGTTGGCTGAGCGATCCGGATTTCTCGAATATGCTGGCGCTCGGCAACGCGCTGCCGGGGCCGATCGCCACCAAAATCGCCGCTTTCGTCGGCTATGGCGTCTCCGGCTGGGTAGGCATGGTGATCGCCCTCGCAGCTACCGTCATCCCGTCCGCCGCCGCTTTAATCTGGCTGCTGAACCTGCTTCAGAAGTACCGCACGTCCCCGGTCGTCAAAGGCATGACGCTTCTCGTCCAGCCGGTCATCGCGATCATGATGCTGACCTTGACCTGGCAGATGGGCAAAAGCTCGGTCATCTCCATCGGGCTTCTGCAATCCCTGGGCATCGCGGCCGCCGCCTTCTGGGCGATGAATATCCGCAAGATTCACCCGGCGATCGTCATCGTAGCCGCGTTCGCTTACGGCGGACTGGTGCTGTCGCAGGTGGTGTGAGCGAGCAGCTAGAAAGGCATCCCATCTTTGGGGATGCCTTTTTTCTTTTTCAAAATCCACTATTGGGTTGAGTAACATTGAGTTCCGCGCTACACGCAGCAAGAAGTGATTCACCGAGCGAGGTCTCTCTGTACACTCCTTAAGAGCCGCTCGGCAATGCTAAATCAAAGTTAAATAAAATATCCTGAGCTTCTATATTGGATTTCGCCAAGATATGGACCCTCAGTTGTAACGGCTCGGGTTGGCCCTGCACGCCTCGGGCTTTAGCCGTTAAGTAATAATGATTCTCCCCCAATTTATGCTGCTCTCCGCTTTCTGTATCTGCGAGCAGCTGCCCATTGCTGTAGAATCTATAGCCCAGATCGTTTTCCTCTGGTCCGCCGCCTTGGAGTTCGAACCCAATCGTAACTTCATCATCACGGTAGGCAGCGTTTCGTAACACAATGGTCATGCCGTCAATCGTTTTCGTTTGAACGTCAATATTGGGCTCCGGCATCGTCCAATTCTTTTCTGGATTGAAATAATCATAAGCAAAAAGGATGCCCAGGCCGATCAAAATAATAGCTACGGCAGCAATTCCAATTCCTCGCTTGTTTTTGTTCACGTTGCTCATTCCTTTATGCAATCTTGTAAGGCGGGGCTTGTCCCCTCCCTACATGATACATGATTTCATAACTTTATACTAAAAAGGGACGACTCCCGATCATTCCGGAGTCATCCCGAAGCGCTGCTTTATCTTGTCTTTATAACTTTCGTTCTCTCATTCTATTTTTTCCTGCTTTACTTCTACTTCTGTTCTACTTCTTCTACTATTGTTCTACTTCTCTTCTACTTCTACTGCTGTCCTACTTCTTCTACCTCCCGCATGACGATCCCGATCTTCCCTTCATGCACCTCCACCTTATACTTCTTCACCCTGATCCGTTCGCTGAACAGCGACTCGCCGGTCCGCAGGTCGAACTCCCACCCGTGCCAGGGGCACCGAACGACCTCTCCCTCCCGGCCGTACTCGTAGCTGTACACTTCCGAAGGAAGCGTCGTTCCGGAGACAGGGCCGGCGCAGATCGGGGCTCCCTGATGCGGGCAGTAGTTCAGGATGGCATGATATTCGCCGTTCACGCGGTAGATGCCGATCTCGCGGCCGTCAATTTCGACGACGGCGCGGCCGCCCTCCGGGATCGCATCTTCCGTCAGTACGTAGTGCACTGTCATAAGCACCCTCCTTTACTCGCAAAGGATAGAGCAGCCAGCGTCCTCTCCCGATTAATCCAGCCGGTACAGCTGCTTCGCGTTTTCGTAGAAAATCTTCCGTCTCGCCTCCGGCTTCAGCCCCCGCAAAATGTGATGGGGCGAATCGAAGTCCCAATGCGGGTAGTCGCTGGAGTAGAGCAGGATGTTCTCGGCATCGATCATATTGAACAGATCGATCAGATGCTGCGGATGGTCCGGCTCCTCGATCGGCTGGGTCGACAGGTAGCAGTGCTCCCGGATATACTGACTCGGCATCTTCTTCAGCCAAGGTACGGTGGAGCGGAGCGCCTTGTAGTTTTTGTCCAGGCGCCACATCAATGCCGGAAGCCAGGCCACTCCGCCCTCCACGAGCACGACCTTCAGCTTCGGAAATTTCACGAAGATGCCCTCGCATACCATGCTCACCAGATGTGCCATGAACATCTGGGAGAGGCAGGTATGCCATTCAATGTACCGGGCCGGATAGCCGGCCGCGGTTGGAGCCGTTGAGCTGCCGCCGCCCTCGGCTCCCGGATGGATCGCCACCGGGAGCCCGTTCCGCTCGGCTGCTTCATAGATCGGATGATAGTGGCGCTGTCCGAGCGGGGAACGCGCCGCGCTGGAGATCATCACCTCGACGATGTCCGGATGCCCGCCGACCCGGTCAATCTCGCGGGCGGCAAGCAGCGGATCCTGGGTCGCCACGACCATCGCACCCTTAAACGCTTTATGTTTGCCGAGCCATTCGTTGATCAGATAATCGTTATAGGCCGAGCAAATGGCTGCCGCGTAGTCCGGATCATGCGTGGATGAAATGTTATAGACGACGCCGGTCAGCACGGCATACTCCACATCGTAGCCTTCGATAAGCTGCTTGATCATGAAATCCGGATCAGACCCGGCTTTCCCTCCGCCAGGGGGAATCGAATCCTTCTTCATCACGCCGATCGGCGAATAGTACCCGGAGCCTGCATAGCCGATGCCGGAAGCCGCTACCCGGGAGCGCCATGGCTCCTCGAGATAAGGGAGCAGGGCGCGGTCATCCTGCTCGTTATGAACATCGACGTCAATGATCTTATAGGTCTCCACTTTCGTCTCCACGTTCGGATTCCTCCTCTCCTCCCTATCTGCTTCCCTTACTTGCTGCCATAGGTGCGCGTATAGGCCGTATTGTACATGGCCAGAAGCTCGTCGGCGCCCAGCTTTTTCGCCTGATCGATAAATTGCTGATACGTCTCGTCGTTAATCGGCGTTTTGCCGGTCACGAATTCCGTCACCTTCTGCTCTAGGAATTTGTTCAGATTGTTCAGCTTCGACTTCTCCAGCTCCAGCTCTTCCTCCGTCTTGACGATCTGCTTCGGCGCCGGGATGATATACTCGGCATAGCGCGCGTTGATGTCCTTGCTCTTCTCGCTTAGACCGCGCTCCCAAGCCTCGCGTGACAGCGCGTTGTTCAAGGTGATGAGATCATACCAGACGCCCCAGTCCTTCCGCAGCGTATTGAACGGGGAGGCGCCAAAATCTTTGTTGTAGACCGGCTTGCCGTCCTCCATCGTATACGTTTTACCTTCAATGCCGAGCGAGAGATAATTCGTTCCCTCCTCGCTGACCAAATAGTCGAGGAACTGCACGGCCCGCTCCTTATCCTTCACTTTGGCCGAGATCGCCCGGCCGACGGTGCCGACGACAGGACGGGAGAACTGATAGTTCTTGATGCCGTCAGCCGCAAACGACGGGATCGCGTCCAAGTCGTATTCCGGAATCCCGGCATCCCGCGCCTTCGCGACGAGCGATTCCAGGTCCGCCTTCCAGAAATACGTGACGAGCGATTTGCCCGTCAGAATCCGCTCTTCCCACTGCGCCTGCGTCAGCAGCGAAAATTCCGGATCAAGCAGCTTCTCCGTGTACAGCTTATTCAAATACTCCAGCATCGCCTTGTAATTGTCATGATACGGCGCGAAGGCATACTGATCCGTCGTCGGATCCAGGCTGTAGAAGCCGTGAATGCCGGTGAATATGCGGCCGAAGGTCGTGAAGAGACCGGTATCGCCGACGATCGAGTTGGAAATGAGCGGATAGGAGTCCGGATATTTTTCCTTCAGCGCTTTAAGGAATTGGTAGAACTCATCCACGGTCGTCGGCGGCTTAATGCCGTGCTGATCCAGAATATCCTTGCGCGCATACCAGATGAAGTTAAAGCCCTTTCCCTCCGCATCGCCTTCCAGCACAGGGACGGTGTACAGCCCGCCATCCGTGCCGGTTGCCAGCGCTTTGGCTTCCGGGTACTTCTCGTAGAATGCCTTCAGATTCGGCGCCTTGTCGAGATAATCCTGGAGGTTGAGGAATACCTTCTCCGGTCCATGCTCTCTGCCGTCCTGCGTAGGCACCTGGATGAAATCGGTAGCGGTGTTCGTGGCGATCATGATCTGCCGCTTCTCTTCGAGCCCTTCCTGGCTGACTACCTGAAATTCCACCTTGACCCCCGTCTTTGCCTCGATTTCTTTAAAAATCTCCCAGTCGTCCCTGACCTTCCCCTCCACCCGGTCATACACGAGCCATGAGAAGGTAACGGGATTGTCCGGACTCAGCGTCCCGTCATCCTTCCCGCCTCCGCCGCCGCAGCCGGTGACGAGCAGGGCGCACAGCAGCATCAATAGGAGCGCCTTTCTGAAACCCTTCCGCGTCATGCACACAACCTCCCTTTTCTTAAAAATACAGCATGCCTTATAGAAACGGATGAGCCTGCATCCATCGCTACCGTTATCGTTATCGTTATCCCTTAATTCCGCCGATCATCGTCCCTTGGACGAAATATTTCTGAATGAACGGGTAGACGCATAGTATCGGCAGCGTCGCGATGATAATCATCGCGTACTTCAGCGTTTCGAGGTGGGTCAGATCCCCTTCGCCCTGCACATTCGTGCCGGCAATCAAAATGTTGCGCAGCATGATCTGCAGCGGATACATCTCCCGGTCGTTCAAATAGATCAAAGCGCTGAAGAACGAATTCCATTGATTCACGGCGGTAAAAAGGCCGATTGTCACCATCACGGGAAGCGACAGCGGCAGCACGATCCGCACTAAAATCTGCATGGAGCCGCACCCATCGATGGCTGCTGCGTCCTCCAGCTCTTCCGGCAGTCCCTCGAAGAACGTCCGCATGATGAACAAATACCAGGTGCTGATCAGCGACGGGAGGACGATGGCCCAGATCGTATCGAGCAATCCAAGCCTCTGGACGATCAGGAAGGTCGGAATCATGCCCCCGCTGAAGAGAAGGGTGAAGGCGGCCATCAGCAGGATCACCCTCCGTCCCGGCAGCCAGCGCTTCGCCAGCGGATAAGCCATCGCGGACGTCGCGATGAGGGTCAGCACCGTATGCAGCGCCGTATACCGGATCGTATTCCAATAGCTGACCCACAAATCCGGATTATAGATGAGCTGCTCATATGCGATCAGCGTTATCTTTTTCGGCCATAGCAGCACCGCTCCGCTGGCGACGAGGGCATTGTTGCTGATCGATGCCGAGAATACGTATACCATGGGATAGGCCATCACGATGATGAGCACGATCATGAATGTGATGTTGAAGAAGTCAAACAGCCTCGAGCCGAGGCTCACCTTTTGTTTCATGGCGCATCTCCTTTACCACAAGCTGGTCTCCGAATATTTGCGCACGATGCGGTTCGCCGCGACGACCAGAATGAATCCGATCGCCGATTGGAACAGGCCGACCGCGGTGGCGAAGCTGAAGTCGGCGTCGAGAATGCCCCGCCTGTAGACGAAGGTGTTGATAACGTCGGACGTTTCGTAGTTCATCGTGTTGTAGATCAGCAATATTTTCTCGAAGCTGGCTTCCATGAAATTGCCGAGGGTCAGCACGAACAAAATGATCATGACCGGCACCATGCCGACAAAGGTGATATGCCGAATTTGCTGCCACCGGTTCGCGCCATCCATCTTCGCCGCTTCATACAGCATCGGATCGATGCCGGCAATGGCGGCCAGATACAGGATCGTGCCCCAGCCAACCTTCTGCCATATTTCCGAGCCCACATATACCGTCCGGAACCACTCCGGCATGCCGAGAAACATAATCGGCTCGATCCCGAACAGCTTCACCAGCAGGTGGTTGATCACCCCGGTCGTCGGCGACAGGAAGGTGACCAGAATACCGGCAATGACGACGGTGGACAGAAAATGCGGCATATAGCTGATGTTTTGCACGAATCGCTTGAACCATTTGCTCTTCAGCTCATGGAACAGCACGGCCAGAATGATGGGCGCCGGAAAGTGAAACAGCAGATCATACACGTTCAGCATGATCGTGTTGCGGATCAGCTTCCACGCATCAGGCGTCACGTAGAAGAACTCAATGAAATGCTTCAGGCCGACAAACTTGCTGCCCCATATCCCCCGGCCGATCGAGTAATCCTGGAAGGCGATGATGATGCCGTACATCGGCGCGTATTTAAAAATCAGGTAATACAGAATGCCCGGCAGCATCAGCAGGTACAATGCTTTGTGCTTTTTCAGCACATATCCGATACGCGATAGCTGCGCCAATCCCCACCACCTCCTTGTTTGGCGTTTCTGTAGCCGACACCTCCGGCTGTTGTCCCCACTATACGAGCCTAAGCTTAGGGCGTAAAGCACGCATCTTTTCCTGCGGGCGCCCGGTTTGCAGCCCTTGTGGAGCAAGGGTTTGCGGCTTCGTCCATGCAAAAAAAGAGACTTTTCGAAAAAAATCAGTCTCTCTCTTTGTAACGCTATTGGTGCAGCGTCCGGTATTTCGCCGGCGTAATGCCCTCATATTTGCGGAAGGCCCGGATCAGCGAGTTTCGGCCCCAATATCCGACCCTCTCCGCAATCTCGTCCAGCTTCAGATCCGTTTCGAGCAGCAGCTGCTTCGCTTTCATCAGCCGGTACTTCGCGATATACTCCACATATTTCTCTCCGACCTCTTCCTTGAAGGTACGGCTGAAGTGGCCGATCGACATGTTCATCATGCCGGCAAAAGCCTCGATCGACAGCTCTTGGTCGTAATGCTCGTGAATGTACGCCACAATGCCGGCGATCTGCTGAGCGCGCGTGCCGGGTGCCGGCCGCCGAAAGAGGAACGCGTGAATCTCCTCGAAGCACGCCCTGAGCTCACCCCATGTCATGCAGCGGTTCATGCGTTCAAATAACCGGGAGTAATACGGAACGTTCAGCTCGTTATGCTCGGATTCGGCTGCCCGGATCCATGTGTTCAGCACATCCGCCAGCAGATACTTCATCTGCTCAGCGGCCGCATCTCTGCGCTGCCCTTCCTCCAGCAGATCTAGCACGGACCGGAGCAGCTTGTCGTATTCCCTGGTTTTGCACTGGTTCAGAATCCGGTTGACCTCCTGCACGGACAGGAAGGAATCGCCTCCCTGCAAATCGCGGACGGGTTGACTCCCGCAAATTTCAACGGTGGAGTTGAGCCCCCGATACTGGAGCACGATGACGGCATGCTCGTAGGAAAGGTGAAGCTCCTCCATCGTTTGAACGGTTTTGCCAATGCCGATGGTGGCCTTAAAATAGTCGCCGTATTGCAGCAAAATGAGTTTCACCATTTCCGCTATATGCTCAGGGCCATCACTCATTGCCTTGTCATGCTGCACGATGCAGGCCAGCAGATTTGGCTTGGTCTGGCACAGCCATATTCGGCCCGGGGCCAGCTTACGGATCTTGTCCTTCATCTCGGCCAGCAGAAAGGTTTTTCCCGTTTCCGTCGGATGCTCAGGCACATCTAGATTGTCGTGAAGCGCTATGGTCAGCACCGTTCTGGCCGCTACGGGGTTGTACGCAAACTCAATCTCCTTGGCGTAGTATTCAATAGACAGGGCGTCGCGGTATTGACCGAGCAGCAGCTTGGTCACGAACTGCTCCTGCACGATCGGCAGCATCCCGTGGACCATGTGGGACAGCTCACGGTTCTCGGTCATGATGGACTGGGAATAGCGTTTGATGACATCAAACTCATTCCCTTCATGCGCAGGACTTTCTCCGGTGCGGCGGTGAGACTTCAGTCCATTCCGGATTTCCGCAATCGGCCGGTATAAACGCCGGCTCAAGTAATACGACACCCATCCCCCGACGACCAGAAAAAATACGAGGAACGCCCAGCTTATGAAACGGGTGACGTATACCGGCTTCATCAATGTGCCCAGCTCGATCATGCTGATATAATGCCATTTCTCGTCGAATGCCGATTTCATGAGCGACAACCCGGTCTTGTCCGAAATCGTAAATTGCGGGGATACGCCTTCGGCATGGATCCGCTGCTGCAGCGTCTGCCGGTCCCGCTCGCTTAAACCGTTCTCGGAGATCATGCGGCCGCGATCGTCGATGATCGCCGTCCCGCGGACCCAGCTTTCCGGAATATGAATTTGCTCCTGGAGCTTGTTCGTCTTCAGATCAACCAGGAGATACACATCGGGGGCGTTTGTATTGAAGGGATAGCTCATCACCGCCGTCAGGGAGCTGCCGGAGTCGGTGAAATTCATCATCTTTTTGCCGGTCAATTCGGCCTCCAGCTGTTTGCGGCTTCGGGGCTCCATCGGATAACGCGTGCTAAAATAGTAGGCTTTGTTCGTATACGTCTCGGCATCGATGATCAGGTCATCGTGCACGAAAATGTAATACGCCCGCTCGACGAGCTCATCCGACTCCAGCTGCTGCAGCTGCTCCCGCAGCGAATGCAGCAGCTCCGGCTGCAGCTTGCCTCCCGGCGAGTCGGCTGCGCCCATCAGCACGCTTCGCAGCCTGGAGGTGCTCAGCATCTGGATCATGTTCGTCTTCAGCGTCTGGAGCGAAGCGTCCGTCTGCTCGGCGAACCGGCTCATCACGATGTCGTTCAGGCGCTCCGCATCCTGCTCGATGATCCGGACGACCAGCACCTGTGCAAGGACGCTGGCGGCAATGACCGGGATGAGGATGAGCAGAAAGTAGTTGGCGAACAGGCGCCAAAACAAGGTGCGCCTCCGCGGTGCTGGGTTTGGGACGGCTCCTTGCTCAGGAGATCGACTGTGCGCAGCTGGCTTCATGTGAGATCCCCCTTGGGTTTGAAATGGCAGGTGGCGGGGCCTGCGGGGTTTTAGCGAGCGGTAAAGCGTTGTCCCTTACGGGGCTGATCGGTCGAGACAAGGTTGCGGAATCTTGAGACGGGCTAATGCGCCCGGAAAGACAGTACAAGGCCCAAAGGGCTAGGCTGGGCACCTTATGGGTCCAAAGAGAGTGACCCGGAAGTCTGGGGCTGGCCGTAGAACTTAGTTGGGGCACACAAGGCGGGGCAAGGGCACCTCAACACATCCTTTTAGGGACTAGTCAGAGCTGTGCGACCGTGCACAGCCGGAACCCCGGCTGTAGCTCCCTCGTATAAGTCAAGCCTTCTGCTTTCACTATATTTTGATGGAAGTTACAATATGCCCTGTAAGGGGAAGCCTTGAGAAGCACCTCTGACCTTTTCCTCAATCGTCATATATATTGAAAAACCGCATGGAGTAATTATACTCACATGCGGCTTCCCGAACCGACCCTACGCACGTAACCCTTTCTATATGAAGAGTATAAGTCATCAAAATCGACCGATCGCTGTAATGAACTGCGGAGCCAAAACCAAGCACCCACGAAGGGTGCAACGCGGAAGCATGGCAGGCTGGAGGCTGCTGAAAGGACATATTTCAACCCACGCACCCGCATAGGGTGCGACGCAGGAACTTTGTGTTTCTCCCCGCTGCTATATTATTTCAATCCACGCACCCGCGAAGGGTGCGACTAACGTCCTTTTCTAGGTCCTCCCATTGTGTACCATTTCAATCCACGCACCCGCGAAGGGTGCGACTGAATACATGGAGATCCAGCAGTACGCCTTCATATTTCAATCCACGCACCCGCGAAGGGTGCGACGCCGAAAGGTATAAAGCTGAGATCGAGGCAGCAATATTTCAATCCACGCACCCGCGAAGGGTGCGACGGTGTTGGCGAATAAGATTTCGCAGTGGAGTTGTCAAAAAAAGTGCAGTTTGAAAACACCCTCATACAGAAATCCCGTTACTAAGCTGCTTGCGACAGCATTCTTTCGCGATAAATTGCTGGGGGCCATCCCCCTGGATTAGAGGTGTAGATCCGCTGTCTGTTGTAGTAGACCATGATGTATTTGAAGATGATCGATTTAACATAGGCCATCGGATAGCGCTCCGTGTTGATCTTGTACAGCTTTTCTTTCTTTAGCGTAGCAAAAAAGCTTTCCATCCTTGCGTTGTCATAGCAACGCCCTGTGCCGCTCATGCTCTGAATGGCATCTCGCTTAGCTAGACGCTCTCGGAATGCCTTGCTCGTGAATTGGCTGCCTCGATCGCTATGAAAAATCATTCCGCGAGCATTTCTTGCTTTACAGGCGTTCTCAAAGGCCTGGATGCAGAGGTGCTTGCACATGTTGACGTCCATGGCGAGGCCCACGATCTCTCCGTTGAAACAATCCAGTACCGCGGACAGATATAGCTTGCCGTCTGAACAAGGGACTTCGGTGATATCCGATAGCCACTTTTGGTTGGGTGCTGAGGATCTGAAGTCTCTCTGGATCAGGTTCTCGCTCTTTTGAGCTGTGGCATCCTCGCGTGTAATGCCGTTTGGATGACGCTTGGCTTTCTTCAGCAGGCCATGCTTCTTCATGATTCGGTAGACGGTGCTGTAGCTGGTCGTGATCTCTCTTTGTGACAGCGCTAGCAGAATACGTTGGACACCGTAATTTCGGTTATCTTCATGCTCTCCAATGATGTCTTTGATTTTGACCAGAAGAAGTTGCTGCCGCTCCTGTTTGGGTGAGGGCTTCAAGCTACGGTAGTAGCCCGATTCGCTGACAGCAAGTACCTCGCACATCTCCTTGACGGTCCATCGATCCCGTCGTTCACGGATGTACGTATAGAGCTGGCACGCCTTTACCGCTTCCGGTCTTTTACGAAAAAACCGAGTGCGTCCTTGAGAATTTCATTCGCGCGGCGCAACTCGCCTATTTCTCTTTCTAATTCGATTTCACGCGCAGTCTTATCGGCAGATGCATAAGCGCGTCCGCTCCCGATATGCGCTCCGTCGCCGTGCAGGGTTCTTCGCTTTCTCCATTCCTGCAATGTATAGTAGGCTACGCCTAACTGCTCGGCGGCTTTCTTTGATCCAATCTCATCGCTCAATCTTACTGCTTCTTCTTTGAATGCTTTGTCGTATCGATTCATTGTCTCCCGTCCTCTCGTCAGCTTTCATTTTATTTCATACGAGGGTATTTTTCGACTGCATTTTTATCGTAGCACTCCACAGATTAGCACTGATTTCAATCCACGCACCCGCGAAGGGTGCGACACTCAAGCGTTTCGGCCGTCGTCTCGTTGCGCAAATTTCAATCCACGCACCCGCGAAGGGTGCGACGGGTCTAGGCCGTTCGGCAGGACAAATACCACCTATTTCAATCCACGCACCCGCGAAGGGTGCGACGATGTAATGATCGTCGCGGCAAGGCCTAGTATCGATTTCAATCCACGCACCCGCGAAGGGTGCGACTCCCTTGTGGCCGAGGTTCGCGGAACAGATCGATATATTTCAATCCACGCACCCGCGAAGGGTTCGACATTTGGGATCAAGGTATCCAGCGACTGGACCGGGGAATTTCAATCCACGCACCCGCGAAGGGTGCGACCAGGGCAGCTACTGGAGGGTGAGAGCCAATGAGCATTTCAATCCACGCACCCGCGAAGGGTGCGACCTGCTCTTCATCTGCCTTTTTCGCATTTTCTTCTGCAATTTCAATCCACGCACCCGCGAAGGGTGCGACTTTGTTGGTGCAGCGCCGCCCATGTAGTCGTAATTTCAATCCACGCACCCGCGAAGGGTGCGACGCTTACCGGTAGTTGGGTTGATGCCGGCAGGAATATTTCAATCCACGCACCCGCGAAGGGTGCGACACCAGCTCAACGTAAAGCCGGTCGGTTTGTATACATTTCAATCCACGCACCCGCGAAGGGTGCGACCGCGAAAAGCAGCTGAGCAATCTCACCTTGGTATGAATTCGCAACCTTATTGGTTAAATCCATATCATAAATGAAAGGATCCAGTCTTGACTTTTCGCTTCACTTCTATAACCAACATTTATTCGACAAATTATGAGGTGCGAAGGACCCGGAAAAATCATGTGAGCTTCACATTCGCACCATTAAAGAATCAACGGACTTTCCATATCGTAAGTCGATTTGGCTCCGATGTGCTCAATTTTCTTTTTATAGTTGTCGCCCAAATTATAGAACCGTAAGCTGTCCTGGTCCTTATCAATGATTTCTTCAAGCTCATATTTCAAACGTCGGAACTGGGTCGCATCCAAAATGCACTCAAAGACGGAATTCTGAACCCTTTGACCGTAATCCACGCATGTTTTGGCTACCCTAGAAAGCCTTCTTCTACCTTCGCTGTCGGTCGTGCTTACATCATAAGTAATCAAGATCAACAAAGGGACCACCTACTTCCACAAAAATGGAGGATACTCATCAAGATCTCCACGAATATGCCTTGCCAATAGCAACGCCTGTGCATAAGGAACCAGGCCCCAGGAGATTTTTTCGTTTAAATATGGGTGCAGGATCTTATCCTGCTTCCTCTCCTGCCAGAACTTTAGCACTTTTTTTCGGGTATCGTCATCCATTAAGACTGCACCGTTCTCTTTACGGTAGAATCCCTTCTCATTGATCAGCTTCTTGTTAATCAACGAGATGACAAAACGGTCAGCATACACGCCTCGAAGCTCTTCCATCATATCCAGAGCTAAAGAAGCCCGTCCGGGACGATCCCTGTGAAGAAAACCAACATATGCATCCAGACCAACTGCTTCGAGTGCGGAGCTCATATCATGGGCTAATAAGGTATAGGCAAAAGATAATAGAGCATTGACGTTATCGAGCGGTGGACGTTTATTGCGGCCATGAAAGAAGAAGTCCTCCTTCTGCTGCAGAATCAGATCATCAAACACAGAGTAATATTGAACCGCTGCCGCACCTTCCAAACCTCTCAAGCTGTCCAGGTCCTCTGTACTCCGTACCTGCTTCATCGTTTCCGTTAGCGAAGCGGAAACCTTCTTCATCCGCTCCACGTCGATGCGAAGAGCATAATCACGAGTAGAGCGTTCCACAATCCACTTATGGTTATAGATTTTGCCAAGAATCATGTTTTTGGCAACAAAGGCACTTCGATGCTCGTCATCCGAAATTCGATACTGCTCCTTCCTTAGCACCACGTTGCCGCGGCTTTCCCCTATTACTCTAGCTAGGAAACGTCCGCTCCTCGTCATAAAGGTCAGCGCAATATTACGTGTCGCACAGGCTCCCATTAAGCCAGGACTTACTCCAGCGTAACCGAACGTGCAAACCGCCTCCAAATTATGTAGAGGATATCTGGCCAGAACTGCATCCTCCTGCTTGACCACAATATTCTCCCCGTCCAAAGATAAATAGGTGTCCGGCAGTGTTACAAACAACGTATTCAGCAGCTTTTTCACTCATTCAACCTGCTTTCGATAAATCGGGATACGGACTTCTTACTGAGCATTTCCGGCAGACAGATCTGATTTAAGGAGCAGCTTTGACAGTGCGGCCCTGCTTTGACCTTGGGCGTATGGTTTCTTTCGAAATACATTCGCATCTCCCGAAATGTTTCTCTCACCCGTTCTCGATCTTGATCCGCCACGATGACCTCTTCCCGACGTTTGATCTCCTCGTAAAACAAATATCCTTTTGAGATTTCACAGCACAGCATTTCCTCCAGGCATAGTATTTGCGCGACAAGCTGAGAATGGTCGGAATCGTTACGCTTCGGTCTCCCCCGCTTGTATTCTACCGGAACAGGCAAATATAGTCCTTCTTCCCCGGCAATCGGGACGCCAGACGGATCGAGTACGAACTCCACCACATCACAAATTCCGGTTACACCAAGCTCCCGGGATTGAACAGGGAGGGCCCGGACAACGAGTCTCTCCCCTCTCTTCTCCCGAATCATCGGTTGATCGGCTTTCCTATGCAGGTAGGCCCCTTCCACCGTCTTCACATTTTCTTCCCACTGCTGCTCAATATGGATCAAGGCCCACTGTCGTTTGCAAAAACGGAAATGCTGAATGCCTGAAAGCATCAAATAATCATCTTCGCTATATCCCTGCATACTCTTGAACTCTTAAACCCTCAAGCGGCTCAACAATACAGTCATAATCGGCAAAAGACTTTGCATCACTCACGCCTTCCTTACGCTGCACTTTTAGTGAGCGATGCACCTTGGCCGAGGAATATTGCCCGAGTTTGGAGGAATGCTCCCACCAGTACAAATGGTGAACTTCCATACTGCCGTCAGGACGGGCGGATGAGGTGTCGTTTTCAAACAACGTCCGCAGCGCTTCCCGAATCTTCTCTGCATCCTCCCTCGTAAAGCCTGTCTTCTCGGCTAGCTGTGTATTGATGCTTCCGTAGAACACATAAACGCCAAAATCCACTCGATGCTTCATACCCATCGTATCCGAGCTTTTCTTGTTCGGGTCTTTCGGCGTGACCGCATTCACGCTCTTTGTTATCTGCATGCTGGTAATATCGATGGGATCTACACTCACTGCCGTATGGATGGATACCGGTCCGCGAATGCCGACCGACACATCCGTTCCGCTAAAAGCGAACACTTGTCCAAAGCTGCGAACATCCATCCAAGCTTTGCATGCCGCCTCAGCGTACATGTCGTTATTCTGCTTCTTGCCCTTTGCGAACTCGGACACTTCAGCATTCGCGTCTACACGTTCTTTGATGCTGCGGTAAGCATCACCGCGCCGCTCATCAGACTGCACCAGTATGGGCTCTCCCATGTCCTGCAGGCGGTTGCGGATCTTCCGTTTAATGCAGACATCGGAAATTTCACCATGTCCGTCATAGTTTTGACGAGGGCGATTACCATTTAACGGATCACCGTTAGGGTTGGCATTGTGGACGGACAATACGACGGCAAAATCGATTTTATGGTCAAGTATGCTCATTTAAATCTCTCCCTGATCGTTATTTTCGGAGGATTCCTCGGCATTCGCCTCGGCCTCTTTGACTTTCTTGCTTGTGTAAAGATCATTGCGCTGGCTGTAAAAGCCCAGCAAATATAACCCGCTCAGCGGTTTATCCGTAAAGTCCTCCAGGCTTAATTTCGCTCCCACTTCATCCAGCAACCGATTTAAGTATCCGGCTTCGGTTCCCATTCTTGCCTGATAAGGCTGAAGATTTGACTGAATGATGGTCCAGGTACAGCCCGGTCTCTGCGCAAAAGCATTCATATACCGGATAGCATTGGTAGCGCGTTTCTCGTCCTTGCCTAGCGCTCTTCTCTCCAGTACATCCGCAATTGCCAACATTCGCCCGAACAAATAGCTGCGGTCCGACGTCTCGGTATTCAAGCTCACGTCAAAGCCCTCCTTCTCAAAAGTTTTATTTACCAGAGCGCACGCAACGCTCAGCGTCTTCTCCCATTCCCAGTCCTCCATACCGACCGGATTGGAAGCCCGGATAACAGCGCTGCGGACGATATCGAGCGGAATCTTCCGGCCGTCCACGATGCAAGGCAGCATTCGTTCCATCAGGCCTTTGATCAGTTTATCATTTGCCCTCGGCCCATAGGCCGCAAAGGCGATATCCCTTGTTGCCGGAGCTCCTATGTAAGTGCGAGGCATGTTATTCTGATCTCTTCCATTTCTGTGTTGCCAATAACAAGTTTCATGCCACGCCTGCAGCCGTTCCAAATACTTCTCCTTGTTCAGATCCCGGTAGTAAACGATAGACATCCGCCCAGGCGTGGCAGCATCCAGTACCATGATGATGGCATTAGATTTGTAGTCGCCATCAAACCTGTAGCCTTTGATCGCTCGTCGGAATTGTTCAGCGTATTCCTTAAGAGTGCTGTCCCCTCCGCCAGCTTCTTCATCTTCATCCCGATACAGGCTGAATGTACCTTCAAGGGGATCCGGCAAGTCCAATTGCTCTGTCCCCCAGACCAGAAACACCCTTCCATCCACCTGAATGCCCTGCCGTTCAATCAGCCACTTGAGGGCGTTGTGCGCTTTTTGCGACACATCATAGCTGACCGTGGCGACATCGCGGCTGGTGCGGAAACGCCCCCGATAAGTGAATCCGCTGGAATCGTTAGCCGAGATCAGCTTGGATTTATCACCGGAATTCCGAATCCGGGAAGCGTGCTTCTCCGCATACGGCCGCATTTCACCACTCACATAGCATAAATCCAGTTCCTTCAGGCTTGTCTCATAGAACCCGATAAAAGCCTCCTGAACAGAAGGATCCCGCCATAACCTGGATTCCGGTTCCCCGGGGATATCTACGGAGAAACGAACAAACGCCGAGCTCTGATCCGAAGCGATCACTTTAAAGATATCCGGCTTCTCCGCATTTTGTTGATCCGGCGAGGGAGGCCAACTGGAAAGCAGCTCTCCGGCCTCGTCCGTCCAAAGGATCTTGTCCCGGATCAGATCGGTCAGCAAAGTTCCTTTGGCAATGTACCTGTACACACTCTCCACCCTCGGATGCTTATATGGAGACTCGCACCAGGACTGTAGCTGGCTAAGATAATCTTCATAGGGAGTACCCTTAGGCTTGTCGCAATAACGTTCATAATCGCCAGCCACGTACACAAGTTTGTCAAAAAGCGGGTACGGAACCGGAGCACTCGTCCGGCTTGCGGATGCTTCCGTACAAGGGATTATCGTGCTGCTGTCTTCCTTATCCACCACTTTTGCCGAGAGATAGTTTCCATTTCCGTCCAGAACGACTTCGATATGCGCCGTTTGCGTTGTATGCGATACAGGTATCAGTGCGTACTCCCGGCCGTTTTTCTTTTTCTCAAATCGTCCGATTAAGTTTTCGTGTTGTTCATATGTCTTGTTCAAATTCGTCAACCAGCTCATTTACATCCCTCCATCCGGAAACATTTCATCATACAGACTGTCCACGGATTGCATATTGCCGGAAGCGAACGCCTTGATAGGGGCTTTGCCCGTCTTTCGGACCATGGTGCACTCTTCAGGGCGGATAAACCGGATAATCCCGTATTCCATTTTCGCTCTCCATAAACGTGTCTCCCGCTCTGCTCGTCCCGTCTCATCCGGATAACTGATGCCGTGCACCATAGTGCCAAAATCGATTTCAGGAACTTCATCATAGGCTCCTATTCCCTCACCGAACGAGCAAGGTTCAACATATCCCTGACATTCGCGTGATCCCAGAAAAATATCCCGGCGTCCTCCCGCTTTAACAGAGCGTTTCGCTATGTTATGATGCTTGAATTCGTTACGATCATAGGCCAGATCTTCGCGATGTGGATTAAACTCAAAATGGGCTTTCACCTGGTAGCGGACATCTTTAAGGTAAGTATAATAGGCCAGGGTGTTGCCCCCGCTATATTCGATAGGACGCATTCCCTTGGATTCCGTCTGGATTGGGTTCATCACGCGAATCTCATCTATATACCAGATTATGGTGGGTTTCCAGTAAACGCTTTCAACAATCCCCTTTATCGCTTCGTAGGTTGGTAGCTGATAAGAGAATTTTTCTCCTCCCAGCTTGGTAAGCGGGTCCGTAAAGAGCGCATAGTTGCCGAAAACTTCGAATTCGATTTGATTGCGCATTTTAATCCTCCTTTCTTATATAGAATTATTTATACATACATTAAACCAGCATCCAATATAATACAATGGAAATTTTTCCATTTCTCTAAAATCGAATTATACAAAAATGATGCGCTTATGCTAAACTCTATTTGTTATTTGTCGCTGCAAAGCGTGGATTGAAAATTATAAAGAATTATTTGAGAGCCCGCTCATTATTAGCGGGTTTTCATCTTTTTTATAAGATAGCCTCGTCCCATGCTCCCTCCCCCTCGGCATCCACCCCGAATTCATCAGAGTAAGCCGGTTTTAATAACGTCAGAACATGCCCCTGAAGCAAGTGTTGAACATACCCGATATTATCCAGTTTCTTCAGATCTTGATCATAAACATTAACGATATACGGCTGCAGCCGACGAAACAGACTGCCTAGCTCCCCGGCATCCACTTTCCCGTTAAGGGCAGCAATCAGGCTCTCCGCCTCCTCGTTATAAGGAACCACAACGGATGTCGCCGTGTTGCTAATGGCTTCGAAATACAGCTCTGCCGTCGCAAACGAAGCGCGGTTTACCGACTCCAAGTGCTTGCCATGTTTATATTTATAGTTATCTACATAAGCCTTATTGGCGCTGAGCAAATCAAACATGTTCCTCCCAAGCCTTAAAATGGGAAAATCCATTTCGCCCTGAACATGCTTGTAGTAATAACTGAAATAAGTCTTCATCGCGGCAGGAGACAGCAGGTCGGAGCCAAATCGGGCGGGGTTCTGTTCGAAATCACGCAGTACCCGTTCCGTTTTCTCTGCCCCAATGCGGATCTCCGGCAGACTCGTGAGTTTCTCATCGGCAGATTTGATGATGTACACTTTGCGGATGGGGGCTTTCCCGTGACGATTACAACGACCTGCTGCTTGTGCGATTGAATCCAGTCCGGCCAATGATCGAATAACACAATCAAAGCTGATATTAACGCCGGCTTCGATAAGCTGTGTGCTGACACAAATGACGGGTTCCTGAGCTTCAAGAGAATCGATCACCTTCGACAACACTTCCTTACGGTGTGCGGCACACATGTTGGTGCTGAGATGAAACAGCTTCACCCCCCGCTCCTTCATCCACTCCGATTGACTGAGTTGGTCATACAGCTTCCGGACAGCGGTTTTGGTATTCAGAATGACGAGCACGCTCCTGATCTCATCCAATCGTGACCTAACAAAGTCGGTGAGTTCTTCGGCTCCCCATCCTAAAGGCGTTACTGCCGAAACAAGCTCGACGCGTTTAAAATTGTCAGCCACTTGTTCCAGATCCTCTATGATCTCGGCCTCCTTGGAAATATGCAGTTTATGCTTTACGAAATCAAGCGCAGGCTGAGTGGCCGTACAGAGCAGCAGGCTGGATCGGCCCAATATATTCAGAAAATTGAGTGCGGCATTGAAAATCGAGATGCAATTGACTGGTACGGACTGCACCTCATCGAAGATGATCACTGCATTCGAGAGCCGATGCAATCTTCTTACGTTGCGTGTCCCTTTGGCATAAAACGTATTCAAGAACTGCACCATCGTTGTGAATATAATCGGACTGTCCCACGAATCCCGAGCATTCCTGATCTTTTTCCTGTGGACATCATAATCCTCTGTTTCCAGATCGTCCTCGTGCTCAATCACATTCGAGTGATGCTCCAATATCCATTCATCCTCCTGCAAAATCTCCCGAATCTCCGCAGCGTTCTGCTCAATAATGGTTGTGTACGGAACAACATAAATGATGCGGTCCTTGCCATGGATACGGGCATGCTTGAGCGCATAACGCAGGCTTGCCAGCGTTTTCCCACCGCCTGTCGGAATGGAGAGCGTATAGATCCCTGAAGCTCGCTCTGCGAACTCATCACACCGCTGTGACATCTCTCGTCTTAGCCGATTGATCGGATGATCCGAATCCATCCCCTGCTCAAGCACTTGAAGCTTGCATAACAAGGATTTATAGCTTCGAGCAAAAAAAGCCTGCCTGTTCAAGGGTTCTTCCGGCTCCTCATTCTCATCAAATCTGCGCGTATTCGTCCGATCCGCGTCAATTAAGCAGCTGAATATGTACTTCAGCAAGAGCGAGGCGGCAATCGGTAGAAGCTTACGCTCTTTAATTTTAGATAAATATCTGGCCAATTCTTTCTTGGCACCTTCAAAACAAGCATCTATCTCTTCTTCCGCCACAGCCTCGAAAAATCGTTGCTTCGCCTGTTCATACTCATTCAATGCTTTCTTCTCAACTCGCTCCAGAAACGGGGAAGATGCGTTTGGTTCCACAAAATCTCTAAGTCCTTGGTGATGTGATATTACGCAGTTGGCAATCCATTCTGCGGCAAATTTATCGATTGCGGTTGACGCCGTTCTATGATAACGTTCATAGACTAGACGGCCACCGGCCGTGGAATGGTCAACAGAACCTTTTCGAGGGGGAGCCTCCGGGTGGGCTACCGCTTCCTCAATATAATTTTTAAATTCTGTAGTATACTTGCCCATATCATGCAAAAGTCCCGCCAATCCAGCCAGATGGGCAGCACCTATCTTAGCGCCATGCCGTTCACTAAGTTCTTTCACTTCACGTAAATGCTCATCGACCGTTTGAATTTTTCCGTCTGACTGACGAATATGAGCAATATAAGTCATTACACACCCCCAAGACCCAAGACTTAACACCTACAAACGATCCCTACCAGAGATTGAAGACCTATAATACTCATTCGCCACCAACTGACAATTTCCTACCAATAATTCAAAAAAATAAAAAAAGCGATTTTATTACGACAAAATAGAAGAGAGAGGACCGATCGAAATAGTCGCAGTGAAATAAAAGCTTGGCAACTGGAAAGTAATCAAGTAATTTTAAATCAGGCTGCTTGGTTAGAAATTCAAGTGCGAATGTGAAGCTCGCATGAAATCCCCGGGCCCTTCGCACCTCAGAATTTGTCGAATAATCGAGAGTTGTTTCATCCTGACAAAAAGTCAAGTATGAACCTCTGCCTTTTTTCGATAAATGTGGCCGAGAGCACTTTACATTCATACCTAAAATGGATTGATTACTGTTATTTCACGGTCGCACCCTACATGGGTGCGTGGATTGAAATCTAAACCCTTGTGGTTAAAGGGTTCCCGGAACTTGTGTCGCACCCTACATGGGTGCGTGGATTGAAATCTCACTGAGACTTTTGGTTCTTCCGGCAAAGTGTGTCGCACCCTACATGGGTGCGTGGATTGAAATGTCTTTGGAATATTTGTGTGCGTGTTTGGCGTTGGACGTCGCACCCTACATGGGTGCGTGGATTGAAATAAACGCCAATTTGACGAGGACTACCGCATTAAGTGTCGCACCCTACATGGGTGCGTGGATTGAAATTCGTAGACGTAAGAAAAGCATTAGGCTTGGCCTAGTCGCACCCTACATGGGTGCGTGGATTGAAATTCCGCATGATCCACAACATGAAAACCTCTCTTTCCTGTCGCACCCTACATGGGTGCGTGGATTGAAATACTAAAAGGGTCTTGATTGTTACGAGTAATGTTCGTCGCACCCTACATGGGTGCGTGGATTGAAATTGACGCTGGCATTGCCCGTCATGATCATTCATCGTCGCACCCTACATGGGTGCGTGGATTGAAATGCATCAAATGTGGTCGCTTGTGCCATCGTTTTTGTCGCACCCTACATGGGTGCGTGGATTGAAATCTTGTCAGGGTTGTCTGTCCGCGTTTCTGGCTCAGTCGCACCCTACATGGGTGCGTGGATTGAAATAAAGGCTCTGGTAACTGCTTGGGGATCCATTGAGACTGTCGCACCCTACATGGGTGCGTGGATTGAAATGATTTCCTCTTCGGCGGCAACCAACGAACGAGCAGTCGCACCCTACATGGGTGCGTGGATTGAAATAGATCAAGACACAATCGACCTTTGGGTTGAAGCAAAGGTCGCACCCTACATGGGTGCGTGGATTGAAATCTCAACGAAACGGCTGTAAAAATGGGCTTGGACCTCGTCGCACCCTACATGGGTGCGTGGATTGAAATCTTGAGCCGTATCCATAAAGATTGTTTTAGATTCGTCGCACCCTACATGGGTGCGTGGATTGAAATGGAACCTTTGTGATAAAAAAAATCATAAATAAGGTCGCACCCTACATGGGTGCGTGGATTGAAATATTTCGACGGGGGTGTAGTGACAGAAGATTTAGCGGGGGGTCGCACCCTACATGGGTGCGTGGATTGAAATTATTATTGGCGGAAGCATAAAACGGTTCTGCGTCTCCGTCGCACCCTACATGGGTGCGTGGATTGAAATAGAACGGTAGCGCACCATTAACGATGGCAGCGCAGCGTCGCACCCTACATGGGTGCGTGGATTGAAACAACCAACGCTGGAATTGGTGGCTCGGGAGTCTAGTGTCCTACCCTACATGTATCAGCAATATGTCGTTAAAAATCAGATGATTGTTTTATCTAAAAACGTGGATATATAAATCGTCCCCATAGCCTCTACCCGGACTACGGGGACCATTCCTTATCTCTTAAGTTTAACTTACTTGCCGCCACTTACGATAACGGAGGCTCTTCCGGCTTCACTCATTTGGAAGAGCCTACTGATCATTTGCGGGATTTACCGCCGTATTTTAGAGGAGCTTACATCAACCTCATTTGCGGATTCCGCAATTCCCGTTTATCGCTCTCCTATCGAGTATGGTCCAATTGCCCCCCAGCAGCGTCCATCTCCGCCCCCCGCTCATCCAGCCGTTCCTTCAACTCCTCCGCATCATAACGGACGAACGCCCCGTTGACGGTACCGATATAGACTTCGCCATCGGCAATATTCAGTGCGCCGCTTCTTGCCGCCTGCTCGCGCAGATCGACGTTGCCGGTGGGGATGTCGCCTAACCTGCCAAGGATCCTGCCGTTCCCTTTGTCCAGGACGATTAGGTCGCCGCCAAAGCTAATAAGCAAATACCGGTCCAGGATGCCGAAGCTGCTGCCGACAAGCTGCGTAACATCTTCATTGCTCTTTAAAGAGGTCTTCATCTTCCAGATCGTCTCCCCGGTCTCTTTCTCGACGGCCGCCGGGATCCCGTTCAGCGTCAGATAAATGACATCCCCCTCCATAATACCGCGGGCGGCCCTGCCCTTCACCGTCCACAGCTCCCGCTGATTAACCGCATCGTACAGCACGGTCTCATATGATTTAGCCCCTGTGAAATAATTCCCGTCAAGCGCCCGCTGCACCAGAAGATAGCGCTCATCCAGCACCTCGATCCGCTCCATCTCATTCGCGGGATAGCTGCCCTCCCGCTTGCCGCTCTCCGTATTGAGCAGGGTCCATTTGTCTCCGAGCAGCATCCATCGGGAGGTCGTGCCGGGAGGCGACAACGGCTCATATCGGTATCCGCCGGTGAAGTAAGGATCCCATGCCGGATCATCCATCACCTTTTTACCTGATTTGTACGTCCAGGCGATCTTCCCGGTCATCGGCTCGTACGCCGTCAGCTTGCCGCTTTGCTCAATAAGCACATACGGATCTTCCGGGCCCTGATTCAGCAGCCGATACTCGCCGGACAACGTTTTTTTCCAGCGAAGCTTGCCGTTCTGCTGATCCACGACACTGAGCATGCTTTTCTTGGCATTCAAGTCCAGCCCTTCTAACAAAAGGATCGTGCCCGAGGCAGCGGTCATCGTAAGCCCGAACTCCGCTTTATGCTTTCTTTCCCACAAAATGCGCCCGTCCGTTAACCGGATATGCCGCACTCTGGACTCGTACGCCTTTTTCTCTGGATTATAGGCTGAATACATGGTGACATGTTCCCGCTTCCGATCCGGGACAGCCGTATACCAGCCGAAACCGGCATCCTGCTGCCACAGCTTCTTCCCCGTGCTCCGGTCAATCGCGTACAGGGAGGAGTTGTCATGCATCCCGCTGAATCCGCCGTCATCCCCCTTGATGAGCAGGACGTTCCGGCTGGCTTCCAGAAGGAAGGTGAAATTCAGGTTACCCTGATTTCTCCAGACTGGCCCAGCTTCAATGGTCCGCAGCAGCGGCATGGCCGAGAACCGATAGCTGAATGGATCATGGCTGCCCGCATAATAGTTCCCCTCAAATGCTGCGGCGTTCGGGAAGGTCCATTCCCAGGTGGTCAGCTTCCCGGCCGGGGAGAAGGTCGCCGTAAACAACGCCTCCCGTGCCTCATATCTCCAGGTCTCGCCGATCACCGGCGGCCGGCCCGAGCGCTGCTCCTTTACCTTCGGCTCGCCAAGCAGCTGCTTAACATAGGACTTGCTGTCACCTTCATCCACCAGGTAATCCGTCAAATTCCGCACAGCTTCGATCGGCAGCTCCGATGAAGGCTCCAGCAGCCCGGCAGGGAGCTTCTCCTTGGACTTCACATCCTTGGCCTTAACCCACATGACCGCGGGACGATAGATGGTGCGCTCCTTCTTCCATGGATCCGGACTAATCAGCACCCCGTACCAATCCTGCCACTTCGATACGGCAATGAGCGGCATGCTGCCCGCTTGCGAGGCTGGCCAGCGGACCGAGCTGCCCGGAGCCACGTAGATGCTGCTGCTGTCCGGAAGCTTTAGCGAGAGCGGATCGATATTCCGGACCTGCCCGGCTTCCTTGGACAAATACCATGCCGGGAGCCACAAATTACCCAGCTCATCCGATTCAATGAAAGCCATTTCTCCCTTGACATCGCTAACGCGGAACGTCTGGCCCGGTAGGCCGTAATAGGCGGCGTTGTGATTGCGCAGACTTCTGCTTCGGGACGGAGCATTTTCATAAAAGACTGCCTTCTGCCGAAGCGTGACTTTTCCGGGCTTCAAGCTCCCCGGACCATCCGCATATGCCGTGGGAACGGCCTCCTTCACTGGTTGAACCGGCAGCGAGACCAGCGAGAGACAGGTCGCTGCTGCTAGAACAATGCATAGCCGTTTCTTGATCGATAAACGTGAGCGCACAGGAATCACCCTTTCGAATACAAACCTTTACCATGTAAACGCTATTATAAGGCAATGCGTTCCCATTTGGAAACGAAAAAAGCTCCCTTCCTCCGAAGGGAGCTTGCGAAATTCCTATTCTATGCCGCCCGCATCCGCGGCCTGGGATGTGGTCATGACCGCCCGTTTCTTTTTATGGTTCCAATCCACCTTGATCTCATACTTCTTGCAGATCTCTCGCAGCGGAACGAGGATATCCTCCGTCGCCACTCCGGTCAGCATTTTGGAAAACTGGACGGCCTCCCCGTCAATCTTGAGCTTGGCTCCCTCTCCTGTCACCAGCTTGCGCTTGGTCGGATCCTGCCCCTTCAGCTTCGCAATGACCGCCTCCGGACTTTGATCGGATCTTCCTCCATTGATTCGGAATCCGTTACGGTCACCGCTTCCGTTCCGGCCTTCCTTCACCATGAACGAAGCCTCTACGCCGATGGAATCCAGCACGGCCAGCAGCTTGTCGTTGTAAGCCCCATACGGCAGAGCTACCGCGCTCCGGGTATTGCCGAGCTCCTCCTTCAGCCTTGCCTCGGCGCGAATCAGATCGTCCTTCACCCGCTGTTTATACTCATCCTCCGTCTCGATTCGCTTCTCATCCGGCAGGTACAGATTTCGGGTCGTTACCGGCTTCTTTCTGCCCTTCCCATCGGTATCCCCGTATCGATGCATATCATAGGTATGGTTATAGAAGCCAATGTCATGCTGTGCCATCTCCCGCATCTGATCCCAGGTCAGCTTCGGTCTGCCGCTGGCAGCAGGCTTATCGATGCTCGATACGATGATAAAGTTTGCGGCCGGATATTTATATTCTTTGAGAATCGGGTAGGCAAGTTGGTAAAAGCTTTCGTACCCGTCATCAAACGTAATCAGTACCGCATTGTCAGGGACCGGTTTCCCCTTCCCGATAAAATCCAAGTAATCATCCATGCTGATCGGCACAAACCCTTCCTTACGAAGCAGCTCCATCTGCTGCTTGAACTGCTGGGTGGACAAGATGTCGTCCCGGTCCGGCTTTTCCATGATGTCATGATACATCAGGACGCCAACCTTGCCGGAATAGTGTACGGCCTTGGCCTTTTCTTTCTCTTCCTCACCCTTCTTATCGGTCTCTTTCTCCCATTCCACCCGCTTGCCTAACGCTTGCTGTATAAACGATGCGGGAACCATCAGCTGTCCCTCATAAATCTCCGCAGCAGGCTCTTTGAACTCTTTCCCGTCCAGCGATATCGTCACTTCATCCGGTACCGGCGTCCCGCATCCCGTCACAAGGACGGTCGCCGCGAGCACCAATGCTGGCAATATCTTCGTTAGTTTGAATTTGTTCGTGAATGTACCCCATGATTTCTTCATTCCACTGCCTCCTTGTCTGTATCTGAGACACAGTATAAGGAAGACATCTTAACGGAAGTCGCCGGCAGATCTTAAGAAGCGCTTAAAGGTTGCTGAATAAATGGAGCCGCTTGGCAAGATCATGTTAAGGATGGAGGATAAAAGACAACCAACGGGCTATGGGTCCCGCTGTTTCTCCAACAGAGGCCCAAAGTCGATGCCGGGATGCGGAGGCATCAGGGAGCAGGATTGGAAATGAGACCGGGAACGAGAAAGTTCACACCGGCCCAGGAAAGATGGTCAAGGCTCTCTGTCCGACCATCTTACTGCCGAACCGACGAAAAAAAGCCCCCTATCAAGGGGGCGTTCACGAGCTTCATCAATCGTGTTGCTCAGGCAGCGGCATAAACAGCATATGCACCGGCAGGTTGCTGCCCGACGCGGGAATGAAGCCGATTCGAACGGTCTCCTCCTGCGCTCCGGTCCGGTACAGGACGCCGGCTTCGGATGAATTTTTCAAAATGCTGCCGCTTGTCATCTGCACCACTTCGCCGTTCACGAGCAGGGCGCCCGCATAATGCCCGCCACGCGCATTCAGCGCGACCAGGGTATTCGGCGCTACTTTCAGGCTCATCGAATAGAGCACGCCGGTGTTGCCAATATTCTTCTCGGCTTCGCCGGTAACGGCATCCACGCCTTCCAAATACCCGTCGAGCGAAGGATCCCCGAGCACAAGCCGCTGCGGGCTTTCGCCGACGACGCCGTCGACCTGGACCTCCCGGTCTGCGCCGGTAAACGTTCCGCGTACATGCTTGCCGTCCCGCGGAAGCACCGGCAGCTCTTTGAGCGCGGCCACCGGATCGCGCGATGGGTCGACCGCAACGACGGACAGCTTGATGTCGCCCTCGAGCTCCAGATCCGCGTAGATGGTCCGGACCTGGCTCGGCTTCAACGGAAGCTTCGTCCATTCCTGCAGCAGCACGGCCGATTCACCGGCCGGAATGTGTACCGTATCCGATATTCCGCCGGAGCTCAAGGCTTCCAAATAGCGGGTCACCGCCGCCTTTCCGCTCGTGGATACATACTGGGCCGGGCCGCCGATCCCGGCCGCGCCCACCTTGACCGAAGCAGCGGAGTTACCAGGGTTGGTAGCGATCAGGTAGACGTTCAAGTCCTTCTTCGAGCGGTTCTGATTATGAATATTAATCCGCACGTTGCCGGTTAGCGTATCCTCATAAGCAATGCCCTCTTCCGTTAAATGCTCCGGGCTGTTGCTGCGTATAAACTGCTGGCTTTCGTCCGGGGTGACTGAATAAGAAATTTCGTCCATCATCAGTACAGATGCGCCGTCGATATCGAATTTATTACCCATGGGGGTATATAAACGATCATACTGCTCCTTCGTGTACAGCCATTCATCCACCACGTTCACCGTCTTGCGGACCGAGGCCGATACGCCTTCGCTGTTTATCACTTCCAGCGTGACTTCATGCTCGCCGGGTGTGAAGAATGCCGGCTCATTTCCCTTCCACGTTTCCTTCACGATCTTATATTTCGGATCATGACTCGTATTTCGGTAGACCACCGGCTCGCCCAGACGGTATTCTATCTTGTCCGTCGTGAAGTCGGCAACAGGAGGTGAAGCTGCCGTCAATCGCTTGCCCCAGGTTAACGTAACTTTGTTACCTGTCACCGCAAGACTGCTTCCCGTCAGCTTGGCCCAGCTCCGGACGGGCACCATCATGCTCCCCCGGTATGTAGTAGCAGGCGCATCCATTCGAACCGTCGATCCATCCTTACGGACCGCCGAGCTTCCGTTCTTGAACCGCCACTCTCCTTCGCTTCCCTTTACGACAGCCTCTTTGGTCTTCGCGTCATAAGACAAGCCCCAGCCGTACAGCTTGGCCATCGTGCTGACCGGCACATAGCTGTACCCCTTTCGGATCATCATCTTCTGCGCGGCGGCTACCGGCTTCCCATTGAATATATAAGAAGCGGATCCCGTAGATATTACCAGCTTGTTGCCTTGCGTCTCCGTGCCTTGCGTTAAAGCTTCCGCCCCAGCGGAAGAGCCTGCGGGTTGTACTGCGTCGCTCGAGGCATCCGTCCCGGCCGAAGCTGCATCTTGCCCATCTTGAGCTGCCTGCCCGACCGAAGCTGCACTTGGATCCTCTTGATCTGCGGCCCCAGCCGAAGCTGCGTCTTGCCCCTCTTGGGCTGCCTTCTCACCCGAAGCTGCACCTTGCCCCTCTTGGGCTGCCTTCTCACCCGAAGCTGTGCCTTGCCACTCTTGAGCAACAGCCCCTGCAGAAGCTGCGCTCTGCTTCTCCTGGACTGCTGCCCCGCTAACCGGATCAGCGCCGGCAACCCCGCCCCAAGACGAGGCGGTCAAGAGCGGAACGGCCAGCATGACTGCTGCCAGCCGCTTCCGCCCCGGTTCGTATACGTTCTTCATCATTGTCATCTCCCTTTTGTTTCTTGATTGGCTTTCGCTTTGGGAAACCGCGTCGCGAAGGTTGTGCTCTGGCGATCGCTGCGCACCGAGATTTCGCCGCCCTGGACCTCGACAATGCTTTTCGTGATTGCGAGACCTAGGCCGGTTCCGCCTGTCTGCTTCGAACGCGAGCTCTCCACACGGTAGAAGCGGTCGAAGATGAACGGCAAGTCCCGTTCGGGAATCGGCTCGCCGTAATTCGTGAAGCTGACCAGGACGAAGCCGTCCACCTCCCAAACTGCAATATCAACAGCTCCGCCTGAGGCGCCATACCGGATCGCGTTGGACATCAAATTCTCGTAAGCGCGAACGAGCTGGCTGCCGTCAGCCATAATCGTGAGCCCATCCTCGGCCTCAAGCCGGCATTCCATACCCGATTTTTCCAAAGCCGGAACCGACTCCTCGATCAGCTGCCGGATGAATTGCGCCATATCGATCTCCTGCACCTCGAGCGGCAATCCGTTGTTGATCCGCGTATATTCGAATAAATCATCGATCAGCCTCTTCAGGTTTTGCGCCTTCTCGTAGGCGATATTCACGTAATATCGAAGCTCAACTTCATCCTGGTAGCGATCCTCCTCAATCACTTCCAGAAACCCCAGGATCGACGTCAGCGGCGTCCGCAGGTCATGGGAAACGCCGGTGATCAGATCGTTCTTCGTCTTCTCGGCACGGCGCTCCTCCAGTATCGATTGATACAGCTGCTTGCTCATCTGATTGATGCTGGCCGCCACCTCGCCGAGCTGGCTTCCGGGATGCTCCGGGATTTCGGTATCGAAATTGCCCTTGGCGATTTCCCGGAGACCGCGCGTAATTTCTTCGAGGTAAACATTCAATTCGTCGGCCATTCGGTTGATGCCCTCGGCTACACGGCCCAGCTCGTCCCGGGAAGAGAGGTCGATTTTATAATCGAAGCGGCCGCTGACGACCTCCTGCAGGCCGGTTTCGATCTTCGCCAGATCGCGGACGAACCACTTCGTGCTCATGTAATAGCTGACGAAGAACAGGATCATGCCAACCACAATCATAACCGGCTCCGACCCGATATTGTTGACCACCCAGGCCAAGGGAACGTTCAGCGTTGGAACCGTCAGGATCAGGGAACTTAAAGCATAGAGCGTAACCAGCAGGGCTGCCGTTATGCCGATGCTTGCAAGCAGCATAAGCAGCATTTTGATGCGGATGTTATCCGGCTGTATTCTTCTCAAATTAGTCACCTCTGCTATAGTCTACTCGATTTTGTACCCGATCCCCCAAACCGTTTTAATATATTGCGGATGCTGCGGGTCCTTCTCGATCTTCTCGCGCAGCTTGCGAATATGTACCATGACGGTATTCTTTGATTCCATGAACGGTTCGTTCCATACTTCCGTATAGATCTTGTCCATGCTGAGCACGAGCCCCCGATTGATCGCCAGCATATGCAGCAAATCAAATTCCCTTGGCGTCAGCTTGACCTCTTCGCCCGCCACCGTGACCCGGTGGGAAGCGGCGTTGATGATCAGCTCGTCGATTTGGATTTCGTTCTCATTCCGGGCGGTGCTGCTGTTCAGCTGTTTATACCTCCGAAGCTGGGATTTGATGCGGGCAATCAGCTCCAGCGGGCTGAAGGGCTTAGTGACATAGTCGTCCGCCCCGATGCTGAGCCCTGCGATTTTATCGATCTCCTGGCTTTTCGCCGACAGCATGATGATCGGAGTGTTGTTCTCCTCCCGGATTTTCATGCATGCCTGAATGCCGTCCATCTTCGGCATCATGACGTCCAGAATAATCAAGTCCACCTTATGCGTCTTCAAAATCTCCAGCGCTTCAATTCCGCTGTTGGCGGTAAGCAGCGTATAGCCTTCATTCTTCACATAGATTTCCATCAGTTTAATAATTTCGACTTCATCGTCGACCATCAGTATGGTTACTCCAGACATGGCCCCTCCTATAAAAATGCTGCAGCCTTATGCCCCGTGTCTTTCAGGACAGTCCCGCACAGGCCCTAAGTTGTTGTTTGTATGCCACCATGCTACCACATGCGCGCTGCCGTCGCACTTCCCCAGGGTTCCGCCTTCCTGCGCAGCACCTGTACCGCTGCCGGTAAGCATCGCGCAGCACTATCTGGATAACGGCACTCCCTGCTGCTCTTGCCGTCTCCGGCTTTTCTCTGTTTTTGGCACATTCCCGAATACGAGCCACGAGGCAGGAAGATATCGGACCGTCAACTCCACGACAAGCCACGAGCAGAACAGTGCAGCCAAGAAGCCGCCCGCATACCAAGCATGGGTCAGGACAGAATTACCCGTGGATAGCGGGAATTGCCGATAAACCAGCAGGAAAAACGGATGAATCAGATAGATCCCGAAGGATACCGCGCCCAGCCGCTCCAGCGCTGGGGTCAAGCCCCCCTTGAAGGTTCGGTACACGATCGACGCCAGCTGAAGCAGCACAATCGCCCCCAAATACGTATGCGCATTCCACATCAGCTCGTACAGCGTCGAATTGTACGCCGTCCCGTATAAACGGTTCGTGTAATAAATGTACACATGCCCAAGCCCGCAAGCCGCCCAGCTCAGCCACAGCAGGATCCATGAAACGGTGCGGACCGGCGTGGCGTTCGAGCGGCTAACTACCAGCCAAGCCTTCAGCTTCGGATAATAAATGCCGACGAAGGCCCCCAGCATGAAGTATGCGATATACGTCAGCGCCCAGCTTCCCTTATTCGGCACCTGCCAGTAATATTTGTTCAGAAACACGAAAGCCCACTGGATCGCCAGGCCGATCGGGATGGCCCACTTCGTAAGCTGCGGCACTTTTTTAAACAGCCACCAAGCAAGCGGAAACAGCACATAGAACTGAATGCTGATGAATACGAAATACAGATGCGTGTAGGCTTTGCCCGTCACCAGCTTGGTGAAGAAGCTTTCAACCGTATCCGCCAGCGATCGGTCCGGGTAGTACAGGAAGTGCAGCAGACCGAAATAGAAGATGGAGAACAGCGTGTACGGGATGATGATATACAGCAGTCTTTTCTTATAAAACCCGCCGATCCGCTGCCTGGTCATCGGCTGGCTGTAGTAGTTGTAGAATAGGACCAGGCTGCTCAAAAAGATAAATGTCGGTGTCCCGTATTTCATGAAGATATTCATGAAATTGTAGAGAAAAAAGTACTGGGATTCCTTCATGGCCGATACCGCATACGACGTCGAGTGGACGGACAGCACGCCGATAATCGCGAATGCGCGCACGAGCTGCAGTTCAGGCAGGCGCTCCCTTTGGGTTGCAATGCTTTTGTTCATAACTATACCTCTCATTTTCATCCGGATTTTTCTCTGTGGCCGATTCGGATTCACACAGTATACATGACAGTTCTTAACGCGAGGCTTCCAAGTTCTTAACAATTACTTAAGATTTTGGGTTCGCACCTCTTATGTATTTCGGCTTGTTCCCGGCAAATTCCTTGGCGTACAATGAATATAACCTTTTTTAAAAATCGGGGTGAATGGAATGTCGATCCCAAACGTTCGAAGTAGACGGCATGGGCAGGAGTAGAACCGGGCTTGGCAGCCAAGGGCTGGTCAAGGGTATCTGCCTAATTAAGGCTAAAACAGCTATGCTGGCCTTGCAAGCATATCTTCGCCTATTTCTTATATAGCCGGATGACCCGACTGGTGGATATGCCCTTATTCACTGCTAAAAAAGAAGTCTTCCGCATGCACCCGCCTGCCGGACGATAACAATCCGGGCACGCCATGACCCGGTATCCGCTCCTCCTAAGGCGAATGTGACCAACAGCAAGCGTCCAATATTCTCCTGACGAAAGGTGGAGCTAACCATGAATTCACAATCTTACGAGCATTTTTATGATGCGATCGGGGCCATCAACGGCTGGGACTTCAGCCAAGTCCGATGCATAAGCGAAGGCGCGGCATGGGATTTCTACGATACGGTGCGGCAAGCGTGCCGGAAAACCGATTGTCTGCTGGATATCGGAACCGGGGGCGGGGAGAATGCATTGTCTATCGCGTCCTCCCTCGCCTTCCTGATCGGGATCGATCTTTCCCGCCCCATGATCGAGGCGGCGAGCCGGAACCAGCGCCGGGCTTCGGTGACGAACGCGCGCTTTATCCCGATGAACGCCGATCGGCTGGAATTCCCGGCAGGGCTGTTCAATCTGGTCTCCTGCAGGCATGCACCATTCTCTGCCGCGGAAGCGGCCAGGGTATTAACCGATGACGGCGTACTCATCACCCAGCAAGTGAGAGAATCCGATAAGTCGAACCTGAAGAAGGCCTTCGGCAGAGGGCAAGCCTTAGACCAGGAAGACGGCGCCTTAAGGGATCGCTATATCGCAGAGTTACGGGAAGCAGGCTTTCGCGATGTACAATATGCCGAGTACGATGCTGCCGAATATTATGAACGCGACGAGGATCTGCTCTTTCTGCTGAAGCATACGCCGATCATTCCGGGCTTCGGGGAGGATGAGCAGGATTACCGCATTTTGCAGCAGTTCATCGATGAGTTCCGCGAAGCGCGCGGCATTCGGACGAACGCCGCCCGGTTTATGATCATTGCCAGGAAGTGAGGTGCGGCTCTGGGCAGCATGTCTACTACGGAAGCGCGGTAGATTTGAATTCGAGCATTACGCCAAATTCGCTCCTCGCTTGGTTCACGCCTCTATTTAATAGACGACTTATAACAAAAAAAGTCTGCCTCAAGGTCCATTGCCCTGGGACAGACTTTTTCATAAATAGCAGCACGTATGCTTCTAACTAGCCGTTCACGAGCAGCTCCTTCAGCTGCTTGATCTGCTTCCGCTCGCCGGCCAGAACCAGCGTTGAGCCTGCCGTCAAAATATCGCTCGGCCCCGGATTGATCTTCTGTTCATTCCGCTTCACAATCGCCAGCACGTTGGCGCCGGTTCTCTGGCGAACCTCCAGCTCGGCGATCGTCTTATCGACGCATTTGTAATGCGGCTCGATACGCGCCCACTCGATGATCAGATCCTCAAGCGTAACCTCGATCGTCTCCAGCGCCTTCGGCTTGTAGGTCATGCCGCCGATAATACCGGCAATTTGACGGGCCTCATCGTCCTCCAGCGTGATTTGGGAAATCGTCTCATCGGGGTTGTCATCTTCAAAATGGTACATTTCTCTGCGGCCGTCATCGTGGATGACGACAACCAATTTATCCCCTGATCTCGCCTGGATCACAAACTTCTTCCCGATACCCGGCAGGTCCGATTCGCGAATAATACTCATCTGTAAATCCTCCGTTCTGGGTTCATTCAATCTCTTGATTATATAGACTCCTTGTCAGAAAGTAAATCGGCTTGGTTCATCTTCTTAGACATTCTTCTTCTTCTCTTTCTTTACGGGGTCGGTCCATTTGAATATTTTATTCATTCCATGGTACATAAGCTTCGATTCTTTTGCAAACAGCGGACCCAGAATCGCCAGAATCAGGACATACAGCGCGGAGAAAGGCTTAAGCACCGCCGCCAAGCCTCCAGCCAGGCCCAGGTTGGCCACGATAATGGTAAACTCCCCGCGGGCCATAATGGTAAGGCCGATGTTCAGAGACGACTTATGCTGCAATCCGGCCTTTCGTCCGGCAATCATGCCGGCCACGATATTGCTGACGATTGTCAAAATCACCGCTCCAAGCGCCAGCCAGATCGCATCTCCCAGTGTGGTCGGATCAATGCTGAGGCCAAAGCTGAAGAAGAAGATTGCTCCAAAGAAATCACGAAACGGAATCACCAGATGCTCAATGCGTTCACTATGCTCCGTCTCCGATAAGGCAAGCCCGAACAGCAAAGCGCCGATCGCTTCGGCCACATGCAGCGTTTCGGAAAATCCGGCAATAAAGAACATCGCCGAGAACACGACGATAATAAAAATCTCACTCGACGTAATATTAAGCAGCCGATTAAGAATCGGAGGCCCTTTTCTCGCGATAACAAAAAACAACAGCATGTACGCGATGGATATGAGGACCGAAAGGACCGTCCCGCCAACCGTCGTGGATCCGCCAAGCAGCAGCCCGGACATAATCGATAAGAACACCGCCAGGAAAATATCATCAAACAGGATAATCCCGAGAATCAGCTCGGTTTCCGCATTCCCGGTCCGGCGCAAATCCACCAGTACCTTGGCGACGATCGCACTGGAGGACACCGACAGCATCCCTGCAATAATGAGCGTCTCATAGAAAGACATTTGAACCAGAAAGCCGTAAGCCAGGCCCAGAACAAAGTTCAACAGCACATAGATGGAGCCGCCGACGACGATATTGCGGCCGGATTTGATTAGTTTCTGAACGGAAAACTCGAGACCCAAATAAAATAGCAAAAACAATATCCCCATCTGTCCCAGAAAATGAATGATTTCCTGGCTTTCGATAAACCGGAAGTCCAGAATCCCGAGCTTAGGCGCATGCGGTCCGACCAGCATTCCAAGCACAATCAGAAACGGGATGATGGAAAACCTCAGTTTACCTGCAATGATGGAAGCAATCGCTACCAGCAGCAGCGCTGTTCCGACTTCAAATACGATATGGTCCATAGCTGTAGTTCCTTCCTTCTGCCCAATCATAATAACGGATCGAACATCCATTTCAGCTGCTTTCGGCAGATCGTCATTAGCATCTACATTATTTCCAACTAACGAAGCAATATCCAAAATGGTATGGGGAGGCAAACCGAGCAACAGGAATCTGTATGGATCGAGCCTGACCAGACAAGCATCTAGGTTTCATATGCAAAAAAAAAGATGCCCCCCGGCTGTCCGGAAGCGCATCGCTTGAATATCGTTATGTTGTTTATTTGAACCAGCCTTTTTCTTTGAACCGCGTAATGGCTTCGATCCGGTTGCTAACGCCGAGCTTATCCAGAATGACCGAAATATAATTTCGGACGGTGCCCGTCGTAATAAACAGCTGGCTTGCAATCTCCTTCGTGTTCTTGCCGTCGGCGATCAGGCCTAGCACTTCCTTCTCGCGCTCGGTGAGCGGGTTCTCCTCACCGCTATAGGCTTCATCCACAAGCTCCGAAGCATAAATCCGCCTTCCGGCCATAATGCTTCGAATCGACGTGGCCAGCTCCCCGCTTGGCGTATCCTTCAGCAAGTAGGCGTTGGCTCCCGCCTTTAATGCCCGTTCGAAATATCCGGGTCTCGCAAAAGTCGTAAGGATCATGATTTTGCAGCCGCTATCCTTGATCGCCTCCGCCGCTTCAAGGCCGTTCATGAGCGGCATTTCGATATCCATAATGCATATATCCGGCTTATGGATCCGGACAAGCTCTACCGCTTCCTTCCCCGTTCCTGCCGTTCCGACCACCTGCATATCCGGTTCAAGATCAAGCAGCGAGGCTAGCGCGCCAAGCAGCAGCCGTTGATCCTCGGCGATGACGATTCGGATCATATCCCCGCCCCCCTTTCCGACATTCTGTGAACGCTCGGGACCCGAATAATGAGCGTTGTCCCTTCGCCCGACACAATCTCCAGGCTTCCATTGACGAATTCCAGACGTTCTCTCATTCCACGAAGCCCGTTGCCGGGATGGACAGCATGCCCCATAATGCCCGTTCCATTATCCTTTACCCTGACGATAAGCTCCGTCTCGGTCTGCTCCATCGAAATGGTGCAGACCGTTGCATTGCTGTGCTTTACAATATTGTTGACCGCCTCTTTCAGGCACATGCTGATGACGTTCTCATTCATTAACGAGATATTGTCCGGCGTGGTTGTACCTTCTAGTGTCAGTTCAATCTGCGCTGCCTTCAATATCTGCTGAATCCGGAACATCTCATCCGCAATTCGGGTGCCTCTCATCCTGGTCACCATCTCGCGGACCTCCGTTAAGGCGGTTCGGGCAGTCTGCTGCACATCGTCGATTTCGGCCTTTGCCCTTTCCGGATCCTGTGCGATCAGCCTGCCCGCCAGATCGCTCTTCAAGCCGATTAACGACAGCTTCTGCCCCAGCGTATCATGCAGATCCCTTGCAATCCGCTGCCGTTCCTCCAGCTTCACCAGCTCCGAAATCCGTTTGTTCGCATCTTCCAGCTGCCCCTGCAGACGGTCGTTCTTGTTGCGGTTATAGTTGGTGACCGGAAGCAGGATGACCCCGACAACGCTGACGAGCACGAACGGCAATTGCGTAATGAAGAGCGGGTTTCTTGTCAGCAGGCCGTAGTTGACAGTAATGAGCGTCGTCAGCAGATGAATGGAATACAGCGTAATGAACCCGACTTTATGTTTAATATTCCCGATAAAAAATGCGAGAAACAGCGAGAAATACACGTAACCGAACAGAAGGGACATCGTGATCGATATGAGAATCTGCAAACTTGTCCAGAAATATACGAGCCAGCCCTTCGACAAGAAGGACAGCACGTAGAATAGAAAGAACATGCCGATCATCAAGATGCCCATAACGATCTGGTAGGTGGAGGTTGACCGGAAGATGAAATAGAACGGCAGAATATAAAAGACGACCCATACATAAGGGCTCAGCCCCGTGCTTCTATGAAAAATCTGATACCATTTTTGCATGAAGTCCCACCTTTTAGTAACCGCCGATTAGGTCAATTTCATCTTCCGTATACCTTTCCCTTGCCTGAGCGGGGCGTCGTGCCCCCGTAACATCCTCTATCCTTATTCTTACCCTGAATCCAAGCTAAGATTTACTCTGCACGACCGTTCTACCCTTGATCGCGCTGACCTCCGGAACGGAAGCCGATCCTTGCGGCTTGCGCAGCAGCGCCTTGGCCTCCTTGAAGGTAACAAACACTTTCCGCTCTTCATCCCATAATCGGAAGCTGATCGATTTGAAGCTCGTTTTTAATGTGATGGTCGTTGCCTTCTGAAGAGGCGGAGAAGCTTCATGCGCTTTTTCCAGATTGTAATTCGGAACCTTGGGACTTAGATGATGGACGTGGTGAAATCCGATATTACCGGTAATCCATTGCAGCGGGCGCGGCAGCTTGTAATACGAGCTTCCCTCCACCGCCGCATTGACGAAGCTCCATTCTTCATCATGCTCATAATAGGTGTCCTCGAATTGATGCTGAACGTAGAACAGCCAAATGCCCAGCATGCCCGAAAGAAGGAAAATCGGTGCCTGGATCAGAAGGAATGCCTGCCATCCGGTCGCCCAGCATAGCAGAGCGTATAGCACGAGAATCGATCCGTTCGTAATGTACGTGTTCAGCTTCTCCTTGCGCCCGGCTGCCTTTCGGTTGAAGCGGTAAGAGACGAGGAATACCCAGATCGGCCCGAGACCGAACATCACAAGCGGATTCCGGTAAATTCTGTAGGACAGCCTTTGCCACAGCGATGCATTGCGGTATTCTTCCACCGTCAGCACCCACATATCCCCGATTCCCCGTTTATCGAGATTGCTGCTCGTTGCATGATGGATCGAGTGGGTACTCTTCCATTGCTCATACGGGCACAGCGTCAGAATGCCGGTAATCGTGCCGAGAATCCGGTTGGCGCGGCGGCTCTTAAAGAACGATTGATGACAGCAGTCATGAAATATAATAAACGTCCGGACCACAAAGCCGGAAGCGATCAGCGTAATCGGAAGCGTCAGCCAATATGATACCGAAAGGCTCAGGTAAGCTGCATACCAGAGCAGTATCAATGGAATCAGTGTATTCAACAGCTGGCGAATGCTCGCTTTGGTATCAATTACTTCGAAAGGAGTCATGTTTTTTTTCAAGCTGGACAATCTGTTATCGGGCTTAGCCATCGTTGTCTTCCCCCTCGTTTTAAGGCGCAAGGACGTTAGAAATGAATCGGTCACGCACTTGTCTTCTTTAATTATAGACAGTGGGAGGTGTGCACCGTAGTCATAAACGTCATTTCGAGGGGATGACAAATATCATATACCGCTTGGTTTTTGACTCGTTAGGCTAAGTTCGAGTCCCGCTCAACTCCGTGTATCCGCCGGGAACACGAGTCCGATCTGCCTTCTGGCCTCCTCCATGATTTCTGCAGTAATCAGAGAATTCGCCAGGGTGTTGACTGCGCTCTCCCTTTCCCCGCATTTTAGGAGATCGATGAATTCCCGCACTTCGTAATACATGGATTCGTGGGTCTGCAATTGGGTCACGTTCTCGATCGTCCCGTCCCGGTAATGAATCTTCACGTCATACGGCTGGTTGATCTTATCGATGATCATCGTCCCGATCTCGCCCTGGATTTCAGCCGGCGCGTAGGAATCACTGATTTTGGAGTGCATAATGACAGCGTCCATCTCAGGGTATGACAGAATCAAGCTTCCTTCCCCGTCCACCCCGGAGGAGAGCATATAGCCCGAAGCCTTCACGGTATCCGGCTTGCCGAACAGGGTAACCATCGGATAGAGACAGTAGATTCCCAGATCCATCAGCGATCCGTTGGAAAACTCGGGATTGAAGGCGTTCAATACAGTCCCCTGCTTAAAAGCATCATATCTCGAAGAATATTGGCAGTAGCTTGCAAAATAGCGCCGGATCGGGCCAAGCTTGTACAGATTGTCCCGCACCGTTTGAAAATTCGGCATCAAAGTGGACTTAAGCGCCTCCATCAGCAGAACGTTATTTCTTTTGGCGGCGTCGATCATGGCTTGAACCTCGCTTGCATTCGAGGCCATCGGCTTCTCGCACAGCACATGCTTGCCGTGATTCATGCACCGGATCGCCTGCTCCGCATGGTATGAATTCGGGCTTGCAATATATACGGCGTCGATTTCCGCCTCTTGCAGCATTTGATCCAGATCGGTGTACACATCGGGGTCTGCATATTTAGCCGCAAACGCCCGTCCCTTCTCCTCCGTGCGCGAATAAACCGCTGCGAGCAGAAACTCCTCCGCCTCCAGGGCTGCTTGAAGAAAACGCTCCGTTATCCAGTTTGTGCCGATGACGGCAAATCGGGTAGTCATCCTTATATCCCTTCCCTTCCTCTAGGTTCTTGTTCCTTCAAAAGCGAGAATCCGTTCCTTGGCCGCATCCGGTATCGGCGTACTCTTGCCGGTAGCCGTATCGATGAGCACGATCGTCCCCCGCCCGGCGGCTTTCAGCTCGCCGCGCACGACTACGGCGTAGTGCACATCCATGGAGGAGCGTCCGATCTCAGCCACTTTGACGCGCAGCTTAAGCGGATCCTTCAAATACAGCTGCGCCAGGTACTGGCATTCCAGATCAGCCACAACCGATACATGCTTCTCGCTGAATAAATCCTCGGTTAAGCCCAAATGCTCGAAGTATTCAATCCGTCCCTGTTCAAAATACATGAAGTAGCTGACATTATTGACATGACCCAGCATGTCCGTCTCGCAATAACGAATTTTGATTGGAATCTCGAAATGGAATGAATCGATCCAGGTTTGCGGATCAGGTTGTACAAAGGTTGGTTTTTTCATGATGAGTCCCCCTTCTATGTAATAAAGAAGCCGCGGGTGCATTTGAACCGGATGTGGGCAAGACCATAATGTATGCCGCTTGAATCGCCGTGCTCCGCGATATTTTGATCTGATGATTCGGGAAGAAAATCCGTTTACAAAGGCGATCTCTGCCTTTTCTACGGATCATTTTACTCCCTTGCCTGCATCTCATTCTATTGTTCATCCGATCTGTCAGCCTTCTACAAGGATAATGAATCCGCGCCGGACCCGTCAACTGCCTTGTGGCTGCGAAAGCCGGAAGGTCCGCCAACCTACCGGCTTTTTCTCCACGTCGGCAAGCCTCTCTCCAGAACAAGCAAAGAGGCAGCACGGGTTATGCCGTACTGCCTCTATCGTTATTTCCTTGATATATAACTGTGGATGCTTTGTTGCCTGTTGCTCTATTGCTTTGTTGCTCTGTTGCTCTGTTGCTCTGGTGCTCTATTGCTCTGGTGCTGGTGCTATTGTTCTCTGATACTCTGGTGCTCTGCTCACTCTGTTTTGCTATGCTCACTCTGTTGCTATGGTGCATTTGTTGTTGCCTTGGTGCTCTGTTGCTCTGGTGCCGTGTTACGCCGGCTGCCATTTTGATTATTCTGAGGTTGTAATCGATGTTCTGTGAACTTTCTTTATAGCTCCGGGCTTAAATGGGTTCCTTTTCGAACATCGGAATGTTCGTCTTGATGATCTCCTCACATGCTGCAACGGGCCGCTCAAGGAAAGGAGCTGCCGCCTCGGACGTCACTTTCTCTTTCTGTAATAGGTTAGGGCCAGCGCAAGCGCCAGTACGGAGCCCTTCACGATGTCCATGGCATAGTACGGCACGGACAGCATGATCAGCCCGTTTTGCAAAATTCCGATCAGCACCGCGCCGACGAATGTTCCAAGCGCATTCGGTTTTCCTGCCCCGAAGACGGAATAGCCGATAAATGCGGCTGCCACCGCGTCCATTAAGTACGGGCCTCCTGAATTCACCTCTGCGGTCATGACGCGCGCGCCCAGAATAATGCCGCCGATGGTCGCGAACAGGGCGGATACGAGGTATGCGATCAGCCGATATCGGCTCACCGGTATGCCGGATAACGCCGCCGCCTCGCGATTGCCGCCGATCATGTACATATATCGTCCATGCTTGGTGTAGGTCAAGAACAGGTGGACGATCAGAACCACAAGCACCATAATGACGATGATCCATGGCACCTGTCCGATTTTTTCGAATGCCGTCGGGATTTTTCCGGTTGCAAAGTCGCCGCTCGGCATGATCATGTTTTGCGATATCGTTGCCCCCCGGGTATAGGTCATGGCCACTCCCTGGAAGATAAACATCGTAGCAAGGGTCATCAGCATATCGTCGATCTTGAAATTGATGACCAGGAAGGCATTGATTAAGCCAACCGCCAAGCAGATTAGCAGCGTAAGGCCGATACCGATGCCGATTTGCTGCCCGTGCCAGACGAACATGGAGATGACCAATGCATTGGCAAGGGTGGCCGTCGAGCCGACGGACAGGTCAAAGCCGCCAACCGATAAAGATACCGTTAATCCGACCGCAATGATCGTTACAATCGAAATCGAGCGGAGGATGTTAATGATATTGCTGGTGCTTAGGAAACTGTCGGCAACCGTGCCGAACACGAGAATGAGCACCGCGACCGTGATCAGCGTGCCGTATTTGTATAGAAAGTCAAACGCGAAACTCGCCGCCGGCTTCTCCTTCAAAGGTTTTGCTGTATTCATGTCAACCCGCCTCCTGTGCAATAAAGCAAAATTTCCTCTTCCGTGGATGCCCGCGTATCCAGCTCTTTCGTAATCGCGCCGTCATACATGATGTACACCCGATCGGTAATGCCGACGATTTCCGACAGCTCGCTCGAGGCATACAGCACGGATTTGCCGCGCTTCGCAAGCTCGGCCACCAGCTGAAAAATGTCCCGCTTCGCGCCTACGTCAACGCCCTTCGTCGGCTCGTCAAATATATACACATCCGCATCCGCCAGCAGCCACTTGCCGATCGCCACCTTCTGCTGGTTGCCGCCGGACAGGTTTTTCACCCTTGCCTTTTCATTCGGTGTCTTAATGCCAAGCTGGTCGATCATGTCCCTGGCGGCCTGTTTCTCTTTGTCGAAGCTGAGCCACGAGCCCCATTTGGTAAAGCGCGACAGTACAGAAGCCGTTAAATTGGCGGATACCGACTCCTCCACGAACACGCCTTCCCGGCGCCGTTCCTCGGGAACAAGCGCAATACCCTGACGCACGGCGTCGTGCGGAGAAGAGATGCGCAGCCGCTTGCCGTTCAGGGATATCTCACCCGTGGATGTGCTCGAAGCGCCAAACACCGCTCGGCACAGCTCGGTTTTTCCGGCGCCGACGAGGCCTGCCAGGCCTACGATCTCCCCTTTGCGGATATGGAAATCGACATGCTGGACTTTCCCCGGGTCATGGAGGCTGCGTGCCTCGAACGCTACCTGGCCGATCTCCCGTTCGATATGCGGAAACTGCTGCTCCATTTTGGCGCCAAGCATGTGCTCCACCACCTTCGGCTGAGCGATGTCCGCAATCCGCTGGCTTACGACATGCCGGCCGTCCCGCATGATGGTGATATCATCACAAATTTCATACAGCTCCGGAAGCCGGTGCGATATGAAAATGATGGCTACCCCGTCTTCCTTCAATTTTCGGACCAGCTTGAACAGCTGCTCGGTTTCGCTGTGGCTGAGCGGCGCCGTCGGCTCGTCCAGCACCAGAATCCGGCACTGCTTGGACACGGCTCTGGCGATCAGCACCATTTGCTTCTCCGCCAAGGTCAGCTCTGACACGAGCTTACGGCTCGGAACGCGGATGTTCATGCGTGCCAGCACAGCCTCTGCCTCTTGATGCAGCCCGTTCCAGCGAATAACCTGCCGGCCTCCCATATCATGGACCATCCGGTCGAGCATGATGTTCTCGCCGACCGACAGGTTCGGAATGAGCGCCGTATCCACCTCTTGATAGACGATCTGGATGCCCAGATCCTTCGCTTCCTTCGGGGACCTGATATTCACCTGGCGGCCATCCAGCCATATCTCCCCCTCATAATGGCTGTACGCGCCAGATAGAACCTTCATAAGCGTCGATTTACCGGCTCCGTTCGCACCGATCAGCGCATGCGCCGCTCCGGCGGCCGCCTGAAAATCAACAGCGTCAAGCGCCTTAACGCCCGGAAATGAAATTGATATTCGCTTCATTTGAAGTAAAGGCGCCGCCCCAGGCTCCGTAGCCGGGCGTGTTCTAGTTGCCTCCAAACCGCTTCGCACATGTCCTCTTCCCTTCAAATAGGATAGAGCGCCCTTATCGAATGACCGATAAGAGCGCCTGTATGCCGTAGCTTATTTTCCGTTTGCTTCTTTAAGGGCCTTCATCCAATCTTCCTCGAACTCGGTGCTGGTGCCCCAGTCAGGAATAATATTGGCCAGGTTCACCATATTGACCGCCTCGGAAGCTCCCTCCAGGCTGGAACGTTCAATCAGCACAGGCTCGAGGTTGTGGGTTTCCGGCGTTTCCTCGCCGGCAATCTTCTTGGCCAGCAGTCTGACGTTAACGGCGCCGATCATTTTCGGATCCACCGCCGCCGTCGCTACCCATGGGCTGTTCTCTTTTTGGATCAGCTCCAGGTCCGCGTTCGAAACGTCAATGCCGTAAATTTTGATCTCCGTGCGTCCCGCTTCCTCAAGCGCTCTCGCGGCGCCGATCGCGAAGGCATCCCAGGTCGCGAAGATCGCGTCGATCTCGCCCTTCGGATATTTCGTCAGGATGGCGGATACGGCATTCTGCGTGTCGAGCGAGGTTTGGTTGCTTGCAACACCGAAGCGCTCCACCTCTTTGATGCCCGGATTATTCTTCAACGTTTCTTGATAAACCGCATTTCGGCGTACCATCGGCGGAAAACCGTCGACCCATAGGTACACAATGTTAGCGTCCGGCCCCTGCTCTTCCACCAGCTTGTCCAGCGCCAGCTTCGCCAGCTGCTCGTCGTCCTGCGAGGTCTGGGTCACGCCTTCAATTTCGCTAAGTTCCGGAAGGGAGTCAAAGGTAACGACCGGAATGCCCTTCGCGGTAATTTTCTTCACGTCTTCAACGGTTGCCGGATCGTCGCCGTGCGAAATGATGAAGCCGTCGTAATCGCTATCAATCGCCTGAGCGATCGCATCATGAAACTTCGCGGAGTCTCCGTTGGCGGAGAAGGTATCGACCTTGAATCCCAGCGCCTCCCCCTCCTGCTTCGCACCTGCCAAAAATTGCGCCGTGTGGTCATCGCCGCCGATTTTGCGGACGACCATCAGCTTGACCGGATCCTTCTCGGCGATGCCTGCCGGCAGATTCTCCACCTTGTCCGAAAGCTTGCCGGCATTGCTGCCTCCGCCGCTGCCCGATTCGGCACAGCCTGTCAAGACGATGACGAATGCGAGCACGAGCGCCGTAAAACTGCGTACATGTTTACTTCCTCTCATGTTCTCTCTCCCCCTGTTTCCCCTAAAAAAGACTTTAATACAAGTAATCCTATAGGATTTAATGAGGAGCGTCAACACTTATTTTTTCGCGTTAATGCTTTACAAGGGATAGGTGGCAATAAGATGGCGTGAGAAAGGACAATTTACCTCCTTCTCCCGCCGCAAGTACCTAAAAGGAACTTGCTCCGCCCATCTACCACCATTCTCTCGCCACAGGTACCTAAAAGGGACTTGTTCCGCACAATTCACCTCCTTCTCCCGCCACAAGTGCCTAAAAAGGACTTGTTTCGCCCATTTACCGCCGTTTCCCCACCACAGGTACTTAAAAGGGACTTGTTCCGTCTATTTACCACCGTTCTCTCACCACAGGTACTTAAAAGGGACTTGTTCCGTCTATTTACCTCCATCCTCCCACCACAGGTACCTAAAAGGGACTTGTTCCGTCTATTTACCACCGTTCTCTCACCACAGGTACTTAAAAGGGACTTGTTCCGCTAATTTACCTCCATTCTCCCACCACAGGTACCTAAAAGGGACTTGTTCCGCCTACTTACCGCCTTTCTCCCGCTACAGGTACTTAAAAGGGACTTGTTCCGCTAAAGTTACCTAATAAATAGCCAACCAGAAATTCCGGCTTGCCTAAAATACAAAAGGCTCCGGACGATACACAACCGCCCGCAGCCTTGTCACACCCCGAAAGTAAAAGCCAGCGCCAGCCAAATAAGGCGCCCGCCATACTCCCGCACCTCAAAGTTCTACGCTCATTCTAAATTAGCTAAGACGCACACCCATCGTTTCAAGCCACGCCTTCGCGATCAGGCCATGGCCCGCAGGAGACGGATGCACGCCGTCCGGCGCCCAGAAGGAAGCTTCGCGCCGCACCGCAGCGGCAGCAAACAACCCGTCCAGCGGCACCAGCAGTGCGCCGTATTCAGCAGCCAAGTCCCGCACCGCATGGATCTTCGGATCGAGGTCCTCGCGCCATGCTCTCCGATCCTCCGGATGCGGAAGCACGAACGGCTCGACCATAATGAGCTTCGCGTCCAGGGCCGACTTCGTCCGTTCGATCAGCTTCCGATATCCGTCCTTGAAGTCCTGCGTGCTGGTCGGATCCCCGCTATCATAACGGCGCCAGCAATCATTGATGCCTATGTAAATCGATACCCAATTCGGCTTCAAATCCAGGCAGTCCTCTTCCCAACGCGCATTCAAATCGACCACGCGGTTCCCGCTGATCCCTCTATTCAGAAAAGTCACGTTCATTTCAGGAAAGTTCATGCCAAACCACGAGTCGACGAGCAGCGGATACCCGTTACCCAGACTGTTCGGATTATTGCGGTCACGTCCGCAATCCGTAATGCTGTCTCCTTGGAAAAGTACAATATCTCCTTGCTGCAAACGATTCATTTCATGTTCCTCCTTCATAAGTGCGAAGCTGTTGTACGTACAATGGGAAATCTAGCAGGCTGTCACAGCCGGTGAGAACGCTTTACGTTTTATATATTTGTCATGCGGTCCGCAAACTCCTCTATTTTATGGCCCTCCTCAGGAGTTTTTTTCCACATCCCCAGCAGCTCTAGACCACCTTCATGTGATACCGAGCAACGATCGACGAAGGCCTTCCGCGGTCGCCGTTAAAGATACAATCTCAATACACCAAATCCCAAAGAATGCAATCAGGCATCACAAGAAATCGAGGGAAAGGCCGCGAAAATGCCACACCGGCGCTTCTCCCGATTACCAAATTCCCCACCAGCCCTAGACAGCCGCACAGCAACGCCGAGCCCTCGTAAGCAACTCTAATATAACGCAGGACAGACTGGCCACGCCGGGGCCCTCCTTAACCGTTTATTTAAGAGATTCATCGGATAAGCCTGCTCAGTGAGCAGCTGCAGCACTTCATTATTAGTATTAAAAGATACGTAGCGTATATCAAAAAAGCCTCTCCCAGCAAAACCCGCCGGAAGAGGCTGTTCACGATTTATATGTTCACAAAATGCTGTCCACAAAAGCTGTTCACAAGAGCAATGCCGCTCGAGCGCCTCAGGAAACCCGGCAAACCGTCAAGCCCCGGTCGGCATAGCCACCCAGTGGCCTTCCGAAACCTCCACCAGCTCCGAATGCTCCAGATTGTACTTATCCTCGCCGGTCCGCTCTTCGAGCATTACCCGCTTTTTCTTCGATTCGATCTTCGGATCAGGCACCGGAATCGCCGCCAGCAATGACTTCGTATACTCATGCTGCGGGTTGGAGTACAGCTCCTCGCTCTCCGCAAGCTCCACGATTTTCCCCATATACATCACCGCGACGCGGTCGCTGATATGCTTCACCATCGACAGGTCATGGGCAATGAACAGGTAGGTCAGGCCCAATCGATGCTGGAGCTCCTCCAGCAGCTTCACGATCTGGGATTGAATCGACACATCCAGCGCCGACAAGGGCTCGTCGCAGACGATGAATTTCGGCTCTACCGCCAGCGCCCGGGCAATGCCGATCCGCTGACGCTGTCCGCCGGAAAACTCATGCGGATACCGCGTCGCGAACGAAGGATCCAGACCAACCATATCGAGCAGCTCCTCGACCCGCTTCTTGCGTTCCTGCTTGCTGCCGCTCAGCTTGTGGACATCCAGCGCTTCACCGATAATATCGAGAACCTTAAGCCGTGGGTTCAGCGACGCATACGGATCCTGGAAGATCATCTGCATATGGCGCCGCATCGCCTTCATCTCCGAAGCCGAAAGCCGGTTCACCGACATGCCCTGATACAGCACCTCGCCCCCCGTCGGCTGATGAAGACGCAGGATGGCTCGTCCCGTCGTCGATTTGCCGCTGCCGGACTCCCCGACAACGCCGAGCGTTTCACCCGCCTGGATATGGAAGCTGATATCGTTCACGGCCTTTAAAACCTTGCCTTTTCCCATGTCAAAATACTGCTTCAGCGACTTCACCTCAAGCAGCGGTCCCTTGTAATCCGTACCGGGAACGATCAGAGGGGCCGGCTTCGGCTTCTTCTTCTCGTCCAGTCGAGGCAGCGCGTTGAGCAGCTTCAGGGTGTAGGGATGCTGGGGATTCTCGAAAATCTCCTCCGTCGTTCCCGTCTCGACAATAACGCCGTCCTTCATGACAACCACGCGGTCGCACATCCCGGCGACGACGCCGAGATCATGTGTAATTAAAATAATCGAGGAGCCGAAACGCTCCTGCATATTTTTCATCAAATTCAGGATCTGCGCCTGAATGGTTACATCGAGCGCCGTTGTCGGCTCATCGGCGATCAGCAGCGCCGGATGGCACGCCAGGGCGATGGCGATCATGACCCGCTGGCGCATGCCGCCGGAAAATTCGTGCGGGTACTGATTATACCGGGCTTCGCTGTTCGGGATGCCGACGAGCTTCAGCATCTCCAGCGCTTGCTGCTTCGCTTCCTGCTTGGACAGCTTCAGATGCTTCACCAAGCCCTCGGAGATTTGCTCGCCGATTCGAATGGTCGGATTGAGCGAGGTCATCGGATCCTGAAAAATCATGCCGATATCGCGCCCGCGGATACTCTCCATTTCCTTCTCCGTCTTCTCTGCCAGGTTTTGGCCGAGAAACAGAATTTCCCCATCCTTCATATAAGAAGGCGGGGATGGCAGCAGACGCATGATCGAGCGAGCTGTCACGCTTTTGCCGCTTCCGGACTCCCCAACGATGCCGAGCGTCTCTCCTTTACGCACCTCGAAGCTGACGCCGCGCACCGCATGGAATTCGGTATCCCGGGATTGAAAGGCGACGCTCAAATTTTTAACCTGTAAGATCGGTTCCAACTTCCTCACCTGCCATATGCATTATGTCATCGCGTAAGACGCTAATAATCTATTGACTTTTAATATATCTCAAAATAAAATATACTATATCGCTCGGAATAATGCAATTTAGAAACAAGGAGGAAAGACACCTTATGGGGGGGACGGAAGCAGCTAGAAGAGGCGGACTCATAGGTTCGATAAGCACCACTTATCATAAGATCCTTCTGAATCCTTCTTATAAATACTTACTATTATTATTGGGAGCACCCGTTAATCTCGTGGTCTTCCTCTTTTATTTGGTTCAGCGAAGGAAGGACGACTCTACAGCCGCTGAGAACCGCATTCGCAGCGCGATGCTTGCATCCGGGTATTTGGAAGCCCTCCAGGGCGAGATTGCCCAGCAGCAGAAGCGCAAGCATGAGTTCTTCAACCAGAAGATCAGCGAGCAGCAGCTCCAGCAGGAAGTTGAACGAATCGCACAGGCCCGGTTTAAGGAGGAGCTCCGTGACCGGACGACCAAGGAGCTTCTATTAAATAATAAGAAGCGTTTGACCATGGCCGATACGTTCGACCGACTGATCGCCAATCCGTTATTCTTCATTATATCACTGATCCCGGGTCTGCTGATGTATATTCTTATATTTTTATATCGCAGTCCCTATCTGAAATATATTGTGGAACGGCTTGCGATGACGATTCTCGTCATCTTCGGGGTAGCGGTTCTCGTATTTACCATCCTGTACTTGTCGCCGTTCAATCCTGCAGCCAATATTTTAGGAGAGACGGCAACGCCGGAGCAGATCGCGGCCTTCAATAAAATGCACGGTCTCGATCAAGGCTATCTGACGCAGCTGTGGAACAACATCAAGGGCATTGCCTACTTCGATCTTGGCAAATCGTTCTCGGGCAACGAGGATATTACGAACAGCATCGCCCGAAAATTCCCGATCACGCTGACGCTGACCGTCATCTCGCTCATTATTGCGATTGCGATCGCGCTGCCGATCGGCATTATTTCGGCAACCAGACCGAACTCGTTCTTCGATTATACGTTCATGTTCGTTGCGCTGATCGGATTGTCTATCCCGAACTTTTGGCAAGGATTAATCCTTATCCTGAATTTCTCGATTAAGCTGCAGTGGCTGCCGGCAACCTTCAACCCGGAGAATTGGCTGTCCATCGTGATGCCGGTTATTGTGCTCGGTACGGGACTTACCGCTTCCGTAGCCAGAATGACGCGCTCCTCGACGCTTGAGGTCATCCATGAAGATTATATGATCACGGCCAGAGCGAAGGGGCTCGGAAAACAGACGATTCTCATGAAGCATGCGGTCCGCAATGCCATTATTCCGATCATCACCGTCATTGGTCTCCAGTTCGGGGGCATGATGGGCGGCTCGGCCGTTACGGAAAAGGTATTCAACATTAGCGGTATCGGGAGCTACATCGTGGACAAGCAATTCATCCCTGATATACCGGCCATTATGGGCGGCGTCGTTTATACCGCCATCACCATATCGCTGGTGAACGTCATTATCGATATCTTGTACGCGTTCTTCGATCCACGGATCCGATCCAAGATGAAACAATACTAAAGCAGGTGTACTCATGATCAAGAAGCTACAATCTAAGCAAGGCACTGCACACCAGCTGAAATCATCACCGGAGTACCGTCAAGCCAGCTTCACATGGGTTATATCATTGACTCTGTCCGTGATCCTGCTGCTGAACAGCTTTGATTTCGCTGGAGGCGCCCTGAAGCCTTGGGTATTTACCGCCTTTGCTGCGTATGCCCTATTTACGATCGTTCAGATGATTATTACGCTCCTGATCCGGCGGGACCTTCTTCGGACCGGGGACATCAGGCGATCAACCCGATTGCTCGGATACATCCAGCTGCTAAGCATCATAACCGGGAATCTGTTTACCGTTACGTTCGGTTTTAACCTCGTCAAACAGCAGAAGCCTCCCGAGTACACCATTGCGGTGTACATGCTGCTAACCCAGCTCTATGTCATCGCTATCTCGGCGCTCAATTTGTTCAAGCCTTATGTATCGAACACTTTTCTACCGGCGATGTTCATCCTCGTCGTGGTTGCAATCCTTCAACTGATCGCACTGCTTTTGGTTGCTAAGTTCGTTACGAGCCACTATGCGCATCCGAAGCTTGTGTGGCTCGCGCTGCCGATTATTGTTACAGCGGCAACCGGCAACATTTTTGCACTGGTGCTCGGGATTAACCTGCTGGCAAAAATCCGCAAGAATGGCAATCCGGCGATGACGCGCTGGAGCGACGTATGGATCAAGCTGACTGCCAACTCGACGGCGATGGCCGGTTTGTTCTTTGTCATCTTTCTGTTCTGCCTGTCGGTATGCAGCGTATTCACCTTTGATTACAGCATCGCGATCGACAACAATTACAGCGCGATCCTGCTGCCGCCTAGTCTGGAGTATCCGTTCGGCACCGACAATTTCGGGCGGGACTTATTCTCCCGGATCGTGTTCGGCGCCCGAATCTCGCTGATCGTCGGATTCGCATCCACCCTCATCCCGGTGATTATCGGCGGGATCCTTGGAGCCATATCCGGCTATTACGGCCGTCAAACGGACAACATCATCATGCGGCTTCTTGACGTGCTGTATGCGATACCGGGCATCCTGCTCGCCATCGCGATCATCGCGGCATTCGGCGCGAATACGGTCAACCTTATTCTTGCGCTTAGCGTAGGGGCCATCCCGACCTATGCCCGAACGATGCGGGCGAATGTCATGCTGGTCTCCACGTATGAATACGTGGATGCGGCCAGAGCCTTCGGCTCCAGCAATTTTTCGATAATTTTCAAGCATATCGTTCCGAACTCCCTTGCGCCTATGATCGTCAAATCGACGTTGACCATCGGTGCGGCGGTCATCTCGACAAGCAGTTTGAGTTACCTGGGCCTTGGGGTAGAGCCTCATATTCCGGAATGGGGAAATATCCTCAAAATCGGAAGCACGTATCTGGAGACCAACTCCTACCTGGCGATTTATCCGGGTCTTGCCATCATTGCCCTCGTGCTGTCCTTCAACTTCTTGGGGGACGGACTGCGGGATGCGCTCGATCCGAAGCTGGACTAGCCTGACGGCCTTAGCAGTACCCAATTAACGGTTTCAAACAAATTTATATATATATCACTCAGGAGGGAATCACCATGAAAAAGAGTTCCTTGCTGTTGCTGTTCCTCTCGCTCGTCATCGTACTGGCAGGATGCAACGTAAAAACCAAAGAGGACGCACAGCAGCAAAACCAACAAGAACCAGCGGATTCGTCCACGGACGCTTCGGCGGTGACGATTGAGCTGCTCGGTATGAGCTCTAACGAATCCGATGTCAATATCATCCGTGACCAGCTGACCAAAAACGGCTTCAACGTGAAGCTGAATCTTCAGCCTGATTACGGCAGCTTCAAAGCCCAGCAGGATGCCGGCAACTACGATATCGCGCTGTCCAGCTGGACGACGGTTACCGGTAACCCGGACTATGCCGTTCGTTCCTTGTTCAAAACCGGCGGCGACTACAGCATTATGTCCGATGAAGAAGTGGACAAGCTGATTGACGAAGCCGCTACCCAAACGCCGGAAGAGGCTGTTGCCACTTATAAAAAACTCGAGGATCGCCTCGTGACGGAAAAAGCCTATATCGCGCCGCTTTACATCTCTCTGAAGAGCCAGGCGTTCAACAAGGACGTTCTTGACGAGAACTCCGTCCGTCTGTCGAAATCCCGCTCCCTGCCATGGGAAGCCGTTGATTTCAAAGACCAGTCGAAGCGCGCAACGCAGCCGCTTATTTTGTCCCAATCGATTTCCGAATTGACTTCCCTTGACCCGATCAAAGGAAACGACGGTTCCATCAATATCATCAACACCAACATGAACGTCCGTCTGATCAACCTGACCGATGACGACAAAATCACGTCCGAAGGCTCTCTGTCTTATAACCATGCCATTGCGGAAGGCAACTCGGAGTACTATTTCATTCTTCGCGACGATATCAACTTCGCCAAAATCACGGATAAAAAAGCCGTTGACTCCGGCGAGCGCGTTGGCGCAGACGATGTCATCTTCTCGATGAACCGTGCGAAGGACAAAAACTCCGTGCCGGATCACCGTACCTACACCCTTCACGAGCACATCAATACCGTTGAAGCGGTCACGGATCTGAGCGTACTGGAGAACACGAAAGTGTCCGGTGGCGGCGAAAGCGTGAAAGAAGCGCTGGAGAAAGGCCTCGACACCAAAATCACTTCCCTGGTCAGCGACAAAAACCAGGCCAGCACCAAGGACGGCAAATATCAGGTCATCAAATTGACGACCACTGAGCCGTTCCCGCAAGTTCTGAACTACCTGGCTCACCAATCCGCAGGGATCGTGTCAAAGAAACAAGTTGAATCCATCAACACCTATGACGTCGAGAAATTCGATGTGAACAAAGACATCCCTTACGGTGACCAAAACACGGTAACGGAAGGCGACAAATACAACAATACGCTGTTTGCAAGCGGTCCTTACATCTTGTCCTACAAGAACGATTACGAGGCCATCTTCTACAAAAACCCTGGTTACATGAAGGGTACGGAGCATGAGCCGAAAATCGAGCAAGTGAAAGTGCGCTTCATCAAGGACGCCGACAGCACGCTCTCCGCGCTGCGCAGCGGCGAGATTCACCTCTACTACGGCGTGCCTGAAACGAAGTACGACGTTGTGAAGGGCGACAGCAAGCTGAAGCTGCAAACCATTGAGAGCAACGCGGTATCTTACCTGCTCTTCAATACGAAGAATCGCGATGTGGCAAGCAGCGAAGATCTGAGAAGAGCGGTGCTCTACTCGATCAACCAGGATGAAATTCTTGCGTACTACAACAATAACAAAATCAAAGCCTACTCCACCGTGAGCCCGATCGTCAAAACCGGCAACGAGCTCGTAGCGGATCCGGCGAAGGTGAAGGAATACTTGGCTGCTTATAAGGCGAGCAAGTAATTTTAAAGTGGGAAGGACGACACTAGCTGTTGCTGGTGTCGTCTTTTTTGTGCTGGGGGTTAGGAGGGGGATTGTTGTTAGCATTGCTTCGCATGCTTTTACCTTGCAGGCATCGCTCTGCACGACTGCACCGTTACTAATGCGGATGTTTCTCAAAGTATTGCATCGCTCCGCATGCGGATGTTCCCTCCGATCCCTCTTGTCCCCAGATTTCCTTGAACTAGTTATAGCCATCGTAGAAATCCGGAGACAAAGGGGCACGCTGCGCTTCTCCTGGAACATTCCGCCTGCTCCGCTGAAGCTTCTCCTGCAACTTTCCGCCTGCTGCGCCGAGGCTATTCAGGGATCCCGAGAGAGCACTGCTGCGTTGCTCTGCCCGCAGAAGGTGCTAATCCCTTTCCCCACTTCCAGCAATGGATCGTAAGAACGCAAAGGCTACTCTCCCCCTTCCTATAGGGGAAGAGGAATAAAATCGTTGAGAAGTTAGTCATCTCAATAATTAGTAGGCACTTTTTTCAGCAAGGATGTTTGTGGGACCTTCTCCATGTGTAAATACAGGTTAGCCTCGCATATAGCGAGACGACTCTGTCAGAAGATAGCCGGCTCCATGGTAGCTCATTTCCATGAGGGCTGTTCCATTGGAGTTTGCTGAAATGCTCTGTAAATACTGCACTGATTCCTTCCCTAGCTCTCGATAAAAGTGCGAGAGTAGGCAATATTGTGGAGGCATCAGCTCGGCCAGTCTCTTTTTATTAATACCTGCCAAGGAGAATCCCCTATGAAAAAATCAACCCTGATCGTTATCTGCATCATTATTGCATTGTACCTGCTGAGTATAATCAGTTACTTCTTCGTAGAATCATATTGACCCTGAAGCATGGAGCTTCACAAACGTTGGTTGCAGACAAAAATGCAGCACTAGAAGTCTTTTGCCCTTCCCCTAACCCATCACTTTTTCGACATGAACTGGCAGTCCGACTCGGAAATCGTGATCTTCTCCCTCAATTTCCCGGGTAATGGTATAAAAACAGACCGATTCAAATTTGATATCGCTCTGTTTTTGCACAGGAAAGCAAAACGTTTATACCTTCTTAAAAGATTACTCCAATCCATTAGCACTTAGGCTATTACTGAAGACAACTTGAAAGTGGCCACTCGAACATTGATGACCTAACCTATGACGTCCTTAGCGAACAGGTCCAACCCATGACAGAAAGTTAGTCTGCGACTAGGAGATGTCCGTTACCGGATTAAATGAATATACCTGCCCGCTGGCTAATGAGTTCGATCAAAAACTTGGCTGCTTAAAACCATAAAAGCCGCAGTTATGCGGCTCTGCTGTCATATCTTATTGTCGTAGTTTTGTTCTGATATCCCCCCCTTCACCAATAGATTTTCTTGGATTTAAAAATCTATTGGTGATACGAAGGGGAAGCCGTCCGTGATATTTACCATCCTTTAAGATAAGCGGCTCTTCGATGGCTGCAGCGCCCACGAGCAGATATTTAATGCAGCATAGGCAAGGGGGAGGATAAAATTAAACCCGTAATCCCCATAGTCGTTGGCAAATGCATGCGATAATGCCGCACCCGTCATTAAAAAGAAGATACCGGCATGAGCCCATTCTTTAAGTCGCGGTAAACCTGGCACGACGAGCGCAATCGCTCCAAGCACTTTCCAAATCCCGAGAATGGTCATTACGTATAATGGGTACCCCAGCTTCGTCACTAATTCGACATTTCCTCCTAATTGCATCAGCTGGCCGATACCACTTAACGTAATAGCTGCTGCGAGTAGGATGGTGACCGACCAATAAGCAACCTTCCTTCCACGGGGTTGGGTATTACCTTTCATTGTTGTTTCCGCACTGATCAGCTTACTCATTTCGATTCCTCCTCATAGCTATATTCTCTCTTGATTACAAAAAACGAGCCACGAATCGTACCAGCTAATTTTGATTTTTGCCTTGCAAATTTAAACTTCCCTTCCAGCTCCTCGGGTACCTCCATCCCCTCAGAAAGCTTAAAACCAACGGCACGCTTCTTAGGATCATCAACCGTATACATGACATTGAGCGCAAGCCCATCCTCATAAAAAACATAGGTAAATTGGATATTTTCCACTTGGAACCGCGATGTTTCCAATGGTTTGGCCGCAATCTCTATATCACGTTCCTTTTTCAAAATGCGGTTCACGTAATCCAGGGCCTCTTGGCTCTCGCTGGCGGGTACAACCGTAAATTCATGCTTATATTTGTTCATAAAATAACGGGCTTCATTGGCTCGTAAACCAGCGAGTGCTTCGGCTACGGGTGAAGATTCTAAACCGGCGGTGGATACATTTTTGAAATCAACGATATGGGACATGTTCATCTCTCCTAAAAGTTTTGTGTGAGGTACTTCTTGAATCGACTTCGAGCAAAACTCGCATCGGAAGCGTAAGCTTAGTTTTGTGTGAGGTACTTCTTGAACCGACTTCGAGCAAAACTCGCATCCGGAAGCATTACTTCCTAACAACAGGAATCCACATTTCACCAAATACCAATCCGTTTCGCTCCCCCATCTCAACCGTGGCGTTCGGTCCGCCAACATAGGCGATATCCTTTGCCTCCGGCAAGACTTGCCCGAAAGCAATGCCAGTTAGCATATGATTCAACTCATCTGCCGTCTTCCCTTCCCCTTTTACAACGAGATATTCCCCTTTAGGAAATTGAATGACCCGGGTTGTTTCGGGTAGAGCTGCATCGGTCATGACGCCAGCATAATACATCATCTTGTTATTCACCGCTTCGTTCACGGCAAACAAGTATTCATTCGCGGCTGCCACCTTTAATGCATCCAGCCTTCCGTCCTGCTGTACTTCCTCCCAGAAATCTGCCTTTTCCTTGTTGATACCGGCATAATCCGTATAATCGCTTTGAAGCTCGGTTCCGATCCCTACTACGATAAAGCTGTCCTTTTCCTCAATACTGTAGTTTGCCATTTTTAATCCCTTCCTTTTCTTTAGCTTCGCTTGAATTGTCTTATCGCTTTTGTTGACTTTATAATAACTTTTAATCATGTCAAAAAGTGATACTGTTTAGGGGGCCGATGGAAAAAGTTGCGGACGGGATGATTCCCCCGCCTGGAACATTGAAAAACGAAAAAGGACATTACATATTTGTCGCTAAACATGTAATGTCCTTCCATTCTTCGTATTCAACTACACAGATATCATTTTGGTTGCAACTGATTGTTGAAATGCCTGATCATGCTCCACCATAATCATGGTGGGATTAAATTGTTGAATTAGTTCTTCAAGCTGCATGCGCGAATACAGATCAATAAAATTTAACGGTTCATCCCAAATGTAGACATGAGCCCGTTCACACAAACTTTTGGCTATAAGAAGCTTTTTCTTCTGCCCGCCGGAATAATGGGAGATATCCTTCTCAAATTGGATTCGGTCAAAGTCCATCTTGCGCAAGATGGACTTAAACAAGGATTCATCAATCTCATGTTCTTCTATAAAGTCCGATAACTGCCCCTTTAGATGAGAAGTATCCTGTTCGACATAGGAAATGATAAGTCCAGACCCCCGTTTGATTGAGCCTGTATGCTGTATCTCATTCCCCAATATTAGTTTGAGGATACTGCTTTTGCCGCTTCCATTCTTTCCATCAAGTATGATGCGATCACCTTGTTCAACCGTGAAGCTAACGGGTTTATTGACGATTTGATCATCGTACATCACTGACAAGTCAGCCAAAACGATCAATTCTTTTGACTGAAATTCCAATGGTTCTAATTTTAACGGCTCGGTTTTCTCCACATTTTTTAGCAGCTTGGACTTTTCCTCAATCGCCTTTTGCTGCCTTGACTCAATGCTCTTTGCCCTCTTCATCATCTTCGCCGCTTTATGGCCTACAAAACCCTTGTCGAGTTTAGAACCCGAATTCGTTGTCCCGTTTTTGGAGGCTTCCACTTGGTTAGACCAATTTGCTGAACGCTTCGAAGACTCCTTTAACCGCCCGATGTCCTTTTGCAGACGCTGATTGATTACCTCTTCGTGTTCCTGCTGCCTATCAAAATTTAACTTCCATGAAGAATAGTTGCAGCTTTGAACCTCGATATTCGCTCGATTGATCGACAAGATGTGGTCAACGCATCCGTCTAAGAAGCTTCGATCGTGCGAGATTAGAATAAACCCTTTTTTCTTCCTTAAATAATCAGAGACAACCTTTCGTCCATCGGTGTCTAAATGATTCGTTGGCTCATCAATCAATAAAAATTGGCCTTCATTCAAAAATAGTCCCGCCAGCAATACCTTGGTTTGTTCTCCATTGGATAAGGTTTTGAACGGTCGGTACATGACCTCGGCATCCACTTTCAAATAGGATATTTCACGAAGAAACTCCCAATCCTCTGCTTGGGGACAAATTTCTTCAAGAACTTCATAAGTTAACTTGTTAGGATCCGAAACGGGATAAGGAAAATAATTAAATTCGACCGAAGAAAGGATGTTCCCGCTATACTCATACTTCCCTAATAACAGCTGAAAGAACGTTGTTTTGCCCCGCCCATTTCTTCCAATAAAGCCAAGCTTCCAATTGGTATCGATTTGAAAGTTTACCCCTTCGAAAATATGGTCAAAGCTGCCTGGATAAGAAAACGTTAAGTCTTGAACTTTTATCATTGACATGAAAAATTCCTCCTTTGTATATCGCACTTCTTTCTGTATACAAAGTCGGTAAATCCATCTATTTTCATACTCCGCATAAGTTTGATGGATATTAACGACTTATACGGAGTATTACATGCGTAACGATCGTGTCCGAACTACTCATTTCTCTCTCCCCTTTATATTTAGATTTTAAAAACATCACAGCTCACCCTATGAGAGAATAAAAAATCCTCCCAAATGGATATGGAAGGATTAGCCGTTAATTTTCATAAATAAGTTTGTAGTTTGCCATTAAATTCATGACATGTACACTGATTTATAGAAATGGATAGACTAACCCTATATTTTGTATTTGGAAGTTATTCAACTCAAATAAAAATATAGATTAGTTAACCATTGTCCATCCATCAGTCCTCTCATCATTATGTTCTTATATTAACAATTATTTTTGAGGAATACAATCATCCTTTCCCCTCAATAAATGTATGGTTGTCGCCTTACATCTTTTCAACGATTGTATGGTGATGTTTTTTAGTTTCGTTTACCCTCGTTAAGAAAAGGAATCCCTGCATCGATCAAGCAGCTCATCCAATCTTTTGTCTCTTGATTCACGTGCATTTCTGCCTTGTCTTTTTACTGCCGTAATCGCCTCCTCATTGGACATTCCTCGACAGCTTACGAGCCAGGCAGCAAGAACATGACCTGTCCGGCCTACTCCACCTGAGCAGTGAACGACCGTTTTCAGTTGCAGCTGCTCTGACTCCGCCAAAAATGGTAAAATACGATAAATAAGTTGGTCCTCTTCTACCAGCTGGAAATCTTCAACGGGAACCCAAAGCACGTTATCTTTACCAAACTCCTGGTGGTAACTTCGAAGCAGATCCTCATAAGCGGCTAATTGACGTGGGGGTAATAAACAAATGACGCGTATTATGCCTTGTGTCCGCATAAATGCAATCCACCTTTGCAATAGCACGGAGGAAACACGAGCAAAAGGAAATCCAGGGCGGCGCGCTCCAAAAACGAAATGTTCCCCTTCATAAGCAGCGGTGAACCCATGTTTAGGATTACTTATCCACTCCGCAAGCTTCATCATGAATTTATTCATATGAACGCCATCTCCTTTTTTTGTTCTAGAAGGCGGACAGTCATATATCATATTCGAGCTCTAAGACAAAGACCCCTTTTCGGGGTCTTTGTCAGGCTGTCGAGAAAGTCTCGACAGCTATTTTCTTGTGAATTTAATTCAACACGACACCGCGTTAATGTTGTATAATGGTATTAAATAAACCGTTCGGAAGGGTGTTACATATGTTGCGTTCGAATCGAGAAAAACAGCAGGCTTACGAATTTGTTTCGATTGAAGAATTGGTTCCTCAAGATCATCTGCTCCGTAAAGTGGACAAGTATATCGATTTCTCTTTCATCGACGAAAAGGTTCGTCCGCTTTACTGTGCTGATAATGGGCGGCCAGCTATCGACCCTGTCGTGTTATTTAAAATGATTTTCCTCGGTTATTTTTATGGCATCCGTTCCGAACGCCAACTCGAACGTGAGATTCAAACCAATCTTGCTTACCGCTGGTTTTTGGGGTTAGGTCTAACCGACAAAGTGCCTGACCATTCTACGATTAGCTGGAATCGTCGCACTCGCTTTAAAGACACCGAGATTTTTCAGGAGATCTTCGATGAGATTGTGCTTCAAGCTATCCAGCACCGTATGGTGGGCGGACGTGTCTTAGTTACCGATTCAACCCACGTCAAAGCGAGTGCGAACAAGCATAAATACACAAAGGAGCAGGTTTTACAAAACACCCGTGACTATGTGAGTGAACTTAATGCTGCCGTGGAGGCTGACCGGAATGCACATGGAAAAAAGCGCTAAAGCCTAGAGAGGACGTGATCGAGGAAAAGGAAGTCAAAGTGAGCACGACAGATCCCGACAGCGGTTATATGATCCGTGATGGGAAACCGGAAGGATTTTTCTACTTAGATCACCGTACTGTGGACCTGAAATACAATATGATTACGGATGTACATGTCACCGCTGGAAATGTCCATGATTCTGTACCGTATTTATCCCGTTTGGATCGTCAACAACAACGATTTGGTTTTAAAGTCGAAGCCGTTGCTCTGGACTCCGGGTATTTGACTTCACCCATTTGCAAAGGGCTGCAAAGCCGAAATATTTTTGCCGTTATTGCTCACCGAAGATTTCACTCAACCCAAGGTTTATTCCCAAAATGGAAGTTCACTTATGACGCACAGCGTAATGTTTATGTCTGTCCAGCGAAGCACGAATTACCGTACACGACGACCAACCGCGAGGGATACCGGCAGTACGCTTCGGATCCACAGCATTGCAAGAACTGCCCGTTATTAAACGAATGCACACGGTCTCGCAACCACCGAAAGGTGGTAACCCGTCATGTCTGGGAGGACAGCAAAGAGTGGGTGCGAGGCAACCGGTTGAGTCGATCCGGGAAATATCTCTACCGAAAACGAAAAGAAACGATTGAGCGAAGCTTCGCGGATGCCAAAGAGCTCCATGGGTTTCGCTATTGCCGTTTGCGCGGTTTGCAGAACGTCAGGGAACAGGCCTTGATGACGGCAGCCGTGCAGAACATGAAGAAGATGGCGATCCACCTGGATCGCCTGGAAAAACGGGGGTAGCCCCCTCATATTTTTCTTAACTTAGTTACTTTGGAAATACAGAGAAACCCTGATCCTTTAAAAGGACAGGGTTTCTCGACAATCTGACAAAGACCCCTTTTCGGGGTCTTTGTCATTTTGATGTTCAGAACACATGCATTTACCTGATCCCAATGCTTCTATGAGCATCTCCTGGCTCAGGTCCATTGGTTTTTTCCCATTTTTTAGAGAAATATTACCGTAACCTTTTCCAAAGAAAGCGTTTTGTATTATACAGGGAAATAGCATAACCCAGAAACATTTGGTTCTGCTGTTTTCATTAAGCGGATTCTTCAGTGATACGCTGGGTTAAGAAAGGAGGATAACAAAAGCATCAGCCCTAGAATCCGCAAAAATTAAACAGATGGGAGGAAATCCGGTGAATACTAAATCAAAAGTAATGCACGCCTTAGTTTTCCTAATCGTTCTATCTTTTACGTTAGGTTCTTATGCTTTTGCTTACAACAACAAAGACAACATGTGCGGCAAATGGAGTTCTCCCGGAAGCATTAAATATAAATTTATCGGGGACACGCCAAGTGATTACAGAAACATTTTTGCCACTGCTGTCGTTGGGTGGAATGATACACCAACCAAAGTTGGTCTGTCACATGATTATTCTTTACTTACTGCAAATATTTTCGGCATATATAACGAAGAAGGATCGAATATGGGTAGAGCCCATCTATACTGTAAACCTTTTACCTCAGAAGCTAGCAGCGGCGATGCAGGTCTAAACAACTTGTGGTTCTATAATTACTCCGGACCGCTAAACAAAACGAATTTGCAGATTAATACCGCACTGCATGAAATCGGACACTTTATCGGTCTAGGGCACTCTACGGTTTCCCCAACAGTGATGTGGGCAACAGGACTTTATACCGATACTAAACCACTACAAGATGACATTAACGGTGCTAATGCCATGTATCCTTAATCAATGGAAGGGAGGGAATATAATTGGTTAATAGAATAAAGAGTTACGCTCTAACGATTTTGGCGGCTTTTGTAGCTGCTACTCTGGTTTACTTTGTTTATGCACAGGTTAGCGGATCGTCGAATGGAGAAGTAAGAAGAGCCACGGCAAATAACATCGATCTAGCAATTGAAACCTCCCCGGTTGTAGTTATTGGGAAGATTATCGATGATAAGGGAACAACCCGAAACCTTAGACGGGATTCGGTCGATCCGACGAAAGAAGACCAGAACGTCAGTGTTCCAGGAACGGATTATGCTGTTGAGGTAACCAAAGTTTTAAAGGGGGATGTCACACCGAATAGCAAAATTCATGTCGCTGTTCCTGGAGGAAACTACAAAGGAGAATCCACTCCCTTACAGGCTACTTTAACAAAGAATGGTGAGTATATCTTTGCATTAGCTCCTTCACCGTCAGGTCCTTCAAGTTATTACGGTATGATTGAACCATATATTTTTCAATTGAAAAACAATAGGGTTGTCGCAATTACCAATGACGATACTATCAAAGCGGATTTTCAGGAAGTGAACCTGACTGAAGCAGAGCTCACTCAGAAATTCAATAAATAAACTTACACCCACCAATCTCTCCGTCACGGTAATTACCAAAAGAAGTTCTGTATAAAAACAAAACCGCTCCTCTCGCCTATATGGCTGGAGAAGCGGTTATCCCTCACCCTAACTGTTGATCGCTGTCAACTAATATGCACTACGAACGAGGCTGCTAATGAATCATCCGTATAATCCGTGCGAATGAATTTAATTCTGGTAGCGGTAAGAAGGTAGCTGACTATACCGACACGACCGCCGCCGGATCGATGCAGTCCGCCATTGATCGGACCTCGACCTGCCCCGGGCGGCCCGTGACGAACGGCGTTTCGCCGGCAGCATTTCTGCGGTTAAAGGATACCGTCACCGGAATGCCCGGAATCAGGTCGAAGAAGTTGTCGCTGTAGAAGCCTTCCTCCTCCTGGGACAGCCACACATGACGGGCCAGCACGTCACTCTCCAGCACGAACGCGGTACCCCCGCTGCCATCAACCTCGCTTACGCGAATGTTCGGGCGTTGAAGGCGGAGCGCCTTGTCGTTCACGAAGTAATGGGTTTTGCTGTCGAGCACGTCATCCTCCTGAAGCAGCTGCGCCAGCAGCACTACCCGGGACGGGTCATGGCCTTGCAGAAGCCCGTCTTCTGCCGCCCGGAACGCCACAAAGGATGCCTGCGCCTCCGCATCGACCGGATGTTCGGAAGCGTACAGCTCCTTACCGTCAAAATCGAACAGCTGGACGCGCAGCGTTCCGCGAACCGGTTCGTTCACGTCGGAGACGAGATGAACGCGGACCTCCTGTTCCCTGGAATCAACCGACAGGCTGACGTCCCGGAAGCTGCGCTTAGCCACGTACTGCAGCGCCTTCCATCTTCCGAGGTAGTCCATGCCTGCCCAGGAAGCGACCGGCCAGCAGTCGTTCATCTGCCAATACAGGGTACCCATGCAGTACGGTTTGTTGCGGCGATGGGCCTCGATTGCCATTTTCATTGCTTCGCCCTGTTGAATCTGGCTCATATGCAGGAATGCTTCAAAATCCTTCGGCTCATGATAATACTGCTCCATGTAGCTCTTGATGAGCCTGTTGCCCGCCCCATTCTTCTGGTGCGCCAGCATGACCTTCGATTCCAGCTCCATGTCGCCTTCCTCCGCATAAGTGCGGACCGTCTTCGGCTCCGGGAACGACTGGAAGCCGTACTCGCTCATAAAGCGTCCTACATACACGTTGTAATTATCGAACGGTTCAGTGTTATGCCAAACGCCCCAGTAGTGAATGTCACCGCTTGTGGTGGATGGATTGGCATGCTGATCCTTGTCACCGCTCAGCGATACGAGTGGCGATGACGGCCAATATTCCGCGCCGGGCGCATAGCTTGCGACCGCTTCCGGCAAAATCCGGTGGAAAATGGCCTCATAGTCGGCCCAAATCCGCTCGCGCTGCTCATGCGTATAATCCTTCTTCCATCCCCATCCAGCGTTCTCGTCATAGTGGGCCCAAGCAGAGTCAATCTCATTATTGCCGCACCAGAGCACGATGCTCGGATGATTCCGCAGCCGGACGATATTCTCCTCCGCTTCCAGCCGTACGTTTTCCAAAAACGCCTCATCCCCGGGATACATGCTGCAAGCAAACATGAAATCCTGCCATACCATCAAGCCGTACTCATCGCACAGGTCATAGAATACCTTTTCTTCATAAATGCCCCCGCCCCAAATGCGCAGCATATTCATATTGGACTCCGCAGCGGACGCAATCTCGTGACGATAACGCTCAGCGGTCACTTCCGTAATGAAGCTGTCGTTCGGGATATGGTTTGCACCCTTGGCGAAAACCGGCGTGCCGTTCAGCTCAATATAGAACGATGTGCCTCTCTCGTCCTTGTCCCGTACGAGCCGGACGCTGCGCAGTCCGGTTCTCACCCGGTACGACGCTGCAGTGTGCTGATCCCGGACGAGCTCCACTTGAAAATCATACAGATGCGCTTCGCCCAATCCCCGGCACCACCACAGCTTTGGCTCGGCAATGGCCAATTCCAGCTCGACGGTGTTGCTGCCCTCCGCCAATTGGACCTCCTTCTCCCATACCTGTCCGGCTGCCGACACGCGCAGCTTGCCCTGCCACGCCTGCTCGGCCTCAATGGATGCCACAGCCGTCAATTGTGCCGATACGGCCGTAATTTCATCCTGGCGGATGAACACATCATCCAGACGCACCTCCGACCAGGCTTCGATGCGGGCCTCCCGCCAGATTCCGCTCGTGACGAACCGCGGACCCCAATCCCAGCCGTAATGGTACGGCGCCTTCCGCGCAAAGATGCTGACCTTCCGGTCGCCCAGTCCCCCAAGCTCGGACTGATCATTGCTCGCCGGCAGCGGGTATCCCAGCTTCTCCAGCTTCGGCAAATCCTCCTGGATCGGCGAGCGGAACCGGATGCGGATGGCGTTGCCGTCCGCCTTGACGAGTGATTTTACGTCGACGCGCCATGAGCGGAACATATTATCCGCTTCCAGCACCTTCACCCCGTTGAAGTACACATCCGCATATGTATCCAAGCCCTCGAATACCAGCTCAACCTTGGCTTGAGACTGTAGCTGCGGATCGATTTCAACCACCGTTTCGTACTCCCAATCCTTCTTGTCAATCCACTGCAGATCATGCTCATTCGTTCCGTAGAACGGATCCGGGATCTTGCCGTTTCTCAGCAGATCTGTGTGAACGCAGCCCGGCACTTGGGCTGGAAGCCACTCCGTCTCGTCGCTAGCCTTAAAATTCCACTTCGTTAATGTCAGAATGTTTTTATTCATGGTAGTCACCTTGCCCTATTTTTATATTTTGTATGGAACTCATCGTTTAGCATGCGGCATGGCTTCGATCCAGCATCGTTTTCTCCACTCCGAAAAGACATTGCTGCACCATAACACACATAGATTCAAAATCCTTTTTTAGCATTCGATGGGCAGCGCCAAAATCGCCTCCGCCCAATCTTTCCCTAGTCCTTCAAATTCGGAAGCTCATCCAGCGTAACCGTAAAGGGATGCGCATAGGTCTTCACGAGCTGCTCCGCATCCGTATATTCTTCGGAATAGACACGCTCGTCTCCTTCCCCGGTGAAAACAAAACTTCCGTACCAGGTGCAGTTCCATGCCCAAGGGCAGTCATCCGCAAGCATCCGGTCTGGATCGGGGACGACCCCGTTCTCGGTCAACGCGATAATCTTCCTCGCAGCTGTATACGACTCCGCCATGCGGAATCGCTCCGCTTGGGAGCCGTAATCCTGAGCGGGCGGATAAATATCTTCGCCGATGATATCGACGTACGCATCCCCGGGATACCAGTCCTTATGCTGGCCGTTCCATACCCAGATCAGGTTGTTCAGCCCGTGAACATGGGTCATCCGCTCGTACATCAGCTTCCATAAAGCGATGCAGGGCTCCGGCCCTTTCGCTCCCCACCAGAACCATCCGCCCGACGCCTCATGCAGCGGCCTCCACAGCACCGGCACCCCTTCGTCCTGCAGCCGTTTCAGCTGATCGGAGATTGCATCGATATCGCGGATAAGCAGGCGGTATTCCTCCGAGTCCTGATCCGACATCGCCCGCTGAACGTCGAAGGTTGTGGCTTTCGTATAAAACCCGCTCCCCCATGTGCGGTCCGGCGGCAGATCAATCAGATCCTTCGGGGCATTCCAATGCCAGCAGAAGGTGACGATCCCGCCGCGGTTCCACCAATCGATTGCAAGATCGGTGTCGCGGCATTCAGCACCGCGTTCCACCCTGGACGGCGAGTAATTCATGAAGTCGAAGCCGCCAACCGCAGGGTACTTTCCCGTTACCCTGTGAATCATCTCGAATTCAGGCGTCGATACGACGCCGATCTGCTGTCCGGTCAGCATCCGCTTTCCGTAAATGCTGCACAAATAACGCATCAATCGCTTCGCGCCCTCGGAGGCCCTTGGATTAATCAACTCGGGCGCAACCTCGAATCGGGAAGTATTAGCTTTCGCCATTGTCTTCTCTCCTGACCTGTCGTTATGGGACAATTCTTGGCAGTAGCTACCGGCCCTCAATTATCCGCTTTCCGCGCACACCCTTAATTTCATGCCACTCTTTGCACAACATCACGCTTAGTCCACAAAGCCCATACCCCATGCTTTTCATGGGCAGCCTACTACTCCGGACGCTCCATCTTGCCGCGCTTAGCCTACGACTCTGATATGCTCCATCTTTTCACGCTTAGCCTACAACCCCCGTACGCTCTACGCTTTCCACGAAATGGCGCTGCACGAACAGATACAGGGCGATGAGCGGCAAAATCGCCAGCAAAATGCCGGTGTCCACCACCAAGGCCACATAGTTCGGATCCGCCTTGGCCGACGAGCCGAGCCCCATGATGGACGGCAGGAACTGATTCGCATCAGCGGGCAGCGAGGCGATCTTCAGCGGCATGAGCGCCCCTTCGCTCATGAAGAGCGAGGTATAGAACGTGTCGTTATACTGCCATACGAACGAAAACAGCGTGACTGTAATGAGCGGCGGAATCGCATTCGGCAGCATAATCGCGAAAAAGGTCTTGAGCCCGCCCGCTCCGTCGATCAGCGCCGCCTCCTCAATCTCCTTCGGCAAGCCGCGGAAGAACTGGCGGAAAATATATACGAACAGCCCGGCTTTCAGCCCGGTCGCCGTAGCCGACGTAATGATGGACGGCCAGTAGCTGTTGAGCAGATTGATTCCTTCCTGGCCGCTGAACAGCCGGACCAGCCCGAGCACGTCAAAGCTTCGGAAGTGCAAATACATCGGCACCATCAGCGTGCTCATCGGTATCAGGATCGTCAGAACGACCAGCGCGAACAACAGATTGCTCCCCGGAAAGGTGAACCGTGCAAATCCATAGCCCGCAAGCGCCGTCGACATTGTCGTAAGCAGCATCGTAATAAACACATAGATCATCGTATTGAGCAGCAGCGGCCAATAATCAAGCAGGTCCAGCACGATTTTGAAATTATCCAGCGTGAAATGTACCGGAATCATGTAAATCGTCGGATTATAAATGTCCTGCTTATCCTTGAACGCAACCGAGAATTTGGAGATGATCGGATAAATAATGATAAAGGTGATGCCGATGATCAGCAGATAACGGAATACCGACCATAGGATCGGCAGCGTCTTGTTCCTGATCCGGTTCATGCGTGCCTGAGCCGATTGGTTCACGCGCGCCTTAACCGATTGGTTCATGCGTGCCTGAACCGATTCTTTCGACGGATCCCGAATAATTGCCATGCGTTGCTCCTCCCTTCCTCCCGTTCCTTGTTCCGATCGTAAATGTGACAGCCTTAGTTTTGGTAAAAGGTTCTTCTGGACACGATGATGCCCATGATGACCAGAAGCAGGCTCACCACGATCGTGTACAGCCAGGCCATCGCCGCGCTGAGTCCGAAATTTTGCGTCTTGAAGGCCGTCTCATAGATCGTTCGGGTTACCGTGCTGTCCGTAAACGAGTCGATGATGGTGTAGATCATGTTGGTCAGGATAAGCGGGCTCACCATCGGGAACGTAATTTTCCAGAATGATTCATAAGCGGTTGCGCCTTCGATCTTGGCCACTTCGTACATCGAGCTCGGCACGGCCTGCAGCGCCGCCAGAAAGATCAGAATCTGAACGCCGGAGCTGCTGATGATGTCATAGATCCGCATGACGGCCTCGACGATGTAATCGGTGATCGTGATCGGGAATCCGGCTTCCGTCAAGATCCGCACCATGGAGAGCACGTTAAACTGTCCGGATGCCGTGCCGAGCTCCTCCGCCACGGACGCGTTTCCGACCAGGTTGATGAGCCCTGATGTTTCGGCAGCAGAAATCGCTCCGGAGGCCAGAATGACCGGCAGGAAGAAGATCGCCCTTGCCAGCGCCCGGCCCCTGAATTTCTGATTGAGCAGGACTGCGGAGAACAGGCTGAAGAACAGGATTAAAGGCACATCCACGACCGTCCCCAGAATGGATTCCGTCAAAATCCGGTTGAAGTTAGCGTCCACGAACAGCGCATCCTTGAAGTTCTGCCAGCCGACAGCCTCCAGCTCATACCCTCCCGGGGAAATGACCAGCTTGCTGAAGCTGAACAGAATGGACTGAAGCAGCGGCCCGGCGAACAGAAAGACAAAGCCGATGAGCCATGGTGCAATGAACAGCAGGCCGAGCATGGATCTTTTTTGCGTTAAGGACAGTCTTAATTTCATGCCCGGTCACCACCTACTGCATAGGATTGCGGCTCCACCGTAATGCTGCGAACCGAGGCCGGCTTGTCGGTATAATTGATCAGAATCGACATGCCGCTCTCATACTTCACTTCGACCACGCCATCCGCATGCTGCGTGTGCTCGACCATCCGCTCGGTTCGGACCGGAGCGAGCACCTCGTTCAGCTCGTTGTACAGGGCAACGGCCTCCTCGTACCAATCCCGGTAATCGGCTGCATACATCTCGTCGAACCGCGTGTATTTCAGCTCCGAGCTCTTCTCGTAGGACCACAGATAGCGAGGAGCCGAGCCCATCTCCAGCGACTGGAGCAGCTGCTTGCGGGGATTCTGCTCGTTGCCGATATTGAACGCGCCCGCCGCATAATCGATGTAGCCGTGAATGACCATCTGGTAAAAGGGCACCTCGGCATCGGTAAGGCCAAATTTGCTGCTTGCCGCCGGAACATCGATCAGATGCTTCGCGTACGGCCAGCTGTATGCATTGCCGCCCGATACCATCAGATCCGGGCTCGCCTCCCGCAGCCGCTCCAGCTGATCTTGGGCGATCAGCTTGGCCGTCTCCCGGAATACGACCCGCTGTACCCGGTAGTCGGAGCTCAGAACATCGCCCAGATCCCGCAAGGATAATGAAGCGATGCCGTAACGGCCGTAGGAATCCGCAAACCGGCTCACGTAATGCGGAAGCTTCGCCGGGGACATAAGATAGTAGGTGCCGTAATACGAATCCATCCGGTTCATGTTGCGGTCGTAAGGATGCAGCTCCGCCGTTTCCCTGGTGACGAACCTGGCGGCATCCGATGCCGGCGTAAAGGAACCATCGTCCCGGTAAACATGCTGGAACGCAACATCCGGGTACAATCCGCCGCCTGCGGCCTGCAGCTCCGCCGCCAGCTCCTTCAGCTCCGAGACGCTGCCGACGGCCCCGTCCGTCTTGGCGTTGACCGGCGGCTTATGATGAACGCCTTTGCCGAACCAGCCGAGATAGCGCATGCGCAAATTCGATACCCCATCCTTCATAAGCTTACCGGCAATTTCCCCTGCCTGGTCAAATGTCGTCATGGAGACGACGGCATGATACGGCACGCCGAGGAAGGATCGCTGCTTATCCACGCTGCCGAGCATGTCGAGATAGAACGGAAGCGAATCGCTTTCCGCCAGCGGCGTCAGTTTGTTTTCCTTAACCAGCCGCTGCTGGTATAAGCGAGCCATTCCCGAGTAAGTCGCATCCCCGCCGGATAAGAAGCTGTACCTGACGGAGAGATGGCCGTCGTACATTTTGTCGCTCAGCAGCTGGATTTCCTGAACCGTGCTTCCGGTGTACAGCTCCAGCATATCCTCGCCCCGGACGGCAAAGCTGCTGAACACATGATTGTACGAGTTCTGCTTGCCGCTGATATCGGCCGACACGCTCGCGACGGCATCCCCTTCCTCAATGATGGCAAGCCATGCGCCGTCTCCGCTCTTCATTCCGAATACGGGCATGCGGGCCGGATCGGCAACCTGTCCCCGGCTTTCGCTGTTATGGTTCGGATCGGTGCCGTATATCCGCTGCACGTATTGCTCTTCCTTCACCTTGCCGTTATTCAGCATAATCAGGCTGCCGCTGCCGTCCGGAACGAGCATATACCCCTGCTCCTTCGTACCAGCCGCCCCGAAATAGCGGAGGAGCTCCAGGCTGCGCAGCCGGTAGGTCTCGCTTTCGGTTACCTGGCCAAGCGGCACCGACACCATCAGGGAATCCTCGTCGAGGCGATATTCGATCGGAATGGTGAACCGCGGCTTTGAATCTGCGCTTGCCGCCTCCCCACCCCCGGACGCATTGTCGATGGCCAGATCATCTGCGGTGTATCCGGCCTGCTCGAACGCCCCCAGCATTTTTTTCAGGACCAGCTCTTTCTTGATCTGTTCGTCCAGGCGCTCCAGCACGGCGGGGTTATCCTTCATCGGGTAGTAGCGGGCCTGCACGTATTTAGCCAACGTGGCATCCAGCTTGCTGAGCACTTTCTCCTGCAGCCGATCGGGCGTAATATATTTCGGCAGGGCATCGATGCCCAGCGACACATCGCCCAGCGTGTATGTAACCCTGATGCCGTTCTCAATGCTTTCGGCTTGGAAATTCCCGTTCGTTACGCTCCATGTGTAGTTCGGATACGTTTCGAGCGTGCCGATCGAATCGCGGAACGTCACCGTCAGCTGCGAGGACAGAGCCTCCTTCTCGAACGGCGATGCGATCGGATCCTCCGCCCGGTCCGCCGGGTTGCTGTACCATATGCGGCCGCTTCGTTTGTCCCGAATCGCGATTTCGGTCGTCTCCGGATGGTAGTACAGGCCAAGCCCGGCCGTCTCTGCGACCAGGCTCATGCCTGGTACGCCCTCGGTCCGGTCCGGCAGAACGGTAAGCTCCTTCCCCGGCGCCGGCTCCGAGGCTCCTGCAGCATAAGCAGCAACGTCCACCGCCGGCGCGCCCCGGTTCGCGCCGATCAGAAAGCCCGTTGCAATGCCGGCGATGACGACACATGCAAGCACCGTGTAGAGCCATTTTCTTGATTTCACGGCTTAAGGCCTCCTTTACTGTCTAAATATGATCTCGCGGTAGACGTTCACGAGGAACGTGTAGATCTGCTGCATCATGCTGAAGACAAGCGTTCCAAGAAACACGATGATAAGCATCACGATGACGCTGAGGAACATCGTCAGAACGGTCTTGCCCGCCGAGTATTGATGGATCGTCATGGATCCGACGAAGAGCAGCCCGATGAACCAGATCGTCGCGACCATGGTGAGGAGATAATAGAACACGGTCTCCTCCTGAACCATGAACCGGCTTGCAAGCGTCATCGGCGGGTTAATCAGCACCATCGGAATGAGCGCATAGGCGCTGGCGAGCACGATTTCCTTGAACTTTCCCTCCCCGCCCATCAGCGTGGTCACCGACCAATTTGACACGCACCATAGAAAGAACGGGAGCACGATATACAGCAGCTCATCGAAGCTGTTGAGCCTCCGGGGATCGTTGAAGTTTACGAGGAACCCGGCATACTGCCGCTGCACGATGCTCGCGATGACGACAAGGGCCAGCACGGAGAACGCCACGCCGAGTCGTCCGCGGTTCTCATACTTCAGATCCCAGTATCCGTCAAAGGGATGAACGATCAAATGCAGAGGGAATTTAAAATACTCCTGCCTCATGCCTCCTTCACCCTCCTCTTGTTTCGATGTCGAACCGTCCGATATACGGCATACAGCAGCACGGCGCCTGTCGCTGCCGACAAGAAGGTGCCGAAATGCTCCTTCATTACTTCACGGCGGTATCGTTTGAAGGCGACGGAGTAATTTTTGCGGTCCATCCCCATCTCGAAGTAATGCAGGGCTTCCTTGTTCTCCCCCTTCATAAGCTTCGCTTTCCCGATCCCGATGTACGCGATGTCGTAATTGGCGTTAAGCTGGAGCACCCGCTCCCAATAAGCCTGCGCTTCCACATCGTCCCCGCGGTAATGATGGCGAACCGCTTGATTGACGTTCTGTCCGAATGCCGTCGGCTCAAACACCACGATGCTTCCCTTGCCTCGATCGAGCACCAGCTGATGCTCCCCGAGCATTTCGACTGCCGCGGGCGTCTTGAATACTCCTAACTGGTTGCCGATTCCGCCATACACATAGAGCAAATTGCCCGTATCATCGTATGTGAAAATACGTCCCTGCGTGGAATCCAGCGCGCTGTACATCCCGTCGCCCAGCACCTTGATATCCACGAATTTCGACGGGCCGACGGCTCGCCGGTAGTAAATATCGCCGGCCACCGGGAAATAACCGAACCGCTTAAGCACATCTTCCCCTGAAGGATTCAGGCGCTTGATCGGCTCCTTCGATCCGACGTCGATGTTCGTGGCGTAGACGAATCCTTTACGGTCAATATCCAGATTGGAGAATTCCGTCGGTATAAACAGCCGCATCTGCGCTTTCTGCGCATCGGTCGAAATGAGCCTCCAGAAATAATCCCCGTAATCGCGCTTCACTTTGATCGTGCCGACATAGCCGAGGAACGTCCCATCCTCCTCGAATTGCATGATGCCTTCGTAAACCCCGCGGGCAACAACGAACACTCGGTTCGCCTGGTCCACGGTCACCTTCAGCGGAATAAATTGAAAGCCTTGCGGCAGAACGTCGGACTGCGGCTGCTCAATGACCCGGATCAGCTTGCCTTCAGCGCTTAGCACCACGATCCGCTGGTTATCCGTATCCGCAACATAAATCTGTTCCTTATCGTCCGTAAAAATGCCGGATGGATTCGCGAAGGTCTCCTCCTTCCCTTCCCGGATGAAGGAATCGATCACGCGGACCACCTTCCAGCTGTCGTCCAGGCAGACGATCCGCCCGTTGCCGCTGTCCAGCACATAAACATGGCCGGAGCCGGACACGTGCATATCGCCGGGATCCGCGAATTCGCCGATCCCAAGCTCCGTTCCCGTAACCGAGCGAACCGGAAGATACGGTGCCGGAGCCGGCGTTGCTTCCTCCCAATAATTGTAGTTATAGCTCTCGTATGGAGCGCTGGCGGCGGCTGTTCCCGGAATCAGGACGGTCAGCAGGGAGACCGCCGCAAGCGAAATGAGCCATCGTTTCGCTGACATGTTATCCCCCCTAATCCTTCATCCCGGAGGTAGCCATCGTCTCGATAATCCGGCTCTGCGAGAACAGGAAGAGCACGATCGGCACGCTCATCAGGATGACCGCCACGGCGGCGCCTGCGCCGGCCCGGGAAATGCCGCCGAGAATAATCTGATTGGACGCGTAATGCAGCGTCTTCAGCTGCTCGCTGTAAATGAAGCCGTTGCCGTCGGTCCCCCACAAAATTTGAAAAAGCAGGATAATGAGCGTCAGCCAGGCAGGCTTCACGTTCGGCATGACGATCGACCAGAATATCCGGTACTCGCTGGCCCCGTCGATCTTCGCGGCTTCCAGCAGGGCATCGGGAATCTGCTCCATAAACTGCTTCATTAGATACAGGCCGAGCGAATAAGCGAATGCCGGAATAATGACCGCCCAATACGTATCGATCATGCCAAGCCACGACAGAATCATGTAGTTCGGCGTCGCCGTCACCACCGGCGTGAACATGAGGGACAGTACGACGACCTGAAACAGAAACGTCTTCCCGGGGAATCGATGCTTCGCGAGCGGATAAGCCGCAGCCGAGGCCAGAATGACATGCCCGACGATGCCGATCCCGGTGATGAACACGGTATTGAAGATATATCGGGAGAAAGGCACCCACGATTGTCCGAGCAGATTGATCAGATCGGAGAAGTTGTTCCATGTCGGGTTGCGGACAAACAGCGTGGGCGGGAACATGAAGATCTCGTCCAGCGGCTTGAACGCATTGTTGATCGCGTACACGAGCGGCAGCGCCATGAAGGCGCCGAACACCGCCAAGAGCGCAAACAGGGAGAAGGTGCCCATGAAAGAACGGTTTACCCGCTTCCTGCGCCGCTTGAGCGATAGGCTTAGAAGGCGGCCGCTTCGTTTCTTCGGCAGTTCATATACAGCTTTCACGAGTGCTACTCACCTACCTTGCGCAGCAGTTTTTGAACGATCAGATTGGTGCCGACCATCAGGATGAACAGCACCGTGGCAATCGCGGAAGCAAACCCCATCTCGAACCGGGTCGTGCCGAAATCGATCAGATGCGTGACGATCGTCTCCGCCGCATAGTTCACGCTCGGGAATCCGGCAAGCGCAATGGAGACGTCGGCGACGGCAAAAGAGGTCGTAAGCTGAATCACCGCGCCGAACATTAGCTGCGGCCGCATCGACGGCAGCGTAATATACCACAGCTCCTGCCACCGGTTGCGGACCCCGTCAACCGCGCCGGCCTCGTACAAGGTCTTGTCAACGGTTTGCAGGCCGGCAATGAAGGCCAGGAATCCGGTTCCCAGGCTTAGCCACAGCTGCACGAGAATGATGATCGGCATGATGAAGGCTTCCGTCTTCAGCCATTGAATCGGCTCCAGGATGATCCCGAGCTTGATCAGCATCCCGTTCATGATGCCGTAGCGGTCTCCCGAGAAAATCATAAGCCAGATGAAGTAGACGTTCCCCGAGATGGAAGGCGCATAGAAGATCAGCGTCATGAAGGCCCGCATCCTCGGTCCGAGCTCATTGATGACCCAAGCGAACAGGAAGCATGCCAAATAGCTGATCGGCCCGGTGATCGCAGCGAATAGAAGCGTATTTTTAAGTGCGATCAGAAAAATATCGTCTTCGAGAAACAGCCGTGTGTAATTATCCCATCCGACGAACCGCGGAAACTCCAGCATGTTAAAGTACGTGAAGCTGAGGATCATGGAAATGACGACCGGAAGCACGGTAAACAACGTAAACAGGATCATGTATGGTGCAAGCAAAATATACGAATGCTTGCTGGCCTTGATTTCCGCCAGCTTCCGGCTCCGCCAGGTTTGCGGCTTGACGGGGCGAACCGCGGCGGGCATCGCCGTCTCAGGGTCTTGAAGCCCGGCATTATGCATTTTGGATTCCCCCCTATCCCTCCGGCACGCCGAATTCTTCTTGCTTGGTTCGAATTTCATCATGAATATACTGAACAGAATCCATCAGAGCCTCCCGCGGCTCGACACCGCTGATCACCGCACGGTAGAACGCGTTGAACAGATGTCTTCCCGTGGAGTAGCCTCCCGGCACCTCCGGAATTCCCCGAACCCATTCAAACTGGGCTTTTAAATTTTCATAATCGGCCACGGGCCAAGGCAGGCTGTCCAGCGCCTTGATATTTGCTGTCGGATAACGCGCGGCGGCCCCCATCAATCCTTCCATCTCCCGCCCGAAGTTCGTCTGCGTCATGTCGCTGGTCCACCATTTGAGGAATTCCCAGGCGGCCTCCTTATCCTTCGCATCTTCGAGCATCAGGACTGCGCTGCCTCCGCTCGGTACGGTCCGGTCAATCGTTCCATCCTCTCGTACGGTTCCGGGAATCGGGGCAAATCCCCATACGCCGCGAATCTCCGGTGCAAAGACGGACAGCTGATTATACGTCGTGTAATCGGAAATGCCGATCGGCATCTGACCGGTACGGAAGCGGTTCGCAAAATCATACTCCCGCTCAAGCTTGTAGTCGGTGTAGTACTCGGTCCATCGCTTAAAGGCTTCGAGCGCGGGTTTCGAATCCAGATCCGACTCCCGGTCATGGTTGCGGTAGAACTGTCCCCCCGATTGCATGAGCAGGGCCGCAAACATGGAGTTTGGCGGCAGCGTGGTCCACTGGTCGGGCGCCTGCGCAACGACGGGAAGCCCGAACTGCATATGGTTCTTGTTCAGCACGGCCAGCATGCTTGCCACTTCGTCCCACGTTTCCGGCACCTCCAGCCCAAGCTCCTCGAGCACATCCTTCCGGTAGAACATCATGTTGAACGTCTGCGTCTCCGGCAGGGCGTATACGCCCCCGCGGTATTGATACGGTACCAGCGCGCTGTCCCGGAACCGGCCCGCAACGGCATCGAAATCTGCAAACTGCGTCAGATCCGCCGCCGAATTGCGCATCGCGAAGTTCACCGGCAGGTCGTTGCCGATTTGCATGGCAACATCCGGTCCTTGACCGGACAGCGTTGCGGGCAGGAGCGTACCCATGTTGACCAGCTTCAGATTGACGCTGATCCCTGTCTCGGGCGTAAAGGTCTCGTCAATCATGGCCTTTACCGTATTCGCCTGATCCCGGCCGCTGCCGATCCATACGGTAATCGAATGCTGATTCTTCCCATCCGTCACATTGCCGATGTTGTTGTAATCGATGAAGAAGGAGCTGGCAAAGGTATTCAGCTCGTGCTTTACTTTATCTCCTGCCCCCATTCCGCTCTTCGGCAGCTTGACGTCAGGAGAAGCGACATATAAGGCATCGAGCTCAAGCGGCTGCTCCCTGGCCTGCTGCAGCCATGTACCGAGGCCTCCGGTGTTGGTCTTGTATGCCTCCAGCCGGCGCGGAATCGTGTCGGGCTTGGCAATCATCTCATCGAGCTGCAGCACCATGGTCTTCAGCAGCGCCTCCTGATCGCCGGACTGTCCCGACAGCTCTACCAAACGGGCGGCGATCGCTTTCAATCTGTCGCTTTCAAACTGCAAAGTCTCAATCAGCTCAGGAATGCGCTGCTCCACCCGATAATCCCGGAACTCATCCGGATTGGTGCCGGTGATCATTAAAATTTTGCGGTACATCGCATTCAGATTCAGCAAGCTGTCCTCCACTTCGTGAATCAGCGGAGCGAATTCGCCGAGGCTCACTTCAAGGCGCAGCACATGCTTCCCGCGCGTCAAGTGGAACAGGTACGGCTCCTCGCCGCCAAGCACATCCATTCGGTACCCGTTCTTGAAGCGGAACGGAATACGATTCATCTCGTCAAATGGCACTTTCCCGTCAATCGTCAGCTTCCGCGTGGAATATATCCCTCTTACGAAATTTTGCTGGGATTTGAAGGCGATTTTGTACAGCCCCGTTTCCGGCACGTCCAGCTCCCACTCGATCCACTGACCCGGCAGTCGCCAGTTAAAGCCGCCGATCGTATTGATCCGTACCTCGGATGCGCTGTACGGGCGCACGCTCGGACTTGCACGCTCGCTCAGCGGATACAGCGTCGGGGAGGATTTGGCCGTTGACGCTTCCGCTTGGATCTCAAGCAGGATTCCCTCGGTTTGCGGTGTTCCCTCGGCTTCGTATTTGGCTCTCGCTTCGGAGTAAGGAAGCGGTTCCGGCTGCTGAAGCAGCCTCAGCTCCCGGATCACCATCGGCTCCCTGGCGGCGGTAAGCGAGATCGTATGCTCGCCCTCCGTGAAGTAGAATAGAAACGGCTCGGTTTCATAGCCGTCCGCATCTTTCAATACCGCCTCGATCCACGCGGGGTGCTCTATTTGCCTTGGCCTAAGGTCATTGCCCTGATTGTCCCGGTCCACACTGTCTTTCGCATTGCCCCAAATCCGGTCGAACTGTAAATAAGCGGCTTCCTGAAAAGGAATGCTGCCATCGATCCGAAGCGAGCGCTCGATCGAGGAGCTTTTTCCCTCTACTGGGTAATACAGCACGGACAGATTGTATAGTCCCTCTTCCTGCACTCGGAGCTTCCACTCCACCTCGCCCTTCTCGCCGGTGTAGAGCGATGTGCCGGGCCTGCCTTCATAATGGTCGAGCTTCCGGAATTCTCCGCCTTCTGCACGGCTGTACTCGGAAGCGGGGATGATGATTTCTTGTCCCGGTCGACCGCTACCTTCATATTTCGACAAATACTGAACGTAGGGCATCGCTTTGCCGGCCTGAGCACCGGTCTGTATCAAAGAGGCCGGACGTTCAAGCTTCCATTCCGCCGGAGCACCGATCAGCATTTCGCCGGGATCATCCTTGCCCCGGTTGAAGAACAGCATCAGGGCCGCGACGATCAACAAAAGGATCAGGAGTCTGCCCATCCATTTTTTCAGCTGCAATTGGCGTGTCAATGTTCATCCCCCTTATCAGGAGAAGGGAGGCTTAGGCTGCCGCTCTTCGCCCCCCGTCCATCCGTCTTATTTGCCCATTTTGTCGACGGCGGCCTGCGCCTGCTGCTTGTATTTTTCAGCCGTCGCCGTCACGGATTGGTTGTTTACGATAATGTCCTCGATGAATGCACCCGTCGGATAATCCGTATACGCTTCGTCAACCGTAATTACGCCGGTTCCCGCAATATGCTCGCGGATCATGTCGATATCTTCCTGATTGGTGTAAATGCCCTCCAGGTAGTCCTGTCCCGGATATTCCTCCGTCGATTGGATGTCGAACGTTTCTTCATAGATTTGATAGACGATGGCCGGATCTTCGACGCCCTTCGGAATGAACTTCGCGGAAGCGGCCGTATTCGCGTAGGTCGCCTCCGGCGAGCCTTGCGGTCCGTTCGGAATCGGTACGATGCCGACTTCGAAGGTCACGTCGCCCAGCATCCATTCCGCAGCCGGGAACATGGCGACATCTCCGTCCTTGAACGTGTTCGTTTCTTCCCAGTTCGTCTTGTTGCCGCTCTTCACCTTGACCACCTTCTCGACGTTATAGAGACGGTTAACGAATTCGGCGGCCTCCAGCGTTTTCGGATCGGACAAGCCTTCTTTGCCGTTCGCATCGTCGACGATTTTCCCGCCGTTGGCTGCGGTGAAATGCTTCACGGCGTCGATTGCCCAGCCCGAGAAGCCCCACACGTCCGTCTTGCCGTCATTGTTCGTATCCTTCGTTGCCTGTTTGGCAATCTCCATGAACTTATCCCAGTTCCATTCGCCCTTGGCATGCAGCTCCTGAAGATCCGGAAGACCGTGCTTCTTGAACAGCTCGCGGTTATAATGCAGCCCAAGCCCGAGGGAGATCGGGTTGTCGAACCCGTATTCGCCGCCGCCGATGGCAGGGTATTTCATCTGCAGATTCGCCTCATTGTTTATGTTGTTCTGATCGGTCGTAAACTCGCTGATCGGCAGGAGCTGACCTTTCATGATCGCAGGCAAAGCCGACTTGTACTCCAGCTGCACGATATCGGCAAACGGCTCGCCGGCCAGCACGCTCGTCGTAAACTTGTTCATATATTCCTCGAAGGGCACGTTAACGAACTCGATTTTGACATTGTACTTCTTCTCGACCTCGGCGATCTTCTCTAGGCGCGCCTTCTCGTCGGCCGTATTGCCCGCCGGCGTCAGGTCCCACCAGGCGGCAACCTTGATCACTCGGCCGCCCAGGTCAACCGGCTCGGCCGCCGGCTGTGCCGGCTCTTCTTCCTTCGGCGTTTCGCTTCCCGCCTGTTCCGCAGCCGGTGCGGGCTCGGTCTTGGGAGCTTCCGTCTGGGCGCCGCCTCCGCCGCTGCAGGCAGTGATGACAAACATCAAGCAGATAAGCAATAAAGAAAGCCCTTTCATTTTTCTCACTTTAAAAACCTCCCTTATTTGTAAAAGCACGATTTAACTTGATGTCGTTCCCGGATGCGATGGTTTTGGATAAACGGAACATCTTGAACCTCGGTATGCCCCCTCCATTCCGTTATCTATGTTTGCCAAAAAATATAACATCAGTTTTTCTAGTCGTCAATATTTATTATTTTTTAAATAACAACAAACCTAATATTTTTCGATTATAATCCATTCTAGTTATTAATAATCAACTCATTTTGTATGTTGAAATATGTCGTCATCGCCTTAAAACCCCTTTAAACACAAGGAATCGACATCTTTTCCGCCTACTTGATTTCCCACCATCCATTCCCCTAAAATGTTATTTGTTTGTTATGAATATAAAAAGGCCCCGATGCTTCAATCCGCATCGGAGCCATGCGTATACACCCCATGGAGCTATAATCTAATCGGTCTCTCCCCGGGAAGGCTGCTGAAGATCCCTGACGATGACGTCAGCCTGGATCAGGATCCTCTCGTAACCGGAATCCGGGTTCGTAATCCGCCACAACAATTGATCTACAGCCCTCATTCCGAGCAATTCCTTGTCGATATTGACCGTAGCCAGAATGGGCAGCTGATCATAAGTATTGTCGAATCCGGTGAATTGTACATCCCCCGGAACCTCGATTCCTCGCTGCTTCAAAATATCCATCGCAAACATTGCCGTGATGTCGTTATTGCATACGAACACCTCCGGCAGCTCTTGACCTGCTAAAGCCTTGCTCAACGTTGCTGCCAGATCCTGGTCAATCTCGGGACTGATCAGCTCGGGGATTTGACGATGCTCGATTTTGTAATCGGCCAGCACGGATGTGAACCCAAGATACCGCTCGTAAAAACTCGGCGCATCGCTTATGTTGCCAATGAACTGGTACTTCTTGTATCCCCGGCTCACCAGCTTGGTCATCATTTGCCGCATGCCGTACAAATTGTCGGTGAACACCGTATCCGACTGAAATGCCGGGTCCATATGATCCACCATGACGACGGGAATGTTCAATTTTTTGATATCCATCAAATTTTGCGTCGACACGGAGCCTACGGTGACAATCCCGAGCAGGCCCTGCGGGTTCAACAGCGAGAACATATGGTCATTAGACGGCTCGGTCAGTGTCAGAATGTCAAGGCCCCGTTGATTTAAACGGGTAGAGATCCCGTCGAAGACAGGCCCCCAGTACAGAGACTCCCGATTTTGGTACCGCACGTTAGGGAAGAGGACGAGAACAGCCCCTGCCCATTTACGGTTTTCCGGATCCTGAAGCTCGGAACGACCGGCCGTATGTCCGGGCTGATCCTTGAAATACCCCAGCTGCCCGGCAGCCTTCAGTATCATTTCCCTTGTCTGCGGGCTGACGCCCGACTTGCCGGATAGCGCACGGGACACCGCAAATTTGGACACGCCCGTAAAATCCGCAATTTCTTGAATGGTTACTTTTGATTTCATCGTATCAACCTACTTAAGCATATTTGTAGAACCGTACCAACCCATGTGTGTTATGCGTGTTATTTGTGTTAGTTTTTGTTAGGTTACATTCATAATACTATTCGAGAAATGCTTGCAAGTCAAAGTATATCCTGCATTTTCTTGTTTTCATTTTCATAAAAAATATGACTTGGGACGTATGAGGGGGGAGGACTAAAGGCCATCACCAGCATTCATCCGGCCCCATGAATGAACGTGTGGTTTCGCCTATAAGCGGCCCTTTTGATAAATCGATAAAAAATAAAATAAAGCCGCTCCGGAAGGACTGTCTAACAGTCTCGCCGGAAGCGGCTATACGTTTACTATAGGATGATCATGTTTCGACGCTTGTTATTCTTTAATCAGCAGCGGCTCCCAAGTAAAGCCCTCACCCGTAATTTCGGCACGGAGCTTCGAAATTCGGCTCAGCGTCTCTTCCCGCTGAGCTTCCAAGGATTTCACCGAATCCGCATACAGCTCGCCGAGCTTCTTCTCCGTGCCGCTTGCCATAGCCGTAATCTGCTGCTTCAGAGCTGCGTTGCTCTTGGACAGGGCAGCAGTCTGTGTCTTAAACAGCTTGCTGTACTGGCTCTTGGCGGCTGACTTGCTGATCTGTCCTTTTTTATACTTCCATATCGGGCTATTCAGATAATGCGCGTTGGAGCCGTTTTTCAGCTTCCACATCGGACTATTCAAATAATTTTCATTGACATTTTTCGACATTTTCCATGCCGCGCTGTTCAAATAGGTCGGAGTAATCGTTTTTTTGTAGGTCCACATCATGCTGTTCAGATAAGTATCGCTCATTTCCTTATCCAGCTTCCACAATGTGCTGCTCATATAATGTCGTTTCGCCTCCGAGACATACTTCCACATTGAACTTCTCATCGAGGTGGGATTGATCTCCCGGGCATACTCACGAAGCTTATCCTGGATATCCCGATTTCCCTCATACTTCGCCTTCAACTGCTCGAGATCCGCCTCCAGCTTCTCGTTCCATAGCTTCTGATCGTCCAGCAGCGTCTTCTCCAATTGATCCAAGGACGCATGGGAAGCATCATAGAACTGCTTATATTGCTTATCAATTTGCTTCTGGTAATTGTTATAAGCATTTACGGTTTTCTTATTGTACGCTTTGTAATCATTCCATACCTGATTAATCCATTTCTGGTCCGCCGCATGCGCCGTCAGCGGCATCATGCTGGAGACTGCAAGCAAAAGGCCGCAGACCATGAGCAGCCATTTCCGCATGAATCTCATCACAATCGCCTCTTTTCCTAATATATACCAAAGGCTATTGTACCTTAATCGAAAGTTGCCTTCCAATAGGCATGACGACCCACTGACTTTCAGACTAGGATGCATGGAAACCGCTTTCTCGGACAAGGACATATCGAGCTGTCTATTTTCCTCATCAGGACACAGCTTCTCCCTTTCGTTCGGCACGGTCTTCCCTTCATTTAAGATCCCATCATCCCGATCCTTCGTCCTATGGTCCTTTAGTAATGAATCGGAAGCAAGCTAGTTACAACTAACCATCTTTGATTAGCAGCAGCCTGAATCGCTTGACCGGTCGAAAAATAGGCCTATACAATGGAATCTGTAGCAATTTAGCAAATAATGATGGAGGTTGACAGATGTTGAAGTTACGGGCATTATGTGTGCCAATACTCCTGGTTGTTTCGTTAATCGCTGGTGCTGGCAGCGCTTTCGCAGGAGTAACCTTCCGTGATATCGATAACCACTGGGCGAAAACGACCATTGAGTGGGGCGTCAATAAGGGCATTGTGAACGGGTATGCGAACGGCATGTTCATGCCGAACCAAAACGTAACCGAAGCGGAGTTTATCCGGATGCTCGTCGTCGGCATTACGGGAAAAGATCTGCAGGAGACCTATTTAACCGAGCTGTGGTCGGATAAATACTATAATTATCTGCACTTTAAGAACTATCCGGTGCATGGCTTTGCTGACAAAAGCCTGCGAGGCAAATACATAACGCGCGCCCATGTGGCCGAGCTGATCGCAAGCGCCGACGGCGTCAATTATTCAGGCAATCAGGCCATTCAATACGTTCTGGGGAAAAAGTACGCCCAAGGCCGGATTAAAGGAGAAAATACGATTGAGGGATATGTCGGCAGCGGTACGATTACCCGTGCGGAGGTTCTGCAGCTGATTCGTAATTTGTCGGAACGCGGCATGTCCAATCTATATGACCGGCCGGCTGCACCAAGCGCCGAAGCGATGCTTCCCGCGCTCCCGACGCCTTGGGATCTGTTCCGCGATGAAATGTATCTCGTCATTCGCCAAAAAGTATTCGGAAACTACAGCGGTTACCGAATCTATGATGATGGCCAGAACAAAATCGTCATGACCAGCACGAAACAAAGCGGAGAGACGGACTATGCCGTATCCGTGCAATTCGAGCCTCAAATTATGGGCTTCAGCGGTATCGAGCTGTCGAGTGCAGCCGACAAGACCCAGCGCAGCATGCTGCTTGACCTGCTTCGCCTATACGGCTTCGAGGCGGATTCATCCTTCCTGGCCAAGGTGGATGCAGCCGAGAAAAATAAAAAGGCGCTTGAGCTGAAAGTCAGCGGCAAGACTCTGGTCATCGATCCGCTCGTCGCGAGCCCGGCCGGTCATGTGCTTATTTATTACAAATGGTGGGACGGGTCGCGTGCGTAAAGCACCTTCCTTCTAACTTGATTCCCAATTGATATGAAAAACGAACGAAGACCCCTTGGCTTACCGCCAGGGGGTCTTCGTCATGCTTGTTGCGGAAATCAGGATTCCGTGGAAATATTCCATGTCACCCCGTACTTGTCCGTCAATATGCCATATGCCGGGCTCCAGAACGTTTCCTGCAGCGGCATGCCAACCTTCCCGCCTTCCTGCAAAGCTTCAAAAATTCGCTTCGAATGATCTGCCGATTGCGAGATGATGCAAATCTGAACCTGATTGCTCGATTGTACGGGCTGGCCCGGGAACGTGTCCGAGAACATGAGCTCGCTGCCGCCCACCTTCAGCAGTGCATGGGATATGCGGTCCTTGGCGCTTTCAGGCAGCGGAAAATCAGGGTTTGCCGGCATTTCGCCAAATGTCTGAATCATCACGGTCTCGGCTCCCAGTACCTGCTCATAAAAACGGATCGCTTCCTTCGCATTTCCATCCAGGATAATGTACGGATTCAAACGCAGTGTCATGATGGATCCACCTACCTTTTGTTCAATGTACGTATCGACTTTCATTATCGCCAAATCCTTGCCGTTTTAGCAACGGGGGCAAAACTGGTTTATATTCCCTGCAATGTGCTTGTTCACACGCTCTCTTCAGCAGCGGGAACAGGCTTTGGTTTGCCGTAGAGCACGGTGAAATCCACCGTGACTTCCAGTTCCCTCGGAAGGTTATCCGACATTTTCAACTCCGGGGAAGCACCCCATGCCAATGGCGTCATCTGTACCAGAAGAGAGCTCTCCTCGGGGCTCAGTCTCTTGCGGTACCGAATTTCTTTGGTTTCGATGAGCTCAAAGTAACGGCTGAACAGCTCGATCGTATGGCCGCTCGAATCGCGCTCCCTGCTCTTCCTGCCATATAATAGCTGACGAAGCTCCTGCAAATACGACTTCCCTGGAATGACCTTAATCAGCAAGCCATCTTCCTTCAGCAATCTTCCGAACTCAGCATAGTTGGAAGGCGACAATATATTCACGATAGCATCAAACTGACGGTCAGCAAACGGGCTGTTCGCCAGATCGGCTACGCACCATACCAGGTCCGGCGAAGCCTTGGAAGCCAGCAGGATCCCTTCTTTGGCAATATCGATACCCGTTCCTAAATAGCGCTTGCGGCCAGGCCTTTCCTCCAAATTGCTAATAATTGACCGAAGGTGGGAGCCTTCGCCGCACCCGGCATCCAGTAAAGTCTGAATCTCGGAATGCGATTCCCGCCTACGGATCAATAGATCACATACATATTCGATCAGCGGATCGAAGAAACCGCTGTTACTGATCATGCTGCGCGAAACAAACAATGATTTATCATACTTGCTCTTCGAAGGACGCGGCAGCAAATTGACATATCCATGCTTCGAAATATCGAAGCAATGGCCGTTGCTGCAGTCCAGGCTGGACAACCGGTTGACGCGCATCGAACTTTTGCAGATCGGACAGCGAAACAGCTGCTCTTGGGAAGCAACCAAACTTGCTTTGGTTAATGCCTCCTCTGAATTATAACGGGACATTTCGTTTCCACCCTTTCCATTCGATTAGTCGATGAATAAAGGTGCAGCAAAATAAACCCTTGTCCCATAATTTTCAAAAAATTGGACCGGGCCTATCTCTAAATCTGCACCTCTGATTATCGCAACCGAATGTAATAGATCATAACGAAGCCTCCCTTAATTTAAATAGGACAAAATTGCCCTATTGCCAATTCTATCACAATTGGAGAGCGGATAGAATCTAAACAACAAATTAGCAAAACGGATCAAAAAATGAGGGCTCCGCTTCTGCTATCATGATGAAATCGTTATATAACGAATTGGCAGTTACGTGGATGGACAAGCTCATGCATGATTATTATTTTTAACAAAATGACATATATATATTGCATAATGACATCCATAGCTGTAGAATACGGATAAGTAATAAACGCACGAACTTGTCTTTTACTAGAAAGGAGCCGTACACAAATGAATTGGTTTAAAAAGAAAGCAGTCGATGACGAACGTATCGTCAACCTGAAAAACAGCATTTATAAAGAGGCCTATATTCTGATCATGCTGATCTGCAGCGTTTCGGCCGTAATCAAAACCTGGTTTTTACCGGACCGCGGATCCGTTCTGACCGAAATGCTGGTCATCCTGGGAGGCAGCTTGTACTTTAGCATCCGAAGCGTGGCGATGGGGATATACTCCGATGAGGTGGAGGTACATGACCAGCGCAACAAAATGTCGTTTAGCCGGCGCACGGCGATTTCCGGACTGGCCATCGGCTTGATCCTCGCCCTCATCTTAGGGATACGAAGCGCCGTCGTATATGGGGATGGCAGCAGTCAGACCGCTTGGAAGTATTTCCTTTCCGTATTCCTGTTTTCGCTAATCTTCTACATCCCGCTGTTTGCCGGAACGATGACGGCCATTCACCATTTCGCGAATCGAGTGAGCCGAAAAATATCGCAAAATGACCAACTGGACTCATAAGAAGGGAGACAAGGTGATTTTGCATGAAAAATATCAAGCTGAAAATGGCCCGGGTGGAAAAGGATCTCTCGCAGGAAGAATTGGCCCGGATCGTCGGGGTATCGAGACAAACGATCGGATTGATCGAGCTCGGCAAATACAACCCTTCACTCAGCCTCTGCATTGCCATATGCAAGGCGCTGTCCCGTACGCTGGACGACCTGTTCTGGGATGAATGAGTTATGGGGAAACCCGTACATTCGTCAAGACATTCATGACTTTTGAAAGGAGGGGATGCCGCGTCTATTAAAGCCGTAAACTGCCGTGCTTCTGCCCTTTGAACCGTCGACCGAATGAACGACTTGAATAAACCAAAGACCAAGGAGTGAACTCTTTCGAAATGACACTACATAAGACAAGAAAAGCTTTTACCGCGCTAATGCTGGCGACTGTCCTGCTTGGAGGCACAGCGTCTTATGCGGGGAGCGCTCAAGCAGCCGCCCCTGACACCATTCAGGGGAAGGTGACGGAAATCCGGCCAGCCCGAACCCATGAAGAGAAAATTGCCGAATGGGAGGCCTGGGCTGCGGATCATGCTTATAAGCTTGATACGATTCAGCCGGTTGGCCCGGACGGCAAGCCGGACTCGTTTCAAGATCTGGAAATGCTGAAGCCGCTCCTGCATGACAAACGTTTCGTGTTCCTTGGTGAGAGCTCCCACGGCGTAGCCGAATTCAATCTCGCCAAGACGCGCTTGATCCAATTCCTCCATCAGGAGATGGGATACAACGTATTGGCATTCGAGAGCGGGCTGGCTCCTGCCTCCATCGCATACGGAAAAGTCAGCGGCCGCAGCGCTGAGCAGACGATGAAAGATTCGATTTTCGGCGTCTGGTGGTCCAAAGAAACGCTGCCGTTGTTCGATTACATCAAAGCGTCGCATAACAGCGAACAACCGCTTGTACTGACCGGGTTCGACATGCAGCTCCAGTTCCCCCTCCTTGACGGAGGATGGCTGAAGGATAAAGCTCTCGCGAAGCGGCTTGCGGATGCCGACAAAAAGCTGTCCGACTATTCGGTAGCTACGGACGCAGCCGCATACCGCAAAGAGAAAAAACATCTGATCAGCGTGTACAAGGAAGCTCAGGAAGCATTGAAAACCGAGGCGAATCAGGCCCATATCAAGCAGCTCTACCCGGACAATCCGAAGCTTTCCCTCCTTCTGGAGAGAGCTCTAGGAGACCGAATCCGGGTAGCGGAGGAATATGTGGAGCTGTCCATCGAATCCACTGCTGCCTTGGAAAAAGGGGACTATATGCCGTTCCTGGAAACGATGGAATGGCGGGATCAGGCAATGCACGATAATCTCATGTGGCTTGCCACCGAGGCATATCCTACGGAAAAATTCATCGTCTGGGGACATAACGATCACATCCGCAAGGCCCAGACCGAAGTGATGGGCTCCCCGTACCCGGTTAAACTGATGGGCGAGATGCTGTCGGACGAGGTGAAAAAATACAGCTATGTAATCGGTCTTTATCCGGCCAGCGGCAAAACCGCCGACAATACGGGTGCCGTCCATGACGTGCTGCCGCCGGAGCCGGGATCGATCGAATCGATTCTAGCGGCATCGGGAGCTCCATATACCTTCATGGATCTTCGCTATCGCAGCCATGAATCCGGAAACTCCTGGATGTTTGAACCCCGCTTCGCGTACAGCTGGGGCATGATTCCCGAGAGCCTGATCGCCCGGGATCAATACGACGGCATATTGTTGATCGATGACGTGAATCCGCCCCAATATCTGAGATCGACCGCTTCATCCAAAGCTTCAACACAGGACGAGTAAAAGAAATCGGCATTTTTGTATAATCTTATTCCAACACGACATCCCTTAGAGTCTGGTTTAAAGCATGACGCATGCCGGATTCTGAGGGATTTTTGTTACCTCCCCGGTCTGAACCAATGCAAAAGAACACCGCCCGAACCTATGGACGGTGTCCCAAGATCATCTTCACAGCTGCTGTGTAATTAATACAAATCAAACATGCTCACTTCATAGCCTTGGGCTTTGAGGTAATTGAACATTTGAGCCCGGTGATGCTGGGCATGCGTCACGACCTCGATCAGCCATTTGGCTTGTGCCGAGCCATGCTCCAAGTAGAATGGCGTCGTCTTTTTATGCAAAAAGTCATCATCCGACAGGCCGTCCATATACGATTTCAAGTCGGCCAGCCCCTTGTTCATCCATGCGATCAGCTTGTCCTTGTCGCCGCCGTCTGCAGCGATGGCCCCTTCAAGCTGGCGCACCTCTTCTTCAGGCTTCTCCCGCATGATCAACAGATCGGCTCCGGGAACCGACACCAGATGATGGACGAGCTCCAGGAGCGATCGCATATTGGAGGCAGGACGGTAATCCCAATCCTTGTCCGAAATTTTCATGATGAGATTGGAGGAGGTTTTCACGATATGCTCCAGCTCCTCAAACAGCAATTGCTTCATTTCAACCAGTTGACTCATGGGCGTTCACTCCTGCTTTTTAGTTTGAATGATAATGGAAAGAGATTCAGCGACAGGAAGGCGCAGCCGTGGCATCGCTTTTTCCGGCAACCGCAGGCCGTTATGGTTATCATTACTCAGTAGCGTCCTGCGCGCTATGTTGTATCATTTTCCATTCTGCTCTCTCTAGGGTTATGATACAAGTATAGGCTATAATAGTGACAACTATTGTCATAGTCATTCAAAAAAACGGAGCTGATCCCATGTCGAAATCCAAGCGGCTGATCGAACTGATGATGACCGTCAATCGGATGCGAAAGTTTACGGTGAAGGAGCTGGCCGACCAATTCGGTGTTTCGGCCCGTACGATCCTGCGGGACCTGCAAGAGCTTAGCGAGCTTGGCGTCCCGCTATACTCGGAGGTAGGTCCGCATGGCGGCTACCAAGTGCTAAGAGAACGCATCCTTCCGCCGATCGCGTTTAGCGAGGAGGAAGCGGTCGCGATGTTTTTTGCCAGCCACGCCCTTCGCCATTATTTGTTCCTTCCCTTCGAAGCCGAGTCGTCCGCAGCGCTCCAGAAATTTTATTATTACATGCCGGGCGATGTGCGTGACCGGATTGACGAGATGAAGAACCGGGTCGATTTTCTAACCCATACCCGGAAGCAGAAGGCGGCATTCCTGGGGGTATTGCTGGATGCAGCCGTGGAGCAGCGGGTCGTCAGCATCCAATATGAGACCAAGCAGGGCCTGTCGGAGCGAAGCATCCAGCCTGTCGGCATTTATGCCAGCAACGGCTTCTGGTACTGTCCCGCTTACTGCTTTATGCGCGGGGACTTTCGGTTGTTCCGCTGCGACCGCATGCATTCCGCCGCCTTCGACGAGAGCGGGGTAGAACCGCTGGATCACCGCTATATTCATCTGGGAAACTGGAGAGAATTCGCGGCGGAAAAAGCCGTCTATGTCCGAATGATTGCCGAACTGACGAGAGAGGGCGTACAGCGGTGTGAGGCTGAATTATGCCCCGTCCCCCGGATCGACGTGAAGCCCGATGGAAGCGGCCGGCTCGATCAGGAAGTGCCTACAAGTGAAATGCGCTATTTCGCGAAGTTTTTCCTCGGGCTGGGTAACGAGGCTGTCGTGCTGGAGCCCAAGGAGCTCGTGGACAGCATAAGAGATATTCTGAGAGAGCTTACGGAGAAGTATGGGCAGGGTGTATAAGTGTAAAAGTTCGTTTATTTATGATATTTTCCGTTGATTGCTGTAATTGTTTTTCATTAAGGATGCTTATATATTTAAGCTTAGCAAAGGAAATATCCAGTAACCGCGCTGAACCCTAAGGAGCGTATTGCCTTTGAGCAGATCCAGTCGAAGGAAGACGATGTTTGCACTTCTTATCGCTGCCATTTCCGTTTCTCTACTAGTAACCTTGGTTTTTGTTAGCAAGCCCGCCAATGAACCGCAAACCTTTGAGGTTCATGTAGAAAGCGACTATGCGGTCAATGGGAATATTCCCGGCATCGTTGAGCGTTCCGAGTACATTGTACGGGGGCGATATATAAAGCCGGTCGAGACATGGGAAATGGCTCCCGGATACGTAAGCGAGATTTATACTTTTGACGTAGAGGAGCAGCTGCTGGGCGATTTGGACGGACAGATTCAAATTGCGATTCCAAAGTATGAGGTGGTTCAATATCCGCTGGAGGAGCAGGTAATTGAAGCTAAAATTCAGCTGCCCTATTTCGATGCCATCCGATTAGAGGAAAATTATGTGCTGTTCCTGACAAAATCGCAGCTTAGGGACGTGCTGTTCCCTGCAAGCGTTCCGTTCCAAGTACGCCTGGATACCGAGGGGAAAAGCCATCTTGACTATAATGCTCTAGCCGTGGAGGAAACGATGAGCGCTAATGGAGACCGGATTACATTCCGGCGTGATTTCACAGATATACAAGCCATTGATGAAATCTCGGGACTACCCGCCGAAGATTTATATGAGCAGATCGGCACGGCAGTCAAGCAAGCTGAAAGTGACCCCAAGCGTTAATCAGGCAAGGAGCCCTTCCATCCCGGAAGGGCTCCCCTGTATTAGAATATCAGCCATTCATGCTTGGAACCGCGGCTGCCGCCAGCGGGATTTCAGGAGCTCGCCTGATACACCGGCACGCCTCCAAGTACGGTCTCGACAATACGGATCTTTCCTCCATTCCGCTCGAACATGACGAAATCCGCCCGCGCTCCTTTAGTAAGCCCGTACAGCTTCTCCCGTCCGATTGCTCTGGCCGGCGCGCTGGAAGCCATGTCCCAGGCCTCGGCAAATGAGCATAGACCCGATGCAGCAAGCCGCTGAACGGCATCGGCCAGCATCATTGCTGATCCAGCGAGCAGCTCAGGCTTTCGTGCCAGATGGAGCCTTCCTTCGGGGGTCAGCACCACCTCGCCGCCGATATGCGTTCGGTAGCTTCCCGGTGCCATGCCGCTTAAATAGACGGCATCGCTGACCAGCAGCGCTTTCCCCGCTTTGGCCCGGAGAAGCACCTTAATGACCGAATCGGGCACATGATAACCGTCGGCGATGAAGCCGCACCACAGCTCATCCAATGCCAGCTGCTCCCACAGATAATTCGGGTGCCGCGGCAGCGTCAGATGCGCGCCGTTGCCAAAGTGGGTGGACATGCTTGCTCCGGCCAGTGCGGCCTGGCGAATCTGCTCCGGCGTAGCCGCCGTATGCCCGATGGAAACGATGATGCCGCTCTGCACGCAGCGGCGGATCATCTCCGGTGCTTCCGGCCACTCCGGCGACAGGGTCAGGATGCGAATCCGGGAGCCGGAGGCATCCTGCCACCGCTGCAGCAGTTCCCAATCGGGCGGCCTGATATACCGTTCATCATGGGCTCCGCGCGGCCCTTCCTCCGGCGAAAGGAAAGGGCCCTCCAGATGAATTCCGCCGATGCTCTTCCCTGTCAGCGCTTCCTCCCGGCAGGCTTGATCGATGGCGCTTACAAGCTCTTCAATCTCCCGGTCGCCGTTCGTAATGACGGTCGGGTAATACGTCGTTACCCCCGTCTCCCACAAACGGCGCGTCAGCCGAATGACGGATTCGCTTGTCAGCGGGAGCGAGTTAAGGTCAATCCCGTACCCGCCGTTCAACTGAAGGTCGATCAGTCCCGGCGCGATCCAAACCTCTCCGTCGCCGCCGCGAACCGAATGCTCGCCGTAGGTGGCCAAAGCCTCGCCGCCATCGCTGCCAGCTTCAGCTGACGCCGCCCCTGAAATTTTGCTGTCTATGCCGTCTGCAGACATCTCTTCTATTCGGCCAACGCCATCTTCTGTAACTATCTCTGTAATGCGACCTTCGCTACTTATGGTAATTCGAATCCGTTCGCCGGTTGCGTAATGAAGGCCTTCGCGGACAAGCGCCTTACTAGTCATGGAGACCTTCCCCATAGGCGTCCCGGTCAAGATACAGCGTGCAGTCCGGATGACGCCTTAGAATACTGGCCGGGCAAGCCTCGCTAATATCACCGGTTAACGTTCTCCCCACGGCGTGCCGCTTTCTTGCTCCAGGAACGATGCAAAACAGCTGCGTCCCCGACATAAGCGCCGGTATCGTCAGCGTAAGCGCCCGCTTGGGGACATCATCCAGGCTGGCAAAGCAGCCGTCATTCACCTGCTGCAGGCGGCATGCTTCGTCCAGCTCGACAGGCTTCACGAGCGCCGGATCGTCAAAATCGGCAACCGGCGGATCATTAAAGGCAATATGCCCATTCTCGCCGATGCCGAGAACCACGATATCGATCGGCGCTTCAGCCAGGAGGCGGCCATACCGCTGACACTCCGTATCCGGATCATTCAAGCCGTCGAGCAGATGCACGGCTCCGGGGGAAACCCGGTCAAACAGCTTCTCGGACAAAAAGGTGCCGAACCGCTGCGGTGCAGCTTGCGGAAGCCCGATATATTCATCCATATGAAAGGCCGTCACCCGGCTCCAGTCCAGCCCCTCGGAACGGACCAGCTCCTCCAGGCATTCATTCTGGGAAGGAGCCGCGGCGAACACCATCCGGATACGTTCCTTTGCGGCCAGCAATTCCTGCATCGCAGCGCGGATATCGGCCGCCGCCGCCATTCCCATCGCTTCGCGGCTGTCATAGATGCGGACCTTGAGCCGGTCCTTCACCTGCGTATTCACGAGCCCGAAAGATTGATCGTGCATATCCCCACCTCCTTCATCTGTGCACTTCCCTAGCTTGGAAGACTTCTCCCATTATGGCTAATTCCCCTGCATGCAAGAACCTGCTCAGAACATGCATTTCCCGGCATGCTGAGTCTTCCCCTATACTCCAGCTGATCCGGTTCGTTCCTTCTATATTGCAGGTGCCTTCTCTCCGATGCTGATGTCTTTACGCTGTCGCGATGCCTCATAGGTGCCAAGGATGATCTCCAGCGAATGGATGCCCTCCGTTCCCGGCACGATCGGCTGCCGCCCTTCGCGGATCGCTCTCGCCAGATCTTCGATCTGCATGCGGTGCCCGTCCGGGATGATGCGGAAAGCCTCAAATTCAGGCAGCGTCACGTCCTCGCCATCGATTTGCAGAGACACGATATCGTCTTCTTCAATCACCAGTTCACCCCGCTCGCCGCGAATCGCCAGCCGCTGTCCCTTGGCGTTCCTGGCCGTCGTCGTAATCTCAAGAATGCCCAGGGCTCCGCTGGCAAATTCCAGCGCCGCCGTCACCGTATCCTCCACCTCGATGCTGCGCAGCACCGCCTTGGCTTTGGCCGATAGGGAGGTCACCGGGCCGGCAAGCCACTGCAGCAGATCCACCGTGTGAATGCCCTGATTCATCATCGCACCGCCGCCGTCCATCGCCCAGGTTCCGCGCCAACCAGCGCTGTCATAATAAGCCTGGTCCCGATACAGCATCACATAGGCCGAGCACAGGCTGAGCTTGCCAAGACGTCCCTCCTGGATCAGCTGCCGGGCGTAATTCGCCTGCGGGGACATCCTTCTTGGAAAAACCGTCGCAAGCCGCACCCCGGCCTCATGGCAAGCCTCGATCATGCGCTCCGCATCCTCCAGCCGGATTGCCATCGGCTTCTCCACCAGCACGTGCTTGCCCGCCTTCGCGGCGAGCACCGTCTGGTCCGCATGCAGCCCGCTCGGCGTGCAGATACATACCGCTTCCACGTCGGGGCGGGCCAGCAGCTCCTCTAAGCTCCCACAGACGTCCCCTCCGTATTTCTCCACGAATGCTGCAGCCGACTCAGGCTTCGTATCGAACACGGCTGCCAGCTCCGCTTCATCCGTGCTTTCGATGCACTGTGCATGAATATCCGCAATAATTCCACAGCCAATGATGCCGAATCGTATCGGTCTTTGTTCCATTCGAATACACCCCGCTCTATCGATATTGGTTGTGCCCGGTTTCCAGCGTGCTTCGGACGATGACACGGGCGGCTTCGTCTGCTTCAATCGTGCCCTCCGAAGCTTTATAAATATCACGGTGGGAGATCTGTCCAGATCCTCCCCGAATGCGGTCCAGGAAATCCTGTGCCAGCAGCTTCGGCGGAGCCTCCAGCTCGAGCAGCCGAAGCTGTTCCGCATCCGTTAGGAGCACCGTTTCCCGGCTCTGGAGCAGCGGATCGCCCTCCAGCCGGATCTCTGCCGTGCCGATCGTGCCGGTGATGAAGATCCGGCCGTCCCCCCAGGTCCAGCTGCCCGCCGGCGTGTGCCAATCGGCATACAGCTCTGCGGTGATGCCGCCCTCCATGACCGCATGGACGGCTGCCGTGTCGTAGAAGCTCGGGTGCTCCGGCAGAATGCTTTTGGCCATATAACCGGATACCGCCTCCACTTCCCTGCCGGTCAGCCAGCGCAGCAGATCAAAATCGTGAACGAGGAGGTCGTTGATGATGCCGCCCGATTTCTGCTTGTCAAAATGCCATGCCGGACGGTTAGCGGGGTTCAGCCGGTGGGGCTTCCGCATCGAGATGTGGACAATCTCCCCCAGCTCCCCGGCCATAACCAGCTTCCGTGCCGTATGCAGCGAAGGGCGAAAGCGTTCGGTGAGCATCATGCCAATCTCAATCCTTCCCCGCCCCATCACCGCCTGCAGACGGCGGAGACCCTCGCGGCTCGTTACCGCCGGCTTGTCGATCATTACATGCTTCCCGTAGCTCTCGCACAGCTCGATCACATCGATCTTCTCGTTGTTGACCGCCGCACAGCCGATGATCCGGACATCATCATCTTCCAGCAGAGACCTCCGATCCGACGTGATCGCAAGGCCGAACCTTTCTGCCACCTCGCGGGCCAGTTTCGTGTTATCCGGTTCGTAAACACCGGCACATGGATACCCGAGCCGCTGCATCTCTTCGATAAACATGCCGATGTGGGCGTGCTGACATCCGATAATGCCATATTTGATTCGATCCGTCATTCCTTACACCTCCACAGCCCGAAGCCATGTTCGCAGCATCTTCATATCCCAGGCCAGCCGCTCGATCGGCGGGTACGGAGCCGCGCATTCCAGCGTAAGCCAGCCATCATAGCCGCTTTCCTTAAGCCCGCGGAGCAAACCGCCGTGGTCGACCTCGCCTTCGCCGAGACGGCACTGCAGAAAGCTTTCCTCTCCGTGCCGGGTCAAATTTTTAAACGTTCCCGGAGCCACGGCGCTCGCGATCCGCTTCTCATCCTTGATATGGACGTGGAACAGCCGGCTTCCGAGCCGCCTGACCGATTCCTCGCCGTACCCGGTATCCGTAATGTACATATTGCCTGCATCGTGAATGAATCCGACATTGTCCCGGCCGACCAGATCCGACAGGTGAAGCGCACTGTCTACTGTCTCCACCAGCGAGAGATTGTGGATTTCCAGCGCGATCCGCTTCCCCGCCTTCCTCGCTTCGTCCGCGCAGCGCCGGATCCAATAGGCCGCCTTCTCATAGTGCTCCGGCTCGGCCAGAAAAGCGTTCGGCCCCCCGGGGAACACCCGGATCATATCCGACTCCAGCAGCACGGAGCGCTCCAGCAGCTCCATGAAGCGGTCGTATTCCGCTGCGCAAGCCTCAGCTTGAGCTGTTGAGAAATGACCCATGTAGCCTGCCAAGGCGGGGATCGCAAGGCCGTGATCCTCGGCGGCGCTCTTGATTTCCCGGACCTGCATAAGCGGCATGTCCGGATGCAGATGCGGCTCCCGGCAGGCAATTTCGATGCCGTCAAAACCAAGCGAAGCACTGACCGCCATCGCTTCCTTCAAATCGTAATCGATCAGCGAACCGCTGAACGCGGCTATCCTCATTGTAGATCCTTCCCTTCCGGCGGCCGCCGCCAAAGGCAATGCCTCTGGCGGGACCGTTATTTGATTCCGGCCATATTGTGATTCTGCACGAAATATTTTTCCGCGAACAGGAACACCAGCAGAATCGGCACCAGACTGACCAGCGCCGCGGCAATCATCAGCTGCTCATTTCCCGTCCATTGTCCGGACAGCGACAGAATCCCGATCGGCAACGTGTATTTCTCATTGGATGTCAAGTAAATGACCGGCGTCAAAATTTCATTCCACTTGCCCATGAAGGTGAAGATCGCCAGCGTCGCCAGCGTAGGCCTGGCCATCGGGATAAAGATCCGCCAGTAAATCTGAAACGGATTGCAGCCCTCCATCTTCGCCGCTTCCTCGTACTCTTTAGGTATATTCATGAAAGCCTGCCGCATGAGAAATATTCCGAACGGCTGGGCCAGCCACTCAATCACCCACAAGGGAGTCAGCGTATCCAGCATGTTCAGCTCATTAAAAATCATAAAGTGCGGAATGATGATCACGACCGCGGGAATCATCATCGTGCCGAGCACCATGACGAACAGCGCGCTTTTCAGCGGAAAACGGAGCCGGGCGAACGCATACCCTACCATCGAGCACGACAGCAGCGCCCCCGCAACCGACAAGCCCGCCACGATCACGCTGTTCATCGTATAGCCGCCGATATTTCCGAGCTTAAATACAGCCGCATAGTTCGACCATTGGAATACTTCGGGGATCCATCGGGGCGGAACGGTCGTGTATTCCCGATAGGTCTTGAGCGAGTTCATCAATGCCGTCGCGAACGGCACCAGCATCACAAGCGAGCTTATCCCGATCAACAGGTAAGCAATGCTTCGTCCTAGCAGCTTATATTTCATGCGAGCCCCTCCTTCCTGCACCAGCTGACTGCCTGACGATCCTCGCCGAGGAGGCCGAACCAAGGAACTCCACGGCTCGAAGCCCCATAACCCTTTTCTTTCCCTCCGTAAAATATACCCTTCCACCGCAAACCAATCGCCGAAGCATCTTCCGTATTGACACACAAGATTTCCTTTGTCATTCGTAATGCACCCACTTCTTCTGGCCCCGCAGCTGGATCAGCGTCAGCAGGAACAGGATCATGAACAGCACCCACGCAATCGCGGAAGCATAGCCCATCCGCATAAACGTGAAGCCTTCGCGGTACAGATACAGCATGAGCACCAGACTGGAATGGTTCGGTCCTCCGGCCGCGCTGATATCCCCTCTTCCCGTCAGGACGTAGATCTGCTCAAATGCCTGGAAGGTAGAGATCGTGCTCATGATCAAGACAAGGAAGGTGGTTGGCGAGATCAAAGGAATCGTAATGTACCGGAATTTGCGGAGCGCCCCCGCCCCGTCGATCTCGGACGCCTCATACAAGTCGCCTGGAACGCTCTGTAAGCCGGCCAAATAAATGACCATGATGTAGCCGATCCCCTTCCATACCGCGATCATCACGAGGAGCGGGATTGTCAGCTTCGGGTCCTGCAGCCAGCCTTGACCGGCGAGGCCCAGCTTCTGCAGCAGCATGTTCGCCAGACCGAAGCGCGGATTGAATACCGCGTCCGCGACATACAGAATGACGGTCCAGGAAGAGATGACCGGTATAAAATGCGCCATGCGGAACCATTTCAGCCCCTTCAGGCGCTGATTCAGAGCAACCGCCAGCACCAGGGCCAGGAAGGTCTGGAGCGGCACGAACAGCACGGTGAAATAGAGCGTGTTCCACAGCGAACGCCAGAACATCGGATCGTCCGCCATCCGGCGGAAATTATCGAGCCCCGTCCACTCAGGCGGGTTCAGCATGTCGTAATCGGAGAAGCTGAAGTACAGCGATGCCGCGAGCGGCCCCGCCACAAACACGATGAAGTGGAGAATATAGGGGGATGCCATCAGCAGCCCCCATCGTCCTTCATGATCCCAGGTCCGTTTTCGGGCGGGTTTGCCGTGCGGTAGAAGCTCGGCTTTTGGCTTTGTCTTATCGATCAGCGTGTTGTCCATAGTCGCTCCCGCCTTTCTTGAGCAGATCTTGCATTATTTTTTATAAAAATCGTCCAGCACCGCTTGAACCGCCGCATCGGCATCGGTCAATGCCTGATCAATCGTCGCGTCTCCCAGGAATGCCCGCTCCGCGTTCTCGTTGAATTTGCCGACCCATTCCTCCCATACGGCGTTATTGTCCAGCGTCTGCGCGAATTCAAGGCTGTCGAGGAACGCCTTGCGGTTCGCCGGCTGCTCGCCCGCTTTCAGGAACACATCCGACTGCGCAACGGATTTCTTGACCGGCACCGCTTCGCCAAGCTCCGTCCACTGCTTCTGCACCTCGTCCTCGGTCGCCCAGTATTTGATCCATTCCCAGGCGGCTTCCGCTTTCTCGTCACTCGACTTCTGGTTGATGACCCAGGAGTTCGCGATCACCGGAGATACCCGTTTGCCGTCGGGACCCTTCGGCAGCAGGGTCACGTCATAGTTCAGCCCTGCCTCGTTCGCCGCCTGCACCCTTGCGTAAATGCCGATCCGCATCGCTGCCGATCCGCTCGGAAATACGGCCGTATTGCTCTGGAAGCTCTTCAAATCCACCGGGTCCGTAATAATCCCGCGCTGCATGCCGTCTACCATCCATTCAAAAGCCTGTTTGTTCTCCGGCGTGTTGACGATCGAATTCTCGGCCTTCTCGTCAAGAACTCCGCCGCCATACGACTTCATTACCGAGAACCAGCCCTCGGTAATACTGAAGAACGTCAGGCCGAATTGATTGACACTTGCCGGATCGAAGCCGGCATCCTCGGCCGTTTTCCCTGCAGCATCGACCGTCAGCTTGGCTGCCGTCGCCTTCAGATCCTCCCAGGTCCAATCCTCGGAAGGATAATCGACGCCTGCCTTATCGAACAGATCCTTGTTGTAGAACAGCACGCCGACCTGGATGCCCTGGGGCACGCCCCAATAACGGCCCTCGGCGTCCTTGTTGAAATCCAGACCGTAATATTCCTCGGCCTTCAGATCGCGGACGATCCAGTCCGTCAGATCTTTAGCCGCGCCGCGCTGCGCGTATTTCATCACATAGACGCCGTCCGAGAGCCATACGTCCGGTGCCTGACCGGCCGCAATCTGGGTGTCGAGCTTCTGATAGAACTGGCCGTACGGCGCGCTCTGCGTCTTCACCTTAATATTCGGATGCTGCTCCTCGAACCGGTCGATCAGCTCCTTCATCTTGGTGTCAGAGCTGTCGCTGGAGTAGTAGCCCAGCAAAATCTCTACCTGCTTCCCGCCGTCTTCTTCCTTGGGAGGAGAGGCTGCTCCGCCATCCTGTTGACTTCCTCCGCTGCAACCGCTTGCAAACACGGTTACAAGCAGCAAAGCGGCAAGCCAGCTGTACAAGCCTTTTCTTTTTTTCACGATCGATTAACCCCCTGTCTTCATATTCGTATGGATTACTAGCATTGTAATGAATATCCCGGCGGCGGCCCATGTGCTTTCTTGACTGACTTGTGTATTCTTGCTCCCGACTGCTGTTCTTTTATTTACAACTTGTGTTTTTTTGCTACAATGTTCCTTACAATCCACACTCCATAACTGAAGGAAGGCGGATCCATAGATGAACAAGCAGCGGATGTCCTTTGGCAATCTGACCATCAACCAGCGACTGTTCGTATTGATTATTGTATTCATCGGTCTTCCATTCTTTCTGCTTGGCAGCTTCTGGTACCAGTCCTCCACCGAAGCCATCGAGAAGTTTGCCGTCGACACGAATAAACGCATCATCGAGCAGACCAACGTGTCGCTGGATTCCTATATCAACAATCTGGAGAATTCTACGTATCCTTTCATCCATAATCCGCAGATTCAACAATTTCTGTCGGCCCAGCCCTTAACTCCCTACCAGTACTTCCAGCTCGCCAAGAAGGTCGAAGACGATCTGTTCGCCCAGATGATCTACGGCCGATCCGATATCATCGGCATCTCGCTGGTTGCCAGCAACAAACGGCAGATCACCGATTACGAACAGGCTCCCGGACTGCTCAATATGACGGATATCCGCAAACGCAATCTGTCCTATCTCTCCCGGATGGATCAGCTGAGCGACTTTCAGATCCTGGGGCTAAGCAAGGTTGGACCCACACCGTCCCTGACGATTGCCCGGAAGCTCTATGACAACTCGTCCTTTCTGTACAAGGGCCTGCTGGTTGTTGATCTCAATCTGCAGCAGATCGGAGCGATCTGCACCAATGATTCCCTGGGCAGCTTCAACGTCTGGATTATGGGAAGCGAAGGGCAAATCATCTATCATCCCGATTCCAGCCTCATCGGAACCGAGGTCGAAGAAAGTCTGCTGAGACGCTTGGAGAGCCGCAGCAGCTCCTCCTTCTTTCGCCACCAGGATCCGGCCTCTCCGGCAGAAAAGATGGTGATCCATGAGCAATCGCGGATTGCCGGCTGGACCGTCGTTGCCGATCTTCCGCTGAGCAGCCTGATCGGCAATCTGATCACGCAGCGGAATTATTCTTTGGCGGCGGCGGCCGTACTCATCGGCATCTCGCTGGCTCTTGTTGGGGGCTTTTCCTTGTCGTTGACACGGCCGCTTGTGATGCTGCAGAAGCTGATGGCCCGAGTGGAGAAGGGTGACTTTGTTCTGCCTGCCAAGACGCATTCATTCCGGAACAATGAAATGCGCGCTGTTTTCCATAGCTTTTACCGAATGACGGATGAGCTCAAGCGTCTGATCCGGGAGGTTCATACCTCGCAGCTCAAAGAGCGCGAGCTGATTATCAAACAGAAGGAGTCCGCGCTGCGGTCGATGCAATCCCACATCAACCCGCATTTTCTGTACAATTCCTTGGAAATCATCAACTCTTACGCCATCGCGGACAATCATATGGAGATCAGCCGCATGACGCGCGCGCTTGCCCATATGTTCCGTTACAATATTAGCCACGCCGGATCCATCGTCCTGCTCCGAGAGGAAATTGCGCATATCCAGGCCTATCTGGAGCTTCAGCAAGCCCGCTTCCGCAAGCTTGAAGTCGAGCTGGATGTCGATGAACGCTTTGTCACCCGGGTCCAGGCCGTCAGACTGACGCTGCAGCCGATCGTCGAGAATGTGTTCATTCACGGATATCGCGGCAGGAAGCCTCGGTATATCGGCATCAGCGCGCGGGCCGAGAGCAGCTGCTTCGTCATCGTCATCCGCGATGAAGGCAACGGCATGCCGCCGGAGAAGCTGGCCCGGATTCGGCGGGCTCTACAATCGGCGGTGTATCCGGGAGGAGATCTGCATGCCGAGGAACCACAAGGGGAAGCTACGAGCGGCATCGGCCTCCTGAACGTTCATGAACGGCTCGCGCTTACCTTCGGCTCCGGATATGGGCTGCAGCTGATCCATTCGGCGCCGGACGAAGGAACCATCTTCGAAATCCGTCTTCCCTATACTGCTGACGAGGAGGCTTCGGCATGTACAAATTGATGATCATCGATGACGAATATGCGATTCATTTGAGCCTAAGAAAACTGACGGAGATGTCGGGTCTTGGGATTGAAGTGGTGGCTGAAGCGGAGGATGGCGCCGAAGCGCTGAAATTGATGGAAGAGACCTCGCCCGATATTATCGTGACGGATATTTGCATGCCCGAAATGGATGGACTGGAGTTCATCCGCAGGGTTAGAGAGAGCCGCAAGCATACGTTTATCCTGATTCTGTCGGGTCACGACAATTTCGAGTATGCCCGGCAGGCGATGCGCTGCGGGGTATCCGATTTTCTGCTGAAGCCGGTCGATCCTGCCCAGTTCCATGCGGCGCTGGTGAAGGCCTGCGAAGAGCTGGATCGCCGGGTGGAGCGCTTCTCCCGTCAGACCGCTTGGACGCTTGCCCAGCAGCGGTCGAAGGCACAGCTCGTCGACCTGCTCTGGTCGGCGCAGGAGCGCGAAGCCTTGGCGCTCGCCGGCGACATGATCGCCCATTTCGAAACAGGCGGACCGGCAGATGTCAGTTTGCCGCGCTATGTTCGAATGCTTATGCAGGAATTGCTGCTAATGCTGGAGGAGCGTGGATTAAAGCTGCCGGACGGGGAGCTTAGGAACGGCTTGCACACCCCGGACATCGCTCAGGACGATGACAAGGAAGCCTGCAGACAGCGTCTTCTTAAGAGCATAAGCGAGACCATCTATTGGATAAAAGGCATGCGGAATCTCGGAGCGCATCACAATATCGTGAAAGCCAAGCGTTATATCGAGGAGAATTATGCGGCGGAGGATCTGTCCTTGCAGGAGGTGGCCGACTCGCTCGGGATGTCGGTGACCTACTTAAGCCGGACCTTCAAGAACGAGACCAATATGAATTTCGTCAAGTATGTAACGCAGGTACGGATGGAGAAAGCGAAGGAGCTGCTCGCACAAGGCGGCTTGTCCGCGCAGGAGGCCGCATATCGCGTCGGGTACTCGGACTATGTCCACTTCAGCAAAACGTTTAAAAAGGTGCATGGCCTTACCCCGTCGGAATTCCGAAAGCAGAGCAAGACCATGACGCAGGGCCCGGCCCAATAAAGCAGGGATAAATATTTTCGTTAAGCTCCGTCCCATGCTGCTGCCCGCTCCAGCAGTCCGCTCACAAATGTTTGCTTCTGATCCGAGTAGGATAACAAGGTCTGCGCACCGCGTTCAAGAATGTGCTTCTTCATGTCGCTGTAGCGCTGCGCTTCCTCGGGATGCTCCCTCAAATAATCGCGGAGCAGCAGGTTGTTGTTCCAAAGCTCCCCTCGATATTGAACGACGTGCACATTGTAATCATGGAGGCCTCTTTGGCGAAAATATCGCCTTCCGGGAATACCGGCTTCACCCAGCTGCTCGTATCCGATGCCGTTCAGACGCCGGATGATCTCATCCGCTGCAGCGGACGGGTCCTCTACACCCACCAATATATCGATGATCGGCTTGGCCTTCATTCCCGGCACGGATGTGCTTCCGAAATGCTCAATGGCCTTCGTTAACTCGCCGACGGAACGCAGCAGGCGCTCACGCTCCGACAGGTACAATTCCCTCCAGCTCTCGTCATAAGGTTCAAGGTGGACCGGTTCATCGATCTGCATCGTCATTCCCCCAATCAGGCGCTTCGTCCCCTTTCGCTCGTGCGGCGCGGGCACGAAGCGGGAAATGTCGGCGGCAAGCAGTCCAAGAAGCTGCCCGCCGACCCATTACCATATCATCCCTCATTGGCGTTGTGGCAGGCAAGTGAATGTTTAGCGCGCCAGCTGCTTGACCCCGGCCTGGATATGCTCTGCATAACGTTCTGCCTGCTCCGGAAATTGCTGAGGCGTCAGCCGGTCCGCATCATACATAGCATAAGGCGGGAGGAATTTCCCCTTGCAGCGGGTCAACGTGGCCTGCATCGGCCGCAGCAGCTCACTGACCGTAAACCAGTTATCCCCGCCTGCACGGTACCCGTTCTCCGAGCCGCCTACCGTCGTGGCAACCAAAAACTCCTTATCCTTCAGATGATTGCCGTCCGGGCCGAATGCCCATCCGTGAACCAATACATCATCGAACCATTTTTTCAAAAGCGGCGGGCAGCTGTACCAATAGAACGGAAACTGGAATACGATCCGCTCGTATCCGAGCAGGAGCTCCTGCTCCCGCTTTACATCAATATGCCAATTCGGATATTCCTTATACAGATCGTGGACATGCACATTTTCGATTCCTTGGATTGCATCAAGCAGTGCCCGGTTCGCGCGGGAATTCTCCAAATTCGGGTGAGCAGCAACAACCAATATATTCATGCGTTCTCTCTCCATTCGGTTTGATGTTGTAGACACCCTCATTATCGTTCCGATCGGGATGTTTGAAAAGTACGCTCTTTTTTCGTACATGGTCAGGTTTTTCGTACCTTGTGGGGTGCTCCGCATGATCGATAAACAAAAGATGGCGGCTCACGGATAACATCCGAAGCAGCACCATCCCTTGTTTTGATATGCTTTTTGATTGTGGGGCTGTCATCAAGCAGCGGATTTACTTATGGGCCAGCCCCTTTACAATGCAAAATTTAAAGTTTTAGCCGTTAGCCCCTTCAAAATACATTTAGGCATCCCCTCTATTACTCGCTCAGCATAGCAACGATCAAGTGAACGGATTCAGCCCGGGTCGCAGGCTGGTGCGGGGCAAACATGCCGCCTCCTCTTCCTTGAATCAGCTTCGCGTCGTAAGCTGCAGCCAAATACGGCTTAGCCCAAGCAGGGATTAGCTCTGCATCGGCAAATGGAACGCTCGCCGTGGAATCCAATGGCACCCCCTTCGCTCTTGCGATCATGACAGCCATCTCGAGTCGGGTAATTTCCTGCGACGGCCGGAAGGTATGATCCCTATACCCTTGAATGATTCCGGCCTTGACGGCCCCAGCCACATACGGTCTAGCCCAGACAGGAATCCGGTTCATATCCTTGAGGTCTGCCGAAGCCTCCTGCTGATCCAAATCCAAGGCCCTTCCCAACAACACGGCAAACTCCGCACGAGTAATGTTGGCGTTCGGCCGGAAGGTCTTATCCGCATATCCCCGAGCCCACCCTAGCTCAACAGCTTTCCGGATCGCAGACTCAGCCCAGTGTCCATAAAGATCGGTAAGGCTTATCCCTGGCTTCGGAGGTGTTGGTTTCACGACCTCTTCCCCGTCATCTCCCTCCGCATCCTTGCCGTCTTCCTGTCCGCCCGTATTCGGCACAGAAGGGGCTGGCATAGGCGTTGATGGCCCGCCATCCGAAGAGCCGCCTCCAGCGCCCGGATCGACGACGGCGGCTGCTGTCGTTACGGATATTTCAGGACCGTCGGTGCTCCATTGTCCATTCGAATCGCCGGCTTCAATCTTGAATGTGTATGGCGTATTCGGACTTAATCCGGCAGCCTCGTACCGGTATACGGATCCGGTCACGGTCACTCGTTCTGCACCATTTTGATAGATTATAAACTTATCCACCTGATCGGCTTTAATGGTACCGGACCAATGCAGGGTGACGCTCGATGGCGATACTTTCTCCGCTACGAGTCTCCCTTCCGTCCAGCTAGGCGGTGCTTCACTGCCTGGAATAACGCTTGCCTTGAATTCGGCGACAGCCGCAATTAAAGCCGTAACGGCTGCTTGAATTTCTCCTTGCGTGACATCCTCGCGTTCCATGACGGCTTCAGCAGCCTCAATGGCTAAATGGAGCTTCTGCTTTGCTCCCAGCGGATATTCCCCCGGCGCACTTCCTTCTACGGCCTCGGCGTAGACCGCTTTCGCAACCGTAATGGCTTCATTCAATTCACGCTTATCCGCCGGTACGGACGGATCGACGATCACCGAGGATTGGAATGCCTTTACCGCCTCCTGAAGTGCGATCACAGCCGCATCGATCTCCGCTTGCGTTAAATCCTCTTTACTCAGCGCCTGTTCGGCAGCTTCGATCGCCTCATACAAGCAAAGCTTCGAGCCTTCAGGATACTGGCCCGGTTCATCTCCTTCTACTGCAGAATCATAGACGCTCTGCGCAACGGTTATGGCCTGCTCTAATGCCGCCTTATCCGCTTTTTGCTTGACGGACAAAGTAAGCAGAGCAGCAGACTTCGTAATCTTCTCATCGGTTAAAGCGTACTTGATGTTATCGAAAGCGAAGGTACGGCCATTCGCCGAATCCCATAAGAAGCCGAGTACGATCCGGTCAAAATCTTTTATGGCACTCGTCGTTTTTACCAATTGCCCGTCAATGTACATCTTTAAATCTGTGCCTGAAGTGTAGTCCCATTTCAACTCATGCCAGCCCTTGCTGCGTTTCACTTGGGTTGCCTCCCAAGCGGTTGAGGAGCTGCTTGCCCGTACGGAATAATAATCCTGCGACCCATAGCTACTGCCATCGTAAAGCACGCCCATTCCTGCGAGCAAAGTGGTTCTCGCGTTGCCGACATGGGCTACAACCCGCGTGTTTCCGGATTTGGAGCCGTCATCGTACATCATGATCGTTACAATTCCTTGCTGCTTGGTCCCGAACAGCTTCTGGATCGCATTGCTGCCGTTCCCGGTAACAAACAGCGCACTGCGCTCGCCTTGATAGGCAACTTTATCGGAGATCGCTCCTGTCGTAATCTCGGTTCCGGTCTCCGGCATGAAGTCCCCCCACCCGGCTTCAAAGCTCTGGGAGTATTGAAGATCCTGATATTCCTGTACCTCGGCCTTAACCTCGACTGAATCCATGCCGGAAAGGTCGCCGATTGCAGTCAAAATGCCGGTGTCCGGATCAATGTTGAACGATTTCGGATCCGCCTCATATCGAACGCGATAATAAGGCGCATGCTCCATCACAACTCCGTCCTCGGTTATGCCATCCATTCGCAGCTGAACGGATGGATTGGATTCGGATAACTCGAGTGAATCCGCAGCGACCTGATATGATTCAATGCTTGATGCAGCATGCACGGTTAGATGGGCCTCAGCATAGATAGCCGGATGAACCGTGCTTTCAGCCCGGATGATGGCTTCACCGGGACGAACGGGTGTAATGAACCCATTCGGACTTACCGCTGCGACCTGGCTGTCGCTGCTTGACCACTTGACTCCTTTGAACCAGGTGTCCTTCGGTTCGAACTGGGCGGTTAATGTTTTGCCTGCCTGCTGCGCGTACAGGTCCAGTTTCTCATAATTTAAACTCATCGATACCGGCAAGACCTCGGGAACCTGATGATCCGGTTCGTCGTTCGAATATTCGTGAGCGCCGATATCAATGGAGCCATCCGTTATCGGGTTGTTGAAGAAATCCTTATCTGCCGGAGCCCACACAGAGGGAGTGAGATTCCGAATATCCGTCCCTGCATTAATAGCCGGCGATCCCGGTAACAGCTTATATCCATTCAATTGCTCAACATCGAAAAAACCGGCTCCTGCATCAATAATATCCTTCGGCTCTTCGCCGGGTCTGGCCAATTTCGGGCTTTCGAAGATATTATCTTCTACAGCTGCACCAGGAAAGTCGGTATCTTTGATATTCGTCCCGGGATAGAACACATTATGCTTGATCTCACCGCCGGAAAACGTGCTTGCCCCCATCGGCGTATCCGCTTTCGTATAGAAAATATTATTATACAATTTGGCGTATTTACCGGAGGCATTAAAGATTTTGGTCGAAATATTCGCATCCGTGAAGAACGTATTGTTATGAATAAGCGGCGCGTACGCTTCCCTTGTCGGCAAATAATGCAGCAAATATCTGCCGTCGCCATCGTTTACGCTGATATTATACCGGGCGACGGAATTGGTGGAGCCGTCCATAAAAAGAATAAAGCCGCCTCGATTACTGTGACTGTAGTTGTATTGATACAACGTCCCCTCACAGAACATATCGACGTCAAAGGCTTGACCGTCATTGTACCCGTAGATGCCGCCATATACTTCGTTGAATTGCATCACCATATCCTTGACGCCGATGACCCAAAGACCGGCATAATTGACATTCCCCACGTTTTTTGCGGAATGCTTGACTACGGTGTTGTACTCCATTCTTCCATTCGTGCCGACATTGCTCATGACAAAGCCATCGCCTTGAACCTCTTCCACGTAGTTATTTCTGAAAATAATATTTTCAAAAACCCTTGGGAAGTTGGCTTTGACATCGCCTTCCTTATACAGCCCGGCGTTACGGATGCCTTCGATATCCACCCGCTTTACAATATTGCCTTCAACCAGAACATCCGAAATATTGCCAAGGATCAGGATGCCTCCGCTGCCGATCTTCCACCCCTTCGGATTCCCGTCCACATCATGGATATAGTTATTCTTGATGACGATTCCCTTATGGGGGTTCGCCTCCCATTCCGTTACCGTGGTGGAAGCCGTACGAATATTGATGCCTGCGCGCTGGGAAACGACGTTCGGGTTGTAGTTGGTCAGCTCAAAGTTGGAAAACTCGAGATAGCTTCCGTCCACGACATCGATGGTGGCTGACATCGTCTTGTCGGCTACCCCTTTATAATTAAGTATGATCTTTGAAATTTCCGTTGTGGTTGTTCCATTTCCGTTAATTACAGGACGGCCGAGTTGCTCGATATCACCATAGCTGCTGAATACGATTGGAGCATCTTCGGTACCCGAGATTCCCCGAAGCTTAAGCGAGCCATTCCATACGTCCCCTGCTTTGAATAAGACACGGTCACCCGGAGCAAATTTCATGCTGTTTACTTTCTCAAGGCTTGCCCACGCATGATCTTCCGACCTTCCGTCATCCGCATCATTCCCGTCTACACTGACATAATAGGTTGTGCCGACAGCTGCTTGAGGTACCGCACCATCTGTTAGGGAATGAACCACTTCATCATTAGGGTTAGCGGCAGCATTGGCCTGCCCGCCTGTTAAACCGGTTGTTGCCAGGGAGAACCCTAACAGCATGCTGAGACAAACGGCAAACAGCCTTCGAATCGGCTTTATTTTACCAAGCTTCATTTTTTAACACCCTCCTGTTCTTATGATCTAATTCGAGAACGAAATCGTCTTAAGCACCTCCTCGTCGATCTCCATCGTTGCTTGACGCAGTTGGTCTTCAACGAGCTGCTCCAGCTGCCTCTCCATATATATCTGAACCAAGGAAGTTCTCGCTTGCTCATAAGGCACGTAGCCCTTGTCCTCGGTTTCGAGAAGCCTTAGCATCATCGGGCCGTTATGATCACGTAGAATGCCGGTAAACTCCCCGGGCTGCATGGTCATGAACATCTCCTGCAGCTCTTGTGCCCCATCATCGTCTTTGGACTTTGTATCCATGTCCAGCGTGTCCCGCCGAACGGCGATATCCTTCGAAAACCCTAATGGAACGATAGATTCCTGGACACTGCCAGGCCGCGATAAGAGTTGATCCCGCAGCTGCTCCAACGGTCGCGGGCTTTCCGCCGAGATGATTTCGTAATCAAAAGAATAGCCTAGATGAAAATCGTCCGATTTAATCTCGTCATACAATGGCTTCAGCTCTGCATCCGTAAGCGCAGCCTTATTCTTCTTGACCAGGTCATCGATTAGAGCTTGATAGTTCATGCTGTGGAGATACGAATAAAATGGCTCGGCCCCATACTTCTGAAGACCGTAAATCGGCTGCTTATTGCGAATATTCTGCTGCCTGTCCTTATTCTCCGCTTCGAGCTGCTTCAAAAAGGAGGCAAAGGACGAATCTTCGATGATCCCGTACCGTTTCATCAGCATTTGCTCGATCTTTATTTTTTTCAAATCCTCGATCGTTTTCTGTTTGGCGTAGTCCAGTGGATTCTGTCCTTGGTAGGAGGAGGTCCAGAAATCCGCATGGTAATCCGCACGATATTTGCGTTTGAAATCACTGACGGTTAAAGCTTTGTTCTGCTGCAAAAAAAATCGAAACTCTTCAGCCGTCACGGGTTCATCATTAATCGTAAATACAACAGGATCCTCTGATGACTGAGCCGCATGGCTCCAGATCACGGTGACGGAAAGTCCGGTGACCACAACCAGCAGGAAGACGAGCAGCATTCCCGTCCTGGCAGGCCTCTTTATTACCAACAGAATCTCCTCCTTAAACTGAAATCGCTTTCATTTTATTGCCACCCTTATTATAGTCGGGCTTCAAGCGTGGATATAATGAACATATTTGACGGATACCGTACGATTTTTACTTGTTGGTTCATCCCTTTGCCTTGCCCTCGCATATCGTAAAAAAACCTCTGCAGCTAAAAGCTGTCAGAGGTTTAGAACCTTATAACGCCATCTTATGTTTCATACCAATAGCCTTTGATTCCACGCTCAAGCCGGACAAGGGCTTCCAGATAATAATAATCGCCCCAAATCATATAATCGTCCGGGGCCCGGTCCCCCCTTACGTGATAGGAGCCATGCTTCAGCAGCCCTTCCGCGTCCGGCAAATCGGTCGTGGCATAGCGCTCAACGAGTGATTTCATGCTGCGATTCAGCGCATCTTCAAACAGAGCCCGATCGGGATCGCTGTTTCCTATCAGCTCCAGCAGCTCAAGCAGTCCGCACGCCGTAATCGCCGAGGCCGAGCTGTCGCGCGGTGTGCCATCCTCGACCGGAACATCGAAATCCCAGTAAACGACCGCATCCTCCGGCAGACGATCGATAAAATAACGGGCCATGCGCTTTGACGTTGACAAGAAATCGGCATGCTTCGTATATCTGTATGCAAGGGCAAAACCGTAAATCCCCCATGCCTGGCCCCGGGTCCACGTCGATCCGTCCCGGTAGCCCTGGTGGGTGCCTCCACGGAGCGCATTTCCATTGTCGGTGTCGAAGTAGAAGGTATGATAGGAAGAACCGTCCCCCCGTACCAGAAACTTCTGGCTCTTAAGAGCATGCTTCATTGCTACATCATAATACTTAGCATCACCTGTCTGCTCATGCGCCCAGAACAGAAGCGGGAGATTCAGCAGACAGTCGATAATGATCCGCCCCCCATTTTCGGGATCGTCCTCTTTCCCCCATGCCTGAATAACCCCGATCTTAGGCCTCCACCGCGCTAATAAGGCATCGGCTGCTTGGAGCGCAAGCTCGCGCGCAGCTGTATTCCCGGTTACACGCCACTGTGCAACCGCGGACAGTGAGTATAAAAATCCGATATCATGGTGGTCCAGCTCGATATGATGGTCCAGACGATGCTTGAAGTTGGCTAAATAGGACTCGGCTGCTTCTTTATAGAACGGATCCTGACCAAATTCATAGGCGAGCCACATCATGCCGGTATAGAAGCCCTCGATCCAGTCGTTGTTCTCACCCCAATCATAGCGCTGTCCTTCGATGATGTGTGGTAATTTTCCAGGGTGTTTTTGAATATTCTGTTTGATTTTGACGAGGGCGTCCTCAATCGCAAACTTCCACATTTTACTCTCCCCTTTGCCGATTATTCTGTCTTGATTTCAACAATAACGCTCCTGGAGAGAGCTTCGGTGATCTTGATCGTTCCTCCAGGCGTCTGTTCTACCTTTGGCGGATGTTTGAGAACGCTTTCGTTCCTTTCAGAGCTCGAAGCGCCGAATACCGCAGAAATCAGGAAGCTGTCCCCCGGTTCAAGCTCCGCGATCAGCGTAGGGATCATCGTTCGCGGCTTCAGCAAATTCGTATTGGCTTCCGGATAGACCATCATCGCGCCGTCATATCCTTGCAAATTGACGATGCCGCTAATGCCTCCAGGCATAATCGCTGCAATTCGATCCGCTGCCGTCCGGATGGCGTCCGGTTCGCTTCCGGTCAAGCCGGTCATCCTCCCCACTGCGAATCCGCCTTCGGCCGCCGTCAGTCTGCGGCCCGTATGAATGCGGTGAATCCGCACATGCCACAGCCCTGCAGGAATAAGCCATGTCCGTACCTCGACGTCGTGCCAAGGCAGCCATCTCGAATACACAAACTGTTGTTCAACCTGAAACTCCTCGCAGTAACGCCGCACACGATAATGCTCATCCCGCTCACTCAGGGCAAGCATGGAATCGAAGGCCCCTTCCGTCAAGCCGTAATAGCCTTTGGGAACGCTGAAGCCAAAGCGCGTGGAGTAAGCAAATTTTGAGTATTTGGCTGCGCTGTGTGCCATAGTGAAATTCGCCATTTGCCCTGATGCCAGAGCAACAGCATGTCCATCATCCTCCGGACGGCAAATCATCATGCGAGCGTGTGGCTGAACGGAGATCGGCTCCAAGCTGGGGAGGGGTTCCTCCTCCACCGACCAGAATGGATGGTCATCCGGCAAATCCAGAATGAGAAAGGTTTTAAACGCCCAGTAAGGAGATCCGGGAGCATTATAGCTCTCTGCCATGATCAGATTAGGGTAAGCGTAGCCTATGCTAAGCAAACCGTCCGTCGTAAAGATCGGCTGGGCGAGCCACCACCGCAAATGGCGCATAATAATCCCTTTCATGACCCCCAGCGAAAACGGCTCGACGCCGGCATATACGAGCGCGCACCAGAAGGAGACTTGAGCGAAGCGGTAGGTCTGACTGCGTCCAAAAGGAATGCTGCTTCCATTCTCAGCAAACCAATAGATGAACTGCTCGGCAAATATCTTCGCCCGCTCCCGGTAAACCTTGGCGCGCACCGGATCATCATCTTCCATCAGTTTGGCGTAGATCAGCGTGTAGAAATGCATGGCAAAAGGAATGTAATAATCCCGCTGATCCGTCTTGCCGTCGGAATACCAGCCATCCCCCAGATAATAGGACTCTATCGTATCCAGGTACTCATCCATGATGGCCTGGTTATATGGCATTCCTACCTTCTTGAACCCGATATTCACAAGAACCGTGAACATCAGCCAATTATTCGGATTCGAACGATCCACCAAGTTAATTTGATTCAACCAACCATACAGGTTTTCCTGCTCGCGCTCGTTCAGCGGGTGCCAAAGTTTATGCGGCGCAAGTGCCAGCCCAAGCCCCAGCACGGCCTGCTCGACCATTCGCTGGTCCTTGGTTGCAAAGGCCCCCCAGTATTCCTCGTGTTCCGGGTCGGTTCCGTTAACGATCCCCTTCAGATAGAGAGGCCATAGATCTGATTCGCCTCCCCCGCCGGCATGGGGAACCAGCCCCCATAACGGCCTTGCGAAAGCCTCCATGAGAGCAATCGCCTCATTGTATTCGGCAGCCGTATCTCCAAGCTGAAGACCAGCGCATCCCGGCGTAAATCGCCGTTTCAACGGCTCCAGCATATCCGTAACCGCCTGCCTCACATCGGCTTTCGTACGAAATGCGTTATATGCTGCACTACCATTCTGCCGCAAGCTATCGCTTCCTCTCTGACTCATGGACCAGGATTAGTTCCATGACATATATTCGCTGGGTGTCTTTCCGTATTCCCGTTTGAACAATTTGATAAAATAGCTCTTATTCGCATAGCCCAAATAATCCGATATTTCTTCAATTGATTTATTGGATTTCTGTAATAATTGTTTGGCCTTCTCCAGCTTGACCATATTGACATATTCGATGAAATTCTGGTTGGTTTCACGCTTGAACAGGCGGCTGAAATAGCTGGCATTCAGATTCAAGTATCCCGCGATTTCCTCAAGGGTCACTTTCTCGGTCACATGCTGTATGACGTACTGCTGGGCCCGGATCACTTCGGGCCGTTTCGATTGAATTGACAATACGCTTAATTTGCGGGAGAGCTCCTTCAAATAATGCCTGATCCAGCTGAGCAAATGCTCCATCGTATGAATGCCGTTCACGGCGTCATACAGCTTCTCTTCGGAAATGCTCTGCTGGACCTGCAGCGTGACCTTCGTCTTCATTTGCAAATCCATGAGAAGCTGAAGCACCCATTCTTTGACGTCTGCGGGATGAAACCGGCTCTTCTTCACCCATTTCGCCCATTCGTTAAGCATTCCTTCCAAGCTTTCCGAGCGGTTCAGCGCCAGAGCGTCATTCATTCTCGAGAAAAATGCAGCATACTCCGCGTACATATCTCCATCCGCAAAGGAGGATTTCTTGAAACGATGGACTCTCGCTTCCTCTAAATAAAACCGATGGTTCAGCTCCTTCATCATAGGCATCAGCACTGCCCGCAGCTCGGTAGGCCCGGACGCTTCCCTTCCCAGCAGACAGGTGATCGATATTTTCAAATATTGTTGGACGGCGCTTATGGCATTCTGCAAAGAGTAATGCAGCAGCTGCTGTTCCTTGACAGGGTCCTCGCAGCAGATCCACACCACCAGTTCGCAACTATTGTGATGAAAAATAACGCTGCGGTGCATGGTGTCCAGCACTTCCTGCAGGATATTTTCGACGGCAAAAGCGATGGTGTAATCATACATATTGCGAGCCCGGGACACCTCCGATATCCGGTCGATGGATACGATCACAGGCAAGTAATATCTGGCATCCAGGACAATTCCGTTCAACCGGGCGTGCTTGAGCCATGCCTCCTTCGTCCAAGACGACTGGTACAGCGTATCCTTCAGCAGCTTTTCTTTGAGCGCCGACCGGTTCAGCGCATCCTTCTGCATATACTTTATGACTTCCGACGCCTGTTTCTTCTCCTCGTTCAGATCAACGGACAGGTTGTGAAGCACATCCTGCAGCTGCTCAACCTTCAAGCTTTCTTTAAGAATATAATCGCTTACCTTTAATTTCATGGCTTGCTGTGCGTAATGAAACTCATTGTGGCAGGATAGGATAACGGCTCTAAACCGGGGATTGACCTTGCTGAATTTCTCCAGCATCTCCAAGCCATTCATTTTGGGCATTCCGATATCCGTTATGACGATGTCGGGCAGGCGCTGCTGCGCATCCTCCCATGCCTCCAAGCCATTCGAATAACAGCCGATCAATTCGATACCAAGATCCTTCCATGAAATACTTTGAGACAAGTAACGTACTACCGGATAATCATCATCCACCAGTATTGCTGTCAGCACCCTGTTCACCTCGCTCCATCTCGAATGGAAATATTAACGTGATGGTTGTTCCTAAGTCCTGCTCGCTGTCGATCTCCAGCTGAATGTCCGCTCCGTAGATTAGGCGCAGCCGCTGAAACACATTGTGCACGCCGATTCCGGAAAAACCTTTCCTGGCAGATGCTGCAGGCTCCTGTGTGCTCATCACCTTGGCGCGCAGCTCATGCAGCTTGGATTCATTCATGCCTACCCCGTTGTCCCGTACAGATATGCGCAATTGATTCGAAGCATTGTCACGGACCTGTGCCGCCGTAATAAAGATGTCTCCGGCATACTGCTCAAATCCATGAATAATCGCGTTTTCAATGAACGGCTGAATCATGAACCGGGGAACAAGGGCCCCCTCACAGCCCGGCTCGTAATCAATACGCAGTCGAACCTGATTCGCATGGCGAAAATTCATGAGCCGGATATAATGCTGGACGGTCTCCACCTCTTCGCGAAGCGGAATGAACTCATTATCGCGGTTAATGGTCATCCTGAGCAGTGAAGACAGCGAAGCGATTAGTTCGGCATTTTCCTGATCGCCCCGAATCAGAATGTTAAGCCTGATCGAATTCAGGAGGTTAAACATAAAGTGCGGATTAATTTGTGCCTGCAGCATTTCCAGCTCCGCCTTGCGCTTCTTGGATTGTTCAATCGTAATCTGCTCGATCATGGATTCGATCCGATCCAGCATATGATCAATCGTCCGTGCCAGGAGGGACACCTCATGATTGCCTCTAATACCCGAGCGCATATCCAGCCTTCCCCGGCCGATATGGGTAATAAAGCGGCTTAAATCCCGGATTGGCTTCGTGAATGTCGCAATCAGCACCGTTAGCAGCACACAAAATAATGTAAAGAAAAACACCTGTAATCCAAAACTGATTAATAGAATCTGTTTGTGCTTCGATACGGCCGAGGATAACGGGATTAAACTAACCAGACGCCAGGAATTCGCGCGGATCGGCTGCTCGGCATACACATATTCCTGACCGTTCATTTCGACTGTCGATGACTGTTCGTCCCTGTTCCACCATGCTACTTGACTTCCGATCAAGGAAGGGTCTGAATGGGAAATGACCATCCCCTCCTCGCTTAGCAGCATCATCTCCTGATCCGAATTTGCCCGCTGGATTAGGTGGCTTCGAATTTTGCGCTCATTCACGCTGATGATGACATAACCAATGACACTGCCGGCCGACGTCCGAATCGGGCGCCCTATGGTTATGATGTGGGAGCTTTGTTTTTGCAGGGGATTGAAGCTGTTCTCCTGCAGCCCGACCCAATAGGTTGAGAAGGACGGAAGTTGATTCAGCTGTTCAAACCACGGCTGCTTATACAGCTGCTTGGGATCGAAATCGCTGTGAGAGTAATTGGTATATGTAACATCGTTTTTTCCTAATATGGTGACATAGTATTCGTCATGCTGCCGGAACAGCTCATCAAGCAGCCGAACGAGCCTGCTGTAATTCACCAGGTTCCCTTCCTTAAGCTTGCGATTCTGCCTGGCTGTGATCTGCTGCCTGATTTCGGTATTCGAGAGGACGATGTTCGACAGCTCCAGCGTCTGATCGAGCACGCCGTTCACATCCGACTGGACTGCTCGCAGCGCATCCTCAGAGCTGACAACCGCCCGTTCGAGCAGCAGATCCTTAGTTAAATAGTTTGTCAGTAAGTAGATTCCGCCAAGCGGAAGGAGAAAGCATACCAATGCCGACCAAATCAGCTTTTTGCGTAACGAGAACCTTGGTATCATCACAAAAACGACGCCTCAAATCGGATTGAATTGGAATAGGGAAAAACCTGAAGTTTTCCCCTGCCCATGATCTATATTTCTAGTAAATGAAGCATCCATCTTCCGTACGTTTATAACGGATTAGTTTTGATTATTGTTTACGACCTCGGTAATTTTCTGATCGATGCTGTCAATCGTCTGATCGAGGTCCTGATTATTGAGAATGTACAGCTCCGCCTCCGGAATCACGACGTTCTTCGCCTCATCGGCATATTTAACAGGTACCGGGGCGGATCCCGGTATAGTGTTGTTGATGGTGTATTTCAACGATTCTATATCGATCTTCGAAGGATCGATCGAGGAGTTGACAATGGTGTCCACAAGCTTATCCGTATCGGATTTAGCCCAGCCGGAGAATACTCTGCCTCCGATTTCGAGCCCTTCGGATGTATACCATCTGACGAACTGGTAAGCTGCTTCCTTATTCTTGGACTTTGCAGCCACTGCCATATATGTCGGCTGCACCGGGGAGTAATGCTTGCTTTCCCCTTCGAGTTTAGGAAGCGGAGCAAAGGCTGTCACGAATGTCGCCGGAATCGCTTCGGTTCCGCCGGATTCCGCAACCATCCAGTCTCCCATAGGAAGCATTGCCGCAAGTCCGTTGAAGTATTGATTACGATAGGCAAGCTTTTGGGAAATGATATCTTCGTACGGGTTGACGCTCTTATCCTCATACATCATTCGTTTCATCATTTCCAGATTCGCCTTCAGCAGGGGATCCTTCGCATTGGATGTGCCGTCGCTCTTGAGGAAGGTATTATCGGAAGGCTTGCTCATGAGCTGCAGCTGGAAGTAATCCGGCCAATTATGCAGATAAGCGCCATAGCGTTTCTCCGCGCCGTCCCCCTTGGTCAGCTTCTTCGCATATTCCTCGAATTCCGCCCAAGTCCAATCGGTAGGGACCGGTAATCCGGCTTCCTCCAGCATGGCCTTGTTCATAATCACGAACCACCGCTGCATGGAAGAAGGAAGCGCGTAAATTTTGCCATTTACCTTGGTATCTACCAGATATTCATCCTCGTATTTATAGCCGTCCTTCTCAATGTAGCTATCTAGCGGCTCGAACAGTCCGATATCCGCCCTTTGCGAATAATTCGTATATGGAAGCTCCACGATGTCCAGCTGGTCGTTTGAGGCCGCCATCAGATCAAGCTTCTGCATGGCAGCAACCGAGTCTCCTTTCTCGTTCAGAAGATCCAGCTCCACCTTAATGTTCGGATGCTTCTTCTCGAATTCCGGTATGATCTTGCTCCACTGCGCTTTTGCGTCTGTCTGCCACGTGCTTAATTTGAGTACGATCTGTTCGGGCGCAGCCTCCTTGCCCGGTTCGTTCTTGGCTTGGCCAGACTCTGAAGTGCTGCCCCCGCCTCCGCCTCCGCAAGCTGTAACCGCCAAGGCAAGAGACAGACTTAGCAATAGCGATGGTATTTTTTTGATTTTCATATAGACCCTCCTCTAATAGTAACAGGTTTTTTCAGGTTGTCATCAACATTTGTAAGTGCTTACAGGATCCATCCTATCATGCGTAAGCTTCTGGCGTAGGCGCCATTTTTTACGGAAGCCAAACGATTTTGACTTTATCATCCTTTCACTCCCCCAAGGGAGATGCCCTCAATAACCTGCTTCTGGCCAATGGCGAAAATGATCAGCAGCGGGAGTATGGCGGATACGGCACCGGCCATCATCAAGGAATAGACATCGCCGTATTGATCCCCGAACAGCCGAATGCCGAGCTGAATCGTAAACAGCTCTTTGGACTTTAGGAAGATCAGCGGATACTGGTAATCGTTCCACGTCCAGATAAACCGGAGAATGGCGTACGTCGCGACGCCGGGACGGATCAGCGGGAGGGCAATTTGCCAAAAAGTTCGAAAGTACCCCGCCCCGTCCATTTTTCCGGATTCGATGTATTCATCATGCACGCCCATGAAAAATTGCTTTAACATGAAGGCCCCGATAATGCTGAAGCTGTTCAGCAGGATGAGGCCGGCATGGGTATCAATCAGCTGCATCCAGTTGAACAATAGAAACTGCGGTACCAGGGAGGCCTGCGGCGGCACCATGTACAAGGCCAGGACCAGAACGAACATCGCGTCTCTGCCCCAGAATCGGAGCTTGGAGAAGCCGTAAGCGGCCAACGCGCACACAAAAACATTAATGACCGTCGTTGCGATCGTGATATAGATGGAGTTCCAATAGTAACGGACAAATTGCCCGCTCCATACGGTCCGGAAATTCTCGATTGCATTCCAGTGCTTCGGAATCCATTCGATCGGGAATTTGAATACGTCCGCCTCCGGCTTGAAGGAAGTGGACAGCATCCACACAAACGGAAGAATGAACAGAATGCCGATTAAGGCCATGATGACGGTCCAGAAGGCTTTTGAAATACTGATTCTCATGTCAATCTCCTTTCTTGCCAAGTCGTCTTAATAGTTGACCCATTTCTTCTGGGCCAGCATCTGCGCGCCGGTAATAAGCAGACAGATCAGGAATAAAATCATCGCCATGCTTGAAGCGTAGCCTGTCTTCAGCTGGTTGAAGGCCGTGTCATACAATTCATACACAATGACGGTTGTGGAATTAGCCGGACCTCCCTGGGTAAGCACCTGAATCAGGTCGAAAATTTTGAAGGTTCCGATGATCCCGGTCACCAGCAGGAAAAAGGTGGTTGGCGATATGCACGGCAGCGTGATGCTGCGGAATTTCACCCATGCATTTGCCCCATCGATCTCAGCCGCTTCGTATAGGTCCTTCGGAATCGATTGCAAGCCAGCGATGTAAATAATGATGTTGTATCCGAGAAGAATCCACACCTGAATCATCATCAAGGACGGCAGTGCAAAGTCGATGTCCGCAAGCCATTTCGGGGGATTGTCGATCCCTAGCGACATGAGCGTCTTGTTTACAGGCCCGAGCGAAGGGTGGAATAAGACCTGCCAGACCATAGCCACCGCAACGATGCTCGAAATATAAGGAAGAAAGTAAATAACCTTGAAGGCATCCTTCAGGTATACATGCTTATCAATGAGTACAGCAAGCACTAGCGCAATGATCATGGTAATCGGTACCGTAATGATAAAAATAAGATTGTTGACCAGGCTCTTCACGAATGCGCTGTCATGAACCAATCTGACAAAATTATCAAAGCCGGCGAATTTCATGGCACCCATGCCGGCAACAAAGTTCCAATTCGTAAAGCTGAGCAGCAAAGACCCGATTACGGGAATGAGCGTCAGAACCAGCAGTCCCAACATTAAAGGAGCCACAAATAAATAACCGGCGATTCGCTCCCTCGCGACCATGCTGAGCCTCACGGAATTCTTTGTTCGTTTCATATTTCTCTCCTCCTGGCGTTAATGCTTGGCAAAGCGTAATTCGAAAGCCCTTTTCGAATATGGCGATAGAAATGTTGTATCTTCATTGTAAAAAAGCCGTCTGCAGCATATAAGAAATAGAAATGAGTATTTTGGAACGAATTTTACTTTTTTGCGCACAACAAAAAGACGAGCCCTCGGCGGGCCGTCCTTTCTCTTGTCCTATCCATATGATTCGCGGCTTCCCTTCCTCCCTCATGGTACGATAAACCGTACTAAGTACATTTTAGAATCGTACTGGGTCTAAAACGGATATTGTGCTACATTACAATCATCGAGATTTCTAAAACGAACGGCGATGCCGGGAGGGATCTAAACAGTCAGCATGGTTGCCACTCAGCTGGCTTAACCGGTATTCCATCGTTCAACCTATAGATCGCGGAATGATTCAATGGGGTTAACAAAAGGGGGGAGTGAAGGGATATGAACAGATTTGAGCATCAACCGCATGAAACGGCCGGGATATTGACAACCCTGCAGTTGATCGGCGGAAAGTGGAAGCCGCTGATCCTGTTTATTCTGCTTCAAGACGGAACCAAGCGCTTCGGAGAGCTGCGGCGGCTGCTTCCGGGTGTCACCCAGGGCATGCTGACCAACCAGCTGCGGGAGTTGGAGCAGGATGGGCTCGTTGTGCGAACGGTCTATCCCGAGATTCCGCCTAAAGTGGAATACTCGATCTCGGAGCATGGAAAGACGCTGGGAACGGTGCTTACCGATATGTGCAGTTGGGGGTTTCAGCATCTGGAGTATACCGGGCGCATGAACAGCCGCGAAGAGGAGCCGGTGAGGAAGAACACGGGCAGCTCGTAACGCAATTCAAGCGGCTCTAGTCAGCGCTTTGAAATGGAGAGGCATGCAAGTAAATGACTCTAGTTAAGCGCTACGAAATGAAGAGGCATGCAGCTTAATGGCTGGAACATGGCGGTGAGGGGTTCCCTGTGCCGCCATGTTCCGTTTCGTTATAGGAGTCTTGTCTATAATTTAGAAACGTGAGCCGCTTTTCGGCTTGATTAATATGTCGTATCGATATATATTTATATCGATACGACATATTTGGGAGGTGCTCATGTACGAACTATTTGTGTTAGGCGAATTGATGACGGGTGAGAAGCATGGCTACATGCTTCAGGAAATCCTTAAAAATGCCGGCGGCCCCTATCGGCAGATCAGTTCCGGTACGCTGTACCCGCTGCTATCCCGAATGGTGGAGAACGGCTGGATCCACCTTACCATGGATGAAGTCCCAACAGGTAAACGGCCTCGCAAAATATATCAAATCACCGACGCGGGAAGAAGTCGGTTTTTAGAGCTGATGGAGAAGCCGCTGGAATACGGAGCGGATACAACAGAGCTGCTCCATTACAAGATGGTGTACTTCCGTTATGTCCCGAAATCGGTCCGGCTCGAATGTCTTAACCAGTATTTGAAGTACCTTGAAACAAATCTCAAGCATGTCAGCGATTTCGAGGCAGAGCTGATGTTCTATAAACCGGAGCCCGAGAAACAGCGGACGCAGCTCCTGCGCGTGCTGGATCACCGGAAACGGATCGGATCAGCCGATATCGAATGGGTAAGAGCTGAAATCGAGCGTCTCGCGTCGGAACCGGAATAAGCTTACCTAATCAAGGATGATAAAGGAGGAATTGAGAGTGGAGCGTTTATGGACCAAGCCGTTTATTCAAATGACGGTTGGCATGCTGTTTCTGTTTACGGGCTTTTACCTGCTGCTTCCCACGATGCCGCTGTATATCAAGCATTTGGGGGGCAGCGAATCCCAGGTAGGCCTTGCTGCAGGGCTGTTCACCTTGTCGGCGGTCGTCTTCCGCCCGTTCGTGGGAGCTCTCGTCGACCGTCACGGTAGAAGGCCCTTTTATGTGTGGGGACTGTTATTGTTCGTCATTTCCATGGTCTCGTATGACTGGGTCGGCGGCATTCTGCTGCTGCTCGCCCTCCGGATGGTGCATGGTGTAAGCTGGGCATTTGCCACGACGTCCGTGGGGACCGCCATCACGGATTTGATTCCTGCCTCGCGACGGGGCGAGGGAATGGGCTGGTACGGCATGGCCATGACGGTTGCGATGGCGATCGGTCCGATGCTCGGCACCGCGCTTGCCTCCGGCGACTCTTTCCACACCCTGTTCCTTGTTGCCGCCGGACTTTCCTTAGCTGCATGGGTGCTCGCGTTTATGACCAAGGTCCCCTTTCAACCGAAGCCCTCGGCCGGGCGGATTCGGCTGATCGAACCGTCGGTTCTGCCGGTAACGGCCGCTATCTTTTTTCTCGCCGTGGCTTATGGAGGAATTACGACCTTCCTTCCACTATTCGCTGCATCCATCAGCGTCAATCCGGGAACCTTCTTTCTGGTTTATGCCATTGCGCTGACCTTGATCCGTCCACTGGCCGGAAAGCTGTCGGACCGCTTCGGCGAAGCCGCCGTCATCATACCATCCCTCATTATAACGGCGCTGTCGCTGCTTCTCCTCAGCCTTTCCGATAGCCTCGTCGGTCTGATCGCCGCCGCCATCCTCTACGGGATCGGATTCGGCTCGGCGCAGCCTGCACTGCAAGCGGCAACCCTGCGAATCGCTCCCGAGGACCGGCGGGGCGCTGCTAACGCTTCCTTTATGACTGCGTTTGATCTCGGCATCGGCCTTGGGGCCATTATCCTTGGCTGGATATCGGAGCAAACCGGGTATCCGCTGCTATTCGCGATCGCCTCTGTCTCCGTCGTGGTGTCGCTTGTCATATTTGCGCTGTTTGTGAAAAGATTGCTCAGAACCGATGCTGTCTTAGTAAGCTCAGCCGGAACACCGGTAGAGCGCGCGGAATAAGCAGGAGAGGCGAATATGGACCCGCGATCAGCAAAGCTGCGCTTGCGCTAGCATCTCGCTTAAGGAAAATTATCCGTAACGAAAAAGACCCGGCCAGCCCGGCGGTTATCGCCAGCTGATCGGGTCTTTCGTTTTTATTTTGTTAGCTTCCCCCATGAACGGAGATCGCCGCTGTTACACCATAATTTTGCAGATGTCGTTCGTAAACTCTACCGGATCGGCAATCGGCAGCCCTTCGATGAGCAGCGCCTGGTTGTACAGCAGGTTCGTGTAAAGCGCCAGCTTATCCTGATCATCCTTATGCGTCTTCAAGGCTTGGAACACCTCGTGGCCCGTGTTGATCTCAAGGACCTTATCGGCTTTCACGTCCTGCCCGTTCGGCATCGCCTTGAGGATTTTCTCCATCTCGATGGACACTTCGCCTTCCGCGGACAAGCAGACCGGATGGGATTTCAGGCGCTTGGAAGCCTTGACGGATTTTACTTTGCCTGCCAAAATGCCTTCCATCGCGGAGAACAGCTCCTTGTTGTCGTTCTCCTCCGCTTCGTTCTCCTTCTTGTCCGCATCGGATTCAATTCCGAGATCGCCGCTCGACACGGATTTGAATTCCTTCTCCTTATACTTCATCAGCATCTTGATGGCGAACTCATCCACATCGTCGGTAAAGTACAGAATTTCATAGCCTTTATCCAGCACCATTTCCGTCTGCGGCAGCTTCTCGAGGCGGTCAATCGAATCGCCAGCAGCATAGTAAATATACTTCTGATCCTCCGGCATTCTGGACACATATTCATCCAGGGTAACCAGCTTCTTCTCTTTCGAGGAGGTGAACAGCAGCAGGTCTTGCAGATCGTCCTTGTGCATGCCGTAATCGTTATAAACGCCAAATTTCAGGCCGCGGCCAAATGACTGATAGAACGTCTCGTATTTCTCGCGCTCATCCTTGAGCATGCTCTGCAGCGCACTCTTGATCTTATTCTTGATGTTCTTCGCAATGAGCGTCAGCTGACGGTCATGCTGCAGCATTTCGCGGGAGATGTTGAGCGAGAGGTCCTCCGAATCGACCATCCCCTTCACGAAGCTGAAGTAATCCGGCAGCAGATCGCCGCATTTTTCCATAATAAGCACGCCGTTCGAGTACAGCTCCAGCCCTTTCTCATATTCCTTCGTGTAATAATCAAACGGCGTATGCTCAGGGATGAACAGAATCGCGTTGTACACGACCGCGCCGTCCGCCTTCACATGGATATGCTTCAGCGGCTTGTCGAAGCCGTAACGCTTCTCGTTATAAAAGTTCTCGTAGTCCGCGTCGGTCAGCTCGCCCTTGTTCTTGCGCCAGATCGGCACCATGCTGTTGAGGGTCTGTTCCTCCTGAACCTCTTCGAATTCGTTGTCCGCGCCTTCCTTCGGCCGCTGCGTCTTGACGTCCATCTTGATCGGATAACGGATGAAGTCGGAGTATTTCTTGATGATCGCCCGCAGGCGGTACTCTTCCAGAAACTCGTCATATTGATCTTCTTCGGTGTTCGGTTTAATCTTGAGCACAATCTCCGTACCAACTGTATCTTTCTCGGCCGGAGTAATCGTATAGCCGTCCGCGCCTTTGGATTCCCACTGATAGGCCTCGTCGCTGCCAAGCGCCCGGCTGGTTACCGTTACGACGTCGGCGACCATGAATGCCGAATAGAAACCGACACCGAACTGGCCGATGATGTTATGCCCGTCCTTCGCTTCAATTTCGTTCTTGAACGCGAGCGATCCGCTCTTCGCGATGACGCCCAGATTGTTCTCCAGCTCTTCCTTCGTCATGCCGATCCCCGTATCGGTAATGGTCAACGTACGGTCCGCTTTGTTCGGCGTAATCTTAATGAAATAATCGTCTTTATTGAACACCAGTTGATCGTCCGTCAGCGCCTTGTAGTAGATTTTATCGATAGCGTCGCTTGCATTCGAGATCAGCTCGCGCAGGAATATTTCGCGCTGCGTATAGATGGAATTGATCATCATCTCAAGCAGACGCTTGGATTCCGCTTTAAACTGTTTTTTCGCCATGAGAAGAGGTCCCCTTTCCGTTATGAATCAGGATTTTAGCACTCCATCGCATAGAGTGCTAACACTTCTTCTATTTAAACATGTTCCAATTTTTCATGTCAACCTATTTGAGGACTTTTCGGGACTAAAATAAAAGCGCTGCCTTTATCCTTGTATTCTGGTGTAATTCTGATGTTATTCTGCCGTTATACTGCGGATTCCCTGCGGATACTCTGTGGATGCACCGCGGATGCTCTGCTGATAACTCTGCTGATAACTCTGCTGATACTCTGCTGATACTCTGCTGATACTCTGCGGATACTCTGTCTAGGCTCCGCGGACACTCTCCGGATCCTCCACCGGAAATCTCCGCATAAAACTTCACCCCGGTCGCGCTGAAATCCAGCCAGCAACCGGGGTTACATTTTACGTTTCTATGCTGCCGCCCAATCGCCTCGACAAGACCGGACGTATCCACAACACATAATACAGACCGCATATCAGCAGCGCCCCGGCCGTGGCAAGGAAGGGAAGCTGATAATCCTGCCTGGCCAGAATCAATCCCGAGACAAAGGTTGCCCCGGAAGATCCCAAGCTCCGAAATACCGACCGCATGCCGGCATATAGATTCCGTTCCTGTTCGTTAAACGCGGACATCAGCAGGCTGTCAAGCAGATTGGACAGCATCGTTACGCCGCCGCCCCGCAGCAGGAACAGGACGACGAACAGCCATACGGGAAGTACCGTATACAAAGCCGAGAACAGCAGAATATTGACGATAAATACGGAAACGATCGCCGTATGATAACCGAACCGCTCCATGACGTAAGGCGTCATTAGAGAGCAGATAAAGAGCAGAATGGCACCGACGGCCAAGATGAGCGATACTTGATCATCCATCCAGTCCAGCCGGAATTTCACGATCACATTCAGGAAGGAGCCCGTCATCGCGATACACCCTCCCAAGAGGGCCATGAACACGGCAAACAGCCATAAGGTCCCGGAAAGAATAGGAGCCGTTAGCTTGGATGCCCCTTCGGAAAGCGGACGGCCCGGCGCTTCCTCCTCCCTGCCCACACGCTCGGCCGGCAGCCAGAACGCCCGAACGGCTCCATGAATCACGAGAACCAGCCCGGTGAGGAGAAGGGAGGCTTCATAGCCTCGACTTCCTTCTGCCCCCTCCGCGATATATCCAGCCACCAGCGTGCCGAGACCCGTAAAGGCCGTAAACACGGCAAACATCAGGGAGAAGGCGCGGGCTTCCTCCTTGCGGGAACGGCAATAATGGAAGAGAAGCTGAATCTCCGTGGTTTCGACGAGCGTCAGCCCGGTCGACACGAGAATCTGGGCGGCATAGAACCAGAGCAATTGATCGCTGACGGCAAACAGCACATTTCCTGCGGCGATAAAGAACACGCCGGTAACCAGCAGTTTTTTTCTTCCCGTCCGATTCGCGAGCAGAGAGACCGGAATGGCGAGGATCCCCATGATCAGAATGCCCATCGATACCAGCGCGCCGATCTGATCCTCCCTCAGCCCCCGGAAGAGCAAATGCAAATTCAGAACCAGCGTGTAAAGACCGATGCCTATGCCGTACAAGGCTTCGCTTATAAGGAACCGGCGTACGCCGGTAGACAGCTGCAGCAGGTCTTTGATGTAAAAGGACATGTGATTCCCCTTCTGTCGGAATATCCGAAACGATATGAATATGAGCAAAAACCAGGATCAGCTGTAAAGCTTTGCTTCCGAACGCATCCGCCGGGAGAGCGTCCCCGGATCGGTATCCTCCGAGGTGTATGCCTGCAGCAGAATTCGGAACTCGAACGGTTCCGGCTTAACCGTATGCTCCGGAGCCTGCGCCGGACCGCAGCTGTTGCTTCCGAGCCCGTTCTGGCGGTAATCCAGGTTGAACGTAATATATTCGCTCGGCATTAGGTCGCTGGCATGTTTGGCATATTCCACATCAGAGTCGGAATACCGGCTCGCGCTGAAATTCAGGGCAGACTCGGAAGCGGCAAGCAGGCCAAGGCCTGCGCCATCCGCGATGGAAATCCAGCGGACATCCGCGCGGTTCCCGTTCTCTTGCGGATAAATGTACGGCGTAAACAAGCCTTCCACCGTGCTGCGGTACGTACCGAAACGCCCTGCCTCCTTGCTGTCCGGATAGCTTTCGCCCGGACCCCGTCCATACCAGCGGACATGCTCCATATCTGCCGCAAGCTTCATTTGCAGCCCGATCTTCGGCAGCATGGATGGCGGCGTACCGATCGGCTCGCCCTTGATATTCATGATGATCAAGCCGCCTGAGGTGATCGTATAGACGGTTTCGCAACGGAACCCCCAATCGTACACCGGCGGCGCGATTCGGGAGACCCAGCGGGCTTGAATCGAAGCAGAATCCGGTCGCTTCCATTCGAAATGGTCGACCCGCTCGGTGAGCAGGTCCAGATGGGCCTTCCGCCAATCCGCCAGCACGTACATGTCGTTGTCGATCGGCGGCCGCCAGAAATTCAGCCGCGGACCGTCAAGCGTAAGCAGCTTGCCGCTCACGGACAAGCTTTCAAACCCCGGCCGGGAGGAATTCAGCGACAGCTCGATGCCGTCCATCGCCGCCTTGAGCTTGCGCTTCTCTTCAATGATCCGCAGCTCCCCCCGTCCAGCCGTATCCGTAGGCCGGAATTCGGGTACCGTTGCTGCCCGCAGCTGGAATTGGGACCAAGCCACCTCGTGCCCGCGCTCCGCCCATCGGCAGTCTGCAGCCAGATGGAAGGAGACCTCTAGCCACAGCTCCGCATAAGGATTCACCACGGCCGCCGCTTCCTCGAGGCTCACGGGAAGACGCAGCTCCGCGCTCTCGCCCGCTTCGATAAGCGGCAGCTCCAGCACCCCGCTGCGGACAAGCTCGCCATCGGCCAAGATCCGGTAATGGGCCTGCAGATGCTCTAGCGTAATGAAATCGTACCGGTTCATGACGAGCAGCGTGCCGGCTTGCGGCATGGTAACGCGAATCGGTTCAATCACCTTCTTATACTCGAGAAGTCCCGGCGAAGGCGTTCGGTCCGGACGCACCAATCCGTCGATGACAAAGTTGCCGTTATTCGGCACGTCGCCGTAATCTCCGCCGTACGCATAATCCTTCCTGCCGTCTTCCGTCGTTCTCGTCAACCCATGGTCGATCCACTCCCACACGAACCCTCCCGCAAGACGGGGATACCTTTCAAAGGTGTCAAAATAAGGGCGCAGTCCGCCGGGTCCGTTGCCCATGGCGTGGGCATATTCGCACAGAATATGCGGCTTGGGATGCCCCTCCAGTTGACCGAACCCCTCCATCTTCTCAACGGAGGAATACATCGTGCTCACAACATCGCACACCTCGGCTTCCCGGTCCTCCTCATAATGGATCAACCTCGTGGTGTCATGCTCCCGGCACCAGTCCGCCATCGCGCGGAAATTGCAGCCGAAGCCGGATTCGTTGCCGAGGGACCAGAACAGCACGCTAGGATGGTTCTTATCCCGCTCCACCATCCGGCGGACACGGTCCACATAAGCCTCCTTCCACGCCGGATCATCGCTTAGACGCGAAATATTGCCGAGCAGCTCGAAGCCGTGGGTCTCCAGATCAGCCTCTTCCATGACGTACAGCCCGTACTCGTCGCACAGATCGTAGAACCGCGGGTCATTCGGGTAATGCGCCGTCCGCACGGCATTGATGTTGTGCTGCTTCATCATCTGAATGTCCTCGAGCATCGTTGACATCGTCACGGTCCGGCCGGTATCCGGGTGATGATCATGGCGGTTGACTCCTTTGAGCAGGATCGGCCGGCCATTCACCATGAGCTGGCCGTCCTTGACTTCAACGGTCCTGAAGCCGACGCGCTGCGCAATGGTCTCCAGAGACTGCCCTTTTGAATCCTTCAAGGTCATGACCAGATGATATAAAGCCGGGGACTCCGCACTCCACAGGGCCGGGTTGATCACCTCGATTTCAAGCTCCGCCGAGGAGGAGCGGGCGATTTCCTTCCCGATTGCGCCAACCTCGGTGCCGTTCCCGTTCAACAGCTGCAGCTGGACCGAGCCGTCCTCCGTCCCCTCCAGCTCCAGGAGGACGTTCAGCTTGGCTTGCCGGTACTCCGCATCAAGCTCGGTGATCACGCGGAAATCGGCGATGCGAAGAGCTGCAGGCTCCGCGACCAGGTACACATCCCTGAAAATGCCGCTCATCCACCACATATCCTGATCCTCCAGATAGCTTCCATCGGACCACTGATATACGCGGACGGCCATCCGGTTCACCCCGGTCGTCACATAGGGCGTCAGATCGAACTCGGAGGTCAGCCGGCTTCCTTGGCTGTAGCCGATAAACGACCCGTTGAGCCATACATGAAACGCACTGTCCACGCCGTCGAACTTGACGCTGATCCTCCTGCCGTCCCAATCGCCGGGGATCTCAAATTCCCGGACATAACTGCCGGTCGGGTTCGCATCCGGCACATGCGGCGGATCCACCGGGAACGGATAATACAGATCCGTATAATGCGGATGGCCGTAGCCCTGCAGCTGCCAATGTCCCGGTACGGGAATATCGTCCCAATCCGAAACGTTATACTCGGTTAAATAAAAATCTTCAGGAGCCGCCTCCGGCTCCTCCGCATAATGAAATTTCCACATGCCGTTCAGCGACTTGTACCATGCCGAGCTGCCCCTGTCATAGCGGAGCGCTTCCTCGGCATCCGTAAACGGGATGAAATAGGCCCGGCTCTTGGAGCGGTTTCGCTCCAGCACGCCAAGATTATCCCAATCCCGGTCAATCGGTCTGACTTTCATGCTATTCTCTCCATCCTTTCCATATTGCTTTATCGTTGCTGTCATCTGATCTAGCCTTTGATCCCCGTCGTCGCGATTCCGCCGACGATATACCGCTGGGCGAAGAAAAATACGGCAAGCGGCGGAATGGAGATCAGGCATGTAATGGCCATGATGGACTGCATGTCGACGCCATGCATGCCCCTGAACTGGGACAGGCCCAGCGTCAACGTATATTTGGTCTGATCATTCAGGAAGATGAGCGGGCCCAGGTAATCATTCCAGCAGCTCATCATATGAAACACCGCAACTAAGATCAGCGACGGTCCCATGAGCGGCACGATGATCCTCGCCAGAACCGTCATTTTTCCCGCACCGTCAATCGTGGCCGCCTCGTCAAGCTCTCTTGGCAAGGTCATGATGAACTGCCGCAGCAGGAAGATGAAATACGCGGAGCCGAACCAGGAGGGGACGATCAGCGGCTTAAGCGTATTGATCCACCCCAGGTAGTTGAACTCCATATACTGCGGGATCATGGTCACTTCCCAGGGGATCATCATGGTTGCAAGCACGATCAGGAACAGCGCATCACGTCCCTTGAATTGGAACCGGGCGAACCCGTACGCCACCAGCGTGCAGGAGATGAGCTGCCCGAGCGTGGACAGCAGCGTCACGATCACCGTATTTTTCAAAAACAGGTTAAACGGCTGGATGCTCCAGGCCTCCGCGAAATTGCTGAACCGCCAAACGGACGGCAGCCATTTCGGTGGAAACAGATACAGCTCCTGCGGGGACTTTAGTGCGGTCGTTACGGCCCAGAACAGGGGCGCAACGAACAGCAGGGAGCAGAATACAAGCAGCGTGTACGTGATTACTTTTCTCATGCGTCAATGCCCCTCTCTGCCGGCAGCCCGGCGTTTGACATGCTTCGGTTTTGCCTTCTTCATCTCGCCCTCATAGAACACCCAAGCCTCCGAGGACTTGAACACAAGGAACGTAAGCGTCAGGACGATCAGGAACATGAACCACGCATTCGCTGCGGAGTAGCCCATTTTGAAGTATTTGAACGCATTCTCGTACATGTACATCGCATAGAAAAAGGTGGATTTCAGCGGCCCCCCGCCCGTTAACAGGAGCGCCAGCGTCAGCTGCTGGAAGGCGGCGATGATGGACGTGATCAGGTTAAACAGCAGCGTCGGCGTAATCATCGGAACGGTCACATTGAAAAACTGTCTGATCTTGCCGGCTCCATCAATGGAAGCCGACTCGTACAAGTCCTTCGGGATGCCTTTGAGCCCCGCGAGAAAAATAAGCATCATCGAGCCCTGGCCCCACAGGCTTGCGATCACCATCGCGACGAGGGACCATTTCGTATCGTTCAGCCAGTCCGGGCCCTCAATGCCGAATACCGACAAGAAGTAATTCAGGATCCCGTAATCCCCGCTGTAAACCCATGACCAGATCATGGCGAGGGCCACGCCGGAAATGACCGACGGCAGGTAGAAGGCGGTTCGGAAGAAGGCGCTGCCTTTTACCTTCTGGTTCAGCAGCATCGCCAGTCCCAAGGCGACGATAATGTTCAGCGGCACGAATAAAGCCGCAAATTTCAGCGTAATCATCAGGGATTTCCAGAACAGCGGATCATCCGAGAACATCTCCACGTAATTGTCGAAGCCGACGAAGGTGACTTGACCGACGATCGGCCAGTCAAAAAAGGAAATAACAAGAGAGAACAACAGCGGGCCCAGCGTGAAGACCAGGAAGCCGAATATCCATGGAAAAATGAAGAGGTAGGGCGCTGCCCCACCCCATCGTTTTCGTCCAAGCCGCTTCGGGGCCGCTGTCTGCTGCTGCGGGTTAAGCACATTGATCCGGGCCATAGTAGCGAGCCTTCTTTCTATCGTTTATTTCAAATAGCGTTCGCTGTCCTTCACCGCTTGGTTCAGAGCCTCTTGTGCATCGCTGCCGAACATGACGGACTCCACGGCTGCCGACAGCTGGCGGTTGACTTCGTTCCATTTCGGGTTGAGCAGGAAGGCCGGCGTATTGTCCGAACGCTCCAGCATCGTGTAATACGGCTTGTAGAGCGGATCCTGATCCTTCTTCAGCTCATTGACGACGCTTGCCCGGACCGGAAGGTCGGCCACGCGCATTTTGATCGCTTCATCGGACACATAGAACTTGATGAACTCCCAGGCCAGATCCTTATGCTTGGAGTCCTTCGCAATCGACAGCGCCGATTCGGCAAGAACCCCCTTGACCGGCTTGCCCGGGAAGGCCGGCATCTCGACGGTGCCCACATCGATTCCGGCTTCCCTGAACGATTCGAGCGGCCATATTCCGCTCTCCCACATCGCGATCTTTCCGGCCTTGAAGATGTCCTCCCCGCTCTGCTGTCCCTTGCCACCGGCAAGCACGGCGGTACCGTTCTTCAGCATATCACCCAGCATCTGAATGGCTTCCGCCGTCTCTTTGCTGTTCATATAGCCTTCAATCGTCGTGCCGTCCTCCGATATGAATGAGCCTCCGTTGCTCCATACCAGGCCTTGCAGGTCATACGTGTCGTTCTCCGCACGTACGCCGAAGCCGTACTGCTTCTTGGACGGGTCCGTCAGCCTCTTGGCAATGTCCTGAAAGTCAGTCCAGGTCCATCCGTCGTTCGGATATGCGATTCCCGCCTCATCGAACAGCTTCTTGTTGTAATACACGACCCGCGTCGTGAATCCGGCCGGGATCCCGTACAGCTTATCCCCGATCTTGCCGTAGTTGAACAGGCCTTGGTAAAAATCGTCAATGATCAAATCCTTGTCCTTGGACGCGTAATCGTCCAGCGGCTCCAGCGACTGATGATACGTCGGGAAATCCCACATATACATCACGTCCGGCGGGTTTGCAGCGCCGAAGCCGGCTGCCAGCTTTTGATCGAACCCGTCTGCATAGGCCTCTACCTGGACCTTCGTGCCGGGATGCGATTCCTCGAATTTTTTGGCGATATCCTGTTCAATCTTCAGCGCATCGCCGGTATCCCAAGTTGCGAACCGAAGCGTTGTAACCCCGGCTTGCGAGCCATTGTCCGGCTCCTTCGCCGTACCGGTGCCTCTGCCGCCGCATCCGGCCAGCATGGATGCCGTTAACGCCATCACGGATACGATAACCATCCATGACCTTCTTTTCATCATGTCGATTCCCCCTAAAGAGTTGAGGTAATATGAATTAAACCGCTTTCATCATAACTCCTATGAAAGCGGTTCAAAACGTGCGCTGATTCGCAGTTTATCGTGTTTTTGTTCGAAATGGTCATTCTCGGTGTTCGTTTGTTTACGATGATTCCCCTTTTTGTTCGGTACGGTATTGGCTTGGCGTCTTCCCGGTGCAGCGCTTGAACCATTTGCTGAAATATTTGCTGTCCCCAAGACCTGTCCGCTCGGCGATTTCCTGCATGGTTAAGGAGGTTTCGCGCAGCAATCCGTAAGCGAGACGAAGCTTGCGCTTATATTGGAAAGCGATGAAGCTGTCGCCAACCGTTTTTTTGAACAAAATCGAAAAATGGCTGCGGCTTAATCCCACCTTCTGGGCCAGCTCCGCCGCCGACCATTCGGCCGACGGAAACGCATGCAGCAGATGAACGGCTTGCAGAATCGGTTCGGGCCAATGCTCCGCGCTAAGTCCGTACACCCGCTCCAATTCGGCTTCCTTATGCAGCGATTGAAAGGCATCCTGCACATCCTCCAGGTCCTCAAGGCCTCGCCGCGAATCCCACGTCAGCTTGCCGCACCGGCTCTTCATCTCGATCAGCAGGCTCTCTATACCGTCCTTTAGCCCATCCGGAACGACCCAATAACAGCTGTCCGACCCGTAGCGAATCCGCTTGCCGCTGTGCAGTCCCGGCTCATCGGCTTCATGCTCCCGGAGAAGGCTCTCCCATGAGCTGTCACATCCGGCGGACTTAACCAGGTACAGCGCGGCAGGCTGTCCTTTCATGCGCCAGCTGCCGCTCCAAAGCTTCCTCAGCACCTCCAGGAATTTGTCGTTATGCCCATTAAGCCAAGCATACAGATGCGTGGACAGCTGATCGTCCTGATCCTGCGAAGAGCTTGCCGTCTCAGACAGCTCCCGCTGAAATTTGCCCAGCAGGGCCTCGAGCTCTTCATCCTCGAAGGCGGTCTTCAACAAATAGGCCGAGGCTCCGAGCCGCATCCCCTCTTGGGCATATTCGAAGTCCCGATGGCAGCTGAGCAGAATGATTCTGGTCTCCGGCGCTGCTTCCTTGACCCTGCGGGACAACTCGATCCCGTCCATCTCCGGCATGACGATATCCGTGATGACGACCTGGGGACGATGCTCCAGGAAAGCTTCCCAGGCTGCCTGGCCGTTAGGGCTGTCCGCCACAACCTCCATCCCGAAGCGGTCCCAAGCCACCGTTGTGCGGAGTCCCTTGCGCACGATACTCTCGTCATCGGCAATCAGCACCTTGATTTTCTCTGTTTCCAACATCGTCAGACTCCTCCTTTTTCGGCCAGCGTATGGTGATTGTCGTTCCTTCTCCCTTCACGGAATACACCGTGAGCCCGTACAGCGGGCCAAAATGCAGCTTGAATTTTTGATCGGCGTTGCGTACGCCAAGCCCGCCCCGTCCCTTGCGTTTTACTTCAGGCGAGAATAGCCTCGCCAGCTGCTCCTCCTTCATGCCTGCCCCGTTATCCCGGAGCATTAGCACCAGATCGTCGCCGTCCATCCTGATCGACATATCGATCTCTCCTTCGCCGTCCGTGAAGGCGTGGAAGAATATATTTTCAAATAACGGCTGAAGCGTCATCCGCGGAATCAAATACGGAAGCAGTGAATCGTCACATTCCAGGCGATAACGAAATACTTCCCCGTACCGGATTTCCTGGACCTTAAGAAAATGCTCGATCATGCGCAGCTCCCTGCGAAGCGTGACCAGCTCCTGGGAGATATCAAGATTTCCCTCGAGCACCATCGTCAGATGATACAGCATCAGGCGGATGTCCTCGGCGCCCTCGAGCCTGGCTTTCCACTGAATGGAGTTGAGCGTGTTGAACAGCAGATGGGGATTGATCTGATAGTGAAATGCCCGCAGCTCCGCCTCCTTCTTCAGCCGCTCGCTTCTTTCCACTTCGCCGATCAATTCCTGAATCCCCGTAACCATCCGGTTGAAGCTCATATCCAGGCTGCCCAGCTCGTCTCGGCCATCGATCGGCGTGCGGGTGTCCAGCTTGCCGAAGCTGACCTTCTGCATCGAATCCTTCAATGTCCTGATCCTTGAGGTGAAGCGCGAAGAGAACAGGTAGGCGATGCCGAAAGCGAGCAGGCAGGACAAGATGGCAACCGTCATCGTGTTCGCCCGGATGATGCCTGAGGATCGATAGAAGGCTTTCGCCGGAATCCGGGCCTCGAGCGTCCATTGATTGACGGCGAGCGTCCGTGACCAGGTTACATCGCTGTCTTTGGGCGAGTAAGCGGCATCCGTCTCGTAGATGACCGTACCGTCCGGCGAGCTGATCTGCAGATGGGCATGGGTATCCTCCTCGAATTGCCGGAACATCTGCAGCAGCTCTTCCGCATACTCTTCGATGAGAATGATGCTGCCGTCCTGGGACTTGTCCGGATGGTGAATCGGAACCGCCAGGCCGATGACGCTTCGGTTGCCGCTGTCGCTGCTCTTGATGAAATGATCCTGCGGATAAAAGCCGAGCCAATAGGTTCCGGCATACGCCTTCGGCTTCGACCGCCATAAGGGAATACGGTCAAGCTTGGCTACGTCCAGATTGTTCTCCCCGTAGTAATAACCCGAGGTCGTAATAATGTAGATGCCGGCCGTCAGCTGGGTCCGAAGGGATTTCAGCAAGGATTCAAAATCATTCTTCTCCAAAATGTCGCGGTAGGTGGTAGGTGCCTGGTTTCCAATCCCCATCCGGCTCGGGTCCAGCAGATAGGAGTAGATTGTTTCCGCCGTCTGCTTCATCCGGCTCAAGGTTGAGCTGGTTTGCTGTTCCAGCTGGGCGACGGCATTATCTCCGTACTTTCCGAATTGGGAGTTGATGATCCGGGCCGACTGGTAGTAGGACAACGCGCCAAGCGAAAACAACGGGATCAGGGTGACGATTAAAAACCACGAGAGCAGCTTGGCTCGTATGCTATGGTAGGCGCCGGCGAACATGCGCCCGGCTACCTTTTTGGTCCGTTGAAAGCCCATTATGATCTCCCCGCTGTCTTTTCGTCTTTTTTTTTTCAAAAACAAGCTTTAAGCCTGAAGGCATTCACAGCCCCAGCGGCATTGACACCGCTTTCATTATAAACCCCAACCTAGGGCTTGTAATTAGGCGCCAACTGGAAAACTCAGGGGAAACGGAAAAAGCACCTCCCCCCAAGGCAAAAAATGCCCGGGAAGAAGTGTTTCTCTAAGGTCGGTCAACGCGTGTATTCATGTCCAAGTATCAAAAATACGCTGGAGGTCCAGGTAAACGCCCGGTCTCTCAGCCCCGCTCCGGTCAGGGCGTCAAAATTCTCTGCCATGCCGCTGCTGCTCAGCATTCGGCAGAACCGGTGGGCCACCTCCGCCGCCAGCTCCTGATCGCCGGCTGCCGCAACGCCTTCGACAAGCAGCATGGTCGAGGGAGCCCAGATCGGCCCGCGCCAGTATCCGTCCGGCTTATAATAACGGCTGCTGACGCTCTCCGTCGCCCAGCCGTTCCAGGTCAGGAACCGGGTCTCATCCCGAAGTCCCGCAAGCAGCGCGGCACGGATATGCTCCGGCAGCCGCTTGCCCAGCAGGATCGGGACGAACAGCAGCAGGCTGTCGCCTTCCGACACCTCATGCGTGCCTGAACGGCAGGCCGTGAACCTTCCATCCCTCCAAAAATGACAGAGCATGCGCTCAAGCGTATCGTCCGCTTTCTGCTTCCATGCGGCAGCTTCCTCCGGCAACCCGAGAAGGCCGGCGATTTCGGCCAGCACCTCCATCTGAATAATCAGATAGGACGAGAGGTCGGGGCTTTCCACAGGGATCCCGTTATTGAACGCCGTGCTGTTATCCCAGCCCGAATCGTTGCCGTGGTTGTACTGGGGAATGCCGTCGCCGTCATGATCCCGGTACGTGAACCACCACTGCGTCCATTTGGAGAGCGGTCCGTACACCTCGCGCAGCTGCTCCTCTTGTATGAAATCGGTGCGCCGCATCATCCAAGACAGCGTCCATCCGTGAATCGGCGGCTTGTTGCAGTTCCAGAGCTCGTATTTATCATTCACGAAGTCCGGAATCAGCCCGCTCTCATCCTGCCGGTCGAAAAAGATCATAAACTGGTCCCACGCCAGCTTCGGGTTATGCCGCACCAAGGCCATTGCATTAAAGCAGTTGTCCCAGCTCCAAATGTTGGTCATCCAGTTCTTTGACATATACATCGCCGGGCGGGTCAGGCAGCCTTCGGCGGGAACCAGGCAGGACCAGGTGATATAGGCGGCGAGCTCTCTGGCTTCCTGCCAACGCTCCGGGACGGTTAAGGTGCGGTTTAACCAGCTGCCGTAATCCTCCTGAACGAGCCGCACCGCCTCGTCAAAGCTCTCCCATTCGGAGCGCGGCGTCATTACCGTCATGAACTCTTCCACGGCAAATTCCGCCGTGTCGGTCTCCTCATCCGCTGAAAATTCGGCGGTTACCCGCGAGCTCTTGATCTCATCCCATGCAACCTCCATGCTCATGCGTCCCGCAAGCCTTGTCAGCATAAAGCGGCAGCCATGGGTAAAGCTGTTCACTTCCCAGCGGTCCGGATCCGTCTCATAAGCATAATCATATGCGGCGGGAAAAAAGGTGAGGCGTATACCGCATCCTTTCGACCGGAACCTGACGGTCCGGGAGTCGGATATGCAAATATCTGCGTGGCCAGCCCAATGCGTGGTCTCCAGCCTGAGTTTTTCGGGTGATGCAATAGGGTCAAAAGAAACCGGCTCGTTGTTCCGGTCCAGCAGCTCAATCAGAAAGGCCTCGCCAAACTTGTCGTCTCCTCCGCGGACTGTACGCAGGTAAAGCCCCTTTCTCCGCTCCTTAGCCTCGGGCAGGAGGGAGATCGCCAAGAAGGACTCTCTTCGGCTGAAAGGCACGATATTCAGATCAAAATTCATAAGACATCTCCTTCGAGTGAGGTATCGCTTTCGAGGTATCGCTTTCATTGTAAAGCTTCTCTTTGAAGGAAAGGACCGCCGGATGTCTTATCTCAAGAGGGAAAATTGTTTGCGAGAGCGGTGTAGGGTGTCTTTTTGTCAGATGGAAGGGGTTCATTTGTTTGAGAGTGGAAGAGCAGGTTGCTGCCATTACGGTCGCTACAGTCGTTAAAGCCGCGATCCATGCAGACGCCAGTACTGCCGCTTTCCTTCGTCACGGACCGTTACCCCGAGCTTTGAGAGCTCCCGACGCAGATCGTCTGCATCATCCTTGTCATCCTCTCGCAGTGCCTTCTCCCTCGCCTCGAACAGGGCGTTCATGGCTGCGGTCAATTCCGGGGAATTTGCGACCCACCTGCGGTATTCATCCGCATACGGATCTCCTTCCCGCCACGGGTAGCCGTGCCTTAGAAACTCCTCCGTGAACAGCCGTGCTTTCCCTTCAATCTTCTGTCTATACAGCTCCTGACCCTGCTGACCGACAAGGACGAGCTCCTTGCCATCCAGGAAGGCGGCGAATATGTCTTCTCTTGCGTAACTAGCCTCTGCACCATTCACGGATAGCTGCAGTTCCCGGTCGGATATTCGTACGTGGAGGCTCTCACGTATGGCCGCATGGGAAAGCCACATGCCCGCAAGGAGCCCGAGCAGTGCCGTAATCAGCGCAACCCACGGTCCATGCAGCGAAGCAACCAGCTCCAGCGGCCCCTGGAATGGCACCCATGGCAGGCTGGACGCCCATTCCGCGATGACAGGAAGGAACCAGCCGAGCACGCCCCCAAGCACCGGCGGAATCGCCCATATCAGCATTTTATCCACTGTCGATAATCCAAGCTCCGTCCATTCCGTTCGTTTATCCAATACGATCCTCCCCTTTCCGGAAGACGCTGTTGACGGCTTCCTTCCATAACTCCTGATACGGCAGCTTCATGCCCATCATCATGTAGCTGGTGATATTGTCAATGAGAAGTGCCAGCAAATGGGCCTTAACCGTCACGTTCTCGGGTTCGATTACGCCTAACTCGGCTCCCCGCTGCATGACCTTCTCGAATCCGTCCAGAAATTCCCGCTGCATGGCGATGACTCGCTCGCCATAGTGTCCGTTTCGGCCGGCAGTCAGCATGAATTCGTTCAACAATCGGAAGACCGGAGCAAAATGCTCCTCATCCTCTGGAAACATACGCAGCCCGCCCTCGTACAGCTTCAAGACGAAATTCTCCGCAGTCAGCTCCGAAACCGAGAAGTAATGGTCGAAATGGTAGTCACTGAACATGTATTCGAAGACCCGCTCGATGAGTTCATCCTTCGAAGCAAAATGATAATAAATCGAAGGCTTCGTCATGCCTACCGCCGCTGCGATCATTGCAAGGCTGGTCTTCTCGATGCCGTGCTGCGCAAATAAATGCAGGGCCGCTTCAATCAACTGCTGTGAAGTCATATCACGTTTCTTCATTGGTTGCCCACCTTTTTTTAACTATCGTTAGGTAAAATAATAGCGAACAACTCTCCGTTAAGTCAATTTTTTTTAACGATAGGTAGAAAACCGGACCGCACAATAAAATGAAATAAGCCAGTGCCAAGCGGCACTGACCCGAAGTAAAGTGTAAGGCTCATCCTTAAGTCGATTGCAGGTTACCTTGGGTACAAGGGCAGCAAAAAAATCGAGTTCTTCCCCCTCCCTCAGCCATGTACGCGTTAATCCGGCAGTCTGCCGCTTTCCGACGCCAGCCCTGATCGAAGCACCTGCTCCACCTTGGTCAGATGTGCTGCGATTCTCTCACCGGCCTGCTCCTGATCCTGCCGCTCAATCGCATCAAATATCATTTGGTGCTCCGTCAATAACCGGGCGGCGGTTGATTGTTCCTTGTAGAACCACAGCTCCCTGGACTTCTGAATGGTGTCCGTTAAACGGTCGGATAGCGACTCCATCAGCTGAATCAGCAGCGTGTTGCCTGACGCTGCCGCAATCGCCATATGAAAAGCGACATCCGCCCTCTCGCCTTCCCCCGTATCGTTTACTTTCAGCCCATGCTCCATCTGCGAAAGGGCATCGCGCATTCGGACAAGATCCTGCTCCGTCCTCCGTTCAGCAGCCAATGAGGCGGTACCGGACTCCAACACCTTGCGGACTTCAAGCAGCTCAATAAGGGACTCGGCCCCTTGGAACAATAAGTCGGCGCCGCTTCGGGGCTCGCTGGGAAGAACCGTCTTCACATATGTCCCGCCTCCCTGACGCACATCGACCCATCCCATGGCCTTGAGGGCGCTGACCGCCTCACGGATCGTGGATCTTCCTACGCCATATGCGGCCGCTAATTCAACGACGGAGGGGAGCTTCTGGCCCGGCTTGAGATGCCCCTCCCGGATCTGCTGAAGCAGATGCTCCCCCACAATTTCATGCCCCTTCTGGTTCTCCACTTTGATCGTTCGCATGGTCCGTTTGCCTCCTGCTCATTTTTTGTACTATTCATTACTATAATCATGTCATATAATAAAACAAAAGTCATCAGATGACCTGATCAATTAGGAGGGAACTCGTTTATGTTAGACCCGTCTCTCGCCGCACAGCTTCGCTCCATCGTTGGCGATGCCCACTTCCGGGATGATCAAGAGGCGCTTATCGCGCATTCCTATGACGGCACTCCGATGCTGCAGGCTTTGCCTGACGCTGTAATCTATCCTGCCAACACGGAGCAGGTTTCCGCCATTATGAAGGCGTTATCAGCCTATAAAGTCCCGCTCGTGTCCAGAGGCTCAGGCTCCAATCTCTGCGGAGGAACCGTTCCGATTCAAGGCGGCGTCGTCATGGTGATGCACCGGATGAACCGAATTCTGGAGCTGGATCTGGAAAATTTGACGGCCACCGTTCAGCCCGGGATCATTACGGCCGACTTCATTCAACATATTGAATCCTTGGGCTTGTTCTATCCCCCGGACCCAAGCAGCATGCGCATCTCGACGATCGGCGGCAATATCGCCGAATGCTCGGGCGGTCTGCGCGGTTTGAAATACGGCACGACGAAGGATTATGTGATCGGGCTCGAGGCCGTGCTCGCCAGCGGCGAAATCATTCGTACCGGCGGAAAGCTGATGAAGGATGTAGCGGGATATGATTTGACCAAGCTGCTGGTCGGCTCGGAAGGCACGCTTGCGATTATTACCGAAGCGACCTTGAAGCTGATTCCCCCGCCGAAGAGCAAAATGACGATGCTCGCCATGTACCGCGATCTATACGGAGCGGCCCGGACGGTTTCCGCCATTATCGAATCCAAGATTATTCCGGCGACGCTGGAATTCATGGATAATCCGACGATCCGCGTCGTCGATGATTTTGCCAAGCTTGGCCTTCCGCTGGACATGGAGGCGATCCTGTTGATCGAGCAGGACGGTGACCCCGAGACTGTAACCAGGGACATTGAGCAGATCCGCCAAATTTGCATGCGCGAGCAAGCCGACAGCATTCAGGTGGCTGCCACCCGGGAAGAGGCGGAGCGGCTGTTGACAGCGCGAAGAAGCGCCTTTACGGCGCTGGCGCGGCTTCGTCCGACCACGATTCTGGAGGACGCGACTGTTCCCCGGTCCAAAATCGCCGATATGGTCCGCCGGATCAATGACATTTCAGCCAAGTATAATGTGACGATTGCCACCTTCGGCCATGCCGGCGACGGCAACCTGCATCCTACGGCAACGACCGATGCCCGGGATGCGGAGGAAATTCACCGGGTGGAGCAAGCCTTTGAAGAGATTTTCGCGGCGGCCCTTGAGCTTGGCGGCACCATTACCGGCGAGCACGGCGTGGGCATGGTGAAGGCACCATTCCTTGAGTGGAAGATCGGCGCTTCCGGCGTCTCGCTCATGAAAGGGATCAAGCAGGTATTCGATCCCGATAATTTGTTGAATCCAGGCAAGGTGTTTGCCAAAGAATCACGAAAAAGGGTGGTAATTCATCATGACTAGCCAAGCGAATATCGGGAAAAAGCCCCAGATCAACCATACCAATCCCCTGGCCCGTACCTTGCTCGAAAAGCTCGATTACGATCAATTGACCAACTGCATGCGCTGCGGGTTTTGCCTCCCGGCCTGCCCTACATTCAGGGAAACGGGCGTAGAGCCCGAATCTCCCCGCGGGCGCATTGCCTTAATGAAGGCCGTGGCCGACGGGCTGATGGAGCCGGATGATCGCTTCCGCGATCAGATGAACCATTGCCTGGGCTGCCGAGCCTGCGAGCCGGTATGTCCGGCAGATGTGAAATACGGTCAGCTCATTGAGCAGGCCCGAGACGCCATTGAGGATCATCCGGTGCATTCCATTCCTGTGAAGGGAATGCGCAAGCTGTTCTTCAAGGGCGTCTTCCCGCACCGCAAACGTCTGAAGACGCTGGGAAGAACGCTGAAATTTTACCAAAAATCCGGCTTGCAGCGCGTGGCGAGAGGAACCGGCGTCATGCGCCTCTTCCCCAAGCATCTGCGGGACATGGAGCGGATTCTGCCGGACGCCACCGCGGATGGCGTCGTCGAACAGCTGGGAACGGTGTATCCGGCTAAAGGCACTCCGATCGCTCGCGTCGCTTTATTCAGAGGCTGCATCATGGATGTCATGTTCGCCGGCACCAACGTCAATACCGTAAAGCTGCTGTCGAAGGCGGGCTTCGAGGTTGTTATACCGCCGGAGCAGGTTTGCTGCGGCGCACTCCATGCCCACAGCGGCGAGCTGGAGCTGGCAAGAGATATGGCGAGGATCAACGTGAGGGTGTTCAAGGAGCTGGATGTGGATTATATCGTATCCAATGCCGGCGGCTGCGGTGCCCTGTTGGTGGAGTATGACCATCTGCTTCATGAGGATGAGACTTGGAAGGAACAAGCCGCCTGGTTCGCCAGCCGGGTCGTGGACATCAGCAAGCTGCTCGTGGAGCATGGCAGACTGCCTGCATTCAGTGAATCCGCGACGTCCACCGAGCCTGTCGTTGTGACCTATCAGGACTCCTGCCATTTGCGGAATGTGATGCGCAGCGGGGCGGCACCAAGGCAGCTCATAAGCCAGGTGCCCAACGTCAGCTTCCAAGAGATGAGGGAAGCGGACCGCTGCTGCGGCTCGGCAGGCATATACAATGTGACGCAGCCGGAAATGGCGGGTCAAATCCTGGAGCATAAGATGGAGAACGTCAACGCCACCGGAGCCAGATACCTGCTGACCAGCAATCCGGGTTGTCTGCTGCAGATGAAGCTGGGCGTGGAACAGCACGGCTGCAGCGAAACGATGGAAGTCAAGCATGTGGTTGATTTTCTGTATGAGCGAATGAATGAACGCAACGCTTGATTCTCGTAGCTATGCGTGCCAGGTCTCCAAGTCCAATGCTCGCGCCGTTACTTAGCCCTTGCCTGTTGCCTGCGTCCAGCCTCCCCCTAATTAAAAATCGCCGGTGCCACTTTCTTGGCACCGGCGATCCATCCAATGGATGACTTTAAGAGGTTGTTCAAAAAATCGTCTTTTGATCACGAAGTGCGTCAAGAAGTAACTCGGCATCGAATCTTGAATTCAGCCGGGCCTTCCGGTGCGCACGTACCCAAAACGTACGCTCCGCTCCTCAGTCCCTACCTTCATCCAACCTTCTCGGTGCTGAAAAACCGACTTTTTGAACACGCACTTTAATTATAGTAATCGTCTTCCCATCATCATGATGGTATCCAGCAAAGCCTTCCATTTGCCTGCAGTCTTCGCGCCGCCTGCGGCAGCATCTGCAGCTTCATTACGGGTGGCTTTCGTTTGTTGAGCCAACCTGCATCGTTCGAGTTCCTGGCGGAGATCGTTCACATGCTGGTTGGCAATATCTTCATTATTGATATTCATTTTTACCTTCCTCTTTTCTTTTATAGCGACAACATTCCGACATTACCGATACCTGCAAACTTCTCCTCCGTCCCCTTCACTATAATACTGCCGCTCATGCTCCGAAGGTAAGGGTATAAAACACCTTTAATTCTTTTTTCCGCGACCATCACTTTCCCGAACAGATCCAAGGAACGCAGCTTGGCCTCCAATACATCCTCCGTAACGTCGTCTTCGAGGATCAATGTTCCGTCTACAATGAAGCTGGCCGGCTCCTTTAAAGCAAGCAATTGGTCCTTCGACCATACTTCCTCTCCTTCCACGAATACGAATGCCTGCTCATAGCTGACGATCTCCGTATTCACGTCCGGACAGCGTTCCCAGACCAGATCCTCAATGTCTTCGCTGCAGATCACCATCGAGGTCGATTGAATCCCGGCGATGGCGCGGCTGAACGCCTCCCTTGTCACGTCAGCATCAAGCACAATGGGGTGCTTGGTATATAATTTACGGTCGGCAAATCGGCGAATCGTTCGGGCGTTCAGTCTCAGCGTTTTCGTTACATGCTCGAACCCTGCAGGAATTACCTTTACCTGACCGTTGATCGACTGCATTTTGTCATAAAAATAGGGGCTCTGCTCCTCATGGATCATCGCGATGCCGTTCACATGGATCTTTTCAATCCGGTCGGCGAATTGTTCCATGTCCAGATCCTTCTCCAATTCAAGGACGCCATTCACGACCAAGTACCGGGGCTCCTTGAGCGAAGACAAATACGCGCTGGTCAGACGGAATTTCCCGGACTCAAACCGAAGCTCGGATTGATAGGCTTGGATGCTCGCTTCCGCTCCCTCCATTTTAAGCAGCGATGCGGTTATGGCTCCCTCCAAATGTTTTGGAACATACACCTCGCCCCTCACTACCATGTGCAGCCCGCTATGCTCAAAAGCTTCAAGGGTTACATCCTGATCTATGACCACCGTGCCATACGTAAATACATTCTCCGGCTGCTTCTGCCTAAAATACTCGGCGTTCAATCTCAAAGTGCCTTTAAAAAAGCGGTAGCCTCTGGGGATTTCCAGCGTTTTGCCGATGTTGCCGGCGTTCGTGAGCAGCGCCAGAAGATGGGCGGTCTCCGCCCGGTACAGCACCATGCCCACATTGTCGATCCGTTCAATGCTTTTCACGCTTTCCTCTGTTGCCTCCGTAAGATCCAGCATCCCCACATTGCCAATGATTCTGCTCATTTCATATCTTCCTCCCAATAGGTTCTTAATTTCTTGATGGCGGCCTGCAGCTTGTAACGGATCGTGGCGGCCGGCAATCCAAGCTGGTCCCCGATCTCCTGACTGGACATGCCGAGCCAGTAGCGCTTAAACACAATATCGCTTTGGGACTGGGGCAAGCGGCCCAGCCATTCCGTGGTCTCCATCTCGAGGTCTGGCACGGATAACAAGGTAGCATCCAGATCATCATCCCAGGGGAGCAGCCGTTTTTCCCGCCGGGTAATGTCGATCAACCGATTTTTGATGACCCTGAAGAACCAAGCCTTCTGCTTGTGGAGCGGCCACTGTGCCAGCTGCGGCTCCTTCATCGCCTTGATGAAGGCATCCTGCACCAGATCGTCGGCTTCGTACGCGTGCTTTGCGACCGACCGGGCGTAGCGCCGGACATCCTCCTTCAAATTTTCGTACAGATCATTTACGTCCATAGCCGACCTCGTATCTTCCGTTTTGTCTTTCTTGTTAATATAACGTTTGAGCGAATGCAACTGATGGATGGAATTTAAATATTTTTGAAAAAAAAACACGCCAGCCCTTTCGGCCAGCGTGCAAGCTTTTTTCGCTAATCCCATATGGAGAACAGTACCAACAAGACCGCGGCAATTCCGAGCCAAAGCGTATGCTTCGATGCCCAGGCCGAACGTAAACCTTCATTCATAGATCCAAACCTCCCTAACAATGATTTGTAGCAATGCGCTTTAAAGCTCGTTTACTAATCCCACCAGCTAAGCATTGACACCAGAATGATGACGGCCAGTACGCCGTCCACAAACTTCAATTGAAGTTTGGCCATCGAATCACCTCCTTATTAGGTATTATTGATTGACCAATTACTATTAGTAAAAAATAATGGGCAGACGTTGCGCGTATCTTGTACGCTTGCTATTTGAACAATCCGTTCACACGCCCTGCTTCTTCATCAACCTCTGAATGGTCTCCTTAATCGCTTTTTCATGCGGCGTCCAGGATAACGGTCCGATGAGACGCTCGTATTTTTCCCCGCTCAGCACGAGCGGCTCTTCCGTAAGATACAGCATCTCCACGACCTCCTTCATTACGGGATTGAACAGGCCGATCAGGGATAACCCGATGCGTCCCAGCGGTATGACGGCTTTGCGGCTTCCGCTTGCCTCCTGAGCGATGCGTACCAAGTCACGACCTGAGATGACGCCAGGACCGGGAATGTGCCAGTTTTGCCCGTAAGCCTCCTCCTGAACGGCGATATCCAAAATCATCCGGGCCGCATCCGGCAAGTAGACATATTCGCGGGGAACCGTCATATTTCCGATGAAGGCCGTAGGCTTACCTGCTGCGATAGCCTCCATCGTCACGGATAGATAAGATGCTTGAGCCGAGGGGCCGTAATAATCCGGTAACCGGGCGATCAACGGGCGGGTGCGGGGTTTCCAACGTGACGAAAACAGAAGCTCCTCATAGGCAAGCCTGGTTTTGCCTTTTCGGGTATGGGGCATTTTCGGGTGCTCCTCCGTCGCTTTCTCCATTCTGCGTCGCCCATAGGGATATATGCCGTCCACGACAACTACTCTTGCGTTCATCCGCTGGGCGGCCTGCATTACGGATTCCCCGAGTGGAAGCAGCCGTGATTCCATCTCGTGATACGGAATATTTGCGCTGTGAAAAATGACATCCGCCCCTTCGGCCGCATGAACGATGTCCTCCGGTTTAAAGGCATCCCCGGTCCGGAGCTTCAACAATGGGGAGCTGCCAATCTCCTCGGCAAGTGCATTTAACTTGGTCATCGATCTGCCGAAGGCAATCGTTTCGATCCCTCTTCTCACCAATTCGGCATCAGCGGATTTCCTACTCCGCCCGTTGCACCCAGAACAATCGCCTTTTTCATAATCAAACATCTCCTTTGTTTTTTGTTATTGATTGACCAATTACTAATGTTCAAAAAAATAATGCCTAACTCCAAATGACTGGAAAATCAGAGCTCTTACACTACAGTGGGGCAGACGTGACCTGCCGTTAGCTGTGCTCTCCGATAAGCTGTTGCGGCAATCCGGGGGCGCCCCTCCCGGTAAGGGGCAGGCAGTCGCGGCGAGGCAAGATTGGTGCTCTCACTGTACAGGGTGTGCATTCCCGGTGGACGTAGCTTGGTGCTCTCACTGTTCGGGGCGCGCATCCCCGTGAATGTAGCTTGGTGCTCCCACTGTACAGGGTGTGCATTCCCGGCGAATGTAGCTTGGTGCTCCCACTGTACAGGGTGTGCATTCCCGGCGAACGTAGCTTGGTGCTCTCACTGTACGGGGCGCGCATTCCCGGCGAACGTAGCTTGGTGCTCTCACTGTACGGGGCGCGCATTCCCGGTGAATGTAGCTTGGTGCTCTCACTGTACGGGGCGCGCATTTCCGGCGAACGTAGCTTGGTGCTCTCACTGTACGGGGCGCGCATTCCCGGCGAATGTAGCTTGCTCTCAAGCAACTATGGCAGACCTTACGGCTCGATGCTTTGATGCCTCCATGGTGTAAAGTGCTGGGCTGCACTCACCTTTACCATCTCCCGCTGCCATCGGCAACCCCTAACGCTTCGGCATGATGCTCGGCATGTCCATGGCCATTGCGGCATTACAGAGCATTCCCCTTGCAAGGAAATTGGAGACTCTCACATCCGCATCCTGAAATCCGGCATGGATGAAGGCATTCTCCACCAGCTCCTTTACCTCTCCCATTCCCTGCTGCATCGCTGCTCGAACAGGTGCATCCGAGATCGTCTGTGCCTGCATCTGCAGTAAGATTTCACTACGATGAGCAAGCATGATCTCCTCGTAAGCACGGATCAATCCCTCTTCGAGCTCCTGGGACGGTGCCGAATCAATCACCTGACGGAAGGCATGAACAATCCGCTTCCAAGATACGGCCAGCGCTTCAACCAGCAGCGATTCCTTGGTAAAAAAACGGTACACGTAAGGCTGCGATATGGCTGCACGTTCGGCAACCTGTGCGGTTGTCGCACGATAATAGCCGATCTCTGCAAACACCTCGATTGCTGCTGCAACAATATCCTGACGTCGGTTCGCGGAGGCTTCGCGCGGCATACGGAATCACTCCTTTCAGAAGTTAATTTTTAATTTTTATTATTGATTGACCAATTACTAACTGAAATCAGTATATGCGAAAGAATGTCCGATTGCAACAGTTATTTTTCATGATTTTCCATTGGGCTAAGTTGAACTAGAAAACGAGGTCCAGGCAAGGATGGGGAATCATCCTTTCGACATTTCACTTTTATATGCTTATTAAGCATGCCTAGATAAAGGATATTCATGCATACTATCGAATTTACTTACTATTGCTCCACTACACCCATGCGCCATAGTCAGGCCATATGACAAACAAGGTTAATACCAGAAGCAGTTCGAATCTACTGTGACGATTATGAGGAGGGACTTTTTATGTACATGGAAACTGAACAACAGTTAAAGCGATGGCTCCGCCATCGGGGTGTGCTGCAGCAGCTGCTTGAAGAAATACGGGACGAGCATCTGGAATATAAGCCTTGGCCGAATGCTATGACATTAGGGAAATTGATAGTCCACATGGCTGCATCTTCCGATATGTTCCTGCAATCGATCAAGCATGGGGCCTTCTCCCCGCCAACGTTCCCGACAAGCTTCGAATCGATCAGCGATATCCGGGAGATCGTTCAAGCCTCAACCAATGCTACGGAAAAAGGCTTTGCTGAACTGACGGAAGCCCAATTGGAGCAACCGCTGGATTTTAACGGCTTTGTGGCCCCGGGCTCCGTCTGGCTAGGCAACATGGTCGACCATGAGATCCACCACAAGGGACAATTGTTTACTTACGCGAGATCGGTCGGCATTGAAAAGTTACCGTTTTTCATTGTTCAACCGCCTAGAGCATAAGGGGCGAATCTAGACAAGCGGGCCAGGGCTGGCAAGGTGTGTCCCGGATTGATGTGCAAGTCCCTTTTCGGGCTTGTTTGGCCCGCATGCGCGCTTTTCCTGGCTACAAGTCCCTTTTGAGGACTTGTTTCGCCCGCATGCGCACTTTTCCTTGCTGCAAGTCCCTTTTCGGGACTTGTTTGGCCCGCGGGCGCGCTTTTCCTGGCTACAAGTCCCTTTTGAGGACTTGTTTCGCCCGCACGCGAGCTTTTCCTGGCTACAAGTCCCTTTTGAGGACTTGTTTCGCCCGCACGCGAGCTTTTCCTGGCTACAGGTCCCTTTTTGGGACTTGTCGGCCTCGCGGGCGCGCTTTTCCTGGCTACAGGTCCCTTTTCGGGACTTGTTGGCCTCGCATGCGCGCTTTCCCTGGCTACATGTCCCTTTTCGGGACTTATTAGCCACGCGGGCGCGCTTTCCATC
>NZ_JBBOPV010000002.1:0-131580 GCF_038003785.1 Paenibacillus sp. FSL W8-0919
TTTGACCGAATCCCCCCTCAATACCCGATGACACCCGAATTATCATTGGCGCATGCCTTTATCGTGGTTCTTACAGGGGATCTGATTCGCTCCGAGCGCATGCTGTCGCGGATTGAAGAAGCGTGCGCTGCACTCGCGCCTTCGGATCGACGAGAGAAGCTCCAGAGCAGCATATTGTTCGTGCGCTCCAATCTCGTGTTTTTGAACGGGGATTTCGCCAAATGGCTCGCCTTCAGCGAAGGCTTCCTCAATAACCTGATGCCCGACAATCCCATATACTATCAGTTCGATTACAATCGGCGGGAGCCATACGTAAGACGAACTCCGCTAGGCATGAAGGGTGCACTATCGGCCGATACGGAGAAAATTGCCCATCTGTTTACCGGCGTGCTCGAATCCCATGGCTGGGATCATTCGCTTATGAATTTATACGTGAAGCAATCTTTGTGCGAGGGGTATTATGAATGGAATCGCCTTACCGAATGCCGTGAGCTGCTGGTTCACATTCGAAACGCCCCGCCAGCCGAAGACACAATGGGTTTGCTTGTGCCGCTGCATACTACCGAAGCCAAGCTGTACGCAGCGGAGGACAAATTCCATCTTGCCCATTATGCGCTCGATGAAGCGCAGGCCGCTGTCCTCTCCGGAAGATCAAACCTATGGCTCCCTCCGTTAAAGGCCGTACGGGGCTTGCTTTATCTCCGGGAAGGGCGGATATCCGAAGCCCGGAAGGAAATTTCCGCCCTTCACGTTTCGGTCAAGGACAGGCCTGCCTATAGCCGGGAAACCGAATACCTGGCTTTCATCCGCCTGTTAGGCAGACAGGGCAGGGAAGCCGAAGCGCTTCATCTGCTGGACCTGTTAAAGCCCCAGGCGGAGCGCGAGCAGCAGCGGTCCAGCATCATCGAGATCACGAGCCTTCAAGCGCTGCTGGAGCATCAGCGTGGTCAGCGACGGAAGTCGCTTCAGCTTCTTGGGCATGCTTTGCATGTGGGAGCGCAAAACGGTTATGTCCGTACCTTCCTGGACGAAGGTGCTGATATGTACCGGCTTCTGAAGCTGTATTCCAACCAGGCTGGGCAGGAAGATAGCTTGAACTCGGAAGCCCTGCAGAACCTTGACTATGCGCGCACGCTGATGGAGCATTTTTCCTTAACGGATCCTTCTACCGCCAAGCCGGCCATGCCGGTTCTTCCGGAAGGGCTGAATCGGAACGAAATGAATCTGCTGCGCTTGATCCGGCAGGGTGCCGCCAATAAACAAATGGCCGCTGCCCTGGGCCTGTCCGAAGGAACGATCCGGGTGTATTTATCCAGGCTGTACGGCAAGCTCGGGGTGACCACCCGAACGCAGGCTTTAGTTAAAGCCCAGTCGTTAAATCTGCTGGAAGAGTGAATGTAACATATATAAAAAAAGGAACCTTTCGCGGTCTGTGGACCCGAGGTTCCTTTTACTTTTCGATTTCCTTTAGGCATCCTTCTATCGCTCATGAGCTGAAGGATCGTATCCATTTAAACCGGTTGACCTTCACGATCGCCACAAAACACTTCAAAATCTGATCCGATTTCAAGCAAATGAATACAATCAGCGGCGACAGGCCGAACGCGAAAGCGCAGAGCGCCGAGGACGGCAGCACGATGAGCCACATAAAGATGAAGTCGTTGTACAGCACGAAGCGCGTGTCTCCGCCGCTGCGGACGATCCCTGTCAGGGCCGGCATCTGATAGGCGGTGCCGACGACCGTAATCGATAGCACCGTCATGAAGTGTCCGGCAAGCGTCTTCGCTTCTTCGGAGATGGAGTAGAAGCCGAGGACGGGGCCTTTCAGCAGGAACAGGACCGCGCCTGTCGCGAGGCCAAGGAATACATACAAAATCTGCAGCGTTTTGGCGTAAGCTATAATTTTATCCATCATGCCTTCGCCGATCGTCTTCCCAATGAGCACCGCGGTCGCGCTGGCTGATGCGTAGATGATGACCGTAACCATCTGGAAGATCGTGTTCGCAATGGAGTTGGCCGCGATGGCGGATTCCCCCATATGCCCCAGAATAGCGGTTTGTACGGCCATGGCCAGCCCCCAGATCGCATTGGACATCAGAATCGGGGAGCCAACCCGGATATACTGCTTGAACAGCTCCCGGTCGATATGCAGGAAATCCCGAAGCGCGAGCCCGATCTTCCGGTCGAATCGTTTGATATAGAAGCAGACGATGATGCATTCCAGAATGCGCGCCGTTAGCGTGGCGATCGCCGACCCTTGAACGCCCAATTCGGGAAAGCCCAGGTGACCGTAAATCAAAATATAATTCAGCACAATATTAATCACCAGCGTGGATAACGACACGATAAATCCGATTTTCACCGTCTCCACGCTCCGCAGCGTGGCAAGCAGCGAGCTGGTCACGGCAAAGAAGATGTAGGAGAAGCACATGATCCTCAAATACTCGACACCGGCGGCAATCACGTTCGCGTCCTTCGTGAACAGGGACAGCACCTCTTGCGGGAAGAAGAAAACCACCAGCCACATCATGACGCCGAGCGCTATCGACATCCGCATGCCGATGCTTGCTGCTTGTTTTATTGAATCGATCCGCTTTGCCCCCCAGAACCTGGAGGACATGATGACTAGCCCCTCGCAGGCTCCCATCACGAGCATATGCAGCAGGAATTGAATCTGGTTCGCAAGCGCGACGCCGGACAAAGCCGTCTCGCTGTAACCGCCAAGCATCATATTATCGGATAAATTCACTCCAACCGATATCAGGTTCTGCATCCCGATCACAAGCGTCAGCCAGAAAAATCGCCGGTAAAACCCGCTCTCGCGCACAAATAAACTCATGTCGTCTACCCTTCTTCGTCTATAGGATGTCTATTTATTTTATTTAAATATATATGAATTGCAGAAAATGAAAAGAACAATCGGAATCGAAACACACTCATGACGCAAACGATGGCGATAGATTCATAGATTTGGAGCGGACATAATAACATTATAATGTTTTTAGGGTAAAAAACTAGTCGCGAAGTCGTAGGGGACTGCGAATGGCAGCTGTCCGTCTTCGACGGCATTCCTCCCGATTCCGCAGCATGTTCCCTGCCACACGTCATAGCAATCGCTATGGATATGAATCTACCTATTGATGAGGCGGCATTCCGGCTGACTTTCGTAGTCGCATCAGACTATGTACAAACCAACATACCGTAGATATGATGGCAATGGATTCCCAATCCAAATTATGGAATGAAGGAGAATGTGTATGACCGTGTGGAAATATCCGTTATCCACCAAGATGATTCAACGCAGTATGATTGCCGTGCTGGGAACGGCGCTTCTCATCTCTCCGCTTGAAGCTTTTGCTGCCAATTCCGCGCATAGTCCCGAAGCTTCCCCGTCCAGCCAATCCGCGAAAGCCGAGCCGGTTGCTCCTTCCGGACACGAACCGGTGATTGAGGGCAGCCTGCTGGATGTTGGCGAACACCGTTTTCTAAACCGTAAGGAGCTGATGCAGGAATGGGATGATCTGGATCCGGATTATGCACCGGAGAAGGCCATCGATGCTGTTCAATCATTGCTCTCGGAGGAAGACTTTGAGCAGCTGTTCCCTTATCGGCTCGGCTCGGAAGCGTGGTTCCAGGTCGCCAAGGGGAAGGAATATTATAAGGCCGACCAGACGGATTATTTCTCATATGGCAATCTTATTTCCGCGGTCGCGGACGTATCGAATCTGAAGATCAAAATCAGCACGAGACAAGGAGCCCCTTCAGCTCAAGAGATCCAACGGCTGGACAAGGAGGCCCGGATCGAGACGCTTGTGCTGCGGTCGGCAGACTTTAACGCTCCGGAGAATCGCAGCAAGCCGATTGAAACCGTTGTCATTGATGGCGGTACGTTTCTGAAAGAAGGCTTCAAGAAGGACCGCAAACGCGAGCTGGCCGCCTTCCTCGCCAACCTGTCGCACGAGACGGGCGGCGGATGGGCGACGGCGCCTGGAGGCCCGCTGCGCTGGGGACTGTTCTGGAATGAGAACATCGCGGGCCGGACGGGAGCCAATCCGGACGCCTTCGTCGATCCTGCGTCAGCCGAGCTGTACCCGGGAACGCCCGGCAAGCGTTATTACGGCCGCGGACCGATCATGCTCAGCTGGAATTTCAACTACGGTCTGTTCAGCTCCATCATTTACGGGGACAAAAGCGTGCTCCTTAACCAGCCGGAGATTGTCGCAGCCGACGGCAAGATCGGTTATATGACCGCGATTCTATTCTGGATGACGCCGCAGAATCCGAAGCCTTCGGCCCATGACGTCATGGTCGGCAAATGGAAGCCTTCCGCACTCGATAAATTTAGAGGCCTCGGCGACCCGGGCTTCGGCACAACGATTATCGTCTTGAACGGTCTGGAAGCAAACTTAGGTGAAACCGAAGGAAGTCCGGTCCAGCGGCGGGCAGGGCACTACCGCGATATTACCGCCCGGATGGGCGTCGATATTACGGGCGAAAAGGTGGATACGCTCGGCATGAGACCTTTCTAACCGTCGCCTCCATTGCCGGGATAACCCGACACAAGCACCGCCGGTCGGAAGATTGGTGGTGCTCCTTGCAGCTTACCATCGTGCGCAGGCTTGAATCCCATAATGCCAACCCTTGCGATCGACGGGCAGGGCTCCTGATGCAGCCTACCGTCGTAAACTGCCTTGCTGTCCGATAATCCAATCGCTGCGCGATCGACAGGCGCGACGCCTATGCAGATTACCGCTTACGTAGCCTCTCCATCCAATGACACCAGTCGCTGCGTAATCGCCAGACGCTTTGCCTTCGGCAGCGTATTCAGCACCAGGTCGTAAGAATGATCAATCATGTCTTGCAGATCGGCTTCGCTCAAGGAACCGTCGATCGTGACCGTATTCCAATGCTTCTTGTTCAGATGGTATCCAGGCTGGACGGCTTCATGCTGTTCCCGTAAGTTCGCTGCAATCACCGGATCGCATTTCAAGGAAATATGACTGACCTTCTGGTCCGCTATCGTTAACAGAGCGAACATTTTGCCGCCGACCTTCATGACGACCGGGAGCGGACCGAACGGATAATCCTCCAGGGCTCCCTTTTTTGAAAGGCAGTACGCCATAATCGGGTCTCGCAAGCGACCACTCTCCTCTTCTAAAAATAGACTCATCATAGAATCATTCGAACCGATAGATTCGGGACTACCTTACATCATAATTTTCCTTACCATCCTTGTCCATGATTTGTTCCTGCTTTCGTGTTCGATCATGTTCGGTCACTCCCGCACGGTTAGTTCATCATTTCCGCAGGATTCCTGCTCATTGCCATGACATTAGTTATCACCTTGCGCTTATCCGATAAAAAATTATTTTCAATCTCACAGCTTGGCTCAAGGCCAACGTGGAGGCTTGCTCATCTTTCCCGGCATATGCTGAACAAAAAAGAGAGGTGAGCCTCTAAGAATATGCCCTATAAAAGCAGCACCATCAAAAGCAAATGGAAGAAAACGAAGTGGCTGTTAGAGGACGCCTATTTTCGGCGTTATGTCCCGCAAACCCTGCTCTTTAGCAAAAAAAACCTGACCTCCATGCTGAACGACTATAATACCGTCTTCTTTAAGCCGACCGACGGGTCCGGCGGCAAGAACATTATTCGGATCCGCAAAACCGATGGGGGCTATCAAAAGCAGCTCAAAACGAAAAAAACGTATTATTCCGGCATCGATCAGCTGTATCAGGAGCTGAAGCGTTTTGCCGGCAACCGTTCCTACTTGCTTCAGAAAGGCATCCGACTCGCGAAGAGCAACGGCAAGCCGTTCGATATCCGGGTGATGGTCCAGAAGACCAAGAAGGGAAGCTGGGTCGGCACTGCCTTGTTTACAAAGGTCGGCAGTCCCGGCAAAGTCGCCACCAACTACAATCAGGGAGGCAAAATCGGCACGTTCCGGCATACGATGGAGGGCGCCGGCTTCAACCCCGCCTTCATCTCCCAGATGGAGACCGAGCTGAAACGGGTCGGCGTAGCGACTGGCCATAATTTTGACCGTCACTACAAAGGCTTTAAGGAGCTTGGACTCGACGTTGCGCTGGATTTCAACGGGCGTCCATGGATTCTCGAGGTGAACACGAGACCGCAGGTCTACCCGCTCCTGACGCTGAAGGACAAGAGTCTGTATAACCGCGTCATTTCTTATGGCAAGCAGTACGGCAGATATAAATAGCCGGGTCCCCTTATCATGGTGGATCATACGAACAAGGGCCGGGCATTATGCCCGGCCCTTGTTCGCTTATATAGAGGTCAATATAAAGAGAAATCCGATTATGACTTGATCGCCACCACTTCAATCTCGACCAATCCATCCTTAGGTAAACGCGCTACCTGCACAGCGCTGCGTGCCGGATAAGGCTCCGTGAAGAACGAAGCATAGACTTCATTGACTGCTTGGAAATCGTTCATATCCTTTAAAAATACGGTGGTCTTGACGATATGCTCCATCCCGAAGCCGGCAGCTTCCAGAATCGCCTTGACGTTCAGCAAAGAACGTTCCGCTTGTTCTGAGGCCGTCTGCGCAAATTGTCCGTCTGCATCCATTCCCAGCTGACCGGAGGTAAACAGCATATTTCCGTATTGGACTGCTTGCGAATAAGGGCCGATGGCACCTGGAGCTTGGTTTGTGGAAATGGTTGTTCTCTGTTGTTCTGTCATGTTGTCTCTCTCCTCATTAGCGTGTCTAAGCACGCATTTATATTTTTTGATGGTACTTGGTGCATTTCCTTCAGGGTAATTCTTAATTGGCAGATGCTGTGGTTGCGTTAGGCTTGCTGAGGCTTCGCTCTTGATCGCCCCCATACTCCTTTAGCATTTCCTCCTGCTGCTCAGGCGTCAGCTTCGCGATCCCGAACCCGGTAAAGCCCCAAATCGTTGCAAAAATGATGCCGGTCCAGCACAGCACGGCCCAAGGCAGATAGGACAGCGTCGCCACGCCCAGCGTTCCTGCCATATAGGCACCGGCCGCCGTCCATGGCAGGATCGGCTCGGTAATGGCGGCAGAATCCTCAACCGTCCGCCCCAGATTTTTCGGATGCAGCCCCCGCCGGATATACGCCTCACGCAGCATCTCGCCCGGCATTAAGATGGATACCTGGCCGTTGCTGGTTACCCCGATCATCGTCAGACCCGTTGCAATGGTAGCCAGAATCAGCGATCCGGTGGAATGGACGAGTTTCAGAAGCTTATCGACAATCAGCTCCAGCGACTTGGTTAGCGAGATCGTGCCGGCAAATGTAATGGCGCTGAAACAGATAAGCAGCGTTCCCATCATGGAACTCATGCCTCCCCGGTTAATGAGCCGTGGAATGTCCGCAATGACCGCCTGAGGATCAAAGCCGCTCACGTGTACCATTGCGATATCAAATCCGCTTACCACAGAGGTTACTACATCATGCAGTGTGAATCCGTGGAAGATCATACCGTTCGCCATCGCGACAAAAGAGGATATCAGCATAACCGGAATCGTCGGTTTTTTGGTAATGGAGCCGTATAGTACGATCAGAACAGGCAGAATCAGCAGCAAATTCCAGTCGTAGATCGTGGTGAGCGTATTCATGATCTCGGTGACCTTCTCCGGAACTCCGCTGCTCGATGTATGCGTGTTCAATCCTGTCACTACATATACAATCCCTGCCACGAAAAAGGACGGCAGCGTCGTGTACAGCAAGTGGCCGATGTGCTCATACAGGTTAACGCCGGTGGACAGTGCCGCGATATTGGTCGTATCCGAGAGCGGGGACAGCTTGTCCCCGAAATAAGCGCCTGCCACTACCGCACCTGCCACGGCAGCAAGATTGGCGTCCATACCGGCGCCAACGCCCATGAAGGCAACTCCGATCGTACCGGCCGATCCCCAGGATGTACCGGTACACACCGATACGACGGATGTGACCAGAAAGGCGGTAATTAACAAGAACTGCGGATCAATGATTTTGAGCCCGTAGAATATCATCATCGGAATGGTACCGCCGACCATCCATGCGCCGATCATGAATCCAACGACGATCAGAATAAGAATGGCCGGCATCGTCTTCGCTATTTTTTGCGAGATGGACTCCAATATGTCGTTATAGCTGTAACCCAGCCTGATCGCGATGATGCCTGCGACAATGGCCGATGTGATAATCAACGGCTCCGGAGGCAGCTCAAATAAAACGTAACCAAGACACAGCAGAATCACCATCGTAAATATCGGAAGCAGCGCAAGAAACATGGTAGGCTGCTTAATTACTCGTTCCTTTTTCGGCTTAGCCATATCAATTCCCCCTGGATGTAAATAAACGTTTGTTTTTTAACGGTTTAACGGATATGCCGAAGCCATCCGCGCTAAGCCTTCTTGAATAATCCCTCGCGGAGCGGCGATATTGACCCTGATGAAGCCTTCACCGCCTGAGCCGAAGGATGTGCCATAACTGACGCTTACTCGGGCCTTCTCCTGGATCCAATCCACCAGATCGCTCTCCCGTCGGCTGACGGCCCAACAGTCGATCCACAGCAAATAAGTTCCTTCCGGCTCAATAATCTTTAGTTCGGGCATATGCTCGGCGATATATTGTTTCGTAAAAGCAATATTGTCCTTAATGTATCCTTGAAGTGCCGTTAACCACTCCTCACACGAGGTATAGGCTGCTTCGAGCGCAGGTACGGAAAAAAAGGTCGGATTGTGGATGCCCGCCTGCAGCAATCCCTGCTTAAACCGCTCCCTCAGATCGCGATTCGGAATTATAATGTTAGCGATTTCGAGACTGGCCAAATTAAAGGTTTTGCCGGGCGACGTACAGATGACGGACCGCTCCGCGATCTCTTCCGACAGCTTGGCGATGACCGTGTGCTCATGTCCCTGATGAATGAAATCCGCATGGATATCATCGGAGACTATCAATGCATCATACTCGATACAGAGCCTGCCGATGCGCTCCAGCTCCTCCCTTGTCCATACCCGTCCTACCGGATTATGCGGGGAAATGAGCAGAACCATTTTGACACCTTCCCGCATGCGCTGCTCCATGTCCGCAAAATCGATCTCATACCGGCCGTTCACCAGATGCAGCGGACTCTCGGTCAGGACACGGTCATTAAGCGTAACCGCTTTCGCAACAGGCTGATAAACCGGCGAGTGGATCAGCACCCTGTCACCGACTTCCGTACATTTCTGGATCAATACCGAAACAGCTTGAATAATTCTCGGGCAATAGACGATCCAATCCCTCTCTACTTTCCATTGATAAGCTTGATCCATCCATTGACGGACAGCCTCATAATAAGTCGGGAACGGATCTGTGTATCCGTAAATACCGTGGCGGGCCATTTCGCATACCTTGTCCACAACGGCTGGCGGCGCCGGCACATCCATGTCGGCTACGGAGAGGGCGATCATGTCGCTGCCCAAGCTTTGCGCCATTCCGTCCCACTTCGCACTGTTCGTACCAAACCTGCTGACAATATGGTCGAAGTTGAATGTCATGATGTCACCTTCCTTGGTTGTTATACTTTCGTTCATGATGATTGATGGACTAAAGCAGGTTATTTCAGCTTTTGCAGATATCGGTACACGGTAGGCTCGGATATGGATAAGGCTGCGGCGACTTTGGAAACTCCGCCTTTTAGCAAAAATACGCCCTGTTCATTCAATTCTTTCACGATATCGATCTTCTCTTGGGATGATAGCCGATCAGCCGGCATGCTGATTTTGCTAAGAACAGACTGGATGATGTGCTGAAGCAAATCGTCGACGTTTCCTTGCAGGTATTCCGTTGACGGCTTCTCTTCTTTCGGAGCATCGATCGATGTCGGCGGCGTCAGTGAAGCGCCTTGCAGTATACTGTTGATCCATTCGGCCGCAACATCCATATGCGTAACATCAATATTCAGACACATGAGGCCCACCAGCCCGCCGTTTCGGTCTTTAATAAAATACGTTGCCGACCTGAAAGTCTGCCCTCTCGGACCGGAGGCTTTATAGTTTGCAATGAATTGCTCTTCGCGGTATGCCTCCGCCTTCAGAATCTTCAATACGAGGTCGGTTGAAGCATCACCGACCTTGCGTCCGCTAATATGCCCGTTCTCGATAAAAATGATGGAGCGTTCCGGATCACTGATGTCGTGCACGACCACCTCGCATTTCGGCCCGATAATTGCCGCGATGAACGAAGCAATCGGAAAATAGCTTTCGAGCAGCTGCCGGGTCTCATTCATGGAACGTTCTCCTTTCTGTTGAGTGTAATTGTATAATGTCATAACTGCATAAATAATAATTATTTATCATGATAATATTATATTATACAAATGAAACGTTTACAACTTTTATTTTAAAATCAATTCTCGCTCTGGACATTAACGTTACGTCATCGTTTATCCTATTCATACATATTCATGAAAACAGTTATGGGAGGGGAACGTCATGGTTGACCATTCAACCATCATGATGAACGGACGGTGTATGGAATGCGGGGCAATGGAGCTTGATCAGTACTCTTGTTATGAACAATTCGGCTTTCCTCTCGCTTGGGAGCATCAGGATCCGGAATTATACGCCCTTCATTTCTGGCTTGTCTCCTGTTATATGATCCAGCACCCTTCCAATTATACCGATGCAGGGTACGACCAGTTAGTCGACTTATTTCGAGATGCTTATGACAACAATTGGGATGCGGCAACGATATTACGGGAAAACCGCGAACGGATTCAAACCGTAGGCAAAATAGCGAATCCCCTCTCAAGTAAGGAGAGATCCCGCAGCCAGAGAAGCTGGACGCGCACGATCAATGATGTTTACATCGGCGGGGAAGCGATGGCGATCGACAACATCAAGAAGTGGCGTGACGCCATACGAAGTGAACTCTAATCGATTGCACGAATTCCCCCTGAACGAAACGACACTCCTTTGCATCAGCCAAACGCAAAAAAAGGCCCTTTCACACCGGTCATAGCTGACCTGTTGAAAGAGCCTCGTCGGGCGCCGACTGAAAAATGCCAAGCGAGAAGCGCAGCGGTCCTCCGCTTCAACGGCCCGCATCGACTGTGCCGGTATCAAGCTTCAGAGCGTGCCTGCAGATCCCGCCACACCTTTTTATTGCTATACTGCTTCTCCATGCTGATATCCCTGCCAAACCATGCCGGCGGCACGAACGCTTCAGCGTCTTCGAGCGAAGGAAACTCCACTTCCAGCACCAGCAGCTCGATTTGGCTGTAGTCATCGATTTCAACGATGCGCTCTCCCCAGCGGGCAGTGACTCTCCTCTTGGTAAGCGGGATCGCCCCGTGCGCCGTCACCACCTGTTCATACAGCCCTTCCGAAATGGAATACTCAACCTCTTCCCTGGCCAGCCCCCAACCCTTCTTAAAGGTATGGGTGAACTCCACCGCCCCGGTCCTCATGTCGATGATTTTGCGCACGCGCAGCTCTTGATCGCCGTCCAACGCCAAATACGTCTGCTCGATTTGCTGCTCCTTCTCGACGATAAGCGCCCCATTCTCGATAAGAGCTGCAGGGTATTCGCCCAGCAGGTATTTCCGTTCGATTTCAACCGCCATAACTCCTATTCGCCTCCACTCGTTAAACCCTTGCTATCGTTTCTCAATTATAAAGACGAAAGGGGCAAGCTACAAATAAAAAAACGATAGTTGGCAACTGCGGTCAGGCAGCCCTACTATCGCTCTCGGTATAACTTATTTTCGAATCAGCTTCTTATAGGCTTTAATGGTCTGGGTGTGCATCCCTTCATGAAACAAGCTGAACGAAAGAAACTCGCCAACCGTTTGAAGCGTGAGCGGTCCAATGGTGACCGGATGCGCCGAGGATTGGTCCATGCGGCCTTGGAAGGTATCCCGAATCCGCTTGATTTGGCCTTCCAGAAGCTCAATCAGTTCAGAGAGTGCAGGGGCCTTGGAGGTCCAATCGGCCGGTTTGGTCCCCGTTGCAAACCAAGCCTCGAATCCCTCCGGCAAATGCGGCTTCTCGCCTGCCGTCGCAAAGGCAAACTGTTCATGAACGGTGTAGATATGCCCCAGATTCCAGCGAATGCTGTTCGCGAATCCTTCCGGCACGATGTCGGCCTCCTGCTCCGTTACATCCTTCGCCGCTGCAAGGGTCGATGCTCTGGCAAAATCCAGTTGATTCAGCAATGCTTCATTCATCATCTGATATCTCCTTTCTAATCGTATGTAACTATCCTATCGAAATTCCATAGAGTTCGCAAGAATAGGCGTGTTCCCGTGAGGGGAGATACATTTCAGTCGGTCGATATCGAAAATAAAAAGCTTGTATCCCTTCTTTCTTGAGGGGAAATACAAGCTTTATTGCTCTACTGTAACTACGCCGCCGTTCTTGCGATGATTTGGCTGCGTTCCAAAGCGGTACGGGCTGAATCATCAGCAGGGCGGTAACCTTTTTCCAACAGCTCCTTGATATAAATCTTGTTGTAGACGAAGGAAAATACGATTCCGCTAATCCATGCCCCGAGCCCGAGCGTAAATGAACCAAAAACTGCAGAAATAATAAACATAATAACTGCCCATTTCAAATCCCCGCGGAATAAAGCCGGAAGAAACGCGAAGAAAAGGGTAGTCCAGCTAAACCCCAGCTTCACTCGTTTGGTGACCCCCGCATCATTCTTTAAATAAATCTTCACCATTTCACATCCCATGATTCATAGTGAAAAAAGCAGCAGTCTCTCATATTCTCGTGCAGTTCTTAGGTAGGAATCCGATAGACAAAACCACTTCTTTTATCCTATGACTATATTACCATTTCATGACATGGAAGTTAATCTATATTTTTTCCTATGCCGCTAAAAAAGAATGTTTTTTGGGTAACCCCTCAGTCCCATGGCCCTCCCGATGATTTGAACCCGTTCGGCCAAACTGTTTATACTAAAGAAAAACTATACAATTTACGTACATAAAAGGAGTCGATCATGATGAACTACCGTCGTCTTGGCAGCAGCGGGCTTAAGGTGTCGGAGCTTGGCCTCGGCACGAATGCGTTCGGCAAACGAGCCGATGAGAAGACCTCGATCCGCATTATCGAACATGCTCTCGATCACGGCATTAACTTTATCGATACGGCCAACATCTACGCGGGCACCGAATCGGAGCGAATTATCGGACAAGCGCTAGCCGGGAAGCGGCAACATGTCGTGCTGGCCACCAAAGCGGGGTTGATAAAGGGGACGGGCCCGAACGAACGCGGCTCCTCCCGCTATCATCTCCAGCAGGAGCTTGACAACAGCTTAAAGCGGCTCCAGACCGATTATGTCGATCTTTATCAGATCCACACCTTCGATCCGCACACGCCGCTGGACGAAACGCTGCGCGCCTTGGACGACATGGTCTCTGCGGGCAAGGTCCGCTACATCGGCGCCTCCAATTACGCGGCATGGGAGATCATGAAGGCCCTCGGCATCAGCGAGCTCAAGGGGTATGCCCGGTATGTATCCACACAAGTAAGCTATTCGCTGGCCGACCGCACGCCTGAACGGGAGCTTGTGCCGCTGTGCTTGGATCAAGGCGTCGGCATTATCCCGTATTTTCCGCTGGCAGGGGGGATTCTTACGGGGAAATATAATCAGGACAACCGGGTGCCGTCCGGTTCCCGGGCGGATACGGACCCGAACTTCCAGCGTTTCCTTGAGGATCACAATCTCAAGCTCGGCACTCAGGTCTCCCAGCTGGCTGCCGAGCATGGGCACTCCCCAAGCGCTTTGTCCCTGGCATGGCTGATCCATCGTCCTGCGGTTTCCACCGTCATTGTCGGCGCAACGAAGACCGAGCAGCTTGATGACAATTTGAAGAGCCTGGACATTAAGATGGACGATTCGCTTGCGAGCAGCCTGGATGAAATCAGCGAACCGTTTGTTCATGGCAAGCCGTTTGCGACATATCGCCTCGATTGAGCAAAGGCTCTTAGAAGCCATGAATTCATCCTGGCTCGCTTGCGGCCAAAAGCACACCCGGTGCAAAATATGCAAGAAACATAGAACAGCGACCGTCCCCGTATCGGGAACGGCCGCTGTTTATTTATGCTGTATTGGTTTCATCTGCTGCTTGTGGCTTCAACATTTCCTGATTCCACGCTTCTTTAGCGCAGCAGGAAATCCTCAGTCGTTATTATTGCCGCGGGACTCTCCGCCCTTACGGCCGATTTCCTCATAGAATTCCTTATCATGCGATTTAGACGTGGCCTCGCCGCCCTTGCGGCCGATCTCCTGATAAAACTCCTTGTCGTGATTTCTGGCCGTTGCTTCTCCGCCTTTGCGTCCTGCTTCTTCTCTGCTCATTTTGTTATCGTTGTTAGCCATGTTTCATCACTCCTAGTCGTTTTATTGATTACTGCTATGTCTCATATTTAACCATTCCCACTGGGGTGAAACATTCGATATCCTTCGTACGATTATTTAATTCTTCACGGTTTCGTTCACGACGTATGGCCCGGTTCCGGGCGTCGAATGCTGGTGCTTGGCAGCCGGCTTCAGAACGGGCGCTTCCCCGTAAGCCGTAGGGTTGGCCACATACTCGAAGTTGCCCGTACCGTCCGGCATCGGCCCGTTCGCCCAGCGTCCCATGCTGCTCTCCTCGCCTACGGAGAAGTTCATGAATTGCCGGGTTGCCTCCGTAACCGCACGCTCCCGAGGGAACGACGCCGGTGCGATCGGACCGTCAATCGCTTCGATCTCCTCGATGGCTGCCAGCCATTGATTCTGGTGCATAATATCACGCGCAATCATGAACGACAGCATATCCCGGACGCCAGGATCCGTCGTCTGTTCGTACAGTCGCACGACCTGAAGCAGCCCTTGGGATTCCGCATTCAGGTTCGCCCGGAAATCGGCCAGCAGATTGCCGCTCGCGATAATATACTTGCTGTTCCACGGATAGCCGTTGCTGTCCGTCGGCATTGCGCCAAGCCCTGACACGATCGCATGCTGCGGATTCATACCGCCGAGCGCGGCGGCAATAGCCGGATCCTTGGCAGCTTCGTCGACTTGATCCGCCGGTGCACCGTCCAGCAGCTGAGCGATCATCGTGCTCAGCATTTCGACATGCGCGATCTCCTCTGTCCCGATATCAAGCAGCATGTCCCGATATTTTTGCTCCGCACGACAGTTGAAGCCTTGGAACAGATACTGCATCATGACGGACATCTCGCCATACTGTCCACCCAGCACTTCCTGAAGCTTCCGGGCAAATACCGGATCCGGTCTTTCCGGTTTTGCGCGGTATTGAAGTTCTTTCATGTGAATAAACATCAAGTCGTCCTCCTTCAGGGTTGGATTGATATGGATCGAACGATTATTTCTTACCCGGACCCATCGATATTAAACAGTTGTGCATCATGAAGTCCGCGTAAGCTTCTATGTTCCGTTCATAATAATTAAAGCCGCGACCCGCGCGGCTAAAAGCGTAAACCAATATTTTCGTCAATTTATACGGTCCCCCTCCAACCGGACTGCTAATCCGCCAAGCATCGTCCTTCCCCAAGAATGCCTATATCGTCCGTGGACGCTCATGCAATAAATCCGACGGAGCGGTGCCCATGACACGCTTATAGGTTCGATAGAAATAGGAGAGGTCCTGATATCCTAAAAATACGGCAATCTCCTGTACCGTCAGCTGCGATTCGGTTAACAAAAAGGCTGCCCGTTTCATCCGCTGAGCGTGCACGTACTGGCTTATCGTCTGCCCCGTTACGCTCTTAAAGAGCGCCGCCGCGTAATTGGGGGTTTTGCCAATGGCATCACCCAGCTCCTCTTTCGTTATTTTCTCACGGTAATGCCGCTCGATATATGACTTCATCCGTTCCGCATGCAAGTGCTTTTCGGGCGGAATGGCCCCCCTGTCCAGCTCGCGGCTGATATAAATCAATACTTCTGTCAATAATGCTTCTATCATCATGGCATAATACGATGGGCGCTCCTGCCACTGCTGATGGATCCCTTTCATACGTTCCAGGAGCAATTCATAACAGCCCGGTTTATGCTTCAAAACGTCTTCCCGTACGAGCACGGGTAAAGCCCGGGAGACGTCTTCCGTCCATTCAACGACGATTTGCGTATGCGTTACGGTCGGGATGCTTTTGGCATAAAACGGAACGCCCGCCGGAATAACCAGAAGCTCGCCCTTCTTCATGATCTGCTTATCCCCATTCAGCCAATACACGCATGTTCCATATGTCACAAGGCTTAACCGCCATGCTCTCTTCGCCGGGTCTGCTTCTTCATACCAATCGACGCCGTTAATTTGCCTTACATCTATCGGAGTGACCATAACCCACCTCTTATACGATACTATAGTCTAATCATTGTATTATAGTTCCTATCATGATTCGACAAGACAGGCTACAATGTCATCATTAGGAAAGTTTGAATTGAACTTGTATAACGGAAACAGACTGAAGGGTACAAAATAGTACGAATACAAAGGAGGATCCAATAATCATGCTCAAAACAAAAATCATTTGTACGATGGGACCTGCGTGCGATTCCATTGAGGTGTTGAAGAATATGATTCAAGAGGGAATGACCGTTGCCCGTTTGAATATGGCCCACGGGGAGCCGGAAGATCACGTGACCCGGATCCGGAATGTTCGTCAGGCCGCGTCCGAGTTAAACAAGTATGTGCCTATCATGATGGACATTAAAGGACCGGAAGTGCGGATCGGCAAGCTGAAAGAGCCTTCCTGCCTGCTGGAGCCGGGTCAGGAGCTCATCCTGACGACGGAGGAAATTCTAGGTGACGCCCGCCGCATCTCGGTCAACTATCCAGAGCTTCATCAAGTGGTCAAGCCGGGAGACCGCATACTCATCGATGATGGCCTCGTGGACCTGAACGTTCTGCATATCGACGGGCACGACATCCATTGCAAAATCATTAGCGGCGGCGTGCTCAAACCGCGTAAAGGCGTCAATCTGCCGGGAATAAAAACGACGCTTCCCGGGGTCACCGAGCGGGACGTGAAGCATATCGGCTTCGGACTGGAGAACGGGATTGAGATCATTGCCGCCTCTTTCGTGCGCCAGGGCGATAACATTCGCGAGATTCGCCGCATCCTCAAAGAACGCGGCGCGGACCATGTGCAGATCATCGCCAAGATCGAGAACGAAGAGGGCATGCAGAACCTGGATGACATCATTGAAGCATCGGACGGCATCATGGTTGCCCGGGGAGATCTTGGCGTCGAAGTGCCAGTCGAAGAAGTGCCTATGATGCAAAAAGAAATGATCGATAAATGCAACCTCGCCGGCAAACCGGTTATCGTGGCCACGCACATGCTCGAATCCATGCAGGTCAATCCCCGCCCAACCCGCTCCGAGGTAAGTGACGTGGCTAACGCGGTCATTCAAGGCGCGGACGTTGTCATGCTGTCCGGGGAATCCGCCGCGGGCAAATACCCGGTGGAATCCGTGCGCACCATGGCGGCCGTCGCCCGCCGCGCCGAGACGATGATCGATTACAAAGATCAATTCGCCTTCAAATCCAGACAACAAGTGGCTAACATTACGGAAGTCATCAGCCAGGGAGCGGTCAGCTCTTCCCTTGTCTTGAATGCGAAAGCCATTATTACGGCGACGGAGAGCGGATTTACCGCGCGGATGATTTCGAAGTACCGGCCGAAGGCGCCGATTATCGCCGTCACGCAGCACGAGGAAGTGCTGGCGAAAATCTGCCTGCTCTCCGGCGTCATTCCGGTAAAAGGCGACAAGGTTACGACAACGGACGAAATGTTTGAATCCGCAACCCGGAATGCCATTAAGACAGGCTACATTGAAAAAGGCGATATTATTGTATTATCCGCCGGCGTGCCGATCGGCCAATCCGGCAACACGAATCTGATTAAGGTACTGCAAGTTTAATATTTTTTAAGACCTCCCCATGTTTCAACCGTGCCAATTGCTACTCAGAGCAATAACGACCTAGAGCAATAAAGCGCAAATGATATAACGCTCTATATGGGGGCAGGATAAACGTCGGATTAGGACCGATTACGATAAAAAAGGGTTAGGCAGATCGGGCTTCGAGCCCTCTGCCTAACCCTTTCATATTAAAGATGCACCGATTGTCCTAGCAGCCGCCCCCGAACAAAATGAAATCGAACCGCTGGCTGTCCGCAGACAGCTCGGGAACGAGCAGCGTTATCGTTATATAACCGCCCCGGGATCTTCTCTGCTAAACAACTACGGCCGTTCCGCTGACGGCGACCATCAGCATGCCTTCGCGAATGACCTCATAATCAATGTCGACGGCTAAAATCGCATTGGCTCCCATATGATCGGCTTGCTGTTTCATTTCGGCGATGGCTGCGTCCCTTGCTTCCTGCAGCTTGTTCTCATATGCGCCCGAACGCCCTCCGACAATGTCGGTGATCGAGGCCAGAAAATCCCTCACCACATTAGCGCCCATAATCACTTCGCCTGTCACGACGCCGATATAACGTTGAACCGGATAACCTTCAAGGGTGGATGTTGTTGAAATTAACATGGAATATTCCTTCTTTCGTATTGGTTTCCTCTTATTACGCTGGAAAAAGGAATCGGTTGCGGTGATCCCCTCTTCCGCGTCTACCTAACATCCTGGAATAAACAAACAAACGGCATTCCTGCCGCTTGTTTGTTTCGCTTTTTCGTCTATTCTGCTATCTCTGCCGCTTCGATTAGGCAAGGGCTGCGTATTGCTCCCCGGCTGCATGAAGATAATACGCAAGACCGGTCTGCTGCTCCTCCAGCATCCGGAGATGGAAGTCATCCTGCAGGAAAAACTTCGTCTGCGCCGCAAAATCCGCCGGCGTTATCGAATGGCCATGGGCGTTCAAGAATGCCAAATGCTTGCCGATCAGGCGCTGTACGCGTTCATCGTTATGCTTGACCCCGGACGTTAACGACTCGGCCATCGCCGCCATGAATGCGGAGGCCTCAGCCGCTTGCTCGTTCAGATCCGCTGCATGGATCTGCTCATCCTGAAGCAAATCAACGTCATAGGCGTCCTTCAAGTAATCATTCTGTTCCTTTAACGCTTCCTTCCAGGCTTCATCGCTATCAAAGCCTTTAAACATTTCCTCTGGTTTCATCGGTTGTCCTCCCTCCAGTTCTTTCATTGATTTTCTGAGCGTGTCCAGTATCGTGTCCAGGCGGTCCAGGCGAGCTGCAAGCAGCTCTTCCTGCTCCGACAGGATGGTCCGACGGTTCTGCGAGCCGTCCAGCAGCTCTTTGATTTTATCCAGCGGAATGTCGAGCTCCCGGTAGAATAAAATTTCCTGCAGTCGTTCCAGCTCGCGCTTCCCGTACAATCGGTAGCCAGCGTCGCTGATTTCGGCGGGCATAAGAAGGCCTATCTTATGGTAATGATGCAGTGCCTTGACGGTCACGCCCGACAATGTCGACACTTCCTTTACCGTGTACAGCATGCGGTTAACCTCCTTTCAGCTATCAGTCTAAAGCCTCCTCCAAGAGGAGAGTCAAACGTTATTTGGATTCCAGCAATATGAAACGAGACGGTTAATATGTATGATTCCTTATTAACGAACAAAGCCAAGACCTGTCTGTAACAAGTCTCGGCTATCCTCTTGCTAATAATCGCTGCGTTGCGCCCTTCACTTCCCCATGATTGTAATCCGAAGTTGACGCTGATCATCGTGCTACAGTCAGCATTACACCGCACTCCGGGAGAAGCACAGCGAAACAGAGCTGCAATTTACCATGGTTCACTGAAGCTTCCGCGATCGTCGTCGCAATAGGCAATCAGTTTATCCCGAAGCCCCTTATACCAAGGGGGCGCGTCGTCAAGAACGAGATCGCTATGCTCCAAGGCGCGGAGGATTCTGGCGAAGCTATACAGGCGTCCGAACCGCCGAAACCTCGGAAGCTCCTCTTCGGTTTCCGGCTCCAAGCTCCGGATGGAGCGATAGCCTTCAAGAAATGCCTCCCGCTGGATCCGGCACTCCGTATCCGCCAGCGTTGATGCGATATCCATCGCAAACCAATGATACATCGAGTCGTCAAAATCGATAACTTGAAACGAGCGCTGATCCGCTTGATAGAATACGTTATCCAGTTGGAAATCATAGTGGATCAAACCGAAGCTCTGTCTGGACGCAGGCATGAACTGCAGCCATAGACAGATGCGGTACAGCTCTTCCCTCGCCTCCCGTTCTTCGGGATGCCGCTTCAGCACCCCGTCGATCCACTGCAGGATCTGCTCCGGACCTCTCCGCCGGTATAGCCCCGGCTCGTATTCACAAGATAACCTGTGAAGCCGTGCAAGCGCCCTCCCCCAATCCCGGCACTGCCGCTTCGACACAGTCTCGTTGTTCAGCACGGCACCGATGGCCGCGCTAAATACGACACCGTAGTATGTGCCTTCCGAGGTCCGTACCGTTTCGACGATATTTCCGCCGGATGATGGCACAGGAAGTACGCACGGGTACCCCCGCTCGGCCAAAAACCGCATATAATCCAGCTCGGCGGTCAGCTGTTCCATGCTACGATCCTCATCCGAACTAAAACGCAGAAAATACCGGACGCCCTGACGGTCAAGCACATACACGAAATTGGTGCTTGCTCTCCAGAGCTTCATCGTCCCTTCGTCATGCTCCCATCGCTTCGCCATTTCGCGGGCCACCGTATCGCCGGCCAGACCTCGAACCATTGTCGTTAACCTCATCATCTTCTCAAGCGTTCCTCCCATGACAGCGCGAGAGGACCGAGCGTATATCCCTAAATCCCGAGCCCTCTCTCCTGTATCCGATTGTGAATGAAATGCGTATTCAACAACGTCACCCCTTTCCATGGCTCCTTCAAGGCCCGGACGTTCATACGTCCCTTCCTTGATGTCATTGTACAGGAGCGGCAGCCGCCGCGGATGGGGGAGAATGGGTATAGGCGATTTTTACTCGAAGCTTGTATCCAGACATGCAATAACCCCGCGACATCGCGGGGCTCCGTGCATGCTTATTGTTCCTTCCTCATTTTTTTTCCACTTGCAGTATCGTAATGCGCTTTGCCGCATAGGTATCCTTGATGGCGTCTTCGGAAATCACGTTCAATTTGATAAGCCCGGCAATCTTGGACGCATCCGGCTTGGAGAGCAGCCGCCATACATCCGGATCCGGCAGCGCTTCGTACAGCTTCTGCTCATCGAACTCCTTCCGGTCTTGAAGGACCAGCTTAGCCCGATACGTCCCCGCCTCCAGCTCCTGGACCCCCTGCTGCTGGCAATGCTCAATGATTTGCCCGCGCAGCTCCGATAATTCCTGCTCCAGCTCTTTTTGCTTTTGCTTGAGTTGATAGTATCTTCGCAACTTCACATCCATCGCATCTCACGCTCCTCTACACAACATATGTATGCAGATGGGCGGCACAATTAGGATAAAATCAAGCAAAAACGCGTAAATCCCACCGCTTGGCGAGACTTGTCCTGTGAGTTTTTAAATAGGCCGTTTCTAATAGAGAAGACGCCGAGCAGTAGACAAGCAGAGAAGCTTGGCCCCTCTGCCCTGCCTGGATTCATAGTTACTGGTTGCTGCTTGCGCTGGCGCCATCCTTTCATATCGGGACGGTTTGCATGGATGGATCACCGCCGGGCTTTCCGAAGTCCCTCCTCAGAATATACGACTCCCCTTCCTTCATAAGAAACGACAGACGATGGCCGCCAGAAGAGTTATCGTGGCGATCCTCCTCGTTCGTGCTCGACGCTTCCACGGGAACGGGAACAAGGGGCGTGGAGGACCACACCGTGCACCGGCCTGCTCTCGATGCACACACCTTCGCTTCGGATAACTCCCCATCCTCCCATCGTATATCCACGACCCAGCCTCCCCGGGCGCGCAGCCCTTTCACATCGCCGCTGCTCCATCCAGACGGGAGCGCCGGCAGCAGCCTCAGCTCGCCTGCATGCGACTGCAGCAGCATCTCGCCAACGCCTGCAATTCCCCCAAAATTTCCGTCGATTTGAAAAGGCGGATGGCAATCGAGCATATTCGGGAATGTCGAAGAGGCAAGCAATTGAAGCAAATGCCCGTACGCTTCCGTTCCGTTCAATAGCCGCGCATAATAATTAATGATCCAAGCCCGGCTCCAGCCGGTATGTCCTCCTCCATGCGCAAGCCGCCGCTCAAGCGTCCTCTTGGCGGCTTCGGCCAGCTCCGGCGTATGAAACGGGTCGATCTGCTCCCCCGGATATAAGGCGAACAATTGAGAGATATGGCGATGGCCCGGGTCCGCCTCTTCATAATCCTCGAGCCACTCCATGATGCCTCCGTGCCTTCCGATTTGCGGAGCCGGGATGTTACGGATCGCTGCTTCAAGCTCGTCAAGAAAGCGGGTGTCCTCCCCAAGCAGCCGCCCGGCCTCCAGACAGGCTTGCAATAAAGCATGGGCAATCTGCGAGTCCATGGATGGGCCCATGCAGAGACTGCCCACGGCACCATCCGGAAGCACGAAGCGGTTCTCCGGAGATACGGAGGGCCCGGTAATCCGCCTGCCCTCCCCGTCTATCGTCATATAGTCCAGCAGAAAGATGGCCGCTTCCTTCATGACGGGGTATGCCCGGTCGCGGAGAAAATCGGCATCTCCTCCGAAGCGGACATGCTCCCACAGGTGCAAGCACAGCCATGCGGCTCCCATCGGCCACACGGTGCAGGTCATCAAGATCCCCTCGGGTCTGGTCTCCCCCCATACATTCGTATTATGATGGGCCGCAAAGCCGCGGCAGCCGTACATCTCCCCGGCCGTCTTCCGGCCGTTCGGCAGCATTCGGTGAATCAGATCGAACAGCGGCTCATGGCACTCCGGCAATCCAAGAAGCTCCGCGGGCCAGTAGTTCATCTGGATGTTCGCGTTAATCGTGTACTTGGACTCCCACGGCGGCGTAAAGCTGTCGTTCCATATCCCTTGGAGATTGGCTGCCAGGGACCCCGGCCGGGAACTGGACAGCAGTAAATACCGGCCGTACTGCACATATAATTCAATTAGTCCAGGGTCATCATCCGGATACGCCCCAGAGTTACCCTCCGGATCTGCGCCTGAGTTTCCTTCCGGATTCGCCCCCGAGTTACTGACCCTGACCCGCTCCTTCAAAAGGTTCAGCCGCTGATCGGTAGGGAGGGAAGCATAATCCCGCGCGCCGGCGTCCACCTCCAGCTTCAGCGAAAACCTGCCGAACTTCTCCCTGTATTCCTCCACGTGGCGGCTGAACAACCGCTCATAGGGGATCGAAGACGCATGGTCCAGCTGCTGCAGGCACATCTCTTCCGGTTTCCGGCACCGGAACGTCGTCTGAGCGGATAACAGCAGCGTTACGGCATCCGCACCTTCAACGGACATGAAATCGCCGATGATGCGGATATTCCCCCCTTCAGCGGCTCCGCGCAAAGAAGCGCAGAAGGAGACGCCGTCCGCCCCGGCCTCCCCTTTCATAGTCAGGGTGTCATTCCCGATCGATCGGGTGCCGCAGTCGAAAGGACGGCGCATCAGGTTTGCGGCAAAGGTCAAACTGCCGGGGCGGTCTGCCGTCAGACGGATGACCAGCACACCGTCCGGCGCGCTTGCAAAGTACTGCCTGCGGTAAGTGATTCCCCCCGATGTGTAGGTCACGGCCGCCATGGAACGCTGCAAGTCCAATTCCCGCTCATAGTGCGTCGCCGGTGCTTCGGCGTTCAGGAATTTCAGCAGCAGATCGCCCAGCGGCTGATAGGGCTGCTCATATTTCGGCGAAGAGGTCATTGCCATCCGGGCCAGATGCTCGGCCTCCGCTTGACGGCCATCCTGAAGCAATTGCCGGATGTCGCCCAAATACGGGATAGCATTCGGGTTGCCCCCCCTTCCCGGTCCGCCGTACCATAGCGAATCCTCGTTCAATTGCACCCGCTCAAGGCCGGTTCTGCCAAACACCATCCCTCCGAGCCGTCCATTGCCGATCGGCAGCGCCTCATTCCATTCCGCCGCAGGCGAGGTATACCATAACCGCAGAGGCCGCTCAACGGCTCCTGATAATGACGCCTCGTCAGTCCCCATGATCCTTGCTTTAACCTCTGCATCGAATCGCTGCCTCCCGTCCATGTTCGAGCCCTGGTTGCCCATACGTATTCATGCCTCCCATTCCTATGGAAAAGGGGACTCCAGACATCGCTGAACATCCCCTCTTCCCCTATATCAGATCAAGGTAATTCCGGTACATCCAAAGCACCGCCTCCCACCGGCGTACGGGCGAGATGATCCACCGCTTCCTGGCCGAGACGATCCTTCAGCTGCTGGATAAACAAGCTTTGCGGCGCAACATGCCGACCCGTCGACTCCCAATAACCGTCCTCCCGCGGACGCGGGTCGTAGTCGTTCGGCACGAGCGGCCTGACGTTCAAGCCGTCCTCCGTCGGAACATGCCCGATTGCGTAATTCTGAGCAGTCGGCGGCTTCTGAGCGACGAGCCCGCCCTCGGTATTCCACATGACGTAATTGGCGCCTGCCCACCCGTGTCCGCTGCCGAGCCAAGCCCGGTCGCGAACGCTGATCCGTGCGCTGACATTGTCGTACAGACCGCCCGTCGACCAGCGGTGATGAGGCTCGCTCGTATTGTACTCCCGGGTCGCCCTGTTATCGTACATTACGTTGGGTCCCTGTACGCGGCTCTCAATGACGTAAGCATGCCGGGAGGTTTCGGTATAGTTTCGCTGGACTAGGTTTAACTGCCCCTGAATGAAGAGGCTGTAGCGTCTTCCCCCGGTGATGATGCTCACCATGTCGTACATTTCGCTGTCCTGCACCGTTACCCATTTGGCCTGCCGGCCGACCTGCACCAAGGCATAAGAGAAGTGGTATCCTTCCACCTCGCGAACCCAGGCATTCTTCACGCTGTTCATCATGATAAAGCGCTCGGCGTGGTCTTCATCCGAATAATACGGCGTATCCAGAACGTCATTATCCATCTTCGTGTCCGTCTTGCTCGGGTCAAAATCGGATACGGCCCGCATGTTCTCGATGCCGACCTGTTCGATCCGCTCCTCGTCCGTCGCTTTGAAGAGCTTGCCGCCGCCCCACTGACGCTCGATGGCGTTGGCCAGCGGTGCGTCAACCGTAATCCGGTTGCCGTCAATTGCGGTGATCACCCGGTCAAAATCAAGGTTAAAGGGCGTCCATTGCTTCGTTCCGCCGGTGAGCGGCCTCATAAAGATATGATCCATGCCGATTTCATGAATCCAGCGCTCGCTGCCGATCCGTCTGACGATAACGGAATCCCCCGCCTTATAGCCCGAAGCATCCTGAACATGAAACGTTCGGGAGCCCGCCGGAACATACAAGTCCTGGATGTCCGTCTCCGTCCCCTCCACGATCGACGGACCGGCCGTACCGCCGACCTCGATCAGGTTTCGGGCAGCTGTCCCCGTGCCGCGGATGATCGTCCCATTGTCGTCCTTGCCTTCGCCCCGGAGCACGACGCCGCTTGCCTGAATGCGCAGGGTTCCGCCGACGAAATACGTTCCGCTTCTTAGCAGCACGGCTCCCCGGAACCCGTCCGCATCCCGCGGGAGCCGGGACACTTCATCAATCGCCGCCTGCAGCATCGCCGTATCGTCCCCGCCGGTCGGCTCCACGGCAACCTCCGCCTGAACATCCGGCAGCCTTACGCCGCCCCCTTGGTATCCGACATGAGAGAAGTCGATGATCCGATTGCCTTTATAGTCGGGAACGTAAACCATCCGTCCGTTTTTGCCGACGTAGGCGATCCGGCTCTGCCCGTCAGGCACCCCGTTCTTGGGCATGACGGTATAATACAGGCTGTCGTAGTACGTCCCGCCGTCCGACATATGGAACGTCATTTGGATCTCATAGGTTCCCGGCACTTTCATACCGCCTGGAAGCTGTATGGAGGCATCCTCGCCAGCGATTAGCGTTTTCGTCCCGAGATTTCCTCTCGATTGGCCGTCCCTCAGCCATCTCGTGGAGACGCTTCCGCTTAGATTCGGTGCAATCATGACGACCGGCAAGGTCTTGGTCTCCTCCAGAATCGCCGCCTCGCCGATTCTCTGCGTCAATGCCGGATGACGAAAGGAAGTGAAGGCAACATATTTCGCATCTTCGAATTCGTGCTCATCCTTCACGACGAACCATAAATCCGGCGAACGGACCGTCTTGCCGCCCACGCTGGCTTCGGCGTAGATCCGGGTCGCGCCGACTTTGCGGCCGGTCACAGTCCCGTCTGGCGTAACCGTCGAGCTGGCTCCATCCGCTAGATACCGGATTTGGTGAGGAGGCAGCGCCGCCCACTCCCCGTTCGCCCCTCTTCCTCGGACCTCGAGAGGAGTGGTACCGCCAATCTCCAAGCTTAGCTCGTCATTGTTGCCAAATGGAGTCCCGTCCCCCTTCACGAAGGCAAGCTCCGTTACATCGACCGGAATCTCCGAGCTGCCGTCCTGCATATAAATCTCCATCTCCTTCAGCTGCACGTTCAGGTTCCGCGACAGCTGCAGCGTGATACGGACTTGAGAGGCCGTTACGGCATCAAATGAAATACGCTCCTGACCGTCCGCCCGAATGCCCTCGGTCTTTGTGAACGCGCGGCTCCATGACTCCCCTTCCAGCGAGTAATCGATTTCCACAGCCTTCAGGTTATCCCCCCGGTTCAAATCAAGTATGACCTGGTTCAACGGCTGTCCGCTTCCAAGCTCGACCTGGATATGCACGCTCATATCTTCGCGATCCGTGCTTGCCGGCTGCCAATAGGTATCCCTGCTGCCGTCAACGGCTTTTCCGGCTTCCCGCCCGCTTACGGCAGAGCTGGCCATGGCCGGCTTGTCGAGCGCAAGATTCACGGGAGCGCCGCCGGCAGTCAAGGCCGCGTCCCCTTTTACCGGCAAATTTCCCAAGGAGAGCAGCAGAACGCCCAGCAGCAGGACGGCAATCCTGCGGTTTTCCCATCCATCGCGCTTTCGTGCCTTTTTCATCATTCATCCCCCATCCTTCGTCTAATGTCGTGATTGACGATCGATCCGTGATTGACGCGCTCCTCCTTCCTCCACTTAGCGGATTATGATTCCATCGTAGGGCTGCCCGGCCCGTTACGCCATGCCGTAACTTGCGGAGACAGGGTGTTTTTTTAAGAAATATGCTCTCCTAAGAAAACACAATCGCAAACGAACGGAGCCGCATGTGCCGTTGGCGTTACATCCGTTACAATGAGGCTGCATGAGGCTGCAGGAAGCTGTGCGACCATGATTAAGCGGCTTGAAACCGAGGGAAGCCTTAAGGCAAGAGAAGTTGAGGTATGGGTGATCGCACCTGTTTTCGATTCCTAGGAGAAGCCGGCTTTAAGCAGACTGCGGACTTGGCATCATCATCTTGACGGTGGTGCCCATCCCCCCGCCTTCCGAGCTCAGCCTAAGACCATAGCGTTCACCGAACACAAGCTGGATCCTGCGGTGCACATTGAGCAGCCCGATGCCTCCAATCCCTCCGATGCCCCACGCGTCTCCGCTTGCAGCTGACGAGGATTCTGCCGTCGCAGCGTCCCACTCATGAGCATGGGAGAACCGGTCTAATATTTCACGCTGCCTCTCAGCGGACAGACCTGCGCCGTTATCCGTCACGCTGACCCAGAAGATGTCATCGCTCAGGCCTGCTGAAATCGTGATCCAGCTCGACTCGTCGATGCCGTCCGGAAACGCGTGCTGAAACGCATTTTCGATCAACGGCTGCAGCGTCAAGCGAACCATGCTGAATAGCAGCAGCTCAGGCGGCACCTCCACCCGCAGGTCAAATTCCAGTTCATGCCGATGCTTCATGATGGTCATGTAGCTCAGCACATGGTTCAGCTCATTAGCCACTGTAATCTCCTCCAGAGACGTAAGGAGGGAGTAACGCATCATATAAGCAAGAGAGGATACCATTTCCGTAATTTCGGACGAGCCTCTGACCTCTGCGTAACAGACGATCGTCTCCAGCGTGTTATACATAAAATGCGGATTGATCTGCAGCTGAAGAGCCTGGAATTCCGCACGCTGCCTGGCGATAATGATCTTCTGCTGCTGCAGCTCGCTTTCGTACACCCGCTCGATGAGCTCCGACAGACGGGTTACCATCAAATTGTAACGCTGCATCATCTCGGTCAATTCATCGTCCCGCTCGGGAAGCTCAAGCGGCGTCCAGCGGCCCTGCTCCGTCTGCCGCATCCCCCGGATGATGGTCTGGATCGGCTGGGTGATGGAACGCACGAACCGGTAAGCGAGCAAGCACGCTGCAAGCAGGCTGACAAGGCCGATGCCCCAGACGGTGGTGCGGATATTGGCGATGGGCTTGCGCCACTCTTCCAGCGGTATGGAGGTGACCAGACGCCAGCCCGAATAAGGCGACATTCTTGCCATGAATACCCGCTCCTCGCCATCCGCCGTCGTGTACCGGAAGGAATCCTCGCCCGCATCCATAATCCGGTCCCTCAGCTTCGGATCCTGTGCAGGTGATGAAGCGTCGCCCACCAGGCTCTCCGGCTGGTACACCACGTGGCCGTCGGCATCGGCGATGTAGAAGTATCCTTGCTCCCCAAGATCGATTCCTTGCCAAAGCGTCGAGAGCTCTTGAGACCGTACCTCCATGGCCAGCACGCCCTTTTCCGCGATGGAGGACAGGCCCTTGATCTGTCTTGTCATCCGAACCACGCTGCCGCCTCTTCCCGGAATGATGCTTGCGGTATCGATCATCAGCCCGCTCTCATCCTTTGTCAGCCTGCGCAGATCCGCAAGCTGTGCCGACTTCTCCTCCGCGCTGAACACCGGCTCCGCAACGTCGGAGCTGAAGCTGTAGACGGCATTGCCGTCGTTGGAGAGAATATACATGGTCAGCAAATCCGGCCCCCGATCCATCTGCGGGCGAAAGACCATTTCCTTAATCGTCGAGCTGATATGATAGTACTCGTAGTTGTCGGCGGGATTCGGCAGATCCACGAATTTTTTCAATTCCCGGTTCGTCAGCAGCGTAATCATCGTCCGGTCATACGACTTAATGTACATATCCGTATGAATCAGCGCATTCTGTACCGTTTGTGACATATGCCGGTCCAGCTGCTGGTCCAGTTCTGCCGATGAACGGGAATAAGTGACAATGCCGATTAGAAGTGAGGACAGTACGATGATGGACACGCAGTACAGAAACAGCTTGCGGTACAGCTTGCTGCTCATCCGTTAAACCCCAGCATGGACCGGTATTCCGTCGGGGTGTGCCCCGTCACTTTCTTAAACATCTTCGTAAAATGGGGGTAATCCTCATAGCCTACATTCGCGGCGACGTCGATGATCCGCATATGCGGCAGCGCCAGCAGCTCCTTTGCCCGCTCCATCCGTCTGTGGATACGGTACCGGACAAAGGTTTCGTTCGTCATCTTCTTGAACATCGCGCTAAAATACGTGGGCGTGTAGCCCGCCATTTCAGCCACTTCCTCCAAGGTGATTTCCTCGGACAGATGCGAATCGATGTAGGACTTCACCTCCTCCAGCGGATTTTTGAAGTTGCCCCAGCGCTGGGTGATCAAATCCGCGGTCATTTGCTTGACCCTTAGTTCAAACGCTTGGAGCAGCGGCTCCGGAGCCGCCCCATGACCCAGCGGCTTGATGGCCGTCAGCTCCATGTATCCCTTGGACACCAAGCGCCGGTAGATCATGCCCACCGCGTCATCCAGCAGCTGCTGCAGCTGCTGGACGCTGAGCCCGGCTGCCAGCAGCTGCTCTCTCCATTCTTTTAACAGCTGATCCAGCCGTTCCGTCTGCAGCATCCAAATTTCCTGTCCAATATTTTCGATCCAGTCGACATAGGAAGCAAGGGACACAATCCCTTTGTGACGATGCTTCATGATCGCATCGAACGCCTGATGAAGCATCGCCCCCGTCACCGGTTTCAGCAGATAATGCTTTACGCCATAAGCCAAGCACTGCTGGGCATACTGAAATTCGCCATACCCGGAGATGACGACGATCTGAATGTGCCCGTACTGCTCATGAAGCTCCCGGCACAGCTCCAGCCCGTTCATTCTGGGCATCCGAATATCGGTCAAGAGCACGTCCGGCTCGGCCTCCTTGATCCGCGACAAAGCATGCTCGCCGTTTACGGCCGTATCAATCGCGTCAAACCGCAGGCGGTAAGATTCCGCCATTTTAACCAGCCCTCTCCGAATGACGGGTTCATCATCAGCAATAAGCAACCGCATTATTATCAGCCTCCTGTATGTAGAAGAATTCGAATGATTCCGATGAACAACCTCGCCGGCGGGACGAGAAGGTACCCTCCTGGGTCAGCCGACAAGCGGCTTGACCGGCGGATACCTATTTTTTTCGCAGCCCACATCAGGTGAAACGCTTACATATCGGCTTTATTGTATAGAAAAATTCGCCTTTGCTTGATAAGTCCTGCCGGCTATTTTGCAGGGTACCGAGGCTGCGCGCCAGTAGAGTCATCTTGTGCGATCCACGACATTCTCCTTGTTCTTCCAGCGCTCCGTTGCCTCCTTAATGATCTCGTTCCCGCCTTTGGCCCGATATTCCTCCAGCACCTTCGGCCAATCGGAGATCGGCTGCTTGCCGTAGATCATTTTGACCATGCTGTCCAGAATGAATTTCGGTCCCGTATCTCCCGTCGAGGCAAGGTCCGGGAACTTGGAGAAGCTGTTCAGGTTCGCCGTAAAGGTAATGCCGCCGCGCCCTTCGTTGCTGAGCACATCGCGGAATGCGGCCACTACGTCCTGGCCGTCTTCCGTAAGGGCTGTCTGCTTCTTGTTGTAGGTCAGCTCATGCACAAACCACAATTGGTTGGCCCGGAACCCGGCTTCATCCACTTCCTCCTTCTTTACCGGCCATGTGTAGTTGACTTTACCGTTCTCAGTCGTGTAGTTCTCGCCTTCGATCCCGAACGAGAAGAACATATCCGCTTCCTCTGTCAGCATCCAGTCCAGAAACTTAATGATCTCGATCGCTTTTTCCTTGCCGACCTTGCTGTTGATGTAAAACGTCGTTGAGATCGAGCTGTATAAGCCCAGGCCGCCTTTGCCGTCCGGCCCGGTTGGAGACGGATAAATATCTACTTTCATCGAAGGGTCCACTTCCTTCAGCTTCGTGCGAAAGCCGATGAGCCCTTCGCCGTTGGAAGCCCACATGCCGGACTTGCCTGAATTGATGTTGCGCCTGTAATCAACCTGCGAGAGCGAGGCAAAGTCCTTCGGGATCAGCCCTTCGTCATACATGGTCTTGTACGTTTGAAGCGCCTTGGTCATATTCTCTACATCGAAAAACTTCGGCACCACCTCGCCGTTCAGCTCCATGAATTGAAACGGCAGCACATCGTAAGCGCCAAGGAAGGTATCCGCATATTTGAAATTCTCGCGATACTGATACGGATGCTCAACGCCCAGCTTCTTGAACGCGCGCAGCATATCCAGGTACTCCTCGACCGTCTTCGGCGCTTCCTTGATGCCGGCCTTCTCCATCAGATCCGTACGGATAAATGTAGCGCGGCGCGACAGGTTCTCCAGCCAGGAGGGAATGCCGTAAATGCTGCCGTTATACGACACCTCCTCCCATGCCTCCGGTGTCACCATTTTCATCAGATTCGGCGCATGCTCCTTGAGCAAATCATCAAGCGGCATGAATACGCCGGCTTCCACCGAGCCCGACATGGAGGCCGTCGTAGGCCCGCCTCGCATATTTCCCACAACATCCGGGATATCGTTGCCGGCAAACATCAGGCTCATCTTCTGGTCGAATTCCTTGTGCGACATCAAACGGATATCCAGATCGGTGTTCGTCATTTCCTCCAGCTTCAGCACCCATTTGTCGTTATTGATATCCGGCGAGGATTCAATATAGATATTGCCGCCCGTAGAGAATGAAATCGAGAAGGACAGTTTCTCGGATGCGGCCGCCCCATCCTTAGCTCCCGGCTGAGCTCCCGCTTGTCCGCCCTCACCCGCTTTTCCTCCGCAGCCTGCCAGCAGCGTTAGGATCAGGCAGCTCACGAGCAAAACCGAAAAGCCTCTCTTCATCAACCTCTCCCCTTTCCACGAAATCATCAACCGTTCATTTCATTTGGAGATCAAACAAGCTCCAACATGCCATCGATCCATCTCGATCCTTATGATTCATATCTGTCCATGCCTATCCGTCGCTTATCCATGCCGAGCCATGCCCAATCAGTCACCCTGCCACTCAAAGGTAAGCGCTTACGTAAAATCAATTTCATGGTAGCCTAAATCGCCTCATTTCCGTATTGGCGTTTTTTATGATCCTGTGTGTTCTTTTACGATCCGGCTTGATCGAGCCGATTATTGTGTCCATCCCCCCTATCTGGTTGGTCATGGCAATCTCCCGCAGGCGAACCTGCAGCGAAAAACAGCCTCAGGTTATTGATATAGTATAGTGCGAACGAGTACGAATTCCAATGCGCGACCGCGCAGAACAACCCTTAACGCCGACGCCCCAGTCGTGACCAAAAGCTGTGCGGATCATCAAACCCATAATACGCTTAATGGCGTTGTAGGTACGAAGCGGTTGTTATCAGTGTTATCAGATTGCACGCGGTTTTCTCTGCCATTACGTACAAGCTCTCACCAGGAACAACCGTCAAACGGAGGCGTCGTTCCATCCGATTACATCATAGAGGCTCGCTATTATCGCTATATGTGAAAAAGCGTCCAATCCCAAACCACGGTGAAGAACCGCGGATTACGGAAAAGGACGCTTAAAAAGCGATTGATATAAACATCTCTACATCAGTCTGTCGACTTTTTGCCGGCCATGCTTGAATCCCGCGAAAAATGAGAGCACGCCTGAGAGACAAGGCGCGATGCAATACCGGCTTGCTCGTTCCATCAGCCGGGATCGACGCGTAATCAGCATCGCTGGTGCATCCTTCTTGCGAGACTCGTCTGCCTAACGGCGCGTAATGCTGCCGCTATTCATCCGGATGAAGGATTTCCCGGATCGGAATCGCCATATTCCAGGTCTCCGTGCAGTCATGAAATCCGCGGCTTCCATCCGAAGTCGCCGCGAACATCCAGGCAGGGCGCCCTCCCTCCATAAGCAGAAACGGGCGCTCCAGATTGCCCATCAGCCGCTCGGTGCCGTCATCCCAGCGTACCCTGCGGGAGTACGCCGGCTCCCCGGGCGTCGTCGTCAACTGCCATCGGCCGCCGGAAGCGGACCATGCGTGGATGCCGCCATATCGCTCCCCGGACAGCGAGCCGTCCATATCCTTGGCAATCATCTCGTATCCGCGTGGTGTACGCCATATAAACGGATCCTCAACATGAACCGACGGGGGAAATAGAGGCTCATCGCCGCGAACGTAAGGACCGTGCACCGATCCTGCACAGGCCACCCCAAGCTGCATGTTTCCGTAAGAATGCCCGGCATAAGGTCGGGATTTATAGATGAGCAGCACCCGGCCGTCCGGATGGATGCATGGAGCCGGATTGGACACCAGGTAGCTGTCGAAGCGGTCCGGGCGCGGCGTCAAAACGGGTCGGTCCGGCCGGGTCCACGGCCCCCCAACGGATGGCGCCGTCGCGATGCCGATTCGTTTATTCGCTCTTGCCGCAACGGCAAGCGGATCATCCGGCCGCAGCTGCCTTCCGTCCTCCGGCAGAGGGAACGGGAACGTGGTGCCCATATAATAGAGCACATATATCCCGTCCACCTTCACGATGTGCGGATTATGCACGCTGCATCCGTCCCAATAGGCCGGGGATCTGGCGCCAAGCACTGTTTCCTCGTATCGGTACGGGCCGGCCGGATGATCCGCAGCCGCCCGGACGATCTCCGAGGCCGCAAGCCACCCGGGATGCATGGGCAGCGATTTCGGCCAGCGCGAAGCGAACATATGGTATCGGCCGTCCTCCCCCTCGATTACGCTTCCGCACCAGACCCAATAGCCCGGCATGCGGAAGCCTCCGGCTGCCGGTGCAGGATCAAACACCAGCCTCATGGCTTTTCCCTCCTTCTTCTATAGGCAGCAAGGTTATTTTTCGCAACTTCATTAAAGAGTTTCCGGCTAGTGATAAGCCCCGGATTTCAAGATGGTGGAGTCCCCGCGAGCTTACCGTAAGCGGGCCCGTCTCGAGCTCTCCCCAGCTCCCGTCGCCGCCCGTCTCCTCTATCGTTGCCTCCACCTTCTGCTCATCAAGCGACACCTCGAACCGGCCGCCCGCCTGCTCGGCATCGGCGGATAATGTGACCATAAGACGACATCGGACAGGTCTTTCTTCTTCCGAACGAAATGTCCAGTGAACAGCTGCACCGGGATCAGCCCAGCCAGTTACGCCGTCATGCCCGCGTTTGCCGTTATCGTAATGAACGCCTCCCTCAATCCGTCCATCGTATGCCCAGAACGTGTTCGGCATTCCGGCAATGAATCTGGGGGTCGGATCCGCCTTCAGCTCCCCCAGGATCTTGACCTTGATCACCGTTGCATACGGATGCTTCCGGACCGAACGAACGTCAATCTCCACGTCCCAAGGCCCAAGCTGCCGGAAGGCAAGGCTGCGGGGATGCTCATGCTCTCCGATGCCCCCTACCGGCTGCGCATACTGGACCCGGCTCGCGAGACCGGGCAGGATCAATCGCCCGTCCGAAGGCCAATCTCTTACAAACAGATATAACGCGGACTCGTCCGGCTTCCATGTACACCAGCCCCACTGCGGCACGCCGATCGGACTTTCCTCTGTCCCGTAAATCGCTTCGCCGCTGTACTCCAGGAAACGCCCTACCGTCTCCAGCAGGCGCCTTGACGTATCATCAATCGCCCCGCTTCCCATCGGCCCAATGTTCAGAACGAGATTGCCGCCCGCGCTTACGACCCGGAGCAGCTGCTCGATCAGCTCATCCGGGCTCTTCCAATTATCATCGTCATAGCGGAAGCCCCAGGAGTCGTTCAAGGTGTGGATCGACTCCCAGTCCGGCTGCACCGGACGGAATCGAAGCTGATTATCGTGCGGATTGCCGTAATCCGCAAACCGCTCGTCCCGAAGGCGCTTATTAATGAGGCAATCCGGCTGAAGCCTGCGCACCCGGTCACGGAACCATTCGGCGTGCTCATCGCTGATCTTATGGCCGCAGTCGAACCACATCACGCCGATCGGGCCGTAACCGGTCAACAGCTCCTCGACCTGGGGCAATGCCTTCTCCTGAAGATAGCGCTCGAAGCGGGTTCTTTTGCCGTCGTCATCCACCCAATCCTCCAGCAGGTCCCACGCGCCGACATTGTCCGGGTAGTCCAGCGTATTGCCTTGCGAATCCGGATGATGCCAATCCATCGCGTGGGAGTAGTAGATTCCAAGGCGAATCCCCTCTGCTTCGCAGGCCGCCGCCAGCGCTTTGAGGGGGTCGCTCGGAAAATGAGCGTGGCGAGTGATGGAATAATCGCTGACCTTGGAGTCGTACATCGCGAATCCGTCATGGTGCTTTGCCGTTACAATCATATATTTGGCACCGGCCCGCTTCGCCAGTGACACCCATTCATATGCGTCAAAGGCATCCGGCTTCATCCCTGCGGCAGCCTCGGCGTACTCGGCAACGGGAATCTTCCCGCGCAGCTGGATATGCTCTGCATAATTCGCTTCTACGCGCTTCCCCTTCCACATGCCGCCCAGCATCGAATAAGGCCCCCAGTGCACGAAAATGCCAAACCGGGCCGCTCTCCACCAGGCTATGCGCCGGTCGAATTCGGACGCAAACTCATCCCTCTTCCATCCCTGCGCCTCCATCGGCCCTGTCTTTAGTCCAGCACCGTCCATGTATTCATCCCGTTTCATGCTCGCCCTCCTTGCCCTGATTCATCAGCAGCTCTTGGTCGTTCATGGCTTCATTATAGGATGTCGGCAGGTGCCGATTGATTGTTTTTTTGCGTTGGGGTTGTGTTTTGTTTGGGGAGGCATGGTCGATATTGGTATTGATGATATTGATATTGTTATTAATATTGCTATTCATGTTGATATTCAAATGGATCTGAATCGTCCCAACGCAACGAACATCAAAACAACAGGCCGGTCACGACCGGCCTGTTGATGCTTTATCATGGATCAAGTTTTACCGTAGACGAGCGTGCCAAAATGACGGATTCATCCTTCCACGATTAACCAGAACGTTACATAGGCTCTGCCCAATAGCTGGCTTAAACGCTGACACGGTGGTCCTGCAGCAAGGCGCAATTCCGATAGAAATCATCAATCTGCCGCCGTTCGCCATCCGTCAGCTGCTTTAAGGGCTGGCGTACCTTCGGGGAGCGCAGTACCCCTTGGAGATATAAAATATACTTTTCATACGCGATAACATCGTATTGGATCATGTGCGAGATCACCGCATTGGCCTCCGTCTGCAAAGACTGTAGGAGGCTCATATCAGGCCTTTGGGCAGTGCTGATATGATCGTGCATTTGAATGAATGGTCCCGGCATCATATTGAAGGTGCTCCCGATCGCGCCATCGGCTCCGGCACAAGCCCCGCTTAAATATACCTCGTCATGCCCGTTAAAAATCATGAACCGCTCATGGCATAAGGCGCGGATTTGCTGCATCTCAAACAGGTTCAAGGACGTAAATTTCACGCCGATACATTGGGAATGACTGCTCATGTCCGTGTAAAAATCCATCGTCAGACTCACGCTGGTAGCACCCGGGTAATGATAGACCAGCATGGGCAACGGCACGGCGGACATGATCGTTTCATAATGCTCCCGGATCTCTTTCATCGTTACTTTGTAATAGAACGGGACGACGGCCGAAACGGCATCTGCGCCAAGCTCTTCCGCGTGGCGGGCAAGCTTAACCGACTCCATGGTGCTGATGCAGCCGATATGCGCGATCACGATCACCCGGCCGTTCACCGTCTTGACGACGGACTCAAGCACCTGCTTCCGTTCTTCCGTCGTCAAAATAAACGCTTCCCCGGTGCTTCCTCCAACATAGAAGCCCGTAATTCCCAGCGAGATCTGATGCTCCACCAAACGCGATAACGACTCGAAATCGATGGATCCGTCCTCGTGCATAGGGGTCAACAATGCGGTAAATATGCCTTTAAACTTGCTTCGTTCTCCAGTTACCAGGTTCAAGGGGAGTCCCCTCCTTATGGATTAGGTCTTAACAGAAAATCATCCTCATAAAAGCTGTACCCGCGAATTTGCGCTTTCGGCGCATCGTCGGCAATATATTGGACAACATAGATTTCCCCATCTTCAAATTGCACCCATCCCGAATAACCGAGATCGGCTGCCGGGCTGCGGTCATAATCGATGGGCATGATTCTCGTCCACTGCTCCCGCCGCTCGGTCGCCTTTGCCGATTCCTGATCCGTCAGTGCGACAAAGAAGTTCTGCGTCCAGGTGCCGAGCCAGCCTTTGCCGCCTTGCATGAAACGGTACGCGATCATAATGTTTCCGCTCTGCAGCATCCCTGCAACCGGACGATGACACCCGGGGATGGGGACGCGGTAGGGTCCGCTCCAAGTCTCGCCCTGGTCATAGGAAATCGATTTGTAACAATCGAGCCCCTGCCCGGAGTTCTCCCGCAGGAAGGCAACCAGGGTTCCATCCGGGAGCGGAAGTATGCTCCCCTCGCACAGCTTCAGATCCGGATGCGAGGCCACAGTAACCGGTCCGTACCAATCTTCGCCTTGGCTATCCGAGTACCATAGACGCTGCTCGCTGACGCCTGTCTCCGCATTTCGCTCATGGGCGGACAGCAGCCACCGTCCGGATGCAAGCTCGCACAGCTTATCCGGCACGATACCGGTAACCGGCGTCTCGATGGGCTCGGACCAGCGGTTCCCTTCGGCATCCCCAATCCATATATAATTCCGTCCCCCGTTCTCCTTCTTCTCCCTAATCAGATCTGCGACGATAACAAGCCGGTCATCCCGCAGTCTCGAAATCCGAGCGCAGTTCCAGTAGGGAAATCCTTTCGTCCATGAGGTAAACGGCTTCTTGTCACTCCAGGTTCTTCCTCTATCCGTACTTTCAGTCAGCATCAGGCGCGTAGCCGACCTGTCGCCGTGATGCGTGCATTGGGAAAATACGCATACCAGCTTGCCCGCTGCAGTTAGCGTTACATCGGGCCATGCTTCATACCATTCCTCGTCTCTGCTGATCGCAAACTTTTCAATCGCCATTAACGTTCATCCTCCTTAACCGTTCTCGCCACTTCCACGGTTATTGTCTTCGTCGTTGAATGCCCGGCCTTATCCCTTGCTTCATAGGTAATGATATACGCCCGCTTCTCTCCGCGCCGATGGTTTGCGGCCAACAGCTGAAAGGACGTATCCGCTGTTCCGATGTCCGCATCCCGAATTCCTTCAAGAGGGTCCGGCGTGCCTTCGGTTGTGACAGACACCAATGCAATCGAATCGATTCCGGATGATTCATCCTTGGGGTCAAGCCTTATCTCCATCGGCACCCACTTGCGGTTAGGCGGCCAGAGAACCTCAAGATTCGGAGTGACCGTGAGCTCTGGCTCCGTCTTGTCAATGGGAAGCACCAGGGTCCGGGTCTCTTCCACATTGCCGGCTCCGTCCCGGCCCCGGTACTCCATCGTGGTGATTCCTTCCGCAGAAACGGAGACTGCTCCTGAATAATTCGTCCATTCCCCGCCATTCAGCCGATATTCCGTGTAAGTCACCTTGGAGCCTTGATCCGCTGCCGTGAGCTCCACCGTCACATCGGACGTATACCATCCATTCATTCCGTCCGGCTCGTTCGGCGTAACGACAGCTTCCGTGACCGGGGCGGCTGCGTCGAACGGAAGCTGATACAGCTTCCTGATGTCGGATGGATCCAGCGCATGGCGATATATCCTTACATCGTCCAGACTGCCGCTCCAATCCCGATTGGCAACTGTGCCTTTATCAAAGCCGACCAGCGGCGGAGCGTCTTCGTTCGTCACGTTCATAGCGGCACCGTCAAATTGGGCCGATGTCGCAGCCAATTCCCCGTTAACGTACACCAGAAGATTGCCGCCCTGCCGGACACCGGCAACATGCGTCCATTCCCCGGTCTTGACCAGACCGGACGGCGTTGCTATGCCAATCTCCCTGTTCAGCGGCAGCCCGTTCAGATTCATCCGGACTGCACCGTTCTGTTCAACCGACATCCACCACTGCGGGACGCCCCGGCCGGCCGTTCCGTACCATATCAACAGATGCCGCTGCCGGGAAAGCGTCTCGGGGTTGACCCATGTCGCGAAGGTAAAATCGCCGGTTCCAAAATGAAGATCATCGGCCTTCGTGATCTCGACGTGCGAACGCTGCATGGCATCCAAATGCAGAACATGGCCCTGTCCATCGGAACGCACCGCCCCAGGCAGGATCGCCGCGCCGTTCTTCAGCAAGCCGGTATGCCCTCTGCCTGTCACATCCGTCACGCCCCCAACGCTAACCTGCTCGAAATCCCAGTGCAGCAGCAGCTCCGGACGCGGTCTGGACCTATCCAATTCAATCGTATAGGTGCGCGTGCGATGCCCAAGCCGGGCCGTAACGAGAAGCTTATCAAGTTCGCCCAGCCGGATCGTCCTTGGTATTCCTGGTGCTGCCGGCTCGCCCGCTATTTCGATTTCGACGCCAGCTTTCGATGCGATCGGCGTAACCGTCACTGCTTCGCTTCCTTCATACAATGTAAGGCGGTAATGCTCGATATCGCTCCTAAACACGGGTGACAGCGAGCCTTCCGAGAACACCAGGCCGTCCAGCTGCACATCCTCCGTTTCGAACCAAGCCAAATTGAAGGTTGCAAACATGATTTTGTCATAAGGTGTATAACCCCCGCCTTCAAACAACAGACCTATCGTTCCGTCCGGCAGCACGGTGAGCGAGGAGTAGGCGGAATGCCCGCTGTATACCGTTTTCGCTACCGGCCAGGTGGCTCCGTCGTCATGGCTTAGGCGGACCGTCATATTTTCCCTGACGTTCTCGCTGGCCGGATTGGCGAATACCAGCAGCCTGCTGCCAAGATCATTATCGGCCGGCAAATAACGCACAATGCTCGCTTGCACGACCGGATCAATCAGCTCAGGCGCATAATACACAGGTGACCAAGTCGCTCCTTGATCTCTGCTTGTCGAGATCGCCCTCCGTTTCCGTTCTTTGTTGGCGGACAAGCGGTCGTTCCGCATCAAGGTGCCGTCCGTCAATTCCACCACGGTGGCCTCGTTCGTATCCCCTTGAATATAGCCGCTCTGATACCAGGTTAAGCCATGATCGTCGCTCTGGATGTTCCGGCCAATCGCGGGAATCACCAGCCGCCCTTGGTTAGGTCCATGCCGAAGCTGAATGCCGATGGCAGGCCCTGTTGCATCCCACCTTATATCAGGCGGCTGCACCTCTTCAAACCGATTAACCGGCTCCGACCAGGAAGCGCCGTCATCGTCGCTGTATGCGCTCCAAATCGTCCGTACGCCCCTGCTCGTTCCATTGTTGATCTCCTCGATCGTGTCCTCGCCATAATTATGGTTCATAAATAACCATATGCGGCCATTGCTCTCATCTTGTACCGCTGTTGGATTGCCGCAGGTATCCGCGCCCATATCGCAGACCGTTTGGAGCGACCCCCATGTCGTGCCGCCGTCCATACTGCGCTTTAGCACAAGGTCGATGTCTCCCGTATCGGAAGCGCTGTTTTTCCGCCCCTCGGCGAACGCCAGCAGGGTTCCGTCCATGGTCGTCAACACGGTTGGAATGCGAAACGTATGATACCCTTCCGTTCCTGCCACGAACAAATCGATATTGCGAAACTGCGCTTCCCCGTCGGCCGCTGTCTCAGCTTTGGCAGCATTACTTAAGCTAACGGGGCCATGAGGGAAGCAGGCAGCCATAACAATAAACACCATCCAGCCAATAAACGCCTTGCGAAGCGGCCTCATCATAAACGAACCCTCCTAACCTTTAATGGAGCCGACCATAACCCCTTTAACGAAGTACTTCTGCAGAAACGGATACACAAACAAGATGGGAAGCGTGCTGATGATAATAACCGCTGACTTCAAAGTGGCGGCCGGCGGCGGATTCCGCACGTATTCCAGCTGTGCCTCGTTTTGCGTAATCCCCGTTAGCAAAATATTGCGCATGATGACCTGGATCGGCATCTTGTTAATGTCATTGATATAGATCGATGCCCCGAACCAATCATTCCAATGATGAACCGCATAGAACAAGCCGATCGTTGCCATAGCCGGCATGGAAAGAGGAATGACGATTTTGAACAGAATCAGCTGAGGCGTAGCCCCGTCAATGACGGCGGACTCCTCCAGCTCCTCCGGAAGACCCATGAAGAAATTCCGAAGAATAAACAAATTCCACGCGCTGACCAAGCTTGGAAAAATAAGCACCCAAAGCGTATCCTTAAGCCCCAGCGTATCCATCAGCATATAATTAGGGATCAAGCCGCCTTGAAAGATCATGGTCAGAAAGATGAACAGCACCAGCCCGTTTCGGCCCGGCAAGCTCCGGCGCGCCAAACCGTATGCCAGCATGGACGTGAACAGCAAATTGAGGAACGTGCCCACGATGACCCTGAAAAGCGTAACCTGATAAGCATTCAAAATGATCTTCCCCCGGTTAAGAAGCACGTCATAGGCCGTAAAGTCGAGCCTTTCCGGGATCAGCACGAATGCCCCCCGGCGCATGGATTCCGCTGCGCTGATGAACGACGTCGACAGCACCGCCAGAAACGGGATGACGAACATGAGGGACAAAAAGATCAGGAAAACAATGTTGGCAGCATCAAAAATACGTTCGCTTCTCGTCGGCTTTATTCCACCCACCGTATCCCTCCTTACCAGATTCCCGTTTGGTTCATTCGCTTCGCGAAATAATTCGCACCCAAGATGAGCGTCATGGCCAGAAGATTTTTGAATAAACCGACCGCCGTGGCGAATGAATAGTTAAGCGATGTCAGGCCCTCTCTATACACATACGTATCGATGATGTCAGCCACCTCGTATACCGCAGGCGAATACAGCAGCAGCACCTTTTCGAACCCCGCATTCAGCAATCCCCCGATCGACAGGATAAGCATAATGACAATGACATGCGAGATGCCTGGCAGCGTGATATGCCATGCTTGACGAAGCCGGTTGGCACCATCGATTTTTGCGGCTTCATACAGTCCCGGATCAATCCCGGCCATGGCTGCCAAGTACAAGATCGTGCCCCATCCGACGGTCTGCCACACATGGGATACAACGAGGATGGACCGGAAATATTTGGGCTCCCCTAGGAACAGAATCGGCTCTCCGCCGAAAAACACGATGATCGCATTAAGCAATCCATTGTCCGTGGACAGCATCATCATGATGAGTCCTGCAACCACGACGGTCGAGATGAAGTGCGGCAAGTACGAGACGGTTTGAACGAACCGCTTGAACAGCCCGTTCTTCAGTTCATTCATCAAGAGTGCCAATACGATTGCAGCCGGAAACCCGAACAACAGATTGTAGAAGCTGATCAGGAACGTATTGCGGAGAACATTCCAGAAATAATAGGATTGAAAGAAACGGACAAAATGATCGAAGCCTACCCATTCGCCCGTTAATATCCCGCGTACTCCTTCGAACGGCGAGATGTCTTTGAACGAAATGATGACGCCAAACATGGGCACGTAATCAAAAATAAGAAAATATAATAGACCGGGCAGGATTAAGTAATAGTAGAACCGATGCTTTTTCACTGCAGGCCATCGGCTTTTTTTCTTGGACTCCGGCGGGGAAACCGTCGCTGCTTTAAGCTCCATGATAGGCGTGCCCTCCCGCTTTTATTTTTTCAGCTCGTGGTATTGCTTCGTGTATTCATCAATCCACATCTGCAGCCCCGCCTTGTTCAATTGTTCAATGTATTGATCAAATTCACTCAAAGGTCTTACGCCGGTCACAAACTTTACGAGCTCCTCGCTCCGCAAACGATCCAGGTCCTCCAGCATGGGAACATTCTGCTTCAGCCGCTCCTTGTCGTAGACGACGGTCGCATCCAGCGGCATTTTGGCGGCGCTTACATTCGTAATTTCATGATTTAAATAATCGGCGTGCATCTTCTTCACCGGATCGCGGAAGGCGTATTTGTTCTCCGTCGCAAGGCCCAAAGAGAGCATATATTCGCCGGCATACCGAAGCTCCGGACTAAGCAGCTCGATCTCGAACTTTTGGTCATCTAAATATTTCCAATTCTTGCCGAAGGCTGCATTCAGGGTATTGGTCGGCAAGTCCTTGTATTGATAATTGATAAACTTGATTACGGCCTCCGGATTTTTGGCCTTTTTCGTGACCAGCATGCCCGTTGTGTTTCCGCGCGACGCCGTCATCAGCTTGCCGGCAGGACCCGTAAGATCTCTCGCAATCGCATAGTCCACGCCTTCCGGAAGGTTTGGCTTGATCTGCGGGAACAGCAGCGTAATTCTTGAATACCACATGGAAGACATGCCCACCCGGTTGGTCTTCAGCAGCTCGAGCGGGTCAAATTTTGCAAAAGCCTCCTTGTAGATGTAGCCCTTCTGATACCAGTCCGCCATCTTGGCCAAGAAATCCCGGTAGCCCGGCGCCAGCTCGACCGGCTTGATTTTGTTATCGGCAGGGTCGAGCCAGTTGCTGTTGCCGCCTTCAACGAAGCCGCCCATGAGCGCATTATTGATTCCATTGATATCGGTCATCATGGGAATGGTATCCGCTTTGCCGTTGCCGTCAGGATCGCCCTCCTGGAACGCCTTCATCACCGCCTCGAGCTCATCGATCGTTTTCGGCATTTCCAAGCCCAGCTTCTCCAGCCAGTCTGTGCGAATCCATACCGGATAATGAACGGAAGGCAAGCCGCGGGGAATCCCCCAGATCGTCCCGTCTTTATCCGTCATATAATCCCAGGCTTCCTGCGGCCATGCCTTCAAAATATCCTGGCCGTGCTCCTCCAGCAAATCGTTCAGCGGAATGATGGCCCCCTTCGAAGCATACTGATCCCAATCCCCCTGAAATACATCCACTTGATCCTTGGACCCGAGCAGCAGGTTCAGCTTTTCGCCCTCGGAGCCTTTCGGAGGCACAATGGCGATCGGCTCAATGCCGAGCTCTTCCATATACATCTGTTTCATTTCCTCCAACGCGTCCGGTACGCTGCCTTCCGGCTTCTGATTCAAAGCCCCGGTATTCTGGTAAATATAAATTTTGGGCATTTCCCCGGAGCCCTTGCTGGAACCTCCATCAGCTTCCTTGGATCCGTTTGGTGTTCCATTGCCCCCGCTCCCTCCGCCGCCACATGCCGCGATCGCCAGGACGAGCATGGCCGTCAGCGTGGTCTGTGCGAATTTTTTCATCATAATCCCTCCTTCTACTTTGCGGGTCCACGATTCCAACATGGCCGGGACCTTCTGTCAGGTGACACCTTATCACGGATTGTAAACGCTTTAAATGAAAAACGCCGTACATTTATAACAACATTTCTACTTATCAATTATTTGTTATGGAAGCTAAAAATCCCGGTACTCCTTTGCGGGAGTAAGGAGCCGGGATCATGGTTAAGAGTATATTTTTTTGTATTCGCCGGGGGTGAGTCCGGTTATTTCCTTAAACACTTTAATAAAATAGTGGGCGCTGCCGAATCCGACCTGTCTGCCGATCTCATTGATTTTAAGCCTGCCTTCCGCAAGCAGACGCTTGCTGTTATCGACCCGAACCTGCTTCAAATAATCAATGAAGGGCTGACCGGTGCTTTGCTTAAACAATCTGCTGATATAAGCCGGATTGAGGTTCAACCGCTCGGCTACCCACGAGAGCGAAATATCTTTATCGTACTCGTTCTCCAGGATCTCGATGATTTTGGCGATATGCTGATTGCCCCTGGCATGAATTTCTTGACGGATGCATTCAATTCCACGAGTTATAAGCGATTGAAACCAGAGGACAATGTGATCCAGCGATTCCAGATCAAGCAGCTCCCGATAGGGATCTGTTCCGTCCCCGAACAAAATCTCGATGTCCGTTCCGAACGAGCTGAAGGAATGCCGGATTGATGTAAGCAATTGAATGAAGATCGGCTGGATCTGGTTGTAATGCAGCTTATTCTTGCAGGCTTCGATCTCGGCCACAAAGGCCCCGAACGTCGAGAGTGCTTCCTCCAAGCAGGCGGTCCGGATGTAATTATTGAGTTTCTCCTCAAGCTGGCTTGGATAAATAAAGGTCTGCCCGTTGTCGGCACGGATATCGTCCATGGATATAACATAGCCTTTGCCGTACAGAATGCGATATTTCAGCGCCTCCGCCGCTTCTTCATACGCAAGCGGCAGCTCGCCGATCCCCTTGCAGATGCTTCCAACGCCGAGGGAGCATTGGGCTCCCAATCTGGCATTGACTTCATCGAGCAGCTGCTGCGCCAGGTGGAATAATGGTTGGCGTCCCTTGCCGGGAAAATGAAAAACAACAGCGACCTTGTCCTTTTCCACATTGACCACGAAAAATGCGGTCTCCTGCCCCAAAACCCTGCTGTCCCGCAGGGCATCCATGATTTTGATCTTGCACAGATCCTGAGCCAGCATATCCTCGCCATTCGAGGCCAGCTCCTCATCAATAGACAGCAAGAATACGGACAGATCATGAAGGCTGATGTCGAGCCCAAGATAATCCTTCTTCGCTTCAATCTCTTCAAGACTCATGGCATGCCGCTGCAGCAATGATTGTTTAAACCGTTCCAATTGGAAAGGCAGGCTTTCCTCCAGCCGTTCTTTATAATAATTGCGCTCATCGATGGTCGAACTGACAAAGCTGCCGATGACGCTGAGTTCATCATTCGCCCCCTTATGCGTATGATCCGAAACGTGAACGCTCCCTTTACGGTGCCTGAAATCCTGATGATCGTTACCCTTTCCACGATCCGGCCGGATATCATCCTCCCTGACTTTCGCCAGCGCATTCAAGCGGGAAATGGGCTTATACAAGCTTCTGGACGAAAAATAGGACAGCAGCAGCGAAAAGAGGATTAAGGCGCCGGCTGTATAAGTTATCGTCTGTTTGATGTCAATCGTGCCCTGGGTATATACCCCCATATCGGAGACGTTGACAAACGTCCAATCCAGCAGTTTCGAGGAGGAGTAGCTGACCAGCTTTTTGCCGCCGTCCAGCTCAATGGAGTAAGATCCCGCCCCGCCTGCATGTTGGAGCGCTTCGGATAATCCGATTCGCGGAAAGTCATCCTTACCGGAAGCTTGGCTGCGGAACACGATATTTCCGCTGGAGGACACGACATACATGTCGTCATTCGCGTTCAGTTTGCTGATAATATCCGCATAAATCATGGATGCATCGAGGTTAACGATAATCGCATTGTTGGCTTTCTTGGACTTGTAGATCACGGACAGGAGCTCTTTCTCGCCTTGAGGGTATTGCTTGGCGACTCGGGTGTCCAGGAAAACGGGGTTCATCTGCATGTTTTGCACGGCTTCATACCAGCCTTGATCATAAAAGTCCTCTCGGCGGAACTGGCGGTTCGAGCGGTCATTGTCCGAGGTAATCACCAGGTTTTTGCTGCTGTCGTAAAAATATACGGAATCCACGAATTGATCCGAAAGTTTAAATGAGTTCATCGTGAGGAAGGTGTTCTTTTTAGCCTCCAAATAAGCATACAGCGCAGGCAAATCCTCCTTCGGGATCTCCCCTTGAAGGCTCTCGTAATAAGCACCGTTAGGAAAATTCTCGAAGCTGATAAAAGAACGGTTAAGCGCAAGCAAATTCGAATTTTCCTTAATCCGGTTCAATAGAATCTCAAGCGTGTTGATCGTTTGGTTCAAATACTGCAGCTTGTTGTTTCCCGTCTCTTCCTCGACAATGTCAGATACTCTGTAATAAGCGAAGATATTGGACACCAAGCTTGGGAGCACGGTAATCAACACGGTCGTGACGATTAACTTTAAAAAGAACTTACGCCTTTTTATTCTTCCAATCGAATCGATCCAGGTTCTCAGCTGAGACATCATCCCTATCCCCCTTGTCCCGAAATATGTACATTGCATGCCGGAACCTGTAGAGAATCGTGCTGTTCAAGCCGCCGTTCCAGGGTTCTTAAATAAAGCGCTTTCAATCACTTTTAAAATGATTATACCTTATAGGCTTGTTGTTGGGGTATAGGGAGGGATCGTTTGAGGCAAGTATGGATCCTTGCCTTTTCTCAGCGATCCCGCATGTTTGGTTGCGTTAGTATTCATCATTTTCGCAGCAGGTTGAAAATCGCCTCCAGTCGGATCGTATGGCTGCATGACTCGCAGGTATACTTCCCGCGTTGGTTGTTTTCCTTAAAATTAGCGTAACCCGCGCTTCCTTCGTAAATCCGGAATTTCTTCTTGCAGCAGAAGCATTCCACCTCGTAGAACAGCATGCCCCGCCCCCTCCTCATTCGTAATCTACGTTACTTACGGCCCGCTCAAAGATGCCGATCAGCTCCTCCGTGTACTCCTTCACGCTAAGATCCGGAGTACGCATCAGCTCAAGGCTGAATCCATCAATGGCATGGCGAATGGCTAGCGCCGTGACCCGTGCCGACAACGGGGTAAATGTCCGGAAGCATCCAGCCTCCGCACCCGCATATAGAATCTCCTCAATAGGCTGATAGATGCCCTCGTCCGCATCCGCTGAGAACCGAAGCTTTCCATCCTTCGTTCGCATGCCTGCCGCGATTTCCACGACGGCAAATACCATTTCCCGGTGCTCCGCAATAAACGCCAGATTCGCCTCCATATACTTCCTAAGCCGTTCTTTCGGTGTGGCTGCGTTAGCCACAACTGGACGGATAAAAGCCTCCGCCGAGATCGCGTAAGCCGCCACCACTTCTTCCAGCAGATCATCCTTACTGGCAAAATGATAGGTAATCACCCCTTTGCTAACATTGGCGCGCTTGGCGATTTGCCCGATGGAAGCTTGGGCATAGCCGACTTCGGAAATCGTCTCGATCGCACATTGGACGATTTGAGCACGGCGGGCTTTTTCGATAAACGACAAGTCATTGGGGTCATTTGCTTTATTTTTAGTACTCATGTTTATATTTTAGTACGATCGTACTAATTAATCAATAAAGAACCGGCCCATCTTTTACCGATGGCCGGCCCTTTCATCGCTGTCTAACGACAGCCATTAATTTTTTGCTTAAACCAAGCTCCTTGGGCTGCTGCCCACCCAACCAATGGCCAGGTAAAGTCATTCTAGCGTCTTGAATTATTGCACCTGATCGAGCAATCGATAGGCCTCTTCCTTCGATGTCACCGCCAAGAGCGCTTCTCGGAAATCATCGTCCATCAGCTTACGGGACAGCATCTGCAGCACTTTCAAATGCGCATTTTGTTTACTATTGCGCGGCACGGCAATCATAAAGATCAATTTGGCTTCGCTGCCGTCGAGACTCTTCCAGTCGACACCATCCCGCTGAATACCAAAGACCACGCTTGGTTTCAGGACAGCATCCGATTTACCGTGAGGAATCGCAATATTCATGCCGATGCCGGTGGAGCTTTCTTGTTCCCGGGCTAATATGGCCTGTTTAAAATCACCGTCAGCTCTGACCGCCCCATTCCGCTCCAATACAGCAATCATTTCGTCGATAACAGCATCCTGTGTCGTACCGGCCAGATTCAGGTTAATGAGATCCGGTGTTACGATATCCGTCAATTTCTCAACGCGGATAGGAGATGCTTCCGTCGTTGTACCGTTACTGTTCTTGGCTGAAGCCGCTTCGGTTGCGTCCGCAGCCACGGCTGCAGCTGGGGCCGCTTCGGCTCCGGCTGGCTTTGCTACTGCTTCTGCTCCTTCTCCAACAACTGCCGGAGTCACTGCCGCAACATTTTTCTTAAGCAGGCTCACCATGATCACCGATACGGCTGCGCCGACCATGACCGCTAAGAAGAACATCAGCACATGATCAACGGCACCGAGCACGGCTACAATCGGACCGCCGTGGGCTACGCTGTCACCGACATTGCCCAACATGGCAATCACCGAGCCCGTCATGGAACCGACCATGATACTCGGAATGACGCGTAGAGGATCTTGCGCCGCGAATGGAATCGCTCCTTCGGTAATACCGAACAGTCCCATCGTAAATGTTGCCTTTCCGGCTTCACGTTCCGAAGGTGTAAACTTTCTTTTGTTTATCATTGCTGCCAATCCCATTGCAATCGGAGGAACACAGATGGCAACGGCAATCTGGCCCATAATCTCATAGTTTCCTTCCCCGATCATGGCCGAGCCGAACAGGAATGCAACCTTATTCACGGGCCCCCCCATGTCAAAAGAAATCATCGCGCCCAGAATAAGCGCGAGCAGAATCGAACTTGTACCCTGCATTCCCGCGAGCCAAACGGTCAATGCCTCAAACAGATCCGCAACCGGAGCTCCGATCACAAAGACGAAGATTAACCCTACGACCAGTGAAGCCAGTACCGGGATAACGATAATGGGCATAATCGGCTGCAACGACCGAGGAACCTTGATCTTTTTAATAGCAAGTGCAACATAACCCGCCAGGAAACCGGCTATAATCCCCCCGATGAATCCAGCCCCTGCTTCACTTCCATAAAAGCTGCCGTTCGCGGCAATGAACCCGCCGACCATACCTGGCGCAAGGCCCGGCCTGTCCGCAATACTCATGGCGATAAATCCGGCAAGGATCGGAACCATGAAGGTAAACGCAGCCGCGCCGATACTTTCAATCGTTTTCCAGATCGAATCATCCGGTATAACCAAACCACCCGGCGTCTTCACGCCGCCCATCGTCAGTGCGATTGCGATGAGCAGCCCACCGATCACGATAAACGGCACCATATAGGATACGCCGTTCATCAAGTGGCGGTAAATCGGATTTTGTTTAGGTTTCTTCTCCCCTGTCGTATCTTCAGCTGACTTGGACTGTGCCTGATAGACGGGCACATCCCCTTTCATCATCCGTTGGATCAGCTCTTCCGGACGACGGATACCGTCCTGCACCCCGACGACAAGCAGTTTTTTACCCACAAACCGGTCCTTCACCACCGTCTTATCCGCTGCAATAATAATACCGTCGGCTTCACGGATATCCTGCTCCGTGAATTGATTCTCTACGCCGATGGAGCCTTGAGTCTCGACTTTCATCTCAACGCCAAGCTTCGCGCCTGCCTTCTGCAGATTCTCGGCGGCCATATAGGTATGTGCAATTCCGTTAGGACATGAAGTAATCGCTAGTATTTTCATGTTCGTCATTCTCCTTCGCTGTCATGTTCCCGCTTACATTTATAGTGTACACGCTGAAAGCGCTGTTATCGGATGAACTTATTACCGGAACTTCCGGAAAAAACGGATTTATTTCGCAAGCAAAATATCCCTCAAAACGGGCCTATGCAACGATGCTTATCCCAAACGCTTTGCAGCATCCTGAAAAATGTAAAAAGCAGGACGTATGCCGTCCTGCTTGATCATCACCGTTTCTACCATTCATGTTACCCTTTTAACCTATTCAGCAATCGTATCGCATCCGTTTCCTTAGACAACGCACTGACCAGTGCCGGCTGCTCACTGATGCGCGACAATTCCTTGAACAGCTGCCGCATCTCTTTTCGCTCATCATGCTGGATCGCAAGCAAGAACACAAGCTCTACCTTCTCGGTCCCCCAGGTAATCGGCTGCTTCAAAGTAACGACAACGATGCAGGACTGTGTAACCCACTCCGAGCCGCCATGAGGGATGGCAATGCCTCCTCCTATCGTTGTAGCAGACAGTTTCTCACGTTCCAGCACACTTTCCGTATACCCGGCCTGGACATACCCTTTGTCCACCAGCATCTGCGCAAACTTGGAGATTAACTGTTCCGGACGCTCTAGCTCCTGCTGAGGAAAGATGAGAAAAGGTGTCGTATATTTCAAAAAAACCGATTCCTCAGCCGCCCTGCCGTCCGGCTCATCAAGCCGACGGATCGCCTGCTCCAGCTTCCGCTCGTCACTGGCCTCGAGCAGAGGGGAAACGAGGATATGCGGTATTTTTAACTTGGGAAGATCAACGGTCGTTATGACAAGATCCACCTCATGAGCTGCCAGATAATCCTCTACCTCCGCTTTGGACATCGTTGTCTCTACATGCACGGACGGGAATCTCCGCTCCACCTTCGCGAGAAGGAGTTGGGACATCCCTACCCCCATATGACACACGATAATCACCTTTTGAGGGTGACTTTCATTCTGGTGAAGCCGCTCCACGGACGCCTGAAAATGCAGCGTCAAGTACGCGGCCTCCTCTTCGGGAAAATACAGATGGAACGCTTCCCCTACCTCTTCCAGTGCCATAATGACCCGATCGAACATATACGGGTACATCTTTTTGATCTCAGCCAGCATCGGGTTGGACACAGGCAGACCATAATGAAGACGGTTCATGGTCGTGTACAAATGCAATTTTAACCCGTTCAGCAATACGGGGTCCCTGGAGAAAGGAAGCATATTCAGCTCCGACATCCGCTGGGTCAGCTGCTCAACCAGGCGGGGCAAGAGGGGGTGGCTGTCTGCCAGATCGCTTCGTCCAACGCCCTCATTCTCCTGCGTGTATCGGATCTTCCCGCCAAGCAGGTGCAGGGTTAGATAAGCGGTTTCTTCCTTGGAGAAAGGGACGGCAAACAGTTTTTGCAGCTGCTTCAAAAAGTCCGTCGCCCATGCAAATTCCGTTTTGTTCTCCAAAAAGGCCATGTCCTGATCAGAGAGCGAAATCGGCTGACCCAGCTTGGTCCGTTTGACCATGAGCAGAATATGCAGCATCAGGCTTTCAAAGGTTTCATCGGTGAAGCGGAGCTGATGCTGCTTTTGCAGCGCCTTCAACTCATGGGACACGGCTGCAATCTCGTGCGGTTCAAACTGGTTACGCATCATCTGTCCCGTCAACTCCGGACGGTTGATCAATTGGTTCAGCCGCGCCAGCGCCATCCGTTTGTTCTTCTCCGTGCCCTCAATCATGAAACCTACGCGCTGCTTCGTCACTAAACTCAGATCAAAGCTTCGCAGCCAGTCCGCAATCTTGTCCATATCCCGTCGGATAATCGCCTTGTTCACGTAAAACGGCGAAGCCAGGCTCTGCAGGGTTACGGGCTTCGCGTTCATCAAGAGCCGATATGCCAGGTGCAGCACCCTTCCCTCATCGGATTCATCCTCGCCGGTACGCTCGTTGGAATACAAACGGTGGAACAAATCAGCCCGATCCGCTTCTTCAATCTCCAGATAGACGCCAAGTCCCGGCCTTTTCACCAGACGGCCACTGGAGTGCTTAACGATATATTCTTCAATCACCTTCAGATCGTTACGGATCGTCTTCTCCGAGCACTCGGTCTGATCCGCGAGATCCTGAACGAGCCATTGGCGGTTCGTTTCCATTAACAAGTTGCGAAAAATCTCTTTTTGCCTGTTATTCATTCCGGTCTCCTATTCAGCTTATTGGGAGAGCTCACGCTTCGTAGAGCAGGTACATCGTCCTACGTATATCATATCCGGGTCGCTATGGCAATCTGAACGGGGACGTTACACGGGAAGGGAGCTATAAAAGGGCTTGTTGACAGGAAAACGGAGCGATAAGGTAAACCAAACAAGGATGCCTCAAAAGTCGGCACCCTTGTTCTTGATCCGCTTATAATCCTCGTACAACTTAAGAAATCCCTTCGGCTCCTCGGCGTATCTTTCCCATAAAAGCCTCCACAGCCTCCTGCGCCGACGCCGCTCCCGTCACGGCGGATATCACCGCGACGCCATCCGCACCCGCTCCAATCACTTCCTCCACGCGCTCCACGGTAATCCCGCCAATGCCAACGATCGGCAATCGGATTCCAGCTTCGCGCAGCTCACGGAGAATTGCCGGGCCTTGAGCAGCCTTGGCATCATCCTTTGAGCGGGTCGGATAGATCGGTCCGATGCCAAGATAATCGGCACCATGGAGGATCGCGCGCCGGGCTTCCTCCACCGTATGCGCCGAGACGCCCAGCATCCGGTTGCCGATCCGTTCACGTACCGAAGCCGCAGATTCGTCGTCCTGGCCGATATGCACGCCGTCGGCGTCCAGCTTCAGTGCCAGCTCTACATCGTCATTGACGATGAAGGGTACGCGTGCTTGCCGGCACTGCTCCTGGATCCGGCGAGCCAGCCGGAGCATCGGCTCCCCGTTGAGTGCTCCATGTCCCTTCTCACGAAATTGGACCATGGTTGCGCCTCCAGCCAACGCCTCCTGCACGACCAAGCTAGGCTCGACGATGCAGTTCACGCTGCCGAGCACGAGGTACATCCGCAGATGCCGCCTCATCATCTCAGGTGCCACTCTGCCTGTCATTGCAGCACCTCCTGACGGCGGCGATTGTATGCCCAATGATTGGTCGGGCCCTGTCCCTGCCCCAAGTTTAATCCGTCCTCAATGGCCGCTTGAATGAATAAACGCCCGCTCTGAATCGCATCGAAGGCGCTCAAGCCCTGGGCCAGACCTGCCGTAATGGCTGCAGAGAACGTACAGCCGGTCCCATGCGTATGAACGGTGTTCACGCGCTTGGCGCTGAGTTCCGTAAAGCCGGTGCCGTCATATACCAGATCCACCACCTGATCTCCATCCTCCTCGAAGCTGCCATGACCGCCCTTGATGATGACGATCCGCGGACCGAGCCCGCCGATGCGGCGAGCCGCTTCCCGGCAGTCATGCCTCGTGCGGATTCCCATTCCCGCCAGCACCTCCGCCTCCGGAATATTAGGCGCCACCACCATCGCCAAGGGAAGCAGCTCCCGCTTTAGTGCATCAACGGCCTCAGTACGCAGCAGCTCCGCACCGCCCTTGGCGATCATCACGGGATCGACAACGACGTTCTCCCAGCCAAACGACCGGATCTTAGCGCTGACCAGGCGGATAACATCCGCATGAAACAGCATCCCGGTCTTTAAGGCGTCCACGCCGATATCGCCGCCCACCGCCTCGATCTGCTCCGCCGCCGCTTCCGGCGGGAGCGGATAGACGCCATGGACGCCCAATGTATTCTGCACCGTTACTGCAGTCAATGCCGACATGCCGAATACGCCCAGCTCCTGGAACGTCTTCAGATCCGCTTGAATACCTGCGCCGCCCCCGCTGTCGGACCCGGCAATCGTCAGCGCTCTCGGAATCCGCGCGTCTGTCATCGGGACACGCTCCCTTCCGTCAGGATGTCCGCTTCGCGGACCGACGCGTGCCCTTCGAGCGAACCGGAGTGGAGCTTTGCAAGCTCATCCAGGAAGGCGATCTGGAAGCTGCCCGGCCCGAGTCCGGCCGTTTGCTCGGCCGCGCGGGCGGCTGCTGCCCCATAGAAGGCAAGGCCAGCCGTTCCCGCGAGCAGCAAATCCGGCTCCACAGCGGCGAAGGCCCCGAGCACGGACGTGAGCAGGCAGCCCGCCCCGGTTACTTTCGTCAGCATCGCATGCCCGCCGCGAATGATTCGCGCCGAAACACCATCGCTGATCACGTCCTCCTCTCCCGTAATGGCCACCACCGTATTTAGCCGCTGTGCAGCCCGCAGCGCCAGCTCCAAGTTCCCGCCGGACGCAGAGTCGTCTGCATCGACCCCCTTGATCACCCGGACTTCGCCGATCAGATTGGCAACCTCGGCCGCATTGCCCCGCACCAGGGAAACCTTCACTTCACGCATGATCCGCAGGGCCGAATCGGTCCGAAACGGCGTGGCCCCCGCTCCTACCGGATCGAGGAGAACCGGGACGCGATGCGTATTGGCGGATTGCCCGGCAATGATCATCGCATCCACTTGTTCGCGGGACAGCGTGCCGATGTTGAGCACGAGCGCTCCGGCAATTTGGGCCATATCCGCCACCTCGTCGGGGGAAAATGCCATTACCGGCGACGCGCCCAGCGCGTATAAGCCGTTGGCCGTAAAATTCGTAACCACCACATTGGTCATGTTATGGACAAGAGGCTTCTGCTGCTGCACCTTCGTTAAAAGCCCCGCAAGCTCCGAATCCCATGTATTTCCGCTCATTGCCATCATCCTTTCCCATTCTTTTCTTGGTTTTTGGCATATGACATACGACATATGAAACCCATAATCTCATCTCAACCCGAATTCTGATTCATTCTCAAAATGCATGACCTTTCGTAACCCCTGTCTGTCCCATAACTCAAATGCTCAGCGCCCATACCCCTTGGCATTGACCAACGGCTGGAACGGCACGGGCCATTCCTCCTGCTTGTAAGCCATGTCCCAGAACATATACTCCAGCTGGCAGCTCAGCATGAAATGCTCGCGCATCCGCTCGCGCTCCTTCATCGTCGCTCCTTCCGCCCACGCATCCACACGGCCAAGGAACTTCCCTGCCGCATCCTCCCCTCGATTCCCGTAAAAATGAATCCATTCATGGAACGGATGGGTGCGATCCGGCTTAACTTCATCCAGCAGTCTGCGGCCGATCTCATAATACGTCCACGGACAAGGAAGCAGGACCGCCATAATTTCGCCGAGGGTTCCCTCATGCGCAACGGTCAGCATGTGACGGATATAGTGGTGCGCAGACGGTGCAAGAGGGTAGCCCTGGAGCTGCTCATAGTTCACTCCCGCGACCGAGCAGAAATTTTGATGCGGATGCACCTCGCTGTTGAGGATAAACGCAATCTGTTCGTTAAACGCCGCCATATCCTCCCGGCTCGTGCACTTGGATATGGCGATGCCATAAATGCGAATGTAGGCATTCAAATACTCGAAGTCCTGCTTCACGTAGTGAATCAGCTGGTCGCTGTCCAGCTTCCCGGCGGCAATTCCCCGCACGAAGGGATGGTTTATAATCGCCTCGAAAATTCCGTCCGCCTGCTGGCGAAGCTCTTGGGTAAACGTCATTGTTATCCCCACCTCCATCTTGAAATGAAGAGCAGGAAGTCCTCCTAGCGACCCGGCAATCCCGGTAATCCGGGCATTGGCAGCCAAGTATCTATTGTATGTCCCGCAACCTTCGCATACCCCGCATCTTTTTCATATCGGCAACGGTTGCATCCGGGAACCTTTGCAGATCCGGCAGCCGTTGTACCCGGCTACATGTGTATATCCGGCAACCCTTTATGTACTCGGCCAACCCTTTATGCACGGCATATGGCAACCTTGCATGCTGCTAGCTCGTACTCGTGCGCTATCGTGCTGGGCAACGAAGATGCAGAAAATTTACGTTCTTCGGAGCATGACAAACAAAGCCGCCCCGAAAAACGGAGCGGCTTCAGCAATAGTCCTCTTGCCCGGCAGAAGCAGGCGCAAAAAGGACTCTATCCGTGAAGGCTCCACTTTCCTACGCTAGTACGAACTAGATCAGGTTCAAAGGGTCCAAGATACGCTCTTGTCTCAGCCGCTGACGGCTCCCCTAGTGGACTTCCTATTCTATTGACTATTACTGTACATAGGTTTGGCGGTGGTGTCAAACGTTTCCGTGTTTGCTGCAATACTCGGTAGATATAACCCCCTAACCCCCTTATTCCAGAAAAGAAGTTGAATTTTTATTTCCGCAAATGCCATCAATTGACCTATGCTTACTTTATTGAAGCGGTATTGTCATTTCGAGCTCTTTCAGGAAAATAGGTTTTTTGTATTCATGGGTGACAAAGACTGGCTGTTGATCCGAATTTAAGGCCGGGAATTCGGTTACGTAAGCATTATTTTTGGCATCAATTAACCTCGTCTTCGTTTCCTCGGAAGGAATGATGTACATGTCCCATGGGTAAAAATTGTACTTGCCTTCCAAATCCTCGAGGATCAACTCGGTTTGCTGAAGGGGGTCAGTGACTTCTTTCCGGTAATGTACGATCGTCTTATCTTTTAAGCGTTCCACTTTCGTCACTAACAGGCGGCCTAATTCCCCTTGAGGAATAATTAGAGGATGATCGGTCGACGGTTCATGCTTCATCGGCACTCTAATTCCATATACCGGCACATCCCCGCGCAAATACGGACGGAACGTAATGGACTTTGGCGTAACAAAGGGTACTTTAAATTGAAAGATTCCTAATTGAATATGTGTATCGTCTTCCACGTAGCCATCTCCTACCATCTCATAAGGTTTGAACTCCATTCCAGTATCAGTAATAGCTAGGATATCATACATGGGATCTTGCGCTTTAGCTGCCGGCCGCCTGTATACTAGCTCCACGTCCATCGTACCCGTACCGGATTTAAAGCCTATTTTCTTAATCAGCAGGGTGGTTTCTCCATCCGTTGCACTCCTCATCGGCATCCATGATTTCGTTCCGGAAACGGTCTTTTTAATGGGAATTGAAAAATCCCAATGACCTTTAACTCCGTCCACGTTTGCTACCTCGATCGTTAGTTCGAATTCATCCGGTAACTTCTGTTTGAATGGCAGCAAGCTGATTTGTCCAATTCCTGTTTGGCTATCAATAGGTAGAGGACCGCTGCCACCGACACGGTCTGCGTATGGCTTGCCGTCAATTTTGAATTTGATTCCGTCTATGAAACCATGCCTACCGGAGAATCCATCCTCAACCTGTTGTATATAACCGATGGAGAGACGATCACCGTCATACATCACCTCTTGAATTTGCAGCGTAATCCCGTTGTCGCTCACAGCTTGCAAGACTTGCGCCGTCATTCCATTTTCAGAAGCTGTTTTCAAGGCTGTTTCGCGAACGTACTGGTGCAGCTCCTGACGCTGGAAAACAGAACCTACGAACGGTATTTCTTGTAGTACGGATGCCATAATAGGGGAGACGAAGCCGCTGCCGAGTATCACTGCGCAGGCCACAAGGGTTCCGACTGCGGCTAGCGACAAGCGGCGGATAATCCGCTGTGAGCGGTTATTATGAAGCATGCCTGTACAATCCTCGCTGCTAACACTGTACCGGACACGCTCCATCAAACGGTCTACATCGGTCTCCATTGATTCATAGGATCGTTTCGCATTCTGAATCTGTTGGTCGATCATGAACTCCTGCCTCCTTTAGCGATCGGTTAAGTTTTGCTCTTCCTCGTGCCAGTCCAGATTTCACCGTTCCTGTCGGCACGCCGGTAATGTCTGCGATTTGCTGGACGCTCAGCTCTTCAAAATAGTGAAGGACGATGGGAATGCGCATAATCAGCGGCAATCGTAAAATCACTTCATACATCTCGTTGCTCGTTGCCAAACGCAGAACGGTCTCCTCAGTACTAACGGACAATCTTTCGGGAAGAAGATTAGTTACGATCTCGCGAAAACTTCGTCGCTTTGCCATTTTGCACTCGTTTATGACGATCTTCGCCAGCCAAGGAAAAGGATCTCGCAGCTGATCATACGTCCCCATCGCATAATATGCTTTGATGAATCCGTCCTGGACGCGGTCATCGGCTTCGGCCTTGCTGTGAGTCAAGGTATACGCAAGCCTGTACAATCGGTTCGTATACTTCTCCATCCAGTCCCTTAGTCTTTCTTCCTGCTCCACGACTCTCACGCTCCTTTCATAGGTAATATGCAGATCAACCGCTGTCGGTTCCCAAAGCGCTCAAAAAAGCAGTAGCTTGCGCAAGTCTAATCTTAACTACAGGGCATAATTTTGAAAGAATAGAATCTGGATCATACATTTGCTCAAGTTGCGGAAAAAGTCAGGAACCATGGCAATATATTCCTTTTCACACCATCGAACCGTCCAATTGTTACCCGGTGGCAATGCTTAGTGTTTGACGAATGCGAAAACACTGGACAAACGAAAGCAGCCTGTTGAGCGGACTCAACAGGCTGCTTTTACTAGTATCCCATCATACTCTCTATATAAAATGGGGGCAGGACACGATTTATTTCTCCAAGCCGTAAAATTCATACAGCTGATCAATCATCAGGTTTGCCGCCAGAATGCCACCTGCGGTGTTCCAAATCGCGTCATCGACCTTATGGGCTTGACCGTTCTTAACGACGTTCAGGTTTTTCCACAACGGATCGTTGACCCATTCCTGCTCGGTCTGGTTGGCGCCGCCGTCGCCGGTTTCGTACGTGAAGTAGAACAGTCTGTCGGCATCCACCTCAGGAAGCCGTTCCTTCGTAATCTCGTCCACGAAATTGTCCTTCGCGTTCTTCGTCATCTCATTACGTGCGATGCCGATCTGATCGAAAATAACCCCCGAGAAGGTGTTCGTATGGTAAACGCGCGTCTTTCCGGCCATGAAGCGCACCACAGAAACGGTCTCATCCAGCTTGCTTCCGGCTTTCTCCTTGAAATCCTGAATACGCTGGTCGTACGCCGCGAGAAGCTCTTCCCCTTCGCTTACCTTGTTCACTGCCTGTGCGTAGAGCTTGAAGTTGTTCTGCCATTCTCCGCGAAGATCCTCCGCAAATACCGTCGGCGCGATCGCCTTCAGCTGCTCATACACTTTCTCCTGACGCATTTTGTTGCCGATGATCAGGTCAGGCTGCAGTCCGGCAATCAGTTCAATGTTAGGCTGGCTCTCCTCGCCGACCACGGTAACGCCTTCCATCTGGTCTTTAATATGCGGGTACCACGGATCGCCTGTCCAGGATTTAACGGCGCCTACCGGCTTCACGCCCAGTGCGAGCAAGGCTTCCGTTCCTTCGTTCGTAAGGACGACCACTTTTTGCGGCGTGCCCTTGATCGTTTCGGTTCCCATCGCATGCACCACTTCGTACGAATCGCCGGATGCACCGGAGCCGTTATTCGCAGGAGCCGTTCCGCTTTCTTCGTTCGATGGCTGGCTTGCATTATTCTGCGTTCCATTCGATCCGCAGCCTGCGAGTATGACAACCATAATAAGCGCCAGCAAGCTCCATTTCAGCCCTCGGCCCGGTTTCTTAGCTGTTCCTTGTCCCATTCCTATCGTAATCCCCCTCGTATCATTTCCGCTTTATTGAAAATCATTATCACTTACCGATTCAAAACTATAACGGTTTCCAGCAAAAATATCAATATATTTTTTGAGAATGATTATCAAGTTCATTGACAGATCGGCTCCCTTTCACCTAAAATTCATATGAACTTAATAATCCATGAACTTAAGAAAGTGAGTATATATGCGCTTACTCGGACTATTGATATCGCTGCTGGCGCTTGCCGCCGCGATGATGGGCAGCATCGCGTTCGGCGTAACGAACATTCCGCTAACGGAAGTATGGAACTCGTTCGCTCACTATAATGGCGGCAACGAGCATCTCATCATCCTGACCGCAAGGGTTCCCCGGGCACTCATCGCAGCAGCCGTAGGGGCGAGCCTCGCAATCGCAGGCGCGTTGATGCAGGTCATCACCCGCAACCCTATTGCATCGCCCAGCACGCTAGGCGTGAATGCCGGTGCAGCCTTCTTCATTATTATGGCCGCAGGCTGGCTCGGGGTTGACGGGCTGCAAGCATTTACCTTGGTGGCCCTGATCGGCGCCGCTGTCAGCGGAGGCATCGTATTTATGCTCGGCAGCATCGGCCGTGACGGCATGACCCCGGTCAAGATTACGCTGGCAGGCGCCTCCATGGCCGCATTCTTCCACTCCTTGACCCAAGGACTGATGCTCTCCGACGGTAAAATGTTCGACCAGGTGCTGATCTGGCTCGTTGGATTTAGTTGCCGGTCGGGACTTGAACCAATTGAACGCCGTCTGGCCTTACATGGCGGCAGGTATGCTGATCGCCCTCCTGCTCGGGCGGCATCTAAACGCGCTCTCCATGGGCGATGACATCGCGCAAAGCCTTGGACAGAAGACCGCGCTTATCAAGCTGCTTGCTGCGGCCGCCGTCATTCTGCTGGCTGGCGGATCCGTTGCCGCCGCCGGACCGATTGCATTCATTGGCATTATTATTCCGCATATCGTGCGCTATTTTATAGGAAATGATTACAGATGGATATTGCCCTACAGCGCGGTGCTCGGCGCCATCCTGCTGGTAACGGCCGATCTGGGCTCCAGGTACATCGCGATGCCGAAGGAAGTTCCTGTCGGCGTTATGACGGCAATCATCGGTGTGCCGTTCTTCGTGTACATTGCCAGGAAAGGAAGGCGAACATCATGAGCAAGCACCGCATCCTCCGTGGAGGAAAGGCCGGCATCTCATTCATGCTGGAGCGAAGAACCGTCTGGGTATCCCTCATCCTGCTTGCCGTATGCTTCATCGTCATTGTGGTTAGCACGGGCATGGGAAGCCAGCCCATATCGCCGCTGAACGTCATCAAAGCGCTGGCGGGCAAAGCCCCGCCGATGGAGCAGGTCATCGTCATGAAGCTCCGGCTGCCGCGGGTGATCATCGCCGTGCTGATCGGGGCGGCGCTGGCTGTAGCCGGCGCCATCCTGCAGGGCGTAATCCGCAATCCGCTCGCCTCTCCTGACGTGATCGGCATGACGGAAGGCGCATCGCTCGGCGCGGTGCTGTTCATCTTCCTGTTCACCGGAACCGTATCGATTCACTGGTTGCCGCTGTTCGCAATCCTCGGCGCCTTCCTCATTACCGGGCTGCTGTACGTGCTGGCCTGGAAAGGGGGCGTATCGCCGCTTCGTCTCGTGCTGATCGGCATCGGGGTGTCTGCGGCGGTCAAATCGATCTCGTATATGCTGATCATCTCCGGCCCGCTCCAGCTGGCCGATCGCTCTCTTACTTTTATGGCAGGCAGCATATATGGAATGTCCTGGGATAAGGACGTTATGACGCTGCTGCCATGGGTAGCGGTCCTTCTGCCGGTGACCTGGCTGCAGGCCCGCAATGTGAACATCCAGGCACTCGGGGACGATGTTGCCAGCAGCGCGGGCGCCCATGTGCAGAAGCAGCGCCTGCTGCTGATCGGCTTAAGCGTGGCGCTTGCCGGGGCGGCTGTCTCCATCGGAGGCGCGATCGCCTTCATCGGCTTGATGGCCCCGCATATGGCCCGCAGGCTGGTCGGACCTTCCTTCGGCAGCCTGCTGCCGGTAAGCGCCCTGATCGGCGCGATCGTGCTGCTTGCCGCCGATCTGGTGGCGCGGACGGCGTTTCTGCCGCGCGACGTTCCGGCCGGCGTATTCACCGCCGCCATCGGGGCGCCGTTCTTCCTCTATTTGCTGTACCGCAATCGGAATCGGTTTTAATATGAAAAAAAGGAGCTGACATGATGAGTGCACTCGAAGCGAAAGGATTGAGCCTCTCCTATGGGGGAGACTACATCTTTGAAAATTTGGATTTGACCGTGCCCGTAGGTAAAATCACCGTGTTCATCGGCAGCAACGGATGCGGCAAATCGACGCTGCTGCGCTCCATGGCCCGGCTGCTGAAGCCGCAGCGCGGCGCGGTCGTGCTCGACGGCGCCGACATTGCCGGCATGTCGACCAAGGATGTGGCCCGCAAGCTGGCCATCTTGCCCCAGGGTCCGACGGCACCGGAAGGGCTGACCGTCCTGCAGCTCGTCAAGCAGGGACGCTACCCTTACCAGAGCTGGCTTCGCCAATGGTCGCCTGAAGACGAGAAGGCCGTCATGGCAGCTCTTGAGTCGACCGGACTTACGGGCCTTGCCGATCGAACGGTGGATTCGCTATCCGGCGGGCAGCGTCAGCGGGCCTGGATCGCGATGACGCTTGCGCAGGAGACGCCGCTGATTCTGCTGGATGAGCCTACGACGTATTTGGACCTGACGCACCAGATCGAGGTGCTTGATCTGTTGTACGAACTGAACGTGCAGGAACAACGAACCATTGTCATGGTGCTGCATGACATCAATCTGGCCTGCCGTTACGCCGATCATATTGTCGCCATCCGGGACGGCAGCATCAAGGCGATGGGAAGACCGGAGGATATTATCTGCTCCGAGCTGATGCAGACGGTGTTCCAGCTGCCGTGCGAGATTATTCCCGACCCGCTGTACGGGACGCCGATGTGCGTTCCGCATGGAAAGGGCCTTCGCCGGACGCAAACCGCCTCGTCTGCTCCAGAGGAGACGGAACGGCTCCGAGAGCTGACAACCGCATAGCAACCGAAATGCACGGGGCTGTATTCCTCACCGAAGTCGTGAAGGTGAAGGGAAACAGCCCTTCTGTATGGAATTATCTGTATGGAATATCCGACACAAACCAGTTCAACAAACAGCAAGGTGGCGTATATGTTGAAAGAACCTATAATTACGCCGGCTCGAATGCTCGGCTCTAGCTTAGCTGCAGGCAGCCTTCTGGGGATATACCTTAAATTTATCGAGCATTTCACTTCATTCAACGTGTATACGCTGCTTCTGAACGTCGATTATATCCCCGGCCTAAATCGTCTGGAGCTGCCGGAATGGGTGGAGTTTCTGCTCCATCTTGCGATTTCCGTCCTGCTTAGCGCTGTGCTGGCTCAGATTCTGCGCATGCAGCTTTTGCCGCCTGCACGAGCCTTCACCTTTGTCGCAGCCGCCTGCACCGGTGTGGGCGTTCTGCTCTACCCGACAACAGCATTATCCGATCGGACGCCGGAGCTTACCGATCCGGTCTCTTTCCTGCTGTGGCTGTCCGGCCACTTGCTGTATGGGGTTGTATTGGGGAGGCTATTGGCGGGTGCACGGGCACGCACGCGCTTGGAGTAAACAACGCGAATAAGCCGCCCCGAACCGGGACGGCTTCTCTATATTTCCGTAAGACTGCTTAACGCCCTACAGACAAATCCTGATCCTCATGGCTTTCTTCTGCATCCTCGGAATCCAACTGGTCACCGGAGGCCGCTATGCCATCCATAAAATCTTGAATCTGTCCGCTATTGCGGGTCAGGGTTGCTACGGCAACCTCATGCTTCTTCGCAATGTCGGACTTCGTCACGGAGATGTTAAGCAGTGAAGTCGCAATATATTCTAATGCACTGGCGTATCCGCCTGGCTTGCGGTACTTCGGATTGGCTTCCCTGGAGAAGTTATTCCAGACGATCAGCAGGCTGAACACTTGAAACAGCTGCTCCTCGCTCTTAAGCTCGTAATCCCGGCAAATCTGCGGAAATAACGACTCGGCGAGCTCACGGTGCTCGTCCGCATTCCAGTCCATCCAATCCAGCTTATCGTGAATCATCTGGCGCAGCTGGTCAGCCTTTTGCTGTGGTACGGATGCAGCTCTGGTACCAGGGAACGGAATGACCTTACCTTGGATCGTGCGTTGATCCTTCTCAAGACAACATCTTTTGTACTTATTCCCGCTTCCGCAGTGACATAGATCGTTTCTTCCTAGCTTTTTCATTTCCTAGCTCCTATTTAGATGATTTCTTCTATTATACATGGAAAAGCTCGAAAAGCGCACCTCTACCTGTAAAATGCTCATGCATGCTTCCCGTTCCTCCCCTGATTCATCTCCTAAAGGGATAGTCCTTTACGCTCAGAGACGAATGGCCGGGGCGAATAGCAAAAAAAACGCGGGTTGCTTCGTGGAAAGCCGCGCTCTATTTTATTATTCTATAATATTTCATTTTATGCAAGTAAGAAGTAACAAATTTGTAAAAACTTATCCCTTCCCATGATTTACATACTTCATTTCGGAGCAAGCAGCCTTGGTTATGTAAGAAAACCGAAGCCAGCCCCCGTGATGGAGACAGCTTCGGCTTGATCTAATTAATAACCGAGCGCGGTTTTCGCTTCCTTCCACTTCGCGTTCAGCTTGTCGAACGCTGCCTGCAGATCCTCGGCTACGACATATTCCTGTACATAGTCGCCGGTTCCGATGCCGATCTGGGCTTTATTCGCAATCTCGTTAAACTTCGGATCGGTCGCCTCACTCTCGATAAGGGTCGGATTGAACGACTGGAATTCAGCCAGCTGCGGAATGGTGGACTCGGCCGTCTTGATAATCGGCATAAAGCCCGAATCTTCCACGTAGCCGGATTCCTTCACGAAAAATTCCACCCACGCGGTTGCCAGCTCCTTGTTCTCGCTGTCCTTGCTGACTGCAACGAAGTAGTCCGAGCCAAGCGGTGCGTTATACTTGCCGCTGTTGTCGTAAGGGAGCGGGAAGAACCCGATGTCCTCTGAAGCGGCGCCTGCGCCGATCACCTGGGGAATGACCCAGTTGCCAAGGAAATACATCCCGGCTTTGCCGGCAGCCATTTCCCCTTTCGAAATCTCCCAGTTATTCGTGTACAGATCCTTCTCTACCCACTCCTTCTGCACGAAGGTACGTGCAATCTGGGCCAGCGTGCCCCATGCATTATCAACCTGGAACGGAGCCTCTTCCGATACCAGCTTCGAGTGATATTGCGGATCGCCTGCCACATACCATGCCGAGTTATCGGCCCAGTTGCCCATCGTCCACTGAGCGCCGAAGTTCATGTAGAGCGGAATGATATCGGCTGCCTTCAGCTTCTCGGCCGCGGCATAGAGCTCATCCAGCGTCCCGGGAACCTTGTCGATCCCGGCAGCCTCGAACGCTTTTTTGTTATACACGATCCCTTGCGTATTCACGCCGGTCGAAATCCCGTAACGCTTGCCTTCGAACAGCGTGTTGTCCGCGAAATACACGTTCTCGAACATCGCATCCGGCAGCGGCTCAAAATATTTCGGATACTCCGAGGTTGCAAGGCCGGTCGGAATCATGAGCACGTCACCGGCTTCTCCGGTCGTCAAACGTACCTGGATATCCTGGGCGTAGTTCGTCAAGCCTTCGAATTCGATTTCGGCCTTCGGATACTTGGCTTTAAAAGCCTCCTCATACTTATCGAGCGTTCCGTCGTTCACAAGATCCGTACGGTGCGTCAGCACCTTTAGCTTGCCGCCAAGCTCGGTCGCTCCCTCCGTGCCGGCCGTTTCGCTGCCCGTGCTCGCACCAGGCGTCGTGCCCGCATCATTCGCTTTGTTGCCTCCGCAGGCGGCCAATATGGATGATACGGTAAATAACAGAAGCAGCAGCATTGTCAGTCTGTTCTTCATTTGTCTCTTCCCCCTGTACTTTGTAATGATCCGGCGTCTCCCAAAAAGGGAATGCCGATATTGTTATCGCTTACAACTCAAATATTAATAGCTAACAAGAACAAAACAAATGAAGTACATTTGTTTTTATTGTCATAAATTATGCTAACCTATGATTATTTTGTTAGGTGGGGATTCTATCGATCCTACCGACTCCCGACAGCGTGCCTCTTCCCAAGCAAATACCGCACCGCATGCACCAGAAGCTGCATGCGATGCGGTTCACTTCACAAAGCAATAAACCTATTTAAACTTGCGTGTTATCGAGCATCGGAACTCTCACCGGCTTCCAATGCCAGGGAGCCGCTTGCGTAGAAGCGCCGCACCGTTCCCGCCGCGCGTTTGCCGTACATGCAATAATCGTCGTTCTCCGAAGCCTCCTGCGCGTCGTACAGCCGGGCCGGCCAGTCCCACAGCATATATCCCTGCATCCAGTCCCGCTGTGCGCATGCAGCGAACATCGCTTCATAGTACCGCTCCTGCTCCGCTTCGGACGGCCCGCCCGGCAGCGACCAGTCATTCGGCCGGGCCGCTGAGCCTTCGCGGCTCGGGCATCCGGCTTCCATGAAGAAGAAAGGCTTGTTCCACTTTTTGACCGTGTCTTCGATTCGGTCCAGCTGCGCTTCCCATTGATCGATCGGATAATAGCCGCTCGACGAGATGATATCGACCGCGTCCCACCAGGTCAGACGATCCTCCTGGTACTTATCGCAATTATAGGTAATCAAGCCTCCATATACCGACCGGACATCCGCAATCAGGCTCCGCCATTCGGCCTCGCGCTTATCGGCCTGTACCATCTCGCAGCCGATGCACAGCATTTCGCAGCCCTCTTCTTCGGCGATCACAGCATAGTGGCGGATGAACTCCCCGTAGGAACGGAACCATTCCGCCCAGCTTGGCTCGCCAGGCACCTCTTCATCGAAGAAGCTGATATGCGCCCGCCATGTGCCGTTGCCAACGTTGACCACCGGCTTCAGGCACACCTTCAGGCCAAGCTGCTTCGCCTTGCGGATCGCCCATCGGACCTCGTCATCCGTTACCGTCGGCTCCTCGCGAAACGGAATCTCCGTCGATTGCGGCGTTGCTTGCACGGCGGAAAGCGCAAGCGCCGTCCAGTTTACATTCATCTCCGCCATTCGCTCCATGGAGAATTCCGCTTCGGGTCCGCTCCAGGTGCCCCGGACGCCGGTCCACCCCCATGTCATGCCGTTAACATACTCCGGCCATATCTTGTTTGTATTCATATTGGCACTCTCCCTCTCCGTTATGTCGTTTTTTATCTCTTTTTTAGGCTCGGCAAACCGGGGCGTCGAACTCTAGTGCGTTCATCCGTCACACCGGCTCGTCGAACCCTATGCATCCATCCGTCACATCGGGCCCGCCGAACCCTTTTTGATCCGTCACCGTCAGCGTCCCCCTAATTACTTGACCGCCCCGTTCGTCACGCCTGCAAAAATATACCGCTGCATGAACAAGAAGAGCACCACCGTCGGAATAAAGATGATCAGTATCCCCGCTGAAATGACATTCAGCTGCGCCGCGTTCGGACCGATGAAGGAATAAATCGCGGTGGATACCACCTTCAGATCCTGCTTCGGCATGTACAGATACGGCGTGTAGAAATCGTTATATATCGAAATGCTCTTCAGAATGATCAGCGTTGCCGTAGCCGGTGCAAGCAGCGGGAAGATGATGGAGCGATAGATTTTGAACAGGGATGCTCCCTCGATCATGGCGCTCTCGTCCAAATCCTTGGGAATGCTGTTGACGAATTGAAGATAAATGACGATCTGAAGCACGTCCGCGCCCAAATAGAGCAGAATCGGTGCAAGCATCGTATTGTAAGCGCCCAGGCTTTGGATCACGCTGAACGTTGCCACCTGGGTCGTAACCATCGGGATAACCTGGGCTACAAGGTACATGCCCATGATCGCCTTTTTCAGCTTGAAATCAAAGCGTCCCACCGCATAGGCAACCATTGTCCCGAGCACGATGTTTCCCGCCACGGAAATGGCCAGAATAATCAGGATATTGCGGAAGCCGAGGCCCAGATCGCCAATGTCGATCACCCGCTTGAAGTTTTCCAGATTGAAGAAATTGTCCGGCAGCGCAAGACCCGATTGATAATACTCCACCTGGGTCTTGAAGGCTCCCACCGCAATCGAGTAGATCGGGAAGAAGACAACGAACAGCGCAACCGCCAGCGTAAAATAATTAAAAATCGTCATTGCGATGGATCGTTCCCGCTTCATTCGCTTCTCCCCTCCCTAAACAACAGCTTCCGCTGAATGACGATAAACAGCAGCACCATGATGAGCAGCACGACCGCCATGGCCGAAGCCAGGCCAAAGTTTTGGTACTTAAACGCCGTATTCACCGTATGGATGACAAAGGTTGACGTATCGTTTGCGCCTAGCATCATGACAAACGGAATATCGAATGCCTCAAGCGCGCCCGTCAGGGTCAGGATGAGCATCAGCTCCAGTACGCCGCGGATGCTTGGCAGCGTAATATAGCGGAACTTCTGCCAGCCCGACGCGCCATCGATGGAAGCGGCCTCATAAAGATCGCCGGGGATGGACTGGAGCGCACCGATGAAGATCACCATGTTCAGCCCCATGTATTTCCACATGGAGATGAATGCCAGCGCGAAATTCACGATCCGCTTGTCGCCGAGCCAGCTCTGCTGCCAAGAATCCAGCCCGAGCGCGCCAAGGAGCGTGTTCAGCGAGCCGTATTCCATGTGGTACACGTTCTTGAACATGATCACCGTCGCAACGCTGTGCAGCACATACGGCAGAAACAGAGCTACGCGAAAGCCGTTTCTCCCCTTCAGCTTCCCGGTCAGAATGACCGCGAAATACAGGGCAAAGACGACCTGCACCAGGCCGCCGCCCAAATAGTACAGATTGTTCTTCAATGTGCTGAACACTTCAGGCTTCGTAAATATTTCCACATAATTATCCAGTCCGATGAAATTCATATCCCAGCCGAGGCCGGTCCAATCCGTCAAGCTGTAATACAGCAGGGAAATCGCCGGATAATACGAGAAGGTCAGAGACAGGACAACAGGAATGGTGAGGAACCCGAACAGAATAAGATAGCGCTGTGTTTTATAACTGAAATTGAACAAGCTCCCTTCCTCGCTTTCTGCTTGAAATGGTACCGATTTCATAATTATAAAAGACAGCATGCTGAAAAATAATAGATTCGGTTTCGTTTTATTGTCCTCATTTTAGATAACAATCACCTAACAAAGTCCCGGTATTCCTTCGGCGTTTTTCCCGTCATCTTCTTGAACACCTTCGTAAAATAAGCCGGATCGGGGTACCCTACCCGTTCGCCGACCTTATACGTCTTCAGGCCGCGATCCTCCTTCAGCAGCCGCTTCGCCAGCGCAATCCGCTCGCTGATGATATAGTCCGTAATCGTCTCTCCCGTCTCGGTCTTGAACAGCTTGCTTAAATAGCTCGGCGTTAAGTAAACGAGATCGGCCAAATGCTGAAGCTCGAGCTCCTCGGTAAAATGCTGCTGGATATAAGCTTTGACCGTTTCAACGGCCCGGTGCTCAGTCTTCACCTGCTCCAGCAGACCTGCAAGCTTCTCTACCGCGCCCTTCAGCGCTGCGGCAAAAGCCCGCCAATCCTCAAACCGCCCCGGATCATGGGGCCATTCGACCTCATCCTTGGGAATCCCGCGTTGCTCCAGCTCCTCCGAGCCATGGGCCGCGATCGCTGCGCACGCTTCTTTAAGCTCCGCCCACCCGGGTGCCAACGGTGCAATCTCATCCAGCCAGGCGCCGGCCAAATTCGGTAGTCGGGCATAATCGCCCCCGTGCAGAGCCGGAAACAGCTGCTTGTCCAGCAGCCGCACCAGGCGGTAGCGCTCCTCCGGCTGCCTCCGCGCCCCTTGCCCGTCCCCCTGGGCTCCGCATACCCGCCGTTCTCGGCTGTACCACGCCTGCTCCAGCGAGCGCAGCGCTTCCTCGTAGGCCTGCGGTAGCCACTGGCTGCCGGAGAACACGCCGCTGATGCCCGCTTTGGCTGCGGTTCCGGCAGGCAGCTGCTGCAGCAGCATCACCGAGCGTTCCCTGGCTATGCCGGCATGCTCGATGGGCCTCACCGGCAGGATCACGGCCCTTCGGCCGTCGATGCAGCCCACGATTCTGCGCTCCTCCCCCCACTCGGCGGTGAGATGCTCCAGTCCGGCGGGCGTCACCTCCGAGGAAGCCTGAAGCAGCAGGATGGCATAGTAGCCCCGGAACAAGGGCTGGCGGTCCAGTCTTGCGCACACCTCTTCGAAGAGATGCTCCGGCACCCTGTTCTCACCCGGACCCAGCAGGAAGCTCACCAGATCATCTGACTCGAGTCTTCGTTCGCTTCGCTCCTTCTGCACCATCTCTAGCACGTTCGCAAGCAGCTGATGCAGCTCCTTGATGTTGACCGGCTTCAGCAAATATTCCACGGCGCCCTGGCGCATGGCCGTCCGGGCGTACTCAAAATCGTTGTAGCCGCTCAGCACGGCGATTTTCGCGCCGCTCGCGAGCTCCCGCACGCGTGCCATCAGCTGTAGGCCGTCCATCTGCGGCATTTTGACATCGGTAATGACTAGGTCCGGCTGCAGCTCATGCATTCGGTCGAGCAGCTCCTGGCCGCTTGCGAACGTCCCGACGACACGGTAAGGCTCGCCCGCGTCCCGAATCAGCTTGCCCAGCCCCAGCCGAATTCGCTCCTCGTCATCCACCACAGCAATCGTAAGCATCCTCAACCAACTCCTGTTCTTAAATGTTGCTCTGTATCGTCACTTGGAATCGTAATCCGGACCGTCGTTCCGAGCCCCTCCTCGCTCTGAACGGCAAGCCCGTAAGCTCTGCCATATCGCAGCTGTAAGCGTTCATGAACGTTGCGCAGACCGATTCCCCGCCCTTCCGCTGCCTGCGGCTGCTCCTCCTCCAACGCTCGGCGCAGCCGCACTAGCGCTGCCGGCGGCATGCCCAGTCCGTCATCCGCTACGGTGAAGATATGATGATCCCCCTCGCGTTCATGGGTAATCGTCAGATGCAGGACGGCTTTCGTTTCATCAAAGCCATGATTCACGGCATTCTCAATGATGGGCTGGAACAGCAGCTTCATGACCCGGATGGAATGAACGGCTTCCTCTTCCGGCAGCGAGAGCACGAAACGATCTCCATATCGGTAATTCAGCAGCTCAATATAGGCTTTAATATGTGCCCACTCCTGCCTCGCTTCGACGATTTCGCTGCCGGCGTGAATGCTGTACCGCAGCTGCTGTCCCAGCAGCTGAACCATTTCTCCTACCTCGGCATCATCATGAAGCACGGCCGTCATCCGGATCGTCTCGAGCGTATTGTAAATAAAATGCGGGTTGATCTGGTGCTGCAGGCTCTCCAGCTGAGCTTCCTTCTTCCTCGCTTCCATCGCGTAGATATCGTCGATCAGCTGCTTGATCCGGGCCATCATGCGGTTGAAGGAAATCCCGATCAAACCCGCTTCATCCCGCCTGCGGACCGGAAATACGACATCCAGGTTGCCGGTCTGCACCTGCTTCATATGCTGGACAATGGATCTCAGCGGCCGCATCAGCGCATAGATAAGGACGAGCGAGATCATGAGCGCAAATCCGGTGACGCCTACGGCGGCGGCAATGGTGATCCGGCGGGTATCGAAGGCCTCCTTCATCAGCGGCTGCTCCGGTACCGTTATCAGGATCAGCCATCCCGTCTTCTCGGATTTCTTGTACACGACGAGCTGAGGCTCGCCCTCAATCGTCATGCGGAAGCTCCCCTCCCTTCCGGTAACCTGGGCCAGGGCCGCATGCTCGTTCATGCTGCGCGCCAAGTATTTTTTCTCGCTGTCGTAAATGACGGTTCCGTTATCATCCAAAATAAAGGTCTTTCCGCGGGTCGTATCCTCGAGGTCGGTCACGATATTCTCGATCACGCCGATGTTTGCATCGACCGCAATCGTCCCGATGGAGTGATATGACTTGTCGATGATGTCGCGGACGACCGTGAACATATACTGCTTGCTTCCGGCAGGAACCGCAATCTCCTGCGTGCTGACCAGCACGGGCCGGCCGTTCGCCGCGGTGGCGAGCTTTCTCCAGCCCTCGTAATACTGCTGCAGATTCGAGCGGCTGCCGCCGCTTTTGACCACGAAATACGGGTTGCCGTAAAGATCGAACAGATATACGTTGCTGGTACCTTCCTTGATATTGTTCATAAAATAAATGCTGCGCTCGACCTTCCGCGTAATCTGCAGCTTGACCTCGCTCTCGTTCGGGCGGTCCGCTGCCTTAGACGGGCCTCCCTCTTCGTAATACCGGTTCGACATGTCCAGCCCTGATTGAATTTCATTCAAATACGAAGGGATAATGGAAATCTTCATCATGTCATTCACGTAATCGTCCAGCTTGCCCATCATCTTGCTCGACAGCTGGGAGACATAGGCCACGGTATTCTTTTCGATCGAAGCCGTATAACGCTCCGCCGCAAAATACGTGATGAGCCCCATCGGCAGCATGATCAGAAATAAAAATACGACAGACAGCTTGCGGTCCAGCCGGCCGGCCGGCCGCTCTCTCCATAGCTGCGCAATACGGCGGAAGCCTGTCACATCAGTCAACCTTCCTTGCATAAGCTGTTGAATTCCGGATGACGAAGTCCCCGGCCAGCAGTATTTTCTCCAGCGGGCTGTCCGGCTGCTCCACGCGTCTTAGCAAGCTCTCCACCGCCCGCTGGCCGAGCGCCTCCTTATGCACATGGATCGTGCTTAACGACGGGGACGAGCTCGCCGCATCCTCGATGTTATCGAAGCCGGTAACCGAGCATTGCTCCGGTACCGCTACATCCATTCTTCCGAGTACGGTCATGACGCAAATGGCAATGGAGTCGTTCGCGCATACGAAGGCCGTCGGCAGCTCATCCATCCTCCCCAAAATTCCTTCCAGCGCCTCGGTCAACTCGGATCGGTTCTCGCCCTCAAGACGAAGCAGCTCCTCGTTCTGGCCGAGCGGTATCCCCTGCTCTTCCAGAATGGCCCGATATCCCTGATAGCGGTCCGCGAAGCTCCTCGAGAAGTGGATGTTGCCGACGAACTGCAGCTTCCGGTGGCCGCAGCCGATCAGGTAGCTGGCTGTCCTGCGGATACATTCCACATTATTCATGAACAGCGCATCCGACGGGATCAGCGGGTCTTCATGGTCAATGAGCACGAACGGAATGCCGAGGCTGCGGATCTCAAGCAGCAGCTGCGACGAGATGAAGCCCACGCCGATGATGCCCTTGACGCCGGCGGGATTGATGAGATTGGCGAAGCTGTCCTTGAACTGGTCGGTCACGATCACCATCCCCATATCTCTGCGCTCAAGCTCGCTCGTTATTCCGTCGATGATGCGCCCCCAATACATCGAGTCGCGGGTCTGATAGCGGACGTTCGGGACGAGCACGATGACGGTTTCGCGCGCAGCCGTCTGCCCGCCCGCCGCCTCGCTCTTCCGGCTTCCGTTTTTTGGCGCTTTATTCGCGAAATACCCGAGCTGCGTCGCCACGCTCACAATTCGCTCCCGCGTTTCCAGACTAACGCCGGGCTTTCCTGAAAGCGCTTTAGAAACCGCGAACTTCGAAAGGCCGAGATGATCGGCAATTTGCTGCATCGTTACTTTGCCTGCCATGTGAACAGCACATCCTTTTTCTATCATCATTATGTTAGTTTGTTGTTATCATAACATCATAATAATTAGGAAAACAATCGTGATTTTTATCTTTTGCCTTGCGGTAGAGAACTTGCGGTAGTGAATGTGAGGTCGAGCTTGACGCCAGTGGACATGCGGTGGGGCTACGGTGGAAGGACCTGTGGTTAAGCTGTGGAGGAGATGTGTAGGACTCGAGGCTGAGCCTATAGTTGAGGAGTTTCAATGGTGCTCACAGTGAAGGACTTGCGATGAAGCTTAAAGCGGAGAATCTGCGGTGGGGCTTACAATGGAGGGTCTGCAGTGAACATGAGTGTGGAGCTCACAATGGAGGTATTGCGATCGAGCTTACTGCTGAGGACTTGCGATTGAGCCTACAGTGAAGTTTTTGTAGCGGAGCTAAGCAAAATAAAAACGGCGCAGGAATGACTCCCGTGCCGTCTTGTTTCCCGCCGCTATTCGGCGGTAAATGATTGAACGAATCGGCCATTACCAGCCGGATGCTTGGTATTACCGGCTCGTCGCTTGCCGAATAACCGGCAGCAGACCGTCTGCGATCCGCTGAAAGCCCAGATCCGTCGGATGAACGCCGTCCACCATCGCCTCGCCCGGATCGTCGCCGAGCAGATCCGACCCGTCCACGAACACAATATGCCGGTCCCCGGCCTTATTCCGCTCCGCGACAAGCTCCGACTGGAACTTCAGCCTGGCGAGCCGCCCTTCCCGGATCTCCGGCTTGAAGGACTCCGCTCCATGCGGAATCCGCGATACGAGAATGATCGGCACATCCGGATGGGCTTCCCGGTACGTCTTGATGAAGCCCGGCAAGGTATGCCGGTATTCCTCGGTTCCTCCACAGTTCGCTTCATAATCGATAACGAAGCATGCCGGATCCGAAATCTGCGAGGCGAGCATTGCCAGCTCCGGCTCGCCTTTTCCGTTGCCGGAAAAGCCGAGGTTTATAAACTCCAGATGGATATGCCTGCTAAGGATATTCGGATAGGACATGCCGGGCCGTGACGCACACCCGCCCTGGGTGATGGAAGTGCCGTACAGGATCACCTTTTTGCTTGAATCATACGGTTCTGGTGCCCACACCTTCGCACCTGGTTCCAATCCGATCCATAGCTCTCGTACGCCCTGATATAGCGGCATGTTCAACATGAAGGAGCGCTCCTCGGCGTCCTCGCAGGTGAACAGGCTGCTCTCGTATTCTTCCTGACCGGGCTTGAAGCTTGCCGTTCCCGCGTGAATCCAATGCCCGGGGCCTCCGATATAGGCATCCATGCCGCACTCCCCGGTCGGCGGCATATGGTACATGCCGGAGCCTGACGTTAAGCGGACGCGAACCGATACGGTGCGCGAATCGGTTCGGAACCGGATCTGGCCTCCCGAGGTGCAGTTCGACAAAGCATCCACTTCCGGGCGGACCGGTACGTCCGGCACCGCCGGCAATCTCCGGTACAGGCGCTCGGCCTGAAACCAGCCGAATCCGGCTACGAGAAACGGGGCCTCCAGCGGGGAATGCCACTGCAGGCGGTCCGAGAGCGGGCTGCCGATGCTCATATTGCGGTCCAATTGATACAGAGGGCTGGATGTTAGCTTCTCGCTATCACTTCCCATGTTGTTTACCCCCTGTCCCAGGCGGTGACCAGCTCTTCTTTGCGTTCCTTCAGCAGCTCTTCCTTATCGTCCCGATAGAACAGATTATAGGTATCGAACGGGATCATCCGCCCGTCAGGATGGACGATGTGAACGCATGATTTTTTGACCGAGCGGACATCGAAGTTATGGGCATCGAGGAACTGCATGATAATGACGCGGAACACATTATCATAGGTAATTTGCTCCGGCACAGCCGCCAAAGGAAGGCAGCAAAGCAGGCTCTTCAAGGACAGCGCCGAGGACTGCGGGGAATGTCCGGTAGAGAGCAGCTCGAACATTTTGCCGCGAATGACCGGATCCTGCTCAAATACGATCGTATTGCTGTCGCCCTCAAGCAGAATGTTCGGATCGATCATGCCTGTCAGAGGCAGCACCTCCCCGCCCAGCTTGAGCGCATAGCCCATCGCCAGGCAATCCGGGTGGCAAGGCACCGGCAGAATGTCGGCCTCCTGGAACACTCCGGACTGATCGATGATCATCCTGCGCACTTCGCTAACCGTAAGCCGATCCGTCGACGGGTCATAGCCTTCCAGACGACCTGCCGCCTGAATCGGCTGAATCGTCACGCCTCGCACCGCCCGCTGCTTCATCCCATACTGGATAATGTCGCCGATCTCGCCGTCATTGAGCCCTTTCTTCAGCGTAACCACGAGCGTAGTGGAGATATTAAATTCATTTAAGCGATCGATGGCCTGCTGGCGGATACGTCTCAGATCGGCCCCTCTCAGCTCCTTCAATACATGGGCTTCAAAGCTGTCGAACTGCAAATAGATCTCGAATCCGGGCATATATTCCGACAACCGCCGGGCAAAATCGGCATCTTGAGCAATACGGATGCCGTTGGTGTTCACCATGATGTGTTTGATAGGACGGCTCTTGCACATATCCAGGATTTCGAAGAAATTCGGGTGCGTCGTCGGTTCCCCGCCGCTGATCTGCACGATATCCGGCTCGCCTTCGTTCTCGACGATCCGGTCGAGCATGAACTCGATCTGTTCAAGCGACCGGTAAGAGGTACGGTGCGGCGATGATTCCGCGAAGCAGATCGGACACTGCAGATTGCAGTGGTCCGTAATCTCGAGGAGGGTCAAGCAGCTGTGCTGCTCATGATCGGGGCATAGACCGCAGTCGTAGGGACAGCCGTAACGTATCGGCGTGTTCCACTTAAGCGGCATTTCGGAGGGCTTAATAAACTTCCGGGTCTGGTGATAGTAATCGACCTCCGTTGAGATCAGCACTTTCTCCGGGCCGTGAACAAGGCAGCGCTTGACCATATAGATCTTGCCGTTCTCCTCAATGATTTTGGCTTCGACTTTACGGTAACAGGTCGTGCAAATGCTATTCGTCAGTTCATGATACAGATAAGGCCGGTTCGGCATAATGTAACGCTCCTTTATCTTGATCAGCTTGGAAGATGGGACTCCGGGATCGATCGGCGAAGCTTGCTCTTGCCGCCGATGAGCCAGGCGTAGTAGATCAGGCCGGCAATGCAGGCCAGCTGGATATTGTTCAGCCCCAGGTAGGGGTGAGGCGTCGGCTTGATCCATTCGACCCCTAAACGGAACAGCAGGTACCCGGCCATGAACCATTGGAACATCCGGCCCGATACATAACCTTCACCGGGGGATTGGCTGCGGCTCTGACGGTACAGCGGGATAAGCAGCAGTGCCAGGACGATCAGAAAAACAATCTCATACAGCTGAGTCGGATGGCGAAGGACTCCATCGCCGAAATCCACGCCCGTCACCCAGGACGTCGCCGTGCCGTACGTATGGTCGTCCAGACCGGTCAGAAAGCAGCCGATCCGTCCCAGCCCCATGCCCAGGATAAGCGGGTATACGAAATCATCGCCGGTAGAATGCTTCCAGCCCACCCAGCGTTTCGTCAGCTCCACCCCGATTAGGCCCCCTAGGAGACCCCCAACAATCGTTTTCCCGCCCCACAGCAAATGGAGCTGGCTCAGCTGCTCCCACGTGGCGGCCGGATCCTCCAGCCAAAACAGCAGCTTGGACCCTATGGCCGCGCCCGCGATCGTCCCTGCCAAAATTTGCAGGCTCATCAGCTTGGACATGCCGCTGGGCCGCCGGGTCCACAAATAGACGCGAAAGCCGATAAAGTAGGCCAGTGCTTCAAACAGCACATGCGGATGAATCCGCCAGGAACCTAGGTATATATAAACGGGAAATTCCATCTGCCCACTCCTTGATTTACAAACTTAACGCATAAGATTCATTGCCTAATAGGAAAACAGCATGGCGCCGCAAATCGCAAGCAGCAGCACCGCCAATCCGCCGAGAATGGCAAGCAGGGACACAATGACGCTCCAAAACGCGCTCTTGGGCCGGGGCGGCGTATGCGGAGCATAGCCGATCTCGCCGCAGCGGTAGCGGCAGCAGCCGGTGTCCAGGTTATAGCAGTCCTTGCAGATCGGTTTCCCGCAGCGCCTGCATTGACCGATGGCCGGCGCTTCAGGATGGTTCATGCAGCGGTAAACGTCCATCCTTTCACCTCACTTGGAATTTCTATCCTTGTATTTTCTTATTGTAACCGCTGCCGGGTCGGTTGGCTACGGTTCGGTATCGGGAGCGTCTGCGAATGCGGACCGGACATAAGGAAAGCAAGCCCTTGGACCAGCATTCTAAAAAGGTCCGAGGGCTTGCCATCCGCTCTTTTCATTGTTATATATCAAAACGGATTCCATGCATGGAATGGAGTGCTAAGGTGCAAGCTGCGCGCTGTTTTTACTTTAAATCCTCCCACCGGGCCCACATCTCCTGCGGGTTCAGCTCGTACACGCCATTGTCCCGGTACATGAAGTGGTGCATGATGAATTCCCGGCGAATCGTCGCAAAGTCCTCATGGAATCCGGCGATGAACTCGTTGATCTCCTTCTCGCTGTACTTTCGTCCATTTTCCAGCATGGATACGATATGCGTCAGCACGATGAGCTTCTTCTTCAGCTGTGCCGGAATGCTCTTCAGCTTCCCGTCTTGTGTGAAGAAGTTCTTGATCACCGATTCCCGCAGCTGCTGATCCGCATCCGGAATGCGCTCGGCTGTATGCTCCGGGTTCACGCGCTGGTAGATTAAATTCTCCGTTGCCGACGCGCTGTTCTTAATGAAATAATGATTGAGCGAAAAATAAATCGTGTTCTTGTCCCGGCGCTCTTTAATGAGGCTCGCTTCCCGCAGCTTGGCGGCATGATGCGTAATCGTTGCCGGCGTAACGCCGAGCTTCTCCGCAAGGACCTGCCCGTTCAATTCCCCTTCGGCGAGCAGGATGAGGATTTTAATCCGCGTTGGATCCGCAAGTGCTTTGTGATAGTTGACCACTTTATCCAGTTGCATTGTCCGGGTCCCTCCAATCCGTTAGTTTAATCATCGTCTAATTTAATATTCATCTAATTAAATATTAAACCAACGGCAGGGAAAAGTAAACCAGCATGGGCACGACGTACGTACACCTCAGCTCGCTTACCATTGGTCTGCTGGAGGTCTACACCATCGGCAGCGTTATCCTGTCAAAATGAAAAGACCATCCCCTTGAATAAGGAATGGACTTTTTGATGGATGCCTCTTATTAGAAAGGCGGCTCACTCCCGCCATCCGGCGCCTTGCACCGACCCCCTCTAGATTACGGCAGCGTCCACCCTGGCCGGGTCGGCGTTCTGGCATCGCTTGCATACCTTCAGCGCCGTGCCGTCCGATTTGTTCGCGGTATAGAGCAGCTTGATGCGCGATGTGCTGCATACCGGACATGTGCCGCGGCCCCGGGAAGGCGTGTTCCACAGGGCTCGGCCCCGTTTCGTTTTAGCCATGTTTCATATCTCCTTTAGTTTGATATCTCTCTCTTGTTTCAGCGAACCTGTACACGAGCAGCTCCATTGATGCGTTTAACCCATGTTATGAGAATTCATATCCTTAGGGATACAAGCCGCTATGCATGTTCAACTCCATTATAGAGGCCAACTTGATGCAAAATATAGGGAATAAACGCCTCTAAACCTTTTTTACATATATCGCTTCGAGGTTCGAGCTTCACCTAATCTTGATATCGAATGTATGCTGCAAGCTTCGGGATATGGATCCGGAATTTTGCTGTCCTGCTATATGTCATGAACATGACAGGCGGGTTATGCCTTTGCATCTCCATGATAAAAAACCGAGCGAAACGATGGTTTCCCCACGTCTCACTCGGTTCGTTGTTTCTATAACCCGACCCGCCTTAATCTTCGTCGTCTTCTTCCTCGATCTTCAAGATTCTCCCTGACTTCGCGAGTACCTCGACTTCGAACAGCCTGTTCTCGGATGTCAGGATAAATACTTCGTATACCAACACGCCGTGCTCCAGCTCCATATCGACATGCACAATTCGCCCCGGAACGCGGGCCAGTGCAATTTCTTGGGCTTGCTGCATTGAAACTCTCTGCCTGGTCATGGGTCCTGGAGCATGGTAGTAGTTTCCGTACATCAAACAATAACTCCCTTCATCATAAGATCCGCTCCTGTACCATATGAAAAAGGCCGGTTGTTGGTGCGTCTTCATCCACCGGCCGTCATTTCATTTTTCCTCTACCTTGAGGCTTCCTTGCAGCACAGCACGGTAAAATTAGCACCATGATCGTACCTCTCTCTGCTCCGATAGCATCGTGCCCCGCTTTTGTGTTAAAGTACACGATGGAAGGATTTGGGGCATTATCCGAGGGAGGGACCTAATGCGCAATCACGGAACTGATTTTTATGACAACGACGCGAACTTCGAGAAGTATATGCAGCGCCGTCAATGGCAGGAGAACGCTAACGATACCTTAGAGAAGCCCGTCATTATGGAGCTGCTGGGGGATATTTCGGATCGTCATATACTGGATCTGGGGTGCGGGGATGCCGGATTTGGCGTGGAATTGTTGAAAAAAGGTTGTGCAGCCTACGTGGGAATCGAGGGTTCCCGCAAAATGGCGGAGGCCTCGGAGAGTAATCTAACCGGTTTCAACAACGGGACCGTTCAGCACATGAGGATGGAGGATTATGCGTATCCGCGTGATACCTATGATGTGGTAATCTCCAGGCTCGCCATTCATTATCTACAAGATATCGAGAGCGTCTTTCGAGGCATTCATCAGACCCTTAAGCCCGGCGGAAAATTCATCTTCTCCATTGAGCATCCGGTCATTACCTCTACCCTTCAGCCGTCCGGGATAAGGACGAATTGGGTCGTGGACAACTACTTCATCGAGGGGTACCGGGAGCAGCAGTGGCTTGGGGGAACGGTCCATAAATATCATCGCACGGTGGAGGATTATTTTATGGCACTTACGGAAGCAGGCTTTCGCGTGGCGTCCCTTCGCGAATCAAAGCCGGTTCGCGAGCATTTCCTAACCGAGGAGACGTATGAACGCCGGCGGCGGATTCCGCTGTTTTTGTTCTTGGAGGGGGTTAAGAACGGGTAAGGCTTCATTGCGTTGATGACCACGAAAAGTCTGGCATTAGATGTTCAATCATGTGTTCCAATGAACGACTCAGGACTTCATTCGTCCTATGATAATCCGTGAAATAATAACGGCCGTTTCCATGGTGATATTCCAGGAAACGGCCGCAATTCAATGCTGTTCAATTCATTCATTTCATATTTATTCATTTCAATGCAATACAATAAAATAAAATGCAATGCGATATAATACAATGCGATACATGTAGTACGATACATGCAATACGATACATAATACGGATACATGCAGTACGGTACATGCAATACGGCACAATGCAATACGGCACAATGCAATGCAAAGCAACGTAATCCAATGTAATCCATGTAAGTCCGATGATACCAGTATACGCGTTAATCCTTGTACGGATCGAATTCATCTGCACCCGCCATGCAGACGCCGATCGGCTTCAGCACATGCAGTACCTCAATCGTCCCGGCGTGCGCATCCAGAACGTCCTGGAGCTTGCGGTACACAAACGGGCTTTCGTCCGTACCGGCGCCGCGCAGCTCCACGCCAAATTCCTTAACTGCCGCCAGCATCTGTGCTGTCGAGATTTGTCCGCCGCTGCGGGTCCGGGTCTTCCAGTTCATTCGGCCGGCCGCCTGCGTCCGGCTCATGATGCGTCCTGCCCCATGTACGGTGCTGTAGCAAGCGTCCCGGTTTTCCTCCGAATCCTTGCCCCGAACGATCACGGATATATCACCCATGCTGCCGCCGATAAACCCGGTCTGCCCCGGTGCCGACGGCGTGGCTCCCTTCCGCACGACAATGGCTTCTCTCCCGTCATGCGTCTCCTTCCAAGCATAATTGTGATGATTATGCACCTCGAAGTCGGCTTCGGCCCCGAGCATCGACAGCACCTGCCCGATGACGTAATCCCGTCCGGCATAGGCGTAACGGCCCGCAAGCTTCATCGCCCGATAATACATATCGCCAAGCTCGCTGTCCAGGTCGAACAGCACCGGCGGTTGGTCCATCGATTCCCCCGGGGCATTTGCCAGAAAATCGCGTCCGGCACTCAGATTGAGGAAGCCGCTCGCCGTTTTATGTCCAAAGCCCCGGCTGCCGAAGTGATTGGCGACCCACAGCCGTCCCGTCTCCTGCTCCTCAAACAGATCGACGAAATGGTTGCCGCTGCCGACCGTGCCAAGCTGGCTCCGGGCCAGCGCCAGCAGCTTGTCGTGCTCCTTCTTCCCGATCGAGCGGTACACGTCCCAGTCCGGATCATCAAACAGCTCATGATCGACCCGCGTGTTGTTGACGCGCCCGATCCCGAAGGAAATGCTGCGCGCGATGTCGTCCATTATGCGTCCCAGCATCGGCTTGATGTCCTTCGCATGCAGGTTCGTCCGTACCGCCTTGTTCCCGCAGGCAATATCGTAGCCTACGCCCGAGGGTGAGATCTGGCCGTCGTATACAACGACGCCTCCGATCGGCTGACTGTACCCTTTATGATGGTCGGCCATGAGCAAGGTCCGGATGACATTGCCGGTTTCGGCGCATCTGCGCGCTTGGGCCACCGCGCTTTCATCCGGCTTTCCCCACACCCGTACACCGTCGATGTTTTGATATCCCATTTTCCGTTCACTCCAGTATTTTAAAAAATGATTGCCTTCTGTTCTAATGCTTCCCCTAAAGGTTACACGTATGAGTGCTCGTTAGGCGTATTTCTCTACGCGTTTCTTAGGAGCTGACTCCTTAAGAGTGATCTTGAGGAGTTCTCTTCAAAAGTTCTCTTCATTCTCAAGAGTCCTCCTTAGGAGTTTTTTTCCTTGGGAGTTCCTTGGGAGTTCTTCCAAGGCGTTTTTCTTGGAGCAAGCCTCAAGCGTTCTTTTCATGACCCCACCTTAAGAGCTCCCATAAACAACTTACTTACGTTTCTCCCTGCGCTGCCTGTTCGTTTGAAATTCCGATCTCCTCCAAAAGGGAGCGGATGCGTTCCCGGACCGATTCATCCGGGTCAACCGCCAACACCTGAACCAGCACTTCGGACAGCCGTGCTTTCCAAGAAGCTACCGTCCATGCCTCCAGCGCGGTAAGCGCCATATGCCGGTTATTCACCACCGGGCTGTTTAGGCCGGCTGCGATCAGCTCAAGGCCGATCCCTTCATGACGGTCCAGGTTCTGAAGGATGCTGCTAAGGCATCGGTGTGCCGCAAATTCCTCGCCGAACCCCATCTCCTCGCCCGGGCCCGAGGCAATCTCCGCGAGCGGCAGCCGCTGCTCGGCGAAGTCGACAAGCTCCCGGATTCGCATGGAATCGTTCGATTTCATCAGCTCCAAATAGTGGGAATCTAGCAGCGGGTCCACCGTAAGCTGAGCAAAAAGCTCCTGCCAGATATCAACGCCCAGCCTGCGGGCAGCGGACACCCCGTACCATTGCTCCGCGGGACTTCCACTCTTGACCGCTCCGATGACGACTTCTTGCCACATCGGCTTCGATAGGATGCGTTCGCAAGTGCCGGCAGCGGCTTGTCTCCGCTCCTCGGTCCATCCCGCGGTTAACCGCTGCACCCAGCCTTCATCCGAAGCGTCCAGATATTCACGGAGCTTCAGAATGACCGTCAGATGCTTCGCCGTCCGCCCCTGCTCCTCCGCGAGCCGCACGTAGTCCGTTACAACCTGCGGGGCGAACTCGTAATCGTCGATATCCTCGGCGGGTCCGCCATGGAGCAGCGCCTGAATGATATCAGTCGCGCCTTCAAACAGCTCGTCATCGACGCGGCTTGCCGAGAGCGCTTCATGAAGCTCGCCGTTCCGTGCGCAAATGCAAGCCAGGTATTCATCCATGATGCTGTTTGGGCAGCCGTAACGAAGCAGCCACGCCCGAATTTCCGGTGTATCGGGCTGCAGCCGTTCGACTGTATGGATTTTTCCCCAGCCATGGACCGTCTGGGCCAATTCAAACAACACGTCATTGCTGTTTTCCATCCCGTTCGTGATCGCTACGGCGGCATACAGTGTAAATTCTTCATGCCTTCCCAGCGTCAGGAGCAGGTCCTTCGCCGCTTCGTTTCGGAACAACCCGAGCACGGCCATGCCGAATTTGACGACATTGCGGTGTGCCCCGCATTCCGCAAACCATTTAGCTTCGTAAAACAGCGGCTCCGGCTCGATGCCGGGAGCTTGCCGAATCTCCTCCAGCACGGCATCGATGCTGCCGCCGATATCCAGCTTCATCAGCTGTTCGTATACGGCCTTACGCTTCAACGCCCCAGGCTTTCTCGTCAGCTTTACCAGCAGGCGGATCAGCTCCCGGACATCCTCCGAAGCGCCGGCTGGTGCCGCATGGTGCCCAAGCGCGCCATCCAATCCTCCGGCCACCCAACGCATTCGGCTTCCCGCCCAGAATTCCTCATCATCCGGCAGGGAGCCGTCCACCGTGCCGCCCTGCTGCCGAATATGATCGTATATAGAGGTCTTCCCCTCCCAAGGCATCCGTTTCGCTTGATTAAACAAAATGACCATCGCACTCATCCTTCTCCCATCCTTCATATACTACCGACCGGAACAGATCGTCAAGCTTCGCATCGATGCCGACTTCGTCCCTTTCGGCCGTCCGCATGTCCTTCGCGATCCGCTCGTATTCGGCTAATTTGGTCTCAATATATTCATTGATCACGGCGATTTTAGGCTCATCTTTCATTTCATCCCCGGCGATTTTGCGGGCGAGCAGCTCCTGAACGGCCGTCTTCAGCCCGCTCCCTTCGGGAATCAATGCATCCGCCAACCGCTGGAACTCCATAGGCGGCATCGCGCCATGCTTCTCGATCCACTCGCAAGCCAGGATCGGACGAAGCACGTAGAAATATTTTTTGATCTTGACGGTATCGCCTTGGAGGTAGGTCCGGTAGTTCCCTCTGGCCATATGCAAGTAATGATGCATGCACGCTCTAGGCGAAAACATCTGCGACGCGTGCTCCCGGATTCGCGAAGCGGCCGAGTAGCATTCCAAATACCGGATTGGCGACTGCAGCCATTCGAGCAGCGGCGGGTTTGATTTGCGGAAGAGACGGAGCGCTTTTTTCAAATCCCACCCGTTGATGTCCAGCCTATCGCTGATCGGTCGTTCAATCACGTCCCGCTTGTCGAATATGGATAAGTACCACTCAACCGGCCGGATATATAGAAAACGCACGTCATAATCGCTGTCCCGGGAAGGAAAGCCCCACGCCCGGCTGCCCGACTCGCACGCATATAGAATCCGGACGCCCTCCTCCCGTTCAATGCGCTTCAGTTCTTCGAGGATCGTTTGCTTGATCTGCGACATGTTGAATTCCTCCTTTGGGGGTCTATTGGTGCGGTCACATCACTTCGGATGCCGGACCGTCGTCGTTGGGACTCTCTGTTCAAGCACGCCTGGCAATAACTTCGTGTGCGAATCGTACCTTTGTTCATCTATCAGCACTCCGCATACGGATCAGTACCTTTGTTCGTCGCCTATCAGCACTCCGCATGCGGATCATGTCTCCAATCTCTGTTGTCCTCTAATTTTTGGAATGATCTTCACAGTTGTTAAAATTAGAGGACAAAGGAGAACGCTGACGCTTTTCCGACCTGATTCCGCCTGCTCCGTTGAAGCAGGTTTTGAGAGCTAACTCACGTAGTACAACTCACTCGTGCGCTGGCAGCGCTCGCTCGCGCTCCGAAGGCCCCTTTTAGGGACTTGCTCGCCCCGGCAGGGCTCGTTTGCGCTCCACATGTCCCTTTTGGGGACTTGCTCGCCCCGGCAGGGCTCGTTCACGCTCCACAAGTCCCTTTTGGGGACTTGCTCGCCACTGCCCGGCTCGTTTGCGCTCCACAAGTCCCTTTTGAGGACTTGCTCGCCCCGGCAGGGCTCGTTCACGCTCCACAAGTCCCTTTTGAGGACTTGCTCGCCACTGCCCGGCTCGTTTGCGCTCCACAAGTCCCTTTTGAGGACTTGCTCGCCACTGCCCGGCTCGTTTGCGCTCCACATGTCCCTTTTGGGGACTTGCTCGCCACTTCCGGGCTCGTTTGCGCTCCACATGTCCCTTTTGAGGACTTGCTCGCCCCGGCAGGGCTCGTTTGGGCTCCACAAGTCCCTTTTGAGGACTTGCTCGCCACTGCCAGGCTCGTTTGCGCTCCACATGTCCCTTTTAGGGACTTGCTCGCCACTGCCCGGCTCGTTTGGGCTCAACATGTCCCTTTTGGGGACTTGCTCGCCCCGGCAGGGCTCGTTTGCGCTCCACATGTCCCTTTTGGGGACTTGCTCGCCACTGCCCGGCTCGTTTGGGCTCCACAAGTCCCTTTTGAGGACTTGCTCGCCACTGTCCTGCTCGTTTGCGCTCCACAAGTCCCTTTTGGGGACTTGCTCGCCACTGCCCGACTCTTTCACGCTCCACAGGTCCTTTTTAGGGACTCGGTTCTTTGTTGCCTCTATCTTCGCGCATTCCGGGGGTGTTGAACATGGCAAAAGTATTACGAAGCGGCAAATCCGGGTTAAAGTTTTCCGTTTCACCGCTTTTCAACCCCTGATACAATAGAGAGATAGCCTGCTTAACGAACGGAGGTTGACCATGGCCAAGGAAAGCTTTGACAAGGAGATCCAGTTTCTGCGCATGCTTGCACTGACGAGCGGCGCCTACAGCCGGCAGCAGTTCGCCGACCGGCTCGGCATTTCCGTACATACCTTTGATAAAACCATCCGGAAGCTGAAGGACATCGTCAGCACCGTGCACCAGCAGCTGCCCATGGAGCAGGGCGCCGAGCTGGCTGATGCCCTCCGGTTCAGCTACTATGAGTCGGCCGATCCGGTACTGCTGTTCCTGTTCCGCGCCAAGTCGGTCAAGGAATCCGAGGGACTCCGGATTTCTTTGCTCCTCAGCGCCATGCGTGATGAGACCTTAACGGTCTCGGAGCTGCTGGACGCCTGCTGCGGCGGAACCCCGGACGGCGTTCCCTACCCGGATGAAAAAACGGTCCGCTCCGACCTGAAATATCTCGAGGAGGTCGGCGTCATTTGCAGGGAGCCCGGTCCCCGGCCTTACCGGTACCGGATCCGCAGCGAGCTTGTCCATGAGCTGTCCGAAGAGGAGCTCCTGGACCTCTATGACTTCGTTGATATCATGGCGAATACACAGGTGCCATCCGTGCCGGGATACCTGCTCCGCGACGGGCTTAAAAAGCAGCTTCAACGAAGCGAAGCCATGCCGTTTACCGAGACCCTTTTATACAAGTATCACTATCATTCCCGCATCTTAGACGAAGCGCATCTGTTCACCCTCCTTAAGGCCATCCGCAATCGGCACAAGGTACGCTTTCTGTACTTTTCGCCGAAAACGGAGCTCAGCTATGCGTCTAAAAATACAAACCCGCTGTTCGAGCGGGAATCCAAGGGCAGATGGGAGAAGGTGCTTCCGTTGAAGGTCGTCTACGACCACCAGTACGGCAGATGGTATCTGCTCGCTAATGGCCGGGAAGGCATTCGCAAATATCGAATGGAGGGCATGACTCAAATTGAGGAAGATGCGGCGGTTGACGAGGCATGGTTCGAGGCGAAAATGCAGGAGCTGGAGGAGCGTATCCGGCACAGCTGGCTGATCGATACCGGCCGTCCGGTGACGGTTCGGGCCCGATTTTTCCACCCAGGAGTCTCCGGGCCGAGCTTCGTGAAGGAACGCGTACTGCTGCAAGGACAATGGGGGGAGATCATCGAGGAAGACGAGGTCTCCTTCATATACGAAATTACCGTGAACGGCACAACCGAGATCAAGCCTTGGCTGCGGAGCTTCGGCTCTGCCTGCGAAATTCTGGAGCCGCTGACGCTCCGCCAGGAAATGATCGACGAATGGAAGGAGATCCAGGCCGCCTATGAATCCGTTTGAAAAAATTTTTAACTACCAGATCCTATCCCGGCTCGAGGACTCGGGCACGTTCATGGTGACCTCGCAGGAGCGCAGCTGGCTGAAAACGATGCTGGACCATCCGGCTGCAGCGGATGCCTTCTCCCCTGCCACGCTGGAGAAGCTGCGGGCGATCCTGGAACCCGATGCGGGAATGGAAACCCCGGAGCATCTGCTGGAAAAAGCGAAGGCCGCCGGCAAACCGGTCGTCCACCCGCTGCTGCGGCCATTGCGCCGAGCGATCATGCGCAAGCACGCGATCTGCATCTCCTACGCAATCAAGGGCGGGCGTACCCATAAGGACCAGCCTGGGCTGCCTTATAAGCTGGAGTTCTCCATGGTCAAGCAGGAGTGGTACCTGCTCTGGTATCACCGGAAGAACCGCTCACTGCTCCGCACCCGGCTGTACAGCATCCTGTCGGTGTCCGAGGAACCGATCGCCGAATCCGATGCGGACCGCATCCTGGAGAGGATTCCGCAACTGCTCGATGCAAGGCGGACGGAAGCCGTCATTGACGTCGTCCCCCGGTATAACGGGGAGCTGTCCCGAATTCTGTACGCTCTCTCCTGCTTCGATAAGGAAGTAACGTATGACGAAGGGCAGGATACCTACAGTGTCCGGCTCTTGGTGCCCGGTGACGAGCAGGAGTATCTGCTATCCAAGCTTCGCTTTCTCGGCCGGCGGGTGCGCATCCGGGAGGGTGCCTATTTACGGCGGCGGATGCTGGAGTCATCCACGAAGGCGCTGGAACGGTACGGCATCGTCTCGGCCTGTAAGGAAGAAGTGCCAAAGGGATAGGAAATTATGTTAGTGAGGTGAATACATGAGGAGCAAACGGTATTTCGTTAATGTATTTGGTAAGATTTTCGCGATGCTGTTGTTGGTTATGGCCCTTGGCTGCTCGGGAACCAGCAAGCAGGATGTGCTAGATTTTCTATCATCCGATTCGAAAGATCAATATAAAATCCATTTATTCTATGAAACTTACTCGGGTCTCGACATGCAGCTTCTTGAATTCATGAACTCCAGCGATGTTCTCTTGAAAGTGATTCAAGGCATTCAGGTATATGATCTCGAGACCCCGACAAACCGAGACATCGCCGACAAAATCGGCCTCAACCGATTTCCTGCGATCATGGTAACGAACGATAAGGAAGTGGTGCTGAAAACTCAGGAGCTGGAGGACATACGAAGCTTTTTCAATGATATTGTTCAGTAACACCAATCCATTGCTCCTATTTAAAGCTTGGATCTTCTTTTCCTAAGCAGCATGACTGCGGCTCCGATGATGGCGAATCCGGCAAAAATAACAGCTCCCACAGTATAATATTTCCCATGCGCATTCGTAGAATCAGATGGAAACAGTCTTCCCCCCGCTGAACCAGGAGGGAGCTTCCGACTTTCTTGATATTGCCGAATCAGTTGATTCCCAAGCGATTGGATGTCGATTTCCTGTGTATTGCTCAGCTGATGTTCACCTGCTGTTTGTATATATTTCTCATTTTGACTAATCCCCAACAGACCAAAGGCTTGATCGTAGATCAGCTTGGTATCCGGAACGGCTGCTAATTGTTGACGGGTATCGATTATCGCCTGAACGGGGCTGATTCCACTCGAGAGCCTGGAGATGCTCCAAGTCCCATTTTCTTTGGTAACGTCTACGTTCCCAACAGGTTTTCCGTTCTCCTCCATAACAAATAAAAACCCGCCGTGTTCAAAAATATCATCGCTTGTGTGCTCCCCGTCTGCACTCGAAGACTTCAGAAATTCGGATGAGACGATGTAGTAAGGCTGCCCTTCACCAAGCTGTACATCCTCCGTGTCGGTGATCCCATAATCATCCTTAACCGGACGTAAAGAGCCTGATGTGTAAGTCATAAACTCAGGGTTTACCAGTTCCCTAATTTCCTCAACGGGATCTACGGATGCCTCAGCCGGATGGATCATAAACAGCGAAAAGATCATCAATAGGACGAAACCAAGCTTCTTTTTCACAGGCAACATCATCCCTCCCCACTTATTCACCGAGAAGCGTCAACATAGAGGCAAATCTGATCAAATCTGATCGGCTGCTGATTCTATATTAGTACCTCAAGTATATAAAAAGAAACGATATCGCCAATAATATCGCTTCTTTATTTCATCCAGGAGATCCGTCGAAAGCGAAATGTTCCTTATACAATGCTAGGCAGCGACATCTTTTTAAATGTGAATTTCTTTAATCACCTTCGCAGGATTGCCGCCGACAATCATGTTGTCCGGAACATCTTTGGTCACCACGGCTCCTGAGGCGATAACCACATTATTGCCAATCGTAACACCCGGATTAATGACGGCGCGTCCGCCAACCCATACATTGTTGCCGATCATAACCGGCTTCCCGTATTCCGGTCCCTTGATCCGTTCATACGGATCCACCGGATGCGTAGCCGTGTAGATGTGAACGCCAGGTCCGAACATACAGTTATCGCCAATCCGTACCTCGCATACATCCAGAATAGTGCAGTCAAAGTTGGCGAAGAAATTTTCACCGACATGAATGTTGTAGCCATAATCGAATCGGATGTTCGGCTCCATCTTCAGGTTATTCCCGGTCGATCCCAGCAGCTCTTTAAGAATCCGCACCCGCAGTTCCTCGTCGGCTTCGGTGGTTTGGTTATACATGCGCGTCATCCGTCTGGCATAGGCCTGCTCACGCACCAATTCAGGGTCCCAAGCCTTGTATAGCTCTCCATCGAGCATTTTTTGCTTTTCTGTTTTCATGTGGTACTCCCAATCCTCTCTCATATCATGTATTTGTTCCGAAATGGTTAGCGTCCGGCGAATATGGCCGAAGAACCCGGGATATCAGCGGTTAATTGCCTACAATCGTTTCTCCACCAGCTGAAGCGAATAGGCCAGGCTTTCGAGGGTCATTGTGATCAGCCCGTACATATAATCCTCCTCCGGATGCTCGAGCAGGGTCAGCTGCGGCATATGCATCTCCGGAATCGATTTCAGGCATTTCTGACGAATAAGCTCCACATCGGCGTGTCCGACCAAGCTCCCCGTAAGAGCGATCGTCTCCGGATTCATAACCGCAATCAAGCTAGATACCATACGGCCAGCCAGTGCATGAAACGTCGACCGGTCATGCAGCTGCCGAAACTGCTCTTCTTGGGACATGCCCAGCGGCAAAAAGGCAATTTCTCCCGCAAACCGAGTGCTCCCTCTGTGGATATGTCCATTCACCATCAGACCTGCCCCTGGAAGGCTGCCTTCGATAAAGGTCGCAACCGCAACCGATGTTTCTTCCTCATATCCCTGCTTCCGGTAGAAGCCGTACACGGTGAGATTCATGTCGTTCTCGATAATGACTTCCACCCCATGCTTTTCACGAATGGAAGCCTCCAGCGGAACGTTAACCAGCTCCCGGATATCGCTAGTATTCATGACTCCCTGATGAACAGCTCCCGGTACGCCAAGGCCAACCGCACGGATTTGCGGGAATTGACCGATGATCTGGTCAACCAGCCTATGAACCGCAGCAAGGTCAACCCGAGCATGCTCCTGGTATCCTTCCTCGATGGTCTCTCCCGCGAGGTTAGCTACCTTATAGGTTAACGAATGGGTCTTTACTCCAGCTTTGATCAGAATGCAGGCAACATAAGAAAAATGCTCATTATACTTGTACAATCTGGCCGGGCGGCCGCCGCTTGGCTCCTCCATCCCCAGCTCCAACAGCTCGCCGTTGCCGAGCAGCTCATTTAAAATGCTGCCGCAAGTGGCAACGCTCAGACCTGTTGCTTGTGCCACCATGGACTTGGTCCCCTGCCTCATGGCTCGGAGAGCCTGCCGGACTAACTCTTGATTCATTTTCTTGATCTGCGTCGTATTATTGCTGATTGGACTCATGAATGGTGCGCCGACTCCCTTGCCTATTATTAAAATACTTTTAATAAGTAATAAAATATATGATTTCGCTCTTGCTGTCTACCCTTGTATCATTTGAATTAGGGATGGACGAAAGCTTTAGCCCTTAGCATTAGAAAAAAATTATTCGCGAAAAACAAAAGTCGCCTCATCACGGCGACTTTCTTATGTATTACGGTTGTACGGCAGATCTCCAAGGACTTTCCTGCGGAACAGCTAGGAGATGACAAAATAGCATTTTCTATAGTCTATCCGTCTTTTTTACATTCATCGTTTTCATTCATACAAACGGTACATAGACAGCTCGCTGCTCATAGGTACGGTCATCGCGAATGCTTCCTTCACATCACGGCCCTGCTGAATGATCTCATAGAACAGCCGCAGCACGAACATTAGCGCATCGTTACCGTCCGGATAGTCATCCGGCCCGATGAACATGTTACAGCCCCGGGCAAGGAACGCTTCGGCCAGCGCCGGATCTCCCAGCGTGCAGCCATTCGCGATCACCGTCTTTCCGTCCAGCCTTGCAAATCGCCGGATCTCGTCCGGCCCGAAATCGCCTTTCGGTTCGTTTGGCTCATATACGTCATCACCGAGCTCCGGCATGATTAGACGGCCTTCATCCCCGTGAAAACTCAGCAGAATCATATCGGTGCCTTCATATAAATCATCGCCGGACAAGACGTCGATCAGGTCATTCGGCCTGCCGATCCAGTAGGTAAAGACGCGTACCCCGAAACACTCCAATGCCGCCCGCACGGCCTGGGCCTCCATATCACTATCCGGTCCGCATACCAGCGCGACCTGCATCACAGGCTTACTCATTTTCTACATTCCTCCTGTTACCCTAACGATATTTTTGAGCGCAGAGCCCTTATATATTGGGAATCTGCCAATCGATCTCCGGCAGACCCGCCTCACGCAAGAAGCGGTTGGCCCGGGAGAACGGACGGCTTCCGAAATAACCGCGCATTGCCGAATACGGACTCGGATGCGGTGACCGGATCAGATGATGTTTCGGGTTCGAAATCAGTTCCGCCTTCCGCTGGGCATGGCTCCCCCAGAGGAGGAAGACGACCGGCTCCTCCTTCCGATTCAGCGTCTGGATCACCTGATCCGTGAAGGTTTCCCATCCCATCTCCTTGTGCGAATTGGGCGTGCGCGCTCGAACCGTCAGCACCGTGTTCAGCAGCAGCACTCCCTGCTTGGCCCAAGGAACAAGATAACCGTTGTTCGGAATCTCGCAGTTCAGATCATCGTGCAGCTCCTGAAAAATGTTCTGCAGCGACGGCGGCGGCGTCACGCCCGGTTTGACCGAGAAGCTCAGCCCATGGGCCTGCCCCGGCCCGTGATAAGGGTCCTGCCCAAGAATGACGACCTTCGTATCGGCAAACGACGTATAATGCAATGCGTTAAAAATATCATACATATCCGGATAAACCCGTCTCGTCTTATACTCTTCCGCAAGAAATTTGCGCAGCCTCAAATAGTAGGGCTTCTCAAACTCCGGCGTCAAATAGTCAGCCCAGTCATTTTTCAATATCGCCATGGTGTATCACCTCGGTTAAAACAATGGATGTTGGGTAAGGGACTTGTCCAACTTATCTATTTTTACGAGTATGTCGTTTGCCTTTCAGAACAGTTAAGGGTGCATGCTCCCATTCCTTGCTGAATGCCCTGCCAAAGTTTCTTACGGACTCCTTATGGACGGTCAGCATAAAATCCTGATCCGATCCAAAAAATCTTAACCTGTAGCAACCTTCTGGTCCTGTCTCCTCCCAGTCCAGCTGATATAGATGTTTTTCGAACGACATGAACAATCCTTTCGAAGGCATGCTGTGCAGGGGTTCAACGGGAAACTGTGAAGTGACCTTGATATAATTTCTGATCGTTATATTGGTCCAGCCAAACTCAAGGTCATATATAAGCTGCCCCGCCTTGCAAAACTTGAACTGAAGCCGACATCCCTAAATTCAACCCATGTCCCCGGCTCACGCATATCCTGAAGCACCGCCAAAGGATGGCCTCCTTTTGCTAGGCATACTCTATCATTCGTTAACGAATCTATCACGATGAGCAGCTGTTCTCCTTCATCAACGCCGCCCTTCTAATGCTCTCCTTCGTCCAAGGCGGCGCCTGCGAGTGATTCATAATAGCCTCGTAATCCAGCCAGTGCACCGCTTCGACCTCGTCAGGACTTTTGCAATAGGCCGTTCCCTCTTCGTATTCACACAGGAAAACCACGTTAATGACATGACTTCCATCATCAGTTACAAAGGAAGAGCTGTATACGAATGCAGCCTCATCTTTAACCCGGATTCCGACCTCTTCGAACAATTCGCGCCTTACCGTTCGCTCAAGAATCTCCTGCGAATGCCCTTCTTCATCGACTTTGCCTCCTACAAGCGAGAGAGTCCCCCCGGCATGCTCCTCCTTCATGCTGCGAGTAATGACGAGCCATTGCCCGTCCCTGTATACGGCACCTTCTACGTTGACGATGAACATCGAATCCCCTCCTCCCGGTCAAGGACCTTATGTAAGTTCGTCAGCTAATCAAAAGATTACTAATCTTTCATAAAAGAAATACATTGTATCAACTTTCCAGTCCAGAGAATCTACTATAATAAGTCCGGAATTGGATTTCTACTTATTCCAAATATAACAAATCGGAGCCGAAGGGATGAAATAATGAAGAAACTAAGATTAGCAATATTAACCGCACTATGTCTCCTCGCAGGTTGCAATCAAGCATCTGACGTCCCCGCAATGAATTCAACACTTTATGAATCCGATATCCATGGGTTGAACACAGACACCAATGAAGCTCAGCAATATACCTTAAGTTTTGAAATTGCTGACATAGAGAAGCCGCTAATGGAAATAACTGCAAAGCAACTAACCAATAGCATACTTACACAAAAGATCGGTGACTACACCGTGTATTTTTATCATAAAAATCGAGATCATGGAGAGGTTAACGCAGCTATACAGCTGGGAACAAATCGATTCGAGATCGGTCAAGTTGGCTACTCTGCACAAAATACTGAACTGTTTACAGTTAAACAAGTTGATGCATTAGGCAAAAACTATATCAAAGTCAGTGGCGCATGCGGAGCAAACTGTCCGATTAGCAACTACATTGATGTAGATACGGGTTCTCCAAGAGTAATGAGAATTGAAGCACATACCGTAGAAGCGGACGTTGACAAGGATGGAATTAAGGAAATTGTCTCTACGGTCGGTACGATTGCTCAAACTTCAATTTACAAACTAGAGCCCTCTCATATTGTTGTAGCAAACCTAAATGAAACGCTGGGAGTTCAGGAAGTGACTTATGACAATGAAGCCAATACATTTGTAGCGGGTACTACGAATTGGATTGTAGAAGGTGGGAGACTACAAGAAATTGTTCGATAATGATATCCCAAACACGATCCCGATCGAAATGCCAGTTATAAAATTATCCATAATCCAACCCAAGATGACGCCTATGAAAAGCCCATAGCCTAATCCCCAGTACGACCGTTTGTCCTTGCTCATTGCCGCCTCCAACTCCTCCGGAATCATTTCCTAGTATATACGCTGGAATATTGCTATTGTTCCGAAATTGTTAGATGCATCATCGTTAGTCTCCCATTCAAACGAAACTAAATAACCAGTCACCGGTTAATTTACGGCGACTGGCTGCTTAAACTTGCAAGGTGTTTTGATCCCTGTCTCACAAACGGGGGTCATTCTCAACAAAGTGAGACAGGGTGCTTTCTATTAGGGGGATTGTCAGAAATGCCGGGAATGCCCGTATACATCGTGCGCACGATGCGTGGTTTGGAGTATGCCCGGATGGCTGTCGCCTATGAAATCATCCCCCATACGTTATTTCTGCTTACGAGGATCTGCCCGTCTTGCTTCCCTTTTTGAACCCATCGGACTTGCGCTTACGGGCTTGGCCATCCTTAGGGTTCAGAGCAGCTTCCGACTTCAGCTTACGTGCCATCTCTAAATACGGATTATTAACGGCCTCCGCTTTCGGCTTACGTGGCGAATTCGTGCTCGAATCGCGAGCCGCGTCTGATTTCGGTTTACGAGCCTTGTCGGTCTTTGGCTTGCGAGTGGTATCGGCTTTCGGTTTAGCAGGTCTGACTGCTGCCGACTTGGCTTGGCCGGGCTTGGCCGAGCCCGATTTCGGGGATTGGTCTACCTTGGCGGCTCTTAATGAGCCGGACATCGGATAGGCATGATCCTTCACTTCCGGAATGGACTTTCCGATTAACTTCTCTATATCCCGGAGCAAAGGCACCTCGTCCACTTCACAGAACGAAATTGCCGTTCCACTCAGCCCCGCGCGCCCTGTTCGGCCAATCCGGTGAACATACGTTTCGGGGATATTCGGGAGATTGAAGTTAATGACATGTGACAGCTCGTCGATATCAATGCCTCGCGCGGCGATATCCGTTGCCACCAATACCCGCGTCTCGCCGCTTTTGAAATTATTAAGTGCGTTCTGACGGCTGGTTTGCGATTTGTCGCCGTGAATGGCCTGAGCCGTAATATTCACCTTGTTCAGACCGCGCGCAACCCGGTCAGCTCCGCGCTTCGTACGGGTAAAGACCAATGCGGATGCAATCGATGGATCCTTCAGCAGCTCGTTCAATTGCTTCTGCTTACTCCCCGTTTCCAGCAGGTACACGGATTGCACGATACGCTCGGCCGTAGAGGAAACCGGGGTAATCTCTACTTTCACGGGATTATGCAGTAGTGTTTTGACCAGCTGGGTGATTTCTGAAGGCATCGTTGCCGAGAAGAAGAGCGTTTGTTTTTTGCTCGGCATTTTGGCGATGATCCGCTTCACGTCATGAATAAAGCCCATATCCAGCATACGGTCAGCTTCATCCAGCACCAAAATCTCCACATGCTGCAGATCGACGTGCTTCTGATTTATGAGATCGATAAGTCTGCCCGGGGTGGCGATGAGAATGTCAGCTCCTTGCTGAAGGGCCCGCTCCTGCGTTTTTTGCGAAACGCCGCCAACAATTGCGGTCGAACGCAGCTTCGTAAACTGGCTATAAGCTTTGACGTTATCCGAAATTTGCAGGGCAAGCTCGCGAGTCGGCGACAACACCAGCGCGCGAATGCGGCGTCCCATACCTGGTTTAGGAGGCTGTTCGTTTAACAGCTGGATCATCGGTACCGAAAAAGCAGCGGTCTTCCCTGTCCCGGTTTGGGCACAGCCAAGCAAATCTCTGCCGGCTAACACAGCCGGGATGGCCTGAGCCTGAATAGGCGTCGGCGTCTTGTAATTCTCCTTGGCCAGCGCCTTGAGAATGATCGGGGATATATTTAAATCTTGAAATGTCATGGGGTCTCCTTTATGGTGAATACCTGAAATTTAAGTCATAACACATAACGATACCACAGATCGGCATGAAAAAAGAAGCGGAATTTATCTCCGCCTCTTGAAGTCCGGCTATGCTGTTGGCGATCCCCGAACTGTTGATATAGCTTTTACCTAACCTTAATGATCCTCCAGCATTGCTTTCACATGATCAAGCGAAATCTTGACACTCTCATAGCCATCGATCTTGATGCGATCCTGCTCAACAACGACCCACTTGTAACCCAAGGACTTGGCCTTTTCGATAATGCCTTTCAGATCAAGGATGCCCGTTCCTACCTCGGTCATCTCTTTACCTTCTTTATTTACCATGTCCTTCACGTGAACGGTCTTGCAGCGGGAACCGAAGTGTTCCATAACCCCCACCGGCTCACGGTCAGCATGCGTCGTCCAGAACATATCGATTTCAAAGCCCAGCTCTGCTTCCGTTGTTGCTTCTCGCAGCATCTCCAATATCGGCTTGTCTCCGAACTCATTCGTAAACTCATGGTAATGGTTATGATATAGAAGATCCATGCCGGCAGCCTTGATTTTCGGACCCATCTCTTTCACAATATCGACCAGGCTATGTACGTCTTCCATCGATTCAATCTTATAGTACGGGATCACGATATAGGACGAGCCGATCACTTGATTGTAAGCAATAACCTCGTCCAGATGATCCATCAGCTCCTCCACTCGGGTATGGCTGCCCATGGCTTCCAGTCCTGACTTCTCGAGCATCGCCTTCATCGCTTCTGCCGAAATATCGGCAAATCCTACGAATTCAACGCCGTCATAGCCGGCCTCCCTTACCTTTCCAAGCTTCGCAGCGAAATCCTCCTGATCGTAATCCCTCAAAGTATACAACTGTAACGCAACCTTCAGATTTGTCATGCGGGCTCGTCATCATGTTAGCGCTTTCGATGATCCTTGCCGCTTGCGGAGGCAAAGATTCCGGTTCCGGCGCCAAGAACGATTCTGGACCTGTCGCTGAAGGAGATTTGAAAGAAAAGGAGCTCGTAAAGCTTAACGTTGTCATAATGGGCAATAACAAGAAAGATACCGCCGAGGTCGTGGAGGCAGTTAACTAAATCACAAGAGAAAAGCTAAACGTCGAGATGGACCTCACGTATATACAAAACGATCCTGTTATGGATCGTTTTTTTAATTACAATATGCTGATGCCTTAGCGCGCAGCCCCGATCAATCGCTTTTATATGCAGTCAGATTACGCCCCAAATCTCTGCCGATACCCGCATTTTCGGCATAGCTCCTCGACGGCTTCCCGGCGCGAAAATCCATCCACAAGGTTGTTGGCCCGCTCCCCGTCAACGATATCCGAGAACGACGTTCGGTGGATATTACCCAAATTAATGACGCCTTCCCCGTCCAGACAGCACGGCACGACCGTCCCGTCCACGAGAATGGCGGCCTGGCTGCGAAGCGCATGACAGAAGCCTTTGCCGTCATCCTCAGGTGCCGACAGGCTTGGCCATTGGAATTCGTAGTCCTGGTTCAGGTAGACGTTCTCGGCCACCTTCACGCCACCGCCGGGCTCCACCTTTTCCTCGATGCGGTAGTCGAGATTAAATTCCTTCTCCAGAATTTCAAGCGTCTGGCGGTTTCGCTGCTTCTCCAGGTTCGTTTGGTTGTCCTGCGTCAAATTCCACAAGCGGAAGGAGAAGATCACATTATGCTCCTTGGCATCCCGTACGAAAGAGAGAATGTCCCGCAAATATCCCTCACGGTCCGTGGAGCCGACATGGCCGTCAAAGCTGTGGAGCGAGAAGTTCATCTGCCTTAAGGCCGGCTTGCCCAGCAGCTTATGCCGGTTCTTCGCGATCAGCGTGCCGTTGGTCGTGATGTTGACCTTGAACCCTTTTTCATGGCTCACATCCAGCAGCTGATCGATCTTCGGATGAAGCAGCGGCTCCCCCTTCACATGCAGATAAATGTAACTCGTATGCGGCTTGATCTCGTCCAATCTTCTCGCGAAGTCCTCCACCTTAATAAAGTTGGCCTTACGCTCCGTAGGCGGGCAGAACGTGCAGGCCAGATTGCAAATACTCGTAATTTCTATGTAAACCTTCTTAAATTTCTTCAAGATCTTATCCCCTATCCAGATGTCTATGATCGCATGATGATGATCTGCTAGTTTGCTAGCTATCAATCATCCACATCGTACCATAGGCTGGCTTTTACAGCTACAACTACAGCTACAGCTGTAAATATTAATCTGATGCCATTCTGTATAAAGTAAAGAGAAGAGGGGGCCCCCTCTTCTCTCATTTTGCTCGAATTAACGTTCACCGTATATGTTGGAATGCGCAACTTATCAGTATCAAACATACTCAGCAAGCTCTTCAAGTGTCATGAATCTTAGCGTGATGGAATTTCCCGTGGGGCCTCGTTTGGCTGCAGCTTATAACCCTCCTTGGCAGGTCGAGCTTCTGTTGAAGGAGCAACAACTTGGTTCCCTTCACTTACGACCGCCTCCGAAGGAGCTGCTTCTTTAGGAGGAGCTACAACCTGGCTTCCTTCATTCTGAACGCCGGCTTCCGCCGGGGCAGCTTCTGTTGGATAGGTTACAACCTGGTTCCCTGCTTTCTCAACGACACCTTCCCTAGGAGCAGCTTCTATTGGAGCAGCTACAACATCGCTTCCTCTATTCTCGACAATGACCGCCATAGGGGCAGCTTCTTTGGGAAGAGTTACAACATGATTTCCTTCATTCTCAACGACGACTTCTCTAGGGGCAGGGGCAGCTTCTTTGGGATAAGTTACAACTTGGTTCCCTTCATTGCCAGCTACGGCTTCAGAAGGCGCCGCTTTAGGGGCCGCTTCGCTTGGTTTAGCTTCCGGCCGGCTTTCCTCATTGCCAACGACTTTGGGCGAATTGCCAGACGCCCATGCCGCTGCGGATGTGCTAATTGCACCCACTAAAAACAACGCTGTTATGGTGAGGTACACTGTTTTCTTTTTAGGCTTCTTTACATTAAGCATCATCATCAATCTCCTTTTCAATTGTTTGCCGTCACCGGATAAGGAGGCGCAAAATTGCACGGGCAAATTCCTTGATCCTGCCATGACGCTTAAGATCGTCTCCCCATAGCGTTTTCGCTGGGTATGAGACATCTCTTGTACGACTTCTTCATCACAGGACAGCTCGCTCCAAAGATGAATATCCTTGCGAAGGATGTGCACCAAGGGATTAAACCAATGCAAGGCGCTTGCTCCGAGCGTGAACGCTTTGATCCATAGATCCTTCCGTTTCAGATGGACCAACTCATGACGAATCACCATGTCCAGGTTAACGGTATTCTCTATAGGGAGATAAATGGTTGGTCTCCATAGGCCGACGAGAACGGGACTCCGAACGATGGGGCTGTAGGCAAGCCTGACGCTGCTTTTCACACCAAGGGCTTCCCTGACGAAAGCGAGCTGTTTGGCTGCTTCGCTGCTTTCCGGAGCGATCGTACGGGTTGGTTCTAGTTTCATTAAAAATCTGCGATAACAATACATCTGCCATGCAGCAAAAGCTATAGCGCCGAGTGCCCATAAGAAAATAAGTACAACGGCCGCGGTTGCTGACAGGGTCAGTTCCGGGACGAGCAGCTTCGGATGAACTGCCGAATATGGACCAGGCAGCGCATGCTGCACAGTTGAAGACAGCTCGTTCGCGGTGGGAGCGGTTGCTGTTGCATTGAATGTAAACAACGGCGAGATCCACTGAATGCCAAGGGCTATGGGCACAAGATAAAAGCCTACCGCCATTTTGCTCATTCCATAGCGCCACTTTGCAGGAAAGGCATTGGCGGATACGGTCCGCAGCAATAGTATGCAGGCTACGACGGCACTTCCAGCAGCGGTAAGGGTAAACAGCATTTGGAGAATCGTATTCATCATGCCCCCCTACTTTTCCGAGAACCATTGCTTCAGCTCTGCGATATCTTCATCTGAAAGCTTATCGCCGTCATATAAAGCTGAAATTAGATTTTTAACCGAGCCCTGATATAATCCGTCCAGAACATGCTGCGTTTCCATGAGCTTATAATCTTCAGGCGAAATGCGAGGCGTATATTTATTCGTCCGTCCATGCCTCGTAGCCGTTAGTGCTCCTTTGTCCACCAAGCGCGATAAGAAGGTGGAAATGGTCTGCGCCTTCCATTCCTTCCCTCTCTCGGCGAACAGTGCAAGTAGTTCGGTGGATGTGACAGGCGGGGTACACTCCCAAATCACCTCCATGAGCTCCATTTCAGTATCCGATAATTTTTGAACCTGGTTCACGGTGAACACCTCTTTACGTCGTTATGCGTCCATAACGTGCTTAATCACTACACAGTGTAGTGATTATAAACTACTACATCATGTAGTGATATGTCAAGCGAAGGGAGTGAATGTACGACTTCATCGAACTTATGCGTACATAGAGCTTATACGTACATCGAGCTTATATGTAAAATTAAAGAACCGCGCGGGAGCGCGGTTCTTTATCTACAATACAGCTTAAATGATCAAGAGCGCCGACATTCCTCGGTCTCCTCTTATTTTTTCACTCGTACAGATATCGTAGTGTTAACGCCTGTTACTTGGATTCTTTGTCGTTATCGTCTGCTGCCTCGCCTGCTTTGTTCCCCAATGCTGCACCAGCGATACCACCTGCAATGGTGCCGATTGGACCTAGAACGGAGCCTACAACAGCACCTGCAACGCCACCGCCAGCGGTGCCTAAAGCTTCTCCAGCGTTAACATCCATCTTGGTTGTGTCGCGGTCAGAATCAACCTTTGAATTACGATCGTTTTTGTTAGCCATCATAGCTCACTCCCTCGAAAAATGGTGACAGGAACAGCTTTCTTGCCAGACCCGTTCCAAAGCCTATCTTGCCCTAACCGTGGAGAAAGAATTCTTACAATTGTTCCTGCCCGGATTCCTCTCCACTCCAAAATAGGTTGCGTATTTTAGACGATGTTTGCGGATTATGGGATTATGTAAACGTTATCATCCCTGCTACAATGAACATGCAATTACGAAATGAACTATGTTCAAGGGGGATCAACCATGAAAAAGCTGTCGATTTTACTACTAACCTGCATGCTCATTATAGGAGCGCTAAGCGGTTGCGCCAGCGGCGAGTCCGACTCCGGTTCGTCGAATAAGCTCGTCATCTACAGCCCGAATAGCGAGGAAATCATCAAAACGATCATTCCGATGTTCGAGAAGGAAACCGGGATTACGGTTGAGCTTGTTACGGCAGGTACGGGCGAAATTATTAAACGCTTACAGTCGGAAAAACAAAACCCTTACGCTGATGTAATGTTCGGCGGTTCGATGGCCGGCTTCCGTGAAAATGCCGCGCTGTGGGAGCCTTACGTCTCTCCCGAAGACAAAAATTTGATCGAAGGTCACCGCAATAAAACAGGCTACGCCACTCCTTATATCTCGGATGGCAGCGTGCTGCTCGTCAACAAAAACCTCATCGGCGACATCAAAATCGAAGGCTATGCGGATTTGCTGAACCCGCAGCTCAAAGGGAAGATCGCTTCCGCCGACCCGGCTAGCTCCAGCTCCGCTTTCGCCCAGCTAACCAATATGCTGAAGGCGATGGGCGGCGATTATGAGAGCGAACAAGGCTGGAGCTATGTAGCCCAGCTGATCGAGAACCTCGACGGCAAAATCGCCAGCGGCTCGGGCGCGGTGCACAAAAGCGTGGCAGACGGTGAATATGTCGTCGGCCTGACTTACGAGGACCCTTCCAGCACCTATGTGAAGAACGGGGCTCCGGTCGAAATCGTGTATCCGAAAGAAGGCGCGGTGTTCCTCGACGCGGGCTCGGCGATTGTCAAAGACGCTCCGCATATGGACAATGCCAAGAAGTTCATCGACTTCATTCTCTCTAAAGAAGCACAAGATGCATTCGGCACCCAATTAACGAACCGTCCGCTTCGCCAGGATACGAAGCTCGGCGACCACATGAAGCCTTATGAGGAGATCTACATGATTGAGGAAGACACAGACTATGTAAGTGAGCATAAATCCGAAATCGTTGAGCGCTATGTCGATTTGTTCACTAGCGTTAAATAAATTATAGAATCAGGTGACAACCATGAGCGTGACCATAACCATTCAAGATTTAGTAAAAAAATACGGCGACACGACCGTCATTCCCGAGCTGTCCCTGGAGATCAAGCAGGGTGAATTCTTCACCCTGCTCGGGCCTTCGGGATGCGGCAAGACGACGCTGCTGCGCATGATCGCCGGCTTCAACAGCATTGAAGGCGGAACGATTCACTTTAACGAGCGTCTCATTAACCAGGTGGAGCCGGGCAAGCGAAATATCGGGATGGTATTTCAAAGCTACGCGATCTTCCCCCACTTGACCGTCAAAGGAAACATTGCGTTCGGACTGGAGAATCGGAAATTATCCAAGGCCGAGATTAACGCCAAGGTCGACGACATCTTGAAGGTCGTTCAGATCGAGCCCTATAAGGACCGCATGCCGAAGAATCTGTCGGGCGGCCAGCAGCAGCGCGTAGCGCTAGCCAGAGCGATCGTGATCCGGCCGGATGTCCTGCTGATGGACGAGCCTCTCTCCAACCTCGACGCCAAGCTTCGCGTCGACATGCGCAACGCGATTAAAGACATTCAAAGAGAAGTCGGAATCACCACCGTCTACGTTACACATGATCAGGAGGAGGCCATGGCGGTATCCGACCGCATTGCGGTCATGAAATCCGGCGTCATTCAGCATCTCGGAACACCTCAGGAGATTTACCAGCGTCCTGCGAACGTATTCGTTGCGACCTTTATCGGCCGCACCAACATTCTTGCGGGAAGTATAACGAAAACGGCAGGCGGCAGCTATGCCTTGCAGCTCGGCTCCGGCTATGCAGAAGAGCTGTCTAACATCGAGGTTCCGAGGGCCGATGCCGCAGCTAATACGCTAAATGTTCAAATCTCGGTTCGGCCGGAAGAGTTCATTCTGACCGAGGATCAGACCGGCATGAAAGCAACGATCGTACACAGCGTATTTCTGGGGCAGAACACCCATTATTTTGTGGACTTGGCGTCCGGTCAACGCGTGGAAATCACCCAGGAATCGAAAGCGTCACAGATCCTCGAGCCTGGTCAAGTCATCTATCTCAAGGTAAAGAAAGAGAAGATTAATGTCTATGATGCGGCAGGAGAGCTGAACTATACAAGGGGCGCCCGGCTATGAGAGACACGCGCAAACGATTTGATGTCTGGACCAACATTTCGTTACTGATCTTTGTGTTCTACATCCTGTTTCTGGCCCTGCCTTTGTTTACGATGCTGTTTAAAAGTGTGTACAACGGCACGACCGGTGATTTCTCGCTGGCTTACTTCACGAAATTTTTCAGCAAGCCCTACTATTTAAATGCCCTGTTCAACAGCGTCAAAGTCACCGTCAGCGTAACCCTGCTTGCCGCGATTATCGCTACGCCGCTGGCCTACATCATGGCAACGGTGAAGATTAAAGGCAGCTCGGCCATTCGGGTGTTAATTCTGATCTCGTCAATGTCGGCTCCCTTTATCGGAGCTTACTCCTGGATCCTGCTGCTGGGAAGAAGCGGCGTCATTACCAAATTCGTGAGCAGCACATTCGGAATCCAAATGCCGGATATCTACGGGTTTACGGGGATTTTGGTGGTCTTGACCTTGCAGATGGTCCCGCTGATCTTCATGTATGTATCGGGCGCCTTGAAGAATATGGACCAATCGCTGATGGAAGCTGCGGAAAGCATGGGCTATAAGGGCCTAAGCAAAATGCGCAAAGTGCTCCTCCCGCTCATTACCCCAACCTTGCTGGCCGGGGGTCTGCTCGTCTTCATGCGCGCGCTGGCCGACTTCGGTACGCCGATGCTGATCGGCGAGGGCTACAAGACCGTGCCCGTGCTGATCTTTAACGAGTTCATCAGCGAGGTCGGCGGCGACGACGGCTTTGCGGCAGCGATCAGCGTCATCGTCGTTCTGTTCGCCACTACGATCTTCCTGCTGCAAAAGTTCGTGGCCAATCGCAAATCCTTTACGATGAGCGCACTGCATCCGATCGAAGCCAAGAAGAAGAAGGGCATCGGCAATATCGCGGCCCATGTAGTTATCTATCTGTACACGTTAATCGCGCTGCTGCCGCAGCTCTATGTCATCTATACTTCGTTCCTGAAATCCAACGGCAGAGTGTTCGTTAAAGGATTCTCGCTCCAAAGCTACCAGGATGCCTTCAGCAATATTGGCGGCGTCATTCTGAACACGTTCTTCCTGGCCATCGTGTCGCTGATCGTCATCATCCTGCTGGCCATTCTGATCGCCTACGTTACCGTTCGCAGAAAGAATGCGCTAACCAACACGCTGGATATCTTCACGATGTTCCCGTATATCGTTCCCGGCTCCATTCTCGGGATCGCGCTGCTGATCACGTTCAACAATAAGCCGCTCGCTTTGAGCGGAACGGTCGTCATTATGATCATCTCCTTTGTCATCCGGCGCCTGCCGTATACGATCCGATCCAGCGCAGCGATCCTGCATCAGATTAACGACGGGATCGAGGAAGCAGCCATCAGTCTGGGAGCTTCCCAGATGAAGACGTTCTTCAAGATTACGCTCCCGATGATGCTGGCCGGCGTTGTGTCCGGCGCGATCCTGAGCTGGATTACCATCATTACGGAGTTAAGCACGTCCATCATTCTGTATACGGGTAAGACCAAGACCGTAACGGTGGCCATCTATACCGAGGTCGTCCGCGGGAACTACGGGGTGGCGGCAGCGCTGTCCACGATTCTGACCGTCATTACGGTGGTATCCCTGCTCGTCTTCCTGAAGCTCTCCGGACAGAAGGAAGTTTCCATGTAAAACCAACAAAACACAGAATACATCCAAGTCGGCACCTGCAGTCTGTAGGGAGCGGCTTGGATGTATATGGATTATCTGCGGTTGCTCCGAGTCAGTATAATAGGTTTGACAGCTAACCGCAGGTGGAGGGCAGCATGAAGCATATCCGTAATCGTAACTTCAAGGAATCAACCCGTCATTTATTTCGCATCTATGCGATGATCCCGTTCTCCATCTTAATCGTATTGTTCCTGGCGTTTACGATCGTGAATGGCAGAATGAACCTGACCCAAAAAACGACCGAAGCCGCCCAGTCCATCAGCCAGACCATATCGGACGTATACCGGCAGTATGAGGAGGAGATTCAGCGGATGGCCGCTTCTCCTACCGTAATCCATTATGTAAGCTCCCATCTGGGCAGCGAGCAGGTATATTCCGAGTTCTATGATTTCAACAATCGGCAGAAGGTCAAGAGCATTTTTCATATCGTCAATACCGACGGGGTCTTTCTGGCCAGCTCCGCCCCGCCCGACGTGCTGTATTCCAATTTCGCCTTCGGCAACCTCATTCATCGGATCGACCAGCGGCCCGGCGACACGCTGACGGAAATGAACAGCTTCCGTTATTCGCATGACCGCGATACGAGCTATACGTTTGGCCAAGCCATCGTGAAGGACAACGAGACGATCGGCTATATCATTTATCAGCTGTACGAAGCCGATATGCAGAAGGTGATTTTCAAGCAAAATAATGAGATTGCCATGATCACCGATGAGCATAACACCATCATAGCCACGACGAGCAATGTGACCAAAGGCGGCTTGAATAAATTCAGCCCCAAGCTCGATAACAAGGGACGCGTACTGCTGAACGAAGGCAAATACTACATGTATGCCAAGCGAATCCCCGGTACGCCGATTCAAGTCGTTACGCTGAATTCCTACAAATCGGAGCAATATACCTACTTTACGGTATCGTTTTTTGTCCTTGCTGCCGGCCTGCTGTTGTGGGTGTTGATCGAGTTTCTGGCGAATAAAATGTCGGCGCGCAACTCCGAATCGATCGATAAATTAATCCATGCCTTGGAACAGCTGCGCGAAGGTAATTTCAATGGCTATGTCGACATTCAGACGAACGACGAGTTTCAAATTCTCGGTAATGAGTACAATGTAATGCTGGATCGGTTGAAAGAGTTGATCGAGAAAAATAAAGAGCTGTCGGAGCTCCGCACGATTATCGAGGTGAAGCAGCTGCAATCGCAGTTCCATCCGCATTTTATTTTCAATGTTCTGGAAACTCTGCGCTATGCCATTAAGATCGACGCGAATCAAGCCCAGGAAATCGTGCTGATTCTATCCCGGCTGCTAAGGTACAGCATCGGGCCTGACCGCAGCGTCCAGCTGAAGAATGACATGAGCTATGTGCGCGATTACCTGAAGCTGCAGCAAATCCGGTTCAACGACCGGCTGGAATATCGGGTTAACGTCGCGGAGGAAACCCTGGATGTATACGTCCCCAAGCTGCTGCTGCAGCCGATAATCGAAAACGCTATCAAATATGGCTATGAGAATCAGAGCGAGGTGCTGATCGAAATTAACATTTACACCTCCACCGGCAAGCTCATATTGGAGGTGCGCGACAACGGACAAGGCATGAGATCTACCGCTTTCCGGAACGATGCAGAGCACCTGCTCTCCTTCAGTGAGATGTCCTTCATTCATCAGCTCCTCCAGCATAATATAGATCGATGCTGCGCCTGTGTTCCCTTTTGTATATAAATTCGTAAACCATTTCTCTTCCGGAATCCTCACTCCGCCAAGGTCCAGTAGCCGGAAGACTTCGTCCCTGAAAAAATGCGATGAATAGTGGCACACCATCCAGTCTATTCTCTCAGGATCAATTCTCCCTTCCTCCACGAGCTCCAGTATTCGATTGGTGCCTACCTTTGTTATTTCATTGACAAGCCTTACATCCTGCTTCAAATTCAGAGCTCCTTGGTCGGCTGCTTCATGAATGGATGGATAGTCCAGCCAGGAACGGATTCCACTCTCCTTACTCATGCCTGAATACATACACACCTCATACTGGTTCGCATAGGATTGGTTATCGATCCATTCAATACGCAGCGACGGCCCATTGGGGGAGGGCTCATTTTGCAATACAGCTGCTCCTGCCCCATCTGAAAGCATAAAACGTAAGAAGTCCGTGTCAAAAGGCACCCGGTTGTTGCTATAAATCCCCTGCGCTTCAAATTTCGTATGTTTGAATTCGCGACTCAAAAACTCGCTGGAACAGGCGATGGCTGCTCGGTGCTCGCCAGCTTTGATATGTACATACGCATTCTTGAGTGCATGCATCCCGCTGGCGCATAAACCGGAATGAGATGCAATTTCCATAGGGGGGAGGCCAGTCTCTGCATGCACCATACTCGCAAACCCTGGCAGGAGCAAATCTGCTCTTGTCGTACCTGTCGCTAAGAAGTCGATATCTTGTTCGGTTACGTTGCCGTTTCGATCCAAGGCATCCCGAATGGCCAGGGAAGCCATCTCAGCGTTTGTGTATAAGCTCTTTTGCTCTTTATCCATGGCATAATAGCGGAACCGAATTTGATTCTTTTCCAGAATGAGCCTTTTGGTTTTGGAAGATTTTCCTCCAATCTTGCCAAGGTAATCTTCCATCTCTTCGTTACTAACCGGAGAACCAGGGAGAAACTTTCCCACACTTGTGATATAAACGGAATTCATAGCACACCTCGCAAATATTTTTTTGGTTAATATTGGTATATTATATTTGTATAAATGCAAGATATGCCCAAAAATTCTAGATAATAGACTTTATTATTCTTCTTTCATGGATTTAACGTACAAAAGGCCCAACTCTAACTCCTGTTCAGGTTAGAATGAGCCTTTTCATGTTAGTTCTCCCGTCCAGCTGCCCCGTAGAAAAACAATTCCATCCATTGATCCATGCTCCAGGTCATCCGGTCTTGATCCGCTGACTCCCAATGCCGCCGCAGTTCATTCTGGAACATCGTGAAGTAACGCACCAACATCTCTTCTGATCGATCCTCCCGAATATATCCCTCTTGCTTGCCAAGCGTGATAAACCTTTTGAAAAAGCCCACGATTTTCTCCTCGCTGTAACGGTCCATTATGTCCATCAGCCCACTCAACTCGGAGGATGGGACTTTCGGAAATTCCTCGCCCAAAATGTTCAGATTCCGTGTCTCCAGTTGCATGATTTCCTTCGTCTTCTCCGGAAAAGTCAACCCGGAATCCAGAATGGCTTCATACTGCTCCAGCTGCTTGTCCATCCAATGGATCAAGGAATCGGCATAGAGCTTCTCTTTTGTACCGAAGTAATTATATATCGTTGCAGGAGAGACCTCTGCTTGCTGCGCGATTTCATTAACGTTGACCTTCTGAAAGCCGTGTTTGAAAAATAATTCAATCGATGCCTCGAAAATTTGCTCCATTTTCTTCTGCTTCCGTCGTTCGTAGCCGTTCATCAGCCTTCACCTCATATGTAAGTTTAATCAAAGTTTTAGACTGATTCAATAAAAATACTACAAAACATATTGAACCATCGGATTCGTGTCGATATAATTGTTTTAGAGTGAAATAATAAATCTACTACATAACTTTTATTGAAAGCCTATGGACTGTTCCAATCATGATGGGAGTGAAGCGAAATGAAACAGCTGCGAATTCCTTCTTATTTGCACGATGTATTTGGAGAAAGGCAATCGGTAGGAGCCATTCTGACAATCCTGCTGTTTGGGGGCATGCTGACGGCTGCGTTATATTACCGATTCCCGGAAATGACCGGCCATTTGCCGGCATGGCGCAGCACGTTGGCCTTATTATTAATTTTCGACGTGTTTGCCGGCTGCATTGCGAATTTTACGGCTTCCACCAGCAACTTCTATGCAGCGCGGCCTGCCAATCGAATCGTATTCATTGCGATCCATGTCCATATCGTCCTGATCGCTTTTCTACTGAATACCGACACGGGTTATGCCTTGGGAATATGGGCTTATACGGTGATCGGAGCATTTATCGTGAATGCTTTAATCGGGAAGCACACGCAATTATTCGCAGCGAGCTTGCTGATGGCCGCCGGTCTGGCCTGCATGCCCATGCTGCCGGGAATCACGTCTTATATGCTGATCATTGGCGTGTTGTTTGTGATGAAGGTATTGTTCGGCTTCGCGGTCGATCATTATGGGAGGGGGTAAATCCTGCCAGTGAAGGGAGTTGAATGATGAGATTTATAAAAAAAAAAGAAAATAAACAAAACATTTACCTTATTATGGGTGTTATATATTTGACAGAATAAAAAGACATAAAATATGTGATTAAAACATTTATTAGGAGGTGGTTACACGGAGCACATTTAATGTAATTTAAGCTTATTAACAATAAAAAGGTGAGGTGCTTAATCAATGAAATTATTGAAAAAGGTATTTTCCCTAGCCCTTGTATTATCAGTAATGTTAATGAGTCTTGGATTCATTGTAAGTGCCGAGGAAATCAGGGATCAGACACCATCTGTTATTGATAAACCGTATGAATATCCTATAAAACCTGGCACAGATGAGTGGAAAGATCTTGCGGACAAAGAAGAAAAACTAAAAGTAAGCCAGATTCCTGAAGACGTATTAACTAAACTCTCCACAGAAGCACTAATTGAATCTGTTTTGAACTATCCTCTTCTAGTTGATATGCTTGCTTTCAATTCATATGAACAAGGTTTCAATGCTGTAGCATCAAATTTTAACGGTCTCCAAGAACTTCTTAAAAGAGATGATGCGGGAATTAAGCTGTTTGAAAAATACAATAAGAAAAATTCCTCTTTGAATGTTGAACAGACTAATTATCGTGATTCTATGTATTTGAAGGTTATGCTATCGCAAAATGTTCTATCTTCTAAGTTGTCTGCTGAACAGCTGAAAGAACTAAAGTCAGGTCATGATTCATCTGTTCAGGCGAACACATACGTTAAAACTCCGAACGGGACAAATGTATTAGTTTACCAAAACCCTGAGATGTTATCCTCTGCAGATAAGGCGCAAATCGCAAAAGATATTGCACTTTCCTATCCAAATGCAACTAAACTGAGGGACGCAACTTCAGTCTATAACTGTCACTCATATGCTTGGTATAGTACGTCCTCAACCAACCCATATTGGATGGATAATCCTAGCGCTTATTGGACGGATGGTAGTTACAAATCCAGCTCTTCGGGTGCAGCTGGTTATAGAATTTATTATTCCACTTCTGGCAACGAGCACACAGGAATTATTAATTCGGTCTTATATGGTCCCCCAGCTCCAGGAAAAGGATGGTCCAGTCTCACTGATGTAACTTCAAAATGGGGGATGGCCGGCTTATATAAACATAGGGCCAATGATTGCCCATATTATTCAAGTGAAAGTGCTCTGAGATATTATTACAGGTAGTATATTGCTTATTAAATAGAGGCAAAATTCCCCATGACGTCGGGTTTTTGCCTCTTTTACATTATAAATTTTGTTCCCTCAAGTTCAGACACCCGGCCAAATACTATCCTGAGTAGTCGAAAAAACGATTTACTCTGCTCTTATAATTATCTTTCAGGTTCAATCTGGCTCAGAAATATCAAATTATCAAATATTTTTGTTGAAAACAACTTCCGCCTGCCTCAGCCTATCGCCAAGCACATAAGCCAGATGCTGTTCGGCCAAACGCATATGACGGTAAAAGGTCGCCCTGCTCATATGAAAGGATGCTGCGAGCTCGCTTTTATTCCGGTCCTTGCGCAGATAACCCGCGATTAAGATTTCCTTCTCCATTGCCGTCAGCGGCCCCGCCTGATGAGTGTCGGCCAGAATCTCCTGAATGGTTGCCCTCACCTGCATCCCGCTCCAACAGAAACGCCGCATGACAGGGAGTTCTTCTAGCTTGTCTAGCTCAAACAGCCGTTCCAGCATTTGCTTCATTTCATTTCTTTCAATGGATAGACGATGATCGTTCTCCCTTGGAAGCGCTGGTTGAGCTGCTGCTGTCTCTGTTTGCCGAATGATCCGCTGAATCCACTGATCAAAGGCCGATTGCCGAAAATCAAGCTCCCATGTCGTCAACTCGATGCCCGCGAATCCCGTCACTTTCCCGCACGCTTGAAAGCCTAGTACCGATAATAAGGCATTCAACTGCGGATCCGCTGCCGCCAGGATCCCCCGCAGCCCCCTAGTCATATGGACCAGCCACTGCTCCATCAGCAAGGCCCCCAGCTCTTCGGGACGATATAAGGAATGCTCGGAATTGACTGCGGACAACAGGACGAATATCGTATCGGCCGCCTCCAGAGGAAGCTCATGCAGCGAAAAAGCTTCTTCGCCCAGCATCTGTCTGCATCCAGGCGCGTATCGTTCCAGCAAGGGCATGCTCAAGGCGTGCAGCCACAGACCTGCGCAGAACGCCAGCGGTCTCCCCTTCTCGTCCCGCACAACAAAGATCCCCTCGGGAAATCGAGCGGCAATCCCGTCCAGCAAAGCCGGGTAATCGGCGGGTTCGACCAGCTCGGACTGCCAGTCGGAACCGAGAATCGACGCCTTCATAAAGCGCTGCAACTCCGGCAGATCCTCCAGCTGGAACGGCTTCTGCTCGCCGGGCTTCAGGCTTGACGAGAAATTGGCATAAGCATGGGCCGAGGGCAAGAATTCGCGGTACAGCTCCATGATATGGGCACTCAGGCGCATCTGCATCCGTTGATCGACCGAATGAAACCGCTCCGCCAGCAGGACGAACGCCCGATGGCGAACCGCTTCGAATTGCTCGGGGGTTCTGCGGGCGAAATCCTCCCGTAGGATTCGAGCGACGACCTGATGCAGCGATATTCCATCCATCGTATCCCGAACAAATGAAAGGGCCGTCAGCTGGTAGTAGTCCGCCCCTTCCAAGGGCTTGTCCAACAAACGGTTCAGCAGCGCCTCATCGGCTGCTGGCAGGAGCGACAAGGCCGTCAGCGCGCGGTAGAGGTTGGGGGAGGCTGCTTCCCGCAAAAATTCGGCGCTCAAAACTGCCGGAACTTCCCGCCATACATCCCGCTCTTCCGCAGATTCGGAAAACAGCATATCCACGGTCAAGGCGAGCGACAACGGGTGGCCGTCCGTCTTCTGGGCAATCTCCCTTCCCTTTGCAATTCCACAGGCAAGCCGCTGCTACCTAAATAATCGTAGACCTCTTCTCGCGTAAACAGCCGCAAAGGGAATCTTCGTAGTCGGGACTTCCATTCCGGATTCGTCTGCCACTGGAGCGGCAGTCCATTGCGCGAGGCACATACGAACAACACGCGGGCAGACTTCAATTCCGGAAGGAAGCTCGAAAACAGCCAGCCTTCCAGCCTTTCAATCTCCTCACAGTTGTCTATGAGCAAGACGGTAGGCACCAGCGACAGCTCCGAAGCGATGTAAGACAGCAGCGCCGCATCCCGATCCCGGGTTCTACCGTATTCGGTTGCCAGACTCATCTCCAGGCTCGCCAGAAAAGAACCCGATGTCGTTAAGCCGCCTCGTCCGTCCAGCCAAAGAGAACGTACGGAAAACTGCCTTGCCGTGCGAGCCATTTGAAGCAGCAGCGTTGTTTTGCCAATGCCCCCGATCCCTGATATCGAAAAGATGGATGTCTTCGCCCGGGCGTCCGTCAGCCAATCCGTGAAGCTCATCATTTCCCGATCAAAACCGATGATGCGATGCCTTGCCATGTTCTCCATTCGTTATATCCTCACCCCATCCGCTTCCCGCAAGCCGAAATCCGCTAACCAATCTACCTTCTATTTGTATACTATACTATGTTTCGAGATTGCGGACAGGCATGATCAAGGAAGAAACGCAAAAAAACGCGCACATTCTGGCGGAATGTACGCGTGAGCCATGCGGCTGCGATTAGTTGATGAAATTCAAGTAGTGGAGCATCCGGTGTAAGAGAGCGGCGCTTTGGGCCCGCGTTGCAAATGCCTGCGGAGCGAACGCTGCATTCCCGATGCCTTCGATCAAGCCCGCGGCCAGCAGCTCGGCAGCCGGTCCCTTGGCCCAGCCGGATACCTCGGCATGATCCGAGAAACGTTCTAACACGGAGGCGTCCTGCTGCGGAAGCTCTCCTGCGTACCGGACAGCTCTGCCCAGCATAACCGCCGCCTGCTCTCGCGTGACCCCAGCGTCCGGACGGAACGAACCGTCGGCATAGCCTTCGATCAGGCCGGCCGCGGAAGCCGCTCCAACCGCACCCGCGTACCACGCTTCGTTCGGTGCAACATCAGAGTAAGAAGCTCGCTGCGGCTTATCGGCCAGCTCGAGCGCACGGGCGAGCATCGCTACGAACTCGGCGCGGGTCACCGTACGGTTGGGGTCTAACCTGCCGTCAGCCGATCCGTTCACGATCAGCTTGTTCGCCATCCGCTCGATATCGTCTTGCGCCCAATGCCCCCGGATATCCTCGAAGGTTCGGTTAGAGCGTACCGCAGTGTATATGCCGTTATGCGCGCTGTACAAAGTCGCCGTCTCCCTTTCGAAAACGGACGGGACATAGTGCAGCTTCCCAGCATCATCCACCCGGATGACCGTGGAACGATTAGGATCAGCCACAGCGTTCATTGAGAATGTCCGCTCCATGTACGTGCCCTCGGCTTCAAGTCTCTCATCACCATCGCCGTACAAGTCAAAGCTCGTCGGTTCCGCCAGCATGACGTACCCTTGGCGGGCCAGCTCTTCCTCCAGCTCGCGGTTTGCAGACTTCGTCATTTTCGCAATGGCGATCGTTACAGCCGCTCGATTCCGAAGGTCGCTTAGAACGGGCAGCGGAACGCTGTAGCTTGCGCCGTTCACCCCAATCCGAATGGCGGCGTTCGGCCTAGCCGCAAGGAGTTCCTGCAGCGCTTCCGCCGGAAGATCCACCTTCACCACCGGCTCTTCATTGTCGATGTCGATGACGATTTCATCCCCGCCGGCAGCCCACGACCGTACCAGCTCGGCGCCCGGGATAAGCCGTAGAACGGTACGTCCGTCAGGCTCCTGTTCTTTCTTGATGGTCACCCGAACGTGTTGACCGTTGATCGTCACGGTCATCCTTGGATCCGCCGTAGGGGCAGGGACAGGAGCGGAAGAAGGACCCCCGCTATAGGATGGAGATTCAACGGGTTCAGGGGTCTCCAGTACAGGGGGATTGGCAGCGCTCAGATCGATGCGTCCTACATCCGCTGTCTCACCCGCTAAGACATTCACGGTTGTCGTATGGCTGCCATAACCCTCTGCCGTCACCGTAAGCGTATGGATGCCTGCGGTCACGTTCGTTAGCGCAAAATCCCCATTAGCGTAGGTGACGTCCGTTACGCCGCCGGCCGATACCGATGCACCAGTCAGCGGCGTATTACCAATGCCATATACCGAGCCGATGACCGTCCCTGTTGCCACAGGCGCTGACTGCACCATAACCGTAGCGGAAGCCGTGTACCCGCCATCGGCCGTTGTCACCGTAATGATCGCCGTACCTTCAGCGATCGGCGTCACCTCGCCGCTCTGGCTCACCGCCGCGACGGCTGGGTCGCTGGAGGTCCAGGCGACCGCAGGGTTTGTCGCATTCACCGGCGTAAGGACGGCTGTCAGCTTCTGCGAAGCCCCTCCTGCCGCAAGGGTTAGCTCCGTCTGATCCAGCGTCACTCCCGTAACGCGGACCTGGTCTTGAATGTGAGCTGCTTCTACCTGGACGCTGCTCCATGCCTCGATGGACTTCTGTTCATCCACCTCAAATACCTGAAGATATTGACCCGGAATCGGATGCAAAATATCCGAGCCTAGCGAGTATAGGACCGCTTCGCCAGGCAGCGCACCCCCCCTTAGGGGACGCACACCGGCATCTGGCCCGAGCAGATATGCAAACGTGTGGCCGGGATCGCTCGGGACCGCCGTCACGCTTGTCGACCCGTTCGCGCTGCCTGGACTAACGACAAATTCGTCGATGTCAGGAGCAGATTCATCCACGTGCAGGGTCAACACCGTGCTGACCGTGCTTCCGCCCGCATCGGTTGCCGAAATCGCAACCGTGAATGTGCCACTCTCCTTAGGACTGCCTTCGATCATGCCATAGGCTGTCATCGATAGGTCATCCGGAAGTCCGTAGGCATTCCATGTCAGCCCGCCCCTTGAACCATCGAAAGCGTCCATCGCAATCGAATAGGGGGCGTCCTTGATTGCCCGCGGAAGATCGGTCGTCAAGATGCCGGGGCGTAAATAAGGATAGCCGCCATTGACGCCAGCATCCATGGCCCAAAGATCGGTGAAGCCCCAGCCATGATAGTTGGAGGCTGCCTTCATGTCATTGGTCGTAAGGCCCGTGAGATGAGGCGAGCCTATGATATCCCCACTCCCCACGCCAGTGGTTAAGGACGATGCCGCGATATCATAATACGAGGCATTGATCGTGGCAACCGCCATGGTTCCGATAACCCCCCCCACGGCGTAATAGATAACGCTTCCGGATTGCATGACGGCAGCCGAAGAATAGCTGTTGGCAATGGTTCCGTATATCAGTTGTCCGGCTAAACCGCCCCCAAAATAATAGTAACCTCCCCCCGAATTCGTTACCGTTCCGGTGGCATACGAGTCGTTGATCTTGCCCGCTCCCTGAGATCCGACCAGCCCTCCGGCATACTGATTGGGGGTATCTCCGCTCTTCACGGCAGCGGATGAAGATGAGCGGAGAATGCTCGAATCGCCATTGGCCGCTCCGGCCAACCCGCCTGATGCGCTCACGTAACCCGTATCTCCGGCCGTAACCGTGCCCTGCGAATGCGAGTTGATGATGCTGCCGCCGATCAGATGACCCACCAATCCGCCGGCATAGCTGCCACCGTTCACTTGAACCGTAACGTCCAGATTACGGATCGTACCCGAAACACGGCCGAAGAAGCCGGTAAACTGCAAAGCTCCTCCATCAATGGTGAGGCCTTTGATCCGGTATCCCCTTCCGTCGAAAATGCCGCTGAAGACGCTCGCTTCATCGGCTAAGGGCACCCAATCGTATCCGGTCATATCGATGTCGCCGGTCAATCGGATATTCCGATCCAGATAGGACGCTTGATTCCGATCGATATAGGCCAGTTCCTCTGCGGTCCCGACCCACACCCAACCGTCCGCTTCGGACGGAATCGAGGCGCTACCGGACCGGACCACAGACGCAGCGGAAGCCAAGGGAGCAAGCACCGCCGAAAAAATGAGCAGTACCGCCAGCATGATGGACATTTTTTTCATAAACCCGTTTCTCCTTTTACATCAGCGAAGTCAAGCGATGAGTCGTAGATATACTCCGTGATCTGATAGATTCAACATCTTCAATCAGTGTAAACCAATTGTCGATCAAGAACTGTCTCATTTTTGTTTCATGTTCAAGGAGGGCTGTTATAAACGAAAACCGAGCCAATCCCAGAGGCCGACCCTGCGTTCCGCTTCCATTTTCTGAAATATATATGTCATTTTCTGAAATTCATCAGTCCTATTTTTCTAAGACAAGAGGCTGATATTCGGTTTGCAAAAATAAAGCGCATGAGGCGAAATCAAGAGGAACGGGGCCTAATTAATGACGTTTTTGTAATCTTTAGACCTAATTTTGTGACGCTCTTGTCATTTTTAAAGCAGCGGCATCCAGGAAATGGGTAGTGCACTTTATCTAAAAGTGCGTTAGTCTAATTGCCGGGAGATCAACCGATTTACCAAGGAGGGATGCCGCGGCACATCGGATGGACACCCGGTCTTGCCAGTTCTTCTATCCTGCAAACCCCAACAAGGTTGACGGGGCGGGTACCAGCACCTTAGATTATGCAGCATGCTGCGGCCACCATCATTAACAGGGAGGAAGGCTGCAGGCTATTCCCTTTTTTCCAACTATTCCTATAGGAAAATATATTTTCAGGTGACTGGGCGGATAAGGGGAACAGAACACCCATTTTCACCCCCTATGATCGCTTGAAACAAAACGATCACGAGATGTACCGGTACATAGTACGGCGCATGCCATAGAAATGCGTGAAGGGGCAAAAGCCAAAAATAAGGAGGAGCTTATACCATTGAAGTTAAGATCACGATTATTCTCTAAACTTGTTGCACTTACCGTTATTGGAGCCATCGCTGCCGCTCCGCTGCAGATTGCAAACGCAGAATCGAATGATGGAGGAGCGCGTCCGTGGATGAACACATCTCAATCCGCCGAGAAACGCACGGAGCTATTGCTAGACGCCATGACGCTATCCGAGAAAATTGATTTTGTTACCGGGAACGTCAATAACAATTACGGGTTTTATAACGCTCCTATTGAGCGGCTTGGCATTCCCGCGTTAACGATGGCCGACGGGCCGACCGGCGTGCGGGTCGCCAATCCGGAAATTCAGGATAAACAATCGACGGCTCTCCCTACTCCGATTGCGCTGGCCGCAACCTGGAACACGACAACCGCTTCGGAGTACGGAGACCTGGTGGGCAACGAATCCTTTAACACCACCCATAACGTCCTGCTCGGTCCGGGATTCGATATCGCCCGTCTGCCTTGGGGCTCCCGGAATTTCGAATCCATGGGGGAAGATCCTTTGCTGCAGTCAAAGATGGGCGTTGCTTATGTCAATGCGGTTCAAAAATATCCGGTTATCGCGACAGCCAAGCATTTTCTGTTGAACAACCAGGAAACCGACCGTTTCACGGTGAACTCGATCGCTAGTGAACGCGCGATGCAGGAAGTATACCTGCGTCCATTCGCCGCAGCCATCGAGAAAGCCAGCCTGGGCTCGGCCATGTGCTCCTTCAATGAGATCAACGGCACGCCGGCCTGCGAAAATAAAGAGGTCTTGACTACGATGCTCCGAGACCAGTTGAACTTCAATGGTTTCGTCATGAGCGACTACGGCGCCAACCTGAGCACGGCTCCTTCGGCCAACGCGGGTCTTGACTTGGAAACCCCCGGGGACCCTTACGGATTTTGGGGCTCTAAGCTTATGAACGCCGTCCAAAACGGCGAAGTCTCTGAGGACGTCATTGACAAGATGGTAAGCAATATTCTGTTCCAAATGTTTGACAAGGGGCTGTTTGATCATCCGGCGGTAAATAAACAGATTCCGGCAGCCGAGCATGGAGCGAAAGCACAGCAGATTGCCGAAGAGAGCATGGTGCTTCTGCAAAACAAAGATAATGCTCTGCCGCTGAAAGCAGACAGCCTGAAATCGATCGCCGTTATCGGTCCGGATGCGGACAACTATGCAACAGTTGGCGGCAGCTCGCTTGTGAAGCCGACTTATACGGTAAGCCCGCTGGAGGCCATCCGCAAACGTGCCGGAAAGGGCGTTGAAGTGAAATATGCAGCCGGTACCGATCCGATTTCCACCGCGGATATTATGAATGGACCATCGGCCATTCCATCTTCGATGCTGAGCCCCGTTGATGAGAACGGTAATGTAATTCAAGGCGAGCATGGACTTCGCGCGGAATATTTCAATAACACGAATCTCGAAGGCCAACCTTCCGTGGTACGCACGGATGGCCAAGTGAATATGAACCTTGGTTTTTATAATTATGACGGATTAAACGGACAGTCCTCCAAGCTGACTCCCGTCCCTGGCGATTTGAACGGCAGAATGTCGGCACGCTGGACCGGCGCGATTGCAGCCCCACAGGACGGCGAATACACCCTGTCGCTCTCGAGCTTCGGCTCCAGCAAGCTGTATTTCGACGGCAAGCTTCTGATCGATAATAAAGGTGAGAAGGTGGCTACCGAGAAAGCGACGCTGCAGCTGAAAGCCGGCGAAAGCCACGACGTGCGCATTGAATACCGCACGGATTGGACGGACGGCGACAGCGATTTTGGCGGACTGGTCCGCTTCGGCTGGGAAGCGCCGGAAGAGGTAACCGATTCGAAGATGCAGAAGGCTGTTGATCTTGCGGGTAAATCCGACGTTGCCGTCGTGGTGACGCGTACCTATGAAAGCGAAGGGTACATCGACCGTTCCGACCTGGATCTTCCGAATAACCAGGAGCAATTGATCAAGAAGGTGGCTGCAGCTAATCCGAATACGATCGTGGTTCAAATGAGCGGCAGAGCCGTGCAAATGAACGGCTGGCAAGATGACGTTAAATCCATCGTGCAAGCCTGGTATGCCGGGCAGGAGCAGGGTGACGCCATCGCCAGCGTGCTGTTTGGCGACGTGAATCCATCCGGTAAACTGCCGATAACCATTCCTGTCGACGAGCATTCCACCCCGGTTTCGGATGAAAAGCAATTCCCTGGAGTAAACGGAGACGCGGAATACTCTGAGGACATTTTCGTGGGATATAAAGGGTACGAGAAAGAAGGCATCCAACCGGCGTTCGCGTTTGGTCACGGCCTGTCCTACACGACCTTTGACTATAGAAATCTGAAGACGAAAGCTAAAGGGACTGGGCAGGACTCCACGATTGAAGTCTCGCTGAACCTCCGGAATACGGGAGCTGTAACGGGCGCGGAGGTTGTGCAAGTCTATGCAGGCAAGCTTCCGACCAGCGTAGCAACACCGTCCAAACAGCTGGCTGGCTTTGCCAAAGTCGAGCTTAAACCGGGCAAACAGCAGCGCGTAACGGTTAAGCTTGATCCTAAGGCCTTCTCATATTGGGATGAAAATAAAAAGAGCTGGGTTATGCCTTCCGGACAAGTGCCGATCTATGTAGGCGGCGCCTCCGACGACATTCGCCTTACAGGCAGCGTCGCTGTTAAAGGCTCCGGCAAATAACCATACGATTCATTCATTCTATTCATCAATTCTTAGCCTGGGGCGTTTTCGCCCCGGGACTTTTTGTTAGGAGATAAGGAGGAGCGGAATTTGAAACTAACGGAGAAGACGGCGGTATTGAAAGGCGAGACCGCGGCCCAAGCCGTAACAGAAACCAAGCTCCTATCCGGCCGGGCGAATAAACCGGGAAGCACACAGCGGCGCAGACGGTTCCTGCTCAGTCTGCTGCTGCTCGTTCTCCTGCTGCTGATCTGTTCTATAGCCATCCCGCCCGGTACAAAAGGCGAAATCTCTTCCGAGGTATGGCTAACGACCGGCGATCAGACCAACCTGCTCACCCAAAAGGCGCCCGTCGCATTCACGAATCAAGCTTCAAGCCAGGAAACCCTCAACATCAAGGTGAATCCGGAAATCCGTTATCAAACCATGGACGGTTTTGGCGCAGCGATTACCGGCTCTTCGGCTTATCTGATCAACCATACCATGACCGAAGCTCAGCGAAGTTCCCTTCTGGGCGATTTGTTTACGGAAGAAGGCATCCGCCTCAGCTTTGTCCGACATACGATCGGCGCTTCCGATTTTTCCGTGGATGAACAAGGCCGCCCGAGCAGCTATACGTATGACGATATCGAATCGGGAATGGATTACGGCATGGAGCACTTTTCAATAGCTAAGGATGCGGATGTGGTCTCCCTGCTGCAAAACATGCTGAAGAAAAACCATGCGGTCAAAATACTGGGCACCCCCTGGACCGCCCCGCCGTGGATGAAATATGGGGAGAAGACATACAACGGCTGGTATTTGGATTATACCAATCCCAAGGTTTATGCCGCTTATGCGGATTATTTCGTGAAATACATTCAGGCGTATGAGGCATCGGGAATTCCGATTTACGGCCTGACGGTTCAGAACGAACCGGCATTCACGTCGCCGGACTATCCAAGCATGAGCATGGGTGCCGAGGAGCAGGCACGGTTCATCCGGGATTACCTCGGCCCCGCCTTTACCAAGCAAGGGATCGGGACTAAAATTATCGCTTTCGACCATAATTGGGGACTTGGGGAAGCGTACGCCCGACAAGTTCTTGGAGACGCAGGAGCCGCTTCGTATATCGACGGAACCGCGTACCATTGTTATGAAGGCTCCGCGGAGGCCATGTCGGCCGTTCACCATGATTTTCCGGACAAAAATATATACCTTACAGAATGCAGCGGCGGACAATGGAGCCCGGACTTTGGCGACAACCTTAGCTGGCAAATGGACCACCTGATCGTCGGTGCACCGCGAAATGCCGCCAAAACGGTTCTTTTCTGGAACCTGGCGCTGGACCCCAGCGGGGGGCCGACCAACGGAGGCTGCAAGGACTGCCGAGGTGTGATTACGGTGAATCCTGCAACGGGAGACGTGGAAAAAAACGTGGAATATTATGCTCTCGGGCATGCCAGCAAATTTGTGGATCCCGGGGCTGTCCGGATCGCATCTACTCGTTACAAAGGTAAATTAGAAACCGTGGCATATGAGAATCCCGACGGCTCCCTTGTCCTGATCGGCGCCAATCCAGGAGCCGAGGAGCTGCCCTTTAGCGTGGAATGGAACGGTAAAGCTTTCTCTTACAGCCTGCCTCCCCAAAGCGCCGTCACTTTTAAATGGCTGCCGGGTTCCGGGAGCCGCTCCTAAAAGGAAACGTTTAGCTTTCTAGACCTTCTATCTTTATCAGACCAGTCTTTTGTTTCAAGTCAAGGAGGCCTGTTATAAACAAAAAAAACCGAGCGAACCCCAGGGACCGGCCCTGCTCTTCGCTCGGTTATTTCTGCTTCAAGTTAGTTCCTGCACATTGCATGCGGAATCCTTCCAAACATATGCTGCATTAAAAATGCGGAAATCATCCTAGAGATAGATGTCTTAACTTATCCGGATTCGCGACCGTATAGATTGTCTGAATTTTATGATCGCGATAAGCGAAGGAATACACGTATTGGACGGTTTCATCCAGCAGGAATCGGATCCCCGGGAGTCCGTTCACCATGAGGAAAGAGTACGTAAATCGGCCTGCATACGTTTTGATCAGGAACTGATGGAATTTCAGCACGAGTTCAAATCCAACCACAGGCACTTGCGCCGCTTTGACTTTGCCTCCGCCATCCGAGTAGAAAACCACATCTTCGCTAACCAGCTCTAGCAGTCTAGTCGTATCTCCCTGCAACAGCGATGCCACGAAATCCTTGATATGCTTCTCCGCCGTCGATACCGACGGTTGCTGGTCCGGATCGAAATGGATGCTCTTCTTGGCGCGATGGAAAATTTGCCGGCAGTTCGCGTTGCTCTTCCCGACCATATCGGCAATTTCTTCAAATGAATACTGGAAAATCTCCCGCAGGAGAAAAACCGCCCGTTCCATCGCATTCAGCTGCTGCAACAGCAATAGGTAGGCCGTGGAAATCGACTCTGAGCGCAAATACGTGTCGGAGGGATCGCCAACCGAAGCTCCATCCGAAGCCCCCCTCTCAATGAGAGGCTCCGGGAGCCAGGGGCCGACGTACAACTCCCTTTTTTTGACGGATGAGCGTAAAAGGTCCAGACACCGATTCGTAACGATTTTGTATAAATACGCCCGTTCATTTCGAATGGCATCCGCATCCTGAAGCCTTTCATAACTCAGGAAGGCCTCTTGTACGATATCCTCCGCATCCATGACGCTTCCGAGCATTCGATAGGCTAAAGAAAAAAGCGGAGCTTTATAAAGCTTATACAATTCCTCGATGCTCATAAAGGTCAGTCCTTTCCTTCCGTTCAAGGGAGAGGATGTGTTGCACCGCTCTTTTGGCACTTGCCGTCGCGGCATCCACCAATAGTTCACCATGTGACGCCCAATCTCCTGCTACATATAAACCGCTAATTTCGGGAACGGCCGGTCCGGGATTAACACGTCCGTTCACATGCATAAAATCATGAGAAACCGTCATTTTCGGCAGGTATTGTTTGACAATCAGCTCTTCCCGCCACCCCGGCTGCACCAAGTCCAGCATCCCCTCAAGCTCGCGCAAATCCTTATTCGGGTCGGTCTCTTTCCCTTGGTATTTCAGAACGGATATGACTTGCGCACCGTCGTCGCTTAGATAAGCAGCACGGGATTGATTGGAAAGAAAGACGGTTTGATCGATGCCGTATACAAATTGTTGTTTGGGTTTTGGGAGACGTCTCAATGCAACATCCAGGCAGGCTGCCGTGATTTCGATCGCTTGTTCTTTCCAGATATGAAGGGCGGTTTTTTCTGAAAAAGGCACCAGCTGATGGGCAATCGAAGGCGGTGTGGCGAGAACGACATGGTGTGCGCCGATCTTCGCTCCATCCTTGCACAGCACGTGACGCACGCTGCCATCCTGGACATCGATGGACGTAACCAGGCTGTTCGTTACAAACCGCACGCTGAGATCGGATGCCTTTCTTCTTAACGCTTCGACCAATTCGCCCCAGCCTCGATCCAGATACAACACACCTTTAAGGGCACTTTGAAGCTGCTTCAATGCAGGACCTGCTGCTGGCAAATCCGGCCCCACCACATAACTTGCGGTTCGCAGCAAAGAATAGAAAATATTACGCACCATCGGATCCCGCAAATTCGATTCGACCCATTCGCGAATACTGATGCGATCATAGGGGTGAGTATCCATTTTACCGAGTTTCCCCAGCCAGGCAGCAAGCTCCAGCTTCCCTTTCCAAGACAAGAGCGGGGTCGTGAATAAAGATTTCATATCCGTGGGCAAAATGCTCAATTTCCCCTTCCACACCCCATAACCTTCAATCGAGGGCTCCGCTCCCTGTACGTGAATTCCCAAATCCATGAAAGTCGCGTAAGCATCTCCCTTATACAAGGCATGCCCGCCCAGATTGAAGTAAGCCCCTTTTTTCTTCATGGACATGGCCCGGCCGCCTAATCGTTCCTGTTTCTCAATGATGAGCGTTTGCTTCCCTGCTTTCGCTGCATAAATTGCAGCGGTCAACCCGGCAATCCCTCCGCCAACAACGACCACATCATACTGTTGCATCGTTCATCATTCCCTTCGATTTTTACCTGTATGACGGGCAAGGGGTGCGGAGTGTGACAGGAATCGAAAAAAAATTATGAGGCTTATCCTTGCGTGAAAATGAGAGCCCTCCCGAGAAGGGAGGCGCTCGGAACAAAAATATCTCCCCGGGCCGTCTCAACCACCGGGAATCCATTCGATTCAAGATGCCGCCGGGTAATGGCAAGGTCTCGCACCTTTACTACATATCCGGCAAATCCCGGTGAGGACGTGAAGGCTTCTCCCGGGATCGTTTTCATATCATGGACCACATGCCCCATATGATGGATTTTGTTAATTTCGGTCTTCATGGACAAGCGAGTGCCCTCCAATGAATAAAATCCTTGTAACTTTCCAGCTTTTTTTACGTCATAAAGTATGACACCATATTTTGGAGGGAAATTCATGAAAAAAATATCGCAAATTTCAATCGCGCTGCTATGCAGTGCGGCTCTAATTGCTCCAAGCTACAACATATCTTCAGCAGCTTCAAAACAGGAACCACATGTAATCATCAACAACACAAGTCTATCCTCTGAAGATATACTTCTAAAAAACAACCAAGTATTTATTACCTTAACGGGAGCCAAGACTTTAGACGATTTAACGTTTAAGTGGAACAATAAGACAAAGCAAGTGACTGTCCAAGGAAAAGAGACTCATTTAATACTCACGATCAATAAAACAACTGCACAAAAGAATAGTGAACCCGTAAAACTTAGCTCCGCGCCGTTCATCCATAAAGGCAAGACCATGATTCCTTTGCGCTTTGTTACAGAAGCAATGAGCAGCTCCGTAACCTGGAATCAGGCGACCCAAACCGCATATATCACAAAAGCAAGTTCAAAACTGACCAAGGATTATAAAAGCGACGAGCTTAGTACTGCAAGAAATGCAGCCATAAATTTGCCAAGGGTTTCCCAACTACCGAAAGAATTTGAGCCGACATTGGATACGTTTAGTCTTCAATATTATTTTCCTGAACGGGAATCAGGCCAGTTCATAGAAGTAAATAATAACGTAGTTAGTTACTATAAAATTTCTAACCATACGGCTTACCTGAAATGGCAGGGCCTCCTGGGTGATAAACCAGGCACAGCAAACGACCTGTATTTTATTAATCGCATGTTAATAGATGAAGCTGGAACACTTCCGTCATTTAAGGGTACAACCTTTGCAAGCTTCCGTTGGATGCCTCATATTGGAGCTACGGGCTATAGCCTTATTAACAAACAAAACTGGAATAAGGTCACATATAAAGATCAGGAACTCGAGCAAAATCAAATGAAGGAAAATTATATTATCGTGGAAATTCCCGAAGAATAAATAATCTATTGTTTTACGTAAAAAAATGACTTATTCGGGTCCAAATGTTGAGGAAGATGATGTTTCAACGACATTTTATCGAGGAGGATTTATACGATGGGTCTTTACTACGAAGTTCATGGGAGTGGCAGGCCAGTTGTATTAATCCATAGCGGCGCTATGGATTCTCGTGATTGGAACTTTATTACGCCAAAGCTAGCTAATTCAAAGTCATCATATACGATGTACGTGGAGCCGGAAGGTCCCCAGTTCCAGAAGCACCAATTGACCATGTTGGGGACTTAAGGCAGCTATTAGCCGAACTTAACATTGACGAAGCTGTACTCATTGGTCATTCCCTAGGAGGTCAAATTGCTGTTGATTTCTCTCTGACCTATCCGAGCATCGTGTCTAAACTCGTATTAATTGCTCCTGGCCTATCCGGGTATCAATTTTCTCCTGAGTATGCTGAACTAGAGAAACAAGCTGCCAAAGCGTTGCCGGACGTCAATAAAATGATTGATCTAACATTGAGCGAACCTTCCTGGAGCATTCCACCAGGAGAAGCCTATGATTTACTACGTGAAATGATGAGACACAACATTCAAAAGACATTTGAATGGAAAACTTACGAAACGGTTTCCTTACCTCCCGCATTAGGAAGGTTGGACGAAATTCAGGCAGAGGCTTTATTATTGATCGGCGAGAATGAATCCAAAGATCTTTTTCGCATAGCTGAGTTATATAATCAAATTCCTAAAATTAAAGTCGTTCGAATACCTGGCGCGAATCATATCATTACCCTGACCCATCCTGACGACATTTGCGAACATATTCTCCATGATTTGAGTCTTCATAAACAGGAAGGTCAATAAATGTAGAAACGAAACTCTTCATTAACAGAAGGCATCCCGCTTTGTCTCCAAACGAAATGTAATCATAAAAAACTGCACCTCCGTTGTTAGTTCTGTCTAACAATTGGGGTGCGGTTTCATTATCACTATCATATGTTTCTGATGCTCACTCTATGGGGTGCTCTACCCAAGTTGGGGAGAGCCATTGCTCCGCATTTACTTGAACTCTTGCCCGGTTTGCCCGATTTTTCTTTTCATAAATATGGCCACTTCCCCATCTATAGCATCATCATTGGTGTAATAGGATAAATCAATGCCTTCGATTTCAAATCCACATTTTCTGTAGAACCTTATAGCATTTACGTTCGTGTTTTGCGTTTCCAGGTTTATTGCTCTTATTCCGTTTCCTTCTGCAAGACGTACTAATTCATCCATCAATTGTTTGCCAACATGCATTCTTCTATAGTCTTCCGAGACTTGGAAATGCCAAATCAAAACGGTATTATTCCACTTTATTTCCTCAGCGATTACGACCCCGATTAATCGAGTACCTATGTATGCTCCTAGTGAATATCCCATGGGAGCGATCTTGCTGTATAGCTCCAAATCATCTTCACTGTCTGTATATTCTTTATGATACGGTGCTTCAAGCTCTACTAATTGAATGTCGATCGTGGTTCTTTCTTCATTTTCAATTTTGGTCACCTTGTACTTTGCGTTTGAGGAATATCCACACTCCCCAAGTTCAGTTTGTTCTTCGTCCGTGAACCTATGAATCGGTTTAATGCATATAGCTTCTATGGAAATCACCCTCTATAAAAATAATCCCGACTGTCCCGCTGCCTAAAGACACGTGCACGTCATGTACAGACTACGATGCATTAGTCGTTGTGGTTGTATCCTAGCTTTTAATAAAAACAATCTTCACGCCTACCACCTGATCCTGCCCATTCACCGCCTTGTACACGCCGTACGCCCCGTCGCCAATGCCGGTACGCGAGACAACGCCTCCCTCGAGAACACCCGCCTCTTCCCCGCTTTCGGTGATATCACAGCAGGCATAATACCATTCCGTATCCGTGCCGTCCGATGATCCTTCCGCATCCGGAATCCGGTATTTGTGAATATCAAAAATCCCAGCCTGTCCGCTGTCCACCCCCGCCACGAAAGGACACTTGATCCACTCCAAGGATGCCCCTTGTTCCGCAACGGACTGATGGTATGCCGTCAGCTTGGCGTTGGCTTCACCCCAGTCCGGGATCTCCGCCTTCTCCACTTCCGAGACCCACGTTCCATTCAATGCAGGCTCCACTACACCCATAATAACGATGCTCGTATCTAGTTCGTAACACGGATCCGCAACAACCAATTGTCCGGAAGTTACTTCAAAATTACCCAGTTGAATGATCAATGAGGATACCTCCCATAACCGCTTGGATTTACATCTATTCTATCATGGGTGCAAAGGAAAGTTTAATGACGCACCAGGATGGTTATCCATCAGGATAGGGTATTACAATCGCTCCTATTCGACATGTATCTACATCTATTCGCCTTTAGGGTATGGACGAATCCTTTTTGAAGGTCTATAATAACAACCACATTCCAAAAAACGAACATTAAGGCGGTAACCATGAGTAAATATATGCAATTATTTCAAGGCACGTCTTTTTCAAGCAAATCGCCCACAGAAATTCAAGTATTACGGGACCATCTGTATTGCATCAATGACGACGGTATGATTGAGCGAATCGTCGCCCCGGAGGACGCCGAGTACGCGTCCTTGCTGGATGCGTATCAAGGCACTGACAAATTTCAACGGTTAGAGGCGGGTCAATATTTCTTGCCTGGTTTTGTCGACTTGCATGTGCATGCGCCGCAGTGGGCCCAATCTGGAACCGCATTAGACATCCCGCTCTACGACTGGTTAAATACGTACACCTTCCCGCTGGAATCGAAATTTTCCGATCTCGAGTTTGCGCGCACGGTTTACGACGATGTGGTCAGCACCTTACTGGCCAACGGAACGACAACGGCTCTTTATTTTGCAACGGTGCATAAGGAAGCCAGCTTGCTGTTAGCCCAAATCTGTGCGAGCAAAGGCCAGCGCGGACTTGTTGGCAAAGTCGTCATGGACGATCCCGAGCAGAATCCGGAATACTATCGCGATGCGGACACATCCACCGCACTTGCGGATACGGAAGAATTTATTATCGCTGTACAGGAATTAGCCAAGACTACAAAACAAGGCGTCTATCCCGTCGTCACCCCACGATTCATTCCAAGCTGCACCGATGAGGGGCTTAGAGGCTTAGGCGAGCTGGCTGCCAAATATGACACCTATGTTCAATCCCACTGCAGCGAAAGCGATTGGGCGCACGGATATGTCAAGAATCGATTCCACAAGAACGATGCGTTTGCGTTACATGATTTTGGCCTGCTGCGGGATAAATCCGTTATGGCGCATTGCAATTTTCTGGAGGATCAGGATGCGGAGTTATTTGCGGACACCGGCACCGCGATTGCCCATTGTCCGATATCCAACGCGTATTTCGCCAACAGCGTCATCCCGGTCGCCCGTTTCCATGCCAAAAATGTCGAGATCGGCCTGGGCTCGGATATCTCCGGCGGCTTCTCGCCAAGCCTCTTCGATAATATTCGACAAGCGGTAATATCCTCGCGGATGCTGGAGGATGGCGTTAACCCTTCCCTTCCTGCCGAAGATCGCGGCGTACCCGATTCGCGCATTACGATCCATCAGGCATTCTATCTGGCAACGGCCGGCGGCGGGGATAGTCTGAGCTTGCCGATCGGTCGTATCCAGGAAGGCTATGCATGGGATGTGCAGGTGATCGATACGAGCATTCCATCCGCCAAGCTGCCGATTTTCGATGAGCATGAGGATGTGCACGATATTTTTCAGAAAATCATGTATTTGGCAAGACCTGAGCATATCCGCGAGGTATGGGTGCAAGGGGACAAGGTCCATTCGCGTTAAGCATGATAGATCAATTAATCTAAACATTCGAGGTGTCCATCGGAGTGAAAACACAAGCAGACAAGCAAAATGACGCACAAACGAATTCACAGCAATTAACGGTTCCGCCCGACGGCAAAATTTCCTTCGGAAAATCCGCCATTCTCGGTTTGCAGCATGTCGTCGCGATGGACGTCTACGTCGTTCCGTTCCTGATTGCCATGTTAATCGGCTTAGCGCCCAATCAGTCCAGCGCCTTAATTCAATCCACGTTTATCGCGGCCGGGCTTGCCACGATCGTGCAGACGTACTTCTGTATGAAGCTGCCGATGGCGCAGGGTCCTTCCTATGTTCCGCTCGGCGCGATTGTCGCCATTTATGCCGCCAGCGGCGGCGGGGAGACGGGCTGGGGCTCGGTGCTGGGTGCCAGCTTGGTTGGTGCTGTTCTCGTGGTGATTTTGGGATATACGGGAATCTTCAATAAAATCGTGAAATCCTTCATCCCGCCGATTGTAGGGGGCACGATTATTTTCATTGTCGGTCTCTCGTTACTGCCGGTTGCCATCCGCGACAATATCTATGGCGCCACGGACGCTGCCATCAATCAGAACGTGCTGCTGGCGCTGATCTCAGCAGGTGCACTCCTTCTATTCGTAGCCCTCGGTTCATTGATGCGAGCGAAAGGCGCGATCTTCCGAGTTACCTCCGTCATGATCGCGTTAATCATCGGATGCATATCGGCTAACTTCATGGGTGTCCTTAATTTCAGCGCTGTCGCAAGCGCCAAGTGGTTCAGCATGCCGCAGCTGCCGTTTAAGGATTTTGGCTTCTCATTTGATCTCTCGGCGATCATCACCATGGTCATCATTTACCTCGTACTCTTGGCGGAAACGACAGGGACATGGTTTGCAATCAGCAACGTCATTGATAAACCGTTAACGGATAAGAACATTAACCGCGGGGTTATTGGCGAAGGGATTAGCTGTCTGATCGCTTCGGTACTCGGTTCAACGCCGGTTACCGGCTATTCCACCAATGCAGGCATTATTTCCATCACGGGCGTAGCCAGTCGCCGGGTCTTCCTTGCGGTAGGCGGATGGTTCGTCCTGTTCGGCTGTTCCGGTAAATTGGCTGCGCTGATCTCCTCGATCCCAACGGCTGTCATCGGCGGCGTATTCGCGATCGTCTGCGGCATCATCTCGATTAACGGAATCCAGGTCATGAAGAACGTAACCATTCGCGAGAAGGAAATGTACATTATCGCCATCCCGATGATTCTGACGTTGGCGCTAGTGCTCATTCCTAAAGATTTCTTATATACGCTTCCTACGTTCGTGCAATATCTATTGGGCTCCCCAATTCTGGCTGCTTCCCTTGCAGCGATTGTGTTGAATAAGTTACTGCCGAGCGCGAAGTAGGTTGTAAAGCGAGGCAAAAACGAGCGGATTATATGTAAGCTAAGCACGTCTGCCCCCAAAGAGGCTGCGTTCATCGCAGACTTTGGGGGTGTTTTTTATAGTTAGGGGATAAACACTTCGTTACACACAAAGTCTAGGAGCTTAGAAGATGCTTGCTGTTTATTAGGTGATGGCAGGTGTTTTATATTTCTGCATGTTGGGCTGGGCAATTCACAAAAGAAAATAAGACCCTGCAACATATAAGCGCAGAGTCTCACCTGTTTATTTCATTTCAATTAGTCTTTTTAGCCATTTAATCGTAATTTCGTCTTTTACCTCTGGATTCATATCTGCAGGAAACTGTAAATATTGTTCTTCCTCTGGCAACTTATGCAGTTGACTCTGAATCGTAGCATCAGCCGTGCTGTCATTGTAATATTCCGGGAAGCGAAATTCTTGTCCTTGAAGTGACCGATAAACG
>NZ_JBBOPV010000003.1:0-25191 GCF_038003785.1 Paenibacillus sp. FSL W8-0919
AAGCGTGCCACAGAAAAGCAGCTTGTGGCTCTTGAAAAGGCGAGAAAAGCAGCGGAAGCAAATCGTACATGTTCAGAGTGTGGCGAGATTTACGGGGCAAAGGAGATCGTCAAACAAGAGGATGGTAGCCTGATATGTAGAAACTGCATTGACTGGATGCTTTGGGAGAGACGGAAAGCTTCTATGATGGCAGAGGGCGAAAGAATGTTCAAATCATGGTTTTATGAGGATATTGTCATTTTGGACACTGAAACGACAGACTTGGAGGGCGAGATAGTAGAAATAGGAATTATAGACCGAAATGGTAATACGATGTTTCATTCGCTTGTTAAGCCAGTTCATTCGGTTGCTGATGACAGCCCGGCCACATTAATTCATGGGATCACTAATAATCAATTAGTCGATGCTCCGGTTTGGGCCGATGTTTGGGTTCATGTCCTTTCACTATTAAAGGACAAATATATTTTGGCTTTCAATGCGGCTTTTGACGAAACGATGATTGAAAATAGCTGTAAGCGAAACAGAATTGAACCAGTCCGGTTTAAATGGGGTTGTGTCATGGAAGCTTATCGCCTTTCTAATGGATCGGAAAAGAGAATCAGTCTTCAGGATGCTTCCGGAATTTATACAGCACATCGGGCTTTAGAGGATTGTCGGTCAACATTAGCGGTAATTCGGAGTAAGTGGAATGAACTTGGCTTATCTTTGGAAACCAACGCTATTTTAAAATAATTTTATTAATGTTAATGTTATCATTTATAATGACATTAGGGGGAGTACATGCAATATTTGGCGATGCTCTCTATGCTAATTGACCATATAGGAATTGTGTTCTTTCCAGTAGAAATTACTTATAGGATTATCGGGCGGCTGGCGCTGCCTATTTACGCTTTTGGAATTGTACAAGGGTTCCGGCACACTTCCAGTTTTCGGCGTTATGTTTGCCGTCTGATGATGCTTGGGGCAGTTTCACAGATTCCTTTTATGCTGGCGGTAAGCGATTCGGAAATAAATATCATAGGGACACTCATATTTTGTTTGGTAGTCTTGAAGCTGCTCGGCTCCATGAAAATACAACGTGGAAAGTCTTGCTGATCGGGGGGGCGGCGCTGGCCCTAGAACTATTTCCTTTTGAATATGGCTGCTACGTCTTGTTCTTGGTGCTGATCTTCCATTACTCAAAAAGCGAGATTTTATTGCACTTGGTACTGAATGCCCTGTTTTTGCCGATTATGCCCCTACAGGTTTTTAGTGTCTTGGGAACGGCATTAATCAAAACTGGGTTTTATGTGGGACGAGTCCCGCGCTGGATGTGGCGGAGCTTCTATCCAGCACACCTTACGATCATCGCGGGTTTATTATATTTTTATCAACATTAACATTAATATTAACACATATAACTATATTTATAATGATGGAGGGATTGTTGTGAAAATGAAAATCGCCGTATCAACGAATAAGGGCGGAGTCCTCAAAACGTCAATTACGACCAACTTGGCCGGAGTGTTTGCGAAAGAAGGAAAGAAAGTGCTTATCGTAGACACGGACAACCAGGGCAACTGTTATGTATCGTTTGGCGGAAATCCGGACACGTTGAAATCCTCAATTTACGATGTACTGGTTAACGGCCATGAGATTGATAAAACTATCGTTTCGGTTCATGAAAACATTGACTTGCTCCCGGCAAACGACGATATGGCATTCTTTGAATTTGATGTTCTAGCGGATCGGAACAAGTTCCCGAAGCCGTTCAGCTTGATACAAAGTCATTTAAAAATGATTGAAGACAGATACGATTGCATTCTTTTTGACACACCGCCAAACCTTGGGCTGGTTCAGGGGAACGTGTTGAGTTACGTTGACAATGTATTAATACCGTTCCAGCCGGAAAGCTACTCGATGCGCTCTTTGATAAAAATCATTAAGGCAATCCATGATTTTAAGGAGCAGACAAATAAGCAGCTTAGTATTTTAGGTGTGGTTGCGACGTTGGTAGATTCCAGAACGACGCTGCATTCCGAAATCATTACAGAATGCCGGAAATATTGCCTACAGCAGAACATTAAGATGTTTGATGTGGTTATTCCGCGCTCGGTACGTTTCGCGTCGAGCGTTGCCTTTGAGCGCTTGCCAGCTACCTTGTCGGCAGATGCAAAAGCGCAAATAGTGCAGAACTATTTTGAACTGTACGAAGAAATTAAAGAACTGATATAATAATGTTAATGTAATTGTTTCTGTTAATATTAACGAAAAGGAACGGTGAAACAAGTGAGCAAGCCAAGGAGATCAATTGCAAGTTTCAGTGATGTTGCACAAGTCGGAAATGAAAATGATAACACCAACAAAAACGATAATAAAAACATTGATGAAAATATTAATGTTAACAACAATAATGACGTTAACGAAAACAAAAACGGTGATAATGATAATAACGTCCACGAAAACAAAAATGATAATGTAAACAATGCTGGAAATAGGAACGATAACAACAACATTAACGTATATGATGATGATGACATTCTATCAAGCATCACGAAGCAGCCAGCAAACAAAAAACCTACAGGGATTTACTTCGAGAGCGACGTATTGGAAAAGCTTCAAGAATTGACGAAAGGCCGGGGGCGTGGAGCGCAGAGCAAATTAGTGAATGACGTGGTTAAGAGGTATTTTATCGAAAAAGGGTTTCTGTCAGAGAGGAGAGAATAATTTAAGAAGTAAAGGCGGGTGATTGCGTGGACGAAACGCTGAAATGGTACCTGATAATTCTAGTGGTACTGTGTGTTTGCTATCAAATGTCCAACCTATTCGGTCGGCTGGCAAGGCTTATCACAATAGGCATGGTGCTTATTATCATATTTTCAGACATCGTTGGCCCGTGGACAGACAAGCTGCTAATGGTTGCAATCTTTGGACTTCCAATGTACATTAGCTGGTTCATAAAGTTCTATGTGAACAGACCGCGCTAGGCTGCGTGTATACAAAAACATGTCCGGATCTCGTCGCCGGCGTTTCCGAATGTATACATTTCCGGCGAGCTGCAGCTCTCCAGGTTGCCAAAAATGTATACATTCATAGTGCCGATCGACAGCGGCCAGCCGCGCAGCAGCGGCAGCGCTGTATACAAAATCAGTAGGGGAGGGAGTTCATTGTCACAGAATGGCAAGAAGTATTTCTTAGATGAAGGTATTCATTTGTTCCCTGAACCGTCAAAGGAAACAAAGGAGTATATGAAGAAAATCCGGATTCTCTCGAATCAACATCTTCTGAATGAGGACAAGACAGAACTTAAACACTCGGCTATAGTCAAGCAATCAATAACCGACTTTCGGCGCTAGAATAAGTGGAGAACCGCTCTTTTTGAAGGGCGGTTTTTTTTCGGTACATAATATAAATTATGTACCGAAAACACTCCCTAAATCGTTGTTTTTCGGTACATAACTATGTTAAAATAACAGTAAATTTTCGGTACATAATTATATATTGTGATTTAGGTTACTTTAAAATCCCTGCATTTAAGTAACTTAAAATCCTTGACTTTAGGTTACTTAAAGTATTATAATTAAAGTAACCTAAACAGCTATAGTTTAAGTAACCAAAACGGAAGGATGATACCGACATGAATTGCATGGCTTGCGGCAGCACGAATGATGTAACCGACTTTGTTTCCGGAGGGGAGAAAATAATACTTTGCGTCGATTGTAGGTACAAGCTTGCGACTGGACAACTGAACGTCAAGCAGATAGGCCAGATCGGAAGACCACCTATAGGCATTACAAAGAAAGTATCCCTCACGCTGCCAGAATCGGCTTGGAAACGTGTCGAACGCAGGGCGGAAGGGAATCGTTCAGAATACCTTCGGAAGCTCGTAGAACGCGATGTATGGGGCCAAGCGACTTGGAGTAATAACGCTTGTCTTGGTTACGCGATACTTGGAGCAAAGCGGCTCGGCTATAGCGAGGAACAGACGGAAAAACTTATCCGGGCAATATACAGCATGTTCGATGAAACGAGTATCGAGGAAGCACGCGAAGTTTACGAGCGATCCTCGTATTAATACCAATTGAAAGGTTGTGCATGAAATGGACAACGCAAGAGCGGCTAGGCTTCTTAGAAAGTGGATTCCCTTTAATGGGATGGATACCCCTTTAGGTTGGGAAGTACCGCCGGAGGAAGAACCTGTTTGGCCGATAGTGCAAAGAACAACGCTTGCCATTAAATACGCTATTGCACACTTGGAAGGTTCTCCTGTTCCGAATGATATTGACCGCGAAGAAGCAATTGCACTTATGGCTGCTTGGCCGGAGTATAACGGAATGGACGATGCGGAAGCATGGGACGCAGAAATATATCCATTTGTCCGAAATTGTCGAAAAGCTATTGATTATGCGGTGAATGCTCTGAAAAGCGAAGGGTCGTAAAACCAGTTTTTAGGGTCACAGAATGGAAAATTTGGGTCGTGAAAGGGGAGGGGGAAATGCCGCGCAACACCTCGTTAGACAAACGCCCAAGACTTGATTGTAGCAGCGGCGTAAAAGCCCGTATAAGAGCTTTGCGCGATCAATTAGGGTATGCAACCGATTCGGAGGCTATCGCCTATCTGCTGGCCGTCTATGATGACCAGTACGATAAAATAACGCTCCCGAAGGACAAGACGTTCCGTGAAAAGGCTGACGTCTTGAATAGGCAATTATCTTTTTGACCAATAAACGGGGAGGGATTTTCGATGTTTGTAGTGCGAGGAAAAACCATGAAATTCACGAGCACAAACCCCGACAACCTTGACGAAGAAGTGAGCTATAAAACCTACGATGAAGCCGAAAAGGTGAGAGAGGAATTAAAGGCGCTTTTTCCATTCGAGGATTTTGAAGTTACAGAAGTTTTCTGACCAAGGACATCAATTCAGCAGTTGTATACATAAAGCGAGCGCCCGCGGCAATGGCCGGGCGCGATCCGAGCCGCGCATGTATACAATTAACCGAACCGGCGACGCTGCAGCCTGTGTGAAATGTATACTTTTTCGCGCCTGGCCAGCTCACGAGATCCGGAAAAATGTATACACCAAGGGGGAAGAATATGAGTAGAACACCGATTCAAGTTCCGATAGAGCTGAAAGAGGAACTTGAGGACTTAAAAAGGGAGCTACATTGCAGCAGCTTACCAGACGTCATTGTTCGGCTGATTCAGGATAGGAATCGAAACGCAGAAATTCGTAAGGAAGAACAAAAGAAAAACGAAGCGGAGCGAGCGCGGCAGAACAGGGAAGATGTAAACTTAGGAGAAGAAAGAAAGCTGCGGTTAATCGAATTTCAAAATGAAATTGGATTAGCTTCCGAGGGTGAAACGATTGATTTTCTGATGGAGGTTTTCCGATCAACGCCGCAGATAGGCATGAATGCTTTTAAAGCCTATGTGAAGCTAAGGGGATGACAAACCAATTTGAGAAAACCGTTGCCGTGCCGCAGGTGCGGCAACAGGTGTATGGACGGGTGATTTTATGACGAATGAATTGATAAGCAAATATGAAATGGCATTGCGAGAAGATGGAGCAAGTGAAAATACGATAGCGAGATACATTCAGGTTGCGAATCAGTTCGTCGAGTGGCATCAAGAATTACTTAAAACCGCCTTCGATCCAAACAATGTTTCCGCTCTCGACATGCAGCAATGGAAAAAGTATTTAATCAACGAAGCTACATTCCAGAAAAGAAACGGTGAGACTAAAAAGTATTCAATCAGTTCCGTGAACAATTGTATAGTGTCGATCCGGACGTTTTTCAATTCCTTAAAGGATATGGGATTAATAAAAACGAATCCGGCTGTGAAGTTGAAGACGCAAAAAGTCAATGAAGATTTTGATTCAGAGCCGCGCTGGTTGGAACGTAACGAACGAAACAAATTAGTTCGCGTGATCGAAGACGAACAGGCCGAGAAAAAGAACAGATGGAAATTCGCTCGTAATCGGGCCATTGTATATTTGATGCTTCTTGCAGGGTTAAGAGTGAGTGAGGTTGTTGACGCAGAGCCGGAAGACATTTCATTTGAAACAGGTTATGTTTTCGTTCGTGATGGAAAGGGCGGAAAGGCCCGGAGAGTTGAAATGAACAAAGAACTTCGAAATGCCTTGCTTGATTGGATGGAAATGCGCGGCGAAGCAGAAACTAAAAAATTGTTCACGTCTTCGCGTGGCGGAGGGGCGCTAACAAAGCGAGGCATTGAATATCTATATGAGTCACTTAGCAAAAAAACGGGAATACCCGATTTAACGACACACGTCCCAAGACATACACTAGCACATGATCTTATTGAGGCCGGATATTCGATCCAAAGAGTCGCGGACATCCTTGGACATTCTAATATTAACTATACGAGAATTTACACAAAATCGAGTACGCAGGAACGGAGAGAAGCGCTGGAAAGTTTGTCATCAGTATAACTAGAGGATGTGGAAAAGAAGCATGGATAAAATCGCAGCTATTACAAAAGCGTACCAAATTGCAACATTGACCTATCCTTCATTTGAAGTAATTGAGCTTTTAAAGCCACTAGCATTCGAGCGAACACTTGATTTACTTCTGATTATGCGGCAATCTCCGCGCCCTGTAAAATCTCCCCTTAATTTTTTAAGAAGGGCGATTGAGGAAAACTGGACACCGGAAACAATGCCGGAAAAAGTAAATCGTCACATTCAATACATCGAAGAAAATTTTTACGTACGTAAAGGCTATTCAATTGACGAAGCACGCGAGATCGTTCAAAGGAACCGGGATAAAGAAATTAACTCTTGGGGGGCAAAAGGATGATTACTGTAAAGGACATTATTGAATTTGTGAGTAAGGGAGAAAAATTCAATTTTTGTTGTTCTGCGTTTTTGGATTCATTTTATGCTGCCGCCGATCAGCAGCGAATCGAAATGATAAAAGACGAACCGGAAGCATTTCCTAATGTCGAACACTTTTATTATTGCGACGTTGCCGCAATGACTCACAAGCTGGCAAATGATTTTAAGCTGATCGTTCCGGAATGGGTTCATAAAGAAAAATACATTCTGACCGAACCGCATTACGACATCTTCGACAAAAATAACGAGATTTTAAAAAAATACTTGGAGGATGTCAGTCCGTATGAATTTAAAATCAGAAACATTTTTGTGAAAGAAAATGCGCTTGATCGCGTTTAAGGGGCGGTGTAGTTAATGGAAAACTTCAAGCTTGAGAAAAGCGAAATGATAAAGTATTTGAAGCAAATCAACGACGAATTAAAAGCTGCTGGCGACAAAGGGGAAATTCTTATTTCTGGCGGAGCTTCGATGTGCTTAGTTCATGAAGCACGACCAAGCACGAAAGATATAGATGCCTTATACGAACCAAAAAGCCGAATCAACGAAATTGCTGAAAGGATCGCTAAAGCAAACAACTTAGATTCGGGTTGGATCAATGACGGAGTAAAAGGGTTTCTTCATCCGAATATGAAATCCGAGGTTGTTTACGATTTTGGGAATTTGAAAGTCAGCACCGTATCGGCAGAAGCGTTACTTGCAATGAAACTCATGGCTCTACGTTCCAGCACTTCGGATAGAGACGACGCAAAGTTTTTAATCAAAAAATTGAACATTACCGACGGGGATACGTTGTTAAAAATCATGTCCGAGAACACCTATAAAGAGAAGTTATCCGTAATGAATCAATACCTTGCCCTAGACGTTCTAAGTGAGGTTAACGCAGAGAGGGAGAAGCAAAGGCCGGGGTTGCAGGATAAGCTGAACGAAATAAGAAGTGATGACAAACCGATAGCAGAAAACAATAAAATAAACGATATAAAGAAACAAAGAGGGGAAGAACGCTAATCGTTTGATTGGCGTATTTTTTTTGCCTTTAAAAAGCCGGGGATTGCTGATAGTATAGGGGTATGTGATTGGTTCGGGGAAGGAATAGCAAGCATTGGATTTGTGTCCACAAATCCGAAAAACATGCTTGTTAGGGCGCTGCCCTAAGACCCGTTATATTTGCGAAAGGAGTTGCTTTCCAGCCATGAACAAAACAGAGCTAATCAAAGTTCGGGTTACACAAGATGAACTAGAGATAATTGATAAAAAGGCACAAGTAGCAGGTTTGAAAAGAAGTCAGTACGTTAGAAAAATGTGCACGCAAGGATACATTGTAATTAGAAATTTTGACGAAGTTGAAAAGCTTGTTTATGAGATAAACAAGATCGGAAACAACATAAATCAGATTGCACGGAAGGCGAATGAATTTGACTATTTATCTAAAGATGATTTAAAGTCTGTTCGGTCAAGAATTGACGAAGTTTATAAACTGATTGAAAGCTTTTACGATGAAGGGTGATGCCTCATGCCTTACGTGAAGCAAATAACAATTAAATCGACCTTGAATAAATCCCTGAACTACATCGTGAATGATAAAAAGACAGATGAAGGGATTCTTGTTTCCGGAGTGAATTGCGCCACGAACGAAAAGCTTGCTTATAAGCAAATGATGGCGAACAAGAAGAAGCATGGAAAAGAGAAGGGAACGCTTGGATTCCATTTCATGCAATCGTTCAAACCAAATGAGCTTACCGATCCGTACAAGGCTCATGAAATTGGAATGGAGTGGGCCAAGAAGCTCCTGGGCGATAAATACCAATACATTATCAGCACTCACATTGATAAGGATCACATCCATAACCATATCGTTGTAAATTCCGTTTCCCTTGAAGGGAAGAAATTTAATGCTTGCAAAAAGAGTTTGGCCGATGCAAGGAAGTTTTCTGATGAAGTGGCAAAAGAGCATGATTTAAGCATTATTCCACCGAACAAGGAATCCAGATCAAAGTCATATAAGGAATGGAAAGAAGAAAAGTCCGGTACATCGTGGAAAGCTCGTATTAAGAAAGACATTGATTCCGTTATTTCGGATTCGTCTTCCTTTGACGAGTTTTTAAATAAGATGCGGGGAATGGGATATACCATTAAGCAGGGTCATGTTAAATATATGACTTTCCGGCTGCCTGACATGGGCCGATCCGTCAGGGGGAAAACACTTGGGCCTGAATACGAAGAAGAAAAAATAAAGGAGCGGATACTCTATAGAAGCTTCGGGCTGGAAACATCGAGCCGCCGCCGTGTTTACCGTGTCAAAAACAGGATGTCAAAACAAAGTTACCGGGATGCTGCTTTCAAGTATCGGTATAAGCGCGGATCGTTGGCCGTTAACTTTGCTCTTGCGATTGTTCTTCTCAAAACGGTGTCAGATCGAAATGCTTCTAATGGAAAGGTAGTAAAGAGGAACTATAAAGCTGATTTAGAAATCAGCAAGTTATCTAGTCAGTTGAAGTACATTAATGAGAAAAACTTGCGGAGTAAATCGGAGTTGCTTTCCGAAAAAGAGAACGTAAAAGCGAAACTTGATGAAGTGATTCGCGTAATTAATCAAGCGGAAGAAGTTAAACGTAAACTCGAATTAGCAATGCAAAGTGTGAATACTTATCAGAAATACAAGCCGTTTTTTGACGAGTATAATTCTGCTGGTTTGAAAAAAATGATTTTGAAGAACAAATACAGTTCTGAAATTTCGCTGTTTGAGAATGCGAGGGAAAAACTACAAAATTTCAAAATCGACGAAAACCAAATTTCAGATTTTGTTCAGAAATTTGAAAATCACTCTCTAAAAATTGGAGAACTGAATAAGCGAAAAGAACTACTTAATGATGAAATGAAGAAACTGAATCAGATCGAAAAAACGCTAAATGACATTTCGACAAAAACGCCAAAAAGTAAAAAACGAGAAAAGGGAGAAGAACTCGAATTTTGATTTTTTGTGTATTGATGATTTTTAAAAAACTTGCTATTCTTAAATCAGAACTTCGTTTCCAAATTTCTACAGGGAGGGGGAAAGCAAAGTGGATTTAGGAACGGATGTCGCAAATGTCGCAACGAGAGTCGGGACGGAATTATCAAAAGAAGCTGCAAAGATGACTAATGAAACGATGAAACAGCTTCTTTTGTATCTGATCCAAAAAGCAAAGGAAAGCGGCAATAAAGCCGGAGAAGTTTCCTTGAAAAAACTTCGTGAAAGCAACGAGGAAATTAAAGTCTTCGACTTGCCGAAGGATCAAATGAACGATTTCATTGCAGAAGCAAAGTTTTATGGAGTTACGTTTGCCGCGCTAGAAGAAAATGCGGATAGTTACGCGATCCTTTACAAAAGCAGCGAAGAAGCCCGAATAAAACGCATCTTGAAGAACCTTATTGAGCAATCCATTGGTGAGCATTCCATTGAAAACGAAGAAACGACCGAAGTTGAAAATTCCGAAAGTGAAAAAAATCGGGATCGTAAAATAGTCGGGAAGTTGCTCGAACACGGTGAGGCTCCATATGAACATGATCCGAACAATGAAAAAAGCTACTATGCCAAGATCATGACGGATCAGGGAGAAAAAACAATTTGGGGCGTGGATTTAGAAAGGGCAATTCGTGAAGGTGGCGTCGATGTCGGAGATGAGGCTGAATTTGAAAACAAGGGAAGGCAACCCGTCACCGTTGTTAAAAAGGAACGCGACGAGGAAGGCAATGTAATCGGTCAGACCGAAATCCAGACGCACCGAAATACATGGGATGCAAGACCGACACTCGCAGACAAAAGGAAAGAAGTTGAATCAATGGTAAACGGCCAAAAAGAAAGGGTGCAGGTGAGAACGAAAACTAAGGAAAGAGAGGGCAGGTAACAAATGACGAAGGATCGTCTAACCGTCCAGAACATTTCCGAGATCATAAAGAAATTGAAGGACAGAGAACAACAAGAGTTTATTGTTGGCAAAGAAGCCGCTGGCAGGATTTATGTGCAGCGGATCAACCGCGATTACGTTACAAGGCCGGACGATATTAGGGCCGGGGTTGAATCAGTCGGCACGGCGGAGCAAATAGCCGAGGAAGTACATCGTTACGGAGGTGGGTTTGCGAAGCTGCCGGAAAAAAGCTCGCTGCTCGAAAAGCGGGAAGAAATCAAATCATTAGTCACAGAGCAGCAAAAGGCGAGCGATCCCCCGGTTAGGAAGGGGATAGCAAGATGAATGTCGATCCGGATAAGCAACGGAAGCGAACGCGAAACTTCCTACTGTTTCTTGCTGTTCTATATCTCGTTGTTGCTTACTTCACGGTTCATTTTGTTCAGGTTATCGAGTCGTCAAAGGAACAGTTTCAGATTCAGCAGCTTGAGCGTTACATAACATCATCCTTTGAGCGAATCGAAAACATGGAGGCTCCGAGCGTTAATCAAAAAACGCTGCGAATACTTTTTCTGGAGCTACTTGCTTTCTTTCTTTTTGCGGTTTACCGAATAACCGTCCAGAAAAACTTTATGCGAGGAAAGGAACATGGAACGGCCACGTGGGGAGGCAGCGCGGATCGGAAGAAAATCGCGGATAAGGACCCACTTAATAACGTCATCTTGACCAACACTGAAAGGCTTAGCCTGAATACCAAGAAGTTCAAGCGAAACTTAAATATCTTGGTCGTCGGGGGCGCAGGGACGGGTAAATCCCGTTTCGTTGTAAAGCCGAACCTACTGCAAGCAAACACCAGCTTTGTTGTAACTGATCCCAAAGGAGAACTGCTGCGCGATACAGGGTACTTTCTTCGGAGTCAGGGATATAACATCAAAGTTTTTAACCTCATTGATCCCTCTAAAAGCTCCAAATACAATCCTTTTGCTTACATCAGAAAAGAATCTGACATCCTCAAGCTCATACATCTTCTGATCAAAAACACAAACCCGAATAAAAATAGCGGCGGCGATCCGTTTTGGGAAAAAGCTGAAACTGCGCTCTTGCAGGCTATATTTTTCTATATCTATTACGAACTGCGGGAATCCGAACATCATTTCGGGACTGTCTTTGAAATGCTACGGCTGGCCGAAGTCAAGGAAGACGACGAGGAATTTAAAAGTGAATTTGACTTCCTCTTTGAGAAGTTGAGGGAGGTAAAACCAAATCACATGGCCGTAAAGCAGTACGACGTTTTTCGGATGGCTTCAGGTAAAACCGCGAAAAGCATTCTTATTTCTGCTGGCGTCCGGCTCTCGCCTTTCGGAATTTCTGAAATTGAAGAACTGCTGTCTAAGGATGAATTGAAACTTACGAAGCTGGGGGATGAAAAAACAGCGCTTTTCGTGCTTATTCCTGACAGTGACACAACATTCAACTTCCTAGCTGCCATGATGTACAGCCAGTTATTCGATTCCTTGTATTACGTGGCCGACTTTGAAAACCGAGGAAGTTTGAAGCATCATGTTCGGTTCCTGCTTGACGAGTTCGCAAACATCGGCCAAATTCCGGACTTTGACAAAATGATAGCTACAATGCGGAGCCGGAATATATCGGTAACGCCGATCATTCAAAATATGGCGCAGCTTAAAAACCTGTATAAAGACGCTTGGGAAACGATTGTCGGTAACTGCGATTCAATTCTGTTCTTGGGGGGCCAGGAGCGTTCAACGCTCGAATGGGTCAATAAAGGGCTTGGTAAAACCACCATCGACACAAGCACGTCAAGCCGATCCAGAGGACGAAGCGGTTCAACAAGCGTCAGCTATGGCATACAGGGTCGTGAATTAATGACAATCGACGAAATATCCAGAATGCCAAATGAAAAGTGCATCTTGTTTGTCCGGGGGTTAAGCCCCTTTTACAGCGACAAATTCAAGCTGGAGAAGCACAAAAATTATAAGTTTTTGTACGACGCAAACGACCAGTATTTCTTTGATCCTGCAATGGGGGTGAGCTTCACAGAGAACACCGAAGACACAGCCACCGCCAGCACCGACGATACGACCAGTATGGACGACACAGCGGCCAACACGGCCAGCGCCACCAGTACCGATGAAGAACTTTCGGTCTATAACATGCGAAGTCTGGATATGGAAGACGCTGCTTTGCAGGATGCAAATATTGTTGATGTCGGGCAACTGCTGGAGGACAGTACAGATGAAATGGAAGCAATTTTGCAAGAAACTAAATAACCAAATAGATGAAGGAGAGAAAAACATGAAAGGCTTTTTCAATAACATTTTCAAAAACAAAGAAATGATGATGAAGGTAGCTGTTACGGCATTGGTACTGATGACGGTTGCTAGTCCAGCGTTTGCATCTGATGCGGGTCTGGATAAGCTGGATAACCTGATCGATGTAATTGCGAAATGGCTGGGCCGGATCGGCTTGATCGTCGCTTTCTTTGGCGGGGTACAGACGGCGTTGGGCTTCAAAAATGACGACGCTGACGGAAAAATCAGAGGGCTGAAAACACTGGCTGCGGGCTTCCTTGTCTTTGGCCTCACACAGTCCTTGTCTCTGTTCGGGCTGTGAGAAAACAGAAGAAGGGGGCGCAAAGCGCCCTTTTTCTTTCAAAGGGGTGAAGTAGATGGCAAGCCCGATAGACAATATCAAAGAAGCGTTTGACGGCTTCGTGGAGGTTGTAAATGACGTCGCAATTCTCGTCAATGAAGGCCCTGCCAGTTATCCGGGACTGTATGCCACCATTAAAGACATCCATTCGGCCATTCTCCCGGTTGGTTACAGCCTTTTGACACTATATTTCCTACTCGATTTTTTCAGCAAGACCGTCAATTTTCAATTTTTTAAGTGGGAAACAGTTGTTTCGTGTTGCGTTAAGCTCATTTTTGCAAAGTTCATTATGGAACACGCCTTCGATCTGCTTGACGCGATTTTTGCTATATCGGCGCACATAACGAATATGGTTGGTTTGCAGGGTAGCAATGCAAATATTTACGTGGACTATGATGCGATAGAAGAAGAATACAACAGTCTCGGTTGGTTCGATAAGAAGTTCTTCGCGATTAAACTTTTGCCGTTTGAAATTTGCATATGGGTGATAAAAGTCGTAATCATCCTTGTCGTCTTCGGGCGACTCTTTGAACTGATGATTTACACGGCAGTTTCCCCGATCCCAATTTCAACGGCCATTAATGACAACCTGAACGGAACAGCAAAACGCTTCATCTTGGATTACGCTGCTGTTTGCCTACAGGGGATCATTATTATCATTGGCTGCATCGTGTATATTGCGATTTCGGCTAATATCACGCTTGGTTCCTTTACAGGCAACGGGGCAAATATGGCGCTTTGGAAAGGTGTACTTTCTGCTTTGGCCCTCTTGATTGTCGTCATAAAATCCAACTCATGGGCCAAAAAACTGACGGGCGCTTAATGTATACAATGCCGCCGCCGCTGTGCGGCTGGCCGTCGTCGATCGGCGCGGTTGGTGTATACATTTTTGACGACCAGGCGAGCTGCAGCTCGTCGAAAATGTATACATCCGGAATCGCCGGTGACGAGATCCGGACACAAAAATGTATACAGGAGGGGGGATTCCGGAATGATTGAAATTCGCATACCTAAAGAGATTCGCCAGTTTAAAGAAAAGCTGTTCTTTGGTCTAAACCTACGACAATTGATATGCTCGATAATCGCGTTAGCCATTAACGTACCTTTGTACTGGTTCGGTAAGGATTACATTGGAGCCGACGCCGCCAGTTGGATTGTAATACTGATTGCCATACCCATTTTCTTGATTGGCTTTTTCAACTATAACGGAATGACGTTTGAACAATTCGTGAAAGCAATGCTCCAAACGGAGCTTATCTATCCTCAAAAGCGGAAGTACAAAACGGTTAACCTGTTTGACGTTACGAACAAATTTAAAGAGAAAACAGAGGAGGGGAAGAAAAATGTTCTCGGCTTTACTCGGCGGAAAAAAGAAAAAAACAACGTCCAAGCGCAAGGTTAAAATCCCGAAAACCACTCAACAAACCATTCCCTATACGGCTTGCACTGAAGACGGCATCATGCAGCATGGGCGTACTCGCTATTCTAAATCATTCATCTTCGAGGACATTAATTATCAGGTATCGAAACAGGAAGACCAGGAAGAAATTTTTGTCCGGTACTGCGATTTTCTGAACTATTTCGATAACTCCACTGACTTACAGGTGACAATCGTAAACAAGAGTTTTAATAAAGATGAATTGCAAAGCCGAGTACTGCTGAAAGAGAAAAATGATCATTTACAAGAGTTTCGAGACGAGTACAACGGGATGCTCAAAAGGCAGGTCGTTGGGGGAAAGAACGAATTAACAAAGCAGAAATGCATTACCGTATCAATTGAAGCTGAATCAATAGAAGAAGCCCAAAACACCTTTATGCGGATGGAAACGGAAATGCAAGCTGTTTTCAAACGAATGGGAAGTAATATCCAAACTGCCGAATTGGAAACACGGCTGGAGCTTCTTCACGATATTTACCGAATGGGGCAGGAAGGCCAGTTTAATTACGATCCGATCCAGCATAAGCGTAAGGGGCTAATTACAAAAGACTTGATCGCCCCTGATTCGTTCACGTTTAAACGCGATCATATGATGATCGGAGACAAGTACGCCAGAGCGATTCATATCAAGGAGCTGCCCTCCTATCTGAACGACAAGCTGATAAGCGAAATTACTGACTTCGGCTTTAATATGGTGCTTACGCTGAATATAAAGCCAGTTGACAGCCACAAGGCTTTAAGGCTTGTTAAAAAGCAAATGACCGGAATGGAAGCCAATAAAATCGAGTACCAAAAGCGAAGTCTGAAAAATGGATACTTGGAAGCCTTCATTCCGCACGAACTAAAGCATTCTCTTGAAGAAGCCAAGGAACTGCTGGACGATTTAATAAACAAAAACCAAAAGATGTTTCTTGTGAATATTGTCATCCTTCATTTTGCGGACGACCTAGAAAGCCTAAATAAAGATGGCCGCGATATTGCGGCCAAAGCGAATAAATTCTTGTGTCAGGTTGGAACTCTGCACTATCAGCAAGAAGATGCGTTAAATTCTTGCTTGCCGTACGGTCTAAACCTGCTCTCCGTTTCCCGAACGCTTACAACCGAAAGTACGGCTGTTTTCATGCCCTTCACCAATCAGGAGCTATTTCAGGAGAACGGCATGTATTACGGGCAAAATGCCGTTTCACGGAATCTCATTATGTTCAACCGTTTAACACTCAAGAACCCGAACGGATTTATTTTGGGAACGCCGGGATCAGGTAAGTCCTTTGCGGCCAAACGTGAAATGATAAATGTCCTCCTGAATACGGACGACGATGTAATTATCATTGACCCGGAGCGCGAATATACCAACTTGGTTACGAACTTCAAAGGCGAGGTCATCCATATTAGCGCGGGATCGAAGAACTACATTAATCCGCTGGATATGTCCATCGACTATTCCGACGAAGACGATCCGCTAATGCTCAAATCGGATTTTATCCTGTCGCTTTGCGAAGTCATTTTAGGCGGACGATATGGACTGACACCACGGGAAAAATCAATCATTGACCGTTGCTTGAAGCTCACCTATCACAAATATTTGCAAACATTCGATATGGCCGATGTGCCGACGCTGCATAACTTCTATGATGTGCTGCGTACCCAACATGAGGAAGAAGCGCAGCAAATAGCGACCGCCCTAGAGCTTTATGTAAAAGGCAACCTGTCTGTATTCAGTAATAAGACAAATATCGACATCAATAATCGGTTTGTGTGCTTCGATATTAAAGACCTTGGGAAACAGTTGAAAACAATGGGCATGTTGATTGTTCTTGACCAAGTATGGAACCGGATCACCATGAACCGAAACCGAGGTAAGAGAACATGGTTGTACATGGACGAAATCTATTTGCTTTTCGCAAACGAATATTCCGCTAACTTCCTCTTTGAGTTGTACAAACGGGCCAGAAAGTGGGGAGGGGTTCCGACAGGAATTACCCAAAACGTCGAAGACTTGCTTAAATCGGAGCTTGCGCGGCGGATGCTTTCAAACAGTGACTTCTTGATGATGCTTAACCAGGCGACGAGCGACCGGAACGAGCTTGCAGCATTGCTTAATATTTCGGATACGCAACTTAGCTATGTGACCAATTCAGACAGCGGGCAAGGGCTGCTATTCATCGGAAACAGCATCATACCGTTTACGGATAAGTTCCCGAAAAACACGAAGCTGTACAAGATGATGACGACGAAGGTTGATGAAGTCGAACGAGTCGAACGTATAGCGAAGGCCCGATAAGGGGGGAGTGAATTGAAGCGAATCAAAACCACAAATTTCAGGAAAGTGCAGCCTGTTAAAGTTACTGGATTAAACAAAAAGTTCATTGAAACACATGTCCGGGTCGGAAGCTCTAGCTCTCCGATCCGGAGCGAACAACGCAGTGACACACCCCGAATGGCCCGCACGGAGGCGATCCGGTGCGAACAGGCCGAGCCGTCACGAGTGGCAGCGCAAAAGGTTGTTATCCGGAACCGCGAAACGCCCCGGACGTCGCCGCACAAGGCGACTATACGAAGCGAGCAGCTAGAAGCGTCACGGATAAGAACACTACATGTTCGTAAGTCTCATTTGGAAGCTCTCCGGGCCAATAAAAAAGAACCTTCGCAGCATAATGCGGCAATCCGGAGTGAGCAGCGAGAAACGCCCCGGACGGCTCGCACAGAAGGCCTCCAAAGCGAACAACTGCAAGCGTCCAGAATAAGGACGCTGCACGTTCGCAAGTCTCGTATGGAAGCTCTCCGGGCTAAAGAACCTGCGCGGTCAATACCGCCGCGCAGGTATTCCATCGGGGAAAAACAAGTCACCGTAAGAAAAATCAAGCTCCATCATCTGAAAAAACTGAAAGCAAATTCGGGGAAGCTCAAGAGCAATACAACGAGATTTATAAGAGGAAAATACAAGACGTCCTTTGCTTCTCGCGGAGCTAGTACAGGATTTCAAGCGACCCTGAAAACAGCAGCGGCGGCAAGTATGAAGCGTAATATGCGGCAATTGCGGGAAACGTCTCTTCGGCAATCCTATTATGCTTTGGATAGTCATGCCGACGAAGAACATAATATAGCAATTCAATCGCTGCTAGATTCAAAGGCTGGCATTTCTAAGACAAAACGATCCTACCGGAAAATATCGACGGCGGTTGATAGACTCAAAGGCGTTGATAGATTCAAGGGCAGGTCTATTAAAAGCATGGCCCGTCCGAAGAATTTTATGCGTGTCCGGAACATAAAAAGTGCAAGCTCGGCAGCGGCAGCAGGGAACAAGTTTTTAACCAAAAAAGCCTTGGCAACGGCGGCTCGTAACAATGCCTTTAAAAGTGGATTGAAGAAGGTTCTTGCATCACCAGCAGCGGCGCTGAAACGGGGCGCTATGCTTGTAGCAAAACAACTCGCGGCAAAGGCTGCGGCTGCTGTTGCTGCAAATCCGTACACATGGGCCGCTGCTGCTGTTGTGGCTATTTTACTGGTATTGATGATGACCATCACGAATGGCGGGGGAATGAATACGGCTGCGGCTGGAACGGCGTTTATGGCGGACGAATCGACTATTGTAAAGTACAAAGACTTTATCAAAGATATGGACACCCAATTCAAAAACCAAATCGAAAGCTACAGAAACGCCGACTATGATGACGTTCGGATTGAGTACATGAACGAGGAAGGCACGTTACAAACGAACTGGGTCGAAATATTAGCCATTGTCGCGGTTAAATACGAGCAGGAACTTGAATTTGCGCCTGAACAACAGACTTATATGCAATCCATTTTTGATTTAATGAACCGCATCGAGACGAGGGAAGAAACTTATACAGAGACAGAATGTTCAGGTAGCGGTGAAGAAAGAACATGTGAAACAGTGACCAAAACAAGGCTGATCGTTGAAATATACTCCTATAGCATGGAAGACATTTTCGGTGAAATTGGGTTCAACGAAGAACAGCAGGAGTGGGCGAGACGGCTAGTTACAAGTGACGTTATTCGGGAACAATTCCCCGACTTAGTTGACTCCATTGACTACGGTTCCAATCCTTTGACGCCGGAGGAATTACAAGCGATCCGCGACAGGATAGGCGAAAACATTGACGGTGCTAGACGCGACGTAATTGAGGCGGGCCTTACGCTGGAAGGTAGAGTTAAATACTTTTGGGGCGGCAAAAGCCCCGCAGGTTGGAATGATGATTGGGGTACGCCAAAGCTGGTTACTGCCCCCGGAAGTAAGACAACCGGAACATACCAGCCTTTCGGATTGGATTGCTCCGGGTTCATTGATTGGGCTTTTAAAACGGCTGGACTCGGTAATACCTTTTCGGCTGGCGGCACATCTTACCAGTGGACGCGCACAAGGTCTATTACTTGGGATGAATTGATTCCCGGCGATTTGGTGTTTAAGAACATGCCGGGGCAAGGAGGCGTAAACCACGTTGGAATCTATATTGGAAAAGATCAAAACGGAAAGAACCTCTATGTTCATTGTGAAGGCGGCTCGGGGGTCGTGGTCAATAGCTATAAAGGGTTCAAGTATCCACGTCGTCCGCTGATTTTCGATTGATGTATACTTTTTTCCGGATCTGACGAGCTGGCCAGGCGCGAAAATGTATACATTTCGTCCTGGCTGCAGCGTCGCCGGCTGCGAAAAATGTATACACGGGCGACGCGGATCGCGCCCGGCCGTTGCCGCGGCTCCGGATCAATTGTATACAGGAATTTTGAAGGGAGGATGACAAATTTGCGGTTCAAGATAGCAATTCCCTTAGTGATTTTTTTATTTCTTTTCGCGGGTTACTCCTATGCGGAACCTCAAAATCCAGTTACTATAGAGAAAGTAGGAAAAGTAAAACTGGAAGCAACTGTGCCGCAAGGATTTTCAAATTCTGTGCTGATTAACTTTACTACGGCGGACGGAAATAGTGTTATCAAGCGGCTGGATGCAGCTAACGCTTTTAAAACCAGTGAAGAAATCCCAATCGGCAAATATACGATTGGATTCATTAACATCGTCGGGCAAAACGCGACGGATTACAGCCTTCAATATCCAGAAAATTTAACGATTGAGGAAGGAAAGGAGGAAACATTTTCATTAAAAATTGAATTAAAACAGACCGCAAAAAATAATCCTGTAAAAGAGAATGCCCCCGCATCGGATCAGGAACCAACGTCTGAAAAAGATTTTGAAACGATGCTCGAACAAATGGATAGTAGTCATGCTACAGTTTCCGAGAATCGACAAAATCAGACCGATCCGGCTCCTACGAAACAGCCTGAATTAAAAACAAACACGCAAGTTAATTCCGGAAAAAATACAATGAACGATGCCGCATCAATTATTTTATTTTTTGGCGTTTGCTGTATCGCGGGTGTTCTGTTTTTTGCCTTTCGACATGTAGCCTACAAACACGATTATTACGATATTTAGGAGGAAAAAATGAAAGAGGCAAAGATTGAAGATAAGCTGTTGAAATTGTATGAGAAGCAGGAGAAACTAACGGAGAGAAAAGAAAAGATCGACGAGCAGTTACGTAAGGTTAATAAGCAAATCAAGGAATTGGAGCATGAGCAGCAAGCAAAAACGATTGAAGAAACAATGGTTGTCGTCAATAAGCGCGGACTTGACTTAAAGCAAGTTTTACAGGCGATTGAAAGCGGTCAATTGGATCACATTCTAAAGTCTGAAAAAAGCGATTCAGAGGAAATACAGGAAGGTCAAGCACAGGGAGGACAAGCAGAAGGGCAGTAAGCAAAAAATAACGAACGATGATTTTCTTCCGGAGAATCGATCGTTCGTTTTTTTATTTTTCGGTTCGGAAGATGAAGCGAAGAATGTCAACAGCTTTACGTTGGTTTTCGTCGCTTTCCTTGAGAAGTATGGCGGCAGCTTCTAGCACTGGTTCGGTCATTTCCACGTCTTTAAAAGCAGCACTGTCGGAAAGCAAAGCTGCTAAACTGCATTCTAACGCCTTCGCTACTTTCTCCAATGTTTGTATTTTTACGTTGTACTCGCCACGTTCAATTTTTCCGAGATAGGAAAAGCTCATTCCGGCCAAATCCGCAAGCTGCTCTTGCGTCATTCCCTTCAATTTTCGGCGTTTCCGGACATTGCTTCCTATGATTTTTAATGTAGATTGTTCCATTTCTCACTCCATACCTTTAATAATTCAAGTGTAGTCCATCCGGGGTAGTGTTTTTAGGTATGTAAACAGACAAAAGACTTATTTTTATTGTCTGTTTGTGACTCATTTTGTATAATGGAACATACAGCCGTCGAAGGGAGTAACCGGATATTTTCTCCTTATTGGAAGCGTAGCCGATGTGACGGGGCGGAGTGGGAGCGGTAGGGGCATGGCCGCAATGGCTGGATACCGCAGGGCGCGAGGCTCGTCGTCAAGGGCGTCCGGAGCGCCAGCGGAGGCGGCGGAGCGTACCCTTGACGATGAGAAGCCCTGTGGTAGCCTGCCCAGGCAGCCATGACCGAGAGCGGACACGGAGCTGCGCCGCAGCCGGGATAAAAACATAGACCCACCATGAGAAACAGTCCTTGAATTGATTTTTTAAGGGCTGTTTTTTATTTGGCTCCCGCAGTAGACGCCCCCTAAAAGTCAAGCGACTCACAGGGTCTAAGGCAGCATAGCTGCCTAAGACCCTGTAGATTCCATTGACTTTCTTCACGGGGGCTGCAAGGAAGCAAAACCTTTGCAAGCTGATTCAAGGAAGCGGAAGGTTTGAGCGCATACGTATCCCTTATCCCGGCCTTGCTCCTTCCGTTTTCAAAGAGGGAACATCCGCATACCGTAGCCATCCGGTCGCATGGGATCATATCGAACCTCTCCGCGCAAGGCGAAAAAATTTTTTGAGGAAATCACTCAAAAAATTTTTGTCGTCCCTTCGGGATGCCCTTGCGCTCCGAGAACCGATATGATCTTAAATTTGCGACGGCTACGGTATACGGATGTTTTTTTGTTCTTTGAAAACTACATACGCAAGGCAAGGCAGCATAGAAGATCCATGCTCCAAACCTTAAAACCTTCCGCTCATCGCCGCTCGGGCTAGACCGGCAAACGGTTCCGGATGTTAGGGGGTGAGGGCGGAAATATCAAGCTTTGAAAGGAGGTGAACACGATGGAATTGATCGACGAAATCGAACAGAAGCGGCGCGAAATGGAGAATTTGGCCCTTGAAAAAGGGTTAGGAGCGCCGGAGGTGTTGAAGGTATCTGAAGAACTCGACCAGCTTTTAAATCAATATCTGAAGGGGAGTCAAAGTGCATGTTAAAAGCCCACTTGCTTTTAGGGAAGCAAATGGGCCGGGGCGAAGAATTTTCCGAGCCTTCGCCCCTCTATTTTACCACAAGTAAAGGAGAGGGAACACATGAGCAACAAAATCTATGAAATGGTGACTGACCGCATTATTGCGGAATTGGAAAAAGGAATTGTGCCTTGGCGTCGCCCGTGGCGCGTGGGTGCGGCTGTCAATTGGAAGACACAAAAGCCGTATCGGGGCGTTAATACGCTGCTGCTGGAGCCGGGAGAGTATGCGACCTTCAAGCAGGTGAGCGAAGCCGGGGGCAAAGTCAAAAAAGGCGAGAAAGGGCAATTCGTTGTTTTCTGGACTTGGCTTGAAAAAGAGGACGAGGAAACCGGGGAAAAGGAAAAAATCCCATTCCTGCGTTATTACACGGTGTTTGAAATTAATCGGCAATGCGAAGGATTGGAAACCAAGCGGAACGACGAAACATTTGACCACGACCCAATAGAAGAAGCCGAGCGGATTTGTGCGAGCTACAAAGACGCGCCGCCCGTTCGCTTTGCTTCCGGGCGGGCGTTCTATCGACCATCTGACGATATTGTAAGCGTGCCGCCGCTATGCGATTACCCCAAGCCGGAAGAATACTACAGCACCCTTTTTCATGAGCATGTACACAGTACAGGGCATTCCAAACGGTTAAACCGTTCCGGGATAACCGAGATTGCCGCATTTGGTGACGAGAACTATTCAAAAGAGGAACTTGTTGCCGAGATCGGCGCGGCTATGCTGTGCGGCGTTGCTGGAATCGATAACAGCACAATCCAAAATAGCGCCGCTTATATTGGCGGCTGGCTTCGAAAATTGAAGGATGATAAAAAGCTGATCGTTCAGGCAGCAGCGCAAGCGCAGAAAGCGGCAGATTATATTTTGGGAACTGTATTTGAGGAAGCCACCGAATAGCAGCGCTCCGCCCCCTGATCGGGGGCGGCAGCTACCTAAAATATAATCTGTCAGGGGGAATTAACGATGTACACCCACGGAAAAAAAATGAATGGTCGCTTGTATGTCCGGACGTCCGGCGGAAACTGGATTGAATTGCGGTTGCTTATAGATAAATACGCCTTAAAGTCGATTTCATAAGGAGGGGCTTTGTATGATGGTATATAGAGCGGAGGACGGAACGGCCTACACGCAGGAAGAAATAAACGCATTGATCGACCACTATTTAAGCAATACGCCCGGATGGTCTATTATAGAATCCCGTTTGTTTCCTTTGGTTCGGGGCGTTCTCTATCATTATGTTCTGGCGCTGGCGACATGGGAGCATCCAGCAACAATATTAGATCAGATTGACGATGAAGAACGAAGTATCATCATAGAGCGTGTGAACGCAATTTTGGCGTAAAAGCGCCGCCCCCAACCGGGGCCCCTTCCCCGGTCGGGGGCGGAAAAGTAGGAAAAACATTCACTCAAAGGACAAAAGTGATTCTATTGATTGTTCGTTCATGACCAAAAAATTTTTTGTATACATTTTTCCGGATCTCATGAGCTGGCCAGGCGCGGAAATGTATACATATCGTCCTGGCTGCAGCGAAGCCGGTTGCAGAAAATGTATACACGCCCGGCGCGGATCGCGCCCGACTAACGCAGCGCCCGGCTACATCCTGTATACACTTCGACACAAAGCGCTCTTCGATGTCGTTTTGTGTCGGCTCTATCATAGCTTGTCAAACAAAAAATGATGTGGAATAATGTAGTTAAATCTATTAAATTAATTGAAAACAAAATAAAAGCCATTGTTTCGGCCGCAACGAGCTACCAACTCGTTTGCTGCTCCGTCTGAACCCACATTCAGCGAAACAGGTGCCTCACAACAGCTTTTCAGATACCTTTAGTATACCCAAAATTCGGGGTATTTACAAGGAGTCTCGAAAGGAAGTTCGTGGTTTTTTACTACATGTAAATAGGCCCCTAATCGCCCTGTGAAGTTCGGCGGTTAGGGGCTTTTTGGTTTTCAAAAGTAGATTCGAGCAGCTAGAGATACATACAAGAGCGAAACAGCAAAAGCGAATATCAGGCGCACGATTTCCATTTTTTGAAAAAACGGTCATCGTATGCTTAGTTTCTTATTGCCTTTTTTCGGACTAAGCAGAATGCCACCCAAAACGACGTAAAAAAAATGGTCGAATTACGATCACACATCGGGTTTGTCGTCCCGATCTCCCCAGAAGCGGCCAACGGCGAAAAAGTCCGAACCTGAAACGGTGTAGGCGGCGCGACGTCCGGAATTAAACTGCTTGGGGATGATTAAGCCAGCTAAATGGCCTTGAGTATTCGCGCTCGATTGCGCCCCTGCAATCGTCCCAGATTGGCGATGTGACTCCATCGACCATATTCCCGTCCGTGTACGCCGCAAGGCGTAGGCTGGCTGTCAGAGCGCCGCATAATAACATATGCGGCCACGTGGTAAAGCACGACCTGGGCACGTTGAATGACAGTAAAAGCGAAGCGACCGACGGCGGCTCCGTTACGCCTAAGTTGACCCTAGCCTAGCCCTCCTTATGCCGTTTTCGGCTATAAGGGGGGCGTGTGCTCGCTCGCTCAAGCTCTCCACCCGCCTATCACAACCCCACCCCCCCGTCAAGCACAAAATTGCGAGCACACAAACGCAGGGGCGGGCGTGGGGAGGATGATTTTAATCTATAAGGCGAGCGTAGCTCGGCTACCTTTCATTGCGATTGTGGATAAAGATTGAATTTAGATAGAGTTGTCCACAAGACCTTTTTAGACACCTGTTTGCCGCACCTGCGGCACAACAACAGTTTTTTCCAACCGGAGCCTTGTCTTACATAAGGGTTTGCATTATAATAACATTAACATTAACATTTACGAAAACATTAATATTGGGGGTGAGTAATTTGGAAAGGATACGTGGCGGATGGGCTAATGTCCCTGCGAATCTAAAAACGAAAACGGCTTTAGCAAAAGAGGGGAAAAAGCCTGTTGGGGAGCCGGTTGCAGAGGTGTGGAATAGTTATCAGTGGGTCAAGCTTTACGATGATAGTCAGACTGTAGCTAAG
>NZ_JBBOPV010000004.1:0-13229 GCF_038003785.1 Paenibacillus sp. FSL W8-0919
CATTTTAGGAGCGTGGCGATTTCGCCCCGTTCAAGCACGCTTTGCATATGCGGCTCCAGCAAATTCACGGCAGCCTCGAAGTCCTGCGCTGCTAACAGATGGTCGATGGCTTCATCCATGGAGCCGATGGCGGCGTAATATTGCCCGGCAAGCCGGTGACGCTTCGCATGCTCACCGTCATACTCACGCTGCAGGAGGTCCAGCAGAAATTGCGAAAACAGATGATGGTAGCGGAACCAGGCATGCTGTTCATCCAGCGGTACCAGGAACAGGTTCAGCTTCTGCAGCTCCTCCAGCATCGGGCGGCTGTCCCTGAAATCCGTTACGGCATTGCAAATCTGCGGATGGAGCTCTGAAAGGACAGCCGTCTGGAGCAGAAAGGAAAACACCTTGGAGGATTGCTTACTCACGACCTCCTGAAACAAGTATTTTGATAGCAGAGACGGATTCCCCCTCATATCATCCATAAAGGGTTCCGGTCCCATGCCGTTCTGAAGGGAAACGGCAGCCAGCTGGAGACCGGCAATCCAGCCTTCCGATTGGCTCCAGACGGTATCCAGCTGCATTGGAGTCAGGAGAGGCTGCTGCCCAGTGTCATCTGCGTGATGAAAAAAACGCTCCGTCTCATCCAATGTAAACTCCAGCTGCTTTATTCCGATATGACGGATCTCATGGTTAATCACGCCCTTGATCGTAGGGAACGGAAGCTCGGTTCGGGAGGAGATGAGGAGATGGAGATGCTCTGGGAGGTAGTCGATCAAGTAGGAAATCCCCTCATGGATGGCCGCATTGTGAATGCTGTGCAGGTCCTCGAGAATGAGATGGAGCGGTTCATGATGCTCGTATAATTCACTGATCAGCGTATCCAGAAAGCTTTCGACCGAGGAGCCCGGCAGCAGATGCGTATGGTCCAGAAGGCGATCTCCCAGCTGCTTGGGAAGCGCCGAGCCGAGAGCTGCGGTGACGTATCGCCAAAAGCGGACGGGGTCGTTATCCCGTTCATCCAGGGACACCCAGGCGCATCGTTTGCCGGCTTCATAAGCCCACTGGGCAAGCAGCGTCGATTTGCCGTATCCGGCAGGGGCGATAATGGTGGTCAGCTGTCCTCCTTGCCCTGCCGTCAACATTCGCAGCAGCCGATCCCGATGGATCAGATGCTTTTTCAGCCCGGGAGGGCTTATTTTCATTTTCAGAATAGGTGGGTCGGTCAGTAGTTTCATAGGATACCCTCACAATATACGAACGTTATTTTTACGGGAATTGAGTCGAGATAACTAGATTATATGAAAAAAAAGATGAAAAGTTAACGTTTGTCAATCGTTTTCCTGCGATAAGTTTGATACCATCCTTGGTGCCGCGGTCCCAATCGGGCTGTGGCTATAAACGCTTAATGAAACGAAGGAGGAGAATATGCTAAGGCGTTCAGTGAAAATCCTGCTGTGCATGGCGATGCTTCTGCTGCAGCTGGATTGGGTCGCGGGATATCGTCATGCGTTTGCGGCACCGGCCGCTGCACCGAAGCTTGTGGCCGGGTACTATCATACCGCTTCGCTCGTAAGCAGCGGTGAAGTTTATTCGTGGGGGTATGGAGACAGGGGACAGCTGGGTAACGGCACCTGGAGTGCCCGCACGACGCCGGTGATGGCGAAGGGGTTGAACCATGTCATCGACGTTCACACCGGCGTTCGCAGCACTATGGCGCTTCGGAGCGACGGTACCGTATGGACCTGGGGATCCAATGAGAATGGGCAATTAGGAATCGGGACGGTAACGGATATGAACGTGCCTGGCCAGGTGAGCGGGCTGAGCGGAATAAAGGCCGTTTCCGGAGGGCTTGGCTATCACAGCATGGCGCTTTCCGAGGACGGGAGCGTATGGACTTGGGGGAAGAATGACAACGGCGAGTTGGGCAATGGAACGACGTTACAACAAAATACTCCGGTTCAGGTCGCCGGTCTGAACGATGTGACGGCGATTGCGGCAGGCGGTTACTTCAGCCTTGCCTTGAAATCCGACGGCACCGTATGGGCTTGGGGAGTAAACGGGGACGGGGAGCTTGGCGATGGGACGACGACGGATCGGTACGTTCCGGTGCAGGTTGCCGGGCTGACTGACGTCATGGCGATCGCCGCCGGAGGCTCCCATAGTTTGGCCGTTACGCAAGACGGCACCGTATGGGCATGGGGAAAAAACACATACGGCACGCTTGGGGATGGCACACGAACCAACCGAACAAGACCCGTGCAAATTAAAAACTTGCAGCATATCGTTGCCGTTGCGGGCGGAGGCTACCACAGCCTTGCCCTGGACCGGACGGGAAACGTATGGAGCTGGGGGGATAACAGTCAGAGGCAGCTTGGCGTGGGCTCGAATGCATCCAGCCTCATTCCGGTCCCGGTGTCAGGCATCGAGCATGTTCGGGAAATTGCGGCAGGCGGTTTTCACAGCGTGGCAATGAAGAAGGATGGAACCGTCTGGGGATGGGGCTTTAACGGCGGAGGACAACTCGGGGACGGGACATCCAGCACCAGGGATACGCCGACGCTGACGAAGGCCGTACTGGATACAACGCCGCCGGATCCAGGCAGCGGGACTCTGAATCCGGACAGTATCACGACGGACTCGGTTGCTTTGCAATGGCCCAAGGCTGTGGACAATATGACGGAGCAGCACGAGCTGCAGTATCTTTTATATTCATCAGGCAGCCCGAATATCGGGGACGTCAGTCAGATGGAGAAGAACGGTAAGCCGGTCGGAAGCTATGCGACGGATCAAACCGCCCTTGTGGTGAACGGTCTTTCTGAAGGCACGGACTATTATTTTAATGTCATTGCCAAAGATGCTGCCGGCAGAAAAAGCAGCTACCGTATGGTAAAGGTGACAACGAAATGGCCGAACCTTTACTCGTTAACCTATGACGGCAACGGACACACCGCAGGGAATGTTCCGGTAAGCAGCGGTTTGTTTGCCAGAGGAGACGAGACGTTGGTGGCGGATAATACGGGACAGCTGCGCAAGGATGAATTTGTCTTCGAAGGCTGGAACACGGAGCCGGACGGCAGCGGGAGCGATTATCCGGCCGGCAGCAAGCTGACATTCGGTACACAGGATGTCACGCTGTACGCCAAATGGAAGCCGCTCCCGTCCCCGACCGAGCTTAGGGCATTGTCGTATACGCCGTCTCATCATTCTGTCGGAGTGGAAAAAGACGTGCCCCTGCGAGTGGTATTTCAAGAAGAAGTGACAGCTGTCTCGGGCCGATTGATTACGATCAGGCAGAGCCCGGATTCGCATGTTGTGGAGACCATCGACGCGGCCGATGCAGGGAGAGTAACGATTCTCGGCAACACGGCGATTATTGATCCGCTGAACGATTTCGATGAGGGGATGGCTTATTATGTCGAGATCGATCCGGGGGCTTTTACCGGTAATCTTTCAGGTGCCTCCTTTGCCGGGATTCAAGGGGCCGATACATGGAGCTTTACGGTGAAGGAAGCTGCGGTTCCGGCGTACGACGCAAGCCTGCAAGGTTTGCGCTTTGAGTCATCCGAAGGCGAAGTCGGTCTTAGCCCTGCATTCGATCGATATCACTATGATTACAAGGCAGCTGTTCCAAAGGAAACGAATCGGATCACAGTGACGGCGCAGGTGTATGATGCGAGGGCGACGGTTGCGGCCAGCGTGTACGGCGTAGCCGGAGATTTGGTGTTCGGACCGATCGATCTCGTCTCCGGGCAAAAAAGCCCGGACCTTCCCATTGCTGCTGGGAACCATGTCATCGAGGTGGTTGTTACGGCGCCCGATGGTCAGCAGCAGAAATATAGAGCGGCGGTGACGGAAGCAGCGTCAACCGGGGGCGGCGGAACTCCTGAAGCTCCTGGAGGCTCGGCGCCAGATTCGGGCCAAGGGCCGGCTTTGCCGAGCCAATCGAACCATGCCGCACCTTCGGAGAATCGCGTGAAGATCAGAGTTACCCTAAACGATGAGTCACAGGAAGGGATGGTTGCTGGTTTGTCCCATGAGATAAATGGACATACCGTCGTATCGATGAAATTGGATACGGCTAAGCTGGAAGCCCGTTTAAAGACAGTGGACTACAAGCCGGTAATCATTATCGCGCTGGATCAGCCTGCGGATCAGGTCTCCCTGGAGGCAAGCGGAGAAGCGATAGATCTGCTTAGCGCCAAGCAGGGAGCCGTTGAAATCCGATCAACGCTGGGCCATTTCCATGTTCCTGCAGCCGTGATGGCATCGTCTCGCTGGCACGAGCCGGACAATCCGAAGCTGCCGTTAGCGGCAGATCAAATGTCGGTGACCTTGAAGATGGCTGCTACCGATGCAGCTAAGGCAGAAGCCGTTAAGAAGGCTCTATCGGAATCAGGGGCTGCTCTGGTCGGTTCCCCAGTCGATTTCGATATAACAGCGAAAGCGAAGGCCCATGATAAGCCGCTTGAGCTGAAGCGATTCCCGCAATATATGGAGCACCGAATCACTTGGACGCAGGGAATGCCGGGCCGCATCACGACAGCTGTCGGAGTGGATGACAACGGGGAATTATACCACATCCCGACACGCGTTGAACCGAGGAAGGATGGCAGCGTTGAGGCCATCATGCACCGTTTGGATGCAGGAACCGTTGCTTTCGTTGCTCATCAAGCGAATCTTGCCGATGTTACGTTTCATTGGTCCAACGATGCGGTGAATGATCTTGCCTCACGCATGATCCTAAGCGGAAAGGGGAGCAGCGAGGATGGAGCTGGAGCGGGCTCAGGTGCAGATCATGCGACGCTCCATTTTGCGCCGAACGCTCAAGTGAACCGTGCCGAATTTGCCGCCATGATCGTGAGGGCTCTCGGCTTGCCTGAGGTGAAGGGTGAAGGCTCCGCGTTCCAGGATGTCCATGCAGGCGACTGGTACAGCGGCGTCATTGCACAAGCTGTGCAGTATGAGCTGATCCAAGGGGATGCGGTCGGCCGTTTCCGGCCAGATCAAGGCATTACGCGTCAAGAGGCTATGGCCGTTATGGCCAGAGCGATGAAGCTGGCAGGATTAACGACTGTAATGAATAAGAAGGAAGCAGATATTGTTCTTGACGGTTACAGAGACCTTCAAGACCTGTCCGATTGGGCCAAACCGGCAGCGGCCGTCCTTGTGAACGAAGGGATCGTCTACGGAGCCGACGATGCGCTTAAGCCGCTTTCGAAGCTGACCCGCGGCGAAGCGGCGGCGATGCTGCAGCGGTTATTGAGGGCGGCGCAGCTCATCGATTGAGATGCCTTTGAAGTAAGCTTGGATTCGGGATCAGTTGTTGTTTCATAGGCTGCTTCATTTTAATGGAAAGGGGATGCCGTGTCAGGCATCCCCTTTAGCATGAGACCAATATCTAATTCTTCACGAAAGACTTTATCTTTTTGCTCAGTTCAGCTTCATCAAGAATTTGGGTAGGTTTTCCGGAGGATTGTTTAGCAACGAAGCTTTTATCTTGAATATATAGAAGCTCATTTTTAATGAATGCCTGTCTTTCAACTAGTTGATCCCCGATTACTTTATACATGTTTGATTCTTCTCCAGTGATCCAATATAAGTCAGGATACTCTTGTGTTATTGGTCCCACGGCTTTTTTCAGGAATAAAATGTATTCCTCATTCTCATTAAATATAGGGTTATCATTAAACAATATTTCATCGGTACCCTGCTGCATAATCTGGATAGATTCCAGCTCAACCTTCACATCGGATTTCTGAGTTTCTAATATCTGAGCATTAAATACCGTTTTTGGTACAGGCTCATTCAATTCTCCTGACTTTTTTCCTATTCTAACTTTGGCAATTAAATCAGATCGGTTAACTGCCTCTTCAAAAGGAAAAATCTGAATTTGACCATGCACAGATTTCGGTTTTGATGTTGATTTATCGATCCTCTTGTCTGCAGATGTATGGTCCGTCTGTGTAGCGATATTTGTTGAACCTTGTTTACTATTAACTGTACCCGTTGAATAGATCACCCCGCCAATCAATACGAAAAATGCCAAAATTATAGCCAACCATTTATTTTTCATTGAAATTCTTCCTCCTAAATGATGGGGGAGTTGGAGAGTTTTCTCCCTCTTTTCATGAATTATAAAAATCACTACTAAATAATGATCGTTCATATTCTTAATGCATAACAACTCATAAATGTTGCAAATAAAAACCATTTTTTAACTTGTATTTAATTCTCGTATTTAATTAAGAAAGGTTTTAGCTGGGACTAGATGCAATAATTGTGGTGGTCCTCTAAACAAAATCCATGGTCCTATGGTAAAGGAAGAAGTCCAAGTCGTGGTCTATTCTCCAATAAATTGCCTTCCTCTAGTACGGCCGAAGGTCTGGATGTATCTCTGCTTTGTACGATATAGAAATAATAAGGAGCGGTTGAATGCCGGCTGTTTTGAAAAATAATGCGCTTTCACCCTGGTTCTATGGTAAAAACGACTGATCAAATGTTGGCATTTTCCGAACATTAATGACATTTTTATTAAGGAATGTTCTGTGATATATGCAGTTTTCGACCAAATTTTTGCTAAAAAACACATTAAACTACATAAAACGCTAAAATTTTTGTTTTGACATCTGCTTGTCTATACCCTAGGATAATAGTATAAAACGTGCTCACTTAGGAGGATAAGCTCAGGACATGAAGAAGACATGGTCAATTCTATTAACACTCGTACTCTCCGTCGGACTGCTGGCAGGCTGCGGCAGCAATGATAAGTCGACCGACAAAGGTGCCGAAGCTGGCGGTGCTGAAGGGTCTAAAGATAAGAAACGCATTGCGCTCGTTCTTCCTGAGAAGATCGGCGTGAATCCATTCTTTGCCTTGATGGACGAAGGCTTGCAGAAAGCGGCTGCCGATTTCGACGTGGAAGTGAAGACGATCGAATCGACGGATCCGGCCTCGATCGAGCAAAATCTGCGCACAGCCGTGGCAGAGAAATATGACTTGATCATCACAACCACATTCCAGATGGAAGATGCGCTTAAGAAGGTTGCGCCGGAGAATCCGGACGTACCGTTCGCGATCATTGATACCGTTGTCGACTTGCCGAACGTTCGCAGCGTCGGATTCCGCGAGCATGAGGCGGCTTACCTCCTTGGAGCGGCTGCCGGATTGGCAACGAAAACGAACAAGGTCGGCAATGTCGTGGCAGACGATATTCCGATTATGCACAAGTATATCAAGGGCTTTGAGGAAGGCGCGAAATCCGTCAACCCGAATGTCGAAATCTTCGTTAACTTCGTCGGCGGATTTGACGATCCGGCGAAAGCGAAAGAGCTTGCGCTCCTGCAAAATTCCAAAGGCGCGGATTTCGTAGCAGGCATGTCCGCCGTAGGCGACCTAGGCGTATTCGAAGCTGCGAAGGAGAAGGGCTTCTACACGTCCGGCCAAGATACGGACAACACCGGCACCGATCCCGAGCATGTTGTCTTGGCTCAGCTGAAGGGAACGGACGCCGTTGCGTACGAGACGGTCAAAGACTTTGTGGAAGGCAAATTTTCCTTTGATGTTCGCGAGTATGGCTTGAAGGAAGGCGGCGTAGGCCTCACTTATGTCACGCATGAGAGCAAAACTCCGCTGAACCCGTTCATTGGACAAGACATTGTAGACCAGCTCAAGGTGATTTCTGACGATATAATCGCTGGAAAAATTAAAGTAACGAACGCATTGGAACAAAACTAGTTCTCACCTGGACCGGCTGCGCATAGGGCAGTCGGTCTTTTATTCAGAAGCGAAAGGAAGGCATAACCGACATGCTACTCCAGATGGACAGTATTACGAAAAAGTATGGCGAGTTTAGCGCAAACCGCGGCATTGATTTTTCGCTGCGCGCAGGTGAAGTTCATGCGATTGTCGGAGAGAATGGTGCAGGTAAAACAACGCTGATGCGGATTTTGTACGGGATGGAGCAACCGACCTCGGGTACGATTCGTCTGAACGGCAAGGAAGTGTCCTTTGCCAGTCCCCTGGATGCCATACAGAGCGGAATCGGCATGGTGCATCAGCACTTCATGCTGTTTCCTTCCTTTACGATCGCGGAGAACATTGTCATTGGCAACGAACCGGGCGCAGGGGCCGTCTTCGACCGGAAGCAGGCCGTGAAGACGGTGGAAGAGCTATGCGAAACATTCGGCATGAAGGTGGATCCGCAGGCGATCGTAAGCAGCACCGCTCCCGGTGTGCAGCAGCGGGTCGAAATTTTAAAGGTGCTCTATCAAGGGGCGGACATCATTATCCTGGACGAGCCGACAGGGGTTCTCACGCCGCTGGAGGTCCAGGAGCTCTTGGAGGCTATTAAGCAGCTGTCGAAGCAGGGCAAAAGCTTTATTCTGATCAGTCACAAGCTGAATGAAGTGCTCGATGTGGCCGACCGCATTACCGTCCTTCGGGACGGAGCGGTGACGGGCGTGGTCGATAAGCATGCTACCGATGCGCATCAGATTTCCCGTCTGATGGTCGGACGTGAGCTGCTGGAGCTGGATCGCAAACCGATTACGCCTGGAGATAAGGTGCTGGAGGTAACGGACCTTTCGCTGCGCGGCACGAAGGGCAAGCCGGTGCTAGATGCGGTAAGCCTGAGCGTTCGTGCAGGCGAGATCGTAGGGGTAGCGGGCATATCCGGTAACGGACAATCCGAGCTGCTTCAGCTCATCTCGGGTCTGGCCCAGCCGGACGGCGGCCGGATCGCCGTCGCTGGCAAGGACGTTACGGGCATGACGCCAAGAGATATTCGGGAGAGCGGTCTTGCGCACATCCCGGAGGACCGTTACGTGTGGGGGGCCAACCGGACGGCCACGGTGATGGATACCGGACTGATGGGTCATCATCGTCGGCTGCAGAAGAGTGGCTTCCTCAAGCTGAAGGATATCCGATCCCTTGTCTCGGGGTGGGTGCAGAAGTTTTCGATTAAGACAGGCTCGCTCGAGACGAGCACGCAGTATTTGTCCGGGGGCAATCTGCAGAAGCTGATTGTCGCCCGCGAGCTGGAGCAGGGCACGCCGTTCCTGATCGCGGCGGAGCCTACGCGCGGCGTCGACATTGGCGCCATGGAGACGATTCACGGTGAGCTGTTGAAACGGCGCGAAGAAGGAACGGGAATTTTGCTCGTGTCCTCTGAGCTGACCGAGATTTTGAAGCTCTCTGACCGGATACTGGTTATGTATGAAGGCCGAATTGCAGGCGAGCTGTCCGCGAAGGAAGCGACGGAGGAAAAACTGGGATTGCTGATGGCGGGAGGAACATTGCAATGAACAAATGGACAAAATTAACGCTTCCGCTGCTTCAGCCGATCGCAGCCATCATCGTGGGTCTATTGGCTGGAGCGATTGCAATTATTATTGCCGGAGGCGACATTTTAGAGACGTATGCGGAAATGTGGAAAGGCGCGTTCGGAGGAATGTATTTCTTCACGAACACCCTCTCGCGGGCGACGCCGATCATTCTGATCGGATTGGGCGCGGCGCTTGCCTTCCGCGCGGGCTTCTTTAACCTTGGAGCGGAAGGTCAGATGGTGTTCGGGGCGCTCTGCGCCGCATTGGTCGGATTGTATATGCCGGGACCGGGCTGGCTCGTATGCGTTGCCGCTCTGCTCGCCGGCATTATAGCAGGCGGATTATGGTCGGTCATGGCCGGGTACTTCGATTCGAGATTCGGCGTGAACCTGCTGATCTCGACGCTGCTGCTCAACTATGTGGCCGTATTGTTTGCCGGCTATCTGGTTGCCTACCCGCTGAAGGACCGCTCAGGCTCGGCGGCGATGGCCCAGTCGGAGATGCTTGACAACAGCGTCTGGCTGCCGAAGCTGATCTCTGGCATGCCCCTTCACGTCGGGTTTGTGCTGGCCGTTCTCGCCGCTCTGATCATTTTCGTGCTGCTGAAGCGTTCGGTGGTCGGTTATGAAATCCGGATGCTCGGCGGGAACCCGCTGTTCGCCTTGTTCGGCGGGGTGAAGCGCGGACCGATGATGATCGGCGCCATGTTCGCAAGCGGCGGTCTGGCGGGACTCGGCGGCGCTGTCGAGATATTGGGCTCCCAGTATCGTTATATCGACGGCGCATTATCCACGGCGGATTATGCATGGACAGGCATTATGGCAGCCCTGCTGGCCGGATCGAATCCGATCGGCACGCTGATTGCGGCGATTTTTCTTGCGGCGCTGCAGACCGGCGGCATGGGCGTCGAGCGGAATACGGAAGTGCCGCTTGAGGTGGGGGATATCATCCAAGCCGTTCTGATCCTGTTTATTTCCGCCCGATTCACATATAGCTTCCTGAAGCGCAGAAAGGAGAACAAATCCGATGGAACAGCTGTTTGACCTTGCCCTGATTAACTCGGCGCTCCGGGTGCTGACGCCGATTCTGCTCGCAGCCCTCGGCGGCGCCCTCTGCTCGCGCGTCGGATTGTTCAATGTCGGCCTGGAAGGCTTTATGCTGCTGGGGGCGTTCTCCGCAGTGGTTGGGAATTACTACTTCGGCAACGTGTTTTACGCGATATTGTTTGCGATTGCGATTGTATCGATCTTTTCGTTGATATTTGCCTATTTGAGCATAAACCTGCGGGCGAACGTCATCGTCGTCGGGATCGCCATGAATGCGCTGGCGGCCGGGCTTACCACGTTCAGCCTGCGGGCGATCTTCGATGTAAAAGGCGCCTTTTACGACAACACGATGGTGGGGCTGCCGAAATGGAATATCCCCGTCATTGAGGATATTCCCGTGATCGGGCCGATTTTGGCGGGATTGACGCCGCTTGTGTACTTGTCCTTTTTGATTGCGGGTTTGATGTGGTACTATTTTTATCGCACGAAGAGCGGATTCCGCTTCCTGGCTGCGGGTGAAAATCCGCTGGCGGCCAAGAGCGTCGGGATTCGGGTAGCCCGTTATCAATACGGCGCCGTACTGGCTAGCGGCGTGCTGTGCGCGCTTGCGGGTGCGCAGCTGTCGCTTGGACAAGTGACGATGTTTACGGAGGGCATGACCGCCGGTCGCGGCTTCATCGCGCTGGTTGCCACAATGCTGGGCCAATCCGGCCCGCTTGGCGTAACGGCGGCAAGTCTGCTGTTCGGGTTCATGGATGCGCTGAGCATCCGGTTCCAGGGACTGGCGCTGCCGACACATTTCACCCAAATGCTGCCGTATGTCGTGACGATCCTGGCGATGTTCTTCTTCAAGGATAAGAGCTTTCAGAAGGATGCGCTGAAGCAGGGCTCAAGCTCGCGATAAAGCTTGATGCCCCGGTGATCTTTCGGAAATGGACCCGAGACTTTGCATAAGGAGATGAGCGGAAGGTGCATAAGAAAGCGGAACGTTTGAAAAAAATGAAGCCGGTCGCGGCCGGCAACCTGACCGAGGAGCAGCGGGTCAAGCTGCCTCCCGGACAGACGCTGACCGAGAAGTTCCCCATTTTGCATGAAGGGGAGGTACCGGTTTATGACATGTCTGAGTGGACGCTGCGGGTATTCGGCGAAGTTGAGGAGGAGCGGACATTTTCGTATGAGGATATTTTGTCGATGAAGACGGTAACGCTCCAAACCGATATACACTGCGTCACACGCTGGTCCAAATTCGATACGGTGTGGGAAGGGGTTCTGTTTCGGGATTTCCTGAAGGAGCTGAAGGTCAAGCCGGAAGCCAAGTACGTCATGTTCCATGCGGATCCGGACTATGACACGAACGTGCCGATCGAGGACCTGCTGCGGGACGATGTGCTGCTTGCTTACCGCTTCAACGGAGAGCCGCTGACGGACAAGCATGGCTGGCCGCTGCGCACGGTTGTGCCGCATCGGTATTTCTGGAAAAGCGCGAAGTGGCTGCGCGGCATTGAGTTTATGGCGGAGGACCGGCCGGGCTTCTGGGAACGCAACGGCTTCCATAATGAAGCCGATCCGTTCAAGGAGCAGCGGTTTAGCGGCGAAGCGCTGGATATACCGGAAGACGAATGGACACGTAAGGAGTTTGATTGATATGTTGATGCCGATATTGCAAGTGAACTCTGAGGATATTCCCGAATTCGTCGTGGTCTGCGGCGATCCGAAGCGCGCGGAAGTCATCTCCCGCAAGCTGGAAGGCGCGCGCGAGCTGGCGTTCAGCCGCGAATACCGGACCTTCGTGGGGACGTACGAAGGCGTGGAGCTGGCCGTGACGAGCCACGGCGTCGGGTGCCCGGGGGCGGCCGTCTGCTTCGAGGAGCTGATTCGCGCCGGTGCGAAGACGCTGATCCGCGTTGGCACCGCCGGCTCCTACCGGGCGGATACGCCGGCGGGAAGCCTGGTCGTCAGCACCGCGGCCATCCGTACGGACGGGCTGACGAAGCAGCTTGTGCCGGAAGGCTTCCCGGCTGTGGCGGACAGCGCGGTCGCTGAGGCGCTGTACGAATCCGCGCTCTCGTTAGGCGAGGGCGTCGTCCGCAAAGGGATGACGGTGACGCTGGATGTATTCTTTAACGGGGTGGAGGAATTCCCCCATCCGAAATATAAGGCGGCCGGCGCGCTCGGCGTGGAGATGGAAATCTCGGCGCTTTATGTAGTGGCCGCCCTCCGCGGCGTCCGCGCTGGTGCGATCGTGGCGATCGACGGCTTCGCGGACGCGGATCTCGCGGCAGAGTATGATCCGAACACGAATGTCGTGTCGGATGCCGTGGAGCGCGAGATCAATGCAGCCTTGATGGCCGTTGCGAAGCTGGCGAAGCAAGGGTGATGGATAAAAGCCGGTTATTCCCGAGGCGTGGGAATAACCGGCTTTTTTGGTGGGGCGCGGGCGGCGTTGCGTCGGCGCGGACGCGAGGCTAACAAGTCCCGAAAAGGGACTTGCAGCGATGGAAAGCGCGCCCGCGAGGCTAACAAGTCCCGAAAAGGGACTTGTAGCGATGGAAAGCGCGCGTGCGAGGCTAACAAGTCCCGAAAAGGGACTTGCAGCGATGGAAAGCGCGCCCGCGAGGCTAACAAGTCCCGAAAAGGGACTTGCAGCGATGGAAAGCGCGCATGCGAGGCCAACAAGTCCCGAAAAGGGACATGTAGCCAGGGAAAGCGCGCATGCGAGGCCAACAAGTCCCGAAAAGGGACCTGTAGCCAGGAAAAGCGCGCCCGCGAGGCCGACAAGTCCCGAAAAGGGACCTGTAGCCAGGAAAAGCGCGCCCGCGAGGCCGACAAGTCCCAAAAAGGGACCTGTAGCCAGGAAAAGCGCGCCCGCGGGGCC
>NZ_JBBOPV010000005.1:0-1640 GCF_038003785.1 Paenibacillus sp. FSL W8-0919
GCTGCAAGTCCCTTTTCGGGACTTGTTGGCCCCGCGGGGGGCGCTTTCCATCGCTACAAGTCCCTTTTCGGCATGAGCGTTGCATAAAACCTATCACAACTTTTGCTGAAGTTACTATTTCTGTAACTACCTGTATCTTTTTCATGGACAAAACAAAAAAAGGCTCCTAATTTAGAAGACGTAGCACGTTGTCCACGACCTCTAAAAAGGAGTCCAAACCATGGATAACGTAACCCAAAACACTGTCGTTCGTCAACTGCTTTCTTTACTGCCTTTGGATGTACACGATCGACTCCTTCATGCCGATCGCTACGCCAAGAAGCTCACCATCAACAAAAGCATTCTCATTTTCATTCTGGCTCAGCTCAACCATTGGCAAAGCTATATCGAGATGGAAGAACAAATTTATGCACATTCTGACATTCGGTCCATCCTCGATCTGCCCAGCATCAGCGCAGCCCAATTGTCACGGAAACTCAGCGAAATCCCGACGGAAATCTTGCACATGCTTTTTCTCCATAGCGTTGCCCGTGTCCAGAAGCTGACGGCTCACCAGCAGGGCATTTCTTCAACCATTGGACCTCTGGCACTCATTGATTCGTCGAAAATCACACTCCCCTTGGTACTTGGGGATTGGGCCAGAGTTTCGCATACCTCCAGCGGGGTAAAGCTGCATGTGCGGCTCGTAGCCGCTTCACCCGAAGTGGTATATCCGGACGCTGTCATCCCATCGACTTTAAACGTAGGCGACCGAGCCGGGGCGGTCGAACTGGTCACCGAGCAGGCGGCAACTTATGTCATGGACCGTGGTTATGATAGCTACAAAAACATGGATAACTGGATGGAGCGCGGCATTCAATTTGTCATGCGAATGAGAGATCGCACCTCAATCCATGTTGTGGAGGAACGAGAAATCCCTCCAGGAAGTCCGATCACACGAGATGCTCTTGTGAACGTAGGTAGCGGTTGGCGCAAGATGAAGGAACGAGTCCGGCTCGTAGAGTTTTATGATGAGCAGGGGCGCTTTTATCGCCTACTTACCTCTCGACAGGACATAACGGCCGAAGAAGTAGCTCATATCTACAAATGCCGATGGCTTATTGAACTTTTCTTTAAATGGATAAAGCAGCATCTGCGCCTAAAAAAACTGCACAGCTATAAGCCGCAAGCGATATGGAACCAGATTTACCTTGCGCTGATCGCTTACGTGCTGGCACAGTATATGCAGCTACGTCTAGAAACCAAGAAAAGCGTTTGGCGTGTCCTTGAATTGTTTCGAATTCACATGTATCATCCGTGGTCCCAGTTCTTGAATGCTCTGTTTCGAGCACCTACGCGAACAACTTCTGGAAAGCCACGCGGTGCACCAAGGAAGGTACCTGAATTACGAACGAGCATTGGCATTTTTAAAACAAGCAAAGTGACTTAGGAAACAAAAATCTTGCACAAAATACATTTTATAGGAAAACGTAGCTACATTTAAGAAAGTGTTGGATCTTTTGGTGTAATTCTCGAAAAAACAACTGTAAATTAATTGTTCTTATTCAGATTTCATCCAAGTGATTGCTGATGTAAAGATTTATGCAACGCTCATGCCTTTTCGGGACTTGTTAGCCACGCGGGCGCGCTTTCCATCGCTG